>CAWDQE010000015.1:0-1007384 GCA_963804375.1 uncultured Planctomycetia bacterium
CCCGCGGAGACCCTGGTCAGCGGCGTGGCCACCTCGTCCGCCTACGTGCCCACGGCTAGGGGCACGGTCTACTGGGTGGCGGCCTACGGCGGCGACACGAACAACGCCGCGGTCAGCAGCGGCCCGGCCGCCGAGCCGGTGAACATCGACAGCATCGCCACGAGCCAGACGCCGAAGCTGGCCTACGTGGGCCAGTCGATCAGCGACACGGCCACAGTCACGGGCAACAGCCCCACGGGCACGGTGATCTTCACCCTGTACGGCAACGCCAGCGGCACGGGCACGCCGCTGTATACCAGTCCCGCGGAGACCCTGGTCAGCGGCGTGGCGACCTCGCCCGGGTACGTGCCCACGGCCGCGGGCACCGTCTACTGGGTGGCGGCCTACGGCGGCGACGCGAACAACGCCGCGGTCAGCAGCGGCCCGGCCGCCGAGCCGGTGAACATCGACAGCATCGCCACCAGCCAGACGCCCAAGCTGGCCTACGTGGGCGAGTCGATCAGCGACACGGCCACGGTCACGGGCAACAGCCCCACGGGCACGGTGATCTTCACCCTGTACGGCAACGCCAGCGGCACGGGCACGCCGCTGTATACCAGTCCCGCGGAGACCCTGGTGGGCGGCGTGGCCACCTCGCCCGCTTACGTGCCCACGGCCGCGGGCACGGTCTACTGGGTGGCGGCCTACGGCGGCGACGCGAACAACGCCGCGGTCAGCAGCGGCGCGGCCGCCGAGCCGGTGAACATCGACAGCATCGCCACCAGCCAGACGCCCAAGCTGGCCTACGTGGGCCAGTCGATCAGCGACACGGCCACGGTCACGGGCAGCAGCCCCACGGGCACGGTGATCTTCACCCTGTACGGCAACGCCGGCGGCACGGGCACGCCGCTGTATACCAGTCCCGCGGAGACCCTGGTCGGCGGCGTGGCGACCTCGCCCGCCTACGTGCCCACGGCCGCGGGCACGGTCTACTGGGTGGCGGCCTACGGCGGCGACGCGAACAACGCCGCGGTCAGCAGCGGCCCGGCCGCCGAGCCGGTGAACATCGACAGCATCGCCACCAGCCAGACGCCGAAGCTGGCCTACGTGGGCCAGTCGATCAGCGACACGGCCACGGTCACGGGCAACAGCCCCACGGGCACGGTGATCTTCACCCTGTACGGCAACGCCAGCGGCACGGGCACGCCGCTGTACACCAGTCCCGCGGAGACCCTGGTGGGCGGCGTGGCGACCTCGCCCGCTTACGTGCCCACGGCCGCGGGCACGGTCTACTGGGTGGCGGCCTACGGCGGCGACACGAACAACGCCGCGGTCAGCAGCGGCCCGGCCGCCGAGCCGGTGAACATCGACAGCATCGCCACCAGCCAGACGCCGAAGCTGGCCTACGTGGGCCAGTCGATCAGCGACACGGCCACGGTCACGGGCAACAGCCCCACGGGCACGGTGATCTTCACCCTGTACGGCAACGCCAGCGGCACGGGCACGCCGCTGTATACCAGTCCCGCGGAGACCCTGGTCGGCGGCGTGGCGACCTCGCCCGCTTACGTGCCCACGGCCACGGGCACGGTCTACTGGGTGGCGGCCTACGGCGGCGACGCGAACAACGCCGCGGTCAGCAGCGGCCCGGCCGCCGAGCCGGTGAACATCGACAGCATCGCCACCAGCCAGACGCCGAAGCTGGCCTACGTGGGCCAGTCGATCAGCGACACGGCCACGGTCACGGGCAACAGCCCCACGGGCACGGTGATCTTCACCCTGTACGGCAACGCCAGCGGCACGGGCACGCCGCTGTACACCAGTCCCGCAGAAACCCTGGTCGGCGGCGTGGCGACCTCGCCCGCTTACGTGCCCACGGCCACGGGCACGGTCTACTGGGTGGCGGCCTACGGCGGCGACGCGAACAACGCCGCGGTCAGCAGCGGCGTGGCCGCCGAGCCGGTGAACATCGACAGCATCGCCACCAGCCAGACGCCGAAGCTGGCCTACGTGGGCCAGTCGATCAGCGACACGGCCACGGTCACGGGCAACAGCCCCACGGGCACGGTGATCTTCACCCTGTACGGCAACGCCAGCGGCACGGGCACGCCGCTGTACACCAGTCCCGCAGAAACCCTGGTCGGCGGCGTGGCGACCTCGCCCGGGTACGTGCCCACGGCCGCGGGCACGGTCTACTGGGTGGCGGCCTACGGCGGCGACGCGAACAACGCCGCGGTCAGCAGCGGCCCGGCCGCCGAGCCGGTGAACATCGACAGCATCGCCACCAGCCAGACGCCCAAGCTGGCCTACGTGGGCCAGTCGGTCAGCGACACGGCCACGGTCACGGGCAACAGCCCCACGGGTACGGTGATCTTCACCCTGTACGGCAACGCCAGCGGCACGGGCACGCCGCTGTACACCAGTCCCGCGGAGACCCTGGTGGGCGGCGTGGCGACCTCGCCCGCCTACGTGCCCACGGCCGCGGGCACGGTCTACTGGGTGGCGGCCTACGGCGGCGACACGAACAACGCCGCGGTCAGCAGCGGCCCGGCCGCCGAGCCGGTGAACATCGACAGCATCGCCACCAGCCAGACGCCGAAGCTGGCCTACGTGGGCCAGTCGATCAGCGACACGGCCACGGTCACGGGCAACAGCCCCACGGGCACGGTGATCTTCACCCTGTACGGCAACGCCAGCGGCACGGGCACGCCGCTGTACACCAGTCCCGCGGAGACCCTGGTGGGCGGCGTGGCGACCTCGCCCGCTTACGTGCCCACGGCCGCGGGCACGGTCTACTGGGTGGCAGCCTACGGCGGCGACGCGAACAACGCCGCGGTCAGCAGCGGCCCGGCCGCCGAGCCGGTGAACATCGACAGCATCGCCACCAGCCAGACGCCGAAGCTGGCCTACGTGGGCCAGTCGATCAGCGACACGGCCACGGTCACGGGCAACAGCCCCACGGGCACGGTGATCTTCACCCTGTACGGCAACGCCAGCGGCACGGGCACGCCGCTGTACACCAGTCCCGCGGAGACCCTGGTGGGCGGCGTGGCGACCTCGCCCGCTTACGTGCCCACGGCCACGGGCACGGTCTACTGGGTGGCGGCCTACGGCGGCGACGCGAACAACGCCGCGGTCAGCAGCGGCCCGGCCGCCGAACCGGTGAACATCGACAGCGTCAGCACCAGCCAGACGCCCAAGCTGGCCTACGTGGGCCAGTCGATCAGCGACACGGCCACGGTCACGGGCAACAGCCCCACGGGCACGGTGATCTTCACCCTGTACGGCAACGCCAGCGGCACGGGCACGCCGCTGTATACCAGTCCCGCGGAGACCCTGGTGGGCGGCGTGGCGACCTCGCCCGCCTACGTGCCCACGGCCGCGGGCACGGTCTACTGGGTGGCGGCCTACGGCGGCGACGCGAACAACGCCGCGGTCAGCAGCGGCCCGGCCGCGGAGCCGGTGAACATCGAAGAGTCGAACGTTGTCATCGCCACGGACAAGAGCCCCACGACGCCGCAATCCGTCGAGGTCATCAACGCGAACACGGGGACCGTGGTGACGCAGTTCGTACCTTATGCCGCCACCTTCCAGGGCGGGATCCGTATTGCAACTGGCGATCTCTCCAACAGTGGGACCGACGATATCGTAACCGCACCGGGACGGGGCGGGCTGCCTATCATCAAAGTCTATAGCCAGACGGGAACCCTCTTAACCCAGTTCCAGGCCTACCCATCGTCGGTCAACGGCGGCTTGCAGGTTGCGGTGGCCGACGTGGATGGCGATGGATTGCCCGATATCATTACCGTTCCCAGCTATGGCCCGGCCGAGGTGCGCGTGTTCAGAAATCTGGGAGTCGTCAACGGCGTGCCGACGTTCAACGCAGCCCAGCCCTACAGGGATTTTCTGGCTTTTCCCTCGTCGTTCATCGGCGGCGCGGTGGTGGCTGCGGCCGACATGGGAAGCACGGTGAACAACAAGTTCGTCAATACGCTGGACGGCAAAGCGGAGATCGTCGTCGGCAGCGGCGCCGGCATGAAGGCCACCGTCGAGGTCTTCGACGTCAGCCACATGACCACACTTACGCCGACGGTCCAGGCCGTCCCTGTGGCGAGCTTCACCCCCTTCAGCACGGCAACGACGACTTTCCAGGGCGGGGTGTCGCTCAGCGTGGCGCGGCTCAGCACGTCGCCCATCCCGGATATCGTGGTGGGCGCCGGCGCCAACGGCCGTTCGCTCGTGAACGCCTGGGGTTGGAACACCGCAACCGCCACCTTGTCGAGCCTCTCCGCCGCCAACAGCAGCGGCTTCGCGGCATTCACCGACCCCAGCCGCAATGCGCCGATCCAAGTGGCGGCCGACGCAAGCGGCACGGTCATCGCCGATGCGATTTATGCCGTGCAGGGCCCGGGCGGGACGGCGAGCCAGGTCGTCAAGCTCGAGATCCTCAACACTTCGCCGTTTACCCTCTCGTCACCGGCGGCGATTCCGGGCAATTATCCGGGCCCATATAACATCGCCGCGATCGACGGCGTGCTGTCCAGCCTGCCGATGGCGGCGCCCTTGGCGACCAGTTCCGCCAGTGCGGCTGCCGCGCTGGCGTCGACCAACACCCAGAAAAAGGCACAGCAGGCCGCGGCACAACTTCCGAGCTGGTACTTCGCCATGCTGGGCCGCTAACCCGCAGGTCGTTACCAGCGAGCTTCGAGGCCCACGTTGGCCCCGTGGAGCAGCAAGCCCCCGTCCCGGTGCAGTACGTTGCCGCTGGGGCTGGCGGCAAAGTCGAAGTCGAGCTGATCGGGGGCGAGGGCCAGATTCTCGATCAAGATGGCGTTATAGCCGGCCTTGGCAGACCAGAACGTCCGTCAAGCGATAGATGCCTGAGAGATTGATCTCGCCCACAAAAGCCGTGGCGCTGCCAGAGGCCGATGTGGTCGGCCGCAGGGGGAAATTGGGGAAGTCGATTACCGTTTGGGTCTGTTCCGCACTGTTGCCGTAAATCCCCGCTTTGCCCGTCAGCTCCCAGCCGAAGCGATTCACGGTGCGTCGCAGCCGCGCGCCGATCTGTCCGCCGATCAGGTGATTGCTCGTCCGAATATTGTAGCTGCCCTCTTCCACGCCGCCCGTCTCGTTACGCTCAACGGCCATGTTCAGCCAGTTGCCAATATCGAGATAACGAACGCCGGCGAACCATTCGACGCTGCTGCAGCGGACCGGACCGCAGGACGGCCTGGCAGGGCCGCACTCGCCGCAGGTCGTCTCGCCGCAGCCGCACGTCGTACAACACCCGCAGCAGCAGGGGAAGTTCAACTCGAAACTGTTCACGTAGGACGTAAAGTCCGTTTGAATCCGGTTCATGTTGACAAACACGTTGCCGGCGTAGTTATTGGAGAAAATCAGGTAACTCGCGGGATCCGGTTTTTCGGTGATGGCAACGCCGCCTTCGGAAAGACCGAAATAGCTGAACTCCACGGCCAGGCCGTTGCACAGGCGCACGCCAAACATTGCTCGCAGGCCCGGATCGAAATCCGAACCGAGATCGGTTGTCGATAGGAACGTCGTGCCGGTATTGGCGTCGACGATGATCGGCCGGTTCTGAACCAGGGGGACCTGTTCCAGGAGAAGTGCTTCCACTTCGGCATAGACACAAGGACACGCCCGGCAGCCCGGGAAACCAAGACATCGGTCTTGCCGGTTCTCCGGGCAGGAGCTGTCTGGTTCGGCCGCCGGGCCTTCGGCATCGGACGACTCGGAGGCAGGCTCGGCAGCGCCGTCACTGCCGCCGGCATCTTGGGCACGATGCCTGTCGCTCGAAGCCCTGAGAGAATTTGAGTCGTCAGCGGCGTCTACGCGCAGAAAACAAGCCATAATCACTATGGCGAGCACAAATACTGCCAAACGCTTATGCATAAGCGATACCCCTCCTACCCTGCGTTCGATCCGTATATCAGGATCGGTAGGAGTGTCTTGCCTAATGCATACAAAATCATTCGATCGGCAGGATTCTTCTGTCAAACGCAGAAAAACGGTGTCGGCCAATATATTCTACCCAAAACCCCCATGTCGCCGTATCGTCGCAGAAACGAACCAAGCCGTCTTGGAAATCTCTTCGAGTTCCACCGATCGCACCGCTATAATCTGGTACGACTCGCCAATGCCGAACGAAGGCCCCGGTTCCGCAGCATCGCGGGTTTCTCGCGGATAACGTGGCAGCCAAGAAACGAAAAAGGACCACCTATAGAGTGGCCCAAGCGGTGCGGCAAAGTCCCAAGACACGTTCTGCAACGCGATCGCAAAGCTTCTTCGGATCGCACGCGTCGCGACGGCAGAAGTCTATTCGCGACGTGAAAGAGTCACCGCGAGGCGCGAGTGCGGCGCCATAGGAAAGCCATGCTGGCCAAGCCCGCGAGACACAGGCCCAGCGACCCGGGTTCTGGAACACTAATACCGTGGATGGAGAAGTTTGCAGCGGAGAACTGGCCGTTGACGTTGGCCTCAAAACTGTTAAGGAATCCGCCGGGGCCCATGCTGATTGGCGCCGACAGCGTGTTCAACCCAAGATTGAAGTTGTTTCCCGGGCTTGAGAAGGTGCCATAATCGGATGTGTAGGTCACGGTTTCGTGGTCAAGATTGTCCTCAGCGGCGAGCGAGCCGTTGGTTGATCCGTCTACTCCAAAGAGATTGCCATTCTGAAAAACCGCAGTTAGTAGATTGTAACCCGGCTGATTGGGTGCCACAGCGTTGTTCGTAATGGTCATAGTAACGGGTCCATCGATCGGCTGAACATCAACAATACCAGGAGTGGCGGGAGTGAATGTGGAGGGACTCCCGTAGATGCTCAGCGTGGCATCGTAAGTCGAAGGATAACCCGATTGGTTCGTAAAGCTGAACGAGACATCCGCCTGGTCCACGACGATGTCGCCGGACGTGCCTCCATTGTTAGTCCACGAAAGGGGCTGATCGGCATCGATGACATCGAATGTGGCGAATTGAATGCTAGATGCCTTCGCGTAAGAGGTTGGGAATAGGAAAACGCCCGCCCAGAGTGCAGAAAGTGTAAGAAACCGCCAAGATAGAACCCGCATTGTTTTCCTCCTCGTACTACCAGAATAGGTATTGACCGCGTGCATAGGCGAACATGCCTGGACCAAACAAGGTACCGCAACCGTTACAACAGTCGCCAACCCCGCAACAACTGACAACTTCAAACTCTTCACGTTATTTCACCTCGCCAAAGTGTTCCGCCTTCAATGAAGCCAATCAAAGATAAAATGCAATTGTGTCCGCAAATCAAACGATAAATGCAAAAATATGCAAGGAAAATCTTCAGCAAGAGACCTCTGCTGAAAGATTCGAACGAACTGAGCAGCCTATTCCGGCAAAGGAAGCCAGAATAGAGGGATGTCCGACAAGTCATTCGACTGCCGAACTTCTCAAATTGTAAGAGTGCACTTAGGGCAGGATTTCACCAAACTGGGGTGGTCCGACCGTAAATGCTAGCGCTGCCTCGTAATGTGATTAAAGTTGGATGGAACAGATACTCCCACGGAGCATGTCTCCATCCAATACTACCTAAATTAAAGCCGATCGCTGCTTTTTTGTCAAGCAGTTTGTTCGATAAATTCAGGAAAACGGTGTCGGTCAATATATTCTACCTAAACCACTCACACTACCGCAACGAACGAAGCCCCCTGCCGCAGGTCGCCGCAGAGTCTCTCGCGGATAAAGTGCCACCCCAAGAAACGAAAAGGACCACCTGATTAGGTGGTCCTTGTTTCCGATCATGTTCAGGCGTTGCGCCTACGCCGCCCTTTTCGCCACACAAATCCCATCAATCCGGCGAAACCAACGCCAACAAGTGCCAGCGCCGATGGTTCTGGGACCGAGGGAGTGTAGGTGTATATGATGGTCCCGGTCAAAGCAGCGCTGCTGACCTGCGAGGAATAGGTTGCACCGCCGGTATTGGGATTGGGGTACACGATCCCAGTCGATGTCGAAGCTGCCAACTGAATCTGCCCTGAGCCGGTGAAATCCGCTGAGCACCGCCGGAGCCAGGTATGTGAAACTATCCGACAGCGGCGTCTCTGGCTCGGGGAAAACTTGAGTACTGCCGTTGGGAGATCCGGGCAAAGCGTAGGGCTGGGGAGGGGACGTTATGGCCAGTTGAGACATCGGATTCGTCAGGTCACTGGCGGAGTCTTGGACAGAAATAACCGACTGGGTAGCCACCGCTCCGCTAGAATCGGCCGGGGAACCAAGAAAACCAGAGATGTTCGTGAGCGTGATGGTCGTAGTCAAACTGCCGCCAAGAGTCAAAACGACCGAGTCCAGCGTTCCGTCGAGCGGGTTGAACTGCTGGAATTGCAGGTTCTGCGTCCAGTCAGTGGTCGTGGACGGAATGGTCACCGGCCCCGTTTCATAGGTAAGCGTACTCGCATAAAGGCAGGATGGTACGATCAAAGCGACCGCCACAAACAACACGACACTGAGTAATTTCAGATTTTTCACGACTTATATCTCCCCACCAACACACGCCGGTGAAACGAAGCCATCAATAAACTTGGGTCCGCAAACGAAACAATGAATGTGACACACAGGAGCAACAAACCTCGAGGACGCCCCGAGCCGGAGAATGCAAAAAACGAAACAGCTTATCCTGGCAGCAGGAGCCAGAACAGAGACGGACTCAACGCGTCAACCACGCGTCGAACTTCTCAAATTGTAAGAATGCACTTAGGGCAAGATTTCACCAACTGGGGTGGTCCGACCGTAAATGCTAGCGCTGCCTCGTAATGTGATTAACGTTGGATAGGAGAGATACTCCCACGGAGCATATCTCCATTGAATACTACCTACATTAAACCCGATTGCTGCTTTTTTGTCAAGCAGTTTGCTCGGTGATTTCAGGAAAGCCCCACTCGCAGCAGAATTCGCTCAAACGTGTGGAACCTGAATTCGGTGGCCGCTGCCAGCCTTCTAAAGACCCGCATCAGGCACTTGACACCAAAGTCGTCCAATCGCCCGACTTCAATGACCCGAACGCTACTCATTCTAACCGGAATCTGTATTCTTTGCAAGCATTTTGCAGAGAGAATTTTGCGGAGCCGGCTGTCAACCCACTAAATAGGTTGGCAAGATTATATCCGCTATAGGTAGAATTGCACGTCTTCCGTTCGGCAGACCCCTCCAAAGTGGGTGCTTGACGAAATGGGCGAAGACGGGTAGACTTAACATCCTGTGAATCGTCAGCGGGGCGTTTTGGGAACTTGTGCCCGATTGTGTCCCGCCTGCCGACTCCACAGAAAGCCAGCCTGTGCCACTTGCAGCGTAGTTTACTTTCCTCTAGCACGGGGTGGATGGAGCAGGGAATCCACGGATCCAGGGTACACCGACAAGGAGTGAAGCCGATGAAGCCGATCTTAGCCCCTTCCATCCGCGTAGCGATTGCCGACTCTGCGCCGGAAGACTACGACGCCCTGCTTGCCGCCGCCGGCACACCGGGCGTAAGCGTTCATTTCTTATCGAGCGGTAATGATTCTCTTCGCTTCGCCAAGCGATGCCATGCAGGACTGTGGGTAATCAACACCCGGTTGCCCGACATGAGCGGCTTTGACCTTGCCGAGATGTTGCGGGCGGTGCGGCCCAGCGCCCTGGTGTTCATGATCGCTGATGAGTACCGCCTGGACGACGAGGTGCAGGCACTCACGCTGGGGCTGACGAAGTACCTTTGCAAACCCTTGGATCCCGCCTGGGTCCTGCCCCAAAGCCGGGATTTCTGCATTCCTCTGCCTATTTATCGGCGTTCACCACCATTATCGCAGATGGTTACACCACCTGAAAGTGTGGTATTTGAAGCCCCTCGGCAATCCGTGCCGTTGCCGGGAACAAGCGAGGAAGAGGGTGAAGATCAGGTCATTCTGCCGTTCAATCCCAATTTCCGACAGCGGCCTGCGGCATGATGGCTTTGGCTTCGGGTTTCGCGATCACACCTCGGATGTTAGAATAGAGGTGTCCGGCACAAGCCGCCCGCGAAAAGGGCTGCCATTGACAGGGAAGCGGCTTGTCGTTTCCAGCGGGCCGTTTCGATCCCAATTCGCACCGCTGTTTCCCATGCACATTACTGGACACTTCCCGCCGCGTGACACAGGCCGTGACTGCTGCAACATCGAGTGTTGAGGAGAACGAGCGTTCCCAGGGGACCTCCGCCATCTTGCGGCGGCCGGCCTTGCTGCGCTATGCGGTTGCGATTGCAATCACGGTGCTCGTCACGCTGGTCCGGTGGGCGCTCGATCCGTTCCTGACGAACCACTCCATTTTCACCTTCTACTTCGCCTCGGTCATTCTGGCAGCCTGGTATTGCGGATTGGGCCCCTCGATTCTGAACGTCGTGCTGGGAGCAACAATTGCAGCCTTCTTTTTTGCCGAGCCGCGAGGATCTTTTCAGATCAGCGAATTTCGACACCAGTTGGCCCTGGCTTTTTTCTGCATCGTCAGCGGCTACCTGGCCTATCTTATCCATTGGCTGAATCGCGACATCGCCCGGCGGCAGCAAGTCGAATGCGACCTGCGGGCCAGCCAGGAGCAGTTGCAGTTGCACCAAATCGAGTTGGCCCACATGTCGCGTCTGAGCGTCATGGGCGAGATGGCGGCCAGCCTGGCCCACGAATTGAACCAGCCGCTGCACGCTGCCAAGAATTACGCCCGGGGGAGCATTCGCCGCATGCTCAAGAGTGCGGAACATGACGGCGAAGTCCTGACGGCCTTGGAACACATTGCGGACGAGGCCGACCGGGCCGCGGAAATCCTCCGCAGGGTCCGCGACTTCGTGCAGAAAACCGGCCCGCACATTTCCACCATTTCGCTGAACGATCTGGTCCGCGAGGCGGTTGCGATCAACAGCCTGGAATTGAAGCAGATTCGCGCCAAAATCGTCTGTGAGCTGGCGCCCGACATCGCGCCGGTGACGGCCGATCCGATCCAAATCGAACAGGTCGTCGTAAACCTCGCCCGCAACGGCTTGGAGTCGATGTATGGCGTGCCGGAAGAGCAACGGGTGCTGAGCATCGGCACGCGGCGGTGCGACGAGCAGACCATCGAAGTCTTCGTGCGCGATCGCGGAAAGGGCATCGGCGAGGAGGAAATGGCCAGAATCTTCGAGCCTTTCTTCACCACCAAGCCGGAGGGGATGGGCATGGGCCTGGCCATTAGCCGCTCGATCATTCAAGCGCACGAGGGACGCCTTTGGGCCAGCCCGAATGAGGATCGCGGGTGCACCTTCCATTTCACCCTTCCCATCGCCCAGAGCAAAGCGGATTGACAACCCGAGCTGCGGGCGGCAGAGTTCCTGCGGCCTGCCTACGAGAGGTAAAGCATGAACGAGAATTCGACCGTATTCGTGGTCGACGACGACCCGGGCGCCCTGGAATCGCTGCGGTGGATGCTCCAGCAAGCCGATTTCCGCGTTCAAGCGTTCCATTCCAGCCGGGAGTTTCTCGATTCCTACCGCCCCGAAGAGAAAGGCTGCCTGGTGCTGGACGTGCGGATGCCGGAAATGGACGGACTGGCGTTGCAACAGGCCCTGCGGGAGCGCAACATTCGCTTGCCGATCATCTTCATGACGGCCTATGGCGACGTGCCGACGTGCGCCGCGCCTTCCGCGGAGGCGCGGCCGATTTTCTGGAGAAACCGGTCGACGACAAGGTGCTGCTGGAGCACATCGAGAGACTCGTCGCCCAGGAGAAGCAGCGCAAGGACGGCGGCGGGGACAGTTGTTTCGGCGACCGCGTGAGTCTGCTCACGCCCACCGAGAGCGAGATCCTGGAGGCTTTGCTCGAGGGGAAAAGCATCAAGGAAATCGCCCGCGCGAGAAAGGTCTCCGTGCAGACCACCTGGCGACATCAGATGAACATTTTTCTCAAGCTCGGCGTGGAAAGTCAAATCGAGTTGGTCCGGCTGGCCACCCAGTGGCAGTTTGAGCACGGCCAGCAAGCGCCGAGCGCCGACTAGGTACGTCTACTTTCCAGATCCTTTCGGCCCAATCGGCCCTTTTGCCGGCGTGCGGTGGTACGGCTTGGCCGCCCGATAAAGCTCGAGGCGGTCCCGAATTTCCGCGGCGAGTTTTTCATCGCGGCGGACACTGGCCAGCTCCCCCGCGGTTTGCGCATCCTCGATGGCTGCGGCGAAATCGCCGATCTCGGCATAGGCGGCTGCCCGCGCCTCCAGCGCCGCGGGGTCCTTGCCCTTGCTCAGGTCGACGGCCTGCCGGGCAGCGACAACTGCCGCCGCGCCATTCCGCAGGGAGGCATCCGGCGACGACGCCAGCAGGTTGGCAATCTCGGTGCAAACGCCGACATTCTCCGGGTCTTCTCTGCGAGCGGCCCGCCAGTGCTCCAGGGCCTCACGGTCCTTGTCTTGGCGGTGCAAGACCCGCGCCAGATTCTTGTGCGGATCGATCGCTTCTTTGCTCTTCTTCCATGCGGCCCGCAATTGCTCGTCGGCCTCGCCCGGCTTGCCTTGCTGCTGCAATTGCTCGGCAAGTTGCGTGTCCGCATCGACGACTTTTTGGATCTCGGCCAGGATCCAGCGGAATTCCTGCGCCGCGTCGTCGAGTTGCCCCAAGGCCTCATACGACAGCCCGAGGGTGTTGTGCGTTTCCTGGTCGTTCGGATCGATAGCCAAGGCCGCCTTGTAATGGGCAATCGCTTCGGGGTAACGGTCGGCCTTGGCCAGCGCCAAGCCGAGATTGTAATGGGCGGTGTTCGTGGGGTACATCATGTCGCGGACCCAGAGAGTTTCGCTGTCGCGCCAGTAGCCCGTCTGTTGCCAGGCGGCGACGGCAAGTGCCGCGATGATTCCCGCCGCCGGCAGCGCCAAGAGGAAGCGACCCAAGGTACTGGGCGCTCCGGCCCGTTGCACCGCGGACCTGGCCCGTGCGGCGAGGAGCTCGGTCAGATCGGTCACGGCCCATACCAGCCCAAGCACCAGGCCGATCTGCGGCAGATAGGTGTAACGATCGGCCATCGACTGCCCGCCGACCTGAAGCAGACCGATCACCGGGACGAGCATCCCCAGGTACCACAACCAGCCGACGAGCAAATACGGCGCGCGCCGTCTGCCGAGGAACACTCCGGCCGACACCGCTGCCAGGACCAGGGCCGCTGCGAGAGCCGTGCCGGCCGAAAAACCACTGACGGGATGCGGATAGAGAATGGCCAGTCCCTTGGGCCAGAAAAAACAGCCCAGGTAACTCACATAGGCCACCAGGCTATTGGCAATGCGGGACGGCCACGAGACGGCTTCCAGCGACTGGATGGCAGCGACCTGGGTGTGGATGGTCAGCGCGGAATCGGCCAGCGAGAGCAGCAGCAGGGGGATCTTCTCGATGAGCAAGTGCCAGGAAGCCTGCCAGCGTCGCAACGGCCAGTAATCCAACAAGAGCAGGACCATCGGCAAGGTCACCAGCATCGGTTTCGCCAACAGTCCCAATCCGAAAAGCACGCAGACGATCGTATACCGGCCCGCCGCCGGGCTGGCCCGCAGGTAGCGCACATAGGCCCGCAGCGTTTGTTTAACCCGGAGCCAACGGCGACGGCGTGCGGCGCGAACGCAGGCCGCCAACCGTTTGACCTGGAGCCGGGGTATCCGCGCGGCGCGAACGTAGCGCACATAGGCCCCCAGCGTGAGAATGAAGAACAGTCCGCTGAGAACATCCTTCCGTTCCGAGATCCAGGCCACCGATTCGACCCGTAGCGGATGGACGGCGAAGAGGGCAGCCACCAGGGCACTGGGCCAAAGGCGGCCCGTCATCTGCCGCACCAGCAAGAGAAGCAACACCGCGGTGAGCGCGTGCAGCGCGACGTTCATCCAATGGTGGCCGCCGGCCTCCAGCCCGAACAACTGGCAATCCAGCATGTGCGAATAGGTTGACAGCGGATGGAAGGTATACGAGTGCCAGTGGTAGGTATAGTACCACAGGCCCTGCCACGAGAAGCCCTGATTGAGATGCTCGTTATCGTAGACGTATCGATCGTCGTCGAAGTTGACGAAATCGTAGCCTCCCGTCTGGCAGAAAACCAGGACGGCAGCGAGGCAGAGCAGACCGCAAATCGTCACTACCACCGAGCGGCTTCCCAAGGGTAGGGCATGCGGTGGATACGGAGTTGCGCCCGTTTCACAAACCGCATTCGGCGCGGAGGCGCCGGGGGCGGTGTAAGGATTCTCCGACATCTGCCATCCTACTTACTGAATGATATTCGCGCTTTCCCCCTGTTAGCAACTGCCTCACGGTCAGGCCTTAACGATCTTCTCGCGATTCTCGGCGACCTTCTTCGTGGCATTCCGCGTATCGACGACCAATCGAGCGTGCTCGACAATGAAGCCGTAATCGTAGGCCGAGTGGTCCGTGGCAATCAGCACGGCATCCTGGGCAGCCAGGTACTCGGGCGTGAGCGGGCAACTCGTCATGTCGGGCACGTCATAGTGCCGCATCTTCGGCAGCCGCGGCACGTGCGGGTCGTTGTAGCTGAGCACGGCCCCGCCGGCCAGCAGCAGCTCCATGAGCTTGAACGAAGGGCTCTCCCGCGGATCGTCGACGTCCTTCTTGTAGGCCACGCCCAACAGGGCGACCTTGCTGCCCCGCAGCGGCTTGCTGGACTGGTTCAAGGCCTCGACAAGCCGGTGGACCACGTACTCCGGCATGCTGGTATTGATCTCGCCCGCCAGTTCGATGAAGCGGGTCGTCATCCCATTCCGCCGGGCCAGCCAGGTGAGATAGAAGGGGTCGATGGGGATGCAGTGACCGCCCAAACCGGGGCCGGGATAAAAGGCCTGGAATCCGAACGGTTTGGTGCGGGCGGCGTCGATCACCTCCCAGACGTCGATGCCCATCCGCGTGAAGAGCACTTTCAACTCGTTGACCAGGGCGATGTTCACCGAGCGGTAGGTGTTTTCCAGGATCTTGGCGGCCTCGGCGATTTCGCAGTTGGAGACGGGCACGACCTGGGCCATGGCCTTGCCGTACAGCAGTTCCGCGAGCCGGCCGCTGGCGGCGTCGATCCCGCCAACGACTTTGGGAATCCGCTCGGCGGTGAAGTTCGGATTGCCCGGATCCTCCCGCTCGGGGCTGAAGGCGAGGAAGAAGTCGCGGCCCGCTTGCAGTCCGCGCTTTTGCAGGATCGGCAGGACGACTTCCCGTGTCGTGCCGGGATAGGTGGTGCTCTCCAGGACCACGATTTGTCCGGGTCGCAGGGCGGCGGCGATCTGTTCGGCCGTTTGTTCGATGTACGTCAGGTCCGGGTCGCGGGTTGCGTTCAGCGGCGTGGGCACACAGATCAGCAAGGCGTCGGGCTCGTCCAGCCGCCGCATGTCGGCCGTAGGAACGAAACTGCCCTCGGCCACGTAGCGGCCGATCCATTCGGCGGGAATATGCTTGATGTAGCTGCGGCCGGCCAGTAGCTGATCGACCTTGGCCTGATCGACGTCGAATCCCATGGTGCGGAATCCGGCCGCGATAAAGGCCCGGATCAGCGGCAGGCCGACGTAGCCCAAGCCGATGACGCCGACTCTGGCCGTCTTGCCTTGAATCGCCTGTTCGAGAGAGGAAATGCTCATGAAGGATGAACCTGTGGGGAACTGGAAAGGCCAATTACAAACACAACTTTGCAGCAATTATAATTTATCGGGGACCACGGGAATAGAACGGCCTGCGAAAGCCATCGGCCGCTAACCGTTTGCTCGCGCGGTCTACGCCGATTAGAATGGTTGCATCGTTCTTCCCGGCGTAAGGAGTGCAATATGAAATCTGATTCCATCGTCGGCTCGGCCCATCCGGCCGGGAGCGACACGATTCGTCTGGGCCTGGTGGGCTGCGGAAATCGCGGCAGCGGCGCATGCCTCGACGCGCTAAGCACCCCCGGGCCGGTACGACTAGTCGCGATGGGCGATCTGTTCGCCAGCCGCCTGGAAATCAGCCTCAAGAATCTGCAAAAACGCGAAGAGCTTCGCCCGCGCATCGACGTCCCGCCGGAGCGACGCTTCGAGGGCTTCGACGCCTACCAGAAAGTGATCGATGCCGGCGTCGATCTCGTGTTGTTTGCCACGCCGCCGCATTTCCGCCCGATCCACTATGCGGCCGCGGTCAAGGCGGGCAGGCACGTCTTCCTGGAAAAGCCCTGCTGCGTCGATGCCCCCGGCTATCGACAGTTGCTTTCGGCGAACGAGGTTGCCAAAGCGAAACGATTATCGGTCGTGGTCGGGCTGCAGCGGCGGCATCAACCGCTCTATCTGGAGAAGATTCAGAAGATCCGCGATGGCGCGGTTGGCCAGATACGGCTCGTGCGGACGTATTTCAACACGTTCGGCACGCGGGCGGCGCGCCGAAGCCGCCGGAGATGAGCGAGATGGCATACCAGATCCGCTATTGGAATCTGTTCTGCTGGCTCTGCGGCGATCATCTTGTCGAACAGGCCTGCCACGAAATCGACGTGGCCAATTGGGTCATGGACGCTCATCCCATCCGCGCTAACGGCATGGGAGGGCGGCAGATCCGCACCGGGCCGGGCACGGGCGATATCTATGACCATCACATGATCGAGTTCGAGTACGCCGACGGCACGCGCCACTACTGCCAGGCCAGGCAGCAGCCGGGGACGTGGAGCCCAGTCTCCGAGAACGTGCACGGCGCCAAAGGCGAGATGACGTTGGGCGTGGGACTGTGGGGTGTTGGGGCGGCCACGCCGCGGATGCTCCGCAGCAAGGAATTTGCAGCCCAGAATCCCTATCAGCTCGAGCACAACGATCTGATGGCGAGCATTCGCGGCGCCGGACCCTATCGCTTCGAGGGCGATTACGGGGCCACCAGCGGCCTGACCGCCGTCATGGGACGGATGGCGACCTATTCCGGACAGCTCGTCACCTGGGACGACGCGATCCATTCCCAGTTGCACCTGGCGCCCGACCGCTATGCCATGGACGCCCGGCCTCCCGCGGTGCCTGAGCCTCAAGGGGACTATCCCTCGGCAATTCCCGGCATAACCCGGGCCTGGTAACGGACTGCGTAGTTCCTTCCGTAGAATGCTCGATCGAGGTGGGCCGGCGCTCGCTACGCGATCTTGTCCCACCCTACGACTTCCAATCCTCTTTTCCTCGTGTATTTCGTGGTTTCGTTGGGGCAGTCACTGAACCGGCAGCATCAGCACCGCCACGCCGGCCGCCGCGACCAGGGCCCCGCCGATCGCCCGCGGGCTCACCCGCTCGCCGAACAGGTAAACGGAAAACGGCAGGATCATCACGGGAATCGTCGCCAAGATGGTGGTCACGACCCCCTCGTGACATTTCTGCAAGGCCAACATGCACATCGACACGCCCACAAATGGCCCGACCACGGCCCCGCCGAGGAGCATGAGCATCGGCTTGGATCTCCGGCTGGCGGCGACCATCGGCCGCCATCGCCCCAAGACGGTAATCAGGAGGAAATAGCCGACCAGTGCGCCCAGAATGCGTATCAGTGCCGATGCGGCCGGGTCGTAACCGGCGACGCCGTCCTTCGCCAGAACCATGCCGAATGACTGGACCACCGTGGCCACACCGGCCAGGAAGAGCCCATAGCGCAGCGTCTTTCGGGCATGCGGATGCTCATCGCCGTCGCGCTGCTCCAGCACCACCCATAGCACTCCGGCCAGCGTGATCAACATTCCCAACCACGCCCGCGGGCCGAAACCTTCACCGCGCCACACCCAAGAAACCAGAACCACCATGGGTGGCGTAAATGAGGTCACCAGCAGCGACAGCCGCGGCCCGATGAGCAAGAACGCCTTGAACAGGCAAAGGTCCGAGACGAAGAACCCCAGGAAGCCCGAGACGCCCAGCACCTGCCAGACGCGCGGGCTGGCATCCGACGGCCAGGCCAAACCGCGGTGATAGTGGCCATAGGCCATCAGCATTCCGACGGCCATCAACAGTCTTAGGAAGCTTACGGCCAGGGCCCCGATATGCTTCCCGGCCGAGGTCCAGGCCACGGCCGAGAGGGTCCACAGCACAGCCGTGGCCAGCCCCGCCAATTCGCCGATCTGTTCCTCAGTCATCCGGTCCCAAATCGCTGTAGCGCGAGAATTGGTGCAAATTGCTATAGGATGGACCTCGGGCACCATGAGTACATGTGCCCGAGGTCCATCCTACGAAATCCGGTCTTACAGCCCTTCAACCCCCCAGCCCGGGCGATAGGTCAATCGCACGTGCTGGTTGGCCTCGGGCAAATTCGTGACCTGGAGACTGGCCGCATCCCATTGCAGCTTCTTGCCGGGAAAGCGTGCGGCCAATACACCCAACAGGACCGTCTCGGTGAGCGGGCCGGCGAAATCGAAACCGGCCGACGCTTCGTCCTTGCCGAGACAGGCGTTGACCCATTGCACGTAGTGATCGTGGCCGGAAAGCTTGGGACGCTTGTAGCCGACGAATTCTGCACGCGGCAGCAATTGCGGCCCGCCCACGTGCGGCAGCAAAATGCTCCCCTTCTCGCCGATAAAGATCGAGCCGTTGCCGGGCAGGTGCTGGTCCTTGGCCAACGGCACGAGCGATTCGTCGGGCATATGACGGCCGTCGTACCAGGTCAAGTTCAGCGTCTTGCCGGCCGTGTATTCCGTGCCGGGAAATTCGTAATGAATGATCTCCCAGGCCGGGTGCATGTCGTCGGTGCAGCCGGGTCCTTCCACCCAGATTCGCTGAGGACTGGTGAGCTTCAAGGCCGTATAGGGCGGGTCGATGATATGGCAGCCCATGTCGCCCAAGGCCCCGCAGCCGAAGTCCAAGTACCCCCGCCACGAGAACGGCACATAGACGTCCTTGACGAACGGCCGCTGGGGCGCCACGCCCAGCCAGAGGTCCCAATTCAATTCCTTGGGCACCGGGCTTTGCCCTTTGGGCCGCGAGCCGCCCTGCGGCCAGCCGGGTCGATCGGACCAGGAATGGACCTCTTTGATCTTGCCGATCGCCCCGGCCCGGATCAGCTCGGTGGCCATACGGTATTCGACAGAGGAATGGATCTGAATGCCCATCTGCGTGACGACCTTGGCCTTCCGTGCGGCGGCGGCAATTTGCCGGGCCTCGTGGATGGTGTGCGTCATGGGCTTCTGGCAATAGACGTGCTTGCCGCGGTGAATAGCCGACATGCTGATGGGGGCGTGCATGTGGTCCGGAGTGGAAACGCTCACGGCGTCGATATTCTTGTCCAACTCATCCAGCAGTTTTCGCCAGTCGGCGAACGTCTTGGCCCCGGGGAAACGGCCGGCAGCGGCATTGCGATTACCTTCGTGCACGTCGCACAAGGCAACCATGTGGATCGGCCCCGCGGCGAGGCTGCCGATATCGGACCCACCCATTCCGCCGACCCCGATGGAGGCCAGATTCAACTTTCCGCTGGGCGGCGTTTGCCCGTTACCTCCCAGTACGTAGCGGGGGACGATCTGGATACCCAAAGCGGTGGCGGCGGCCGTTTTCAGAAAACTGCGACGTTTCATGGCGGGCGGGTCCTTGAAGGAAGGAGCAAGAGGCGGGAAATGATTGGCGGGCGTGACTTATTGTCGCTTGCAGCGGCGGTAAAGTCAACCTGTCGCAAAATCAACCGCGAAACGACGCACATCCCGCTTTCGGGTGGAATGGTTCCGGCATTACTTGTCGGCTGCCGGCCCATAGACCGTCTTCAGCGCCCACTCAGCCCATGCCTGGCGCAAAATGCCGCCGCCCTTGGCGTTCGGGTGCAGATCATCCCGGTACCATTCGGGGTGCCCGTTGAATATGCCGTACAGATCGGGCCCGGCGAGAATCTGCGTGTATTTCGCCTTGAGCCGCTGCAACTGCGTGTTGAACCGTTCAAGGTTCTTCACGCGGAACCCGTCGTCCCGCGCCCAGATGATGGTCCCGATGACCGGGGTCTTCTTCACGGCCAGGATTTGTTTCACCATCGATTCATAGTGTTGGTAGAACTTCGTGCTGTCGCTCTCGTCGGCCGCTCTTCCCAGGTTCGCGTCGTTGGTGCCGTAAGCCAGGCAGACATATCGGCCCGGAAAGAGGGGCAACCACTTGGGCAGCAGTTTCTCGGCGCCGTCTCGGGCCGTCATGAAGCCAATACCCCCGCCTTCCCAGATGGGATTGTACTTGGGGAGCCTCGCATGAATCAGCGATCCGATGCAATTGGTGGGGACCTCGCCTTCGGTAATCGAGTCGCCATACAGGATCCAGTCATCGGTGATACCGCCTGCGGCGTCGTAGACGTTGAGTTTGATCGCAACGCCGACGTTGCCGCCGTGCTCATTGAACGGGTTTTCCGCGAGCGTACGGAAGCGCAGCCAGTTGTAGCCCGCAAAATCAACGATGTGCTGCCGTGAATGGTAGACTTGCGGTTTGTCGCCGGTGACCAGGGGCACCCAGCCTGTGGCAGGCGGGCGGCTGCCGCCGCCCGGAGCGGCATTGCCTTCCAGGAGATAGGGCCCAGGCATACGGTAAGTGGCCCCGGCGACGATCGTGTAGTCGTAGCGTGAACCACCGCCGTACCAGATGACCAGGAGTTTCGAGCGCTTCGGGGCCGGCACGCCGGCCAGGTCGTAGGCCAGCCAGGCCGGCGAAGTGTACGAGATCCATTCGGTGTCGGGGGCCCACTTTCCTTCGTTCCAGTAATGCGCGTTGTTCGCGTAGGATGCCGTGCCCGACGACGCAAACGCCGGCACGCCTCGACTGATAATGGGCTGAGGCGGAATCCCCGCCCGCGCGGTCGCCGGGCCTCCCAGTGCGTGGCGGGGGACGATCTGTATACCCAAAGCGGCGGCGGCCGCCGTTTTCAGAAAACTGCGACGTTTCATGGCGGGTCCTTCAAGGTAGGCGCAAAAGGCGGGAATGGATCGGCAGGCGTGACTTATTGTCGCTTGCAGCCGCGGTAAAGTCAACCTGTCGCCAAATCAACCGCGAACCGGCGCGCATCCCAAGTTCGGGTGGAATGGTTACGGCATTACCTGTCCACTCCCCCGTCTACCCCTTGCCGATCGCCGAAAGCGAGGGCGGAGTCATGTGTTTGAGCGCTGGCTCGCCGGAGTTCCATGGCTTTCATATCGATCATTGCCTGGTACATCGCCAGCAGACGGCAGTAGTGATAACCGGCTGCACCGTCCAGAAACCCAAAGCGTCCGAGGTACACATACAAGAAACGCAGGGCAGGTCGCAGCGGCAATCGATTTGCCAGCGCCTTGATCGCACGCCGCCGCCTGGTCGGATCACGCCAGGTTACCAGGCCCAACAGATCAAGGGCATCTGTGGCGGCGCGGCCCGCGGCTCCCATTGCCTCGTCGGAGGAGTAGCGATTGTGCTTCGCGAACCAGTCGTCCAGCCCCTTGGATGAGGGATAGTGGATGTACGGCTGCTTGAAGGTCCCGACTCGTGCGGGATCGATATCCTCGCGTTGGCCGTGACCGACCTGCTTGAAGCGGAAGACCGGATTTCGGCCGAGCCGGACCTGATACGACGGATAAAGGCCGGCGAAACGCAACCACTTGCCGAAGAAGATGGTTTTCGAAGGGACGCGGTAGGCATCGTAATGGGAATCGCCGATTCGAGCGGCAATTTCGGCTTGCAATTGCCGTGTACAGACCTCGTCGGCATCGAGATGGAGGATCCATTCATGCTGGAAGGAAACGTTGCCGATGCCCAGTTGCGCTGCCCTGCAAAGTTGTCGAACTTTCTCTGAAAGACCCGCACGCCCGCCGCGTTGGCGGTTGCAACGGTCCCATCCGTGCTGAAGGAGTCCAACACCACGATATCGTCGCACCATGCGATCGCTGCCAAGCACCGCGGCAGGTTAAGTTCTTCGTTGAACGTCAAGAGCAGTATGGAGACGGGCATGTCAAGACCTCGGGCAAGACGGATGAGAGATCAGTTGCCTTTACGATGTCCGGCGCCGGTGATCGGTCCCGAACGGGAGATCGCCTCGCGATACATCTCGTCGATCCGCGCGATGGCTATCGGCCAGGACAAGTTCTTTTCGACAAACTGGCGGCCGGCTTGGCCCATTCGTTGCGGGTTTCCTGCGAGCACCTGCCGCATTCCATGAGCCAGGGCGGCCGACGTTGCCTCGACAACCAACCCTCCTCCGCTGGCAAGCACATACTCTTGCGCAGCGACACCGGGTGCGATGAGCACGGGCAGACCATGCGCCATGGCTTCGACGACGGCAACGCCGAAGTTCTCGTGAAGCGAAGGCATCGCAAATAGTTGTGCCGCGGCGAACGCCCCGTCTTTGTCCTCGCCCTGAAGGAAGCCGGCGTGAACTACCACGCCCTCCAGTCGGTGCTTTCGCGCGGCTGCCGCGGCTGCCGCCATCCCGCCGTCGTCGTGCCCGACGAAGAGCAGGGCGATGTCGGGAACCTCTTGCCGGAGAGCCGCAACCGCTTCAACGAGCATTTCCGGTCGTTTTATCGCGGCGATCCTGCCGACAAAGAGAACGATTCGCTTGCCCTGCAACTGCGGGAACCGGGCCAGAAACCGCTGTCCGGCGGACCCCGCCGGACGGCACTGCACGTCGACGCCCAGGGGCACGGTGCGGATTCTCTCTTGCGGCGCCCATCGCGCAAGCTCCTCGGCCTCAAGCCCGGAGGTGGCATGGACGGCTGCTGCCTTTTGCAGTTGGTGGCGGAGGGAGAATTGGAGGAACAGGCGTTTCAACCAGGCCCTGCCCGAGTGAAGCATGTGTGTATCGAGAATGCCGGCCGGCCGAATCACGTAGGGCACGCCATGGCGCAGCGACTCGGTCGCCGCCAGGGATGTGATGTGACTGAACACACCGTGGATATGCACGAGCTCGGGCAAGCGAAGCGGATCATTGAACCGTTGTCGGAACCAGGCGCCGCCGGCCGGCGAAAACGCATAGGTCGACCACGGCTTGCGGCGTCCCCACGCGTCGAGCAAGTTCAGTTCACAGCCTCGGAAGGTTTCTTCCTCCAAAACTCCCTGGCGGTACGCGTCGGCGGGCTGCCAAGCTTTCTTGCCCTGAATAATCGTGGAGGCCAGCGTGACGTCGTGTCCCACGGCGACCTGCTCGCGTACCACGGCGCGAATCACATGACTGGGCCCGCCTTGATACGGATCGACGCTGTGGATCACGTGCAGAATCCGCAAGTTACCACCTGCGCGGCCCGCGCGCCGATCGCCTCGGAGATGATTTCCGATATGCGCTCGTGGAAAGCTCCCTCGGTAAAATTCTCCTCGAAACGCCTCTTGCCGTTCGATCCGAGGCGCTGCCGCTGATCGTCGTCCTTCAGGAGCCTCACCAGTGCGGCGACCATTGCATCTTCATCCGACGGGTCGATCAGCAGTCCCGTTTCCTCGTCGAGCACCACCTCGCCGGCGGCATCCAACGTGGACGCCACGCAAGGCAGGCCCGCCGCCATGGCTTCCGCATAGACGAGCCCGAACCCTTCCTGGCGGCCAGGCATCGCGAACAGCCCTGCGCAACGGTACAGCCCCCGCAGGACTTCATCCGGAAGGAACCCTGTGAAGACGATGTTCGCCGCGGCCCGCGAGCGGCGGGCGGCATCCCGGTACGATTCCGCGCCGTCGCCGCTTCCCACGACGATCAACCGCGCGTCGGGAACCTCCGCGATGACCCGTTCCATGGCTGCGAACAATTCGCGGCGTCCCTTCTCGCATTGCCCTTTTGCCAATCGGCCGACGGCGAGAATGTCGTGCGGCCCGGCGCAAAACCGAGCGCCTCCTTCACCTGGCGCGGAGCTGCCGACGGTCCGAGGGGAATTCCCAGGTGGCAGGTGCGGGCATTCCTCAGCCAGGGGTTGTGCTCACCGGCCTTACGGATCGTAAACTGGCTGTTGGCCACAACGAAATCGCTACGACGAAGCGACAGCCGGTGCCGCAGGCGCAAATGCCGCCACACCTCGATGCCATGGATGAACGTGATCGACGCGGGACGAAACGTGCGAGGCAGGATGAACAAGGGTGAAGCCAGGCCGATGTGCGTGATCATCACGACGTCGGCCCAGAATGCCATCGCCGCCATGGATGCCATCGAGAAGACGATCCTGTGGCCACCATACCATTTCGCGCGCTCACGCAACGTCTTGTCAAGGCTGCCATCCTCCGCATTGCCGTCCGGCGAACCGAGAGACAAGACCCTATAGTCGATCCTTCCCGCGTGACGCTCCTTGCCCAGAAGGCGGATCAAGCTGCAACCGACGCGGTGGATTCCTCCGCCTCCACCAGCCCCGCTTCCGGGCATCAGAAGCAGGATCCGCGCGGCACGTTTCTTTCTTGCTTTCATGCTTTATGGGGCTCTACATGGAACCACGGAACACCCGGCCTGGCCCGCGCGATGCTGTGCCGATTGTCATTGAGCAAGATGACTCACCGCAATCCCCGTCAAGAACCACCATAAGATTGCCAGTACGCTCACTTCCTGGAGGCCGAGGGGGAGATTGCCTACGATCGACCAGGCAGCCACCGCCAAACCCAACCAGCCTAATTCCGAATGGCTCCGCAACGCCAGGCGGACCAACATCGCGTGCATGTAGAAGAAAAGTGCGGCCCCGACGATCCCTGCTTGCGTAAGCAGATAACTGTAACCTCCCTCGATGTGGAAATCGCCCGGTTGTCGCGGTACGTCAATGGCAAATAGTCTGCGTGCGTACTGGGGAACGCCCATGGTGCACGGCCCCCAGCCAAGACCGATGCCGGACGACATCGTTATCGAATCGTCCATCATCCCGAAAAAGTACATTCCGCCAATGCGATCCAGAGCATCGTCCGCGTAGAAACTGCGACCTGCTGCGCGAGCGGCGTGAGCACTGTCTGCGCACCACAGCAACGAGGGCGAGCAGAGAAAAACAAGGCCCATGGCGATGACGCCCAGCAGCGCGGCGTCAGCCACACGCGTCCGCAGCCTGGCGGAGCCGGCCAAACAGGCGCATACAACAGCCAGGGAGCCGAGGGCGCCCATGCGGCTGCCGCTTTCCATGACGCCCAAATACAACAGGGCGCCACAGCCGATGCCCCATGCGCTTTCGAGCTTGTTGCGGGCGGCATAGATCGTGCCACAACAGGCAATGAGTCCGCCCGAGGCATACTGCCCGAATACATTGCAGAACTGAAATGTCCCGGGAACCCGTACCCCGAGTCCATCTCGGATACCCGACGCCGCCATGTCGACGGACATGTTCAGCCAATGGTCCGCGGGCAAGGTCGCTTGATAGATGGCCATGGTCCCTACAAGCCCGGCGAAGGATGTCAAGCGGAGAAAGACGCCGCGCAGTTCATCCTCGTCGCGATACAGCAGGGCGGCAAAGCAGGCGACGGGCACGAAAGCCGTGTTGACTAATAACCCAGCCAGTCCCACGACCGAATACCACCATAGATGGGCGACGGTGATCAACGTGCCCCAAGCCAGGAAAACCCCCGCGCCTGGGACAAGCCACGGCGTCTGGCGAGCGCACGGCAACACCGCGATCAAGTAGCAATAAACGAGCGGGAAATACGCGAACTTGAACAACAAGATGTATGCGCCTGCACCTGGCAGCAGGCGCCGCAACAGACCCTCGCACAACACAAAGAAAACCCCCGCTTCAAACGCGGCTTGATAGCGGTTGGGAATGAACGCCGACGACGGTGTGCCCCGCTGCTTGCCCTGAGGCGCGGCGGTTCCGAAGGCTGCCCGAGAATGGCAGGCTGAGCTCATTGAATTGGTCACCGAGCCATCTCATCAATGCCGCTGACTTCGGCTGCCGAGCCTCCCAGGATGGCAATCGCCCTCCTGGCAATGGTCGTCCAGCCGAATTGCGCCTCGGCTAACCTCTGCAACTCTCGGCCGTAGGCTCGCAGTCGGCTTGGAACCAGCGGCAGTTGAAGAAACTGTTTCGGGGAAAGGCATGCTGCACATTTGCCGAGTCCAAAACCGGGATCCCCCTCGCCCAGCACGAGCACGGCGAGGCCGTTCAGGGCCATCGCATGAAAGCCGCCGCTCTTGCACAGGAGCCGACGCGGTGGGGCGACGAGCCCGATGTCGCAACTCGCGAGGAGGGCAGCCACTTTGTGTGGCTCGCGCGGCCCGAGAATGAGAGGGTGGCCATTCGCAATTCCCGGAAGGGAAACCGCCGCCAGGGTTTCTGCATGCTGGGGTGTGTCCGAGAAGTGTCCGCCCACGGAAACCACGTGGTGCAGTTTGCCCTGCCGCGCCGCGGCGGCGAGCGCGTCGGAGAACTGACGAAGGACCGCGATCTGGGTGATTCGTGACCCGAACGTCACCGCAACAATCTCGTCCGGTCCCCAACCACGCGCCTTGCGTTGATCGTTTCGCTCTTCCTCCGTCAGAATTACCTGCGGGATGTTGGAGCCGATTGGCAAGACATGGATCCGATCCGCCGGAACCCGGTACTCTTGTGCTGCAATTCCGAGGTTGTAGGGGATCGTGACGAGAACGAAATCAGCTAACCTGCAGATCCGGCCGATGCAGGCTTTCTGCAGGAGCGATAGTACGGCGTGCTTGAGATGGAAACGACCCGGTTTGCAGTGACTCTCGTGCAAACATACGGCAATCTTCAGTAACGGCACCGCTTTTTGCAGTCGCCTAAGGCTCCGCAAGAGACGAAAGGGCACGCCTCGACTGGCGTAACCACAGACGACGAGATTGATCCACAACACGTCAGGGACCTCTCGCGCCACGCAGTCAGCCAACTCTTCCCGGTCACGATTCCATCGCGTAGCCGGTCCCGGAACACGTACGGAATCCACCACTTCCGGAAAACAATGGATGAACCGCACCTGGACCGATTCGCGGACGAGGGCGGAGCCCAAACAGCAGGCGTAGTCTCCTAGGCCGCAGACCTCGGGCGGCAACCGCGGAGTGAGCAGACTGACTCGCATTACTTAAGGAGCATCCGCCGATTCTGGCAGTTCAGCAACCTCGTTCATCGGAGTCCGTAAGGGCCGTGCCCCGTGGTCTCCGTAGCCGCAAGTCGCCGGACGCACCCCCATCGTTAATGAAACAACCTGCGATAACTTAGTTGGTAAGACAGTCCGCTCGGCCGTTTTCCGATGGGGCGCGCAGGGCATCCCGCCCAGATTTCATAGTCGGGAATCGATTTGGTGAGGACCGATCCGGCGCCCAGTGCCGCTCCACATCCCAGGCGACAGCCGGGGAGGACCAGGGCACCGGTACCAATAAAGACATAGTCTCCGATGACAACTCCGCGTTTAATCCCGGGAAACTCCACTGAACACAAGTCGTGGTCCGCGGTCAAGATAATGACACTCTCGGAGATGGACACGTTGCTGCCGATTTGTATGCCGCCACGGGTATCAAGTCTACTCCGCGCGTTGATCACAGAATACTCGCCAACGCGCAGACCTCGCCACGAATCGAAACGACAGCCCATGTGAATCGCGACACCACGGGCAAGCTCGAACCTCATGATCGATCGGTAATAAGCGAGCCGCAAATGGTGCGAAGGAATCGACGTGACGAAGCTGTTACAGAGGTACAGAACAAGCTCTCCAATGAAACAGTTTATGGTCACTCGTTCATATCCCGCTTGGAAATGGGTCAGTTGCCATTCGCTGCTGATCCGAAAGTGAGTTATTCATCGTCTTGAAAGACGCAAACTTGCGGCTACGAACTTCCACCATGCCGTCCAGTGAAACGGCCGAAGGGCGATCGCACGTCGCAAGTACTGCAGCGCTGCCGGATCGCTGCGCTGCAACAACATCGAGCCTACAAAATACGCAGTGCGCGCATCGGCAACGCGCTGCAGACGATTGCGCTGCCGCGTGCTGCGCTTGTCCCCCAACAACGAAAGTCGTTCGGCTGCGGAGATCAGTGCAGCTTCGCTTTCCCCACAACGTCGCGCCAAGGCGGCCTTCCGTGCGAGCAAGCCTAGTTTACGCTGGGCATCCGTCCTCGTTGCCGTAATACCGGTGGTATTGAGGACCATTGCAAGGAGGATCTCGGGATAGTACCCGATCATGGCACGTTCGGCCATTCTGTAGAACAGATCATGGTCTTGGGCGTACCGAAAAGCCGTTCGATACCCGCCGACTTGTTCATAAACGCTCCGCCGAAACATGGCGCTGGAGTGAGCCGGTGCGAGCCCCTTGCTCCAGAAGAGCTGAGTGGCTTGGTCGATTTTGTCTGGAAACTTGCAGACCTGGAGCAGTTCGCCCCCCGGACCCAGTCTTTCAAACCAGCAGCCTACGATAGCGACCTCCGGGTGTTCGTCAAGGTAGTTGACTTGGCACTGCAAGCGGCGCGGTTTGGAGGAATCTCCGGCGTCTATGCGCGCGATATATTGCCCGCGGGCCTCCGCGCACCCGTGGATCAGGGCCCTCGTTATCCCACAATTGTCCTGCTCGATGACAAGGACCCGCCCGTCTGTCCGCTCGTATTCCGCCAAGATCTCGCGAGAGCTGTCCTGGGAACCGTCGTTGACGATGATGAACTCGAAATCGCGGAAGCTCTGCCCGAGGATGGTTTCCACGGTCTGCCGCAGGTCGCGTTCGCCATTAAAGACGCTCATTACTACGGATACGATCGGCATTTTCTCACCTGACTCCGCCGAGCAGATTGCGGGCGCCTTCGCTGAGGCGTGAGGCCATCTGCCAGCCGATCAATCTAGCGGCAGCACGAAACATCCGCAATTCCAAGGCGGGACCATACGGCCGCGCGGCTTCCAACGCGAGTTCCAGGGCCTCCCTGGCTTCAACCTTCAGGCCACGGGCCCCGCACAGCCGCGCAATTCGGAAGAGCCGGCGGGAAAAAGGACGCATGTAGTCGCCGCCAGTCAGAGCGGCCTGCTGCAATCGTTCATAGATTGACCGGTGGGCCGCGAAGTAGCCCCGGAGCATCTCGGCGTTAAGCCCTGTTCCGGAGCGGCCGGCGCGGTCACCGCTGTGGTCCCGGACAGTTGCAAGTGGCTCCGGGCAGTACACCGGACGCACTCCGAGGATTCCCGCGCGACAATCGTACTCCCAATCCTCCATCACGCGGAACCGCCCCCATGCGCCGATCGCCTCGCAGACGGTCCGCCGCCAGAGAGGGGTATTCGTGTGCCAACCGCGGCAGGTCAGAAACTCCGGGAGGATGCGATCGAACCGCTCGCCGGTTCGAGCCGCGACCACCTCGGCCCCCGTCAGGCGGCGTCTCAAAGTGACACAGTAGGCTACGCCACACTCGGGACGTTCACGGAGCGCGGCCACTTGACGCTCGAACTTGGTCGGTGCGATCAAATCATCCGAATCCAGGAACTCTACATACTCTCCGCGAGCGCGCGTGAATCCCCGGTTTCTGGCCGCACCCGCTCCCTGGTTGAACTGCCGATGATACTGGACCTGCTCGGGATGCTCTTTGACTAGTGCCTTCCCGACCTCTGGCGTCTCGTCGGTTGAGCCGTCGTCCACAATGATCACTTCGACCGGTCGGTACGTCTGACGAACCACGCAATCGACCGCGTCGGGCAACATCGCCGGCCGGTTGTGGACAGGGATCACCGTGGAGACCATCCCAGGAACGACGGTTGGTTCTAACGACATGAGAAGCGGAACGAGAACCTGGACTCTTGCTCGACTTAAATCCGCGAGCCGTTGCACGACACGGAGATCGTTCCGTCCACGACATAATCGCCATGGTAAGCCTCGTAGGGATAGCCCGCTCCCGGCATATTCCGCGCGAGGACCTCAAACGGGCACAATCGCTCGTATTTCACCAACGGGACGTGGAAGAACAAATCACCGCACAACTCCAGGTACCAGTCGTAGACCCCAGGAGTCGCCGGGAATGCGGGTATCTCGATGCGTATCTCGTAGGCTCCCACTTGCCCGAGATCCGCGCAAGCGTGTTCGCGCGACGAAATGCTGGTTTTCTTAGCCCCGTAACGGTCTCTGAGTTGCAGCTCAAAGTGCATGTACGGCACTTTCTCCAGCACTTCCAGGAGAAGCAAGATCTCTACTCTCCCGTTACACGGGACCTTGCCGGTCGCTGACCACTCGGGGGACCTGATGATCAAGTCGCGCAGCCTGACGCGATCTTCGCTGCCGACGAACTGAATACGGCGCTTGCCCTCATCGTCGATCGGCGCCGAACCCAGGTATTGTGAAATCGTCTCCAGGACGGGGCCGTCGAATTCCAATGCACCGTGGTCAAGCCAGATCGCTCGCTGGCACAACGCCTGCACAACGGCCATGTTGTGACTGACGAACAGAACCGTCCGTCCTCCATGCGACACTTCCGACATCTTGCCCAGACATTTCTTTTGAAACTGGGCGTCGCCAACCGCCAGCACCTCGTCGACCAGGAGGATTTCCGGCTGCAAGTGCGCTGCCACTGCGAACGCCAATCGCATATACATTCCGCTGCTGTAGTGCTTGACCGGAGTTTCCAGAAACTTCTCCGCCTCGGCAAAGGCTACGATCTCGTCGAACTTCCGCCGCACCTCCGCGCCCGTCATGCCAAGGACCGCGCCGTTGAGAAAAATGTTCTCCCGCCCGGTCAGTTCGGGGTGAAAGCCCGTGCCGACCTCCAGCAGGCTGGCCACGCGGCCACTCAGGCAAACGCGGCCCTGGCTGGGCTCGGTGATGCGGCTGAGGACCTTCAGCAGCGTAGACTTCCCCGCGCCGTTACGCCCGATAATGCCAATGACCTCGCCCGCGCCGACTTCGAACGAGACGTTGTGCAGCGCCCAGAACTCCTCTTTCTTCAGCCTGCCATTGGCGGATGGGCCGGCTTTGCAAAAGGGCCGCTTGATCGCCTCGACCAGATCCTCGCTCAAACGGCGGTACGGCTTGCCGATAATACCTTTCGTGTCGAGGACATACTTCTTGCCGAGGTTTGCGACGCGGATGATGGGGGACCACATTGAGGTCGAAGGTCCGAGGTCAGGACTGGTGAGTCAGGAACGGAGCGGGATTATTGATCATACTTATCTCTTTTTGCAAACGTCCAACTCCTTCGCCGAACTTGTTTTCACGATCCGACCTCCGATCTCTGCTATATTATGTCGGCGAAGGTCTTTTCGGTTTTGCGAAAATACCTGATTCCGAGGACCAGTAAAAGCAGAACGAGCAGCGTGGAAAGCAGGAAGCCCGGCCAGTAAATGTGCACCTCGCCCCTGAGGATGGCCCAGCGGAAGCCGTCGATCACGCCAACCATGGGATTGAGCGAGTAAATGGTAAAGGCCGTATCGCCGAAGCGCTGGCGGATCAGCGAACTGCTGTAGGCGACCGGCGACACATAGAGACCGATCTGGACGATGAAGGGGATTACATAGCGGAAGTCGCGGTACTTGACGTTCATGGCAGTGATCCAAAGCCCTGGACCGAAGGCTGCCAGGAAGGCCAGGACCATGAACAAGGGCAACGTCAAGATCCGCCAGTCGGGCGAGTACTGGTTCCAAACCATCATTCCGGCCAGGATCAGCAGGGAAATCAGGAAATCGACAAAGCTGGTGATGACTCCGCTGGCCGGGACGATCATCCGTGGAAAGTAGACCTTCGAAATGAGGTTTGCGTTGCTCACTACGCTCTGGCTGGCATTGGCCAGCGCTGTGGAGAAGAACTGCCACGGAAGCATGGCCGCAAAGACCATGAGCGAGTAGGGCGCCGCGCCTTCCGCCGGCAAACCGGCCACCTTGCTGAAGATCACGGTCATGATGAGCATGGTCAACAGCGGCTGGATCAACGCCCACGCCACGCCGATGGCCGTCTGCTTGTAGCGGACGGAGATGTCGCGCCAGGCGAGGATGTAGAACAGCGCGCGGTAGCGCCACAGGTCACGCCAGTACTGGCGGTCGGCCCGCCCGTGTTCGAGAATCAATTCCTGCATGGAGGTAGATCGGTCAAAGGAGCTGCCGGGTTGGCGATTCGTTGCCGGCCAGGAATCTGCTTTCGCGTTGGAATCGTTGAATCCGCCGGCGGCCGTTTCGCATCGACATTGGTTACGACGTTCACGAAGGGGGATCCAACGAATGGCTTGAATTCATGACGGAATCGAGTTCCAGATAGCGACCCAGGATTTCCGCCCAGGGCCTTGCGCCCTGGGGAGATTCCAGCTCGAAATGGCTTGGCGAACGAGTCGTGTGGAGGGTGACTCCGCCGGCGACTAGCTCCTCCCAATAGGCCCGTGAACTGGCAGGGTGGGTTTCCCGTTCAACAAGGACCATCTTTCCGGGGAAGCGCTGCGGGGCATAATCCCGGATTGCGTTCCAGTAAAGTTTCTGGACGTAAGTCCACCGCATACCGACCGGTACCCGCCAACCCATCCACAGGATGACCTTGCAGAAGGACCGCTGCAACTCTTGCGTAATCTCACTCCAAACGACCTTGGTCTTCATGAGCAGGAAGGCCTTCGTCTTCTTGAAAGCATAGGATACGCTCTCCCGCATCGTGAACGACGGGAGTTTGCCGACATGGCGGGCGATTCTTGAGCGGAACGATTCGTTGACTCCGGCAGAACCTGCGCCGCGCACAGTCCCCGGCACGCTGGGTTCTACCAGGAACAGCATGATCGGTCCTTTCTCATGCTCGCCCAATTGGCGGGCAAGCTCGAACGCCACAGGACCACTGAATGAGTAGCCGATCAGCACGATGGACCCTTCGAGTTTCTTTTCTAAGATCTTGCACCGGTAGTGGGCAGCGAGGGACTCGATGCTCGTGTAACGGATGCGTCGTCCGTCCACATGCTCCAGCTTGCACCAATAGAGTGGATGTTCGGGCAGGACATGCTCGCGCAGGGCCTGGACCGGTCCCACCGACCCGACCCAGATTGTCGTGGGCTGTTTGCCGGCGGCCTGAAGCGTCTCAAGCAAGTCGCGTTTTGTCGCGCCTTGCATATCGAGGTAGCTGGCCAGCGCTGCAATCGTCGCGCGCAGAAGATGGTGGCCAACTCAAGCGGTTTTTTCATTCTCTTTTCGATGGCCGCGACCAAGCGCGTCGCCAACAGCGAATGCCCGCCCAGCTCGAAGAAATTGTCATGAATGCCGACGCGATCCAGGCGGAGGACCTCGGCCCAGATCGCAGCCAAATCTCTCTGCAGTGGAGTGCGAGGCGCTTCGTACTCGTGCGCCGTTTGAAGCCGCCGTTCTTCGGGGGACGGCAACGCCCGCCGATCGACCTTTCCGTTGGGGGTAATCGGGAGACTTTCCAACAACACGAACGCTGACGGCACCATGTAGTTGGGCAACTTCTGCCGCACATGGGCACGGAGGTCGCCCAGCGTAGGTTGCTGCATGGCGTGCGGCACCAAGTAGGCCACCAGGCTTTTTTCTCCCGAGGCATCTTCTCGTGCCACGACCACTGTCTCGCGCACCGCGGGGTGCTCCCTCAACACGGCCTCGATTTCCCCCAATTCGATGCGAAAGCCTCGTACCTTCACCTGGTGGTCAAGCCAACCGAGGTATTCGATATTTCCATCAGGAAGCCAGCGAACCAGGTCTCCCGTCTTGTACATACGGGCGCCCGCCTCGGCGGAGAAAGGATCGGAAATGAACTTCTCGTTGGTGAGATCGGGGCGACCTAGGTAACCGCGTGCCAGCGAGACCCCACCAATGTGCAACTCCCCCGGCACACCTACGGGAACCGGTTGCAGCCGTTGGTCGAGCACGTAGACTCGGGTGTTGGCGATAGGGTGGCCAATGGCAATCGTTTTGAACTCATCGGGTACCTGCCAAACGGTGGACCAGACCGTGGTCTCGGTCGGGCCGTACATGTTCCATACCTGGCCTCCTCTCTTGACGAGCGCGGTGGCCAGATCCCTGTCGAGCGCTTCACCGCCGACCATGATCTTCAGTCGCCTATCGCGCCCCCACTCGGCTTGCAGCAGCATTCGCCACGTCACGGGCGTGGCTTGCAGCACAGTCGCCCCAGTCTCGGAAAGCGCGGCGGCAAGCCGCTGACCGTTGGAAGCCGTCTCCTGGTCGGCAATGATAACCTTCGCGCCGACGAGAAGCGGCAGGTAGATTTCCAAACCGGCGATATCGAACGAAAGCGTTGTCACGCTCAGGAGCACGTCGCTCGGCTCAAGTCCAGGCTCACGCCGCATCGAGACGAGGAAGTTGACCAAGGCACGGTGCTCGATCGCCACCCCCTTCGGCCTTCCCGTCGATCCGGAGGTGTAAATGACATAGGCGAGGTTCTCGGGCCCGGTGATTGGCGATGGATTCGTATCCACCTGCCGCAACGTGCGGCGCCACTTGGCATCCAGGCATACGATTTTCATTGCACTTGCTTCGTTTTGCGGCAGGTCTGCCAAAAGCGACTGCTGGGTCAATAGCACCGGCGCCTTGGAATCGCTCAAGATGAAACCCAGCCGATCGAGCGGGTATCGCGGATCCAGGGGCACATACGCCCCGCCCGCTTTCAGAACCGCCAGCACGCCTACCACCATATCGAGCGATCGTTCCAGGCAAACCCCCACGAGTGTTTCCCGCCCCACTCCCAGTTCGCGCAAGTGGTGTGCCAACCTGTTGGCGCGTTCGTTCAAACGACGGTAACTCAATTGCTTGTCGCCGAAGACGATCGCCACGGCATCGGGCGTCTGCTCGGCCTGGGCCTCGAACAACTCATGGAGGCACCGCTGCTCGGGGTACTCCCGGTCGGTGGCATTCCACTCGACTAACAATTGACGGGTCTCTGTTTCCGTTAGGAGCGGCAGCTCCGAGATTCGCTCGTCGGGGGACTCCACGGCGGCTTTCCAGTAATCGACGAGCTTGTCCTTCCCGCCATTGTTGGGATCACGAATCTGATCTTGTGCTATGTCCATTGCACAGGCCGCCCGACAATTCGGGTCGGTCGCAGCCAAGCCATCACGGTCCGAATTCCGGTGCACCATGTCACTGCTCCGCAGGATCTAAACTCTTTTTGCCGACACCGGCTAGGGCCCAGCCCTGCTCTATAGTTTCTATCCTCCGCCCCCTGTTCTCTGACCTCTGTCCTCCGGCGGGCGCGCACTCCGTTCTCTTCGGTTGCGCACGGCCCGATTATCTTGAGAATATGGCGCGACGGAAAACCTAACATAGCAAGCCAATGGACAGCCTGCAATCCATAGACACGCCAGACCGAAGTCCGTTTGGTTTTCAACCCCATTTCGTTACGGAAGTCGTGGCAGCACAACGGATTAGTGCGCTGCTTCCAGCGCCTTGCGGAGGTTGCTCCACATGGTCCCGTGGGCAAACGGGCCGCAGCGGAGACCGCTGTAGTCCTTGGCATCCGCATAGAAGACTTCCAATTTGCCGCCGCCAGCGGGGAGATCGATCACGTTCCATTGCGAGGCGCCGCGGATCGGGTCCAACACGTAGGCGAAGCCACTGCGGCCAACCTTCTTGTTCAGCGCCTCCCGCGCGTTGCCTTTGAGCAGCCGATCGGTATCCGTGGGATTCAGGTAAACCACCAGCAGCACTTCGCGCCGCTTATTGTACAGCAAAGCGGTCTGGACATGCTTGTCGCCGAGATCGATGCCGGCGCAAGCCGCCCGATCGAGATAGACGAAGTCGGCCGGATCGTCCTGGAGCTGGGCGACGGTTTTCCGCAACCAGATTTCCGTCAGACGGTGCCCGCCTTCGACCGGCACGAGCTTGGGGGCGACAAGGAGCTGCTTGCACAAGGCGGTGACCGTCCGCCGCGGATCCAGCGACAACTGCGCGGGCAGGTCGTCCAGCCCCAGGACGTGCTTCACGGCGAAGGGCCACGGCTTGGCGAAGCCCAGCACGAGGCGATAGTCGTTGCCCGGAATATGGAGGCGGATCGCCCCTCCCGCGGCGATCTCGATCTCTTCCCCGGTTTCCGCATCGTAATAGTGTTGCACGCCGCCAGCCCCGTATTTCTCCAGGTCCGTGACCTGCACGCTTTCCACGACCTCGTCCGCTCCCTGGTTCGAAACGACCAGCAGCGCGCGGCCCTTGGCCGTATACGCCGAGACCAGCGTCGTCGGGCGGAGTGTCGATTTCAAGGTCGGATTGCGGAAGTAGGGATGCCAGACCAGCGTCGGATCGTCGAGCCGGAAGAGGTCGAGCGCCGCGAGCCAGCAATTCGCCTGATCGGCCGAATCGTTGCGCACGAAGGAGGTAACGTCCAGCAGGAACAAGCGGCTGCACAGTGCGCGCCAGTATTTCAGCGTAGCGCCGGCGTTGGGCTCCTGCATCAGCCAGTCGATGTTCATGCCCCACTGTTTGGAGAGCCAGACCCGCAACGTGCCCAGCGGGATGCGGTCCGATTCCAGGTATTCGCCGGTGAGGCCGCGGAAGCAGAAGCTGCGGCCCGGCTGGGCAGAACCGCAGACATTGGGGTAGACGCCGGGCGCCGGGTTGTCGGTCCCGCTTTCCACGGCGATGTGCAGGGCCCGCCGCATGAAGTTGCGCGCCGCCCAGGTGGCGCAGCTTGGTTCCTGCACGCCGTCGTCGCGGGTGTAGCCGTAGCCGATCGAAGGCTGATAGAAGTAGCCGTAGGGCGGGTTGTCCTGGTAGATCATGCTCGTCTGGCAATGCCTGGCGACCTGATCGAACCACCAGGCGCGGTAAGCGACGTTGCTGGGACAGCTATTGGACGCGCTCTCCACGGCCACATAGCGGTCGTAGGGCAGGCCGGAGTCCTTCATGTGCTTTTCCATCCAGTCCGGCAAGGGTCCCAGCGACATTTTGTCCCAGCCCAGCTCGCTCCCCCATTCGCGCCAGAACTGCTTGTATTCCGGCGTGCCGCCGCATTCCGAGCAGGACGAGGCGGAGGCCGCGATAAAATCGTATCCGCCCTCCCGCACGCGGCGAATCGCCGCGGCGTTCTTCGCCAGATCGAGGAACCGCCCGTAGGTCGGCCAGTAGTAGCCGATGCCCCAGCCGGTGTGAAAGTATCGTCCCCGGCTGCCGTAGCAGCACTCGTTGCGGGAAACGCCGCAACGCCAGAGGCGATGGCCCGGGTCGAGCGGCTTGAAGGGGCTGGCCTGTAGGGCGAACTCGAATTTTCGTGCCCGGTCGAACTGCAGCCGTTTATTGACGAACCAGGCGCGAAAAACGACCCGCTCACCTTCCCGGTCGACCGCGGCGGCCGGCAGGGCATCGTCGTTGTGCATGCCTTCCTCGGAGGCGCACGAGAAACAGACGCCGCGATCGTCGTCTCCGACCCAGCAAAACGGCGGCATGTTGTCCTTCCGCTGCCGTACGGCATAGGGAAAACGCCTGGAGTCCCAAAGCCGGCCTTGCCGCGCATCCAGGAAACCGCAGCACTTCTCCCCATCCTTCCACATCCACTCCACCGGCGATTCCATGAGCGTGGCGCGGGCCCGGCGCAACGGCAATTCCAAGTAGCACTCGCTGAGGTCCACCGGCCCGGCGACCGGCGCGAGCAGGGCCGAGAACCGGTAAAAACCGTCATAATCGAAAACGCCATCCACTACCATCCGGAGTCCACGGCCGGTGAATGTCTGCTGGTAGTCGATCTGCCCTCTGCCCCGCGCCTTGAGCCTGGGCTCATTGCCAACGAGCGCGACGGCCTTTGCTCCGCCGATTCTTACTTGCAGCGTGGCCGGCGCGGCGAGCAGTTCTTGTCCGGCGGCGACGAGGCCTTCCAGAAGGCCGGCCGGGCCGTGCGTGTAGACTCGTCCCACGCACGAGACGGCGTTGCCTCGAACGGCCGGCGGCGTGAATGGGGTCGGGACCAGATCGCTCATTCCGGCCTGCGGCGCATTCTCGAAAGGCATGACCCGCCGCGTGAAGGTCTCTTTCTTCGTGCTGATGACAGTGCCGTCCTTGGCGATGATTTGGGCGGCAACGTCGTAGTTCGTGCCATCGGTCATTGGCCCGCTCTGGATGGTCCCGGCCAGCTTTCCGTCCTTCGGCAGTGTGCGATCGTGCCGCGCCAGTTCTTTCACCGCCGCTGCCGCCGTCGCCGCGACCCGCTCCGCAGGTGCCCCGTCCGGGTTAAACGAACTGACCGTCACCAGAACCCGTGCAGCCGCCGGCAAGGCCTCCTTGAGCGTCTGGCAATCGATCGCATAGTCGAACACACCGCACGACGGATAGGGCCCGACATGGAACGTGAACTCCTTGGCGAAACGCTGCTTGAGCCAATCGCGTTCGCCCGGCGCGGGGGTCCAGTAGGGAAAGAACTGATCGTAGACGATCCTGTGGGCCTGTTGATCGACAACTACCAATCGGGCCACGGTGTCACGCTCGGTGGCGGTCGCCGGGCGGCTCGGAAAGCGGCACGGTTCCATGTCGCCGTCGTACTTGGAAAGCGGCTTGGCATCGTGGGCGAACTTCCCGCTGCCGATTTCCTTATCGCCTTTGTAGAGCGTCACGCGCCCCGTCATCGGCGCCGGCTCGTTCGCCCCGTTGCTGAAAATGCCGCTGACGCAGAACGTGCCCTTCTTGATCTCCTCGTCACTCAGCCAATGGCAGCGATAGTTGGCCCGCCTGGCAGCGTCGAACCTGACGCGGGCGAAGCGCGAACGATCGGCAAAGTCGTCGCTCGGCGAGAGCACGGCGGTAATCTTCGGGTCCGCGTAGCGGAGGGCCATCTGGAAGCCCCACGTGTCGCCGTCTTGCGGCGGGCCGCCGAGGTCTTTCAGCGGGATCTGCACGGCCGCCATCCAGCTTCCCATCGGGTCCCACATCATGCTGCCGTACCGCGCCTCGGCCTGCCACGGCTGGTGGGGCTGGCCGACTTGGGGAAAATCCCGGTCGAGTTTGCACACCCCGGCCGCATTGCCGACGATTCGGTAGATCGGGCCTCTCGATCGCCCCTGGTCGTCGCGCGGGTCGATTAGCACTTCGAAAACATCGTCCGAGAACAGATCGGCCGCCGGCCCGCTGGCGCCGGCCCGCGTCTTGCGTCCGAACGGGTAGGGCATGCAGACCAGCAGGCATAGCTTGTCGGCGTCATAGGCGATGTCGAGGTTCGTGAAATTCCGGTATCCAGGGTAGCCGATCGACCCGGCAGCCGTATCGACAAAACCGGAGAACCCGCCCGGATAGCCGGAATCGGTCTGGATGTCGATGGCCTTTCCTGCCAGCCGGCCAATGCGATAGGGCGTGCGGGCCACGGCCATGAAAGGCGGGGGATAGGCGGGGATGCCGCTGCGCAACTTGGGCAGCGACGAGATCGTGACGGCAGCCGGCGCGGCCGCGGCCGGGCTGAGAGCGGCGTGCGGGGCGTTGGTTTGCTGTGCCGGTGCTCCGCCGCTTGCGGCCGATGACGGGCTGCCTCGCGGTTCCCCCCCTGCCCTTTCCCCGGCGATTTCCCCAGCCTGGCCGCTTGGCGCCATGGCTTGCGCGAAACCGATCAAAACCAGCAAAATGTGGAACAATGTGGAACCCGTCATGTTGTCCTCCTCCAAGATCGTACACGAAAGACGCCGGGCCTGCCAAGCCGACGTTTCCAGTACCGATATGGCATACGAACGAATTCCGTACGGCCGCTGGCATTACCTCTTGCTTGTTTCCGCCCTGGCAACCGTGGCCGGTGCCCGGCTGGCTCGCAGTGACCGACCGGTTGTCGTTATCCTCACGGTGATCGTCCCCATATTGCAGGTCAGATGGAAAGCGGTTAGGCTTATGCAGATGAACGGGGATGGAGTCCCCCAAAACCGCCATGTATCTGGCTGATGACTCCTACCGAGGCAGAGATTGCCGGGTAGGAGTTGGCGTCGAATCGCAAGCTCCTACGGGTAAGGCCGAGGAGCTTTTTTGTTGCACCTGATTACGACGCACAAGGGATTGAAAGGAACTGACCACATGGGAAGAAAAATTATTGCGGTTCGTGCTTTGGAGATTCTCGATTCTCGGGGTAACCCGACTGTAAGAGTTCATGTCACCCTCGACAACGGGGTTTCGGCTTCGGCTTCGGTGCCGTCCGGGGCTTCGACAGGCGAGAACGAGGCGCTGGAGTTGCGGGACGGCGACAAGAAGCGGTATGGGGGCAAGGGTGTTCTCAAGGCCGTCGCCAACGTGAACGAGAAGATAGCCGCGAAGCTCGTCGGCATGGACTCGGCGAAGCAGGCCGAGATCGACCGCCTTATGATCGACCTCGATGGGACGCCTACGAAAAGCAAGCTCGGGGCAAACGCGATCCTCGGTGTTTCGATGGCGGTTGCCCGAGCCACAGCGATTGCCGCCGATCTTCCACTCTATGCCTACCTCGGCGGGACGGGAGCGGTACGGCTTCCTGTGCCGATGATGAACATTCTCAACGGTGGAAAGCACGCCGATAACAGCGTGGACTTCCAAGAGTTCATGGTCATGCCCGTGGGAGCGGGGAGTTTTGCAGAGGCCCTTCGCTACGGAGCCGAGACTTTTCATACGCTGAAAGGCATTCTTCACAAGAAAGCTTATGCTACCAGTGTAGGTGACGAAGGTGGCTTTGCCCCCAACCTCAAGAGCAATGACGAAGCCTGCGAAGTCATCATCGAGGCCATCAAGGCGGCGGGCTATGTTGCCGGCAAAGACATCGCCATCGCCCTGGACCCGGCCGCCAGTTCTTTCTATGAGGATGGTGCCTACAACCTGGCCAAGTCGGGCCAGGGAAAGAAGACCAGCACGCAGATGACGGCCCTCTACAAGACGTGGGTGGAAAAATACCCGATTGTCTCCATCGAGGACGGTCTGGCGGAAAACGACTGGGACGGGTTCCGTGAACACACGGCCACCTTGGGCGACAAAATTCAGATTGTCGGTGACGACAACTACGTGACCAACACGAAGTTCATCGCCAGGGGTATCAAAGAGAAGTCCACCAACGCCGTCCTCATCAAGCTCAACCAAATCGGCTCGGTGACCGAAACCATCGAAGCCATCGAGATGTGCCGCAAGGCGGGTTGGGGCTACGTGGTGTCGCACCGTTCTGGCGAAACCGAAGATGCCTTCTTGGCCGACTTCGCCGTGGCGATGGGCGGCGGCCAGATCAAGACCGGCTCGGCCTGCCGCAGCGAACGGATCGCCAAGTACAACCGCCTCTTGGAAATCGAAGCCGAGTTGGGCAAGGCTGCCCGATTCGGGCGATGACGGAGGTTCTTGTGTCCGAGATTAGCAGTGAGCGCGTACTTGTTGTCCAGACTGAACTGTTGCACCGCCTGGGACACTTCCAGGGTTTCACCAGTGAGGTGGAACGCTTCGTAAGTGTTCTTCTTCATCCGGCGCATACCAGTTATCGTCCTCGGCATGAAGTGGAGAACGATCCTTCGTATAAGCAACTCATTCCCTATGTCCTCTTCTGCCATGGCGACGGCGCAGGGTGCGAGACGATTTTCCAATACACCCGCGGTATGAAGCAATACGAGTCGCGGCTCCGCGGCAGACGGAGCATCGGCATCGGTGGCCACATCTCGGTGAAGGATTGTGCGTCCAGTGGGATCGGCGATGCGTACGCGGAGGGCATGGCCCGGGAGCTGGCCGAGGAAGTCGCCATTCAAACGCCGTACCGCGAACAATGTATCGGCCTCATCAACGACGACGAAACCGCCGTAGGTCAAGTCCACCTGGGAATCGTTCATATCTTTGATGTCGAGCGGCCGGCCGTGGTGGCGAGAGAGGCCGAGATTGTAGACGGCAGCTTCCGCCCCGTTCAAGAAATCCTTTCCCATCTCGATGATTTCGAGATGTGGTCGCAGATTTGCCTGCGGGCACTGTTTGCAGATGCGAACGGCTGATTGCGGGTGACCTAAGATTACTCTGGAAGTGAAGAATGGGATTGACTTTGCGCCTCGCCAGTCCCATAATTCAAATAGAATTGCGGCGATGGGGTTCGCCGAAATATGCCGCCTGACCACCGCCAACCATGGGTACATCGTGCCCGGGCGGTGTTTGCGGATGATGACCCCTATCAGAAGGGAATTCCCTTGGGTAGGGGCTGAGCGTATACCAAAGCCCTCGGGAACATTCCCGAGGGCTTTTTTCGTTGATGCTTTACCATGCTGACCCCACTGCACAAGAACGCCCTGCTTTCCACGTGTCTGTACATGGAAAGCCGCCTGAACGAGATGGAACCCTTGCTCGCTCAGGCTAAGCGGCCGTCTCCGCTCGACCGGCATGTCCATGACCTATCGCCTGCCGAAGCCAAGGTCATGGAGGATTACTTCGCCCGCATCCGCAGCACGATGGTGACCTGTCTGCAAAAGCATGGGATTCCCATTACGGTGGATCGCGTCAGCCTCCGCTGGTCCTTGCAGACGAGCATGATTGACCTGAGCATCGCCGTGGCCGAAGTGGCGCCGCAGCGACTGGGCGGTTACGGCGAGTTGGACGATGCCGGCTGCCAAGAGGTGCTGAGCATGCAGCAGGAGCTGGATCGGCTGCTGGATCGGGTCATGGCATACCTGCGCGAGCGGCTCGGCCACGATCTTCCCGAGCGGCTCGCCCGCTTGCAGGCCGCCCCCGGCAACGTCGCCATGCTTCGCCTCTTGGACCAGATCGTGATGCGGTGGCAACTCGTCGAGTTCCGCCCGAACCTGGACGCGATCGTCCAACGCCTCGAATTTCCGCAGTTTGAAATCGCGGTCTTCGGGCGGGTCAGCTCGGGCAAGTCCACGCTCTTGAACCACATTGCCGGGGGGGACGTGCTCCCGGTCGGGGTCACGCCCGTGACGTCGGTCCCGACGCGGCTGGTGCGAGGTGACCCGGAGGGCGCCCTGCCTCGCGTCGTAATCTACTTTGCCGAGTTTAGTCCCCGCAGTATCGATCCCAAGGAATTGGCCGAGTATGCCTCGGAGGAGAAGAACCGCGGCAACCACAAGCACGTGACGGGGATCACTGTGGAAATTCCTTCCCGGCGGCTTCGGGAGGGAGTGGTCCTGGTGGATACGCCGGGCATCGGCTCGCTGGCCACCAGCGGCAGTGCGGAGACGTTTGCCTATCTGCCTCGGTGCGACTTGAGCGTGGTGCTGATCGACGCCGGCTCGACCCTGAACCAGGAAGACCTTTCCTTGCTGCGCGACCTCTACGAGGCTGGAATCCCGGCCCAGGTGCTCCTGAGCAAGGCCGACCTGCTCACTACCGAGGACCGGCAGCGAGTTTTGCAGTACATCCGAGACCAACTTCGGCAGGAACTCAACTTGGACGTGGCGGTCCATCCGGTCAGCACGTTGGGGAAGGATGAGGCTCTGCTCGATCGCTGGTTCGAGCAAGAGATCGAACCACTGTGGGAGCGACAGCGGACGCTCACGGAAGAATCGTTGCACCGAAAGATTGCGCGGCTGGGAGAGTCGGTGATGGCCGTGTTGCAAACGCTGCTGGCCAAGCGACAGGGGACAGCGTCGGTCGGCGGCGACGGCAGGCAGTTGAAGACCGTGGAGGGCCTCCTGGACGAAGCGGATACCGTTATTCAGCAGGCACAGATCCGCCGTCGGGATTGGTCGGCGGACGATGCAGCGCTGGTGGAAATCATTCTCCAGGATGCGGCGAATGCCGTCGTGCAGTCCGCCCGCAAGAATCGTACTCATCACGCTCCGCGTGATGAGCACGATGGGTCGGTGACACAGGTAGTCCAGGAGTCGTTGGTCCAGATCGGCCAGATGGCACGAGATGTCGTGACCGGACTCCAGAAGACCTTGGGCCGTGTCTTGGAAGCCTTGGAGAAGACCGCGCCGTTGGCAAAGGCCGACGCGGCTGCCATCCGCCATGCCCCGCTGGGCGGGTTGCCCGTCATCGATCTCTCATCGCTACTGGGGAAATACAACTGTTCGATTCCCGGCTGGACCACCTTCGTGCCCAAAATGGCTCACTGGGCGGCGCGGCGGGCAGTGGACACGCAGTTGGCCGATTCAGTCCGGCAAACGGTCAGGTTGTACAACGGGCAGCTTCGAGCCTGGTTGGAGTCGTCGATTCTCGCAGTCGCTGAGCCGTACCAGGCGCAGGTAGAGGTATTCCGAGAGCAATTGCGCCGGATGACTGCAACCGTAGAACCGAACACGGCATCGGACGCAGCAGACCTGATCCGCGACCTGAAGGAATTGGAGCAGGCGGGCCTTGAACGAAAGGAAGTGGTGGCGCCATGAAGACGCCCGAGAGCATCCCATCCGGTCCTGAAAACCCGCCGGACTGGAGCGATCTTCGGAAGTATACCAGGGCCAAGCAGGCGATTGCCGGCGTCGTGCGTCGCTTGGATTCGCATTTCCGTCGCGCCGGTGATGAACCGCGAGCGGCTGCTTGCCGTGAGTTGATGGAACTCGCTGGTCTGGGAAGTACGGACTCGGCCGGGGCACCCGCTTGCAGGTCGCGGCGTGAGATTGCCGACATTCAGCAGTCGCTCAGTGCGCTGCGAGACGCCATACTCCGTCACGATTCGGCCGGGCTGAAGGCCCTGGATCAGGGATCCGCGGTGGTGGTCGCTCCGGTGCCACCTTTGACTGAAACCGAACCTCAACCGGCGGCCGGTGAGGAGCGCGATCTGCCGGGCGACCTTCAAGCGTGGGGTTGTCCGGTATGTAAGTGCTTGATGGATGTTGCGTTCGAGTTCCATCGCAAGTTTCAATACAAGCTGTCTGCCGACGAGGCGATCCAGCGAGTCTTTGCGGACCAATGGGGTTTCTGCCCGCTGCACACCTGGCAGCTTGCCGCGCTTGCCTCGCCACAGGGACTCAGCCTCGGCTACCCGAAGTTACTAGAGCGAGTGTCGGCCGCTCTGTCGGGGCTTTTGGATGCGGCCTCGGAAGCGGCCGGCGCGGTGGCGTCGCTCGTGCCGAGCCCCCCAGGCTGCGAGGTCTGCCGTTTGCTGCAGTCCGAAGAACAGGAGCATATCGCCCGATTGTCCCAATTCCTTGCCGAGCCGGCCGGCCGAGACGTCTACGCCCGCGGACACGGTGTCTGTCTTCGGCACCTGGCTGCGCTGCTGGCCGCGCCGCCGCCGGCCGATCTCGCGCGATTCCTGCTCGGCGAGGCAGTGCGGCAGTTCGATCAGCTTGCGGAAGACATGCGAAGCTATGCGATCAAGCACGAGGCCATCCGATCGGCCTTGCTGACCGGCGATGAGGCTGAGGCGTACCTTCGCGCCTTGATTCATCTTGCCGGCCACAGGCGGCTCTGCGGCGCTTGGTCGACTCAAGGCTCGATATGACACGAATCAAATCCGGAATACGACACCAGAAGCAGGGATGCTCACTTCCCGTCGCGATACGCGTTCCGCCACCTCCGAGTAGGTACACGGCATTTCTCCGCCCGAGCCGAAGGTTGCCGTTTACCGCCGCCAGAGTGGCGTCCGGCCTTCCACTTCTTGAACAAATCGAGGATTTTTTGGATTCCGAGGATGCCGAGGGGGGTTCCCAAAGCAAGCACGGGATTGATGGACTCCGGTTCCAAGATGTTCCCGATCCATATTTCAGGCTGAGGACCCTTGGACTTGGAGTAGATTCCCAAGTTCCCGTCGCTCTCGACTTCGAGTTTGTACCCCATGGGCGTCTCCTTGGTCTACGGCCTGGCGCCCGAGGCGCTGCCGTCACGGCGTCGAACGGGGACCGTGCCGAAAATCCGCCGATACAAGTCTTCGGCATAGCTCGTCGGCAAGGGTTCGCCTTCGACGAGTCGAAACGTTCGCCGCCCGTCGGCCAGCCTCTCGGCGCGGAGGAACAGGGCGGTGTCCAGCTTGGCGTGAGAAAACCCTTGCGCCAAATCGAACAGGTGGGTCACGTAGCACACCTTGATGCCTCTTTCCAACAGGGCCCGGACAATTTGCCTGGCGATCTCCGCGCCTTCCCTCTCGTTGGTCGACGCGAACGACTCGTTCAGCAGAACAATGCTGTTGGGAGACAGGTTGTCCACGATAGAGCTCATTCTGCTTAGCTCTTCATCGAGTTTCCCGCTTTTCATGCCGGCGTCTTCTTCGCGCTTGAAGTGCGTAAAGACGCCGTCGCAGAGATTGGCGCGGAAAGACTGGGCCGGCACGAACATGCCGCACTGCATCATCAGTTGGCCAAGGCCCATGCTTCGCAGGAACGTTGATTTGCCGCCTTGGTTAGCGCCGGTAATCATCACGAGCAACTTATCGTCAGCGCTCACATCGTTGCCGACGACTCTTTCCTTTACGCACAAACTCAGGCAGGGATCGTATAGCCCCCGCGCGGAGAGCATGGCTTTGCCCGCGGGCATGGGCACTGGAAAGCAAATCGGCTCGCCTTTGCCAACGAGGCGATCACGCAGGTTCAAGCAGCCGACATAAAACCCCAACTCCAATCGCAGCATGCTGAAGAAATCCAGGATATGATCGGTGGACTGTGCGAGTGCTCGGGCGACAACACCGATTCCCCGGCTTCTCATTTCCCCCAAGGCCCGGAAGCCGGCATCATCGCGCGGGTCAACCTGATAGACGAAACCGGAACGGTCGGGAAGAATCTGCTCGCTTGCCCAGTTTACGAGCCGCTCCAGCCAGCCCTGGCCGATGTTGATCCGGTGAAGCACGTGCCGGGCGCCCTTATTGCCTTGATCGAGTCCAGCGCTGGATAGCACGCCGTCTCGAAAGTTAAGCTCTCGCACATGGTCATCGACGCTGCGCAAGAACTCGTCGTCAAGCTCCTTGGCGAACATGGCAAAAAGCCTTGTGAAGCCTTCGGAACGGAATTCAGCCCGACGAGCGTCGGCAATGTGCCTCAGTCGCTTTAGCAGGTCCGAACATTTTTCGAGCACTTCGATTGACCGATGCAGGATGCCTTCGGGGTCTCGGGGAGAGAGCACACCCCATATTCCCTTCTCGCGTTGGAGCGCCTCCACGGCAATGGCGTACATCTCCCTGACGATGTCAGGGTGATCCAGGCAGTCGGCAAGGACACGCTGGCGATAGAGGATTGCCTGCGGTTCATCGAGGCCCGTCCAGACCGCCTTCTGCGCCACTTCGAGTAGGAACTTGTCCCCCGCGGCCATCGCGCCCAGCAGCGTGTTCAGCTCAAGATCCTGCACCAGCGCCGCCTCGTGCGGCGGCGGGCGCCATTGCGGACCGAAATCCCGGTCTCTGTGCATGAGATAAGACTTCATCGCGCGATGCGCTCCTTGATGCTCTGGTAGGTGAGGCGGTACTTCTCCGCGATCGCCACGGCGTAGGCCAGCCCGTCGGCAGGCTTTCTCACGATCTTGAATGTCCGCAGGGCCGGAGTCTGGGCATCTACTGTGCTGACCATGCTTACGGTAGACTCGCTGAGCGACGCCAACTCGTCGAGGAACGTCACGGACACGCAGAGCATATCGCGCTGTATGATCAGCCCGAGGAGCTGTTTGCTGAGAAACAGCGCGTCGCTGAGCGTCGTGGACGCGAAGCATTCATTCATGATCAGGATGCTGTTGGGCGTTGCCTGCTGAAGAATCCCGTGAATCCTCAGCAAATCGTCCTCCAGTTTGCCGCTCAGGTTCCGCAGGTCTTCCTCCCTCTCAAAGTGGGTAAACAGTCGGTCGCAGAGAAAAAGCCTTGCCTCCCTGCCCGGCACGGGACAGCCGATGCGCGCCAGCCAGTGGATCTGTCCAAGAGTGCGGGCGAAGGTCGTTTTCCCGCCCTGGTTCGCTCCGGACACGACCAATATGCGTTCCGGGTCCTTGAGAAAGAAGTCGTTGGTCACCACCGCTGCGTCTTCCTTGGCGAGCTTGTCGGCCAGGGCAAGGTCAAATACCTCACGGCCGCAGACTTCCTTGGACCGGCCGCTGACGGCCGGATAGCAGAAAGGCAGCCCGGCCGGTTCGAATCGTTCGATGTGCTCGATGCAAGCGACGTAGAACTGCACTTCCCGGTCAAAGCGGGCGATCGTGTCGTCGAGGTAGGCGCGATGACGTTGGCAGTATTGCTCCAGCGACGAGAAGACCTTAGGATACAAGCGCGCCACCATTTTCAGCACGGCCGCTTCGACGTGGTTGGTGTCCGGTCCCGCGTAGAATTTGAAGCTATACTCTTTCGCCGCGCCTTGCGCGAACTTGTCGAATGTGCGCAACACGTCCGCGGCATAGTCAGCTTCCGAACCATATCGGCTGACCCGGACGCGGCCGCTCTTGATGTGGAGGCAATATCGGACGGCCGCGAGATCGGCCTTCAGCTTGTGCGTTTCGGCAAGCAGGGACGTGAACGCCGCCGAATTCACGTAGCGCGCCAGGTATTCGCGCAGGGCTTGGAAGCCGCGTGATAGCGGGTCTGCAAGTTTCAAATCATGGGTCAGACAGCCCACCGCGTTGCAATAAATATCCACGGCTTCCAGGAACCACCGCTCTTTCTGGTGCTGGCAGTCGAGCTTGTCGGACTGGGCAAGATGTTCTCGCATCGCCCGCATCTCTTGCGCGAACGAACGCACGTGCCCCAGCAGCGCCTCGTTCTCAAGGTCGTGCAGTATGCCGTGGCGATAATGGATCGCCTCGACGCGGCTCAACGGGGTGTAGAAGAAGGGCTTCAGGTCGTATTCTTCGCGGCCGGCCGTGATCGAGGCGACAATCTGGTCAAGATTCAGGTCGGTGAAGCATTCGGGCGCTTCCCGGCCATTGGCAACCGTGCCGATCCCGGATTCGTCAAAGAGGATGCTGCGAAAAGGCACTGGAAATTGTCACCTCCTATCGACCGAGAACAAGGTTGCGCGCTTAGCCCTCGTGGCCCAAGACGCCGATCAGGCCCTCAATGACACGATTGGATAGCGGCGCCTCGCGGAGCAGCGCCGCCGTGCGTCCGACCGCATAGGGTATCTGTGTCAATTCTATCCGCCCGTCGTCGAAAACGGCGTAGCAGGCTCTGCCGGGATGGTCGCGCGCGAAGCCTACGCTGCCCGGATTGACCACCGTGATCTTGTCAATCGTTCGCATGCCTTGCACGTGGGTATGTCCCAAGAGAACGAAATCGGCATCAATCCCGCCCACGTGATTGTCCCATTGGTCCATATCGAGGTACGCGAACATGTCGCCTTGCGGCGTTGCGTGCGCCATGCGGAAATGCCGTCCTTCCCATTCGAACCAATCAAGGGTAGGCATTCGACGCAGAAACTCGTGGTCTTGCTCGCTCAGCAGCGTGCGGTGCCAAGCCCGTGTGGCCACGGAATATGCGCGGAAGCCGCCCATGCACCGGCAATCGACTCCGAAGCCCAGGGCATTGTCATGGTTTCCGCGGACGACGTGGCCGGCATGGACCATTAGCCAGCGGAGGCATTCGACGGGCTGCGGCCCATAATCAACGACATCGCCGCAAGAGACCACGGCATCGTACTCCGGCTCGGCTGCCAGCACCGCCTCCAAGGCCGGCCAGTTTCCGTGGATGTCCGAAAGAATCAGCAGTCTCATAACATCGCGTCCAAGGTTCGCAATCGATCGTAGCCGTGCTTGTGAAACTGGACGGCCAACTCTGGCGCGCCGGTTTCGACAATCTGGCCGTTCACGTGGTCGAAATCCGGCCGATTGTGTTCGTAGTCAACTACCATATTGACAAGCGCTGCGACGGGGAAAGCCGCTGCGGCGCTGCTCAGCGTAGCGCTGCAAAGCAGATTCGATGATCGGCAACGCATCCGCCGCCGGTTGAAAGTCGTCCACCTCGACGGCCTTTCCTTCCAAAGCCTTATAGTCCTGGAAAAATCGCCTGAGCATGGCCAGCCGGGGCGGCGGCAACTGGTGCGCGTCGTGGTAAACGCTATAGATCGGATCGTCGATACTGACAGCCAAAATCTTATGGTCCCGCTTGCCATGATCGAGCATCGTCATCAGGCCGATCGTTCGCGCAGCGATCTTCGTGAGCGGAACGACCGACTCTTGACAAAGCACCAAGACGTTGAGCGGATCGTCGTCTTCGGCCATGGTCTGGGGAATCAAACCATAATTGGCCGGATAGTAGACGGCCGAATAAAGGATGCGATTCACTCGCAGCAAGCCGGTTGGCTGGTCCAGTTCGTATTTGACCGACGATCCCATCGGGATTTCAATCACCGCGGCGAACTCGGTCGGTAAATTCTCGCCCGGCGTCACATCATGCCATGGATGAGTCATATGGGCTACACCTTGGTGTTTTTTGAGATGGAAGTCTATTTGACAATAAGCACGGCGCAGGGACAATGGCTGCTGACCTGATCGGCCGTATCGCTCAAACCGGATTGAAGATCCATACCGTTTTGGGCCCCGAGCACGACGAAGTTGGCCTGCATTTCTTCGACGCACGAGATGATGGTATCGGCCGGGTGCCCCTCGCGGAGAAGCGGGGTCAACAGCACGCCCCGCGACTGGGCAAAATTGGCGGCGGCCTGAAGTAGCTCTTCCAAGCGTTGCCGGACCTGGGCCTTGGCACTCCCCGAAAGTTGATCGAGCGGCGGATGGCCCCTTTGTTCCAAAACGGCTACCGCCGTAATACGGCTGCCTTCCTGCTGAGCCAACTTGACCGCTGAATCCAGGACTTTTTCACTACCACGCGAATTGTCTAGTGCGACGAGAATTCGAGACATCTTTTCATCCTCCAAAACAGCCGGTTTCCCGATGAGGAACAGGACCAACAAGAAACAGTAAACCCTTGGGAACAAGGCGCTCCCAAGGGTGGTCCTTCAAAAGAAATCTCCTACCCAAGGAAAAACCTTGTCGGTAGGGGTCATCATCCGCCCGTCTGGGCGGCGTTTGGAGGCGAACCCCATCGCCACGTTGTATTATAGCCCTTGTCACTCCTTGGTCAAGCGGCGGATTATCCTCCCGGGGACAGCCCCTCTTCGCCCAGCCAACCCCGCGTGAACTTGTAGCTCAAGTGCTGAAATGCGTGAATCCCCAGGCTCTTTGCGGCCTCTACGAACATGGGCTGGTCTTCAATACAGAAAACTGCCTGCGGCGGCACCTGCGCGATGTCCAAAGCCAACCGGTAAATCGCCGGGTCCGGCTTCCGACAGCGGACGAAGCACGAAAAAATGAAGAAGTCCACGAACGTCTTCAAGGAAAACTTCTCGATCCGATGGACCGCCATTTCCCAGCCCTCGTTGGCGACGGCCACGACCCTCAGGCCGTAACGGGCCTTCAGCTTTGAGATCAACTCAATCATCTGCGGCCAGTCCCCGAACTGGCTGAACATAAACGCCTGGAAGTCTTGTCGAGAAAAGGAGCGGCTCTCATGGAAGACCGCGAACTCCAGATACTCGTCCAAGCTGAGTTTGCCCTCTTCGTAGAGAGGATACGCCAAGTGGTGTCGTCGGTCCAGCGCTTCCCGATCCAACGCAAACTGCTCCACGGCACGAAGCCGCTCAATGTGGCTCCAGGCGTGGGTCAACAGCACCCCGCCGACATCGACAAACAGGGTTGTGAACCGGGAAGGCATGGTGCGGCTCCCTGCGAGCGCAATCGCTTTCTCAAGCGGCGCTACGCGCAATCAGCACGGTACATGGACAGTAGTTGCTTACCTGATCGGCAGTGCTGCCCAATCCAACGTCGCCGTTGGACAGGCTGCTGGCGCCAAGGACCAGCAGTGTGGCCTTTTCTTCCTCGGCGCAGCGGATGATCGCCTCTGCTGGGTGGCCCTCGCGGAGGATCGGCGTCAACCGCACGCCCCGCGAGCGGGCGTAGTTGGCCGCGGTTTGCAGCAACTCCTCCAGGCCGCTCTTGGTTCGGGCCTTGACATCCTCCGTGAGTTGATCCAGGGCGGGGTTGCCCGTCTGTTCCATGACCGTCACGGCAGTCAACCGGCCGCCGTCCTGCTGGGCCAACCTGACTGCAGCCTCCAAGGCTTTTTCGCCACCACGCGAATTATTCAGTGCAACAAGAATCCGGGGCATCGCTTTGTCCTCCAGAAAAAACCGTTCCCTGCCGGAAGGAACATTACCAATAAGAAACCCTTGGGAACAAGGTGCTCCCAAGGGGCGGTTTTTTCAACAAAAACACCCTACTTCCAAGGGAGAACCTTGTCGGTAGGGGTCATTATCCGCGAAAGCCGGCAAGCCCCGCGGCGATTAAAGGCGAACTCCATCACCTCACTTGCTGAATTGTACTTCGGCACGGCCTGCGTGTCAACTTCAATCGCCAAGAACTTTTTTTCCGCCTTTTCCGCCCTGGTTGCCCGGTTGACATATTCCATGCGGGCGCGATATACTTTGTGCAAAGGGGATGGAGTTCCCCTCAACTGCCGCGGCCTGACCAACCTTCGGTTGGTGCCCGCCGCGGCTGATGACTCCTGCCTGGTAAATTTGACCGGGCGGGAGTTGCGCGTCTCGACTGCCGAGACAACTCCCACAGATCCTCACCCTGCGGGAGCTTGTAATGCAAGCGAGCGTCTTAACGGTAACCATCTCCCATGCTAGGGATGCTGTTTCGCTGCCTGCCTTTTTGCAAGAAGCAGGTCGGCGGGTTGGCACGCTCGGTGCGGAGTTCGAGGCCGACCGTGGCCGGCTGGACGCGCTTCGGCAGCGGTTGCGGGAGGAACGCTGTCACTTGGCCGTCATCGGCCAGTTCAAGCGCGGCAAGAGCACGTTGGTCAACGCGCTGCTCGGCGCGGCAGTGCTGCCCGCGTCTGTGGTGCCGTTGACCTCGATCCCGACGTTCTTGCACGGTGGCGAGCAACTTTCGGCCCGCGTGCAATTCGACAACGGCAGGGCGGAGGAGCGGTTTTCCAGGTCTGCAAACGGGCACCCCGACGCCGAGGCGCTGGCCGAGTTCCTGGCACGCTTTGTCACTGAGAGTGCCAACCCTCATAACCGGTTGGGTGTCCGACTGGTCGAAGCCACGTACCCCGCGCCGGTGCTGGAGAAAGGCGTGGCGTTGATCGACACGCCGGGCATCGGCTCGACTTTTCGCCACAATACCGAGGCCACGGTCAATTTCCTGCCACAATGCGATGCGGCCCTTTTCGTGGTCTCGGCGGACCCGCCGATCACCGAGGTCGAGATGGAGTTCCTCAAGCTGGCCCATCGCAAACTGGCCCGCGTGTTCTTCATTCTCAACAAGGTGGACTACCTCGACGCGGACGAGCAGGGTGACGCCGTCACCTTTCTTCAGCAGGTATTGTGCCAACAACTTGGCCTGGCCGCGCCGCCGCCGATTTTCTGCGCCTCGGCCCGCCTGGGCCTGGCGGCCCGACAGAACCAAGATTCCGCCGCCTGGCAAGGCAGCGGTATGGCGGAGATCGAACATCGGATCGTCGATTTCCTGCTCACGGAGAAGACGGAGGTGCTCAATACCGCGCTCCGCCGGCAAACGAGTGACATTCTTGCCGACGTGCAGAGCCGCTTGAAGCTCACCCTGCATTCCCTGCAAATGCCGGCGGCCGAACTCGACGAGCGCATCCGGCTCTTCGAGGAAAGCCTGGCCAGGATCGAAGAACAACGCATCGTATTCATGAATCGGCTGGACGGGGACGCAGATCGCCTCGCCAATTCCGTCCGGAAACGTGCCAACCAACTGTTGCCCAAGAGCCTCAAGTTCCTGGAGGGGGTGGTCCGAACGTGCCAGGACGAGCGCGGCGCAAAGTGGTCTGAAGAGCCGACCCGCGAAGCCGTTGCGGCGGCCATCCCTGGTTTTTTCGAGCGCGAATTCGGCGTGGCCCAGCAGCTTTGCGAGCAGGAGTTGCGCGAGGCCCTGTTGCCTCACCGCCGCCGGGCGAATGAACTGATCGCCTCGGTCCACCACCTCGTCGAGCGATTGTTCGACGTACCGTTCGAACCTCAACAACAGGAGATCACGCTGGCCAAAGCCAACCGGCCGTACTGGCGGACCCACCAATGGAAATTCGCCGAGATCGGCTCGATCCCGGAGACTTGGATCGACCGATTGTTCCCCCAGCGCCTGCGTCACGCCCGCATTCGCCGCCGAATCATGGAACAGGTGGAGTACCTTGTGACTCGCAACGTCGGAGACCTTCGATCGAGCACCGACGAGAATCTGAGGCAAAGCATTCAGGGCTTCCGCGATACGCTGAACGCTGGTATCCAGCAGGCCACCCAGACCACCCGCCGCGCCCTCGATTCCGCCCGGCGCCGTCGAATCGAGGACTCGGCGACGGTCGCCCCGGAGATTTCCCGGCTTGAATCGGCTGTGGCCGATCTCCAAGCACTCCGGGCGAGTCTGCCGCCAGGTTGAAAACCAGTATTGGGATGAGCGCAAGGGGGGATTGACGGTAGATTAGAAAAAAGTAAAATCTAAGCGGCGATGGGGTTCGCCATAAACCGCGACGGCCGTACATGCCAACGTTGATGACCCCTACCTTGAGGATTTTCTTCTGGTAGGGCAAATCTGGACAGTTTCCAGGCCCCACCAGGAGAGATTCCTGGTGGGGCCTGTTTTTTACCCCTGCCCGGAGTGTCTTAGATGAACGTCATCACCATAACCCGCGAATACGGTGCGGGTGGCGGCGAAGTCGCCCGAGAATTAGCCGAGGCCCTCGGCTGGGAGCTGCTCGATCGCGAACTGCTCCATCAGGCCGCCGAGGTCGAGCACGTGCCAGACGCCGAATTGGAGCGGCTCGACGAAAAGACCATCACCATGGCCGACCGCTTCAGCCTGCACCCGCTTCACAAGAAGTACCTGCACGGCCTGACCGAGGCGGCCCGTCAGGCGGCGCAACGGGGCAACGTGATCCTCGTGGGCCGCGGTGCAAGGCACTTGCTGGGCGAGCGACCCAGCACACTTCACTTGCGGCTCGTGGCTCCGAAACCGTGGCGAGCCAAACGGATGTCGCAGTTGGAAAACCGTTCCTATGACGAGTCCGTGGCCCGATGTACGGAGATAGACCGCATCCGAAGTCGCTTCGCCCGTTACTTCTTTGGTGACAAAGCGACCCAACCGGCACAGTATGATTTGATCTTCAACACGCAGCGTGTCTCGCTCGATGACGTTGTGGCTGTGGCCGTAGCAATCGTTCGTGCAACCTCGGTGGATACACTTCGTAGTCCCTCGCCTCGAAGGGTCTTGACTCTATCTGGCCGCCTGCTTTATCAACGACCTCGGCACCGTAGTTGCCTTGGGAGCGTGTTTTGCCAGCTACAACTGGACGCTCGCCGTGTTCGCCGCGGTGGCCGTCGTCGTCCTGTGGGTTGCCCCGAGGTTCGTGGCCTGGTTCCTCAACCGCTTTTCATCGCACGTCAGCGAACCGGGAGTCAAGTTCATCTTCTTCGTACTGTTCGCCCTTGGGGCATTAGCTGCCCTGGCAAACAGCGAGGCCGTGTTGCCCGCATATCTTGTGGGCTTGGGACTGGCAGGCGTCTTTGCACGCCACCGCGATACCGTCCGTCGATTGCGGACCACCGTTTTCGCCTTGCTCACCCCCTTCTATTTCCTCAATGCGAGCATGAAAGTCCACCTGACCGCACTGTGGGCCGGCCTGGGGCTGGTCGTTGTTCTCCTGGTGGTCAAGATGGCGACCAAGGTAGTCGGCGTTTGGCCCTTGACTCGCCTTTTCGGATTTGGAGTGCGGAATGGAAACTACACCACGCTTCTGATGTCCACGGGCCTGACCTTCGGCACCATCAGCGCCCTGTTCGGACTGGACCACGGCTATATCAGCCCAGAACAATACTCGATCCTGGTTACCGTAGTGATTGGCAGCGCCGTCGTGCCGACGATGATTGCCCAGACCTGGTTCAAGCCCCAGATCGAATCGCCCGTAACTTTGGAATCCCGTCCAGAAACTTCTCGTACAAATACCAAGTGAGGTTACCATGTTCCAGAGAATCCTCGTAGCCATCGACGGTTCGCCCAGCAGCGAGAAGGCGCTGGCGACCGCCGTCGATCTGGCCGCACATTACCAAGCCGACCTGATCTCCCTTAGCGTGGCTGAGTTGCCCGAAGTCGTGGCGATGGTGGATGAGGTCGATGAGATTCGCCAGAGTGCCGATGAGTTTTTTCGTAAGATCGCAGAGGCGGCCGTTGAGTACGCGAAGAGTCGCGGCGTCACCCTGCGGTCAGTGGTGGTTCACGGCCATGCGGCGGAAGAAATTCTTCGCTTTGCGGAGAATGAGGAGGTCAACCTGATCGTCCTGGGTCGCCAAGGGCACTCTCGCATCGCACGGTTCTTTCTTGGCAGCACGACAGACCGCGTGAGTGAACATTGCCATACGGCCGTGATGATCGTCAAGTAAGGTGGAGGCGACCGAGTCGAAAGGCATCTTATACCTCTTAGGGTCTTGGGGGCTACACAGCCCTAGCTGGTAGGCTTTATATTCGCCTTGTTCTTGCCCTTCGCCAAATAGAGCTTACGGCGACGATAGACCTTGCCCCGCCATTTCGTTGCCTTGTCCCACGTCAGTTTCACGGTCGTTGCCGTAGTTCCACCCGTCAGCTATACTTTGGTTTCGGGCGGTTTCACGCCCGCCAAGTAGTTGTCGGCCACCAGGTAGAATCGTCTATAAAGTCAAGCGTCTATGAAAAGATAAGACGTAAACATATACAAGACAACGACTTCGGAGGGTAAGCGAATGGCTAGCGGCCACACTGGAAATGTGGTGCCGGGAAACCGGTTGCGGGTTCGAATCCCGTGCCCTCCGCTTTGAATTGAGAACAGTCCGGAATGCCGTAAAGCCCATACGTATAGGACTTTACGGCATTCGGCGTTTCTTGGCAGGGGTGGTTGGCCGGAAGAATCGTTCCGACTGACCGGGGGACGAGGCAGCATGGAAGGACGATCGGGAATCGCCTGGAATCGAAGACTTCGATCATGATGAGGAGCATCGGAAGTGATGCTGCGTCGCGGAGATATCGTGCTGGTCCATTACGGGTTTACCAACTTGGCAACCATTCTCACCGACCGAGTCGATCGTGTGATCGGCCTTTGCCAACGGAATCGATGCAGAAGATCGACGCGTGCCTTGCCGTCTCGCTTGATCTGGCAGGAAAGTCCGTCCAGCGCGGTCAAAGAACCGAAAGAACGCACGACTCAAGTCATGCGTTCCCGGAATTCATGGCAGCAGGCATCCACAGGATGGAATACGGCCCACCATCAGATCAATCAGCCGACCAATCTTCAATTCAATCGCCGTCCGCGTCCCGAAAGCAGACCATCCCTGCCGAATCCGCGAATTCTGGCGGAAATCTGCTTGCGTATTCTGCGGTCTGATGCTACATTTCAAGTAGCTGATCAGCTACGAGGAAGGGCCGATACACCGGGTTCCACCGCTTGCTCGATATAAAACATGGGCAGCAGGTGACCGAGGTCGGCGTACCACCTCTACCTCGCAAAAACGTTCGTAGAAGAAGCCTGCCTCTTGAGTGCGGGCTTCTTCGCTTTCTTGGGCAACCACCGATTCCCAGTGACGCCCGTCGCACCGCCTTCAAATAGCCACCGCCTATCGGGGAGGGAGTGCTGGTCGAATCAGCAGCCATCGGTAAAAATGCAATACATAAACGATGCCCGAAATTGGAAGAAGGCGGTCGAGATCGGATGCTACGGGTCCCGACGGCGAACGTAGCCGCGAATCAGCCGTCTGCAAACGCTGCTGCCAGCCTGTATTACTCATGCGGGGTGAGCGTCGTCATTGGACTGTATGGAACTGCGTCGGGTCCTCAAGTCCAAGAAATAGAGGCTGGCGGCAATCCCAATTTGTTCCACCATGAAAAGTGTTCCGACGAGTTCGACATGCCACTCGAAATAGCACGCGAAGATGGCGAACATCAAAAGGAAGGGATGAGCAAGAGTGAGAATCGTCCTTCTCCGCACTAACGGCAGTTTGATCGTCTGGGGTGTCTTCATCCGCGCATTCATAAGATTGGCAAAGCTCGCGTTCATGAGGCCAAGGAAGCAGACGAACCACCACATCGCATCGTTCTGCACTCTTCCCAGCAGCAGCATGGGCAAGCATTCCAAGAGACCGATCAAGAAAGGGAGAAGCACATCGAGCAAATCCATGTCCCAAGCCATTTCACGGGCTACCGTGAGATGGCCGAAGGTGATGATGACGACTGTGAAAAACTCGGTCACGAGGAACGGCCAACGGTCCAGGGCATGCGACTGAAGAACGGTCAGGGAGTACACGAAGACGCCGAATGCCACCCCCTGAATCAGCATCGTCAAAATCAAATATGCGTTTCGAGAGAACGAATGTCGGCTCAATTCCGGCAAGCTGCTTTCAGACGACATGGAAGATGCCCTTTATTTCATCCCGCCTTCTTGCGAACCGGCCACCCACAGGACTGCCAGGTACGCCAAAGCAATGGAGCAGGCAATGGCTTGGATCTCGCTGGAGCGCCCGCCGATACCCTCGCATTACGAAAGCTGCAATCGGTACAGAGCTGGGGTCGTTCGCTTTGGCGCAAGCTGCAACGCGCGAGGGATAATGGCGATAACGTAATCCATTCTTTGGACCACGGCCAGACGAGAATCAACAAGGCGCTGAAATTATCAGCGCGGTCGCTTTTTCGCGTAGAACCTACAACTACGGATTCTCGCCTGGCGGCAGATCGAGGACCAGGGTGTCGTCGTTAGGCGAGACGCCGCGGGCTACGTTTTTCAAGAGCAGCTTCTTGCCGTTGAGCCAGACCTCCAACCCATCGTCGCTGCCGAGGCCGGCGGTAGCCTGCGAGGCTTTATCGGTGGTAATCGTGCGAAACAGGTAGGTCGACACCCGGTCGCCGCCCGGCAACAACTCATTAGCAAGTTTCTCATAATAGCAACCCTCACTCGCCCGTGCCGCCCCGCCAGTTATTGGCGTGGAACGGCGAGGCGGGCAGGCCCTCCTTGTTGACCAGGTTCGGATCCGCCACATTCCGCCAGCCGAAGCGGGCCTGGGTGGGCGAGGCAACCTCTTTGGCCTGGACGACTACCGTGTCGCCGTCGATCGCGGCTTCGGCCGGCACGAACTTGCCGTCCGCGCCGGCGACCTCGAACTCGGCCAGCGGCTTGCCGTCGCGCGACTTCAGCCCGCTGCCGATGTGGGCGAAGGAGAGCCGGATCTTGCCGCCATCGACCTGCATCGACTTGTACAGCGGGCCGGAGTAGACGAGGTCTTTCTTGCCGTAGTCCTTGGCCAAGGCCCACAAGGCCAGGCGGTTGCCCACGTCGATCTTGTTGATCGGATGGATGTCGCCGATGTTGTGAACCAGGTCGGTCGTGACCGCCATGCCCGTCTGCGGTATCTTGAGGCTGGCCGCCTGGGCTTCCCAGAGCGGCGGCAAGGCGCCGGGTCCGTAGCCCGCAAAGGGCGCGATCTCGACGAAATAGAAGGGGAAGTCGTAGCCCCAGACGTGCCGCCAGCCCTCGATCAGGGCCTTCATCCGCTCGGCGTATGCCAGGCCGTTGCCGACATTGGATTCGCCCTGATACCAGATCGCGCCGCGGATGGCAAACGGCTTCACGGGGGCGATCATGCCGTTGTACATGCCGCCGCCGCTGGCGCCCTTGACGGTCCACGGCTCGATGGCGGAGCCGCCCCAGGAGCTATTGATCAGGCCCACGGGCACGTCGAGATCCTGGTGCAAGCGCCGGCCGAAGAAGTACAGGACCGCGGAGAAGCCGGGCACGGTCTGTGGCGAGCAGACCTTCCAGCCCGGAGAGTGCACGTCGTTGGCCGCTTGGGGAGCCTGGACCTTATCCACCTGGAGCAAGCGAATCTGCGCGTCGGTGGCGGCGGCGATCGCCTCCTTGCCTCCCGTGCTGCCTGCCAGGTTGAACTCCATGTTCGACTGCCCGGAGCCGATCCAGACCTCGCCGATAAGGACGTCCTCCAGCTCGATCTTGTTCTTGCCGCTGACCGTCATGTGGTGGGCCTTGCCATCGCGTTTCATGGCAGGGAGCACGACCTTCCAGTTGCCCTCGGAGTCGGCCGTCGCGGCGGCCGTCGCCTCGTCGAGCGTGACGGTGACCTGTTCGCCGGGCGCGGCCCAGCCCCAGATCGGCAGTGGCCGGTCGCGCTGCAATACCATGTGGCTGCCGATCACCTTGGGCAGCGTGACGTCGGCCCGGGCCTGGGGCACGTTGGACGACACAACCAGCAGGGAAACGGCAAGAACGCACCACGATACGCACTTCTTCATGGCAGACCTCAGGGGTTGGCGGGATGTTGTTCAGGGTGGGACCGGGCCAGCTTCTTCGCCCGGCGCAAAACGCGGGGATCGGGAAGCGGCCGGCTGACAGTTCAGGCACATTGTGACAGCCGGTGAAGCCCGTGTCAAGCATCTCACCGTTCGGCGGGTAGACCTTCAGGGTTCATTTTCGGCTGGCCCGGATGCTTTCGAGATTTCGGCGAGCGGCGGCATAGTCGGGCTTGATTTCCACGGCTTTCTGGTACTGGGCGATGGCCTCTTCGACCTGGCCGCGGCCTGCCAGAGTGGCGCCGAGGTTGTAATGGGCGCGGGGATCGTGCGGCACTTTGGCGACCGTGTCCTGCCAGATTGTCGGATCGCTTTGGTAATCGAAGTTGCGATGGACGGTAAACATTCCCAAGGCGGCAGTTGACGCCCGAACCATCACTCTGGAGGGAGTGTCTGGGATCAGGACCGTTCGGGGGAGTCGATCCTGAACCGCGTACGGGCCCGCCAACTGGAATGTCATGATCGACTCTTGTAATCCATGGGGAAATACTGCTGTTCGGAGCGCATCCAAGCGCAGTCGAAATAGGGAATATCTGCCAAAGACTCGCCTCCACCAATCTCGGACACGGCGTTATACTGAAGGCCAATCGTCGCCCATGACCTAGAGACCGTGCCCGAGCATTCGACTTGGGCTGGGGGCCTCTCGACCGACTGCGGCTCCGAAACAACCATGGAGGCAATCATGCTGCGGCTGCTTCAGGCATGTTATTGGTGGCTCGTCCGATTGCTGACCCGGCTGCGGTATCGCGTGGAGGTGGTCGGGCTGGAGAAGCTCCGCGATCTGCACGGGCCGACCCTGGTGATGCCGAACCATCCGGCCTACATTGATCCGCCCTTGCTGCTGAGCCATATCCGGCTGCACGCACCGATCCGGCCGATCGTGTACGAGGGAATGTACCGCAGGGCGATACTGTATCCCATGATGCGGCTGGTCGAAGCACTCGAAGTCCCCGACCTGGGCGCACAGAGCCGTAACGCCCGGGAGCAGACCTTGGCGATGATCGATGCGGTCGTCGGCGGCTTGGAGCAGGGCGGGAACTTCCTGATCTACCCGGCCGGCCACATCCAGGAACGGGGAATTGAAGAAATTGGCCCGGCTCGGTCCGTGGCGGAGATCCTCGAGCGCTCACCGCAGGTCAACCTGGTCCTGATCCGCACGCGGGGATTGTGGGGGAGTTCGTTCAGCGTGGCCCCCTTGGGCAAGCGGCCCGACGTGGGCGCACCGGGCTGCGCGGCGTGCTCTGGACGATGGCCAATCTGATCTTTTTCGCGCCGCGGCGCACGGTGACGATGACGGTCGAGGTCGTCCGCCGATCCGATTTGCCCGAGTTAAGCCGCGAGAAGCTCAATCCCTACCTGGAAGCCTGGTACAACCGGGGCGGTCCGGAAACGCCCACGTTCGTCCCCTACCACTTCCTCTTCGGTCCGCGGTCGCACCAGTTCCGCGAGTTTCAGGGCACCGGACCGTTGGAGTTCGAGAAGATCAAGCAGGCCACGATCCAGCAGGTCAACGAGATCGTCGAGGAGCACCTGGGCCGCCCGTTGGAGGAAGACGAGAACCGGCCCGAGACCACCCTGAATGCGATTGGCCTGGACAGCCTCGACCGCATGGACACCGCGTTGCGGATCGAAGACCGCTTTGGGTTTCGGTCCGACCGGGTGGCCGAGACGCTGGGCGAGCTTTGGGCCTTGGCCGAAGGGCTGCTTCCCGCTTCGTCGGGCGCGCCGGTCCCAGTGCCAGAAGCCTGGAACCGCCCCCCGAGTGACTCCCAGCCGGCGAAGATCCTGGCCGAGACTCTCGCCGAGGCTTTCGTGCGCCGCGCGCTGACGCATCCCGGCGACGTTGCCGTGGCAGACCGGCTCTCCGGAGTGCAGACCTATCGTAAGTTGCTGGTCGGCACGCGGCTGTTGAGCAAACGAATCCGGGACATTCCCGGGGACGCGATCGGCGTGATGCTGCCGGCCTCCGTGGCGGTCGATATCGTCTTTCTCAGTCTGCACATGGCCGGAAAGCTCCCCGTGATGCTCAACTGGACCACCGGTCCGGCCGCACTCGCGCACGCCGTGGGAAAGCTCCAAGTGACACACGTGATTACGTCGCAAAAGCTGATCGACCGGCTGGGGATCGAAGTCCCCGGCGCCGAGTACGTATTCCTCGAAGACCTGCGAGGCAGGGTCGGCAAGGCCGAGGCTCTGGCCACGCTCCTGGCAACGTACGTGGCTCCGCATCGCTTTCTCCGAGCCTTGCCGCGTGTCGACGCCGACGACCCGGCCGTGGTCCTGTTCACGTCCGGATCGGAGAGCGCGCCCAAGGCGGTTCCGTTGAGCCACCGGAACCTGATCACGAACGCGCGGGACGGGCTGCTCGCCGTGGCCGCGACCCACGGCGATACCATGCTGGCCTGCCTGCCCCCCTTCCACAGCTTCGGCATGACGGGGAATATGATTGCTCCGCTGCTGGGCGGGATTCGGCTCGTCTGCCACCCGGACCCCACCGACGCGCCCGGGTTGGTACGCGCCATCGTCGGCTACCGGCCGACGCTCCTGCTTACCACGCCTACGTTCCTGGGCTACATCTTCTCCGCCGCCACGCCGGACGACCTGCGATCGCTTCGCATCATCGTCACGGGCGCGGAGAAGTGCCCGGAGACGATCTTTGCCCGCGGCGCCGAATTGGCCCCCGGGGCCACGATCCTCGAAGGCTACGGGATTACCGAGTGTTCGCCGATGGTCGCCGCAAACCACATCGGCCGGACCAAGGCCGGGACCGTCGGAATCCCGGTGGCCAACGTGCAAGTCTGTGTCGTGGATCCCGAGTCCAAGCAGCCATTGCCGGCCGGCTCGACCGGCATCTTGCTGGTCCGGGGCCCTTCCGTCTTTCGCGGCTACCTTGCATATGACGGGCCCGATCCGTTCCTTACAGTCAACGGGCATCGCTGGTACTATACCGGCGACCTGGTCCAGTTGGACGACGAGGGGTTCATTCATTTCCCGGGGCCGGCTGAAGCGGTTCCTCAAGGCCGGTGGGGAAATGATCTCCCTGCCCGCCTTGGAAGAGCCGTTGGCCCGGCTTCACCCGCCCACGGAGAACGGGCCGCAAGTGGCGGTCGAAGGGATTGAAACCCCGGAAGGCCGCTGGATCGTGCTGTTCACAACCCAGGATCTCGCTCTCCGCCAGGCGAACGCCGTGCTCAGCGAGGCCGGATTCCGTGGAGTGATGCGCCTGGACAACGTCGTCCGCCTCGACGCCATTCCGGTCCTCGGCACGGGCAAGACCGACTACAAGGTCCTGCGGACCAGGGTCGTCGAACGGGCCCAAGCCGCGGCAAGAAACTCGTGACGGGCGTGGGCTAGGCGGTCAGGACCCTGCGACCCGGGAGGAATTGTCCGCCTGGCGATGGGAAAGTTGTCCCAGGAATCGGTCGCAGGGGGGGCTGATACGCGCGGCAAGTATTGAGGCGTAACGGGCAACAACGGCGCCGGTAAAGACGTCCATCGTGTAATGAGCCCGGAGAACGAGTACGGTGGTGGCCTCGAAGACGGCGATCGCGATGCCCAGGGCAAGCCAGCGGCGTTTTCCCTGGGGTGACGTTCCCATCCGCACCAGCTCGACCGCTCCCAACACGGCCAACCCCGTGTGGCCCGAAAAGAAGAAATCGGTCGCCACGCCATAAGTTACCAGCAGAGTAGGAAAGCCTGGGTCATACCAGATCATGCCGTGAGGGGGCTCGAGCGCGCACAACAATTGACAGATTTGCCGCATCGCGAACAGGATCAACAGCCCCAGAAACGGACGGACTGTCGGCCCCAGAATGGACCGCAGCAAGAGAAATATCCCGAGCGAGTCAATCACCGCTGAACTGACAATCAACAGTCCGCTCGCTGCCGCGGGATGTTCCTGCAGATATTGATGGGGAACTTCGAGCCACACGTGAACGCTGTCGTAGATGGCGCCCGGCTGGGCTTCGCGCTGCCCGATCAGCCGCTGTGTTGCAAACCACGCTGCCAGTGCAACGGCAACGAACAGTACTCGCACCCAAATCGGCGCACGGCCGGCGCTCTCGGTCATGATTTGACTCCCGACATCTGATTCATGACATTGTGCATGGTAACGTACCCATGGGGGCCAACAATTGCAATCCCACCGTGATGTACTGCAATCTTCAACGTGCCACGCCGACCTCGGAACCGTGAAGGTCGGGCAGGCCGGTGTCGACGACCGCGCCATAATCCGGCGGCTGAACGGCCGACGCAACTGGGGCATCCACAAGGGCGACCGTGCCTGGTTGCCGGGCCAGGCGGTGTCGGGTGGGAGGGCAATCTCGAAGTGGTTTTGTCTCGAAAGTCAGTCACGCGTGTCAAATTGCCTACCGGTCAAGAAAAACCGAAGGTTTCCTGACTTTTTGACGCCGGCCATGCGGCTTCGACGCGGCGGTGGGGGTGACCGCCGCAGGTTAGCGGGCTGACGTCGTTCCGAAAAATGGGTCCTTTGATCGGAACACCGAAAGAGGGATGGCTTAATGAGACAATCAGACGGCCAGCCAAGAAAAGACCGGCTGCCGCGGCAGATCCAAGCTCGGGAAAGCCTGCCGCGACGGCCGGGGAAACGGGCCGTGGTTTGGCTCCTAGCTCCTAACTTCTTTTCCTCCCGCACCAAACACCGAATCCGATGACCAGCCCGGTGACAAACAACGCCAGCGTCCCCGGTTCGGGCACCGCGGTGATCGCGGCGGAGCCGACAGCCGCCGCCCCGCCCGCCGCCGAAGGCCAATTGCCGACGGTCAAGCTCGACCCGTCGGCCAGGGCGCTGGGGTTCGTCAAGACGAGCGTGCCGGCTTCAACGGTTGTGCTGCCGGTATAGGTGTTCGTGCCAGAGAGGACCAGCGTGCCGCTGCTCAAAGTCAGGCCGACGCCGCCGGTCCCGTCCTGGATCGTGCCGCTGAAGGTCGTGCTCGTGGCCCCGGCGATGTCCAGCGTGGCTTTCGTGCTGCCGCTGTTGGTGACGGTTCCACCGGAACCAGGAGCGTAGTCCGACAGCGACGCGACCTGCTGGTTCACGCCGTTGAGATCCAGCGTGGAACCGGCGGCGATTGCCAGCGCAGTGCTCGTGGGCAGAACGTTGCTGCCGCCGCCGGAGGGGCTGCCGAGCACTTCAAGTTCGGTGTAGCCGACGTAACCGTTTTCCTGAGATCCGAAGTTGAACTGAATCGCATAGACGCTGGCGGCCATCGCGCCGCCGGTGGCCGAGTAACTGACCTCATTCTGGTTGCCATTCTGGTAATCCGCGCTGGTCCCGGCGATGGGAATGAATGTCGTTGGCGCTGATCGTGGAATACGCGATATTGCTTATCGTGGTTTCCGAGCGGCCGGTGTCTCTCCACTGTGCAAAGACATTGACGTTCGAGATGCTGTAACCCGTGGCGCTGGCGGGAAGCGTATAGGTGAGGGAACCATTACTTCCCATGGCATACGTCGTGGAAACGTCAAAAGTCGACGGGACCACACCGTCGGTCAACACCGAGTTGCCGGCGGTGCCTTCCGCATTAAGGGCCCCGTTTGACTCCGCCGTGGGAGCCAATCCGTAGATCAACGACGCGGGCCCCGCAGCCGTTCCCGGACTCCCCGTGCCGACCCAACTCGTCGTGCCGACCGCGCCGCCGCCACCAGTGCCTTGCAGTCTCAACGTGCCGCCGTTGATGACATTCGTCACGCCCGTATACAGTTGGGTCGCGCTGACGACCACTGTACCGGCGCCCTGCACCGTGAGACCGCCGTCAAGGGCGGACCCCAGGGCCGGGTCATGCAGCAACGCCTGACTGATAGTAACTGCGTGTCCGTTGCTGTCGACCGTGGCACCGCCGGTCGTCACAACCAGATTTCCGCTTCCACTCGTTAGGCTGGACATGTCTTGAGTGGCCTTCAGCGTGCCGTTGTTGAAATTGAGCGTGCCGTTGACGGCCACGGTGGGGGCCAGCACGGTGACGCCGCCGCCCAGGGTCGCGCTCCCGCTGGGGACGCTCAAGATCCCGGCGCTGAGCGTGCCGGGCCCGTTCAGGGTGGTGTTGTTGTTCAACGTCGCCGCATTGGTTACGGTCAATGGGCCGGCGGACTGCAGCGACAGGCTGGTGGCGTCGCTGCCGTTGCCCAGGGTCAAGGAGTTGACGGCCGCGGCCGCGGAGGGCCCCGTGACCGCCGCGCCGCCGGCGGGGGCAATGATCACGTCGTCGGACGCCCCGGGAGTGGCAGCTGTGGCCGTGAGGCCGCTGATCTGGAAACTCTTGCCGACCTTGGTGATCGTGCCGCCGCTAAAACTAACATGGTCCCAGCCAAACCCATTGTCCCAGTTTCCCGTGGGACCGCCGGTCCAGTGGAACGGTCCGCTGGCAGGAGGCGGCGCCGTGCCCATCACCAGATTGTTGGCCGGGTCCGGGCCGCTCCAGGTCATGATCGTGTACGTCTGGCCGGTGGGGTCGCCGCCCGCCGCGACGGGGATCACCTGGACATTGTTGCCAATCGACAGATTGCCGTTCACCTGGACCAAGCCGCCGCTGGCGGCCGAGGTGGCGCCCCACGCGTACGTTGAACTGTCCTGGAGGACGAGGCCGACGTTATTGCTGCCGCTGCCGATGGTCATCGTGCCGCTGGGTTGAATCGTGCCGGCGACGGTCACACTGTAGGGGCCCGTGCCGCCTTGGAGGAAACTGCCCGTGCCGCTGAGGATCGTGCCTGCCGGGGCCGAGACGTTGCCCAGCACCGTGCCGTTGTTGGCGAGGGTCGCGCCGGCTGGAACCGCAAAGGGAGTTGCATTCTGCAGAGAGACGTCCAATGTGCCGCTACTGGCCACGTTGATCGCCGGGCTCGCGAGCGAGGCGGCGGCGCCGAGCGCCAGAGTGCCCTGGTTGACATTCGTCGCGCCGGTGTAGGTGTTGCTGCCCGTGAGCAGCAACACGCCGCCGCCCAGCTTATTGAGCGCGGTGGGGGTCGCGCCGTCGACGATGTTCGCGTCGACCTGCAATGTGTTCCCGCCGGAAACGGTCACGTTCCCGCTGGCCAGCGCGATCGGCACAGCGGTGGAAATCGACGTGTTAGCGGTAGCGGTGATGCTGTTGAAGGTCACGCTATTGGCATTCAGCAATGTCAGCTGCGTGCCGTTGCCGCTCAAGGTCAGGTCGCCCAGCACGTGGTTATCGCTACTGCTGCCCAGATCGAGTACGGAACTGGCCGTGAGGGCGATATTGGTATTCGGCAAGCTAACCGCAGTGATACCGCTGCCATGGAAGAAATCGGTGCCAGGGATATCGACGAAATTGGTTCCGCCCGTGGGATCCCATTGGACGTCCAGGGCATTGCCTCCGCCTCCCTGGTAGTAGCGCACGATGAAGTCGTGATAGCCGGCGGACAGGCTGATAGGGCCTGCCGAAGTGGCCTGCGTCGGTCCTTGATAGTAGTTATTGTCAACGACCGTTTGGCTTTCGCTCGGGTTCACGGTGCCAGGATCGACCCACAAGGCGCTACCGTCATCGCTCGTGGTAGCGAAGCTGTATTGGCCGCTGGTGGGGACGTAAAGTTCCCCGCGGTATTCCACCGCATAATTGTCCACGTAACCCGTCGGCATGGGACCGGTCAGGACGCCGCTGCCCGGGTTGCCGGCGAAATGCTCCGCGCCGCCCAAATTGAAATCGATCGACCCCGTGGCATAGCCGAGGGTGCCGGCGAAGGTGCTGTTATTCGGCGGCGGCGTCGGATTGGCCAGATTGAACAGGGGACCATCGATGACGGCACCATTACTGCTATTATTCAATGAACCATCACTATTAAAGCCTTGCCAGGCCCGCACGTCCAAGCCAGGCTGGTATCCAGGCAAGCTGAGTTTAAGCGTTCCGCCCGCGAGTCCGATGGTCCGCACCGCACTGTTGTCGGCGATGTTGCTGCTGCCGACGCTGCTCATGGTGAACGACTTGGCGCTCCCGCCGGGAGTGTAGCTTGCGGTGTAGCCGTCGCGGAGATTCAACTGGGTCGTGATGGCCAGGGGACCGCTCGTGATCACGGTCCCTGCGGGGGCGGAGAAATCAGCGGTCGCCACCGTCGCGCCCGTGCCCGCGGCGACGGTGCCGCCGGTGACGACGAGTTGAGCGATCGTTCCGCTGGCGCCACTGAATGCCAGACTGCCGGAGGCGAGCGTCGTGGTGCCCGTGTAGCTGTTCGAACCGGCCAGCGTGAGTGTGCCGTTGCCCGTCATGGTCAGTCCACCGCTGCCGCTGATGCCGCCCGCGGCGCCGATCGTGGTATTGCCCGAGCCGGTGAAGAGCAGGGTGTTGCCGTTATTGTTGATCGCCCCGTTCAGCACGGTCGTGCCCGTGGGGCTGGAGGTGGTGATCGTCTTGCCGGCTGCGCCGACCGTGATCGGCAGGTTGATCGTCTGCGTGACGCCGGGCGCCTGGTTGTAGATCAGGTAGCCATCCGAGTCGCCGCTGAGGATGATGGCGTTGCCGCTGATCGTGAAGCCAGTCCCGGCATTGCCCGCCGTGGGGTTGAACACCATGCTGGCGAATTGGCTGATGTTCGTGTCGTTGGTGTTGGCCAGATGGGCGTTGCCGTCGAAGACGAGCCTGTCATTCGCCTGGATGGGGCCGTTCGTCCAGTTTGCCGCGGTGCTCCATTTATTGTCCACGCCTCCGGTCCAGGTTGGACCGGCGCCGATGACCAGGGCCACGTAATTGTTGCCCCCCTTGGAAACTGTGCTGAAGGCATAGCGGAAGCCCGAGATCGGGTCGACGACCGAGAGGTCGCCGGTGCTGGGGGCCGCGCCGCTGTATTGCATGAGATCGTAGGTGCCCAGCGCGGCAAAGGGTTGCGTGCTGCCTGACTCGTAAAGTCCCACGCCGCCGCCGTTGATCACCAGACCGTCCGAGCTCGCGACGTTGATCAGGTCGTTGTTCGACCCGTTGAACTTGAAGTTGGAGATGCTGCCCGGATTGAGCGTCAAAGCTCCCACGCTGAGGGTGCCAATTTGTCCAGCACTCGAGGGGCCGCCCGGCTCGACGGTCGCGCCGCTGTCGACCGTTATCGTGCCCGCCACGCTGAAATTGCCCGCCCCGGTCAAGGTCTGCCCGCTGGCCAGGTGGTAGCCGGATCCGAGCGCCGTCACGTCCAACGTGGTCCCCGTGGCAAGTTGAATCGACGTGCTTTGCGAGATGGAGCCGCCCGCTCCCAGGGCCAGGGTGCCCGACGAGACCGTCGTCTGGCCGGTATAGGTATTGTTGCCCGTGAGCGTCAGCAGGCCCGGGCCGGACTGCATCACGCTGCCGGGGCCGGAAATCTGCCCGGACAAGACTTGATTCGCCGTGCTGTAGTAGTTGAGGATTGTACCGGTGTCGAGGGAGATGGTGCCCGCGTAATTTCCGTTGCCCAGGTTTCCCGATCCGACCGTATTCCCGAGATTGGTAGTAAACACGCCACCGATAGTTAAATAGCCAGTCGGGCTGTTTGCGCCTTGCACCAGGGTGATTGGCCCGGTGAAGGTGTTGACCGCGTTGAGGTTTACATAACTTTGAGACTGCGTCTGCGTCGTAAAATTAACACTGAGCGAAAGCGCGCTGCCGTCGGAGTTATTGGGGATTCCCGAGTTGAAGGTTACCGATTCACGGTCGCCATTCCCGTAATTACCGGTCGCTATCGCGAGGCTCTGTCCCCCGGTCGCGGTGGATGTAATCAGGCCGTTGAACACGTAGTTCGTGTCATTGTCGTTGAAGTTCAGGTTTATCGTGCCGCCGTTGCCCGCGAAGATGATGGAATTGCTGAAGGGGATATTGGTGTTCTGGCTTGGCGCGCACTGGAGCGTGGCATCGTTGTAAATCGTTATCGGGCCGCTGTTGTTGAAAGTCGTGGTGCCGCCGCTGACGCTTGTGTTGCTGTCATCGATTGTAAAAGTGTTGCCGCTGGTGATCGTGGTCTGGGCACTCGCAGACTGACGCAAGCCCAAACCTGCAATGAGCACAAGGAGACACGACAATTCTCGCACTCTTATTTTATTCATCATGGATTGAACCCTTTTTGAAAAGCGACTTGTCCCGCTCAAGGCTCGGGAATATACAGCACAGGCCCCACGCAGGGCCTCATTTTTTCATTGTTATCGAGCGAAACCGGATAGTCAAGCAATGCGCACATCTCTTTATTCCGGTTTTGCGACAATGTTTTACGCTTTTGTGCCAAATCTTCAACCTTACGGGTTACCTGCGGGCACGATCGCCCGAATCAACCGCGATTTCCTCGGTTCGCCCCGTTGCCGGCCACGCGTTCTGACCGTCCTGAAACTACTAACGCGCTGGCGGCTCGATCGGCACATCGAAAAAGGTCAGTGCGGCAATGCTGTTGGCGCCGATCGGCAGCTTATCTTGGCTCCAGTTCATTTCTTTAAGATAGGTGATCTTCCTCGCGGTCGAGGTCGCCTTCAACTTCAGCGTGACCACGTTCCTGGAAACTGCGCCGGAAACACCTTGCTCGGCGAACCCATCCAGATAAAACTGGTCGGCCAGCGAATCCTGCCAGACTACCGGCTGGTCGAACTCCAGGGCAATCGAAATCTTCGTGCTGCCGGTATAGTACACTTCGATGTCGGCCAGATACCAAGAACCGTACCCTTGCCCATTTACCTGCGAGGGAAAATCCCTCATGAATGTAGCGCCAAAACAGACTGTTGTTGCTTTCACCGCCATGCTGTTGCTGGTCCCCCTCGCCGCGCTGCACGCGGCTGGAGTTCCCAACAATCTGGCCCGGGCGTGTGAGGGATCAAAACTCCTGTCGATTTTCAGTTGTAGTTGTACAAACACCGATCCGTGGAGGTCGGGCTGGCCGATGAGTGCTTGCCTGCGGAGTTGGCACACCGCCGCGCACAAGGAAATGCACCGTCATCCCCACGAGTGGCAAGAAAAGACTTCCTCTGGCGTGGTGAATTTGCCGCCAAGTGGCCCAATTGTTTCTTGACATCTGCTGCCGAGTTCCCGGCCCACGGCCGTCATTCCAGGCCCTCTTGCCTTTCGGTATCGTGACCCTGCCGCCGTACGATTACGAGATGACGCTGGACCGTTTATGATCCAGCCACCTCTGATCGCACCACCGTTTCTGCCGGCGCACTTCGCATTCTGTCTCCAACCGGATTGACAGTTCCCGAGCCAGCAACCGATAAAGGAAACAGGGCTGGGCAACGTGGCCTTGCGCCGGCAAAAAGCTCTGCTGGGACGGGCCGAATATGAAAGTCACCAACGACGACGCGGCCAACCGGTTCGTGCAACGGCACTATCGCGAGGGATGGAATTTGTAGACTACGGATCAGCGGCCGGCCGGGATCCTGCCGGGTGCTCGTTCAAACTGATGTATCCAAACCAGTGTAGGCCGGAACAAGCTTGCGCAGTTCCGGCAGAAATCTACAAAGGGGAAAGTGAATGCCGGAACTGCGCAAGCTTGTTCCGGCCTACACCTACGGATCAGCGGCCGGCCGGGATCCTGCCGACCGATTCCCCGGCGCTGAGCACCGTGATCTTGGCCCGCGGCGACGGCCCGGCTGGCGCCTCGCAACGAAACTCCATAGGATTGTCGCCGGCCGACAGGAAAGGCGTCGGCCCGGTCACGCGAACCTTCTGGAGCAGTTTTCCCCGCTCGTCGAACACCTGGCACTCCGCATCGTGGGCGAACTCCAGCGAGTGACCGCTCTCCAAGACAACCGGGAAGACGATTTCCTTCCCGCCGACCGTGATGGCCGGGTTTTTCAGGCGGGTCTTCAGCGTCCGCAGGGCCTTGACGGGCCCCAGAGAACAGGTCGCCTCGCCGCCGGGCGGCAGGCAGTTGTACCAAAGATTCAGCGCGCTGACGTGGTCGTGAATGAGGGGCGAACGATACACGCCCGACGTGTCCTGGTAGGGCCAAACGTAGTCGGCATAGCGGTCGGCGTCGCGCTCGCGACCGGGGAGTTCGAAATAACGCCACCCGCGGAAGTCAACCTTGACGTAGTGCTCGTCGAACGTGGGCCAGAACTGCGTCGGATTGGTCAACTGGAAGTTCAACAGCTCGCCCTTGCCGTCGCCGTGGATCCAGACGCCCAGGGCGTCGAAATCTTTGAGATCCAACGGCGGGTCGAAGACTTTCGATGCCCGGCACCAGGCGCCTTGCGGCGTGTTCCGCGTGCTGGCCGCCGAAAAGCGCCCGCTGGGCTTGCCCGACTTCGACGGCTCGGCGGTCACGCGAAAAGTCGAGGTCACGCCCTCGGCCGCCTCCCGGACGACGAACTCGTCCGCCGTGCGGAAGCTGGCCAGCTCGCGACCGCGCGGCCCATCGTAGGGCTCGACGGAGTAGAGCGCGTCGATCCTCAGCCGAAGCGGCTGGGCCGCATGGGGGTTGCCGACCGTCCACACGTTGCTGCCGTCGGCAAGCCCGGTCACTTTGTGGGCCATGTAGTCGATGGGGACGAAGTCGGCCGAGCCGTCGGGGGCCTCGACCAGGTGGAAATCAGCCCGCTCGGTCTTGAGCCTCTCGCGGAGTGCCGCCGAACAGCGGCCGGCCAGCCGCAATTTCTCGTAACGGCCCAGCATCGCCAGGTACTCGTTCTGGCGCGCGTTGGCCGGCTCGCCGCCTACCGAGACTCCCTCGAACGAAGTAGGCGTATCGTAGGCCAACGCCTTGCAGCAGAGATACTCGAACTCGTCGGGCGTTTCCGCCGGATGATCGCGATCGGGGCCCAAGATGACCCACCAGCCAAGCTGCCCGGGCAGAAGCGCCGTACGGCGAAAATCCTCGTTCGCCCGGCAGTGCGTGTCGACGAACCGCTTGAGGCCCCAGTTGGGATAGTCCCAAGCGCCGAAACGGGAATGGAAGGCCCACTCGTAATGGCCCCACGCGCTGGCCTCGACCAGGACGTCGCCGTGAAGCCGCTTGAAGATCGCTTCTCGCATCCTGGCCATGCCGTAATCGCCGCCTGCCATCCCCTCGGAACCGTCCTGATAGATCATGTCGAAACCGCACGTGTTGTAGACGTGGGCGATCGCCGCGGCCAGGTCGTCGACCAGGCTCGAGTTCTCGTCGGGCTGGAACGTCTGGTAACGGACAAAAAGGTGATGGACCGGCGTCCCCCGCTCGTGCGGCAAGACCTTCGTTCCAAACGCACCCCGGTGGCAAGCGGTGAATCCATAGGGCGGCGTGCGGGCGATAGCGTCGTACTGGATCAACTCGTCGCCGATCCGCAGCACGTTCCCCTGACTGCCGTAGGCCCAGAGTGTGTCCAGGTCTCCCGGTTTCTCCGCAGTCCGCACCGCGGTCGATTTTCCATCGACCGGCTCGGCAAGCGTGAAGGTCGCGTCCTTGGCCAGGCGTGGATCGGGGACCGGCGACGCCCAGGGATCGCTGGGCAGGATGGCGCCGGTCAGGGTGTGCATGCCTGCCTTCAGGCCGGCGGCGTGGATCTTGTCGACGGTTGCCTTCAGCCCGACCAGGCCGTGGGGAAAGGCGTCCTTCCGCGGGGCGTAGTGTCCGAGCGTTTGTTCCCAACCGATGAAATGGATCTGCTGGATGCCGCCGAGCTTGGCCAGGCCGATCCAATCATCGACGTTTTTCTCGGACACGTCGGCGAAGACGTACGAGCCGCGATTCCGCTGGGCGTCGAGTGCCCAAGGGCCGCCCAACGGCGAGCGGGTCGCCCCTTCGGCGTCGAGCATCTGCTTCAGCACCTGGCGGATCTCGGCGATCGGGCCCGCGGCCAGCCCGACCTTGGCGCCGGCCAGGCGGTACTGCCGCGATGCGGTCGCTGACAAGCCGGCCGGCTTGCCCCCCACCCTGCCGGACGCCTGGAGGTTCAATGCCCGCAAGGCAACGGCATTCTCGGTATCGGTGGCGACGCCCGACATCGCATTGGCCTGGTCGGTTTTCAGGACGAGGTTCAACAGGGATAGTTCCTCGACTGCCGGGTCGTCAACCGACTGGATCTCGAAGCACATGTACCGCTTGGCACACCGCACTGTGACGGTCACCGTGGCGCGGGCCTCGGCGAACTCGGCGACGAGCCGGCCCTCGCCGGCGGTCGGGCCGTCCACAAAGCGGCAGGTCGTGGGCGTGTAATTCCTTCCGCCCTTCTTCAAGGTGACAACGGCCTGCTGTCCCGGCCCGGCCAGGTACTCCTTGCCGTTCCCGTCAACAAGAAAGCTCGTGTTCTTGCCCGCGGCACTCAACGTGTACTCGATCGAATCGTTCTTGAGCACGATTTTGGGCGTCGCCGCCGCAGGGGCGGACTGCCCCACCAGAAGCACGAGAAGCACGATGGGGAACATTGGCGAGCTCACTTGCGGAGTGTTTGCAGCGGTATTTCGGCCCCGCCCTGCTCTTTGCTCATCTGGGCGGCCGTCATGAATTCGAAGACCTCGATCGTTTCGGCCGGGTCGACCGGGGCGCGGCCCGTCTGGAAGAACTCGGCGATCGCCCGCACAAGGCCCGCGTACTCCTCGGGGCCGGCGGAGTCCGTCGCGCCTTCCGTGCCCCAGATGCGGATCATGGGCACTTTCTCCTTGCCGAGCACGCCGTAGTAGACCCCGACGCGACCGTCTTTCCATTTCCCGGTGGTGACGTCTGCACCGTGGTCGAGCTTCCGCGACACGCTGACGCACCCGGTTCCCATCACCGCGTACAGCGCTTCCACGCCGTGAATCCCGTAGAAGAACAGGTCGGGATGGAACTCCAGGTTGTGCAGCGACGAGCTGCCTTGGACCTTGACGACCTTCCCCACGCCGGGATTCGTGCGCAGGCGGGGAATGTCCGGGTGGAACCTCGTCGAGGAAGAGCTGAAAAACGGCGTGCCCGTCTCTTTCGAGAGTGCGACGATGCGGCGGACATCGTCCAGGCTGGCGGCCAGCGGCTTGTCGATGAAGAGGCGTTTGCCGGCCTTGAGCACGGGCGCGGCCTGGGCGAGGTGCGGCCGCCCGTCCACGCTTTCCAGAAGGACCACGTCCACTTTCGGCAACAACTCCTCGACGCTGCCAACCAACTCGACGCCGTACTTGTCGTGGATCGTCCGGGCAAAGCCCTCGACGCGGTTGGCGCTGGTGGGCAGATCGGGGCTGCCCGCTTTGTACGCCGCCGTTACTTTGATCTTCCACTCGGGATGCGATCGAAACAACTCGGTGAAAGCCGGCACGTGGGAGGTGTCGGTGCCGATGATGCCCGCGCGCAGGTCCTTGGTTGCCCAGGGGGGCGACTCGGCGGCATACGCGGCATACGGCATGGCAATGGCTAACAGAAGTGCGTACGTCCTCATGGTACTTCCTTTCCGAATTCTTCAGTAACGTTTCTCGACCGGTTTCAAAATCCGCCTGGCGTTCCCGGCGCAGAGTTTCCTGCTCGGCAATCGTGAAATCAATCGGTCTGCGTCGCGCCGCTTACCACAGGCTTACCACAACCGCCGCAGCGAGTCAAGCATGGCAGTTGATCCGCGTGCGGTTATTGGCAGGCACGATGGTCAACATGGACGTCATACCCGTGCGGATCTTAAGACCTGAGAATGCCAAGTTGGCAGACATGTCACGGTGGGCTACAATCGAAGGCTAACCTTCAGACCAGAACCCTGATTCCGACGGTACCTCGCAGACCGTGACCGCCGGCCGTCAACGAGGAGGATCTTGTGGTGACGATCGCGACTTGCATGAGCCTGATCGTGGTGCTCGGCGTCACTGCCGATGCGGAAGCAGCGACGGACATTGTTGTTGCGACGGGCGACACCGAGGTCCGGGTCGAGGCGGCCAACGACCTGTTGCAGATCAGCTCCTTGAAATCCGTGCAGACCGGTTCGGATTGGATGGCCGGGCTGACCGAAAAATCCCCGATTCCGCTGGTCGCATCCATCAACGTGGAAGGACGCAACCTGCCCGTGCGTTGGCGATTCGCGGGAATCCGGGAAAGCCGTGGCCCCGCGCCAGGTATTGCGTTTCCAGTGTGACGAGCCGGCGCTTGAGCTGCGATCGATCTGGCAAGGGCATGCCGGGCCGGGGCCCGTCGAGCATGAGATCCAGATCACCAACCGCACGGGAAAAGCGATCCTGCTGCCGTTGCAGCCGACGCTGGCGTTTTCCGTGCCAGTCGTGCGCGGACACGTCTTGGAAGAGTGGTGGGTCGAGCGCGGCGGAAGCCGTCCCTCGGACGTTGGCACACACTGTGAGCCGATCGGGCCGGGCTTCAGAAAGTCGCTGGTTTCGACGCCGTACGGCGGGCCCATTCCCTGGTGCAGCGTGCAGGACCCCCAACGACACGAAGGTTGGCATGCCGGCATCGAGTTCTCGGGATTCGTGCGGATGGCCCTGCAGGCCGACGGCGACGGGAAGCCGCCGGCCCACCGACTCCGGGCTGTTCTTGGACTGGGCAAGAGCGATGTGGAGGATGCCGCGTACCGGACTCGCTTGGCCGCCGGCGAGACTTTTGCCACGCCTGCCGTGCTGCTGGGTTGCTATGCGGGCGAGGTCGACGACGGCGCGAACCGCCTGCGCCGCTGGGTGGAAACCAGGCTGCGGCCGGCATCGTCGGCCAACTTGCCCCTGCTGGTCAGCAATTCCTGGGGCTGCGGCATGGCCGTCGACGAGGCCCTGGCCCACCGCATGATCGATGCCGCGGCCGATTTGGGGCTGGAAATGTATCACGTCGATGCAGGTTGGTATCGCCGCGTCGGTGACTGGCGGCCGGATCCGGGCAAGTTCCCGGCGGGCATGGCCGAATTGGCCCGTTACTCCCACAGCAAGGGCCTGCGGTTCGGTCTGTGGATTGCCTGGACCCAGGGTGGGGACCAGCCCGACGAGGCCCGACCCGGCGCCGTGCTCAGCGTGCACGATCCGGCGATGAAGTCGTGGTTCCCGACCGATTACCCCAAGTCCTGGAAGAACTCGGACTTCACCGGCGCGACGGTCTGTCTGGGCGAGCGCAAGGCCGTCGACTGGTGCCTGCGCGACATGCGCCGCGCGGTCCCGGAGTTCACGCTCGACCTGTTGGAACACGACCAGCATCTGATCGTGGAGTCGTGCAATCGGCCGGACCATCGTCACACCGCGTCGGCCATCGACGTGGCCTACCATGCCACGCTGGGTTACTATCGGGTTCAGGACGGGCTGCGCAGTGCCTTCGGCAACCTGCTCTTCGAAGATTGTTGCAATGGCGGGAACCTGGTCGACTACGGCATCCTCCGCCGCACGCACTATGTGAGCATCACCGATACCTACGATCCGCTTTCCAACCGCCAGGCTTTCTACGACGCGTCCTACGCGCTGCCGCCCGCGATGTGCGAATGCTACGTAGAGCAACGCCCGGGAAAAACCCCGGCCAACTTCCTCTACATGCTTCGCAGCGGCATGATGGGTTGGTGTACGATGATGACCGACCTGAGCCGCTGGACGCCCGGGCAGAAGTCCGCGGCGCGGAGGCAGTTCGAGATCTACAAGCAGCGCCTGCGGCCCCTCATCCAGCACGGCAATCTGTACCACGTCTCCGAGAGGCCCGACGGGCGGCGCTGGGACGGCATCGAGTACTACCATCCGGCCGACGGCCGGGGCGTGCTGTTCGCTTTCCGCGGCACGACGGCCGAGCGCAGCCACCCATTCCGCTTCAAAGGCCTGGAGCCTGCCGCCCGGTATCAACTCGTCTGCGAAGATGCATCGATCCCGCCCTGCGTGATGACCGGCCGGCAATTGATGGAAACCGGGCTGACCGTTGTGCTCACCGAAACGGAAAGTTCGGATCTGGTGCACCTGGCCCGCGCGCCTTGATCGCCGGCAAGATGCTCACCGCGTGGCGGGCCCCATGTTCGAGAATCGCATCGAGCCCTGCCGCAACGGTCTCCGTCAGTTCCGGCAGGGCGCTGAGGTCGGCATCCCAAAACGAACGATGGGCCAGGACAGTGGCAGCTAGGTCACGGGTGCTGCGGCCTGCGCGGTGCGCGGCCCACGCTTCCTCAAAGAAGTCCAACACGTCAGGTTCATCGCGAATGGGGTAATGCGCGTCGTCGCGGCGGCCCTGGAATTCCATCGAGTCGCTGCGCTGGCCTCGGTAGAAATGAACCATCGCCGCCAGCGAGAAGGTCAGCGCGGGCGGCAGCCGGCCGTTGGCTTTGAGGAAATCGAGCAGCGAGGGCAGGACCCGCGTTTTCCATTTGGAGACAGAGTTGAGCGCGATGTTCAGCAGGGCGTGCTTCAGGAACGGATTGCGGAAGCGCTCGAAGACGGCCTCCGCATATTCCCGTTTTTCCCGCTCGCCAAGCGGCACGGCCGGCAGGATTTCTTCCATGACGACCTGCCGCACGAAGCTGCCCAGCAGGGGGTCGCGCATCATTTCGTAGACCGTGTCCAGCCCCGCTTGAAAGGCGAGCAGGGCGCCCGCGGTATGCGCGCCGTTGAGGATGCGGACCTTGCGCGTGCGGTATGGCGTAAGGTCGCCGGTCCAGACGACGTTCAGCCCCGCCTTGTCGAGCGGCAATTCGTCGGCCAACTGGGCCGGCCCCTCGATGACCCACAAGTGAAAGGGTTCCCCGGCATCGAACAATTCGTCGTGGTAGCCCAGTTCGTCGCCAAGTCGTGCCGCCTCGTCGCGCGGGTAGCCGGAAACGATGCGATCGACGAGCGTGTTGAGGAAATAATTGTGCCGCTCGATCCAGCGGCGGAACTCCGCCGCTCGTAGTCCCGCCTTTAGGCGGAATTCAGCTTCCAGGTTCCATGCCTCGGCGTGTCGCAGGACGCAGCGGCGGAGGTTGTCGCCGTTGCGGTCGATCAATTCGCAAGGCAGGAAGATCAGGCCCTTGCCTGGGTCGCCTGCGACCGCGCAAAGCGCTCGACCAACAGCGCGGCCACCTTGGCCGGAAACGACTCAGGGCAAACGCCCGGGCGAAACGGCTCATCCACATAAACGATACCGGCCTCGGTCGTGTTGGAAACGACGATGCGTACGGCCGGGCTGCGGAAGCACTCGGCCAACGCGTCCCATTGCTCATAGGGTTGGATGGCGCGGCGGATTGCGGTAATGACTCGCCGCGACTCGACAACGTGCCCCGCTTGCACCCCTCGGAGCAGCAAGGTGTAAAGGCCCTCCTGTTCGTTCAGCGCGCGGGCCATGCCCTGGCGAATCGGCTGCACGACGACGATGCTGCCACCCAACAGACCCTTTTCGTTGGCAATGTCGATCATCCAATCGGCAAACCCCCGCAGGAACGCCCCCTCGCCGAATTGCACGATGGTTTCCGGCAGGTCGGCCAAAACTCCGACGGCGACTCCCGGCCACGGGGCAACACGCTGTTGAAGCAAGGATCGTGAGAGTCGTTTCATTTGCGATCTTCCCACGGCACAAACCACTACAGGGCCACCTTCGGCACGACGAACGGCTCGCGGTAGGCACGCTGGGAGAGCTCATTCGCCCCTTGGGCGAACTCGCCGACAAAGCGCTCGTGCTCGCCATCCAAGGTCACCCATGGCCCAAGCACGGCCTGGGTCGCGGCAAGATCGATGCCGTTGGCCCGCAGGTAATCGCGGCACCGGTCGAAGGCGTCGGATAGTTCCGCGCGGGCCCGGATCGTCTCCAGGATCGCGCCGGGCGGGAGCCGTCTCCCCAGGCGGTACGAGATGTTGGCCATGTGGCAGCAGGCGGTCGAGACGTGTCCTTCGAGCACATCGGCATGCAGGTCGCCAACACGCCGGCTGCGGACGGTGGACACGAAATTGGCCAGGTGGACAGCGTCGGGAAACTCGGGCAAGCGCTGCTTGAGAATGTCTTTGATCTTCCGGCCTTGCGGGTCGAAAACCGCACCGCCAGCGGCGTCGCCGGCAAAGTAGCCGCCTTCGCACTCGATCACCACCCCGCCGCTATGGCCGCGGTACGTGCCCATCGAGTCCTTGGTGATGCGGACGTTGCGGACCTCGCAGATCAAGGGGGCGGGCCGGTAGTCCAGGACGGTGACCACCGTGTTGGGAGTCTCGCCATCGTCGTCGAAACCGAAACGTCCGCCGATGCTGATTGCCCGCGGGGCCGGCTTGCCCTGTCCCAAGGCCCAACGGCAAACGTCAATGACGTGGATGCCGTTGTTGCCGATTTCGCCGTTGCCGGTCGACCAGAACCAGTGCCAGTCGTAGTGCAGGTGCTTGCGCATGAGCGGCGCCTTGGGCGACGGGCCGCACCACAGGTCGTAGTCGACCGTGGCCGGCACCGGGGTCGGCACGCTGACTTTGCCGATGCCGACGCGCGGGCGGTAAACGATGGCGCGGGCCGAGCGGATCGTGCCGAGCTGGCCGCTGCGGAGGTATTGGAATGCCTGCTGAAGGGCCGGGCTGGACCGGCTCTGTGTGCCCACCTGGACCATCCGGCCATGCTTTCGGGCTGCGGCGACCATCTGCCGGCCTTCCCAGATGTTATAGGACAGCGGCTTTTCCACGTAAACGTCCTTGCCCGCCTGGCACGCCCAGACCGTGGCCAAGGCATGCCAATGGTTCGGGGTGGCGACGACGACGGCGTCGATATTCCTGTCGTCGAGCAATTGGCGGACGTCGCGATAGACGGCGACCTCGGCGCCGCGGTCCTTCAGCAGCTTGGCTTCACGGTCGAGGTGACTGCTGTCGACGTCGCACAGCGCGGCAACCCTTGCTCCCGGGACATCGCGGAGCGCGTGGATGAGCTGGTGCCCCCGCCCTCCGACGCCGCCGGCAACATCGCCGAGACCCACGATGCCCATGCGGACCTCGGCATTGGCCCCGCTGCTTTTCGCGGGCGGATCGCCGCCGAGGGCCAGGCTGGGCAGCCCCAACGCGGCTGCCGCGGTTGCGGAACTCTGTAAAAACTCCCGGCGTGTGGTGCGTTTCATGAATTGGCTCCGGGCCCGATGTGGTTTGGGTCTATCGTAAGGGTAGTCGTCCGAGGCGCGTGTGTCAACCGTTGCTGAAGTGCCGAAGGTACGCTGGAAGATTGTGAGCCATTTTGTTAACATGGCGGAAAAGCAAACAAAGCGGCAACCAGCGGAAAGAACACGAACATGCTTCGACGGGAACGCTTGATGGCGACATTGCGCGGCGAGCCGGTCGACCGTCCGGCGGTCAGCTTCTATGAAATCGGCGGTTTCACGATCGACCCGGCTGATCCCGACGCGTACAACATCTACAATTCGCCCAGTTGGCAACCGCTCCTGGAACTGGCCGAAGACCATACCGACATCATCCGCATGATGAGTCCCGTCCGCGCCCGCTCGATCGATCCGACCGGCTCGGCTGCCGGCGCAATCTGGCGCGAGTTCTTTCGTGAGGAGACGCACGACGACGGGCACACGCGGTGGACTCGAACCGAATTGACCATCGCCGGGCGGACGATGACGCAAACCACGCGCCGCGAGCGAGATACCAACACGGTCTGGACCGTCGAACACTTGCTCAAGGGGGCCGCCGACGTGGAGGCCTATCTGGCGGTCCCGGACGACGCGTTCACCGAGCGGATCGACCTCGGGCCGCTGGAGGCCGAGGAACGGGCGCTGGGCGAGCGGGGCATCGTGATGGTCGATACCGAGGACCCGCTCTGCGCGGCCGCGTCGCTGCTGAGCATGGAGGACTACACCGTACTGGCCTTTACCGAGCCGGCATTGTTCCACCGTTTGCTGGATAGGATGGCCCGCCGAATCCTCCCGCGCACCGCAGAGGTCGGCCGGCGGTTTCCCGGCCGGCTATGGCGGATCTACGGCCCAGAATACGCCTCGGAGCCGTTCCTGCCGCCGGCGATGTTCCAGGAGTACGTCGTGCGTTACGTCGAGCCGATGGTTCGCGCGATCCACGACCATGGCGGCTACGCCAGGATCCACTGCCACGGCCGGCTCAAGAACATTCTCGACATGATCGCCGGCATGGGCGCCGACGGGCTCGACCCGATCGAGCCGCCGCCGCAGGGCGACATGGAGCTGCGCGACGTGCGGCAGCGCCATGGCCGGCAACTAGTCCTCTTCGGCAACCTGGAAATCGCCGACATCGAGTCGCTGCCCACGCCCCAGTTCACCGAGAAGGTGAAACGGGCGCTCGACGAGGGCACGGCCGGCGCGGGACGCGGTTTCGTGCTCATGCCCTCGGCCGCGCCTTTTGGCCGCGACGTGTCGGCGTTAACGATGCGCAACTACGAAACCATCATTCAGCTCGTCGAGACCTGAGTAGTTTCCGTTGCGGTTCTCCTGGGAAAACAGCCCTCACCCTAACCCTCTCCCGGAGGGAGAGGGACCTGCCGCACGCCGGGCCGCCGACAGCTTGCGGAACCGTTGACGTGAGATTAAAGTGAGAGCGAGGGCCCGGTGGCGGTCGCGGGCTAATATCATCTGGGAAATGCCGGCATGCGCGAAAGGTTATTGGAGAAGGTCATGATCAGAACGTTTGGAAGAGCGGTGGTTGGGTTGTTCGTCGTCTCGACGTCGCTGTGGTGCGCAGCGGCGTATGGCCAGGCGACTCCCCAAGACGGCGCTGCGGCGGTCGTGCTCGATACGCTGAGCGTTTGGCGGATTCACGAGACCCTCAAGCCGCCGCTGATCCAGCTTGATGGCGGACTGAAACCGGTCACGTCGAAATACGAATGGCTCGACCGCGAGACCGCGGCCGCGCCGGCGGACTGGACGAACCCCGAGTTCCCGGACGGCAACTGGCTGCGCGGCGGCGCGGGCGGCGTCGCGCACGCCCTACCTCGCCAACCTGTGCCTGCGGGGGCGGTTCGAGGTGACCGACCCGGCCCAGGTGAAGGACCTGAACCTCTCGCTGACCTACTACGGCGGCGCGATCGTGTACGTCAACGGACAGGAGCTTGTCCGCGGCCATCTCGCGAAAGTGGGCCCGCCGGGCATGGCCGACGGGTATCCGCCCGAGGCCTTCGTTGGCGAAGATGGCAAGATGCTACCGGCCGCCACTTGGCAGATGGATAGGTTCCCCAAGGCCCTGGCCGTCCGCGCGAGGACCTTGGCGAACGTGGCGATTCCGGCCAGGCTCCTTCACAAGGGCGTGAATGTGCTGGCCATCGAAATCATTCGCTCGCCGTACCACAAGATTCTCGACGAGAAGAAGAATCGCGGCGCCGACAAACGCGAACTGGCTGCCCGCAACTGCCCCTACGAGCTCGCCTGGAACACCTGCGAGGTGCGGCGGGTCCAGCTCACGGCAGGGGTCGCGGGCCTGGTGCCCAACGCCGCGCGCCCGCTGGAACTCCAGGCCTGGAACAGCGACATCTTGGCCGCCGACTACACCAGTGACTTCGCCGACCGCTGCGTGCCCCTGCGGACGGTGGAACTGCGCGGGCCCGGTAACGGATACCTTTCGGGCAAGGTCGTGATCGGCTCGCCCAAGGCCATCGAGGGCCTGAAGGTCACCTGCGGCGACCTGCGACAGGGCGCCTTCGGACCGGCTAAAGCCGGGACTACAAGCGCCGCCGTCATCCCCGCCGCGGAGATACGGGCCCGCTACGCCGTCCCCTTCGGCCGCACCGCTTCCAACGGCGACGACCACGCCAACAACGCCGCGGAACTTGATTGCCTCTTGGAGACCCCGCTGGACTCGTTCCCGGCGACCGCCGCGGGCAAAGGCGCGGTGGTGCCGATCTGGTTGACGCTGAAAGCGCCGAAAAACGCCAAACCCGGCGTCTACAGCGGGCAGGTGACCGTCGAGGCCAAGGGCGAGAAGGCCCTGGTCGTCCCCGTCCGCGTCGAGATCGCCGATTTCTCCGTGCCCGACACGCAGGACTACCGCACCTGGATCGAGCTGATGCAGTCGCCCGACACGCTCTCCGCCGAGTACAACGTGCCCCTCTGGAGCGAGAAACACTGGGCGATGATCGCCGACTCGCTGCGCTATATGGGCGAGATCGGCAGCCGCGTGCTGCACATCCCGCTCATCGCGCAGACCAACAGCGGCAACGAGCAGTCGATGGTCCGTTTCATCAAGAAATCGGATGGCACGTATGACTATGACTTCTCGATCATGGACCGGTATCTGGACATTGCCGAGAAGTGCATGGGCCGGCCCAAGATCACGGCCTTCATCGCCTGGGAAATCTACCTCAATACGCCCAAGCAGGAAGTGAAGTTCACGGGCAGGGAGGACCTGCCCAATCACGATTTCGACCGGGAAGGCGCCTGGAAGGCCGCCCGCTGGCAGCTTCGCGGCAAGGGCCCGGCCGTCACCCTCCTGGACCCCGCCACTGGGCAGCTCTCGACGATCAATCTGCCCCGCTTTGAGGATCCCGCCGCCAAGGCGATCTGGAAGCCGCTGTTCGACCAGTTGCACGAGCGGATGGCCAAGCGCGGGCTGGAGCAGACGATGCTGCTGGGGATCGCCTCCGACCAGTGGCCGAACAAGGAAGAGATGAAGACCCTGCAGGAGGCATCCGGCGATCTGCCCTGGATCAGCCACACGCACGGCGGAACGCCGGTGGGCAGGAAGCTGGAGGGCCTGGCCACGGTCGCCTACACGGCCTACGTTTGGAACGTGCAGTACCCTCAGTCCCTTCCCATGAACGCCGATGCGCCCAAGGGATCCATCGCCCGGCGGATGTACGGCTGGGAGCGTCCCGAGCTGTATGCCGAGTTTCGGCGTTTCACGGCCCTGAACGAATGGCCGCTGTCGACGATCCTCCTCTTTTCCGAGATCCAGATTACCGGGGCTCAGCGCGGGCTGGGGCGCGTGGGGGCCGACTTCTGGCCGGTTGAAAAGGACCAGCAGGGCCGCCGCCGCGCCTGGATCTGGGACCGCTATCCGCAGAGCCTCTGGCATAGCTGCAACCTGATGAGCCATATGCTCGTGCCCGGCCCGGCCGGTCCGGTGGCCTCCACCCGCTACGAGGTCATGCGCGAAGGAATCCAGGAGTGCGAGGCCCGCATCGCCATCGAGAGCGTGCTTACGGACGAGGCGAAAAAAGCCAGGCTGCCCGTCGAGTTGGCCAGGCAGGCACAGCAACTGTTGGACGACCGCGTCTGGCAGGAGTTGAAGGCTTTTGGCGACATGCAGCTCACCGGCCGCTCCTATGCCACGGCCAAGGACACTTGGAACTATGGCTCCGGCGGCACGGCGGGCCACTACTGGTATGCCGGTTCCGGTTGGCGAGACAATGCCCAGAAGCTCTATAACCTGGCCGGCCAGGTGGAGCGAGCACTTAGGTAAGACGGTCCTCTTCCTCGTCGCTCGCCAGACCCTGGTCGCCCGGGCCGTCCGCCTCTTTCGAGCCCAACCCCAACAATGGCATGTTTGCCGGGGGTATCGAAGTCTTTGGTTCTGACGGTATATTGAAGATCGGAACCGACAACAACCATCGAGAACTTCCGGTTGTCCTAGGCGTTCCGGAGGGAGGTGTGAAAATGGGAATTGTCCTTGCCGTTGCCGTGTTGTTACAACTTCTCGCCGCCCTTTTGGCACTGCGGCTGATTCGGATCACTGGTGCGAGAGTCGCTTGGGGACTGCTGGCCGCCGCGATCCTCCTGATGGTGGCGCGGCGTGCCATCCCCCTCTATCGTTTATTCACAACAGATCAATCCTTCTTGGTAGATCCGATCCTGGAGTGGGTGGGGCTTGCGATCTCCGCCTGCATGGTGCTCGGTGTCGCACGGATTGCTCCAATTTTCCACTCCTTTAGACGGTCGGAGGAAGCGTTTGTACGTGAAAAAGAATGGCTTGCGGTCACGCTCCGTTCAATCGGTGATGCCGTGATCGCCACCGATGCCGAGGGCCGGGTGAAATTCCTCAATGGCGTTGCCGAATCCCTGACAGGCTGGACTGACAAAGACGCCATCGGCAAGCCGTTGGGGGAAGTCTTCCATATCGTCGACCAGAGAAGCCGCGAGCGATGTGAAGCCCCGGTTGCCAAGGTGCTGAAATTCGGCGTGGCGGCGAGCCTTGCCAATCATACGGCCCTTATCGCCAAGGACGGGACGGAGAGAATCATCGCCGATAGTACCGCTCCCATCTCCAGCGGCGACGGCAAGGTCATCGGAGCTGTCGTGGTATTTCGTGATGTAACCGATCAGGGGAAGGTGGAGGCCGAATTACGGCTTAACGAGGCGCGGTTGCAGGCATTGGTGCAACTGAACCAGATGACCGACGCTTCCCTGCAAGAAATCACCGACTTTGCGCTTGAATCGGCCGTGGCGCTGACCAACAGCAGGATCGGTTACCTCGCCTTCATGAACGAGGATGAGTCGGTGCTGACGATGCACTCCTGGTCGAAGACGGCAATGCAGGAGTGTGCGATCATCGACAAACCCATTGTTTACCAGGTGGTTGACACGGGACTATGGGGTGAGGCCGTGCGGCAGGGGAAGCCGGTCATCACGAACAACTACCGAGCACCCAATCCGCAAAAGAAGGGACACCCGGAAGGGCACGTCGAGATACTGCGCCACATGAACGCCCCCATTTTCGACGGTGGCCGCATCGTCATCGTGGCGGGAGTCGGCAACAAGGCGGCAGCTTACGACAACGCCAACGTCCGGCAACTGACCCTCTTGATGCAAGGAATGTGGCACCAGATCCAGTTGCACAAAGCGCACGATGAATTGGAGGGTCGCGTTCAGCAACGGACTGCCGAATTGGCCGCTGTCAACACGCAGCTTAAGCGGGAAATTGCGGAACGCCAACGGGCCCAGGAAATACTGCGGGACTCCGAGGCCCTCTACTACTCGCTCGTGGAGAATCTACCGGTTCATGTTCTTCGCAAGGACTTGGAGGGACGCTTTGTCTTTGGCAACCGATCATTCTGCGAGCTTGTAGGCAAGCCTTTCGAGGAAATTGTAGGGCGAACCGACTTCGACCTATTTCCTGAGGCGCTGGCGCGCAAGTTTCAAGCGGACGACGGCATGGTGGTCAAAACAGGGCGACTGTTGCAGACGGTTGAAGAGAACCGAACCAATGGTGAGACGCGCTACGTGGAGGTCATGAAGTCTCCCGTGCGGGACGCCGCCGGGAAGATCGTCGGCGTGCAGGTGGTTTTCTGGGATGTGACCGACCGCAAGAAGGCGGAGGCGGCACTCGAACAGGAGCGCTACTTGCTTCATGCCCTGATGGACAATTTGCCCCACAACATCTACTTCAAGGATGCGTCCAGCCGATTCATACGCATCAACAAGGCCCTGGCGAGCGGTTTTCGCCTGCACGATGCTACAGAAGCACTAGGCAGGACCGACTTCGATTACTTCACTCCAGAACATGCCCAGCAGGCAATGACCGATGAGCAGGAGATCATGCGTACCGGCCAGCCCGTGGTGGACAAAGAGGAGAAGGAGACGTGGACCAATGGCCACACGACGTGGGCTCTTACCACCAAGATGCCGCTCTACGACGACCAGCGCCACATTGTCGGCACTTTCGGTATTTCCCGCGATATTACCGAGCGGAAGCAGGCTGCCGAGGCATTGCAAGCAGCCAAAGAAGCGGCCGAAGCCGCCAATCGCGCGAAGAGCGCCTTTTTGGCGAACATGAGCCATGAAATCCGGACACCGTTGAACGCGATCATCGGGATGACGGAGCTTGTCCTCAAGAGTCGGGTCTCCGCCCAACAGCGAGAATTCTTGACGACGGTCCGGGACTCCGGCGAAGCCCTGCTCTCGGTCATCAATGACATCCTCGACTTCTCGAAAATTGAGGCGGGAAAACTGGTTCTTGACCACGAAACGTTTGATCTACGTGAAAGCCTGGGTGACACGATGAAATCGTTCGCCATCCGAGCACATCAACAAGGCCTGGAGGTGGCTTGCCACATCCACGCCGACGTTCCCCGGATGGTGGTCGGCGATTATAACCGCCTGCGGCAGATCGTCGTCAATCTGGTGGGCAATGCGATCAAATTCACCGATCAGGGCGAAGTGGTGCTGGAGGTCAGCGTGGAGTCGCTTTCTGGCGAGGAGATTTCCCTGCACTTCATCGTCAGCGACACGGGCATCGGCATCCCAGAGGAAAAGCAGATGGCAATTTTCGAGATGTTCGAGCAAGCCGACACTTCCATGACCCGTCGCTATGGTGGAACGGGACTGGGACTCGCCATCGCGTCTCGGTTAGTCGAGCTGATGGGGGGGCGCATTTGGGTGGAGAGTGCGAGTGGCAAGGGAAGCCGGTTCCACTTCATCACCCGTCTTGACCTGGCGAAGCTCGAGAGTGTCGAGGCTACTCCCGCCGAACCCGGGTGTATTCACGGAATGCGAGTTCTCGTGGTCGACGATAACGCTACGAACCGGCGCATCCTTGAAGAGATTCTTCGTAGCTGGAAGATGTTCCCTGTCGCCGTACCGAACGCCGGTGACGCGATCGAACTCTTGCGGCAAGCGCACAGGAGCGGGGAACCCTACCGCCTCGTGGTCACCGACGGACACATGCCCGACGTCGATGGTTTCATGCTGGCCGAGCAGATCAGGCGGGATGCGGAAATGGGCAGTACCGTAGTGATGATGTTGACCTCGGGAGATCGTCCGGAGGACATGAAGCGCTGTGAGCAATTGGGGATCACCGCTTACCTTCTCAAGCCGATTAAACAGTCAGAACTTCTCGAAGCGATCCAATTCGCCCTGGGGATCACGGTCACACGAAGGGAATGGCGTCCAGTTGCTCGAAGTCAAGCGCCTCGCGTCGGGAAACTGCGCATCCTGTTGGCCGAAGATAGTCTGGTCAATCAGAAGCTGGCGGTGGCGTTGCTGGAAGAGGAAGGGCATGCAGTCACCGTGGTGACTAACGGCAGGGGGGCGTGCGCGAGCGTCGAATCCGGCAATTTCGACTTGGTCCTGATGGACGTGCAGATGCCGGAGATGGATGGTTTGGAAGCGACGACGAGGATCCGTGCGAGGGAGAAGCAGACGAAAACACACATTCCGATCATTGCCATGACGGCGCACGCGCTGAAGGGTGACCGCGAACGATGCCTGGAGGTCGGAATGGACGCCTATGTCACCAAACCGATCCGTGCCGACGAGCTGTTGGAAGCCATCAGCACCCTGATTGCCACTCCCGGAGAGTCTGTTGTATCGACGGTTTCCGCGCCGTCCGAGCAAGGCGTCGTGGACTGGGCGGAAGCCCTGCGGGCGGTGCGCGGCGACCATCGATTGCTCAGAATTATCGTAGAAGCTGCTGCGAAAGAGATTCCTAGCCAACTGACAGCCATCCGCGAGGCAGTTGCAAGCGGCAACGCGGCTAAACTGCAGTTGGCTGCCCACACGCTGAAGGGGGCAGTTCGCTACTTTGCTTCCGGCGAAGGTTTTGAACAAGTGCGGCGGCTGGAGAAGATGGGGCAGAACAAGAACCTGGAAGGGGCCGAGCAGAGCTTGGCTTGCCTCGAAGCAGAAGTGCAACCACTTATTTTAGGTCTTTCAGATTATCTGAGCCGAAACCAAACTTGAGACATTTCGTAATGTCCGGTCAAAAACTGGCAGAGGGAAGGAGAAGGTCCCATGGCTACCATACTCGTTGTTGACGATTCAGCGGTAGATCGTGCCCTTGCACGAGAACTTCTGGGAAAGGAGCCCCACTGGAAAATTGAACACGCGGAGAACTGCCAAGAGGCATTGATGCGAATGAAGGAGTCGCCACCCGATGTGGTTGTGACCGACCTCCAAATGCCGGGGATGGACGGGTTGGAGTTTGTAACCGTCGCGCGCGATTTCCACTCTGGCGTACCGGTCATTCTGATGACAGCCCACGGCAGCGAGTCACTGGCACTGGAAGCTCTCCAGCGAGGTGCAGCAAGTTATGTTCCGAAGTCGCAGCTTGTCGACACGTTGTTGGTCACCGTGAAGCAAGTGCTGGCGTTGGCACGTGCCGACCGCAGCCATCGGCGGCTTATCGAGTGCCTCACGACGGCTGAGTGTGCTTTTTCTCTGGAGAACGATCTGGCATTGGTCCACGCTTTGGTCGACCTGGTTCAGGGGATTGTTGGCGGCACCGGACTCTGCGACCTGGCTGGGCGGCTCCGAGTAGGAATGGCACTGGAACAGGCGCTTCATAACGCCCTTTATTGGGGCAACTTGGAGATTACACTGGATGATATTGAAGAGGCCCGCGAGCAGTTGCTCCTGGGGAAAGAGATTGACTTCGTCGAGCAGCGCCGGACCCAAATGCCATATCGTGATCGCAGGATTCTCGTCCACGTGCGGGTCGGTTCCGAAGAAGCTCGATTCGTTGTTCGCGATGAGGGACAAGGATTCGACGTTACGACTCTATCTGGCTCCAATGACCCGCGTGATTTGGAGAAGGAAGGTGGTCGTGGCTTGGTGCTGATGCGTGCCTTCATGGATGAGGTCACCTACAACGATGCCGGCAACGAGGTCACCATGGTCAAGCGGCGTGGGTAATGACTGGGGCATAGATATTCTGGCTGCTGGCGGAGCCGACATCGTTGCCGCCCTGCATGCCGCCCACGCCGATCGAGTCCAGGTTGAGCTTCTCGCTCGGCGCAGGCCCAGCCTTGCCTCCCAGTACATGCCGGGGCACGATCGTAAAAGCCGCGGCCGCAGCCGCAACCTCAGCCACAAACTGACGCCGGGTCGTAGTTGCCTTCCTCACGCTTCTCTTGTTTTCTGTCATGACAGTTTTCCTCAATTTCGAGTCCTATTTCGTGGTCTTCCTCTCCGATGACGGCGGACGGCAGCCTTCCTCCGGCACTTACTCTCCCGTCCCGCCCTGCCAGTTGTCCGTCTTGAACGGCGAGGCAGGCAGCCCTTCCTTGTTGACCAGGTTCGGATTTGCCACGTTCCGCCAGCCGAAGCGGGCCTGGGTCGGCGTGGCGACCTCCTTGGCCTGGACGACGACCGTGTCGCCGTCGATCGTGGCCTCGGCGGGCACGAATTTGCCGTCCGCACCGGCGATCTCAAACTCGGTCAGCGGTTTACCGTCACGCGACTTCAGACCGCCGCCCGTGTGGGCGAACGAGAGCCGGATCTTGTTCCCCTCAACCTTCATGGCCTTGTAGAGCGGCCCGGAGTAGACGAGGTCCGTCTTGCCATACTCCTTGGCCAAGGCCCACAACGCCAGACGGTTCCCCACATCGAATTTGTTGCGGGGGTGGATGTCGCCGATGTTGTGGACGATGTCGGTGGTGACCGCCATGCCCGTCTTCGGGATCTTGAGGCTGGCCACCTGGGCTTCCCAAAGCCGAGGCAGGTTACCGGGGCCGTACCCTGCGAAGGGCGCGATCTGGACGAAGTAGAAGGGGAAGTCGTAGCCCCAGACCTTCCGCCAGCCCTCGATCAGGGCCTTCATCTTGTCGTAATACTTCATGCCGTCGCCGTTGTTCGATTCGCCTTGATACCAAATCGCGCCACGGATGGCAAAGGGCTTCACCGGGGCGATCATGCCGTTGTACATGCCGCCACCGTTCTTCCCGGAGACGATCCAGGGCTCGATGGCCGATCCGCCCCAGGAACTGTCGATCAGCCCGACCGGCACGTCCAATTCTTTGTGCAACCGCTGACCGAAGTAATACAGGGCAGCCGAGAAACCGCCCCAACCACCCGCAACGATGGTCTTGGGACTGCACTGTACCCAATCGGCCTTCACGTCCTTAGCTGGCTGGCCTTCCTGTACCTTCGGCACCAGCAGCAACCGGATCTTCGGGCAATTCGCGGCCGGGATCTCCTCCTTGGCCTTGTCGCACGCCGTGATCCCCATTTCCATGTTCGACTGGCCCGAGCCGACCCACACGTCGCCGATGAGGATGTCATCCAACTCGATCTTGTTCTTGCCGGTGACGGTCATGCTGTGGGTCTTGCCATCGGCCTTTACGGCCGGCAGCACAACCTTCCAGTTACCCTGGGCGTCGGCCTTGGCGGTGGCCGTGGCCTCGTCGAGCTTCACGGTGACCTCTTCATCGGGGGCGGCCCAGCCCCAGATCGGCAACGGCCGGTCGCGCTGCAAGACCATGTGGCTGGCGATCACCTTCGGGAGGGTGACGTCGGCCTGGACTTGGGGCACGCTCGATACCACGAGCAGGGAAATAACGACGATGCACCACGTTGCGCACTTCATGGGAGACCTCAAGATTTAGGGGAAAGGTGTTGGGGTGGGATGGTAGGGCCGGGCCAGTCTTCCGCTACCCGGTGGGACAGGGCCGTGGGAATGGCCGGCAGGCACTTCGGTGCTATTGTGATTGCCAAGGCATGCCGTGTCAATGACCTGAAATCAGTCGATCGCCGTATCGCCCTGGTACGGGTTGGGCGCCCCAGTTGTGGAAGCAGTTCGACGCCGAGGCCACCCGTCGCGACTTCGCCCGATTGAAAAGGCAAGACGCCAATGTTGTGCGGGTCTTCATCTCATTCGGCTCCTTCTTTACCGAGCCGGGCAAGCTCAATCCCGAAGGGCTGTCCAAGTTCGATCAACTCCTCGACATCGCGGACGAGGCGGGCTTATACGTCCACCCCACCGGTCCTGATGCCTGGGAAGGCATGCCGGCATGGACCAAAGACTTGAACGTCTTCAGTAACGACGCCAATGAGCCGTGTCTCAAGGCGCTGGAAAACTATTGGCGACTGTTTGCCGCGCGCTATCGTGGTCGCAGTACCATCTGGGCTTACGACCTGCGGAATGAGCCGCACGTCGCCTGGGATACCCCGTACCTGCGTATGCGATGGGCTGCGTGGCGCAAGGAACATCATCAGGATCTGGCGCCGGTGCCCGACCCAAGCGAGAATCCGTCCGCGCCCGAGTTGGCCGACTACCAGCGTTTTCGCGAGAGCATTGCGGAGAAGTGGGTGGCCCGACAGTCCAGGGCAATCCATGCAGCCGACCCCGACGCCTTGGTGACCGTGGGCTTGCTTCAGTGGTCGATCCCGGCGCAACGGATGAAGATCGACCAATATACGGGCTTCCGGCCATCCGTGATTGCCAAGCACCTCGACTTCATGGAACTGCACTTCTACCCCTTGGCAGCGGGCGTGTTCGCAGGAAGTCTACAGTCTGCCGTTCAGTTGCCCTTGGGCTTGTCCGCAGGCCCAGCCAGCTCCTTCAATCCCGCCGTGATAGTGGCCGCGATCTGTTTAGCGGTGTCCTTCTCTCTGGCGTCGGGTTGCCCATCCTTCAGCGCCGCCATCAACCGTTCGCCGTTTCCCCCGGCTGACCAGCCCGTGAACAGCACGCCCAGCATCCGCTCCGTGGCGTCCTTGCGAGCACAGCGGATGAGTGCGACCCCCGCGTCCGGGTTCTTCCACGGCGAAGGCAACACCCGAAAACCCTGCTGTTGAAAGAATCGCACCGATGGGTAGTCGGCCCGCCGCTCGTAGTGCCAGTCGCAGATAATTATGTCTTTGGGGATCTGGTCGATGGCGCGGTGAGAACCGGTCTTACTCGCCTCCCACGTTCCATAGGAGAACTTCCCCGCGTCCAGCAGCCGGTCGCCCCACATCAGCATCTCGACACCCTTCTCCTTTACCAAGTGCTCGTGCAGGGCGTTGACCACCCCGGCAAACAACTGGCCCACGTCCTTCCCCTTGCAGCGCGGGCACTTCTCGCTGCCGATCAGGAAGACCTCGTCCATGCCGACGTGCAAGGCGTCGGCGTCAAAGGCGTCGATCAGTTCGTCCAAAAGAGGAAACACGACCTTGTTCACGTCCGGGCGCGACGGGCACCATTCGCGGCAATAGAGCTTGCCGTTCGGCGGGAGATTCGGCGTCTCCTCGAACTCGGGATGGCTCTTCAGTAGCGCCCCCAGATGATTCGCCCAGGATTGATGCCCCAGGCAGTTGATCAAGGGGATCAGGCGGATGCCGTTCCGGCGGCACACCTCGGCCAGCCTGCGTGCCTGTTCCTTCGTGATGCCGTGGCACTGAAGCTCGGGGCGCGACTTGAACTCGAACCCGTAATCGACTTCCAGAATCAGGACGTTGATGCCCATCGGGGCAAGCGTCTCCCGGACGAACTGCTCGGTGAGCGGCATCCGCTCCGGCTGGGGGCCGATCAGGTGCAGGGCCCGCCAGGTGGGGTTCTTCTTCTGCCAAGTCTCCAGCCACGCCTTGTGCGCTGGTCCTGCGGCAATGGTGATAGTTGGGACAAATGCCGTCAGAACGGCCAACACGACAAAAGATGCTCTCATGTACGTCTTGCTCATACTTGCCTCCGGTCCTGGTTATCGAAGCCCCGTTTGCCCTTATCGCCTTGGCTGCTCGTGGCAGCGAATACCAGCATAGCCGCCGTGGGCCCGGTCGTCGAGGGGCCGTGGCAGTTGGCCAACGACGGCGAGAAGCGGCTCCACGCAGACCAAGTACGTGCCCATCGGCGATCGCGTCGAGCGGGTGGACCAGCGGCACGTCAAGTATTTCCTCGACTTGCAGCCTGGGAAGAAGCAGGCCGTGAGCTACGGCGTGACCGACAAGCGCCGCAAGGTGGGACCGGAACTGAATGCCGAGAAGAGACGGGAGCCGTTGTAGAACCGGTCGAGCGTAGACTTCCAGCACGTCCGCGTGGCGGGTGTTGCCATTCTCATTGGGGCTGGATCGTGTCTCGCCGCACGGTGGTGTCCAGTTGGCAGTCCTCCGGTCTGGCAATCGCGGCGGCCATGCGCAGACTGGACTGGAAATCGCTGTCCCGGTGCCAGTATTCGAGCACGGCACCGACATACGGTATATTCAAAAGCTGCTCGGCCACGTAAGGCTGGAGACGACCACGATCTACACGAAGGTGGCCGTCATCCGCCAGCAGCAGATCGAGAGCCCGCTGGACAAGCTGACCGGCAAGACGCGGCCATGCCCCTCACCCCAGCAGATCGGGCTGCCCTGTGCGCCCGCGCCCGTTGCCAAGCCCGTGGGTCGCATGCAGCTCCTGGTCCGCCGCCGCCAGGGCGAGGCCACGGTGGCCGACGTGGAACTGAGCATTTTCACCGACGACCGCTACATCGACCTGGAGGGGATCGTCGTCCGCGAGCCCCGCCCGGGCTTTGTCACGATGGAAATCCCGCCGCTGGAAAAATGGGAGAAACCGATGCGTTGGCTACTGCCAGAGCAGCGGGAGCGGATTCAGACGTCCGACTTCTATCAACTGCTCCAGACGCACGTCACACGGAAGTACCTGGCGCTGGCGCCTGTGGCGACCAACAGGGCCGGCGGCCAGCAACCGCAGCCAGCCGCCGAGACGAAGCCGCCTGATGCGTCTGCCCCGGACCGCCGGGGACCAGCCCAGCGGCCGAGCGGCCCATGAACCCATCGGTCGGGGGATGGAAACCGACATCAGAAAGCGTGCATGGCGGTAGCGGTGCGCGCCGGCAGCGGGGATAATGGAGTCGTGGGGCATGCTTGCCACCCGAATGAGGCGTCTCCGGTGATTCGCTGTTGACGCGACAACGCCGCGGACCGAAAATACGGGTATAGGCCGTGCCCGAAGGATTGCGTGCGCAACCCACGTTGCCGGAGGGGCAGATGGGGAGACCGTTCATCGAGACACTTCGGCGGCCAGAGTATTGTTATTCGAACGACGAGTAGCTGGAACCAATCGTGGATGACCGCCTTCATTTCCTGATCGAATTCCATATGGGGCACTCCGCTTTGGAAGAAGAGCGGGTCAAAGGCCGCCATTGCACCGGCCTGGTCCACGAAATGGAATGGGACATTACGCTCACTGGCGATCATGTCGTTCGTTGGGCGATCGCCGAACTCGAAGCGGGACAAAGGTCTGAGGCACTCGTGAGACTTGCTGCGGTCGAAGAGCCGGCGACATGGCGTGACGTAGCAGATCTATTTCGTGTGGCTTACACAGACCTTGGCTATGACAAGTTTACCAAGGACCAGCATCTTCTAAGGCATGCGAAGGAAATTGCGACCCGGATCGCGGACGGCAGGACGGCTCCGGCAGAGGGTTGCGGGTACATTTGGAATATTTGCGAGCACCTGGAATTTCCCAGTGATCTCGATGGGTTTACCCTTGACATGTTGTGTGCCGGTTGCCATCCTCAGCTAGGCACTCCCTTGGATGAGGCCGGCTTGCATCGTGAGATCATTAAGTACGCCCGTAGCACTGTTGACCAAATCTCCGAATCGAATAACAAGGCATGAGCAGCAATGCCCGCTTCGCGGGTTGGCTACGCCGCCTGCTATGCCTCCCGTTGGCAAAACCGAAATCCCTGCGTGCCTCAATGAACAACGCCCATCTCCATACTCTCGTGTTGATTCTTCTGCTGCCGCTTGGGTGCTCGCGATCGGAGCAGCAGTTGCCGGAAACCTCGGCACACGAGCAGCAGGGCGCTGGCAAGGAACCTGCCTCGCCCCGAGTCCCGGAAGGTGTGTCGGATGGCGTCGCGCCGCAGGCCGCCGGTGCGTCCGGCACGCAACCACACTTCGGCCCCAAGGTTTTGGATTTGCTTCGCGCCTCTGGTAATGAGCAAGGAAGGTTAGCCTTCTGCACGGCTCTTTCGGCAATTGCCCGAGACGACCGGTGGGAGTGGCAAGACTACGACTCGCCCGAGACAGCCGGAGTTGTCGAAGGGCAAGCAGCACAGGTGGATTATCGGAAGGAAAGCTACGTCGTAGTCGTTCTGCACTGGCCTGGCCTCGTCATTCCAGGGCCGAACACTTACGAACTTATGCTCCTCGATCGAGTCGGACATCGGCTCGATCGAGTGGCATGCGAAGTAAGCACCCGGGTTACTCAGGAGGGCATTTTCCTGGCCGAAATGCGCAAGAGTCCCGAAAAGGACGGTTCTCAGTTCGTGATTCGGTACGTGCCAACTGAGGGCGACAAAATGCCCTCCCACTTCGGCCATATCATTCACTACCGAGGGCACGCCTACCACTTTGCATGGGACCCGGACGTGAGCGCGCAGGCGAAGCCTGTGACCTGGTCGCAAACGGGCCTCTGCCGGATAACCGTTGAGGATGGTAAGTTCAAGGTGATCTTTCCAATTCTCGGTCCATCGCCGGGCAAGCAGGCCCCCTGACATGGGCTAGGTTGCGGTGCGCCACTGCCCTGTCGCTGGCTCTGGAGCCGGACGCGTGGTAAAATCAATCAGAGTTCGTGCCTGGCTGGCTTCGGAGAGAACGGCGTCGGCCAGCCTGCCCGTTGGCCGGGCGAAGGAAGATGACTTATGACCAGTGTACTGTGGTTCGCCGTCGTGCAGATGGTCGCGGCCACCCCGCTGTCCGTTCAGGAACCAGGACTACGGACAATCCTCAAAGATGCCAGCCAACTTGTCGCCGTCAGGGCGAGCACCAAAGGTACTGGTCTGATCGCGCCCTGTTGGCAATCGCCGACGTCCAGATCAGAGCGGGCGATTTTGACGGTGCGCTGGAAACTATCACGGATTGCAGCTATGAGTACGGCAGGAATGCAGCCTCCCACCGTCTCGCCAATGCCTTGGCGAAAGCTGGCCGACGTGAGCAGGCTTTTGCGGTGCTGCGACAGATGGGCAGCGATCACGGCTGGAGTCAAGACTGGCTGGAAGACGACGTCAAGCTGAACTGCTTGCAATACGAGATTTCCATCGGCGATCGTACAAAGGCCCGTGCGATCATCGACGAATTGAAAATGCCCAGGTCCCGAGCCGAGGGACTGCGACGGTTGGCTACGGCCTATGCGACGGTTGGCGACAAGGCGGCAGCAGGACGGGGGATTGATCTTGCCTTAGCGGCGTCGAAAACGGTTCCCGAGGAGTTCGATCGTGCCAAGGCCCTATGGGAGATCGCCGATGCGCAAATCGCACAGGGGAAATCCCTCGCCGCAGCAACCATCCGTGAACTCGTGAAGGTATCGGAGTCTTATCAAGACCCCACGGCAAGGGTCGCCGCTCTCCGCGAGGCCGCCGTGCGGGCTGCTAGAATCGACGACCGGCAAACCGCCGACCGCCTGTTCCGCCAAGCGATCGAGTGTCGAGAAGCTATCAAACCACCTATCCCGTGCCCGCAAGAGAACAAGATCAGCGCGCTGAAACTCATCGCAGAGGCGCAGGCGGGCGTTGGATACATGGATGACGCGATCAAAACGGCGCGCATGATCACGCACAGCGACCGCGACATCACGCAAGATGGTGTGCGCGAGGAGGCATTGTGCGCCATCGCTGTCGCGGAGGCGAGAGCGGGACGGGCTTCCGACGCGGTGGCGGCCGCTCGCTCCATCGAATATTACATCCAATACAAAGACGACGCTCTGTCGGAAGTAGTCAACACCCAGATCTCGCATGGCGACCTGAAGGGGGCAACTGCCACGGCCGAGCAAATTTCCGAGGCATCGAGAAAGGCATCGAGCTTTCTCAAAGTCGCAACAGCATACGCAAGAGCCAACGACGAGAAGACTGCGAAGGCGATCGCCGCCCGGATTTGTGTTGTTCGGGGATCCCGCGGGGCTGGTTCCCGTGAGTTTGACTACCGGCGGGCAGAGACATGGGGCTGTCTATATGAAGAGTCGTACTCAATAACCTCTTTGTATGGGACCATAAGAACGGCACAGGAGCTTGCTGCGGCCGCCATGACTTTCGCACAAGTACTCGGCGAGCCGCAATCTGAGCCGTATGCCGAGAAATTCAAGAGAATTCCCTGGCCCGAGGTCGTACAAGCGATCGCTCGCGCTCACGCGGCAAGTGGGGACGCCCGCAAAGCGCTGGCTTGGGCGAGCCGAATAGGTTCTGATAAGAAGATAGCGTCACCTGACGATCGAGATACCGAGGTCGGAGTCCAGCAGCGCATTTACGCGCTGATTGGAGTTGCGCAGGGGATGCTCGATTCCAAAGGTGAAGATAACAAGCGCGACGGCAAATGAAACGACGACCGCACCCCGCGCGATCGGCGGAAGGATAATGACAATTTCTTTGGCATGGAAGAGAAGTAACCTGAATCCGGCCAACAACGCCCATTTGCAGAGTCGCTGCGCGACCGCCTGCGGCGGCAAATAGGCGTTCCGTTGGCTGGATCAGATCGAAAATGCAACCTTCGTTCCTTGACATGGTTTGGGCGTACAGCGAGGCAGTGGCCGACTGCTACCGATTGTTGTGCAACCGCCTCAAGATCGAAGGACATCCCCTACGGGCTTGGCGAAGTGGTGCCGTTCCTCAGCATGGCGTCCTTGATCGCTCTCAGCGAATTACGTATGGATTTCACGGTGCGGGATGCCGTTTCGCGATTGGTCGCCAGATCATCGATCTCGACTTTGGACCGAATGGACGTCATGATGGATTCGACGCTTGGCGTTTATGGCTATTCGCCCAGTCGCGTGCAAAGGACTATCCGCTATTTCAAACACGGGAAGCAATTCAAGAAGAACTAGATGCCCTTGAAGCCGCAGGCATCATTGAAAAACCAGGGCTACTACCCGGCACAAGCCTGTACTTCTTCACCAAATCACAAGACAATCAGCCAACAACGAGTAGCTGCTGAGTTCGCCTGCGGCGAAACGCGTCGCGTCAGCTACTCGACCCGTTGGGCTAACCGAAATAGAGCATGTCCCAAGACGTGGCCTCCCAACTCGATGCGGCGTACCAGCGTGCGAAGAAGGCATTTTGGGACGCGGACATAGTGGCCTACATGGAACTGTTCGCGCCGGAACTTGAGTACGTGCGCGCCGACGGCTCGGGATTCGACTACGCTCAAATGCGCTTTAATGTGCAAGTCCAGATGTCAAGGGTGCGAGACATGGATGGTTCGTCCCGACGACACAGCCTGGCTATTGACGGCGACAGGGCAACCGAAGTTTGGGTGCAGGACGCATGGACTGACTTCTTCTCCAGCACGCGATGGTGGCGCATCCGGCGGACATTTCGATGCCACTGGGCTGCGAAATCGAATGGGTGGCAGATCGTAAGGATGGAAGTGCTAAGAGAGAAAGTGGCTTAGTAGCCCAATCGGGTAGGCGGGGTCATTGCTGACCCCGCCCCCCACACCACCTAGCATGCGGGTCCGCACTAGGCGGTTCGCCGAAGTGGGGCAAGCTTGCTCCACGCGTACCTGAGATTCACCAAGCCCAGGCTCAAGAACCACTTGTTGTCCATGCCCGTGTGGGTCGCCAACGTCTTGGAGAGACGCCAGTAGCCCTTGCGGCTCAACCCGGTCGCCACCGCATGACCTCGCGGCGTACCCAGCGCCAGCAGGTGGCGAAAGAGGGCCGCCTTGCGGCGTTCCCTCCTCGGTCGCTTGGTTCAAGCCGTCGGCCAGAACGCCTGCCCGCAGGAACCGCACGATCAGACGCAGCACGCGGCGGTCTCGGACCTTGCGTGCCACGCGGGCCATAAGCACGTCGTGTTGAACCCGGTCGAAGAATTTCGAGAGGTCCATGTCCACGGCAAGCGTCAGCAAATGTCTTCACCAATTCCGGCGACAATTCCTCCTACTTCCCCTTGTTCTCAAACCACACGGGGCCGCCGAACTTGCCGGTGACGATGATGTCGACCGCGCCCGCGCCGCGGAAGTCGCCCGCCCAAATGGCTAGCCCGGCGCCGATCCCCTCGTCGTAAGAGATCACGTACTTCTTCCACTCGACCGTCTTGTCCGGCTTGCGGATCAGCTTGTAGTAATACAAGCCCAGCTTGCCGTACTCGTCGGGGTCGCCGCCGTTGTGGGCCATGAAGCGCTTGCCCGTGATCAGTTCCGGCACGCCGCAGCCGTCCAGGTCGGCCAGCACGAGCGAATGGGCCTGCGTCCACGTGTCGTCGATCGTGTGCTGTTTCCAGGCGACCTTTTCGCCGTCCCGGACCTGCTCGTACCAGAAGATGCCGTAGCCGTGGGCGTTGGAGGTGATGATGTCGTTCAGGCCGTCGCCGTTGACGTCGTACACGAGGATCTGCGGCGTGTGGGCGATGCGGCCCCCCTTGTCGCCCAGCGAGAGCGGATGCTCTTTCCACTGGCCCTTGCGGATATCAGCCGGGGCCTCGAACCAGGCGTCGGGGCGGATGATGTCGGGCCGGCCGTCGCCGTTGACGTCGCCCACGCCGGCGCCGAACTCCATCTTCTTCGTCGAGACCACGTGCTTGACAAGGCCCGGTTTGCCGTCCTTCACGCCCACCTCGAACCATACAGTCTCGCGGGTATGCGGCAGGAAAATGTTGGCCGTGCCCTTGCCTTCGAGGTCCACCAGGTCGCCGCACTCGAAGTTGTCGGCAGTCTCGATCTTCGTCTCGGGCCACTCGCCCGGCTGGCCCAGCGTGTTGCGGTAGTAATAAACGCTCCGGCTGAACCAGTCGACGCTGACGATGCCGGGCCGGCCCTTGCCCTCGACGTCCACAGGCGCGTTCGCGAAGTCGTTGAAGTAGCCCTTGCCTTGCTCGTCCACCTTGCCCTTGATCGAGCGGATCTTGAGCGGCTTGAAATCGGGGGCCAGGTAGAGGAAATTGCCGGCGACGATGTCGAGTTTCCCGTCGCCGTTGAAGTCCGCCACGCCGAAGGCCTCGCTGCGGAAGGTGCCGATCCGGTGCTTGACGAACTTGACTCCACCCGTGCTGGCCGGCCGGGCAGGACTGTCGAACTGGGCAAAAGCCAAAGCCGGGAAGAGAATGGCGGACAAGAGGAGGCTGCTTGTGAGTCGAGGCATGGGTGGACTCCTGAATGTGGATGGAAGGAGCGGACTTGGATGACGAAGGCGACAAATCACTAGGGACCGATGGCTTACGTCCCCCGGTGCAACGGGTTTCTTACGGTTTCATAGATCAAGCCATCGGCCCATTGTAACCTATTGGGTCTCGCGAAGCGAAAGTTCTCCAGGCACAAGAACCCGATGTATTGATCTTTGCATTGAAAATGAGCCATTGAGTTGTGTGGCAGGGGCGTAGGCCGGAACAAGCTTGCGCAGTTCCGGCACGAATCGGTATCAACGCCGGAACTGCGCAAGCTTGTTCCGGCCTACATGGCTCATTTTCAATGCGAAGATCAATAGTATTTACACAACGGCCTATCGATAATCATCGCGACCATCGCGCCACGGCAATGCTCACCTACGACGCCTAACGAAAATCGGGGCAGAGGTTCTCTTGGTATTTGGCTGCCTGCCTTCCGACCACATCCACCATTCGTTTCCAATACGGCGCGAGAAATGGAGGATTAGTCAATCCGCGCCGCGCGTAGATCCCTGTGGCTTTCGACAGATCCAAGTTCGCTAGGATGACCGCTTCGTTGCGGTTGTCGGCCAGGCCGAGCACTCGCTCATCCGGTCCGACGATCTTCGAGTCGCCCGCAGACCATTTTCCTTCTCCCTGCGGTCCGACCGAATTGGCGAAGACGTAGTAGATGGCGTTCTCGAAGGCCCTCGCGGCAATCCCGTCGCGTCCACCGCGCTTCCGACGCGATACGGCCAGCGAATCCATCCCGGCATTAGGGTGAAAGAGGATTCTCGCCCCGGCCATGACCGCCAACCGGACCAACTCAGGGTAGCGGCGTTCGTGGCAGATCACCGTCGTTGCACAGATGCCGTCGATCTCGAACAGCGCCACGGCGTTGCCGGGCGTGAAGTGCCTTCGATCCATCTCCGTAAGGTGGCACTTCGCATAGCAATGTGCCACCGCACCCTGGCGATCAAAGACCACCAGGCAGTTGTACAGCTTGCCACGACGGAAGACCGGCGAGCCTGCCAAGACGTTCATCCGAAACCGAGCCGCCATCCGGCCCAAGGTCGCCAGGGCGCTGCCGATCTCGGCGGGCTTCAGTCGAGAATAATCATAGGCATAGCCCGTGATTGCGCACTCGGGCAGCAGCACGGCATCGGCTCGGCGATGGGCGGCCTCGCCCAGCAGTTGCTCGATCTTCGCCAGATTCCCCTCAATCGTGGGGGCGAACTTCATCTGTACGGCAGCCACGCGCAACGCATGGCGGACAGTTCCGGGCGCTTCGGTCGCGTGATGCTGTGAGCCATGCTCAAGTTCTCCACGGCGCTCGTTGATTTCTACGGCTTACCGATCCGGCACGATCAAGTCCGCATGGGACTTCACCAGCCATTTGAGCCCAGGACGCATATTCGATAGGTTTCCGTTGCCGTCCACTCCGTTCGATGTCCAAGGCATGATGCCCTGCCAGCCCTTGGCGAACGCATTCTGATAGTTTTCGGTGATCGACTGGTTGGCACTGCCCTTGGCGGGGCATTCGCCAATGATGCAGGGCTTGGCATCCATGCCGTAGTCGGCGGGCGACCGCTCGAACGGGCTTCCGAACCAGGGTCTCACCCAGTCGTAGTAATGGATGTTGTAGAAATCGACGTGAGCGCCCGGCTGGAGCGCTCCGAGCGCCTTGTCCGAATAGAAATTGCCCTCGAACTTGCTGCTGTTATACTTCGGTCCCGCTCCCTCGCCCTCGCACACCAGCACCTGGCTGCGGGCGTGTACGGCGTTGGCCACGCGCGCGACGAGGTCGAGCGTGTCCTTCCTGGCCACTTTATGGTTCTCCCAAGTCCAGACCAACTCGTTGCCCACGTCAATCGAGAAGAACCACGGGCTACTCTTATATCGCTCCACAAGCGGGATCGTATAGTTGTCCACGAACGACTTCCGTCCTGCGGGCCGGGAGTACATCCGCCGCCATGCCTCGGCGTTGTGGTTGCCCGGTTTTGAGTGGTCGAACGAGATCAGGGCCAGCATCAGGTAAACGTGGTTCTCTTGGGCGATCTTGAAGAGCGTGTCGAGGTCTCGCCAGAACGCCGGGGTCGGGGCCGAAACGTTGCCGTTAGCGTCAATGCCGGGCGAAGAATTGTCGCCGTTGCAACTGATCCAAACGCGGGTGGCATTGACGTGGCTCTCCCGCAGCTCGCGGAAGTGCGCCCGCCACCAGGCGGCGTCGAACTTGTTGCCAAACTCGTTCCAGCTTTTCCAAGGCGTGTTCGCACCCGAGATCCAGATGCGTTTGCCGTCTACCTGGAATTGGTTGCCCTTGACCGTGATGCGCTGCGCAGAAGCAAGGCTCGCGGCCAAGATGACGAGCAGAAAGAATGTGAAAGTTTTCATGGTCACGGCTTGTGGTTCTCCTTGAAGATGATAAGGGATCTAGGGAGCGCCGGGCGCCCGGTCGGGGCCGACTTGGCCCGGATTTCAACGGCGAACTCTCCCATCTTCCAGGTCACGTACATGAACCTCTGAAGCGCGGCCGGATCATCCTTGAGTTCATCGCGCCCCTTCCGCCACAGCGCCGTCATCTTGGCGACCACATCGCTCGGCCAGGTCTCACGGTAGATCGAGGGCTCCAGGTAGCCCATGTCGTCCATGCCGCCCCTCTTCTCGATACTCCAAGGGGTGTTTTCCCAGCGGTCGGCGGCCAGTTTCAATAGCGCGCCGGCAGTGCCGGCAGCTTTGCCGAACTGCCGCTGGCACATCTCATCCCACGCCGCATCCACGTCCAGTTCCGGGTTCCACAGGACCTTCATCAACACGTAATGCGTCGGGGCTCCCACGGTCCAGTCGGTTATCCCGCCGCCGTTCAGGAACGATCCGATTAGCACATTGCGATTCTTCTGGTAGTAGTCTGCGACCAGGTGGGGGTACTGGATATAAACGCCCGGGTACTCGATCGTGCGGTGGTGGTACTCCCATGTCTGGATCTTGCCCTTGGCCTGTTGGCTCCAGTCCCTCATGCACCGCTCCATCTCTCCGCGCCAAGTCGGCTGGCGCATCATCGCAAAGGACATGGTACACATCTGGACTTCGATGTTGTTGGGCAGATCAAGGCCCTTTGGGAACACGGTGTAGTTCCAGTACGGCAGATACAGGACCTTCTTGCCGGGCCAGCGGCGCTTGACCTCGTCGGCGAACTTCTTGAGGAACACGCCCATGATCTTCGACCCCGTACCGCGGTTGCCGCCCTTGGGGTCGTAGAGCTTCCGGCAGTTCTGGCAGCAGCAATCGACCGGCTCGTCGCAGGGAGAGAGGGTGACGCAGGTCGTAGTGACCCAACTGACGCCGTGACCGCACCAAGGCGCCATGGCGTTGGCCTTCTTGTCCCAGACTGCCGCGCAACCGGCCAGGAGGAAGTCCAGGGTCGACTGCGAACCGTAGCAGAGCTGGCTGTAGTTCCTTTTGCCGTCTTTCGTCAGTTTGAACATTTCCGGGTGCGTGTCGACCAGCTTCTGGTCTTGCCAGATATTTTGGGGCATGTGGACCTTGATCATGTAGCGGCAACTGTTGCCGCTACGCAGGCCCGCCAGCATCAGGGACGTGTCGAGCTTGGCGACGCCCGCCGGAATGCCGCTCTTGAGGAGTGGTGCGCCGTCGCGGGGCACGTCGTAGCCGTACGCGGGGAAGCATTCGCGTTTCTGGAACACCGGCTGGTCGCTGTAGTGCGCCGGTCGGACCTCCAGGCGCCTGGCGTGCACGACGCTGCGGCCGCCGGCGTTCACCGGCCAGTACCAGCGCACGGCGAGGAACCGCTCCAAGAAGTCGGCCAGCGCCCACGCCGTCCCTTCGTTGCCGTAAGGGCCGTTGAAATCGACGACCTCCGGCAGCCTGGTCGTGCTGCCGACGAGGAACACGCGGTTGGGCGCCGTTTTGATGACGAAACCCTCGACGGGGATGGCGGCGGCTTCGATGCCGGCCGCCCGCGAGGCGGCGCAGTCGCCGATCACGATTGCCGGCGCATCGCCCGCGGGCATCTTCTTGACGATCTCCAACTCGGCGCCGGTGGACAACTTGACCGCCGTCACCAGCTCCTTAACCAGGATGTCCAGCGTCGCACTGGGCTTATCCACAGCGACGTAGACCTTGGCCTTGGGCTGTCCGTCGCTCACCAATACCACTGGGGCGTGCTGCGGCGTAGACAGGACCTTCACTGGCGTCAGATCCTTCACTTTCAGGTAATCCAGGCCTGCGGCATCCGAAGCCCGCGACGGCACAACGATCCCCACGGCGATGACACTTGTCCAGAACAGTCGCTTGCTCGGCATGACTTGTCCCTTTGCGTTGAACGTTCCCTCACTTCTCGCCGACGACCGCCTCCAACGATAGGAACTGCCTATCGTCGGGTCACAGATTGGCATTATCGTGGTCTGGAGGGACATGTCCAATATACCACCCGGACGACCGAAGTCACATAGACCTCGCTTGCCCAACCTGGGCAATTTCGCACGGCCGCAACAAGCATGGTGGCGGCCATCCACCAGGACCGCACAGTGGTATCCAGAATTGTCCTCCTCGGCAAGGATTCCTTGTAGACGGCACCCATGATTCGACTTTCCTCCTGCTACTTCGCCGTCACGCCGAAAATCAACATGCTGGCTGAGTTGTCATCCAGCATCCATTCAACGTCCTTCAGGGGATACCACTCGTTGTCATTGTGCCAGGTAGCCAGGAATACTCTCGCCTGGCCATCCTTGGACTGCCAGCCTATGTCGGTTGTGGCCTCCTTGTCGTCGCCGATGAGCTTGCCGTCCCACTTGCCCAGGCAAGGGCCGATGTTCCTGCCGCTTTCCCATTTCAGTTCCGCGACCGTGCCGTCCTGGCGGGTGATGCGGCAATGTGACTGCACGCCCTTGCCAGGATTGACCAATCCAATCGCGAAGTACAGCGCCTGCGCATTCCGTGCAACCGGGGTGTGCAGTGTGTGCAGATTCTTGTTCAGCACGGCAGCGACAACCGGATTCGCGTTCAAGATGGGTACATCCTTGAGCAGGAAGCCCGTTTTGCCGTCAGGCAGTTTGCCCAGCGGTAATTCCCTGGCCATGGCCGCCGATAAAGGGGCCAGCTCCTTGGGGAGCGGCTTGGCGTAGTCGAACTCCATTGTCACGAATCGCGGGACCATGGCGGGGCGTCGAGCCGGCAGGAATTTCGGATCGGCCTCGTAAGGGCCGGCGGTGAGCAAGGTGTTGTCGCCCCTACGTTTGCCATCGAAATCCAGCGCGACGCTCATTTGCGACCGCGCGAAGAGGATGGCCGGCGATTTGTCTGCCGGATGGAAGTCGTACGAGGCCACATCCTTGAAGAGAGGTTCGGCGACCACCGAGTGCTTGTCGTTGCCTGTCTTATCCTGCCACTCCCTGAGCGTCCAGCAGTTCATCGCGCCCCAATTCCACCAGAAGGGAATGCCCCGGTTCGCCGAGCGGAAGAACACGTTGTAGTCCGAGACATTGCCGATGTTGGACTTGATCCGCGCGTCGGGAAGGATCAGTTCCGGCCGGCCTTCCCAACCTTTGATCGCCAGCCCAGGATAACAGTTGTCGACGAGGATATTGCCCCAGACGACGTTACACCGCGCCGGCGTGTAGCCGGTCTCGTCATCTCCCACATTCCCACCGTCACGCTCTACGCCGATCACGACGATGCCCGACATGCCGTTCCGATAGCAGAGGTTGTGGACGATCGAGCAATAGGCGGAATTCGAGATATAGATGCCACGGCCACTGTTCTCGTAGCAGATATTGTTCTTGATGATGGCCCGCTCGCCGATCTCGTACATGATGCCCAGGCCGTTGCGGAAGCAGCAACAGTTCTCGATCGTCACGCCGCTGTTGGACCCGTCGAACCAGATTCCCGGACTCTCGACATTGCCCTCGGCGATGCAGCCGCTGATGGCCGTATCGCTGGAGAAGTTCTTCATGCCCCCGGCGTGCCAGCCGGCGCTCCAACGGCGGCGATTATTGAAGCGGACCTCGCAGTCGACAACGCGATGGCCGCGGTTGAAGGTGCTGATGCCCGTGTTGCCGTTGTAGTTCGACTTGCAGTGGACCAGCGCGTTGAACGATCCGCCCACCCCGATGCCGCAGAAATCGGCGTAGGTGACTTCCATGTCCTCCATGGTGTTGTGCGAGCCGAACGATCCACCCACGCCGACGCAGGCATGGGTCACCTTGAAACCGGCGATGTCGTAGTAGTTCAAGTCGCACGTGCTGATGCCGACCGGACGAACTTGCGCCTCGATGACGTGTTTGGCGGGAGAATCACCGCGTTGCAGCCCAAGGTAGAGCCTCTTCGCTTCACGATCGCAGTAGAACGAGCCGGGCTCCAAGTCGGCCAGACCGTCGCCTTTTCGACCCTTCCATGCCTCCTGGATGTATCCTTCGCCGACCGTTCCCCCGATCTGCGTCAGCGGCTTGCCATCGCAGAACACCTGCTGCGTGTTGTGGGGCCAATCCTCCTTGACATACACCTTCTTGTCCGGCGCAAGCGAGCTGGCGGGAACCGTCGCCGCGGCGCGCAGGTCCCGGTTGTACTCCTTCCAGCCGGCGACTGCGTCGCTACCCTTGATCTCGACGACCTCCTTCGGCCAGGCGATGATGCGAATATGGGCTCCCGGCTGGCCTTGGTGGGCGTTGGCGCCACCCAATTCCACCGTTTCGCGATACACGCCTTCGTGAACATAAAGCGTATCGCCGGGCCGGAGCCTCGCACCAGCGAGCGCGGCATTGATCGTCCTGAACGGCTTGTCGACCGTGCCCGGATTCTTGTCATTGGCGACAGGGTTCTTCTGGGCGACGTGGTATTCGCTTGCCAGCGAGGCGCCCGCCGCACACCCTACGATAGCCAGTGACCTTAACAGCATCTTCTTCATGGTAGATTCCGTTTACTGGGTTTGCCGTACATTTCGCCGAATCAGTACTGCTTTCGGCACCCTTTACCGATAACTCCGTATTGGTTCGTAGTCAAGCAGTATCGATTATAGTTGCCCTTCGCGGCAGTCGGTCCGTCGAGATTTGCCAGAAAGGTCCTGTCCGGAAGTGGTTGGACCGTTGCATCAGGGACGGCCATAGGCCAAAATGTCTTTCGGTTTCCGTCTTCTTCCACAGCCGATCGATCCGGTCCTCGCTCGTCGGTCGGCAAGAGTATCTTGAAAAGGAGTTTGCGCCCATGGCCGTACCGAAGAACGATGCAATATCAAGGCGGGAGATGATGCAGGCGGTTGGCGCCGGCAGCGTGGCGGTGCTGGGAGCCCGCATGGCCGGTGCAGCCGAGAATGGTCCGCCATCACGTCCCAGCGGGCAAAAGAGCGCGCTCGGCCTGAAGCACCCTCCGCTGGACAGGGTCCGCGTGGCGATGATCGGCATGGGCGGACGGGGCACGGGCCTCTTGGAAGAACTGCTGGGGATCGACGGCGTGGCGATCACCGCCGTTTGCGACATCGTGCCGCAGCGGACTGCCGTCGCCCAGGCCCACGTGGCGGCCAAGGGCCGGCCCTCCCCGGTTGGCTATTCCAAGAACGAGCACGACTTCGAGAACCTCTGCAAGCGCGACGACGTGGACCTGGTGTACATTGCCACGCCGTGGGAGTGGCACGCGGCGATGGCCGTGTGCGCCATGAACTGCGGAAAACACGCCGCGATCGAGGTGCCCGCGGCCATCACGCTCCAGGAGTGTTGGGACTTGGTGGACGCATCCGAGCGGACGCAACGCCATTGCATGATGCTGGAGAACTGCTGCTACGGCGAGACGGAGATGCTCGTTATGAACATCGTCCGACAGGGCGTCCTGGGCGAATTGACCCACGGCGAGGCCGGCTATATCCATCCCTATGCCGAGATCCTCCTCGGCACCGCCGACTCCAGCGTCTGGCGAAGGCGGCACGCGATGAAGCTCAACGGCAACCTTTACCCCACCCACGGCCTCGGCCCCATGGCCCTGTACATGGACATCCACGGCGGGGACCGGTTCGACTATCTCGTGTCCATGAGCTCGTGCCAGCGGTCGCTCAGCCGAGCGCGCGACGCCCTGCCGGCCAACGACCCTCGGCGCCGCGAAACCTACGCCTGCGGCGATATGAACACCACGCTGATCAAGACCGCCCTAGGCCGGAGCATTATGGTCGAGTTTTCCCTTGCCACGCCGCGACCGTACAGCCGGATCAACCTGGTCTCCGGGACTGGAGGCACGTTTGCCGACTACCCGCCCCGGCTTGCGCTGAAAGGCAAGGAGCACGCATGGGAGAGCGACCTCGCCCCGTATTTCGAGAAGTACGGCCACCCGCTCTGGAGACGGCAGAAGAAGGAGGCCCTCAAGTCCGGCGGGCACGGCGGCATGGACTACCTCTTGAACTGGCGACTGATCCAGTGCCTGCGGGCCGGCCGCCCCCTGGACATGACCGTGTACGACGCAGTCGCCTGGTCCAGCGTGTTCCCGCTCAGCGTGGCATCCGTAGCCAAGGGGAGCGCGCCGGTGAGCGTGCCGGACTTCACCCGCGGACAATGGAAGACGCCCAGGCCGTTGCTGGCCGCCGATGCCTGAAGACATGGCGCGTGACGGCGAAAGTAGTACAGCGCCGGTTGATGCACAGCGGAGTTTTTTGAGCTTTCGGCGCGAATTGGCCCCTCGGTCTCCCTGCAACTTGATCCCCCGCCTTGCACGAACCGTGGCGGACGGCGAAACTAGGTATGTTCCGCATTAGGTTGAAAGGATATCTCGTGAAATCCAGACACGTGTCGAGAGTTCCGTTGATCGCCCCACTCCTGGTGTGCGGCGTGGTAGCTTCGGTCCAGGCCCAGAGTGAAGTCGCGATAGAGAACATGGGGCTTCGCCTTGCCGCAACGCCCGGCCAATCCGGCGTGGCGGTATATGCCAAGTCCGGGGTGGACGGCAAACGCCTGGAGCTTGCGGTGCTGGCGCCGGGCGCGACGCAGGCGGCGCCCATTCGTGAGGTCATCGTTACGGAGAGCGATTCCGACCGGAAGGCACTGCGAGTCAGCACGGGAAATGCCGAGGCCGAGTTCACCCTCGGAGTCGGCGGCATCGTTACGATCAGGCCGGGCAAGAACGCGGCAAGCGTGGAGGTTAGGACTGGGGCACGCTACGCCATCCTGCCCGATCTCTTTGCCGATGACGTGGTCTTCGACCCCGTGCATCTCGCCATGCCCACACTCACCATACCCGCGGAGAACTTCCTTCTCCAGTTCCTTGAAGGCGGAAATACGGTGGTGATGTGCATCTGGCCGGGCAGACTCAAGCAGATCAAGGCGGGCATCGTCGGAAAATCGCCCAAGGATGAGAAGGAAGGAGCGGAGCCGCAGGTTGACCTGGTCTTTGCCGGCGAAGGCAAGGCACGACGAATCTCCGCGGCGCGGATCGAGTTTCAGAACAAGCCGGTCTACGCTGGAGTCATCGAAAAGAAAGGGATCTGGCAGAATGAAGACGCTTCCGCCTTGCCCGCGTACAAACCCACGGCGATCGCGTGGAAGCGGCCTTTCGAGGCTAAGTGGCGCGGAGACTTCATCGTCGCCGAGGGCAAGCGACTCATCGACTGGCCTGCCCGCAATCAGTCCTTTGATTTCAGGAGCACCAACGCCGCCCACAAGGAGAGCGGCGACGTCCTTGACACGCGATTCCTTGCCGCCACCAGCAGCGCGAGAAACGCGGATTGGTGGAAGCAGGGCGTGCGGTGGTGGGAAAAGGGTAACGAAGACGCCCCGCAGATCTGGCAGGAGTCGCTCGCGGACTTTTTCATCTACCCGGCAGTTTTCAAAGGCGATGAGGTCCGGCTGTGCCTTTACGTCGACAAGAGCAAACGCAGCCAGCCACACGTGTACGAGCGAGTGATCATCTACCCGTTGGGCCGCAATGTGGCAACGCCGCTCGATATCTTCACGCCCGTTGACCTGATGCGCGAGACGCTGGGGCAGGGGCCGTGCGAATACATCCTCGACCTTGCGGGCGTCAAGCCGAGGCAGGCCGGCGGCGACCGCCAGACGCTGGCCTATGCCACCTGCGGACTGTGGAGTGCCCATATCTTCCCTATTGTTCGCCAAATCAAGACGAAGGCCGATGGCACGTTCGAGCCGCTCGATGAGAAGACGAAGACCCACCTGATCCAGGCCATCGAGGACATGTGGTACTTCGTGCACGCCATCCACGATCGCTTGCGGGAGTACAAAAAGTGGGGCGCCGACGCGGACGCATTCTGCAAACGGGAATCGGCCAGGAATCTGAAGGTCAAGCCGATCGCCGACCTGGCCCTGACGCAGGTCGGGCGACTCAACTCCGATCTTGGCCGGCACAAGTTCGAAGGTCCGAATTCCGAAGCATACTGGAAGGATCGCATCCCCGAACTCATCCGCTGCGTCAAGGCCGACCAGTATGCGGACGTTGCGTCCATCGGCAAGATCCGGGACCTGGGGAACGAGCAAGACGAGCGTGTCTCGCGCTGCCGCCAGTACGTCAAGGCCGTCTTGCAGGAGATTGTGCTCCAGGACACCCGCGACCCGGACGTCCGCGCGTTCGCCGCGGAACTCCGCGACCGCTGCCATCACATGCTGCGCAACCAACATCCCAAGGAGGGATTCTAAGAACACGGCGTCACTGAAGATGATTGCAATGCGTCTCAAAAAAACGCATACTGTCGCATTCTGGTGTGGTAAACGGCCAGAACAGTGGTAGAAGTGGTAGTGTCGATCTGAGCGGTGCGTGAATCCCTGTTCGAGGGGATGGGCGGCCGCTGGCTTGCCGGCCCGAGTAACGACTCCAGAGCCGAAAACGACCAGACCATCACCAGGCGTGCCGAAATGTTACAATGCCGGCGACCGCGAAGTGCGGGACCCGTACGTTGGGAAGCCGCTAGGCGAAAAGTCAAAATTATGCCACTGCTTGCGGAAGTAACCATCGGTGTCATGGGCTCCGGCAAAGATGAGCACTCCGATCTTGCGGAACCACTCGGGAGCCTGCTTGCTGAACTCGGCGTGAATCTCCTTACTGGGGCTGGCGGCGGAGTGATGACATCGGTCAGCCGCGCCTTTGTGCAGTCGCCGCAGCGCAGGGTCGGGATATGCATCGGGATTGTGCCATGCAGAAGTGAAGGCGACCGTGCAAGTCCCAAGGATGGCTACCCCAACGAGTTCGTGGAACTGCCGATCATGACTCATTTGCCTCTCAGCGGCCCGCGTGGGTGTGAAGATCTCTCCCGCAACCACATCAACATTCTTTCCTCCGCAGGAATCATCGCGCTGCCAGGGGGCGAGGGAACCAGAGCCGAAATTGAGTTGGCTCAGCGATACGGCAAGCCGATCGTGGCCTTTACATCAAACGTGGCCGAGATAGCCAATTTGGGAAGCATTACGCAGGCGACAACCATCCAACAGGTCAGGGATTTTCTCACGCGGGCAGTTCCGTCTATCGCTTCGCGTGCCGGCGATCGCCGATCTAGCACTTCCGTGCAACTGGGAGCTATCGCGAAGTAGCGGACCCCGCCGTCCCGAAGGCTACAATGCTTACCTTCATCGCTCGTTGATCGGGTCCGCGGCGCAAAGATTTTACCGGAAGAGCAACGGCAGGAATTCGGCAAGATAACCTCGCCACACGCCCCAAGCATGGCTTCCTGCCGTCTCTTGGTACGTGTGGCGAATCTTCAACTCGTCGAGGGCTTTCACGAAGTCGCGGTTCCGCGCAAGCAGAAAGTCATCCTTGCCAATGGCGATCCAGAGGAGCTTCAGCTTCTGATTGGCCACGCCGGGGTATTTCCCGACCCTCGTCCAGAGCGGCGGCAGCCTGGACCGCGAGGAGCAAGGGCTCGTCTTCGGCGAGTCACTGCCCAAGGGTTTGCGGCTGAATGGGTGAAGCGGCAGCATGGCGCGGACAATTTCCTCGCCGGCGAATCTTCCCTGCCAACGCCGGATCGGCGATAATGGCCCCATGATGCTTCGACCACCCACGATCCAGCCGGGTTTGCAATTTCTCGACCGGCAGGAACACTTCCTCCCCATCCAACCGGCTGCCCTGCAGGCGAAAATGCTACAAGATCCGCGCCTCTGGGCGAGGGAACGGAAACTGCTGGGCACGCTCTTCGAAATGATCGCCAACCGCTTTCACATGGAGTTTCACTCGCGGCTGGAACATCTCAAAGGGGTCTTCGAACCGTTCGATCCGGACCTCGACACACAAGTCGCAGCCCGACCGCAGAGCTTCGATGAAGCGGCCCAGCGGCGGGAACTGGCCGCATCGTTCGAACAACTCCTGCTGGACGCCAATTACCAGGAGATGCCGCGCGAGCGGATCGTGGCCTGCACCGAGTTCCAGGCAAATCGAAACATCGTCGTGCGAGCGAGTTTCGACGATTACGCCAACCTGCGGATCTTCTACCGCGGCGTGCGGCGGGAAAAGCGAACCTACCGACCCTGGAGCGCGCCCTGGCGGGGCAAGGACCAGACCGTACATGTCTTCGCGCGCCTGGCCCTCCTGGTGCGAGTCGTCAAACGCCAGCCCGAGGCGGTCTTCTTGAAACTCTTCAAGAACGTCGTAGCCGAAGACCTGGAGATGCTCTTGCCCTACGTCCGCATTCGCATGAAGCTCTTCGATCGCTTGAAGATCGGCACGTCGGTCGTGGGCGGACTGGCCACGGCGTCGTGGAAGTTCTGGACGGCAGCCGTGCTTTCCCCCTGGGTCTTGCTGGTCGTGGCCTGCGGATTCGCCGGGGCCTGCGTCAACGGCGTGACCAGGTTCGTGGCCAGCAAGACACGCTACATCCAGAAGCTGACCACGAGCCTCTACTTCCAGAACCTGGCCAACAACAACAGCATGCTGGCCCACGTGATCGACGCGGCTGAAGCGGAGCAGTGCAAGGAATTGCTGCTGGCCTACTTCCTGCTGTATGTCGAGCGGGACCGCGACTTCACCCAGGAACAGCTTGACCGCCGCGCCGAGCAGTGGCTGGCAAGCGAGTTCGGTGTGACGGTCGATTTCGACATTTCCAGCGCGGTGCAGAAGCTGGTCGACAAGGAGCTGGTCGTGCAGCGACAGCGGCCCGCGCCCCGCGGGGCCGACGGTAATCCGCCCGGTGTGACGGCGGCCGAACTCGGCACAAGGGTCAGCAATGCGGTACTCAAGGTTTACGACTTGCCTTCCTCGCTTTGCCGGCTGAACGAGGCATGGGACGATTGTTTCGAGAATGGCGCGGTTTCGCCCGGCGGCGAACATCGCCTGGCCGACGCCGACTGGCCGCCGTTTGCGGAGAAAGTTTACAGGTAGCCGCGACGAACTAATTCGGCAACCACGCCTAGCGGGCCCGCACAGAAACAGCTATATTCGGGGCATGTATTCGGCGACCACACCTCTCTGCTGAACGGTGCCCCATGGAATGCAAACAAACGAAAAACCTCAAGCAGTGCGCTTGCAGCTACGACTCATGCCCGCGTAAGGGCCGCTGCTGCGAATGCGTCAGTTATCATCTCAGTGCCGGGGAGTTGCCCGGTTGCTTCTTCCCGCCCGAGGCCGAGCGGACCTACGACCGCTCGTTCGCTCACTTCGCCCGGTTGGTGGCCAGCGGCAAGGTCGGCTGAGAGCGGCAAAGATCGTGCCCAGGCGGGCAGCATCGCATATACCCCAAGGAACCCAAGCCATGACTCGTTTGATGATCCCGTGGATTGTCCTCGCGGTTGCCATTTCCGCCGGACATTCCTTCGCCGACAATCGAGGCAGGGCGGCTACCCGAAGTATGACCGACTGCATGCCTGGGAGCTGATTCGATCGGTCAAAAGGCAACCAAAGTGTCGGCCTCGTCTTCTTTGATGTCGAATAAGCGGTTGAGTTTGACGATGGCGAAGACTTCGTATCGGGTCCGATACGCTGGCGACGGGCTGGGGCAAGCCGTCTTCATCCGTGCGTGACACAACGGTGTCCCATGTGACAACACCCACTTTATCCAGCGTCAGCCGAAGAATCCAGTTGTTTAGGGCCTCCGGGATCACCTTCGCTGGATCTTCGAAATCGAAAATGAAGTCGCCCAAGCTGTAGATGATCGGGCATCCCTTGGGCATCGAATGGGCGTTCTCGGCGTGGTAAATGGCCGTCAGCTCGTCGAATGCCGCCTTCGGCGTTTCTCCTTCCAACCGGTCCTGGTGCTTCAGCAGTTCGTGGTCGATCAAGGCGCGAAGCGCGAGGATGCGCCACCGCCAGGAGCGGCGGGCTTTGGGCGAGAGTCTTTTCTCTGCCGCCTGGATCAATTCGTATGCCTTGCCAGTGCCAGGCGAATTGAGCGTACAGGTCCGGCTTGCAGGGCCGTGGAACCAACCAGGGCCATGATCAGGAATGACGATACTGTCCGTGTTGATCGCATGGCTCGATTGTGCTCCATTGGTTCGCAGCGAGGTTGCCTGTTCGGCGTCAGGTTTGACTACTGAATGGCAGTCTATAGCGCGGGTCCGAGGCGGTCAATCAAGCGGCCAGGCGGCGGCCGAAGTGATCGGCGAGTTGTCGGCATCGGCGGAAGCGGAGACAGTATTATATGTGCCGGTCTTGAATGGCCGCGCTCCGACTTCGGCCGGCGTACCTCGCTCTCCGCCGAGCAAGCAGCCGGGGCTGGAGACGCGGTGGCTGGCAGATCTGCCGCCGCTACAACGGCTCCCGCTTCTTCTCGGGGTTCAGTTCCGGCCCGACCTTCCTCCGTTTGTAGGTGACGCTGTACTCGACCCGCTGCTTCTTGCCCGGCGATAGGTCCATGAAATACTTGACGTGCTGCTGATCGACCCGCTCCACGCGGCCGCCAAGCTTGCGCAGATCGACATACGCTCCCGCTTCGTTGCTCGTCCAGCCCTTCGGTTCGCCTTCCGAGCCCCAAAGCACGACGTTGGCATCAAACTGCCTTTCGACCTCGATCTTGGCGGGCACGGGCTTGCCGGAGACGAGCTGCTCCTCGTAGAAGAAGGTTTCGTCGTAGTCGATCAAGTCGTAATACAGCACAAAATCCTTGTCCAGCCTGCGTTTGTACTGCCGGGCCACGACGTTGCCGATCTTCTGGTCCTTCACGCGGCGTTGGATGGTAATATCCTTGTCGGGGCCGACGTTGACTTCCACGCGGTCGCCAATGGGTACGTACTTGGTCTCGGTGCCGCCGACGTAGGCGAGATCGTGGTCCATATACTCGGAGAAGAGGCGGACGGTGCCGTTGGGCAGCGGCGAGAGGCCGAGATTCTCCATCGAGGGGAGCTTCTTCTCTTTGCCCTTCTCGTCGAGCAGCTTGACGTTTTTGAAGCGGTAGAACTTGGTGAAATACGCCCTCACCCCCTGCCCCTCTCCCGGGAGGAGAGGGGAGGCTTGGTCCCGGTCGGAAAGCTTGTAGATCGACTCCAGCGGCACTTCGGTGGCCTTCAGGGCGATCAGCCGCTTGGGTTCCTTGTCCTTGATGTCCTCGCGACCCTCGATCGTGAAGAGAAAGTATTCGGAGAGGCCCTGCTTGGCTACTTCCTTCCTTTCTTCGTGGAGGACGCCGTTACTATCCAGCTTCCCAGCCCCTGCGCGGCGATCATATTCGCTGACCTTGTCGTCCAGGGCCCTATACTCGTACGAACTATACGACTTGTTCCTCGCACCGGACTCCGGCCCTGCTGGCGGCCGTCTGGCCAGATCGGCGATCTTTTCCACGAGGTTGATCTTGCCCACCACCAGCCGAGTTTCCGCATTGTCGTACTGCTCGCCCGATCCGTTCGTCACCCGCACGTAGCCCGTCACCGCCAGCTTGGTTTCGTCTTCATTCGCGACGCCCACATAATCGGCGGCCCACGTGATGCCAGAAGTGAAATACCGGATCTCGACTGGGATTCTGCCGGCGATCTGGCTCTTGATGTTCCATTGCAGGGCATCGTTGCGGCCGGCGGGAAAGGTCGTGTCCACAAGATCGACCTTGTCCTGCTTGTCGAGGATCCTGAATTCGATGGAAGTGGGGTCGATGAGCGTATTGGCCCAAGAGAACTGGATGCGGTTTACGCCTTCCTTCACGGTCAGCAGGCGGTGCTCGCGGACCATGGTGATGTCTTCAGAGTTGTAGATCGTAAGCTGCGTGCCCTCGCGGGTGGGCAGGGTCACCAGATCGACAGCGGCCCGAAGCGGTGCCAGGAGGGCCAGCAAGAGCAGAATCGGCCAGAATATGCGGCGGAGCATGATCGGTTCCCTTCGGAGGACTACTTCTCTATCCTACTACGGCGGCATCGGGTGTGCCAGGAGGCCCTGGAATAGACGAATGGAGGCGAGAAATGGTTCCCGGGGCTGGGCATGCCCCACCTCACGTCGACTCCGAAGTTTGCTCAGACGAGCAAAGTTCCCCTGAACATCGGCAGGGCGATGCAGTCCCACGGGGCCCCCTCGTTGCACGGCAAGCTACAGGCTGAGCTGTGCTACCGTGACCGTACCAGATAGAGCGGCAAGTGGCTCATGTGGCTGAATTCGCAGGCTTTCCGGCGTAGTCTCCAGATTCCCGATCCCACGGCGCAGACAAGCAACAACGTCAAGCTACCGGGCTCAGGGACCGCTACGCTACTCGCAACTCGGAAGCCCAGACCGTTGTCGTCGTAGGTCGGAATGTTCTGCTCGGCGCCGGCGAAGGTCAAGTACTCCGCCGGTGCATAGAAACACCCACCAAGCAAGCCGCGCTCGGAAGGAAGGGGTATCGACTCATTCCACTGGAATACGTCGCCGCCCATGTCGTAAGTTCCATAATGACCGGGAGAGCTCGCGAAGCTCCCTACCGGTGTCAGATAATTTGCCGGGTCGGTATACGTGCTGCCGATGAGATAGTTCGCATCGTTGTTACTGGTGGCTGCGAGCCCCAACGAGTCTGTCGGAGTGAGGTTGCTCTGCGTCGGATAAGTCCAGTACGCGGAAGCAGTCCCACCCCCGCTGTAATAAGCCGCCTTGTACCATTCGTTTTCCGTGGGAAGGAAGTATTCGGCGGCGGCACCTCCACTGTGCGGGGGCGAAGCTATGTTAATGAGTTGATAATCTGTTGTCGCGCCGTTCAGGTAGTACGCTCCACTTTCGGTCGTTGCCAATCCTTCGGTGCCGGTCGGTTGGCCATTGCACAGCCAATTGCAGAAGCGGGCTGCGTCGCCCCATGTGACGCAGAAGACCGGCATGTTCCCGTTGCCGAGGACGGAATACGCGTAGTTTCCCGGACTGCCGCTCTGACGGATGCCGATGTTCGCTCCATAGTAGGTTGGAAAAATGGTCGCCATATTCGAGTTGTAAAGGCCGTAGGGGTCGGCCGTCTTGGCCACCGCGTTGAGGAACTGACAGTACTGCGCGGTCGTCACGTCGTAGGTGCCCATCTTGTACACGTAGGGCACCGACCCGTAGTTCATCGTGCCATACGTTACGGTGACGACCGTATCGGGCAAGTTGCCCGGGTCGCCCACGGTCACGAATTGCAGACTTGCAAGGCCCGTCCACGTTCCGCCGCTGATCGTGCCGCCCATGCTGAACACGTCAGCCTGGGCCGAGATAGCGGAGACCACCACGGCTGCCGCCAACAAGAATCGCACGATCCTCTTCGCCCTACGCCGCCGCCAAACGTAGCCAATCAGCCCCATGGCACCGACACCAAGCAGGGTGAGGGTGGAGGGTTCGGGGGTGACGGTGATGGGGGAGGAAATGGCGTAGAGGCGTTCATTGTATTGGTAGAATTGCGAAGCCCCAGACATCCAACGCAGATCGCTGTCTCCGCTGATGCCCGCACCCGCCACGTAGCCGCCTCCAGTCCATGTGCCACCCAGAGGCCATTCGCTGTAACCACCGGGTTCGCTCCCGGTCCACACATAGTAATATTCCCACTCAGTCCCCATTTCGTCGTACAATGGACCCACGAAACTCGTATCGGTGAATATGTCGGGAAAATTTGGCTCCAGCAGATCGCCATGCGTGTCGTAGATCGGGATTTTGGCCGTGTTGGAAGCTTGGTAGGCGTTGAATGAAGGGGTTGATGCTACTGCGGTCCATGTTGCCCCTAATGCTTGCAAGGTCGGGCTAAGGTCCGCCTGTTGCGTGACAAAACTGTTGTAGCTGGCTATGCTTGTGCTTTCGCCGTTGGTTCCACTGGAAGTCAGCAACAATATCTGGTACTGCAATCCAGGAGCCAACCCTGTGGGGAGAACGGCGTCAGCTATCGCGGTCCCACCAAGCATTGTCGCCACCAAAGCCGCCATCAAACCTTGCGCCATCGTCTTGCTGAACATATCTTCTCTCCTCAAGTAAGCCGTCCGGCTGGATGCCCCCCTTGCTTCGCATGCCGCGGGATTGTAACGCTGCGCCGCCTCTCTTCGTCTTCGCCAGGCGAAGGCCAGCAGCCCGATGGCGCCGACGCCGAGCAGCACGAACGTCGAGGGCTCGGGCACGGCGGAAAGGGTAATTGAGCTATTGCTGCGTGTGCCGTAGTTGATGGTATCGCCGGCGGGAATATTCAGCGTGCCGAAGGTTCCGTTGAGGGTCCCGCCATAGGTAGCGATGGTGTACGTCCCGGGGGCAAGGCTTCCGCTGAAATCAAGCATCGGGTCGTCGTTCAAGCTCAGGTTGCCCGCGATTGACAGGCTGGTAAGGGAACTGCCGCCACCGACAACGTCGAGCTCGCCGCCTTCAAAGTCCATCTCGCCAGCGAGGAGGAGAACGCCAGTGTTGAGGTCGCCGGGAGCCAAGTGCCCGCCGGTATTGACCGTGACATTCACCAGGCTGCCCGTGCCGCTCAGGGTGCCGCCGTTGTTGACCGCTACCGGACTGGCGATAGAGCCGTTGACGGCAATGTCGCCCTGGTTGATCGTCGTCGGGCCAGTGTAGTTGTTGGAAGCGGAGAGCACTACGCTGCCAGCGCCCGTCTTGATGAGCCCGGTATCGGCTTGCGCAGTTGTGTGTGCCAGGATTGTGGACACGTTTATTGTAGCTCCGGCGCCAATGTTGAAGATGGTCCCACCGGCTTGGGTCAGCGCAACATCGCCACCGGAAATGGTCGAGGTCAAGCCGCTGCTCGGCGCGGAAACGCCAAAGTCGAAGTCCCAATTGGCATCCTTCCAGTCAGGCGTGTTTGCCCACAAGGTGCCGCCGTTGAGCACCAAAGCGTTCAAATGGTTGGTTGAACCGCCGTAGTTTGCCACGGCCCCTCCAGCATTGATCTGGATTACGTTGCTGCCGGAGGTGGCGTAGCCAACGAACGAGTTGTTGTTTCCGACGGAGATGGTTCCGCCGCTATTCACGATAACGGAGCTTGAAGAGCCGACCGCGCCGTTGCTGGTGTTGAGTACATTAGTTATCAGTGTGCCGCCGTTGACGATCGTGCTGCCCGTGTAGGCGCCGTTTGCGCCGAGCGTCAACGTGCCGGCACCCATCGTAACAAGCGAGCCTGTGCCGCTGATGGACCTGTCGTTCTCCTGGCTGACAGCCACGTCATAGACCAGGGTCCCGTGGTTGATGATGGTGTTGGTGCGGAACGAGGGATCGGCAGTGACCCCGTCGCCGAATTGCAATGTGCCGGCGCTGACGGTCGTTGTGCCGGCGTAGGTATTCTGGCCGGTGAGAATCAATTGCCCCGGGCCGGCCTTGATCAAACCGTTCGATACGGCCAGAGTCGAGTTGATGACATCGCTTCCACCGCCGGTCGTAATGGTGCTGCCATTTCCGGTCAAGGTGACAGTCCCGGCGCTCAGGGTATAGCCGTCGGTGTTGAAGCCAATGCTGTTGACCGAGGAGATCGATGGGGGATTGCCCGCGACGGTGACAGTCCCCGCGGTGCCCAAGAATGTCGCGTTGGCTCCACCGACCCAAACGGAATTGTTGTAGGGACCTGCGGAAGATGTTCCCCAATCGGAAGTAACGCCGTTGTCCCAGATGCCCGAGCCGCTCCAATACAGCGCGGCCGCAGAGGCGCTCGAGACGGCAGCCAACGCGACGGTCGCGACGATCGCCACGACGCCAAAAACCCGAACCGTAAGTGGGAAGGGAAGAATTACCGAACGCTCAGCGCTCTGTCGATTCACAAGACACCTCCAAAGAATCGCGGAATGTAAAGACTCATCAACACGCCAATCGCAACTCCAACAGCGCGCAGCACTCGCCACGGAAACAACCAAGGGAAACCAGACCCAGCCAAGGAACGGGCGCAGTGCGAGACTCCCTTTGAGAGTCTTCGTATCAAGCCACTGGACGCAGAACAGACTTCAACAACTCTCGCAACGAGTTGCGCTGCTGCGGACGGATGGCTCGCGGCGGTTGCGCTGCCTGCTGGATACGTTGTTTAGCGAAGGGCTACAAAACAGAATGCAGCCCGCTACGGCAAAGGAGCATGCATCGCATGATTCTTCACCAGAACAAAGGGTAGCCTAATTCACCGCTCAGCGACGTGTCAAGCAGTTCGTGGAGATTATCCATGCGGGGTTATGGCATGTTCTGTTGCGAATAAGCATCGTCTTGGCTTCTCGTCGGGGCTTTCGCACGCTGAAGACGCTCGGCATGCCGCTTCGTAGTCAATAGCCATAACCAGAAACAACGTGAAGATGCCGCCTTCGGGTGGCATGCCGTCGCGGTTCTTTTTAGCCCTCAGCGACCTTCCCGATGGCTGCCGCTTTCGCCATGCCGGGCCCAATTCACCAGACGTCTGGTGAATCTCGCATCAAAACCTCGACCGGTTTCGACGCCGACCAGCGACCCAGCCCACGGTCCAAGATGGACAGTCAAAAGCGTGTCGGCCTCGCCGCCCGCCGCGAGATCAAGCTGCCCTTCGTGCCGCGTGCGCCGAGGACGAACACGAGAGGAAGGACAGGATGGACGGGGCGTCTTGTTGGTCGAAAGTTGCTGGCTTCGCAGTTCTTGCTACCCTTCGCCGCCGCAAACGGTAGCCCATCGCCCTGGCCATCCTCGACAACCATTCGCGACTCTGCTGTCACCTCCAATGGTACCTTTCCGAGACCGCCGAAGACCTCGTGCACGGACTCTCCCAGGCGATCCAAAAACGCGGCCTGCCCCGCGCCCTATTGACCGACAACGGCGCGGCGATGTCTGGTTCGTCCTTGCCCTGGTCTTTCGCTGGCCGTTCCAGGTTAGTATCCGCTCATTGCTGGTCTTGGCCGTAGGGTCGAAGCGCATGGCTTGAGCAGGCACCCGGACACGAAAGCTTGTCGAGGGGCGGCCGAGGCCGGTGGGAAAGTCGAGCGTGAAGCACGATCGTGGAGAGCACGGCTGGGCACTGAGGACCAGAACCCTGCTGAAAGCTGGGGTTGGCGACGCTTGTTGGGCCCCATACATGAGCGCTGGGGCTGAGGAGGGGGCGAGGTGAGGACTGACCATGAGCCCGACGTGACCGTGCTGGAGGCGGCGAGCGATCTTGAACCGGCAGGTCCACGGTCCGTAAGACCGTGGCTGAGGAGCACGAGCGCGGCCTCTCTGGACCGATAGGCTGAGAGCCCTGCCAGTAGGGCACGGCTGAACCCGGTGCGTTACACCGCCAGATCGATGCCCGTTTGGGCCGCGATCGGGAATCCCAGACAGACTAACCGGGATCGACAGGCTGGCTTACCTCAATTCCGAGTGGGCCCTGTCGTTTCGGACATTTCGCCTAGAACGTGGTTTGAACCGCGTTACCGACCTAAGCCAGGGTCTCGGGATCATTGCCAGAGTAATAGCATATCGTTGGTCCTGCGCGGCAATCGCACGCTCAATATTGAAGGTCGAAACGCAAGCCGACTTTCGTGGACTCTGAATCCACGGCTACTTCCGCGCCCATCGTTGTTGCTGTATTGTACTTGGCCGGGATCTTTTCGCCGTCCTTGGTGATTTCCACTCGGTAGAAGCCGGGCGAGAGAGCTTTGACCGAAGGCTCGGCGGTATTGGGGCTGGCGATACTGGCATAACCCGTCGCGGACGTGGTTCCGGAGCCGGACTGAAGCCTGCCGCCGAGAAACTTCTCCGGCACGAAGACCACCTTTGCACCTGCCAGCGGTTTGCCGTTGTGCGTCACACGGCAGACGACCTGTATCCGCCCGACATTCGAATCGGACCAGCTCTTGATCCGATCGGCAATTTCCTGCTGGGAAATCTTGCCGTGGTGGTTGGTATCAACCTGCTTGATCGCAGCCCTCAAGCCGGGGACCTTTTCCAGTTCTTTGGGGTCCAGAAAGCCGTCGAGGTTCGTGTCATAGAGTTGCATGGCCCTGCTGGCTGCTTCTTTCGCGGCAGCGACTTCCCTTTTCCTCGCATCGAGCTTGGCGTCATTCGCAGCCTTTTCCCTGGCTTCCCCGGCCACGGGGATATTGAATGGGTCGCTGTTGTTCTTCGTAATCAGGAAGAAGAAGTTCGCCACATCGATTTGCTTGGAGATCGACCGGACGGAAGCGTCGCCCATGACACAATTCACGACGCCGGGATGCGAGGAGGAGGGGCCGTAGGCCGGCGAGGTCTTCCCGAAGCCGGGGTCCTCGTACTTGCCGGCGTCGGCACCCTGCGGACTGAAGTCGTAGGACAGAAACGTCCTCAGACCGGCCTTTGTAACGCCCGAGTTCTCGCCCCAGGTGTTGTCGAAGCCGGGCGGCGCAAAGAAGTTGTAGGGCGCTTTCGGTGTCGTGCCCGTAGGCGAACTCTTCTGCGGCAGGCCAACCAGGGTTGCCTCTTTGCCGACCATCCAGCGGCTGGCCACTTCGTCGATCGTTTCGATCACGAAGATCGTATGCGAGAGGCCGTCCAGGATGTCGGCGGCACGCGAGCCGTTGCCCGGAAAGATCGCACCATCGGGATGGAGCGGCGCGGTGCCATAGGGCGGCTTTAACTCCGGGTCAGCCACCATCTTGAGGCTGTCGCGGGTACTGGCGCCCATGGCCTTGTAGCTCGTGATGCCCGCTGACTGCGGCTGTGCAGCCGGGTTCTGCTGAGCCAATCCGCGGGGACTGTTTGGGCAGAGGAATTCCTTGAGCTGGGTCTTCATGGCCGCAACAAGCGCCTGGTTCGTGTTGCCCTCCACGACGCCGGTGGGTCCGAGACTCTGCGGCAACGTCTTATAAAGAGTGTCGTATTCCATGAACGACAGAAGCCGGACCAGGAAACTGTAGCCGCTGACGGTACTCTTGCCGCTGGGGGCCACGATAAGGGCCGCCGATGGTGGAAACTGACTGTTAAAGGTGGATGCGTAGTTCTGCATTGCCAGCCCGATCTGCTGCTCTTTGCCGCGGCATGACGCCCTGCGTGCCGCTTCACGAGCAGCCTGGAGCGCCGGAAGGAGCAAGGCGATGAGGATCGCAACGATGGCAATGGCCACGAGCAACTCGATGAGCGTAAAACCGCGTTTCGCACTTGTCGCGTACATAGGACACCTCCAAAGGACAGTGGTTTGACCAATATGCACTATTCTGGTGGAGCGCGAGGGAAAGTCAAGTCGGCACCGCTGGTGGCGGGCGGCAAGGTCGGATGCAGGCTGCGGCCTGCCCACCCGAGCTGCCACGCGGGCCGTGCGAGGCGGCATCCCGGAAAAATTCTCCGGGATCGATGGCGATTTACTCTGCCGTGAAGCGAGCCTATAATCACAGCGTTGAATACTCGCGAGATGCGAACAAGCTCCCATGAGAGGTTAAGGTATTTAGCACGTGCCCAGTGGTGATTTCAAGTATCGGTTAGCGATCGTGATGGACAACGAATTGCAAACGGCCCCGACCCTGCAGAGCCAAATTACTACCGGTAAAGGGCGCATCAGCGGCCATTTCGACGCGAAGCAAGTCAAGGAAATCGTCGATATCATCAACGCCGGCAGCCTGCCCGCCGCCCTGGAGCCGACGCCGGTCCGCGACACGATCATCGCCGGCGCTGTTTCCAAGTGACGCGGTTTCACCGTACGCCCGGCATCCGGGGCCGCGCGTAGCGCACGATCACTTGCATTCGGCCCACGTCCTGCCCGCCTTGACTTCGACCTTCAGCGGCACGCTGAAGCCAGCGGGCAGGCTCTCCATCGACGCGGTGACAATCTGGCGGGTCCTGGTCAACCGCCGCACTGGTGGCCATGATCGCCGGCAGCGTATAATGGCGGGAAAGTGGCCGCCATCCCGGCCACCTTCCCGAGCACATTCGACACACGAGGAGAGAAAACGATGCGCAAGGCCGCGATCTTTCTGGCAGCGACATTGTGGGCGAGCGGCGTAATCGCGGCCGACAGCGCCAAGAACGCCAAGCCTGGCAAACCCACTACCGCTACGGGCGTCCTGACCGAAAACGATAGCAAGAAAGTCGGCATCATGATCTGGGTCGATGGCGAAGATGCCCCCACCAAGTTCCTGCTCGCGGAGGGATTCGACAAGAAGAATACGTTCGCCTTCCCGCCCAAGGGCAAGGGCGTCTTCGTTCCCGACCGCGTGCGATTCACCTATGTCAAGGGCGATGACGGCAACAAGGTGACGGTAATGCAGTTGGCCACCAAGAAGCCGCTGAACGGAACGGTGACCGGCGAGGTCCTGTTCAGCAACGACTTCTGGGTCGCGGTGAAACCCAAGAACGGGCCGCTGGATGGCTACGCGATCAACTGGCCTCCCGGGAACATGGTGGCCAGGCTGAAGGCCCTGAAGAAGGGAGACAGGGTCACGATCAAGTTCCACACCGATGGCGAACGGCATCGAATCGATACCCTTCAGGTGCTCCCGGCCAAGTCGGGCGGCAAGCCCCCAGCCACGAAGGAAGAGTAATAGCGGTTGATAGTGGCTCAGATGCTAGGCACGAGGGAGGATGCCTTGGTAAGATGGATCGTCGCGTGGGGCTGAATCGGTTCCAGGGCAACCGCAAATGCGAAATGTCGGTCTACGGGGCCCCAGCAGCTCGAACAAGGGCCGATGACAGGCCGCTCGGATCGAGCTCACTCTTACGAAGAACCAACAGTTTCAGGAGAGCCGATGATGCAGTGTTCGTTTCGTATTGCCTGGCCAGTGGTAGCTCTGGCGGTCTTCTGTAGTTTGACTGGGCTGCCGTGGCTCTCCTTGGCAGGGGCCGCTGTGCCGACCGACAACCCCTTGAAGAAATACGACCTGAAATGGACCGAGGACATTGCCTGGACGAAAGTAGTCGACATCACCACAATGCCCGGGGCAACCTCCGATGATCGCTTTGAGGCTGCCCAGAAGAAGCTGGGCGAAGAAGGCGGGGTGGTCTACTTTCCGGCGGGCGAGTACTCCTTTCACGATCACCTCAAGCTGGCCGGCGGGGTGGTGATTCGAGGGGCCGATCCGAGAGGCGCGACCGACGCGAGGGATGCCAAGTACTCGCTCGACACGCGACTGGAGTTCCCCCGCTACGTGCCAAAGTTCAGCGGCGGCGGCACGCCCAAGGAGACCTCGTTCAAAGGCATCGAGCTGGCCGATCCGAGCGGAGCGAGCAACTGCGGAGTGGTCAACGTCTCGATCAATCGAGGGCATATCCATTTTGGCGACGACGCTGAGCACCGGGCTGGGCGGAATCGCATCGTCTGCGGCTGCATCCTGCAAAATGCCGCTTTGATCGACGAGCGGGTGCCCGATGCCAGCCTGGGCCAACATGCCTGGCAGCGCTATCCGAAGTGGCACCAGGCTGCGATCCATGTCTACTCGGGCGAGAACGCCCTGGTAGCCAACAACCGCCTTCCTCCCTCCAGCGACAGCTTCCTCATGCCGAACTATGTCTTGAAAGACAATCCGCGGCATGGCAAGGGGATCATAGAACTCAAGGAAGGCGTCTGGTTCGATTACGACAACCGCCCTGCAATCTGCGTCAACGCGTATGGGATCGGCGGAGGAGGAGGCGAGGACCCCAAGGGCACCCCGGAGACCTATCCCCATGGTTTCCGCAAGGGGATCGTCATCCGCGAGAACTACATCTATTCGACCGGTCGCACGGCCATCGAGTTCACCGGCGACGGCACGATCGCTTCCTTCAACGTGATCCGCTTCAAGCCCGACGTCGTCCGTCCTACCAATACGGGCCTGGGAGTCGCCAGCGGATCGAGCACCAACGACAATCGCGCCATGACTATGCGTGGCTGGCGCTACACGGTCGAGGGCAACGACTACGAGGTCTATCGTAACCGGGTCTATGACGAACCCTACTATATCAATGACGGCGAGGGCCTGATGCACGAAGGCCACGTCAACAGCACGGTCAAAGACAGCCGGATCATCCGCAACAAGGGCAATTCCTATCTGAGCATCTTCTTCACGGCCGGAATCGACGGTTTGCTGATCGAGGGCAACGACATCCGGCCGAAGGGACCCGGAACTGACACGCAGATCTCCTCGATCTTCGTCGTTTCCGACCGCAACTGGGATCGCCACTATCTCCGCAACGTCCGCATCGAGAACAACACGACGGCCGGCAGCGGGATTTCGATCATCGGTGCCCCGGCCTCCAATAATCTGGTCAAGGGCAATCGCCACGCCGGTGAGCGTCCCGGAGTGATCGTCAACGGCGCCGAGGCCCACCTCGAAGACAACACGGGCTACACGGTCAAGGTTCCGGAAATAAAGAAGCCCTTGGCAGATCCGAACCGGCCTTCGGCAACGGCACCGGCGAAAGGCAAGTGAAGGCGGAGGCTGGCCGGCATTCCGGGATCATCCGCAGCGTCCCACGAGCATCGCGGGGCTGGCGGCAGATTTTGCTCGGCTGAACAAAATGTCGGAGCAGCAGGTTCAACCGGATAGTTGCGAGGAATGGAAAGGCGCCTGGTATGCCGAGAGATGGTGTTCGCGGCTTGGGTATGTATCGAGAGTCAGGCGGGAGTCAAATTGCCTGCCGGTCAAAAAAACCGAAGGTTTCCTGACTTTGTGACGCCGGCCCTGCCGCTTCGCTGCGGCGGTGGGGGTGACCGCCGCAGGCAAGTCGGCCGGCCGAGGTTGCGGGAACCGGTCGATTTCCGGTGAGTGTTGGAAAGGGCACGAGTTTCTGCGACGATCGGACGGGCAACCATGAACTAGAATGGCCGGCCATTAAACCGCGGGACATGCCCCGCTCACTTTCCTGGAGTGCCGGGACTTGTCTCGGGACGAGGTTTATCGGCCTTCAGCCGCTCTTGCGCCTCCTTCCAAGCCTTCAGTTCCTTCCGCCACTTCGCTGCCTCGTCTTTCTTGTCGGTCGCCAGATAAAGTTGCGCCAGGCGCTCGATTGCTTCCGTCAGGCGGACCTTGCCTGGCGGCGGGACCATCGCCTCACGCCGCTTCATCCCTTCGTAGCCGGCCACCAGCAGCGGTTCGGCCTCGGCGTACTTCTTTTCACCTAATAACGCGCCGCCGAGCATGGACTTCGTGCCGAACGTCGTCCACTCGTCAGGCTGGACCTTCTCGCGGATGGCCAGGCACTCTCGGAGGAGCGGTTCGGCCGCAGCGAATGCCTTGGCCTGGAGCAGCGATGAGGCAATCGCTGCCAACTGTCCGGCCAAGTGCGGGCTTTCCTTGGGCAACTGAGTACGCGCATCGGCCAGCAGCTCATTCGTCAGCGTGATGGCCTGGTCGGTCTTCCCCGCCTGGACGTAGGCGGCGAGCAAGGAAGTGCCTGCGGAGCGAAGCTCGGGGTATTTCTTCCCGCCTCGATAGGTCTCTTCAAAGAGCGGCAGGGCCAGGTCCAGCTTCCCTGCTGCCTGATATGCACTAGCGAGGTTGCTCTTGCTAATGAGCGTGCGCGGTTGAGGGGACGAGGAGGCGAGGTAGCGTTTCAGCGTATCCTCGAAGAGCGGGATGGCTAGGTCGAGCTTTCCGGCAGCCTGGTATGCCAGGGCGAGGTTGCTCATGCTCTGGAGCGTGTAGGGATGGTCGGGGCCAAAATACAATATCGCACCCTTCAATGTCTCCTTGAAGAGTGTCACCGCCAGGTCCAGTTTCCCGACTGCCTGGTACGCCGCAGCGAGGTCGCTCATGCTGGCGAGCGTGTCAGGATGGTTGTGGCCGAGCCTCGCTCGCGTGAGCTTCAGAGTTTCTTCGCAGAGCGGCACGACCAGGTCCGGTCTCTCCGTCGCCTGATATAACAGTGCGAGGTTGCGCATGCAGTTGCGCAAAGCTTGATGTTCGGGGCTGAAACAGCGTTGTCGCATAAGCATCATCGTCTCCTCGCAGAGCGGCAGGGCCAGGTCGAGCATCCCGGCGGCCTGGTACGCCGCAGCGAGGTTGTACATGCTGGTGAGCGTGTCCGGATGATTGGCACCGAGCGTTTCTTTCTTGATCTTCAACGTCTCCTCCAAGAGCGGAATAGCCAAGTTCGGCTCCCCGTACGCCTGATACGCGTTGCCGAGGTCCTCGATAATGGCGAGCATGTCCGGATTATCGGGCCCACGCGTCACTTTCATGAGCTTCGACGTATCCTTACCGAGCGGCAGGGACTGATCCGACTTGCCTGAATGCAGATACAGATCCGCCATTTCCTGGCCGCCAATCGTGGCGAGTGTGTCGGGATGTCGGATGGCGGCCTTTTGCCGGACCAGAGCGGCGGAACGTCGCAGGTAACTGATCGCCTTTCCGAGCTCTCCGATACTGCGATAGGTATTGCCCACCGTTCGCAGAATCTCCGCCTGGACCAGCGGTTGGTTGGGAAAGTTCGCGTCGATCTTTTCCGGCGACAATTCGTGGGCCGCGCGGTCGAGCAATTCGCGAATGGTCGGGTTCTGTTTCGCCTCGGCTGGAAAGCCGCCGGCTCGTAGCAGGGCGTTAGCTTGGGTCTGCAAGTCGGCCTGACCGAGCAGCTTGTTCTGCAGAAAGTCCCGAACCGACTGGGCGACCTGTCTCTCTTCCTCCACCCTCGTTTTTTCGGCCGCGACCTGTGCCAACCGTTCGCCCGCTCAGCTTTTCGCCGGCCTCGGCCCTGGCTCGCTGCCGCTCGGCCTCAGCCCGGCTGCCCTCGACTTCCTCCTCCGCAGTCCGTACGGCCATCTCCGCGCGGGTCACCCGCACCGCCTGCCAGATGCTGAAGGCCCCGCCCGTCAGGAGCAGCAAGCCGATCGCCGCGGCGGTCGTCCGTGCAGCGCGATACCGGTGGGGAACGCCAGCCACCGTTTGCTCCGTGCCACCCGTAATCGGCCGGTCGAGCAGGAGCCTGGCACGGTCGTGGGCGCGGAGCAGAAACTCGACGCGTTGCCGTAGAATGGGGTCGGTTGCACACGATTCACCCAAGTAGGCGGCCCGCGCTTCGACCGACGGCAGGGCCGCAATGGCGGCAAAGATGGATTCGGTAAGGTCGGGAGTCTTAGTCATGGCTCGGTTCTCATAGGATTAAGGTGACGGATCTCAAAGCAGCGGCATAGCGGGATAATTCAATGCTAATCCTATCAATCGGCTGCCTTGTTTGAAAAGTCAGGCGGGAGTCAAATTGTTTGCCGGTCAAGAAAAACCACCGGTTTCCTGACTTCTTGACGACGACCGTGCCGCTTGGACGCGGCGGTGGGGGTGACCGCCGCAGGTTGGCGGGCTGACGGTATTCCGAAAAAACGGTGGTGTAATGAGACTCCCATGATGCACTCGACATGATGAGAGGACCGGGCAATCGTACACAAAGGCCGGCCACCATTTTCGGCTCTGGGATGGGCTGAGCGGGACGATCCCGTGTAGCTCCCGGGACCGAGTTCAAGAGCGCGCCAACGGCCACGTGCCCGGGTTTCCACGGGTTGGCCGGCAAGCGTGACGGTGCCAATCGGGCCAGCCGGGAGAAGAACTGCGCCCTTCACGCCGACAGGTATGGTAAAAGTGAAATCGAGCGTGCCGTCGACGAATTTCCATGAGACGGGCACCGGGCCGAACTCTGTGACGGCGATGCCCTCGGCATGCGTGAGATCGCCGAGGTGAGGCTCGATGACGATGCGCTTGTCAGCAACGGGCGCATTGCGCCGCACGCCCAGCACATAGGTGCTGAGTGTGTGGGCGGGCACCATGCCATAGACGTGCGCCTTCGAGCCGCCGCCGGTCATTTCCCACGTTGTCTGCCAAGGCGAGTCGGCCATGTTCTTCCAACTGCGGAGTCGAGCCAGAACGGCGCGATCGTGGGCGGGTTCGTCGAGGCTGTAGAGCAGCTTGAAGAAGAAATGCTGCGCCATGATCTGCTGGATCTGGCCAGCGTGCGCGAGCGTCCACGCGATCACGCGGGCGCGACGGGCGGTGGGCACAAGGCCGCGGTCGAGCGCGAAGAGATTCGCGTGCAAGGTCGGCTCCACGAGGTTGCCGGTGCTCTTGAGATGAATACCCTGCTTGAACATCCGGTCATTTGGCAGCACTTCCGGCGTGCCAAGGGCGGCGGCGTACGCCCCCTCAGTCTCGTTCCACAGATGCTCGTTGAAAGCCTTGTGTAATGCGGCAGCCGCGGCGCCCCATTTCGCGGCGGACGGCGTATCGCCGAGCTGCGCGGCGAGCCTGGCGGCGTCGGCAAAGGCCCGCTGGATGAAGGCGTTGTTCGCGGCGCCCTCGCAGGTCGCGTAGGTCAGGGGATTGTCCCACGCAACCCATTCACGGGCGCGGACCAGGCCCCGCTCGGTGCGGTGAGCAAGGAACCAATCGAGCAACCGCGTGAGCTGCGGCCATAGTTCGCGGACGAGCGCCTTGTCGCCGGTGGCCTCGTAGTATTTCCGCAGGCCCTCCACCCAGTCGCAGGCCCGATCTTCCATGATCGCATGGATGTCCCATCGCTCGGAGCAGGTGTGGGCCTTGAGCATGCCATCTTCGCGCTGGGTGAGCGCGGTGCGGCGCAACATGGCGGCCAACAGGCGCGGGTCGGCCCACTGCGGCTGGCCGTGCTCGCCGGGGCCGGCGAAGGCGACGCGGGTAACGTCGAAGGCCGGCGGATCGCAGTCCATCCACTCCACCCGTTCGCGGTCGGCACAATCCACGTAGGCGTCTTCACTGAGTAGTTGCAACGATCGCGTGCTGATTGCCCAGATGCGATCGAGGAGCTGATCGCTGGAGGAGAATTTACCGACAAGATCGAAAGGATACAACACCTCCATAAGCCGCACGGCGCGCACCTTCGCTCGCCCTTCGACGACGCGAACCGACAACGTCTTGGTCGCCCAGGTATCGCCGCCAATCCAGCGCTGGCGGCCCGGGCGAGTGATGTAGCTGCTCGGCTGGAGCTTCATTCCGTCGGGCAGCAGGGGCGTCGTTTCGAGTTTCGCACCGCCTTCCGCTTCGATATCGAGCACGTGGTATGCCTGCACAATTCGCGGCACCGTGAGCAACAACTCCGCACCCTTTCCCAGTACGAACATGCCGCCTTCGATTGTTGCCGGGCCTTTCGTCCCGGCGGTAAAGGGAAGGCTCGCTTCGCGCAGCAGTGGGATACTGCGAGGCGACAGCGTCGGCCAGACTTTCGCATCGGAGATGTCCACTGGTGCTGCGGCCGGCAGCGCCGAGGCGTCGAAGTCAAGCGCGGTCCATTCGCCTGGAGAGCGGCGGGCATCGAGGTTCTCCGCAAACGAGGCCCACACGTCCGGCTGCGGTCCATAGGCCGAGTCCGTGAATCCGCGCCACGTGGCATCCGTCGCGATGGCTTGCCTTGTTTCACCCGCCAGCGACATCTCCAGGCATGCCGTGAAACCCGGCGCATGATGCATCACCCGCCCGCTTGGCTGGTCGCGGTGAACCAGCACCGCAATGGTATTCCGTCCCGGCCGCAGCCGCGTCCGCACGTCCCACGAATCATATTCCGGCCGCTGGTTCTGAAAACGACTCGGCCCGCGCCCGACATATTCGCCATTCACGAATAGCTGGTAGCGCGTGTAGGCAAAGAGATGCAGCGACGCCGCTGCCGGGACCGCGGCGAGATCGAAGTCGCGCCGGAATCCCGCGTGCAGATAGCCTTGCTCCGCCGCCTTCTCGGCGGTCCAGATCATCGCGCCGGTGAGTTTGGCGCCAAGGGTATCCGCGCCCCAGGCAGTCGCAAGAATCACGTACAGCAGGGAAACGGCCAAGACGGCGCAAGTTCGACAGGGTCTTTTCATAATTGGCATTTCTCATTTGGACTTCGCTCGGATACGCAGAGGAGTGATAGACTTCCCATGTTAACCAAGCGGCTTGCAAATCACCAGTTACCCCTCATTGTTTGTGTGACGTCACGCCGCGGCACCGCCGGCCGCGGAAGTCGGGCGGGCCGAAGTCGACGGCCAATCCACAGTCCGGCGCTGAATGGCCAACGGAATTGGCGTTCCCAGGGCGACCGTGCCCGGTTGCCGGGCCAGACGGTGTTGGGTGGGAGAGTAATCTCGGAGTGGTTTTGGCTCCAACGTCAGGCGGAAGTGTCAAATCGCCTGCGGGTCAAAAAAAACGACCGTTTCCTGACTTTTTGACGCCGGTTGTGCCGTTTCGACGCGGCGGAGGGGGTGACCGCCGCAGGTTCGTTGGCCTGCCATCGCTCCGAGAAATGGGTCGACTTATTCCTGTGCCTGCTCACTACGTGAGTGTATAGGTGCCGACGATGTTGTCGTAGGCGGTGCCGCTGGAGGCGGTGTTGCCGGTCACCTGTGCCACCGTGGCCGGGTCCAGGGTGGCGGTCGTGCCGGCGGTCAGGTACAGGCCACCCCCCTCGCCGGGGAAGGTTACACTATCGGGGGCGGCGTACCCAGCGACGTTGCCCTCCAGGGTGCTGTTGGTCATGGTGACCGTAGCGCCGCTCGCGTAAATCCCGCCGCCGTAGGCGTAGCCGGGTCCACCAACGGTGATCCCCTCTCCAAAACCCTCGGCTGACCCATAACCCCCGAGGGCAGAATTATTGTCCAGCGTGGAGTTGCTCACGGTGACCGTAGCGCCGCTGGCATAAATCCCACCGCCGAGAGCCTTACCGCCGTATTCGTCGCCCTCGCCGCCGTGGGCCTCGTTGTTCTGGACGATGCTGCCGCCCTCCAGCGTGACCGAGCCGCCAACGCAAAAAATGCCGCCGCCGGCAGCGTTGATCCCCACGGCCTCATACGTTCCGCCCACGGCCATATTCTCCTGTACTGTCACGGCATTCAGGACCAACGTGCCCTGGTTGAAGATGGCGCCGCCGCCGTCGAGTGGTGGCCTGCTGGCTTGCGCATTCCAGACACACTCGGCCAGCCCGCCTTGCAGCGTCAGGTTCTCCAGGGTCAGCGAGCCCCCGCTGGCCACTTCCAGCAGGCGAAAAGCTGGCGTGCCGGAGGCCGTGCTTCGCTCGATGGTGTCGCCGTTGCCGACGATGGTCAGGCGGTCGTTGGCGGCAATGACCGGCAGCCCCGTGGCGCCGTTGGTGCTGTTATTCACGGCGGTCAGGAGGTAAGGGGAAGTGGTCGGAGCTGCCAGGGTAATCGTGTTGGTGCCGGCCGCGGCGTTGGCGGCGTTGATGTCCGTGATGAGGTCCGAGACCGTGACCGCCCTTAGGCTCAAACCGGACATCAGTGTGCGGCCTTCCAAGTGTTCCAGCCTCAGCCTCCGGCCGGGGCGTCGTTTGGCCGCCGGACGCTGACGCCGCGTTCGGCCGAGAGGGTTTTGCGCGAAGCCCGAGGGCAACCAGGATAGCAAGGATAAGAGCGACATGGTAAACATCTCCGTTAGAAGGGAAAAAGCACGCCGGATAGGGTCCGGCGAGCATGTCCCGGAAAAGCGCCGGGCCACGCTCTACAGCAATAGCCGTCAAACGGTTGGGATCAGGGGCGCAAAAAACTAAATTTTCTCGCGGCCCGCTTCGTTCGCTATTTCTTAATTCCTGCTTGATTGTCCAAATTATCTCCAAAACCCCCAAGACACCCATCTTTATATGGTGTCCTCCAACCGGACCATTTTGCCTCTTTCCTAGAGTGGGTATATACTCTGTCGTGGCACAGGCCGCGAATTAAGTTGGTTTTGCGCGCCCTGATCCCAACCGTTTGACGGCTATTCTGCTAGAGGGCAGCCATGGACAAGCAAGCCGAATCGTCGAATGAAGTCCTGGGCCGGTTTCGGGAGTACCTGCTCCTGTTGGCCCGGCTGCAGCTCGGTGACCAGTTGCGATCAAAGCTCGACGCATCGGACGTGGTCCAGCAAACGCTCCTGGAGGCCCATCGGAAGAGGGCCCAGTTTCGCGGCCAGAGCACGGCGGAGATGGCGGCCTGGCTGCGGCAGATGCTGGCCTACAACCTGGCCGATGCCATGCGGGCACTAGGCCGGGCGAAGCGTGACGTGGCCCGAGAACGGTCTCTGGAAGCGGGCCTGGACGCGTCCTCGGCCCGGTTGGCAAGTTGGCTGGCAGCGGAACAGTCGACACCGAGCCAGAAGGCCCAACGGCAGGAGGAAGTCCTGGGCTTGGCCGAGGCGCTGGCCAAACTGCCGGAGGCCCAGCGCGAGGCCCTGGTCTTGCGGCACTGTCAGGGCCTGTCGCTGGCCGTCATCAGCCGGCACCTCGCGCGTAGCCCTGCCGCCGTGGCAGGGTTGCTGAAGCGAGGACTCCGGGAGCTGCGGGCACAACTTGGCGAACAGGGGTGAATCATGATTCAAGAAGCGAGCGTTTCCAGCGATCGTGACCGGGAAGTCGACGAGATCATCAGCGCCTACCTGGAGGCCGTCGACGCTGGACAGACGCCCGACCGCCAGGAGTGGCGGCGGCGATACCCTGAGTTCGCCGCCGAGTTGGAAGCGTTCTTGGCCGACTACGAGCATGTGGATCGCCTGGCGGAGCCGCTACGGCCTGCCACGCCGCCTGTGGCTCCCGCGCCACCGGAAAGAGTCGTTCCCGGCATCGCAGAAACGATGGGCTCCGGTCGGCCAGCCGGTTCTTCCGTGGGCGCCACCATCCGCTATCTGGGCGACTATGAACTCGTCGAAGAGATCGCTCGCGGCGGCATGGGCGTGGTCTACAAGGCCCTGCAGGTGTCGCTCAATCGCATCGTGGCCGTGAAGATGATCCTGGCGGGGCTGCTTGCCACCAAGGCCGATCACGATCGGTTTCATGCCGAGGCCCAGGCCGCGGCCGTTCTCGACCATCCCAACATCGTGCCGATTTTCGAGGTCGGCGAGCACGAGGGACAGCACTATTTCTCGATGGGCTACGTCGATGGCGAGAGCCTAGCCACTCGGCTGGCCGAAGGGCCGTTGCCGCCCAACGAAGCGGCGGAATTGGTGGCCACGGTGGCCGGGGCGGTCGAATACGCCCATCGACAGGGCGTGATCCATCGCGACATCAAGCCCTCGAACATTCTGATCGATAGCAAGGGCCGCCCGCGGGTGACCGATTTTGGCTTGGCCAAGCGGGTGAACGGCGGCAGCGATTTGACGACCACGGGCCAGGTCTTGGGCACGCCCAGTTACATGGCACCCGAGCAGGCGGCCGGGCAGATCAACGCCATAGGCCCAGCGGCCGACGTCTACGCCCTGGGCGCGCTGCTTTATACGACGCTCGCGGGCCGACCACCGTTTCAGGCTGCCACGCCACTGGAAACCCTGCAGCAGGTGATCGAGCGCGAGCCGCTGGCTTTGCGGCAACTCAACCCCGGCGTACCGCGCGACCTGGAAACCATCGTTCTGAAATCTCTGGAAAAAGCAATACCACGGCGGTATGCAACTGCCCAGGCGTTGGTCGACGATCTGCGGCGCTATCTTGAAGGTCGGCCGATCCTTGCCCGGCCTGTGGGACGATGGGAACATGCCTGGCGATGGTGCCGGCGGCAGCCGGTGGTGGCCGGGCTAATCGCCGCGGTGGCAGTGACGCTGATTGCAGGGATACTGATGTCGTTACTGTTTGCAGCAGATTCTTACCGTCAGGCAAGACTCGCTCAGCAAAACGAGATCCAGTCGCGAAACGAGAAAGAGCGCGCCGATGAAAACGCCAAACGCGCGGATCGAAGCGCTGCCGACGCAACGGCCAATGCGCGGATGGCTGAACGGAAAGCCAAGGAGGCAGAAGTGCAGAAGAACCGGGCCGAAGCGGGCGAAAGGCTGGCGAGGCAACGTTTGGCCGAGGTCAATGCCGAGAAAAAGAAAGCGGAGGAGGAGAAGCAGATCGCCCAGTCGGTGCTGGACTTCCTGCAGAACAAGCTGCTCGGTCAGGCCAACGCGCGGACCCAGGCCGACGCGCTGCTACGGAGCGGCGGACTTGCGGCGGAGGCGAAGGAGAACCCGACCATTCGCGAACTGCTCGACCGTGCCGCGAAGGAACTGGCCCCGGAAAGGATCGAAGCCGACTTCCCAAAGCAACCGCTACTTCAGGCGGATATTTTGAACACGGTTGGCTGCACCTATCACGGTGTGGGAGAGTATGAACGGGCGATCGGCTTCCTGCAGCGCTCCGCCGCGCTGTGCCGGCAACATCTTGGCCCCGACCATCCCGACACGCTCGCGAGCATAAATAACCTCGCCAGTGCGTATCAGGCTGCCGGGAAACTGGACCTGGCCCTGCCGCTCTTCGAGGAGACACTAAGGCTCCAGAAAGCGAAGCTCGGTCCTAACCATCCCAACACGCTTACGAGCATGAACAGCCTCGCCCTGGCGTATCAGGCTGCCGGGAAACTGGACCTGGCCCTGCCGCTCTTCGAGGAGACACGCGCTCTCGTGAAAGCGAAGCTCGGTCCTAACCATCCCAACACGCTTACGAGCATGAACAACCTCGCCCTGGCGTATCAGGCTGCCGGGAAACTGGACCTGGCGCTGCCACTCTTCGAGGAGACGCTAAGGCTCCAGAAAGCGAAGCTCGGTCCTGACCATCCCAACACGCTTACGAGCATGAACAACCTCGCCAGTGCGTATCAGGCTGCCGGGAAGCTGGACCTGGCCCTGCCGCTGTTCGAGGAGACGCTGAAATTCAGGAAAGCGAAGCTCGGTCCTGAACATCCCGAAACGCTCGTTAGCATGAACAACCTCGCCACGGCGTATACCGATGCCGACAAGCTGGATCTGGCCCTGCCACTCTTCGGGGAGACGCTGAAGGTCAAGAAAGCGAAACTCGGCCCCGAACATCCCGGTACGCTCAATTGCATGAACAGCCTCGCCCTGGCGTATCAGGCTGCCGGGAAACTGGACCTGGCTTTGCCGCTTTTCGAGGAGACGCTGAAACTTAGGAAAGCAAGGCTCGGCCCCGGCCATCCCGACACGCTCGTTAGTATGAACAACCTCGCCACAGCGTATCAGGAGTCCGGGAAGCTGGACCTGGCTTTGCCGCTTTTCGAGGAGACGCTAAGGCTCCAGAAAGCGAAGCTCGGCCCCGACCATCCCAACACGCTTACGAGCATGAACAACCTCGCCAGTGCGTATCAGGCTGCCGGGAAGCTGGACCTGGCCCTGCCGCTCTTCGAGGAGACACGCGCTCTCGTGAAAGCGAAGCTCGGTCCTAACCATCCCAACACGCTTACGAGCATGAACAACCTCGCCACGGCGTATACCGATGCCGACAAGCTGGATCTGGCCCTGCCACTCTTCGAGGAGACGCTAAGGCTCCAGAAAGCGAAGCTCGGTCCTGACCATCCCAACACGCTTACGAGCATGAACAGCCTTGCCAGTGCGTATCGGGCTGCCGGGAAGCTGGACCTGGCTTTGCCGCTTTTCGAGGAGACGCTGAAACTTAGGAAAGCAAGGCTCGGCCCCGGCCATCCCGACACGCTCCGTAGCATGAACAACCTCGCCACAGCGTATCAGGAGTCCGGGAAGCTGGACCTGGCTTTGCCGCTTTTCGAGGAGACGCTAAGGCTCCAGAAAGCGAAGCTCGGCCCCGACCATCCCAACACGCTTACGAGCATGAACAACCTCGCCAGTGCGTATCAGGCTGCCGGGAAGCTGGACCTGGCCCTGCCGCTCTTCGAGGAGACACGCGCTCTCGTGAAAGCGAAGCTCGGTCCTAACCATCCCAACACGCTTACGAGCATGAACAACCTCGCCACGGCGTATACCGATGCCGACAAGCTGGATCTGGCCCTGCCACTCTTCGAGGAGACGCTAAGGCTCCAGAAAGCGAAGCTCGGTCCTGACCATCCCAACACGCTTACGAGCATGAACAGCCTTGCCAGTGCGTATCGGGCTGCCGGGAAGCTGGACCTGGCTTTGCCGCTTTTCGAGGAGACGCTGAAATTCAGGAAAGCGAAGCTCGGTCCTGAACATCCCGAAACGCTCGTTAGCATGAACAACCTCGCCACGGCGTATACCGATGCCGACAAGCTGGATCTGGCCCTGCCACTCTTCGGGGAGACGCTGAAGGTCAAGAAAGCGAAACTCGGCCCCGAACATCCCGGTACGCTCAATTGCATGAACAGCCTTGCCAGTGCGTATCGGGCTGCCGGGAAGCTGGACCTGGCTTTGCCGCTTTTCGAGGAGACGCTGAAACTTAGGAAAGCAAGGCTCGGCCCCGACCATCCCGACACGCTCGTTAGTATGAACAACCTCGCCACAGCGTATCAGGAGTCCGGGAAGCTGGACCTGGCTTTGCCGCTTTTCGAGGAGACGCTGAAACTTAGGAAAGCAAGGCTCGGCCCCGGCCATCCCGACACGCTCGTTAGTATGAACAACCTCGCCACAGCGTATCAGGAGTCCGGGAAGCTGGACCTGGCTTTGCCGCTTTTCGAGGAGACGCTAAGGCTCCAGAAAGCGAAGCTCGGCCCCGACCATCCCAACACGCTTACGAGCATGAACAACCTCGCCAGTGCGTATCAGGCTGCCGGGAAGCTGGACCTGGCCCTGCCGCTCTTCGAGGAGACACGCGCTCTCGTGAAAGCGAAGCTCGGTCCTAACCATCCCAACACGCTTACGAGCATGAACAACCTCGCCACGGCGTATACCGATGCCGACAAGCTGGATCTGGCCCTGCCACTCTTCGAGGAGACGCTAAGGCTCCAGAAAGCGAAGCTCGGTCCTGACCATCCCAACACGCTTACGAGCATGAACAGCCTTGCCAGTGCGTATCGGGCTGCCGGGAAGCTGGACCTGGCTTTGCCGCTTTTCGAGGAGACGCTGAAACTTAGGAAAGCAAGGCTCGGCCCCGGCCATCCCGACACGCTCGTTAGCATGAACAGCCTTGCCAGTGCGTATCGGGCTGCCGGGAAGCTGGACCTGGCTTTGCCGCTTTTCGAGGAGACGCTGAAATTCAGGAAAGCGAAGCTCGGTCTGGACCATCCCGATACGCTCCGTAGCATGAACAACCTCGCCGGAGCCTATTGGCATTCGAAGCAACTCGAAAAGTCGGTACCGCTGTTCGAGGACACGCTCAGACGTCAGAAGACGAAACTTGGCTGGCAACACCCGGAGACGCTTCTGACCGCTGCGAACCTGGGCGTGAACTACAAGGATGCCGGTCGCCTCGTTGAAGCCTTGCCGCTGCTCGAAGAAACATATCGGGCCGCGAAAAAAGCCCCCAGGCTTCACTGGGTGGGCGCTGCCTTGCTCGACGGCTACGTGCGGGCCGGGAAGACCGAACAGGCGGCCGTACTGGCGAAAGAGCTACGCGCTGACGCGCGTACGCTGTTGCCCCTGGTAAGCCCTCAACTCGCCGGGCAGTTGGGCAGCAAGTTCGTCGCTCTAGGTCAGCGATCGAGTTGGTCGCCGGACGGCAAGAAAATTGTCTTCGGCCGCAGCTTCAATGACAATGGAATACTGATCTACGACATCGCGACGAAGAAGACGACTCTCTTTGCGTCGGCCGGAATGGATCCCGCCTCGGCGGGAAAGGACGGACGGTGGATCGCTTATGCCAGCGGATCCGGAGCGGCTACGGCAATTTGGGTGGCGGAAGTTCCTGGCGGCAAGCCTTTCCGATTGGCAGCCGGCTGCATGCCCTCGTGGTCGGCTGACGGCAAGATGCTGTTCTTCCAGGCGTTTGATCAGAATCGATTTATGATCACCGAGGTCACGGGAAACGGTCAGTTCTCGCCTCCACGGGCGCGGCTCGCGATGCCATATCGATATCCGGCTCCTTCTCCGAACGGGAAGCGCGTGGCCCACAAAGATGGCGGCGACCTGGTCATTCAGCAGATAGACGACGGGAAGATCCTGAAGCGATTCGTCCTGCCGCAGGGATACGGCATGCTGGGCGGATGGTCGCCCGACGGCCGAGAGTTCGGCTTCGGCGGGTTTAACGCCGACGACCCAATGCCGTGCATCATTCTCGACGTTGAGACAGGCCTGGCACGCCAGGTGGCGTCCCGCTCGCTCACATTGCCCGCCTGGTCGCCGGATGGGACCAGAATCACCTTTGATCTCCGTCTCAGCACGGGAACTGAGATATGGATGATGGACGCGGAGGCCATCAAGAAGCTCCCCACGTTCAAAATGGCGGTTCGCTCAGCCACCGCACCGGTTCGGAATCAATAAAGGTTCCATTTCTGACGCTCGGCTGCCGATTCGCGGCCACCCCGCACTTTTCCAGCCACCTCAGTCCGAGATTGTCATCTCGTAAATCATAGAATCACATCGCCGTCAAATCTGAGGTTTCCAACAAAGAACGCACAGATACTTGTGGGGGGGCCAGCATGAGCCACCCAGCCCTGATGCACTGTGGCGTCTTCAACATGCCATGCCGACCTTGCGGCCACGGAAGTCGGGCCGGCCAGTGTCGACAACCACTCCTCAGTGTGGCGACTCGCCGTATCCTATCCGACTTCTTTCGAGACTGCGCTTGCCTGCGGCGGTGGGGCACACGAATGTCACTAGCACCAAACGGTTTTTTGGGGAATTGGTATTAACTTTGAGCGGTCTTGTAATTATACTTCCGCGGCAGGGAATGCGACAGTCAAGGAGGCATCACCATGGCCAAGGAAGGTCAAGGATTCGAACAATGGTTGCGTGGGGCAAAGGTCCAGCCTGAACAGTTGAATGATCAACAGCGGGCCGTTCTCCAGGCAGCGTTTAGTTTCCTTCAGCCCAGCGGCGGGGACTATTCCAGTTCGCGGATCGCCGGTTATTTTTTGCTCCACTGCAATTCAGGATTGAAAGTGGCTCAGATCGCACGCCTGGTTGGGATCAGCACTCGGTCGGCCTCCCGCCATCGGAAACTCTCCGCGAGACAAGTGGTCCAACAGATTCAACAGCGCTTCAACGGCCGCCCGTACGGGAAGCTCTTGCTGCGCCATGCCGGCTCCATTGCCGAGTTTCTCTTCACCCACCCCGAGGCCACGCGGGACGACCTGCTCGACTTCATCGAGCGCACGTGGGAATTCCGCGTCTCCAAGGTGGCCCTGTGGGAGTTTCTCAAGAAGTGCGGCTTGGACCGTGGCTCCCTGGAGGAAGTCCGGCAAACTGCTTCCCGAGAGGAAGTGGAAGGCGTGGCGGCCGAGGTGCTCGATGCGCATGCGCCGGGTGGGCTCGTGCCCGTAGTGCCCGACAATTTTTTTTTGCGAACACCCAGTATGCTGGGGCTTTCCTGCTGTGGTCCCAAGTGCAATCTTGGCTCGCCACGGCCCGCGAGTGCTTTAGCGACGACTACGGTTCGCTCGATCGGGGGTTCTTGACCAGCGTCTTCGCCTTGGTCGTCGGATTGGAGCGAGTTTTTCACCTGGACCAGATGCAGGACGTGGGGTTCGCTCTCTTGACCGGTGACGCGCGGCGTTGTCCCTCGCGATACGACGTGGGCGCTTGGCGACGGCACGTGCTGTGGAACGAGGTGGACCGTTTCTGTCACCGCACGAGCCCCTGGGAACTATTGCACGGGCAAGACCTGCGGATGAGCTTTGACGAACACTCGATTCCACGCTGGACCAAGAAATTCGTGATCCCCAAGGGCTATGTGACCACACGCAACAAGTTCATGCGTTGCGAGAAACTGTATTTGGGCTACGAGGTGAATCTGAGGCGTTTCGCCACCATCAAGGCCACGCCGGGCAACGTCGAGTTGCGCGATGTCGCCGGACTGCTGACCCGCAGGGTACTGCGCTATGGCCAGCCCGCCTCGCTGCACGCCCTGTTCGACGCCGGGGCCGGCAAGAGCGATGCGGACGTGCGGGCCCTGATGGACCAGGCTGCGGCGACCGAGAACCTGGAAGTCACTTTGCGGGCTTGCCGCTATCCAAGCCGCGTCGAGCGATGGAAAAGTTTACCGGCCGAGGCGTTCACCAGCTACGAGGAACCGGGCGTCTGTAAGGGGGCTCCGCCGAAGGAGATTCGCGTGGCCGAAACCCGGACGGTGCTCAAGAACGAAAGCGAGGAGAATGCCGTTCGCACGATCGTCTGCCGACAGGTGATCCGCGGGCCAAAGAAGGACCGTTGGCACCCAATGTATACCAGCAGTGACGCCGAAGCGGGCGAAGTGCTGGACGGGTTTCGCCTCCGCCAACATCATGAACAAGGTTTTCGCGTGCAGGTCCATGGTGAGTCCCTCAATGCCGTTCCCTGCGGCTACGACAAGGAGAGCCCCGATCGCCATCATCCACGGTTCCACCGCGGTCCGCCCCAACTCATGGGATGGCTGGCTTGCCTGCTCTACAATGCATGTGCGGCGTTTGCCGAGACGGTGTCGCCAACGCTCACCGGCAAATTCGTCGACACGCTACGTCGCATGTTCTTCAACCTCAAAGGTGACATGTACTGCACTCCGAGGGCGCTGATCGTTTACCTGGAAGAATTCCCCGCACAGCATTTGCTCGTCGATTACATCGACCAATTCAATGCCGCGCAACATCGAGTTCCTTGGCTCGACAATCGACAACTCATCCTCTCGCTTTCTCCTCATCTACCCCGTGCCGGACCCTGACACTGCTTTCTTAACACCAAAAGCCAAAAAACCGTTTGGTGCTGAGCTTAAGCGTCAAGCATTCGGCCAGCCTACAACCGCTTGTGGTGGCACGCCAACGCAGCTACGATTCATTGTGGTCGCCTGCCTTAAGCTAGTGACATTCGTGGGGCACACCGCCGCAGGCAAGGAAGTGGGGTACTATCCCCCTCCGATTGCCATAGACGACCTCCTCTGTCGTTGGAAATTTGCCGTCGAGTGCCCCAGTTTTTCTTGACATCTGCTGCCGCCTCCCCGGTGTTCAGGCGATCGACTGGCCCGCTGGCAGCCTGGGGAAGGTCTGGGGAGGGTGCCGTCCAGGACGAGCTCTGGCACCTGGAGGCGATGCAGGGCGGGCTGGAAGTGCCCGGGTTGGGTCTGAGGTGCCCGCCGGCGGTTTTGCTCGGCTGAACAAAATCAGGCTCCGGCGAACCCGCTTCGGTCCTCTCGGCGACAGGAACAGTTCCCACGAGTCCCAGATGGGGACCAAGAGGCCGGCGTTCCCCACGGGCTCCAAGTGGGGACGATGGGAATCGCATTCCCCACGAGCCCCAAGTGGGGACGATGGGGATGCCGTTTCCCACAACCTCCAAATGGGAACAATGGGGAGGACGTTCCTCATGAGCACCGAATGGGGATTTTAGCTGAAGCCTCCGGACTCGCTATTCTTCCCATGCTGGCCATTATCTCTGAGCGCGAGACCACAGAAGTCGAGTCTCTTCGCTCGGCTCAGCCGGCCAGCCCTGCCCAAGCGGCACCTTCGGGAACTTGACGTCTTCGATCCAGTCTCCTGCCGGGAGCGATTACTCCGATGTCGCTCTCCTGCTTGGTGGCATTGCGGTACTTCAGCCTAGCACTCCCACAAGGCTGGCAGGGCGTCGAACCCAAGGGCCTGCTCGCAACAAGCGGCCATGCGGAGCAATTGCGACTCGTCGTCCGCGCGCCCGATAAGCTGAGTACCGGTCGGCATGCCGTCAGCCCCAACCCCGCAGGGAATACTGACGACAGGCAGTTGGGCGAGGCTCCACGGCGCTTGAAAGTGTGGTGAACCTGTAGTGGCGAGCGTAGCCGGGGCCGTGGTGTGAGTGGATGGCATGACCAGTACGTCGAGGGCCGAACAAGGGAGCCGCCAGTCTGCGTGCCCAAGGCCCCCAGGCACTGGTCGAGTAGGTCAAGGGGCGTCAGCTTGCCGACGCGGAGAAGTTGGGCGACATCAACGATGGAGATCGGTCTGGGCATTGGGTGCGCTGTTATTGCTGCTCTCCGCCGGTGCTGCCAACGGTTCGTTTTGGAAAGATCTGCGTGGCCGTCTTGAGGAACATATCGCGGGCAGCCCACTGGTCGCCGCCGGTGCATTGCACCATGAAAACGGCCACCATTCCTGTCTTGGGATTGACCGACAAATCGGTGCCAAAGGCCCCGTCGTGGCCGAACATGCCGTTGCGGAGATGATAGCCCAGGCTGTAATTGACCTTGGTCTTTCCCGTTTGCTCCTTTCGCAGTTCGTCCATCGCGGCGTGCGACAGGTAGCGCTTGCCATCCAAATTGCCATCGTTCGCCAGCATCAGGCCATAGCGGAGAATGTCGTGCGTCGTGGAGAAAAGTCCGCCTCCGGCTTCAGGAAAGCGGTGAACTCGGTCGCTCAACGGTTTGGTAAGGAAGCCGACATCGCCCCGGGAGTAACCGTTCTTTTCCCTGTTCGGGCCGTATGCGCCGGCCAGTCGGGCAACTTGCGATTCGCTCGGCCAGAAGGTGGTTTCAGTCATTCCTAGCGGATCGAAGATTCGCTTCTGGAGGAACTCCTCGTAGGGCATGCCGCTGACGATCTCGACGATGCGAGCGGAGATGTTCATGCCTTGATTGCCATAGGCGTATTTGTCGCCGGGCTGCGATTGAAGTGGACCGGTCACCGAACTCAGCGCGCGGGCCTTCAGGGGAGTGCTGTCCGCTCCCATGACCTGCTGAAGTTCGGAAATGCCGGCCAGACCGCTGGTATGGCTGAGCACGTGCCGGATCGTGACGGGACGAACCGGAGGTCTCAGCAGGACATGAGACTGGTCCTTTTCTTCGACGACCATCCATTTATGGAGCTGCGGGATGAACTTAGTCACGGGATCGTCCAGACTGAGCTTGCCCTCGTCCACCAGCATCATGATGGAAGCGCCGACGAACATCTTTGACATCGAAGCGATCCAGAATACATTGTCTTCGCTGATCGGTTTCTTCGCATCAACATCCGCATAACCCAGCAGATTCTTGTAGTGGATTTTCCCGCTGCTGTCGGCGATGACGCCGATGACTCCCGCCAGCTTGTATTGATCCAAGTAAGGCTGCATGGCGGCCGTGACTTCGGAGCTGGCCCGTGGGTCGTTTCCAGCAGCGAAGCTGGAAGCGGTCAATACGACCAGCAGGCCCGCCGCGATGCTTGCGAGTTTACTTCTCATGCTCCGGTTTCCTTTTCTTTCATGCGATTGGTTCACATCACTTCTTTGACCTGCTCAATCGCCTGCAGGTTCTTCTCCTGCCATTTCTTCAGCGTAAAGAACCAAGGCGCCATCAAAAAACCCTTCAGCCGCTGCGATGATAAGTTCTTGCGGCAAAAGGCCACCGTACCTTTGAAGTTGATATCGTTGCTCCAGTTGGAGCCGGTCGGCACCTGTTCGAATCCCGCCCGATCCAGGTCCAGATAGGTCCGAACGTAGACCTGCTTGGCGGGGTCAAACGTCGGGCCGTAATACCAGTTGCTCTGCAGCACCGATTTGGGCATCCGTTTGAGAAACTCCTCGGGATGGTTCCAGTAGTAGTCTGACCAGATCCAAGGCCGTATGCCCTGCCGCTCGACTGTCTTGACGAAGAACAGGAAATCATGCCACCACAGTTCCCCTTGCCGCACGACCACGTAGCCGTACTGGCTCTGGTGTCCGGCGGTTTCTTCGTCATAACCTAAGTGGAAGAAACGCGGCCTGTCGAAGATCGCACACACCTCATGGACCAGATCCGCACAGACGCGGTAGTAGGCGGGCGTGGAGATCTGCCGCCGGTATTCTTTCAGCCACGCGCAGTGCGTGGCGGAGAAGTTCAGCTTGGGGATCGGCTCCAGGCCCATCGCGCGGAGCCGGGCCAGCTCCTTGCGGAACCGCTCGACCGGCCACGAGCCTTTCACCGCCAATTCCGGATGACTTTGGTACTGGATCGCTTCGCCCAAATCGATCACTACCATGTTCATGCCGACCTTGCGCATCCGCTCCGTAAGGATTTGCCAGACCGTTTCGTCGAACCGCAGGTGATCGGCCTGACTGACCAGATGCAGGTCTTCTGGCTTTATCGGCCCCCAGCTCTTGACCGGCACGTCAGACCACATGTTCGTGCCCATGTGGAGCAGTGCAGCCCAGAGAAACGCTTCGCGGCTGCCGTCTGCGGAGGCGACGTCAGGTAAAGCGGTCGCCAGCGCGGCGGCAATCCCCGTCTTGACGAACGTTCGACGCGAAGCTTCAGTCTTCATTTCACTCGGTTCCATCGGCCTGGCCTGTCGTGGTGCGAAATCCCCATTATCCCGGAAATAACGCCCATGTCGAGGGCCAGGCCGTTTCTCGGGGGCATGCGGCCAGCTATCGCGCGGGCGTGCAGGCCACGCGGTCGAAAACAGTTCATCAGGCCCTTACCGGCTGGTTTTTTCACAAGTGCCGGGTCGATGTCCACGCCCAAGCCCGCGCCGGTGGGGACTTTGATCTTGCCGTCGACCACCTTGAGCGACGAGGTCTTGCACTCAAACACCACATTAGCGCCAATGCCATGGAAATGCCGTTGTACCTGAAATTGAAGCCGTAGATGAAGACTTTCTCCAGGAGCAGGTCGAGATCCCTCGCGTCTTTGCCGAGGAAGAACGGTCTCAGTTTGAGCAGGAAGATCGGATAGAGGGCGTCGAGCCCGCTATGGCCGACGGAAATGCCTTCTGCTCCGTCGCGCGAGCGTACCCGACATAGAAAACTGTTCTTGTACCGAAGCAGTTCAAGGGTTCCGATGATTACCGGAAAGGCAAACAACTCCCGTTTCAGAACTGGCTGGCTGAGGATCTCATCCAGCTTGGCATAGCGTGGATTTTGATGCCGCGATTCGGATCGCGGCGAATCCGCGCCAAGAACCGGCTGCGGCAAAGCGGCCGCCACACTGCCGCGAACAGTGGATCCGAGGAATCCACGGCGATTGGTCTTCATGGAACGGTCTTTCCTTTGGCTTCGGGCAATGCATCAGGGACGATTGTCGCTTCGCCTGCCCGAACCGGCTTCGGCAGGGCCAGCGGCGCTCTTCATCCGCACGTCCCAGCCGCTTTGCAGCGGATGCGGATAGATGTAAGGCTTGTAGCATTTCTCCGGCGGCTTTTCGTTGAAGAATTCGCGGCCCTCTTTGATTTGTGCCAGTTGGTCCGGATCGTTTTTCAGGGACACGGCCATCAGCAGCTTCTCGCCGTTGAGGGTGTTATTCCAGGCGTAGCAGGGCGTCGAATCGAAGATGCGGCCGCCGCTGAGGTTGGTGGCCCGCCCCGGCTGGCCCATGCAGGGATAGCCCGCCCCAACCTGGCCGGCGGGGATCTCGTTGCCGTCGATGGGGTTGGTGCCGTCGGCCTTGCCGAAAGGTGAACCTCGCATGACATAGAACGTCCGATGATTCTTCAACCCGATCACGCGGGGGCTGTAAGACGTGCCCGTGACCGTGTTGTTGAACACCATGCCCACCCCCGCCGCAATTTCGATGATGATTTGGTACGTGTGGTCGTCCAAGGAGAACTGGTTGTCGTAGATCTCGCACTGCTGGCAGCCGTACTGCCCGTTCCGGCCCGGCCCGTAGATTTCAAGTTCCGCGTTGACGATTTTGTTGTGGCGGACGACGATGCGGCGCAGTTGTTGGGCGCGATCCAGGGGTTATTGCCCGACCTCTTGCCGTTTGCGCCGGCGGTCGGGGCGATATAGACCTCGTTGTCCTCGAAGTACGTCGCTTGGTCAGTGCCCAAGCTGAGCGGCTTACGGTAGTTGGCGCCGCCGGGACCCGAGAAGTTGATGGGCTGAACGTTGCCGCCGTGCGAAATCTGCCCGTCAAAGCAGCAGTGGTCGACGAGCCCGTAGGTGTCTCCCTGGATGCTGAGCATGCAATCGGAATTCTTGAACTTACAGTGATCGACGCGGAAGTTTTTGCAGGTGCCGCAGACACTCATCAGCGGGCCCCAACTTCCATCGCGGGGGTATAATGATCCGTCGAAGGCGATGCCCGTGACGCGGAACGGCTTGCCTTCCACTCCCTCCAACTCGAAACACGTATTGCCGGATCGGCTCTTATCGATGGTAATGATCGTCTGGTCGATTCCCGCTCCCTGGATGGTGATGGCCTTCACTTTGGGCGAATGGCCTGAGTGCCAGCCCTTTTTCGACCAGATGGCCGTCCCGGCGGGAAGTTGGACGATGTCGCCCTCCTTGGCTGCGTCGATCGCCTTTCCGACGGCCTCCGGCGTCAAGTCTGCCGCCCTGCGGGTCTCGGCACCAGCGGTGTTGGGCAGCAACCCATCCGCAGCGATGAGGGGAAAAAAGGCTGAGCAACCATCGGAATCTTGCGTTTTTAATTCTCATCGTCGTATCTCCGGGTGTCGTTTGCATGTCTTATCATGGAGACCATTATACTTCGGACGAGCCGGCGAAGGGGCAGCTCAAGGACAGCAAGCTTTGGAGGAGGCTGCCTGGCAACGATTTTGCTCAGGTGAACAAAAACCAGCCGCCCACCCCCGAGATTCGGGCCTACCTTCCTCGTCAAGGACCGCAGCTCCCAGGCCTGCCGTGTCGACGGCTCCGCCATCGCTGGCGAATTGCGATCTTGGGGGATTCCATTATTTGCCCTCTTGTCTCGATGGCTGCGGTCTGCGAGCCTCACCGTCCCGCTGGGCGGAATCAAGACGCCGCAGCCCCCTCAGCCCCGCGGTTCCGGGGTTTGTGTATACTCTACTGAACCAACCCCTTGCCTCATAGGAGACTTCTCCATGTCGAGATCCAATCGAACGCTGCTTGGCATGGCCGCCGCATTCCTGATCGCTGCGGTGGGCATTTCGGACTGTTACGGGAGTAAGCCGGCTGCAGGTTCAAGTAGTACGACACCTTTGCCGGGCAGTGCGGCTGAAAAACGCGCCCGCGAGCCACAATCCATCGATCTGCGTCCCGTTTTCCAGAAATGGTCGCTTGATCCCCGAGTACAGGGCAAGCGCGGCACCTGCTCCGTCTTCGTCGTCACCGAGTCGCTCGAATATGCCGTCGCCAGCAAACAAAACCGCGCAACACGGCTGAGCGTCGAGTTCCTCAACTGGGCCAAGCACAAGGCAACGAAGACTGCCGAAGACGGCGGCTTTTTCTCGGATCTATGGAAGGGCTACGCAGCCCACGGCATCTGCCCGGAAAAAGAAATGCCCTACTTGGACCATTTCGACGCAGCGCTCCAACCCAGCGAAGGCGCCCTGGCCACCGCCAAGGCAATCCGAGACCTCGCGCTCCAAGTCCATTGGATCAAGGAGTGGAACCCGAAGCAGGGGCTGAGCGAACAGCAGTTGGTCGAGGTCAAGCGGACACTTCAGCGGCAGTGGCCTGTCTGCGGCGGGTTCCTTTGGCCCAAACAAGAGCACTGGGAGAAGGGCGTGCTGCAGATGTGCCCTCGCGATCAAGTCCGCGACGGCCACAGCGTGCTGCTGGTCGGCTTTCGCGACGATCCCACACAGCCCGGCGGCGGCGTGTTCCTCATCCGCAACTCCTCCGGCAAGAGCCGCGATGGCCTGCTGAGTTACGAGTACTTACGGGCCTACATGAATGACGCGGTGTGGATCGACTGTGCCGGTCGAAACACGGGCGGGCCCTCTCCTCCCGGAGCAATACTGGATGAGCGGGGCGCGGCGGCATCGCCCGATCTCCCCTTCCGTGGCCCGCTCGGTGCGTTGGTTGCCCCGCCGACCGGTCGCAACCGCCGCATCTCCAGCAACGAACAACCCAACTGGAACAACGGCAACATGGATATGACCTGGCTCCAGCCGGGCCAAGTCCTGGAGATGCCTTTGCTGAAAGGTCCGGGCGTGATCACTCATATCTGGTTTACCAGTCATGCCGGCTGGGTCAACGAGTTGAATGCCTTGAGCATTCGTATCTACTGGGACGGGCGGAAGGAGCCGGGAGTCGAGGCCCCGTTGGGCGATTTCTTCGCCGTGGGGCAAGGCAAGCCGGCGGTCGTGGAGAGCGTGCCGGTACAGGTCTCTCCCACCGGCGCACTGAGCTGCTACTGGCGGATGCCGTTTGCCAAGTCGGCGCGGATTGTGATCAGCAACGACAACCCGGACCGGGGAGCCGGCCTCTACTGGCAAGTCGACTGGCTCGAACTCGACAGTTTCCCACCCGATACGGGGTACCTCCATGCACGCTACCGCCAGGAGTATCCAGCGGTGATGGGCCGCGATTACCTGATCGCCGATCTGGCTGGCTGTGGGCAGTACGTAGGCACAGTGCTCTCGGTCACGCTTGCGCAGGACGGCTGGTTTGGTGAAGGCGACGACTTCTTCTACATCGATGGCGAGCAGGTTCCCAGCTTGCAGGGGACCGGCAGCGAAGACTATTTCAACGACGCCTGGGGCTTCCGCCCGCGCAGCAGTCATTGGTTCGGGCAGCCTCGCTGGCAAGGCGACCGGACCGGCGACAGCGGCGTCTGCTACCGTTGGCATGTGCTCGATCCGGTCGGCTTCCACAAGTCGCTGCGACTGGCTATCGAGCACAAAGGGAACTATGAAAACGACCTGGACGGATTCTTCCTCGAACGTCCCGATTTCTTCAGCAGTGTCGCCTTCTGGTATCAAACCGGCGAACCCAAGGCGTTCGGCAGTTTGCCACCCTGGCGCGAGCGGCGCGTGCCATGGCAACATCAGCACATGGTCCGCGCATTCCTCAAGGCCCGCTCGACTGGCAGCGCCAAGGTCGAGGTGCAGACGCAGGGTTTCTTCGGAGCCCGGCCGCTCTTGGCATGGCCGAATAAGGAGATCGGGGCCCGTCTGACCGTTCCGCTGGCCGTGGACGAGGACGGGCGCTACGCGGTGCGATTGACCGCGGCGCAAGGGCCGCAGTACGGCCGTTACAGCATCCTCCTCGATGAGCAGGCAGGGGGCGAGGGCGATTTTCGTGCGAGGGAGGAGGGCGAGTTGGACCTTCCGTTGGGCACGCGCGTGCTCTCCAAGGGAGCGCACACGCTGACGTTCCAGGCCATCGGCGATCGCACGGAGGGTGGCCCGCCCGTCGCAAAGCCGCTGGCGATCGAGATGCTGAGGCTTCTGAAGTTGCCGCCGCCAGCGACCCGCCAAGTCAAGACGCACAATGAAGCGCATTTCGTTCGGCTGGGGATTGGGCGGTCGCTCTATGCTTACCGCTTGGCCTATGGGAAGCTGCCCGACTCGCTGGAGACCTTGGTTCGCTCGGGCATCATGCCGCAGCGATATCTGAACGATGAGAACGGCCTGCCGCTAAAATGTTGGCGCGACGGGGAATACCTCGTGGTACAGAGCCCGGCGGCGAATGGCTGGAAGTACCGTTGGCAAGGGCTCGACCCACGACGCTGAGTGGTACAAAAGTGCGTTCACCGTATATACATGTTATGTAGGCCTACGGCCTACTTTTTAGGGAGACTTAGGCAATGCAACAGTTCACTTCTACAGTACTTCCTCTGGTCTTGTTGCTGGCTGGCCCAGCGGCTTGGGGGCAGAATACTCCCGACCTACTCAATGTCCGGGATTTTGGGGCGAAAGGGGATGGAAAGACCGACGACACCGCGGCCTTCCAGAAGGCACTGGATGCCTTGGCCAAGGCTGGCGGCGGCAAGGTTCTGGCCCCGAGGGGCACCTACTTCTTCGCCGGACACTTGAATGTACCCTCGGCCGTCACGCTCGCGGGCATCTGGGAATCGGTCCCCGCCCACAATGGCCTCCGTGACAAAGGACTCCCGAAGCCCACCGACGACGGCACGACCTTCCTGGTCACCGAGGGAGCCGGGAGCGAGACCGGGCCGGCCTTCATCACCCTCAACACCAACAGCACGCTCAAGGGCATTGTGCTCTACTACCCGAAGCAGAAGCCGGACGAGGCACCCAGCCCCTATCCCTACGCCATCGCCATGCGAGGCAAGAATCCCTCGGTGCTCGACGTGGAAATGCTCAATCCCTACTCGGGGATCGATGCCTCTCGCAACGAGCGCCACCTGATCCGCAACGTCCAGGGCCAGCCGCTCCGTCGCGGCGTTTTTGTCGATGCGATCTACGACATCGGCCGCATCGAGAACGTCCATTTCAATCCCTGGTGGAGCAACTCGCCCAAGCTCAGGGCCTGGCAGATGGCAAACGGTGAGGCGTTCATCTTGGCCCGCAGCGATTGGCAGTACATGCTCAACACGTTCTGCTTCGGCTACAAGGTGGGATACAAGTTCATCAAGAGCGGCACGGGCTCATGCAACGGCAACTTCCTCGGCCTGGGGGCCGACGACTGCTGGCGGGCCGTGTTGGTCGAGCAGAGCGCCTCCCTTCGGACTGCTGATCACCAATGGCGAGTTCGTCTCCTTCCACGGACCGGATCCGACGATGGTCGAGGTCATCAAGGGGCACACGGGGAGCGTACGGTTCGTGAATTGCGCTTTCTGGGGGCCGTGCCAGCAGATTGCCAAGATCGGTGGGCAAGGGACGGTCGGATTCAGCGATTGTACATTCGTCCAGTGGGACTCCAAGGGCGAGGGACGCCATGCCGTACAGGCCGAAAGCGGCACGCTGCTGGTGCGGGGCTGCGAGTTCCGCGCCAACAGGCCCCAGATCGAACTGGGAGCGGCCGTGGATCGGGCGGTGATAAGCGATAACCTCTTCGCCGGACCGGCACAGATCGCCAATAACAGCAAAGGGAGCGTGCAGATCGCCAACAACGCCGACAGGCCGGCTGCAAGTGCGGAGAAGGACAAAGGCAAGAGGCGAGGGGCTTCGGAATAGGGATGGTGTTCGGCGACAATTATTCTTTCCCTTGAACAACAATTAGAATTCCCTTCCTTTCCTTCCAAGAACCAGAGGCGTGCCGCCCCCCCTTTTGTGAAGCGCAGCGCAGCGGAGCGAAACAAAAGGGGGGGCGGCACGCCTCACGCCGCCGATGCCCCCTCCCGTCCCTTACGCCGCCTCGGGCGGCTTGGTCCGCTTGGCCTCCTCCAGCCGGTAACTGGCGATGTTCAGCTCCAGGATCACGCTGTGATGCACCAGGCGGTCGATCGCCGCCGCCGTCGTCATCGGGTCCTTGAAAATCACTTCCCACTTCGAGAACGGTAGATTGCTCGTGAGCATCACCGTGCCCCGCTCGTAGCGCTCCGCCAAGAGCGTGAAGAGCACCTCCATCTCCTCCCGGCTCTGTTGCACGTAGCCGATGTCGTCGATCAGGACCACTTCGTACTTCGAGAACCGCTTCAGCGCCCGACTGAGCTTCAGGTCTCGCTTGGCCACCAGCAGTTCCTGCACCAATAGGGCGCAGGGCCAGGAGACCACCTTCCGTCCCTTACGCACCAGCTCCTGGGCAATCGCCGACAAGAGGTGAGTCTTCCCCGTGCCGGTCTTGCCGAACAACAACAAGTTCTCCCGGCGGTCCACGAACGAGCCTTCCAGAAGCGTCCGCACCTGGCGAGAGACTTTCGCCGGAAGCCGTGAAAGGTCGAAACTCGCCAGATCCTTGTCCAACGGCAAGCGGGATTCCCGCAGCATCCGCTCGGTACGCTTCGCCCAGCGGGCCTGGCACTCCCGCTCCACCAACTCCAGCAGATACTGCTCGTAGCTGGCCGACTCTTGCGTCGCCCGCCGGGCCAGTTCTTCAAAGCACTCCCGCAACGTCGGCAAATGCAGTTCCCGCAAGTAGGCCATCAGCCTCTCCGTCACATCCCCCTTCGCACCCATGCCACACCTCCTTGTGTGAAAACAAGTCATCGAAATCCAACAGGTTCACTTCCTCGACGGTCACTTCGGTAACCGCCGGAACTTTTTCCGCTCGCTGGACCAGCGCCTCGACCGCCGCCTTCGTCAGGGGTTGATCCCCAGCCAGAAGCGTTCGCAACGCCTCGTCCACCGCCGTCTCGCTCTGGCGTGCCGCCAGGTAGAGAATCCCTAAATACTCCTTGTCGGCCCGCTGGCCCTCCGTCTCCCCCAAGGCATCATAGGCCATGCGAAAGCGGCTCGTAGGAAACAGTTCTTCCCGGTACACGTAGTTGGCAAATGCCCCCGGCTTTCGCACCAGCCAGTCGATGATGTGCCGGTAGTTGACGGCACGTTTCTGCCGTCCACGCAGGCGAGGGAAACGCTCCACTTCCCGCTGCGCATACCAGACCTCGACGTGCTCCACATAGAGCCGCACTTCCACCCGTTCGCCGATCAAGCGGCTGGGAACCGAGTAGGTGTTCCGGTCCACGTGTATCAAGCTGCCGCTATTGACCGGCGCCCACAGTCGCTTGCAACTCTCCCGCCGTCGCTCCGGCAGACGCCGCAGCTTGGGCAGTTCCTCATCTAGACGCTTGCGACAGGCGGCGTTGCGACCATGCACCACCTCTTGCAAGAATCGTTCGTAGTCTGCCCGGCTTTGGAAATCCCGGTTGCCCCGCAGCAAAAGGGCCTGCTCAACCGTCTCCTTAAAGCGGCGATGCGATTGCTCGGCATCGCCATTCTCGTTCGGCTCCTCGGGCTGGATCTTCTCCATCTCCAATCCATAGTATTCCAATAAACCCGTGTAGCGCTGCGTGAATTCTTTCTCGTCCGAGGCGTTGTTTACCGCCAGGCTCATGCGGTCGGTACGATGCCGCTGCGGCACTCCGCCCAATTCCCACAGGGCGTTCTGAATCCCTTCGCTGAGGCTCTCGAAACTCTCGGAAAAACAGATCGTGACCGATTCCCAGTTCGAGTACGTCAGCACGAAGTGATAGACCAAGTGGTCGAATGGCTGGCTGTCGATCGTCACCGCTAGGCTCTTCATGTGCGTGAAGTCCGAAGCGCACAAGCGGCCTGGCTGATGGACTTGGCTGAAGAACACTTCCTTCGCCGGGCCTGCCGTGGCCCGCCAACGCTTGATGCCACGTTGAAATGTGCGCAACTGGGAATCGTCGAACTTCTTCTCCGGATACTTCGTCTTTAGCCAGGTAAACAGCGTCTTCGCTTCCAGGCCGGGGGCCTCCTGCAACAGCGCATGCACTTCCGGCCAAACCTCGGCGAAGGGGTCCAGGCGTGTGCGCCAAGTACGCTCTGAACCGAATTCGCTGGGAAGTCGCCCAAGTTCCCTATACTTCCTGGCTGTCTTCTCGTCCATGCCTGCCTTATCCGCTGCCTGAGCCAACGTCTTCCCCGACGACAACAATCTAAATAACCGTTTCACCTGTCGATCCTTGACCATTACAAGTCCCCCTCCTACGGAGACTTGCAACAGTTTACCTGATCGCTTCAACCGGGAATCTAATTGTCGTCAGACCGGAAAAATAATCGTCGCCGTACAGGATGGGGAAAGCCGCAGCCGTGGCCGCCCAGATCGAACGGATGCCGGTTTGGGTTGCGTCTTGGCCTATGAAATCCCCTATGTTCGTCCTCTTGATCGAAGTACCAGCATGAACAATACCGATCCCGATAGCAAGGATTTCCTCCGTAACCGCTACATCGGTGCGGTGAACCGCGTGGCCATTGCCCATGCCGTCGCCACCGGTGGGCCGCTCCACGTCGAGATCCAGGTTTCCGGGGATGTCCGCAAACCTGTATTGCGGCCCAAGCGCCGGGGAATCAAGTTGGAGAATTCGGGGCACGAGCTGCGATTTACCCTCGCGGGCCCTGGCCAGCGGACCATCTTCCAGCCGCAGGACAACGGACGGCCCATCCGAACGGAGGACGCAGAGAAATGACCGCCCGGCAAGTCTTGATCTGCATTGCCTGCGTCTTGGCTTTCCTGTGCTGCCCGCAGCCCTCACCGGCCGCTGCTCCCCGGCGTGTGCACATCGGTAACGGCTCGGGATACTTGCGCTACCTCGATGCCCAGGCCACGCTCAAGCTGCGACCGGGGGACACGCTCTACATCGATCCCGGCACCTACAGCGGCCTTTCGCTCGGAAACCTCTCAGGTACGGGCCCGATGTCACCATCAAGCACAACCTGGTCATTGAACCGGAAGCCGACGTGCCCTTTGACGCCACCCGTAACTACGTCTATCACCTGGGTGCAGGCCCACAACGCGGTCTGACCGTGGACAACAACCTCGTGTTCAGGACTTGGGCCGAGGCCGGGCTCGTGGACACAAAGACTTTCATGCCGTCCACGAAGAGTCCGGTGAGAGACGCCGCCACCGGGCGAGTCGGCTACATCACCAAGGATCATTACAACCACGCCAGGCACGCAGGCACTGCCGCTGACGCGGGTGCTGTTGAGGGAGGGAACCGTGCGCAGTAGAGACACATGGATCGTGAAGAAAAGAGCAGATCGGCAATACAACTTCGGCAGTCGATCGTTCTGGCCGCCAATGCGCAGACCCTTGAAGTCGCCGATTCGCCCAAGTGAGTCCTATTAAGTTCGCCCGCAAATCCGACCCCTTGGCCGTGGCAACATGACTCCGGCCATCGGTCGATCACACGAGCAGGCCCGATCGGTCGACGCTTGCGCAAAATAAACCCTCAGCAGGTCGATACCTGCTGAGGGCAGCCCCATTTGAGATCGGCAAGGTTCATGTACAAGTGGGCGTTACTGGATTCGAACCAGTGACCTCTACGGTGTGAGCATAGCGCTCTAACCAACTGAGCTAAACGCCCGAATCATGAATTATCGGCTGGCGGGTCGCCGAGACTTCTGTTGGGTTCCACATCGGGTGCGCTGACGGGAGGCTCGGACGGCGGCGGCTCGAACTTGGGCGCCGTGGCCTCCTCGCGGACCATGTCGTCCGATCTTTCCATACTGCTAGTTACCGAATGCTTCGCATCGAAGGCCACGGACTCGATCTCGTTGCGAATCCCCTGCATGCTCTTTTTCAACTGCATCAGTTGCCGCCCGACGGAGGCCGCCACTTCCGGCAGACGCTCACCATACAGGAGAACCCCGAGAATTGCAAGTATTAGGAATCCCTGGACGCCAAAAAAATCGAAGAACGCCAACGGCAAGAGCATCACGACCACCTAACTTCTCACGGTAGCACTTGTCCCCACAACTGGGTTCGCGGGGCCCAATTCCTGGCGATTAGCGCGGTTCGGCTCTCAGCTCTTGACGGTCTGGCTCGTCGAGTTTCTTGGCCGGCTCGCTGACACCCTGATCATCGAGCCGCTTGGCCGGCTCGCCTTTCTTGGCGAGCCCGTCGTCGGGAGTGCCTTCCAGACCCTTCTTGAACTCTGTCACGCCCTGTCCGAGCGACCGCATCACCGACGGAAGGCGGTTGCCAAACAAGAGCAATGCAATGATTCCGACGACAATCATGGTTTCCGGTGAGAACAAAGCGAAGAGAGACATAATAGGGGGGTATCCGAAGCAGGTGGGAAACGGGCGCGGCCCTTCCCCCTAACTTTAGTGGAAGGGTTGACCTTACTCTATTTTACTCTCCCGGCCAAAGCTGTCAAAGGGCCGTGTCAACGCTTATTGCTATATACCGGCAAGAACCGGTAGTAGACTTCGAGACACATCGCCCCCAGGGCCGTGCTATAAATTCGGCCGCCGTAGCCGCCCCAGACGGAATCGGGGTCCCAAGAGCCGGCCTGGGGGTCTTCCTTGTTTTGCAGGCGCACCAACTGCGTGCTGACCGCCGCGTTCCATCGCTGCCAACCGTCGCCCTGGAATTGATACATGACGAACGTGCCATAGTACCAGTAGTAGAAGTTCGTCGGGCCGGTGCCGGGCGGGGCGCTGAGCAGGTAGTTGACCGCTTCATCGCAGGCCGGATGCTCGCGGGCGATGCCGAGAAACTGCCAACAAAGCATCGCCTCGGCGGTCATCGTGCGGCTGGGGGCTTCCAGCGGCCGGTAAGATGCCAGGCCGCCGTTGCCGTGCGATGCCACCGATTGCAAGTAGCGAATGATGCCCTGCCGGGTGGTTTCCGGCATGGGGATTCCCGCCGTCTGGGCGCTCTTCAAGGCCATGAATTGCCAGCCGAGCTGGCTGGTGTCGCCGCTGTCGTGGGGTTTGTAGCGCCAGCCGCCGCCGTAAGGATCCTGGGCGGCGACCGTGTAATCGATGGCCCGGCGCAGCGGTTGTTCCAGCCGCCGCTCGCCGGTCATGCCGTAGTCCTCGCCCAGCGCGAAGGTGGCAATCGCATGGCAATACATGGCTGCATAGCGGTCAGCCGTGCCCGACAGGCAGCCTTCGGCATCCTGGGATTGCAAGAGGAAGTTCAGACCGCGGCGGACGTTTTCCCGATAGGCGCCACGGAGATGGGTATTACCGGAGCCGAGCATTGCCAGCAGGGCCAGGCCGGTCATTCCGGTATCAGCGTCGGCGCCGGCGTTGGGGCGGCTGACGCCGTCCGGGTTGGTCTCGCGGCCGGCCTCGTTTCGCCGGGCTTCCCAGCGGCCGTCTGGGCTTTGATGCGCGGCCAGCCATTGGAGCGCGGCCTGCACGGCGGCCTCGGTTTGGCGGCTGCCGCCACCCGCCAAGGCCGCGCCGACGTGATCGCCCGTAACACGCAGCTTGTAGGTCTCCGGCATTGGTCTCGCCACAGAAGCCAAAGTGGCATCGGCTGCCGCGACGGCGTCGCCGGCGGCGCTCGAAACGGTTGCCACCGTGGTAGCCTGTGCACCATCCGCCGCAGCCGGCATCGAGGCGGTCGCAGTCGACATCGGGGCCGGGGAGGGCGGAGCAGAAGTTAGCGTTGTCACAACGTTCTTCACGTCGGCAGCGTGGGTCGTGCTAAAGTCCTGCAAGTACTTCCCCGCCGCTGCGGCCATCTGCCACCCGGAAGCTGCCGAGGCCGTGACCGCCAGTTGCTTCATCGCCTTTTGCGTCGCGCCCGGTGCCGCGGGCCGTGACGCCTTGGGCTTGGCCGCCGTTTCCACAATCGCCGGTTTGTCGGTCACGGGCAACGTCCCCGCTTTCTTCACCGCCGCGCGATCTTTGTCCGCCGCAATTGCCGCCAGCGGCGGGTTCTTGGCAACGGCGGGACTAGCCGCCGGATCGGTACCGTCGACCTGACCGTGTTCCGCACCGGGCGGGCCGTCAACCAGCGCGACGCGGACGAACTGCTCCCGTTGAGCGGAGCGGAAACTGGTAATCTGCACGGTCGCCGCATAGCCGGTCAACAGGGCGTGGGCTAGAAACGAGAGCAGCACGCATTTCTCCAGCGAACGGCTGTGTCCCCAGCGCGTCCAGAGCAGCACGATCAGCGTGATCGAAAAGGCGCTAGCCCCGACCAGCAGCAGCAGCATGAACTGGTCGAGGCTGCACAGGAGGTTCCAGAGGCGGTTGATTCCCAACGCTCCCATGTTATCTCCGCCATTATTTTCGCGTGGGTGTGAGTCTTACGGAGACTGCCAGATCGCTGATACCGGCCTGCTTGCAGGCATTCAGCACGTCGGCCACCTGCTGCAGTTCGCCGTGGCCGTCGCCGCGGACCAGCACGCCCAGAGTCTTCGCCTGGCCGCGGGCCGCAGCCAGCCGGGCGGGCAGTTCCGGCAGCGTTACGTTGGCCCCGTCGAGCGTGATCGTGCCGTCGCGGTAGACGTTGATGGTCTTTTCTTGCGCGGCACCGGCCAGTTTGCCTTGATCGGTCACCTGCGGCACCTGCAAATTGATCTGCCGCTCGTCGTCGAGGAACTTGGTGTTCAAGACGAAGAAGATGATCAAGAGGAACATGACGTCCAACATGGCCGTCAGGTTCAACGTAGGCTGTTCGTCGGGATTTGTCTTTAACGGCATGGCGAGGACCAAGCACGAAATCTGGATGTCGAATCCGAAACAAGTTCAAAAAAATCAATGCAGAATACTCAAAACCACGAATAGCACGAATTACACGAATGAAAGGCCGGATAACGCTTGCTTCCTCTCCTAATCGTGTAATTCGTGGTTTCTCTCATGGCGATTTCGGATTTCTTGTTCTTGTCTTGGGCTAAGCGGCTTCGCGCGTCGGCGGTCGCTTTGTCTTGCTCTGCCGCAGGGGACGGTTCTGCAACTCCTCGGCCGAAATCAGGTTTACGATTTCCTGCGACGCCGCGTCGATGTCCATGATCAGCCGATCGATGCGACTGAGGAAAACGACGTAAAAGATCGAGGCGGGAATGGCCACGGCCAGCCCGCCGGCGGTATTCAGCAGGGCCTTAGCGATGCCGCCAGCCAGCAGCTCGGCCCGGCCCAAGGCGTCGTGCGAGGCAATGGCATTGAAGGTTTGGATCATTCCCAGCACGGTCCCCATCAGTCCCAGGAGCGGCCCGACATTGGCCACGCCGTAGAACACGCGGAGATAGCGTCGCAGTTGATTGGCCACGCGTTCGCCGTTGTCGATGGCCGCCTGTTCGACCTCGACACTCGGCCGGCCCCATTTTCGGATCGCCCCGGCAAAGACCTGGGCGATCGGGCTGCCGTTCTTTTGACACAGCTCCATGGCCTGGGCACGGTCGATTTCGCCGTTGCCGATCTGTTCCAGCAATCGCGTGACGAAGGGCTTGGGAATCACCCGGCTGCGGCGGAGACTGATCACTCGCTCCAGCACAAAGGTGATCACCAGCAGCGAACATCCGGCCAGGGCAATCATCAGCGGCCCGCCGTCGATGAGCACCTTGACCAAGTTGCGGGTGGAAATGGCGTCGGGAGGGGGCGGTGTGTCGTCGGGGAACCTGGTACTCCGGGTCGCGGCAATCGGCTCGGTCGCGGCCGGATTGGGAGTTTCCGCGGCGGCAATACCCGTGGCGACGACGACGAGTGCCATCGCTACGAAAATGCGCACTATGTCTCCAGCCCCGACAGAGTCCATCTGGATTACCGATCTTTACCGAGTTGTACCGATTTTCCCTCTATCATTTTCGTACTACGGAGCGGCCCACGGTGAGGGAAAAACTGGTACTGCCGGTTCAAGGTGCAATAGTCGTGGGTCGCCCACTCTAGCGGGCAGCAAAACGACAAACCCCGGGTTTTGCGATCCGGCTGGTTCGCAAAACCCGGGGCTGCGTCCCCTAACTCTGTTTCGGCCGTAGGCTATTTGGGCGGAGGATTGGGATAGCCCGAACCGGGACCCGGATTCACGTTGCCCACCATGTGCAGGTGGTCGTGATCGATGTAAAGCACTTCCTGGCAATCCTCATCGACGGTGGTGTACGGAACCGGCCAGCCGACGTGGGTGATCTCGGTGAAGTAGACGGTACACTTGAAGTGCACGTGGTGCACCTGCACGGGACCGACCAAGGGCATCACGCGGGGCGGATCGACGCTGTCCTGAATTGGCTCGCAGATAATGCGGACCTTGTTCCGCTGCACCTCGTGCAGGAGGGGAATTCCACCCTGTACCGGTCGGGCCCGCTCCAGCCTGCGCATGACCTCGTCTTCCGAGGGGGCGTCAAAGCCGATTTCCGGCGCCCCGGGCTGCAACGGCCCGAGGATCGGAACTCGGTCATAGCGCTTGTGATTCCAGAATGCATCTTCTTCCTTTTTTTGGAAATAGGGCGAAACGGGAATCGGATAGGCCAATGCGCCCAGGTTTGGGCCCAATATGACCGGCTGGCAACCAGTCGACGACAAGAGCACGGCTGCCAACAGGAGTCCGGCCGAAATAAATACGGATTTTTTGCCCATCGGTGGGTCCTCGCCATCAAAGTGAACGGTGACACTTTTAATTATCGTGTCAAAGTCTGAGGAACTTGCAGGTTTTTCCGGTCGTAACGAAAGTGGCGAAAATTCGGGATAAACGGTATACTGGTCGTTTCCTCCGTATGATCCGCGTAAAGGACCCTCGTATGTCTACTGCTACCCCCCTGAATTTGGCTGATTTTATTCGCGATATACCTGATTTTCCCAAGCCGGGCATTCTGTTTCGCGATATTACTCCCTTGCTTCAGTCGCCGGTGGCATTCCAGGAAACGATCCGCCGGTTGGCTGAACCATTTCGCGGGCAGGGAATTGACCTCGTCGCGGCGGCGGAGGCCCGGGGTTTTATTTTCGCGGCCCCGCTGGCCCTGGAACTCCAGGCTGGGCTGATTCCCATTCGCAAGCCCGGGAAGCTGCCGGGCAAGACACTTTCGCACACCTACGACCTCGAATATGGCACCGATACCTTGCAGGTGCATGCCGACGCCATCATTTGCCCCGGCTGTAAGGTCCTGATGGTCGACAACCTCTTGGCCACCGGCGGCACGATTGCGGCCTGCTGCACGATGATCGAGCGGGCCGGCGGGGTTGTGGCCGGCTGTGCCTTCGTAATCGAACTCGTCGGCCTGCAAGGCCGGCAGCGGATCGCCCAGTACCCGGTGGTTAGTCTGATACGGTATTAGCTGCCTCATCCCATGCGTTGGACGAGCATGCCCAAGAACTTGGCCAGGCGGCTGGATGACGCCAGGGCATTCTGATGAAGGTTGAAGAGGTCCTTCACCGAGGCGGGACGCCGGAAAATCGATCCCAATGCCGCGCCAAGCTGGCCGGCAAACGATCTCTGTGCAAGCAGTTTTCCTATGTCGGGCGGAAGTTCATCGTCCACCGCATCGCTGATCGCGCGCACCGCAAGAAAATCAACGGCTCGCTGGCGGCAGACCTGGGCCACGGCAAAAGTCTCCATGTCGACCGCCAGGGCATCGTGCAGGCGACTCAGTTGTTGCTTCTCGTCGCGGCGGCGGACCACGCGATCCAAACTGAGCAACCGTCCCCGATGAAGATCCCGTCCTTCTTCCAGCCAGGGGGCGATCGCGGCGGGGTCGAGCTCAATCTGGCCGCCCGAGATGTTGACCAGTGAGGTTGCCACCACGAGGTCCTGCCGCCGCGCGCGGGGATCCAGCCCGCCGGCAAATCCGGCCGAGACCACCAGCCGCGGCCGATAGGCGTAGATCATCGCCTGCGCGGCATGGGCGGCACGCTCAGCGCCGGTTCCCGACTCGACCAACACGACCTGGCGGTCACCATGTCGTCCCTGCCGCGCGGTGAAACCGTCGCCACGGGTCACGCGGACCTGGCTGAGAGTGTCGACGAAGCAGCCGGCTTCAATCGCCAGCGCGAAGACGAATCCGAGGCCGAAATCCACTTGTTGAAGGCTCAATTCCGAAACTCGAAATACGACCTTACGTCATTTGCCACATGGCCATCTTCAGCATGTCGCCGAAACGGCGATTTGACTCCATCACGGCGGAAGGCTCGAAGCCGCAGTGCATCAGGCAATGCTCGCAGCGAGGATCGTTGCCGGGCCCATACTTCGACCAATCGGTGGCGGCGACCAGCTCCGCATAGGTCTTGTAATGCGCGTCACCGAGCAAGTAGCACGGCCCGCGCCACCCGCCGACGTTGCGCGTGGGATTCGCCCAGGCGGCACAATCTAATTCCCGCTCGCCGCAGAGAAAATCGAGGTACAGCGGCGTGGCCACGAGGCGGAACCGCTTGAGCATTGGCTTGGCGGCGAGAAACTTGGCGTGCACGTCGTCGCGGGTCATGAAAAGCCGCCGGGCGCCGGTCGGATTGGTTGCGCTGACAGCCTCATAGGCATAGGCCGGCGAGACCATGAAACCGCCAACGCCCAGTTCCGCGAGAAAGGCCCACAGCACGCCGATCTCGTTCATGTCAGTCTCTTGGTAGACTGTGGTGTTCGTGGTGACCTGGAATCCGGCGGCCACGGCGGCCTTGATGCCGGCCACCGCCGCCGCGAAACAGCCTTCGCGCTCGACCAGCCGGTCGTGCGTGGCCTCCATGCCATCAAGGTGTACGTTGATGAACAGCCGCGAGCTAGGACGGAAGCCGGGCAGCTTCTTCTCCAGCATCATGGCATTGGTACAGATGTAAACGTGCCTCTTCCGCTCGATCAACCTGGCGACCAGTTCTTCGATGCCCTTGTAAACCAGCGGTTCGCCACCGCAAACACTGACCACCGGGGCGCCGCACTCGTTGGCTGAGGCCAGACAGTCTTCTACCGACAGACGTTCCCGTATCGAGGCCGCATATTCGCGAATCCGCCCGCAGCCCGTGCACGTCAGGTTGCAGGCGTGCAGCGGCTCGAGCATCAGCACCAGGGGGAATCGTTTCCGGCCCGAGAGCTTCTGTTTCAGAAGGTAGCCCGTCAGCGAGGTCGTCAGGGAAAGAGGGAAACGCATGACACCATCCTTGGGTTATCGACATGCCTGGCCCACTGGGCCAAGGCCATTAAGGGGAAGTAAATGGGGTAGTAATGGTAGCGGAGGTAGAAGACGCACGGGAACCCTGTGCCAGTGAACTGGCTTTCCTCCCAGGTGCCGTCGTGGTTTTGCGTATGGGCCAGGTAACGCACGCCGCGGAGCACGGCCGGATGATCGGCCATTCCGGCTGCGACCAGCCCGAGCACGGCCCAAGCGGTCTGCGATGCGGTGGTTTGTCCCTGGCCGCGAAGTTCGGGCCGCTCATAGGAATTGGGCGACTCGCCCCAGCCGCCGCTGGCCTGCTGATGGGCAAGCAGCCACTTGGCCCCGGCCACCACGGCCGGATCGTCCTGCGGCACGCCGACCTCGATCAATCCGGTCAGGGCCTGCCAGGTCCCGTAAATATAATTGACGCCCCAGCGACCGAACCAGCTTCCGTCGGCCTCCTGGTTCTGGCGAACGAACGCGACAGCCCGATCGACATGCGGATCGCCCACGCGGCGGCCAAGTTTGCCCAGGGCCTCCAGCACGCGGCCGCAAAGGTCGGCCGTGCTGGGATCGATCATGGCGTTGTGATCGGCGAACGGCACATAGCAGAGGAAGTGGCGATCGTTGTTGCGGTCGAACGCGCCCCAACCGCCGTCGCGATTCTGCATCGCCAACATCCAACTCAAACCGCGCTGGATCGACGCGACCGAAGCCTTCAGCCCCGATGGTCCGCTGCCCGCGGCCGCCTCGAAACGGGTCTCGTGTTCGTCGCGGAAGAGGGTTTGCAGGGCCATCAGCGACATGGCCGTATCGTCAACGTCGGGATACGACTCGTTAGCATATTCGAAATACCAGCCGCCGGGCGCGGCATCGACCGTTTCCGCCCAATCACCCGGCGCGTTCGTCTGGCGGCTGCGCAGCCACTCGGCCGCCCGAGTGACCGCCGGATGATCGGCCGGCACGCCCGCCGCAGCCAACGATCGCATCACCAGGCCCGTGTCCCAGACCGGCGAAAAACAAGGCTGCAACCGCGTCGTTTCGTCGCTGGGGTCATCGATGGCCAGTCGTTCCAACTGCTGCAAGCACTCGACGACCTCCGGGCTATCGTCGACATAGCCCAGGGCTTTGAGGGCCACGATGCTGAAAACCACCGGCGGAAAGATCGCGCCCAGGCCGTCGCTATTCTGGAAACGGGCCAGCATCCAGTTCCTGGCGGCCTCTATGGCTCGCTTCCGCCAGAACATCAAGTTCTTCCGCTGGCCGGACTTCAACAACCGATTGATAACACGAAAGAAATGATCCCAACTTAGCCAGCCCGTTCCGCCCGGCAAGCCCGGGCAGCGGAGCGGCGGCCAAAGCTCCGGTTCGCTGAGGAATAGTTCGTGGATGCCGCGGCTTGGTTCGATCGCACGCACGGGCTCCAAGGCGGCCACGATCGAAAGCGGCACAACGATCGTTCGCGACCAGGCACTCATTGCGTACAGGTTCACGGGGAACCATTTCGGCAAGAGGACCATCTCCGGCGGAACGGCGGGGCAATGTTCGTAGGAAATCTGTCCCAACAGTGCCAGATAGAATCGCGTGAAACTGTTGACGGCGTCGGCCCCACCATGGGCGCGGATGGCCCGGCGGGCACGCTCCATGAATTCGGCCGCCGGGTCGTGGCCCGTCAGCTTCAAGGCGAAGTAGGCCTTCACGCTGCCGCTGATGTCGATCTTGCCGCCGGGGAACTTGGCCCACCCACCCTCGGGCAATTGCTTGCCCACCAGGTGGGCGGCTGCGCGTCGTGTTAGCGGCGTATCCTCCCGGCCGAGGAAGGCCAGCATGAGGATGGTTTCGCTCTCCAGGATTGTGTCGCCTTCCAGTTCGGCACACCATGAGCCATCGGCGTGCTGCTGGTCCAACAGCCACTGACGGGTTCGCCGGATTGCCTGCCCCACCGGTGCGGCAAGGCCCTCGACAGGAGAACGGTCAAGAAGGGATGAGTAAGACGACTTTTTGGGAACTTTTGCTCGGGGCGAACGAACCTCATAGCTGGCACTCATGCAGTCTCCTCCAGGCAAACCAGGCGGCCTTCCTTGACACGCCGCGCCATCCAGAGTCCGACGCGACTCGATAAATCTACGGAATTGTGAAAACAATTACAAGATCGCCATACCGTATATGGACGGGATTTGCTGCGCATTTTACGCAGCTTTACATAGATGAACAATGGAGGTGAGAAGAATTGCTGGTTACGGGGTTTCTAAGCGGTAGGGTGGGACAAGGGAGCGTAGCGAGCGCCGGCCCACCATTGCTCAAACTCGTTTCTCGATCATGGGTCGGCGTTTGCTACGCAATCGCGTCCCACCCTACGATCCATTCTCCATGTGGAAACTGGTCACGCGACGCGACGATCGCCATCGGTAGCGGGGTGCTGGCCGGTAACCAACGGAAGGAGCAACTGAAACGTCCGCTGCGTGGCCCCGAGCTCTTGACGAACCAAGTTCGTGGCACGCTGACCGCGGGCAGCCGCCGCGGCGGGGTTGGCAAGGCAATCACGGACGAAGGCCAGAAGCTGCGCAGCGTCGGCGACAACCACGGCCGCATCGTGCTGCAAGAGGGCGGCGACGATGTCGCGGAAGTTCCGCGTGTTGGGACCGAACGACACAGCGGCCCCATAAGCGGCCGGCTCGATCATGTTTTGCCCACCCCGATTGCCCAGGCTGCCACCGACGAAAGCGACGTGGGCCGTGCCCCACCAGGCCCCCAGCTCGCCGACCACGTCGACCAGTAGCACACGGACTACGAGCGCCGGATCGAGCAACGTGCGGCGCTGCCAGACTACGCCGGAGGCGTCCAGCATCCGCGCCACGGCATCGAACCGTTCCGGATGCCGGGGCACGAGGATCAGACGCAGCCGGGGCCAATCGCTGCTCAACTGCTGGAAAACTTGCAGGGCCACCGACTCCTCGGGCTCCTGGGTGCTGCCGGCGAGAAAGACCACATCGTCCGCGGCCAGTCCAGCCAATGCAGCCAAGCGGCGCGTGGCGGGGTTGTCCCGATCGGTCTGGGCGCCGTCGTACTTCATGGAACCCGTGATCTGGACCGCTTCCGGTCTGGCCCCCAGGGCGCGGAATCGTTCGGCATAGGTTTCGTCCTGCACGGCGATGCAATCGATCCTTCGCAGCAACCGAGAGACGAGCGGTCGGATGCGGCGATAGCCCTTGAAGCTCTCTTGGCTTAATCGGCCGTTGATGACCGCGGTCCGCGCGCCGTGTCGCCGGGCGGCCCAAACCAGGTTCGGCCAGAGTTCCAACTCGGCCAGCAAGAGCACGTCGGGCCGGATCCGACGCATGGCCGCATTCACCGCCCAAGTAAAATCCAACGGGCAATAAAAAACGGTCCGGCCGGCGTATTTCTTCTTCGCCAGGGCCATGCCGGCCTTCGTGGTCGTGGAAATCACGCACTCCCAATCTGGCCGCTCAAGTTCGATCGTACGAAGCAACGGGGCCAGCAGGTTGACTTCGCCCACGCTCACGGCGTGCAGCCAAATGCACTTCTTGTACGACTTCCGACGCGGAACCAGGCCCAAGAGTTTTTCCGCGTAGCCCTCGCGATACTTGCCCGTGCGGATGGCCGAACAGAGCAGCCAGGGCGAGGCGGCGATGAGCAAAAACAGGTAGAAAATATTGAGCAGATAAGGCAAGAGGGAGTCCTTTCCCGACAAACAGCGATGGGTACAGCGGATGCGAGGGGTCTGTCCTACGTAGCTTAGTTCTCCTGGTTCTTGCCGAACAGCAAATTCGCCGACTGCAACACTTCGTAGCCGGGTGGAACTGGTCTTAGCAGAACGTCGCGGTTCGGGGGAGCGCTGTTGATCTTGACATCCAGTTTGAGTAATCAGTCTGGGTGCCGTTTCGCCGTGACGGATAACTGATCGAGCTGATTCAAGAGTTCCGCCTGGATCCTTGCATTAATTATCGATTCTCATTCGCCATTCGTCATCGCGCCGTCGCCGTTGGCTCCGGGTTAAACGACATTCATCATCCGTTCACACGTTTCCGCATGCAGCAGTTCTTGAACTTCTTACCGCTGCCGCAAGGGCAGGGATCGTTGCGGCCGACCCTCTGAGCTTGGTGGCGGATTGGTTTTTGCTTCCCGTCGCTCTGTGTGCCGTCGATTGCCGCCTGCTGCTCAGCGCCCATCTCGCTGGGCGGGGGGGCCGCCTCGTGCCGGGCCTCGGCCCCCGTCCATGTCGCCCCGACAAACCCTTCGGGCAGGTCCTCCATGCGAAAGATCAGATCGGTCGTCCGCTCGCCCACCGAGTCCCACATCTGCTCGAACGTCCGCATCCCCTCGCGCTTGTACTCCACCTTGGGATCGACCTGGGCATAACCCCGCAAACCGACGCTGTTGCGCAAGTGGTCCATCACCAGCAGGTGATCTTTCCAGGCGGTGTCCAACAGATTGAGGAGCAGGGCCCGTTCCAACTTCTGCATTTCGGGCCGATACTTGGCCTCCACGGCCGAGGCCATGAAGTTCTTGAGAATCTCCGGGCTCAAGCGGGTCATCGCCTCGGGCGAGAGCGGGTAGTTGAGGTCCTGATTGAGCCAGTCGGACAGGCCCTTCAGCCGCCCGTCTTCCAAGGCCGCGTGCAGCTCCTTGGGCGAGAGCGTCTGGCCGTCAAAGACCTGTTTCAACCGTGTCTCGACCTCGCCCTGCGGATCGACGCTCTTTTCGGCAAAGCGGCGGCTGTGCTCGATCAGCAAGGCGCGGATCTCGTCGCGCTGGCGGTTCTTCAAATCATCCAGATCGAGGTCCACGTCAAACCGCTGGCGGGCCCACTGGACCAGTCCTTCGCGGTCATAGCGCTTGTGGCCGCCGGGGTCGCGGGTCGTAAAGTGTGAAAGGCCGGCCATCACCGGGTACTCGATCTCCTTCTCGTGATAGGCGGCCACGGCCTTCTCGTAAACGAGTTTCTTGAACTCTTCCAGCGGCAACTCCCGCACCGATTCCAACGGCAAGTCGATGCCGAATTTGCCCTTCACCCAGGCGCAAGCCGCGGACCCCGTAATCGCCCTCGAGGAATTCGCGACCAGCCGCGAGATCGACCTTGGCGATGGCCGCCGTGGCCTTCTCCAGGAGAAACGTATCGAGCTGCTCGCGGCCGATCTGCTTCAACTCGCGGTCGCGGAGGGCCGTGTGCCAGCGGGTGTTGGCGAACTTGGCCAGGGCCTCCCAGTTCCAGTCGCTCTTGTCTTCGACGTCGGTGGGAAGGTTCTCCTCCAGGGCGTCCATGATCTGGCTCTCGGCCTTCCGCTCGGCCTGGTCGAGGGCATAGCGCTGGGCATCCTGGAAATCGAGGCCGCGAAAGTCGCGGGCGTCGAACTCAACCGACAACTCCTTGCCCGCCCACTTGGCAAAGGTTTCCGTGCCGTAATCGCGGTCCAGGAACTGGTCCAGGCGGGCGTTGATCTGCTGGCGGATCATGTCCAGCACGAGTTGCTTGCCGTTGCCGCCTTCCAGGATCCGCTGCCGATAGCCATAGACCCGCTTTCGCTGTTCGTCCATGACTTCGTCGTATTCCAGGAGGTTCTTGCGGGCCTCGAAGTTCCGCTCTTCGACCTTCTTCTGGCGCCCTCGATGCGGCGGGAAACCATCTTGCTCTCGATCGCTTCGCCTTCTTGCATGCCCAGCCGGGTGAGCCAGTTCTTGACCCACTCGCCGCCGAACTTCCGCATCAGGTCGTCTTCCAGCGAGAGATAGAAGCGGCTGCTGCCGGCATCGCCCTGGCGGCCGCAGCGGCCGCGGAGTTGGAGATCGATGCGGCGGGCTTCGTGCCGCTCGCTGCCCAACACGTGCAGGCCGCCCATCGCCGCCACTTCGCGGCCTTCGGGCTTCATCTGTTCGCGCTGTTCGATCTCGTGGATCAGGGCGTCCATTTCCTCGGGGGGAACGTCCAATTTGGTGGGATACTTCGTCTGGAGCTGGGCCCAGGCCATGGCCTCGGGATTGCCGCCGAGAATGATGTCGGTGCCGCGGCCGGCCATGTTCGTGGCGATGGTCACGGCCCCTTTCCGCCCGGCCTGGGCGATGATTTCCGCCTCGCGCTGGTGATGCTTGGCATTCAGCACCTGGTGCTGCACGCCCCGCTGGTCGAGCATGTGTGAGATCATTTCGCTGCGCTCGATGGAGACCGTGCCGACGAGGATCGGCCGGCCGGCCCGCTCGATGGCGTCGATCTGGCTGCGGGGAATCGTCTGCTTCTGGCGGGTCTCACGGTCCTGAAACTCGATAGCCTCGTCCGTCTCGCGGAGGATCTTGCCCAGGAATTCCTCGTCACCTTTCTTCGGGACGACAACGTCCCACTTGTTCATCCGCTCGATCTCGTTGGCGATGGCATCGTACTTCTCCCGCTCGCTGCGGTAGATCACGTCCGGATGATTCACCCGCTGCATCGTGCGATTGGTGGGCACCGCAATCACGTCGAGGTTGTAGACCTTCCAGAACTCGTTGGCCTCGGTCATGGCGGTGCCGGTCATGCCGCAGATTTTCTTGTAGAGCTTGAAGAAGTTCTGCAGCGTGATCGTGGCCAGGGTCTGGTATTCCTCTTTGATTCGGACGCCTTCCTTGGCCTCGACCGCCTGATGCAGGCCGTCGCTCCAATTGCGGCCCGGCATGAGACGGCCGGTGAACTCGTCGACGATCACCACCTCGCCTTCTTTGTCGACGATGTAGTTCACGTCGCGCTTGTAAAGGTGGTGGGCTTTCAGGGCGTTGTCGATCAGGTGCGGCCACTCCATGTGGCCGGCCGTGTAGAAGCTCTCGACGCCCGCCAGTTGCTCGGCCGCGCGGACGCCCTCGTCGGTGAGGTGGGCCGTGTGCTCCTTCTCGTTGACCTCGAAGTGCGGGCCCTTCTTCAACTGCCGCGCGATGCGGTCGGCCTTGGCATAGCGGGTCACATCGTCGTGGGCCGGACCGGAAATAATCAGCGGGGTGCGGGCCTCGTCGATGAGGATGTTGTCCACCTCGTCGATGATCGCATAGTGCAACGGACCCTGAACCTGTTGCCGGTGCTTGTCGAAGCGGTCGTCGTCGCGGGCCGCATCCCGCATGTTATCGCGGAGATAGTCGAAGCCAAACTCGTTATTCGTGCCGTAGGTAATGTCGCAGGCGTAGGCCTTCTGCCGGTCGGCCGCGTCCATCTGGCTCTGGATCGCATTGACGGTCAGCCCCAGCGAGATGTAGAGCGGACCCATCCATTCCATGTCGCGGCGGGCCAGGTAGTCGTTCACCGTGACGACGTGTACGCCCTTGCCTTCCAGGGCATTCAGGTAAGCAGGCAGAGTGGCCACCAGCGTCTTGCCTTCACCGGTGACCATTTCCGCAATATTTCCGCGGTGCAGGACGATTCCGCCCATCAACTGCACGTCGAAGTGCCTCATGCCCAAATTGCGGCGGCCGGCCTCGCGGCAGACGGCGTAGGCCTCAATCAGCAGATCGTCGAGCGTCTCCCCCCCGGAGAGACGCTTGCGAAACTTGGCCGTCTGCTCCTTCAGCTCGGCATCGGTCATGGCCTGGTACTTCGGCTCCAGGGCCCCGATGGCGTCAACCATCGGTTGCATCTTCTTGATGTAGCGGGCGTTCGACGAACCGAACAGGCTCGTCAGCGAGCGCTCCAGCGCACGCCCCATGCCGCCGAAGATATCACCTACGGCCTCCCAGATTTGCGACAGTACTTCTTCCATCCGACTTGCTGGACCTTTCCGTCAGCGCAACTGATGCCGACGCGGCAATTTACACATTATTATACGAGGGGTCAAGAACGGTTGAAAAGGGATGCCCGCGGTGCAAATCCCTTCGTAACACGGAATTCATTCCGCTAGAGTCAAACGAAATTCGGCCATTTCTCGACAAAGTAATCCACGCACCCCGGTTGCCCCTTCCTCATTGATCCTCTATCCTTCATTTTCCGATTAATCACCCTGCCCTGCCCTTCCCAGCCTCATGCCCACGCTGCAGGTTAACCGCAATCTTCAAAGCCAGCTTATCTTTCTCGGTACCGGCACATCGCACGGGGTGCCCGTGATTGGCTGCGGCTGCGCAACCTGCCGGGACGGGAATCCGAAAAACAAGCGGGGGCGGTGCAGCGTTGTCCTCGGCCTGCCGGGGGGAAACCTGCTGATCGACACCCCCCCGGATCTCCGCATGCAATTACTCCGCGAGCAGATTGGGCTGATTCACACGGTGATCTACACCCACGAGCACGCGGACCATCTTTTCGGACTCGACGATTTACGAATCTTTGCCAACTACCTGGGGCATGACCTGCCGGTCTATTGCACCGAGAAAGTTGAAAACCGGATCCGCAAGGCCTATGACTACGCCTTCGACGATGCCACGCGGCACTATCAAGCCGGAGGACTGCCGAAGCTAGTCCTGCAACGTGCCGGGACCGGGCCGATCGAGATCCTGGGAGCGCGGATTACCCCTGTTCCGCTCCAGCACGGCCGATACTCGTCGCTGGGCTTTCGTTGCGGCAACGTCGCCTATTGCACCGATACCAACGGCGTCCCGAAGGCGAGCCGGGAATTGCTCCAGGGGCTCGACGTGTTGATTCTCGACGGCCTTCGCCATCGCCCGCATCCGACGCATTTCTCGCTGGAGGCAGCGGTAGAAACCGCCCGGCAGTTACGACCCCGGCGCACGCTCTTCACGCACATTTGCCATGACTTGGAGCACGAGGCGACCAACGCCATCCTGCCGCCGGGGATGGAACTGGCCTATGATGGGCTGGCGGTGCCGCTGCGATAAGAGGCTTTCAGATGTCCACAAGCCCTTGCTCCGTCACGGCGCATTCGGCGCGCTGGCGGGGTTCGGCGTGGCGCTGAGCTGCGAAAGGACCTGCAAGAGCCCGTTTAGATGGGCCATCCGCGGGCCAAAACGATCGACGAATTCGTTGAGCATGAACTCGCCTTCCACCAGATTCTCGTAACTGTCGCTGATCTCGCGAGTGAGACTGTCGAGGAACTCGGTTTGCACCTTCCCCAAGGCTTCGGCCGCCATCCGGCAATTCCGCGCCAAACGAGGATTGGCCTGCTTCCATTGGCCGAGCTCGTGGGCCCGCTGCCGCTGGTTCGAGCTGATCTGGCCAATCAGCTCCTCGAGTAACTCATTCTGACGGTCCTGCCCCGCCAAGAGTTGGCGCAACAAACCGCTGACTTCCGCGTCACCAGAACGGATTCCTGCTACCGGTGGGTGGTATGACGGCTGGCCGACATCAATCTGGCTGAATAAGGGCGGACGGCTGCGAGATGGATCTTGGGTCATGCGATCGTTTCCTTTCACTTCCAGTATAAACAGAAATTGGAAAATTTGTCGAGGACTTGTTCGAGAATTCTTAGGCGACAATCTTTTTTATTTGAGACGATCTGCGTCGTTTTGACGCCTGCCACCCTCGTTTCAGTCCTGGCAGAGGCAAAATGTCCTAGTGGCGCAAAGTCTTACGTCACTTTCGATCGAACCCTTCGTTTGGCGGTCGTGACTCAGCGGCCAGAAAATACCGACGAGTTCCTTGCGGTCCTTCAATGTTCGAGACGTGTTAAAGTCGGTTCGCCGATCTGCCCGATTCACCATCCGCTGAGAAGTCACGCTCAGCAGGCATCTGGACGAGCAGAAAACTAGGTGATTTGCAGAGACTGTGCTGCCAGGGGGATTTGCGTGGAACAAGACAAAAACCATTCTAAGCCCGCCATTGGTTTTCTCACCGTGATCGAGTACCCGCAACATGGGCTATTTGGCGGCTACCTGGTCTTGAATCTCGCCGGGCGACCGCTGGAGTTCCATTGCACGGCGCCGATCAAGCCGAACCGGGCCCAGCAGATTCTCTACGGACCGACGCTGGAGTCGTTCCTGTACGGCGAGCAAATCGGTTCCACTCTGTTGGGGCATGCCAAGACCAACCCCTTGGTCGTCTGCACCGATCGTGAGCCGGTTCTGTCGTTGCGCGATCTAATCGATTTGCCTGTCGCCTTGGTACTGCCGCCTGGGGAATCACGGGAGATCGACGGAACGGACTCGGACGCCCATCCTACGGTTGCCGCGGTGCGGGTCGATCCGCCGCACGGCCGTGGTCCGCGGTTGATCACGTTCGAACTGGGTCGGAATCGATTGGCCCTGCCGCCGCAGAAGGGCGACGATCGCAAGTGGCTCTCGGAGCGCCTCGGCGAGGCTGCGGCCGCACTGGACCTGTGGGAACCTTTCACGCGGATTCGCGAGGCCATTGAGGAAGCTCAACAGGCAGCGCGATGAACCAGCAGTCGGACAGCAGCAAAGGTTTCTTGCCCTCCTCGTAAAACGGATTTCAATCCGTTGGAAAGGAATGGATTCCGTTCTACTGAGTCCGCGGCGGGCGCGGTCGTTCACTGGCAGCCTCCGCCGGCGCCGCATGTGGCCACAAGCGATTTCCACTTCGCGACGGTGCCGCTCATCACCGTTTGGAACCGCGCCTTGGAACGCTCCGTGTCCGTCCAGGTCGCAACGGTACCAATGCATACCGCCGTACCGCGGGCGATCCAGATTCGCATTCGCCGCGTGCCGATTCGCGTGCGGAGTTTCGAGTTTCCCGAGCCAGTCGACCTCCAGAGTAGTCATCACGCCGACCAACGCGACCCGCAGGCGGGTGCCCCGTCGGTGCCCGGTGATGAAATCCATCACGCGGAGCGTGATGAGTACGGGTTTGCCGGTCGCAAGCCGCACGCGACACGGATTCGCCCGCCGGAGGACGTGATCAAACTGGAAGATCGCCTGAACTATCTCCTGCAACCACCGTTGGAGGCGCTGCTCTCGGATCGCGAGTTGGCGATGCCCTTCCAGCCGTTCCCCTTTCAGTTCGAAGGCGTGGCGTTTCTCTTCCCGCGGCATGCGGCCATCCTGGCGGATGAAATGGGGCTGGGAAAAACCATGCAGGCGATCACGGCGATCCGCCTCTTGCTCCGCCGCGGCGAGATCCGCAGCGTATTGATGGTCTGCCCGAAGCCGCTGGTGACCAACTGGCAACGCGAGTTCCATCTCTGGGCGCCGGAACTGCCGACCTTGGCGATCGAAGGCGATCAGGCCCGGCGGGCCTGGCAATGGCGGCTGGCCGACGTGCCGCTGCGGATCGCCAATTATGAAGTCGTGGTCCGCGACCGCGAAGTCCTCGAAGGCGGCGAAGACGGCCGGCCGATTGCTTTCGATCTGGTGGTGCTCGACGAATCGCAACGGATCAAGAACCGCGCCAGCACGACCAGCGAGGTCGTCCGCAGCCTATCACGGCGACGGAGCTGGGCGCTGACAGGCACGCCCGTGGAGAACAGCGCCGAAGACCTGGTCGGCATCTTCGAATTCCTCGCGCCGGGGTTCCTTTCGCCCGAAATGAAGCCGCGGAAAATGGGCCGCACCATCAGCGACTATGTGTTGCGGCGGACGAAAGAGCAAGTGCTTGCCGAGTTGCCGCCCAAGATGTTCCGCGACGCCGAGTTGGAGCTCGCGCCGGAGCAGCGCGAGACCTATCGCCTGGCCGAAGAGGAAGGAATCGTGCGCCTCACCGAGATGGGCGAGGGAGCGACCATCCGGCACGTCTTCGAGCTTGTGCTGCGCCTGAAGCAGATCTGCAACTTCGACACGGCCACCGGGGCCAGTTCGAAGTTGGAACGGCTCGAGGCCGACTTGGAGGAGATCGCTGGCAGCGGGCGGAAGGCGATCGTCTTCAGCCAATGGGTGGGAGCGATCCAGCGGCTTTCGAAAGCCCTTCGGCGTTTCGGACCGCTGGAGTATCACGGCCAGGTCCCCTCCTCGCGCCGCGACGGCGTGGTTCGCCAGTTCCGCGAAGACCGTGCAGCCCACGTGCTCCTGATGAGCTACGGGGCCGGCGCGGTGGGACTGAACCTGCAGTTCGCCAACTACGTCTTTCTCTTCGACCGCTGGTGGAACCCGGCCGTCGAGGACCAGGCGATCAACCGCGCCCATCGCATCGGCGCCAGCGGGCCGACGACGGTCACGCGGTTCCTCGCCTTGGACACCATCGAAGAGCGGATCGATCACGTGCTGCAGGAGAAGCGCGAGTTGTTCGAGACCATTTTCTCCGGCGCCAAAGGCCCCGGCAAGCTGGGCCTGACGCACGATGAGCTCTTCGGTCTCTTCGCGCTGCCGGGACGAACCAAGGGAAAACGCGCGGCGTGACTGATGGCCGTCATTGCCTTTAGACTTGTGTGCTAAGCGGAGTGATGGAGCCCCTGACGGACCGTGTGTTCTTTCAGCAAGTGTCTGTTGACAACGAGGCAGGAACGATCCAGTGGCCCAACGGCGTCGATCTATGCCCCGACGCCCTCTATAGCCGGGCGACGGGCATCCCCATCCCCTTTGCGGAAGTGGATCAATCGACCGCAGTGCGGTGAGAAGTGACATCACCGCAGCGTCGTCGGCGGCGAAAGCCGCAGCCCGACGACGGGATGCCCGCGCAGCTCGTCGAGGTGCTCCTGCAGAATGCGGCGGACTTCCAGCACGGCCAGAGGATGCGCATGTACGGTCATGTGAAACTCGGGCACGATCAAGGCCGGCTCGGCGTCGGCCGATCGGGCGCTCTCGACGCTCACCACGCCGTCCGTATGATCGCCCAGTGTATGCTGCAGCCACCAGGACTGCGGAACCTCGCCGATGATGTTGTTGTACTTGACCCACGGCGGCCGCGGGCTGAGCCTGCATCACGGACAGGATCGGCGACTTGGGCGATAGCGAGTCGACGCTCGTCTCGATCTTCAGAAGGGATTCCGGGAAGAGCATTTCGGGGTTGTCGCGGAAGAGCTGCTGCTGGACGTTGACGATCGTCGTCGGCAGGCGAATCAGTTTGTCCAGGAGGTATTGGGTCGTCTGGTTGGAGAAACTGCTGCCGCCATGCGGCGTGGCGATGGTCACCACGCGGCGGATGGAAGGATTCGCATGGAAGTAGAACGTCTCGCCGAGTTTCTGCCGCACGTCGGGCTCGGCCTTGACCTGTTCCCAGGGAATCCGGCTTGCCAGTTTCCAATAGTCTTCCCCGCTCTCCAGGGTTTGCAGCCGTGCGACAAGGCCGCCCATGCTGTGGCCGACCAGCACCATCTGGTCCAGGGCCGGTTCGCGATGCTGCGGATCGAGCACTTGCCGCATATCGGCCAGGTCGTGGCGCAACTGGGTCGCGCTGAGCCAGAACGGCTGGCCGGTGGGATAGAGGTAGAACCAGAACTGGTAGTGCCGGCGAATGTCGGGCGAGCTTCGCAGGTCGTTGAACATCTCCATCCAGGTCATGGGGCTCGACCACATGCCGTGAATGAACAGGACCGGGATCTTGCCCGGCTCGTAGGGCTGCACCATGTACAGCCCTTTGATCATCGCTTGTTGATCGCCGTGCGGGATCAGCAGTTGCTCGGGCTGGAAGAGGCCGACCGTGGCCAGCGACTCCATGGGCACCTTCGAGAGGAAATAGGCCAGCGGCGTCGTCAGGTCGCTTTCCAGCGGGACGAGGAGGCGCCCCACGCGGGCATCGTTGATCTCCAAGGGGTCGCAAAGCTCCAAGAACATCTGGTTGCGGCCCGTCGGGCTCGGTCTGTAGTCCGGCCGCAGGAAGGCGGTGACCGGGAAGCTCAGGCTCGGCGGATAGTAGCGGGCCGCCTCCGGCTGGCCCCTGTAGCTGCGGCGGACAACGATCAGCGGCACGCCCAGCCCGTGGGTTTGATAGTGGTTTTTGAGTCCCTTCATCTCGTAGTCGGAGACGAACTCGAAGTGATCGAAGTCGTCAGGTTGCCAGACGCCGCCGCGGAGCACGCAGGTGATATCCCACGTGCCGGCCGCCGTGTGGATGGTCTTGGTTGTGCCCGGCCGTAGCGTGTCATGATCGCAGCTCAAACGCAAGGCCGATTCCAAGGCGCCGTTATACAGGTCGCACGCGCCGCGGAATTGCGGGTCGTAGCAGTTGCGTGTGGCCGCCAGGCGGTCGTCGAAGAGAAAGGCGTAGGCGTGCAGCACAGCCGCCCCGTACAAGTCGAGGGCCTTTGCTTTGTCCTGCTTCTCGATCTTGCGGGCAGAAAGGTAGGCCAGTTCCGACATCGCATATACCTTATCGGCCGACGGCTCTTGTTCGGTGATGCGTTGCAGTTTTTCGAGGAGCGTCCGCGCATCGCCTTGGAGGCCATCGGTCAGATCATAGACCCGCAGGAGCTGCATCGTTCGCGGCGACGGCTGCGGCCCGCTCCGCGCGGTCAGTTGCAGTTCATCGCCGAGCGGATTGCGAGGAACGCCGCGGAGAGTTACCCATTGCGGCGACGCGCAGCCGGAAAAGGCGGTGGCCAGCAGAAGGACAATGGCCAGCGATTGTTTAGTGCAGGATGTCGTTCTTGCGATTGCGTCCACTACGAGTCGTTGGCACGAGGACCTGGGGCCGCGAGATTTACAAAGCAGCCGCAGAGAAAATCGCGCTAAGATACCCAGGGAAAGACACGCCGGTCAAGGGAGACTAAGCGAAATGGGCAAGACAGACAGGGCTTGGGAGAATGCGTGTTTTATCACTTCGTTGGGGTGTGAGAAACATCTGCCCCTGCACTGAGACGGACACCGGTTGCAGCGTAGGATAGGAGATACGGGAGCGGACAACACGATACTGCCCGAATCGGTCGCCCGCGATCTGGGCATTCCAATGACGCGCGCGACCGGACCTGCCGCACGGGCATTCGGCGGACAAGAGATTTCCCTTTTCTGCGCCGATGTGGAGTTGGAACTCGCCCGTGCAGACGGAAGGCTGCGATCGCTGGCTCACGTTTACTTCCCGGCCGCAGGGATGGATAAAGAGACGATCATCCTTGGGCAGCAGGGCTTTCTGGATTATTTCACCGCGACATTCATGGGTGAAAAGCGCATCCTCGACTTGGAGCCAAGTTCGTATTTGCCCAGGCTTGCGGATGCCCAGTGATTCGGGGATTTCGCCCGGCGGCTTGCGCCAACCGGCTCGCCTGTTGACATCCCCTCCGACTGTGGGTAGGCTAAAGAGAAATGATGAAATCCGGATGGCGAATTGCAATTTGAGATTTGGGATTTGAGATTTCGTCATTCTTTCGTCCTTCGGATTTCCTTCCCCCACTATGTCCTGGCCGCTGGCGTCCCACTTCAGCACCATGTTGCAGAACCCGCGGGTCGCGTTTCGCGATCCGCGGCTGCAAAGGGCCATCATCGAGAAGAACGAGCGGAATCAACCACGGCCATGGGCGGGGGCCTTTGCCGTAGTCTATAAGGGGGTCGACGCGGATAATCAGACGCCCTTTGCCATCCGCATTTTCAGCACCGAATCGCCCGAACGCCGCGAACGCTATGACCTGGTCAGCGCCTATTTGCAAGGCCGGAAACTGAATTGTCTGGTGAATTTCGAGTATCGCGACCGTAGCATCCGCTCGGCCGGCGACGGCAAGTGGTATCCGCTGATCATCATGGACTGGGTGCAGGGCGAGACGCTCTTCAATTGGTTGCGGGCCCGCTCGCTGGAAGGCAATCGTGAGGCCATCGCCACCGTGGCCGACCGCTGGCTGGAAGCAATCCAGGAACTGAGCGACAACTCGGTCGCGCACGGCGACTTGCAACATGCCAACGTGATGGTCGATGCCGCTTGGCAATTGAAACTGGTTGACTACGACGGCATGTGCGTTCCGCCCCTAGTTGGCCGGCGAAACCTCGAGGTCGGCGTCGAGCCCTACCAGCACCCCGACCGTAACGCCGGTACGCTGCTCTCGCTCGACCTGGACAATTTCTCCGCCTTGCTGATCTATGTCAGTCTGCGGGCACTGGCCATTCAGCCGGCCTTGTGGGTGAAATATGTCGAGCAGGTGGGCTACGACAAGTTGCTCTTTCGCCGCGAGGATTTTCAGGCCCCTACGCAGTCGCCGCTGTACTACGACCTGATGCAATTGGGCAACAGTGACCTGCGGAGCCTCGCGGAAAGGCTTTTCGCCCTGTCGCAAGCGCGGATGGAAGACGTACCGCCGTTGGGTCAGTTGGCCAACAGCTACGCCGAAGTCGAGCGGCTGCTGGTCGGCCGGCAATGGGAAGCGGCCGTCGAGCTGCTGAATCGCCGCGGCCATTTCCGCGATGCCCCGGCGCGGTTGCAACCGCTCATCTACCAGGCCTACGAGCACGTCTGCCGACTGCAGGCCTGGACCAAGTTCCTGCGGATTCCGGCGGAAGCGAGCGAGCAGGCCGATCGCCAATTGGTCGAGGCCTGGAACGAGTCGCTGTTCGTTAATTTTCCGCCCGCCGAGCAGCAACGGCAGCGGATCGTCGACGCCCGGCAACGCGTGCAATTGTTGGAACGGCTGCGGCATCTTATCCAACGTTCGGCGGGAAAGATCAGCCTGTCGAGCGAAAAGGGCCTGGCAGTGGCTGCGGCCCATTTGCCTGCCGGGTATCGCCATAGCCTTCAAGACCGTGTCGAACTGGCCCTGCGACGTGTCAAGGCCTTCGCGCGCCTGGAAAAAGCCTTGAACGAGAATACCAGCGAGACAGCCATCTTGGCTGCGTGGAGGGCGGTGGTCGAGGCCAACTGCGAGCAATTCGTGAGCATCGATTGGGGCATGCGGATCGCCGTGGCGGAAGAGCGGCTGCCGGTTCTCAAGGCCTTGGCGAAGATCACCGGCGACCTTCCGGCGGACCAGCGCGATCAGCGGATCCTCGCCGTCTGGAAAGAGAAACTGATGGCCGACTGTTCCGAAGCCGACAAGTGGCGGCCGCTGTATCAGGGGGCGGCCGTGCGGCGGGAAGTGCTCAAACGGCTGCAGGCGAGCATCGACGCCCATGACGATGCCGGCGTGGTGCAATGGGGTAGCAAACGCTGCCTGGCAAAGTATCCGCTGTCACAAGCGCTGAACGAAGCGATTGCCGCCGCCCGAGAGCGCTTGGGCCGCAGCGAATCGCTGCTGACCGCACTGGCCAATGCGGCTGAGCTGCCGGCGCCCACGGATATAAGTCCCATGGGTCCTATAAGTCCCATAAGCCCCACGACGCCGCCCGCCGACCATCCCCCCGCGTCCGAGCCCGCGGATGGCATGCCGCCCGGCGAATCGTCGGAGCCCCCTGCCGCGCCGCCGGGATTTGCGGAGCAGTTCGACGCCCGCGCGGTGCGTGCCCAGGCCGAGCGTTTTGCACCATATCGGGCGATTCTCGAGCAATGGCTCCGCAGCGAGGTGCTTCCGCTGGAGAAACTTGGCCTGGCGGCGCCGACCGAGCAGCCGGCCCTGAGTCCCGTGGAAGAGTCGGAAGGACCTCTGCGGGCCACTTGGAAATGGCCGGAGACGCGCGTATCGGACCAGTGCATAGTGGCTGTCTGTCCCGCGGAACCCCACGCCGGCGACAACCCCGAGCAGCTTGCCGCCCATTGGCGCGAGTATGTTACCGCCGCACAATGGGCGTTGGACGGTTCGGGCCGGCTGGTCCCCGTCGAAAGAGGCTGGGAGGGCGCCAGTGTCGTAGTCTGGGCCATCGTTGACCTGGGCTTCCAGAAGCTCTTCAGCCCACCGTTGATCCTAGGCCAAATCGAATCCCGTTCGCGTTGGAAGTGGCCGCGGCTGCGGGCACCACGTACCCGTGGTCGGCGGCGGAGCGAACCCGAAGAAACCACGTGAGCATGCCATGTATCGCGCACCATATACCCAATCGATCAGTCGTCAGAACAAGGCCTGTTTCTTGTTCCTCCTGGATCAGTCGTTCTCGATGGAGGAACCGCTGGGCAATTCGTCGAACCGCAAGTGCGACGAGCTTGTGGCGGCCATCAACGGCTGGCTGCAAAACATGGCCATCCGCGCCAGCGGCGATGAAGGCATCAAGGACTGGATGGACATCGGAGTGTTCGGCTATCGCACCGACCAGCAGGCCAACCCGATCATCGAGTCGGCCCTGCAAGGTCCGCTGGCCGGACGGATGTTGGTTTCGATTTCCGAGATCGGCGCGGCGCCGGCCCGCATCGACACCCGCATGCAGTACCTGCCCGACGAAGAGACCGGCGAAATCTTCCAGGTGCCGTGCGAGATGCCCGTCTGGGTCGATCCGCGGGCGGAAGGCGGCACGCCGATGTGCCACATGTTGTACCTGGCCCACCAGATCCTGGCCGACTGGATCACCCAGCACCCGCGGAGCTTCCCGCCGATTGTGGTACACATCACCGACGGCGAATCGCAAGACGGCAATCCGATTCCCTATGCCGACGCCTTGAAGGCCCTGGCCACGGAAGACGGCAATGTGCTGCTGTTCAACTGCCACCTCTCCATGACGGCCGCCGATCCGTTCATGTTCCCCGCCAGCGACCAGGGCCTGCCCGACGAGTTGGCGCGGGCCTTGTTCCACATGTCGAGCGTGCTGCCCGAGCCGTTTTTCCGGCACGGCCAGGCGGAGGGATTTCCCTTGCAGCCCAACGCCCGCGGCATGGCCTTTAACGCCGACATGGTTTGTTTGATTCAGTTCCTCAACATGGGCACCCAAGCGGCGCCGGGGCTGAGATAGATGGAAAACCGACTTAGAACTTAGAGCTTAGAACTTACAACTTAGAACTTGGTATTGGCCTGAGTACTGAGTACTAAGCACTGAGTACTCATCACCTTCATGACCGACTTTCCTTCCACCAGCAAATCCCGCATTGCCGGCCGCGTCGTCTTCCTGATCGACGAGTCGGAGCCGCTCCGCGAATGCATTGCCGGAGGAACGAAATCAAAGGCCGAAAGCATTGCTACGGCGCTGAACTCTGTCTTGGCCCAACTCCTCAGCGTGGCCGATCTGGAAGTGGCCGTGGCCGGTTATCGCGGCGATGCCGGCGGCGGGGCCGACGTCGGTTGCCGCTGGGGCGGGCCGTTGGCCGGGCGCCGCTTCGTTCCCGCCACGACCCTGGCCGACGCCCCGCTGGTCGTCGAGAACCGTGTCCGACGTCTGCCCCTGCCGGTTGCCGGCCAGCAGGAAGAGACCGTGCGGTTCCCCATTTGGTATGTGCCGCAGCTCGGCAGCAGCGTTCTTCCCGTGCTGGGCTATGCCTATTGCCGGCACCTGGTCGTCGCCGGAACGACGCCGAAGACAGTCTGGCGGAAACCGCCCTTGGTCATCAGCTTCGTGGGCGACCTCGTGCCGCAACAGGTGGAGATGGCCGTGGGAAGGGTCCTGGGGGTTTCGTCACCGGGCGGACCACCGTTGGTCTTCCACGTGCATCTCGGCGGAACGGCGCCCGGAGTCGCGGTGCTTTATCCATCCGCCGACACCCATCTCCCACCGGGTCCCCCGCGCGACTTATTTCGCTGGTCGAGCATGCTGCCGGACTATATGATCGCCGCGCTCCGCAGCGCCCAGGTGCCGGTGGGCATGGGGGCCCGCGGAATGATCTATAATGCCTCTGTGGCCGACTTGATCCGTATGTTGTCGCTGGTCAAGGCCTATGCGCAGCGAGGAGTTGTCGATGCCCCGCACGAGAGTCAGGGCTGAAAGTTCGAACCATGTCCATGCGATTCGACACACGATTGTTCACGCTGGCCAAAGACCCCGAGCAGCCCGGGGCCTACCAGGACGCTTCCTGCGTCGATATGGAGCACCATATTGCCGCGATTGCCGACGGCGTGTCGTCGAGCCTGTTTTCGGGCCCGTGGGCGGCCATCCTGGCCGAGGCCGTGGTGGCCGACAGTCCCAACCCTTGCGAACCGGAAGAGTTCGCCGCCTGGTTGCAGGCGCAGCGTGCGCGTTGGGCCGCCAGCATCGATACCAGCAGTCTGGCCTGGTTTCAGAAGGCGAAGCTGCCAGCAGGGGCTTTTTCCACGTTGCTCTACACCCGCGTCTGCCCGATCGAAGATGCCCAGGCCGGGACGTTCGGCGGCTACCGCCTGGTGGCCTTCGCCCTGGGCGACAGTTGCCTCTTCCAGATCCGCGGCGGCGAATTGGTGCGATCGTTTCCGCTGCAGACCTCGGCGGAGTTCGAGGTCGATCCGATCGTGCTGGGCAGCGCCGATCTGAAGCGCGACCACCTGCTCGAATTCGCAATTCTCGACGAGATGTGCTATCCTGGCGATGAATTGGTGCTTTGCACCGATGCGGTGGCCGAATGGGCCGTGCGCTGCTATGAACAGGGCGAACCGCCCAAGTGGGGCGACTTCTGGCAGATGTCGGAAGACGACTGGCGGTCGGGAGTCGCCTGGCTGCGGCAGGAACGGCAAATGCGCATCGACGATGCGACGATGCTCATGTTGCGCGTGGTCGATAATCGCGTGGAAACGCCCGCCGGCGATGCGCAACCGCACGAACGTATGGCCGAAGCGGCGAGCCCGCAGGAGGCGGATGAGTCCCCGGCCCTGGATTGGATCAAAGCCGCCTCGAAAGACCTGAAACCCGTTTCCGAGCAGGTGGCCGAGCAGGCAGACCAGGCCTCGGAGCGGGTCATTCAAAGTCTCCGCAGCCTCAAAGAGCGGGCCATGAAGAAATATCGAGACACCTTCGGCAAGAAGCGCGACCCGCCCGAGAAAAAATCATAAGACTGATAGGACCTCTCCAGGACGGATAGGACCTATGAGACGTATCAGGTACAGTTTACGATCTTTACGCCATTCACACCCTTTCCTCCGGAGCCTTAGTCATGCGCCACTGCCTTTCCCGTCGTCTGATTCGTTTCACGAATTTTGCCCTCTTGTCCGCCGCCGTACTGGCCGTCGTCAGCCACGTCGGCGTGCTGCAACTGTTCGGCAGCATTATCGAGTACATCGCGCCGATCATCTGGCCGCAGCCGCCGCTCGTCCAGCCCGGCACGGCCGGCGGCCCGCCGTCGGATGCCATCGTGTTGTTCGACGGCAAGGACATGTCGGCCTTCAAAGACGGTAACGACTGGAAGGTCGAGGACGGCTGTGCCATCGCAGACAAGCACGACATCGACACCAAGCAGGCCTTCGGCGACTGCCAGATGCACATCGAATGGGCCGCTCCCGAGAAGGTCTCTGGCAGCGGCCAGGGACGCGGCAACAGCGGCGTCTTCATGATGGGCCTCTATGAAATCCAGATCCTCGACTCCTACGACAACGACACTTACTACGACGGCCAGTGTGCCGCGGTCTACAAGCAGCATCCGCCCATGGTCAACGCCTGCCGCAAACCGGGCGAGTGGCAAACCTATGATATCGTCTGGGAGGCCCCCAAGTTCGACAAGCAGGGCAAACTTCTCAAACCGGCCTACGTGACCGTATTGCACAACGGCGTGCTGGTGCAGAACCACTTCGCGTTGACGGGCGGAACCTCCTGGACCGAAAAACCGCACTACGCGCCTCATCCCGACAAACTGCCGGTGCGCTTGCAGTTTCACGGCAACCCGGTTCGCTTCCGCAACATCTGGATCCGCGAGATCAAGGACATCGTCGGCAAGCCGGGGAACCACCCGCACCACCCGGGTTGACCCTTTGGAGTGCGGCAAGTCATTGCCGCTTTGTTTTCTTTGCAGGAGCACTTTCATCATGAATCAAGGCTGGCAGAAATTATTGGCGGGCTACCCGTGGTTTGAGGGCGAAGGCAACTTCCCGATCGCCGCCTATAGCGAATTCATGCCCCCGCCCCGCGTAGGCCGGAAGCCCTACGGCAGCATCGACCGCGGCCTCTATCGTGAAGACGACCCCTTCGGCTGGCACGTCACCGAATACGAAGAGGCCCTGGAACTCCAGCCAGGACTGGAGATGATCGCCAAGGAATTGATGCACGTCGTGCATCATCTTGGCCACTGCCATCCCGCCCATGGCATCGCCCGCAAGAAGCTCGAGGGCAATCCCTACTGGCCCGAAGATATAGCGACTTCGGGAGCGCCGCAGCAGGAACGCTATGTGCTCCTGCTGCCCCTGGCCCTCTCCAAAACCCAAGACGACAAAGGCCGCGTCCGCTGGACCTTGTTCGGCGCCAGCGAACAGGGGCCGGGCAAGGCCTTTTGGAAAAGTTTCTCCAGCGCGCCGCGGCGGGAAGTGCCGCGAGAATGGTCCGAAGGATTCGTCCGCCGTCTGCTGGCCGCGGCGTATGATGAGAAGCCTGAAGCACTCGCTGATCTTCGCAAGGCGGGCTTTCGGGTTTACACGAATTCCGAGGCCGCGCTGCTGCCCTCGTGGAAGGAGGAGCCGCTGCCCCAATGGACCGAGCCCTATCGCTGGGAGAAAGGTCCGCTCCGCGGTGTCCGTTATCTGTTGACTTTTTGCCCTTGGAAGTTCCTGCCGGCGGCGGTCCGCAGGGCCTATCTGGCCGGCGAACTGAACTTGCTGCCGTTCCCAGGCAGCCTCGTCTTCTTTGCGCCCCCCCGTATCTGGAACTCCAGCGCAAGCTGCCGCTGGCGGGGCAGATTCCGTTGTTGCAGTCGCTCTTCCGGCACGAGGCCGCAAATTCGATCCGCATTCCGCAGTCGGGCTGGTTGCACGAGGCGCGCCCCGGCAACGGTCACGAGCCACACGTCTATGGCCCGGTTCGCGACACGTTCCGCCGCTCGCACCGCTGGCAGCGGATCCTTCGCCACGAAGACCCGTTGGCCGTCGTCGGCACCGAGGACAAGCTGACCCACGTGCTCTTGAGCACCGCTCCCGACGACATCAGCCTGTACAACAAACCGATGGCCCGCAACGCCCAGATCTGGAGCCACGAGTACGAACTGCTGCTGGACGGCCCGCGGGCCACGCCCGACGATCTTCAGCACGTGGCCGACCGCCTGGCCGCTGGCGGGTTGTTTGGCTATCGCATGATCTATCCGGCCATGCGCGTGGGCGAGCACGAGGTCTATTGGCATCGCCCGCTGGTCGCGTTTCGTTCGTTGGAGAATAGCGAAGCTGTCTTGCTTCCCGACGCCCCGCTGGGCTATCTCACTGCGTACCCGTTCGACAAGCCGCGGCTCGATCGGGCCGTGGAGCTATGGCCGCGGTTGCTCGATCGGCCGCTGCACCGTGCCGCCGTCCAGCTCTTTTCGCACGTCCACGAGAACCACCTGCGGCAGACGCTCTTCAACGTCCGCAAGCTGCTGGACACGGTCGACCTGCTCGGCCGGCCGCTCGATCCCAGCCTCGCACGGCAATTGCTCACGCTGCCCACGCACGAGACGCTGGGAGATTGGTTCCAATCATTGCCGGCCCATGCCAGCAATGCGGAGGAAGCCGCGGCGCTGGTGGAACAACTGCGCGGCTGTGTTGATGAAAGTAGGGTGGGCCGAGTAACACGAGTCCCACCAATGGCCGACGTGGACACTTCTGGTGGGACTCGTTCTACTCGGCCCACGCTACGCTCCGCCACCCCCCTGCCCGCTTTGACTTACGACCGCACAGCCCGGCGGTCTTACGAAAAGGCCTATTGGCAGACGATCGCCCGGCTCTCGACCGGCCGCTTCAAGAACAAGGACAACGCAGATTGCGTGCTCGACCCGCAGACCCGCAAGCGGTTGGTGCATCACAACCGCGACCTGGAGGCCCTGGGCGATTATCTGCTGGCCCACTATGCGAAGGTTGCCAAAGCGGCGGACATGACCGACAAGGTCCTGGTGGGCGAGTTGCCGTTCCGCTGGCAGACCGATTTCCAGTTCTTCTGGTCTGGCGGCTGGAAATTGAATCAGGAGGGCGAGACCTACGAGCGCGACCTGGTGATGGTGATCCCCGGCAAGGACCGCCGCCGGGCAGTGATCATGGCGGACCACTACGATACGGCCTACATGGAAGACGTCTACGGGTACTCGGGCAAAGGCGGCGGGCCGCGGCTCGCCGCCGCCGGGGCCGACGACAACCACTCGGCCACCGCCGCCATGATGCTCGCCGCCCCGATCTACCTCGACCTGGCCAAACAAGGCAAGCTTGAAACGGACATCTGGCTCGTGCACCTCACCGGCGAGGAGTTCCCTTCCGACTGCATGGGCGCCCGTGCCTTGTGCCAGCAGGTGGTCGAAGGGAGCCTCAAAATTCGGCTGGCCGACGGCCGCTGGCAGAGCCTGGCCAAGACCCGTGTGGACGGCGTGTACGTGATGGACATGATCGCCCACAACAACGACCGCGAGAAGGACATTTTCCAGATCGCCCCCGGCGCCAATCGCGAGTCGATGCTGCTGGCCGAGGAGGCCCACGCGGCCACGGTGATCTGGAACGCCTCGACGGCCGTATGGAACCGCCGCGCCGATCGTCGCGGCGCGTCGCGCGGCAAGCGCTCGGCCGACGGCCGCACGATTCCCGACGTGGCCTTGCACCTGCCATTGAGCGGCGAAGTGCGGCCGCCCTATTATCGCCGCAGCGCCCTGTACAACACCGACGGCCAGATCTTCTCCGACGCCGGCGTACCCGTCGTCTTGTTCATGGAGAACTACGACATCAATCGCCAGGGCTATCACGACACGCACGACACGCTGGTGAACATCGATCTCGACTACGGCGCGGCGGTAAGCGCGATCGCCATCGAGTCGGTGGCGCGGGCGGCGGGACGGAAGTCGGTGGCGTAGGCGCGTTCCTTAACGGGCGGGCTGGCGGCTGGTAATCCCATGTGTGGTTGGCCCGTACGCTGCGTTAACCGCCACGTCACCGAAGCTACTGAGCACTTGGTACTGAGTACTCAGTGATCTTCACATATCGCGCGCTATCGGTCACTGTTGCGATTCCCCGTCGAATTTCAAGTCGGGCAGCGCCGCGCGGAGCTTCTGCTTGCCCTGAAACGTGATGCCCGAGCTCAGGGTTTCGATCCTTCGCAGTTGCTTCATGCCTGCGAGATGAACGGCCGCCGCATCGGTCAAGAAGCTGCTGCCGATGTCGAGTTCGCGAAGCTGCGTAAGGCATTCCAAATGCTTCGCATCACCGTCGCGAAGGGGCAATCCTGTCAGAAAAAGCACCTCCAGTCGCGGTAGGTTCTTCAGTACGTCCAGCCCTGGGCCGCGGACGTCCGTAAATCCCAGCGACAACTCCCGCAGTTCCGTTAAGCCGCGGAGGTGCCGCAGGCCGGCATCGGTGATATGAGTACCCTTGAGATTGAGCTTCTTCAGCCGCGTCAGCCCAGCCAGGTTCTCCATGCGGGCGTCGTTCACGTTCGACCCGCTCAAGTCGAGTTCCTCCAGCATCGGGTAGAGCGTGAGATGATAACAGCCGTTGTCGGTCAATTCGCAATTGGAAAGCTGGAGCGTGACGATTGGTATCGCGCCGTCGATGTCCTCCATATCCTCGCCGTTGAGGGTTATTCGGACCGCAAGTTGCTTCAGCCCGTACAGGCGTCGCAGTCCGGGGCCGCGGACCTTGCTTTCCATCAGATCGAGCCGCTTCAGGTTCTTGAGCCCCGCCAGGGCCGCCATGCTTTCGTCGTCAACCTGGGTCTTGCTCAGATCGAGTTCTTCCAACGCCGAGAGGTTCTTCAGATTGGCAAGACCGGCGTTCCCGATAGTATCTCCATGCAGGTCCAGCTTCCGCAACTGTTTCATTCCGTGGAGGGCCGTAAGCCCAGCCCCACTGATCTGTGTTTCGTGCAGATCCAGCTCTTCAAGTTGTTTGAGGAACCTGAGCCGCCGGATCCCTTTGTCGTCGATGCCTGTTTCGCCGAGTCGCAACGTCCGCAGCGCAGGCATGTGCTTGAAAGAGGCAAGTTGATCGGGGCTCAGGGACGCGTCAGATAAGTCGAGCACTTCGAGTTCGCGAAAATCGGCCAGATGTTCCAACTCCGGAGAGCCGTCCGCCAAGTTAAGGATACGCAGATGTTCGCAGCGCCGAAGGAATTTTAGTTGATCGCAAAGACCTGCCGCACACGAGGAACAATCCAAATCTCGAATTTGTGTGAATTCACCGACAACGGGCAACTGGTCGAGATTCGAAGTTTTGACCTTCACGACGTGTGCGTACGGCCAGTCGCCGCCGATGCCGCGAAACCACAGCGGCAACCGTGGCGGCGGTCCGCCGTCGGCCTCATAGTCCATTACGACGATGCCGCCGGAACTCGCCACGGACGCGAGGAAGTCGGCCTGCTCCTGGGCCAATCGGGCCCGGTAAACCGACCACGCGATCCCGGCGATCACCATGATCAGCAAGCACAATATAAGAGCCAGTTTTCCTTTGCTGCGTTTCATTGCATAACTTAGTAGATTACCCGGCAATTAGGCAAAGCATCGTCGATTTGTTCAGCTCCGTCGTCGCTCATCCCGGTGTTTTCCAGTGTCAACCGCCTGAGGCTTGCTATTTTCCGCAGAAATGGCACGGCCCTGTCGTTCACCCTGGAACACCCCGAGAGGTCCAAGTCTCGGAGCGATGTGAGGGTGCTGAGACCCATAACGTCGGAATTGGTGAGATTATTTGAGGACAGATGAAGGCGTTCCAGCCGCGACGCGTTCTGCATCTCTTCGATCCCGGCGACAATCAGCGTGCTGTTACCTTCGGTATCGCCCCACCGGTCGGACAACTCCAATTCTCGTAGTGCCGGGAGTTTGTTGATGTGGAAGACAAGCGGAGCGCGAGATTTCCCGACGATCACGGTGAGTTTCTCGAGCTGAGACAAAGCCTCAATCTGCTCCAAGGCCGCAGTGGGGAGTTCATAAGCCTGAATGGTCAGTTCACGCAAGGCTGGACACTCCTGTAAGGCCGCCAATCCTGATCCGGTGATTGGTTTCTGCTCCTGCGCGTCATCGACAGACCGTCTCCAAGTTAGGGTCAATCGTCGAATATGCCTTAGCCCTCGGAGTTGGTTCAGGCTGGTATCCGTTAGCCGTCCGGCAATATCGAGTTCTTCCAGTCCGTCGATATCCTGGAGATGTTTCAGTGGGTCCTCTCCCTCCCTCGGCACATCGATGCATAATGACCGCAAACGTACGAGGCCATTCACCCCTTCCATTCCCTGTGCGGACACCACCTGAACATAAACAACCGTGTCGAAGTAATCGGGTCCCAGTAAATCGCGCAGCCATGCCGGCCCGCGGCCTTTCGCGCCCTTGATCGCTTGCCCCTGTTCGTCGAACTGATAGTCATACTCGACCGTACCTCCTTCCGCGAGGATGGTCTCAACCGCTTTCTTCTGGGCCGCGGCCTTCTTCACTTTGACGGCGTGCCAACTCATCAATAGGCTGACGACCAGCGTCAGCCAGAACAACGTCCGCAGGCTGAATTGATACCAGCGGAGGCGATGTTTCTCCTTGGACGGATGCGGCGCGTTCGCAGGGTGGACTTCAGTCCGCCGCCGAGGCGCGGTATTCTTGGCCCGCGGCAGGCCAGGCAGGCCCTCGGCGAACGTCGTTTGCCCGGAAGGCCGAAGACCGCCCGGCACGCGATGCGAGGGCGTCTGCCCGCGCGCCGAATCGCGCAGCCCGACCCCGAACCGCGGCCGATGGAACTTGCCCAGCGGATGGTTCATTGCATGGCCACCTCCGCCAGCCGCTTGCCCTCTTCGATCTGCTTGGGTGTAAAGAACCGCTGCGTGCCGTGCGTGCCGCCGAGGGTCCGTAATCGCGCCGCCAGCCGCTGCCACGATAGATCGCAGTTCAGATGCCACACGGCCGCCTGCACGGCTCGCAAATCCGTCTGCCGGCCACCTAGCATGCCACATAGCCGCTGCACGGCGGGTTGGTCGGCCAGTTCCTCAAGGCGACACACTTCGTAGACCATGCCCTGGCTCGGCTCGGGCTTCGACTCGTCAAGACATGCGGTCCCAGCCCGAAGGCATCCGACCTTCTCCGGCGGAATGCAGAAGAACCCCGGGCCCCCACGCCAACCAGCCCCGACCGGTTGAGGCGGCACCGCCCCTATCCCTACGCCCGCCAGGATAGACCGTCCACCGAACGTGGCCGGCACTTGTACGGTCAACGGCCGGTCGGTGCGGTTTTCCAGTTCCAGGCGGGCCTGCTGATCCTTTTCCGGCATCAACCTTACCGCAAGATCGCCCCGGTCCATCGCGGCGAACATTTCAACCGCCTCCGTGCCCGGCGGCAACGTGTCGGTGCGCGATAGCTCGACGACCGGCTTTGCCGGCAAGGCGGTATTCGCCTTGGGCGATACGGTGAGAAGCAACCCAATGGCGGGAATACAGGCCAGAATCGCCACCATGCCGGCTTTGGCGAAACGGCCTTGCCTTACCTTGCCCATGATCGAGCCCTCCCTGTTCCAAACGAGGACCAGCACCAGAATATCAGAATATAGTGGGCAGGACGAGGAGTCAACTTAGTGGGCAGGACGAGGAGTCAACTAAGCCGGCGGGCGCCGACGCGCCGCAGTGGTTGGCGGGTCCCACCATCTTCGTTACCTTCGCTCATGGTGGGACTCGTTTCACTCGGCACGCCCTAATGCTATGGCGACATGCGCACGCTTTGTATTCCCTCACGGACCATTCTCAAGGAGTGAGCCAGTCGACCAGTCGCAGGCCCGGAACATTCTGAAAATCCACCGTATTGTGGGTCACCAGAGTCAGGTCGTGGACTAGGGCGACGGCGGCAATCATCAAGTCCGAAGTGGGGACCAGAATGCCCTGCCGCATTAGACTGCCGCGCTCCCTTCCAAATCGTTCCGCACATTCCTCGTCATATGGCAAGACCTGGACTTCGTTGAGCAGATCGGCGATCTTCCGCAGCACAGGGTCCGGATTGTCTACGCGGTAGGCTCCGGTGTAAAGTTCGCCCAGAACAACGGTCGGAATGAAAAGGCCACCGCCGTACTGAACGAACCTGTGCGCGAGGCCGGCGGGCCGGCGAAAGTGCGCAACACAAATGTTCGTGTCCAAGACGTGGCTCATACGTCCTCCGCCTGCGGCCGACGCTCCATTTTCCGGGCTCGATAGATTTCCTCGAAGATCGCGTCCAGTTCAGGATAATCGGCCCAGCCTCCGGCCGAGCGGAGAATGCCTTCGCCCCATTTCTTGGCCTGTGGAAGTGGTTTCACTTGGACCTCGACTTCTTGCCCCTCGGAGAGGCCGAGGTCTTCCTCAAGTTCAATGGTTCTGCCGTGCGCTTTGCCGTGAAGAATCTTAATCATTGACTGGTTCCTCCTATTCATCGTCTTTCATTATTGCATGTTGCTCCTTACCGTCCATGGTAGTATCAGTCATTTTGCCCTGCCCGTCCTTCTTACTGCCAGATCGATCACCAGGACCACGAGCCCCGCCCCCAGCAGCCAGTGCCAGAAAAGCATCGTTCGCAAGCCGGTTTTCTCCACCGGCGTGAGATCGCCGGCCAGCTTGACCTGAACATCGGGCATGCGCCGAACTACCGTGCCGTTCCGCACGGAATCAATCATCTGCCCATCGCGACGGATCTGACCTTCGAGCCAATAGGTTGCCTGCCCCGCTGGCTGCCACCCGGCATAGCGACCGGGGGCCACCTGCGTCAAGTTTGCGGTCGATGACTTGCCGTCGCTGCCGGTTGCCGTCACGCTGGCCTGGGCCCCGTTGATGTAGCGGCCATCGGGGTCGGCGGCGTCGAGCGTGAAGAACAATCGGTCGTTCGCCGCGTCGGCCGCGAGCCGCAAGGTCGGCGGCACGTCATGCCGCATCGTCTGCCGCACGAGCTGGACCCAGAACTTGCCGAATCCGGGCCATGTCAACCAGGGCGCGGCCCAGCGGCTTTGGATGTCGGATGTGAAGGCCGCCACCGTGCCGCCGCCATAGCGCCAAAGGGCCAGGATTGGCTGGCCGGTCTCGCTCTCCAGGACTACCTGGCTCTCCGGCCGGGCTACCGTCTCGACGTAGCCCAAGAGCGTCGGGGCCTTCGACATCTCCAGCCCGCGAAGCACTGCCGCGGGGTGGATCTTGGGAAAGAACGGCTCCTCGGTGATGCCGATCTTGGCGACAATGCCGGTATCGGTCTGGAAAATCCGCGGCACCTTCTCGGCGTCGGGGCAGAAATAGGCCCGGCCTTTGGCCTTCTCGGCGATCGATTGCAGGAACCCCTGGGCCGGTTCGCTGCCCACGCCCACGGTCGTCATGGTGATGCCTGCTGCGGCGATCTTTTTCGCCAGGCCCTCGAAATCACCGGACTCGCCCAGGCCATCGGTCGTGACGATGATGTGCTTGAGGTCGGCAAAGGCCTCGCGGAGCGAGAGATAGGCCTGCTCCAGCGGCGGATACATGTTCGTGCTGCCTTCGGCCTTGATTTTGTCGATCTGGGCGATGATCGACTTCTTATCGGTCACCGGCGCCAACGGCCAGATCCAGCGGCTGCGGTCTTCAAAGACCAGCACGCCCACCTGGTCCCGCGGCCTGAGCATGTTGACGGCTGTGCGCAAGGCATCCTTGGCCAAATCGATGTTGCGGATCTTCTTGTTGGCCGACGGGTCGTTCATCGACCCGGAGATATCCAGCACCAGGACCATCGCCAGGGTTGGCTTCGGCTTGTCCTTCCGCTCTTCCGAGATCACCGGCAGGATCTCTTCGAGCGTCGTGCCACGATATCCGCCCGCCGTGAACAACTGGTCGCCGCCGACCACGATCAAACCGCCGCCGTCGCGGACGTAGGTTTGCAAGTCCTTCATCCGCGGTGCGGGCAAATCTGCCGCAGGCACGTTGGAGAGGATGATCAGGTCGAGCTTGTCGAAAGAATCGGGCAGTTTCGGCTGGACATCGATCTCGAGATTCTCACGGGCCAGGGCTTTCTTGAGATGTTCGGCCAGTACCGTTTGGCTTTCGACCAGCAGCACACGCGGCGGCGGATCCACGTAAACGGCACAGGCGCTGCCATTCTCATCGGGCCAGGCGCCTTGCTCGTCCTTGACACGGACCGAGTAAACGACCCGCGCAGGTTTCGGTGCGACGGTGCGAAACAGCTTGTGGTTTTCGCCAACGACCAGCGACACGGTATCCTTCTGCGACGGCTGGGAGTCGCAAAGCAGTTCCGCGGTGGCCGTGCCGCCAGACTTCGACCGCAGGCGCACGTCGAGCGAAAAAGGCTGGCCGGCGCGAACGTGGTCCGGGGCGCTGATCTCGACCGCGGGCGGCGAGGCCCCTCCGCCGCTTCGCAGCCACTTGAAATCAAAGTTCTCGTGACTACCAGGCCCGGTTGCCTTCGGACCCGCCAGGCCGGCTGCCACGAGCAGCAACAGCAAGCTTCGCAGCAACAGCGAGAGGACCTTCCGGCCCAGCGAGACCTGCACGAGCGACCGCCGCCAGAAGATCAACAGCAGCGGCAGCGCGGCCAGCAAGGCGAACCAGAGCGGCCGAACGAATTCGATTTGCCAGGAAGACAAGGAAAAGGTCATGTCAATTGGTCCACCGCCGCTGATACAGGCACCATTCGATGATCGCGAGTAGCGCGGCCAACACGGCCAGCACGATCCACAACGGCGGCCAGGGTTTTTCAAGCACCAACGCAGACGCGTCGCTGCCGAGGCCACCGGGCACGCGAAGGTCCGTGGCGGTAGGCTCCACTTGCCGGAGATTGTACGGTGGGACAAGCTCGCCCCCGGCGACGCCGGCCCACCAATTCCTGCTGTTGATGGGCCGGCGTCCCATCCTACCACTTCATCCTTCCACGGTGGTTGACCATCCAGCCAGTCCAGCGCCTGGGCGACCAGCGTCGAAAATCCCGCCTGCAAGGCCAAATTGCTGGCGGCCAAGTTGCCGGCGATTACCACCACGCGGCCCTGCGGGCGGTCGATCGCATAGCCTAGCGGCCCCTCGTCGGCCCAAAGGATCGGCCAGGCGACGGAGCGAACCGGCTCGGCGATTTGCAATTGCCGGGCCTCGGGCAAATAAGCATCGAACAACCCGGCGCCTGCCACGATCGGCGAGCTCTGATCGACGCGGGTCACCAACGGATCGGCCACGGGGTCGCCAAATTCCCACAGCTCGCAAGCCTCCGGAGTAAAGATCAAGGCTGGGCCGGCCGGCAGCGGGTGTGGCATTTTTCCGTCGATGACGTGAATCGCATTGGTTTGGGTGTCGTTCTGGATCAACTCCACCCGCCGATTGGCCGCGAGAATCTCTTTCAGGCAAGATCGCTTGTCACCCGTGAACATCACGCGATGCCCGGCGGGCGCCGCCAGCACGTCGAGCTCGGCCGTGTCGTCGAACACATAAGCATCGCCCGGTTCGATCTTGGCCGTCAAATGGGCAGCCGCAGGGAGGTCGAGCGTAATAATATGCTGCCAGCGGCCGTCTTTGCCGAGAGAAAACGGGACCGGCTTGCGGGATTCCCCATTAACCGCAATCGTCATGCTGCCGTTGACCGTCTGGTTGCCCTGATTTTGCGATTCGACCAGGACCTCGCATTGTGCTGGATCGGCCTTGTTCCGCCGCGCCGTAAAACGGGTGATCGCCACGTTGCCCGCCGCCGTGCCGATCCGCAATACTTCCACGCCGCTCTCCTGCACCTGCTTTGCGGCTTCCTTAGCGCAGGCGTCGGTAATCAGCACGATCCGCGGCGGAACCTTGTCCGGCGTGGAAATCGCGCGGGCCAGCTTCACGGCCCACTCGATCGCCGGCGGATCGGCCGTCGCCTGGATGGGTCTGACCGCCGCGGTCAGCAACGCCTGATCGCTCGTCAGCGGTTGAATTTCCTGCGGACCGGGACTGACCGTCACCAGCGCCATCTCGTCGCATGACCGCAGGCTTTCGATCAGTCGCCCGGCAACCTCTTTGGCGGCATCCATGCGTGTCGGTTGCACCTCGGTTGCCCGCATGGTGGCCGAATTGTCGATGATCAGCACTACCCGCTTCGCAGCCGGAATCTGCGGTCCCGCCGCGGCCAGGGCAAGGAGAATCACAATAATCATCTGCACGGCCGCCGAGACCTTCCGCCGCCAGCGTTGCCAGCGCCAGCGAACTTTCTCCTCGCCCAGGGCCTTCTCCCAGAACATGCCTGTGCCCACGGTTCGGCTCGGCACGCGAACCCGCAGCCAATACAACAGTGCAACGGGGACCAGCAAGAGCAGCAACAGCAAGGCCAGCGGATGAGCGAAGTTCATGACGTAGGGCGGGCTTCAGCCCGCCTCCTCAGTAATACGCTACGATGTCGGGCCGACCGCGACCTCGACCATGGGTACATCGTGCCCGACACGGTGCCCTCCCACCCTACAATTGCGGCGGCAGCCGAGCGCGCGGAGGAGGACCTCGTCCTCGGCCATGTCGCAGGAAATCGGCATGTAGACGATGCCCCGCCGCCGGCAATACTCGCGCACCGACTCGTGGAATTCGGCCACCAACGCCCGGTAGCGGCGGGCGGTCCGCTCGGTGATCGTTACGGTCTTGCCGATCTTTGATTCGACGTCGATCAGTCTTGTGTCGCCCAGCAGCGTGGACTCGGCGTCGCTGGGATCGACCATGTGTACCAGCCGCGGTTCGTAACCGTGGAACCGCAGCAGATCGAGGCCGCGATGAAAGCCGGCGCGGTCGTACAGGTCGCTGATCACCACGACCGGTCCCTGACGTTGCGGCCGCCGCACGAACATCTCGACGGCACGCAACAGATTGGTCTTCGTGCCCGCCGGCGACAGGACGTCGATGAACCGCAGCAGCCGCGAGATCCGCGAGGGATGGCGCAATGGCGGCAGCACGGCGACCAGCCCGTCGGCAAACGCGGCCACGACCAGCCGATCGCGATTCAACAGGCTCACGTACCCCAGGGCCGCGGCGATCTGCCGCAAGAAGTGGAACTTCGCCGGCCGGCCGAGTCCCATGCTCGGCGAACAGTCCAACATGAAATGGACGTCACGGTCCGACTGGCCTTCGAACAACTTGACGTACAGTTCATTTCGGCGGGCACACAGTGCCCAGTCGATGGCGTGAAAATCATCGCCGGGCGAATAGTCGCGATGCCCGGTCACTTCCGTTCCACCACCGGGCAGCTTCTTTCGCGCCGCCGCCAAGAGCGGACTGCCGCCGCAGCACCGCGCACAGAGCGAGAGCAATTGCGTTCGCTTCAGGAATTCCGGCAAAGAAGTGGAAAAAAAGGCCATTTACGTTTTTATGCTTTTCGCGATACTGTCGATGAGGGCCTTGGAACGAATGTTCTCGGCCTGACCCTCGAAATTCAGCAGGAGGCGGTGACGCAAGGCGGGGGTGATCGTCGCGGCGAAATCCTCCATCGTCACCTCCGTTCGACCGTTGGCCGCGGCACGCACTTTGGCAGCCAAAACCAACGATTGGGCCGCCCGCGGACTGGCCCCGTAACGCACATAACGTTTGACGTCCTCGGGGGCCTGCGGGAAGTCGGGGTGCGTGGCCGCCACGAGCGAAGCCACCCAGTGGCGGCCCGGGCCGGCCAAAGACACCTTGCGGGCGATTTCCCGCATTTCCAATAGCCGCTTGCCATCCACCACCGCGCGAAGCTCCGCCGGGGCGCTCTCCGTGGTACGTTCCAGAATGGACTCGATCTCTTCGACACTAGGCCGCTTGACGACCAGCTTGAAGAAGAAGCGGTCGATCTCTGTTTCCGGCAAGGGGAACGTGCCTTCCATTTCCAGCGGGTTCTGCGTGCCGACTACGAAGAACGGCTGCGGCAGATGAAACGTCTCGGTCGAAACATTGATCTCTTCGCCCTCCATCGCTTGCAGCAGGGCCGACTGCGTTTTCGGCAAGCCGCGGTTGATCTGGTCGGCCAGCACCAGGTTGGAGAAGATTGGCCCCTGCTGAAATTCGAATGTGCGGCGGCCGGCAGCCGTCTCCATCACGACGAACGTGCCCAACAGATCCGACGGCGTGAGATCGGGGGTGAACTGAATGCGGCTGAAACGAAGCTGCAGGATCTCGGCCAGCGTCTGTACCAACACGGTCTTGCCCAGCCCTGGCACGCCTTCGATGAGGACATGTCCACCGGCCACCGCGGCGATCAACACATGCTCGATCACCTCCGCCTGACCAACAATCACCTTTTCAAGTTCGTGTTGCAAGGCATCAAAATCTCTCTGAAACCCCTCCAAATGGGGCTCGATTAAATGGGCGGTGCTCATCAAAAGGGGTTCCTTTGCATAGATCTTCGGGTCTTTCCCCAATATCCCACCGAAAGGCCTGTGGGTCAAGGATTTAGTTTGCATTGTGTCAAAAATACCCTAGACACGCAAATCGTCCCGAGATGTAGCCCTGGTGGGAATTCTGCTTGCAAACTTCTGTCGGCCGGGAATAATAAGTTAGTCGACCCCCGATGAGATATTGGGTCAGTCCAGACAGCGGGATAAGACTATACCCATATTGGTGGGTAGTCTTTACTCCGTAGGATTATTGTGCGAGAGATTAGGATTTGGTAGGCTATCCAATGGAGGAGCATTGATTCACGGAACTTAACCTTTGCCGGCTCCAAACCCCAGCGAAGGAAGGATTTGGCAAATTCAGTTTGTAACGTCATAAGAGTGTCGGCCAACCGGCAGCAACGAAGGGCAAATTAGCAATCGAGGAGTCATCGGATGAGAAGCGGTCTTTCGCTACTCTCAGTAGCAGCAGTCCTGTGTGGCGTAGCGGTCGCACAGGCCGCAGAGCCAGGCACGAGCGTTCCCTGGCATCACACGGCTGTATCGCGGCTTGATCAGTCCCACCCCGGACTGGCCGCAGCGGCAGAGGCAGGCCCGCAGAAGTACCTGCACATCGAAATGCAGATCAACGATCCGACCGTGGTGCAGAATCGCGACAAGTTCCGCATTGTCGACGCCCGCGGCAACGAGGTCCAAGGCAGCGAGATCTGGGGTTACAACAACGAGAAGCATCTGCTCATCGTGGAAGGCCACTGGGGAAGCCTGGTTGGCCTGTACCTCGACGGATTCGGCCATCGTGAACCGTTGTTCGACCAGGTCGCCGTGCCCGTCACGCCCGTTCCCGTGGTCGAGCGGTCCTATGTTGCCAACCCGGTGGTCGTGCCTAACCGGGTAGTTGTGCCTAACCGGGTATACTATGATGATCGTCGCGTGGTGGTGGATGATCGCCGCCGCGTGGTCCTCGATGATGACGTGTATGTCGGTCATCGTCGCCACGATGTAGTCATCCACGACGACGTCGACGATGATCACGTAGTGGTTGTTCACGACCACGGGTACCATCGCGGTGGTGGCGGTTACGGTGGCGGCGGAAGCGGCTATGGTGGCGGCGGCGGTTCTGGCGGCGGCAGTGGTTCTGGCAGCGGGTCCGGTAGCGGAAGCGGATCTGGCAACAGCAAGGACAAGGTTTCCGGCAACAGCGACGATGTGACCGTGGATGATCCCGGCAATGCCCTGGCTAAGGCCGTTGGCATCAATCCGGACAAGGGCAAAGGCTCCGGCAGTGGTGATGGGTCAGGCAAGGGCGATGGGTCAGACAACGGCAAGGGTTCCGGCGACCCGTCTTGCCCCTGCAAGGACGACAAGAGCAAGGGCGATGGTTCCGGCGATGGCAAGGGCGACGACAGCGCCCAGGCCAAGGCGGACTCCAGCCCCGACTCGGGCAACGGCAACAGCGATCCCAGCAAGGCCTCGCCGGACAACGGCGACGGTAACTCTCCTGCGTCCAGCGCAGATGACGGCAGTGGTACGGGTCCAGGCTCTGGCGATGGTACAGGCACCGGTGATGGTACGGGCCCTGGCGATGGAAGTGGATCGGGCCCCGGACCTGGAACCGGACCGGGCCCTGGAACTGGACCGGGCCCTGGCCCCGGACCTGGACCGGGCCCTGGACCGGGTTGTGGCTGTGGACCTGGGGGTCCTGGCGGACCTGGTTACGGCCCCGGACCGTACGGCTACTGCCCGTACCCGGCGTATACGCCCTACCCTTACGTGCCTCAATACGCCTACTATAACCCGTACGTCCCCACTCAACCGACGCCTCCGGCCGTTACTTATGACGGCAAGCAGCTTCCGTTGGATAAGCCCAAGCTGGACAAGGTCCCGGAGTTGGTCCTCTACGTGGCCACCGGTGATGGCGCTGGTCCGGGCATCGTTTATCAGGTTGAAGGCAAGGACGGTCGCGTAATGGGCAAGCAGCATTTCGACCAGACCCCCACCGGCATCACCATGCATCGCGATCACGACGTTCTGGTGGCCATCCCCCGCGACGGCGGCAGGATCGTGCAGATTGACGACATGGGCAAGCAGTCGACGATCCTCGAGAAAGATCCGTCCCTGCCCCACCCGGTCAAGATTTCGATGGCCGGTGATTCCGACTCGATGGTCGTGGCCGACGACACGGCCGACCAGCTTGTGATGAGCACCATCGCCGGCACCAAGACGAAGGTCTATCAGAAGTTCGACCCGAGCTACAGCTCGCAGCCGATGTCAGTGGCCGTGGCCAGCGATAAGGACGTCGTCTTCAGCAGCGATGCCAAGCCCGGCGTCCACAAGTACAGTGGCGATCAGTCGAAGGGCGATAAGCCGGTGCTGCCCACCAGTGGCGGTGTTGCGGCGGACCACAGCTCGTTGCGTTGGGCGGCCGCCCAGGCCCCGAACACCATCAAAGTTTACGAGGGTCCGCAGTTCCTCAAGGACCTCCGTCTGCCTGCGAACTATTCGTTCTATAAGGGCGGTCTGATGTCGTTCGGTCCCGACGGTTCGCTCTGCGTGGCCACCCGAAATGACAAGGACGAGGTTTGGATCCTCTGTTTCCATGTCGACAAGAATAAGGTGACCAACTCCTTCAAGTGGACGCACGAAGAAATGCAGGACTTTGCCGTTGGTACGCGGTTGCTCTGGGATGGGCACCAGCGGGGCTCTGCGAGCACCACGTTCTAGTCAACGCAGTCGATGTCACAAGTGAACGACCACCGGTTGGGGTTTTCCCCTGGCCGGTGGTCGTGTCCATGTAGTGTACACACCAGAATCGTTTAACCCGGAGCCAACGGCGACGGTGATTGAGAATGCCCATCACGGCGGAGCGTGATGAGTACGATAGGAAGGATGGCTCTCATGCGACTTTCAACACTTGGTTTTGCCTTGGCCGCGTGCCTGTGCCTGACGGCATTCGATGCCTTGGCGCAGCCTGCACCCACCGTACAATTGCCCACTTTCTCGTTCGCGGGTGTGGGCACGACGGTGATGGTGCCCGACGGCGGCGCCGCCTATCTGGGCGGCATCAATCGCGCGTCCGACGGCCGGACCGAGTACGGCGTGCCGGGGATAACATTCCCCGGTTTCCAGAGCCGCGGCATCGGCCAGGATCGCAGTACGTCGAGCTTCTGGGTCACGGCCACCATCCACGACTTTGACGCCATGGATCAGGCCCTGCTCAACGCGCCTTCGCCCGATGGCCTGACGAGGATCTACCCGAGCTTTTCCCACGGTCTCCAGGAAACTCCTGCGGCTGTTGCGGGACGGACTTTTCCACGCGATCCGGCCAAGCTTGCCGGAAACTGGCGGGTCGAACCGGACATGCCCCCTCCCGTGAGCGACGTGGCGGTAGAGCGGGCCAATCGGGCCAATCGCCAAGTCGCCCGGGCCAACGAGGCTGACAGCTTCTTTGCCCGTGGACAACAGGCCGAGGCCGACGGCAAGCCGAACGTGGCCAAGATTTACTACCAGATGGCGATCCGGCGTGCGACGGGCGACCTGAAGCAGCAGGTCCAGGCCCGCTTGGACGTGGTCAGCGGGCGGAACGGTGCCTTGGCGAAGAGCACACCTTGACTTTGTTGCCCCTTTCCCCTTGACGCCCCCCGGTCAGCATCGGTAACCTTTTGAGGCTGCGACGTGGGGAAGGGAGCCGGAAGATGAGCGATCTCAGCGGAATCTTGGGGGATAACTCCGACGCGGTCTTCCGCGCGCTGGTGGAATGCGTTCCCGATTTCGTTTGCCTGGCAACGACGCACGGCGAGTTGTTTTACCTGAACGCGGTCGCCCGCCGCTGGATCGGACTGGACGATGAAGCCTCGCTGGCGACCGTCACCCTGCACGATTTCTATACCGACGACTCGTGGCGGGAACTCCGCGACATGGCGGTGCCGGGCGTGAACAAGACCGGCCAGTGGGAAGGCCGCAGCCGTCTGCGCAACATCAAGACCGGCCAGCAATCGAGCGTCTTCACCTACATGTTCCGCGTGAAGATGCCCCAGGGCGAGCGATCAAGTTGCCTGGCCATCGTGCACCGCGACGCCGAGGCCTCCAACCGCCTGCGGGAAAGCCTGACCGAGGCCCAGGCGCGGAAGAATTCCATTCTCGAATCATCGCTCGATCCGATCATCACCATCAATCATGAGGGGGTGATCATCGAGTTCAATCGGGCCGCGGAGCAGACCTTTGGCCACTCGCGCGAGAAGGTGCTCGGCACGCGGCCTTCCGACGTGCTCTTCCCGCCCTCGCTCAGCGCCGAGCACCGCAGCCGCATCGAGCGCTACCTGGAAGTGGGCGAGGGATCGATGCTCGGCAAGCGCGTGGAAGTGACGGCCTCGCGGAGCAACGGCGAGGTGTTTCACGCCGAGATGGCGATGACGATCGGCCAGATCAACGGCGCGCCGGTGCTGAGCTTTTTCGTCCGCGACATCAGTTCCCGCAAGAAGGCCGAGGAGGAACAGGCTCGCTACGCGGCCGAGCTGGAGCGGTCCAACCGCGATCTGGAGCAATTCGCCTACGTGGCCTCGCACGACCTGCAGGAGCCGCTGCGCAAGATCCGCGCGTTCGGCGACCGGCTGGAGGTGAAATGCAAGGACCTCTTGGACGAAACGGCGATGGAGTGCATCAACCGCATGCAGAGTGCCGCCGCGCGGATGCAGGAGTTGATCGAGGGCCTGCTCACGCTCTCCCGCATCACGCGGCGGGCGCACGATTTCGTGCAGGTCGACCTGAGCGAGCTCGTACAGCAGGTGGTGGGCGACCTGGAGGCGCAGATCGAGCGCGTGCACGGGCAGGTGGAAGTGGGCAAACTGCCGACGATCCAGGCCGAACCGCTGCAAATCCGCCAGTTGCTCCAGAACCTGATCGCCAACGCCCTGAAGTTTCATCGCCCCGACGAGCCTCCACGGGTGAAGGTCGAAGCCCACTACATGCTGCCCCGCGAGCAGCGGCAGTCGCGGAAATCGCTGGCCGAGGAGAAGTGCCGCATCACGGTCGAGGACAATGGCATCGGCTTCGAACAGCAATATGCCGAGCGGATCTTCGGCATTTTCCAGCGGCTGCATCCCCGCGACGTTTACGAGGGGACGGGCATCGGGCTGGCCATTTGCCGGCGGATCGTCGAGTATCATGGCGGCCAAATTTCGGTTCAGAGCACGCCTGGCAAGGGTTCCACGTTTGAGGTTCTGCTGCCGGCGGCCCAGGCGCAGAAGAAACGCAGCGAGGCCGAGTGATGGCGAACAAGCGCGGGCCCTGCACCATCCTCATGGCCGACGACGATGCCGACGACTGCCTCCTGGTCCAGGAGGCGTTGCGCGAGTCGAAGCAGCCGCACGAGCTGCGGATCGTCCGCGATGGCCAGCAGTTGTTGGATTACCTGCGGCGGCGGGGCGACTATCGGCAGTCGCCCAGCGTGCCGCGGCCCGATTTGATATTATTGGATTTGAAGATGCCGCGAAAAGACGGCCGGGAGGCCCTTAGCGAACTCAAAGCCGACCCCCGCTTGCGGAGCATTCCCATCGTGGTGCTCACGACCTCCACGGCCCGCGACGACATCGGTTTCTGTTACCGCATGGGCGTGAATTCCTACATTACCAAGCCGGCCACCTTCCGCGGCCTGGTCGATCTGCTGAGTACGTTGAGCAAATATTGGTTCGAACTCGTCGAATTACCGGCCATGGAGTAGAATATGCGCGAGGGCCCGATCCTATGAAACCGAGCGGTTCGAAGGCCGAACCCCAGAGCGTCCACATCCTTTTGGTCGAGGATGACCCGGACGACGTATGGGTCATGCGCAACCTGCTGGGCGACCGCTGGGACGGACCTTTCAAATTGAGCCACGCGGAATTGTTGTCCGCCGGCCTGGAGCGGCTCAGCGAATTCCCTTTCGACATCATCCTCTTGGATCTGTCGTTGCCCGACAGCCAGGGCCTGGAGACCTTTATCACCATGCACGCGCACGCCAATGAGGTGCCGATCGTGGTGCTTTCGGGCTATAACGACGAATCGACCGCCGTGAAGGCCGTACAGGCCGGGGCCCAGGATTACCTGGTCAAGGGCCAGGTGGACGACAATTTGCTGGTGCGTTCGATCCGCTATGCCATCGAGCGCACGCGGCGGCACAAGGCTGAAGCGGCCCTCCGTGACGCCTCGGAGGAGTTCCGCGCCGCCAAGGAGATCCAGCAGCGGCTGTTTCCCTCCGAACCGCCCAAGCTGTCCGGCTTCGATATTGCCGGCGCCCTCTATCCGGCCAAGGCCACCGCCGGCGACTACTTCGACTATATCCCCATGCTGGGCAATTGCCTCGGCGTGGTTGTCGGCGACGTCAGCAGCCACGGCATGGGGCCGGCCCTGTTGATGTCGGAAACGCGGGCCTGCCTGCGGACCTTGGCCCTGGGCTTCAGCGACGTTGGCGAGATCCTCACGCGGGCAAACCAGATGCTTTCGGCCGACACGCACGATTTCCATTTCGTGACCCTCGTCCTGGCCCGGCTCGATCCGGCCCTGGGCGAAGTCGTCTACGGCAGCGCCGGCCAGCGGAGCTACCTGTTGCACAGCGACAGAAGCGTGACGGTGCTGGACAGCACGGGCCTGCCGTTGGGAGTCGAGGCCGAGACCCGCGTGCCCGCAGCGCCGCCGCTGTTGTTGCAGCCGGGCGACGTGCTGCTGCTGTTGACCGACGGGGTTGCGGAGGCCGAGTCGGCCAGTCGCCAGCGCTTTGGCGTCGGCCGGACCCTGGAAGCAATCCAGGCCTGCCGCGACCAGCCCGCCGAGCAGATGATCGCCGCGTTGCGGCGCGAACTCGCCGCGTTTTGTGCGAACCAGCCAATACAAGACGATGTGACCATCGTCATCGTCAAGTGTTTGGGTCCGACCGCTGGGGAGGCGTAAGCAAGGGAGTGCAAATCACCACGTAGGATGGACTTCCGAGTCCGTCCGCCGAAACCCGGACGGACGCGGAGGTCCATCCTCCTTCAAGTTGCAAAGGAGTGCCTGAAATGGAACGGAATCTATTTTCTGTGCTGGCCGCGGGCCTGGTCTTCTGGGCGGCGGTTTTCACATGGAACCAATCGACCCGGGCCGCTTTGTGCAGCGAATGCCGGGACAAGATGTTCATCGAATCGGAAGGCAAGTGTATCGATTGCGGCGGTCCAACCGCCAGCGGCGCCCTGAAGCTTTGCCCGAAGTGCAGTGCGAAGCGGCACCAGTGCGAACATTGCCTCGCCGCGACAACGGAAAAGGACGAGGCCGCTGCCGCGGGCCCGCCGGCCGATCCGCTGCCGGATAAGCCGAATAGTGTCGATGCTCACAGCGGTGATCATCAGGGCAAGCCGCGCCAGGACTGGACCGCGCCGGTCGCCGGCGACAGTCCGACCAAACCGGATGCAACGGCTGCGGCCCAGACCGCGGGTCCCGAAATCAACCCGCTCCCACCCGTCGCGGCGAAAACGGAAAGCCCGGCGCCGGCGGAGATTTTGCCGGAGAGCAGACCGCCCGCCGACCATGAGCACATGGTGCCCGTGCCACCCGATCCCGTAGCCGCGGTCAAACTCAAGCCGATCAATCCGGCCAAGGCCGGCGTCTATACGGCGGGAAAGTGGCACTATCAGATGCAGATTCTCAGCCCCGGAACCCGTAGCGAGGGCCGCTGGGGCTGGTTGACCTACGACGGCCAGAAACTGCCGCGGGGCGCGGTCAATGACTACTACAATACCCCCTGGGGTCCGATGTATTGGGTCGATGTGCCGACGAGCGCCTGGGGACTCCACGGCTGGATGCCGGTCCCTCTGGCACAGAACCGGCGGCAAGGCCGGGCGCTCGAATGCGCCGACCTCGACTTTGGCCGCCGCGCCAACCCAGCCAGGAACCGCCGCCACCGGCATTCCGGGGCCGGCGCCCTCCTCCGGAGCTGCCGCGCCGACGAGCCCGCGGGTACAGACGCTGGAAATCAACAAGTCGCACAACGGCCAGTTGGCCCGGCTGCGGGTCGGCAATGTTCTCGTGATCCGGCTGCCTGGCAATCCGGCGCTGGGCTATCAATGGCAGGCCGCCACCACGAACAGTCCGGCCGTACGGCTGACGGTGCGGCCGCAGTATTCGCCGCCCGCACCGACCGCCGCGCAGACGGCGGCCATGGGCACGTACACGTTTACTTTCCAGGCCGTGCAGCCAGGAAGCGGCTCGATCCGCCTGTATTACGTCCGTCCCAGCGACCCGGGTCACCCGCGCGATTCTTTCGCGGTGGGCGTCAATGTCTCGCCCGCGACCGCCACCGTTCGGCCCACGGCCCTTGCACCTTCCGCGGCCTCGCGATAGCCGTGTAGTTTCTCATTCTATAGGTCCTGATGAATGACAGGAAAATGGGGGACCGCACGCAAGTCTTTCTGTCATAAGAGAATTCGTGGCACCTTGGCGATCTCTGGTAATCCCGTTCAAAAAAGAGTAGGATCATAGCTGTACCCAAGGAGATCACGATGACCACTTTTTTCTGGGGGCGAGGCTTGTATGACCGCGCCGCTTGGCTGTTTTTTTTTGCAATGGTTTCTCTGGCCGCCGTCGATCGGCTCTTGGCCGCCGACACGGCCAAGGACCTGGTGAAGAACGGCTCCGCGCTCTTGGAAAAAAGGCAGTTCGACGAAGCCATCGTCACGTTCACCAAGGCTATTGCTATCGACGGCCGCAGCGCCGCTGCTTTCGGGCTCCGCGGGCGGGCCTATGCGAACAAGGGTGAATTGGAAAAGGCCATCGCCAACCTCAACGTCGCCATTCGCCTGGACGCCAGCCAGCCTTCCGCTCACTTCGATCGCGGCTTCGCCCATTTGCACCAGGCCAGTTATGAGAAGGCCATCGTCGACTACAACGAGGCCATCCGCCTGAACCCGAAATATGCCGACGCCTATCGCGACCGGGGCTACGCCCGGGTAATGTCGGGCAAGCCCCGCGACGGCCTGCCAGACCTGAACCGTGCGCTGGAACTCAACCCGCAAGACGAGGCGGCCTATAACAGTCGCGGGGAGGCCTACGCACGCCTGGCAGAGTGGGACTTGGCCATCGCCGACTATGATCGTGCGCTAAAGCTCGATCCGAAGGACGCAACTACTTGGGCCGACCGCGGCTATGCGAAGACCATGAACAACGATTTGGACAACGCCCTGGCAGACCTGAATCACGCCGTGGAATTGTCCGCCGAGGAACCATCGACGTGGTTCACCCGGGGCTTTTGCCGTTTTCGCCGGGGCGAGACCGCCAAAGCCCTCGCCGACTACGACCAGGCCCTCAAGCTCGATGCCGATTATGCCGACGCCCGTCGCGAGCGGGGTTTCGTCCGCGGGCTGAAGGACGACTTCGAGAAGGCCTTCGAGGACCTCGATCGGGCGGTGCAACTGAGTCAGGAAAGCGGCGCAGGCCCGACTCCGCCGCGGCATCATCTACGCGCGAAAACACCAGTTCGACAAGGCCCTGGCCGATCTCAACGAGGCCTTGAAACTGGACGCCGACAGCGCCGAGGCCCGCTTCCACCGCGCGGTGGTTTACCTGAATACGGATAAGCTCGAGGAGGCGGTGGCCGATTACCGCGAAGTGATCAAGCTCGATCCCCACGATGCGGAGGCGTACAAGAAGTGGGACGTCAACCCGGAAGCCGTCGGGGGGCAGTCGAATGTGCAGCGGCTGGAAAAGGCCATGGCGAAGCATCAGCCCGAGGCCAAGGAGCATTACGTCAAGGGAATCGCCCTGCACAAGGAAGGAAAACTCGTGGAGGCCATTGCCGAATACGACAAGGCGGTGCTCCTCTATCCGCGCTGTCCCGAGGTGCATTATAATCGAGGTTTGGCCTACCGTGCCCACGGCGACCTGGAGCAGGCCGCCGTTGACTACACCCAGGCGATCGAACTCGATCCGAAACTCACGGCCGCATATTCGAACCGCGGCTACGTGAACTTCAAACTGGGCGACATCGCCGGGGCCCTGGCCGATTTCAAGAAGGTCCTGGAGCTTGATCCCCAGAACGCCGACGCGAAGAAGAGTATTGAAGTCATCGAGAAAATGCAGAAACAGGGAGATTCGCAATGAAGTGGTTCCTTTCCCGCACCCTTGGCATCCTCGTCGCTGTCGCCCTGATCGTGGCCGGCGGCTGCTCGGACCAGCCCGATAAGTCGCAAGGCAAAGCAAGCGGTCAGAAGTCCGGGGACGCAAAGAATTCGGCGCTCAAACCGGCGGATAGCAAGTCGACCGGCAGTACGCCAAACGAGACCAAGACGAAGGATGCCAATCCTGAAATCAAACCCGCCCCTTCTAAACCTGCTGTCGATGAGAAAAAAATGAGCGTCACGAAAGAAGCGTACGGCAAACTGCCCGATGGAACCCTGATCGATCAATACACCTTGTCCAACCCGAACGGGCTGAAGGTCAAGATCATCACTTATGGTGCGATCATAACCTCGGTCGAGACGCCCGATCGCAACGGCAAGATCGAGAACATCACGCTCCACCGCGACTCGTTGGCCGACTACATGGAGATGAAGGACGGCAAGCCAACCACGCCCTACTTCGGGGCCACGGTCGGCCGCTACGGCAACCGCATCGCCAAGGGCCGCTTCACGCTGGACGGCAAGGAATACAAACTGGCCGTCAACAACGGCCCCAACGCCCTGCATGGCGGACTGAAGGGTTTCGATAAGGTTGTCTGGAATGCCGAAAAGGTCGAGACACCCGACACTGTCGGCGTGGCTTTTACCTACACGAGCCCCGACGGCGACGAAGGATATCCCGGCACCCTCAAGGTCAAGGTCACCTACAGCCTGACCGACAAGGATGAGCTCAAAATGGACTACGAGGCCACGACCGACAAGACCACGGTCCTCAATCTCACCAACCATGCCTATTGGAACCTTGCCGGGGCCGGCAACGGCGATATCCTCAAGCACGAACTGATGATCAACGCCGATCGCTTCCTGCCCGTGGACAGCACGCTGATCCCGCTGGGGCGTCTCGACCCAGTCAAGGGCACGGCCATGGACTTCACCGTGCCGAAGGCGATCGGCAAGGATATGGCCCAGGTCGAAGGCGGCTACGATCACTGCTATGTCCTCGTGCGCAAGGACGACGGATTGAGCTTGGCCGCGAGGGTTACGGAGCCGATCAGCGGCCGCGTGATGGAGGTCTACACTACGCAGCCGGCAGTCCAGTTCTACGGCGGCAACTTCCTCGACGGCACGATCACGGCCGGCGGCAAGACCTACGAGAAGCACTACGGCCTCTGCCTGGAGACGCAGCACTACCCCGATTCACCGAACCAGAAAGATTTCCCCACGACCGTGCTCAAACCGGGCGAGACCTACAAGCAATCGACGGTCCACAAGTTCAGCGTGCAGAAGTAAAGTGAGGGCATGTCCGCCATCCGTTGTCCGTATTGCGGTACGCAATGCACGGACGCCGCGGGGCACCCGCGTGCCGGGTACCCGCGTGCGGGTGGCGGCGATTCGGCGTTTGTCTGCCGCAGTTGCGGCAAGGCGGTGGAACCGCCTTTGACGGGCAATAGCGAATCGGCGCCGCCGCTGCAGAATTCCGGCGGTGGCAACGACCGCTGGTCGGAGGGGCCGCCGGAAGAGTCGGCCAATCGCTGGTCGGCCCAACCCCCGCTGGGCGACGAGAGCTCATCGAGCGAGTCGGTGAGCCAGACCTCGATTCTGCCACACGACGAATTGGCCCAACCGGTTGTCGTGCGCCCGCCCACCACGCCGTTGGTTTGGTTCCTGATCGTGCTGGCGCTGTTCCTGGCGGCTCTGATTGGTGTGACCGTTCTAGCCCGTTCGATTCGGCCGTGGCTCGCCGCGCGGAGGGCCGCAGCCCAACAGGCCACGGTCGAATACTGGCTGCCGCGATTCGACAGCGGCGACGAAGCGAACCGGCGCGAGGCCGCCCGGGCGATCGTGGCCCTGGGTCCCAATGCCGTCTGCCGCACGCTGGACCACATCTCGAAGGATCCGGGCAACGGAAAGCAATTCCAATTTGTCCTTGGCTCGCTCCACACGCTGGCCGACGTGGGCGCCGAGGTCGTGCCCGGCTTATGTGAAGGCATTCGCTCGCCGGAGCCCAAGATTCGTGCCGCGGCCGTCGAAGTCCTGCAGCAAATGGGGGCCACCGGCCGAGAGGCGCGCGACAGTTTGTTGGCCACCCTCGATGACGCCAACCAATGGGTCCGTTATGACACGATCGACGCCTTGGGCTATCTTGGTGCGGAGGGTGCGCCGGCCGTGAAGCGTCTTACCGAGTTGGTTGCCTCGCCGGAATCCTTCGTACGGCGGCATGCGATCGACGCATTGGGCCGGATCGGACCTGCGGCTGGCGACGCCGTGCCGGCGTTGAAAACGGCCGCAGACGGCGATCCGGATGCGACGATCCGCTCGCACGCGTCGCTGGCCCTGAAGCAGATCGAGGTCGCGCGACTTGCCCGCGAAGCCCGCTACGAAGCCACCGGTCAAATGAAGCAATGGATCAAGGCGCTCCAGGACGATGACACGCCTGCGGCCATCGCCGCCGCAGAGGCCGTGGGAGCAATGAGGTCGCAAGGCGAGCCCGCGGCGTCCAGTCTGGCCTTGATGCTGCACCATGCCGATCGCAGCCGGCGGCTGGCCGCGGCCGTTGCGCTGGGGCGTTTAGGGCTTGCCGCCGCCGATTTCACTCTCACGCTCGAAGCTGCCTCCAGGGAGGAGGATGCGGAGGTCCGTGCCGCGGCGGCCAAAGCCCTGGAGCTGCCGGCCAAGCCCATGACAAACCACGAAATACGCGAAACACACGAAAATTGACCGAGAACTGTCCAAGAGTCGTGCTTTACGATGCGTCGGCCGGCGCCTGGCAAAGCTTCGCTGGCCCCTGCGAGGTCGTCGAGACCTGCCGCCATGATGAGGTGCTGGACTGCCTGCGGCGGGTGGAGCACCGGGTGGAATCGCAGGGTCTTCACGCAGCCGGATTCGTCAGCTACGAGGCGGCCACCGCCTTCGATCGCGCGCTCACCGTCCGCGAAGCCCCAGGGTTTCCGTTGTTGTGGTTTGGGGTGTTTCCCACCGTGCACTCGATCGCGCTTCCGGCACGCGGCGGCGCGCATTCGCCGCGCAACACGTTGTGGCGGCCCTCGGTCACAGCGGACGAGTACGCCGCCGCTATCGCCCGGCTTCGCGAGGCGATCGCCGCCGGTGAAACGTACCAGGTGAACTATACCTTCCGCCTCAGGCAATCGGCTCATCGCGATCCCTGGAAGGTCTTCGAGGACCTCGTTGCCGCCCAACCCCCGCCGCATGCAGCCTATGTCGAGACGGAGCGTTTTGCCATCTGCTCGGCATCGCCGGAGTTGTTCTTCGCGCTGGACGGCCGACGCATTGTTTCACGGCCCATGAAAGGCACAATCGCCCGCGGCCGCTGGTACGAAGAAGACCTGGTCCGCTCGGGCGAATTGGCCGCATCGGCGAAGAACCGGGCGGAAAATGCCATGATCGTGGACATGATGCGCAACGACCTGGGCCGGATCGCCCGCGTGGGCAGCGTGCAGGTGAGCGACTTGTTCCGCCTCGAGCGGTACCCGACGCTCTGGCAGATGACCTCCTGCGTGTCGGCCGAGACCGACGCCGGGCTGGCCGAGATCTTCGCCGCGCTTTTTCCCTGCGCGTCGATTACGGGCGCCCCGAAGGCCAGCACGATGCGGATCATCGCCCGCAGCGAAACCGAGCCGCGGCGGATCTATACGGGCAGCATCGGCTGGATCCAGCCCGGACGCCGTGCCCGGTTCAACGTGGCGATTCGCACCGTGCTCATCGACAAAGCGGGCGGCGAGGCCGAGTATGGCGTGGGCGGCGGGGTCGTCTGGGACTCGACGCCGCAGGGCGAGTATGACGAGTGCCTGCTGAAGGCCAGGATCCTCAGCGCCCCGCGGCCGGCGTTCTCGCTTCTGGAGACACTGCTCTGGAGGCCCGGGGACGGATACTTCTGCCTGAGCGAGCACCTGCGGCGGTTGCGCGAATCGGCGGAGTATTTTCAGTTTCCGCACTGTGCCGAGGCCGCTGCCAACGAACTTGCCGCCCTGGCCGCAAGGCTGCCGCCCGCGCCGCACAAGATCCGCCTGCTGGTTGCCCGTAGCGGCGAAGTCACTTGCCAGTCGAAGCCGATTCGGGACGGAGAGTTCCCCGATCCGGTCCGCCTGGAACTGTCCGCAAGCCCGATTGATGCGTCGGACGTGTTCCTTTATCACAAGACAACGCATCGCGAAGTCTACGCGGCCGCGCAGAACGGTTGCCGCGAGGGCGACGACGTGCTGCTCTACAATCAACTCGGCGAGATGACGGAGACACTCCGCGGCAACCTTGTGGTCCGCTGCGGCGACGACCTTTGGACGCCGCCCGTATCGTGCGGCCTGCTGCCGGGGACGTATCGTGCCCAACTCTTGGCCGAAGGCAAGATCCGCGAGCGCGTGGTCCCGCTGGAAATGCTTTCCCAGTGCGATGAGTTGTTCTTCATCAATTCCGTGCGGCTTTGGCGGAAGGCACGACTTGTCGGTCCGCGCGACGCTCGATTGCTTGCCGCAGAACTTCGGGCGAAAGCTCGCTGAGCGAATCGACGACGAGTTGGGCCTTGCTCAATTCGTCGCGCGTGCGACCAGTACTGGCCAGGCCCACGCAAGCCATGCCGGCGGCGGCGGCCGCCGCGACGCCGACTGGGGCGTCTTCGATCACCACGCACCGCGCCGGCGGCACGCCCAGTCGTTGCGCGGCGACGAGAAAGATTTGCGGATCGGGCTTGCCGTGCCGCACGTCGCTGCCGGTGACGATCGCGTCGAACCCACCCTGCACGCCCAGCCGATCGATCGCCAACGCCACATTCTCGTGCGGGGCCGACGAGCCCACGGCCACGCCGAAGCCCGCCTTGCGCAGCGCTGCGATGAGCTCCGCCGCGCCCGGCATGGCGGGGAAGTCGGCGGCGATAATGCGGCGGAAGGCGGTCTCCTTGTCTTGGTCCATGGCCTTCACGTCCTTGTCGCTGAATCGGCCCGGCCCCCAGAATTGGGCCATCGATTCGCGGCTCGTGCGACCGAAGCAGTGCTGGAACTGTTGTTCGCTAATTTGCAGTCCGCGGCGGCCGGCCATCTCCACCCAACTTCGATAATGGGCCTGGTAGGAATCGATGAGCACGCCGTCCATATCGAAGATTGCCGCGAACTGAAATGCCATCTTAGGAGAACTGTCGGCTCGTTGGGCCCAAGGAAGGGTTTGGGTTTGGACGCCTCATGCCGGGGCTGCGCCCTTCGCTGGATGAACGGCTGGACCTTCGGCCCGACGATTTCTCGCGATGGAAAATGCGATTGTCCGGCGTCGATCCAATATCGTCAATTGTGTCATTGCAACCTCCTCTTTGGTATTCCAGCAAATGCTCCCGGAGTCGTCGATGCAGTGGTCAATTCTGCCATGTTGCTCCCCTGCCCTACCCCAGTCCCGTCAACGGCCCGGCGCCGCAGAAGTCCGGATTGCCGAATCTCTGGAGTTCGTCCCCCATCGCATGGGCCAGGGCCAAAAGCAGGCGATTATGGGGGACGTTGGGATACTTGAGCGAGCGCCCCATGCGGAAGTCCAGTCCGCCGCCGACCATGACCAGCGGAATGTTGTCGAGCGTATGCGAATTGCCCTTGCCCAACTCGTTGGTCCAGACGATGAGCGTGTTGTCCAGCAGGCTGCCGCTTCCACCCGGCTCGGGCGTTTCAGCAAGGCGTTGGGCAAGGTAGGCCATCTGTTCGCAGTACCAGCGGTTGATCCGCGTGAGCTTGTCCTGGGCCAACTTGTCGCTGTCGGGCATATGCGAGAGCTCATGGTGGCCTTCTTGAATTTCGAGCCACCGCATTCGCGCGCCGCCGACGGAATTGGTAATCTGCAGCGTCGCCACGCGGGCAAAGTCTCCGCGAAAGGCGTTGACCAGCAACTCGATCTGCAAGCGGCTGATCCGCGGCATCTGGTCGTTGTCCTCCTTCACGCCCTGTTCGATTTTCGGCGTCGCATGCTCTTCCACCGCCGGGTCCGAGCCGCGCAGCTCCTGCTCCATCTCGCGAACGAACGTGGCGTGCTCCTGGAGCAACTGCCGGTCCTCGGAACTGAGCCGCGCGCTGACCGTGCGCAGATCGTCCTGGAGATCGTCCATCACGCTCCGCAGGCTCTCGCGATCCTTGAGGCGTCCGTAGAGACGGTTGAACATCTGATAGGGATTGCTGATCGGCGCGAGCGGCTTGTTCGGTCCGGCATAGACCATTCGCGTCCAAGTATCGGCCCGATTCGGCACGAGCACGCCGAACTCCAGCGAGCCGAAACGCGTCCGCGTGGCCGGGTCCTTCTGCAAGTGGCCCTTGATCTCCTGGTCGATCGACAGCCCGTTGGCCCAGCCGGCCGGGGTGTCCGAGCCGCCCTGGATGTTGCCGGGCAGAAGCTCGACGCCGGTGAGCAGGCAACCGATGCCGCGCATGTGGCTGTCGCCGTCGCCGCGGATTTTGTCACAAATGCCGTGCAGCACGAGTGTGCGCTGACGAAACGGCTCCAGCGGCTGGAGACTTGGCTTGAACGATTTCAGCTCGCCGTCCGCATCCGGCCAGAAGGTCGAAGGCACGACGCCGTTGGGGCTGAACATCACGACCAAGCGCCGCTTGCGCGAGTGCGGCTGTGGGCCGCCCAGGCAGAGGCTTGGCAGATTCCAAACCAGCGGCAGCACGGCCGTGCCGATGCCCAGTTTGCGAAGAACTTCTCGGCGGGAGATGAAACGTGTCATGGGAGCACCCTTTACGGCATGTCTGGTTCTTACGTGCAACATTCGTGTAACCCTGCTCGCAGTGCCGCCTTCAGGCGGAATTCCGCCATACCGCTTGAAGGCGGGACTGCGAGCGGTCCTTTACGGTTTCCCGGCTGCCGTTACGGCAATCTCGACAACCAAGTCTTTCATATTATATGCCTTTTCGGCAAATCGGTGTGTCAAATCGGGCAGCGTTTTCGGGCCGTACGCCCGAATCGGCTGTTTCACCAGATTTTGGAACAGCCGTTCGACAAAAGCCTGGCGGACTTCTTTGCTCAGCCGCCAGGAATTGGGCCAGATCGCGGGCGCCGGTGAACTTCACGAGCTTGCCTTCGCGCGTCAGATACGACCCGCTGGCATCGATCGGCCGGCCCTTTTCTTCCTGCCGCAAACGCCCTGCGGCATCGAATCGCTCCAGGGCAAAACCCAGGGGATTGATCGTCGCATGGCAAGATTGGCAGGCCTCAGGCCGGGTTTGAAGTTCCACACGCTCGCGCGTGGTCAGCGCCGGTTGCAAGTCGGGCGAAAGCGGCGCAATGGCCATCGGGGGCGGCCGCAGGGCAACGCCCAGCACGCCGCGGGCGATGAACACCCCGCGATGGATCGGCGAGCTCGAGGCCGTGTGCGCAAAGGCCGCCATCAGATAAGGATGCGACAAAATACCGGCCCGTTGCTGCGGTTCGAAGACCAGTTTTTGGAAGTCGGCCTGCGGCGGAAGGTTCTGGTGATAGTAGGCTGCCAGCCGGCCGTTCATATACGCGTAATCGGCTGTGAGAAGCTCACGGAAATCGGATGCGTCGCTCCACATCACGTTATCGAGGAAGAGCATGAGCGAAGTCCGCAAATCGGTAGCTGTCGCCGCGTCGAATGCGGCGTATGCCTGCGGATCTTTGGAAAGATCGGGCGGTGATTCCACTTTCAGCCATTGCAGAAAGAACAGCCGCAGCTTGGCACGGGTCCGGGGGTCGGCGAGCATCCGCTGGGCCTGGACCCGGATCTGCTCGGAGGTGGCGAGTTGCCCCGCGGATGCAATTTCCTGCAAGCGCGCATCCGGCAGCGAATCCCAGAGCACCAGCGATAAACGCGCGGCGGTATCGGAGGCGTCGCTGCCGCGGGATATATAGAGGAATCGCGGCGACACCAGCACGAGGATCACCACGCGGCGAACGGCCGTTTCCAGGTCCGGCACATTGCGGAATCGACGGTCGACATAAAGCTCCCGCTCGCGATCGGAAAGCGGACGGCGAAAGGCCCGCCGGACGAACTGTTCGCAGAACTTGCGGGTCTTCTGGTCATGGCCTAACGACTCCTCCGCCAGGCCGGGCTCCTCGCGAAAATGGGCGCCGACATAGCCGGCCACCTCGAACGCGGCATCGGTCGTGGCCCGCTGCCATTCCTTCGATACCGACGCCCCCCGCTCATAGCCCATGCTGCGATCGTCCGGTGGAAACGGCGTTTGCAAGACGAAAACCTCGGGCATCACGTCCGTCGAGAGACATTGCGCGGGAACCACTTCCTCGGCCCCGTGCGGCCGCTTCCATTTCAAAGCGATACGCGAAGCCTCGTTCTTGCCTTTGGAAAAATCGACGCGGAGCAGATACTTTCGGCCGCCCAGCAGACGCATGGACTCGCGGTGCTCGGCCTTCGTGCCCGATCGGACCCAGGCGTCGATCAGCGGTCGGCTGTTGTCGTTGAGCCAGAGCCTGCCGCCGTTGCAGGTTTCCAGATTGAACTCATACTCGCCCGTCTCCGGAGCAAGCAACGCGCCATGCCAGAAGATTTGATATTCGTCCGGTTTGATGCGGCCCTTCAGGGGGCCTTGATCGCCGAATTGGAAGTCGATCTTCGCGTCGATCTGCTCGATGGGCGAATCATCGTGCACCTGGTCTCCCTTTCGATGCCGCGTGATGTACTTTGCCTTCAGCCCCGGCGGACTGTCGTGGGAAGGGCGCCCGCGGAAACTGCCGATCAGGTCGGCCACGACATTGGCGTATTGATTCACCGTCAGCCGCGAGAGTTCCACCCGGGCCGGTTTATTCCGGGCGCGGGCCGCAGGGGAATAGAAGGTATCGTAGACATAAGCTGCCACGTTTTTTGCATCGTCGCCGGTACAGGTTCCCGGATTGTCTTCCGGCATCGACTTCGCGATGTAATCGGCAAGTTGACCCTGGGACCGATCGCCTGTGAGTGGACGGGGAAAGTTCTCCGCGGTTCCTTCGCCCGAGATTCCGTGGCACGTAGCGCACTGCTGGCGATAAATCTCCGGCCCTGTCCGCGGTCGATCTCGCGGGGCTGTTCGCCTTGCCTCGGCGGCGACCAGAACGGCGGCCACGGCCAGGCCTGGCAGGCACAGGGTGACGGCCCAAAATTGACGGCCATAGCGGCTCGAGCGGGATCGGGCAGCGGTGCGGGACACGTGCATGGCCCTCCGTTGGCATTCGGTGTGCGAAATCGAGGCGGGCGGAAGCCGACAATGCGTGTCGATGAACCCTCACGGATTGCCAACTTCCGGCAGTATTATACCAGGCTCCCCCCTGCCCTTCCATTCCCCGCATCGGTGCATTTCCACGCCCTCGCTCCGGCGATAGAATCAAGGTCTTGAGTCCGCCTCCGGCGCATCCGCCCTCCAGAATCTGAAATCTGAAAATTGCCGTGCCGCCCGCCATGCCCATTCTCGCCCTTTCCGACATGCTGCCCGGCCAAGAGGCCGATATGTTCGTGCTCATGACCTCCAAGGAGCAACTTACCACCCGGGAAGGCAAGCCGTATTATCGAGTCGGTTTTCGCGACGGAGGCCGCGAGGTGGTGTTTCCGATCTGGGACAATTCGCCCTGGGCGACAGAGTGTCGCGACAAGTGGACGCCGGGGGCGTTCTATAAAGTTCGCGCCGTCTATCGCGAAACGAACTACGGCCCGCAGATGGATATCCGCAAGATCCGCGAGGTCTGCGATACCGATGCGGCCGACGGCTTCGACCCCACGATCTGCCTGCGGCAGTCGCGCTACGAGCCGCAGCGGATGTTCGAGGAAATGCTCGTGATCGTCCGCGAGCGGATTACCGACACGGCCCTGCGGGCGTTGGTCGAGAAGGTCCTGATCGATAATCGCAACGATCTGCTGGTGATCCCGGCGGCCCGGCACAATCATCATGCCTTCGTGGCCGGCTGGCTGGAACACACCTTGAGCGTGACGCGGACGGTGATCTACTTGGCCGACAAGTACGCCGAGTATTACGACGAGCTTGAGCCGCCGCTGGATAAATCGATGGCCGTGGCCGGCGCGATCTTGCACGACGTTGGCAAGCTCCGCGAGTTGGAGCAGCGGCCCGACGGCACGGTCTACACGGCCAGCGGTGCCTTGATCGGGCACTTGCTGCAGGGCCGCGACATCGTCCGCGAGGCAGCCGTCGTCTGCCCCTTGCCGCCCGACACGCTCTTGCGGCTGGAGCATCTGATTATTGCCCATCAGCGACTGCCCGAATGGGGCTCGCCCAAGCCGCCCATGACGCCCGAGGCCCTGCTCGTGCATTACGCCGACGACATCGACGCCAAGTTCCACATGATGGCCGAGGTCCTGCGCAACGACACCAGCGAGGGGCCGGTGACGTCGAAGAAGAATGCGCTAATGCAGCAGGTGTATCGCGGGCAAGGCTGACCGAAGCAACAATCTAGGGTCCCGTACAAGAGATTTCCCCCTCGTGTTATATTTCCACGCAGTGCCCGCCGTGTTTCTCGGGAGACCTTCGCATGACCAGCATTCCCGACCCATCGAACCTAACTTCCCGCCGTACCGACGCCGCGGCACTTTGGGCGGCGGCCCTGTTTCCGAGCCTGGCCACGTGGCTCTATTTTATCGTCCTGAGCCGGGACCCATCAGTGGCCACGGGTGCCTACTCGGCCGAGAAGATCTTGCAATTCGCCTTTCCCGCAGTCTGGATCGTGTTGGTCAGGCGGCAGCCGTTGCGGCCGGCGCGGCCGAGGGCAGCGGGAGTGTGCGAAGGCTTGGCGCTGGGTGCGGCGGTCCTCTTGGGCACGTTGCTCTTGTACTTTCTTTGGCTCAAGCCGGCCGGATATCTGGCTTCCACCATCGAACCGATTCGAGCGAAGGCGATAGCGTATGGCATGGGAACCCCGGCCCGGTTCATCCTCGGGGGCGTATTGCTGTCTTCGATCAACGCCCTGCTGGAAGAATACTACTGGCGGTGGTTTCTCTTCGGCGGCCTGCGGCGATTCATGCCGGTCGCGGCGGCCGTGGCCCTGTCGAGCCTGGCCTTCACGGCCCACCACGTGATCCTCCTGGCGGTCTTTTTTGGCGGCATGTCGTGGACCATGATCTTCTTTTCACTGTGCGTGGCCGTCGGCGGGGCCGCCTGGGCCTGGATTTATCACCGCAGCGGATCGCTGCTGGGTCCGTGGCTCAGCCATCTGCTGATCGACGCGGGGATTTTTGTCGTGGGGTACGATCTGATCTGGCGATAACTCGGCGATTAAGAGCCAGCCTTTTCCCGCGGCGACGGGGATCGCATCGCCCGGGGCGAACGTGGCGGCATCCTGAAAACCCTTGATTTCTGGTGCCGTAAGACGGGCTTTCGCCGGGTCCAGGCCCAAACCCCTCCAGTCGATTACCAGCTTGACCGTCGTCGCTTGGGGCGCCCAGCTTGCCAGCGCGATCGCCGCCCTGCCCTGCCCACGGTAAATGGACGCCTTGAGCCTTGCGTCGCCGGTTTGCACCGGGCAGGCTTTGTCCCACCAGCCGATATACTCCGCGCCGGCAATGCCGAAGCTGTCCTCTGCCTTCCAAAGGTTTCGCGGATCGCCGCTCCATGGCCAGCGGGTCCGCATGCCGAACACCAGGCCGTGCCACGGATTTGGTCGATCGAGCATCTCGCTCATCAGACCGAAGGGAATGCCCGACATTTCCACCAGCATGTATTCCGGCGCGGCATTGGCATCGAAGCCCTCGCCGTGCCAGAGACCGTTGTAATAGGGATAAAGCTCCATGAAGGCGATCGAGCTGTTGGTCCACTTGGCCAGAGAGTTGAAATGGTTCCAGGAGTGCATGCTCACGCGGCGGCCAATGTTGCCGTCGGCGTCGAGGATGCGGCGGGCGCGTTGCATCGACTTGCGGTCCAGGGCCGTATCGTCGATATAAAGGCCGTCGATGCCCGCTTTGCGGATCAGATAATCGAGTCCGGCCAGATAGAAATTGTTCCAGCGCGAGTCGGGCGTGGTGATCACCGCCAGATCAAGTTTGCTGCGGTAGCCGGGGTAATGCAGGTTCTCGCACAGGCCGGCACGATGTCCATGCCGACGTGCTCCCGCAGCCACGGGTGCGGGCCGCCGCCGTTGGTGACCGGCCATGCCACGCCTTGCCGGCGGGGCAGAATCACCTCGCCTTCGAGACTCTTCAGGGCGAAAAACTCCGGCAGGTTCTGCGTCAACTCGCGGGTCGTGTAGTAGAGGTTCACCCGCACGCCGGCCGCGTGGGCCTTTTTGATGAAATCGGCCAGATTGGCGATGGAGTCGTCGTTGTACGGATAATTGATATACGGGTTGCAAAGGCGATTGTGGTGCACCTCGATGATGTTCGCCCCTTCCTTGCGGAGGACCGCCGGGTCTTCAACGGCCACCCCCTGTGGGGCGTGATAGAACCGGTCGGTGAAGTGCTCGTGCGTATCGAGCGGCTTGAAGGGCGTGAAGTACCAATCGATCTGGAAATCGCCGGCGTCGCCGCTGTTCGGCTGGAGGATGTCTGCGATGCGGAGCTTGCCCGAGTTGGCGGTGAGCGTCGCCCGGCCGGCCTGTCTCTCGATGCGGATTCCGCCGCCGCCCCAGGAATCGGGCAGGTTCAGCGGCTGGAAGTCGTAATAGGCATTGATCAGCGGCCGGCGGTAATTGCTGCCTTTGAAACGCAACATCAAACCTTGGTTGACGTCGCCCAGCCAGATCGCATCCTGGTTCTTGGCAACGTCCCATTTCCAGTCGTGCCGCTGGGGACAGATGCCGCCTTGCAGACCAAGGCCCATGGCGTATTGCCCCCGATCCTTTGCCCAAGGGACGACGAAGCGAACGTCATCGAGGGTAACCGGTCGGTCCGATGCCAAGTGCATCCGCAGTTGCAGATTGCCGTCGAACTCCAGCCGACCGCGGACCAACAGCGATAAGTCGCCGGGCTTGCTGAGCGCTGACCACTCGACGCCTACGGGCGTTTTCTTAATGAACTCCAGGCGGCCGCGGTCCTCCCACCATGGAACGAGCGCGCCGTCAACAACGCACTGGAATCGCGGCGGCGAGGCGAAGGCCGCCGTCCCTGTAGACAGAATCTTCGTGTTGCTGCCGGAAAAATAGCTGGTGTACTGCGAAGGAATGCCGTCCGGCCCCAAGCTGATGCGGCGGCCGAGGATGTCGAGCGTACGTGCTTTCTCATCGACACGTATGGGCGTAAACGGACGGGTGACCTGCGTATCGCTTTCGCCGATGTCCGAGTCGAGCCATTTCAAACGTGCCAATCGCCAGGCCTCGCCAACGCCGGATTCCGCAATCGGCTCCCCCGCGACCCTAAGCTTCAGATCGAGCGTGGCATTGCCGACGCGGGCAGTGCCGTGATACTCGCCCGGCTTGGCGCTGCTAGGCACCTCGATTCCAATCCAGCACGGCTTGACCGTTCCGGGCTGCAAGAGAAGCAACCGACTGACTTCGCAGATTTCCGCGCCGGGCAGGTCGGGCATCTCGACTTGCGGAGCGAAAACCTGGACGGGCTTCGTGCCGAACAGGATACAGACCTGAAAAACATAGAACTCTCCCGGCCGAGCGAAGCCGGAAAACTTGTTCCAGGACTGCGCGTGGTTTTCGAACCAATGGGCTGGGATGATGTTGCGGCGGACCGCCCGTTGGCGGTCTTCTCCGAAAAGCCAGTAAGGCGCGGGATGGGCTTTTTCGAAGGCCGCCAGAACCTCCGGCTTCACCGGCGTTTCCATCATCCGCATGACCGCGTCACGGTCCAACTCAGCGGCCATTAGAACGCTGGGCACGTTGTCGTCGGCGACGGCGGACACATTTCCAAATGCGAAGAAAAGGTTGAAGGCAAAAATGCCGAGGATCGAGGATCGCAATGAGTTCATGACTGGACCTTTCCTAGAACCAAGAAATACACGAATTACACGAAAGAAGAAGAGCGGACAGGAAGATTGAGGACAGGAAGATGAATTCATTTTCCTGTCCCTCATCTTCTTGTCTTTATTCCTCTTCGTGCAATTCGTCGGGGCACCTGGTACTCCCGGTCGCGTGGTTTCATACAATGGCAGTCACTCGCCCTCGGGGGTCTTCATGCGGAACTCGCTGACGGAGAAGATCAGCGATCCGAAAACCGTCAGCATCAGCCCGGCGCCAAGCAGGCTGAGCGCGCAGGTCATGGAACTTGGCGCGGTTTTCAAGTCGAACTTCCAGGCGGCGCCGCTGAAGGGTTCGAGCCAGCGGAGCACGAGCACGCGAAAGTAATACATCACCGTCATGCGGCGGGCGATGGTGTCGAAACTGGCGAGCAGGCCCTCGAAGAAAATGATATAGACGACCCCGACCAGCAGCGCCCGCCGCATGAACAGCGCCATCAGCGCGAACAGCCCGCAATAGGCGACCTGGGCCATGCTGAAAATGGCGGCGATCTTCCCGCCTTGCATCCACAGCCCGGCGGTCAGCGGTTCGCCGGTCATCCAGGCGATGAGCAGCAGCGTAGCCACGGTGAACAACGACGTCAAAAGTGATGAGGTAACCATCGCGGCCAGCAGCTTGAGGGCATAGATCGCCGTGCGCGGCACGGGCCGCAGGAGCACGTAGGTCAGCGTCTGTTCCTCGACATCGTCGCGGATGATGCCGGCTGCACAGAGCAGCGCGGCCAAGGGGGCCAAGGCGTGGGGAATCAGGTTGAAAAGCAGACCGAAGTCGAGAACTTCTGCGGGCGACGAACGTGGGAACAACATCGGCCCCGAGCTCCAATAGATGATCACCGCCAGCGTGCCCGGCAGCAGAAAGAGCAGTCCCAAGACCGCCGGCCGCCAGCCATGGAACTGTTGGCGGAGGGCCAGCCGCAGCAGCGCGGCCAAGCCGCGGAAACTGGGAAGCCGCGATAAACGAACGGACTGGGGGGCGATGGCGCTTGACTCCATGGTTTGGCTCTCGGACGACTCCATCATTTGCTCACCAGGTACTTGAACACGGCTTCCAGGTTATTATCTTCGGAGTAGACCTCGCGGATCGGCGTGCCCTCCTCCAGGGAAAGCGCGGGCAGTCGGGCATAGAAGGAATCGGGCTGGCGGGTCTCGATCAATACCGAGCTCGCCTCGCGCTGCAGCTTCACGCTTTCGACGTCGTCCCAGCAGACCAACTTGGCCGCCAGGGCACGATAGTCGTCGCAGACCAGCACGATGCGATGGGGATGGCGGTCGATCAGGTCGCGGATCTGTTGGATCTGGCCCTCGGCCACTAGGCGGCCGCGGTGCATCAGGACGATGTTGGGCGTGAGCGCCTCGATCTCGTGCAACACGTGGCTGGAAACGACCACGCTGTGGCCGCTCTCGCCCAGGCCGCGGATCACGGAAATCAGGTCGCGGCGGGCGACGGGGTCCGTGCCGCTGAACGGTTCGTCCAGGAACAGCACGCGGGGCTCGTGGACCAGGGCCTGGGCCAGCTTGATCCGCTGCCGCATCCCTTTCGAATACCCGCGAATTTTGCGGCCCATGTTCTCGGTCATGCCGACGCGGTCGATGGCCTTTTCGGCGGCCGCGGTCGCCGCCCGCCGGCCCGTGCCCGTCAGCCGGGCGCAGGTGCGGACGAAGTCCCATCCGGTCATCCACTCGTAGAAGGCGTCCTGTTCGGGGCAGAGGCCGATGTGCCGCATCAGCGCGGAGTTGTTCCAGGTCCGATGGCCGAGCACGCGGACCTGCCCCTGGCTGGGACGAAGCTGCCCGGTGGCCAGTTGCAACATGGTCGATTTGCCGGCCCCGTTGGGGCCCAGCAGGCCGGTGACGCCCGGGGCGATCCGCACCGTCAGCTTGTTCAGGCCGATCACGTTGCCATACCACTTGGAGACGCCCTCGAACTCGACGACGGCGCTCATCGCAGGCGGTCCAGCGATTTCACTCGCGTGCTCAGGATGCATAAGGAAAGTCCCCAAATGCCGGCCAGGACGGCGGCCGACCAGGTCCAAGGATATTGCGACAGCCAATACTCCGCCAGGCTACGCTCGTTGGCGGGTTCCGGACGGTCACGGTTCCAAGGTCCCGCGGACATGCCGGACATCGATTGGAATTGGGTCCGCTGCCGCTCGTAGGCCCGGCCGATTTGCACCCAGGCGGCATCGGTGTTGAGGATTGCCTCGCCGAGGCGGCTGAGATTGGCCGTGTAGGAGAACAACGGCCGCCAATCGGCCGTGAGCGATTCCCTCTCGGCCTGCTCGATTTCCTGCTGGAGTTGCTGCTGGCGCTGCTGCCAGTCCGGCAGCGGTCCCCGCCGTCCCGCGAAGCCCGGCGGGCCTTGCAAGGGGGATTGCGGCGTCTCGTATTCCTCCGGCTGCGGATCAAAGTCGTTCTCGTCGTACCCTTGCCGCGGGCCCCGCTGGGGCTGCGTCCTGCGCGGAGGTTGGAATTCCGGCTGGGCGCGGCGCCAGCCCTCTGCCTGTCTCTGGGCAATCGTTTCATGATGAATCTTGTCGAGCACGCCGGCGACCACCCAACCGATGAGAAACAGCGCAACCCACGCCAGCCCGACAAACAGCGACCGCCGCGACAGCGACGACAAGGCCAGCATCAAGTTCCCCGCGGATACGGTGATCAGCAGTCCGTAGAGGATGCTCGCAGGCAGCAGCCGCCAAGTATCGCGGACCACGCTCAGATCGAGGCTGAAGCAGACGCCCAGCACATAAGCGGCCGCCGCCGGCAGCACGGCCACCGCGGCCACCAGGGCGGCAATCACGCCGAGCTTGCCGAGGAAGTAGTCCAGCCGGGTCAGGGGGCGCGACAAGTACAGCGGCAGGGCATTGTAGCGCAGATCGAGACTGATCAGGTTCGGACCCGTCAGCGTCACCAGGAGCAGGATGAAATAGAGTTCGGTCCGGAAGAAAAACGAGTAGGCCACGGTCCACAGCGCTTGCCGGAATTCCCGCGGATGTTCCGTCATGCCGTAGGACTTCAGCATGAGCAGCCAGTCCGCGCCCAAAGCCCCTTGCTCGAACAATCCCCAAACGGCCAGCGCGGCAACCAGCGCCAAAGCGGGCATCCAGGCCAGAACCAGGAGCAAGCGGACGTAGCGGCCCTTGAGCTGCGTGCGGAGCCCGTGCCGGCTGATGGCCAGCCACCGCCAGGCACGGCCCGACAGTGCGCCCTTCCAGTGCTGGTATCCTTGGTCGAAGATCGGCATAGCTGATCAGTCAGGTGTTGCGGTGATTATTGGACGGCCTTCAAGAAAATCTCTTCGAGCGTGCTCTGTTGCGGCCGCAGGTGGCGGATCTGCTCGCCGCCTTCCGCGGCCAGCGACCACAACAGCTTTTCCGACTGCCCCGGCGGCAGATGCACCAGCAGGGAGTGATCGTGCTCGTTCACGACAACCATCGGTACATGGCGCCCGCCCGAGGCGGTCAGCCGCCGGCCGAAGGCGGCGGCATCGGTCTTGACACGGACCTCAAAGCAGCGATCGTGTCCTTGCTTCAACTCGCGGATCTCGCCCTGGGCCAACAACCGCCCCTGCCCCAGCACGACGACGTAATCGCAAACGAACTCCACGTCGGGCAGAAGATGGCTGGAGAAGAGCACGCTCATGTCCTTGCCGTGGGCCAGGTCGCGGGCCAGTTCGAGGATCTCCTGCCGGCCCGCCGGATCCATGCCGTTGGTCGGCTCGTCGAGAATCAGCAAACGGGGGTCGTGGACCAGGGCCGACGCCAGCTTCAGCCGTTGCTTCATGCCGGTCGAGTACGACTCGGCGGGGCGATAGCGGGCCTCGCCCAGGCCGACGTGGTTGAGGATTTCATGGGCCCGTTGCAGGGCGTCGCTCCGCGACATGCCGCACAGCTCGCCGGCATAGGCCACGAAATCGACTCCGGCGACGCCGGGAAAAAGGCATTCATCCTCGGGCATAAAACCGACGGCCTGGCGGATATCGAGCCGCCTGGTGCGGAGGTCCATGTCCAGGACCATGCCCGTCCCGGCATCGATCTTGATCAGGCCCAGCAGCGTGCGAATCAGCGTCGTCTTCCCCGCACCGTTGGGACCAAGGAGTCCTACCGCGCCGGTCGGCACGGCAACCGAAAGTTGCCGCAAGGCCGCGATCGGGCCGTAGGTCTTTGTGATGTCTTGCAGGCTGAAAAGCATAAGGATTACAGCGCCGTTATTTCCCGGCTGCCCAGCGGATGCCGCGGGCCAGGATTTCCGGATAGGCCGGATTCTTCCAGGCCTGCGAGTCGTGGCCGAGTTGGAAGTAGAACACGCGGCTCTTGCCGTACTCGTGCGCCCAGGCGATCTGCGGATTGTTCTTGGGGTGATTGGTGGTAAGCAGCACGTGAACGTCCGCGGCCACGTAGCAGTGGTTGTAGACCTCGTCGTGGATGGCGAAGTCGGCCAGGCCGCGGGTGATGGGATGTTCGCGGTCGGCCACCGCGACCTTGATATCCTGGTCGTGCTCGTAGGTCGACGGCCCGAACTTCTTGTCGCCTTCCTGGTAGACGCCGAAGCAGTACTTGCCGCCGATGATTTTCGTATACTCGTCCCATTGCGGATGCGCGCCCAGATTGTGGTGGAGCGCCACAAGGCCAATCCCGCGGTGCAGCAAGGCGACCAAAGCCTTCTCTTGTTCGGGCGAGAACTTGGCGACCATATCGTAGCGAACCATGACGTCGTAGTCCTTCTCCAGACCCGGCTTGAGCAAGCCGGCCGACTGAGGCAGCGGGGCCTTGGTGTACTGGACGTCTCCCAGCGCGTCGAACATGGCAAAAAACGGCTTTTCCTCGAAATCATGACCGCCGTAGGTTAGAAGGACGCGGATCTTCTTCGCCCCGGCTTGCTCGGCCCCAACCGCCGGGCTGAAAGCAAATCCGATGGCGACGAAACAAAGACCGATGACGAGGGTTCTCATGGCAAGGCTCCGGGAAAGTTGAAGATGTAGATTCACCAGGAAATATGATAACGCAAAGGAGAGAATATTTCGAGTATTTGACGGCAAATAAAAAACCCCCGCGGACCTTCGCCCGCGGGGGTTTTCGTGAAAAAACCCGGCAACACCTACTCTCGCACTTTTGGTACTACCATTGGCTCTAGAAGCTTAACTACCGTGTTCGGGATGGGAACGGGTGTGGCCTTCCAGATATTGTCACCGGAAAGTGACGGCAAGGGCCGGTAAGGACCCTTGCCGCCTGACGCTGGTCAAGGCAAAGAATGTGGCATCTGCGGCCGCTCTTCGTTATGAAGAGGGGGCCGCCAGAGAGACGCGCAGGAGCATTGGATTCATGCGGCCAAGCTTTCGTCCGTTAGTACCGGTTAGCTGAACGCATTGCTGCGCTTACACATCCGGCCTATCAACCTGGTAGTCTTCCAGGGGACTTTCGCGTATTACACTTACGAAACCTGATCTTGGAGAGGGCTTCACGCTTATATGCTTTCAGCGTTTATCCTTTCCGTACATAGCTACCCAGCCGTGCCGCTAGCGCGACAACTGGAACACCAGAGGTACGTCCTTCTAAATCCTCTCGTACTAAAGAAGAACCTCCGCAAGTTTCGAACGCCCACAGAAGATAGGGACCGACCTGTCTCACGACGGTCTGAACCCAGCTCACGTACCACTTTCATTGGCGAACAGCCAAACCCTTGGGAGCTTCTCCACCCCCAGGATGTGATGAGCCGACATCGAGGTGCCAAACCGCTCCGCCGCTATGGACGCTCGGGAGCGATAAGCCTGTTATCCCCGGAGTACCTTTTGTCTGATGAGCGATAACCCTTCCATACGGGATTACCGGATCACTAAGCCCTACTTTCGTATCTGCTCGACTGATGAGTCTCGCAGTTAAGCACCCTTCTACCTTTACGCTCGACGCCTGATTGCCAACCAGGCTGAGGGTACCTTTGGACTCCTCCGTTAAACTTTAGGAGGAGACCGCCCCAGTCAAACTGCCCAACTGAAACTGTCCTCTGCCCGGATTCACGGGTCAGAGTTAGAACTAAAACAAGCCCAGGGTGGTATTTCAACGTTGGCTCCACCGACACTAGCGTGCCGGCCTCAATGCCTCCCACCTATCCTACACAGAACGTGTCACAGCCCAATATCAGCCTACAGTGAAGGTTCACGGGGTCTTTCCGTCTATCTGCGGGAACGTGGCATCTTCACCACGGCTACAATTTCACCGGGTCACTGGTTGAGACAGTAGAGCTGTCGTTACGCCATTCATGCAGGTCGGAACTTACCCGACAAGGAACTTCGCTACCTTAGGACCGTCATAGTTACGGCCGCCGTTTACCGGGGCTTCGGTCGCCAGCTTCGCTTGCGCTAACCGTCTTCCTTAACCTACCGGCACCGGGCAGGCGTCAGACTCTATACATCCTCTTACGAGTTGGCAGAGTCCTGTGTTTTTGATAAACAGTCGCAGCTCTCGATTTACTGTGACCCCCAGGAGCGTGAACCCCCGAGGGCATCCCTTATCGCGAACTTACGGGATCATGTTGCAGAGTTCCTTAACCAGTGTTCTCCCGAGCGCCTTAGACTACTCGTCTCGCCTACCTGTGTCAGTTTTAGTACGGTCAGCAAAGCTTCAACCTTTAGGAGCTTTTCTAGGACGTCCTTCAGATGACTACTAGAACGTAAATGCTGTCGGTCCCACGGCTCGGCTTGCGGGGGCGGATTTTCCTCTCCCCCACCGCACCGTGGTCCACGGACATTTCTAATCGTCCGCTCACCTTTCAGACGCCGTCCCTCCATCAGTCCACTCTGCCGGCGCAGGAATGTTGACCTGCTATCCATCGTCTACGCCTTTCGGCCTCGACTAAGGTACCGGCTAACCCTGGGCGGAATTACCTTCCCCAGGAAACCTTAGGCTTTCGGCGGACAGGATTCTCACCTGTCTTATCGTTACTCATTCCGGCATAAGCACCTGAAGATCCCGACACCGTTCCTTCCGGTACGGCTTGTATCTGATCTTCAGCGCTCCTCTACCATTCTTTCGAATCCACCGCTTCGGTGCCGGGCTTACTCCCGTTCGTTATCGGCGCAGAACTGCTCGGCCAGTAAGCTGTTACGCACTTTTTAAATGATGGCTGCTTCTAAGCCAACATCCTGGCTGTCGCCGCAATTCAACTTCCTTAGTGACTAAGCCCGACTTCGGGACCTTAGCGGATGGTCTGGGTTGTTTCCCTCTCGACCCTGGAGCTTATCCCCCAGGGACTAACTCCCGAGATAGTCGCACCGGTATTCGGAGTTTGGTTCAGCAGGGTAGTCTTGGAAGACCCCCAGGCCGATTCAGTATCTCTACCCCCGGTGCGTAGTGGCTCGAGGCTAACCCTAAAGTTATTTCGAGGAGAACGAGCTATCTCTGCGTTTGATTAGACTTTCACTCCTCCCCACAAGTCATCCCCTCGGTTTTCAACCCAAGTGGGTTCGGTCCTCCACGCGGTATAACCCGCGGTTCAACCTGCTCATGGGTAGTTCACGCAGTTTCGCGCCTACCGCCAACGACAAACGCCCTATTCAGACTTGGTTTCCCTATGGCTCCGACCCTGAAGGTCTTAACCCACAGCCGCAGACGGTAACTCGCCGGATCATTATGCAAAAGGCACGCCGTCACACATTGTCCTTGCGGACCATAGTGCTCCGACCGCTTGTAGGCACATGGTTTCAGGTTCACTTTCCTCCCCTAGCAGGGGTTCTTCCCATCTTTCCATCGCTGTACTTATCCACTATCGGTCGTCAGGTAGTATTTAGCCTTACGGAATGGTCTCCGTAGATTCAGTCGGGGTTCCACGTGACCCAACCTACTCAGGTATCCCTCGGGAGGTTGTGCGAATGCCGCGTACGGGACTGTCACCCGCTATGGTCCATCTTTCCAAATGGTTCCGCTAATCGACAACTTGGTAACTCCCATGTGAGAGACCCTACAACCCCGCAGAGGGAAACCTCCGCGGTTTGGGCTCTTTCCTTTTCGCTCGCCGCTACTGGGGAAATCGAGTTTTCTTTCTTTTCCTGCGGCTACTGAGATGTTTCAGTTGACCGCGTTCGCTATATGCACCTATGGATTCAGTGCATACCAGTTCGGGTATCCCGGGATCAACGTTCGTTTGACAACTTCCCCGGGCTTATCGCAGTCTTCCACGCCCTTCAACGCCTCCTGACGCCAAGACATCCCCCATGCGCCCTTGTTAACTTGGCCACATGAATCGAAGGCTCCTTACGAAACCGAGATCCATGCAACACTCTAGATCTTGAGAAAGGTTGTCACCAAAACAGTCAGAAAGATGACCAAGATAGTCAGCAAACCGGCCGCCCCGGTGACGGGAATCAAGATCGGAGTAACGATCCAAAAATATAATCTCTTGCGCTCTCTTAAAACATCGTATGCGCTGCGTTCTCGCGAACGCAACTCACGTGATGTGAGATGCCACTTCATTACCTTAACCAAATTGTCAAAGAACAAATGGGCTCACGATTCCCGAGGGAACCGCACTACCCCTCGCCACTCTCGCGTCTCGCAAGTTTGCTCGACCGGCGGAAGTGAAGAGTCCTATATCATAGCAACTCCTCAAAACCCGTCAAGTGATCTTTTGGACGAATTGTGTCGAGCCTTTTATTGTACCGCTTCCCGCAACCTCGTCAAGAGGTTTGCTGAGGTAACGGAAAGTCTCGGATTATATCCATCGGCCAAGACCTGTCAAAGGGTGGACATTTCCCCGCCAAATGATTTCTTGGAATCGGGCTTTTCCACCCGAAAGAAGTAATGTTTCCCAGTGACGAAACTCATTATACGCCCCGTCGCGTGGGCCACAAGGGGCCCGACAAAGGGAATTCCGAAGCACCCGGAACACAAGGCGCAAGTCTATATTTAGAAAGCAGTTACGCGGCTTCAAGCCGCACCTCTCGATCGGCCAGCCAGAGGGCCAATACGGTCTCGATCTGCTTATCCAACTTGTCGAGCTCCCGCAGCAATTCGTCGTGCCGCTCGTCCAATTCCACGAGCAATTTGAGTTCGTCAGCGTACTTTTCCATAAGATGCCGATCCGCGTGCATTTCCCGGGAAAATGGCACGATTTTGCAGATTTCGCCCCCGATTCGCAGCCGCGAGGCATTTCTCGACAATCGGCCAAAGGTCTGCCCATTATTGAGAAACAGGACGGAAGCCGTTCAACTCAACCAGTTTTGGCGAGAAAGCCAAGAAAAAGACGCAGCGGGGTCCCCTCGAGCTCCCAGCTTCCCCGCTGCGTCCGAACACCGGCATCTCTCCCCAAGACGCCGTTGCCTGGCAACTATAGGTTGAAGTCAACGGCTGTCAAACGGTGGCGGTGGCCCATGATGGAGAAGCTGTTTCCAGGCAATTAAGACAGGATTTCACATAGACGAAGTCGGCATGATCGGTGCAGGTCGAGGTCTGAGGCATGGCGAAATAGGTGTATAATGACTCCCAGGTTCCAGAACTAGGGCCTCGCAACCGGCCGAGGAGGGAAAATGAAACGAATATCGATTCGTGCGATCGGGCTGGCGGCGTTGCTGGCCTGGATTAACTCGGCGGTGTCCCAGGAACAACCGAAGCAGCCGGTGCCGCCCATGGTTTCAGAAGCTGCCTGGGACGTGCGCCATCTCCCAGCGGAGACGCTTCCTGCCAAGAATTCCACCGTCGAGATAACGATTTCCAGGCAGACGACGTACCTCACCCGGCCGTTGCGCAAAGATGGCTATGTCAACTACGTCGCCGCCTTGAATCGGCGTCTGCAAGCAGGCGTAACACCCGAGAACAACGCAGTCGTGCCCTTCTTGAAGGCCATGGGGCCCGGCGAGATCGGCCCAAAGTATCGCGACGAGTATTTCAAGCTGCTGGAAATCGAGCCGCTCCCGGAGAAGGGTGACTACTTCGTCGAGCTCGATGCCTACGCCAAGGCACTCAAGGAGGCGGGGCGGCCCGCCACTGCGGAAAAGAAGGACGGGCAGGACGAATATTGGGAACAACTGTTCGCGTCGGCGATGAAGCGGGCCTGGTCGAAGAAGGAGTTTCCCATTCTGGCCGGCTGGCTGGCCGCCAATGAGAAGCCGCTGGCATTGCTGGTTGCGGCCTCGAAATGTCCACGGCGTTACGATCCGCTCATCCGCGCGGAAGATTGCCTGGCCGCGACTCTCGTGTGGGCGAATAGTTACCACCGCGACGTTGCGCTGCGAGGTCTCCTATCGTTGATCCAGCGGCGCGACGATGTTTCGCCTGTTCAGCAGTACCGGGCGCCGCTGCGGGCCTTGACCGCACGGGCGATGCTCCGCACAGGCGAGGGAAAAGTGGACGAGGCGTGGGAAGACCTGCTGGCCTGTCACCGGCTGGCAAGACTCGTTGGCCAGGGACCTGCGTTGAACGAGGCGACGTTCGCCGTTTCTATGGATCTCAATGCCTGTGCCGCCGACCAGGTATTTTTGCGGCACGCGCGGCTCACTCCGGCCCAGATTGCCAGGATGCGGAACAACCTCGACGAACTGCCTCCACTGCCCAGGCTGGTTGAAAAAATCAACTTCGGTGAGCGGTTCATCTACCTTGACTCCGTAGCAGTGCTCGCCCGGCGAGGTTTCAGCACGCTGTACTTCCATGCCGACGGGAACTTCACCCAGGGTTTGATCTATATGCTGATGGACTTGGGGGCCCGTGCAGCCATCGATTGGGACCACGTGCTCCGCATGGGCAACGCCTGGTACGATCGGCTGGCCGAGGCCTGCAGCAAGCCCACGCGGGCCGGGCGCACGGCAGCGCTGGACAAGATCGGCGCGAGCAGCGCCGCAAGCTGGATGCCTCGGCCAAGCTTCTGAAATCACCCGGCACCTGGATGCTCGCCGGCATGCGCTACGCCACTTCGGAGCGGTTCGGCCAGATCCTTATGTCCATCATAATTTCGCCGGACGTGCGGGGGTTCGCCGACCTCAATGACCGCGGGGCGATGCAGTTCGAGCTGACCAGCTTTGCCTTCGCCTTGGCCGCATATCGCGCCGACCGCGGCAGGTATCCAGCCAAGCTCGCGGACCTGACGCCCAAGTACGTGGCCGAAGTTCCCAAGGACATATTTAACGACTCCGAACTGCGCTACCGGCAGGAAGAGGGCGGCTATCTGCTCTATAGCGTTGGCCTCAATGGCAGAGATGACGGCGGTAAGGGCGTCGACAACCGCAAGCGCATGGATGAGCTCAAGGAGGGAGAACTTCAGGAAGACTGGGACGACCTGACCGTCCGCGTGCCGGGAGGCGCGGCACGGAAACCGTAAGGATATTGTTCGAAATATACTGCCCGCGGGTGAAAATGGCCCGTTTCATGCGCGGGCCATCGAAGCCCGAAGCGCAAGCGAGGTAAGCGTTTATGTCCCTCGCTTGCGCGTCGGGCTTCGATCATTTTCACCCGCGAGCAGTGAGTGTAGGGCGGACTAAAGTCCGCCCTACAAATTGTGCTGATCGGGCCCATCGATCCAATCCAGGCCGAAATCGAGCGACACGGCCGAATGCGTGAGGGCTCCCACGCTGATCCTTTCGACCCCTGTTTCCGCCACATCGCGGACAGTGCGCAAATCGATCCCGCCGGAGGCCTCAAGCTCGACCGCCGCATGCCGGGCATCGCGACAGGCCACGGCCTCGCGGAGCGCGGCAGGACCCATGTTGTCCAGAAGGACCAGGTCGGGCCCCGCTGCCAACACCTCGTCGAGTTGCTCCAGCGTATCGACCTCGATTTCCACGATCATCTGCCGGCCCGCATCGCCCAAACGTTCCGAGAGGAACTGCCGCGCCTTGAGCACCGCCTCCGCCGGTGAATAACCGCCTGTACCTTGGGGCCGCAACGCGGCCCCCAAGGCCAGGTGGTTGTCTTTGATCAATACGGCTTCGTAAAGGCCGGCACGATGGTTTCGCCCGCCTCCGCAAACAACGGCGTACTTCTCCAGCGACCGCCAGCCGGGAGTCGTCTTCCGCGTATCGTAGATGCCTGCCCGCGTGCCGGCCACGGCATCGACGTAGCGGCGCGTGAGCGACGCGATGCCCGAGAGACGGCCCAACATGTTCAGCAACGGCCGTTCCACCGCCAGCATTGTCCGGTCTGGACCTTGCAAGACTCCGATCGATTGCCGTGGCGCCAAGGTTTGTCCGTCGTGGGCCTGCGACGACCATTTGAGGGCAGAGCACGCAGGCGGGACGCCTGGCCTATGCAGGCTGAAATACGTCAAGGTCGCGGGGATTGCCGCCTCGCCGGCCAATACGCCGGCCTGGCGAACAACGATGGCCGCCCTGCCCTGGGCCGCTTCGGGCACCAAAGCCTCCGTCGTGCAGTCACCCAGGACGTCTAGGTCCTCGCGCACGGCCAAATCGAGAATTTGCAGCCAATTCTGCTCGATTTCGTTATTCCAAACGGCTTGGCGAAATTCCTTGTTCATCAGTGGGGAAGGATGAAGGGGGAAGGATGAAGGATGAAGGATGAAGGATGAAGGATGAAGGATGAAGGATGAAGGATGAAGGATGAAGGATGAAGGATGAAGGATGAGATGCCGCTCGCCTGTTCCCGCCGTGGGCCGAGTATTCTAAAATATCAATGTTCCGCTTAATTACTTGATTGGGTGTTTGCCTGTATCGCATCCCCAGCGGAAAAGGCCGGGTTTTCAGGGTTCGATTCAGTATTCGCCGACAAAATCAAGTAATTGAGCGGATCGTTGTAAAATATAGCGGAATGTCTAGGTAGTTTCCAGCTTCCCGCGTTTTTAGCCTGTCCCAATTCATCCTTCATCCTTCATCCTTCCGAACGTGCCGCCCTGCCCTGCCCCGCCGAGACCACCGCCCCACTGGCTGCTTCGCCGAACCGAGCAGGCGACGGTGGCGATCCTGATCGGGTCCGGGCTGTTGTCGGTAATCGGCTGGTGGATTGGGCATGGCGGCGGACGAGGGCGGACGGTGGAGATCGAGCAGGCCGCACCACAGACGGCCCATTTCCAAGTGGACATCAACAAGGCCGATTGGCCAGAGCTTGCCACCCTACCCGGCGTTGGGCGGAAGATGGCCGAGCGGATCGTGCAAGCGCGGGAGCAAAACGGACCGTATCGGGATCTCGACGACCTGCGCCGGGTCCGCGGCATCGGCGCCCGCACCCTGGAGACACTGCGGCCCTACTTGCGGCCGATGCCCCAGCAGGAAGCCATGGCGGGAAAGTAGGGTGAAAGTGCTCGTAGTACCGGCTTTAGCCGGTCCTGACGGCGGAGATTCGGCCGGCCGGACAGTGCCCATGCCCCCGAATTCCGCCTAAAGGCGGGACTACGAGCGATGCGGGAATAAACCAACTATCGGCGTGCGAATCAACATAGGAAGGGGGCCCAGCCAACCAACAAGACTTATGCCGTTTTCCGCGGTCCTGCCGCTTGACATTCCGGCCGGGGCGTAGGATGATGGGTTAAGTTGGGTCTGACTTCTTTTTTGCCGCGCAGGAACGTCTTGCCCGCCGCAGACTTGCCTTACGTCGGCAACGTAAATCTGCTGGCTGCCATCACAACCCACCTGGCGGCGGCCATCCTGGCCTGCTTAATGGCAGTCATCACAGCCTATTTGGCGGTAGTTATCACAAGGGAGAGTCGTAATGAGTTTTGTTCGGCGCATGGGACACGGTTGGTTCGGACGGGGCCTGATGATCCTCGTCGTGGTCTTGATACTGGCGAGTTTCGCCACGACCGCGATGGCCCAGGAAGGCGGCGGTGAAAAGACGGTGCAGCAAGAGGCGTGGTTCAGTTGGTTCATTCGCTGCAACGGCCTGATCGGCATCGTCATTTTGCTCGTCTCCGTCGGGCTCGTGGCCTTGATAGCGCGAATGTTCGTCGATTTGCGAATCCAGACGGCCATGCCCCCCGAGATTATCGCCCAATGCGAAGCGATGCTCGAACAGCGGGATTTCAAAGGCATTTTCAACGTGGTGAAGGAAGACGACTCGTTCTTCAGCCGGGTGCTGGTGACGGGGATCACCGAACTACCCAACGGTTTGAGCGAAGCCCGCGAAGCCATGGAGCGGATCGGCGACATGCTCACGACCGACATGGAGAAGAAGATCAGCCCGATGGCCGTGATCGGCACGCTGGGACCGATGATCGGCCTGGTGGGAACGCTCTCCGGGATGATCAAGGCCTTCGGAGCCATCGCCCGCACCGCCGGCACGCAGATCAAGTCCGACGTGGTTGCCGGCAATATTTCGGAGGCCCTGCTGCTGACGTTCGAAGGCGTGTTTCTCTCCTTGGTTGCCATTCCGTTTTTCTCGTTTTTCCGCAACCGCGCGATGGCGATCTCCGTGACTACGATGACCCGTGCCGACGAATTCCTGCGGCACTTTGCCCAGGCTGCCCGCGGCAAGCCGGCGGCGGCCCCCGCGGCGCGAGCCAAGGTATAGGAGGAGACTAAACGCCGATGTCCGGTTCCCTTCCTGGTGGCGGCCCCAAGGCCGAGCCGAATCTGACCCCGATCCTGGATATGGTGTTCCAGTTGATCACCTTCTTCATGTTGGTGCTCAATTTCAAGGCGGCCGAGCTCGATTTGTCTCTGCAGTTGCCAGTGCTCGCCTCCGCCAAGCCGCTGCGCGAGGAGGACAAGCATTCGAAATTCCTCGTGCTCAACGTGGAGGTCGCCACCAAGTGCCCGCATGCCGGCTGCGACGGTCTGGCAACCCTCCAGCGGGTGTACAATGACGATAAGAAGCTCATCGATACGAAATTGGTATGCGATCTCAACCCTCAACACGAAGAGAGCCTGGGGCTGCACGGGGTTATTACCAACGGTCAGACGTGCCTGAGCGTTTACCGGCGCTTGCTTGCCAAACAACCCCGCGATAAAGACATACTCAGTATTGAGCAGTACCTGAAACAGGAAGCCTTTGAGAGCCGCTTGGCTGCAAACCTGACCGAGGACGAAATCGTCCACGAAGGAAAAGAACTCCCCGACACCGTGGTGGTCCGCGCTGACACGACCTGCCGTTTCGGGGCCGTAAGCTACATCATTACCAAGTGCCAGGAACTTGGATATCGCAAATTCGCCTTGAAGACCATGCACAAAGTCACCGACTGAGAACCCCGAAGACAACCCTATTTTGCCCCCCCTGAAATAACCTGAAAAAGTCCGGTTGTGTTAGGGGTTCTAAGGTTCAGCGAAGCTATCATGACCAGACGCAGCTCGAACGAAGATGTGGAACTGAACGTGACCGCCATGCTCGACATGGCGTTCCAGTTGCTGGCGTTTTTCGTGCTTACCTTCAAGCCGCCCCCGGGCGAGGACCAGATTTACCTGAAGCTGCCGCCCGCCAAGATTGTCTTGGGGGGTGGTGCGCAGAACGCCGGCGCGGATGAAACCAAGGACGCCAAAGACATCAAACCGACCAAATCGGTCATCATCAACTTGCTGGATGAGAATGGCGATGGAAGACTGGCCACCGTGCAGATCGGCGATCCGAGCGTCCCGCCCTTGGAGAACATTCCCTTCGAATCCTTGAAAGACAAGCTCCGCATGTTTTTCCGCGCGAAGGACGCGGGCGACTCCGGCGACCAGAAAGCCATGGGCAACTATGAACAGTTGGTCGTTCAGGCGAGCCCTACCTTGCCCTGGGAAACGGTTATGAAAGTGGCGGACCTCTGCGCCCAGTTCTCGACCATCAAAGAAGATAAATTGCCCTCCATAAGTTTCATATCGTTAGGGGAAGATCCGGGCAAGTAAGGGCACTTGAATAATTAACGGATTGGCAAGAGACCATGCGCCAGACATTGAAGGAGCGTTGCAGGCAGGTTCACCGTGACATGCCGATGTCACGCATGTTTACCATGATGCTCATGCTGGCGATCATGGGCCTGATTTTTGTGCGACTCCGCGATCCCAATACCTGGGGTTGGTTCGCTCGCGACAACGACGAGGTTCAGGTCGTTGGGGAGACGATGTCGGGCGAGAGTAAGCAGCCGTCCGCCAGTCGGCCGGCCGACTCGGCGTTTTCCGCAGGAAAGAATCAGCCAGCCCCCACCCCTAATCCGGCTTCCAGCGGAGGGCGACCGGTTGTACAGCCGATCCCCGGCCAGAAGGCTATCGACTCGGGGAAAACGCCTGCCGCCGGACCGCAGCCGCCCGCTCCTGCCGTTGCGCAGCGCGCTGCCGGTGAAGGCCCGCACCCGAAAGACTCGTCCACGGCTGCGGGGGAATTGACTGCCACCGGCCCCACCGACCTCGATCTCGATGAAACCGGGCAGGTGGAACTCGATCAGTGCGTTGCGACCATCAAGGACGGCACAATAGAAATGACCAAAGGCGACATGGCGGCCTATTTCCAGGTTCTGAGCTGGGTCGACCACCAGTCTCTCGAGCTCTTGCAAAAGCGGGCAAAGAGAGACGTGTTCTATAGCGATTTCCGCAAGACGCCCGATTCGATGCGTCTGCAAATCGTTGACCTGAAGTTGAACGTGAAGCAGATTGTCCGCTACACCGAACCGCCTAAGAAGGGCATTACGAAACCGACAACTACGGACGAGGGTCATCCTCTTTATGAGGTACGCGGATTTACAAAGGAAGGTGGATCCAACCTCTATATCGGGGTCGTCACCGATCTTCCCGAAGGCATGCCCATCGGCCTGTCGGTTGACGAAGAGGCCAGATTGGTGGGGTATTTCTTCAAGCTTCAGGGCTATATTTCCCGGGGAGAGCAGTTGGAGGCCGAACGAACGGGGAGGAGACCCGTGATCTTGAAGGCGCCCTTGATCCTGGGACGATTGAAATGGGTACCCTCACAGGTGGTAGCCGATGAAAAGGCCCCCATTTGGCTACTCGTTGCGATCGGGTCAGTGGCCACGGTGGTGATCGTCGGGTGGGTAATGCTGACCACGCGAAGGTCGCGGCGGCCTGCCTTGCCGGCTATCGTTCCCGGCGCGAGCCTCGATCCCGAGGCCCCTTCGGTCGACAACTGGCTTGACCATGCCCAGTCGGGTAGGTTAACCTTAGAGCCGGTGCCGGAGACGACTGCCCCCAGCGACGGAGCGGCGCTGGACGACCGTTTCAGCCGCCGGTGGTCCGGGAATATTATTTGGGAAAACGACGAATCTAGTAATGGGCACGGGGCCAACAATGGAAATGGCGATTCCGGTCCCGGAGGCAGTGATAACCCGAGTGGGGGATGATTAACATTCAATCAGGAAGCACGATTTAATCGAAAAGGTGATCGCTATGGCAGAAACCGTGAACACCCCGTTGCCAATCGAGGATGAAGATCAATTCCAGGAAGAAACCCTGTCCGAACGCTTTATGGACTGGGTGCGGACGGAACTGGTCTGGTATGCGGGCAGTTTCAGTTTTCACCTCCTCGCGCTATCGGTCCTGTTGCTGCTGCCGAACATGAGCAGCCAGAGCAATCAAGGTGACGGGCCCGTTCTGGAGGCCAAGGAAAACCAGGATGTGGACAAGAAGGAGCCCGAGAAGTACGACGCCGTCGACATCGGCGACATCGAAGACAAGCCGCCGCCGGAATTGGATGTGGATCCCACGCTGGAAAAGCCCGGCCACGAGGCCCAGGAGGCGGAGTGGAACGACGCCAGCGACAAGTTTGAGCACAAAGGCGGCGGCACCGTGAACGGTTCCAAGGACCTTGGGGCCAGCGGCGGCGGTGGGGCAATGGCTTTCGGCCCCGGTCCCAAGGTGGCCGGCGCCCAGGGCATAGGCATGGGGCTGGGCACGGGCAAGAACTTCGGCAGCGGCGGCGACGGCACAGGCTTCGGCGGGCGCGGCAGCGGGCACCGGGAAAAAATGCTGGCCACCGGTGGCGGTACCAAACACACCGAACGGGCGGTGACTGCCGCCCTGGTCTGGCTGAAGAATCACCAGGATTACGCGACCGGCAAATGGAGCCTGAAAACCTATGTCGCGCAGTGCAAGCCTGGGGACAGGAGCTGCACCGGCACCAGCGACATTCCGGCCGATGCCGGGGCAACGGCCATGGGCCTCCTGCCCTTCCTGGCGGCGGGGCAAACGCACAAGTCCAAAGGCCCGTACAAAGACACCGTCTACAAAGGCATCGCGTGGCTCATCAAGAATCAACAGCCCGATGGCAATCTGGCCAAGGGCGCGCAGCAGCCGATGTATTCGCACGGTCTGGCCACCATCGCGCTTTGCGAGGCCTACGGGCTCACCGCCGATAAGGAAGTCGGTCACGCGGCGCAGGGGGCCGTGAATTACATCCTCAAAGCCCAGAACGCGGCCGACGGCGGCTGGCGGTACAATCCTGGGGACGCCGGCGACACTTCCGTGGTCGGCTGGCAATTGATGGCCTTGAAAAGCGCTCACATGGCCGGCCTAGACATCGGCGGGGGGCAATCCACCGGTTCGGCCTTCGCCGGTACCAGCAAGTGGCTGGATTCCGTGGCCGTACACGATGGCACCGAATATTCCTACCAGCCCCAGCAGCCGCCAGTGAACACGATGACTGCGGTCGGCCTGCTCTGCCGCCAGTACCTTGGCGCCAAGCGCGACAATCCCATGCTCATCGGCGGCATGGACTATTTGATGAAGAACTTGCCTGACCAAGGGATGTCCAACATCTACTATTGGTACTACGCGACGCAGGTCATGCACAATATGAGCGGCTACGAGTGGGACACCTGGAATCGCAAGATGCGCGATTTGCTGGTCCATAGCCAGGTCCGCAACGTGGATCAGTGCGCCAACGGCAGTTGGGCGCCGGAGAAAGACCTTTGGGGTCAGCGTGGCGGTAGAGTTATGCAGACCGCCCTGTCCTGCCTGACCCTGGAAATCTACTACCGCTATCTGCCCTTGTTCAAGGCGGAAGCGGCGGGTGGAGGAGATGTCGGCGGTGGGGGCGCTGCCGCCCCAGCCGGCAAGCCCGACGCGGCCGGTAAGGCCGACGCGGCGGGCCCCGATGACAAGTCCAAGAAACCGGCCGCCAAGAAACCGGCCGCCAAGAAGGCCCAGAACGACAAGGGCGACGCCGGCGACACGAATGACGCGAGGTGAGGGTCGCCGCGGACGTCCGTGCGTGTGTAAGTCTGTCCCTTCCGCAATGCGGCAATCCCCTCGTCGGGCTTGCCGCGTTGCCGGAGGGATTTTTTGTTCCCGACAACCCGTTTTTTGGATAAGTGTAGGGTGGACTTTAGTCCGCCACTATAAACTATTTTAGAGAGGCGGGCTACAGCCCAGCCTACGTGCCCAGAGCCAGCCTTTTCCTCCCCATGAAACGTTGACTGCCATGAGAATCACTTGCACCCTGTTCAGTGTCCTGGCAATTCTCTCCGCCTTGACCGTCAGCCCGGCAACGGCCAAGGATGATCCGCTGGAATTCTTGCATCTATTGCAGAAGGCGGGCTACTCCGACGTGGCGATCGACTATCTCGATCGGATCAAGGCCGATCCCAACGCCCCAAAGGAAATCTTGGACCTTTGGGACCTTGAGATGTCGCGAAGCAAGAAGGACGCGGCCAAGCAGGCCTATAACAATGAGCAGGCCAAGCAATGGACCGAGGAGTCCAAGGCCCTGCTCGAGCGGTTCATCAAGGCCAACCCCACTCGGCCGGAGGCGATCCAGGAGGCGGCCGTCTGGTCGTTAGAGCAGGCCGAAAAGGCCCAGACCGACGTGCTGTTGGCGACCTACGCGTCCGACAAGGCGGAAAAGGCCAAACTCCTGGCCGAGGCCCGCAAGATCTTCGAAGAAATCCGGCCGCGGTTTATGGAGGCCCTAAAGGCCTCGACCAATATGCTCAAACGGCTGACCCCGCTGCGGCGGAACGCGCCGCCGAGGGAAATTCGCCAGATCAGGGACGTCGAGGTCATGGTCGGCGAGAACCGTTCGACTGTGGCCATGATCGATTTCTACCTGGCGCAGACCTTGGAGGATAGTTCGCAACGGACCGCCGCGCTGACCAAGTCGACCAAGGACTTCGACGCCATTTACCAGGCGTACCGTGAGGCCTATGACGATCCCGGCAAGGCCTTTCTCGCCTGCCGTGCCCACTTCTTTCACGCCCGGATCCTCCAGGAACTGGGCCAGTACAACGAGTCCAGGGCCGTCTTCGAGGAAGTGCTTGCATTCGACCGAACCAACGTTGAGGAACCAGACAGCAAGCCGACTGGGAGGGGGGCAAAGGCCGCCAAGACCGGCCTGGAGGGATTCTTCGCCGACGTCGAGCACTATTATCTCCAGGTGCTCTATCAACTGAACAAGAAGGACTATCTGGAGGAAGTCAAGAAGTGGCGGGTCTCGCACAAGGCAAACTCCGAAAGGTGCTCGGGTTTCCAGGCATTGACCTTGGAATATGCCAAGCATTGGCTGGACTTCGCCCAGCAGTCCAAGGATCCAGCCTATCAGAAGACGGCCACGGCCGAGGCCCTCCGCTTGCTGGGCGAGATGGCCAAGACCCCTAGTCCCTGGCAGGAGCAGGCTATCAAGCTCCTCCGCCAACTCAACCCCAAAGGCACGCTGGAAGAGGGTTTCGATTACGCCGTGATCGACGGCGATGCGGCCGTCGGTAATCAGAATTGGAAAGAGGCCGCAGAGTGCTACGAAAAGGCCCTTTCGGCCGCTGGCCCCAAGACCGACAAAGCGCGTCTGGCCGCCGTGGAAAATACGCTCGTCGCCTGCTACCACAACTTAGGCGCGCAGCTTTATCGGCAGGGCAAGATCGAGGAGGCCATGGCCATGGCCAAGAAAGCCGGGAAAGTGCCCGACTTCCTGCAAACCAAGGCCGCTCCGGGGGTCACCGTTTTCCTGCTGAATGTGCAATACTACCAGTACCTGGGGGCAGCCGAGAAGACCGATGCCGAGAAAACGGCCAAGGGCGAGATGCTCAAGAAGCTCTCCACCACCGCCCAGTTCATCCTCAATCATTGGGCCGCCAAGGAAGAAGGCGACGCCGCGCGGATCGTACTGATGCGACTCGCGCTGGGGCAGGCAAATCTCGCTGAGGAGAGTGCTGCGGAAGCTGCTAGCGCCGCCGAGAAGGCGAGCCGGCTGGCCCAGGCCCAGGCAAAAATGGCCGAGGCCGACAAGATCTTGAGCGAGATCAACCCCGCCTCGAGGGAGTATCCCAGGGCCCTGACGGTGATGGGTTTCGCGCATTGGTACAAGTACAAGATGGCCAAGAAGCAGCTTGAACCCGAGGAAGAGCGGATGAGGGCCGAGAAAGCAAAGAGGGCCCAAATCGACAAGGCCGCGTTGGCGGCATTCGACAAAGCCAAGGTCAATCGCGATGAACACCGCAGACTGGCCCTGGACTTCATCGAGAAGGCGGTCAATGAACTGGCCAAGGGCCGAGTGGAGAACGCCGCGATCCCCGAGGCCCTTCGCGAATCCCAGTTGTTGCTGGCCGAAATCTACAGCGAAGGCGAGGACTTCAAAAAGGCCTGGGAACTTTACAAGCCCTTGCTGGACGAGATCATCAAAGACTCCAACAAGGCGTTTGACGAAACCGCGCTGCGAATCTTCACCGGGGCCGGCCAGGCCTGCCTGAAATTGGGCGACGTGGAGAACGCCGCGTCGGTCGGCGGCAAGTTCCTGGAGTTGGCGCCCGATCAAGGGCAGATCAATCGCGCGGTCATGAGTTTCGCCGTGGGCCTGGAAAGACTCCGCAAGAATGCCTTGGCGGAAAGCACGTCAGGCGATCTCGCCGAGCAAAACGCGGGCGCCGCAAAACTCAGCGCGCTCACCGCGCTGCAGCAGAAGGTCCTCATCGACATATCCAAGCGAGAGCATCTCTTGCCCAGCGAGATGATCTGGATCGTGAAGACCTCCAGCAACCTGGGCACCGATGATGCCAAGTCGGCGGCCGCGGCGCTGATCAAGAGAATCATCGACAAGTCGTTCAACGACAAGGATTTCGACCAACAAATCAAGGATGCCAAACCGGCCCTGCAATCCCTGGGAGCGCAGCTCCTCGCCGAACAGGGCAAGTACGATGAGGCCCTGGATCTGATCGAACAGTTGCTGCAAACCTATCCCCGCAAACTAGATCTGCGTATCTCGAAGGCCAAGATTCTCACGACGTGGGCCGCCAAGGACCCGTCCAAATACGACAATGCCGTCGCCGCCTGGGACAACTTGCGGAAGTGGCTGGAGCGCGTCAAGCCCCCCCCAGGCATGAAGCTCGACCCTAAGTACGAGGTGATCTACTGCGAAGTCGACTGTCTTTTGAAGATGGCGCAAAAAACCAATAACAAAGAAACGGCCAAGACGGGCATGGAACTGCTGATGCCTTATTTGAATCTCGACGAGAAGATTCGATACCCCAACGAGGAATACAAGGAGATCAGCGCCAAGTTCTTTCAGCTCGGCGACAAAGTTGCCAGTTACCTCAGCGTGCGCAAGCCCGACCGCCCCAAGCCCAAGCGGACGCCCTCCAAGTAAATCAGGCGGGCGGCGGGAGACAAGCTGCTCGCCGCCAGGTCGGTGGGATGGACCTCCGAGTCCGTCCCCTGCAAACTGGACGGACTCGGCAGTATCCGACAAGTCCACCGCGCCAATCTTCCGCGAGGGCTTACTGGCCTTCGACGAAGCCCCAGGGCTCGCCGCTTCCCACCCAGCGGAACGGATAGAACGGATAGTTCGAGACCCAACCGGGCGAGTAGTCGCCATCAATGGGATCGACGCCGGCGGTGGGACGCGTGTTGGAAATGCCGAACCACCGCTGCGATTCCAACCGCCGCGTGCGTTGCTCGGCACGGGCGACCGCGGCGCGGTGGACCGACTCCGCCTGGGCCTGCGACTGAAGCAGATACTGCTCATGCGCCCGGGCCTCACGGCTGACTTGGTACTCGCCGGGCGATGCGACTGGCGGCACCGGGGGCAAGATATCACCGCTCCTAGTTGGCAAGATTACAGTATTCACGGGTGGGGACTTCGCATCCTCCCCGCCGGCAAAGCCTGCCAGCGGCTGTGCCGCCGCAATCCCGGCCATGCTAAGCCAACATGTGCAAATCGCGATCGTGAACCGTCTCATGCTCGGCCTCCTTCGTCTCTACGGGATTCGACTTCAAAGGCCCGCGACATGGGTGCAAACACGTCCTTCGCGGGACCTACGGAGGAATTCGGCCAATTCGCACGGTGAAGATTAGGCAGACTTTTAGGATTGTAGCGAATAAAGGGTCGTACGGTGGGACCAAATCCGCGGCACCCGCTTGTGGGCACCCCGGATCTGGTCCCACCGTATGATTATTTGCATGTGCCACCGAATGGAGAACGTGTGAATTTGGATAGAATATGCAACATCTATGGCCTTTCTTTCGGGTCGGCGGTCAGCATGAGCCGGTCGATCATCGTGCCCGATTGCCGGGTCTGTAAATGAATGTGGTAGATGCCTTTCGATAAATCCAGTCCGGCGGGCGAATTGTCTCCCTCGAACTGAAGCGGCTGCCACTGCCAGCCGCCTGGAGACCGCAGGAGCCAGCTAATCGCCGGCATGACGGCCCCGTCCTCGCCAATTACCTGCAAGGAGAATCTGCCACGACCCGCGTCGGCTGATCTCACGCGGGCCCAAAGCCAATAGCGTGCCGTCTTCTCGATCGCCAACGAGAAAGTGACGCTGCCGCTGGGCTGGCCGAGGGGCGACGGCTCCTGCCCGACATAGTGGCCGCCGGATGCCTGGGAATCTTCTCCAATGGCCATGCCAGGCAGGACCAGCCCCGACTCGGCCTCCCAGAAGAATGCCTTCCCGGCAGGCACACTCATGCAGCACAGCGGACCTTTTCCCGCCGGCCGTGAAACCAGCGGTTCGACCGCCGCCAACAGCGGCAGGCCAACTTCCTTACCATCGACTTCGAGCACGCCTTGGTAGGGCTGGGGCACAATATGCACCCGGCTCGAGGCGCTACCGGGCGTTTTGGCGTCGATAAGAAGCGTCGCCTCTTTTCCTTTAGCTCTAAGTAGACTAACGATAAACCTTTCGGTTGACTCTTCCCAGCCAGTGCCAAGGCGATCCTCTTCGAACTCGACTCGCCAGGCGTCAAAATCGGAATCACGTTTCAATCCGCTTCCCACGCGGACCCAGAGAGCGGCAGCCGCGACTACTTGGTTCGCCGGGACCTTTTCCAAGTCGGAGCGGCGGCCGTGATCGATCGTCAATCGCAGGCAATTCCAGCCGTTGCCGTCGTCCACGAGTTTCGCATTGTCAGAATCCTGCCAGCAAAACGATCTGGCGCAGACGCCGACCGCCGCGCTGCCATAGCGGAGCGCGAGGTGACCGTCAGTAATCGGCACATCGGCCGGCTTCGCCGCGGTTCCCCTGGGCATGATCAGCGGCCGGCCTTTGAGCCAGATCGCGTCAGGCCGACGAAACACGAAATGGCTTTGCACGCGCGTCACTTCCGCGCCCGCCAGGTCGCGACCGCGATAGATCACCAGCCCCAATGCGTCGCAAGACTTTGTGCCCCCGCCCAGAAGGGCAGCATGTGCACGGCCTTGGGGTGCCGGGCGGCGCCGGTCTCCAGCTTCTTCTGGCCGTAGGGATCCTCGCGGCCGTCGGCAATGAAGTAGCAGCGGGCCTGATCGCGGCTGCCCGGCAGATCGACGACCAGCGTTGAATCCTGATTGCCATAGGGTGCGCCACAGCACGAGAGCGCGATGTCGCGATACAGCATGTGGCTGCGGGATTCGGCGGGGAGAATTCCCCAGTGCTGGCGAACCCAGCGGGGTACCTGCCGACAGGCCATTTCCTCGAGCGACGGCGGCGGAGACCACTCGTCGGTCCACGGCTCGCGGCGTTCCGCGCTGCCGGCCGACGGCGATTCCAGCCAACCGTGAATCCAAAGATGCCAGTCCAGGCCGCCCAAGCCACGCAGATAATCGTAGCTGCGGCTATGGCAGCCGCCCAGCCGTTGGGCCGCGGGAAACCAGTTGGCGGCAATGTCGGTCCAGAAGAGCTGCAAGAGGGCCTCGGCCTGCTGCCGCTGCCGCCTCCCACGCGCGTAGGCGTGAATCAAGAGCAGCCCGTTGAGGTCCGTGCCATAATAGGTGGGGCTGCAAAACTCGTGGACCCCAAAGGCCGCAGTCCGCAGGCAGATGGCATCCAAGCGGCGATAGCCCTCCCGGGCGGCGTCGGCGCGATCGAGCGCTTCGCCGAGCACGATCAGGTTGCCGGCATTCAAGATCGCGATGTTGGTGTAATCGGTCGGCACGCGATGCCGCAGGCAACCCTCCACGCCCAGTCGGATCAAGAGGGCAAGTTGCCGCCTGGCGTCCGGCGGCAGCCAGTCGCCATGGCGGATATGGATGAGCAAGGCATCCTGCATGCAGAATTCGACGGCGTTGGCATCGGTCACGCCCGCGTCGCGCCAGCACCAGCGGAAGTTTCCCCAATTCTTGTCGTGCGCGTCTTGGTCCTGCATTTGCCGTGTGAGCGCGAAGAGACGATCGAGCCGCTCGGGATGAAGGCGGGCCTCGCACAGCGCCAGGGCATAGCCAAGGAATTGGCGGCAACCGGAAATAGGCCGCGGGTCGCCCGTGGCGATCTGCTGCCAGAGAGCATCGCCCCGCCGGGCGGCATCCTGGATGGCCGCCTTGCAGAGCGAGGCCTTGTTTTCCTCCGCGGTGGTGACCGCGGCTTGCAGCGCGACGCTCAGCGAAAGCACGACAAGCGCCGCGAGCCGACAGGACGGTTGCACGCCAAAAATCGTAACGACTCCTCAACAGCAAAAACGCAGGTATGATCAACTATTGTATCCGCAGCCGGGAAGAGGCGGCAATACGATAAGGCCCAAGCGGCTTCGCAGGTGGGAATCCGTGGATTGATTCGCCTTTCGACGGAAGGCGGATTGGAGTGAGAGCACTTCACGGCGGCCCCAGCAGCCGCGCGCGCACGAGTTCCGGCAGGTACTTCACCGGCACCGATCCCAGGTCCAGCACGGCCTCGTGATAGCGGGCCAGGTCGAAGCGGTCGCCCATTTCCGTCTGGATGCCCTCGCGCAGCCGGCACATCGCCGTGCGGCCGACGTAATACGTCGAGAGTTGGCAAGAGGTTTGCTTGGCGCGGATGATCTTCAAGCGGGCCTCGCCCTCCGATTGGTAGGCCTGATCGACCAGCAGCGACAAGGCTTCTTCGTCGCTCATCTGGGAGCAGTGCATCCGGTGATCGAGGATGGTGTTGATCACCGTCCGCAGCTCGAACTTCAACTGCATCAGCCGCAGAGCCAGGTCGCCGTCGCCGTAGCCCTGGTCGAGCATCATCTGCTCGCAGTAGACCGCCCAGCCCTCGATATAGACGCCCGAGCCCAACACCCGGCGAATCAGCGACGGATTGTGGTTGGCGTACTCCAGTTGCACGTAGTGGCCCGGGTAGGCCTCGTGGATCGTCAACACCTGGAGGGTGTGGTGGTTGTATTCCTCCAGCAGGCTGCGGACGCGTGCCGCATCCCAATCCTTTGGCGGCGGGCTGACGGCATAAAAACCCTGGGCGGCGGCGTCCAGCGGCGGGGGCGCGTCCATGTAGGCCGTCGAATTGCCCCGCTTGAACTCCGGCATCTCGATTACCTGGCAGCGATCGGGATCGGGCAGGCGCAGAATCTTGCGCTCGCGAATGAAGCGGCGGATCCGATCCACCGTGGCCCGTGCGTCACGGGTGAGGTCCTCCGGCCGGCCATGCTCTTTCTCGACTGCCTTGATGACTGCACGAATCGTGGCGCGGTGCCCGGCCGTATTGTCCGGCGGCAACGGCTGGAGCGGATAGTAGCGGCCCCAAAGTTGCCGGGCGGTGAGATAGAGTTCGCGTTCCACGCGGATGAAGTCGGCCTCGGCGGCGGCCAGCACCTGTTCGGCCGTCAACCGGGCATCGAGTTCGAGGTCGAGCTTCTTGGCAAACTTCTCTTTGCCCAGCCGCCACTGACCGTTGGCTCGCGGAAGGACTTCCTTTTCGAGGAAGTCTTGATAATCCTTCAGGCAGACGACGACCGGTTCAGCAGCCTCCTTCAGGGCGTCTTTCTGCGGTGTTTCACCCGCCAGCTCGAAGATCTCCTTTTTATAGAAAGCGATCGAGCCCCGGTTTTGCACGATGGCCGTCTCGAGGACCGATCGCGGCGGATTGGCAATCGTCTGCCGGGCGACCGCCACGAGCCGCGGGATCTGCCGCATGCGTGCGATCGCGTTGCTCAGGTTGGTCTCCTTGGGCAACGTCGACTGGGTCAGGAGAATATAAACGCTGCCGTTGATGTAGTCGGTGTACGTGCGCGGGTCTTCTTCGAAGGGCCGCGTATTCTCGTGCAGCCATAGGGACTTTTCCAGGCTGTGCTTGAAGATCTCGAAATCGACCTGGCCCGCCCGCGAAAGCCGGATGTAATCGACCTCCCGCGGCAGATCGGCCAATGCCCGCCGGATGCGCTCGATCCACCTCGCCCGCGATGGGGCCGACAGGTCTTCGAGCTTCGCATCGAACCGGTGGTCGCCCAGGGTCGTGGCCTCTGAGGGCTGCTGCTGGAAGACCTTGTCCAGATAGCGGCGGAAAAAGGCGTCGAGCCTGGCATCTTCTGTGGAGGCGGCCAACGACGATGTCGCAAATCCCATGACGGTGAGTACTGCTAGTGCCCAGTGGCGTTTCACTTCTACGTCCCTTACTGTTGCGCTGCGGTCACGGCAAGTCTTCAGGACCGAGATCACTTTGCGCTAAGTGTCGAATTGTCAAGACAACCACTTTGTCCGGACGAATCGTGAATACTGCACGGTGAGTATTGCCGACTCGAAAAGTCAAGCTTATTTCGGATTTCGGCATCAACTTCGCTGATGGGTCGAAGCCGCCCCGCGTTCATATCGGCGACCCCCGCTTGAATTGCGGCAATGTCTTCCTTCCGTTGGATAAGCGCGTGAAGCGCGTCCCGCAGAAGATCGTCTTCCGTGGGATAGTTACCAAACGCCACTGCCTCATGGATAAGCTGCTGGAGATCGGGTGGAAACTGGTACGCCATAGGCGGCCTCCTAACTATTATCGATACTTAAACACGTTGCCATCGAGCGTAAGTGCTGTTCTGCGAGCCGACGGAACACCACAACAGCTTCATGGAACACATCCATTGTACTATTCTCCACAGTTTCGTGTCGTCATCCGCCTTTCCCGTCATCCATGACCCTCAGCCTGACGAGTACACTATTTTTGCACGACTGCCAGAACTTCATCCAGCACCAGGCCATTGGTGGCAATGCCCTGGCCGGAATGGATGGTACGGCGGCCTTGCCAGTCGGTAAAAGTGCCACCGGCCTCCTCAAGAATCGGCAGCAGCGGGGCCAGATCCCAAACGGCGGCCGCGGGATCGACCATCAATTCGGCCCGCCCAGTTGCGACCATCAAGTAACCGTAGCAATCGCCCCACGTGCGGCTGAGCCGGGCCGTCGATTGCAGCCGGTCGTAGACGTCGCGGCGGTCGATCTCGTCGAAGCTGTCCACTTCGCTGGTGAGGAACAGGCCATGGGCCAACGGCGCCGTCTTGGAGACTTTGGCCGGCCGCTTCGATTTCTGTCCCTGCACGTACCAGGCCCCGCCGCCCCGCGAAGCATAAACGCATTCGTCCAAGGCCGGTATATGAATCACTCCGGCCACCGGCTCGCCCTCGTGCTCGATGCCGATCAACGTGCCGTAAAGCGGCACGCCGTGGATGAAAGACTTCGTGCCGTCGATGGGATCGACAATCCAGCGAAAAGGGCTGTTGCCGGGCCGGTCGGTCAGTTCTTCGCCCACAACCGCATCGTGCGCAAATGCCTCGGCGATGCGACTGCGAAGATGTTCTTCCGCGCGGCGGTCCGCCGCCGTCACCGGCGAATCGTCGCCCTTGCGTTCCACTTCCAGGTCTTCGCGGCGAAAATACTCCAGCGTGATTCTCCCGGCCTCGCGGGCAATTTGCAGGGCCAGGACCAAGCGGGATGTCATCTCATGGGTGTCGAGACTCATGCTACCGTCTTGCCGTTTTTCAAGTCTTTCTGGAAGAAGGCGTGCCACACCAGGACCGCCGCGCCGCAGACCAATAGGCTATCCGCAAGATTGAAATTCGGCCAGGGCCACTTGCCAATCATCACCAGAATCCAGTCGCGAACGGCAAAGACGGGATCGCCGATCCTGTGCAAAGCGTTGGTATCCTGCCACTCCAGCCCCGGCAGGCCCACGCGGTCATAAAGATTTCCCAGAACTCCCGCCATAATGCCCGACAGGGCCACGGTGAGCACCCATTGCCGGGCGGCCCCAGCGACGAACAGCCACCAGCAAATGGCCGCCGCGGCGCCGATCGAGAGCAAGGAAAAAAACCACACCCTCCCCTGCCCTATGCCGAACAAGGCGCCCTCATTCAAACTGGTTTGGAAGCCAAAAACATTGGGCCAGACCCAATGTGTCCTGCCTCCAGGCATGCCGAGCCAGTCGAACATCCAGCGCTTCGTGGCTAGATCGACGGCGAAGCCGCCGCCGGCGATCAGAATGAAAACCAAGTATCGGTTGAGGGGAACTGCCCTCATGGCTGTCCCTGACGGTTGCGCCGCGCGGCGGGGGAAAGGATGTAGGGCGGGCTTTAGCCCGCCTCCTATAAACACGAATATACTACATTGGAGGGCGGAAGCCCACCCCACATTGACCGTTTTCGCACCCAGAACTGGGAGAGCCAGGATTGCTTCAGGTGCTTTCTTGATGCGAAGCACACTTCACGCACAATGTCGCGTAAGGGATTGCGTTCAGCCGGGTCTTGGGAATCTTCGCCCCGCACTCCTCGCAGGCCCCGTAAGTTCCCTCGTCGATCCGATCCAGCGACGCCTGAATCTTCTCCAAGGTGGCGCCTTCATTCTCCATCAGACTGAGCGAAAACTCCTGCTCATAGTTGTCGCTCCCAAGGTCCGCCATGTGGATCGGCATGCTGGAGAGGTCGCCGTTGGCTTCCGACCGGCTTTTCCTCAGTGAGTTCTCGTGAAGTTGATTCACATCACCGGTCATTCGTGCCCGCAATGCCAATAGCCGATCCTTGTAAACTTTCAGTTCAACTCGATTCATCGATCCCTCATGTAGTTACGAACTTTGCAATGAGCCTCTTGGATGCATGTCACACAATCCGAGACTTGTTATTGTAAATTGTGGAGAAAAACTTGTCAAACTGGGGTAACGAATCGCATTATGACGCCGAGAATTCGCGGACCCGACACGAAACCCACCACAAAGAAGGGGTTGCGGCAGGGTCGGACGAGATCCGGGGTACCCGCTTGCGGGTCGGCGATCTTGTCCCACCCTCCTGTTTAGGTTTCCCCTGGATCAAACCGGAACTGGGCGTTATCCTTTCTGAAGAAGTCAACGCGAAAGGACACTTGAATTCCTACACCATCTGCTTTTCAACGTTGCATCTCGCCCGCATGCGGTGCGACGTACGACGTGGGTGAGATCCGCGTCGCCTGTAGTCGCTGCGGTGGTCTGCTCGACGTGAGTTACGACTGGTCGCGGGTCACCCCGCCACGCTCCTGGAAAGTTTTTGAAGAGAAATGGGGCCGGCGCGGCGATCCGCATTGTTTTAGCGGCGTTTGGCGGTTCCACGACCTGCTGCCTTTCATGCCCGTCGGGCAATGTGTAACCGTGGGCGAAGGACAGACGCTGCTGCACGTCTCGCCCGCCGTCGGCCGCTACGTGGGCGTGAAGCCGGATCGGTTGCACCTCCAGTATGAAGGAATGAATCCCTCGGGCAGCTTCAAAGACAACGGCATGTCGGCCGCCTTCAGCCACGCGAGGTTTGTGGGGGCCAGGAAGGCGGCTTGCGCCTCAACCGGCAACACCAGTGCCTCGTTGGCCTTGTATTCCTCGGTAACGCAAATCATGCGGGCCGTGATCTTCATCGGTTCGGGCAAGATCTCCTATGGCAAGTTGTCGCAGGCATTGGACTACGGCGCTTTGACCGTGCAAATCCAGGGCGACTTCGACGACGCCATGGCCCGCGTGCAGGAAGTCAGCCGCGAATTGGGGATCTACCTGGTGAACAGCGTCAACCCCTTCCGCCTGGAAGGCCAGAAGACGATCATGTACCGGGTGCTCGAAGCCCTGCATTGGCAGGTGCCTGACTGGCTCGTCGTGCCGGGCGGCAACCTGGGCAATTCCAGCGCCTTCGGCAAGGCCTTTTACGAACTGCATCAACTGGGCCTGATCGACCGCATTCCCCGCTTGGCCGTGATCAACGCCCGCGGCGCCAGAACATTGTACGACCTGGTGGAAACCGGCGGCGTCCGCTGGAATGACGGCCGGCCGGACCTGGATCGCATCGAGCGCTACTTCTGCGAAATGGAGAAGGCCGGTCGCAGGGCATCGACGATCGCCAGCGCCATTGAAATCAATCGGCCGGTGAATCTGCACAAGTGCCTGCGGGCCTTGGAGTGGTGCCGGGGCGTGGTCCGCCAGGTGAGCGACCAGGAGATCCTCGACGCCAAGGCCCAGGTCGGCGCGGGTGGCCTGGGCTGCGAACCGGCGAGTGCGGCCAGTGTGGCCGGGGCCAAAATCCTCGTCGCAGAAGGCGTGATCTCGCCCGACGAGCGTGTTGTTTGCATTCTCACCGGCCACGAACTCAAGGACCCGACCGCCACGGTCGCCTATCACACGCACGATCCCCAGTATTTCGACGAAGTGCTTCGCAGCCGAGGCGTGGAGCATGCCCGGTTCGCCAATCGGGCAGTGCAGGTGAAGAACGATCTGGGCGAGATCGTGAAGGTGATTGAAGAGAGAAGTTAGAAGTCAGGAGTTAGGATGTCTTCCATTCGCATAGCCATTCACGGCGCGGCCGGCCGCATGGGCCGCCGCCTGATCGCCTTGGGCGCCGCCGATCCCCAATTGACGGTGGCCGCAGCGTTGGAATCGCCGGACAACGCCCTTTTGGGCGACGACGCCGGCCTCGTCGCCGGCGCCGGGGCCTTGGGCGTGCCCCTGGCGGCTGAACTGCTCGTGCCGGTCGACGTGGTCATCGATTTCTCGGTCCCCAAGGCAGCCGAAGCAATCCTCGAGACGTGCCGGCAGAACAAGCTGCCGCTGGTGCTGGCCACGACCGGTTTCGAGCCCGAGCAGATCGAGCGGATCCGTGCCGTCGCGAAGGAAATCCCGCTGCTCTGGTCGCCGAGCATGAGCATGGCGGTGAATCTCACGATGAAGCTTTGCGACCTGGCCGGCAAAGTCCTGGCTGACAAGGATGCCGACGTGGAGATTCTCGAACGGCATCATCGTTTCAAGGAAGACTCGCCTAGCGGCACGGCCTTGAAGTTCGGCGAGATCATCGCCCGGCAGATGGGGCATACACGGCAGGTTCACGGCCGCAGTGGCCGTCCCGGCAAGCGGCCGCATCACGAGATCGGCTTCCACGCCATCCGCGTCGGCGACAATCCGGGCGAGCACACGATCGTCTTCGCCATGCTCGGCGAGACGCTCGAACTGACCGTGCGAGCCAGCAATCGCGACTGCTACGCGCAAGGGGCCTTGGCCGCCGCCAAGTTCCTTGCCGGAAAACCGGCGGGGCTGTATGGGATGGGGGACGTGCTGGGGTTATAATGTCGGGAAAGGAGTGGCTATGGACGATAGTTTTTGGGAAGAGGTCGAGCGATTCAAGAATGTCCCGGGCGGCAAGAAGATGACAGACAGCTTGCAGTTATTCGACGCGGCAATGCGCCGCATGTTGGCTGGCATCAAGAGCCAGTTCCCGGGCATTAGCGACGAGGAGGCACGCCGTATCCGCCGTGAGCGGCTGGAGCGGATTCGCCGCTTCGAGGCGATACCATGACTTCAGAAGAGATTTCGCTTCGGGTAGTCGATGTCCTTAACGAGCATGGCATCTCGTACATGTTGGTCGGTTCGCTTTCGACTAACTTTCATTCGGTCCCCCGCGCGACAAAAGACGCCGACATTGTAATCCAAACAAGTGTCGGCGACGCGGCACGCGTGGTTGCAAGTTCCTGCCCTGAGCTGCGGCTCGACCCGCAGTTTGGGTTTGAAAGCGTGACGGGCACCAAAAAGCTCGTGCTTAAGGCCGAGCCCGAAGGCTTTATCGTCGAGTTATTCAGTTGGAGTGACGATCCGCACGACCAAGAGCGATTTCGGCGACGACAAGAAGTCGAATGGGAAAACCGTCGCGTGTGGATCGCCACGGCCGAAGATGCCGTGATCACGAAACTGCGCTGGGGTCACTTGGCAGGCCGAAGGAAGGATCTTGTCGACGCCAGCACCGTCATTGCAGCGCAGGGCGAAATGCTCGACTGGCCTTACATCGAAAGCTGGTGCGACCGGCACGGCACGCGGAAACTTCTGGAGCAGATTCGGAAGGAAGTGCAGCGTTAACAGATTCTACCGTAAGGGGGCTTAGCGAAGTCCGTAGAGTTCCAGCACCGCCGCCCAACCACGGAGCATCGGCTGCAGCGGCTCCTTCAGTTGCTTGCCATATTGATCGTATGGCAGCCTTAAGCGAGGCCCATGCGACTCCATACGATCGGGCCAACGATCACGACTCATAGCCCTTTCGCTACCGCCAGCGCCCCGTGCACAACGACTTCCTCGCCTAGCCCAGCCGGAACGATCGAATAGGCATGCGCCAGCGGCGGGAAGACATAGCGGGCCACTTCACGGCGCAGCGGCGCGAAGAACATCGTCTCGCCCGCTCAGCGGCACACCGCCGCCGATCACCACCACCTGCGGGGCCACAAGCGTGATCAACTGCGCGATTGCCCAACCGAACGCTTGCAGGGCATGCGCGAAGATCCCCTGTGCGGCTGCATTGCCGGCAGCAGCGGCGTCCACGAGCATTCGGCCACTGAGTTGATCGACCCGGCCGCCGCAACGGGCCAGGAGATCGGCGGCCGCCGGATCGTGGAGATTCTCCCCGGCCAACCAGGCCCGTCCGGCCGCGGCGATGCCGAAGCCACTGGCCAGCGACTCGACCGTCGCGTGCGGATCGACGGCGTCCAACCCGGGCCGCAAGTGGCCGATCTCGGAGGCGATCCCGTGACCACCGCAGTAGACGCGACCGTCGATCACCAGGGCGCCGCCGATGCCGCTGCCGACGTTGCTATAGAAGACGACGCGATGGCCGCGGCCCGCTCCGAACAGGGCCTCGGCCAGGCCGGCGGCATCGGAATCGTTGGACAGGCCGGTCGGCAGCCCCAACGTCTCGTGGCACCAGTCGACCAACGCGAAGTCGGTCCAGCCCTCGACCTGGTGGCTGATGATCGTGCGTCCGGCCTCTGCATCGACCGGCCCGCCAAAGCCGATGCCGATGGCCCGCGGCTGGTGGCGCTCGATCAACTCACGTCCGATGGTCGCGATCTGGCGGAGAATTCCTCCCGCCCCTTCTTCAAGGCGGATTTCCGCGCGGCGGAAGTCGACAAACGGCGAACCGTCGCCAGGACCGACCGCCAATTGCAGTTTCGTAGCGCCGATTTCAATGCCAAGATACATGTCTATTTCCCCTCCAAGAGGATTTCCAGATAGCTTCGCCGCTCGCCTTGGGTCAGGCCGAACGACTGGGCCAGCGATTGGATGCACGCCCTGGCCGCGTCGAGCTCGCTTTCGTCGGCTACCAACTCAAACTCAACGAACGTGCCGACGCCGTCAACGTTGTCCAAGCAGGCTTCCACGCGATGGCCTTGCCAAGGAATGGTGGCCTTGCGGCGGGATTTGCGGACTTCGGCCACCGGCCGGAAACCGACGGCTACCAACAGTGCGGTCCAAGAGGCCAACGATTCCGGCCCCGGCGCGAGCGAAAGTTCGATCTCGCGGCGGGTCTTGGTCGTGGCATCGATTTTCGGGCCTTTGTAAGTGATGTAGTTCGCATCGCCCTTGCGTCGGAGGCGCAGGGCCTCGTCGGTTTGCGCGAAATCCCGCGCGGGATGGGCGAAGTAAAGATCAATTTCTTCCTTAGCGGGAAAAATGGGAATGGATTGATCCACCAATTTCCGGGAAAAGGCCAGCAGATCGGGCACGGGGAATTTGAGTTCCACTTCGTAGAGCATCGGTTCGGAAGATCAAACCAAGTTTCTGTTTCTTATTTTTCTGTGGAGAGTTCGGCCTTGATCTCTCTCGCAGCCTGAACGGGATCTTCGGCTTCGGTGATCGCCCCGCTGATGGCCACGCGCTTGAATCCTGCTGATTTTACTTGATCCAGATTCTCCCGTGTAATACCTCCAATGGCAAAGGCCGGCAAACGAATCTCTGCGGCCACCGCCCGCAATAGCTCGACTCCCGAGAACCGTTCGAACTGCTTCGTGCCGGAAGGAAACGTTGGCCCGACGCCGATGTAACTCGCCCCGTCGAGAACCGCCTGCCGCGCCTGCTCGATGGAATGGGTCGATACGCCGATCAATGCCGCCGGCCCGATGATCGATCGTGCATCCTTCACGGATAGCTCGTCCTGGCCCACGTGCACGCCGTCGGCCTGGGTCAAGGCGGCCAGATCGGGCCGATCATTGACGATCAACCGTGTCGAGGTGCCCTGCGTCAATCGCCGCAGCCGACGGGCCCGGTCGATGAGCTCGCGGTCGCCCAGGCGCTTGTCGCGCAACTGGAGGACATCCACCCCAGCCTCGATCAGCCCCTGTGCCAGCCGCTGGAACTCCTCGACCGACGACCGCCCATCCAGCAAGACGTAAAGCCGGGCGGCGGCCAATCGCTCCAGACCGATGCGCGTCGCGCCGATCGCGCGCTGAACCGTGTAGGTCCGATAGCGAAGCTGTTCAATCGTCCCTCCTACGGTAGGGTTAATTATTTTTACGTATTCTTCGAGGCTCCGCAAGCCCTCTTGGACCCGGAGGAAGTTTGCGGTCAGAACAGTCGAGATCTCCTCCCGGTTATGCTCCGAAGGGGTGGTAATGTCGGTCCCAACGTCGGCCTGAGTTTCCCGGGCGGCCAGGCGTTGGTCCCACGGAATACACGTCAGGGCCGCGGCCAGATCGTGACGAATTTGCTTCAGGCACCCTGTCAGATGGGCATCATCCAAGGCGAAGCGGGCCCAATCTTCGATTACCCGCAGCCCTTCCCGCGTGCGATTGGCGGCCGCGTCGAGGATTCTGAGTAGGGCCATTTGGCCGGAAAAATGCTGGAGAGTCATAACGGACCAACGTATTCTTGGAGCGCGCTCGTAGTCCCGGCCGGGACGACGAGCGCAATTACGGCGTAGATCGCGCCATGCTAACCCGCAGGGCAAGCAAGGGCAACTCCTTACCCAGCCCTCGCTTTGCCCTAAGTGCCATTGCCTCTTTCGGTTAGTTACCTTGATTCGTTATGTTTTCGAAGCTACAATTCGGTGGCAATTGCCCCGTTGGTTCGGGGTGTTGGTAGACTTAGGCTATTGTCAGGGACGCGAAGGCCGATGCGCAGGATGCCGTGGCCGGCCTACTTGTGGCCGGGATTACCGCAGTTGGCTCGCGACGGGAATTGGGCCGCCTTGGCGGTTGCCGTTGCAGCGGCAGCTTTGTTGAATGCGGTTCTGCTGGGAACCTGGTTTTGGAACGACTTCCTCACCCCCGGGCTGCGTATAATATGTTGGGTTTCGCTCGGAGCGGCCTGGAGCCTATCTGCCGGTTATTGGGCCTGGACCGACCGGCGGCAAGCGGCGGTCTCCGCGAAAACCACTGGGAAGGTCTTTGAAGAGGCACTGCAGGATTACTTGAAAGGAAACTGGTTCGAAGCCGAAAGAAAGTTGAATTTGCTGGTGCGCCGCGACGAGCACGACCTGGAGGCGAGGCTCATGATGGCCACGCTTTTGCGACACGCCAAGCGGTTCGACGATGCGACTCATCAACTCAATCTACTCGTACGGCTTGACGGCGCCCACCGCTGGGCTGCGGAGATCCATCGTGAGGGAGAGTTGCTCATGGAGGCTCGCCAGAGTACCATTACATCCGTGAATTCGGAACATGAGAGCAAGGGAGATAATTGAATGTACGAACGATTCACCGACCGCGCCCGAAAGGTGATGCAACTGGCAAACCAGGAGGCCCAGCGGTTCAATCACGAATACATCGGCACCGAGCACATCCTGCTGGGGCTGATCAAAGAAGGCAGCGGCGTGGCCGCCAACGTGCTGAAGAATCTGGAGGTCGATCTCCGCAAGATCCGCCTCGAGGTGGAGAAACTCGTGCAAAGCGGCCCCGACATGGTGACCATGGGGAAGCTGCCGCAGACGCCCCGCGCCAAGAAAGTGATCGAGTATTCGATGGAGGAGGCCCGCAATCTGGGCCACAATTACGTCGGCACCGAGCACATCCTGCTGGGCCTGTTGCGCGAGCAGGAAGGCGTGGCCGCGCAGGTGCTGATGAACCTCGGCCTTAAATTGGAAGAGGTCCGCGAGGAGGTGCTGAGCTTGTTGGGGCATGGCATGGAAGGGGCCGAAGGCTCCGAGCGGGCCGGCGTGGGGCCCAGCGGCAGCGGCCAGCAGAGCCAAGCTGGCGAGTCGCCGCGGTCGGGCAAGTCGAAAACCCCCGCTTTGGACAGCTTCGGCCGCGACCTGACGGAATTGGCCCGGCAAGGCAAGCTCGATCCGGTCATCGGCCGCGAGAAGGAAATCGAGCGGACGATGCAAATCCTCAGCCGCCGCACCAAGAACAACCCGGTGCTGCTGGGCGAGGCGGGCGTGGGCAAGACGGCCATCGTCGAAGGTTTCGCCCAGCGGGTGGTCAACGGCGACGTGCCCGAATTGCTGGCCGACCGCCGCATCGTGGTGTTGGACCTGGCGATGATGGTCGCCGGGACGAAGTATCGCGGCCAGTTCGAAGAACGGATCAAGGCGGTGATGAACGAAGTCCGCCGCGCCAAGAACACGATCCTCTTCATCGACGAGCTGCACACGCTCGTGGGAGCGGGCGGCGCCGAGGGCGCGATCGACGCCTCGAACGTGCTCAAGCCGGCCCTCTCCCGCGGCGAAATCCAGTGCATCGGGGCCACGACGCTTGACGAGTATCGCAAGTACATCGAGAAAGACAGCGCCTTGGACCGCCGCTTCCAGGTGGTGATGGTCGAGCCTTCCACGAAGCCGGAAACGGTCGAGATCCTCAAGGGCCTCCGCGATCGCTACGAAACGCACCACCACGTGCAGATCACTGACGACGCCGTCGAGGCGGCCGTCGAGCTCTCCAGCCGTTACATCACCGGCCGCTGCCTGCCCGACAAGGCAATCGACGTGATCGACGAGGCGGGCGCCCGCGTGCACCTGAAATCGATGACCCGTCCGCCCGATTTGAAGGAGATCGACGACGAGGTCGAGAACCTCAATCACGAGAAGGAAGAGGCGGTCGCCAACCAGGATTTCGAGAAGGCCGCCGCGCTCCGCGACCAGGCCGACAAGCTCAAGAAGAAGAAGCAGATGATCACGCACGAGTGGCGGGAGAAGTCCCGCGCCACCGACGGCGTGGTCGACGAGGACGTGATCGCTGAAGTCGTCTCGAAGATCACCGGCATTCCGCTGGTCCGGATGTCGACCGAGGACTCGATGCGGCTGATGAAGATGGAAGGCGAGCTGCACAAGCGGGTCGTCAGCCAGGACGAGGCGATCAAGTCGATCTCCAAGGCCGTCCGCCGCAGCCGCAGCGGGCTGAAGGACCCCAAGCGGCCCACCGGCTGCTTCGTCTTCGCCGGCCCCACGGGCGTGGGCAAGACCCTTCTGGCCAAGGCCCTCGCCGAGTTCATGTTCGGCGACGAGGATGCCCTGATCCAGATCGACATGAGCGAGTACATGGAGAAGCACAACGTGAGCCGCCTGATCGGCGCCCCGCCGGGCTACGTGGGCTTCGAGGAAGGCGGCCAGTTGACCGAGAAGATCCGCCGCCGGCCCTACGCCGTGGTCCTGCTCGACGAAATCGAGAAGGCCCACCCGGACGTCTTCAACATGTTGCTGCAGGTCATGGAAGAGGGCCGTTTGACCGACAGCTTCGGCCGCAACGTCGACTTCCGCAACACGATCGTGATCATGACCACCAACGCCGGCGCCGAGGCGATCAAGAACGAGTCGACCTTCGGCTTCCAGAAGGCCGACGATGACTCATCGTACGAGAGCATGAAGAGCCGCGTGCAGGAGCAGATCGAAAAGGTCTTCCGGCCGGAGTTCCTCAACCGCGTCGACGACATCATCGTCTTCCGGCACCTGAACCGGAGCGACCTCAAGGATGTCATCGAGATGGAGGTGCAGAAGGTCCGCGAGCGGCTCAAGGAGCGCGGCCTGGCCCTGGTGCTGACCGACGACTCGAAGGAGCTGATCGTCAACAAGGCGTGCAAAGACCTCGATTTCGGCGCCCGTCCGTTGCGCCGAGCGATCGAGAACCTGATCGAGGACCCGCTCTCCGAGGAGCTGCTCAAGGGCGAGTTCAGCGGCATGGACACGATCACGGTGGAAGTGATCGAGGTGGGCGGCAAGAAGCAGTTGAAGTTCCACGGTTCGCTCCAGCATGCCCCGGAGCAGCCTGCCGCGGTGGGAGCAGGCAACGGCGATACGGCCGCGCCGACGGTTTGAGATTGCTCGCTGTGCGACGTAATCTGACCCTACTGATTGCGGGCGGGTTGGCGGGCCGTGATTCGATCACGGTCGGCCGGCCCGCCCGTTCTGTTTTCGCCGCAGCGTGCAATCGGTGCTCAGTATTGCTATAATAATGCAGTATCCGTCAACTTCCGTGGAGAGAAGTGCAATGGCCACTGACTTGGAACCTGCGGTCGCGGCGCCGGCTGAAGAAATCGATTCGGTCTGGTCGGCAAGTTCCGGCGACTCCGTAGTCCTTCATGGCATTTCGTGGAAAATGTATCGTAAGCTCCGCAGCATGCCGGAGAACCACAATATTCGAATGACCTATGACAGGGGGGAACTGGAGATCACGTCGCCGTCCGCGGAGCACGAGGGTATTGCTTCCCTGATTGGAGATCTGATTAAGGTCTGGGCGCTGGAACTCAAGATTCCGTTTCGTAGTTGTCGGACAATGACCATCCGCCGCTCCGTCTTGGCGCACGGCTTCGAGCCTGACAATTGCTACTATATCCAACATGAACCGCAAATGTGGGACAAGAAGAAGATCCGCTTCAAAACGGATCCACCGCCCGATCTGGCCATCGAGATCGAGGTGACGCACAAGCTCTTGAACAAAATGGCACTTTACGCTGCGTTCCGAGTGCCGGAATTGTGGTCGTGGCGCGGCGAGCTCAAAGTCTACGAGTTCACTCAGGAAGGCGGATACGTTGCCCGCGAATCGAGTATTTGCTTTCCAATGTTTCCCATCGCGAAAACGCAGGAAATTGTGCAACGATTGTGCACCGCTCACGAAGCGGACCTCATCTTCTCCTTTCGCGACTGGGTGCGGGACAACGTACAGTCACAATAAGGATCCCGCCATAGTAAGACAATGCCATCAGATTCTGTGGAGACAAATTCAATGGCCACCGACTTGGAAGTTCCACCGGCACCGCTGTCCGAGGAAAGTGATTCGGTCTCGGTTGCGGTTTCCAGCGACTCCGTACAACCCGGCGGCTAACGCGAGCGGAGTTCACCCTTGTCCGACAAACTGTCCTATATCGATCTGCAGCTCAATGGCTATTGCGGCGTCGATTTCAACGCCGACAACCTGAGGTCCCAATCCTGCCAGGCGGCCTGCAAGAAATTGCAGGCCGGCGGCGTGGCGGGGGTGCTGGCGACGATCATCACCGACGATCTGGATCGCATGATTGCGCGGTTGGCAAGGCTCGCCGAGATCCGGCGGCGACTTTCCGCCGGTCGCTCAGATCATCCTCGGCATCCACGTGGAAGGGCCGTTTCTGCATCCGGAACCAGGCTACGCCGGGGCCCATCCGCGGGATTCGATCCGCCCGGCCGACCTGGACGCGATGAAGCGGTTCGTCGATGCCGCCGAGGGACTCGTGCGCATCGTGACCCTCGCGCCGGAACACGACGCCGGGCTGAAAGTCACCCGCTGGCTGGCCGAGCAGAAGATCATCGTCTCGGCCGGGCATTGCAATCCCAGCCTCGATCAGCTTCGCGCGGCGATCGATGCGGGCTTGTCGATGTTCACGCACCTGGGCAACGGTTGCCCGATGTTCCTGCATCGCCACGACAACATCATCCAGCGCGTGCTGGGCCTTGCCGACCAACTCTGGATCTGCTTCATCGGCGACGGCGTTCATATTCCTTATGCGACGCTGGCGAATTACTTGTGCTGCGTGCCGGCAGACCGCGCCATTATCGTCAGCGATGCAATCTCGGCCGCCGGGCTGGGACCGGGCCGCCACAGGATAGGTTCGCAGACGGTCGACGTGAGTGACGACTTGGTCGCCCGTTCGCCCGACGGCTCGCATTTCATGGGGAGCACGGCGACCATGCGGCAAATTGCCGCCGGCCTGCACCAAAAAGCCGGGCTGGACGAAGCGACCGTCCGCCGCCTGATGCTGACCAATCCCGCGCGGGCGATCGGTCTTGCCGGTACCTCTGCGAGTTGATCCCATGAATCTGGCTACTTGCCCTTGACCTTCGGCAAGGCAATTGGCACACTGCGGCCGTCATGAGTCGCCTGCTGTCGCCTAATCCCACGAAAGCAGCCAGAAAGCCCAGTCGTCCAAGCCGCTTGCCGACGCTCGGTGCATCGTCCGATGATGCGTGCCAGCGGGAAAATCAAGCCGTGCGAAGGGGGTTTTCCTGGCTGGCACTGGGCAATATCGTCAACGCCGCCTGCGCCTGGGGAAGGGTGGCCCTTCTGGCCCGATGGGGCAACGCCGAAATGATCGGCCAATTGACCCTGGCCCTGGCCGTCTGCAATCCGATCGGCACTTTGGCCGATCTGGGGCTTTCGGGTTCGCTGATCTCCGATGCCAACCGTCAGTATCGTCTCCGAGATTACTTCGGCCTGCGACTGTGGACATGCGTGCTGGCCATGCTCGTGATCGTAATTGTCGCCTGGACTGGCGGTTACGATCCGGCCACAGCCCGATTGGTTGTGCTGGCTGGACTGGTAGTCATCAGCGAATCGGTCTGCGACCTGTTTCAGGCCGTCTTGCAGCGTCGTGAGCAAATGGGCTGGGTGGCCGTTTCATTGATTACTCGTGGGATGCTGGGGCTGACATTCTTTGGCTTGGGCACATGGTTCAGCGGTGACTTGGCCTGGGGCGTCTGCGGATTTTCGGCGGCTGCACTGGCGACGCTGCTGACCATTGACATCCCAAGGGCGATGGCCTGCGAACATTACCGATTGAGGTGGGGGGCCTTCAGCATAGGCCGTAAGATGCCATCTACGCCCGACGCGGGAACCATGAGTATATGGTGCCCGCGTCGGGCTTCAATACAAGTAACCGGCCCAACTCTCCGGATTGCCTCAACGAGGTTCGTCGGCATTCGCCCTCGGATTTCAGTGCTTCTCGGTCTGGCTTGGCTCAGCCTGCCTCTGGGTCTGGCAACGGCCAGTCTGAGTCTGATGACGTCAGTCCCCCGCTACTGGATAAGTCACCGGCTGGGGAACGAGGCCCTGGGCGGCTTCGCCGTGGCCGGCAGCCTGATGATCGCACTCTCGTTGGTCGTGGGGGCCATGAGTCAGGCGGCCAGTCCTCGCTTGGCACGTTATCACGCGGCGGGAGACACGGATGCACTGCTGCGGCTCCTCGGCGGCCTAAGTCTTTGGCTGGCCGCTATAATGATTATCTCACTGCTGGTCATGGCGGTTGCCGGCCGATGGATTATCGGCTTGCTTTTTGGGCCGGCCTACGTTCCGCTTGCCGATGTAGCACTGTGCCTGATGTTGGCCGCCGGTTTGCGCAATTTCAGCATTTTCCTCGGCCGGGCCATCTCCTCCATGCGGCGATTCCGAACCGCCTTGTTGCTCCGCATCGCGGGCATCGTCGTCCTCGTGTTCCTGTTGCCCGGCTGGATCGACTGGCTCGGGCTCATGGGGGCCGCCTGGGCCTTGACGCTGACTTGGCTGGTCACGGTTTTGCTGTCGCTGGCCGCTGTGTTGCGGGAAGTGCGGCGGAAAACGCCGAATCTCTGGATTTCCTGCGGTGCGACTGCCGAAATCTCGTAGAAGGCAAACCAATTTCGGAATTCTCGCTTCCGATCGGTTTCAGGCGTTAGCTCGAGTCATTACGGCAGGGAGGCCTACGTGGCTGGTCTGAGTCGTCTTCGTTTATTCTATCTTCTGCACCTTTCCAAGCCGGCTTCCGATCGCCTTGTTTACCGCGAGATTCGTCGCATGAAAGCGCGGAAAGTGGTCGAGCTTGGCCTTGGTACCGGCCAGCGGGCGGTGCAGATCATCGAGGTACTCAAGGATTTTCACGACGTCCGCGACATTCGCTACACGGGGGTCGATCTCTTCGAAGCCCGCACCGCCGCCGATGGCCCCGGCATCTCGCTCCGCGAAGCCTATTGCCTATTGAAGGCCACGGGAGCGCGGATCCAACTTGTTCCCGGCAGTGTGGGCGAGGCGCTTTCGCGGATCGCCAACGGCATATCGCAGATCGACGTTCTGGTGATCTCCGCACGAATTCCGCCAGAGCAACTAACGCAGGCCTGGTTCTTCCTGCCGCGGATGATTTGCGCCACGACACAGGTATTTCAGGAAACGCTTGCGGCCAGCGGCGGTACCGCGATGCGGCTGCTGGAGGCCCAAGAGGTCGAGCAGTTGGCGACCCAAGGGCAACGCCGGGCGGCATAGGCGCCGGCGATTGGCCCCCTGGAAATTGCCGTCTCCATCTTGTATAATTCCCAAACTAAGCCCAGTTTCAGCATTCGTTTTCCTAATACGAGATTTCTACCCCAATATGCGATCCAACCCCCGGACGATGTTCGAGAAGATATGGGACCAGCACGTTGTGCATGCCGAAAAGGGCAAGCAAACGATCCTGTACATCGACTTGCAGCTCGTCCATGAGGTGACCAGCCCCCAGGCATTCGAATCGCTGCGCCTTTCCGGACGGAAGGTAAGGCGCCCCGAGCGGACCGTGGCCACGGTCGATCATAACGTGCCGACCACCAGCCGCCTGCTGCCGATCACCGATGAGATCGCCAAGCAGCAGATCGACACCCTGCGGCAAAACTGCCGAGAGTTTGGCATTCGTCTCTACGACCTCGACGACCGCAATCAAGGCATCGTACACGTGATCGGACCGGAACTGGGTCTGACGCAGCCGGGGATGACGATCGTTTGCGGCGACAGCCACACCGCAACCCACGGGGCGTTTGGCGCGTTGGCCTTCGGCATCGGCACCAGCGAAGTCGAACATGTGTTGGCCACGCAGACTCTCTTGCAGCACAGACCGCGGACGCTGGAAATTCGCGTCGAAGGCCGCCTGCCGGTTGGCGTCACAGCCAAAGACCTTATCCTCTGGTTAATCGGTCGGATTTCGACCAGCGGCGGAACCGGTTACTGCATCGAATATACCGGCACCGCAATCCGGGCCTTGAGCATGGAAGAGCGGATGACCGTCTGCAACATGACCATCGAGGCCGGCGCCCGCAGCGGCCTGATCGCCCCGGACGAGAAGACCTTTGAATACCTCCGCGGTCGTCCCTTCGCCCCCCAGGATTTCGACGCCGTTGTCGAGCAGTGGAAGAAGCTCTGCAGCGATCCCGGCGCGGATTATGATCGCGTACTGCGTTTCCACGCCGCCGACATCGAGCCGCAAGTCACATGGGGAACCAATCCCGGACAGGTAACGGGTATCGGTGGCGAAGTGCCCGATCCGGCCAGCTTCAACAATCCGACCGACCAGAAGGCGGCCGCCGCGGCCCTGGAGTACATGGGCGTGAAATCGAAGACCAAGATGGTCGACGTGGAAATCGACCGCGTTTTCATCGGCTCCTGCACGAATGGCCGGATCGAAGACCTGCGGGCCGCCGCGGCGGTTGCCCGCGGATACCACGTCGCCGACCGCGTGCAGGCGATGGTCGTGCCGGGCAGCCAACTCGTCAAGCGGCAGGCTGAAGCCGAGGGGCTCGACAAGATCTTCACGGCCGCCGGCTTCGAGTGGCGCGAGGCAGGCTGCAGCATGTGTCTGGCCATGAATCCCGACAAGCTCGAACCCGGCCAGCGCTGCGCCTCGACCAGCAATCGCAATTTCGAGGGGCGGCAGGGCAAGGGCGGTCGCACGCACCTCGTTTCCGCCCCCATGGCCGCGGCTGCGGCCGTGACCGGACGTTTTGTCGATACGCGAAATTGGGAATACAAATAGAATGCGACCCTTCACTCAGCATGCCGGCCTGGTCCTGCCCATGGACCGTTCGAACGTCGATACCGACCAGATCATTCCCAAGCAGTTCCTCAAGCGGATCCAGCGCTCCGGATTTGGGCAGTTCCTGTTTTTCGATTGGCGGTTCCTGGACGATGGTTCGCCAAGGCCCGATTTCGAGCTCAACCGGCCCGAATATGCCGGAGCGTCGATCCTGCTGGCACGGCGGAACTTCGGCAGCGGGTCGAGCCGCGAACACGCCCCGTGGGCCCTGGAGGACTACGGTTTCCGCGTCCTCCTGGCGCCCAGCTTCGCCGATATTTTCTACAACAACTGTTTTAAGAACGGGCTGCTCCCGATCCGCCTGGACGAAGCCCAGATCGACGATCTATTCACCCGGGCCGCGGCGCATCCGGGTTACCGCCTGGCGGTCGATCTGGAATCATGCACGGTAGCCGACGATTACGGCCTGGGGCTGAAATTCGAGGTCGACGAATCCCGCCGCCATAGCCTTCTGAACGGTCTGGATGATATCGCCATGACCTTGCAGCACGAAAGCAAGATTCTAGCCTACGAGCAGGCCCAAGGAAGGGCGTGAAACCCGCGAAACGCAGAGGCGATCCGAGAAGGTCCCCTCTCCCTCCGGGAGAGGGGCAGGGGGTGAGGGCTTGTCAGGCGAAGATTTTGCAGCAACTGCCCTCACCCCGGCCCTCTCCCGGAGGGAGAGGGGGAGAGTCTCAGGTTGACTTAAGCGGCGGGGGAGAGATAATATCTCTTACTAATCTTCAATCGGGGAGGCATGATTCATGCGACTTCAAGACATCCTGGCAGTCAAAGGGACGACCGTCTTCACGACCTCGCCCGACATCGTTCTGGCCGAAGTCGTCCGGCAGATGGTCGAACACAACATCGGCTCGATGCTCGTCTGCCAGCGCGATCTGACCCTCGGCGAGCGGTTGGTGGGCATCCTCACCGAACGCGACATGCTCCGCTGCTTTGCTGCCGGCAAGTGCGATCTCACGCAATTGAAGGTCGCCGACGTCATGACCACCAAGCTCATCACCGCCCGACCCACCGACTCGGTCACCGACCTGATGGGCGTGATGACCACGCACCGCATTCGCCACGTGCCGATCGTGAGCGGCGAGAGTCTTGTGGGCATGGTCTCGATCGGCGACCTTCTCAAGGCCCAGCACGACCACCTGGTGGCCGAGAACCAGTTCATGCGCGATTACATTCAGAGCTGAAGCAGGTCGTTACCGCTGGAAGGCCGGAGTCGGCAGGGGCTGCCCCGACGACTGCGGCAAAGGCAACGGCGCCTGCCGTTCGGCGGTCCTCGTTTCATCCCGCGTGACGGGCTCCGCCGCCGTCGGCGCCGGCTTGGCAGGCGTGGCCGTGGCTTGCTGTAAGTTCGGACCGTCCTGGTAGAAGTGGGTCACCTCTTCGCAGACCAACCTCGTCCCTATCGTCCGGCAGTGCAATTCGGCGCGGAACACGTGGTTGCCGGCCATTCCCGCCTTGGCCTTCACCGTGAGGGTCATTTCGCCCGCCGGGGGAATGGCCGAAATCCGATCGAAAACGACCTGCCCCGGGCTGATGCGATGGGTCTGGCCTTCGGCGCTAACCGGTTCGACGCCGTTGGAAAAGTAGGCCATCACTTCCACATTCTCGGCTGCCTTGGTGCCGCGGTTGCGGACGTGCAGCGTGTAGATCGCGTTGGCGCCGACCGGCACGGGACCATCCGGATCCTTTACCTCCAGGCGGAGATCGGCCATGGCCTCGGCCCGCGTGATGGTCTCGGCCGCAGCCATGAGGTCGTCGTCGGCGCTGGACACGATTTCCAAGCGATTGGCGCCGGACAGGGCTAACGTACACTTCATGTCCAACACCCGCTGTTCGCCCGCCGGCAACTTCTCGATGGTCCATTGCACCTTGCTGCCGTCGGCGGTGGCTGCCGTGCCCGCCCCGTCGCTGCCGGAGACGAACTTCACGCCCGTCGGCAGTTTCGCCGTCAACTTGATGTTCTTGGCCGGGGCATCGCCCGGATTGCGAACGCGAATCTTGTAATTGGCCGGCGTGCCGACATATTGCATGGCGGGGCCTTCGGCGTCGATTGTCAGGGCTGCCCTATGGACCAGCACGTGCTCGGCCAGGTCGACGTGGGCGCCGCCGTCGCCGTTGGCCTCGACGCGAATCGTGAGGTTCCCGGCCTGCCGCGCGGTCAATTCAATTTCGATCGTGCGCTCGTCGTTGGCGTTGATCGTGCCCAGGCGATGCGTCACCGAATGCGTGTCGCCGGCATTGAGCGGCATGAGCGTGAGCAAGACGTTCTCGGCGGCGCCGTTGCCGTTGTTGCCCACCCGCAGCTTGTAGATTTCCCGCTTGCCGAAGAACACTTCCCGAGGGCCGTCCAAGCGGATCGTCAGCTTGGGTTCCTGGACCTCGATCATGGCCTGCGACGCCGCCTGCTTGAAGTCCCAGCGAACAGCCAACTCGAACGGCTTGCTCTGCTTGGGGATGATTCTCAGGGCCAGTTTCTCTTTCGAATGGGCTTCGATCCGCCCCAGCACCCAGCGGCACGGATCGTGATGGTCTTCCGACATCGGATGGACCTCGCCGCTGCTGGCCGACGTTCCGGCCACTTCCGCCCAGTCGGGCAGACCGACGGTCACGGTGACCTCTTCGGCCGCCACTTCCCCCGAATTCTGCAACAAGACCTCATAGGCCGCCTCTTTGCCGACCACGATCTTCCGCGGTCCGATAGTTTCCACGGTCAACAGCGGACTCTTGTGATCGATCAGCACGCTCGGTTCTTGCGCGGCGTCGTTGGCCGGCTTGGCAGCCGCCAGATGATGCGGCTCGGCGTCGGCCGGGGGGCTGGACAAGGTCTCAGCCGGCGGTGTTGCGGCAGTCGGTGTGCGCGGAGCACCCGGCGATGTCTGGGCACGCGGGGTCGCGGCGGCTTCCCCAGGCGCGGCGGACAACGCAGGCGCGGCGGGCAGCGCAGCCGGTGTAGGTTGTGCAGGCGCAATCGGTTCGGCAGGCGCGGCGGCAGGCGGGGGACCGAGCGGCGACGGTGTGGTCTGGGCCGTATCGCCGAACGGCGACTGGCGGAAGACATTCAGTCGCTCGTGCAGCGGCATGCCGGCAGTCGCCGTGGTGACCGTGTGCGGCGGCGCTGCGTCGCCGCCCGGAGAGCTACTTGGCGGCGGCGGATTCAGCGCAGGGCCGCTGGGCAAGGTACCATCGTCATACTGAAACGAGTAGTTCTTGGCCGTGGCCGAACTCCCCGTTCCGGCCGCGGACGTAGCCGGACGGCTGGGCAAGATCGTGTGGCTGCCATTGAGGCCGCTCACCGACGGAGAGGTCGGCAGGTCGGCGTCGGCTTGCGGCGCAGGGGCCCGCGTCGGCACGCGCTGCATCTGCGTCGCCCCCGGTATGTTGTAATTGTTCGTGAAATCATGCTGCACCTGGTGCGGCTGCGGTTGCGGCTGCGGCTGGCTGCCATCATCGAACAGGTTGGCGAAGAAGCCGTTGAACGGCCGGAACTGGTCCGAACTGTTCTGGGCCGTCGCCGTCCTGGCCAGGCCCATGAGACATATCACGACCGTTGTCGTAGCAATTCTTTTTTTGAGCATGGTGTCACCCACCCTTTTTTTGCATAGTGCCCCTCAAATCTCCCTCGTCATGCCTATCGGATCGGATGAGTTTCCGGGATTAGTCAACTTTGCCGACTTGCGCGATTCTCGCGTTTGGAGGGGTCGTCGGGGAAATAACACGCGATCCGTCATGGGCGTTTGGGAAAGATGAGTGACCTGCGAATCGTCATACGAGTGAGCCGTAACTACGAGCGGCCCATTTTGAACCGCTCACAATATATTGCCCGGCAGCCGGAACCACCCCTCACTGCCACGGTGTCGCTCCGTCTGGGTGGTAGCATGACAGCATTGAAAGCTGGTCGCAACGCCCGCTGTGGTTATGGCTCGGGGCGACCTGGCGGAGAGCGGGACGTAGCGAGCGTGGCAGGAGTGTTCTTTGCATGTACGAGCCGTTTCGTCCCAAGTTCTACGAATGGTGGGCCGGGCTGGGTCCGCTGGTTCGATACGGCATTGCAGGGTTGGTCCCAGATCCGCGCTCCGCCTAGCCCCTCTCCGCCGCCTCCGCCAGCGCGGTGACGCTGGGGGGAGCGGAGTGCTCGGCTGCCGAACCCAAGGCTGCGACAATGACTGTCCAAATCTTGCAGTCGAGCCCGCCCATTCTGGCCCCCGAAACTCTCCCCGCCAGCCCGCCACCGGGCCCCGTGCTACCGTGCGAGCCGTTGCCGTGTGCGGAGGATGAGGTTCGCGAGGGCCGCCGGCCAGCCCACTCGATCGGAGAGCCAGAGCAGGGCATCGGCGGCCGGCAGCGAGAGGCCGCAGAGGTCGGCGGTGCGGCGGAAGCGAAGGGCGGGAGCCATGCTGGTGACTATAGCCATCGTCAACGAGTCCTAAAAAAATGGGCTATCGTCCCACGATGATTCGATCCTGCAGTTCGGCAAAGATTGCCGGAGCTTGGCCACGCCTTCAGCCGTGACCTGCGTATCGTAAAGATACAACTCATCGAGTTGGGTTAAACCGGCAAGGTGTGTTAGCCCCGCATCCGAAATCTCCGTACTTGCGAGCGACAATCTACGAAGTCGGGTCAGCGCAGCGACATTAGCCAGCCCTGCATCCGTAACCTCCGTGTGTGTGAGCATCAATGTTTCAAGGTGCCTCAGCGAAGCGAGGCGAGATAGCCCTGAATCCGTGACTTGCGTGTAACTGAGTTCGGCGAACACGACTTCTGCGATGAAATGATCTCCCAGCAAGTTCCGTATCCATGCTGATCCAGGTATTCGTGCGTTTGGCAAGTAGACGCCGTTCTTGTCAAACTCCCAGTCATATTCCACGCCGCCATCCAACTTCTCAATTGCGGCCACTGTTACTTTCTGCTCCCTCGCCTGCTTCATCTCCACGGCTCAGCCAACTGCACGGCAGGGCCACGTCCACGGCCAGCACCAGCAGCGTGCGAATCCCAAATTGAAACCTCAATCGAAAGACCAGCGCGACAAGCCACCACAGCAACATCACCGCCAGCACGACGCCCACGCTCAGCCACCGCGATCAGCACGGTCCAGCCCTTGTGCTCGTTGAACGGAAACCACCGCCACCTCTCCGACAGAAACAGCAGGCCCGTCACCACGAGCGATCCCAGCACCAGCCAGGCGGGCGCAGGGCGAAACCAGCGACGTTTCTCGGGGGCGTCCATGCCGCCAGTATACCGCGCCACCAGCGGCCCTACCAGAATGGGGCTCCGAGCAATGCCACTGCACGCCCGCGTTCCTGCCCTCTTGCCCGCCGCACGAAGGTTGCCGCCAATGTCGTTTCGCGCCGCGATTGCCGGAACGGGCCCCTTGTGGTGCATGGGCTTGGGGCGCAGTAAAATAGAGGCAAGACGCTGGGCGCTCCGCGGTAGGGCGGCCCGAGGGCTGCTAACGCTCCGTGCGAGCGCCTTCAACGCGGTCGCCAGTCTCGATCAGGCGCAGAAGCGTGTCGCGGTCAATGCGGCAGAGGGACGTCTTGTGATCCGTTCGAACAACGGTGACCTGGCCGACGTAGAGAGTTTGGCCGTCGGTTGTGCGTAGCACTTTTAATCGGTCGCCTTTGGCCAGCTCATGGTCGGAACCGATATTCACCTCGACCATTCCGTCTTGCGGAATCGCAACGACGGCCCCTTTGAAGTTGAAGTCCTTTGGAGGCGGTCTCTCGCGGACAACGATATCGCCGTTCTCGACAACAAGCTCGGGCTTCAGAGCGAAGATTCTACAAACGCAACGGTCGGCGTCTGCCTGGATCACTTCGATCCGGCCCACCACGGCTCCGTAGCACCCGCTCCTTCGCACGACCACAAGGCGATTGCCTTTCGCCAGGCCGTCTTCGGTACCGACCGGAATTGTCACGAGATCGTTATCCACCCATTGCACGGCCCAACGGGCCATCTGCGTCACCCGATCGCCCGGCTGAATGGCGGTCTTGAGGGTGCCGGGCATCACCTTGCACACGGCTCGGTTCTTATTCGCCGTCAATACTTTGAGCTGGCCGCATTCGACGATGCCGGTTGGGGTCTCACGATAGACGCGCAGACGGTCCTTCTTTTGCGAGTGATCAAAGAGAACCTCGATCGCATCGTTGCTGGGCGTTCTTTCGACCCGGCCGAATAGTAGCGACAACTCGTCAACTGGCAGGAATTTGTCGCCCTCTTTGAACGAGATCCCGGGCACAACGGTAAGTGGGTCACAAACCGAGTTGTGCGCGGACGTGGCCCAGACTTCAATTTGCCCGACGTATGTAACGCTCTCAGGGCCACGGCGGAACACGGCCAGCTTCATGCCCTTCCGAAATGACTCTTCGGAACCACCCTCGATTATGATCTGCTTCCCGAAAAACCCTTCAATCGCGCTGGGCGAATAGCCATAGTTTACGCTGCGGCAGGCCGCCGTCACTTCTTCTGGATCGACGGCTCCCATCACGGAGATCTTCGGCACCGCCTCGATCGGTATCACCGGTTTCGGGCCGCCAGAGGGTGCGATGCCATCAGCGCAATAAATGAGCGGCAAGCTGCCAGCATGAAAGAGCATTAGCCCGATCAGTATTCGGAGCATCTTCTTCACGGCATCGTCTCCATTTGCTTATTGCCGCGCTCAGCTCGGTCGGCTGGAGCGTCTTACCATAGTATAGCGCGGCGCGTAGGCAACGTCAATTTGGCGCCCGAGGTCCATGGGCCGCGTTTCCGCCCGTAGTGCAAACCGCATGCGCGCGGTAGAATCGAGTGCAGGCCGCTGCCATGACTTCCATCGAACCCCATCCCACTTCACCGCCGCCCACTCCGCCCTTCCAATTCACCTCGCGGACCCTGCTGCTCTTGTTCGTTGTGCTGGGGTCGTCGCTGGCGGTGTTCGGAGGGTGGGGGCTCGTGGTCTTCGGTCTTGTTATGGGGCTGGCAATCTACATTCGTTACGTCGGCTCTCGGCTCGCGCTGGAGCACTTTTATGTGATCTTCGTTTGGGGTCTGCTTCTTCTGTATGCCCTGCTGATGGCCGATGGCAGCGTGAAGTCGCTGTGGACAAGCGACTCCTCAGCCGAAGACTTGCGGAAGATGCTGCAGGTCGGCGGGTTCGAGGAAACAGATCCCGCCGCCACGATAGTGAGACCCGACTGGCCCAACATCGCCGCCCTGGCCGTGTGGCTGCTTTCGGTCGGCACGCTGCTGACTCACGCGGTGCGGAGCAGGAAGGTCCTGCCAGTTCCGCCGCCGCCATCGTAGCCTAGTGAACCTGCCCTGCCAGCACCGTCGCCGTGCAGGTTCTGGGCTTGTTCGCCAACTAGCCCGGCAGGGGCAGAAGGCCCTTGCGGGGCCTCGAAATGCAGGTTTGGCGGGATGATTGGCAGGAGCGTGGCCGTGGGCGTATACTGTGGGCAGCAGTGCTAGGACCGATAGCCGAACGGTTGGTCGAAGGTGAATCATCACGATGACGACCCGCTACAAAGAGAAGCCTCCCAGTCATCTGTCGTACCCTGCGGGACTGGAGTTGCTTGCGACCGAACTGGGCCAGATTCCTCAAGGTGACAAATTGTCGGTAAGCTTCCACGCACACGCAGGTCGAGTGACCGAAATCGAGAATAAGAGACGGAGCGGAGCATACTGCCCCGTGCTGGTGGCCCGCTTCGTTTATTCCCCGCTGGGTCTGTCGGAATGCAACGAGTTGAGAGAGCACGGATTCTACGATCCGAAATGGGACATCGTAGTCTACGCCGTGAGCCGTCGGCATCGGGCTGTCGCACGAACGCTGTTACGAGATCAAGGGATTCCGGCCGTCGCCGCCTGGTTGCGAACTCCCCGCACCGATACTTGGTTGCAGGGCCGAAAGGAGATCACTGTCTGCTTCAGTGAGAAGGATCAATCTATTCTGGTGGAGGAGGATCGGGCCGGATAATTCGGGAGTCCCATGACTAGGCATGCCGCTCTCGTTTTCGGCCCTCGCGAGCCCCCAGCCCGCGGTGCCGGCCAGGCCGTAGCTGCCGGTTGCCAGCATGCCTTGCGGGGCGTAGGATGGCTCCATAGACGACCGACACGGGTGCTGGCGTCGCTTTATACTATGGTTGGCGGAAAGAGATCTGCCGACCGGCAGAAAGCCGTAGGGCTGTCCCAGTACAAACTGCATATTTCCATGATTGAGAGCAGGCAGCAAACCATGAACCTTCTTCACCAGTTGCAGGAGTCCAGAGTTGACTGGTACCCAACCACGGAAAGCCTATACGTCTTTCAGGCCGATTTCAAGGAAAAGACAGTGCAGCTTCGGCTCAACGATTTTCCGGACGAGCCTTTATGCACTCTGATTATTGACGGCGTGGAGACGGACCTTTCAGAGTTCCCACGGTCCTGGACGCTGCCTCGCCATCGAGGCGCAGACCAGTAGTATCTGAGCAAGCCGCCAACGGTTCTGGCCGTGATGCCGTTGCGAGCCCGCCGCCTGCTGGCTCGACCTCCGGGCCGCGGGTAGAATAGCTGGAAGTTCTTCGTGAAAGCAGGGGGCTGCGGCGGCAGCCATGCACTCGTTGGCAGCGGTTGGGTCACAGACCAATGAACGCGAAAAAGGAAGATTCTACGGCTGCGAAGGCGGATCATGCCGACCGGCAATATGGCCGCGGACAGCCGTTTCAATTTGGACTTAGCTCCCTCCTGCTCGGCGTTACCCTGAGTGCCTTGTTCCTGGCTGCGAGCCGGACCGTTTATTTATTCGCATCTCCAGGAGTGTTCGTTCTTTGGCTAATTGTCGTTGGTGTGCCCTTTCTCTCTATTTTCCTCTCGGGAGTAGTTGTTCTTTGCTCAATAGTTCTCGGTTCGCTTATGCCAAAGCCTGATGAGCCTGCTGAGGAATGTTTGCGTACCTCGAACTTGAAGGGTGGGCACGCGAATATCGATCCACTGCAAAGTCCGCCTACGGCGGATAAGCCTGGCGGCTGATGCTGACGCAAGCCAGCCTCGCACGCTGCCCGCTTGTGCATCCCGCCCTCGCGATGGATAATTGAAGTGGCTGGACGCTGGTGGCCTTGGTAGGGGGCGGCGTTGGGCAAGCAAACCGCTGGTCTCGGGAGTTCCTATTTGCCATGGCGGACGAATCACGTAAGGTAACCGTAATTCGAGACTTTGAGGCTGAGCATCGGGCCCGTTGGGGGCGGCTTCACTGGCTCGTGTCAGTCGTTGAATATCTCGCCGTGAGATTCCTTCCAAGCAGCGTGGGTGTGGACAGGCCGAGACCAATTACGCCCGAGGATGCGAGTGGCATGACAGTGCAGCGGAGATTGGAACTCTCCGGACTCTTGCCTCGCTTCGACTCTGCCGCCAGACAGCGAGACGAAACCGAAATGACCAGGGTTCTCGAAGCCGTTCATTCAACACCCGAAGAGATTCGCATGACACTTGAGCAGCACCGACACCGGCAACCGGATTGAGGCTCGAGTTTCCGAAGAGGCGTTGCCCTTGAGTGAAAGAAGCCTCTGGCCCCGCGCTCCCGCTAACCACCATCAGGAATGCCCAGGGCTGTGCAGGCGGGCGAAGTGGCGTAGAATAGGGGCGGCTCGACGCTGAGGGCCTTGAGACGGGCAACGACAAGCAGGAGTACCGTTATGAAGAAGATGAACATGAAGTACCTGGTCGTCCTCTGTCTGCTGCTGCTGTGCGGCTGCCACATCCCCAATTTCGATGACGAGAACTTCACCAAGAGCAAGCCCAAGAACGAGGATTTGGTTGGAAAGTACGTTCCCACCGCCGAGACTCTCAAGTTGGTGAGAGAGGAAGGCAAGTATCGCAAGGTGGAAACTTCTATCGAGCTTTTCAAAGATGGCTCGCTCAAGATGGTGAATATGCCTGACTGGTGGCTGAAAGAATTTGGCGAGTCGAAGGGCGGATTCGAGTCTGGAGTCGGCACATGGGATGTCAGGGAACAGCAAGGAAGATGGGAATTGGGGCTCGACATCAAAGGCCTTGTGAGCACCTCGATTCCGATCGCCGACGTGCCTGTGCCTTACCTCCTGTGGTTTTATGTCGGCGATCCGGACCAGGGTAAGGTAATGATCTTTGAGAAGAAACCAGCAGACAAGCAATAACGCATTTCACGGCCCGAGCTCGTTTTGACCGCCATCGCCAACCCCGTTCGCATCCCTCTCGCCGCCCCTTCGCTCCGGCAGCCGCTGGTGCCTGTGCCGGGTTGCGGGGAGCCGGGGACGGGGACGCTGCAAAGTGCGTGTAAGCCGAAGCCAGCCGTTCGCAGGCAGAAACATCAGTGTTCGATCCTGCAGTTCGGCAATGCCTGCTGGAGCTTTTTCACACCTTCGTCAGTTACCCTGGTGTTCACCAGATTCAACTCTTCCAATCGCGTGAGCCGCCGAAGAGACTCCACTCCCATGTCCGTCACTCTGGTATTGCTGAGATTCAGGAAACGCATCTCCTCCAGGGATTTCAATAGGTCCAATTCCTCGTCGGTAACCGACGTCCCGCCTAGATGAACAGACACAACTTCCGCAAAATACATCTCCCCTAACAGTACGCGGAGCCAAGTTGGTTCTATGGTTTTCACCCCGGGAGTCGAAGCTCCTGCAGTGGCTACCGCATAGGGATAAAGGCGTCCAATTTCGTCTACAGCCGTCTCCTGCTCCCTCGCCTTCTTCATTTCTAACGCCAGCCAACTGCACGAAACAGCGACAGCCAACGTCAGTACCAGCAAAGACCGAAGCGAGAACTGGAATCGCCACCGAAACACCAGGGCCACGATGAACCAAAGCAGCATGAGCAGCATCGCCCCGCCGACCACCGCAACACAGATCAATACGGTCCAGCCTTTGTGGGAATTGAAAGCGAACCACCCAAACCGCTCCGAGAGCCAGAGCAGCCCCTCCACGACCAGCAAGCCGAAGATCAGCCAGGCGGGCGTGGGGAAGAAGCGGCGGGTGGTGATGGGGTCGCTCATGTCAATGGTCGATCTTGCACTTGGGCAATGCCTGTTGGAGCTTCTTTACGCCAGCGTCAGTCACGTAGACTTTCCTCTCGTTCAGTAGCAAGTCGTCTCGTCTGCTAAACCATCTCCCAACGGCCAACTGTTTTAGATTGGTCAACCCTTTGAGGTGCTCCAGTCCGGCGTCCGTCACGTTAGTATCCCCCAAACCCAGAAACTGGAGATTTGTTAATCCTTCGAGGGATTCCAGCCCAGCATCAGTGACCCCGGTGATCTGCAAGTTTAACGATTGGAGTTTCGTTGAGAGTAGGCGAGGTAATCGATGGACTGGCGCTGTCGGTAATCGATGGACTGGACATGTTTGGAGAGGGGTTCAAGTACCGGTGGCCTCTTCTCTGTTTGGGGGCGGTTGCTACCAGCGATGTATCCAGGGGACGTCCATGCCCAGTGCGCGACAGAGATCGATCGCCGCTTGATAGAGAGGCAACTTGGTGGCCGCCGCCCACAGCTCAAGCTGATTGCCTTGGCTGTGACAGCGATGGCAATGGTAACGACCGATCGCCACGTTCACGGAGAAGCAACGATGACGACCGGGCCTGGATTCGTGCAGGGACAACCTCCGTACCATTGGTCGCCCGTTCGCCGGCAAGGCATGAAGCCGAGCAAGTCGAGTACCTGCTTCATGGCGATCTGCGTGCGAAGCTTGTCGAAGTCGACCCCTGGCATGGTTTTGGCGCTGTCTGCGGCTTTGACTTGATGGAAGAATGGCCGTTCCGTTCCCTCTAATCTCTATAGGGGGAACGGGAACGGCCTCCACTGACTCAGTCGATACGCTGCCAACCGGTAGGCGTGCGGCGAACCCTGCCGGCCTGCTCCAACGCCCCAAGGGCCTCGCCCAGGCGTTCGTTTTTCACAGCTAGCACGGCGCGGAGCTTGCCGCGACTCTGCACAACGCCCGTAGTCAGCAGCGTCAGTACCTGCTCCTGGAGCGTCCTCCATTGCTGGCCCTCCATCCCCGCCACGACCTCCAGATGGGCGGTCTCGGCGTTGGTGGCCACAAGCTGCAGATAGACCGGTGGCGAGGCTGGCGCCGCGCGGTGCTCGTTGGACAACACCAGCCGCTCCCGACCCGCAAGCGGGTGCCCCCGACGGAGGTAGAGGTTGGAGTCGCCGAAGGCGTGCAGGTCGCTGGAGCCGCGCAGCCCCTGGCCGGCGGCCACTCCCCCCCCGGCGTTCTTGCGGGTGTGATGCACCAGCACCACCGAGAGGTCCAACTGCCGCTGCAACGAGCGGAAGTAGGCCAATAGCCCGGCCACTTCGCCGGCGTTGTTCTCGTCGATGCCGTGGAGCCTCACCAGCGGGTCGAGCAGCAGCAGCCGGGGCCGCAACCGCTTGGCCGTTTCCAACAACCGCCCACGGTGCGGATCGCGGTCCAACCGCAACGTAGGGGCGGTGATTACGTGGACCTCCACCCCGGCCAGATCGAGCCCGCGATGGCGGGCCATGCCCGCCACCCGCTCGCGGACCACCGGCAAGGCGTCCTCGGCGAGATAGACCAGGACTGGGCCGGCCTGCGGGACCGCGTACTTACCCAGGCAGGGCGTGCCGGTGGCCACGCTCAAGGCCATGTCCAGCCCCAGCCAGGTTTTGGAGCACTTGGGGGCGCCGCCGATCACGCCCACCGACGATTCGCCCCAAAGCTGCTCGATCAGCCAGCGTTGTGTCCGGTCCTCGCAACGGATCTCTCCCACCCGGACCACGGGAAGCAGTTGATTGCATTCCGAGACCACCGTTAGGCCCTCGCTTTCTTCTTTGCCGCTGGGCGTTGGGGATGGAAGAGTTCCAAGTAGAACTTTTCGTCGAGCTGCGCCACTTCCTGCGCCATGCCGTAGGCCAGCAGTTCGCCCCCCATGGTCATCAACAGCCGGTAGTTGCCGGCGCAGTGGTCGACCAGGGCGTCCTGGAGTTGGGTCGTCATGAACGTGGCGTTGCCGGCCTTCGTCAAGGCGTGGCGCAGCAGTTCGGCGAGTTCCTCCCGCGAGGCAGGCTCGGTCAAGAGCCGCGTGCGGATCCTCGTCCCCAGGGGAACGAGGTCCGCCTGCCGCAGACGCTCCGGCAACCGCCCATCCCCGCAGAGGACCACCGTCAACAGCGATGCGGCGTCGAAGTCGGCGCTGGCCAGCAGCCGTAGTTCGGCAAGCACCTCGGAGTTCATCTCCTGGGCCTCGTCGATCAGCAGCACCGGCTTGATCCGCGCGGAGGCCACGTGCGCCCTCCAACGCTCGCGGAGGGCCTTGAATCCGCCCCAGCGGTTCAAGGGGCTGAGCTTCACCGAGAAGATGTCGCCCAACTCGCGGTAGAAGTCGCCGCTTTTCGACTGCGGCCGCTCCACTACGCCCACCACCACGTCGCGGAGCGGGGAGAGGCGTTCGGCCACGATCCGCAAGGCCACCGACTTGCCGGTTCCCGACTCGCCCGAGATCAGGGCGAAGCCTCCCTCCTGGACCAACTGTTCCACGCGCCAGGCGAAACTCTCGATCTTGGCGGTCACCAGCAGGGCCTCGCTGGGCAGTTCCGGCGAAAAGGGGTTCCATTTCAGCCCCCACAGGGAAAGCAGTTTCTTGGCGTTCATGATTCGCCTCCTTTCTCAGCAGGGGGATTCTTGGGCAGGTAGGCCGGCGGCAGTCCCGTGGCGGAATACTCTTCGAGGATCTTCTTCAACAGCGGCGGCAACGGCTTGTCGCGATCCGCGCCGCCGGGGCACCCCGGGTACCCGCTTGCGGGTGGCGGGTCGGCGGGCGTGTCTTGCAGAGGTGGCCCGACAAAAGGCCGATGGGCATCGGCGTTGGCCGTGCGGTCCTGTGGATAGAGGGGGGCCAGGACGGTCCCGTTGCGGGGATCGACCAGATCGACCCGGCCGAGGTCCCAGCGGGCGTAACGCACGGAGACGTCCTGGAAGTGGCGGAAGCGGGCCGGGACCTCGAACCGCACGCCCTCCACCGAGATCGTGCCGTCGCTCTTGCGCTGGCGACGCTTGCTTTCCAGGCGGAAGGCGTCGCGAAGGGCGTTGCTCGTGGGACTCGTGCGGAGGACATCCGCTGCCTGGGCGAACCGCTGCAAGGGGGAGCAGCCGGTCTCGCGGTGCACGGCGCGGTGGTACTCAATCTCTGCCCAGGCCTGGCTGGCCTGGTTGAGGAAGTCCAGGGAAAGCTCGACGCAGCCGTCGAGCATCTCCATCAGGCGGCCCTCCAGTGTCGCCCAGAAGACCTCCTGCTTGCCGTTCTGGTAGGGACTGTAAGGCAGCGTCTTCTCGTGGACGATCCCCAGCCGCAGCAGACCTTCGCCCACCTCTTCAGCCACCATCGCCGCGCCGTTGTCGGTCAATAGGGCGCGGGCAGGCCGCGTTTTTGGATCGCCTGGGAGAGTCCGTGCACGAGGTCTTCGGCGGTCTCGGAAAGGTACCATTGGAGGTGACAGCAGAGTCGCGAATGGTCGTCGAGGATGGCCAGGGCGATGGGGCACTGCCACTGGCCTCGGGCGGTGAGGACCTTTCGCGAACTGTGATGGAAGTCGAGATGCCAGAGCGACCCCACGTACTCGGCTTCGTAGCTGCGGACCTCCCGGTTCTCGCGTCGCTCGGCGGCAACGGCCTCGCCTGGGCGGCCCTTCGGCCGCACGCGCGGCTGGCGCAACAGGCCGTGGGCCTGCATGTACCGCCGCACGGTGCAATACGAGCGCAGGGAGCCCATGGCGGGCTTGGCTGCTACCGCCGCGGCCAGGTTGTCGTAGTGCAACTGGTAAGTCCACTCCTTGTGGTCATCGTATTGCTTCAACAGATGCTGGACTTGCTCGGCGGCCAGCGACACCCGGCCGCAATCCTTGCGCACGGCGCGTCGCAGGACGCGCAGGGGATCGTCCTTCTCGCGCCGCGCGGTGTAGTACCGGCGCTCGATGGTGGCGGTCGCGAAATGGGCTTCGTTCCCATTGACCGGATGCGTCCAAGCCTTGGCGGCAAGGGATTGGAGAGCGGCCTTGAGTTCTCCCCGCCCAGGCGGCGCGCTCAAGAGCGAGCCCACCACGGAGAAGCGGAAGCGTGCCCAGAGGGCCGCAGTCGATGGATCGGATTTTCGGGTCATCATGTCTCCTCGGAAAAAGGAAGTAAAGCTGAAAACGACTGTCAAACCCTTACCTACCTTGGTCCGCCGGGACCGTCGAGGAGTGTCTTCTGCGGGCGGGCCGCGGTCAGCGGGAAACCTCGATTCCCAAGCCCCCGGTGATGGTGATCGGCGAGAGAAACAGCAGCAGCCGGCCCCAGTCCTGGCAGGGATCGTCACCAACGAGAAAGACATCCAAGAGCGATCGTGGAAGGGTGACGCTTGCCAGAGCCGGCACGAAGCGACTACGCGCAAGCTTCCAGAACCCCGTCCGGGGAAAGTGCTCTTGCCAAAAGACCTGCCAGCCGGCGATGGTTCGCCGGTCGGCGCCGAAGAGTCGGGAAAGCTCGCGGACTCGCCGCGGAGAAGGCCCCTGCCGCATGGCCGCAACCAGGACCACCACGGCACCGAGGTAAACCTTCCGGCCGAGAAACCGAACCGATGGCGGTGTCATCCTCTTGCGACAACCGTCCCGATCGCAACAGAAGCTGAGCCTCAAGCCGTATGGCTCGGGGAGATTATCGCTACCGCGAGGCTTGCGGGGATACTTGGCCGAGTGCAACCGGCCGCCGCACGGGCACGCCTTCTGGCGGGCATTGTTGGCGAGGTCTTGGTCGATCGAAAGAAGAAACGCCCAGAAGCTGGCGTGGCAAGGCAAATTATGATACAAAGCAGAGTACTCCGGTATGCTGGTAACATCCAGGAGTACACCCCTCGGGAACCTCGATCAAGTGATCAGGCTCTCCGAGGGGATTTTCAGTGACAACCTCACCAAACTTGCTCAGGAATCGCCGAATCCCCGGCGATTATCTTGCGCACCCTCATTTCGTCAACCCTTTGAGGTGTTTCAGTCCCGCATCGGTCACGTCGGTGCAGCCCAAGTTCAGTGTTTCGAGGTTGGTCAACCCTTTGAGGTGCTCTAATCCCGCATCCGTCACTCCGTCGAACAGCAAATCCAGCGATTGGAGTTTGGAAAAGCCTTTGAACGTCCTTCAACCCCACATCCGTCACCTTAGTGCCCTTCAGGTTCAGCGATTCGAGATCGCTCAGCCCTTTGAGGTGCTCCAGCCCTGCATCGGTGACCTCATCATATTCAAGGCTCAGCGTTCGGAGTTTGGTCAACCCTTCGATTTGCTTCAGCCCGCTATCCGTGACCTTGTAGCACGACAGATTCAGTGTTTGGAGTTGGCTCAATCCTTTGAGGTAAACCAGTCCCGTATCGGTTACCTTGGTTTTGTACAAGCTCAGTGTGTGGAGTTGTGCCAGCCCTTTGAGGTATTTCAGCCCCGTACTGGTTACTGCAGTATTATTCAGGTCCAACGTGTGGAGGTTGGTCAACCCTGTGATCTGTTCCAAACCCGCATCAGTCACGTAGGAACAGCCTAAGTTCAACGATTGGAGTGTCGTCATCCCTTTGATGTGTTCTAACCCCGCATCGGTAACGCCGTAGGGCAGGACCAGCGACTCAAGCCTCGTCAGGCCCTTGATGTGCTTCAGTCCCACATCGGTCACTTTGGAATAGTATAGGTTCAGCCTTCGGAGTTGTGCCAACGGTTTGACGTGCTTTAGCCCCGCATCGGTCACTTCGGTGTCGCCCAGGTCCAAGTCTCGGACAGTGGTCAAACCGTCGAGATGCACCAATTCCGCATCAGTCACTCTGGTATTGTTCAGGTCCACGCCAATCACCGGCTTGCCCGGACTTTGCTCATCCCGAGTGACCTTGCCACCCAGCTTCTCGATCTCGGCGATCGCCTTCGCCTCTTCCGCCTTCGGTTCTGCCGCCCAACAGAGAACGGGGGCAAGCGACAAGCCCAGCGTCAGCAGCAGAATGGCACGGTTCATGGAATTGCCTTTCTAAACGCGGAATCGCAGAGGTCGTCCGCGGGCAGTCGCACCTATGCTCGGACCAACGGGCCTCTACGGTCATCTTCGTTGCTGGCGTGGCCGCCGTCAAGCGGCTATGCCGCCGCCGGGGCATTCCACATGCCTTGTCGGCAGGCAAATTCACCGATGCCCTACTTCACGGCCGCCTCGTCTTCGTGGTCCGGGCCTGGCTGTCGGCGATTCGACAGGCTCGTGCGGCAGTTGAAGTCGGTTGTACGCCTGAATGAGGCTGCGTATGCGGTGCGGCCGTCATCGGCACCGCACGCTGCAAGCTTTTGGTCACGACCGGTGGACAGAAAGCAGGTGAGAGCGAAGGACAGAACACGATAGCAGGATGGAAAGGTGGCCATAGCTCACTTTGTTGTGAAATGGTTCCGCAGGTAGCTCTTCCCCCGTCGCGTTCGCCATGCGTAGCCCAACAACCCAACTACACCAACGCCGAGCAGGGCGAGAGTAGAAGGTTCCGGCGTTGGAGCGAATGCCAGGCCAGTCGGAGAACTCAATCCACTGGCAAACGTGGATCGGCTGCCGCCTGGTGTGAACTCGTAGATATTGCCAGAACCCCCATCGGTCTCGAAAAGATTGCCCCTGCTGTCGAATGCCAAGAAGCCGGGCTGGTTCAGTCCGCTGGCAAAGGTCGATCGTGTCCCGCTCGGCGTGAATTCGTAAATGTTGCCAGAACCGAGGTCTGCCTCGAAGAGATCGCCGCTGCTGTTGAATGCCAAGCCTACCGGAAAATCCAGTCCACCGGCGAAGGTAGATTGATTTCCGTTGGGAGTGAATTGGTTGATACGCCCCGAGCCTGCGTCCGCCTCAAGAAGATCACCACTGCGGTCGAATGCCACGCTTTCTGGAAGGTTTAGCCCACTGACGAACGTAGATAGCATCCCGCTTAACGTCAATTTGTAGATGCCTGTGCCTGAGTTTAGGTTCGTAACGAAGAGATTACCGCTACTGTCGAATGCTAAGCCATGCGGTTCGCCCAACCCGCTTGCGAAGGTGGACCGGCCCCCGCTCGGGGTGAATTTGTAGATATTGCCAGAAATCGTATCCGCCTCATAGAGATTGCCGTTGCTGTCGAATGCCAAGCCGTTTGCCAAATCCAGCCCACTGGCGACGAACGTGGATTGAGTTCCGTTTGGCGTGAATTCATCGATACTGCTGGCGTGGTGAGGAAAGGTAGTGAACGGACCCGCAATCGATACGAAGAGATCGGCTGCGAGGGCCAAGTCGCTGGAAAGCCCGGACCAGATGCCGAATACTACCAAGAGAAGTTTTGCCCAACTCGCGAATCGTTTCATAAACCCTCCTCTGCTTGCATGCCTCTGTTGTCGGGACTTCTCCAAATCCAAGCGAGAATCCGTCGCGGCTGCCAAAGCAGCCAGGACGGGCTACCGCCTGCAAGAGGGGAACTCGCACCCAAGAAATACACGAAGCCCGAACCCATCGAAGGGCTTGGCTTTCGTTTGGTGGCGGGTGCCGCCAGAATGCAGCCAGAAGGACAACCGCCCTTACGGGTGGGACGTTTGTCGCCTGGCTGCGGTCGCTGCCTCAAGGTAGGGCCGACGATGATGGAGAACTGATGGCGATTATGCTCCTGGCCAGGATGCGTGTCAAGCATTTCCCTCACAAGAGCACGGAAGCAACTCTTTTGGGGCAGCGGATAGCCCCGGAAATGCCCCAAGTAGGTTATTCCAGGGCAGCCCGGCTTTGCTGTGCGTCGGCCCGGCTCGCTTGCTTCGGCGATGTACCGCGGATAGTATGGGATCGAGGGTCAGAACGCGGCGGACAAGGCAAGGGCTTGCCGCGTAAAGAACCACCATGTTCGAGCTACTCTGCCCATCCTCCCACGAGAAACTGATCTACGGCAAGTGTCCTTGGTGCGGAAGTACGATTATTGACGGGCGGAACTTGCTGACGGTAATGTGCGAGGCCCGCATTTCGAGTTTCATGACGCAGCCATTGAACGAGCGGCATGCGAAAGTGGTTCTTCCGCACCTGCTCGCCGCTTTGCGACAGGCGAATCCGGCTTTCCGTATGGCGGCCGTAACGATCCTCGGGCAGCTCGGTGCCTACGCAGAGGATGCGTTGCCCGCCTTATCCAACCTGCTGCACGACGAGGACCAGTTCGTCCGTGAAGCAGTCGAAGAGGCGATCAAGAACATCGAGAAATAGGTCAGGCGTGGGCTGGCGTCAACTCCGCCCTTCGATCTCCGCACGCACCCGCTCTTCGGCTGGGGCCAGCGGTTGCTTGGGTCGTGGGCGGGCGGTAGCATAAGAGGAAGTGAGACTTGATTCGACGACTTATGCGTTCCCGCTATCACGAAGCACCGCCAAAATGAGTTCACCCGTACACCACATGACTGTGATCCGGTATCACCGCGATTCACGCCCTTGGGCCTCTGAGGATGTCCGTTCGCCGACATGGCACGATGTCGAAACGGCTATTCGCAGGATGGACAATTACTGCTATCCGATCGTCCAACTAAACTGCACGGAATTCGAGGATGATGAGGACATTTTCAATGTCATAGGCGGCGATGGCCGGTACGCGATCTTCCACATGATGGGCGAATGGCAGTACGAAGATCCGCACGGAGGCGACGGTGATGTTCGCCTATGGGAGAGTGATCAGGGCTACTTTTGCAAGGAACGTAACATCATCAACAACGTCGAAAAGGTACTGCGAATTACCAGACAGTTCTTCGAATCCGGTTCGTATGACGGACTCGACAACGTTACGTAGTGAAACCAACGTCCCGCCCCATACCGCAACCCCCCGCCGGTGTCCTATAATCAGCGGTAGCTCGACGTGGGTCGCTTGATGGGGCAACGGTTGAGCGGCTCAACTCGGGCACACGACTTCCAGATTTCCATGGCTTACCTTCAGCGTATCGACGGCATCTGGGGGCTCCCGCGATTCCATCTGTGTTGCTCCTGCGGCTTCCAGACCGAGGCCGCACCGGTGGGCTTCATGGCCGAAACGTGTCGCGGCGGCCGCGATAGTTGGTCGGTCGCCTGGTACGATGCCAAGGCACGCAGGCTACGCCATGAGGTCTTTGCCGTTTCCCTTGATGCTGTCTTGCATCGAGAGGCTGAACGCTGGCGTGATGAGGAAGTCGTGCCGCACATCCGAAAGCTCTACGGTAATTGCTTTGTGTCGATACCGGACGAGGCAGTCGAGACAGATCTTCCCTGTCCAGGATGTTGCGTGCGGAATCTGATCCAGGAGTCGGTCGCCTGAAGAGCCTTACCGCTAGTGTGTGTGGCGGGCATCGTGCTCCGCGAGACCATACGATTTCCTTTCGGCTTCGTGACCAGTTCGGCAAGTACCATTCCAACGTCGTCTGGCTGATGCCCGATTGTCTGGCGACGTTGACGGCCAAGCGCATTCGCAGCCGCGTAGCTCACAGCCACGGCAAGCGAAAGTAAAGACGGCCAGCCCCATTACAAGACGCAACCCAGCCGCGATTGGTAACGTCCCTGTCGTCCGTGACGCCGCTCAGTACGCCGACTCCCACCAGCCCCATTTGCTGCCGACCGCCTCTGCCGACCCCGCGAGCCCCAAATGAGGCAAATGAGGCAATTCTCGCTCTTCTGGGGCATAAGTCGCCATGCAGTAGGTGGCATGTTTGCACTCGAATAGGTGGTCGTTAGCCCCTTCATAAGACGTTCTCTGGGGCACAATCCAGCCGTATCGCAGATCCTGCCAGTCACCATATATATACTGTCACCGGTGCCCGCAGCATCGCCAGCCGCAACGCGAATGCCGGCGGCAGCCTGACCTTATCGCCTGGCTGCCGCTTTGCTTCGTGCTGGGCCCGGCCGACCCCACAAGCAAGGTAACCCGCCGACGCCGCCGCGATCCGCGACCCGCGAATTCCCCGCGAAAACCGAGGACTTTCGGCCGCCCTACTCCAACGGGTTATTGTCCGGGAGAGGACAGGTTGGCGTCAAGGGCCGGGAGCGAGGTATCGGGCGTGATACTTGGATGCCTGATTCGACATTGATCTGCTCGCTGTTAGCGGTGTTATACTGGCGGTTATGGACACCGACATGTCACAACGCCGATGGTATCGCTTGACACCCGACCACGTCGTGCTGCTCCTGCTGGTCGCGGAATGCCTGCTCTGGCTTTCCAGTCGAATCGACTTGCCTTGGTGGGGCGAAGGCTACGCGGTGTTGACCGCTGTTGCGATCATGGGCTTGGCAATGCTGGCGATGGTGCTGTGGTTTATCTTGGCCTTGATCTTTCGATGGCGATTTCAGTTCAGCATCCGATCGCTACTCGTGCTCGTCGTCGTCGTCGCGGTGTCGTGCAGTTGGCTGGTGGTCGTGTTAAGAGAAGTGCGTGAGCAGGTGAATTCGGCCATCGCCAAGGCCATAGCCGAGGAACTTGGTCCGATCGCGAAGGAAGCCAGTGACGATATGGCGAAGGAAGCCCTCGAAAAGGGCAATGCCTGCTTCGACAAGGGCGATTACGATGGGGCAATTGCTGCCTATACGCAGGCGATTAAGTTCGATCCGAAGAATACCAGGGCGTATTGCGACCGAGGGGCTGCCTACATGCAGAAAGGCGAGAATGACAAGGTGATTGCGGACTGTAACGAGGCCATCCGGCTAGATCCTAAATATGCCGACGCCTATCAGGTGCGAGGTTCAGCCTACTCTAGGAAAGGCGACACAGCCAAAGGGGAAGAGGACTTTGCCCAAGCCAGAACGCTCGGTTACAAGGCTGGCGTGAGGGAACTTCAGCAAGTATTGCCCAACCGCAAGATCCAACGCTGACATGACCGACGCGATTTCCACCCGCCGCTTCCGCCCAACGCCCGACCGCTGCGTGCTGCTCCTCCTTCTCGTCGAGGCCCTGCTCTTCCTGTCGAACTGGCTGGGTTGGCCGGCGTGGCATAAGGGCTACGCGGTGCTGACTGGTGTGGCCGTGGTGGGCGCGGCGATGGTCTTGATGCTGGTGTGGTTTGTGGTAGCCTCGCTTCTGCGATGGCGGTTTCAATTCAGCGTCCGCTGCCTGTTGGTGCTGGCAGCCGTCGTGGCGATGCCGTGTAGTTGGCTCGCGGTCGAGATGAAGAGGGCGAACGGACAGATGAAAGAGGCCGAGGGAGTTGGATCCGGCTATCTTCGATATGATTGGGAAGTCGATGCGGATGGTAATTACCGGGAGTTCGCAGAACCGCCACAAGGGCCTCCAGCTTGGGTGTGGAATCTGTTTGGCCGTGATTTCTTCGCGGACGTTGTCTGTGTAAACGGATTTGAAATGCCGGGCGGCGAGGGTAAACTTACAGACGCCCACTTGTTGCATGCAGGGAAACTAGACCAACTCCGAACTGTGTCGATCTGGTCCACCGGGATAACCGATTTAGGGTTGAAACAACTCACGGGATTGGGCAAACTCGAAACACTAAACCTGGTGTGTTCCAACGTGACGGACATCGGGTTAATTCACCTGGAAAAATTAGTTCGGCTCCGAACATTGGGTCTCGCAGGAACGCAGGTTACGGATGTCGGATTGCAGCATATCGAAGGACTGGTCCAACTAGAGAATCTGGATCTCTCCCAGACCGCTGTGACGGATGGCGGACTATCGCACTTTCGGCCGATGGTCCATCTGAAAAAGCTTGACCTTAACCACTCTGGAGTCACAGACGTTGGATTGTCGCACCTTGTAGGGCTCACACAACTCCAACAGTTGAACCTTAGCTGTACGCAAGTCACAGACGCTGGATTGAAGTATCTTGCAGGACTGACGCGACTACAGGAGATCGATCTTCGCCTCACCGAAGTTACCGACGAAGGCGTGCTGAAGCTCCAGCAAACATTGCCTAACTGCAAGATCAAACTTGCTGACGATCCAGTCATCCCCGTGACACGATCAGGATTGTTCTGAACCAGTCGGAAATGGAGACCTCCGTGAAATGGTTTGAGTTCGACGGACTATTGTCGTGTTCGGCGGTGTCCGCGGATAAAGCGGAAGGGATTGCTGCTTCTGATAGGACAGCAGCTAGAATTGCCACCACGGACGACACGACCCGACCCCAACCCCTCCGCTTCCGCCTTACGCCCGGCCACTGCCTCCTGGCCCTTCTGGCCGTCGAATTCCTGCTGTTCCTGTCGCAGTGCTTCCGCTGGCTTCCCAAGGGCTGGCCGGTCTTGATCGCGATTGCAAGCGTGGGCGTGGTCGTGCTGGGGATGTTCGTGTGGTTCGGCGTAGCGTCGGTATTTCGGCGGCGGTTCCAGTTCAGTCTGCTGTCGTTGCTGGTGCTGGTTGTCGTCGTCGCTTTGCCGTTCAGTTGGCTGGCTGCGGAGATGAAAAAGGCGAGGGAGCAAAAGGAGGCGGTGGAAATACTTCTGGCGTCGGAATGTCTCGTCGGTGACGATGGCCTCACCGATGAAAACGGGAATTTTGACTTTAGCAGTGTCGGGTGGCGATGGACGGCGAAGAACGTGCCAACAGCGAGAGATGAAGGGCCGTTAGGTAGGCTATTGGGCAGGAACTTCTTCCATTCCACCAAGGCTATCAAACGTCTTCCGTTCCTAATCTCCGGCAATGAACTCGCCATCCCCTTTTCAGGAAACATACTGAGCGGGATACCGCCCGCTCGATGTTGCTTGCCCTAAAGAATCTGCCGAAGCTTCGAGCCCTGGACCTTTCTGGTATGCCCGTCATCGATTCCGACTTGGAGTACGTCATACCGTTGAAGGAATTAAGGCAACTCGATCTCACGGACACGCAGGTCACCGACGCCGGCGTCGCCAAGCTCCAGCAGTCCCTGCCCAACTGCAAGATCACCCGCTGACGTGCCCGCCGCCGGTCCTCGATGCCGGGCGATCGGTAGGAATGTGCGATTCGCGACGGCCAGATCATCAGTCGCGAAACGTCGGCACGATGCAACGTGCCAAATCTACGGCTGAAGGGCCGGGTCGGTCCAGCATGGGGACGCCCCTTCTGACAGCAAGCTTGACAGCACGAAAGCTGGGTGCAGCGCCCGCCGTGGTCATGGGCTCGGGGCCGACCTACAGTGTGCCAGCGAGCCGCCGTTCAGGACAAAATGACCGTAATCGCGTCTCCGCGTTCCGGGGCTACTCATCGAAGCGAATGTCGGTTAGCAAACCACGTGCCGATCGCTGGCCTTCGTCCCCAGATCATCTGGGCGATTTCCCTGCGTCATTCCCTGGCGAGCGGCCCGAACCATGCCTCTAGCGGTCTGCTGGTGAAGCCCCATTCGACGCAGCAGTTTCCAGCGAAGGCAAGTCAGGATGGATGGCAAACTCTGGCAAGCCGTGGTCCGCCAATTCCACCGTGCTAACCAGCCAGCGACGGATCTGGTCGGCGATTTCGGTGGCCGTGGCTTCTGGGAGCTTTGCCGATTGCTTGCCGTTCCTGCGGACCCAGTACCGTTGGTTGAATGGGTTGCGAACCAGCTCAATCCGATGGGTTTTGCCGCCTCGGCGCTTCAAGCTGATGCGGAAAACTGCTGGAAGTCGCGGCACGGGACACCCCTCTAGTGGCGAAAGGTCGGAATGCGAATTTGGCCCTTCGATTGCCACAAGTATTGCCGTGGAAGTACAATACGGCAAGTGTTGAGAAAGCCGGTGTCCGCTAGAGAACCCGTTCAATCGGACACGTAGAACGGCCACAGATCCGTTGGCCGAGCGAGGTTTAACAAGATGGCGAAGGCTTTCACAGTTGTGGAAGTGTTCGTTGCCCCAGGCAAAGGCTTGGTCGTAGCCTGCCTCGCGAGTGCTGAGGACCGTCGTCGGCTCGTGACAGGCGCGATGCTGATTTTCAAGAACAGCGAGGGACTCACGGTGCAGCGAACGATTCTGGGCCAGGAGACCCCGTACCCCTGTTTTGGTGACCCGGAGCGGGAACCGAAGAACCATTTTATCCTTGTGCAACATGACGACGTAAAGGCGATCTCTCAGGGAGCAGTCTTTCAGGTTCTGGAAGCAGTTTCGGCCAACACGGCGTAGTGGCAGAGCGACTGCGCCGTCGCCGCTTGGCGGTTTGAGGCTTTGCAGCATGGAACGGCTACTGGAAATTCAACCGTAACACGAACGCGACGGGCGGCGACCACTACGCCTGCCGTTGGGCGAACGAGACAAATATGGGCGCTACACACCGCTTCCTCGCCGTTGAAGATGAAGCGTCTTTGGTCCCTGGTTGGTTTCGGTCACGGTCGCCCACACCAATGGAACACACGGTGGGGGGGAACTTCGTGTTCTATTTCAGGGAGTTCGGCCCTCCTTCTAACGACCGAAAGAAATCACCTTTAGTTAGTGTTTTCATGCCTGTCCGGAAGCACGGAGTTTTGTTGACGTGCGGTGAGGTCCATTTCCTGGCCACACCCATGTCCTTGTTTCCACGCTTGCGTGCGATGAGCCGCGAGTTCCGGAAATGGCTGTCGCAGTTTACCCGCGTGTTTTCTTGGCGCAAAGATTTCGAGCCGGAATGGGATTACTATCTTGAAGGGAGCATTCGGAACCGTGACCCCGATGTGTACGCTTTGCCGAAGGCTATGGAGGCGTTACGACAAGGCCAATACTTTGTGGCTGACGATGATAATGATCGGAGGCTGGAAACGATTTGCGAAGAACTTAGAAAACGTGGTGTTCGTGGAGTTGTGTGAGTCCAGTTCGCCCAACCCGCCACGGCCGCAAAGTCGCTGCGCGACCGCCGCTTGGTGGTGCAGGGCGTGGGAGGCTGATAGAATAGAAAGAAGGGCGAAACTGAGGAAGTTGGAGGCTGCGGCGGCTGCCGTGGCCCCCGTTGGTCACGCGGGGGACCGCAGAAAATGGACGCGGGGATCATCGAATACTTTACCGCTATTGCTGAGGGGCAACCCGGCATGCCGAATTGGCATGACTGGCTGTTGCAGCACGACGAAGAACTGCGTCAGGAGTTCCCTCGTACTCGCTACCTGAGACTGAAGTTCCATCCCCTGAAGGAAATTGAGGCGCTGCTGGGCGAACAAGGAGTGCGTTATACGCCGTCCGCTGAGTACGCCTGGCTTGATGGCATCCCAGGCCGGTGCCGATACTGTGGCGCAGAGACTAGGAGTCTTGGCGGCGGTGGCGCGGAATGTCCGCACGGCTGTTTTCGTTTGATAACGTAATGTGACCAACACGGCGTGCCCGCTGCGCCGCTTCGCGGACGCTGCGCGTCGGGCACGCCTCCCGTTGGCCGTGCGGGAAAATCCATCGAACCTGGAGGAAAGGCAATGAACACATGCAAGTGCTGGGCGGCAGTGTTGTTCGCGATCCTGCTGCTGCCGAGTGTTGCGGCAAGTGATACTCCGGCGGTGCAAGCCTGGAACAAGGGTGTTTCATGTCTTGTAGAAAATGACTACGATGCTGCCATCGAAGCCTTTTCCGGGGCCATCCGGCTAGACCCGAAGTATGCCGACGCGTATAAGAGTCGGGGCAGGGCTTACGCGATGAAGGGCGATTACGACAAGGCTATCACCGACTTCACTGATGCGATCCGGCTCCACCCGGACGACGCCTTGGCGTATTGTGGCCGGGCCTATATCTACATGCAGAAAGGCGATATTGACAAGGAGGTTGCCGACTATACGGAGGCCATTCGGCTGTGCCCGAAATATGCCGAAGCGTACAACAACCGGGCTGTTGCCTATGGGCGTAAGGGTGAACACGACAAGGCAATTGCGGACTATACCGAGAACATTCGACTAAACTCGAACCACGTCGAAGCGTATTACAGCCGAGGCATCGCTTACGGGCATAAGGGTGAACACAACAAAGCGATTGCGGACTTTGACAAGGTCATCCGGCTGGACCCGAAGTTCGTTTTCGCGTATTACAGTCGTGGCGTCGCCTACGAGAAGAAGGGTGACCACGACAAGGCCATTGCCGATTTCACCAAGGCCCTCCACCTGGACCCGGAGTTCGTTTTCGCGTATTACAGTCGTGGCAACGTCTTCCGGCTCAAGGGCGAATACGACAAGGCGATTGCGGACGACACAGAGGCCATCCGAATCAACCCGGAATTCACCGAGGCGTATAACAACCGTGGCCTCGCCTACGAGAAGAAGGGCGACAAGGCGAAAGCGGAAGAGGATTTCGCACAGGTCAAGAAGCTCGGGAATAAGACAGAATAGAATATGACCGCCAGCAGGAGCGTTCCCGCAGAGCCGCTGCGCGGCCTGCTACGCTGTCGGGAACGCCCACCGTTGGCGGCGACGGGCGACAAGACATGAGCGAATCAGAATCTCCACCCGCTGTCTCGAAGCCCGAGCACCGCCGGTTCCAATTCAGTCTGCGAACACTGCTGTTGTTTGTGACGATTTGCGCGATCCCATGTAGTTGGCTTGCCGTCCGGAGAAAGAACGAAGAACGGGAAAGGGCGGTCGTCGAGAGATTTCGATCATTAGGCGGAAGATCTGACATCGATTACGATCTGTTCGGAAATATCATTGAACTGGATTTCTCTAAGAATAGAAGGGTCACGGACCGTGAATTGGAGCACCTCAAGGGATTGAGCCAACTTCGACGCTTGTATCTATTCAGGACTTCGATCACGGATGCTGGTCTGGAAGACCTCAAGGGGTTAGGCCAACTGCGAGTAATAGAACTTTTGGACACGAACGTCACGGATGCTGGAGTGAAGAGACTCCAGCAGGCATTACCGACCTGCGTAATTGATTGGTGCCCGCCAACAAAGGACGAGCGGCAAAGTCCGGCTGCGCCGGATCAACCTCGTTGACCGCTGTCCTATCCGTTGGCGGAGACGGGCAGAAGCCATGACCACACCGGAAATTCAACCTGCTGCTCAGAGGCCCAAACTCGGGTCGTATCAGTACAGCCTACGGTCGCTGCTCATTGCAGTGAGCGCGTTTTCTGTACTCGTGGCTGCCAACACGCGGCGCTCTGCGCCATCGTTCTCGGCCATATTGAAGGTGAGAATGCGGATGGGTTCCTTATTTTCGGCTGTGAGTATGGGTGGCCGTGGGCCTACAGAACTGAAGCGAGCAAGAACGATATCGTTTCCGAGAGCGTTTTCGACAACTTCTTCGACGATTTTTATTGGTGGGGTCTCACTGGCGACATTTTCGTCGGCATAACGATTGTCGGAGCAACAGTTGTCATCCTGGAATCAGTTCTTACGTTACCTGGAATACTGCGCCGCTGACGCTCCGAAGCCGCCAACCAGCCACGGCCGCAAAGTCGCTGCGCGACCGTCGCTTGCTGGTGCGGGCCGTGGGACGCTGGTAGAATTGATGGGAGTTCAAACCGAATAAAGTCGGAGGCTGCGGCGTCGGCCATGGCCTCCGTTGGCCGAACCTACTCGGTTTATCCCATAACTGATTATCCGCGGTCGAGAAGGAAGTTCGGCTCAGTGTTGGCATACACCATAACCCCACTGGATTTGTTTGTCGTCGGCCTGATTGCCGTCCTGCTCTTCGCCAACCGCCTGCCAGCCCTGATGCGGTCCTTGGATCGCAGCTTGACCAAGTCGAAAGAGAAGGTTACCACAAAAAAGGACGATAGAGACGACCCGCCAACCGCGAGCGGAATTTTCGCCCGAATCAAGCCCCGCCCATCCGGTGGAACAACGGCCCGAGAGCCTGAACGGCATCAAGAAGAGTAGTTGCTCGTCGGCCTTGACCAACCCGCCAAGGTCGCGATGACAATCGTGTGCGAATCACGCCGGGTAAGGTCGGGCCAACACGGCACGGCGGCAGCGCAAGTCGCCGCCTGGTGGTGCTGGCCGCAGGAGCATGATAAGCTGATTGGAGATTCAACCCGATTCACAGAGGCAAAGTGCGGCGACCGCCGTGCAGCCCGTTGGACGGTCAAGATGAATGAAACCATCAAGGCAAGAGTCGGCGACCTAAACGCCATTGGTGCTTGGATTCGAGGCGTTGATTCGTGTGACCGCGCCTGCGAGCAGTGCGGGCATCCTTGGCAAGAGCATCATCTCTGCGCGACATCCCGGCCGCCAATCGAAGGATGGATTGAGTGCCCCGAAGATGGCTGCGAGTGTTACCAGACGTGGAGCGTTGCGCCTGATACCGCTGCCGAGTTGAAGAAACATTACGTTCAAGAAACTTCCAACACCGGCCAGCCGCAAAGTCCGCCTTCGGCGGATCAACCTGCGGCTGACGAGTAGGCCGTACCGTTGGCGGCGGCAGCTTGCTGCGAAGGGCTTTTAGATGGAATCAGAGACACCGTTCGATGAAAGGACACCGCAGCAGAGAGCGGTGGACGAACGACTGAGAAGGGTGAAAGAGGCTCGGGAACTGCATGCTCGTGGCGTCATTTCCGAGGCCGAAATGGGGAGCATGCTCCTTCAGGTCAATCTCGAACGCATTCTAATCTTGCATACTCGTGGGATTATTCGCGAGGGCGAGATGACGAACTCACTGATCGATAGTCTCCTTTCGACCGAGCCGCTAGGCCCCGAAGCAATCGCGGTCTTCCTCAGAACCGTCCCCGCGAAGGTGCAGGAGGCCCTCAAGGCTGGGTTGGCGCGCGGTCCACGTACGGAAGCGGAGTGGGATGAAATGCGCGTTGTCCGTTTCGGGGCGACGGAGGAGGGCCTCAAACATGCACGATCGCTAACGCGCAGAAACATTGAATCGCTCCGGCAGCATTTTGGTTTGAATCCGTAAACGCCGCCAACAACCCGCAGCCGCAGAACGGGTCGCCGCCTGGTGGTGCGGGAAGTGGGAAAGTGGTAAACTGATTGGCAGCCCGAGCCGTGTCCTGCCGGGAAGGTGCGGCGACGGCTGCGGGCACCGTTGGACCCGGATACCGAATGTCCCTTGATGTATGTCGTTTATCCATTACCAAGTGGTCGGGTATTTTGATCCGCGAGACCCGATTATCTTCGGGTATCCGTCCTACCCAAAGCCTGTGCGCCCAGTTGACCCAGATGCCGTGAGCCGAGTGATTGCGTCGCTGCCCCCTGGCCTGGAGAAGGCGATATCTGTCACAGAACGGGGATATGTCTACTGCGAGTCTACTGCGGCACCGCGTGACTTGCTCCCGGTGTTTCATGAGTTGGTCAACCAACTCGCAGATCAAATCGGGGGTGTTGTGATGGGACAGTATTTTGAAATTCAGTACCCAGAGACTGCTAAGGCTGAGTATGAAGCCAGTCTGGAGGACCTGAAACGACGGTGGACCGAATACCAGCATCAGCATCCTCATGACCGTCGTCCTTCGGGCTGATGGTGACTGGCCAAACGGTCCAACACGGCACGGCGGCAGCAATTGGGGTCAGACTTACGCTCTGTGCTTTGTAACTCTGGCGCCGGCCGCAATCCCGCGGACGTTCCAAGGGCCAATCACTGAGACGCGCCTGGAAGGCTTAAGGATGAAGGTTCGGATTGTCCACGACTAACCCCTCGCATACCGCTGCGGCATTCAGATCGCTATCCGCCGAGCCAAACACGATTGGGGCAAGCCCGCTACCCACACACAAGCGGTTCACCTGAGATCCGGCGGACAACTGAACGAGGAAATAGTCGGCCATTTAGCGGCGTTCCTCGATAATCGTTTCGGAGACCGGTTTGCCCTGCGCCTGAATCAGACGCCGCAAGCTGTCATCGGCACGACGCGCGGGCTTGATTCGCTTGACGATGCCCGTCGCTACCAACGCTTGATGGAATGCCTCCCGCGCCTGAGTTTTTTCTTGGGGAGCCAACCGCTCTTGAACCGCCTGGTCGAGTTGACGCAGTTCATCGACCTCCAAGGTCGATAGCTGGCCGAGGATTTGGTAAAGGATTGCTTGTGCCACGACGTTCCGTCCTTTGCTCTGCGATGCTTCGAGATCATGGTATCCAGAAACCTGGCGGAATACAACCCGTTGGCTTTCAAAGTCATGTCCCGGGATGGTGCGGGGAATTCTCAAGTGCATACTGGCCATGAAGTGACGACGAACTGCGGACCTCGGGATTACACTGCTCGCGCGCTAAGATTGACGGAGGCCACGGATTACCGTTGACTTGTGTGCAATTGCGAGTTATCTCCCCTACGGCAACTGCCGTCCGTAAAACTTGCTCAGCATTCGCAGGCGGTGAACTAGCGCCGACACGATCACCCCCAAGACCACCAGGAACACGGCAAACAGGATATGCCGGGCGAAGGACTTGTCGAAATGGTCCTGCAGGCCCGTTCGCCTGCAATAGAAATCGATGACCAGAACGCCGTAGGAAACCAGCGACAGCGCTGTCATGAAGCTGACGAAGCGGACGTGGTACCATAGGCCCGATCCGGCGATCAAGAGGGGATAGCCGACCACCAAGGCACTGGCGGCGCCGTCGGCCACGAACAGCAACACGATCAACAGCAGCAGCGAGTCGAGCGTGCCCCAGACAAAACGGGCAGGCAATGCCAGCCGCTGATGATCGACAAACTGCTGACAGACGATGGCGGTCAAGGCCATGGCGGCGGCGAGGATCGTGATCTTCAGGTGGAAAGGCCAATCGACCCCGCCGTAATGGTAATTGCCGACCTCGACCAGGTAGAAAACGCCCAGGGCCCCCAGGCGGACGGCCAAGGCCGGCTGGCGGCGGGTCCACTGCGTCAACCGCTCGATCAAGTTCGGCGGCCGTACGGAAAGCGGCTCGTGCTGGGCAAATCGATCCAGGTCGTCGGCCAGCGCCGCGGCCGACGGATAGCGATCGGCCGGCGACTTGGCCAGACATTTCAGGCAGATCAACTCCAGCCCGTGGGGCACCCGCGGATTGACCTGCCGCGGATAGCGGGGTTCCCGCCCGAGAATGTCCAAGATCGTGTCCAAGGGATTCTCGCGGCGAAAGGGCGGCTCGCCGGTGAGCAATTCATAAAGGATCGCCCCCAGGCTGTAGATGTCGGCCGCGGGGCCGACCTCGGAACTGTGGCCCGAGGCCTGCTCGGGGGCCATGTAGCTGGGCGTGCCGGCGATCACGCCCGTGGCCGTCGCATCGGAGCCGGGCACGAAAACCTTGGCCAGGCCGAAGTCGGTCACGTAGGGCTGGTCGTCGCGGTCCAGGAGGATGTTCGACGGCTTCAAGTCGCGATGCACGACCCCCTGGGCGTGCAGATGGTCGACCGCCCGCGCGACGAGGCTCAGCAGCCGTACGACCGCGTCGAAAGACAGCCTCTGCCGTGCGATGCGTTCGGCCAGGCTTGGGCCTTCGATGTATTCCAGCGTGAAGTAGTGCTGGCCGTGCTGCTGACCAACATCGTAGATCTGCGTGATGTTGGAATGCCGCAAACGGGCGGCGGCCCAGGCCTCGACCTGGAAGCGGCGGATGTGTTCCGGCGACGCCAGGTGCGTGGCCAGGATCATCTTGATGGCCACGACGCGGTCGAGGCCCTTTTGCCGCGCCTTGTAAACCACACCCATGGCGCCGCGGCCGATTTCCTCCAAGAGCTCATAGGGCCCGAAGTCGCAGGGGAGAGTATGGTTCTCAAAGAGCAGCGCCTCCAGGTCGGGATCGGTGTTCTCCACCGGCACCAGACCATTCAGGGCTTCGAGACATTTCAGCGATCCCTCCAGCTCCGGGTGTTCGCGGAGCAGGGCCTCTCGGTCCGGCCGCTTGCCGGCCTGGAGTTTCGAAAGATAATCGTCTAGGATTTCGGGGAATTGAGTATCGTCGGGAGTGATCATTTCGGCAGTCTTTGACGGAGGAAATAGACGCTCGGTCCCAAATAGAGTGCGATGAGAAGAAATATCCAAAGTCCTTCCTGAATGGTGAATTGCAGCCGTTGCTTCTCGGTCGATCGCGGGACCATTCGCCCGACAACACTTCCAGCAAACCCACAGAGTCCGCCAAGTGAGCTGGCCGCAATCAGCAAGGCCAGTCCGTCGAGTGCAGCTTTATCCAGGCGCGGGTTGTCTCCCCACCATTGCGTTACCCATAGACCTGAGGCCAAGAAAGGAAGGTAAAAGAGGAAAACCATCGTGAACGGCAGAACTCCCAGCAATAAGGCCCTCAGCGGATGGGCTGATTTGGCCCCGATGCTTCCTGAAGCGCATCCGAGCAGAATCAACAAACCGCAGAAAGTGAATGCGAGATGAGCATGTTTTAAGAAAATGAACGGCGCGACGCAGATCAAGACCACCGCAGCGCCGACCAGGCCACCATTCAAGTCTCGTTCCGCCTCCCCAAGATTATTCTCCTTGCGCATCCCGGTGTCCCTCAGCTCTTACCTTGCTCAGCGTTATCCTTTGCCTCCATCGTCTCTTGCAGCTTCTTGATCGCCCGCATCCAGAGCATCTGCACGGCAGGGCGGGAACGCTCCATGCGCTCGGCAACTTCGTTGAACGGCAGCCGCTGCAGGTTCCGCAGCACGATGACCTCCTGATAGTCGGCCGGCAACTGGGCCAAGGATGCGGCCAGACGCAGCTCCTCATCGATTTGCAAGAATTCCTGGCTGGGGGTCAGGCAGGGAGCCGCCGGTTCGGCCGCGCCGAAGGCGTGCGTGGAGTCCTGCGGCGACCGGATCGGCACTTCCCGCCGCGCCTGCCGCTTGGCCGTGCCGCGGTAGCGCCGTACGAAATCGGCCATGTTGTGGGCCAGGATCCGCTTCAGCCAGGCCAGCCACTCGTGCTCGCTATTGCCGCCGAAGCGCTCGAAATCGCGGAAGGCCTCCAGCATCGTTTCCTGCACCAGGTCGGAGGCATCGACCTTCGCCCGCAGCCAGGTCTCGACCTGGGCGCGAGCAACGATCTCCAGGTAACTGCGGCAGAGCGCGAACAGTTGGTCGCGGCATGCGGCATCGCCTTGCCGGGCCTGAGCGATGAGTGCCGAAACGTTGGGGAATGCGGAGTCAGCCATAAGACTGCAGTTTGTAGGGTGGGACAAGATCCAGGGTACCCACAAGCGGGTCGGCTAGCGCCGGCCCACCATTACTTCTATCATCTTGGTTCATGGTGGGCCGGCGCTCGCTACGCAAGCTTGTCCCACCCGTTCAGTCCTCAACAACCTCAAACCCCATTTCCTGGATCATACGGTAGTCTTCGCTCGGCGGCTGGCCTTTGGTGGTCAGGTAGTCGCCGACGAACATCGAACTGGCCGCATACAGTGCCAGCGGTTGCAGCCAGCCAAGGTGCAGCTCACGGCCGGCGGCCACCCGCAGGTCGCAACGCGGATTGGCCAGCCGGAAAAGGGCCAGCGCCTTCAGGCAGTAGCGGGGCGAAAGTCTCTTCGGATTGGCGGCGGTCACCGGCGTTCCTTCCACGGGCGTGAAGAAGTTGACCGGCAGGGCCTCGACCCCAAGGTTGCCTAGCTCCAGGGCCAATTCTACCACGTCGGCGTCTTCCTCGCCCATGCCGACAATGCCGCCGGAGCAGATTTCCATGCCGGCACTTCTCACCGCCCAAAGCGTATCGAGCCTGTCTTGGAAGGTATGGGTCGTACAGATCTGGGGGTAGAAGCGGCGGCTGGTATTCAGATTATGGTTCACCCGATCGACGCCGCACTGCTTCAGACGCTGGGCCTGCTCCAATCCCAAGAGGCCCGAGGAGACGCAAATCTCCAGGTTGTACTCTTGCTTGATTCTAGGAACGAGTTCCGCAACCAGATCGAGCTCCCGCTTGCCGGGGCCGCGGCCGGAAGTCACGATGCAATAGGTCTTGGCCTTCCGCTGGAAGGCAGCCCGGGCACCGTCGAGAATCTGCTCGGGCGGGAGCAGGGCATAGCGGGAGATCTCGGCCTTCGAGACCCGCGACTGGGAACAATAGCCGCAGTCTTCCGCACAGGCCCCGCTCTTGGCGTTGATGAGGAAATTCAGTCGCACCTGGTTTCCCCACCACTGGCGGCGGACGCGATACGTGGCAGCCAGAAGGTCCAAGAGCTGCTCGTCAGGGCTGCACAGGATCGAAAGTCCTTCTTCGGAGTTAAGTTGATATCCCTGAAGGATGCGGTCAGCCAGTGCATGCCAGCCCGTGGCGGATTTGTTCTCGAAACGAAGGTTCTCTTGGAGGTTGTTCATGCCGAGATTGTATCGAAATGCGTCCTACCTGGCCACAGCCGCGGCATCATTCCGCTTGAAAGACCCAACGGCCCCAAAGACCGGGGGCAAGCATGGCCTCGCTGGGCACGTCGCTGGTGATGCCGGTGGCCTTGTTGCTCCAATAGACGCGGTGCACCGTTTCGAAGCCGTTGCCGCGGAGGATGCCCAAGTCGGCGCGGATCGCCTGGCCAGGTGCCGGCTTCAGACCCAACACGGCCAGCGGGATCGACAGCTCGTAGTTGCCCTCGGCGGCCGTGAACCGCAACTGGTCGCTCACGTCGTCCACGCGATCGATCGTGATCGTCCGCCAAGGCGAGGAGAAGGGCACCGGGTCTTTCGTCCCCGGCACGACGGGCCGATAGATCAGCGCCCGCGGTTTCCCCCGGACCATCGTCACCAACAGCCGCAGGTCACCCGGCAGGGGGTTTTGCCGGGCGTCGTCGGCATGCGGGTCGCTGCCGATCATGAGGTCCAGCCCGCCGCCGCTCTTGAAGGGCGCCAGCGGCGTCTCACCGCTGTTGAGCAAGAGGTTGGGATCGCCCGTGCGGAAGGCCGCATACAGCCGGTCGCCGGCCACGGCCACCGTGGCCGTGACGTCGTAGGGTTGGCTATGGCTGTCGAAGAAGGCAGCCACTCCGCTTTTGTCGATCGTGGCCCAGGAGGCGCCGGCCCAGTCGTCCAGCTTGCCATCGACCGTAGGGGCGATCTTGCGGATCGGCACGCGGAGCGTGGGCCGGCCCTGCTCCCGCTGCCGCTGCAGCTCGCTTTGCTGGAGATACTCGCGGGCGCTGGCGAGGTCCTGCGGGCCGATGCGGAGCGAGCTTTCGGCCAGGCGGTGGATGCGATCCAGCCCGTCGACGCGCACCAGGCTCGTTCGCGCGCCGTCGACCAGGTAGATCTCGCCGTCGGCGGTCTGGGTGATCGAGGGCCAGAAGTTCTCGTCGTGCAGCGTCAAGTCGTTCAATCGCATGCCGCGCTGGGCAACGGGCATGGCCCAGGAACGGCCGCGGCGGACGTCGTGGAACAACTCGGCCACGAACAGGCCGTCGGCCGTGAAGAGATAGATGTTTCCCTGGTTGCCGTTGACGGCCCAGATGGGCCCGGCATCGCCGGCCCGCGGGGTGACGAACCCGCCCAGCAGCCGCGTGGTGCCGATCAGCTCGCCCGGCCGATCGGGTGGAGGCGATTCGTGGGAGGCGTGCAGCCCGGGCCACAGGTCCGGGTACGACCAGCGTGGCTGGCCGCGACCGAGAGCACCGGGTGCCCCGACGCCGCCCAGCGACTGCGGGGCGAACGACTTGGGTGCGACGGTCAGGATCGTCCAGCCGCCGGGGTCGACCAGGGCCTGATCGCCGCCGGACGACGTGGGTGCCTGCGCGCCCTCGACCAGGGTCTCGGCCGCGGCCAGATCATAAAGCGGGGCGCCGGCGGCGGTGAACCGTTGCGGCACGTAGCGCACCGCGCGGCTGCCGACGCGCGAAACGACAACCGACAGGTCGGGCATCACCGTCAAGCCGCCGGAGGATGCTTGCAAGAACGTCACCTCCTCCGGCTGCACGCGGCCGTCGCCGTTGCGATCCGACCAGGCGAAGATCAAATCCGCGGACCAGCCGCCATTGCGGAGCTCGACGCCGGCGGGCAGCCGCGATTTGAAGGCCTCGGTCTTCAGCAGGCCCCAATCGTTGGCGCGGCCCAGGGCGGCTACCGGGACGGCGATGCCCTGGCGATCCAGCCAGAGCATCACCACGCTCGCACCGTTGGTCGGATTGGAGTTATAACAGTTAGTAAAGTAGCGGGACACGCCCGCGGCAGTCGCTCGGTAAATCGGCGTTTCCGGCTGGCCGTTAACGCCGAATCCGTCGGGCGGACTTAGGTCTCCGGGGCCGGGACGGAAAAAGACCCGTACCAGTTTGTCGACGCCGCGCTGCCAGTCGAGCTGAAACTCCATGCCGTGGAAGTAGAATCGCGTTTTGTCGACGGGATCGAGCTTGCCGCCTCCGCCGTATTCCGAAGGGCCGTAGAACGCGCGGACCAGGCGGCCGTCCAGCGTCCAGACACTGACCCGCTTCGGTTGGAAGTCGGTCTCGGCCACCCACAGATGCCCGTTGCTGTCGATGGTCAACCCGTTGGGATTGTTCATGTGCAGCGGATTGTAGGGACCGGCCTTGGGTGCGCCGGAGTGCCGATGACGCGGAGCGGCTTGCCGGCCGGATCGAAGACCTTGACCTGATGGCTGTTGCCGCGATCACTGATGTACAGATTTCCCTCGGCATCCAGGGCCACATGTTGTGGATCTTCCAGCCCGGCGGCCACGAGAACCTCGGGGGCGGGAAGTTTATCCGGCACACTCCGTGTGCCGCCTGACATCGGCACACGGAGCGTGCCGGATACTACCGGTAGCCGGTAGCGATGCAGTTGCTTGCCGGCCAGCGCCAGCAGCCGTCCTTGACCGTCGAAGGCCAGGCCGCGCGGATCACTGAGCAAGACCGCGGCGAGGAGCTTGCCCGCCTTGGCATCGACCAGCAGCAATTCATTCTGCTTGGGCAGACTGCACGCCAGCAGTCCGTTGTGGACGGCCAGCCCGGTGAGGGCCGAGGCGTCTTTGCCGCCGGGAAACGAATATTTGATGACCGGTTTGTCTCCCGAGCGGGTGACGGCGGTGAGCCGCAGTTCCCCCTCCCAGGCCGAGCCGGCGTAGACGTAGACGCCCTCCATTGCCTGCGTGCCGGTATCGCGGGCCAGGTAGGGAGCGCCGGTCCAGGCGCCGCCGACCCAGCCGACGCCGCCCTGTTTTCGTCCTTCCAGATCGACCCAAGCCAGGCCATCGCCGCCTTCGCTCACGTAACTGCCCAGGTAGACGAGCGGCCGGCCACCGGGCGCTTTATCGCCAGGCACGAAAAGCGCGCTGCTGGGGGGCGTGTGGTTCGTCAGCCAGCCGCCCGTATGGTCCGCGGTGGACCAGGCAGGGTTGCCGGCGTTATAGATCGGGAACTCATAGCGCAGATCGATGCCCGCATGATATAGACCGCGGACGCGATACGTGCCGGGGGCCACCAACTGCGCCGGGATATGATAAACGCCGTGCCGAGCGGCGTCAACGTCGCGGGCCAGATCGTCGGTGGCGTCCCACCACACGATGTTGGGCCCGGCGGGAAACGCCGTTTCGCTCACCAGATTCCGCACGCGGCGACCATCGGCCGATTCCACGACCAGCGTCACATAGCCCGGCGCGTCGAGCGTGAACCGCACGGGGATCGGCCCGTGCAGGGCGGCGGCAGGCATCGGCCGCGGACTGGCCTCTTCCAAAGTCGCATCGCCCAGCGGGTGCAAGGCGAGCAACTCGCCCAGCCAGACGCGGCGGCCGTTCTTGGTCTTTCCCTCCAGGTGCGGGTGGCTTTCCTTGGTGGCCTGCGTGATCCGCAGGCGAACTGCCCGCGTGGTCACGGTTTGTCCCAGGTCCAGCCAGTTGACGCCCAGCCCGCGGGGATACTGGTTCTCGATGCCGTCCCAGCGTGCGACGGTCCGCCAGTCGGCCTCGGCGGCCTCTCGCGGCGGGCGGCCGTCCGGGCCTGCGAAGCTCTGCACTTCGGCCGCGGCGAAGCCGGCCCAGAGGGCGCCGAGCGCGCGGATTGCAACCGGCTGCCGCCAGACGAGCAACACGTCGACGGGATGCTCCCGCGAGACCGGCCACGACCCGCCTTCCGGGCCGTTGTCCCACGCGCCCCACATGCCGTTATTGGTCTCATCGTTGATCCTTGCGGCGGCCTCGCCGTTGGCGTCGGTCACGGCGATTGCCGCAGGGGCCAGGTTGGCCATCCGCTGCGAGAAGACGTAAGCCCCGCCCAGCCAACCCGCGAAACGGGTGTCGGTCGGCCTGGCCGTGTGCGTGAAACGCAAGGCCCGCGTCTGCGCCGCGTGGGGGAAAACCCAAAGCACGTATTGCTCGTCGCCGTGCAGGGAATGGGCATCGGGCGATCGCACGATGCGTTGGGCCGGTATCCATTGCGACTCATCGGCCAGGTCGCCGGGATACGGGGCCGTGGGCCGGAGCATGCTCACTTGCCCGCCAGCGCGAACGAGCACCGCGCCGACGGTGATCGAGGTCTTGACGCCGATTCGGAGGTGGCGCGGCCCGGGGATTTTGGAATCGCCGAAGACCACGCCGTCCCACTCGGGCTGCGTGGCGGTGGTCCAGATGACATGCCGCGGGCCGTCGTGCTGGGGCATCGGCTTCTGGACGCCATCGACCCATTGCAAGAAGGCGGCGGGGTCGAGGTTCTCGGCCCGCAGCGGCGTGACGAGCGGCCCGGCTTGCTCAGCTTGGCCACGCGCGAACGGCGCTCCCGTGGCGAGGAGGAAAACCAAAGTGCGGACTTTCGTCCACATCCACGTTAACGACCGCTTCCCTTTCGAATTGACCATCTTCGTGAACTGGCCGAGACCTGTGGGGGGTGAAAAAATCCACTACGTAGATCGGAGTTTATTCCGTTTTCGCGAAAAAAACAAGGCAACGGAATGAATCCCGTTCTACGGAGATGCCTGGAAATCTCTGCGGCCCGCCGATAGGATTATTTGGTGGGCATGCTATTGCTGGTGGAAATAATGCTTTTCTGTTACATTAGAGATAGGTGAATAGACTGCCAGGCCGTAATCAGGACCCCAACGGAAGGGGGCGGGAAGGAAATCATGGCCGTTAGCACCGTGGACGAATATCTGTCGGTGTTGGAAAAGAGCAAGTTGCTCGGCTCGGAGCAGCTTGTCGAGGCTCAGCGTCTAGCCGGTGAATCTTCCGATGCGGCCGCTCTGGCCAGGGCCCTGGCCCGCGAGAATCTCGTCAGCCGCTGGCAGGCCGGCACGCTTCTGGCCCTGGGCCAACGGGCACAACTCCGCCTGGGCAAGTACAAGCTCATTCAGCGGTTGGGCAAAGGCGGCATGGGCACGGTCTTCCTTGCCGAGCACGTGACCATGAATCGCCGCGTGGCCCTGAAGATCGTCCCCCGCTCGATCGCGGAAAATCGGGCCTCGTTGGAGCGTTTTTTCGCCGAGGCCCGGGCCATCGCCGCACTCGACCATCCCAATATCGTGCAGGCCTATAGCGTCGACAATGAAATGGACCGCTATTTCATCGTCATGGAATTCGTCGACGGCCAGGACCTGCAACGGATGGTCGAACTGAATGGCCCGCTCGGCTCCGATCAGGCGGCAAACTACGTCCGCCAGGCCGCCGAGGGGTTAGCCCATGCCCACGCCCGCAACCTCGTCCATTGCGACATCAAGCCCTCGAACCTGCTGGCGAACAACCAGGGGGTGATCAAGATCCTCGACCTGGGCCTGGCCCGGCTGAAAGAGAGTGACGAGCCCAGCGGATCGGGGGTGGGTCAGCCGGCCTTTGGCACCGTTGATTACATGGCCCCCGAGCAGGCCCTGCAAAGTGCGAACTTCGATCACCGCGCCGACATTTATTCCCTGGGCTGCACGCTATACTTCCTGCTCACCGGGCATCCGCCCTTTCCCGAAGGATCACTGGCCCAGCGGATCGCCAAGCATCAGACGCAGGAGCCCCGCGACATCTTGCTGGAGCGGCCCGGTGCGTCGCCGAAGTTGGTCGAGATCTGCAAGCGGATGATGGCCAAGGAGCCGGAAGACCGCTACCAATCGATGCAAGATCTGAGCGCGGCCCTGGCGCCTTGGCAGGACGGATCGAATGGCGCGGCAGACTCTCGTGTGCCGCAGGCCGTAAAGCCCCTGGACAACGTCACGTCGGTAGCCGCTGGGGCCGACGACTGGCTCTCCTTTCTTTCGGGGCCGTCGCCGACCCCGAGTGCCGGGCACTCCGGCGCGGGCTCCAATGGCGCGAAGCCGCCGGCGCCCGCCGCACCCGCAGCCAAGCTCACCAAGTCCGGCAAGCAGCCGGTCGTCAAGGGCAAGACCCGCGGCGGATTCGCCGCCGCCCTCGCAGGAGTACTGGCCGTCGGCCGGGCAAAGCTCGGCTGGTTCAACACCAGGCAGCGAAGGATCGTGGGGGCCGTTGTCGGCGTTGTACTCTTGGCGGCAGTGGCTGGTCTGGCCGCCCTGCCCTTCCTGCTGTCGCAAACCAGGCCCCCGTCGCAGGCATCGGGACAGACCAATGCGGAGGAAAAGAAGTCTCCGCCCAAGACGGGCGATGGCCCCCTGCCCGAGTCGTCCTTAGATAAGAAAACGGATGCATCCCCAGGCCCGCTCGCTAAAGATTCTGCGCAAGGGAAAGCTGCAATTTCCCAGCCCGAGCATCCCCCCGAAAAGCCGAAGCCGATCGAAGCGAAGGAATCGCCCGAGCCCGCCAAGCCTGTGCCTACGCCCGAAAACAAAACCAGCGATCCATCGGTAGCGAAAACGGACGCGAACCCCGCCCCGCAGACGACCGTCAAGCCAGCACCGCCGGAGAAGAAGCCGGAGCCTCCGCCCAAGCCACCCGAAGTGACCAAGCCGCCCGAAGCGGCCAAATCGGTCTCGTTGGACGGCCTGGAAACGGCGGTCGATTTGCCGCACCTGGGCACGACCCGGAGTACCGGGTACCCCGGCAACGAAGCCGTTTCTCTCGGCAAGCTCGATCTCGATCCGAGCCAAAAGGTCGACGTCCAGTTGCTGGGCGGCGACAGCATTTGCAAAGGCAATCCCCGCTTCGAGTTGCAGAAGGAAAGTGAGGGGGCAACTCCGGGCTGGTCGGTGCAGATGGTCGGCAAGAACAAAGATGCCGTGCCGATCGCTCGGGTCTGGCAAGAGGGGAAGGAGTGGAAGATCCAATGGGCGGCCGATGCGAAGGAGAAGGCCACGCTGGTTCGCTTCTGCGGTTTGCAGTTCTCGTGTGAGAAGAAGAAGCACTTCATCGCCTTGACCGCGCCCAAGACCGTCTCGCCGCTGGTGATCGACGTCGCGACGGGCACTCCGCGGATGCGATTGAATCGAGACTTCCCCCTGCCCGATGCAAGCCTGCTCCGCCTGCAGATCCTGCCTTTGGATAAATCGCTGCCGAAGTACGACATCAAGATCCTGGACGCCAAGGCGCACCCCGGCAAGCGGAAGTCGGTCGAGCCGGTTGCGGGAGACACGGTGCCCGTCAAAGGGCAGGTGATGGTCGTGTTCACGAAAGAGCGAACGCCCCGCGTCGTGTGCGAGATCGCCTTCGATACGTACCCCAAAGGCGTGCAGCTCGAGATGCAAGCGGTCTGCGATATCTTGTCGGGCCTGCCGTTCAACTATGCGAATCTGCGGGAAGCTGACGCCCGGTTCGAATTGATGCTCAAGAGGACCGATTCCGATGCGAACCCGCAAAGGAAGAATATGCAGGCTCAGATTCAGGCCATGAAAACGACGAAGGACCAACTGAAGGCCCTGGCAGAGTTGGCAGGCGAGCTGGATCAGAAGGCGTTGATCCCCTTCCGTGTCTACGCGGTCCTGGGCACGACCCGGAGTACCGGGCACCCCGACGACGAGGCGTCGCCGAATGTCGTCATCTTTCAGAGTGGCGAGGTTGAGAAACCGAAGACCCGACCCGGAGTACCAGGTACCCCGGCGAAGAAGAATCCCACGACCCGGAGTACCGGACGCCCCGACAAGTCCAAGGGCCCCGCCACTCCCAATATCGATGAGCTCGACCTGAAGTGAAACCGCTCGTTGCCCTGGCCGTTCTTTCGCCGCTGTCCACGCGCAGAGCGAGTTTCAGCCCGCCGCGCACCGCGGCACTGCTGGCCCTGATTTTTTTCTTGCTGCTGCCCGCCGCGACCCGAAGTGCCAGGTGCCTCGCCCAACCGCCCGGAACCGGAGTACCCGGTGCCCCGCCCGAAGGCAAGACCGTGCAGGACTGGGCCCGTCAACTGAAGTCCGAGGAGTTCCGCGAGCAATGGCATGCGGCGTATGTCCTGGGAACGCTCGGTCCCCAGGCGGCGCCGGCCGTGCCGGCCTTACACTCCGTGTTGGATGTCAATTCCGGCAAGAACGAATACACGCGGAGCATGGCCGCCTGGGCCCTGGGGCGCATCGGCCCCGCCGCCGAGCCGGAAATACCGTTCTTGATCGAAACAATGCGGGCTACGAAACTTCTCGCCGTGCGCCGCAGCACGGCGGAGGCCCTGGGCATGTTTGGTGCGGCGGCCAAACCGGCTGTGAGTGAACTGCTGAAGATGCTGGACAATGATGACGCAATAACCCGCGTCAACGCGGCCGTTGCCCTCTGGAAGATCGATCGCCATCCCAAGGCCGTGCCGGCGCTCTTGGAGATGCTTCGCCGGAACGATCGATCCCAGGCTTATGCGGCGGCCGTTGCTCTGGGCCAAATGGAGCAAGAGGCCGATAGGGTCGCTCCGGCCCTGATCGAGGCCTTGCACGCACGTGACGCCGATGTTCGCCGCGCGGCAGCCCGGTCGTTGGGTCAGTTGGGCAAAGCGGCCTTTCCGTCGCTGGGTAAGGCCAAAGCCTTGGACGATCCGGACGACGAAGCCCGCCGCCAGGTGATCGAGGCCTTGAGTTGGATGGGTCCGGACGCGGTGCGGGCCTTGACGGCGGCGCTGAAAGACGAGAGTCCCGCGGTGCGGCGTGCCGCTGCGCGGGCTTTGGGCAACCTCGGCGCTGCGGCCCAATCGGCACGTTCCGCGCTGGAGGCCGCTGCCAGCGACCCGCAGGAGGACGTTCGCGCCGCCGCGGGCAAGGCTTTGCTGCGAGTTCCCGCAAAGCAAGAAAGAAGCGTGCCATAGCTGCACGAACGACGCAAGGGAAGGATCTATCGCGGTCACTAGAAAGACTGAATATACAGTTTTCGCATGGCATTCCCGTTAGGAGCTGCACTTATTTGCTTCTTGGCAATGCGAAAAGCAACCGAGCAACATCGGGGCAGCGGGCGGACAGGACACTTGGTTTTTTGAGACACGATCTGGCGTTCTCGCCATCGATTTGTCTCCGTAACGGGCGTCTGCCAATGACCAGGCGACCCGTGCAGCCGCCGGACAGGATTTCGCCATCTCGGTTTCAACGCCCGCGGCGTGTTTTTGCCAGCGGTCCTGTTCTGTCCCCCCGTTCTCCTCGCGATCCTACGATCTTTCGCACAACGTGGAGAGATCATCCACAGATGCTCCCCACATGCTCCCCAGCCAGCTTGTTGACCGAAACTCCCATCGGGCGAATACTGCAATCAATGTCTGGCAAAAATGGAGAATTGTGGGCGATGCGTTTGCTCTGAAATGCTCCGCTCCTAGTCCCCAGCCATATTTGTAACCGCTTGGCTCTTCTTGGAGGTCTCGATGAGATTGCGCATCGTTATGCTTGCGATTGTCGGTGTCGGCCTGATTCAGGCGTCAGAAAAAACTTGGGCCCAGTCGTTTTCGGGCGGAACGAATAATGGGATTACTTGGGGTCCTGGACCCACAACGGACAACACTCAGTCGCTTGGGCAGTTCACCATCGTGTTGAATCCGAGCTTTTCGGCGGCGCTTACCGCGGCCTCGTATCCGGGGTACTCGTCCTCCAGCAACCGTTTGATTAGTCCCCTGCTGTACGACCAGAATACACAGATCAGCCGCAGCATGACGACGCAGTGGGGATCGGCCGGATGGTCCGGCGGTTTGCCGGTCGGTAGTGCTGTTGGTCCAATCGTCTCGCAAAGCAGCATTTCTCTGACTCCCTCGGGTTTCGTTGCGCCGCCGAACGGAACGGACATGGTCTTTACGCAAATCAACGCGTTTGATCTTGCCGCCGGGCCTGTTTCAGTTACGGCTGGCACGGCAGCAATGGACCCCCTTCTTCCGAACAGCGTCGGTGAGGTGATCTCCAACTCGGGCACCCCGGCGAATCCCGCACTTGATTTTCCCGCCCGGAGCTTTTTCGACGTTTTCGTCGACGTGACCGTGCCGGCGCTCGGCGGCTCGGGATCGATGGTTTTGAGCAATGCATATAGCGGAGCGGGCACTCCCCTGGTCATCAGCAACAGCGGCATCACCTCGTTTCCACCGGTGGTGATTTACACGCACGGCAACAGCACGGCCGTGCCGCTTTACGTCGGCCCGAAAGGAATAGACGGTCTCGGGACGGATGCCGGCGACATATTCGGCCTGTTGACCCTGGCCGGACACGGCGCCGGCTACGGTCAAGGGTCGACTGGCGGCGGCTCAACCGACGAGAATACCGGCATGCCGGCGAATGGCACTACGTTTGAGGAGACCTATATGTCAATGCCGGAGCTGCCTGTCATGCCGCAGTATGCGAGTTGGGGGACTCCGAGTGATCCAGTGACGGTGCTGCCCGAGCCGACTACGGTTTCCCTGCTTGTCGTCGCCGGCCTGGCGGCGGTCGGTTTCTGCCGGCGGCGGCGACGGCAAATCACGTGATTCGCGCGAAGTGATCCAGTCAAGCCGCGTGATCAGTTTGAAGGCGTCGTCGGCGGTCGGCGTCGACAACGCCGCGGTGGTTCTTTTGAGTTGATTCAGGAGATGTTTATGAAATTGCGCCTTATCGTGTTTGCGGTTGCCGGTACATGCCTGCTTCAGGCGTCAGAAAGAATTTGGGCCCAGAATACATTTATGGGCGGAACGTCACAGGGCATTCCTTGGGGCCCTGGACCTGCAACGGATATGACTCAGTCGCTCGGGCAGTTCACCATCGTGGTAAACCCGCTATTCCAGCCCTATCTTGCTGGCGTAATGGGGTACGACGGCAGTGGCACTTATACGAGTCCTTTGCTCTACGACCAGAGTACCCAGATCAGTCGCAGTATGACGACGCAGTGGGGATCGGCCGGATGGTCCGGCGGTTTGCCGGTTGGTAGTGCAGTTGGTCCAATCGTCTCGCAAGGCAGCATTTCGCTGACTCCCTCGGCTTTTGTTCCGCCGCAGGCGGGAACGGACATGGTCTTTACGCAAATCAGCTCGTTTAATCTCACCAACGGTGCCGTATCGGTGACGGCCGGCACGGCCGCCATGGATCCCAACCTTCCCAACAGTGTTGGCGAGGTGATCTCCAATGCGGGCAGCGCCAGCATGACCACCCCAACGCTTGATTTTCCAGCCAGGAGCTTTTTCGACGTTTTCGTCGACATCACCGCGCCGAATCCCACCGGGACGGGGACGATAACTTTGACCAATGCCACAGTTTATAGCGGCACGACTGCACAGAGCGCACCAGGCACTCCCCTGGTTATCAGCAACAGCGGCATTACCTCGTTTCCACCGGTGGTGATTTACACGCATGGGAACAGTTCGGCCGTGCCAGTCTATATTGGTTCTGGCGGAATAGACGGTCTTGGGACAGATGCCGGCTACTTATTCGGCCTATTGACGCTGGCCGGACACGGCGCCGGCTACGGACAAGGGAACCCGGGCACCGTTGTAAAAGACGAGAACACAGGCATGGACGCGAATTCGACTACTTTTTCGGCCACCTATACAACCCTGACGCAGACGAGCGAAATGCCGGTCTTGCCCGAGTATTACCTATATCCGGGAGGGCCCGCCTTGCCACCGACAGGCAGTTGGGCGCCCGGTCTGACGGTGTTGCCCGAGCCGTCTACGGTTTCGCTGCTTGTCATCGCAGGCCTGGCGGCGGTGGCTCTCCGCCTGCGGCGGCGATGCCGAATCGCTTGATTCGTGCGAAGTGATAACGATCTACGATCCGCTGTCGTGCAGGCCCAGGCCCAGCAAGTGCAGGATGTCGCCGCGGAGGGCCAGACAGCCGTCGTCGTCGAGATAGCGGGGTCGCGGCAGTTCTACCGAAATCGTGGCCTGGATCCTCGAGGGTCGCGGTCCCAGAACCACGATGCGGTCGGCCAACTGCAGGGCCTCGTCGATGTCGTGGGTCACGAACAGGATGGTCTTGCGCTCTTGCTGCCAAATCCGCACGAGGTCGGTCCGCATGGCAATCCGCGTGAAATAGTCGAGCGCGCCGAAGGGCTCGTCCATGTAAATGATCTCCGGATCGGCGGCTAGCGCACGAGCGATCTCCACGCGTTGCCGCATCCCGCCCGACAATTCCCTGGGATACGCCCGCTCGAAGCCGGCGAGGCCAACCATCTCCAGGTAATGATCGACGACCTTGCGCCGCTGCTGGGGCGTCTTCCTCTTGATGCCGAAGCCCACGTTTCCTTCGACCGTAAGCCAGGGAAAGATGCCGCCTTCCTGGAAGATGAATATCCGTCGCGGGTCGGGCCCGGCCACCGGCGCGGTGGGCGAAGACCTGGCCTCGCGTGGGCTCGAGGAAACCGGCCACGATGTTCAAGAGGGTTGTCTTGCCGCACCCGGAGGGCCCGACCAGGCAGACGAATTCGCCGTCGCGGACGGTCAGGTTGATCTTGCGGAGGACTTCGATGGGCGGGTTACCGCGCGCGGCCGGATAGGCCATTTCCACGTCGCGGAGTTCCACCGCCACGTCCCGCGGCGAACCGTTGATCGAAACCCATGAGGCTGACGCCTTGGGCTCGGCGGGTTCCACCGCCACGTCCCGCGTTGGCGCCCCGTTGCCGGGGAACATTCTTTCAGTCGGCGTGCGATCCATAGGCCCAGGCCATTGAAGGGTTTCGTTCCAGTTGTCGCATGGAAAGGTCCAGCAGCAGGCCGACCAGGCCGATAATGACCATGCCGGCCACGACCAGGTCGTAGCGCTTGCCGGCGTTTCGGGCGTCGATAATCAGATAGCCCAACCCGCTGTCGACGGCGATCATCTCGGCGGCCACCACCACCAGCCAGGCAATCCCCAGGGCGATTCGCAGGCCGGTTATGATCTGCGGCAATGAGGCCGGCAGAATGACTTGCCGCAGGAGCTGGAAATGCGTGAGCCCGAAATTATGGGCGGCGCGGAGATGGACGGTCTGCACGCTGCGGACTGCCGCTGCCGCAGAGACGGTGATGGGGAACACGGCGGCCAGGAAGATCAGAAAGATCGGGGCCGCATCGGCGACTCCGAACCGGAGAATGGCCAGCGGGATCCAGGCGATGGGCGAGATCGGCCGCAAGGCCTGGATCAGCGGGTTGAAGGCCGCGTGCGCCTGCCGGAACCAGCCCATGAAGAGCCCCAACGGCACGCCCGCTAGGACCGCCAGCGAGAATCCCCAGGTAACCCGGTACAACGAAGCGACGACATACTTCAGCAGTAATCCTTTGCGCACAAGTTCCGCGATCCCGCGGGCAACATCGACGGGCGTGGGAAAGATCTTGCTGCTGGTAAGCACAACCGCCAGGTGCCAAACCGCCAAGAGTGCGATCACCACGCCCAGCGGCAGGAGAACCGAGCTTACTTCTTTGGAGTGCGTGGACTTGTCACCGCTTTTCTCTTCCGTAGTGCGTACAAGCACGGTGTTTGCGCGGTCGGAACGGTTTCTCACGTTGGCAGAAAGCGGTGACAAGTCCCCGCACTCCAAAGGGTCGGACTGGACAGGTTCCCGCACGCTCATTTTTGGGCCTCGAAGGTGTAAGGCGGAATGCTGGCGTCGTCCGGCACGAACGAAGGATCGGCGTAGTCCTCGAAGTGGGCGGTCCCTTGCAGAATGTCCGCCTCGCGTCCCAAGGCTTCAATCTCCTCGAAATCCGCGCGCCGCACGGAGAGGTTGGTGTATTTGACCCGATCGGGCGGCTTGCTGAGCACGTATCGCAATAAGCGCGGGTCCTGATGGTAGTACTGTTTCGCCGTAAATTCCGCCGCCTGCATGCGGTGATCCATGTCCTGATCGAGCCACTTGCCGCTGCGGGCAATGCCGTCGACGAGTCGTTGAATCTCGCCCCGGCGCTCGCGAATCACGTTCTCGTTGACTGCCAGCACGCAGGAAATGAATTCCGGCCAGACGTCTTTGGTCATGAAAAGGACCCGCCCATAGCCGTCCATTTCGGTTTGGGCCATCAGAGGCTCGCCGGCAATCACGGCGTCCACCGCGCGGACATTCAGCGCGGCGGGCATGTCCGGCGGCGGCATCTCCACCAAGTGCACGTCTTTGATGTTCATTCCGCGCTCTTTGAAGGCGCGGAAGAGGATCAGCCGTTGGTTGGAGAAACGATTCGGTATGGCAATCGTCTTCCCGCGCAGGTCCTCGATGCGGTGAATGTCCGAGTCCTTGTGGACCATCATCGTCGTGCCGTCGCGATGCCCGAGGTAGACGATCTTGATGGGTACCCCCTGTTCGCGGAGCGACATGGCCAGCGGCGCGAGGAGGAAGGTTGCCTCCAGGTGGCCGGACAAAAATGCCTCTTTTAACTCCGGCCAGCCATTGAAGCGGACCGGCTCGAAAACAGCGTCACCGTGGGTGTTCTCGTTGATGAAGTGTGTTACTGGGCACGTCAGGTGGCAGGTGACGGGAATGAATCCGACCCGTATTCGGGCACCGTGCGCAGCACGGTTGGCGAGCGATTTCGACGTATCCTGCCCGTCAAAGGCACCTAAATTGAGCCATTGGTGCAACAGCGAAATTGCCAGGACCCAGCCAGCCAGGAAAATGACGGCTTTTTTTGACATGCTGTAATGTTAGGGGGAGCCATTCCAAGAGGCAAGTTTTTGCCGGATGCAAATATTTTTGCCTCTAATTGTCTTTATTCGTATAATCCTGCTGGTCCGAGAACATAACCGCAACTTTTTCAGGCAAAATTCCATGTCGAGCTGCCTCCTGCGATTCGGCTTGATGGCGGTAATTTTATGGGGCGGATACTTCTGGGTCCGCCCCGGGGCGGGCGACCTGCCGCCGGCGGAAATCCGCTTCGAGGAGCAGGCCGAGGCGGCCGGCTGTTTCCATCGCCATACGATGTGCCAGCTTAGCCCGAAGTTCGCCAACATCATGCCTTGGCTGACCTCGGTGGGCGCCGCGGTGGCTGCCGCCGACTATGACAACGACGGCTACGCGGACTTGTATGTCATCGATTCCGGGCCGCACCAGAAGAACCACCTGTTTCACAATCGCGGCGACGGCACCTTCGAAGACGTGACCGACCAGGCCGGCGTGGGCTGCGAGAACGAAGAGGGGGCCTGCATGCACGCCATTTGGGGCGACATCGACAACTCCGGCCTCTTGTCCTTGTACGTGGTCAAATGGGTGCGCACCCAACCAGCTTTTTCATAACGACGGCAACGGCCACTTCACCGACATCAGCAAGAAGGCCGGCGTCGATTATTGGGGATACGGCAACGCGGCCACATTCCTCGACTTCGATCGCGACGGCCATCTGGACATCCTCCTGGGGAACTATTTCCCCGAGACCGTGAAGGACCCCAAGACCGGCAAGATGGTCCGCAACGACCTCTGGAATCCCGTCTCCACGAAGGTCATGCAGGAGACGTTCACCCACGCCCGCAACGGCGGCCACAATGTGCTCTATCGAAACCGCGGCGACGGCACCTTCGAGGACGTGACGGAAAAGGTCGGCTTGGCCAGCGGGGGCTGGACGCTGGCGGTCGGCGCCGGCGATCTCAACAATGACGGTTGGCCCGATCTGTACCTCGCCAACGACTTCGGTCCCGACGAATACTATCTCAACACCGGCGCCACCGAGTCGCCGCCGCGCTTCCGGCTGGTGCGCGACCCCAGCGGCCATCCCGGCATCGGCGCCGACTGGTGGAAGGGCATGAACGTCGACATGGCCGACGTGAACAACGACGGCTATCTGGACATCTACGTCACCAACATCTTCTCGGCCAAATACAAGACCGACGAAGGCAACATGCTCTGGCTGAACTGCGCCGACGCGAACATGCCCGGCGGCCGCAACTTTCACAACATGGCGCAAGCGGCCGGCGTGATGGACGGCGGCTGGGGCTGGGGCGGGAAGTTCGCCGACTTCAACAACGACGGCCTGTTGGACATTTTCACGGTCAACGGTTTCGTCACCGGCAGCCGCGATCGCAACTACTGGTACCAGATCCAGGAGATGGTCACGCAGACCAAGAATCAGACCGCCGATGCGGCGGATTGGCCGGAGATGGGCGACCGCGACCTTTCGGGCTATGAGTACAGCCGCCTGTTCATCCAGTCGCCGCCGTCCGGGGCACCCGCGCGCGGGTCGTCCGGCGGCGTTCCCAAGTTCGTCGAGTGTGCGCGGCAGGCCGGCATCACCGACTTGTACAACGGCCGCGGCATTGCCATCGCCGATTTCAATCACTCCGGCCTGCTGTCGATCTACGTCGCCAATCAGGGGGCGCCCTGCTGCTACTACGTCAACAAGACGAAACTCCCCGCCGGTGTCTCCTTCCTGCGCATCAAGCTCCTTGGCAAGCCCGAACTGGGAATGAAAGTCGCCGGCCGCACGCTGGCCTCGACCCGCGACGCCGTCGGCGGGCGTGTCATTCTCTCTACGAACAACGGTCAACAAATGCGCGAAGTGCAAGGCGGCATGGGTTTCGCATCGCAATCCGAATATGCCCTCCATTTCGGCGTTCCCAACCCGGCCGCCATCGAGAAGATCGCCGTCATCTGGCCCAGCAGCCGGCGTCAGGAAGTCTCCGGCGAAAAAGCCCGCAGCTTCATCGGCCATCACGTCGAGTGGACGGAAGGGGAAGAATTGCCGGTCGTGGTGGACGATCGTCCGGCAACGGGAGCACACAAGAAATGACGACCTCTCCGCGCGTGAAATTGCTGATGCCGGCAGGGAAGGACCTACCGTTGTTGTGGCCGGTCTCTGACCGAGCCACGCCGCCGACCGAAGATCTCCCGGCGAATAGGGAGACCTTCGGTCAGACATTTCGGCGGGGTCAGGAGACCCTCGCCGAACCTGGAGCAACGGGAGCACATAAGAAATGACGACCTCCCCGCGTGTGAAATTACTGATGCCGGCAGGGAAGGACCTACCGTTGTTGTGGCCGGTCTCTGACCGAGCCACGCCGCCGACCGAAGATCTCCCGGCGAATAGGGAGACCTTCGGTCAGACATTTCGGCGGGGTCAGGAGACCCTCGCCGAACCTGGAGCAACGGGAGCACATAAGAAATGACGACCACCCCGCGCGTGAAATTGCTGATGCCGGCAGGGAAGGACCTACCGTTGTTGTGGCCGGTCTCTGACCGAGCCACGCCGCCGACTGAAGGTCTCCCGGCGAATGGGGAGACCTTCGGTCAGACATTTCGGCGGGGTCAGGAGACCCTCGCCGAACCTGGAGCAACGGGAGCAGACAAGAAATGACGACCGCTCCGCGCGTGAAATTGCTGATGCCGGCAGGGATCTTGGGGCTGGTCCTGGTGGCCGCTGTCGGCACGTTTGCCTGGTCGCGCGTCGGATTGTTCGACCTGCCTTCGGTGCCCCGCGACATCACGCTGTCGGCTGCCGGGCTCGACGGTTTGCCGGCCATGAAGCAGCTTGACGATGCCCTGTACGCGGCTGACGCGCCAGCGATCAAGCTGTCGCCGCCGGCCGACTCGGTCCGCCTGGGACTGTCGCTCATTCAAGCCAACCAGGCCGAGGAGGGCCTGAAGCGGATGCGGGAGGGAATCGCCCAGGATCCCACGAATCTCGTGCTCGCCAATGCCTATCGCATGGCCGCTTTCCAGCTACGGCGCGACATCCTGGGCAAGCAACAGGCAGGTCCGACCGTCACCTTTCCGGCCTGGATCGAGAAAGAACCGCTCGCCTTCTTCGAGGATCTCGACAAGAAACATCCCAGCCGCGAGACCAAGCTGAATCTGGCCCTGGCCTGGGTGGATTTGATGCTGTTGTTCCCCGCGCTGGAGATCAAGGCCCCTTCGAGTGTCGAAAGCGTCAAGATCCTCACGCAGTTGATCGATGGGCAGCGCCGGGGGGGAACCTTCCGGCGGGCAGCAGATTCCCGGGACGTTGTCCGCCGGAACATTCCCCCCGGCGCCGCGTATTACGTTCCTGCCCTTTACGGCCGCGGCCTCAATCATCTGCACCGTCCGTCCCGCCTGGTCTGGCCGGAAGCCGACAAGACCCCGCCCGACGCCGCGGTGCAGGACATCGCCCGCGCGATCGCCGTCGGCCGGAAATTTGGCGTCGGCTCGCCGAAATTACAGGCCACGTTGGCGATTTCGCTGGGCGATGCCTACGTGAAGATCGGCAAATACAGCAATGCCCGTTCCTGGTGGCAAATCGCCCAGAACCTTTGCCCGGAGACATCCATCCAGGAGGCGGTCCGCCGCCGCTACGCCTGGAAGGATGAAGAGATCCTCGATCGCCTGGAAGAAGAGCTCGATCGCGCCCGCGGAGCGCTCGATTCGCCCATGACCGATTTGCGGATAATGTGGGAATAAAGATGCATCAACGTCTTCAGAACCGTGGAATTCACCTGGTCGTTCCCAAGCTCAGCGACCCCCGCGTGACCGTCGCCGCGGCCCAGACCCTTTGGGTTGTCCTCGGCGCCACGACCTACTACTTCAACCGCGATCCGTTTCGCCTGGGCGTTACGGTGGGGACCGCCTGCCTGTTGGACATGCTCATCGCCTTCGTTTGGCGGCGCGAGATCCTCGTGCCGCTCAGCGCCTATCTGACCGCGATGAGCATCGGCATCCTGCTGGAAAGCTATGATTGGCGGATTTACGCGGTCACGGCCGTCTGGGGAATCCTCTCGAAATACCTGGTGCGGAACAAGGACGGCCATTTCTTCAACCCGTCCAATTTCGGCCTCGTCATGGCGCTGCTGCTTTGCCCGCACATCGCTTCCATCGCCCCCGGTTCGCAATGGGGGGCCGACTACCGCATCGCCGGGGCGATCATCATTCTGGGCCTGCTGATGATGAAGCGGATCCACCGCCTGGAGTTGGCCCTTTCCTGGATCGGCGGCTATGTCATCATGAGTTTGCTGCGCATGGCGCTCGGCCAGGGCGGTCTGGTCTTCGCCCTGGGACCGATGACCGGTTCGGAGTTCGCCTTGTTCACGTTTGTCATGCTTCCGGACCCAAAGGCCTCGCCGCCGACTCGCAACGGCCGCATCGCCTGGGGGCTGTCGATTGCCGTGCTCGATGGCATCTTGCGCTACTTCGAAATCCGCTATTCGCCCTTTTACTCGCTGTTCGTGCACTGCGCCGTGCTTCCCGTGCTGCGCTGGGCCGCCGCCCGCGCGGGCCTGAGCGAGGCCGAACCTTGGCGCTATGCGAAGATCCCGGTTGCGGGAGGGAGGGAAGAATCCAACGGCGCTTGTAGCACCGGCTTTAGCCGGAATGCTTTGGACATTCCGCCGACCACAACCATGGGTTCACGGCGCGCGGGCGGGACGACGAGCGGAGGACGAATTGCGGGCACGATCCGCAGGTGCTTCCTGGGGATCAACCCGGACGAAGTCACCTTTGCGCGACGCGGTTTCTCCGCGCGAAGCGATGCCGCCCGGCAGCATCTGGAAACCGCCGGCCGTTCGTTCTTGGATGGCTACCACGCCGGCTTGCAGGAGGGCCGGCCCGAGAACCTCGATCGGCATCTGCTGCACGTCGAGCCGTTGTATCGCGGATTCGCCTACGAAGGGGCGGCCATGGCCCTGGCACTGCTGGACCATTTGTTTCCACGACCACGACCATGGGTACATGGTGCCCGGCAGTCTCGCTGGAACGCCTTCCTAGCCGGGCCCGGCGCCGCTCATCGCTACATGCTGCACGTCGGCTACGGCTGGGTGATGGCCCGCTTGCCGTGGCTCCGCCGCCGACCATGGGTATATGGTGCCCGCGACCGCCAACCATGGGTACATGGTGCCCGGCCGAGCTACGATCCGTTGCTCCGCTGGTTGATCGTCGATGGCTATGGCTTCCATGAAGGTTACTTCTACTGCCGGCGGTATGTTATCGAACAAGCCAGGCCGTCGCAACTGACCGGATACTCGCTGCGGGCCTTCGATCAGGGGCTTGGTCGAAGTCTATGGTTCGTGTCAGGGGCCGACGGGGCGCGACTTGTAGAACTGCTCGCCAATTTCCACGAGGGCCGCCTGCCGGACTTGTGGAGCGGCATTGGGCTGGCGTGTGCCTATGCGGGCATCGTTGATGCCGGGGGACTGAAGGATATTTCTGAGGCGGCCGGGCCCTATCGAGAGCATCTTGCGCAAGGCGCGTCGTTTGCGGCCAAGGCGCGGCAGCTTGCCGGCAATCCGGCCGAACATACGGATCGCGCTTGCCGGCAGTTTTGTGGACTGGATGCGGAAGCGGCAGCCCGGCTTAGCGACGATGAGCTCCGCGGCCTGCCGCCCGACCGGGCCGACTTGCCGGCCTTTGAAGTCTGGCGAGCGCGGATTCGTACCCGAGTCAGACAGAGCAACTTGATATGCAACTCGCCATCGTAGGGACCGCATGCCGGTATCCGGACGCCAATACCCCGGAAGCGCTGTGGGAGAACGTGCTTGCGCAGCGACGGGCGTTTCGCCGTATTCCTGCGGAACGGCTGTCGCTGGCCGACTACTTTTCCGGGGACCGCAGCGTGGCCGACGCCATTTATTGCGCAGGCCGCAGTGTTGGCCGACTACGACTTCGACCGCAACCGCTTCCGCGTCGCCGGTGGCGCCTTTCGTGCCGCCGACATGACGCACTGGTTGGCGCTGGAAGTCGCGGCCGACGCCCTCGCTGACGCAGGCTTCCCCAATGCCGAAGGTTTGCCGCGGACGGAAACGGGCGTCTGCCTGGGGAATTCGCTCACGGGCGAGTTCTCGCGGGCCAACTTGATGCGGCTGCGTTGGCCCTACGTCCGCCGCGTGCTCGATGCGGCGTTGGCCGGGCGCGACTGGCCGGCACCAGATCGATCTTCGTTCTTGAGCGGCCTGGAGCAAAGCTACAAGAATCCCTTTCCGCCGGTCAACGACGAAACCCTTGCCGGCGGACTCTCCAACACGATTGCCGGCCGCATCTGCAATTACTTCGACCTCAAGGGAGGCGGCTACACCGTCGACGGCGCGTGCACTTCCTCGCTGCTGGCCGTGGCCACGGCCTGCTCGGCCCTGGCTGCGGGCGATATCGACGTGGCGCTGGCCGGCGGCGTCGACCTCAGTCTCGATCCCTTCGAGTTGATTGGTTTTTCCAGGCTCGGCGCCCTGGCCAGCGACGAGATGCGGATCTACGATCGGCACTCCGCCGGTTTCTGGCCCGGCGAAGGCTGCGGGATGGTCGTGCTCATGCGCCTGGAAGATGCGCGGCGGCTGAATCGCCCGGTGCTGGCGTCGCTTTGCGGCTGGGGGATTTCTTCCGATGGCAGCGGCGGGCTCACCCGGCCCGAAGTCGAGGGCCAAATGCTCGCCATGGCCCGGGCGTATCGCCGCGCGGGGTTTGGAATCGACACGGTCGCTTACTTCGAAGGGCATGGCACGGGCACCGGCGTCGGCGACCCGACGGAACTGAAGGCCCTCTCGCAGGCCCGTCGCGAGGCGGGCGGCACCGGCCTTCCGGCCGCCATCGGATCGATCAAAGCGAACATCGGTCATACCAAGGCGGCCGCCGGGGTGGCCGGTCTGTTGAAAGCGGCCATGACGGTCAACCGCCAACTCCTGCCGCCCACGACCGGCTGGAATGAGCCGCATCCGGCGATCGCTGAAGGAGGCCACCAACTGCGCTTGCTCGCGGAGGGAGAACCATGGCCGGCCGATCGGCCGTTACGGGCCGGCGTGAGCGCCATGGGCTTCGGCGGCATCAACGCCCATATCGTCGTCGAAGGCCACGAGGCCGGGTACTGGGGTACCGGCTTGCCGGGTACCGGGGCACCCCCTGGGTCGCGGGTGGCGGGTCGCCGCCGCACGTTAGCGCCTCGGGATCGACGCTTGCTCGCTTCGGCACAAGATGCGGAACTGATCCTGCTGGCTGCGGACAGCGCGGAAGCATTGGACCGCAAGTTGCACGACCTGCAGCCCGTTGCCCTGCGGATCTCGCGGTCCGATCTCACCGATCTGGCGTTTCACCTGGCCCGGCAGCCCATGTCCGGCAAGGTCCGCGCGGCCTTGGTCGTTTCCCGTCCGCAGGAATTGGCCGACCGACTGATTCGGCTCCGCAACTGGCTGGCTGACGGGACGGAAAACCGCCTGGATGTCGAGGCCGGGGTGATGCTGGGAAGCGGCACGCAGGCACCAGGTACTCCTGGTCGGCCTGCTATCGGCTACCTGTTCTCCGGCCAAGGGACTGCGTTCGGGCGCGACGGAGGGCTTTGGGGGCGGCGATTCGCAACGGTCCGGGAGCTTTACACATTGGCCGACCTGCCGCGCGATGGCAGCGACGCGGCAACCGAGATCGCCCAACCGGCGATTATCGCTGCTTCGCTGGCGGGGCTGGACGTTTTGACTCAGTGCGGCATCGAGGCCACGGTGGGAATCGGTCATAGCCTGGGAGAATTGGCCGCCTATCACTGGGCTGGGGCCATCGACAAACCGGCGCTCTTGCGCCTGGCCTATGCCCGCGGCAGGGCCATCGCCGAGCATGGCCGGCCTGGCGGGGCTATGGCCAGCATCGGGGCGGGAGAAGAGACGGTTGCCCCCGCCATCGCCGGCCGTGCCCTTGTGCTGGCCGGTTTGAACGCCCCGCTGCAAACGGTCATTTCGGGCGACGAAGCGGCCGTCGAGGAGTTTGTCGACCTCGTGAAGGGGGCCGGCATTGCCGCCACCAGGCTCCACGTGTCGCATGCATTTCATTCGTCCTACATGGACATCGCCGCTACCGTCCTGCGGAATGCTCTGGAGCGAGAACGCTTCCAAGGCCTGACGGCGGCGGTCGTGTCGACCGTGACGGGCTCGAAACTCGCGGCCGACGCCGATCTCCGCCAGCTTCTCTTCCAACAAATGACCAACCCCGTTCGCTTCGCCGAGGCCGTTGGCCAAGTGGCCAAGGATGTCGATCTTTGGATCGAAGTTGGACCGGGACACGTGCTGACGGGCATGATGTATCGCATGGACGATTCGCCGGTGATCGCCCTGGATGCCGGTGGTCCGTCGCTCAAGGGCCTCTTGAAGGCGTTTGCCGCGGCCTTCGCCCTGGGTGCGCCGGTTTCGGCCGAGGCCCTCTTCGCAGGCCGTTTTCACAGGCCCTTCGATCCCGCGCATCAGCCTCGCTTCTTGGCCAACCCGTGCGAACAGGCCCCAGCTTCCGAGGGAAAGGATGAAGGCGGAAGGATGAAGGATGAACCGCAGCGGCCGGATGTTGATCCTTCGACCTTCAACCTTCAACCTTCAACCTTCAACTTTCATCCTTCTCAGGCAGCCGCCGGGAACCCTCTGGACGTCGTCCGTCGCCTGGCCGCCCAACGGGCGGAACTGCCCGTGGAAACCGTGGGCAAGGACCTGCGCTTGCTCGGCGACTTGCACCTCAGTTCTATCGCCGTGGCCCAACTTGTGGTCGAATCGGCCCGGGCCCTGGGGCTTGATCCTCCCGTTTGGCCTACCGAGGCAGCCAATGCAACCATCGCCGAGGTGGCCGAGGCCTTGGAACAGCTTGCCGGCAGTGCCGGGGCCGCCGTGGAAGTCCGGCAGGAATCGTTGCCTGGTATGGAGGCATGGATTCGGCCATTCACGGTCGAGTTGGTCGAGTGCCCTCTACGGCGGCGGACCGGCGGCTTCCCAGTATCCGGCACGGGGCACCCGCTTGCGGGTCGTGTGCCGTTGGAAGGCGGCACACGACCCGCAAGCGGGTGCCCCGTGCCGGATACGTTGGCGTGGAAGATCATCGCCGAGGAGGACAATTCGCTGCGGGCAATGTTGCCCGCATTGTTGGACCGCGATGCGCCCGGCGGTGGCGCGGCCCTTTGTCTGCCGCCGGCGCCGGACGAGCGACACATTGACCTGCTCCTGGAGGCCGCGCGGGAGGTGATTGGCAATGCCGATCGCAAGCAACTCCTCCTCGTGGAGCATGGCGGCGGCGCGGCGGGGTTTGCCCGCACCCTGCACCTGGAACATCCGGAGTTGACGGTCTGTGTGGTCGACGTGCCTGTTGGTCACGCGGCGGCTGCCGAGTGGATCGCTGCCGAGGCAGCGGCTGCACGCGGGTATGTTGAGGCCCACTACGATGCGCAAGGGATCCGCCGCGAGCCGCGCTTGCGGCTCCTCGACGAGGCGGAAAACTCCGCCACGCTGCCGTTGGGGCCGGACGACCTGCTGCTGGTCACCGGCGGGGGCAAGGGGATTGGCGCCGAGTGCGCTTTGGCCCTTGCCAGAGCAAGCGGAGCGCGGTTGGCGCTGGCGGGCCGTTCCCGTCCGGAGAACGACGCGGAATTGGCCGCCAATCTCCGCCGTTTCGCGGACCACGGCGTCAAGTTCCGCTATGACGCGGTCGATGTCACCGATGCCGGCGCCGTGCGGCGAATGGTCCAGGAGATCGAAACCGGTCTTGGCCCCGTCACGGGCGTGCTCCATTCCGCCGGCGCCAACCTGCCGCAACGCCTCGACACGCTCGATCGGGCGGCCTTCCTGCGGACCCTCAAGCCCAAGGTCCACGGCTTGCGAAACGTGTTGGATGCCGTTCGCGGCGACCGCCTCCGCCTGCTGGTCGCCTTCGGCTCGATTATCGCCCGAACCGGCATGCCGGGTGAGGCCGACTATGCCGTGGCCAACGAGTGGCTGACCCGCCTGGTCGAGGGCTGGCAGGCCGAACACGCTCATTGCCGCTGCCTGTCGGTCGAGTGGTCGGTCTGGTCGGGCGTCGGCATGGGCGAGCGCCTGGGGAGCATCGATGCCCTGCGGCGGCAAGGGCTTACGCCCATTTCGCCCGATGCCGGTGTCGCGGCCCTGAAAGAACTCCTGGCCCGCCGTTGCTCGCCCGTAGCGGTGGTGGTTACGGGACGTTTCGGCGAGCCACCGACCCTGCGGTTCGATCCGCCCGAGCTTCCCCTGCTGCGATTCCTCGAGCGCATTCGGCTGCTGGTTCCGGGGGTGGAGCTGATTGCCGAAGCCGATCTATCGCTCGACACCGACCCTTACCTGAGCGATCACGTCTACCAGGGATCACCCCTCTTTCCCGCCGTCATGGGGTTGGAGGCGATGGCCCAGGCGGCCAAGGCCCTGGCGGGGCACCCGGGGCACCCGCTTGCGGGCGCGGGTCGGCGGCGGAAGTCCCCGCATTCGAGGACGTGCTGTTCACCCGCCCGATTGTCGTGCCGCACGATGGTCCGTTGACCATCCGCCTCGTGGCCTTGCGCACCGGACCGGACCGCGTGGAAGTGGCCCTGCGGAGCCAGGAGACCAATTTCCAGGCCGACCACTTCCGCGCGGCATGCGTCTTCGGCCCCGCGGTCCGGGCCGACGATTTCGTGGAAAGCGTCGCGGATCCCCAGGCGATCCAGCAGGCTGCACTGCCGCTGGACCCCGATCGTGACCTTTACGGTGGGATCCTCTTCCAGCACGGCCGGCTACAGCGAGTCTGCAGCTATCGGCATCTTCGCGCCACGGAGTGTGTCGCGGAGATCCGCTCCTGCCTTGGCACCCCCTGGTTCAGCCAGTATCTGCCGGGCGAACTGGTCCTGGGCGATGCGGGCGCGCGGGACGCGACGCTGCACGGCATTCAGGCCTGCATCCCCCATGGCGTCTTGCTGCCCACCGGAGTCGACCGGCTGACGATCTTCGCGCCGCCGGGCGTACGTCAGGCCGACCACGACCACGACCACGAGTACGTGGTGCCCGACGTGGTGCCTGACGTGGTGCCCGAGCATGACGCTGCAAGTCAGCCTGGAAAGGCTGACATACGGCAGCCTGACCTTTCGATCTTCGCGCATGCCCGCGAGCGCTCCCGCGAGGGCGACGACTTTGTTTACGACGTGGACGTCACGGACGAAAGTGGGAACATTCTGGAACGCTGGCAAGGGCTGCAACTTCGCTCGATTCGCACGAAGCCAACGAACGGCCCCTGGGCGGCGCCGCTATTGGCAACCTATCTCCAGCGCAGGGCAAACGAGTTGATTCCCGCCGCGGTTTCCATCGCCCTGCAAACCGATGCCTCAACCGACCGCACGACGGCGGGCGACCGCGCCGTGCAGCGGGCGTTAGGCGCCGAGGTCGCCATTCATCGTCGCGGCGACGGCAAGCCCGAGGCGTGTGTCCTGGAGAGCGTCTCGGCCTCGCATGCCGGCGATCTCACGCTGGCGATTTGCGGCGAAAAGGCGGTGGCTTGCGACCTGGAGGCGGTTGTCGCGCGGTCCGCCGCCATGTGGCGCGACATCCTCGGCCCGCAGCGCCAAGCCCTGGCCGAACTAATTGCCCGAGAAGCCCGCGAGGACCATGATACGGCGGCCACGCGGGTCTGGTCTGCCGGGGAGTGTTTGAAGAAGGCCGGGCTGGGCTTCGAGGCCCCGCTGGTCCTCGCCTCGGTCCAGGCGGACGGTTGGATCTTGTTGGAAAGCGGCACATTTCGCCTTGCAACCTGCGTTGTCGCCGTCCGTGGACAGGAAAACAAACTTTCTGTTGCACTTTTCGTGGAAGACTAAATGGGCCAATGCGTAGGCCGGAACGAGCTTCGGGTACCCCGAAGCTCGTTCCGGCCTGCGTGCTTGGTGGAGGACTAGGATGCGGGCTTATGAATACCGGCACGTGGTAGGTTTCGAGGAAACGAACCTGGTCGGCAACGTCTACTATGTGAATCATCTCCGCTGGCAGGGGCGTTGCCGCGAGATGTTTTTGCGCGAGCACGCGCCGGGCGTCTTGCGGGCCCTGGCCAAGGACCTGGCCCTGGCCACGGTGCGATGTTCCTGCGACTACCTGCGCGAGCTCAACGCTTTCGATGAGATTGTGATTCGCATGCGTCTGGCGTCGGCCCAGCAGCACCGCCTGTCGATGGAGTTCGAGTACTGGCGGCAGACTGCCGCGGGCGAAGAGCTTGTCGCCCGCGGCGCGCAGGAGATTGCCTGCATGCGCCGCGACGGAGGTGAGACAGTGCCAACCGCCGTGCCGAAAGAGTTACAGGAGGCCCTGCGGGCCTTTTCCGGGCCATAGCGAACGAGGAAGTCTTTCACGGATTTACCGCAGTAGACGCAGAGTGAAGCCGAAGAGGGACGGGATGGGAGCTGCCAAATCGCGAGCGATCTCCGCCGTGAATGGCGTTGGCTCAATCCCCAAGTCCGCTTCGGCCGGGGCCGGGTCGCCGTAAAGGCCATCGAGGAGCATCTGCAATTGAGCTGGCGTCGACAAGGGATTGCGCATGACGGCGTTCATCAGCCAGACTGCGATACGTTGTATGCCGACGGGCGTGTTGACGATCCAGAGGTTCAAGCCAGTCCCCTCGGCCACCGTGCCAACCACCTCGCGCAAGGTCATTCGCGTCGGTCCGACAACGTCGTAGGTCTTGCCGATGGCTTGGTCTCGCTCCAGGGCACGCACGGCAGCGAGTGCTACGTCCCGGACATGGACCGGCTGGAGGATCGAGTTTCCCCGACCAACCACGGGGAACACCGGAGCGAAGCGGATCATCTTCACCAAATGAGTCACCATATCGTCGCCGGGGCCATAGATCACAGCCGGCTTGAGGATGGTGAAGTCAAGGCCACTGCCGCGTACCAGTTGCTCGGCCTGCCATTTCGTGTCGTGGTAGCCGCTTCGAGTATCCGGCCGGCTACAGACGACGCTGACGTGCACGAAGCGGCGGAGGCCCAGTGCCTTGGCTGCGGCCAGGAGGTGGCGCGTGGCAACGACATGGACCCGTGCGAATGTCTGCTCGCCCTCCTCGCGCTTGATCCCTACGAGATTGATAAGGGCGTCACTGCCACGAAGCAGTTCGATCGGGATTGGCCCTACCCCGACGTCACAGGGCACGAACTCGACTCCCTCCGCCGGCGCCGTCACTCGGGTGCCGCGAGCCAGAACCGTCACGCGACATCCTGCCGCGCAGAGTGTCGCCGTCACGTGACGTCCGAGGAACCCGGTCCCACCCGCCACAATCACTTTCATGCTGATCCACCCGTTCTTTTCGGGAAAGTGCAGCCTCCCTCGCTCTCCGCAGCATTATAGCTCGCGCGTCAACTATTGATCCTGTCATGGCACGATACCCTTCGTCGTTAGGTGTTCAAGGGGTGCCCGCCGCCCGCCGCTGCCACCGCGCGTAGAACAGGAACGAGCCCAAAATCGTCAGAGCGAACCCGCCGAACTCGATGCCCCAGATCGAACCGCCGACCCAGGCGTAACGCAGCATCTCGTCAAAATCCTGCGGGACGCGGAGGAAGGCATGCCGGTAGAACTCCGGGCTGAGGGCGGCAAGTCCCATGCCCAGCAGCCCGCCGACGGCCCAGCAGACCAGCGCGGCGACGGCCATGAAGATCAGGGTGCCGACGCCGAATCCATAACTGCACCGCGCCCTGGAGACGCAGCCCACGACGATCGTGAAGACCAGGGCCAGGAAGAGACCGAACAGCAGCCCCTCGAAGATCCCCTGGGCGATGCTTGCCCGCCACACGTCCTCGAAATCGTGCCAGCCGAGGATGTTGCGGAAATAGAGCGGACTGACCCTGCCGTTGATGCTGTTGGTCAATGCGCCCAGCGCTGCTCCCGCCAGGAGGCCGGTGACGGCAAGCCCGACCAGGGCGAAAGGCCGATGCGGGTCCGTAGGTTTGTTGTCGGTTGCCATGCGCGTCTCTCCCTTGCGTGTTCGGCCAGTGGCGTTATTATCAACCGTAATTATTATCCTCCCAGCGGGGATCGTCAGTAAAGGGGCCAAGCGTCCCGCAGCCAGCACAGGCGCCGAGAAGCGGCAAAGGTTCGCTCGCAGGATAAAATCAACATTAAATATTGACCCCACGTATAGAAAGAGACCGAGAGATAGTTGACGATCGCAGAAACATCCCTACCAGTTTGCAGATAGAGATTTTCCGGTTGCGGTCAGCGTGGGGAATTGCGTAAAATGCCAAGGGTGCCGACACTGGTACGAAAATGTGCGCCATGGGCCGTCGGTTGGCCGAAGTGAGGATCGATTATGCAGAAGTTCGCACGGATAGGCCCCATCGCCTTCCACCTCCCCGAAACGGTGGAAGACAATGATCTGCTCAAGACGTTGTTTCCCAAATGGGACATGGAGTTGATCTACAAGAAGACGGGCGTTCGGGCCCGGCACATTGCCGCCGCGGGGGAGACCGCCGCCGACCTGGCCGTTACGGCCGTTGAAAAACTCTTTCAGCAACACGACATCGACCGCGGTTCGATCGATTTTCTCTTGCTTTGCACGCAATCGCCCGATTATCCCTTGCCAACCACGGCCTGCTTGCTCCAGGACCGGCTGAAACTGCGGACTTCGATCGGGGCCTTGGATTTCAACCTCGGCTGTTCGGGTTTTGTTTACGGGCTGTCGCTGGCAGACGGCCTGATCCGCAGCGGGGCCGCCGAGCGGGTTTTGCTGGTCACGGCCGAGACCTACTCGAAATACATCCATCCGACCGATCGCTCCTTGCGGACGATATTCGGCGACGCCGCGGCCGCCACGCTGATCGAGGCCGCCGGCGAGCCGTCGCTGGGCGGGTTCGTCTTCGGCACCGACGGACGCGGCGCCGACATGCTGATGGTTGCCGAAGGCGGTGCCCGCCCTGTGGCCGACGCCTTGCGGCCCCGCAAGTACAAGCGCTGGCCCAGCGCCCTGGTGATGGATGGTCCGGAGATCGTCAAATTCACGCTGGACGTCGTGCCGGCGATGGTCCAACGAGTGCTCGATCAGTCGAAGTGGACTCGCGACAACGTCGAGTTGTACCTGGTGCACCAGGCCACGTACTTCATGCTGGAGCATCTCCGTCTGCGAATGAATCTGCCCGAAGCGCAGATGCCGTTGGCCCTGCAGGAATACGGCAACACGGTTTCGTCGACCCTGCCCTTGTTGATGCACGACCTGCGGGCCGACGGCCGATTGCAGCCCGGCGTGCAAACGCTCTTGATCGGCTTTGGCGTGGGGCTTTCCTGGGCAGGTTGCAGTTGGACCGAGACCTGGCAGCCGCGGAATGCCCCCGTGGCAGCCGTCCGGCATGGTGGCGTCGAGCAACCTTCGCCGAGCAACCTCAAGGCCCATTTCGAGCCCGGCGCCAACGGCAAACATGCGGCCGATGCGGTCAAAACGGCCGAAGGCACTTAGACCCGCATGATCGTTGGCGCCGCGCTCTTGGAAGGCGCCTGCTTCTTTCTTCTGGTCGCTCACATGGTCGAGCATTCGCCTTGGTCGCTGGCCGTGGCGATAGTAATGATCCTCGGCGTTGTCGCGCACTTTCCCACCCAGGATCGCGTGGCCGGGTGGGTTGAGCAGCAGAAGTACGTGTTGCAACAAGAGGGGCAGCGGTAGACAAGCCCCGTTGCGTGGGACCAGCGAGTGGGCACCAGAATGCGAATTCACTTGCTGCCTGACGCAACGAGCTCAAGCTTCGTCGTGACCCCGACGTTGTGGTTTCCATGCCTGCCTGCTGCCGACGCCAGCGAGGCATGCGATTCAGTTGTGGCTGGCTTCGCTTTTCCGAAGGTCTAGCACCCACGGGCTTCGTTTTTCGAAGATGCAGCACCCACGGGCCTCGTTTTCGACAATGCCAACTCGATAAAAACCGGTCTCTTCGATCTACCATTTGTTGCGGCAAGCCGGGTAATAATATAGAGATGAGACGAAGCAAGATGGATTGCCAATCCGGAAGGGATCGATCCAATGGACATTTTCCTCTTTCTTTCTCTCGTCAGCGGGCCTGGGCAAGGATGGTGCTGTGAGGACACAGCCGGAACAAAAAAAGCATGGATTCTCTTCGCGGCGATTTCTTGGTGGCGGCTCCGCACGAGCTCGACCCGAATTTCATCGAAACGGTCATCCTGGTAGTCGAGCATTCGGATAAAGGAGGCTTCGGTGTAATCCTTAACCGCCCGACGGAACGGAAGCATTCGTTTTCTCGGGAACTTAGGAATAAGCCACCGTTGCCGGGAATGCCAAACCTTTATTGTGGCGGCCCGGTGACCGGACCGTATTTGGCAGTTCATACGCTGGAGTCGTATGCCGAGCGTGAAATCCTGCCCGGTGTCTTCTTTTCCGGGCAAGAGGACAACGTCTTTGCCGTCATGCGGCGAAAGTTACAGCCATACAAGATCTTCCTCGGCTATTCAGGATGGGGAGCAGGACAACTGGAATTCGAGGTTGCGAAAGGCATCTGGCGAGTTGTTCATGGCACGGCGGAAGGCGTTTTTGCCGAGAATGCGGAACTCTGGGAAGATCTTTCCAGGCAGTTTTATGAGCTGCAACTGCGTGCTCTGCTCCACGTCAAGCATTTTCCGGCAAACCCGATGCTGAACTGATCGGTTGGCAAAATCAACAAGTGTTTTCTTGGCCGATTGGCGGAAGTTCGAGTCCGTAGCCAAGACCACGGCCAACCTCGCTGTCTTGTCATTCTCCTTTGACCAACCCTGTTTGCTTTCATTGGTAACGTTCCAACGGCATTTGGCCTGGGTCTACCACTATAGAGGCCCCCGCTTCTTCTCGGCGTTCAACTCCGGTTGAACATGTCAATTCCCTTCGCAGGAGTTGCTTTCCAGCGTAATCCGGGGTTCACGGGTGTGCCAGTATGCGCGAATAATTCTGCCGGGAATTTGCGATTCGAGATTGGGCGGGAAGTCGCCCTGGGCAATCGCCACCCCTCTTCTTCCGGAACAGTCTTTAATGAAGAGGGGGGCGCAGAGGCTATAATGTAATAAAGGTATCCCATTCGCGCCCCGTTGAGCAGTCCTTATCATGGGGGCTCCGGGTCCGCGCACTGGTTTTCAACTTCGGGTCAGAACCTTCGTTTCCGGTGAGATTCAGCTATGGCTACTCGTTTCGTACGTGTTGATTTGTCGGAGACAGCCCGCGATTATCGGCCGATCGCCGTCGAACCGGGGGTACCCATGCTCGACCGTTCGGGGGCGAATAACCGCATCCTCTTCCGCTGGTTGGGGGGGATGGTTGCCGAACCCGTGTGGGAGGAAGAGGCCGTCGGCTTCTATGTCCGCGACGACAAGGGAGGGCGGTTGGAAGACGTGATCTGCCAGCCGGCCTCGGCCCAGGACCTGCAGGGGCTGCTTCGCGATGACCTGGCCAAGCTGCGGCAGCGGCTCGAACAGTCGAAAGGGGAAACGCCCACGGAACGCACGCTCCGCAAGATTCTCCTGCGGACCTTCGAGGAACTGGTCGACAATCCGGCCCGCACCGACCTGGACAGCTACTTCTTCCGCTATCGCGACGTGCTGGGCAACTGGCGGCTGATCTGGTGCTGGGGCTACGAGCGGCTGGACCACGAACCGGCCCCCTCGGTCGTCTGCACCGATCCGGACTGCAACCTGCTGTTCGTCCGCCGTCCCGGCAAGAGCCCCCGCTGCCCGAGTTGCGCGGGCCTGCTCCAGGCCCGGCCAAAGCGCAAGACCAACTGGAAGGTCGCCGCCCTGGCCCTCTTGCTGCTGCTGTTGCTGCTGTGGGGAGCCGGCTGGTGGCTGATGCGGCCGGCCGCCCTGGTCGCCAGTCCCACCCAATTCACCGGTCCGGTTGGCGCCCGCATCGATTGCCAACTGATGGAAAAGGGCCTCTTCAAGAAGAAGGACGTCACGCGCGAAGTCGTCGGCATCACGCGCGACCCGCGCGTGGCCCGGTTCAACCAGGCCACCGGCTCGATCCGCCTGACGGGCGTGGGGACTACGCTGATCGACTTCCAATACGGCAACCGCAAGGCCGCCGTGCAAGTCACGGCCACGCCATCGGTCAATCCGGACAAACTGAAGATTGAGCCCGGCACGGTTGAACTGGCCGTGGGCACGACGGCCCGCTTGAAGGTTTTTGGTGAATACAACGACGGCCGGCCGCGGGTCGATCTGACCGAGGTCGCGGAGTGGATCCCGCAAGACGCCGGCCCGCACAACGACGGCAAGGTGTTTGCCATCGGCGGACTGGTCGAGGGACTGGCCCCCGGCTCTGCGACGCTTGAAGCCCGCTACCGTTGCGACCCGCACCCCGGCCCTCTCTCGGAGGGAGAGGGGGGCCGTGACCCGTATGTTACGGCCGCTGCCACGGTCAACGTGGCCAAGGCCGATTTCCAGTCGATCGAGGTCGGCGTCGATCCATCGACCATCGGCGTCGGGCTGTACGGCAAGGTCCACGTCGATGCCGTCACCAGCGAGGGCAAGAAGTACAATCTGCTGGATTCGTCGCAGTTGAAGACCGAGGTCAGCCCGAGCTACGTGGCCACTTTGCGCGGCCAGACCCTCCAGGGCCAGCGCGTGGGCACGGGCAAGCTGGCGGTGAGCTTCGGCAGCGGGCTGACGGGGAACCCGCTTGCGGGCAGCGGCGACTTCGCCGTGGCCGTCCCGCACGGCTTCGCTTCCGCCGTCCATCCGGACAGCCTCGACCTGGCGGTGGGCGAGATTGCCGACATCGCCTGGATCACGCCCGATCGCAGCCCCGTTTACCTGAGCTGCTCGAAGGGGGGCATCGTGGAGATCACCGCCGACAACCGGCTCATCGGCCGGAACGTGGGAGATACGCAGGTCACGGTCAACCAGTCGGGCAAGACGCTGGGCACGGTGGCGGTGACCGTTACGAAGTGTGAGTTTCAGAATATCTTCTTCGATCCCGGCAGCCTGGCGGTGGAGGTCGACGGCACGATGCACCCCAAGGTTTTTGCCCAGGTTGTGGGCAGCGACCTGCCGCGCAACGCGGAGATCGCCCCGGGGTGGATCGTCACCGAGAAGAAGCCCGCCGCCGAGTTCGCCGGCTTCGACACGAGGGCCTTCGAGCTGTCCGGCGTAAAGCCCACCAACAGCAGCTCGCCGCAACAGCTTGCCGTGCGGATGGACAATCTGAAGACCGAGGCCCCGGTCCAGGTCGTCATGGCGCCCTGCCGCCTGGAACTGACGCCGTCCGGATCGATCGACTTGCCGCTGGGCCAGATGCTGCGGCTGCAAGGGTTTGCCAACTATAGCGGCGGGCGTCGCGTGCTGGTCCGCTCCGAGCGGTTGAAATGGGCCAGCCAGGAGAAGTCGGTGCCGGGCCTGGAATTGTACGACAACCGCGAGATCGCCGGCGCCGTGGGGGCCCTCAAGGCCGGCGCCGGGCCGCTGAATGTCTATGCCAATTATCACGGCCAGGAATCCAACCGGGTGACGTTCAAGAGCGTCGAGGCCGATCCCAACGTCAAGTTGGACATCGACGTCGATCGCACGCTCCGCATCGCGGGCGAGTCGGGCCGCGTCGTGCTCACGGCCAGCGGTCCCACGGGCGATGTGGAACTGGTGCCCTCGCTCACGTCGTTCAAGAGCTCCAACGACAAGGTGCTGAAGGTCGCAGAAAAGACCGGTCTGTTCGCCACCGGTACGGTGGGCAATGCCATGGTGACCGGCAGCCATCTGGCGGCCAAAGAGCCCGCCAAGAAGGAGTTCCGCGTCTGCGATCCGGCCAGGATGAAGCTGGCGTTCGACCCGGCCGCCGTCCGCGTGCCGGTCAATGAGAAGGCGCTGCTGCCGTTGTACCTGGTGGAAATGGAAGCCGACGGGAAAAAGGAAAAAGAACGGGCCGAACTGCTTGGGCAAGGGGTAGGCTACTACATCGCCAAGCCCCAGGCCGTGCGCTTCAATCCGCCCGTTCTCACCGGCTTGAGCCCGGAACCTTCGTTTGATGTCATCGGTTCGTGGATGCCCGTGCTGCGGCCGGCGACGGCCAAGGTCGAGGTGGTCGATGCCGAATCCAAGGCCTTGCGGATCAATCCCTCGGCTGCGTCACCGCTGGCCGCAGGGCAGCCGGTCACGCTGATGGTCGAGCAGCAAGTAGGCGATTCCGATGCCTGGCAGGAAGTCCGCCCCGACGCCGTCACCTGGACCGTGCCGCCACAGGTGATGTGGACGGGGCCCACCGAGAACCTGCGGCCGACGGTCACGCTGCTGCCCGATCTCAAGGGTGAAGTGAAGCTCGACGCCACGGTGGGCGGCAACTCGGCCTCGGTGGTCTTCACCTTGAAACCCGAGGGGCCGGATGCCAAAGATCCGGCTGCCCGGTTGATCTTGGATCGCGAGCCGGGCGGGAAATTCCTCCCCATCGGCCAAAGCCAGCGGTACTCGGTCCTGGTCGAGAAAGACGGGCATCAGGAACCGGCCGCCGACGTGCACTGGCCGGAAAACTTCGAGAACGAATACGTCAAGTGGGAGGCCCCTGTGCTGACGGCCAAGCAGGAAGGCTACACGCAGTTCCTCCGCGCGGAGGTCGGCGGGCGGAACGTGCTCTGGCACACGACGACCTATCGGCCGGGAGAGTTCACCCGCGAGCAGCCGCCCGTCGTTGAGGAACCAAAACCCGATTGGGTCAAGATCTTCGGCCAGCAGGGCTTGCAGCAGGTCCAGCAGGTGCGGTTCCCCGTGGGGGCGATATTCACCGATTTCAAGGTCGAGGTCCACTATCCCGACGGCTACACCCGTTTCGTCACGAAAAAGGCCATTCTGAGCACGCCCGAGCCGTCGTCCAGCGCGATCCTGACCGCCGAACACGGCAAGTTGATCGGTCTCCGCCCCGGCTCGACCCAAGTCACCGCCGAATTCCAGGGCATGACCTCGAAGGAGCCTCTGAAGGTCGAAATCACGCCGGAAGTCGAAGTCGACAAGATCGTAATAGAACCGGGCAATGTTCCCTTGCGGCCGGGCGAAACCTATTCGTTGAGGGCGATGGGCTACAAGGGCGGCAATGCGTTCGACATCACCAACCTGGGCGACTTGACCTGGAAATCGTCGAAGCCGGAGGTGGCGCGGGTCTCCGGCGCCGCGGTCATCGCCTCCAGCCTCGGCCAGAGCGAGGTTACCGTGGAACGCAAGGGCCTGACGTCGCAGCCCGCCGTGGTGACCGTTTCCAACGCGATCGCCGAAGACCTTCGCGTGACGCCGAGCCCGATCGAGATGCTCGTGGGGCAAAGCCTGCAACTCGGCAACGAGGTCCAGGTCCTGCGAGGCAGCCTCGACGTCAGCCAGCAGGCCACCGCCGTGCCGGAGAGTCCCGGGGTGGTACGGTTCGATCCGGCCACGCGGACCCTCCATGCCGAGAACGTGGGCGAAGTGCCGTTGGGCATCACGATGGGCGACAAGGTGGCCCGCGTGCGCGTGGTCGTGAGGCCGCATGGGACCGGCAAGCTGGTCGTCGAGCCCGGCTCTCTGATCCTTGCCGCGGGACAGGCCGAGCGCTTGACCGCTTACCTGGAGATTCCCAGCGGCGAGAAGGTCACAACCCCGGCCGCCATCCAGGTGGCTGATTCGTCCGTGGCGGGCGTCGATGAGCCCATCGCACGAATCAAGGCCCTGAAACCGGGGAAGACCGAGATCAAGGTTTTCGTTCCCGGGCAATCCGTGATCGTCCCCCTGGAAGTCACGAACGAGGAAATCACCGAGTTGCGGGCTGATCCGCCCGCGCTGGAGATGGCCGCCGGCGACCACCAGCACCTGCAAATTTTCGGCCGGGCCGCGACTTCGGGCCTCAAGGAGATGTTCCCGCAGCCCGCCGATCTCAAGGTCGCGCCGCAGAAGGGCGGCGTCGTCGATGTCATCGGCGGCGAGGACGTACAGGCCAAGGCCGTCGGCGCCGACACGATCGACGTCTCCTGGCGCGACAAGGTCAAGATCAACGTGCCGGTCAAGGTGGCGGCCAATACGATCACCGATCTGCAAATCGATCCCAACCCAAGGACGATCAATACCGGACAGGCAGTTACCTATCAGGTGTCCGCCATGCGCGGCGGCAACCGGGTGATCCTCACTCCCGAGGACGGTGTGCGGCTGAATGTCGCCAACCCGGCGGTTGCCAATGTGGCCGCCGGCACGACCGTGCAAAGCACTGCCGCCGGACAAACCACCGTGGTCGCCGACTACGGCGGGCAGAAGGCCGAGGCCGTCCTGAATGTTACCGACGCGGTGGCTGGCGGGCCGACGGTCGGCGGCGTCGACGTGGTGCACGGCGCCGTCTACGATGGCGGCGGCAGAGTGGTCGTCGGCGGCACAACGGTGGTTGGCGACGGAACGGTGGTTGGCGATATCAAGCCCGCCGGAAAGGTCGTCGCTCTGGTGTTCCGGCCGGATATGTATCAGCAGGGCATCCAGGCCCTGCCGCAAACGGCCAAGCTGCTGCGCCAGTATGAAAACGGCGGATTCGACGACGTGAGCAACGACAAGAACGTCCAGGTGAAGGAGCCAAATCCGGGTGTCGCCAAGCTCGAGAAGGTCGATGGCGGCTGGAAGGTCGTGCCGGTCGCGCCGGGCATGACCAAGATGACCGCCGCCCTTGGCGACCAGACTGCCGACATGGGGATCGAAATCCTCGGCGACGCCACCGCCGTCACCGGCGGAACAATCGCCGGGCAACTCATCGTCGAGCCCAAGATGCTTTCGCTCTGGTCGGGCGAGACGCAAGCCATCGGCAGCGTCGCGATCGATCCGGGTGGAGGGCAGGCCCCGATTCCCGTCTCGGACATAACGGTCAAGGCCGCAGACGGCCAGGGCATCGTGAGTGTCGAGGGCAACAAGGTCACCGGCCGCTCGGTCGGTGATACCAAGGTAACGGTTTCGGCCGCCGGCCAGTCGGCCACGGTCGACGTTCACGTTTCGGCTGCGGATTCTATTTACATCAATCCGCCCGAACTCAACCTGCAAGCGGGGCAATCCGCCCCGGCTGCCGTCATGGCCAAGGGCGCCGACGGCCAGGAAGTGGCCGTCCAGGCGCCGATCGAGAGCATGGACAAGGCCGTCCTGGATTCCGATCCGGCCCAGCCCGGTCGATTTGTTGCCCGTTCCCAGGGGCAAACGCAACTTCACGCGGTTTACCGCGGTAAAGAAGTGTTTGCCAAGGTGTCGGTATCGGGCATGCGTTTCCAGAGCGTGAAGGCGACGCACAACCGCCTCGACCACGACCATTTCGACATGACGATCGAGGTCACAGCGGCGGGCAGCGAAGGTGACTTGGAATATCAAGTCTACCAGGCAGGGGCCCAGCCGAAAAACGAGTGGGTGTCGAACCAGCCGGCAGGCGATTCCCGCAAGGCGACATTGCGCAGCGAGAAGCTGGATTACGGCAGCGGCGACGAGTACCACCTGGTGATCGAGGCCCGCGACAAGAAGACCCAGAGCGTCGAGAAGTACCCGCTCACGTTGGTGCGGTCGATCACCGTGGAACAACAAGATCAGCCAAAGGAGACGCCGCAACCCAACCCGCCGAAGTGACCAATCGCCTTGGTTGAAGAAGGTTTGCTGCCTCCGGTTCCCGCGTTGCGTCACGTGGTGGGGCATGCCCGGGATGACGAGCCGTGCCAATCTTGCCATGTCTGCAAAATGCAAAATGTCGCGAGTTCCGTCAGTAACCAGTATCGTGCCCCCCGATTTTCGTGTCCCCCGATTTCCCGCCCTTGCTCGGCCGCCCTTGCCCGGCCGAGAGTCGCTGGCATGGGTCGTCGGCCACCGGCCATAGATCGTCAGCGTGGCCGCGCAGGCCACGGGCACCCCATCTACTTGACAGGCTCGTCGCGATCGGAAAAGAAGATACTGGTCAGAATCGGAGAGGCATGGTTCTAGCATGTAACCCCCGTTAGGATTGCACAATGGCGACTAAGAACGATTGGTACTATCTAAACGAAGAGAATGAACGCTGGGAGGGTCCATACTCGCGGCAACAACTCGACGAGTTGCGAACAAACGGGACAATTGAGGACCGTACCGAGGTCATCCATCGTTCGATGATGCAGCCAACACCCCAAGGGCCGGTAGCTAACCCGGTCGGCATGCCTTATCATGCGGTCAATCGAATAGCCCTTGGGTTCTCACCAACCGTCGAGGAATTTCTGTCTTCGCGGCAAAGTGTGGGGCGGACCCGTGGCGCTGGACAGTTTTTGGGTAAAGTTAAGGTGTGCTGTTTTGACTGAGACTAGCGGCCCGCGACACCCCTCCCAGGTGTCGCGCGGCCGCAAAGCCGCCAGTACCTTTTGTTCTGCTAAAAGACTCTCCAGCCTAAGTCGGCCGTAGGCCGAAATTTTAGCGCCGAAATTGTCGTTGTTTTTGTCGTCGATCGGCCCAGTACACGTCCCATGGATATTGGTTATCTAACGATTGATGTGGTCTACGACAACAGTAGAAGTCGAAGTACCACGTCAAGCCCGCCTTCAACTCGGCTACCGTTTCGTAGCCCTGCAAGTACACGTTCTCGTACTTCACGCTCCACCACAGCCGTTCGATGAACACGTTGTCCAAGGCGCGGCGACGGCCATCCATGCTGATCGCAATCCCCTGCTGTTCCAGCACGCCCGTGAAAGCCTGGCTGGTGAACTGCGTCCCCTGGTCGGTGTTGAAAATCGCCGGCCAACCGCGACGTAACGCGGCCCGGAGGGCCTCCACACAAAAGTCGCTGTCGAGCGTATTCGACAGGCGCCACGCCAGTACGTATCGGCTGTGCCAATCCAAAATTGCAACCAAATACATGAATCCGTGCTGCATCGGCACGTAGGTGATGTCCGCGCTCCACACCTGGTCCGCCGCCGAAACCACAACGTCCCGCAGCAAATACGGGTAAATACGATGGTCTGGATGCGGCTCGCTGGTCCGCGGCCGCGGGTAGATCGCCTCGATCCCCATCACCCGCATGAGACGCTGAATGCGTTTGCGGCCCACCGCATAGCCTTCTTGCTGCAAACTCCATGTCAGTCTCCGTGATCCGTAAAAAGGCAAGCGAAGGTGTACCTCGTCCATGATCCGCATCAGCTTCAAATCCTCCGCCGACGTTTCCATCCTTTGGTAATAGCACGATGAACGCGACAAGCCCAGCAACTCGCATTGCCTGGTGATGCTCAGGGCCGCGTGGTCCGAGTCGATCAGCCGCCGCAACTCAGTGATCGAACTGGGCAGCTTTTTTTTTGAGCCACTCGAGCTCGACCTTCAGCCGGCCGATCTGTTGGTACAGGTCGTCCAGCAGGGCCTCACGATCTTCTCGTTGGCCATCGTCCGCTTCCGTAAAGACAAGCTCGATATTGGCCAGGAGCTTGCGTTTCCACTGGCTGACCAGGTTGCCATGCACGGCGTACTGACTGGCCAATTCACTGATCGTCTTGTCTCCACGCACCGCCGCCAAGGCCACCTTCGCCTTGAACGTCGAATCGTAACGCTTGCGACTCCGTCGCTTCGCCATCGCTGAATCCTTTCTGAAACTCGGTTAAGGGCATCCATTCCACACCTTAACCGTGCGCCCAGTTTTCCGGGTCCCGCGCAGTGCTTCCACGACAGTACTTTCTGGCCCAAACAATTCGGGCAAGAGCCTCCTGCTGAAGTACCTTTTTACGAACGTAGGCGAGGGCAGTCTACTCGTTGCGTGCAACCGCTTCTCCCAGCTAGGATTCCTCAGTACAAGACCACCGGATCTGATGGCTACCAGAGGCGAGTGGACTCGGCATCGGGAATTCATTGCCAATTTCTACCGGGAAACCGTAAACCGAGATGATATGTACGGCGACGATTATTTTTCCGGTCTGACGACAATTAGATTCCCGGTTGAAGCGATCAGGTAAACTGTTGCAAGTCTCCGTAGGAGGGGGACTTGTAATGGTCAAGGATCGACAGGTGAAACGGTTATTTAGATTGTTGTTGTCGGGGAAGACGTTGGCTCAGGCAGCGGATAAGGCAGGCATGGACGAGAAGACAGCCAGGAAGTATAGGGAACTTGGGCGACTTCCCAGCGAATTCGGTTCAGAGCGTACTTGGCGCACACGCCTGGACCCCTTCGCCGAGGTTTGGCCGGAAGTGCATGCGCTGTTGCAGGAGGCCCCCGGCCTGGAAGCGAAGACGCTGTTTACCTGGCTAAAGACGAAGTATCCGGAGAAGAAGTTCGACGATTCCCAGTTGGCACATTTCAACGTGGCATCAAGCGTTGGCGGGCCACGGCAGGCCCGGCGAAGGAAGTGTTCTTCAGCCAAGTCCATCAGCCAGGCCGCTTGTGCGCTTCGGACTTCACGCACATGAAGAGCCTAGCGGTGACGATCGACAGCCAGCCATTCGACCACTTGGTCTATCACTTCGTGCTGACGTACTCGAACTGGGAATCGGTCACGATCTGTTTTTCCGAGAGTTTCGAGAGCCTCAGCGAAGGGATTCAGAACGCCCTGTGGGAATTGGGCGGAGTGCCGCAGCGGCATCGTACCGACCGCATGAGCCTGGCGGTAAACAACGCCTCGGACGAGAAAGAATTCACGCAGCGCTACACGGGTTTATTGGAATACTATGGATTGGAGATGGAGAAGATCCAGCCCGAGGAGCCGAACGAGAATGGCGATGCCGAGCAATCGCATCGCCGCTTTAAGGAGACGGTTGAGCAGGCCCTTTTGCTGCGGGGCAACCGGGATTTCCAAAGCCGGGCAGACTACGAACGATTCTTGCAAGAGGTGGTGCATGGTCGCAACGCCGCCTGTCGCAAGCGTCTAGATGAGGAACTGCCCAAGCTGCGGCGTCTGCCGGAGCGACGGCGGGAGAGTTGCAAGCGACTGTGGGCGCCGGTCAATAGCGGCAGCTTGATACACGTGGACCGGAACACCTACTCGGTTCCCAGCCGCTTGATCGGCGAACGGGTGGAAGTGCGGCTCTATGTGGAGCACGTCGAGGTCTGGTATGCGCAGCGGGAAGTGGAGCGTTTCCCTCGCCTGCGTGGACGGCAGAAACGTGCCGTCAACTACCGGCACATCATCGACTGGCTGGTGCGAAAGCCGGGGGCATTTGCCAACTACGTGTACCGGGAAGAACTGTTTCCTACGAGCCGCTTTCGCATGGCCTATGATGCCTTGGGGGAGACGGAGGGCCAGCGGGCCGACAAGGAGTATTTAGGGATTCTCTACCTGGCGGCACGCCAGAGCGAGACGGCGGTGGACGAGGCGTTGCGAACGCTTCTGGCTGGGGATCAACCCCTGACGAAGGCGGCGGTCGAGGCGCTGGTCCAGCGAGCGGAAAAAGTTCCGGCGGTTACCGAAGTGACCGTCGAGGAAGTGAACCTGTTGGATTTCGATGACTTGTTTTCACACAAGGAGGTGTGGCATGGGTGCGAAGGGGGATGTGACGGAGAGGCTGATGGCCTACTTGCGGGAACTGCATTTGCCGACGTTGCGGGAGTGCTTTGAAGAACTGGCCCGGCGGGCGACGCAAGAGTCGGCCAGCTACGAGCAGTATCTGCTGGAGTTGGTGGAGCGGGAGTGCCAGGCCCGCTGGGCGAAGCGTACCGAGCGGATGCTGCGGGAATCCCGCTTGCCGTTGGACAAGGATCTGGCGAGTTTCGACCTTTCACGGCTTCCGGCGAAAGTCTCTCGCCAGGTGCGGACGCTTCTGGAAGGCTCGTTCGTGGACCGCCGGGAGAACTTGTTGTTGTTCGGCAAGACCGGCACGGGGAAGACTCACCTCTTGTCGGCGATTGCCCAGGAGCTGGTGCGTAAGGGACGGAAGGTGGTCTCCTGGCCCTGCGCCCTATTGGTGCAGGAACTGCTGGTGGCCAAGCGAGACCTGAAGCTCAGTCGGGCGCTGAAGCGGTTCTCGAAGTACGAAGTGGTCCTGATCGACGACATCGGCTACGTGCAACAGAGCCGGGAGGAGATGGAGGTGCTCTTCACGCTCTTGGCGGAGCGCTACGAGCGGGGCACGGTGATGCTCACGAGCAATCTACCGTTCTCGAAGTGGGAAGTGATTTTCAAGGACCCGATGACGACGGCGGCGGCGATCGACCGCCTGGTGCATCACAGCGTGATCCTGGAGCTGAACATCGCCAGTTACCGGCTGGAGGAGGCCAAGCGGACCAAGCCGCCCGAGGCGGCGTAAGGGACGGGAGGGGGCATCGGCGGCGTGAGGCGTGCCGCCCCCCCTTTTGTTTCGCTCCGCTGCGCTGCGCTTCACAAAAGGGGGGGCGGCACGCCTCTGGTTCTTGGAAGGAAAGGAAGGGAATTCTAATTGTTGTTCAAGGGAAAGAATAATTGTCGCCGAACAATGATAGCAATATCCAGCTTGAGCAGACCATAACAGGGCTTAAGAACCGCCAACGCAATGTGCTTTTCAGATTTTGCCAAGAATTTCTAGGCAGCACAATATCGCTCAAGTCTGCTGATCCCGAGAACGAGTTCAGTTCATATTACATTGACATTGATGGCGAAAACCTTTCACAGAGCAGCACAGGAACCCGGTTATTGTTGACGCTCCTGGGGATTTGCTTGGATAGTCAATACCACACGATTCTAATCGATGAACCAGAACTTGGCCTGTCTCCAAAAATCCAATCAGTTGTGTCGCGCCTATTGTACGATCCTCAGCAACGTCAGGAGCATTTCCCACACCTACGACAGTTGTACGTTGCCACCCATTCGCATCTTTTGCTCGACAGGAAAGTGTTGTCGAACAACTTCATAGTGGCACGAAGGGAGAACACCGCTTCTGTCGAGCAAGTCAGGTCAATTGTCCAGTTTCACCAGTTGCAGTTCAATATGTTAGGCAACGATCTTGAGTCGTTGTTCCTCCCCGCAGCAATCCTTATCGTAGAGGGTCCTTCCGATATTAGTTTCCTCAGCCGACTCCTGCAAATACGCATCCCAGATCGCAACATAACTATCGTGTCCGCCCATGGTGATGCAGTGCTCGAAAAACTGAACGTCATCAAAGCTCTATTTGGAGATCTCGATAAAAGCCCTTACGCGAATCGCGTCTGCGTATTGCTCGACAGGCAGCAGAGCGTGAAACTGGGGCGGCTCAAGAACATGATACCAGAAAGGAATGTCGTGGTGTGGCCGAAGAATGGAATCGAATATTACTATCCAGAATCGATTGTCGCCCAAGCGTTTTGCTGTGATCCGAGTGAACTTTCGATGTGCAAGTTTGAAAGTGATCCCATAGAGTTCAATCATGTGCGGAAAACCAAGAAAGAGTTGGCCCAGTTCGTGGCGGATCGCCCACACTGCCGACACTGCACTAGCCGTTGAGGTCGAAACGCTGCTTAAACTCCTTAAAAACGTTTGTCAGTGACAATCTGACATTGAGGCGAGGAAGACTGTTACGCTCTTGCTGAACCCTCAGCCATTTTCATTTCAGAAAGGCAGGGGTCGGGAGGAAAGCGCCGGATTAAACCGGCATGGAGTAACCGATGAAAGGGCCACATAGATAAGGAATAGCGAACCGTTCTAACCCCGAGCCATGCGCCGGCGGTGGTAACATCGCGGGCGAAGCGTTGACAGGGGCACACGCAGGCCAGCCATCATCGAATCGGGGGACAAATTACTGGTTTCCATGTTTCCTGGGCCGACCACCCTTCCGCAGTTTCAGCTTGCGGTCGATCAGGCCCTCTAAGCGATCCAGGAAGGCTTCATCGCCACGAGGCCGCGCCGTCCGACCATGCCGACGCAACCCCCGGATCTCCACCATGAGTTGCAGATAGGCCTCCTGATCGGCTTGGTTGAAGAAGGTGTGCTGCCTCCGGTTGCCTCCTTGCGTCACGTGATGGGGCATGCCAGGGATGACGAGCCGTGCCAATCTTGCCATGTCTGCAAAACACAAGATGTCGCGAGTTCCGTGACCGTTGCATTTGGCGCAGGCCAGTAGGCTGGGGGCGGTGCATGGCGCGGAGAGGGCGGGGCTGGTGGGATAGAAGGCGGAGCCGTTGCTGAACTTTCGCAGAAATTAGGAACTGCAAAACCCTGGATAAATAGGTATTTTCGAAACCGGCGTGCAATTACCAGGTGTCGTGTCGAAGGGCCGACTTGCCCCTAATTCCACGTAACCTCGGAAAACCCGTGATTTCATACTGGGAAATCTGCGAAAGTTCAGGTCAGCCACTTCGAAGGGCCATCCGGCGACAGCTGGTGTTCCCTACAACGGTGGCAGCGCACAGGGGGAGCGGTCGCAGGAGGCGGCTACAGCGCGGACGCGGCAGCGGAAGGATCCGGTGTTGTCGATCATCGCCCACCTGGCTTGGCAATCGCGTTGGGGACGTGCGGAATTGCGATTGATAGGCACCGGGCGTGTGCTATAATGTCAGAAACAGCGATCTATTATTCTGACAATAGCTCAATAGCCTCCGATGAATGTCGCCCATCCGATTGCCGAAAAGGTGCTTGCAAGACTGGGTTCTCGGCAGGGAGCAGCAGTTCCAGCCCGCGACTTCCTCGATCTTGGCGAGCGCGCGGCCGTCGATCAGGCGTTGTCGCGTCTGGTGCGGCAGGGAGCCATCCGCCGCGTGCGACGGGGGCTGTATGAACTGCCGCGGATCGGCAAGCTGCTGAACGAACCGATGGTACAGTCGCCTGACGAACTGGTTCATGCGTGGGCTAGGAAGAACGGCTTGCGGGTCGTGCCGTCTGGGGCGCACGCTGCCAACCTGCTCGGGCTTTCGACCCAGGTGCCGGCGAAGATCGTCTACTACACCAACGGCCGTACGCGGGTGTTGAAACTCGACCCCTACTCCATCAAGCTCCTGAACCGCGGGCCGAAGACAATGGACGTGGGCGGCCGGATGGCCCCGCTGGTTTTCCAGGCCCTGCGCCACCTAGGCCGCGACGGTGTGACGCCGGTAGTCGTCGACCGGCTCCGATCGGCCCTCTCCCGCAAGGACAAGGCCGAACTGAAGGACAACATCGGCTACGCCTCGGCCTGGATGATCCCCGTGATCGAGCAGGTAGCCGGCAGGGAGGGGAGCGCGCAGGGCTGGGCGGGGGTGAAGGAAGCATGGGGAGGTCTCTCTCGCGTCCCGCAACTTCGCGAAGTCGCACTACGTACGCTATAATGAGCAGCATGAACGCGAAAGCCGCCACCCGCCGTTGGCTCCGCCCTACGCCCGCGTGGCTCGTCTGGGGCGCGGTGGCCGCGACGGGCGTCCTGTTCGCGTGCGATTACATTCCTTGGTGGTGGCTTTTCTTCATCGAAATGAAGGGCTGGCCGGTCTTACTGGCGGTCGCCGTTGTGGGAGCGGTCGTGGTTCTGCTGCCGGTGTGGATGCTCGCGGCGCTCGTATTTCGGCGGCGGGTGCAGTTCGGGCTGCGGACGGTGTTTGTGTTTGTCACCTTATGCGCCGTGGTTTCCAGTTGGCTGGCGGTCCGAATAGAGCAGGCGCGGCGGCAGGCGGAGGTGGTTGCGCGGATCAACAAAATCGACGGAGTGATCGTGTCGTATGATTTCCAAGAAAACCGTCAAGGCCATCCACACCGGCCATCGCCTGCACCCGAGCCACTTATAAGACTGTTGGGAGTCGATTTCTTTGCCGACGTTGTGAGTTTGGCCTGCCGCGATGATTTCAGCCACTATCCGCAGTTTCCCAATGATCCGTATTTTCCGCAGTATACGGATGCGGCGCTGGCCGATGTCGCGGCGCTCGCGCAACTCGAATTCCTGTTCATCGGGGGCGACCAGGTAACCGACGCGGGGCTGTCGCAGCTTGAGACGTTGGCCAATCTCCGAGTCTTGTTTCTCTCGCACACCAAGGTCACTAAGAAAGGGCTGGAAAAGTTCCAACATGCCATGCCGCACTGCGGCATTTCAGCCTACCCAACGCGCATGTACATCGACTCATCATGTGGCGGGGTATTTGACGATGATCGGAGTGCCAGCCCGAGGCTACTCGCTTCCTTGTGCTCTACGCGCCGCCAGCAGCGCTAGGCCCTTCGCCCTTCGCGCTGCCCAAGACCTGTGCCCCGCATCCCCGGCCTGGCCAGCCCTGTCGATCTGGCGCGGCTTGGGCAGGGGTGCGTGGCCGCGCATAGGCTGGGCAGGCGGGACTTGGCCGCGCTACGGCCCCGTCTTCTTGCCGCCTTCCGGCGGGATGATGTGCGGCGTGAGGATGATCACCAATTCCTTCTCGGTCTTGCCTTGCCGGGCGACGCTGCCGAGGATGATCGTCTTGCCGTCGGGAATCATGACCGTCGTCTGGACCGTGATGGCGTCGATAATCCGAGCCGAACGAACCGCCTTGTCGCTGGCGGCCGAGAGCGCGACACCTTCCTTCTCGGGCCCCATTTGCGACTCCTCGGCATCGACTTGCAAGACGACGATCCCTTCCTTGACGTTGATGCGGGGAGTCACGCCCAGGATCAAGCCTACATTGGCCATCGTAACCGATTGCGTCGTGCCGCTGAGCCGCGTTATTGCTGACGCCGGCGACCCGCGGCACCCGCTGCCCCAACTGGATAAAAGCCGGCTGATTGTTCAAGGTGAGCACTCGGGCGCGGGCGGTGGTCTGCATCGTCTTCGGCCGCTCCAGGATGCGGAAGGCGTTGGGCCTCTCGGCGGGCGGTGCGCCGCCCTCGCTCGCCAGGGCCTCGCCGTGCTTTGCGTCGCCGGCGGGCGCTTCTCCCATTTCCATCTCAAACTGCACCATCGGCGCCGGCTCATCCAGTTTCTCGGCCAACAGCCGCACCTCCTCCACGGCGTCTGGCGGGCCGCTGATCACCAGGCAGTTGGCCACGACTTCGGGGGCGATCGCTACGCGCAGGGCCGGCCCGCCTTTCGCCGCAGTCCCCGCCGTGCCGTGCAATTCCCCTTCCTGGCGGAGCAACTGGCTCACGGTCTGGCTGACATGCACAGCCGATTTCCACTTGAGATGATAAACCAGCCGCGTGTGATCCGGGCCGCTTTTCAGTACCGCCAGCGGCTCGCTCGGCACGGTCGGCTGCGCAGGCTGGCGGTTGCCCAGCGAGCGAACTTTTTCCCCAACCCCCATTCCCGACGCGAAGCGGCCGCGTGAACCCGCCGCCTCGGCTGCCGCCGGCTCGGCCGCCGCCGGGGATGCGGTGGCCGCCGGTTTCTCCCCCGTGGCGGGGGCACTGGCCGCGGAACTGCTCTTCGCGGGTGCGGAACTCTTCTCCGCCGCATTGCTCCGGCTGACGCAATACGCACCCAAAACAAGTGCGAGCGCAGCCATGAATCCGATCGGAAATCTAAACATGATTGGTCTCCTTCAGTGATGAGTACAGAAACTACGTTTTGTTCGTCGTCCCGCGACCGCACGGCCGCAAGGATCGCGCTGGCGGACCCAGGACGACGATTGAAAGCGGTCAACGAGCAGTCGCCAAACCGCCAGTCTACGCCCGAGGAAGCGCGGCAGCAATAGTCAGGAAGACTTACCGGAATTGTGCAGGCTTGTTCAAATCCAGTCACCGCAACCCGGAAGTCGTCAAGTGCGACGCGCCGATCGTTTGCCGGCCTGGCGCGGCCCCGCCCGCGGAAGGATTTTGGATGTAGCTGGGCAGGACGGCATTGTCAAAGAAGGCGATGTTCGGCTTCGCGCTTGCTTGGCGGAGGATGCTCTCGACGTTCTCGCCCCGCTTGACCGTGAGGACGCCCGGGATATTCGTACCGTTTGCGAACCAGGCAGAGTTTCCCTGATAGACGAAACGCAGCTCCGAGAAATACTCCGTCACCTCGTAATCGCCCGCGTGCATGTAGGACATCGTTCGCCGGGCGGGAGCCGTGACCTTGGCCGCCAGCGTAATGGCCCCGTTGTCGTCGATCGGACATTTCATGCCGGCAAGCTTCTGCGTCAGGACTTCGCGGACGTGGTCCCGGTCGGCTGCGGGAACTCCCTGGACGTTCGAGTTTGACCTTCGTCCCCTCGCGAAAGACGAAGATGTCGGACTGCGCCAGCGCCTTGGCCAGGAGGTCGCGGGCCTCCTTGTGGGGCAGCTCCAGCGTCAGCAGTGCACCGGAGGCATTGTGGGCCGCCAGCGCCGCGAAGGTCAGCTTGCCGACGGTTTGCATCCGTTCGGCGCCGTCGTACTCCCAAAGCTTCAAATGACTCTCCAACTCGATGAGGAACTTGTTGCCGCAGAGCAGGAACCTGTCGTCGGGAAAGCCGATGCCCCCCGTCAGGCTGATGCCCGGCGTTTCGAAGTCGGCCAACAGCTTCCCGTTGGCGGTGTCCCAGACGAAGATGCGGTTCTGGGCGATGCAGGCCAGCCGCTTTCCGCTGGGGCTGAAGGCCGTGTTCGGCCAGGTCAGCGGCTTCGGGGTTGAGGCCATGGCAAGCGCCTTGCGATTGGCAATGTCGAAGAGGACCACTTGATTGTTCGTGCAGAAGCCAAGCGTCTTGCGGTCTCCGCTCAGGCAGGGGATTGCGCCGGAGGTAGTTTCGAGGTGCCAGATCGGCTGGGCGGTCTTGAGATTCCAAAGGACGATCTTGCCGTTGGCGCTGGTGGTCAGCAAGTGATCGGCATCGGTGAACTCGGCCCAGTTCACGTCGCGATTGGGCGCCCAACTGTCGTCGTAAGCGGTCCAGGCGAGCGTCCGCCGCACCGTCTTTCCCTTGATCGTCCAGAGTTCGAGCTTGTCATGGTTGCCGAACCCGAAGGCGTCGCGCCGCATCAGGACCCGACTGCCGGAGTCGTCCAGTGCCAAGGGAGCCATCTGGCCCTCCGCCGTGGCAATCGGGCCCGCTTTTCCGGCCGCCAGATCGCACGTCACCAGGCGCAGCTTGCAGTCGTTGTCGTCGCGCCCCAGGCGAAAACAAACCACGGCCTTCTTGGCCGCGAGATTGACCGCCATCCCGTTCAGCCCCTCGAAAAAATTGGTCTTGGCAGGCAACGTGACTCCCGTCGGCCTTGCTCCCCAACCCGGATGCGGCGCCACGCTTGCGGTCCACTCGCTGCCGGGGCTCTCCAAGCGGATCGCTTCCGACGCGGACCAGTCGACGGAAACAGTCCGCGGCTTGCCGTCCCCGCCGGCCTCTTCGCTGTCATCCTCCTTGGCCGGCTTGAACGGGTCGTTCGCACTCAGCGACTCGATATACTTCTGGTCAGCCGCGCTCAACTTCTTGAGTTCGATTTCAAGCTTCTTTCCATTCGGTTGGGTGAGCTTGACTTTGGTCCCCGTCATGCCCGCATACTGGGCTTCCACCTTATGCGTGCCGCTGGCATCGGTCCAGGTCCGCATTTCCTCATCGGCCCTGGCAAACCGACCGCAGGTCAGAACCAGTGCGACACAGACGATCCACTTCAGACGTGAGCAGCAAAGAGCAATTCCAGTCATGGAAAATCCTCCCAAGGGCCATAAAGAACGATCACAAGAGTATTGTCTGCCCGGGAGAGGTCGGTTGTCAACAGACACCCCGGGCATTTTCGCAAAACGTCTACTCCGAACGATCGCAGTCTACCAGAACAAGCCAGTCGGCGTCTTCCCTGCGGGCCAAGACGCCAAGGAGACGCATGTGATGCGACACCAACCGCACGGGCAGCAACTGGGCTATTGGCGTTTCCAGCGCTGCCGCCAACTCTTCGGCCCCACTCCCGGACTTGTCGAGGAAGCGATCAAATAGCTTGTGCATCATTGCGTTGGCCGGGCGGAACGTGCGGTCCAAAAGGAAGATGCCGTCTCGTCCACTTGCACTTCGCGCTTGGCGATCGTCGTACCCATAGGCCGCGTTCTTGAGGGTGGCGAACATTTCGCGGGACCGCCACACGCCTTCTTTGCGGGCATGCTTCCGCAGACGTTCCGTAACGGCCAGACGCAAGGTCCGCCCTTCTCGCTCGAATGCGTGGAACTCCAGAAACTGTGCATCGGCAAGCCCGTCCTCGATGGCTTTCAGTCGCTCTTTCGCCTGTGCCAAGTCCACATCTACCGACTTCGAGCAGCTTCCGCAATCCATCCGTTGATAGATCATCCAGTGGCAGGCAACGGACCGTCCCATCGATATTGATGCGTCAAGATTTATCGACGATCACGCGCCGGACGGACTTGATCTGGAACTCCGCGGATTTTGGTATACGGTGTTCACGCTCCGCCACGATCCTCACACTTCTCCAGTCGAGGAAAGTCGTGCGGAAGCTCTCGATGGCGAGAGGCTTCCGGCTGTACATGTCCATGACTTTTTCCCCGCCCACGTAGAAGACGTGGTGGCCTTCTTGCCCGACGTAGCGTCGCTGCTGCGAGGGGGTGAGACGGTCGAAGTAGGGATTCTCAAACCAAACCTCGTCGCCGGGGAGGAGTTCCGCCGTCTGGAAAATGTCCCCGTTCCTGGGTTTCGGCTTGTCGAAGAGCGTCCCGATCCCTTTCTTAGGCAACTCATTGGGAATGACCTTGCCTCGGAGCATGTCGTCCAGTTCGGCGAGGCGATTCTCGTCCGCCACGTCAATCATGGCCTTGATCATAACGAGCGCCGATAACTTGGCACAGCGGATTCCGCTCTCGGTCTTCCACAGGTCGCGGATGGCCTGCGTGGGGCGACCGCGCGGTATGTAGGAACCATCCTGGTTCAGTTCCCAGTACTTTCGGTTGCGGGTTTCGGGCCGGGTGCCGTCGGCGTGGGGATAGTATGCCTTTACGGTGGCGGCATTTGCCACAACCTTCAAGCGCACTTGAATCTCTTTCTCGGAAAGCCCGGCGGTATGAAGCTCTTCGCGAGCCGCGGTCAACAAGCTGGCCGTCTGCGCTTGCGACCATCCGCTGCGGCCGAACAACAAGGCCATCGCCGCCAAAATCACACCGCAATAGGAACCCGGCAGGTTGCGCATGGGAAACTCCCCTATCTGGATTAACGCTTCGGCCGCGTGGCCGACACGCAGCCGACTCGCCACCGCGGCCTACGGCCATTCTAACCCAGATTATTCACGAATATTAGATGTATCACGCCACCGGTCTTATCTTGAACTTGCATACCGCTTGGCCGGTTTTGCAGGGCGTTTCGGGCTGGGGCAGGCCGTTGCTCCCTGCACCGCCTGATTGTGGACAAAATGACCACGATCGAGGAATAGGCCGGCGGCCGAAAGTGCCCAATTCGGGTGTCGGCCGGGCGTTTCCCACGATAAACCGTGGACAGTCATCGTCGGGGCGCTGGCAGCCGAAGCTGCCACGCGGGCCAGGGGAAGGGGCAAGTCGGGCAGGGCGACCAAGTCGGGATGATTTGTGACAACCCACAAGATGGGAGGAGCCAAGTTGAACGCACCCCCGGCCCGCGCGGAACTCTCGACATCGCCCGGGGTTCAATGGGCTGACGGAAATTACATGTTCCGCGAAAGAAAGGTCAACCCCATTGTAGGAGGATTAGTGCCATGTTGCGAACTCTTGGTAGTTTGACGCTGGTCTGGTGCATTGCGTGCGGTGTCGTTTCCGCCGCCGATGCGGGCAGGGCGACAAGAGACCCCGGCGAACGTGCTCCCCGCGTTAGCAAGCCGGTGGCCGATGCCGGTGAAGCCCGGATGGTGACGATCGAAGTCCTAATCGCCAACCTGCGGCACGGCGATGCGGCCAAAGGCGACGGCGGCGACCGGCAAGGCGACCCCAAGGCTCGCATTCAGCAACTTGAGAAGGCTGGCAAACTGGACTCGCTGACGCGGATACAACTGACAACGGTCGAGGGCCAAAAGGCTTCCTTGCACGTGGGCCAGCGGGCGGCGCGGATCGTCGGCAGTCAACGCTTCGGCGGTGGTGGCTTTAGTGGCGGTCCTGGCGGCGGCGGTGGTGGTGGCCAAGTCATCAACAATATCACGTTCGAGAATGTCGGCCTGATGCTGGGCGTGACACCGCAGATCCGTCGCGACGGGCTGGTCGTCATGGCAATCGATATTGAGCGCTCGCAACTCGGGCCTGCGGAAGAAGGCCCTGTGATCTCGAAGCCTGCAGACGGCGAAGCGATTCGAGCCGCGCCTACGGAGATCCTCACGACTCAATCGACCATCAGCGCCCGCAGCGGGCAAAGCGTCCTGGTCGGTCGGCAGCAGACCAAGCGGCAAGCACGGCAGAGCGAATTGTTGATCATCGTCACGCCAGAGTTGCTCGGCAACGAGCCACCTGCCGGCGACGAGACGATACCGCGCACGCCGGTGGATCGTAGAAGGTGAAGGGACTACTTCCACGGCATCATGGCCTTCGTGATTTCGGACATGTCGCGGATGGTAAAGTCGTTGTCCAGGCCCGGGCGGATGCGGTGTCGTTGGTGGAGCAGTTGCGTGATCTCGTTGGCCGCCTGCGGCATCTGGGCCTCGCTGGCGGCCTGGCAGAGGATGTTGTCCACGGTCACCGATCGCAAGGGATGCGGCGCACCGGCGGTCGCTTGAGGGTCTTTGAGCCGATAGCGGACCGTGGTCCACGGGGCCAGCACGATATCGTCCTGATCGCGGCCCATGATGTTCGCGCCCTTGCGGCCCAGCACACCGACGACACGGAAAACCACGTTCTGGATTCGAAGATCCTTGCCCACCGGCGAATTGCCCTGAAACAGTTCCCGCTTCAGCGTCTCTCCGATCATACACACCTTGCTGGCGTTGCGGACGTCGGCGTCGCTGAACGCCGCGCCCTCGGACAGCTCTTCCCAGCCGCGGACCGACAGGTACGACGGGCTTGTGCCGAGGACCGAGTCGGTCACCCAGGTCTGTCCGCCGTAGAGAACCTGGGCACGGCCGCGAACAACGGGAGCTGCGCCGATGACGGCGGGACACTCGCGGACGATGGCGTCGGCGTCCTCCGGAGTGAGTGTGGAGGCGTTGCCGGCGGCGAAGGTCGCTCCACCACCGGCCCCAGGCCCTGGCAGGACCAGCAGTTGGTTGACTCCCATGCTGGCGATCGTCCGCTCGATCGCCTTTTTGGATTCCGGCGAGATAAGCATGGACATGGCGAGTCGGCTCGCCAGCGACCGCTCCGCTGCCGCCGGTCGTCGGCTGTCGCTCGTGGCGAAGACCTCGCCGATCACCACCTCGGTTCCTTCTTGCAGGTCTCCGCCTAAGATCTCGGTCTTGGTCCCGTCAGTCGCTCCGATCTCGACGGAGATGGGCCGCACCGAATCGCCCTCGCGGACCCAGACCAGCCCGCGCTTCTTCCGTTGGTCCGCTGGGAGTGCTGGGTAGTTCGTCGTCCGTGCGGGCCGCCAGCGGAGGGCCGCATTGGGCACCAGCAGCGCGTCCTTGCGGCGGTCGACCTCGAACTGCGCGTTGGCGGTCATGTACGGCAGCAGTTCGCCCTTGGGGTTTTCCACCGGCACGACGACGGTGTAGGTCACCGCGTTCTGAAGCATCGTGGCATTGAGCCGAATTTGCGAGACCTGGCCCTCGAAGGTCTTGTCGGCGTAGGCGTCGACCGTAAAACGGACCAGTTGCCCCTTGCGGATGCGGCTAATGTCGGCCTCGTTGACCGAGACCCAGACCTGGAGTCGCTTCAGGTCCTTGGCGATCAGGAACAGGCTGGGGGCGCTAGGGCCGGCGGTTGCCGTCTGGCCCACATTGACACGGCGGTCGATGATCACACCCTTGACCGGCGAACGCACGCGTGTGCCATCGAGGTTGAGCTGCGCGAGCTTCAAGGCACTTTGGCTCTGGGCGACATCGGCCTCAGCAAGGGCAAGGTTTGCCTGGGCCGCTTCGTATGTGTAACGAGCCACGTCGAGGTCGGATGAGGTGATCGCATTTTTCTTGGAAAGACCGTCGGCGCGCTGCAAGTCCACTTTTGCCAGTCCCAGTTTGGCGTTGGCCTGGGCGATTTGGGCCTTTGCCCGCTGGCAGCCCGCCTTGGCCTGGTCATATTGGGCCAAATAGACCGTGCTGTCGATTTCGGCCATAAGCTGGCCTGCGTCGACCGGCGAACCGTAGTCGGCCTTGACACTGGTAACGGTGCCGGCCACCTGGGCGCCGACGTCGACCATCTCCTCGGGCTCGATCGTGCCCGTGGCGTTGACCGTCAGCACCAAGTCGCCGCGGGTGACCGTGGCCGTGCGAAAGACGCGCGACTTGCCGCCCGTCGCCGGCGGTTCTTCGGCCGAAGTCCTTCCCGGCGGGAGAGCCAATACGGCCCCAACGGCCGCGGTTGCCAGAAGAACACGCCCGTAGTTTCTCCACGCACACATCGTCAGATCTCCTGTCATGCCAGTGGGGGGGTGGGAGGTGCGAGCCGGGTGCCTTCCGGTGATCCTCGCGCAAACGTCCTGCCAGCCCATGCGCCCCTATTATGGCCACGCTTCGAAGGCGATACAACCGTTGCCGTTCAACCCCTGGCGCATAGAACACTACGTTGGATTCAATCGCTGTAAGATTGGAGTCGTGGCCAACGTGGTCGCCAGCGACATCAGCACCATCATCGCAAACAGCGTAAGCGAGATGATCCCCAGGTCCAGGCCCATGTTGAGCACGATCAGTTCCATCAGGCCCCGCGTATTCATTAGGATTCCCAGCGCAGAAGAGGTCCGCCAATCCAGCCCGGTTACGCCATCGGCGGTACAGCCTTCGTGGAAAAGACCGAGCGCGCGATCGAAGAGCGGCGTGACGGACGCGTCCAGGACGAAGACCTGGATCTGCCGCGATGGACGGTGGCCATGGAGGAGATCGACCAATTGGTGGCACGCCATTACCACATCGAAGAGACGGCCCTGAAGGAACATGGCCATCGCGCCGGCACGGCCAAGGCGGTAGCGGTGGAGTTGGCGTGTCGCCTTGCCGACACGAGTGGCCGGGCGATTGGTGAACACTATTGCCTCGGATCAGGAGCGGTCAGCGCCATTCATCGAAAGGTCCAGAACGACTGGCATAACGTACTGCCGATCGTCAACGCGCTTGCCCCGCGACTCCAGAGCAAGCGAGCACGGAACAATCGATAATTGATACTTCAAGCCTGACTCCGTTGCGATTGGATTGCCGAGCGGTTCGTTACTCACTTCGGGATCGTTCGACATGGCAGGCCCTCCGGCGGAAATTGAAGCATGCATAAGCACAATCTCGCTCCGCCTCAATTATCCGCCGCGATGGAGGGCTGCACAAGCGGGCAGGCGTGCTAGGCGTGGTCAGCCGGAGGGCGGTGTAGCCGAAACCGACAACCGCTTCCTGCCCCGCACCACGCACGTCAGCAGCGTGCCGACCGACGCAAGCCACACGGCCAGCGCGGCGATGTTGGGCCAGTCCAGGTGCCTGGCTTGTTCGGCAGCGTCGTAAGCAAGGAGGCTTGAGTCGGGGTAGCCGCCGACTTGGAGGATCTTCCGCAGGTCTTCAGTCGTAAGGCCCTCCAGACGCAAGGAGTGCAAACTGACCTTGAATCACCGGCACGACGCGTCGCTCAGTTCGTCGTCGCGGTCGATGGGGGCAAGGTCCGGCCCTGCATCAATACCGTGTTGGCAGTTCACCTTTCGATCTTGCATTTGGGCAGTGATTGCCGAATACTGTTTACGCCTTCATCGGTCACCTGGCTGTTTTTCACGCACAGCCATCGCAGTCCCGCCAACCCCCGAAGGTTGCCCAGCCCCGCGTCACTCACCCTCGTTTCTCCCAAATGCAGTTTTTCCAGATTTGTAAGCCCGCCGAGGTGCGCTAGACCTCCATCGCCCACCTTTGTCTTTCCCAAAAAAAGGACTTGCAACTTGGTCATCCCGCTCAGGTGCGTGAGCCCAGCATCGGTCACTTCGGTATAGGCCAGGTTCAGATCTTTCAGGGCCGTCAGTCCTCGGAGGTGCTCCAGTCCCGCATCGCTTACGTGAGTGGCCCGCAGACTCAGCGTTTCAAGATCAGCTTGCCACTTGAGGTGTTCCAACGCGGCATCGCTGACCTTGGCGCTGCAAAGAGAAACGGACTTGAGGTGTTTCAATCCCTTGAGGTGCTCCAGGCCCGCGTCGGCGACCTTGCAGGCGGCCAGGTCAACGCCAATGACGGGTTTGCCTGCACTCTTCTCGTCGATGATCACTCTGCCGCCCAATTTCTTGATTTCCGCGATTGCCTTTGCTTGACCTGAGTCTGCCTCTGCTGCCCATCCCGAGGCCAACATAGCAGGGAACAGACCGAACACGCACAGAATCGTGAGATTTCGGTTCATTACATTACTCCTTGTGCCAAGGGTTCTTCAGTCGTCCGTCGTATCCGCAAGGCCAGGACCTATCTTACCAACGGATCGGCGTAGCTTGCCACGAACTTCGATTCTACCACCTAACGGACATGCAAACCATAAGCCAGGGATTTTGGCCACCCTTGCTTTCCTGCCCCTCACCGCCCCGACCAGCAGCGTGCCGACCGACGCAAGCCACACGGCCAGGGTGGCGATGTTGGGCCAGTTCACGCTTCTCTCGAAGTATGCAAAGTCGCTCACGTCCGTACCTTTGCAGCCGCCGATTTGTAGCTTCTTTCGCAACTCCTCGTCGGAAAGGCCCGCAGTTTTTAGTATGCCAATGCTGCCGTCGGCCATCAACACATGGACGCCTGCGTACGAGCGGTAGGCAACGAAAAACTCCTTGACGTGCCCTTCGTTCTCGTGGACTCCCCGGGCCAGTGCCGGGCAGTTGGCACCGGTCAGGTGAAGCTCGCTCACGTCGAGATCCCTCGGTTCGGTCCAGGGAATGCCGGAATGGGCGACCTCGACTAGCATGATCGTCGTCGAACCCTTGTCAGGGAAGTCGCTCTCGCCACGCTTCCGCGGCTTACCGACCGCGAAAGCAGCCTTGGGGCCAACGACCGCAACATAGCTCGTGTCGCCGACTGTGGCCGGCGGCACCCCGTCACTGCCTGAGCAGTGGAACGACTCCCGGGCCGCGGCCAGTATCGGCCGGTTCTTCGGCGAGTCCCACGGTTGCGTGTAGTCGTATCCCTTATGAAGATCATCCAGTTCGGGCAGGATTAAAGCTCGCCAACTGTGAGTCGGCTTTCCACTAGCATCGGTGACGTAGGCCGGTGGTAAACTTCCATGCTTCTCTCGGTACGCCATCAAGGCAAACCAGAGACTCTGCAACCGATTGTAGCAGTGGACTCGCGGGCCGAGACTGCAACGAAAAATCACAAATGGCCAAAACAGCCACCCGGCCAGACATAACAGGCTGAGCATTAACAGGATCAGACGCGTCCGCGGGAACAAGGTCCTGGCCTTGTAGATGTAGATCGCCAGCCCCACGACCAGCCCGAAAACCACAATCCCCCACGCGCCGAACACGGCCAGCGACGACCCCAGCACCACGAACAAGAGCAGCAAGGTCCTGAGGCGGAACTGGAAAGGCGGAGGGGGCGGCGGTGGAATAGGTTGTGCCACGATGGGAGTCATGTCAAATCGAAATCACTTCTCTTGCTTCGAGCCATCCTCTGGGGATGCCGTTGCGTCCTACGCTCAGCGCGACAATTCCCCCGACAATCGCGGCATTTGTGTCGCAATCGCCATCCGCGCTGATCGTCCTGCCGATCGCCTCAATAAAATTATGAGGATGATGCGCGGCCATCCACAGGCAAAAGGGAACGGTATCCGGAGCGGTCGCCTGCGAGCCGTTGCCGAGAGCTCTGGCCGCATCCTGCAATAAAAGGTCAGCGGGCGTAAGCCGAGCCCGCAGAATGCCCTGGCGAACCTGGCTTTCGGGTGTAAGTCCCAAGACGTCATCAAACAACCCCTCGGCGAAAGCCTCGCCGGTTGTATCCCGGAGTTGCCAGGCCATGGCGGCCGCAATAGCAACGGCGATAGTCCCTGCAATGCCTTCGGGATGCATGTGGGTGACGAAGGCCGAGGCGCAGGCCGCAGCAGCGCATGCCCCAATGTCGTTTGCGAAATACGCTCCAAGAGGCGCAACGCGCATCGCGCCGCCGTTTCCCATGGAGCCCCTGCCTCCAAACGCGTTGACCGACGTGTCTTGCCATGTCCTGCCGGCAGTGATCTCTTCCAGCTGCCGTCGCGTCATGCTGCCGTAACCGCGGTCAGGATCACGCTGGAATCGGCGGGCAAAGCGCTTGGCCAGTGCATCTTGGTCGAGTTCACCGTGCCATTTGAGCACTGCCGCGACGGAAATTGCCATCTCCGTGTCGTCGGTATGACGCCATGGGCTTGGCGGAAGCTCGTCCTCAGCCAGCCGCCGCGGAGCATCGCCCGACCTGTAGCTCAGCATTTGGCCCAATGCATCGCCGACACCGAGGCCATCTAGCGAAAGTCGCATCCGCTCCAGACGTTCCTGATGATCGGGCGGCAGGTGCGCCGACCAAGTGTTCCCAAAATCGTCAAGGAGCGTACGGACGCGGCTCAACCACCGCCGCTCAATCCAATCCGCCCCAAGCGGCGCAATGTGTTCCGCCATCCAGTGGGCACTTCGCAACTCCTTGATGATGGCACGAGCGCCTTCCGCATTCGACGAATGGATGACGACGGGACAGACAGGCGGAAAATCGCCGATGAATCTGGCTAAATCCAACGCGGTGCCCGTTACGACAGTCTCTCCTCGCGGGTCCGGCTCGCAGTTCAGGGAAAGCACAGCGGCGTTGGGAAACCACTCCGCACATCCAGCAATCAGCGAATTCCCGTTCGGCCAGAACCTCAGTTGAAGATCGCCGCCCAAGGCGGAAACTGCCTTTTGAAGACGAGCGTTGCAATCATCACGATTGTCGAGGATGTGGATCGTTTGCATGACCGGCACGCGACTTGCTGGCAAAGCGATAGTGGTCCCTTGCTGGAGCGCCCAGCGTCTTGCCTCTCATTCTACTGCGCCGCGGCGGGCTGCGACACAAGGGGGCGCGTGCAGTGGCCACTCCGGCCTGGGCGGCAACCTTCGTGCGGCGGGCAATGGCGATCGGAACGCGGGCGTGCAGAGGGTGGCCTCGCTCGTTTCCCATTGTACCCAGGCCGCTGGTGGGCGCAGTAGAATGATGGGTATGGACACCCCCGAGAAACATCGCTGGTACTGCCCTACGCCCTCCTGGCTGGTGCTGGGCTCGATGGCGGTGACCGGGCTGCTGTTCCTGTCGGGAACATGGCAGCGGTTTTGGAGTGTCTGAGCCGCGCAAACCCAGAGGACCTTGAGAAGATCAAGTGGCGTCAGCCGCTTCAATTGAGTGAAAGAAATGGAAAACGACAGTCAGAACGTGATTCTCGTCCTAAACGCTCTCGCAACCACGGTCGATCAGTTGCAGTCGTTTGGCTATAAGCTCTACCTTCAGACCAAGGCGGCAAGCTGGAGCCAACGGCGAAGCGTGGTAGTGAGCGGGCAGGGTTTTATATGGTATGAACGTCGGTTCGATCGCGGGTTATCACTGGGATTTGGCTTACAGGCTGACGCAACTGGAAACCGCTCGATCATTTTCTCCATCGTATTTGCGTGGGACTCGGCACGTTGGTTTGTCCAATCCTGTGTAGAGGATGAAGATGCAACTCGGGAGAACATGACCGAGGATCTCTGGCTGTCGCGCGAGTATTTTGCAACCACTGCGGATAAAGCGGTCGATTCATTGCAGCAGGCTCTGTTTGACCTTATGAAAAGTGTCGCGGACGAACGTGTTGCAGCGATCCTCGCGAGAGTTGAGCCCCGTCGGTGATTCCTTGAAGGCGGGTCACTAGGTGCTGCCTCAGGCGGTAGAAATACAGGCTACACGAACTCTCTGCTAGTTCCTCAAAACGCCTCATTTGCACTCCGCCCACGTCCTGCCCGTCTTTATTTCGACCCGCAGCGGCACGCTGAAGCCCGCGGGCAGGTTCTCCATCGCCGCGACCAATACCCGCTGGGCAACACGTCGGGCTAGACGACCTTCGGCGATCCGCCGTTGACAGCGCCGATAGCAAGCACTTCACCGGCACTCACACGAAAGGTCCAGCCACGAAACCGCCCCGATCTCCCATCTTCTCCGCCAGAGAACTTTACAATGGGCAGGTTCGCCGCGGTTTTCATCGGCGTCTTGTTTGTCGGTGAAGATGGCGGCGAGAACGCCCGTACGACCGCCTTTCAGACGGCAAGCGAGGCCCGCCGGCGAAACCAATTCCCGAAGCTCGGGGCGCGACACCATGCTACACACAGCCGCCGAACTACGGCTCCGAGCGGCGGACATGAACCGCAGCAGGAATCTTGCCGTGGGCAATAATTGGCACCGCGCTCAAACAGCGGTCAACCTCGGCATGTAGAGCGGTAGGTCGAATTCCTGCGATGCAAAGTAATCTACGAAGGTTCTCCATCAACTGGGGGAAGGCGGCAAGGCTTGTGGTCTGAGTCACGGAAACCGTGGCAAGGCCCCGCAGGAACTCCAGGTTCGAGCCGAGCTTTGCGTACTGATAAGTGGTGGGCTGGGGCATGAGCGATGGCAGGCTGAGCAACACGGTGGACGGTGTGACCTTGCGTTTGTTGAAACTCAAACTGTAAACGCCACTACCGGGCTTGCCCCGGTAGAGCGATGATTGGCCACCTAGAACGCCGCCTCACAACCCCCTTAGCAGTTTCCGCCAACCGTCGCGTGGTGCCCGCCGCGCCGGGCGGCGGGCACCACGCGACGGTCGGCGGAAACTGCTAAATACGCGGGGGATACGCGCAGTTTTAGCTGATCAGTCATCGTTCCACCGACACAGGGTCGGCGGGGACGTTTACAGTTTGAGTTGAAAGGAAGCTGGTTCGGCCTTCCGTGAGATGATCGGCCGCAGCGACTGGTCTGGCGGCCATCGTCACCTAGGCATGGTTCAGAAATGGGGACAGGCACCTCGCCGGCGTCCATTTCTTGCGGCCTAATCGCTACTGGGCTCGGAGCCAGTCCCCGTTTCTGAACCATGCCGTCACCTACTCGGCGAGGGGATTCTCAACTGCTTACAGGCCATGAAGTTGCGTCGCGTCTCTGCTCCGCGAGCTTGCCGTGGTGTTCATTGGCCGATAATCCGTGCGGCGAATTCCGGGGAATTCTTGGCTTCCGCCCAGGCGCCGCAACGTCGCTCGGGAAAAGCACTTAGGGCGATCGCGCCGGCCCGGGCGCGGCGCACGCGGGGAGAAATCGTTTCTGCCGCTTGACATGAAACCAAAAGTATGTATAACTATGTGCGTCGGGAATAACTTGCGACCGCTGCGACGAAAAACGTTGGGATGCGGTCCAATGGTTCTTTGAAAATTTGGCGAAGTCCGGAGACACGTCCTCCGCGGCCGGCGGGAGAGGGGAGCCTCTTGTATCGGCGGATGAAGGGCTTGCGGTCTCACATTCTCTTGCACCGGCTGTGGCTTGGAAGCGGGGGACAAAGCAAGGAGCGAAAAAGTGTTGCATTTCGTTGCATTTTGTTGCATCGCGGGCGGTCCCGAACTGCTGCTGGCCGCCAATGGCAAAACAGGATTGGCCCACCGGGACAATTTGTGGCCAATTCTGGCCATCCCTATTTATGGTGGAAGGTTTTCTCCAGAGGAGCGGAAAGCACAGTTTTCCCCGAGGATTCTTGGGGGTGGCATACACAGTATGGATTTGCAATCTTAGTCATTGGAGGTAGAAATAGGCCGAAAACCCAAGTAAAAGGTCGAATTTTGGCCACTTTGGCCAAAATCCCCCATCGGTATGGCTTGTCACCTGGTTCCTCTTCCTGATCGCCGACGGGACGAACCCATGAGCGCATTGGAGTGCGAAGGCTTGCCTTCGCTTTCAAAACGGCCATCCGTGGCGCAGATTACTCCGAAGGATCCGCACAGAAAGGTCTCCCAACCGTATTATACTTCGCGCGGTTTGAAGTGACACGTTCCATACTAACCCGAAGCGGGCACCATGAGTATATGGTGCCCGCTTCGGGTTAGTATCACTGGCAGCCGCGCGAAGTATAAAAAGCGGCGGAGACCAGGCTGCGTCCGGTGCCCTCGTCGCACTCCAAGGGGCCGGCCTTTACGCGCCTTCGGCGCAAAGCCCGATGAATCGGGCTCACCCTTCGAACCATCGCTCGCACGGGACCACATTCTCGTTACAACCTCTTGGAGAGCAACATGCTACGGCTGCTTGAACGGTATTGCGTTTAACCCGACGCTTTCCTCCCGACCTTTCCGGTCCGGTGGGGCGCGACAGGGAACTCAAGAGGATAGTTCACTATGTGAAGAGTGATTGAACGGGTGAAGTGACGTTGTTTCGCAGAGGCCGTGGAGGTACTAGCAGCATGCGCGGAAGGCGAGTTAGAATATAAGGAAGGATTCCCCGCAACCCAACGAGCCGAAGTAACATGGCATTTCCAGATGAACGCGACCGCAACATTATTCGGCGTGCGGAACAGGTCGAGAACCTGGCCACCGAATTGTGCGATTGGCTTTCCGAATACAACCCGGCAAGACGGCGAACGGAGTTGCTGCCGGTCAACGAGAGCGACGAGTTCGAAGTTTTGCAGCTTCGCCGCCTGGCCAGCAGCCTCTACACCTCGTCGAAGGTGCCCGTGGCCGCCGCGGCCTACGGGGCCTCGCAGGTGGGCAAGAGCCTCTTCATGGGCCAGGTGCTCCGCCCGCAGAGTGAAAACTATTGCCCCATCGGTGGGGATGAAACGCTGGCTGAGCCGGCCTATTTCAAAAATCTCTCCTTCGACAACGACCTGAACCCCCAATGTGGGTCACAGGAAGCCACCGCTCTGGTGACCCGCTTCACCACCAAGGACCGCATCGGGGCCGGCGTCTCGCCGCAGTATCCCGTGATGGTCCGCGCCTTGACCCGGGCGGAGTGGCTGCGGGTGCTCGCCCGCGGTTTCCACGCCGAGTGCAAGACGCCCGCCACGACCTGGCAACAGGCCGAGTTGGAAGCGCTCTTCGAGGACCTGGCGCGGCAGTTTCCCGAGCAGCAGGTCGACCGCAAATGGCGGATGGACATCCTCGATGCCTTCTCCTACATGCGGGCAGTCGATCGCCGCGGCTTCCAGGCCACCGAGGCGGTGATCAACGGCCTGCTGAGCCGTTACCCGCTCTCGGAAGACGGCTACGTGGCGGTCGCGGCGGGACTGTTCTGGGACAACTGGCCCACCTTGACGGCGCTCTTCGTGAAGATCGCCAATTTCCTCAAGCGGATTACGCTGGGGGCCCACGACCCGGCCATCTTCTGCCACTGGGCCGGCGTCCGCTTCCTGCTGGACAGCCAGCGCTCGAAGGTCTACGATCGGCCCAACTCGAAGATCTGGAACCATGTGGCCTGGACCGATATCTATCTCACGCCCAAAGAGAAGTATTTCGTGCTCGAATACCGCCCCAATTCGGGCATGGGCAATGAGGAACTGGAAACCATTCAGGCCGGCATGCTGGAACTGGTCATGCCCGTGCTGCCGCACCGCCTGAGCGAAGAATGGCGGAAGGTGATCGAGCAGATGGACTTCCTCGACGTGCCGGGCATGCGTGCGGTGCGAACGGGCATCGAGCAAGGCAAGCGGACGAGCGCCGACACGCAGGAAGAGCAGATGGAAATCGTCAAGCGCGGCAAGGTCTCGTACCTGTTCGAGCGCTTCGTCGACGAGCTGCAGATCCAGACGCTCTTCCTCCTGCTCCGCGGCGGCAACCTGGAAGTCAAGGCCCAGATGAAGTATCACGTGGAGAAATGGGGCCGGGCCCGCTACGGCGAGAAGGTCTGGCCGCACCGCGTGCAGGACGAGATCCCCGCCCTGTTCATTGGCATGACGGGCCTGGACGAGGAGTTCCGCAACCGCGAAATCTTCGCCGAGAAGATCCTCTACGACACGCGGCTGAATTCGATTCTCGACACGCTGGGCAACGTGCTCACCGATTTCGGCGGCAAGGGCAAGCCGTTCACCAACGTCTATCCCATCCGCTACCCCGGCACGTGGGACACCAACGAGGAGCAGCGGCAGGCCGAAGACCCGGAGAAGTGGGTTCGCGCCCGCAAGGCGTTTCTCGAATCCGAGCTGGTGAAGACCTACGTCCGCGACCCGGCATTCCGCTGGGACACGGCCATGAAAGACGGCGACGGCGGGCAATCGCTGATCAGCGGGGGCATCCGCGCCGTGACCAGCGCCGACGCCAAGCAGGACCAGTTGACCAAGGAGATCGGCGACGTCTTGAACCGGCTCTTGCAGCTTTCACGTGACTGGGTGGTCGACCCCGATACCAACATCGACCGCGAGCGGCGCGTGCTGGCGGCCAAGAAGGTCGTCGATTGGCTGATGACCGACGAGGAGCGGATCTACTTTCGCGTACATGCCCTGGAAGAGTCGCTCTGCATGGCGGAGGGCGAAGAGTTGCAGATCGCCGATTGTGCCGACAACGTCAACCGCCGCCACGGCGATCCGCTGCCCAGGGAGTTGAAGAACTACCTGCACGAATGGGCCACGGTGGCCGTGCCCAAGCGCTGGGAGACCTTCTGCAACACCCACAAGGACGGCGAGCCGTGGCTCGATTCCGACGACATGAACCTCTTCACGCGCTTCCTCCGCGACTACCTCTTGACCGACAAGGTCTTCGACAAGCTGGTCGCGCAGGTGCAGCCGGTGGTGGGACTGAAGACCCGCGACGAAGCGGCCCGCCGCCGCGCCGGCGGAAGTATGTCCGCATCATCCTCAACGATTACGTGATGAACCCCGGCCCCAGCCGGGCCCCGTTGGAGACCCCGGAAGAGGAAGCCAAGAACAAGGGCAACGGCGAAGAGGACTTCAGCCGTTTCGGCCTCATGGAGTCGTTCGTCAAGCAATGGGCCAAGCGCCTGCCGCTGGCCCTGGCCCTGGGGGCCGGCGAACACATCAAGCTCCCGCCGGGGAATATGGAGCTGATCCACATGCTGGAGCCATTCGACAAGAAGTAAGAGGAATCATGCACGTTCTATTCGCCAACACGGGGGTCCAGGTCGTTTGCATTCCCTTGCGCGGCGGCAGCCGCTACCAGACCAACCAGATCGGTTACGGCTGGCAGCGCTGTGCCATAGCCGGAGCGGCCGCCAACGATCCCCCGCGGACCTTTGCCTACATCCAATGGCAGATTATCCAGTCGGGCACGACGCGGCTCTTCCTGGCCGTCGATACCTCGTGCGGCGACCCGGAAGTCGGCTATTTCTGCTCGCCCAACTCGCTGACCCGCGACTTCCTCGTCAATCTGCAAGGGCTTCTGGATATCGACGGCAAGCCGCTGAAGGGCGTGCCGGACATCGATCTCTGCATCCGTCCCGCGGCGGCCACGGCCGGCGACGCCAAGCACGTGCACATGATCATCGACTTCGGCAATAGCCGCACCGGGGTGCTGCTGCTGGAGTTGGCCGGCGAAATCAGCCAGACCCCGCAGATGCTCCCCTTCGAGCTCGCCAACCGCTATCACCTCGACGCCTGGAACGAGGAAGGCGAGTTCGTCAGCCAGCCCGCCGCGCGATGGTTCTCGTCCAAGACCCACTGGTGCAACACGCCGTACCTGCCGCCCTTGGAACAGAAGAAGACCGACTACCACACGGTGGGCGACGAGGACGGCAAGCGCGGCTGGTTCGGCCGCGGCGGCAAGTCCCGGCAGGCCAAGGTGGAAATGGTCGTCAAACCGCCGCTGTTCGACGACCTCTCCATGGTCCGCATGGGCCGCGAGGCTGACGACGTGGTGCAGGTCATGCGGGCCGAAGGCGATATCCGCACCGGAGTGAGCTCGCCAAAGCGCTACCTTTGGGCCGACGACGCGAGTTGGCTGGAAGGGGCCAACTGGCACATGGCCGATCCCACGGACCGCTGCAAGACCGGCGCGTACGCCTCGCCGCTGAGGGGGCCCTTCCTCAAGTACATCCATGAGGACGACCGCGACTTCCTCCTGCAGGAAAACGAGCCCGATGAGAACGAGTATGCCGCCGAGGCCCCGCTCAAGCCGCGGCACGCGCCCCGCGTGCTGATGACGGCCGCGCTCTACGAAATGTTGACCCAGGCCTACACCTACGTCAATTCGATCGCCTATCGCAATGCCTCGGGCGAGGCCGGCCGTGCCCGCGAGATCCGCACGATGACGCTGAGCTATCCCAGCGGCATGATTCAGGAGGAGCAGCGCCGCCTGGCCGCCCAGGCCAAGAAGGCCATCAATATCTTCGCCGCCACGCTGGGCAAGAGCCAGCGCTGCAAGCCGGAAATCAACCTGGGCATTGACGAGGCCAGCGCCTGCCATCTGACGTATATCTGGAGCGAATTGCGGATGCTGGGCCAGGACCCGCGGCTCTGGTTCAGCACCATGCACCAGGACCGCGGCCGCAAGAAACCCAAGCTGGAAGACATGCCGGAAATGGCGGCCGCGCGGCCCGCCACGGCCCGCCGCGCCGTCGCCCGGCCCGGCGCCCCGCGGCCCGGCGGCCCGGGGCACCCGCTTGCGGGTCGGGGCAAGCAGGGCGAGCCGGAGACGTTCGGCGACGAGGCCAATGAAATCCGCATCGCCTGCATCGACATCGGCGGCGGCACCACCGACCTGATGATCGCCCGCTACAACTTCGAGTCGAAGATCGACGACTACATCCGCGGCCAGGTCCTCCACCAGGACGGCATCTCGCTGGGCGGCGACCAGTTGGTCAAACGCCTGTTGGAGACCATCGTCGTGCCCGCCTTCGCCGATTCCCTTGGCCTGGAAGAAGAAGACGTGCAAGTGCTCTTCGGGCCGGAAGTGCCGCGAAACCGCGAGCTGCGGGCCCAGCGGGTCAACTGGATGAACCGCCTCTTCGTGCCCCTGGCCCAGGCCTATTTGAACAACGCCGGCGACGATGTCGCCGAACCGATTACCCATACCGACCCCGGACTCGTCGACCCGGTGGTCGTCGAGTCGCTGCAAAGGGCCTTTGACCGTCTCCGCGGTCCGGGCTATTACAACGCCCAGCAGGAGCTGAACCTGGTCTTCGACAAGACCGAGTTCGAGGGCGTGGTCTACGACACCTTCGCCGACTTGCTCTACGACTTCTGCCATCGCATCGTCGAGCACGAGGCCGACGTGGTGATCCTCGCCGGGCTGCCGTCGAAGCTGGGCTACATCCAGCAGCTTGTGAAGATGTACGTGCCCTTGTCGCCCTCGCGGATCGTGGCCATGCACAACCACTATGCCGGCAACTGGTACCCCTACCAGGACGAAAAAGGCCACAATCCGGGCGTGATCATCGATCCCAAGAGCCCGGTGGTCGTGGGCGCGGCGATCGAGTTCATGGCCCGGCACGGCATGCTCCCCCAGTTCAAGTTCGACATGAAGGGCCGCACCCACGAAAACACGTATTACTGGGGCGTGATGACCGACGCCACCTCGGGCATCCGGCCGGAACGCATCCTTTTCGAGACCGTCGCCGAGCAGAGCCGCGAGGACATCACCGAGTTCCAGACCAGTTCGCAGCGCGTGCTCATCGGTCGCAAGCTCAGCGGCGACGAAGGGGCCCAGGCCACTCCGGTCTATCTGCTGAAGATCGATCCGGGCGACCGCATCGGGCCGACGCAGATCAACGTCAAGGTCAAACGCAAGCACGCCACCAAGGACCAGGAAGAGATCCTCGAAGTCGACCAGGTCACCGGCGTCGTGGCCGGCGAAGACGCGGTGCTCGGCGAGAACGTGTTCTTCTCCTGGCGCACGCTGGCCGACGAACGCTACTACCTCGACACCGGCGGATTGGACAATATCGAATTCGGACAACGTTAACGGAGATTCGTTATGCCTATCCACGACTGGACCCGATTGGAGCCTGGCGATTTCCACGATTTTCACCAGGGCTGGATCGTCCGACTCCGCGACGCTTTGAATGGTGGACTTCTGCCGCCGGGTTATATTGCTATGGCCGAGCAGGTAACCGGCCGGCCAATCCCGGACGTTGTGACGTTGCACGCGGACACATCGAGAGATGAACCAGGCGGAATTGCCGTTGCAACAATGCCGCCGAGTGCGCGATTGGTCGCCAAGCTCGAGAAAATCAACTACGCCAGGCGTGCCGACCGGGTCGTCATTCGCCATGGCCGGGGAAAAGTCTTGGCGATCATTGAGGTTGTTTCGCCGGGAAACAAAGACAGCCGCCACTCGATCCGGGCGTTCGTAGAGAAAGCGTGCGACATCCTGAATCAAGGCGTGAATTTGCTCATCGTCGATCTTTTTCCGCCCGCCCCTCGTGACCCGCAAGGAATCCACCAGTCGATCTTGGACGAGTTCGCTGGTGAACGGTTCGAGGACGTGCCCGGCAAGCCTCTCGTCGTTGCTTCGTTCGACAGTGGAGATCTTCCTATTGCCTACGCCGAGCCGGTTGGCGTCGGCGATCTGCTGCCGTCGTTGCCGATCTTTCTTTCAGAGGATCGATACATCCCGGCCCCGCTCGAGGCAACATACGAACAGGCCTGGGACGTGTTTCCGGCACTGCTCAAAGGTCTCATGGACGAAAATGGTTAGAGGATAGATAAGTCGGGTCGGCGGTTTTGGCGCTGTTCCCCGTATGTCGATCTTTTCCAGACTACTTGGCGCGTTGAAGAAGCAAGTCCCGTTGCAAAGCGACGGTGTCTCCCCCACTGCGAAGGACGCCCATAATCTGGTACAATACGTCTATGACCGCTAACGATGCATGAAAAGGAGCCAAGAGCATGGCGTTTACCTGGCCCGGAAAAAAAGAAGTTCGCGAACCGGTCGCCAAAGCCGAGTTCCCCGCGGCCCTCGAGGCCGATATCGCCGAAGTGCCCGCCAGCAAGGGCGAGAACCCGTTGCGGGTGGCCGCACGCGAGGCACCCACGCGCCCGCCGGCCGGCGAGGCCGACGCCTTGGCCGCGCTCACCGAGCGGCTGGAGGACCTCGGCAAGTTGCTGGACGGCACCAAGGAACAGGTCACTTCTTACCTCTTGCATCGCGAGTCGCAGTTGGCCGGCGGCGATCAGGGCAAGTCCACGGACGAGAAGTTTGACGGCCTGCTCGACAAGATGGTCAGTTACGGCCTGGTACTGGATGCCATTCACCGCAAGGTCGAGCAACTGGTGAGCGCCGGCCCCCGCTCCGCGCCCGCGGTGGCGGGCGGCGAGGGCGGCGGCCCGAGCGTGAGCGAAGCGGCGCTCAAGTCGGTCGTACGCCCGGTGGGCGAGAAGCTCGAACAGGTCGAAGGCAAACTCAAATCGATCGACGCACTCAAGGACGCCCTGGTATCAGCCATCACCAAGCTCCGCGACGCGCATGCCGAGCAGCACAACACGCTGGGCGCCGGTATCCGCCAGCTCGGCGAGATGGTGCCGCAGTATTTCAACGCCTTGCCGCAGTACTTCACGGCCATCCAACAGCACGTGGTCGCCGCCCAGCAACATGCCGATGCCGGGCTGCGGGCGATTCTCGAAATCCTTCGTCCTCCGCCACCCGCAAGCGGGTCCCCGGAGGCGGCTTCCTCCGAACCGGCCGTCGGCGGCGATTGGCAAGAGGCCCTCTTGGGCGGTGAGTTGGCCCACAATCCGGCCCTGAACGCGGACAAGAACAAGTTGCTCAGCGGCGTGCTCAGTGGCGATCCGGGGGCCTGCGGCCTGGTGGGCAGCCTCCTGCTGTTCCGCTCCGCCGCGGCCGACAAGATGCCGCCGCTGTTGAAGGACATTGGCGAGGCATTCTACCGCTGGCAGCCCAAGACATCTAACCGGCCCAGCGAGTTGGAGAAAGCCCTCGCCGAGTGGCTCATGCGGGCCTGCGACCAGGCCGGCATGGCCAACACCATCGAGCTGGTCAATCCGGGTGAACGCTTCGATTCGCTGCGGCATAATGCCTTGCGGCCCGGCGTGGAGATTACCCAGGTTCTCGGCTGGATCGTGCTCCGCGACAACGGAAAGGTCTATACCAAGGCCAGCGTGGCCGTAAAGTAAAGTGGGCGGGCGCCATGTACCCATGGTCGGCCCGCCTGCGTGGTCGTAAAAATAGCAGGAGCACATGAATACATTCCGCTGTTCGAACTGCGGCTTCCAGATCCAGCGGCCCACCCAGCCTTTCAGTTGTCCGCAGTGTGGACGGCAGGCGGTCGGCTTGTTCCGCCTGGTGGCATTCACTCCGCCAACGCAAGGCGGTTGGCCTGGCCAGCCCGGGCAACCAGGAATGCAGCCCGGCATGCCGCAGCAACCGTCCTGGCCGCAGCAACCGCACCCAGAGGGTACCCGGCCCCAACAGCCCGGTATGCAGCCGGGAATGCCCCAGCCAGCGATGCCCCAACAGCCCGGCATGATGCAGCCTGGAATGCCCCAACAACCCGGTATACAACCAGGGATGCCCCAAGCGGTTCCAGGAGGATGGCCCGTCCAGCCACAAGCGCCACAGTCGCCAGCCAATCTCTGGGGACAACCGCCGTACCCGCAAGCGGGTGCCCAGCCGCAGATGCCGCAGCAACCGGCCGCTGGCGGTTGGACAGGTCAGCCCGGCATGCCTCAGCAACCCGCCATGCCCCAGCAAGGCGGATGGCCCGCTCAACCGCAGGCGCCGCAACCGCCGACCAATCTCTGGGGACAACCGCCGTACCCGCAAGTGGGTGCCCAGCCGCAGATGCCGCAACAACCGGCCGCTGGCGGTTGGCCCGGCCACCCCGGTACGCCTCAGCAGCCCGGCATGCCGCTACAGCCTGGTGTGCCGCAGCAGGGCATGCCGCAGGCGCCGTCGCCCTGGTCTGGTGGAATGCAGCAACCGCCGGCCGCACCCTGGTCCGGACAGCCGGCGGTGGGACAACCGGGGATGGGGCAGCCCGGCAATCCCCCGGCACAGGGATTTCACGCAGGGATACCGCCGCGTTATCCGCAGCCGCCTTCCCCCGCGATGCCGCAATCACCGCCGACTCAGCCGCCCCCCCAGGGTCAACAGCAGCCGCCCGTCTTGGGACCGCAGCAGCCGCAACCAGGACAAGCGCAGCCGTTCAAGCAGCCGGGATCTCGTCAGGGCCGGCCTGGTGCGCCCGGGACAATGCCGGGCCGTACAGTTTTCCCACCACCTCCAGGCGCCGTGAATCGCCCGGCGCCACCTCCGCAAACGCCGCCGGCATCGCCGCCCACCGACCCTAAGCCGTCGCGTCAGCGGCCTTCACCACCGGTCGATCTGCCGTCCCGTCCGGCCGCTGGGCCGGAAAGCTCCCAGCCTCCGCCCGAGCGTCCTCCACAAACCCCGCCGCCCAGCCAGCCGGCCGAATCGCGTCGTTCGCAGGCCACGGAGCCGCGGCCTTCGTCAACGGTCGAGCCTTCGTCGACGAATCGGCCCGCCGAGCGCGTCGTGCCGTCCGAGCGTCCCCGTTCTGCCCCGCTCCCCAGCCGGCAACCGCCCCAAAGCGGCCCGTCCGGCCCAAACCGCCGCGTCCCGAGAACCTGGTCTGGTCGTTTCCGGAAGAACTGCTGCCGGAAGAGCAGGCCATTCCGCTTCGCAACGCTCCGGCGGTCGATGCCGCCGGTCGCGCATTTCTCCAGTACCAGGACCGCCTCGTGGCCCTGGTCGAAGAAGACAAGAAGCCCAAACTGATCTGGGAGTACGTCATCGGCAGCCGTGCCCCCGGGCCGGTCATACTCGGTCCGCAGGATACGCTTCGCCTGCACTGCTGCGACGGCTATCTGCACTGCCTCGACGCGGCCACCGGCAAGCAGGTTTGGTCGCCGGCCAACGTCGGGGAGCCCTTGGGCTACGCCGTGCCGGTCGTCGATCGCGACGGCAACACCTGGGTCAGTTCGCATGGGGGCGGGCTGGCTCGCGTCGACTACCAGGGGCGGATCCAGAAGCCGCCCTTCTTCCGCAGCCGGCAGAAGTTCGACTCGCCGGCCGTCGTTGCTGATGGCGTCTTGTATGTCGGCTCGGAACTCGGCTACCTGTTTGCCATCGATCTTCGCGCCGATCGCGGCGCGAATCAGTGGAACCATGCGACCGATCAGGGCTATGTGGGAGTGGTCCGTTCTGCGCCCCTGGTCGCGGCGGACAAAACGATCGTCGTTGCCGGACAGGATGACTGTCTATGCGGCGTATCGCCCGCCGGCACCTTGGTCTGGAAAACGCAGATGCCGGGCCAGATACTCGGTTCTCCGGTTGCCGATGGCCACGGTCACCTCTACCTCGGCCTTTGCCAGGCCCCGCGCGGCATCGATCCGCGCGGCGTGCTGGTGTGCATCGACGGCAACAGCCACAAGGTCCGCTGGGAGTATCGCACGGCCGCGCCGGTGGAATCGACGCCCGTGATCGGCGACGATGACTTGATTTACTTCGGCGACAACGCCGGCGTGATTCACGCCGTGAATTTCTTCGGCAAGGCGCAGTGGACGTCGGACGTCGGTTCGCCGGTCCGTTCGGCGGGCACGTTGCTGGCGCCCAAGCGTCTGGCCTTTGGCCTGGACAACGAGTCGTTGGTGGTGCTGGATTGCTCTTCCGCCGCGTTGGCCGCCGAAGGCTGGCCCAAAGTCGGCCGCACGCTCGGGCAGAATGGGCTGGGGTGAGCGTGCTTGACAACGGGCGCCGCGACCTGGAATTGCCAACACCTGGCCAACCCGATTAAAATGGAACGTCATGACCGTACCAATAGACCAATTTCGGGGTGACTCGCCGCACTGGACGACCCAGACCGTCGGCATGAGTCCGGATATTCTCGATCGAATGGAGCGCGCAGTGACAAGAGTCCGTGAAAGATTATTGCGAGCAACGGCGGCACTGGAGCAGGCCGAGGTTCCCTACGCGGTTGTCGGAGGCAACGCCGTTGCTTCGTGGGTCGCTACAGTCGATGAGGGCGCGGTCCGCAATACGCGTGACATCGATCTGCTGATCCGCCGAAGCGATCTGCCGGGCGTCACTGCGGTCCTTGAGGGGGCCGGCTTTGTCGCCGGCGAATTGCTCGAACGTCGTCATGTTCCGCGATGGCCCGGAGGGCAAGCCGAGCGAGGCCATCCATCTGTTGTTCAGCGGCGAAAAGACTCGGCCCGATCATCTCTTGCCGGCGCCGGAAATTCAGACCGTCGACGATCCGGCCAACTTCCGCGTGATCACGCTCGAATCGCTAGTTGTGCTGAAGTTAATGTCGAATCGAGACAAGGATCGCATGCATCTCCGCGACCTGATCAGTGTCGGCCTGGTCGATGCTTCCTGGCAGACAAAACTTCCGCCGCCATTGGCGGAGCGATTGAAACAGATCCTCGACACGCCCGAAGGCTGAAAACTGCTAACGGTCGGCCACCTTTGCCGGGGAAGTGTCGATAAAGACATCGAGTTGTTGGCCGACATAGACGGACCTTTCGCCCGCGGCGAGCGCGTAGATCACCTGCAGCACCCGCGTATCGACACGTTCCGAACTGTCGCCCGTCAATGACCGTTTTGGAACAACATACGGTTCCACGCGCACGAATGCCAGCGGATAACTCTTCTGTGGATCGCCGCGGACGCTGGCCCGAGCGGGAGATCGAAGGGAGAAGCGGGAAATGTCGTGTTCGTCGATATCGACACGCACGTGCAACGTGTGCAGATCGCCGAAAACGATGGGCGGCACGCCCTGCGCGGGCACCATGTACTCATGGTCGGCGACATATTCACCGGGCCGAATGTTGACCTGCAGCACCTCGCCCGCAAACGGCGCAAGGACCGTCAGACGTTCGATGTCGGTGACCGCCTGATCGACTTCCGCCTGGGCCTTCGCCACGGCAGCCCGTGCGACGGCTTTGTCCGCTTCCCACGCCCCGGCACGCAGCAAGGCGTCCTCGGCTTGCAAGCGGGCCAGTTGCTCCTTCTTGGCCCGCCAGGCCATGTCGCGCGCGATCGCTTCCTCGCGGGCCAAGGCGTGTTGCGCAGCCAACGCCACGGCCCGATTGCGCAGGTCTTCCTGGGCGACGAGATTGGCCTTGGCCTCGGCGATCTTGGCCGCGGAGGGAATGAGCTCCTCCGCGCACGGCATGCTTTCCAGCCGCTTGAGATCGGCCTTGGCCATTTGCAAGGCCGCCTGCCGCACGCCCAACTGACGCTGTAACTGGCGGTCGTCGAGGGAAAACAGGGGCGATCCGCGCTCGACGTGTTGATTGACCTTGACGAAGACCTTTGCCACGATCCCGCCGACATGGGCCCCGATGGCGATATTCTCCGTGCGGGCTTCGACAATCCCGGTCCCCGCCACGCTCTGGTCGAAGGGAGCAATGGCAGGCGGCGAGGGCGGCAGCGGCGGGTCGATCTTCACATAGTTCTCGGCCACGTTGACGATCGCCAGCCCAAGTGCCGAGAAGGCCAGGAACGGCAGAAACAGGTTACGCAGAAAACTAATCATGGTTGGCTCTCACGATTTGTGCCGTGCACCGGGCTCCTGCGATCCATGCGTGTTGCCGCCGGTCTCGATTTTCTGAATGGTTCCGTCAAGCATGTGGACGATCCGATCGCCCAGGGGGAATATCCGATTGTCGTGGGTGACCACAAGGACCACGCGGTCCGGCCGCACGGCGACTTCGCGGACCAGTTCCATGACGGCATGTCCCGTCTGGCCGTCCAGGGAGGATGTCGGCTCGTCGCACAGCAAGAGACGCGGTTCGTGGACCAGGGCCCGCGCGATGGCCACGCGTTGCTGCTCTCCGCCGGAAAGCTGGCTGGGCAGGGCATCGGCCCGCGGGGCCAGGCCAACGGCTTCGATCAGCTCCGTCGCCTTGGCCAAGGCCCGGCCTCGCCCCCAGCCGTTGGCCATCAGCGGAATGGCCGCGTTCTCGCGGGCGGTCAACGCCGGCAGAAGATTGTACTGCTGGAAGGCGAAACCGATATTCCGCCCCCGGTAACGCGTTCTCCGGCCGGCCGACATCCGCGTGAGGTTGTCGCCCAGCACCTCAACGTCGCCCGCGGTCGGATCCAGCAGTCCGGCAATGACCGAGATCAGGGTCGTCTTGCCGCATCCGCTCGGTCCTACCAGGAGCGTGACTTCGCCGCAGCGGATCTCCAGATCGACCCCGCGCAGGGCCTGGACCTGCGTTGCCCCCAGACCGAAATCCTTGGTCACGCCGCGACAGACCACGCGCTCGGGCACCGTGTCGGGCACCATGTACCCATGGTCGTGGTCGACGGCGGTTTGGGCCGTCGCGGCCAGTTCTCCAGCATTAGGGGTGGCAAGTGTCGATGTCATTTCGTGCAATCGCTTCGTCATCGGAAAACAACGGCCGGTTCGAGCACTACGACCCGGCGAATGCTGACCAGGCTGGCAACCGCGGCGATCCCCAAGACGGCGATTCCCGTGCCCGCCAGGACCTGCCAGGGCATGAAAAAGGCCGGCGGAATGCTGGTTGCGATCAGCACGCCGATGACCTTGCCCACGACCACCGCCAGTCCCACCCCCAGTCCGTAGCCCAGCAGGCCCGCGATCGATGCTTGCAGCAGGATCATGCGGGTCAGGCGGGCGTTGCCCACCCCCATGGCCTTCAGGGCGCCGAACTGTTTCAGGTTCTCGATGGTGAACAAGTAGAATGTCTGTCCGGCGATGGCCGCGCCCACCAGAAAACCCAAGACGACGGTGATGCCGAAGTTGATGGGAATGCCGGTCTTGCGCGTGTAGTACATAATGGTCTTCCAGAAGAATTCGTCGCGCGTCAATGCCTGCAGGCCGGTCTGCGCGGCGATGCGGCGGCACGCCTCCGCGGCCGAGATCGACCCGTCGTTCTGCGCCAGTACGAAGGAAAGCACCTTGCGCTCCCGCGGGGCATATTGCACGGCCTGGGCGTAGCGGGTGTAGAGCACCGGAAACGTCTGAAAGGGCGGCGAGGCCTTGCAGATGCCCACCACCACGGCGCGATGATCGTTCAGTTCGAGGACCTTGCCGGTCGCCAGCGGCTCGCCCGGCCATACATAGTGAAAACCGGCTTCATCGATCATGACGGCGTCCTGAAGCCGCAGGTCGGAGAGTTTGCCGGCGACGATCTCCCGCGGCGCGCCGATCAAGGTCGCATCGTCCAGCCCCAGGACGATCATCTGTTGATATTCGCCCGACTCCATCCGCGCCCGCAGGAGCCCTTTATAAAGCCGCACGGCCCAAGAAACCCCCCGCACGCTGCGGACGCGATACAGATCGTTTTCGGAAAGCGGTCGGAGGTCGTCGACGAACTGCGCGTAGGGGTCCATGACCCAGATCTCGGCGCCTTGGATGTCGAGGATCTGGCTGGCCGTATTCCGCATCAGGCCGCAGAAGATCGCCGCTTGTTGGCTCATCAGCAGCGATGCGAAGGTGATGCCAAAGACGATGCTCAGGTACTTGGCCCGATCGCCCGTCAGCATTTTCCATGCGACCCAGTTCATGGTATGGCTCCTTCCGCGACGGTTTCCGCCGCTGGTTCGCCGCTCTCCGCCGGAAAGGAGCCATGCCCCAGCGCGGCCAGGCTGAAGCGGGTGATATGCTCGGCCAAGCGCTCGACCGTGTAGCTGCGATACTCTTCTTCGCCGACGATCAGCTTCGTGATCGTCGCCTGGATGCGATAGTGCATGCACTGGGCGATGATGCTGACGCCGGCAAGATGCCGATCGGTCTCAGACGTGCCGGGCGGCAGCAACTCGGCAAGCACGGAGAACAACTGCTCGAACTTGGGGCGGATCGACTGCACGACGAATTCCAACGTGGCCTGCGTCGGCTCGGCCATCGCCCGAACCATGAGTTGGTCGGCCCAGCGCGGCAGGCTGGAGCTCAGCATGGCCGTCAGCCGGGCCTGGATCAGCTCCCGCAGCTTCTGTGCGGGGGGCGTTCCGGGCGGCCACTGCAGGTCGTGATCGGAGGGCGGCGAGCAGGCCGCGGCCTTCACGACCTCGGTATAAAGACCTTCCTTATCGTGAAAGTGGTAGCCGATCGATGCCAGGCTGGTCTCCGCCCGGCTGCAAATCTCGCGGACCGATGCGGCTTCAAAGCCTTTCTCGGCAAAGACTTCGCCCGCGGCGTAGATCAGGCGGGACGGCGTGTCGTCGGATTTGGCAGCCACAGGAAACAGGACCGGTAGAAACAGGCGTCTGAGTCAAACGTTCGTATCAGACGATTGTACGAGTCCGCGTCAGAATAGTCAAATATTTACCAGTCGAAATTGACAAATATGTCAAAAACCGTTCCTGGAGGAGTGGGATGCGTAAAGGAAGTGCCCGGTCAAAGGCCGGCGATTGCCCTCGGCGTCCGCTGAATTCAGTCGCCAAGGGATGAGATCTCATAGGTCAAGGGGTTGTTACCGGCTCATCAAGATCACTTCCGTGGCTTCATAGCAGGCTGCCGTCGCCAGGACGAGGGCCACCAGCGCCATGGCTTTCAAGTTCATCATCAGCGCCCGCCCATAGCGGCGACCGACTCCGATCTCCGGATCGCGCTGAAACATGTAGATCGGCACCAACAGCCCAAAAAACGCGGCCAGGATGTAGCCCTCGCCCTCCAACAGGAGCGTGCCGGAATGGGGGAGCATGCCGAGCGAAAGCACGACGAAGGCCGGCGCCAGGATCAAACCCCAAACGGTTGCCCGAACGGTAGCCATGAGAGCGCCGCTCCCCGGCACGATCAGCGAAGGAACCGTGATAACGGCGATCGAGCCTGCGAAGAAGTTGATGACGAAGGTCACGGCGGCCGCCCAGGGGATGTTATGGCTGCCGTAGGCCTTGGATGCCACGCCGAGCAGGTTCCGCGGATCGGCGAACGCCTGTCTCAGGGTAAATAACAGGAACTTTTGCACGTCCGGCAAATCGTAGACGAGCACGGAAGCCGCGATCACCAGGCCGAAGTAGACCAGGTGCAGGCTCCCCAGCAATTTGGGCCACGCGGCAAGTTCCGCCAACGGCCCGCGGAGCACACCCCAGGCGCCCCGTCGAGCCAGCGCCCCGTATAGCGCGATCAAAGCCAGAGAGCCGCCCAAGAGCAGTAGTCCCTCGCCCGTCAGATACAGGTAATAGGCCCAGCGTTCGGCGCGGACCAGCGGGGGAACGGCTGTGAATTGTTCGGGCGGAAAAAGCCCTTTGAGTTCATCGCGGACCTCGGGGTCCCGCAGTTCCGCGGCCGGCAATTCCAGCAGTACGGCCCGATGCGTCGGGGCATTGTGCCAGTCGAACACCGCAGTTGCGGAAGCGTGCGGGGGCAGCAGGTAGCAGTCGGCCAGAACCGCCACGTCCCGCCGCAGAACACCCACGACGGCAAAATCATGGCCTGCGACTGCGAGCCGGTCTCTGGCCATCGTCTGGTAGCCGGCCAGCACTTCATCGTGTCCGGCGTGAGGCATCCGGCCGCTGAAGAGGGAATGCTCGTCGATGCCCGCGCCTCTCGGATCCAGCAGCAGAAGTTTCTCGCACAACACTGTGGAGAGGCTGCGCTTGCGGTCCTCGCTCTCGCGGCCCAGTCCTTGGAGCAGGGCGTAACCAATCCGGCTGGGCATCAATTCCAGAAGCGTTACCGGCAGATGCACAAACTCGGCTGGCTTAGGTAGCTCGCTGCGCGGGCCGTTGTCGACGTAAATCAGTCCGGACGACCAAGGCGCCGCTGTGTCCAGACGCATATAGCCGAAATAGGCCCATGCCATGACTGCCAGACCGACGATCGCGACCAATAACCCGGAAATGAGTTTCATCGGCAAACTCCCGATCGAATCCGCTGTTGAGTTCTGCTGGAAAGGAACCGGCGTCTGGCAGTGTAGCATCCTGGGGCATTACCGGCAATGCGATGGTCCGCCGCCGGGCGCTCGTAGTCCCGCCCGGGCGCCATGCCCCCATGGTCGGCGGAACTTGCGGCGTCCGAACCGGCTAAAGCCGGGACTACGAGCGCCTGTGCACTTCTCCTGTTTTTTCCGGCAAGTAATTGGTGGACGTACGCGACCTCCTATAGAATGGACGGTGGTTCCCATGCCCACCGTATCAGATTGACAAGAAACAAGAGCCCCATGATCAAAGACCTCGTGTTCGCCATTCCCCTGATCATTGCCGTGAGCCTTGTGTGGGCCGCGACACGGCACGAGAAGATGCCGCAGATCTTCCGGCACGCCACGGTATTTGCGCTCAAGATCGTCGCCGGCATGGCCGTGTTGTTGCTGGCCCTGGTCCTCTGGCCAATCATCGGCACGCCCTGGCTGTCCGCGTTGATCGGCGGGGTCGTGTTCTTGACCTCCCTGGGACCACGGGCCTGGATCAGGATATCGGCTAAGCAACCGGTAGCGCACCGTACGCGGTGACATGGCCTAGGGGGCCTCCATGATCGCATCAAGATGCTTTGCGTTTTACTCCTTCCGCAGCTCGCGGAAGAGCGGCAGGTGCCAGTAGCGGAACTCCAGCGTCAAAATGTGCATGCAGGTCACGTAGTGACGGCCGCCATGCGTGCTCCAAAGATCGGCAACCGGCTCGCGGGGACTCCAGCTTCCCTTCAGCGGACCGCGATCGATCTGCCCGGCCCGCAAGAGCGGTGTGACGCGGGCGTCCCAGGTCTTCCAGTAGTCGCCCTGCATGTGGTACATGGCCTGCGTGGCGTAGTACCAGTAGTAGCAGTCGCGCTTCGAAGATTCCTTCGTTCCTACCTCGGGCAAGTGCGCGAGCAGGTAGTCGGCCCCCTGGGCCAGCGAGGCGTTCTGCCGGTTCTGCCCGAGATACAGCCGCATGATCATCGCCTGGGCGGTCATGGTGGGATTGGGGGCGCGGCCCAGCGGATTCTCCTTATCGGAATTCCAAGGGTTGTAGACATAAGTGCCGCGGTTGGGCACCTCGGCCAGATCGAGCCAGCCGCTGACCTTCCGCAAGGTCTCCTCGGGCACTTCCAAACCGGCCATCTGGGCACTCTTCAAGGCCATGAGCTGCCAACCGGTGACCGACGTGTCGCTGCCGTCATTCGGCCGGTACCGCCAGCCGCCGTGACGGGGATCCTGCGCCTTGACGAGAAAATCGATCGCCTTCTGGGCCGGCTCGCGGAGCTCGCGGTCCTGGGTCATGCCATAGGCCTCGCACAAGGCTATGGCGGCAATGCCGTGACTGTAAAAGAGCGTAGGGTCGTCTGCGGGGTTGTAGCCGGGGTCGGCACCGTGATAGGAAAGATTGCCGTCAGGCTGCTGATGCTTCACCAGCCACTCCACGCCGCGGCGCACGGAGTCGCGATATTTCTCGTCCTGGTGGGTATAACCGGCGCCGAGATAGGTCAACAGGGCCAGGCCCGTGGCGGCCGTGTCGGCGTGCAACGAGCCCGGTGCGGCAGAATCGGCGGGGATTCCCTCGGGCAAGGCATGCAGGCTCCAGTGCCCGTCGTTGAACTGGGTGTGCGCGAAGTAGTCCAGCCCGTTCTCAATGGCCGGCTCCGTGAGTTGCCCGCCGGCCGGATCGCCCAGGGCCAGACCACCGTGCGTGGCGCCGCGGCGGAACGGCTCCATCGGCTCGTGTACCTGGCCGCCGACAACGACCGGGCTGTTGCCGCGGCCAATGCCGCCGACGCCCGAGCCATTGCCGGAGAGGATGCGATCCAAGTCTCCATTGCCTCCACCGCCGTGGCCGCTGAGGCCCGTCGGCTGTGGCGACGTGGGGCCGGTCTGCGCCGCGATTTCCGTCGGCTCGACCAGCGTAGAAGGACGCCAGCCGACGCCTTGGCCGGTAGTCGCCCGCCGCCCGATGCCGCCAAGCCCCGCGCTGGGTCCAATGGCTGCTGAACCATTTGCCCCCGAACCAATCGTCCCCGTGCCGAAGCCCTGCGACGGGCTGCCGACCCGGAGTACCGGCTGCCCGCCCAGTCCGCCGGCCACGCTTGCGGTGCCGCCACCGGGCCCAACCGGCATCGGCGTCGGACGCGGAACTGCGATCTCCGAACGGGCACGGGGAAGCCCGCCGACGCCGTTGTCTTCGCCGTCGGGCCTTCCCTGCTCGATGCGGCGCGGTCCGACAAGTCCCGTACCCAAGTCTGCCGGCGCGCCGCCGCGGGCGATCGTGTCGTTGCCCGGCAGCACGTCGCCTACGCCGGTGCCAGGCCCCGCGCCGCCACGGGACAGGCCGCCCCGACCCGGAATACCGGGCGCCCCGCCGCTGCCCGCGGAGCGCCGGATGGCAATCCGCTGGCCGACATCGAGCCTACTGGTCTGTCCACCGGGATTAGACGCGGTTCCGCCCGCCCCGGAGAATGTGGAGCTCTCGGCGATCTTGGCGGACGCGGGAAGGTCCCAACCCATCTCGGATTGGGTCCGCGGCAAGCGGGCCGACTGGTTGGCACTGGGACCGGAACCGCCGTCTTCCAGTTGCGATGCGGTCGCCCGCCGGGCTGGCGCCGAAGGCAGGGCCAGGCCTCTGCTGAGATTCGACCGGGGCGACCCGGAGCGGACTTCCGCAGGATCCTCCGACGAGTCGCCTACGGACGAAGGCATAGCCCTGCCGCGACCATTGATGGCGCCCCGCCGCGTGGGAAGAAGCGTGGACCCGGTGCCGAGATCCTGGTTGCCGTTGGAAGCGATCGTGGGACCGAGCGGGGCCCGCGACGTGTCGGACTTCTCGACCGGGACGGTGGAAACGGCCTCCAAACGGCTCGGCGGGGAACTGCCGGGCACCGTGTACTCACGGTTGGCGGGCGATTGGGCCGGCAATCCAGCGTCTGGAACGACGGTCGAAGGCAGCGGCAGGCCGTCGCGATTGGATCGCTCCAAGGTGCTGCCCTGCTGCGTAATCTGGTTGGCCGCCTCAGCGCCCGCCAGGCTGTTGGAGGTTTGCGGCGGGGCCTGCGAGGGAAGCCGGGCGACAATGTTCGCCGAGGGCAGAGATTCGTTGGGCTGGACCTCGACCCGAGCCATCTTCCGCGGCGGCGGGAGCAGTTCGTTGTTTGGCGTGGCCCCCTGCCTGGCCACGCTGGCCCAGTCGATCTTCTCCGCCTTGAGAGCGGCCGGCTCGGGGGTTTTGGGCGCTTCCTTCGCCGCCTCGGGTACCGTGTACTCATGGTTGGCGGGAGTTGGCGACTCGGTCTTGGGGATCGGCAGTTCGGCCTCTTTCTGCCGGACCATGGCCAGGGCCTCCGGCGGCTTGGCCTCTTCGACCTTGGCGGCGTCGGGGCGGATGTCCAACGGCCCACTCGGTTCGGTGGCCCCTGTGCCAAGCGGCGTGACCTCAACCTTGGGCGCACGAGGCACTTCGGCCAAGGGGGCAACATGTTCCATGTCCCGCGGCTGCACCTGGGCGGCCGCCGGGGCCTGATCGCGAACCGTCGTCTCCACCACCTTTTCGAAGGCTTGTTCGGGCTGCTGCTCTTCATCCTGGGCCCAATGATAGTCGGGCAGGGGCGAGTCGTCGTCGGATTCCGGCCTGGCATCGCGGGCTGCGTCCAGCAAGCTCGATCCGCCCAGGTCGCTCTTGAAGAGATAAAAGGCGCCCACGCCGGCGGCGGAGTGCAAGGCGAGGCTGAGCACGATCGCCAGTTCGGCCGTGCGCCGGGCTGCACCCTTGAGCCGCGAGGCGATAAAGATCAACAGCGCCGCCACGACTCCCAGCCCGGCAAGATACGTGTAGCCGTTCAGATACAGGCGATCTTCGTCGAAATCGCTGTTGGCGACGACGATCACGCCGAGGATCCCGACCAGGGCCATCGTCGCGCAGACGATCGGCCAGAGTTGCTCCTCGCTGCCGGCAGGCCGGGAGCGATCAACCGGTTTCAAGGAAGAGGTTCTTTCCGCCATGATGCATTCTCTGTAGGGTGGGCCGAGTGAAACGAGTCCCACCACCTTCCTGTGTTCCTTGTGGTGTAGGCGTCTCGCGTCGTTCGGCAGCCGGGACGGCCCCACCACAGAATCATGGTGGGACTCGTTTCACTCGGCCCACCCTACGGCCTTAGTCCCATCCTGCGTTATGTCTTGCCTTCCGCCGCGGGATTCTTTGTGGTCACGTGATAATCGCGGACCTTGTTTTTCTTGCAACAGTCGATGACCTGCACGACGAACTTCCAAGCGCAACGTTCATCGGCACGCAAGGTGACCGGCGTGCGGCCGCGGCTGGTAAGCCAGGCGCGGTGCAGCGCGTTATCCAGTTCGTGCAATGTCGCCGGAAGGTCGCCGATGTAATAGTGGCCCTTTTGATCGATGTTGATGATCATCTCCGCCGGCCGCACGGTGATCGCCTGCGCCTCGCCGGCATAGGGCGCCTGGATGGGCAGCTCCTTTTCGGCCTCGGCGACCTTGGTGGCCACGAGGAAGAAGATCAGCAGATTCAACAACGTATCGACGAGCGGAACGACGGGGAGCTGCATCATTTCGCTGCCCTTCTTGATCTTTACCGCCACGGCTGAAGCTCCTCGTGAAAAAATCCGAAATTCGAAACTCGACGTCCGAAACAAATCTGAAATTTGAAATTTGAAATTCGAAAACATTCCGAATCACGGAAACTGCCAATGGTAGCAGCGACGCACGGACGTCCGTACGAGCCGTTTTGGAAATTGGAATTTCGCATTTTGGATTTGTTTAGAATTTCGAATTTCGAATTTCGTGTTTTATTCCCTTATGGCCGTCCTTCCACCTTGTGTGGCTTCGGTGCGGGCAGCGGGTCATCGTCGTCATCGAGATCGTCATCGTCGTCGCGGGGCATCTCGATGATCGCGGCTGCCAGCGGCTGCTTGGTGGCCGGCGGCCGACCCGGACCCAGAGTACTGGGTGCCCCGCCGGGTACCCCGTCGCCGGGGGCCGGCTGTCGCAGGCGCCCCTCGAAACGCTCGAAGTGCGGCACCAGGGCGCGGGCCAGGTCCTCGACCTGCTGGAACAGTTTGAGGATCCGGCTTTCAAAATAGTGGGCCAGAATGCCGGCCGGAATGGCCACGACCAGCCCCGCCAGCGTGCAGATCAAGGCCGCGTAAATGCCGGTCGCCAGCGCGTCCATCTTGTTCTGTCCCACCAGCAGGTGGGCCGTGCCATAGAAACAGAGAATAATGCCGTGCACGGTGCCGGCCAGTCCCAGCATGGGGGCCACGTTGAACGCCAGGTTCTGCACGCGGACATTGGTGTAAAGCCGCGTGGCTTCGTGTTCGCAGGCCTCCGTCATGGCCTGTTCGATCTCGGGCAGCGGCCGCCCCGCCTTGGCCAACATGGCCCGCACGACCACCGCCATGGAAGACGGATACTGTTTGCAAAGCCGCTGGGCATGGCGGAGATCGAGCTCGCCCTTGCGGCTGGCCAAGGCCCGCAGGCCCGCGGCCAGATCGGCCGGCAAGATCTTGCTCCGCCGCAGCCCGATGAACCGCTCCACGGCATACGCGACGGAGACAATCGAAACGAGCCAGATGGCATAGAAGGCCCACATGTGCGGGCTGAGCCACTTGATTTCGCCGAGGATCGACGCGCTTTCGGCCTCCTTGACCGGCGCGGCGTCTTTCTTCTCCGGCTCGCCGCCGCCGGTGTCGCCCGCCGCCTTGGCGAGGATTTCCTGCCGGGTGAGCGTGCCGCTGGACTTGGCCGGAGAGTTCTTCTCCGTCGCGGCGGCCGCGGGCGCCGTGTACCCATGGTCGGCGGATGCTTTGTCGGGTACCTGCGGCCCGCGGTCCTGCGAGTGGGCTGGCCGGAAGAGGCCGTAGCCCAAGGCCACAACGATGCCAATGCCGATCGTGGCGATCCAACGACCGGCAACGGTCCAGCGGAGGAAATGATTGCTGTACGACATGCGAATGTCCTTCTGCGCCGAAATTACGCGGCGCGTTTCGAGAATCTAGCCGCGGCACTTGTGCCGCGTGGGTTGGCATGCCCTTGCGCCTGCGCAGGGAGCATACTTTCATAGGCTGATGTTCAAGGCGGGAAAATCAGGACGGTCAATCTCTCTGCAGGGCTTCCAGCCGCGACTTCGCCGGATTCACCTTGTCGCTCTGGGGAAACTTCTCAATCAACTCTTGATACTGCTTGACGGCTTGCGCCTTCTTGTGCAAGACTTCAAAACACTTGGCGGCCTCGAAGGCGGCGTCGGCCTGCCATTGGGGAAACGGATATTCGTAGAGCACCAGGTAAAAGCTCGTCACGGCCTCGGCGTATTTCTTTTGCTGGAACTGGATCTGGCCGATCATGAACTGCGATCGGGCGGCCGGCTCGGCCTTGCCCTTTTCCTTGCTCCTGTCCTGCTTGGCCAGTACCTGCTGGTACTCGTCCAGGGCCTCGTCCAAGCGGCCGAGATTCTGCAAGGCCCAGCCCCGCTCATACAGGGCCTCGAGCAGGTAGACCGTGTCGGGACTCTCCTTGATCAGGCGGTCCAGCATCGCCAGCCCCTTCTGCCAGGTCGCCTTGCGCTGCTCCTCCTGATCGGGACGGAGCATGGCCAGGGCCAGGGTATCCAGTGCCTGGGCACTGTGCAGCGACGTGAGGACCTGGAAGTCTGGCGAAGACGTGTCTTTCACGCGCTCGAAGGCCGTCAGGGCCTCGCTGTATTTCTTCTGTTTGAAGAGGCACTCCGCCTCCATGAACGCTGCGTCGGCGGCCAGTAGGCCCTTGGGCCAGGTGGCCCGCTGATAGCTGAATGTCTGCTGGGCCTCGGCCGCGCTGTCGAGGCGATAGTAGGCCCAGCCGAGCTTGTGGGCCGACTTCTCGCCCAAGTCGCTCTTGCCGGCTTTTTCCAAGGCCGCCGCATAGGCCGCGGCGGCCGCCTGGTACTTGCCCTCCTTGTAGGCCGCTTCGCCCACGCAGAACTGGCCTTCTGCCACATAGGGACTGGCAGGGCACTGCTTGACCAATTCGGCGAAGGCCTCCACCGATTCTTTTTCCTGGCCGGCGGACTTAAGGGCCCAGGCCAACTCGTAATAGACCTTGGCGGCCGCATCGTACTTCGCATCTTCTTTGAGCAGCTCACGGAAAGTCGCAGCCGCCTCCGCGTGCTTCTTAAGCGCCACCTGGCAGAGCCCCAACCAGTAGCGGGCGTCCGACTTCTCGACCAACTCGACCCCGTCGGCGGCCAGGAAAGCCTGCAAGTCGGCAGCCGCCTCGTCGAACTTGCCTACATGATGCCGCGCCAGACCGCGGGCATAAAGACTGCGGAATTTCAGTTTCTGATCCGGATATTTCTCGACCAGGGTGTTGAAGGCCTCTTCAGCCGCGGCAAATTCGTTCTGGTAAAGAAGCGCCCAGCCCCGCCCGCGCAGGGCATTGGGCAGCCAGGGACTGGCCGGCCATTTCTCCACAACCAATCGATACTCGGCCTCGGCCGTCTTGAGATCGTTGGCCGCCGTGGCGTAGTTGCCCAGAAGGAAGTGGGCCTGATCGAGGGTCTTGCTCTGCGGGAAATCGGCAACCAGTTTCCGCAGGGTTTCCATGGCCTTGGCGGGGTTCTTCTGCAGGTAGTAGGCCTGTCCCAGCAACAGGAGCGTCTCATCGGCCTGGCGCCAGCGGGCGCAGCGGCGATCGCGGCCTCCAGCAATGCCACGGCCTCGGCAAATTGCTTCTGCTCCGCCAGACTGCTGCCGATGAGGTATAGTGCCTCGGCCCGGACATTGGCGCCCTTGATCTGGCCGGCCAGCGGCTGCAAGAGTGCGACGACCTCGGGATACTTCTTCTGCAAGTAAAGCGCGGTGCCCTGGCGGACCTTCCAGCTTTCGGCGTCGGCGTGCTGCGGATACTTCTGCAGCAAATCGACGTAGAGCTTCTCCGCCTCGTCGTACTTGCCCAGTTGCAGCCGGCTCTCCGCCGCCATGTAGCGGACATCGGGCACGAACTTGTCGGTCGGATAGGCGGTGAGGAAGGCATCGGCATAGCGCAGCGTTGCGGCGAAATCGCCCTGGGTCATCGCCCCGTAGGCGGCCAGACAGAGCGCTTGGGGAGCGATCGGATCTTTGGGGAATTTGCCGGCGATGACCGCATACAAGGCGACCGACTCGGCCCGCCGCGCGGGGATGGCAGCCACGGCGTCGGCGCGATCCATGGTCAAGACCGCCGCCTCTTCCCGTCCTTCGGCATGCGGCAGCAGCTTCTCGACCAGGACCACGGCCTCGGTCGGTTTGTTGTCACGGATCAGGCCGCGGGCCAAGGCATGGCCCGATTTCAACACCACGGAGAACCGTGTCGAGTTGGGGAACTTCGTGAAGATTCCGGCGAGGATATCGCCCGCTTCAACGACCTTGCCAAGTTGGGCCAGGGCCACCGCCTGCCGCATGGTGGCGAAATCGGCCGATTCGAAATCACTCCGGGCGGCAGCGGCGGCAAACCATTCGGCCGCGGCCTTGTACTCGCGGACCTGGAAGAGCGTTTCTCCCCGCCGCATGATGACCTCGCTGGCATTGCGATTCTTAAGGTACTTCTTCAAGAAATCGTCGTAGGTCTTTCCGGCGGCCTCCCACTGCTTGAGCTCTTCCTGGGCGACTCCCAAGTCGTACATGATTACCGACTCAAGCTTGTCGCCGGGCGATTTGGCCAGGGCCTGACTGTAGAACCGCACCGCCTCGGCCTTCTGGTTAGTATGATAGGCACAATCGCCCCGCGTGTAGAGCACTTGCGCCAGGTTCTTGCTCTGCGGATAGTTCTTCAGCAGCGTGTCGAGCGTGGCTGCTGCCACTTCATATTGCTTGGCTGCCTGCTCCGCCGGTTCGATCTCTGCACGTTTGAACTGGGAGAGGCCGAGATACAAATAGGTGTCTTCCAGCCGTTCGAACCTTGGCGCGGCCTTGATGACGGCATCAAAATTCTGCTCTGCCGCGTCAAACGCTTTCAAGGCCGCGTCGGTCTGTTTGGCCTCCAAGGCGCTCACCGCGGTAAAGAAATAGCAGACGCCCTGGTAGTGCCGCGCCTGGGTGACTCGCGAGTCGGTGGGGTAGGCCTGGAGGAAATTTCCCCAGGCGCCGATGGCCAGATCGTAGGCCTCGCGGTTCTGAAAGCGGACGGCCACATTATACTGACGCGTCGCGGCCTCGCTGTCATCGCCGTAAACAGGGGCGCAAAGGCAAATCAGTGCCCCCACCGTGCCGACCCACCCGGCCCTCGCCAGAGCCCTCATCCAAGTTCCCTTCATTCGATTCATCAGCCGTTACCCTTATCATACCACAATCGAACCGAGCGGACAGGCCCCAATCGTTGGTAGTCCCGCCTTCAGGCGGTAGGGACCGGCTAAAGCCGGAACTACGAACGGACCGGCTCAAGCCGGAGCTACGAACGCTTCTTGCAGTTCCCCGTATTATCTCACATTTTCGGCCGATCGCCAACAACAACAGGTTGCCGCTCGCGGTCGGAACCATGCGATAACCTCTTTTGAAGGGCCACTACGCAGGGCCGTGTTGTCCTGACGACGAAATCAACCTATATTGAGTATTCACGCCATTTTACGGCCATTGCGAACCTCCGATGAAGCCCTTTTGCCTCGATGGAATTCACGCCAGCCCCGGCTGGGCCGCCTTCGCCCTGGCCGAGGCAGGAGAATCTACCGTCCAGGTCGGGTGGTGGCTCGGTTTTGGCCTGCTGATGCTGGTCCTGGTCGCGACCGACCTTTTTACCCTCCATCGGCGGAAGCGAGATCCTTCCATGGTGGAGTCGGCGATCACTGTGGGCGTCTGGTGCCTGCTGGCTTTGATCTTCGGCGGCGTCATCTGGCGGTACATGGGCGGCAAGGCGGGCCTGCAGTTCACAACCGGCTATCTGCTGGAATGGTCGCTGTCGATGGATAATGTCTTTGTCTTCGCCGTCATCTTCCGTTACTTCCAGGTGCCCAGCGTTCATCAATATCGCATTCTTCACTGGGGTATCCTGGGTGCAATCTTCACACGGCTAGGGTTCATTCTGGCCGGGGCGGCCCTGATCTCGCGATTTCAATTCATCCTGCCGCTGTTCGGCCTTTTCTTGATCTACACCGCCTACCACCTGGCCCGGCGCTCGTCGGAGCGGATCGATCCGAGGCGGAATCTCGTTTTCCGCTTTGCCCGTCGCTGGCTGCCGCTGGCCGAGGGTACGGCCGTGTCGCAACAAGACTCGTCAACGGTGATGAGCTACGGCGGCCGCTTTCTCGTTCGCCAGGCAGGGCGCCTGCGGATCACGCCGCCCCTGCTGGTCCTGCTGGTCGTCGAAAGCACCGACGTGCTCTTTGCTATCGATAGTGTGCCCGCCATTTTCGGCATCACTCGCGATCCCTTCCTGGTCTTCACGTCCAACGTCTTCGCGATTCTCGGCCTGCGGGCCCTCTACTTCCTTTTGGCCGGCGTGATGGACCGCTTCCGTTACTTGCACTATGGCCTGGCCGCGGTACTGGCTTTCGTGGGGCTGAAAATGCTCGGCGAAAGGTGGCTGTCGCACGCGGCCGGCACGGAGGTCATGCCTGCCTGGGCGTCGCTGGCGGTGATTGCCGTGCTGCTGGGCGCGGCAGTCGTGGCCTCGATGTTCGCCGGGAAAGAGAGGATTTGAGATTTGAGATTTGAGATTTGAGATTTATGATTTGAGATTCGAGATTTATGATTTGAGATTTGAGATTTATGATTTATGATTTGAGATTTGAGATTTGAGATTTGAGATTTGAGATTTGAGATTTGAGATTTCTGATTTGAGATTTGAGATCTGTAATCTGAGATTTGCCGCTTTCTCCCCGGGAGGTCTACTCCCATGAGGCAATCTCTGGTGACCGGTGGAGCGGGCTTTATTGGCAGTCATCTGGTCGAGGCCCTCTTGGCCCGCGGCGATCGGGTTGCGGTCATCGACGACGAATCGACCGGCACGCGCGCCAACCTGGCAGCGGTGATCGATCACCCGCGACTGTCTTACGTCCGCGGCAGCGTGACCGATCGCGAGATTGTCCGCGACGCGCTCGACGGAGTCGAGGACGTCTATCACCTGGCCGCGGCCGTGGGCGTGCGGCTGGTCGCCGAACGTCCCATCCACACGCTCGAGACGAACGTCTATCCGATGGAACTGTTGTTGGATGAGTTCAGTCGTTTGCAGGCCGCCGGGCGGACCGTTCGTCTGTTTCTGGCCAGCAGCAGCGAAGTCTACGGCAAGAATCCCAAGCCGGTGTGGTGTGAAGACGACGACATGGTTTTCGGGCCCACCACGCGTCCGCGGTGGTCTTACGGCGCGTCGAAGGCGATCGACGAGTTCCTCGCCCTGGCCTATTGGCGCGAGCGGCGGTTGCCGGCTGTCGTGGGCCGGTTCTTCAATGTCGTCGGTCCGCGGCAGACGGGCGCGTTCGGCATGGTGTTGCCGCGCCTGGTCGATGCGGCACTCAGCGGCGGGCCGCTGGAGGTCCACGACGACGGCCGGCAAGAGCGATGTTTCGCGCACGTCAGCGATGTGATCCGGGCCGTGTTGGCGCTGATGGAAAGTCCCCAAGCCGTCGGCCGGGTGTTCAACATCGGCAGCGACCAGCCGGTGAGCATTTTGGAATTGGCCCAGCGGGTGATCCGCGCCGCCGGTCGGGCCTTGCCGATCGAGTTCATCAGCTACGCGGCGGCTTATGGCCAAGACTTTGAAGACTGCCGTCGCCGCGTGCCCGATCTGACCCGCCTGCGGGAAACGATCGGCGTCTGGCCGTGCCGTTCACTGGAGGATACGATTGCGGAGGTGGTTGCGTGGAAGAGGAATGCCAAATGAGGACGAACACGGACGTGCGATACCGGTTTCTAGCTCAAGTCTCGCGCGTTGCCTTGGTCCTCTTCGCCTCTGCCGCGGCGACGGTCAGCGCGGCAACGGGGGCCGAGGGCCCGGCGCGGGGCCGCGGTTTTACCAACGTCACACACGAATCGGGGTTGCAGCAGATCGTCGAGGACAACTATGCCGCCCATCCCAAGTGGTGGCTGAGCGGCTTGCACCTGGTCGACCTGGACGGCGACGGCCACCTCGATCTCTTCCTCAGCGCGCACGGCACCGCCGGGGCCTTGGCGGCGCTGAACGACGGCAAGGGCCGCTTCCGCGTCGCGCCGGGCGACTATCCTTCCACGGAGATCCACCTTGCCTACGACTTCGACGAAGACGGCAAGGTCGATTTGACTATGACCCACGGCGACGGAGGCGGGCAGTGGTGGCGCAATCTGTCCCGCCCCGGACGCCTGCATTTCGAGCCCACCGGCATGATCCGCGGCGACGCCCGCCGCCAGGCCATGATCGACATCGACCGCGACGGTCGCGTGGATTGGCTGCACGGCGGTGCCCGAGGCATCCACTTCAACCTGGCCGACGGTAAAGGCCGGTTCGTCGAGGCCGGACGGGTCCTCACCTTCGGCGGCGCCGGCCAGAACGAGCGCTTGTGCCTGCCGGTCGATATCGACGGCGACGGGCAGATCGACCTCCTGAGCGAATGGGGGCATTATGCGTCGCCCGAGGGCAACAGCCGTATCTACCATAACGACGGCAAAATGAATTTCAGCGACGTTACCGCGGCGGCGGGACTGCCCGAGAAGGGGCTCTCCATCAAGGGCGTCGGCGACCTGAACCGGGACGGCTATCCCGATCTGATCTGCATCGAGAACAAGCGCCTGGAGGTTTATCTCAACGATGGCAAGGGCCACTTCAAGAAGAAGAAGGGGGCGATCGTGGGCGGCCAATGGAGTATTGATGCGCCTTCGTGGGGCTTGGCCGTAGTTACCGATTTCGATAACGACGGTCTGCCCGATATCATCGTCAACGGCCGTCACTTCCTCAAGATCTACCGCGGAACCAGCGACGGGCGATTCGTCTACATGAACGACGCTTGGGGGATCAAGGACCTGTCGGCCGCATCGATCGACGACGGGCTGTGCTTCGGCGACATCCACGGCAGCGGCAAGCTCGACATCGTCGGCTACCGTTCGATCGGCGACCGCAAGTCGATCGCCGCGTACCGCAACGATCTGCCCGCGCGGAATTGGATCAACGTTCGCCCGGTCGGCTTGCCCGGCAACCGCGGCGCGGCCGGGGCGAAGATCCGCCTGTATGTTCCGGGAACGAGGCAGTTGCTGTGGTACGAGCAGATCGCGATCTACGACAGCCAGGCCGCGGCCAGCTACTACGCCTATGCCCAGACGGAGCGGCACTTCGGCCTCGCAGAGCGCACGGCCGTGGACGTGAGCGTGGAGTTCTACCCTTCAGGGAAGGTGGTTTGGCAGCGGGCGGCTGCCAACACAACGGTCGTTGTCCGCGAATAGGGACCCGGCTTGCAGACTCGGCCAGATTGCTGGGCCAGTGCGCCTGCACGACAGATCCCGCACCGCATGGAAGCGAACTTGCGACAGTTGTAATCACATCGATCTACGGGAATCTCGCTGCATTGCACGCATAACGAGCCGTCAACCCATCTTGTCGGCCGCACGGCCAAGCGGTGCGAGACCGCAACCGCTCGGCCCTGTCAGGTTCTTCAGTCGTAACTACCAGTTCTCAAAGCACTTCCGACGCCATCCGTGGCCCCGCGGCCGGCTTCGGCCCGGCAAGCCGAAATTTTTCCTTGGCGCATTGGCCTAGCCTTTGCATCTGCTTGTCTCCCGTAATAAACGAGTTACAAACCCGAGGGCCTGCTAAGGAAGTCAGGCCACGCTTGATCACAAGCGACCCTCCAAGAAAGGACAGGATCAATCATGAACGCTCGAAACATTTTGTTCGCGATGTTTGCTCTGGGCAGCCTCGCCGCTTCGGCTTTCGCCCAGGACTGGACCTCGGAAGCGACCTACACCAAGACGGTCACCACCACCACGGTCACCACGTATGCCCCGGCATACCAGACGACCAATTACGTGCAGCCGTGGAACAACGCCCCGGACAGCCCGCCGGCTTATGCCCCGGCCCCGCAACCGCGGCCGACCGTCGTCGAAACCAACTACGTGCAGCCGACCTACGCCGCTCCGGCTTACACTGAGGCGGTGAACTTGCAGCCGAATTATGTTCAGCCGAGTTACCCGCAGCCAACGTATGTGCAGTACAACCAGCCGGCCAGCGTGCCAGCGACCTACGCCCCCGCGGCCTATGTGCAGCCGGCCTATGTTCAGCCAACCTATGTGCGGCCGGTGGTCTACAACCAGTCGGCGTACGTGGCCCAGCCGGTGACCTGCTACAGGCCGGTTTATCGTCCCGTGGTTGCCGGTTACACGCCGGCCTATGTGGCCAGCCCGGCGACTTGTGCGGTGCCCGTGGCCCAGCCGGTCATGCCGGCGGCGCCCGTCGGACCGAAGGTTTGGGTCCATGAGAAGGTTTACGTGCAAGGCCAACCGCTGCGAAATCTGGTGACAGCTATTACCCCTTGAGCAGCCGGCCGGCAGCGAAGATTTCGATCGCCACCGTGGACGCCCCCGTCCACGGTGGCTTTTTTTGTCGGTAACCGGGCTTGGTTCAGAAATGGGGACAGGCACCTCGCCGGCGTCCATTTCTTGCGGCCTAATCGCTATTCGGCTCGGAGCCAGTCCCCGTTTCTGAACCAAGCCGGTAACCGGACACATTCCGTACACGTTGCCGGACAGTTTGTCGCGCCTGAATCGTGTGCCGTCGCCGTAAGTCATTCGCAGGTAATGACTTCTGATTAGAAAGAATTGATTTTCTTGGTCGTTTTGTCCGACACCGGTGCCGGACGAGACTGCCAGAGGAGGCATGAGCCCGATTCAGTATGTCAATTATCGAAGCGCTTCAATTATCAGCCAGGCCGGAGAACAGGAAAGTTTCTTGACTTTTGCGTTGAAACCAAGCATTATCGAGGTATTCTGGAGCATTGGATTTGGGCCAATCGCGATTGCACGACTAGGCAGAATGGGTAAGTTGAAGCGATCATCCAATGGATCTGCCTCCGGTTGAAGAGCGTTGACAAAATTATTCGATTTCATTCTAATAATGAATAGAACTGAAGCGGGCTTGGTGCGCGACTCGGCAAGGGAGCGTGCGGAGTTTGGCTTCGTTGTTTGAGGGAGGCAATAATGTCGTGGTTTCGCTTCGCCGGCCCAGCACGGGGAGGAGATAAGAGTCTAGGTATTTGGGAACGCATCTTTTCGGGACGACGAACTCGGTCCCGCAAACGCGGTTTCGACCAGCGAAACGGTCGCTCGTTGAGGATCGATCAACTGGAATCGCGGTGTCTGCTCAGCGTCACCCCGGCCGATCTGTCGGCGGTGATCGTCAATCAAACCTTCGGCGCGGCCCAAGCCACGACAACGGCGCACAGCGTCGCCTCGGATAACAGCGGCGATTTCGTCGTTACCTGGACCCGCGACGACGTTTATACTAATGCCAGCGGCACCACCTACCCGGTCAGCAACGTCTACGCCCGCTACTTTACCGACACGGTCGAGCAGGTCAATTTGCCCACCAGCCTGCTCACGACCACGGGCAGCTCGCAGCCCACCTTCTCGCTGCGCTACAACGACCAGACGATCGAGCAGCTTTCCATCACGGGGGAGGTGGCTCCCTCGGGAGACGCCAACCCGCCGCCAAGCGCGTACATTACGGGAACGTTCGACGTGTGGTTCAACGCCACGGGCAACGACACCCTGAATCCGTTCAATCCGCAGATGGATCCGACGGTCAACGGCGGCACCCAGCCCGATGTGCTGTCCGTCGCCTACTCGGAACTTGCAACCTACGACGCCAAGGGCGTGGAGACCGCCGGTCCCCAGTTTGCCGCGCAGCAGATCCAGCAGTGGTTGAACAACTTTGCCCCGGTGGGTCCCAACACCGCAACCGGCTTTGCGGGAAGCGATGCGACGCATGCCCTGGTCAACGCCATCGATCCGCAAACGTTCGTCATCGACTACGGTACGGCCACGGAGGGACTGGACCAGTCGGCGCTGCTGCAGTACGTCGGTACCGAGGCAACTTCCGCCACGCAGGCGCTGACCTTCAATTCCACGGCGGGTTACGACACGGTCGTCGTCAAAGGCATTCCGAAGACCACTTACAACACCGTCACCGGAACGTTCAAGTTGCAAGTGGGAGTGGTGCAGACAGCGTCGATTACTTTCAACAGCAAGAATTTGGCGCAAACGGCATTGGCCATGCAAAACGCGCTGGTGGCCGCTGGCTTTACCGGGGCAACCGTGTTGTCGGCCACGGCGGCCAGCCCCTGGGACTTCGATGTGACGTTTGCGACTGCCGAGCCGCCTATCCAGTACGTCCCGTACGTTCCGACGAAGGCCTCGCCACCCTTGTCGGTGACGTTTACGAACAGTGCGGACGCTTCCCCCCTGTCGTCGGAGGGCGGTTTCTTGCCGGGGGTGACGATTACGACCCTCGACAAGCCCTTCACGATCTCCAATATTCCTTTCTCGCAGACCAATCCCACGCTCACGGCGGAAGCCATCACGGGCTATTTCCAGCAGAACGTGGATGCGTTCTCGACAGGGGTCGCACCGGAGAGTTTCGTGTCGCTGGCGGCGCAGCTTCCCCAAATTCCCGAACCGGCCGCCGAGTCGCAAAACCCCTACACCGCTCCGATCTACAACAACGTCGGCGCCACGGGCACCGCTGCTCCGACCACCGGATGGAACCCGACGATCACCGTCCAGCCGGTGGTCACGGTCAACGCGTCTGGCCCGGACACGACGAGCTTCACCGAGTTTAACGTCACGTTCACGAATGTTACCGGGACCACCGTCGACGCCCCGATGGTCGTCACCAATTATGTTACCGCCGGCGGCACCGTGAGCACTTCTCAGACCACGCCGATTGTGGACGATGGGTCGCCGGGTCCGGTGGCCGTGCCGGCGGACGTGCCGGGGGCTTCGGTCTCGATCATCAAGCAGAGCGGCAACGAGTTCGAGGTCGATCCGCCACAGCCCATCAGTGTCTACACGCAGAACGTCCAGCCGTTGAACAGCAGCCAGCCGGCGGTGGCCATGGACGGATCGGGCAACTTCGTGATCACCTGGACCGGCAACGTCTCGCAGCAATTGGCGCCGAAGGACGTCTCGAACATCTACTTCCGCATGTATGCGCCCGTGGGATACACCAGCCCCGGCACGCTGGTCCCCGGCGAGGTCACCAGCGACCTCTATGGCCAGCAGCAACTGACGTTCGATTTTACGGCCGGCGTACCCTCCAGCAACACCGACACCTTCCAGTTGCAAGTGGGTTCGTTCACGACGGCGCCGATCACGTTCAACACCGACCCGGCCACCACGGCGGCGGCCATTCAAACCGCGCTGTCGGCGAACCCGATTTACGCGGACTTGATCGCGACGGACCCGAGTTTCGTTCCGCTGACCGTTGCGGTCGGCGCATCGTCGACGAACCCCTACGACTTCAATGTGACCTTCAATTACGGCGGAGTCAACGCGCAGCCCATCCAATACTTGGCGACGGCCGGCAACCCTCTGCCGTCCACGCTCACTTTTGCGGCAACCCCCCTCCAGTCGTTTACCGACGTGCGGCTGGTGACCAACCCCGTACAGCAACTCGGTTTTGATTTCACCGCCGGCCCTCCGACCTCGACCGGCAACCTGGGCACGTTCAAGTTGCAGGTAGGATTGTTCACGACCGCGGCGATCAATTTCAACAGCAATGCGACCCTCACGGCCTTGAACATTCAGAACGCGCTGACGGCTGCCGGCTTCCCGGGAGTGGCGGTGGCGGCGCCGAACGCGCTGTCGAACAACCCCACGTTCTTCACCTTCAGCGTGACGTTTACGGGCTATGACGAACCGGTGGTTCAATATCTGCCCATCCCGGCGGCGCAAGGCGGTTTGCCGGCCACGGTCACCTTCACCAATACCGGCGGCGACCCGTATACGATCCAAGCCAACGCCAACTACACGAACCCGCAGTTCCAACCCGACGTGGCCATGGATCCGTACGGGAATTTCGTCGTGGTCTGGGCCAACCAGGGGCAGGACGAGAGCTACTTCAACGACATCTCGATGCAATGCTACGCGAACGACGGGAATGCCTTGGGCAATGCGGTCATCGTCGATCAGGAGCCGAGCAATCCGAACATCAATTACAATTCGGACACCAATTTCAACCCCTCCGTCGCCGTCGGGTTGGACAATCTCAACCCTAGCGTGCCGGTGACCGACAACATCGTCGTCACGTGGACGACGGCCATCGAACTTCCCAACCAGGTGCAGACGAACCCCAACGGCATCGTTTATGTCCGCGGCTTCAGTTTCAACCCCGAGCAGAAGCAGGGTTCGGCCCCGTTGCCGTGGAACCAGTTGCAACTCACCCCCCCCGTCGGCCAAGCCGCGCCCTCGGCGGCAACAGCACGATCGCCATGGACGGGCAGGACAACTTCGTCGTGGCCTGGCAGCAGGGCACCGACGTCGACTTCAACGGTGCGACCAGCGAAGGCATTTATGCCAACGAGTATCAGCTTATCACCTACGCCGCCAATGGCAAGATCGCGGCCGGCACGGCCCTGACCGCCCCGGCGGTCCTGCGTCCCACGTTCCGCGTCAATAACGCCACGACGGACACCGCCGCGACGACCGTCTGGCCCTTCAACCAGGAGGCGGCCGACGTGCAGATGGACATCGACGGCGACATCGTCGCCAGCTACCAGGGCTACGCTCCGCAGGTTTCCGACAACATCTCCGTTCCCGCGTCCTTTTTCACGTCGATTTTCGCTTATGAACAACAGCAACTGACCTTCAATTTCACGGGCGGCATCCCCACCTTCGGCCCCACGAACGACCAGTTCGAGTTGCAGGTGGGAACGGTGACGACGGCGCCGATCACTTTCAGCGCCAGCGCGGCAACCACGGCAACCGCCATTCAAACCGCGCTTCGCACCTTGCTCGAACCTTCTCCGGCCCCCGCCAATTTTACTGCCCTGACCGTTACGGGGACCTTGTCGGGCAACACCTACACCTTCAAGGTGACGTTCGGCATGGACCCCGACGAACCGGACATCCAATACGTGGCAGCTTTGCCGGCCACGCTCACGTTTACGAATTCGGTTACCGCGCCGGCCGCCAGCCAGCAACTGACCTTGACTCCCGCCAGCGTTCCTGTGAACGGCACGTACGCCTTGCAAGTGGGAGCGGTCACGACGGCGCCGATCTATTTCGACAGCACCAATCCGGCAACTGCGGCAAGCAACATGCAAGTTGCGCTGGTGACGGCCGGTTTTGCGGGCACAACCGTGACGTTGGACCCCTCCAGCACGGCGACCTCCTTCGTCTTCGACGTAACGTTTACCAGTGCTCAAGCGGCCATCCAGTACGCGGGCGCTTTGCCGGCCACGGTCACGTTTGCGAATTCCGTCGCCGCGCCGGCCCCAGCCCAGACTCTGACCTTTACCGCCGCCAGCGTTCCTGTCAACGGCACGTTCGCGTTGCAGGTGGGAACGGTCGCCACGGCGCCGATTTATTTCGACAGCACCAATCCGACCAACACGGCAGCCAACATTCAGAACGCGCTGGTGAACGCCGGTTTTGCCGGCGCGACCGTATCGCTGGACGCCTCCAGCACGACGACAACGTTCGTTTTCAACGTCATATTTACTGGCTCGGAAGCGGCCGTCGCGCTGGCCTTCACTCCGACCTTGCCAACCGCGTTCTATACGTCGGCCACCACGGTCCAGTGGGCGAACGCGGACCTCCTGCCCTATTTCAATCCGCTCGCCACCGGCGCCGCGAATCCGCTGGTGGGGGCCAAGAGCCCCTCAGGGGGATCGATTCTCTACCAGGAGTTGGCCGCGTCCTGGGGCGGGAATCCGGAGGGCTCGATTAATCCGCAGTTGTGGAACAATTTTACGGTGACGTATTCGATCGATAAGGTGTTGTTCCAGGCAGAATACGATCCGCCCACGGGCACCGCTGCGGCCACCCAGACTCAGCTCGGCCGGCTGCAGGCCATTTTGGAGAGTGTCGCGGGGCTGCTCAGCGGCGACTCCAACGGCGTCATGACCTCGCAGTGGGACGCCAACTCGGTCGACAGCCAGAACGCGACCTATTCGGACAACATTGTCAGCACCCAGCGCGACGGTCTGAACCAGAGCTATTATGTCGTCGTTCCCTACGACGTGCAGCAGGGCACCTTCCAGCTTACGCTCAGCGTGGGCCCCGTCGTCACCAGCCCCGACGACGTGGTGCCGCCGTCAGGGACCACCGTGACCACCGGGATCATTACCATGCCCTCCACGCAAGCTGGGGAGCCGGGCGGCCCGATCAATGACCAGACCACGATGAACAATATCAGCGCTGCCATCAACGCCGCACTCGGCCAGGTTGTGGGGGGCTGGGAAGGTACGGTCCTCGTGCGGGAGGTGGCGGGCGGTCTCGTGGGCAGCCAGGAGATCGACGCCCGTACCGGCACCGATTTCGCCGTTCCCACGTTGGTGGAAAAGGCCGAAACTCCCGCACAATTCATAACCACCGCGACGCAACAACCGGCAACCCAACTCAACTCGCGCAACGCTTTCGTGTTCGAATTGACCTTCGAGGGGCAGGCCCACGACATTCCGGTCAGTTTGGGGCTAGGCCCCACCCCCGCCGCTGACCAGCAGTGGATACAGACTGCGACCAAGACCACGACCGGCTCACCCCCAACGACCACAACCACGTACACCTATGCATTGGGCGGCGCCAGCCCGCCGGTGGTCCTTCCCGGCGACTATACCGGCACGCAGGGATCGCCCCAGTATAACGCCTCGATCGCCCTGACTTCGGCGGGCAGCATGGTGGCCGCCTACACCAGCCAATCGCTGCTGAGCGACCAGGCCACCCCCGCCACGGATGCGCTGGGGAATAGTCTCTCGAACATCTATTACAACAACCTGCCGGAGTCGACCGACACGGCCGGCCCGCGCGTCGTCGGTTGGTCGGACGGCAACGGCGTCGACCTCTTGAACGCGCCCAGGGCCAGCGCCACCGGGGTCAATGCCAAGTACATGGTGTTGACCTTCGACGAGCCGATGCTGGCCGACAACCCGGCGATCGACCCGGACAGCGTCTATAACCCGGCGAACTACCAGATCTTCGACAACAACGGCAACCTGCTCTCCAACCTTGTCACGCACATCGACTACGGCTTGAGCGAGGTTTCCCAGGTGGCCACGCTCTACGGGTTCCAGAACACCAACTCGTCGTCCACCATCCCGGACAACAGGTGGGAGGTTGTTCTCACGCTGAACGACGCGGCGAACAACGGCCCTCTGCCCGACGGCACGTACACCTTGAAAGTCCTCACGGCCGAACATTCGACCAACGGCGGCCAGACGGGGCTGTGCAACATTTACGGCACGCCGCTGAACCTGACCGGCTACAACCAACCGCAGTCGGTCGGTTTTTCGGCCACGATCACGATCAGTGCATCGACGAACCCGGGGACCGCTCCCGTTGCGCTAGGCACCCAGCAGACCGACACGCCCATCAACTACGTGCCCTATCGCGGCAGCCAGCAAATCGATCCCGCCGTGTCCACCACCAACGATCTGGGCGGCACGGCGCTGAACGGCAACTACGTCGTCGTCTGGACCAGCGACATCAAGGGCCAGACCAATATCGTCGGTCAGCTTTACAAATCTTCCGGCGTGCAGGTCGGCTCGGAATTCCAAGTCAATACCACGGCCTCGACTTCCTGGGGCACTCCGGACGTGGCCATGGATTCCGCGGGCGACTTCGTCGTGGTCTGGTCGGGCTTCGGGCCGAACTCCAACGCCACGACCAATCCGTCGGACATCTACGCGCGGGCCTATAACGCCCAGGGCGACGCGCTCACCAGCCAGTTCCTGGTGGACCAGTACGTTTTCGGCGTGCAGCAATCCGGCGTGCAGAACCAGCCCCGCGTCGCCATGTCGCCCGACGGGACTTTCGTGATCACGTGGACGGGCACGCCCATCTACCTCAACCTCAGCAATACGACCAGTTACAACTCGGCGATCTTCGCCCGCGAGTACGATCAGACCGATGTGCCGCTGGGCAACGAGTTCCAGGTCACACCCAGTTCGGCGAACGCCAATACCCTGTCGGATGTGTCGATGGACGCCAACGACAACTTCGTCGTCACCTGGGAAGGCGATATCCAGAACAGTCAGACGTGGGGCACGTACGGCGACTATTTCACGGCCAAGGGTGGGTCGGCGACCACGCTGCCGACAACCTGGACTTCCACGGGCCCGATGCTCCTGAACAACACGCCCAACAGCCGCGGCAGCTTTACGGGCGTGACGACGGTTGATCTGCAGGACAAGGGCCCGCGGGTCGCCATGGAGCCATCGACCGCCGGCGGCGCGCCGGCCGGTTTCGTGGTAACTTGGGCCAACTTCACCAGCGTTGCCAACGGCTACGACGTGCTGGCGCAGGAATTCACCGCCAGCGGCGCGGCCACTGCCAGCGGCGCTTTGAACACGGCAGCGGCGATCACGGTCAACCAGACCCTGGCCAACTGGCAGTTGATGCCCGCCGTGGGCGTTGACAGCGAAGGCGACATCGTGATTGCTTGGACGACTTACGGCCAGGATAATGCCAATAACGGCAACCCGGGGCTCCTGGATTACGGCATCTATGACCGGATCTACTATTCCGCCACGTCAGGAAAAGGCCTTGCCGGCACCAACACGGGGGAATTCCGTGTGAACGCCACGACGCCGGGCGATCAGGTTGCCCCCGCGGTGGCCTTCGACAACTTCGAGAACGACGCGCTCATCGCCTGGGTAGGACCCGATCCGGCGGCGGCCGGCAGCACCGCTATTTTTGACCGGAGCATCGATCCGCCCAACACGGCGGCAGTGGCCATGATCCCGGCCACGCCCTCGATCTCCGTCGCCGACGCGACGGTCTCGGACGGGACCTCGGCCGCCCAGGTCACGTTCACGGTAACGCTCTCGGCGTCTACCGCGAACCCGGTCACGGTCAATTATTCCACGGCCGACGGCACGGCCAAGGCCGGCGTCAACTATACGGCCGCATCCGGCACGCTCGTCTTCGCTGCCGGGCAGACGAGCAATACCATCACGGTGAATGTCGACAGCATGGACATGGCCGGATTGCCCACGCAGACCTTCCTCCTGAACCTGACAAGCCCGAGCAACGCCACGCTTGCGCGGGCCTCGGCAACGGGGACGATTATTGACTCACTGGCGGTTCCGGCGGCCACGGTTTCCGTTGCCGACATATCGGTTCCCGTCGGCGCGACGGGAGGTCAGGCCGTTTTCACGGTCAGCCTCTCGGCCCCAACCGCCAAGCTCATCACGGTCGGCTATAGCACTGCGGATGGTACGGCGAAGTCGGCCAATGGGACCTACAGGCCGACCTCCGGCACGCTGATGTTCGCGCCCGGCCAGATGTCGCAAACCGTTTCGGTCCCGATTGCAGCCATGACCGCTGGCGGTCTGGGCAATCAGACCTTCCAGTTGAATCTGACCGGCAGTTCCGTCTCGCGGGCCAGCGCCACAGCGACGATTGTCGACGTTGCGCCGGTTGCCGGGGCCCTGCCGTCGATTTACGTCTCAGACAGCACGGTTCCAGCCGCAGGCACGGCCACCTACGCCTTGTTCAGCGTGAACCTGTCCGCCCCCTCGACTAGCACGATCACCGTGGCCTACGGCACGGCCGACGGCACGGCCACCGTTGCCAGCGGGGCCTACACGCCCACCTCGGGCACCTTGACCTTCACCCCCGGCCAGACCTCGCAGGTCGTCGCGGTGCCGGTCGCAGCACTGCCCGTCTCGCGCCTGGCCGATCGGACTTTTATCTTCAATGTGGCCTCTCCGACCAACGCCACGATCGCGCGTGCGTCGGCCACGGCCACGATTGTCGACTCGGTACCGGTGGCGGTCGTTCCGACGATTTCCGTCGGCGACGTGACCATCGCAAGTACGGCCACGCAGGCCGTCTTCACCGTGAGCTTGTCGGGCCCGACGACCAATACGGTCAGCATGGTCTACGGCGTGGGCGGCGGCACGGCCCCCAGCACGGCCTACTCGCCCATTTATGGCAGCTTGACCTTCCAGCCCGGCCAGACCACGCAGACCATCTCCGTGCCGGTGACCGCGACGAAGACCTCGGCTCTGAATAACGAGACCTTCAACTTTGCCGTGGCGAATGCGGTCAACGGCACGTTTGCCCGTTCGCTGGCCACGGCCACGTTTGTCATTCCCGCAGCGGCGCCCTACGTTCCGACGATTTCCGTCGGCGACGTGACCATCGCAAGCACGGCCACGCAGGCCGTCTTCACCGTGAGCTTGTCGGGCCCGACGACCAATACGGTCAGCATGATCTACGGCGTGGGCGGCGGCACGGCCCCCAGCACGGCCTACTCGCTCGTTTATGGCAGCTTGACCTTCCAGCCCGGCCAGACCACGCAGACCATCTCCGTGCCGGTGACCGCGTCGAAGACCTCGGCTCTGAATAACGAGACCTTCAACTTCGCTGTGGCGAATGCGGTCAACGGCACGTTTGCCCGTTCGCTGGCCACGGCCACGTTTGTCATTCCCGCATCGGCGCCATACGTTCCGGCGATCTCCGTCGGCGACGTGACCATCGCAAGCACGGCCACGCAGGCCGTCTTCACCGTGAGCTTGTCGGGCCCGACGACCAATACGGTCAGCATGATCTACGGCGTGGGCGGCGGCACGGCCCCCAGCACGGCCTACTCGCCCATTTATGGCACCTTGACCTTCCAGCCCGGCCAGACCACGCAGACCATCTCCGTGCCGGTGACTGCGTCGAAGAGCTCGGCTTTGAATAACGAGACCTTCAACTTCGCCGTGGCGAATGCGGTCAACGGCACGTTCGCCCGTTCGCTGGCCACGGCCACGTTTGTCGTTCCCGCGTCGGCGCCATACGTTCCGACGATTTCCGTCGGTGACGTGACCATCGCAAGTACGGCCACGCAGGCCGTATTTACTGTGAGCTTGTCGGGCCCGACGACCAATACGGTTACTATGATCTACGGCGTGGGCGGTGGCACGGCCCCCAGCACGGCCTACTCGCCCATTTATGGCACCTTGACCTTCCAGCCCGGCCAGACCACGCAAACGGTCTCGGTGCCGATTCTCGCGTCGCGGACTGCCGCATTGAATAACGAGACCTTCTTGTTCGCCGTGGCGAATGCGGTCAACGGCACAATCGTCCAGTCACAAGGCACGGCCACGTTTGCACCCATATCGGCGGGTGTAGCTGCAACCCCGGCTTTAGCAACCTCGTCATCGTCGCAGACGACTAACACAACTGCGCAAACTGCGTCGACTGCGGCGGCCATAGCAATTACTACAACGACACCGACCACAGCGACGACTGTCGCGCCCGCTGCTTCGTCGGCCGTGCCCGTTCAGGCCTCGAAGGTGGGAGTCCCTCCGGTGATGAATTTGACCAACTTGACGCATTCGGCGAGTACAACCTCGTCGAGCAGTTCCGGGCTTACAGCTTTGCAACCGGCCGCCGTTGATGCGGTCGTGCGGCTCCTCTAATTAGTGCGCAACCCTGCTATCGAGGCCGGGGGCAGTCTCAAGCGACTGCCCCTATCTTTTTCAGACATCCCAAGCTATCAAATTTACCTATCCATTCGGCGTTGTAATCCGAATTTTGCGTAAGGTTTACCTTTCTTACTCAACTGGAATCACCGCTACATCCGATATTATCGTCACATACAGTGCCCGGATGCTCCGTGGGAGCAGATCCCGGATCATACTCCAATCCGTCACGGGAGTACTTGTGATGTTGTTCAATCGAATCAGCTTGGGACTCGCGGCCTTTCTGGTGGTGGTTTCCGCCGCAGTAGCGGCCCGCGGTCAGGACCATGAATTGGCAGGCATGGCCCTCTTCGAGCCCGCCGACACGCGGCCCTACGACAATTGGGCTCAACCCAAGGAAGGGCTTTTCTTCACCTTCGACGGCTTGTACTGGCACATTTCGCCGCCCAACAAGACCTCGATCGGCGACCCGACGCTGACGCCCACCGTGTTCGTAGGGCCGACGTTGAATGACTCGTTCGTCGAGCAGAACTCGCTGGACACCAGCGCCGAGAATCTTTGGAAATGGGGCGACCGGATGGAGCTCGGCTACATCGACGGGCACCACGGCTTTATGTTCACCTCTCTGTCGACGCAGAGTCAGACGAGCGAGACGTCGGCTGCCAACGCCTACGTGGTGTTCAACGACCCGGCGTTTGGGCCCAATGGTTCGCACTACCTGGATACGGTACTGCAGCCCGCCATCGGCGCCACCCCTGCGATCATCGGCGAGACGCCGGTCAATTTCAACAGCATCTACGTGCAGAACAAGTCGCGTGTGCAAGGCTTGGAGGCCCTGTACATCTACCGCGTCTCGGAATGTCCGTTGGGCGGCGACCTGGAACTCACCGCCGGCGGCCGCTACTTCGAACTGAAAGACCAGTTCTGGGTCGACGCCCGCGGCGGAAATCTCACCGACAGTTACTGGAACACCACGTCGCACAACGAGATCGCGGGCCCGGAAATCGGCCTGCGATATTACCAGCCGTGGGGACGATGCGGAGTTTCGGCGGAGACTCGCTTCACGGCGGGCGTGAATGCCCAGTCGGTCCTCCAGGACGGCATCCTGGCAGCCGGATTGGTCGCCGGCCAGAATCCCACGGCCGCCACCCAGGCGGCGGACGGCGACACGGTCATTCATCAATATCCGACGCTGATGGGCGCGACCAGCTTCACGCACTCCACGCACTGGGTCGAATTTTCGCCGATCGTCGAGTTGCGGGTGGAGGCCCACATGCAGTTGACCAACATGATCTCGGTCAAGGCGGGCTACACCGGCATCTTCATCAACAACGTGGTCCGGGCCGCGGACATGATCGACTATACGGTGCCCACCATGGGGATCACGCGGAACCTGCAAGGCAACCTGCAGCCCGTGTACATGCAGGGCCTGAACCTCGGCATCGAGTTCGATCGTTGAATAGGTTTTCAAGGCCGCGCCGCCAGCCTAGACGCAGGCCCGCCGGATTTTGGTACGGCTTTTGGACGGCAATTTCCTGGTCGTGACGGACGTCGGGGCAGTAGACTTCAGGCCTGCTGCCCCGATTGTTTTCTTGGCGTGAGGCAAGCCAAGACTTGCTCCGGCGACCACGGGGCGCGCAATCTTCACTTGCAGGTCGGGCCTGTGGTGCGCTCTGAAGACGGACGGGATAATCGGGCGTTACTTGCCGCGGGCCGTCTGCTTATGGGGAGTTTGTTTCTGCGGGGCCTGCTTCTTGCTGCGAATCTTGCGAAGCTCGCCCAATTCTCCGTCCAGTCGATGCCGCAACGGGCTTTCGGGCCGGAGTTCCTCCAGAAGGGCCTCAGCCCTGGTAAACGTGTCTTCGCTGATCTGCTGATCGCGAAAAAGGGCTCTCCACGTCCGCTGGATTTCATTCTCGGTTAGCAATCTATCACCTCGTAACGGGGCTGCTTGACGACAGCGACTTGCTATTCCGCGGTTCGTCGTCGCCGCGAACCGATTGGTCGTTGCCGGAAACCGTGTCGTGGAGCTGCATCCTTTCAAGCTCCTCTGCCAACACCTTTACAGTGTACTTAATCTGCTCGCTCGTGTGAAGCGAAGTAATAAAGAATCGCAGCCGGGCTGAACTTTCCTCCACCGCCGGATGAACGATCGGCTGGACATTCACACCTCTGGCGAACATCGCCCGCGACAATCGCAAACAGGCGATCGAGTTACCCACAATGACCGGTACCACCCCCGTATTCTGGCACGTTCCCGTGTTCATTCCCTGCTGCTCGGCCAAAGTCAGGAAAAGCCTCGAGTTTTCGCGGAGTCGTGCCACCCGCTCGGGTTGGGTCTCCATGATCTGAATCGAGGCCAGGGCCGCCCCGGCGCCCGAAGCCGGCAGGCCGACGCTGAAAACGAACCCCGGGGCCGTGTACTTCAAATACTCGACCAAGGCCCTGCTGCCGGCAATGTAGCCGCCACAACTCCCCAGGGCCTTGCTCATCGTGCCCATCCAGATATCGACATCGCTGCGATTGACGTCGAAATGCTCGCCAATGCCCCGGCCGTGGTGCCCCAAAACGCCAATCGAGTGCGCTTCGTCGATCATCAGCAGGGCCTTGTGCCGCTTCTTCACTTCGATAAAGCGCGGCAGATCGGGGAAATCGCCGTCCATGCTGTAAACACCTTCAATCACCAGCAAGACCCTCCGGTATTCATGCCGGAACTGCTCGAGCAGCCGATCGGCCGCCTGCCAGTCGTTATGCGTAAACGGCCGCCGCCGAGCCCCGGAAAGCATCGCACCCTCCACGATGCTGTTGTGGGCCAGCGAGTCCTGCAGGACCAGATCGCCGGGACCAACCAGGTGGCCGATGACCGACTCGTTCGTGGCGTGACCGCCCACAAAGGTTACGGCTGCCTCCGTGCCGATGAACCGAGCGATCGCACTTTCCAGTTCGCCGTGAATCACCTTCTCGCCCGATGCCAGCCGGCTGGCCGAGACGCTCGTGCCGTAGCGGTCGATCGCCGCCTTGGCCGCGGCCGAAACGAGCGGATCGCCGGAGGTGCCGACGTAGTTGTAGCTGGCAAAATTGATCAGCTCGCGGCCGTCGATAACGGTCCGATCATTGGTAATCCCCTGATGTACGCCGAAGTATGGGTTCCCCAGGCCAGAACGTCTCCAGCATGTCGAGCCGCTGCCGAAGCTGCCGATACTCGGGGAACTGGTCGAAGTTGTAGGTTTCCGGCGCAATCTCCTCCGACCGCGACCCGCAAACCGACCGTGCAGGCATGGTGCCCGCCCCGGTGCCCGCCCCGGTGCCCGCCCCGGTGCCCGCCGGCCGGCCCTCCGTTGTCCACGGCTCAGTACCGAGATACTTCTCCACCGCGGCGATGACCTGACGAGTCGTTTCCAGTTCGGGCAGGATCTCTGGCGGGAAGCGGCCGCCGAAGCGCTCCTCCAGGGTGGCGAGGATCTCCATCCGCTCCAGCGAGCCCATCCCCGACTCCGCAATCGCCGAATCGAGCGTCATGCCGTTGACTCGCTCCTTGCCCACGCGGCGGATTTCCTCGATGACGATCTGGGCGATCTTCATCTTCTGTGCCGCCGACTTTGGTCCGGCCGGTGCCGCCGGCTCAATGGTTTTTTCGCCCGCAGCCTCGGCAGCCGAGGGGCGTCCATTGGTGGTTTCCCGCCCCTTGGCGACAGGTTCGCTCGCCGCAAGACGGACCTCTGAACCGGTCCACCCGCCACTGCCGGCTTCTCGAGCCTCGGTCTTCGTCAAGCGATCGGTCAAAGGTTCGCCGGTGGTAATGCCCTCGGCCCATGCACCATACGAGGCGTCAAACTCAGAGAGTTTCGGCCCTGCTGCGGTGGTTGGAGCGGAAACCTCGTTCTGCGACTCCTCGGCATCACCAAGCTGCCAGTGGCCCACCACGTCCAGCGTGCCGTCGAGATAGCTCTGGCGGCAGGCGTGCCGCTGGATCTTGCCGCTGGAAGTCTTCGGTACCGTTCCGGCACGGATCAGCACGATGGCATCGACATTCAAATCGTGTTCGCGGGCCACCGAGCGGCGGATCGCCTGGAAAACTTCGCCGAACTGCCCTTGCTTGTGCCTCTCGACCTCGAAGACCAGCCCGAGTTGCTCGCGTCCGTCTTTTTCCACGGCGAACGCCGCACCGCAATCGGCCCGCAATCGCGGATGGCACCGTTGCACGGTCAGTTCAATGTCTTGCGGGTAGTAGTTCACGCCGCGGAGAATGATCAGGTCCTTCAGCCGGCCGGTCACATACAGTTCGCCGTCGCGCATGAAGCCCAGGTCGCCAGTCCGCAGAAACGGACCATCGCCCGTGTCTTGCAAATGGGCATGGAACGTGGCCTCGGTAACTTCGGGCTGCTTCCAGTAGCCCTGGGCCATGCTGGGACCGCTGACCCATATTTCGCCGATCTCGCTGGGCGAGCAAGTCGTCCGGGTCTCGGGGTCGGCGATCACGATCTTCTGGTCCGGGAGGGTCTGGCCGCAACCGACCAGGTCACGGGCCGTTGGGCTTCCCGCGGCCACTTCCTGCACTTTGCCCTGCGTGAGCGCGGTGGAGTCAAAACTCCGAATGATCGGCGGCTTGGCGACATATCCACCGGAAACGATGAGCGTGGCCTCGGCCAGTCCGAAGCACGGATAGAAAGCCTCGGCCCGGAAGCCGCAGGGGGCGAATGTCTCGGCAAATCGTCGCAGTGTTTCCGCCCGCACCGGCTCAGCCCCGTTGAAGGCCAGTTTCCAACTGCTCAAATCGAGTTGCTTCCGCTGCTCGGGGGTGATCTTCTGGATGCAATGCTCGTAGGCGAAGTTCGGACCGCCCGCGCTGGTGGCGCGGAAGCGCGTGATGGCCGACAGCCAGCGGAACGGCTTCTGCAGGAACGTCATCGGCGACATCAGCACGTTGGGCCGGCCGACGTAGATGGGCTGCAAGATCCCGCCGATCAAGCCCATGTCGTGATAGCTGGGCAGCCAGAACACGCCCAGGCTCGTCCGCGTGTGCTCGAAGGCATGAGCGATCAGTGCCGAGTTGTGCACCAGGTTCGCGTGGTTGAGGATCACCCCCTTGGGCGTGCCGGTCGAACCCGAAGTATATTGCAGGAAGGCCAACGTCTCGCCGTGGATGTCCGGAAGCTCCCATTGCTGCTCCATTCCGGCCGGCACGTGGCAGGTATCCAACCAGGCAAGTTGCTTCAGGTGCGGGGTCTCGTCGGTCAGGCCTTCCACCCGCGACAAGACCTTGTCGGTGGTGAGGGCCACTTTCGCCCCGGCGTCGTCGGCAATCGACTGGATCCGCGTCATCGAGCGATTGCGGCGGGGCGGATAAACCGGCACCGCGACCACGCCCGCGTACAGGCACCCGAAAAAGCCGACGATGAATTCCAAACCGGCCGGATACAGCAGCAAGGCCCTTTCGCCTGACAGCCCCCGCGACATCAACCAGGCCCCGATCGCCCGGGCCTTCCGGTCGAGCTCCTCGTAGGTCAGATCGACTTGCACGAGCTCGCCGTCCTCAAGATAGGAGAAAGCGGTGTCTTTGGGCTGAGTACGGGCCCGATGCCGGACCATCTCCACCAAAGTCGATGGGCCAAAAAATGTTCCTGGCAAATAATCGAGATGCACCACGGGAAGGATCCCCTTTGGAGACTAGGTTGCCCGGCGATCACCGTGTGGGCGAAGCCGACGGCACTTCTATCGATTCGGCCGGATTTGCGGCCTGGCGCAAACCGATCTGTGGGGCACAGCAAGCTTTCGCCGGACCCCGGATTCGTTATATTTTATGCCTTCGGAATCGTCTACGCAATCGGATACGAGAAAGGTAATTCAGGGTGGAATGAATCCGCCAAAGGAGTCATAATAGACCTCATGGCGACAATTCCCGAAGCTTTGGCCATTGCTGTCCAACACCACCAGGGCGGTCGGCTGCAAGCGGCCGAGCAGATTTATCGCCAGATTCTCACGCTCGACCCGAATCAACCCGATGCCCTCCATCTTCTCGGCGTAATTGCCCACCAATCAGGTAATCATGATGCGGCCGTCGAATACATTACACGGGCGATTAGGTTGCAAGGCGGTTCGGCTTTCTTTCATAACAACTTGGGGGAAGCATACCACGCTTTGCGGAGGGTTCCCGAAGCGGTCGTCTGCTACCGACGGGCACTGGAATTGATGCCGGAATATGCCGGGACACACAACAACCTGGGCAATGTGCTGAAGGAGTTGGGCAGGCTGGACGATGCGGCCGCCTGCTACCGCCGGGCACTTCAGCGGAATCCTGACTATGCCGAGGCCCACTACAACCTGGGTAACGTGTTGAGGGAACAGGGCAAGCCGGACGAAGCGGTCGCCTGCTACCGCCGAACCCTGGAACTAAAACCGGACTATGCCGCGGCACACAGCAACCTGGGCAATACGCTGAAGGAACAGGGGAAACTGGACGAAGCAGTCGCCTGCCTGCAGCGGGCGATGGAACTTAAGCCGGACTTTGCCGAGGCGCACAGCAACCTGGGCGTTGCCTTCAAGGAGCAGGGCAAGCTCGACGAAGCACTCGCTTGTTGGCGCCGGGCACTGGAGTTGAAGCCCGACTTCGCCGAGGCACACAGCAACTTGGGAAACGTGTTGCGAGAGCAGGGCAAGCTGGACGAAGCGGTCGCCTGTTACCGCCGGGCAGTGGAACTGAAGCCCGACTCCGCCGCGGCACACAGCAACCTGGGAGCGGCCCTCAAGGACCAGGGAAAGCTCGACGACGCGCTTGCCTGCTGCCGCCGCGCACTGGCACTGAAGCCGGACTTTGCCGAGGCCCACGGCAACCTGGGCAATGTACTGAACGAACAAGGCAAATTGGGCCAGGCGGTCGCCTGCTACCGTCGGGCGTTGGAACTGAAGCCGGACTACTTCGAGACGCACATCAGCCTGGGCAATGCGTTGCGGGATCAGGGCAAGCTGGACGATGCGGTCGCTTGTTGCCGCCGGGCGACCGAGCTCAAGCCGGACTCTGCCGCGGCACATAGCAACCTGGGCGTTGCCCTGAAGGAGCAGGGAAAGCTGGACGAAGCGATCGTATCCTACCGCCGGGCACTGGAATTGAAGCCGGACTATGCCGAGGGCCACGGCAACCTGGGCAGCGCCTTGGAGGAGATGGGCGATCTGAAGGGCGCGGAAGGCTCCTTCCGCGCCGCGTTGCGGTACAATCCACGCTACACGTTCGCGCATTTCAAGTTGGCGGAGCTCCTGCGCGGCAAACTCGCGGAGCAGGATCTGGCGGAACAACGTCGCTTATTGGCAGAAGAGGAATTGACGGACACGCAACGCTGGCTGTTGCACTTCGGTCTGGCCCAAGTGCTGGACGCGCGGGGCGAGTATGCCGAGGCCGCCGAGCACCTCGAGCGTGGCAACGCCCTGCAACGTTCCGCGTGGCGCGAGCGCGGCCTCGAGTACCATGCGAAAGACTACGAATCGCTCGTCACCGGGATGACTGCGACCTGCACGCCGGATTTCTTCGCGCGAGTCCGCGGCTTTGGATTGGAGAGCGAACTCCCGGTGTTCGTCGTGGGGCTGCCGCGGTCGGGCACGACGCTCATCGAGCAGATTCTGGCCAGCCACTCCCAGGTCTTCGGCGCGGGGGAGATCCACTTGGCCCGCGAAACCCTGGCCGCGCTCGGCAACCAACCTGGAGACTCCATCGAGGGCCTCCGCCAGTTGGACCGCGAGACCGCCCAGCGTCTCGCTGCGCAACACCTGGAGAAACTTCGCGCATTCCATCCCGCGGCGCTTCGCATCGTGGACAAGATGCCGGAGAACTACGTGTATCTGGGCCTGTTGGCGGCCCTCTTTCCACAGGCGAAGTTCATTCATTGCCGCCGCGACGTGCGCGACGTGGCCGTCTCCTGTTGGATGACGCCGTTCCGGGAAGTTCGCTGGGCCAACGACCAACAGAACATCGTCTCGCGAATTCACGTCTACCTGCGGATGATGGAACACTGGCGAAAGGTCTTGCCAGTGCCGCTCTTGGAAGTGGAATACGAGGAGACCGTGGCCGATCTGGAAGGCGTGGCCCGACGCCTCGTGGGCTGGTGCGGCCTGCCGTGGGAGCCACGCTGCCTGGCATTCCACCAGGCGAAGCGGCCGGTCACCACGGCCAGTGCCGTCCAGGTCCGCCAGCCGGTCTACAAGACATCCGTGCAGAGATGGAAGCACTACGAGCAGGCCCTGGCTTCGCTCTTCGCCGGGCTGGAAACGATGTCATGACAACCACTGCCGAGGCCCTGGAGATTGCCGTCCGGCACCATCAAGGCGGCCGGCTCCAAGCTGCCGAGCGGATCTATCGGCAGATTCTCGCCGCCGAGCCGAATCATGCCGATGCGATCCATCTTCTCGGCGTGATTGCTTCCCAAGTGGGCAAGCACGAGATTGCCGTCGAATATCTCCAGCGGGCGATCCGCTTGCAAGGGAATGCGGCCTTCTTCCATAACAGCCTGGGGGAAACCTATCGCGCCTTGCGGAGGATCCCCGAAGCGGTCGCCTGCTATCGCCGGGCGCTGGAGCTGAAGCCGGACTATTTCGAGGCGCAGTGCAACCTGGGACTTGTCTTCAAGGAGCAAGGCAAGCTCGACGAAGCGCTCGCCTGCTGGCGCCGGGCACTGGAACTGAAGCCCGACTCCGCCGGCACGCATTACAACCTGGGCATTGCCTTCAAGGAGCAGGGTAGGATCGACGAAGCGGTCGCCTGCTGGCGCCGGGCACTGGAGCTGAAGCCGGACTTTGCCGAGACGCACAACAACCTGGGCAATGTCTTGCGGGAGCAGGGCAAGCTGGAGGAAGCGGTCGCCTGCTACCGCCGGGCACTCGCACTGCAGCCGGACTTCGCCACGGCGCACTACAACCTGGGCAATGTCCTGGGGGACCAGGGCAAGCTGGACGACGCGGTCATCAGCTACCGCCGGGTACTGGAACTGCAGCCGGACTTCGCCGCGGCACACAGCAACCTGGGCAACGTCCTGCGCGACCAGGGAAAGCTTGACCAGGCGATCGCCTGCTGGCGGCGGACCCTGGCGCTGAAGCCGGACCTCGCCGAGGCACATTACAACCTCGGCGTTGCCCTCAAGGACCAGGGCAAGCTGGACGAAGCGGCCGCCTGCTGCCGCCAGGCAGTGGAACTGAAGCCCGACTTCGCCGAGGCGCACAACAACCTGGGCAATGTCTTGCGCGACCAGGGCAGGCTGGACGAGGCGGCCGTCTGCTGCCGCCGGGCACTGGAGCTTAAGCCGGGCTATGCCGAGGCGCACAACAACCTGGGCAATGCCTTGAAGGACCAGGGGAAGCTTCACGAAGCGGCCGCCTGTTACCGCCGGGCACTGGAGCTGGATCCGGCGCTTGCCAAGGCGCACTACAACCTGGGCAGCGCTTTGGAACAGACGGGCGATTTTCCGGGCGCGGAAGACTCTTTCCGCACCGCGTTGCGGCACGATTCCCGCCTTTCCCTGGCGCATTACAATCTGGCAGAGCTGCTCCGCGGCAAGCTTGCGGAGCAGGATCTGGCGGCCCTGCGGCGCTTGCTGGAAGAGAGGGATTTGCCCGACGCACAGCGGTTGTTGCTGCACTTCGGCCTGGCCCAAGTCCTCGACGCGCGGGGCGAGTATGCGGAGGCCGCCGAGCATCTCGCCCGCGGCAACGCCCTGCAACTCTCCGAGTGGCGGAAGCGCGGCCTGGCGTACGACCCGCAAGACTACGAATCGTTCGTCACCGGGATGATCGCGACCTGCACGCCGGATTTCTTCGCGCGGGTCCGCGGCTTTGGCTTGGAGAGCGAACTCCCGGTGTTCGTTGTAGGGCTGCCGCGGTCCGGCACGACGCTCATCGAGCAGATCCTGGCCAGCCACAGCCGGGTCTTCGGCGCGGGGGAGATCCACTTCGCCGCCGACACCATGGCCGCGCTCGGCAGGCACGGCATAGACCCGATCGACGGGCTTGGCCAGTTGGACCGCGAGACGGCCAGCCGCCTCGCCTCGGGGCACTTGGAGAAGCTTCGCGATTTCAGCCCCGCGGCGGCCCGCATCGTGGACAAGATGCCGGAGAACTATGTGTATCTAGGTCTCTTGGCCACCTTGTTTCCTCGGGCGAAGTTGATTCATTGCCGCCGTGATCTGCGCGACGTGGCGGTCTCCTGCTGGATGACGCATTTCCAGGAAGTCCGCTGGGCCAACGACCCGCAGCACATTGCTTCGCGATTTCAGCAGTACCAGCGGATCATGGGACATTGGCGGAAGGTATTGCCGGTGCCGCTGTTGGAAGTGGACTACGAGGAGTTGGTGGCCGATCCGGAAGGCGTGGCCCGGCGCCTCGTGGAATGGTGCGGCCTGGAGTGGGAGCCAAGCTGCCTGGAGTTCCACCGGGCGAAGCGGCCGGTGACGACGGCCAGCGCCGTCCAGGTCCGCCAGCCGGTCTTCCGCACCTCGGTGGGGAGATGGAAGCACTATGAACGCACCCTGGCGCCGCTGTTGGACCGGCTGACCGGCATCCCTATTCGGTCGGCTTCTTCATGATGATGCGGCAGTTGGGCAGTGCTTGCTCGAGTTTCTTCACGCCTGCCTCGGTGACGTTGGTATCCGCCAGATCGAGCGTCTCGAGCTTGGTCAATCCCCGCAGGTGTTCCAGTCCGGCATCGGTGATCTTGGTCTTGAACAAGTAAAGGGCTTGGAGATTGGTCAGAGCTTGGATCTCGGCCAGCCCGGCGTCGCTGATCTGGGTTCCCATCAGTTCCAGCCTTTGGAGTTGCGACAGCCCTTGGACGCATTTCAGCCCGGCGTCCGTAATTTGTGTGTAACCGAGCGACAAGTGGGTGAGTTGCCTCAGCCCTTGGAGATGTTCCAGCCCGGCGTCGCCGACATGCTTGCAGTCGGTCAGGTTCAGGTCTTGGAGTTTGGTCAAACCTTTGACGTGCTCCAGCCCGGCGTCGCTGACCTGCGTTCCCCAAAGGTTCAGGTCTTGGAGCTGGGTCAAGCCTTGGAGACGCTCCGTGTCGGTCACCTTGGTTTCTCTCAGAACGAGCGAGTGGAGTTGGGATAGCCCCTGAACGTGTTCCAGCCCTGCGTCGCCGACACGTTTGCAGTTGGTCAAGTTCAGCGACTGGAGCCTGGTGAACCCTTCGAGGTTCGCCAGGTCCGCATTGGTCACTTCGGACGCCTGCAGGTCCACGGAAATTACGGCCTTGTCTGCACTCTTTTTGTCAATCGTGACCTTGCCGAATCTCTCCATTTCGGAAATGGCGCCCGGTTTTGCCCCACACCCCCCCAGCGCGAAGACCAGCAGCAGGCCTGACGCGAGCATCGATGCGGCAATGCGGTTCATGGTTTCTTCTTTCTCTGGAACGGCTTGATCGATCAGCCACGCCGCACAGTATAGCCGAAGGGTGCAATTCTGGAAAACGGGAACCGGCCGGGATTTTGCTCTGGAAACCGAAAACCTCATCGACACCTGCCATCGGCCCTTCTATAATCGAGAGCAAGACCATGGCCAGGGGAGCGAGATCATGACAAAACGCGAAGTGGTTCGGCTGGTGCTGGAAGGCAAGCGGCCTCCCTACGTTCCCTGGTCGATGGGCTTTACGAAAGAAGCGGGCGAGAAACTCAAGGCCCATTACGGCTGCGCGGATCTGGACGTCCCCCTTGAGAACCACCTGCTGAAACTCGGCAGCGACATTGGCTTCTTCACCGACCTTGGCGACAACCGCGTGCGGGACGTCTTCGGCGTCGTCTGGGATCGCTCCATCGACAAGGACATCGGCAACGTCGAGGGCTGCCGCCTGCCGGAGCCCACCTTGGCGGGCTACGAGTTCCCCGACCCCTTGGACCACCGCTTCTTCGCCGATATTCCGGCCAAGGTCGCCCGCTTCTCCGACCATTTCCGCGTTTTCCAGATCGGTTTCTCGCTCTACGAACGGGCCTGGACACTGCGGGGCATGGAGCGGCTGATGATCGACTTCCACGATGCCCCGGCATTCGTCCACGAACTGCTGGGCGCGATCGCCGATTACAACATCACCCAACTGCAAAAGGCCCTGGAGTATGAGATCGACGCCGTCTATTTCGGCGACGACTGGGGGCAGCAGCACGGATTGCAGATGGGCCCCCGGACCTGGCACGAGTTCATCTACCCGCAACTCAAGCGGATGTACGCCGCGGTCCGCGCGGCGGGCAAGTTCGTGATGATCCATTCCTGCGGCGACGTGGACGAACTGTTCGATTCGCTCGTGGCGGCCGGGCTCAACTGCTTCAATCCGTTCCAACCCGAGGTGATGGACGTTTATTCCCTGCTGCCGGCCTATCGCGGCAGGCTGGCCTTTCACGGCGGGCTATCCACGCAGCGCACTCTGCCCTTCGGCACGGTGGAGGACGTGCGGGCGGAGACCCGCCGGCTTCTCGACCTGGGCGCCGAGGGCGGATATATTCTTGCCCCCGCCCACGATGTCGAGGGCGACGTCCCGCTGGAGAACATGCTGGCCGTGATCGACGTCGTACAACGACAACCTGGGTATTGCAAACCAAAATAATACTGACGGAAATCACGAAAATCACGAAATACACAAAATACACGCAAAAACATCCGTTGCTTCCCTCGCCAGTGTTGTGGCCGGTCTCGGAGCCAGTGTTGTGGCCGGTCTCTGACCGAGCCACGCCGCCGACCGAAGGTCTCCCGGCAAATGGGGAGACCTTCGGTCGGACATTTCGGCGGGGTCGGGGGACCCGTGCCGAACCCGAGTTTCTACCCTTTTCCTGTGTTTTGTGGTTTGATACGTTGTGAAAGGTTAAGAACATGAGAAACCGATTCTGTGGTTTCCTTAACATTATGATCTTGGCATCGACGCTCCAGGCGTCCTCCTTGGCTGGCGGTCTCTGCCTGCGGCCGCCGGCCGTGCCGCTGGTGATGCACGACCCGTACTTCAGCGTCTGGTCGCCGGCCGACCGGCTGACCGACGCGACAACGACTCACTGGACGGGCAAGCCCCACCCGCTACGGAGCCTGTTGCGGGTGGATGGCCAGACGTATCGGCTGATGGGGCTCGATCCGGCCGAGACGCCGGCGCTGCCGCAGATCGACGTGCAGGTGCTGCCGACGCGGACAATTTACCATTTCGCTGATGCGCAGGTCGCCGTCACACTCACCTTCCTGACCCCTGCCCTGCCCTCCGGTCTGGACGCACTGGCGCGACCCGCGACGTATCTCACCTGGGAAGTCCGGTCAGCGGACAGACGGCCCCATGCCATGCAGCTCTACTTCGATTGCGGCGCCGAACTGGCAGTCAATACGCCGGAGCAAAAGGTCGCGTGCGACCGGCCAACGGTTCCGGGCCTGAAGGTGCTCAGGCTCGGCTCGCAGGACCAGCGCGTGCTGGCCAAGAAGGGCGATGACCTGCGGATCGATTGGGGCTATTTGTACCTCTCCGCCCGGACAGACTCGGAAGTCCCCGCAATGCAAGGCCCGGTGAGGATGGCCGCCACAAGCGGCACGCAGGCCCGGAAAGACTTCGCGCGGAGCGGAAGCGTGCCGGCCGACGCCGTGGAGCAGGCCCCGCAGGCCGCTGGGCTGGTCTTGGCGGCAATCTTCGACCTGGGCCAGGTCGGCGCCGAGCCGGTGTCGAGGCAGGTGATCCTGGCCTACGACGACCTGTACTCAATCAAATACTTCGGCGGCCGTTTGCGGCCCTACTGGCGGTGTGCCGGGGCAGAGGCGTCTGATATGCTCCGGGCCGCCGCGCGCGACTACGCCACGCTGGCGCCGCGCTGCCGAAAGTTCGACGAGGACCTGATGGCCGACCTGGTCCGCGTGGGCGGTGAGAAATATGCCCTGCTCTGCGCGCTGGCCTATCGCCAGACCTGGGCCGGCAACAAGATCGCCGCCGACGCTGCCGGCCGCCCGCTGGTCTTTCCCAAAGAAAACTTCAGCAACGGCTGCATCAGCACGGTCGACGTCCTGTTTCCGCAGGCGCCGTTCTTCCTTACGTTCAGTCCGGCATTGACCAAGGGCATGCTCGTGCCGATCCTGGACTATGCCTCGTCGCCGCACTGGCCCTATGGCTATGCCCCGCACGACTTGGGAACCTATCCCTTCGCCACTGGGCAGGTCTACGGAATGGGCGGCAGCGACGGCGGCCGCATGCCGGTCGAGGAGAGCGGCAATATGCTCATCATCCTGGCGGCCTTGGCCCGCATCGAAGGCAATGCCGACCTGGCCAAGCAGTACTGGCCCCTGGTGACGCGCTGGGCCGACTATCTGGTGGCCAACGGGCTGGATCCGGAGAATCAGCTTTGCTCGGCCGACATGTTCGGCCATCTGCCGCACTGCGCGAACCTGGCCTTGAAGGCGATCATCGGCATCGGCGGCTACGCCCAGTTGTGCGAGCGGGTCGGCAAGCCCGACGATGCCCGGCGCTACATGGCCATCGCCCGGCGGTATGCGGCCAAGTGGCAGGAACTGGCGAAAGACGACGGTCGCACGCGACTGGCCTATCATCTGCCCGGCAGTTGGGGCATGAAGCACAATCTCATTTGGGACCGCGTGCTGGGATTGAACTTGTTCCCCGACACGGTGGGCGACGCCGAGGTCGCCTGGTATCTGAAGGTGCAAAAGAAGTACGGCCTGCCGGTCGACGGTCGCACGCCGACAAGCCTGATCGACTGGGCCGTTTGGAGCATTGCACCGGCGCGGGACCGAAAGGACTTCGAGGCCCTGATCGCGCCGATCTACCGCTATGCCGATGAGACCCGTTCGCGCGTGCCGCTCTCGGACTGGTTCGTGACGACGGATGGGCGGCAGCAGGGGTTCCAGGCCCGACCCGTGGTGGGCGGCATTTTCGTCAAGCTGCTTGCCGACCAGCCGACGTGGAAGAAATGGGCCGGCCAGGCGGCCAAGGTCTCCGGCCCCGCGACCGCTGTGGCAAACGCTTCGCAGCCGCCGAAGGGGTTGCGGAGACTGTTCGACGAACCGCTCCGCGACCCTTCAATCTGCCTTGGCCCGGAACATACCTACTATTTGACCGGCACCAGCCCGCCGTTCTGGGATTTCAACAACGAAAATGGAATCCGCCTCTGGAAATCCAAGGACCTTATGAAGTGGGAACCTTTGGGCACCGTGTGGCGTTATGGCGCGAGTCCCTGGCATGCTAAGTACCTGAAGGCGAGGAAACCGCTTTGGGCGCCGGAGATCCATTACTGCAAGGGCACGTTCTGGCTCACCTACAGCATGCCCGGGTGGGACGGCACGGGGAAGACCTCCGGCAGCGGCCTGTTGAAGAGCACCAGCGGCAAGCCCGAAGGGCCTTATCAGGACATGCAGCCCGGCGAGCGCCTGGGCGACGAGATCGACGCCTCGCTTTTCGAGGACGACGACGGCACGACGTATTTTCTCTGGCACAGCGGCAAGATCGCGCGTCTCAAGCCGGACATGAGCGGTCTGGCCGAGCCTTATCACTGGTTGCGAACGACTACGGCGGATCCGGAACCGACGCACCACTCCGGCCTGTGCGCGGGCATCTTCGGCGCGAACTCCTTCGACCACGTGGGTTACGAGGGCATGTTCCTGCTGAAGAGCGGCGGGCGTTACTATCTCTGCTGCTCCGAGAATTTCAACGGTCGCTACAGTTGCGCCGTGGCCAGTGCGGCGAACATCTACGGACCCTACGGCGCGCGTTACGAAGCCATTCCGCACGGCGGCCACAACACGTTCTTCCAGGACGATCGCGGGCAATGGTGGTCGACGTACTTCGGCCCGCCTTGGCCGGAGCGGCCGGCCATCCTGCCCATCACTATCGACCCGCAGGGCGTCATTCGCCCCAAGGAATAGGTTGCATCGCACCGGTCGATCGCCCGCCACCTTGACGGCAAGTTGAAGAGTGCCTCCTACGATTTCCCAGCTCGCAAGCCGCCTATTCCGCTCAATCAAGGAAAGGTCTTCCATGTGTAAGAATCTGGTTCCCATGATCGTAGCCTTGTTCTGGCTGTCGGCCTCATCGTTCGCCCTTCCCGCACGCGGCATGTCACCGGAAGAAGCGGCAAGCAAACTGGTCGAGCGCCTGCTTCCCGGCCGGTCGCAACAGTTCGTTTTTCAGGCCATTCCGCAGCAGGGCGGCTGCGACGTCTTCGAGCTGGAAAGCCGCGACGGCAAGCTCGTCGTCCGCGGCAATTCGGCGCTGTCGATGGCGTTCGGGCTGAACTGGTACTTGAAATACTATGGCCATTGCAATGTCTCCATCAACGGCAGGCAGTTGAATCTGGCCAGCCCGCTGCCGCTGGTGGAGAAGAGATTCCGCCTGGCCGGTTGGGCCAAGTCGCGCTATTTGTTGAACTACTGCACTTTCGGCTATGTGAAGCCTTGGTGGGACTGGGCGCAGTGGGAGAAGTTCATCGACTGGATGGCCCTCAACGGTGTAAACATGCCGCTGGCGGTTACCGGCCAGGAAGGCGTCTGGCAGGCGGTTGGCCGCAAGCTGGGTATGACCGATGCGGAGATCGAGGCGTTCCTTCCCGGCCCACCATATCTGCCCTTCTGTTGGATGGGATGCCTGGACGGTCACGGCGGGCCGTTGCCCAAGGATTGGACGGTGAGACACGTTGAACTCGGCCAGAAGATCGTTGCCCGCGAGCGTGAACTCGGCATGACCCCGGTGTTGCAAGGTTTTACCGGCCACATCCCCCAGGCACTGGCCCAGAAACTCCCCGGCACGAAGACGCAGCGCATCCAGTGGATTGAATTCAATACTTCGATGCTCGATCCGCACGACCCGCTATTCCAGAAGGTCGCCACGTTGTTCATCGAGGAACAGGCCAGGCTGTTCGGCAGCGACCATCTGTACGATGCCGACTCGTTCATCGAGATGAGCCCGCCCAGCGGCGACCTGAACTACCTGGCCGGCATCGGCCGCGCCATCTACGAGGGCATGGCCAAGGCCGATCCCAAGGCGGTTTGGCTGCTCCAGGGTTGGACCTTCATGAACCAGGCCCAGTTCTGGAAACAGGATCGCATTAAGGCGTTTCTCGATGCGGTTCCCAACGACCGCATGCTGGTCCTGGATCTCTTCTGCGAAAGCACCCCGGTTTGGAACACGACCCAAGGCTTCTACGGCAAGCCCTGGGTCTGGTCCTTCGTGTACAATTTCGGCGACACCACGGTCCTTGGAGGCAGCGGGCCATTGCAGCGCCTGAACGACCTGCCCGCCGTGCGAAAGCACCCGCTCGGGCAGCAGGTGCGCGGCGTGGGCCTGATGATGGAGGGCTACGGACACAACCCGCCGGTATTCGATCTGATGTATGAAATGGCGTGGCGCGACGAGGTAGACCTGGCCGCTTGGATGCGGGAGTATCCGCGGTTCCGCTATGGGCGGAACAATGCGGATGCGGAGTCGGCATGGCAAATCCTGCGAACGAGCATCTACAGCCGGGCCGGCGGCGGACAGACCATCCTCACTGCCTTCCCAGCCGTGGGGCGCCAATACACCAGGTACCCAGCCACGGTGGCGAAAACCTGGCAGTTGCTCATGCAGGCCGAGAAGGATCTGGGGGGCACGGAGACCTACCGCCACGATCTGGTCAATATCGCGCGGCAGGCCCTTTCCAATCACGCGGGGCAAATCTACGAGAGGACCGTGGCGGCGTACAACGCCAAAAACGTAGCCGGCTATCGGAAATCATCGCAGGATTTTCTGCAACTGATCTACGACATCGACGAACTGTTGGCAACCAACGACGAGTTTCTGCTGGGGACGTGGATTGACGATGCCAAACGCTGGGGCCAAACCGACGCGGAGCGCGCCCGGCTGGAGTGGAACGCCCGCCGCGTGCTGACGTTATGGGGGAAAACTCCGGCCCTGCGCGACTACGCCTGGAAAGAATGGTCGGGAATGCTCTCCGGCTTCTACGCCAAGCGCTGGGAATTGTTCTTCCAACGACAACTGGAATCGTTGCAGGCGAACAGGCCGTTTGACGAGCACGCCTGCCATGGGGAATTGCTCAAACTGGAGGATCAATGGGCCAGCCAATCCCAGCCCTATTCCTCGAAGCCCATCGGCCAGAGCGCCCAGGTCGCGGGCAGGCTGTTTGAGAAGTACATGCGGGGCAATTAACCTCGCGGGGTCTCAGCTCACTCGACTTGCGGTTTCGGCCAGGCGAGGTGCTGGTGGAGGAAGTCGAACGTGCCTTGGCCGTGGATGGAATGCGGGCCGACGAACCACTCGATCGCGGCACGGTCGCGCAGGCCGAGCCGGGCCTCGTAGAAGAAGCGGACCTTGGCGAACTCGTAGGCCACGGTCTCGTCGGTAGCGACGCCGTCGAAGTGCCCCCGCTCCACCATGAACGGCCGCGGGGCTACCAGCATTGCCATCTCTGCGTAGTTGAACGTGCTGCCCAGGTCGAACTCGAAGATCTCGTACTCGTTGGTCCAGACGTAGCTTTCCGCCAGCCGGGTGGAGGCGTTCTTGCCAACCCATTCATTGAAATCGGCCGAGCAGATCGACAGGCAATATCCGGGCACCAGCGCCGGCACTCGCATGGCCGTCTTGCCGCCGTACGACAGGCCGTAGAAGGCGATCCGCTGCGGGTCGACGAAGGGCAGGCTCGCCAGCCACGCGACGATCTGCCGGTGCTGCGGCACAATGATCGAAAAGAGCGTTTTCTTGATCGGATTGCCCTTGCGCTGCAACGTGCGGAAGCGATCGCCGAAGAGATAAAGGTTCTGTGGCGCGAAAGTCACGAAGCCGCGGTCGGCAAGCCGGGCCGCGTAATCGTGATAGAACTGGCTGTTGCCGAGGAACACGTCGGTGGGCCGGCCCTCCAGGCCGTGCTGGCAGACGACCACCGGCCGCCGCTGGCCCGGCTTGATGTCCTTGGGCACCAGCAGCACGCCATACGCGAAGACGTCGGGAAACACGTCCAGGACAACCTCGTAACCGGTCCATTTTTGGCCCTCGTAGCTCTTTCGCGCCCGTGGCCGAGGCGGCAGCGGCCGATAGTCGAAGCGGCCAATCACTTCCTCGGCGAAGTACTCGCGGTAAGGCTCGATGGTCTTCGCGAATGCGGCGGGTGAGCCCGTGTCGAGCCGGGCGAAGTACTTCTGGCGTACCGCGGGACTCTCCGCCAGCAACTGCTGGTTGTGGCGGTCGATCTCGTGCATCTGCCGTTCTAGCCGAGCGGCGGCGTCGGGCGGCTTTCGCAACAGCCTAGCCGCCGGGCCGGATGCGGCCAGCCGGGGCACCGTGTCAGGCACCATGTCGGGCACCGTGTACCCATGGTCGTGGTCGTGGTTGTGGTCGTGGTCGGCAGGCCGCAGCCCGTCGAGAAAGGCTGCCAGGGCCTTTTCCGAGCCGAATGCGCCACGGCCGCCGCCGCTCTCCACCAATTCCAGCCGCGGCGCAGGCGAAAGACCCTCGATCATTCGCCGCGCCCGCGCCAACTCAGCGCGAACGTCGTCCAAGCGCGGCGTAACCAACCGGCCGGGGCCGCCGCCGGTGCCCGGCGGCACGACCAGCTCCGGACCGAGGGCCGCCTCGATCACCAACGCCCGAGGCGCCACCATGGCCGCCAGTTCGGCGTCGCCGAACTGTTCCAGCAGGCCGAAGACGTTGCGATAGATCGGCTCTTGCCAGACGTTCTGCCGCGAATCGAAATAGCCGCTGACGCAAACGGCGCGGATGCGCGTGTCCACGGCGCCGGCAGCCAGGGCCAGCATGCCGCCCTCGCCCCAGCCGATCACGCCGACCCGCAAGCGGGTGCCCCGGGCCGGCCGCGATGGGTCCTGACCCGCCGTTTCTGCTGCCGCCTCGCGCAAACCAATCGACGCCGGCCAGCACCTTCTGCACCTCGTAGCCGGTCAGGTGCCGGCCCAGCTCGAAGGCCGAACGGTAGAGGAACTCGCGGTTGGAGAGCTTCCCGTGCGCCGTGCCGCGATCGATCAGTGTGGGCACGAGCACACGGCAGCCGCTTTCCGCCAGGCGGCGAGCGAACTGCGACTCGGCCGGCACGCCGGTGACCAGCCCGGCGAGCATCTCGGGCGTTTGATCGGCGTCGGGGATGGCCACCACGTCGGCGACCTTCTTCCCCGTGGGGACGAGCAAGAGCCCTTCGCCGTGTACGTCGCCGAAGGCCGGCCAACGAACGGCAAACACCTGGTAGCCGGCCGCTTGCGCCACCAGCGCCGGCTCGGCCGTGGTGGCCAGCAGCTCGGGCGCGCCGAATGCGACGCGCGGATCGCGAATGCCCAGGATGTGACGTAGCCGCTGGCGGTTGGGCTCGATCGAGGCATCGTACTTCTCCGCGCTCGACAGATCGCGCCGCCAATACCGGGGCCGTCGCTCGATCGATTTCTCCAACTCGCGCAAGAGGAAACGGTCCACGCCGTCGACCATGCGCGAGGCGATGTCGCCGCTCCAGTCCAACGCCTCCACCCCCGGCAGCGGAGGCTCTGCAGCGGCCCAGTTGCCCGGCGACGCTACGGCCCAAATAACAACCGCGAGGTAGAACCCATTACGGAACTTCATGGGAGTGGCTCCTGTTCGAGAATTCGGCCCGGCCAACGCCGCCCATCCTACCGTAGGCGACTAGTCGTTTTCAAGGGTTGCCCGGCGGAAACTTCTGCATCAACTGTGCGGCTTTGCGGTCGGCTTCGGCGGCCAGGCCGGCGCAGTATTGCGTCAGAAAGGCACGCGCGGAGTCTCGGTCGCGATGCCATTCGCTCAAGGCCCTTTCCTCGGTGCGGGCTTGATTGTCGAAGGCCCGCTTTTCCAGTTTGTCCCACACGGCCCGGACCGCCGGCAGCCGCGCGGGAAGATCGCGGCAAACCGCGTCTTGCAAGGACTGGTGCAGCCACCAGGCCAGCCGACTGTCGGCGATGAATACTTCGGCTGAGGGACGGAAGTGATGGGCGAGGGATAGGGCCTCGTGGAGATCGCACCCGCGATAGTAGTTCGTAGGATCGCTCAGATCGACCGTATCCACGACGTAGACATTCGAGACCACGACAACCTGATCGTCGGGAACGCGCCGGGCGACCCAGTGCCGCCCGCGAACCACCGCCAGCAGCCAGGCCTCGCGGGGGTCGGCGATTACATAGGTGCGTCCGGAATCGACGTAACCGAAACGCTCGATCAGTTCGCCCGCCAGCGTCACGCCTTCGCGTGCCGAATGTGCCCGCTGGGCGATCAAGCGGCGAAGCATGCCGCCAATGCCGCCGTCGCGGATCTCGCCGCGGCGGACCAGAACGGCATAGTCGTCTTCCCGGCTGGGACACGAATCGCTGACCACGGCCACGCCCCACTCGTTGAGAAAAGCGTCGCTGAATTCCGTCCCGGGAAGCTCGCTCCACAAGAGGCCCGACGATTCGGCGACCTCGGGCAGGCGACCGCCGCGGCGCAGTTCAAACTGCGACTTTGCCTCGTGTTTCTGCGGGGGGATTCGGCGGAAGTTCAGCAGTCGCGTCCCGCGGTTCTGCTCGGCGTGGGCGACCAGAACAGACCCGTCGCTGGATGCTGCTCTCCCCACGACAATGGCATAACAGGCCCAAGCGGGCGAAACGGCAACCGTCCAGCAGTTGATGCTGATCGCTGCCAGAAACAGATATCGGTGCAGCGAGATCGCCATTCGGCGCGCCCTCATGCCCCGCAACCGTTGGAGCAGCGGGGACGACGCGGCTTCGGCCATTGCGCCCGGGCCGCCTTGTCATCCGCCGCGATCTCGGCCTGATGGTCGAAGGAGTAGACCATGGACGCGTACGCCTCGGAAAGCGTCAGAAACGGCTGTTGGCGGCACATTTCTTCCGGCGACCTACCCCAGTTCGAGTGCTCGATGACCAGGTGAGAAACCTTTATGCGGGGCGTACTTGCCAGCCGCGCCGGTTTTTCTTCCTCCTTCAAGATGTGCGGGCACGGCACACCAGCCGGCACGCGAGTTTCTTCACCAATCGCCATCGCATCGCTCCCAAACCTGCGTTCGCAAAGTAACGAACCTGAATGATCCGTACTCCTTGTGACATCCGGTTTCATTCTTGCGCGGATGCCGGAGCCGGTCAAGACCGGGCATCACGGAGAGGCTTTGCTCCAAAAGCCGAACGTTCCTTCCAATCTGACTCTACGCTTTCTCGGCGCACTGGAGGTTCAGCCGGAGAAGCCGCTCCAGCAATTCCTCGTCGCTCATGCTCGGATCCCAGCCGTAAGCGGCGAAGACGGCCGCATCGAGCTTCTTGTGGGCCAGATCGAGCAAGGCCGGACGTTGGTTGTAGAGGTTCGTCAGGGTCCGCTTCTTGAGACTGGCGGCGCAGTCGGCGTCTTTGGGCACGATACGGGGCCAACGCACTGTGCCGATGCCGCGGGCGTCGGGCTCGACAACGTACCGCGCCCACGGGCCATCGACTGACCCCGGAAACTCCAAGACCTGCGTCTCCGTCCACTCCGGCTGGGGCCTGTGCGGGTCGGGACATGACGGATGCCCACGTGCGCGACAGTCGCTTGCCTGGAAGGGATTTACCAGGAGCCAATTGCCGCAAGGGAAAGCTCCAAAGAGGAGAAAACCGTCGGGACCATGCCGACCCTGTGCCGGGGGAACGAACGTCGCCCACTACGACGCGTGGCAGTGGCCAAACGTCCCGGCCACCGGCACGAAGCCGGTGGAGCGGCCATGGCGGCTGCTTTGGCCGGCCTATCTGACGTTGGCACTCAGCGTTGGCCAGAGGGCTGCCGCTGGATATCGATGCGCAGGAGTTGGGCGAGCGCCTCTCGGACCACGGCACTGCGGTTGGCCAGCGCGTGGCCCGCCGCGTAATGATCGATGGCCTGCACAACGTCGGCCTCCTCCTCGCCGAACACCGTGCCGATGGGTATCCGTCCGGCGTGACGCGCCGCGGCCTCACGTGCCCATCGCTTCAATTCCGGTAGTTCCTCTTCCGTCTTCTCTCGAATTTGCGCGTGTCGCTCCTTTTCCTCCGGCGTCGCCGGCCGGACAATGCGCTGGCGGACTTCATGCACCGTGGGTTGCTCCTCGTCGTTGGGTCGGTCCATCTAAACCTCCACCTCGTAAGCCGTGACAGGATAAACGGTTACATCGTCGAGCAGCTCGAACACGGCCACAATAAGGCGCCCGTCGGGCGTATACCCCGTGACGATGGGACGGCCCGAACTCCGGCTGACTTTCTTTTCCAAGGGGTTGCAGATCACTGCTTCTACATCTTCGGGTGAAAGCCCGTGCTCCGCAATGTGCTCGACGTTCCCGCCAGACTCGTAGTTCCAAATAAAATCGTACCAGGCCATTTCGCCTCCTTGTCGCCCGTCGGCCGGCCGGTTTTCCTTATAACTTATTCTAACTCGTGCTGATTATGATTGGAAGATCACCGCGATGCCATTCCATGTCGGAACTGAGCAGGCTTGTTCCGGCTACGCCACTTTGTTTCACTTGCAACGACTCTCTCCCTCCGGCAGAGTGGCGCCGCTGGCCCTCACCGCTGCACTTTCCGAGCCAGGCGGGGTGGGCGCGAAAGGGAACTTTCGCCCATTTCGGCTCCGCGCCCCGCTTGGGCCGCATGGCGCGACGCAAGCAGTGTCGCAAGCGCGAAGGACGCGAGTACGCCAGGGCGGAGTGTGTGGAGCATAAAGTGAAAGCTGAAAAACCAGAAAACCTTGCCGTACATCCGGCGGATCCGCAAAAACTTGACAACCGCGGGTCCGCGCACCCATAATGGGCGCAGTCGTGGTCCAATCCGTACGCTTCGCTTCCCACCTTTCCCAGGAGAACCCGCCATGTCTGCGATCAGCCGCCGAGAATTCCTCGCCCGTACCCGAAACCATGGATTAGGATTGGCGGCCGGGGTGACCCTCCTGGGCAATGCCGCATCGGTGCGGGGCACCCCGGCGCACGACAAGATCATCATGGCCATCGTGGGCATGCGGGGTCGGGGAAGCTCGCTGGCGCCGGACTTCGCCGCGCGGGGCGACTGCGAGTTCGCCTATATCTGCGACGTCAACAGCGCCCCTTTCGCCGCGTGGACCAAACTGATCGCCGGCAAGCAGGGCGGAAAGGTCCCCCGCTGCGTGCAGGATTTCCGCAAGGCGCTGGACGACAAGTCGGTGGATGCCATGGTCGTCGCCACTCCCGACCATTGGCACGTGCCGGCCGCGCTCTGGAGCTGCCAGGCGGGCAAGGACGTCTACGTGGAGAAACCGCTCAGCCACAACTGCTGGGAGGGGCAAAAACTGGTCGAAGTCGCGCGAAAGCACGGCCGCATCGTCCAGGTCGGCACCCAGAACCGCAGCGCGCCGTACGCCATGGCCGCGCGGGAATATATCCAAGCGGGCAAGCTCGGCCGCATCCACTTCTGCCGCATCTCGAACATGAAGGAGTGGCCGAACTTTCCCCTGCAAAAGGACGGCCAGCCGCCGCAGGGTTTCGACTGGGACATGTGGAACGGTCCCGCTCCTTTTCACCAGTACAACAGCACGCTGGTCAACAACTGGAATCACTTCTGGTCGTACTCCGGCGGCGACATGGCCAACGACGCCAGCCACCAGATCGATCTGGCCCGCTGGCTCCTGGGCCTGGACTATCCCGCGTCGGTCTATTCGACCGGCGGCCGTTACGACAGCAAGGGCGCGGCCGAGACGCCCGATACGCAGACGGCGGTCTGGCAGTTCCCCGAGATGGTCGTCAACTTCGAGCTCACCCTGTACACGCCCTACATGCTGAAGATTTCGCCCATCATCCGCCAGTCGGAGGACAAGTATCCCTATTGGCCGCAGTGCGCCACGCGGATCGAGATCTACGGCAGCGAAGGGCTGATGTACGTGGGCCGGCACGGCGGCGGATGGCAGGTATTTGCCCGGCCGAAACTCCAGGAAGGCGTGCTCAAGGCGGAAAAGAAAGGCAAATTCCCCGATCCCGAGCACAAGGAGAACTTCGTGCAGTGCATCCGCAGCCGGCGGCGCCCCAACGCCGACGTGCAGGAAGGGCACCGCAGCGCGCTGTGGATCCACTACGCCAACATCAGTTACCGCCTGGGCGGCCGGAAACTCGTCATCGACCCGAAAACCGAACACATCGTCGACGATCCCGAGGCCATGAAACTCTTCAAGCGGCAGCAGTACCGCAAACCGTGGACAATCGGCGAGGAGGCATGAGATGAAGCGGCATCCTGTCTGTCTGATGGTGCTCGCCGGCCTGCTGGTCTTTGCGGCATTGCCCGGCGTGTTGCGGGCAGGCGATGCGGGGACGGAGATAGCCACAAGTCGTGCCGCCCGCGTCGTTGAGCCCTTGGTCAAGCCGGTATGGACTCCGTTGCCGCCGGGCGCGGTGGAGCCGAGCGGCTGGCTGCGGGATTGGGCAATGGCGGCCAAGAACGGTATCACGGGGCATTTGGACGAGTGGCACCCGACGTTCGGCGACGGCTGGAAAGGCGTCCCGATCAAGGCGCCGGGCGCCGAACCGGACGGGGCCGGATGGCCCATCGAGCAGTGCAGTTACTGGCTGGACGGTCTGGTGCGGCTGGGCTACGTGCTGCACGACGACATTCTCATCCAAAAGGCCGAGGCCCGGCTCGGTCCGATCGTCGACGGCGTGAACCGCGGCGGTACGTCGCTGATCTATTGGAAGCAGGGCAAGCCCAGCGGTTTCAACAGTTGGGCACACTCCCAGATGGGGCGTGCCCTGGTGGCCTGGTATCAGGCGACCGGCGAGAAGCGCATTCTCGATGCCCTGGTCAAAGCGTATGCCGATTATCCCGTGCCGATGGGGCACCTGGATTTCACCGACGTCAGCGGCCTGTGCAACGTCGACGCGGCGTTGGAAACCTATGCCTTCAGCGGCGACCGCCGCGTCCTGGACCGCGTGCTGGCGGCAATCCGCTCGCCCGCCGCCCAAAACAGCATGCTCCAATGGAGGGACGGGCAGTTCCTCCCCGGCCATGCCGTGATCACCTACGAGGACATCCGGGTCCCCGCGCTGCTGTACCCTTGGACCGACGACCCTCGTTATCTCCAGGCATCGCTTACCGCCTTCGCATGGGTCGAGCGGGAACACATGCTTCCTTACGGCCTGGCTTCCGGCGAGGAGTATATGTCGGGCATCGGCGCGTTCCGCAAGACGGAAACCTGCAACGTGGCGGCCGGCATGTGGTCCATGCTCTGGATGTATCGAATCCTGGGGGAGCGCGGGTATGGCGACGCGATCGAGCGGGCATTTTTCAACGCGGGGGCAGCGCCCATCGCGCGGGACTTCCAGACCATGTGCTACTACCAGTCGCCCAACCGCATCCGTGCGGACAGTTTGCCTTGCGAACAACCCCATAGTCCGGGGCCGGGGGCGATCCGTTTCCATCGCCTCGGCTGCCCCAACGTGCTGTGCTGCGTCGGCGCCGTCAACCGCATCGTCCCCAATTACATCATGCACATGTGGATGGCCACCGCCAACCGAGGTTTGGCAGCGACGCTCTACGGGCCGTGCACGGTTTCCGCCGTCGCCGGCCATGGCGTGCCGGTGAAGTTGACGTGCGCGACAACGTATCCCTTCGAGGAAACGGTCCGCGTGAACGTCGATCTCCCGCGCAAGGCGTCCTTCCCCTTGTACTTTCGCATCCCCGCCTGGTGCGCGACGGCGAGCGCTGCGCTCAATCGCGTGCCCTTGGATGCCGTCCCGGACCAGAACGGGTTCTTGCGGATCTCGCGGGAGTGGTCCGCGGGAGACCAGGTTGAACTTCGCTTCCCCATGCCAATCCAAGTGACCCGGGGTTATGAAACGGAGTTCCCGTCGGCGATCCAGCACTATTTTGCCTTTGAACCGGCTGCCGTGTTTACCAAACGGCGGTTGCCGTACGCGTGCGTCAGCCTTGGCCCACTGCTGTTCTCGCTGCCGATTGCCGACCAGGACGCCAACACGCCGGTGCCCGGCGCGGCATGGCAATACGCCCTCGATACGGTGGCACAGCGAACCGGGTCCGGGATTACCGTCGAGCGCAGCCCGATGCCGCCGGCATGGAACTGGCCCCTGGACGCACCCTTGAAGTTGAGCGTTCCGGCCCAGGTGATCGAATGGAAACCGACCGACGCCCAGGCGCTGCCGGACGCGCCGCTGGTCGGCAAAGGACCGCAGTCCATTCGCCTGGTTCCCTACGGTTGCACCAAGTTCCGCATCTCGATGTTCCCGGTGACCCAAAAGGCATGGACATCCAACTGAGCAAGTTACCATCGGAAGAAGCGGTAAGGATCGTCCCAGGCCTCGGGCTGGTCCAGGTAAAGGCCTTGTGACCATCGGCCCTCGCTTGAGGGCGGCGCAACCGGCGCCATGCTGACGTCCGCCAGCCAGAGGGTCCCGGTGTTCCCATGCCAGATCTGGAATCGCGTATTCCTCTCGGCCGTGCCGTTGGCTTGCACAAGGAACCGGAAGGTGTGCCACTCTTCGGCGGGGGTGAAGGACTGGTAGTCGAACAGCGAGTTCCACGTCTTCGTGTTCTGGAGGGCCAACTGGACGGTCTTGCCGGCCATGCCCTCGGCCTTCGCTCGCAACGAGATGCGATACCACTGCGCGTCTTTCACCGGCACGTCCTGCTGGGCCAACATGACGGTCGCCTGGTCCTTGCCTGCGGAGCTGCCCAGCACCAGTTGCAGGGCCCACCCGCCATTTCCAGCCATGGGCTGGCGCGTGCAGGTGGCCTGGCGGGACTCCGAGGAAAACTCCCACTGGTCGGGCGCCGCGTCCTTTCGGGCGGCCTGGCGGAAGTCGCCATTCCGCACGACCGATGCGCCGGGCTGCGGCTGGTCGCCGCCCACCGGCAGTGAGAAACGCGACAAGAGGGGCGTCGCTGCCGAGACGCCCATGTTGGCCAGCAGTCGCGTGAGGGCCACCGACGTGCGGCGGTACGTCCGCCTCAGGTTGAGCTGTTCATTGAACATGAAGAACCAGGGCTTCTGCCCGCTCTCGAAGCCGGCGTTGACAAACAGGTTTTTCGGGCCCGCCGCGATCCCTACCCCCGCTCGCGGCGCGGAGGCCTTCCACGGCACGTAGTCCCCTTCGTACAGCCTGAACAGATCGGCCCGGTAGCGTGCTCCTTCCTGGGCACAGCCGACGTAGGCTTGCCAGCCTTCCGGAAATGGCGTCTGGCACTTGAAGGTGACGTGCAGGTCGGTCCACTCGTTCTCCGGGACCATTACGTTGCCGCCCTTCACGGCCCGGTCCCATGGCGACCCGGCTCGCTCCACCTCCAGATGGGCCAGGACCGGCCCGCCCACGCCTTTGAGGCAAGCGGCGAAGGTGTAGGTCTTGCCGACCTGGGGCGCTACTTTCACGCTTTGCCCGAACTGCGTGCCGCCGCCCGCCGTCATCCCCATGGTCACCAGCGCGCTCTGCTTGCCTTCGACCGCATCATGGCCGTCCACGGCGAACGAAGGCGCCTCGCCCTCCGCGCTCGTGACGGTGTAGGGCGGGAACTGATAGAAAACCACATGGGCATTTTCCGCCTGGGCCAGCACGCCATCGCCAAGGACCGTCGCCCCCGACGACACCAGCGGCAGCTTCTGGGGGTCGCGGTTGTGCATGTCCGACGGCGCAACTCCCGAAAGGAGGGAGCTTGCTGGAGGCGGCTCGAAGAATGCGGCGATGTGCTCCGCCTTCGTCATGCCGACCTTGAAGGGCAGGAATGTGCGGGCTTCCTCTTCGTCCAGACCGAGGCACAGCAAGTGGCCGCCGGCCTTGAGGAACTCGGCGATGGCCGCGGCGCTGTCGGCCAAGTTCCACCCGCCGCCATGAACGATCAGGCCCAGTTCCGTCCGTGTCACCGTGGGCAACCTAGGCCAGAACCCGTCGCCGGCGGCCACGATCAGGACATGGTCTGGCGGGAGTTTCCCTCCCTCATACGACTTCACGCGGATGCCGGAGAACTCCAGATAACGTCTGCCCACCGGCCCGCCGACATAGAGCGCCTCTCGGCGCGCGGGCGGCTTCCACCCGGCAACGTAGCGGAGGACGTTCCCGGCAAGCGTCTCGGCGGCCGGATCCTGCTCGGTGCGGCCCGTCACATCGAGCTGGCAGAAGAGCACCATCCCCTTGCCTTCGCGGTATTCCATCAACGGGCTGTACTGCAGGCTGTAACCGCCGTCGAGCACCGGCAGGAAGTCGCCCCGGGCGGGCTTCTCGATGAGCACCGAGGCCACGTTGCCGCGGTTGCCGCAGCGCCAAACGTGGGGGACCTCGATGCCGCACCACTCGACCGCCGGCCCCTCGAAAGCATGACCCGCGGTGTGTTCCAATCGCGGCGGCAGGAGCGTGGCCGAGCCCCGCCAGTCGTGGAGGTTCTCCACCTTCAGCCCAGCCAACAGCGGATGGTCCGGTATCCGCGGGAAGACCTGCCGCAGGCCATATTCGGCGACGCGGAAGCCCAACCGCTTTTCCAGCGCCTCCGAGGTTTGTTCGAAGACGACGACTTTCAGCCCGTCGCGGACGCGGCTGAGGTTCGGCCCCGGCCCGTCCACAGTCAGGGCGGCCTTGCCTACGATGAGGATGTCGTAAGCGGACAGGTCCGCGCCCGGTTCAACCACGTGGTTTTCGATCCCCATCGTGGCCAACAGCTTGGTGGTTTCACCCTTGGGATCGAAAATCGCGATCTTTCCGCTCACCGGCACAGCGGCGGCCTTGGGCAGCACGTTGATTGTGAAGCTGTCCTTCTGCGCCTCGCCGTTGCTGAATTGCACCGCGGCCTTGATTTCATGCTTGCCGGGTGCTACGTCGGAAGGCAGCGCGAAGTGCAACCGAATGCGCTCCTGCTGCCCCGTCGCGATGGGCAGTTCCCCCTTGGTTGCGCCGCCGAGCCAAGTCTGCCCCAGGGCCAATGACCAGCCGCACATGGCCTTCACCGTCTCCCGCGAGTTGTTGATGACGATGAGTTGTTTCTCGACCGTTTCGCCCGGGTAGAAGTTGTGGTCCTTGCTCGTGAATGCCGCCGGCTTCCCGGCGATGTAGGCCAGCAGCGGCTGGTTGTTCCGCATGACGGCCTGCCCATCGGCCGTCGGGATCCAATCGGATTGTTGGAAGGCCAGGTCCATGCGTTGGTACTGGCCGTCGATGTAATCGGCGCTGAACCCGGGCGCTGGATGCCCTCCCAATCGACCGGGAGTTGCTTGCGGCTCTTATCGACTCCCTTGCGGAGGCTCCAAAAGAAATCATGTTCCCAGGGGGAGATCGCCGACACGCCCCAGGTGCGGAAGGCCCGCCAGTTTGCCGCCAGGTACGCGCCGATGATCTCGTGTTCGATGTCGAATTCGTGCGAGCCAACCTGGTACGGGTAGTCCCAACGATGCCAGAGCCTGCCGTTGCGGAACTGTTCGGCCTCCCAGCGAATGTTCTTCTTCTCCGCGTCGCTGATGCGGTAGGCGCGGTCGCCCAGGAACTGCGAGCTCCACTCCGCGATGCAGAATTCCCACGGCACCTGGGCGTTGCCGAAGGTCCGGCCCCCTTTGTACCAGCCGCGATACATCGTAAAGTCCCAGGTACACGGCACCATGTATTCGCAGGTGAACACGGGCTTGACTCCCTGCTCGGCCCAGTGCTCGAACCAGTCGTCGAGCTCCTGCGCGGGGGCCATGTTCGTGTAGAAGTTCATGGTGTGCATCGAGCTCAGGTTGCCCGACGAGTGGTGGTAGACGATGCGGCTCGGGTCAATTTGGGCGACGATCGCTTCGGCCGCCAGTGCCCCCCGGACGTTATTGGCGGACCACTGGCTCCGCGTGGCGTGGATGCCGTCGATCAGGTCCGGGTCCATGTCGCCGTCGTAGCCGGTCGCGTTGTGGCTCATCGCATAGAAGACTACGCAAGGGTGGCTTCCCGCCACGCCGGCATAGAACCTGGCGTGGTGCGCGTAGCCGTTTCTTTCCGCCGCGGCGGGCATCTTCCAGTCGTACTGGGCAAAATGGGGCTGCGAGAGGGCCACGAGCATCCCTACGTCGTCCGCCGCGCGGAGAATCTCCGCGAAGCTCAGGTGGCTTCCCGGCTCGCAGCCATAGTTGTGGGTATAGACGAAGTTGATGCCGATCCGCTTCAGCCGCAGCAGGCTCTCTTTGGCCCCCGCGTAGCTGGCCGTCAAGGCGCTCACCTGGGCGTTGTCCAGCGGCAGCGCCGAAAGGAAGATCCGCGTGCCGTTGAGATAGAAGTCGCGGCCGTCGATCCACAACTCGCGGAAGCCGAACCGCACGGGCAAAGCGGCGTCCAAGAGCTTCTCCGCGCTCGTAGTCCCGCCTTTAGGCTGAATCCCGCCGTCCGTGAGTACACGCTCCCCGGGCGGGAGAGCAACCAACGACACCGCCGCCTCATAGACGTTTTGCGGCGTGTGCAGGTCCCAGAGCTTTTCGGGCTTCCATTTCTCGCTCAGCTCGAAGCGGCCGTTCTGGAGGTCACCGGCTTCGAAGGTCTTGCCGGTGAACTCCCGGACTTTTTGGCCGTGATCGCTGATCACGGCACGCAGCGTATATTGCGTGTGCGGCGTCAGGTTCTCCAACGCCGCACTGAACGTAACCTGGCCCTTGCGCACCGAAGTCTCGACCTTGACGTCGCCGATCCGCGCCGCCCTCGGCGCGCCGATCAGGTAGACGTCACCGCACAACCCCCGCCGCTCGACCTTGCCGATGCCGCCTCGGGCCGCGTTCGTGTCGTTGAACATGAGCATGACTTCCCGCAGCGGCTTGGCGACGACCCGCAGGCTGAGCGTGTGTTTGCTCCCAGGTGGGCAGACGGCTGTGAGATCGACTTCGCCGGCCGGGAACTGGGCTTCGCCGGCTTTCGCCCCGTCGATGAAGACGGTGGCGCTGGAATTGAGGTACTCCAGGCGAAGGGTGACGCGGCGGCCCGCCCACTCCTTGGGTACGCTGATCTCACGCTGGTACCAGGCCGCGGCCAGGCCTCCCAGTTTCGCGTCTTTCCAGCTTGGATGGGCGTAGAGCGTCTGGCAATCGTGCTGCATGTAGTCGCCGGCCCCCGGCCAACAGCCCGGAACTTTGAAAAAGCCCCAGCGGCCAGCCGGCACCCCATCCGCATTCTCGGCGGGCTGCCACCGCCACAAGCCGTTGATGCAAATCCGCTCGCGGGTGGGTGTCGCCTCGCGGTACGCCTGCTTCAGGTCCCAGACGGCACGCACCCCATCGCCTAGCGGGGCGTCATCCGCGGGCATTGCTGCACGGGCCGACGCACCGGCAACCAACAGGCAGACCGTGCAAATCATACTGCTTCTCATGTGTACCGTCTCAAACCGTTTCATGATCGCCTCCTCATTTGGTTGAAAGCACTCGTAGCCCATGCGCGTGATCGGCGCAGTTCCAGAATAGCCTAGAGGCAACCCCGCGGCAACAAGGCCCGGTATGCTGGTCCACGGTGATTCAGACGTAAGCGGCCTCGGCGCCATCCGCATAGGGTGGGCCGAGTTCTACGAGTCCCACCAAGAACACGCCACATGAACGAATCAAGAATGGTGGGACTCCTTTCACTCGGCCCACCCTACGTGCTCAGTCCACCCTACTCGAAAACCGGGCGACTTGCCAGGCCGATCCCGGCGGTGCTATACTGGCCCTCCGTAGTCTTGATGAAGACCCTGATTGCACAACCGGGAGTTCTTGATATGCGAACCGCCCTGCCCTGCACGCTCATGGTGTTCTTGTTTCTGGAGACGGCCACCTTGGCTGGCGAGCACGTTATCAAGGTGGCCGACGATGCCTCTCTGCGGGCCGCTTTGCGGAGTGCGCGGCCCGGCACGCGGGTGCAAATCGCCCCTGGACGCTACCAGCCCGGCGTCTACCTGCACTCTCTGGCGGGCACGGCGGGCGAGCCGATCGTCATCGAAGGGGCCGATCCGCGGAACCCGCCGCTTTTTGCCGGCGGCGGCGAGTCGCTGCACCTGGCCGCCTGCGCCTATGTGACGCTGCGGAACATCGCCGCCGAGGGGCAGTCGGAAAACGGCATCAACTTCGACAACGGTGGCGACTTCGACAGGCCGGCCCATCACATCGTGTTGGAGAAGATCCGTGTTTCCGGCGTCGGCCCCACGGGAAACCACGACGCGATCAAGCTCTCCGGGCTGGAAGACTTCGTGGTCCGCGACTGTGTGCTCGAGGGCTGGGGCGGGCAAGCCCCCGACATGGTCGGTTGCCATCGCGGCCTGATCGAAGGCTGCACGTTCCGGGGAAAGCCCGGCTGCTCGCAGGACTGCGGCCCGCAGATCAAGGGTGGATCGAGCCAGATCACGGTCCGCCGCTGCCTCTTCCTCGATGCGGGCGACCGGGGCGTGAACATGGGCGGCTCGACCGACGCCAGGGTCTTCCGGCCACGCGGCGCCCGTTATGAGGCGAAGGATGTCACCGTGGAAGGCTGCACCTTCGTGGGCGGCGAGGCATGCGTGGCCTATGTCGGCCTGCAGGGCGCCGTGGTCCGCTACAACACCATGTACCGGCCGCGGAAATGGGTCTTGCGGATCCTCCAAGAGAACACCAGCCAGGGATTTCCGGCGTGCAGCGACGGGCATTTCGAGCATAACCTCATCGTCTTCCGCCGCCGCGACGGCGGAGAACTCGTGAATATCGGCCCGCACACCCGGCCGGAGACCTTTCACTTCGCGCACAACTGGTGGTACTGCGAGGACCAGCCGGCGGCCAGCAGGCCGGCGCTCCCTGTGGCGGAAACCGATGGCGTGTACGGCATCGATGCCCAATTGACCGCGCCGGCGGGCAACGATTTCCGGCCGAAGAACCCGAAGGCGGCGGCCTTCGGGGCCACCGCGTGGAAACTTTCGCAGATTCCGGAAGGGAAAGTGAGCAGGCAGTGACATCGAACATGACACGCCGTGGTTTCATCGGGCGCTGCACGACCGTTTCAGCGGCCGCGATGCTCTCGGCTCGGTCTCGGTCTTCCATGTCCCGGGCACTATGTACTGATGGTCAGCGGCCAGAGACCGACTGGAAGACGGCGCTTCAAGATCCTGCCTATGGCATGATTTCGGGCCAGCCGGACCTCGACCGAATCCGTGTCCTGTTCCCCCATACCACGGGGAGGCCGGCGTTCGATCCGCAGGCGATCGCCGAAAACATCAAGAGGCTCCAGCCGGTCCCGCCGATCAACACGGGCCACCCTTTTCTGGACTTGTCGGTCAAGACAGGGCTCGCCCACATCGACGCGACATTTCGCGGCGACCATCCCAAGTACGGCGTGGGGACCTATGCACACGACGTCCACGACGGCTTTCCGCCCACGATCATTGCTGCGGTCGACGCCCTGTCGGCTTGGGGCATGGGCCGTCGCGCCGCGCAGTTGTTCCGCTATTGGCTGGCGAATTTCGTGCGGGAAGATGGGACGATCAAATACTATGGACCATCCCTCAGCGAGTACGGCCAACTCCTTCACACGGCCGCGTTGCTCGAGGAGCGGGCCGCGGCGCCGCGCAGCGGTCGGCGGGCTGGTGGGCGGAAGGATACAAGGCCCTGGATCGAATGGCCGAGTTTCTCCTGCAACTCGGGGCGGCGGCCAAAAAGGGCGATCTCATCGCCGGCGTGCCTGAGGCCGACACCCGCAACGACACGGGAAGGTACTTCCACAACAACGCCTGGGTAGCCAAAGGTCTGCGGCGCTGGGCCGATCTGTGCCAGCGTCAGCAGGCTTCTCCTGCGACCGGAGTCTCGACGGCAAGAGAAGTTTCCGCCGCGTTGGCCGAGAAAACGCTGCGCGTCATCCGCAAGACGTGGCCCGCCGATCCGTCCGACTGGTGGCTGCCTCCGCAAGTCGAGCCATTGAAGAGGCCATCCCGCCTCGCGGGCGGCGCGGACGTCGCCTCCTACACCAACTACCGTTACTGGCCCGAACTGCTCTCCAGCGGCCTTCTGCCGGCCGACCTCGCCAACCGGGTCGTCGAGGCACGCCTCTCGGCGGGAGGGCAGTTCTGCGGCATGACGCGGTTCGCCGACCACCTGGACGACTGGCCGCTGGCCGATTATCTTTATGGCCTCTGGTCGCTGGGACGTAAGAAAGACTTTCTTTTCAGCCTGTACGGCCACGTTGCCTATCATCAGGCCGAAGGGCACCTGACGGCCTATGAGCAGGTGTCGTTCCCACCAGGCGAGCCGCGGGCCGACTATTGCCTCCCTTGTCAACTGGTTGCGGCACGTGCCGCTCGTCTGCTGCAGAAATGAGGGATGAAGAATAGACGGACTACTGATCCCGCACAACGAAGCGGATCTGGTCGAGCGTCTTGCCCCAGGCCCGACCGGCGATCTCCATGCCCTCGCCGCGCCAGTGGACGCCGTCGTCGCCCAAGTACTTGCGACGATCGGCGGGCCCGGCGGCCTGAAAATCCTCTCATCACTTTTCTGTCACCGTGTCGCTGGGCACGGCGATTTCAATCGACTCGCAGACCGGCTCGGCGTCGGTGGTCACCTCGTAGGCGCCCGGCTCCGCGAGTTTCACCGTACGGCTCTTGGGGCCGTCGGGCTGGCGCCAACGATGCGTGATCGTCACCGGCCGATCCGATCCGCGGCCGTCGTCCAGGCAATGGGCATAGATATGGAAATTGTTCAGCGCCGGATCGCCCACGTAACGCACGTACACCCGCTCGGCCGGGCGGTCGAGCCTGATCTCGCGATGGGCGTTGGTGTGCCAATGCGCCGTATCGGTGGGGACCGCGGCGCGGTAGATCTCGCGGAAGGCCTCGGGCTTGTCGACGGCGTAGGAGATGGTGTTGCGGGTGTTGCGGGCGGCCGCGCCCTGGTGCGTCGAAAAGGCGCCTTCGGCCGTGAGCCAGGCGATCTTCGTCCCCGGCGGCGCCTGGACCTTGACCACGGCCGGCCCGTGGATGCGGTCCGTCTTGCGACCTGGGTCGTAGTCGGCCGGCGGACCCGCCAGGTATTTCAGCGTTTCCTCAGGCCTGCCGGCCTCGGAGCGAATCTCCAGCACACGGGTCTTAAGGCCGTAGTGGTCGCCCGTGCGGTACTCCATGCGGTTTGTGCCCTTGGCCAGGGTGGGCAGCGAAGCGGGGGCGACCTGCACCCAGGTAGTCATTGCCAGCGAGCGGACGAGGGCCTGGCCCGGCTGCCCGCGGAGCACAAGCTTGAGCAGGTAGCCGTAGCGGCCGGCGACGTGCGGGGTCAAGTCCATGGGCGCGGCGGCGGCCGGGGCGGGCAGGTCGCGCCACGTCAGGCCGTTGTCCAACGAAAGCGCCAACGAGGCGCCGCTGGCCGCAAGCTCCACCTGCGCGGCCTCGCGGTCCCCGGCCAGCGTGTCCAACGGGCCGACCTTGGGGACGATCACGCAGGGCGAGCGGACCTCGAAGATCGCGTATCCCTCGCCGGGCTCTTTCAAGGTCAATCCGGCGGCGGCAGGCCGCACGTTGTGGGCGTCGTAGGTCCCGTCGGCGAAGTCGGACGACCGGTTGCTGAGGTCCGGCCGGTAGACGAACCGCCCGTTGCCATGGTTGTGGATGGTGAAATCGGGGTGGTTGGGCTTGGGACCGCGCGGCGGCTGCTCGATGAGTTGCCGCAGCCACGTCTCGCGGTTCCATTCCAGACGGTGGTTCCATCGCCCGCCCTGCGGCGTCCACCAGCGCGTGAACGTCTCGCCCTGCCGCAGCACGTAGTCCATCGTGTGCCCGCTCTGGTTGAAGCCGTGATAGTTGTCCACGCGGGTCGTTTCGTAGGTCCGCCGAAGCTGGTCCAGCGAATCTTCGGGGAAGAACAGCGGCCCGCGGTCCCGCCACAGCGAGCGATCGTGCCGCGCGTCGGCGAGCGAGGCCAGGCCGCCGTCCGGGCGGCGGAAGACGGCCCGCAGATCCAGGTCCATGTAGTGCCACTTCTGGCCATAGAAGACCTCGGCGACGACGTGGGAGCAGCCGGGCAGGCTGACGGTGCGGGCCGGGCCACCGCCGATGTCCTCCCAGACGCCCGCCATCGTCGGTCCGAGGATGCCGCAATACGCATAGCCGTAGACGTTGATGATCTTCACGGGGTCGCGGACGTTGCAGTACTCGCTCAAGGCGTCGTCGCCTTCGAGCACCTCGTTGCAATGGAACAGTCCGCTGCCGTTATCGACCAGGTATTTATAGACCTCCCAGGCCAGGGCGTCGCCGCGGAGGCCGCGCCATCGCGGGAACTGGGCGAAGGTCCGCATGCTGTAGGCATCGGCCCGCAGGGGCGAGAGCACGCGTGGGGCGTACTCGCGGCCCGTTGCGAAACAGGCCAAAACGAGCACGATCAGCAGGGAAGCAGCTTGTCGCACGGGTTGATCTCCTACATGGCCGGTTGGTGCGCCACCACCACCGTGGATGGCGTGCGCGGCTGCCGATCGATATCCTCCGGAACGTCGGGCAGCCGTTGGACCGCACCCAGGGCCCGGGCCGCGCCCGGCCGCAGGTGCAGGTTCCCGGCGGCCGGATCGACCAGCCAGGCAGTCACGTCCTTGATCACGTTGCCCTCGATCCGCATGGGACTCTTGCTTTCGACCTGCATTGCGCGGCCGCTGAGCAGATTGTCGGCCACCACCAGCCCGTCGTTGTCGTGTGCCAGGCGGATCAGCCGCTGCATCCGCGAGCCGGGATCGCAGACCGTGTTGCAGAGGATCTTGCAGTCGCGGGTGTAGTCGGCGTAGATGTCATTTTCCGGGCAGCGGGTGACGAAGTTGTTGCGGACGGTGCAGCGGAAGCAATGGACGGCGGTATCCTCGCCGCGGTGCGAGTTGCCCAGGCAGATGCCGCAGTCGCAGTCGATGATCATGTTCCGCTCGATGGTGCAGTCCTCGGCATCGACCCAGAGGAAGATCGCGCCGCGACCCTCGCGCGTGCGGCCGTGGATGCCCACGAACACGTTGTCGCTGATCGTCCAGCGCTTGGCGTACATGATGTCCATGCCGCCCACGTAATTGCCGTCGAAGGTCTCGGCGGTGTCGGCTTCGTCGTCGCCGAACTGCTTGGGACGGTCGTTGTAGAAGAGGCAGTATTGCACGCGGCAGTCGGTCGGCCGCAGCGTCTCGCGGTCCTTCACGGGCACACCCACGCCCTTGATGCCCCGCTGCCAGACGTTGTGGATCACACAGTTGTAGATCGTGACCTTCGTCACGCCCCAGTTCGAGTTGAGCTTGAAGCCGTTCCACTTGACGTTCTGGATGGTCAGGTCGGCGATGGTCACTCCGGAGCAGCGCGAGATCCAGATCAACTCGCCCAGCCGGGCGCCCCTGGGCGGCTGCCGTCGATGACCACGCTGTCGCGCCGGCCGGACTCGCTGCGGAGGGTGACGTTGTCGGTGTGCAGATCGAGGAACTGCGGGAGCGGATAATGCCCGTCGGCCAGCAGGATCGTGCCGCCGGGCTTCACGTCCTTGGCCGCGCGGAACAATTCCGCGACGGTCGCCGCGTGGAGCACTTCGCCGGCCGGTTTGGGCAGCGGCGGGGCCTTGGGGAACCAGGGCTGCCGCGGCGGGCCAGCCGTGGCGGCCAGCAATCCGCCCGGACACAGCAGCAGCACACACAACCAGAGAAGCCGTTTGAACCGCATCGGTCTACCTCTTTCATCCGACATATACCGATTACCAAGGGCCTGGAACCGATCCCGGCCCGCATGGTTGTCCATTCTTGCACAAGCGCCCCGCGGTGTCCACTGTGTGCGGCAAGGCCTTGGTCGTAACCTTGCCAACTGCTGTCCGACAGGGTGGGCCGAGTGAAACGAGTCCCACCAAGAACGACTCCGAAAAATGGTGGGACTCGTTTCACTCGGCCCACCCTACGACTCCGGGAGAGGGTTAGGGTGAGGGCTGTTCCCCCAACTTCGCCTCAAAAGATCCTCGTCACCCGTTTGATCAGGCTGACCGACGGGATGGCGATGAGGAAATACGCCACCAGCCACGGGGGCACGAGCAACCAGTCGATGCCCGGCACGAAACCGAGCAACTTGACCGGCTTCATGTCGATTTGCACGCTGGTGATGGGCTGGTCGTTGCCGTAGAATTCCACATCCGGCGAATAGACCATTTGACCGACGAGCAACTCCTTCACCACAGTGGCGGTCTTGCAGCGGATCTGCAACATATAGGGCTCGGACCTGGCCCTGGCCTGGATCTTCCAGGTTGCGATTCCGTTGCGGGCAATGCCGCCAGGGCCGGGGACGTCGTTGACGATCTCCTGGATCCAGTGACCGTTGTTGCCCGAGTCTTCTCCCGACACCTCGCGCAGGCCTTCCTGGGGTACCGCGTGGGCCAATTCTCCGACCATCGAGACGGGAAAACAGGCATTCACCGATACGGTCTCGCCGGCACGCGGCGGGACGAAGGCCAAGCGCTGGAAACACCACGTGCCCAGGATGGCGATGGGCACAATCGCGGCCAGCAGCGGCCAGCCTTCCTGCTTCATCGCCGTCACCCCGATCATGTTCCACGTCGTGCGATAGCGCGTGACGGCTGCTTTGTCCTTCTCGCGCTTCGCCGCGCGGATCAATTCCTTCAGCCGCTTCTTGTCCTGGTCGCATCGCCGCAGCAGATCCTGGTTGGTCGTGAAGAGCCGGGAGAAAGTGATGATGGCCGCGGTACCGACCGCCACGATGACCAGGGCCACGTCGGTCGGCAGGCGCAATAGCCAGTTGAACAAAGGGTCGGCCAGGGCGACGACGGCGTTGTTGATCCAAGCGAGCATAGTTCACGTATTCTCCAGCAAATGGATCATCCCGCGGTTTCCGTCCAGGCGGAGTCGGCTGCCGTCCTTGATGCGCTGGGTGGCGCCAGGACAGACCACGGCGGGTATGCCGAAGTCGCGGGCCAGGATCGCCCCGTGCGACAGCACACCGCCGCGCTCCACGACCAACCCGCGGGCATGCACGAACAGCGGCGTCCAGCCGGGATCGGTGGAAGGGCAGACCAGGATGTAGTCGTCGCCCAGGTCGCGAGGCTCGCAGGGGTCGAAGACGACGCGGGCGGTCCCGACGGCCAGGCCGGCGGCCACGGCTTCGCTCTTCAACTCCGCCGCGCTGGCGTACTCGCGCGGCAGGCCGAGCTGCTGGAGTTCGGCGGAGTCGATTACGGCGGGCATGTCGAGCCGCTGGAGCGACTGCCAGCGGACCTGCCGCTGGGATGTGGCCGCCAGGAGATCCTCGCGGCGGGTTTCGAACTGCTCCAGTTCCTCGAGGCGGAGGAAGAACACCTCGCGCCCCAACTGCCAGCGCCGAGCCAGTTCGAGGATCGCCGCGCGCACGAGCTCGTAGCCCAACATCAGGTAGTGCTTCCCCGATTCGCGATAGGCCAGCAGTTGCTGCATCTGGCGGATACTGGCCGCGATCGGCTCGCGGAAGGAACTGCCGCCCCATTGGGCCAGAACGGCGGGCAGGTCTTTTTCCACCTCCGCCCGCCGCCGGGCGTGCTCCTGGTGGATCTGCTCGGGCGAGCGGTCGCCGCGGCGCATGGCCTGCAAGGTGGAATCCAACCGGCGCGGGTCCTCGCGGTAGCGCGGCTCAGCCAGCTCCATTTCGCCGGCCGTGCGATGGCCGTAGGTCTCGAGGAACTGCTGCACGGCGACCTCGCCGCGGGCAACGCGGTACAACAATTGGTTCTGGGCGACCGTGGTATCGCCCTCCAGACCGGTCGTAAGCGTCGATGCGAGCCGGCCGCCCTCGGCGTCGCCCAGCAGTTGCCCGAGCGTGCGGCGCAGGTCGGTGAAGGCCAAGGCCCCGAAGTAGCCCGGCTTGAGCGACTCCTTGCCGAACTCGTCCAGCACGCGGACGCACCGTGCTCGCAGCTCGGCGCAGACCTGTGGAGTCTCCAAGCCGCCAAGGTCCTCGCCGCGCTTGGAGCAGACGTAATCGAGGTACGGCGGCAGGACCGCGCTTTCGAAATGGTCGCGGATCGTGCTCCGCAGCCGCTTGGCAATCCGCCATGAGCGGAGCATTGCGGCGAGCATTCCGGGCAGCTTGAGGAGGAACGTGCCGCCAGCCTTGTTGGGATCGAACTTCATGGGGGCCTGGTCCAGCAAGCTGTTGTCGGTCAGCACGGCTTCCAGATCGTACTGCAACGGGCTATTGCCCCAGAACATCTGGGAGAGCCGCTCCGGGTCGGCGTAGATCCGCTGGCCGATCAGTTCGAGGAAGCCTTCTTGGCAGACCTGGGGCGAAGGGCGGTAACCCAGGTCGTGGTAGAAGCGGCCAAAGCCGCCCGCTCCACTCATGAAGCGGCGGATGATGTCCCAGGTGAGCGGCGTGGGGGCGGTAAGCGTTTCGCCCAGATTGTGCGCCACCCAGATCCGCCGCCGGCTGCCGGAGAGGGCGCGGAGCCGCTCGATCTCCGCGACCCGGCCGGCCTCCACGTCGCCGGCCACCTCCAGGCCGCGGATGGGCCGGGCCTGGAGCACCGCGAATTGCCCGCCAACCATCGCCCATTCGATGTCCTGGGGCGCCCCATAGTGCAGCTCGATCTGCCGCCCGATCGACGCGAGGCGGGCGATTTCGTCGTCGCCGAGCACCCGCGCCAGGCGGCGGCCGTCGCAAAGGGCCACCTGCCGGGTCCCCTCCTCGGTGATCGCGGTCATGGCGGTCTTCTCGGAAACGGTCAGTTCCTTGATCTTGCCGCTGGCCTTTTCCACGACCACGTGGTCCGGCGTCACCTCGCCTCCCACGACGGCCTCGCCCAGCCCCCATGCCGCGTTGATGATGATTTCGTCCCGCGCGCCGGTAACGGGGTTGGCCGTGAAGAGGATTCCCGCGGCGTCGGCCATGACCATTTGCTGCACGACGACAGCCATGGCCAAACCTTCGGCGGGGGTCTTCTGCCGGGCGCGGTAGGCCACCGCCCTGGCCGTCCAGAGGCTGCCCCAGCAGGATTGCACCGCTTTGAGGAGCGCTTCCTCGCCGCGGACGTTCAGGTAGGTGTCCTGTTGTCCGGCGAAACTCGCCTCGGGGAGGTCCTCGGCCGTGGCCGAGGAGCGGACGGCGACCCGCTCTCCGCCGGCGTCGCGCAGCCGGCGATAAGCCTGGAGGATTTCCTCGGCGAGCGATTCGTGCACCGGCGGCTGCCCAGCAGCCCGCGGATTTGTGCCGAGATGGCCTCGATCATCGCCGCGTCGCGATCCTCGATCGACGCGGCGAGCTCGGCGATCTGTGCGCCGAGCCCGTCCTGCGCCGATGAAGCCGAGGTAGGCCCGCGTGGTGACGACGAAGCCCGGCGGGACCGGGAATTCTGCCCGCGACAGCTTGCACAAGTTGACGGCCTTGCCACCCACTTCGGCCAGCGCGGGCAGGCCGCCGGCGTCGCGACCCGGAGCACCGGGTGCCACGACGCCGAAGAAACGGATGTGGGGCGAGTCGGCGTTCATCGCGAAGCCTCCTTCGCGCTGGCGCAGACCAGGCCTTTCTTGGCGGTGGCGAAGTAGACGCGGGAATTGGCCATCACCGGCGGCGTGCTGACGTCGCCCAGCCACTCGGTGTTCATCCACAGTCGCGGCTCGCCGCTGCCGATGGTGTACGACATCAGGCCCTTCTTGGCCGCGTAGAGGAGCACACCGGGCGGGGCCAACGGCGCGATCCCCGCCCGCGCACCGGAAAGCGTCTTCTCCACATGGCCGTCGGCCAGGCCGACGACGACCAACTCCCCGGCAGCCGTGACGTAAACCAGCCGGTTCGTGGCCAGTACGAGCGGGCTGCTGGGCGGTCCGCTCTTGGCTTCCCAGACTCGCTCGCCGTCGACTAGGCGAAGCGCGACGACGCCCGATTTCGTGCCCACGTAGATGGTCGTCTTGCGCACCAACGGTGGAGCGGTCGGCGCCGCATCCAAGGGCACGCGCCAGAGGGTCGCGCCGCTGGGGCGATCCAGAACGAGCAGGGCTGGCGGCCTCTCCGTGGCAACGACCAACAGGGCGTCGCTGGCGGCCGGCACGCCGCTGACCGCCCCGCACTCGGCCCGCCAGGCCACCTCGCCATTTTCGCGGAAGCATGTCAGTTGCTGCGGCCCGTCGGCGATCAGCCCGCGCAGGCCGGAACAAGCCTCGGGGCACGCACGCAGTGGGTCGGTTCCGGCAGCCCCTTGGCCAACACACACTGTTGCCGGAACTGCGCACGCTTGTTCCGGCCTACGATCTGCCGGCACACTTCCGTTGTCCAGCAGGACGAATTGGCCGGAGGCGTCCGCGGCAACAGGAAGCGTCCAGCGCCGGGCGCCATCGGCAGGCGAGACGCAGCGCAGATGGCGGCCGGCGTCGCCCTTCCGCCCGTCGACGAAGAAGACCGCCGACCCGGGAGTACCCGGGTGCCCCGCGGAAATACTCGGGTGCCCCGCGGGAGTACGGGGCGCCCCATCGGCGGCCGGCGAGAGCCAAACCCCGTTTGCTGCGGGGGCGAACCAGGCCTCCTGGGGTTCGTCTCTTTTCTTGAGGTCTTCCCGTAGGCAGGCCAGCCCATTGCGGGCGCCGTGCAGAGGGAGGTAGAGCCATCCGTCGAGGCAGGCGGGCGGCGCGCTCAGTTGCACATCGGGGGGCCGCTCGGTGTCGTCGGTCTTGGGGAAACGCCAGCCGAACTTGCCCTTCTCGGGGAGCGGTTGGTCGTCGATCGTACCACCGCGGCCAGGCCCCCCCAAGCCGCCGGCCCAGCAGGGCTCTTGTGTTCGGCTGCCCGGCTTGCCAACGCAAAGCAGGCCGTCCTGCTGCGAGCCCACGTAGACGTGGCCGCGGGCGACCGCGGGAGAACTGAGGAACGGACCGCTGAAGCCAAGTGTGGCTTCCCACACCAGTTCCAGGTCGTCGGCCCGCAGCCCGTAGAGCTTTCCGGTCTCCGTCACGACATAGACGTTTCCGCCGCTCAGTGCCGGCGAGGCGACGATCGGGGCGTGGGCGTTCCAGCGGCCCAGCTCTTTTCCGGCGGTGGAGAGGGCGTACACATAGCCGTCGCGGGCGGCAAAAAAAAGCCGGTCTTTCCCTGCGGCCACTGCCCCCAGGACCACGTCACCCGCGATGAACTTCCATAGCACCTGACCCGTCTTCTCGTCGAGGCACCAGACTTCGCCGGCGGGGCCGAGTGTCTTCTCGGCGGCGGCGAGCTCCGCGGCGGTCTTGCCTTGTTTGCGGAGGTTGTCGAGTTCTTTTCGTTTGACCTCCTCGGCCGACTCGACGAAGTTCCCGTTGCCCATGCCCACGACGACCCGCCCGCCGACCAGGGTGGGCGCGCCGAACACCGGATACGGGGTGGGAACTCGCCACATTTCGGCCCCGGTGTCGGCATCGAGGCAACAGATAGTGTTGCCGTGCATTCCGCAGCCGACGACCACCCGACCGTCGTGCACCGCCGGCGAGGTATCGGCATCGGGACAGCGCTCGTGCGGGGCGTGCCAGAGCACCACGGCGTGGCCTGACCCAGAGGGTGCCCCATCGGGCTCGATGCGGAAACAGTAGTAGCCGTCGTCGCCGGCGCCGACATAGACCCGGCCCTTGTCGATGCACGGCGTCGACTCGACGTGGCCGTGGGTCGTGTAGGTCCAGAGGACCTCCTGCCGCAGCACGTCCATGCAGAAGACCCGCGCATTGAGCGTGTAGTGCAGCCCCTCGCCGCAGACCAGGTACCGGCCCGCCACAACGGGCGAGGAAAAGGTGGCGACGTAGCCGCTGGGGGCCGCCTTCCAGACCAGCCCGCCCGAATCGGCGTCGAGGCAGTAGATCGCGCCGCGGTCGCGCAAGGGGCCTTTGTCGGCCGAGCTGACATAGACCCTGTTGCCGACCACGGCGGGGCTGGCGAAAAAAGTCTTTGCGTCGGCGGCGTAACTCCAGACCAGGCCGCCGTCGGCGGGTGGTTCGTCGCCCCCGCCGTTGCCGCGCCGCTCCGGATCGCCCCGGAACATCGGCCAGTCCGCACCGGAAATCTCCTCACTTGCCGCCGTCGGGCCGCCGGAAAAGAACATCACCTTCACAAGCACGATCGGCCCGATTATCAGCGCCGCCAGCACGACGATGATCAACAGTATCCGCGGCCTGAGCAGCCCCACGATCAAGCCGCCCAGAGAGATCAGGATCCAGGGCAGGAGGGCAATCAGGACCTGGAGCGGACCGATGAGGACCGGAATGACGGCAAAGGGCGGGTAGTTCATAGGCGGGGCGAGACCGGAGGGATATTCGTATTCATAACTCCCCTGCCGGTTCCTGTCAAGGAAGAAAGAAGTTCGACGGTGGCCGGCTTGCGAGCGAATGTGCTTGACAATGCCAAGACCCGCGACGAAGCTGAACTACGTTGCGCCGCCGCTGCGGGGCTTCGTCGCCATCCGAGTAGGGTGGGCCGAGTGAAACGAGTCCCACCATCCTTGAGGCCTTGATTTGACGGGTTCTCGGTGGGACTCGTAGAACTCGGCCCACCCTACTCGGATTTGTACAGACCGCAGTTGGTCGGGACCTCGCGACACATCTCCGGCGCCTGGTCTGTCCGGGACGTGTCGTGGGACGCCTCGACGAATACGCTGCGCGGCTCCTCGGAGACGGTGCCCGGCGAGAGCAGCTATACCCTGTTCCTTCATGTCCCCGAAGGGACGACGGTCGGCGACGTGCGCGTCTTTGCGGCCCCATCGAACCGAAGGCCACGCCGGTTCAGTGTGCGGCCCCCTTGGTCAGACGCGCGGGGGTCTTGCCGAGGCAGTAGAGGAACTCGAAGTCACGAACGAAGATCCGGCCGTTGGAGACCGCGGGCGAGGAACCGTTGCCGCCGCCGTACAGGTTGCCGCCGCCGATGACTTCCAGCCTCGGACCTGCCTTCAACACATAGCTCTTGCCGGTGCTGACATAGTAGATGCGGCTGTCCGCCGCGGCGATCGGGCTGGCCAGGTGCGACAGGTCTTCCAGGCGCTCGGTAAACAGCTCTTTGCCGGTGGTGAAATCCCAACATCGCAGTTTACCCTGCTCATGCACGCGGTAGACATGGTTGTCGCACACGACGGCGGACGAGTAAGGCGACTTGATTTTGGCAGTCTCCCATTTGACGAGCGTTTTGGTGACGTCGCCCGTCCCGCCGGCGGCCACGGCAATCATCGTTTCCTTGGGGGCCTCGCTCACGACAAACCCCGACGCGAAGACCGGCGATGCTCCGAAGGCGTTCGCGGAGCACCACCAGATGGGCTCGCCGGTGGCCGGGTCCAGGCCCTGCAGCCGGGCCGGCCCATAGCTGCCGCCAGGAACGATCAACTGGTCCGTCCCGCCGACCCGAATCAGGAGCGGCGTGGTGTTGTTGTAGATGATGATCGGGGATTTGCTTGGCTGCGTCCTGCTCTCGCGTTTGCTTGACCGCCGTGGTAATGAAGACGCGATCGCCCCAGACGATGGGGCTCGAATGGCCGGTCGTGCCCGCCAGCGAAGCCTTCCATACTACGCCTTCGCCGGTCTTGCCGTCCCATTTCAGGGTCAGGTCCTTCTCTTCGCTGGTGCCGCTGCCCGTCGGACCGCGCCAGCCCGGCCAGTCGCCGGCGAGGCCCTGTGCGCCGCCAGCGGCGATCAGGGCCACAACCAAGAACAACACGCTTGCCAGTAGGGCGTTTCGTTTCATCGGGTGTCTCCTTGTGTCTCAGTGTTCGCTATCTGCGGGCGATTGCGCCTGCGGCCTCCGCCGCGGCCTCATAAAGTTTGACCGTGCGTGCCTCCCACCCTGAATAGGGCCACGAGACGGACGTTTCCGGCGCCGGGTCGAGCATCAACACGCGGTGCCAACGGGTCCGCTCGTCCAGTACCGCCTGCACCTTGGCGGCCAGGTCAGCCGGCAAGCGCGGGGGCGACTCCAAGAGCAGCTTCTCCAGGAAGATGCGGGCCTCGCACTCCTGGATGTTCTCACGCAGCATCTGGTAACGGACCGATGGCGTGGGACCGTCGGGGCCGGGGTAGAGCAATTGACCGGCGTAAATGCCCAAGTTCCCTTCACTGGTCGAGGGGAACCGGCCAACCATTGTGGAAGTGGTCTTGCCGTCCGGTGCGGGCACGGGCCAGAAGTCGGCGCCGATCTGCCCCAGCCCGTGCCGCTCAGCCAGCAGCGATTGCTCGCAAGCCAGCCGGAACTGGCAAATCGGCGAGGCATCGAACAGGCCGCGGTCGAGCCACGTGCGGAGGCTGGGGTTCAGCGGGTGCTTCCAACCGTACACGCGGCGGTCGGCGGGGTCCCAGTTGTCCCACCCGCCCCAAACATTGGATTGGTAGCGAATGGGCGCCGCGCCACCCGGATAGGGCAATTTGTCATTCGCGACGGGCGGATGCCGTGTGGCCTGCCATCCGACGTCGGGAAGGATATCGTGGAAGACGCCGACCGTCGATTCGTCCGGCTGGAGGTCGGCGCAATAACCGATAAGCATGGCATCGGCCAACCCCCGCTTGGAAAGAAGGTCGCGGAGCGTGGTCAACACCGGCCGCCAGAAGGCCTCGCTCTCCGACGTACCGTGCCTTGGTCCATCGGCGGTCGTGATCTTGCCGGTGCGGGGATCCAGGACCGAGATCCGCGGATAGCCCCGTTTCATCCCCTGCGGCACCGAGACGTGCATGCACGAGTCCCACACGCCGGCCACCACGAATCGCGGCTTGCCGGCATGTTTCAGGGCCAGGTCCAGGTACTTCTCTACGCGGCTGAAATCATGGGTGTACTTGCCGTCGGCGCCGCGGACCCACAAAACCATCGATTCTGCGTTTCCGTACTGGCTCTCCGCGCCCAGCGGGAGATACCAGCACCTTGCCGCCCAGCTTGCCAATCCATTCCAAGCTCTTGCCGACCAGCCGGCAGTGCTTCTCCGACCAGAGGGGCACGCCATACGTAAGCGCCACCGCTTCCGGCGACTGGATCATGCCCATCCAATACGCGTATTCGGCCGGATCGGGCAACGTCCAGTCGATCACTCTCAGCCCGACCGGGGTCTTGGCAACCTGCCGGCCATCGGCGGTGATCGTCAGCGTTCCGCGGTACTGGCCGGCAGTCGCATCCTTCGGTATTTCGACGAGCAACCACACCGGCACCAGAGCGCCGTCTACGAGCGTCGGAGGCAGGCCGTCGGCCAGGCGGTCCTCAGGGGCTCCCCGCGGCATTTCCTTCTTGCTGAGGGGCACCTCCTCCGGGGGCGAGCCCAGGAGGGCATCATCGCGCCGCCGGGCGAGTGAACCCCACTGCATGGCGCCGCGATCGCTGGCGCCTCCCCAACGCGCCTCCCGCGCGGCGTCGAACCGGCCGTACCACACTTTCACGGCGGTTTCCGGGATCGCGGCGTGATCGAGGCCCCGGAGACCGTCAAGCGTGGCACGCACGTTTTTCAACGGCCGGTCGCTGCTCACGACAACTCGCGCCGAGCAGACCCCGTTCCGCGGACCGGCCAGGGAAAGCGGCTTGAGCGGTTCGTGGGGGTCCCCCCAGCATGTGTCGAAGACCTGTTCGGCCGTCGAGGTATTCCATACTTGGACCCCCGTGGGCCGGACGACGTTGGGTACCAAACCTCGCGTGTGTTCGGCCTTCAAGTGCAACTCCACAAGGCCGCAGGTGGACCAATCCGGAATGGCTTTTTGGAACGCCTCGGGATACGGCGCCGCGTGGATTTCCACGGCCAGCACGTTCGTTCCCTTCTGCAACAGGTCCGCCGGGATGGGCAGTTTCTCCAATCGCCTCACCCGCAGCGGATAGACCTCTTTGCGGATGAGGTCCTGGTCCTGGTACCAGTGCCACGGTTTGCCGTTGTCCTTGAGATAGACCTGCCGGGGATAAATCTCCGCCGGAGCGCCCGATTCGCTCTTGCCGGGAGGCATGTGCCCCCGACCGATTTCCCGGCCGTTGACATGCACGATCAGTCCGCCGCGATAGGCCAGCGTCAGCCACAACGGGCCAACCGTGGCCGTGTCGCTCACGGTGAACTTGCCCCGCAGGCAAAGCAGCCGGAGATAGGGCGAGGCGCTGCCGCCGCCCGCCCGCTCGTCGGATTCGCCATTGCTGTACTTGGCGAAGAAATGCCGCCGCGGCCAGGCCGTGTCGTCGAAAGCAGTTGTCGTCCAACCGGCGGCTGGGGCGGCGGTCAGGAAGCGGAACCCCGGCCGCTCGACCGGCTCGGACCGGCTGCTGCGGTTGCGCCGCTCTTGGAGCCCGGCGAAAGTCTGTACCAGCGGTGCGTTCCAAGCGTGAAGTACGCGCCACGTGCCGCTGCCGTCGAGGATGGTCACCGGCCCTTTGGCGATCTCAGCAGGCGGGGCGGCGCACGCGGCCGCCGGCGACATGCAAGCGAACAGTCCGGCAAACCGGAATGCAAGCACAAGTATGAGCCGAATGGCCTTCGGCATGATGAATCTCCTTCGCTGAGACGTAGGGTGGGCCGAGTAAAACGAGTCCCACCATCTTCCGGCGTTTCTCTTGGTGGGACTCGCCGACCTTGCTGCGCACGGTGCCCGTCGGCCTACCCTACGATCGCTACTTGATTTCCACCCGGGCCGTCTCCTTTTCCACGACGACCTCCTTTTGCTGTTCCTGGGCGCCGGGCAGTCGCCACTTGAGCGTAACGGGGCCCGCTTCCCTGCGGCCGAAAAATGCCTGGCTGGCGCCGGGCAAGACGTTCCAGGCCCCCAGACAGCGTTTCCCGATCCAGCCCGTCACGGCCACCGGTCCCTTGCACGGGCCGCCGACAGGCAGGGCCGCAACAACGCTGCGGGCCTCATGGTCGTCATTCTCGCGGTAGAAGATCCAGATCTCGCCGTTGGTTAGGGCCAGCACCATGTCCTGCGCGCCGTCGCCGTCGAAATCGCCGAGGCATGCCGACTGCCCGCCCTGCTTCGCCGCGGGGAAAAATTGCTCAGTCAGGTCCAGCGTGTGGGCATGGCCGAAACTGCGGTAGCCGCGGTTGAAAAAAAGTTGCGGGCCCATGGCGGCGTAGGCGATCAGGGCATCCTGGCGGCCGTCGTTGTTGATGTCGCCGGCCTGGCAGTCGATTCCGCCAGGCTTGCCGATGTAGGCGATTTCGCCCGAGAGGCACAGGGTTTCCGTGAACTTGCCGTCGCCGTCGTTCTGCCAGAGTCCGATGCCGTCGCTGCCGACGCAAAGCACATCGAAGCGGCCGTCGCCGTCGAAGTCGGCCACGCACGCGGCCGACGGGCCGGCGCCGAGTTTTACCGCGCACGCGGCGCCTGGTGCGAACTTGCCCGCCGTGAGGCCGCGGAACAGCACGCTACCCGCGGCAAACGGCACGAGGACATCTGCGGCGCCGTCGCCGTCGAAATCGGCCACCAGGCATGGCCCTGCCGGGCCGAGTTTCTTCAGATCGTCTTCCGTGGCCGCCAACGTGGAGAACGACGGCTTGCCGCCGGCAGCGAACGAGACGAGCACGGGCCAGGAGTTGGTGCTGACCAGCAGGCCGGATTTCCCTGTGGTTCCGCAATCCAGCGCCGATAGCCCGATGCACCCGTTTTCCAGTGCACGGGCAAGATCCAGTTCCCGCGCCTCGGAACGTGCCGTCGGCCTGTTGCGCGTGGAGAGAAAGGGTCTTGCCGTCGAAGGAGATCAGGTCTAGCCGGCCTTTGCCGTCGAAATCGCCCCACGCAAAGGCCTGCGACTTCGACTGCAAGCGGCGGGCGGCGGTGACGTCGGTGAAGTTCCTGCTCTTCGCGTCACAGACCAGCAAGTGGTCGCCCTGGTCCCGCGCGACGAAGAGCAGCAACCTGCCGTCGCCGGCCAGGTCGATCGGCCGCACGGCCCTGATTCTGCCGCTGAGCGTAGCGATTTTCTTCGGCTCGCTGCTCCAGGAAACGCCCTCGGTTACCGGCACTTCCGGGTCGTCGTCTTGGAGGATATAGTCCACGGCCCGGCGGAGCATGTCCGTGCCGCCGGCCCATGTACCGTCGCTCTTTTTGTCGATCTGGTTCAGAGCCCAGGCGCCGTCCTGGCCGCCGTTGAATTCCGCCCATTGGCCGGAGACGTGCAGAAGACCGCGGCTTTGGGGGGCTTCGCCGCCCTGGCCGCTCTGTTCCTCGGCGAACTCGCCCGCAAAGAACAGCGCCGGCTTCGCGGCGGCCGCCAGGTTGCGGAGGGCGTCGGCGTGCTGGCTCTCGGTTGCCTTGGAGAGGTCCAAGCGGAGCGACTTCAGTTCCGTCTTGCCTTTGAGCACTTCTCGGATCGTGGCGACGTACTGGTTCTTGGATGGCCCCTGCTTGAGGTCGACCGACAAGATCAACGTCGCCTGCTTCACCAGGTGGATCGGTGTGAAATGGGGATTGATCATGGCCTTGGCCTTGGCCGCGCACAGCGACGCGGCAAGGGCCACAAGGACGGTAAGGCATCGATAGCGATGACGAGCAAACATAGTGTGGTCTCCGTATGGCCTATTTAGTTTATCCCCGTTGGCGCGGCTACGCAAGCAACTGCGCGACCTTGTGCTGGCCAAGGTCTCGCCCTAAGATGCAGACAGGAACTAGCGGCAACGAGGAGGATTGGAAAATCGCACGATCGGCCAGGTAGAGCACGGGCCACTGGCCGCCCTGGTGGCGGGCGGCCAGGTGCAGCACGTCTCCGTCGGCGCGTCCGGCGGATGCAAAAACCGATTGATCGGGCACGAGCAGCCACGACTGTTTGCGGGCCGTGCGGATTTTCTTGAGGATGCCGACCTCAAATTGTCCAGCCTTTGCGGTACTGTCGGCGAATGAACGGATCGGCTTCGGGGCAGCCGGCGGCTTTCATCGCGGCCGCGTCCCAGGTCAGCTTCTTGCCCACGCGGAGGGCGACCGTGCCGAGCAGGTTGTGCTCGACGAGCATGCCGGAGTAGTCGAAGTTGCAAAGTGTCGCCGCGCCGGTCCGGCATCCGAGCAGCCACTCCGCGTAATGGCCCAGCGAGGGAGGAATCGTCGGCTTGGCTGGTTTGAGATCCTTGAACTTCTCGGCTGGCAGGAGGACCTTCCGCCCGTAGTCGGCCACGAGTTGTCCCTTTTCGCCGACGAACAACGCGCCGATGCCCCACTGGGTCAGGTTGATGCCGGGCGGCGACGGCGGATACTTGCCCCCGTCGTACCAGGTCAGGGCCAGGCCCGGCCGCTCCGCGGTGGCCGGATGTTCCCAGCGGACGGTCAGCCATTGCGGATAGGTCTCCGTGCTGCGGTAGGCGCCGCTGGCCTCCACCGTGCTGGGCTCCCGCAACTTCAACGCCCAGAAGGGCAGGTCGATCAGGTGGCTGCCCATGTCGCCCAGGCAACCGTTGCCGAAATCCCACCACTGTTCCCAGGTCGTGCAGCCGCCGAAATAACTGGGATGATAGGGACGCTCGGGGGCCGGGCCAAGCCACAGGTCCCAGTTGATGTGCTTGGGCACGGGCGGAGTGTCGGTGGGGCGGGTGCGGCCCGGCGGGAAACCGACGCGGTTGCACCACACGTGGACCTCCTTGACGGCCCCGATCACGCCCGACTGGATGCACTCGACCACGCGCCGATAGTTGTCCGTGGCGTGGATCTGCGTGCCCATCTGCGTGGCAACCTTGGTCTGGTTGAACGTCTCGCGGACCGTGCGGGCCTCGTGGACCGAATGGGCCAGCGGCTTCTCGCAATAGACGTGCTTGCCGCGCCGCATGGCCGCCACGGAGGCCAGGGCATGGTGGTGGTCGGGCGTGCTGACGATCACAGCATCGATGTCCTGCTGGTCCAGCAGTTTTCGCCAGTCGCTATAGCGATGAATATTGCGGGGCTGGTTGGCCGCGGCGGCGACGCGCAGTTGCCGCCTGTTCGAGGTTCTGTTCGTTGACGTCGCAGAGGGCGACGATTTGGACGCCGCGATCGGCCAGGACCTCCCCGGTGTTCGCAGCGCCACGGCCGCCGGCGCCGATCACGCCGATATGGATCTTGTCATTGGGCCCTGTGCCGGCCTTGGCCGACGAGGCCAGCCAGAAACCGACACCGGCCAGGCCGGTACTTCGCAAAAACTGACGACGATTCGTACGATGGCTCATGGTTTTCTCTCCAGTTTGGTGAATCCCGCACGGACTGGCGACGATGGGGAGGGTGGTCTTGCTGCGGGCATAAGGTAGTCTCCTTAGTCGCGTTGGTCATTATAATGCGCCGCGAACTGCAATGCACCGCTTGTAGTCCCGGCTTTAGCCGGTTCGCACGCCGCCAACCGCCGAAAGGCGGAACTACGAGCGCTGGGCCGGCACGATGCTTGGGCTTATTGACCTCGCTTGCCACAGCTTGTAGACTGCCGGTTTGAGGCATTTTAGCTACAGGAGAATTCCAATGGATGCGGATATGCTGCAGCGTCGAAGGTTTCTGGGTACGGCCTGCGGAACGATGGGACTGCTGGCAATGGCCGGCCAGGCGGCCGGCTTGTCGGCCGCCGAGGCGACGGGCCGCAGCGTGCCGGCCGATCTCCAGGCTGCCCGCGATCGGCTGATGGCCGAGTTGGAAGCTCATCGCAGTATCGACGTGCCCCGCTGCGACGGCGAGTTCCTTCACTTGATAGTGCACGTGACGGCCGCCAAACACGTGCTCGAAGTCGGCACGTTCCGCGGGTATTCCGGCATCTGGCTCGGTCTGGGCCTGGAACAGACCGGCGGCAAGCTGGTCACCATCGACATTAGCCCGGATCGCGTCAAAGAAGCCCGCGGCAACTTCACAAGGGCGGGACTGGCGGACCGCATCACGGTCCTGGAGGGCGATGCCCACAAGGTCGCCAAGACCGTCGCGGGACCGCTGGACCTGGTCTTCCTCGATGCGGAAAAAGGAAACGAATTGGATTATTTCCGAACCGTCTTCCCGAAACTGCGGCCTGGCGGCTTCATCCTGTTGCACAATGCGATCACGTCGAAGCAAGCCATGCAGCCGTACCTGGACATGGTCTCCAAGCACGCCGAGTTGCTGCACGTGGTGCTGAGCCTCTCGATGCACGACGGCTTCTCGGTCAGCTTCCGCAAACGCAACGGGGCACAAACTGCGACGAACATGTGATTGACGGCCAACAAGGTTTCTCTACTGTCTGTCACTGCGCAGTCCCTCGGGCACCAATTGTCGCATACGTCTTATTGGTGACATGATTGACGTTTGTGACAGTCCGCGCTATTATTATTTTCACAACTCCATTTGGGATTATTACCTAGAGCGAACATGAAGCTTCTGGCCCCTGCCCGCGTCGTCCCCGCACTTCTGCTGATGTTGCCGGTCGCCATTCTGCTGGTCGTGCCAATCGGCGCCTATTTCCTGATGCCCGCCCCGTCAACCGGCCTGATGGCCGCCCCGGCAACGCCCCAACCGCCCCTGGTTGCTTATCATCACACCGCCACAGTCCCCGTAGTGGAGTTGCATGAAAACGATGTGATCTGTGAAATCGGCAACGGCCTGGCCAACCGGATGCAGCACGACGGATGGGTGGAAACCCTCATTCAAAGCAAGTTGCCGGAGAAGAAACTCGTCTTCCGCAACCTGGCCTTCACGGGCGACACCGTGACCTCCCGCCCGCGCCAAGAGGGATTCGCCTCCCCCGAAGATTACCTCAAGCTCTGCAAGGCGGATGTCATCTTCGCCTACTTCGGCTACAACGAGTCTTTCGCCGGTGAAGGCGGCGTCGCCAAGTTCAAGAACGACTTGGGCGCGATGATCGACAAGTACCGCGGCGTGCAATTCAACGGCAAATCCGCACCTCGCATCGTGCTGTTCTCCCCCATCGCCCATGAGAATCTCAAGAGCCCGAATCTTCCCAACGGCGCCGCCAACAACGTGAACCTCGCCCTGTACACCGCCGCGATGCAACAGGTCGCGCAGGAAAAACGGGTGGCCTTCGTCGATCTTTTTTCCAACTCCCAGGCTTACTATGCGCTAGCCACGACCCCGCTCACCCTCAATGGCGTACACCTCCTGCCCGAGGGGAACCGGCAGATCGGCGAGATCATCGCCAGCGAGATAGTCGGCCAGACGGCAATCGCCGACGCGAGCCTGGAGCCCCTGCGCCAGGCGGTCCTGGACAAGGACTACCATTGGCACTGCCGTTACCGCGCCCCGGACGGCAATGATATCTGGGGCAGCCGCTCCGGCCTCCGCTACGTGAATAACCAGTCGAATGCCGAAGTGCTGATGCAGGAACTCAAGATGCTGGACGTCATGACGGCCAACCGCGATCGCAAGATCTGGGCCGTCGCCGCCGGCCACAACTACACGGTTTCCGACGGCAATGTTCCCCCGCCGCTGGAAGTCATTTCCAACCTCGACAACAAGACCAAGAGCACCGATCACCCGAAGGAGCCCTCGGATTATCTGAGTCCGAAGGAAAGCCTCGCCAAGATCAAGGTCCCCGAGGGCTTTGAGATCACACTGTTCGCCGACGAGACCCGCTTTCCCGCGCTGGTCAACCCGGTGCAGATGCAGGTCGACGCCAAGGGCCGCCTGTGGGTCGCCTGTTGGGGCACCTATCCCAAATGGGAACCGCTCAAGCCCATGAACGACAGCCTGCTGATCCTGACCGACAGCAACGGCAGCGGAGTTGCCGACAAGGCCGTGGAGTTTGCCAAGGTGAACAACCCGCTCGGCTTCGAGTTTTGGAACAGCGGGGTGATCGTCACTTCCATGCCGAACATCCTCTTCCTCAAGGACACGCATGGCGACGACAAGGCGGATGCCAGATACGTGCTTTTGCAGGGCATCGACTCGGCCGATACCCACCATTCGGCCAACAACTTGATCTACGGCCCGGACGGCGCCATCTACTGGCAGAGCGGCATCTTCATGCACAACGCCTTCGAACACCCTTGGGGATCGGCCCTGCACACCGGGCAGGCCGGGATGTACCGCTTTGACCCCCGCTGCTACACCATATCCTTCCACGCCGACAACGGCCCCAACGCCCACGGCACGGCCTTCGACTACTGGGGCTACCAGTTCGCCAACGACGGCACCGGCGGGGCTTCCTTCCAAGTCCGCCCCGAAGGCAATGGTTTTCGAATGTACCCGTTGGTCAACACCGAGTGCCGCCCCGTGCCTGGCGACGCCATCATTTCCAGCGACAACTTCCCCCCGGAGATGCAGCAGGATTTCCTCGTCCTCAACGTCATCGGTTACCTCGGCATCAAGCGCTACCAGCTCCATCGCGACGGATTCCGGCTGAACGGCAAGAACTTCGAGCGCGGCCAGATCTGGGGCACTCCCACCGCGGATTTCCTCCGCAGCGACGACAAGAACTTCCGTCCCACGAGCGCCGTGTTCGGCGCGGACAGCGCGCTCTACATCGCCGATTGGCAAAACGCCATCATCGGCCACATGCAGCACAGCATCCGCGATCCCTACCGCGACCACTCGCACGGCCGGATCTACCGCATGGTTTACAAGGGCCGCCCCTTGCAGAAGAAAGTCGCCATCGCGGGCCAGCCTATCCCGGCCCTGCTGGAGAACCTCAAGAACCCGGTGGACGGCGTGCGCCAGCGGACCCGTGTCGAGCTCAGCGGCCGCGATTCGAAGGAGGTCATCGCCGCCACCCGCCAATGGATGAAACAGTTCGATCCCGAGAAGCCCGCGGACGCCCATGCGCTGCTCGAGGCGCTTTGGCTGCACCAGCAGCACAACGTGCGGGACCCGGCCCTGCTCGAGGTAGTGCTCAACTCGCCCGAACCCCACGCCAGGATCGCTGCCGCGACCGTGAAGCATCTCTGGGGCCCTGCCGATCCCACCCAGGGCAAGATGGCCAGTATCGTCGAGCATGCTTCCGCCAAGGTCGTGGTCAATGTGCCCGCCCACCTGACCGGGGATGCCGCCAGGCTCTACACCCTCGGGGCCTCCGTCTTCGCACGGGATGGCCACTGCGCCACCTGCCATCAACCCACGGGCGCCGGCCTTGCCACGGTCTATCCGCCGCTTGACGGCAGCCCGTGGGCCACTGGCAACCAGGAACGCCTCATCAAACTGGCCCTCAACGGCCTCTGGGGTCCCATCGAGGTCAAAGGCAAGACTTACGATCCGGCCAAAGGGATTCCGCCCATGACGCCCTTCCGCTTCCTGCTCGACGATGAGGAGCTCGCCGCCGTACTGACCTACGTGCGCAACTCTTGGAGCAACAAGGCCGACCCCGTGCTGCCGGCGACGGTGGGCAAAGTCCGCGAAGCCACCAAGGACCGCAGCATCTTCTGGAAACCCGCAGAACTCCTGAAGGCCCACCCGCTCGAATAGTACCGGGGAACGCCGCGACATTTCTGCCGCTGGCCGGCAGGCCACAACGCAAGCGTTGGGAGCGTGTCGCAATAATCGACACGCGAGTCGAATTTTTCGACTTCTCTGCAGACGGGACGACATGCTCTTGAAGGGAGCATCGCCTGACTTGCCGGATACTTGAAGCTCTTCGGTTAGCGTGTCGCAAATGGTACAATGGTTGCAAGAGGGCAATGCCGCGACGCTGGCCTTGATCGTAACCTTGCCAACTGCTTGCTGTTCCCAGCCGGCTGCACAAAAAAGATGGATGATTCCTGGAGATCTGCTTCGAACGATGTTCCGTTTGCCGCACCACTGGTTCAGCGGCTGCGGTTCACACGGGATATTCTCGGGGGCGACCGGCAGATTCTCGCAGATCTGCTGGCTTCAACAGATGGCCAGGCTGCGCGGATGCAATTCTGGTTGGATGCCAACGTTGCCGCGGCCCAGCCTGAATTGCCGGACAAGATTCGCGGCTTTGCCGCCGAGTATGCACACCGGCTGATCCTTACGGGACCGCCTCGCATCGTTCCCGGCGGCGAAGCCGTGAAGAACGACATTCATGGAATCCAACCGATGCTGTCGGAGTTCCACGCAGCCCGACTGGATCGATGCAGCTATGTTGTGGTCATTGGCGGCGGTGCGGTCCTGGATGCCGTGGGATTCGCGGCCGCGATTGCCCATCGCGGCCTGCGGTTGGTCCGATTGCCCACAACCACGCTCGCTCAAGCCGACTCCGGGGTTGGGGTGAAAAATGGCGTCAATCTCTTCGGCACGAAGAACTGGCTGGGAACCTTCGCGGTGCCTTGGGCGGTGATTAACGACGCCCGCATGCTGGAGACCCTGCCCGGGCGCGATTTCCTGGCAGGGTTTTCCGAGGCGGTCAAAGTTTCTTTGCTGAAGGACCCCGGGCTGTTCGAGGAGATCTGCAAGGATTCCGCCCGGATTCGCCGCCGCGACATGTCGGTCTGTCTGCCCATCATTCGCCGCTCGGCCGAGTTGCACCTGGAACACATTGCCCACGGCGGCGATCCACTGGAAATGCTCCAAGCCCGCCCGCTGGATTTCGGCCACTGGTCTGCGCACAAACTGGAAGCAATGACCGGCTTTGCGCTGCGGCACGGCGAAGCCGTTGCGATGGGCATCGCCATCGACACGGCCTATGCTTCCCTGGCTCTCGGCCTGGATCGCGATGTCGCACATCGCGTGATGACTTGTCTCGCCCGGTTGGGATTTGCTTTGGACCATCCGCAACTCGGCGATCTGCCGCAGTTACTCTCCGGCCTGGAGGAATTCCGGCAGCATCTTGGCGGTCGGCTGACGCTTACCATGCTGCGGGGAGTCGGCCAGCCGATCGACGTCCACGACATCGATCGCGACCTCATGGGCGAGGCCGTCAAGCAGGTTCGGCAGTATTACCACGGCATAAAAGATTATCACGTAGGCCGGAACAAGCCTGCGCAGTTCCGGCAATTGATCGCCGCAACGCAAACCAATGCCGGAACCGCGCAAGCTTGTTCCGGCCTACAGAAGTGACCAACTTTCATGCCGCGGTAATAGGATTGAGCCGCAGGCATTCGTCTTGTAGACTTGGTGCTATTCGCGGTAGCCGATGGGAGGAGAAACGGGGCAAGGACAAGTCCGACACGGCTTACGGCGGCGTGGGCTACGGCCCCAAGTCAGGCCCGGACCTCTCGAACACCGCCTTTCTGGTCGACGCCCTGAAGGCCGCTGGCAATGGCCCGGAGGACGAGGCCATGCAGCGGGCCCTGGTCTTCGTCTCGCGGTGCCAGAACCTCGAAAGCGAGCACAACACTACCCCCTACGCTGCCAAGGTAAACGACGGCGGGTTCTATTACAACCCGACCCTCAATCAACAGGACACGGACCGCCAGACCGCCAACGGCGGCCTGCGAAGCTACGGCTCGATGACCTATTCCGGGTTGAAGAGCATGATCTACGCCGGCCTGACCAAGGATGACCCGCGGGTCAAAGCGGCGGTCGAGTGGATCCGCAAGAACTACGATCTGAAGAGCAATCCCGGCCTGGGCGATGCCGGGCTGTTCTATTACTACCTCACCTTCGCGAAGACGCTCGACGCCCTGGGTCTCGACGAAATCGAGGATGCCAAGGGCGTGAAACACGACTGGAGGCGCGAGTTGACCGAGGAGCTGGCCCGGCGGCAGCAGAAAAATGGCTCCTGGGTCAACACCAACGATCGTTGGATGGAGGGTGACGCCAACCTGGCCACGGCCTTCAGCCTGTTGGCCCTTTCCTATTGCAAGCCGCATACGGTCAAGCCTTAAATGGAATTGCACGATTCCAGTAGGCTCGCGAGCACGCGTTCCGTAGGGTGGGCCGAGTTCTACGAGTCCCACCAACAAAGAAGCCGAAAATGGTGGGACTCGTAGAACTCGGCCCACCCTACATCGGACGCCTCCGGGAATCACGCAACTCCATTTAGTCAACCCTTGACGCAACCGACATGAGCGAATCCACCACACCCTCCTCTTACCCGCTCGTGGTCGAGAACGTGACGAAGCGGTTTCGGCAGGGCGATACGGTCGTTCACGCCCTCCAGGATGTCCGGCTCACGGTCGGGCCGGGCGAGTTTGTGGCCGTGATGGGGGCCAGCGGATCGGGCAAGAGCACGTTGTTGCACCTGATGGCCGGCCTTGCCCTGCCCGACGCCGGCCGGGTTCTCGTCGCCGGCCGGGACTTGGCCGCCATGCCCGACCGCGCCCGCACGATATTTCGCCGCCGTCATATCGGGCTGGTCTTCCAGGCGTTCAATCTGATTCCCACGCTCACCGCCCAGGATAACATCCTTCTGCCTCTTTTGGCCGACGGGCGCGGGCGCCCGCGGATGCTCGGCTTCACGATTTGCTCGTGCGGCTGAAGATAGCCGACCGGCTGCGCCATCCGCCCGACGCCTTGAGCGGCGGCGAACAGCAGCGAGTCGCGATCGCCCGGGCCGTCGTCACAGAGCCGGCCGTCCTGCTGGCCGACGAACCGACAGGCAGCCTCGACTCGATCACTGGCCAGGGGATCTGCCGTCTGCTGAAAGAGTTGTGCGCGGAGCAAGGCCGGACGGTCGTCGTCGTGACCCACGAGCTGGCGGTGGCTGTCTGGGCCGAGCGGATCGTCGTGCTCAAGGACGGCCGCATCCTCACCGAGTTCAAGACGTCCGACTTCTGCGACGCCCACCGCCTGGCGGCCCATTATCAGGATATCGTCGGGCCCACGGCGGGGCACCCGGTACTCCGGGTCGCGGCGGAGGGGGAGCGATGAGCGGGCGCCATGTACCCATGGTCGGCGGAAAGCTGGCCCTGGCCTACGCCTGGCGGCATCCGGCGCGGATGTTTTTGACCTCGCTGGCGACGATTGCCTCGGCATGCGTCGTCGTCTGGGTCGTCAGCGGCTACGACGCGCTGGTCGGCCAGTTCGGCGGCAAGGCGAGCGAGTACCTGGGCCGCTACGATCTCTTTCTCCTGCCCGATTCGGCGGAAGACACGTTGCTTCCCGCGGAACTGCTCGACGCCATGCGCAAGGACGCCGCCATTGCCCAGTGGGAGCCGGCACTGCAATGGACGGTCCGCGTCAAGCCCGACAGACCGCTGGATGCGGACCCGGTCGGCAGCGGCACTTCCGCAGCGGGGTCGAGCCAAGGCGGGCCGCCGCACGGCGCGCCCCGGACCGCCCCAAGCTCGTCGGCATGAACTCGGCCGCGCCGCCTTACCCGCTCCTCCAGGGCGCTGGATCGATACGCGCGACCCGGCGCTCCGCGAGACGGCGATCAGCAATCAGTCTGCTGAAAAGCTCCAGGTGGGGCTTGGAGATGAGCTGCTCGTCATCCTCGGCACGAAGGAGTACCGCCTGACGATCGTCGGCATCGTTGCGCAGGTGTCTTCCGCGCCGACGGTGGATAAAACGTCGGCAACCGGCCCGACGCTCGGCCCAGCCTCGTCGGCACTCTACGTGCCGCTGGCCCTGGCCGAAAAGATCACCCGCCAGGCGGGCAAAATCAACCTCGTGAACATCAAGCTCCACCCGGGCGAGGAAATCGCCGCATTCCGCGCACGGTGGCTGCCGCAGGTCCTCGGGGCCAGGCCGCCCACGCTCTTGCTAGGCGTGCAAGACATCCAGAACGCGATGGCGGAAGCCACGCTGGCCAGCAACGCCCGGCGGCAGGCATGGGCCGCCACCGGAATGTCGCTGCTGGCCGCGCTGTTCATTATTTTCACCACCCTGAGCATGGGCGTCAGTGAACGCGTCCGGCAGTTCGCCATCATGCGCGCCGTCGGGCTGACTCGATTCCAGGTGGCTCGGGTGATTGCCGCCGAAGGCCTTGTGCTGGCGCTAATCGGTTGGGCCGGCGGCCTGATCGCCGGCTGGGGCCTCCTGGCTATCGCCGGCCATGCCCGGCCCGAACTGTTTCAGCAAGGGGCGACGTTGGGCGGTTGGTGTGTATTGCTGACGGGCGTCGCGGCGGTGGGCGGGTCGTTGGCGGCCGCGATCCTGCCCGCTTGGCAGGCGACGAGGGTTCAACCGCTGGAGGCCATGTCGCCGCGCCGCCATCAACTACCCGCTTTGCGAACGTGGATGAAGACCGGTGCTTTCGGAGTGGTATTCGTCGCCGTCAATCCGTTGCTCGTCTACGTCGTGCCCATGCGCGAGACAGCCCGCTACGGCATCTACATGGCCCTGGGCTGCATGGGCATGGCCATCGGCTTCCTGTTGTTGGCCCCGCTGGCCGTGATTGCCACGGAAGCGGCGATCGGGCCGTGGCTCGCCCGGTGCATGTGTCTGGAGCCGCGGCTCCTGCGGGCCCAGCTCAGCAGCAACTTATGGCGCACGCTGGGCACGGTGCTCGCCATGAGCATCGGACTGGGGCTGTACGCGACGACGGTGATTTGGGGCTATTCGATGCTGCAACCGTTCAAGCCGGGCGACTGGGCGCCGGACATGTTCGTGACGCTCCAGTCGGGCGGGCTGCCCGACGCGGAAATCGACACCGTGCGCCGCATGCCGGGAGTTGTTGCCGAACAGTGCCTCCCTGTGGCCGTCGAGCAACCCCGCCTGGCCGAAGACATTACCGGGAGCCGGAAGGGAAGTTCGGTCACGCGGCAGGACAACGTGTTGATGATCGGGCTCGATCCGCAAGTGGCGTTCGGCCGGGCGCCAGGTACTCCTGGTCGGCGGCCGCTGGTGGGGGCGGAGTTCGTGCAAGGCACGCGCGAAGAAGCAATCGTCCGGCTCAAGCAGGGCCGGTCTTGCGTCGTGCCTGACCACTTCGATCGTGACCTCAGTCCGTGTCCGACGTTGGGACTTGGGCGTCCTGCGGGCCCTTGGGGTGACGCGCTGGGCCCTGGCGCGGATGATCCTTGCCGAAGGTCTCTTGATCGGCCTGGTGGCGTGTATCCTCAGTCTTTCGTTCGGCCTGATGGCCGGCTGGTGCGGCACGGGGATTTCCCAGCACGCCAGCTTCTTCGGGGGGCTTGCTACGCCGCTGGTCGTGCCCTGGGGCAAACTGGCGGCCGCCCTCTCGGCCACGCTCGCATTGTGCCTGGCAGCGTCCTTGTGGCCGGCGGTTCGGATCGGCCGCGCTGAGCCGTTGCGGCTTCTCCAGGAAGGCCGCAGCGCCACGTAACGCGGGGCTCACCGGTAGCGGTGAGACGTTGACAGTTTTCTATTTCTTCTTATTGAATTCGAACAAGTCACCTACCGCACAGGCGTCCGCCAAGATCGGCGACGGTTTAAGCGTCCACTGGTTATTCTCATAGACATAGGCAAGCCTGCAGCCGCCATCCGACCAATCGGAAAGTGTTGCTCTTTCGGCTTCCTCCTTGGTTTTGCAGAGCTTGGTGAACAACTCCTTATAGGTTACCGCCACTTCCGCCGTGTACGGCGTCGTTGGCAAATCCGACTTCGTGACCGCACACTCGTAGTGGTCATCGAGTACAAATCCAGTTCGATACCATTTCGTGCCGCTATCGGCGAGTTCTCTCAATCGTGCGCGAACCGCCCAGAACGGTTTCCCGTACGATTCCCTGTCTGCTCTCGACATAATGTGGTATGCCTCCGTTTCATCCTTAGCCTGGCATACCACCGCTTTACCACTCTTGTTCGCACGAATAACCTTATCGATATGCCACTTCAGATTCGCCTGTGGGTCGCGCGGCGCGCAGCCAGAGAGACTGGCCACGACGCACGCCCCAGCGACACTGAGAATAACTCGTTTCATTGTTCCAAATGACCTTTCGCAAGTCTGGGAGCCAGATGCTCCTGTAGGGTGGGACAAGCAAACCGATGTGCTGGTGGGCCTGCGGTCGCGGTCCACTGCCGTTTTGGCGTTGATCCGGAATTGAGGGTTGCCCGGTTTGCGACGGCCCACCATGATTCGCGCGACCTTGTCCCACCCTACAGTGAACAATCCGGGCTATGCCGGCCCGGCCTCCTCGATCACCTTGAAGCCCACCAGTTGGCCAAGGTCCTGGACCGCGCTGAGGTAATCGCCGTAGAACACGTCGCGGTGCAGGAGCGTCATCACGTCGCCCTTGATCACGCCGGCGCCCCAGTTGAGGAACAGCCGCCGCGCGTCGGGCACGCTCTGGGCGAACTGCGTGCGGCAGGCCAGCGGGCTGCGACTGGTCTCCAGGATCTTCCCCGGCGTCACCAGCATCGTGTCCAGATTGACCAGCTTGGCGCAGGTGACCGGCTGGCCCACGCGGTGCTCGACCTCCAGGGCCACCCCACCGCGGCTGTCGGTCTGCGTGCGGATGCGGAACGGCAGGCGCTTGCCGCAGGTCCCGTCCATCTTCGTCGCCGAAGTGCAGTGGAAGTGGACCAGGGCGTTCTTCGCCGTATCGACCACGGGATCGCTGATCATGCCGGGCACGCGGAAGGCGTATCGGAACAGCAGCATGGTCAGCGTCGAGTCGATGTCTCCCTCGCACCCGCCCACCAGCCCCAGGTCGTTGAGCTTGCTGAAGGTCAGGCACCCCCTGGGGTCGCCCATGCAATGGACGCTGCAGATGGCCTGGGCCTTGTGGCGGATCATCAGCTCCTTAATCCCCAGGAACATGGCCGCCGACTGCACGATTTCCGGCGGGGTGGGCTCGACGATCTCGCGGGCGGGGCCGATCCAGTACTGCTGGGCCTCGGCCTGGGCGGCCTTGGGATCGATGGCCCGCATCGCCTCCAGCACCTGCTGGTTGGGGATGGTCACCAGGTCCGCGCCGAGCTTCTTCTTGACCTGCTCGGCCGAGCAGGCGGCGGCAGAGCCGTGCGGCCCGCCCACGGCGAGGATTCGCGTCTGTTTGATCCAGGCCGCGGCACGCAGCAGGCCGACCACCTTCTCGATCTCCCCCCAGTCGCTGGAGGGCAAGAGGACGACTTTCTTGCCCTGCTTGTGCCACTGCGGAAAGTACATCCAGCCGTGGCCGCTGAAGGGCTGCGAAAACAGGGCGGTGGGCAGGCCGACGTCGATCAGCTTGCCGAGCACCGGCGCGTCGCCCCCGTGCCCGGAAAGATGGATGATCAGCAGTGCGTCGGCGTCCTTGAGCTTGGCAGCCGTTTCCTCGACCTTGACCGCCGGGATCAGGTCGCCGCCGATGAACTTCACGTCGCCGAGCTTCTTTTCCAGTTCAGCCAGGTACTTATCGAACTTGCCGAGCTCTTCGGTGGGATGCGTGAGGTAGGCATCGCCGGTCCGGCCGGCATAGACCTTGTAGATCTTCGGCGGGGAAAGCCTGGTCCAGGACTCCCCCTCGGCGGCCGCAGATGCGGGCGCGGCCGTCAGCCCGACGGCCAGCAGCGCGCTGCCGGCGGCGGTGGTCTCCAGGAATTCGCGTCGATTCAAGCCAGGATTCATGGTTCACCTCGTGTTGGTTGGTGGGATTGGGACTACGTCAGCAGCCGGGCTTCCGCCCCGGCCCGTTGGGCAAGGGCATTGTACGTTCGGTTGTGCTTACCGACGATAAGACCCGTATTCTCCCTTGGGGCGTCGCACGGATACAATCCGTGCGCAACTCCGCCATCTTAGCCGAGGGCTGCGGGGAATGCCAGTCGGCGATGGACACGCCCGCCGCTCGTCTGTTCGGCCCGAAGGCCCAGCCGCTAATCCAGCGAAGGGCGTAACCCTGGACACGCGATTGGTAAACTCATCCTGCAGTGCGGGCAGCCTGCGCAGTAGAACTGCGTTCTGAACTCTGCGGGTTCAATCCAAATCTTGCAAGCCAACTGCATCAGGATTACACTGCATAGTCGCCTAATTCTCCACCAATTCCAGCCGCAACCCCAAGGCCTTGGCCACCGCCTGCACGTTTGACAACTGCGCGTCGCGGCCGTATTCGATGTCGCGCACGGTATTCGGGTTTGGGATCCCCGCGAGCTTTGCCAGCGCGTACCACGTCAACCCCTGGGCCTCGCGCGCCCGGCGGATATCCGTCGCGATGCCGGGCGGCGATTCCCGGCGGCCGCCGCGCGGCGACGGCGGGAATTCCCGCAGTACCTTTTCGCGAATTTCCGCATGCCGCTGACGCTCTTCAGCGGTCGCCGGACGGATGATGCGTTTGATGTTCTTTCGTGTCATTGAATGACCTTCCCACGGGAACGCCCATCGGCCTCACGGTTCGGGGATTTCATAGGCCGTCACCGGATAAATCGTGTCTTCGTCGATCCGCTCGTAAACGACAATGATATAGGTCCATTCAGGAGTGTACCCGAACACGCACGGCTGCCCGGACGAGCGGCTCTTGCCCCGGCGGTGTGGACCGAGCAGGACTGCCTCAACGTCTGCCGTGCTCAGGCCGTGTTCCTCAATGTGCTCTACGTTCCCGCCCGGCTCATCGTTCCAAATTATTTTCAACGACACGGCGGACCTCCAGTGCTATTATAACAATATATTGCGATAATGCAAGGCCGTTCCGGTGTTTCGTGAGGCAATTTCGCCGTTCCCAAAATCAACCCCTACCCTGTGTTCCCGCCCGTCTTTTTCCCTTCCGCCATCTTCCTTTCTTCGCTCTTGGCTCGAAATCCTCAAGTCCTTGAACGTCATGTTGCCAATCGACCGGGAATGGACTAGGCTAGGGTGTCGAATGGTTCTCGATCGTATGCCCGCGCCTGGGCAATCTGCCTTCGTCCGATCCCTGCAGCCTCGACCAAATAGGAGCTTGAAGCATGCTTCACTTCAAGAATCGTCCAATCCAGGTGACTGGGATCTGCCGGGCCGCGTGCCTGGCAGCCGCGGCTTTGCTGATCGGCCAGGACTCCCGCGCGGCAACGTTCGGGCTGGACGTTGGCTACCCGGGGCCCGATCCGGGGGCGGCGCATCGACTGGCGAGGCCAAGACATTACCCTGCGGACTGCGGCGATCTCGGCGTCGTGGACGGTCGCGCCGCAGGGTCTCAGGCCGACCATGGTCCGCGACGAGTCGCCCGTCTCGCCCAGGGAGCGTGGGATTCCGGCGGGGCCGCGAAGCCTGACGCTCGGCGGCGAGGTCTTTCAGATTGTCCTCTCCGGAGCGCAGAGATATCCGGCCTCGGCCCTGATCGTGGAAGGAAAACCACGCGTCAGCGAGGTCGTCCCCGATCCCAAGGCCGCACGACTGGCCGCGCGGATCCCCGGACGCCAAGTAGAACTGACCTTGCACTCCCTGGACGGGCGCCTGCGCGTTGTCTGGCGGGCGGTGATCCATGACGGGGCGAACTACGTGCGGCAGGAGATCGAGGTCTCGCCCGCACGCGAGGATTGCGTCGTCCAGGAAATCATCTGGCTGGACGAGGACCTGCCCGCAGCCCGCACCGCCGGGCGGGTGGATGGCTCGCCCGTCGTGGTCGGCGATTTTTTTGCGGGTTGCGAAGACCCGCATGCCTTGAACCTGGTCGCCGCCGCCCCCTCGAAACTCGGCCCCGTTCAGCGAGCGGATGCGGATGGAAAGTCGCTTCTGAGCGATTCGACCGGCCGAGCGTCATGCCGGCTGCGGCGCAACGCGCCGTTGCACCGCGGAGAGACGCTGACGCAGAGCTTCGTGTTCGGCGTGGCGCCGCCCGGACAGATCCGCCGGGCGTTCCTCTACTACCTTGAACGCGAGCGGGCACATCCCTATCGCCCCTTCCTGCACTACAACTCCTGGTACGACATCGCTTGGGACCCCTTTGCCCTGAACGAGGCCAACTGCCTGGATGCCATCCGTCTCTGCGGCGACCACTTGATCAAGGAGCACGGTGTGGTCGTGGACGCGATGGTTTTCGATGACGGCTGGGACGACCCCCGCACGCTGTGGCAGTTTCATCACGGTTTTCCCAGGGGTTTCAGCCCGTTGGCCGGCTTGTGCGAGCAATACGGCACGCACCTGGGCGTGTGGCTCTCGCCCTTTGGCGGCTACGGAAGCCCGCGGGAGCAGCGGCTGGCGTTTGGGCGTCAGCAGGGCTTCGAGGTCAATGCCAACGGGTTCTCGCTGGCCGGGCCCAAGTACTATGCCGCGTTCAAGCGTGCTTGCCTGGGGATGATGCGCAACTACCGGGTGAATCACTTCAAGTTCGACGGCATCGCCTCCGGCATGTCGGCCAGCGGGCCCGGCGCCGGCTATCTTCTCGACACCGAGGCCATGCGCCGGCTGATGCTCGAACTCCGCCAGGAAGACCCGAATGTCTACGTGAACCTGACGACCGGTTCGTGGCCGTCGCCGTTCTGGCTGCGCTTCGCCGATTCAGTATGGCGTCAGGGCGGCGACATGGGTCTGGCCGGCAAGGGCAGCAAGCAGCAGCAGTGGCTCACCTACCGCGATCAGGAGACGTACCGCAACATCGTGTGCCGCGGGCCACTTTTCCCGCTCAATTCGCTGATGACCCAGGGTGTGGCCTACTCGCGCCGCGGCACGGCGGGCGAGCCAACCTTCAACTCCGCCGGCTTCAAGGACGACGTGCGGGCCTTCTTCGGCAGCGGCACCGGCTTGCAGGAGCTCTACATTCAGCCCGGCAAGCTGACGGCCGAGGACTGGAGCGTGCTGGCCGAGGCCGCCAAGTGGTCCCGCGCCAATGCCAACGTCCTGGTCGACACCCACTGGCTAGGCGGCGACCCGGGAAAGCTGGAGGTCTCGGGTTTCGCCTCGTGGTCGCCGCGCAAGGGCATCGTGATGCTCCGCAATCCGGACGACCGGCCGCAGGACTTCGTCCTGGAGATCCAAGCCGCCTTCGAGCTGCCGCCCGGCGCACCGACGAAGTACCTGCTTCACAGCCCGTGGAGCGAGGACCGATCCAAAGCGGCGATCCCGGCCGAGGCCGGGAAACCCGTGCGGCTGACGCTCAAGCCGTTCGAGGTCTTGGTGTTCGATGCCGCCCCCGCCGGGCCGAGTATCCGCCCACGTTTCTTGATCCACGGCACGGAGGACGCCGACGTCCCCTACGCCTGCTTGCAGGCTACACTTCCGCACGGTATCCTGAATCGAGGTTCCGAGGTTTCCCGTAGCGCCCCCCCAGGAGTTGCACATGAACTGCCTTGCAAGATTTCTGTCGGCCTTAGCCCTGTTGCCAGCCGTCTGCCTGGCGGCCGACAATCCGTCGCTGCGGGCCAAGTGGGACATGCCGCTCAAGTGCGACCCGCTGGCGCCCGTGCGGGTCCAGGATCTGAAAGAGGAGCTACGGCAGACGGGCTATCGCCTGGTGATTGCCATCCATCCGGCCCAGCCGCCGGGCGCCACGGGCGAGCCGCCGCCCCGCGACCTTTATATCATCAACGCCGACGGCACGGGCCTGAAGCAGCTCACCAAGACGCCCGACATCGACGAGCGGGTGCCGCGGACCTCGCCCGACGGCAGCATGTTCACCTACAACTATGGCGACTACCTGGTCGACGCCAAGACCTTCAAGACGCGGCAACTTTATGGCGGCTACGTCTGGACACCCGACAGCACCCAAACCGCCGACTGCAGCAAGAACAGCATCATCTATCGCGACATCCAAACCGGCAAGAAAACCAAGACCGTGCGCGTGCCGCGGACCGTGAGCATCGTCGACCTCTCGGCCGACGGCAAGTGGTTCATCTTCGAGATCCGCAACTATCTGGGTAGCCCGTACACGATCGACTTCCTCTCGGCCGCCGGCGGCGAGATCCGCAAGTTGCCCAACCATCCCATCCGCGACGGCGAGTGCCATCCGGCCTTCTCGCCCGATGGCAAGTGGATGTGCTGGAATTCGGGCAGAAGCCTCTCCCTGCGGAAGTTCGACCCGTCCTTGCCCGACGGCACCGACGGCAAGATCATCACCCTGCCGGAGAAGCTCCTCGGCCAGGACCCGTGCGGGCGGTGGTCGCACTGCGGGCGGTACATCGCCTACGTGAAGATTCCCCATGCCGGCAGTTGGCGTGTACACAGCCCGATCTGCATCGTCCGCCTTGCCGACCACGCCACGCTGACGCTCAGCCCGCCGGGCTGGCTCGGGCACCATTGGGATTACGACTGGCTGCCACCGGAGTGATGATAGCAATGAGGAAGAGCGCGAAACAAGCCACGACCACGACCACGACCATGGTTACATGGTGCCCGACATGGTACCCGACATGGTGTCCGCGGCTCCGCGGGGTATGCCTGGCGCTGGCGTTGCCGGCCGCCCTGTTCTGCGGTTGCAACAGATCCTCCACACCCGGCAACGATGCTTTCCAGGCCCTGACGACGGCGGGCGGGATCGAAATGGTGGCGCTCCCCGGCGGCTGGTTCGAGATGGGTGGCAGCGCCGATGAACCGGACCAGCAGCTTCACAAGGTCTTTGTCAGCCCGTTGGCGATCGATAAATACCCGGTCACGCAGCAGGAGTACGAGAAGCTGATGGGGGCGAACCCGTCGCACTGGAAGGAGTCTTCGAACCCCGTGGAGCAGATCCGCTGGCGAGACGCCGCGGCATATTGCAACGCTCGTTCCCGCGCCGAGGGGCTGCCGCTGGCCTACGATCCCAAGACCTGGCAGTGCGATTTCCAGTCCGACGGCTACCGTTTGCCCACGGAAGCCGAGTATGAATATGCCTTGCGGGCGGGTACGACCACCGCTTATTTCTTCGGCGACTCGCCCGCCGATCTGCCGCGCTATGCCTGGTTCAAGGCCAACAGCACCCGCGGGCCGCATCCGGTGGGCAAGAAGCCGGCCAATCCCTGGGGGCTGTGTGACATGGTCGGGAACGTCTGGCAGTGGTGCAATGACTATTACCAGGAGGACTATTACAAGGAAAGCCCGGACCATGATCCTCGCGGACCGGCCAGCGGCGAGGGGCGAGTGCTCCGCGGCGGTTGCTGGAACTCCCGGCCCGACGACCTTCGTTCGGCCTACCGGAACTTCGAGACGCCGGCCTATACCGACATCTGCTTCGCGAAGGACGTCAACGGCCAGGTGGGATTCCGCTGCGTCCGCAGGTTGGCAGGGAAGTAGGGCGGGACACGGGTACTCGGCGGGACTCGCCGACCAAGCCGACCAACCTGCGCCTCGGTGCCCGACGGTGCCCGTCGGCTCGCCCTGCTCGGCCGCTACTTACCTCTGAATGACCGGACCAAATCCTGAGCGACGAACTCAACCTCCGGAACTGCGAGGGAAAAAATGCGTGCTTTCCTCTTCCTGCTGCTGTCTGCGACGGTTCTCTTGTCACCTGTCCGTGCTGCCGAATCGCCGCGCAATCTCGCGCTTGAGGCGCGGGCCAGCGCGTCGGAGTCGCAGGGGGACTTCACGCCCGAGAAGGCCATCGACGGCAACATGGGCACGCGCTGGTCAGGCATCCCGGGTCATAACGCAGGCGTGTGGTACCAACTGGAGTGGAAGGAACCGGTGGAGATCGGCGAGGTCGTCGTCCATCAATACGACCGTTACGTGATCGAATTCGACGTGCAGGTCCGCGCCGTCCCGGCGGCCGAATGGCGCACGGTGCAGCACTTCGGCCGCGCGGGCCAACGCTTGCCGAAGGTCGTGGCCTGCCGGTTTGGCCCCCTGAAGGCGTCCGGCGTGCGGATCGCCAACATCACCAACGGTCCGAGCTTCACCGAAGTGCAGGTCCATGCTCGACCGTTTGCCGGTGCGGCCGCCACGCAGATGGCCTCCGACCTGCGCGGCCATTTCATCGGGACGGTGACCGACGCCTGGGGCTCCGCGCCGATCGCAGGCGCCGCCCTTGCCTTGTCGGGTTCCAGCAGGGGCGGGCCGTGGCAAGCCACCGCCGTGAGCAACGACAAAGGGATGTTCGAGGCCACCATGCCTCTGGGGCTTGTCGGCCAGGTGACCGTCCGCACGGTCCTGAAGACGGCCGAGGCGGCCGCGCCGCCGGTCGAGTCCCGCGTGGATGCGGCCGCCTTCCAGGAAGGGCTTTCGCCGCGCGTCCCCGGCGATGCATCCTGCCTCAACGGTAAGTGGAAGTTCGCTCTCGACCCGCCGGACGGGTTCTGGCGGCCTGAGTTCGACGACAAGGACTGGGCCTCCATCGCGGTGCCGGCGCACTGGGAAATGGAGGGTTTTCACAGCGAGCGCGGCGTCGGAGGCTATCGGCGGCGGTTTGCTCTTCCGGCCGACAGAGGACGGGCGAAGCTGCGATTCGAGGGCGTGTACAGCGGTGCGGAGGTCTGGGTCAACGGACAACTCGTGGCAATCCACGAGGGCGGGGCCACGCCGTTCGAGGTCGATGTGACGGAGGCGGCCACGAGGAAGGAGAACCTTCTCGCAATGCGCGTCAAAGAGCACACGACCGCCAGCGACCAGCTCGATCACATGAGCCACTACGCTGATTTTCCGCTGGCGGGCATCATGCGGCCCGTTTATCTCTTCCGCGTGCCCGAAGTGCACCTGGGCGCAGTCGAGATCTTCACCGTGTTCGAGAAGGACTGTCGCGACGCGACGCTGCACGTGCGCACCGTCGTCTGGAATGAGTCGGCCACGGCGTTTCGAGACAAACTGCATCTTACGTTGTTGAGCCCCGTGCACGGGCAAGAGCTGGTTGCCGGGACAACGGCTGAAGTCAACGTCGGGCCGTGGCAACGCGCGGCGGTGGAGACCTCGTTACCCGTGAAATCGCCGCGGACGTGGACCGCCGAGCAGCCCAATCTCTACGGCCTTTGTCTTTCCTTGGGTGAAGGCGACGTGGTCGGGGGAGGGTCCGGGTTGAAGCCGGTCAATCTGCCGAAAAGCTTGATCGGCCTACCGGTCGGCTTCCGCCAGACCGAGGTCCGCGGGGCGGAGATCCTGGTCAACGGCAAGCCGATCAAGCTCCGCGGCACGTGCCACCACGACTCCCACCCGCTGCTGGGACGGGCGGTTACCGCCGAACTCCAGCGGCAGGACGTGGCGCTGATGAAAGAAGCGAACCTCAACGCGGTGCGGACCTCGCACTACCCGCCCTTGCCCGAGCTACTCAACGCGGCCGATGAATTGGGGCTCTATGTGGAAGACGAGGCGCCGTTCTGCTGGGCTGCCGTAACCGACGATTTGCGGAACACGCCGCGGGTCATTCAACTCACGGCGGAACTGTTGGCCCGCGACCGGAACCACCCTTCCGTCACCTTCTGGTCGCTCTGCAACGAAAGCCAATTCGGCTACGGATTCGAGCGCTCTCACGAGTGGGTGCGGGCCGCGGACCCCAGCCGGCCCACCAGCGCGGCAACCAGCGCCTGGCTGGAAATCGCCACGCTGCACAATCCGATCGCCATCGCCCGCATCAACGAGAACGAAAAACTGCAGAAGCCGCTGATCTTCGACGAAAGCCTGTGTATCTTCCAGGGCATCTTCAACGACGTGGCGGAAATGTGGGTCGATCCGGGCATCCGCGACTACTACACCGAGCCGCTGCCGGCCGTCTACGACCGTTTCATGAAGAGCAAGGCCACCCAGGGGTCGATGATCTGGTGCTGGGCGGACGACATCTTCTGCGTGCCCGGCCGGGGCTACGAATACGGCCGCGGCACGACGCGGAGCCATTTCCTGGATGATGCCTATCGTGTTCCGGGGCGGGGGCTGACCGGCGACGCGCCCTGGGGCGTGGTCGACGGCTGGCGCCGGAAAAAACCGGAGTTCTGGATCACCAAGAAGCTCCACTCGCCCGTGAGGCTCAAGGAGTCGCCCCTGGCGCTTCCCCGTCCGGGCGAGCCGCTCCGCGTAGCGGTCGAAAACCAATACGATTTTCGCAACCTCTCGGAACTGAAGGTCCGCTGGTCGCTCGGCGCGGACAAGGGTCTCGCACGTGCCGACGTGCCGCCGCGGTCCGCGGGCGTCGTCGAGATCCGGTTCGGCCGGCAGCCTCGGGACGGTGAAATGCTCGCGATCCAATTTGAGGAATCCGACGGCCGGCTCGTGGACGCTTATCGGCTGCCGCTTGGCGACGAGCCGCTGCACGCAGCCGACTGCGAGAAGTGCGCAAGCGGCCCGTTGTCCGTGCACGAAGAGGACGTGCTGGCGGGGCCCTGTGCCACCGTCGCCGGCAAGGATTTTCAACTGGCCTGGGACCGGGGGAGCGGAATGCTGCGGCGGGGCGTCGCCCAAGGGCGACCACTGCTGCTGGAACTGCCCGTCCTGCACCTGCTGCGCAGCGACAAACCGCTTCAACCCCTGCCCGACCCGCTTGGTTGGCGGCTGGAAAAGCTCGACGTCAAGCAGGCGGGCGAGAACGTTCACCTGACCGTCCGCGGCGGCTACAGGGATTTCCGCGGCGGCTATGAAGTGGAGGTCACTCCCGCGGGCCAAATCACGGTCGCCTCGTCCTTCCAGTACTCGGGCGAGGACTTTCACGCCCGCGAGATCGGCCTGCGGTTCTCCGTGCCGAGAGACTGCGAAGTCCTGGAGTGGGACCGCCGGGCCGCGTGGAACGTCTATCCGTCGGACCACATCGGCCGGCCGCGCGGCACGGCCCGGGCCTTCAGCGCACACATCCGCGCCGTGCCTCCTGCCTGGCCCTGGTCCGAGGACGATTCGCCGCTGGGCAGCAACGACTTTCGCAGCACGAAGCGCAATGTCTTCTGGGCCGCGATTCATTATGCCGCCGGTCCCGGCGCGGTCGTGGTGTCCGATGGCCGCCAGCACCTGCGCGCCGCCGTGGAAAGCGATCGCATCTCCCTGCATGTCTGCGATTTCTACGGCGGCACCAACGTCGGCTGGTGGGAATGGACTCTCAATTACGGCCGGGGGCAGGCCGTGCGGAAAGGAGATCGCCTTACGTCCACAACCAGGCTGCGAATCGCTCCCAGGGTTTCCGGGCAAACGCCAGTTCACTGAGGTTCGTCGAGACACAAGGGACTGTCAGCGGCCTTCGCCGTTCCGATTCTTTTCGCCGGAGTTGCTTGCTCAGCCGGGCGGGCGGGTGTAGACTAGCCGCTATCGTGGGCCTTCAAGGGTAGCCGCAACAGAAACTGGACGTCAGACTTTCCAGCCTGACAGTAATCGGCACAAGGTCAGGCTGGAAAGCCTGACGTACTTGATATTTTGGCAGGTGGTTGAGATTTTATCCTCTTTCCCAAGGAGTTTTGCCATGACACGGTTGCCAAAGCCATCGCCCATTCGGTCCTCGTCGTCGACACGCCGCGAGTTCATGCGCATGACAGGCCGCCTGGCCGCGGCGTCCGCGCTGGCGGGCGTCGCCTTGCCCTATTGCCACGCGGCGGAGAGCAACACCATCAAGCTTGCCCTGGTAGGTTGCGGCGGGCGCGGCTCGGCGCCGTGGGCGACGCCTTCGCCTCGACCGGTGGCCCGGTGGTACTGCACGCTATGGCCGACATCTTCGAGAACCGTCTGCAGGGAAGCCACGGGGCGCTCAAGCGGCTCTTCGGCGACCGGGTCGCGGTCGCGCCGGATCGCATGTTCCTGGGCTTCGACGCCTACAAGAAGGCCATCGATTGCCTCGGCCCAGGCGACGTGGCATTGCTGACCACCCATGCCGCCTTCCGTCCGTTGCACTTCGAATATGCGGTGCAGAAGGGCGTCAACGTGTTCATGGAGAAATCGTTCGCCGTCGATCCGCCGGCAGTTCGCCGCTTGCTCAAGGCGGTCGAGGAGTCGGAGCGCAAGAACCTCAAGGTGGCGGCCGGCTTCATGTGGCGGCACTCGCGGGCGCGAGAAGAGGTTGTGCGGCGAATCCATGACGGGGCCATCGGCGACGTGCACACCTTGCGGATCTATCGCGTGCACGGTCCGGGCGCGCACTGCGGTCCGCTGCCCAAGGGCGTCAACGAACTGGCATTCCAGCTTCAAAATGCCACCGCCTTCAATTGGGCGTCCAGCGGGTTCTTCGTCGACTGGCACTGCCACAACGTTGACGTCGCCTGCTGGGCCAAGGGCGCGTGGCCCATCTCCGCGCAGGGGATGGGCGGCCGTTGCTATCCCGGAGCGGGCAACAACTTCGACCACTACACCGTGGAATACACATTCGCCGACGGCGCCAAGCTCTTTGCCTTTTCGCGGCAGATGGTCAACTGCTGGGACACCTACGCCGACTATGCCCACGGCAGCCGGGGCTCGGCGGTGCTCATGGCCGCCTTGGATCAGCCCAGGCCCAAGATCTACAAAGGCCAACGGATGGCCGACAGCGACCTCGTATGGAAGTATGCCGGGGATGATGTCAACCCTTACCACGTGGAATGGCAGTTGCTGCTGGATGCCATCCGCCAGAACAAGCCGCACAACGAAGGCCGCCGGGCCGCCGAGGCCGATCTGGTGGCCTTGATGGGCCGCACTGCTGTCCATACGGGCAAGATGATTACCTGGGAGGAGATCGCGAAATCGAACTTCCAATACGTTGCCAATATCGACCAGATGACGTTCGAGACGCCGGCCCCCATCCAGGCCGGGCCCGATGGCATCTACGCCTGCCCGCTTCCCGGCTCGACCAACGAGTGCTGAAGGGCCGAGAATTGGGTTAGCGGATTGGAGAAATCAGAAATCCCGGATAAGGAGACCAATCCATGATGCGTAAGCAACCTTTCCCCAGGACGGCGGCGATCGCCTTGGCGGCCTTGATCCTGGCGGGTGTCCAGCTTCATGCCCAGGGACCGGCGGGCACCGCGCCGGCCCAGTGGGACGCCAAGTGCATCGCCGTGGAAGTGCCCGAGGAGGTCCTCACCGACCAGGTCTTCATTGGCAAGATCACCGTGAAGAACACCGGCAGCGCACCGTGGTCGAGCATCCCCTACGCCGGCGAGCCCAATCCGCAGCCGATCCTGTATTCTCAAGCCCCAACCCGCAATAAGACCTGGGGGACCGATTTCGCCTACGTGGGGCAAGGGAAGGAGATCGGGCCGGGCAAGGAGTTCACCTTCGTCTCAGGCTTCAAGGGCCCGGGCGCGCCCGGCGAATACGGCTTCCAGTGGCGGTTGGCCCGACAGGCGAAGGACGGCAAGACGGTCTTCTTCGGCGAGCCGACCATCCGCAAGGTGATCAGGGTCAGATCGCGGCCCGAGACGCCTCGGCCGTCCCCGCCCGCCCGAGACCCGGCAGGCAAGAAGGTGCTCGGCCCCGACGATTTCCAGTACGTCGGCTCGTTCCGGCTCCCGGAGCGCGTCGGGGAAAGCGGGGCGGGCTATTCGGAAATCGGCATCGCCCTGCGAAAGACGCCCGGCGGAACCAGGCATCTGCTGGTGAACTACACCCATCCGCGGCAGACGCTTTTCGAGATCGAGATTCCACCCCTGGCCCAGTTCGATGGCTTGGACCCCAAGCCGCCGACCATGGGTACATCGTGCCCGGTTGCCGAGGTGAAGAAGGTCTGGGGATCACTCGTGGTGGACATCCCCAAGATCGGCGACCTGCGGCAAATCAGCCCCAACGGCGGCCTCTGGTGGGACGACGGCAGCAAAATCCTCTACTGGACCTGCTACCACGGCTATTGGACGGGCGGAGGTTTTCCGGTGCTCAGTGCCACGCGGCTGGGCGACGACGGCAAGACCACGAGCGTCGGCCGGTGGCGATTGCCCCAGACGGTCAACAAGTGGAAGTCGTACTGGGGCGGCGTGATGAAGCTGCCCGCAGACTTCGCCCGGAAATATACCGGAGGGCGGACGATGGCCCTGGGCTTCGGCGGCTACTACAGCATCTGCGCCGGTTGCAGCCGTGGGCCAGCCTTGGCCGCCATCGCCCAGCCCGATCCCCGGCGCGACGAGTTGGACGTCGCCGAGTTGCTCTGTTACCCGGATCCGGCCGCGGCCCCCCGCGACGGCGACTACTTCTACGGCCTGGGCAACATCTGGTATGACGTGCCCAAGGGGCCGAACCAGGGCGCCTGGACCATGGACGACTGGTGCCGCAGCGGCGTGTTCATCGACCTGCCCGAAAAGCACGGTTACCTCGCGTTCGTCAAGCTGGCCAACGGCCGGATCGGCTACGATTACGGCGCGATCGGAGCCACGGGGGCCTCGCAGTGGTGGTACTTCTACGACCCCGAAGATCTTGGCGGCGTGGCGCAGGGCCGGAAAAAGCCCGAAAAAATCGTTCCGCATGGCATGGCCAAGGTCTCGTATCCGGGGCAGGGAGACCAGGCACTCCGGCAGGCACAGGAGCAGGGAGCCGTACACGTGGGCGGGATCGCCGGCTATGTAAGCGGCGCCTGTTTCGATGAGCAGGAGAAACTGCTCTACGTCTGCAAGTTGTGTTCGATACGAGTCGGCTTGGAACTCCATCCTTCAGTCAACGTGTACCGGGTGAAGTGAAATGAGGCGGAGCACTACTTGGTTCCCGGGCGTGTTGCTGGCCGTCGGCGCCTTGGCGTCGGCAGGCGAACCCCAGCCGGCGCAAGTCGGTTCCGGTTGCATCGAGGTCTCTTGTGCCGGCCAGCCCGTCAAGAATCGGTCGTGGACGGCTTGCGGCTTCACGTTGCTGGCCGATGCCAAGGGGCCGCAGGTGGCCGTGATGAAACCCGCTGGGACGATTGCGGTTTGCGCGCGGGCGGGAGAGAACGTCGAGATCTCGCTGCCCATCATGAACCTGACCGGCCCGTTCTCCGTTTCGGCCAGCGTGGACCTGCTTTCGGGTGGAACGGCCGAAGTGGGCCTTTCGCTTGACGAGCAAACGCCTCTGCGCACGGTGAAGGCAAATCAGGCGTTGGCATTGAAGGTCGAGGTCCAGAAGTCCAGTGGCGCTGCAAGGTTGCGCATGAGAACGGTTGCCGAGTCGGGCGAGGTCGTCGTGCGCTGGCGTGACCTGCGTGTCTTCGCTGCCGGTGTCTCGCTGCCGGTAACCATCCCCTTGGCAGGCGACGCGTTGCGTTGCCCTCCGCCTGAACAGCCGCCTCTGCGCCCGGCGATGGAGACTGAGCTGATCCAGTGGGATTGGCGGATGCAGGACGGCATCGGCACGGAGCGGCTTGCCGTGACCTACGCCGCGGCCATCGAGCGGCTGTTGCAAGAGGGCGATGGGTTGTTGGCAGACCTCCGCGCCAAGGGGTTGGCATTGACCGGCGAAACTCGGCACTGGGCGGAGTTGCGGTCCGAGTGGAAGCGCTTGGCCGCCGAGACGGGCGCGACGGACGATGCGTGGGAGGCCCTCTGGCGGCGGGGCCACCTCTTGCGCCGCCGCATCGTGTTGAGCAATCCGGCCGCCGGCACGGGGCCCATCGTGTTTGCCAAACACGTGGCGGGCGGACTGTTCAGCCACCAACTGACCCAGTACCAGGGCGACAATGCCCGGCCGGGCGGCGGCATCTTCGTGCTGGAAGAGCCCGGCCGATCGATGCGGACGCGGCATCTGGCCGCCGGCGCCCTGCCCCAAGGGGCATTCATGTTTCCCGAGGTCTCCTTCGATGGCGGCCACGTCTTGTTCTCCTACTGCCAAGTGGACTCGGATCCGCCCGCCCGCGGCCAGTTCCTGGACCGGCATTTTCACCTTTACCAGGTGGATGCGGCCGGCTCCCATCTCCGCCAACTGACCGACGGACCTTACGACGATTTCGCGCCTCGGTACCTGCCCGGCGGGAAGATCATCTTCGTCTCGACGCGCCGTGGCGGCTACCATCGTTGCGGCGCGGGGCCCTGCCCTGTCTACACCCTTGCGTCGTGCGAGGCGGACGGCTCGAACCCGCGGGCGATCTCCTACCATGAAACGCACGAGTGGGATCCGGCAATTCTCAACGATGGCCGCGTGATCTATACGCGATGGGACTACGTGGACCGCGACGCGGTTCATTTCGAACACCTCTGGACGGTCCGGCCCGATGGCAGCGGCGTCCGCGCCTTCTACGGCAACAATACGCTCAATCCCATCGGAGTCTGGGAAGCGCGGTCGATTCCGGGTTCGCCGCTGGTCATGGCCACGGCCGCGGCGCACCACGCCATGACGGCCGGAGCGATCATTCTTCTGGACGTGACCAAAGGGGTCGAAGACCTGCCGCCCATCAGCCGCCTTACGCCGGACGTGCCGTTTCCGGAATCGGAAAGCCCGGCAGGCTCGATGGGCGACTTCTCGGAAGCACAACGCAGGACCTTGCGATGGCCGGGGCATTGCTACCGCAGTCCCTATCCTCTTTCGGAGGCCTGCTGCCTTGCGGCGTATAGCTACGACTCGCTCGTCGGCGAGCCCCGGACAAACCGCCCGAATATGTTCGGCCTTTACTACGTGGACCGGTTCGGCAACAAGGAACTGCTGTATCGCGACCTGAACATATCGAGCGTCTGGCCGGCTCCCTTGCGGCCAAGACCGCGGCCGCCGCAAATCCCCTCCGCGCTTGAGGCAACCGCGAAGGCGGAAGGCACATTCTTCCTGCAGAACGTGTATGAGAGCTGGGTGCCGCTGCCCAAAGAGCGAATTGCCGGGCTGCGAATCATTCAGGTGCTCCCGAAGACAACCCCCAACGCCAATGACCCGATGCCGGGGCTGGCCGGCACCTCGCCCGGCAAGCAGGTCCTCGGCACCGTGCCGGTGGAAAGGGACGGCTCGGCCTGTTTCCGGGCGCCGGCGCGAATACCGCTTCAGTTCCAGGCCCTGGACACCCAAGGCCGGGCTGTGCAGATGATGCACAGCATTGTCTATCTCCAGCCCGGTGAGACCGCCGGTTGTGCCGGGTGTCATGAGCGGAATGCGGCTTCCTCGCCGGTCGATTTTCATGCCTCTGCCGAGGCCCTGCGGCGCCCGCCCTCCGACATTGCGCCGGGTCCCGACGGATCCAAGCCGCTGAGCTACCCGCTCCTGGTCCAGCCGGTGCTCGACAAGCACTGCGTGAGTTGTCACAATGCAAGCGCACCGAAGGAGAAAAGCGGCGGCATCGTTCTCAGCGGGGAAAAGGGCAAGGGTTCCTTCTCCCAGTCCTACGATGTCCTGGCCACCTACGTGCCGTATTCGGCATGGGGGCATCGTCCGACGGCGAGAACCTATCCCGACCAATTCGGGGCGCGGGCCAGCAAACTGATGAAACAGCTCATGGCCGGTCATCATGAGGTCCATTTGTCGAAAGAGGATCTCGGGCGGCTTATTACCTGGATGGATGCCAATGCGCTTTTCTACGGCACTTTCAACCCCAAGGATCAACAGCGTCAGTTCAAGGGCGAGCGGATCGCGGGGCCGGATCTGGAGTAACGAGCAATGGAGAATATAGGATGATTACATGTAGAGTGGGCCGACGGGCACCGTGCTTGCACGGTCGGCGAGTCCCGCCAAGAACGCGCCAAACCAAGGGTGGTGGGACTCGTAGAACTCGGCCCACCCTACAGTTCCACCTCCTTCCGCAGCAGAAACTCATCCACAGCCTGGCGCTCGTGGCCTTGATGGCAACCGTCGCCGCTGCCGCGCCACCGGAAGCCGCGAAGAAGCCGAAATTCACCGCTGCTCCGGCTGCGGACCTGAAAAGACCCATTATCTGGGGCAGCGAGTGCGAAACGCCGGATGGCCGGGGATTGCGGTTCGGCGGTTGCGACCAACAGGCCGACGACGGAGCCGTTCACACGCAGATCAAGGTGGACGGCCAATGGAAGCCGGTCGTCGCGGAACTCCGCAAGGCCAACCCCTTTCAGAAAGGTCACGACCAGGTCCGCGACGCCAGCGCCAAGGTGGCGCGGGCGTCGGCCTGTTGTCGCGACGTCTATTTCGAGGGCTTGCCACCCGATCAGCAATGGGCGGCTTTAGCCACTAGCGTCAAGCAGTCCGACTTGCTGCAGCCCCTCCCGGAGTACAAGCGGCTCCTTGAGGCGGCCGGCGCCAAGGGCCCAATCGACGCCGACCAGAAGGCGCGACTGGATCGCTACAAACAGCTTTGCGGCAAGGCCCTCTTGGCGGTCCGGAGCCACTTCGGCAGGGGTCCCGAACCAATCACACCACCCTGGATACGCGCGTAACTTCGACGCCCTGGTGGCTCTCCAGCAGGCCGCGGAGATTCTCGACGCCGAGCCCGCCCCGCGGGCGTTGTCGCCGATCGCCTATGACGCCAAGAGCAAGCTGTTCGTGCTCTTCGGCGGCGACCACCTGGACTACATGACCAACGACACCTGGGTCTTCGACCCGGCCAGGCGGCGGTGGGAGCAGCGTCACCCGAAGTTCGCTCCGCCGCCGCGGGCGAACCACACCTTGACGGCAACCGGCGACGGCAAGGTCAAGTTGTCGGGCGGGTTCACGCACAACAATATCGATATCTGGTACATGGGGCCGTTGTACCAATTGTGCGACGACGGCGACTGGACCTACGATATCGCGGCCGACACGTGGACGAGCGGCGCGGCGCCAACGGCGTCGCGCCGGACCAGCGGGCCTACCGCAGCGGCGCGTTCATGCCCGACTACTTCCTGCAGGGCGACAGGCCGGACGCCGCCGCCAACGAGGCGAGGCTGAAGGCCCTGCCGCTCAATACGTGGGTCGCGATGCACCCGCCGCAGAAGCCGCGGGTGAATCGCGATTGGGGCTCGGCCTGCATTGCGCCGGACTGCGACGTGCTGCTCCGCTGGTCCGGCGGTCATTGCGCCCACGGCGGCAGCGACGTGCCCATGTACCACTTCGCCACCAACCGCTGGGAATTGCCCTTCCCCGTCGAGTTCCCGCTGGGCCAGTGCTACTCGAACACGAGCTACCCGACCGGTTTCAATTTCAACCGCCGCCCGTGGGTCAGCGGGCACACCTATAAGAGTTTCGGCTACGACCCGACGAGCAAGTTGATGGTTTTTACCGGGCACAACCCGTGGAGCTACCTGTTCGATCCGCAGGCGGGCGACTGGGTCGGCCGGGCGAAGAAGCCCAACCTGATGTGCTACGACAGCAGTTTCTACACGCTCACGCTCTGCTCGACCGACAAGGACCTGTATTGCTGGGGCGGACAATATGACCGGGCGGTCGGAATGCACAAGTGGCAGCCGGCGACGAAGCGCTGGGAAACTCTGAAACTCACCGGCGTGAAGTTGCCCGGTCCGGAGTGCGATCACAGTGGATTGGCTTTCGATTCTAAGCGGAACCGGCTGATCTTGTTCCCCAGGAGGTACACCGGCCGGCTCTACGCACTGGATTGCCGGACGAACGAATTGATCGAGTTGAAGCCCGGCGGGGCCAATGCAGCGGCGGCCACGGTCGGTTTCTGGCGGGAACTGGCCTATGTGCCGCAGGCGGACGTGGTCCTCGTTGTCGGGGCCTCGCTGGCTCCCACGGACGGCGCGAAGACGCGCCGCGGCCGTCGCTGGCCTATGATTGCAACAAGAATGAATGGACTGTGCTGAAGCTCGGCGGCACGCATCCCGCGGGCAAGGCCGGGCGCGATGTTTCCGTGGGCGCGGCCTACGACGCCAAGCGCGGGCTGGTCTGGGCGACCGATACAAACGGCGAGGTCTATGTGTTGCGCCTGGACATGAAGTAATGTAGGCCGGAACAAGCTTGCGCAGTTCCGGCATGGATTGCCAACGCGGCAAGTGTCGCAGACATCCATGCCGGAACTGCGCTTCGCTTGTTCCGGCCTACACCTGAAAAAGGGAGTATCGCCGTGAATCGCACGTATGAACCACTTTATCGAAGCGGAGCCGCCGCATGGCTAGCAATGCTGGTGGCATATTTTTCCGCTTCCGCTGCTGCCCCAGTTGCCAAACCGCAGACCTTGAACCTTGGCCAGTGGTACACGGTCACCTGTCCGGACGTGTTCCTTGTCGGCTCGGAGGCTGAGATCAAGGTGTCGTATCGGGGCATCGCCGAAAAGACGACGCTCTGCTGCGACTTGCACTCCCTGAAGCCCGACGGAAGTTCGGGCGGTTTCTACGCGAACGATTGGCGCCCCAAGCCGCCGGTCCAAGGCCAAGGCCAGATGACGTTCCGCATTCCGATCCGCGATGCGGCCGACGTGGCCAGCGCCATGCTGGTGCTCTTCACGGCCCCGGAAGGGCAATGGGCCAAACATTCGCGACTCGTCTATTCGCCGCCGATTCCGCTGGTCGACCTTGACCCCGGCTACAGCAAATATCTGAAGAACGCGAATTACAACAAGAGCTGGATCGCCGTGGACTGGAGTCCCCTGGCGGGTCCCCTGGTGGAAGGCGACAAGATCGAGATCCCGGTCGAGTACTATCTCGACCCTGCGGAGCACTACCGCGCCACGACCCTGTCGATCGAAGCCCTGGGCCCCCGCGTGCCCAAGCCCGACGCGCCCAAGCCGGTAAGCTTCGAGAACACGCAGCATCTTTGGTACGGTGCGCAGTCGGTCAAAGTCGAACCTGGCCATGGAAAACATCTTTTTCCGCTGACCGTCCCCAAGGCGTCATCCCAGAACGATCTCTTGCTGCTGGCATTGTTCTCCGACGGCCGCGGGAAACGTTGGCCCTGGGATGTCCGCGCCGGGGCGTGGTTTGCCCGCAAGGGCGGTTACTTCGAGCTGGAGACCGACAAGCCGGGCAACCTGTTTACCCGCGACGAGCCGGTGCGGATTGCCGTGCGCCTGAAGAATGCGCGGCCGGCAAGCGGGGGGAAGACGCTCAAGTACAAGGTCTACGACTACACCAAGGCATTGGTCGCGCAAGGGTCTGTGCCTTTTACGGTGGAACGGGACGGGCAGAAGGTGCAGGTGCCGCTGGACCTGGCCCGGCTAGGCACGTTCCTCTTCCAGGCCGAGGTCGACGGCTGGGAGGCCCGCGAGACCACGTTCTGCCGCATTCCCGACCTGGCGGCAATCACCGGGGGCAAGCCCACGCGGTTGGGCTTCACCGTCCACGCCGTGCCGAAGATCGGTTTCCGCACGTCGCAGATGATCGAGGCCGCGCGGCGCTTGGGCCTGACCAACTGCCGCGTATTCACCGAGTGGAAATCGATCGAGCCGGGGCCCAAGCACTACGCGATTCAACACTGGGACGGCTTCTTCGAGGCGGCCGAGCGCAGCGGCATCGAGACCACGATGACGATCTACGACCCGCCGGCCTGGGTCATGCCCAAGGGCCAGAGCGTCGGCTACCAGATGTTCGACTGCGACCTGGATGCCTTCCGCGAGATGGTGACCACCGTGTCTGCCCGTTACAAGGGGAAGCTGGGGGGTTGGGAGTGGCTCAACGAGATCACGCCGGGCGGACCGCCGGACTACGTGTCGGATTACGTGAAGTTCTGCCGCACGGGCGTCGAGGCGGCCCGCGCGGTCGACCCGCGCCTGCGGTCGGTCCTGGCGGGTGGGCTGTGGCCGCGGGGGTTCCGGCTGGAAGTGCTCAACGCCGGCGGCGGCAAGTACGTCGATGCGCTGCCGATCCACTACGGCAACGGCGCCGGCATCCAGGAGGCCCGCGAGGATCTCGATGCGTATGGTTGTCCGCGGGTCGGTGTCTGGGAGAACGAATCGTGCGCCTTCGTCATCCAATGGGACTGCCCCGGCCTGGAGTGGATCTCGGAGACGGTCAAGTGCAACTGGGTCCTTTCGCAATGGGCCGACGAACTTGCGGCCGGCAGTGAGAAGCTGTTCTACTTCGGGGGCGAGGGCGCCACGACCGGATATGGCGACTACCTGCGGGCCGATTTCACGCCGCTGCCCGTCGCCGCCACGCTGGCCGTGCTGGCCGCCAAGACGTTCGACGCCAAACCGGTCGGGGTTTTTTCGACCGCCGGCACGCGCGCCCTGTTCCACCTCTTCGAGCGCGACGGCAAGCCGATCCTGATCGCCTCCAGCAGCGAAGAGGCGGGCGAAGAGGTGCCGCTGGCCGTGGGCACGCCGTCGGTGCGCATCACCGACTACCAGGGCAACGAGACCACGTTGCCGGCTGCCGCCGGCGTTGCCCGCCTGCCGCTTAGGCCGCTGCGCTGCTTCGTCGAGGGGGCCGACCTGGACGTGCTCAAGACCTATCTGGTGCCGGCCGTCGACGTTCCCTCGGCCGGCGGCAACCGCGATCTCGGCGCCGGCACGCCCCAGGTCACCTTGCTGGAAGGAAAGCCCGGCGCGATCCGCATCCGTCTGCGGAACCCGTATGCCCGGCCGCTCGGCGGGGTGCTGCGGCTCGACCTGCCCGAAAGCTGGCTGCGCGAGCGGCAAGCAAGCTTCTCGCTCGAACCGGGTGAGCAGAAAATCGTGACGCTGCCGGTGACCGTGCCGCGGTCCAGCCCGCGGGCCGCGTTCCCGCATCAACTTCGCGTGACGTTCGACTGGCAGAAGCTCCCGGCGGTGAGCAAGCCGTTTGTGGTCTCGGTGATCTCGCCGGAAAGCGTCGGCAACCTGCTCCGCAACGGCGATTTCGAGCAGGTCGAGGCCGACGGGAAGACGCCCAGACACTGGCGCGGGACCAACGCCCAGCTCGTATCCAGCGAGGGCCTTGGCCTTGGGCTGGGCAAGCACGTATTGAAATTCGCCAATGCCAGCCAATGGGCAAACTACGGCCAAACGGTCGCTCTCCGCGGCGGAACGACCTACCTGTACACCGCCTGGGTCTGGAACCAGGGCATGGAGGGCGGCTCGAACATCGACCAGACCATGACCGACGGCGCCACCCGCTCGCTCTACAACATGGATGTCATCAACATCGGCAACAGCACGCCCTCCTGGCAGGTCTTTACCTGCCGCTACAAGGCGCCCGAGAACCTGGCCACGGCCGGTTTCGTGCCGGTGGCGCGCGGCCCCGGTTCGGCGTTGTACGACAACCTGCGGGTCACGGTCTTCGAGGGCTCCGACTTCGCCGCCGAGGCGATCAAGGTCCGGCATCCGCCCACGATCGACGGCAAACTCGACGACTGGGACGGCACGTGCCCGATCCCTCTGATTGGGCGCAACCAGTTGCACGTGCTCAACAAGGATTATGTCTGGACTCCGCAGAACCTCAGCGGCGTCGCGTATTTGCGCTGGGACGCAAGGAATCTGTACGTCGCCGTGGAGGTGCTCGACAACGTGCACCACCCGGCCGGCGACGGCGAGACGGTGCTCGAGGGGGACAGCCTGATCCTGGCCTTCGATCCGACCAACCGCTCGCCGGATGCGGCCCGGCAGTCGCTGGCCTACTACGTCTCTGCGCAGAAGCCCGCCGGCGGCAGCGGCAGGCACACGTTGTGGCGGCCGCGGCAGCACAGCGCAGGGCGGCCCGCGGGGCAGTTGGCCCGAGACTCGTCGCTCTACGAGATCGCCATCAAGGCGGAGCGCGGGCGCTGCGTCTACGAGCTCCGCATCCCGTGGAACGAACTGGGAATCTCGCCGGCCTTCGGCGGGAAGTTCGGTTTCGCCATCCAATTGAACGACAACGACGGCCGCGGCCCCGCCGCGCAGATGAACTGGGGCGGCGGGCTCTCACCGGTCTGGCGGCCAGCCAATTTCGGGATCATCACCCTGGTCGAGTAGAAGTGCAGGCCGGAACAAGCGAAGCGCAGTTCCGGCATGGATCGGCATCGCGGCGCGTAATGCCGGAACTGCGCTTCGCTTGTTCCGGCCTGCGCGTACACCGATTCGACCACGGCTATTGCCTCAACAACGGCGCCAGCGCGCTGCGCAACTGCCGCAGGTCCTCTTCCTGCTTGGCGCTGAAATGGCCGGCGCGCTGCGCGTAGAGGTCCATCCACGTGGCGAGGCGGCCGAGGCTCTCGGCGTCCAGGCGGACACCTTCGTGCGGTTTCGGGCCGGTCAGCATCGACCACAGCCGGCTCTGCGCGCGGCGGCCTGGTTCGGCGACGAGCGGTCGCGCTCGAAGGCCAGCTTCCTCAGGTCTCCTCCGGCGAAGTTCAACAGGTTGCCGTAGGAAGCGGCTGCCGTCAGGTCGAAGCGGGCGCCCTCAGCATTGCTGCTGCCCGGCTTGTGGCAGGAGGTGCAACTCCGATCGAGCACGGGCTGGACCAACTCGTCGAACTTCAGCGGCCAGGAGCCGGGGGGCCCGAGCGTGATCTTCGACGGCTCGCGCGACATCGCCGTGGGAAGTGAATGGAGCGAGGGGGCGGCCTCGCGCGACTCGTGGCAGCCGATGCAGGAGAATGCCTGGCCCGGCTGCACGTACGTCAGGCTCCGCATCGTTTGCACCGCCAACCCCTGGTCGTCGAGGGCCTGGAAGAAGACCGGGATGCCGCTGGGCGCGCGAAACGCGGCCGACCCGTCCGCCTCGACCGGCACCGTGCCCAGCACAAACTTGCCCGGGTCCTCGGCGGAGACACCCAGGCAGGGACTATTCATATGCGGCTGGACTTTCGGCGGCACGGCCACGATCCGCAACTGTTTGATCGTCCCCCGCGGCACGCCCGTTAGGCCCGCGTACACATCCTGCAGGAGGAACCGCCCTTCCTGGGGGCCGTCCCAGGCGACGGTGCTGGCATAGACCGGCGGCACCGGCCGGGCGCGGACGGGGATCGGGCACTCGCTGGAAATCGCCGGATCGCGGTAGATCAGGTTCATGTTGCCAAAGGCGTCCAAGAGATAAAGTCCCGTGGCGTTGATCGGGTTCTGGTTCGTGTCATCCACCCGGCAGTGCGGCGGCAGGCGCCGGTCGCTCCATGCCACCAGGTAGTGCCGCTCGGAAAGCGGGTACGGGTTGGCGTAGTAGCTCTCCGCGTAGGCCTCCGTCTCGGGGAAGGGAACGTCGGGCGTGAGCCGGACCACCGGGGCCGCCTCCTCCGTGCCGAGATTCCGGTCCAGCAGGATCAGCGAACCGCCGATGTTGGAGTGATGCGCCCCGGCCGTGCAGATCAGCCGGTGCGAGCCGGGGATCGAGCGGGCTTCGAACTTCACCTGGGGCCGCGCCGTGTAATTGCCATAGACAAGCTGCGGATTGGTCCCGTCCGGGTTCGTCGTCCAGAGGCTGAAGAAATTCCCGTTGAAGCGGTCGATATAGTCCCAGCGCGTGTAAAGGATCCGCCCGTCCGCAGCTATCGAGGGCGTCCACTCGAAATTCTCGAAGGCCGAGATCGGGTGCATGTCGCCGCCCGCGGCGTTCATGCGATGGAGCGTGAAGACCGGCACCGGACGATAGTTGTCGCCGCCGCAGCGGACATAGCTGTCGGGCAGGTCGGCCTCGATCGTTTGCATGGTGTTTGCCTTGCTGCACTGGAGAAAGACGCCCTTGCGGGTCGAGAGGAAGACGATGTCGCCGCCGGGCAAGTAATGGGCGTCGAAATCGTCGTAGCGCCCGTGGGTCAACTGGCGGATGCCGCCGCCGTCCAGGTTCGCCTCGAAGACGTGGAAGAAGGCGTCCTCCGGCAAGTTCGCCTTGGTCGCCTTGTCGGGCAGATCGGCGACCTTCGCATAATACTTCGCGTAGGCAAAGAGCACCTTCCTGCCGTCGTAGGAAAGATCGGGCCGGATGAAACTCCCCTCGGCAAAGTTGGCAGTCAGGCAGCGGAGCGTCGGCCGGTCGCCCTTGAAGCCTTCGAGCAAAAAGACCCCGCCGCCCGGCCGCGACCACCAACCGTAGAACTGGTCGGACATGTGGGGGAACCGGCCGGGGGCGTGCTTGACGAACAAGATCGAATCGAAATCCAGCAGGGGGTTGCGCACCGCCAGTCGGCGGACCGCCCAGCGGGCTTGGAAATAGGCCTTGGCCTGGGCCTCCGGCGAGGCCTCGGCCGCAAGTGGCCGTGACGCTGCTTCCCGCAGCGTCTTCTCTTCGGCCTCGATCGAGGTCCCCAGCGTCCGCAGGTCCTCGGCCAGGCGGAAGCCGCGCTCCAGGACCGGGCCGAGCGCGTGCTGCGCGCTCGACCAGGCGGCCGCTTTCGCTACGGCGTTCGGTTTGCTATGCGCGACCGACCACTCGCTGACACTCGACTGCGTGGCCGGGCGATGGAGCGCCAGATTCTCTTTGCCGTTGCCCCCATAGACCTCGACCTCGTCCAGATGGAAGTAGGAGTGGCCCGGCAGTTGCAGCCGGACATAGCGGGCGACCTGGCCTTTGAGCGGGACCGAGAGAGGGTGGTTGTCCGGTTGGCCGCCGAAAACCGTGCCGTCGTGCTGATAGGCCTGCTTGAAGCTTCGCGCGTCGGCCGAAAGCAGCACCATGATCCGGCTGGCGCGGTTGGCGAATCCACCGTCGCAGCGGTTGTAAATCACCACGCGATCGAGCGCCGCGGGTTTTCCCAGGTCGACCTGCCACCAGGGGTTCGCTTCCTCGGCGGTGTGGAATCCCCACTTGCCGGTCTTGACGCCGTCGCAGCCGCCGGCGGCATCCTGCTCGGGCGTGACATTGCCCGCCGGCCACGCAGCCGATGCCCTGCCCCGCAGGGCGTCCTGCCGCAGCCAGTCGGCCTCGATCTGGCCCGGCGTGATCACCGGCGGCGACTCGCCCGAGCAGGCTTGCTCAACAAACGCGGCCGGCAGCCAGCCGACAAACAGTGCGACTAGAATCAGGACAAGAGCAGACTTCCAGTACATGGCCAACTCCTTACGCCTAGCGACTCAAGCATGAGTATGAACGGGCGGCGCGGGGAAGTCAAGACAGCGGCGCGTGCGGCGAGATTTCCTCAGAGGGACCACATAGGCAAGAGCGATCAGCCGTCGGACTTCGGCAGTAGCCTCCTGCGTGGTCAATGGGATCGGTAATTTTCGGGTGACCGTCCAAAAGAACTCGGAGAGGACCTGAACGCTCAACAGCGGTTGGCCGGCAAGGAAGACGTCCCGCAACAGTCCTTCCGCCACCGGACCTTTCGAGGTCTCGCTGCGGTCCCGCGCATACACCAAAACGTTCGTGTCAAGAAACGTCTCTGCTGCGGCGCTCATAGAGTTCCTCGCGCGTCCACGTGCGGCCGATTGGCTGGAAATCGGGGGGAAGCGGCCGCGACCAAAGCTCGCGAGAAAATGCCTGCCACTCGTGCAAAGCCAGTTCCCGTTGTTCTGGAATAGATATTTCCACAGGGGTTTGGGCACCCAAGTTGTCCGGTATCGGCTCGTCCAGGACAATGCGAGTTCCGTCAAAATGGCCTCGTAGTCGTATCATCGTTCGCGTCTCCCGCGCCGGGTTGGTTGAGATATAACTTAGCGGCCCTATGGCGAGTTGTCAAGCTCTTGAAGCTGGGAGCAACCGCACCCTATTTCTCATCCTGCTCGCCGATTTGGGTCACCAGGAATTGCGCGATTCCGCGGTGGTCTTCACGCAGCTTGATCCGCACGTAGACCGTCTTCGCGCCGGGATCTTTGAGCACCTCGCCGTCCAACCCGTCGGGAATCTCGTCGCCAGCATCCCACCTCTTCTCCGACTCGTTGTACTTGCCCATGACGTACTTCGTGTCCGCGGTCACAGGCCCGTTTGGAGTCCGAACCGGTTGATCACCTACAACAGCATGGTGGTGATGAGAATCGATTTGCAGTACATGATGGTTACTCCAGAATTCAAAGGGATGCGACTCGAGCGTGGCAGCGACGGGCCTGGGCTCGTCGTTCGCATCGGTTGCCGAACTTGCCACGTGTCATGTTATAGAATTATGGACGCGTGCCTGACCGATCGCAAGTGGAATACAATTCGGGAAGCATAGGCAGAATGGGATGTTTTCACGGTGGTTGCAGCGGCAGGACGTTTGTTTTTTGACCTGGAAGCATCGGCCGCGGAACGCTATACTCCCGCCCTCTTCGTATTTCCTCATTACCCCCCTCTCTTATGGGGAGTGGTTCCGGGAAAGGGTTAACCCATGGGTCGAATCCGGTCGACAACGCGAGCCGCTCGGGCGCTGGCTGTTGCCGCGACCATTTTGGCCTTGGCCAGTGAGGGATGCGTTGAACGGCGGATGATCATCCGCACGAACCCGCCGGGGGCGCTGGTTTACGTCGACGACAACGAAGTCGGTCTGACTCCGGTGGCGATCTCGCCGATCTATTACGGCAACCGCAAGATCCGCCTGGTCAAAGACGGCTGTGAAACGCAAACGTTCATCCAGTCGGTGCCTCCGCCCTGGTATGAAATCCCGCCGCTGGATTTCTTTGCAGAGAACCTGGTGCCCGGCACGATCCGCGATCAGCGTACGTTCGATTACCAACTGCGGCCCCAAGGAGTGGTGCCGCAAGAAGATCTGCTCACGCGGGCCGAAAACCTGCGTCGCGGTACGCAAACGGTGACTGGCGTCGCGGCGCCTGGCTATCGGGTCAATCCGCCGTTGGCAGGCCAGAGCGTTGTGCCGCCCCCGGGAGCCCCTGGCGGACCACCGATTGGCGGCCAGCCCTATTATCAACTTCCTCCTGGGACGCCTGGCCCGGCCGAGCCGATCTATACTCCGCCGCCCAGCAACACGCCGGGGTTACCACCGGCCGGCGGGCCCATCTACCAGTCGCCGCCGTCGATGCCGCCCTCCACGCCGAACGGGCCGTCGAATGTCGGTTCGCAGCCGTATCACCCGCTGCCGTGAGAACATGGTAGAATAGGGCCTTGGATTCTCCCGCACCCAGGCCCGGTCTATCATGAAAAGCACACCTGCCATCCTGCTGTTGCTCGTCCTCTCGGCGCCGGCCGATGCCAAAGACCAGGTTTCCGATTCCGTCGTCAAGGTTTTCTCGACGCTTCGCGAGCCGAATTTCGTCCGCCCTTGGACCAAGGACTCGGCCCGTGAAGCGTCCGGCAGCGGCGTCATCCTGGCGGGCAAGCGAATCCTCACCAATGCCCACGTCGTGGCCTATGCCAGCCAGGTTTTCGTGCAGGCGAACCAGTCGACCGAGCGCGTGCCGGCCAAGGTGAAAGTCTTCGTGCCGGCACTCGACATGGCGATCCTCGAAGTCGACAGCCCGGCCTTCTTCGAACAGCGTCCGCCGTTGCGCCTGGCCGACAACCTGCCGGCGATGAAACAGAGCGTGAGCGTCTATGGCTACCCCGTGGGCGGAGAACAACTCTCGATCACCCAAGGCGTTGTTTCGCGGATCGAGTACCACAGCATCGCCTACGGCTCTTCCGCCGTGCGGATCCAGATCGACGCCGCCTTGAATCCCGGCAACAGCGGCGGGCCCGCCGTGAGCGACGGCAAACTCATCGGCCTGGTCTTCAGCAAGTACACCGCGGGCGACAACATCGGCTACCTGCTGGCCACCGAGGAAGTGAAGAGGTTGCTCAAGGAGACCGAAAAAGGCCCCTACACCGGCAAGTTCCAACTTGGCGAAATCATGGCGACCACCGAGAACGAGGCCTTGCGGGCCAAATTGGGGCTGGAAAAAGAGGCCGGGGTGCTCATCGTCCAGCCTTTCAGCGACAAGCCCGATTATCTGCTCAAGCGCTGGGATGTATTGCTGAAGGTTGGCGATCAGCCGTTGGACAGCCAGGGAAACGTGAAGGTCCTGGACGACTTGCGCCTGAACTATCAGTACCTGGTGTCCAAGCTGGCCCGCGACGGTCATGTGAAAGTGACCATTTTTCGCGATCGCAAGGCGATCGAAATCAACGCCCCGGTCCGCGCCACGACCGATCTGGTGATGCCGCCCCTGCTGGGCAAGTACCCGCGGTACTTCATCTATGGCCCCATGGTGTTCACGCAGGCCACGCAGGAGGTCGCCGGACTGTTTGCCGCCTCGTCGCGGGGCCCCGTGTACACCAGCTATTACAAGAGTCCGCTGGTGCCGCGCCTGCTGGATCAACCAGCCTTCGCGGGCGAAGAGATCGTGACCCTCACCCACTTGCTCCCGCACAAGACCTCCAAGGGCTACACGCCGCCGGCCTTCAGCGCCGTCAGTCGCGTCAACGGCACGCAGGTCCGCAACCTGGCGCACCTGGTCGAACTGCTGCGGGACGCCCAGGGGGAATTCCTCGTCGTGGAACTGGTCGGCCCCACCGAACCGCTCGTCTTTCGCCGCGCCGAAGCGCTGCAAACCACCGAAGAGATCCTGGCCGACGAAGGCATCCGCAAGCAGTATTCCGACGATCTCGAGAACGTCTGGCACAAAACGAAATGAGAAGTCCGAAACAAATCAAGCATTCGAAATTGGAATGACGGAAACGGTTTTGGGCCTTTGTCTTTCGGTATTTTAAGTTGTTTAGGATTTCGACATTCGGATTTTCCCCTATTGGGGTGCCCCGAAGGTGGCCGGCGTGCTTGGCTCGTGGCTGGTCTTGCCCCGAGCGTCGATGACGAACTTCGTCAAGATGATCAGGAGCATTAGCACCAAATAGATCCGTAAGAGAATCAAGGCGAAGGTCACGGTGCGCGTGGTCTTGATGCGTGGCATGGCAAATTCACTTTACTGCAAGGCCGCCCGGGCGATGAGGCCTTTCATGATGTCTTTGAAATAAATCACGCCCAGCAGGTGGTCTCCCCGATCGACGACGGGGAGCATCCGGTAATGGTACTTGGCGAACAACTCCTCCAGGTCCTCGCGGACGTCGTCTGCCTCCGCCGCCACGACCGGCGCGACCATCACCTCGCCCAGCGGCAGGTCGTCGTTGGCCAGGACCAGCTCGCGGAGATCGACCACGCCCTGCAAGACCCCTTCGCCTGCGCCCACGACGTAGACATAGGAGATCATATCGTGGTCGAAGTTGGAAGTGCGGAGCCGCTCGATCGTCTGCCGCACGGTGTCGTCCTTGCCCGCCGTCACGTAATGCGACGACATCAAGGCCTGGGCGGTCACCTCGCGCTGCGAGAGGATGCCCTCGATGCGCCGGGCCTGCTCCGGCGGGAGCAGCGCGAGTAGCTGTACCTTGTCGTCCAGCGGCAACACCGAGAACAGGTCGGCCAACTGCGGCACCGACATCTCGCCCAGGATCGTACGGGCCCGCTCTTTGCGCAGGTTCGAGACGATCTGCCGCTGGGCCCGCGGCTCGGCCTCCATCAACGTCTCGGCCGCTTTCTCGGAATCCAATACGGAAAAGACGGCCTGCTGCTCCTTTTCGGAAAGCTCCTCCAGGGCGTCGGCCAGGTCCTCGCTGGGCAACTCGTGGATCTGCGCCCGCGTGACGCTGAGCGAAACGCGGTCGGTGGCCGTCACGTCTTCCAGCGAGAGGGGTTGCACGTACTTCCAGGAAATCAGCACGTCTTTCAAGAGGTGCCAGCGGCCCAGGCCCCAGCGCCGCAGGAACCCGTTGAAGGAAATATCGACGTGTACCAGCACCATGCGGCCCTTCGACTCCAGCAGGTGGATGTCGTTGACCACTTCGGTCCGCCGGCCGTCCATGTCGAGGATCGTCTTGCCCATCAGGTGTTCGTCGAGCATCAGCCAGCCGGCCTGGTCGACGAAGGGCGGATACTTGTCGCCGCTTTCCGGCGGATGGACGAAAATGGCGTCGTCGTCGATCTTGATCAGGCGGCCGAAGGGAATGAACTCGGTGGGCTTGCCCCAGCCGTGTTCCAGGTAGAGGCCGACAGCTTCTGGATACGGTTCGCTGAGCCGGAAGACGATGTCGGTCAGCTTGCCCAGGCGGCGGTTGATGTTGCCCTGGCACACGGGCCGGCCCACCAACTGGGAAAAATAGTGGAAACGGAAGTCTTTCCCCGCGACGGGCAAGTCGGACAGAGGACCCGCGGGCGGATTGGACGGCGTAGACATGGCGGCACCTTGCGATCCTCAGCCAAAAAGGACGGAAACCCCGTAGATCGTGGAGACGACAATCACGAACAGCACGATGGCCCAATTGGCGATGTTTTCCCAACGCGTGTTGGCGTACTCGCCCATCAGCTCCTTGTCGTTCAACAGCAGGATCAGGAACGTCAAGGCGGCGGGCAGCAGCGTGACGGCCACGACCTGGACGAACTGCGTGATGCTGTTCTGGACCGGCTCGCTGGTGAGCAAGACTGCCAGGCCCGCCGAGATCAGCATACCCAGGTAGACCACGTAGAACCATGGCGCCTCGCGGACGCTCTTGTTCAGCGAGTGGGCCCAGCCGAACACCTCCCCGACGGCCCAGCTCGTGGAGAGCGAAATACAGAGGGCGCCCAGCAGGCCGGCGTCGAACAGGCCGATGGCAAACAGCGTTCGGGCCCACAGCCCCAGTTGATGATTGGACATGATCGTGTCTTTGGCCATGCCCTGGGCGGCTTCGGCGGCCGATTCGATGGGGATCGTTCCGCCCGGATGATAATAGAACATCGCGGCCGTGGCAATGATGATGAAGGCCGCCACGATGCAGGTCACCAGCGAGCCGACAAAGGTGTCGATCTTGCCGAAGCGGATGTCGCGGACGTCCATGCCCTTATCGACCACGGCCGACTGCTGGAAGAAGATCTGCCAGGGCGTGATCGTCGTGCCGATATTCGCCATGACCAGCGTAATCCAAGCCGCGCCCGTCATGACTTCCGTGACCTTGAATTCGGGGCGGAAGAACCCCCGTCCCACGGCCGTCCAGCCCTCGTCGACATTGCCCGTCTGCATGGCCCAAATGGCCGCGGGAATGTAGACCAGGTTGAACAGGCAGAAGAACAGGGTGAGCTTCTCGAAGGTCCAGTATTTTCCCGTGATGACGATGGCAAACATCAGCAGCGTCACGGCCAGGAACGTAATCAGCGGGTGGACTCCGAAGATCGACATGGCCTGCATCATGCCGATGTATTCGGTGATCAACGTCAACCAGTTGATGAGTGCCAGGTCGAAGATCGAGAACCAACCCCAGAACGGGCCGAAGGCGTCGAAAATGGCCTCCGCGTGCCCACGCTTCGTGACCGCGCCCAGCCGCACTGTCATTTCCTGGACGTAGTAGGCCATGGGCACAAGGATGATGAACGCCCAAAGCAGGTTGAACCCGGTCTTGGCGCCTGTGGCGGCATAGGTGGAAATCCCCCCTGCATCGTTATCGGCCACCATGGTAATGATGCCCGGCCCGATGACCGCCAAGAGGATCAGGCTGCGGCGGCGGAATCGCCCCATCCAGTGAATGCTCTTGCTAAGCCAATACATGGGGGTCTTCCAGAAAGTCTACAATTCACAGGCAAAAGGTGCTGATTCCCGCCAACGCGAGCGAACGGGGAAGGGGCGTTGGCAAGCACTGCGCTTTTGGCAGAGGAGGCGGCCCCAGGGCGATTTGGGTCAAGAATAGCGGGAAACGACCTGAGCAGCAAGGGCCTTTTTCGACCGCAGAAGGGACCTACTTGACCATCACGCCGCGCGGCCAGCCGACCGCCGCGATTTGGTCCGGTAGACGTCCTTGACGACAAGCTCGACGAGTTGTTCGGTGGCCTCGGCGACGATCCGCTGCCGCAGCGACCCGCGGACCCGGCGGCGTTGCAGGACCAGATCGATTTCCTTCAGGAGGAATTCCGGGGCAAAGGCGCGAATGTAGCCCCGGGCTTCATCGCGCGACATGCCGCGGGCCTTCTCGTAGGTCACGTCCCAAACGGCGGCGTGACATTCCCGTGCTAGTTCGCCGGCTGCCTGCCGCACCAGCGAGACGTCGAGCCAGGCGAAGAGTTGGTCCAGGAACCCTTCGCTGGGGGGATTGGCGGTTCGGGCGAAATGTGCGGGTCGCTTTGGCATGTCTGTTGTGTTCATGTGTGGTACTCAAGGGGGTGTCTGGGGAGACCATCGCAGAAGCCGTTTCAGAACCTGGCCGGGAGAGTGGGCGTCTTGCCTGTGTGCTCGGTTTGGAAACGGCTTACGAAACAGCAGGCCACAGCCGCCCCAGGGGGTGGCAGGCGATATAAGAATCGTGCCAAGAGCAGGACGAACTTGACGGATTTTTGGTTAAGACAGGGATTCTGCCCGGGTCGCGCGGCTTTCATCGCCAACTCGCGTGGGGCAAGCCGTACGTGGGGAGGCATTTGCCCCGGCCTTTGCTCGCTAAAGCCCGACCCTGCAAGCGCGCTAGGTGGGCTAATTCTCGATTAATTCTGCGTTACGGGCGACGCGCCACGTCGCCATGCTCCCGCGAAACTCGCATTGGCGTCTGGTTTTCCCGAGATTCCCCCCTCTAATGACCGAGGTCGGTTTCTTGATGCGCACCTAGCCGATCCATGAAAATAATAGCAGCCGCGTTCGGCGCTTCGGCATGGTTCAGAAACGGGGACTGGCTCCGAGCCCGGTAGCGATTAGGCCGCAAGAAATGGACGCCGGCGAGGTGCCTGTCCCCATTTCTGAACCATGCCGGCGCTTCCTCTGATGGGACAACGTAAACCGTTTCAGAATTGGGAGTTGTGTCTCGGATATCCGGACACGTTCCGTACACGTAGCCGGACAGTTTGTCGCGCCTATATTGCGCAGCGCCGGCGTAAATCGTGTGCAGGCGATGAGTTCGGTTCGAAGAAAAAGCGTTTCTTGGTCTGTTTGTCCGACAGCGGTGGCGGATCCGCTGAAGCAGTGCGCCACAAGATTTTGCAGGAAATGCTTGATTTCCTGGTGCGCCGAATTATACTGGAAGACGATTCTGGCCTTCCAGAGCCGGGAGTGGGGAGTGCGCGAAAGGAGACCTGACCTATGCGATTGGCAGTCAATGGCAGCTTCGTGGGAATAGCCGTGCTTTCGCTTTGGGCTGCGATGCCTTGCCCGGTGGAAGGCGAGGAAGCGCTGGCGGCGATCGAACAGGGAAACCAGGCGATAACCAAAGGAGATTTCGATCTGGCGGTAAGTTGCTACACGGCGGCCATACGGCTCGATCCGATGTTGCCTGTTGCCTATCTCAGCCGGGGAGTCGCCTACGGAGAAAACAGCACATACGACAAGGCCGTTGCCGACTACTCCGCGGTCATTCTCCTCGAACCCGATTATGCCCTGGCTTATATCTACCGCGGCATCGCCTACGGCAAGAAGGGCGAATACGACAGGGCCATTGCCGACGAAACCGAGGGCATCCGGCTCGATCCCAAGAACAGCTTGGCGTATATCTGGCGGGGCATCCATTACGGGAGCAAGGGCGAGCAGGACAAGGCGATCGCCAACTGCACGGAAGCCATTTTGCTCAAACCCGATTATGCCGAGGCTTATGTGCACCGCGGCATCGCCTACGCGAAGAAGGGCGAGTATGACAAGGCCATAGCCGACTTGAGCGAGGGCATCCGACTCGACGCCAAAGACGCCGGGGCGTACGCGTGGCGCGGCAACGCCTACGACCACAAGCGCGAATACGACAAGGCCATCGCCGACTACAGCGAGGCCGTCCGGCTCGATCCCAAGGACGCCGCTGCTTACTATAATCGCGGCCTTGCCTACAAGAACAAGGGTGATACCCGCCACGCCGATGAAGATCTTGAGCAAGCCAAGAAACTTGGGCTTCTTCCGCAATGAACGGCAAAGGGTGTTTGCTCGAATCTCGTTCGGCGAGCATCGCCGTCAGATTCCAAACCCCTGCCGATAGGACTTGCGAATCAGGGCATCGGCCGCGGGGGCGTTGCCGGCTTTCATCGCGGCGGCGTCCCACTCGATCCGCTGCTGCAATCGCACGGCCAGGTTGCCGACCAGCAGGGCTTCGGTGAACAGGCCGGAATACGCGAAGCCCGCCTTGGCATCCTCGGGCCGGCGGTCTTTGCAGGCCTGGATCCATTCGACCCGGTGCCCCGCGGAGCGCGGGATCGTCTTGGGCGGCTTCTGGAACGCCAGCCGCAGCGGCTTGGGGAAGACCGCGGGGCTGCCCGACCAGCCGCCGCAGAGGAGCGTTCCCTTCTCGCCGACGAAATAGATGCCGTTGTCGCCGAGGTTGACTCCGGCGTCCAGGTCCTTGGGCCGCGGCGGCATCTTGCCGCCGTCGTACCAGAGCAATTTGACGGCCGGCCTGTCGCCTTTGGCCGCAAACTCGTAGGTGATGATCTCCCAAGCGGGATACGATTCCCGCTTCAGCGGCGAGGTGCGGGCTTCCGTCGCCACCGGCGCATCCAGATCCAGGGCGTAGAAGGCCGGGTCCATGTTGTGGATCGCCATGTCGCCCAGGGCCCCCGTACCGAAGTCGAACCAGCCGCGCCAAGCCATCGGATGATAGATCGGATGGTAAGGCCGCGGCGGTGCCCCGCCCAGCCACAGGTCCCAGTCCAGATCTTTCGGCACGGGCGGCGTGTCCTGCGGCCGCTCCTTGTCCTGCTTCCAGAAGGTGCCGGGCCGATCGCTCCAGCAGTGGATCTCGCGGACGGGCCCGATGACCCCGGCCTGGATCCATTCCCGCGTCAGCCGCAGGCCCTCGCCCGCATGGCCGTTGTTGCCCATCTGCGTCACCAGGCCCGTCTCCTTGGCCACGCGGGTCATCACGCGGGCCTCTTCGATCGAGTGGGCCATCGGCTTCTCGACGTAGACGTGTTTTCCCGCGCAGCGCGGCCAACGTGATGGGGGCGTGCATGTGGTCCGGCGTGGCGATCATGACGGCCTCGATGCCGCGGCACTTGTCCAACATCTGCCGGTAATCGCGGAACCGCTGGGCCTTGGGATAGGTCTTGAACGTGTTGGCCGCCAGTTTCCAGTCAACGTCGCACAAGGCAACGATGTTCTCCGTGGCCATCTTGCGCAGGTCGCCGGCGCCTTGACCGCCGATGCCGATGCCGGCGATGTTCAGTTTCGCACTGGGAGGCGTCTGGCCCGCGCCGCCCAAGACGTGACGCGGAACGATGGTCAGAGTCGCCGCGGCAGCGGTAAGTTTCAGGAATTGTCGTCGTTTCATGCTTGCAGGCCCTTCTTGGAAAACGTGGAATGAGCAAACCCATGGTGATACTCGATTCCGCGATTATGACATATCGGTAGGCGACTTTCCAGCACTGCCTGGAAGGACCCTTGGAACAAGCTTGGGGCTGGGACGCTTGACAACGCCAAGAGCCGCAACGAAGATCAAGCTATCGCGCCGCCGCAACGGGGTTCCAGTGGCGGTAACAACGGCCGCTGCCCGACCGTGCCGGCGGCCCACCCAACCCCTGGTTTCCATCCTCAAAAAGGTCTTACCATGTCCACGCTCAGTCCTGCGTTTTTTCTCGTTACGATATCTGCGTTCACGGCCGCGTCGCCTGCGGCCGAAAAGCCGTACTGGGTCGAGCCCATGCAGGCCGTGCATGCGGGCTTCCAGGGCAATCCGGGCTACGTGGCCCAGTTCGGCGATTCGATCACGTATTCCATGGCCTTCTGGACTCCGATCGGTTGGGACGAGCCCGACACCTATCTGACCAAGGACGATGGACTGCCCAAGCGGCCCAAGGATAAGCGCTGGCGCGATACGATCAAGGGTTTCCGGGACAAAGGCGGCGAGCAGGGCAACTACTCGGGCTGGCGCGTGGGCGACGTGCTGGGGGTCATCGACGCCGTGCTCAAGCGCGAACGGCCCGAGGCCGCCATCATCATGATCGGCACCAACGACATCTCCGGCGGCAGCGTGCCGGCCGACTATCGTGCGGGGCTCAAGAAGATTGTGCAGAAGTGCCTCGACGCCCATTGCGTGCCGATCCTCAACACGATCCCGCCGCGCGTCGGACGCGATGCGGCGGTCGAGGCCGCCAACCGCATTGTCCGCGACCTTGCCCGCGAGTGCCAAGTCCCGCTGGCCGACTTCCATGCCGAATGCCTGCGGCTGCGGCCGGGCCAATCGTGGCAGAAGACGATCATCAGCGACGACGGCGTGCATCCCAGCGGCGGCAAAACCAACGTCTACAGCGAAGAGAACATGAAAGTCTGCGGCTATGCCTTGCGCAATTGGGTCGATTTCCTCATGGTGCGGGAGGTCTACTTCCGCGTGCTCGCGCCGCCGAAAGAGTCCGCCAAGTAGTATCGGCCGCAGAACAGAAGTCGAGAACCAGCACACGCGCAACGTGCAACGTATGATCATGGCCGCGTGAACGATTCCCGCAATTCTGCGGGGTTTCCGCGAGGGTTTCAAGGCGGTATACTTCTCTCATACGGATTCATGATCAGTACCAAGCCACCAAAACCCGAACTGCCGGCCGTGATCCTCCTGTCTGGGGGGCTCGACTCGGCGACCACGGCCGCTATCGCCCGGCATGAAGGCTACCAACTCTACGCGCTCTCGGTGGACTATGGCCAGCGGCACCACTTCGAGCTCGAGTCGGCGCGGCGCGTGGCCCGCGCGATCGATGTCTGGCGGCACGTGATTCTCGACGTCGATCTGGCGCAACTGGGCGGCAGCGCCCTGACCGACGTGCTGGACGTGCCCAAGGACCGTCCGGCCGCGGCCATGTCGGAAGGCATCCCCGTGACCTATGTCCCGGCACGAAACACGGTGCTGCTCTCCCTGGCGTTGGCCTTTGCCGAGACGGTCGGGGCGGCCGACATCTTCGTGGGTGTCAATGCGGTCGATTATAGCGGATATCCCGATTGCCGCCCCGAATACATCGAGGCCTTCCAACGGCTGGCCAACCTTGGTACCAAGGCCGGCGTCGAAGGCCGACTGAAATTCACCATCCATACGCCGCTGATCCATCTCACGAAGGCCCAGATTATTCTCCGCGGCGCCGAATTAAGCGTCGACTACGCTTTGACGCACACCTGCTACGATCCTGACGAAGACGGCATCAGTTGCGGCCGCTGCGACGCCTGCCAGTTGCGGCTGAAAGGTTTTGCCGAAGCGGGCCTTCGCGATCCGCTGCGGTATCAGGACACATAGTGGCCGGAAAGAAGCCACCGACTTCGATGCGCATCGCTGAAATCTTCCGATCGCTGCAAGGCGAGGGCCGTTTAACGGGCGTCGAGTGCGTTTTCGTCCGCGCCAGCGGCTGCAATCTCCGCTGTCGCTTCTGCGACACGCGCTATACCTCCTGGGAAGCGGAAGGGGATTCCTTCTCGGTCGAAGAAGTCTTGGCGCGGGTGGAAGCAGCGGCCGTGCAGCCGGCGGCGACCCGGATTACCGGGTGCCCCGGCGCCGCCCTGAGCCACGTCGTCGTCACCGGCGGCGAACCGATGCTGCTGCCGGAGTTGGTCCCGCTCTGCGCGGAACTGCGGCGGCGGGGAATGCACATCACGATCGAGACCGCCGGCACGCGCTTTCAAGCGGTGGAGTGCGATTTGATGGCCGTCAGCCCCAAGCTATCGAACTCGACGCCGCACGCGGATGAGGCCCCCGAGTGGATCGACCTGCACGAGCGGAACCGGGCCGCGCCCGATGTGCTGCGGCGACTCAATGCCCAATACGACTGCCAGTTCAAGTTCGTCGTCGCCAGCCTGGCCGATTGCGCGGAAGTTGACGCCTATCTCGCCGATTTTCCCGAGATCGACCGCGGCCGCGTACTGCTCATGCCCATGGGCACGGACCCCGTGGAACTGGCGGCCAAGCAGCAGTGGTTGGAGCCCTATTGCGCGGAGCACGGGCTGACGTTCTGTCCCCGCCGGCACATCGAGTGGTTCGGCTGCCGTCGCGGGACGTAAGGCTGCCATGCCACACAACAAGAAAACCATCCAGGACCGGCTTGAGAAGGTAACCAGAACCTTCTTCGAAGGTTTTCAGAAGGAACACCAGGCGTTTTCAAAATCCCTCCAAGGCATCCCCGACGCCCCAGGGCAGCGATGGTACGCTTCGGTGATGCTCAACCGGCTGATGTTCGTCTATTTCATGCAGTCGAAGGGATTCCTGGGCGGCGGCGACAAGGATTATTTGCGCAGCAAACTGGACCAGAGCAAGCTCCGCGGCAAAGACCGTTATTATCGTGAATTTCTCAGGCCGCTGTTCTTCGCAGGCTTCGCCCGGCGCGGGCGCCGTGCTTGCACGGTCGGCGAGCGGTCGGCCGCCACCAACGCCCTGCTGGGCGTGGTCCCCTATCTCGATGGCGGCTTGTTCGAGAGACATCCGATCGAGGAACTGCACGGCGAGGCGATCTGCATTCCCGACGCCGCCTTCGAGAGGCTTTTCGACTTCTTCCACGGCTACCATTGGCACTTGGATGAACGGCCCTTGCGGGAAGACGACGAAATCAACCCCGACGTGCTGGGCTATATCTTCGAGAAGTACGTCAACCAGAAGCAGATGGGGGCCTACTATACCAAGGAAGACATCACCGACTACATCGCCACGAACACCGTCATCCCTTTTCTCTTGGATGCCACGGCGGAGAAATGCCCCGGCGATGGCACGCCCTGGGACTTGTTGCGTGACCGCCCTCACGCCTACATTTACCCGGCCTTCCGCAGGGGCGTTCTCGGTGACGAGGGCAACGTGTTGCCAGAGTCCGGTCGGGGTGAGGCCGGCATCCTAAGTCCGCCTCTCCTTCCGGGAGAGGGCAGGGGTGAGGGCGGTCAACAGCCCACGTTGCCCGGCGAGACCTGGCTGGAGTATGTTTCCCGCCGACGGCGTTGTCTGGATCTGCGCGACAAGCTTGCCAAGGGCGAGGTCCAATCGGTCAACGACTTGATCACGCTGAACCTCGACATTCGTCAATTCGCCCAAGACACCATTGTCAACTGCCGATCGCCGGAATTCTTGGCCGCATTCTTCACGGTCCTCCGTGGCGTGACGGTCCTCGACCCGACGTGTGGCTCCGGCGCCTTCCTGTTTGCGGCCCTGAGTATCCTGGAACCGCTCTACGCAGCTTGCCTCGACCGCATGCAGCAGTTTCTGGCCGCTGTGAACAGCGAGTCCGCGACCCGCGGGATGGGCAACGACAATAGACCGCCCCCCACCGATGCGCAGACCAGGTGTTTGCGCGAGTTCCGGGAGATTCTCAAGTCCGCCGGCAGCCATCCCAACCGAGAATACTTCATCCGCAAGTCAATCATCCTGCAGAACCTTTTTGGCGTGGACCTTATGGAGGAGGCCGTCGAAATCTGCAAACTGCGGCTGTTGCTCAAGCTGGTTGCCCAGGTTGCCCCCGACCCGGCCAAGGAGAACCTGGGGCTGGAGACCTTGCCCGACATCGACTTCAACATCCGCGCCGGAAACGCGCTGATCGGTTACACGACCCTCGCCGAAATCTGCCGCCGTCGGCAAGCGGGCACGCGGGGGGGAAGGTCCGCGTTTGAACAAGCGGAAATCGACGATATCCAGCGGCAGGCCCTCCACATCCAGCGGCAATTCGATCTCTTCCGCCAGCAACAATCCGCTGCTCAATCGCCGCAGGGACCCTGTCAGGCCAAGGAGACGCTCGCCGCAGAGATGGGAAGACTGGCGTCGAAGCTCGACCGCCATCTGGCCGGCGAGTACGGGATCGATGCCGGCAACCCCAAGATGGCCGATGAATTCCAGAAATGGCGCGACGACTATCGCCCCTTCCACTGGTGCGTCGAGTTCTACGGCATCGTGGCCGCGGGCGGCTTCCAGGTAGTTATCGGCAATCCACCCTACGTCGCCGCGCACCGGGTCAGGAAAGACTATGCCGTGCGAGGATATCTCACGGAGAAATGTCCCGACATCTACGCCTGGTGTCTGGAGCGGGTGGCCGGGCTGGTGGCCGATTCCGGTCGCACGGGCATGATCGTGCCCTTGAGTCTCGGCTTCAGCGGTGGTTTTGACAGTCTCCGCCGCCTGATCTTCCGCAGTTACGCCGAGAACTGGTTCTCCTCGTACGGGCGGATTCCCTCGGCGCTGTTCAGCTTTGACGTCCGCGTACGCAACACGATTCACCTTGGCCACCGAGGTTCTGCGGCCCCCCGTTGCCACACGACGCGGCTGCACCGCTGGTTTGCGGCGGCCCGCCCGGCGCTGTTTCAGTGTCTGCAGTACGCCACCTTCTCGCCCGAGCGGTGGGCATTCCGCATACCGAAACTCGACTCCACGGAACTTGTAAAGGCCTTTGAGAGGCGCTTAGAGGCCGGCCTTGGGTCTGTTGCCGACGATTTCTCCGCCAGTGTCCGCGGCCTGGCGCTTCATTACAAGAAGACGGCCTACAACTGGCTGAGTTTCTGCCGCCGCCTTCCCCCCTGTTTCGATGATGCCGGCAAGGCCATTGAACAGACCAAATTCGGCAGCGTGCTGTTCGGCAGCGAGGAGTTGCGAGACCTATGCCTCTTGCTGCTCAACGGCAAACTCGCGTTCACGTTCTGGATGGCCATCGGCGACGATTTCGACCTCACCCTCTGGATGTTCGGCGACCTGCCGCTGAGGCCCTCGCGTCTGTCGGATGCGGTCCGCAAGCGACTGTTGCCCTTGGCCGGTGGCATCGAGGCGGCAATGGAGGCCGCTACGAGCTTCAAACGGAACGCCGGCAAGCAGGTCGGCAACTACAACCTGGCCCGCTGTCGCGAGGCCACCGATCTCAGCGACCGCATTTTCGCGGAGGAGTTCGGCTTCTCCGACGTGTGGCACGAAGTCGAATTGCTTTATGCCCAAACGGTCAAGACGGATTTTTCCGCGGAATGAATTCCCTTCCCTGCCGCTTGCGTGTAAGATGACTTGCCGGTGCGATGAGCACCCGATTCGCGAGACACGAATGGGGGCCGGATGATGAAAAAAGAACCCGAACCAATCGACGCGCCCACGCAGCCGTCGGTCCAGACCTTCTGCGACGAAGCCCGAGAGCTTGGCGCCCTGGACGCGGTCGTGGTTTCGCCGCCGCGGCAGGTTTTCACCGCCACCTGGGTGCGGCTGCGGTGCCAATACGGCTGTTCGGAATATGGCCAGTGCCTTACCTGCCCGCCACACTCGCCGACGCCCGAGACCACCCGCAAGATGCTCGACGAGTACCAAGCGGCGATCCTGCTGCACGGCGACAACTGGGAGTCGGTGCGAGACATCGCTCGAGGCCTGGAACGCAAGGTGTTCCTGGCGGGCTATTACAAGGCGTTCGCGTTTCTGTGCGGGCCGTGTTGGCTGTGCAAGACATGTGCGGTGGCCGGGCAGAAGCGGGGGAAGGTTGCCAAGTGCACGCATCCCGACCTGGCCCGGCCGGCGATGGAAGCCGCCGGGATCGAACGTCTTCGCCACGGCCCGCGCGGCCGGGTTGCCCATCGAGGTGGTGCGCTCCGAGAATTGCCAGCAGAATTACTATGCCTTGGTGCTGGTGGAGAGGCCCGCCTGCGCGAAATCAGCATTATGCTCGCCCTGGACCTTATGCCGGTTTTGTTCCACGATGCGATTAGGCGAGCATGCGCTAGAGGGGCAGCAAATGCCGTATTCCGGTCGCGTAGCGACCATTGACGGTAGCCGTGGGTTTCAACCCACGTTGTGAAACACAAGTCCGGCAACGACCCCATCCAGCTCGCCTGGATGGTGAAGGAGGTTGGACAGCTGAGCACCGACGGCATTGAGAATCAGACCCCATCCAGCTCGCTTGGATGGTGAATCAGGTTGCCCAGCTAGTCCATTCTCGCGCCGTAGCCGTACAACCTCCTTCACCCACGGGACGAGCCCGTGGGGGTCGTTTGTCTTCTTCTTATCCGTTCTAGCCATTCAGCCTTGTTCACCATCCGGGCGAGCCGGATGGGGTCCGAGATGTGTGTAACTGAGCAGTCACTTTGCGCGGCGGAGCCCTTCCGGGCCATGCTCGCGGAGATGGAAGGCTTCCTGGCCCGACAGCAGAAACCGGAGCTTGCCCACCTGACCGGCCCGTTCGCCGAGCGCATGGTAGCGCTGGCGAAAGTGGTCGGTTCAGCCGTGAGGACCGAATTGGGCCTCATGTCCCCTCGCCCCGCGGGAGAGGACTAGGGTGAGGGCCAGGGGCGAAATCCCAAGTCTCAAGCACCAAATTGCAAACAAGTTGAAAGCACCAATCTCGAATGACCGAAACAGTTCTGGATCAAGATCGGCTGGGACTTGGGATTTGAGATTCTGGATCGGTTTGGGGTTTGTAATTTGTGATTTTGGATTTGTTTGAGATTTGAGATTTGTAGTTTGAGATTTCCCCCCCCTACCCCGGCCATCTTCCGATCGGGCAATCCTCATGCGGCAGCCAAGCCTTCTTGTCGATGAAGCACCGGCAGAGCGAGCATCGCGGGTCTTGGAGGTATTGGCAAGAGCGGCAATGGCCCATGCGAATCTCGTGCAGCGGCTGGTCGACCGTCTTGAAGCCGGAGGCCACGAAGCGGGCCATCGAGGCAGCGAAGGATGCGGCTGCATGGGGGAGGCTCGCCGGAACGGGTATGGGCGTCCTATCCTCGCCGCCTTGTGCGGCAGGATCGACGCTTTTGTCTTCGCCTTGCCCAATCGAGCTTTGGCCCTCGTGTTCGATCATCCTGGCTTTGGCTCCCATCTGGGTCTAATGAGTTGTCGTTCGCTTGCAGCCGCCTTCGGTCGGGAACCCGCTGGCGCGGGCGTTGAGGGGCGAGGGAGCGGGACAGCGGGTCGCCGTTGCCGTGAGCCGCCGCCCGATCCGTACGATTCCGGGGTGTCCTCTTCTCCGTCTCATCGGTTGATCACGCCGCAATCGGCGGCGCGACATGAACTGGGAACGATTCCAACGGCTACTGAAGCGCTATCGCCTTCGGTCGGCCCGAATCGTTCACTCGGTCGTCAAGAAGCGAAACCATGACCTGACGAGCCGTATGCTCTAATGTGTGCATGTACGGATCCGTGGGAGCCCTGGGCGGGCAACCGCCCAGGGCCACCTGGCCCCCCGGTCTGACCCCCGGTCCGACCCCTTCCGGCTCGGACCCCTTCCGGCTCGCACCCCGTCGGCTCGCACCCTCCGGCGAGCTTGCCGCTTAATCGATCGGGTTGTCCCTTCGCGCTGGACTGGGACACCGTGCCGTAGGTCAGTTCACAATCCATGGCGAGAAGATGCATCTGGGCAACACCCGTTGCAGTTCCTTCAGAGCTTCCGGCGTCACCTTAGAATCCGAGAGGTCGAGCACTCGCAGGTTCACCAGACCTTCGATATGTCGCAGACCCGCATTCGTCACGTTCGTCTTAGCAAGGCCCAACGCTTCAAGCCTGGTCATTCCCTTAAGATTCTCTAAGTCCGCGTCGGTGATAGGCGTCCCTTCCAAATTTATGCGCCGGAGTTCAGGCAAGGCCGCAAGGCGTGCCAAACCCGCACCGGTAATTCGTGTTTCACACAGTTCCAGATGTCTCAGCCGTTTTAGTCCTCGAAGATTCTCCAGGCAAGCGTCGGTCAGTTGGCTTTGATGAACGGTCAACTCGGTTATCTCGGGCAACTGTGCGAGGTGCGCAAAGACATCGGGTCCGCGGCAATCAGCTCCAGACACAACGACGCAATACACTCTTGTAAAGAAATCGTCGCCAAGCAGCCTCATAAGAAACGGTCGATCCAATGGCAGGTCGGTGTCATATACGACGCCTGCCCCGAGTTCGCTTATCGCGGCGATGGCCTCCTGCTGGCGCTTCGCCTGCCGTATTTCAAAGCCCAGCCAACTGCACGGAACCGCGAGAACAAGAGTAAGCAGGAGCAGCGAGCGAACATCGAACTTTGGTCGCTGGCGCAAGGCCATTGCGACGGCGAACCAAAGAAGCAAGAACGCCAGTGTAACGCCGAGGGTTCCCAGCGTGATCAGTACAGACCACCCCTTATGAGAACGATTCAATTCCGTCCACTGAAACCTCTCTGAAAGCCAGAGAATGGCTTCTGCAACTACTAGACCAAGCAGCACCCAGTCTAGCTTAGTCCGGTTCCGTTCGCATTCGCTAGGACTTTTCATTCTTAGGAATCTCGCCGGCTCTTCGAATGGTGTCGGGAAGCGGTGTCCGGCCGGCGCTCACTAGGGGATTTGAAATATGTCCACCTGTCCACCTGGGGCAACGTCGGGGCGGCGCGTGTTCTCTGGCGCATGATGTTGCCTTCCCCTGTCAGAACAAGGTCGGCACGCCGAAACACTGATTTCGGAGCTCAATGGCTGGCCTGCGTGTGCCCCTGCCAACGCCTCACCTGCGATGTTACCACCGCCGGCGCGTGACTCGGGGCTAGAACGGTTCGCTACTCTTTTTCTATGCGGCTCTTTCATCCGCTACTCCTTGCCGGCTTTAACCGGCGCTTTCCCTGACCCCATCGCCACGATCCCGCCACGATCCTGGTGCTCGCCCGCCCAATTATCAGTGATGTTTCCGTCTTTTCTTTTGTTCTACAATCCAGAGATCCCCAACGTTCACCGTCTTAATCGCGCGCCAATTACCTTTACCTTCATCGCGGTTCAAAACGATCAATTGTCCCCAATCCAAGAAATTATTAAGATCCTTGCAGTGCTTCACGTAAACAATCGCTTGCTCACCGCCATTACCGATACCCGGACGCGACACGTAGAGATAGTGTTGCGTAGCCTGCGTCGCACGCAACTTGTCAATCTCCTCGTCATACTGGCCAAGGAAACCGTACCTTAGTTTCTCGTCCAGCCGACGGCGGATTACATACGCTTTCTGATTGTTGTCGATGAAGCTTCGGAGAGTGTCACTTTTCAGTTCAGGAATCGACGAAGCAAGTTGTCCAAGGTCACTGTCCGAGCCGAGGAACATCTGCTCTAGTTCCCCTAGGGATTTCGTATCTCTGGTCAAAATACAGATGTCCGGGGCAACCATCTTGCGCGGGACCCGGAAAACTGGGCGCACGGTTAAGGTGTGGAATGGATGCCCTTAACCGAGTTTCAGAAAGGATTCAGCGATGGCGAAGCGACGGAGTCGCAAGCGTTACGATTCGACGTTCAAGGCGAAGGTGGCCTTGGCGGCGGTGCGTGGAGACAAGACGATCAGTGAATTGGCCAGTCAGTACGCCGTGCATGGCAACCTGGTCAGCCAGTGGAAACGCAAGCTCCTGGCCAATATCGAGCTTGTCTTTACGGAAGCGGACGATGGCCAACGAGAAGATCGTGAGGCCCTGCTGGACGACCTGTACCAACAGATCGGCCGGCTGAAGGTCGAGCTCGAGTGGCTCAAAAAAAAAGCTGCCCAGTTCGATCACTGAGTTGCGGCGGCTGATCGACTCGGACCACGCGGCCCTGAGCATCACCAGGCAATGCGAGTTGCTGGGCTTGTCGCGTTCATCGTGCTATTACCAAAGGATGGAAACGTCGGCGGAGGATTTGAAGCTGATGCGGATCATGGACGAGGTACACCTTCGCTTGCCTTTTTACGGATCACGGAGACTGACATGGAGTTTGCAGCAAGAAGGCTATGCGGTGGGCCGCAAACGCATTCAGCGTCTCATGCGGGTGATGGGGATCGAGGCGATCTACCCGCGGCCGCGGACCAGCGAGCCGCATCCAGACCATCGTATTTACCCGTATTTGCTGCGGGACGTCGTGGTTTCGGCGGCGGACCAGGTGTGGAGCGCGGACATCACCTACGTGCCGATGCAGCACGGATTCATGTATTTGGTTGCAATTTTGGATTGGCACAGCCGATACGTACTGGCGTGGCGCCTGTCGAATACGCTCGACAGCGACTTTTGTGTGGAGGCCCTCCGGGCCGCGTTACGTCGCGGTCGGCCGGCGATTTTCAACACCGACCAGGGGACGCAGTTCACCAGCCAGGCTTTCACGGGCGTGCTGGAACAGCAGGGGATTGCGATCAGCATGGATGGCCGTCGCCGCGCCTTGGACAACGTGTTCATCGAACGGCTGTGGTGGAGCGTGAAGTACGAGAACGTGTACTTGCAGGGCTACGAAACGGTAGCCGAGTTGAAGGCGGGCTTGACGTGGTACTTCGACTTCTACTGTCGTCGTAGACCACATCAATCGTTAGATAACCAATATCCATGGGACGTGTACTGGGCCGATCGACGACAAAAACAACGACAATTTCGGCGCTAAAATTTCGGCCTACGGCCGACTTAGGCTGGAGAGTCTTTTAGCAGAACAAAAGGTACTGGCGGCTTTGCGGCCGCGCGACACCTGGGAGGGGTGTCGCGGGCCGCTAGTCTCAGTCAAAACAGCACACCTTAACTTTACCCAAAAACTGTCCAGCGCGCCGGGTCCGCCCCATCTCAAGATACGGTCGAACGGCCATGCTTAGAATATCGTAGTCCTGCCGCGAAAGACCTTGCCACCAATCGGACGTAAAGCCCGAAAGGAGAACCGCGAGTACGGTTGTGACCAGCAACAATACTGTAAGCGAAAATTGAAACTTGACTCGCATGCAAACGGAATCCGAAACCTGCCACACTTCGACCTACTTATAAAGTATTATCTTCATCTGGTAATGCCGGGAATAATTTTCAAGCGCGGTCTTGAATTCTCCAGACTGCTGGCGACCTAGCGCCTTGAACGGCAGCATAATGTAGACATTGTTCGTAGTGTCTTCCGTGATCTGAGCCTTCGCCTGCTGAAATCCCCAGCTCATGCCGTCAAGAACGGTACCGCAATACTGACTGGCATTGTCCCGAAAAAGCAAGACGGCATAGTCCTCAAATTCCAACTTGAGGCCCGTATAGTCTTTGGGCGTCATCAGATCGCCAAATTCGAAATGCCGCCCCGGCTCGTCCGTAAGATACACGTTCGCACCGTCCTCGACTCCACCTTCATTGTGAGCTACCCCTGTCTAAAATCAAATCCCCTTATGCACTCGACGGACTGATTCCTCTCCTGATATCTGAAAACCAGGGTTATTTCCTCGGGCCATCTCCCACGGCGGGTTTCAACTTTTCCCGTTCGATCCCCTTGATTTTGGGCGGATTACTCACAATTAGCGACGGGAGAGCCTCCTGAAGGTCTTTGATGCCTGCGCTCGTCACGGCGGTGCCGCCCAGAGATAGGAGTCCCAGGTGGTCAAGCTTCTTTAGTTGTTGCAGGCCGACATCGGTCAACTCAGTATCCATCACGTCAAGCCACTTGAGGTCCTTCATCTTTCTTAGGTGAACAATGCCTTTATCGGTGATCTGAGTGCCTCCCAGGAAAAGCGTCTCAAGGGCGACCAAGTCGCTAATGCGCTGCAAGCCCGCATCGGTGATCTTGCACCAGTACAAGTTCAAGCATCGCAGCTTTCGCAGTTTGCCGACTTGCTCGAGTCCGCGGTCCGTGACCATCGTGCCGCCCAAATCAAGCCAGTAAAGATCCGGAAACACGGTCAGGCTACGAACGCCAGCGTCACCGATTGACGAGCATTTATACAGCGTCAGTGATCTTAACTTTGTGAGACCGCGGATTTCACGGAGGCCGGCATCGGAGATGTCCGTGTCGTTTAGGTCCAGGCAGTCAAGGTTGGTCAATTCACCGAGACCGTGGAAGCCTTCGTTATGAGTTCGAACGCCCGTCAGATCCAGGGAGCGAAGTGACGGCAGCGTTTTCAACCGTGCGAGGCCCGCTCCCGTGATGCGGGTTCTTCCAAGTTCCAGCCGGGAAAGTCGCTCCATCCCCCACAAGTGCTTTAGCCCTGCATTTGTTATGTCGGTATCCTCCAAATCGAGAGATTCAAGCCTGGTGAGGTTGCCGACGTGCTGGAGCTCGCGATCGCTGACTGCGGCGCCCGCGAGCCGTAGCAACCGAAGCCGCGGAACAGCTTTCAGACGATCGATTCCCGTGTCCGAAACTTTGGTCTTGCGAAGATCGACCACCTCGACCCCCGGCAAATCGGCAAGGAGTGTGAGAGCCCGCTCGTCGAACCTCTCTGACGAGAAACTCGCCTCAATGCATGTGCGGCCCGACGGCATTTCCTGAGTAGTCAGAAGCCTGCCGCCGAATCGTTCGATTTCCTCACGGATCGAGCGTTCAGGGAGAGACTGCTTCTCATCTGCGCACGCGCACGGCGCATAGACGATCGGCATGGATAACGCCGCCAAGAGCACATACACGAGGGACGGCGAAGAGGCTTGGCCCGACGTTGCCATAGAATTACCTCCTATTGAGTTTTGTCCGATCAGCAGGAAAGTACTTGTCGCGCTACACCTTCTCGGAGGGGGCGGTCAACAAGCCCTTCGCCGTTTCGCCGCGGGGCGAACGCGATGAATTCCGAATTCCGGGACACATACCTTAATTCGCGTCTCGCTTTGGCTTTGGACCGCGTTTTTGCGGCATTAGTGCGCGGCCGATCGTCTCCTCCAATCGTCCCAAGAATGTCTCGTCTCCCAGCGGCCGGCCCGTGCGGCTGTGGCGACGGATGTCCCTGAGTTCCTCCTCCGGCATGGCGCTGTTGAGAAAGGCGGCCCAATCCGGGACCATCGCCAGCAGGGGAGCAACCTTCACGAACGGGTCGTCCCGCCCTGCCAAGTGCGCCCGTGCGCTGCTCCAGGGCCAATCGCAGGGATTGCAGACGAGGCCCGCACGGACAGGGTTCAGTTCGATGTATCGCGCGGCTGCCGGCAGGTACGCTTCGTCCATCACGAACAACGCGAAGCGCCCTTGCCAGAGATACCCGCGCCACTTCTCGCGAAAATTGATCCGCCGCGTGTACCGGCGGTGCGCTTCGCCAATGGCCCATCGCAATCCTTCTTCGGAGGATGGGACTGCTATGGCGTGAATATGATTCGGCATGAGGCAGCAACTCCATATCTCGACTCCCTGGTCACGGCACCAATGGGCCATCAGTTCCAAGTAGGCGCAATAGTCCCCCTCGTTGAAAAACGTCTGCTGCCGCCGGTTGCCACGCTGCGTGACATGGTGCGGCATGCCAGGAACCACGATTCGAGCCAATCTTGCCATGCCGCCAATTTGACTATTCCCAATCCTCCCGTCAATAATTTAGTCATGGGTTCCCGGAATTCCGAGATAAACTGCGATCATATACTCATTCCAGCCGATCACCGGCTCGCCCTCGACCATCCAGAAACCGTTGAATTGACGATCTGGAAATCCGATTTCAACGGCGTCCGGTTCACCTAGCCATTCGTAATACGTCATAAGCCAACCCCCGTTAAACGCGTTGGGTAAGGGGCCAGTCCGTGATTTTTAGCATTCTCTCGAGGAATTGCCGTAACGTGTGCGGGCGTTACGGCTGCCAGCGAAACATGATCACTTTCGCCTTCGCGTCGTCCTCCAGGAAGACCACGTACTCTCCGTTGGCGCGCCGCACCGCCCGGACGCTGTCGACAATGTCCAGCAGGCCGATCTCGCCCAACTCCCGCTCGGCGACGAGGTTGCCCACCGGCGATCCGTCCGCGAGCTTGAAGACCTTCACGTAGGCATACTTGAGCTTATCCGCTTTCAGGCCGCGGGTATAGGCCGCGAAAACGTAGTTGCCGGCCACGTCGAAGGAGATCGGCTCGGCCGACTCGTGCCCCTGCGAACCTCTCTCATAGGGCAACACCATGCGCCACCGCAAGCGGCGCTTGCCGGCGCCCCAATGATCGTAGCAGACCAATACAGGTCCCATGGGTTTCCAGTGCTGATTACGATCCTGGCCGTGGTTGCCGCCCAGGAGCATGACATCGGAGGCAGGCAGATATTTGAGGCGACGCGCCTCGTCGAGTTCGGCCGGGCGAGGGTAAAGGCGCGCCTTCGCCAAATCCCAAATCGGAACACCATGCTCGTCCACGCCCGCCACAGGCAGGCAGCGGATCCGTTCACGCCCGGATAGCCAGATGTTGCCCTGGGCATCGGGTACGGGAATACGACTTGCCTCGTCGCCGACGGTTTGATACTCGCCGGCATCGATCGCGCCGTTGCCGTTCAGGTCGCGCCACAGCCACGCACCTCGATCCGGCTGGTGGGCGGGGTACCCGTCCGGCCGCTGAATGTGCTTCGTCGACAACAAGACGCAAGGGATGGCGGTCTCGCCATCGGTCTGCGGGCTGAAGCGATAAACGTGCAGGAATTCACCGGTCATGTCGGAAACGAACAGAAATGGCCGGCCGGCGATCCGCCGCATCCAGACGTGCGTCGCCGGCAGGTGCAACCGCGGGTCATCCGCATACTTCGACGGATTGACTGTGTAGCCCTGGTACGACCACTCCTGGCCCGCCGGCTTGTTCCAATCCATGGCAAAATGCTCCTCCTTCGTGAACACGTCGCGCTCCGAGGCCGGGTCGATATCCGCCAGGTCGACGAACTCCAGTCCCAACCGCCGCCAGCGGCACCGGCCCTCGGCCGAGTAGCATTCCAGAACCGTGCTGCCGCCTGCCGTTGAGCCATTCGAGGCGACGTAAACATTCCCCTGGCCATCCACGCCGATGGCTGACGGGCGATTGAAACGCAAGTCCGCGAACTTGCCGGGGACCGGGCCGGCAAAGATGCCGCCCTTGGCGCCGAAAGTGCCCTGGAGTTGCGGGGCCGTGTCGAGGGAACCGTAGATCTTGATTTGCTGGTCCGGCCCTGCATCGGCGACCAGCAGCCGATTCCGAGCGTCGGTAGCGATCGCCGTCGGAGACATGCCGGACGCGAACTCGATGGTTGGCGGCAGTGGTTTGCCGGCGGTCGTAAAACAGAGCGCCTTCCATGCTGCTGCGGCCTGGGGCCGTTGCAGGACCCACACCCGGCGCTTCGGTCCAGGCACAAGCGGTCCGGGCGCGCGACCGCCCAGGAGCGCAGAAGCCGCATGCTTCGCGTGTCGTAGACCTTGATCAGGCCGTCGAAAGGACTGCTGACGAACAGTTCGGTTTCGGTCGCCCAAAGGCCGCGTAGGTTTCCCTGTCCGCCTTGCGGAATTTCCGCCACGGGCAGGAAAGCCCCTTGAAGCACGTCGCCTTCCTTGCCGTGCCCATTGGGGAAGGGCGCAGGCCGAGTGATGTCGCCGCGGCGCCGCCGCGAGATGCCCGACCAGGCGAAGCCCTTGGGCGGCCAGGAGCTGCCCTTCAGCCCGCCGCCTTCGTTGTCCACGTTCTGCACGATGAACAGGTACTGGGAGTTGGCGGCGATGGCTTCGCCGCCTTCATAACCCCAGCCGTGCGTATGGCCGGCCATGGCCAGGAGTTGTCCGTCGCGGTACTGCTGAACGTTGCCGCCCGCCTCATCCCACCTGACATTCGTGAAGACGGTGCCGTCCGTTTCGACCCACAGGCCCTCGACATCCTGTTGCACCCAGGCAGGTTTGCCGCTAAGGCTGTTGCCGATCCACGACACACGATACTGAAGGTCCTCGCCCGGGGTTGTGCCGGCACAACACGCCCAAGCACAGACGCAAACCACGAGGCGCAGTGCGTAACAACCGAACCGGCGCGATATCGATCGATTCATGATGGATTTCTCCCTGATAGTTGCAGTATAGCGATCCATCGCGGCCGAGTACAACGGCCGCAGGCGAATTGCAGACCGGAGCAAAGCGATCGTAGCACCGCCTTCGTGCGGAAAATGTGCGAAGAAAACCGGCTATTGATCTTTGCATTGAAAATGAGCCATTGAGTTGTGTGGCAGGGGCGTAGGCCGGAACAAGCTTCGGGGTACCCGCGCAGCGGGTCGGTTCCGGCACGAATCGGCATCAACGCCGGAACTGCGCAAGCTTGTTCCGGCCTACATGGCTCATTTTCAATGCGAAGATCAATTAAGCCGGGACTACGAGCGACTTTGCAGGCCTACTGACAACTACCCCTGGAGACTGGCATCTGCCGCAGCCTTAGGTTAACATGGGGGGAACTCTATCAGAAGCGAGGAGAATGCAGATGCTCAACAGCGATGCGCAAGCCCGCCAGGGAAATCTCTCGCGGCGCGGGTTCTTAACCGCTACGACCCTGGCCGCCGCCAGCGCGGCACTCCCGGCCGTTGCCCAGAATCCGGCCACGCCCGTGCGCAAGCCCCTGCTCGCCTATGTCGGCTCGTATAGTTCACCGCGAGGCCCGGAAGGCAGCAAAGGCTACGGGCGAGGCATCTACCTGTTCGAAATGGATCCAGCCACCGGGGCCCTGGTCCAGCGCGAAGTGTTCGCCAACGACGCCAACCCGTCGTGGCTGGCGCTGAACCCGGCACGGACCCATCTGTACGCAGCGAACGAGACGGCGACCTATCAAGGCGCCAACTCCGGCTCGGTGAGCGCCTACGCGATCAACCGCTCCAACGGACACCTGGCGCTGCTCAATACGGTCAGCTCCGCGGGCGCCGGCCCCGCCCATCTCAGCGTTCACCCCGCGGGCAAGCACGTGCTGGTGGCGAACTACGCCGGCGGGACCGTGGCCGTGCTGCCGCTGGGGGCCGGCGGCGAGCTCCGGCCCGCGAGTGACGTCAAGACCGGCCGGGGCGCGATTGGCCCAACCCGTGCTGCCAGTGCGCCTGTGGGAAGTTTTGCCATCAGCGGCCACGAACGCCCCCACGCGCACATGATCGAGTCGGACCCGGCCGGACAATTCGTTTTGGCCAGCGACCTCGGCCTGGACCGGATCTACATCTGGAAGTTTGATGCCTCCAGGGGCCGGCTCGTCGACAACGACCCGCCTTTCGTCGCCTTGCCGCCCGGCGACGGGCCGCGGCATTTTGCTTTCCATCCCAGCGGCCGCTGGTTCTATTCGTTGCAGGAAGAGGCCTCGACGGTCGCGGTCTTCGCCTACGACGCCCGGCGCGGGCGGCTGACGGCCAAACAGACGATTTCCAGCCTTCCGCAAGGCTTCGCCGGCACCGATTTCACGTCGGAGATCGCGGTTACGCCTGACGGAAAGTTCGTCTATGTCGCCAACCGTCTGCACGACAGCATCGCCTGGCTCTCGATCGCCGAGTCGGGCGTCTTGACGCTGCTCGGCGAAGAGTGGACTCGCGGCGACTACCCGCGGAGCTTCGGCATCGATCCCAGCGGCCGTTTTCTCTTTTCCTGCAACCAGCGGAGCGACGCGATCGCCGCCTTCCGCCGCGACAAGAACACCGGCGCCCTCTCCTTCACCGGCCAATACACGCCGGTCGGTACGCCGGCCATGATCCTTTTTCTCGAACCAGAAACCCTAACCAAATGAGGTGTTCCCATGCTCCATGACGCTGATTGTACGCGACGCGATTTCACCAAGCTGGCCGTCGGGACCGTGCTGGCCACGGCGGCCGGCGCGATCCCGTCCGCGCGGGCGGCCGAGGCGCCGGCGGCCAACGCACCGCCGGCCGGTGGCCGGCCGCGGATTAGCTGCGTAAGTTGGAACTTCCATCCCCTCGGGGCCGGCAACACCCGACCCGAGGAGGCGATCGAGACCATCGGCGCGATGGGTTTCGACGGCATCGAGCTGATTCTCACGGGGCGGGCCGAAATCGCCAACTACTGGAGCGACGCGACCATCGAGAGGATCCGCAAGCGCCTGGAGCACTACAAACTGCAGGTTCCCCAGTTTGCCCTCTTTCAGCCGGTGGTCGAAGAGCTCACCAGCCCTAGTGCCGACGAGCGGCAGAAGGCCCTCGACCGTTTCGAGGCGGGCTGCAGTATCGCCGCCAAACTGGGCGCGCCGATCGTGAACATCGTTGCCCCCTGGTCGTGCGAGCTGAAAGGCCCGACCACCTACCTGCCCCGCTACTACGAGGTCTCCCCCGCCAAGCCCGGTGAAAAGTTCCATATCGACATCGCGCCCGGGTTCGACTGGGAGAAAACCTGGGAGACGTTCGTCGAGACAATCAAGGGCTGCCTGCAGCGGGCCAAGGCCGCCGGGCTGCGGTTCTCCATCGAGAACCACACGCACACCATGCTTCCCGACACCGGCTCGCTGCTGCGTCTGTGGGACAGCGTCCGCGACCCGGCCCTGGGCTTCAATCTCGATGTCGGCTGGATCGCCCTGGAGCGCGAGTACCCGCCGCTGGCCGTCCACAAGGCGGGCAGGCACCTGATGAACGTCCATGCCCGCGACATCGACGGCCTGATGCGGCGGTTCGTCCACGTCGGCCAGGGGGTGGTGGACTTCAAGGCCCTGACCGAGGCCGTCAAGGCGGTCGGCTTCCACGGCTTCCTCTCCCTGGAGCAAGACGGCCAGCCGGGGGACCAGCCGGGCGCAATGCAGGCCACCTGCCGGCGCTACCTGGCGATGATGAAGGAGTACCTGTGAGAACCGCTGTCCCAGATTAGCCGCTTCCCGGCACGCGCCCAGGTTCAGCGCGCCGCAACCTGCGGCGATCCGGATGCCGTGCCTTGACCGAGGCGGATCTCCCAGCCGCCCCCCAAGGCGCGATAGACCTGGACCAGGCCCAGGGCAATCGCCCCGCGGGCCTGGGCCTCGAGATCCTCCTGCGCCACCATGGTCCCTTGGACTTGGGCGAGGCGCGTATAGTCGACGGTGCCCGCTTGATATTGGCTGACGACGATCTGGAAGGCTTTCTTGGCGGCGACAACGCCCTCCGCAAGCAGCTTTCTCTGCGCCTGGGACCGCAGGAAGGCGGCCAGCCCGTCCTCGGCCTCTTGGTTGGCCGCCAGCACGGCGGTGCGGTAATCCAAGAGGGCCTGCTGGAACTTGGCGTCCTGCAAGCGGACATTGTTGGAAATCCGGCCGTAGTTGAGAATGTTCCAGGTGAACGACGGCCCTGCGCAGGCGTTAAAGTTCGCGGGGGTGAACAACTGCGAGGCGTTCTGGGCCGAGTAGCCCAGCGTGCCGGTGATCGAGATGTGGGGATACCAATCGGCCTGGGCGATGCCGATTTGCTCGGACTGGGCCGCGGCGGCGCGTTCGGCGGCGCGGATATCAGGCCGCCGCTCGATCAACTGGGCCGGGATGCCCGCTACCACCTCGCTGGGCGCCGTAGGTATCGGCTGGCGCCCCAGCCGGGCCTGCAGGTCGGTGGGCGGAATGCCCAGCAAAGTGCAAAGCTGGTCTTGGCCCTGCCGCAAGGTGATCTCCAGCGATGGGATCGCGGCCTCGGTCCCCGCCAGCGTGCTTTGTTGCTGGTAGACGTCCAGTTTGCCAACGGCCCCGCCATCAAAGCGGATTTGGATGATCTTCAGCACCTGGCGCTGCAGTTTCGCGTTTTCCTTGGCCAGCTCGATCCGTTCTTGGGTCTGGCGCATCGTGATGTAGTACTGTGCCGTGTCGCCCAGCAAGGTGACCAGCACGGCGTCGTAGTTTTCCAGCGACCCTTCCAGTTGGGCATTGGCACTGAGCACTTGACGGCGGTAGAGCCCCCAAAAGTCCAACTCCCAGGCTAGGTTGAATCCCAAATTCCAATTGTTGCTGAACTGGGAAGGGGACGCAACCTCGCCGCTATAACCGCCGCTAACATTCTGAGTTTGCGGGAAAATCTCGCCCTTGGCGATTCCCAACTGGGCCCTGGCTTGAAGGATCCGAGTGCCGTACTCTTTCAGGTTGAGGTTCTGGTTATAGGCCTCATAGATCAGGCCGTTGAGCGCGGGGTCGTTGAAAAGACACCACCAGCGGCTCAGGTCGGCGGCATGGCTGCGGACGCGCGAATCGGCAGAGTCGATCCATTGCGGCGCGACCGCGACCTTGGCGGGGCTGTACTCGGGACCCACCTTGCAGCCGTGGTGAACATAGTCCGAGAAACTCGTGCACCCGTTCAGGCATAGCGCCGCCGCGGCAAGCCAGAACCAGCAGGTCTGTCGAGAGGCGTGATGCATTCCTCTCAGCCGCAGGTCGAAAGGGACCGATGGCGCGTGCCTGCAGGAGTCGGCTGGTACGGCCTGTGAAAGGTTGAATGGCTCGATGCTTTCCCGCTTTCGTTCAGGCGAGCGATGGCTACGCTTCCCAGAAAAGAAACCTGGGCGCTCATCTCCGGCTTGAGGTAAATGCCTTCTTCCTCTTGGGGAACGGTGATCGTCACGCGGATCGGAATCGCCGACTGGGCGCGATTGGCGACCGGCATCACGCGCGAGACGACGCCGTCATAGGTGCGGTCGGGAAAGGCCTCGGTGCGGACCTGGCACCGCTGTCCGGGCTCGATCTTGCGGATGTCGCGATCGGGGATGGCCACTTCGACTTCCAGTTCCGAAAGGTTGGCCAATTCGCAAAGACTGACGCTGCCGTTGGCCAGGCTTCCCTCCTCGGCGTTCATCTTCAGAACCGTCCCGCTGCCGGGTGCGCGGACCAGGCAACACTCCAGCCGCCAGCGGACCTTCGCCAGATTGGCCTTGGCCTCTTCCAAGTGGGTACGGGCCGACGCGACCTTCTGGGAGAGCGAAGCCCGCATGGCTCCCAGGGCACAGTCCAGGGAGCGAACGTGCTGCTCGGCCGCGCGGAACTTCGTTCCGGACGACTCGTATTCCGTCTGCGACGACGCCTGCTTGAAATACAAATCGCGGGTGCGCACGAAGTCGGCCTGCAATTGCGCCAATTCGACTTTGGCCTGTTCCATCTCCGCTTCGGCGTGCCCGATCTCCTTGGGCTGACTGGTCTCGGTCTCCGTAAGCTGTTGCCGCGCCGTTTCCACCGCCCGCTCCGCGCCGAAGAGGTCGGTTTGGTAATCCGTATCGTCCAACTCCGCCAGCACGTCGCCCTGCTTCACGTGAAATCCTTCGCGAATATGCAGCTTGACGATTATCCCGCTGACTTTGGGGCTGACCAAGATCCGCTGCACGGGCAAGATGTAACCCTTGGAATCGACGCTCCAATCGGCCGCTGAAGCCGACGGTTCCGCAGGTTGCGGCTCGCTGGAAGCCGTCGCGGCAGCGGGCGCCGCAGCAGGCGCCGGAAGCGCTTCCTCCCCAGGACGCTTCAACAACAGACACACCAAGGCCACCACCACGCCGGCCAAGGCCAACGCCACGCCGGCCAGAACTCCAAAAGCGGCCCACGCCAGGCGCACGCCGGGAGGCCAGCCGGCGGGATGCGCCTGAAGCAAACGCAAGGGGGCCTGGCGCTGTCGGTGGACCAAGGCCGTGCTGTGCGATGGCTGCTCATTCTGGATCAACTCGATGAAGGGGGCTTGCATGTTCATGCTGGTTCCTGTCTCCTTGGTTGGCCACGGGAGTTCCCGATGACTTGCTCGTTCCCAAAACTTGGGCGTCTTATAGCCAATGGCGACTCGGGACGCAAGATTCATCGACCGCAAAACTAATTGGCGGGATTTGGGCGATCGAGCGAGAATGCGCAATCCAGATGCGTTCCCGCCAGAATTGTTAGGAACTCTTTGCTCCGTAGCATGCACTATTCTGCTGCTGCAATTCGCGCGATTCGTTTCCAGATTGTGCTTTGCGCGCCGGCTCTTCAATCGCCGTAAGCACTTGTCCGTACGATAGTTGTGGACATCGTGTCGATCCTGGCTGCACGGCCAGCTCCGCTCGGTCGTCAGTCCGAGACGTTGCGGCAAGTTCCCCTGGTACTACAATACTCGCATATCTCCCAAGGCTCCCGTATTTATCCCGCCAAGCAAGGAGTCATGTCATGTTCCGGACTTTCCTGTTGCCGTTCACCATCCTGGCGATGCGGGCCTTGGCCGAGGCCTATCCCGATCGCACGCTGGTGCTGGGTGGCGTGGGCTCCAAGGGCGTGGAAGAGAACCGAGAACATCGTCAACGAGATGGAGTACCTCCACCGCGAGGCGGGCGTGGACCTGTTCCTCTTCCAGGACGAGTTCTTCGTGTCGGGCAAGCGGCCGGTGTTGGATTTCTGCCGCGAACTCCGCGCGCAACCTGAAGGTTGAATGGAAGGCCTTCGGCCGCGTGAACCTGGTGGACGAAGAGATGATGCAGACCATGGCCGACTGCGGCTGCCTGGAATTGCGTTTCGGGGTCGAGTCGGGCTGCGACCGCATCTTGCAGCAGATCCGCAAGGGTTTCACCGCGGCACAATCGTTGGAGGTGATTCCCAAGGCCGTGCGGATCTTCCCCCGGGTCGACGCCTTCTTCATCTGGGGCTTTCCGTTCGAGACCATGGAAGATTTTCACCAGACGCTTTTCCAGATGGTCTCGTTCCGCATGATGGGCGCCCGCATTTTGCCCAGCTTGCTCTCGCTGCTGCCGCAAACGGACATCTATCGCGAGTGGATAGACCGCGTGAAGCTGGAGTTCTGTCCTTATCTGTTCCCCGAGTTCGTTTTCACGGGGTTGAGGCGCGTGTAGCGCTGATCTGTTCTTTCCGGCAGCCGCCAATTTGCAGTATTGCCGTCATTTCAATCTCGGGATTTCGACCTTGGGCAAGTTGAGCGATCCACTCCAATCCATGTAGGGGTGATCCCCTTTCTGCTTGTCCACCGTGAGCTTGCCCGACAACGAATACACTGACCCGTCTTGCGGGACGATCCAAGCCTTGAATGGTCCAACGTCCACGGCCACTTTGTCGGTGGCGGGGTTGTAGCCGAGCCCCGGAAAACTAATCTGGAACTTTATCGTGCCAGCGTACGGCAAGAGCGTTGGTTCCCAGTTAGGGGACATTCCATCGTACGGTCCGTTGGCAACCGGCAGTTCCTTGCCGGCCTTGTCAGTGACGTGCAACTCAAGTCTGTCGGGATTGAACCTGATCTTCTTCTGGCCTGCGACATCGTCGACATTCTCCATCTCGATCAGGACGCGGCAGAATGGCGAGTTGGGTTTCTTCGCCGGAAGGACGAGCAGGCGAGCGCGCAGCCCATTGACCGGTGTTGACCAGACGGCATCGTTGTCCGAAGCCGACGCGGCCGAAGCCGCCAGTAGCAGAAAGACAATTGCGCATTTCATTTTCCGTTCTTCTGCCGAAGAGTGTCGTGGTAAACGAGGTCGTTGATATTTGGACGCGGGCCCCACACAAGAAGTTCCCAAACGCCTGCTTGATTCCCCGCCGAAAACGGCTCAGCATCACCAATAGCAAGAAGGAGACATTGCCATGAGCCGCCGGCCTACCCGAAATGCCTTCGCGAGATCGTGTCTCTAAATTACCTTTCGCGATTCTGGGACGCTGGACGGTGTCCGTAGGGTGGGACAAGGTCGCGCCGATCATGGTGGGCCGTCGCAAACCGGTCAACCTTCAATTCTGGACAAACGCAGAAATAACGGTAGACCGCGACCGCCGGCCCACCAGCGCGTCGGCGACCAAGCTGCGCTCGGTACCCGCCGTCCCACCCTGGCCTGCGCAAAATCGGTCGTTTCTGCGGTTTACCAAAGTGGGTTTTGAGGGTCGTTTCTGTTCCGCCACTCCGCATGGCGGATGCCCCGTCGCGTAGCGACGACTGACGGTAGCCGTGGGTTTTAACCCACGGTCCACGGATCGCAGAGGACCCGTTTCGTCGCGTAGCGACGATTGAACGCGGTCGTGGGCGCTGGCGCGCCTTTCAAGCGTCGCTACGCGACGCGAGGAGTTGCGCGGGTAGCCTACCGTGGGTTGAAACCCACGGCTACCGTCAATGGTCGCTACGCGACCGGAATACGGCTTTTGCTGCCCCTCTAGCGCATGCTCGCCTAATCGCATCGTGGAACAAAACCGGCATAAGGTCCAGGGCGAGCATAATGCCGATTTCGCGCGGGCCAGTCCCACCCTACACGCGCATCTGCGTCCCAGGATTGCGAAAGGTCATTTAGTGCTGTGGAGCCCCGCCGCGCCGCCGGGCATGTGGGTGCGGCCGGAACACCGGCTCAGCGACGACGGCCTGCACCCCAACGCCCGCGGCAATCGGGTCCTGGCGGAATACGTGGCCGACGCCTTGGAGCGGATCTATGGCCCGGCCGTGCGAGCCAACCCCTAACGGGGCACCGCATGTTTCACGTGTTGTTTACGCGCACAGCGCCAGACGTTGCTTTCGGCCGCAGAACAGCCATGCTATAATCATTTCTTCTACTTGAGTACTTTACCCCTGGGAGAATTGCACATGTTTACGCCACGATCCTTGCTGACCACTGCAATCCTTTTGCTGACCCTGGTGGCCGCCGCCGCCGGGGCGGAAACGACCTTGACCTACGCCGACCTGGTCGGCCGCCTGACCGATGTCTCACACCTGGCCGTGCTGCCGGAGAAGGGCGAGAAGTGCGGCATGTGGTCGAGCTACGATCGGGCCAGCCGCTATGACGAGAAAACGGGAAAATACGTCAACTGGGACGCCAACGGCGACGGCGGCGGCGTGATCCGCGCCGAGGGCGACCGCGTCGTGATGGCCGAAATGAAGGGGCCGGGCTGCATCTGGCGGATCTGGTCGGCGGCTGCCGAGAAGGGACACGTGAAGATCTATCTCGACGACCAGCCCGAGCCCGCGGTCGACCTGCCGTTCGCCGACTACTTCGACGGCAAGCACGCCCCCTTCGCGTACCCGGCGCTGTCCTACAACCTGGCGGCGGTCGGCAGCAGCGGACAGAACCTCTATCTGCCGATCCCCTACCAGAAATCGTGCAAGGTCGTGGCCGACAAGGGCTGGGGCAATTACTACCATTTCAACTACGCCACCTACCCGGCAGGCACGAAGCTGCCGACCTTCAGCGCGGCCCTGGCAGGCCAGTACGTCAAAGAGCTTCAAGCGGCGAACGACTTTCTCGGCCAGCACTTGGGTGAGGAGTCAACGGACTGTAAGCCCGGAGGAGAAATCGTCTCTCGGGCAATCGACGCCGCGCCGGGCAAGACGGCCGAGGTGATCCGGCTCGACGGTCCCCGGGCGATCACTGCCCTGTGGGTCAAGGCCAAGTTCGCTTCGCGCGAAGAGCAGATATCGGCCCTCCGCAAGCTGGCCCTCCGCATCACCTGGGATGGCCAGCCGAAACCGGCCGTCTGGTGCCCGCTGGGCGACTTCTTCGGCACCGCGCCGGGTGTGAACCTCTACAAGACTTTGCTGACGGGCATGACCGACCGGGGCTTCTACGCCTACTGGTACATGCCCTTCGCCCAAAGTGCGGTTGTGGAACTGGTCAACGAGGACACGACGGCCCACCATCTTGACTTCGAGATCACCCATGCCCCGCTGGGACGCCCCTTTGCCGGGCTGGGACACTTTCACGCCAAGTGGCATCGCGACACGGTCGAGCTGCCCCGCGACCGCTGGCCGGACTGGCTCATGCTTAAGACCCAGGGCCGCGGCCGGTTCTGCGGGGTGTCGCTGCACGTCTGGAATCCGCGCGGCGGCTGGTGGGGCGAGGGCGACGAGAAGTTCTTCGTCGACGGCGAAAAATTCCCCTCCAGCTTCGGCACCGGGTCGGAAGACTACTTCGGCTACGCCTGGGGCAACGACCATCTGTTCCAGAAACCGTTTCATGCCCAGACCATGACCCAAGGCAACAAGGGCCATCAGTCGCTGCTCCGCTGGCACATGGTCGACAACGTGCCGTTCCAGAAGTCGTTCGAAGGCTGCATCGAGAAGTATTATAACAACGACCGCGGCACGCTCTACGCCTGCACCGCCCGCTGGTATCTCTCGCCCGAGGGCGTCGACCCTTATGGGCCGGTCCCGGTCGAGCAGCGCGACGGCTACTATGCCCGCGGACAAATGGTTGTCGCCGGGATCAAGATCCTCAACGAGCCCAATGGCGACACGCAACTCCAGCAGTTGGGAGATCGACGCAACTCGAAGTGGAGGAACGACGAGCAACTTTGGTGGACCGGCGCCAGGCCGGGCGACAAGCTGGTCCTGGCGGTGCCCGTGGCCAAGGCGGGCAGGTACGAAGTAAGCGTCAACCTGACCAAGGCCCGCGATTACGGCATCGTGCGCCTGTCGCTCGACGGCCGGGCGGTCGGCGGACCGATTGACCTTTACTTCCCGGACGTCGTGAACAGCGGCCCGATCAGCCTGGGCACCCACGACCTGACCGCCGGCCAGCACCGCTTGACGGTGGAGATTGTAGGCGCCAATCCGCAGGCCGTGAAGGCCTACATGTTCGGCATCGATCGGATCGAACTGAAGCCGGCGGCAAAGGCCTCCACGGGACTCAAGGTCCTGCGGGATCTTGCCTGTCTCGGCAAGGAGAAATCCAAGGAGAGTTCAAATTGACGCAAGTGACACTGCTCTGGAGACAGGCGACGCTCGTGGGTTGCATTCTCCTTCTGGGATTGCTGGGCCGAGGCGCGGCAGCGCTGGCGGGCATCGTCGCTACGCCCGAGGAAATGGCGACGGCCCATCGCTGGATTGCCGCCAAGGTCGAGACACCGCCGGCAACGCCGCGCGTCGAGCCGGGCTTGGTCGTGCTCGCCAACCACGACCCGGTCCTGCGGAATACGCGGGGGAGTGGCAGGCCGCTAACGATCGGCAAGACGCCTTACGCCCGCGGACTGTATTGCCATGCCGTGAGCAAGGTGAAGGTGCGCCTGCCCGGCGCGGGGAAATCGTTCTCGGCGATCGTCGGCGTGGACACGAACGACCAGACCGTCGGCGGGCGGGGGAGCATCGAGTTCTCGGTGAGCGTCGGCGGCAAGCAGGCCTTCCACTCGGCGGTCCTGCGCGAAGGGATGCCCGCCGTGCCGGTGTCGGTGGACCTGGGCGGAGCGAGCGAGTTGCTCCTGGAAGTCGGCGACGCGGGCGACGGGATTTCCTGCGACCAGGCCGATTGGGCCGACGCAAAGGTCGTCTTGAACAACGGCACAACCGTCTGGCTGGGCGATCTGCCGATTGTGGACGCAGCGCCCGCCAGGCTGGCCGATCCGCCGTTCTCGTTCGTCTACCACGACACGCCCTCCGCCGCGTTGCTCAGCGGCTGGAACGTGAAGCGGGAGTGTCTGCCTCTCGATTCTCGGCGCACGCGGCATACGGTCAGTTACACGGACCCGAAGACCCACCTCGTGGTGCGTTGGGTGGCAATCGAGTATCACGACTTTCCCACCGTGGAGTGGACGCTTGCTTTCAAGAACGAAGGCACGACCGACACGCCGCTGCTGTCGGAGGTCCAGGCCATCGATACCCGCTTCCAGCGCGGCAGCGAGGGCGAGTTCCTGCTGCACCACAACACGGGCAGCCCCTGCTCGGCCAATGACTACCAGCCTCACGCCACGCCGCTGGGTCCCAAGGCCGTCCAACGGATTGCCACCTCCGGCGGGCGCTCGACGAACAGCGACATGCCCTATTTCAACGTCGAGTGGCCGGGCCAAGGGGTGATCGCGGTCCTCGGCTGGCCGGGCCAGTGGGCGGCAGAGTTCGTCCGCGACAACGCCCGCGGCTTGCGGGTCCGCGGCGGCCAGGAACTGACGCGATTCAAGCTCCATCCCGGTGAAGAGGTGCGGAGCCCGTTGGCGGTCGTCCAGTTCTGGCAGGGCGACTGGATTCGATCGCAGAACCTGTGGCGCCGCTGGATGAAGGCGCACAGCCTGCCGCGTCCCGGCGGGAAACCAATGCCGCCAGCGATCATGGCCTGCATGAGCGACTTTTATCCCGGCATGAAGAGCAATGCCGGCGACGAAATCCGCTACATCGACGCCTTCGTCCGCGGGGGCGCCAAGCTCGACTACTGGTGGATCGATGCCGGCTGGTACCCTTGCGGCGGAGACTGGGGGCATGTGGGCACGTGGGAGCCCGATCCGCAGCGTTATCCCAAGGGCCTCCGCGAAGTGGCCGACCACGTCCACGCCCAGGGGATGAAACTCGTCGTCTGGTTCGAACCGGAACGCGTCACGAAAGGCAGTTGGCTGGCAGAGCATCATCCCGAGTGGGTCTTGGGCGGCGGAAACGGCGGGCTGTTGAATCTCGGCAACGCGGCGGCACGAGGTTGGCTCATCGAGCACATCGACAAGTTGATCCGCGAGCAAGGCATCGACCTCTACCGGCAGGATTTCAACATGGATCCGCTCGGTTACTGGCGGCAGAACGATCCGCCGGACCGCCAGGGCATCACCGAGATCCGGCACGTGGAAGGACTGCTGGCCTACTGGGACGAGCTCCGCCGCCGGCATCCCGACATGCCGATTGACACGTGTGCCAGCGGCGGGCGCCGCAACGACCTGGAAACCCTTCGCCGGGCCTTCCCGCTGCTGCGGAGCGATTATCGTTTTGAGCCGGCCGGCACGCAGGGTCACACGTACGGCATGGCGCTGTGGATTCCGTATTACGGCACCGGCGTGGGCGCGCAGAGCGATTACGTCATGCGCAGCCACTGGTGTCCCTGGCTGGGCGTCGGACCAAGCGGGATGCCGGGGAAGGAAACCGATTGGGTGCCGTACCGTCGCATGGTTGCCGAGTTGCGGAACGCGGCCCGCTACTTCACCGGTGACTACTACCCGTTATCGGCCTACAGCCTCGATAACACGCTTTGGATGGCCTGGCAGTTTGACCGGCCCGATCTGGGTGAGGGAATGGTGCAGGCCTTCCGCCGCGCCGAGAGCGATTACGAGTCGGCGAGGTTCCGTCTGCACGGACTGGAGACCGGCGCCACGTACCTCGTCACCGACTTGGACACCGGCCGGGCGCAGAAACTGAGCGGGCGGGAGTTGACCGCGCACGGGCTGCGGGTTGTGCTGGAGAAGCAGCCCAGCGCGACGGTGCTGCTGTATAAGAAATCGCCTTAGTGGTCAATTTCAGAAATAGTGTCAGGGTTAGGCTGTAGGGTGGGACCAGACTGCGTAGCAGGCGCAGGCCCACCATGACGTACTTTCCAGTCGGCGATGGTGGGCCTGCGCTCGCTCCGCGATCTGGTCCCACCCTACGGGCATGCTGTCCGCGACCCTGACATTATTTCTGGAATTGACCACTTAGCGTTCCTGCTCCAGGATATCCCGAGCCTCGAGCAAGCCCTTTTTGCGCTCCTCGCTCACGGCGGGGTAGCTCAGCTTCAGTTTCTTGAGGGTATGGAGAATGACCTCGGCGACCGCCAGCCGCGTAAACCACTTGTGGTCGGCGGGGATCACGTACCAAGGGGCCCAGGGCGTGCTCGTGTGGTTGAACACGTCTTCATAGGCATCCTGGTAGTCGTCCCAGAAGGCGCGTTCCTTGGCGTCGCTGGCCGAGAACTTCCAGTTCTTCTCCGGCCGGTCGATCCGTTCCAGGAACCGTCGCTTCTGCTCCTCCCTCGAGACGTTGAGGAAGAACTTCAAGACCACGATGCCGTTGTCCGAGATGTACTTTTCGAAGGTGTTGATGTCCTCGAAGCGGCGTTTCCATACGCCCTTGTCGCGGACTGCCGGCGGCAGCCGTTCCGCATCCAGGATTTCGGGATGTACGCGGACGACCAGGACCTCCTCGTAATACGAACGGTTGAAGATGCCTATCCGCCCCCGTTCCGGCAGCCGTTTCATGCACCGCCACAGATAATCGTGGTTCAGTTCCTCGCTGGAAGGGGCTTTGAAGCTCGACACGTCGCATCCCTGCGGGTTGACCCCCGACATGACGTGTTTGATCGTGCCGTCCTTGCCCGCCGCGTCCATGGCCTGGAAAATGAGCAGCAAGGCATAGGTGTCCTGGGCGTAGAGCATGTCCTGCTGGATCGCCAGTTGTTCGATGTCCGCTTGCAGCTTCTTGGTGGCTTCCTTCTTGTTCGGGTAGTCGTCCGTGTAGGCAGGATCGAAGTCCTTCTTCAGCGAAATCTTGCCGGCGGGCGGGACGAGGAACGGGGATGCGGACTTTTTCTTCTTCATCGGAGGTACCTTCACTAGGGGTATAACTCGGCAGACAAGTTTTTCTACCATAACTATCCTAACATGGGGCACACCGCTTTGCCACAAGAAACTGGGGCTGAAAGGCCCGGGAAAATCCAGGGGCGACCGTTGACAACGGTCGGCCGGTAAACTAGCTTCAGGCTGTTGCGTATTTTGCGAGGTGACCTCATGTTCTCATTGCGTGCGTTTTGGGCAATTACCTGTCTCTGGCTGTTCCTATCGGTCTCGGCGATCCAGGCGGCTTCGCCGTTGACCGTAGACCTTAAAGACTCCGACACGGGACGTACCTACGAAGGCTTCGGGGCCGTGAGCGCCGGCGCGTCGACGCGCCTGCTTTTCGACTATGCCGAACCATATCGAAGCGATATTTTGGATTTTCTCTTCAAGCCCGACTTCGGCGCCGGTTTCCAGCATCTGAAGGTGGAAATGGGCGGCGGCGAGAACTCCACCTGCGGCAGCGAGCCGTCGCATGCCATTACCCGCGCGGAGCTGGCCCATCCCAAGGCCCGCGGCTACGAGTTCTGGCTGATGAAGGAGGCCCGCAACCGCAACCCGCGAATCATGCTCGATTGCCTGCCGTGGTCCTATCCCGGCTGGCTGCGGGGCCGCTTTTCCCAGGATGCCACGGATTGGTGGGTTGCCTTTCTGCAAGTTGCCCGCAATCAATACCAGATGGAGGTGGACTGGATCTCGGCGGCGCAGAACGAGAACGGCACCGACCGCAACTGGATCGTCAACAGCGTCCGCCCCACGTTGAATGACCGCGGATTTCCCGCGGTCAAGATCCAGGCCCCCGATTGCGACAAAGGGTTCTGGGCGGTGTTCGACGAGTTCGAAAAAGATCCGGCGTATCGCCGCGCCGTCGAGGCCGTGGGCTACCACTACGTCAACGGGCGGGAGCCCTGGGACATCGACCAGGTGAGTCATCGCGATACGACGCCCAAGGCCCGTGCTTCCGGCAAGCAGCTTTGGGCCAGCGAAGAATGGAGCATGTCGGGCGGAAGCTGGGACGGCACCGGCGCGATGTTCCTGGCCCGGCTGATCAACAAGCTTTATATCCGCGATCGCATCTGCAAGACGGAAATATGGTGCCCGATTGCCTCGATCTACGACGGCCTGCCCTGGTCGGACACCGGCACGATGCAGGCCAAGACGCCTTGGTGCGGGCATTACGTGGTCTGGCCGGCCGTTTGGGCCGTGGCGCATACGACGCAGTTCGCCCGGCCGGGCTGGCAGTATCTGGATCACGGTTGCGGGCAGATCGACGCGAAGACCTGGAAGGGCACGTATGTCACGCTGAAAGACCCGCGGACGGGCGACTGGAGCATGATCGTCTGCACCGATGGCCCCGCGACCTTGAGAGTTACGCTGGCCACAGGTTTGAAGGCCGACCGGGTGCACGTCTGGCACTCCGACGCCCGTGCGCAGTTCGTCAAGGAGGCCGATCTTGTGCCCTCCAGCCGCGCATTTTCGATCGAGTTGCAAGGCGGCTCGATCTACTCGCTGACGACCACGGCCGGCCAGCGCAAGGGCGAGGCCGCACACCCCATCCCTGCCGCCAGGCCGTTCCCGCTGCCCTATCACGACGACTTCGAGTCGTACCGGCCGGGCGACTCGCCGCGCTACTTCTCGGACCAGAAAGGGACCTTCGAGGTCTGGGACGAACCGGGCCATGGCAAGTGCCTGAAGCAGATCGTGCCGCAGCAGGGAATCATGTGGGAATACATGCGGGGCATCGTCAAGCCCTACACCGTCATCGGCGATCAGACGTGGTCCGACTACTCGCTGTCGGCCGACGTGCACCTCGACGGCGGCGATGTGGAACTGGGCGGCCGCTATGGCGACCAGAATAAGTTGTCGTACCGCTGGATCCTGGCCAAGGATGGGACCTGGAAACTGAACTACCAGGAGAAGACCCTGGCCTCAGGCGCGATCACGGCCTTCGACCCCGCCCGATGGCATGGCATGAAGATCGTGTTCCGCGGCGACATGATCCAGGGTTACCTTGACGGGCAACCGCTGGCCAACGTGAAGGACGCATCGCGATCCCGCGGCATGGCCTACCTGGCCAGCACCTACCATGGCAACCTGTTCGACAATCTGAGTATCGCCGGTGTGGCCGGGATCCAGGCTTGGTTCAGAAATGGGGACAGGCACCTCGCCGGCGTCCATTTCTTGCGGCCTAATCGCTATTTGGCTCGGAGCCAGTCCCCGTTTCTGAACCAAGCCGGGATCCACGGGAAGCAATCACCGTAACTCGTTCCCTCGCTTGCGCTTCGGGTCAGTATCGAAGGCCTAAGTGGGCATGGTTCAGAAATGGGGACAGGCACCTCGCCGGCGTCCAGTTCTTGCGGCCTAATCGCTACTGGGCTCGGAGCCAGTCCCCGTTTCTGAACCATGCCCCTAAGTGTTGGCCGCCAGAACCGGAACCCGCGACCGGTCTTTCTCGAAAGAGCCGTTCTTGGTATGGTGGGGGCTGACCGAATGGAATCCCTATCCGTCCGCAGATTTCCCCAAGGAGCAGCCTCATGCGTCATCGGGTCGTCCATCTCGTCAATCCGAAGACCGATTCGCTGACCACCCGGCCCTTGTGCTTCAACCGGGCCCTTTACTCTCCCCTTGCGGGCTTGCTGGCCGTCGCCGGCGTGATTCCGCGCGACCGCTATGAAGTGGTGCTGACCGACGAGAACATCGAGCCGATCGACTTCGATCTGAAAGCGGATCTGGTCGGCATCTCGGCCATGACGAGCTATGTGAACCGCGGCTACGAGATCGCCGACGCATTCCGCGCGAGGGGGGTGCCGGTCGTCATGGGGGGCATCCACCCGAGCTTCATGCCGCAAGAGGCGCTGCAGCATTGCGATGCGGTGGTCGTCGGAGAGGCGGAGCTCGTGATCGGAAGGCTGCTCAGCGACCTCGATCAAGGCGCGATGCGCGGGGCCTATCGGGCAGACCGGCTGCATCCGATGGTCGGTTTGCCGATGCCGCGCTACGACCTGATCAAGCGGAACCGTTACATCAACCGCACATTCGTGCAAACCTCCCGCGGCTGCCGCCAGGGCTGCACGTTCTGTGCCGAGCCGCTGATGAACGGGCTGAAGGTCCGCTACCGTCCGGTGAAAGAGGTGATCCGCGAGGTCGAGATCTGCGGTTCCCGCACGATTTCGATCAACGACGCCGATTTCTTCGGCACGCCGGAACACGCGAAGGAGATCATGCGGGCGCTGAAAGGCCGCGGCATCGGTTGGCAGGCGGGCGTTACCTCGAAGCTCGCGCAAGACGACCGCATGCTCGAATTGGCCGCGGCCAGCGGCTGCACCCTCTTGAGCATCGGCTTCGAGTCGATCTCCCGCGACACGCTGAAGAGCGTGCACAAGGAGGTGAACCGGCCCGAAACCTACGCGGCCCTGGTCGAGAAGGTCCACTCGTACGGGATTATGGTGTTCGGCCTGTTCATGTTCGGCTTCGACGGCGACGACCGTTCGGTGTTCCGGCAAACCGCGCGGTTCAATGTCGAGGCCAACTTCGATGTCTGTGCCTATTCGGTCCTCACGCCTTATCCGGGCACGCTCACCTGGTACGAGCTGAAGAAGACCGAGCGGATCGTCTGCTTCGATTGGGACAAGTACGATCAGGCCAACGTGGTCTATCGGCCGGCGCAGATGTCGGCCGACGAGCTCCGCCTCGGTCAGATCGCGGCCTACGAGATGTTCTACGCCCCCTCGTCCCTGGCACGTCGCTTCCCGTATTGGGGCAAGCGCAGCCGGCTGCAGTGGTCGATCTACAATTACTTCATGAAAAAGGGCGCCGCCACCGATCGCAAGGATGCGGTCGCCACAGCCACGGCGGCGCCTGACGTGGTGCCGGTGCCGCCCGTCTTTCCCCTCCACCCGGAGTTGCGGCAAGCGGTTCTCGACGCCACCGGAGACCCCGGCGCGTCGCCGCGTGACGGCACGCGGATGGACGAATCCCCGGCCAAAGTCGCCGGCGTCCGAGCACGCCGCGCTTATCGCCGTGCGCGCTCGTGAATAGTTTTTTCCTGGAGTCCATATCCCATGAAATATTGCCTTACGCCTGCAATCTCCATCGTCTGTTTTCTGCTCGCGCCGTCCGCAGGGGCAGCCGACGTGGGCAAGCCCGATGGCATCTCAGGGCCCTATCGACCGACCTGGGAGTCGCTCAAGGCCCACAAGGATCCCGAGTGGTTCCGAGATGCCAAATTCGGCATCTACACGCACTGGGGACCGGTAACGGTGGGCGCCGAGGATTGCCCGGCAGGCGGCCAGTGGTACGGCCACGAGATGTACGATCCCAAGAGCGGCGTGTTTGCTTTTCACCAACAGAGATTCGGCGATCAGAAGAAGGTGGGCTACAAGGACATTATCCCCCGGTTCAAGGCCGAGAACTTCGACGCGGAGGCCTGGGCGACACTGTTTGCCCGCTCCGGGGCGCGGTTCGCCGGCCCGGTGGCCGTACACCACGACAACTTCGCCATGTGGGATTCCGCCGTCACGCCTTGGAACGCGGTGAAGATGGGCCCGCACCGCGACATCACCGGCGAGTTGGAGAAGGCAATCAAGCGGCACGGCATGAAGTTCATTACCACCTTCCACCACGGTTTCGCCTGGCGGTACTTCGAACCGGCATTCGCCTTTGACGGCGGCGACCCGCGATACGCTTTGCTCTATACCGAGTCCCACAAGCCCGGCGCGCCGCCCTCGAAGGCGTATCTGGATAAATGGCTGGGCATGGTCAACGAGGTGGTGGGCAAGTATCAGCCCGACATGATATGGTTCGACTTCGAGCTCATGGCCGTCATCACGCCCGAGTACCAGCAGCGGATGTTCGCCGACTACTACAACTGGGCTGCCAAGAACCAGCGCGACTCGGCCGTGGCGCACAAGTTCCGCGAGATCCATCGCTACACGGGCATCCTGGACTTTGAGCGCGGCCGCGAAGACCGGCTCGTGCCCTATCCCTGGCTGACCGACACGGCACTGGCCGAGTGGTTCAACCAGAAGTCTGCACCCTATCGATCGATGGATAATCTCGTGCAGGTGTTCGTCGACATCGTCGCGAAGAACGGCTGCATGCTGCTGGACGTCAGCCCCGCGGCCGACGGCACGATCCCCGACCAGGCCCGGAAAATGCTACTGGGCATGGGCGACTGGCTGAAGATCAACGGGGAAGCCGTCTACGGCACGCGGCCCTGGCTGGTATATGGCGAAGGACCAACCAAGGGTAAAGGGGGCGGATTCAGCGAGGGGGCCGACAAGCCGTTCACCGCCAAGGACATCCGCTTCACGACCAAGGGCGATACGCTGTATGCGATTGCGCTGGGATGGCCTGAAGATCGACGATTGGTGATCAAGTCGCTGGCTTCCGATGCCGGCAAGGTGACCGCCGTGAGCCTGCTGGGCCATGCGGGGGCGCTGACGTGGACCCAGGGCCAGCAAGGACTGGAGGTCACGTTGCCCACGGAAAAGCCGTGCCAGCATGCCTTCGCCTTAAAGGTCCTCGGTGCCGGGCTCAAGGGCCTCGGCAGCCCTGGCGACTGGAAGGCGCTGTTGTCCTGCTACGGCTTCAAGGATGATGCCGAAGCCTTGGCCTACCAGGGCAACCCCGTCGACGTCCTGGCCCCGCTGGCCAAGGCCAACGTGGCGCTGATCCATGTGGTCGGCGACGCCGATAATGTCGTTCCTCCGGCGGAGAACACCGCCCTTGTCGAGGAGCGTTACAAGAAGCTTGGTGGAACGATTCAGGTCATTCACAAACCGGGCGTGGGCCACCATCCCCACGGCCTGGACAACCCTACGCCCGTGGTGGAATTCATCGTGAAACATAGCGGTGACGTTCCCCGCGGCAAGTAGACCCGAATCGCACACCCACCGTTCGAATTCATGCCGCCCGAACCACGATACCGCCGGCCGCGGGAGTCTCACCATGTTGTTTCAACGAGTTATCCTATTGGCAGCGTTGGTCGGCGCGTCGTCGTTCGCATGGGCCGAATCTATCGTCCTCGAAAACGGCGCCGGCTTGAAATGGGAATTGCAGCGCGGGCCGCACGGCTGGGCGCTAGGGCTCATTTCGCTCCACGGCAAGCCCGTTGACGCCCCCCTCGGCCAAGGCGTGCTGTTGTTGCGACACACCAGCGGCCGCCAGCGATGGCTGCCCGCCGCCGAGGCCAAGATCAGCGACCGGCGAACCGCGATCTTGGCCGGCAAAGCCGATGTGGACGGCACGGCGCTGAAGTTCCAGGTCGAGATCAAGCTGCGCGACGATATGCCGGCGGCCAATTTCACGCCCCGCTGGTCGGTCGCCAAGGACCTCGCCGGTTACGAAGTCGGCCTGGCCTGTTTTGGCGCGACCGCCAGCGACTGGCGATGCACGCTCTACCCGTTTGCCGGCAACGCCAGAGAAGTGTCCTTGCCGCGCGTGACCTACTGCGGCGTGCCCGCGGCGCTGCTGTTCCGGGCGGACCTGTCGCTCGTGACGCTGCACGGGATTGACCCGGCCACGGATTACTTGAACCCCACGACGTGGACGGGGGCGACGGGCTATCATTTCCAGAGCGGCAGCCTGCCGGCGCAATTCCGCGTTGGTGGAGGCAAGCTGACCGCCGGTGTGGACTACATCTTGCCGTTGCAACTCTTCCTCAGCGATGCGGGCAATTCGGCCGGGGCGATCACGGCCTTGGTGAAAAACTGGATCCACGTGAACCGCTACCGGGTCGAGCCCCTGAAGGTCCGCAGTTTCCAGGAAGGATTCGACCTTTTCCTGCGCGGGCGAATGCGGGCGAAGATGTGGAAGGAAGGGCTCGGTTACCAGATCATGGAAAACTGGAACGTTGTTTACACCGCCGAGTCGCCGCTGAATGCCTGGTTCGATTACCGGCTGTATGAGCGGACCGGCGACCCGATGTGGCGCAAGCGGGCCTTCGACGCGATGGCTCTCGTGCTCAAAGCGCAGCATACCGATCCGCTCGATCCGCATTTCGGCGCCATCGACACCAATTACGATCTTGGCAGGAAGGTGTTCAACAGCGACGATCACTCGCCCAACCTGCGTTACAAGGTCGATATGAATTCGTTCGCCGCCCGTTACATGCTCCAACTCTGGCAGCGGGTGAAGGAAAAAGAAGGCACCGATCACAAGGATTGGCGGCAGTGCGCGGTCCGCATCGCCGACTGGGTCATTAAGCAGCAGAACCCCGACGGCGGCCTGCCCCAGGTGGTCGATAATGATCCGGCGAAGAAATCAATTTCGGTCGTTTCCGGAAGGTCGTTGACCTCGTTTCCCGTCATCCAGCGGATCACCGGCGATGCGAAGTACGGCCGCTTTGCCGCACAACTTGAGAAGTTCCTCAAGGAAAAGGTGGAAGACCATTACTGGTTTTGCGGTGCGCATGTCGATCTTCCGGCGGCGGACTTCGAGGCGGACAGCGTCTGGCACGCGGTGGAGTACTGGCTCGACAAGTATGCGCAGACCCAGGAGAAAGAGTGCCTGAAACGGGCCGAGGCCGATGCCTGGTTCGGGTTTCTGATGTGGTGTCCCCGGCAGCTCTCCTGGGTGAAGAACCCGACCCAGACCTGCCATTGCGAGCAGCAGAATTACCTGCAGTACTCCAACTACTGCTACAACAACCGCAAGTACTACTGCCTGGACCGGTTGGCGAAATTCACCGGCCGGCCGTTGTTTGGCGAACTGCGCGACCGGTTGATCCAGTCCGGCTTCTGGGCGCAGCCCTCCTCGGGCGACTGGCTGGGCGGCATGAACGAGCGCATGAGCGATCCGTGGCAGGCCCGGGGGAACGACTTCAATTCCACCGGCCAGGTCTATACGGGCGAACTGGCAACCGATGCCGCCCTGCAACTGCTCGAATTGGGGCTGGCCAAACAGAAACCAGTACCTTAAGGCAACTCTGCGATGACAAGCTCATGCGAAAATAGTGAGAATAATCCAGGATGATGCTGGCGAGCGAGTACAAGAGAGGAGTCAGCGTGTGGCTAGAAATGTGTGAGCAGGACGGATTTGCATGGCCGGCCGCGCACATCACGGTGGCATCGGAGAATTCAGCAGCCGTCTCGATGTCCGCCGCTTGCATCCCGCCAAATTGCGATTATCCTGGAATATAGGCACCTTGATCCTAAAACTTTCGAGTGGCAGCATGACGGCAATCAACGGGCATCGCAACGCACTTCTTCTCCTCCGGGCCAGGCTCCTGGGCGACATGAGCCAGATGGAGGATAATGCCCTCAACAAGGACGGCAGCAGGACCACCAGCATGCCGACCAGCATGGCAGAGCTGGGCAGCGACAATTCCGAGCAAGAACTTACCCTTGGTCTGCTTGGCAACGAGAAAGAAGTCCTGGAACAGATCGACGCGGCCCTGGGACGGATTGCGGATGGCCGCTTCGGCCGCTGCGAAGAGTGCGGCTGTGACATTCCCAGGGCCCGCCTGCACGCCATTCCCTATGCGGCGCTCTGCGTCAACTGCGCGTCGCGGCTGGAAATACAGCCTTGATTCGGCGGTGCGTTACATCACCCGAACTGATAATGCTTGCGGACGGCTTTCTTCACCGTCCACGTGCAATCCAGCCCCTCGGGAAAGACCACATAATCACCCGGGCCGAAACTGACTTTCTGCCCGCCGCCTTCGACCGTCACGTCGCCATCCAGGATCAAGCAGGTTTCCTTTTCGTCGTAATGATAAGGGAACTGCGACGGCTCCTTCTCCCAAATCGGACATGCCCGCATGTGGGCTTCTTCTTCGGCGGTGGGTTTGCGAACTTCGATTGCCATGATTCTTTCGCTCCTTTTTGGCAGGTAAGAATATTGTGCCGCAAGGCGGGTTTGATTACAATGGCCCCTGTCGTCTAACCCCGATTTCGAGCAGGAGAACGAGCGATGACTTCTCGCCGCGAGTTTCTGAAGGTTGCGGGCGCGGCCCCCGCCCTATTATTGGCGGCCCAGTGCAGCCGCGAAACGTTGGCCGGGACCCGGAGTACCGGGTACCCCCGGAATACCAGGTACCCCCGGAGTACCGGGAACCCCTCCGAGGGAAGTAAGCTTCCACAAATCGCCTTCGGCAAGCACCACATTTCCCGGCTGATCTGCGGCTCCAATCCGTTCAACGGCGGCTCGCATCTTTCCGGCTTCGTCAATCGCGAGATGAAAAGCTACTACACCCCGGAGCAAATCCTCAAGACGCTCCACCGCTGCGAAGAAGTGGGCATTACCTGCTGGCAGTCGGGAATGGGCAATAGCGAACTGTATCGCCGCTACATCGACCAGGGCGGCACGATGCAGTTCCTGGTAATCGAGTCCGATGCAAAGCAGATCACCCCCTCGGCCAAAGTCGGCGCTATCGGCGTCGCCCATCACGGCGAAGTGACCGACCACTTCTTCAAGAACGGCCAGATCGACAAGGTTGCCGATTTCCTGAAGCGGGTCAAAGACGCCGGGCTGATGGCGGGCGTCTCCACGCACATGCCCGCGGTGGTCGACACGATCGAGTCGAAGGGCTGGGATCTCGACTACTACATGACTTGCGTCTACGAGCGGCATCGCACGAAGGCGGAATTGGAAAAGCTCCTCGGCCAGGCCCCGCTGCCCATCGGCGAAGTGTATCTCGAACAGGATCCGCCGCGGATGTACAAGGCGGTCCGCCACACGAAGCGGCCCTGCCTGGCTTTCAAAATCCTGGCCGCCGGCCGCTTGTCGGATCGCCAGGAATGGGTCGAACAGGCATTTCGGCAGGCATTCCAGTCGATCAAGCCCGGCGACGGCGTGATCGTGGGCATGTACGATCGTTACACCGATCAGCCCAACGACAATGCGACGCTCACGCGGCAATTTGTGGAACAGAAGACCGCGGCGAGTTTGTGAGCCGTTTCTCCGGTAGGGCCGACGGCCAGTTGCCAGTTGTGCTGCGTGCGGGCAAGTGTGAGACGTTCTCTGCTTCGGCCATAGAGGCCTTGATCGTAACCTTGCCAACTGCTGAGCAATGCCGCGGGTAGGTAACCGGAAGCCGTAGGGTGGGCCGAGTGAAACGAGTCCCACTATTTCTCGGTGCCTTTCTTGGTGGGACTCGTTTCACTCGGCCCACCCTACAGCTTCCGCTAGCAGTGATAGCAGTTGGCAAGGTTACGACCAAGACCGGCCATCGAAGGCCGAAGCACAAGCGAGGCAACTGTTTAGGATTCCTCGCTTGCACGTCGGGCTTAGATCAATCTCGCCTGCGAGCAGTGTATTGCACGGCTCAATCGCCCGAAAATAGGCATGGTTCAGAAATGGGGAGAGGCACCTCGCCGGCGTCCATTTCTTGCGGCCTAATCGCTGCTGGGCTCGGAGCCAGTCCCCGTTTCTGAGCCATGCCCGAAAATCTCCGGAATTTACATAAACTGCACGGACTTTGCGGCCGAAAATACCAACATCAGTGCGTTGGTTCATCTTTTCCACCGTTTCGTTCTCCGGCAAGGCTTCCGTGTTGTTCCGCCCATTTGTCCTCACGGCCTGCGCATTGCTCGCCGTCAGTTCCACCGGTTGTCTGTTCTCGGGCAGACCGTGTGAACCTGGCGATTGGCATTACCACAGTTGCGACTGCCGACATGCAGCAGCCTCTGCGCCCTGCCAAACCTGCACGAGACGTTCGCCAATCGATGGTGTTGGCGACACCGAGAGGGATGCAAAACGACCGATGATACAACCATCACCCGCGAGAATTCCGCCGCTGCCGTCGCCAGCGACGGGCGCGATGCGACAGTCTGGCCCGACTCGCGCGAATTTGCCACAGGTTACCCAGTTGCAATGGGTCGAACCGTATCGGCCGCGAACGTCAACGACGGCACGCTCAGTGCCAGTTTCGGCCCAGAATAAGGACGACCGCAACGTCCAGAAGTGTGGTTGGCAACAGCCCGACGACACACATTCTCGATCCAAAGCAGCCACAGATACGACGCACGGACTGACGCCGCGCAGCCCCACGGCGAAGCACGCCGGCGGCGCCGCAAGTGCCAAGAACGCGGGATCTCACCCGCCTCCAGTTGCCAGCGACCTGTCGGTAAACAAACCCGAGCCTTTCGCGTGGGGATATTTTGGCGCCATGGGGCAATGGTGAACTTGAGTATTCTAGGTATCTTGTTCGGTGCCGTGCCCATCCTTTCCATCTTGCCTGATTAATGCTATCGGCAAACTTCGCTCAAGCCGCATTCTCATCGCGACGAAAATTGAGTAGGGTGGTTTCCAGCCCGAGAGATTCCAATCACCTGCCAAGATATCAAGTACGTCACGCTTTCCAGCCAGACATCTGCCGGCTTATTGTCAGGCTCGGGCACCATGTAGCCATGGTCGTGGTCGGCCTGACGTACGGCGTACCCGGCGAGGGGAGCACGAAATACGACCATGTCCCAGGACGGCTCGATCAGCGACGGAGAAACAACCAACGGCGGTCTGGTCCAGGCCCTTGCCGATTGGATTGCCGACGTGGGCGGCATGGTGATCGATTGGATTGAAGGTCTAGGCAGCTTGGCCCTGTTTACGTTTCGCACGTTTTTGTGGCTGACGACGCGCATGGTACGGCGAGAAACGCTCATACCCGCCTTTTACCAGATTGGCGTACGGAGCCTGTTCGTGGTGGCGCTGACGGGGACTTTCATCGGCATCATCCTGGCGGTACAGGCCTACGACCAGTTCCGCATGATGCACATGGAATCGCGGTTGGGGGCCGTGATCAACCTTTCGCTGGTGCGTGAACTGGGGCCGGTGCTGGCCGCGACGATGCTGGCCGGCCGCGTGGGCAGTGCCATGGCGGCCGAACTGGGTACGATGCGCGTGACCGAGCAGATCGACGCCTTGGCGAGCATGGGCGCCAATCCGATCCACTATCTCGTCGTGCCGCGGTTCCTCGCCTGTCTGCTGCTGATCCCCGCCCTGACGATCTGGGCCGACATCATGGGGATCATCGGGGGGGGCGTTTACAGCGTTTACTTGTTGGACATCGATTTTCATCATTACTTGATCCACGCGCAACAATACGTCAAGGGTTTCGACGTCGGTGCCGGCGCTTTCAAGAGCCTGTTCTTCGGGGCCGCCATCGCCCTGATCAGTTGTTACCACGGTTTTCATTGCGATTCCGGCGCGGAAGGCGTCGGCGCGCGGCCACGACCGCCTTCGTTTACTCGTTCGTGGTCATCCTCATGCTCGACGTCGTGCTGGCCATAGGACTGCAAGGCGTTTACCTGTTCTTCTGGCCGGAAGGTCTGAGGCTGTTGTGAATCATGGTCAAGCCCGAAATTGAAACCGGTCCGCACGATCCGCTGATTCGCATCGAGCAACTGAGCGTGGAGTTCGGCCCGCATGAAGTCTTGCGCGACATCAACCTGGCGATCACCCGCGGCCAGACGGTGGCCATCATCGGCGAGAGCGGTTGCGGCAAGACCGTGCTCCTGAAGACGTTCATCGGCCTGTTGCAACCCACGCAAGGGTCGGTCGTGTTCGACGGCCAGGATCTGGCCCGGTTGGGCGAGCGGGCCTTGACCCGCGAGCGGATCCGCTTTGGGTTCGTGTTCCAGCAGGCGGCCTTGTTCGACAGCATGACGATCGCCCAGAACGTGGCCTTTCCCTTGCGGCAGCACTCCCGCAAGAGCGCGGCCGAAATTGAGAAGACCGTCGTGGCACGCCTGACCGAGGTCGGCCTGCCGGAGAACGTGCGGTTCAAGAAGCCGGCCGAACTTTCCGGCGGCATGCGCAAGCGGGTCGGGCTGGCCCGAGCCCTGGCCTTGGAGCCGGAGGTGGTGCTCTACGACGAGCCGACAACGGGCCTGGACCCGATCATGAGCGACGTGATCAACGAATTGATCTTGGGGACCCGCCGCCGCCACCCGGTGACGAGCGTGATCGTGACGCACGACATGAGGTCGGCCCAACGGGTGGCCGATCGGATCGTCATGTTGTACCCCCTGTCGCGATTGAACGAGGGAGAGTCGCAGATCCTCTTCGACGGCACGCCCGCCGACCTGGAGCGGAGCCGCGACCGCCGCGTGACGCAGTTCGTCCGCGGCGAGGCCGGCGAGCGGCTGATGGAAATGCAACAGAGCGGATTTTGAAAGGCCAAGCCGTGAACGAACGCAGCATGCAATTCCGCGTGGGGGTCATGATCCTGGCGACGATCCTGTTCGCCGCGATCCTCGTCTTGCTGTTCGTGGGATCGAGCCCCATGTTCCAGCGCACGTATACGATCTACATCAAGTTCAGCAGTGCGCCGGGTGTGACCAAGGATACGCCGGTCCGCAAGGCCGGCATACGCATCGGACGCGTACGGAACGTGCAGTTGGCCGACGATGACTCCGGGGTGATTGTCACGGCGGATATTGACCAAACCCGCCGTCTGTTCAACGACGAACAGTGCAAGGCGACGAGTTCGCTGCTGATGGGCGACGCCTCGCTGGAGTTCGTGCAGATCCCGAATTTTCACGGCGAAAAGGTGACGGTCGATGATGGGGCCGTCCTGCAAGGACAGGTGGCCGCGGACATGACCACGTCAATTGCCGGGCTGCAAAAACAGGCGGCCCAAACCCTGGAAACGCTCACCACCGCCGGCCGCGACATCGACAAGCTGGTGAACCGCGTCGATGTGCTGTTGGCAAAAAACGAGCAGCGGATCGACAGCATGATCAGCGAGGCCGATGAGATGATGAAGCTCGCCAAGCAGGCCCTGGTCGCCAGCAACGATCTTCTCGGCGATCCGAAACTCCGCGAGCAGATCAAGCAGACGATCGCCGAGATGCCGGCCGTACTCAAGGAAATGCGGACCACGGTGGAGCAGATCGGCGGCACCTTTACCTCGCTGGAGCACAACATGCAGAATATCGAGGGCCTGACCAAGCCGCTCGGCGAGCATGGGCCGGCCCTCGTCGAAGAGTTCGACGCGAGCATGAAGAAACTCAACCGGTTAAGCGGCAACATGCTGAAATTCAGCGAGGAGTTGAACGACCCGCAGGGTTCGCTGGGAGCCGTGTTGCACGACAAGGAGCTCTATCAGCACGTGAATCACTTGGCGAAGAACCTCGATGAGCTGAGCCGCGAATTGAAGCCGATCGTCGACAACGTGGCGGTTTTCACCGACAAGATTGCGAGGCATCCCGGCGATCTGGGCGTCCGCGGGGCGCTCGAAGAAGGACAGCGGGCTGAAGGACAGTCCTTCGACGAGCGGTTCCGAAACGGACCTTCCCGAGGCGCGTCGCTGGCCGATGGGCGGCAGCGGGCAGTGGAGGGTCGGACAGTAAACTCAGTACAGCAGTTCTTCCGTCGAGGGGCCGCCGGCGTTCGCCTGGCGAGCGCCGGCGCAGGAGCAGCGGGCATGGAAGCCGTGCTATCGGCGGCCGAATCTTCCCTCGGAGTTGGCAGCCGATAGCGGAGCGTGATCTCCGTGCGGCCCAGCGTAAGACAGTCGCCCGGCAGGACCTCGGCCTCGCGGACCCGCACGCCGTGCACGAAGACCCCGTTCTTCGAATCGAGATCCCTCACCACCACCACCCCGCCCTGCTGAAAAAGTTCACAATGCGAATGGCTGATCCAAGGGTCGGCCAAGCGCACGCTGTCCTTCTCGTCCCGGCCGATGGTGGCAGGCAGGCTTTTTAGAAGACAGCGGGACTGGCGGGCGTAATGATCAAGAATTGCCAATTCCAGGGGAAGCACGAACGAGGACACGGCTGCGGCTGCCGGCCCTGCCTCTGCCGACGGGTCTGGGGAATCGGTCATGGCTGTTCGCTCCATTGGTTTGCCATCCGCACCCAGCCGGCGGATCGTGTTGCATTGTCGGCGGCTTTCCACCAGAGGAATTTTCGCAAGCGGTGGCAATATTGTCAATCCTGCTTCCGATCCGCTAGTATAATTGTAAGTCCGCTTGCCTAAGTTTGCCCCCTCCGTCTGGGATGCACGCCAGGATTGCACTTGCGATGGAAGCTGTCCGACAGATCGACGATATTCTTCAGACGTTCAACGACCACGGGGTACAATATATGCTCATTGGGGGTGTGAACTTTCTCCTGCATCACCAGCCGGTCGCGACGTTCGATGTCGATTTCTGGATTGAGGATACGGACGAGAACCGGGCCCGTTGCCAGGCGGCGCTTGTGGCCCTCAGTGCTTCTTGGGGCCCCGACGACAAGCAGTGGCGGGACGTCAAAGACCTGCCCGCGAACTGGTTGACGTGGCAAGGCGTTTTCTGCCTCACCAGCCGCCAGGGCTGGATTGATTTGTTTCGCGCGGTCAAAGGACTCGGTTCTTGGTCCGATTCTCGGCAGCGCGCCCGCACGGGAGTTACCGCCATCGGTACGGCGTACGTCGGCTTGTCCGATGAGGACATGTTACAATGTCAATTGGCACTTTCTGAGGAAGAGCGAAAACTGGATCGGGTGCGAGTCTTGCAGGCAGCCCTGCAACGCAACAAGAAGTAATCATGTCATTGTCTGAAGAAATCTTGCCGCCTACGGCGCGGCCATTCCACGACGAATTGAAACGTCACGAAGAAGCAAAACGCGAGGTTGCCGCCGATCCGGTCGCACGCTGGGAAGCGGCACAGCAATTCCTGGCCTGGGCCGCATCGCAGTCAACCGCCCCGAAAATGACGCCTGCGGCATGCAAGGCCAAAGAGCGGCGTCTCTTGGCCGGAATGGCGGGCATGTTCGAGGAAAAGGCGGTGGAAGAGTAACCGCATGATCCAGTCCGCCCTCCAACGTGTGGAGTCCGGTCACGACCTGTCGCTGGACGAGGTCGTCGAGACGTTCGACCAGATCATCGGCGGACGTTGCGCCGAGGACGATATCGCCCGCTGGCTGCTGGCCCTGAACCGCAAAGGGCCAAGCGTGAGCGAAGTAGCCGGGGCAGCCATGGCCCTGCGGCGGAGAATGACGCCGATCCGCTCCTCCCGGCCCGAACTGCTGGATACCTGCGGCACGGGCGGTGACCGGTTGCACACCTTTAATATCAGCACGGCGGCGGCCCTGGTCACGGCCGCGGCGGGTGTGCCGGTGGCCAAGCATGGCAATCGCGCGGCCAGCAGTCGCAGCGGATCGGCCGACGTGCTGGCGGTGTTGGGCGTGAACGTCGAGGCCGACGTCGCCTGTGTCGAGCGCTGCCTGGACGAGTTGGGTATTTGCTTCTGCTTTGCTCCGCTCTTGCACAACGCCATGAGGCACGTTGCCCCGGCGCGGAAGAGGCTGGGCGTACCAACCATCTTCAACATCCTCGGACCGCTGATCAATCCGGCGGGGGCATCGCGACAATTGCTTGGGGTGGGAGGGCCGGAACTGCGGTCGCTCTTGGCGGAGGCCCTCGTCCTGCTGGGCACCGTCCGGAGCGTGGTTGTGCACGGCAACGACGGTCTCGACGAGGTCACGCTCACGGGATCCACCGACGTGACAGAGGCCGCCAGCCAAGTTCGGCATTTCCAGTGGGTTCCCGCCGACTTCGGACTGGGAAACATCGAGCTGAAGACCATCCAGGTTGCCGGGCCCGACGAAAGTGCTGCGACCATTCGTGCGGTGCTGGCTGGCCGGCCGGGCCCTGCCCGCGACATCGTCGTGGCCAACACGGCGGCCGCGCTTTGGGCGGCCGGCGCGGTGAGCTCGCTGGCAGCGGGAGTGGCGCGGGCAGCCGCGGCCATCGACTCCGCGGCCGCGGGCGATCTTCTCTCGCGGCTTGTCGCCTACAGCCATGGAAAGTAGCCGTCCGTAGGGCTTCCCAGCGACGGCCCAAAATGGTAAACTGATAGGTTCTACCCCACCAACGAGTGCGGATTGAGGGTTTTTCGGGCATGGTTCAGAAACGGGGACTGGCTCCGAGCCCAGTAGCGATTAGGCCGCAAGAAATGGACGCCGGCGAGGTGCCTGTCCCCATTTCTGAACCATGCCGTTTTTCGTACCAAGAAATCGACCGTAACATAAGAAAAGGTAAATAGTTATGGCAAAACCGCATCGCGTCGCCAAGAAGGCCAATCATGGCAAGCGCCATCCAACAGCAAGGCCCGCAAGTCCAAGCGGCACCAGGTCAAGACCTGAGCCGATGGGCGAAAGTTCGGTCTCTTCGGATGAATGTATCGTTCGGGACTCCAAACAGCTCCAGGGAGCCAGCCGTGCCCAAGAAACCGTTGATTATTGATTTTTGTGAATACGACCTCAATCACGTGGTCGGCACCATCGACGAGATCCGCCGCTACAATCCGCAACGTTTCGAGATGGAACAGTTGACGGCGATCGTCTTCGAGGATTTCGCCCGCGCCATCTGCGTCGGTTACAAGGACCTCAAGCCCGATGAATTCTGGGCCCGCGGCCACATGCCGGGCATGCCGCTGATGCCGGGCGTGATGATGTGCGAGGCGGCCGCCCAGTTGTCGAGCTACTACGCGGTGAAAAACAAGCTGATGGACGGCATGATGGGCTTCGGCGGCATGGAAGACATCCGCTTCCGCGGTCTCGTACGGCCCGGCGATCGCCTCGTGATCGTAACCCGCTTGCTCAAGGCGCGGCGGACGATCATCACCTGCGAGTTCCAGTCGTTTGTCGATCAGAACCTCGTCTGCGAAGGCCTCATCAAGGGGATTCCCTTGCCGGTCAATCAGTTGACCAGCGGGGGAGCGGAAGATGAATAATCGGAGTATTGGCTACGGGGACTAGCTGCCGTGGGCCGCCGTGCGCTTCGCAAAATCGACCCTTCGCTCGATCTTTCAAGGCACCTGCTGGAGTTCGAGCAGCTTCCCCGGCCGTGGAGCGCGGAGGCGATCTTCGGCCGCATTGCGCCGTTGGAAATCGAGGTGGGCTCGGGCAAGGGGCTGTTCTTGCGAAACGCGGCCCGGTCCAGACCGGATGTCGATTTCCTCGGCATCGAGATCGCGCACAAGTACGCCCGTTTCGCCGCCGCGGGGCTGGCCAAGGCCGGGCTGCCCAACGGCCGGGTCGTGCCGGGCGACGGCACGCGGATCTTCGCCGAACTGGTCCCCGACTGCTCGCTGGCCGCGGTGCACGTCTACTTTCCCGATCCCTGGTGGAAGAAGCGGCACCGCAAGCGGCGGCTGATGAACGAGACCTTCATGCGGCACATCGAGCGGACGCTCCTGCCGGGCGGCACGCTGCACTTCTGGACCGACGTCGAGGAGTATTTCCAGGCCACGCTGGAACTATTGGCCGCCCACACGCGGCTTTCCGGGCCGATCCCCGTGCCGGAAACGCCGGCCGAGCACGATCTGGCCTATCGCACGCACTTCGAGCGGCGGATGCGGCTCTCCAACGAGCCCGTCTATCGGGCCGAGTTCAGGAAGGTCATCGTTTAACACGGACGGGCACGGTGCGCAGCATGGTCGCGGCGACGGCGATCCTGTCGTTTAACCAATGAATCACGCCCTGTTCCGGAAACTCTTTTTACTCCGTCCCGGGCACGGGGTCTTCCGTCCCGCAGGGTACGTCCCGTGTACATCGTGCCAACCGCTGCACGCTCAGTGAAAGTCCCTTGCAGATGCCGTACCGCCGAACGGCGTCGATGGAGTACTCGGAACAACTGGGAGAGTAACGGCACCGGATGTATTTGGCCAAGTGGCGGCGGACGGAGTACTGATAGCCCCGGACCAGACCCACGTAGCATCCTGCGGTAAGCTGGTCCGAGGGCGATCGGCAACAATCGATCGCCACGGCCGTCCAAAGTGCGACGGCCATGGCGAGCCAAACATGCGGCTTTCTCAGGGATTTCCGCAGTGCGGGCAAGTCCGGCTGGCCTCCATTCGCTTGTTATGGCAGTGGGCGCATTGAATCAGGTTTCCCTGGGGCCGGGCAAAGATGTAAACCAGCAGCCCAATCACATGGGTGAACACGATCAGGATGATCCACATGACGGCGTTGTCCATACCGCGGGCCTTGGCGTCGCGTGCCACCCAAACCAGGATGAAGACCTCGACAGCAATCAGCGCCACGAACACGAGGAGGCCGAATAGTCCACACGCCCCGCAGCCCGCGCAACCGGTCGCAACATCGGGTGCGTTCGGCGCCCGTTGCGCCATCGCAGCCGGGGGGAAGAAGAGCATCGCTCCCAACAAAAAAGCTATGGCGAGAAACAGACTACGACAACGGGAATCCATGGCATCGGCCCTTCGGAGAAATGGTTAGAACGCCGTCCTGGAAAAGGGCAGGCACAGACGAGTATAAATAAGTGGACCGCGCCCCGTCAAGAGGCCCGAAACCAAGCCTGGAATCGCCTGCCGATTGACCTGGAGGTTTCGTTCTGCTATCCTGACAGGGCGTGTCGACTTTTTCTCCAACCTCTCCTACGAAAGGAAACTCGCCATGGTCCCAGTTTTTTCGATGTTGTTGGCTCAAGCTAGAAATGTGCCGGTAGAAGGCGGCGGCGCCGGCGGTATCATTTTCTTGATCATTGAGCTGGCCGTTGTCGTGGCCGCCATTGCTGGCCTTTGGAAGACATTCGAAAAGGCTGGCAAGCCGGGATGGGCTGCGATCGTCCCGTTTTACAATCTCTATATCACGCTGAAAATCTCGGGCAGGCCGGACTGGTGGTTGCTCCCGTTGATCTTGTGTCCACCCATTGGCCTCGTCTTCTGGATTATCATGTGCCTTGACATCGCCACGAAATTTGGCAAGGGACAAGGGTTCGGCATTGGGCTGGCCCTTCTCTGGTTCATCTTCTTTCCGATTTTGGGCTTTGGCGATGCCCAATACCAGGGCGGGACAAACCCCTAACCAGCGTTAGATCCGGTCCAGCATGTCGATCCAGCGCACGAGCTCGGCAAGTTCGGGCGGCGTGAGGTCGCGGGCGTCTTTGCCGAGATCTTTCTCGGTGACGGGCACCTTCGCCGCCTTGAGCCGGGCCAGCGTGATCTTGACCAACTGGGCCTGCGTCGATGTCTCGGCGACGATCTTGGTGGGACTCGCCGACGAGGCTGCGCACGGTGCCCGTCGGCCCGCCCTACGGCTTTCGGCGACTTTCTCCGCACGAGTATTGCCATTCGTGTTATAGCTATTCGCCGGGGAATGGCTACAATAAGAGTGAAACCGCTGTCTGTAGAACTGTTTTCGAGGGCAGCGAGTCGGTGAATGAAACCGGGTGCTTCCCCTGCTTTACCTTCCGCGTGGTCTACGGCTCGCAGATGAATCACACCCTGTTCCGGAATCGGCTGGATTGGGTCAGACTCGGGCACCATGTACCCATGGTCGTGGTCGTCCTGGCGTGCTTAATCCGCCGCGCCAGCCCGTAAGGTCCATTGAAGATGAGCGTTTCCACACAAGAACGAAACATCGCCGACACATTCTGTGTGCCCATCGTCCTGCAATTGCAGCCCATCGTGAACTTGTCCGAGGAGCAACTCTTCGACCTCTGTCAGGCGAACGGCGAATTGCGGATCGAACGCGACGAATATGGGGAGTTGATCATTATGCCGCCAACGGGAGGCGAAACGTGCGACCGCGAGTCGGAAATCATCACGCAGTTGCGGACCTGGGCAAAACGCGACAGAACCGGAAAGGCATTCGGTTCGTCGGGGGGCTTTACACTCCCCAGCGGCGCCATGCGATCCCCCGCTGCGGCCTGGTTGCCGCTGTCAAAATGGAACGCGTTGACGGCCAAACAGAGGAAGAAGTTCTTGCCGCTGTGCCCGGATTTCGTCGTCGAGTTGCGGTCCCCCACAGATAGTCTTGCCGCCCTGAAGAAGAAAATGCGGGAGTACATGGACAACGGCGCGGAAATGGGGCTTTTGGTCGATCCCGAACAGCGGCGGGTGCACGTCTATAGGCGGGGTCGAAGGGTGCAGATTCTTGAAGACCCGAAGACTGTTGCCTGCGATCCGCTGCTTGCGGGGTTTGCGCTGGATGTGCGCGAAATCTGGTAGGCACGGTACCCGTCTGCCCACCCTACGGCGATGCCTGCGGAGGTTCGACGAACGTTAGATCCGGTCGAGCATGTCGATCCAGCGCACGAGCTCGGCAAGTTCGGGCGGCGTGAGGTCGCGGGCGTCTTTGCCGAGGTCTTTCTCGGTGACGGGCACCTTCGCCGCCTTGAGCCGGGCCAGCGTGATCTTGACCAACTGGGCCTGCGTCGAAGTCTTCGCCGTGCCGAGATAAATGGCCAGGCGATGACCGGGATCGATCTCTGGCGGAGGAAGCATGGAGCCGGCGTCGATCACCGCGGCGGCACGCACCAACTCCCGGCTGCGAAAGGCGGAGACCAGGGCCAGCGACGCGCCCGTGTCGCGGCCGAAAACGACAACCCGCGTGGGATCGACCGTGTAGCCCGCCTTCACCTGGCCGATGAGTTTCTCAAGATAGTTGGTCTCGTCGGCCTGCCAGCCGTTGGCGGCGGCGGCCCGCGGCACCACGAGCACCAGGTCGGCCGCATCGCAGAGCGGCTTCCATTGGGTCAGGAGGGCCGCGCCGTCGGGCACGGCAGACCCGTGCAACCAGATGACGACGCCGTGCGGCACGCCCGGATCGTAATGCTCCGGCACGTAAGCCCAGGCCTCGTTCTTGAATTCGGGCACGCTGAGCGCGATCCGGCCAACCTTGTGCTGCTGGGCCTGGCCCGGCTCGATCTTGGACCGCGCGGGGGAAGGGCCGGCGGCGGCAACTCGGTGGGCAATTCGGCCATCTTGACGCTCACCTTCCGCGTCTGATCTTTGTGGCGGACCTCCAGGTCTAGGCCCATGCCGGGCTCGAAACCGGAAATCGCATTCCGCAATTCGTCGGGGAGGACCACCGCGTCGCCGGCCGCCGAAACAATCAGGTCGCCCGCTTCGATCTTGGCCTCGGCCGCCGGGCTGCCGGGATAGACATAACGCACGGTTATGCCCGCATCCCCCCCGTCGCGCACGGGGAGAATGCCGAGAAAGCCGTGCTGGAACGGTTCCAGCTTGGAGATCAACTCCAGGTCGGCCTCGATGCGCTTCTCGCCGCGCATGACGGCGAAACGCACTTTTTCACCGGCATAATGGCGGCTGATTTCCTGCTTAACTTCCGCCGAGCGGGCGACTTTATGACCGCCGATCTCGACGATGCGGTCGCCGGCCTTGAACTGGGCCTTGGCGGCGGGCGAGTTCGGCCGGCAGGAAGCGATCACGGTATCGCCCGTGTAAAGGTTCTTCGACTGCATGAAGACGCCGGCCACGCCGGTGTACAGGTCCTCGCCCTTGCGGAGCTTGGGGAAGACCTTCTGAATGGCCTCCAGCGGGATGGCAAAACCGATGCCCGAATCGTACCATTCCACGCCAGCGATTTCCTCGGCCGACTGGGGCGAAAGCGGCACGAGCAGGCCCATCACCCGGCCGCGGATATCGACCAGCGGACCGCCATAGTTGTTGGGCGAGACGGGGGCATCCGTCTGCAATGCCTTGCCCCACACCCGGCCCATGGCGCTGAGAATGCCCACCGCCATGTTGGGCTGCTTCTCCTCGAAGGTCCGCCCCACGGCCACGCACCACTGCCCTACGCGCATTTCCGCCTGGGGGGCCGCCTCGGGCACCGGCAGCGGATGATCGGGCTCGATCTTCAGAAGCACCACCTGGCAGTGATGATCGCGGGCGACCAGTTTGGCCGGCTTGCGCAAGCCATCAGGCAGCCGCACCAGGATCGAGGCCGGGCGGTTGACGAAGTTGAACGCGCTGGACAGGATATACCCGCTGGAATCGACGACCAGGCCCGTCGTCGGTCCCGCGCCGAAGAGCACCTTATCGACCCGTTCCAGCCCGCCAACCGTTTCGATGCGGACCACCGAGGGGGCAACGCGATCGACCGCGTCGATCAGGGCCTTCTGCTCCAACATCTCCAGGTCTTCCGCCAGGGCCCCACGACCGAGGGCCAGGAGGGGAAGGAGGCAAAGCAGGGAGGAAAACGCCACTCCAAGATAATCTACTTGGACCCGCCGCGACAATCCGGTAATCCCAAACTTAAGTCCGCTCATCATCAAAGCCCACATTCTAGAACCACGAATCACAGGAATGGGAATTCCTGCTTTTCATTCGTGTCATTCGTGGTTCTTCTCTTTCTCGTTATTTGTCATCCGGTCCCGCTTGCAACGTCACCTCGACCAACTCCTGCCCGCGGAGGATCGTGATCCGCACGGCGTCGGCCCGATCGATCATTTCCAACTCTTTCCGCAAGCCCTTGCACGATTGGGTGAGATGATTGCCGACCAGCAGGACCAGGTCGTCGGGCTGGATGCCTGCCCGGGCCGCGGCCGTGCCGGGGCGAACCTGGTCGATATAGGCGGGCGTCCACTCCAGGACGTCGGGCACGAGGGCGATACCCAATAACCCCGGATCCATGGGATGGGCGGGTTTCTTCTCGGGCGGCAATTCCTTCAGCGTGACGGACTTCCCGGCCATGATATCGTCGACCGATCCGCGAAGCTCCGCGATCGGCACGGCATAGCTCGACCAGGTATTGTTGAGCGAATTACGGAGCTCCTTGCCCAGCAGGCCGGCCAGTTCGCCGCGCAGGTTCACTAGCGCGCCGCCCGAGGCGCCGGGGTTGTTGGTGGCCACGTCGAGCACGTAGACCGGGCCGTGATAGGGCGTCTCGAAAACGCCGCGGCGGCCTTCCAGGCGCGTGAGCACCGATACCGTGCCGCTCTGCACGCTGTCCGGTTCGTCGCCCATGGCCACATTGAAGAGATTGCTGATGGCAAGAATCCGCGTGCCGGCGGTCAGGGGAGCGGCCTTCGCAAGGTCGAAATGGGGCAAGTTCGTCGCCTCGATCTTCAGCACGGCGACTTCCAGCCGCGGATCGCCTCCCATGAGCTTGGCGTCGTAGCGGCGGCCGTCGTTCAGGGTGACCGCGATGCGATCGGTGTCCAACACGTAGCTCAAGGCGGTGAGGATGTGTCCCTCGGCCGAAATCAGAACTCCGCTCTGATAGCCTTCCATGCCGCGGAAACCGCCGGCGCCGTAGATCTTCACCATCTTAGTCTGGACCTGATCGATCACGCGGGCCAGGCCCGAATCGGCAGCGGCAGCGAGATTGCCGCACAGCAGCAATCCGGACAACAGCAAAGCGGCGGACCACATACGGGGTGCGCGGAGCCGATAGGGTGGGACAAGCGGGCGGCCACCAACAGACGCCATACTTGCGTGGTCGGCTTGGCCGCGAGCGCCGGCCCACCATGGATATGGCTCTATCCGCGATCGCTCGATCATGGTGGGCCGGCATCGGCAAGCCGAGGTTGTCCCACCCTACTGCCAGTCTTTTGCCATTGATTCATAGATTTACTTGCCCGCCTCGCTAAAACGGAATTGATCGCAGTCAAATTCGAACACGTTGCCGTTGCCGTTGACGACAACGTGACCCGGCAGATCGTGGCCGGCAACCTCGCGGTATTGCGAGAATTGCACCTCCCAGGGATCGGCATGTTCGTCGGCATAGACCTCCATGACGGCCAGCCGCCCGTGCGGGTCGAAGTAGAACCAGCCTTCCGCGCCGCGATACGGGGCCACAATCACTTCGAACAATCCCTCCTGCGGCGGCAGCGGAAGCGTGCCCAGGTAATAAAGGTCCTCGAAGCCCTTGAACCCCTTGACGGCCATCAGCCGGTAAAGGAACATCGCCGGCAGCAGCCCATTGTTGCTTCCGGGCTGGAAGGCGTCGGCGAACTTCGCGTCCTTGGCGTCCAGCGTCCACTTGGAATCGCCCGCGGGGGCTTGGAGTTCGACTTCCTTGTCGGCCACGCGGAAACGAATTTCCTTGCCGCTTTGCAGTTTGCCCGCAAAGGTCCAGACGCCGTGACCCGGAGTACCGGGTGCTCCCCCCTTGGCGTCGCCGGGGGGCTTCCAGAGCTTGAACACCCGCTCTTGCTCGCGCTTGTTGAAGAAGTAATTGGCGAATCCATCCTTCGCTTCGAAGACCTTCTTCACGACCTCCGGCATCGGCAGCCTTTGCGGTTGTATCTGTAGCGGAGGTTGCTGCGGCGGCTTGGGCTGGCCTTTGCCGCCCTTCTCCGGCGGCTTGGGACGGGGCATCTCCTGGGCGGGCCGGCCGAGGGTCTTTTCGATCAGTTGTTTGCGGGTATGTACGCCGGAAAGGCGGACATAGATCGGGTAGGTCTTGTTCTCGCGGCGATAGGTCAGGGGCACGCGCCATCCCTTGGGGAAAATGCCCAGGGCATTCTTGAAGCCGTTGGGCGTAGTGATTGGCCGGCCGGCAAAGCTGACGATCTCGTCGTCCAGTCGCAGTCCGCGCCGATAGGCGTCGGACGTTTCAAGGATGTCGGAGACCAGCACGCGCCCCTGATCGTCGGCGGTGACGCGGGCGCCCAGCGTGGCATGATCGACGATCCGCCCGCTGTGCAGGACACCGAGGAAATTCTTGATCTGGTTGATGGAAACGGCATAGCCCACGTCGACGCTCACGCGGCCCCGCTTGTCGAACGAGCAGCGGCCGTTGATGCCCACGACCTGCCCCTGCCCGTTGAACAGCGGGCCGCCGGAATTGCCCGGATTGATCGAGGCGTCGGTCTGCAGGCAGTCGGCATATTCCAGAAGCGTGCCGTCCGGGAACTGGTAGCGATGCACGCCGGAGATGATGCCGCTGGTGACGGTGGGCTGAAAGTCGGTGGCCAGCAGGAAGGGGTTGCCCATGGCAAAGACCCAGTCGCCGGCGCGGAGATGGTCGCTGTCGCCGAGCTCGGCATGGGGAAAGTCGTCGCGGCCCAGCAGCTTGATCAAAGCCACGTCGCCGGTCGGATCGAGCCCGACGATCACGGCGTCGTAGACCCGGCCGTCCGACATGCCGCACTTCATGGCGTTGCCGCAAGGGTGCGTGACGTGGAAGTTGCTCAGGGCGTAGCCGTCGGCCGAGACGACCACGCCGGAGCCGCCCCCCTGCCCCGCCGGATCGAAGATCGCCAGCACGCTGCCGCTGGCCTTGGCCATCACCGCGATGCGCTGCGACTCGGCCGCCAGGACTTCGGCGGGCGGTTGGGCGGCATGCGCCCCGGCGGCCGCGAGGAGGAACAGCGAGAGAAAACCGGCTCCATGCAGTAACTTCATTTGATCAACCTCAGATTTCCCAGGTCCAGATGGTCGCCCGCGCCGAAATTGCCAAGCGAGTCGACGACCAGGACCAACCGCCGCACGCCGGAAACATCGAGGTTAATCAGCGTGGCGTCTTTCTTGGGGTCCGCGTTGCCGGCAATGTTTGCCGCCAAAAGCGTTTTGCCGTCGCCGAGGATCTGCAAGCGGACGTTGCCCAAGGGGCGCACGTCGTCGTCGATGCCGGCCACTCCGTCCAAACGGCTGAACTTGCCCGGCAAGGTCCAGACCAGCTCGCTGCGGCTGCGGAGGGCCAGTCCCTTGCGGTAAATCCGGCCGTTGATCCGCAGCGACTTCGATTCGAGGTTCTGGTCGCGGCGGACCCGCGAGAACTCCACGCGGCTGGCAAGCTCTTTGGCGGTCACGGTGAAAGGATAGGGCGTGACTGTTTCCGCGTCGGGCTTCAGGTCGCTCAGGTAGACGATCTTGCCGCAGGAGAGGTCGATCTTGGCGATCTGGTCGAGCCCGCGGCGGGTCGTGCGGCCGCCGGGCGAGGTGAACTCGATCTTGCCGTCGCCGAGCTTCAGCGAGGAGGCCGCCCAACGCGAACCGGCCGAATCGACGATGGTATACGGCGACTCCGGCAGGGACGTAGCTGCGGCGTGGAAATAGATCAGGCCAAAAATCTTCGCCCGCTTGACGCTCAACGCATCGGTCTCGCCAACGAGGGTAAAGCGGGCCTTGCTGTCGCCAACGTCTCCCAGCGAACCCTGGTGATGGTCGATGGCGCTGGCATTGCCGGTCACCAACACGTCGCCGCGAATCTTCTGGCCGCGGATCCGCGACCACTCCAGGGCCGTCGCCTCGGAGGCCGGTTGCAAACGCACGGCTTCGATCTCGGCGGTCGGCACTTCCAGGACCTCGCTGGCGGAGAAGGCGATCTTGGCCCGTTCTTTCTCCGTCGTGTAGACTGCGGCCGCCAGTTGCGATCCGTCGACCAGGTCGACCCACACGGCCGGCTTCACCGCGGGGTTCGCCGGCGGGCTTTGCGCCGTTACCGAGGCCAGCTTGGCCGTATCCAGCGTCGTCCGGCCACCTGGTGCCCGGGCCTCGACGACCAACCGCGCGGCATCCCAAGCGACCAGGCTGCCGGAAACCCGGGAGCCGTCCAGAAGCTGGACGTCGAACTGCGGGCCGGCGGCAAGGGCCGAAAGGAACATCAGCGGCAGGATCGCGTGCATATTCTCACTTGTCTTCTTCGCTGCTCTCTTCGGCAGCCAGTTTGCGGAAGTACTCCTCGATGCCGTCGCGATAGTGCGAGGGGAAATCGCGGCCCATCTGCTGCAATGCCTCTTCGCGCTCCTTCGGCGGCAGGTTGCCCCAGCCGCTCTTGTGGCCGATGTCGCGCTTCGCCACGTTGCCCGGCGCCTTGCCGCCCATGGGCACGCTGTCCTGGGCGGGCCGGCTGGACTGCAGCGAATTCGACTGGCTCTGACTCTGCTTGTTCTGCTCGTCTTCGATCTTCTTGATCATCTTGTCGAGCGATTCGATCACGCCGTCCTCGACTTTGCGGACCTTGGGTCCGGCCCGGCCCAGGTCGAGCCGCCGCTCCACGTCTTCCATCCGCCGTGCAATGTGGTCGAGCGTTTCCTCTTCCAGGGCGCTGAGATCGGCTTGCATCAGGTAGGCGACGGCCACATACCGCCGGGGGCTGGCCTCGGCGCCGTCGAGCAACTGGTTGATGACCTTGAGCCCTTCCTCCTTGTTGAGCAGGCGATGGTAGGTCACGCCCTGGTAGAAGAGCAGTTCGGCGGGGGCCACAACGTCGGCGGTTTTCACGCCGCCAAGTTGCTCCAGGGCCTCTTCGAACCACTGCCCCTGGACGAGCCAGCGGCCATAGTACAGACGCATGTTGGCGGCCACCAGCGGCGGCGTCTTGGCATCGGTCAAGATGGCGAAGCTCGGCAGGAGCAGTGTGGTGCGGGGATGCGAGCAGATTTCCACAAGCTGCGCCACCTTGGGATCGACCAAGGCAAAGGCCCCGGCCAGGGAGTCGAGCATCTCGGAGCCGGTGGCACGGTCGTTGATGCCCTTCACGATCGCCAATGCCTTGCCGCGGAGGGCCGCGTCGGCCGTGCTCTGCTGTTGCAGCCAGGCTTCCGCCTGGGCCCGCACGTCGGCAACCTGCGGCGGATGCCAGGTCGGGGCCTTGTGGATCAACGGATCCGACGGCGGAACCGACGCGGCGGCCGGGACCGAGGCGCACAACAGGCCGATCAGCAAAATTGGAATCTGAAATTTGAGATTTGAAATCCCAAAACACCGGGCACGACTCGCGCTCGATCGATCAGTGGCAAAATGTCCCATGCGTTTCTCCTTTGAATTTATTGGTTCTTTCCCAACTCCAGGTCCCGCGTAACCTTGTGGACCCGGTCCTCCTGCTCGGCCAAATGCTTCAGGGCCTCCTGGACGTCTGCCTTGCCGGCCTGCTCGCCGTCGACCAGCTTCGAATACCGCTCGGTACGACGGTTCACCCGCATCTGCAGGGTGCGGATCATCTTCAACTCGGCGAGAAACTCGATCAAGGGCGGGTCCTGCGGCTGGCCGTTGGGCGAGGGTCCGGGCGGCTTCTTCTTGCCGTCGGCATTCTTCTGCGCCTTCTTCAAGGCATCGATGATGTCTTCCAAAGCCTTGATCACGTCGGTCTCGATGGTTTGCGTAAGTACTTCGGTCTTGCCTTCCAACAGCCGGTAGACAAGCTGCTGCATGTCGTCGCGGACCTGTTGCACCGCCTCCGGCATGGCGACGGAACTGCCTTCCTGGCGGAGCAGCGAGAGGGCCTTGTCGACCTCCATCACGATTTCGGCCTCGCGACTGCTCAAGTGACCCGTATCGATTTCGTACGAATGGGAGCGTTCCGCCAGGGGAATCTTATCCAGGCGGACCGTGCCGGTGTAGATTTCTTTTTGGATTTGCAAGATCTTCATGAAACGGGCTTCGAGCATGGCCAAGAGCCGCTTCATTTCTTCTTCGCGGAGTTGACGCAGGATCTCCTCCAATTCGGCCTTGGCGCTTTCGAGCTGGCGGAGGGCCTCTTTTTGCTCCTCCACGGCCCCATCCTTCTTGGCCTTCTCGAGCCGCTTCTGGGCCTCTTCCATGTGATCTTTCGCGGCTTGCAGGCGCTTGCGCACGGGGTCCTGCTCCTGTGGCGGAGTGTTCTGGGCCTTTGGCGCGTCTTTTTGATCGTCGCCCTGCCCCTGTCCTTGGCCCTGCCCTTGGCCTTGCCCCTGACCTTGGCCCTGACCTTGGCCCTGTCCTTGACCTTGGCCCTGTCCTTGACCCGACTGACTCTTGCTCTGCGACTTGCCACTTTCACCAGACTTGCCACTTTCACCAGACTTGCCGCTTTCACCAGACTTGCCGCTTTCACCTGGCTTGGCTTTGCCGTCCCCCTTGCTCGCCGGATCCTTGGACTTGCCGTCACCTTTGCCGGCAGGATCCTTCTCCTTGCCGTCGGACTTGGACGGACCCTTGGCCGAAGACTTGGGCCCTTTGCCATTGGACGTGCCGGGCGATTTGCCATCGCTGCCCGACGGCGACTTGCCGTCGGCCTTGCCATCTTTCGTCCCGTCGCCCTTACCGTCCTTCTTGCCGTCGTTCTTCGCGTCGCCGTTTTCGTCACCGCGGGCCTTCTCTTGATTCTCGCCAATGTCCTTCGACAGTTTGCCGGTCCGGTCGGCCAGCCCGCCCTGTTCGCCGGAGAGCGATTGGGGATCATCACCGGCGGCGGTGCGGTCCTTGACATCCTTCTGCTCGCGGATAATGCCGTTGATGAGATCCAGGTACTTGCGCAGGAGGGCCTTCTGGTCCAGGATCCGCTGGGAGCGGTCTTCGCTTTGCAACAGTTTGAGGATGGCGTCAAGGTCCTCGTTGATTTGCACCTGCCTGCGGGCCGCATCGCCAAGTTTGTCGCGGCGGAGCAATTCGACGGTATCCTGGAAATTGGCCTCGACGCGGCGTTCCCCGCTTTCCTTGAGGGCTTTTTCGATCAGCGCCGATCGATTCGGATCGGTCTGACGGACCTGGTCCCGCATCTTCATGAGGATGCCCTGAAGGTCTTTGAATTCGGCGGCCAGCTCTTGCTGCGCGGCCGGAAGGTCAACTGCGGCGGCCTTCGGCGGAAGCTTGCCGGCTTCCGCCTTGGGATCTTTCGTTTCGGCCTGTGCCGAGCAAACGGCCAAGGCAATCCATGCCGCCCATATCGCCACGGCAGGCGCGACGCCTGCACCACACACCCACCGAAATCGTTGCACCATTTTGGTCACTCCTATTCGCCAAGGCGCTCTTGTTCAGTTTTCTTGGTCCGTTGGGTCAGTTCTTGTTGGTCTTTGATGATCTTCTTCAGCCGCTGCACGACATTGATGTTGAAGTCTTCGGTCTTCATCATGTGATCGAGAACCTCGTGCATCTTCGCGAGGATCAGATCGGCCTGTTCCCGGGCGGCGTTTCGACTCTTCGGACCGGCGGAGTAATCGTCGATGACCTTCCGCAGATCCAACAAACGCTGTTCCAACACGGGGAACATTTTGTCGACAATGTAGTGCAGCGGTTCGAGAACCTGTTTTTCAATGCGTCGCTTGTGTGCCTCGTCGTCAACCTGGTTATTATCTAATTGTAACCGAATTTCCTCGATGGCGACGGCCACGTCGGCCGTTTCCAAGGCGTTTTTTCGACAATTCTGCAACGCCTGCAAAGCTCGTTCCAAACGGCGCGTTTTCAACACTTCGGCGGAGAATCTGGGCGATTCTTCCGGCTGTTCACCGGGCTCGGCGCCGGCCGGCCTGGATTTCGGGCCCGAAGTCGCGGCCTTCCCGGGAGGGGTGAAGTCCATTTTCAGGAGCAAGTGCTCCGTATCGGTCATTTCCTCAACGATCGCCTCAAACCGCTGTTTCACCAGCAATTCCTGGGCTTCCAGCCTCGTCAGCAGTTCATCCATCGAGACGACGTCCAACTGCCATGTCTCGCCATTGCCGATATTTTGACCGTTCGGACCGTTGCCGAACGTGCAAAGATCCTCGGCCCGCACCGCCAGGCTCAGTCGCTGGCCGGTCACAAGACTCATTTGCGCGGCCTTCACATCTGCATCTTTCACGGCATACTCTGGCAAATGTTTAAGCACTTCGGCCTCGGCCAGAGAGACTTCGCCCGTTCGCTGCCGGGGAGCTTTGGGGGCTTCCGAGGGCTTTTGCCCAGGGTCCGCGGATGGTTTTGCGGCGACTGCCGGCGCCGCCCGCTCCTCGACGGCATAGGCCCACCAGGCCCTGCCCAGACCCCAGTCATCGGTGATCATGCCGGTCACCGGCAGGCGGCCCTTGGGGGTAACGACCGGCTCGCGAGTGCCGACCAGGCGGACCCTGACCTCGGGAGGTTCATCGGGCACGGCCACCAAGGTCATGGTAATCGGGTCACGGGACTTGAATCCGTCGGTATCGCGGAGGGCGAACTGGAGCGTGTATTCGTGCGGCGACTTTGCCTCCGCAGCGGTTTCCGCATGGCCCTTTTCCATGGCGTTCGCCGGGGTCTTGGCCGGCTTGGCCGCGGGAGCCGGGAAAGGCACGAACGCATACGTGAACTCATCCTGGTCGGGGCCCAGCGCGCCGCCGCGAAACTCCTGGGGCCAGTCCGTGCGACGCTCCGCCCCGGGACAGTCGATTTGCACCGTCTCCAGCGGTTTGTTGGCCTTGCCTTGAATCGTTACCGTGGAACCGATCGGCACGCGCACCGGAACCGCGGCGCTGACCGGGTCGATGATCGACGGCTTGCGATCGATATAGGAAGGATACGTGCGGACCACCCTCAGGCTCAGGTTGGGATTGGGCACTACCTTCAACTGCAGGCCGTAGAGCCGGGCGTCGCCGCCGGCAATGTCGAGATGTTTCGAGGAAAGCACGCCCGTAAACGAATAACTGTATTCCCGCAGCACTTGATCCGCCGACCCTGGGTACAGGGTGCCCGCGGAAGAAGTCACCGGGGCGCCGATGTTCTTCATAGTCTTGCGGTCGCCGCCGCCCGCTTCGTCGCGGTAGCGGACCTCGACCCTGTCAGGAATGACCGGTACTTCTGGTATCGCCGCGCAAGGCGTGCACGCGGAGCTCGAAATTCGCACCCTGCGCCACCTTGGCCACGCCGTCGGTAAAGCCCACCGCCTCCAGGCGGATCTTCCGCGGCCACTCGGCCTTGGCCAAAAGCAGGTTCCGCTGGAACCATAGATTGAGCACGCTGGGGGCCATCGCCGCCAGCAAACCGATGGCCAGGGCCATTCCCAGGGCGATGACCACTTTCCGCACCACCGGCATGGGGTTGAACACCTGGGAAAGCGGCACGTTGTCCAGACGCTGCTGGGCCAGATGACTGGTGTGGGCAAGCATCTGGGGATTAACGCCGCGGGGCACCCGGTGCTCCGGGTCGTGCGTCGGGCGATCGAGCAGGAACACCGAGGTCAACAGGCTGTCGTTGAGCTGCGGGAACTGCCGTTCCAGGATCGTGGCCATGTTGCGGTCGCTGAGGCGGACGAAGGCCCGGCGGAGGATGAAAAGGAATAGCACCATGGCCAAGCCGATGCCGGCGGCGGCCAACAGGGCCCCACGGAGTGGCCGCGGCGGCTCGAAGCACCAGTCGATCGCCATGCTTCCCCAAAAGGCCGCGCCCAGCCCGACGGCAATCGCCGCCAGCCCTTCCAGCCAGATATAGCAACGGATCCTCGCGCGCAGGGCAGCGAGCTGCTGGCGGATAGCAGGGGGCAGTGGCGGCAAGGATTCGTCTTTTACGGTTGACATCTATTATCTATTCTTTACCATCAGGCCAGTTTCGCCAAGCGCCGAACCAGCCACTCCAAACTCAAAACGCAACATAGGGCGAGCAACATCCATTTTAGCCATTTTTCCTCTTCTTCCGGCTTGGGGGCCAGCGGAATCGACTCCGTGCGGCTGACGTCCTTGAGCCGATCGGCCAGCGAGTCCGGGGCCGTGCTGCCCAGGGCCACCGACAGGTCGTCGAAGTAATTGTGATTGTCGTACTTTGATTCGCCCTGGGTCTTCTCAGCTATTTCCCGCAGCAAGGCCGTGTTGCGCTGCGGATTCTCCTGTTCCAGCATGGGTACCACGCCGCGGAAAGTCTGGTGCAGCTTTTCGTCGGCGGTCTCCGGCACGCTCAACTCCAAATCGTAGTCGCCCGGCTGCAGCACAGGCAATTCGACGACATACCGTCCGGCTCGGTTCGGATCGGCCGGCATCAATACCGCCTTCCGATCGAGACGATCGCGGGTGACGTAAAGCATCACGCTGGGGGAGGCCAGGGGCTGCAATTTGCTGTTCTTCAATTGCGCCCGCACTTCCACCGCAGTGCCCACATTGTAGTGGTCGTTATCGATCGACAGCGAGCCGCGCTGCGATTGGCGGCGGAGGTGGTCCTGGGCCACGAAGCGGATGGTCTTGGTCCAGAACTGCTCGAACAAGGCCGGATCGACCCGTCGCAGCCGCCAGGTCTCGGCGCTGCCCAGGTACAAGATGGGCGAAGCACTATAGCGGTGCACCGCCATGTAGATCGGCTGCTGGCCCCCCTGGGCCACGCGCGGATCGCTGAAGCGGGCCAGCACGGTGGCGCCGGCCTTCTTGTCGGCAACCGGACAGAAGCTGTAAACGCCGGAAAACTGCGCCCAGTTGGCCTGCGAAGCGATGGCCGAGTCGCCCAGCCAGAGATAGGGGGCTTGCAGTCCTTCGCGGGTGAACTCCAGCGGCCAGGGCTCTTCCGAACCGTACATCATGCTGTTCCGCGTGCTCAGACCCCGGTTGAACTCGACCGGGTAGAGCTTGCGAATCTTGGTCATCTCCGGGTCTTGTACCCAACCCTCGACGGCGCGGCCCGCATAGACCGGTCCGGCTACGGCGATCATGCCGCCGTAGTCCTGATCGACCCAGTCGAACAACACTTCGATCTGCTCGGGCTTCAGCATTTTCCAATCGGGATCCATGGCCACGACGCAGTCGTAGTCGGCCATCTCCGGCCGCGTGGAGGGGAAGTCGTTGAGGATGTTCGTGGCCTCCTGCGACATGCCGGTCTGGCCGGACTGCAAGAGGACATCGAGTTTCATCGATTTGTCGCGGAAAAGGAGCGTGCGGAGATACTGGTAATCGCGGAGCGGACCGCCGGCCAAAAGCAGCACGTGCATCTGGTGGTCGGAGCAATCCACAGTGCCTTCCCGGTATTTATCGGAGGCATCGGAACTCCCCCGCGGGGCCTTTACCCGCAGGCAGAGCACGTGCTGGCCAACCTCCGCGGGCGGCAGCTCGAATTTGACGGGCACCGCCTCGCCGTCACCGAGCAGGACCTTCTCGGCGGAATCGATGAGCGCTCCCTCGCCACGGCGGGCGGGATTCTTGGCGTCGGCGCCAATGCGGGCCAAAAGCTCCACCCGCACCGTTTTCCCTTTCATGCCGTCGCCCACGATCGAACCTTCCACCGAATAGCGATCGCCGGGAAAGACTCGGGAGGGAACATTGAAGTCGGCCACGCGGACGTCGGCGGGCTTCTTTTCCGAGCCGACGCCGATCGTGTAGATGGGAATGTGCGACTCGCGGGCGAGCTCCATGGCGGTGTCGGGCGATGGTCCGGCGTTCAGGCCGCCGTCGCTGATCAGCACGATCCCGGAAACCGGCGTGCTCCGCTCATCGCGCACAAGCTGTTCCAGGGCCTCGCCCAGCTTCGTATCGGTACCGCCGGGCACAAGGTACTTGCGCCATTCGGGCGGCTTTGTGGCCGGTTTGCTGCCGGCAGCGGAACTGTCGGCCGACTCGCCGACCATGGGTACATCGTGCCCGGGCGGGGCTTCCAGGGGCAAGACCACGCGGCGATCTTTTTCCAAGACGCTGTTGAAGGGCACGACGGTGACATCGTGCTTCTTCCGCAGGCGGGCAATGAACTCGGTATCATCCAGCCCGGCGGCCACCTGTTGCAAGCGCGACTGGCTTACTGGTCCGGCCGAAACGTCGGGATCGTGGCGGGCCATGCTCAGGCTGGTATCGACCAGCATCAGGACCCGGCTGTCGAGATGCTCGATGCGTTCGCTCCGCCATCGCGGCTGGAGATAGACGACCAGCAGACCGATCAACACCAGCGTCCGCAACAACGGCAGCCCGATGCGGAGAAACCAAGGCAACTCGCCTGCATCCCGGCGGTAGATCCAGAGCAGCGGGGCCAGGATCGCCAGCAGGACACCGCCGCAAATCCACCAATCGTAGGGTGAATCGATGCGTCCCCACTCGAATTTCGTCGTGATCGGCGCGTCGGCCAGCAGCCATAGTGCATCGGGAATCATGCCGGGCCTCCTTTCACGTCGGCGTACGACGGGTTTTCAGCCTGTTTCGATTCGGTGCTTGCAACCTGTTTGGATTGGCCTCCGGGAGCCCAAGGGTTGGTCATCCGCGACGAGATGTGGTAGCCGCACGACCAGGCAAAGACTTGTTCCAAAATGAGCACGATGAGGAGGATCAGCAGGAAAAAATCGCCCAGGTTGCGTCCCTGGGTTTCGTCGATTTTCGAACTGTACTTCGCGGCGGTCTCGAATTCATATTTCAAAGGGGCAAGCCGGGATGCCAGGTCGGGACCGGCCAGGGCCCGCAAGTCGCCTTCCAACGGATCGACGTTGACGGCGAAATTGCGGATTTCCGTCTTCTGCGAGGGCTGCGTGAGCTGGGCCTTGTAGAAACCGGCCGTCTCCGTCTTCGTGTAGATCACCGTCTGCCGACCCGGAGCACCGGGTGCCCCGTTGCGGTCCTTGTCGGGCTCCGCGGAAATGGTGGCCGCGGAGTCGTCGCCTCCCGGACCGGAAAAATGGACCACCGGCTCGAAAGGCGGAGAATTGAACGTGACCGTCTTCGGTTCGCCCACGAGCAGCCCGCCCGTCGCTCCAAAGCGATGCGAGAGATACGGGACCACGTCGAACACGAAGACCACAAAGGATGAACTGGTCTTCCAATTGTTCCAGTTGTCGGAGGTTGTCGAAAGGAAGGCCATCACGCGGCCTTTGCCGAAGCTCTTCTCGACCAACAGCGGCGCGCCGTTGCGGAGCCGCATGATCACCCCCACGGAAGGATCATTCTTGGCACTCCAAGTGGACACGCTGGTGAAGTATTGCTTCACGAGAATCTTCGACAGGTTTTCCACGCGGTGTGCCATGTTATGGAACACGAAGTGCTCCTCGGACTGCACGTCGGGGGTATTGTCCAGGGGATCGACCAGCAGCGTCTCCGGCCGGTTCAGGGGCAGGGGAAACAACCCCTTCCCGTTGCGATACAGATCCTGGGTCACATACTCGCCGCGGGTCAAGGGTCCGGTGACGAAGAGCACGCCGCCGCCCTCTTTCGCGTATTTCTCCAGGGCCTCGACCCCAGAGCGCTCGATCTTGCCCACATTGGCCACGCAGATCATGGCGAAATCGCTCAGCGGCCGCTTGGGCGCGGTCAAGTAGTCGGGCGAGACGGTTTCCGGCTGAATGCCCTTGCGGACGGTCAACGCCAGCGCGATCGGCCGGGAGTTCCCCGCGGAGCGCGGCTTGCCATCGACCAGCAGCACGGGCGTTGTGACCGGCAGGTCGACGACGGCGTAGCGATGATTGTCGAGATTCACCGCGTCGGCTTCGAGGTGGGCCTCGATCGTGTGCTCGCCCGCGACGGCGAAATTGAGATCGAACGCTTTTTGCGCCGCGTGTCCCGGCGGGATGGCGTCGATGGTCACGCTTCCGCCCGGTCTGCCGTCGGCCGACCAGGAAACGGGCACGTTGCGGACCTCGGACTGCCCGTAGTTCTGCACGGTAACCGCCATTCGCCACTGCACTCCCGCGGCGCGAATGCCTTCCTCCGGCTCCAAGGCGGTGATCGTCAGGTTCGGCCGGCGGGACTCTTCCACGCAGTCGATCAAGCGGATCTCGGCGTGGTTCTCGTCGAGTTGCGCGAGGCGTTTCTTCAGGTCGTCGGGCTTGTCCCACTGGCGGGTGCGGAAGTCGGAGAACAGATAGACGATGCGGCGCTCGCCGACATTTTCGCTCAACAAGTGCTGGATGGCTTCGAAGGCCGGCAACGGCTCGGCGGCAGTCTGCGAAATCGGGATCGCATCCAGGGTAGCGCCCAGGCGCTGGGCAAAGTCGGCGTCGACCTTCTCTTTCTCGAAATCGAAATGCGGGGCCTCGCCGTAGCGGCCGCCGCAGCGCGACAGCCGCAGGAGCGTGAAAGTCTGCGGCTCGCGGGGCCGGGCCGCCGACTCGCCCAGCCGTTTGATCGCGTCTTTGGCCTGATCGAAGGCGGTCAGGGAACCCAGGTTCTCGGACATCGAATAGCTGTCGTCCAGGAGCACGATATGCTGCGTCGCCTGCGCGCCGAGGAAGCCGCCCCAGCGGTCGGGCAGGAGCGGCTGGGCCAGGGCCAGCACCACCAGGGCGATTGCGGCCATCCGCAGCAAGAGCAAGAGCAGTTGTTTGAGAATGACCCAGGTGCGGTGTTTCTTCTGGCTTAGCAGCAGGAATTCCATGGCCGCCCACTCGACGCGACGGTGGCGCAGCATATTGATCAGGTGGATCAACACCGGAGCGGCGACGAACCACATTCCCCAGAAAAATGGATGGACCAGAGGAAACATTGAGGTCTTAGTTCTTGGTGCTTAGTTCTCAGCCGCGGTTTTTGTGGTGCATGCCAAGTCGGTTGCTCAAGAACGCGGCCAGGGCGGCGTCCAGCGGCTGGCTAGTCCGCAAGAGCGTATAATCGACGTTGTTCCCCGTGCAACCGTGGCGGACTTCCTCCAAATAGGCCTGCATGGCACGCAGGTAGCCGTCGCGCAAGGCGCGGGGGTTGCAGCGGATGATGTCGGGTATTTCCAGTCCCTCGAAACGCGTCGGGCCTGTAAAGGGAAAATCCAGCTCGTCGTCGTCCAGCAGGTGGAAGACCATCACGTCGTGCCCCCGGCTGCGGAGCAGCTTCAGCCCGCGGAACAGGCCGTCCCGCGGCGAGAACAGGTCCGAAACGAGAATCATCATGCCGCGCCGGGGATACGTTTCGGCCACCTCGCGGAGGATCGGGTAGAGGTCGGTCTTGTCGCGGGGCGTGGTGACTTCCAGGGCCTGCAGGATCGCCGCCAGGTGGTTCCGTTTGGCCCGCAATGGCACGATCGTCCGCACTTTCTCGTCGAACGAGACGCAGCCCACGGAGTCCTGCTGGCGCAAGAGCAGATAAGCCAGGCTGCAGGCGATCGTGGCCCCGTACTCGAACTTGTTCATCGCCCCGCGGCCATAGCGCATGCTGCCCGGAGACGTCGATCAGCAGGGTGCTGCGGAGGTTGGTGTCCTCCTCGAACTGCTTGATGTAGTAGCGGTCCTGCTTGGCCCACAGCTTCCAGTCGATGTGGCGGGGATCGTCGCCGAAGGTGTACTCGCGGTGCTGGCGAAACTCGATCGACTGGCCGAAGTAGGGACTGCGGTGCATGCCGGAGAGAAAACCCTCGACGACGTGCCGGGCACGCATTTCCAGCCGCGCAATTCGCTTGATCGCGTCAGGATGCAAAAATCTTTTGGAATCGCGCATCGCGGGTGAGCTCGTCTTCTCGCTTGGGGGTTACGGCCACGATGCGGTCGATGACCTGGTCGGTCGTCACACCTTCGCTCTCCGCCGTGAAACTCAGCACGAGGCGGTGCCGGAGCACCGGCTTGGCCAGGGTTTCGATGTCTTCGCAGGTCACGTGGGTCCGGCCTTGCAGGAGGGCACGGGCCTTGGAACCGAGGATCAGATATTGCACGGCCCGCGGCCCGGCGCCCCAGATCACCTGGTCGCCGACGAAATCGGGCACGCCCGCCTCGCGGACGCGGGTCTGGCGGACCAGTGCCAGGGCGTAGCGGATCACGTGGTCGGAGACGGGCACCTCGCGGACGATCCGCTGCAGGTCGAGGATCTCCCGCGCCGTGAGCACGGCCTCGATCGTGTCGGACATCGTCGTCGTCGTCCGCCGGGCCACTTCGAACTCTTCCAGGAAGTTCGGATAGCGGACGAAGACCTTGAACATGAAACGGTCCTGCTGGGCCTCCGGCAGCGGGTAGGTGCCTTCCTGCTCGATCGGGTTCTGCGTGGCCAGGATGAAGAACGGATCGGTAAGCGCGTGCCGCACCCGGCCCACCGTCACCTGCCGCTCCTGCATGGCTTCCAGCAAGGCCGCCTGCGTCTTCGGCGGCGTGCGGTTGACCTCGTCGGCCAGGATCACGTGGGAGAACAGCGGGCCCTCGATGAAGCGGAACTCGCGGTTGCCGGTGGTGCGGTTCTCGACGATCACGTCGGTCCCGGTAATGTCGGCGGGCGTCAGGTCGGGCGTGAACTGGATGCGGCTGAAACTCAGATTGAGCGTGCGGCTCAAGGTGCTGATCATCAATGTCTTGGCCAGCCCCGGCACGCCTTCCAGGAGGCAATGCCCGCGGCTGAACAGGCAGATCAGCAGTTCTTCGACGACGGCGGTCTGCCCGACAATGACCTGGGCCAACTGGTCCATGATCTTGCGCCGCGCGGCATCGAGTTTCTGAATGGCGGAGGAATCCTGGGGACTGACATCCAAAGTAATGACGGGCTCGGCGGAATCCTGGGGACGGGTCTCTAATGTCATGATGGAGTTATCTGGGGTTCAATCAGCGTTGATAAATCGGCAACGTGCCGCGATCGAGCTGCAAGATCGTAAGGTTCATGGCCGTGGTGTAGGCCGCGCCCAGGAATCCCTGGTCCCAATAGCCGTCGGCGTTGGCCTCGGCAATCAGGCGGGGATAGATTTCCTTGCGATAGGCCTTCCATTTATCTCCGCCTTCGCGGTAAAGCACCTGGGAATAGTAATAATTGGCGTAATGCCAATGGCCGAAGATCTGGTTGGGGTTGGCCGACGAGCCGAGGTTCGTTTCGCAGTACTTGAGCATCTTGCGCACGGCTTCGACCTTTTCCTTGTCGCCTTCCTTGGCGTCATATTCGCCGGCGTTGAACAGGCAGGCGATGGCGGCGGCCGTGATCGGCGGGCGGCCGCCTCCGCCGCGGGAGTTGTAGGCCACGCCGCCGTCGGAGCCGGTGCACTTGCGGATATACTTCACGGCCTTGTCGATGATCTCTTTGGGCACGGGGATACCGGCGTTGCGGCAGCCGCGCAGTCCCTGGACCTGGGTGATCGTGGTTGAACCTTCGTCGAAGTCGTTGCCGTCCTTGGCGCTGACGTAGCCCCAGCCGCCGGCCGCGGTCTGGGCCTGGCCGGTGAACTTGACGGCAATGGTCAGGACGTCGATCAATTCCTTGCGGCGATCGGCGTCTTCTTCTTCTCCCAAGACCTGGGAAAGGAAGAGCATGGAGAAACCATGGCCATAGGTGTAGCGGTCATCGTCGCGGGAGCCGATCAGGCCGCTGCCCTTGTTGGAGCGGCTGACCAGATAATTTACCGCGCGTTGGATATTGTCCTTGTACTTGCCTTGCGTGGTCGTCGAGCCCTCGCACAGCAACGCCGTGGCCGAAAGCGCGGTAATGGCGGTCGGGTAGCGGCCCTCGGGGGCGGTCCAATGGCCCAGCCGCGACTGCCGCGAAGCCAGCCAATCCAGACCGCGGGAGATGGTTTTGTCAAGGTCGCGCTCGTTCAGCTTATTGTCGCTCCATGCCGCAGGCGGCAGCGCCAGCGCGAGCGCGGCCACGGCGGCGGCCCAGGCGAAGCCTCGACAGACTCCGCGCGTTTTGTTCGCAGCGAATGTTACCAGTAGGTTCATAAAAGGATCCTCATGATCGTTCGCGGTGTTCTCAGCGATTTTCCAAGAACCGCTACTATTAATTGTCCGGGCGGCCCAAAAAGTTCAGCCTGATTTGCCAGATTGCCAAAAAGCCAGCCCGTATCGTCAAGATTTCGTAAGACGGATCTCAATCTATTTCCTTATTGCGGCGGCAGGCCCGCGGCGCCCTTCACGGCATCCAACAGGGCGTCGCCCAGCTTGGCGGGACGTTTCTGCACGCCCGTGCTGCGGCGCACCGAGGCGCGGACGGGCTTGTCGGTAAACTTCAGGTTGATGGTCTCATTATTGGTGGCGATCCGCACCGTCTTTTTTTCCGCATCGCCGCGGATTTCCACTCCCATTCCGCGCATGGCACGGATGTCCTTGTCGTAAACGATGCGGCCGTTGCGGCGATCGACTGCCACCAGCGAGGCCCGCAAGGTCATTCGCCCATTGGCATTGTCGTAATGGAAAACGGCGAACAACAACACCGGCAGCCGCCCCGGCTGGCTGAGGATGAACTGCTGGTGATCGACGTCGACCGGGGCCGGCCAGGCAAGTTTTCCCTGCAGGTCGAGGGCATAGATGCGGGCCCGGCGCACGGGAAAAGTAAACACTCCCTGCGGCTGCTGCACGTTCTGCTCCTCGATGTTATTGCCTTGGATGCGGTTGTCGTTCGTGAGCACGATGTACTGGTCGCCCATCCGCGTGACGACCAGGTCCGTCACGGCGAATTGCGGCCGCCGCTCCAGTTGCACATCGGCAATCGTGTGGCCGTCGGCCAGGGACACCAGGACGAAATGTCCGCCCGGCTCCAAGACTCCCACCGCCTCGCTGCCGGCCAAGGCCACATGGCGCCGGAAGCGAAGTTGCGCGACGGCCAGACCGCCTTTTGCAGCCAGGGATCGAACAAGGTCAACACGCGGCCGTTGTTGTCGCCGCCCTGTTCCCAGGTGAGGACATAACGGCCCTGGAAAGCGAACCCGAAATTCGCCAGCGTGGAACTGCCCCCGTGCTGGCTTTCGTTGTAAAAGACGTTCTCGTCCTTGCGGCGGGGCACTTTGCGGGTGCCCAGCAGTTGGCCGTCGCTGGCCCGATAGACCGACGCTTCGTCGCTGCCGGGCGCGAGCACGAACAGGTACTGCGCGTCGCCGAAAACCTCGCTCTTGGGAGGAATATCCTGCCGCACCCACAACTCGTCGCCGCTAAAGGGATCGACGGCCACGATGCTCCTCCTCCGCACGAAGCTGACATAGCGCGCGTTGACCGGTCCGAAGGGATTGACGCGGAAATCCGGATTGATGCCGTTGTTGACGAAGATCATGTTTCCGAAGTTCTCGGTCGTGGTGTCGGAAAGGTCCTTGGACCACAGGACCTGCGCGGTGTTGCCCGAGACCCGCCACGGATCGAGGGCACAAATCTTCATCCCGATGGAAGCCACCAGCAGATGGCCGCAGCTTCGGGCCAGCGTTGAATTCGGGTTGTACATGCCGCCGAACATGCGGCCGTTTTCGATGAGCCGGATCGGGTCTTGCAAGTGTCCCGTGCCGTCGCGAAGGCAGACTTCCTGCAGCCCGTTTCCCGAACTTACCGTGTAATCGGTGAAGAACGGCCCACTTCCCCAAAAGGGGGACACGCCACCCAAGAGCATGTCGAAACGAAAGCCGCGAACGAACGGGTTGTCGTTCGTCTCGGCCGGGCCGGTCTCAACTTCACCGACCGGCCAGGCGGGGGCCGGCAGATTGACCTCGCGGCGGAGTGCATCGCCATTGGGAAATGCGGCAAGCCACTGGCCGGAAGTCAGGCCTTCGTGGCAGGGGACGTCGGGGAATTGTCGCTGAAGTTGGCGGAAGCAAGCGGCGGCATCACCCACGCGGCCGGCGCCGAAATTGAGCTCGGCCATCTCGGCCAGCAAGGCGGCCTGGGCCTTGCGGTCCGAGGAATCGACCGACGCGGCCATGAGCAGCTCGGCCTGCATGATCTGCTTCTGTTGCGTCAGGCGCTGCAACAGTTCCGCCCGTGCCGCCACAGCCTGGGGCTGATCGCCGAAGAAGGCGATGAACTGCTTCAGTCGGTCGAAGCCCGTATCCATCTTGACCTCTTCCAAGCGCGGCTCCAGGGCGCGATCGATTTCCGCGGCGGCGGCGGCGCCCCCTTCCTTGCGGAGCAGGGCAAGCCGGGCCCGGACCCAGCAGTCGCGGCGGGCAAGATAGGAGCGGTCAACCCTTTCCAGCTTATCCAGGGCCGTCTTCGCCGGCTTCGCCTCCTCCAGATCGACGAGCTTCATGTAATACTCGACGGCCTGCCGCCAGTCGCCGGCATGGTGAAGACCGGTTGCCATGCAGCGGTAATAGGACGCCCGTTGCGCCGGGTTGTCCAGAAGCGGCTCCACCTCGCCTGCCGTCGAGCGATGCGCGGCGAAATCGTCGCGCAGCCCGCTCAACAGGGCGTCGCGCAGCAATTCGCGGGTGTGGACGTGCGAATCCGAATTCTTGTCCAGGCTATAGGCCCGGCGGAAATCGGCAACGGCCTCGGTCGACTTGCCCGCGTCCAGAAACATTTCACCGCGGAGCGTAAGCCCCTCGATGTCGTCGGGATTGGCGGCCAGGCGGTGCGTCACCTCGTCCCGCGCGGCATTCGCCTGGTAATAAACTTCCAAACCGTCCAAGCCCTGCGAAATCACCCGGCCGCGATAGCAAACCAGATTGCCCGGCACCGCGGACCGCGACCATGAGTACATCGTGCCCGATATGCGCCGGGCGGGGCTGGGCGGTCCCCACGACCTTGCCCGCCTCCAGATCGATGGATATTACCTCACCGCTGCTGAGCGGCACGAAGTATTGGCTGCCGGCATAACAGCCGTGGCCACAGACCGCGGCGCCCGTGGGCATGGCGATGGCACGCCCGCCCCAGGCTTTTTTCCCGTCTTCCAGATTAATGGCCTCGATCGAAGTGCGGCCGACCAGCACCACCACGCCCTTATGCACACAGGCAATATAATAGTGTTCGCCGCGCGGTTGGGGATCCCACACGGGCTTGCCGTCGGCCAAGTTCAAGCAATAAAGCGCGTCGGCCTCGGCCGGCGTAATCAGCACCCGGCCATTGACAATCGTGGCGGTGCCGTCGAGCCAGCGGGGCACGGGGCCGGTGGAATTGTAGAAAGAACTCTGGAACGGGTTCATCATCCCCCGCATGCGGCGACCCCCGGGTTGTTCACCAGGGTGGATGTAACTATATCCCCAGAGGAGCGACCTGGTTGCCAAATCGACGGCTACCACGCAGCCCGCACCCGTGGGACAAATCAACACACCGTCGCTATAGGAGGGCGAAACGCCTGCCAGGCGGCGAGCCGGATCCAGACCGATATTCGACTCGACCATGCACAACTGCTGGGACCAGAGCAGGTTCCCTGTGGCGCCGTCGAGGGCCAGGAGTCGCGTTTCGTCCTTGATCTCGGCCATCACGTAGAGTTGACCGCGGAGCGGCAGCGGCGGGCCCAGGAAGAAAGTGTCGCTCATCCCCAGCGCTTCCTGGCCGCCCAACTCCCACTGGAGCTTCCCGGTCTGGACGTCGTAGGCAGCGAGCTTGTTGGTAATGCTCCGGTTCGACGCGTCGCGACCGCCGCCGAAGGCAAACCCGCCATAGTGCCCGCCGACTCCCAGGGGCAATTCCTCGATGAGGAAGACCCGGCTGCCATCGCTGGCGAGTGTTCCATAGGTCGCGTCATCCCAGATCCGCTGGCCGTACTGGGCCATCGGGCTCATGTTGTTCGCGCGCCGATAAACATGCCATTGATACGGTTGGCTTGCGGATCCACGGGATCTTGTTCGGGTGTCGTCTCCCAAATCGCCTTCCCATTATGGAAATCGACCGCCAGCACGTTCGACGCCGTCCGCATCAGGACCTTGTCGCCAACGGCCAGCGGATGGAGCCCGGAAAACAAGGCGACGCCATGCTCGCGATATTCGTTCTCCTGCTGGATCAAGGCTTGTTTCAGGATCGGGTTGCCGGTCACTTCCGCCCGCCAGCGGAGATTCAGCAATGGGGCGCCGCCCACGGTCGAGGCGTTTCGCGAGGGATCGCCGCGAAACATGGCCCAGCGGTCGGTTTCCACCGCCGCGACCATGGGTTGCAGGCCCGTCAATTTCGCCAGCCACGCGGGGGCATCGCTTTCCTGCTCGAACCAAGGCACATTACGCCCTGCCAGTTCCAAGCTGGTTTTTCGGGCACCAGGTACTCCTGGTCGATGTCGTTTCAGGTCGACCAGGACTTGCTGGCAATCCGCGGGCATGCCGGCCTGGTAATAGCAAGCGGCCTGGGTGAGCGAAAGACCCGGCTCGAAGTCCTCGGCGACCCCTGCTTCGCGGAGTCGCTTCAGCGTCAACGCTCCGGCCAGGGGCGCGCCGTGATCCATGTGATACAAGGCGAGCAGGTAAGTTGCTTCATACCCTGCCTGCGTGTGAAACAACTGGGCGGAGATCTCCGACAGCCCATCTTTATCGCCCGCGGCAGCGGCCCGCTTGAGCTTGTCGCGGGCCTCGGCCCCGCAGCGCACTTCATACAGATCAAGACCCTCGCGCGGCATTTGTCCCAGGAGTTGCTGGGCCTCGGCCTTCAGACTCTTGTAGATGGGGGCCTTCCGGTCGGGCTGATAGAAAAAATCTTCGTTGCTGCGAAGGATCTGGCTGAGCCCCTCCAGGGCCTCGCCGTAGCGATGTTCTTTCAACACCTTCTGCGCCCTGTTCAGGGCCTGTAAGATCTTGCGGTCGGGAGGGGCAAAGTTCCCCGGACCGGAATCTGCATCCGCCGCGCTAGCGGGCGCCGCGACCGCTCGAATTTGCTGCGCCTGAACAACGGAGGGCCCGGGCCAAATGCCATACGCGAAGCTTGCGGCAACAGCAAGCAAAACCTTCGGCAGTGCCCCGCCGCACTTCTCCATCTTCCGTCTCCCGCTGCGTAAAGTTCCGAGTGCCCCCACATCGTTGTGGGATGAGGCAACCCGCTGACGACCCGCGCCAAGTCCCGCCCTGCAACCATCTTAGATGGTTACCGCCTAGGTAAAGTTCCGGCTTGGTTCAGAAATGGGGACAGGCACCTCGCCGGCGTCCATTTCTTGCGGCCTAATCGCTATCCGGCTCGGAGCCAGTCCCCGTTTCTGAACCAAGGTAAAGTTCCTTCCAAGGAGCTAGCCGCTGTAACTTCTTATCCTAGAAGATATTCGCAAGAAATACAAGTGTTTCCCACCCGTGGGGACTAGAACCGTCCCGCCTGCGCCTCAAGCAGGTCCTTTCTGCCGGAAAGGACTATTATGGGATGATCTCGTGGAAGCCCAAAGATTTTCCCGCGGCCGGCAACACCGTAGTCCCTCCCGGCATGAGGGTACTGTTTTACATTCCAGGGGGGGCTGAAGGAGTGTTCGCCCAGAAATTTGCCCTTTTTTTTCCAAAGGTGTGTTGCATTTTTTGGTAAACATCCTTAGAACATCTTTGAAAACCGGTTCGAGGCGGCCTCGGTTCCGGATCGCTACGGGTGTTGGAACCAGTTCGTGGACCCTTTGCGCAAAACGAAGAAGGTCGCCTTATCCGCCTTTTATCTCATTCAAAACACTCACGAAGGGTAAATCCAATGGCAAAACCTGCCGCGAAAGCTCCCACCAAGACCGAGGTCTTGAAGAACATCGCCGAGGCCTCGGGTCTGGACAAGAACGACGTTGCCAAGGTGATTGACGCCTTGGCCGATGAGATCAAGAGGAACCTTGGGCTTCAAGGTCCCGGTGTCTTCGCGATTCCCGGTCTCGTTAAGATCGAACGGAAGGCGGTCCCCGCCAAGCCGGCGCAGAAGGGCGTGCCCAATCCCTTCAAGCCCGGCGAGCTCAGGGATATCGCCGCCAAGCCCGCATCCGTGAAGATCAAGGTCCGAGCCTTGAAGAACCTCAAGGACATGGTAACCTGAGCATTTCCGCCAGTAGTTCCATGGGCAGCCCTACGACATTCGTTTCGCTGCCCTCAACAACATGGACCCAGCCCAAGCGGTCCTGATAGCCGAAGGCCCCGGCTTTGCCTTCCCAAAGTCCGTTGGCCAGGTAGTCGTCGATCTCCTCGTCCGAGAGTCGATCCATCCGCAGGCGGGTCATGGCGACACGGACCAGGGGATGACCGTCGGGCACCTCCCACAGACAGAGTCCGCTGAGCACGCGATGATCGCGTCCGCTGAGCATTTGCAACATCTGCCGCGCATGCGCTTCATCTACCGGCTTGCCGAGGATTTGCCCACCGCATTCGGCCACGGTATCGCAACCCAGGACCAATCCGCTGGAGACTTTTGACACCACGTTGGCGGCCTTCTGCCGGGCGAGACGGGCCACGAGCTTCTCGGGCGTTTCCCGGCTGCAAACACCGCATTCGGCCGCTTCGTCGGGCACAACGACGTCGAAATCATAGCCGGCCTCGGTCAGCAGTTCCCGACGGCGCGGCGAGCGGCTGGCAAGGACAAGTTTAAGTGAAGGATGAAGGATGAAGGATGAAGGATGAAGGGTCATTGCGTATATTTTAGATACCGACCACGAATTGTAAGATAGAATGTCCGGCGTGAGAAGTGTCCTTCGCCTTTCACGCTTCATCCTTCATCCTTCATCCTTCATCCCTCATCCTTCATGGACGTCCTGTATGAAGACAACCACCTGCTCGTCCTGAACAAGCCGGCCGGCTTGCCGACGATGGGCACGCCGGGCGGAGTGCCGACGCTCTTGACGTTGGCCAAGGACTACATCAAACAGAAGTATCAGAAGCCAGGGAACGTTTACCTGGGCGTCATGAGCCGGTTGGACGCCCCTGTGACGGGCGTCGTTCTTCTGGCCCGCACCTCCAAAGCAGCAGCGCGGATGACCGAACAGTTTCGTACCCACGTGGTTCAGAAGACCTACTGGACGCTCGTCGAAGGGATCCCGCATCCGGCCGGCGGCAACTACACCGACTGGCTCATCCAGGACGAAAGGCACCGCCGCATGCGCGTGGTCGGGCAGCAGGGACTCATGGTCGGCGGCGATTTGGGGGCCAAGGAGGCCCGCCTCGCCTACCGTCTGCTTTCCAGCGACGGCCCGATGTCGCTCCTGGAGGTCGAATTGGAAACGGGGCGAAAGCACCAAATCCGCCTGCAAATGGCCCATCATGGTCACCCCGTGGTCGGCGACCGCAAGTACGGCAGCCAGTTGAAGTTCTCACCTGGGATCGCGCTCCACGCCCGGCGGTTGGTTGTCGCGCATCCGGTCCGCGGCGAGGCTATGGTCTTCGAAGCGCCGCTGCCGAATTCGTGGCCGCGGGTGTTTCAACCGTAGAGTGGGCCGAGTGAAACGAGTCCCACCCATACTCGCCCTACCGCCACCCTCCTTTCCCGCTGTTGCACGGCTTGCGACTTTGGCCCCCGCGGGTTACCGTTATAATTAGGTTGTGTAAAAGCCGTCGTCTTGTCGCCGAAACCCAGTGAACGACACGCGCCACTTGAATTTCGAAGAATGTGCCCTGACCAGCGGGTTGCTGTCTGCCCAGCAACTTGAAAAGGCCCGTCTGGCCCTGCGCAACGGCGGGCAGCAGGTACCCCTGGTCGACAGCCCAGCGGTGGCCGCGCCCACGGACCAGGAGCTCTCGGAGAAGGTCGTCGAGTTGGGACTGTTGAACGCCTGGCAGGCCAAACAATTGCTCGATGGCCGGACCAAGTTCACCCTCGGCTCCTACCGCATCATCGATTCGCTTGGCCAGGGAGGAATGGGGCATGTCTTCAAGGCCGAGGACCGGATTCTCAAGCGAGTTGTCGCCATCAAGGTCCTCCCCCGCGACAAGTCGACACCGGAGGCGATTGCCAATTTTACCCGCGAAATCCAGGCCCTCAGCAGCCTGAACCATCCCAAGCTGGTGCGGGCTGTCGACGCCGGCAACGACGGCAAGGTGAATTTCCTCGTCACCGAGTACGTGCCGGGCGCCGATCTGCGGAAATTGGTCCGCCGCAACGGCCCGTTGAACATGGAGGCGGCGGCCAACATCATCTCGCAGGTGGCCGAAGGTCTCCATCATGCCCACCAGGTGGGCATCGTGCACCGCGACGTGAAGCCGGGCAATGTGCTGGTCACCCCGGAAGGCGACGCCAAGTTGTCGGACCTTGGTTTGGCCGGCCCCATGTACTCCTCCAACGCCGACCAGGATCCCCGCTACGGCAAAATCGTCGGCACGGCCGATTACCTTTCGCCCGACCATATCCTCTCGCCCTGGAACCCCGTGCCGGCCTGGGACATCTACTCGCTGGGCTGCACGCTCTACTACGCGGTGACGGGCAAGGTGCCGTTCCCTGGCGGCACGACGTCGGACAAGGCCCGCGCTCATTGCAGCCTGAAACCCCTGGACCCCCGGCGCTTGAACCATCAACTGAGCGACGCGTTTGTCGATGTGGTGGCCGACATGATGGCCAAGGATCCGGCCCAACGGGTGCCGTCGGCGTTGGCAGTCATCGAACGCCTGGCGCCGTGGGCGAAAGAATTCCAGAACCAGCGGCAGGAAGCCGCCGGGCACCATGTACCCATGGTCGACGGCCCTCCAGCGCCGCCGCCGACCATGGGTACATGGTGCCCGGACAAGCCGGTCGCGGCCTCGGCCATGGCGATCACGCCGATGGAGCCGTTGGGCCCGCCGCAGGGCACCCCGCATTCAGGGTTGCCGCCGGCGCCGTCGCCGACCATGAGTACACGGTGCCCGCCCGATGACCAGCGGTTCTCGGTGCCGGTCGTTCCTCCGCCGGTCATCGCCCAGCCGATTACGGGCTGGGAATGGGACAGCTCCCCGGAAGGCGACGGGGCACCCTCGGGGTCGCCGCTGACCACCGAAGCGCTGTTGCGCGACACCTTGCCCGACTTGCCCGCCGGTCTTGAGGGCCCTTCGGACAGCGAAGTCAGCATGAGTCTGATTGTCGCTCCGCCGCGGCGGATACCGATCGAGCTGCTCGTGGCGTTGGTCTTGGCGCCGGTCGTCTTGGCGGGCATCGGGTTGGTGCTGGCCTGGATGTTCAATGTCACGTTGTTCTGAGGAGTTAGAAAGGCATCATTTCTCCCCGAACTGCCGCAGCCAATAGCGCACTTCTTCCTCCAGCATCGGTCCGCTGGGCCGCTCGGGTCCTTCGACCGCGGCTTGCTGACGCTGCTGCCGGGCACGAAGAACCTCGGCATACCAGAACGTCGCTATCGACCGCCCGGGCGCGTCGCCGTTTGGCCGCCCGCTGAATGCGATGATCGCTGGAGACGACCGTCAGCCGCCGCGGGGAATTGTCTTCTCGGATCAACTCCTCGATCAGCGAGTCGGCGTCTTCGTCACGGGGGGCGAATCGGATGAGCAATCCCTTGTGCCGCATTTCTCGCGGCAATCCGGGCGGCGGATCGTGGGCGTCGAACACCACCACCGTCTGCGGGACTTCGTTCGGATCGAGCGATTCAGCTAGGAAATTCAAGAGCGCCAGCCGGGCCTTCTCCAGATTCGCCCGACCACGGATCCGCACGGGAACACTGGCCACGTTCAACAGATTGTAGCCGTCGATCAGATAGAGCATCGTAAGCAGAATCAAGAGAAAGGAACCACGCGACCCGGAGCACCGGGTGCCCCGCCGAACGACACGAAAAGTAGAGAAGGACAGAAAAATGACGCAGAAAGACGGGACCGATCAACAGCCTCGGCAGACTATTTTTCTGTCATCCATCTTTCTGTCTTCCCGCCTTTCGTGTGATTCGTCGGGGCACCCGCTACTCCGGGTCGCGTGGTTCTCCGTGTCTTCGCAGCCGGACCTACCGAAGCCGATTCAACTTCACCACCCCGCCCACCACCACGGCCACCGCCCTGCCCTGCAATTCCCAGCCGGCAAAAGGCGTGTTGCTGCTCTTGGAGCACAGCTTGCTCGGATCGACCTTCCAACGCACGGCGGGATCGATGACCGTGATGTCCGCGTCGGCGCCGATCTGGAGCGTGCCTTTCTTGAGGTTCAAAATCCGCGCCGGGTTGATCGTCATCTTGGCCAGGGCCGTGGGCCAGTCGAGATGGCCGGGAGAAATCAGCCGCGTGACCACAAGGCCCAGGGACGTTTCCAGGCCCACGATGCCGAAAGGGGCCTGGTCGAGCTCCTGCATCTTCTTCTCCTTGGGGTGCGGGGCGTGGTCGCTGGCGATGCAATCGATCGTGCCGTCCTTCAGCCCGGCAATGATCGTCTCCACGTGCTCCTTGCCGCGCAAGGGGGGGTTCATCTTGTAGTTGGAATCGAAGGAGCGGAGGCAGTCGTCGGTGAGCGTGAAATGGTGCGGCGTGACTTCAGCGGTGACGCGGACCGCGCGGAGTTTCGCCCGCCGCAGGGCCTCGACGCCGTTGACGGTCGAGATGTGCATGATGTGCAGGCGTCCGCCGGTGGCCTCGGCCAGGGAGATGTCGCGGGCGATCATCACATCTTCGGCCGCGGCGGGAATGGCCGGCAGGCCAAGCACCAGGGAGACGAGCCCTTCGTGCATCACGCCCTTCTGGCTCAACTCGCGGACCTCGGCGTGGTTCATCACCGGCTTGTCGAACATTTTGCAGTACTCGAACGCCCGCCGCATGAGCTCTGCGTCGTAGACCGGGGACCCGTCGTCGCTGAAGCCCACCGCGCCGGCCTCGACCAACTGGCCGATTTCGGCCAACTGTTTGCCCTCGCGGTTCTGGCTCACGCAGGCCACCACGAAAACATTGCAGTGCCCCTTCGCGACGGCCGTTTGGCGGATCAATTCGACCGTACCCTGGGTGTCGATGGGTGGATCGGTATTGGGCATGCAGGCCACGGAAGTGAACCCGCCGTTGACGGCCGCGGCGGTGCCTGTCGCAATCGTCTCGGCATCTTCGAAGCCCGGCTCGCGGAGGTGTACATGGATGTCGATCAGCCCCGGGGCGACGATCCGCCCTGTGGCATCGATCACTTCGGTGGCACCGTCAAGCCCGAGGTCGTAAGCGGCAATGCGGCCGTCGACCACGAGCAGGCTGGTCACGCGGTCCATGTTTTGACTGGGGTCGATTACGCGGCCGTTGGTAATTAACAGTTTTGACATTTTCAGTGAATCCTTGTCGGTTGGCGACCCAAGGATGAGGGATGAGAGATGAAGGGCAACTGCAGTCCTCTATTGATCCCTCATCCTTCATCCCTCATCCTTTCATTTGCACAACAACCACAGTACGGCCATCCGCACGGCGACCCCGTTGGTCACCTGGTCGAGAATCGCCGATTGCGGGCCGTCGGCCACGTCGGGCGTGACTTCCACGCCGCGATTGATCGGTCCGGGGGCCAGGATCAGCACGTCCGGCTTGGTGCGGGAAAGCCGCTCGCTGTCCATCGTATAAAGATGGGCATACTCGCGGACCGAGGGGAAGGGCCTCGTCGCCTGCCGCTCGAACTGGATCCGCAGCAGGTTGAGCACGTCGACCCGCGGCAGGATGTCGTCGAGGTTGTAGCAGCACTCCACGCCCAATTCGGCCCAGCGGGACGAAACGAGCGTCGAGGGTCCGCAAACGATGACGTGGGCCCCCAGCTTCTTCAGGCCCCAGATGTTCGAGCGGGCCGTGCGGCTGAAGAGGATGTCGCCCACCATGGCCACGGTCAGGCCCTTCAGGCTGCCCCGCCGCTGGCGGATGGTCAGGATGTCCAATAAGCCTTGCGTGGGATGCTCGTGGGCCCCGTCGCCGGCGTTGATCACCGAGCACCGCAGATTCTGCGCGAGCAGGTGGGGGCTGCCCGGCGTCTGATGCCGCACGATCATCACGTCGACGCCCATGGCCTCAATATTCTTGGCCGTGTCGATGAAGGTCTCGCCCTTGGAGAGACTGCTGCTGGAGGCCGCGAAGTCGAGTGTGTCGGCCCCTAGCCGCCGTGCCGCCAGGCCGAAACTCGTTTTCGTGCGGGTGGAGTTCTCAAAAAACAGATTGCAGCAGGTCTTGCCTGCCAAAGTCACGATCTTGCGGCCGCCTCCCCCTTCGGTGGGCCCGTCGAGGACCCGGCGGAAAATGGCCGCTTTGTCGAGGATGAGCGTGATTTCCTCGGCCGAGAGTTCTTCGAGTCCCAACAGGTGCCGCCGCGTCCAAGACGCCGGCACCTCGCCCAACTCTTCCAAAATGGCGGCCAACCATGAGTCCATAGTGCCCGTCTTCATAACCAACTATCCCGGGGGGTGATTTTCATCGCGTCTTAGCCAGAATTATAATCGATCCTATGAGCGATACCAGAGTCACCACCGTCCTGATTCTTGCCGACACCGCCGTGGGTCAGGAATGGGAAAAGATGCTTCAGGGACCGGAAACCCGGGTTTGGCTGGGACGTGCAGCGATTCCGGCCGGAGAGCACCCGGAAGTCATCGTTATCAATGCTTGCGCACCGCCAGTCCGGGCACCCTGTACTCAGGGTCATGGTCGGCGGGACGAGGTGGGCGTGATCCGGGTGGGTGGCGACGGCCCGGCCGACGTGCGGTTGTCTTGTCCGTGCACGACCGAAGAACTTCAGTTGGCCTGCCGGCTGTTGGGCGAGGTCGTCCGGCTCCGCCGCCTCCAGCGGCTTTCCTTTGAGGCGCATCGCGAGTTGGCTCTCGCGGCGCTGACCGACCCGCTGACCGGGCTGGCCAACCGCCGGGCCTGGGACCAGGAGCTGGCCCGTCGCTTGACCGAGGCCGGGCACCATGTCGGGCACCATGTACCCATGGTCGTGGTCGGCGGGCCGCGACTCTGCCTGGCCGTGCTCGACCTGGATCAGTTCAAGGAGATCAACGACACGCAGGGGCACGCGGCGGGCGATCGGGTATTGCAAGCCGTGGGCCACTCGTTGCAGACGAACTTGCGGCACGGAGATTTCCTCGCTCGCTTGGGGGGGGACGAATTCGGCCTTTTGCTCTGGGTGCCCGGCGAGGCCGAGGCGGCCGCCATTGTCGAGCGGGTAAGAAGCCGCGTTGGCGAGGCGGTTGGTGATGGCGGCGCGGTCAAGATCACCGCCAGCGCCGGCTTCGCTTTGAGCGGAAAGCTCTCGGAGCCGGACACGTGCGAATCGTTATTCCTGGCAGCCGATGCGGCGTTGATCGCGGCAAAACGCGGAGGACGAAACACACTGCAAGGGGGAGATGGTCAGCAACCCGCCTAAGCGTGCCGGAGAGCTCAACCGGTTTCAGGGCTGGCGATGTTATTGATCTTTGCCTTGAAAATGAGGCGTAGGCCGGAACAAGCTTCGGGGTACCCGCGCAGCGGGTCGGTTCCGGCACGAATCAGCATCAACGCCGGAACTGCGCAAGCTTGTTCCGGCCTACATGGCTCATTTTCAATGCGAAGATCAATAGCACAGTGATAACGGTCGGTGACGATGCCCGGAAGAAGTACCGGGACCACGTGCGTTAGCTTTCCAGCGCACCTGATCACGTCAAAAAAACCAAGGCGCGGTCAGCAAACTGGCCAAGGGCGGAGGGGAGTCACGACCACACCCGCCAACGGCGATGGAAGAGCCATAACATCGTGCCCAACAGGAACGCGTCGAACAAGACGTAAAACGCGATGAACGCCGAGGCCGCGTGCCGCCACCAGAAGCCGGCGCCCGGGGCCTGATCGTGCGTGTCGCCCAACGTCACGGGCAGACTGAATGCCGCCGCCATGGGGCTGGTCGATGTGGACCAGTGCAACCACGTGAAGGGGCTGTCCCAGCCGGTGGCGATCTCGCCCGAGACCAGCGAGGCGTGCACCGACGGCGAAAATTCCTGGGCGAAAATCCAGGTCGCCACGGGGGCCGCGTAGAGCAGCATCAGAATCACATAGGTTGTCATCATGCTCACGGTCGTGCGCGAAAAAATCACCGAGCAAAACATGGCCAGTGTGGTCGTGGTCAGCGCCGTGAGGGCCACGATCGCCAGATAACTGAGGATCGTCAGGCTGTCGGACCAGTACGTCCAGGGCGGCAAGAGCCAGGCCAGGAACAGCGGCCAGATGATAAAGGCCGTCAGCACGCACGAGACCCGCAGCCCGGAAAGCAGCTTGCCGCTGAGAATGTGCCACGGCGAAACGGTCGTCGTCAAGAGCAGTTCCAGCGTCTGCCGCTCGCGCTCGCTGGTCACGCTGCCGCGCGGAGAAGACCGGGCCCACCAGCACGTTGAACAACACGATGTAGCAGGTGTACCAGGGGGCCCAGGTGGGCTTGATATACAGGCAGACCGCCATCAGCGGCAGGGCCAGCACCATGCTCAACTGGATCACCAGCCGCAGCATGAGCGTGCCCTGGCCGAACAGTTCGCTGCGCATCTCCTTGTCGAAAACCGGATTGACGCCGTCGGCCATCAGGTCGCTGCGCTTGGCCGGGGCGAAGAGCTTGTCGGGGAACTGGTCGCTGCGAATGACCATGCCCACCGCCATCTTCTGCTCGAAGTCGGGATCGACCACGTCCTTGGCCTCCGCGCCGACGTCGGGCGGGTGCAGCAGCCGCCGGCTGGTCACCCTCAGCAAGGCCACTGCCGCCGCCAGGCAGCCGATGGGCAACACGCCGCCGACCAACACCAACCGCCCGGCGCCTTCGGTGTTCGCGTAGAACAGGATCCCCAGCAGGGTCAGCGGCAGGATCACCAAGTAGGAAACGACCAGGGCGGCGATGGTGCGGGTGAAGTAACTGCTGGCCGCCACGCAGATCATGCCGAAGAGCGTCACGGAAGCCGCCATGCCGATGTAGGTAGCCAGCACTTCATACGGCGACACGCCTCCCAGTGGCAGGCAAAGCATGACGATCGGCAGCGAACAGAAGACCAGCACGGCCAGGTGGCACAACGCCGCCAGCAGCTTTCCCAGCACCACGGCCCCGGGGCGCATCGGGCTGGCCAGCAGCATTTCGTAGGTCTGCCGCTCCTTCTCACCCGTGATTGTGCCGGCGGCGAAGCTGGGAACCATGAGTGACACGAGGGCATATTGGCCCAGGAAGAACAGAGCGACCAGCCGCGAGGCCTCCTCGGGGCGGCGGCTCAGGTCCAACCGCGCCTGGCTGGGCCACGCCACGTAAACGACCAGGCCCAGCAGGGCAATGTAGACCAGCAACAGGACGAACGCCCGCGTCATGCGGAGGTTGACCAGGAGCTCGCGCTGGAGAACGGGGTTTTCAACGAGAAACATGTCCGCACTCCTTTGATGAATTGTGCGCTCCGCACATTCCCCTTTTCATTTCATCGGCATTCCGAATGGCCGACATCTCACTGCAGTTAGGCCACTGCCCCTTTCGTCACCAGCATGAACACGTCCTCCAGCGTCGGCTCCTTCTCGGCAAAGGAGCTCATCCGCACGCCCGCGGCCACGAGCTTCTCCATCAGCCCGGCCACCTGGTTGTCGTCGGCCGCCATCTCCACGACCACGTGATGGTCCTCGATCTGCACGTCGCGGGTCTCGGGCATGCTGCGGACGATCGCCAGGCCGGCTTCCATGTTTTCCAGAAAGCGGATCCGCACCGTGCGGTTGCCGCGGATGCGGCGATAGACCTCGTCGATCGGGCCGCACATCAAGAGTTTGCCCCGCTCGATAATGCCGATCGAAGTGCAGCAGTCGGCCAGTTCCGTGAGGATATGGCTGGAAATGAGGATCGTCTTGCCCATCCGCCGCAGCTCTTTGAAGAGGGCCTTGACCTCGATCCGGCGCGGGGATCCAGGCCGCTGGTCGGCTCGTCGAGGATCAGCACGGGCGGGTCATGGACCAGCGTCTTCGCCAGGCACAGCCGCTGCTTCATGCCGCGCGACAGCCCGTTGACGAAGGAATCTCGCTTGCCGGTCAGGTCCAGGAGCTCCATCACGTCGTTCAAGACCTGCCGCCGCCGGGTGCGCGGAAGCTGATAGGCCACCGCGAAAAAGTCGAGGAACTCCCAGACCTTCATGCCGTCGTAGACGCCGAAGCCGTCGGGCATGTAGCCCACGCTGCGGCGCACGGCCAGCGGGTCCTTGCTCACGCGATGCCCGTTGACGATCCCTTCGCCGCTGGTGGCCTTCAGCAGCGTGGCCAGGAAGCGGATGCTCGTGCTCTTGCCGGCGCCGTTGGGACCGATGAAGCCGAACATCTCGCCGGCCTCGATCTTCAGGTTCAGTTGATCGACGGCCAGCAGGTCGTTGTAACGTTTCGTGAAGTTAATCAGTTCGATCATCGCTCGAAGGGTCTTGCGGCTGAGGGCCTGGATCTGCGGACACGGGCGCGGGGCCAGGGACGGGGGTCGCGGGTTGTGGGAATGGGGACGTGAGTTGCGGGAGTGGGATCGCGGGTTGCGAGAATTGGGCTTTACCGATTACGTCCCGGAGTTCGGAGTCCGTCAGCGTCCTATCCGCCAGAGGAGGCCGGAGTTCGCCAAAGTCGAGATGGGCGACCAGGAGCGCCGCCTGCCGCGTCTGCTGAATCCGCGATTCGGGAGTAACCGTCAGCCCCGGCACCTCGTCGACGACTCGGGCCACGAGACAAATCTCGCCAGGCCGAAAGTCCTGGCGGTCCAGGGCCACTTTCCCGATCCTTTCCAGAGTCAATTCGCCGCTGGGGGCCGAACCGTGGGGACGATCTTCTATGGGGGTTTTTTCCGGGAGGTCAACGGGCGCGAACTTGAAGGGCACGCTTGCGCCGGGCTCGAGCCGGCGGAGCTTCTTCACCAGTTCGGGGGCGCCGGACTTGCCGCCCTGGACCACCCGGCAATCGTCGAGCGTGAATTTTGTGCCGTTGGTCACCCGCATTGCTCCGTTGCTATCGTGGTGCAACGTGACCGCACCGCCAAAGTCGGCCATCTCCTCAGAATGCACGCAATCTTTGGCGTTCGAAGCCACACTGAAGCCGCTCAGTTGCGTATCGTCGCCCCGCCGGCAAACCAACGCACCGAGAGCCTGCCATACGGCTGGCTTATACTCTTTCGGGGAGAAATCCCGGGGGAACGGCAGGATCTGTCCGCCCGGATCGTCGAGGCGGAATTCGTAGCGCGTGGCCAGCGAAGTGTAAAGCGCCGTATAACGTGCCACGTGTACGCGCGAATAGCCGGGCTGCATCTCGATCACGGCGATCTCGTTTCGCGACCGGTAGAAGCCGATGTTCAGTTGGGCCTGCTGGATTACCACGACCGTGCAGGCAATCGCGATCAGCGGCGCGGCGATCCAGGCCCACTCGACGCGGCCCAAGGCCCGGAAGACGAGCCAGTTGGCCGGCACGAGCACGCACAAATAGCCCAGCACTACCCAGACAATAAAACTCCGCTCGGGAACCTTTACGCCGGCGGCATCCTCCAGCGTCAGTCGCGCGGCCGCGGCCACGGGGCCGAAGTCGTTCCACGCGCCGAGCCCGGGGGCGATTCCTTGGTCGGGGGAGATCGCATAGGTTTCGTTGGTCGGGTCGGAGTCGTCTTCGAGGTTGTTCAAACTTGCGTTGTTAACGCCGTAATACGGCATCGGACCGCCGTTGCCCGGCGCCGTCGCCGCCTGTTGGGCGGCCACGATGTCGGATGCATAACTCTCGAACGCGACGCCCGTGTCCCGGCTAAAATACCGCACGGCGGTCATTTTTGCGGCATCCAGCCGCCGCGAACGTGCGGGGCTGCCGGCCCAATGGAACCACTTCGACTTCGAGCCCTCGTCCGCCGGGAACTCCCGTGCCGGCCTCCGCAACAGGCAGGCGTTGAAGAAGCAATCGAAGCCCTTCCAATCGGTCAACTCGCGTCCCGTCAGTCGGAAGGCCGACGCCACGATCCGCCCGCGGCCAACCTGCCGCTCGACCAGCAGCTTGCCGTCTTCAGGCAAATACCTGGCTTGCGGGTCCGGTTTCAAGTCCGCACCGGGCCAGGGTTTCACGGCCGTTGGGGAAGGACCATAGTCGCCTGCCCAATAACCTAGTTCCTCCAGTTCGTGAGCCGAAAAACTCCGCGACTTCTCCACGGTGGCCGGCAGGTAGGGCCGCAGGAAGCTGTTGCGGAGCGACTCCAGGGCGTCGGGCCCGCTGACAATGATCTGCCCGCCCCAGTGCAGCCAATCGATCAATGCCCGCTGTTGATCGACATCCCATAGCGCCGGGTCGAAGTCGTCCCAGAGCAGATAGGCGATGCTCGTCCAGTACAGCGCGTGGCTCGGCAGGCTCGGCCGCCGCGAGGCCGGCATCGACACCACTTCGTAGTATTTCGGTCCGTCGTCGGCTTCGGGATTGGGACGGTGCCGGTGGATCGAGGGGAGTTTCTTCTCGAGATACTCATAACGGCTGGCAGGTCGCGAGAGCACGACGAAGTAGTACTGATACGACCGCATGGGCAACAGCCCCATGCTCTTCTCGAGCACCGCCGGGCCTCCACCGGCGGCCAGCTTGAAATTCACCGAGTAGGCCGCGGGCTTCGGCGGAATCCAATTGAACGCCTCCAGCGACTTCGGCTGCTCCTTGGCCAGGGCCGCGGGCCGCTCGGTGGTCATTTCGTAGGGGACCGCGACCAGTTGCACCTTGGCGAGATTGCGATCGACGATCTCCGTTCGCAGTTCGCCCTGAAAGTCGCCGCGATTGGCCTTCACTTCGGGCCACACCTGGCTGACCCAGTGACCCGGCTTGCAACGCCCGGAAAAATCTTCCTTGTTCGACGGTATCACGACCGGCTGGCGGGCCTCGAACGGGTCTTTTTCCTTTTCTTTTTGCTTTTTGTCCTTTTCTTCCGCCTGTTGCTTCTCCTGTTCCGCCTCCTCCGGAGTCTTGCGGCATCCTCCGCATCCGCTCAGGCAGAGCATCATTGCCAGCCCCAACCATGCCAGGACGGCAGGGAAAGGCGGAAACCCGCCGCCGACCATGGGTACATGGTGCCGGCGACGTGCGACGTGCTCCGTGAAGATTGCCATCACTCTGCCCTCCGTGGTCTAGTGTAACGGATCGAGTGGGCAGCAAGCAACCTCTTGGAGTGCGCTACACTTCCGCCTTCTGGATTGCAAACTTCTCCAACAGGGCGGCATCAGGAACGGCCCCCAGCCCCGGCTCGGCTGCTAACGCAATGCCAACCGCGCCGTCGCTCGTATCGCGGAGTGGATGCAGCGGCTCGGCCAGATCCTCGGCCAATTCGCTTGTGGAGGGAAAGAAATCGGCCGGGTAGGAAGAATTCGCGCAGGCGGCCAATATTAGGTCGGCCCGGGCGCCAATCGCGCTTTGGGCTGCGGCCCCGCCCCAGCAACTCACGTCGGCGGCCTGGCAGGCCTCGAGAATGGCCATCGCCGCCGTGAACCCCCCTACCCTGCCCGCCTTGAGGTTCACGTGCCGGCAACTTCTCAGGTCCAACGCCATCTCGGCCTGCAGCGGCGATGCAATGCTCTCGTCCAGACAGATCGGCGTTCGCAGCGATTCCTGGAGCATGGCGTGGGCCACAAGATCCTCTGCCGCCAACGGCTGCTCGACCATCTCCAGGGCAAAATCGTCGAAGCGATAGAGCATTTCCGAGGCGCCAGGTTCAAGGCCCCTTCGCAGTCGATATGGAACGTTTGGCCGGGGAATTCCTGCCGCACGCCGCGGAGCATTTCCAGGGCCCAGCCCGGCCGGATTTTGAGCTTGACTCGCCGGAAACCCGCCTCGAAGGCGGCCCCAATCGCCGCGATGAACGCATCCGGAAACTCCATTCGATCCAGGCACGGGCCAACCTCGACGGCCTGCCGCGGCCAGCTCCCCTCTCCTTTTGGGAGAGGGGCAGGGGGTGAGGGGAATGCAGAGCCGAGCAGGTCCTGCAATGGCCGATCTTGCATCCTTGCCGAGAGATCCCACCAGGCAATATCGATCGCGGCCTTGGCGTGCTGGTTGCCGCGGAACGGCGCGAGCCGCTCGGCCAGGCTCTTGCCCGAGTCGATTTCCGTCGTGACCACCGCCGGGGCGAGCCAATCGCGGAGCACGGCGAACGCGCCGGCCGCACATTCGCTCGTGACGGTGGGAGCATTGCCCGGCGCGGCCTCGCCCCAACCGACCGCGCCGCCGCTGGTGAGCTTTACCAGGACGGTTTCCAGAGTTTCACAAGGACGGCCGGCAATGATTCGAGGCGACTTGCGGGGCAAGGCGACATGGAACAGAGAAAGGGAGTCAATGTACATAGTAACGCATTCTAACAGGGACGAATGCCTGACATAAGGGCGCGATGCTGGGAGGACCGCCGTTTGGTGTGGGTGGTGCGCGAGCCGTTCCGCAGCAAGCAATCGGGGGCGGATCTCGTAGCGGGGTGGCTCGATCAAGGCAACGAATTGGTGATCGAATCACTCATGCCTGCCGGCGGTGTCGTTTTCTCGGACGGGGTTGAATCCGACTTTCTGGAATTCTCCAGCGGGACGATTGCGCGCATCGGAGTTTCGCAACAGCGGGCCCGATTGGTTGTCGGTTGACAGCGCCGGCCAGAAACGGCCGCCATTCCCCCTGGACGTGGCAAATGCTAGAATTGAGCCATCCAGAGGGTTGGTTCGGCTGACCGTCCGAACGACCAAGCGTCAGGGGCCGGTTTTGGCGGGTATTCACCTTTCACGTTCGAGGATGCAAGGAGGTTGCGGTGGCAAAACGAAGTTCGGAGGCCTCTCCGCCGCCAAGCCCTGGGCCGAAACGTCATCGATTGCACAAGCCGCCCCTGACGATCCCGCAGATTCTCGCCTGGGCCGACGCCCACCAGCGGCGAACGGGGAAATGGCCGACGATCGCATCGGGGCAGGTTGTCGAGGCGGTTGACGAGAATTGGGGGGCGATCAACAATGCTCTGTATCAAGGAGTGCGCGGTCTCTCGGGCAGGTCGTCGTTGCGAGCGATTCTTGCCGAGCACCGGGGGTTCCGCCCTCCTATTACGCTGGAACAGGTCCTGGCATGGGCCGATGCGCATCGAGAGCGGACGGGGGAATGGCCCTCGGTGAATTCCGGCGCGGTTTACGGCGTGACCGGCGAGACGTGGCAGGCCATCGACAAGGCTTTGCGGCGGGGAAGCCGGGGCCTTCCCGGCGGTACTTCCCTGGCCGAGTTGCTGGACGAACGCCGCGGCCCGCGAGCCAGATTGGTAGGGCGGCCTACCGCAGCTCGACGAGCACTTCGGCTTCGAGTTTCTTGATCGAATACTAAAGAGGATTGACGCATGTTCCGACGTTTGATGATAGCTGGCCTGGCAGCCCTCGCGGCGCTCGGCAGTCTCGCTTCCGTAGCCGCCCAGGATTCCAAGCCGGCGAGTGGTGTGGCGACAAGCCCCCTGAAAGAATCGGTAGTCGATCTGGGCAACGGCGTGAAGCTGGAGATGGTTCTGCTTCCCGCCGGCGAGTTCATGATGGGCTCGCCCGACGACGACAACGGCGCCTTTCTCGAGGAAAAGCCGGCGCACCGGGTACAGATCAGCAAGCCGTTCTCCATGGGGAAATATTCCGTAACGCAGGAACAGTGGGAAGCCGTCATGGGCAGCAACCCGAGCCATTTCAAAGGGCCGAAGAACCCCGTGGAAAACGTCAGTTGGGACGATTGCCAGCAGTTTCTTGAGAAACTCAATGCCAAGGTTGGCGCCCAGGGCGGGAAGTTCGTATTGCCCAGCGAAGCCCAATGGGAATATGCCTGTCGAGCAGGGAGCAAGACGCGCTTCTCTTTCGGCGACAACGAGGCGGAACTCGGCGAATATGCCTGGTATGCGGCGAACTCCGGCGACAAGACCCATCCTGTAGGCGGGAAGAAGCCGAATTCCTGGGGGCTATACGACGTGCACGGGAACGTCTGGCAGTGGTGCGCGGACTGGTACGACGAGAAGTACGATGCGGCTTCGCCGGCCAAGGATCCGAGAGGGCCTGCCACCGGATTGCTCCGCGTGGCCCGCGGCGGCAGTTGGCTGAGCACAGCACGTCGCTGCCGTTCGGCAGACCGCTTCGACTTCGGCGAGCCGGGGCTACATTTCTACGCGCTGGGCTTGCGTGTCTGCCAAGTTCCGGCGGAATAGCAAACCTACTTGCCGATGCTCGTGGTAGCAATCAGGTAAAGCTGCGTCGGGTTGTCGGTCCCCTCGTTCATGCCGGCCGAGTCGGCGGGCGCGAAGGTCATGCCGCCGAGCGCGACCGGCTTGCCCAGCGGTACGCGAACGGTCGTGGCCAGTTGCTGGGTGGGCATGTTCGGCCGCTGCACGGGACACGAGCCCGACCCGGCCGGACCGGTGGTTGCGGGTTCCCCGGCAATGTTTTCCGGCCACGCCGCGCCTACCTGGGCCGTTGCTTGCGGCTTGCCCCAACGCGTGACCATGCTCTGCAGGTCGATGGTTGCCATCGTGCCGCCGGGAGCGACGGTCGGGCGCAACTCGACGATGACGCCCGCATTGAGCTCCTGCACCACCGGTTGATAACCGATGCCGCCGCCGACCACGGGAATCGCGCTGACGATGATCGAGCGGCGGTCGCCCGACGCCAGGTGGACCAGTTGCCCGTTGGCACAAACGATCCGCCCGCGGAAGCCGGGGGCCTTGCGGCCGAGACGATCGAGGGCCTTGGCATCGACGGCCAGTTGGGTCCGCCCGTCGCTGGATGGCTTCGCGGCGCCGAGAAGCTGCGCGTATTGCCCGCCGTCGAGCCAGAGCCACTGGAGCTCGACGACCACGGTCGGCGCAGCCCGCCGCTTGGCCCGCAGTTTGGCCAGAAAGGCCTTCACTTCGCACTGGGTCTGGAACGTTTGGCTGACGCAAAGCAGGTTGCCCTGGGCCGAAATCACGCCATTTCCGCCGTTCTCCTGCCAGCTTTTCGTGGCGACAAGATCTCGGATCAAATCCATCAAGGTGTCCATTCCGGCGCTATTCCTGGGCACTGCCGGAGCGGCCCCCGCGCCCCCCACGCCGACTCCGGCGCAGACAGCGGGCGGACCGCTGACGACGTTGTGCAGCAAGTGCGAGTCTGACGCCTGTGGCGCATTGGGGCGCTCGCTTCCGGCGCGACCGCGAACATCCCTCCTCCTCCCATTCCCATTCCTCCCGAGCCGGATACCACCGGACCCGAGCCGGGCCCCATCGCTTTGCCCACCGGACCCACTGCCGATCCCCCGCCATAAACCATGACCGGTGACGCGGGCTCGCCGCATTCAACGGTTGGTAAGAGACCGCCGCGGTACGGCCTGTCTGGCGTCGTCATGACCAGGTCGGAGACGTCGTAGACCTTCACCACGAATCGATCATCGCTCTCAGCCTTGGCCGGCGAGGTGATCCAGAGGACGTCGCACCAGACGGTCCATTCCAATTGCAGGTCGCCCAGGATCATGCGCAGGGCAGAGCGCAAGGGCACGCCGCTGATCCAGAAGGTGACCGGCGTGCTGGCATCGACCCCCGCTTCCTTCAGTGCGTTGCTATCGAGCTTGATCGGAATGCGGTATTTGTCCTGTAGATATTCGACCACGTCCTGGAGCGGGGTCTGGACGAAATCGACCGTTGTCTTCTCCTCCAGGGCCTTGAGGATCGCCTTCTCACCGCAGTGGAGCGGAAGTTTGGGGCCGGCGGCCGGTTGCGGTTTCTTCACGGCGGGCTTGCTCGGGGTCGCCGCGGGCTTCCAAAAATCGGCCCTGCCGAAGGGCCGCAGGTTTTTCGGCGGCGGGCCGCCGAACGGATTCGATTCATCCTCCTCGGCGGCTGTACCTGGCTTGGCGGCATCCGGCTTGGCGGCATCCGGCTTGGCGGCATCCGGCTTGGCGGCATCCGGCTTCGCCGCAGGCCCATCGCCGAACGGATTGTCGTCCGCGGATGGCGTTTTCCCCGCCGGGGCGGGTCCGTTCTGGGCCTGCAGGCTGGCGATCAACGCGGGCACGACCAGCAGCCCCAGGGCCAACAAAAACACTTTGCGCAACATGGCACTCTCCTCTATTGGAAGTGATGAGGGGTCGCAGTGCCGTCGCCCGCAGTGTTCCGGGCCGCAGGCGGAAAACGCGGCACGATGCGAACTCCCCCCATTGTTACTCGGCGAATAATGATTGGCAAGCTGCGGACGCGAGTTCTTCCCAAATTGATGGCAGAAAAATGGACTGACAGAAATATGCTCCGTTTTGTCCCCGCACCCCGACCCTCGGCCGACTATATTTCTGCCAACCATGTCTCTGTCATTCATTTTTCTGTTGTAGGAATTAGCGGTCGGGTGGGAACAGATTGCAAATCCCGTCGCATCGGCCATAATGACGGGCTGTAATCCAACCGGCGCAAGTTGGCCCCCACGGGAAGAACGCCATGAATCGAACCATAACCCTCATCGTCAACGGCGTAACAAAAACCCTGACGACCGACGCGGAGCGACTGCTGCTGGATGTCATCCGCGAGGATTTCCAGTTGACCGGCACGAAATACGGTTGCGGCGAAGGGCTCTGCGGCGCCTGCACCGTGCTGGTGGACGGGAAGAACGTCCGTACCTGCCAGGAGAAGGCCGTCGATTTCGATGGGAAGTCGATCACGACGATCGAAGGCCTGGCCCATGGCGATGCCTTGCACCCGGTCCAGGAGGCCTTCCTGGCCGAAGGGGCCATGCAGTGCGGCTACTGCTCGCCCGGCATGATCCTCACGACCGTCGCCCTGCTCAAGCAACATCCCCAGCCCACGCAAGAACAAGTGTTGAGCTTTATGAACGGCAGCCTCTGCCGGTGCAACGGATATGCCAAGATCCTCCGCGCCATTCACCGTGCCGCGGGAATACCATAGGATGGACCTCCGAGTCCGTCCGGCAAAGTAAGGACGGACTCGGAGGTCCAACCTAAAGGGCTGTAACCAACCATGAAAATCAATCTCTCGTCCGACCATCGCGTCGATCCGGAAATCTATGAGCCTGTCGAGCGGGAAGACTCGCAGGGGGGGCTCTCGCGGCGGGAGTTCGTCCAAGTGCTCGGTGCCGGGCTGCTGATTACCGTCACGGGCGAAATTGCCCTGGCCCAACGCCGCGGCGGGCGGGGCGGCGGCGGCCGAGGAGGATTTGGCGGACGTGGCCCCGCCAGCGTCGCCGCAAGACTGCACATCGATCGCGACGGCGCGATCACCGTCATGACCGGCAAGGTCGAGGTGGGGCAAGGTTCCCGAGCGGAGATCACCCAGGCCGCCGCCGAAGAACTGCGCGTGGACCCGGCCCGCATCCGCCTGATCATGGCCGACACCGCTTTAGCCCCCGACGACGGCGTGACCGCCGGGAGTCGCACCACGCCATCAACGATCCCGTCGGTCCGCAGCGGGGCGGCCACCGCCCGCGAACTGCTCTTGGAGCTGGCCTCCCAACGCTGGAAGGTCGATCGTGCGACGCTGCGGGTCCGCGACGGGGCCATCGCCCATGAGGCCTCGAAGCGCACGATCAGCTATGCCGAACTGGCCCAGGCGGAAGATTTTGCCAAGACGCTCGCTCGGCCGATCTCCGCCAACGTCGCGGTGACGCCGGTCCAAGAATGGAAAGTGCTGGGAACTTCGCTTCCGCGGCCCAATCGCCGCGACATCGTCACGGGGGCGCACCGTTATCCGTCCGATATCCTCCGGCCTGGGATGTTCCACGGCAAGATCCTTCGGCCGCCCGCCTTCGGGGCCACGCTCGCGTCGATCGATCTTGCCCCGGCCCAGTCGATGGCGGGCGTCACGGTCATGCGCGACGGCTCGCTGGTCGGCTGCGCCGCAGCCACCAGCCTGGAGGCCCAACGGGCCGTTGAGGCCCTGGCCAAGACGGCCAAGTGGCAGACCGTACCGCAACCAGTCTCCAGCAAGGATCTCTTCGCGCATTTTCGCAAGAGTGCGGGAGAAGAATCGCTGGCCGGCACCATGGTAGGCACGGGAAAGCTCCTTCTTGCAAGTTACGAAATCGCCTATATTCAGCACGCGCCGATGGAGCCGCGGGCCGCCGTGGCCGAGTGGGACGGCGATAAGCTCACCGTGTGGACGGGTACCCAGAATCCCTCCGGCGTCCGCGGCGAGTTGGCCGCTGCGCTGGGCGTGCCGGCCGAGAACGTGCGGGTGATCGTGCCCGACATGGGCGGCGGGTTCGGCGGAAAACATAGTGGCGAAGCGGCGGTGGAAGCGGCCCGCTTGGCCCGCGCGGCGAAACGCCCGGTTTCCTTGCGCTGGACGCGGGAAGAGGAGTTCACCTGGGCCTATTTCCGCCCCGCGGCCCTGATCGAGGTCCGCGGGGGCCTCAACGCGGCCGGCTCGCTCGTGTCATGGGACTTCTACAGCATCAACCCTGGCGGCTCGGGCGTCGAGTCGCCCTATTCGATTCCGCGCAACAACTCTCGCTCGGTGCGGGCCGACGCGCCGCTGCGGCAGGGCTCTTATCGGGCCCTGGCCGCCACTGCCAACCATTTCGCCCGCGAGTCGTTCATGGACGAGTTGGCCCACGCGGCCCAGGCCGATCCGCTGGCATTCCGTTTAGCCCATCTGAAGAACGACCGTTTGCGGGCCGTGCTGGAAAAGGCCGCCAAGGAGTTCGGCTGGGCCGGGGCACCCGGTGCTCCGGGTCGCCGGCGGCCCGCTGCGAACATCGGCATGGGGCTGGCCTGCGGGACCGAAAAAGGCTCCTACGTGGCGACCTGCGCCGAGGTCGAGGTCGATCGCAGCAACGGCGAGGTCCGAGTCCGCCATGTGTGCCAGGCATTCGAGTGCGGCACGGTCTTGAATCCGGCCAATCTCATTGCGCAGAATCAAGGGGCCGTCATCATGGGCCTCGGCGGGGCCCTACTGGAGGAAATCCGCTTCCATGACGGGCGGATCCTCAACCCGCGATTCGCCACCTACGCCGTGCCGCGCTTCAAGGATGTCCCGCAGATCGACATACATCTGGTGAACCGCACCGATCTTGCCCCCATCGGGGCCGGAGAGACGCCGATCGTCGGCATCGCCCCCGCGGTGGCCAATGCGGTCTTCCACGCCACCGGCGTGCGGGTCCGTTCGATGCCGATCCATGGCAAGGAATTGAAGCAGGGCTAATTTGGAGTGCGGCGATTTATCGCCGCTTTCAATTTTTTTTGGCGATCACTGATCGCCTGCCGAAAAGGCAGCTTTCTGGGTCGTGATGGCAGACAGTAGTAAACAAAAAGCCGCTCCGCGGCAAGAGAAAAGCGGTGACAAGTCACCGCACACCATATATGCCAAGCTCGTCGAGCTGATCGACGACGGTGGCCGGCTGGCAGCGGCGATCGTCTTATCTAGTGAAGGCTCGACGCCGCAACGGGCTGGGGCCAGGGCCATCGTCGAGCAGTCGGGGCGCATCTGGGGGACGGTGGGCGGCGGCGCGGTCGAGGCCCAGACCGAGCGAGCGGCCGCCGAGGCCTGCCAATCGCAACGCCCCTGCCTCTTGGACTTCGAATTGGACAATCTCGACGCAGCCGACGAAGGCGCGATCTGCGGCGGACGCATGCGGCTGCTCGTCGATCCCACGGTTGCCCGCCATCGCTCGTGCTTTGCCCAGGCAGCCCGTGCGCAGGCGGACCGCCGTCGCGGCTGCCTGGTCACCACGATCCGTGCGGCGCCCGATGTGGAAGTCGAAGTCCAGTGGCTGAGCGAAGCCTCCCTGCCCGCCGCCAGCGGTTTTCCCGGCGGCGATGCGCTTCGCTCCTGCCTGGAACGCGGCCGTGCGCAGCGGTTCGTCGCCGCGGGGCAGACAGCGCCGCACACCGAGGATCTTGGGTCCGAGGAGGTGTTCGTCGAGCCGGTCTTGCCGCAGCCCCTATTGGTGATTGCCGGCGGCGGACACGTCGGGCAGGCCGTTGCCCTGGAAGCCATTCGGGTGGGCTTCGAGGTCACGGTGATCGACGATCGGCCGGAGTTTGCCGCCGCGAGCCTCTTCCCGCCCGGTGTCAGCGCGGTGTGTGGTCCCATCGTGGAGCAGATCGCCGCCTCCCCTTTAGACGAGGAGAGTTTCGTCGTCCTGGTGACCCGCGGCCACCGGCACGACGCCCAGGCGCTGGCCGCTTGCATCCATCGGCCGCTCGCTTATCTGGGCATGATCGGCAGTCGGCGGAAGGTGGCCCTCATCCGCCAGCAGTTCCTCGAAGGCGGCCTGGCGACGGAGGCGGAGTTCGATCGGGTGCGGGCCCCCATCGGTTTGCCGATCGGTGCGGTGACGGTGCCCGAGATTGCCGTGAGCATCGTGGCCCAACTGATTGCCGTGCGGCGGAAGGGGCAGCTCGCATGATCCTTGCCATCGTGCCGGCCGCCGGTCAATCGCGCCGGATGGGTGCGGCGAAGCAACTTCTGCCCTTCGCCGGGACGACGGTCATCGGGCACATCGTCGATGAATTGCAGCGGAGCCGCATCGACGAGGTCTGCGTCGTTGTGGGGCACGAGGCGGACCGCGTTTGCCGGGCGCTAGAGGGCCGCACGGTTCGCATCGTTGTCAACCCCGACTACGCGCAGAGCGACATGCTGGCCTCGATCCGTTGCGGTCTCCTGGCGATGCCGGCGGCCTGCCGCGCGGTGCTCGCGGCCCTGGGCGATCAGCCGGCAATTACCGCGGAACTGATCGACGGCATGATCGACTGCTTCGCAATATGCGGCCGGGGAATCGTCGTACCCGTTCACGCGGGCCGGCGCGGGCATCCGCTCTTGCTCGCGGGCCGGTACCGCGGTGAAATCCTCACCGGCTGCGACCGGGTCGGCTTGCGCGGTCTGCTGGCCGCCCACGCCGACGACGTATTCGAACTGCCCGTGTTGACCTCCGCCGTCCTTGCCGACATGGATTGTCCCGAGGACTACCAGCGGGAGTTGGCCCGGCTCAGTACTCATCACGCTCCGCCGTGATGGATAATCGTAATGGCCCGGCTCAGTCAGGCAAAACCTTGATGCGGATGTTCTTGAAGCATGCCTTGCTGATATGGCCGGGCATGGGGGGATGTCCCTGGAGGGCGAAGGTGCCCCGCGGCAACCAGGTCATCCCACTGGGAAGGACGTGCTCGGCGTCCGCCTTGGGGATCTTGTACTCGAGGACGGTCTTGCCGTCGAGTTTGACTTCCACCTGCCCGTTCCGGTAGATGACCTCTTGCGTATACCAGACATTGTCGGTGACGGGGGGCTTGGCGAAAACGGTGACGTTTTTTTCGTTCTTGGGCGGCTTTTCCGGGCCCCAGGTAAGGTTCTTGATTCCATACAGGCTGCCGGTCCGCCGCCAATCGACGTGGCTGTTGTCGACCTGGCATTCGATGCCGAGCTTGGGCCAGCCGGCCTCCTGGTACTTCGTATGGAAATAGATTCCCGAGTTCGCGGCGGGGAAGGTCAGCACATCCACCTTGAGGTCGAAGTTCTTGAAACTGTGCTGGTTGACCTCCCCGTCGTAAAACAGGTGGGCGGGACGGTGGTTGTCCGCGGGGCACTCCATCACGATCATGCCGTCGCGGACCGTAAAGACCTCGGCGTTGTCGCCAATCTTCCAGCCGTTGAGGGTCTTTCCGTCGAAGAGGCTCACAAACCCGGGTTCCGATTGCGGCGCATCGGCGGCAAAGGAACCGGTTACCAACAGTAATAATACAACGGTGCTCAGCAGGGATTTCACAGAACGCTCCTTTTCTTGTCGAGATGGGAAGTTGGCGTCCGTCGAAAGACGGATCGCACGGGAATCGCTTCTTCGTGGCGTTAAGGATCGGCGAATCAATAACTGTCGTGTTTTCCAGCGTACTCATCACGCTCCGCCGTGATGGAATGGCATCACGGCGGAGCGTGATGAGTACAGTTATTGATTCGCCGGCCCTAAGTTATTGTGAATATAGCATGCCAGCCAGCCAGCCGCAAGTTTTCCAGGTGGTCCAGATAGTAATCTTCGTCAACCACGGTCATGCGCTTCTGCCGGGAGACAAAGGCTAAGTCGGTTCCCAACTCCAGGATGAAGGCTTCGAGTTCTCGCAAAATGGCCTGTTCCACGGGCCTGTAACCGCATCTGAGGGCGTCTTCAAACGTAATTAACTGCAGTGACCTCTACTACCGCACGCTGCCGGTACGGCATATCATCGTATGCGACCGTTCCACCAAAATTTGTAGAGGGAAAATCTATGGGCTTGCTCTGCCTGTCGTATTTCAAGAGATTGATTGCCGCGGTGGCTGTGCTACTGACGCTCTCCATGGCGGTGCGGGCGGCCGATGTGGCCGGGCGATGGCCGGCCGACAAGGCCCGCGACTGGTACGAAAAGCAGCCTTGGCTGATCGGCTGCAACTTCCTGCCCAGCACCGCCGTCAACGACGTCGAGATGTGGCAGGCCGAGACCTTCGACCCCAAGACGATCGAGCGGGAACTAGGCTGGGCCCATGGCTTGGGTTTCAACACCGTGCGGGTGTTCGTCAACTACGTGGTCTGGAAGGCCGATGCCGAGGGCCTCAAGAAGCGCCTGGACCAGTTCTTGGCCATCGCCGATCGGCAGGGCGTCAAGGCCGTGGTCATCCTGCTGGACGACTGCTTCAAACAGAATCCTCACGCCGGCAAGCAGGATGAGCCGATTCCCGGCGTCCACAACAGCCAGTGGGTGGCCAGTCCTGGCGCGCGCATGGTGAACGATACGCGCACCTGGGATGACCTCGAACGCTATGTCAAGGACATGGTCAAAACCTTCGCGCATGACCGGCGGATCGTGGTCTGGGACCTCTACAACGAACCGAGCCGGTCGCTGCCGCTGGTCGAGGCGGCCTTCCGCTGGGCCCGCCAGGCAGGCCCCGACCAGCCCTTGACGACCTGCGTTTACGGCGGATCGTGCGATCCCAAGCGGCTGGCGGAGATTTCCGACGTGGTCAGCTTCCATTGCTACGGCCCCCTCGCCGACATGAAGAAGGCGGTGGAGGAGCTTGCCGCCGCCAAGCGGCCGTTGTTGTGTACGGAATGGATGTGCCGCCCGAACAGCCGGTTCGAAACGCATTTGCCCTATTTGAAAGAGCACAAAGTCGGCGCCTGGAGCTGGGGCCTGGTGGCCGGCCGCACGCAGACCTATTTCCCCTGGGGCAGTCCCCAGGGCGCAGCGGAGCCGAAACTCTGGTTTCACGACATCTTCCGGGCAGACGGTACGCCGTTCGACGCCGGGGAAGTCCGTTGCATCCGCATGGCCACGGGCGGACATGATTGAAGGTCAAGTATACCGACCCAAGGAGAACGCATGCAGCGAAATAACCATTATTGTCTGAAATTAACCTGACGTGCCACTCCACCGCTCAGCGACGTTTCCCGTTTGAATCCTTACCCGTAATGGAGCAAGTAAAGATGAAACCCTTGCCAATGACTCGCAGCTTCTGCTGTTTCGCCCTGCCCTGTCTTTGCTTTGTGCTTTATCCCGCGACGGTATTGGCCGTGCAGCACGATACGCTCGACAACGGACTGGTCAGGGCCGTGTTCGAAAATGGCGCCCTGGTGCGTCTGGACAACATCGCCTTGCACCGCGAGATTGAGCTTGCCGGAGACTCCGCCGCGCTGACCGTGGACGGCCAGCGGCTTGTCGTGCCAGGCATGCGACTGACCGGCACGCAGCAGGCCAATCACCGCATCACGTTCAGTTACGAAGCGGGCGACAGGCAATTCCAGGTCATCTACGAGTTGAAGCGAGACTGGCATTTCCTCAGCAAGCAGATCCGGCTTGTCCTCCCCAAGGAGGGCAAGTGCCGTGTGGATGCCGCCGAGGTCTTCGCCGGCGATTTGAAAAGCCCGATCGTGCGGGAACACAAGACCGGCAACAGCAGCGGGGCGGTCTTCCTCCGGTTGGACGGGCCTGCCTCGCCGGAAAAACTCGGCTTGTTTCTCGCACTGCAGAATCCGTTCTTGAAGTGGAACCGCAAGGACGGACATGTGTCGTTGGCCTACTCGCCCGACATGCAGTGGCGGGCCGACTATGGGCCGTTCGAGTCCGACCGCGTATGCCTCGGCCTATACGCCTTGAGCGGTGTCGAGTTTCCTGCCCACAACCTGGGCGAATGGGCCTTCGTGCCCGACCCGGCGCGGGCCTTCGATAACGTGCCGCGGCTGGACTGGGCCGAGACCGACGCCTTGACCCGCTGTGTCGATGCCTTCGTGCTGGTCCACCCGCAGAAGAGTCTCCGCATCCATGTGCCCTGGTGCGAGAACGATTATCAGATCGACGTGGCCACGCCGCGGGCCGGACGGAGTGGAAACGCATCCTCGACCAGTGCGCCGCCGTCGGAATCGACCATACCCTGTTCACGCCCGCCAACAGTGCGATTGCCCCCTTGAAAGACAACGCCGACGCTTGGGGCTGGGAGAACTGCCTCTGGCTCGGGCTGGGCCAGAAAATCCGCAAGGGCGAGTGGAACATCGCCACCGACCCGATCCCTCCCTCCATCCAGGAGATGCTCGATTACGCCAAGGCGAAAAACGTGAAACTCGTGGCCTACGCCTACCCGACGCTGGGCTGGAAACAGAACCCCGAGTGGACCGCCTGGTGCCGCGGCAAGACCGGCGGGTATGTCGGCGCGGACACGGGCGTCCGCAGCTTCCAGGACTGGTTCGTCGAGCAACTGGTCGCCTTCCAGAAGCGGACCGGCATCGCCGGCTACAGTTTCGATCACTGGTGGATCGCCTACGAGCCGAACCAGGAGGGCTTCCGGCCGACCAGCAAATACGCGCAGTGGTACGGCTGCCGGCGGATCCTGGAGGAGTTGCGGCGGCGCATCCCGGACGTGGTGATCGACGGCCGGCAGCAATACCAGTGGTTTGGACCCTGGACCTGGCTGGGCGGATCGTATCCGCATCCCACGACCACCGACGAGCAGCCCGGCAGCTTCAAGAATTTTCCGGATCTGCACTTCAGCCGCGTCTCGGGCGATCGCCAGCGTTGGGCGGCCTGGTGGTACCGCATGGAGCAGTTCGCGCCACTGGACATCGTGCCGGGCTACATGACGCATCAGACACCGCGGAACGACGCCCAGGGGCAATGCGTCCGCGACCGCGGCTTCAACACCCGCGATTGGGACTATTTGGGCTGGCGTTACTCGGTGATTTCTTCGATCGGGACCGCGCCTTTCAATAATGTCGTGGACCTGCTGCCGGCCCGCGATGAGACCGAGTTCACGCACTTTTGCGCGGAAGACCAGCATTGGCTGAGGGAGTGGCTCGAATGGACCGACAAGAATCGGGCGGTGCTGAAAAACCTGCGTCCCATCATCGGCCCGCCGCTGCTGGGACGAGTCGACGGCACTGCGGCGATCGCCCGCGACCGCGGCTTCGTCTTCCTCTTCAACCCCAACTATCGCGAGCTGAACGCCGAGTTCACCCTGGACGGAAGCATCGGCCTCGGCCAGGGCGACACGTTCCTGCTGCGGGAACTCTACCCCCGCGGCGGCCGCTGGCGGGGCAAGCCGCACGTCGGCCCATGGCGTTTCGGCGACAGGGTCACCTTGCCGATCAAGGGACCGGAAGCCCTCGTGCTGGAAGTGGTGCCGGCCAGCGAGGTCCCACGTCCCGTGCTGCTGGGCGCCCGCGGCACGGCGCGGCTTCAGGGCGACGGCCTTGTGCTGGAGAGCGTGGAAGGCGAAACGGGCAGGACCCTTGACCTGACCGTGCTGCTTCCCAGCGATCGAAAACTGGTCAAGGTCGGCGTGAATGGCAGCGAAATTGCTTCTTTCACCCACGAGGGCAATGCCGTCAACTTCCCCGTGAAATTCGCCGGCGCCCGCATCGACCATTGCCCGCAGATCGGCAACTGTGACGGCAGATTCAAAGACAAGGTATTCCGCGCCGAGTTCACGGTCCAACAAGCCATCTTCTCGCAACTTGCCGAGCGTCGCAAGGCCTGGCCGATTCTCTACACCAAAGAGGATTTGCTGGCCACTTGGCGGGGACCCGACCGTCTCCTGTTGTACATCCATATCGCCGATCCGAACAACCGCTGGCCGGTGAGCATGAAGCTCAACGGGCAGCCCGTCGAGGTGAAACGCGCGTACGACAACGTCTTTCCTCTGGGGCGCGAGCGGACCTTCACTGGCTTTTACGCAGACCTGTCGGACGTCAAACCAGAGACCCGCTATGAAGTGGAAGTCTCGCTGCCCGACGGCCTCCAGCCCGGCCAGTTCCAGGGACTGTTCTTGGAGAACGTGGAGGCGGAGTTTACGACGAATATTCGCATAGATCTCGGCATTCGATAAACCGGTCACGAATAGCGATTTCTTGCAAGTTGCTTGACAAATCCCCCGTTTCTGTTAGCGTAAAAGTATAAGCCGACTAGGTCAGTTGGCCGTAACCCCATGCGCAGGCAGCGTTCGCAGCCAATTGTTAAACGTCCCGTCTGAGCGGGGAAGCGTTGTCCTTTGGTTGCATTCGGTGGCGCCCACCGCCAAACGAAAGCAAATCACCCCTTGCGGGGATGCTTCGTTTATTTCTTGGGTGCCAGCGTGGCTCGCAAATCTGAGCCATTTTCCCCCTTTTGCAGGCGGTAATCCCTCCTGGCTTTCCTTTTTCAGACAGGGCGGATTCTCGCTTGTGGCGAAGAATTGGAGAAGTCGAGAGAACAACCGTTTTCAAACATTCTGCGGAATTGGAAACGCGCAACTTCTTTTCGTATTTTCATTCACATTTTCAAGGAGAACTGTCATGAGTTATCATAATGCCTGGGTTTCTGGTTGCCGCCGGGTCGGTATCGCAGTGTTCGGATCGGTCGTGTTCATGGGCGCGTTATCGCTGTCGGCCTGTGCAGGCACCTACACCATGGTCGATGCGGAGACAGGCACTGGCAGTATGATCTATAGCGCTACTAGCGGTAGTTATGACCCCACCCATAGCCAGTGGACCTTCGATCTGGTTGCCAGCAATACGGGCACTCAGACGTACAACGACGTTAGTCTTGTGGCGCAGTTTGTTTGGGACACTAATGGCGGCACGACTCCCTATACGGCGTTGACCTATACTAATTCCAATAATTGGGCGGGCAACAACGACACCTTTTCTTTCAGCGGATATCAGATCACCTCAGGACCCAACATGGGATCATCGGGGGCACCGGTTCCTATCCTTGTTAGTGATACGAATGACCCACTTTCTTGGGGTGGCAATGCTATGGAAGCGCTAGCCACCGTGCAGTCGACCGATTACTGCCCGGCCGTACCGTTGGGGAATTTCGCACCGGGTGCATCAGAGAGTTTCACCGTGACTTGTCCCGCCAACGCCTTCGATCCCCAGGTAACTGGCTTCTTCGTGGTGCCGGTACCCGAGCCCTCGACGTTCGCGCTACTGATTGCCGGCGGGGTGGGGTTATTGGGCTGCGTTTGGCGGCGGAAACGGGTGGCGTAGGCGGCAACACCAGGATTTCAAGACGCGTGGGGCAGGTTGACAACCGGCCCCACTTCCCGTTTGCACACCTTGGCGGATGGCCTCTGGTTTCCGTTGCGGAAAGTTGACAGACTTGTAGGGTGGGCCGAGTGAAACGAGTCCCACCATCTTTCTTTCCGCGTTTTGCACGGTGGAACTCGTCGATCATGCAAGCATCGTGCCCGTCGGCCCCGCCGCGATCGACGATCTGTTCCAAGAGCACGTCGATCCGCTGATGAATGTCGGGCAACTGCCATCGGAGCTCGGCAGTTGTCAGCCAAAAAGAGCCGGCCGCCAGCGCTTTTCCCGCCCGCCGCGGGCCGCCTCGCAGAGACGACGCCTGACGGCCCAACTGACGATGGACGGCGACGAAGGCCCGCCGGCGCACAGCCGGGTTGGCCAGGAGTAAGAGGGTGATTTTCTTGCGGCCCGACGCGCACAGGCGTTCGACGGCCTGGCGAATGTCGTCCGACTGGTCGACCGCGATATGGTTGCAGCCGGGGATACGCGTTTGCCCAAACAGCGAGACCAGGATCGGCAGGCTTTCCAAGGCCTCCTCGGAGGCCGGATCGTTGAACTCGCTGCCTCGGCCACGTCAACCATGCGTGCGACGAAACGTGAACGGTCCATGACGACACCCAGCCATTTGCTGTAGGATGGACCTCCGAGTCCGCCCAGTGCTCAGCCCTGCTTCCTCCTCCGCCAGAGACAAGCTGCCGCAACCAGCGCCGAGAGCAACAGCGCCGAGGTTCCCGGCTCGGGTACTGCGGAAACCTCCGCGCCGGCCGGCGCGGCCGTGCCTCCCCCGCCCCCGCCAGCCGGCCAGGTGCCGACGGTCAAGCTCGTGCCCGTTTCCAGGCCGGAGGCGTTGCCTACAACCAGCGTGCCGGCAAGCACGGTCGTGCCGCCCGTGTAGGTGTCGGTGCCGCTCAGCACGAGCATGCCGGCGCCGACCTTGGTCAGCGAGCGCGGGGTGCCGTCCTGATCGACCGACCCTAGGGTGAGGGTGCCCTCGCCCGTGCCGTTGTTGGCCACGTTGAAGGTCGCGTTGCCGGTGAGGTGGGTGGCGCCGGCGGTCAAGAAATAATTGCTATTGGGGCCGCTACCACCGCCGGTGACCGAGAGGGTGTTGCCGCCGATGGCCAAGTTGCCCACCGATGCGGTGCTGGCGCCTGTGACGTCCAGGGTCGAGTTGGCCGTCACGTTGACCGCATTGGCCAGCGCTGTCGGGCTATAGGCAGTTGGAATCGGATCGCCGACAATCTGCACCGCCGTGATGCCCGAGTCGTCCTGCAGGCCGCCGTCGTTGAGGGCGGAGACGAACTGCGATACCTGCACACTGCCGCCGCTCAGGCTTTCGTACTCGGCGAAGTTGGCGCCGGGGCTGCCGGAGCCGTCGGCACTATTCGCAGTCCCGTAGTAGAATCCACCGGGTATGGCGTAGCCGAAGCCGGCGTTTTGGGCTTGCAATAAGGGGCCGTAGGCGTTCGCCCCGTTGATGCTCTGGTAATAGAACGTTTGGCTGCTGGCGCCTTGCGCGACGGTTACGCCACCGTCGTTGTCTCCTCCGGTGTTGCCGGAATTATACCAAGTCGCCTGGCCTCCCCAGGGCGCGCCGTCGAAATAGACGTAGACCTTGTAGCTTGCGTAGGGGATCCCCGAGATGTTGACGTTCACCGCAGGCGTGCCGCGCGGGGCGAGGCCGGTGTAACTGCCGTCCCACACCGTTTGCGGCGCGTAGTTGCACAAGTACGAGTTCGTCAACTGGTCATTGGGATTGGCGGGTGCGGTGAGGGGCGGCGTCGGAGAAATCATGCTGTTGCCTGGGACCCAGACGGAAAACGTCGAAGGCGCGCTCCAGGAGACCGACGCGGACGTCGTCTCCCCAGAGCTATTCAGCAACGAGCCTTGGCTGCCTGCGTTGTTGTAAACGTTGTTCCAGTTGGCCTGCTGAACCACGCCGGCCGTGCCGGTGACAGGGTAAGCGATGCCGTTGGTGGAGGCGGGCAGGCCGGTCGAGGCGTCCTCGCCGGAGGCGAACTTGATGCCGATGCTGCCTGGGGAGGAATTGGCGGTGACGACTCCCGCCAACCGCAGCGTTCCGCCGGCGAGGTTCACGGCGCCGCTGCCCAGCGCGCTGGCGTTGGCAACGGCCAACACGCCGCTGGAGATCTTGGTGCCGCCGGTGTAGGTATTGCTGGCCGTGAGGGTCAACGTGCCGGTGCCGATCTTGGTCAGGCCGCCGCTGTAGGCGTTGCCGCCGTTCAAGGTGACCGCGCTGGCGGGAACGGCGGTTTCGTTGCCCTGGTACGACAGGCTGACGGTGGGTGGCAAGGTGTAGCCCACGCCGGGATTGGTCACCGTGATGCCCGTCACCTGGCCGGCGGCGTTGAGCACGGCAACGGCCGTCGCGCCGCTGCCGCCGCCGCCCTCGATGTCCACTTCGGGAGTCACCGGGTAGTTGCCAATCGGTGCGGAGAGCGTTATCGGCGCAAGCCCCTGGCCGCTGTTGGGCGACAACAGAGGCTGGTTGATCGTGACCGCCTTGCCCCCATCGTCGATCGTGACTCCCTCGTAGATATAGGCGCTGCCCGTGGGGCCAAGTTTGATGAAATCGCTCTGCGGAGCCGAGCCGTTGTACTTCAGCGTGCCGCCGTGGAAATTCACGTTGGCGGTGCCGGGAACGGTCGCACTGCCGTTGTTGATCCCCGTCGTCTGCAGCAAGCCGCCGTTGAGGTTATACGTGCCTGTGAAGGAATAGGTGGAACTCAGTTGGGTCAGGGCGATGCCGACGGGCCCGTTGACCGTGACCGTGCCGCCGGACTGGTACAGTTGCGCAGAGCCATACATCTTGTGGCCTCTACCGGCGTCGTAGACGAACCCGTCGCCGACATTCAGGGAACCGGTCGTCAACTGGGCGCTGTTGGCGACCTGCATGACGACGCCGCTGCCGGTGCCGCCTTCACCGTAATAGCTGCCGTCGTACAAATCGACCGAGCCGAACGTCGCCTGCGCGTTGCCGAAAAGGCCGACGTAACCGTCGCGGACGTTGGCAACGCCCACCTGGAGGCCCTGTCCGCTGGCGTTCAGCACGCCATTGCCCTTGACGATGACGCTGGCCGACCCCATGTTGAAGCCCATTTCCAACAGGCCGGTCACGTTCATCGTGCCACCGCTGACGACCATCGTGGCTGCCCCCCCATCATAATCATGGGACATATCCAGGCCGTTGCTGCCGGTGGTCACCATTCCGCTGGTGAGCACGAAGTTGCCGGCCGCCACACCAGTATTAACATAAGCGTAAGTGGGAAACAGGTTGTTGATCGTGGCGCTTCCGGTGCCGGACATGGCGACCGTGTTGCCGGCCGCAATATAAAGTTGGTCGATGGCGGTGCCGTTGGTGGTTAGATTCAGCGTGCCGCCCGCGCCGCCCAGCGAGACGGGAGCGCCCGCGCCGCCGCTGAGCGACCCGCTGATCGTCAGCGAGTCCGTGGCAGCGGAGGTAGTGACGTTGAGAGGGCTGAGCAACTGCACGGGGACGTTGATCGAGTGCGTCCCCGACACGCTGATCGTAGCCGGACCGCCCGCAAGGCTCAGGAAGCTGGTGCCATCGCCTTCATCATTGAGGGAGATTTGGTTGAGGTTGGTATTGAACGTCAACCCCGCCAGGTCGGTTTCGCCCGACGGCAAAGTAATCGTGTTCTGGCCAGCGATGACGCTAGGATCGGAAAAGACTGGAAGCGAAGACGGATTTGGCGCCACCCCGTTCAACCAGTTGGCAGGGTCGCTCCATTGGCCGTTCAAGTCGGCGCCCGTCCAGGACTGGGCCCAGACACTGCCAGGGGCGAGCAAGACGATTACGGCCAAGCAAGCGAGCGCGGAAACGGTGATTCTTTGTGTGATGCGAGACATGGACGTCAATCTCCTTTCGATCTTGCGATATTATCCGAGAAAGCAATGATAAATTGATAATACGCGTTATCCGCCGTGCCCAAGAAGACGCCAACCTGCTATCACCCGAGTCCGCGGACCAGGTGGCCAAGGTGATCGCCGCAGCGGAGATCCCAGGCTCTAATATAGACATTTCCTACAATTCTGTCAACGACTTTGGCGGTAATCAATGACCGCACTCCAAAGGCCTGCTGGCAAGGGGCAGAGCGGCTTGCTATTATGTGAGTCACATTGAAATGCGGTCGATTCGCGGGAAAGCAGAGCAAGAGAGGAAATGAAAGGCAAATCATGCGAGCAAAATCCTATTTTCAGCCAATCGCCGGGATTCTGGCGATCGCTTTTTTCCATGGCCCGGCGACCGGGGCATCCCTTTCCGAGCAAGTTTCGCCCGCGGCGGCAAATGCCTTCGAGCATCGCACACTGTGGTATAACAGGCCTGCGCAGGGTTGGGCGAGCGAGGCCCTGCCCATCGGCAACGGCCGCATGGGGGCGATGCTCTTCGGCGGCGTGAACGTCGAGCGCATCCAGTTCAACGAGAATTCCCTCTGGTCCGGCGATAACAACTGGGACGGCGGCTATGACACCGGCGACCATGGCTTCGGCAGCTACCGGAATTTTGGCGATTTGCGCGTGGAATGGGGCAAAGATGCTGAGGCCGTGCCCGCGGATTACCGCCGCGCGTTGGACATCTCCACCGGAATCCACCGCACAACATTCTCCCAGAACGGCGCGGCCTTCACCCGCGAGGCCTTTGCCAGCCGGCCGGACCAGGTCATGGTGTTCCATTACACGCGCGACCAAGAACGGCGAGAAATGTGGCGGGCTCTCCGGCCGGCTGGTGCTCACGCCCGGCCAGCCCGGCGCGAAGATCGTGGCCGATGACAAAGCTCTGTCTTGGGACGGTGTGATGCCCAACGGGCTCAAGCACGCCTGCGGGCTGCGCGTTCTGCATTCCGGCGGCAGCGTCAAGGCCGACGGCGACAGCATCATCTTCACCGGCTGCGATAGCCTGACGCTGCTGCTGGACGCCCGCACCGATTATGCGCCCGATTTCAAGGCCAATTGGCGCGGGAAGGCGCCGGGGCCGGTGATTGCCAAGGAGCTTGCCGCGGCGGAAAGCAAGTCCTTCGAGGCCCTCCGCAAGGCACATCTTGCCGATCTGGCTCGCTTGCTGGCCCGCGTCCGCGTGAATTGGGGGCAGTCTAACGCCGCCACGCTGAAGATGCCGACCGACGCCCGCCTGGCCGCCTACGGCAAAGGCGCGCAGCGATCCCGACCTGGAAGCGACGATGTTCCAATATGGCCGCTATCTCCTGGCCAGTTGCTCGCGACCGGGCGGTCTGCCGGCCAATTTGCAGGGGCTTTGGAACGATAGTAATTCGCCGCCCTGGGCCAGCGACTACCACAACAACATCAATCTGCAGATGAACTACTGGTGCGCCGAATCGACGGCCCTGCCCGAGTGCCACGAGCCGCTCTTGGATTTCGTCACGGCCTGCGCCGAGCCGTGCCGCATCGCCACGCGCAAGGCCTTTGGCCAGCAGACCCGCGGCTGGACCGCACGCACCAGCCAGAGCATTTTCGGCGGCAACGGCTGGGAATGGAACATCCCCGCCAGTGCGTGGTACGCCCAGCACATGGCCGAACACTACGCCTTCACGCAGGACAAGAAGTTCCTCCGCGAGCAAGGCTATCCGATGGTCAAGGAAATCTGTGAATACTGGGAAGATCATCTGAAGAAACTTCCGGACGGCACGCTGGTTGCGCCGAATGGCTGGTCGCCCGAACATGGCCCGCGCGAGGACGGCGTGATGCACGACCAGCAGATCATCTGGGACCTGTTCCAGAACTACCGCGAGATGGCCCGTGCGCTGGGAGTGGACGCGGCGTACCAGGCGAAAGTGGCCGACATGCAGGCGCACCTGGCGCCGAACAAGATCGGCCGCTGGGGCCAACTCCAGGAGTGGCAGGCCGACCGTGACGACCCGAACGACACGCATCGCCACACGTCGCACCTGTTCGCCGTCTATCCGGGGCGGCAGATCAGCCCGACGAGAACACCGGAGCTTGCCGCGGCGGCCGTCAAGAGCCTCAAGGCCCGCAGCAACGACCATGAGGAGACGACGGGAAAGTCGTTCGCCGTGGACACGACGATCGGCGATAGTCGCCGTTCCTGGACCTGGCCTTGGCGGTGTGGCGTGTGGGCCCGCCTGGGCGAGGCCCGCCGCGCGGGTATCATGGTCCGCGGACTGCTCACCTACAACACCCTGCCGAACCTGTTCTGCAATCACCCGCCGTTCCAGATGGACGGCAACTTCGGCATTTCCGGCGCGATTGCCGAGATGCTGCTGCAGAGCCATGCCGGCGAGATTTCCCTCTTGCCGGCCTGTCCGGAGGCGTGGGGCAAGCAGGGCTTTTTCACGGGCTTCCGCGCGGGGCGGCTATCGAGTCGATTGCAAGTGGAAAGACGGCAAAGTGACCGCCTTTCATGTTTTTGCCGACAAGGCGCCCGACAAGAGTGCAAAAGTCAAGGTTCGCGTCAACGGCGAGGTCCGCGAGATTCTGCCGGAAACCTGATCGAATTCGTAGGCTGGACTCGGAGGTCCATCCTACAACACAAGCCTTACTTACCCTGGGGAGATCTTTGCGTAGGCCGCAGCTTGTTCCGGCCTGCACGTGCGATCTAGTTTCATGCCGGGGTAATACGGGCAACCATCATCACCCCAGGAGTTTGTCATGAATCGAATCTCTGTCTTTCTGCTCGTTCTCGTGCTGGGCGCCGTCCCGGCCCATGCCGATGTGCACGTCTCGAGCCTTTTTGGCGACAACATGGTCTTGCAGCGGGAAATGGCCGTGCCCATCTGGGGCACGGCCGATCCGGGCGAGGCCGTCACGCTGAAAATCGGCGATGCCCAGGCGTCGGCCCAAAGCGATGCCCAAGGCAAGTGGATGCTGAAACTGCCGGCGATGAAGGCCAACGCCAAGGCCCAAGACCTGACCATCAGCGGCAAGAATACGCTCACGATCAAGAACGTGCTGGTGGGCGACGTTTGGGTCTGCTCGGGGCAGTCGAACATGGAATTCGGGCTGGGCGGGTGCAACGCGCCGCAGGACATTGCCGCGGCCGACTATCCCACCCTGCGGCGGATCCGACTCGACCACCGCGCCCTCGGCCGGCCCGACCGCGGAGTCCCCGGCCGCTGGGAGGTCTGCACTCCCGGCAGCGCACCGGGCTTCACGGCCGTGGGGTTTTATTTCGCCCGCCGCATTCAAAAGGAAACGGGCCTGCCCATCGGACTGATCGACGACAGTTGGGGCGGCACGCGGATCGAGCCTTGGATTCCGCCTTGCGGTTTCCAGATGGAACCGTCCTTGGCCAATGTCGTGAAAGAAATGAAGGATCGCGAGCAAGCGTATCGCAGGGACCTGGGCAACAGCCTGCCGGAGGTGGAGAAGTGGGTCGCTCGCGCCCGGCGGGCGCTGGCCACGCCCAAGGGCGAGATTCCCAGCCCGCCGCGGGTGCCCGACAATCCGTTCACCGATCCCGGATTTCCCACGACGCTCTACAACGGCATGGTCCATCCGGTGGTGCCCTATGCCATCAAGGGCGCGCTCTGGTATCAAGGTGAATCGAACCGCGGCGAAGGAGACGAATACTACCACAAGATGCGGGCCCTGGTGGGCGGCTGGCGGAAGGTGTGGAACCAAGGCGACTTCCCCTTCTACTTCGTGCAACTGGCCAACTTCGAGCAGGTGAACCAAGACCCCGCCGGCGGCAACGGTTGGGCGAAGGTCCGCATGGCGCAGTCGAAAAGCCTGCTGATCCCGCATACGGGCATGGCCGTCATCATCGACGTGGGCGAGGCCCGCGATATCCATCCCAAGAACAAGTTTGACGTGGGCGAACGCCTGGCCCTCTGGGCCCTGAAAAACGAATACGGCCGGAAGGCGATCGTTTGCAGCGGGCCGCTGTACAAATCGATGGAGGTTGTGGACGGGAAGATTCGCGTCCGCTTCGACTACACGGGCGGCGGCCTGATGATCGGCAAGAAGGACGACCGCCAGCCGGCGGTCGAGGACCAGGGCGGCAAACTCCGCCGCTTCGCGATTGCGGGCGAAGACAAGAAATGGTATTGGGCCGACGCGGCGATCGACGGCGAGACGGTCGTCGTGTCGAGCCCGGATGTCCCCAAGCCGGTGGCGGTGCGCTATGCCTTCTCGATGAATCCCGAGGGCTGCAACTTGTACAACAAGGAAGGCCTGCCGGCTTCGCCGTTCCGCACGGACGATTGGTAAAGGGTGAGATGATGAAACGTCTATCCGTGTTCGGCGTGATTTGTTGGTTGCTGGCGGCAGGGCCGCCTGGCACGGCCGCCGGCGGCGAGCCGTGGGATGGGCCTGCCATGGCTGCCGCGCCGGCCGAAGTCCTCAAGGCTGCAACCGCCAAACCGGCCCCCGAGCATGCCGACCTGGAGATGCTTCTGGACGAGACCCGCTTTGAGTTCGACGCGCAGGGGAAGATGTGCTGCGCGACGCGACGCGTCTACCGCTGCCTGACTGAGGAGGGTCTTGCCAACGGCGCCTGGACGGGAGGCGAATGGTCCCCCTGGCACCAGGAGCGGCCGGCGCTGCGCGCCCGGGTCATCACCCCCGACGGCGCCGTGCACCTGCTCGACCCCAAGACCATTGCCGAGGTGCCGGTGGACCAGGCCTCTTCGGATGAACTGACCGATCGCCGCGCCTTGCGGGCGCCGCTGCCGGCCGTGAAGGTGGGGGCGGTGATCGAGGAAGAAATCGTCGTTCGCGACACCCAGCCGCTGTTCAGCCAGGGCCTGGCCCATCAACATTTCCTGACGAACTTCTATCCGACGCGGAAGTGGCGGCTGAGCATCGAAGCCCCCAAGGAATTGCCGCTGCGCTTCGAGGCCCGCGCCTTGGATCTGAAACCGGTCCGCAGCGACGCCAATGGCCGGGTGCGGCTGGTTTTCGAGACGCAGCCGCCCGCCACGCTCACCTTGCCGGAACCGATGCAGCCGCCCGAATGTGCGAGTTGGCCGTGCGTGGCGTTCTCGACGGGTAAGTCGTGGACCGAGGTGGCGGCCGGCTACACATCGCTCGTCGAACCGCAGATCGACAAAACGCCCGTGCAGGCCATGGTCCGCGAAGTGCTCGGCGGCGAAACCGATCGGCGGAAAACGGCGACCAAGTTGCTGGCCAAACTACAGGACTCGGTCCGCTACGTGGCGGTCGAGTTCGGCCAGTCGGCGATCGTTCCCAGAAAGCCGCAGGATACGCTCGCACGCCGCTACGGCGACTGCAAGGACCAGGCCGCGTTGTTGTCGGCCATGCTCCGCGCGGCGGGGCACCCCGCCCACCTGGCCCTGATCTGCGCAGGGTCTGAAAGCGACCTTGTCCCCAGCCTGCCGGGGCTCGGCTGGTTCAACCATGTCGTGGTCTACGTGCCGGGCGACCCGCCGCTGTGGATCGATCCAGTCAACCGCGAAGTCGCGCCCGGCGAGCTGCCGCAGTCGGACCAGGGCCGTTGGGCCCTGGTCGCCGCTCCCGGCACGAAGGACCTCGTCAAGACCCCGCGCAGCGACTACCACCTCGCCAGCGTCGTCGAGACCGACGAGTTCCTGCTCTCGGAGACCGGCCAGGACCGGGTGAATGTCTCTGTCGCCTATAGCGGAGCGTTTGCCCAGGGGCAGCGGATGTTCTATTCCCTGCTCGGCCGCGAGAAGATGACCGAATACTGGAAAAACACGGCCCAGAACCTCTATCGCGCCAAGACGCTGGGGCGCCTGGAATACTCGTCGGTTCAAGACAAGGCCAAACCTTTCGAGGTCCGCCTGGAGCTTGCCGATGCCCGCGTCAGTGCCATCGGCCAGGGCGCGATCGCGGCCTACATCGCTCCCGGTACGTTGTTTCAGCGGCTGCCGCCGGCGTTGATTCCCCCAGCGCAGCCCGACGAGGCCGAGCCTGCCAAACCGGTCCCCGGCGGCAAGCCGGACGAGAAAACTGCGGCGGCGAAGGAGCGAAAGTCGCCGCTCGTGCTCCCCTTGCCGCACGTGTCGCAGATGCGGTACCGCATCACGCCGCCAGCGGGCTATACGGCTGGCGAACCCCCCAAGGACCAGTCGAAGCAGTGCGGGCCGGTAACGATCGTCCAGCATTTCCGCGTGTTGAACAACGGCGCCGTGGAAGCGACCTTTCAGATGGACACCGGTCCCGGGACCTTCACGGCCGCCGAGGTCAATGCCCTCCGCAAGACATTGGCCGACCTGGGCGGCGGGAACGTGACCCAGTGGCAGATCCCGATCGCCTTCGAACATAAGGGTCAAAAATACCTTGCCGAGGGCCGCATCAAAGAAGCGCTTGCCGAGTGTCGCCGGCTTTCTCAGCAGGCGCCGAATCGTGCGGAACACCACGGGCATTATGCCCAGGCCCTGCTGGTGGCCGGCCTGGGCGAGGCGGCCCGCCAAGAGGCCCGGCGGGAAGTCGAACTGGCCCCGAAGTCCGTGCCAGCGCTGAGCGGGCTGGGATGGATCCTCAGCCACGACTTGCTCGGCCGGCCGTATAGTCCGGGCATGGACTGGTCCGGCGCGGCGGATTGCTATCGCAAGGCCCTGGAGATCGAGCCCTCGAACTCCGCGGTGCGGGCCGCCTATGCCACGCTGCTGGAATTCAGCCCGGACGGACTCCGTTATGTTCCCGAGGCCCGGCTTGATGAGGCCTTGCAGCAGTACCGCCAGTACCGCAAGGACCGCGGCAAGGCGGCGCAAGCCGACGATGTGGACACCGCGTTTGTGCTGCTGCTGATGCGGGCGGGCAAATTTGCCGAGATGGAAAAGGTGGCGGCAAGCATCGAGTCGCCCGTGATGCCTTCCCTGCTGCTGGCCGCGATCGCCGCCCAGCGCGGGGCGGCCGCGGCCGAGCAGAAGGCCCGCACCATGAGCCAAGGGGCCGACCAGCGCCGCACCTTGCTCAGAACGGCGGCAATTTACCTGGACGCCGCGCGGCTTTATCCGAGAGGCAAGGACCTCTATGAGGTGGCCGGCACGTCCGGCGACGATGCGGCGCAGGTCAGGCAAATGGTCCAGGCCTTTGCAAGGATCCGGCGGTTCGACGAGATCGCGTTTGCCGAGAATGATCCGCGCCGGCCCGTGCAGCAGTTGTGTGTCGATCTGCTGATGGGCGGAAAGCGGTGCGAGCAGGCCCTGGGGCTTTTTGTCAAGAGCGCCAAGGAAACGGAACGGGTGGAGTCGCTGCAGATCGTCGATCGATCGTTCCGCTACTGGCGGAATACGGACCGCCAGAGGCTGCGGACCCCGCAGAGCAATGCCGACCTGGTCTCGCTGTTCGAATTCACGAGCGAAGGCGATAAGAACTCGGGATACCGCATCAGCGTCAAGGGCCAGTTGCTGTCGCCGATCCGCTGTCACGTGGTGCTGGAAGAGGGCCAATATCGCCTGCTGCCGCTGGATGGGGCGGCATCTCTCGGCGGCGCGGCGCTGGATCGCCTGGCAGCGGGCGACGTCCCCGGGGCCAAGCGCTGGCTGGATTGGGCCTGGGCCCAAGAGCAGCCGAGCATCGCGTGGCTCGACCCGTTCTCCGCTTCCCCCTTCGCCCATCTCTGGACGGAACTGGAGCACGATCGCGCGGAGCACATTCGGCTGGCGGCCGCGGCTGTGTTGGCCCAGGGTCCGCAGGCGCAGCGGGCCATTCCCATTCTCCTGGAAGCGCAGCAGCACAAGTTGCCCGCTTCCCAGGCCCTCCAGATCGACCGTGCGCTGATGCACGCCTACGCCAACGGCGAGCAAGCGGAACCGATGCTGAAAATCGCCGAGCGGCTGCTCGCCGTGCGCCCGAAGGTCAAGGAGCTGCAGTTGTACCGGCTGGGTGCATTGCACCTCCTGGGGCGCCGCGACGAGGCCCTCAAGGCCGTGCGAGACTGGCTGGGCAAAACCCGCGGCAACTCCTGGCAGGATGTGGCCCTTGCCATCGCGGCCGGCAGATTGGGCGAGTTCGAACTTGCCCGCAAACAACTTCGCGCGGCAGTCAGCCAAGGGATTCCCTTGTCGCGCGCCCTGCACGCCTTGGCATGGTTCTCCGTCGTTTGCCAGCACGTGGACAACCAGGCGCGCGACGACGCCGTGAAGGCCCTGGAAAGCGTACAACCGCAATATGAAGCCCAGGTGTTGGCGACGCTGGCCAGCATCGAAGTGGAACTGGGCAAGCCGGCCGACGCCCTGGAACACCTCGTCCGCTCCAAGGAGCTGCAGTACGGCCGCTTGAGCGGCGGCGATTGGTACGCCTTGGGCCGGCTGGCGGAGCACTATCAACTCGAAGACATCGCCGTGGGCCTCTACCGCAAGGTCGAGCCAGCGCCCCAGCCGCGGGCCGACGATGTCTTCCTGCTCGCCCAGCAAAGGTTGAAGAAATTGGGGAAGTAGATGTAGGTCGGGCTTTCCAGCCTGACAGACCGTAGGGTGGGCCGAGTGAAACGAGTCCCACCGCCCCTGCCACACAACTCAATGGCTCATTTTCAATGCAAAGATCAATAGGCTACAAGAAATGCCACCACCTCGTCCCGTGGGTGAAGGAGTTGTACGGCTACGGCGCGAGAATGGACTAGCTGGGCAACCTGATTCACCATCCAGGCAAGCTGGATGGGGTCGTTGCCGGACTTGTGTGTGACAACGAGGGCGTGAGCCCCTGACTATTGCATGTCGCCGCTCCGCGGCTAGGCTGCACCATGCCCAACGCGTGGCCTCGGCCGAGATTGAAATTATGGTTCAGGATATGAAACGATGAATCGAAGAACTCTTGGTTCCTTGACTTGTCTACCCCTAGCGCTTGTCTTGCTGTTCGTGTCGGCGGCGCAAGGAGCCCAAAGTGTGCGACGGGCCGGGGACTCGGTCCCGGACGACTTTCCGCGGTTCGTCGTGCCGGGGCACGAGAGGGAGATGTCGCTGTTGCGCAAGCTGTATTGGCTGCACGATCAGCCGGCCGGCCCTTTGATCCCTCTCTGGGACGAGTGGATGCCGATGAGCACGCTCTGGCCTGCGCGCGGCGAGGGGCTGCAACTGAATTCCATGCGTGGCCGCTGGGCCGCCGCGTTGGCCGGCCGCGCAATGAATGCGGAGGGCTTTGTCCACACGCACCAGCACGACGGGCCGGCGCATGCCGAGGGCTGGCCGTTCCCGCTCTGGCAGCAGGCCGGCGGCATCGGCTGGCATTTCGCCCCGACCGGCGTTCCGGGCTACGACGCCCCACACGCCACGCCCGACGGCTGGACCCTCACGGCCGCCCGCGGCCAGGCCCTGAGTGCCAAGGGCTGGCCGATCGAGTTGACGGCCGCGGGCGCGACGGCGCAGACGCCCTCGTTCGCCGTCGAGGCCCGCGCCGCCCCTTGGCTGCGTCTGAACTGGTGGGCCAGCGGCCTGGAGCGGGCCAACCCCTACGTCGAGTGGACGGCCAAGGACGCGCCCCAGTTCAGCCCCGATCGCCGCCTGTACTTTTCGGCCGCCGGCGGCGACGGGCCCGTGGACCTCGCCCGCGGCGAAACCCGCAGCATGCTCCCCATGTACCGCCTGCCCGCTTGGAAAGGCGCCATTACGGGGCTCCGCATCGGGTTTGACAATCCGGGGCCGGCGCAGGTCGTCATTAAGTCGTTCCATACGGCCTGCGATACCCGCCAGAACATCAACAACTCGAACTTCATCCGCGGCTGCCACGACTATTTCCTCTGGACGAGCGATTTGACGTTCCTCCGCGGCCAGATCGGGCGGATCCGCACGGCCATGCGTTTCATGATGCGGGAGTTCGACACGCGGGCCCGCAAGTGCGTCTACACGACCTGGCCCGGCCACGAGGGACGCAGCGGCGTGCGCCGCGTCGCCGGCAAGACCGTGATCGTGACCGGTGAAGGCATCGGCAGCAACTACTTCTGGGGTTGGAGCAACCCCGAGTCGGTGCCCTGGGGCAACCAGGTGCAAGACGGCGGTGCAGTGCTCGGGTTCTCGTATCACGACCTCATGGCCCGGCTGAAGACCGCCGGCCCCGACGACGCCTGGCAGCGCCTGCGCGCGATCCTGGCCTGGTTCGACGAGGTCCAGTTGGCCGGCGGCTATCGCCAGTATTACAAGGACCCGTCGCGGGGCACGATGCAAGGCGGCAACGTGCCCGGTGGACTCGGGCTCGACAAGGAGTTCTTCGAGTCGATCCTCGTGCCGCAAGTCATGTTGTACGGGTTTCTCGGGCTGCGGCCGACAGCCGACGGTTTCAGCGTTGCCCCGCGGCTGCCCGCCGACTGGAAAGAGCTATCGATCACGCGGATTCACTTGCGCGACCACGTTATCGACGTGCGCGTTACGGCCGGGACCATCGAGGTGACCGACTACACCCCCGGCGGCCGGCCGTTGAAGATCACGCACCCGCCCGAGAGGAAGCTGGCGGTCGTTCAGCGTGGCCGGCCTTGATCGCCCCGTCGAGGAAAGCCACGTCGAACTTGGCCACGCTCATGCCGACCTTGGCGGTGGGATCGACCTTCTTGGCCGCGTCGTAGGCGGCGACCACCAAATGACCTTTCGCGATTCTGGGGCGCTGGCCGGTGTCCGGGTGGGACCGGGCTGCGCGAAATCGGTCGTTTCTGCGGTTTACCGGAGTGGGTTTTGAGGACCGTTTCGGTTCCGCCACTCCGCATGGCGGATGCCCCGTCGCGTAGCGACGACTGACGGTAGCCGCGGGTTTTAACCCACGTTGTTACACACAAGTCCGGCAACGACCCCATCCAGCTCGCCTGGATGGTGAAGGAGGCTGGACAGCTAGCGCCGAGAGCATTGAGAATCAGACCCCATCCAGCTCGCCTGGATGGTGAATCAGGTTGCCCAGCTAGTCCATTGTCGCGCCGTAGTCGCAAACCGGTCAACCTTCAATTCTGGACCAACGCGGAAATAACGGTAGACCGCGACCGCCGGCCCACCAGCGCGTCGGCGACCAAGCTGCGCTCGGTGCCGAATCTACCGAGGCCAGCGAGCGATTACCGTGACGGCCAACTCGAACAATACGAGTGCTGAAATTACGCCTCCGATTAGGTTTCCGGCTATCCTCCATGTCCTGCGTTTCACCTCCGGCAACTTAGATTTCTCATTGACGAAGGGAAAAATGGCCACAATCAGCAAGTTAATGAGTCCAGCACCGCCAAAGAACCACAAGACCGGGCTGTAGCCTCTCCTTCCTGCCTCCTTAGCCGTAATCACCATGAGGGCCAGTGAAATGCCCAGCAAGCACAGATGAAAAGGAGAGAACACGATGCCTACTCCTGTCTTAGATTCGTGCCAGACGCCACAGCTTACTGTGGCCGCAATAAAGAAATCCACGCGGGCCAATATAGCTCCGTAGTCGGTGAAGATCAAGCCAGACCGGACTTTTCGCCTTACTTCCGGAGGATTTCAGGCAAACTGTACCACTACTTCCTTGTGGTGCGGGGTGCCGCCGGCGCGGTAGAATAGAGGCAAGACGCTGGGGCTCCGAGGCGGGCGGCGCGACTCGGTGCTGCCGCTGATTCAAAGATGCACGATGAAGCAATCGCTGATCATCTTCTGTCTTGCCTTGCTTTCGACGGGATGTGGAAAGGACCCCAACGCGCGTGCGGACAAGACCACATCCGGTGGAAATATCGAGGGCGACATCAAGTTTGACCGGGAGCGCGCTAAGGGTGACTTCACACTCGGTGGTTTCGATGTCCAGAAACAAGTGGAGAGAATTAAGTCGCTTCGTGCGCTAAGTGACGCGGAATTGCTGGACTCGATTGCGCGGCAGAAGTTCATCAACGGAGAAACGATTGCGGAAATGACTCGTCGGGGCAGCGCACCCCTCCTGGCCGAGTTGCAGCGGCGCTACGAAGTGTGCCGCAATGAACGGATTCGCGAGACGACAGCAACCCCAAACCTCATCTACGCTGCTGAGAACGACGAGCTGCGGCTTCTTTCGGCCCTGCATCACATGAAAGGTTTGCCCGATCCCGTGCCGGTGATCATCAAGGGTGACAAAAAACGGGAGGTCATATTCCCGGACATGCCCGCATTGGAGGTAGTGGTTGTCAACAAGCACCCGGAGCAACGACAGGTCGCCTGGACGGAGGGTGGGAACCAACGCCATGGCCGCCGCGAGAGCTTCGGTTTCGATGTCCATCGTGACGACGGCAAATTGATGCCCGTCGCGCGTCCGTGGTTTGGATTTATGGGAGGCATCATTGACGACGTTGTATTGAAGAGTGGAGAGGGATGGACTAGAGAGATTCACCTGGGGTCCTATGCCGAATTGCTCCCGCCCGGAAGATACCGCGTCCGCGCTGCTTACGCGTTTGGCCGAGACATCGGGATGGTTCCTGACAAATCGGCCACCTTCATGTGCTTCTCTGAGCCGATTGAGCTTGTCGTCGCACCTCGCGCCATCCGGCTGACTCTGCAGGAGCGGGCCCTAGCCGAACAACTGAGCCGCTCCCTTCCTGCGGACCAGCCGGTACGAATGATCGAGTGGGGTCACGAGAAAGACGCCCCGTCAGGGTTCATCCCATCCGATTCATCGCCTGGTCGAGTGCTGAAACTCGGGTGGAAGGCTGTGCCCGCCCTGATTGCAGCGATTGAGGACAAACATCTCAGCCCCACGCAGCGGGCCTGGGCCTTTGCGCTGCTCTACATGATTACGGGGCGTAACTTCCCGCTCGGCGATACCGATGACGAAGCGATGTCTGCCGCATTTCACGGTCGCTTGGGGCGCTATGACGTCATACCGTCGAGGCGATGGCGTGTGATCGAAACGAACAAGGACGGTAAGGAGCGTGAGGTGCTGCCGGCCAAGATCGATGCGGCATCGCAAACGAAGCTCGCCCAGCGATGGGTTGCCTGGAAGAAGTACATCGACGTCCTCGTGACGAGCGAATGACATGACTGACCAAGAGCCCCAACCTTCCGCCCAACCGCCACGCCGGTCCTTCCAATTCACCCTGCGGACGCTGCTGCTCTCGTTCGTGGTGCTGGCGTCGTCGCTGGCGGTGTTCGGAGGGTGGGGGCTCGTGGTTTTCGGCCTGGTGGTGGGGGTGGCGACTTATATTCGCCACGCAGGCGTATTCAAGCCTCTGGGATGCGTCAGTTTGTTTCTCATATTGTCACCGTTGCTCGCATCGCTCGACCTGCTTTCCATGCATTGGTCCGCTGTTTACCAGAGCCGCGAGTCGTTCCGCCGGACTCACTGCGAGCGCCGAATGAGAAGTATCGCCCTGGCGCTGCAAGAGTACCATCAGGCAAAAGGCTGTTTTCCCCCGACATACATTGCCGACAAGGCCGGCAAACCGATCCATAGTTGGCGGACCCTCATCTTCCCGTACCTCGTTCACGACCCTCGCTGGATTAAATACAACATCAGCCAACCGTGGGACGGCCCGGCGAACGCGGCGTTCGGCGCGACGCAGGGCAGTTTTTACGTTTGCCCCAGCGCCCTCCACAGCGAGGCATCCTCGGCCACTCGAACAGACTATCTCGCAGTTGTAGGACCGGGCGCCGCGTGGACGGGCGAGAAATCCAGGAGTCTCGCGGATTTCGATTCCGCAGGTGGTGCCGGCCACACGATAATGGTCGTCGAGGTGGTCGGCTCGACGATCCCTTGGATGGAACCGCTGGACCTGTCGCTGGAGAACTTTGACACACGAGGCCGGCAACTGTCGGCGCCGGCCTTGGCAAGTGGCCACGGCCGCTGCGAGGACTTTTTCTTCGTTTACGATCGGGGCCCGGGCATCAATGTGGTGATGGCCGATGGAGGCGTGCGTTTTTTGAGGACGAGCGGGCGTTCCAACCAGGATTTGGCGAGGCTGTTCCAAGTGGGCGGTTGCAGGGAGGAAGATTTTGGCCCGCTGGCAGACGCTCCCCAGGGGCGTCGTCTGAACTGGCCCAACCTCGCCGCCCTGGCCGTATGGCTGCTTTCGGTCGGCACGCTGCTGGTCGTGGCGGTGCGGGGCAGGAAGGCACGGCCAGCTTGAATTCACCGGTTCACCGGTGAATTGCCCCGGCAGTTTGCTTGAAGAGTTCGGGCGATCGGACTGCCCCGGACTGCCGGGGATCAGCCCAGCGGCCGAGCGGCCCATGAACCCATCGGGGGAAACAAAATCAGTCTCGGCAGGCATGTGCGGCGGTAGCGGTACGCGCCGGCACCAGGGATAATGGAGTCGTGGGGCATGCTTGCCACCCGAAGGAGGCGTCTCCGGTGATTCGCTGTTGACGCGACAACGCCGCGGACCGAAAATACGGGTACAGGCCGTGCCCGAAGGATTGCGTGCGCAACCCACGTTGCTTGAGGGTGAGCGTACGTGACTGCCATCCGCGAGTTCCCCGGCAGGGGCGCGTTTCCGGGTGTAGTGTTGAGTGGGACCGACGTTCGGCCCCGCCTTTTTCACACTTGGGAGTGGGAACATGACGAGTTCAGGGGATGCAGAGAAACGGCGGGCGTGGCAGGCGAGGTTTGCAAGATATCGTTCCAGCGGCCTTTCTGTGGCTCGGTTCTGCGAGCGAGAGCGGGTGTCGACGAACAATTTTTACTATTGGGCCAAGCGATTGAGACCGGCCTCGGCCACAGTGCCACCACGCAGCGAACAAGCGTTGCCGGCCGGCCGCGCTTCGGCCACGCCCACAACAGCCCGCCACGGGCAGCAAGCCGTGGTGCGTTTCCGTTGGAAGACTGGCATGGAGGTCTGGGTTCCGGCGGACTGCCTGGAGGCAATCCGCTGCCTCGCCAACTGCTTTGCCAAGGCCGGCGAGCAGCGCGGCGGGGCGTTCCAGGAAGTGGTCGTCAGGGCGTAAGCGGAGAATCACGGCCGTGCTCTCCTCCACGCTGCTGTCTCCCTTGGGACAGACCAAGATCTACCTCTATGCCAAGCCGGCCGACATGCGGAAGAGCTTTGACGGGCTGCACGCGATCGTACAGTCGGAATTCGGCCGCGACATCCGTGCCGGCGACGTGTTCGTGTTTCTCAACCGCCGCCGGGATCGGATCAAGCTGATCCACTGGGATCGGGACGGCATGGCGATCTGGATGAAGCGGTTGGAACGCGGCACCTTCCAGAGACCGCGGTGTCCGCCGGAGGCCGCGCAGTTGGAGATCGACGCCACCGATCTGGCGCTGTTGCTCTCGGGGGTCGAACTGACGAGCGTGAAACGCCGGCCGCGCTACGCGCCGGAGGCGGCCAGTCGCAGAAGCCCGCAGCCGGTTGGTGCGTAAACGAGCGCCTGCCGATCGCGTCGTGACAAATAGTTTCGGAATTATTCCGATTTGCATGGATATACTCTTGTGCTTGCGGACGATCATGGTATCATTGATTCCATGACGATCAGCGAGCTTCCCCACGATATCGAGAATTGCCATGCGTCGCTGCAAACGCAGGCGGCGACGATCGCTTCGCTTGAGGCAACCATTGCTTCGCTTGAGGCAACGATCGCATCGCAGGCCGGGAATCTCGAAGAGCTCACGACCGAGATGGAGAAGATGCGGAAGCTCCTGAGCCATCTCGTCAACGGCCATCGCAGCGAGAAACGGATCCTTCCGGCCGAGAACCAGGCCATTCTGCCCTTCGAGAACAGCGAGGAGTTCCAGGCGGCCCGGGCAGAAGCGGAGGCCCAGGCCGCCACGATCGTGCAGACCTACACGGTCAAACGGACCGCCGCCAGGAAGAAGCGGGACGAATCGCTGCCCGCGCATCTGCCGCGAAGAGAAGAGATCGTCGAAGCGGATGAGACGTTAAAGAATTGCGCGACGCACGGCGAGCGGAAAGTGATCGGCTATGACAAGACCGAGACGCTGATCTACGAACCGCCGAAGCTGTACGTACTGGCCAAGCTGTATCCGAAGTTTGCCTGCGAGGGCCATCCCGACTGCGGCATCGCCTCTCCGCCGCGTCCGACTTCGCTGGTGGAAGGCGACCGTTACGACACCAGTGTGGCCGCGGCGGTAGTCGATGCCAAGTGGTTCCAACACCTGCCGATCTACCGGCACCAGGACCTCTTCGCCAGCAGCGGCTGGACGCCCAGTCGCTCGACGCTGCTGAACCTGGTGGGCCAGGTTGATTTCGTGACCATGCCGCTGGTGGCGTACATGACTCGCCTGGTGCAGCAGGACGTGGGCGTCGGCATCGACGACACCAGTTGCCGCATGCTCCTGCCGAGGGATCCGCCGCTGGCCGTTCCCGGCGATGCGAAGAGCCTGCGTCTGGCGGAGAAGATCGCCGAGGCGCGGGCCAAGGGCGACTCGAGTCTGCTGGCGAAGATGTGGGGCTACATGGGGCTCTACTCGGCGCCGTACAACATCTTCGACTTCCGCGTATCGCGGCACCGCGACGGGCCGGACGACTTCTTCCGCAACAGCCGCTGCACTGTGCAAGGAGATTGCTTCTCGGGCAACTTGAGCGTCGTGATTCACAGCGACGACCGCTTGACGTTCTCCGCCTGCTGGTCGCACGCGCGGCGCAAGGTGGTGGAGGCCGAGACGTACCCCAAGGAATGCGAAGTGCTGCTGGGCATGATCCAGGCGTTGTACGACATCGAGACCCGCGGGAAGGACCTTTCCTGGCAAGACCGTCAGACGCTGCGCGAGCGGGAATCGACGGTGGTGCTGGAGGCGATCCGCGGCTGGCTGGACACCAGGCCCTTGCAGGACGTGTTGCCCAAGAGCGACTTCGCGGAGGCGTTGCGGTACATCCGCAACCACTGGAAGGAGCTCAACGTCTACGTGCGGGACGGCCGCATCCCGATCGACAACAATCTGGTCGAGCAGTTGATGAAGCAGGTGGCGATGGGCCGCAAGGCGTGGCTGTTCGTCTGCAGCGTGGCGGGAGGCGAGCAGAGCGCGCGGATGATGACGCTTGTGAGCAGTGCGCGGCGGCACGACCTGGACGTCCGGACCTATCTCAAGGACGTGCTGGACCAGTTGCTGGCGGGCTGCACCGATTACCACCGGCTGCTGCCGGACGTTCTGGAAGCAAAGCCATCCGGAGGCGGTCCGACAGTACCGGGTGGAAGAGCGTCGGGACAAGGCCGAGCGGAAGCAGCTCGAAGCCGCCCGGCGCCGTCTGGCCGCCCGCCGCTCCCCCTGACGCCCCGGTCCCCCGGCCGGACATGGTGCTGCTGACCGCTCGCGCTTGAGGGGCAGATAGGGAGACCGTTCATCGGGACCCTTCGGCGGCCACAGTATTGATAGCCAATCGAACCTGCCTGCTTGGTGAGCGTTGTAATGGATGGGACATTCGTCAGCTACGCGATCCAGGACCCCTCCCTTACTATGCTGCGCTCGGCTCAGATTGTCCCATTGAGTTGGCCGAGTTTGCTGCTGCATAGGTCAGTGGCTTGGTGGAGTAAGTTAAGGAGGGCATGAGGATGAGCCGATTTGGCTAATTCGGCCAATTGGCGCAGACCACGGCTGGATGGAACAACCCCAACCGCGCGCGGTATAATCCAAAGTGAGTCTGAAAATGGGAAAGCACGTTCTATTTTTTCTCGTAGTGTTGTCCTCGCTTGGGACCCTCGTGCGCGGCGAGGATAGGTCGACAGACCGCGAAGTGGAGAAGGCGTGCACTCAAGGCAAAATCGCCCTTGATAAAGGCGATTTTACCGTGGCGATCAGTTCTTTCAGCGACGCCGTTCGGCTGAACCCGAAGTGTGCCGAGGCGTACTGCAATCGGGGCAATGCCTACTCGGGCAAGGGCGAATACGACAACGCCATTGCCGACTACAACGAGGCGATCCGCCTGGACCCGAAATCCGCGCGGCGCACTACAACCGCGGCAACGCCTATGGGAGCAAGCGCCAGTACGACAAGGCGATTGCTGACTGCAACGAGGCCGTTCGGCTGAACCCGAAATGTACCGAGGCGTACTGCAATCGGGGCAATGCCTACGCGGGCAAGGGCGAGTACGAGAAGGCGATTGCGGACTACAGCGAGGCGATCCGCCTCGACCCGAAGCTCGCGCTTGCGTACTACAGCCGCGGCTACGCTTTCGACCGCAAGGGCGAGTACGCCAAGGCGGTGGCCGACTTCAGCGAGGTCATCCGCTTGAAGCCGACGGACGCGGATGCCTTCTGTAGCCGCGCGTACGCTTACGGCGAAATGGGCGACAGCGAGAAGGCCATCGCCGACTACACCGAAGCCATAAGGCTGAAGCCGAAGGACGCGACGGCCTTCTTCCGCCGCGCAGGCGCTTACCTCGAAAGGCACGACGACGACAGCGCGATCGCCGACCTCAGTGAGACCATCCGGCTCGACCCGAAATATGCCCGCGCATATCTTAACCGCGCGTACGCCTACGAACGCAAGCGGGAATACGACAAGGGGATCACTGACTGCACGGAGGCCAACCGGCTCAGCCCGAAATGTGCCGAAGCGTATATTGGTCGGGGCTACGCCTACCGTTGCAAGGGTGCGTACAGCAGGGCGATCGCCGAGTTCACCGAGGCCATCCGGCTCAACCCAACGCTTGCCGAAGCGTATCGCAGCCGAGGGTTGGCCTACAACAAAAACGGTCAGCAGCAAAAAGCCCTTGCTGACCTTGACGCGGCGGTCAGACTGAGCCCGAACAGTTTTGCCTGTCGTGAGACACGTGCCACGATCCGGATCAGTGGTGGCGATTATGCGGGAGGCATCGCCGATCTAGGCGCGGCTGACGCGATTGACCCCAACGCTGCGGCGGCAAAGTCCGAAATCGCGCAAGCAACCGCTCACCACGGCAGCAATCGCGCGCGGCGAGCAACAAGTCCGCCAAATGCTGCTGGACCGACCTGCCATGGCACAATATGGCGAGAAAGCGGCGGTGATCTATCGATGGGCGGCGCGCAAATTTGCAGGGGAGGATTTGAAGCAGGAAATACGCTGGGATGCCTCCGAGCCGTCTTCATTCGATTCCGATAATATGGGTCCAATGGGAGAGAGTCTGGGACGAATTCGAATACGCAAAACGTACAGCGATGGTCCGAACAAGGGCAAAGCGCAATCGTTTGAAGCAATGTGGAGATGCGCGGTGTTCGAACTGTACAATATCGCCAACGCCCAGGACAGCGAACGTCTCGCCAAGGAGGCTAAAGCCGGGCGACTTACAAAAGAAGCGTTCGTTACGCAAATGATTGAGCCCGAGTCGCGCGCGGCGGAAAAGGTGCGGGCGTTCTACATCCACGTTTTCCTGCCCTGGGCAAAAGAACAACACGCGCCAACCGACGCGGGATCGTGGTACATAGGGGCAAGATCGCACCCTCGGGAGGATCTTGTACTGTCACACATAGACAAGCGAGGCGCCTATTGGAGGGGCTATGAACATCGTTACGACATGGTCATTCTAGAAAGTTTGGTTTGCATGGGCGAAAATGTAAAGGCGGCCGAGTTGGTTGCAAAACTGCAGAAGGAGGCAACAACAAGCGAGGAGAGGGCTTCAATATATATCGCTCGCGGTTTGGCCTACCAGAACGGCGGCGACCGCGGCAAGGCCATCGCCGACTTCACTGAGGCCATCCGGCTGAACCCGAAAGATTCCCGGCCGTACGTCAGCCGCGGCTGGGCCTACACGAGCAATGACGAGTGGGGTAAGGCGATTTTGGACTATGACGAGGCCATCCGGCTCGACTCGAACGATGCCGGGGCGTACGGGAAACGCGGTCTCGCGCAACTGGGGAAGGGCGAACTTGACAAGGCCATCGCGGACTTTTCCGAGGTCATTCGACTCAACCCGGGTAGTTTTATTGCGTACTACAGCCGTGGTGCTGCCTACAAGCAAAAAGGTGACGACGTAAAGGCAGACGCGGACTTCGCGGAGGCGAAGAGACTCGGATCCACATTGCCTGATAACTAACCAGGGTACAACGTCGGCGTCAGATTTGGAAGATCAATTGCGGCGTCTTGCGCCGTTGAAGGTCGAAGTAAAGGCGGGCAGGACCTGGGCGGACTGCAAATGAGGCTGCCCCGGACCGGCGGGGACCAGCCCAGCGGCCGAGCGGCCCATGAACCGATCGGGGGGGGGCAAATTCAGTCTCGGCAGGCTTGTGCGGCGGTAGCGGTGCGCGCCGGCACCAGGGATAATGAAGTCGTGGGGCATGCTTGCCACCCGAATGAGGCGTCTCCGGTGATTCGCTGTTGACGCGACAACGCCGCGGACCGAAAATACGGGTATAGGCCGTGCCCGAAGGATTGCGTGCGCAACCCACGTTGCCGGAGGGGCAGATGGGGAGACCGTTCATCGGGACACTTCGGCGGCCACAGTATTGTTATACGAGCCGGATAGCGCTATGAACGACGAACACGGTGTCCCAAAGGCGCGGCCGCTCACCCTTGATGCGAGCGCCGAGAGTGCCAACCCGAATCTCCCGGCATTCTTGGCCCGCCCCCAGAGTGCCGGTCTATCATGGCTTTCCAGTCGTCGAAGGAGTTGAAGTCGAAGGGTTCCGATTGGGTATGATCACAGACTTCCTGGCAAGCCCGGAGGATGGAGACGCCTATGTCGCCGCCCCCGATGGAAGCCGAGCCGGGCTCGTATGGTGTGTGGGAGACGCCGCGGAGTTGGAGGAAGTGTGCCCGATGGGGACCCCAGCCGCTGGGGCGTGTGGGCGATCACGTTTCCCGAGGCGATGAAAACCAAGGACGCGATGCAACGCAACCTGGCGGCGGTGCTGCCAAAGCTCAAGGAGAAATGGCTCCGCTGGAAGGAGCAATACATATAACAGGCCATCGCCCGCAAAGTCCGCTGCGCGGATCACGGCTGCGCCGTGACGGGCATGGACTCCATTGGCAGTGAGAACGACATGACTCGTAAAACACCACAGCAGAAGAAGGCATTGAGCTACGAGAAGGACCGACGCAATTGCTACGGCGAAAACAGCAAATCGTCGCGAAAGAACATCCCGAAACGGAAAACGCACAATCGCCGTGCTTATCGCCATAAGGTCACGCAGACACTGGCAGGAATTCAGGGTGACGTTCCGCCCGAGGAACTCGAACCGACCGAAGCGGCGGCAAAGTCGGTTCGCCGAGAAGTGTGGGAGAAACACCCGGACCAGCCGTTGGCGGATCATCTTGTCGGGCAAGCCGTGCGTCGCGTCAAGAGAGAGAACAAGAAGGTCCTTGCTCGTAAACCCAGCCGCTTTACGAGCATGAAACGCTGGAAGGAATTGCAAGAACGTCTGGTGGACGTGGTCGCGCCGACCGTGCCATTCAAGATTCATATTGAGGCATATTCGATGCAGGCAAGCTGCGTCGCGATATCCTCCCACTGTATCATTGCAGTTGGCGACACGATTATTTGGGACTACCCTTGTGTTTTCCACGAGGATTGTACGAATCCGGACACGGGAGCGATCGACGCCCATGCGATCGTGGCGGTCGTTCAACAGTGGCTGGACACGCCTTCCTCGCGACTACTTGCGACGCAGTATCCTGAAGATGAATGGGGCCTCACAGAGATTCTGCTCGCTGTTGACCGTCGCATGGGGCGAAGGCGTCTCCAGTCACTGAAGAGGAGAACCCGCAGCGCCCATGTCAAATCCATATTGGCTGCCCGTCTTGGGTGTACTGCACATAGTGCCTAGAATCGAGGGATGCCCGAGTGCCAACAAGCGGCAGCCGCAGAGCGGGCCGCCGCTTGGCGGTTCAGGGCGTGGGAAAGCGGTAAACTGATTGAATGCCCTCGGCCGTGTCCGGCTGGCAGCGTGCGGCGACGGCTGCACCTCCCGTCGCCACGCTAATCTGAATCCCATGAGCGAGACTGATCCCCAACCCGCCGTGCCGAAGCCCATCCGCCGGTATCGCTTCACAGCAGATCGCGTCGTGATCGGCCTGCTGGTCGTGGAATGCCTGCTTTGGCTCTCGGAACGCTTCGGCTGGCTGGCATGGCACAAGGGCTACGCAGTCCTCACTGCCGTGGCGGGCGTAGGCGTGGCGATGCTGGTTATGCTCGTGTGGTTTTCCGTCGCCTTGCTCTTCCATCGGCGATTTCAGTTCAGTATCCGCTCGCTGCTGGTGCTGGTGGTGGTCGTCGCCGTCCCATGTACTTGGATGGCCGTGGAGATGAAGATTGCTAGAAAGCAGAGAGAAGCGGTGGAGGCGATTCGAGCGGCAGACGGCGATATTGTCTACGATTGGGAGTATTTCGATTCGCATCCGCGAACGGCGGAGGAATGGATGGAGTGGTTTACGCGAAAGCCTCCCGTCCCCGAAGGGTTTACGAACTGGCTGGGAGATGACTGGTTCTACGACATTGCCGAGGTGCATTTCCCCGGTGGATGGCGATATACCGCCGACCGATGCAATGACGACACGCTCAGACATATTCGCTGTCTAACCAAGCTCAAAAACCTTAAGTTGACCATGACCAAGGTTACTTACGATGGCGTCAAGAGCGTCCAAGAAGCTCTGCCACACTGTAAGATCGAATGGGACCATCACGAGACAGGCGCCGCACAATAGCCGCCAACACCGACTGGCCGCAGGGCCGCTGCGCGGCCGCCTTGCTGGTGGTTTCGGCCGCCAGACCCTGATAGAATGAAAGATAGTTCGGGCTCGGCTGGCGTCGGAGGGTACGGCGTCGGCCAGCCAATCCGTTGGCGGCGCGACATGGCGAGGAGAACCCCATGAACCGAATCCTGCTCCCACTCCTGATGCTAGGCTTGTCGCTTGCTCCCATTCTGTGTGGCGCGGCAGAACCAAGCGCTGACGAGGCGAAGGCGATTGCCGCAATCGAGGAGCTGCACGGCACGGTTGACATCGATGAAAAAAGTCCTGGGAAACCGGTGATTGGCGTGGACCTGATGTGCTGCCCCGCCGTAACGGACGCGTCGTTGGAGCATCTCAAGGGATTGACCAAACTCCGATGGTTGACCCTCAATTGCACCAGGATCACCGACGCTGGGCTGGAGCATATCAACGGTTTGACCACACTCCAGGCGCTGAGACTGTGGAAGACTGAGGTGACCGACGCCGGGCTGGGTCACCTCAAGGGCTTGCTGCGACTTCAAGAGCTGGATCTGTCGGAAACCGCAGTGACCGATGCCGGGCTGGTTCACCTCAAGGGCTTGCTGCAACTTCAAGAGCTGCGTCTGTCGAATGCCAAGGTGACCGGAGCCGGATTAGAGAACCTCAAAGGAATACCCGGCCTTCGATCGCTGACATTCGCTGGCAGCTTCACCGATACGGACTTGCAGCACCTCAAAGGGTTGAAGCTCCAGGCTTTGGCCCTGGGGCACGCCCAAGTGACCGATGCCGGAATGAAATCCTTGGCAGTATTGCCTACCCTTCGGTGCCTGAACTTAGAGAAGACCAAAGTAACCGACGCGGGGTTGAAGCATCTCCAGAAGTTGCCCCAACTTCAATCCCTAAGACTTGGGGGAACGAAGGTAACCGATGCTGGCTTGGCAAGCCTCAATGAATTGACCACGCTCACGCTCTTATTGGAGTTCACCGACATCACCGACAACGGGCTGGAGCATCTCCGAAGGTTCAACAAACTAGGATGGCTGAGCCTGTGGGGAACTAAGGTCACCGATGCAGGCGTCAGTCACCTCAGAGATTTACCGCAACTCGAATCGCTCAATCTGTCGAATACTGCGGTGACCGGGATAGGACTGAAGGGAGGTTTCGCCCAACTACTGGAGCTGTCTCTGAGTGAATCCAAGATTACTGACGCTGAGCTGGTCTATCTCGAGGGATTGACGAACCTCAGGACGCTATGCCTTGACAATACCAAGCTGACGGATGCTGGGCTGGAACATCTCAAGGGCTTGACCAAGCTCCGATACTTGTGGCTCGACGGCACGAAGGTTACCCGCAATGGCGTGGAGAATCTCCAGCGAGCATTGCCAAACTGTAGGATAACGGGACGCCTCCTGATGATGCGACCCGTTGGCGGCGCTGGCCGATAACCCTATGACCACCATCGAACCCGAACCCACCGCACCGCCGCCCCACCTGCCCTTCCAGTTCAGCCTGCGGGCCTTGCTCCTGCTGTTCGTGGTGCTGGCTTCGTCGCTGGCGGTGTTCGGCGGCTGGGGGCTCGTGGTGTTCGGGCTGGTGGTGGGGGTGGCGATCTGCGTTCGAGAAGTGAAATCACTGACATGTGTTCGGCGACAATTATTCTTTCCCTTGAACAACAATTAGAATTCCCTTCCTTTCCTTCCAAGAACCAGAGGCGTGCCGCCCCCCCTTTTGTGAAGCGCAGCGCAGCGGAGCGAAACAAAAGGGGGGGCGGCACGCCTCACGCCGCCGATGCCCCCTCCCGTCCCTTACGCCGCCTCGGGCGGCTTGGTCCGCTTGGCCTCCTCCAGCCGGTAACTGGCGATGTTCAGCTCCAGGATCACGCTGTGATGCACCAGGCGGTCGATCGCCGCCGCCGTCGTCATCGGGTCCTTGAAAATCACTTCCCACTTCGAGAACGGTAGATTGCTCGTGAGCATCACCGTGCCCCGCTCGTAGCGCTCCGCCAAGAGCGTGAAGAGCACCTCCATCTCCTCCCGGCTCTGTTGCACGTAGCCGATGTCGTCGATCAGGACCACTTCGTACTTCGAGAACCGCTTCAGCGCCCGACTGAGCTTCAGGTCTCGCTTGGCCACCAGCAGTTCCTGCACCAATAGGGCGCAGGGCCAGGAGACCACCTTCCGTCCCTTACGCACCAGCTCCTGGGCAATCGCCGACAAGAGGTGAGTCTTCCCCGTGCCGGTCTTGCCGAACAACAACAAGTTCTCCCGGCGGTCCACGAACGAGCCTTCCAGAAGCGTCCGCACCTGGCGAGAGACTTTCGCCGGAAGCCGTGAAAGGTCGAAACTCGCCAGATCCTTGTCCAACGGCAAGCGGGATTCCCGCAGCATCCGCTCGGTACGCTTCGCCCAGCGGGCCTGGCACTCCCGCTCCACCAACTCCAGCAGATACTGCTCGTAGCTGGCCGACTCTTGCGTCGCCCGCCGGGCCAGTTCTTCAAAGCACTCCCGCAACGTCGGCAAATGCAGTTCCCGCAAGTAGGCCATCAGCCTCTCCGTCACATCCCCCTTCGCACCCATGCCACACCTCCTTGTGTGAAAACAAGTCATCGAAATCCAACAGGTTCACTTCCTCGACGGTCACTTCGGTAACCGCCGGAACTTTTTCCGCTCGCTGGACCAGCGCCTCGACCGCCGCCTTCGTCAGGGGTTGATCCCCAGCCAGAAGCGTTCGCAACGCCTCGTCCACCGCCGTCTCGCTCTGGCGTGCCGCCAGGTAGAGAATCCCTAAATACTCCTTGTCGGCCCGCTGGCCCTCCGTCTCCCCCAAGGCATCATAGGCCATGCGAAAGCGGCTCGTAGGAAACAGTTCTTCCCGGTACACGTAGTTGGCAAATGCCCCCGGCTTTCGCACCAGCCAGTCGATGATGTGCCGGTAGTTGACGGCACGTTTCTGCCGTCCACGCAGGCGAGGGAAACGCTCCACTTCCCGCTGCGCATACCAGACCTCGACGTGCTCCACATAGAGCCGCACTTCCACCCGTTCGCCGATCAAGCGGCTGGGAACCGAGTAGGTGTTCCGGTCCACGTGTATCAAGCTGCCGCTATTGACCGGCGCCCACAGTCGCTTGCAACTCTCCCGCCGTCGCTCCGGCAGACGCCGCAGCTTGGGCAGTTCCTCATCTAGACGCTTGCGACAGGCGGCGTTGCGACCATGCACCACCTCTTGCAAGAATCGTTCGTAGTCTGCCCGGCTTTGGAAATCCCGGTTGCCCCGCAGCAAAAGGGCCTGCTCAACCGTCTCCTTAAAGCGGCGATGCGATTGCTCGGCATCGCCATTCTCGTTCGGCTCCTCGGGCTGGATCTTCTCCATCTCCAATCCATAGTATTCCAATAAACCCGTGTAGCGCTGCGTGAATTCTTTCTCGTCCGAGGCGTTGTTTACCGCCAGGCTCATGCGGTCGGTACGATGCCGCTGCGGCACTCCGCCCAATTCCCACAGGGCGTTCTGAATCCCTTCGCTGAGGCTCTCGAAACTCTCGGAAAAACAGATCGTGACCGATTCCCAGTTCGAGTACGTCAGCACGAAGTGATAGACCAAGTGGTCGAATGGCTGGCTGTCGATCGTCACCGCTAGGCTCTTCATGTGCGTGAAGTCCGAAGCGCACAAGCGGCCTGGCTGATGGACTTGGCTGAAGAACACTTCCTTCGCCGGGCCTGCCGTGGCCCGCCAACGCTTGATGCCACGTTGAAATGTGCGCAACTGGGAATCGTCGAACTTCTTCTCCGGATACTTCGTCTTTAGCCAGGTAAACAGCGTCTTCGCTTCCAGGCCGGGGGCCTCCTGCAACAGCGCATGCACTTCCGGCCAAACCTCGGCGAAGGGGTCCAGGCGTGTGCGCCAAGTACGCTCTGAACCGAATTCGCTGGGAAGTCGCCCAAGTTCCCTATACTTCCTGGCTGTCTTCTCGTCCATGCCTGCCTTATCCGCTGCCTGAGCCAACGTCTTCCCCGACGACAACAATCTAAATAACCGTTTCACCTGTCGATCCTTGACCATTACAAGTCCCCCTCCTACGGAGACTTGCAACAGTTTACCTGATCGCTTCAACCGGGAATCTAATTGTCGTCAGACCGGAAAAATAATCGTCGCCGTACAGACATGGCTGATGCGTGTTGCATTGGTCGTGCTGGGCCTCATTTGTCTGGCTTGGCTGCTGAGGCCCATTGCCCGCCAGTTGCCTCCTCGTTCCCGGTGTACCTGGAATCTGGTTGAAATCGCGGCGGCGCTGCAAGACTACCATAAGGCGAATGGCTGCTTTCCGCCAGCATACATCGCCGATAAGACTGGCAAGCCGATGCATAGTTGGCGCGTGCTCATACTGCCCTACATGGGTGAAGAAGTTATCTACAGAACCTATGACTTTACCCAACCCTGGGACAGCCCAAAGAACAAGAACATTTTGACCGCCATCCCGGTGTTTGCCTGCCCGTGCGACCACGAAGTCAACTCGCCTAGTGCTACCCAGACAAGCTATGTTGCCGTACTGGGGCCGAACACAGGCTGGGCTGGCGTGAAGCCGACGAAACTTGCGGACTTCGGCGGAGAAGCCTCTCGCACGATCATGCTGGTCGAGGTGGCCAACTCAGGCATCGATTGGACGGAACCTCGCGACTTATCGCTGGATACGCTTGGCGTGGCTGAGACCAAGTCGTCCGCCCTGGTGCCGTCGAACAACCATGGCCGACGCGAGGAGTTCCTTGTCACCTACGACTACGGTTCCGGCGTCAACGTGGCGATGGCCGACGGCAGCGTGGGTTGCCTGCGGCTTGGCAGCCGATCGCTCGAGGAGTTGCAGAAGTTGCTGCAAATCGGCGGCTTCAAAGAAGAAGAGATTGACGAACCGGAAATGCGTCTGAACTGGCCCAACATCGCCGCCCTGGCTGTGTGGCTTGCGTCGGTGGGCACGCTGCTGGTCGGGGCGGTGAGAGGCAGGAAAGCACGCCCGCCCGCTTCGTCGCCAGGTTGAACCTACCCGCCAGCGGATATGATCGGCGATCTACGTGGCCGTGGCTTCGGGGAGTTTGAGCGATTGCTTGCCGTTCCTGCGGTCCCAGAACCGCTGGTTGAACGGCTTTGCGGACCAGTTCCATGCGGTGGGTTCTGCCGCCTCGTCGCTTCAAGCTGATGCGGAAATCTGCTGGTATTCGTGGCACTGGATACCCCCCTAGTGGCGAAAGCTCGAAATGCGAATCTGACCCTTCGATTGCCACAAGTATTGCCGTGGAAGTACAATACGGCAAGCGGCGAAAAACTCGGTGTCAAGTAGAACGCTGGCCGCACGGAGAAAGCTATCTGACCTGGAGAAAAGCCATGACCAAATGCAAGTGCTGGGTGACGGTACTGATCGTCGTCTTCTTGCTGCCGAATGTTGCGACAACTGCTGAACTGGCGGCGGTGTCCCAGGGCGGGCCGTCAAATCGGTCGGCGCCCAGAAGGTCGGCGTGCTGGATATCAACCGCCTTTTCTACAAGCATGCGAAACTGAGAAACAAACTGCGAGACTTGCAAGCCGAAGCAGGTATTATCCAGGCGAAACTGCAAAGCGATCTCGACGCGGTCGGCAAGAAGGCCGAACGTCTTAAAGATCTGACCATGGGAACGCCCGAATACAAAACTCTGGACGCAGAGATTGCGACGCGTCGGCCCGCGATTGAAGCGGAGATTGCCCTGAAGAGAAAGGAGTTTGTGGAGCGGGAAACACGGGCTTACCACGAAGCCTATCAGGAAATCATGAAAGACGTGGAGAAACTCGCCAAGAGCCAACACCTATCGGTCGTATTGAACGTGAATCGCCAGGAAGTTAACGCTGGTAATCCTGAGGACGTTGCCCGCACGATCAAGAACGAGGTGGTCTGGTTCGACAATTCGATTGATTTGACACCGCTGCTGGAAAAGAACTACTTGCAGTGCCCTGCCCCTGCTGCTGTGCCACCGCTTGCTGCAGATGAGCCGGGCAAGCATGAATGAGGTAATTGGCGACAAAGCCAAAGTGGAAGCGGATTTCGCCCAGGCCAAAAAGCTCGGCTACAAGGGGAAGTGAGACAAATCGCGGCCAGCAAGGCACATTCGCAGGGTTGCTGCGCAATCGGCTACGCCGACGAGTGTTCCCACCGCTGGCCGAACGGGAAAACCCATCGAACCTAGAGAAAAGGCCATGAACACATGTAAGTGCTGGACCATGGTGCTGCTCGTAATCTTGCTGCTGCCGAATGTTGCGGCAAGTGCGGGTACAGTGAAGGAAGCTTGCGAGAAGGGAAAGGCTTGCTTTGATAAGCAAGACTACGACGCGGCGATCACAGCGTTTACCGAGGCGATCCGCCTCAACCCGAAAGACGCCAAATCCTTTTACAACCGGGGGCTTGCCCATGGGCACAAAGACGAGCATAACGAGGCGATCGCCGACTACACCGAGTCCATCCGGCTCAACCCGACAGATGCCGATCCCCATAACAACCGTGGCGCCTCCTTCGAGAGCGAGGGCGAGCTTGACAAGGCAATTGCCGATTACACCGAGGCCATTCGGCTCAACCCGCGCCTTACGACCGCGTACAACAACCGGGGCAATGCCTACGAGAAAAAGGGCGAGCACGACAAAGCGGTTGCTGATTTCACCGAGGTCATCCGATTGAACCCAAAAGAAGCCAAGGCATATAACGACCGCGGCGTGGGCTTCGCGAGTAAGGGCGAGAACAACAAGGCGATTGCCGACTTCACGGAAGCCGTTCGACTCGAGCCGAGTTATGCCGCGGCCTACTCGAATCGTGCCTATTCCTACGGTGAAAAGGCAGAATTCCAAAAAGCGGTTGCCGATTGCACGGAGGCCATACGGCTCGATCCGCAAATGGATGTTGCATATATGAACCGCGGCCGCTCGTACAACGGCATGGGCGACTACAACAAGGCCATACTGGACCTCACGGAGGCCGTCCGGCTCAACCCCCAGAACGCCAAAGCATATTGCAACCGGGGCCGCGCGTATGCTGAGACGCGCCAGCACGACCGGGCCATTGCCGACTTCACCGAGGCCATCCGGCTGAATCCAAAAGACGCCGGAATGTATTACGGCCGCGGTTGGGCCTACGGGCAGGCGGGCGACCACGACAAGGCCATCGCCGACTTTAGCGAGGCCATCCGGCTCAAACCCAAGGACGGCAACGCGTACTACGGCCGATTCTATTCCTACGAAATGAAGGGTGACAAGGCAAACGCGGCGAAGGATCTTGCCGAAGCCAAGAAGCTCGGTACGGTAATTTCGTTGGAGATACCCGAACGAGGGGTCAGTCCGTGATTCTTAGCATCGGAGAGGTCAGAGGGCCAGCCCGACGTTAGAGACTACACATTGGCTTGCGAACGGAACGAGGTAACACGATTATGGCTTCCATCATGACGATATCCAGATCATCCGGGCCCGCGGTTAGGGCCGTGCGCACGGACGTGACCATCGTCATCGCGGGAAGTTTGTCACAGGAACCCGCGCTATTTTGACGCGGTACTGGCGAGGCAGGCGGTTCAGCGACTGCGACTTGTCAGTTGGGAGCAATGTTCATTCTCCCCCGTTGGGCCGGGGGCGGGGCAAGTAGGTTGTTTTGGTGGAGCTGCAGTTGCCCGCCCGGCTCGCAACTGTTCGAAGGGAAATAGCCACCCGTGGAGTCGCGAAACATATTTTGAGTTGGAAAGACATGCTGCCCGAAACAAACGATGGTTACGCGCGCCGTCGCGAACTGTCAGAATCTGACGGCACGGACGGCCCGGCCGTGAGGCGTCCCGCGAGATGGCCAATTCGCGCGGCGGCTCTTGCTGGCGTTGCTATGTGCATTGGCGCAACGTGCCAAAGTCTCAAGGATTGGTCCCTCGCACCGGAGTTGGCGATCCTTGCCGCCTTGCTATGGCATACTCGAGATGACGTTTATGCGGCCGTACCAGGATTCGCGATCGGCTTCGTCGCCGGGGTAATCATGAGCGCCGGCATCGGCCCAGCAGCGGAAATTGACTGTGGCCTAGGCGCCGGAGTAATCGCAGCGCCGATCAACGCGATTTGCCGAGGGTTTCGGCGGGGCGGAGCGGCAGCCCTCATGGGGATCCTCGCTTACTGGGTTATCGTTCAGCTAGTTCTGTTATTTATATTTCGATGACCGAAAAAGGGGGGACTTGGAAGGTTTCTGGGGTGGGCAGGTCGGTCCGAACCCAACGCCAGACCAGATAAAGAAAGGTATCCAAAATGCTCTCAAGCCGCAACAACAGCCGTAGGGTATCCCTTTACACGTCAATTTTACTGTGCATATTGTTCCTGGGCGGTTGTTCCAAGCAGGATCGTAGCGATCCCACCATTGCGCGCACGATAAAAGTCCTCCGCGACCAAGCAGAAAACTTGGACTCCTCCGAGTATGACCACTCTCGTTCCTACTTGCGCCTGCGTTGCGAGGCGCAATTCCTGTATTGGAGAGTAAGGGGGCTGGTGCGCTCCCTTTTTTGCTCACAGCCACATTTAGCAGGGGATTGAACGTGCCGCACAATGTATCCGGATGGACCTACTGCTTTTGCTGGCTAGAAGTGGGAGATACCGTTCGGGGTTTTTATGTGCGCACGGAAGCGGAACCAGACCTTGACCTGTATCCCACACTCAACAAAGAGCCGCAAGTTCCGGACACCGCATGGATGATTCTTGCGGGGCCTGTTGTCCTCGGCGAGAAAGAAAGAACGACCGTTCCGGCGCCGTTGGCGCCTTGCGCAATTGCTCTCGACGCTCGCGTTCTCGCAGGAAAGAAGCTGATGGCCGGGCTTATTCTCGCGGACGGCCGCAAGACCGCGCCTATCGAAGCGTATTTTCGGGATGAAGTGCCGGCCACGCATGGCACTGGCGGACGAGGAAAAGGGGGAATTCCGCGGAGTTCGGGGGAGAACGGAAGACCGTAGAAGACCCGAAATCCGGCCCGCTTCGCGAGTAATTACTTGCAGACACGAATGACAGCTCAGGCGACCAGATTTCCGACACCGTGACCAGCTTCGGCAACCTGACCTCCGCTGCCGCTCAGTGGGCCAACCAAATCGATACGTCCTACAACGACCTGGGGCAGGTCTACCAGGTGACCACGTGGAACGCGAGCACGCCCGTCAATCAGGTCCAGGACCAGTATGACGGGTGGGGCAATCTAACCCAGGAGTGGCAATCGAACTCGGGCTTGGTGAGCACGAGCACGACGCCTAGCGTACAACATACTCAAACTGTAAGCGTCCCCGCCAACCCTGTGTCGGTGGAACGATGATTGATCAGCTAAAACGCGCGTATCCCCCGCGAACCTCGCAGTTTCCGCCGACGGTCGCGTGGTGCCCGCCGCGCCGGGCGGCGGGCACCACGCGACCGTCGGCGGAAACTGCGAAAGGGGTTGTGAGGCGGCGTTCTAGCTGGCCAATCATCGCTCTACCGGGGCAAGCCCGGTAGTGGCGTCTACAGTTTGAGAATATACGTATAGTGACGGCTATTCTCCCGGCACGCAGGGCTAACCGTCCCACCTGAAAGAAGCATGCCTGCGGCTCGCCCGAACTTCTCGTTGATGTTTGCCGCGGTTTCGTGCGCGCAGAAGTCCAGACGCCAGTGGCCCGTCGTTTCGGCTCGATGCCGGGCTGGTCCATGCCGTCGCTGGCCGTGCTATACTGGCAGTTATGACCGAATTGTGTGGGAGGCGAACATGAAACCATGCAGATTCTGGACGGCGGCGTTCATTGGACTTCTCTTGCTGCCGAGTGTGGCGGCAGGTGCGGACGCAACGAAGGAAGCCTTGCAGAAGGGCAAGGCCAGCTTCGACAAAGGGGATTATGATGCGGCGATTGCTGCGTTCTCCGAGCTGATTCGGCTCGACCCGAAGAACGCGGAGGCGTACTTCTACCGTGCCGGGGCCTTTAGCGGCAAGGGTGAATACGACAAGGCGATTGCCGATTGCAGCGAGGCCATTCGGCTCAAACCCGGCTATGCCAACGCGTATTCTGGTCGAGCATTCGCTTTCACCATGAAGGGCGACCAACACGAGGCAATTGCCGACTGCTCCGAGGTCATTCGGCTCAACCCGAAAGACGCCAAAGCGTACTACAACCGTGGCATTGTCTACGTGAAGGAAGGCGAGTATGACAAGGCGATTGTCAACTTCACCGAGGCCATCCGGCTCGATCAAAAAGATGCCACGGCGTATGCCGCACGAGGTTCTGCCTTTGGTAATAAACGCGATTACGAAAAGGCCGTCGCCGACTTCACCGCAGCCATCCGGCTCAACCCGAATTTGGCCGAGGCGTATTGCAGCCGTGGCTGGACCTACGAGTGCAAGGGCGACCACGACAAGGCGATTGCCGACTTGGACGCGGCGGTGAGACTGGGCCCAAAACGTCCTTGCTATTATGAAGCACGTGGTGCGATACGGATTCGCCGCGGAGATTATGAGGGAGGCATCGCCGATCTTCAGACGGCGGTTCGGCTTGATCCGCATGATCCGGCGGCAAAGTTCGAGACCTTGCCCGGGCAGACGCTTACGGAGGCAGCAATTCAGCACGGCGAGCAGCAAGTACGTCAACTGCTGCGAGACCGGCCGGCGATGGCACAATATGGCGAGAAAGCCGCAGTATTGTATCGATGGGCGGCACGCAAGTTCGCGGGCGAGGATTTACACGAACGATTTCTCTGGGATGCCTCTGAACCGGCTCTATGTGATGCCGACAACCAGTCTCCAACGACCGAGAGATCGGGACGGATTCGGATACGTAGAACATATTGCGATGGGGTGCAAAAGGGCAAAGAGCAGTCGTTCGAGAGCATGTGGAGCAAGGCGGTATTCGAGTTGTACAATATCGCCAACGCCCAGGACTTCCAACGACTCATCCAGGCGGCCGCCGCAGGGCAACTGACGAAAGAAACATTCGTCGCCAAGATAGTTGAGTGCGAGTCTCGTGCCGCCGAAAAAACCCGAGCTTTCTACATCCACGTATTCCTGCCTTGGGCAAGAGAACAACACTTGCCAACCGATCCGCAATCATGGTACGTCGCCGGTCGATCGGATTCCCGCGAAAACCTTCTTTTGTCCCATGTAGACAAGCGGGCGGCCTATTGGAGGAGTTACGAACATACGTACGACTTAATACTCCTGAAGTTATTGGTTGCGAAAGGCGAAAATGAACAGGCGAGCAAGCTGTTTGCGATAATGCAGAAGCAGGCAGCGACAAGCGAGGAGAAGGCCGCGATCTATATCGACCGCGGCACTGCCTATGGGAGCAAGAGCGACTACGACAAGGCCATTGCCGACTTGACCGAGGCCGTGCGACTCACACCGAAAGATGCGGAGGCGTATTGTGGCCGGGGTGCCGCCTACGGAGCGAAGGGTGAATACGACAAGGCGGTTGCCGACTGTAGCGAGGCCATCCGGCTCAACCCGAGATATGCCGTAGCATATGTGGGACGGGGCAACGCCTACCAGCAGAAAGGCGAACTCGACAAGGCGATTGCCGACTGTAGCGAGGCCATCCGGCTGAACCCGAGATATGCCGAAACATATGTGGGACGGGGCAACGCCTACCAGCAGAAAGGCGAACTCGACAAGGCGATTGCCGATTACACCGAGGCCATTCGGCTCAACCCGAGATATGCCGAAGCATATGTGGGACGGGGCAACGCCTGCCAGCACAAAGGCGAACTCGACAAGGCGATTGCCGATTACACCGAGGCCATTCGGCTCAACCCGAAAGACGCCATCGCGTACTACAACCGGGGCAGTGCCTATGGGGACAAGGGCAACCACGACAAGGCGATTGCCGATTACACCGAGGCCATTCGGCTCAACCCGAAAGACGCCATCGCGTACTACAACCGGGGCAACGCCTGCCAGCACAAAGGCGAACTCGACAAGGCGATTGCCGATTACACCGAGGCCATTCGGCTCAACCCGAAAGTCGCCGAGGCGTACTACAACCGGGGCAGTGCCTATGGGGACCAGGGCGACCACGACAAGGAAATTGCCGATTACACCGAGGCCATCCGGCTAAATCCAAAACACGTCAATGCCCACTATAACCGGGGCAGTGCCTATGGGAGCAGGGGCGAGTACGACAAGGCAATTGCCGACTATACCGAGGCCATGCGGCTCAACCCGAAAGATGCTGACACCTACGACAACCGTGGCTGTGCCTACGCAAGCAAGCGCGAATACGACAAAGCGATTGCCGATTACACGGAGGCCATCCGGCTCAACCCCAGGGACGCCGATGCATATATGTGGCGTGGTAAAGCATACGAAGGTAAAGCCGATTACGACAAGGCGATTGCCGATTACAACGAGGCCATCCGGCTCGATCCGAAAAAAGCCGAGGCGTACTACAACCGGGGCTGGGCCTTCGAGAGCAAGGGTGAATACGACAAAGCAATCGCCGACTACACCGAGGCCATTCGGCTCGATCCAAAAGATGCCGTGGCGTATACCTACCGGGGCGGCGTTTTTAACAATAGGGGTGCTGTTGACAAGGCGATTGTCGACTTCAACGAGGCTGTTCGTCTGAACCCGAAATACGCCCTGGCGTATAACTATCGGGGCATCGCCCACGGGAACATGGGCGATTTCGACAAGGCGATTGCCGACTACACCGACGCCATTCGGCTCGACCCAAATGTCATTGCTTATTGCAACCGGGGAGCCGCCTACGCTCAGAAGGGCAACTTCGACAAAGCCATTGCCGACTCCACGCAGGCCATCCGTTTGGACCCGAAATGTGCGTTGGCGTATAGCAATCGCGGCGGGGCCTACGAGAAGACGGGCGAACACGACAGGGCGATTGCCGACTGCACCAAGGCCATCCAGCTCGAACCTCACTACGAGAAGGCATTCTTCATCCGCGGAGATGCCTACGCGGCAAAAAGCGACTACGATAGGGCGATTGCCGACTACAGTGAACTCATTCGGCTCAACCCGAAAGAGGTCTATGCTTATCAAAACCGGGGCCAGGCGTATTTCAAGAAGGGCGATAAGGCCAAAGCGGAAGCCGATTTCGCCCAAGCCAGGAAGCTCGGTTACAAGGGGAAGTGAAACTTGTCGCGGCCAGCAGGAGCGTTCCCGCGGTGCCGCTTCGCGGCCAGCTACGCCGTCGGGAACGCCCACCGTTGGCCGAGGCGAGGTGAGCGTACGTGACTGCCATCCGCCAGTTCCCCGGCAGGGGCGCGTTTCCGGGTGTAGTGTTGAGGGGGACCGACGTTCGGCCCCGCCTTTTTCACACTTGGGAGTGGGAACATGACGGGTTCAGGGGATGCAGAGAAACGACGGGCGTGGCAGGCGAGGTTTGCAAGATATCGTTCCAGCGGCCTTTCTGTGGCCCGGTTCTGCGAGCGAGAGCGGGTGTCGACGAACAATTTTTACTATTGGGCCAAGCGATTGAGACCGGCCTCGGCCACAGTGCCACCACGCAGCGAACAAGCGTTGCCGGCCGGCCGCGCTTCGGCCACGCCCACAACAGCCCGCCACGGGCGGCAAGCCGTGGTGCGTTTCCGTTGGAAGACCGGCATGGAGGTCTGGGTTCCGGCGGACTGCCTGGAGGCAATCCGTTGCCTCGCCAACTGCTTTGCCAAGGCCGGCGAGCAGCGCGGCGGGGCGTTCCAGGAAGTGGTCGTCAGGGCGTAAGCGGAGAATCACGGCCGTGCTCTCCTCCACGCTGCTGTCTCCCTTGGGACAGACCAAGATCTACCTCTATGCCAAGCCGGCCGACATGCGGAAGAGCTTTGACGGGCTGCACGCGATCGTACAGTCGGAATTCCGCCGCGACATCCGTGCCGGCGACGTGTTCGTGTTTCTCAACCGCCGCCGGGATCGGATCAAGCTGATCCACTGGGATCGGGACGGCATGGCGATCTGGATGAAGCGGTTGGAACGCGGCACCTTCCAGAGACCGCGGTGTCCGCCGGAGGCCGCGCAGTTGGAGATCGACGCCACCGATCTGGCGCTGTTGCTCTCGGGGATCGAACTGACGAGCGTGAAACGCCGGCCGCGCTACGCGCCGGAGGCGGCCAGTCGCAGAAGCCCGCAGCCGGTTGGTGCGTAAACGAGCGCCTGCCGATCGCGTCGTGACAAATAGTTTCGGAATTATTCCGATTTGCATGGATATGCTCTTGTGCTTGCGGACGATCATGGTATCATTGATTCCATGACGATCAGCGAGCTTCCCCACGATATCGAGAATTGCCATGCGTCGCTGCAAAGGCAGGCGGCGACGATCGCTTCGCTTGAGGCAACCATTGCTTCGCTTGAGGCAACGATCGCATCGCAGGCCGGGAATCTCGAAGAGCTCACGACCGAGATGGAGAAGATGCGGAAGCTCTTGAGCCATCTCGTCAACGGCCATCGCAGCGAGAAACGGATCCTCCCGGCCGAGAACCAGGCCATTCTGCCCTTCGAGAACAGCGAGGAGTTCCAGGCGGCCCGGGCAGAAGCGGAGGCCCAGGCCGCCACGATCGTGCAGACCTACACGGTCAAACGGACCGCCGCCAGGAAGAAGCGGGACGAATCGCTGCCCGCGCATCTGCCGCGAAGAGAAGAGATCGTCGAAGCGGATGAGACGTTAAAGAATTGCGCGACGCACGGCGAGCGGAAAGTGATCGGCTATGACAAGACCGAGACGCTGATCTACGAACCGCCGAAGCTGTACGTACTGGCCAAGCTGTATCCGAAGTTTGCCTGCGAGGGCCATCCCGACTGCGGCATCGCCTCTCCGCCGCGTCCGACTTCGCTGGTGGAAGGCGACCGTTACGACACCAGTGTGGCCGCGGCGGTAGTCGATGCCAAGTGGTTCCAACACCTGCCGATCTACCGGCACCAGGACCTCTTCGCCAGCAGCGGCTGGACGCCCAGCCGCTCGACGCTGCTGAACCTGGTGGGCCAGGTTGATTTCGTGACCATGCCGCTGGTGGTGTACATGACTCGCCTGGTGCAGCAGGACGTGGGCGTCGGCATCGACGACACCAGTTGCCGCATGCTCCTGCCGAGGGATCCGCCGCTGGCCGTTCCCGGCGATGCGAAGAGCCTGCGTCTGGCGGAGAAGATCGCCGAGACGCGGGCCAAGGGCGACTCGAGTCTGCTGGCGAAGATGTGGGGCTACATGGGGCTCTACTCGGCGCCGTACAACATCTTCGACTTCCGCGTATCGCGGCACCGCGACGGGCCGGACGACTTCTTCCGCAACAGCCGCTGCACTGTGCAAGGAGATTGCTTCTCGGGCAACTTGAGCGTCGTGATTCACAGCGACGACCGCTTGACGTTCTCCGCCTGCTGGTCGCACGCGCGGCGCAAGGTGGTGGAGGCCGAGACGTACCCCAAGGAATGCGAAGTGCTGCTGGGCATGATCCAGGCGTTGTACGACATCGAGACCCGCGGGAAGGACCTTTCCTGGCAAGACCGTCAGACGCTGCGCGAGCGGGAATCGACGGTGGTGCTGGAGGCGATCCGCGGTTGGCTGGACACCAGGCCCTTGCAGGACGTGTTGCCCAAGAGCGACTTCGCGGAGGCGTTGCGGTACATCCGCAACCACTGGAAGGAGCTCAACGTCTACGTGCGGGACGGCCGCATCCCGATCGACAACAATCTGGTCGAGCAGTTGATGAAGCAGGTGGCGATGGGCCGCAAGGCGTGGCTGTTCGTCTGCAGCATGGCGGGAGGCGAGCAGAGCGCGCGGATGATGACGCTTGTGAGCAGTGCGCGGCGGCACGACCTGGACGTCCGGACCTATCTCAAGGACGTGCTGGACCAGTTGCTGGCGGGCTGCACCGATTACCACCGGCTGCTGCCGGATGTCTGGAAGCAAAGCCATCCGGAGGCGGTCCGACAGTACCGGGTGGAAGAGCGTCGGGACAAGGCCGAGCGGAAGCAGCTCGAAGCCGCCCGGCGCCGTCTGGCCGCCCGCCGCTCCCCCTGACGCCCCGGCCCCCCGGCCGGACATGGTGCTGCTGACCGCTCGCGAGGCGAGAGAAGGTGCATTATGAACCGATTACTGTGGTTGGTTTCGCGTTGCCAGGACTCAGTAGCGGGATTCTTGGGAATCCTAGTCTACTTGGGCAGGGCCACCCGGCCCGGCGTAGCCAGCGTATGGCTCACGACTCTTCCTCGTCGGCCCACATTCGGTTTTCCTCTTCACAGTCCGCGGCGTTCTGGGCGAGTTCCGCGGGGTCGTCCGAGCCGATGGGATCGGGAGCGAAGAGTCGCAAACGATTCAAGATTTCCAGGGCGGCTTTGACGTCGCCTTCATCGATCGCCTTTTCAATGCAGCCGGCGGCTTTTGCCGCCAGGCGCTCCAGACTGCCGCACGTGGCGCGGCGCATTTCGCGGCGGCGAAGGTTCCACTCCGCCTGGAAAGCGAAGTCGTTGTGCAGCCAGCGGTGGACGGTGCCGCGATCGACACCGGCCGCTGCCGCGGCGGCGGTGATCGTCTTGCCGGCAAGCATCGCCTCAACGGCTAGGATCTTGGCCGGCGTGAGGCTCTCCAGGGTTGCAGGTTCTTGCGTTTCGTTGCACGGCATGGGGAATCTCCTTCCAAGAGTGAGCGGACCGGCTGTCTCCCGGCGGCCCCTGGCCGCCAGGGCAACGGTCCCGGATAATCGCATTCCTAGAGTATACATAAGTACACATCTCGTGTCAAGGGGCTGCTTCGCAAAAACGGAATTTGTTCCGTTTGCAAAGGAAAAGACAAAACAACCGAATAAATTCCGCGCTGAAGAGCGATCCGGGTATTGACACGCGATGGAAACATTGGTATACTACAATACAGACGTACACATGTCCCGCGCGACGTTCCTTGCCTGCGTCGCGGTAACGGCCAAAGCCCGCGCCCAGAAAATGGCTTCTTGATCACTCGCCCTCAAAATCTCAAGTGACTCATGTGCGACGATCGAGGAGAAGACCCGGAGTTGTCCAGCGGCCGGACGCACAATAGTCCTCGGGGTACCCGCAAGCGGGTCGCCAGGAACGACCGACGGAAGACATTGAAAAAGTGTTGCATTTCGTTGCATTTTGTTGCATCCGAAGGGCAATACCCACCCATCTGGTTGTATTTATATAATCTATTGGGGTTATATGATGGGCTGCCACGCTAAACGACCTTTCGCGATTCTGGGACGCTCGACGGTGTCCGGGTGGGACAAGGTCGTGCCAATCATGGTGGGCCGTCGCAAACCGGTCAACCTTCAATTCTTGACCGACGCAGAAATAAGAATGACCCGCTAAGATTACAAAACGATGTAGGTCAGGCTTTCCAGCCTGACAGAAAACCGGACGAGGTCAGGCTGGAAAGCCTGACGTACTTGATATTCTGGCGGGTGGTTGAGAAATAACGGTAGACCGCGACCGCCGGCCCACCAGCGCGTCGGCGACCAAGCCGACCGGGCTACGCACGGTGCCCGTCGGTGCCCGCCGTCCGACCCTACACGCATCTGCGTCCCAGGATTGCGAAAGGTCATTTAGGGAGGTGCCCGTAGGATGGGCCGAGTTCTACGAGTCCCACCAAGAACGCTCGTTTCACTCGGCCCACCCTACTTGGGTCGCGCCGAGGCCGCTTACGTCTGAATCGTAGCCGTCGCGTGCGCCTCCGAGCACTCCTCCGGCGCGACCGCTGGCAGATCGGCCCCGAACAGCGTATCCTGGATGGAAGGTGTATCGGGACTTCAAGGTTCTAAGACTTGGGCCGGGTAGCCGGCCGGGAGGAGAAGATGAGACGAAGTTGCATTTGGGCGATCGGGCTGGCATCCGTGCTGGCGTGGGTGAATCTGGTGGACGCCCAGGAGCGAGCGAAGCAGCCGGCTGAGCCGAAGCTCCCTGAGGGCGTCAAGGTCCTGCGTGATCTGTCCTACGTCGAGGGCGGCCACGAGCGGAACCGCCTTGATCTCTATCTGCCCGAAAAGGCGGAAGGCCGGCTGCCGCTGGTGGTCTGGATCCACGGCGGGGCCTGGCGGGCGGGCAACAAAGACCGCTGCCCCGCCGTCTACCTGGTTGGCAAAGGCTACGCCGTGGCCAGCATCAACTATCGACTGAGCCAACATGCCGTCTTCCCGGCCCAAATCGAAGACTGCAAAGCGGCCATCCGCTGGCTGAGGGCCAATGCCGCCAAACACCACCTCGACCCGGACCATATCGGCGTCTGGGGGGAATCGGCCGGCGGCCACCTGGTCGCCATGCTCGGCACCACCGGCAACGTCAAGGATCTTGACGGCACGGGCGGGAACCTCGATCAGTCGAGCCGGGTGCAGTGCGTCGTCGACTGGTTCGGTCCCGCGAACCTGGCGACGATGGGCAGGCAGGCCGACCAGCCCGACACGCCTGTGGCGCAACTCATCGGCGGCCCCGTCCAGGAGAATCCGGAGAAAGCCCGCAAGGCCAGCCCGTTGACCTACGTCAGCAAGGACTCGGCGCCTTTCCTGATCATGCACGGCGACCAGGACGACGTGGTGCCGCTGGCCCAGAGCGAGGCGCTCGCCGCGGCCTTGAAGAAGGCGGGCGTGGAGGTCACGCTGCAAGTCGTCAAAGGCAATAAGCACGGAGGGCCGGGATTCGGCAGCCCGGAGAGCCGCAAGCTCATCGACGACTTCTTTGCCCGGCACCTCGGCAAGGACCGGGGCACCCGCTTGCGGGTCACGGAAAAGGCGGAGGCACAAGCGGCGCAGAAACCGCGCGTCGCCATGACGATTTCCAAAGAGACGACCTACATCACCGAGCCCTTGCGCAGCGATGGGTACGTCAACTACGTGGCCGCGTTGAATCAGCGTCTCCGCGAGGGCGTGACGCCCGAGAACAACGCCGCCGTGCCCTTCCTGAAGGCCATGGGGCCAGGCGAGATCGGCCCGCAGTATCGCGACGAGTATTTCCGGCTGCTCGGCATCGGGCCGCTCCCGGAGAAAGGCGACTATTACGTCGATGCCGACAAGTACGCCAAGGCATCCAAAGACGCGGGAAGGCCCGTCACGGGAGAAGAGGAAAAGCAAGGGCAAGACATCTATACCGCGCAAGTGACCCCGGCCATGAAGCGGGCCTGGTCGAAGAAGGAGTTCCCGCTGCTGGCCGGCTGGCTGGCCGCCAACGAGAAACCGTTGGCATTATTGGTCGAGGCCTCGAAACGTCCGCGGCGGTACGATCCGCTCTATCCCGAGAATGGCAGCGTGCTCGCGGCCCTCTTGCCGCAGTTGAACCAGTACCGAGAGGCTGCGCGGGTTTTGACGGCACGCGCGATGCTCCGCGTGGACGAAGGCAAGCTGGACGAGGCCTGGGCGGACCTGCTGGCCTGCCACCGCCTGGCGAGACTCGTGGGCCAGGGATCGACGTTGATCGACGCGTTGGTCGCCATTGCCATGGACAGGCTGGCCTGTGGCGGCGACCAGGGGTTGTTGCAGGCGCGGCTCACTCCGGCCCAGATTGCCAGGATGCGGGCCGACCTCGACAAGCTGCCTCCGCTGCCCAAGATGGTTGACAAGATCAACGTGGCCGAGCGGTTCATGTTCCTGGACTGCGTAGGCATGATTGCCCGTGACGGGTTCCGCGCCATGAGCGGATTGAGCGGCCCCGCCAAACCCGAGGGGTTGTTCGATATGCTGGCGGACTCGGCGGCCAGGATGATGATCGATTGGGACCAGATTCTGCGCATGGGCAATTCCTGGTACGATCGGATGGCCGAAGCCTGCGGCAAGCCCGTACGGGCCGAGCGCGCGGCGGCGATGGACAAGATCGAAGGCGAACTTAAGAAGCTGGCTGCCAAGGCCAAGGATTGGAAATCGCAGGGCCTGTCGATGCTGGGCAACCCGCGGTCGGCGCTTTCAGAGCGGATCGGCCAGATGTTCGTGTCCCTGCTTCTGCCGGCGGTCGGGGCGGCCGTCGGCGCCGAGGACCGCGGGACCATGCAGTTCGAGGTGACCAGGCTCGCCTTCGCCGTGGCCGCTTATCACGCCGACCGCGGCACGTACCCGGAGAAGCTCGCGGACCTCGTGCCGAAGTACGTCGCCGAAGTGCCCAAGGACATCTTCAATGCCTCCGATCTGCACTACCGGCAGGAAGGCGGCGGCTATCTGCTCTACAGCGTCGGTCGCAACGGCAAGGACGACGGCGGCAAGGGCTACGACGATCGCAAAGAGGGGGAAGTAGAAGACTGGGACGATCTGTCCGTGCGAGTATCGGCGCCGCGGAAGTAGTAGCCGCGCAGGCCGGAACAAGCGTGCGCAGTTCCGGCATGTATTGGCCCCTGGCGATCCAATGCGGATCGTCCCCCGTGCGTGTTTTTTTCGCGAAGCCGCAGACGCTAAGGACCGGCGAATCATTACGTGTCAGTAGCAGGCACACGCCGTGTGCCGGTTTCCGCACACGGCGTGTGCGGACTACATTGGAAAACACGACAGTTATTGATGCGCCGGCCCTAATGCCGGAACTGCGCAAGCTTGTTCCGGCCTACAACTCTGCGATCCGCATCACGGTTGCCGCCAGGGGGCGCAACAGCCATTGGTCAAGCAATCGGCCTCGCGCGGCCCCCAGCTTCCGGCAACATAGGTGGCCAGGCCCTTGCTCCCGGCGTCCTCCCAGGCGGTGAGAATCGGCGTGGCGAACTCCCAGGCGGCCTCGACCTCGTCGGCGTTCATGAACAGCGTGCGGTCGCCCCGCAAGGCATCCAACAACAGCCGTTCGTAGGCCTCGGGCAGCGACTTGCTGAACGACTGGCCGTAGTCGAAATCCATCTGCATGGCCTGCAAGTCGATGTTCATCCCCGGCCGCTTCGTGGAGAAGGTCAAGTGGATGCCTTCGTTGGGCTGGATGCGGAAGGAGATCACGTTGGGCCGCGCGGCGGCCAGATCGCACTGGTCGCCCTCGCACTCCACCGTGCGAAACAGGCTCAGCGGCGGCTGCTTGAAATGGACGGCCACTTCCGTCACCCGCCGGGCCAGGCACTTGCCCGTCCGCAGCAGGAAGGGCACGCCGGACCAGCGCCAGCTTTCCACCGTGGCGCGGAGGGCCACATAGGTCTCCGTGACCGAATCCGCGGCCACGCCCTCTTCCTGCCGGTAACCGACCACGGGCCGGCCTTTGACCGTGCCGGCCTCGTACTGGGCCCGCACCACGTGGCGGGCTACCTGCGAATCGATCCAGGCGGGCAACTGCCGCAGCACTTTCAACTTGGCATCGCTGATGTCGCGGGCCTTCATCGTGGCCGGCGGTTCCATGGCCACCAGCGCGAGGATTTGCAGCAAGTGGTTCTGCACCACGTCGCGAAGCGCCCCGGCGCGATCGTAGAAGGCCCCGCGGCGCCCTTCCATGCCCACGGTCTCCGCGGCCGTGATCTGGATGTGATCGACGAACTGCCGGTTCAACAGCGGCTCGAAGATCGCATTGCCGAAGCGGAAGGCCAGCAGGTTCTGCACGGTTTCCTTGCCCAGGTAGTGGTCGATGCGGTAGATCTGATGCTCGTGGAGCTGCTTGAGGATGTGAACGTTCAATGCTCGAGCGGTCGTCAGGTCGCGGCCGAACGGCTTCTCGATTACCACGCGTATCCAGGCCTGGCCGTCGGGCTCGGCCGCCATGCCGGCACTCGAGAGACTGTCAATGACGGGGGCGAAGAAATCGGGATCGGTGGCCAGGTAGAAGAGACGGTTGCCGGGCAGCCGCCGCTGGCGTTCCAGGTCCTCGATCCGCTGCCGCAGAGAGTGCATGCCTTCCAGGTTGCCGAAATCGGCGCGGTGATAGAAGAGCCGTGCGAGAAACTCCTGCAGCATATTGGATTCCGCTGCCGAGTCGGGACGGAACTTCGCCAGGGCCTGCCGGACGTCGTCGCGGAACTGATCGTCGGTCTTCACGCGCCGGCCGACGCCGATGATCGCCAACTCTGCCGGGAGGTACCCGCCTTGGTCTAGACTCAACAACGCAGGCAGGAGTTTCCGGGCCGTCAGGTCGCCGGTGGCGCCGAAGATCACCATCACCGCTGGCTGCACGAGCGGCTTCTGACCGATCGGCAAGACCCCAGAATCAGAGGAAACCTGCGGCTCGGTATGGACGGATGCGTAAACCGTGGACATCGTATATTCCTTTCGTGTGGATGCGTAATTCTTTTCAACCAGCCCCCAAAACGTCAAGAGTGCGGCAAGCAGGTCCCTCCTGCCGGAAGGGACTATTGTGGTCCAAATCGCTCGAAAAACTTTGGGCCCTCGACTGGGTCATAGCACATTCGTACCTTTCGGCAAAAGGGACCTACTGGCCGCCCGATCGACCAGCCAGATCGTGCTCCCGCTTGCTGGGCGAATACCTGCGGCAGGTCGCTGATCGACCGAGACCCAGCCCTGATAAACGTCGGCAAGGGCCTCGGCCTTGTTCGCGCCGCTGACCAGGAACATGACCTGCCGGGCCGCGTTGAACACCGGGAAAGTCAGGGTCACCCGATCGACGGGCGGGGGAAGCGTGCCGGGCGGGCTGGAGGTCACCCAGCGATCCGTCACCCGCAGGGCCGCGGAACCCGGGAAGAGCGAGGCGGTGTGCCCGTCTTCGCCCAGACCTAGAAGCACCAGGTCGAACTCCGGCCAGGCGACACCGCCGAAAAAGGTCTTCAGCGTCTGGGCATACGCTTCGGCCGCTTGCTGCGGAGTCGGCAGGTAAGTGGGTATGGCGAAAACGTGGTCGGCGGCAATCGGTGCATTTTCCAAGAGCGATTCGCGGACCATTTTATCGTTGCTGCGATCATCGTCGGCCGGGACGAAACGCTCGTCGCCAAAAAACAGGAAAGTCCGCGGCCAGAGATCATACTCCTCACCCTCCGCGGGAAGCTCGGTGTCTGGCGAAACGTGACGCGTACCGGCTGCTGAACCGTGCTGCTGCGCGAGAAGCGCGTACGTTTTTCGCGGCGTTGATCCGCCGGTCAGGCAGAGCGTGAACCGGCCCCGCGCGGCGATGCTTTCGGCCGCCGCCCGGAGAATCCGCTCCGCGGCGCCGGCGGCCAGTTCCTCGGGGTCTTGGTAAATGATCAACTCGGGGCCGGCCATGGGATATTCAACAGGGTTACCGCCGGGCCGTGAGATTTCAAAGACGACCGGCACACAGCGGGCACCCAATTCTATCGGCAACGCAGCGGAAAGGCCAATCGTGTCCGCTCATACGCGTTTTCGCCCCGAACGGCTTCGCAGCACGAGGAATACCACGAGCACAGGCACCAGGAGAATCCCGATCCAGGGAAACAGGGCCACCAACAGAATCGACAAGGCTTGTGCCGTGGAAAGCAGCACAGACGTGGATCCGTCCCATGCGCGGCGGACCCGCGTGACATAGCCGACCGGCTCCTCCGGAACGTAGTCCTTGATCTCGCTCACGTCCAGATTCACGGTGCTCATCGTCGTCAGGCTGCCGAGGACCTGCAGCCGCCCCTGCATCTGCTCGATCTCTCCCCGCACGCGGCTAAGCTCGCGCTCCAGGGTCAGCACCTCGTCGAGCCTGCTCGCGGCCTTGGCGACGAGATCCAACAAGCGGGTCTCTTCCTGCTGCTTGTTGCGGATGCGGGCCTCGACGTCGTAATACTCTTCGGTGACGTCTTGGGAGTTGGAACTGACGTTCTGGTCCCGGCCAATTGCCCTGGCGGCGGCGAGAAACGCCCGATAGCGATCGGCCGGCACGCGAATGGTCCACTCCCCGTGGCGGGGCGAACCGGCCGATCCGGTAATCTGAGAACGGGCCACATAGGCGCCGAAACGGTCCACCAGGGCGTCGACGCGATCGGGAACCGGGTCGAAAAGCTCGACAACCAGCTTGACCGTGGCCGTGTAAATGATTTTGCGCGGCAGGGCCTCGGCGGCGGGCGGCTGAGGCGATTTGGCCTTGTCTCCCGCAACGGATTCTGACGGGGAAGCCAGACTTTCCGCGGCCGGCTTGTCGCTTCTTTGGGTCGGATTGAGGGGAGCCGCCGACTTCTTCTCTACGCCACAGCCCGCCACCGCCACCACGACCGCGACCAAACACCAAGGCACTACCCAGCGCATCGTTCACCTCGTTTTCTCTTTGTGGTGCGGCCGTCCCGGCTGCGCAGGGCAGGCTCGCTGCACTGCAAGTCGTTCTTGGACGGGTCCCTACAAGTCGATCTGCTTCTTAGATACTCGAAGCCGGGCAATTATTCCCCGAAGTGTCGGCCCCACAGCATTATCGCGGACCTGGTCCCACCTTACGGTAATCGTGCGCCAGACTTTGCGGTTCTCCCCCAGGGGCTTTCCAATGCGTATCCCTTCGGTTATGCTGACCTCTTGATCCGATGCCTATGTCGACAGGATAACAGCAGTAGGGAGACGACGGCATTGGCGATCTATAGCGACCTGGAGATCCTCTCGGAGAGCAATGGTGGCAAGAAGCAAGAAGAAGCCAACCGCCAGCCCGTCAAACGCCGGGAACAGTGATTTGGTCGATATGGCGTTGGAAATCCAAGAGAGCATCCGCGGGGCCTACCGACTGCACGAAGAGGATCGGCCCGTGATGTTGTTCCACGTTCAGGAGGAGCGGATTTACGCCAATCCTTACCTGCAGTACAAGGCTACGTTGAGCGAGCGGTCGCAAGCCATGCTGGAGAAGCAGTATGAAGAAGCCCAGCAGCAAGACAAGATTGTCGTGTTCGTGCGGGATGAGGCCACGCGGCGACTGATTTCGCTTTCCATCGATTACGAGTAAGGCCGTTAGCCCGGATTATTCACGGTCCGGCGATCACGGCACAGTGTGCCGTCGTAACCCAAAGCGTTAGCGAGGACAAGTCGTTGCGCCGCCCTCGCCGACCATGAGTACATGGTGCCCGCTTCGGGTTACAAACGTGGGGTGAATATTCCGGGTTAGGGTCAATCGCCCTAATGTCACGAAGCCGCTGAACATTATGCCGATCGGCAATTCTTGCCGATAATAAGAACTGGCATTTACCAGGTTTCCAAACGGCGGTACGATCCGATCCGACGGCGGAGCTTAGGAATTCAAGACGCCATTTGAGGAGGTTTTGTCATGCGAGCGAAAACGGCATTGTTCTGGTTGGTCTTTCTGGCCATGGCGGCTCTTGCGTGGTCGCCGGTGCAGGCGGGAGGGGTGCGAATCGGGATTGGGATACCGATTGGCATTGGAGTTGGAGTTGGTCCGGCCTACCCACCCTACCCGTACCCGTACCCATACTACTACGGCTATCCGAACCCGTACTACTATCCCCGCCCGGTTTACTACGTCCAACCTGCGCCGGTCTATGTGCAGCCGGCGCCGACCTACGCGCCAGGAGGCCCGGTCTACCAGCAACCGGCTCCTGCGCCCGAGCAGTACTACTATACGCCGTCGCCTCCAGCACCGGCGCCGACGTATCAGACCCCGACCTATCCCGCGCCGCCTCCGTTGCCGGCGCCGCCTGCGGACCCGGCTCCTGCCCTGCCCGCGGGCCGCTGATTACAAGCGGAAGTCCGAAGAACCATGTCCAACGAGCTTGACGTCATCAAGCGCTATTTCGAGAACGACCGCTTCGCGGCGTCCAGCGGAATGCGGTTGGTTGAGCTGCGTCTCGGTTTCGCCCGGACGAGCCTGGAGATTGAAGACCGGCACCTGAACAGCGTAGGGATTGTTCAAGGGGGAGCGATCTTCACCCTGGCCGATTTGGCCTTTGCGATGGCTTGCAATTCCGCCGGCAAGGTGGCGGTGGCAGTCAGCACGAACCTTTCTTTCCTGAGGGCAACGCGCTCTGGCACCCTGTACGCCGAGGCGACTGAGGTTGCCCGCAGCCGAAAGATTTCTACCTGTACAGTGCGCGTCACCGACAATGCCGGCGAGTTGATTGCCTTGTTTCAGGGGACCGCGTACGTCAAGGATGAGCCGTTTCCGCCCGAGCGGAAATGAGGGAGCGTCAGGGGACGACGCGTTGCCCCCTGAATCAATGCCGGGAACGACTCCCCGGCGTCAGCCGGCCGCCGTGCGCGGGTTTTCGTCCGGAATGCTGACGCCTGGCCGCTTGGCAGAGGCAGGCGTGTTCGGCTGCCACGGCCCAGGCGTGAATAGTTGAGAAACCCCAGAAGCGGGTTATAATAAAGGTAGAAGGCCATCTTAGAAGCAGATCGAGTGCAATTCGTAGGAGAATAGTTCATGGCTGACGATGAAAATATGGCCAAAGGAACTGCGATTGGGTCTAGATTTCCTGAAGTGCCGTCGCAGGAGTTTAAGGTTACGGTCGAGGAACTGCTAGGGGCGCATGTCCAACTCTTGAAACAGGTGGAACTACAGGGAAAAACTCAAGCCCAGTTAACGGAGAAGATACAGGAATTGACCGGGCTACTTCGTACATGCCAAGTGAGTTGGCGACAACGCTACGATCCGATGGTCCGTAGATTTCACCAACTGACGGCACTATGGAAAAACGACACGATGCATTTGTCGAACATCACCGAGAAGTGTTCTCATCCGGCTTACCAGGAGATTATCGCGATGGGGCCGGACGTTCTGCCACTCATCTTTGATGAACTCGAGAGAGAGTCGGACGACTGGTTCGCGGCCCTTCGCACGCTTACGGGGGTCGATCCGGTTCCATCACAGTCTCCTCTCAAAGAAAAAACAATCGCGTGGCTTGAATGGGCTAAACAACATGGATATTCTCGAGGGCCTATTACTGAAGAAGGACTTTCCGAATCTCAATTGGAACACCTTTGTCGAAAAGAGCAAACCAACGTTGGAGTATAACTGCTTCGCCTTTGCGGTGAATGACACATCGCAACGCTGGTGGCCAGGCGTTGACGGCGACTACTGGCCATCTGAGGCGGAAGGTGTTCCCCAAGAAGGAACTCTTGAGGCTTTCATCGCCGCTTACGGCACCCGGGGATATGTGGTCTGCGATAGCGAGACGCCGGAAAAGGGATTTGAGAAGATTGCCCTCTATTCGAATCCCGCAACACAAACACCCAGTCACGCGGCTCATCAATTACCCGATGGAAGATGGGAGAGCAAACTGGGAAGCGGTATTGATATCGAGCACGATTCGCTCGATGATTTGGCTGGGCCAACATACGGCAAGGCAGTCTGTTTTCTGAAACGGTCGATAACGTAGCGGTATTCGCTTGGATACGCCGGCAATCGCCACTACGCGACAATCAATCGTATCGCGGCCAGACCGGCCAGCGACAGAGCCAGCACATCGAAGGGCCGTTGCGGGATGATCCGCAGCAGCCAGATCCCAAGGAACGACCCCACGGGCACCAGGCAGGCCACGATCAGGCCGAAGCCCAGGGTGTCGGTGGTCAGCATGCCCAGGCCGGACATGATCGGCAGCTTGCTCAAGTTGACGATGAAGAAGAACCATGCGCAGGTGCCGATGAACTCCTGTTTCCGCAGCCCGCGGCTGATAAGATAGATGGTCATCACCGGTCCGGCCGCGTTGCCGACCATCGTGCCGAAGCCGGCCACCAGGCCCATGGCGGCGGCAAACCACCACTGGCCTGGCACCGCCTCCCAGCGGCAGTACTGGCGGCAGAGCTCAACCAGCAAGAACGTGGCCACCAGCCAGCCGAGGATTGGGCGAAGCTCGTTGCCGGTGGTCCTCGCCAGGAGCCAAGCGCCCAGCGCCATCCCGGCGGCCACGTAGGGTGTCAGGCCCCACAGCCGCGACCAATCGGCGTGGCGGTGAAACCAGGCTACGGCAAATACGTCGCCCAGCAAGATCGCCGGCATGATTGCCCCCACCGAAGCCTTGGCGTCGTCGGGAAAGGCCTCGACCATCAGCAGGACTGCGGGGATCGACATGCCCGGCAGGCCGGTCTTGGCCAGCCCCATGAGCAGCGCCGCGGCGCCGCCGAGGATATAGGCCGTGAGTGAGTGATGCACGGGAGGTTTCTTGGGGTAGGGGACCGCTGTACGGTTATTGATGAGCCGGCGCGGCCGCTGGCCCCGGCGGAAGGTTTTCCTGCAGATAGCGCGTCAGCGTCTGGAAAAGATGCAGACGCGTGTTCGGCCCTTCCTGGATGCTGTGCGTGCGGTTCGGATAGGCCATCATCGAGAAAGGCTTGTCGTGGCGGATGAGCTCGTTGACCAGCAGTTCGCAGCCCTGATAATGGCAGTTGTCGTCGCCCGTGCCGTGCACGAGCAACAGGTTGCCGCGGAGCTGATGGGCGAAGGTGATCGGCGAGCCGTTCTTATAGCCCTCCGCGTTGTCGTCGGGCAGTCCCATGTACCGCTCCTGATAAATGGTGTCGTAGAGCCGCTGATCGCTGACAGAGGCCACGGCCATGGCGGTGCGGTAGAGGTCCGGATAACGGAAGATGGCATTCAGGCTCATCGTGCCGCCGCCGCTCCACCCCCAGATCCCGATCCGCTGCGGATCGACATAGGGCCGCTCCTGGATGATCTTCCGCACGGCCGCGGCCTGGTCGGCTGAGGCGAGGATGCCCACTTGCCGGTAGATGCTCTTGCGCCATGCGCGGCCGCGGGGAACATTCGTCCCGCGATTGTCGATGCTGGCGACGAGATATCCGTGCTGGGCCAGAAAGCAGTGCCAGCGGTCTGTGCTCCCGCCCCAACGGTCGACGACGGTCTGCGCGGCCGGTTCCCCGTAGACGTAAATCAACACGGGGTATCGCCGGGCCGGATTGAAGTCCGGCGGCTTGATACACCACGCATCCAGTTGCACGCCGCCGCCGATATCGACGCGGAAAAACTCGTGCGGGCAGGGCTTCAGGCGACTCAATTTCTCGCGCAGCGGCGCATTCTCGGTCACCGTTCGCAAGACCTTGTGCTCCGGCAGGCCCACCAGCTCGATCCGCGGCGGTTGGCCCATGTGCGAAAACGTGTGGAACGCCCAGCGGCCATCCGGGGAGAGATGATATTCGTGCGTGCCGCGCTGATCGGCGGGCGTAACGCGCGTCAACCGGCCGCTTCCATCCAACGGCACGCGGTACAGATAACACTGCGTGGGGTTTCCGGGCGACGCATCGAAGTAGACGCACCCCCGCTTCTCATCCACCCCGACAAGGCGGATGACGTCAAACTCTCCGGGCGTGAGCAAGCGGACCTTCTTGCCCGATTTCGATACGGCGTACAAGTGCCGCCAACCATCGCGTTCGCTGAGCCAGAGAAATTGCCGGCCGTTCTCGATCCAATGCCATTTTTCCATGGCGTCGACCCAGGCATCGTCGCGGTCGGTGAAAATCACGCGGGTCTCGCCCGTGGCCGCGTCGCCGCGGATTACGCGGCACGTGTTCTGCAGCCGGTTGAACTGCTGAAAGACAACGTGCCGGGAGTCGGGCGACCACTCCATTCGCGGAATGTAATATTCGCTCGGGTCAACCTTCGTGTCGAACCAGCGGGTGGGCCCGCCGCTGCATGCCACCACTCCGACCCGGCAAGACGAATTGGTCTCGCCCACTTTGGGGTACTTGTAAGAAGTGATCTCCGGATACAGGCCAGCCGTATCGTTGACAAGGTGGTAGGTGCGGACCTGCGACGTGTCGAACTTCCAATAGGCGATCTTCTTGCCATCAGGGCTCCAGCGAAATCCGCAGCGCAGGTCGAACTCCTCCTCGTTGACCCAGTCGGAAGTGCCGTTAACGACGGTGTCGCTGCCGTCGCTGGTGAGTTGCGTGACTTGGAAATCGCGCAGGTCCTGCACGAAGAGGTTGTTCCGGCAGACATAGGCCACGCGGCGGCCGCCCGGCGAAAGCGTGGCAAACATCATCGTCGCCGGCCTGGCGTCGCCGCCCAGCTTTCGCAGCCGGTTCGTGTCGCGGTCCAGCAGCCAGTAGTCGCCCCGCGTCTTCTGCCGCCAGACCCGCTGCGCATTGGTGAAGACCAACAGCTTTCGCGCATCGTTCGACCAGGCGTAGTCGTCGATCCGCAGCGGCGCCGCCTGACCGGCGGGGACCAGGCGGGTGGCGTCGACAAGGACCTGGCGCGAGCCCGAGGGCGCATCGTAGGACACCACGTCCTCGCCGCCGCTCCGCGTGGGCGAGAATTCCAGCACCGAATAGCCGGTGCTGGTCTTCAGCCACGAGGGAGGCCGCCAGGGCTCGGCTTCGAACTTCCCCGCGAAGATGTCGGCGAGAGTCAGGAGGCTGCGGTCGGAGGTTCCCTCCGCTGCCAGGGCGGAAAGCCGCCCACCGCAGGGTACGATCAAGCAGATCGCGACAAGGATACGGGAAATCTGGCGTCTCATCGAGGTTCAGTCCTTCGCCACGAAATCGATCACCAGCACCTTGTCGAAAAAGGGACCCGCGATCTTCCCAAAGGCCTTGTGGGCCGGATGGGGGAGATACGCGTCGCGGGCCTTGGCGTCGTTGAACGTGACCAGGAAGCAGTGGGTGTAGCCCTGGGCGCGATTCTCCGGGCTGATGTTGGTGCCCCACTCGAATTCCACGATTTCAGGGATCTTCGCGGGCAGCGCGCGGAAGGCGTCCTCGACCATTTTCACCTGCTCGGCCGTGGTCCCTTCCTTGAACTTGAAGAGCACCACGTGCCGCACCTTGCCGAGTTGCGGATCCTTCTTGCCTCCTTCGGCCGCGGTCCCCCGCTCGCTCGCCACCAGGCCCGCCAACGCCACAACGATTCCCAATACGACACAACGCATCGTGTATCCTCCGATCAGAAAAAGGGTTCTATACTACCAGTCTCAACTAGTCTTGTCCAAAAGGAGGGCGTTGTCAAGCAGAAGAACGGCCGTTTGGGACATTTGCAATTCGGTTTCTTGGGTTTGTATAAGGTCGCTCGCGAGGGCGTGTCAATTCTCGGCAATGGCTCTCGAATCCGAGTCCAGGCAATTCTCGGCCGCTTGACAAGCGGAGTTTCACCGATCAAGATTACGGTGTTTGGATTGTTGCTGAGATGTTCCGGCATGCGGGCAAGGCCGATAGGGTTCGGCCTGCTCGCTTTGTTGTTCATTCGCGATGTGGGAATCTATCCGTGGATCGTCGTCGCTTTCTCAAACTCGGTCTCGGGGCTGCGGTTTGTGGCGGCATGAAGGCGTTTGGGAGCAACGATTGCGATCTGCAATCGGAGGCCATGCCCGCGCCTCCCGCCTTTAGCGTTATTCCCGTCGTGGGCGATGGAAAATGGATCTGGAACAAGCCTCCGCAAGGCGAGACCGGCTATCTCGAACCGCGCCCGTACCTCGTCAACGTCGGCATCGAGCTGACAGGCCAGGGTTACGGCACACAGATCAAGGCCACCACGCCGCTGCCGGTCGATTGCCCCGAGCAGAAGCTCGAAGGCGGCCAGGTGCAGACCCAGGGCTGCGAAGCCGAGGTCCGCGACGTGGGCGAGTTCGCGCGGCAGTTGTATTTGTACGCGCCGCAAATCGCAAAGGGACAAACGATCTCCGCAAAGGTCAGCTACAAGGCGACACTTTACAAGCAATACCACAACTACCAGCGCGACCAGTTCCCACAGAAGCAAACCGTTCCTGCCGAGCTCGGCAAGCAGTACCTCGGCGAGAGTCCGGGCATTCAGACGCGCAGCAAGGAGGTTCGCGACCTGTTGAAGAGCCTGAGCGGCGACGCAAAGCACCCTTGGGACCTGGCGCAGGCGTTCGCGGCGTGGATTCCCCGCAACATCCGGCCGCAGATCGGCCCCTACACGAGCGTGATTACGGCGCTGGAGAAACGCCTGGGCGATTGCGCGGAGATGTCGGCGGTGTTCGTGGCTCTCTGCCGCGTGGCCGGAATCCCGGCCCGGCTGGTGTGGGTGCCCAATCACAACTGGTCGGAAATGTACCTGACCGACAAGGACGGCAAGGGGCACTGGATTCCCGTCCACACCGCCTGCTACTTCTGGTTCGGCTGGACTGGCGCGCACGAGTTGGTGATTCAGAAGGGCGACCGGCTGCGCGTGCCCGACCGCGGCAACCGCTTCTTCCGCTTGCAGGAAGACTGGATGCAGTGGGGCGACCGCCGCCCGGCGGCCCACTACCTAGCCGAGCTTACCCCGCGGCCGGCCAGGCCGGGCGAGGACCCCGGCCCCGGCGCCCGGCAGAAGATCGCCGGCGGCGAGTGGAAGCTCGTGGGAAACCACCCCTTGGATCACTACATGCGGCGGTAATCAGAAGGCATGCTATAATGGCGATAGCTACTCCCCTTGAAAGACGGCACAATTCGCATGTTCTACGCTTCCACCTCTCTCGACGGCGCCGCATTGGTCTTTGGCTTGTTTATCGCCTTGGCCGGATGTACGACAGCGCCGTTAGATCCGCCGGCGGCCGCTCTGGATTCCGTCACGGTCAGTTATCCCGTCCAGCGGAAGGTCACCGATTACGCGGAATTCACGGCCCGAACGGCCGCGGTGGATTCCGTCGAAGTGCGGGCGCGTGTTTGGGGTTACCTGAAGAAGGTCAACTTCAAGGAAGGGGCTATTGTCAAGAAGGGCGACGTCCTTTTCGAACTCGATCCGGGGCCCTACCAGGCCGAAAAGGATCGTTGCCTGGCCAATCTGGCCTTGGCCAAGGCGCATATGACGCGGACCTTGGCAGACTTCAAGCGGGCGGGTGATTTGCTGCCGAAGAGGGCGATTGCCCAGTCGGATTACGACCTGGCCAAAGGCAACTACGACGAGGCGGTCGCGGCCGTCAAGGTGGCCGAGGCGACCCTGAACACGGCGGAACTCAACCTGGGTTTTACCAGGATTACGGCGCCCGTCAGCGGGCGTGTCAGTCGCTACATGGTCACGGTGGGCAACTTGATTCAATCGGGGGATCAGGCCAACGTCACGCTGCTCACGACCATCGTGTCGGTCGACCCGATGTACGCCTATTTCGACGTGGACGAGCGCATCGCGCAGCGCGTGCGGCAGTGGCTCCGCAACGAAAAGGCCGAATCGGCAGCCGATACGGGGGCGCCCCCGGTGCTGGGCCTGGCCGCCGATGCGGGGTTGCCCGTCGCGCTGGGCCTGGCCACTGAGGAGGGATTTCCCCACCAGGGCGCGATCAATTTCGTGGACAACCAGGTCAACCCGAAGACGGGCACTTTGCGCATCCGCGGCGTTTTCCCGAACACCGACGAGACGCTTTCCGCCGGATTCTTCGCCCGCGTCCGTGTGCCTATCGGGCCGCCCCATCCGGCGTTACTGGTCGCCAACCGGGCCATCGATTCCGACCAGGGCCGGAAGATTCTGTACGTCGTCAACGACAAGGACGAGGTTGTCTGCCGTCCCATTCGCGCGGGATCGATGCACGACGGCTTGCGGGAAATCGAGGACGGCCTGAAAGCGGGCGAGCGGGTGATCGTCAACGTCCCGCAAAACGTTCGGCCGGGCATGACGGTCCAGACGCAGGTCGTCGACATGCCAAGGCCTAATTCGAAATCCGATAATCGGCCGGGGCAAATTCAAGTATCCGCATCCCACTGACCCGGAGTCGATCATGCTGGTTCGTTTCTTCATCGACCGCCCGGTGCTGGCCTGGGTAATCTCCCTCGTCATCTTGCTGATGGGGTTCATCGCCAGGGCCCTCTTGCCCGTCGCCCAGTACCCGGAGATCACGCCGCCGATCGTGCGCGTGACGGCCAGCTACCCCGGGGCCAACGCCCAAATCATTGCCGACACGGTGGCCGCACCCATCGAACAACAAGTCAACGGCGTCGAGAAAATGTTGTACATGACGTCGCAGAGCAATAACGACGGCTCGTACGTCCTGGACGTGACTTTCGCGGTGGGCACCGACGTCAACATGGCCCAGGTGCTGGTGCAGAACCGCGTCGCCATCGCCCAGCCGACCCTGCCCGACATGGTCAAGGCCATCGGCGTGACGGTCAGGAAGCGGTCCCCGGATATTCTGCTGATCGTCAATCTGTACTCCGAGACCGATCCCGAGACGGGCAAGGCGTATTACGATCAGCTTTACCTGAGCAACTACGCAACCCTGCATCTTCTGGACGATTTGGCCCGCATCGACGGCGTGGGAGACGTCTTTCAGTTCGGCGGGCAAGACTACAGCATGCGCCTGTGGCTGAACCCGGACAAGCTGCAATCGCGGAACCTGATGGCCGGCGACGTGATCCGCGTCCTGCGCGAGCAGAACGTGCAGGTGGCGGCCGGGCAGATCGGCCAGCCGCCCGTTGCCCAAGGCCAGGAGTTCCAGTACACCATGACCACGCTCGGCCGACTCGTCGAGCCCGAGGAGTTCGGCAACATTATCCTCAAGACCGGCGCGGACGGCGAGGTGGTCTACCTCAAGGACGTGGCCCGGGCCGAGCTGGGGGCCAAGAATCAGGACTATACCCTGGCTTTGGACGGCAAGCCGGCAATGGGCCTGGCGATCTTCCAGTTGCCGGGGTCGAACGCCCTGGACGTGGCCGACCACATCAAGGCCCGCACCCGCGAATTGGAAAAACGCTTCCCCAAGGGGATTCGCACCGCCATCGTCTACGACACCACGCCTTTCGTTCGGGAATCGATGGACGAGGTGTACCATACGTTGCTTGACGCAGTGATCCTGGTCGCCGCCGTTGTCCTCTTGTTCCTGCAGGACTGGAAATCGCTGCTCCTGCCCGTGATCGACGTGGCCGTGTCGCTGGTCGGCACCTTCGCCGTGATGAAGCTCTTTGGCTTCTCGCTGAACAATCTGACCTTGTTCGGGCTGGTGCTGGCGATCGGCATCGTCGTCGACGACGCGATCGTGGTGCTGGAAAACATCGAGCGCTGGCTGGACAAGGGCCTGCCGGTCCGCGAGGCCACCATCAAGGCCATGGATGAGATCACCGGACCGATCATGGCCATCACGCTGGTGCTCAGTTCTGTGCTGATTCCCAGCGCCTTCCTGGGCGGCATCACCGGCCAGTTCTTCCGCCAGTTCGCGCTGACGATCGCGGTCTCGATGCTCATTTCCGCCGTGAATGCCATGACCATGACTCCCGCGCGGGCGGCCTGGATCTTTGCCAAGCGCAAGCCGGGCGAACATGGGGACCAGGGCAAGGAAGCCCTGCCCTGGTGGAGTTTCGCCCTGCTGGGCGGCCTGGCTACGGTGTGGATGCTGAAGCCGGTATTCGGTGCTCGGCTGGGCCTTCCCGTCGCGGCAGAGAACGGCGAGGCGGTGCCCGGCGGCATCAAGGACACCCTGCTGGCCTGCTGGGCATACCTGGTCCTTTTCCTCCCCGGCGCGGTCGCCGGCGGGGCGATCGGGCGGGTCGTGATCCATCCGCTCAACTGGGCGCTCGGTCAGTTCTTCTGGGGCTTCAACTGGGTCTTCAAGCGGGGGACGCAAACCTACGGAAAGGCGGTGGGCTGGTGCCTGCGCCTGAGCACGATCATGCTGGTAGTTTATGTCGGCCTGATTGCGCTCACAGGCTTCAGTTTCACCCGCGTCCCCACGGGGTACATCCCCACACAGGACAAGGGCCGGCTGGTCGTCAACGTTCAATTGCCCGATTCGGCCTCCCTGGAGCGTACGACGGAAGTCATGGACAAGATCGAGACGATTTGCCACGAGACGCCCGGCGTCGCCCACACGATCTCCAATCGGGGCCGGTCCTTCATCCTCAACGCGGTCAGCTCGAATCTCGGCTCGGCGTTCGTTCCGCTCAAGCCGTTCCATGAACGCCGGGATCCGGCACTCAGTGCCGACGCAATTGCCGCCGAACTCCGCCGCCGCTTTCGACGCGACGTCCCCGAGGCGCGGGTCAATGTCTTCGGGGCCCCGGCGGTGGATGGGCTGGGGATGGCCGGTGGCTTCAAGTTGATGGTGGAAGCGGCAGGCGATGTCGACTTCAAGGCCCTTCAGACCCGTGCGGAGGAGTTGGCCGCAGACGGCAACCGGGAACCGGGCTTGGTCGGCCTGTTCGCCGGTTTCCGCGCCCAGACGCCCCAGCTTTTCGTGGACGTGGACCGGACCAAGGTCAAGACCATGGGGGTGCAGCTAACCGACGTCTTCGACGCGCTCCAGGCGTACCTGGCCAGTTACTACGTCAATGATTTCAACCGTTTCGGCCGCACCTGGCAGGTCAACCTCCAGGCCGAGGCCGCTTTCCGCTCGGATCCCGAGGCCCTCAAACAGCTCAAGGTCCGCAATGCCGACGACGACATGGTGCCGTTAGCAGCGGTGGCTGAGGTGCGCGAGTCCACCGGGCCGGTCCAGATCATCCGCTACAACATGTTTCCCGCGGCCCCCGTCAACGGCGCCTCGCTGCCCGGAGTCAGCACCGGCAACGTCCTGGCGACCATGGAAAAGCTGTCCGAGAAACTGCCTACCAACATGACCGCCGAGTGGACCGAACTGAGCTACTTGCAGAAACAGTCGAGCAAGCTCGAGCAATTCCAGGATCTGCAACAGAACCCCTTCAGCGCATTTGCCCTCGGGGTGGTGCTGGTCTTTTTCGTGCTGGCGGGCCTGTACGAGAGCTGGTCGTTGCCGTTCGCGGTGATCCTGGTGGTGCCGATGTGCCTGCTCAATGCGATGGCCGGCATCGCGCTGGCGCGGATGGACGTGAACATCTTTGTGCAGGTCGGATTCGTGGTGTTGGTCGGCTTGGCTGCCAAGAACGCGATCCTGGTCGTCGAGTTCGCCCGCGATCGGCAGGACGACGGCGCGACGCGGTTCGACGCCGCCATGGAGGCCGCCCGGGTGCGGCTGCGGCCGATCCTGATGACGTCGTTCGCCTTCATTCTCGGCGTGTTTCCGCTGGTGATCGCCCACGGAGCCGGCGCGGAGATGCGCCGCACCTTGGGAACGGCAGTCTTCGCCGGCATGATCGGGGTGACCCTTTTCGGCATCTTCCTGACGCCGGTGTTCTTCTACGTCATCCGCCGATTCAGCGGCCCTAAGGTTCCAGGCAGCCGGCCGACGGAGAGAACGTCTGACTGATCAGTAATCCACGACTCCGTGCAGACCGGACACCTTGGCCCACGGGTCCCGGCCGGCATTCTCTCCATCGGCATTCGACTTGTCCCAAAACAGGACGTATTTTGACACGGCTTTTCAGCGTGCCTATAATGATGCCTTCGAAGAAAGGTGATTCGAGGAGACTTATCATGGCACGTACCAGGGTTCCGGTTTTAGCGGTCACCATCGCGCTGGCTTGCGCGTGGACTTGTTGCGGGATGACCTTGGGGGGCGAACCGGCCGCGGTCCAGCCGCCACTCTCCAGCCTGAACCTGGTTCCTCGGCCGCAGTCGGTCACGGCTTCCCCCGGCGCTAGGATGACCCTCGGCCCGCAAAGCCGGATCGTCACGGCCGCCGGGGCGTTGAAACCGCTGGCCGAAGTGCTGGCTGAAGAAATCGTGCTGGTCAGCGGGCAGCGACCGGGCTCCGCCGTGGGAAAACCGGTCGCCGGCGACATCGTGCTGGAGATCGACCCGCAACTCAAGGGCGAGGCGTATACGGTCCAAGTCGCCGGCTTCGCCACGGTCCGGGGCGGAAATTACCCCGCGGTGGCCATGGGTACGACAACGCTTCTTCAGGCAATCCAGCGGCAAGGCGATGCCACCTTCCTGCCGGCGATTACCGTGGCCGACGAGCCGGCGGTCGCCTATCGCGGGCTGCTGATCGATGTCGCCCGGCAGTATCATTCGATTGCCACGCTGAAGCAGATTGTCCGGCTTTGCCGCTTCTATAAGATCCGCTACCTGCAGTTGCACTTGACCGACGACCAGTCGTTCATGTTCCCTTCGAAGGCCTACCCGCAGTTGGCAAAACAGAACCAGCACGGCGGCAAGACCTACACGATCGAGGAACTGAATGACCTGGTGGCCTTTGCCGATGCCCGCGGCGTAACCATCGTTCCCGAGTATGAAGTGCCCGGCCATTCCGCGGCGGCCAATCGGGCCCTCCCGGACCTGTTCATTATCCGCGGCACGAAACCTTACGAGCATCATGCCTCGATCAACTTCGCCAAGGACGAGGTGATGAAGGCCGTGGACACGATCGTCGGCGAGATGTGCGAGGTATTCCGCTCGTCGCCCTATTTCCACATTGGCGGCGACGAAGCCAACCTGGCCCTGGCCGACCAGAACGCCGAGTTCAAGGCCGCGTGCAAGAAGTACAACCTGCCAAACCAGCATCAGCTCTATCGCAAATTCGTCGTCGATATGGATAATATCGTGAAGCGTCATGGGAAGCAGATGATCGTCTGGGAGGGGTTCGGCCGCGAGCCGAATTCGCCGATCCAGATTCCCAAAGACATCATCGTGATGGCCTACGAGATCCGCTTCTACATGCCCGACGCCCTGGTGGGCGACGGCTACCAGGTGATCAACGCTTCGTGGACTCCGCTTTACGTCGTCAACAGCAATTGTCGCCCGCCCGAGGAGATCTATGCTTGGGATCTCCGCCAGTTCAAGCCGTTCGGCGCCAAGGCGACCGATACGGGCGTGCTCCTGCCGCCGCAGCGGAAGGTCTTCGGCGCCCGGATGTCGCGCCTGGGAGCAGCCCGGCAATGCGGAGATTCCCAGCTTGCGGAAACGCTTGCCGGTTATGTCCGAGCGGATCTGGAACCCTTCGGGCAGCACGGATTTTGGCGGCTTTTCGCGGCGACTGGAAGCCGCCGACCATCGGTTGGAAAGCTTGATCCATTAGGATCTCGCCTTGTAGGATGGACCTCCGAGTCCGTGCAGTTTCAAGGGACGGACTCGGAGGTCCATCCTACGGTACAACCGGATTAGAAAGAAAGGAAGATCCATGAAGAACCTGTCGCTCGCTGCTATAGCTGTCCTGGTGATCGTCGTAGGCCTCTGCCAGGCCGGCGAAGTCACCCCGCCCGCGGAACCCATGAGCATATGGTTTGTCAGTCCTGCCCGCTCGTTTCACGAATCGTGCCCACTGGGCAACGGCCGCCTGGGGGCCATGGATTTCGGCGGCGTGGGACGCGAGCGGATCGCGCTGAACGAGTCGTCGCTCTGGTCGGGTGGGCCTTACGACGGCAACAGGTACGATGCCTACCAGTGCTTGCCGGAAGTCCGCGAGAAGCTCTTCGCCGGCGACATCTCTGCCGCCGGGGGAGCGCTCGAACAACGGCTTCCGTTACGCCAACGGCGTGAGCGGCTGGGGAGATGGCAACCAGTTCGGCTGCTTCCAGACGCTCGGCGATCTGATCGTCGATTTCGCGCCCACACCGGTCCGGACCTTCCAGGTCGTGGAGATCGCTCTGGCCGGCGGCGTCAAACCACCACCTGCCGTGGCTGGGGACGGTTACCGCCGCGATCTCAATCTCATGCAGGGCGTGGCGCATACCCAGTACCGGCGAGACGGCGTGACCTTCACCCGCGATCTTGTGGTTTCCAAGCCGGACGAAGTGATTGCGCTCTGCCTGAAGGCCGACAAACCCGCTGCGCTCTCGTTGACTGCCGCTCTGGTGCGCCGGCAGAATGCGGCCCAGCGTGCCGACGGCGGCGTGCAAGTCCTCGAAGGCCAATTGCCGTTCAACAAGCCCGGCGGCGGCGGCAAAGGCATGCGTTACCTGGCATTGCTGGGAGCCAGCGTCAAGGGTGGCAAGCTGTCGGCCACGGATCACGGCCTGGCCATCGTCGGCGCGGATGAAGTGACGCTCATCGTATCGGCCGGCACCGACTGGAAGGACAAGGACTATGCCCGGCTCGTCCGCCGCCGTCTGGACGCGGCCATGTCCAAGCCGTTCGACACCCTGCGGGAAACCGCCGTGGCCGACCACAGCCGCTTCATGCAACGCTGCCAGTTGACCCTGCCGGCAGGGCCGAATTCCAAACTGCCCACGCCCCAGCGGGTGCAGGCCCAGGAGCAGGCCCCCGATCCGGCGCTCTCCGCCCTCTATTTCCAGTTTGGGCGGCACCTGGTCGTCTCCGGCTCGCGCCCCGACTCGCAATTGCCCACGAATCTGCAGGGCATCTGGGCCGAGGAATACGACACGCCTTGGCGCGGCGACTTCCACAGCAACATCAATCTGCAAATGAACTATTGGCCGGTGGAAGCGGCCAACCTGTCCGACTGCCACTTGCCGCTGTTGCGGTTCATCGCCAACGTGGCCAAGGAGGGTCGCAAAACGGCCAAAGCCTACTTCAACGCTCCGGGTTGGATGGCCAACCATACGCAGAACCCCTGGTACGACACCGCGCCGAGCTGCCTGCCCGCTTGCACCGGGCCGACCTGCGGCGCATGGCTGGCCCAGCATATCTGGCTGCACTACGCCTTCACTCAGGACAAGGCCTTCCTGCGCGAGTACTACCCCATCCTCCGCGACGCCGCCCGGTTCATGGAAGCCGTACTGGTCGAGAACCCGAAGACGCACGAGTTGGTCGTGGTGCCCTCCAACTCCCCGGAGAACGCCTATGCGTACACCGACGGGCACCATGGACTCATGGTCGGCGGCCGGCGGCAGACGACCGCGCTCTGCGTGGGCTCCACGTTCGACCAGCAGATTACCCGCGAGCTGCTCAAGAACACCGCCGCCGCCGCGCGGATCCTGGGGATCGACGAGGAGTTTGCCAAGGGCCTCGACGCCACGCGCGCCCGGCTCGCGCCCACCCGCGTCAACGCGGCCGGACGGATCATGGAATGGCAGGAGGATTTTGAAGAGACGGATATCCACCACCGCCACTGCTCGCATCTCTGGGGCCTGTGTCCCGGCAGCGAGATCAATCCCAGCACGCCCGAACTCTACCGCGGGGCGCGGCTTTCGCTGGAACGGCGCGGCGATGCGTCGACCGGCTGGAGCATGGCCTGGAAGGCCAATTTCTGGGCCCGCCTGCACGACGGCGACCGGGCCGACAAGCTCCTCTCGATGCTCATCGCCCGCGGCGCGCCGAACTTGTTCTGCCTCCACGCTCCGTTCCAGATCGACGGCAACTTCGGCGGCTGCGCGGCGGTCGCCGAAATGTTGCTCCAAAGCCAGGAAACGGCGGCCGACGGCCAGCCCGTGCTCGAACTCCTGCCCGCACTGCCGAAGGCCTGGCACAGCGGCGAAGTCCGCGGCCTGCGTGCCCGCGGGGGTTTTACCGTGGACATCCAGTGGAAGGCCGGCAAGATCACAAGCTACCGTGTCGCTTCCGACGAGCCGCGGGAAGTGAAAGTCCGCGTCAACGGCGAGACCAAGGCCGTCAGATCGCAAAAACTGTGAACGAGAGGAAACCGTGAGTACAATTTGTGCGATGAAACAATCCCGGAACATCTGGCACTTTGTGCTTGGGATTTTGCCAATTCTTGCCGGAACCGCCGCAATACCGGCTTCCGCCGAGAACCCTTCGCGTTGGCCCAAGCTCGAAGAAGTGATCGTCGTTTCCAAGACGCACTTCGACATCGGCTTCACGGACCTAGCCAGCCGCGTCGTGGACCGATACCGCACGTCGATGGCCGATCAGGCCCTGAAGCTGGTCGACGAGAGCCGCAGCCTCCCGCCGGACATGCGATTCTCGTGGACCCTGGCGGGCTGGCCGATGTCGCAGATTCTTTGGCCGGGCCAGACGGCGGAGCGCCGCGAGCGGTTCGTGGCGGCCATGCGAGCCGGGCGGTTGGTCCCCCATGCCCTGGCCTTCACCACGCACACCGAATCGCTCGACCTGGAGGACCTGACCCGCGGGTTCCGCTTCTCGGTCGAGATGGCCCGTCTCGCCGGGCAGCCGCTGCCCACCGGTTGCAAGATGACCGACGTGCCCGACCATACCCGCGGGCTGGCCACGGTCCTGGCCAACGCGGGCGTAAAATTCTTCCACCACGGCTGCAACGACAACTGCACGCCCGCCGACCTTCCGGAATTGTACTGGTGGGAAGGTCCGGACGGTTCGCGCGTCCTGACGGCGCTTTCCCGGACCTATGGCTCGGACCTTTGCCCGCCGGCCGGCTGGCCCTACAAGACGTGGCTCTGCATGTGGATGACTTACGACAACCAAGGCCCGCCCAACACCGCGGCGGTCGAGGCCCTGTTTGCCCGGGCCAAGCGGGACTTGCCGGGCGTGCGCGTACGCTTCGGCCAACTGTCGGACTTTGCCGACGCCATTGCCCGCGAGAAGCCGGACCTGCCGGTCGTCCGCGGTGACACGCCGGACACGTGGATTTACGGGATCGGGTCGATGCCCATCGAGACCCAGTTGGCACATGCCACCCGGCCGCGGATCGCGGCGCTGGAAGCGATCGACACGCTGTTGGGAATATGGGGTGTGCCGGCCGCGCCGGCCGCGCCGGCTGTCCGCGATGCCTATGAAAACACCTTGCTCTTCGGCGAGCACACCTGGGGCCCCGACGTGGGCCGCTACGCCGGCTATAGCTACGGCGACGAATGGAAGAAGAATTTGGCTGCCGGCAAATATCGTTTCCTCCTGGAGGGATTCGATCAGAAGCGGGCCTACGCCCACCGGGCTGCCGAATTGGTGGAGCCGGCCATCCAAACTCGGATGGCCGCACTGGCCAAGGCGGTCGCCGTGCCGGGCCGCCGGATCGTCGTCTTCAATCCGCTTCCCTGGACCCGCGATGGCCAGGTCGAAGTGCCCTGGACCGGCGACACGATCATGGCCTTGACCGACGTCGCCACCCAAGCGACCGTCGACGCCCAGTCGAGAAAAGGCACGCTGAGGTTCGTGGCCAGGAACCTGCCGCCGCTGGGCTACCGCACGTTCGTCCCCGCCCAAAAGGCGGCCCCGGCAGAGATCTCGGCAGATACCGGCGCCCAGTGCATCGAGAACGAACTGCTCCGCGTGACCCTCGATCCGGCCCGTTGCGGCATCAAATCGATCATTGACAAGCGGACCGGCCGGGAACTGGTCAACGCCCAATCGCCCTACGCGCTGGGGCAATACCTGTACGAGCGGTTCGACGCGGAGCAGGGGTTGCGGCACGCCCACGATTACGTGACACATCGCCCCAACCAGGATCCGGGCGAGATCGGCTGCCAGAGCAAGCCCAATCTACCCTCGGCCAAGGAACATCCCTACCGCGCGGCGACGGCCACAGCCACCGGTGTGGAGGTTTTCCACGGCGGCGGGTGGACCTCCGCCCTGCTCAAGTCGGTCCCGCACGACATCATTCTCGACGCCACGCAGCTGCGAGTCACGCTGTATGCCGGGGAGCCTTGGCTGGATCTGGAGTGGTCGATTGCCAACAAGACGCCCGATCCGTGGCCCGAGGGCGGTTGGCTCTGTTTCCCGCTCCGCGCAGACAACCCGACCTTCAGACTGGCTCGATTGGGCAGCATCGTGGACCCGGCCAAGGATCTGGTACGGAGCTCGAACCACGACCTGTTCTGTCTCAACGGCGGGCTGACGGTCGAAGGCGCCGACGGTGGCCGCACGGGGATCTGTCCGATCGACGCCCAATTGGTCAGCCTGGAGCGGCCGGGCCTGTGGCGCTATTCCCGCGATTTCGTGGCGCACAAGCCCGACGTGTTTGTCGGCCTGTTCAACAACCTGTACTCGACGAACTTCGCGCAGTGGATCGAGGGTTCGTGGTCGTCGCGGGTCCGCCTCTGGCCGATCGACGGGCACGAATCGACCCCGTCGTCGCTGATCGGCAACTCGTGGGAGGCCCGTGTCGCGTGCCTGGCGGCCGTAGCGGACGACGCGGCGGGCAAGCTGCCGCCGCAGGCGGCCGGTCTGGTCGTCGAAAAGCTGGCATCGCGGGGCGCCGCGGAGCCGGGGCACCCGGTACGCCGGGTCGCCGGCCTTTCCGGCGTACCCGGCACTCCGGGGGTACCCGGTACTCCGGGTCCCGGGCCGCTGGTTACGGCCTTCGGCCCCAATCCCTATGGCGAAGGAACGCTCCTGCGCTTATGGGAACAGGCGGGCGATGGCGGCGTTTTTGCGGTTCATTTGCCCAGCGGAATGCGCGTCGCGACGGCGCAGCCGTGCGATCTGCGCGGCCAGCCGGGCGGGGCGCCGATCGCGGTTTCCTCCCAGGGTGTGTTCCACGCCAAGATTCGGTCGATGGCCCCGGCAAGTTTCATCCTTCTGGCAGCGACACGGAAGAGATAGAGTGGCGGTGGCCCCATTCAATCAAGCCTGTCTGCCCTTCCGAACTGCCGTTTTCAAGTCGTGTTGCGCACGCATCCTCAACCACAAGCGTGGCAGCACCATTTTCATCCAGTACTTCGGATTGATCAAACCGCACGTACCCATTCTCGACTTTCGGGGCGGTTGTGCGAATCTCCCGCGGCGACGCCGAAAACGATCTCGCGTGCGATCCGATGGGAACCACCAAGCGCCCAATTCGCACTGGCACGTAAAGATCGCTCTTCCCATGGACCGCGTACATCGCTCCTAGGCGCAACGCCGCGTCGAGCACCAGCGCCGGTATGCTGCTGGAAGCGATCAGGGACTGGCCAGGGTCAAAACGGGCACGACAACCAGCCGCCCCGATGGCTATGTCGCGCAAGCAATCGAACGGACCTGACAACACAATGTCTTCGCGTCGTCCGCCGCAGTAGGGATCTCGGAGGCGTTGGTCGCTACCGTCCAATCTCTGACCGTTGCTGCCCTGCTGCTGCGGCCGGTGCATTTCCCCGCTCACGTGCTCGAAAGACAGAATCGCCTGGGCAAACTCGACGTCTTTCGACAGCACCAGCCCACCGGGATGACAGATGTCGCCGATCATCCAAACGGCGATCCGATCGCCGGCCAATTGGGCAACAACACGGAGATTGCGCTCGTTTTCCGCGCACCTTACGAACCGATGGAAGCTGGCGTCCCGCACGGTCACCGAAGCAATGGGGGCAGCGCCCTGCCAGAGTTCCAGTCCGGTGGTCACCATGAGGTCCAGAATCCAAGCACCAGGAAGGGTGGGAACGCCGCGAACCTTGTGATAGGAAAGGAAATCGATCTTTGACAAATCAATGCGCCGTTCGAGGATGCGACCGCTGGCGTCTCCATAGGGCGGCGGAATGGTCGCCACTTCATACCTGGCATGTTCCGCAACCGACAACGGCACGTTGATAGCCGCGTTGGTCCATCCGGTAATGACCCTGCGGAACAACTCCTGGCCGTGTTCTGCCGTTAATCCGGACAGCCCCCGCCGCTTGGAAAGCGCGTAGTACTCGCTGCCGCGCGTCATCCCGATGCCGTCCCACGCCAGCCACGCTATACTCGACCACCTCGAATCGCCGGGCACCAGAGGCATTCCGCAAAGTCGATCCAGCGTCTCATTCGCTGCGCCGTAATCGTGTTGTCCATCGTTCCCGAAAACGCTGTAGGCCGACGTAAGCATGTGTGTGGCCACCGTCTTCCCGAGTTGTATGCGGCAGTGATCGGTGAGATGTCGCAGTCCCCCTACCTTGACGGAAAACGTTCGTCGGAATTCGGCCAGGCGGCGATTTTCCAGACGCGTTGATGTTTGCACGCCTGCGCCATGTAACAGAAGATCAATCCGACCGTGCTTCGACACGATTTGCTGAATGACGCTCGCAACCTGGTCACGATCCGTCACGTCGGCGACCATGTACTCCACTCGGCCGCCAAGCGCGGAAAGCTGCTGGATCGTGCGATGCGCTTCCCAGCAAGCCCGCGTCTTGGCGAATTCACGCTTCATTTCCGCCGCCGAGGCGCGCGGGTGTTGCCGCATGAACCCGGTGTAGAAGTCTCGTTCGACTTGCGGGCCGTCCTCGTTTGCGGGACCGGCCTCCAGCGAACTCCTCCCTAGAGCCACAACGGTGCAGTGATAGTCCCTGAGCAGTGCGTCCAAGAGGACAGCGGTTACTCCTCGGGCACCGCCGGTAGCGACAACGACGGAATGGGAATCTAGTTCGACCTGCGCAACCGCCTTGGCCGCGCGGCGCGCTTTGCGAAGTCGCCGCGCGAGTCGCGTCGTGGCGTCGTAAGCGACTTCCAACTCGGGATTCTCCTGAGATCGCTCAGTCAGCACACATTCCATGGCCTCGCCCAGCGTTCGGCCTCGAGTGCAAATGACACCGACGTGAGCGCCGGCGATTTCGCGGGCAATCGCCTTGAGTAATCCCGCGACGGGGCCCGTGGCCGGATGCGCCGCACCGTTCCACGCATTGAGAAACAGCCCCCGCAACTCGAGTTCCCCTCGCGCCAATCGCGTTGTGTTGCGTTGCGCGATCAGGAAAAGCAGCTCGCAGAGACGGTTGTCTTTTGCCAGCCTGGTGAGACTCTCGCCCCGGTCCCACGTCGTAATCGCCTCGATCGCGAGAATGACGTCCGCGTGAAAACGATCGATCCCGGCAAGTTCGGTGTCGATCGAGTTCTGGTTGGCCAAGTCGGCGGCGGTCACGTGCGGGTCGTCGATGCGTGAGACGACCTCCGCTGCGGCGTCGCCAACGACGACGATTCGGCAGCGTCGTGCGTACTTCGGCAACGTCTTGGCGATCTCCGCGATAAGATGTTGATCTGCTGGAACGATCGCCGCGATCGCGGTCCCATGGCCGTTCGCCGAATCGCTCCGGCGGTCTTCGGCGGGAGCTTCGACCCATACGGGAACATGGATTGGAAACTCCGTTGCCGCCGGCGAAGCGGCATTCAATTCGGCGATCACCTTCGGATCGGCGTTTGCAGGCGAGCGGAGCCGATCGAGCAACTTGCGCACCTTCAGCGCGGTTGTGGTTGCAGGTCCTTCGTCATCTGCGCACTTGCAACTCGTCTCGATAAGCCCCTCCATGGGCGCTAGGACTGTCAGCCCTAATTCCTCGGCGTAACGGCGCGAGGTTACCGCGAAGGCCGCAGCATATTCTCCCTCCGGCAACGGAGGGGCCCCGCGCGGGACGCGCCACGGATTTGCGTTGATCGCGGCGACGATTACAAGTCTCGCGGGGCCGTGGTCTCCGGCATGCAGCAACAAAGAGGCGGCGGTCGCGGCGGCCTCCAGAGAAAGCGAGCCCGCGTCGACGACGAAATTCGGACCATTCAGATCCAGTTGCAATGCGGCTCGGCCCGCGGCCACGTTGGGCATCATGCACTGCAGCGTGTACGGCCCAGAAGGCCTCACGGAATCGCTGGCGACTGTCAGCGCATCGAGGACATGGTCCAGTCCGGCAAGCTTCCGGCGCAACCGCGCATTGAGAACTCGCAGGGTTGCTCCCACACCGCGCTCGCTCTTGCCGCTCTGCGCCAACAATACGCTCGTTTCGCGCCGCAGCGCCGCATCACAACGGGGCAGCTTCGCGACGATTCCATCGATCAGTAACACGGCCAGCTTCTGGCTGATATCCATGTCGTCCACGAGGTCCGGCAGCAACACGTGCCGTTTCGGCAGACTCACACATTGTCGGTCGAACCGCAAGCCGTTTTCTGTCGAAAGAGTTGGAGCCACCTCGTGCCAGGCGACGATTGCCAATTCATCATCTTGTGTGGCCGCGACCGTTTCCCTGTCCTGCGCCGGGCCGTGCGCCGGTCCAGGGTAGCCCTCCAGCACGACGTGGGCATTCGCGCCGCCGAAGCCGAAACCGTCGATCGCGATTCGGGGCCGCCGCGATGGCAACGAGCAGGCCTGCTCCGGTACGGTCAGCGCGGCGGCGGAACGAACCAGGGTTTCCGACGGTTGGCGATGGTTCGCCTGCGCCGGAAAGACGCCGTTGCGCAGGTACTCGGAAACCGCGATAATCGATGCGGTTCCGGCCGCCCAGCCAGCGTGGCCAAGCAGGCCTTTCAGGCTGTGCAACATGATCGGTTGCTGCACGCGACCGGAGAAGAACTGCCGCAGGGTTTCAACTTCCGTGCTATCGCCCACGGGAGTCGAGGTGCCGTGTCCCTCGATGGCGTGTATGGAAGCGGGATCGATGCCGTAGTTCCGGTAGCAGCGCTCCAGCGCCAAGAGCTGTCCGCGGGTTTGCGGCACGTTGGCTGCCGGACTCCGGCCATCGCTGGAAAGCCCAACGCCGCGCACCACCGCGGCGACGGGCAGTCCCAACCGCTCCGCATCGGCAACTCGCCGGAGGGCGACTACCGCAGCCCCCTCCGAGAAAACAACGCCGTCGGCAGTTGCGTCAAAGGGCCGGCAACCGGTCGAACTCGTGCCCCGAAACTGGGAAAACAGACATCCGGTGCCCGGCCCCGGAGAGAAGACCCCGCCGGCAATCACTGCGTCCGCTCTGTTCGCCTCGAGTGCGTGCACGCCGAGCGCGACTGAATACAGAGAAGATGCACACGCCGCATCGACCAAGATGATCTCCAGCCCGGGGCGAACCATCCGGTCAAACACCTCCCGGACGGCGTCGTACGGTTCCTGAACTGCCGAACGGGCTGTATGCATCCGCTCATCAACGTCGTGACCGGCCGGATCAATTCTCGCCAGACGCAGCGCGGAGACGGCATCCTGGTCTTCGAATCCGTCCGCCGTCGCGCCGATGAGGCACATCACGCGACGGGCATCCTTCAACGACTTGACGCACGGCGCCAGGGCCATGCACAGCAGACGTTGCGCCCGCGAGAGTCGGCGGAAGACATCCTGGTCGATCCCGGCAGGGGCTGCTATCTCACGGTCTTCGATGCTGCCCCCGAGAGGGGAGGTCGAACGATCGGGGACGAGCTTTGCGGAATAAAAATCCTCTTCCCAGTGCGGATCGAAACGTCGCTGGTCGACGAGGCCGTTGCGCTGCTCCGTGATGGCCGCAAACAGTTGTTCGGGAGAAGAGGCGCCCGCCGGCAGAATGCATCCCTGTCCGACAATCGCCACGCCGGGCACCCGGCCGAGGCGGGAGGAACGACTGCCGGGTGCCGGGTCGGCGGCGAGTCTTTCAACGCTCGGCTGTTCCGCCGATGCGGCGGCGGGTCTGCGCTCCGGCCGTTGGCCGAGGTCCTGCGGACTTCCGGGGCTGCCGGCGTCCGGCCGGCCGAAAGAACGCGTCGCACGGGGCGCGCCGTCGCCGGTTATGCCGGCGCAACTGACATCAAGGCCCTCGGCGCCCGCCTTCACGATAATCTTCGCCAGCGACCCGGACGATCCGCAGTCCACGAACTTCGTCGCGCCCGCCTCCGTCAGGTCGGAGATTCCGCCCTGGAAATCGAACGGTCGAAGAAGCTGGCTTGCCAACAGGACCGCGACGTCTTCCTGCGGCGAAATGAAGCGCCGACCGATGGACGAGTAGAGCGTGCACGAAGGCCCCTTGAGCGGCAGCGTCTTGAGACGTTCGAGCCATGCCAGCGCCGCCGAACGCAAGCGAGGATGATGAAAGGACGTCGGCGTGGGGATGGCCACGGATTGGATATCGATCCTTCGCAAGCAGTCGCACAGTCGCTCCAGTTCGTCGCGCGGCCCTGAAACCACGGTTTGCCGTTCATGATTTCGTCCGGCGACCAAGACTTGCGCAAGACCGTTCAATGCCGCTTCCGTCACGACCGTCGCTCGATCGGCCATAACCGCCAGCAGCGCACCGTCCGGCGGGGCATGCTCGGCGATTGCCCGCACGCGCTCGCAAACGATGCGGACGCCGGTCGGCAAGTCGAAGCAGCCGGCGACGCCGAACGCGGCGATCTCTCCAAAACTGTGCCCCATCAAGACGCCGGGGGTATTGCCGCGGGACTGCCTCAGACAGGCGCCCAGCACATTCTGCAAGTGGATCGCAAATTGGGACAACCCGGGCGTTGACTCCACGGCGGCCGAGCAGGCTGCGCTCCTGCCGCTGACAATCGCCTGGGCGTCCCCGCCGACGAGTTCCTGCGCTATGGCCGCGCATTGCTCGAGTTCCCGCCGGGCGGACGGCCCCGACCGCTCGTAGGCCGCCACCCGCATGCTCAGCAATTCCGCATCGAAGGCCCCTTGCCCGGCAAACACCCATGCCTCCAGCGGCGCGGGCTCCGGCAACTCAATGCCCTCTGCGGGGCCGTTGGCGGCAACGGCCGCCGGTTGAGCGGCCGGTATCACCTTGGGGCTGGGGTAGCGCTCCGCAAGATAATGGACGGCCGTGTTCCGCTCCACCTCGCCGAACAGGGATTCAACCTTGCTCCCGCCAGCCAACACTTTTTCGCGAAACGCTTCAGACGCCAGGGGCTCCTCAATGCCTCTCATCTTTTCCATGGCGTCCCACAGAGGCGAGGGCCAGGGAAGCGGCCTGCCTGTGCGGGCGTCGGCACAGATCAAGGACTGGAATCCGGCGCAGATAGGGGTTCCGTGGGCGCCGATCACCCGATAGCAGAATCTAGCGCTTGCCCGCTGCCACTGCTCGATGGTCAGCAGGATGGCGACGCGGTCGCCAAGCGCTGCAGGATTGAGATTGCGGGCATAGGCGTCCGCCGTCAGCAGATGAATGCCATCCAGGGCCTCCCGCACGCCTGCTACGTCGAAGATCTGCTCGCCGAAAAGGAATGACTCTCGGGCAAAGCATTGGAACTTGAAGGAGGTAAGGAAGTGATGGCTTCCATAAGCCATCGTATCGTCGAAGTGAATCGTGTATGCCGCAGCAAAATAGTACATACAATTCATGGCCCTCATCAAATGGCCAGGCAAGCAAACTGGCTAGGTTGGAATCCGCGAAACGCGATGTTGCAGTTGTCCCTCGGCCGTTGCGGAGAATCCGTGGTCCACGATCCAAATGGCGCCGTTTATTCCCCGCGCCTCGTCGCTGACGAGAAACGCAATTGTCTGAGCCAAATCCATGGGGGTACACAGTTCCCCGTCCGGCGTCATCGATTCCCAGCGGCTCTGAGCAGCTCGCGCGTCGGGAAACTTCGCCAACAACTCGCCATAGACGGGGCCGCCTGCGACACAGTTCACGCGGATGCCGCTGGGTCCCAGTACGCAGGCAAGATAGCGGGTCAGCGATTCGACGGCCGCCTTGACCACCCCTTGACAGCCCAGGCCGTCAACGAATTGATGGGCGCCCACCGCGGACATGGTTACGATCGCGCCGCCGCCGCGGGGGCGCATCAGCTCGGCCGCTCGGACTGCACATTGGTGATGCCCCGCTACGTTGGTCAGAAATGCACGTTGCCAATCTTCTGGGGTGAGTTCCAGGAAGGGTCCGATACGACCATCCGACGCGTTGCACACAAGTATGTCGAGCCCAAACTGCTTTTCGACCTGTCCGAACATCTCATCGACATGGTCCGGGTTGGCGACCGAGCCCCAGATATGAACGGCCCTTCCACCTTCGGCGTCGATGTCGGCTGCCGTTTGCTCCCCTTGTTCACGAGAGTGAAAGGAATTCACGATGACCGTTGCACCGCGGCGGGCCAGCAGGCGGGCGATCGTTCGGCCGATGCCTCGCCCCGAGCCAGTCACCAAGGCCACGCGGCCGCTGAGCGGCCTCGCGGCTGCTGCCAGCTCCCCAGCGGAGCTCGGATAATGCGGTGCTGGAACCGATTGCGGCATCGACGCTCGGACTGCACCAGCTATGGCGCCGGCCCGGACGCGTGGCGATTCCTCTTCGCGAACGTCCTGCACAGGTTTTGCCGACTTGCCGTCCTTCTCCAGCAGACCATCGATAAAGTTTGCGATGTCCGCGATCGTGCGGGCCGGTGAGGCGGCGGCTCGAGCCGTTAAATCAAGTCCAAACTTCTCGCTGAGAGCTACGATAATCTCGACCCGCTTCACGGAGTCGATGCCAAGCCCGTTCTCCAACTCGGCGTCGGTAGTGAGAAGTTCTGTCGGATAACGAGTTGTCGCTGCTATACAATCCACAACTCGTTGAAGAGTGTCGTCACGCATATGCGGCTCCCTTTGGGGCTAAAATCGCGGCCGAAAAAGCAGACCGCATTCTAGCACGGCGCCGCCGTCATCCCCAAGACTTTTTCAAGAAAAATCGCAGGAATTCTTTCTGCGCGGTAGACCTGAGACGGTCGTAGGGGTTCCACGGCGCGGTGGCTCTGCGACGGTCGTACGGGCTCTACGGTCAGGTCACGCGAAGCCTAGACGGTTAGGCAGGAGGTACGCCGGCTGAAGTGCTCGACGACTTGCGCGGCCGAGACGGGACGACTGAGATAGAAGCCTTGGTACTCGTCGCAGTCGCGCTCCTTGAGGAACGCAAGCTGGGCCGCGGTCTCCACTCCCTCCGCAAGGACCTTAAGCCCCAACACCTTGGCGAGCATGATCACCGTCGAGGCGATCTGACCATCGTCCGCCTCCGGAATGTCTTGGATGAACGCGCGGTCGATCTTGAGACGATCAAGGGGAAGCTGGCGCAGATAGGCGAACGATGAATACCCGGTGCCGAAATCATCGATGCTGATACTGACGCCCATTTCCTTGATGATGTTGAGCCGCGTCACCGCCTGCTCGATGTCGTCGATCAGCAGGCCTTCGGTGACTTCAAGGTCCAACCTGCCTGGGTCGACGCCCCACTCCTCGATCGAATCCGCGATGCTCCGGCAGAAGTCTTCATCCTTGAACTGGACGGTGCTGATGTTGACGGAGACCTTGATGTCATAGCCTGCGTTGGTCCACTCTGCGAGCTGCCTGCAGGCTTCGTGGACGATCCACTTGCCGACCGGAATGATCTCCTGGCTTTCTTCGAGAAGCTGAATGAAGCGCTGCGGCGGTATCAATTCTCCGTCGTGCCGCCATCGCAGGAGCGCCTCAACGCCGGTGACCTCTTCGGCCTGCACATCGACTTGCGGCTGATACAGCAGGAAGAACTCGTTTCGTTCCAGAGCACGCGACAGGTGCTCCTGCGTCTTCCGGTACTCGACCAGGTGATTCGTCATCTCAGCTTCGTAGCAGGCGTGCCCCAGCCGATGTTCCTTGGCGTGGAACATCGCCGTGTCGGCAAATGCCAGCAGCTCGTTGTCCGTTTCGGCATGGTCCGGACAGAGCGCGTAGCCCACGCTGACGCCCAAGGCGAACTCCGCTTCGTCGAGCGCGTATCGCCGCGCCAGTACTTCGCAGATATCCGCGGCTATCGATTCGGCCTGCTCTCGGTCGCGAAGTTGCGGGTAAATGATGCAGAATTCATCTCCGCCGAGGCGCGCAACGTCGCAGCGGTCCGCAAACGCGGCGCTCAAACGGGAGGCAATTTCAACGAGCGTCTTGTCGCCAAGCGGGTGGCCCAAGGTGTCGTTGATCTCCTTGAATCCGTCCATATCGAGCAAGAAGAGCGCCATCGGTTCCGATTCAGCACGGGCGTGCGCGACTCTTTCTCTCAGTTTCTCTTGAAATTGGAAGCGATTGATCAGGCCGGTCAGCGCATCGGTCGTGGCCAGATGGCGGAGCATCTCGCTCCTCTCCTCAAGATCCTGGCTGAGTTTGATCAGGTTTCTGATCCGCAGTTGGTAGTACTGTTCGCCCTGCTGACAACAGAAGAACGTACAAATGGCAATGCCGACAACGAGCACGAATTCGTCCAATCGCGATGTGTAGAACGTGTTGTACATCCCATACGCCATCGTGTAGAACAACACTAAGGCGAGCAGATTAACCACCAGCCAATAGAAGGCGGCGCGGACGCCGACGACCTGCGAGGCGACCACGATGGATATCGGGCAGTACAGTATGGTTAGCGCCACGGCCGGGTCGCTGATCGAAACGCAGAACAATCCGATCCCGCTGGCGGCCAGGTTCAGATGCATGATGCGGTGGTGCTTCGTGTGATTCCAAAACGACACCACGATGGCGAGATGCGCCAGAAAGTCTATCAAACAGACTGCCGCGGCCACGTGATAGCCGCGACACCATAAGAAGATGCCATTGACCATCCACGTCAACCAGGTCACCAGCAAGAACTTCCAGACACGCCGAGCACGCAGTTCCTCTACGCTGGTCGACTCGACGAAGACTTCACTTTCCTTCTTGCTGATAGCGATCCAATCGACCACCGCTCGTCCCTCCGACGTGTACGTGCGCCCGGCCCGGCAAGTCTTCCCGGGTATCGCTGGCGCTCTAGGTGCGAAACATGAGACGATGTTCCCAAGGGAAGTATAGGTTGCTTCCACTACGGGGCGCGGTCGACTGAGTGAGGGCTATGGGTAGGAAATAGACTAAGAACCGAAAGGTGATTACCTTTTCAAAGTATACTCACGAGCGGGGTGTGTCTAGCTCGATGATTCGGCATTACTTGTTTTTCAGATCTTTTGATTTTTCAAATGCGAGGAATTGCCATTAGTGAGAAGGGGGATTATCGGTCCCGTTTTGTGCCGCGTCGGCCAGGACCTTGAATCGCTCGAACGTCCTTGGGATTGAGAAAGGAGCAACCCACCACGTATCCATCGTCTGCCTTCAGCGTCCATCTTGGCTGCCCAATGACGACGGTGCGCGTGGTCTCAGCGTCTTCCATGTACAAATGAAGATGTTCTTCTTCCGGCGGGAGTGCGGCCGTCTGCACACAAAAACCCTCGCGGGAAAAATCCTTTACCGTAAAAAGCGAGGGTTTGGAGCCTAATCTCCAGACTCCCGACGTGCGGAAATTGAGCGGCTGTCGCTCGCATTCCCGCCGATCGACATGGTTCGCTCGCAGGATGTAATCGAAGATGCCAGCTGGGATCGCGGGGACCAAGCAGCAGCCGAGCACGTCCGAACCGTTCTCCTCCTCGCGGTTCCATCGCACGCTTGCCTTGAGGTGGAGATACGTGCTCAAGTCTTCGACGACAATTGTCACGCGGCAAGTCTTCATGTCCGCGATCGGGCATTTGGCGCGAAGGCGAACGCCAACGCGCGAAATGTCCAGGACCTCGGCCGGGATGCAGGCAGGGGCGGTCGCCTCAATGTCGCTTGGCATAATCCAGGCAATCAGGCCGCTCTGCACGGCGAACCGCCAACTGCGAGGAGTCGTGGCTTCTTCTACGTGGTCTAGCTCAACCATTGTTCGCTCCCGAAGCAAACGACCAGAACCATGCGAGTCCTAACGACAATCGCTTCAGTGGCTTGATACTCTGACTGATGGTCCCGGATGCTCCCACTTGCGCCACTTCCTGGTCTGGCAGGCGATGGCCGACCGGGATAGTAGCTGAACGGTGGAACTGGGGTATAGCGACGGGCGGAAAGACAGGCCCGGTCGTGCCCTATAAAGCATAGCGTAGATTTGGCGTGCATGCCTTGTCATAGGGGAATTGCGGCGGTTTCGCTGGCCGTGGCCACAAAGGATGTGGCGGCCGGCGGCCAGGGAGGTGCGTAATCGAGCCGGCCGGCGGCCGAATATACCCGATTTGGGTGGTTTTCGGTGGCCGCGATTTGCCCGGTCCCGTCAGTGTCGACGCCGGACTGGCTCCGGAATCCTACGGATTTCCCTTCTGCCAACTTGATCCTGTCTCGGGGGATTCGTCGAGTCGTGGTCGTTCAATCGACCGAAGTAAGGCCGCAGGAAGATTTGGCACACAAACTCCTGCGCTTCAAGAGAGGAGCACGGGGCGAGGGCCCAAAACTCCCCTCTCCCTCCGGGAGAGGGGCAGGCGGTGAGGGCTGCCGACTTCCTTCTTCGTCACGACCCAGCCACGATCGACGATCCCTATGTTTTGGCCCTGGTGACCAATGCCCTCTTGGCGATCCGGCCGGTTATGCCGTGGAGGTCGAGGATTTCGAGGCGCTTTGCGCCGCGGGCAAGATCGCCAAGTGCCAGGTAACGCCGCGGAGCGCGATTGTCTATCTCCGTGCGCTCAGCCCTACCGAGCCGCTGGAGCTCGTTTATCATCTCCGCGCCACCATGCCGGTCAAGATCACCGCTCTGCCCGCGCGGGCCTACGAGTACTACAATTCCGACCACCAGGCCACAACGACCGCAACCCCAATAACGGTCGAAGCGAAGTAGACTCTTTGGAGTGCGGCGATTTATCGCCGCTTTCGTTCGGACACCGTGTCGGGCACCATGTGCTCATGGTGGTAGTCGGTGGAGTGGCTTTTCTTCACTTTTGAGAATCATGGCGAAGCTTCTGGACCTTGTTGGCGGGGTCTCTCTGATGAAATACAATACGGCATCCTGGTTGCCAATCTCCATGAGTACATGCTGCCCGAAGGAAAGCGGCAATGAATTGCCGCACTCCAAATTACGCGCCATAGACAGGCCAAAAATATGTGCCATAATCGAAATTATGGCCAACAGGACAAGCAATGAACCGAGCGCGGACGCCGGACGAAGGTTGGCCAGTGGGGCTCAACAAAGAGGATCGTGCGATGATGAAGTTTTTGTTTTCCAAGTATGGGACCTTGGCCCTGATTCCGGCCGTTGTTGTCGGTCTCTTGTCGGCAACGGGTCAAGTCGCCCGGGCCCAAACGGTGAAGGGATTTGCGGCCTACGATGCGCCGGCAAAGAAACTGCTGGCGGAGATGACGCTCGATGAGAAGGTCGGCCAGATGTGCCAGCCCGATCAGAGCGCGCTGAAGGATCCCGCCGATATCGAGAAATACTTCCTGGGATCGCTTCTGAGCGGCGGCGGATCGGGGCCCAAGAACAAGGCCGACTACACCCTGCGGGGTTGGACCGACATGGTCGATGGCTACCAGCGGCACGCGCTGAAGACGCGACTGGGCATCCCCTTGATCTATGGGGTCGATGCCGTGCACGGGCACAACAACATCCCCGGGGCGGTGATTTTTCCGCACAATATCGGCCTGGGCTGCGCCCGCAACGCGAAACTGGTGGAGAAAATCGAGCGCATCACGGCTGAAGAAGTCCGTGCCACCGGCATCAACTGGGTCTTTGCCCCGTGCGTGACCGTCCCCCGCGACCTGCGTTGGGGCCGGACCTACGAAGGCTATTCGGAAAGTCCCGACATCGTGAAGCTTCTGGGCGGGGCCGCCGTCCGCGGCTTCCAGGGAGCAAATCTGGCCGAGCCGCTCTCCGTCGTGGCCTGCGCGAAACATTTCGTCGGCGACGGCGGCACGTCGTATGGCACGGGCAAGATGAACAACGGACGCGGGCTGGATCAGGGCGATACCCGCTGCGACGAGGCCACGCTCCGCCGCATCCACCTGCCCGGATACGTCGCCGCGGTCAAGGCGGGTGTCGGCACCATCATGCCTTCCTACAGCAGTTGGAACGGCCGGAAATGTTCCGGCCAGAAACACCTGCTCACGGAGGTCCTCAAGCAGGAACTCGGTTTCGACGGTTTCCTCATCTCCGATTACAACGCCATCGACTCGATCGAAGATACCAACAACAACTACAAGAAATCGGTCGAACGGGCGATCAACGCAGGCATGGACATGGTGATGTTGACCGACAAGTACCGCGAGTTCTGCAAGGACCTCAAGGAACTGGCCGCGGAGGGCAAGGTCCCCATGTCGCGAATCGACGATGCCGTGACGCGGATCCTCCGCGTCAAGTTCGCCATGGGACTGCTGGACAAGGACCGCTCGCCACTGGCCGACCGCAGCTTGCAGAAATCGTTCGGCTCGGCCGCGCACCGGGCGGTGGCCAGGCAAGCGGTCCGCGAGTCGCTCGTGCTCCTGAAGAATGAGCGGCGGACGCTGCCGCTGGCCAAGACGGCAAAGCGGATCCACGTCGCCGGCGTGGGCGCCGACGACCTGGGCATGCAGTGCGGCGGTTGGACCGTCGATTGGCAAGGCTCGATGGGAAACCACGTCCCGGGCGGCACGTCGATCCTGACGGCGATCAAGAATACGGTGTCGCCAGGAACCAAGGTGACCTACTCGCCGGACGGCAAGGGCGCGGAAGGCGCCGACGTGGGCGTGGTCGTGATCGGCGAAAGGCCTTACGCCGAGGGGGCGGGCGACAGCATCGACCTCGCGCTGGCCAAGGAGAACTTTGGCACGCTGGCCAACATGAAGAAGGCGGGGATTCCGCTCGTGGTCGTCCTGCTCTCCGGGCGGCCGGTGATCCTGGGCGGCATTCCGGACCAGGCCCAGGCCCTGGTGGCCGCCTGGTTGCCGGGATCCGAGGGCCAGGGCGTGGCCGACGTGCTCTTCGGCGGCTACAAGCCGACCGGAAAGCTCTCGCATACCTGGCCGCGCACCGTTTCCCAACTGCCCATCAATGTGGGCGACAAGAAATACGACCCTTTGTTCCCCTTCGGCCACGGGCTGAGTTATTGAGTCGATCAGACTACAGTAACCACTACCGGGCTTGTGGTTCGTCGATGTGCTCGCCGCGAAGCGGCGAATCAGAAAGAAATCGGGCGTCCGCAGATTGCCCCAATTGCTGGACCGGAATATACTTGCACGGGCGGCACGCGCCCATCGACCACACCTTGATCCAGGAGCCAGCATGAGGAAACATTTTTCGCGACGTGAGTTTCTCGTTTCCAGTCTCGGCACGGCAGGAGTTCTCGCTACAGGCGGCCTGCTGCGGGGGGAGACGTTAGAAAGAGTTTACTATCCTTCGATCAAGCTGCCCGGCGGCGCTGCCGGTTGCCCCGGTCGCCATCGAGCGCTGCCGCAGCTACGAGCCGGCCACGCTGCGCGAGAAACTCGACGCGGCCTTGAACCTGATCGGCGGGCTGAAGAAGCTGGTCGGCAATAAGACGGTCAGCATCAAGGTCAACGTCACGGGCGGGCCGGGCAAGCTGGCCGGTCTGCCCGGCTTCGCGCACGTATCAAATCCATCCCAACGTGTTGGCCGCGCTGTGTGCCGCCCTGAACGACGCCGGGGCGCGGCGGATGATCGTGCTGGAAAGCCAGTACTCGCTGAAAGCACCGGAAGAATTGCTCGCCGACAGCGGCTGGGACGTCCGCGCGATCCAATCGGCCGGCGGCAACCGCGTGAGCTTCCAAGACACCCGCCATCGCGGCAAGTGGCCGCAGTACAGCCGGCTCAAGGTTCCCTGGGGCGGATTCCTCTTTCCCGCCTTCGACGTCAATGCGTGCTACGAGAAGACCGACGTATTCATCTCGCTGGCCAAGCTCAAAGACCATCTTTCCACCGGTCTGACGTTGTCGATCAAGAACCTCTTCGGCATGACGCCCACCTCGCTCTACGGCCACGATGATTCCAGCGAGAATTTTCAGAGCAATCGTGGGGCGGTATTGCACAACGGCACGATTGCGGTGCCGGCGGGGGTGCCCAAGGAAATCGGCGAACACGTACCGCGCGAATGGAAGTATCGGGTTCCCCGCGTCACGGCCGATTGCCTCGGCGCGCGGCCCATCGACCTGGCAGTGATCGACGGCATCGAAACCGTACCGCGCCGGCGAGGGCCCGTGGGCCGTCAAGGCCCAGCCGATCCGACCGGGACTGCTGTTGGTCGGCCGCCATCCGCTCTGCACCGACGCCGTCTGCGCCGCCGCCATGGGCTACGACCCGCTGGCCGATCATTTTCAGTTCCCCTTCCCCAGCGAAAACCACCTGCGGTTGCTGCGTAGCGTCGGCGTCGGCGAGATCGATCCCAAGCGGATCGAGGTCCGCGGTCTGCCGCTCAAGGAGGCGGTCTGCCCGTTCAATCCCAAGCATGAGGCGATCGAGACGCCCACCGCGTACCAGGCGCACTACGATCCGGGGCTGACTTGATCACTGTGCCATCCAGCCGCCGTCGATGACGATATCGGTGCCCGTGATGAAACCGCCTGCATCGCTGCAGAGGAAAAGGGCCAACTGCCCGATCTCCTCCGGCCGGCCCCAACGGCCCACGGGGATCCGCGAGAGGAAGAACTGCGCCAGCTCGGGATTCTCCAACAGCGGCCGATTGATCTCCGTCGTACAGGGCCCGGGACTGATGCCGTTGACCGTAATCTGTTCGGGGGCAAGTTCCAGGGCCAGGGCCTTGGTGAATCCGAGCAAGGCGGCCTTGCTCGTGGAATAGGCGGTCCGGCCGGGGAGCGAAATGTGACTCATGATCGACGTCATGTTGATGATCCGGCCGTAGCCCTGCCCGCGGAGGTGCGGGACGAACGAGCGGCACATGAGAAACGCGCCGGTGACATTGACGGTCTGGATGCGGTTCCACTCTTCCAGCGTGAAGTCGGTGATCGGCTTGCGGAGATTGATGCCGGCATTGTTGATCAGGATCTGGATGCGGCCAAAACGGGCGGCGACGGCCTTTTCCAGGGCGAGCACCTGGGCCTCGTCAGCCACGTCGGTGGGAAAGACGGCTGCTTCCGATCCAACGGCAGCAATTTCCGCGGCCACCTCGCCGAGCGACTTTTCATCCCGCGAGACCAGAGCCAGTTTCACCCCGGCCTCGGCCAGGGCCAGGGCCATCGGTAAGAGAGTCTGTAGGGAACGCGGGGTACGGTTTACTTTCCCCCTTGGTTTACACGGTTGCCGCGCGGTTTGCAAGCGGCCTACACCTGGTCCCACCCAACGGCGCAGCAGTTCTCCTGGGTCTTGACGAATTGCCAGTTTACCTCAAAAATATTCTGCTTACGAATCAACAAAGTCACTTTGTCGCGCATGACAATAAATGACACGATTGCTTGGCAGGATCAGGCCCGGCGGGTTGCACGAGGGATTCGCCGCCGCGTACTGGAGCACGTGATCCGCAACAAGGGTGGATATCTGAGCCAGGCCTGCTCGGCCAGCGAGATCCTGGCCACGCTCTATACAAAGGTGCTGAACCTGGGCCGCGTCGAACCGCTGCTGCCCCGTCCGTTTCCCGGCGTGCCGGGGCCGAACAACCGCGGCCTTTCGCCGGGTACCGCGTTTCACGGCCCGCGGGCACCGCATTACGACCGCTTCATCCTCTCGCCGTCGCAGTACGCGCTGATCCTCTACGCCGCCCTGGTCGAGGTCGGCCGCATGGCCCCGGAAGGGCTGTTGGAGTTCAATCGCGATGGCGGCACGGTCGAGATGATCGGCGCCGAACACTCGCCCGGCCACGAATTGATGTCCGGCTCGCTCGGCCAAGGTCTCAGCCAGGCCGCCGGTATTGCCTACGCCCGCAGACGGAAGGGTGAAACCGGCCGCGTGTGGGTACTGATGTCCGACGGCGAATTCCAGTCCGGGCAGACATGGGAAACGCTGCAAGCCATGGCATTCCACAAGATCGACAATCTCGGCATCTATGTCGACGTCAATGGTCATCAGTGCGACGGCCGCATGGATCAGACCATGAACATCGAGCCGTTGGAGAAGCGCGTCGAGGCCTTCGGCTGCCGCGTGTTCCGGGTCGATGGCCACGATCTCGATGCCCTGGCCGCGCCCGCCGAATTGCCGCCCAACGGCCGGCCGACCGTCGTCCTGGCCGTCACCGATACCTGCCGCGGGATGGAGATCCTGCGGGCCCGCGCCCCCAAGTTCCATTATTTTCGCTTCCAGGACGACGCCGAATATCGCCGCTATCAAGACCTGCTGGCGAGACTGTAGATCATGCAAATCCTCTCCCGTGTACATGCGAAGAACCTGGTCCGCTGGGCTAAGGACAGGCCGAACGTTCTGGTGCTCTCGGCCGATCTAACCAGCTCCACCGAAATCGACCTCTTCAAAGACACTTATCCGGACCGCTTCATTTCCCTGGGCGTTGCCGAGCAGAACATGCTCAGCTTTGCCGGCGGCCTGGCTCGCGAAGGATTCGTGCCGATGATCCACACCTTTGCCGTATTCATCTATCGCCGGGCCTACGACCAGTTGGCCATGTCGGTTGCCTATCCGAACCTGCCCGTGCGGATGTTCGGTTTCCTGCCGGGCATCACCAGTCCCGGCGGGGCCAGCCACCAGGCGATCGAAGACATCGCCATGATGCGGAGCCTGCCGAACATGACCGTGGTGGAAGTCGGCGATGCCACTGAGATCGAAACCGTGCTCGACGCGATCGAGGGCGTGCCGGGACCCGTCTACGTGCGGATGCTGCGGGGCGAAGTGCCGCGGTTGTTCGACGTCGGCGAGCCGGTGCAATTGGGCAGGCTCCGCAGCGTGGCCAATGACAACCCGGAAGGCGAGGTCGATCTGACGATCTTCTCCAGCGGTATTTGCACGGAAGAGGCGATGCGGGCCACACAGGCCCTGCGGCTGCGCGGGGTCTCGATCCGGCACCTGCACGTTTCCACCCACAAACCGTTCGACGCGCAAGCCGTGCTGGAGGCTGTCGCCACGGCCCGACAAGGTGTGATCACCATGGAGAACCACGTCATCACCGGCGGCCTGGGCAGCGCGGTGGCCGAGGTCATCGCCGAGTCGGGCATCGCCAAGCAGTTGGTGCGGATCGGACTCCGCGACACCTTTGTCCATGGAGCGAGCCGCCCGTACTTGATGAAGGAATATGGACTGGATGCCTCGGCCCTGGTCCGCGAAAGCGAACAACTGCTGCACGCCAAGTTCGGCATCTCCGACAGCGATCTGGCCGCGGTCCGCATCGAAGCCGTTCATAGCGACGCGAAAGCCGAGGCTTTGTAAAGCTGTAGAATAGACCTCCGAGTCCGTCCAAGACAGACTGGACGGACTCGGAGGTCCATCCTACGGCAATCCGTGCAATTACCTTCGGACGAATCCTGATGAGCGCCCTGATCCCACAAACCGTTCCACTTGAACTTTCCGGCGAGCGGTTTCGCATCGTTTATCGCCTTGGCGGCACGGAGGAAGAGGCCCGGACTCGGGCCCGCGACATCTGCCTGGAGCAGACGGTGGAGTTCCCCGATGACTTGGTCCCGGACGGGCCGATTCGCGATCAGGTGGTTGGGCATCTGGAAAGCTTCGAACCGCGCGGGGCGGGTGTCTACCAGGCTGTCATCAGCTTTCCCGTAGAGACAACCGGCGACGACCTGAGCCAACTCTTGAATGTCGTGCTGGGCAACATCAGTCTCAAGCCGGCCATCCGGGCGGAGGGCCTGGAATTGCCGCCGAGTCTGCTCAGCCGGTTTCGCGGCCCGCGTTTCGGCCGCACGGGCCTGCGGGAGTTGAGCGGCGTGGCCCGGCGGCCCCTGGTTGCCACCGCGCTGAAGCCGATGGGCCTGACCCCGCCCGATCTGGCCGAGTTGGCCTATCGCTTCGCTCTGGGCGGAATCGACCTGATCAAGGATGACCACGGGCTGACCAATCAGACCTTCAGCCGCTATGAAGAGCGCCTGGCCCGTTGCACGGAGGCGGTTGCCAAAGCGAACCGGCAGACGGGCATGAAGAGTCTTTACCTGCCCAACGTCACCGCTGCGCCGGTGGAAATGATCCGCCGCGCGCGGCTGGCCAGGCAGGCCGGGGCCGGCGGGCTGCTTGTCTGTCCCGGGATATGCGGATTGGACGCCATGCGGGCCGTGGCCGACGACGACGCTGCGTCGCTCCCGATCATGGCCCATCCGGCCTTTCAGGGGAGTTTCGTCGTGCGGCCTGAAGAGGGTTTTTCCCACGGCCTGATCTTCGGCACGATCGCGCGATTGGCCGGGGCCGACGCCACGATCTTTCCCAACTTTGGCGGCCGATTTTCTTTCTCGCGGGAACAATGTTGCGAAATCGCGGCTGCTTCCGAAGCACCGTTGGGCCAATTGCGGCCGATCTTCCCCGCGCCGGCCGGCGGGCTGAGTCTCGCACGGGTGTCCGAGGTCCAGCAGGTCTACGGCCGCGAACTGGTGATTCTCGTCGGTGGCGGGCTGTTCAAGCACGGGCCCGACCTGATCGAGAACTGCCGCGTCTTCCGCGGTTTGGCGGAACAGTTCTGCTGAGTTCGCGGCGGTGACAGCCGTTGTGGACCTTTGGAGTGCGGTGGCTTGCCACCGCTTTACATAACGGCCAGCCCTGAACAATCCACTTTCCGCGGCCAACACACTTTCCGCGCGTTTTGAAAAGCGGTGGCAAGCCACCGCACTCCAAAAAGCGCTGGAACAGATTCACCGTTCCTTACCATTCCAGCGATTCGAGGAACCGCAAGCTGCGGGGAAGCTGCTGGAGAACCGTAGGCGATTCATCTTCGATGAAGTAGTACTTGACGCCGGCCTTTTGCGCGGCGCGAAACAGCGCGGGCCATTGGACCTGGCCGGTGCCCAGCGCAACGTCGTTGGTCAGCGCGGTGCCGCCCGTCAGACTGCCCGTGGGCACGCCTTTTTTCAGGTCCTTCAAGTGCATCAGCAGCCAACGGTCGGGATACTTCTCCAGCAGCCGGACGGGGTCCTGACCGGGCAGCACGGTCCAGAGCACGTCCATCTGGAAGAAAACCGTTTTGGGATTCGTCTCGGTCACCAGCAGGTCGAACAGGGTGCCTTGCTCATAGGGCTGGAACTCATAGCCGTGGTCGTGATAGTAGAGCTTGATCCCGTGCTTGGCCAGCGCGGCCCCGGCCCGATTGAACACGCGGGCCGCCTCGCGGCACTGCTGCGGGGTGAACGGGTCCTGGTGAGGAATCCATGCGCAACCGACATAGGGGATTCCCAGGGCTTTGGCGTCGCGGGCCACGCCTTCCACGTTGTCGCGGAGCTGATTAAAGGGGAAATGACGCCCGATGGGGACAAGACCCCTGCGGTCCAGTTGCTGCTTGAACTCCGCCGGCGAGAACTTTCCCAGGTCGGCCACCTCGACGTACTTGAAGCCGAGCTCGACGGCCTTGTCGAGCGTGGCCTCCACGCCTTGCGTCTTCTGCATGTCGCGCAGGCTGTAGAGCTGGAGGCCGGTCGGTCCGTGGTAACTCTTGCTCGTGCCCACGTCGCCGGCCACCGCCGCGCCGCGGGAAAGGGCCAGGAATACCAACGCCGTCGCCATAAGATGCAATCGCTTGTTCATGTCAAAGTCCTCCGAAGAATCAGGGTTTGTTTCAGGCCGGGCCGCCAGCGGGCCGGCTTCTTGTAAAGCTTTCCGAGCAGTTATTTGGCCGCGGCGGCAGCCGCCCGTTGGGCTTCCTCTGCGGCGGCCGCATCGAGCAGCGGCTGCACACAGGCGCGGACGCTGGCCAGCGAAGCGACACCCATGCCAAAGCCGGAGAGTTCATTGAACCAAAGCTGGTTCCCGGTCGCCGGGTCAAGACAATACGTGTAGCCCATTACGGACGCGATCAGGCGGTCGCCATCGAGCAGCAACGTCACATAACCCGAGCCCTTCGGGCTTTTCCATTGCCAAATCAACTCGCCGGAGTCGCGGTGCAGAGCGACAACCTTCGAATTGAAACCGACGAAGATCAATTGGTCTACCATGTCTACCCCTATTTTGCCAGGAGGATTGATCCGAGAACCACCGCATACACGAGGACTGAACGCATTGAGATTATCCTTTCATGGCAACCGGCACAATCACGTGGCTGCAAAGGGCGTCGAAATGGGCTCGATGCTTTCGATCAAGACCAGCGAAATCGTCTCCATTCGCTCGTAGGGATCGGCCGGATCACCAGCAAAAGTGAATATATTGACAGTCGTTCGACCGACCCGCACCATCTCCGGGTGGCGCATATCGAAGGTTCGCCCACTGTTCAAGCGGATGCGATAGGGAACCAATGGGGTCGCCCGATTCCAAGCCAATAGATCGTCGGCTCGCATTTTACACTCCAGTCTAATTACGTTAGTCGATCCCGGTGTGCCCACAGCCCCAAGGCCGGGTTGCCGATGAAGAAGATCCGCTCGCCGTCGGGCATCGTGGCCCAGCCGTCGCGCCGTGAGTTTGGCGTGTATCGCTCGAGCATTGCCTGCAAATCGGCGTAGCCATAGCCAACCGATTCGATTTCCTGCCGGGAAAGACGCCCGGGGCAATAGGTGATCGCAAACCGTCCCTCGGAGGAACTGTGGATCAGGTGGGCGGCCGCGGAAAGGTTCTTCGGCAGGTCCTCGCTCTCGCGGACCAATTGCATCACGCGCGGCGTGCCGCTGTAGCCATATTTGCGAATCAAGCTGTCGATCTCCCGGTCCTCGCCGAACGTCTTCACTCCGGGGGCCAGCACGAGCAGTTCGCCGCCGTCGGCGATCGCCATCCGCGTGCGATAGACGGCCTTGTTGCCCACCCAGGTGCTATGGAACTCTTCGGGATCGAGATAGACGACCATCTTCTGCGGGGCCTCATCGAGGACCGTGAAGTTCACCTTCAGCGAAAGTTCCGCGGCCGCATGAAAACACTCGACGTCGCTGCCGATGTACAGCCCGCGAACGGCCAGGCTGCCGTCGTCGCGCGGTCCGATCACGGTGAGCACGTAGACCAGCGGCAGCCTGGCGCAGAAATGGTCCTGGGCGTAGTTCAGGATGCGGCGGAGGGGGGTGTCGGCCCGGCCCATCATCCGTTCCATGCCGTAGGCCGCGCCGATGAAGTGGCTTTCGTTGATGCCCTGCGCGCCGCCGCAGCCGACGAAGACGTTCTTGTTGTAGTTGGCCATGCCCATCACTTCGTGCGGCACGACCTGGCCGATCGAGAGCACCAGGTCGTGGCCGCCTTCCCAGATCAGCCGATTGAGCTGGGCGGGCCAAGGGCGGTTCCACAGGCCCTCGGTCGCCCGGCAAACGAAATCGGCCGGCACCGTGCCGATCGTGAGCACGCCGTTCCGCCAGTCGTGCGCGCGGATCAGGCCGCGGGGCACGGTGGGGAACATGCGCTGCAACTGCCAATCGGCCAGGGGGGCGTGCGTGCCCAAGGCCGGCATGACGTCGCTCAGCCGGTCGCCGAAATACTCGTAGATCAGGCACGTCAACGGCCCCGCCATGCTGTTGGCGCGGGTGAAATCAGGCGGCAGGGCCAGGACTTTTCGCCGCGGGCCCAGTTTTTCCAACGTGGAAAACAGGGCCCCACGGAGGTCGTCGCGGCCCAGGTCGGTGGTCGGGGAACCTAGTGCGAAGAAAGTTGACATATACGAATTCTATCTCACTTCTGCATCCGAGCAAAGAAGCCCAGCCAACCAAAAGCAAACATTGTTCGCCAGGTCGAGCCGTCTTGAGCAGGCCGGTCCCACCTCCCAAGGAGAACTGCAAAGTCCGGGACAAGGCGCTCGTAGTACCGCCCGGGTACCATGTACTCATGGTCGGCGGAAAATGTGCATAGAAGACCGGCTAAAGCCGGGACTACGAACAACTTTGCAGTTCTCCTGCCCGCCCTCCCAGACTCGCGCAAAATCGCTTAGAATGCGTGTCGAACCGCTAACGTCCAGAAAGTCCACCGATGACAACCCGCTACGCCTGGGCCAGACGAGGCGACATCAACGCCTTTTTCGGGCTGATGATCGACAATGTGGCCGTGATGATCTTCCTCTTGACGTTGATCACCAACCCGAACTTGAAGAACCACTTCTCCCGAGATTTTGTCTTCACGCAGATGATCCCCGGCACGGCCCTGGGTGTCGTGGCGGGCGATCTGGCTTATACCTGGCTTGCCTTCCGTCTGGCCCGCCGCAAGGGCCGCAGCGACGTGACGGCCATGCCGCTGGGACTCGACACGCCCAGTACGATCGCCGTCGCTACGCTCGTCCTCTTGCCCTCGCTCGATTTCGGCATCGAGCGGCACTACGACCCCTACCAGGCGATGTTTTTCGCCTGGCACGTCGGCGCGGTGCTGCTGGTGATGATCGGGATCTGCAAGTCGCTCGTTGCGCCGCTGGGAACGGCCGTGCGGAACTGGGTGCCCCGCGCGGGCCTGCTCGGCTCGCTCGCCGGGATTGCGCTGGCACTGATCGCCCTGGTGCCGCTCTGGCAGGATATCGCCGCCGTGCCGCTGGTCGGGATCGTGGCGTTGATCGTCATCCTGGTGACGCTCGTTGCCGATCATCCCCTGCCGGGCCGAATCCCCGGGGCCTTGGTGGCCGTTCTCTTGGGCGTGGCCATATACTGGGGTCTTGCTTTAGCCAGCGCGAACCTGAACGTGCCGTTGGTGCCGATGCCCGAACACCAGCCAGCGGCCGCGTGGCGATTGCCGGAGTTCTTCCCGACCTTCGCCAGAAGCTGGTCCTGGTGGCGGCCGGTATTCGCCCATGCCCTAACGCTCTTGCCCGTGATGTTGCCGTTCGCGTTGGCGACGATTGTGGGCGGAATCGACTGCACGGAAAGCGCTGCGGCGGCCGGTGACGAGTACGATACCCGCAGCATCCTCTGGACGGAAGGGCTGGCCTCGGTGCTGGCCGGGCTGTTCGGCGGCGTGATCCAGACGACGCCATACATTGGCCAGCCGGCCTACAAGGCGATGGGCGGCCGGGCCGCCTATACGCTGGCGACCGCGCTGTTCATCGGCCTGGCGGGCGGGCTGGGCTGGTTCGACCATCTGTTTGAATGGCTGCCAGCGGTGGCCTGCTTTCCGATCCTGGTCTTCGTCGGCCTGGAGATCGGCGCGCAGTCGTTCCGCGCCACGCCGACGCGGCACTACGCGGCCCTGGCCTTGGCGATGCTGCCGGCCCTGGCCTGTATGGCGCTGATGCCTATGAACAGGGCTTTGGGGCCAATTGGGCAGCCGGTGCCGGAAGCAGCGTCGGTGATTCTCGCCTTGCGCTGTCTGGCCAGCGGGTTCATCGTGACGAGTCTGCTGTGGGCCTCAGCCTTGGCGGCGGTGTTGGATCGGCAGATGCTGCGTGCCGCCGCGTATCTGGGCGTGGCCGCGGCCTGCAGTCTCGTCGGCATTATCCATTCGCCGCTGACGCCGGCCGTGATCGGTTGGCCGTGGGATGTCTATGCCCAAATACCGCAATTTCCGGAAACACTCTGCCAATCCCCCTATCATTGGGCGGGCGGATACTTGCTTGCCGCCGCCGCAGTCATGCTGATCGGCTGGATCTCGCCGGGAGGGGAAAGCCCTCGATGAGCTTGCCGCATCGATTTCCGTCTATTGGGTCCCATCGAGAATGACGACCCGCCCCTAAGCGCTGCCCCGGCAGCCATTGTTTTGAATTTCCCACCTCAATCCCTCCGGAGTCCCAGAATGAAAACCACACCCTTAAACCTGTTGCAACAACTGATCCTCTCTGCGCTAATGATCGGACTGGCGGTCGCCACCGGTACCGCCTTTGCCGAGACCGGCAAGACGCTGGAGATCAAGTTAGGGGCCGATGTTCCGCGCTCGTGGAATGACCTGCAGAAGGCCGGCTACGCCTACGGCCCCAAGCAGGAGTTCGATCCCGGCACCGAGGAAACCCATATCTGGCTGCCCTACGGGAACAAGGGCGAATATTTCCAGACGGCCGGCGTGAAATTCACCGAGCCAGGCTCCGACACGGGCTGGCCCCTGGTGCTCACCGTTGACGACCATACCAGTGGCCGGCTGGTCTTCAAGCTGCACTTCGACAACCCGATCGGAGGTTTTCGCTTCGAAGCGAACTGGAGCGAATGGGGCGTCGGCGGCAACACGGTCGGCGGCATCGAATACAGCGTCGACGGCCAGAGGTGGACCACCATCCGCGAGCTCCACGAAGCCAAGGCCCAGGCCCGCATCATCGACCAGTTCGTCGACGGCAAGAAGACGTTCGGCGGATTGAACAGCCGGGACCTCTACATCCGTTGCTATAGCCGAGACAAGAGCAATCCGGACGCCCAGTCCGGTCCGGGCCGCTGGATGAAGTTCGCCATGGGGGGTAACCCGGCATGGGGCGACGCGGCCACGACGTTCTTCGATCGCCAACTCCAGCTTTGGGTAACGCCGGCCACGGGGCCGACGACCGCCGTCAAAATCAACGATTTTCTTAACTCGATCGGGGCCTGCACGCATGTCAGGCAAGGCGAGGACAATCCTGCCAAGGTCGCAGAGTGCCTGAGCTACATCGGCATCCGCGCCATCCGCGATGACGGGACGACCGACCCCAAGATCTTGCAATCCTTCATCGACATTCATCGGGCATCCGGGGCCAAGGTGGTCCTGCTGCCTATGAACGGGGACATCGCGGCCAGCCTGGCCGAGTACGAGACCTTGGCGGCGGCGGGCGCTCTGCTGGCCGCCGACGGGCCCAACGAGCCGAACAACTGGCACGTCACCTACAAGGGGGCAACCTCCTCGAACAAGACCTCCCTGCCGATCGCCCGCTTCCAGGCGGATTTATATGCCGCCGTGAAGGCCGATCCCAAGCTGGCCGGCATTCCGGTTTTCCATTCCAGCGAGGCCGGCGGGTCCGAACCGGACAATTGCGGGCTACAATTCTTGACCATTCCCAAGGGCGCAGGGGCCTTGATGCCCGACGGCACGAAATACGCCGATTACGCCAATCCCCACAATTATGTTTGCGACCATCTCAAGGGCATTACGGAGGACAATATCGCCTGGAACGCGGAAGACCCCACGCTGAAAGGCAAGTGGGACGGGTTGTATGTCGAGTACGGCCACACTTGGTGGGGCGGAGGTTTCAACGGCTATACCAAGGCCGAGTTGGAGAGGCTGCCCAGGGTCACCACCGAGACCGGCTGGAGTACGCGCGCGGGTGGGGGCGGACACACCGACGCGCTTTCCGAGGAGGAGCAGGGCAAGCTTTTCCTGAACCTTTATCTAGCCGCGTTCAAACGGGGCTGGACCTACACCTTCGTCTACATGTTGCACGATTCTGCAAGTCAAGGGGCGTGGGGCTTCGTCCGCGGCGATTACTCGCACAAGGTCTCGGCGACCTACCTCCACAACTTGACCACGATTCTTGCGGACCGGTCGTCCAACTTCACGCCGCGCAAGCTCGAGTACAGCATCCTCGACAAGCCCACGACCGTGCACGACCTGCTCTTGCAGAAGAGCGATGGCACGCTGGATTTGGCCGTATGGGGCGAGCGGGCGAAGGGCTCCGACGACGTCAGGGTGAAATTCGGCGCCGCGCAAGCGTCGGTGAGGGTATTCGATCCGACGGTCGGCACGGCGCCCCTACGGACCCTCGCCAACGTCAACTCGGTACGGCTGACGTTGAGCGACCATCCGCTGATTGTCGAGATCGCCGCGCCCAAGCGGTGAGCGACTTGCCAAAGACCAGAACCCTACGGGGCGGCTGGCTGGCTTCATTTCTTGGAAGTTCAGGGAGAATTCGTTCCCCTTCACGGAAGCAGCTTCCAGTTCAGTCACGTCGATTATGTTTTCGGGGCGGGATACCCCGGCTTTTTACTCCCTGGACGATATCAGCGTTACCGCCAGCGAATCATCCATCCCCGAACCGTCTACCCTGATTGTCTGGTCTCTACTCGGCGGCATAGGTATTTCCGTCGGGTTCATTCGCAATCCGCCCAAATCCTGCCCACGTGCACGTCATCGGTTAGCGGAACCGTAAAGCCGGCGGGCGCTGTTTCCATGGCTGCCGTGACGGTCTGACGGATCTGTTCGACCAATGCGCAATCTGCCATTTTGGCACGTGCGGCCCTTATGGCCTTACAATCTTGGTAATCGGAGTTAGAAACTGGCCCGAACTTCAAGTAAGAGGTCGATTTTTGGCCACTTTGGCCAATTCACTCTTCGTTTGTTCTTGAGAGGGCGGGCTCAAGGCCAGGCAGCAATGGCTGACGACTACCAGCCCATGACCATATTCGACTCGATCGCCTTGCGGGCGTGCTCCAAGTCGGTGCCCGTGTTGTGCATGTAAAGGCGAATCGCGTGCAGTTTGTCGCCCTCGGCCTTGGCCAGACAGTCGCGGGCTGTGGAGCAAGGATCGACGTTCCCGTTGATCCCCAAGGCTGCTTTGGAGATGACCCACGTGTCGCGGGGACGCTTCGTAATTCGAACCGGTTCCTCTTTGGGATAGTTTTCCCGGACCACCCCAACGGCCGACTGCTCGTCGTGGGCCCAGGTAATAATGATATGTGACGGAGTTTCGATTTCGAATAGTGGCATAGTACTAACAGCCTTGATACCAAGAGGATAGCCAAGAACGCGGACAAGCGATTATACCCGATCCGTCTGGCAAGTGTCTAGGTATTCGGTGTCTTGGGTCCGTGCGGCGATGGCGTTGAAGTCGTCGGCAAATTTCTGCCAAAAGTCATTTTGGCGGAAACATACTGGGGCGACCGGTTTGCCTTGGGCCAGGTCGTGCATCGAGCGACGCAGACGAAACACTGGGCCGGCAAAACGATTGCTCAACCTGAGCAAATCGAAGATCACCGCGGGCAGAAGCAGGAGAGATGCCACGGCCGCCGGTCCATTTAGTGTCCATAGTTCGGTCAAACGAGCGTTCAGCGGCCGGCCAGGACCCGTGATCATACCCCAGCCCAGCAGGAAAAGCATTATCGTCAGCAGGCACGTCAACCAATATAGCACGACGCGAACGATCAATGCCCCCTGGACACGGTAATCGACGAGGAACCGCTTTCGCAACGCGCGTTTTGCAGCCATTGAACTATCCTCCGCTAGAAAGGATAGCTCAAGGAACCGCCCAATTACTTCATCGCTATCGTGCGGGCCAACGGGCCGAGGATGTGGTCGATGACGTGGGTTTCAAGCATGTCTTCGCAAATCCGCCTTAAATGCTGGACGGTTTCGACGTAAGTCCTTTCCGCAGCTAGGCTTCCGTACTGTCTGGCGGTCACGTAAACGCTCAGTTGCTCCTCGGGAAACTCGCCGGTGCGAACGTGATAGGCGTTGGTGCGGGTTTCCATGCTCAGGCGGAACTGGACCCGGCATTCCTCGTCCAAGGCAATGGTTATCGAGGGCTCGCAGTTGATCACCGTGGAACCGGGCGCTTCGAGAATCCAATCGAAGGCCGGGCCGACACCCAAGGCTTCGGCAATCAACTCGTTGTGATTGCCGCGATAGGTGAAATCGAATCCGTAGAGCAGGTCGAGGGCCTCGCAATCCAGTGGGCTGACCGAAAGCATATACGGGGCCAGATCGAGGATTAATTCGTGTTGCTGCATCGCATCGTCGACTGACTCCGGGTTGACATAGCCCGAGCAAACTCGCCGCGGTTCAATCGTACTCCAGCGGTAATTGCCTCCGTCCTTGTCTTCCTCGAGAATAAAATCACCCCGATCGCGGCAGTAGAAGTTCCTCATCGCGGGGTATTTTTTTTGTACCCGTTCGAAGAAGTGCAGCACGGTCTCGCGACTAGCCGGCAGCTCCATTTCCGTGCTGAGATTCATGTTCACATAGAAATCGTCGCTTAGAGAGCTGTAGCGATTCATGGTGGCCTAGACCGAGGGGTTGCCGAAAGCGATACTGCTCCTAGTATAGGATGGTTTGGACGAAGATGTCAAAGCCTACCCTAACGGTGGGGTGGCGGTTGGTTTATCGAGGTGGTGTGATGGGCGACTTGGTGCGGGACGGACTTTTCGTTTTTCGTAGCGAACTAGGGTGGATGTCGCTGAGAATGCATGACGGGGCCGTGGTCGCGTTGTCGTTCGGCCACCGTTCGGCCGCCGCCGCAACCCGGGCGATCGCTCCGGGCCAAGTCCCGCCCCTTCCATTCGAAGAGGGACAGAGGGTGAGGGCGAGCAACTGGCAGAGGGAAGTGGTCGAGCGGCTGCAGCAGTATGCGAAGGGTGTGCGAGTTGACTTTTGCGATCTGCCGGTCGAATTCGGCCAGATATCCGAGTTCCAGGCCCGAGTTCTAAAGGCTTGCCGAGAAATCCCTTATGGACAGACCATCACTTACGGAGAGTTGGCGGTAGCGGCCCATCGCCCCAGGGCCGCCCGGGCAGTGGGAAGCTGCATGGCCGGCAACCGCGTGCCGTTGATAATTCCTTGCCATCGTGTTGTACGGGCCGGTGGCGACATCGGGCCTTACTCGGCCGCCGGGGGAACTGCGACCAAGCGTCGACTGCTGCAAATGGAGGCCGCTGTCAATGGAATCCCGCATCCGAGGCCGGGGAAGAGCCGTTTTGCTGCAAGTTCTCGGCAGGTCTCGACAAATGCTCGCCGCTTGGGCTAAACTATCAGAAGAAGTTCGGATGATTGTCCAGGGTGGCGCCGGAAAAAGGTGCTGCTGGACGTCAGGTCCTAATGAATTGGATAAGCACACCTACGAATTTGACCGCAATGGCACCTGACACTTGTGATGTAGAGCGCTACGGCGACGGGACGGTTCTGGTCCGCGTTCATTCTTGTGACCGCAACGGGCGGAAATTGCCCGATGCCGTTTTTACCTTTCGGCTCGGCGATCCACAATATGGCTACTGGGCTGCACGCGCCGTGCCCGTGGGCCAGCGTGTCGGTAGTCTGATGGTCTAATGAGGTTGGAAACATGCGCTACACGAATGCATTCTTGTCGTTGCTGGCGATGGCCCTGCTCTCAGATGCCGCGCTGGCCGATTCGCCGCCGGCCAAGATCTCCAATCCGTTCTACGCTATGGATACGGCGTTCCAGCGCCCGGGCTGTCCGAGGATCAGCAACTCGACCTTGTCCGCGAGCTTGGTTTTGCCGGCATCGCCTGGCATGAGACGTTGCCGGATGAGGCGCAGGACGTTGCACAAAAGTGCGAGAAACGCGGGCTGAAAATGCTGGCCATCTACTGCCCCGCCCAGGTGACCGAAGCCGGCGCTATCACTTGGTCGCCCACGCTTCCGAAACTGATGGAGGCCTTGAAGGGCCACGAAACGATCATCTGGCTGCACATTGGCGGTCGCGGTCCGGCACTGGACGATCATCTTTCCGGAAAGCCCATCGTCCAGAAGCTCCGCGGTCTGGCCGACCAAGCCGCGGTGTGCGGCTTGAAAATCGCCATCTATCCACACCTCGGCGAGTGGACGGCCCGTTTCGGCGATGCGACGAAGCTGGCCGACCTGGTCGATCGCCCCAACTTTGGCGTCTCGTTCAATCTCTGCCACTGCCTGGCCACGGGCGATGAGCGGAACATCCCACAGTTGCTCACCGCCGCCAAGAAGCGATTGATCATTGTGCAGATCAACGGAGCCGACTCCGGCGTCAGCGGGGGCCAATGGAACCGGCTCATTCAAACGCTCGGCAAGGGCACATTCGACGTGGGCGCCGTTTTGCGGAAACTGAAGGAACTTGGTTTCGACGGCCCCATTGGTTTTCAAGGCTATGCCATCTCCGGCGACGCCCGTTCGATTCTCACGCCGACGATGAATGCCTGGCGGAAGCTGAATTGAGTTTCGCGGTGGAAGCAAGGCTGTAGGGAACGGGCTCCGCGCCGTTCCCGACTATCTAAATCGGCTCGGAGTCCGTTCCCTACAGCTCATTGGAAACCAAATTGGTTTACGAGCAGCCAGTACTCGCCGTAGACCACGAAGGCACACGCAATGAAGAACCCGGCGATGGGGAACAGTCCCCAGCTTCCCGAGGTGTCCATCCCGAACCTCCGGCGCTTGACAAGCGTATAGATACATGTACAATACACCAGTATCGATCAAGTACACGGAGGAGAATCATGCAATTTCCCGACCGATTTCGCTTTGACGGCGACCGCCGCCGTCTTCCCCCAGTCGCTCCGCTGTCGTGCGATCGCGGCGGGCCGGTGCATAGAATCGACGACATCCTCACCGAACTCCTGGACCAGTATCGGGTTCGATTTCCCGAATTGCGGGTGGCCGTTGTCCACACCTCGGCAGATCCTTGGTGAAGGGTGGCATGGCCGATTTGCCCCCCTTGTTATGGGGCGGCAAATAGAACGGAATTCATTCCGTTTTGCGCAGGGCCCTGGACGATTCGAGCGTGCCCTGGCAAGATAGGTGGCGGAAGAAACGTCGGCATAGCAGGCAAAGCGCGTGGCCTCGCCTGGAGGGCCGATGTCCGGTCAACCCATCGATTGTCATTTGTCATGGATATTGTCCAAGCGACTCGCGACTACGAGGCCTGGCTCGGTGCCCGGCTGAAACTGCTTCCGGAAGACCTGAAACTCAAGCATCAACACATGGCTGAAGGGGAGTTTCCCTTTCTGCGGGCCACGTTCTATCGTTGGGTTCAGACATGGCCGGCAACCTGTCCGGAGCTGACTGCCGCCCCAACCGTGCTGGCGGTGGGCGATCTGCATAGTGAGAATTTTGGCACCTGGCGGGATGCCGAGGGCCGGCTGATCTGGGGCATCAACGATTTTGACGAGGTCTATTCCATGCCCTACACGATCGACCTCGTGCGCCTGGCCACCAGTGTCTGCCTGGCGATCGAGGGCAACCATCTGACGTTGCAGCCGGAGGATGCCTGCAAAGCCGTCTTGAAAGGGTATGGAGACGCTTTGTCCGAGGGCGGCCGGCCGTTTGTGCTGGCAGAGAAGTATCCGGTGCTGCGTGAATGGGCTACGGCTCGGCTTCGCGACCCGGGGATTTTTTGGGAGAAAATCAATTCCGCGCCGAGCCTCGAAGGCGACGTGGTGCCGCAGGAGGTGCATGACGTGCTGCGCCGCTACCTGCCGGAGCCCGGGCTGAGCTACCGCGTAGTCCATCGCATCGCCGGCCTCGGCAGTTTGGGCCGACAGCGTTTTGTCGCGCTGGCCCAATGGCGCGGCGGCAGCATCGCGCGCGAGGCCAAGGCCCTGGTTCCGTCGGCATGGATCTGGCAACAGTCAACGGCGAGTGACGAGATCTTCTACGAGAAGGCCTTGACGACGGCCGTGCGGATGGTTGACCCGTGGGTCCATCTGTCCGGGCGGTGGATCGTCCGCCGCCTGTCGCCCGATTGCCGTCGCATCGAGTTGGAAAGCCTGCCCAAGGAGCGCAACGAGTTGAAGTTGCTCTCAGCCATGGGACGGGAAACGGCGAATATTCATCTCGGCAGCGGCGCGGCGGCCAGGACCGCGATCGGCGAAGATCTGGAGAAACGCGATCGCAAGTGGCTGCGTAAGGCGGCCCAGGCGATGGTCGCTGCGGTTCGCGACGATTGGCGGCAATGGCGGAAGGAAGGGATGAAATAAATTCCTTGCGGGGGGCTTGTCAAGAATACGGAGACATGCTATAGTGTAGATGGCTGATCAGCACACAGGAAGGGCCGATACACCGGGTTCAACCGCTGGCTCGACAAATAGATATGGGCAGCAGGTTACCGAGGTCGGCGTATCGCCTCTCCCTCAGAAAAACATGACGCAGGAAGAAGCCCGCCTCTATGGTGCGGGCTTCTTCGTTTCTTGGATTGCAGTGCATGAACGTCTATTTTGCCGGGCCGCTCTTCACCTTGGCGGAGCGCCGCTTCAACGAAGAGCTTTCCGCGGAAATCCAGCGACTTTGTCCCACGCTGGATATCTTCTTTCCGCAGTCCTGCGACAAGGAATTCCAGGGGCTGCCCGATTTTGCCCAGCGGGTTTACCAGCGCCTGATGGAAGCCCTCGACCGCTGCGACGCTGTGGTTGCGATCCTCGACGGCCCCGATTCCGACTCGGGCACGTGCATTGAAGTCGCCTACGCCCGGGCGAAAGGCAAGCCGGTAATCGGCGTGCGGACCGATTCTCGCGACGGCGAGGTTCACGGCTTGAACATCATGACCGCGGGGATTTGCACCACGATCGTCAAGCTGCCGTCCACATGCAGTACGATTGATCAGTTGGCAAAGAAAGTGGTGGAGGCGCTGGGCGCTAGTCCATAATCTTCGTCCCGGCGATCAGCTCGATGAACTGCTTGTTCGACTTGAACTTCGCCAGGCGGCTGGTCAACTGCTCCATGGCCTCGACGGGGTGCATCGTGGCCAAGGTGCGGCGGAGCATGGTCACGGCGTGCAGGATGTCCGGCGGCAAGAGCTTCTCTTCCCGCCGCGTGCCGGATTGGCTGATGTCGATCGCCGGCCAGACGCGACGGTCGGCCAGCTTGCGGTCCAACACCAACTCGAGGTTGCCGGTGCCCTTGAATTCCTGGAAAATCAACTCGTCCATGCGGCTGCCGGTGTCGACCAGGCAGGTGCCGACGACGGTCAACGAACCGCCTTCCTCGAACAAACGGGCGGTGGCAAAGAGCTTCTTGGGAATGTCCATCGCCTTGATGTCTACGCCGCCGCTCATCGTGCGGCCGGTGTTGCCGACCCACTTGTTGAAGGCCCGCGCCAGACGGGTGATGGAATCCAGGAGCAAAACCACGTCCTTGCCCATCTCGGCCAGACGGCGGCAGCGTTCGACGGCCAACTGCGAGAGCCGCACGTGGCTCTCGATGTCGCGGTCGAGGCTGCTGGCGAGGACCTCGCCGTTGACGGCCCGCCGCATGTCGGTCACTTCTTCCGGCCGCTCGTCGATCAGGAGCACGATCAGCTTCACGCCCGGATAATTCGTGGAAATGCCGTGGCTGATGTGCTGCAGCATGATCGTCTTGCCGGTGCGCGGCGGAGCGACGATCAAGGCCCGCTGGCCTTTGCCCAGCGGCGTGAGCAGGTCCATGACGCGGGTGGTCATCGGTTCCGGCCCCGTCTCCAGGCGCAGCCAGGTCTCGGGATTGATGGGCGTGAGCTGATCGAAGGTTTTCACTTCGCGGTACTGCTCGGGCGGCATGCCGTCGACATCCCCGATTTCCCGCAGTCGCGGTCCCTGTTGCCGCCGGCCCGGCTGGACCATGCCGCTGATATACACGCCCTCGCGAAGCCCGAATTTCTCGATCATGCTCCCGGGCACGAAGGGATCGGTCAACTCGCGGGTGTAGTTGGTCTTGGGATCGCGGAGGAATCCGTAACCGTTGGGGTGCATTTCCAGCACGCCGCCGCCGGGTTCCAGCGGACCGATTTCCCCGTTTTCCTGGGCAGCATCGCCCGTTGGTTGCGGATCGGCGTCGTAGCTTGGGGGACGCATCAGCCGGTTGCTACGATATCCATTGCGTGGCCCCGAGCCTTGCAAGCCACGGCCGCGCAGCCGGCCTCGTTTCTTTTTTGCCATATAGCCCACCTAAAAGAAAACTCCTTCCTGAAGCAGTGAAGACATCACCGCGGATTTCCGCGCCGTGTTACTCCAACGGCGCAATCAAGCTGTAGAGGGATGCTTTACCACAGGGGTAAGGCACCAAAACCTCAAGGGACAAAACTCAAACCAAGGCGAAACTCGCCGTACCCTTAGCAGACCGTGCAGGCAGCCCAATACTTCGCAAGGCTAACGAACCAATCCCCCGCAACAAGGTAGGGGCCCAATCGTTTTTTGACCACTCACAAGATAAAAGGCGTTCAGGCTCAGAAGCGTCTCCCGCTCCCCCGTGAAAGAACCATCCCTTGTGCGGGGGGCGGCCGTAAGATGCCAGATCGCGGGATAAACTCACCCGCCTGCCAGGCAGAACTCAGTATCTACCCTTATATTAACGCCAAAAAAATATCTGTCAAGCTACATTTTCAATTCTTGGCGGCTGCGTAAACATTTCTTCGGCAGTCTACGCCATTTCTATCACATTTTCTCGGAATTGCCCAGTGTAACACACGTCGCGCTCTAACACCTTTTTCACGAATTGATCGACCTTTGCTACCGATACTAGGGGAAGTCAGCTTGCTGCGTATCCTTGGCGAGGGCGGTCGAAATGGGTAAGGTGCGAAGGTTTCTGCCGGTAATTGTGCTGTTCTTGTTCGTTCAGCGGCCGGCCATCGGCCAGCAACCCCTCCATTGGGATGCCACCATCGATAGTGCCAAGGCGGCGGCCGCCCACTCGAATCGACTTGTGTTGGTCTTCTTCTGCGCAGGTTACTGCGGGCCCTGCCATCGGATGGAAAACGATCTTCGCAATCAGCCCGGGGCCGTTGCCGCTTTGGAAACGAACTTCGTGCCGGTGAAGATCAACTACGAATACTACCCGAATACAGCGAAACAATACGGCATCACCCGGCTGCCCACCACCGTGATTCTCTCGCCGAATGCTCGGGGCGACGTACTAGCGGTCATCCCGGAATACATGCCTGTGGATGACTACTTATCCAAGCTGAACAAGGTTGCCGCCGACGCAAAGCGGCACGACGCGGGCGTATTTGCCCAAATTCAGGCCAGCCCGCCCGTTGGATCGCCTGCCGTGCTCGCTCAGCCGCCGGTCGCCGGACCTGCGCCGCCGGCCAATCCCGCCGCGCCCGGTCAAGTTGCCGGTGCCGCGGGGCCGGTGCAGAGCAAGGCATCGCCAGCCAGTTTGCCCGTTGCGAATGTTCCTGGTGCGGCCGCTCCGGATGTTGCCGCGCCTCCGGCCAACGGCGGCGCCAATCCGGTGGTGGCCATGGCGACGGGACCTGGGCTGCCGGGTAGTGGGCCTCTGAATCCCCAGAAGCCGCCAGCGGCTATCAAACGGCCCCCCAATCCGCCTTTGGGCCTCGATGGTTTTTGCCCTGTCCAGCTTGTGGATAATTCGCGATGGCAGCCGGGCAAAAAGACCTGGGGGGTCATTCACCGCGGCCGGATCTATCTGTTTGCCGGCGTCGAGGAGCAGCTCCGCTTCCGGGCCGACCCCGACCGCTACGCCCCGGTCCGTTCCGGCGACGACGTCGTCCTCTTGCTGGAGCAGGGCCACTCGATCTCGGGCTACCGTCAGCATGGCCTACGGTACGACGGCCATGTCTATCTGTTCGCCAATGAAGGCACGCTGGAAAAATTCCGCTCCAATCCTCGCTACTATGCGGATCGGGCTTTGCAAGGGATGCATTCGGCGGTCCAAACAGCGGCCCTAAGGTAAGCCAAACTGCTACGTCCCTTCCACCAACTTCGCCAGCCGGTTGGCCTGGACGCGAACGCCTTCAAGATCGGGATTGAGCCGCAGGGCACGGCGGAAGCTCTCCAGCGCGGAAACCGGATTGCCCAATTCGAGGAAGGCCCGTCCCATGCCCACGGCGGCAATGAAATGATAGGGATTGATCTCCAGGGCCTCGTGACAATCGCGGACTGATGCGTCATATTGGCCCAGGGCATGATAGGCGTAAGCCCGCTGATTCCAGGCCTCGGCGAAGGCGGGGACGCGTTGGATCAGGTCGCTGGCCATGCGGACCACCTTTTCGAACTGCCGCGCGGCGTTCAGGCGGATGATCGTGTCGAGCTGGATGCGGTCCTTGTCGTCGGCCGCCCGAGTCCATACCTGGCGGATGCTGTTCTCGGCCAGGATCCGCACCGTGCGGTCCTCGTCGAGCAATGCCGCGCCGAGCGTGGCGTTGGACTCGTAATCGCCCAGGCAGCCCAAGGCCAGCACTGCCGCGCGGCGGATCTCGCGTCGCGGGTGACTGGCCAACCGCTGCAACGTGCCTGTCGCATAGCGCTCACCCACCCGGCTGGAAAAGGCACTGCAGTCCGGCCGATCCAAGTAGTCCTGATAGAATGTCAATAGTCGTGGTTGCCGCAAATCTTCGCTCACAGCCTGGGCTCCCGTGAAATAGGTCCTCAACCCATAAGCTTCATTGTAATCGCACTCTCCGACTTTTGCCAAATCAATCTCGGGGAATCCGAGGAGACCAGCAAAGTCCGGACGGGAGCCCGTAGGTCCTTTCCGCCGGAAAGGACCTACTTGATATTCGGGCGGGCCTTGCCGCTCTTTTCCGGCTCGGTGGTCGGCAGCGGCGTGCCGCAGCGCGGACAGTGCCTGAAGGCAACCGAGGTCACATTGGCACATTTCGGGCAGAGTTTCTGCTTCGCCGAAATCGACGAGCTGAGCAGGCTGATCCCCGACTCCTCCTCCTTCGGCCCGTCGTGAACAGATTCCATCTGGGGGTTGGACGGCGGCAACGGCGGTGGTTCGACAGTCACTTTGCTGGGCTCACCGAGCAGACCGAGGATATCGTCGTCGGAAATCCGAGACTTTTCGGCCGAAGGCACGGGAACGGAGACGCGGCTGCCGCAATGAGGACAGAGTCCCGATTTGCCGGCATATTCGTCCTTGACCTTCAACACGTGCCCGTTCGGACACTTGGCGGAGATGGACATGATGCACTCCCTGCGCAGTGCCCCGCGGTCGTTCTCCCTCCAGGAAAGACGCCGGGAACAGTCTGACGTGTCCAGCGAACTTCTCGACAGTTCGTGAGAATCGCGTTAGAAACCTATTATACCCAGGTTTGGGCAGTGAAGCGAACGGGTACCGCGATTCTAACCCGAAGCGCCCGCGAAGGCAACGCATAAAATCGCTTGAAATCAGGCTTTGCACAGTGCCGTAAAGCGTCGGAGCAGGCACTGGCTGAAGCAGCGCATTGCCGGAAAGGCATCCTCCGCGGCCGCGCGAATGGCCGCGGAATCAATCCGGCTGCCGGCACAGGAAGGGTTGCCGGTATCAAACTCCCGCAACCAGAGTTCCATCAACTCGGGCACCATCTCTACGTGGAATTGCAGACCGTAGGCCAGCGGACCATAGCGAAAAGCCTGATGCCTGCAGAGCGGGCTTTGTGCCAGGTGGTCAGCGCCGGCCGGCAAATCGAAGGTTTCGCCGTGCCAATGGAAGACGGTCTCCCGCGGCGCACGGTCTCGAAACAGTCGGTCGTCCGCCACGGTCGGCAAGAGCTCGATCTGGTACCAGCCGATCTCCTCCTGAAGGTTGCGATAGACGGCGGCCCCCAGGGCCTTGGCCAGGAGTTGTGCCCCCAGGCAGATGCCCAACGTCGGCACCTGTCCGCGGATCGCCTCGCGGATCCAATCGAGTTCGGCGACGAGAAATGGAAAGCGGTCGCCGTCGTTAGCGCTCATCGTGCCGCCGAGCACGATCAGCCCGCCCGCTTCGCTCCATGGCAAGTGGTCGGGGACCGATTCGAACAAGTTGAACAGCCGTGCGTCGAGCCCGGCGTCGGCCAACACGTCAGGCAGCGAACCCATCGAGACCGACGGCTCGTGACGCAGAACAAAGACCGACTTCATGTGACCACGATCAAAGGTTTGGCGCGGGTCTCCTGACCCCGCCAACGGCCGACCGAAGTTCTCGCCATGCGCCAAGAGACCTTCGGTCGGCGGCGTGGCTCGGTCAAAGACCGGCCAAAACAGCGGCGCTGCCAGTTTGATTTACTTCTTTTCCGGGACCGCGGGCGCGTCCTTCTTCAACTGCTCCAGCGTACCAGCGGGGCTGGCGGGAAGCGAACCGGCGCCATCGTGTTCATGGTCGTGGCCGGCGGCGTCCTTGTCCTTGGGCGGCTCCTTCTTCTTGACGATGTCCTGGCGATTGAGGTGGATCTTGGCGTAGGTCTGCCCGGGAATCACGTAGTACCACTGGGCAAAGCGATCGGCAAGTTCTTTGGCGTGCTTCTTGCCGGCCTTGACTTTGTCGTCGTATTCTTCCTGCGCCCGCTTGTTTTTGGTTTCGATCTCTTTTCGCTGAGCGGCCAAAGCTTCGGGACTAGTTGCCTCCTTGGCGATATCTTTCTTCGCTTCATCCTTCTTGGGTTCATCCTTCTTCGCCTCGTCCTTGGCCGGAGCGTCTTTCTTGGGCTCGTCCTTCTTCACTTCATCCTTCTTCGCCTCGCCTTTTTTCGCTTCATCCTTCTTGGGTTCGTCCTTCTTCGCCTCGTCCTTGGCCGGGGTGTCCTTCTTGCCTTCCTCGGTCTTGACCGGTTCTTTCTTGCTCTCATCCTTCTTGGCGTCGCCCTTCTTGTCGCCCTCGGCCGGTTTCGCCTCCTTGCTCTCAGCTTTCGCGTCGGGGGCCTTCTTCTCGTCGGGCTTCTTCTCAGGGGCCTTTTCGGCCGGCTTTTCCCCGGCTTTCGCCGTCGGTGTTGGCGTTCCCGTCGCCGTTGGCGCCGGGTTAAGCGGGGCTTTCTCGGCCGGCTTTTCCACGGGCAACTTTTCGATGACCGGCTTGGCAATGGCGCCTTGGTTGAAATCGGCCGTCACGAACAGGTAGCGGTCCATGCCGAGCGACGAATCGTCTTTCGCCTGGTCTTCCTTCTCAGACTTCGCATCGACCTTGTTCTTCGCCTTCTCGGCGGCAAGCGATTCGCCCTTCGTCGCGCCGAAGCGGAGAATGTAGCGGGCGCCGTCGGCCATTTGCAGGGTGATATCGCCCGAATTCGACAAGATTTCCAGCGGAACCTCCGGGTCCTTGGACACGGGGGCCAGGAAGAAACCCCTTCTGCCCAACGTCTCGACGGTCGCTTCATCGAGCTTGCGGACCCGCAGGTCGGCCGGCACTGCGGCGGGCTTGCGCTCGACATCGACGATCTTCAAGTCTTCCAGCGCCCTCTTCAGCTCGTCGAGGTTGGTGACGTTCAACTCCTCATCGGCCGCCAGCGGCCGAGGAATCCTTTTGTCCGTCGCCGCGTCAAAGCCCACTTCCTGCTCGAGTTTCCATGGTTGATCCCCCGAGGGCGCAACCAAGGTGAACTCGCCCTTGAACGTCGGCACCCGTTCCAGCTCGACATGGTTGTCGACCTTCACAGGCTCGACATTGACGGAATAGTCCTTGATTTCAACCTTCTTCAGGTCCAGCGTGTTGAGATTCAGCAGATTGGGCTCGATCCATTCGTCAAATCGCACCGAGAGCTTGCCCGCGTCGAGCTTGACGATATAGACCGTGTCTTGATTGGCCTTGCGGACGTAATACTGTTCGGGTTGGTCGGGCACCGGCTTGCCGATAATCGCCGAGGCGAGCTCATGCCCGGCGGCGTCCTTCATCGTCACCCGCGTGCCGACGCCGTCGTCGCTGGGTTTGACGTTTTCCGGGTCGGGATCGACAACCCCAAAATTATTGTGGACCTTGCGGAGGGTCAGCGACTGGCCCTGCTCCAGGAGCGACGACCCCTTGTCGAAGCCGGGGGCCAGGCCGAGAATCGTCAGACCGATCAGGGAATTGGCCGCCGCCGCCAGATGGTCCTTGGCGTCGGCCGGGTACTTGCTGTGCGAAGGAATCACCCACAGGCCGTTTTGCTTTGCGACCTCCAGGGCCAGCGACTTGCCGCTGGCCTGGTCATAGCGCAGGACCTGCAAGCTATCGACGTCCCCCGGTTCCTTGAAGTCGGGGAAGAGCTTCGTGCCCAGGATGGTCACCTGGTCCTTGTTTCCCCTGGTCGAACTGCTCAACCAGGCCACGGCCACAACCACGGCGGCCGCGCCCACGAACCAAAGGGTTTTCAGATTCTCGTTGCGGTTCATTCTTATTCTCTCCAAAGCTTGAATTCGTTGATAACGTACTCATCACGCTCCGCCGTGATGGAAAGGCATCACGCCGGAGCGTGATGAGTACGGTTGTTGACTCGCCGGCCCTCAGCGCAGGCGTTTGCTGGACACGCCTTCGCGCTCCTTGGCCCGGCGGTTGAAGAACACGAAGGCCGCCACCAACAACGGCGGAATCGGGGGAATGATCACCGCCCAGAGCTTATAGGTCGCCTGCATGCCCAGAATGGTGGCGTCCTGGGCGTCGTTGATCTTGCGGATCTCCTCGGCGTACTTCTCGTGGTTCTCTTTCTCCTGCTCCTGCTGCTTGCGGGCCAGGTTCTTCTCCTCATTGGCGTAGCAACTGCGCGATCTCCACCATGCCGAGTCCCCGCTTCTTGGCTTCCAGGAAGATCTGCTTCTTCTTGGCCTCGGCCTGTTTGATCGCGTTCTTGATATTGTCGTCGTGCTCCTTGCGCTGTTGCTCGCCGGCACGGGCGCTTTCCTCGCGGGCCGCGCGGGTCTTGGCGTCGAAGCGCTCCAATACGCGGTGCTGGGGCCGGCGTTTGCGGATCTCCAGGAAACGGGAGTCGCCCGCCACCGAGTCCAGAGCGTTCAACGCGAAGGTGATGTTGTCGAAATCGAAGACGATGTCTTGGTCGGGCAGGCCGCCCTGCTCGCGCCAGCGGAAGAAGATGTCGCTCACCATTTCCGCGTCGGCGGCCAGCACCACGTTGATGGGGGCCGCGCCCTTGGCGCCGCCGCGGGGAGCGCCTTGGATGTGCGCGGCCAGCACGTATTGTTGGCTCTCGCTCGGTTGATAGTACAGAGAGCGGGAGGGACTGAGCTCCTCGCGGCGCCCGAAACCTTCCATGGGGTCGAAAATCCGCCCCACGGGAATCGTGCCCGCCGACTTGCTGGCGGTTTGCACCAGGGCCTTGAACTTGCGGTCCTTGATCTGCAAGCCGATCACGCCCTCGGCGTACTTGATGACGTCGTCCACCGTGACGGCGCTCCGCAGCGACTGCTTGAGATCGGCCAGCGTCTCCACGAGCCTAGCCGCCTCGCCGCTGAGTTTCGTCGCCTCCTTGCGCAACTGGTCCGGCTCCTCGTCGACCAACCGCGTCGACTCGTCCTCGGATATCCCTTCCCCGGAGAGGCGAATGGGGAAGCGGTTCTGCAGGTCGCGGCGCAACTCGCTGACGGGATACGTGCCGGTCGTTTCGACCACGTCTTTGACCAGCTTTCTCAACGTGTCGTCATCGGCGATCTGATCGGGCCGGATGGTCTTTACGCCCTCGCCGCCGCTGGAAACCCGGCTGAGCTCCTGCTGGACATCGGCCCACTTGTTGGCCAACTCGATAAAGCCCTCTTCGCTGCCTTGCGACTCGGCGTCGTCGAGCTTCTTGGCAAGATCGTCCACCTGCTTCCGGAGTTGCTTCGCGTATTGGCGGTTATGCCACTTGGCGATCAGCCGTTTCACCACCTGCGGCGTATCCTCGATGAAGCCGGGGCCCGGGAAAAACAAGTGTTGCAATTTGGAACTGATCGCGTCCGCCGTCTTCGGGTCGTCGTCGCAGAACGGGTCCTTGGCCCCGCAACCGTGATCGATGAAGACCAGCTCGGGGGGAAGGTCGCCAAACTTGGGGAACGGGTTGTAGCGTTGCCAAACGACTCGCCCCGTCTCGCGCGGGGGCGGTCCGCCAGGCATGGGATTGAATTCGTCGCCCTCGCCCCCGTCGGCGAAATCGATCCCCAGCAATCGCCACAGGCGCGGATGTCGCCCTTTTCCCGCTGCTCCGGCGCATAGCCTCCCATCATGCCCTGCGGCTGCCGGGGCTGGTAGGTGCCGGGGACTCCCCCCATCATCAGGAAGAACGGGTCTTCGAAGATCACCGTCGGCTGGCCTCGACGGATCGTGGAAATAAAACCATCCATCTCCTGCGGTCCCATGGCCGAGGGCTGGATTGCCAGCAGGACGTCGTAGCGCTTCTCCGACTCGCCCGGCTTGGGCGGCGCGGCAAGCTCCTGCGGGCTGACGGTCACGACCTCATACTGCTTCTTCAGTTCGTCGATAAGCTGCCACGGCCGGGTCGGTCCCATTTGGCTGAAACTGCCCGTCACGTGGGCGTCGGTCTCCAGCACGCCGACCCGCATGCGCTTCTGCCGCGTGACCGTGCAGAGTGAACGGACCAATTCGTATTCGGCCGACATGCCTCGGTAGACGAAGGGCACGACCACCTTCTCCAGCCCGCTGGTGAAGGCCACGCCCATAAAGATGTTGTCTTTCTTGTACGCGCCGTTTTGCGTTTCGCCCACGAGCTGCGGCTCGATATTGAAGCGGTTCCTGGCCACTTCGGCCAGCGCGCCGGTACGCTGCATCTCATCGTTCATTTCCAACTCCACCATGTCGCCGGCCATGGCCTTGAACTCCCGCAGGACGTTCAACAAGTTGATGCGGGTCTGGACATACGATTCCGGCACCTCGGCGCTGATGAAGGCGTCGATCCGCACCGGCCCGTGCACCTGCAGCGCGTCGAATTCCTTCTTCAACTCGGCCAGTTTCTTGGCCTCGTCCGTAAGCGGCACTGCGGGGGTGTCCACCGCTTTGGTCTCCGGCTTCTTCTCGTTGGCCTTCTTATCGTCAGGCTTCTTGTCGTCAGGCTTCTTGTCGTCGGCTTTCTTGTCGTCGGCTTTCCCGGTCGCCGCTGGCTCCGGGTTAAACGAGGCTTTCTTCTCGTCAGGCTTCTTGTCGTCAGGCTTCTTCTCATCAGGCTTCTTGTCGTCGGCTTTCCCCGTCGCCGCTGGCTCCGGGTTAAACGAGGGTTTCTTCTCGTCGGCCTTTGCGGGGGCCGCCGACGACTTCGCATCGGCAGGCTTGGCGGCGCTGGTCTTGGAAGTTGCCGCGGCCGCCTTCTTCTCGGCCTCTTCCTTCTTCTTCCGCGCATCTTCCTGCTTCTTCACGACTTCTTCCAGCCTGGCAATCTGCGGCTGGAGCTTGGTGGCTTTGTCGTAGTCGGTCTTCAGGCTCTTGACCAGTTCGATCGTATACGGCGACAAGGAGCTGAGCTGCTCGCTGGTGGCGTCGGACCGCGCGTCGTGGTTCTGCACGAAAAATACGAGGGCCACGGCGGTTGCTGCCAGGGACAGGCCGCGAACGAGGTAGTGGCCGCTTTGCACCGTGGTGTTTCCGCCACGGGCCCAGTTCCGCCGGCCGATCAGCACCATGCATACATAAAGCATGATCGCGGCAATGCACACGAAATAGATCATCCCCGAAAGGCCGAGGATTCCCCGGCCGAACTCCAGGCACTGGCCGCCGAGGCTCCAATGGCGAACCGTCGCGGCAAATTTGTGGTTCAACGCGGGAATAATGTCGACGCGGGCCATGAGCACCAGCGGCGCGTTGAACAACGCCCCCAGGATGTAGGCCACGGTCAGATTCCGCGTCAGGAACGAGGCGACCATGCCCACGGCCAGCATTGCCAGCCCCAGGAACCAGTAGCCGACGTGCGTACACAGATAAAGCCCCCAGTCGGGGTTGCCCAACATGCTGAGCACCGCCAGGTTGCTCGCCGCCGAGATCAGCAGCGAGACGGTATAGATCGCCAAGGCGGCGAGATACTTGCCCAGCACGATGTCGACGTCCGTCGCCGGAATGGTGAGCAGGAGCTCGTCGGTGCCCTGCCGAGTCTCGTCCGCCCAGATGCTCATCGTGATGGCCGGCACGAAGAACAACATGATGAACGGGAAGAACTTGTTGAGCTGGTCCAGGTTCGCCAGGTTGGCGTTGAAGAACTCATCGGGCCAGAATGCGGCGATCGCACTTAAGAACACGAACACGCAGATAAACACGTAGCCCGTGGGATTGGCGAAATAGCTGAAAAAGTTGCGTTTGAAGACTGCTGTCAACACGCTGGTGTTCATGAGGATTACCGAATTGGAGTTGCGTTTTGCCTATTGGTTGGTATTTGTGGGGCGGATTGCCAATCCGCCTCACCGTAAGGCGGAATGCCAATCTGTCCCACCGTGGGGCGGATTGCCAATCTGTCTCACCGTGGGGCGGATTGCCAATCCGCCTTGCACTGCATCAGACCGTACTGGTCAACTTGCGGAAATGTTCGTCCAGGGGGTGGCCGTCCTTGGTCAGGTTGGCGATCGTGCCGTCGTAGATCAGCCGGCCTTCGTCGATGAACAGCACGCGGCTGGCCATGGCCTCGACTTCCTGCAGGATGTGCGTGGAAAGCAAGATCGTCTTGCTGCGGCCGAGTTTGCGGATCGTCTCCCGCACCTCGTGGATCTGGTTGGGGTCCAGGCCCGCGGTCGGTTCGTCCATGATCAGCACGTCGGGCTCGTGCAACAGCACGTGGGCCATGCCCACCCGCTGCCGATAGCCGCGGGAGAGCTTGCCGATGGGCTTGCCGATCACGGCGTGCAGGGCGCACATCTCGACCACGGCGTCGATCCGCTCCCGCTTGCGCTCGCCGGTCAGTCCGCGGGCGTCGGCGAAGAAGCTCAACAGGTCGCGGGGCGACATGTCGGGGTAGAGCGGGCCGTTTTCCGGCAGGTAGCCCAGCCGGGCCGCGCCCGCCAGCCGATCGGTCGCCATGTTGTGTCCGGCGACGAAGGCCTGCCCGGCCGACGGCGCCAGGTAGCCGGTCAGCAGCTTCATGGTCGTGCTCTTGCCGGCGCCGTTGGGGCCGAGGAAGGCGACCACTTCGCCTTCGTGTACTTGAAAGCTGACATTCTCGATCGCCGCAAAACTGCCATAGTATTTCGACAGTCCCTGGGCCTCGATCATTGCGGAAGCCGGGGCTTTGGTCATAAGGTTCACTCCGTGAGCGACTCTCGCTTAGGGGAGAGTTCTCGAAGGTGGTTTCGATTCAAAAAAACTATTCTGCTCGGGATTTCACGCACTGCACAGGGGGAACTGATCCGAAGCCTAGCGCGATGGACAACTTCGTGTCATTCCTAACCGTTCGCAGTTTAACCGACTTTCGGTCGAGAGAAAACCAGGCGCTCCAAGGGGATAGTTGCCGGAGGTCGCACAGCCTTTCTGCCGGCTATGCGGACCCCAAGGACCAGGAATCTCCTGGGGCGGGAGGCCGGAGGACCCGACCTCGGCGTGATGTAAAGTTCCAGTATAGCACGGACGGAATCCGGAGCCAATGGCCCCGCACCGCAAAGTCGCAACGGTGCGATCATCGTCGCGTACGGCCAAGCAGAACTGCCAAACCACGAACATGGTTCCGATGGGGGATTTTGGCCAAAGTGGCCGAAAAAGCGGCCTTTGGGATCGCGCAGAAATAAGTTGGTCAATTCCAATGTAGTAGGCACACGCCGTGTGCCGTAGAATAGGAACGGCACACGGCGTGTGCCTGCTACGATTTGTACACGTCATTCCTAGGTGAGCCCTTTGCGCGGCTTTTCGGTCATATGCCTCTTTTGGCGGTTTTGTCCGGCAGCGGTGCCGGACAAAAAGACCATAAAATGCGTTTTTCCTCAGACCGAAGTCTTTACCTGCTAATGACTTGCACCGCCGCCGCGGAACTCTTGCGCGACAAATTGTCCGGCATCGTGTACGGAATGTGGGCATGGTTCAGAAACGGGGACTGGCTCCGAGCCCAGTAGCGATTAGGCCGCAAGAAATGGACGCCGGCGAGGTGCCTGTCCCCATTTCTGAACCATGCCGGAATGTGTCCGGATACCCAAGGCGCAACTCCCAATCCTGCAAAGGCTTACGTTTCCTGGCCAGGCGCCCAGCCAAGATCGGCGGAGCTACGATTCAGACGTAAGCGGCCTCGGCGCCACCCTACTTGGCCGCCGCTTACGTCTGAATCACAGATCGGCGGAGGCCAGTCGTGATGCATGTGTTGCGGACCACGTGTTCCACACCGTGCCGGGCCGCCAGCGGCCCGCCAAGGGAATTGCCGCAATCCGAGACAGGAAATATTCAGCATTTCTATTTCCGGAGATCCACCCAGGCTGGCCTGCGGCCTGCTCGTTCTTCCATTTTTCAGTCCACTATTTCTTCCCATCCGAAGTCTCCTTGCCTTGCGGCGCACCGCCCGCCGCCGATGCGCACGTTCGCGCCCACACTTATAAGTACGCGCGAGACCGCGTTTAGGGATACGTTTAGGGATAGTCGTGCCAAAAGTTTTTTGGCTCATCCGACGCAAGAATGCGCGGATGCACGTCGTGAATGCGTAATTCTGATGAAAACGTGGAAACGATGTCCAATCTTCTTCCATCCCGGAGGAATGAAAGCCATTAGCCAGGGTCGCGCAGCGCACCCGGGGTTCCCGGTCGCCGTAAGATTCGCGACCCCGGAGGGGTCACAGCGGCGTCAATCGACGTATTGGGGGTCATATTCGATTCCAAACCAGTGTAGGCCGGAACACGGTCGGCGGAGGGTTGGTGGGCCGTCGCAAACCCGCCTGATGCCACCCGAGCAAGGCATGTTGTCTGGCCCTTTGGTTGCATTCCCGGGTTCGGTCCCTCCGTCCGGCTACGCCTCTCACCAATTGCGCAATTCCGCAGCTTCTCCCCTCCCACTGGGTTATCTCCGGCCGAGAATCGCGAATAATTTCTTGCGCCGACTGTGGACATTGGACTTCTGGCGGACTACGATCGTCAGATGTGGCAGTCGGCAGGATACGAACACCTGGAGCTGGCAGCGCTAGAACGGGATTCAGTTCGGTGGGTTCGTGATGCCCAAGCAGTGAACTCCGTTCTACGAAGAATCCTGCCTACTGCCAGACTATCCCTAGAGTCCCAAGTGGCGTCCTGAACGCCCGGAGGCAGCGCCGCAGCCAATACGTCGCTGGTCATGACTAGTGGACGTCTTCGGACTGCACTTCTGACAATTCGGCTCTGATCGAAGGGCTGCTCCACGCGGCGCGGTGGAGACTCTAGCTATACCCGCGGTCTGACGACCTTTCGGTTGGAATCCGTTGAAGCAAAAGGTGTTGGCCTATGGGCTCGTCCTGTGCCAATCGAGATCGCAGTCGTCGGCCTGCCGCTGAAGGGGTTCGGGCGGGCATGACGGGGTAAGAACCCCATGGGCCATTGTCCTTATGCCGCCCTGATCGGATTCGCTGATCGACCCTGAAGCTGCTGCTGCCCTATCTCTTGGACACGCCCTCCTTCTCGGGCTTTGAGCGATCTTCCTCTTGGCGTGGCACGGCCAAAGTTGCATTTATTCCGCATCGCGAGAATGCGGAGGCGATAGGTTCAGACTCAACTTCTTAGGGAGACAGTTTATGTTCGGGCAGATGTTTGTTCGAGGTTTGCCGGCGTTGGAATTGCGGGCGAAGAACTCGGTCTTGATCTTGTGCGCTTCCGCTGCTCGTCTTTGTGTGCCGGTTGTCGTTGCACTTGGGACCTTGCTTGCCGCGACCGTAGTCTATGCCGATTCTTTTTGGCAGGCTTCATCCGGCGAATGGTCCAATGCAACAAATTGGAACGGCGGGGTGCCAACTTCCAGCACCGTGACGTATATCGAAAACGGCGGGACCGTAAGCATTACTCAGCCTAGCGAGGTGTGTACCTTCCTCACGCTCAATGTCGGTGGAGGCGGTGAAACTCCCGCGTACTTAGGGATCGTCCAAATGACGACCGGCCAATTGAACGGAAGCTCAGCCTGGGGTACAGAATGGATAGGTTATACTGGCACCGGAGTCTTTACGCAGTCCGGCGGAACAAATGCCCCGAATTCCCTGGGTCTTGGCTATTACAGTGGCAATGGCACCTACAGCCTTAGCGGCGGCGTGCTGTCGGTGGGCGGTGGGGAGGTTTTGGGCGATGGCAGCACGGGAACCTTCATGCAGTCCGGTGGCAGCAACAATGTAAATACACTCAATGTTGGCTGCGACGACAGCGGCACTGGCACCTATACTTTGAGCAACGGTCTCCTTTCGGTCCAGGGGAATGTGTACGTCGGCTACTCCAGCAGCGGTAGCTTCACGCAGTCGGGCGGGGCACACAACATCAACAACGGAGCCCTGTATCTCGGCTACAATTCAGGCTCAAATGGCAGCTATAGCCTCGGTGCTGGAACGCTCCTAACCAACCAGATTTCTGGCGGCGCGGGGACGGGCATATTCAGTTTCAATGGCGGGCTGCTCCAAGCAACCGTTGGTGCCAGCAGCACGTTCATAAGCGGCTTGACCAATGCCTATGTCCAGAGCGGCGGGGCGAACATCGACACCAACGGCCAGAACATTACAATCAGCCAGCCTCTTCTGGACGGGGGTGGAGGCGGCGGCTTAACCAAGTACGGCCTTGGAATGCTCAGTGTGACCGGATCGAATACATACACGGGCGGAACCGCCGTCAGCGGCGGCACGCTCCAGTTGGGCAACTCGGCGGCCTTGGGTAGCGGTGGCTTGACGGTGGGCAACAGCGGCACGGTCGATGTCAATGGGTGCGTTGTTTCCCTGCCGTGGCTTAACGGCGTCGCGGGTGCTGTGATAACCGACAACAGCATACCGTTAAGTACGCCAGCGCCGACAGTTCTGACCGTGAATGTCTTGTTCGGCGTCTCGACGTATGGCGGGTCGATCCTCAAAGGTGCCAACGGCCAAGACCTCGGCTTGACAGAGACAGGGTATGGTACGCTGATTCTTTCCGGCAGCAGTAACTATTCTGGCGGAACCATCATCAGCGGGGGGACGCTCCAAATTGGCAACGGCGGTAGTGGTGAGGGGCTGGCCAGTCCGATCATCACGAACAACGGGTCCCTTGTCTTCAACCACGCAGACGCGTTGACGATTGCAGCTTCGATCTCGGGCAGCGGGTGCCTGAGCAAGACAAGCGACGGCACACTGATTCTGACCGGTAGCAATACCTATTCTGGCGGCACAACGGTCATCGCGGGCACGCTTCAGGGCAACGCCGCGAGCTTACAAAGCAGCATCGTCAACAACGCCTCGGTGGTCTTCGATCAGGCGATCACAGGCACCTACGGCGGGTTGATGAGCGGCTCCGGCGGGTTGACCAAGATTGACATCGGAACGCTGATTCTGACTGGCAGCAATACTTATTCTGGCGGTACGACCGTCAGCCAGGGCGTACTCCAAGGCAACGCCGTGAGTCTCCAAGGCAATATCTTGAACAACGCCTCGGTCGTCTTCGACCAGCCCGTTCCGGGCACTTACGGTGGCTCGATCAGCGGCAGCGGTAGCCTGACCAAGATCGGCAATGACACGTTGACTCTTTCTGGGAGCAGCAACTACTCCGGCGGCACAAACATCAATCAGGGCACGCTCAACGTGAGCGGAGCGATTGTCGGTGGCGGCAATGTCCTCATTGGCGATGGTTCCACGCTGGGTGGTTCGGGTCTCGTCCAAGGAAATATCGTCGGCGAGCCGGGGTCCGCTATCCTGGCGTCGGGAAATCTGACCCTCGGCGACAGCACCTCCTACACTGGCTTCAACCATGCCGGAACACTGATCGTCGGGTCGAATACCGTGACCCTGAATAGCGCTGCCTTTGCCAATCTGGGCGTACTCACAACCTTGGATGGCGGCACGCTTGCTGCTCCAAATGGCATGTCGCTCGGCGTGGGCTGCAACCTGGTCGGCTCCGGAGTCGTCAACGGCAAGATCGCCGCAGGATACGGCTCGACGATCAACGCTACCGGGAACCTGACCCTTGGTGATTCAAGTTCTCCCGTCGGCTTCGTCAGCAATGGAGAACTCTACACGAACGCCAATACCGTGACCTTGAACTCCTTCAACGCTGCCAATAACCAGAACGCGGTGGTGCTGGGTTCACTAACGGAGCTCGAGGGCGGCAGCCTCGTGGCACCTAATGGAATCCTCCTGGAAAATGGCGATAACCTTGTAACAACCGATGCGGGGGGAACGGTCAGCGGCGGAAGTGCTTCTCGATTCCTGAACCGCGGCAACGTGCAAGGCCCATCTTCGGCGTCCAGCAATTGGTTGATCTTCAAACTGCTTTTCAAGGGCAGTACAGGGCAGACCTCGGGCCGGATCGGCTTCCTGGGCGGCTTTGCGACTGGGGACAGCCCAGGCGTCAACACCCAGTACGGGGCAACGCTCTTGGGCGGCACGGGCACCGAGTTCGATATCGGGGGAATAACTCCTGGCAATTCGAACAACAACTACGGCCAGTTGAATATCCTCACCAACCCGCAAGACCTGAGCAACCACGGAGATCTTATCTTGCTGCCGGGAACAGACCTGAACATCGTTGATTGGAACGGTTTCGTGCCAGCGCCTGGCGAGGAGTTTACGGTCCTCACTTGGAGCGGAGCGCTCTCGGGAACTGCCTCTCTGGCCATCGATCCGGCCTTTGCCAGTCACGGCATCCAGTTCGTTCCGCAGTGGAATTCCAACAGCCTGGTAGTCGAAGCTGTTCCAGAACCGTCCACGCTCGTCCTACTCGGCGTCGGTGTCATGGGCTTGATGGGATACGCATTGCGACGGCGCACGTTCGAGAAGATGATGGTACGAGGTTTGTCGGCATTCGCATTGCGGGTGACTATCGTTCTGGCTTTGCTCTTGTCGGTCTCTTCTTTGGCTCGGGGACAGGATGTTCTGACCCTGACAACCCCAGGGGCCGGCAGCATTATGATTCCCACGGGCGACGAGTGGACCAACGTGACGGTCCAGTGCTGGGGTGGAGGCGGAGGGGGTGGTGGCACCTACGGTGGCTGCTCCATGGGCGGCGGCGGCGGCGGCGGCGCTTACTCTAGCAACACCTACCCGATGCTCGTCGCCGGGACATATAACTACTATGTCGGCGCTGGCGGTGCTGGGGGCGCTGGCGTCGCCAACGGCGCGGGATACACCGGCTACGGCGGCGGCAGCAGCGGAAGTACGATTTGGAACTATGGCGGGACTCAAGACATAATCGCTGGCGGAGGTGCCGGGGGCGGCGGCGGCGGCTACAATGGCCCCTCCTGGGCCGCCGGCGGCACCGGGGGCGCGGTGGCCGCCGGGACGGGCTATCCGGGCGGAGACGGCGGCGGCGGCTATTTCTTCAGCTACGCCGCGTATGGCACCGGTGGGGGCGGCGGCGGGGGCGGCGGTTCCGGTGGCCCAGGCGGCCCAGGCGGTCCCGGCCCAGGCGGCCAAGGCGGGGGCGGCAGCGGGGGCGCCGGCTACGGCCCCGGCGGTAACGGCAACAACGGCATCTACGGCGCCGGTGCCGGCGGCAACGGTAGTTTCCCGGGCGGCGGTGGCGGCGGTGCCGGTACCTATAATTATCTTGCGTACAGCGGCGGCCAGGGCGCCAACGGCGAAATTATCATTACCTACACGCCGGGGGCGCTGGGTTTGCTGAGCGTTGAGCACGACAAGCGTCACGTTACGCGCCATGCGTAACAGCGGCGCGACGACGCCCGTGACGTTGGCCGAGACAGGCGGCGTCGGCTCGGCCGGGTTCAGCAGCAGCCTCAGCGGCGCAGCCACTATCAACCCGGCCAGCGGCGTCGTGGCTGCCGGCGGCACCCAAAGCCTCAGTCTGGGCTGGAGTGACTACACCACGACCGGTCCACTCATGGGCACCGTGACTCTCAACAATACGTACAATTCGTCCGACCCGTTCAACTCCTCCGGCAATGTCATCAGCATGACGGGGGCCGTGGTCGATAATCGCGTGGTCACGGCGACTACGGCAACTTTCGCGGTGCGTGTGGGCTCTCCCGTCAGCCAGCCCGTCACGCTCTCTACGACCGGAGATGACAACTACTTTACGCGGGTTAGCGTGGGCAACGCTGGGCCAGATGCCAATGGGATCAGCGTCACAGGCGGCACGCATCCGCTTTTCAATGCCAGCACCGTAACTGACGTGCGAACGCTTAGCGGTGTGTTTTCTTCGGTGGGCACATTTAATGGCTCGATCATCTTGCCCACCACTGGCGAGGGACTTCCCGGCGAGGCACCGATCAACGTGCCGGTCAACTACACGGCTCAGGTGTTCTCAGGGAAAGCTCAATGGAACATTGTTGGGGGTGGCTCGTGGGGTGCCAACGGCAACTGGCAGGACGCGCAATTAGGCGGCCCCAATGCAGGGGCCCCGGGTATTTCTGGTTTCGCGGGTGATACGGCAACCTTCGGCAACATCGTCGGCTCCTCGTCGGCAACCGTGACCCTCGATGGAGCCAATCCCACGCTGAGTGCGATAACCTTCAGCAATACGTCCGGCGGATCGTTTACCCTGGCTCAAGGCAGCGGCGGTACACTGACGCTCAGCAACTTCCCCGGCGACGCTGCAATCAATGTCAGCGTTGGCTGCCATCAAATCACGGCACCAGTCAACCTTGGCACCACGACCGACGTGACGGTCACCAATTTGACTGACATGCTTACGATCAGCGGTGTGGTTGGTGGCTCGGGCGGATTGAACAAGTACGGCCTCGGCACTCTGATCCTTGGCGGCAGCAACTCCTATACGGGCACCACTACGATTGCAAGCGGCACGCTGCAATGCGATGGGCCCTTGTCGGCTTCGGCAGGTCAGGTGACCATTGAATCTCTCGCCACTTTGGTTGCTAATGCTTCGATTGCACGGTCGATCCAGGGAGTAGCCAGCACGAGCCGGATCGTGGCGAACACGGCCAACGTGTCGCTCGGTGACTCGACATCCTACACCGGCTTCACTCATGCCGGAACCTTAACGGTCGGCTCCAACACCGTGACCTTGAATAGCGCGGGCTTCGCCAACCTGGGTGTACTCACAACCTTGGGCGGAGGTACGCTTATTGCTCCAAACGGCGTTTCCATCGGCGTCGGCTGCAATTTGGTAGGTTCTGGGGTCATCAATGGGAAGATCGCAGCTGGTTACGGTTCGACTATCAATGCCACGGGAAACCTGACCCTTGGCGATTTGACCTCTCCCGTCGGCTTCGCCAGCGACGGCGAACTTTACACGAACGCAAATACGGTGACATTGAACTCCTTCAACGCCGCCAACAACCAGAATGCTGTCGTCCTGGGTTCCTTGACTCAGCTCGATGGCGGCAGCCTTATCGCCCCGAATGGCATCCTGCTGGCCAATGGCAATAACCTAGTGACTACCGATGCTGGTGGATCGGTCAGCGGTGGACCAGCTTCTCGGTTTCTGAACCGTGGCAATGTGCAAGGCCCATCCTCGTCGTCCAACAACTGGCTGACCTTCAACCTCTTGTTCAAGGGTAGTACGGGTCAGACATCGGGCCGACTTGCCTTCTTGGATGGTTTTGCCACGGGCGATTGCCCTGGCGTCAACACCCAATACGGCTGCGCAGTTGGGTGGCTCAGGCACAGAGTTCGACATTGGCGGAACAATTCCCGGCAACATGGACGACAATTACGGTCAGTTGAATATCGTCACCGATCCCAGCGACCTGAACGACCACGGCGATCTTATCCTGTCGCCGGGAACCAGCTTCAACATCGTTGATTGGAACGGTTTCGTGCCTGCGCCTGGCGAGGAGTTTACGGTCCTCACTTGGAGCGGAGCGCTCTCGGGAACAGCCTCTCTGGTTGTCGATCCGGCGTTTGCGTCCTACGGTGTCCAGTTCGTTCCGCGATGGAATTCCAATAGTCTGGTTGTCGAAGCGGTACCGGAACCTTCGATTTTGGCCTTGCTCGGCGTCGGTACCATCGGACTGCTGGGTTACGCTTGGCGACGAAGATGGAGCACCAACCAGGCCGCCTGACCCGATGTTGCACCATTTGATCCAAAGAAAGGGTTCTGAGATGAGAAGGTTCCTCTTAGTGTTGACTGTGGCCTCGTTGGCCGGGCTTTGGTTCAACAACGCTTCCGCCGAGGACTGGTCGCCGTTGTGGTCCACCGCGCAACTGTCGCAGGCTCGCTATGCGCTTTCGGCCACCTCGGCGGACGGCATGGTCTTCTTTGCCGGTGGATGCACTGCCAGCGGTGCCGCAAGCAATGTCGTGGACATCTACAACACGTCCACGAGTACCTGGTCCACCGCAACCCTGTCGCAGGGTCGTTGGGGTCCGGCGGCAACGTCGGCGGGCAGCCTGGTCTTCTTCGCCGGTGGGGATAATGGCATCTCCTCAAGCAACGTCGTGGACATCTACAACACGTCAACAGGTATCTGGTCAACGGCGACCTTGTCGCAGCCACGCTATGAGCCTTCAGCGACCTCGGCGGGTAATCAAGTCTTTCTTGCTGGTGGACTCACTGGCAATGCCAACGTCGAGAGCAGCGTGGTCGACATCTACAACACGACCAGCGGCACTTGGTCCACCGCGAACCTGTCACAGGCACGCACGCTTCTTGCGGCTGCCTCGGCAGGAGGCAAGGTCGTTTTTGGAGGCGGAAGTTCCATCAGCGAGGATAGCGGTGCGAGCAACGTCGTGGACATCTACGACACGTCCGCGGGTACCTGGTCCAGCGCAGCTCTCTCGCAGGCACGCTACTATTTTGCGGCCACCTCGGCCGGCAACGACATTTTCTTCGCCGGTGGGTTCACCGGCGATGGCTACTTCGGCCCAAGCAACGTGGTGGATATCTACAACACATCCGCGGGTAGCTGGTCCACTGCCACACTGTCGCAGGCACGCGGCGGACTTGCGGCGGCCGCGGTGGGTAACAAGGTCCTTTTTGCCGGTGGGCAAATTCCCGAGAACGGAAATGTCAGCTACAGCAACGGCGTGGACATCTACGACACATCCACCGGTAGCTGGTCTACCGCGACCCTGTCGCAGGGCCGCTATGATTTGGCGGCGACTTCTGTGGGCAACCAGGTCTTTTTTGGCGGTGGTTTCAACGGTACGAGCGTCACTACCGCGGTAGACATCTACACGCTTCAGAACTACTCTACAATTACAAGTTCCAAGGCGTTTACCCTGTGCGATCAAACGACGGTTACCGGACTTATGCAACTTAACGCGCCAGGCAGTCTTGCGCTCTCGACCTTCAATCTGAACGTGGGCTCCATGAGCGGCAACGCACCGATCGACCTGGGCAGCCAGACGCTCACCGTTGGCAGCGACAATACCAGCAACACCTATTCCGGGATCATCAGCGATGCTGGAAACTTGGTGAAGATCGGTAACGGTACGTTGGTTCTGACTGGCGGCAATACTTATTCTGGCGGTACGACCGTCAGCCAGGGCGTACTCCAAGGCAACGCCGTGAGTCTCCAAGGCAATATCTTGAACAACGCCTCGGTCGTCTTCGACCAGCCCGTTCCGGGCACTTACGGTGGCTCGATCAGCGGCAGCGGTAGCCTGACTAAGATCGGTAATGACACATTGACTGTGTCTGGTAGCAGCGACTATTCTGGCGGAACGAGCATCAATCAGGGCACGCTCAATGTCACCGGATCGCTGTCGGGCGGCGGCAATGTTGTTCTGGCCAGCAACGCAACCTTGACCGGATCGGGCCTTGTTCTGGGCAACATCAGCGGCGCCGTCGCATCCACGATCGCGGCATCGGGGAATCTGGTCCTCGGCGACTCGACCTCCTACACTGGCTTCAACCACGCCGGTACGTTGATCGTCGGGTCGAATACCGTGACCCTGAATAGCGCTGCCTTTGCCAATCTCGGCGTGCTCACCACCTTGGGCGGCGGGACGCTTGCCGCCTCTAACGGTATTTCCATCGGCGTGGGCTGCAACCTTGTCGGTTCGGGGGTCGTGAGCGGGAAGATCGCCGCAGGGTACGGCTCGACCATCAGCGCCACCGGGAACCTTACCCTGGGTGATTCGGCTTCCCCCGTTGGGTTCATAAGCAGCGGAGAACTCGATACGAACGCCAATACCGTGATCATCCTGTCCAACAACGCCGCCAATAACCAGAATGCCGTCGTCCTGGGCTCGCTGACTCAGATCGATGGGGGCAGTCTGGTTGCACCCAATGGAATCTTGCTGGCCAATGGCAATAATCTTGTCACCACGGATGCAGGCGGAACCATCAGCGGCGGCTCAGCTTCTCGTTTCTTAAATCGTGGTAACGTGCAAGGCCCATCGTCGGCGTCCAGCAATTGGTTGATCTTCAACATGCTCTTCAAGGGCAGCACAGGGCAGACCTCGGGCCGAATCGGGTTTTTGGGAGGATTTGCCACCGGAGACAGCCCTGGAGTCAACACGCAATACGGCGCCACACTGTTGGGCGGCTCTGGCACCGAGTTCGACATCGGTGGTACAACCCCGGGCAATACGAACAACAATTACGGCCAGTTGAATATCGTCAGCAACCCGTCTGACCCGAACAACCAAGGCAACCTCACCCTTCTGCCCGGAACGAGCATGAAGATCGTCGATTGGAATGGGTTCGTGCCGAGCGTCGGAAATGCCTTCACGGTACTCACCTGGGGCGGAACGCTCTCGGGCACTGCCTCGCTAAACATTGATCCGGCATTCGCCGCTGATGGTATCCGTCTTATTCCGGTGTGGAACTCGAATAGCCTGGTCCTGGACGCGGTTTATCCAGCAACCGCCGGCATCAGCGCGGTCGGCGCCACGATCATCACGGGCGGCACGGCGGCCCTTGGCGCGACGGTGAGCAATTCCGGCGTCTCGCCGGCCGCAAACCTCAACTACACCCTCGGCGCAAGCGTCTCAAGCGGGAGTGCGACGCTGGGGCCGCCAAGTCCGGCCTCCGGCAGTCTTGCCCAAGGTGCCAGCCAGGCCAGTACGATCATGGCAACCTCGACGAATCTTGGAGCGAATACGGTGACCTTGACTGCAAGCGATCCCAATTCCTCGAACGGCTCACAGTCGACCACCGCGACCCTGACCGTGCTGGGCCATGCCGCTCCAAGTCTCTCGGTCACCAGTGGCAACAGCCAGACGGTCATCATGGGGGCCACGGGCATCAGCGCAGGCTTGAACTTGGCGAACGGAACGTCGGGGCAAAGCGGTCTTGCCTCGTTGGATGTAAATTCACTGGGAACGGGCGTAAGCGGTCCTATCGGCGGCGCGTTAGTCGCCTCCGATTCCTCGCAGTCCTATGTGGCAGTCCTGGATACCAGCACGCTTGGGACGCAGACCCAGACCTTCTCGCTCAACGTGGGCGATGACCATACGTTGCCGGGAGCGTCAGCGCCGACAAACCTGTCGACTAGTGCAACGCTGGCCGTTCTCGGCCATGCCGCCCCAAGCCTTTCCGTCCAGTGGCAACAATCAACGGTCATCGTCGGCGCCACGGGCATCGTCACGGCATTGAACCTGTCGAACGGCGACCAGGGCCAAAGCGGGCTGGCATCCTTGGATGTCAATTCGCTCGCGGCAGGCGTTAGCGGTCCTACCGGCGGGGCCTTGGTCCCTTCCGGCTCCAGTCAATCCTACACCGCAGCCCTGGATACCAGCACGGTCGGAACGCAGACCCAGACCTTCTCGCTCAACGTCGGGGACGACCATACCTTGCCGGGAGCGTCAGCGCCGATGAACCTCTCGCTGACGGCAACGCTGACCGTGCTGGGCCATGCGGCCCCAAGTCTCTCGGTCAGCACGGGCAACAACCAAACGGTCATCGTCGGGGCCACGGGCATCAACGCAGGCTTGAACCTGTCGAACGGAACTTCGGGGCAGGCCGGGCTTGCACCGATGGATGTCAATTCGCTCGGGACGGGCGTGAGCGGCTCGATCGGCGGGGCCTTGGTCGCCTCCGGCTCCTCGCAGTCCTATGTGGTGGCACTAAGCACCGGCACGTTGGGAACGCAGACCCAGACCTTCTGCCTGAACGTGGGCGACAACCATACGCTGTCGGGAGCGTCAGCGCCGACGAACGTCGCGACGGGAGTGACCCTGACCGTCCTCGGACATGCTGCTCCGAGCCTCTCGGTCAGCAGCGGCAACAATCAAACGGTCATTGTAGGAGCGCCCGGCATCACCGCAGGCTTGAACCTGTCGAACGGAACCTCGGGGCAGGCCGGGCTTGCATCGATGGATGTCAATTCGCTCGGGACGGGCGTGAGCGGCTTGATCGGCGGCGCCTTGGTTGCTTCGGGTTCGACGCAAGCCTACATGGCATCGCTAAGTACCAGCACGCTTGGCCCCCAGATTCAGACCTTCCTGCTGAATGTCGGCGACGACCAAACCTTGGCTGGGGCATCGCCACCGGCGAACATTTCGACAACGGCAACATTGACCGTCCTCGGTCACGCAGCCCCCAGCCTGAGCGTAGTTGGCGGCAACAACCAGACCGTCATCGTCGGAGCGACCGGCATCAACGCAGGCTTGAACTTGTCCAACGGCACGGCAGGACAGGCCGGGCTGGCCGCGCTGGACGTGAACTCGCTGGGCGGCGGCGTGAGCGGTCTTACCGGCGGAGCCCTGGTTCCCTCGGGCTCGGCTCAATCCTACACCGCATCCTTGAACACTGGGACACTTGGCCCCCAGACCCAGACCTTCTCGCTCAACGTGGGCGATGACCATACACTGCCGGGAGCTTCAGCACCGGCGAACCTTTCGACCACTGCAACCCTGACTGTGCTGGGACACGCAGCACCAAACCTCTCGGTCGTCGGCGGCAACAACCAGACCGTCATTGTGGGAGCCACGGGCATCATCGCAGGCTTGAACTTGTCCAACGGCACGGCAGGACAGGCCGGACTCGCCTCGCTGGATGTCAATTCGCTGGGGGCAGGCGTAAGCGGCCCGATCGGCGGCGAGCTGGTGGCATCCGGCTCCTCTCAACCGTACACGGCAGCATTAGGCACCAGCACGATTGGCACGCAGATCGAGACCTTCAGCCTGATCGTGGGTGACGACCATACGCTGCCGGGAGCATCAGCGCCAACCAACCTTTCCAGCAGTGCAACACTGACCGTACTGGACCACGCCGCCGGCAGTGCGACGGTCACCAGTGGCAACGGCTTGCTCGTCCACGCCGGCACGCCGATCATCTCGGCGACGGTCAGTTTGGGCAACGCGGCGGGGACGCGGAGCGGTCTGGAAGTCGATTCTGCGCCGACGATCAGCAGCGGTACGCTGAGCAGTGGTCCCGCAACACCGTACTACATCCCGGCCGGCTCCCGGCAGGCATTCACGGCCGCGTTCAACGCTCCCAGCGCGCCAGGCCCGTTCAGCGATACGGTCGCGTTCGCCGCGGTCGGCGACAAGCAATCACTGCCGGGCGCCAATTCGCTGGGCTCGCTTTCGGTCTCGATTACCGGCAATGTGTACTCCGGCAGGGCCGAATGGAACACTACGACGGGACTCTGGGCAACGAGTTCCAACTGGACGGACACGGTCGGCGGCGGACCATCTGGGCCGCCTGGTTTGTCGGGCTATGCCACCGACACGGCGACCTTCGGCACGGCTGTGTCGAGCGACATTGTCGTCGTGGCGCTGAACTCAGCCGCCCCTGTGTTGAGCAACCTGATCTTCGACAATCCCAATACCAGCTACTGGATCTTGCAGACGGGCAGCACGGGGTTGAAATTGACCAGCTCGGATGGCAGTAGTCCAGCCGCCGTTACCGTGGTTAGCGGAACGCACTTGGTGGATGCTCCCGTCTTGTTGGCGAGCAACCTGGCCGTCAGTTCCAGCGGTAGCTTGACGGTTAGCGGAAACATCAGCGATGGCGGCATGCCCAAGAGCGTGACTTTGGACGGCCCAGACGAGTTGGTCCTCAGCGGCAGCAACACCTACACCGGCGGAACATTCGTCGATGCCGGCACGCTCGTCCTGGACTCCAATACCGCGTTAGCCAATGGGTCGAGCTTGACCGTGGGCGACGGTGCCTCGCTGGCCTTCGAGCTTTCGTCGGCCGCCGCCTCGGCGACGATCTCGTCAGCAGTTTCGCCAATCGTCGAAGCAGTTCCCGAACCCGGAACGCTGATGCTCCTCGGCGTCTGTGCGCTCGGCCTGCTCGGGTACGGGTGGCGAAGGCGGAGCCGGGCAGCATAGGTCGAAAATCAACGAATCCCGGGGCGAGAAATCGCCTGCAACTTGAAGGAGATGTGCAATGAGAGACTTGATTCGCAGGGTTCTGTCGCTTATCTTCGTTGTGGCCTCGTTGGCCACGCTCTGGTTCAACAACGCTCACGCTGACGACTGGACGCCATTGACGCCGTTGTGGTCCACGGCGCAATTGTCGCAGGCACGTACCGGCCTGGCGGCCGCGTCCGCGGGCAGCGAGGTCTTCTTTGCAGGTGGAGCAACCGAAATCTCCTTTGCAAGTGGGCCAACTTTTAGCGGCCCCAGCAGCGTCGTGGACATTTATAACACCGTCAGCAATACCTGGTCCACGGCGAATCTGTCGCAGGCACGCTACGACATAGCGGCGACCTCCCTGGGCAGTGAGGTCTTCTTCGCCGGTGGCATCAGCAGCAGCGGCGTCAGCAACGTGGTGGACATCTACAACACGGTCAGCAACACCTGGACCACCGCCACCCTGTCGCAGGCTCGCTTCGGCGTATCGGCGACGGCCGTGGGGAACGACGTCATCTTCGCCGGTGGGTATAACGGCAACGCTGACAGCAACGTGGTAGACATTTATAATACGGTCAGCAACACTTGGACCACGGCCACCTTGGCGGTAGCGCGCGGCGGCCCGGCGGCGGTGACCGTGGGCAACGAGGCATTTTTTGCAAGTGGAAACTTTTACGGTGATGGAAACGACTCCACGGTAGACATTTACAACTCGGTCAGCAACACTTGGTCCACCGCCAACTTGTCGTGGGCACGCTACAGCGTGTCGGCAACGTCCTTGAGCAACGAGGCATTTTTCGCCGGTGGGTTAGCAAATAACAATCCGAGCAACGAGGTGGACATCTACAATACGGTCAGCAACACTTGGTCCACCGCCGCCTTGTCGCAGGCGCGCTTCGGCCTATCGGCAACGTCCTTGGGCAACGAGGCATTTTTCGCCGGTGGCAGTCCCATCCCTAACACCGGAGACGCCAGCAACGTGGTGGACATTTACAACTCGGTCAGCAACACTTGGTCCACCGCCCCTCTATCGCAGCCACGCGAATACCTTTCGGCAACATCCGCGGGCAACGAGGCGTTCTTTGCCGGCGGAGACGCGAATGGCACCACCAGCAATGTCGTGGACATCTATTCCACAACCGGACAAAGCTACAGCACAATTACCAGTTCCAAGGCATATACCCTCCCGGCTCAAGCGACTGTCGCAGGGCGCATGTCCCTTTCAAGCCCAGGCAGCCTCAATTTAGGAACCTTCAACCTCAACGTCGGCTCGATGAGCGGCAACGCCCCAATCGACCTGGGCAGCGCGACGCTCACCGTTGGCAGCGACAACACCAGCAGCATGTATTGCGGGATCATAAGCGACGCGGGGAACTTGGTAAAGATCGGTAACGGCACCCTGGTCTTGACAGGCAGCAATACCTATTCGGGCGGCACAACCATAAATGCGGGCACGCTCCAAGGCAATTCCATCGGCCTGCAAGGCAACATCATCAATAACGCGGCCGTTGTTTTCGACCAGGGCTTTCCGGGTATCTACAGTGGCTCGATGAGTGGCAGCGGATCACTGACCAAGATCGGCGCGGATCTGCTGGCTCTGACGGGCAGCAATACCTACACGGGAAGCACCAACATCAGCAGCGGCACGCTGGAGTTCGATAGCCCGCTGCCGGGCCCGGCAGGGCAGGTCAGCATCCAGTCGCTCGGCACATTGGTTGCCAACGCCTCGATCCAGCGTCCCATTGCCGGCGTGGCCAGCACAAGCCAGATCGTGGCCAACACGGCGAACGTGTCGCTGGGTGACTCGACCTCGTACACAGGCTTCAATCATGCGGGCACGCTGACCGTTGGTTCGAACATCGTGACCCTGAATAGCGCCGGCTTCGCCAACCTTGGCGTACTGACGACATTGGGCGGCGGAACCTTGGCCGCACCCAGCGGCGTCACCATCCCACTCGGGGGAAATCTCGTCGGCTCAGGAGCAGTCAACGGCAAGATCGCCGCGGGATACGGCTCGACCATCAACGCCACCGGCAACCTGAGTCTGGGCGATTCTACGTCTCCGGTCGGCTTCGTCAGCAGCGGCGAACTTTACACGAACGCCAATACGATAACCTTGAACTCCTTCAATGCGGCCAATAACCAGAACGCTGTCGTGTTGGGCTCCCTGACCGAGATCGACGGCGGAAACCTTATCGCTCCGAATGGAATCTTGCTGGCCAATGGCAATAACCTTGTCACCACGGACGCAGGCGGCACCGTTAGTGGCGGCTCAGGCTCTCGATTCCTGAACCGTGGCAATGTGCAAGGCCCTTCTTCGGCATCCAGCAATTGGTTGATCTTCAACATGCTTTTCAAGGGCAGTACCGGACAGACCTCGGGTCGGATCGGCTTCCTCGGCGGGTTTGCCACGGGTGACAGCCCTGGCGTCAACAGCCAATATGGCGCTACGGAGTTGGGCGGCAGCGGTACCGAGTTCGACATCGGCGGAACGACTCCCGGCAGTTCGGACAACAGCTACGGCCAGTTGAACATCCTTACGGACCCCAGCGACCCGAACAACCACGGCGACCTTGTCCTGTCGCCGGGCACGAGCTTCAACATCGTCGATTGGAACGGATTCGTGCCCAGTCCGGGCGAGAGCTTTACGGTCCTCACCTGGAGTGGAGCGCTTTCTGGCAGTGCTTCGTTGGCCGTCGATCCGGCGTTTGCCGCTGAGGGCATCCAATTCGTTCCGCAGTGGAATGCCAACAGTCTGGTGATTGAAGCGGTGCCGGAGCCGAGTACCCTCGGCCTTCTCGCCGCCGGCGCCATCGCCCTTGTCGGTTACGGCTGGCGGGGACGGCAAGCGAGAAGGACCGCGAAGCCAGCGGTCTTCGACGAACCCGATGGACCGCCCATCCTGGCCTTCCCCTCGCATTCGTCCACGGCGAACGCGGCACGGCGGGCAGCTTGATCGAGCACGTCGAGCGGCGGGTGCCGCCGGCCTGGCCTGCGCAAAATCGGTCGTTTTTGCGGTTTACCGGAGTGGGTATTGAGGATCGTTTCTGTTCCGCCACTCCGCATGGCGGATGCTCGGTCGCGTAGCGACGACTGACGGTAGCCGTGGGTTTCAACCCACGTTGTTACACAAATCTCGGACCCCATCCGGCCGGGTACCCTCTGGGTGCGGATGGTGAACAAGGCTGAATGGCTAGAACGGATAACAAGAAGACAAACGACCCCCACGGGCTCGTCCCGTGGGTGAAGGAGGTTCTACGGCTACGGCACGCGAATGGACTAGCTGGGCAACCTGATTCACCATCCAGGCGAGCTGGATGGGGTCTGATTCTCAATGCTGCCGGTTGCTGAGCTGTCCAACCTCGTTCACCATCCAGGCGAGCTGGATGGGGTCTGATTCTCAATGCTGCCGGTGCTAGCTGTCCAACTCCGGGAAGAAGATCGGACACCGTTTCCACGTTTTCATCAGCGAATTTCGCATTCACGACGTGCATCCGCGCACCCTTGCCCGGACGTGCCGCAGGCAGAATAATTCTCCGGTTGTCACGCGTCGAAGGCAGGAGTTCCACCCATGTCGATCGAGTTTACTTGTCCAGAGTGCGGGGAGCAGAACAATGTTGAGCCCGAAATTGCAGGCCGCCGCGGCAACTGCTCGTTTTGCGGGGCGGCCGTGATCGTTCCACAGGCGTCGGGTGTGGCGACATCGGCAGCGCCGGAAGCGGCGCCGCGAAAGTCCCGAACGCTGTGGATTGTCCTCGCCGTGGTCGTCGTCGTCTGTCTCGGACTTGTGGCTTACCAGCTTGCATTGACCGCTGTGCGCAGGGATTTGTATCGATTGGAGTGTGCAAACAACATCAAGCAGATCAGTCTCGCGCTGTTGTACTACGAAGACCAGTATGGCTTTTTTCCTCCGGGAGGCGGCGGCGAAGACCCTGCGCGGATGAGCTGGCGCGTCGCCATCCTGCCGATGATCAACGAAGGCGCACTTTATCAGCGATATGATCCGGAGCAACCGTGGAACAGCCCCAAGAACCTCGAACTCCTCAAACAGATGCCGCGCGTGTTTCGCTGCCGCTTCGACAGCGCTGCCGCTGACGCGGAGACGAGCTATGTGATGATTACGGGGAAGGATACGGTCGGCGGTGTGCCGGGGTCACACGGCACTCGCCGTGGCGACATCACCAACGGACCCGAGCGAACGATTCTGGTTGTCGAGGTCCATGGCCTGAAGATCCCTTGGACGGAACCTCGCGACATTACGCTCGACGAACTTATCCAGCGGGTGAAGTCCGGGGCCCGGATCGGACACGTGGCCGGTTTCAATGTTGGCATGGCTGACGGCTCAGCGAAGAATCTGCCCAACAATATCGATGTGGAGACGTTGCGCCGCCTGGCGATCATGAATGACGGACCGCCGGTAGACATCAGCAAGTTCTAGCGTGCAAAAGGCAAGGGCGCCCCCGTGCAAGGCGGCTTAGTGGCCAATTCCAGAAATAATGTCAGGGTCGCGGACAGCATGCCCGTAGGGTGGGACCAGATCCGGGGCACCCGGGGTACCCGCTTGCGGGTCGTGGGTCGGCGAGCGCAGGCCCACCATCGAGTACCTCATGGTGGGCCTGCGCCTGCTACGCAGTCTGGTCCCACCCTACAACGTAGCGTGCCTCGGCAAGGGCGCTCCCGTGCAAGGCGGCTTTGGAGACCGAAACTCCGGCCTCGCTCAGCCGGTGAGTTCGGCGTAGTGCTTTGCGAGTCCAGCGACCGCCCGCTCCAGAGCAAAGGCTTCCGCGACGCGTTTTCTGGCATTTTCGGCCAATCGCCGGCGGCGAGCAGCATCGCCCAGCAATCGGCCAATGGCGGCGGACATGGCCTCCACGTTGCCGGGCGGAACCAGGCAGGCCGCCTCGCTCTCGGGAGGAAAGATCTCACGCGTCCCGCCCACGTCCGTAGCCACAACCGCCAGGCCGGCGGCCGCTGCTTCCAGCAGCACCCGTCCCAGCGGTTCCTGCCGGGCGGGATGAACCAACAAGGTCAACTCGCGGAGAATGCACGGGACGTCGTCGCGCTCACCGAGAAAATAAGTCATCCCGGACAGCGGCCCCCCGGCAGCCTGATGCAGTTGTCCTTCGAACTGCCGCGACTCCTGCTTGGCGGAGAACCGCTGGCCAACGATGAGCCAGGCAAAAGGCGTCGTGGTGCGGTCGTCTCGGCTGCCCAGCGCAGGCGGGACGCCCGCACGACTCATCTGCGAAAGGGCCGCCGCCAGTAAGTCGTGCCCCTTGCGCAGCGAGATTTGGCCGATGGTGCCGATCAGCGGCACGTTCTCGGCGAGCCCCAGTTGCCGGTGCAGATAGCCCGTCGGCGGGCGCGGGTGAAATCGTTGCAAGTCGATGCCGTTATAGAGAACGCAGGTCTTCTCGGCAGCCAGCCCCTGGGCGACGTGGAACCGCTGCGTCGCCGCGGATACGGCCAGAAGCCGCTTGTGGCAGTTGAGATCGGTGACGGCCTGCCGGCTCAAGGAAACTATGTCGCGGAGGTGTGAAAGGCTGGGCAGCGACGACTCCGCGGCCACGGGGCCCGATAGTCGTCCCATGGCCAGGCTGTTGGCGTGGAGCAGGGCTGGGCGGTGGTGCGAGAGAATCTCGGCGAGCTGGCGGCGGAGCTCGGCCAAGGGAAGTCGCACACCCTGCGCGTCGCGCGGTTCGAACGGCGCGACCTCGACCCCGTCGCTGCGGAGGGCCTCGGCCAACGGCCCGCTCGCCGGTGCGGCGACGCGAACCTGGTAGCCGGCCCCGGCGATCCCGGCCAGGGTCGAGAGCATCGACCGCTCGCCCCCGTTGAGCGTGGCATATTCGCAGAGAATCAGAACAGTACACATGAAGGGCGAAATCGGAGCCGACGATCCAATAGCGATCTTTTTACAGAAAAATATGGGAGAGAAGGATAAGAAAGAAGAATGTGAGAAAGGAAAACTGATTCATTTTCTTTTCTCCCCTATTCCTTTCTTCCATTTTTCTGTCCGTCTTTTCCTTGTAACGGAAGTCGCTACAGCAGCCCGTATTCCACGAGCGTCTTCTGCAACTTGTCTTGTTCGGCCGAGCTGAGTCGGGTGAGCGGCATGCGCAAGTCGCCGGTGTCGCGTCCCAACATCTGCATGGCGGCCTTGATGGGGATCGGGTTGGTCGACAAACCGAGCATGTCGCGGCACAAGGGAAAGAGCTTGAAGTGCAGGCAGCGGGCCTCGCCGAGATTGCCGGCCGCGAAGGCCCGGATCATGGCGATCACGTCTTTGGGCACGATGTTGCCCACGACCGAGACGACTCCCTTCCCGCCCAGCGACATCAGCGGCAGCGTCAGGCTGTCATCGCCGCTGAGGAGGGTGAGGTCGGTCTTGGCCAGGATCTGCGAGGCGGCGTCCATCGATCCGCTGGCCTCTTTGACCATCGTCACATTGGGCAACTCGGCCATACGGACGATCGTGTCGGCCTCGATATTCTTGCCGGTCCGCGCGGGGATGTTGTAGACGCAAATGGGAATGTCGACGGCCTCGGCCAGGGCCTTGAAATGCTGGAAGAAGCCCTCTTGGGTCGGCTTGTTGTAGTAGGGAGCCACGACCAGGGCGGCGTCGGCCCCTCGCTTGGCGGCCCAGCGGGTCAGGCGGAGGGCTTCCTCGGTGCTGTTGGAGCCCGTGCCCGCCATCACCTTGGCTCGCCCGGCGGTGGCCTCGACCACAGCCGCGATCACCCGCTCGTGCTCGGGGTGCGAGAGGGTGGGGCACTCGCCCGTCGTGCCCACGGGGCAGAGGCAGGTCGTGCCCGCTTCGATCTGGAACTCGACGTTCCGCTGGAGGGCCTCGATATCGACGTGGCCGTCGCGAAAGGGAGTGATCATGGCTACGGTCAGGCCGGCGAAATCTTCACTTCGGGTGGGCATGGCGGGACAGTTCTCGGGCGAGTGCGGGATGATCGGACAATGATACGGTATCGGCGGGGGCCGGGCAAGGTGGGGAATTACTTGACCACCCGCGCCGTCCAGGTCTTGCTATCCAGCAGTTTTCCGTCGGGCGTAAGGGCCTGCAGCGTACACTGCTTGCCGTTGATCTCAAAGAGGCAGAAATGGTGTACGGATCGAAACACCTTCGAGTAGGGGTTCATCAAAGACAACGGCACCTTCGGGTAGAGCGGCGCACCGGCGCCGCCGCTGACAATGACGGTCACTCCGTCAGGCGGCTCCGATCGCTCGTAGTCGTGATCGTGGCCGGCGATGAATGCGGTGGCGCCATACTTCTTCATCAACGGCAGGATGTTCTCTCGCGGTTCGATGCTCGTACGCTCGCGCATCGCGCCGTGAAATCCGGAACTCCAGGGCGGATAGTGCGAGAAGACGAAAATGAACGGCTCGCGGCTTGCCTGCAATATCGTTTCAATCCATTTCACGTTCGCGCTCTTCGCGCTCCAATCCTGGGCCCCGTCGATACCGATGAACAAAGCGTCACCGACCGTCGCTTTCCAGTGATCGCGGCCGGCGACGGGCACCAGGGTTCCCAGCAGCGGGCTGCCCCCTTCGTGGTTGCCCAGCACGTAGAAAGTCGGGATCGAAGCGAAGTAGGTCTTGGCTACACCGAAGAATTCCGCGTCCCATTGCCGATCTTCGCGGCCGTCGGCAACCATGTCGCCGCTGAATACGACGAATGCAGGATTCTTCTCAACGACCGCGCGGGCAACGCGAGCCCAATCCTTGGGATAAGTGCGGCTATCGCCCATGGCCGCGAACCGCAGCGGCTGGCCGCGCAGCGGCAGCGTCGATACGTGGAAGGGGCCGATCTTCTTCTTCACTTCGCCGCCGGAAACCTGCGCCGCGTGCGAATCCCATCGTACCGTCCCGGTAATCCGCGCCGTGAGCGTATAGTCTTGCACCGTGCCCGCTTGAAGCTCCGTGGCCCGGAAGCTGTGCACAAGTCCCGTGGGGCTTTTCCAACGTCGTCCCGCAGCCTCCAACATCACCTCGGCCGGCATATTCGTGCGGCAGCCGACGGTAAAATAGTCCGGGCCGGCATCGCCGAGCACGGGTCCGGTCTGGAAAGCGAGGTCCGCCGGTGTCAGCGGGATGAGCGCCACAGTCGGCGGCGCCGGCCTTTTCTTGCTTGCCTTCGGAATACTGAATTCAATTTCCAGGGAGTTCGAACCGCCGGCCCTGAACCATTTGGGCGATATGCCCGGCAGCGTTGCGCAGCGCATGCCTTTCACCGGCGGGAGCGCGCGCGTGCCGTTCACCAGACAGGACTCAACACTTTGCGAGGACTGCAACGTCGCGCACACCCAGGAGTTGGATTCCGGGACCGAAAACACCCAGCGGGCGCGAACGGGACCGCCTTCCTTCGGAAGTTCGTCCTTCCACGCCGGCGGGCTTTTGGCGGCAAGGCAGAATTGCGGCTTTGCGTCGGCCAGAAGATTTTCGGGAAGCGTGTCGGCGGCAAGAGCTTGCGTGCCAACCGAGAGCATGAAGATCAACGGAAACCGATAAAGGGAATACATTGCCATTGGCCTCAAAGTACGGCGGATCTTGTCACCCTACACCTGCGACCAGTTTTTTCATCTCCCGCACGGCCTGCTCGAAGCCGACCATCAAGGCCCGAGAGACGATGCTATGGCCGATGTTCAGTTCGTGCATGCCTTCCAGCGAGGCCACGGGGCGAACATTGTGATAGGTCAGCCCATGGCCGGCGTGCAAGGCCATCCCGGCCTGGCGGATGAATCGCCCGGCCTGGGCGAGTTTTTTGAGCTCTTCATCCTGCCGCCGGCCGCGACCCGGCGTAGCGGGTGCCCCGGCCAGGGCATATTGTCCGGTGTGCAGTTCCACGGCCGCTGCCTTCAATTCGGCCGCCACCTCAAGTTGCCGCGGATCGGCATCGAGAAAGAGGCTGACGGAAATGCCCGCGTCTTCGAGGCGGCGAATGACCTCCGTCGCCTTTTGCCGTTGGGCGACGATGTCCAGCCCGCCCTCGGTGGTGATTTCCTCGCGATTTTCCGGCACGAGGGTGGCCTGGTCCGGCTTCACCTCGCAGGCGATCGCCAGCACCTCGCGCTGGCAGGCCATTTCCAAGTTGAGTTTGACGGTTACCGTCTGGCGGAGGATCCGCAGATCGCGTTCCTGAATATGGCGGCGGTCCTCGCGGAGATGGAGGGTGATGCAGTCGGCGCCGCCCAACTCGGCGAGCGCGGCCGCCCAGACCGGGTCGGGTTCGAAGGTCCGCCGCGCCTGGCGGACCGTCGCCACGTGGTCGATGTTGACGCCAAGTTCTGCCATTACTCTATTTCGTGCCGTTTTCGACTCGTATTTTACGGGACTTTATTGATGTGTCGAGTTTGTCGAAATGGCTAGTTGACACCCGTTTTGACACCCGATACACTAAAAACACCAAGATTAAAACCCGCTCGGGCTAACGAGCGGGTGTCAATGACACCACCAAACCCTTTTGCTGGAGGGTGACATCTTTGGCCAATTCTACCAAGCGGTCGGCTATCGCAAAACCCCGCTCCGATTTTCCTCTCTTCCCCCACGCCAGCGGCCGATGGGCGAAAAAAGTGAAGGGGGCCACGCTCTACTTCGGCTCCACAACTAACGATCCACAGGGCGATACGGCCCTGGCTGCATGGCTCGAAGAGAAGGAATATTGTCTCCTCCATGGCCGGCGGCCGAACCAAAACCAATGGTGGTCTCACGGTCGGTGAACTCGTTGATCGCCTGTTGAACTTCAAGCGGCTGAATGTCGAAAACAAAGAGCTAAGCCCCCTCACGTTTCGACAATGGCATAAGGCTTGCGACATGGTGCTTAAACAATTCGGGGCCGGGCGAGGCGTCGAAGGCCTCGGACCTGATGATTTCGACACCCTATTTCGGATGCATATTTCCGGAAAGGCATTCAATACCCGCTGCCAATATATCACCTCGGTCCGCGGCATCTTTCGCTTTGCCTACAACGAGGATCAGCGACTCATCAGTGGCCCGGTGATGTTTGGTAAATCTCTTCGTTTGCCGAAGCGGTCGCGATCCCAGCGACCTGCGAGGGACGGCGTGAGGGTCTTTACGCCGCAACAGATCCACCAACTCCTGGGCCTTGTGAGGTGGCGATTGCGAGCGATGATCCTTCTAGGGATCAATTGCGGATTCGGCAACAACGATTGCGCGACCCTGACGTTCGACGCACTTGATTTGGAAAATGGTTGGCACAACCACCCGCGGCCGAAGAACCAAACGCCCCGCCGATGTCCTCTCTGGCCAGAGACCATCACAGCCATCCAACGGGCTCTTGAGACACGCCCCAAGCCGCGGGACCGGGCACACGGGAATCTTGTTTTTCTCACGCGGAATGGTGCCCCATACTGTCGATTCTTCGATCAGGTCGAGGCCATGAGTGGTGGTAAAGTCGAATGGTGCAGCACCCTTGGCATCGTTATGCGACGGGCCTTGGAAAGGCTGAACATGAAGCAAAGTAAGCTCTCGTTTTATGCCTTGCGGCATACCTTTGAAACGATCGCTGGAAATGCGAAAGACCAAGTTGCGGTAGACTATATCATGGGTCACGTAACGCCCGGCATGGGAACCAACTATCGGCACGAAGTTGCCGATTCCCGGCTCCAAGCCGTCACCGATTGCGTTCACGACTGGCTTTTTCCAAAATCGCCTGCGAGTAGTTGACCCAGCCGGCCGCCTTATCCTTCTTCTGCTGCTTGCGGCGGGGCACAGGGGTCGGCGGGGGCTGAACCCGCTGCCGACTCTCAAAGACAGCAATATCGGCCTCGTCAATGAGAAAGCGGGGCCGCTTGCTCCCCATGCTGGTGTCGATCGCCGGCAAACGGCCAGCACGAATCCAGGCAATAATTGTGCTGGCCTTCTTGCCCCAACGGGCCGCCAATTCGGGTGGCGTCAGCTTTGTACGAATGGGAAGTTTGTCGGACATACGTTGTTCTATCGAAGTCTTACAATCCTGTCAGACGACGAGCCTGATCTACGGCAAGCCCCCACCGCCGGGCCTGTTGGCCAGGGGAAAGGGCGTCGGGTTGGGGCTGGGGGCGGGGCATGGTTCGTGTGCGTTCGTCATCCTTGACCTAATCGACAACCCCGACTTCATCGCCACCGTCGTCGTCCTGGTGGTCGCCAGCCTGGGGACCGTTGTGGTCGGCATTTCCCGCCGATTGAGCACGTCCGATATTGCCGTGGACCAGCCGCTCGACGAGCTGGGCGATAACTCGAGGCATCCGACGAAAACGCAGTTGTCGGCGAGAAAGGCACGAAAGGACCGGGAGAATTCTAGGAAGTTGGACTGGCAGATCGCGATGCTCAACAAATCGGGCCAGAAGTTGTATAGGACCGTACACTTGAGTACCTGGCTGGCGTGGGAAAGACCGAGGACGAAGCCGAAAACGATGCCTTGATCAACTTCACGCTGACCACTTTTCATGTCGTGTATAAGAGTTTCATGAACCCTGCCGACCCGCATCAAGCAATCGAGACGGTCTCGATCAGAGGAAGGGTCTGCCAGATGGCGATGGGCGACTTGCTCATGCGTGGCGGCAACTCCGACCATCCGATCGACCTCAACTCGATGCGTCCACAAATCAGGGATGCAATTACTGCCCTGCCCCTTTCGGATGGGCCGCATTGGATCAAGATCGTATACGGTCAGAAGAACGGGCAATCTCCTTTCGTATCGGCGACACTCGACAACGCCGAACACGAATCTTCAATAATCACAGTTCCGATTTCCGGCGACGCTTTCGATCATGTCGATGGCCATCAGTAGAATCTCCGCGAGCGGCGTGGCCGGGATGCTTTACGGCATGCCGGTCAGCAAGCCCCGCCGCGTTGCAACCGTCGATTCCGGCGATCGGGCGAGGATGGTCGTCACGGGCACGCCGAGCCAAGCGGTTCAGGGTGCATCTCGCCCACAGCCTGCCGACACGTCCAGCACGCCCGAGCAGGTCCACGCTGCGTTTCAATATGCTCTGGCGTTTCAGGGTAACGGGGGAATGACGGGCGGAACGATGGCCCAGTCGAACGCGGAGGTGCAATCCGGCGGGGTCCAGCAGGCCGGCAGTGCATACGCCCAAGTCGAGCAGCAGCAGGCCGGGCAAGTGTTGGATATTACCGCCTAACTCTGGCCGCCGTTACGGAATCACCATCGCCCTCCGCAGCCCCAACTCCGCTGCCAGGCTATCCCGATCGGTAATCGGGGTGCGGCTCACTTCAAACCGTCCAGGAAGGCACGCAGTTTGTCGGGCCAGTCCTTCACGTCCGGCGGCAACGGCAGCTTGAGGCCGAATCCGTGGCCACCGTGCTCGGTCTTGGTAAAATCGCACGGAATCTTGGCCTGCTGGCATGCTCCGGCATACACGATGGAACTCGGGGCGAGCTTGTCGTCGCCCGCGACATAGACGAAGGCGGGGGTCCTCACCGGTGCGACCTCGTCGAGCACCTTGCCGTCTTTCTCCAGGTAGGCCGGATACATCAACACCACGAAATCCGGTGGCGTGTCCGTCGCAGTCGCATGCGTCAGTCGGGCCGCGAGGTGCCCGCCAGCCGAAAAGCCCATCACGCCTATCTTCCTCGTGCTCATCCCAAATTCGCCGCCTCGCTTTTGCAGCAGCGTGAGTGCTGCTTTCGCATCGGCGATGGCCAACTCGCGTGTCTGCTTGCCGGCGTTGACGTGATAGAGCAAAATCGCCACGTCGTAACCGAATTCGTTCAACTTCTTTGCGACAAAGTAGCCCTCGTGGTTGATCGCGAGGATGCTATAACCGCCGCCCGGGCAGATCATGATCGTGCCCCGTGCTGGCTTCTGCGCCGTCGGGAATAGTTCCAACGCCGGTGTCTCCACCTTGAGGACACGGTCAATGCCGTCCTTACCCGACTCAACCACGGGAGCAGGCACACCCTCCTTGCCTTCGAGGGAAATGCGGTGGATATCGGTTTGCAGGTCGCGGTCCAAAGCCGCCCCATCGAAGGGAACGACGATAATCTTGCTGCCGTGGCCATTGTTGCCGTGCTGCGTCTCCTTAGGGGTATCGAGCACAGCCAATGTCATGGCGGTCACGTGGCCGTTTTCAATGAGCACACCGGGACGTTCCAGCTTGTGCCAGTGATTGACCGTGCCATCGGCGTAACGGATGAAATCCCTGGTCGGATCATAGGCAAGGCCGCGGTTGACCCAGTGACTCTTGCCATCTTTGGAGGTGAGGTGGTAGGCCTTTCGCGTGCTCCACGAATTGACGACGATGTGGTAGAGGCCGCCGGAATAAAAGATAGCGGGGTCTTCGAGGTTGGGGATGCCCTTGGGAAATACGGACGGCCCCATCGACTTGTATGGCCCCAGGATGCCGTCGGCAGCCTTGCTGATGAAGACCTGCCCCGAACGTGGCACGATCATATAGTCGCCATCGGGCCGCACCATGATGCTGATGTTGGATGCATGTAGCCCTTCACCTTGGATTATTCCCAACTTTTCCCAGGGGCCATCCAAGGATTTGGAAAGAAAGACGGTGCCCGGCCGGGTCTCGCTGACGACGACCGCATAACGGCCATCGGGCAGCACCAGTGCCGTCACGTTGTGGCCTCTGCCGCCTTGGTCGTTTGGCCAGCAAAGCCCCTTATCAATGTAAGGCCCCGTAAGTTTGTCGCTGACCGCATGCACGGCACGCGAGTTCCACCACTCGTTGTGCCCCTTGGCCTGATCCCAGCGGCTGGCGAACATGTGATACTTGCCATCGTGGGCCTTGATGATTTGCCCGTCCCAATAGTTCCAGCGGGTCATGGTGGTGTCCTCCAGACCGTTCTTCTGGTCGCGGGCACCAACCTCGGCTGCTCCCCAGGCATCCTTGGAAAGAGAACCGTTGATCGGCATCGGCAGAAAATAGCCGATGAAGGATTTCTCCGGAGGGGTTCTTGTCTCCTGGCTGAAGCCGGAACGGCCACTGGTCAACAAGACGAGAACCGACAGGATGACAAATAGAGATCGGAAGATCTGCTTCATTTCACTTTCCCTTTATCGACACCAATCACGTTTCGAACGACAGGAAGCATTGCTATGCTAACACGGACGCCATCGACTTTCCAGTCGGCATGGCCGACTCCCCAGCCACGGTCCAGTCCCTCTGGTGGCGATGGTGCGGTGGGCAGCCCCATGCTCATCGCCGGAAGAAGATCGATGCCGGCATCTTGAAGTAATTGACGCCCTGCTGAAGGGCACGCTGGATCACGGCGACGGCTTCGGCTTCCCTGCCGTGCGTGCGTAACATGCCCTCGCCGCCCAGGCCGAAGATTGTGACGGGCTGGCTGGTGCGACCGAGAGGGCGACGTGGAATTGGCGTGGTTGTTGGGCTGTGGTCGGGCGAGGTCATGATTCGATTTCGCAGCGTGGTTTGCAGTACATCCAGGAGTAGGAAGTATCGCACGATCCGCTGGGCCGTCAACGGTCGCCTTAACCATTTTGGGTTATGCCTGCTACACCAAGCGGTTCATGCCGGCCGTGGTCTTCCCCCGTATTATGAATGTATCGACGGGATGTCCGTTGACCGCGGGTGCGATCCTTTCACTTCAGGAGTTGGTGCCATGCAAACCAAACTTATCGGTGACGATCTCGATTTCCTAACGTGGGGCATTTGTCCCGAGTGCGGCGAGTCGGACAACCTTGTCCAGCACGACGATTCGCATTACGAGTGTGAATGTGGATGGCGATTCACGATCTCGGATGGCGAGGTGATTGCGTCGAACAACGTGCCCATAGAGAAAAGAGGTACGGCGGCGAGTTCTCGTCGTTGAGCAAGTTGGCGATGTAATCGGGAACTCCTCCCTCCTTGGCGGCTTCCGCCCACCATTCTCTTCTGTCGATAGGCACGACGCCAACGTCGCGAACAGCCCACCCGATCTTCGGGCGGACAGCACGGGTTTCCTTGTCCTGGCTGTAGCAGGCGAAACCGGCAAGCATTTCCATCTCGAAAACCTGCCCCAGGTACAGCCAAGTCAGCGGCACCTTCGAGAGGCTGGGCGGAAAACTCTCGGTCGTCATGCCGCTGAACATCTGGGGCTCCTCGTCAAACCACCAGTTCCTCACCAAAATCTTCCTCGGAATGTCTTCGGGACTGTTGCGATTACTTTGGTCGTAGCCCCGGATGTAGGGAAAGAACCATCGAATCCAGCCGCTAATGTACGGTCCGCCGCTTGCGTCCTCGACCTTGTAGATGCTTTGCCACAGTTCGGGGTCGTCCGCACCGGCGGCATTGCGGGCGATCCGCTCCATGATGGGCAGCAACTTGTCGGTCCACCAGGTCACGTCGTACGCCTTGCCCAGGTCCTCGGTCTTGTCGTGGAGCTTGGACCAGTCCTCGGCGGTGCCCTCCAGGGTGACGCTGGGGATGCCGCACAGCGAGTGCATGCCCAACTCGAAATACGAATTCATCGCATCCATGAGGACCAGGTCGTTCGCCGCCCGCTCCACCAGCCCGGTGGTGCTGAAGGGGCAAACGATCCGGTCGTGGGCCTCTTTGCCGATAAACTCGACGAGCTTGCCGGCGAACTCGTTGTAGGCCCCTGCCCAGTCGTTCTCCGGGCTGCCCTTGATGAACTGGTCGCGGCGGATGATGACCTTCTTCTTGCCGTCGAACTGCACGAAGTGGTGCCGCATGGCTTCGGAGTTCACGTTGACGTGGTTGGCGAAGCCCTGGGCGACGAGCAGCCAGAACATGTCGGGGCTGAGAACGAGGGGACGGTGCTCGGCATAGGCAGAATGCACGGCCGCCACGAACGGATGATATTCGCTGGGAACGACGCGATCCCCGTAGTGGGAGCACGCCTCGATCTTGGCACCCAGCAGCCTCTCGAAGGCCAGTTTGCTGCTGTATTCCAGCATCGGTTCGGCGGCAACCTCGACAGGGGATACTTCCTGAACGATCATGGCTTTCTCCTTCGCGAACAACCGGTAGGACTTTTGATCTCCGCTCTAATCTTTCCGCGGATACCGATCAAAGTCAAGTACGGCGAGTCGGCCTGAGTATTCATTTCGCGTCGGGCATTTCACTGACGGCCTTGTCGCCGAAGTCGATCAGCTTAAGATACAGCTCAACTCTTATGTTTGTTCGGTCAAGCTCTTTTCGAGAGCCTCACCCGCAACGTGGTCGGGCCAGCCGCCAGGGTCAGCGATTCTTTTGCCTTGCGTGAAACGGCCTTGATCGCCAACTCCCTTTTCAGGGCATGACTGCGGCTGGCGTGTGCTTCCTGGTAGACCAAGACAGCAGGCAGGCGACTCCGGGTGTAACGGGAACGCGGTTATTTCTTGACGAGCAGGAATACGAGTGCGACGACCGCAATAGGCACCAACAAAGCACAGGCTAGTACGACTGCAATGATGACTCCCGACGAAGTTCCGTAGTAAGAACGGTAGGGATCAAAACCCAGCCCAGCATCACCGGCCCGTGCGGCAACGGGACGCTTGAATCGCAGACGTTGATTATCGAACTTCTCCACAAGGGTCCAACCTGCCCTGGCCTCCTCGGCACAGACCTGTCGTAAGACTTCCGGGTTCTTGAAACCGGACAGATTGGATCGAACGATCTTGAACTCCCAATCCCCTTGCAGATCGGCATCGGTATACTTCGTCATTTCTTCTTCCTCCTGTCGCTGCCGTTCAGCCTCAGCGGCGGCGGCAGCAGCACCCCCAGCACTCATGGAAAACTCCCGCTAATTGATTCACGTAGGCGTTGGCGTAGATGTGAATTCTACCGTTTCTTTCTCGCTGGGGACAATGCCGCATGGAGGAATGGATGCCCGGATGCATTCAAACCTACACGATCTTCCTGATCTCTTCCGCCGCCGCAAGGGCCTGCTTCGCTGCCGAAACGCTACCCACGGTCTTGATGTAGGTCAGGGCCGCTTTGATCTCGGGAATCCCGATCTCTCGCTTGGCAACGGCGGCCTTCACCACGTTCCGCCGCTTCTTACGGTTCGAATTGATGTTGCCGATGTAATTGGTGGAAATCGTGATCCCTTCTTTCGCCAAGGCATCGACGGCTTCCTGGTTGCTGGCCTTGGGGTTCTTCTTGAATCCATTAGTTTTGCCAGCCTCCGGTCTGCTGTCAAGGGTTCAGGGAACGGGCCGAGTGCATGGGATTCCATTCCTTTGCTCCTGGGGGCTGGTTGTTGATTTAGGCGTAATCTCGGCCTATTATGATGCTTCCATCTTTGGCACCCAGGTTGAAAGTTACCATGACGCAATGCATGAATCTTCCCCGACGTACCTTTCTCAAAGGCTTGGCAAGCATGCCTGTGGTCTTGTCTCTGGCGGCTGCCCATGACCAGTCCCACGGAGCCGAGCCATCCGGCACGAAACAGAAGCATCGTGCCGACTGGATGGTACAAGGCTCCTACGGTGTCATGGTCCATTGGCTTGCCCCTGGACCGGCCTCCGAGAAAGGCCCCTACATCCGTGATCTCAATCGTGCGGTCGATGCCTTCAATCTGGATCGCTTTCTCCATGACTTTCAACGCACAGGGGCCGACTGGCTGATCTTCACCATCGGGCAGAACACGTCGTACTATGCCAGCCCCAACTCCACGCTTGACCGATTGGCAGGACCGGGGCATTGCTCTCGCCGCGATCTGGTTTTGGAAATTGCCCAGCGTCTCAAGAAACTTGGCAAGCATTCCATCGCCTATCTGCCGAGTGAAGTGAATGCTCCGAAGAACCTCCATGCCGCTTTCGCCTGGAATCCCAAGGACCAGTCAGAATTCCAGCGTCGTTACACCAACTTCATCCGGGAGTATGCTGTCCGTTACGGCAAGAACCTCGATGGCTGGTGGTTCGACGGATGCTACACCTGGGATGTGTTTCCGAACCATACTTATCGCTGGCCTCTGTGGTTCGACGCTGCTCGGGCGGGCAACCGCGAGGCGATTGTTGCCTTCAACGACGGTTCTTTTTGCGTAGGCACGACCAAGGCGGTCACGCCTCTGGAGGATTACCTTTCCGGCGAGGTTGATCTGCTGATCGACGGAAAGATTCGGCTGGGCAGGCAGCCGAATGCACCGCTATATTTGCCGAAATCCCGGTTTGTGGAAGGAACGACCTGCCAATGGCATGGCCTGGTCCCCATCGATTGCATGTGGATGCACGGTGGCCCAGGACCGATACCGCCACCGAAGTATTCCGACAACGACCTCTTCCGATTCGTGAAAAGCTGCAAAGCTGTCGGTGGGGCCGTAACCCTGAATGTCGGCATCTACCAGGAAGGACACATGGCACCGGCATCGGTGGCCCAATTGGGCCGCATGGCGACGACGTTGAATAAATAGTGGGAGTGGCAACGATGGATCGACGGCAATTCATTACGACTCTGGCCGCAACCGGGGCATCGTGTATTGCGGCCCAACACCTTTTTGGCAGGGAACAGGAGAAGCCCGGCCCCTATAAGCGGGCCAATACCGACTGGCTGGCAAAGTGTCGGTACGGCGTCGGTGTCCACTGGACGGCTTAGACCGTGCCGAGACGGGGGCAACCGCTACCATTCCAGAAGGCGGTCGAAGCCTTCGACGTGAAGAAGTTCGTGGACCAGTTGACGTATGCCGGTGCCGATTACTTGCTTTTCACTGCTGCCCATGCCCTGCAAATGCTCCCCGCCCGGAACCCGGTAATCGAAAAGATTATGCCGGGGAGAACCTGCAAACGTGACTTGATTGCCGAACTGGCCGATGCAATCGCCGCCAAGGGAATGCCGTTACTCGTCTATTACAACCATTCCTGTAACGGCGGCCAGGACCGGCCTTGGGAGCAGGCGGTCGGCTACCACGATAAGGACAAGCAGCAATTCGCCCAGAACCTCATGGACATCATCGGCTGGATGGGCGAGCGGTACAAGGACAAGATCAAAGCGTGGTGGTTCGACAGTCCCTATTCTCTCGACCCTCGCGGGCCGCACAACAGCGTCAGCACGAACATGACCGGCTTCCAGTTCCCTTGGCAGAAGTTCACCGTGGCGGCCAAACTCGGCTATCCGGCCCGGCTCGTGACCTACAATCCGGGGGTCGCCAAGACTTTCCTATACACGACGCAACAGGATTATTGGTCTGGGGAACTGGTCAACCTCAAGACCCCGGCGACGGCCCGGTATCTGGACAATGGGCTGCAATGGTTTGGCTGGACGTGTATCGACTTTCGGGCCTGGGTCCACACGAGGCTGGATACCGAGATTCCCAAGCCGCTGTACTCGGATGAAGAAGTTATTGCCTACGTCCGAACCTGCAATTCCCACGAAGCCCCCATGACCTTCAACGTGGGCATTTACCAGGATGGCACGATGGCCTCGGCATCCGTGGAGCAACTGCACCGCCTGGGGACGGCTCTCGGGCGTAAAACCCTTCCCTGATGAACCTCCGCAGGGGCGTCACTTGCCAATCACTCGCACTGTTCTTTCTTTTCGATTCTCCACGGGCTGCCCGACCTTGACGATCAAGGTTCCGTCCCTGCCCGTCACGGTGGCATAGTCGGGGACATCGTTTGGATAAACGGCGTCTGCCCAAGCTACCTTGACCGGCTTTGCGTTCACTCTCAGATTGCCGAAGGTCACAGTCAGTTTGGGAATTTTGCCCACCGGAATCCGCCCTCCATAGACCTCGACAAAACTAGCGACTTGCCGGGCCAAGACGAGGTTCTCGCCTTTGAACCGTAATGCCCCGGCAAATACGTTTTCATCCTTGGCGTGATTATAGACCAGCACTCCGACCCAGGTGAATGGTTTGCCGTCGATCTCTTCCTTGTCCATCCGCACGACTTTGTAGGTGTACTTTCCCCTCTTCCACTCGTAGGGTCTGCGAACGCTGATGAAGTCGCCCTCATGCCCGGAACTCTGGCAGAATCCGCCAACAGATGGCCGAATAGCATCCACGCTTCGCTCGCCCCACATGGAGAAGATGAAGCCGGGGCCAATCTGGCGAAGGTTCTGATCCCGCTTGGTATAGCCGTCCATCTGCGTCTGGATCCCGCCATAAAAGTCCGTCTTGCTGAGATGGGCCAAGCCGACCGGGGCGATGTAGAGGTTCTTCGTCGTAGGCACATCATCGCTGATGTCCACGTCAACGCTGTAGCTTTGGAAAGGCATGTCCTGGCCGATGTCCCACCAAACATCGACAAGATGCCAAGGTGGCGGCGGGTAATCGGTCTTGGGCTTTTGGCCTGGGGCCTCGGCGGCGATCAGGACGACAACGACGAACAGGGTTGTTCGGATCATGATTTTTTCCAGACGGTCATTTTGTCGGGCTGACTGGCCGCTTGTACGCCCGATCATACGGTCCCAAGCCCACGTCGCTCGGCAACAAATCAACGTGCTTCTTCGGAGCATCGGAGAAAACCTCCCGCACGGCATCCAGATAACCGAATCCATATTCACGGTGCGGTGCGATGTAGTGGCCTTCGCTCCACTCGTTCCAATTGTCCAGTAGCAGCATCTTGCTTCCGAGTTCCGTCGCCGGGAACGTGCGGACAACGGCCTTGGCCTTCGCCAACAACTCCTTGTATTGCCGGGGTGGAATCTTCCAGATGCTTCCTTCGTCCTGCCACCCGCTCCATCCTTGGGAAACGGTCACGACTTCCGGCAAGATGCCCATGCGGCGTGTCTTATCGATGTATTCCAGTTGTGCGGCGATGGTTTGGTCCGGGCTTGGGTTCCCCTGGACGTGCCAGCAGTAGGCAAAGGTGTAGTCCAGTCCCAACTGCTTCATCAACTCCAAGTGCTTCGGGTCCAGTCCTCGATATTCGCCCAGGATGTACAAACCGGCAAGACCGGCCTTCCGACAAGCCGCCCGCATTTTGTCGAATGCCGCACGCACATTGTCCACACCGCCCAAGTCTTGGACGAGGAACTCGGGGCGGTAGATGAATAGAAGCGGCTTGTTGTCGATCTTGAGATAACTGGAATGGCGAAAGTAGTTCTCGGTCCAAAACGGCAGCAGATTCTCCATCAGGTCGGTTTCGCTCGATACGCCAGCGGTTCCTCGGGCCTGATTCTCCCACATAATCGAAAATTTCATTTTGGACACGTAGCGGGACTTTAGCAGGGCATCGTGGATGGCACTTCCGAACCTCATCTTCACTGGGCCGCCCTGACCGTTGCGATACCAGCAGTAGACGAAGAAGGAAACGCCGTGTTCAACCGCCCACTTGGTTTCCCAGTCGGCAACTTCCAGGTTCTCCTGGGAGTAGAATCCAAGGGCGGGAGTCCGTTCGGGGTGCTTGAGAACCTGATTCCACATTTGCGGCTTATCGGCCTCCCAAAGCGGGCAATTCTGGGCACCGACGAGGATTTCGGTATGAACGGGCTGCGGCTCCGGGACGTACCCTTTCGCGGCAATTCGTGCGGACGGCTTGGTGGCCTTAACGGTTGCCTGCTGGGGTTCCTGTGCCGCTAACGGAAGTCGGTTGGCCAGGACCAGAATGCAGACGCATGAAATGATCGCTCTCACGGCTTGCTTTCTTTCGAGTAAATGGCGGGGCGGTTGCGTGTCTACCGCGTCAAATTCAACCCGGCCTGAACGTTCTTCTTCGCCTCGTCCGCAAATTCAAATCGCTCGCCCCCTTGAAGTCGGCAACCGCTGATTGTCACGCCCACCGCCTTCGCATCCACCCGAAGTTGCGGCTTCTTCTCGTTGAAGAAATCGCAGGCTTGGATCAGCGCCGCCCCACATTGAACATCGATGCAGGGCGAATTCGTGCCATTGCGTCCCCAGCCCGAGAAATGGCAACCCACAAACGTCGTTGTTCCCGTGCCACGGAGGATCGTTTGGCTGCCGGTCTTCTCGACAGGCCAAAATCCGCAATTATTGAACTTCACCGGCCCACGGTTCTCAGGCCCGATCGTCACCGTTGACATGAACTGGCAGTTCGTGAACGCCAACCCGGCATGGCTCTGGCTGGCATCGACTTGCACGCCAAGCGGGCTGATATCGGAGCCGCACTGCGTCAGCACCACGTTGGGATCGCCATTCTCGGTATGAACGAAATGCAGGCCCGTTTTGGCGAAGATCACGAAACAGCCCGACATGTATTCCCAATCCGTCTGGCCGATTCTGAATCCTTCCAAGTTCTGTTCCAGATAGGCACATAACTTCGTCCAACCCTCGCCCTTGGCCTTATTGTTGAAACTGCACCGTCCCCAGGAATGCGGATTGAAATGGACGTTTTCAATCCGGCCAATGTCGGTCGTGCGGTTGACGTAAATCCCGAGCTTCAGTGGGCAGCCGAAGACGTTACGAATGTAGTGCAACTCGTTCGGATGCGTGCCGAAGTCGATCCCCTTGTAGGGGTTCACCAGCGTTACGTCGATCACGCTGCCGTGCATGCCCTTGCCTTGGATGGCCCACGGGTAGGGCTTCACGGCGGCAGGGTCTTGATCGGGATAGAAGATCGTGATGCCCTTGATGGCTGAACTCTGCCCGAGGTTGATAAGGGCTGGACCATTCTCTTTGCCAGCGTGGCCGACAGCAAGGATGACCGTACCATGCTCCGTATTGGCATGGTGCGGTGCCTGCCACTCGCCCGAAAGGCACACGCCGGGCGGAATCACCAGATGGTCTTCGACCCGGTAGAGACCCTTGGGCATCTCCACGACGCCACCGCGATCCTTGGCCGCCGCATTCAGGGCCTTCTGGATGGCAGCGGTGTCGTCCGTCTTGCCGTCAGCCTTGGCCCCGTAGTCCATCACGTTGACTTTCGCAACGGAAACACTCGGGATCAGGGCAATCAAGCTGAGAGCGATAATGGAGGCAATCTTCGACACTGGTGGGTTTCCTTTGCTATTCTTGCGGGTGATCGGCAATGGCAGTATTCTACCCAGGAACAGACTGGTTCGCAAAACAGGACAATCACATGGATCGACGACAATTCATCCTGGCCGCTGGTGCAGCCTGCACGCAGGTTCCGATGCGGGCCTCGGCAACCGGCTCCATAGCAGTTTCCGCTAAACCGCCCACACCCTTCATCTTCGGTGCCGACATTTCTTGGGTACAGCAACAGGAGGACGAAGGCATTAGGTTCTCCGACCAGGGCGTGAAAAAAGACATTCTCGACATCCTCAAGGACCGCAAGTTCAACTGGATTCGCCTACGGTTATTCAACAATCCGAAAGCCGAGAAGGGGTATTCGAGGAGGGGATTCTGCAACTTGGACCACACGCTGCGAATGGCGAAACGCATTAAGGCGGCGGGCATAGGATTGCTCTTGGACTTCCACTACAGCGACACCTGGGCCGATCCGGGCCACCAGATCAAGCCATCTACATGGAAAGACCTCCACGGCAAGAAACTAGAGATAGCCGTCCAAGACCACACCAGAGAGGTCGTTGCCGCATTGAAGAGCCAGGGAACCGCCCCCGACATGGTGCAGATCGGCAACGAGATCAGCAACGGTTTCCTCTGGCCCGATGGGCAGATGTGGAAATCGGGCGTCTGGGATATCTTCTGCGGGCTGCTCAAAGCTGGAATCTTTGGTGCCAAAGAAGCCGCTCCTGGCGTCGAGATTATGCTGCATCTTGCTTTGGGCGGGCAAAACACTCAATCCCGGTCATTCATGGACAAGGTAGTGGCAAAGGGCGTCGAGTTCGACATCCTCGGACAGTCCTACTATCCCAGGTGGCATGGCACGCTGGATGAGTTGAAGGCGAACCTCACCGATCTCGCGGCCCGCTACCAGCAGGACATCATCGTGGTCGAATACGCCGCTCCGAATTTGAAGGAAATCAACGACATCGTGCATGGCCTTCCTGGCGGCAAGGGCCTGGGCACGTTCTTCTGGGAACCGACCAAGAGCGGGCCGTGGGGTACTGGGCTTTTTGAACGGAGCGGAGCGAGCAAGCCCGAGATCGGCGTCTACCCTGAGTTGGCTGCAAGGTATCGCCAGAAGTAAAACTCCGTTGCGACGAGGATTACTTGTTCTTCACCCCTGCCCACGCCTTGCAAATGCTTCCCGCTTCGAACCCGATCATTGATAAGATTACTGACCCACCCGCACTCCGATTATTCCAATCCCATCCTGCGGTTGAAATGAATGCCGAAGGGCTGCCCACTGGCTCCTCATTGCATTTCCCGCAGGAAGGCCGATAATAGGACTGTTTCATCCAAGAGAATCGGTTTACGAATCAGAGAGGTTGTTGCCGTGCATAAGGTCAATTATCTTCTGCTCACGCTGTCACTGGTGATGTTTGCTGCCACACGGGGCTAAGGGCAGGCTGGCCCGTATCAACTTCGCCACACCTTCCATGTTGGAGGGACAGGCGGCTGGGACTAGTTGACCATCGACGCCGAGCATGGGCTTCTGTACGTGCCCCGCACGACCCATACGATGGTCCTCGATGCCGCCACGGGCAAGACCGTGGCCGACATCCCCGGACAGAAGCGTAACCACGGTGTCGCCATCGTCCCCAGCCTCGGTCGCGGTTTCATCTCGGATGGCGAAGACGGTTCCGTCACGATCTTTGATCTCAAGACGAACCAAGTGCTCGGCAAGCTCAAGGCTGCCGTGGATGCCGATGGCATCATTTACGATCCGGCCAGCCGCAAGGTGCTGGTATCATGCGGTGACGCTGGGGTCTTGATCCCAATTGCGGCTGATGTTGATCCCAAGGCCGGTAAAGCTGACCCGCCCGTTGTATTGGGCGGCAAGCCCGAGTTCCTCGCCGCTGCCGAGGGCAAAGCCTATGTGAATCTCGTGGACCAAGATCGAGTCGTGGTTGTGGATACCAAGATGATGAAGGTGATTCACAAGTGGCCCACGGCTCCTGGCGGCAGCCCGGTCGGGATGTCGATGGACGTTGTGCATCATCGCCTCTTCATCGGTTGTCGGAAACCACAGAAACTCATCGTAATGAGCAGTGATGACGGCAAAATCCTTGCCGATCTTCCGATTGGAGCAGGCAACGACGCTACGCAAATCGACGGCGATGCCTTTGCCAGTTGCCGGGACGGCACCCTGGCCGTCGCCCGCGAAACATCGCCGGGCAACTTCGCCATTATCAATACCGTTCAGACACGACCGGGAGCTAGGACGATGGGCATCGACCCGAAGACGCACACCATTTACCTTCCCACCGCAGAGTTCGGCCAGCAGAAGGATGCCAAGGGACGGCCCGTTGCTAAGCCAGACACGTTCATGATCCTGGTCGTGGCACCATCGAGCAAGTGACCGGATGGACGCCCTTGCTACAGTCCACGCCAATTCTCCCCTGGTCGGTCACTTCCTCAGATTATCGGACTTCTTGGCCGTCCTTTTCTGTTTCATCAGCCACTCGTAAAGCTCGGGCGTGTTGTAGGCTTGCGTCCACGAATCATGCCCGGCATCGGGGTAGATCGTAAACTTCGGATTGCCACCGTCTTTCTTGAGGGCCTCGACCATCTGCTTCGACCGTTCGGTGGGGACTGCCGTATCTTTCGCACCATGAAACGCCCAGACAGGAAGATGGGCCAATGTTTCAGACCAATAGACTTCACCGCCACCGCAAATCGGAACAATAGCCGCGAATCGATTCGGTTGATACTCGGCCAGCGACCAAGTGCCGAATCCGCCCATGCTGAGGCCGGTTACGTAGATGCGGTCTTGATCGACCTTGTACTTCTCCACAATCTCGTCGAGGAGTGTCGCAAGTTCCACCGCCTCCCACCACCGACCATTGGGACATTGGGGCGATACGACGATAAAGGGAAACTGCTTGCCTGCACCAATCAACTTGGGCGGGCCATGCTTCTTAACGAGGTCGAGGTTGTCACCCCTCTCCCCGGAGCCGTGCAGAAAGAGCAGCACCGGCCACGATTCCTTCTGGTCGTAATCCTTCGGCAGATAGATCAGGTACTTCAGCGTGACCTTGATGGTTCGGCCCAGTTTGGCTGGCTTCTGCTGTCCGGCATCATCGGCCACGGCCCGACTGGCTGGGAAAACAAGAAGACCGACGACCATTCCCAACATCGCACTCCGCAAGATCGTTTGCATGGCTGTTTCCTCGTATTGGATTGCTATTGGAGTTCAGACTTGATGATAATACGCCCCTACACCATCTTCTTGATGGCCTCTGCTGCCGCGAGGGCCTGTTTCGCTACCGCGACGCTCCCTGTGGCCTTGATAAAGGTCAGGGCCTCTTTGATTTCCTTGACGCCGATTCCTGTCGGTGCGACGGCAGCCACGACCTGCTTCACCGCCCGACAACGCTTCTTGCTCTTGGACTTGACGTTGGTGACAAGGCCGACAGTGACCGTGATGCCTTGTTTCGCCAAGGCATCGACCACCTCCTGGGCCGTGGTCTTGCGGTTGGCCTTCAGGTAGTCGCGGATCGCTTGGGACTTGTTGACTTCAGATTGCTTCTCCACGGTCTTGGCCTCGCTTGCCGCCGCTTTCTTCGCCGCCCTCTTGGCAGCCTGCTTCTTATTGTGGGTGGACTTCACGTTGGTGACAAGGCCGACAGTGACCGTGATGCCTTGTTTCGCCAAGGCATCGACAACCTCCTTGGTCTTGGCCTTGGGGTTCGATTTGTAGTAGTTGCGGATCGCTTCGGATTTGTTGACTTCGGGTTTCTCGGCCATGGTTCTCTCCTTTTTGCTAGGTGTGTGGGACGAAGCCTAAGTTTGCGAATCTTACTGCCAGTAGTCAAGGGGGGCCAGGGGCTTGAATTTCCGGCCAAAAACCGCTCTAATCGGCCTATCCATTACGGATGAACATTTCTCACTCATTTCACGGAGGAACAGAATTATGGCCAAAACCGCCAAACCAACCAAACCCCTCACCAAGACCGAACTGCTCGCCAACATCGCCGCCGCTACCGAGCTGACCAAAAAGCAGGTAGCCGCCGTGCTGGAGGCCCTTGGAGCCGAGATCCAGAAGAGCCTCGGCAGCAAGGGAGCCGGGGCGATCACTCTGCCGGGGCTGGTGAAGATCGAGAAGAAGCAGATGCCTGCCAGGCCGGAACAGAAGGGCGTGCCCAACCCCTTCAAGCCCGGCGAGCTGATGGATCGGGCCGCGAAGCCTGCCTATAACAAGGTCAAGGTGCGGGCCCTAAAGTCGCTCAAGGAGATGGCGAAATAGCCTAGTTGCAAAATGCCCCGGTGCAGAACCGGGGCGTTTTTGTTTTAAGAGTCGCACGATTGCGACGCCGGTCGCCAACGACAAACTCATGTCAAAATGAAATTGTTCAGGATGCGTGACGGAACGATTACGGAGTCGCTATGAGTGAAGCACTAAAGATACTGGAGGGAGCCATTACCGACGTGGGACATTGGCGATGGTGGGCCAGGAGCGACGTTGCATTCCAACTGGAATTCGGTTGGGTCATGCTGCTGGTTCCCTCAGACGATCCCAAGGAGCCGCCATCTAACGTCATCGCACTCCGCTTTAACAAGCCGCGGTGCATCGTTGCACTATGGCCAGAAGATTCGGATCTGCCGGATGACTGGCTGGCAAAGCTGCAAGAAGACGAGCTTGATCCGTTAGGAGTGGACCATGTCGATTTCACGCTGACTGATCGGAAACAGTTGCAAGCGATATTCCGAAGTGCGATTCGTCGGGAGTTTATCCTCGGAACTGAGCAAGACCTTTCGGCCATCGGACCGAACGATGCCTTCCTGGCGTTTTGGGCAGGTGCCGGCATGATCACCATCGGCCAGAGCATGCAGATCCTGTCCCATAAGGGTCCTATCGCAACCGATAACATCCCCGCTATGCACGCCGCGTGGTGGAAGTATTGGCGTGAATACTGGGCGAGAAAGGATAGCAAGAATCCCATGCCCAAGGACAATCTCTGCGAAGTCACGATCCCACTCAAAGAGTAACTGCAGAGGCTGGGCTGCCGGTATTCGGACTCATCGTCTGAACCGGTAGTCGCCTATCCGCGGGCTAAGCGTTGAATTTCCCGCTAGAACAACCAATGTAAGGCATCATGACCAAACGCAACCTCGCCAATTCGATCGCCGTCCAACTCGGCCTCTCGCAGCTTGAAACCAAGGAGATCGTCCAGAAGACGCTGGACGCGATCATCAACATCCTTGCCAGCGAAGGCAGAATCGAACTCCGCAACTTCGGTGTCTTCGAGGTGACGAAGCGGAAGGCCCGCCAGAGCCGCAATCCGAGGACGGGCGAGAAGGTCATGGTCGGCGAAAAGCTGGCGGTGACGTTCAGGCCGGGGCGGAACGTCGAGGAGCGGGTGGCGAGGGAATGCGGCTCTTTCGTTTGGGGAAGCCAGATCGAGACGCCGACCCTACCCGTTGCTTTTCGAGCCCGAGCGTGCTATCACGACAAATATTGGCTCAAGATTGACCTTCTTTTCAAGGAGTTTTCAGATGAGACCTCCACATTGGCTGGACGGCGTGATCGGTGATTTGCGGGAAGTGGACGACATTGCCCTGGCGATAGCGGAAAGCCCCAGGCTGCGGCAGGCAATTCAGAAGGGGATTGATGCGGGCTTTGCATGGGAGAACCTGCACGAACAAGACCCCAAGCGACTGGGCAGTAGTTTCGAGCAGGAGATTCGGGTTGCCATCGTGGAAGCCGTGAAGAGCGAACACTGATTGATTCACCAGCAGCCCGCTAAACGCACGACGATTGACGCTGGCGATAGATTTAATTAAATTGGTGTCTGGATAGGGCTGGATTATTTTATTTATTTGATGGGCACGGTTTCGAGCCTTCCAGACAAAACAAATCAGTTTCAACCAGTTCTCAAATTCGTCCTCCCCACGGAATCCAAATCTGACGACAACTCACCTCGTTTTGGGGAAAAGGCGGTTGGTCATATTGGTTCCTTCCTGCCGCAAGACGAACAATTCAGGAACGACCCTCAATTCCCTTGGAGGCCGGTTCCATTGCCCCCACTCTTGGGAGACCGTTCAGGCCGATTGCTTTCTTGGGCTGGCAGGGAAAACTGGGGCCGTGCGAACCTGCAACTGGCTAAGGTATCCAATTGACCACCACCGCAGAGGAGAAACCGAAATGGACCCGAAGACCGTCCGCAAGTTGGAAGAAGAACTCGAAAAGCCGATTGTCGATGTCATTCGCCGCCTGGGCCGGAAGGAATTGCCGCTGAAGCCCTCCCGCCACACGATTGAGATGATGGCGAAAGCAGCGGTCGCCGTTTATGAAGCCGCTGTCGAGGAGCATGAGCGGCGGGAGGAAGAATGAGAATCTTGGTCACGGTCGAACCGGACGTTAGGGTGATCGGCGTGGCCGAGATGACCACGCCAAGTTTTCCAATCTGGAAGAAGTCGCAAATGAAGACTTTTCGGAAGCGTTAGCTTAAACCTGATTCCATTCCGTACCAGTCGTGCTTTTTGCAAATTGAACTTCCCGTACAGCTTGTGCAGCAGGTGCAGGCGGATGAAATCAGGTCCATTGATGGCGTCTGAGTTGGATAGGAAATGTAGCGAAAGTCTTTCGGTTGGACGGCTAGTGCTGCCGTCTCGTATCTCGAATTACGAAAACCGCTGCCAAAGTTCTTGGATGGTACGAGGATTTGGCTTAGATTAAGAGAGAAGAGAATGGCGTTCAGAAGATCGGGAGGAGCAAACAAATTAGCACTTCTTTGCCTCAGTCCTACGACTTTGCACCTCGAATCGAAACAACACCCAAGGTCAGTTCTTATGCTGCAACATTCGTAATAGGCGTCCTTGGATTTATCGTCGGAAATCTGGTCTTAGACGCCATCAACGAACAGATTCATCACAACACTGCTCAATCATCGTCGCAATCCGCTCCGATTGTTCCTCCGCCACTGGCAACCCAAGTAGAGCCGAGACCGACAGCAGTGCCGCAACCCGCTCCGACTGGTCCTTCGCTTCCGGCGATTCAATCAGAGTCCACACCACCAGCGGTGCCGCAGCCCGCTCCGATTGTTCCTCCGCCACTGGCGACCCAAGCCGAGTCCACATCACCAGCAGTCCCGCAACCCGTTTCGACTGATTCTCCGCCACTGGCAACCGAATCAGAGCCAAGACCACTTGCCGAACTATCACAACCGCAGGAACTACGTGGTCAACAGCCCGCTCAAGTCAGTCAGCAAGACCCCGTGGCACCAACGAAATCGCTACCACCGGCATTGGGGCCGGTCGGACAAATCATCAACCCCAACTCAGCCATCGGAGATGCTTCTGCCGCTAGAAAAGGCGATCCTAACCAAGCGATTACCATTCGGCTCAACCCGAAACTTGCCGAGGCGTATTGTGGTCGTGGTGTCGCCTACGGGCAGAAGGGAAGTTATGACAAAGCTATTGCCGACTTAACCGAGGCAATTCGGCTGGACCCGAAGTTGGTGCAGGCATATTACAGCCGGGGCATCACCTACTGGCACAAGGGCAACCACGACAGGGCGATTGCTGACTTCAATCTGGCCATCCGGCTCAATCCGAAACTTGCCGTGGCGTATTATGGTCGGGGCTGTGCCTACTGGTACTACGGCCAGAAGGCTAAAGCGGAAGAGGATTTCGCACATGCGAAGAGCCTGGGGTACACATCGCCCAGGCCGAGTTCCACCAACTTCATCCAGATGTCGTTGTCGGCTCTAGCCGGGGTGAAATTGTCGCCATAGAGATCATCCTTCTTCTACCTCCGGGTGTCCATTGGTCTTCACGCCCTCGATCATCACCACCTGGGCGTTGGCAGTCGGGAGTTCCTGAACGTCCCGCTGCTTCCGTTTGCCCGTGGGATTCCCCGAAATGGACGACTTTTCAAGGTTAGCAAAATATCTCGCAGAGGTCAGGAAACAAATGGCCCAGGCCCGACCTTGGGCAGCACCACGATCAGGAACGTGGCAATCGGGCCAATGAATAGCGAGATCAGCCACCAGAGCAGGCCGCTTCGACCCTTGGATTGGGCCAAACCGGCGTTGATGAGGGATAATGTTCCCCAGCCGACGAAAAATTGAGCCTGTTCGGGCATGTGTCTCTCCTACTGGCTATTCGTCAAGGCGGCGGGAATATTGGGCGATTCGCCCGCCCCGAACCTCCGACCTCCCGCCGTGTCTTGAGTAACGGCGACCATTCTCAAATCCTCGGTTCGCCACGGAGCCAAACCATGCGTACCAGTCTCTCCCAATTCGCCTGAAGGGCTGAAGCCCAGGCCAACTCGCCGTGCTAGTTCCGGGCCACGAACCCCATCGTGCCTGTCGAACCTAGTCCTCTATTCCCACGGCGATAGCAATGGTACGGAATTCTCGCAAAGACATTCTGCGAAAGCGGTATGCCAAGTGGCATATCGACAACATCATCCACGACAATCTGGCCTCGGTCAGCAAAAGCACCGGCCCTCGGCAGGCCCTTGAGCGGCTGCTCGTCTACGTCCCCAACCGCACCGACCTGTTGAGTCCGACTCCGTTGGGTGGCCAACCGTCATGGGCAGGGGCAGCCTATTTCTTCAAGGGGCTGGTCGCCCTAGCCCGTAATCACGCCCATTGGATTCGGGATGTGGCTACCTGGGAACCGAGCGGTGAATCACCGAGGCGGCAGTTTGGTAGTCTGGCCCGGCACCTGCTGGCCGATCACGCTGTTCCCAACTTCATGGACTTGGTGTGGTTCATCGATCCGTCCAAGGAAGCACGCCAGCGACAAAAGTGGTTTCGGCATCTTGGCCGTGGCTGCGGCATCACGGGCACGGACATTCCCGTGCGGCTGACAAAGGTGATGGTGCATCATTTTATGCTCGCCCCCGATCACTACACGGTCGAAGAGGCATTCCGCTGGGGGCAAGTCCGTGGCCTGGGCGGCGAACCGGCATTGGTCAAGGCCGTGATCTCGACCCGGCTTGGCCGCAGCCTGGACCACGACGCCTACTGGTTGAAGGTCATTGCCTTTTTCGTCCACTTTGCGGAACTGGTGATCGAGCACGTCGGCCCGATTGTCGAATACCTCCGTTTCCAAAAGCACTTCTACAAGTTAGAACCGCCCCTGCCCGAGAAACACAAGGCGGTAATACGGCTTCTGGAAGCTGTTGCCAAATGGCAGCCGCCGACCAGGGCCACGGGCGGTACGCCAAGCATTCGATGGGACAGCATGGGGATCAAGCCGCTAGAATACGACGAAACCGAGCGATGGAGTCACCGGACCTGGACAATTCGGGAATTGCTCGATAGCAACGAATTGGTCATGGAGGGCCGGGTGATGCGGCATTGCGTTGCCCGCTACGTTGGCCGCTGTGCAAAGCAGCGTAGCTCAATCTGGTCCATGACCAGCTACAGTTGCGTTGGCCAGGAGCACGTCTTGACCATCGAGGTTGATCCTACAACCCGGACCATCGTACAGGCCAAGGGCAAGCGAGACAGCCACCCAACGCAGGAAGGCCGGAAGATCATGCTCAGGTGGGCAAGGCAAGAGGGGCTGAAAGTGGCCGACCACGTTTGAATGAACCTGACGCCAGTTTCGGTGTCTTTGTTACTACCGAAAATCTCTTTCGTTTTGGATTGAAAGGAAACCGCAATGGACAAGTACCAACCCATGCTGAGAAGTCAATGTGCCACGCACGTCGGGCCGCTGTCCCCGTGCGAATACCGGCACTATGTCCACAGCACGGGTCTCTTCATTTCCAGAACTTATGGCACGAAAGCGAAACAAGGGTACTTTGAATCCGGTTGACGAAGAACAGGAACAAGCGTTACAGCAGCACCTCCAATCGCTCGGCCTCGGGAACGTCGAGGACTACAAGGCTTGGTGCCGCATGCACAGCTTCAGCGGTCGCCTGGACAAAAGCTGGCCGCAACGACAACGGGAGCATTTGGTCGCTACTCGGGAAATCGCCGCCGCCCGGATGGTCGAACACAAGAAGAAGGCCAGATTTCCTGCTGCGATCCTCGAAATATTCAACGGCAACTTGGATCGGTCTGAGACCCGATCACCTTCCTTGGCCGCAATTCAGCGGGCCAGTGATGCCACGGTGCGTGACCACGACATTCGGCAGGGGCTTCTCTCCCTGCTTCTGCATGTCCAGCCCATCACCAACTTCTTGGATACTTCATCGGCCATGCCGCAATACGGGCACCAGGCCGGGAATACCTGGATCGATGCCCTGGTGGCCCTGGCCCATCATGGGCGTGACTGGTTGAGGCCGTTTGAGGACTGGCGACCTCGCACCCACAATGCCCGCCGCCAGTTCGCCAGCTTGGCCCGGCATCTCCTGGTGGAATACCCGGTGCCGAGCTTCATGGACTCGGTTTGGTTCATGGGGCTTGGGCCTGCCGCCCGCCGCCGCCAGCAATGGTACATCCACGTCGCCAGCGGCCAGAATCTCCGCACCGCCGATGTGCCGATCCCGCTGACCAAGCGGATGGCCCATCACTTCATGCTCGCCCCCAGCCATTTTACGGTCGATCAAGCATTGCGTTGGGGGCAAGTTCTGGGCCTCGGCGGGAGCGAGAGGTTGGCCGAGGCCGTTGCCGCCACCCGACTGGCCGACCATTTCGAGAATGACGATTTCTGGACCACCGTGATCCGGTTCTTCATCGACAACCCGATGCTGGACCTTGTTCATGTCGGCCCGATCATTGACTACCTGCAAGATCAACGGTTTGAGCAGCGGGAGGAATTTCAGGCTGCGGGGGTGATCCAACGACTTCCGCCAGCCCAGCCGAACCTCACGATGAAAGGCCGCAGCCCGGAGGCCCTTTTGCGTCAGGTGGGACGGTGGCATCATCGCCTGGGCAACGAGAACATTGATCTCAAGGCCCAATGGCCGCTGTCAGGTGTCAATGGCTTCGATTGGATCGAAGGTCGGGAAGGCACTCCCAGCCTCCGTCGCTGGACAATCCAAGAGCTTCTTACCAGCCGTTCGCTTGTGGCCGAGGGCCGGGCCATGCAGCACTGCGTTGCCACATACGCCCGCTCTTGTGCTCGCCGGGCGACATCGATCTGGTCACTGCAAGTTCAGAATCACGAGGGCAGCCAGCGAGTTCTCACGGTCGAAGTCCGCTTGCCCCACAAGATCATCTGTCAGGCCCGTGGCAAGCGGAATGTGCTGCCGGATGATAAATCCCGTGGCATTCTGCGACGGTGGGCGGCCCAGGAGGGCTTGCGGATGGTCATTCCGTGAAGTGGTTGCCTCCATAATGTCGCTTTTCAATCGCCACGATGTTCTGCCAAATCCCGATGGGGGCTGCACCTGCGTATCCGCTTTCCTGGGCGTCATTGCACTCAATAACGATCCACCTTCCGTCCACGGTCTGGGCGATATCGACAACTAGAAATGGGACGCCGACTCGATGTGCAACCTCCGCAGCCACGGAAATTGCAGCCGTCCGTTCAGCAGGGGACATATCATAAGGTCTCTCCTCCCACCAATATCGCCCGCAGCCGACCAGTTCGCCCTTCCACCAGAAGGTTCGAAACTCGAACGAGCTTGGAATTCTGTTGTGCTTGGCATCACCAACGGGACGCAACGGGACGTATTCCCGACATACGATTCCCTGCCACTGAAGAATCGGGTCATGCCGATACGCACGCATTGCTTCCTCAAACGCACGAGGGTTTTCGATAATAGAAAGCGACTTCTGATGCCCGCTTGTCTGACGCACCCCCTTGACGAAGACTGGCCAGTGGAAATCAGCTTGAACTTCTTCAACGCTTGGCACGGTGTCGTACCATTTGCTACGTGGCGTGAGATCGTGGATCAAAGGATACCAATTCGGTAGCTGGCTGCACAACAAGTGCTGATGGAGCGAATGAATTAAATGAATGCCGTCTGCTCGCAATCTTTCGTATTCCTGTTCGTATTCCTCAAATGCCCCAGCACGGGCGACAGCCTGAATACTCTCCGGTCGCCGCCAAGGATGCGTACAAGGAAGGAACGCCTCAAAATCGAAGTCGTAGATCGAAATGCCGGTTGGGGACGACAGTACCCACAGGGCTTGATCGATCAGCAGTAAGCGTGGGTGCGATTCACTCATGGCACTTTATTCTGAGCACTCGGCGTGGCCGGTTTCGTTTTCGCATCTGATTCCAATTTGGTAAAATGGCGTCAGCGTCGATCAGGCCATATTGTACGACACGTAAGAGAGACAATCGAGAGCGTAGGAGTCATGCCCAACCCCATTGCTACCCTGACCACGGCTCGCATGCTTGCCGAGGCCATCACGCCCTTGCACTCGCCCGAGCTTCATCGCCTCTACACCGATCCCCTGGTCGTGAGAACCTTGGCTTCCGCACGAAGGCCACTCCCAGAGGAGAAGATCGTGGCGACAATCCAACAGGCCGTAGACCACTGGCGGCAGCACGGCTTTGGCTATTGGGTCTTCCACTTGAAGAAGGACGATCAATTCATCGGGCGAGGCGGCTTGACGACGCACCAGATGGACGGCGAGCCGGTCGTGGGCCTCGGTTACGCCATCATGCCCGATTACTGGAGACAGGGCTTCGCCACCGAGATCGCCCGAGCCAGCCTGGAAGTCGGCTTCGGGCACCTGGGACTGACCGAGATTTGGTCGTGGGCATTGCCGGACAATTTGCCTTCCCAGCGGGTCATGGAGGAGGTCGGTTTCCGCTATGAGCGTGACCTGGACTTTGCCGGGATGCTGCATCGGTTCTACCGGGTGGTAGCCGGGGAGTGGCAGGGATAGAATGGCGGTGGCTTGTATGGAGGAAAAACATGAATCGATGCGTGATTTTGGCGGTACTGGCCGGAAGCCTGGTGCCGAGTTTGGCGGTTGGTGCTGATCGGGCAACGGACGCCTTCGAGAAAGGCAAGGCTTCCTTCGACAAGGGTGATTACGACGGGGCGATTGCCGCATACTCGACGGCTATCAAGCTGGAGCCGAAGAACGCAGATGTGTATGCCAATCGAAGCCGGGCATACGCCAGAAAAGGAGCTTTCGATAAGGCTTTTGCAGATTGCAACGAAGCGATCCGGCTTGACCCCAACTCGGCCCTTGCTTACTGGGAGCGGGGATCGATTTACGGGGAGTGGCGGAAGTTCGAGAAAGCCATTGCCGATTGTTCAGAAGCAATTCGACTAAAACCCGACTGTGCTGAAGCGTACTATAACCGAGGTTCTTGCCACCGACAAAAGGGCGACTTGACAAAGGCAATTGCTGACTTGAGTGAAGCGATCAGGGTTCGTCCGACATTTGCGATGGCATACTCTGAACGAGCAACTGCTTACTGGGATAAGAACGAGTACGAGAAGGCCATTGCCGACTTCACAGATGCGATCCGGCTTGATCCGAAAGACACACTCCCAGTTTACAACCGTGGCCTTATCTACATGGGCAAAGGCGACCACGAAAAGGCCATTGCCGACTTCACCGACGCAATTCGACTCAATCCGAAATGCTTCCAGGCGTATTACAATCGTGGCTGTGCGTACCAGTACAAGGACAAGGGCCAGAAGTCCATTGCTGACTACACGGAGGCTATCCGTCTTAATCCGACTTTAGCCCAAGCGTACAATAATCGTGGTTGCATGTACCGGGACAGCGGCAAATATGACAAGGCACTTGCCGATTTCAACGAGGTCATCCGACTCGATCCCAAGGACGCTAAGGCACTTCATAACCGTGGCCTCACATACGAAAAGATGGGCGAACAAGCCAAGGCGGAGGCCGATTTTGCCCAGGCCAAGAACCTCGGTTACAAACCCAAATGAAAATCCTCTTCCTACACGGCTGGCAATCAGTTCCGGGCGGCGTCAAGCCGACCTATCTCAAGGACCACGGCCACGAAGTCCTGAACCCGAGCCTGCCTGACGATGATTTCGATGCTGCCGTCCGCATCGCCCAGGCGGAGTTCGATCAGCACCGGCCCGATGTCGTGGTCGGTTCCAGCCGGGGCGGTGCCGTGGCAATGAATATCAGTTCCGGGTTGACGCCCCTGGTCTTGCTCTGCCCGGCCTGGAAGAAATGGGGTACGGCCAGGAAAGTGAAGCTCGGCACGGTCATTCTGCATTCCGGGGCTGATGATGTGGTGCCGTTTGGCGACAGCTTAGAACTGGTGCGGAACAGCGGATTGTACCCAAGAGCACTGCTGGAAGTTGGGCATGACCATCGGCTTGCGGATGAACATTCTCTGAAGACTTTGGAAATCGAGGTAAGGTTAGCTACGGTGGTTCCGCAAGCCATAACTCAGGAGGCCAGAAGTTCCTCCCAATTCGGTATTGGCACTTTGCTGTTCGTAACGGCGTTGTATGCTGTGCTATTCGGCGTCTTACGGGCACTTGATGAGTCTCCGTTTGCCTTTCTGGTTGTCGCCGTATTCGTTACCGCCGTTGGGCTCGGACAAAGACTTTTATATCAGGGGCGACGACCACGACTAGCATCAGTGATCGTGGGCGTCAGCATTGCTATCGGGTTCATGTTCGTGGGTATTATTCGTGGAGAAGTCATATACCTCGGCGTGGGGCAACTAGCAATAATCGGTTCAATCGTAGGGGCCTTCTATGGTTTTGTCGTTGGCCGGTTTATTGCAAACATATTCCTGTTAGTCGATTTAATGAAGGACCGTCGTGGTTAGCCGGACAAGGATACAAACCACTGAGCACAGAATGATGAACGAACAGCCACCCGATGCAAGAGAAGGCTTCATCTGCGGCACCTGCGGAGAGTTTCATGCCGAACTTCCGATGGACTTTGCGGCAGATTCTCCTGATCCTTACCTTACAATTCCGACTGAAGAACGCAAGGCCCGCTGCTACCTGACCACAGATGTATGCGTGATTGACAACAAGGAATTCTACATCCGGGGCTGCTTGGAGATTCCCGTCGTTGATGGCCCAAGACCGTTCGTGTGGGGTGTCTGGGTCTCACTAAGCCAGAAGAGCTTCAAGCGAGTCATCGAACTTTGGGACTACAATGGCAGGGAAGAAGAACCACCGTATTTCGGCTGGCTTTGCACAGGAATTCCCATTTATCCTAAGACGCTGGGCCTCAAGACCCAAGTTCGCATCCGATCATTTAACAAGCGGCCCTTCATCGAACTGGAGCCGACCGATCATCCCCTGGCCGTGGAGCAGCAAAACGGTATCACAATGGCTCGGGTCCGGGAGATTGCGGCGGCGTTGTTGCATGGAAGCAGGGAATAGAGGCAACCCCTTGCGTAATGGCCCCCTGGTCGGATAAACTTTTTCCAATCGACGCGGACGGCAATCGTAAGCCGGGCGGCGTCAGTCCAAGCAATCACCACGGGAAACGCAGAAATGGCAGAAGGCACTATCAAGAAGTTGATCGCAAAGGGATTCGGGTTCATCAAGACGGGCGGCGACAAAGACCTGTTCTTCCACTCATCGGCCCTTCAAGGCATCCGTTTCGATGAACTGCATGAAGGCCAAAAGGTGTCCTACACGGAAGGCCAGAGTCCGAAAGGGCCGTGTGCCGAGAACGTCAAGCCGGCATAGACTAGCAGGCAGGCTTCGGCTGGCGGCGGAATATCGTGGTGGGGCTGTGCCGAGTAGGAACGGCGATGCCTACGGATGATGGCGTGGGCGTGCTCAAATTTGATCACAAGATGAAAATGTTCGGGCCGCGTGGCGGAGCAGCCGGTATTCAGGCAAAGGAAGCACGATGATTGATGACGAAAAGGAAGTCACGGACCTCATACGCGACATGGAACAACTGCTTCCAATCAGCGTACGGCCTGCCCGCGAACTCGTGGAGACGCTGACTCGGGGCGGCGTTGCGTGCCGTCCGGATCAGGAGTTGGAGATTGGCTCGGTGCTCAACATGGGTGACGTCGGCGGCATAGCCTGCGGACTGAAGAAGTGGTTGGCGGCTGGCGAGAACGCGGTAGTTGTGTCCTTATCGCACTTGCGGATCGACGATAGCCATCCTCTTGCGGCACGGATCAGGGCCTATCAGTCCAGGAGGGCCGCAAGGATCATGCTGTCGGAACGCCAGTTGGAGAGGGCCAAGGGCGGGCCGTTGAAGCGGAAGAAGCGACGCCACAAAGGCAAGTAGGCACTAGCTATCTGCGGAGAGAAGTCATGCCCCAAGGAATCGCGATTAGTGGCAGGAGATTGGACCAAGTCCGCATGCCGCTGAAGCCCTGGTCCAATGGCGTCGTCTCGTTGTTGTCTTACCCCAAGAGCCAGTTGAAAGTCTCGCTGGAGGGAGGCACCTTGCGATTGGAGATTCCGCTTGCATTGGGCATGGAGTTGTATCGTTCGGGAGTGTTGCCGCAGGATTCTGAAGCCGCCGTGGTTGTCGCTATTGGCGGACGTTGCCGCGGCCGGTTCGTAATCACCGATGTTCGGTACCCGGAGAGTCCGTACGATCCAGTGATGTTTACGCTGGAACAGGTTCGCACGTCGAAGTAGCGGGTCCTGGCGTTTCGCAAGCCGAGCGGACCTTCTGGTGAAATCGTCCGCAGGGTGGAACAAAGCCCTCGCTCTCGATCATTCGGAAAGCCCGCTGCTGCCGACCTTCTCTCGAATGACCTTCGCCAACTCGTCCGCGTCCTCGGTCCCCACGCGGACAATCTTCCGGCCCAGCGTCAGCTTCACGCAGGCGAAGCCCTTGCCATTCGTCGCCGCCGAAACACAACCCAGATGCTCAGTACGACCCCACCGAAGAACCCGACTCCATAGGCAGCAAGGTGTGCCCAGAGATCGGCCAGAAACGCAACGTGCTTTACTGCCGGAACTCGGTAGACCAGGGAACCGACCAATTGCACGCCACCAGCCTTTGCAACGAAGTAGCCGGATACGCCAGCCAGGAGCGATGAGCAGGCCATGACGATCAGCAGGATGCAAACTGGACGGACCAGACTGGCGGCGTCGAATTTCGGCCAGGAGCCGAGCCGGGAGGCAAGCACCGCGAGCACGCTGAGAATTGCCCCCATCCACCACGTCGCGATGACTCCCCAGCCGAAGGCAAGCAGCGTCGGATCATCGGTGTGAAATATGGGCCGGTGCCCAATGGTGAAATATTCGACGCAGACCCGTGCCGTGACCTGATCGTGCAGGATGCCGTAGATGATGGCGGCGACGATGCACAAGACGATGATTTTTAGCGATTCGATTGCGGTCTTCATTGGCGGAAAAGCCTCTCCGTAATACGACGAACATCTTCCCACAGCCCCGGCGATACGTCTGCCACACGGAAGTTCGTTACCCGTTTCAAGCATTCGTCCAAGTCAAGATTCTCGGTCATTGCGATTGCGGCGGCGGCGATGGCCGGGGAACGGCTCATGCCCGCAGCACAGCACACCAACGTCGGAACTCCATTTTGAAGCAGCGTTACTACGCTGCTGATGGCGAGTTGAAGCAAGCCCGAATCATTGCCGCATCCGTCCAACAAAGGAATGCGGCAATAGATGAATTCACGGGGAGGTTGCAGAGGTAGTTCCGTGATCGCCACCTGGACGATGGCCCGAATCCCACGATGTGCGGCCTCCTGATACGCTCGGCCATCCCCAGCGTGACCAACCCATAACTCGTATGGCTCGATACGATCCATTTGATTCCTCCGTCGAGCTCGTCGAGTCCAGAATATCGAATTGCATCGGGCCGTGGAAGCCGCTGGTTTTCGTAAACCTGAATTCCGGCGTGCAATTCGTTTGCCCTCTTGCGGTTTGATGCTACAATAGATATAGCAGATCGATCAGCAAGGAGGGAGGGCCGACACACCGGGTTTCACCGCTCGCCCGCTATAAAACATGGGCAACAGGTGGCCGTGGTTGGCGTACCGCCTCTCCCTACAGAAGCCCGCCTTCACTGAGCGGGCTTCTTTGTTTCTTGGCTGATAGTCCCCAACCGCCCCCGTACCATCTCGAGGAAATCGTTCTGCACGGTGATCCTGGTGACAGGCGGATTGCCAACGGTCAGCGCTAGAACCTGCTGCCAGAAGACGGTCATCTGGTGAACGCACTTGAACTCGCTCCACGGGATCAAGACGATCTTCCGCCAGACTTTCAGGTACAGCCCATCGTCGGCAATCCAAGCAGTTACGCAGAATTCATACTCCACGGCCCCGATCTTCACTATTTGAAGCCGGACGGCCCGCCCGGTTGGCGAATTCGGAGTGGCATACCTTTCCAGCAACCGCCCCCAGCCTGCTTTACTGAAAAGGAACAGCATTGCCACAACGGTCCCGCCGATCAAGATGCTTGCACCGACAATCAGAGGGACGAGGATGCGAGTCTCCATAGTCCCTCAATGATACGCTCGGGCCAAGCCGGTTGCCAGCCTACCGTTCCCCACCAATCGCCCGCTGCACGGCATCCAGGTACGCGGTGCCGTCCTTGGCGGTCGGGGTCAAATACCCGCCTTCGCCGTTTTCATTCCAGGCGTAGACCAGTAGGAGCCGCTGGGGCGTGGCCTTGCCGGGGTGCTTGTCGAGCCACCGGACGCCCACTTTCATGAAATCTTCCACCAGCTTTGGCGTGCGGTCAGGATACCAAACCGACATCTTCTCGGGCGGCAACTGGTCCTTCTCCCAAGGACGACGATCCCAGCCAGCCGTAATGACCGGGACGTAAGGGAGCGGCGTGGTTTCAGCCATTTGCTCGAAAATCCTGTCGCTGTCCGCGATCAGTTTTCGGAACGGCTGGCTGCCACCGCCATTCATCCAACCGCCATTGTAGTTGTAGCCGGTCAAGATCGTGTAACCCGAGCGAGCAAGATCAGCGAAATTCTGCCCAGGTCCGGTGCAGGCAGCAATGGACACGCCCGCCAGCCCCGCCTTCTTGGCCTTGGCCTGCAACGAGTCGAATGCCTTGCGGATCCCCTCCACGCCGCCAAACGCTTTTTGCAATTCGCCGGGCGAAAAAAAGATCACAAGCGGTTGTCCGTCCAAGCGAAGATGGGTGGGCTTCTGGAATAGTTCGATCCATTTCTTGCAGCAGGCGTCCCAGTCCTTTGGCCCAATGCGGAAACCCTCGTGGTTCGCCACCAAAAGGCAGAACTTCAATCGCTGGCAATTCGGGGCCTTGAGGTACAAATCCAGGGCGTTGTTACACGGCATCGTCTTGATCTCGCCCTCGGGATAGTACCAGTCGAAGGCCCAGAAGGCGATGTCATGGTCGGCACAGCAGTCGATCTGCTTTTGCATGATCGCGACGGTGTCGTCCCTCCAACCCCAAACTGGTTTCCGGTCGGCAAACTCTGTTCGCAGCAGCTTGGTAAGATGGATTTCATCGGTCTTGCCGCTCCAGCCATCGAAATAGTAGAGTCCGACCATGGCCTTCGACTTGGCCTGCTGGGCGTGGGTGGCCGCTGGGATGACGATGGCAAGGACGATGAATGCAAGTGATCGGCCAAGTTTGCTCACGGAATATCCTCCTTTAGATTCACGATGAAGGTGCCGGTGACCGCCGCATCGCTGCTGGCCTGCCAGGCATCGACGCAGGTTGCCAAGGCGACAGCAAACAGGACGTAGTGCCAGCGGCCGGGTTGGGTGTGGTTGTAGGCCATGCCCGTGATTGTAAATCTTGGCGGCGTGGTGGGCGAGAGGCCCATGCTTGCCAATGCCGCGGCCGGCGGGAAATAATGGTGTATGGTGGGGCGATTCTTCAATCACCACATTCTTCTCGAACAATGGAGGGCAAAATGACACGTCGTACCCCCACAACTGCTATGGCAGGGCTCCTGATTTTCCTGGCTATCGTGGCCGCCGCTGCCGCTGCCGAACCGCCGCCGAAGACAAGCGACGATGACGCCGCCCAACTCAAAGCCGCACAGGATGAACGAGTCAAGGTGCTGTCTCAACTTGTTGATGTGTTAACGGCAAATTACAAACTCGGTCTCGTTGGTTTCGCTCAAGTTTCCTCGGCAGAAAACGACTTGTGCAATGCCTTACTGGATTCGACTGATGAACCCGAGAAGAGGGTCGCCCTGTTGACGAAGCAACTTGACAAGGTGAACGATTTGCTCAAGACAACGCGATACCGAAGGGAAACGGCCCAAGTCGATGTGGTCGATGTCTATCGGGCCGAAGCAGTCTACCTCGATGTCAAAATCAAGTTGTTGCGAGAACGAAGCAGGGTGAGACCCCCGACGCCCAATCCCACGGGAAAGTAGGCTTGCCATCATGGCCTGATTAGGAGAACCGATGCCCAAGAAGCTCATGAGGATCGGTGACGGCGGAGATAGATCGGGGTGCCAACGACAGGCGTGGCATCCGCGAAGATTGCAAAATTCATCTCAAGATCAAAAAGTCGACGGCTGAGTCTTGAACGCCTAGCGAGCCGGGTTTGGCCACACCTCGGGCTTCGCACCGCGAGTACGAGCAACCCTATCGGCGGCACGTCCCACGCCGTTGACCTGTCCATAGCAGACGGCCAGCGTCATCTCGATCGCATGTCTGGCTGGCGTCGATAGCATGCAGGCGACAACCTCCAGTGCGTTGGCGGCTGAGACGTGATTCTCCGGGTTCGTGATGAACACATCACGCAGGACGTTCTCGAACCACCCCAAAAGGTCCAATCTCGCCCAGCAAATCCAGGCTGTCGAGACACTGCACGGCGTGCTGCGTCATGCCCAGCTCGTGATAGCCTACGGCGGCCTTCAGCCTTTTCAGCACCCGCACGATCATGCCTGTGTTGGATTCCACGGTAGTACCCTTTCGATGCTCAAGACCGCGACGCCGGCTGCCCCTTCGGCAACCGTTCGGTCACATCGGCATATTGAGCAACTGCTGTGCCGATGTCTCCGATAATCAGTTCCACCAATTCTTATACGGCGATCAACGTGCGGTGTGACACGGTTTTCGGAGATTTCGTCTAGCACAGGGTATTCACGGCCCGAAGGGCGGCAGATACCGTCAAGACGGGTGAGTGGCCTATTTACCACGGATCACGAGAACTGGACCACAGGCCACTTGAGGGCGGTCCACAGGGTGCTGCGGGCGGCGAGGTCGAGCAGTTGAAGTTGCAGGGTCGTCAGGTTGGCCGGGCGTTCGGCCGGTTTGGCGGTGGTGTCGCTCAGCGGTGGGGTTCCTCGTTGTTCGGGCAGATGGGTAAATCGGCCAGAAGGAACTGCTTGGTTGGGCCTGGGGGGTGGCTGTCGGCAAAGTTTCGCAGGCATCCCTCTTTTTAGGTATTGAAGATGAGGTCGATAAGGATTTGCGGAGGCGGTGACTCGGTCAAAAGAAATGGCCGGGAGCGTAAGCAACGGGTGCCTTCAGGGAGTAGGGAACCTACCCCGCGGCGTTCTTGTGGTGAGATTCCGTGCATTGTACACGAGCCACAGTAGCGGGTGTCAGTGACATCTGTAAGCCATCGTTTAAGGGCGTTTTCCGCTGTTTTCAGACGTTTGTTCGAAACGGCAGAAAACGCAGAAAGTGCCGTAAAACAAGGGCTTTTTCAGCGAATCGCCGGCATTTTGACGCCAAGTTCTACCATTATGGGATAAACTCCGCATCGCCGGGAAGATCTTCCAGGAACCGGGCCAACAGGTCGGCCGCATGGTCGATGTCGTCCAGCGAGATCATTTCCACCGGGCTGTGCATGTAGCGGTTGGGAATGCTGATCAGTGCCGCCGCGACGCCCGCGCGGTTGACCTGGATCGAATTCGCGTCGGTCGGGGTGGCCCGGCCCGAAGCCCCCAGTTGGTAGGGGATCTCGTGACTTTGGGCGGCATCCAACAACCGCTGGACCACCTTGTGATTCATGTTCGGCCCGCGGTACACGACCGGTCCCAGGCCCAGGCGAATATCGCCCTCTTCCTTCTTTTCAATGGTCGGGCAGTCGGTGGCGTGGGTCACGTCTACGGCGATGCCCACGTGCGGGTCGACACTGAACGAACTGGTTTGGGCACCCCGCAACCCGATTTCTTCCTGCACCGTGGATACGGCATAGGCGGCCACTTGCAGCTTGCTGCGATCGACCCGCCGCAGGGCCTCCATGACCACCCACAGGCCCGTCTTGTCGTCCATGGCGGCCGAAACGACCCGCCCATTCTGAAGCTCCTGATAACGCAGTTCCACCGTGATCGGGTCACCCACGCGCAAGACCTGCAGCACCTCGTCTTTGTTCTTCGCGCCGATGTCGAGCCACAGGTCCTTGATCTTCGGCACCTGCTTCCGCTCTTCCTCGTTCAGCAGGTGGATCGGCTTGCGGGCGATGATCCCCAGGACGGACCCCTTGGCGCCCCAGACCGTCAATCGCTGCCCGATGAGGACCTGCGGATCCCAGCCGCCGATGGTCGAAACGTGGATGAAGCCGTCGTCGTCGATGTACTGCACGATCAGGCCGATCTGGTCGCAGTGCCCGGCCAGCATCACCCGCAATGGGGCCTTGACGTTCCTGGCGGCGATTACGTTGCCGTGGACGTCAGTCCGCATTTCGTCGGCAAACGAGGCGGCATAGTCCCGGATGACCTCCTGGACGGGACTCTCGTATCCAGCCGGACTGGGGGTTGACAATATCTGTTTGAAAAAGTCTAGCGCACGGGGCTCAATACTCATTACGCGCGTATCCCATTACAATGCTGAGCTAGAATTGAAGATAGTTAAGTATGCCAAGTCCAACAGATTTGGCAATCACCCCCTCGCATGGCGCAATATGATCCCGCCGGGTTGGCGCTTTTTCAGGGCCGCCGTAACATGGCCGCATAGGACCGGTCCAAAACGAACTTGTGGTGCGGGCGTCTCGCCTGCCGCGGGCTTGTGGTGCAGGCGTCTCGCCTGCGCCAGGCAGGCGGGACGCCCGCACCACAAAACGCAGGGATTGTGCAAACGATGACAAACTCGACCGCGAAAGTTGCCATGATTGGGTTCGGGACAATCGGCTCGGGAGTGGCGCGACTTTTGCTCGAACACGAGGACCGCATTTCCCGCCAGGCCGGCCGAACAGTGAAGTTGGTTCGCATCGTCGATGCCGACATCCAACGCCCGCGCAATTTCGTGCCGCCGCCCGGTCTGTTGACCACGGATTTGTCCACGGTCCTGGACGACCCGGAAATCGAGGCCGTTGTGCAGCTTATCGGCGGCCTGGAGCCCGACCGCTCGATCATGCTCAAGGTGCTGAAGAGCGGGAAGAATATCATTACCGCCAACAAGGCACTCCTGGCGGAACATGGCCGCGAGCTATTCGATTGCGCCCGCAGCGTCGGCCGGACGATTGCCTTCGAGGCAGCCGTGGGAGGCGGCATTCCGGTCATCGCGGCCATCAACCAGTCGCTGGTGGCCAACCAGATCGAGTCGATTCACGGCATTCTCAACGGCACGAGCAACTTCATCCTCACGCAGATGGAGGACTGCGGCAAGAGCTACGCCGACGCCCTGGCCGAGGCCCAGAAACTGGGCTTCGCCGAGGCCAATCCGGCGATGGACGTCAACGGCAGCGACGCCGCGCAGAAGCTGGCGATCCTGGCCCATCTTGCCTTCGGCGCCCGCGTCGATTGGAAAATCATCCCCAGGACCGGCATCGACACGGTCGACGTGGCCGACATGCGCTACGCCCGCGAGTTGGGCTACAGCATCAAGCTCCTGGCCGTGGCCGAGCTGGTCCCGGAGGGATTGGAGCTGCACGTCTCGCCAACCCTGGTGCGACTGGGCTCGACGCTGGCCCAGGTCCAAGGGGCCTTCAACGCCATAAGGATCGTGGGCGACGCCGTGGGCCGCGTCTTCCTGCACGGTCTCGGCGCGGGCCAGATGCCCACCGCCTCGGCCTGCGTCGCCGATCTGATCGACACGCTCTTGGGTCGCGCGGCGATCACCTTCCGCACGCTGCAGCTCTGGTCCAACGACCGCGCGGCGCCGGTCGCGCTCCGCGATCCGTCCGGCGTTTCCGGCCGTTTCTACGTGCGTTTCAATGTCGAAGATCGTCCCGGCGTGATGGCCGACATCACCGGCATCCTCGGCCACCATAAGATCTCCATCGCGTCGGTGATCCAGCACGAAACGGCGGAAGAATCGGGCGGAATCGTGCCGCTGGTGATCATGACCCATGCCACGACCGAAGGCGCCGTCCGCGACGCCTTGCAAGCCATCACCTGCCTCCCCTCCGTTCGCCCCGGCAGCGTCCGCTTGCGGGTGCGAGAATAACTCCGTGAAATACGCCATCATCATCCCCGACGGTTGTGCCGACGAACCTCAGCCATCGCTGCAGGGCAAGACGCCGTTGGAGGCGGCCCGCTTGCCGGCCATGGACGGCGTGGTCAAGGCGGGCGTGATCGCCCTGGGCAATCACACGCCCGCCGCCCTGCCCGCCGGTTCCGACACGGCCAACCTGAGCCTGCTGGGCTATGATCCGCTGACCCACTACACGGGCCGCGCTCCCCTGGAAGCCGCCGCGCAGGGCATCGCCCTGGCCAGCGGCGACTGGGCCGTCCGCTGCAACATGGTGACGATCGAAAACCGGGTCATGCGTGATTTCACCGCCGGTCATGTTTCCAGCGAAGAGGCAGCGGCCCTGCTTGCCACGCTCCAGGAGAAGCTTGGCAGCGACACGCTGCGGTTCGTCCCCGGAGTCAGCTATCGCAATCTGTTGGTCGTCAACGCGGCCCCTTTCACCCACGACACCCGCACCGCCGCGCCGCACGATTTGACCGATCAGAGCATTCTCGACGCTTACCCGCGCGGCCCGGGCGGCAGCCTGCTGGTCGAGTTGATGAGCGCAAGCGAGGCGGTGTTTGCCGATCACGCGGTCAACCGGGCCCGGCGGAAAGCGGGAAAGCGGCCGGTCACCAACGTTTGGCTCTGGGGCCAGGGCAGCGCGCCGCGATTGGAGTCCTTCGAGCAGCTTTACGGCGTCCGCGGCGCGATGATCACCGCCGTCGATCTGTTGCGCGGGCTGGCCAAACTGATCGGCTGGAAGCGGATCGACGTGCCCGGCGCCACCGGTTATCTCGATACCGACTATGCCGCCAAGGGGCGCTATGCCGTCGAGGCCTTGAAGGAGCACGACCTGGTGTGCGTCCACGTCGAGGCCCCCGACGAGGCCTCGCACGAGGGCCGCGCGGATGCCAAGATCGAGGCCCTGGAACAGATCGACCGGCACATCGTCGCTCCCGTGTTCGCGGCTTTGCAGGGCTATCCGCAGTGGCGGATACTCGTTTCGCCCGATCATCCCACGCCGTTGCGCACGAAGACGCACAGCCACGGCAACGTGCCGATTGCCATCGCCGGCAGCGGAATCCAGCCCGACAGCTTCGATCGGTATGATGATCCCACGGCCGCGCGGTCGGGGCTAGTGTTCGCGGAAGGCTGGCGGGCGATGGGGTATTTCGTCGGCAGGTGGCGTGTGCAAGCGAACGTAGCGCGAGTATAATGATCTATAGGTGCATTGCCCCTGGATGGAGTTGATTCATGAGTACAGTTCCTGAAATCGTAGATGCCGCGGCGCACCTCGACCCAGATCAGTTCGTGCTGCTTCGGGAAGAGCTTGACCGTTTGGAAGACCGCATGTGGGAAGCGGAACTCGCGCGAACGAGTGCGGAGATGGATCGGGCGAACGTTACGGACGAGGACATTGATCGGCTTGTCATGAAGCGTCGCCATGAAGGCCGTTCTTGACACGATGCTGTGGGTCTCGTACTGCACTCGCCTCGACGGGTACCGCCATCGCCTCGTCAAGCGTGCGCGGCGCACCCGAGTGCGTCTCTACGTATCGTCCTATGTTTTCAGTTGCCAAGTTAGAATGGTTTCATGCGAGATGCCGGTTTCACAAACTACCATGTCACGGAGCAGCACGCCGGCCTGGCCCTTGTCGCCGCGCTGCGGCAGTTCCTGCGCAGCCAAGCATGGTCCGCCGTCCGCCGCCTGGTCGAAAACCGACACGTGCAGATCAACGGCAACCTGTGTCTCGATGAAGGGCGAAAGCTCCAGCCGGGCGACGTGGTCAAGGTCTGGGACGAGCCGCGGAATGCCCCGCCGGAACCGGACGACATCAAAATCCTCTTCCGGGATGCACACCTGATCGTCGTCGAGAAACCGGCCGGAGTGACCACCGAGCGGCACGCCGAGGAGCAGCACTGGCCTGCTCGCCGCAAGCAGCGGCAGCCGACGATCGACGAGTTGGTGGTGCGGATTCTGCAACGCCGCCGGGGTGCCCGGTCCTCCGGGTCGCGGGTTGGGCAGCGGCGATGCGGCAAGCCGGCGCGGCCGCCGCGGGTGCGGCTCGTGCACCGTTTGGATCGCGATACCAGCGGAGTGATGGTGCTGGCCCTCAGCGCGGAGGCCGAGCGGCTGCTGGTGCAGATGTTCCGTAAGCACGCCATCCATCGCGTCTATTACGCCATCGCTCAAGGCCGCGTGGAAGCCCGGACGCTGGAGTCGAGCCTGGTCCGCGACCGCGGCGACCGCCGCCGCGGCAGCACGAAACTGCCGAAGGTCGGCAAGCGGGCTGTCACGCACGTGCGGCCGCTGGAGTACTTCGACGGTTACACCCTTATCGAGTGCCGCCTGGAGACCGGCCGCACGCATCAGATACGCATTCATCTCGCCGAGGCCGGCTACCCGCTGTGCGGCGAGAAGGTCTATAACAAGCCGCTGTTCGGCAAGCCGATCGTCGATCGCAGCGGGGCCCAGCGTCAGGCATTGCATGCCGCGGAGCTTGGCTTCAAGCACCCGATTACCGGCGAGGAGCTGATGTTCAAGACGCCGTTGCCGGCGGACATGGGAAGGTTGCTGGTCAATCTACGGGGGGCAAGCCACGGGTCGGGGATTTGAGATTTGAGATTTGAGGTTTGAGATTTGAGATTTGAGGTTTGAGATTTGAGGTTTGAGATTTGAGATTTGAGGTTTGAGGTTTGAGGTTTGAGATTTGAGATTTGAGATTTGAAGTCTCAAATCATTACAGTTTATCCTCCATTTCCTGAAACAACTCGGGATGGTTCTCGCGAAATTGATCTCGCATCCGCTGCTGAAAGTCAAGGCTACGGCGTTCGGTTTCATAGGCGTTGCGGCTCTGCTCGTTCAAGTGCCGCTGGCCTTTGATGCCCGTGTTCTGAAGACTGTCCGCCCAGGCACGGATCTGGCGGGAGCAGGATTCCGCTATCGGGATGAGATCTGAGATTTGAGATTTGAGATTTGAAATCTCAGATTCAGGAATGCCTTCGATCATCTCTGGATTTTGCAGCAAATCGAGGCTGAACCGAAGCATCGACCGGGTTTCACCGGCGGAGCCGCGGGCGATATACAGAAAGGCGAGCAATTCGGCCGTTGAGCCGCGTTCGAATCCTTCGGCGATGTTATTGGATATCGAAAGGGATGAGCGGCGGATCTGATCGCGCAAATCCCCCGGCTGAGAGTGGAACCGGTGCCGCGTCAGCACGTAAATCCGCTCGGCAAGTTCAATGGCGGTTTTCCAGACGGGCAGGTCTTCAAAACGCTCGTATTTCATGGCCGATGTCCTGAGATTTCAATAAGTCGTGAAATTCGGTTGGGAAGACACACAGCAGTCAAGAGTAGATCCTATTCCGCGAGTTCATTCAATGGCCCAATGAAATCGCAAATTTCAAATTTCAAATCTGAGATTTCAAATTGGCAGCCATCATAGCCAAGGCCCTCCACGACGTGGGGCTTCTCTTGCTGAAAACAAGGCTGGTGAAAGGTCTACCCCACGCGCATCCAAACCGCCTTCAAATACTCCGTCTCCGGCACCGTGGCCGATACGGGATGATCGGCCGCCGCTCCGGTGCGGGCGAGAATCTGCATCGGACGCGCCGCGTGCCGCTCGGCCGTGTCTTCCGTGGCCGCAGAGATCAACGCGCCCGCCTGATACGCTGATTGCCGCAGAAGCTGCACGAAATCATCCTCTTTCAACAGCCCCGAGCAACAGCAACTCAGGAACAGCCCGCCGGGCTTCACCAACCGCATCGCCAGGCGATTCATGTCGAAGTGCTTTCGCGTGCCCTCTTCCAACTCATCCCGGCCGCGGATCAATTTCGGCGGATCGAGCACGACGACATCGTAGCAGCGATCCAGGCGGAGCATCTCCCGCATGTAGGCGAAGGCGTCGTCCTGCACGAAACGCACGCGGGCCTGGTTCAAGTTGGCGTTCTCCCGCGCCAGCTTCAGCGGTTCTTCATCCAGATCGACGCCCGTCACCTCGGCTGCCTTGCCCAGGCACTTGGCCTGCACGGCGAACCCGCCGGTGTAGCAGCAGAGATCGAGCACCGTGCGCCCTTCGCAGAATCCGGCCAGCCGCTTGCGGTTTTCTCGCTGATCGCAGAAAAAGCCCGTCTTGTGGCCGCCGACGAAGCGGACCCGAAACCGCGTGCCATATTCGCGGATCGTGACTTCCGGCGGCAAGTCGTCCGCGGCGAAGCCCGGCGGCTCATAGCCTTCCTGGCTAAGGAACTGCGGGCTGGGCCGCACGACCGTGAATTTCGTGCCCATCGCCGGCGCCAAGCGGGCGAGGATCGCCGCCGCCCGTTGGTACATGCCCAGCGTGTAGGCCTCGGCCGAAAGCACGTCGCCCAGGCGATCGACCACCAGGCCCGGCAGGCCGTCGGCCTCGGCGTGGACCAGGCGGTAGGCGTCGGTCACGTCGTCCAGGCGCAGCATGTCGCGGCGCAAGGTCACGGCTTCGTCGAGTTTCGTCTGCCAGGCCGCGTCGTCGGGCAGTTCTTCTCCATAAAAGACCATGCGGACGGCGATCTCGCTCCGCGGGTTGTAGAGGCCGTAGCCCAGCACGCGGTCGTGCGGCCCATAAACGGCCACGAGATCGCCGGGCCGCGCCTTTTCCACGCGATCGATCCGCTTGCGATAAAGAAAGGGGTGCCAACTCGGCGAGCGGACAAACGCCGCCGGGATCGGCGCCGAGGGGTCCGGCGCAAGGGAACGCTGGCGGAAGATGTCGCCGACGATCGACTCGGTGGGGTCCCGCCCTTCGGAACGGTCGTTGGATCGCTTGCTGGGCATCCTTAAGCCGATTGCTTAGGCTGCACATCGCCCATGACCTGGGCAACGCCTTTGTGGTCGAAAAGCGCCGGCGTACCGTTGGCCGAGACAACGACCGCTACGCCGGCCCGCAGAACGAGGGCTTCCGGGTGATCGACCTGAAAGCGAAATCCACCTATCAGTTCCACCGTAAATGGCCGGAACGGCGCTCTCCTTTGAAACGCCCGCAAGGTTCTTTCGAAGTGTTCGGTCGTCATTCAGTACCTCGGCTGGAGCAAAGTCGCAAATCACCCTTCGGAGGGAGAGGGTCTCACACCACCAGTCTATTGTACGTTGTGACTTTCGGCAATCGCAAGGTCGCCCGTCGCGATCTCGGCAATCGCCAATACGTCGCCACCCAAATGATTTCGAGGCGCCAACTCGGGTTGACCTCCCCACCCAGTCGAACCATAATATCCGGTTTGCCGAAAAGATCCGAATCCCGCTTCCCTCTCCCCTAAAATGCCTATCATCGTTCAGAAATTCGGCGGCTCCAGCGTGGCCGACAGTCAGAAAATCCTGGCCGCCGCCCGCAAGGCCATTCGTGCCCAGCAACAAGGCGAGCAGGTCGTGGTCGTCGTCAGCGCGATGGGCGACAACACCGATCTGCTCATCGATCTGGCCCGGCAGATCACCGACCAGCCCCCGGCTCGCGAGATGGACATGCTGCTCTCCACCGGCGAGCAGGTCAGCGTGGCGCTGATGGCCATGGCGATCCATTCGCTGGGCCACAAGGCGCTCAGCCTGACCGGGGCGCAGATCGGCATCATGACCGACAGCACGCACACCAAGGCCCGCATCCAGTCGATCTCGACGGATCGCATCCGCAAGGCCCTCGACGCCGGCAATATCGTCATTGCCGCCGGATTCCAGGGGATCGACGAAAGCCGAGACATCACGACCCTTGGCCGAGGCGGCAGCGACACCACGGCCGTGGCCTTGGCCGCCGTGCTGCACGCCGACGCCTGTGAAATCTATACCGACGTGGACGGCGTCTATACGACCGACCCCCGCGTCGTGCCCGAGGCCCGGCAGCTTCGCCGCATCAGCTACGATGAAATGCTCGAGCTGGCCACGGCCGGCGCCGGGGTGATGCACAACCGCTCGATCGAATTCGCCAAGAAGTTCTGCGTGCCGGTCCATGTCCGCAGCAGTTTCAGCGACAAGAAGGGCACGATGATCGTCAGCGAGCCGGAAGTGGCCGGGCTGCCGGTCTGCGGCGCGGCGATGATCAAGAACGAGGCCCGCGTCACCGTGCTCGGCGTACCCGATCGGCCGGGCGCCGCGATCACGATCTTCGCCAAGGTGACGGCCAAGAACATCCCTATGGACATGATCGCCCAGAACGTTGCCGCCGACGGCCGGGCGGATATTTCCTTCTCGGTTGCTCGCGACGAACTGCCGCACACCATCCGCGCTGTGGAAGAGGCCGTGAAGGAACTCGGCGCCGAAGGTCACGACTGCGACGACGAAGTGGCGAAGATCTCGATCGTGGGGTTGGGCATGGCCACGCAGCCCGGTGTGGCCGAGCGGATGTTCCGCGCCCTGGCCGAAAAGGGCATTAACATCCAGATGATCACCACCAGCGAGATCAAGATCTCGGTGCTCGTGGCCCGCGAACATGCGCAGGAGGCCCTGCGGACGGTCCATGCGGAATTTGGTCTGGGCAAAGAACCGGACGGAATCGCCGCCAAGGCCGCAGTTGTGGCCGCAGGCAACCGCGTCAACGACGTCGTGGCCCGCATGGAGAAGATGGAGCAGTTGATCATCGAGGACATCAGTCTCGACGAGTCGCAGGCCCGGGTGACCGTCAACGCCGTGCCCGACATCCCCGGGCTGGCGGCCCAGGTCTTCGACGAGGTGGCCCAGTCGGGCGTGGTCGTCGACATGATCGTGCAGAACGTGGGACGCGAAGGTCGCACCAACATTTCCTTCACCATGCCGCAGCACGACCTGGAAAAATCGCTCCGCGTCATCCGTGAGCAGGCCGAGAGCCTGGGCTGCCCGCCGCCCGATAGTTCGCCGCGCGTGGCCAAGCTGTCGGTTTTCGGCGTCGGCATGAAGAGTCACGCCAGCGTGGCCAGCCGCCTGTTTGCCGCCTTGGCCAGCGAAGGGATCAACGTCGAGTTGATCAGCACGACCGAGGTCCGAGTAAACGTCATCGTGGACGGGGCCCACGGCGAGCGGGGCCGGGCGGCACTGTTGAAGGAGTTCGCCGACGCGATGGGGTAGGGCTTACTCTCCCAGCACGTCGTTCAGTACATCCTCATTGACATAGATCGGCAGGGGCGGATTGCAGGTCACGGCCACGGCGATGGCGTCCGACGGCCGGGCGTCGACTTCCACCAGTTCACCCTGATGGCGAATCCGCAGCCGGGCGAAGTAGGTGTGCTCTTTGAGCTCGCTGATCACCACGTCCTGGAGCTCGCCGCCGAGGTTCTCCGCCACGCCGACGATCAGGTCGTGCGTCAGCGGCCGGGGATATTCCTCGCCCTTCACGCGGCGGTTGATGCTCATCGCCTCGAACAGCCCGATCAGGATCGGAAAGGTACGTTCGCCCCCAATTTCTTTCAGGTAAATGACTTGCTGTTCATTTACTTCACTGATGATGATCCGAGACAACTGCATCGGAACCGGCATGGCAACGTCCTTTCAAATCAAACCATCATTATAACGAATCCGGGAGCGAAACGGCTAGAGCCCTTGGGAGTGCGGCGAGGGCACCGAGCGCAGCTTGGTCTCCGCCGCTTTTCAAAACGGCCCCTGCTGAAGAAAATCTCCCCTAGCTCGCAACCCAAATCACTTCTTGGCCCTTTTGCAAAGCGGTGGAGACCAAGCTGCGCTCGGTGCCCTCCCCGCACTCCAAAGTGGCTGGATTTGACATTTCCAGCCAATTCGCTACAATCATCCTGCATTGCCCGGCTTGCGTGGTCAATCCGGCCCGCGACCCACAAGTGGGTGCCCCGCCGCCCTAGCTTCCATATGGCCCCTGTCGCAATGAACCCCTTGCCAACCCAGCCCGAGCACCCTGCCGATGGCCTGAGGGAGGCCTATTTCCGCCACACCCAGGCCTTGTTGGCCGGGCACCATGAACTCATGGTCGGCGAGAACCGCGACGAGGCCTGGCGGGCCGCGCGGGGATGCCTACACCAACGGGGGTTCGACCTGCGAAAGCTGGAGCACCTGCCGCTGGGATATTTCCCCTCGGCCGAGCCCATCTGGCACGGATTGCTCCGCGACGGCTTCTCGGCCGACGAGATTCGGGCCTCCAATCTCCTGGCCGATTCCCGGCTTCCCGGCCGGCTGGTGGGGCCAATCCGCGATTGGTGCCGGCGGATCATCAGCTTCTGGGCAAGACATCCGCAGCAACTCGACCGCAGCCTTTACCTCAGCACCGATTGGAAGGAGCAGGTGGGCGTTTTCGGTCTCGACGAGGCCTATCCGGCCGTGGCTCACGGGCGGCACGACCTGCTGCTGGTCGAGGACCTTTGGGATGCCATTTTGCTTCAATCCCACGGTTACCTCGCTGTCGGTGCGATCGGCAACAGCCCGGCCGACATCAGCCCCCAGCGGTGGCAGCGGCTCGACGAGCTGGGTATCCATCGCGTGACGCTGGTGGTCGACAGTTTTCACGAGTCGCACGAGGCGGCAGTTGAGGCCATACGGCAGGCCGCCTTCGCGCGACGCGGGCCGGCGATCTACGTCTTGCCGCCGGCCGCGGGATCCGCAAGCGGGTGCCCCGGCACGTGGCAATCGTGGCAGCAGGGCCGCGCGGCGAGTGCCGAGACCCTGGAGAAACTCCTTTCTGCGCAACGCATTCACGGTTTCCACTACCTGGCGCTGAGCCTGATCGCGCTCAACCAGGGCGAAGGCCCCTCGACCGATGCCGGGGCACTCGGCGGGTACCCACTTGTGGGTGCAGGTCGCCGTGCGGCGCTGAGCGAGGCGCGTAGATTCTACGCCACGGCCCATCAGCGCAACGTGCCGCAGTTGGATGCCTTCTTCCTGCCGCCGCTCTTGGAGGCCCTCGGCCTGAACTGGGGCGATCGTTCCGCGTGGCACGATTCCTGGCTGGAAGACCTTCCGTCATCCAATGGCAGCGACCAGCACCCACAAGTGGGTACCCGCCGGGTACCCCGGGCCGATCAGGCCTCGCCGATGCAGAGCGCCGAGCCGCCGGCACGCGCCGCGACCCAGAGTACGGGGTGCCCCGAGCCTGGGCCGATGGAACGGGAAGAGGTCGCCGCCAAGCTGCCGGCGGGCGATGACGTCGTCGTCGAATCGGCCGGGGCCGAGCCGGTTCTCGGGCGTCATCCGCCGGCCGCCGCGGCTGCGCATGCTGTCGGTCCGGGCTCGTCCGACTACTGTGATTTCCACCAGTGCGACCGCATCGTTTGCCTGTGTTGGGATTGAGTCTCGGCCGCGGGCAAAGAACTTTGGCAATTCCTGCGGCGACGATTGCCGCATATTGCCGCTGCCGGCCGCGTATCGATTCGCCCCTGCCACGTTCGCCGGCTCGGTCGTATCCTGGACCTTGAACCGGATCGCCTTTCTAATGCGTTTCTGGGCGTTCGGCGTCAATCGGGCCTCACCCTGCCCCATGCCGACCGTCCAAGAGTGCGTCTTGTAACGATTTTCCGGCCGGAGGCCGAAGTCATCTCTCCTGTCCCGTTTGACTTGTCAGATACTTACGATATGGTTCGGGAGACCGTTTGAGTATTCCCGTCTCGCAGGAGGGTGGCCACAATGGTACAGATGACAATCGACGAAGAACGCGTTGACGAAGAACGCAAAGACACTCCGCTTGCCGAACGAGTCATCCCTATTCCTTACATCCTGGCCGGGGGCGCCGTGCTGGTTTTCCTCGCCGCGCTTCTCTGCGGACATGCAACAGCGCTCGTCGAATTCCTCTCAAATCCGCTTGTCCTTGGATTGGCTTTCATTCTCGCCTGTTTTGCCGGGCGTAGGATCTGGTTTGCGACACTGACGCCCGAGCAGAAAGAATACATGGCCAATGGGGCGCTGAATCCTGCCATGATTTGTCCCCACTGCCAGACGAAGGGAAGCGTGCGCACACGCGCAGTGCGAGCCAAGGCCGGCGTGTCGGGCGGCAAGGCCACGATGGCGCTTTTGACGGGCGGGCTGTCGCTTCTGGCTACCGGACTCTCGCGAACGGAGACTATGACGCAGGCCCATTGCACCTGCTGCGGAAACAATTGGAAGTTCTAGTCGATAGAAACTCTTTCAGCCGGCGGGAGCGACTTGCAACGCCAGTCCTCGCTGTTTATCATCGTAGTACCGCGCACGACCTGAACCGGGTGCAGCGAGGTCCCGAACCTTGGGTTCGGTAAACGCGAAACGACTGTTTTCATGCTGTGATGTCAGTCGGCCGGGCATACCCCTGGATCTTCGGCCGCCTTCCGATATTCCGGCCGGGCTGCCGGCCGGCACCGATCCTGCCTCATTAGGAACCCCACCATGGAACGAAAACGCGCGCAACGACGACGCTTTCTCAAAACGGTCCTTCAAGCCGGCACTGCCTTGGCCGTGCCCTATTTGGTCCCCGCAGCGGTGCTCGGCAAGAACGGCGCCGTGCCGCCCAGCGAGCAGATCGTGATGGGCTCGATCGGCATCGGGGGCCGCGGCTCCTACGTCATCGGTTGCTTCATGGAACAGCCCGATGTCCGCTTCGCGGCCTGCTGCGACGTGCGGGCGGATCGCCGCAAAGGGGTGAAGCGCCGCATCGAGGAAGTCTACGGCATCGCCGATTGCCCCGCCTATCGCGACTTCCGCGAACTGCTGGCCCGGCCCGACATCGACGCCGTACTGATCACCACCGGCTCGAACTGGCACGCCCTGCTTTCGATCTTCGCGGCCAAGGCGGGCAAAGACATGTATTGCGAAAAGCCCTGCTCGAAGAACATTGTGGAGAGCCTGGCCCTGGCCGACACCATCCGCCGTACGGCCCGGGTCTTCCAGGGCGGCATGCAGCGGCGGAACCTGCCGCACTTCGAGTTCGCCGCGGAGTTGGCGCGCCAAGGCAAACTCGGCAAGCTGGAAACAGTCCACGCGCATCCGGGCGGATTGGGCACAGGGACCAGCGGCTGGCTGCCCTCGCAACCGCAGCCGGCCAAGGATGTTGTCGATTGGGACATGTTCCTCGGCTCCGCGGCATGGCGGCCCTATAGCTCCCAGATGCTCAGCGCGGAGTTCGAGAAGGGCGGCGGCATGGTCGGCGGCGGTTGCCTGGAATGGGGCTCGCATTGCATCGATCAATGCCAATGGGCCGTGGGGGCCGACGACACCGCCCCGGTCGAGTATTTTCCCATCGAAAACGGCCAGGCCTCGGCCCGCTATGCCAACGGCGTGAAGTTGGTCGTCCGCAACGACGGCTGGCTGCCGCTGGGTTCCTGCCCCGTACGTTATGAAGGCAGCACCGGCTGGGTCGAGACCGGCGACAGCGGGCAGCTCGCGCTCAGTTCGCCGGCCCTCTTGGAAGGAAAGAAGGTAGCGGAGATTGGCGGTTATCCGGCCACGTTCCACGTCCGCGATTTCCTCGACTGCGTGAAGTCGCGCGGCCTGCCGCGGGTGAACGCCCAGGTGGCTTGCCAATCGCACATCGCCTGCCATGCCGTGAACCTTGCCATCTTCCTGAAACGCAAGCTGGCCTACGATCCGAAGAAAAACGAATTTATCGGCGACGACGAGGCCAACCGCCTTCGCGGCGAGGCCCTCCGCGACCCCTGGCGTTTCTAAAGGCCCGCGCGAGAGTTGTAGGATGGACCTCCGAGTCCGTCCCTTGAAACTGGACGGACTCGGAGGTCCATCCTACAGCAAGTTGCACAAGAAGTTTTTCGCCACCCAATGTCGAACCCATTCAGCGAATCATTGAACCGGAGCACCGTCATGCCATACCTCAGAACCTTCCTGGTCTTCACGCTTGTTTTCATCCTGACCGCACGGATCCACGCGGCAGAGAAGGCGGCAACGAATGAGCAGCCGAAGCTCATCGACTTGCTGCGCAGCAACGCGCCGCCAGCCGAGAAAGCCCTTGCCTGCAAGCGGCTGGCGATCATCGGCAACGGTGAAGCCGTGCCGGCCCTGGCGGCGCTGCTTCGCAGCGCGGAACTGTCCTCCTGGGCCCGCATCGCCTTGGAGGTTATTCCGGACGCCGCGGCCGACGATGCCCTGCGGACGGCTTCCGGCCAGTTGCAGGGGCGGCTCCTGGTGGGCGTGATCAATTCGCTGGGAGTCCGCCGCGATGCGAAGGCCGTCGAGGGACTGATCGCGCGGCTCAAGGATCCCGATCCCGACGTGGCCGCGGCCGCCGCGGTGGCCTTGGGACGCATCGGCGGCGACGCGGCCGTGACCTGCTTGCGGCATTCGTTGGCAATCGAGCCCAAGGAAGTCCGTTCGGCGGTGGCGGAAGGGTGCATCCTCTGCGCCGAGCGCTGTCTGGCCCAAGGCAGGCGAGCCGAGGCAGTGAAACTTTACGACGAGATCCGCGCGGCCGATCTGCCGCAGACGCGGATCTTGGAAGCCACGCGCGGGGCGATCCTCGCCCGCGGCGCGGAGGGCGTGCCGCTGCTGGTCAAGGAGCTGCGGGCGGCCGACAAGGGCCACTTCGCCCTCGGGCTGCGCGCTGCCCGCGAGCTTCCTGGCCGTGAAGCGACCGAGGCCGTCGCGGCCGAGTTGGACCGGGCGACGCCGCAGCGTCAAGCGCTGCTGATTCTCGCCCTGGCCGATCGCGGCGAGGCGAGTGCGGTTCCCCTGATCATCAAGGCCGCGAAGAGCAGTCCCCCGCAGGTGCGGGTCTATGCCCTGCGGGCCCTCAAGCGGATCGACGATGCTGCGAGCGCCCCCGTGCTGCTCGACGCGGCGGTGGACGGCAACGCGGCGATTTCGCAGGCGGCTTTGGGGGTGATCGACGGCCTGCACGGGGCGGCGATCGACGGCCTGATTGCCGAGCGATTGCCCCGCGCGGAAGGGGCCGCCAGGTTGGTCCTGATGGAACTGGCCGGGCGGCGGCATATTGCCGCGGCAACGGCAACTTTATGGAAAGTCGCCGACGACGCGGACGCGAAGGTCCGCACCGCCGCCCTGACAGCACTCGGCGGGACGATCCCCTTCGCCGACCTTTCCCACCTGATTGCCAAGCTCCGTACGACCCCGACGGACGACGACGCAACGGCCATTGCCAAGGCCTTGCAGGAAGCCACGCAGCGAATGCCCGACCGGGAGGGCTGCGCCGAGAAGCTGGTCGCGGCCCTGGCCGACGCCCCGGCGGACCTCAAGTGCAAGCTGCTGGAGGTGCTCGGCGGGCTGGGCGGCCCAAAGGCGCTGGCCGCGGTTGCTGACGCTGCCCGCGGACACCATGTACGCATGGTCGGCGACGAGACGGTCCGCGATACGGCCTTTCGCCTGTTGGGCCAATGGATGTCGGTCGACGCCGCCCCGGTGCTGGTCGATCTGGCGAAAGGCGTCAAGGACGAAAAGTACCAGGTGCGGGCCGTGCGGGGCTACATCCGCCTGGCCCGGCAGTTCGCCATGCCCCAGGCCGACCGCGCGGCCATGTGTCGCACGGCCCTGGAGATTGCCCAGCGGCCCGACGACAAGCGCCTGGTGCTGGAGATTCTCGTCCGCTATCCGAGCCAGGAGATGCTGGCCTTGGCCCTGGATGCCGCCAAGGCGCCGGAACTGAAAGACGAGGCCGCGATAGTGGCGCTGGCCATCGGCCACAGCAGCGGCGGCGACTCCGTCGAGCTTCGCAAGGCCCTGGCCCAGGCCGGGCACAGGGCCGTGAAACTCGAGATCCTCAAGGCCGAGTACGGCGAAGGCGGCCAGACAAAAGACGTGACCGCGATCCTTCGCAGTCAGGCCCGCAACTACCGCGTGATTTTCCTGCCGTCGGCCAGCTACAACGAGACGTTTGGCGGCGACCCGGCCCCCGGCGTCGTGAAGCACTTGAAGGTCCGCTATCGCATCGACGGCAAGGAGGGCGAGGCGACGTTGACCGAGGATGCCACCGTCGTGCTGCCGATGCCAAGGTAGCCGGCTATGCCGCCCGCGTGATCGATGTAACCCCGATTTCCGTGTCGCCGACCTCGGCCGTGCGTTGAACCACGCGCTCGTGCCGTGCCCACAGGTGGGACAAGTTGTCCGTGTCAAGCAGGTACATGTTACGTCCTCTCCTCGACCTCGGGCCGGCCCCGGTCGCGATATATCGATGCGCGCAATTGTGCCAGGTCCTCCTTGTCGTCCTCGAACGCCCCAGCTTGGCTTAGGAGTGCCTCTTTTCCAAAAGGGCCTCGCAGCCATTCCTCCAGTGCTCGCCGCGAAAACCGCCAATGGTCGCCTATCTGCCTGCCCGGGATCGCCAGCCGGGCCGCATAGTGTCGGACGGTGTCCTCCGGCAAACGCAAGAACGCCGCGACCTCTTCGATCGTCAACACCTCGGGTAAAGTCATGGTTGACGCCATGTTCGATACCTCCTTAGTTAGGGTCCATGGTTTCGTGATTCGCAATCATTCTTCTCTATTCTATCATCGAACGCCAATGCCGGTGGTGCGCGAAGCGTGGAATCGGTGACGGCACGCTACATCGCGGCCATGGTATCGATCAGCTCCTCCCGGCAACTTGGAAGAAGGCGCTCGACGGGCAGAGAATCGAGATATTCCAGACGCGGCCCCAGGCCGCGGCGATTGGCCACCTGGATATTGAGCCCCGGCCGGGCATTGGCCTCCAGGACGACGGGCCCCAGGTTCGCGTCGACGACGAAATCGACGCCGAGGTAGCCCAGCTCCAGCCCGTCGGCCAGCTTCATCGCGGCCTGCAAGAGGTCCTTCCAGAAGGGGACCTGAACGCCGGCGATGGAATGCCCGGTGTCGGGATGGGCGGCGACGGCGCGGTCCATGCAGACGCCGCCGAAGGTCAGTCCGCTGCGGAGATCGACGCCCGCGCCGGCCGCCCCCTGGTGCAGATTCGCCTTGCCGCGCGAGGCCCGCGTCGGTAGCCGGACCATCGCCATCACCGGCACGCAACGATAGAGCACGACGCGAATGTCCGGCGTGCCGCCCTCGCTGATGTTGACGAAGGCCTCGTGGCGGACAATCCGCTGCTCGATGATCGCCAGGTCGACCTGCCCTCGCAAGGAATAGAGCCCCGAGAGGATCGCCGCAATGTGATAACGGAGATCGGCCAGCGTGTAGCGTTCGCCGCTGGACGTGAAAAACTCCTCGCCGTCGTGCCGGGCGACGACCACGATCCCTCGACCCGCGCTGCCCGCGGCGGGCTTGATCACGAATTCCGGCCGATTTCCGGAAAGTTCGAGGAACCGCCGCACGTCGCCGTAGTTTTCGATCAGGGCATACGTCTGCGGCACCGGAATACCCGCCGCCCGGCAGATGCCCTTGGTCAGGTGCTTCTCATCGACCCGCAGGTAGAAGGCCCGGCGGTTCACAGGCAAGATGAATTGCCCGTTGCGGCGATTGATGCCGACGATGCCCGCCCGTTTCAACTCGCGGGGCCATGCCCAGAATCGCCATGGAGAAAGTTGCCACATGCGGCTATCTCGCAAAACCTGTGAAATCGTAGGTAGGGTGGGCCGAGTGAAACGAGTCCCACCATATTCAGGCGTCCTTCATGGTGGGACTCGTTGCACTCGGCCCACCCTACGGATCTCATGAAACAGGGCCATCATCGGGCTTGATCAGATCGCGGAAACGTATCAGTTCGGTCAGCCGGTAACCCGTGTAGCGCCCATCAAGATCAAGGCCACGACCGTGAAGAAGTGCATCTCGGGATAGGAGAACAGCAGATCGCCGAGGCGCGGCGATCTCAACAGCAGGTAGATTATCAGGGCCAGGCACATGGAAGCAATCAGCAGCCGGACGGCCTGCCAGATCGAGTCTTCCTCGCTGGTGACGTAGAACCGCTCGACGAGGTTCGTGAGGATCACCATTGGCAAGAGCACGGTCTGAGCGGCGGCCTGGCCGCTGGGGCCCCACTTGTAATGGTGCATTACCGCGATGCTCAGCACCATGAGCATCACGACCATCGTAAGAATGATGCCCAGACGGGGAACGAGCAGAAGCTTGAGCCGGTCCAAGAGCGTGCGGCTGATGAAGCCCGTGGCGAGCACGACGAAAAAGATGCAGAGCCCGCTCTGCCAGTCGTTGTAGACGAAGGCCAGGGCCAGGAGCGTGGGCGAAAAGGTGCCGAAGGTGCGAATGCCGATGATCGTGCGCACGAAGGCAGTGAACAAGGCCCCGATGGGCAGGATCAAGACCACTTTGATCGGCTCGTGCAGTTTGCCGGGCAAGTGGCGAAGGTTGAGGATACCCAAGATGGTGCGGGGCGCAGCCGGAACACCTTCGACGGAGTAGGAGTAGGCCAGGCCGGTCGCATTGGTGACGCGGACCAACTCGACGCCGTCGCGCCGCACGGGGACCACGTTGTAGCCCAGTTCGTGCAAGGCGCCGTTCTCGGGATCATACGGTACCCAGTGTCCGACGGCCGGCCTTTGCGGATTGGCGACATAGGCCTCGACCCACGTTCGCGGCCGAATCTCCGCGCCCTTGCGGGTTTTCTCGTCAGCCGGGATCTCGAAGCCCGTCACCAGCCGCGCAGGGGTTTTGGCGGCCCGGCACAAGGTGGCGAAGGCCTTCGCACGCCCCAACGGCGATCCCTTCTGCTGCAACAGGGCCTCGTCGCCGCTGTCCGGGCCCACTTCGCCGGCCGAATCGATATTCTCGAGGACATACCGAAAGATCCGATCCGCCAGTTCCTGGGTTCCGGGGTGGTTGTCGCGGAGGCGGTTGACCATTTCCTGGGCGGTGGCGCTGTTGGCGGTCATGCCCTTGGCGTTGGCCAGGTACGCGGTGCGGTCCTTGGCGGCGAGCGGCGCGTCGGCGGGCGCCTGTTGCCAATTGCCCTTTCGGTCGAAGTGCAGTCGAAAGGATATCGTACATTGAAATTCACCCGTCTTGGCCGTCCGCAGCACGATGTCTTTGCGGACGGCAGCCGTGTGTACGCGCGTTCGCACCGGCTCCATTTCCGGGGCGTTGATGTCCGGGTCGTAGACGTGGCAGTACCGGGTCGTCTCGGGAAACGCCGCCAGCAAGCGGGTATCGGGCAGGTTCGCGCGGCCATCGCGAGTCGGTACCTGGAACTCGGCCGTGTAGGTCAGCCGATAATCGTCGTCTCCGGCCTCGAGATTGAAGTTGAGCCGCACGACGAGGAAGCCGATCCCGAGGATCAAGAGGACAAGGATTGCCCAGACGGAATTCGACTTGCCCGTCACTTCGAGGGCCTCCGGGCCTGTGTGGCCGCCGGGCACCCGGTACGCCGGGTCGCGGCTTTCAGGCGCAAGACGACCGACTCGCCGGGATTCTCCTGGTCGGGATAATAGACCAGGTACAACAGGCCGTGGCTCTGATCGATGCGGGCGTAAACGCGTTTGGCATCGCTCCGCGACGGCTCCAGGCTGGTCACGTCGCCATAGGCCAGGCTTTCCGGCAGGGGCAGGCGGAAGTAATAGAAAGGCGAGAGCTTCCTGGTGATCTCGCCCTCGGTCTTCATCAGGCCGGCGACCTGGCTGTTGGGAAACACGTTGGCCACATATCTTTCGCTGCGGGCCTCGGGCAGCCGCGACGGGGGCAGGTCGATCCGCAACGTGTCGTCGCCGACCCACTCTGCCCGGATGGGCGCTTGCCGCGGCCCGGTACCCGGTAATCCGGGTCCCGGCCGATTCGGCAGGACCTTCAACTCGGGATCGCCCCAGAGGCGGAAACTGAGCGCCACGCGAACTCCCTTGGCTTTTTCCTTGTGGCCGCGGCGGGCCTTCAGCTCTTCGACGCAGAACATGTAATTCTCGGCGTCGCGGAGCGTTTCGCCCAGCGTGCCGCCGCGATACAGCAGCGAGCCCATCGCCGCGTTCAGCATGGCGCTGCCGCAACCGCTGTGGATCGGCGTCATGCTGCCGATCAAGGCCGTGCCGCCCAACTCGTCCAGGCGCCAGAGCACGGCGTCGTCCAGCGATTCGCAACTCTGCAAGACGACGATGGGAAGTCCCGCCAACGGGCCTTGCATGTGCCGCGACGTCGGTTCGGCCATTACGACCCGCTGGGCAGGCCGGGGATCCGCTCCCCGATCGAGGGCGCGTTTCGCCCCGCCGGGCCCTTCCACCTCCTCCTCGTCCAGCGGATAGTCTTCCGCCTGCGATCGCTTCAGCACCGGTTCGTCGATCAGGTCCTGATAGGAGAGGTGGCCTTCGTACAGAATCAAATTTGCCGAACGGGCAGTGGTGAGGATCTCGGGCGAATCGGTCACCCTGCCGTAGAACTCATCGACATGGATGCCGAAGTTCTTGAACTCGGCCGTCGTGACGCGGCTGATTGCTTCGCACAATGGCAACGTCCGCCGGTTGAGGCCCGAGTTGGAAACCATCAACAGCCGCGGCGGGCGATGCGCCAGAAGCCGCTCGCGAAGCAGTCCGCGGACGAAGAAGACCGAGGCGTCGCCCAGCGAGTCCAAGGGAATCCGGCCGACGCCGAGCGTGGCCAGCACATCAGGCTGGATAGGCACGAACGGTTCCGTGCGGACTTTATAGGGCCGCGGCGGCGCGGGTGCGCCGGCTGTTCCGCTGGTAACGGTCCCGGCGGCGGCGGTTCCCGCGGCAGCGGTTCCACAGGAAAGGGCAGGCTGCGGCGTCACCACCGGCGGCTCTTCCGGGCCCTCTTCGCCGCTGTTGGGATCGATCTCCACGCAGCGGTAGGCAATCGAGGCGTAGTCGGCCAGAATGGTCACCGTCTGTGGTTGCAACGACTCGCGGCGGATCAGTTCTTGTACGTCGGCCTCGGCCACTGCGGCGCCGTGGGCATGTGTCAACACCACCGCCGCGCCCCGGGCGGAGCTCGCGTAAGGAGCAAGCCAGGCCGTATGTCCCACGTCCGCCCGATCGTCGGGCGCCCGGGCGACGACCACATTGCGGATCTTGTCGGCGCCCAGTGCCGCAATCAGCCGGTGCTGCAACATCTTGGGCGACAGGATTTGCGAGGCAACTTCCTGCTGCTGGATCCAGCGGGGCGGTTTCTTGTCATCGCTCACGGCAACCAGCATCCGCGCGACCGACAGGTCCTTCAGCGCGGCCGAGACGGCTGCCCCGGCTCCCTCTTGCCCACAGAGCAGGATCGGCACATCAAGCCCCGCAGCCAGTGCGCTGCCGAGGATTACGGCTTCCGCATCATCGGCCGACGCCACGACGACTTCGCGCGACTGTTTCCAGAACCGCTTGGCCACGATCGCGCTGGCCTCGCTCGGTCTGCAGCCAATCCGCAGCAACTCAGGCGAGCGATTTTGCAGCGTGTCGCCGAGGTGCAATCGATCGGCCGACGCCAACACGATCGGTCGCTGGCCCGCGGCCAGGGAGAGCAGCCAATCGGCCTCTCGCGTCGGTGGACTGCTGACGGTCATGAGCAATGGGCTGGGCCCTGATCTGCCCAGATGTGCGGCCACCGCGGCCGCAAGGGCGACCGTCCATGGCTGATCTTCCGAAGCAATTAGCCACTGGACGCCCGCCCCCTCCAGGACAGGGCTGGGGTGAGGGGTCGTATGGGCCCCTTCTCCTTCCGGGAGAGGGTCGGGGTGACGGGCCCGAGTGCCTTGCGACTCGGCACCCGGAGGCACTTGCGGTGGCTGCGCAACTGCGACCACGGTCCACACGAAGACGCCCGCAGCCCACGCGAAGAGAGCTGCGATGGCGGAAAAACGGCGGGTGGGTTTACGGACTTCCCACGCTTCTTCGTGGGAGAAGGCGCGGGACGGTATCCTGGGGCAAATCATCGAGCGCAAAGTTGCGATCCTCCGTGCGAACCAGCAATGTGACATAGGACTAAACCCCGCCTGGGGGCAGCAGTGTCAAGGGGAGGCAAAACCGGTGCCAATTGCCGCATTCTCGTAACAACAACCTAGAAATGATAGGTTTCTTGGGGGGAACTTGGGAGAGTTTAAGCGGACGCTTAGATGTTGTCGGAAATACTCCCATCTCATTCCGCGGGAAGTGGGTAGGGGCGAGAGTTTTTCGAATAGTCTCTTCATGTGGCCGCGGTGCGGACGAGAGTCTATTTTCCGTCATCCTCACCGTCAAGACAAGCCCGAAAAACCCCCTCGGACGGTTTGTCGCACCAACGTTACGCCGGATTTTCCGTGGTCCCCGGCAGACTCGTCCTCCGTCCGGCCTCTAGAACCCGCGACACGTCACCTCCGTTCAGTACCAAATGCCGCAGGAGGGTTTTCTGAACGGTCTTGCGGTTCCCTTTTCCGTCGATCGTGTTCGTCGTCGCGGAAACAGTGAGGAAAATACTGCGGTCGCATTTTGGACAACAGTGCAGATCGAGTTGCGTGAAGACATCTTCACGGCCGGTTGCCCCGAGGGCCTCGTCCAAGGCGCTTAAGTCGCCGGTGGCCAGGCGGCGCTGGATGTCGGGGTTGTACTTCAGCCTCGCCGCGGCAAGATTGTCCTTGGTCCACTCGTTGCACGCTTCGCAGAAAGGAGTGCCGGCCACGCTCTTGTAGGCCAGGACCGTGGCGAAGCCGATGATGGTCGAGGCCTCGATTATCCAGATGATCCCCAAGAAGATGCCTTTGACGGTATCGCCTTTCTGGCCGTGGTTGCTGATGGTCCAGATACCATTCTCATAGAACCAGGAGATGTACGCCTTGAGCTCTTCGGGTTCAAAAGCGGCGAAGTCGAACGGAGATCCCGTGCGGGCCCAAAAATCGGCAACCCAAGCGAAGTACAGGCCGGCCAGTCCAAAGACCAACCCATAGGCGCCGGCCAGCGCGGGATTGCGAATCTTGCCCATGCGGACCCCTTTCGCCACGGCCATGCCGATGCAGCAGCCGAAGCCCAGCGTACACATGATGTTGATGTAAACGATCGGGTCGTAGACGATGATGTAGCTGTAGATGAAGCCCAGCGCGGCCGCCGTTGCCGTTCCCAAGACAACGGTCAGCGGAACGCCGATCAGCGTCAGTTTGCCGGAGTGGCGATAGACTTCCATTGCGACGACCTCCTGGAAGCTCGATGTGTGGAATGGACCCGTGCTCCGGGCCGCGATTGGCCCCAGCAGCGAGCGATACAGGTACGATAGCACCCCGCGGGTTGGCCTGTCAACTACCGGCTCAGCCACCTGGCGAGCCCCAGGATTACCGTAACTGCGGCAACCACAAACGGCGTAATGACGTGCATGATCAGCGCTTCGAATCTGATCTTCTGAAGTCGCGGGTCAGCCGGTGGATACACCTTGGCGACCAGGGCCGCGAGAGAAAGGGAGTCAAGCTCTTCGGGCGACATGCCGCTGCGTTCCAGGTATCCCCGCAATATGCTTCTCAGCGTGTCCGGTGAGCGCGGTTGCTGCTCCTCAGCCGCGAATACCGCCAGGCCGTCCGATCCGCGGCCGGCCAGGAGAATCCGCCCCTCGCAGTCACAGGCGATGACGTCGTCCTCGACCAGCGTGTCGGGAGGGTAGAGGTTCTCAAGTTCCGCAACGCTGTCGAAAGCATCGAGCGTGCCCGATTTCCACAAGAAGATGGGTGGCTTCATACCACGTCACGCCCCGGCGTTGAGCTTCACCGTCGGATCATCGGCGACATGGACCCAGGTGTGAACGTGCGGCACGCCGCGGAAGTGCCAGATGAAGGCAGGACCTTCCAGGCGCCGAACATCATACTCGCCCGGGCGGAGATGCCCCTGCTCGTAGAATGCGAGGTGACACTCGTCCAATCCGCCTTGGGCCTTGAGGCAGGCCACAGCCCGGTCGCGGTCGGATTGGCGATAGGGCTCGATCAACGTGGCGAGCACCGCTTGCACGTGCGCCTTCTGATCGGCCGAGAGATCTTTCACGGCGATGCCGGGCAACTTGCCCGACCGTCCCCGGAAGGCGATGGCATTTTCGGCCGGCGGCAACTTGAACAGGGCCTCGGCTTGCTGCTTTCCGTCGAGCATTTTGAAGACGCCGTTGGCGGCCAGGGCCTGCGGCCAGAAGATATTGTTGGGGTGGCCCGGCTTTTCGTTGAAGCCGCTTGCGGCATGGCCATAGACGATGGGGCCGCCAAAGGCCACGTGCTCGGCCGAATGGCCGTCGCAACGCAGCGTGATGTGCCGGCCGGTCAGGACGAACTCGAACTTCTCTCCGCCCGGCGTGCCGAAGATCGCCACGCTCTGCTTGCCAAACCCGTCTTCGTCGTCCTTCAACTGCCGATCCAAGCGTGAGACCCAGTGGGGCTGAATCAGGCCGACGAAGATCTCGCGGATCAACTGCTGCTGGTCGGCTGTATAGAAATCGCTGTCGATCACGGGCTTGGTGACGTGCCAGTTGGCCGAGACCCGCGCCCGCAGCAACCCTCGCGTATCGGCTTGGTGGTCCCAGGCAAAGCAGACCTGTTTCCGCTGTTCGGCGCTGAACGAGTCGTACAGGATTTTTACCAGCGATTCCGACGAGGCTTTTGCCGCCGGAGCAGCGGCGGCGTTCACTGGCCGCGACGCGCCGACGCCAGCCAGCAGCGCGGCCGTGCCGGCCGCTTGGAGGAATCCGCGACGGGAGACGGAATTCGTGGGGAATAAAGGGTGATCGAGGCCTTTGTGCGACATGGGAGAGCTCCTGATTGGTTACTTTTCAAACAGCACCTTATCATATACCCGTGCCACGTCGGAGGCCATACGCACGTCGGAGAAGCATTCGGCGTGCCGCAGCAGGGCCCCGGATCCCAACTCGTTCCAGGAAACCTCGCGAGAAACAAAGCGTTGGATTGCCGCCGCCAGGGCTGCCGGATTGGCCGGCTCGACCAACAGGCCCTCGACACCGTCGCGGACGGCCTCGGGCACGCCCGGCACGGCGCTGGCCACGACTGGCAGTCCCGCGGACATCGCTTCCAGCACGACCATCGGTAGCCCTTCGCCGAAGAGACTGGGGAGCACAAAGAGATCCATGTGGGCCAGTTCGCTATCGATATCTCGGGCGAAGCCGGCCCAGTCGATCGCGGAAGCCAGATTCAATCGACTGGTCAGATGCATGACATGGCGTTCATAGTCCTGAGTTTCGAAGCTCCCCACAGCGCGGAGCCGGACGGGAAGGCCGCGGCCGCGGAGCAGAGCCAGGGCCTCCAGGAGGATTTCCAGTCCCTTGCGGGGCCGGAACAGCGCGATCACACCCAGCGTCCAGTCGGTCTTGGCCGGATTGCGGGCCGGCACGGCGCGCCGCGGCGGCACGCCGTTGGGGACCACGTAGACCCCAAAGCCCCACCCGCGGACATAATTGCCTACGGCCTCCGACACCGCGATCAAGGCCTTCGCCCGCCCCAATACGAGCCCCTCGGCCAGGCAGTTCACCCAATTACGAAAGCGGTTGGTCGTGTCGCAGGCGGTTGGACTGTGGACATGGTGTACCAGCGAAACACCCGTCAGCATCGACGCCAGCCGGCCGATCACTGCCGAACGGGCGGTGTGGGTATGGATCAGGCGGTAGCCCTCGCTGCGGATGATGCGGGCCAATCGCCAGACGGGCGAGAGGTCGAAGCGGCTCTTCATCGCCATCTCGTAAAGGGGCGCATCGGAGCATTTTCGCATGGCGGCGAACTGACCGTGTTTGAGGCAGGCAAATCCGGCCCGGTAGCCGAAGTTGCCCAGATGTTGGCCCAACAGGTCTTGCACGCGTTCGGCCCCGGCGTAGTGCTCGCCGTTGATGACATGCAGGACCGGCGTCGTGGCAACCGCGGCGAGGGTACTCGGCCCGCCGATCGCGGCCGGTACGGTGAGGAGTTGCTGCAACATAGGGATGCGCTGAAATAACTACTGAGTTGCGTGGAGCAGGTGGGCGGAAAACCCCACCTAATGGATAGCTTGCAGCATCGTCCCTGGGCAGGAAAAACCAATTTTTTCGGCGCGCGCAACCCAGCGACCGTGCGGTTTGAACCGATTGTCACGCGCGACCTAGGTCGTGGCCTGTTCTTTCCTTCGGCCGATAGCAACTTCCAAACTATGGCTGCCAATTGCAGCCTTCGCGGCGCTCCGATACATTAAGCACGTTCCGCGAATCAAGAACCGAGGGCCCGACACCCCATGAATTCTTCCGCTCCCCAACCCCGCGCCGTCCTGCAAAAACTCGCACGCAAGGCCATGTCTGAACGAGGCCTTCTTCCAGACTTCTCCGCAAATGCCCTGGCCGAAGTTGCCAAGATCCAGGCCCCGCAGGCGGGCAACGACGGCACTCGCGACCTGCGGAACTTGCTCTGGGCCTCGATCGATAACGATGATTCCAAGGACCTCGATCAACTGTCGGTCGCCGAGGCGCTGTCCGGCAATAAGATCAAAGTCCTCGTGGCAATTGCCGACGTGGATGCGGTCATCGACGGGCTGTCGGCAATCGATCTGCACGCCCGGCATAATACGACCTCGGTCTATACGGCCGCGACAATTTTCCCCATGTTGCCGGAAAAACTGTCGACCGACATCACCTCGCTGGGATTTGCTGCCGACCGGCAGGCGATCGTCGTCGAGATGGTCGTCGCCGCCGACGGGGCCGTGCAGGAACCGGCGATCTACCGGGCGTGGGTGCGGAACCAGGCCAAACTGGCCTATAACAGTGTGGCCGCCTGGCTGGAAGGCGGAGCGGCGCCGGAGGCCGTGGCGGCCGTACTCGGGTTGGATGCAAACTTGCGCCTCCAAGACAAGGCGGCCCAGGCACTGAAAGGCCGGCGGGAATTACATGGGGCCCTGACGTTCCGAACGCTCCAGGGACGCGCCAAGTTCGAAGGCGACGAGGTTCGCGATTTGGAAGTCGAGAAGCCCAATCGAGCCACACAGCTCATCGAAGATTTCATGGTCGCCGCCAACGGCGTGACCGCCGAGTACCTGGAGGGCAAGAAATTCCCCTGCCTGCGCCGTGTAGTCCGCACGCCCAAGCGTTGGGAGCGGATCGTCGAGATCGCCCAGCAACACGGGTGCAAATTGCCGGCCGAGCCCGACGCGCCGGCGCTGAGCCAGTTCCTCAAGCAGCAGGAGGCGGCCGATCCGCTGCGGTTCCCCGACCTGTCGCTCGCGGTGATCAAGCTCTTGGGTCCGGGCGAATATGTGGCGGAGACACCGGGTGACACAGCCGCGCTTGGACATTTTGGGTTGGCTGTGGAGCATTATTCGCATTCCACCGCGCCCAATCGCCGCTATCCGGATATTATTACTCAGCGGCTGTTGAAAGCCGCCATGGCGGGCCGGCCGGTCCCCTACGGCCAAAAAGAGCTGGAGGCCTTGGCTCTCCATTGCACCCAACAGGAAGACGCAGCCAAGAAAGTGGAGCGGCAGGTGGCCAAATCCGCGGCGGCAATGCTATTGCAGTCGAGAATCGGACAGCGGTTCGAGGCTATCGTCACCGGGGCGGCGGAGAAAGGGACGTGGGTCCGCGTGTTCAGCCCGCCGGTTGAAGGCAAGCTGGTGCAAGGCGCCCAGGGCGTCGACGTGGGCAATAAGATTCAAGTGGAATTGGTACACACGGACGTTGAGCGGGGGTTCATTGATTTCAGGAAGGTGTAATTTGGAGTGCGGAAATTCATTTCCGCTTTCAATTTGGAGCCCAGACTGCTCCACTTCGTGTCCAAGAACGAAAGCGGAAATAGATTTCCGCACTCCAAATTGTCAAGGGGCAAAGACCATGCTGCGAACGGCGCCCGTGCCGCACTCCAAATTACCCCACCAACAGATGAATTGCTGCTATATTCTGCGCAGTTTTAATAAACATCCCAATTTACCGAGTATAATTGACCGATCATTTCGTAATATACTTGGTTGATTGTGAGGCGAGATTGTAGGCCGGCCCACCCTGTGGTGAGATATGCGGATTACGACAAATAAATCGAGTGTGCCTTGAAACTCGACAGAATTATAATATCTGTTAGAATTGCCTAAAATTAAGTTTCAAGCTCGCGTTGCGGGGATGGATTCGTGAACAAGTCGTCAACTACACCAACGATTCCGGGACTCGACCTTGGACTGCTGAGTTCGGAGTACGTCGAGCAGGTCTACTCGCTCTATCAGGAGAATCCCGCCCAGGTATCTTCGGAGTGGCAAAACTACTTTCGTTTGCTGCAAAGCAAGCCGACTATGACAAAGCCGGCGCAAGTGGCGGCGTTGCGGCCGATGCGAAGCGGTGTTCCGGCGGCTGATGGGGCCGCTATGCCGACTTCGGCAGCATCGCCGAGCACAAGCCTCGTGCCGTCAACGGTGAGCAAGAGCAATGGCTCGATTGTGGCCGTGGCGCCGGCCGCGGTCTCGGCGCCGGCCGGCAACGGCGCTGGGGCAGTCCGAGGTCAGCCTGGAAAGGCTGACGTACCGCCGGCCAGCGAAACAGGCAATGGCGAGCCGTCAGTTCCGCTGACGGTCACGGACAATCGCACACGGGAACCGCAGACCCAAGGCCGGTTGCAGGAAAGCGTCGACATGCTGATCCGCAACTACCGCGTCCGCGGACACCTGATCGCCAAGGTCGATCCGCTGGGCATTCCGCGGCCCATGCCGCCGGAGTTGGAGCCGAAATTCTGGGGCCTTTCGGAAGCCGATCTCGATCGCCAGTTCTCGACCTACTCGCTGGCCGGCTCGAACACGCAGACGCTCCGCGACATCATGGACCGGCTCCGCAATACCTATTGCGGGTCGATCAGCGCTCAGTTCATGCACATCGACGACCTGGAAGTCCGCGAATGGCTTGAGCGGAGGATGGAAGAATCGCAGAACCGCCTGAAACTTTCCCGCGACGAACAGATCCGCATTCTCACGCGCTTAACCGACGCCGTGATTTTCGAGGAGTTCATCCGCCGCAAGTTCGTCGGCGCCAAGAGCTTTTCGCTGGAAGGGGCCGAAAGCCTTATCCCCCTGCTGGACCTGGCCATCGAAAAGGCCTCGTCGCAGGGCGTCGAATCGATCGTCATGGCCATGGCCCACCGCGGCCGGCTCAACGTCCTGGCCAACATCATCGGCAAGTCTCCACAGGATATTTTCCGCGAATTCGAGGACATCGATCCCGAATTGTACCGCGGCGGCGGCGACGTCAAGTATCACCTGGGCTACTACAGCGATTACGTTACCTCGACAGGCCGCAAGGTCCACCTTTCGCTCTGCTTCAATCCGAGCCACCTCGAGTTCGTCAACCCGGTGGCCCTGGGGCTCACGCGGGCCAGGCAGGACCGCGGCGCCGACATCCGCCATGAGCGGAACGTGGCGATCCTGATCCACGGCGACGCCGCGTTCATCGGCGAAGGGATCGTGCAGGAGACGCTCAACCTGAGCCAGTTGCCCGGCTATTCGGTGGGCGGCACGGTCCACGTGCTGATCAACAACCAGATCGGCTTTACGACGCCGCCGGAGCAAGGCCGTTCGACGACGTATGCCACCGACATCGCGAAGATGTTGCAGATCCCGATCTTCCACGTCAACGGCGAGCAGCCGGAGGCCGTGGCCCAGGTGATCAGCCTGGCATTGGACTTCCGCGCGACATTCCAACGCGACGTGGTGATCGACATGTACTGTTACCGCCGCTGGGGCCACAACGAAGGCGACGAGCCGGCCTTCACCCAGCCGTTGCTGTACCGCTGGATCGAGAACCACAAGTCGGTCCGCGACGCCTACCTGGAACATCTCTTGGCGTTGGGCGAAGTGACCCAGGCCGAGGCCGACGAGATCGCCGCCCATCGCCGTGAGAACCTCGACTATGCCCTGTCGCTGGCCCGCCGCGAGGATTTCCTGCCGCGGCCCAAGGTCTTGGGCGACGTATGGAAACGCTACCACGGCGGTCCCGAGCGGCTGGACGACGATGTGGAGACGGGCGTTGCCCAGCCGCGGTTGACTTCGATGCTGCATCGGCTGACCGAGCTGCCCGATGACTTTCATCTGCACCACAAATTGAAGCGAATGCTGGAAAGCCGGCGGCAGATGGCGGCCGCCGCGCAGCCGTTGGACTGGGCGGCGGCCGAGGCATTGGCCTACGCCTCGCTGTCGCTGGACGGCTACCGGGTCCGCCTATCGGGCCAGGACTCGATCCGCGGCACGTTCAGCCACCGGCATGCGGCCTTTTACGATACCGAAGACGGCCACAGCTACTTCCCCCTGAAGAATCTCTCGGCGGAGCAGATGCCGATCGAGATTTACAACAGCCCGTTGTCCGAAGCGGGCGTGCTGGGCTTCGATTACGGCTATAGCCTGGGCTATCCCGACGCCCTGGTGCTCTGGGAGGCGCAGTTCGGCGACTTCGCCAACGCGGCCCAGGTGATCATCGACCAGTTCATCCTCAGCGCGGAAGAAAAGTGGCGGCACCTCAGCGGCGTGGTGCTCTTGTTGCCCCACGGTTTCGAGGGCCAGGGTCCTGAACATTCCAGCGCCGGGTGGAGCGGTTCCTGCGGCTGGGCGCCGACGAGAACGTGCAAGTCGTCGTGCCCAGCACGCCCGCCCAATTCTTCCACGTGCTGCGGCGACAGGCCATTCGCCGCTGGCAGAAGCCGCTGGTTGTGCTCACGCCCAAGAGCCTGCTGCGGCATCCGGCCTGTGTTTCGCCCCTGGAGGACCTGACCCGCGGCCGTTTCCAGCGCGTGATTGCCGATCCGACGATGGCCGGCAAGCAGCCCAGCCGTGTCCTGTTGTGCAGCGGCAAGGTATACTACGAGCTTCTGGAGATCCGCAACCAGCGGCGCCCGGACGTGGCGATCCTGCGCCTGGAACAAATGCATCCCCTGCCGCATTCGCATTTGAAGGCGGCCTTGGACCCCTTTCCCGACAGCACGCCCGTGGTCTGGGTCCAAGAGGAGCCGAAGAACATGTCGGCCTGGTACAGCCTGAAGATCAAGTTTGGCGACCGGCTCTTCGGTCGATTCCCGTTCTCCGAGGTCACCCGTGGCGAGTCGGCCACGCCGGCCACCGGTTCGGCCTGTTGCTATCGCCTGGAGCAGAAGGAACTACATGCCCGCGCCTTCGGCGAACTCTGACACGTAGGGTGGGCCGAGTGAAACGGGTCCCGCCATCAATCATGGGCAAATGGTGGGACTCGTTGCACTCGGCCCACCCTACGGTTCTGCAAAATGTCCCCGCCGATCCCGCGTCGGTGGAACGATGACTGAGAAGCTATGAAACACGAACTCAAAGTTCCCACGGTTGGAGAATCGATTCAGGAAGTCCAGATTGGCCAATGGCTGAAAGGCGAAGGCCAATGGGCCGACAAGGACGAGAGCCTGGTGGAGATCGAGAGCGACAAGGCGACGGTCGATCTGGCCGCGCCGGTCGCCGGCATTGTCGTGCAGGTATTGCATCGCCAGGGCGACGTGGTGCCTGTGGGGACCTTGATCGGTTATTTGCAGGAAGCCCCACGGCCAGACGCCCTTGCGCAGCCCGCCGCGGCCCCGGCAGTACCCGCCGCGCAAGCAGTGCCGCCTGTGGCGGCGCCCCCCGTAGAACGGGTTGCCATTCCGTCGCCGACTTCAACACTCCCGCCCGTGGCGGCAGCACCCGCCGTCGCGCCGCCGCCGCCCGCGTCCGCACCGCCGCTTGAGCCCGCCGCGGTTGCTCCGGCCGCCGACCATGAGCACATGGTGCCCGCCGAACCATCGCCCGCGGCGGCTGGCAGCGGCCAGGGCGCGCAACTGATGCCGTCGGGCAGCCGGCCGGCCACGCAGGTCAGCGCCTTGCACGGCGCCGCGCCGCGGTCGGAGGAGATTGTGCCCATGACGTGGCTTCGCCGCCGCATCGCCGAGCGGCTGGTCGAGGCCAAGAACACCGGCGCCCTGCTGACCACGTTCAACGAAGTCGATATGTCGGCCGTGATCGAGATCCGCCAGCAGTACCGCGAGGCCTTCCAGGAACGCTACAACACCAAGCTCGGCTTCATGTCGTTCTTCGTCAAGGCCGCAATCGAGTCTCTCAAGGCCTGCCCGGAGCTCAACGCCGAGATCCGCGACAACAACGTCGTCTATCGCAACTTCTACGACATCAGCATCGCGGTCGGCGGCGGCAAGGGGCTGGTCGTGCCCGTCCTCCGCAACGCCGAGTTGCTGAGCTTTGCCGAGATCGAGCAGACAATCGGCGATTTTGCCGCCCGGGCGAAGTCGGGTCAGTTGAAGCCCGACGAGTTGATGGGCGGCACGTTCACAATTACCAACGGCGGCGTCTTCGGCTCGGTGCTTTCCACGCCGATCGTCAATCCGCCGCAGAGCGGCATTCTGGGCCTGCACGCCATCCAGGACAAGCCGGTCGCCCGCAACGGCCAGGTCGTCATCCGGCCGATGATGTGGGTGGCTTTGACCTACGACCACCGTATTGTCGACGGCCGCGAGGCGGTCGGCTTCCTGAAGCGGGTCAAGGAGTTCATCGAGGAGCCCTCGCGGCTTTTATTACAAGTTTGATTAGCTGATCCACATCGCCAATCAGATCCCAATTCGCGGCGGCAACGTCGTCAACGCGGTCTACGACGCGACCGCCCTGCAACTATGGGTTTCCTACGCCAAGGGCAACCAGGAAGCCTACCGGCGGCCTTACACGCGCATTGATCTCAAGAACCTGGAAACGTATCAGGGCGGGACACCCGATCTTCTGCACGTCCTCGGAAGGAAGAAGTAGGTTCGGGCAGGACGTCCGCATGCTATTGAAGCCGCGTAGCCGGAAGTGATCCACGCTTCGCAAAAAACGCCCCGCTTGCCACTGGGTGAGCGGGGTCTCTTCTTGCTGCTGAAGAATTCATCACGCGGCTCAGATTTTGAACAGCCGACATGTGCAGATTCTGAGCAGGTTGCCGGGCAACGGATATGGCTGCGAACGCCGATGCCAAATCTCCGAAACTTTCGCATCGGGCTGGGGTTGGGATACTAGGAAGGCCGTTCCGTTGGCGCTTCTTTCGAACGTCGTAGAAGCCGGGACTGCTTTTCTATCAGCCCCTTGAGGAGAGAGCAACTATGTCACGCAGATTATTGGGTTTGGCAACAGCAATCCTGATCGCTTTGCCTTGTGCGGCAATGGCCGATGTTTATCAAACCATTCCTGTCCCCGCTTCCCCAGGCACGACGCCCCAGCGGCTATCGCCCAGGCAGGTGTTTCGCTGGCTCGATGCGAACCACGATGGTTTTCTGAGCTTGAACGAATTCCTGGCCGCCCCATGGATTCAGAACAAGCGGCAGGCGACGAGATTCTTCCGGTGGATGGATACGAATCATGATGGACTCGTGAGCCTGCAAGAGTTCCTGGCAGCCTACACCCGCTATAGCGGCAGCGACGGGTACTATATTCGAGTCGCGTATCCGTGGGCCTGGACCTGCTGGCGTCCCTGGCGCTACGGCTGGTACTGGCAAAGTGGCTGGCACCGCAGGCCGGGCGTTTGGCCGGGATATGCCGTGCACGCGCATCCTTATGTCGCTCGCCCGCATCATGCCATCAGGCACGTCGGACCGGTCAGGCATCCTCACCCAGCCAAGCACGTCAAGGCGGCCAAGCACGTCAAGGCAGTAAAGCACAATCCTCACGGCCATCACAAAGGTCACGCGCACAAAGGCCACGTTCAGAAAGGGCGCCATCGATAGCCGAGCTGCTCCGGCAAAGTCTTCCTCACTTCCCCCGATTTGGCAGAAGTCACGTCACGAACTGGCAGCACGAGCCGTGCGTATCCGAAAAGCGTCCCACAAAAGTTTTGGCAATCGACAAGGTTTTTCAGATCCGCAGAAGTGACCGGTGTTTTGCGATTCTTCCGGCAATTCGCGCCGTTTTCTTGGCGACGAAGCTGGCAGTGTGATATGCTTCATTTGCTGGCGTAAATGGCACCATGATAGGGAGGGCAAATCGTGCAAGATCCACCGGCCCACTTCCCGTGAGGAGCGGCTCCACCGCTCCTCACAGGGCGTCCACCTGCTCTGACAATCATCCTTGAACACACACGCTACACGGACCCCGCTTCTCGGCGGGGTTCGTCGTTTCTTGGTTCAGTCAGGAACGTGCTCCAGCCCCTACACGATCTTCTTGATTTCCTCAGCCGCCGTCAGGGCTCTCCTTGCCAAGGAAACGCTCCCCACCTCCTTGATGAAAGCCAGGGCTGCTTTAACTTCCGGAATGCCTATGCCTGCCTTGGCGACAATCGTCCTCTTCGCCCGGCGCCGCTTGTTGTGTTTGGACTTGACCGTGGTGACAAGGTTGGATGTGACCGTGATGCCTTTCTTCGCCAGGGCATCGATCACCTCCGCGGTCTTTGCCTTCTTGTTCGCCTTGTAGTAGTCCCGGATGGCTTGGGACTTGTTCGGTCCAGTGCTCTTGGCCATGATTTTGGCTCCTTGTTGGGTGTAGGGGAAAACAACAGTGTCTCAGGGTTGTGGGGGATTGTCAAGCGTGAGGGGGGTCCATGTTGCGCCGTAAATCAATTCCCCACTCGTCCTTCACCAGGCCAGGTACGACCTCGAACGCAGCACGACCATCCGCCCACTGAATGATTTCCCAGGTCTTGGCGGCACCGGTACAGAGCTTCATGGGCGCAGGGATTATGCCGACACGCCCAAGATCAAGACGGTCGCCATCCCAGCACGTCTGAATCGTGATGTCGGCTTCAACCAAACCGTCTGTGTGGTGGGCACAGGCTGAATAGAGGAGGTCGAAAACAGCGTCGGGAAGATCGAGCCAGTCGCCGCGAAGTTCGGCGGCAAGTTTAGCACGACGTTTGCCGCGTCCATCGTCAATGCCCTCGTTTGACCGCACCCTCGACAGCGCCGTCGCGTGCTTGGCCAGGCGGCTGGAAGTCCTCAAGTCCGACAGCCAGGCCATTTTCACGGTGGCGACAGCGGCCAGCACAGCGGCGGACCGTGTTTTGTCCTTCAGCCGCACGGTAGAAATGGAAGAGACCGATTCTGGGCCGGAGCATTGCCCGGCTGTGGCGGCCCAGCGGCTGAGCACGTCCGACGCCACTCCGTCGATTGCCGCGGCCACGGCTGACGGTGCCAGGGCGGCATGATGCCCATCCTGCCAATTGGCTGCCTTGGCTGGAAAGTCAGGCGGGACTGTAAAATCGCCTACAGTCAAGAAAAAACGCCGGTTTCCGGACTTCTTGACGCTGGCCATGCCGTTTCGATGCGGAGTGGGTGACAGCCGCAGGCTGCGTGGGGGGATCGACGGCCATTTGCTAACGGTTGACGATAAGACGATCAGCAAGCTGATCAATCAAAGACCGACTGCGAGGCCGACGGCACCCACCGCGCGCGACGAGATCAAGCTGCCCTTCGCGCCGCGTGCGCCGAGGACGGATGCGAAGGGAAGGACAGGATGGCTGGGGTGTGGAGTTGGTCGCAAGCCACTGGCTTCGCGGTTCTTCTCGCTGCGCTGCGCCGCCGACTATAAGCGAGAAGACAGGTGGCACCGGCGGCGAGAAGGGTGAGCGATAGAGGCTCTGGCACGGCCGAAAGGGTAATCAAGCTGTCGCTGCCCGTGCCGTAGTTGATGGTGTCGCCGGTGGGAATGATCAGCGTGCCGAAGTTTCCGCTGAGACTCCCGCTGTAGCTTGCGATGATGTACGTCCCAGGAGAAAGGGTCCCGGTGAGATCTAGCGTCGGGCTGTCGCTCAAGATCAAGTTGCCCGCGGTCGACAGGCTGGTCATGGAACTGCCCGCAGCGACGATGTCGAGCTCGCCGCCTTTGAAGTCAATGGCGTTGGCGAAATTGATAGAGCCGGTGCCGAGGTCGCCGGGTGCCAGGTGCCCGCCGGCGTTGATTAAAGCGCTTACTAGGTTGCCCGTGCCGCCTAGCGTACCACCGCTGTTGACGGTGGCGGCAGAACTCGTGAGCCAGCCATCGACGACCAATGTGCCCTGGTCGATCGTGGTGGGGCCGGTGTAGGTGCTGGAGCCGGTGAGTGCCAACGCGCCCGTGCCGATTTTCGTCAAGCTGCCAGGACCATTGAGGGCGGCGGAGAACGTCGTGCTGGCGTTGTTTTTGCCCACGCTGAGGGTCACGGCGCGCAACGCGCTGTTGGCGAGGTTGAGCGTTCCCGGGCCGGTCAGGCCGCCGAATGTCGCTGCCGTCAGCGATGCGAAACTCAGGCTTCCGCTGCCGCTCGAGTCCAGCGTGCTATTTTGCAAGGCGAGAGGGCTGCCCAAGGCGAGTGTGCCTCCGCTAACCAGCGTATTCCCTGTGTAGGTATTCGTCGCACTCAAAATCAGCGTGCCGCTATCTACCTTCGTCAGGATGCCGGTACCGGAAAGGGCGCCGGAGAGTGTCACGGCGAAGCCGGCCGTATCAAAACTCGCGCCACTACCACTCGCACCCAGCGTCATGGGCAAACTCGTGGAAAACCCGCTGCCGGCCTGAAGCGTCCCACCGTTGAAGTTGAATGTAGTCGTTCCTGCATTCTTGTTCAGCGACGAGAGGATGAGTACCCCCCCGTTGAGGTTATAGGTGGCGACTTTGCAATCAGACCCGCCCAGATAAAGACCGTCGCTGATACTGTTGGTTCCGCCCGACTGTGTAAACGTCCCCGTGCCGGCGTAGCCCACGTACTCGGAGGATGCCGACAACTGGCTGTTCCCGCCGAGGCTGTACGCGCCGATGCTGCCGGGAACGCTGTCGCTCACGTAAAGCGCGCTGGCGATAATGTTGGTCCCACCCGATTGCGTGAAGCTCCCGGTGCCATCATCGTAGCCCACGTACTCGGAGGATGCCGACAGCCGGCCACTTCCGTTGAGGCTGTACTTGCCGCTACTGCTGCTAATGCCAGGGTTGTAGGCGAGATAAAGACTGCCGGTGATACTGTTAGTCCCGCCAGACTGCGTGAAGGCGCCGGTGCCGGAGTAGCCCACGTACTCGAAGGGTGCCGAGACCTGACCACTTCCACTGAGGTTGTACGTGCCGCTGCTGCCGGCGTTGTAGCCGACACAGAGAAGGGAGCTAATATTGTTAGTCCCACCCGATTGCGTGAAACTCCCCGTGCCCGAATCGCCCACGTCCTCCCCGTGTCCCGCCAAGGGGATGGAGAGGCCCCCGCCTGTCATTTGCACGGTTCCGCCCCCCGCACTGCTACCCAGTAAGAGCGTGCCGCAAGTTTCGCCAGGCTGAGTGACATTGGCAGTTCCGCCATTTACGATCCAGGCGTTGTCGGTGCTGATCGGAACGTGGTTCCCACCCCAGTTGCCGGCATTCGACCAGTCGCCGGACGCCGTGTTGGACCAGTAGACTTGCGCCGCGCGGCCATCGGGCCCACGAGCAAAACTGCGGCGGCGACAAGGCCCAGGCGAACGCCAATAGCGGCACTCGTGTGGCAAGTCGCCTTGCCGCCACGATCGACCCCTGCAGCGAACTCCAACATCCCTACGATTCGCCTCAACATGTTTTGCTTCTCCCAATTCCAGCCCAACACACCACATACGGGCACACCAACACGCGACCGCCCGACCTGTCTGAAAACGGCGAAAACACAACGGGAACACACCACGATCGCCCGAGCCGAAGCTCGGCGACCAAGCACCGTCGCGCTGTCGAGAAGCACGCTGGTCCGACCTCACCTACGCGGTGCGTCAGAGACCAGGGCACGCTGCCTCAGAGATTTGTGGAGAGAGTGCCTGGGCGAACTGCCGCCAAGGACATATCTGCCAATTTATTGCACGACGCGGAAAATAGCAATAGACAGGGTCAACTTTGTGACGGGAATCGTGCACCGATGCCTCTCGAAAGAGCGGAAATGAGGATCCTCAATAATGCTAGCAGGGGGTCTGGGATGCATCGTACGGTGTACTTGGGCCAACGCAGCGTTGGCTGCGGCAAGCGAGGAGAGTGCCGCCAGAAGGCGACCTTCAGCCCCTAGCGCTTTGCTCGATGAACACCGCCTGCGCCACGGGGAGGCAAGCAGGCCAATGGCCCCGCCGCCCGCCACGAGATCAAGCTGCCCTTCGTGCCGCGTGCGCCGAGGACGGATGCGAAGGGAAGGAGAGGACGGCTGGGGCGTGGAGTTGGTCGCAAACCACTGGCTTCGCAGTTCTTCTCGCTGCGCTGCGCCGCCGACTGTAAGCGAGAAGACAGACGGCACCGGCGGCGAGAAGGGTGAGCGATAGAGGCTCTGGCACGGCCGAAAGGGTAATCAAGCTGTCGCTGCCCGTGCCGTAGTTAATGGTGTCGCCGGTGGGAATGATCAGCGTGCCGAAGGTTCCGCTGAGACTCCCGCTGTAGCTTGCGATGATGTACGTCCCAGGAGAAAGGGTCCCGGTGAGATCTAGCGTCGGGCTGTCGCTCAAGATCAAGTTGCCCGCGGTCGACAGGCTGGTCATGGAACTGCCCGCAGCGACGATGTCGAGCTCGCCGCCTTTGAAGTCAATGGCGTTGGCGAAATTGATAGAGCCGGTGCCGATGTCGCCGGGCGCCAGGTGCCCGCCGGCGTTGATTAAAGCGCTTACTAGGTTGCCCGTGCCGCCTAGCGTACCACCGCTGTTGACGGTGACGGCAGAACTCGTGAGCCAGCCATCGACGACCAATGTGCCCTGGTTGATCGTGGTGGGGCCGGTGTAGGTGCTGCTGCCGCTGAGAATTTGCGAGCCGATACCGCTGATAGCCAGCGCCAAGCCCCCTCTGCCGTTCTGGATCGTGCCGCTGAACGTGGTCGAACCGCCGGTCGGGGCGAGCGTCAAGGTCGTGGCCGACGTAGCACTGTTGGTCACCGTGCCCCCCTGGCCCGGGACGTAATCCGACAGTGAGGCGACCTGCTGCGGATTGCCGCTTACGTCGAAGGTGGCCCCCGCCGCGATCGAAAGGGGCGTGCCGCTGGGCAGGTTCCCCGCCGAAGTGGCGACTGGTACGAGCTGAAAGCCGTTGACGTCGCCCTCGGAGGTAAGCGCAGTCGCCGTGACCACGATCTGCCCGCCTGCGCCGCTGGCAACGGCCGGGAACTCGGCGTAGATGTTGGGGTTCGTAACGGTGCAGTCGGCAGCGTTGGTGGGCGTAGTCAGGCTCTGTGAGGCGCCATTGATCGTGAAGGCCACGGCCCGCCCGGCGACCCCGCAGGCAATAGCATAAACGTTGTACGCCGTGTTTGGGGCCAAGCCGCGAAAGGTGAACGTGGCCGTCGGAGTACTGGTAAGGTAGATGTAGAGGTAGCCGTTCAGCAGGTTCGATGGGTTGCCGCAACCGGGCTGCCATTGTCCGTTTCCTCCAGACTCGGCCACCGAGGCGCCGGTCACGCCCTGGAAGGAGTTCTTGAGATTTGCGACGGTCCCGTTCATTGTCCCCGTGTTCCAGAACGTGCCCGCGTCCGAGCTTGGGCCGACCCCCGTGTAGTTCAGCGGGCTGTAGTTCACGTTGATTGCCGAGCCGGTTGTGACGCCGGTCCCGATCCGGAGCGTGCCGCCGGAAATAACCGTGGCACCGGCGTAGGTCTGGCTTGCGCCGAGCGTGAGCATGCCCGTGCCCTGTTTGACCAGTCCGCCTGCGCCGCTGAGGATGCCGTTGTAGGTCGTGTTCTGCCCGCCGCCGCCCACGCTGAGCGTGACGGATTCGGCGGCGGCGGTCGCCAGGACGAGGTTGCCGCTGCCGGCCAGCCCGCCCACGACGGGACTGGTGTTCCCCGCCGCAAAAGCCAGAGTCCCGCCGGCCAGATTCACGGTGCTGTTCTGTACCGCCAGCGGGTTGGACAGTTTCAAGGTGCCGCTGTTGACGTTCATCACGCCGCTGAACGTGTTGCTGTTGGCCAGCACGAGCGTCCCGGCGCCGTACTGGTGCAGCGCGATGCCTGTGCCGCTGAGACCCCCGCTGAGCGTCAACTGGTCCGTGGCGTTGATCACGGTCACGTCCGTATTGCCGACAAGGACCAAGTTCGCGGAAATCTCGTGGCTGCCGCCGGCCACGTTGATGGCGGCGTCGCCCACGGTGGACTGCAGCGTGATCGCCTGCAGCCCGGCAATCGTGTACTTGGCCGCGCTGTTGAACGTGAGCGTTCCCGCGGTGACCGCCGTGTCGACGGCGATCGTCCTCGGCGCGCTGATCGTGCTGCAGAATAGCACGGAGGCATTGAGCGCGTTCGGCAGACCGTTGATCCAGTTGCCGGCGCCGGACCAGTTGCCGCTGGCGTCGACGTTCCAGGCGGAGGGCGCGGAAACCTCGTTGTATTCCAGCAGGTGATTGTCGTTTTGGTCGGCGACCCACAGGGTTCCCGACGGTCCGAAGCCCAGGCTCACGGGGGAATACGACAAGGCGATCTGGCCCAGGTATGTCCCCGCGCTGTTGAATTCGACCAGGGCGTTGTTCCCCCCGCTGGCGACCCAGAGGTTCCCCGACGGGTCGCGGGCGACGTCGTTGGGGGACGACAATTGCCCCACCCCGATCGATTGCAGATAGACGCCGCTGCTGTTGAACTGCTGCACACGGTTATTCTGCGCGTCGGCGACAAAGACGTTCCCCGAGAAGTCCGTGGTCAGCCCTCCCAACCAAGCAAACTGCCCGTTGCCGCTGCCGGCGGAGCCGAACGTTTGCACGAAGGCCCCGCTGCCGGTGAACTCGTCGATGCGGTTGTTCCACCAGTCGTTGATCCAGACGTTGCCCGACGGGGCGACCGCAATGGCCTGCGCGTCGCTGATTTGCCCGCTGCCGCTGCCGTAGGAACCGAACGCCTGGATGAAGCCGCCGGTGGGGGAGACCTCCTGCACGCGATTGTTGCTCGAATCGGCGACCCAGACATTGCCTGACGCGTCGACGGCCACGCCCTGTGGATCGTTGAAGTGTCCGTTGCCGCTGCCGTAGGAACCGATGGTTTGGAGGAAACTGCCGTTACTGTCGAATTCCTCGATCCGGTTGTTACCCGCATCGGCGACCCAGACGTCGCCCGCGCTGTTGACGGCCACGCGGCGGATTCCGTTGAACTGGCCGTTGCCGCTGCCGTAGCTGCCAACCGTACTCACCAGGTTGTAAGTCGGCGTTTGGGCCGAGAGCGAAGTCGTCAACACGGCCGCCACGAAGCACAAGAAGCCCGCGGCCGGCAACCGTGCCACTCGGGAACCGCGTCTCATCGAGAATCTGTTGAACATCGGTCATCTCCTCGAATAAGCAACGGGCGAATCTGTCGCACCCACGGTTGCGAACCTCCGCAGACTACGAGAATCTTCAGAACGGGTTCTGCCCGGCGTGGGGTCACGAAGGGCTCGCGCCAACTTACCAGAATACTCCGAAGCTACCGGGATGCAAGCCGCCGGGCAAAATCATGCGGAATCTCTGTTGTCAGGAGGGTTGCGGTTGGCATAAGGACCTATTCGGGCAGTTTACCGCCCATGGGTAGGTTCTGCAAACAACCGCACGATGTAACCTTATACAATTTGTGACGTTACGTTCTGGCTGCATTGCCAAGGTAGGCATGGTTCCGAAATGGGGACAGGCACCTCGCCGGCGTCCATTTCTTGCGGCCTAATCGCTACTGGGCTCGGAGCCAGTCCCCGTTTCTGAACCATGCCCCAAGGTAAACCCTGCGGTCGGCTGGTTGCGAGAACAGAAGGCGTCATGCCGGGAGGTTCTTCATCCTGGCGTTAGGCTGCGTAAGTCGGACAGGCCGCTGTCGATGACCACAACAGATACGGTCATCCTGTCACATCCGAATTATTTTGCGACAGCTTACCTGCGGAGTTGGCAGCACCAACGAAGCCGCAACCGATGCAGCGGATGGCTGCACCTTCAGGTGGGAATCAAATTGTCGGCCAGTCAAGACAATCCGAAGGTTTTCTGACTTTTTTACGCCGGCCCTGCCGCTTGCGCGCGGAGTGGGGGTGACCGCCGCAGGCTGCGTGGGGGGATCGACGCTGGCCGAAACTCATTTATAATGCTGCCGACCATAAGTACATGGGGACTCCAACGGGAACGGAATATGCTCTACTAAGTCCCTACCCCAATACAAACGCATCGTGCCCATGTCCATCCCAGCCAATTCGACCGTTGGTCTCCTGCTGGGTGGCGGATTGGATAGCGCCATCTTGCTCGGAACGCTCCTGGAACGCAACTGCCGGGTTCAACCGTTCTATGTTCGTTCGCACCTCGTGTGGGAGATCGCAGAGTTCGCGGCGGTGCGACAACTCCTGGCGACGATGGCCTCGCCTCAACTGGCGGAAGTCGTCGTGCTGGACATGCCGGCCGATGACCTGTACGGCGATCATTGGAGTGTGACCGGCCGCGGCACGCCCGACGCCCATGCGTCCGACGCGGCCGTGTACCTGCCCGGCAGGAACCCGTTGCTCTTGATCAAGCCGGCCATCTGGTGCGTCCTGCACGGCATCGGGGAGTTGGCCGTGGCCGTGCTCGCGACAAACCCGTTCGGAGACGCCACGCCTGGATTTTTTCAAGACTTCCAGTCGGCCTTGTGTCGGGCGACCGGCGCCGCGGTGCGGCTTTCTGCCCCTTTCGCACAAATGACGAAAGGCCAGGTCATGGAACTCGGCCGCCATTTGCCCTTGGACCTGACCTTTTGTTGCATTTCGCCCGTCGACGGCCTGCACTGCGGACTCTGCAACAAGTGTCGGGAGAGGATGGAAGCGTTCCGCACCGCCGGGCTAGAAGATCGAACGTTTTATGCGAGTGGTACACAGGAGAAGTGCGGCTGATGTCGTCGTCTATCAAAGGTGTGGCGTTGGTGACCGGGGCCGGCAATCGCCGTGTCGGCAACACCGTTGCCCGAATGCTTGCCGAGCGGGGCTACGACATCGCCCTCCACTACCATACCTCGAGAGACTCCGCACGCCAGAGCGTGACCGAGTTCCGCGCTCTGGCCGTGCAGGCCAAGGCATTCCAGGCCAATGTTGCCAGCGAGTCGGAGGTGGACCGCCTCTTCGCCGAGGTGCATCGCCGGTTCGGCCGCCTTGATGTCCTCGTGACGGCGGCCTCATTGTTTCGCTCCAAGAGCCTGGAACTGACCACGGCCGATGACATTTGCGGGAACTTCGAGGTCGACGTGCTGGGGACCTTCCTATGTTGCCGGCGCGCCGGGCTGATGATGGCCGAGCAGCCACAAGGCGGTTTGATCGTGACCATCGCCGACTGGGCCGTTCTGCGGCCCTATCGGGACTACGCCGCCTATCTCATCGCCAAGGGCACGATCCCAACCATGACCCGGATGTTGGCCGTCGAACTGGCGCGGCGGAACCGGGCGGTTCGCGTCAACTGCATCATGCCCGGTCCCGTGATGATCCCCGCGGATTTGCCCGACGAGGAGCGTCAGGAGTCCATTGCCGGGACGCTCGTTCATCGGGAAGGCCGGCCGGAAAACGTAGGCAAGGCAGTGCTCTCGTTTATCGACAACGATTTTGTCACGGGGGCCTCGCTCGTCGTGGATGGCGGTCGGCTGCTCGCCGGCGGCAATCCCGCACAGGGCTTGCCATACTAACCCAAAGTGCTGAGCTCATCCTATCAATTGGCTGCTTGGCGGAAGTCAGGCGGGAGTCAAATTGCCTGCCGGTCAAGAAAAAACACCAGTTTCCTGACTTTTGGACGCTGGTCATGCCGCTTGGACGTGCCGGTTAGGGTGACCGCCGCAGGTTAGCTGGGCTGACGGCGTCATGACTTACTGCGACGAATTGCCAAGAAACGCCGCGAGGCAGGATTCTCCAACCCGATATTGCACGGTCGTCCACCGGCGCATCGCGTTTCTCCTACTTCTTGAAATGGGCCGGGTCATAGACCTTGACCAGCGAGACGTCGTCGATCCGGGTAAACTCCCCGTCCTTTTGCCTCGGGGCGCCGAACGCGGCAACGCAGCGCATCGCGCCGGCCGCCGTGGTGAACAGCAGTTCGCCCTGCCTCTACTGGGATTGCGCGCCCTGGGGTATTCACCCCTGTACTCCTGCGCCACGCCTTCCGAGACGGTTACGCTACCGAACCTCGGGCCGCTGCCGCTCGGCATCGGATTCTGCTTGACCCACCAGGCGAGTCGGTAGCGGCAGCCGGGCTGGACGGGGAAACTGGTGATCCAATGGCCCAAGTACGCGTACAAGTTCTTGCCGATGGCCAGCGAATGCTGGCCGCTGTGGGCTTCGCCGGCATCCCAGGAGTACTTCGATACGTCCCCTTCGACGTGCGACGTGTACCAATCGGGCAGATGCGGGTTGAGCTTGCGCCACTCCCGCGCCTTGAGGTCCTTGTCGGAATAGAACTCCTTGGCTGGCTTTTGCACGGGCTCCAGGCTCGGATGGTCCAGCAGGTTCCGCTTCACGTCCGGCGCCTCGGCCAGGGTCATTTCTCACCTCCAGCGAAGAAGGAGGGATCGAAGGCCTTGGCCACGGAGACGTCGTCAATCCACGTGGACTCGCCCGGCTTTTGTTGGCGGGCGCCGAAGATGAGGACAGCGGTGCTCACACCCGAGGGCACCGAGAAGGTTGCCTGCACGTGGCGCCATTCGGAGAGACCCCCAAGGGGGTAAGGCACTTTGAACCCGGGGTTCTCTACACCGACATCCGGCAGCCACTTCGCATCAGGGGCTTCTGTCCAGACCTTCTGCGCGTTCTGCCAGTGGATCACTAACCCCTCACCCTTGGCGACGGGCTGTGGGTTCTCTTTGACCCAGAAGGAGATCCGGTAACGGCAGCCCGGCGTAACCGGCAGACCGTAAATGAAGCAAGCGTACATTTGATCCTCGCCAATGGCGAAGGAACCCTTTCCCGAGTGGGTTTCGGTGCGATCCCAGGACAAGCTGGCCCGGAAGGGCGGGTATTTGTAGAAGTACCAGCCGGGCAGGTTTCCGGGCGCGGGATGCCAGTCGAACCGCGCAAGGTCAGCATCGGAGTATTGGACGGCTCCGGGCGCCTGGCCGGGGCCAGGCATAAGGTTTTGGGTAGGAGCGGCCGGCGCCTCCGCGGTGTAGACCTGGGTCAGAAGTAGCGCCTTGAGCCTGGCATCGGTTTCCTGCGCGGCGGCTTTGCGCCAGAAGGCGCCGATGGTCTGCTTATCGCCCTTCGCCTCGCGCCGCAGACACTCCGTTGCCAGGTCGAGGTTTCTGTCGCCTTCGCGTTGGACGATCACGTCGATGGGCGCGCCCTGGCGGAAACAGGCCATTGCATCCTTCCCCGGCTTGTAGAATATGAGGCGCTGATCGTTGTCACTGATCTGGTAGTTGGCGATGCCGTCGAGGGCCGTCAAGCTGTGCCGAATCGTGCCGATCGTCTTCTTGATTTGGGCCTCGTCCCCGATCGTCTGCGTGGCCTGGAGGTCTCGGGCGTCCAGGTAGGCAGCGACGTGCAGCTCGCCCAGGCCCCAGAGCTCGCGAAAGAGCGCCACTCTCCGGGCGGCGTTCGCGTCCTTCGCCAGGCGGGTGGCCTCGCTCAGCTTGTTGTCGAGGTAGGTCAGGTCTGCCCGCGTGTATTCCTGGTACTGGGCGGTAAAATCGGCGCCGCCCCAGATGCAATCCGCGCGAGGGTCGGTGGGATCGGCCATGCGTCCATAGATCGCTTCAATCCGATCGTAGAACTCGTGCATCGGGACGGCCGCCTCGGCATAGAAGCTGCTGAAGTAGTCGTCGAGGAGGGCATCAATGTTGGCATTGATGTTCCACGCGAGCTCGTTGAGGACATAAAATCGCGGGCCCTCATAAAGACTGGTCCGGCCGCCGATCTCGAACCAGCCGCCGCGGAGGCCATCCTCGCGGTAGGCCTTCTTCCAGGCGTTGCCGACGTAATGCGGGTAGTACCTGGGCAGGACAAAGCCGGACTCGCCGGAGGCGTAGTCCCAGCCGTAGATGCCGGTCAGCTTCGCGCCGGCCTCGTGCCAGAGCCGGAGCCTCTCACCGTTGCGGGCCTGACCTTCCATCACCTCCACATAGATGTTGGGCCCAACCTTGATGTTGTGAGGCACCGGTCCGGCCTGCCCATAGGCGAGGAAGCCAACATACTTGTCGGGGAAATCCTTCTGGAAGAGGCGTGCCACGGCGTTGGCGAAAACGAGGTACTGGTTGCCGTACTCCTTCCGCCATGCCATGCAGTTCGGGCACTGACAGTCGCCGCCGCCGTCGTTGATCCCCACCGACAGGCCCAGGGCAGAGCGCTGGTTCTTGAAGAACGTCCGCGCGTAGTCCACGGCGATGGCCGGCAGGTCGGGGTTGCTCACGCAGGGCTGCCAGGCCTCGTCCGGCCCAGCCTTCTCCCGCTTGCCGTCCATCATGCCGTAGTACTCTGGGTGGGTCGCCATGTACTTGCTGGGCGGGTATATCTCGTCGAGGTTGTGCGTGGCCTGAAGAGTGAGGCGCCATGCGCGGGTGAAGCCTCCCACCCCGCCGCCGCCGCTCGCCAGGGTGATGAATGACGGATTCTCCCGGAGATTGAGATCCGAGGGCAGCGTGACGACCGGATGATGGGGAACCACTTCGCCGAGGTCCCCGGGCATGAAGCTCCGGTAGCCGCCATAGCGCTTGAGGAAGTCGAAGACCGCGTAGTCGGTTCCACCGCGGTACTTGCCGGCGATGACCATGTTATCGCCATCGGCCAATTTCAGGTAATAGCCGTAGGGGTGAAGAGCATCGAAGTCGAGCTTCAAAGACCGTACGTAGGCGTCCCTGCCCACGTGGATCTTCAACGCGCCGGCGGGGGCCTTGGCGGGATCGGCGATCACCGCCAGGTCGTGTCCGACGATCTCCTTGAGATACTTTGCCAGCGTGGCGGCGTGGTCGGTGCTCTCCTCTGCGCGGAGGATTACCGCGGACCTCCTCTGGCCGCGCAGGGAAAACACCTCCGCGTTGCCGGCGGCGGCCAACGGCGCGGCCATGCCGCACAGCCCGATCCAACAAACCACAATCGTCACAATCAATCTTTTCATGTTCTTTCTCCTTACGTCCTATTGCACCTGTGTCCAAGCAATGCCACCGCCGCCATTGATGCGGAAGGCGCCGCCATCATACCAGCAGGTATGAGTGCAGCGGAACTGATGGATATAGCCCGTGGCCGCATCTTGGTAGTAATCGCCCTTCCCAGCCCCCAGCAGGTCGTCCCCAAACGCGCAGACATTGGTGGGGGCACTGGTGCTCGGCCCGATAATGGTCTTCCTGCCCTTCACCGTGATGCCTGAAGGCCAGGTGGCGCTTGCCGTGGCGATAATGGAGTCGTGGGGCATGCTTGCCACCCGAATGAGGCGTCTCCGGTGATTCGCTGTTGACGCGACAACGCCGCGGACCGAAAATACGGGTACAGGCCGTGCCCGAAGGATTGCGTGCGCAACCCACGTTGCCGGAGGGGCAGATGGGGAGACTGTTCATCGGGCCACTTCGGCGGCCACAGTAGTGTTGGCGGCAGCGAACTCGATGATATGAGCGTAGCAGAATCGCAACCCGTCGCACCGATGCCCAAGCTCCGCCGGCTCTGGCCCACGCCCGGCTGGCTAGTGGTCGGCTTGCTTGTCGTGGAGTGCCTCCTGTGGCTCTCGGAACGCTTCGGTTGGCCGGCCTGGCACAAGGGTTATGCGGTTTTGGCTGCTGTCGCCAGTGTGGCCGTGGTAATGTTGCTCATGCTGCTTTCGTTCGTCGCGAGTCTGCTTTTTCGGTGGCGGTTCCAGTTCAGCGTCCGCTCGTTTTTGGTCTTGGTTGTCGCCGTCGCTCTCCCATTTATTGATCTTCGCATTGCAAATGAGCCATGTAGGCCGGAACAAGCTTGCGCAGTTCCGGCGTTGATGCCGATTCGTGCCGGAACCGACCCGCTGCGCGGGTACCCCGAAGCCTGTTCCGGCCTACGCCCCTGCCCCACAACTCATTGGCTCATTTTCAATGCAAAGATCAATAATTGGCTTGCCGTGGAACTTCGGCGGGCCAGGCAACAACGGGAGGCCCTAGCAGGAATTGAGAAGTTGGGTGGGATTGTGACTTCGTCAACAAAGCGACCCGTCGGCGGTCCCCGGCTGCCGTCGCAAGTTCTTCTCCCTCTCGTTTACACGGACCCATCAGGGCCTGCTTGGCTTCGATGTCTACTGGGGGAGGATTTCTTCCAGACCGTTCGGGCCGTCGATTTCGAAACTGGCGAAGTTACGGATGAGTGGCTTGAGCATCTCAAGAGAGTGAACCAGCTCCAGCAAGTTGTGTTGAGGCAAACCGCGGTCACCGATGCGGGATTAGAAAACCTCAGCGCGCTAGACCAGCTTGAGACGCTGGACCTTGGCTGGACCGAGATCACGGACGCCGGGTTGGTTCACCTCCAAGGGTTGACCCGACTTCAATGGCTGGACCTCAGCGGGACCGAGATCACGGACGCCGGGTTGGTTCACCTCCAAGGGTTGACCCGACTTCAATGGCTGGACCTGACGAACACCAAAGTGACTGATGAAGGCGTGAAGAAACTCCAGCAGGCATTGCGGAGCTGCAAGATACGTACCGACGTTTTGTCAGAAAGTTGGAGAGACGGCAGAATGTCGGAGGCAAAAAAACGCCATCACTGATATTCGAAGCGGGAGTGGGGGTAGAGTCGAGACGTCGCCCAGCGGGTATATGACGTGTTTTTTGATGACGAAGGAAAAGCAGTTCGCTTTCAACGATACCTTTTTATACACGGCGATCCTTCGACTGGAATGACCGAATATGACTTGAAGGAACAAAGGGTAGAGTCGGGAGAAGGGAAAGGATAGAGTGGAGAGGTTCCACATAATTCCGTTTCCCGGAACGTAACGGGTCCACCCCGAGTGCCAACGGTTGGCAGTCGAGCGCAGCCATTGCCGCGCCAAGCACCCCCTGCTGCGCGTCTGGCGGCCCGGCTGAGATAGGCGCTGCTGTCGGCGAGAGGAAGTGCCGAAACTCATGCCGAGCAAGACGGACGACAGCGCGGCCCAGGAATCGATGTAAGCCGATCTCGATGATTGCGATCCAAATCGGCATCGATCTGGTCGCGTGACGCAGCGGGTTTCGCTCGTGCCCGGATGGCTGGGCTTTACGACGTGCTTCGAGAACGAGTGCGGAGTACGGCGATGTACGGATATTTAGCCAATCGTGACGGGTTGCCCAGGTGTTTCCGCCGGGCTTTCCAGCGTGAGTGCCCCACGAGTGCCTGCAAGCTTGCTGCCAAGTAAGACCATCATGCTTGTCGAAGTGGCCGAATCGGGCATTGCCTGGACGGAACCACGGGACTTGCCGCTGGACGCGGTTGGATCGCCGGTGGTGTCGAGCAAACATGGCCAAGGCAAAGATTTTTTCTTCACCTATGACGGACCCTCCAGCTTCAACGTGGCGATGACCGATGGCAGCGTGCACTACCTGCCGCCCGGCAGTTTTTCGACCGACAGACAGCGGAAAATGTTGCAGATTGGAGGCTTCGGGGCAGACGAGCAAGAAGGAATGTCGTCTCGTGCCACGACCTACGGAATGGAGCGGCACCTGAACTGGCCCAACATTGCCGCCCTGGCCGTCTGGCTGCTGTCGGTGGGCACGCTGCTGACGCACGCGGTGCGGAGCAGGAAGGTCGTGCCGGTTTCTCCGCCATCGTAGCCCAAGGAACGTGCCCGCCAGCACGGCCGCCGAGCCCTTATGGGCTTTTCGCCAACAGGGGCATCGAAGGCCCTTGGGGGGCCTCAGAATGCGGGGTTGGCTGGGTGATTGCCAGGGGCGTGGGCGTGGGCGTATACTACTGAGAGCGTCGAGGAATGTGTGATGTCCCGTAGAGCGAACCTGCACAGTTTGAGGCCGGTATGCCCTCGATCAGTGAATGGACTTCCGAGTCGCGGAGACTGCGTTTTGAATTTCACGGCGGTTTCATGGATGGGCAAGTCGTCGTCGGCAACACTTCGGTCAAGGATGAAAATACGTCGCTGCTCTGGCGGTACTATTACCTGACAGATGGAGGTCGTATCGGAACGCGGTTTGACGAATTTGTAAGTTCGCAATCCGAGAAAACTACTTGGGCCGCCGCGATCAAGGAAGCCTTGGATGCAAAGGACACTCGTACCGCCGCAGATCTTTTCCAGAGGATGGATCGCCGGCAAGCGTATCACGTTACACAGCGAGAGGAGCGGCCAGACGAGATCCTGATACGGCTGGATGTCGTTGACGACGATACTCCGCCGCCTGCGGCGGATAAGCCTACTGACTAACGGCCTGCCCGTCCCAGCCCCCACGAGCCCCAGCCCCTGGTGCCGGCCAGGCCGTGGCTGCCGGTTGCTGGCCGTGTGGCTTGCGTCGGTGGGCACGCTGCTGGTCGGAGCGGTGCGGGGCAGGAAAGCACGGTCGCCCGCTTCGTCGCCAGGTTGAACATACCCGCCAGCGGTGGATCTGATCGGTGATTTCGGCGGCCGTCGCTTCGGGGATTGGTCGAATGCTTGCCGTTCCTGCGGACCCAAAACCGCTGGTTGAACGGATTGCGGACCAGCTCAATCCGATGGGTTTTGCCTCCTCGGCGTTTCAAGCTGATGCGGAAATCTGCCGGCAGTCGTGGCACGGGACACCCCCCTAATGATGAAAGTTCGGAATGCGAATTTGGCCCTGGTTTTGCCATAAGTACCGGCGAGACAGTATACTACGGCAAGCGGCGAAAAACTTGGTGTCAGGTGGAAGGTTGGTTGGCGACGAGGACTTGAACCAGTGATTAAAGGGGGATCGGCTTTGCGAGACATGCGTTGGCCTCGTGTGTGTCTGTTGGCAATTGCGGCCCTTGGAGTCTGCGGCATGTCGATCCTTGTGCTCTGCGGCATGGGCTTTCAACCGGGTTGGGCAAACGGCTGGGGGGTATCCAAGCATTTGGTCTTCGCTGCATTCGTCACTGGGATGGTTGCCGTCACTGCTACCTCATTTTCCGTCGCCGTTCTGCTACCGATTGGCTATCTGGCGCAAGTGCTGACAAGGAAGCCATTTGTCGGCTGGCTCTCCTTTGCGGCGCTCTTGGCCATCGCTCTGGTGGTCGTGCTGACTGTCTGCCCACGAGTGTATCAAGCGGTCCATGCGGAGATCGTTTGCGCCTGGCCCTGAGCCGTAATGACTGTTCTGACGCCTGTATATATCTGTTTCGTCCTCGGCTTGGTGCAATCGCCCCAAGACGGCCAAGCGAGCGCCGCTCAAATCGTCGAAGCGCTGTCGCAGGATAAGGGGATCGGACGCAAAGCCGCCCTTGACGAGCTCATTAGAAGTGAGAATCGAAAGTGGACGCCAGCGGATGCCGACAAACTCGTCGATGGCCTGGTGATCTGCCTGCGTTCCGCGTGGTTGCGGACAAATGCAGCGTCTGAGCTGGCCAATCTGGCCAGAGAATACCCATCGCAGGTTGCGCGGGCGGTCCCTGAGATCCTGGACTACCTTCCCCGAGACGAAACCGGCCATGTTAGCCGGTCGGACGTGTGTGAATTGATCATCGTGCTCGGAACCCTTGGCGAGAACGCGCGGCAGGCGGCCCCGCGATTGCGCCACCTCGCGTCGCGTTCAACATCGTCACCCTACGTCGCTGCATGGGCTGCCGGTGCGCTTGCCCGCATCGAGCCGAACGATACGTGGGCAGTCGACTCGCTACGACGACGCCTGGCGGGCGACGACGCGCCCGTGGCAGCGCGGCGCTTGGTTTTGCGGGCAGCGCAGCCAAAGCGGCGCTCCCCGACCTTCACGGTCTGTTGAAGAATTCGTCCGGCGCGGTACGCGTCTCTGCCGCGACCGCCATCTGGCGGATTTCGCGACGGTGCGATCCTGCGACATTGCACGTGCTTATTTCGGCAATTGAGGAGAAGCCTGAGGCGTTAGCGCTCCTTGCGCCGGATTCGGTAGGTCGGTTGATGGACGATCATTCGGCGCTCGCCGCCATGACCCTCGGCAATATGGGTGCGGAAGCGCGTGACGCCATGCCGGCACTGCGACGAGTGATCGCGGCAGGCGATCCGGTAATGCAGTCGCTTTCCCTGCAAGCCCTTGCGAGAATTGCGCCTGGGCGTTCGCCGACGTCGGGTACGCGTTCGGCCGAACACGCGGGAGCAAAACGACCCGTCCCGCGAAGCGGTCAGCAGCCCGGACGCGACCGCGCGGATCGCGATCCATGAGGAAGGAATGGCCCGTGATCCACACGACGATGCAAGAATCGAGGCGAAACGTGACGCTCTTTGTAGCCGTGGCTTGCGGTTTGGTAGCCGTGGCTTGCGGTTTGATTGCAGTCTGTTTTCTCGACTTCGCAATCCGTCGGTGCTGTGGCGTGCCGCCACGCGACAGCACGCGCGCGACAATGTGGGAGGTCAAGCGTCGCATACTGAGATACGCGCATGAGAATGGAAAACTGCCAACGAGCCTTGACGGTCTGCCGGAAATCCCTGCCCATGGCAAGAAGATCACAGACTGGTGGGGCAATTCGATCCAGTTCGAGGTCGATTCCGCAGGCATCGTAACGCTGACGAGCGCTGGCGGCAGGGTGTGGGGCTATAATCCGCGCGAGGCGCACCCCTCGTATGCCGATTTCCGACGAAGAAGCCCACCGGCGAGTGGTCGAACGAACTGGTGGATTTCATTAAGGACGGAGAATTGCGAAAAGGTGAAAACGCAGACGAGAAGCGGAGCACGCCTGACGTGCCGAAACAGCATAACGGTTTCTTTCCGCGCATGCCCCCGCAACGCCCACTCGACTACCACGCCCTTTTTGTGGGGGCATGCCGGAGAGAACCTTGTCGTTGGCCGAATAAGAGAAGGTGCATAATGCAACGATTTCTGTGGTTAGCTTGTGTGAGCGTGGCAGTACCATCTACGCTGTTGGCCGAGGAAACCAAGGCAACGGGTGGGACAAACCAGATCACCAACTCCATCGGCATGAAGCTGACGCTCGTCCCTTCGGGCGAGTTCATGATGGGCAGCCGTGAGTCAACCGAGGCCAGCGCTGCGTCCTTCAACAAGGCCAATGGCGAGGATATTGTGGGTGCAAGCTACTTCGATAGCGAGCACCCGCAGCACCGCGTCCGAATAACGCGACCGTTCTATATGGGTACCTACCACGTCACGCGAGGCCAGTTTCGGCAGTTTGTCGCTAAAACAGGATACAAAACGGACGCAGAAAAGAGGGAACACCCGGGGGGAATGGGATGGAACGCGGAAACCAAGAAGTTTGGATTCGCCGAGAAGTATTCCTGGCGCAACGCGGGATTCGAACAGACCGACGAGCACCCGGTTGTGGACATAAGTTGGAGCGATGCGACGGCCTTCTGCAAGTGGTTGAGCCAAAGGGAGAACCACACCTACCGACTGCCGACAGAGGCCGAGTGGGAATACGCCTGCCGAGCCGGGACGACAACGCGATTTTCCAGCGGCGACGATCCGGAAACGCTGGCTAAAGTCGGCAATGTGGCCGACGCAGCGGCGAAGGCGCAATTCCCGGATTGGAAATTCACAATAAAGGCAAACGACGGGTACGTGTGTTCGGCGACAATTATTCTTTCCCTTGAACAACAATTAGAATTCCCTTCCTTTCCTTCCAAGAACCAGAGGCGTGCCGCCCCCCCTTTTGTGAAGCGCAGCGCAGCGGAGCGAAACAAAAGGGGGGGCGGCACGCCTCACGCCGCCGATGCCCCCTCCCGTCCCTTACGCCGCCTCGGGCGGCTTGGTCCGCTTGGCCTCCTCCAGCCGGTAACTGGCGATGTTCAGCTCCAGGATCACGCTGTGATGCACCAGGCGGTCGATCGCCGCCGCCGTCGTCATCGGGTCCTTGAAAATCACTTCCCACTTCGAGAACGGTAGATTGCTCGTGAGCATCACCGTGCCCCGCTCGTAGCGCTCCGCCAAGAGCGTGAAGAGCACCTCCATCTCCTCCCGGCTCTGTTGCACGTAGCCGATGTCGTCGATCAGGACCACTTCGTACTTCGAGAACCGCTTCAGCGCCCGACTGAGCTTCAGGTCTCGCTTGGCCACCAGCAGTTCCTGCACCAATAGGCGCAGGGCCAGGAGACCACCTTCCGTCCCTTACGCACCAGCTCCTGGGCAATCGCCGACAAGAGGTGAGTCTTCCCCGTGCCGGTCTTGCCGAACAACAACAAGTTCTCCCGGCGGTCCACGAACGAGCCTTCCAGAAGCGTCCGCACCTGGCGAGAGACTTTCGCCGGAAGCCGTGAAAGGTCGAAACTCGCCAGATCCTTGTCCAACGGCAAGCGGGATTCCCGCAGCATCCGCTCGGTACGCTTCGCCCAGCGGGCCTGGCACTCCCGCTCCACCAACTCCAGCAGATACTGCTCGTAGCTGGCCGACTCTTGCGTCGCCCGCCGGGCCAGTTCTTCAAAGCACTCCCGCAACGTCGGCAAATGCAGTTCCCGCAAGTAGGCCATCAGCCTCTCCGTCACATCCCCCTTCGCACCCATGCCACACCTCCTTGTGTGAAAACAAGTCATCGAAATCCAACAGGTTCACTTCCTCGACGGTCACTTCGGTAACCGCCGGAACTTTTTCCGCTCGCTGGACCAGCGCCTCGACCGCCGCCTTCGTCAGGGGTTGATCCCCAGCCAGAAGCGTTCGCAACGCCTCGTCCACCGCCGTCTCGCTCTGGCGTGCCGCCAGGTAGAGAATCCCTAAATACTCCTTGTCGGCCCGCTGGCCCTCCGTCTCCCCCAAGGCATCATAGGCCATGCGAAAGCGGCTCGTAGGAAACAGTTCTTCCCGGTACACGTAGTTGGCAAATGCCCCCGGCTTTCGCACCAGCCAGTCGATGATGTGCCGGTAGTTGACGGCACGTTTCTGCCGTCCACGCAGGCGAGGGAAACGCTCCACTTCCCGCTGCGCATACCAGACCTCGACGTGCTCCACATAGAGCCGCACTTCCACCCGTTCGCCGATCAAGCGGCTGGGAACCGAGTAGGTGTTCCGGTCCACGTGTATCAAGCTGCCGCTATTGACCGGCGCCCACAGTCGCTTGCAACTCTCCCGCCGTCGCTCCGGCAGACGCCGCAGCTTGGGCAGTTCCTCATCTAGACGCTTGCGACAGGCGGCGTTGCGACCATGCACCACCTCTTGCAAGAATCGTTCGTAGTCTGCCCGGCTTTGGAAATCCCGGTTGCCCCGCAGCAAAAGGGCCTGCTCAACCGTCTCCTTAAAGCGGCGATGCGATTGCTCGGCATCGCCATTCTCGTTCGGCTCCTCGGGCTGGATCTTCTCCATCTCCAATCCATAGTATTCCAATAAACCCGTGTAGCGCTGCGTGAATTCTTTCTCGTCCGAGGCGTTGTTTACCGCCAGGCTCATGCGGTCGGTACGATGCCGCTGCGGCACTCCGCCCAATTCCCACAGGGCGTTCTGAATCCCTTCGCTGAGGCTCTCGAAACTCTCGGAAAAACAGATCGTGACCGATTCCCAGTTCGAGTACGTCAGCACGAAGTGATAGACCAAGTGGTCGAATGGCTGGCTGTCGATCGTCACCGCTAGGCTCTTCATGTGCGTGAAGTCCGAAGCGCACAAGCGGCCTGGCTGATGGACTTGGCTGAAGAACACTTCCTTCGCCGGGCCTGCCGTGGCCCGCCAACGCTTGATGCCACGTTGAAATGTGCGCAACTGGGAATCGTCGAACTTCTTCTCCGGATACTTCGTCTTTAGCCAGGTAAACAGCGTCTTCGCTTCCAGGCCGGGGGCCTCCTGCAACAGCGCATGCACTTCCGGCCAAACCTCGGCGAAGGGGTCCAGGCGTGTGCGCCAAGTACGCTCTGAACCGAATTCGCTGGGAAGTCGCCCAAGTTCCCTATACTTCCTGGCTGTCTTCTCGTCCATGCCTGCCTTATCCGCTGCCTGAGCCAACGTCTTCCCCGACGACAACAATCTAAATAACCGTTTCACCTGTCGATCCTTGACCATTACAAGTCCCCCTCCTACGGAGACTTGCAACAGTTTACCTGATCGCTTCAACCGGGAATCTAATTGTCGTCAGACCGGAAAAATAATCGTCGCCGTACATACGTGTTCACGTCGCCGGTTGGTTCATATAAGCCGAACGCCTTCGGGCTTTACGACATGCACGGAAATGCCTGGCAGTGGTGCTCGGACTGGTATAATGACGAATATTATACGACTTCGCCCACAAACGATCCGCAGGGCCCCAAGACTGGTTTCGAGCATGTCTTTCGTGGCGGTTCGTGGGGCTCTTCGGCTGGGAGGTGCCGGTCGGCCTACCGCAACATATACTTTCCCGGGACCGGGGATGACTTCCAAGGTTTTCGCGTCTGCCGGGGGAAATAAGAGGGAGGATTGGCGTCAGGCCGCCGTTAGACGTTATGGGATAAGCAGGAAGCATGTGACAGATCAACATTCGTATGTTGGAGGAGCTTATGATTCGCGTTGCGCGGTTTTTGTGGGCGTTGCCCTTGACGATCACAATCATCACCCCCGGCTTCGCAGCAGAGGTTAGCCCCGAACATGCGAAGGCGGTTGCCGAGGTCAGTAGACTTGGCGGCGCCGTTGCGCTTGACAATAGCAGGCAAAGCAAGTCGGTGATTGGCGTCGATCTGTCGTGCAGGAGTGTAACTGACGCAGGCCTAGAGAGTTTGAAAGGACTCAACAATCTCCGCACGTTGGACCTCTCGCTTACGCCGGTGACCGATTCGGGCCTTGGGAGTCTCAAAGGATTGACGGAGCTTCGTGACTTGAAGCTCGATTCGACTCGTGTGACCAATTCAGGCCTGAGTCAGCTCGAGACATTGGAGAACCTCCGATCGCTTGATCTGTCGGGAACGCAAGTAACTGATGCAGGGGTCAACGATTTAAGACGACTTGTCAAGCTGCGATCACTCAATTTGTCGTGGACGAAGGCCGACGGCCTCGGTCTCCGATACTCCGATAGGAAAGAATTTACCGCGTTAAGAGCGCTGATTCTTTCGCACACGCCAACGTCCGATGCCGCGCTAGAATCCCTCCAAATGTTGTCAAATCTCCGCACATTGGACCTCGCAGGAACCAAGGTGAGCGACGCGGGGCTTTTTCGCCTTATAGGGTTGCGCCGTCTCAGGGACTTAAGATTGGCGCGCACCAAAGTGACAGACCTTGGACTGGATCACCTCAAAGCATTCCCAAAGCTTCGATCTCTTGACTTGGAAGGTACCAACGTGACCGGTGCGGGGCTCCAGAAGATCAAGGGGCTGAGTAGCCTGAAGTCGTTGGATTTGAGCTCTACCAAGGTTGACGACGCGGGACTAAGGCATCTTCGGGGACTGACGGGCCTCGTATCGTTGGACCTGTCGTTTACTAATTTGACCGGGTCAGGACTGCAATATATCATAGGACTACCCAGGCTGCGAACGCTGCGCCTCGCAAAAGGCACTACGGACATCGGGCTGAGTTATCTAAAAGAATTCGCCGATCTTCATTCGTTGGATATTTCGTTCACGCCGGTAACCGACTCCGGCCTGCAGAAACTTAAGGGATTAAGGAGTCTGCACGCGTTGGATCTATCGGACACCCTTGTGACCGATTCGGGGCTGGAGAACCTCAGTGGATTGACGGAGCTTCAAGACCTGGACCTTAGTTCGACTCGCGTAACCGATGCGGGCATGGTTCATCTCACGGGGTTGAAAAACCTCAAATCGCTTGATCTGTCGGCTACACGAATCACGGACTCGGGCTTGGTCAGCGTGAAAGGGATGGCAAACCTCGTATCGCTGAACCTGAGTCTCACAAAGGTGACTGATAGCGGACTCGAGGAGATCAAAGGGATGAAGGGGCTTCAACAGCTACAACTTCAATTAACTAGTGTCTCCGGAAAGGAGCTAGAAACGCTCCAGACGGCGTTACCAAGGTGCTTGATCATGTCTTCGGATTCTGCGGGAAGGAACGAGTAGCGAAAGCCGCAGAGCAGGACAAATAACTACTCGGGCAGCGCCACCTTGACGAGGCCCGTTGCCGTAAGTCCGGGATGATAAAGACCATGTGTCGCTGCGAGCTCAAAAAGGGGATAGGTCCAAAAACCAGGCAACTTAATGGGACTTATCCCCTTTGTTTTCCGAATACATGGGACGGCGAGAACCGGCTTGTCAGGGTGAAATTGTCCGGCGGGGTGGTTGACACGTGCGTGTATAATAGAGATGGCCTGCGGGTGCAGGTGCAGGACTCGACCGGGACCCGGAACATTGTCTGGGACGGCCAGGCCTACCTGATGGAACTGGAAACGGGCGTTGACGGCGTGACCACCGTCGTCTACACCCAGGAGCCGACGCCCTTCGGCGCCCTCATCAGCCAATGGAGGAACGTGTGATGGGGCAAACCAGTTACTTCCATTACGATGGCCAAGGCTCGACGCGGTTGCTGACCGACGAAAACGCGAACGTCACCGACAGCTACGCCTACACGGCCTTCGGCGAGCCCGTGAACACCGGGGCCGCCAAGCCGACAGTGAACCCGTTCCGCTACGTCGGCCGAGAGGGCTACTACCTGGACGCAGACACGGGGGACTATTATGTGCGTGCGCGGCCCTATTCGCCCGTGTTGGCAAGGTTCTTGAGCTGGGACCAGCTTGGAAGCGATCTGAACCACTACCGCTACTGCAAAAATGATCCACTTCGCGTGCTGCCCCAATTGCCATCAGGCTACCTACTATGGATCAGGTACAAGCCAACTATCGCGTATTCCGGTTTTGCCGAATTAGGTTATTGAGAGGAAATTGGATGCTAATACCCTACCTTGCTGTGTTCCTGCTTGGTCAAAACCCGTCCCTCGCGTCGGAACGCGCAACAGAACCACTTGCCCGTTGTCAGGCCGCCATTCGCGATCCGATCGACGCGATCGCGTTCTTGAAAAGTCCGCAGGTCCTCGCCGTGCACCAACGAGGGGCGCCGATTGAATTGCTGGCCTGGGAGAAGGGGAAAAAGTCCACGTCCCACGTATTGGAGGCAACCCGCGCAAGGGATGTCGTCTTCTCCCCCAACGGCGAGGTATGCGCATTTTATCAAGACGACAAGATCAAGCTTTGGAACTTGAGTCGCAACGTGCTCGAGAAGTCCGTCGCCGTGCCTCACTCGGCGGTGCCGCACACGCTGGGGCTTTCGGCCGACGGCAAGTTCATGGCGATCGCAGTCGATGACCCCGACCCGCGATCCCAAGAATCGGCGCAGAAGATTGAAGACCGCGGAAAGTTCAGAATTTATGTGGTTAGTATTGCATCTGGCCAGACCATCGCGAACCTCAGCGGCTACATGGGCCCGGTCCGTTCGATTGCGTTTTCCAACAACGGCAAGATGATCGCTGCGGGCACGGCTTACGCCCGCGACGCATTAGCGTTTGTCTGGGATGTCCCGAAAGCGACCCGATTGGCCGAACTGAAAGGGCAACCTGAGATTTGTTCGACTGTTGCTTTCTCGCCCGATGACAGTTTGCTGGCGACTGCGTCTGGCCTGAAGCACCATGGAACCGTGCAGTTATGGGATACCCGCACATGGAAGCGTCTGCACGAACTAATCGGACACTATCGGGGTGGGGTTTGCCTGGCATTCTCCCCCGACGGCAACCTGTTGGCATCCGGTAGCTTCGAACTCATTCTATGGGACGTGAAATCGGGCCGGAACGTCACGCGGCCTGGGCCTGCCGTGGTGCTTTGGGATTCGTTGGCCAATGAGGGCCGCGTGGCGCATGAAGCGGTTCGAACCATTGTATCGTCGCTGCAATTTTCTAGGGACGGCAAGACCCTGGCAGTCGGTGGCGTAAACGGCGATGCGACGCTTTGGGACGTGAAAACACTCGTCAACCGCGCCGGTGAGCGAGAAGGGACGCAACATCGTGATTGAGGTTGACAAACTGTTTCCGGCGCTCCGCGATAACGGGACCTCAGTTGGCCTTATCGAAGCGCTGGGGCAGGTCCGCGACGACGCGCAACAGGTTGCCAGCCGACTGGGCGAGGGCACGTAGGTGAGATTACTCGGTTGTCGCACTCTCCAGCGGCAATGGCAGCGGACACAGCCCTTTACCTGGCGCGACGTGGCTTCCGCGCTCCACGCGGTGAACCTTGGCCAAGACACGACGCAATCCATGGTCTTCGAGCCGAAATCCCTGCGTTTGCGTCTGGCCAGCGGTACTCCGCCCGCGTCGTCCGGGCCCTTTGTGGCCTTGGAGCTGGGCGAGCTTTTCCATCACAAAGTGGCCGTGGAAGCGAAATGAATCCGATTTGCTCCCGATTGTTGCGACAATGAAGGGTTATGGAGCCGATTCTCGCCCGCACGGCTCAGGCTGCGGTTGGGTCGCGCCCGGGGCCGTCCTGGGGCGGTCCTTGCTGGAGCGCTGCCAGGGAAGCAATCGCGTGTGCCGGTGTGCTACAGTCTGCCGTGCCCAGCAGCGCCCGCCCGCTGAGGCCCTGCGGGCACGCCTTGACGTGGTGCCGGCCGCCGCGGCGCGGTAGAATTGAGCGCGGCTCGACGCTGGACGCTCCGGCCGGGGCGGCGGCGGGTGGACGAACCGTTGGCGGCGGCGAGCAAGATACCATGAGCATCGCAGATTCACAAGCCGCCGTGCCGAAGCCCAATCGCCGCTGGTTCTAGTTCAGCCCGGGGCGGCGGCGGGTGGACGAACCGTTGGCGGCGGCGAGCAAGATACCATGAGCATCGCAGATTCACAAGCCGCCGTGCCGAAGCCCAATCGCCGCTGGTTCTAGTTCAGCCTACGAGTATTGATGGCAGCCTACGAGTATTGATGGCAGCCTACGAGTATTGATGGCAGCCGACACGCTGTGTTCACCATTGTGGCGGTCGTCCTGGGCGACAACAAACGGCCGGTTCGTGGCCGAGGTTGAGGCGGTCGAGTTGCAAAGCAGAATTGCCCCGGTTCAGGTCTTTGGTCTTTGAACCGCCGGCATCATTTGGCCAGAATCGGCGAACCTCCATTTACGATTCTCACGGCTGTCGAAGCGGATGGTCGACGGAATGTTGCAGTAGTTTGTCGATGTCGACATTGTACTCAAATGGATCGAATGGGGTTGTGCCGTCTGCCCAGGTTACCTCAGTTTTCTCGCCCTGAATCCTCGCTTGGGCTGCATCTCTGAGACAGACGACTGGCTTTGCATAGGTGCCGTTGATGGTCACCGCCAGCAGCTTGTCGCACAGCTTGATAACCGTTTGATACTCGCCACTGTGGAATGCGTACATTGCGGCCGAGTATCCGCGGTATTCGCAATTACCGCCGTGCCCCAATGTCGAATCGGCATCGTAGTCCGTTGCCCTCATCATGGCCTCTGCCGCCTTCTTCGGCTGGCTATGCAACTGATGATAATAGGCGAGATCCAAGTAACTGAAGAAGTTGGGGTTCTTCTTCACCCACGCCGAAAGGAAACGCTCTCCGTCTTCGCTGGTTTTTTCTTCGGCCGTCACCAGCGCACACACTAGATTCGCCCACCAGTTGCTGGGCATCTTGTCCAGCATGTCTTTGCACGCGTTCCGGGCCTCGGGGACCTTATCGAAATGCAGAAAGAGCTGGATCTTGCCTTCCCATGCCGCCGCTTGGTCGTCCTCATCCGCAGCACTCTGGGTAATCAGCTCATTGTAGCCGTCGAGAACCCGCGCCAGCAGTGCGTCGGCAGACAAACGGCTCGTTGGTGGAACCGATTTCGTGCAGAGGCGGGTGGCTTCATCCCTGTCTTCACGATACATGCGAAGATGCCAGACGTTGGCTTGCTGGGTCGACGCCTGCTCGTCCAGCTCAAGTATATACCCGAAGTGATAGAATCCTCCGCCCATTTCAATGCGAGCATGCTTGGCGTTCACTTTCACCCGTCCATGGCCGAGTTTGCGCAGTTCCGCAGGAAGCCAGGCGTACCCGAGGTCCTCGGGGATTAGTTTCTTGTCCGACTGGCAGTAAAGGATTAACGTCTCGGCAACCGCCTCGTACACCTCGGGCTTTTTCATCTCCCACTCGATTACCCGGATGTGCGACATTCCAGTAAAAAAGTCCAGAAGACACCAAACGCAGACTACTCCCCCTATGCCGACAAACAAAACTATGATAGTGAATGGTCGTTTGATTCGCATTTGAGCTCTCGCCATCGGATATTCAGAATACCTCAAGGGTTGCCGACCTGCAAGGGTGATGCAAATATCGCTGGGAACGGGTCCTGAGCCGCATGCAAGGCGCCGGCGTCCGCGTGTTGGCGGCGCTGACCCAAGAACGGCACCGTGGTGCGTGCCGCGGCCTGGTCGGTGATCGGCTGTCGCGAGGGCATTGCCGGGCTCTGACGCCCGTCCTGATAATTCCTCGCCTGTGCCGCCGCTCGTCTATTCCAGGGCTCCTGGCACACCCACCGTCTCCGTAGTACGATAGAGAAGTAGTCTTCCGAAGGGAACCGATCATGCTCCGCCGCATATTCTGGCCGCTTCTGCTCCTGCTGGCCCTCTTGGCAAGGGCTCAGGCCGCCGTCGATCTGGTGACCTTGCCCAGCCGCGAATCCACGCAGCTTACGATCTACAACTCCGAAGACATCACCATGGTCCGCGAGCACCGCCTGCTCACGGTCAAAGAGGGCGTCAACCGCATCCAGTTCTCTTCGGCCAATACGCTCATCGACCCGACTTCCATCGAGTTCCGCATCCTCGACAAGCAGGACAAGGTCGATCTGGTCGATACCACCTTTCCGGCCGGCCGCAACGACGCCCTGCAATGGAACATCAAGAGCCAGATCGCCGGCAAGATCCCCGTCGAGATCAGGTATTTCACGAGCGGGATTACCTGGGCCGCCGATTACGTGGGCATCGCCAACGAAGACGAGACGAAGCTGGCGGTGACCGGCTTCGTGCGGGTGACGAATGGCTCGGGCGAGGTGTACGATAACGCCCAGACGCGACTCGTGGTGGGCAAGATCAACCTGGTGGAGAAGATCGCGGATCTGGCGAGGATGCCGGCACCGTGGCGGTTGGGAAGAGCCACGACGACGACCGACTCGCCACGATCCGCATATGAATTACCACGTGTTGATATGGACGCACGATATAAATGGGTCGAACAACTGGAGGAAGGCAGGGACGGCAAGAAGGAACAGCCCAAGCAAGTCATCAAGCAAGGTCTCTCCGAATACTTCCTCTTCACCATCGAAGGCCGCGAGGACATCAAGGACAAAGAACCCAAGCGTCTGGTCGCCCTAAAAGCAACCGAAATCCCCCTGGAAGCGGTGTGCAAGCTTTCTGACCGTTCGAAGGGGGAGATTACCACCGTAGCGGCATCCGACGTGGTCGAAATCAATCTTGGATCAGATGATGGTGTTCGCGAAGGGCAGGTATTCGACGTCCGCCGGAGCGGCAATGGCACGTATGTTGGGGCGGTAAAGGCGGTGGCGGTTGCCCCTTCTTGGGCAGCATGTCGCAGTATAAAGGGTGCGGGTCTAGCGGTCTATCAAAGCGGCGATCACGTTTTCGCACGTACCGATGCACGCTCCGCGATTGCCGATCGCAATCACTTCACCAAGTTCTACCGCTTCAAGAACGTCAAGCTGTTGGACGACCAGGGCAAAGAGAAGAAGCTCCCCTCGATGGAGAATCTCGGGCTCTCGCCCCTGCCCAACGGCACCGTCAGGCTCTTCTCGGAATACAAGAACCACGATCTCGCCTACGTCGGTGGCACCGAGACCAAGTACGTGCCTATCGGCGATCGCGTGGAAGTCAACGTCGGGCCGGACAAGGACATCACGATCCAACGCCGCGTGAAGGACCAGAAGGTCGGCAACGTTGTCGCCCGGCAGTACAAACGGCGGCTGGACAACGAATTCGTGCTCTACTACGACCTCGTGGATTACGATGAAACTCTGTTCTACGAGGAAGAGCTGGTCTCGGGCAAGCCGGTCGTGGCCAAGACCGAGGTCGAGCGGCAGTTCGACGCGAACGTCGTGCTCTGGGGCTCGGAAGCTGAACCGCCCAAGGGCTGGACGAGCAACGAGGCCGGAGCGTATGTCGATCTGCACACGGTCTCCGGCCGCGTGGAACGGGTCGATCAGCAGCACGTGAAGTATTTCATGGACCTGACGCCCGGTAAGAAGCAACGGGTCGAGTACAGCGTGACCTATAAGCGGCGGAAGGTCGGACCGGAACTGAACACCGAGAAGAAGCGGGAGCCGATGTAGCGGGACACGCAGAGCGGCCAACGATTAGAGGTCGAGAAGACGTGGATTCGTCGAGATGAGCAACTCCGATCAGCCTACAATCGCGAAGGACCAACGAAAGCCAAAGTTCCAGTTCAGCATCGCCTTTCTACTGGGGCTGACGGCGGCCTGTGCGTTCGTGCTGGGCATCGTGACCTGGACGCCGACATCTCTGGTACTACTGCCGCTGGCTGCCGCAATTCCAGCAATTATCACTCGGGCGTACCGACGCGGTAGGCGAGCATTCGGAGTTTCTATCATCGGCGGAGCCGTCGCGACTGGCATCGCTTACGGTGATTGGCGGGAACATGTGGCACGACTACCGCCAGTTTCGGGGGAACCCGAAGCGAGTATTTTTGTGTTCCTCATGCTTGCTATCATTGGTCTCCTCGCCGGACTGGTCATTGCGGCTTTGGTCGACAAATACGAAAGAACGAACCTCCCCCAGAATTCTGAACGGCAGGCATCGCAGGTTTCGCAAGATGAATGAATGGGCCTGGAACGGTTATGATGCCGCCATGAACGACACGATCAAATCTCGAACCCGCTTCTACCGCCTCACGCCCGGTCGCTTCGTCCTCGCGTTGCTGGCCGTCGAGGTGCTTCTGTGGCTCTCGGAAAGGTTCGGCTGGCTGGGGTGGCACAAGGGCTATGCGGTGCTGACGAGTGTGGCTGCGGTCGGGCTGGCGATGGTGGTGGTGCTTGTGTGGTTCGCGGTTGCCTTGATCTTTCGATGGCGGTTTCAGTTCAGTATTCGGTCGCTGCTGGTCTTGACGGTGGCGGTTGCCCTGCCGTGTAGCTGGTTGGCGGTGGAGATAAAGAAAGCGAGGGAGCAGAGGGAGGCAGTGGAGGCGGTTGCAAACTTGGGCGGCGATTGGGGGTATTATCAAGTGGGTCATTTCGACGGCGACAGCATGACAATCATCCCGCCACCGGAGCCGGCTCGGCTGCGCAGAATGTTGGGAGACGATTTTTTCACAGATGTGTCCTTCGTCGTCTTCCCGTCGGGCACGCAAGCAACGAATTCTGACTTGGCTCACGTTGCGAAACCGAAGCATCTCAAATGGCTGCTTATTGGCGACACGCAAGTCACAGATGCAGGATTAACACGAATCGCTGGGTTGACGCAACTTCGAGAGCTAATGCTTGCCTGCCCACAGGTCACAAATGATGGGCTAAAGCATTTGACCGGGCTAACCAAACTCAGAGAATTGGACCTCGCCGACACGAAGGTCACCGACGAAGGTGTCGCCAAGCTCCAGGATGAGGGCGCAAGATAATCGCCGGGGATTCGGCGATTCCTGAGCAAGTTTGGTGAGGTTGTCACTGAAAATCCCCTCGGAGAGCCTGATCACTTGATCGAGGTTCCCGAGGGGTGTACTCCTGGATGTTACCAGCATACCGGAGTACTCTGCTTTGTATCATAATTTGCCTTGCCACGCCAGCTTCTGGGCGTTTCTTCTTTCGATCGACCAAGACCTCGCCAACAATGCCCGCCAGAAGGCGTGCCCGTGCGGCGGCCGGTTGCACTCGGCCAAGTATCCCCGCAAGCCTCGCGGTAGCGATAATCTCCCCGAGCCATACGGCTTGAGGCTCAGCTTCTGTTGCGATCGGGACGGTTGTCGCAAGAGGATGACACCGCCATCGGTTCGGTTTCTCGGCCGGAAGGTTTACCTCGGTGCCGTGGTGGTCCTGGTTGCGGCCATGCGGCAGGGGCCTTCTCCGCGGCGAGTCCGCGAGCTTTCCCGACTCTTCGGCGCCGACCGGCGAACCATCGCCGGCTGGCAGGTCTTTTGGCAAGAGCACTTTCCCCGGACGGGGTTCTGGAAGCTCGCGCGTAGTCGCTTCGTGCCGGCTCTGGCAAGCGTCACCCTTCCACGATCGCTCTTGGATGTCTTTCTCGTTGGTGACGATCCCTGCCAGGACTGGGGCCGGCTGCTGCTGTTTCTCTCGCCGATCACCATCACCGGGGGCTTGGGAATCGAGGTTTCCCGCTGACCGCGGCCCGCCCGCAGAAGACACTCCTCGACGGTCCCGGCGGACCAAGGTAGGTAAGGGTTTGACAGTCGTTTTCAGCTTTACTTCCTTTTTCCGAGGAGACATGATGACCCGAAAATCCGATCCATCGACTGCGGCCCTCTGGGCACGCTTCCGCTTCTCCGTGGTGGGCTCGCTCTTGAGCGCGCCGCCTGGGCGGGGAGAACTCAAGGCCGCTCTCCAATCCCTTGCCGCCAAGGCTTGGACGCATCCGGTCAATGGGAACGAAGCCCATTTCGCGACCGCCACCATCGAGCGCTGGTACTACACCGCGCGGCGCGAGAAGGACGATCCCCTGCGCGTCCTGCGACGCGCCGTGCGCAAGGATTGCGGCCGGGTGTCGCTGGCCGCCGAGCAAGTCCAGCATCTGTTGAAGCAATACGATGACCACAAGGAGTGGACTTACCAGTTGCACTACGACAACCTGGCCGCGGCGGTAGCAGCCAAGCCCGCCATGGGCTCCCTGCGCTCGTATTGCACCGTGCGGCGGTACATGCAGGCCCACGGCCTGTTGCGCCAGCCGCGCGTGCGGCCGAAGGGCCGCCCAGGCGAGGCCGTTGCCGCCGAGCGACGCGAGAACCGGGAGGTCCGCAGCTACGAAGCCGAGTACGTGGGGTCGCTCTGGCATCTCGACTTCCATCACAGTTCGCGAAAGGTCCTCACCGCCCGAGGCCAGTGGCAGTGCCCCATCGCCCTGGCCATCCTCGACGACCATTCGCGACTCTGCTGTCACCTCCAATGGTACCTTTCCGAGACCGCCGAAGACCTCGTGCACGGACTCTCCCAGGCGATCCAAAAACGCGGCCTGCCCCGCGCCCTATTGACCGACAACGGCGCGGCGATGGTGGCTGAAGAGGTGGGCGAAGGTCTGCTGCGGCTGGGGATCGTCCACGAGAAGACGCTGCCTACAGTCCCTACCAGAACGGCAAGCAGGAGGTCTTCTGGGCGACACTGGAGGGCCGCCTGATGGAGATGCTCGACGGCTGCGTCGAGCTTTCCCTGGACTTCCTCAACCAGGCCAGCCAGGCCTGGGCAGAGATTGAGTACCACCGCGCCGTGCACCGCGAGACCGGCTGCTCCCCCTTGCAGCGGTTCGCCCAGGCAGCGGATGTCCTCCGCACGAGTCCCACGAGCAACGCCCTTCGCGACGCCTTCCGCCTGGAAAGCAAGCGTCGCCAGCGCAAGAGCGACGGCACGATCTCGGTGGAGGGCGTGCGGTTCGAGGTCCCGGCCCGCTTCCGCCACTTCCAGGACGTCTCCGTGCGTTACGCCCGCTGGGACCTCGGCCGGGTCGATCTGGTCGATCCCCGCAACGGGACCGTCCTGGCCCCCCTCTATCCACAGGACCGCACGGCCAACGCCGATGCCCATCGGCCTTTTGTCGGGCCACCTCTGCAAGACACGCCCGCCAACCCGCCACCCGCAAGCGGGTACCCGGGGTGCCCCGGCGGCGCGGATCGCGACAAGCCGTTGCCGCCGCTGTTGAAGAAGATCCTCGAAGAGTATTCCGCCACGGGACTGCCGCCGGCCTACCTGCCCAAGAATCCCCCTGCTGAGAAAGGAGGCGAATCATGAACGCCAAGAAACTGCTTTCCCTGTGGGGGCTGAAATGGAACCCCTTTTCGCCGGAACTGCCCAGCGAGGCCCTGCTGGTGACCGCCAAGATCGAGAGTTTCGCCTGGCGCGTGGAACAGTTGGTCCAGGAGGGAGGCTTCGCCCTGATCTCGGGCGAGTCGGGAACCGGCAAGTCGGTGGCCTTGCGGATCGTGGCCGAACGCCTCTCCCCGCTCCGCGACGTGGTGGTGGGCGTAGTGGAGCGGCCGCAGTCGAAAAGCGGCGACTTCTACCGCGAGTTGGGCGACATCTTCTCGGTGAAGCTCAGCCCCTTGAACCGCTGGGGCGGATTCAAGGCCCTCCGCGAGCGTTGGAGGGCGCACGTGGCCTCCGCGCGGATCAAGCCGGTGCTGCTGATCGACGAGGCCCAGGAGATGAACTCCGAGGTGCTTGCCGAACTACGGCTGCTGGCCAGCGCCGACTTCGACGCCGCATCGCTGTTGACGGTGGTCCTCTGCGGGGATGGGCGGTTGCCGGAGCGTCTGCGGCAGGCGGACCTCGTTCCCCTGGGGACGAGGATCCGCACGCGGCTCTTGACCGAGCCTGCCTCGCGGGAGGAACTCGCCGAACTGCTGCGCCACGCCTTGACGAAGGCCGGCAACGCCACGTTCATGACGACCCAACTCCAGGACGCCCTGGTCGACCACTGCGCCGGCAACTACCGGCTGTTGATGACCATGGGGGGCGAACTGCTGGCCTACGGCATGGCGCAGGAAGTGGCGCAGCTCGACGAAAAGTTCTACTTGGAACTCTTCCATCCCCAACGCCCAGCGGCAAAGAAGAAAGCGAGGGCCTAACGGTGGTCTCGGAATGCAATCAACTGCTTCCCGTGGTCCGGGTGGGAGAGATCCGTTGCGAGGACCGGACACAACGCTGGCTGATCGAGCAGCTTTGGGGCGAATCGTCGGTGGGCGTGATCGGCGGCGCCCCCAAGTGCTCCAAAACCTGGCTGGGGCTGGACATGGCCTTGAGCGTGGCCACCGGCACGCCCTGCCTGGGTAAGTACGCGGTCCCGCAGGCCGGCCCAGTCCTGGTCTATCTCGCCGAGGACGCCTTGCCGGTGGTCCGCGAGCGGGTGGCGGGCATGGCCCGCCATCGCGGGCTCGATCTGGCCGGGGTGGAGGTCCACGTAATCACCGCCCCTACGTTGCGGTTGGACCGCGATCCGCACCGTGGGCGGTTGTTGGAAACGGCCAAGCGGTTGCGGCCCCGGCTGCTGCTGCTCGACCCGCTGGTGAGGCTCCACGGCATCGACGAGAACAACGCCGGCGAAGTGGCCGGGCTATTGGCCTACTTCCGCTCGTTGCAGCGGCAGTTGGACCTCTCGGTGGTGCTGGTGCATCACACCCGCAAGAACGCCGGGGGGGGAGTGGCCGCCGGCCAGGGGCTGCGCGGCTCCAGCGACCTGCACGCCTTCGGCGACTCCAACCTCTACCTCCGTCGGGGGCACCCGCTTGCGGGTCGGGAGCGGCTGGTGTTGTCCAACGAGCACCGCGCGGCGCCAGCCTCGCCACCGGTCTATCTGCAGCTTGTGGCCACCAACGCCGAGACCGCCCATCTGGAGGTCGTGGCGGGGATGGAGGGCCAGCAATGGAGGACGCTCCAGGAGCAGGTACTGACGCTGCTGACTACGGGCGTTGTGCAGAGTCGCGGCAAGCTCCGCGCCGCGCTAGCTGTGAAAAACGAACGCCTGGGCGAGGCCCTTGGGGCGTTGGAGCAGGCCGGCAGGGTTCGCCGCACGCCTACCGGTTGGCAGCGTATCGACTGAGTCAGTGGAGGCCGTTCCCGTTCCCCCTATAGAGATTAGAGGGAACGGAACGGCCATTCTTCCATCAAGTCAAAGCCGCAGACAGCGCCAAAACCATGCCAGGGGTCGACTTCGACAAGCTTCGCACGCAGATCGCCATGAAGCAGGTACTCGACTTGCTCGGCTTCATGCCTTGCCGGCGAACGGGCGACCAATGGTACGGAGGTTGTCCCCTGCACGAATCCAGGCCCGGTCGTCATCGTTGCTTCTCCGTGAACGTGGCGATCGGTCGTTACCATTGCCATCGCTGTCACAGCCAAGGCAATCAGCTTGAGCTGTGGGCGGCGGCCACCAAGTTGCCTCTCTATCAAGCGGCGATCGATCTCTGTCGCGCACTGGGCATGGACGTCCCCTGGATACATCGCTGGTAGCAACCGCCCCCAAACAGAGAAGAGGCCACCGGTACTTGAACCCCTCTCCAAACATGTCCAGTCCATCGATTACCGACAGCGCCAGTCCATCGATTACCTCGCCTACTCTCACAGGAGGCCCTCCCCAACTGCAAGATCACCCGCATCACCCACTGACTGACGTGCCCGCCACCGGTCCTCGACGCCGGTCGATCGGTAGGAACCGTGGTTCGCGGTGGTAGGGTGTTGCTCATGGCTAAGAGAAAATCGCGGTGCTACCGCCCGAAGGCGGCATGGCAGGTGATTGACGACCACCAAGAGCCGCCGATAAACTGGATGGAGCGGCCCGGTTTCGGCCTTGTGTAGCGTGCGTCGCGATCGGCCGCAACTGGCTTCTGTAAAGGAGGTTTGGCCCATGTTCCGACGAGTATCGATAGTCGCGCTGGTGGTCATGGTGGTGGTTGGCAGCCTTGCCGTGGCAACTGCCGCAGAACCCAAGACGGATGGCAAGACGAAAAGCCCGCCGAAGGAACTCACGGTGGACATCGGCAAAGGCATCGAGCTGGAGATGGTGCTGATCCCGGCGGGTGAGTTCATGATGGGCGCGCCCGATTCGGAGAAAGGGGCTTTCGAGAACGAGAAGCCTCGACATCGCGTTCGGATCACCAAGCGCTTCTACCTCGGCAAGTATTTGGTGACGCAGGAACAGTGGGAATGTTTGATGGGCAACAACCCGAGTGCATTCCAAGGTCCGAAAAAACCGGTCGAGCAGATCGTTTGGAAGGACTGCCAGCACTTCCTTGAGAAACTCAATGCGAAGTTCGGCGCGCATCGCGGGAAGTTTGTGTTGCCCTCCGAAGCGCAATGGGAATATTCCTGTCGCGCCGGAGGTTCGACGAGATTCTACTTCGGGGACGACGAAAAGAAACTGGGCGATTATGCCTGGTACGACGCGAATTCAGACAACAGCACGCACCCTGTCGGCGAGAAGAGGCCGAATGCCTGGGGGCTATACGACATGGCCGGAAACGTGCGGGAATTGTGCGAGGACTGGTTCGGTGGGGAGTATTACAAGAGGTCGCCATTGGATGATCCAACCGGTCCCACGACGGGCTCGTACCATGTGTACCGGGGCGGTTGCTGGCAATCTCCGGCGGCGGGCTGCAGTTCGGCGACCCGCGAAATCGGTGGACGCGAGGAAGTTAACTATATGCTAGGCGTACGTGTCGCCCTGATTCCAATAGGAAAGTGAGACGAGCAGGGAAATCCGGGGACGCAATTACGACGGCCTAGGCTCGACCCAGCTTCTGACGGACGAAAACGGCAACTTCACCGACAGCTACTGTAACACGGCCTTCAGGGAGGCGGTGGACACCGGCGCGGAGAACCCGACAACCAATCCCTTCCGGTACGCGGGCCGACATGGATACTATTTGGACACGGACACGGCGCAGTATTATTTCCGGCGCGAGGGGAAGAAAGTCCACGTCCCAGGTATTGGAGGCAACCCGCGCAACAGATGTCGTCTTCTCCCCCAACGGCGAGGTATGCGCATTTTATCAAGACGACAAGATCAAGCTTTGGAAGGGGAGCGCCATCAACCGATGTCGGCAGCATGTCGGAATGAATGATGCCGAAGTACTCTGGTATCGTGATTTCGACGGCCTCATGGGCACGGTGCAGGTTGAAAAAAAGCTCATACCGTGATCTCCGCGAAAGGGAGAATGTTCACTCGTTTGCTGACCGTCCAGGGAATCTTGCCGTGCACCGCCGGAAACAATGTTTGGCATTTTCTCGGGTGTGAATTATCATAAAGTGTACAGCCGTGCTGAGAACCGAGAGAGAACGAGAGATTCGGAGCCATCATGGGACAAGCTGGCCGCTATGAACTGAAATATGTGATCGACGAGGAGCGGGCCATCGCCGTGGCCGACTACTGCCGGGCGTTTCTCCGGCCTTCGGTCCACAATGGCGAGGAGCGCCCGACCCGCGGCCATCCGGTGATGAGCATTTACATGGATTCGCCGGATTTTATCTTTTTTCGGCAGGCCTATTTCGGACACCTGAACCGCATCAAACTGCGGATCCGCTGCTATGACGACCACTGGGAGCGGCCGGCCTTCTTCGAGATCAAACGGCGCGTGATGGACGTTATTTGCAAGGATCGGGCTATGCTCAGCCGCGAGGCGGTGGAGTTCTTCCTCAACTCGGGCTGGCCTAACCCGGCTACATGGCCCGATCCGTCGCGAATGGTGCATGGCAAGCGCCGACTGGATGTGTACTACAAGTTCTGGAGCTTGTGCAACGCGGTGAAGGCCCAACCGATGATCTACACCTCCTATCTGCGGGAGATCTACGAGGGTGAGAACGACGAGGAGCTGAGGGTTACGTTCGACCGCCACGTGAGTGCCACCCCAGTTCAGGGACTCGGACTGCCGAGTTTCGTTCAGGGGATGGGGTACGAGGGCCACGGCATGGGGAAATTCACCGCCCCCGAACGGGCCATTCCGCCCAGACCGGACAGGTGGCCTTACTATTTGCCGTTCGACGGAGTGGTTCTCGAACTGAAGTACGAAGAGCGCCCGCCCCGCTGGATGTACGACATGGTCCGCTACTTCAACCTGCAGCGGCGGTTTATGTGCAAATATGCTGCGTGTATTGATTCAATGGAACTTCAATGGGGCAAGCTGCCCTTGCCGGAGGAAGAACAGCGGCTCGTCATGGTCGGCTACGATTGAGCAGTACGTCAGGCTTTCCAGCCTGACTCTCAAGAGGACAAGGTCAGGCTCGGGCACCATGTCGGGCGCCATGTAGCCATGGTCGTGGTCGGCCTGACGTACATCGTAGTGTTCTGGCAGGTGGTCCGTAAAACCTCCCGCCGTCGGCGAGGTTTTCCTAATCGGCACGACCGAAAATGCCGATTTCTCTTGCGCGGCCGTTATTTCCGAACAGCGGTATCGCAGAGTAAAGGGGGGAACATGGTCCAAGGCCGATATATTGCGGCCCTCCTGGCCGTTGCCGCAAGCTGTTACAGTTCCACGGTTTACGGTCAGAATCGTGCCGATAACAACCAATCGGGTGGCTTCTCGATTATTGCTTTGAATCTCGGGATGCCAGCCGCTGAGCCTATCGCCACGCCTGCGGCGACACCGGCCGCCGCACAGGCGGCGACGAATGCTGGGACTGTGACGGTCAGTTCAACGGCCAGTTCCACCACAGGCACGGCCCCCTCAGGGCTGCCGGGCGAGACGCCCTGGTTTCAGCGGTTCCTCCTGCCGGTGCCCGAGGCTTCCGGTCCCGTCGACGATTGGCTCTTGTGCAATCGGCCCGGCCTGATGGGCAATCTGGACTACCTGAACTGGTCGGCCAAGCGGTCGGGCATGGATTTCGCCTCCTTCGTGGGCACGACGAACACGGCCGTGCCCGTGGCAACTCAGTCGTTGGATTTCGATCGGGCCACCGGCTGTCGCGCCGGGCTCGGCTATCGTTTCGGCAACGGATGGAACGTGGCGTGGACTTACACCTATTTTCGCAACGAGAATGCGGAAACCGTTAACACCACGCTCACGGGAAATCCGGAGTTGCTCGCCACCCAGAGCTTTCTCAGCAGCGGCCAGACCGTGAAAGTGCCGATGAATTCGGTGGAAGCCGACGGCAGCCTGCAGCTCAATATCCAGGACTTCGAGGCCCAATGGAGCTCGTGCCTCAACGATTGCGTGGGATTCACGGCGTTCGGCGGTTTCCGCTGGGCCAAGATCGAACAGAATTTCAATAGCTCCTATACCTACGCTGCCGGGACCGGCAGTGTCAATCTTCCCAACAACATGGATGGAGAAGGCGTCCGCCTGGGCGCCGAAATGCAGTGGCGAGCGCCCTGCGGACTCCGGGCGTTCGCCCGAGGCGCCGAGTCGGTCCTGGTGGCCGACTTCCAGACCCGCCAGCATGAAGTCGATCCGGCCGCCGGGATCACTATCGACGTATCGGGCAACACGGCCGTCGTGGTGCCCGTTTTCGAGGCGGCGGCCGGGGTCGCCTACGCCAGCGGCCCGTGGGAACTTCGCGCCGCTTTCGAAATGAGCGACTGGTTCAATCTGGTCCAGGTCAATCGGCCCGCCCAAAGTCTCCTGATCGACGGCTATTTCATCAGTTTGTCCTTCTCGCGGTGAACTGGTTCTTGCATTTCGCGGGCCGGGTGATTATGATGGGAGTTGGGGGAGCTGGGTAAACTGCTCCGCGTTGTCCTTGCGCAACCATCCCCTTTCCTGTTTCCCTCGGCAAGAAGAGACTGATCGCAATGAACAACGACTGGATTTCGATCCTGTTCAACAGCGACTACGGCCCGACCTTCGTCGGCGGCACGTCGACCATCGTTTTCGTCATGGCCCTTGCGTTTGCCATAGGGAATTTCATCGGCTATGTCTATATGTGGTCGCACGAGGCGATTTCCTATTCGCGGACTTTCGTTGCCTCGATCGCAGCGCTGCCGGTGATCATTGCCGTCATGATGGTCGTGATGGCGGGGAATCTGTTGATTGCTTTCGGTCTGCTGGCCGTTTTTGGCGTGATCCGCTTCCGCAACGTCCTCAAGGACACCCGCGACACCACGTTCATCTTGTGGACCGTCATGGAAGGGATGACCGTCGGCACGATGCGGTTTTCGACCGCGTTGTTGGGCGCCCTGGGCATCGGGGGTGCGTTCCTTTACTTGCGCTTGGTCTCCTTCGGCACCCGGCATCGCTATGACGCCGTCGTGACGCTCCGCGTCAGCGGCGACATTGTGGCCACCAACCGCAATCTCAAACATGTGATGGGCTTCCACGCCAAGAATGCCGAGTTGATCAACGAACGGCGTGCCAACGACGGCGGCGTTGACATGGCATACCGCGTGCTGTTGCGCGACCCGGGCCGGGTCGACGAGCTGCAAGCCGCGCTGGTCAAGGTCGACGGCCTGGCCAATATCTCGGTCTTCATGCACGCCGACGAAGCCGAAATCTGATAAGAATGCACTGCATTCAATGCTATCAAAGGCTGCCGTCAATCTCGCTTTGATTGATTTTTCTTGCGCAATTTGCCGAGTATTAAAATGCGACGACGGCCTTCGCCTTTTCTTGCCGTGTTTTGCCGTTCGGTAAACCTGTCGTGAATTTCCGGCCTTCGAGAGCGAGCGAAAGTATCCTATGGGTGCAGAAGGATCGAACTGCGGCTTCCGGAATGGAGGTCCCGGCCAGCGCCTTGTCGTTACGAGTTGGGTCTTGGCAGCAGGCGCCGCCGTGCTGCTTGCCTCATGCACGGCGACGGGCCCTGTGGCTACGAATCCCGTGGCGCCTCCGTCCGAATCCATCTTGCCCACGGCCAGCGCACCAGCCGGCCAGACGCCTGCGACCACAATACCTGCCTCCTACACAAGTCCTGTGCCTAGCACAGATTCCGCGTCTTGCACGATGCCGGCGTCCGGTATCATGCTCGCGTCGTACTCGAGTCCTGTCGCAACGGCGCCCCTGCTCGCGACTCCGGCGGCTGCACCGCTTGCCGATTCGCAGAAGCTCCCATCTCCCTCCGGGCGAGGGGCAGGGGGTGAGGGCTTGAACTCGCCGGGCAATGCCGCGCAACCGACGCCTTTGCCGGCCGCCGCGCCGCTGTCCACCGAGACGGCGCCCCTCAGCATACCCGAATCGTTCGTGCCGGCCAGCGGCGGGCGGGCCGAACAGGCCATTGCCGGCGTGTTGCAGTATGCCATGCAGCACCATCCGCTGCTCCGCGTCCGCCAATACGAAGTCGAGGCCGCCAGGGCCCGTATCGTGACCGCGCGGCTCTTGCCTAATCCCGAGTTGACGGTCGACACGCTCGATTCAAGCAACTCGCCGGGCGAGCCCTTGCTCAACACGCGGCTGATGTTCACCTTGCCGATTGGTCCGAAGCGCGAGTTGCGGACGGCCGCGGCGGAGAGCGGCGTCTGCCAGGCCCAATTGGCCATGAGCCGCGATACGAAACTGATCCTCACGGAGGCCGCCGACGCCGCGGTCGAAGTGCTCTACCTGCAGGAACTTTACGCGCTGTATGGCCAGTTGAGCGGGTTGGGCAACCAGCTTGCGGGGATTCAACAGGACCGGTTCAACATTGCCGCCACACCCTTCCGCAGCGTCGTTCTCACGCAGTTGTTGGCGAGCCGGCTGGAGTTGTCGCGTCAGAACACGGCGGCCCAATTGGACCAGGCGAAGGTGCGGCTGGCCCGTGCCGTGGGAGCGACCGACGGTACGCCGCCCGCCGTCGACGGCCAGTTGGCCGTCCAGCCGATCGCTTTCGCACCCGTGGCCGTCATGCAGGCCCGAGTCCGCCAGGTGGCGCCCGAACTGGCCGAATCCAGGACTGCGATCGAGAAGAGCCGGGAAGAACTTTCGCTCGAGCAATGGAATGCCGTCCCCAACCTCAAGATCGGTCCCCGCTACAGGAGCGATCTAAGCGGCGTCACCGACGACAGGTGGGGCGGCCGAGTTCAAGTCGATCTGCCGTTCTTCGACCGGAACCAGGGGCACATCGCCGAAGGCGTAGCCATGCTGCGGACCAATTGTGCCAGGCAGGACTTGATCGAGGTGACCACCGTCAGCGATGCCACGGCCCTTTACGTGGAGTTGCAAGACGTACAGGCCCGGGCCGAATACTACTCCGTGCAACTCCGGCCGCTGATGGAAAGAACCGAGAAGGCGCTGCGAGAGGCGTTCAAGGACCAACAGGTGACAGCCTATGAACTAGTCGACCTGCTGGAGTCAATGGCCGCGATGCAGCTCAACGATGTCGAATTGCGGCACGAGCACCAGCGACTTCGCATGCGGTTGGAACTCCTGCTGGAATACCGTTTGCCGGCCGCGCCGCCTGCGCTGCCGAATCCGCCCCCATCGTCCTCTACGATGCCCACCCCGCCCGATTTGCCGTTGCCGAATCCGCCGCTATCGTCCTCTGCGTTGCCTCCTCCGCCGGCATTGCCGCTGCCGAATCCGTCACCGTTGTCCCCTGTGGCATCTCCTCTCCCGGAAGAAAATGCCGATCATCCACCGTATTGGGCAAACACGGCCTCTAAGGCCAGGATCGCCGCCTCTTTCTTGCGGTGCTGGTCCGAATTATCGGGACTGTATGCAGCCTGCCTCAACCAGGCCAGATCCCCTGCAATCCTCTTCGCAGTTGACGGCCCAACGAGCCGGTCCCCGGCAGATGTGTCCAGAGCGCCGGCAGCGACGGATTGCTGAGCCTGCAACGCCGCTGGCCAAACGATCGGCAGTCGTGAGTTGCGCCGGGCGGGACATGCTTCACGACACTGGCCGCCGTTGGTGCCGGCGATTCCAGGTCCTGTAGAACCGCATTCGTGGTAACCGGCGCGCCAGTCCTTGCACTCGTGACGGTGGAGATTGCAGCGGTCGCGGCATTGGATACAGTGGTCGTACCTACCGAGCTGGCAGGCACCCGGGTTGTCGCGGCCACAATCGCAGGTGAAGGCACGCCGGACGACTGATCGAATAGGAAGCTCGCGCCGCGCCCACCGTCAGGTTGGTGCCTGTGGCGATCGCCGACGAGTTGCCCACGACGAGCGTGCCCGCAGAGACTATGGTGCCGCCGGTGTAGCCGTTTTGACCAGCAAGGATCACGGTCCCCTGACCCGGAGTACCAGGTGCCCCGCCGACGGTGAGCCCGCCCGCGCCGCTGATCCCGCCGGAGATGGTCAATGGGCTGCCGGCAACGGGAAGCACAGTTACGTTGTTGTCCAGCAGCAGCGGACCAGTAATTGTATCCGAGCCCGCGTCGATGTCGGGCTGATTCGCCAGGGGATTGCCAAACTGGTCGAAGGCCGTCGGGGTCAGCGGCAGGCCGGCAAGGCTGACGGTCGTCAGCGTCTGGTTCACCGTCACGCTCACGCTGCTGGTGGTCGACAGTCCCGCCGAGTCCGTAATCGTCACCGTGAGGTCGTAGGTCCCCGCCATGCTGAAGGTGGCTGTGGTACTCTTCGCGGCGTTGCTGCCGTTGACGCTGAAGATCGGCGCGGCGGCCCCAGTGGGCAGCGTCGCCGCCGCCCAACTGTACGTCAGGCTCCCTTCTCCTGTGGCAATGTCGGCCCCCAGTACCGAAAGACCGGTCGTCGTACCCGTGACGGGGTTGATTGTCGCACTCGCTGGCGTCGCTACCGTGGGGCCGGTGTTGTCCACCGTGAAAGTCGCGCTGGGCCCGGCGGCCGGGGCCAGATTGCCAGCGAGGTCCGAGGCGGTGCCGGCGGCGATAGAAATCCCCAGGGAGCCGTCGCCCGTGATGTCGCTGATCGTGACCGTGTAGGTCAGGCCCGAGCCGGTGACGGCAATCGTGCCGTTGGCCGTCCCGGTCGGGTCCAGGCTGATGTTGGCCAGGGCCAGGCTGCTGGAACTGAAGTTCGCGTCGGCATAGGTCACCGTGTAGGTCACGGGCCCGCCGGCCACGTAGGATGCCGAAGGGGCGCCGATTGAGATCGTGGGCACCGTGTTGTCCACGATGAAGGTCGCGCTGGTGGCGGCCGGGGCCGTGTTGCCGGCCAGGTCCGAGGCGGTCCCGGCGGCGATGGAAATCCCCAACGCACCGTCGCCCGTGATGCCGCTGATCGTGACCGTGTAGGTCAGGCCCGAGCCACTGACGGCGACCGTGCCGTTGGCCGTCCCCGTCGGGTCCAGGCTGATGCTTCCCAGGGCCAGGTTGCTGGAACTGAAGTTCGCGTCGGCGTAGGTCACCGTGTAGGTGACGGGCCCGCCGGCCACGTAGGATGCCGAAGGGGCGCCGATCGAGACCGTGGGGGCCGTGTTGTCCACGATGAACGTGCCGCTGGGCCCGGCGGCCGGGGCCAGATTGCCGGCCAGGTCCGAGGCGGTTCCGGCGGCGATGGAAATCCCCAGCGAACCATCGCCCGTGATGTTGCTCACGGTGACCGTGTAGGTCAGGCCCGAGCCACTGACGGCGACCGTGCCGTTGGCCGTCCCCGTCGGGTCCAGGCTGATGTTGGCCAGGGCTAGGTCGCTGGAACTGAAGTTCGCGTCGGCGTAGGTCACCGTGTAGGTGACGGGCCCGCCCGCCACGTAGGCTGCCGAAGGTGCGCCGATCGAGATCGTGGGGGCCGTGTTGTCCACGATGAAGGTCGCGCTGGTGGCGGCCGGGGCCGTGTTGCCAACCTTGTCGGTGGCCGTGCCGGCGGCGATCGAAATCCCCAGGGAACCATTGCCTGTGATGTTGCTGACGGTGACCGTGTAGGTCAGGCCCGAGCCATTGACGGCGACCGTGCCGTTGGCCGTCCCCGTCGGGTCCAGGCTGATGCTTCCCAGGGCCAGGCTGCTGGAACTGAAGTTCGCGTCGGCATAAGTCACCGTGTAGGTCACCGGCCCGCCGGCCACGTAGGCTGCCGAAGGGGCGCCGATCGAGATCGTGGGGGCCGTGTTGTCCACGATGAAGGTCGCGCTGGTGGCGGCCGGGGCCGTGTTGCCGGCCTTGTCGCTGGCCGTGCCGGCGGCGATCGAAATCCCCAGCGAACCATTGCCCGTGATGTTGCTCACGGTGACCGTGTAGGTCAGGCCCGAGCCACTGACGGCGACCGTGCCGTTGGCCGTCCCGGTCGGGTCCAGGCTGATGTTGGCCAGGGCCAGATTGCTGGAACTGAAATTCGCGTCGGCATAGGTCACCGTGTAGGTCACGGGCCCGCCGGCCACGTAGGATGCCGAAGGGGCGCCGATCGAGATCGTGGGGGCCGTGTTGTCCACGATGAAGGTCGCGCTGGTGGCGGCCGGGGCCGTGTTGCCGGCCTTGTCGGTGGCCGTGCCGGCGGCGATCGAAATCCCCAGCGAACCATTGCCCGTGATGTTGCTCACGGTGACCGTGTAGGTCAGGCCCGAGCCATTGACGGCGACCGTGCCGTTGGCCGTCCCCGTCGGGTCCAGGCTGATGTTGGCCAGGGCCAGGTTGCTGGAACTGAAATTCGCGTCGGCATAGGTTACCGTGTAGGTCACGGGTCCGCCGGCCACGTAGGCTGCCGAGGGGGCGCCGATCGAGATCGTGGGCGCCGTGTTGTCCACGATGAACGTGCCGCTGGGCCCGGCGGCCGGGGCCGTGTTGCCGGCCTTGTCGGTGGCCGTGCCGGCGGCGATCGAAATCCCCAGCGAACCATTGCCCGTGATGTTGCTCACGGTGACCGTGTAGGTCAGGCCCGAGCCACTGACGGCGACCGTGCCGTTGGCCGTCCCCGTCGGGTCCAGGCTGATGCTTCCCAGGGCCAGGCTGCTGGAACTGAAGTTCGCGTCGGCGTAGGTCACCGTGTAGGTCACGGGCCCGCCGGCCACGTAGGATGCCGAGGGGGCGCCGATCGAGATTGTGGGGGCCGTGTTGTCCACGATGAAGGTCGCGCTGGTGGCGGCCGGGGCCGTGTTGCCGGCCTTGTCGGTGGCCGTGCCGGCGGCGATCGAAATCCCCAGCGAACCGTTGCCCGTGATGTTGCTCACGGTGACCGTGTAGGTCAGGCCCGAGCCACTGACGGCGACCGTGCCGTTGGCCGTCCCCGTCGGGTCCAGGCTGATGTTGGCCAGGGCCAGGTTGCTGGAACTGAAGTTCGCGTCGGCGTAGGTCACCGTGTAGGTGACGGGCCCGCCGGCCACGTAGGCTGCCGAGGGGGCGCCGATCGAGATCGTGGGCGCCGTGTTGTCCACGATGAAGGTCGCGCTGGTGGCGGCCGGGGCCGGGTTCCCGGCCAGGTCCGAGGCGGTCCCGGCGGCGATAGAAATCCCCAGGGAGCCGTCGCCCGTGATGTTGCTCACGGTGACCGTATAGGTCAGGCCCGAGCCATTGACGGCGATCGTGCCGTTGGCCGTCCCCGTCGGGTCCAGGCTGATGCTTCCCAGGGCCAGGCTGCTGGAACTGAAGTTCGCGTCGGCGTAGGTCACCGTGTAGGTCACGGGCCCGCCGGCCACGTAGGATGCCGAGGGGGCGCCGATCGAGATTGTGGGGGCCGTGTTGTCCACGATGAAGGTCGCGCTGGTGGCGGCCGGGGCCGTGTTGCCGGCCTTGTCGGTGGCCGTGCCGGCGGCGATCGAAATCCCCAGCGAACCATTGCCCGTGATGCCGCTGATCGTGACCGTCCGCGTCAGGCCCGAGCCGGTGACGCTGCTGATGCTGCCGGCGGCGGTTCCGGTCTCGTTCAGGGTAATGTTTGCCGCGGCCAAGGTGCTGCTGTTGAAGTTCGCGTCGGCATAGGTCACGGTGTAGGTGACGGGCCCGCCCGCCGCATAGGACGCCGAAGGGGCGCCGATCGAGATCGTGGGGGCCGTGTTGTCCACGATGAACGTGCCGCTGGGCCCGGCGGCTGGGGCCAGGTTGCCAGCCAGGTCCGAGGCGGTCCCGGCGGCGATGGAAATCCCCAACGTGCCGTTGCCCGTGATGCCGCTGATCGTGACCGTCCGCGTCAGGCCCGAGCCGCTGACGCTGCTGATGCTGCCGGCGGCGGTGCCGGTCTCGTTCAGGGTGATGTTTGCCGCGGCCAGCGTGCTGGTGTTGAAATTTGCGTCGGCATAGGTCACCGTGTAGGTTACGGGCCCGCCCGCCGCATAAGCTGCCGAGGGGGTGCCGATCGAGATCGTGGGGGCCGTGTTGTCCACGATGAACGTGCCGCTGGGCCCGGCGGCCGGGGCCAGATTGCCCGCCAGGTCCGAGGCGGTCCCGGCGGCGATGGAAATCCCCAACGTACCGTTGCCCGTGATGCCGCTGATCGTGACCGTCCGCGTCAGGCCCGAGCCGCTGACGCTGCTGATGCTGCCGGCGGCGGTGCCGGTCTCGTTGAGGGTGATGTTCGCCGCGGCCAGCGTGCTGGCGTTAAAGTTCGCGTCGGCATAGGTCACCGTGTAGGTCACGGGCCCGCCCGCCGCATAGGCTGCCGAAGGCGAACCGATCGAGATCGTGGGGGCCGTGTTGTCCACGATGAACGTGCCGCTGGGCCCGGCGGCCGGGGCCAGGTTGCCAGCCAGGTCCGAGGCGGTCCCGGCGGCGATGGAAATCCCCAACGTGCCGTTGCCCGTGATGCCGCTGATCGTGACCGTCCGCGTCAGGCCCGAGCCGCTGACGCTACTGATGCTGCCGGCGGCGGTGCCGGTCTCGTTCAGGGTGATGTTTGCCGCGGCCAGCGTGCTGGCGTTAAAGTTCGCGTCGGCATAGGTCACGGTGTAGGTCACGGGCCCGCCCGCCGCATAGGACGCCGAAGGGGCGCCGATCGAGATCGTGGGCGCCGTGTTGTCCACGATGAACGTGCCGCTGGGCCCGGCGGCCGGGGCCAGGTTGCCGGCCAGGTCCGAGGCGGTCCCGGCGGCGATGGAAATCCCCAACGTGCCGTTGCCCGTGATGCCGCTGATCGTGACCGTGCGCGTCAGGCCGGTGCCGCTGACGCTGCTGATGCTGCCGGCGGCGCTTCCGGTCTTGTTCAGGGTAATGTTCGCCGCCGCCAGCGTGCTGCTGTTGAAGTTCGCGTCGGCGTAGGTCACCGTGTAGGTGACGGGCCCGCCCGCCGCATAGGACGCCGAAGGGGCGCCGATCGAGATCGTGGGGGCCGTGTTGTCCACGATGAACGTGCCGCTGGGCCCGGCGGCGGGGGCCAGGTTGCCGGCCAGGTCCGAGGCGGTGCCGGCGGCGATCGAAATCCCCAACGAACCATTGCCCGTGATGTTGCTCACGGTGACCGTGTAGGTCAGGCCCGAGCCACTGACGGCGACCGTGCCGTTGGCCGTCCCCGTCGGGTCCAGGCTGATGCTTCCCAGGGCCAGGCTGCTGGAACTGAAATTCGCGTCGGCGTAGGTCACCGTGTAGGTCACGGGCCCGCCGGCCGCATAGGATGCCGAAGGGGCGCCGATCGAGATCGTGGGCGCCGTGTTGTCCACGATGAAGGTCGCGCTGGTGGCGGCCGGGGCCGTGTTGCCGGCCTTGTCGGTGGCCGTGCCGGCGGCGATCGAAATCCCCAGCGAACCATTGCCCGTGATGTTGCTCACGGTGACCGTATAGGTCAGGCCCGAGCCACTGACGGCGACCGTGCCGTTGGCCGTCCCCGTCGGGTCCAGGCTGATGCTTCCCAGGGCCAGGCTGCTGGAACTGAAGTTCGCGTCGGCATAGGTCACCGTGTAGGTCACCGGCCCGCCGGCCACGTAGGATGCCGAGGGGGCGCCGATCGAGATCGTGGGCGCCGTGTTGTCCACGATGAAGGTCGCGCTGGTGGCGGCCGGGGCCGTGTTGCCGGCCTTGTCGGTGGCCGTGCCGGCGGCGATCGAAATCCCCAGCGAACCATTGCCCGTGATGTTGCTCACGGTGACCGTGTAGGTCAGGCCCGAGCCACTGACGGCGATTGTGCCGTTGGCCGTCCCCGTCGGGTCCAGGCTGATGTTGGCCAGGGCCAGGCTGCTGGAACTGAAGTTCGCGTCGGCATAGGTCACCGTGTAGGTCACGGGCCCGCCGGCCGCATAGGCTGCCGAAGGGGCGCCGATCGAGATCGTGGGTGCCGTGTTGTCCACGATGAACGTGCCGCTGGGCCCGGCGGCCGGGGCCGGGTTCCCGGCCAGGTCCGAGGCGGTCCCGGCGGCGACGGAAATCCCCAACGTGCCGTTGCCCGTGATGCCGCTGATCGTGACCGTCCGCGTCAAGCCCGAGCCGGTGACGCTGCTGATGCTGCCGTTGGCGGTCCCGGTCTCGTTCAGGGTGATGTTTGCCGCGGCCAAGGTGCTGGTGTTGAAGTTCGCGTCGGCATAGGTCACCGTGTAGGTGACGGGCCCGCCCGCCGCATAGGACGCCGAGGGGGCGCCGATCGAGATCGTGGGGGCCGTGTTGTCCACGATGAACGTGCCGCTGGGCCCGCTGGCGGGGGCCAGATTGCCAGCCAGGTCCGAGGCGGTCCCGGCGGCGATGGAAATCCCCAACGTACCGTTGCCCGTGATGCCACTGATCGTGACCGTGCGCGTCAGGCCCGAGCCGCTGACGCTGCTGATGCTGCCGGCGGCGGTCCCGGTCTCGTTCAGGGTAATGTTTGCCGCGGCCAAGGTGCTGGTGTTGAAGTTCGCGTCGGCATAGGTCACCGTGTAGGTGACGGGCCCGCCGGCCGCATAGGACGCCGAGGGGGTGCCGATCGAGATCGTGGGCGCCGTGTTGTCCACGATGAACGTGCCGCTGGGCCCGCTGGCGGGGGCCAGGTTGCCGGCCAGGTCCGAGGCGGTCCCGGCGGCGATGGATATCCCCAACGTACCGTTGCCCGTGATGCCGCTGATCGTGACCGTCCGCGTCAGGCCCGAGCCGGTGACGCTGCTGATGCTGCCGGCGGCGGTGCCGGTCTCGTTCAGAGTGATGTTCGCCGCGACCAGCGTGCTGGTGTTGAAATTTGCGTCGGCATAGGTCACGGTGTAGATAATGGGCCCGCCGGCCGCATAGGACGCCGAAGGGGTGCCGATCGAGATCGTGGGGGCCGTGTTGTCCACGATGAACGTGCCGCTGGGCCCGGCGGCCGGGGCCAGGTTGCCGGCCAGGTCCGAGGCGGTCCCGGCGGCGATGGATATCCCCAACGTACCGTTGCCCGTGATGCCGCTGATCGTGACCGTCCGCGTGAGGCCCGAGCCGGTGACGCTGCTGATGCTGCCGGCGGCGGTCCCGGTCTCGTTCAGGGTGATGTTTGCCGCCGCCAGCGTGCTGGTGTTGAAGTTCGCGTCGGCATAGGTCACGGTGTAGATAATGGGCCCGCCGGCCGCATAGGACGCCGAAGGGGTGCCGATCGAGATCGTGGGGGCGGTGTTGTCCACGATGAACGTGCCGCTGGGCCCGCTGGCCGGGGCCAGATTGCCAGCCAGGTCCGAGGCGGTGCCGGCGGCGATGGAAATCCCCAACGTGCCGTTGCCCGTGATGCCGCTGATCGTGACCGTCCGCGTCAGGCCCGAGCCGGTGACGCTGCTGATGCTGCCGGCGGCGGTCCCGGTCTCGTTCAGGGTAATGTTTGCCGCGGCCAAGGTGCTGCTGTTGAAGTTCGCGTCGGCATAGGTCACGGTGTAGGTCACAGGCCCGCCCGCCGCATAAGCTGCCGAGGGGGTGCCGATCGAGATCGTGGGGGCCGTGTTGTCCACGATGAACGTGCCGCTGGGCCCGGCGGCGGGGGCCAGGTTCCCGGCCAGGTCCGAGGCGGTCCCGGCGGCGACGGAAATCCCCAACGTGCCGTTGCCCGTGATGCCGCTGATCGTGACCGTCCGCGTCAAGCCCGAGCCGGTGACGCTGCTGATGCTGCCGGCGGCGCTTCCGGTCTTGTTCAGGGTAATGTTTGCCGCGGCCAAGGTGCTGCTGTTGAAGTTCGCGTCGGCATAGGTCACGGTGTAGGTCACAGGCCCGCCCGCCGCATAAGCTGCCGAGGGGGTGCCGATCGAGATCGTGGGGGCCGTGTTGTCCACGATGAACGTGCCGCTGGGCCCGGCGGCGGGGGCCAGATTGCCAGCCAGGTCCGAGGCGGTCCCGGCGGCGATGGAAATCCCCAACGTACCGTTGCCCGTGATGCCGCTGATCGTGACCGTCCGCGTCAGGCCGGAGCCGGTGACGCTGCTGATGCTGCCGGCGGCGGTCCCGGTCTCGTTCAGGGTAATGTTCGCCGCGGCCAGGTTGCTGCTGTTGAAGTTCGCGTCGGCATAGGTCACGGTGTAGATAATGGGCCCGCCCGCCGCATAGGACGCCGAAGGGGTGCCGATCGAGATCGTGGGGGCCGTGTTGTCCACGATGAACGTGCCGCTGGGCCCGCTGGCGGGGGCCAGGTTGCCGGCCAGGTCCGAGGCGGTCCCGGCAGCGATGGATATCCCCAACGTACCGTTGCCCGTGATGCCGCTGATCGTGACCGTCCGCGTCAGGCCGGAGCCGGTGACGCTGCTGATGCTGCCGGCGGCGGTCCCGGTCTCGTTCAGGGTAATGTTCGCCGCGGCCAAGGTGCTGGTGTTGAAGTTCGCGTCGGCATAGGTCACCGTGTAAGTGACGGGCCCGCCCGCCGCATAGGACGCCGAAGGGACGCCGATCGAGATCGTGGGGGCCGTGTTGTCCACGATGAACGTGCCGCTGGGCCCGGCGGCCGGGGCCAGGTTGCCAGCCAGGTCCGAGGCGGTCCCGGCAGCGATGGATATCCCCAACGTACCGTTGCCCGTGATGCCGCTGATCGTGACCGTCCGCGTCAGGCCCGAGCCAGTGACGCTGCTGATGCTGCCGGCGGCGGTTCCGGTCTTGTTCAGGGTAATGTTTGCCGCGGCCAAGGTGCTGCTGTTGAAGTTCGCGTCGGCATAGGTCACGGTGTAGGTGACGGGCCCGCCCGCCGCATAGGACGCCGAAGGGGTGCCGATCGAGATCGTGGGGGCCGTGTTGTCCACGATGAAGGTGCCGCTGGGCCCGGCGGCCGGGGCCAGGTTGCCAGCCAGGTCCGAGGCGGTCCCGGCGGCGACGGAAATCCCCAACGTACCGTTGCCCGTGATGCCGCTGATCGTGACCGTCCGCGTGAGGCCCGAGCCGGTGACGCTGCTGATGCTGCCGGCGGCGGTGCCGGTCTCGTTCAGGGTGATGTTTGCCGCGGCCAGGGTGCTGCTGTTGAAATTCGCGTCGGCATAGGTCACGGTGTAGGTGACGGGCCCTCTCGCCGCATAGGCTGCCGAGGGGGCGCCGATCGAAATCGTGGGGGCCGTGTTGTCGATCGTGTAGAGTTGCCCCGTGAAATTGCCATCACCGAGTGCCGGGCCGCCCAAGGGGTCGCCGTACTGATCGACGATGGAATTGTTGTCAACGAGGTTCAAGCCGAGCGTGCCGTTGCCCGAGACATTGTTGACGGTCACGGTGTAAATCGAACCGCTGCCGCTGACAGAGGCGATCGTGCCGGCGGCGCCGTTGGTTGCCAGTGTGAAGTCGGCCGCCAGGACGTTCGTCACGTTCACGCTGAAGGTGACGGCGTACTGCACGCTCGATGCATTGGTGATATTCGATCCGATGGTATTGATCGACTGCACCGCCGGATATCCGTTCGTCCAGGATGTGGTCGCGTTGGCCAAGAGCGGGTTGCCGAACATGTCGGTAATGCCCCAGCCGGCGGCGGTGACAGTCAGGCTGTACGTGCCGAACGCGCTCGTAAGGGCGCTGAGATTGCCGAGCGTCCAGTTTTGGTTGTCGCTGCTGGTGAGGGTTGCGCCCTCCAGGGGCTCGCTGGCGGCCACACCGCCGTTGGTGAGCGTCAACTGCAGGTCCTGGAGCGTGAAGTTCTCAACCGGTTCGCTGAAGTGCATGGCGATCGAGCTCACCGGCGAGACCGAGGGTGAGGCTGGGGCGGTAATGGTCGCGGTCGGCGAGGTCGCGCCGATGCTCAACTCGTTGACCGTAGAGTCGAAGGCCAACATTCCGGATGTATTGGTCCCGATCACAACAACGTCATAGGTGCCGGTACCGAGCGCGGAAACGTCGCCCTGCGGCAGCGACCAGGTGCCGTTGCCGTTGTTGGTCGCAGCGTAGTAGCTGCCGTTGACCCGGACGGTCACCGCCGCGGCCGGATCCGTTACGGTGCCCGACAAGGCGGGCGAGGTGTTGTTGGTGGACTGCACATTGACGCCGACCGTGAAGGGGGGCGCAACGTAGACGCCGCCCATGCTGAGGCCGCCGTCGGCCGTGTCGCCCACCAGTTCCATGGACGAGTTGAAGCTGGTGTAGGTGCCCTGAGCAGCGTACAGCTCGCACGCCGACCCGCCGCCGCCCTGGAACCAAAGGAGGCTGATCGGGTAGTCGCCCGCGGTAGAGAAAGTGACCACGCCCAAGGTATCGGACACTCCGCGGCCGCCGTTGTACTGCAGCGTGTTTGTGCCGGCCGTGTTGCTCCCGCCATCCTCGCCGGTCACCGAACTGAAGGTGGCGCCGGTGATCACCAACTGGAAGCCGTCGTCGCTGTCGCAGCCGAAGGTGTACGTCCCGGCGGCCGGGATTATCATCATGCCGGTCGCGGTCACGGCGAAGTTGTCGGTTTCCGTCCCCATGGTTGTGCCGGGCAGTGTCCGTTCCTTGCTGGGGAAATGGAGTACGCCGCCGGTAACATTGTAATCGATATAAGGCGCCACCTCGGTCTTGACCCAACTCTGCTCGGAGGGCGTGTTGACCAGGGTTTGAGCCATCGCGATGGTATCGTTCAAACCAATGTTTGCCTCGTAGACGGTCACATTCCAGCCCATCGACGCATAAGTGAAATTAGCTGTCAATGGGGAGGTTGACAGAGGCGACAGGGCCAGCGTCTCGACGTTGCTGACAGTCAAGGTATGAGCGGAGGTGCCCAGAGCCGCTGAGGTGGTCAGGAGCACGGTGCGGTCGTCCGACTCCAACACGGCGGAGGTAACGGTTACGTTGACCGTGGTGATCTGGTAGTTGCCGGCCACCTGGGCGGAGACGGGATCGACGGCCTCGCTGAAGACAACCAGCACCGAAGTGGTGCTGGGGGTGCTGATCGCGGCGATGCCCACAGGGGAGATGCTGACGGGCAGCGACAGCGCGCCTTGCACGCCGTCGTAATTCACCGCCGCCACCTGGTACGAATACCGCGCCTGCGAGGAAATGCCGCTGGTATCCGTGTAACTGGTCGTGGTCGAGACGACGTAAGGCTGGACCGTGATCGTGCCGGTGGCCGGTGAGGTCGGCGACCCGGACGCCGAGTAGCTGAACGTGTTGCCACTGACCGTGGTAATGACGAAGGTCCCGTCGTAGGCCGACTGGGCGGCGCCACTTACCACCACGCTCTGCCCCACGACGAAACCAGGGACCGAGGAGAGTGTGGCCGTAGCCGTGGAAGTCGTTGAGTTGTAGCTGAGGCTGCTGACGGGCAGGGCGGGCCCCAGGTAGGGCGTGCCGTCGCGGTAGATCTCGTAGAAAGCAATCCCACTGGTCGGTTCCAGGGCCGGGCTCCACGTCAAGCTGATCTGATTGTTGCTGCCGGTCACGGTGCCCTGGAGGTTGGCCGGCGCAGTCGGCGGGGTCAAGTCCATGTATCCGCTGCTGCCGAAGTTGGTGAGGTTGAAGTTGGTGAACTGGGCCGTGGCGGCCGTGCTGGTGCTGACATGCGAGGTGACCATCAGACCCAGGTCGAAGATGCTGGGCAGCGTATAGCTGCACGTGCCGACTGTGGTCCACGTGACGCTTCCCGGCGACGTGCCGGCCGACTGCGTCGAGTAGTAACCGGTCAGCACGCCGGTCGAGGCGTTATACGTCAGCCGCACCCAATCGAAGCTGTCGCTGCCCACACCGCCGGTCCACCAGGACGTGTCGCTCCACTGGAAGGCGACTGCGTTGCCCGGGGTGACGGCGTTGAAGATATACGGGGCGGCAGGGGCGCCCGCCGCCACGCCGCTGACCATGATGCCGCACTTGGTCCAGGCGTTGGGACCATTGGTGATGTTGACATAGGCGCTGACGTCGAAGCTGCCGCTTTCCGGCGCGTAGACGAACTCGGACTGCTCGGTGCCGCCCCACATGTCGCCACCGGCGCCGGTGACGGTCCACGTGCCAGCCGAATAGGAATAGCTGTCCAAACTGTCGACGCCGCCGATGTTATACGAGCTTGCCACGACCACGGCCTGATAGGCCGCGGAGGCCGAGAGCGTGCCGGGCAGTTGGTTGCCCGAGGCCGTGGTCAGGCCGGTCATCGTGAGCGTATAAGTGTTGCCGGCGGTGACCGGGCTGCTGGTGGTGACAATGACCTCGGTGTTGCTGCGGGCAAGGGCCACGGCAAGGAGCGTTACGCTGCCGCCCGGGCCGGTCATGGTGTAGTTGCCGAGCACCCCCGCCGTGGCCGGGAGCAGCGGCTCGCTGAAATAGACCGCCATGTGCTGGCTGTCCGGCCAGTAGGAGGAGGAGGGGATGATGCCCGGCAGGTTGGCGACGACGGCCGACGATTGGGCGCTGGCGTAGCCGTCGCGACTGACAGCGCTGACGGTGTAAGTGTAGCTCGTCGCCGCCTGGGCCGTGGTATCGACGTAGGAGTTGCTGGTCGACGTGCCGATGCTCGTCCCGCTGCGGTAGATGACGTAGTGGTCGACGTCGCTCCGCGTGTCTGTCGAGGCCGTCCAGGTGAGGGTGATCTCGCTGGGACCCACCGTGGTCCGCGCGGCAAGGTTGGAGGGGATGGTAGGCGGCAGGGGATCCATGACCAAGTTGGCCGCGCCCGGCGTGCCCCCCGCGTTGCTCGCCTCCCAGTTGATGGCGTCGTTGCCGTAGTCGGCCGTGTGGATGCGGATCAGGGCCGGTCCGTTGCCGTCCGGCTGCAGCGGCCAGGGCGCCGCGTTGTTGTAACTGACGTGGTCGACCCGGTAAAAGGGCACGTAACCGTTCTGCGCCGCCACGCTGCCGCTGGTGAGGTTGCCGAGCTGATAGATGTCGACCGTGTCGCCGCCGTTGCTAAGATGGCCCGAATAAACGCCCAGCACCAGGATGTTGTTGTTGCCGGTGGGGTTGTAGCGTTCCTCGAACGCCGCGTAGTTGCTCACCAGCACCGCGTATTGGCCGGGGGCCAGGGTCGCCGTCGGGTGTTGGATCGAGTAAGAATTAAACGTCGGCGTGCCCAACACGGTGGTCCCCTGGCTGGTCACCAGTTCCATCCCCCCGGCGACAGTCCACTCGCTGGGTTTGGCGTCGGTGGTGCGGGCAAGCTGAACGCTTATCGTGCCGCTCATGGAGTAGGTCCCCAGGCTGATCCAGACGTCATTCAGGCCGGCCGTAACGGTGCCCGTGGCGGCGGCCAGGTTCAGCCCGCTGGCCAGCGCATACGTGAACGAGGTCGAAGTCGCGTTCTGAACCACGAACGTGCCGTCGTATTGCGAGGGCGTGGCACCGGAGATGTGCACGATGCTTCCCGCGGTGAGCGAGTTGTTGTTGATCAGCGAGTTGTTGGCGTTCGCCGTTACAAGGCCCGACGTGTTGTTGTACGTCAGGCTGGTGACGCTGAGCGTTGCCGGGACCTGGTCCTGGTCGACCAGCACAGGAATCGAATTGCCGTCGAAGTTGACCGTGTACTGGGCCGAGGAGTCCAGGTCGCTGAGCGGGTTGTTGTCGCCGTCGTAGAGGTTCAGATGGGCATAGATGGTGTATGAGGCCGAGGCAAGGCTGGATGTCGGTGACCAGGTGGCGGTCGCCCCGGATTCCAGCGTCTCGAACTCGCCTGGTAGGCCGTCGGCCAGCCAGCCCGGCGTGTAGCCGATCCCGTTCCCCACGTAGTAATCGCCGAGCGCGACGGGGGAACTCGAGCGGTTGTAAAGCTCGAGGTACTCGAAGTCGCTGTCGGTGTAGCCGGCGGCGGCCTCCGCCGTCGTTGGTTGGGTGGGGTTGTACATGATCTCGTCGGTCACCAGCGGCGAGACGTAGGGGATGCTGTTGGCCGCGCCCGAGTACGTCGTGCCGGAAAGCGTGCCGAAACTGGGCGTTTGCAGCAGGGTGAAATTCGTTGCCCCGTCCGACTTGGTGTACAGGCCGTAGGAATAGCCGGGCGGCATGGCGGGCACGCTTTGGCTTTCCTGGTAGCCGCCGGCCTGGCCGGCGTAGTTGTTCGACAGGTAAACCGTGCAGCCGTCCGGGTCCAAGCTGAAGGGGACCAGGCGGCCCGGATCGCTGGCCGGCGTGCCGAAATTGTAGTCTTGAGTTACGACGTAGTAGCCATTGGCCGCGATGACCGCGCCCGAGGCAATCTGGTACTCCATCAGATCAGAACTGCTGTTGCTGACAAACCATCCGCCGATACTGATCGGCTGGGAAGTCGTGTTGTAGAACTCGATCATGTCGCCGGGCACGGCGGTGGGGTTCGCCAGCACCTCGTTGACGACGATCGAACCGGGCAGGGGAATGGCGACGGTCTCGGGGCCGCCGGGAGTGCCCCCAGGCGTGCCGCTGGCTTCCCAGCCGGAACTGGAATCCCACAGCGAAAGGGCTTGGGTGGCGCTGCGGGCCACCAGCGAGAAGCCTCCGCCGTAGGTCTGCGGGTACCAGGAGTTGCTGTAGGTGAAGTCCTGGAGCACACCGCCGCTGGGCGCGCTGAGTGTCACCTCTTCCCCACCGTTGTTGAAGTGCCCGCTGTACCCGGCCTCCGTCAACCAACTGGAGCCATACTCGCTCTGCAAGATCGACGAGCCGTAGCGGATGGCGAAGGCGGCCGGGTCGGAGCAGGCGACGATGTACGCGCCGGCGGCCAGCGACACGGCGGGGAACGTGAAACTGATCCCGTTGGTGAAGGTCAGCCCCTGCAGCGGAAGCGTCGTGGTGCCGATGTTCTGGAGCTCCACGAACTCGAAATCCTCCTTGCCGTCGACGCTCGTGTAGCCCGCGGCGATCTCCGCCGCCGTGGCCGGCAGCGGGTCGTACATCAATTCCGTGACGCGGATCGACGACAGGTTCACGTAGAACGTCGAGGCGTTCAGGGCGCTCGCAGGCGCCCCCGGAAAGTACGCGGGCATTGATCGTCTCACCCTGCGTGAGCGTGATCGGCCCGCTGTAGACCTGGGCCGTGGAACTGACCGCGCCGCCCACGGAAGTGGCGGCAATGATCGGCTGTCCGCTAATCGCAGGCGTAGCGGGCGAAGTGGGCGAACCGCTCACCGTGCAGGTGAAGGTGGTGGTCCCGGCGGTGGAACTCACCGTCACGTTGCCGATGACGAAACTGCTGTCGTAGGCGCTCGCGGCCCCGCTGATATAGATCAATTCGCCGTTGTACAGGCCGGTGTCCGCATCGTCCAGCGTGACCGTGGCCGTCGTGCCGCTGAGCATAATGCTGGAGACCGTGAAACCGCTGCTGCTGGTCCGCGGATCGCTGCCGTCGGTCGTATAGTAGATGGTGCCCGTGCCGGCTGTCATGGTGAGCGCGGCGCCGAGCGTGAACGTCCCGCCGTTCTCTACCGCGCCGTTGACGCTCAGCACGGGCGGGGAGAAACTGGGATACATCGTGTAGGTCTCGGAGCCGCCGGTGGCGGGCGAGAACGTCACGGCCGTCTCGAACTGGGTGAACATCTCGGCTGTCCGCGTGGGGAACCACGAGCCGAGCTCCGTGTTGATATGGGCGCTCCAGGTGGCGGGCGTGCCCAGTTCACCCCAGGTGCCGTCCAACTCGCCGAGATTGCCCCAGCGGGCCGACTCGTCCAGCACGGCCGTGCTGATCGTATTGGCCTCCTTGGTGTACATGGCGGCCGCGTTGGTCGGCGTCAGGACGGTGCTCAAGTCCTTGTAAACATGGTCGGCAAACATCTGCCGGAAGTCGGGGTTGGCCAGAAGCTGTACGAACAGTTGCGTGGGATCGCCGGTGTTGTCGTCGCCGGTAATGTTGACATTAGGGTTGCTGTTCCAGCCGCTGAAGATCGTCATTTCGCCGTCCCAGTCCTGGAAGACGAAGCCCAGGTCCGGGCTGTAGAGGGCGGAGTAGTTGTGATTGTCCCAGTCCAAGTTGCCGGCGTAGTAGTTGACGATGATGTAGTCGCAGAAGTCCGGCAGGTTGAGGTACTGCGCCATGAGGGCGTAGGCCGTCGGGTTGGCCAGCACGGTGGGACTTGCCGTGCCCGTGCCGTTGATGTTTCCGTAGGTCGCCACGTCGAACAGCTCGTTCCAGGGCGCGATGCTCCCGCTCTTGACCTCGAAACCGGTGGAACTGTAGTGATAGACGTCGTAGTCCGATTGTTGGCCGCCGAAGAAGTACGCGGCGTAGTCGGAGTCGATGTCGGCCACCGCGTTGTAGACCCCCCAGTACAGCCCGTTGACGAAAAGCTGGACCCAGATTCCCGGCGTGTTCGGCGTTCCCAGGGCGGTCAACGCGTCGCGGACCCACTGATCGTGGATGAACGCGGTGTTTGCCCCGCCCCACGACCAGCCGTCGTTGAAGGCCTGCCGCAGGATCAGCCCGTCGGGCAGGTAACCGTCGCCGAAGATGTTCTCGTCCAGGTACGTCTTGCCTTCGGCGTTCTCGAAATGGACCTCCAGGCCGTGTTTCAGATACTGGGTGTCGCGGCCCACGCCGCCGTACATGCTGATCTCGGCCAGACTTCCGAAAGACGTGGTCCCGGCGAGGGGATTGAAGTACTCGAAGGACCCCGGCGCCTCCAAGTCCTTGTCCTCGGAGTTGGCGTAGATGCCGTCGGGGCCGAACATGTTGGCGTTGGTGGTGACCAGCGACATCATCGGCAGCGACGACAGGGCGGCGGCGATCTGTGCCGTCGTGTAGCCGGGGACCGACGACATGGCGTAATCCGCCGTCGCCGTGCCCTGGCCGTCGATGCTGCCCGTCCAAGTCGAAGGGAAGCCGGCCGCCTCCGCCGCCGTGTTGGACTGCGTGGCCACGGCGTTGGGGAAGACGTAGGTCTCGGTCTGGTAGGGCGCCGCGGTGCCGCCCACCACCATCGCCGCCTGCAGGACCGTCGTCGGCGCCGTGCTGGGGATGGTGATCGGCCCGGTGTACAGCGTGCCCGCCGTGGCGGTCATCGCCGCTCCGCTGGCATTGGCCGAAGGCGTCGAGGGCAAGCTGTAGGTGAAGGTGTTGGTCCCGGTCACGGTGACCACAAAGGCGCCATCGTACACCGCCGGGATGGCGCCGGCGATCTCGACCGTGTCGCCGCTGGCAAAACCGACGGCAGCCGCAGTCGTTACCGTGGCCGTCGTGCCGCTATAGGTGATGCCGCTGACCGCCTGCTGGATGCCGGGCGCCGCGCCGTTCGTCGTGTAATAAACCTGTGTGCCCGACACCGTGACGTCGGGCGTGAGCGTCACCTGGAGGGGAGAGTAGTAAAGACCGTCCGTCTGGCTGAAGGCGACGCTGGCCTGGACGTCGCTCGCCACATTGGGGGCGCCCGGCGTGGGCGTGGAGTAAATGAAGTCGCCCCCCACGACGCTCGTCATCTGGGCCAGTTCCGGCACGACGAGCATGTCCCCGTCGGTGTTCGAGGACATCAGGACCTGGATGGCCAGGACGTTGCCGGTAGCCGTCAAGTGGCCGGTGGTGGCCGAATTGAGGAATTTGGAAACGTCGACGTCCTCGTAGGTGGTGGCCTGGACGTCGCTGGTCTGCTCCTCGTTGGCCAGCGAGTTCCACGTGGGCGAGGCCGGGGCGTTGGCACTGGCGATCTCGACGCCGTTGAGGTAGGCCACGTAGCCGTCGTCGTATTGCATCTTCAGCGTCAGTGACGACAGCGAGGTGTAATTCGGCGCATTGAACGTGATGCGCGTGTATAGCGAGGTGCCCCCGGCCGCGGCAATGGCCGATTCGATCGCCGGCTTGACGTTCGTGGCCACGGCGGCCGCAAATACTCCGCTGTTGGCCGTGCCGGTGAACGGCGCGCTGGCGACCGCCAGGGGAGTGGTGGTGGTGCTGGCGCCGCCGGCGGCGGTAGTGGCGGTCGTCGCGCCCACGAGAATCGAGTTCGCGTCGAAGGAAGTCGCCCCCGCGGAACTGCTCTCCTTGGCGGCATAGAACTCCAACTCCGCTCCTCCCCCTTGCTGATAATACACCAGGCTGACCGGATAGCTGCCCGCGGCCAGGTACGTGGTGCCCAGGGTGTCGCCCGGACCCCGCGGGTTGACGTAGGCCATTGTGTTGGTGCCGCTGGAATTGGTCGCATTGGTAAGGGTGGTAAAGTCGGCGCCCGTGATCGTCAGGCTGAACCCGTCGTCACTGCTGACGCCGAAGGTGTAGTATCCGGCCTGGCTGGCTGTGATCGTGATCGTTCCCGTGGCCTGCAAGACGTAGTTGCTCAGCCCCTCGCCTACGGTCATGCCGGGAAAGGCGTTGTCGCCGCCGAAGTTGCCGCCCCCGCCGGTGTCCATGAAGTTCAACGTGCTCTCGGTCTGATTGATTACCGAAGTCTGTTCGGAGGGTGTGCTGATGACCGACTCGGCCTGGGTCACGCTGCCGACCCCGACGTTTGCCCGGTAAAGGGTGCAGGCGAAGCCGGGAACGGTGTTGGCGAACCCCAGACCCGTGGGGCCCGACGCCCACGAGGAGGCATTGAAGCTGGACTGCGTCCACGTGGTGCCCAGCGCGTTGCTGGTCGGTGCGTAATAGCTTGCCGTGGCCCCCGCTGCCACGAGATCCGTTTCCGAGACCGACTCCAACGGGCCGTAGGAGGTGTCCGAACTCAAGGTCGGGTACGTGAGCGTCGAGATGACCGTGGACGACGTATTGAGCAGTTCGACCGTAGCGCCGGCCTTGCTGAGATTGAAGCTCGAGTGCAATTCGCCGACCGGGTCCGTGGTGGGCGTCGAATCGCAGAAGACCACGCGGAATTCACCGGGACCAAGGACCACGTTGTTGGGGATGGTCCACGTCGTGCTACTCTGGCTCCCGGTCTTCTGATAGTTGAGCGACCAGCCGGAGAGGTTGACGGCCGTGGTCGGGTCGGGATTGTAGAGCTCCAGCCAATCGGAAGCGGCCCCCGCCGTATCGACGATGCCGGTCTTGTTGGCGGCATCGACCTCGCTGATGATCGGGGCCAGCGACAGCAAGCGTCGCGCTTCGAGGCATTCGAAGCGAAGATGCCGCCCCAAGGAAAACCCTTCGCCCAACTTGCGGCCCTGCCGCCGACCATGGCTACATGGTGCCCGCGATGCAACCCGACTGCCCGACCTCAACTTCCGGACCTTGCGAGACATCCTCAATCCCCTTTGCGACACATATCTCAAGAATAAATGCAGAAAATATTCCTCACTTGCAGCACAATTACTATCTTAACCGAAATCTAACGAAATGTCATAATCGGAGCGCCAGGATGATCAAAATTATCCGGACGGGGGGTATCCGGCCGAGAGCTACGTTATCCATTGACGATTCAGACGTAAGCGGCCTCGGCGCCACCCTACTTGGCCGCCGCTTACGTCTGAATCACAGCGTTATCCATTGACGTTTCAAGGCTTGCATCCGCAACGGGGAGAGCCAAGAACACGCCTACCCTCGGCCGACCAACGCCGACCAAGGTGGCCCGCAGCAACTGGCAGGCGGCTCCTATCCGGCATGCTACGCTAGGGAACTGCATCGGGCTGATGCTCTTCAACCCCGTCGATCAGATGGTCGGGTCTATTCGACCACGAGCACCGGCTTGCCGAGCACTTCGCGCTTGGGCGCAATCCCCATGCCGGGCTGGCTGCCGGCGGCCATCCGCCCGTTCACGCGATGGGGCGCGCCGTCGGCCGTGCTCACGGTCACGTAGCTGTTGAAGTCGGTGGAGGTAAAGAGGAATTCCGGCGGCGTGCTGTGCGCCAAGTGGGCAATCGCTGCGGTGGTGATGTCGCCGCCCCAACTGTCCTCGATCGTCATGGCGATCCCCAGCGAGACGCACAAATCGCGGGCCTGGCGGGCCTTCGTCAGCCCGCCGAACTTGCTGATCTTGATGTTCACCACGTCCATCGCCAGATCGGCCTTGCCGCGGACCAGGACGTCGATGCCGTCGATGACTTCGTCCAAGACGAAGGGATGGCTGGTCTGGCGGCGAATGGAGAGGCATTCCTCGTAGGTCAGGCAGGGCTGTTCGATGTAGACGTCCACGTCGCGGACCGCCCGCACGACCCGCATGGCCTCGTGCATGAGCCAGCCGGTGTTGGCGTCGGCCACGAGGCGATCGCCCGGCTGGAGCACCGCGGCGACGGCGCGGATCCGCTGGATATCGACGTCCGGGTCGCCGCCCACTTTGAGCTGGAAGCGGCGGTAGCCCTCGGCGCGATAGCCGGCGACGCGGCCGGCCATGGCCTCGGGCGACTCTTGCGAAATCGCGCGGTACAGGCCGAAATCGGCGCCGTAGCGGCCGCCCAGGAGCACGCACAGCGGTTGCCGAGCGACCTGTCCGAGGATGTCCCAGCAGGCGATGTCGATGCCCGACTTGACGTACGGGTGGCCTTTCAGGGCGGCATCCATCCGCCGATTGAGGCGGGCCAGCTCGAGGGGATCTTCGCCCAGCAGGTGCGGCCCCAGCTCGGCGATGCCGGCGCGGACGCCTTGGGCATAGGCCGCCAGGTAGAACGGCCCCAGCGGGCAGACCTCGCCATACCCGACGATGCCCGTATCGGTCTCGACGCCCACGATGGTGCTATCGAAGACCGTGACGGATTTCCCGCCCGACCAGTTGTAACTGCCTTCTTGCAAGGGCAGGTCCACCTGCCATGCGGAGATGCGCGTGATTTTCATGGGATTTAGTGCTTGCGAAAGTAGGGTGGGCCAACGGCATCGAATGTGGTATCCCGGTCGCGTCGCGACCATTGACGGTAGCCGTCGGTTTCAACCCACGTTGTTACACACAAGTCCGGCAACGACCCCATCCAGCTCGCCTGGATGGTGAAGGAGTCCGGCAACGACCCCATCCAGCTCGCCTGGATGGTGAAGGAGGTTGGGAAACTAGCACCGACGGCATTGAGAATCAGACCCCATCCAGCTCGCCTGGATGGTGAATCAGGTTGCCCAGCTAGTCCATTCGCGTGCCGTAGCCGTAGAACCTCCTTCACCCACGGGACGAGCCCGTGGGGGTCGTTTGTCTTCTTCTTATCCGTTCTAGCCATTCAGCCTTGTTCACCATCCGCACCCAGAGGGTACCCGGCCGGATGGGGTCCGAGATGTGTGTAACAACGTCGGTTTCAACCCACGGTACGCGGATCGTACAAAACCCCTTTCGTCCGGGCACCATGCGCCGCGGTGCCCGTCGGCCCATCCTACGGTTCTTGTTTAGCGATTGAGCGTTTCGGGCGTCAACGTGTACGTGCCGCCGCGGCTGGTTTCGAATTGTATCAGCCCGTCGGAACTACCACCAGCCTCGGCCTTCGCGAGATCGATCAGGTCGCGCTTGGCAACGATCTCACGCCCGCCTTCCTTGGCCGCCAATCGGCAATTCGCGCGGACCAGGCACGGGCCGCCGAGCGTGGAGTGGACTGTGGCCGAAGTCAAACGGCCACCCTTCCAGGCGGCGTCGACCGTGAATCCGCCGCGGGCCCGCAGACCCGTGAACTGTCCTTCCGCCCAGGCCCTGGGCAACGCCGGCAACAGATGGATCGCACCCGCATGCGACTGCAAGAGCATTTCGGCAATCGCGGCCGTAGCGCCGAAAGCGCCGTCCACCTGGGGGGCGCCGAAACATTTCGAGAAGAGATTCGGGCACGTTTGCAAGGCCACAAGGTTCGTGAGACAAAGATCGGCGTGCTCGCCGTCCCGCAGGCGGGCCCAGCAAGCGGCCTTCCATGCCATGCCGAAACCGGTCCCCGTGTCGCCCCGCTCGTTCAGTGAGACCTTGGCGGCCTTGGCCAGGGCCGGAGTCGTCTCCAGACAAATCTGGCTGCTGGGATACAGACTGTACAGGTGCGAAATGTGCCGGTGCTTCGCCTCCAGGTCGCCCCAGTCTTCGATCCACTCTTGCAGGTTCCCGCGCTTGCCGACCTGCAGCGGGGCCAGTCGTTGCCGGGCGCGGGCCACCCGATCACAGAACTCTTTGTCGGTGTCCAGGATCTTGCCGGCTGCGACGCAGGCCCCGAACAAATCGCGAAGCACGCACATATCGATCGTCGAGCCGGCGCAGATGGTCGTGCCCGGCAGGTCGAAGTTGATCACCTTGTCGTGGAAAGGTTTGTTGCCGGGGCGGGCGGGAAAGTTCTCCGGGGAAGTCGACGGGCAGGTCACCAACCAATCGTGGTGCGGATACTTGACCAGCGTGTCGAGGAAGAACTGGGCCGAGCCTTTGAGCAGGGGATAGATCTTGCGCAGGTATTCCTTGTCGCCGCTGAAGCGGTAATGTTCCCACAGGTGCGTGCAGAGCCAGGCGCCGCCGATCGAGAAGGTGCCCCAGGTCGAGCCGTCCATGGGCGCGGCGTGACGCCATTGGTCGGTGTTCTGGTGAAAGACCCAGCCGCGAGCGCCGTAGTGGATCTTGGCCACGCGGGCGCCTGTCTCTGCCAGTTCCTTGACCATCTGCGTGAGCGGGTCGACGCACTCCGGCAGGCCCGCCACCTCCGCCGGCCAGTAGTTCATCTGCAAGTTGATGTTCGTGGTGAACTTGGCGTCCCAGGCGGGGTCCATGTCTTCATTCCAGATGCCCTGCAAGTTGGCCGGCTGGCAACGGGGCCGGCTGCTGCCGATCAGCAAGTATCGGCCGTATTGGAACATCAGGGCTGCCAATTGCGGGTCGCTGCGCGGATCGTGTTCGCGGAGGCGGAGGTCGGTGGGCCGTGACGAGGCGGCCGTTTCCGGCAGGCTCAGCCGCACGCGGCGGAAGAGCCGCTGATGCTCGGCGATATGGTCCGCGCGAAGCCGATCGAAGGCCTTGCCTTCGGCGTGCTGGAGATACTCGCGGACCCGCGCTGCCGGGTCGGCGCTGATATCGTTGTAGCTCTTGAAGTTCGTGGCGGCCACGACCAGCAAGGTCACGGCATCCGCAGCGACGACCTGCGCGCCGTCTTTCTCTGCGATCAGCTTGCCGCCTTCGTTCAGCACGCGGACGTGCGCCTCGTAGCGGACACGCCCCTCGATCCCCAACATGCTGGCCGTCTTGCCGCGCAGCACCAACTGCCCCGGGCCAAGTACTTCCGTCGAATGCTTTTCGTCGCCGGGGGTCTTGGTATTGGTCACGCCGGCAAGTTTCGCCGTCAGGGAGATCAAGCCGGGCTTATCGGCCGTGAGGCGGACGACGATCGCCTGGTCTATCGGACTGGCGAAAACCTGGCGGCGGAACCGCACGCCGCCGGCGCGGTAGGTAACCTCCGCGATCGCCGTGTCGAGGTCGAGCTGCCGGCGGTAGTCGCCGGCCCCGGCGTGGCCGGGAAAATCGAGGAGCAGATTGCCCAGCGGCTGGTACTTCATCTGCTCGACGGGCTTGCCCAACATGGTCTTGCCGAAGAGTTCCTCGGCCTCGACGTACTTTCCCGCGAACACCAACCGGCGGACTTCCGGCAAGGCCGCCGGGCCGCCGGGATGCGTCGGGTCATACGGTCCGCCGGTCCAGACGGTCTGCTCGTTGAGTTGCACGCGTTCGCTGCCCGGGCCGCCAAAGACCATCGCCCCCAGGCGGCCGTTGCCGACCGGCAGGGCCTGGTCCCACTTCTCCGCGGGCTGCGCGTACCAGAGGACGGTCGCGGCGGATCCGGGAGCGAGGCCTGGCGCGGCCGCCGGGCCGGGGTACCCGGTACGCCGGGTTGCCGAAGAAGGGGGCTTTACCTTGTCGCGCTCGGTTTGCACGGGCCCCCAAATTGCCTCCAGCAGCTTATAGATTTCCGGCTCGGCCTCCATGAGTTCCCCGCGGTTGAAGGGGAAGAAGTCGTTTGTGCCGAAATAGCTCTCCGTCATTTCGGCAAAGAACTCCTTGTGATCGGTCAGGGCGTAATGCCGCACGCGCCCGCCCGTAATCAGCAGTGCGGCATCCCCGTGCCCGCTCTTCTTATAGCGGGCGTAGGCATCGCGAATGCGGGCCTCGTCGAAGCCCAGGACCTGGTCGTGGTAGGCATGCGCCAGCTCGTGCATGACGCACCACGGTTGCACGTTGATCTGCCGCGGGGCCAGGAGCTCGGCCGCCACGGGAATATGGACGCAATGCACGAGATCGCGGGAATAGCCGTTCTCCTCCAGCCACTGGGCATCGGGATGATACTGCATGGGAAACAACTTTCCGTGCGACATATCCAGCACGATCGTGACGGCATGGAGTTTTTCCAGGCGGTCCGGGCGGACCACGGCGTTGATATCGAAGAGTTTCGCCTCCAGGGCTTTCAGCACGCGGACCCCGAGCGCCTCATGGGGCGGCCGCAGCAACCGGTCGTCGATGCGGACGTTCCAGCCTTCGATTTTGCGAACCGTGTGCGAAGCGGGTTTCGGCGGGTCCGTCTTGTCAGCGGCCGGCAGGATTCCGGCGGACAACAGCAGCAAGGAAAAAGCCGAGAAGGCGGTCTTTCGGAACATCATCGGCGAAGCCCCTCTGGGTTAATGTGAGATAATGCGTACGGTTTACCTCATCCACCGTAATGTCTGCCGTCAGCCGCGTCCAGGGGTGGCCGCAAACTAAGTGGTCAGGCCTTGACATCTAACTATTCTTGGCGCGCGAGCCGACACACAAATGGTCCGAAAGTTGCTCGAGAAGCTGGTCCCATGCCTTGTCCTCCCCGCGCCGTTTCTCCACGCGAGCTACCGTTTTGGAAATGGCCGCCAGGCTTACGCCGCCAAAACACCGCGCAACCGCCCCCACGGCCTCATCCGTCACGTGACGCGCCAGGTAAATCGCTGCCGACCGCGCGACAGTTCCCGTGACGCCGGCTCGCCACCACCCCTTCCCGCTCCACGCCAAACGCTTGCCCCACGGCCTTCAGCACATACTCGATGCCCGGACGCCACGCCCGTTGCTGCTTCCGCGGCACGTCGCCCTCCACGGGTTCCTCCGCCCGACGCCGCCGCCACCCCTCGATCCACGCGCTCCAGGAGCTCCAGCCACCGCTGGCGGTCCCGCTCGTCGCGCGCCGCGACGCGCCGTTCTCAACCGCGGCTGGTCACGTGGTACAAGCCATCCTCGATGTCGGTCCTCAAGGGCCGAGCCATGGAATTCAAGAGTTACTGCGTGCATTACCGAGCGTCAAGGCCCGGCGCGATGTGGCGTGCCATGTCGATCCGAATCGCACGCGCCCAGGCACGATCTTCCATGCGTACTACACCAATAGTTAACTGTCAAGACATGAGCCCAGTTCCGCCCCACGTGGTTTGCTGGTCTGAGAAATTTGGACGCTACGCCGTCAAGCCTTCGCCCTACGCCGCCGCAGATAAACGACCCCTACGCCGTCAAGCCTTCGCCTTACGTCGCCGCAGATAAACTAAGCCAAGTCCCAACAGTGCCGAACCCAAGAGCGTGAGGGTGGCGGGTTCGGGGGTTGGTGTTGGAGCGAATGCCAAAGCGTTTGGAAAATGCAATCCACTGCCGAACAGGGAGCGAGTCCCGCTTGGCGTGAATTCGTAAATGCTGTTAGAACCCCAGTCGGCCTCGAAAAGATTTCCGCTGCTGTTGAACGCTAGAGCGTCTGGTTCATTCAATCCGCTGGCGAACGTGGAGCGAGTCCCGCTTGGCGTGAATTCGTAAATCTTGTTAGAGCCATAGTCGGTCTCGAAGAGATTGCCGCTGCTGTCGAATGCCAAAGCGAATGGATCATTCAATCCACTGGCGAACACGGATTGAGCCCCGCTTGGCGTGAATTCGTAAATGTTGTTAGAATTGTCGACCTCGAAGAGATTGCCGCTGCTGTTAAATGCCAAACCGTATGGCCCATTCAATCCGCTGGCGAACGTGGAGCGAGCCCCGCTTGGCGTGAATTCGTAAATGTTGTTAGAGCCATAGTCGGCCTCGAAGAGATTGCCGCTGCTGTCGAATGCCAAACCGGCTGGATAATTCAATCCACTGGCGAACGTGGAGCGAGTCCCGCTTGGCGTGAATTCGTAAATGTAGCCAGAGTTACAGTCGGACTCAAACAAATCGCCGCTGCTGTTGAACGCCAAAGCGTCTGGCGCGTTCAATCCGCTGGCGAACGTGGAGCGAGTCCCGCTTGGCGTGAATTGGTAGATGTAGCCAGTCTGAAAGTCGGCATCGAAGAGATTGCCTGCGACTGCGGTGAGGCTGGGAACTAGAATCAAAGCGAACAGAAGAACAAAATACGTTCTCATCTCGAAACCCTTTCTTTCTATAGCTTGTTACAAACAACAGCTACGCGACGGTCTCAGGGAATGAGGGATGACAAGCGCGCCGAGTAGCGCGAACAGCAAGGTCCTGGAAAGAAAACCTTGGAAAAATACCATAGAGGAAAAGGCAACGCGCGTCATAGGAGAACTCCTTGTGGACTAAAACTCCGGTACAAAAACGACACTACCTGCAATTTGCCACGATTTAACAATTTCGTCTATGGGAGCGTTGGGGGTGCGTTGGGGGTGCGTTGCGGCGGCCGTAGAGCATGAGAACGCATGCAAAAAGAGAACGCGTCGCGCGACTCTTTCGAGCGAATCGTCCATAAACCACGATTGGTTATATGGTTCAGGCGGCTCGGCGATGTTCATTGGCCGTCACTCCGCCGCCGTGGCATGGTTCCCAGCAGATGTGTTCGCCACTGCCGTCGCCACGGAATCGGAGGAGACGACATACCTGATTTGCGTTGAGCGACTTGATCGTCTTGCGCAGGCGCTGCTTAGGCGGCACATCGGATACCGGTGAAAGGGGGTCATCAATCGTGAATGGCCAGTTCTCTTCCTGGAAGGTCGCGAGAACCGCCTCCTGATTGGCCGCATGGAAGCGATACTGTTTGACCACTTCGCCATAGAAATAGAGCATCCGGCGCTCGCCGTCCCATCGGGGCAAGTGGGAACACAACGAGGCAGTTTCTGGAGACTTCGAGGATCTGCCTGGTGGTGAATCGGCCCCTTGGTCGATGTGGCCCGCAGCCAACACTCCAGCCTCGCTGAGTACAAAACAGGTCTCGCTCGTAAAGGCGACATTCGCCCTCGGCTGGAAGATTCGGACCGGATCGCGGAAGGTGGATACTTCGTCCGCGTAATGGACGTACCCATTCACGACGAGCCACCTCAGATCGCTTTGGCTTACGCCCTGCTCAGCCAGATGCAGCAACGGCAGGGCAAACTCCCACGGATCGAGTTCCGTATCCCGCGCGTAAGCGAAGGCTTTCCACAAGTGCGTTAGCGCCGTTCGCGCGTCAGGAGGCGGAACCTGTCGCAACTTCGTTTTCATGGAACACCATTATTTCCACATGCCAGGCCGGTGAGCTTTGCTTGGTCGCTCGGGCTCACCGGCCGTTTTGTTTATCAGTGTTGAGTGGCTCACCCGTCCACAAGGGCTCCCAGGTCGGGTCGCTAGAAACTCTCGTCAACGGTGCCGTCAGAGTTATATCTGACCATGCCGGTCTGCCCGACGGCCACGATCTTGTTGTCGGACTGGATGAGTATCGAATGGCCGGTAAAAATAGGGCTCAGAGCGAAATCCTCGGAATAGCCCTGGGGTACATTGACACCATTGACTACGTCAACAACGTCGCCAAACGTATTGTCCGGCGTTCCGTATTCGTCAAAGCGGGCAACGAGCAAATTGTTGTTGGGCGCCCAGCCCGAGACAACGATGCAGCCGTTGCTCTGCAAGGCAACGGAGGTCGCGGCACTCTGGTTCTGGGGCGAATCCCAAAAGCACCTGACATAACCAGGACCGGCATGGTACACTTGATTAGAATCGACCCAGCTCCCCATCGTTGTGTCCAGGCTCTTGCCGTCCGAGGCGGAGCGGACGAGGGTCAGGTAGTCGTTGTCATTAGAGTCCACCGAGTCGCCCGCAATGATGATCGTATTGTCTGAGTCGACCACGATGTCGGCCAGGTAGCTGCTGCCGCAGCCCGGGACGTTGTATACCATGATTCCCTCGCTTCCGAAGGAGGTATCGATTGCCCCGGCAGGGGTGTACCGGATCAGCACCATCGCTTCTCCACCGTTAGCCAATGCAGCCTGAGCCCCAACGATGATGTCACCCTCCGATTGTAATGCGATGGCTTCTGCGACTAGCCGATTGACGTTGCTGCCGTTGATGGCAGGGATGGTGACGCTGATTGTGCCTCCCGACCCGAAGGACGTATCGAGCGCCCCGCTCGTCGTGTATCTCGCGGTGATCATCGTGTGGCTCAAATTCCTGGACTGCCCGCTGACCACGATCTTTCCGTCGCCTTGCAGGGCCATGGCGGTTATTGTTTCGTTGTTGGAGCTGAAATTGGTCGTGACGATCCCGGTTTTGTTAAACGTCGTGTCCAATTTGCCGTTCGTGTTATAGCGGACCAGCGCGAAGCCATTACCCTGTGCATAACTGGAAAAGCCGCCCGAGAGGAGTTTGCCGTCCGCCGGTTGGACCGCGCAGGCATAGGCCCAGTTCTCCGGGGTTTTGGTGCTGGAAACCTGCGTCGGCACGACCCCACCCCCGAACGCTGTGTTGAGAGTGCCGCTCGAAGATACGCTTGCGGCAACGAATTCACCGAAGCCGGAGATGCCAGTCCCCACCACCATGATGTCATCGGTAAAAGGATCCCACGCCGCCGCCGACACCGACCAATTATCAGGAGGGAAAACGTACATGCCGTTCTGGGCGAGAGCCGATGGCAACCCCAGGCCGAACGCGAAAAGCGTCATCAGACCGACGCCGAGCCAACATTGATTCTTAGACATCGCATGGTTCTCCTTTTTCTCAGCATGGTCTGCGGGTAAAATAAAGTAGCATCGCCCCGAGCGCGCAGACCGATTCCGCCCGGGATATGCCAGGCCGGTGAGTATCTAGTGTCGTAACTTGGGCTCACCGGCCGTTTTTTTGTTGGAAGCTTGGGGGAAATCTAGCGATCGACAACTGAGCATTACTTCGGTTTCACCTTCTCGGCTTGCGGTTTTGCCGGGGATTGCGTAGTGGCGACGCCCAGCAGTTTTGCCGCTTCCGCGCGGAAGCGGTTCAGTTCCTCTTCCTGGATTCTGTTCTTGTTCATCCACGCATCGGCCTTGTCGTACCAGCGGCGGGCTTCGTCCTTGTGGCCAAGTTGCCATTGAGCCATGGCCAGAAAGAGCCAGTCGCACGGGTCGCCACCGGAAAAAAGGTCGACGGATCGATTGAACGCTTCGATGGCCTGCAGCCAATTACCCGCGCGGTACTGTGCCACACCGAGAATCGTATAGTGCCCTTTCTCTTCTTCCATGCAAAGACAATTCGGTGCTACGCGGACCGCTTCTTGGGCGGCTTTCACTGCCCGCTGCGTATCGCGAATCGCGACATTTGGACAGGTTGCCAGGCACCACGCCAGTTTCATGAGTGGGAGGGAATGGTGCGAGCCGAGACGATCTCCGGCTTGGATGTCGCGAATCGCGTCGCCGGTTTGCCCAAATGATCCGCGGCATAGAGCCCGGCAGTAATAGGCGCTGGGCAGCGTTATAGAGCGATACCACCAAGCCGTTGTCGCCGATAACGTGGAGATGATGTGGTCATAATCGGCTACCGCTCGGACAAGATCACCTTTTTGCCGATATACTTCGCCTCGGTAGAATGCATGTGCCCCAAGTGAGAATATCTGGATTGCCTTATCGAAATCGGCGATTGCCTCTTCCGAATCGTGCTTGAACGAGTAAACCTGGCCTCGTTGAAAGTAAGACTCAAAGCTTAGTGTGCCAAAGTAGTCGAGGTGCGAGTGGGGAATTGCCTTTGACGTCGGCTGCGCCGACAGTGCGAGCGCGCGTGTGAGGTCGGAGATTGCCATATCACAATTCAGGTGTTGCGGGCGTGCATACAGTTTACCCCGTATTTCGAGAGGGAGCGCATCGCTGGGACAGAGTTGAATTGCTTCGTTGCATGCCGCAATTGCTTGCTCAAACTTACCCTTGTCGTTAAAGTCCAGTGCCCGCGTACAGAGGATCTCGATCTGGCGGAGGCAATATTCCATGGATCGGGGATCGAGACGTGCCGCCTCTTTGTAGATCCCTAACGCCTTGTCGATATCGCCCTGCTTTCGAACTGCGTCGCCCTGGCAGCAATAGCCGGACGCCAGAATCTCGCGGTACTCGGCTGAATCAGGGAAGTCATGTACCAACTTCGCCATGATGGCAATCGCTTCCGCGTAGTCGCCGGAGGCTGCGAGGCCGCGGGCCTTGATTGCCAAACAATCGGCATCGGAAATACCCAGCAACCGCGCCGCCTCGGGCTGCAGCAGCTTTATCGGTTCGAAGATGTTCCAGCCAAAATAGACCTTGCCGCTGCGCTGTTCCGCCAGCGCGGCTTCCAACTGCTGTTTCATCTTATCGAACCACTTTCTTGCCTCCTCGCGGTGCCCGAGACGATGGTGCGCCATCGCCAAGTACGAACAATCGCGGACGACATCCAGCCAGAGAAACGGATTTGAGCTGTTCTCCAACCTGCGATGGCCCTCCGTCAGCGGTCTCAAGGCTTCCTCCCATCGCCCCGCGCGGTAGAGCACTGCGCCGCGTGTTAACATGTACTCTGCCTCCTCGGGGCACTGCTTGACCGCTCGGTCCGCCAAGGCAAGGGCGTTCGACCAATCGGAAACCGCATCGGGCGCTAACGTACAGGCCCAGCAAACGTCGTCGCAAGCGCCGTGCGCGACTTTCTCCGTGTTGCCGAAATAGCGGAGCATTTCGGCACAGTGCCTGCGGTACGCGTCGAGTTGCCCGTCCTCCAGCTCCGCCATCGCACGAAGAAGCCAAAACCTCGCGTCGTCCGGAGTCAACTGGATGGCTTGCGTATAGACGGCGATCGCCTTGTCAAAGTCGCCATAGCTCAGCGTGCTGGTAAGCCCTTGCGCCAAGGTCGTGAGCGCGGCTCGAATCGTCTGGCTGCTTTGCCCCGGGTGGTCCGGCGGTGGCAACTTCGCCCGGGCGGGCGGGTATCGAAACATGAAGGACCTGCGTGCCGCGCCATAGGACGTTGAACTCGCGGGCTTCGATCTCCAGGTCGCCGCGGAGGATGCGGAGTTGGTGTCTGCCGGGGCGGAGTTTGATCGGCTCGCCAAGCTTCTCGATGCGGATCTCGTCGCCGTCGATGGAGACGGTACATTGCTGCGCCGCATCGGCGTCGGCGAATTCGAGTTTTACGGTCCCCTTGCCGGTGGAGACCATGAAGACGACGCCCAGGAAAATGGCAGCCGCGGCCCCGCCGGCCGCCAGGGCAAGCCGCCATCGACGCCGCGGTGGTGAGGCAGCCGATCCACCATCACCCCGACCCTCTCCCAGAGGGCGATGGGGACTGCCGTGCACGTCGCGTGGGTCGCTGTCCGTGATCGCCACGGCCCGTTCCAGCGTTTTGGCATCCCTAGCCGCAGCAGAGACCTCGGTCGCAACCTGCACCAAGTTGCTCCCGGCGGCAAACGGCGCCATGGCGGCTGCGACCTCTACCGGAGTGGCGAAACGGTCGGCCGGCGACTTGGCCATCATCCGCGCGATCACGGCGGCCAACTCCGCCGAGACGTCGGTGCGGAGTTGTTGCACGGGCGGAGGGATCTCCTTCAAGTGGCCCACCAGCTTCTCAGCGTGGGTCTTATACTGCGGCGCACTGAAGGGCGAGTGGCCAGTCAGCAGCTTATAGAGCGTGCAACCCAGCGAGTAGATGTCGGCCCGGATGTCGACGGAGTGGGCGTCCGAGACCTGTTCTGGGGCAATGTAGTCGGCCGTGCCCATGGGCTGGCCCGACGAGGTAAGCTCGCCGCCTCGCTGCTGATCCATATTCAGCAACGCCAGTCCAAGGTCGAGGATCTTGACCTCCCCTCGGCGAGTCAGCATGAGGTTCGAGGGCTTGATGTCCCGATGCACCAGGCCGTGCTCGTGGGCATATTGCAGCCCTACGGCTGCCTGGCGGACCAATTCGCAAGCATCAGGAATCCGCAGCGATTTGATGCACTTGAGTACATTGGTCAGGTCCTTTCCATCGACATACTCCATGACTAACACGGCGGTGCCCTCGATGTCGCGGGCGTCGAATGCCTGAACGATGTTGGGATGGACGAGTTGTCCGACCGCTTCCATCTCCCGCTCGAACCGCGTCACCGCCCGCGGGTCGGTCGTACGTTCCTTGGACAAGACCTTCAAGGCGACGATTTTCTTGAGCCGGGTCTGCCGGGCCTTGTAGACCGCACCCATGCCGCCTTCGCCCAGCTTGACAAGGAGTTCATATTCGCCCAGACGGCCGAATTCGGCTGGCTCCGGCGTCTCTGCGGGTCGTGGATCGGAAACAGGCAAGTCGCCAGTCACGATCGCCATGGCCCGAGCCATCAATTCCGCGCGCTGCGGCTCGTCCGCATAGGGGTCCGCGGCCGCGGGACTTCGCAACTTGGCGATCAAAGTGTCGTCCGCGTCACCGAACGTCTGTAGAGTTCCCTGGCAGTCCGGGCAGGCGCTGATGTGCGGAATTATTTCGTCGGCTGTTGCCTCGGAAAGCTCCCCGGTGCGAAAGGCCAGCAACGTATTGCGGTTTGGGCAGTTCATCGCGGTCAATCTCCTCGACTCTTCGGTCCCAAGCGATACGGTATTCGCCCTCTACAAGAACAACGCAGGCGTCTTCCACGTCTTTTCTTGCAGCAAGAACGGCTGGCCCCAGAGTGGGGGCTGAGTGCGGAATCAATCAACCAGCCCGTCGAATTCCTGGCGTATCCGTCGACGAACTCGGTGGATCGCGCCATACACCGCCTGAATGGTGGTGCGAAGCGACTCCGCAACGACGGCCGGCTCCTTCCCCTCCACCGTGACCAACCAGAAGGCCTGCCACGTCCGCTCCTCAACCCCGCACCGAGCCAGATCCACAGCCCGCAATTCGAGACGGTTGTCAGGCGTGGCGCCGGCAATCGTGGACTCCGGCTCGTGTTCGGGCACCTCAGCAAGCCGCTGCTGGGCGTCGGTGCCGCCCTGCGCGAGGGCTTTGCCCTTCTGGCGGCGAGAATAGTCGCGGACCTTGTTTCTGGTAACTGTCCAAAGCCAGCCGCGAAAGCTGGCGTGCGGCCCGTCACGGCGGAAACCCTCCCGGTTTCCGGCGACGGCGGAAAAGACTTCCTGGCCAATGTCGGCCGCATCCTCCGCTTGGAGGCCGCACTGCCGGCACCATCCATAAATCAGCGGTGTGTAGAGTGCGACCAACCGCCGCCACGCCTCCGGGTCGCGGGCCTTCACCCGCTCCAGCAGGCTACTGGAGGTGGAACTGGAGGCTGCGGAGCCGGCCCCCTCAGAGGAAGTGACATTGTCCACCATGTTCGTTTAGGTTGAGATCGCTGTCTGCCAGGCCGATACGACGAAGAGATGTACCTACCAGAGCGTGTAGACCACCATGGGCTGATTTTCTTCTCAAAATGGGTGGCTGTCAACTAGATGTTCCACTGCGTGTGTGACCAAACTTCTTGGTGGTGCTGAACCGCAGCGGCCCGGCCTACGACCTATACAGCCAACGGCTGCGCCGGAGCCGGGCTTCGCCTGCGGAGCGCCATAGGCATGGTTCGGGGCGGTTGCCATGGCGTGACATTCCTTCGTTTCCCATCAACCGCCAACCCTTGCGATGACACGCATCGACAGTGTGACAAAACAGGTATTGTGGCTCGCTTGTCAGGGCCAACGGAGTAAATTCCGCCGCTTCGTCTTCTCAGGCGAATGGAGAAAATTTCATATAAATTATTGACCCCACGTTTAGAGATACACCAGAAGATGGGTGTGAACGAATCTGAATCAACTATAGTGAGGGTAGTTACAATCCTAAATATGGTTATAAACCAGGAGAAATTGGATGATTTGCCGGTGTCGCCGCGGGTTTTCACGCCAGATTGCCGTCCAGTTCCTTTGTCGTAATTATTATTACTAAAAAGAGTGTAAAATCACGTTATTCTCCCGGTTTTATTGGCAGAATACAACACCTATGTTTAATACTATATAATCTATTAGTGGGGAAAACATGGGCACGGCCGACCATTAAACACCATAGGTGATGGTGAGCAATGGGTGAGAGGGGAGAACAGGTAGCCGCGAGTGGGGATTGGAGAGCGAGCCCTTGCCCGGCTGTTCCGGGACACCTTCGTCGACCCACGACCCGCAAGCGGGTACCCCGGGGTGCCCCAACTCCGAGTTAAACGGTGAGGAGCGAAGGCGATTCCCTTCTTTCTTCCGGCACTACAGAATGCAGTTTGACACCCGACGGTAATCTTGGGACTGATGCCACATATCCCTATTGATCAGCCTGTCTGCGCTCGGATGCGCAAATTGGTTCTTGCGACCACAAGATGCATAGAATACCCCGCGTATGCAAGATGCCTAGACTAACAGACACAGGCGAGATCGCTATGCGACAAGTTTGCAACTCGCGATTTTGTAATTAAGCCCCAGATTACTTTCCGCCGATTGACGCTTTATTGCCGGAATCGATGACCTCTGCGCGGATCATGCAAACACTTTCGTAACATTGCAGCAAATCGATCAACTGCATCTCGGTGAAACCCTGTTGACTACCGGGGTAAGCACCTTTAGAATGCAAGTTTTGCTCGCCATGCTGCTCGCGGTTGAAGATTTCAGCTTTACACTACGCGCGAAGCGTCAGCGAGGGAGCGACTTACCGCCCTCGCCGACCAATCATGGTGTCCGCTTCGCGCTTAGTATTAAACGCAACCGCGAACAGTATAAGGCAAGCGGCAGGAAGCAAACTGCCCTCGGCCCCTGCCCCTCCCCCACAGGCAAAGGGGAGCTAGTCAGGCAAATTTGTGAAGGAGACGTATTGTGATGTCGCGACGGACCGCGGGCTGGATTAGCCCGCTGCTTTTCACCTTGGCTTCGCTTGTCTTGGGGAGTCCGATTGCCGTTGCCGGCGATTTGCCTTCCGCGTCGGGCGACACGCCCTACAGTGAGGTTTCGGACGAACAGCCCGTGAAGCCTGAAGCGGGGCAGCCGGGTAAAGCCGTTTCGCCCGCCGCTGACGTTCGTACGGCCAAGGGAATCAAGAAAAACGCCGGGCACCGCGCAGCGGTCGACAAGCCGGCGACGGAGAAGCCGGCAGCCGCATCGACGGCCAAGATCAAGCAACCCTCCGCGGCGGCGACCGAGGAAGCGTCGCGCGGCATCGTCGGCGAACCCTTGGCCCCGAGCCTGATCGAGCTCCTGCAAGAGGAAATCCGCGACTCGGCCCGCAACCGCGGGATTGCCGATAATCTCGCCCGCTTCCAACGCTATTCGGGCTATAAACTTGATTCGTCGGCCGCGGCCTACACGGGTTCCGAGCTGGCGGGCAACTGCCGGCTGTCGTGGTACGACCACATGCTGCGTCATCCCCTGGGCGCGGTCGCGGAAGCCGAGCAGTTCACGCGCGAGGTGCACACGGCGATCTTGCGGGACCGCGGCGGTCTGGCCCGTCTGCTGCCGATCATCGCCGACAAACTGGACCTGCCTAAGCGAGAAGCGCGAAAGTATCCCAAGGTCAAGACGCCGCAGGAGGCGCTGGACATCGTGAAGCGGGCCTTGATCGAGGCCCAGGCAGCCCAGGCCGCGGCACTCGCCCCGCTCACCAAGGCTGAAATCCGCGAGCTGTCATCCTATATTTATCCCGTGATGGTCGGGCAGAACAGCGTGGCCCATACTCTCAACGATCGCGGTACCGGCCGCCGCCTGGTGGACTTGATGGAAAAGATGGACCGCGGCGCGATGCTCGCCGCGGCCGAGGCCCTCGTCCCTCTGACCGATCCGGAGGTGCTCGATCAGTTGAAGAACTATCCGGACGACGCTAACGTGTTCGTCTCGGGCATTACCGGGCATGTTGTCGCCAAGATCGAGACTCCGGCCGGCGCGATCATCATCGGCGGCAAAGGACCCAATACGTATGAACTCGATTCCATGGGCGACGTGGCCCTGGTGATCGACCTGGGCGGCGAAAACACCTACCACGACGGCACGGTCACGATCGACCGGCCGCTGCTGGTGAACGTCAACCTGGGTGGCCACAATGTCTATCGCTCGGCGAAGCCGGCCGTGCAAGGCGGGTCGATCCTCGGCGTTTCCATGATCGTCAACACCGAGGGCGGCAACCGCTACGACGCCAACGATCTGGCCCAGGCCTCGACCATCGGCGGCGTGGGGATCATCGTCGAGTTCGGCGGCGAGAACACCTATCGCGGCGTGCGGCGGGTGCAGGCCCAGGCGGTGGGCGGCGTGGGAATCATCATCAGCCACGGCGGCAGCAACAGCTACCACGCCGGCATGTGGGGCCAGGGGCTCGGCGGCCCGCTGGGCTTCGGCATTCTGGATGACATCGGCGGCAACGACCATTATTACCTTGGCGGGCTGTATACGAACTCCTACAAGCATGAGCAGGGAACGCCGGGCTATGAAGGTTTCGGCCAGGGCGTCGGTGGGGGCATCCGCCAGGTCGGCGACGGCGGCGTCGGCATGCTGCTCAACGGCGGCGGCCACAACGTCTATGAATTCGATTATCTCTCCCATGGCGGCGGCTACTGGTGCGGCCTGGGCTTCGCCCGCGACTTCGGCGGCTACAGCAAACGCCTCATCTGCCGCAAGAATTTTTACGGCAGCGACCGCACGGAAAGCCTCTTCCAGCGGTTCGGCTGCGGCTGGGGCTGCCATTATGCCCAGGGGTTCTGTTTCGACGACAGGGGACACAGCACGTTCGAAGGCACCATCATGGGCAGCGGCATGGCGTGGGACTGCTCGGTGGGCGCCTTGTGCGTCTTCGGCGGCGACAATCACTTCGAGGCCGACCAAAGCCTGGTCCAAGGCTGCGGCGCCCAAGGAAGCCTCGGCATCCTCTTTCAATACGGCGACGACTCCGAGTTCAAGGGCTATGGCCAGGGCTACGCGTCGTCGAACCTGACGTACCACAACGCCAACGATTGCGGCGGCAACTTCAGCTTTCTGGTCAGCTACGGCACGGGCAACAAGTTCGGCTGCGGCGCCCAGGAGCACTCGATCATCCAGCGCGGCGCGGCAGGTGGATTCCTCATCAGCCGTCCGCGCCACGATCAGGCCACGCCGACCGCCAACCGTCCGGGCGAGAAAACCACGGCTGGGCCGTGAATTCGATAGATAGGAGAGTTCTCGATGTTGGTCAAGTTTCGCATCCCAGCGGTCTGCTTTTTCGCGGTGATTCTCTTGCTCGCGCCGGTGGGTCTGTGCCTGGCGGCCAGCCCGCAAGACCCGGCGGCGAAGGCCGACCAGCCGGGGCACCCGGTACTCCGGGTCGCGCCCGCCGCGCCTGCCGAGGCGGCGCCCGATGGGGCCGCCGCGAAGGAGCCGGCGCCAGCGGCCAAGCTGCTGGCGAAGAAGGTGAAGCAGCTCTCCGCGGAAATGTCCGAACGCCGCGACCGAGTCCGGCGCGTGTTGACTGCCCTTCGCAGCCAGCCGTTCAACACACAGCAGAACACGTGCCGCGACATTCTGGACTTCTGCCATGCCTTCGGTTGCGATACGGAATTGACCGACAATGCCAACTCCGGCCAAAAGGTCAACGGCATTACCTGTCTCTGCTGGAATATGCCTTGCGCCGGCTATGAGCTGATGACGATCAGTGAAGGGCATCTTGCGCCGCGGGTCGGCTATGGTTACCAGGACGGCTCCTCCGAACTGGCCGCCATCCTGGCCCTGTCGCACGTTCCCGCCGCATACCCGGCGCGGGCCGGCAGGACCGTTCGCACGGTCGCCGACTTGATCGAGTATGAGAAGCTCACCTGTCGCGCCGGGCTGGACATGTCGTTGAAGCTTGTGGCCCTGGCAAATTATGTGCGGGAACCTTCCTGGAAGGACAGCCTGGGCGGCGAGTGGACCTTGCAGCGGATCGTTGGCGGAGAATTGGGCCGGCCGCAGGGCACGCAGTCCCACGCGGCGACGAACCGGTTGCTGGGACTCGTCGCCGCCGTGGAGCGTTTCAAGGAGGACAAGATCCCGTTGGACGGCGACCTGGCCCGGGCGAAGCGCTATATCGACGAGTCGATCGACTACGCCTATGCGGCGCAGAACACCGACGGCAGTTGGGGCCGGCCAACCGGCCGCGATTATGCCACGGCCGTTTCGTCGACCGCACACATGCTCCAGTGGCTCGTTCTTGCCTTGCCGGCCGGTCGCCTGGAAGATCCCCAAATCGTGCGGGGCATCGATTTCCTGCAGGCTGCATTCAATTCGCCGCACTATCAAACCTACATTCCGATGATGAGCGCCCGGGAGATCTCGGCGGCGATGCACGCCGCGTACGTGCTGAATGCCTATGACCGGCGCGTTTTCGTCCCGGCCGATCCACCGCCGGGTTCCGAGCCGGCCAAGGCGGAAAAGCCCGATCAGAAGTCGGCCAACCGTTCCGCCGTGTCGCGGTAGTCGTGTAGGCCGGAACAAGCTACGCGGCTACTTGGTTGACAGGGCTTTCCCGTCTGGCTAGGATAGGCGCAACGTGCGGTCTCGACCCGTGCGTTTTTCCCCCCTCTGCCTACCCCTCCTGGAGAACGTACCATGGCAAACTCCACTCGCCCGAGTCGGCGTGAATTCCTCAAGGCCTCGGCCACCGGCGCGGTCGCCCTTGGCAGCCTGAGCATCGCCCGCAGCGCGCACGCCGCCGGCAAGCAAGAGATCAAGATCGGCATGATTGGCTGCGGCGGGCGCTGCGGCGGCGCGGCGGAAGAGTCGCTGCAAGCCGGCCCCGACGTGAAACTGGCCGCCATGTGCGACATATTCCCCGATCGCCTGCAATCCAAGTACGACTGGTTCAAGAAGAACCGAGCGAACCAGGTCATCGCCGACCAGGACCATCTCTTCGCCGGATTCGACGGTTACAAGAAGGTGATCGAGAGCGTCGACGTGGTGCTGATCGCCTGCGCGTCGAAGTTCCATCCGATGTACGCCGAGGCCGCCCTCCGCGCCGGCAAGCACGTCTTCGTGGAGAAGCCGCACGGCATCGACGCGGTCGGCGTCCGCCGCATGCAGGCCGCCGCCGCGCTGGCGAAGCAGAAGAACCTGAGCTTGCTCTCGGGGCTGCAAAGCCGCTTTCACAACGGCTATCGCGAGGCGGTGCAGCGGATCCACGACGGGGCGATCGGCAAGGTCGTCGCCATGCAGGTCATGTTTCTCCGCCCCCCGTATCAGATTGTCAGCCGCAATCCGGCCTACAGCGAGACGCAGTACCAGTTCAGCAACTGGTACCATTTCTGCTGGCTTTCCGGCGACGACGTGACGCAGTCGCTGGTGCACAACATGGACCGCGCGGCCTGGATCCTCAAGGAGGAAATGCCCGCCTGGTGCTTCGGGCTGGGCGGCCGCTCGGCCTCCTTCGGCGAACAGTACGGCGACATGTACGATCACCACACCGTGGTCTACGAGTACGCCAGCGGCACGCGGGTCTACGCCCTCTGCCGCACGGAGTACGGTTGCTACGACAACTCCGGCGACATCATCATGGGCACGAAGGGCCAGTGCGATCTGGACGCCTGCCGCATCAGCGGCGAAAAGAACTGGAGTTTCAAGGGGCCTCACAACAACCCCTATGTGGACGAGCAGCGGGCCCTGATCGAATCGGTCCGCAACGGCAAGCCGATCAACAGCGGGCCGTATATGGCGGGCAGTACGATGTCGACCGTGTTGGGCCAGTTGGCCTGCTACACGGGCAAGCCGCTGAAGTGGGACGACGTGATCAATTCGACTTTCCAGTTCGGCCCCGCTCCCGACGCCGCGAATTTCGATACGCCGCCGCCGTCCAAGCCGGACAGCACCGGCAATTACCCGATGCCTAAACCCGGACTGTACGACGATCCTTTGAAGGCCCCCAAGGTGCCGGCGGAGAGTGCCTATCATCCCTGGAAGGAGCAAGAGAAGGCAAAGGAGGACGGCAAGTAAGCCGGCCGATGTCATGCACACGACACTGATTGCAATCGCCCTGGCCGCCGGTGCGATCTCGGCCCCGCCCGAAAAACCGGCCCCGCCGGCCAAGACCCGCGTGCTGATCGTCGCCAACGTCGATCCGTGGCACGATGGGAAGAAGACGGCGCCGGTCGTCCAGGCGGCCTTGGAGAAGGACCCGCGAATCGACGCTACGATCGTCGAGGACCCCGAGTTTCTCGCTTCGCCGCTGATCGCCGACTACGATGTCATCCTGTTGGAGTTCTACAATCCCCAGCCCCTGCACCATCAGGCCGACGCCCAGAAGAACCTCGCCCAACTGGTCGAGCAGGGCAAAGGTCTGGTTGTGTTGCACTTCTCCTGCGGGGCGTTTGCGACCTGGCCCGAGTACTCGGACCTGGCGGGCCGGGTCTGGGACCGCAAGACCACGCACGATCCGCGCGGCCCGTTCAGCGTGAAGGTCATCGACCGCGTGCACCCCATCACCCGCGGCATGGAGGATTTCCGGGCCGACGACGAATTATACGTCTGCCTGACGGGCGACAAGAAGATGGACGTGCTGGCCACGGCCCGTTCCAAGGTCACCGGGAAGGACTACCCGATGGCCCTGGCCATGTCCTACGGCAAGGGTCGGGTGTTCAACACCCCCTTGGGCCACGATGGCAAGGCCGTCGCCATGCCCGGCGTGGCAAAACTCCTGCAGCGCGGCGTGCTTTGGGCCGCCGGAAAAGAACCGTAAGAACTGTAATAACGAAGCTCAAACGACGAAATCCGAAATACGAATATCGAAATCCGAAACAATCCAAGAATTCAAAGGCAGGAAACTCGAAACGCCGCAGTTTCGAGCTTCTGGCAAGGAAATCGGGTGTGAATGCGGTCGACGACCGCGAAAGGGCTGCTGCTCCTTTGGACTGCGGCGACTCGTCACCACTTTGTTGTCGCCCTGCAACGCCGAATGAATAAAAAGCGGCGACAGGTCGCCGCACTCCAAAGTCATTGGCCCGCCATTCTAGCCTTGAAAACTGATTTCCATGCTAAAGTGCCGCGGTTTCCGTCATTTGAATTTGTTTAGAAGTTCGTGTTTCGGATTTCGGATTTTTTCCCCGGAGAGTTTGTCATGCAAATCGGCTTTCACACCGACGCCTTCAACTCTTCCTACTGGAACTTCGACAAGTGCCTCGCCTGGGCCGAGGCCAACGGCGTACACTTCATCGAGTGCGGGCTGATCGACGGCGTAAGCTGGATCCACGGGCTCGGTTACCAGCCGCACATCGCCCTGTATCAGGACCCCTTGCTTCTGCGGCGGAAGATGGAACGCCTGGGCGTGCGGTTCTCGCAGTTGGACGCCGCTTATCCGTTGTCGGGCAGCGACGGGCCGCTGTACGGCGTGCCCTACGTGCTGAAATCGATCCCCTGGGCCAAGTTGGCCGGTTGCCCGCGGATCGCCACGACCGACGGGCTGCACAGGCCGGAGGGCTTGAACGACGACGAGGCCATGGAGTTGATGAAACGCAGCTACGGCCAGATTGTGGAGGTGGCCGAGGCGTATGAGATCACGGTCAACATCGAGGTCCACGGCTATTTCACGACCAACCCAGACCGCCTCGCGCAGATGCTGGCTTTCTGCCGTTCGCCCTACTTGCGGCTGAACCTCGACACCGGCAATTCGTTCATCGCCGGGCAGGACCCAGTGGCGTTTTGCCGCCGTTTTCAGGACTGCGTCAACCACGTGCACGTCAAGGATGTTAGCCCGTCGTTGGCCGAGGCGGCCCGCGGCTCGCAGACGGGCATCGCCGTGAGCCACTGCGCGATCGGCGACGGGGTGAACGCCGCCAACATCAGGCAGGTCCTAGCCATCCTTCGCGATCGCGGCTATCATGGCGTGCTGAGCATGGAGTGCGAAGGCGCGGGCGGCCCGATGATCGAGCGTTCGCTCGGTTGGCTGCGGGCGACGTTGAAAGAATTGGGAATACCGGAAGAGTAAGACAACGGCTGTAGGGTGGGACAAGATCCAGGGCACCCGCTTGCGGGTCGGCGAGCGCCGGCCCACCATTTCCGATAGGATGGCAAGATATGGTGGGCCGGCGCTTGCTACGCAAGCTTGTCCCACCCTACGACTACGCAAAGGACCTTGTCATGTCAGCAAGCGAACGGCTCACCGACCAGGAGTGCCTCTATCAAACCCGGCTGCGGCGTTACGTCACGGCCATGCGCAACGGCAAGCCGGACATGGTGCCGATCCGGCCCTTCGTGGCCGAGTTTACGGCCAAGTATGCCGGCTATACCTGCCAGGAGGTAGCCCACGATTACGAACTGGCCTTCGCCGCCGCGCGGAAGTGCGCGGCCGAGTTCGATTGGGACGCCGTCGTCTCGAACATGGTCTACGTCTGGACCGGGCTGACGCAGTCGATCGGCCTGAAGTATTACGGCATCCCCGGCATCGACATCCCCGCCGACACGGGCTTCCAGTACCGCGAGCCGCCGCAGAACAACGCCTACATGCAGCCGGAGGAATATGACGCCCTGATCGCCGACCCCGCCGGTTTCCTCTTGAATGTGTGGCTGCCCCGCGTGGCGGCGCCCGTCTGTGCGCCGGGCGAGCCGACGACGACGGCCAACCATCTCTCCTTTCTCAAGGGCGGGATGGCGATGATGAAGTATTTCAACGCCTTCGGAACGCAGAACGCCCTGCTGCGGAGCGAGAGCGGCACCGTATCGGCCATCGCCGGGATCTTCAAGGCCCCCATGGACATCATCGCCGACAAGCTCCGCGGCTATCTGGGGCTAGTCGACGACCTGTTCGAGCGCCGCGACAAGGTGCTGGCCGCCTGCGAGGCCCTGATGCCGCACCTTTTCCATGTCGCCCACACCTCGGCCGATCCGCAGCGGATCGTGCCCATCGGCTATTGGATGCACCGCGGCGGCGTGCCCTTCGTTTCGCCCGAAATCTTCAAGAATGTCTATTGGGCGACCGTCAAGCCGATCATCGAAGAGCTTTGGGCCCACGGCCACCAGACGCTCTTCTACGCGGAAGGCAAGTGGGACCATCACCTGGAGTCGTTCGCCGAACTGCCGGAGCGGAGCATCGTCTATCACGTCGATCAGGGCGACGTCGCGAAAGCGCACCGCGTGCTGGGCGAGAAGTTCTGCTTGAGCGGCGGCATCCCCAACTGGCTCCTCACCCGCGGCAAGCCGGAGGACGTGCGGCAGCAGGTCCGCAAGGTGCTGGAGATCGCCGCCGGCGACGGGGGCTATATCCTCGACGCCAGTGCCATCGTGCAGAACGACGCGACGATCGAGAACATCCGCGCCATGACCGACGCCGGCCGCGAGTTCGGCGTTTACTCATCCGGCTCGCTGCAGCCGTTGCCGCCGCTGCAGCCGGTCACCGCCACGGCTGGGTTTCCGGTTGAGTCGGGCCGACCGCGTCCGGGGGTGTGCCAACCTTGGGAAGAAAAGCTGGCCGAACTTCCGCCGATTCAAGGCGACGCAGCCTTATGCCGCCGCGTTTGGGAAGACATCGACGCCCTGGCCTACATGTATGTCTGGCAGGTGCTCCTGTCGTTTTGAGTCCTTCGTAGAACGGAATTCATTCCGTTGTGTAAGGTGGCCCACCCTGCGAGTGTGGCCAGCGGCCCCTCCTCGACAACTCTTCCCCACCTGGATAGGATACTGGTGGACCTTTTTCCTCCAGAAAGCCCGCGCCGTGAGCCAGCAGGGAAGCCCAGAACCGATGCCTTCGCAGGTTTCGTCGACCGGCCGCATCGATCAAATGTGCGACGAGTTCGAGAAGGCATGCCAGGCAGGCAGGCCCCCGCTGATCGAAGAGGTCTTGCTGCGCGCTCCCCCCAGCGATCGCGATCGCCTGCTGGGGGAGTTGCTGGAGATCGAGCTCGACGTCCGCCAACGTTCCGGCATCTTTCTGCAACTGGAAGAGTATCGCGGCCGATTCCCCGAGAGCGCAAACCTTGTCGAGAGCGTCTTCCGCCGGGTCGTCAAGACGCGTCGCCTGGGCGACTACGAGCTGCTGGAAGAGCTAGGTCACGGCGGCATGGGCGTCGTCTACAAGGCCCGGCAGGTCTATCTGAACCAGACGGTGGCCCTGAAAATCCTTCCCCATCGTTATCTGGACGATCCCCAGGCGGTGAGCCGTTTCCGCCGCGAGATGCAATCGATCGGAGGGCTGGATCATCCGAACATCGTGCGGGCCTTCAACGCGGGCGAGGCCGGCGGAGTGCACTTCCTGGTGATGGAGTTCGTCGACGGCATCAACCTGCAGCAGTTCGTCGGCATGGGCCAGCCGCCGGGCGGTCCCCTGGGGGTCGGAGCGGCGTGCGAGATCATCCGCCAGGCCGCACTGGGCTTGCAGCACGCCCACGAACATCAACTCGTGCACCGCGACGTGAAACCGGCCAACCTGATGCTCTGCCGCAGCGGCCAGGTGAAACTGCTGGACATGGGGCTGGCCAAGTTTCACGCCGAACGGCGCAGCGAGGGCCAGCCGCAGGGCGGCTTGACGCAGCCGGGGGTCACCATGGGCACGATCGACTACATGGCGCCCGAACAATGGGAGAACTCCGCCAACGCCGACATCCGCGCCGATATCTACAGCCTCGGCTGCACGCTCTTCTTCCTGCTCACGGGGGAGACTCCTTACGGCGATCCGACGTACGACACCAACCGCAAGAAGCTCATGGCCCACGTCGTAGCGCCCATCCCCTCGCTGTTGAAGAACTGCCCCGACTGCCCGCAGGATTTGGAACAGGTTTACGAGACGATGCTGGCCAAGGACCCGCGCGACCGCTACGCCGTTCCCGCGGAGGCGGCGGAGGCCATGGCCGAATTCGCCGACGTGGAGGAACTGGCCGAGGTGATCGCCGCCATCCCGACCGGCGACGCCCTGCTTGCCGCCAGCAACGCCGATCTTCAGAGCCCCGAAGTCGATACGGCCAACAAGCAGGGGGCCGGATCCGTGGGGGCCAACGTCCGCCGCCGCTCGCAGAGCCGGCGGATTGCCAGGCAGCGACTGCGGCGCAAGCTGCAATTCGTACTCTTTGGATCGCTGCTGGCCGTGATTGCCGGCCTCTTGGTTTGGATGGCGATACGGCCCGCCGGCCCAGGCAAGGACTTGCCTTCGACGTTCGTTGCGCCGCCGCTTGCCGCCGAATTGGCCCTTCTGCCCGGGCTGGACGGCCCGTGGTGGTTCGAAGAAACGCCCTGGCTGACACCGTTCCTGCGGGAGAAGATTGCGGAGGAAGTTCTGACATCGCCCGACCCGGCCGCTGTGCTTGGCGATCGCCCGCAAGAGTATCTCGATCCCAATGCGGCGGCCGTATACAAGTGGCTTTGGGAGGCGGCAGGCCGTTGCCGCGACGATCTGTCGGCCAACCAACGGCAACTGTTGGATCAACTCAAGACGTTCTCCGATGGCGATAATGACGACGAGCCAGCAGCCCGGACCCTCGAACACGCCTTGCAGCAGTTCGTCGATGGTCATGGCGACGGGGCCTGGTCGGCCGCCGATCTCCACACCAAGGCCCTGTTGCAGCACCGCATTGCCGACCTGGACAACAACCATGCCATGGCGCTGGAGGCGAAGAAGAGCTATGACGCGGCATTGGATGCTTACTCCGCCGAGAGAAAAACGCCGGCATCCACGCGGCTGTTGTGCCTGGTCGATTCGGCCCAGTTGTGTACCGATCCGTTGGGCGACACGAAAGAAGCCGCCAGGCGATTCGACGAGGCCCTGGCCGCAGGCGATCTGCCCCTTTTCTTCCACGTCAGCACGCTGGTCGCCCGCGGCGACACCGCCGAAGTTTCCGCGCGGAAAGCCGGCGAGTACGAAGACCACCGTTACCTTTACGCCAGGAAGCTTCTGACTGCGTCCGATGCGGTGAAGCCAAACCACCCTTTGGTCGCGCACATCGCCGAGAGTTATGCCTGGAGCTTGATGGACCAGTGGCGGGTTGAGGAGGCGGCCAAGCAGTTCCAAGCGGCCTACCGTATTCGTTTGCTCAACACGGAGGAGAAGAATCCCTTTGCCGCGATCCACGTGTTCCACGACCGACATGGCACAGCCATGGCCAATCGCTACCGCGGCAATCTCGATGCCGCCCGGCGGACCTATAAGTCGATCATCGACGAGCTAGAGCGTGCACTGGAAGAGGTGGCACGCCAGCATGCGCCGCTAGGGCAACGCAGCTATGTCCGCGGCCTGCGCGAGCGGCTGGCCAATTCCCGCGAGCGCCTGGCCGACTGTGATCTCTACAGCGGGGCGGCCTCGGACGGGGAAGTCAACCTGTCGCTGGCCGCCGAATACTATACCGCCGCCCGCACGACCGCCGACGACTGGAGCGAGTCGGTCGTGATCGGTTACAAGCTGGCAATCGTGCTTGCCCTGAACGGCAAGCAGAAAGCCGCCCGGGACGTCCTCGACGGCTTGGATGCCGACAAGCGGCAGGTGCTGGGGACGAATGTCGAGCGGGCCACACTCGTGCGCCAGGTGGCCGACGCCGTGCTGGCCCTCAAGGGGCCCGTTCCTGCCGACGGCCGCAAACTCCTCCGCGGATTTCTCGATCAGTTCAAGCTCAATCCGGCCTACCGCGATTCCGGCCGCCGGGAAACCCTGGAATTGCAGCTCTTTGCCGTCGAACTCCTCTTGGCTTGGGACTTGGAGAGCGAACCCAAATCTTCCGCCCACGACGTGAAGTACCTCGACCCGCTCCTGGCGGTCTTCAAGGACCGTCGCGACATGCGTCCCTACCTGCGCCGTTACTACGAGTTGGCCATGCGCGCCTGCAACAAGAACAACCTGGTCCAACTCGCACAATACGTAATCGAATCACGGATGGACGAGCGAAAGGGCTTGCTCGGTTCGAAGGCGACGCTCGTGCTCTTCAACTTCGCGGCGAATGACAACTTTGCCGTCTTTCTGCCGCAAGACGGGCGGGAAAAGAGGCGATTCGAACTGAATATTACTCGCGATCAGATCAAGAAGGCCAAAGGCAAGTCATTGCACCTCAACGACGAGTTGGTGAGCCTGATCAAGGCGGAAATCGACGCCGGCCGCCCGGTCGAGGTCTTCTGGGACGACACGGCGAGTCGTCCCAGCCAAGACCCCGAGTCCCTTTCCGACCGCGAGTGGCCTTTCGATTCCCAGTTGGAACTGTCGAAGTTGCGAGCAGAACCTTCGGACTAACGAGCCGTATCCGGTAGCCGGGTAGGCCGGAACAAGCCTGCGCAGTTCCGGCATTGGCGTGCGGGGCATCGGGAAATGCCAGCGTGAAGGACGTCGATCGCCACGATACCGATCCATGCCGGAACTGCGCTGCGCTTGTTCCGGCCTACGCTACTTGCCGCAGCCGCCTTGGTGGCACGAGGGAGGAAGCAAGGGCAAACCGTCGCTGCCGGCCCCGGTTGAATCTGCGCCCTTGGTGCCGCAAGGTTTCTGCGCCGCACCGCAGGTCTTGGAACCGCAAACGCATTGGCTTTGCCCAGCCGCCACCCGGCGCAGGCGCACGACCGTGTAAACGGCAGCCGCCGCGACGAAGAGCAGCACAAGGATATTCTCGATCATGGCCGGCGTCCCTATAGCCCTATCCACGTTCCGAACTGGTAAGTAATCAAGGCCCCAAAATAGGCCAGGCCGGTCATATAGGTGAAGGCGAAGACCGGCCAGCGCCAACTGTTCGTCTCCCGCCGGATTACGGCCAGCGTCGCGGCGCATTGCGCATAACGCGAAAAAAACCATCAGCGACAACGCCACGGGCAACGTGAATACCGGCCGGTCCGTGCCGTCCCAAACGGCCTGTTGCAGGCGAGTTCCCAACACCCTGCGGCTTTCCTCCGACCTGGTGTCGAACTTCTTGCCCATTCCATAGACGACGCCCAACGTGGCGACGACCACTTCTCGCGCCGGAAACGAGGCGATCACGGCACAGCCGATCCGCCAGTCCCAACCCAAGGGGCGGACGACCGGTTCGATCGTCTTGCCCATCGCACCGAGCACGCTGTGCTGCTGATACTTGGCCGCGATCTGGTTGTCCAAGCCGGTCAGTTTCTCCTCGATTTCCGCCCGTTGCGGACTCCCGTCCGGCGTCGACTCCATTTCGTCCTGCAACTTCGCTTTCTGCTGCGTCTCCTCCTGCACGACGCGGGAATTGTGGGGATAGTAGGCGGCAGCCCAGACCACGATGGAAATGGCCAGGATCAGCGATCCGGCCGTGCGCAGGAAGATCCACGCCCGATCCATCACGCGCATCGCCACCGTTCGCGGCGAAGGCCACTTGTAGCTGGGCATCTCCATGACGAAGGGCGGCGTCGCGCCGTGGAGGATCGTCCGCTTCAGGACCAGCGCCACCGTGACCGCGGCGACGATTCCCAAGACGTACAGCGAGGCCAGCGTCAGCCCCTGCAAGCCGACCATGCCGCCGAGATACGTTGTCTGGGGGACAAAGGCCGCAATCAGCAGGGCGTAGACCGGCAAACGGGCCGAGCACGTCAGCAGCGGGGCGACGAGAATCGTCGTCAGCCGGTCGCGCTCGTTCTCGATGACCCGCGCGGCCATGATGCCCGGCACGGCGCAGGCGAACGACGACAGCATCGGAATGAACGACCGGCCGCTGAGTCCCGCGCGGACCATCACGCGGTCCATCAAGTAGGCGGCCCTGGCCATGTAGCCGCAATCTTCCAGGAGGGCAATGAACGTGAACAGGATCAGGATCTGCGGAAGGAATTGCACGACCCCGCCCACGCCGCCAATCACGCCCACGGCCAGCAGGCTCCGCAATGCGCCCTCGGGCATCATGGCTTCGACGGCAGCCGCCAGCCAATCGAAGCCCGCGCCGATCAGGTCCATCAGCGGCCGCGCCCAGATGAAGACCGACTGGAAAACCATGAGCATCACGACCGCGAAGACGATCAGCCCCCAGACACGATGCGTGAGAACGTGATCGATACGGTCGGTGGCCGTGACAGGGAACGTTTTCGGCTCCGAAACCACTCCCTGAAGCATCGAGCGGGCCCAGGCGTAGCGGACGGTCGTTTCCACGGCCGGAATCGGGCAACCCCCGGCCTCGACGCGTTCCCGGGCCGACCGCAGCGGGCCGAGGAACTGCTCGTCGGCATTCGGTAGAAGTGTATTCTGGAAATATCCGCTGGAATCCAAGAGCAGTCGCCGCACCAGCGCCGGCGGCAACAGCGGCCGCGAAGGCCCTTCGGCCAGTGGAAGTTGGCCGTGTCCGTCAAGCGATGCGGCAGCATCTGGCCGGCCGCAGCCACAGGCCACGGCATGGCAGCCTTGAGTGGCCAAAAGGAGTTGGAGCCCTCGCACCTCTTTTTCGAAGACCTCGGGAAAAAGCGAGGGCTCGGCCCGCGCTCCGGGACCCGGAGTACCGGGTGCCCCCGGGGTACCGGGTGCCCCGACGGCCTTGATCAAGGCCGCCTTCAATTCGCCCAGGCCCTGCCCGCGATTGGCCTGGATGGGGACCACGGCAATGCCGAGACGATTTTGCAGAAGCCGCAGTTCCAGCTTGATGCCCCGGCTGACGGCCACGTCGAGCATGTTGACGGCCAGGACGGTGGGCAACCCCAATTCCAGGACCTGGCTGACAAGGTATAAATGCCGTTCCAGGTTTGAGGCGTCGACGATGCAGAGCACAACATCGACCGCCCCGATTCCGGACTGCCGCTGCAAGAGCACCTCGACGGCCACCATTTCGTCGCGCGATCGGGCCGCCAGGCTATAGAGTCCCGGCAAATCGACTATTTCGAAGCGTCGGCCCTCATGCTCCATGCGCCCGGTCTTCTTTTCGACCGTGACGCCCGGATAGTTGCCCACGTGCTGGTGGATTCCCACTAGTCCGCCGAAGAGCGTCGATTTGCCCGTGTTCGGATTGCCGATCAACGCGACCGTCAGCGTCGCTTCCCCGTTGCTGCTCGACATGTTTTCAAACGCGGAACATCAATCGCTCAGAGGAATCGGTACGACCGAAATGCTCAACCCATCGTCGGCCCGAAAACAAATCTTGTTGCCGGCCATGCGAATAATGCAGGGATTTCCCGGCCGGAACATCTCGATGCAGGTCCCGCCCCGCAAACCGAACTCTTCCAAACGGTGGACATGGTCCCGAGGTCCGAGAATCCGGCTGATCCGCGCCTTCTGGCCGGTACGCAACTGATCGAGCGGAATAGGGCGATTATGCATGGTGGGACTGGCAGATCGCAACGAAAGGACGCCTCTTCTCCGCGCAAGATGCCGACCACGACCATGAGTACATGGTACCCGACATGGCGCCCGCAGCTTCTAACAAAGGCATCGACTTGACGCCAGGGCGAAGCTGAACAAGTTCCGCCGTCAGCATCCCGATTCGTTCAACGATCATAGGGTGAAGTATAAGAGTTTACCGCGGAAAAAGCAAGCGTAGACGGAACTTGGGCGCATTGCCACCCCATCGGGCTATCGTCCAGCACCTATGCCTGTCTGCGCAAAGCCGTCGTGGCCCGCGATTGTGGCCGGGCTGTTGACCGAGCCACGTCGCTGACCGAAGTTTACCAGGCGACTGCGGAGACCTTTGGTCCGATGTTTCGGCGGGGTCGGGAGACCCTCGCCGAACATGCGTGCGGAGACCTTTGGTCCGATGTTCCGGCGGGGTCGGGAGACCCTCGCCGAACATGGAGACCTTTGGTCCGATGTTCCGGCGGGGTCGGGAGACCCTCGCCGAACATGGACGTTTCGGCGGGGTCGGGAGACCCTCGCCGAACATGCCTTTGGTCCGATGTTTCGGCGGGATCGGGAGACCCTCGCCGAACATGAGCAGTCCCCAAAGAGCCCGAAAAAGCTGGGGAGGCGGAAATACTTTTGCAAACGGAGGCCGTTGAGTTTACAATAGGCTGAGAGGCAGTTGAGAGAGTCTGTCGGTCGTCCAGGTCGAATAGTGGCCGAGAACCCGGCCGACACCCTCATTGGGAGTTTCTTTTCACGACCTTTTCTACAGCCATCATCTCATCGATTTTTCACATGCTTTGCGTTGACACCACGGCTGGTGTCGATTAAGGTGAATACAATGAACGGCGACGATGATTTTGCTCCACCGGCGTGCAACGAGGAGATCGTAGTATTGGGCCGAACCACTCCGCAAATCGTCTTGCATCGTTTGGAAGCTGCGCGTCGAGCGAAAGGAGTGCCGCGCCGAGAACTGGCGCGTCGGCTCGGCATCACCGTCCAGGAACTTCGGGCGACGGAGGAGTCGGCCGATCTTTCGATCAGCACCCTCTGTCATTGGGCATCCGAGCTGCACGTGCCCATTTCGGAGCTCGTCGTCGAGACGGACGACTGTTTGACACCGACCCATTTGGCCGGATCGCAGGCGGCCCGGCTGATGAAGTTGGCGGCCAAGCTTCGCGATCGTTCGCGGCGCCGCAGCATCCAGCGACTGGCCCAAACCTTCGTCGAGCAGTTGACGGAGATTCTCCCCTCCCTGGAGCAGCTTGCCAAGCGAAACCATGGCATTCCCCGGCGTTCCGATCGGCAGCCGCCGGCCCGCATTCCGCGCGGTTTGGGAGAGGAAATCTTCACGCGACACCATGAGCCGCACAATCGCTAACGGCTCGCGCAAAGGACGGGAGGTCTTCATGGTGGGAAACAACGCTTTGATCGAAGCCTACTTGGACGGCGTCGAACAACTCCGCGAGGGCGTGGCGGGACTATCGCCCGAGGAAGTCAAGCTCCGACCGGTTCCTGGAAAGTGGTCGACGCTGGAGGTCGTCTGCCATCTGGCCGATTTCGAGATCGTCTTCGCCGATCGCATGAAGCGCGTGATTGCCGAAAATGAACCGCCCCTGCCCAGTGGCGATGAGAACCTCTTCGCCGCGCGACTGGCCTACCACGATCGCGATCTGGAGAACGAGTTGTCCCTGGTCGAAGCGATCCGCAAGCAGCTTGCCGCCATCCTGCGGACGCTGAAGCCGGCAGACTACCAGCGTCGCGGCATTCACTCCGAGGCTGGCCCGTTGACGCTCGAGACCCTCGTCCAACGCGCAACGGGCCACATCGCGCACCACCTCAGGTTCATCGTCGAAAAGCGAAGGGCACTGGGAAAGGCCTAGAAACGGCCGGGCCGTCGGCCCGACGATTTCCTGGACGCCGAATATTCCCTGTGGCCGCCCAATCGGCCATAATGGCCTGGATCATGCCTCGACAAGCAACGATCCAGCGCAGTCTCCAGCTCGTGGACAGGCGGGAAGACTTCCTGCCCAACCGTGTCTTGACATGCGACGGCACTAGGTCAAGAATGGACGGTTTGGAGCTGCCAACCAACCCACACTTACTTGCTTTCCACTATCATGAACGAACTGAGCCACCAACCCGTAGGCCCTAACCAGTGCCATGCGGATGCCCCTACCGCAGCGAAGATCCCGAGTGCTACCCCCCTTCCTGAGGAAAAGGGCAAGCGGCGTGCGGGTGATCGCCTGAACATTCCGTCGTCGATCGTCCGCGCTTCAGGCTTCGCGCCGGGCGACAAGGCCTACGTGGTCGACGAAGACCCCGCCGGGGTCGTTTCCAAGCCCTGCCTGGTGGTGCTCAAGCAGCAGCCCATCAAGGCGCTGGCCGATTATGCCGTGGCGAAGGGTTGCCGCATTCGCGTTACCCCGGCGATCCTGAAGAAGTGCGGGCTGGAAGGCGAGAGGTTCGAGATTGACGGTAGCGACGGGAAGATCGTCGTCACGTCGCGCTGAGAAGGTACCGCCGCCGGACGTTTTGCCAAGATTGTGCGCGAGGAACTCGTCTCAACACGAAGGCACGAAGCGCACGAAGACGCAACACGTCTCGTCCTTCTTTCCATCCTTATTCGTTTTCTTCGTGCCTTCGTGTTTAACTGACGTGTTGCCCATGCGTAGGACACTTCTGGCCCTGATCCTGTTCGGCATCGCTTTCGGCTATGTCGAGGCGGCGGTGGTTGCCTACCTGCGGACGATTTTTGCGCCCATCCGCGACGAGGCGTTCCGCGCGGAAGCGCATAACGATCTCTTCCCCTTGCTCGCGCCCGAGCATCTTCGGGCGGCCGGCCCGGAATACGCCGGCTTGTTGGGGGTCGAGGCGGGCCGCGAGGTGGCCACCATCGTAATGCTGGCGGGCGCAGGATTGGCCGTCGCCGGCAACTTCCGCCAGTGGCTGGCCGGCTTCATGATCGCCTTCGGTGTGTGGGACATTTTCTACTACGTTTTCCTCCGCCTGCTGATCGGCTGGCCGAAATCACTCATGACCTGGGATATCCTCTTCCTGGTGCCTGTCCCCTGGGTGGGACCGGTGATCACGCCGTTGCTGGTCTCCCTCTCGATGATCGTGACTGGCGGGACGATCTTGGGGTGCGAGGCGGCCGGCCGGCCACTCCGCTTCCGCGGACTCGATTGGCTGGCGATCTTCGGCGGCGGTCTGGTCGTGATCGTCGCCTTTTGCTGGGACTGGCGGCAACTGGTGGCCGGTGGCTGGCCCCCTCCTTTCAACTGGCCGCTCTTCGTTGCGGGCGAGGCCGTCGGGGCAGCCGGTTTCCTCCACGCCTTATCTACTTGTCGCCGACCGGCGAAATAGCGCTCGAATAAGGCGGCTTAGCGCGGATTAGCGCCCGATTCTTGCTACCCTCTACAGGGTAGATCCTTCCTAGCCAAAAGCCAGCGACATCATGTCTTGTCCGTGTTTGTGCCTATGTGTTATACACTCATGCCAGCCAATTGGACAATCAGATCAAGCCATGCGAGGTAGAAACTGACCGAGAGCAACACGGAAACACTCACTTGTGGCAATTGTGGCAAGATCACGGGCGGCTGAATTGCGTCAGGCCATGCGGCGGCAAGGGAGCGATCGCTTGACATTTATCATAACTTGTTGGAAGATAAAGCCATTGGAACAGACTCGGCACGAAGGGCAGTGCGTGCTCGGCTCCCCCAGACGCGGCAAAGGAAACGCCATGTCCCGCCAGGCGATCTTCGAGGCTGAGCGTCGGCTACTTCTTGGAGCCGATCGGGCCGTTCTTGGCCGACGAGTCGGTCACCGAAATCATGGTCAACGGCTATGATTGCATCTACGTGGAACGCCGCGGCAAACTGGTCCGCACCGATGCCTCCTTCCCCAGCGAAGATGCTCTGCTGACCGCCATCCACAACGTCGCCCAGTGGGTGGGCCGGGAAATCACCGAGGAAAAGCCGGTCCTCGACGCCCGACTGCCCGACGGCTCCCGCGTACATGCGGTCATTCCGCCCAGCGCCCGGACGGGCACCTATCTGACGATCCGCCGCTTCAGCAAGCAGGTCCTCACGATCGACGACCTGATCGATTTCGGCAGCCTGAGCCCTGCGGCCAAGGAATTCATCGATATTTGCGTGCGGCTGCGAAAGAACATCATCATCTCTGGCGGCACGGGCACGGGAAAAACAGTTCTTTTGGGGGCCATCTCGCGATTCATCCCGGAAGAAGAGCGGATCATCGTCATCGAAGACACGTCGGAACTGCGGCTGATTCAGGACCATTGCCTCTACCTTGAGGCCCAGCAGGCCGACCGCCGCGGCCGGGGGGGCTGAATGTGCGGCAATTGTTCGTCAATTCGCTGCGTATGCGGCCCGATCGGATCATCGTGGGCGAGGTCCGCGGCGGCGAGGCGTTGGACATGATCCAGTCGATGATCAGCGGCCACGCCGGGGCCCTTTCGACCGTGCATGCCAATTCGCCGCTGGATGCCTTGATCCGCTTGGAAACGCTGTCGCTGATGTCGGATGTCGAGATTCCGGTCTATGTGGCGCGAGCCCAGGTGGCTTCCGCTATTCATCTGGTGGTGCAAATTGCCCGCTTTAGCGAAGATGGATCGCGAAAAATTACGCGGATCACCGAGGCCCGAGGTCTGGACGACAATAACAAATACCGCCTGGCCGATATTTTCATCTCGCGGTTCAAGGGGCGTAGCGAGGATGGGCGGCTGCTGGCCGAGTTGGAATTGAGCGGCGAGCGGCCATCGTTTGCCCGCGAACCCCACGAGCAGGGGATGAGCGATCGGGTCCAGTTGACGCGCGATGTGTGGACGTAGGGTGGGCGGGCACCATGTACCCATGGTCGTGGTCGGCCCGCCTAAGAAAGGGAATTCGAGGACAGGCGGACTAAAGTCCACCCAACGAGTTGTTATAATAGAAGGAAGAATGATGCGAAGATCGGGTCGATTCAAGACGAGGCGGCGCAGAGGCGCGGCCGCGCTGGACTATGTACTGGTCCTGGGTGTGATCCTGCCGCTGGCGGCGTTTTTGTTTCGCGTTGGCCCCATGATCATTCGCCTGGTGTATGAAATGGTGTGCGTTTTAGTGTCTTGGCCGTTTATGTAGGATGCCCGCTTGACCTGGACGGGGCACCCGCGCAGCCGGGTACCGGCGCAGCGGGTGGCGGCGACAGCTGTCTCGCCCGGTTTTGTCAGGCGTCTAGAGGAGAAGAGAGTCTATGAAGAAGAGTTCCCTGCTGAAACTTCTGAAGAAGATTCACGAGGATGAGGACGGTACGGTCAGCCTGGAAACGATCGTGATCGTCGGCGCTATCGCGTTGCCGATCTTGATCTTCCTGTTGTTGTATGCGTGGCCGCAGATCAAGCAGTATTTCCTCGCGAACCTTAACCAGTTGAACGAGGGCGGGACAAACGCCGAAAGCGGGACGACGAATTAGTCGGTTGCCGCTTCATGTTGTCCACGGTCACGCTCTTGGGATTGACGCTGGTCGCGACGGTGACCGACGTGCTCCGCAAGAAGATCTACAACTGGACCACGTATAGCGGCATCCTGGCTGGTCTGGCGCTGAGCGCGGCGGGCAGCGTGTGGCGGTCGGCCGATTGGCTTGGCTCGCCAACGTGGTACGATAGTTTAGGCGGTCTGCTGCTGTGTGGCGGGTTAATGCTCCTGAGTTGCTTGTTCTTCCCCGACATCGGCGGGGGAGACCTGAAGCTCATGGCTATGATCGGCACGTTGTTGGGAGTGGAAAAAGGTCTGGAGGCCCTGTTGTGGACCTTTGTGTTATGCGCGTGTTTCGGCCTGGTCCTTTTGGTCTGGCGCGTCGGGCCGGTAACGACCGTGTCCCGCGTCGCGCGGTTGCTCTTGAGCAAATTGCGGGTGGTTTGGTTGCTGCCCCTGAGCGATGAAGAGCGCAAGGCGTTGAAACCGCCGATCTTCCTCGCGCCCAGCGCGCTGGCAGCCGTGGTAATTGTGAGGTTTGAACTGATTGAAGTGTTGGAAAAGGTCTTAGTAAGGTAGGCCGGAACAAGCTTGCGCCGTTCCGGCAATGCAACGACAGGGGCGCAAAACGCCAACAAATCCGTGCCGGAACCGACCCGCGACCCGCAAGCGGGTACCCCCGGGTGCCCCGAAACTTGTTCCGGCCTACAAAGTTCGAGACATTTCCACCGACCCCCGGGACACCCGCTTGCGGGTCGGTGGAGCGATGAGTGGTAAGCTATGGCTCGTGCAATTTTGATGGCATGTGTGCCTTGGCTGATAACGCTGCTAACGCTATTCTTGGCGGCCTGGGCATTGGTGCGCTTCAGCCGGGCGCAGCTTCGCTTGGGCCGCCTTTTTGAACTGCACCGCGACGAAGTGGGGAGCGTGCAAAGCCTCAGCTTCGTGTTGACCCTGCCGCTCTTCATCATGATTATGATGATGATCGTGCAGGTGAGCCAACTGGTGATCGGCACGGTGGTGGTCCACTACGCCGCCTTCGCCGCGGCCCGCAGCGCGGCGGTGTGGATTCCGGCCGCCATGGCCGAACCCGAAGGGCCCTGCTGCATCAGTTCCTACTCCGTCGATCCCGATGCCCCGGACCAGGTCGCGCCGGAACTCAACCCCAAGGCCGCCGACTACGGACCCAGCAGCGGCGGGCTGACGTACAAGATCGCGCCGGGCAGCCCGAAGTTCAACAAGATCGCCTCGGCCGCCATTCTGGCCTGCGTGCCGATCTCGCCGTCGCGCGACCTGGGTTTGCAGGCCCCTACGGCGGCGGAGATGGATGCGGTCTTGACGAACGCTTATGGCACGCTGGCGCCCAGTTCGAGCGCCAACAGCACGATCGGTCCGCGGCTGGGTCGCAAGCTGGCCTACGCGATGCAGAACACGGACGTGCAGATCCGCTTTTTCCACAAGAATCAAGAGCCGCCGCTGCAGACGTATTACGAGCCGAGTTACTTGGACCCGCGGGACTACGTGCCTACGGATGCCGGCGAGTTCTATTTCAACGAGGTTGGCTGGCAGGACACGATCACGGTGACCGTGAACTACCAGTTTCCCTTGCTGCCCGGCCCGGGGCGGTTGTTGGCGCGATATATTGCCGGGCCCAGCGGGACCGACAAGGTGGCGGCCACGATCCAGAAGCACAACGGCGTCTACACGTATCCCTTGCAGGCATCGGCCACCATCGGCAACGAAGGTGAGAAATCGGTGGTGACGTATGTTTATCCTTAATCTGCACCGCGACCAACGGGGCTCGATCAGCATCGTGAGCGTCTTTGCCGTGCTGTTCCTGGCGATGCTGCTGGGCATGGTGATGAACGTCGGCCGGCACGTGGACGGGAAGCTCCGCATGCAGAACGCGGCCGATTCGGCGGCCTATTCCGGTGGAGTGGTGCTGGCGCGGGGCATGAACACGCTGGCTTTCACCAACCATCTGCTCTGCGACGTTTTCGCCGTCACGGCAATCTTGCGCGAGGCCCGCGATGAGAACTCGGCATCCTACACGCCGCAAGTCCTGGCTGCCTGGAGCAAAGTGGCGCAGGTGTTCTCTTCCTCGGGCTTTCCCAAGTTCACGGCCCTGGGCTCGGCCATCCAGCAAAAGGTCCCGCTGGAGCAGCAAATGGTCAATAATTATTCGGCCTGGGCCAGTTCGGTGAGCGCCCAGGTCCTGCCGCTGATGGAGGAGATCCTGTCGCAGGAGTTGATTCCCAAGTATCAGCGGGCGGTCGTGGTTGCCTTTCCCGACATCGCCCAGTCGGCGGCCCGGGAGACAGCCTTGAGGAACGGCACTCCCGATCATGGCCGCGGCCCGATGTTCGGCGTGCTGTGGCGGACCGACGCCCGGCCCGTGGGCGGCGCGGCCGAGGCGACCTACTCGCCTGACGAACGCACCTTGCCCGTCGTCGATCCGGAGCTCGATTCGCTGGCGAACCAGAACGACTATGTGCAAACGGCAGTCGCCGAGCGGTCGTACCTTTCGCATCTGTACCTCGATCAGTGGAACGCCGAGTTGCTCAGCGCCTTCGATCAAGTGGCCAAGATGTCGCAGTTCGGCGGGCTGTGGCGGAGCTTCACCTGTGGCTATCTGGAGCATCTGCTCAAGGTGGAATACCCGCACACGAACTTGCCGATGGTGATCTACGAGAACCCCTTGGCGACGGCCAACGCGACCACGGCGCTCCAGAAGCACTACGTTTATATCAGCGTGGTTTACTGGAAGAAGCTGCCCGAGGCGGCGCCGGGGCTGTTCAAGAATCCTTTGGAGGCCGATGACCAGGCCTTTGCCGAGGTCCATCTCTTTATTCCACGCATGCGCTTAGGATGGGTCCCGGCAAACGCTTCGGGGGCAAGCGGTCCGAATCCGTTGGGCGGGGTGCCCGGCCAGATTGCCTACGCCCCCATGGATCAACCGACAGGCGATAGCGGTGGCAGCGGGAGTGGCGTTACGAGTTGGGTGGTGGGGCGCGTGGGAGGTCCGGGGGGAAGCGGCGGGGATTGGAACTTGCTAAACCAGAGTTGGAACTGTCAACTTGCGCCCGTTACGCAACCCGCGTTGGCCACGATCCTGGAAACCAATCCCGATCTGCCCGGCTTCAGTGCAGGAGGATACAAGCTGCCGAACTTGGGCGGGCTCAGCAGCGAAGATTTGCAACAGATTAGTCCACATTAAGGAAGCACGAAACTCAATATCGTATTTCGGATTTTGTTCCCCGAGTCGCCATGAATACCGAATTCCACCGTCGCCGCCGCGGTCTCGCCATGCTCGAACTAACGCTGGCTTTGCCGATCTTGCTGTTCATCATGGCGTTGATCATCGATTATGGGACGATCGCCACCTGGAAGGTCCGCGAGAATAGCGTGGCCCGACTAGCGGTCTGGGAGACGCGCTGGCCGCGGACGGGCTCTACCGATCCGAAACCCGCCTACTGGTGGCCCGCTGCGGCAACGATGGAATCTTCCGACCAGGGCACGGTGGCGGGCATGGACGACAGCCGCGTCGATCTGCCGGTGGCCCGCGGCCCCTTGCCGGGGGCGACCGTCAATTCCAGCCTGCTCGATCCCACCCAGGGATTGCGCGAAGGCTCCGCGGAACTCACACGAACGTATCCGTTCTTGCCCAAGATGGGCACCTTCACGATCACGGCCCGGACGTGGCTGATCGATAATAAGTGGCAATACCAGCGAATGGGGATGGGCAGCAACTTGCAGCGGCGAATCCCGGTGTTGTACGCCCTGGCCGAGGCCCCCGCATCGCTCGTGAATTCTTACGTGCAGTCGGTGTTGGCGATCTCCCAGGGGTCGTTGCACTTGGCATTGGCCCCGTTGGACAACGATCCCGATTTCAACTATTACGGTGCGCTCTTCGGCTGGGGCGGCGCTCGCGATTTCCACCCGCGGTTCCAGCCGGTGTGTTCGACCGATCGCGGCCTGAACGGCAAGAGCGCCCAGCGGCTCATCGATCACATTCAAGGCAAGAATACCGGGCGCGAGCGAATTCCCAACTTGGCCCAGGTAATGGCCGGTTCGTTCCTGGGGCTGTACGAGCGGGCGTTGGGCGAGTTCCAGGCGATTCTCAAGCAAAAGAATCCCACCGCGCCGCCGCAGTGGAGAGCGCTGGCCGAGTCGCAGATACCGGGATTGAAGGCGAAAATCCAAGTCCTCCAGCAGTTCCTGCAGGCGAGTCAAGGGAGCAGCGGCCGGTGATGGTCGGGTGGCATGTTTTCATCAAGCGTAGGGTGGGACAAGATCCGGGGCACCCGCAAGCCGTGCGCGCCGTGGACCTTATGCCGGTTTTGTTCGATGAGACAATTAAGAAAGCGTGGGCCAATGGGGCCGCCAATGCGGTGTTCCGGTCGCGTCAGCGACCATTGACGGTAGCCGTGGGTTTCAACCCACGGTAGGCGTACCGGCGCGAACGTCCGCGCGTCGCGTAGCGACGCCTGAAATTTGGGCCAACGCCCGCGGTCGGGTTTGGTCGTCGCTGCGCGACGAAACGGGTTTTGTTCGATCGTGGACCGTGGGTTGAAACCCACGGCTACCGTCAATCGTCGCTACGCGACGGGTACTCCGCGCTGCGAAACAGGCGGAACAAGAACTGCTCCCAAAGTCCAGTGCGGTAACGGCAGTCCCACTCTACAACGAATTCGCGACGATTTACGTGCAGACGAACCAGCCTCTACCACCGAAGCGGCCCAAGAGCCTGGGGCAACTGGCGCGACGGATCTCGGCCTGGACTACCAACTGCCTGCTGACCGTCATGCTCTTGGTGATCGCCCTGGGCTTTGGCCGCGAGGTGCTGCATTGGTGGCATGACGAGGGAACCCCGCCGGCAGTCGCGCCGGCCGATCCCTTGGGCGACGGGGCTGGGCTGCACGTCCTGGAGTTTGGCGATCAGGCTTGGTCGATCCGACGGCAGGAGTTCTCCGGCCGGCAGGGCGACGTCCCCGCCGCGCTGCAAGCCGCCTGCCGAACGGCAATCGTCGATTCCCGGCCCCGTGGCGAGTCGCCCGATGCGGCCGAACAAGAGCTCTTGAATCGCCTCACCCGCGAGCGGCCTGTGGCCGAACAGCACGGCCAGTGGCGGATTTACCTGTGGGGCCAGGGCCATCCCGTGCTGATTGGCACCCGGGCGATAGGGCCGGGAACCAGCGTGGATGGAACCGGGCGGGGTAAAGCCCACCCTGCGGCAGGGACTAACCTTGATGAAACCACGTATCGCGTGGTAATCTGGGGTGTAGCGGTCCCTGCTTCCGCCGACGCTTGGACTTTGTACTTGTTTCAGCCTGGCGGCACAGGGGGCGGGCAATCGCAGTCCGAGGTCGCAATCCCGCTCCCGCCGGGCGGACATCGCCTGATTGCGATCCGGGCGACCCAGAGTCCTGGGTGCCCCGGCGGCGAGGCAATTACCGCTTTTTCGGCAGACGACGGCAATCTGGCCCGCGGGTTCTACGACCGGTGGTTCGCCGATCACGGTTGGAAAGTCGCGGCCGGCTGGGAGCAGATCGCCTCGGGCTGGCATGCCCGCTTCGAGATGCGGCGTGGCTCGGTCGGAGACCGGCCACATCAGGTCGGAGACCGGCCACAACAGGCCCTGGCGGTCGATGTCCGCCTTGGGCCCGATGCCCAAGGCCGGTGGACCGGGCTGGTAATGGAGAGTCAACTGGAGAGAGGAAAACCATGAAAGGCATAAACGGGTCAGGTTCGGCGAGGGTCCCAGGTTCAGGTTCGGCGAGGGTCTCCCGACTAGGTTCGGCGAGGGTCTCCCGACCCCGCCGAAACGTACGACCGAAGGTCTCCCCATTTGCCGGGAGACCGTCGGTCGGCAGAGTGGCTCGGTCAGAGACCGGCCACAACAATGCACGGTCAGAGACCGGCCACAACCGGGCTCGGTCAGAGACCGGCCACAACGGCCGTCAACTGGGGAGAGGAAAACCATGAAAGGCATAAACGGGCTGATCGTGGCCATCGTCTTGGGCCTGCTCGGGGCAGCAGCCAATTTCTGGTATCTCAACACCGAGGCCCAGAAGAGAGACATGGTCGCCTTCATCGGCATCAAGAAGGGCGTGAAGATCGATCGCGGCGAGCATCTGACGGACGATAAACTGGTGGCGGTCGATATTCCCGCAAACCACATCGGAAACCTCAAGGATTTCGCCTATTTGTGGGCCGATCGCATTACCGTCAAAGATCTGCCTGTGTGGCGGACCTTGGACAGCAACTCCGAAGGCGCGCTGCTCCTCATGCAAAGCGACGTGGCGACGCCGTTGAAGGAACTCGAATTGGGCAAGGACGAAGTGATTCGCTGGATCCCGGTCGACTCGCGGTCCTTCGTGCCTTCGCTGATCGCCCCCGGCGATCTGGTATCGTTCATCCTGCCCAAGCTCCAGCCGGGCCCCACGCGGGCCCCGCAGCCGAAACCGGCCGGCGATCCCGGCAAGCCGGATGCCGCCAAGCCGGCTGCCGATTCCGGGGCAAATCCCTCGCTGGAACCCAAGGCCGAAGATGCGGATGTCACGCAAATGCCTGCCAATCAGATCGAGATCTACGGTCCCTTCACGGTCCTTTCCGTAGGAAACCGGCTGGGCGACGCCAAGGTCATGCAGTCGGGCAAGATTCCGCAGCTCCAGGAGAATCTGCTGGGTATTCGCGTCAGCAAGAAGTATTCGGGCGAGGTGGAGAAGGCCGACGCCCTTTGGGAGCGCCTGCAGGCCGTCAACTTCCGCCAGATTGGTGTTCAACGGCACGGCAAGTAATGAAAATCTGGTTCAACAAGATCAACGAAAGCCGCCGCAACGTGGTCGAGGTGTCTGGCAGCCAGATCACCATCGGCCGCGATGCGTCGAACACGGTCTGCCTGCAAAGCCCGCTGGTCTCGCGGCAGCATGCCGTGGTGCGGGTTGGGGCACCCGGTACTCCGGGTAACGGCAAGCTGGTGCTGGAGAACGTCGGCCTGAATAGCTGCGTTGTGGGCGAGGAAGAGGTGCTGGGCGGGCAGACGGGCGTGTTCGAGCCGGGCACCAAGGTGCGGATCTGGCCCTACACGCTGACCTTCGAGGCCGAGAAGGCCGCCACCATCAGCCGCAGCGAACTGGAAGCCCATCTCCGCTCGATCATGGCCGACCTGGAACTGAAAATCCACCAGAAGCTGCTCGAGCGGCTCGATCTGTACCAGTTCGAAACCAGCCACGGCAGCGACCCGCAGAGCATCCTCCTGCTGGAAAACAACATCGAGGACGTGTGCCGCGAGCTGAACGTCTTCGGTCCCGAGAACGAGCCGCTGGTCGAGGAGATCACCGGCCTGACGCTCCGCGACCACCTGGTCAACCAGATCATCATGGAGACGGGCGGCGACGACATCTTCGACATGGCCGTGCTCACCTCCAACGAGTTCGACCTGCCGGCCACGCTCGTGCCGGAACGCGAGGCCGAGCTGCACGGGCTGCTGAAATTCCTCCGCGAGCGGCTCAACCTGGCGCAGTGCCGCGACGTGAGCCAGCAGGTCCATCGCGTGGAGAGCGGCTTCAACGACATTTTCCACCTCGTCCGCCCGCACCTGCACCACGAGTTGCGGAAGTACATGATCCTGCGGACGCTGAAGAAGGACCTGAAGGACATCATTTTCGGCTTCGGGCCGCTGCAAGACCTGCTCCGCGCCCCGACGGTCACGGAAATCATGGTCGTCAGCAGCGACCAGATCTACGTCGAGCGCGACGGCATCATCGAGCGCAGCGGGCGGCGCTTCATTTCCGACAAGGTCACCGAGGCGATCATCGAGCGGATCGTGGCCCAGGTCGGCCGCCGCATCGACAAGAGCCAGCCGCTGGTCGACGCCCGGCTGCCCGACGGCTCGCGCGTGAACGCCATCATTCCGCCACTGGCCATCAAGGGGCCGTGCCTCACGGTGCGGAAGTTCCCCGCCCAGCGGCTGACGATGGACGACCTGCTGGAGATGGGCAGCATCAGCCGCAGCGCGGCCACCTTCCTGCGGGCCTGCGTGGTGGCCCGCCGCAGCATTCTCGTGAGCGGCGGCACGGGCTCCGGCAAGACGACGATGCTCAACGTGCTCAGCAGCTTCATTCCCTTCAAGGAGCGGATCGTCACCATCGAAGACACGTCGGAGCTGCGGCTGCACCAGGAGCACGTCGTCACGCTGGAGACGAAGCCGCCCAACATCGAAGGGGCCGGCGAGTACACGATCCGCGACCTGGTGAAGAACGCCCTCCGCATGCGGCCCGACCGCGTGATCGTGGGCGAGTGCCGCGGCGGCGAGGCCCTGGACATGATCCAGGCCATGAACACCGGCCACGACGGCTCGATGACCACGGTGCACGCCAACAGCGCTCGCGAGGTGATCGAGCGCTTGGAAGTGCTCGTGCTCATGGCGGCCGATCTGCCGGTGACTTCCATCCACCGCCAACTCTCCTCCGCTATCGACTTGATCGTGCATATCAGCCGCCTTCCCGACGGGGCCCGCGCGGTGACGCAGATCGCCGAGGTCGTGCGCTACGATCCGGAAGACAAGCAAATCGTGATCCTCGATATTTTCAACTACCGCAACGGGGTCTCCCTGCGGCCGACGGGCTACATGCCGTCGTTCGTCGATTCGCTCGTGGAGAAAGACCTGTTGGACGTGGAATTCCTTTACGGCCGGGACGGACAAGAGCATGGAACCAACGGGTAGCCCGATTCTGTTTCCGCTCGGCTGCCTGCTGATGGGCGCGGCGGTCGGCACGGCGGCCTGGTCGGCGCGGGCAGACTTTCCCCATTGGCTGGACTACGTGGAGCGGGACCTGGCCGACAAGCTTCGCCGCTTGCGCGTGCCGACGCACAAGCTGCATCGCTATGTCGTGGCCTGGCTGAGCGCCACGGCCGCGAATTTCCTGGTCTTCTGCCTGGTGCTGGAAAGTCCCATATTCGCCGTCTTGCTCTCGGTGTTCCTGCTCTGCGGGCCGTGGTATTTGTTGCGGCGGATGGCCCAGCGGCGGCGGCAAAAAATCGAGGATCAACTGGCCGACGCCATGGTGATGCTGGCCAATGCCGTGCGAGCGGGCCTGTCGCTGGCCCAGTCGATGGACGTGCTGGCCGCGCAATGCCCTAGCCCGATCAATTTCGAGTTCCGCCAGATCGTGGGTGAATACAACATGGGCAAGCCGTTGGAACAGACGTTGCAGGAGGCCCGCGCGCGGTTGCACAGCGAGAATTTCGCCCTCTTTGCCGCGGCGATGATGGCCAGTCATCAGAGCGGCGGCCGGCTCAACGAGATCGTCGAGCGGATCGCCCAGGCGGTGTTGGAAATGCAGCGGCTGGAGCGGAAGGTCCAGGCCGAGACGGCCCAGGCCCGCAAGTCGGCGGTTTATATGGCGATCGCTCCCTTGTTGATTCTCGTGGTCTACTACTTTGTCGATCCGGAGAGCACGATGCGGCTGTTCAGGGAGCCGATGGGGCACCTGATCTTGGCCGTGGCCGTCGTGCTCGACGTGGTGGCGTATTTCTGGGCCCGATTGATTTTAAGTCCGGATATTTGAGGAGACGTACTTAGTACTCAGTACTCGGTACTTAGGTCTTTTGATGATAATACACATGGAGAACATCTGGAACGCGGGAATTCTTCCCCTCGCTGTTCTGCCGGCGGGAATCGGCAAGCAAGCGATCGCCAGCGCGCTGATCGGCGCGGCGATCGCGGTCCTAGTGTGGTGGGCCTTCCGCGTTCTGGAAAGTGAAGATCTGCAGCAGGGGGCCGAATGGCGTTACGACGTCAGCCGCATGAACGAGCTCCGCCGCATTGACCCGTTTTACCGGCTGTTCTATCCGGTGTTCACCGTTCTGGCCCGCATGAATCGCGTGGTTTTCCGCGACGGGCTCGGCGAGATCCAGCGGGAGGTGCAGGCCTCGGGACTGCCGCGGTTCTGGCTGCCGGAGGAATACCTGGCCCGGCTGCAGGTCTTGGCGCTTTGCTCCACGCCGCTGTGGATTTACGCCTTGGTCTGGGTCTTCGGCCCGCAGGCGATGCTGTTGACTCCCTTGGGCGTCGTTCTCACGGCATGGTTTCTGCGTTACCGTCTGGCCGTCCGCGCGGCGCAACGCTTGCGGCAGATCAAGCGCCGCATGCCCTATCTGCTCGACCTGCTGACGCTGTTGATGGAAGCCGGGGCGACGTTCCTGAACGCCCTGAACCAGGCGGTCGATGAGTTCCGCGGCCATCCGGTGGCCGAGGAGTTCGGCCGCGTGCTGGCCGACATGAACCTCGGCAAGACCCGCATGGAGGCCTTCCAGTCGATGCGCGACCGCCTGGCTGATGACGAAATCACCAGCATCATCGGCACGATCATCCAGGGCGAGCACCTGGGCACGCCGCTGGCCCGCATCTTCCGCAGCCAGTCGGACGTGCTGCGGGTCAAGCGTTCGCAGCGTGCCGAGACGATCGCAGGCGAGGCGGGCGTGAACATGCTTCTGCCGGCCGTGCTGGTGATGGCTGCCACGGTGTTGATTATTCTCGGTCCCTTCTTGTTGAATTTCATGAAGTTTGGTCTGTTATTATAAGAGATGGCCGTTCGTACCCAATGTCCCCGATGCAAGCAGCCGTTGTCGGTGCCCAATAAGCTGGCCGGCAGCTACGCGAATTGTCCGCGCTGCCAGGGCCGATTTTGGGTTTCCAAGGATGCTCCGCCGGATCCGTCCGTGGGCGATTCGGCCGCGACCGAGAGTACCGGGTGTCCGCTGCCGGCAAGCACGCTGACGTTGACGGAAGCGCCCCTTGCCACGCCGCCGCCGACCACGGCTGCGCCGCGGTGCCCGACGCCGCCGGGCCGGGCGGCGACTGTGCCGGCATCCGCGGGCCAGGCGAGCTCTGTCACGCTGCCGCCGACCGCTGCGCAGTACCCGCCGCCGCGATCCGGAGTACCGGCTGTCCCGTACTTTCCGTCGGTAACGCCGGTGGCGCCGCCCGCTGTGCCGCCCGTCCCAACGCCGCCCCTTGATGCGGCGCCTCGACCCGGACCCAGGGTACTGGGTGCCCCACCGGGTGCCCCGCCCCCGGTCGCGCCGCCGCAGACCCGCAAGGTCGCCCGGTTGGTCTCGGCCGAAGCGGCCCAATCGACCTTGAAACTGGCCGCCGACGGGCAGCTTCCTCAGCTCCAGCTCCAGGAAAACGACAAGAAGGACAAAGGCCAGGGCAAATCGCGATCGATTTCCCCGCTGGTCATGATCGGGGCCTGGATCTTGTCGGTGCTGTTCACGGTTGCCGTCGTGGTCATGACCAACAGCGATAGCAGCTCGGGCGTCACCGCGCCGGACAAGGAGAAAGCCCTGGCGAAAATCGAAGAATATTTTGGCAATCCCGGGCAGGGCGAACTGCGTCCCTACCAGCGGTGGCTGCGCGAGGCCCGCCAGGCCCGTGACCGGCGCGACTTCAAGGCCGAACGGTTATACTACAAGAAGGTCCTCGATCTGTTGCACACGGAGACGTGGGGCGGTTCGGCGACGGCCGCGTCGCGCGATCACCTGGAGAAAGGCATTACCGGCAGCCACAAGAACGACCAGGACCTGGAACAGGCGATCCTCACGGTGCTGGGAGATTAATGTATTAGGCACGGGGCACCCGCTTGCGGGTCGTGTGCCGATTCCAACGGCACGGGGCACCCGCTTGCGGGTCGTGTGCCGGATACAATGGAGATTAATGCCCGAAATGGAATCGGACTTGCGTTACGAAATACTCGACACGATCGCCTCCGGCGAGTTCGCCACGGTGAGCCGCGCCGCGATCGCGACCTGGGCCGCGAGGTGGCCGTCAAGCAGATCCACGCCCAGTACCTGGCCGACCCGCGGCAGTTGGCCCGCTACTGGCAGGAAGCCCAACTGCTGGCCTCCTTGCAGCACCCCAATATCCTCACGATTTATGACGTCGTCCGCCCTCGCGGCTGGCTGATCCTGGAACTGATGCGGGGCAGCCTCAAGCCGGTGGCGGAAGGCGATCCGATGGACCTCGATCAACTCCGCCTGGTGCTGGCCAACTGCCTGACCGGCCTCGATTTCCTCCATCGCAACGGGGTGATCCACGGCGACATCAAGCCGAGCAACATCCTCGTCGCCCCGAGCCGCGTCAAGCTCGGCGACTTCGGCCTGGCCCGGCGGGCCAGCAACGAGGAAGGCAGCCTTTTGAAGGGCACGACGAAGTACATGGCCCCCGAGTTGCTTTCGGCCCAGTTCGGCGCGGTCGGCGCGGCCAGCGACCTCTACTCGCTGGGTTTCACGGCCTACGAGTTGATGGTCGGTTCGCATTTCGAGTCGCTGCTGCCGACGCTGGCCACCTTCGGCCGCAACAAGCAGTTGGCTTGGATGATGTGGCACTCCACGGCCGACGTCAAGCTGCCCGATATTCAACGCGTGCTTGAGGGCGTGCCCGAAGACCTGGCCCAGATCATCCAGCGGCTGATCGCCAAGGACCAGTCGCAGCGTTACCGCTCGGCCCGGGAAGCCCTCCGCGACCTGCGACCCGCAAGCGGGTACCCCGACGGGGCCGGGGTCAACAGCCTGCCCGACGCCGCCGACCTGGAGGCCGAAGCGGAGGCTGCCGCCGCCGCGCGGCGAAAGAAGCGGATGCGGACTCTCTCGGTCCTGGCCGGCGGCGTGGTGGTGGTCCTCGGCTTGCTGATCGTGATGATGTGGATGAATCGGCCGAGAAAACACGTCGAAGCGCGTGGCCCGGAAACTTTTACGGGAACTGTCTCTGACGTCTACGTGCAGTCCAATGAAATTGGCGTGGCGCTCTCCGAGGGAGGCGCGGTCAAGCGCTTCCAAATCAGGAATCAGGATATCATCCTCGTCGATGGCGAGCCGCACCTCTTCGAGGAGCTGGAGCGCGGCGACGAGGTGACAATCACCAGGAGCGTCGATCCGGCCTCAAAAAAGGTAGTCCAGGAGTTCCATGCGGAGCGGCGCAGACGGTTTGCCACGGGTAAATTAATCGCTCGTGACAATGACCGGCGAACGATTGTCATGGAAGTCGCCGATGGGACGAAACTCAAGAGGCTGGAGATCTTCATCCCGAAGGATCTCGATAAACACGTCGATAAGGACCACGACAAGTTCCTGTTGAACGGGCAGCCGACATTTCAGGAAAAACTGGTCACGCTGGCCAGCCTGAAACCAGGTGATGACCGCTTGACCGTTCAATATGACCGCCAGGACGCCAGTAATGTGGCCAACAGCGTGGAGGCGCAGCGGCGGGTCGAGTTCCAAGGCGTGCTCGACGCGGACTGCGACGGAAAGAAGTTGAGCGTGATAAAAGATGGGAAAGTGATCAAGCTGCCCTTCGCGGAGCAACCTGTGATCACGATCAACGGTCAGCCGTTCTCGAAGCCATCGAGCCTCAAGGCCCGCGATCGCGTGACGGTGGAACATGATTTCAAGATCACGAAAGTCGTCGCCCAGCGCACGCTTGGCGGCGGCGGGGTCTTGCAGCAGATCCGTTACGAACCGCCGCAGACGCTCAGCGTGGCCGAGGATAGCGGGCAGAAAATGATTTATCTCGTCGGCCCGCAGTGCAAAATCACGATGGGCGACGAGGCCGTCCCACTCGACGTGCTGCGGCCTGGCGACCGCGTGACGATCGAGCATGGAGCGATCGACCCCAAGAGCCAGTCGGCCATTTCCGCTACGGCGATTGCCGCCGAACGGCCGATGGACGCCAGGCGCTGGGCCCTGATCATCGCCGTACAGAATTACGACGACCCTCGGCTCAGTCCGCTTAAGTATCCGCTCGACGATGCCAAACTCCTGGCGGAAGTCTTCAGCAAACGCTACCGAACCCCGGCCGAGCAGTTGCAGGTTTTCAACGACCCCAGTGCCGTGACCCTGGAACAGGAAGTTCCCAAATTCCTCAAGAAGGTCGGCGCCGACGGCCGGCTGATCGTTTACTACGTGGGCCACGCCTGCAAGGATGCCAGCGGGGAGGTCTTCCTCGCGCCCAAGGATTTTCATTCCGATCAGCCGGCGATCGATGGTCGGCCGCTGCAATGGCTCGTCGATCTTCTGGAAGACTGTCCGGCCAAGGAAAAGCTTCTGCTGTTGGACGCAAGCCACAAGGGCGCCGGGGCGAAGCAGGCGACCCAGGGTACCGGGTGCCCCGAGCCTTCCTCCGCCGAGATGATCCGCGCGCTGAAGCGGAAACCCAATCGCGCTTTGCTGCTCAAAGTGACCGCTCTGGCAAGCTGCCAGAAGGGGCAGCACGGCCTCGATCTTCCCGAAAAAGGCCACGGACTGTTTGCCTGGTGCCTGGCGGAAGGCTACGGCGGTACGGCCGATGCCAATCGCGACACGCTCGTCGAGCCGACGGAACTGTTCGCGTATCTGCAAAAGGGCATGCCGGACGCCGCGACCCGGAGTACCGGGCGCCCCGAGGGTGCCCAGACGCCGGAACTGTTCTTGCCGGATGACCGGCCGCCGCGACTAAGCGAGGCCGCCAAGACATCGATCCGTAAACTGGCCGGCTATACCGATCAACCGAAGATCAACCTGGACGAGGCATCCCAGGAGTATGACACCGCCCTCCAAGCGGCGGGCACCGAACCCGAACCCCGTCTGCTCTACGGACTGGTGCTGCTGAAAAAGAGGGATCGCGATAAGGCGGCGCAGCACTTCGAAGTCGTGAAGGGCGAACTGCCCGACCAACTCTTGCCCTACGCGGCCCTGGCGTGGTTGCGGATGGACAAGCGGGCCTATGCGGCCGCACTTCATGAGTTGACCAACATGATCAACAAGGTTCCCAAGCCTGCAAGTCCGGGGCTGCCGCAGCCGATTGTGACGCCTGAACCCTTTGCGTGGGCAGGGCAGTTGCGTGAATATGCGGTGGGAGTCAGCGAGAAATCGCGGCAACTGGACGAAGCGGTCGCCGCCCTGGACGCCGCCGTCAAGGCGCGGGGGGCACAGGCCGACGGGCTTTACAACAAAGGCCGTCAGCATACGGCCGAAATCCTGGCCGACTTCGACAAGAAGATTGAAGAAGCCAGCGTGGAAGCGGATAAACTTACGCTGGGAGTGAAACGGAAGTCGTTGGCTAACTATACGGACTTCCCGATAAGTGAGTACAAAGACCAAGTGCTTTCGCATTTGGACGAATAGCGGGTAAGTCACCCACCCAAGGCCCGCTTCAGATCCTGAACCTCGTCTTCGACCCGGTGAAGACCTGCGGTTAGATCGTCGATTTCCTGCTGTTGCTGCTTGACTTGCGACCGCAATTCCTCGACCGTCTGCCGCAGCGCTTCCGCATCTCCGGAATTGCTGGCCGGCGGGGCAGAGCGGGGGGCAATCGGCCCGGCGGGCGGCCGCGAGGGGGTGGGCGGATGCGGCTCGAACTGGCCCTCATCGTCAACAGCGGTAGAGACCACAGACCGCTGTGAATATTGCGTTGTCTGATGCTCCAAATCGCGCTGCGGAAACAAGGCGTGCGTGAAGACCTGCCCACGCCCTTCCGGGGTAAGGGGAATAACCAGGCCCTTGGCCCTCAGCGAGGTTAGCAGCTCGCGCAGGGCGTTGAGATCGTCGATCGGATCCATGCGGGAGACACGTCCGCGGAGCTCGCCTTCGGTCTGTGGGCCGCGGAGCAGCAATTCGATCATTACCGAAAGTTCGACCTTGCTTACTCCCAGCCACTCGTAGAGGTAATGCCGGTACTTCTGCACGCGGCCGGAACCCTCGACCAGGGCCACGGCCCCGAATTGCCGCAAGCGGTCGAGCGACTCCTCCACCTGGTCGGGTTCGAGCTGCATGACCGGGGACCGATTGCTCTTCTGGTTGCAACCGGCGACCACCCCGTTGAGCGACATCGGGTAGGTGTCCGGCGTTGTTTTCGCCTTTTCGCCCAAAACCCCGAGGACGCGGCGATCGATGGAGTTCAACGGACCCCAGCGGGGAGCTGGTGTGGCGGATTCGGAGGCTGGATCGGTCATGATGCTAAGGAATATAGAGGCTTGCCGTTCTGCGGTCAAGACGGGCGGTGACTTGCTTTTTTCGGGTCGGATCAGTAGAATAGATTGGTAGGTGTATCTCCTCTCGTTCTTCTCTTTTCTCCAGGGGGATGCCATGAAAAGTCCAATTCAACAGGATGTCCGACTTGCCGCCGCCGCCGAACGGCAGATGCGTACCTGGGACCAGGTCCAACAGACGGCCGCCCGCTCCGTCAGTCGCCTGGATCCTGGCCATTCCACGGCCCAGGGCGTGTGCTACGTCACGATTTCCCGCGAGGCCGGGGCGGAGGGCGCGATGGTGGCCCGATTGGTGGGCGAGCACCTCGGCTGGGAGGTGTACGACACGAATTTGTTGGATCAGGTTGCCCAACGCAACCGAGAGTCGCGATTGATGCTCGATCTGGTCGATGAGACCGAGAGCAATTGGGTTTACGATGTACTGGGCACATGGATGGATCGGCAGATCATTCCGCACGAGAAATACATGGCCCAAGTCAGTCGCATGATCCAGATTCTGGCCCGAGCCGGCAAGGCGGTGTTCGTCGGCCGCGGGGCGCAATTCCTCTTGCCGCGGTCGAAGGTTTTCGCCGTGCGCATCGTGGCGCCTGAGGCATTTCGCGCCGAACGTGTGCGGCAGCGGCGTAACGTCCGGTTGGCGGAAGCCCTGGACTGGATTCACCGCACCGACCGTGGCCGCCGCGAGTTTATTCAGCGGTTCTTCCGCCAGGACATCAACGACCCGCACCTTTACGATCTTGTAATCAATGTCGAGCGCGTCGGCATAGAGGGAGCCGCGGAGCAGATCGTACACTCGGTCCGCCATGCAGCCTAATAGAACGGAGTACGTCAGGCCGATCATGTCGGGCACCGTGTACCCATGGTCGTGGTCGGCCTGACGCACTTGATGTCATGCCGCGTGGCTGAATTCCGTTCTACGCAGCCGTTGCTGCTCCCGCCGGGGTATGCTACCATGGGCCTTTTCTCTCCCAGGGCTGGCATACGATGACGCGATTTCCGCATGGTTTTGTGCTCACGGTCATGTCCGACGACCATCCGGGCATTGTGGCGGCGGTGAGCAATGCCGTCGAATCGCTGGGCGGAAACATCGATTCGTGCAGCCAGACCGTGCTGGGGGGATACTTCACGTTGATCATGATTGTCAGCGTGCCTGAGCCGATCGATCCCGAACAGTTGGCCCGCGGGATCCGCGGCGCCGAGTCTTGCGGAGTTGGCTATCAGGTGCTGGTCCGCCCGGCTCGGGCTGAGGAAACATCCCCCCAGGAGCCTGCCGAGCGGTTCGTGATCAGCGCATTTGGCGAGGACCAGCCGGGCATCGTTCGCCGTTTCAGCCAGTATCTGGCGGGCAAGGACATCAACATCGTCGATCTATATGGCGACCGCAACGGCACACAGTTCGTCCTCATCGGCCAGGTTGAGGTCCCCGCGCGTTGGGACGTGCGGATGATGCAGACCGATTTGGAGCAGATGGGCCAGGAACTGGGGTTCACCGTCAAGCTTCAACACGAGGATGTCTTCGTGGCGACGAACCAATTGCGGTTGAAACACTAAGCACTTTTCCCCATGCTCCGCACCGACGAAATCCTCTCGACGATCCAGATGCTGCACGCCGAACACCTCGACGTGCGGAGCGTCACCTTGGGACTGAACCTCGACGACTGTGCGGCGCCGAGTCTGGATCATCTCTGCCGGAAGGTGCGGCAGAAGATCGTTTCCCGCGCCAGCCGGTTGGTCGAGGTCTGCGATCGCGTGGGGGCGAAGTACGGCATTCCCGTGATCAACAAGCGCGTGGCGATTTCGCCCGCCGCCACCCTGCTGGCCGGCCATGGCCAAGGTTCCGCCTTGCAACTGGCCAAGACGCTGGACGCCGTGGCGACCGAGTGCCGCGTCGACTTCGTGGGCGGCTTTACGGCCTTGGTCCACAAAGGGATCTCGCCTGGCGATTGGGTGGTGATGGAGTCGTTGCCGGAGGTCCTGTCGCAGACCAAGCGGGTGTGCGCCTCGCTGAATGTCGCGTCGCGGCGGGCGGGAATCAACATGGACGCCATCCAGCGGATGGGCCACATCCTCTTGAAGATCGCGGCCGCCACGGCAGAGATCCGCGGGTTCGGCTGCGCCAAGCTGGTGATCTTTGCCAACATTCCCGAGGACAATCCCTTCATGGCCGGGGCCTACCTCGGCGCCGGCGAGCCGGAGGCCGTGGTGAATATCGGCGTTTCCGGCCCCGGCGTGGTGTGCAGCGCCCTGCGGCGGCGGCTGGCCATGGAAGCGAATCTGACGCTGGGCGACCTGGCCGAAGAGATCAAGATCACGAGCTTCCGCGTGACTCGCGTGGGCGAGCTGATCGGCCGCGAGGTTGCGGCCGAACTCGGCGTGACGTTCGGCATCGTCGATCTGTCGTTGGCTCCGACCCCGACCGTGGGTGACAGCGTGGGCGAGATCCTCAAGACGCTCGGTATCGCCGCCATTGGCGCCCCGGGGTCTACGGCGGCCGTGGCCATGCTCAACGATGCGGTGAAAAAAGGCGGCCTGTTCGCCTCCAGTTCGGTCGGCGGGCTGAGCGGCGCGTTCATCCCCGTCAGCGAAGACGCCGCTTTGGCCGATGCCGTCGGCCGCGGGCACCTGGTGCTGGAGAAGCTCGAAGCGATGACCAGCGTCTGCTCGGTCGGGCTCGATATGGTTGCCATCCCCGGCGACACGCCTGCGGAAACGATCGCCGCCATCATCGCCGACGAGATGGCGATCGGCGTGATCAACGACAAGACGACGGCCGTCCGCCTGATACCGGTGCCAGGGGCAAAGGCCGGTGAGATCGTCGACTTCGGCGGTCTCTTCGGATCGACGCCCGTGATCGAGGTTCGCAACAGCGGGGCCAGTACCGCGTTCGTGCGCTTTGGCGGCCGGATCCCCGCGCCGATGCAATCACTACGGAATTAGTGCCCGAACAGGCTTATCGGCACTCGTTTAACCGGGAGCCAACGGCGACGGAATGCGCCGTCGCCGTTGGCGCCGGGTTAAACGAGCCAACGGCGACGAATCCCGCGTCGTTGCGGAATTAGTGGCCGAGCAGGCTTATCGGCACCGGCGTGAATCCAACGAATAAGAAGGCCAGCGTGAGGACTCCCAACACGTAGCGCCCAGTGCCCAATGCCACGCTATCGTCGGCGGTAGGCGGATGACGCGTTCCCAGGAAGGCAATCAGGACCAGCATGGGCCACCATTGCATAATGGGCCACCATTGCATCATCGTCAGGGCGATCGACACCGCGATTGCCGTCACCAGAACCACGATCGAGGCTGCGTGGGCCTTCGCGCGGAACATGCCGTAAAGGATGTGACCGCCGTCCAACTGGCCGATGGGTATCAAATTGATCGACGTGATCAGCAGGCCCACCCAACCGGCGAAGGCAAACGGGTGCAAAGCAAGGACCTGGCCGGCCGGAATCGGTTCCTTGAGAAAATGGATCAAGTACTGAATCAGCAGTGGCTCGCCCAGGACCAGTTGCTCTCCTTGTTCTCTGGTGGGGGCCGGCACCCACTGGCTCCAGTAGAGGCCGAGCAAGAGAAAGAGGAACGTCGGCACCAGCCCGGCCAAGGGTCCGCTGATGCCGATGTCGAAAATGGCCTTGCGATCTCCCCGTCGCGGATCCATGCCAATCACTGCGCCGAAGGTGCCGATGTGCGTCAGCGGCATGGGAATGAAATAGGGCAGCGAGGCGTGGACGCCGTACCTCCATGCCTGTACGAAGTGGCCCATCTCGTGGCAGAGGAGGATCGTCATCACCGCCCCGGAATACATCACACCGTCGATGATCGCCCGCCGCCATCCGTCGTCAAAGTGGCCTAAGAAGAAGATCCCAGCGAACAAAGTGCTCGCGCACGTGGCGAAGAAAAGCAGGACCGGCAGCCAGACGCGGCGGACGGGCGGGGGCGGCGAATAGTCGACCGAAAACTCGGGGATTGCCTCAAGCAGCGTCCACTGCGGCGGATCAAACGAGTTGCGCGAGGACTGCGGGTTTAGTTCGTTGGCATCCATCGCGCTTGTCAGGATCCCGGACGAAACCATTGCTTTTCCGGGGCCAGAGACACCGGGAACTCAACTGGTTTGTCACGGGCTCATTAAGGGAATCACCGAGCGGCGTCGGTCAAAATAGTGGGGTAGCAAGGTTTGGCGATGCTGAATTCTAGCTCTTTAGCCGGCGCGGACAAGAGACTCCCTGCATGGGGGGGTGACTAAATCCGCCTGCTTGCGGCGAGGCATTGGTCGTGATAGAAAAGGGCGCAGGCTGGTAAGGCAGACAACATCCGAGGCAGCGTGGTCTTGTTTTACGGAATACGTTTATGGACCAGTCATTGCGGGAGCGGTCAGCCGTGGTGATTACCGGAGCTTCGACGGGGATCGGCGCGGCCAGTGCGGTGGAACTCGGCCGTCGCGGTTTCCGCGTCTTTGCGGGGATCCGCAAGGATTCCGATGGCGAGCGGCTGAGGGGCCAATCGCCCCAGATTGTCCCGCTGGCGCTGGACGTTACCGATACCTGCCAAATCGCTGCCGCCGCCGAAAGCGTGGGACAGGCCGTGCAAGAGGCCGGTCTGGCCGGCCTGGTGAACAATGCTGGAATCGTGGTCGCCGGTCCGCTGGAGATTCTGCCCTTGGATCAGTTGCGGTTGCAGCTTGAGGTCAACGTCGTGGGACAGATTGCCGTCACTCAGGCATTCTTGCCGCTCCTCCGCAAGGCGCGGGGACGGATCGTGAACATCAGCTCGGTCAATGGGCGGATCGCCCCGCCCTACATGGCTCCCTATGCGGCCTCGAAGCACGCCTTGGAGGCACTGAACGATGCCTTGCGCGTGGAGCTTCGCGCTTGGGGGATCGGCGTCTCGGTGATCGAACCCGGGGCGACGACGACGCGGATTTGGGACAAATCGCTGGCTGCCGCCGACGCCTTGGCCGAGAAGGTCCGCGATAAGCGTGTTGGCCTGTATAAGGACGACCTCGATGCCATGCGGCAGGCGACGCGGAAGTTGGCCGAAATGGCCCGGCCTGTCGAGTCCGTCGTGCGTTGTGTCGTCCATGCCCTCACCGCGCGGCGGCCATGGACCCGCTATCCCGTGGGTCTGCAGGTGAACCTGCTGCTTCGTGCCTACAAGTGGATTCCCGATCGTATTTGGGATTGGATCATCGAGCGATCCTTGGGGCTGCCGAAAACGTGAGTAAGAGCTCTCGCCAGAACTTGTTTGCAGGATGGACCTCCGAGTCCGTCCCCAAGCCACTATGAGCATCCGCAATCTCGACAAAATCTTCAATCCTGGGCAGATCGCCGTGGTTGGCGCGAACGAAACACCGACCAGCGTCGGCTACACGGTCTTTCACAATCTGATTGCCTCCAACTATCGGGGTGTGGTCTATCCGGTCCATCCCACGCACGCGGCGGTGCAGGGAGTCCAGGCTTACCGCGATATCGAGAGCGTTCCCACCATCGTCGATCTGGCCGTGATCTGCACGCCGCCGCCGATCGTGCCGCGGATCGTACGGTCGTGCGGTGAGAAGGGCGTGCGGGGCATCATCGTCCTTTCCGCCGGGTTCCGCGAGGCGGGCCAGTCGGGCCGCGAACTGGAAGAAGCCATCCGCACCGAGCAAAGCAAGTTCGACGGCATGCGGATCCTGGGCCCCAACTGCCTGGGAATCATCGTTCCTCGCCTCGGGCTGAACGCCAGCTTCGCCGCCATGACACCAGCCCCCGGGCATATCGGATTCATCTCGCAGTCGGGGGCGCTCTGCACGTCGGTGCTCGATTGGGCCATCGATGAAGGGATCGGCTTTTCGCACTTTGTATCCGTGGGCAACATGCTCGACGTGAGCATGGGCGACCTCATCGACTACTTGGGTTCCGCGGCGGAAACGCGTTCCATCATTTTGTATATCGAGTCGATCGGCGAGGCCCGCGAGTTCCTCTCCGCGGCCCGCGCCTTCTCCCGCACGAAGCCGATCGTGGCCTACAAGGCGGGCCGGTTCAAGGAATCCGCCCAGGCTGCGGCCTCGCACACGGGGGCCATGGCCGGCGTCGATGCCGTGTACGAAGCGGCCTTCCAGCGGGCCGGCATCGAGCGCATTCTGGAAATCGACGACATGTTCGATTGCGCCGAACTGCTCGCCCGTCAGCTTTCGCCCAAGTCCGACCGCCTGGCCATCGTCACGAACGCTGGCGGGCCGGGAGTCATGACCACCGACGCCCTGATCGCCCGCGGCGGCCGGCTGGCGGCACTCGCCCCGGAAACCATTGCAGAACTCAGCCAATTCTTGCCCGATTGTTGGTCGCACGGAAATCCGGTCGACATTGTCGGCGACGCCTCGCCCGAGCGGTTTTCGCGAACGCTGCAAACCGTGCTCACAGACGCGAACGTCGACGCCGTGCTGGTAATCCTTACGCCACAGGCGATGACGGAGGCGACGGCGACGGCCAGGGCAGTTGGCAAGGTGACGGCCCAGACCCGCAAACCGGTACTGGCGGCATGGATGGGCAGCCGCGTGGTTCACGAAGGGATCCAGGTCCTCAACGCGATGGGCGTGCCCACCTACAAGACACCGGCCAAGGCCGTGCAGGCCTTCATGCACCTGGTCTCCTATGCCAGAAATCTGACGCTCCTGCACGAAACGCCGCGCGATCTGCCGCTGGAGTTCGGGCTGGATCGCCGTCAGCGGCGGACGGCCTTTCAGGCATTGCTCGCTGAAGGTCGGGACGTGCTTTCTGAGGGGCGTTCCAAGGCCCTGCTGGAGTCCCATGAGATCCCCGTGGCCCGCCCGCACGCCGCCCGCACGGCCGACGAAGCGGTCGCGGCCGCCCAGGGCCTGGGTTATCCGGTGGTCGTGAAGATCGACTCGCCGCAAATCAGCCATAAGACGGAAGTCAACGGCGTGGTCCTCAATCTGCCCAATGACGCCGCCGTTCGCGCAGCCTTCGAGCAGACTGTTCGCCGCGCCGGGCAGATGCGGCCCGACGCCGAAATTGTCGGCGTCACGGTGCAGAAGATGATGACCTACCCCAACAGCTTTGAACTGATCTTGGGGACGAAGAAGGACCCGGTTTTCGGCCCGGTGATCATGGTCGGCATGGGCGGCGTAGCGGCCGAGGTGTTCCAGGATCGGGCCCTGGGCCTGCCGCCGCTGAACGATGTGCTCGCCCGCCGGATGTTGGAGTCGCTCAAATCGTGGCCGTTGTTGCGCGGCTACCGCGGCAAGCCGGGGGCCAACGTCGACCGGCTGATCGAGATTATTATGCGGTTCTCCTACCTAGTGGCCGACTACGCCGAGATCGAGGAGTTGGATATCAATCCGCTCTTGGTTACGCCGGAGGATGTGATCGCCCTGGATGCCCGCGTGGTGGTCGATCGTCGACCGCCGAGACATTGGCCTGCCGGTGGAGAGGGCCGGCCCTACTCGCACCTGGCGATCCAGCCGTATCCCGAGGAATACGTGACACAGCGGACGCTCAAGGATGGCATCGAGGTCATCTTGCGGCCGATCAAGCCGGAAGACGAGCCGCTCTGGCACGAACTGCTGGCCAGTTGCTCGACGCAGTCGCGGTGGTTTCGTTTCAATTACTTGTTCAAGCAGACGACGCACGACATGGCCTCGCGGTATTGCTATATCGACTACGATCGCGAGCTGGCCATTGTGGCCGAGGTCGAGGAACAAGGCCAGCGCAAGCTCATCGGCATCGGCCGGCTGGTGGCCGACGTCGACCATCAGACGGCCGAATTTGCCGTGATTGTGGTCGATCGCTGGCAAGGCCGCGGACTAGGCGGGCTGCTGACCGACTATTGCCTGGAACTGGCGAAGAAGTGGGGCGTGAAGCAGGTCGTGGCCGAGATCTCCAAAGACAACGCCCGCATGTTGGCCACCTTCCGCAATCGTGGTTTCCAGATCAATTCGCGGATGGAGCAGGACGTGGCGATAGCGACACGGAAGTTGGGCTGAGCTTCCCGTGAAGGGAAGAATGAATGACAGAGAAATGATTGACAGAAAACAGCGTGTTCGTGGAATCTGCTTTCACGCTGTATTTTTGTCAATCATATTTCTGTCAGTTTGATGAAGAACGCTGAAGAGGCTACAATTGTGAAGGGATTCCTGTGCGGCGTACCTTTCGAGAAGCGGAGGTTTTGTGATGAGTACGGCAGAACTCTTGGAACATCTCAGGCAATTGAGCGACGTGGAGCGTCTGGAAGTCATCGAAGCGGCGACGCGGTTAACTCGAAAGAACCTCGCGGCCGGCACGGCCGACGCTGCAATCGACGATGACCAACGGATGCAGGCTGCCGCGGCCGCCCTGAAGGATCTGTACGAGACCGGTAGCGAGCTGACCGAATGGACCGCACTGGATGCCGAGGAGTTTGCGGATGACGATTTGCAAGGGTGAGATCTGGCTCGTCAACCTCGATCCGAGCCTAGGCGACGAGATCCGCAAAATACGTCCCGCGATCGTGGTCAGCCGCGATGCGCTTGGCGTCTTGGCACTGCGCGTCGTGGTGCCCGTGACCGGTTGGCAAGACCGCTTTCAAGGTTCTCGCTGGCTGGTCCGAATCGATCCCGACGGGTCGAACAATCTGGAAAAGCCCTCGGCTGCCGATACGTTTCAAGTGCGATCGGTCTCGACACGCCGTTTTGTGCGCACCTTGGGCCGGCTGAGCGATGCCGATCTCGAGCGGGTTGGCGAAGGACTGAAAGCCGTGTTTGAGCTATGAGTCAGTAGTTCAATCCCGCGCGAACCATCAGCGTGTTGCCAACGTCAAAGTTGTCGCCGTTGCTCATCAGGCGGATATAGCGGTGGAAGACGTAGCCGACCTCGATGTGTGCGTTGAGATCGAAAAGAGACCTTCGCTCGATGCCGGCAAAGACCCGCCAATCGCTATAGCTCATCAGATCGCTTGCGCCGTCGCTGTGCCGAATAGCCCATGTGCCGCCGCCGAGCTCGCCCGCAACGTAAAACCAGTCTTCGGTGGTTGCGGGCGGCATCTGGAAACTCTCAGTATTGTGGCCGTGAATTAACTCCCAATCCTTGTTTATGCACCAGGACACCTTAGGCGAGGGAAACACCAGCCGATACTCTGCGTCCGGATCCGGTTTCCAGATAAGCCCGGCGATCGGCAGTAGCTCGATGTCGGGACGGTCCAAATAAGCGACGCCAAGAACAAGCTGAAGTGTCGGCGTCCAATCATAAATGCCTGCCCCGTGACCCAAAATCCGCACGGCGCGAACGCTGCTGCCGTCCCAGTCGCTGTAGAACCCCGGCTGTACGGCCAGGTCGGCCCGGAACCGGTCGCCGATCTTCGGCAGCCAGCGGAACTCGGTGTAGACGTCGTGCAGTTGCGGGGGAATGTCCAGCCCGGAAGGCCCGTCGAGCCAGTGCGTGGCGATGCCTGGCGTGATCACCAGCGGGGCGTCTTTCGTCGGAAAGGGCACTCCCCAGACGCTTGTCAGTTCCAGGTCATACCAGCCGAAACCATCGGCCCCCATCCGCGGCAGATAGGTGTTCACGAAGGCGAGTTTCTGAAAGGCCCCGCTGCGATTGTCGGCCGGCGTCTGGCGGCCGTCGGCAAAAAGAAGGTCGCCCAGCGTCTTTGGCGCCGGCGGTTGCGCCAGCGCCGGCGCGGTCTCGGCTGGTGGGAACGCCGGGATAGGGTAAAGGGCTTGCCCGGGCGGAACCTGCGAGTCTGGCTGCTGGTAGGAACCTGGGCCCTGCTCCCCGAACGGATTATCCATGGGCGAATCCGGCATCTGCCCCATGGCCAGCGAGGAAAGCCAGAGTAACAGGCACACTCCGGGAGCCGTCCGCCCAAGCGTACTCATTACCCCGACCACCGCTGCGCGTTGGTTGGCGTGATGAGTACGACCTTGGCGTTCATCAGAACGACACCCCGGCGTGGACGTAGAACGCGCCGTCGGGGACGAATTGCGAGGGTAGGCCGCTGGCATAGTTGAGTTGCCGCTGGAACGCGTAGCCGCCCTCGAAGAAGCCTGTTAAGCCGGCCGGGCGTCTGAAGTCGATGCCCAGGGCGACCCGAATATCGTCGTAGTCGACCAGGTCGATTTTGTCGTTTTCGGCAAGATAATTGGGCGGACTAGTGGGATTGATCGAGCGCTTGATCGTCCACACCCCGCCGCCATAGTCGCCGGAGAGATACCACCACCATTCCACGCCGCCGCCCGTCGTGGTCAGCATTTGCGTAAACTTGGGATTGGGGAAGAGGATGTCGAATCGCGTGACCGGGCTGGGTTTCCAAACGAACCCGCCCGCGGGCAGTAGCTTGATTTGCTCCCGGTTGATGTACCAGACGCCGAACTTCATGGTCAGGTTCGTGTCGGGAATGCCGATTACCGCCATGCCCTTGCCCTTGAGTCGGATGCTTTGGCTCGTGATCTGGCTGAAGTCGGAGTAGACGCCCACGCTGGCGTCCAACTCGGCGCTGAACGAGCCGGGCACGAAGACTGGATTCCAGGCGGCGTCGAGATAGCCATCGTAGGTCTGTGGCGGCATGTCGGGATAGTTGGGTGGGTCGGAGGCCGGTCCATCCCAGAAGTGCCAGGCGAAGCCCGGCGTGATCAAGAGCGGCTGCGGCTGCTGGAAAAACGGCATCGGCAGGGCGAAGGTGGCCTTGAAGTCGATGTCGTTGATGCCCAACTGGGTTGGGCTGCTGCCATGGCCGGCGAACCAGGTATAGTCCATCGACACGTCATGCAGGAAGCGGTAGGGTGTCGCCAGCATGGGCGGCATCGTGAACGGCCCCGGCGGTGGGCAGGGCGGCGGAGGGTTGTAGTAGGGATCTTGTGTAGGAAGGGGGGTTCCCGGAGCGGCACCGGGCGGTGCGTAAGGGTCCCAGTTGGCCGGAGGCGGCTGCACGTTTCCATTGAGCGTGGCCATGGGGGCCGTTCCATAAGGCGCGCCCGGGGCAGCCCAGCCAGATCCTGGTGCCGTGGCGGGCGGAGCATATCCACCCGGCGGCAACGTCGGTGATGCGCCGGTGGTAGGGGCAGGGCCAAACGGCGTCGGCGTTGTTCCGGCGGGTGCAGCCGCAGCCCCCGGAGCTGTACTTGGCACATACGCGGAATTATCTGCCGGCGGGGGAGTGACGACCGGTTGGGGGGCGGTGGGATCGAGCGTGGCAAAGCGGATTTGCGTCTGGCCCAAGGCAATCCCCGATCCGCAGGCCCAAACGAGTGCTAGCAGCAGCAATCGGCCGCCGGGCGGCGTTCTGCCTGCGAAAATCGCTCTACCAGGTTCCAGTCGCATTTTGCCACGACGCTATAATCTTGTCGGAAGAGTCAAGGCAGGGAATACCAAGGTTCGGCCATTCAGTCAAGGCGAGAATGCAAAACTTGAGGAAAATTCTCGAAAAAACCTTTGTTGCCGACGTGGAACACCATGTCGCGATCAGGTCGACCAATGATCGGGCGGCCGAAGCTGCGGCTTTGCCAGGGGTGAAGCTTCCCTTTCTGGTCCTCGCGGATCGTCAGATGGCTGGCCGCGGACGAGGCTCCAACCGCTGGTGGACCGGGTCGGGGAGCCTCGCGTTCAGTCTGTTGATTGGGCCAGAGTCGGCCGGCGCGCTCGTAGTCCCGCCCGGGGCTACGAGCGCCCGTTCGCCTTTGATCTCACTGGCAACTGGCGTGGCGATTGTCGAGGCTGTAGCACCGCGGCTGCCGGGCCATGAGATCGGCATTCACTGGCCTAACGACGTCATGCTCGACGGTCGCAAGCTGGCCGGCGTGTTGATCGAGGTCCTGCCGAAGGGCAAGCACGTCATTGGTGTCGGCATCAACACGAACAATACGGCGGGCGACGCGCCAGAGGAGGTTCGTCAGCGGATCGCCACGCTTCGCGATGCGACGTGCCAACTACACGATTCCATGGAATTGTTGATTTTGATCTTGCAGCACCTTCAGTGGCAGCTTGCCGAGTTGGCTCGCTCGCCGGAAAGCGTTGCCGCGCGGACGCATGAGCTCTGTTTGCAGCGCGGAAAGCGCCTGGAGATTACCCAGGGCAAAAAGCAGATCGCCGGCCGCTGTTTGGGCATTGCCGCCGATGGGGCGCTGCTGCTGGAGATCGATGGGCATCCGCAGGCAGTCTATTCGGGCGTGGTAACGCGGGTTTAGGAGCTGTAGGCTCTAGCCGCAAGGCCGCCGCTCACTTCACAATCGAGCGGTAATAATCGATCGACCGTCGCAGGCCCTCGTCGAAGTGGACGGCCGGGTCGTAACCGAGGCATTTTCGGGCCTGGGTGATGTCGGCCAGGCTTTCGCGGACGTCGCCCACGCGGGGCGGCTCATGCCGCGGCCGGATGTCGGTGCCCAGGAGCCGATTGAGCAGGTCGATCAGCATGAGCAGGTCGGTTGCCCGGCCCTCGGCCACATTGAAAGTGCGGCCGGCCACTCCGGAGGCGTCGGCCGCCAGAAGATTGGCTTGCACAACGTTGTCCACAAAGACAAAATCGCGCGACTGTCGGCCGTCGCCAAAAACGACTGGCTGCCGGCCGGAGAGCATGGCCGTGATGAAAAGCGGGATCACGGCCGAATAGGGACTGGCCGGATCTTGTCGCGGCCCGAAGACGTTGAAATATCGCAGGGCCACGGTTTCCAGCTTGAAGGCCGCCGAGAAGGCGTGGCAGTAGTGTTCCGATGCCAGTTTCGCCGCCGCGTAGGGCGACAGGGGATCGACAAGATCGGTCTCTCGCTTGCAGCTCAAGGGTTGATCGCCATAGGCGGCTGCGGAGGCCGCGAAAACCACGCGCCGCACGCCCAACCGCCGCGCGGCATCCAGAATGTTCACCGTGCCCGTGCAGCATGCGGCGTGGCTGTCCAGCGGGCGGTCGATGCTCCACTGCACCGAGGCCAGGGCAGCCTCATGGAAAATACAATCGACCCCCTGGACCGCCCGGTCCACGGTGGCGGCGTCGACGATATCGCCCTCGATCAGTTCAATCCGCTCGCGGAAGGCGGCCAGGTTCGCCAGGTTGCCGGTGCTGAGATTATCGAGCACGCGGACCCGGTCGCCACGCTCCACGAGGGCCTCGGCGATGTGAGATCCAATGAATCCGGCCCCGCCGGTCACGAGGAAAGTTCGCATGCATTTGACTCCCGTTGGAAAAGCATCGATTTTAGCAAGTTTGGCACACAATGGGATATATCCTTCGCACGGGCCAGATTGACGCGTTCAATAGTAAGCCGAAGCGTAAGCGACGAAACAACTTACGGCCTCGCTTACGCTTCGGGTTACTATCATTTTCAGCCGCGCGACGTATAATTCGTTGAGAATGTCCTTCCCGCAAGAGTTGGAGCAACTCCCACATGTCCGACGGATTTCCCAGCCCGCAGAGCGCCCCCCAATATTCTCCCCACTCGATCCCGCCCTTTGGGCCCGATCCGCGCAATGATCCCACTAGAAGTGGTATCCGCCTGGGTTGGGCAGTTTTGGCGCTCCTGCTCTTGCTGCTGGTGTGGATTTTGCCAAGCGTCGTCGAACAGATCCAATACGCCTCAACGCGGGGCAAGGAACGGGCCAAGGCCGAAGTCGCCCGGCAGTTGCTCGAGGAAGGCCATGGGGCCACGATTGGCCAGTACCGCACCGTCGTCAAGGCCGTCCAATCGTCCGTCGTCGGCGTCAAGGCCTCGCGCAGCGTCGGCGGTGACGACGGCGACGAAGTGACCTCGTTCCTCTTCGGCCCCCGAGGCCAATGGCGCGAACAGGACCAGGGTTCCGGCGTGATCGTGGACGCCGAGGGCTACATCATCACCAATTACCATGTCGTCGCCCGTGCCACGCACGTCGATGTCGAATTGAGCGATGGCAGCAAGCATCGGGCCCAGGTCGTCGGCATCGATGAGGGCACCGATCTGGCCGTTTTGAAGATCAGTGCCTCGAACCTATCGGTTGCCAAGTGGGGCAAGAGCTCCGAGCTGGAAGTGGGCGATCCGGTCCTGGCGATCGGCAATCCGTTCGGCCTGGCCCGCACGGTGACGGCCGGAATCTTGAGTGCCACCGGGCGGCACGCCGTCGTGGAGAACGTCAATTACCAGGACTTCCTGCAGACCGATGCCGCCGTGAATCCCGGCAACAGCGGCGGGCCCCTGGTCAACATGCAGGGCGAGATCGTCGGCATCAACACGGCGATCGTCGGTCCCACCTACCAAGGCATCAGTTTCGCTATTCCCAGCGACATGGTACACGGGGTTTACGATCAGTTGATCCACTCGGGCAAGGTCGCGCGGGGCTGGCTGGGGGTCTCGATGCGGGAGCTTACGCCCGAGGAGGCGGAGAAGTTGGGTGTCAGCGGCGCGGTGGTGTCCGGCGTGCTTCCTGACTCGCCCGCGGCCGAGACCGGCATCCACCGCGGCGACATCATCACCAAGTGGAACGGCAAACCCGTCAGCAGTCCCGCCGACTTGGGTCTGCAAGTTGCCTGGTCGAAGATCGGCGACAAGGTCACCGTAACGGTCCGGCGTGGCGACAAGGAGCGGCAGTTCACGGTCACCGTCGGCCAGCGGCCGGAGCGGCTGCGATAGGTGAGACAAGCTTACGGCAGAATCGAGCGAACCGGGATTTCCGCCACCACCCGTCCCTCGACGACCAGGGGAACGTTGTCAGCGACACCGAATAAATCGCACCGCGCGTAATCGGCCCCCGAGGCCGAGTCGGTGCAGCCCGAGTAAACCTCGATCCGCCGATCGACGAGGTTGACAACCCAGTAAACGGCGATGCCGGCCGCCGCGTAAATCGACTTCTTGAACACCCGCTGCCGCGTGAGACCAGAATCGGAAACCTCTGCCACCAAAGCGACGTCGCTCGGGCCGGGATGGCGGTCCAGATAATCAAGACGGTTTCCGCGGACAAGGACCGCATCCGGTTCCGGTTCGCTGGCCGACAGCGTCACCGGATCCTGCGAGTCGACAAACCAACCGTCGGGGATCACACGCTGCAAGACGTCGCGAAGCAATCCCGTCACAGTTCGGTGCAGTGGGGATTTCGTCATTTTCTTTACAATCCATCCATCAAGAAGTTCAACCGGGTCGTCCTCATCAATGATCCCGGCGCGGACCATTTCGTGATATTTTTCGACACTCCATCGCCACAAGGTCACTGTGGGCAGAGCGGGGGCAACAACCGGTGTTTCGGCGCCGGCAAGCAGTGTTTCGGAGGTTTCGCTGATGAGAGCCATCGATCGGGATCCTGTCGAGTGGACAACTTTCCTCTATCATATCCCGACAACCGAATCGGCAAAAGTGGCTTGCCAAGACCCGCGCCGCCTGTCCATAATACACTCCCAACCAATTTTCCGTCCCCCCTATTTTCTGCCTCAGGAGATGATTCATGAAGGTTTTCGTTGTTTTCCTCCTGGCATCGCTGGCGCTGGCGGCATCGTCCGACGGTCTTCCCGCGGCCGAGAATGGCCCCGTCGTCATGAGCAACCGCTGTCTTGAGATCCACGTGAATCGGAAACCGTGTCTATATACAGTCCTCGTCAAAGGCAAAATCGTATTGACCTGCTCGCCGGATGGCCTCACGAACAATGCACCCGATCGGGCATACGCTTTCACGTTCGGAATTCGACCGCTGAATGATCTTCCTTTTGCAATCGTTCAGACAAGGATTGAGAATCTGGAGAACAAGCCTTTGATCATCAACAAAGTCCCAGTCTTCCGGGGAAAAGTCGAATTCTGTCGCACCGCCGACCAACTGAAGATATTGGGCACCGGCGGCCTTTCTAATCCGGGCAATCGAGTCGGCAGCTATATGTGGCTGGCGGCGGCCGATCCGAAAAGCCGCCAGGGAATCGTCGCCGGATTTCTCACAACCGAGCGGGGCAGCGGCGTGGTCTTCGCCGAAGAAAAAGACAAGCAACTTGAAATCGAGGCCCAGCTCGAACATGGCCGCCTGACCGTAAAACCTGGCGAGACGGTCGAGTTGGAACCCTTCGTCATCGGTTATTTCGACGACGTCCGCGCCGGCCTCGAAGCCTGGGCCGATGAAGTCGCCCATCGCCAGCACGTCAAACTTCCTCCCCAGCCCTGCGGCTACTGCACCTGGTACCATGCCGGCTCGTCGAGCGAGCAGGCGATGGTCAAGCAGACCGAGATCGCCGCCAAGGAACTGGCCCCCTTCGGCTTCCATTTCCTGCAGATCGACGACGGTTGGCAGGACGGTGTTTCCAGGAACGGCCCGCGGAAGAATTTTACCCGCGTGCGACCCGACGGCCCCTATCCGTCCGGCATGAAGCAGACGGCCGACATGATCCGCTCCCACGGCCTCATGCCGGGCATCTGGTTCATGCCTTTCGCCGGCACCTGGGATGATCCATGGTTCAAGGACCATCAGGACTGGTTCGCCAAGCGGGCTGACGGCAAGCCGTTCGATACGGACTGGGGCGGAACGTGCATGGACATGACCAACCCCGAAGCGCGAAAGTACCTGCACGATTATGTGCACCAGATCTCGCACGCCTGGGGCTATCGCTTCTTCAAGATGGACGGCCTCTCTACCGGCGCGGCCGTTCATCCGCAGTACGTCAACCTCGCTTACAACGACGACCACCTCGGCGACGCGGTTCTGTACGATCCAAACAAGACGCATATCGAGGCCTTTCGCAGCGGCCTGAAGCTGGTCCGCGAAGCCGCTGGAAAAGAAGTTTTCCTGCTGGGCTGCTGCGCGGCGCAGAACATGCGCAGCTACGGCGGGGCCTTTGGGCTGGTCGATGCCATGCGCGTGGGGCCCGACAACGGCGGCAGCGATTGGAACTCGGTCCTCACCGGGCCGCGGATCGCCTCGCGGCACTATCACCTCAACGGCCGCGTCTGGTACAACGACCCCGACGTGGTCTACGTCCGCCCCAGCCTCTCGTTGGACCAGGCCCGTGCCAATGCCTCGTGGGTGGCAATTACTGGCCAGTTGTTCCTGGTAAGCGACGATTTTACGCAGCTCAAGCGGGACCGCCTGGAAGTGCTCAAGCGGGTGATGCCCGCACACGGCCGGCCCGCCCGGCCCGTCGATCTGCTGGAAACAGAGACGCCGCGGATCTGGCTGGTGACCGACAACCGCGGTGGCCAGCGGCGCGACGTGATCGGCCTGTTCAATTGGGACGACAAGCGGTCCTGGGAGGTCGACTATCCGCTGGACCGCATCGGGCTGCCGGAGGCCAGGCGTTTCGTGGCCTTCGACTTCTGGGGCAACCGGCTCCTGCCGCCGATCGAAGGCCGACTCAAGCTCACTCTGCCGCCGGCGTCGTGCATGATCCTCGCCGTGCGCCCGGACGCCGACCATCCGCAAGTCATCAGCACCTCGCGCCACGTGACGCAAGGGATGATCGATCTGCTGGACGAGACGTGGGACGCAGGAAAGAAAATACTCCGTGGGCGGAGCAAAGTGGTGGCCGGCGATCGCTATGAAATCCGGATTGCACCGGGTGTGGCAACCGCAAAATGGCATGCCACGGCGGCGCAGGCTGCTCCAGGCCCTGTCACGGCCACGCTCAGTGAGAAAGACGGTCTTGCCCGATTGCTGATCAATACGGGAACCGGCGGGGAGATCGAGTGGTCAATCCAGTTCGCCGATTGATAAGGAAAGCGAATGACAAGCACAGGGAGGAGAACCGCGAAAAACACGAAAGAAGACGGAGCAATTTGACAGGAAAATGAACGACAGGAACATGGAATTCATTTTCTTGTCCTCTATCTTGCTGTCATCACTCGCTCCGTTTTCCCCCCTTTCGTGTATTTCGTGGTTTTACGTTTCTTAGTAAGGCGAACCTCCTTGTCACCTGCAACGGTTTATTGTACACTTAGTGGTTTGCCGCAATATTGGAGGAGGAAACCCATGACGCTCAAGCAAGATCGCGAGAATTTGGCACGGGTAAAGCTGGCCCTGGCCGACAAGTACGAGAATCTGACCCGTACGATCAAGAGTCAGCCGAGGAAGGCCAACTATCTTCGCCACGTTGACAAGTTTCGCCGACAGGCAGCCAACCTGCGGAATTTGAACAAGTAGGGCTGTTACTTTTCTGGCTTGCCCCAATAGCGGAAATGAAAAGATATCTGTGTCACCGTGTAACGCGACGTTACGCGGTGTTGCCATAACGGCTTTCTCAATATCCAGGAGGGTCTGACCAACGCCCGCCATCACAGCCACAGCGACCGCATCCTCGTGAGCTTGAAGCAACGGGACAATCGCCAGCGGATCGAAATCCGCGACTGGGGCGTGGGGTTCGACCCGCAGACCACCCACGATAACCGCTTTGGCCTGCAAGGCATCCGCGAGCGCGCCCGCCTGTTGGAAGGCAGGTGCCGCATCAAGAGCAAGCCCGGCAAGGGAACCTGCATCGTCGTGGAATTGCCGGTGACCGAACGGGAGGTGGACCAGCGTAAGGGCGCGCTTGGCCCGGATTAGCCTATCCGTCATCCATCCACCGACGCGGGGTCGGTGGGGACGTCTTCAGGTTGGTCGATAAGCCGTTCTGCCGTAGTGCGGTCGATGATTTCGAACCTTCTTTTCTCGCGCATGTAGGCCGACATTTCCCCCGTGGCGATGTCAAACCACCAGCCGCTCAGGCGAAGTGTTCCGTCGGCAATCCGGTCGCGTACGATCGGGTACGACGCCAGGTGTTCGAGTTGGACCAGCACGTTGAGCTGCGCAAGCTGGTCGTATTGCTTCAGGCTCGGATCGAGCGGTCCTTCCTGGCCGAGACGAAAAACGGCCGCCGCGGAATGGTGCAGCCATTTGGCGAGGTTCGGCGTGTCGGGCATCGGCTCGCGAGCCATCGCCGCCTTCATGGCGCCGCATTCGGAATGCCCACAGACCACGATGTTTCGCACCTTCAGTACGAGAATCGCGTATTCAATCGCGCCGGCCTCGGACAGGTCGCCCGTCGAGGCCCCTTCCACGGTCGCCGGAGGGATCAGGTTGCCGACGTTGCGCATGACGAAAAGGTCGCCCGGATCGGTCGAAGCCAACAAGTCGGGTACTACGCGGCTGTCCGAGCACGTGATGAAGAGGGCGTCGGGCGATTGACCCTGGGCAAGCGCGAAACTGTTCCACATGCTTGGGAAGCAGCCGTTCGCGAAAATCGACAATGCCGCGAATGAGTTTGTTCATGAATCGGTAGGCATCAAAGTTTCTTCGTCCAGGAGAAAACGGCGGTCTGCCAGGGCGACATGTCCAGGAACAGGCCGCGGGATTGCAGGTCGTCGCCGTCCCGGTCGTACGCGGCAGAATTCATTTGATCTTGGAGTCGCCACTGACTGCCAGCGAGGTCCGCCGCCGGAAGCCGCACGTAGCACTGGCTCTGGTTGGAAGCGTAATTCACGGCTACCAACAGCCGATCTCCATCGGGACCTTGCCAGGCAAAGGCCACGAAGCAATCCCAGGTCCAGTTGCCTTCCCAGGCCGGCACGCAATCCAGCAACTGCCAGTGCCCGTCGCGGACCGCCGATTCGCGGAGCACGTCCAGCAGCCGATGGTAGAACTGCTTCAGGCTGGCGTCGACGGGCTCGCTGGGGCTGCGTCCCAGATGCGGCGAGATCCGCTTCTTCCGTCCCTCGAACTGACCTTGGTGGAAGAACCGCAAACCGGGTGAGAGGAACGTGATTACCGCCGCGGCTTCGTGCATTCCAGGCGAGAATGCCTCCGCCGCCCGCGGCTCGTCATGGTTCTCCAGAAAGCGGGCCATCTTGTTCTGGTAGTCCAACTCGGCATAGAGATGTTCACGCACCGGGCGTGCGAAGCCTTCGCGCAGGCGGTCGTACAGCCGCTTGTCGTACGTGTAATCGAACCCCTGCTGCTGCAGCGTCCATTCCAGGTCCCAGTAGACCTCGGCCATGAAGCAGAAGTGGGGGACTTTCTCTCGCACGCGCTGGGTTGCCCGCGGCCAGAAGGGTTGAGACGGCATGCCCCAGGTCCGCTGAAAGACGTCGGGCAGGATCAGCATGGCCATGTCGCAGCGCACGCCGTCGCACTGCCCGGCGATCTTCCGCAGCTCGGCGATCATGGCCTCCTGCGTGGCCGGGTTGGCGTAGTTGAGCTGCAGCGTGTCGGGCCAGCCGGGGAAGTACGGATCGCGGCCGTGGGCCAGCAACAGGTCGCCCCGCTTGCGCTTGACCCAGGTGTAGTTCTGCGGCGCCCGTGCCAGGTCCAGTTCCGTGCCGGGGATGTAGTATTCAGGATGGTCCTCCACCCAGGGATGATCCAATCCTGTATGATTGGGGACAAAGTCCAGCAAGAGTCGCAGGTCGCGCTCGCGAAGCCGTTGGCGCAAGCGGGCCAGAGCCGCATCGCCTCCCAGTTGTTCATGAACGGTGTAGCCGGTGATGGCGAAGCCGGAACCGGGAATGTCCTCGTCGCGCAAGTCCGGCAGCGTCTCCTGAAACTCCTTGCGCCACTCCGCGTTGCTGCGCGAAATCCGCTGGCCCGCCAGGCCGGTTTGCCAGACGCTCAGGAACCAGATCCAGTCGAAGCCCAACTCGGCAAAGCGGTCCAGTTCGGCGTCGGGAATGTCGTCCAAAGTCGCCGGTCGGCACAACTCGCGGGAGATTTCCGTGAGCCAAACGCGGGTGTTGACCTGGTACAGCGAAGGGTAATGCGGTGTTGTCATGACGTTTCGCTCGTCCTCGGCAGATCTGTATGCCATGCCTCACGTGGGGGGTATGGGAGATGGAACCATTTCAGGATTTGCTATCGAACTATACCTCAATTTAGGCCCGCGTAGCCTATAATAATCCTATACACCACAACGCCAGCAGGAGAAACAAGTCATGTCCAGCGCGTCATTTGTTCGTACCGCCTGCCGTCTGCTCGCGGCAGTTGCGGCAGTGTCGGTCCTTAATGTGTCTGCCGTCGCCAAGGAGAAAGAACCGGCGGCGATGTCGGACGAGAGTGCCATCCGGACCGCCGTGGAGTCGTATGTCGCCGCCTACAACCGGGGCGATGCCAAAGCGGTTGCCACGCATTGGAGCGAGTCGGGCCAGTGGATCAGCCCCACCGGCCAACGCTTCGCCGGAAGGTCGGCCATCGAGCGAGAGACGCGGGCCCTCTTCACCGCGAACAAGGGCGTACACATCGAAATGGCGCAGCAGCCGTCGATTCGCTTCCTCTCGCCCGAGGTGGCTATCGAGGAAGGCACGGTCCGCGTCCTGCGGCCGGGGGAATCGCCCAGCGATTCCACCTACCTTGCGGTTCACGTGAAAAAAGACGGGCAATGGAAGCTGGATACCGTGCGGGAGACCGAGGTCCCCGAAGCGCCCACGGCCAGCACGCCGCTCCAAGACCTGGCGTGGCTCGTGGGCGATTGGATCGACGCCAGTCCGCAAGCGGACGTGCAGGCTACGGTAACCTGGACCAAGAACAAGACCTTCTTGAACTATGCCTTCAAGGTCTCAGCGCCTGGCATGGATGATCTCGAAGGCACTCAAGTCATCGGCTGGGACCCCGCGGCGGGCACGATCCGTTCCTGGATGTTCGATTCCGACGGCGGATTCGGCGAAGGCACGTGGTCGAAGAGGGACAACAGTTGGGTCATCAAGTTCAACCAGGTGCTGCCCGACGGCCGCAAGGCATCGGCGACGAACATCTACAACTTCGTAGACGCGAATACTCTTACCTGGAGATCGATCGGCCGGAAGCTGGACGGAGAGTTCCTGCCCAATATCGACGAAGTGAAGATGGTTCGCAAGACAGCCGGCGATGCCGCAAAGCCAACGCGCAAGGTCTCCGAAAAACCAAAACAACGCGGGACAAAGAACTGAAGATTGTCAAACAAACCAAACCAAGACAGATGGATAGGTGATCTCATGCGAAAGTCCACGGTTCTACTCGTTTGCGTAGCGGTGGTTTCATGGCTTATGACAACCGACCTCTTTGCCCAGAGGGGCGGCGGCGCGCGTGGCGGGGGCGGAGGCGGCGCTCGTCCGGCCGGCGGGGCTGCGGCGGCGCGACCGGCGGCAAGCCCCGCGGTCAACGGCAGTCCCTCCATGAGTCGGGCTGCACCCTCGCCGGCCGCGAATCGCCCCGCTCAAGCCCCGGCGGTCAGTCGTCCTGCGGCGCCAAGTCCGGCCGCGCGGCCTGCGGCGGGGGGCGGTCAGGGGCTGAGCGGGCAATCGCCCGGCGCAACTTCCGGCCGCAGGGCCCGGGGCGGGCACGGCCGCCGCGCGTCCGAACACGGGCGGGCCGGCCACAGCGGGGGGAGGAACTTCGCAGCGGCCCACGCAGAATCAGGTCAGCAGCTTCTTGAATCTTCCCCAGCAGCCGCAGACAAGCGGGCGAAGTGCCGGTCCCCCGACGGCCAGCCAATTGCCCAGCGGCGGACAGGGCATCCAATCGAAAACCGTGACGACTGCCGGCGGCTCGACGATCACGATCGCCGGCGGCAGCGGATCGCGCACGACCGCGGGCGGGGCGACCATCGGGGGGGCCGGCGGTGCCATCAAGGTCGAGGGCGCGGGTGGGAATACCGTCGTCAAGGGTTCGGGCGTCGCCGGGGCGAGCAAGGGCGACAGCGCCGTCGTCGCCGGCGGCTCGCGGGCGGGAATTGAGACCGCTTCTGGTGCAGCGGGCGGCCGGGCCACTTCAGTCCGTGCGGCCACCGACGGCACGAATTCGGCTATCCGCGCCGGCAGCGTGACCGGGGCAAGAGACGCTGCCGGAAACGCGGCCGTCAATGTCCGCGGCGGTTATGCCGATTCGTCGGGCTATCGGCAGGGCGGCTCGCTCACTGCTGCGCGGAACCAATGGGGCTACACCGGCGTGGTCGCCCGCGGCGGGGCCAGCGCGAATGGCACGGGCCGGGTCGGCGCGATTGCCGGCATTCGTGGTCCCGGCGGAAACGTGGTCACTGCCGGTCGCGGCGCGTCGTTCGTCAATGGGCAGTTCGTGGGCGGCAAGGCCTGGACCGCTGTGAATGGGGCCTATACCCGCTGGGGTTGCTTTACCCCGGGTTGGTACGGGCGCTATCCCGGCGCCTGGTGGCCGGGCAAATGGGCCATGGTAGCAACGGCCTGGGCCACCTGGGGCTGGTCCACGGCAGGCAGTTACTGTGGGTGTTCCGGCGAAGGGAATTATTACGACTATGGCGGCAACGTGACCTACGAGGGCGACACTGTCTATTACGGCGATCAAGCCGTCGCCACGGCTGAACAGTACTACACCGAGGCCGAGCATCTCGCCGCATCCGGCCAGACCGCCCAGAACGAAGAGTGGCTGCCCCTGGGCGTCTTCGCCGTCATTGCCGAGCCCGCCCAGACGCAGACCGACAAGGTCGTCCAACTCGCCGTGAACAAGGATGGAGTCATTCGCGGCAATCTCCAGGACGCGTTGGCCGACAAGGTCATCCCAGTCGTCGGCGCCGTGGATAAGAAGACCCAGCGCGTGGCCGTGAAAATGGAAGGCAACGATTCGATCGTCATGGAGACGGGTCTCTACAATCTGACGAACAACGAAGTGCCCGTCCTCGTCCATTTCGGCGCCGATCGCCAGGAGGGGCGGACACTGATCCGTCTTAAGCAACCGGAGGAGAAAGGACAACAATAGTCGTGGTGGAGTTGGGCATCCGTGGCAAGGTTATCAACGGACTGACGCGGAATGTCGGGAACATCAGCTCTTCTTCCGTCCCCTATGCCTTGCAGCAGAACTGGGACCGGCTGCACGGCACGATAATCTGCCCCACGGCCGGAGTGGCCCGGCCCGGCCATGCCTCGCTCTCGCAGGGATGTATCATCTTGAAGGCGAGATAAGGTCCAACTATACTGTGCGTTTAGCGCAATGGGTCGCCGCGCGTGTCGTCGATCCTCTCCAACATAACAGCAGATTGTGGTGCAACCCATGAAAACCCGATTAATTTGTGCGGCGTTCGCGGCGTGGCTGGTGCTTCTCGGTTCCGCCGGTGCCGCGGAGCAGAAGCCTTATCCGTTCTTCCCTTTCTGCATCGATTGGCACGACGCGAAAAAGCGGTCGTTCGAGCAGCAGGCCGAGATGCTCAAATCGCTGGGCTACGACGGCGTCGGCCACATCTGGCTCGACGGGGTCGCCGAGCGGCTCAAGACCCTCGACGCAGCCGGCCTGAAACTGTATCAGATTACGATGACCGTGGACGTCGCGCCGGGAAAGCAGGCCTACGATCCGCGGTTCAAGGACGTTCTGGCGCTGGTCAAAGGCCGCCACGTGCAGTTCCTGCTGTTGACCAACGGCATGAAACCATCGGACCCTGCTGGCGATCCGCACGCGGTTGAGATCCTTCGCGAGATGTCGGATCTGGCCCAGAAGACCGGCGCCCAGTTGCTGCTCTACCCGCATCAGAGTTCCTGGATCGAGCGCATCGAGGATGCGGTCCGCGTGGCCGACAAGGTCGATCGTCCCAACGTGGGCGTGATGTTCAATCTGTGCCATTGGCTGCGCGTCGACAAGCAGCGGGACTACAAGCCGCTGTTGAAGCGGGCCATGCCGCGGCTGTGGGCCGTTTCCATCAACGGCGCCGACCAGTTCGACGAGAAGCCCGGCTGGGACCATTACATTCAGCCGCTGGATCGCGGTTCGTTCGATGTCGGCGGCCTGCTCAAGACGCTCAAGGAACTGGGCTACAAGGGTCCGATCGGGCTGCAATGCTTCGGCATCGGCGGCGATGCCCGCGAGCACCTCGCACGCTCGATGGCGGCCTGGCAGAAGCTCAGCGCCAATCTGAAGGAATGAGAAAAAGGACGCATTTCCGGCCTGAGTTGGTGGGACAGCAACGCGACACCGGGGTGGCTATTCGGCAAGGGGCCGTGACCGCGAAGATTGGCAATCGGCTTGAGGTTCGTGATCGTACGCTTCACGGCGTCGAAATCCGCGACGTACAGCGTCCGCCCCGGGTCCTTGTAGATGAATCCCTTCTGGAACTCGAAGCAGACGTTCTTCTCGCTGGGCGATACGCTGACTCGATCCAGCAGGCCCTTGGGCGTCAGCTCGCAGGCGATCCGTTCGTAGCGGGGCTTGCCGCCGGTGCCGCGGGTCATCGAGAAATAGCCCCAGCCCAGTGTCGGGTGGTTGCACGACACGACAATCCGGCCGTCGGTGAGGCTGGAGAACGCCCAAGTGTGATAGGCCGCATCGGTGAGGGCGACCTCCTCACCGGGCTTCCCGCCGATCTTGCCCTGCATCACATTGCAGAAATAGGAAATCCTGGGATGGGACGAAAGGTCTGTCCCGCTGGCGCGGACGACGAGCGGCGCGGCCGCGGAGGCCATGCCGCCGGAAGCTACCACCGCTACGGTGGCTCGCGAGGTCCGTTTCAGGAACTCGCGTCGGCCGAATCGAACGTTGTGGGGCTGCATAGCGTCGTGCTTCTCCATAGTGTTGGGTTTCGTGTCAACTCAAGAGGCCGGAAAAAGTTTGCCGGCTGAGATGAGTTGGCCGCCTCGCGGCCGAACAATCACTCTTACCGGCGCACACGCGCGGCGGATCCAGTATAGCTCGCCGTGCGGCATAGATCGTAATCCAGAAGCGACCAATCCGCGGCCGCGCCCCAACAGTCGGTGTAGGACCAGATCAACGCGCCCTGGCAATCATCTTGCGGATCGTTTTTCCGGAACCCAAGAGAATAGTTTGCTATGTGGGGAATGATTGTTCAAGTGAAGTGACCTGGTGACTCATAGAGTTTGCATGAGAAGTTATGCAATACTCGGCGTATTCTTCATAACGCCGCTCCCCGGCCGCGGTGCACGGGAACCCTAATTTCCGCGGGTTTTTTTCAGGAAAAACTTTCCGGCCGAAGGGCCCGGTGATGCAAGTGCCGGCCGTTTGCTCGCCGTTTTCATAACGCCGCGCTTTTGAAAACGGAGGCCCTTTGCCTGACATGAAGCCGATCAGCCGCCGCTCAGCGGCAGAGACGGTCAACTTGTATAATCCTTGTAACGCCGCGAGAGTATATATTCGTAGGAGTGCAGAACTGGGTGAACGAGCAAGAGCGACACGACTGCGAAGGCGTTGAGAATAGCGCAGACATCGACGATGCTTGGGTGCGCCTGATCTTGACTCGGCATGCCCCGTCAGTAGGGGGCTGGTTGCGTTCGCGCTACGCCATCCTGACGGCCGAAGACGTGGAGGACATTGTGGTTATCGCCATGATCCGCCTTTGGAAAGTCCGCGACCGGTTCGATGCCGCGAGGGCCTCCTTGCGGACTTATTTTGCGCGCATCGCCGACAACGTGGCTCGGAGCCTGATTTCGAGCGGTTGGGCGAAAGCGAGACTGTTGGAAGTGCCGCTGCATATGCGGGAAATTGCCGCGGCGTCAAACGATGATCTCCGCGATCAGGCGCCACAGGACGCGTCGCTAATGCGTAAACTTGGGCAGGCGCTCAGTCAGCTTCCCGAGGCCTATCGGACAATTCTCTTGGCCGATGCCTGCGCGCCGGGCCGTGTGGCCTCGGCCGAGTTTTTGTCGCAGGAACTGCAAATCCCCACCGGAACCGTTCGTGTCTATCGACATCGGGCCGTGACAACCATACGCAGGTTGCTTGCGGAGGCAGGTTGCAAAGTCCCATGAGCAAACCTATTCAACAAGATCCCGAATTCCCTGAACACCGTTGGCTGGTCGATCAGATCGCCAAGCTCGCCGGGCCGCGGGAATTGACCGCAGTGAGTGATGCCGAGTTGGAGGCCATGCTCGAGGGCCACGCTGAGACGGCCTACTCCGTGGAGGAGATTGAGCGGCTCGCAGCTCGATTCTGGAGCGAGGTTTCCCAGCCCCCCGTGCCCCCGACAACATTGCCCATTGACGATGCGTCGTTGCCCGTTGAGGATGCGTGGCCCAATACTCCCTTGCCGCCGTCTTCGCCCGTGCTCGGCTTCCTGGGCAACCTCAATTCGCTGGGCGGTTTGACGCGCACGCTTTGGAGTTTGCTGATCCTGGTGTCGGGCATGCTGTTGACGCTGGCCGTGGTCGTGGTGACGATCCGCAGCACTCATGTCGGCGTCGAGGTGCACGAAGTCGCGAAGGCCGAAGGAGGCGTCCCGCGGCCTTCGGCCTCTAACCCCTCTTCCAGTCCAGAATCCTCGTCCCAAAATATCCCCCCTTCCGTCGCCCAACCAGCCGCTGCTCAACCTTCGGCGGCAAGTTACCCATCCGTGGCCGCGGTGCAGGCACCGACCAGCGCTGAAGCCTCACATCTGGCCGTCGTGACCATGGCCGCGGGACGGTGGGCGCAGAGCAACAGGGCCGTAGCGGTCGGCGAGATCCTGCAGCCGGGTCTATTGGACTTGACCCAGGGTATCGTCGAGATCACTTTCCACAACGGGGCCGTCGTCCTCTTGGAATCGCCCTCTAAGGTGAAGTTGCTGGGGCCGGAGGGGGTCTTCCTGATCAACGGCAGGGCGGTCGCCCACGTGCCCAGCAGCGCTGTCGGGTTCACGATCGAAACCAGCGATGCGTGGTTGGTCGACCAGGGCACCGAGTTCGGCGTGAGCGTGCCGCCGGAAGGGCCGGTCCAGGTGCAGGTGTTCGAAGGTGCGGTGAACGTTGAGATGAAGAGTCGCGCGGGCGGCACGGCCTTCGAGGAGCGGCTAACCAAGGGGCAGGCCCGCGAAATCCCGGCGGCGCCGCGCAGCCCCGGCAAATCGCCTTCCAGCCGCGGCGCTTTCTGCGGAGATTTCCCGTGGCGCTCGACCGCAAGGGCCCCCAGTCGCCCTACAATCAGCCGCGTCTCAGCGAGGTTCGCGTCATGCCGGCGCCGGGGAAAATCGTCATCGACGGCGACCTTTCCGACTGGGACCTCCGCGGGCAGTTCCGCGCAGCGTGCCTCGAGCCCTATGCGGCCGAGTACCACGTCGAGGCGGCGATGATGTATGATGCGCAGCGATTGTACCTCGCCGCCCACGTGGCCGATCCGGCCCCCATGTGCAATGTCGTCGATCCGTCGTCCGACACCCAGTTCGTCTGGGCCGGTGGCAGCGTCGTGGTCCGGCTCTGTGCCGACCGGCAGCGGCAGTGGCCGCTGAGCGCCTCGGCCGGTGGCGACCGGCCATTAACCCGATCCGACACTGTGGCCCGATCAGGCAGGGCGGCCGACAACAAGATCGTCCACCTCAACATGTGGTATTCCTGCTTGGAAGCCAAGGCCCGCATGGTTCTCGGCTCTGGCGTCTGCGACGAAAACCAGGTGGTCGATCCGCCCGGCGTCGAAGGCGCTTTCCGCAAAGACGCCAACGGGCGAGGTTACACGCTGGAATATGCGGTCCCGTGGCGCGTCCTGAATGTGGACGTTGACCCGCCCCGTGACGGCGATGCATTGGCCGCGACCTGGTACGTCCACTGGAGCGACGAGGCCGGCCGCACCTGCATGGGAAAACTGATCGAGGTCGTCAACCCCGCGGCCGAGCACCCCGATTTTTCGCGAGGGTCGACCTGGGGCAAGGCCGTCTTTGGCACGGCACCGAAGTGAGAAAAAAATCCTTAATCGTCACGGTTCAGCTATCCGGACGTGGCTAAAGACTAACCCTGAATAGAGTCCTTTGATACGCAAACCTGGTCTGATCTTTGCTAACAAGAGAGAGTTGTTCCATGAAAAACTCAGTGAGATTTGCAGCATTTTTTTCGGCCGTCCTCGTATTCGCGGCCCTCAATGACGTCGGTCGCGGCGACACCGTCTCCTGGCAAGGCCTCGGCGGCGGCCCCAACGACTCCGGCTCATGGGAATCCATGACGCCTTCGGGTTGGTCCAACGGCTTCACGCCGGGCCCCACCGACACGGCCCAGTTGCTCGATGTGACATCCGGCACCCGCACGATAACCGTGGACGCGCCAGAAAACATCGGCGACCTGCTTATGCAACAGAACTCCGCCGGCGTCGTCAACATCCTCACGCTCAACAACAACCTGACCATCAACGCCCAAGACCCCGACCCAATCACCACTACCACCGGGGCCGGCGCCAATCCCCCCGTCATGAATGTGAACGGCAACACGTTTACCGTGGGGACAAGTTATCAGGGGCCGGCCACCATGAGCTTCGGCAACGTCAACCTGGGCACCTTCGGCCAGTTGCTTGTGCAGAACACGGCCAGCAACGGCAGCGGTCCACCGGGCAACAGTTTCACTTCGACTTTTGGGGCAGTAACCATGCCGGCGGAGTCCTCCATCCAGTTCAGTTCCTTGGATCTCTTGCAAACCCAAACCTTCGCCGGCCCCTTGAGCGTGACGGGGGCGGCGTCGATTTCGGAGACAGCGACGCGGTTTGCCGGCGGGTCGATCGCCTTCGATGGCGGGGTCAGCGTGACCGGCGACTTTTCGGGCCTTACCGTCACGGCGGTCGGGCCGGTGTCGTTCGGCACGGCAACGACGGCGGGCTTGAGCGTGGCGGCCGGAGACTCGGTGACGGTCAGTAACCCGAATGGAACGGCGAGTGCGACGGTGAACGGATTGTCGCTGGGAGCGGATCCAGCGACGCTCCTGACGTTTACGGGCCTGGACGCAGGCAACACAACGACACCGATCACCGTCGCTGGCATGGTGAGCCTGGGGGCGGGGTCAACGCTGATGCTCTCGTATAGCAACGCGCAGGGCAGCGCGGTGTTCAATATCGCCAGCTCCGCGACCGTGGTGCAGGACGGGGCGACGCTGGATTTCGACTTCGGCACCGGCCCGAACGGCTGGAACAACGGCATCCGGAAATTCGTCAACAACGGGAACTGGACGCTGCAGAACGGGGCGACGGTGACGATGACGCAGCAGGGCAGCCCTTCGACGCAAGAAGGGTTTGGCAACCTACAGGGGAACGTGAACTCGGGCACGATGTCCGTCAACAGCAACTCGCAGGTGCTGTTCGCCGACATGACCAATAGCGGTACGCTGAACCTGGGGGCGGCGGCGATTGGGGCTGTCCTCCCCGGCTGGACGTCGACGCTGACCAACGCCAGCGGCGGAGTTGTGAACGTGACGGGGACGGGGGCGTTGTTCGTGGGCGGCGCCTTGCCGACGTCGGGCGGTGGCAGCGGCGGGTTCAGCTATGTCGGGCAGGCGGGGAGCCAGTTGAACGTGCCGGCAGGCGCCTCGCTGACCTTCTCGTACCAGAACAACGCAAGCTTGAGCAACTCGGGAACGATTAACCAGAACGGGGGGACGATCGATTTCGACTGGAATAACTCGAACAACTACGGCATCGGCGGCAGCGGGTTTTCCAATGCCGGGACGTGGACCCTGCAGAACGGGGCGGTTTTCCAATCGACGAAGAGCGGAGTTTTGTATTGGGGCGGGTTCGGCGCGGGAGCGAATAACACCAACGCCTCCGGGGGCACGCTGAGCGTGCTGAGCGGGTCGTCGCTGTTGATCGGGAACCTGTCCAACGCGGGGATGTTGGTGTTCGGAACGAACGCCACGATGGGCAGCGGCAACCCGAACGTGATCTACCAGAACTTGACGCTCGACAACAGCCCCGGGGGCGTGCTGAATGTGGCCGGCAGCGGAGTAAACCTCGTCGGCGCACGAGCGCGGCGGTGTATCTGATCAACGAGGCGGGCGCGACGATGAATTTCAGCAATAGTTCGTCCCTGACGATGAACTTCTTTACGCAGCAAACCGCCATGTTCAGCAATTCGGGCACGGTGAACCAGCCCGCCGGCAGCGCACTCGTGTTGAACTGGAATTTGACCGGCAACGCCAACAACGTCACCAGCGGGTTTACCAACGCCGGGACCTGGATGCTGAACGGGGCGGTGATCGAATCGACCCAGAACGGAGTATTGTATTACGGCGGGTTCCAAGCGGGAGCGAACAACACCAACGCCTCCGGGGGCACGCTGAGCGTGCTGAGCGGGTCGTCGCTGTTGATCGGGAACCTGGTCAACGCGGGGACGTTGGTGCTGGGGACGAACGCCACGATGGGCAGCACCGACCCTGGCGCGCAATACCAGTCGTTGACGCTTACCAATACCTCCGGAGGCGTGCTGAACATCACCGGCAGCGGAGTAAACCTCTTCGCGTACCAAGGAACCGTGCAGTTGACCAACGCGGCGGGAGCAACGATCAATTTCAGCAACGGTTCCTCACTGACGATGAACGTCTCGACGGGGCGAAGCGCGATGTTCAGCAATTCCGGCACGGTGAACCAGGTCGGCAGCGCACTGCTGTTCAACTGGAACGACATGTCGAACAACAGTTTCGACATTACCAATAACTGGTTCGTCAACAGCGGGACGTGGACCCTCACGGGCGCCAGCCTCGTGGACTTCACGCGCGAGGGAACCAGTGGGCAGGCTGGCGGGTTCAACTTCGGCTATGCCTGCTCGAACGCGGGGACGATGAACATCCGCGATGCGAGTATCGTGAACTTCGCCACACTGAGCAACACGGGCACGATGAACGTGGGCAACGCGGGAAGCGCCGTGGCGCTGGGAACGACTGCACAATCACCGTACCCACCGACGCTGAACAACGGGACCAACGGCGTGCTGAACGTGCAAGGCAACGCGACGCTGGGGTGGAACAACGATAGTACCAATGACACCACCACGCTCAACAACGGCACAAACGGCTCGCTCGGCGGCCAGGTGAACGTCGGCGACGCTACGCACGTCGCGACCTTCGAACTCATCGGCGGCAACGCCCTGCTCACCAATGGTGTGGGGAATTCCGTCACCGTCGCGGCCGGTTCGTCGCTAGGAATCCTCAGCTACGAGAACGGCACCGGCAACAACAACCCCTTTCACGCCCGCAATGCCTGGTTGAGCAACGCCGGCACGGTCACCCTGGCCGGCACCATCGAGTTCCGGCCCAACCACAGCGCGCCGTCGATCGGCCTAATCAACAACGGGACCGGCACCACCGTGATCAGCGGCGCCGGGGCGACAATCGTTCGCTCGGTGCCGGCGCTCGGCTCGCAGGCTTTCAGCGACAACGACAACGCCAATAACGCTTACGATACCGTTCTTTCCTTCAACGCCCCCGGCACAGTCCTCCAGGGCGCCACGGCCAATGACACGCTGACTTACGCCAACAGCACCGGCTCTCCCCTGGTCAACACCTTGCAGGTGACGATGGGCGGCATCTTGTCGCCGGGCAACGGCTCGGGCGGCAACTTCCTGAGCTCCGTCGGCGTGCTGAACCTCATCGACGCCGACGTGCACCTGGGCTCCGGCACGATCTCTTCGATCACCGTCACCAACGGCGGCTCGGGGTATACGAGCGCCCCGAATGTCAACTTTCCTTCGCTCACCTCGGCCGGCAACGGCTATGGTTGGGGCGTTGCGGCGACGGCGGTCTTAACCGGCGACGCAGTTACCGCCGTGAACGTGACCAACGGGGGGCAATACTTCGCCACACCGCCGGCGATCACGATCGCTGCCGCCAACAATGGCCCGGGCAGCGGCGCCACCGCCACCGCCACCATCGCACCCGTCGCCAATAGCGGCGGCACAGTCAACATGGACATTGGCGGCATGTATGCCGATATTGGCTCGTTCGACCAGCTCAACGTCGGGGGCGGCACCGGCAGCGGAAACTTCATCATCGTCAACGGCTCGGGCGCTACCCTCAACATCATCCCGGTCAACGGCTTTACCCCCACGGGCGCCTACAAGCTGATTACTGCCAACAATGTGGTCGGGACGTTCGACAATATAGAGTTTAACGGCGGTTCCGCCGCCGGAATCTACACCCTCAGCTACACGACCACCGGCGTCAGCGCGGTCTTCAACGCCACCGCCCCGACCTGGGCGGCCGCCGGCGGGAACAATTGGTCGATCGGAGGCAACTGGAACAGCGGATCGGCACCTAATGGCGTGGATGCCCAGGCGGTGGTGGGCACCGGCGGCAGCCCGATCATCCTGGATGAGCCCCAGACCATCGGGCACCTGGTGTTCGACAACGCGACGACCAGCTACACGATTTCCGGGACCAATGCGTTGACGCTGCAGGTCAACAGCCAAACCGTGGCGGCGACGGTGACCACGGCCAACGGCACGCACACGGTGGCCGTGCCGGTAATCCTGGCGAGCAACGCGCGGGTGGACACGGTTGGGAGTTCGAGCCTGGAGATCAGCGGCGATATCAGCGGCAGCGGCTACGGAATCACCAAGGACGGCAGCGGTACGCTGGTGCTGAGCGGCACGGCGAACAGCTATTCCGGCGGGATGTATGTCGAGGCCGGAACGCTTGTCGTCAACAACAATGGCGCGATCGCCGACGGGACGAGCTTGACCGTCGGCGCCGGCGCGGCGTCGCTCTTCGACCCGCCGGCGGGCGGCGCGGCGTTGGCGGTTGCCTCGCCCCTGCATGCCGCGGGCGTCGAGGCCGTCCCCGAACCGGGAACGCTGGCCCTGTTGGCGGTTGCGGTGGTTGTCGCGATTGGCGTCCGGCGAAGGAAAGTTTGATGTATTGCCGTTTGAAGACTCCTGCTTGGTTTCTCATCCTTATTGTCTTTGCCGTCATCCCCGGCTTCTCCGCCGAGATCAAGTTCGCCTCGTCGCCGGGCGTGACATTGCCGGTACGGTTTACGGCACCAGGCAAGGGGATGGTCAGCCTGGCGGTGTATGACGCCGACGGCGTCCTCGTGCGAACCCTGCTGAATGCCCAGGCGGTTGAGGCGGGGCTGCAAACGGTTGCCTGGGACGCCACCACCGACCTGGGCCTGCCGGTGAAAGCGGGAAGTTACCAGGTCAAAGGCATCTTCTTCACCGCATCGCCGTCGCTGCAATATGTGATGACGGTCGGCAAGAGCGGGAATCCCCCCTGGCGGACGCCGGACGGCAAAGGCGATTGGGGCGGCAACCTGGGCGGTCCCAGCGCGATCTGCAGCAACAGCCGGTCGGTCGTCATGGTCTGGTCCTGCGTCGAGGACAATCAGATTACCGGCATCCAGCAAATGGATAACGAGGGCCGCGTGCAACTCCGTTATTTCACGTTCTATCCCTGGGACACCCGTTGTGCCGGGGCCATGGACGAGACGAACTTCTATCTGGGCATCGAAAACTGGCAGGAGAAGCGGCTGGAAATAGCCGCCTACAAGCTGGGTGAGCCGCGTGGCAAGATCCTCACGATCCTGCCTACGGGGGCCCACGAGGAACAGCCCGAAACCCGCTGGCACGGCCGCTGGAGCGCCTGGCTCGACGGCATGGCGTTGACCAAGGACACGCTATTCGCCAGCATCGCCTCGGACAATACCTTGTTTCTCATCGACCGTAATTCTGGCAAGATCCTCCGCCGGCTCACGCTGCCAGCACCCCGCGGACTGGCCGTGGCAGGCGACCGTTTGCTGGCGGTCAGCGGCAAACGGATTTTGAAGCTGCGGTTGGACGGTTCCTTGGACAAAGTATGGATCGACGAAGGCCGCTTCAAGGCCCCGCACGCCCTCTGCGTCGATGCCGAGGGGAATGTTTACGTTGGCGATAGCCGGATGCGCGGGCTCGGCGGCGAGGACTACGAAGAAGGCAGCCGGCAGGTCTACGTCTTTTCGCCGCAAGGCAAGCTGCTCCGCACGATCGGCAAGAAAGGCGGGGCGCCGCTTTCCGGTCGATTCGAGGCCGAGCGCTTGGGAGACATCGTCGCCATGTGTGTCGGGCCCGACGGCAAGTCGCTTTGGGTCCAAGACTCGGCCACCGGTTTTCAACGGACTTCCCGCTGGTCGTTGGACGGCGAGTTGCAGCGGCAGTGGTTTGCCCGCACGCTCGACCTTTTTCCCGACGTGATCAACCCCGGTCGGCCCAACGAATTGATCACGGTTCACGACGCCTTCAGCGACGCCCCGGGCATCTTGGGCTACGAGATCGATCTGGCGGCCAAAACATGGCGGCCGTCCTGGCATTACGAGAACAGTTGGGCCGACATGTACCAGGAAGACGTCTTGCTCAGCCACGATCATGGGGGTAACCCGCTTAAGGGCAAACGCTGGCCCGTGTTCCATTATTCCCACTTCGCCCCGCTGGTGGCCTTCGGCGGCCGCACCTACGCCATCGACTCCGACGGCAACGACTACGGCGTGATTTATATCCTGCCGCCCGGCGAGAAGCCCCGCCCCGTGGCCATGGTTTCCTACCACCGAGCGGAGAAACAGGATGGCAAAATCCACACGATCTACGATCAGGGCCCCAACAACTGGTTCACCTGGGCCGACCGCAACGGCGACGGGCGGATGTCGATGGACGAAATCATCTTCACGGAGAACCCGCAGGCCATGGAGCCAAGCGGCCGCGTCTTTCAAGGGTGGCTGGACGGGCAGTTGAACGTGCATATGAAGCGGCCTTTGCGGGAAGGCCGCTCGTTCCGCATCGTCGACAGCATGCTGCCCGTGAAAGAAATCTTGCCCAACGGAGCGCCGGTCTACGACTGGAGCCAGCTCAAGGACGAAACGCCCTTGCAGGCGCCCAATCTGAAAGGCGGCGACGGCTGGAAGACCGCCAGCGAGTGCTTTTTGCCCAGACCGTTGGAAACCGCCGACGCCTTCTACTCGCTGGTGGCTCCGAGTACGGATCCGAAATTGAAGTTGCCGGGGATCGACGGCGACGGCTGGTGGGCCAGTCGCAACTGGCGGACCAGGCTGGTGCGGTTCGACAAGCAGACGGGCCGGCCGCTGTGGGCCGTGGGACGCCGCGCCCCGGCCGTGCGGAACCGGGCGAGATGTATTATCCCGCCGCGTTGTCGGGCGTCGACGGCGATTTCCTCTTCGTCCTCGATACCCTGGGAATGGTCTGGGTCTGGCACAAGGACGGCCTGTACGTCGGCCGCCTATATCACGATACGGGCGCGGGGAAGATGGACGATCAATCGATCTACGGCGAGGTCCAGGACGCTTCGATCTTCCGTGACCCGGGGTACCGGGTGCCCCGGCAGGCGGGCAAGCTGTATTCGCTGGTGACCGCTGCCGGGTCTGCCGTACACGAGGTCTCTCTGCCCAAGGTGCAGCGGCTGACCGGCGAGCCGGTGACGGTGGCCGGCGCGCAGGCGGCACGAGCGCGGCCCTGGGACCCGGACGGCGCAGCTCCCTATCGGCGGCCAACCTGCAACGTGTGCTTCGCCGCGCAGCCGCCCAAGATCGAAAAGGGCTTTGACGAGCAGTGGTTGCGGTTGCCGGACGGGCAGCCCCGGCCTGAAATGCTCATGTTGCTCGACGGTCAGCGGCTGGGTTCGGTGCGGGCCATGTACGACGAGAAGAACCTCTATCTGGCCTACATGGTTCGCGATGCCGTGGGACCCTTGAACCGCGGCAGCGAATTGCCCTACTGCCCGTTCGTGAGCGGGGCCTACGTCGATTTCTGCGTCGCGCCGGACTGGTCCAAACCCCAGCGCGAAGAGGTTCTCGACGGAGACTTGCGGGTCGTCCTGGCCCGCGTTCAAGGTCGGGGTACTCCGGGCACCATGTACCCAGGGTCGGCGGGTCCGGGCGAGCAGGATTTTCAGCAGGGCTTCTGGCAGCGAAAGGCCGGCGGAAAAAATCCGCAGACGATCGTCTCACCCGCGGCCAGCGCCCACTTCGACCATATCGGCCCCGTGCCCGGACTGCGCATGATTTGTCATGTGGACGGCAAAGACGCTGGATTGGTGACCTACGAGATCCTGGTGGAGGCGCCGCTGGCAAGCCTGGGATTGTCGAATCCCGCCGGCCGGCGGATTGGTTTCGACGCCTCGATCGCCGTGGCCAACGCGGCGGGCGACCGCCGGGAACGCGCCGGCCACTGGGCCGGCCAGTCGGAAGGGGTCGTGGTCGATCGTCCCGGCAGCGCACGATTACTGCCTGATACGTGGGGCACGCTCTACTTCGTGCCGCGCCCATAGGTATTCAGGGCCTTCCTTGCCCCGCGCACTCGGTCGGGCGAGTGGCAGAGCGGCCAGCAGGCGCTTGCACGCCGCTTGCGTGTCGGATATCCTAAGATCCGTCCAACCGTCGCTCGCGCCGCGCGTGCGGCGGCGGTAACCCGGCCTTTTCGGCGCGTGTGGAGGCAGTCATGAGACAATCCTACCCGGTTCTTCCCTTGTGGCTTGGCCTGGTGTTGGCGGCAGGCGGCGGCTGGCAGTGTGGGGCCGCTGAGCCGGTCCGTGCGGTGGATCCCCTGGTCTACCTTTTCGACGCTCCGGAAGCCTCCGTCAGCTCGCTGTCCGACGCGGGCTTGGCAAAGCTGCAAAAATCGACCGCCCTGGAGGAAGATGACCGCAGCCACCGCTTCGAGGGATGCCCCGTGCTGATGAACGACAAAATCGTGGCGGTCGTTCGCAAGGTCGCCTCCCGGGTCGACGTCTACGCGCGGCAGTCCTCCGGCCTGAAGTTGTGCGCTACGTTGCAGCCGATTTGCGAAGGCGGCGCGGAGTCGTGGCAGACGGCGCTTGCCGCTCGCCAGAACAGCCGCAGCGCGGTGGCGATCGAGGTCGAGTTCCGCTTGACAGGCGCGACGTCGAAGCGGATCACCTATGAATTGGACGCGGGCGCGGCGTTCGTCAAGACAACGGCCGGCGAGGGCGTGCGACGGTTGCGGGTGGAGGCCCCCTGCCGCTTCGCCGTTCTGCCCGACTTCTTCGGCGACGACATCCTGGTCGATGCCGCGGCGATCCCCGCGGGCCGGGCGGAGCTTCCCAGCGAGAACTTCCTGCTGCACATGCTGCCCGGCGGAAACACGATCTTGATGACGGTCTCGGAGTCGCGCGACAACGACGTCGCCGTCAAACTCTCAGACCGAGCGACGCCGATCTCTCTGCGGCAGATTGTGGCCTCGGACGTCTCCTATGGAAAGAAACCCCACATTTGGGTCGCGGTGCTGGCGGACCGGGGGATCTGGCACGAGCACGACGTTGCCCTGGCCGACGCGGACAAGACGATTGGCCTGGAGTGGAAGATGCCCTTTCCCGCCTTGTGGCGCAGTCGATTGGAGCACTGCCGACAAGATGACCGAGAGCTGGGAAATGTTGCTTCAGCAGCCCGACGGCAAGTACGTTATGCAGGGCTGGTTCGGCCAGAACGAGGCGGAGGGTCAGAGTTTCGGCAGGGAATTCGGGGACCGGGATTGGAACAAGCCGGGCCGCAAGCGTTGGAACCCGGTGCTAGGCATGTTCTCGTTCCCGACCTGGATCGAAAGCGACGGCCGGGGCTGGTTGCAGCCGCTCAAAGCCCGCCGTTACACGGAAGGCGGCCAGGTCTACAATTTTTCCGGCCCGGTGGTCCTCTATCCCCTGGACCGGGCGAAGGCCGCACCGTTCAGCACGCCGCTGGACAAGCTCACGGTGGTCGACCTGGTGCGGATGACGTTGGGCGTCGGGCCGTGCCAGTATATCCTCGACCTGGAGGGGCAGAAGCGGAACTCGCGGGGTGTGGCCACCTGCTACGCGCGGGACGTCATCAACGCCATTTACAAAGAGGGTACGCAACTCAAGAAGCGGGCGGAAATCGAAGAGCAACTGGATGCCGCGGTGGCGTTCATCAGCAACGTCCGCGAGCGGATCGACCTGTATGTAAAGTTCGGCCACGAGATGAGCGGCTACCTGGAGCAGCAGAAACTCCGCGATCCGCCTAGTGCGGCGTTCTGCGACGAGTTGCTGGCGATCACCAAGCGCCTCGACCAGATGTTCGCGGAGAAACGCGAGAGCATCCGCTCCCCGGCATTCGCCCGGCAGTGCGCGGAAGAGTTCCGGCAGGAGCTGTTGACGGCGACGGGCAAAGATGCGTATCCGCGCTGCGAGGCGCAGATGGCGAAGTTTACGTCGATCGGCGGGGCCCAGGACGGGCTGGTCGCCTCCTGCCGGACGATCGTGAAAACGCTCCGGCAGCGGGCGGGAATCGCCCTGGCGGCGAATCCCGAGTTGAAAGAGGTGGCCACCGAGATCCGCGCCCGCACCCAGAAGATTCTGCGGAACCCAACGCCCTATGAAGCCCCACGTCATTGAAAGGATTTGGCGATGCACTACCAGAGCGAACGGGGAACTGGAGACAATGTCCCGGCAAGGAGGTATGTCAGGCATTCTAGCCGGACCTGCCGGTTCTGTCAGTACCGTAGGGTGGGCCGAGTGCAACGAGTCCCACCATCTTCGTGCGCATCTCGTGGTGGGACTGGTTGCACTCGGCCCACCCTACACGTGCGTCACCTCCCGCAACTGATACTGCTGGCCTGCGCTATTGTTCTCGGGGCGTGGTTGTGCTCCGCCGCCGTGGCGGCCACTCCCGAAAAAGGGGCGTCCGCTCCGGCGGCCATGCGACAGATCATCTTTTCCAGCAACCGTTCCGGACCGTGGCGGATCTGGACCGCGCAGCCCGACGGCTCCGCCCTCCGCGAGCTGACCCGCGCCGCGGCCGACGAATACGACGTCGATCCCATGTTCAGCCCCGACGGGAAGTCGATCCTCTTCACCTCCACGCGGGGCGGAAAGACGGGCGTGTGGAAGATGTCCGGCGAGGGCGGCAAGCCCGAGCGGATCTGCGACGGCGACCAGGCCGAATGGTCGCCGGACGGCCGAGCCATCGTGCTGCGCCGCAACGAGCAACTATTCACCCGCGAGTTGGCCGGCGGGCAGGAGAAACGGATCAGCCCGAAAGACTGGCCGCACTGCTCGGGCCCCGCCTGGAGCCCTGATGGGAAGTGGATCGCCTTCGCCTGCCGCTGGGACGCCGGCAACGGCGTGTTCATCGTTCCCGCTGGCGGCGGCGAGCCGAAGACTGTGTACAACCAGCAGGGCGCCTGCGAGCCGCACTGGTCGCCGGACGGGAAACGGCTGGTCTACGAAACGGAGGCCCATCTCTACACCATCGGCCCCGACGGCAAGAAGAATCGTCCCGTGACCTGGTTCGGCGGAGTACAGCGCTATGGCCGTTTCACGCTCGATGGGAAATCGATCCTCTACTGCCAAGGCGAGTCGGAGCGCGGCCCCTGGGAGCTTTATACGATCCCGGTCCAAGGAGGCACGCCGGTGAAACTGACGGACGGCGGCTCCGACATGAATCCCGATGGAAGGTAATCGCGAAGAAAACGCATGGGAACCACGAAACACACGAATGGGGAAGAAGATGGAGACGGTTTATCAGGATGAGAGTTGCCGGATTGATCGATATCCTAAAATCGAGAATGAGTATTCCCTTGTTCCATTCTCACTGTCTTCTTTCATTCGTGTAGTTCGTGTCATTCGTGGTTTACTTCTTATGTCCATCGTACATCACTTCCTGATTCTCACATGCGTCCTGGTGCTGCTGCCCTGGGGCCTGACCGTCGCCGCTGCCGACTACGAGCCGGGCACGCCCAGTACCTATCTGTTCGACACCGGAAAGTCCTCGGCGGGCCTCCTGCCCGGCGCAAAACTGAACCCGAAAGCCGGCTGGGCGTTGGTTCCGGAAGACGATCTGACGCACAAGTTCCGCGGCGATGCGGTCGTCTTGAACGACCGGCTGGCCGTCGTGTTCCGCTCGGATGGCACCGGGGCCGAGGTCTACGGGCAGACGTCAGCCGGCGCGAAATACCGGGTGGAAATCTCGCCGCGAGGGCAGTCCGGCCGCAAACCAACCGCCCTCTCGTCGGTGCAGATTCTTGAGAACGGGCCAGCCGCCGTCACGCTGGCCGCCTGGTTCGCCACGGCTGGCGGCCGTCCCTTTTCGCTCAAGTACCGTCTCACGGCGGGCCAGATGATCGTCGAGGTCCGGCCGGGCCAGGAGATTGACCGGCTGGCCGTGCTGGCCGAGACCCGTTACGTTGTGATCCCCGATTACTTCGGCTACGACATGATCTACGGGGCCGGCACGCCTGATTTTCTCAATTGCCTGCGATTGCGGCTGCCTGCCGAGAAAATGCTCTTGTTGCTGCAGGACGAAGGGAATGCCGAGGTGATGTGCGTGTGGCCTTCGAACCGACAGGATGCGACGGCACTTTTACCTTCGCTGGAACCGGGCCTCAAGCAGTTCAGCGGTTGCGAGATTCAGGCCGTCGCGGAAAAGCCCGTCTGGGTCGCCTGCCTGGAGGGGGCCGGCCTGTGGCACGAGTCATCGGTCGCAACGCCCGGCAAGAAGGGGCAACCTGTCGACTGGAAACCGCCTTTTCCGGCCAAGTGGCGGGTGGATGTTCTGGAGGTTCCAACCGAGGCCTCCTCAAGTTGGCTCGCCGACGGTGCCGTGATCCACGAGAATCGGGCAAACCCTCCTTCGCGCCCGCTCCTGGTCTACGCCATGGATCGCACCCAGGCTACGCCGCTGACGACGTTTACGCCCATCGATATCCTCCGTGGCACGCTGGGGGTCGGCCCGTGTCAGTACATCTTGCAGACCGAGGGGCTGAGCTCCGATGCAAATCCCACGCCGGACAACGTGATGACTTGGATCGAGAAACAGTTCAGCCGGAAGAAGGAGAAAAAGGCCGCCGACGAGATCCGCGAGCGGTTGGCCCAGATGGTCGAGCACGTCGGCCAGGCCCAGGCGCGGATCGACAAGTACGGCCGCATGTTCGCCGAGGTGGAGAGGCTCTGCGACGCGGCTGTCGCAGGCGCGGATACGCCGTGCGCCCGCATGACGATGCGCGTGCATGATGATATTGGGGAAATCGCGGGCTTGCAGGTCAAGCCGCCTCCTGCCCAGCGCGCGCGGCAACTGGCCGACCAGGTGATTGGCCTGATCGGTACGGATGGCGCGGCGGAATGCGAGAAAATCGGCGGACAACTCCGCGCCCTCGGCGCCCAGCAGGATCGCACCCTGGCCGTTTGCCGCATCAAGGCTCGCTGCGTGAGACAGTCGATCGCCGCGTACGCGGACGATCATCCCGGCGACACCGAGTTGATCGGAAACGTCCAATCCAGGATCGAGGAACTGCTGCGAACGAAGTGACCGCACCGTAAATGCTGCTTCGCGCTTACCGCTAATGGCACGACATCAAGATGCAACTTGGTATAGCAAGAGTGTTGTCGACGTTGGGTCAACCGCGAAGCGGTTCGACTCCAGAGCCCAGGGTCGCGAAGCGCACCCGGGGTTTGCGAAACCCTCGCGATTCTCCGCACCGCGAAGCGGTGCCACTCGTTGTTGCACCGCTTCGCGGTGCCGTGCGAGGGCGTCTCGGGATCCCAGGGTGCGCTGCGCGACCCTGGGCTTTGGAGTTGCACGCCTTTGGCGTGATCGTCAGGTGAACGTAACGCACAAGTTATTGTTGTGCCATTTGTTGCGTCTGATCTCGTGCGCTTCGCCGCAGGGGCAGCGGTGGCATTTACAGTCTAAACAATTGGAAGGATTTACAAGATGAGATGCGTTTCCCAAGCAAAAATGGGTCTGCTCGTGCTCCTCGCTGCCTGGGTGCTCGCGGCATGGGTTGTGCCGGCCAACGGCGCGGGGGGAATCTTTTCGGCAATCCGAGTTTCGAGAACGGCCGCGACGAGTGGCACCTGGACCGCTCCGGCAGAACGGTTGCGGACTTCACGGTGGACGAGAAGGAGGCTGCCGCCGGCCAGCGCAGCGCGTTGATCCGCGTGGGCGCCGTTGAGGGCTGGGGCGTCCAGTTCGGCCAGACGATGGAAGCCCCCGACGCGGGCAAGACTTACACCTTCGCGGTGCTGGCGAAGAGCGCCAAGGGACCGGTCACGCTGCGACTGGAAATCGAGCGCCACGGCGACCCCTACGACCGGGCTGCCGCGACTCCGCCGCAAACCGTAACGAAAGATAAATGGACGGAGCTGCACGTCACCTTCAAGACAAAATCCTTCCCGCAAGGATGGTTCGCCTACGTGAGCTGCAACCAGCGCGACGCTGAATTTCGCCTGGACATGTTCCGCCTGGTGGAAGGCGACTACGTGCCCTACGTGAAGGCCGCTCGCGACGAGATCGCCGCCGCGGCCGTGGCTCTGTTCGATAGCGTGCAGGCATCGCCTGCGCCGCTGGCAGCCGCGGCCATCCCCGAGCGGAAGGGCTGGCTGCAACTGCCCGAGGACGCCACCGACCATCGCTTCCGCGGCGATGCGGTGCTCGTGAACGATCGCCTGGCCTTGGTGCTCCGCCGCGGGGCGCCAGGGGCGGAACTCTACGGCCTGGGCCCTGCCGGGCCGGTCCTCCGCGCGGGGCTCGCGCCTGCGGACGGCGCACCGGACGCAAAACTCAAGGCGGTCGCAGTCGTGGCCTGCGATCCCAGCCGGGCGGCCGTGGATGCCACCTTCGAATCGCCCGGCGGAGGCAAAGTCACGATTCGCTATGAACTGGCGATGGGGCAGACTTTCCTCAAGACCGAGCCGCGCGAGGGCGCCCGGGGGCTTTCCGTCTATGCCCCCTGCCGCTACCTGGTCCTTCCCGATTTCTTCGCCGACGACATCGTGATCGATGCCGAGGAAATACGCAGGGACTCGGCCGATATACCCAGCGAGAACTTCCTCTTGCACCTGCTTCCGGACCGGCAGGCGATCGTCATGGCTGTCGCCGACAAACGCGGCGAAGACGCGCGGATCGGTCTCTCGGGAAAGGGCCGTGAAAGGGTCATCTGCTCGAGCCGGATGTCCTATGGCAAGGGCGGCAAGATCTGGGTGGCGGTCCTCCAGGCCCCCGGGGTCTGGCACCAGCGTGACGTGGACAAGGAGGACGGAGGCAAGGTCCGCGACCTGGACTGGACAGCGCCGTTCTCCGCCCAATGGCGCGTCGACTGGCGCTTTCGCGGCCATTTGACCGCCAGTTGGGAAATGGCTGCGCAAATGAAAAGCGGCGAGTTCCTCAAGTATGGCTGGTTCGGCTCGCCCGGCACGCTGCCCGCCGATCGCCAACGCTGGACCACGGTGCTGGGCAGTTTTCGTTATCCCTGCTGGCTGGACCAGGCCCGCCGCGGACATATCCAGCCGTTGACCAAACCCGACCGCTTCGAAGGCCCGGCCGTGATTTACCCCATCCAGCGCGTCAAGGACACGCCGCTCCGCGAGTTTACCGTGGTGGACATCGTGCGGGCCACGCTGGGCGTCGGGCCGTGCGAGTATATCCTCGACGTCGAAGGGCAGGGGACTTCCATGAAGGGCCGCGCCACCTGCGCCACTCGCGACGCCTTGGGGGCCATCTACTCAGCCAAGCAGCAGAAGCGACGGAGGGCCGAAATCGAGAGGATTCTCGACGACGTCGTGATCTTCGTGAAGCACATTCGCGGGCGGGTCGAACAGTATGTTGATTTCGGGCACGAAACGCTGGCCTACCTCCAGCAGCAGGAGAAGGCCCATCCGGAACTGTCCGGCGTATTGGCCGATCTGGAATCGTCGGCGCGGGCCATCGACGAGGCATATGCCAAGCACAAGACGGCCATCAAGACGCCGCAATACGTGGTCGACCTCACCGAGAAGTTCCGCAAGACGCTCCTGGATTACGAAGGGGACGATGCCTTGAAGAAGTGCCAGGCGATCACCTTTGCCATCGTCGAAGTGGGCGGCAACCAGGACGAGCTGGTGGGCGAGTGCCGCGCCGCCGTGAAGGTCTTACGGCAGCGGGCGGCTCTGGCTCTGGCTACCGATCCCCGCGCGGCTGACGTTGCGCGCGAGATTCGCGATCGCACGCAAAAGGCTCTCCGCAACGCCTTGTCGTACGAGGCGCCGAGACACTGAGAAGTGAAGGATGAAGGATGAAGGATGAAGGATGAAGGATTTGAGAGTTGAAATTGGGGATTCTTCGGCCATGCGAGTTGTACTACTGAGCGCGACGGCCCTCGTCTTGCTGGCCGGCTGCGGGGAGCACAAAGTTCCGCCGGAACCTGCGCCAACGGCCTCCGACACCCCGAAGACAATCCACACCAAGACGGGCATCGACATGGTGCTTATCCCCGCGGGGGCGTTCACCCTGGGTGACGACAACGGCGAAAGCGACGAACGGCCGGCCCATCGTGTCCGCATCGCCGCATTCTACATGGACCAGTGCGAGGTGACTCAAGCGTCGTTCGAGGCGATCATGGGGCGCAATCCGTCGAAGGCCAAGGGCGCCGACCGACCCGTGGAGCGCGTAAGCTGGTTGGCCGCCGTGCAGTACTGCAACATGCGCTCGACCGGCGAAGGTCTCAAGCCCTGTTACGACCTGAAGACGCTGGCGTGCAATTTCGCGGCCGACGGCTACCGGCTGCCAACCGAGGCAGAGTGGGAGTATGCCTGCCGCGCCGGGACGACCACCCGCTGGTCGTGCGGCGACAGTTCGGGCGACTTGAAGAGGCATGGGTGGTACAAGGGCAATGCGGCGAAGACGACGCACCCCGTCAAGCTGATGCAGCCTAATCCGTGGGGGCTCTACGACATGCACGGCAATGTTGCCGAATGGTGCAACGATTGTTACGCCGAACGCTACGACGGCGCCGCGACCGAGAATCCTCGCGGCCCGGCCGCCGGCGACAAGCGTGTACTGCGTGGCGGCAGTTTTATGAGCGGCGAGGATGACTGCCGCAGTTCCGCCCGGCAGAGCGAGACGCCCGTGTTTGCCGATACCTGCTTTGGATCGGAGTCCTATGGATTCCGCTGTGTGCGGAGCGCAGGCCAGTAGGTTCTTCCCGCCAACCTGCGACCCGGAAGCGGGCCTTGGCGGGGTCATTTACCCGCCGGCCCGACAGGCGGGTCCTTCGGCGCGCGGCCGGCGGCCCAGTACATGGCCCGCACCACCAGCCGCTGAAAGTGCGGGTTCTCCCACGCGCCTCGGTCGTTGCCGAATCCGGTGGTGAAGACGCGGCCCTTGCCGTGCTGCTGCACCCAGGCCATGCTCTGCCGCTCGCTGCCGCGGTCCATGCGGACCAGGCAGCGCATGCAGGCGTTCTTGTGATACTGATGGGCGTAGGTCTCGTCAGCGATGTCGAAGTCGCCCAGGCCGGCCGTGATGGGGTGGTCCCGGTCGTAGATGTGAACGGTGTACTTGCCGCTGCCGTGCCCGATGAACCGTCCGCCCAGCAGTTCCCAATAAACGTCCGACGACTTGTTGGCGTCCGTGGCGTGGACGCCCACAATGCCGCCTCCCTGCTGGACGAAGTTCCACAGTCCCTGCTCTTGCTTGGGGTCAGTGATCGTGCCGCCGGAGCCGTAGAACAGGACCTCGTCGTACTTGCCGATGTTCTCGGCCTTCAGGTCGTCGGCGCTTTGGGAGTTCGTGACCGTAAAGTCGCCGGTGCCCTCCAGCACCTTGCCCACCAGGGCAATGAATCCTTTCCCGTCGTGGCCGCCGTTGAACATGTATAAAACCTTGACCTTTCCGGCCGGGGCCGTTTCGGCCGCCAGTCCCGTGGCCAAGCCACTGAAAACACCTAACAAGGCCCAGAAAACGCCCAAACAAAGCTTCCGGCAGCACATCGTTCGATCCTCCAAGTACAACATGTCGAGTAGCCGTTCACGGTCCGATCCACGGCGGACTCGGCCATGCGGCACTGCCATGAGTCTGCGCCGGCGGCCCAGGAAAGTCAAGTTGCGAAATGCTTGCAACCGGCGGTCGCCTGGGTGACAATAACGCTTGATTGGCCGCAACCGATATTCTCGGCAAGGCCGCAACCCATCCCCTCTGTCCTCCAACAATACTCCCGCCCGATTGGAGCTGACTATGATTGGTTCATGCCGATTCCCCTTGTTCCTTGGCATTCTTGTCATTGCCGTGGCGTGCCCGATGGCGGCTGCCGCTGGGCCGACTTCGTGGCCGTGGCAAGATCCGAAGGCCCAGGTGCTGCCCACCGGCGATTTGGAGTGGAAACCGCAGCCGTTTGTCTACGTGGCGGGCGGCTCGATTCGATACATCGACTACGAAGGAGGCAACGACGCCAACCCGGGCACCCGCGAACTGCCCTGGCAGCACCATCCATGGGACCCGGCCGCCCAGGGCCAGGCCGCTGCGGCCAAGGGCATCGACACCTACGTCTTCAAGCGCGGGGTCATGTATCGCGGCGCGCTGGTGGTTCGCGAGTCCGGCAAGCCAGGCCATCCCATTCGACTGACCAGCGACTCCGCCTGGGGCCAAGGAGAGGCGTCGCTCGTCGGTTCGGAGCACGTTACCGGCTGGCGCCGCGGGGCGCACCCGAAGATGCCCGAGCCCGAGAAGGTCTGGAATGTCGACATCGACTTCGCTCCCCGCAACGTGTGGATGATCCGCGCCGACGGCGCTGTCGTTCGCATTCCGCTGGCCCGCACGCCGAATTGGCAGCCGGTGGATCCCGACGACATCAAGAGCCAGTGGTTCCACTTCAACAATCCCGACAGTCGCGACGTCTGGGGCGCCAAGGCCACCGTGGACGGCATCGAGCGCCCCATGGGCTACGACACGGTCAACCTGACCCGCGACGCCGACTACTACAAGGACGCCCTGGTCTGGTCCGAGTACGGCTGGGTGATGGGCACGCCCTATCCGTCACGCGTGGTGAAGTTCGATGCCGTGAAACACAGTCTCGTCTTTGGAGGCCAATGGGGCGACGGAATCGGCGCCTACCATTATCCCCGCTACACGCGCTATTATCTGGAAGACAAGCCGCAATACCTCGACGACGGCAAGTCCGGCGAGTTCTGGTTCGACAAACAGGGCGGGCGGCTGTATCTCCGCCTTCCCGGCGACGCCGACCCCCGTGCCGCCCACATCGAAGTCGCCCGGCGCTGCACTCTCATCGACAGCGACGCCATGAGCCACATCCACGTCTCCGGCCTGGCCATGCGTTTCACCAACGTCTGGTACGACCTGCCGGCGCTGCCGGGCAAGAACGTCGACGTGGCGTGCATCCGCCTGCTGGGGTCGGGAAGCGACCTCACGGTGGCCAACTGCACCTTCGAGCACGTCCACCTGCCGATCCGCTTCAAGGCCGTGGGCGAAAAGGACGTCATCGACGGCGTGGTCGTCCGCGACAACCTGATCCAGGACACCGACCACGGCGCCATGATCGTGGCCGACGGCGGCGAGTGGGGCCAGGAATATACGCCGGGCCGGCTCGGGGACGTCAAGGTGCTCCGCAACCGCCTGCACGAGATCGGCCACCGCCCCACGCGCTACGGCCAGGGCCATGCCATCGAGATCGAATCCGCCGTAACCGCGGAAGTGGCCGGCAATGTCCTCGATCGCCTCTACGGGGCGGGCATCTTCGTCTTCGGAGGCAAGCAGGACCAGTCTCGGTCCGATCGCCCCTTGACCCGCATCCTCATCCACCACAACAAGGTGGTCGATTCGCTCCTGAACAACAACGACTGGGGCGGCATCGAAACTTGGCAAGGCGGGCCGGCCTATGTGTTCGACAACATTTCCGGCAACCCCGGCGGATACAAGCTGTGGGGACACATGATCGATCCGAAAAGTCCGGACAATGCCCGTTTCGGCCACGCCTATTATATGGACGGCGGCTTCAAACAGTATTACTTCAACAACATCGCCTGGGGCAAATCCAAAGACCCTTTCGACCGCCTGGGCAACACCGCGGCCTTCCAAGAGATCATCGGCTACTCGGCCTCGATCTTCAACAACACCGTCTACAACTTCGTGAACGGGTCGCGGCGGCAAGAGCCGGTCGCCGGGCGCAACAAGTACATGGGCAACATCTGGCAGGGGATCGGCCACATGGTCTTCCGCCATGCCGACCCCAAGGGCCTGCCGGCCGATCCCAACGCCGCCGACGCCAAGGGCGGGGGCTCCGACTACCATCATGAATCGAACGTCTACGCCAGCAACGTGTTCTACGACGTGCCCAAGATGTTCGCCGTGTTCGAGTCCTCGGGGCGCTGGCACGGAACGCTGGAGAGCTTTCGCCGCGCCCTGGCCCTCCGCGGCACGATCGGCGATCCGGGCGAGTTGGCCGCCCAGCCGCCGCTTCGCGACGCGGCAAACCACGATTTCCGGCCCACGGCGGCGGCCCGCGGCAAGGGTGTCCGCGTCTTCGTGCCCTGGGGTCTCTACGCCACCGTTGCCGAGTGGGACTTCTACCACGCCGGAAATGACCCGACGCTGATCCTCGACGATCATTTCCATCTCGCCTCGTACTTCGTGGGCCGGGAAACGTATTACAAGAACCCAACCTATCCGCTGCGGACCGTGAACATTCCGGAAGAGAGCTTCGTCCAGGGACCGCTGGAGGACTGGGTGCGGGGGCGCTGAAGTTCAACGGCGTGAACCAGTACGCCGTGCTCAGCCAAGCCGCGCTGGCCGGAGCGCCGCCGCAGGGAAAGGCCCCCAAGATCGAGAACAAGCCGCACGCGAAGATCACCTTCGAGACGCCGGCCAGCTTCGCCCCCGACCGCCCCAGCGAGGTCAAGCTACGGCTGCACGGCGTCAAGCCGGGCATGAAGATTATGGCCGATCTGCACTGGCAGCGCGAGAACGGGCAATTCGGCGGCATGAACATCTGGGGCGGCCCGGGACAGACGGTCGCCGGCGAAGGCCCCTACGTCTTCAAGTTCACCCCCCAGCCGAAGCCCGGCCTGGCCTACTACATCGTCACGGCCTATACGTCGCCGAGCGGCAACTGGGAGGACCATGTGGACGTCGCCTCTTGGGGCGTGCCGGCCGCAGCCGCAGCCCCCGCCGAGGGCTTTCGCAGCCCGGCGATCGACAAGACGAACTTCCTCGTCGAGGCCTATTTCCGCACCGAGCCGGGACACACGGGAGGCGTCTTACTTCACAAAATGGACCGCGCGGGGTTTTCCCTGGCGATCGATTCGCGCGGCGGCGTGACGTTCCAGGTCGCCGGCCAGAGTGAGCTCAGCCGAGGTGCAAAGCGCGGCCAAGCTGAACGACGGCCGCTGGCACCACGTCATTGCGGAGGCCGACCGCAAGGCCAAGAAGCTGAGGCTATACGTCGACGGCCGCCGCGACGCCGAGGCCGCGGGCGTCGGTCCCGTATCGATCGCCAATCGGGCGGACCTGTACGTCGGCGGCCGCCCCGGGCACCATGTACCCATGGTCGACGGCTGCCTGGCCGGAACGATCGAATTCCTGCGTGTGGCCTTGGGCACCTTGGACGACGCCAAGACGACGATCGAGGAGTTGTACGCCTGGCAGTTTTCCGGCCCGTTCCTTCAAGACTTCCTCGGCCGGCAACCGAGCGACCGACGTGATGCGGGGGCCATCCAGCATGTCGATTAGGGAATCGGACCATCAACCGGTCTGATACCAGTACGCAACCGACGCGACGGCTGATACAATGTCCAGGAAAGCCCACGATAAAGGAATGGTCATGGCTTACCCGGCGCACCGTCCTCATGGATATCATGGTCAAGGCGACTCGTATCTTCCCCAGGTCGTGCGGAAACTTCGCAGGAGGCTCTCGGAAGTGCAGCGCGGACTTGCACACGATACCCTCCGTCTGCCACCGAAGGCCCTTGGCGAACTTGCCAGCATTTTGGTCGATTTCGCGGAAGACCTCCACAATGGCGCCGGGATATGGGAAGCCTACGAACGCTACAACGCGGAATTCTTCGGCACGCCCGCTCCCTTGACTTCGGGAGAAATGGCGTCCGCAACTGGCTTCCATCCTGGTCGCTTTCGCCACTTTCTTTGGATCTTGTATCCGGCGTTCATTGACGGGCTGATCCTGTTGCCGACGCACCAGGATCTCCAACGTATAGCCGACGCTGGCAGCGTTTTTCTATCCGAAGCTTTTTCCACCATCCCCAAGGAATCGGGCGTGAATGCATTTCTCAGAAGCCCGAACCGGTATGGGTGGGACGTAAAGCGCAAGCTGATCTGGCTGGGCGCGCACTCCTTCCTGTTTCGCACCTTATTCGCCCGCTACATTGAGGAGCAGGCATCAGGGGGCTCGGACATCGAACAGACCGACGAGTTCGTCTGCAACGAGTGTACGCGATGGTCAGGGCTGGGGGCGATCGACATCCTGGCGGGAGTCCTCGACGTTTCCGCTGACGACCGCAGGGACTTGCGGAGCTGGTACGAGCGGCACGCGTCATTCTACCGGCTTGTATCCGTCAGCAACGAAACTCTGGAAGCCCTGAACGTCGTCAACGGCCAGCTGTACCGGATCAGGATCAACATGGAGGAACATCCGTTTCAACGAGATCATTTCATCTTCGGATACTTGGTTCCGTGGCGCGGCGAGTGGTACTGGTCGGGCGCGCAGAAACTTTGCGGCGACGCCTCCAAAGTCGATGTTGATGACCTGCGAAGGTCGATGAAGCGTCATAGCCCCCGCATTGTGTGCCGGTACTCGAAAGAGTACGAGGCGGAGGTGAGGCGGCACATGTCCCGCATCTACAACGAAATGCTGGCCTACTACGGCAGGGACCTGGTGGTGTACCCTGACGGCTTGTCCATGGCGGCGGACTGGCAGAAGGAATTCCGTTGGCAGTGGGAGTCCAGACCCCAGCAGAAGCAGGAAGAGGCCGCCAGGAGGCATGGATTGACGAAGGGTCACCCAGGCATGAAAATTCCGCAAGACCTGCTTGAGGAGAAGGGCGGGCTGTGCGTGTTCCTCAACCCCGACGAGGGCAAGGAGATCATGACGCATTTCACATCCCTGATTTCAGGACTGAAGAAACGGGGCGAAGGCCTTACCGAGGACGAGGAGTGTTCCATTCGCGGGTTTTTCGATTCGCGTGCAACCAGCCCGAGGTTCGTCCGGCGGGTGCTGGGAGAGTATGGCGACGAGTCGGTCAGGGCCGCGTTTCTGTTGAGGGGCGACCTGCCCGAATACTGGCTGGATTATCTTCTGCGGAGTCGCAAGGGACACTACTACCGGAAACGGTATCCGGCCCTAGCGGTGGTTTGAGCGATGTTCCGGCCCGTCGTCGGCGTATTTGTCCAAATCGATCCCCAACGGTGCGACGATCAGATAGTTGATCGGACCGTTGACCGTCAAGACCAGGCCCTCTTCGCCCGCCGTCACCTGGCGCGTGCCGATCGTGTTGCCACGGCCTTCATAGTAGAGCAGCTTTTCATCGCCCAGCGCCGTCCAGGCCTCGAAGGGCGCCTTGCCATAGTCGGCGTCGCCCATGGCAATCCGTACCATGTACGGACCGGGCGGCACTTGCACCTCGAACGGCTTCTTCGCCGCGGCGTTGAAACGCATCAGCAGCTCGTGATGGCGCTGGCCCGATCGTCTCGCGTCGTCAGATCGTGATTGTCGAGCCAGCCGAAACCGCGGGCAGCCGTGTAAAGCTGGCCGGTCTCGGCAAGCCAGCCGGGACGGACCGGCGTATCTTTGACTTGAAAGCTGATTCGCCGGATCACGGGCGCGTCCGCCACGGTGATTGCAACCGCAGCGGCTTTTCCGCCAAAGGTCGCCCTGACGGTTGCCGATTTTCCGGGACGGATGGCGCGCACGAGGCCATGCGATATCACCACGGCTTCCGGCGTGTCGCAGGACCAACGCACTTCGTCGCCGCCAATTTGCGTGAAGTGGTCGGCGCCGCGCGTATAGGAGCCGGTCGCATGCAATTGGAACGTGTCGCCGGCAACCATCGTCAGCCGCTCGGCGTCGCAGTGCAGAGCGTCGAGCGTGGCAGCGGGCTTGACGGGCCGCACCGCGACGACGACCTCGCTGGAGTAGCCGCGCTTGTAGGCCGGATCGGTGTACACGGCCCGGATCCGCGCGGCGCCGACGCTCACGCCGGTGACGACTCCTTTCCCGTGCAACTCGGTTTTCGCCACGGAAGGATCGAGGCAGGAGTAGTCGGCCTCGCGGGTCACGTCCTTGCGGCTTCCGTCCGCGTACACCGCCTGCGCCGAAACTGCCGCGGCGGGGATGCTCAGCTCCAGCGACTTTCGCAAGACCTTCGCCCGGACGCCGGTGATCGGGTTCGGTTTGTCCGCCGTCAGTCGGTAGAGATACACATTCTGCTTGACCCCGTTGCAGAGGATGAAAAGGTTCCGCGACGGCACATAGCGGAAGCGGCCGAACGTGCCCCATTGCTGAGCGGGTCCGGGCACCGCGCGATTCGTAGCGGCCGGCGGATGCCTCGTCCACCGCCACGTATCGGCGTTGAGCGTGTAAACATCCGGGCCGTTTGCCCAGGCAACAAACTCGTCGATCGACGGCACAAAGCAGAAACCGGGGCTTGGCGCGTCGGCGACTTCCTTGTCGCCGCTGGCCTGAACCACCCGGCATGTCATGAGCGCGGGGATCTCAGCCAGGCGCGTGACCTTCAGCTTGCCGCGGCCGCAGGCGACCAGCAAGCGGCGATGGAAATCGATGTCCGCCGTTTCGTAGTAGCTGGGTTCCGGCGAGCTTGCCAGCCGCAGCGTCCAGCGGTGCGATAGCGGATCCCACTGGCTGAGCTTGCCGGCCGTGATCGGCGTGTTGAGCCAGAGAAGCTGCCCGATCGGGTCGTACGCACAGTAATCCCCGGTGCGCCCGGTTCCGTGATCGGCGTAGATCTCCCAGTGCCGCGGGTGGTCCGGATCGAGCGCGTAGGTTCGCGGCGTATTCCACCCGCCGATGACCACATACCGATCGACCGGCGGCGGCAGGTACTCGACGCCATCGTAGGTGTGCATGGCGAAGGGCGACTTGTTGAGATCGGTGTATTCCGTGCCGGGGATGACCGGGTCGGGATCGGTGAGGCGATGCCATTTCAGATCGTGCAGATCGAAGGCATAGACTTCGTTGCCGTTGTACCCGCCGTGTCCGCCGCCGGGACCGATGTAGAGCCGGTCGCGCTGCGAATCCAGCGCCCCGCCGGCCCAGCAGTCGATCACGCCGGAAATGTTTCCGCGGAGCCACGGGTATTGTTTCTCGGACGGTGCGACCGCGTCCAACCGCGAGTTGGGCACTTCATACCACTCTCCCGGCTTGAGTTGATCAAGCGGATCGGCACCCTCCGCCCAGCTAACGGTTGACGAGAGACTGATGCATCCCATGCAGCAGCAGAAGAAGAAACGGCTCGACCCTACCATGCTTGATCGCCGCATGCGACCTCCGTTTTCCGGTGCCGGCTGTTGTGCTGCGCCCCAAGTTCGTGATCCGGCAGTTCGGCGCAGGGCATCTAACGGCACTGCCATGAGTCTGCGCCGATGACCCGGAAAAGTCAAACCAATAGGGCTGCCGGCCATAGTTTACGGGCGGCCATTGAAAGGCGGGTAGTGCAACCTTATAATCGGCATCATTCCGGCTACGGAATGTGTCTGACGTCCTGCCCATCGGATTACGGCGAAAGAGTAACTTTTCCTTAAGGAGCATCCATCATGAGAAAATGTGCAACAACCATTGCTTTGGCGATTGGAATGACGGCATCGTTTGTATCCGCTGCGTCCGCCGATGACGGCAAGGCTGTCAAGGTCTTCATCCTCGCCGGCCAGTCGAACATGGAAGGCAAGGCCCCGAACCGTTTGCTGGATTACCAGGCCGAGGACCCCAAGACCAAGGACCTGTTCAAGCACCTGCGCAAGGACGGCAAGTGGATCGTCCGCGACGACGTGTTCATCAAGTACCTCGATCGCAAGGGTCCGCTGACGATCGGCTACGGATCGCCCGGCCGCACCGGCGTCGAACTGGAGTTTGGCACGATGATGGGCGACCAACTCAAGCAGCCGGTGCTGCTGATCAAGACGGCCTGGGGCGGGCATTCCCTGGTCAAGCTCTTCCGCTCGCCCTCGGCCGGCTATCCGGAGGCCCAGCTCCAAAAGGAACTTGAACAGGCGCAGGATCGCGTCAAGAAGAACAACCAGAAGCAGAATAGGAACGATCCGCTGCCGAACGTGGACGACATCAAGCAGGGCTATGGCTCATCGTACCGCCACATGCTCGCCGAGGTCAAGGAGACGCTGGACAACTACGAGACGATGTTCCCGGCGTTGAAGGGCAAGAAGCTCGAGTTGGCTGGTTTTGTCTGGTTCCAGGGCTGGAACGATCAGTACGGCGGCGCCGAGAAAGAATACGCCTCCAACATGAAGCACTTCATCAACGACGTGCGCAAGGACTTGGGGGCGCCGAACCTGCCTTTTGTGATCGCCGCCATGGGCCAGAACGGCTCGAAGCCGGCCGGCGGGGCGATGCTCACGATCCGCGAGGCGCAGATGTCGATGAACGACGTGCCGGAGTTCAAAGGCAACGTAAAGGCCTTCCGCACGGACCTGCTGGTCGACAAGGCGGCGGAAGCGCTGTACCCCACGTGGCAGAAGAATAAGGAGCAGTGGGACAAAACCGGCGGGGACCACGGATACCATTACCTGGGCAGCGCCATCTGGTTCACTCGCATCGGCCACGCGATGGGCGAGGCCATGCTGGAACTGATGAAGAACCAGGGTAAGTGAGACGCTATCTGGAAAGCTATAGGGTGTGGTCGAGCGCAGCAACCAAAATTCAACATAATCTACACTTGCCCAGATTGAAAGATAAGCCCCTTTTTACCACCCTCTACGGGCAACACGGCTACTGTCTGCAATGCCTAGCCCGTGGCATGGTATGAAGTGAGCGAAAATAGGAATCTGGTTTGAACCTTTTGAAGCAAATTACGGTCAAGAATCCGGCCACTTAAGATGTTGGGTTGACCGTTCCCATGAGGTTTTCAGAATTACGAGTTTGGGCAGAGAAAAAAATGAAGATGATTTGGGCGAATTTTGCCCAATTTGAATCGGGCAAACACCCCCATAAATCAACAAAAAAGGGTCATAGAAGCATCTTGCCTCTAAGACCCTTATCTTACCGCTTGTCGGTTGTCTACTTGCGGGCCTTGCTTGTAGAGGGCTTGGCGGGTGGTAGCTTGCCCATATCGGCAAGTATCTTGTTCAACCCGTCAACGTCCGTTTCTTTCTTAACCCGTTGCAATTCTGGCAACTTGACCCCTTTCTCACGGAGTTTTTTTGCTCTTGTGGAAATTGATATAGGACTCATGCCGGTTTTGTCTTGTACGTCTTTCGACGTTAGGGCAACGGCATAAGCCCTTACAAAATCCTCATCGGAAACCCTTGCTTTTTTCGCCATACTTCAACCTTTCGTTTCTGTTAAGTTTCGGAACCTCTTCTATTCTAGCTTGTCTTTCCTTTTCAGCAAGTCTAAATAACCCCCTTTTGGTTATGGAGGAAAAAGTAATACAATTAGGGGGCCTTAAACTGCTTTATTTTGCCCCAATTCACCATGATAATTTTCCCCTTCGTAACGCATTTTTTGCCCTTCTAAGGGTCGAATTGCAGTAAAGGTATAAGATGACCATACCCAATAGAAAAGGCCCCTAATCAAACGGCTAGGGGCCTTGCTGGCAGTTTTAGAGGTTCGGTTGACCTACGCGAGTCCAACATTCAAAAAGTAGCGGTATCCAGAAACCATCTTATTGGGCAACTTGCAAACTTGCGTCAACCACTTCCCCACAACCGTAGGACGAACGGTAGCCTTGCCGTTGGCGGTCATCCAAGAATTGAAACGAGTGCCGATTTCCTTGACGGTCAACCTTGAATTTTCACACGGAATGATATTTTCGGCAACCCACTTTGTGAGCAAGGCATTCAAAGAGGTTTGGCTATCCTTGTCGATTCCCACAATTGTCTTAACCGTACCGTTCAAGAGAATGAATTGACGAATCTTAGAACGGGAAATCTTCTCTCCCTTTTCCGTCAAGTGCCCCTCTTCCTCAATAATCTTTGCAATCTGGCGTTGCGTCATCCCTTGATTTGACAATTCCGCAATGCGGGTAACGGTTTCCGCTTTCAAATGAACCGTGGTAACGAGTGCCGATTTCCTACCGGCGGATTTTGCAGAAAGATGTTGAATATAATCAACCAATTCCAGCATATTGGCTTTCTCTTCATTCTCATTCTCTTCCGTATCCAGAAAGACCAGTGAGCAACCTTGCCTATCTGCAATATGTTCAAGCAACCGAAGTTGACAGGGCACGCGAGAAAAACGGTTCTTAAATTCGGACACAACCACGGACACTTTACCATCCGTAATATCATCGCACAATTCAAAGAAAGCCTTACGATTGCCAGAGAAGGAAGAACAAATCTCTTGGCGGATTTCGACCTTATTGGCCGGAATGTCATAGGTTGTGGAAATATGGTTCGTCAAGCGTTGAATCTGGCGAATGAGGCTTTCCTTTTGACCGTTTGAAGAACATCGGGCGTATCCCACCACTTTCTTTTCCCCTCCATTACATCCGGCTAAATCTTCAACGGTTGTGCCATTGGCGAATGCCTTGATTGACTTGGCGGAAATCCGCCGATGACCAGAAGCAAGCGTAAACGCTTCCAATTCGCCCCTATCAACCATCAACCGAATCTGTGAGGGGCTAACCGAGAGATAGCGACTTGCTTGACCTACGCTGAAAAACTGACTACCCTGAGAAGTAGCTTTCATGGAAACTTGTCCTTTCCTGAGAGTCAGAGAGGGTTGGAAGCTACTAACTTCCTTCCCTCTCGTTTTTGTAATCTTCAATCAAATATACCCGAAACCTACAAACAAGAAAATACCCTTATCGGGTTATTCCATCGGAATTTTTGCGATTTGAGCCTATTGATTTGTAGAATTTTGAAGAGTCTTGATTGCAGCATTAACTTGCAACCATAGCAAACTACCGTAAAAATGGGCTTATTCTGGCTTATGCCCATTCCTTGTTATAACTACTTGGCGGTATTATTTAACTCCATCCCCTACCCCCTTTTTACCACCCCCCTTGCGGCGCGGTATTGCGTCTGCAATATGTACTTTCCACTTATCTGGATAACAATTTTTGGACGGGCACTTTTTGATATGGCTACTTTTATGTATTACTTTCGTACTCATTAACTAACTTGGTGTATTGCTCATAAATAAGTTGATTGTTTTCCATCATTTTTTTAATTATTAGATAGTTATTGTCAGTAATTCTTGTTAATGGTTCCGTATAATTTATCAACTTCCTTTTAGTATCACTTGGTAATGTTAATATTTGTTCATTAGTAATATGGCCCGTCCATTTTTTCACCCTATGGTATAACTGACAATACTCGACAACACACCTTTTATCATCTGCCCAATCTGCTAAACATTTTCTTTCCCCGAATGCTTCCATAACTCTATTGTTACGTGTATTACGATTTTGTTCCTTTATTGTTACCCATCTGCAATTACTTGGTTCATAGTTTCCATCATTATCCTTTCTGTCGATTGTTAAGTTATCACTATATCCGTTAGCAAGTGCCCATTCTCTAAACTTGATAAACGAGTTTCGCCATTCCTCACACACCACAATACCTCTAGCACCGTAGTATTTATAACTATTATCAGTTTTATCGTAACATCTTCTATTCATACCAATCCACGTTTTATGTAACCGTGTATGTGTCCCACCGTGTCTTTCCCACTTCATAATAATTTACTCCACTTATTAAAAAATAAATCCGCGTACCCTGCGAGCAACCCGACTAAAGGTATAACAGGATACACGGATTTTAGTTGTTTAATTTCGTCGTTAGTCGTTTGCTCTATCTATATAGTTCCCTCCCTTCTCGGTAATGGTGGTCTTACGATTTGGATTCCCGTAACACTCCGTTAGGTTTCGGTACCCATACCGCACGGGAAACATCAACCGCACAATCAGCATCAACCCCAATCCGAATCTGGTTCCGTCCAATCCGTAAGACCGTGATTTCGATATCGTAAACGGGGGTCGAAATCACAATGGATTCCCCCACCTTGCGAGAAAGAACTAGCATTTTCCCGCCCTCCCCTCTTCACAGTGACCCACCCATACGAATAGGGCGAAAGTCAGCCCTAGCGTGAGGATTTTGACCGAAACCGGACAGTTTACCGGGGTTTCGCAGGCAAGAAAAGCCGATAGAATAGAACTAACCATGTAAACCTTCCTTGTAGGTTTGCTGGCCAGAACCCCGGAATAGCGACGAACTATTGCGGGGTTCGTTTGTTATCAATCTGTCAGAAGAGCAGAAAGCCGAAAGCCTGTCAAGGTCAACCCAAGAATTTTTTCTGCGTAATTTTTTGACAGTCGTTGACTTTTCTGGAAAATATGCTATAATGGAAATTGTGGATAAAAACCCCTTTTTTTGGAGGATTGATTATGAGTTATCCTGTTAAGCCACAAGCACAGAATCAAAGTCATAGTAAATGTGTGAAACCAGCAAAAGAAACAACAGAATCGGAGAATAAAAAAATATACCAAGTTGCTATTATCACAAGTATCAATGTTCAACCTTATGAGATAACAGCAACATCTATAGAAGATGCAAAGGAAAGAGCAGAAAAAGATGGTCAAGAACTAGTCGATGATTCTTATCCTGTTTGCGAGTTACGCAACCCATTAGATTTATGGCAACCACTATTTATAGACATAATAAAAAGTCGCACGGTAGAAAACGGTAGCATAGATGAGGTTATCGAAACCGTCTTTAGTCAACTTAATTAAGCAGAACAAAAAAGGTGGGGGCTAATCATAAGGATACTTCACCAACAGTTTAACACAACTAGCCCACCACTCTTACTTACCATACTTCCTTAATAACTCCACAATCGTCTTGTTTTTTCTCACTTCGTTACTAAACGTTTTATCCTTAATGACTTGATTTGTAGCCTCTGTTGCTAATTCAAGGGTTACCTTGTTATTGGCGATTGCCTCACTTGCTATACTTTCTAACTTCCTAACCTTGTCCCTTAGCATAGCCACCTCTTTATCTTTAAGATTAGGCTTGCCCGTATATTGTTCGTCATCCGTATTCAATGACCTATCTTGGTCAACACCCCCCGGAATTCTAGCGGGTGATTGGGTGTCATTGGGCGATTGTTGCTCATCGGTCAAATTATCTCTGGTGTGTCCAATCTTAACGGGTACCGCTTCACTCTCACGGTCTTGTATCTTGTCTGGCGATACGTCCCTATCATCTTCATCCTCTTCATAAGTGAATATTTCCACTTCCGTATTCTGGTCAAACTTTCTTTCCATATCTCTTTGTACCTTTTCAAGTAAAGAGGGTGGTATCTTGGTACGAATAACCTTATTCTTAAAGATGAGTGTCTCATTAGTATCATCTTCCTCCTCTTGTTCACCCGGACCAAAAAGCCTATCATATTGGAAATCAGGGTTAGGCAGTTTCGGATTAACACTTGGAACCTTTTGTTTCTTTGGTTGCCCTCTAATCGCTTTCATAGGATTACGTTTGTCTAGTTCTTCATCATCCTGAAAGACATTCGGTTGAACATCATCTAAATTACTGTCTTTATTAACGGGGTTCGGATTGTGTGTTGTATTGTCATAGAGCAATTCCGCCAATGATGCCTTGCAGTCCTCACAGTCGCCAAACCTATCTTTTAGTTTAAGTAGGATTTTATCCAAGTCGGTATTACCATCCTTTAACTCTCCGTGAATATGGTCAAGCAACCCGTCGGCACTCTTTTGAATTGAATAATGGTCTAAAATCTTATTCAGTAGTAATGACTCATGGGGTTCTAATTCCTCCCCATTATGATGCTTTCCGACTGCGTTATTTATCATTGCTACCGCCGTTTGTACTTCAAGTCTTGAAAGTGCGTGATAATTTTCGGGTTCACGCAATGCTAACTTGTCAAAAACCGCCTTTACGCAGTAATTAGAACCCGTGAATGGGTTGTCTAAATGGGCGAATGCTATTGAATGATATGACATTTTTTTACCTCTTAAATCTTTGTTACTTTTCTAAAGTTATTATGAGTAGGCTACTGGATTAGTTTCCCCAGTAACCGGATTTATGAATTGACTTATTCTAGTGTTGACTAGACTTTGTATATGTTCTGTTATTGCTCCAACTATTGCTTGACTTAGGGCCGATTCCCCCACCACTCTATGCGTATGTTCTACGGGTGCCAATTCGTGAGTAAATGTATGCGGTAGACTTGATAGGGTCTTATTTAGTTCTTTAACTACATTTTGTTCGCCATAGCCGGAATGTCTAGCTTTCTCAGCCGATATATGTAGGTCATCCAACCTTGCCCTATTTGCTTGGTTATGTTCTCGTATTCTTACATCATTGAAAATCATTCTTTCCATTAACGATGGATTGTTGATTCCATGCTCATCACGCACCCTATTAAAGTGAGCATTCCAACCCCCCTCTTCCCTAATCTCTCTACCGCGTTTAGCCATAGCCTCAATATTTGTCTGTCTAACCATATCACTATGATAACTCTTAATATTTGAAGTTAAGGGGTCACTATGATAACGCCAATGTTGAGCCATATATCTTTGACGGTTAGCCTCTATCATTGCGTTATACCTATTGCGGTTGATACTGCGAAGTAAATCAATGTTGTTTGCGGTACTCTGCCTATTAACAATGAATTCGCCTTTCTGTGCGGGTATTAGCGTATCATCCCCGCCAACCATTCCACCATTTGCAAAACCCTTTTTAGGCATCGGTACACCCATAATGCCTTTTAGCTCAGCAAGGAATTCCTTGTTATTGGAATCCAGTTTACCTATCGTTATTTCCCATATCTTGATTTGTGAATTAAATAAAGCATTTTGGGCTTTCTGTGAATCATCAATAATTGCTTTCATTCCTTCGCGTAACTCCCCCTCTTTCTTCAAATCTTTACCAAATAATTGGGGGGCACCTTTCATTAGTAATTCGTCTAGGACTTGTCGGCCACTCTTACCCGTACCAAACACTTGTAATTGTGCCAATGGACCTTTCAGCATATCCACAACAATCTTCTGTTGCATAAATCCCATTGCGTTCAAATCGCCCATTGCAACACCTCTCTGAGTAATTTGAAGATTACGCATAAACATAAGTCTTTCCATTGGATTAGAAGTGTAAAGACCCTCCATTAAGGAAGTTTTTGCCCTGCGATTTTCTTCCATTGCCACTAATGCTAATTGGGCAGTAGTCAAACGGGATGAAACATCGGTTAACTTTTTAAGTTGTTCTTCTAATGATTTTGCCCCTAACAACCACCTGAGAGTAGGCGAGGTAATCGATGGACTGGCGCTGTCGGTAATCGATGGACTGGACATGTTTGGAGAGGGGTTCAAGTACCGGTGGCCTCTTCTCTGTTTGGGGGCGGTTGCTACCAGCGATGTATCCAGGGGACGTCCATGCCCAGTGCGCGACAGAGATCGATCGCCGCTTGATAGAGAGGCAACTTGGTGGCCGCCGCCCACAGCTCAAGCTGATTGCCTTGGCTGTGACAGCGATGGCAATGGTAACGACCGATCGCCACGTTCACGGAGAAGCAACGATGACGACCGGGCCTGGATTCGTGCAGGGGACAACCTCCGTACCATTGGTCGCCCGTTCGCCGGCAAGGCATGAAGCCGAGCAAGTCGAGTAACTAAAGCGGTTTCCACTAAAGAGCGGATACGCACCTCTATATTGCGTCTTTTGTTTTGTGTCAACGCATTTATCTCGTTTGCAATTTGCTCATAAACGAATCGCTCAAAATCGGAATTCTTCCATAACTGCTTTAGTTCAAAAGCCATAGCTATTTGCCTCTATGTATCACTTTCTCAATATATCTCTTAAACGCATTATATAGGGGTGATTCTACTTGTGAATCTTGCATGCCAGCATTATCAATCCACTCAGTCTTGAATATTGTTTTCTTACCAGTAAATAAAATATCAGCTATGCACACTACATCTTTACCCTCAGCCCAATATTTACGGATTACGGAATCTAAATCCCCTTGCGTGCTATGGGCACTTTTGGTCACAAGATTCTTACATCCTCCATTAAGGCTTAATACGTCCTTACCCTCGACTGGATTGTTGAAGTGTGTACGATTCTGTTTATCTTTACTCATAATGTTATTCCATTTTCTACTCTTCTGTTTTGTGTTGCGTGTAACTTATCGTATATTGAGGCTTTACCGTAGGATGACTCTAAGTGCTTGCCGTAAGCGTATGTATCAAGATAGTCCTTTAGTAAGGCTACCTCTTTACGTAGTAATTGGACTTCCTCATAAATAGTGTTTAGTGTTATTCGTTTAGTCATCGTTATCCCTTCCTAAACATATACCTAATACTCTTCTTAATTCTTTTCTTATAGATTCGGTAATATAGTGCGGGTCAAAGTATGGTCCCTCATCATTATTTATAATTGACGCAACGGTACTTTTTTTAATTCCGTAATCGTCCGCAAGCCTTTCAAGACTAATATTTTCTTTGGCATAACGTAGTCTAATTTCGTGTGCTTGTAATTGAGTCAATTTTGGGCATGCCATATTTACTTTTCCTTTGGAGAATAAAAACGGGTGGGGGGGTTGTGACTGGTGAAAGAGGCAACCCCACTTACCACCCTAAATTAAAAAGAACTAGTGAAGAGGTACCAACTACAATCACTGCTCTATCTATAAATACACCGTTCAACATCTAGGATGGTGGAAAATCTTTGGAAATTCCAGAAAGAGTTAGTTGAACCTCCACACCGTAGCTACTCTTAACGTTTGCGTCATTACCTATAGATACACAACTAGCTTTTATCGGGTAATGGGTGTGCCCGATTGGGTTGTATGATGTTATTTGTAAGAGGTTCTTTTACTACTGGTCTTACCTAGCCCGTACTTAAACAGGGATATAAGAGGTTGCCCATACCGCTTGTCAGAAAGCCTTTCGGCCATTACCCACCTAGTTGTCAAGCTAAGACAGAGCTAGGGTTTTGATTGGAAGATAAACGGTTGTGCGGTGTGCTAGTTGTCAACACACTATCGGTCATTGCCCAATATAATAAACTCAATTTGCAATACTGACCACTACGCGATAACTCGGCGTATCCAGTTATACTAATTGTGTTACTCCACCGTTTATAGTGCTTTCTTTTTATCGCCCCTAAACGAATTGGGGCGAACGGAAAACAATGCACCTCCAAGAAACCAGTTTGGTATCTTTCACACAATTTCGGACTTTTCAAAGAACATTACCGGTACCGCTCGTCAACCGAGAAACGGTTACCTACTTAATCGTACACGGATTATCAATAGCGCGACACTTATTTTCGACCGAGAATCACAAGCGCGACACTAATTTGTGGATTCCGCAAATCTTGCCAATAGGTCAATATCTCGTTCATCATTGTCGTTTCGTATTAGTGTTTGGTAATTAGCAATCGGCTGATACAATTCTATTATGTTGCGTTCTAATGCTATTGCTTCGGATGGTGTTAATCTATCTCTCAATATCTTAACTTGAAAACGCTCACACGTTTTCCTAATTGTTTCGCAATAAGCATCTTCCCCATTTTTCGTATGCCTAACCCATGCCCGGTAAGCACCACCCCGCCCAATATAAAACGGTGTTGCTTCATCATCTTTGTACCAAGCATATATATAATTACCTAATGGACGTTTTGATTCTATCATAAATGTGAATCCGATTGATGACACTACTTTTATAAACCATTTTATCCCCGATACTTGCGCTCTAAGCGGTTTTGGAGTATAATAAGGTAGTTGTCAACACACAAAGGGGCACGTATCGTCAACCTATAATACGTGCCCTTTCTTTTTTAGCTGTGCGAAAGATACGCAAATAACTGGGCGTCCGCTTCGCCAACTAACTCAAATATATCCTCCATATCCTGCGAACTACTTTCCCATAAATCATAAAGTTCATGTAATGCGTCATAAAATGGTTCGCGAGTCAAACCGTCTTGTCTACATTCATCCATGTAATCTTTAATGTCCTCTCGCGTTAGCGTTGCGTCATTCCACTTTTTAGCAATCCAAGTACCACCGTCATTAGGATGAGCAAATAAGATTGCATAGGTTTTGTTTTGTCCTTGTTTCATAATGATTTACCTTTCTTGTTCTGCATTACAAAATAAAACCCGTTCCCCATTGGAGCAAGGCGACGAAACCTATACAATGGGAAACGGGCTAAAAACGTTTAGGGTGTATCGTCGTTTGCTCTAACGTATTGTAATTTGTCGCATGCCTGCCGGTCAAGGCATCATGCGCCATATATATTAGTCTGGGGGTTACTGGTTTCGACTGGTTTTTTGCGCTTTGCGATTCTTACCCTCATTCTTACCCTTCGGTTTACGCTTCAAATTGTTGTTTAGAATGTTAATCATTTTATCAACTATATCCATGCCGGATGTATCCTTATCAACTTCACTTCCACCGCCTTCCTTGGAATCATCCTTGTCTGCCCTATGCTTGCTTTCTTGGTAACTATCGCTACTTGGATAATTGGTATGCCTAGTTCTCGTTTCCATTGTTATTCTCTTTCTTGTTATTTTGTAAAGTAGTTGGGTATCTCATATAAATGTCTTGGTAAGATTCACCCCGTAACATTCCGTAAATAGTGGCTTCACTCACTTTGAATAAGTGTGCCAATTCCCTAACTGTTGCTAGTTGGGTCAATCGAAATAAGAATACAAGATGACACATTAGCTCACTTGTTTTCTTTCGTCTTGTGTTAAACTTGTTTTTTATCGTCAATATCTGAGGGATATATACTATTGGCGGTTGCCCCCTTAATTCCCTCATCTTGTTATTAAATTTGTTAGCAAGCATCCTTGCTTTTTCTTCCTCAGTAACATAGCGAGTGGTTGACCGTTTCTTTCTCTTTTTCTTTGGCCCCTTATACGGAATGCCTAGCTGTGTTTCGCAAAACTCTTTTGGGGTCATATTACCTTTCTTAAATCATAAATCCCTTATCTAAATGTTCTGACTCTTTTTCTTCAAGTCGTTTGATAGCACGATTGAATATGAGTAATGATTTAGCGTGAAAATCGCTACCCCCAAAAATGCCTTTCGTTAGGTCAATCCAAGCTATCACCAAACTTTTGAATGTTTCCAATTGACGCGAATTGTAGCAAAACTTAATATTCTCAAAAACGTTTAATGGATTAACCTTATCTAACCCTAATACCTCTTCATCATCTTCAAAACCCATACTTTTCAGATAGAGATAGAAACACTGGGTACGGTCATCGTGCGTATCGTTTTTTTTCGGGGATGGTAGTTTGGTTGCTAGTACTGATAACACGCCTAACTTTTTTGCAATCTTACCAATTTGTTCCTCTAAGGTCTTTATTTGGGCCACTTGCATTGCTGGCGACAAAGATTTATCTTTGTTTTTCTTAGCTTTAGTTAACTCCCTTTCAAGCCCCATTTTTTCTTCAAATAGCTGATTGCACCAATCTTTTATAAATCCGCGTATCATATCTAGCTGGAGTACTGGTAAACGGTTGCCCATTGTTTTTGCCTTAGCGATTGCATCATTAACCTTTTTCCCCTCATCAATAACGCGCCCAATATCTTCTAACAATTCGGTTAGTTCAACGGACTTGCGTTTATGGTTTTCAACCATCTTATCATATTCTTCAAATAGCTCATTTATCGTTTGCATTAGTCTACCACTCCGATTACGTGAATGTTTAACATTAGGGAATCATATTCCATCGTAAAATTCTTATTCCAAGTCTTTAATACACAAGTGTTGTCATCTAATGGGGTCAATTTGTAGTCTCCACTCTTTATTGTTTCATTATCAAGGGAAAGGCAATCGTTGTTAACGTGTACCAGTAAAGTAGGCTTGTGGGTTGTGTGGCGATTCAAGTGTGAATGTACACAGTAGTGTGAACGATTAAGTATACTGGCAATAGCCCTTATCGTTAGACCTAGCCTACGCATTAGTTGAACCCTGCCAGCAATCTTATTGACCATTATCTCTTGTATACGGATTGGGGTTTCTGCACTCTTCAATATTGTGTAGATAGCATTATGTTTCAAACTCCATTTTTCTTCTAACTGTTTAACAGAATAAAAACCGCTTTTACCGTCAAGGCGAATTAGTCTGTTACGCTCTTTGAATTTAGGGCAAGTGGTGTATTGTTTTGTCATAGATTTGTATCCTCCCTACTCTTATTTTTGCTTGTGTGGGGTGGTTTGGTGTTTCCTTTCTTAAAGATTTTTATTTTCTACTGCAAAACAAGGCAGTAAACGCATTACACTATAGCATTGAATGCCATTAGGTCATATTGCGTAGGAATTACTTTGCTCTTGGCTATGATTGCTCATTAAGGTGGGGTATAGACAGCAAGACTAGACTGGTAAATATATGAGGCTAGGGGTCGATAACGGCAAGGATGGTTTAACGACCCTCAACAGAGGGGAAACCCTAAGAATGGGTGGGTAAGAATACCTAATAAGATGGTAGGCTTAGACCGTGAGCAGCAACCAAAATTCAACATAATCTACACTTGCCCAGATTGAAAGATAAGCCCCTTTTTACCACCCTCTACGGGCAACACGGCTACTGTCTGCAATGCCTAGCCCGTGGCATGGTATGAAGTGAGCGAAAATAGGAATCTGGTTTGAACCTTTTGAAGCAAATTACGGTCAAGAATCCGGCCACTTAAGATGTTGGGTTGACCGTTCCCATGAGGTTTTCAGAATTACGAGTTTGGGCAGAGAAAAAAATGAAGATGATTTGGGCGAATTTTGCCCAATTTGAATCGGGCAAACACCCCCATAAATCAACAAAAAAGGGTCATAGAAGCATCTTGCCTCTAAGACCCTTATCTTACCGCTTGTCGGTTGTCTACTTGCGGGCCTTGCTTGTAGAGGGCTTGGCGGGTGGTAGCTTGCCCATATCGGCAAGTATCTTGTTCAACCCGTCAACGTCCGTTTCTTTCTTAACCCGTTGCAATTCTGGCAACTTGACCCCTTTCTCACGGAGTTTTTTTGCTCTTGTGGAAATTGATATAGGACTCATGCCGGTTTTGTCTTGTACGTCTTTCGACGTTAGGGCAACGGCATAAGCCCTTACAAAATCCTCATCGGAAACCCTTGCTTTTTTCGCCATACTTCAACCTTTCGTTTCTGTTAAGTTTCGGAACCTCTTCTATTCTAGCTTGTCTTTCCTTTTCAGCAAGTCTAAATAACCCCCTTTTGGTTATGGAGGAAAAAGTAATACAATTAGGGGGCCTTAAACTGCTTTATTTTGCCCCAATTCACCATGATAATTTTCCCCTTCGTAACGCATTTTTTGCCCTTCTAAGGGTCGAATTGCAGTAAAGGTATAAGATGACCATACCCAATAGAAAAGGCCCCTAATCAAACGGCTAGGGGCCTTGCTGGCAGTTTTAGAGGTTCGGTTGACCTACGCGAGTCCAACATTCAAAAAGTAGCGGTGAGGGCGC
>CAWDQE010000016.1:0-175368 GCA_963804375.1 uncultured Planctomycetia bacterium
GTGGGGGTGACCGCCGCGCGCAGCGACTTCAAGCTTGGATGTCGCGGCCGATCTGACGACGCACTCAAGCGAACGCAGGCAGCTCATAAAAGCAGTTGCCGCCTGCATCATGCCAGTCACACTACCTCGCTGCATGGTCAACCTTCTCGCAATAAAGACCTAATGGGCTGGGAATCCCCTCCCACAATTCGGCTCATTTCACCGCAATCGGTGCTGTCTCAATGGCGTTGGCGCTTGCCAGCGGCGGGACATCAACCGACCTTTCGTCGGCTCCTTGAACGCGGATTGTCTGCCGGCCCGTCTCCAACGGCGGGATCTGCAACACGCCGGCCCCGTCCGTGCGGAAGTCCTTGGGCCACAGGGCCTTGGTCAATGGGCCATCCGGCCGCGCGACCGTGGCGCGAACGTCGACCATCGGCCGATGCTCCCGATTGACGACCTTGATCGTGAGTCCTGGCCCTGGAGGGCTGATGTCGAGTGTCAGCGGACGCATGTCAGGCGCCTTGGCGTCTACCTTCAACGTCACGCAGGGCGAGAGCCAGATATTGTCGAGCGCGGCCTGCACACGGTAGTTGCCCGGCGTCAATGCGTTCAGCCGGAAGCTACCGTCGGCCGCCGGAACCACCTTTTTGCTCATGGACGGAGCGAGCTTGCCTAGGCCATCGTAGTCGGCAACCACTATAAACTGATGTTCTCTCGGCTTGGCCGGTTTACCGCCGATCATCACTCTTCCCGTAACATTCAACGGCGGCGGCAAGACGATCCGAAGCTCGTTCGACTTTGCCAACTCGCTTTCCGGCAGGACCTTCATTCCACACACCCCGGGCAGGCAGCAAATGAGCACCGGTTCCTTCGGGCTGCGCGCGTCCGGTTCGCTCGGCAGGGAAAAGCAAGAGCCCAACGGAACCATGGAAATGCGGCCCAGTGCGTCGGCCTCGCCCATGCCCTCGGGCACCATCGTTTTCGGCACGACGTAGGCAAGCAGGGCGCCAAAGGCCGGTGTCTTACCGTCGCTCATGAAAACCCGGCCGAGAATGTCGGGAAGATCGTCCGCTGACGTGCAGACGCAGCTCCCGCCGATACATGCTTGTGGCGATGGGTACGGTGCGGTTGCCACAACCGAAACTTGCGGAATCTCAATCGAATAATGGGCCACCCGTCCGCTCCGCACTTCAAGTTCACGACGCAAGATCGACTTCCCGGGGCGTTTTGCGGCGAGATCCTGAACCTTGACCGTCGCCTTGCCCTCTGGCAGCGGACCCAAAAGGAATTCGCTCAAGGTCTTGTCTCGCCGCTTGCGGTAGAGCGTCGTGTCGGATTCACTATGCGATACGGTGAAACGATCAATCTGGTCTCCGGCCGGTGTGCGTAGTTTCACGCGGAGGTAACCGGCCAGCCCGACTCGAACCGTCAGGCGTGTCGTCTCGCCCCACGGTGTGTAGATGAATTGTCGCGCCGGCAGGAATTCAAAGCCTAGTTTGTCGTCGGCGGGAAGCGGGAGGTCGCCGCTGCCAAGATCGGGAAATCGCAGCCCTGCGGGAAACACCTCCACGTAATGCAAGTCAACTTTGATTCCGTCCAACCGCACTTCGCCACGGGCATCGGTGGCGGCGGCAAAGGCCGGGAATTCGGGGCTATTCCAGCGATCGACGAAAACGTGTGCCGCCAACGGCTTGCCGTCGGGATCCTCGACCTTGACGACGAGCGAGCCGAGTTCCCGTCGCGCTGCGGTCAGCACAATTGCGGGCTTCTGGGGCAGGAGCGGCGAAACGGCGACGCTAGCCTCGGCTTGTTCGCAGGGCAGTTCCCTGCTTTCGATCGGGTGCGACTTCGGTCCAATGGCCGAACAAGTGACGGCATTCAAGCCCACGGCGGCAAAATGGTAATAGGGCGACTTCTTCACATTACGGTCAGCCAATTCATTCAGGCTCTGATTCTCAAAACTGCTAACGACGGTCCATTGGCCATCCGCATAGGGGCGGCCATCGGGACGCCGAAAATCGATCTCCGCCGGAAGTTCCGGTCGCGGAGAAAGCATGGTACGGCATGTCGTCGTCTCTCCCATTCGGACAGGAAGTCCATCGACCTTTGCGAAGGGTCCCTTGTACATACACGAAAACACGGGATTGAGATTATCCAGTTGCCGCTTGTCGCCTGCGACCGCCGCCAGGTGATACTCGCCAGGGATCAGATCGGTGAAGCGGGCAATGCCCTCGGCGTCGGTGATCGCGATCGGTCTCAACAGCCCTGCAAGAATATCGCGATCTTGGCCTTGGGCGCGATCCAGGGAGAACTTTTGATTCACTGTCAACGGGCATTCTCGCTCAAGGCCCACAAAAACGCCTTTCAGCGGCTTGCCTTGCTCCAGGATGGTTGCCTGGATGCTGCCGCCGCGAGCCGGCAGAACGAGATCGTAGCGACCTGCAATGGATTCGCAACCCCCGGCATTATCGCAGCTCGGATCGGTGAGCACCGCACCAGCGTACGGTCGACCCGACTTGTGGGCAACGACGATGCCGTTCAGCAGATTCAAGTTCGCCGGGCTGCGAAACTGCCACGCTCCTTTGGCGTCGGTTAATGTCGATATGACTTTCTCATGGCTGTTCTCGTCGCCGCTGAAGTTGGCTGAGCAGGAGAACTTTAATTCCGGCTGAGCGGCGAGCCCGACTCATCGCGGACCGTACCGGCGGCCCAAACGACCGACGTGCCCCCCTCAGACTGGACGCCGGGCGACTTGCGGACCTTAGGGTTCGCCTGCCGAGCTTCTTCGACGACCACTCCACACGTCCGTTGTCCGGGCAGGACGTGGACCGTGACGGTATGAGAGTCTTCACTGGAATTGTTGGGCCGGAGCACCAACACATAATCGCCTGCGAGAAGGTCTTCAAGCGTGAACTTGCCGTCGGCGTCGCAGCGGGCGGTTGGCGATGGCGGATGGAATGCGTTCGTAACCTCGATGTACGCTCCGGGCTTGATCGCGCTCGCGGCAATTCGCCCTTCGATAGCGCCAAAGGGGACCAGCGGCGGCAGCCCGGGCTGCACGGTTGCAGATTCAACGAGCTCGAAGCGACCGGTCGCGCCGAAGCCGACGCCCGGCACCGACACAGTAAGCCTCCGCAGGCCAACAGGCCAATCTACCGCGATGCGGCCTTGGGCGTCGCTCTTTACCGTAGCCGACGGCCGATCGTCGCTTTGAAAATAGTCCTTGCTGCCGTCGCGGACGACAACCGTCTTGCCGGCGACCGGCCGACCATCCGGCCCGCGCACGGTCAATTCCACGCGGGCGTGGGGCAAGTTACCATCGTCGTCCGCCTTGGCCGGACAAGCCAACAGCAGGCAGCTCATAAAAGCAGCCGCCCGAACATTTCGTTGCTCCGCAATACGCTGCATCATCAACCTCCATGCTGAAAACAGTTACCCTGCACCTGACGGCCGCAGGATCGCTTGAACCCATCATCCTCTCGCCACGCCGGCCGGCTGTCAATCGCAAGGGTTGCTATTGTGCATTGCTGAGATTGCTTCAGCTGAGAGCTGAGGCCACCCGCAGTATCCACAAAGTTCACACTCCTGCGGCTCTTTCCTGGTTGCCACTAGCATGCGAGGATGGCGCGCAACCGCACTTTTCAAGGTCGATTCTGGCTCTTGAACACGCCCATTGTCCCAAGTTCTGCTTGGAACTGGGCGCTGTGCCGCGGTGATTGACCCACAGCAGTTCGCTCAAGGCGTTTGCATCGCGCCGGTCGGTCTTGGCAGCCGATCGCCCCAGCGGCTGGACTACCAGTACTAGGTGGCAGCCGTCATCCTGCTGCAGCCATTTCACCAGCCACTCGTGAAATCCGCAGACCTCCACGACGGCAATGAATTTCTCGCCAACGGCTGGCTGCAACTTCAGGTGGGAGTCAAATCTTCTGCGGGTCAAGAAAAACCAATAGTTTCCTGACTTTTTGACGCCGGCCCTGCCATTTGCGCGGAGGAGGGGGTGACGAATGGCACTAGCTTAAGGAAAGATGTCGGGCGTCGGCCTCGTCATCATATCGGCAGTTCGCCTATCTTGACATTTGGCGTTTGGGCAACAATTGACAGAGCCGCAGTGCCTGTCTGGGCCTGACGTGCAAGGCAACCCGAAACACGCCCCAACTCCAAATAGCGCAAGCTGGGGCTCTTGGCTTTTTGGATCTGTGGAAGTCGAGTGACCGAACAGAGCAGTCTATACAGACGTATAGATACTGAAGGCTGGTCACGGTGATCGGCACATTACATTCTGGCGAGGCAGTCACGTTGACCGAGGGCACGGAAGTACACCCGGGCATTGCGGCCTGGGAATAGGTCCAGGGGGCATCGCGTTCTAATCAGGGGCTGGAATCGCCTTCAATCGGCAGGCGGTTCCATGTCGAGTCTGGATGCGGTACGCGCCGCTTTGCGCAATGAGGGACTTCCCTTCGCGGATATTTTGACGGAGGCCAGCATCCAGAAGGTGCTCAACGAATATGGCGTGTCGTATCGGGATCGAGTGTTCAGTCCAGTGACGACGATTTGGGGGTTCCTAAGTCAAGTGCTCAGCGAAGACCACAGTTGCCGCGATACGGTGTCGCGAATCATTGCCCACCGGACAGCCCATGGCATGGCGATGTGTTCGCCCAATACGGCCAGTTACTGCACCGCGCGAAGTCGTATTTCCACTGGTGTTCTCTCGACTTTGGCAAAGCGGACGGCAGAAGAGTTGCACGCCAGCGTTGATGACCGGTGGAAATGGAACGGTCGCTCCGTGTTCATTCTCGACGGATCGAGCGTCTCGATGCCGGACACGCCCGAGAACCGAGCGATGTATCCGCAGCCGCCCAATCAAAAGCCGGGGCTCGGTTTTCCGCTGGCACGGATCACGGTGCTGCTCTCCCTGGCAACCGGCGCTTGCCACGATTTGGCCATCGCGCCGTACGCCGGCAAGGGCACTGGCGAAAAGAGCCTCTTCCGACGCCTGTATGACACGCTCAAGCCCGGTGATGTAGTGCTTGCCGACGCCCTGTTCGACGATTACTTCATCGCCTGCGAATTGCGCAATCGAGGTATCGATCTGGTTGTTCACGAGCACTTCGATCGAGTAGGAAGTCAGGTATCAGAAAGCAGATCGGATGGCGATATCCTCGTTTGGCATCGCCCCAACAAGCCGCACGGAATGACGGGAGAGAAATACCGGACCTACCCCAAGCAGCTCTTAATGCGGCAGGTGGCGGTGGACGCGCGTGACAAAAACAATCGCGTCCAACAATTCAAAGTCGTTACCACGATTCTCACGCCCTCGATCGATGGCCAGCAGATCGCGGCTTTGTATGAGCACCGCTGGGCAGGAGAGGTCGATATCCGCTCGATCAAGTGCATCATGCAGATGGACATCCTGCGCTGCAAGACGCCCGACATGGTTCACAAAGAGATCTGGACTCACCTGCTGGCGTACAACTTGCTCCGCACCGTCATGGCCGTGGCCGCCCACGAGAACAACATCGAACCTCGCCAGGTGAGTTTCAAAGGTGCCAAGCAAGCCGTGACTGCCTTTGCACCGAAGATTGAATTTGCTCGGCCCGAGGAACGCGGGCGTTTGGTCGATGCGCTGCTGTCGACCATTGCTTATCACCGTGTAGGCGACCGCCCCGGACGCTGGGAACCGCGGGCGCGCAAACGACGCCCGAGGAAAGCCAACAGGCTTATGCAACCTCGAGACATCGCTAAGTTGCCGCAGAACCGATCCAAGTGGTTCTGATGCGTGCCTTGCAGAGTCATCAACGCCCAACGGCGGTTCTCTCGATGGATGCTGACTTGACCGTGCCGCCAAGGCCCACGGCATGATCCCTTCTTGGCCTCGTCCTCGATCAGACACACGTTCCGGCATGCGGCATGTCCAGGACCGCCATGCGATGGAGCCACACTGCCGTCACCGCTTCGTGCGCCGCCAACGGCCAAACGGACCGCCCGAAGCTTAAGCTAGTGCCATTCGTGGGGGTGACCGCCGCAGGTTCGCTGCGCCGAAGTCGTTGCGAGAGAGGTCGGTCTCTGCGGGCGCCGGCAAGAGTATGGTTGCCAGAGAAAGTCAGCCAGCCGACCAAGAAAAAGAGCGGCAGCCACAGCGGACCTAAGCTCGGTAAAGTCCGCCACGACACTGGTTGACGTGTCCGTACTCAGTACTCAGGCTTTACAGCCCTTTCCTCCTCTGCCACACGCCAGGTCCAACGATCAACCCCGCTGCCAACAACGCCAGCGTTCCCGGTTCCGGCACCGCGGAAGTCCAACAGGTCGAGTTGTGCGAGAAATTCCATGGCGCCGCCGTCACTGAGGGATCGAAGACGTAGGTGCCGCCGGTGGCGACCACTAACGGCAAGTCCTACACGGCAATGAAACCGAGGCCGATAACAATCACAGCTCGCATAGAATCAGCGAGGCTCGAAGTACCTCAGCAGTATTCGTCCTACTACCTGCTTGCCGCGCGAATTGCCGTGAATGATATCGCGATGAAACCACTCGCACGGGCGCGGCGAGTAGAGGAGATACTCGTCCCAAGCCGCGGCATGTCAAGAAATTCGACGTTCTCCTCATCCGTCACGCGCCGCAGGCGCGGCGTGAACTTCTCAAAATTTTCCAACCCTTGGAGCAGCGGCACGTCCTTGAGGTAATTCTTCCGGCACCATTCCGCGGGCGCGATGGCCCCGGTGAGGACGAGGATCTCGGACGAAGAGGCCTTCTTGATCTGGCGAATCACGCTGCGAATTGCCTCCGGGTCATAGCCGTGGCTGATGCCCGCGATGATCACCAGGTCGGGGTGAAAACGGAGCACGTGTTCCTGCACGTTCGGCGGATCCTTGTAGAACAGGCAACCCGTGCCGCCCCGCACCGAGGTGACAACCTCGATCCGCGCCTTCGGATACGCCCGAAGCAGAAGCGTTTCGTAAAGCGAGTTCGACGTGTCGTTGCAGATGCTGTCGCCAAGCATCACGATCCGCAATTTTCCGCCCTGCTGCAAGGTCTTCATCGTCTTGGGCAATCGCTCGCAGCGCCGGGCAGGCGCCTCGTAGCGCAGGCCCGGATCGCCGGCGGCCACGTCGTCGGCCCAGGCCGCGACGTCGGCGGCAGACACTCGCTCCACGATGGCGTTCCTCAGGAACAGGGCGTCTGCGATGGACGGAAAACGGACGCGGACCCGTTTTGTCAAGGCGTGAGCGCGAAAACAGAATTTCGATCCCTGCCAATCGCGCGACGCGTCGATGCTGTCGTAGACGTCGGCCGCCAGCTCCTGGCCCTTGTCGTCCAGGAATGCCACCGACCAGTACGCCTGGCTCTTCGTCTTCGAGTCGAAACTGATGCGATAGTAGTGGAACGGCTCCACCTCCAGCGGCGGCGTTTGCCAGTAACCCTTTCGAACCACAAGGCAGTACCGGCCGGGATTGCCTTCCTCGATCCAACCGCCGTCGAAGGTCGGCGTGCCGTGCAGTTCCCAACCGGCTTCAAAGGGGTTTTGCGAGGGCGCGAGTTTGAGCAGCGGATTACGCTCCGCTGCGCCGAGAGGCGAACTGAAAACAACGACGGATAGCAGGACGATTCGCGGGATAGGAGAATTGCCATGCATAGTCAATCATTACCTTCACTACGGGTTCGGAGAACACGGGCTGGATCCTTGATAATCGGCCAGGGAAGCGTCGGATCAACGGTCGTAAAGGATCACATCGCCGCCATTCGGAATGGCGTCCAGGTAGAGCATGCGAGTTTTGTCATAGTATTGCTGCCAGACGGGTTTATTGTTTTGCGTCGCCGTGGCGTGTGTCCACCCGGACGGCAGGGGCACGGCGACTGTTAGCGGGTAGCCGTAGAGATCGCTGGGCAAGCCGCAGGTCACGGAAAGGCTGGTAGTCTGTTCGTACTGCCGCACGACTTGCACCGAGGCGAAGCGCCGCTCACGGATGTAGGCCACCACGTCGCGCTGCGGCGCAATCCAGAGCCGCTCTTGCCGCGCTTTGAGCGATTCCAATTGGGGGCGAAGCATCTCGGCAGTGACACCATGTTGCCCCATCAACGCCCATCCACGATAGGTGAGGGCGAGATCGAACGCGGCGTCATAGCGGTCGCGCGTCCAACCATCGGTAAACCAGCCATGCAAGGTGTACATATCACCCGGTTCGGCCTGCTCCAACCCAAGCAGGCGGCGTGCGGAGACGAAATTCCGCGCGGCCACCCGCACACCCGTGAAATCGCCGCCGCTGAAGGCATGGGAGACGCAGCGCTGCATCGGTAGTTCGCGGTCGATCGTATCGCGACAGGTCGCCAGGGTGGTATCCCAGGCCTCGTTCCGGCCGTCGCCGCAATGATTGCCGATTTCATGACCCTTAACTGCCATGCCGCGCAACTGATCCCAGGTCATTTCGCCGTTAGGCAGCACGAAGAAGGTGCCACGCCAGCCGTACTCTTCCAGCATCGGCGCTACGACCGTGGCATGACAGGCCAACCGGTCATCGAAAGTCATCGTAGCAGCTGCCTGCTTCCCATGCGGCCACTGCACAATCTCCGGCGCGCGGACGATCATAGGGAGGGGATCGGCTTCGTCGGCCACGCGCGGCCGCGCATTGGACGGGATGGCCCGCGAATGTTTCAGGAACCAGTCGTAGAGGGGCCGCTGCCGATAGACGGACGACCAGGCATTATGCCCAACTCCGGGAAACACCGTAAGCTTGGCATTCACGCCCGCGGCGTGCAATGACGCCGCTTCGCGCTGCAGACAGGCCGCCGGCACCGTCGTATCGTCCGCGCCTGCGAAGATCCAGACAGGCACGCCGACGAGGTTGGCGTCGCGTTCATGATAACTGTTGCCGGAGATCGGCGCAATCCCGCTGATCGGCGCCACCGCCGCGAAGAGGCCGGGGTACTTCACCGCCAGGGCCCAGAGGCCAAAGCCCCCCTTGCAACCATAGCCCGTCGCGTAGATGCGATTGGTGTCGACCGCATACCCGGTTGCCACCTCGTCGATGCACCTTTTCACGGCATCCGTTTGCCACCACTCCAATTCGGGGCACTGGGGAATGAGCACGATGAACGGCAATGCCTGTTCGCGGACGTACCGCAGCAGGTATTCCTCGGCCAGCGGCGCGGCGTCGCCACTTGCCGCAGTACGGTCCGGCAAGAGGACGATCAGCGGCCATTTGCGCACCGGATCGTTATACCCTTGCGGTAAATAAACGAGAAAGTGATAGGGCGTGTGCATGACCGCATCGCCTGACTTTTCCGGCACGCGATACGGCGCCGTCATGGGCGGGAGGTAAGTGCCCGCCGCCGCCGGATGCTCGGGATAGGCATAAGTGCCCGGATATTGCTGAAACTCGCTGGCCGCCAGCCAGGACCGGTCGATGATTTCGGTGATGGGGGACTGCTGCGCCGCGCGGCGCGGACGAACGTAATCGCGCCGCCTGCCACCAGCACGACAATGAACATACGCCGCATGTTGTCTCTCTGCATTGGTACTGCCTTTCTTCGCACTGTTTCTTGGGTAATGCACGCCAAGATCACAACGGCCCCGGTACGATAGATCACTGTGGGTGGAAGGTCTGCGAAAACACCGGGAAGGTATCGGTCCGGAACGGCGCCGCCGGGAATCCGGCGCCGTTATATAGGTTGCAGGTGGGGTTTTCCGCCCAGGCATACCGCACGGCAACCGGTTCGGGCACATTCGGCGATTCCAAGACTACGGTGTCGCCGTCGATGCGGGCCTTGGCCCAAACCCAAGCTCGGTTTTTCCCGCAGATGGCGAAACCTCGCAAGGGGCTCTCCGGATTGGGGATCACCAGCGGCGCAGTGGCATTGCTCCCTAGGTCCAGAGGATATTCCTTGGGCAGCGGCTGCGCGACCAGGCCGCCATCCGTGTGCGTGAAACGGAGTCGAATCGCCTTGCCTTCGATCGCCATGGACGCGAACGTCGGTCCCACAAAGGGGATTTTCTTGCCGTAGGTCTGCGCCAGGGCAATCGCCGCCAGCCGTTCCCCAACCTCCTTCTTGCGGTGCGGGTGCAGGTTGTTGGCCTCGCCAAGGTCAATCAGCACCGCCATCCCGGTATTGGGCAGTCTCAACCCTTCCGCCTGCGATTCACGGGTCACCGCCCAGCCCCCATCTTCCACCGGCGCATTCACCTTGGCCTGGTAATTCGGCAACTGGCAAAAATAGAAGGGGAGATTTTCCTGTTTCCACAATGTGCGCCAGTCCTCGATGAGCAGCGCGAACGATTTCCGGTAGAAATACCCGCCCCCAGTCTCACCCTGGTACCACGTGAACCCCCGAATCGCATACGGGGCAAGGGGATGAATGACGGCGTTATAGGAGACCCCGGGTACATGCCCGCCGTCGCACCGATTTGGGAATTGGGGCACGTTGTCCAGTGCGGCACGAACGTCGTCAGACATCGGTGGCAGCGCGAATTCCATTTTCGCGAGCCATGTACCTCCAAGGGGCAAAGTGCCCAAGCGTAACTCACCCGCGTCCTTTGAGGCTCCCAGTTTCCCAACCGGAGAAAAGATGCGCAAGGCGACGACATTAGCGCCTTCCTTCACGAGTTTGCCCGGAACCGTGCATCCCCAGCCCCCGACCGGGTGCGGATGATTGTAGCCGACCGGTTGCCCATTAAAATACATGACGACCGCTTCCATGCCGGGGATGCCGAGACCGATGTCTTTTCCGGCAGACGCGACGGGGAGTGTTACCGTCTTTCGGAACCAGACGGCGCCAGATTCCGGCAGCCCCATCTCAGCGGCCATGCCTGGCAGCATCACCTTCTTCCAGTCTTTATCGTCCACACCGGGCGCTGCATACTGCTGTGGAGCGATGGGGTCCGAGGCGGCCGCGCTGCGGAACTGGGGCACGCCCTCGGTTCTCAATACTTGCGGATTGGCTTTCCGGTCTTCACGACCGAACTTGCGCTGCCAGGACAGATAGGCCTGGAAATATTCTTCCATCAGCCGGTCGTAATTGAGAAACCCGCCTTTCGTTCTATCCAGGTAGGCTTTCAAGTATGGATCGCTGCTAAGGGCCTGATCGCTCATCCACACTTCCGCGGAGGTGTTGCCCTTGGCTACGGCAATATACCCCATCGGAACTTTCAAAGACTGTTGCAGCGCCTTCGCAAAAAAATAACCGGGTGCCCAGAATGTCCCGGAGGTCGTCGGGTCCGCCACAATCCATCTGCCGGCCGGCTGGTCTTCCTGCGCGTCAAAGGCGGTGGCGCCGGAATCCATCTGGTAGGTACGCAGAAAGTTGTTGCGCGATCGCGGGATTTCTTCCTTCGACGTGCTGTCCCAGTACATAGGCATACCCGCATTCGACTGACCGCCAAAGAGCCACACCTCGCCAACAAGCACATCCGTGATTTCGATTCGGTTCTTTCCTTCCACCATGGCGGTGTGTGGTCCTTCAGCGGCCGTACTGAGGTTCAGCACGACTTTCCATTTGCCATCCTCGCCGGCTTGGGCTTCCGCGATTGCCCCGGCGACGTTGACCTTGACCTTCTCACCGGGTTCCGCCTTGCCCCAAAACGGGACTTTGTCCGCCTTCTGCAGAATCATGTGGTTGCTGAAGATGGAAGGCAATTTTACCTCGGCGCAGGCGCTGGCGACAAAGCTCAAGGTGGCGCCGAGCAAGAACATCGTCCTCGGAACCATCGTGGAAAATCTCATGCGTAATTTCTTTCTCGTGAAGTGTAAGTCTGTTTGGCGCGTTACTTTCCCGGCTGAACAACTGGCCCGCGGTTGCCCCCACGAATTCTCAGGCGTGAAAGACACCGGTTGGTTGCGCCGGCGGGGAACGCAGGATATAAGGACCTACTTCGTAATCTCAATGCCCGGGCCGCGGGAATCGAGATGGACGCGGTGAAAACGCAGATCGGTGACGCCGGCCGGCTTGGCCGAGAGCACGCCGGGACGCGCCGCGCGCGTCTGCGCGAGCGTCTCGCGGAGGAAGGCGGCGCTGAGATTGCCGGCATCCGGCTGGACATCCGAGCCAAGGTTCGCAGCGTGCCGGTTACCGAGCACGCCAACCTGCGACGCCAGGTTGTTCATTTCCACGCGCCGCTCATTGGGGCTCATCAAGCAGCCCAGGGCCAGCACGCGCGTCTCCGGATTCGTTCCGCGCACGGCGAGCCAATTGTCACCGCTGAAATTCATGCCGATGATCGCCACTTTTCCGCGGAAGCCTTCGACAAGGAGGGTGGGCGAGTTGGTGGGAACCGGGGGCATGCAAGCCACCTTGCCGCCGTCGATCGTGAAGTTCCCGCGGTCGGTCAGGCGGAGGAAATGCGCGGCGCCTCCCTCGAACCAGGTGTCGCGGACCAGCAGGTTGCCGCCATTGCGGACGTCGTACATGAGTCCATTGCCACTGGTGGCTCCGCCGAACCACGCAACGGAACTGCCGTCCACGTTGATGGTGGCGTGCTCGGCATCGCCGCCGCCCGGTTGGGTGCCGCGCAGCTCAACGCGGGTCTGTTCCAGGCCGCGCACGAGCAGGCCATAGATGCTTCCACCCGCCCAAAGTTGCTCGCCGAAGATGCGTCCGCCGGGCTGGTCTACGCCTTCCGCGCGAATGGCCTGCATGTTGGGGATGGTTGACACGTTGAAGTCGCGGAAGGTGGCGTGGCTCGGCCCCAGAATCCGCAGCATCGGACCGGCGCCTGGTCCCGTCCCGTTGAGCACGCTGTTCTGGCCGTCGCCGATGAGTTGGACGTCCGCCCCGGCGGGGATGACCAGCGTGCGGTCGAGGTTGCAGACGCCGGATGCAAGGTGGATTACCGGACGCTGGCCGGCCAGCCTTGCCGCCTCATCGATCAGTCCCTGCACCGCGGCGCTGCCGGCTTTCGCCGGCACTTCGAAGACCCTGCGTTGCGTTTGCGGCGGCGTGCCGGGCAATTCGGGCAACGGTGGGTTGATCTCCGCCGGCGTAACCACGGTCGTGTCAATGTCCGTGATTTTGCCCGTCGTCAGGTAGGGGTTGGGCACCGTCACGGTATTGCCGACGGCGACAATCGCGGGGAAGGCGGGGGCGCTGATTTCCACCAGCGGCCCGGTCGCCCCAGCTCGGCTGCGAATGACATTATCCATCAGCAATACCGAACTGGAACTGGCAAAACGGATAGGGGTGGAGTCGTGCGGGTCCAGGATCGTGTTGCCTTGCAGGATCACCTGCGAGCCCCAGGTATCCTCCGGTTTCCATGCTCCCGCGCCCACCGCCGGGCGGACGGCGAGGAGGAACGCCTTCGAGCCGACAGACGTGTTGTTGCGGATGCCAAAGTAGGAGCAGTGGCCAATCCTGATGTCGGCCTCCGTCGAATTGCGGAAGAGGCTTTCGTAGATGTGGAAATGGCCGCCGCCGTACTCGCCGTCCGCCTGGTTCGTTGCGCCCAGGCGGCAACCGACGAATTCGCAGTTCCAGAGCCACCAGTCCAGCGCGTTCATGCTGTTGATGAGGAGTCCCGTGTTCGAGCAACGGAGGAACTTGCACCGGCTGACCATGCATTCGGCATCCATGAAATGCGGCAGGCCGGCCCGCAAGCCGATTGCGACGTCCTTGTACACCTCGTCGGCGTGCTCCAGGCCGGTGGCCGCGTTGGGCGTGTGCCCGTCCCAGAGGTGTGCAACCGCCGTCACCGGTTTGCCGCCGCCATCCCAGGTGATGCGTCCGATTTTCGAGTAACGGACGCCGTTACAGAGCAGCATCACGCCTTCGTTGCTGCCACCCCACTTGACAATCGTCTTCGCGGGATCTTCGCCCGTGACGGCGACGAACATGTGCGACGTCATCGTCAGGCCCTTGGTGATGCGATAGACGCCGGCCGGCAGATAGAGCACGGCCGACTTCGCCGGAAACGAATCGAGGGCCTTCTGCAACGCGGCGGTGTCGTCGGCCATGCCGTTGCCAACCGCGCCGAAATCGGTCTTCACGTTGGACCAACTGGGGAACGGGCCGACGAATTCCTCGTCGCTTTTCGGCTCCGCCGCAATCGCGGCTCTCATCGTCAGCACAAGGCACATCATGCCGATCGTTAGGTTTCCGATACTCTTCATCACGGTTCTCCTTGAGGTTTGGATACGTTTCATCACGGTGCTCCTTGAGTGGTGTTGTTGGATGGACCAAAGCAGGATAACTTGACACTTGTCGCAATCGCCATTGACTATTCAAACTTCAAGACGCCGAAGGACGCCGGCACGTGAAACCATATCGTCGGGCAATCCACCGGCGACCACGTCAGCCAGTGGGGATGCGAGGTCTTGTCGGCGCACTTATAGAAATTCGCTCGCCAGGCGACTCCGGATGCAGGCATGGTTACCTGACAATACTTCTTCAAGATCTCGATGGGAAGACGATATTCCACGGTCCATGTGACCGGGGTTTCGATCTCGGGGTCCACTTTCTCAGGCAACGAATGGGAAATGAGGATCTTCCGGTACTCGGTCTCCGGGATATCGACAACTCCGGTTCTTGGCGACCGCTGGAACTGAAACAGAGTCACTCCACCGCAGTTCATTTCCAGGTTGAAGTAGCCGTGCGATACGTCTCGATCCGGCGAGAAGAAGAACTCGACGCAGCTATCCGCGCAGACGGGATCCTGATACTTGGACGCGGCCGCCCGGACGTATCTGTCGTCCACGCGGAAGATCACGTAGAGGGCGTCGTCGTCGTAGGCGATCTTCACCTGCGTGTCCGGCCGGTGCCCTGGTTTCCGTCCCATATAGTTGCCGATCCACTCGGGGGTGATGTCGCGCGCAAGGCGACTTGTCCCATTTCGCATCAATCTGCGGAGGCCTGGTCAGCCGTGTCGCCGTACAAGACAGGCCCTTCTTCGGCTCCGTGGATGCCGAGGTGACAGTGGCTTGGAACGGTGGCGTTTGCGAAGCCGCCGTCGCGGCCTTCTCGGGCTTCTGGGATGCCGGGTTCGCTGGTGCCGTGGGCGGGCCCGCAGCCGCGGGAATCACCACGATATCGGCCGTGATCGGGCGATAACCGGACGGATCGATCACGCCGCAGCGGCAGATAATCGGCTTGCCGGACTCAAGGGTCCGGAGCGTTTCGGGGTTCCAGATCGGGATGGTCACGCTTGCCGTGGTTCCCGGCGGCCCGGACATGGGAATATCGCGCCAATCACCCAGCATGCCCATCCAAGGCGGACCGGCGGCCATCTGGTTTCGCAGCGTGCACTGTCGCAGGTCCAGGCTGTGGTAATCGTTGTGAACTTGAATTTGGAGTTCCTTCTGCCCCGGTTTCCACGCGATACGATCCGGAAATTGCACGGGCGAGAAGATCACCCGCATGGCCCAGAAGGCCGGCTTGGGTTGCAACTGGGCGGTCACGATGCCGTAATCGGCGTCCTCGCCCCAGCGGATCCAGCCCCAGGGCGTGCCGGAACCGGCTGCGATCCAGCAGAAATACTGCACGCCCAGACACGAAGGCTCGTCGCGCAGGTAACCCCACTCCCGCCGCAGACGGTCGATGAAGACCTGCTGGCAGTTCTTGGCGGAGAGCGGGTCTTCCATGACATCGGCCAGGATCGACGTGTAGGGCGAATTGAGCAGATCGGGCAGCATGTTGTTGATGCCGTACTCCGACGAGAACCATACTCCGCTCCAACCTTTCGCCAGCAGTTGCTCTCGCGTCAGGGTCTCGAAAGTCGGTTCCCAGGTCCGCGGCGCCTTGATCTTGCCGGTTTCCTGGAGCTTGCGGAAGGGCTGGAAACTGTAGTGGATATCGCCAATGTCGCCGAGGCGAGCCTCGAAAATGCCCTCGATCTGGCCGGCGGGACCGGGCGGCGGAAAGTCCGTCGGCCGCGTGGGGTCCACACGTTTGACCATCGCATTGCACAAGCGCAGGTGCCGCATGAAGGCGTCGTACGATGCTTCCTTGGACGGCATGTTCTCGTTGCCGATGGCCCAGACCATTACCGAAGCGTGATCCCGATCGCGCCGCACCCCGGCCGCCATGCGATGCAGCATCGGCCCGAGATGCACCGGATCGTGCACGTACTCTTGTCCCCAGTCGATCGGCAACTCCTGCACCAGGTAGATTCCCAACTCGTCGCACAGATCGGCAAGTTCGGGCGGACCATAGAAATGCGTGCGAATGGCATTCACGTTCGCCCGCTTCATCATCATCAGGCATTCCCGCAGCCAAGGCGCCGGCGTATACATGCCGCCCTCGGGATGGAAGGTCAGATGATTGACCCCGCGAAACTTGACCGGCTTGCCGTTGAGACGCGGGCGGCCGCCGTCCAGGGTGAAACGGCGGAAACCAATGCGGCGGGTGATCCGCTGCAGCGGCTGTTGCGGAGAAACCACTTCCAAGTGCACCTGGTAGAGATGGGGACATTCCGCGTTCCAGGGACGCACGCCGCCAGCCGGCACGTCCAAGTCGATTTGCCGTTCCTGCCCGGCGGGCAGGGATACGGAGTATTCCCGGTCGGCCACGCGGCGCCCGTCGGCATCTTCCAGTCGAACTCGCAATTGGCTCGACGCTTCCGATCGCGTCGAATTGCGAACCGACACGAAACCGTGCAAGGATCCCGTCTCAAAATCGCCCGCCAGTTCCGGCTTGAGATGGAAATCCGCGACATGTACGGCCTCGACGGCATGCAGGAAGGCCGAACGGTTCAAACCGGCGAACTGCAAGGCATGCCGGGGCATGTCCAGTTGTACGCTGCGGTGGCGCCGATATAAACGCACCGCCACGACGTGCTGCTTTTCCGGGGCAGCCCAATCCGTGACATCCACCTCGGTCCGCGTCAAGCCGCTCCACTGCTCGCCCACCACCTTGCCGTCCCAGTAGATCCGCCCGGCGGGATAGATGCCTTCGAAGCGAAGCAGAATCCGCTTGCCTTTCCACGCCGCCGGTATGGAGATCGAACGGCGAATGATCGCCCCATCTTCCGGATTCAAGTGGGCCAGTGTAACGCCGTTCCAATTGGGAATCGAGTTGGGCGACTGCTCGGGATTGTCGTAGAAGACTTTCCCCGGCTGACGCACGTCTTGCCAGGAAACGTCGCCCGACTGCGGGCCGGCCAACTTCGCCTCGTCGGCAGGGAAGGGCCAACGCAGCACCTGCCAGGCGCCGTCGAGCATCAGCGGGGGAATATCACTTCTTTCCGGCACCCACTGAGCGGGCGTCATGACGGTCGAACCGCCTTCCACGAGGGCGACGCTCTTCGGCGCCGTTATCTTGAGTTGATAATCGACGGTCTCCGCTTCGCGGATCGTTTGCACGGCCCCAAGCACCGAGCCGGTGCAAAGGGTGGAAACGAGGAGGGCGCAGGCGACCTCGGCCACGATGCTTCTGGGCATGTTCTTGCTCCGCTTTGCGAGGGAATTGCTGGGCAGGATTGCAGTGTCTCCTTGCGTTGAGAGTGTTGCGTCGAACAAAATGGTTCGTGAGCGGTTATCGTGGCGTCGGACGGGTTCCGGTCGCGCCTTCCACGCCACGGTGACGTCTCCCGGGAAGGCTTAGCGTTTCACCTCAATACCGGTCGTAAAGTCAAAGACCGTCACGCGGTAGAACCGCATGTCGGTAAGATCGGCGGGGAGTGTGGTCAGCAGGTGCGGGGTGTCGCTACGCACCTGCTCCAGCATCTGGAGGATCCACGCCGCGTCGGGATTCCCTTGGTTGGGGACCGAGCGGGTCGGCGGTTCGCCCTGCGCATACCGGCGCGAATATAGCACGGCCACGTTCGCTTTCACCGGGGGAGCGGCAAACAGGTTCTCATCGCTCGGTTGCACGCCCATCAGCATGACATTCGTGCCTTCGCCGTTGCCGGCCACGACGACGCGGGTGCCAAAAACGGTCGAGAGGAATGTCGCACGCCCACGGAAATCCAACAACGCCACGCCGGCATAAGTCGGATCGGTCGGCGCGGCGTTCGGCCCGGGGCGGCCTGGGGCAATCATCGCGCCGCTGAGGGTGAAGGTGCCGAAGCCCGTCATCTTCAGGAATGTCGGCGGAGCGCCCTCATACCAGATGTCCTGCGCCATCAGCCGTCCGCCGTTGGCCACTTCGTAGGCAAAGTCGTTGCCGCTGGAGGCCCCGCCGAAAAGCACGGTCCGCGCGGGCATCCGCTTTCCGCCGCCGGCTTCCGGCCCGCCAATAACCCGGAAGCTGACTTTGTTGCCGTGATGATGCATGTTGCGGAAACTGACGTCGGTCTGCTCCAAGCCATCAACCAAAAGGCCAAGTTGGCACCCGCCCACATCCAGACCGTCGCCGGAGATGCGGGCTCCGGGTTGGTCGGCGGTGGCGATCATCATTCCGGCGCCCTTGCGGTTTCCCAGCAGCGACAAGTCGCGGAAAGTTGCCCGGGCCGGGCCGGCCAGGGCAAACATCGTGCCGCCGTCGGCCCCACTCCAGCGCAACTTCGTGGTTTCGAGCAAACCGTCGCCAACGATCTGCACGTCCAATCCGGCGGGAATGGCAATGGTCTGTTGGATGCCATAATCTCCCCTGGCAAGGTGGACGATCGGGCGGTTTCCCGCGCCGCCGCGGCCTGGTTGATGGCGGCCTGGATCGCTTTGTCATCCGCCTTCGCTGGAACCTCGATCACCGGCCGATTTTTCAGGGGCGGCGTCACCGCGCCGGGCAGGGCGGGCGGGACGATCTTCTCGGCCGGAACCACTTTCGTCTGGAGTTCCAGGAAGCGGTGGCGGGCGATGAAGGGCGTGGCCACGGTGACCGTATTGCCCACGGCCACGTATTCGCCGTCCAGCTCGGCCACCAACCGTACCACCGGCCCTTCGGTAACGTCTGCCCGGCTCTTGATCACGTTGTCGATCAAGAGCGTGGGCCCGGGGTTGTTGACGAGGATCGCCACCGGCTCTCTTGTTTCGATGATCGTATTGCCTTGCAGCATCGTCGGCACAGCCCAACCGCCGATGTTGCGGCCCTCGAAGAACCGTTTCGAACCCACTGAGAGGTTGTGGCGAATCCCGAAGTACTCGGCGTTGCGGAGCGCGATATCGGCCACGGTCGAGTTGCGAAAAATGTTGCGGTAGAGGTGAAAATGGCCCGCGCCGGGATCGTTGGTCACGCCGAGGGCGCAGCCATCGAATTCCGAATCCCAGACAAACCAGTCCAGGGCATTAAAACTCTGAATGCGGACCCCGGCTTCCGAGCAGCGGAGGAACTTGCAGCGGAGAACGGCAGTCTCCGCGTCCATGCAGTGCGGCTTGCCCGCGCGGATGCCGAAAGCCAGATCCACGAACACCTGGTCGGAATGTTCGTTGCCGGTTCCCACACCCTTGGTGTTCTCCGATTCGTGAAAGATGGCGGTAACCTTCTTGCCGCCGCCGTTCCAGGTGATGCGGGCAAACTTCGCGTAGCAGACGCCGTTGCACAGCAGCATCGCGCCTTCCTCCGGCCCGTCCCACTTGATTTCGGTCTTGGCCGGATCCTCGCCCAGAATGCTCAGGCACTGGCGATTGGTCATCGTCAGGCCCTTCGTGATCCGATAGGTGCCCGCCGGCAGATAGAGCACGTTCGACTTCTGTTGAAACGAGTCGAGAGCCTTTTGCAGCGCGGCGGTGTCGTCGGCCGCGCCGTTGCCCACCGCGCCGAAATCGGTCTTCACGTTGGACCAACTGGGGAACGGACCGACGAATTCCTCGTGGTCCAGCGCAGCCTGTCCATCGGCAAACGTGGCACGGGCCAGAATAAACATAACAGCAAGCGTGCAGTTTCTCATGGTGTTTTCCGTAGTGATCGTTATGGGATCCTGCTCCCCGCTCGCCTCCTTCGCCAAGCGACCAGCAGTCCCGCTCAGCCCAACCACCAGCAGTGCTAACGTGCCCGGCTCGGGCACGGCCGTGACCGCGGCGGAAGCGGCCACCGGCGCGCCGCCCAGCGAAAGCGACGGATCGAACACGAACGTCCCGCCCGCGCCGACGGTCAAGCTCGTCCCGTCGGGCAGGGCGGTACTGGAAGTTACGACGAGCGTGCCTTCGTTGACGGTCGTGCCGCCGTCATAGCTGTTGTTGCCGGAGAGGACCATCACGCCGGAACCAGTCTTGTTAATACCTTCCACACCGCCGTCATAGCTGTTGTTGCCGGAGAGGACCATCACGCCGGAACCAGTCTTGTTAATACCTTCCACACCGCCAATGAATGTAAGGGGGCTAATATTCCCCGACACGAGGAGATCGACTCCGCTGGCAGTCGTTCCCGAGGCGACGTCGAAGTTCATGGTGCCATTGTCACGAACCACGATGTCCGAGTTGATCACCGACGTTGCCGTACTCGAATATGTGGTCACGCCGTATCCGTTGCTGAAATGGAAAGGCCCTCCTCCCGTCGAGCTCATGGTCCCACCCGTGAGATAGAAGTTGGTCGTGTAACCATTATTGCCAATCCCGGAAAAGTCGATCGTAGCCCCGTTGACGTTCACCGTGGTCACCCAACTCGCGCCGGAGGACCAACCGAGGGCATTGTCCGCATTCAGCTTAACGGCGGCGCCCGGGTTGATGGTCAACACGCCGCAGATCGCACCCGTACTGCCCCCCGCGTCGAGTTGGAGCACGCCGCCGTTGACGGTCGTGCCGCCGGTGTACGTGTTGATGCCGGCGAGGACCATCACGCCGGGACCTGTCTTGTTGATGCCTTCCACACCGCCAACAAAGGTAAGTGCGGTAATATTCCCCGACACGAGGAGATCGACTCCGCTGGCAGTCGTTCCCGAGGCGACGTCGAAGTTCATGGTGCCATTGTCACGAGTCACGATGCCCGAACTGATCACCGACGTTGCCGTACTCGAATACGTGGTCACCCCGTATCCATTGGCGAAGTGGAAGGTCCCGCCTCCGCTCGCGCTCATGGTCCCACCCGTGAGATAGAAGTTGGTCGTGTAACCATTATTGTCGTTCACGGCGATGTCGATCGTAGCCCCGTTGATATTCACCGCCGAAACGGAAGTGGATCCAGGGTTGTAGAAACCTAGCGAGTTACCGGGTGGGGGCGCACGCCAGGTTCGGCAGGCAATTCCTCTTGAACAGCGGTCTCGGAACTAGCTCGTGCCTCTTGCTCCATGACCGTCCTGTCGCCTGGGACAGACTGATCGCCAGGTCCTGGCGGGAGTGGGAAGTTCTTCCGCGAAACCAGCGGGGCGCCGATTCGGCATGCGGATGGCTGCTCGCGGCTCGACTCGTCGCCACGCTGGGCACCGCCCATGTCCCACGCCAATGCAGCGCAGAGGCGCATGTATCGGACGTAAAGTCGCCGCACTTCGCGATCTTCGCGGATTCGCTGCTCCAGTATCTGCAGCGCGGCTGCATCCAGGTTCATGCCCGGCAAGTCCGCGATTGGCAGTTCCGCGTCGTGCAGGGCGGCAAACTGTTCGCATAATTCGAGAACTTGTCGTCGCGAAAGCGTCATGCATTGCTTCCTTAAGCGATTTTCCGCGTCACGCAGCCCAGCAGAACCTTGCGGATGCGGTCCAACGCCTTATAGACTTTCTTGACGGGCCAATTCAGGGCCGCCGCGAGCTGGCGAGGAGCCCCTTCGGGCGCATAGCGATTCTCGATCAGACGGCGGTCGGTCTCCGGCAAGGCGGCGAGGCACTGCGTGAGCAGGCGGTACTCGGCATCCAGGTCCAACGACGCTTCCGTGGTCTCCAACTCCGCCCTGATCGTTTCCAAAGTGACATCGCCGAACACTCTGGGGCGGCGCATTTCTTCAACACGGTGCTTCAGGACCCTGTAAAAGGCGATGCGGCAGGCCCAGGCACCAAAGTGCGTGCCCGGCTCGAAACTGGCAAACTTGTCCCACAAGAGGGCGCTGACGTTCCTGAAACACGTCCTCGGCGTCGGCCCGGCTGGGCAGAAGCGTGAGTATATAGGTATAGACTCGCCGCGCGTTGGCCGTATAAAGGCGGACGAATTCGCCTTCGGAGTGAGGGTTTGGAGGGGGTGAGGGGGTCACGGACGACGCTCCCAGCGTGGAACGATCGAATACATAAGCGGGCACTCCGGTAGCTATATCCATCGAACTCTAAGAATTACCCTCTTGGCAATGAAAAATCTCTTGGAAAATGTTTGCGGACCCCTCGTTCGTGGTATATGCAACCATTCGCGAGGATGGAGAATCCGTGGCCCAACTGAAATACCACGCAGCGATTGCCTATACATCGCGAACACGACAATGATACTAACCATTCCTCGCATGCGCTTCGGGTTCGTATCGAGCGGGTCCTCCTTGCCCGCGCAAACAATAACATGCGTCAGGAAGAGAGTATACTCACGGCATTCGTGTGTGAGCTACGAGATAAGGTCGCTCTGCAATGGCATCGAAACTGCGTCTGGTGTGCGTGGCACGACTTATCGCGATCTGCGTTGGGATCGGGCAGTCGGCGGAAGCCGCCGGGCCCGTGACCATTTGGACGGCGCCCGCGGAGGAGAAACTAAGCCAAAATTATGCAGTCCGCGTGAACGGCAGGAACGTGCCGATATACTGGTGCCGCGTGTCAGCGGTGCCGCTCAACCAGGTGTGGCCCGGGTACCAGCGCCCCATCGACCAGACCGAGCTGGCGGCCTTCGCCCATTGGGGCTTGTCTGATCCCGTCACCGTGGAAATCACCTCGAAGCGGACGTTTAAGAACGTGGTAGTCCGGCCGAATTCGTGCGGTATTCGCCCGACTGTGCATGGCCAGAGCATTACGTTCAACCTTGCGAAGTCCGGGCAAGTGACCGTCGAAATGGATGGTTCGCATCACGCGCTGCACCTGTTCGCCGATCCGCCGGAAGCCAACGTGCCCAAGGCTGGCGACACGGGTGTCCGCTACTTCGGCCCGGGCGTCCACCGGCCGGGCAAGATCCAGCTTAAGAGCGGCGAAACCCTCTACATTGCCGGCGGGGCGGTGGTCTACACGGCCGTCGAGGCCTGCGGGGCCACGGGCGTGCGCATTCTCGGTCGGGGCGTCATCGATACGAGCGAGTACGAGCGGGGCAAGGGCGGAGGTTGCATCCGATTGGATGACTGCTCGGACGTAAAGATCGACGGCGTCATCCTCCGCGATCCGGACGTTCGGTGTTTGAGCGCGTTTGGATGCCGCAACCTTGAGATCTCCGGCGTCAAGCTTGTCGGGCTATGGCGTTACAACGCCGAAGGCATCGACATTTGCAATTGCCAGGACGTCGTCGTTCGCAATTCGTTCGTGCGATCGTTCGACGACGCCATCGTGCTCAAAGGGCTCATCGGGGGCTTCCAGGATCGCCCGGTCCGGAACGTGCGAGTTCACGACATGGTGCTCTGGTGCGACTGGGGACGGGCGATTGAGATCGGGGCCGAGACCTCGGCGCCTGAGATCGTGGACGTTCTGTTCCGCGATTGCGACATCATCCGCACGGCACATATTGCCATGGACATTCAATGCGGCGACCGGGCGATGGTACACGATGTCCGATACCAGGACATTCGCATGGAAACGGATGATGTCTGCCCCTCGCCGCGCATGCAGGGCAGCCGCGCCGAGCGTTATGTCGAAAATCCACACGATGAGTACGTACCGAACCTGTTGGTGATCGTTATTGCAAAGAACTTCTACTCGCAGGATGCCAATCGTGGCAACGTTCGCGACATCACCTGCGCCAATATTGCCGTGACCGGCCGCGTTGCGCCGCGGTCGTTCTTCAACGGCCTGGACGCCCAGCACACGATCCAGGGCGTCACGATCGACAACCTGCCTTTCAATGGCAAGGCGGCGAACAATGCTAAGGAGGCCAAACTATCGATCGGCCCGCACGTTCGCGAGGTGAATTTCGGTAAGGTTGGTCAAGGAACCCGACAATCAAAACCTGCCCCGAACCTGCCCGAAAAGCGTCCAGCCTATGGTAAGAACTGTGGACTAGGACCCACGCTTCACCCGTTTTTCCAGCCAGGTTAATTCCGAGAGTGCCATCTCGTAATTCAAATCGCTGGAAAGCCGTCAAAAGTGAAGTTTCCAACAACGAAGCCACGGATACTTGTGGGGGAGCCATCAATAGCCGCTCCGCCCCCATGCAATGCGGCGTCTTCAACGCGTCATGCCGACTCGGGGACGCGTCCAATCCGAAGCATCTCGCGACGGCTTGCCTGCGGCGGAGGGGCATCCCTGAAAGAGGTTGAGTTGTCAAGTGGTTTTCCCGTTGGTTTTTCGCTTCGTGGTTCCGGCAAGGGACGCACGGCCCTCACCGAAGCCCTGGGGCTTCGTTTTGGATGTCTCCGTCTGGGACCCTTGGGTGGTCCCTTCTTGGCAAGGCCGAGGACTTCCCGCGTTGATCGTTCATGGTCTTTTCAGCGAGTTCTTTTCCTGGCGACTGCACCTCAACGCATCCCTTCGTGCATCTGCTGACCCTACGGCCAGCGCCCAGGCAGTCCGGATTGGACCGTCTGGCACGGTACTGTTCTATGCGACCATCCTGCGAGACCAAGCTCGTCCCAATCACACCAACGTCCGTCTGAAATTACTCCCGACGGATCCATACCCCACCTCGGACTGAGCAAGGTCCGCAGGGATCGTGACCGAGGTCACGATCGATGCAATCACCCTTCGTTTGTCTCTTACCTGCCTGCATCTACCAGTGTCTCACCCAGGGCGGCTCCATTCCCAACCGCTCGCACAACTCCAAGGCCGCTTCATATAGGCTCACACCCCGAACCACGGACCACAGTTCCAATGCATGGCCGCGCGATCCGCAGCCGAAACAATGGTACCGTCCCAGGCGCAGGTTGACCGAAAACGAGCGACTTCGTGGAATTGAAGAACCATGCACTGGGCAGGGGCCGCGCCACTGGTCGCCGCGCCGCACCGTGGGTCTGAACTCCAAGAGGCGGAGGACCTCCCGCATCGTAATCCGCTCGCAGAGCAACTGGAAGTCTACGCCGGGCATCGTGCTGCCTCCTTTCTCCGGGACAGAGAAGAGGAACCGGTACTGGAACCGGCCGTGTGGTCCTCCGCCGCCGACAGAGCCGAAAATACGGTTCGCCTGGGCCGATACAGACGAGCCTGCCGAGGAGCGTTGGCTGCCGAAGGCGTCCCCGAATCGGCGGCTCCCGGCCTCCAACGTTCTCCCGTGCTGAGCATTCGCCACATGATCGTGGCCGTCCGCCGCAGCACCGCCACTCTCGCGATCTTCGAGCCTCGGCGCCGTTTGATCCGCTGATACCAGGCTCGTACCGTGGCGTCCCGCCGCAGCAAGTGCAGGATCACCTGGGCCAGCAGGACACGCACCATCCGGCTACCGGCCTTGGTGATCGAGCCCAATCGTTCCGTCTCGCCGGAACGGTTGCTGCCTGGAGTCAGGCCGAGGAAATTGGCCAGGCTCCGCCCATGCGGAAACCGCCCGATGGGAGCGATCCGACAGGCGATCGCCAGGGCGATGTACATGCTCACGCCGGGCATCGTCGCCAGCAACTGGGCATCCGGGTTGGCGAGGAATCGTTCCGCAATCTGATCGTCCACCGCCAGGAGTTGTGCTTCCCACAGCCGCCATTGCACGAGCAACTGCTTCAAGGTCAAACGGTCCATCGGGCCCAGCGGCAAGGTCTTCAACCACTCCGTCACCTTGCGGGTCTGGATGCTCTTCGTCGGCCGTTCCCACTCCAGGTTGTGGCGCCTGAGAATCTTGTGGATCTGTTATGTGAAGCTCCGAATTATGTGAAGCTGGGCCGGTTTCTAGGCGGTTGACGGCCGGCTTTCCGTCGTGGCATCGTGATTCGCTGCACATAATCTCGGGTGCTTGGTCAGGCTGTCGAGCCACTCCAAGATGCCGGGTTTCCGCCACGGGGCGGCACGGTTCACCGCAGGCGATGGTGCCTTTTCCAGCATGTGTCGCTTCATCTCCATGTCGATCTCCACGTACACGTGCGTGGTGTTGATGTCCGTGTGGCCCAACCAGTAGCTCACCATGTTAACCTCGTTACCCGATCGCAGCAGGTGCATTGCCGTGGTGTGCCGCAGAGTGTGCGGGCTCACTCGCTTGTTGGCAAGAGAGGGACACTTGCCTTGCGACTGAGCCACGTGCTTGCGAAGGATATGCCGAACACCAAAGCGAGTCAGCGGATAAGCGTTGGCATTGAGAAAGACTTGCTCGTAGCGTGGGTCCCGGGGAACACGCTGTCGAAGATAGACTTGCGTGGACTGGATGTTCACGTGCCCCAGATAGGTGGCCAGCCAGGGGAGCCGCGCATTCACGTCCTGCCCGTCGCGATACCAGGCCAAGAGGCGGTGGACCGCGAACGTGTGCCGCAGATCGTGAATTCGCGGGCCGGCGTCCGGCTGATGGGGAATCCCGCATTGGCTGAGGAGTTGTCGGAATGCCTTGTAGACGGGGGGGTGTTGCAACCGATGACGACGCTGATTGAGCAGCAGCGGTGCGTCGGGCTCACAAGGGGCTACTCGCTGCCGCCTTTCCACGTACTGGCGCAAGGCGTCGCAGGCGGTGCCGCTCAGGGACACCCAGCGGGCCTTACGGAACTTCCCCACGGCGATATACAGGTTCTGCTCCTCGCCGTGGAAGTCTTCCAAGTTCAAGGCGAACGCTTCGCCAATACGGATACCCGTGCAATAGAGGAGGCCCAGCAGCGTCCGGTAGGTGTGCGGACGAAGCGAGGTCGGAGGTGGCAGCCCTGCGGCAGCCGCCAAGAGTTTCTGCACCTCGGTGACGTTATAGATATACGGCCAGCGCAGCGTCTTGCGGGCGGATCCAGCGACGGCGCTCGGGAATATAGCACTCCGGGGCAGTTCGCGAGAGGTACTCGCAGAATTGCCGGACCACGCTGCGGCGATTGTCCCGGCTCCGCGGGCCGAGTTGGTCGAGCGTTTGCTGATAGGCCTCAGTGACATCCCGCGTCAGTCGGGGTTCCATCACCTGCCGTTGCGCCAGGAACCGATCGAAGTACAACAACAATCGGGCTTGGGCCTGATAATTGGAACCGGCCGCGCGCCGGAGATCGACGAAGCGTTGTAACTCGGCCGCCAGACAACTGTGAAACGTCAGTGTGCTCATGGCGATACCTCCTGCGGCCATTCCAAGGCCACTTGCTTCAGGGCGTTGAAATCCACCTTGGTGTAGATGAACGTGGTGCTCAGATTGCGATGGCCGAGCATGTCCGCGATCGCCTTCAGCGGGCAGCCTTGCTGGAGCATGCGGGTGGCGAAACCGTGCCGGAAGGCATGGGTGCCCGCGCTGGGAAGGTCGATGCCCGCAGCACGAAGACGACGCTCGACAAGGGTCGAAAGCGAGCTCGAATGGGGCAAGGGACGATAGGGAGCACAGCTGGTCAGAAAGACTTCCGGAAAGGAGCAGGCCGGACGGCCGTTTCGCAGATAATCCAAGACGGCCTCCCCCACCTCCAACGTCATTGGCACGCGAACGTCCTTGCCGTGCTTGGCGGCCTTGAAGAGAATCTGGTTCTGCACCCAGTCGATTTCTTCCAGACACAGGGCGCGCACCTGTCCGCCCCGCACCCCATAGGTCCAGAGTAACTGCAAGATGGCGTAATCCCGTCGCCCGACTTCCGTGTCACGCGCGATGCCTCGCAGCACGTCTTGGGCCTGTTGCTCGCTGAGACTGTGCGGAACGGTGGCCAATTTGTAGGTCCGCAGCGTGGGAACGGCGCGGTCCAGCGATTGCCGAAGGTAACCCTCGTGCAAAGCGAACCGCAAGAAGGTCCGCAAGGCCGATTGCATGGCTCGCCGGGCCGCCCGGCCCTTGTCGGCGGCATAAGCCAGGATGAACTGCTCGACTTTTTCGCAACTCAGACACGCCAAACGGCGCGGCACGGCATCCGGCCCCAGCCAGCGGAGAAATTGAGTCAGGGAACGCGCCCGCAAATCAAGCGTTCCCGGCACCGCGTGCTGATAACACCGCATCCACTGCAGATACGCGTCCAGCAGCGGCTGATAGATCGCGTGTGTCGCCGGGGCCACGAAACGTCCCTCCTGACGGAGGTGCTCGGCAAAAAGCTTGACCGACCGCCGCACGCGACGCAGGTGGCCTTCCGAGAGCCCGCGGTCGCGGCACCGCGCGGCGTACTCGTCGAAGAACCCCTCAATTTCCCCCGCCGTCACCGTTTGCCGCATGCGGCTCCTCGGGCGGCGAAGATGCTCGTTCAAATGCGAGGCATTCCTCACATGACGCCGGGTAATCCCACGCCTGAACCCACGATCCAATAACGACTTGCAGAATTCCTCCAGGAGCTTCCCCAATGGGCGCTCCGAAGCCTGACGAGTGTCCTCGGACACTTGAAAACTTGTTCCAACACCGTGATAACCTCCTTATTTTCGCCTCGCCCATCGAGGCTTATCAGAGGTTGTCATAGACGAAGATTATGTGGAGTTCAAACTCGACGCGGCTGAGAAAGACGCCTAGAACGGAGGAATCTCCGCAAGAAAAACAATGGCTAACTTCACATAATTCGGAGCTTCACAGATCTGATGTGGAGCTCCACATCAGATCTGGTTGAGCGTTTGTGTCCGCTTGAGCACGAGTCGTTGCCGGAGTTGCGTCAGATGCCGGTCGGCCTGCTGTTCCTCGCTTGGCAGCAGCACGGTCCGCACGCCTTGAACGCGATCCCCGCGGAGCAGACGGTCACGATTGACCCACAGCCGTTCACTCAAGGCTTTCGCATCACGCGGATCGGTCTTGTGGACGCTGCGTCCCAACGGCTGGATCACCAGTGTTTGGTGACACCGCTCATCCTGCTGGAGCCATCGCCACCTGGGCCGCCTCGACGCCACGATTACAATCATGTTTCGGGAATAGTCGATGGTCAATGGGGGCATCCTACCCCGATACTGCCCTCCACCATCATCCCATCTTCCCCATGACCTCCTTGGCCTTTTCGCGGTCGATTTCGGCGTAGATCTGCGACGTCGTCACCGAGCTATGGCCCAAAATAACCCTGGCCAGTTCGATCCCGTAGGCGGCACGGATGCGGGTGCCCACCGTGTGCCGGAGCTGGTTCGGGTGCCAGCAGTGCCGCTCACGCCACTCGGTAGCCAACCCGCCCAGCCGCTTCCGCTCATCGGCATCCAAATGCTTGGAAATCTTTCGCAGTTCCGCAGGCATGCCGAAAGCTAATTCGCAACCACGGCAGATCGCGTGGTCGTAGGCGTGGACGTTGTAGCGTTCACCCGGAGCCCGCTGCGGCTGCGACTTCCGTTGGAACTTCCGCTCCTTCTTGGGCTTTGGCGTTTTCCGATGCTTGGCTCGTTGGGCCTGACACCAGGCACGGCCTTCCTTGGGTGAGAACAAGTAGGCGTGAAGATCCGTCGTGAGCCAGGGCTTGATGATCTCCTGGGCGTGCGGCCCAAGGTAGATCACGCGCTCCTTGCCGTGATGTTCCCCCTTGTGAGAATGCGGCCGGTATTCCCAGATGTTGCCCTGCATGTTGATGTCGATGGCCCGGATGATGCACGCCTCGCCAGGGCGACATGCCGACCAGATCTGCAAGTTGACCATGGCCCAAATCTGCGGCGTGACGAAGTGCTCGATGGCGGCGATGCGTTCGTCCGACACAGCTCTTACCGGTGGCCTCTCGATCGCCTCACCGATCCGCAGGCCCTCGATGGCGAGAAGGGCACGCCACACGGTTTCGGGCACAAGTTCGCGGCCGACGCCCCACCTGAACATTTGGCGGATACGGCCGATGTGCTGGTTAATCCGCTTCCGGCAGATTCCGACTTCGATCAACTTCACGCGGCAGGCCACCAGGGCCAGCGGGCCGAAGTCGGTGACCGGCACGGAGCCGTAGAGCTGCCGGACTGGGCGCAAGGCCGTCTTGAAGCTGCGGATCTCGCTCGTGGGCTGGCCGTTCTTGACATAGCGCTGCTTGGCGTGGTGCCAATAGGCCAGGACCAGTTCGTTGACGGTAATGGATCGAGCAGCCGAGGAAGCAGACGCCAAACCATTGGCGGCGGGGGCCTGGTGACGCGCGACGAGCCACTCCGCGATCAGCCGGTCATATCGCTCATAGCTTTCCGGACTGCCGTATTTTCTGAGATAGTGATCGCGACCGGCGATCCTGACTACGGCGAGATTCTTGGGCTTGTAGTGCCGATATTTCGGCGTGCGCGGGCGGGCTTTTGGCATGGGTGCAGCTCCTATCAGTCCTGAAAGTAGTACCGGTACTACTCTTTTCAGGACCTGTGAGCCGCACTGCCGAACGCCGGCAGGTATCCTAAGTCAAGGATTCGGCGGGACTTACATCTAGCTCCCCGGGTAGGACTCGAACCTACGACCCAGCGGTTAACAGCCGCTTGCTCTACCGACTGAGCTACCGAGGAATTCGTCGGAATTGTTATATTAATAACCGGCCGGGGCCTTGGCAAGGCCCGTCCTCCCCTTTTCGACCACTTCGCGCCCCAAGATATTTCTCTAAACCGCCGTTTTTTGCCTGTTCGCAGCACCCGGCCGCCGAGTTCTCCTTGACTTCCAGTTTTACCGATATTTCCCACGGAAACGTCTGCGCGAAGAATGCGTTTTAAGTAAAGTTTGACCCTGCCACCCCCCGATGAGACTACCGAAGGGCAATTCGACCAACTTGCCCGTGACACGCCGCACTCGTCACGCTACAATCCGGCACTCCATTCTGGGGTCCGCCGTGTGGAAAGATCGGAAGAACCGTGGCATTACATCTATATAACCCTGGAACGGATGCCTTGACAGCCGATCCGCATAATACGATTGGTCCGGCTGTGGAGCCTTGGAGTCCCATCTTGCCAAGAATCGCGGCCCTGCCTTCGGATGACGGCAAATATGCCGTGGAACTGGTTCGCTGGCCCCACCGGCTGGGGCGCGAGTCGTTCTATCGGGCCGCGTATTCCTTGATGTTCCTCTCCCGGCGCCTGGAAGAGCGGTTGCTGGAATTGTTCCAAAAGGGATACGTCAAAGGCACCGTCACCATGAGCTTCGGCAACGAGGCGACCGCGGTCGGCATGTCGATGCCTTTGCGGCCCGGCAGCGACGTGGTTTCGTTGCTGCATCGCGACTTGGTCGCCCACTTGGCGATGGGCGCGACTCCCTACCGGCTCCTTTGCCAATACCTGGCCAACGCCGACAGCCCGACGCACGCCTGCGAGGGCAATTGCCATCATGGCGACGCGGCCTCGCGAAGGCTCCCCATGATGAGTCATCTGGGCAAGATGCTCAGCGTGGCCGTGGGCGGGACCTGGGCGGCACGCCGCCATGGCGAGCGGGTCTTCGGCTTGGCGGTGATCGGCGACGGCGGCACCAGCACGGGCGAGTTCCACGAATCGCTCAATATTGCCTCGGTCCATAAGGTCCCGGTCCTGTTCCTGATCGAAAACAATCATTATGCCTTTTCCACGCCGACGAGCGTGCAGTACAACTGCCAGCGGCTCTCCGATCGGGCCATCGGCTACGGCATCTCCGGCCGCACGATCGACGGCACCGATGCATGGATGGTCTACACGACAGTCTGCGAAGCGCTCGACGCCATGGAAGCATCGCCGTCGCCGGTATTGCTGGAGTGCGAGACGCTTCGCTTGTGCGGTCATGCCGCCTACGACAAGGGCCTTTACGTTCCGGCCGAATTGATGGAGCGCTGGCGAAAGGACGACCCCCTCCTCCAGACGCGACAACGCCTGGCCGACGTTTGTGGCCTTAGCGAACCATCGATTGCCGGCATCGAAGAGGCCGTTGAGGCGGAAATCCACGACGCGGTCGCGCAGGCCTTGGCCATCGGCCGGCCGCACGCGCCGCAGCATTGGCCGGTGCATGCCGAGGCGGCGATCTTGGCCGACAACGCTGACGATGCCGGGGTGCTGGTCGATCGCGAGGCGGCGATCGAATCGATTCCACTACGCCGGCCCTCACTCTCTGCCCCGTTCCGGGCACCATCCGAAGGTTGGCCGGCAGTGGGAAGCCAGCGGCCATTACAAATGCTAAAACCCTTCCAGGTGAAGGGCGTCAAGAATGGCGATGCCGTCAACATGGCCCTCGACTTTCTGCTGGCGAACCGGCCGACCGCTTTCCTTGCCGGCATGGACGTTGGCGCTTACGGTTCCGCCTTCAAGACCTGCAAGGGCCTGGTCGATCGCTATGGGGCCGATCGCGTGATCGACATGCCGATAGCCGAGTCGAGCATCATCGGCTTCGCGCTGGGCGCGTCCCAGACCGGGGCCGAGCCCATCATCGAGTTCCAATTCGCAGACTTCTCGACCGAGGCCGTGACCCAACTCGGCCTGAACGCTGGTACCTGGTACTTCCGCACCGGTTGTGCGGCGCCGATGCTCTTGAGGCTGCCCTGCGGCGGCGGTATGACCGTGGGCGCGTTCCACTCCGGCGAGTTCGAAGGGCTGTGGTCGCGTTTCCCTGGGCTGAAGCTGCTCTATCCGGCCACGCCTCAAGAAACCTATGAAGTCCTGCTGGCCGGATTCTACGATCCCAATCCGTGCCTCGTTTTCGAACACAAGCTGCTCTACTGGAGCCGCAGCGGCGACATCGATTTCGACGGCAACCTTCAGGCCGTTTGGCGGCCGCGGCGTTATACAGAAGGAACCGATCTGACGCTCGTCGCCCTTGGCGCCATGGTCCCCTGCTCATTGGCCGCGGCGGCCCAGTCGGGCTGCTCGGTCGAGGTCTGGAACCCGCTGGTCTTACAGCCGCTGGATGTCGGGCCCATTGCCGAGTCGCTGAAGAAGACGGGCCGGTTGCTGGTCGTGCAGGAATCGGGCGAGACGCAAGGTCTGGGCGACCGGCTGATTTCGCTCTTGGCGCGGGAGTGCTTCACGTCGCTGAAGACAGCCCCCGAGCTGATTTCCACGCCCGACGTTCCTATCCCTTTCGCCCCCGAACTGGAGACGGCTTGTCGCCCCAGTCAGGAGAGAATCTGCAGAACGATCATGGCGATTTTAGCAGCGGACAGGTTGCGAAAGGTCGCCTGAAGGTCTATAACACAGCCTACCGACGTGTACTGGACACATTGACGACCGCGAATCACCCACGTAAGGGAAAACCGTAGAGGCGGGGCTTTCATGGAGGCAATCCCCTTTCGCATGCCGCTGTACTTGCCGGCCCAAGGGGCAAGCGAGACCGAGGCGACCATCATTGAATGGCGCGTCGCCGAAGGGGACCGTTTTCAGCGCGGAGAGATCCTGGCCCAAATCGACAGCGCCAAGTCGGTCTTCGACTTCGAAGCCCCCTGTTCCGGGCAGGTCATTCACGTCATGCGCATAGAAGGCGAGACCGTACCGCTTGTCGAGCCCGTGCTGGAAATCGAGACCAGCGATGCGGCCATGCGGGAGTGGATTCCACCCGCGGCCAGCCGCGATCCGCGAGCGGGCGCCCCTTCCGTGCCGTCGGCGTCCGCCGTTCTGGCAGCCGCCCAGCGCGATCGCGGCGAGGGCGTGGTCATCCAGGGCGTGGGCGGTTATTTGCCGTCACGCGTGGTCACGAATGCCGAGTTGGTAAAGGGCTTCCCCGAACTGAGCGATCAGTACGTCTACGAGGTCACGGGCATTCGCCAGCGACGCTGGGCCGACGACGACGAGCGGCCTTCCGGCATGGCCTTCAAGGCCTCGCTGGAGGCCATTCGCAACTCGGGGCTGGACACCCGCGATATCGACGCGATTATCGTGGCCACCACCACGCCCGACATGGCTATCCCTTCCACGGCGGCGATACTCCAGGAGCGCCTCAGTCTGCCGACCGTGCCGGCCTTCGATCTCAACGCCGCGTGCAGCGGCTGGCTCTTCGCCGTGGCGACCGCGCGGGGAATGATTTTCTCGGGACTGGCACGCCACGTGCTAACGGTGGGCGTGGAGATGCAGTCGCGGCTCTTGGATGCGGCCGATCGGAACGCCTATTTCCTTTTCGGCGACGGCGCGGGGGCGGCGATCATTTCGGCCGGCACGACGGGCCATCGCATCCGTCACGTGCAGATCGGCGGCAATAGCCGGGGCATTCACATGGCCCGCCGCGAGGCCCCCGGTTACCTCTTGCCCAACGGGCATGGCGATCCGTGGATCCGCATCGATGGCCACGCCTTGTTCCGTTTCGCCACGGAGAGTTTTTCCACGCTGATCCACCAGTCCGTGGCCGAGAGCGGCTGGAGGCCGGAAGACACCCGCTGGGTAATTCCGCACCAGGCCAACGGTCGCATCCTGAAGGCCGCGGCGAAGCGCAGCGGCATTCCCTTCGACCGTTTCTTCATGAACGTCGAGAACGTCGGCAACACTTCCAGTGCCAGCATCCCCTTGGCCTTGACCGACGTGCAACGCAGCCTGCGGCCCGACGACAAGCTCGTGCTCTGCTCCGTCGGCGCCGGGCTGACCACGGCCGCGATCTCCGTCGAGTGGTAATGCATTCCTCTCAAGGATTCGGGTCAATTCCCGAAGTGCTTCTTTGTTGGATTCGTGGGCTTCTTTTGGCATGTTGACTGTCCTTCTATCTTGGACTTGCCGGGAAGGGCCGTGCTACGACTCCAAAGCCTCGGTCTCGGTATCTCGAATATCCAAGATTTGATCAAGGTGAGTATGCCGGAAAATCAGACGAATGTTGGGGCATATCTCGCATAATCTGAGCAGGCCGCCCTTTTCGGCCATCGTTTTCTTGACGGAAAGCAGTTTGCCGAACATAGCACTGCAGAGAAACTCCACGACCGAGAAGTTCAGAACGAGCTTTGAACAGTCTGGACGGGCAATGACGGCATAAAGTTCATCCCCCAAACCACCAATTGCCAGGTCGTTATGGATCCGCCGATCGAGGAAATGAACCACTAAGAACTCGGCGTGCCTTTCGGTACGAAGACGATTGCTCATGTTCTGCCCTACCTTCGCACTGGTCAGCCGTCACCAGCGTAACCATCACTACCGAACACCCTCCCGGCCTCGGCGGCCGGGAACGCACGCCTAAGGCGTGATTCTACTTCCGCTGGGTAGTGCCCGCAAGCAACTGCTCGGCAATAAGTGGTTTGGCCAAGAAAAAGCGAAGGCCCGTGCTTGTCGTGCTATCGTTCACGCCAGCAGGCAGCGGCGAGTTAGAATTGAAGCAACAACCGCAAACGGGCCTTCTGACCTGATTATACCAAGCCAAAGCAGCAAAGCAATGCATCCAAAGGGTGGCATGAGGATACCGCAAACTAATTAGAGCTTCGCCGACCATGAGTAAATGGTGCCCTCTCAGCCACCAGCCACCCTTGCTTAGTTGCTGAAGTCGTTCTTCGCCCGATCCTTACTTACTCCCGGCCCCGGCCGGCGGGATCCGGCGGACATCGAGCGACGGGGCGGCGTCGAGACTTCCGTGGGCCGCCGCGTACTGCACCAGCCGGGCGGCCTTTTCGGCTGCGGTTGGCTCGCCCAACGCGGCGCTGCCGCTGGCGCTGCCCCACACGATCCGCGTGCCCGCTCGCGTGTAAAGCTCGTAGGTCGGACCCGGATCGCCCGGCGGCGAAGGCTGCGCCGCCGCCTGAATGCGATACAACTTGAGCTGCCGCCAAACCGGCAAGAGCGCGGCCGCAATCGCCGCGCCATCGACGACCCGCGTGTCGCCCCAGGCATGCCCCACGGGCTGAATCGGCCGGCGATCGACGCCTGCTAGACAGGGGTACGACTCCTTCTGCTTGGGCGAAAAATCCTCGCCGGGAAGCCATACGCCTTCGCCATCGACGGGCAACAGATCGACCGCCGTACCGTTGGCAACCTCCACCATGCAAACCGGCCGGCGATAGACAAGGTCGACGTTCACCCGCGACGGGGCACGCTTCGTGACCGTGGCCTTGGCCACCCAAGGGTGCAGCGAAAAGGCCATGAAGATCCGCTGCGACAGGTTGTCGTCAAGACTCGAAAGCGGCCGGTCGGGCGAACTGGCCGTGCGGAAGGCCTCGGCACGCACGTCGCTGCGAACCCACTCGGGCGGCGGCGTGATCGTGATCTGATCGACGCTCACCCGGTAGTCGGGAGAATTCTCGACATGCTTCTCCACGTGCCGCCAGACGGCCCAGGCGCCGCCAGAAAAGCCGGCCACCAGCAGCACCGCCAGCGTGACCGTACGGCCCGGGCCAAACAACATGACCACCGTATGCCGCAACCAAGGCGGCACAATCGGCACGGATGTCTTCTTTGCTGCGCTCATGAGATTGCCGCTTCCACTCGTTGGCACCGTCGCCGTAGCCGTAGCCGCGACCCGCAAGCCGGTGCCCCGTCCGGGCTAAACCACGCTCACCAGATCTCCACTTCCAATTCCAGACGCACTCCCATGCGGTCGTTCACCTGGCCACGCACCAGGTCGATCAATCGCTGTACATCCTGACTCGTGCAATCGGGCTCGGCGATGATAAAGTTCGCGTGACGCTCGCTGACCACCGCGCCGCCGATGCGGGTCCCCTTCAGGCCGGACTTCTCGATCAACTCGCCGGCGCTGGCCCCGCGCGGGTTCTTGAAGATGCAGCCGGCACACTGGTGTCCCATGGGCTGATTGGCCCGCTTCATGATCCACTGTTTCTGCATGCGCCTGGCCAACGCGCGGGGATCATCTTCTTCCAGCACGAGCGTGGCCTCCAGGATCACCGGCTCGTCAAGGCTGCTTTCGCGATAGCCGAAGACGAGGTCGTCGCGCGTGCGCTCGTGCATCTCTCCAGCGGCGGTAATCACGGTCGCCGAGGCGGCCCACTGTCCGATGTCGCCCCCGTGCGAGCCGGTATTGCCGTGCAGGGCCCCGCCCACGGTGCCGGGAATGCCGACGAGCATTTCCATGCCGGCCAGACCGCGGTGCACGGTGGTCGTGACTAGGCGCCCGAGGTTCGCGCCGGCGCCGACGGTGACCCGCTGGCCGTCGATCGCGATCCGGCCGAACTCCAGCGACGTCAGCCGCAGGACCAGTCCCGGCACGCCCCCGTCGCGGATGAGGACATTCGAGCCCTGGCCCAGGACGCGGACCTCGACCCCTTCTTCGTGGCTCCGCCGCAGCAGGGCGAGCAGTTGGTCGGAATTCTCCGGCTCGGCGAAATATTCCGCCGGCCCGCCCAACTGAAACCAGGTGTGCATCGCCAGGGGTTCACCCTGCCGCACGATGTTCTCGAAACCAGTCCATGAGACCATAACCTATCCTTCCGATATCGCCCGCTCCCATGACGACCAACACATCGCCCGGAGTCAATTGGGTCTGGAGAAACTGTTGGATATCCACAGGGGCGTGCAAGCCCGGCACATCTTGCCCCAGGGCCTTGGTCCGCGCGGCGAGATCCGCGGCCGTAATCTCGCCCGGTTGGGGGGGGCCCTCTCGAGCACGAAAGATGTCGGCTATCAACACCCTCTCGGCATTTTGCAGGCTCAAGGCCAGTTCGTCCAGTAGACGTGCCGTCCGTAACGCCTGGTGGGGTTGAAACAGGCAGCAAACCCGCGCGTCGGGCTCGACTTCGCGAATGGTTTGCAGGGTCGTGGAAATTTCGCTGGGGTGGTGGGCATAATCGTCCCAAAAGCTGACCCCGCCCGCCGTTCCCAGCGGCTCCAACCGGCGTCGTAGACCGCGAAATTGCGAAAGTCCGGCAATTAGGGAGCAGGGAGCCGGGAGCAGGGAGCAATTCGATCGTCCCGCATTAGTTTTTTCCGGCGGCGGCACATGGCAGTCGGCCACCAGCGCAGCAGCAGCCAATGCATTAAAGACGTTGTGCCGCCCCAATACGGAAAGCTCAACCCGGCCTAGCGTTCGGCCGTGGTGAATGAGATCGAAGCCATATCGCCCTCGTTGGCTCTGTATGCCGGCAGCCACCCAGTCGGCCAGTTCGTCCTGCCCAAATGTCTCGATCCGGCAGGCCGCTGTGGCAGCGACACGTGACCCACAAGCGGGTGCCCCGGTGCCCCGGTGCCCCGGTGCCCCGGTTGCGTCGCCGAACGGCACAATCAAGCGGCCGTCGGCCGGCAGCAGGGCCGCAAAATGGTCGAATGCCGATTCGAGGGCCTCGCGGGAGTCGTAGCAATCGAAATGGTCCGTCTCGATGTTCAGGATTACCGCGTCGTGGGGGCGAAGGTGCAGGAAATTCCGGCGAAATTCACAAGCCTCGACAAGAACGGCATGTCCTTTGCCTGCCCGGCCGCCGTCGTTCCCGCCTCGGGGGGCAGCGCCGTAGATTACCGTAGGATCGCAGCCCGCGGCCACGAGGATTTCGGCGGCCATGGCCGTGGCGGTCGACTTGCCGTGGGTCCCGGCGACCGCCAGGCCGTGACGCCCCTGCATCAACTGGCCGAGCATCTCGGCATAGCTGTGGACAGGAATGCGGAGTTCTATAGCGCGGCGCAGTTCGGGATTGGCGGCCGAAATGGCACTGCTGTGGATCACGCACTCGACGTCCCCGCTTAACTGCTGGGCCGCATGTGCGGAGAAGCAACAGACGCCTGCCTTCAACAGCGGATCGTCCATGGTGATGGCCGGGTCCGACCCGCTCAGCCGCCAACCCTTTTCAAGAAGGACGCGCGCCAAGGCCCGCATGCCGGAACCGGCGATGCCAATCAGGTGGGCCCGTCGTGCTTGGCCGTTCTCAAGGATTGAAGTAGAAGGTCCCGCGTTCACTCGTTGCTCCCAGTTCGGTCAGTATAGCATCTCACAACCGGGGTTAATTGTCAGGAGCATTGCAAGGCCGCTCGTAGTCCCGGCTTTAGCCGGTCTTGATGCTGCGAATCCCGCCGACCACGAGTACGTGGCGCCCGGGCGGGACAATCGAGCGCTCGGTCCTCCTGGTTGGCCTGTTGTGCAGCTTTGCGATGTGTGCAAGAATCAAGTCGATGCTGGCTAATACGTCCACGCAACGGTTCCAGTTCAGTATCCGCGGGTTGTTGCTGACGACTGCGGTTATTGCGGTCGGCTTTTCCGTCGGATGTCTCAAGAATGCGAGATTGGAAGACGGACTGTTTGCCGTCGCCACGACGTTTATCGTCATCGGCCTGATCAACCAAGTCGCAGATCTTTGCCGCACCCTTCGCCAAACGACCGGCCTTTCGGCGAACCAGCGGTTTGGCTGGTGGTTCGCAATTCTCTGGCGTGGGACCTTGGTGATACTTCTGGTCGGCCACTTTGTCTTGATGGAGTTGCTGGCGACAAACCGGATTGCCCTCGCCGGCACTGCGGACGATTTCTGGTTTTTGGGGCCATTGGGACACGAGTCTTTGCGAAGGGCAATCTTCGCGATGTGCTTGTTGCTCGTATTCGGCAGCATGGAACGCAGTCCGTCTCGGGCATCGCCACGACGATGGAACGGCGCGATCGTTCTCTTGGCGGCCCTTGCCATCATCGCGCTTCGTCGCAATTCTCTTACGTGAGCGGTTTTTCATTTATGGGCAGGTTCATATCGCCTGTGCCGGCATGGCGATGGGAAGGCCGCCAGGTCCTGCGGATACCGCGTGGCTCTCTTTGGACGCCCGCGCGTGGTCGTTCTTCGGCTGGGCCTTGGCCGCCAGCGGCTTCGTCTTGCTGGATCTGTTTTGCCTTCGGAAACTGATATCGTGCTGGAGCCGGGGGCGCCGCACCCGTGCAATTGCCGTCGCCGCCCTCGGCATCAGCCTGGCGCTGACAGCCATCCATCCAGTTTGGTTGGCGGTGCGCGGGCTTAAGGGAGTTTCGCCGTGTTTCGCTGAGGTCATTGAAATCGCTCCGATCAACCGATGGTTCTTCGGGTTGCTGCTGGTGGTCCTATTCGTGACGGCGGCTGCCCGGCGGATGACTCCCGCCGCGAAAACGCTGGTATCTGATCCCCGATGGAACTGGCGGCAGCGGCCCGCGGCTTACTTGCACGAGCATCGCCTTGTAGCGCTGTTTGTCGCAGCGACGATTCTTTGCATGGCAGTCCGCGGGATGCTGAAAGTGTCAAGCGATTTTGCTCGCCTCTTTGGTTTCCCTCGCCCGCCAATGACATTAGCGCGGGATCTGCTGGAATCCTCTATGGTCGATCCCTTTTGCCAATTGTGGCTGGTTGTGTTCTGTTTGGCGCTTTATCGCTCGATCTTTGGCGTTGCCAGGACATCGGAAGGACTTGGTGGGGGTCCGCCCGAGTTGCCGTTATCCTTGTTTGCGATCGTTTGGACGGCGCTGCTGGCCACGGTTCTCATGGCAGCGCCGATCTTCGCCGCGCTCGGTTTCGGCTTGTGCCTCAACTGGTGGCGTTTGCCGGTTTGAGCGGGGGCGTAACTAACCTGAATCGGGCAGCATGCCGGGCACCATGGGTACATGGTGTCCGGCATGCTACCCGCTCGGGTTAGTATTATCTTCCGCGGCGCAGATACGGCTTGCCAACCGAGCGAATTGCTGAGCAGTTGGCAAGGTTACGATTAAGGCCATATTTCCGCATTTATCAAACCCCGCCATGTTGGTGATTGCGTTCTCGTTCCGAGCGGCATCGAATTGCGCGATTGCCATGCCACATTGCGCCTCTGCGCAATTCGAGAGAAAAAAGAACCAGCCCATGCTTGCCGCTAACCGTCGCCGTTTAGCCGTTGCGGAAAAAACGACATGACGGATCCGATTTGCAAATGCTTGCCGGCTTGTGTATCATGTTAAGTGGAAGGGGAGCTTTCTCAGAAACGCTCTTCGAAATACGTTTCGTTGCAGAACGCGACCAAGGGCCTCGGGCGAATTGAACAGGTTCGGGTCGGGTTCCAACGTTTTCGGCAGGACTACTATTCTCTTGAGCCCAAGGCAATGGAAGAGGCATAGGGTTCTGCGGGCAATGCGAGGACCTGCATTCGGCGTTCGCCGACGGGTCCGGTAGTGCGACGCGAGGAGTTTATAGCTGGCACGACTGGGAATGATACAAACCGTCGCCAGACGGAAATGCTTGGCTCATTTTCGACCGTTCGCAGAATAGATTCGTCGCGCCGCCTCGGGGAAGCTTGGTTCATGACCGCTTGGAGAACTTGAATGCTTCGGCCGTTTCGGTTTTCGGGTAACAACTTGTGACAGTTCTCCGCCGGTCATGACCGCGGCAGGAATGGGTCATGAGCATCGTTGATTGTGTAGACACCCGTGTTGATGGGGAAACTAGTTTTCCCGCGACTCACCGCCCTTTGCACCGGCTGGCAACGGTTCGCCGCTTGCAGGGCATATCGCGCCGCATGTTGGCGCGGCGTTTGAAAGTGGACATTGCGGAGCTTCGCCGGCAAGAAGAAGAAACCAGCGATTTGCCGCTGAGCGTGCTTTGCGAGTGGCAGAAGGTCCTTGATGTGCCCATCGCGGAACTGCTGATCGAGCCGGAGGACTCGCTTTCGCATCCGCTCTTGCAGCGCGCCCAGTTGGTGCGTCTGATGAAAACGGCCCTGGCCCTCCTGGAGCAGGCCGACTGCAAGGCCACACGCACGCTGGCCCAGAAGCTGGTCGATCAACTCGTGGCAGTCATGCCGGACCTGCAAGGCATCGGCCCCTGGAACGCCGTCGGCAAGCGGCGCGGCTTGGACGAGCTTGGGGTGGCGGCCTTGCGAACGCTTTCGGAGGACGTGTTCCTCAATTACCTCGATTGATCTTGTCCGCCGGCAAGCCGCTCTCCCTTGGGCACGAACTCGTAGACCTCGACGCGGTCGGGCGGTTCCGGCACCCGGTCGTCGTCGTTGTCCTGTAGCATCGGGTAGTTCTGCTTGGCAATCAAGTCGTAGCGCTGTCGCATCTCGTCCAGCCAGCGATCAAAGGCCGTCTGATCGTAGGGCGTCAGGTGCGACCAGTATTGCACACAGGCCAGCGGACGCTGCCGCGATACGCGGTTGAAATCGAGGGCCTGGCCGCGGGCCTGCCGGGGCGAATAGATCCGCTCGTTGCAGAGGAACTGCGAAGAAACGCAACGCTGCCACGAGACGCCCGGCGGCGGAAACACCTGCTTCAGGCCGGTGCTGATCGAGGCCACCTCATGATCCCGTTCCATGCTGCCCCAGAACCAGACGGCGAAGTCCCGTTTGCGGATTTCCTGCTGCTCTTTGCCCGGCAGGCAGAAATCACGGACCACCGACAGCACCGCTCAGCAAGAGCAACACGCCGATCGCCGTGGCGACGGGCCAGGTCAAGTGCTCCGCACGGAAGCCCTCCGCCGGCCGAGGTGGCGAGGAGGTCCATGGGGACTTCGCGCGGCTGAAAATGATACCAACCCGCAGCGCAAGCGAGGGCAGCAGACCTTTCCCACGCTTGCGCTTCGGGTTAGTGTCGAGCCAGCGGAAGACGGCCGCCGCGCCGACGCCGGCCAGAATCGCGATCAACGGCATCAGGTGCATGGCCAACCGCATATGACCGCCGTAGGGAAAGCGGCGCATGGCAGCGGCGATCAGGTTCAAGGCAAATGGGGCGGAACAAAGCATGAGCAGTCGATAGCGGCCCTGGCGAATCAGGGCGCCTACGGCCACGAGGCAAAGCAGCGTCGTTCCGATGCTTCCCCAATTGTCGCCGCCGACCGGTACGGCCAGCAGGGGCCCGGCGTGGACCCGCGCCAGCCAGGCGAGCAGGCTGACGAGCGAATCGCGGGGCGGAAAGGTCTCGCCCCACATGCGGGTCATGGCGTCCAACTCCGCCCCGGCCTGGCTCCCGGTGGAAAGCCGATACCAGAGGAGGAAACTGCCGGCCAGCGCCAGGTTATACGCCGTCCAGCCCCACCAACCGCGGCGCGACCGCGTGCCCAGCAACACAGCCGCTACGGCTACGCTCACGCCGCCGGCGACGAAAACCGCCGGGTACGACAGGCCGAGGGCCAGCGGCACGGCGGCCGTCATCGCCCAAAGCCAGCGGGTGTCGTCGGGCTGCCGCCACCAGCGCACCGCCAGCAGGAGCAAGAGCGTCGAGATCAGCAGATCGCCGCTATATGGCTTGACTTCCGCCGCATACCGCAGCCCAGAGTAGGTTACTGCGAAAATTCCCACCGCCAGAACCAACGCCGTGCCGCGAAGCAGCAGCCGCGCCAGGCGATGGAAGAGGAACATGCTGGCAATGCTGCAGAGCAGGGGAAAGAGTCGCAGCGACCACTCGTGGAATCCCAGCAGTTTGACGGCCGTCAGCTCAATCCATAGAAACAGCAGCGGGGCAACCTGGTGGAAGTCCAGCGGCCGTATGAGGCCGGCGTAATCGCGATCGAGGAAGTTCATGGCCAGCATGGCCTCATCGCCCCAAAGCGGAAACCGCAGGAGGTAGCGGATCAGCCGGGTCGCAATGCCCACCGCCAGGAATATCATGATCCAACGGGCGTGCCGCTCGCGGGCACCATGTACCCATGGTCGACGGCCGCGCGTCGCCGGCGAGCCACCGGTTGCTGTGGATTTGACGGTTCCGCGATCTTCCCTGAAAACAGCCGACATCTTTTCTACCGGATTGTTCGCTGCCCGGCGATCGCGGCGCAGAGTGCGCCATGCTAGTACGCCGTGAATAGTCCGGGTGGGGGAGGATAACCAAAATTGTTGCCGGCGGCAAGGTCAGTTGGCCTTGGTCGATCGCAAGCAAGTTGGTACACTCCGCGCGAAAAATCGCACTTTCCGCACAGGGTGGGCTTTAGCCCGCCTCGCTGTTGTGGCCGGTCTTTGACCGAGCCACACCGCCAACCGAAGGTCTCCCGGCGAATGGGGAGACCTTCGGTCGGACGTTTCGGCGGGGTCGGGAGACCCTCGCCGAACTTGGGACCCTCGCCGAACTTGGGACCCGCGCCGAACTTGCTGGCCCACCCGGACCCGAAAGAGCGCAAACAGGTAAAGCGGCGGCGAACATGCCTGAACAGGCCGAACGCGCCGCAGGCCAAAGCAGGATGTCGAAGGAGCAGTCGCCGTGGTCATCATCGACAGTGACTCCCGAGCGGTCGGTTTCAGTTTGAGGAACGGGTACTATCTGTGCCAGTGCAGCCTGGCGGCCTACCAGGGAGCGGGCAGTGGGCCGGAGACCCTTGGTTTGGGCGATTCGATTCGCAACTTCGAGTGCGGCGCGTACCATGGATTCGTCGCCGCGCAGAAGAACGTGGCGATCGTCGCCTTTCGCGGCACCGAGTCGATCGGCAACGTCCTGACGGACGTCAAGACGGCCCTCATCCGCCACGGCATCTTCCCGGGCCTGGTCCATCTCGGCTTTGCCCACGCGACCGACGCCGTGTATCCCACGGTCCGCGTGCTGCTGACCGCCTTGGACCGCCGACTGCCGATCCTGGTCACGGGCCATAGCCTCGGCGGGGCCATGGCCACGCTTGTCGCCCACCGCTTGCTGGTCGAGGGTTTTCCGGTCCGCGCCGTCTACACGTACGGTTCGCCGCGGCCCGGCGACCGCAGTTTCCGCGACGCCTATCGCGTGCACAACTACCGCTTCGTGAACAACAACGACCTGGTGCCCCACTTGCCCCTGCGCTGGTGCTATCATCATGTCGGGCACTTGAAGCTGCTCACGCCCGAAGGCAATATGCTCGAACATGAGCGCCACTGGAAAGAAAAGAAGCGGAAGCTCGTCAAGCACGCCAAGCACGTGCAGCGGGCCCATCGCGACAATGAAGATCCGCACTTGAAGCTGGGGGAATTCGATTGGCTGGCCGATCATCATCTCGCCGGCTATCTTGCCGGCATTGCCCGGCTGCTTCCGCATGTTCCGCAGCGGCGGCATCCCGAGTATGCCGGCATCGAACTCGACGCCGTGCCCTTGCACTACCTCGACGCGCCCGCCGACAGGACCGTCCGCCGGCCGAAGATGCTCGAGGCGCCGAACCCAGCCCGCCCCGTTAATCACGCAAAGCGAGCTGGCGGCGGCGTTCTTCAAGCAGCCGCAGCGAAAGCAATAGGAAGCAACCACCCGACAAGACTCGGCGTATGTCAGACCGACCATGTACCTCTGGTCGGCCTGACTTACGACAATTCGGCCCTTCCGGCAATCGGTGCAATGGTTGTGAAACGCCCGCTCGTAGTCCCGCCTTCGGGCGGAAATCACGTCAGAAAAACGGCCTAAAGGTGGAACCACGAACGAATTTGCAGTTCTCCTGACGGCCAAGCCACTATCGCATCCGAAAGCAATTTGGATATACTTATCCGATAGATTATTTTCCCTGCCGGCCCCTGGAATGCGTAGCCCGGAGGCCGGCCGCGTTGCCCTATGTTTCACCCGGAGTTGTTCATGAGTGCCGAAACCGTCAAGTGTGACCGCGCAGCCTGGATCAAAGGACCGGTCTTCGAGTGCGACCCCGCGCCGGCCAAGACCCAGCGGCCTTGGCGGCTGGTTCTGCTGGGGGCGCCGGGCGTGGGCAAGGGTACCCAGGCCGAACTGCTTCGCGATCGTCTGGGGGCGTGTCCGCTCTCGACCGGCGATGTTTTTCGGGCAGCGAAAACGATTCCCGAGGCCGATCGCAGCCCGGCGCTGGCCGCGGCGCTGGAGCACATGCAAAAGGGCGAATTGGTGCCCGATGCGACCGTGCTGGAAATGGTTCGCGAGCGGAAAGACTGCCTGCGCTGTCCGGGCGGGTTCTTGCTCGACGGTTTTCCGCGGACCGTCGCCCAGGCCGAGGCCCTGGCCGGCCTGCTCGTCGAAATGGACGTGAAACTCGACGCCGTGGTCAACTTCTGCCTGCCCATCGACGAGATTGTGGCCCGGCTCAGCGGGCGGCGGACGTGCGCCGGGTGCAAGTCGGTGTTCCACGCGACGGGGCGGCCGCCGAAGGTCGAAGGCATTTGCGATCATTGCGGCGGTCAACTGATCCAGCGCGAAGACGACCGGCCCGAGTCGGTCCGCGTCCGCATGCAGGCCTACGATCGGAGCACCGCCCCGCTGACCGATTACTTCCAGAAGCGGGGCCTGCTGGTCCAGGTCGATGCCCACGGCGCACCGGAAGAGATCTTCCAGCGGACTCTCAAGTTGCTGGGCGCGGGAAGCTGAGTCGGTTTGTTTACGGTAGCGGCAGCCAGTGCGGTCGTTCCTGGGCCGGCAGCGCGGCCAAACAGTCGGCCCAATAGGAGTTCAGTTCGGTCAGGACGGCCTCGCGCAGCTCCCCAACGTCCTCAGGCGCCCCCGTGGCCGTAGCCACGGCCCAGGGGATATCGATATTCTCGATGCACATCGCCCAGTCGAGGAATGTCTTGTTGCCCAACCAGACGCGTTCCGTGTCCGACCAAAGGGCCTTGGTATGTACCGCCCGACCGCTGAAGCGGAAGCAGACGTCGGCCGCGAAGCGGACGGCCTCCTTCAAGGAATAGTGGCGGGCGCGGCGGCGGATCGATCGCTGACGGCAGGTCGAGACCCGCGGCAGCCGCGGGGCGGTTTGGAAGGCGATCCTAGGGTGTTCTTGGGTTTGCATCATGGAATTCGTGATGGATGGCGGCGGCATCGCCGCGCCCTGAGTGCGTTAGGGGTTCTCCGTTTCCCCGCCCGAATTCGCTGCTGCCGCGTCTTGCGGTTGGTCAATGCCAAGGGGACTTGGCGGTGCGTCCTTGCGTTTCTTGCGGCGGTCGCGCTTCGCTTCCGCCTTTTGTCTCTTCAAGGTCTCACGCTGGCGTTTGGCATACGTATTTCCGTCTTTGGCCATATCGAGTCCTCCACTTTACAAAAGGCAAACTTGGCCGAGGCTTCGCCGGGGCCTGCGATCCTGAAAGAGAATAGGCTTCCGCAACCGGAGCAGCGGGTGAGGCAACTCGGTTTACATCTACAAGAATAAGCGGATCAGCCGCGATCCAAGAGACGTCCGCGGCAGGTCGCCGGAATGCGACTCGGAGCGAAGAATTTGGAGGGTAGCTGAGGGGCGGGAAACTCTCTGCCCCACATTACTGGCATTATACCGCGATCGTGCCGCCAAGGGAACCCCAGCGCGAACGCTCATTTTCTCTTCGCCGCACCAGGCCCTGCCTTGAGCCGCCATTCCAGAATACCGCCGGAAAACCCCTCCTTCAGTTGCACCTCCAGGCGGACGGCATCCGTGGTCAGGGGGGCGAACGACGCGCTGTTGAAGCGGTCCTTCGCCACAGGGAAGCCGGTCCCGTCCTGCACGGGCTTCCATTGGCCGCCGTCGCGCCACAATACCCGCCACGATTTCGGTGCGCGACAACCACCATGGCCCGTGTCGTCGAACCAATAGACCTCCACGCCGGTAACTTTGGTCGCCGCAGGCAGCGTATACTGCACCCACTCTACGCTGCCCGTGTGCGGCCACCAGGTGAAACGGGGGATCGATTCATCGTCGGACCTGGCCGGCACCAGACCATCGCTCAGGGCCTCCAGCGTGTCGCTTTCGTAGCAGTGCGACGCGCTGGCCTTGTAGGCCGAGGCTTTCGGCTTCATCGGGGCCACCCAGTCGTGGGTGTCGGGGCCGTCGCCGATCACGGGAAACATGCCGATCCGCAAACGGGCCGCCCCCAGCGGAATCAGCCGGATCTCTTCCAGCGGCTCCGCGGATCGCACCGGGCTGGGCTGAAGTTTATCGACCATCTGGTTGCGGTCCGTCTGCCAGTTGGCGATCTTGCGCGCCTTGGCTTTCAAGGCCAGCGGCGCGGTCTCGGGCGTGAAGGGTTGCAGCGGCACTTCGCCCGCCTGCGGGATGATCTCGAAGGACTTGGCCGGATCTTGGGCGTCCAACACCAGGCCGTAGTTCCATGCCGACGCGGGAAAGACCTCCCACTCGGGCCATTTCGCCTTCGGATCGCCGTACTTTTCCCATCGCTCTTGGATGGCCAGCGAGAAACTCAACGGGCCATAGCTCACGGAAGCGGCGTCCTGGTTCTTTGGCCAGCGACGCACTGCAATCCGCATCGGGAGCCCCAGGGTCACGCGGTCGCCGTCTTTCCAGGTTCGGTCCAAGACGATGTAGGAAAGGGGCCGCGACTTCACCTCGACCGCGTCGTCGTTGATCTTCACACTCGCCGCCGCACACCATTGTGGCACCCGCAGATAGAGTGGAAATTGCACGGCTTGCGGCGTTGCGAGCTTCAGTTCGACCGTGTCTCGGAACGGGTAGCCCGTCTCCTCGTGGATCGAGACCTCGGTGCCTTGGGCCACCTTGGCGGTCACGTCGCTGGGGGCATAGAGCGAGGCGCAAAGGCCGTTGTCCGGCGTGGCCAGCCACATTTCTTCCGCATAATAAGGCCAGCCGTGCGAGACGTTGTGCTGGCAGCAGCGGTAGACTTCTTTGGGGCTGTAGGAGAACATCGTCCCGCCATTCTGGATGCCCGGCGACTTGTTGTTGCGGTCGAGTTGGACCTGGTTGACCGCGGTGATGTAATGCAGGGCCTTCTCGTCGGGCGTCATCGAGGCGGGAAAACTGTTCAAGGCGATCTCCTCGCAGCGGTCGGCCCATAACGGCAGGCCGGTGATCCGCGTGAGCATCTCGAAACTGTGCATGAACTCGACGATCCCGCAGGTCTCGATGCCGCCTTGCGGATCGCAGTGACCGGGCCGGCAGTTTTCGTCGCCCACGAAGCCGCCGCCGGGTTGCTGCCCGTAGAGCCCCATGACGGTCTCGTAGTTCCGCTCGGCCGATTTCAGGTCACGGGCCTCCTTCGAGAGCACGCCAAACACCGTGCAGGCGCGGAATCCCTGGGCCAGGTTGACGTTGTGCCAATCGATGACGTCGCGGTCCCAGCGGGCCATGCCGCGATGGATCTTGCGGGCCAGGTCCAGCAGCCACGATTCGCCGGTGCGGTTATATAGCCACAACGCGCTCTCGATGTTGTCGCCGGCGCGGAGCTTGGGCCAGTAGCCTTCGCCGAAGGCCGTGTCGGGCAGCGTATTCTCCCACTTCATGAAGCCCGTCATGACGCGGATGGCCCGCGGGTCGCCGGTGGCCTCGTGGTAGCTTTGCAAGATGTTCAGCATCAGCATGTGCGGCCAGAGATCGGGCTTGCCGCCCAAACTGGTGAGCGACTCGCGGGGGCCGAACCAGCCGTCCTCGCGCTGCGAATCCATGGTCGCCTCGATCCATTTGCGCGCCTGGCGGTGACGGCCTTGTCCTTGAGCACGTAGCCCAGATCGCCGTAGCCCTTGAGCCAATAGGGCATCTCCTCCCAGCCGAAGTGACCTCGGCCTTGCTTATCTGCCCAGGAACTCTTCGCGAAATCCAGCCAGGGCGAGATCTCGGCCAAACGGCCGACCATGCCCTCTTTTTCCAGTTCCAGTTGCCGGCGCAACCATCCCTGCGGAGCAATGCTGCCGATAGGCAATTTGATGAACGAGCTGCGCAACAGCGGCTCACGGTTGCTGACGTAGTTGCTGTTGCGCGTCGCCGTGGCGGGGGTATCGACAACGCGTACATCGGCCCAACAGGCCGTAGCGGTTGCGAAGAGGATGAAACTTGGAAGAGTCAATCGCAAGAACATGGTTAGGTACTCCTTTGGGGGTGCTTGCCTTTGGGGTCACAATAAGTTCACTATTCTACGGGCAGAGGAACTCCGTCTACTGCCCCACGGCCTTCTCCAGGGCCTCGGCCACGGTCCGCAGGGCCTTGATCCGCGCGTAGTACTTGCAGTTGGATTCCAGAATCGTCCAAGGCGCGTGGGGAGTGCTGGTGCGGCGGAGCATCTCGGCGACGGCCGGTTCGTAAGCCGGCCGCTTTGCGCGATTCCGCCAGTCTTCGTCGGTGATTTTCCACTGCTTGTAAGGCGTGTTCTGCCGCTCCTGGAAGCGGCGGAGCTGCTCCTCGGCGTCGATTTGCAACCAGAATTTCACGAGTACCGCGCCGAAGTCGACAAGCTGCCGCTCGAACTGATTGATCTCGTCGTAGGCCCGCTTCCACTCGGCCTCGCTGCAAAAACCCTCGACCCGCTCGACCAGCACGCGGCCGTACCAGGTGCGGTCGAAGATCGTGATGTGCCCGGCCTTGGGAAGGCATCGCCAGAAACGCCAGAGATAATGACGGGACTTCTCCTCCTTGGTCGGGGCGGCGACGGGCACGACTTCGTAGCCCCGCGGGTCGAGGCCCTGCGTGAGCCGCCTGATGTTGCCGCCCTTGCCGCCGGCGTCCCAGCCTTCGTAACAGATTACCGCCGGAATCCGCGCGATGTACAGTTCGTGCTCGGCCTTGAGCAGCCTCTTGTTGAGCTCCTTGCGCTGGGCATCATAGGTTTCCCGATCGAGCGAAAGGCTTAGATCCACTCGGTCGAGGACCGTGCCGGCCGGCGTCTCGGCAGCGACCGAGCCAGCCAAGGCAGGGGTAGTTGCGGCGCCCTCTGTCCTCACCCCCTGCCCCTCTGCCACAGGCGGGCGAGGGGCGCCCGGCGCCGCGCGGATTGCCGCGACCAGCGTGCGAAAGACGGTCACTCGGGCGAAGCGCCGCTGCGTGGCTTCGACCACCGTCCACGGCGCGGCCGCACTGCTGGTTTGCGTAAGAACCTCGTCGACGGCCGATAGCCATTGGTCGTAGTGCCGGTGTTGCCGGTGTTCGGCCTCGCCGACCTTCCAGGCCGTGGCCGGGCTGTCGAGAAGCTGCCGGAACCGCTTCTTCTGTTCGTGCTTGCTGATGTGCAGCCAGAACTTGACGATCACCGCGCCGCTGTCGGCGAGCTGCTGCTCGAACTGGCCGATGTCTTCGCGCGCCTGCAGGACCTGGTCCTTGTCGACGGCTTCTCCCAAGTGGTCTTCCAGCACGTGGCGATGCCAGGAGCGGTCGAAAATGGCCCAGTCGCCCGCCGCCGGCAGCTTGTTCCAGAACCGCCACAGCCGGGGGTACATCCGCTCGGTTTCGTTGGGCGGGAGGATGGGGTGGACCTTGAAGCCGCGGGGATCGAGCGCCTGGGTCAGGCGGTTGATGATCGTCCCTTTGCCCGCGGCGGCCCAGCCTTCGAAGACGACGATCACCGGCACTCCGGCCGCGCGGGCCAGTCGCTGGCACTCGCCCAATTCCTGCGCCAGAAGCGGGAATTGCTGATTATACTCTTCCTTGGAAATCGCTCGATCCAGATCGATAAGTTCCAGCATGATGTCCTCGCAAACCGCGCAGCCGGGGAGATAGCAGTGCAGCCTCAAACCGGTATTATCTTAATCCGGCCGCGCGGCAGAAGCAAGGCGGACGCTTTGGTGGCGGGGAGACGTTGACGATCGCTACGCCGTGCGACTACGATATCTGAAAGCACCATAATCCATTCCAGGAGCACATCGCCATCCCGATCGGTGGAGAATAGACGATGAATCGTTTGCCAACCGTGATTACAACTTGCGCGAATACGGCCCCATTGACTCTTGCACGCCGTGCCACGTCAATCGCCTGCCTGGCTGCGGCAATCTTGGCGTGCATGCCCTCGCCCGGCCCAGCCCAAATGGTCACCGGCAGCGCCATGGAGGAGTTTGGCAAGACCTTCGGCCTTAGTGCGCGGGGATGGTCGGTCCAGCAGCTCGAATGCAGCCTGGGGGCCAACGTCCTGTGGCCGGGCGACGAGGCCACGTTTACCTTCTTCGTCAAACCGGGGCAGGCCTATCGAGGCCCGCTCACGGTCCACGTGGTCCAGTACGGCACCAAGGGCAAGCCGGGCGATTGGTGGAGGCCCGTCGTGTTCAAGATCGCCGACGGCGGTTCCGTAACCCAAAACGTCGACCTGCCGGCTGGCGGGGGCATGCTGAAGGTCAAGCCCAAGATCGGCAGTGTCTTCGGCGGATACGCGCTGGTCCTGGAACTCGGCGATCGCGGCCGGGCATTCGGCGCCGCCTGCGTCCGTGTCCCCGCGCCCGAGCCGGGCCGCGAGCGGTTGCCCACCTACGCCATGGATCTGGGCTGGCCCTTTGAGCTCTCGCCCAACGTATACAACGTCTTCAAGCGGCTGGGCGTGAAGGGCGCCCGCGTCGAGGGCGGCTACAACACCATCGCCGACGCCCATATCGACTGGGCCATGGCGAACAACCTGACGCTGATGCTCTGCGTCGGCTGCGGCGGCACTCCACAGCGGCAGCAGCCCGCCGGGCGGGGGCGGCCGTGGCTGCGGCCCGACGGCACGATGATCGAAGGCATCAAGGAAGACCTGGCATGGCTGCCTTCCTTCGACAAGGAGTTCCAGCAGTACATCAAGAAGGTCGTCAGCGACTACGGCTGGCCGAAGGGGCCGATCAATGCCGTGGAACTGTGGAACGAGCCGTGGGAGGGTGTCTCGATTTCGGGCTGGGGCGCCGATATTCCGCGTTACCGCGAGATCTACACGGCGATGACACAGGCGGTCATCGAGGCCCGCAAGGAAGCCGGCGTGCAGGTGCTCATCGGCGGCACCTGCTCCACCACCAACACCCGCGACAAGCTGTTCTGCGACGGCGCCGACACCTTCCTTCCCTGGCTCGATTTCGTCAGCATCCACTACCAGCCGCTGGCCAACGACGCTGCCTTGGAGCCCAAGTGGATGAACCGCACGGGCCAGTACGGCCGCGTGCAGGTGTGGGACACCGAGAGCTGGGTGGCCAATTCCGACGATCGCGTGGCTGGCGTCCTTGCTTCGATGCGGGCCATGGGGCAGGACCGCACGGCCGGAATTTACGCCGGCAATGTCTTCAGCTCGCAGAAGCATCGCGTCGGCGACAAGGAATATGCCGTGGCCCAGGTCTGGGCCCCGGGCGCGGCGATCGCCGCCACACAGCACTTCCTCGGCCAGCGGGCGTTCAAGGAGATCCTCTTCAAGAACGGCCTGCCGTTCGTGTTTGTCTTCGACGGCCTGGCAAAGAAAATCGACGGCGAGCGGACCGGGCCGGTCAACCCGGACGACGGCACCCTGGTGGTTCTGGGCGACTTGAGCGCCAGCTACGACCGCAACCGCGTGCTGTTCCGCTCTGTGGGCCTGGCCAAGGACGCGCGGATCGAGCTCGATGACGGCGGCGGCAAGTTCGTCCTCTATGATTTCTACGCCAACCCCTTGCCATCGAAGGATGGCAAGATCACCGTGCCGCTGAACAGTTTGGGCTACTTCCTCCGTAGCGACGGCAGCCCGGGGTCGTTCGCCAGGTTGATCGAGGCGGTTGCCGCCGCGCGGATCTCGGGCGTCGATCCCGTGGAGATCGTGGCGGGCGATGCGACGGCCCCCATTTCAGCCAACGCGGCGTTCCGGATCAGGTTGACCAACGTGCTCAATCGGCCGATCAAAGGCAAGCTCGCGGTGAAGGTCGAGGGGCTTACTCTCGATCCGGTCGATCAGGCCGTGGCGCTGGCTGCCGGCCAGACGAAGGAGTTGCCCGTCAAGGTCGTCAGCGGCCGGGCGGCGGCCGACAATAACTACCGGCTCACGGTCGAGTTCGACGCCGGCAGCGACGGCGCAGTGAAACACGTGGAGCTGATGCACGCCAACGTCATCGCCAAACGGACGATCATGGTCGACGGGAACCTTGACGACTGGAAAGGCGTCATTCCGCAGACCGGCGCAGAGCGTCGGCGTGAGCATGAGCGAGAAAGCGTATCTGCCTTTCAAGGATTTCGGCCGTCAGGGCAGCGGGGCCGTGACCGCCTACCTGGCCTATGACGCCAAGAACTTCTACTTCGCCGCAAAGGTGCCGAGGATGGACGGCATGCCGCGCTTCGAGACCCGCAACGACGACGACTACTTCTATCCCCAGAAGTTTCAGAGCCGGGGGCAGGAGTTGACATGGCCGGCCGGCGTCCGCCGCTACTCATACCGCAAGGATTTCGAGGTCCCCTCGGGCAACGGCAAGCACAACGTGCAGATCGCCTTCAACGTGGTACCGTCGGAGAAGAAGGCGATGCTGCCTTTCCCGGCTGGTACGATGCCGCGGTTCTGCGCCTATCCGGACACCGACTACGAATTCGCCCTGAACAAGGTGGGCGAGGCCTACGGCGGCGGCACGGAAATCTTCTGTCTGCTCAGGCCGGGCTCGCCGCGAAAGCATTTCTTCCCGCGGCAGCCCAAGGCCCCCATCGACGGCGGTCCCGTCAAAGGCGACGCCAAACTCGCGGTCAACGGCAACGTCGTCGAGTGTGCGATTCCCTGGAGCGAACTTCCGCAGGTCAAGCAGCGGCTCGACGCCGGGCAGACGGTGAAGTTCTCATTCCGCGTGAACAACGGTCCCGGCGCCCTGGAATTGGCCGCCGGCCGCAGCGTGTCGAAAGACAACTGCCTGGCCTTCCACAACGACTGGTCCACCCACTGGGCCAACGAGGTGGAATTCGGTTTCGAAAAGTGAGTTTCTCGACCAATGAACGAGGAACAGGGAGCATGAAATGGTCCTTCCAACGAGCGGGCTGTCGTGGCTGAGTGGCATGGGCCTTCTCGTTGTCGTGTTCTTGCCGAGCACGGCGACGGCAGGCGAATCGCCGGTATGGCTCGCCGAGGCCCGGCCGGCCGACGTGGCCATGGACGCCGACGGGCTCGCCAAGATCGACGGCATGGTAGCCGCGGACCTGACAAGGGGACAGATGCCGGGCGGGAGTCATTTGTCGCTTTCCATCGCTTGCCGATCCACGACCCGTTTACGAAGAAATCGAACCGCACCAACTTGAGTCGCCCCATGGACGTTACGAATATCGATCGCGTGCCGGCCTTCACCACCAAAGACGGCTCGGAGATCCGCGAGCTGCTGGCCCATCGGAATTCCTGCATTCGCCACCAGTCGCTTGCCGAAGCGAGGCTTCCTGCCCACGCCGCCACCACGCCCCACTATCATCCCCGGACGGAAGAGATCTACTACATCCTGCAAGGTCACGGTTCGATGCAGATCGGTAACGAGACCCGTTCCGTCGGACGCGGGGATGCGATTGCCATCCCGCCCGGCGCGGTACACCAGATCCGCAACACCGAGTCGGTCGTTTTGAAATTCCTCTGTTGCTGCGCTCCCGCCTACGAGGACGAGGACACCATCCTGCAAACTGAAAGAGAGCCGGATCGCCATGCGTAGAACCTCATTAACCACACTGCTCGACACGGTTGCGGGAATGCTATCGGTCATGCTTGCGCTGACAGCCAGCAACGCCCTGGCCCAAACCGCGGCCGACGTGAAAACGCGCAACCCTCCCCCTCCCGACCGCTTTGTATATCGTTCACTGCAGGGCGTCGAATTCGAGGTAAGCGCGGAAGGACTCTCGACGATCCGTATGCGCGGCCGCACGCTGGCTTCGGGCGGATGGACCGTCTTCAACGCCGAGCCCTGGTTTAAGGACGCCGGGGCCGGGACGGTCCGGACCGGGCCGATCACGCGGAAATCGCTGCAATCGTACGGCCCGGACCGGGCTCGCGTTACGCATGCCGGAGGCGACCTCGTCACAACGACCGACTACACGTTCGATGGCGAGGACGTGACGATCTCCGCCCGCGTCGAGAACCACCATCCCGATGCGCCGCTCAACGTGGCGGGCTTCTCCGGGCTGACGTTCGATTTCGACCGGCCGCCGGAAGGCCTGATGCAGGTCCAGCACATCAGCTACTTCCAGGCCCATGGCCTGGGGTTGTGCCATCCCAGTTTCTGGTCGAAGATCGGCGGCAGCTACGCCATCGACGGCACGGTCGGCGTGGGCGCCTCACCCTGGCAGACCGGCTTGGCGCGGACGCTCATCCTCTGGGACTATGCGAGCTGGGAGCCCAATGCACGGGAGAAACTGCCAAAACGGCGCCTGATTTATTTCGTCGGCGTCCCGGTCCCGGCCCGCGGCGCGCGGACTTTCGACCTGCGGCTTCGCGTCAGTCCCAACCGGGATTGGCAACACCTGCTGGCCCCTTACCGCGAGCATTTCCGGGCTACGTTCGGCCCGGTGGGCTACGAGGCCGACTACCGCTGGATCGCCTCCGACTACATGAACCAAAGCCAGCAGGCCGTCTCGCCGACGAACCCTTATGGATTTCACGGTGGGTCCCGCCGGCTGGACCTTGCCGAGGGTGTGGACGCCTTCTGCAAGACGGTGATCCCGGCCCTGAAATCGGGCGGCGGCCAGGGGGTGATTCTCTGGGGCCAAGGCGGCGACGATCCCCGCGGTGCGATGTACCGGCCCGACTTCGATATCCTTCCGCCGGAAGTGGAGCGGAACTGGCCGCTGCTGGCTAAGCGGTTCCGCGAGGCGGGGCTGCGACTGGGCGTGACGGCCCGGCCGGCCGATCTGGCCCTGCGGCTGGACTGGAAACAGGACCAGGTGATCCCCATCAACGCCGATGATCCGGCCCACCGCGAGATGCTCTGGCGGCGGTTCCAGCGGATGATCGACCGCGGTTGCACGCTGTTCTACCTCGACAGCTTCGGCGCCGACCTGGAGCACGTGAAGCTGATGCGGTTCCTGCGGGAGCGGATGGGCCGCAAGATCCTGACCTTCAGCGAGCACCAGTGCGACGCCATCCTGCCCTATTCGGGCGGATATTCCGAGACGACTTTTCACTCGGATGGCCCAGGCGGCCCGGAATATCGGCTCTGGTCCGGCGTCGAGAACTGGCGGATCTACCAGTGGCTCGCGCCGGTTCCCAACTCGTCTCCCGCCTGTACCAGGCCGAGGGGCGGATACCCAAGGATTTTGAGTCGGTGGACGAGTTCTTCTACCGGCAGCGGATCACGCCGCTAGTGCCCGTCTCGGACTTTGGCCGCGTGCCCGGGCTGCAAGGCATTCAGCCAAAGTACGTGGAGGGCGATGGTAGGTGGAAGGGACAGCGCGATGGAAAGTGAATCAGCGGGAAACTCCGCTTATTGCTCCGGCCTACTATTTCGCGTTCTACGTCATCGAGCACTACGTCGATCCAGGCTACAGGTTCGCGGGCCTGTGGTCGTTCGTCCGCTATGTACTTCGCAAATGTGGCGGAAATGGCGAACCATGAACGGCCTTAGAACTGGCAAACGGAGTGAATCGTGCTTGGGGCCTTGAAATATCGCAACTTCCGCCTGTTCTTTTTCGGCCAGAGTATTTCCCTGATCGGCACCTGGATGCAACAGGTGGCCATGATCTGGCTCGTCTACCGGCTGACCAATTCCCCGCTTCTGTTGGGGCTGGTGGGCTTTTGCAGCCAGATCCCCAGCTTCTTCCTGGCCCCCGTGGCAGGCGTGTTCACCGACCGCTGGAGCCTGCACCGCACGATTCTCGCGACCCAGGGCCTGGCTATGCTCCAGGCTGCGATCCTCTTCGTCCTCACCTGGACGAGCGTGGTCGCCGTGTGGCACGTCCTGCTTCTAGGCGTCTTCATGGGACTGGTCAACGCCTTCGACATCCCTGCGCGACAGGCCTTTCTGATCCAGATGGTGGAAGGCCGCGAGGGCCTGGCAGGCGCCATCGGCCTGAACTCGTCGATGTTCAACGGGGCGCGCATGGTGGGCCCGGCGATTGCCGGTTTTCTGATCGCGGCCGTGGGCGAGGCGACCTGCTTCCTGCTGAACGCGCTGAGTTACGTGGCCGTGCTGGCGGGCTTGCTGGCGATGCGGTTGCCGCCGAGACCGCCGGCCAAACCGCCGAAGCACCCCCTTCACGAGTTGAGAGAAGGGTTCCTCTACGCTTTCGGCTTCCCGCCGATCCGCGAGATCCTCCTGCTTCTGGCGGTGGTGAACCTGGCGGCCATGCCGCTGACGGTGCTCCTGCCCGTCTTTGCCACGGAAGTGCTCCATGGCGGCCCGGACACGCTGGGCCTCTTGACGTCGTCGCTGGGCACGGGAGCGCTGATGGGGGCCCTCGTTCTGGCTTCGCGCAAGACGGTGCTCGGCCTGGGGCGGCAGATTGCCTGGGCCAGCGGGGCCGTCGGCCTGGGTCTGATCGTTTTCTCGTTCTCCGGCGTCTTGTGGCAATCGATGCTATTGCTGGTGATAACCGGTTTCGCGTTGATGATGGAAACGGCGGCCAGCAACACCATCCTGCAAACGATCGTGGACGACGACAAGCGCGGCCGGGTGATGAGTTTCTACGCCATGGCCTTCCTTGGCGTGGCGCCCGTGGGAAGCCTGCTGGCGGGCGGCTTGGCCAGCCGCCTGGGAGTGCCCCACGTGGTGCAGCTTGCCGGGGCGATGTGCGCCGTCGCTTCCCTCGTCTTCGCCCTTCGTCTCCCCGCCCTCCGCAAGTTCATTCGGCCGATCTACCGGCGGATGGGGATTCTCCCGGACTTGACGTCGGGGATACCGGCGGAAGCAGAGCATCAGAGCCTGCCCAGGAACTCGTAGAGCGCCGCGTAGTACTCCTCGGTCTGGGGATCGTTGTGGTCGCCGCGCGGGATGACGATGAATTGCCTCGGCTGGTTGGCCGCGGCGAAGAGTTGCCGCCCGATGCTGAAAGGAATGAGTGGGTCGGCCGTGCCGTGGCTCTGCAAGAGCGGGCCGTGGTAGTTGGGGATCTTGGCAAGCGAATTGAACTGGGTCTGCATCAACGTCCGTACCGGCAGCCAGGGCAGGGCGGTGTGGCTTAATTCTTACCGTGCCACGACGCGAATTTCCTGCGTGGCGGTCTTGCCATCGGAGCCTTTGCGGCGGACCTCGATGCGGGCGATGTCGCCCGCGTTTACGCCCTGCTTGAGCCAAAGGCCGAGTAGCTGAAACTGCACCTGCACCGCCATCTTGAGCTCGATCCGGTCGATCTTGACGATTTCATCCCCCGGTTTCAGCCCGGCCTGCTGGGCCGGCGAGTCCTTGACCACTTCGGCGATCCGCACGTACTCGTCGCCCTTGCCTGGCGGGGTCAACTTGATGCCCAGTTGGCCGGGCTTCATCGCCGGCAGCTTCAGCTTCAAGTCCACTTGCTTGCCGTCCCGCTGCACGCTCACGCCCACCTCCTGGTCCTGGGGATAGATATGGATGGCTTGGGCGAGTTGGACCGCGCTGGTGATCGGCCGGCCGTCAAAGCGCGCAATGCGGTCGCCGATCTTGAAGCCCGCCTTCTCGGCCGAGGAGTCATGCACGATGTCGACGATCTTGGGGACTTTCCAGTCCGATTCTTCACTGGTTTCGAACTCCACGCCCGAGAGACGCCCGTGGTGTACCTCGCCACCATTCGCTGCAGCTAGACGCGGCAGCCAGAGGCGGATCTGCCGGGCACTGATCGCATAGCCCAGCCCGGTGTTCGACCGCAGGCCCCAGCGGGTGGCGATCTGGCCGTTGATCCCCACGATTTTCCCCGCCATGTCGATCAGCGGACCGCCGGAATTGCCCGGGTTCACTGCGGCGTCGGTGGCGATCATCTCGGCATCGGTGTCGATCGTCTGACTAAGGGCCGAAATCACTCCGAGCGTGAAGGTCGGATTCCGATCGAAGAGCCCTTCGGCGAAGGGGTTGCCCACGGCCAAGGCATAGTCGCCGACGTGCAGGGCCTCGGAATCGCCGATCTCCAGGCAGGGCACCGTTTCCTTGGGCTTCAATTCCAGTTGCAGCACGGCCAGGTCGCCGCTCACGTCGCGGCCGAGCAGTTTCGCGCGGTAGTGCCGGCCATCGCCCGTGCGAACGTCGAATTGCTTGCGCTGGCCGACTACGTGGGCATTGGTCAGCATCCAGCCGCTGGGCGAGACGACCGCGCCACTGCCGCCGTCGATGAACACGAAGGCCGGCATGACCCGCTTGCAGAGGGCCGGAATATCGGGTCGCGGCGAATTGGCTTGTTCGGCCAGAGCCACCCCTGCGCACAGCCAGAGGAGGCAACCGAGGCAAGCGATGGTCCCCCTCTCCTTCCGGGAGAGGGTCGAGGTGAGGGAAGATCTCGTCACGCCCAATTTTCGCCGCCCTTGACGGCGAACCGCCCTCACCCCCTGCCCCTCTCCCGGCGGGAGAGGGGAGCTTTCTGCACAACGTCTCATTTCACTTCTCCCAGAGTTACAGTCACGACCTTGGTATCCGATTGGACGAGCGTGCCGCGGAACTCCTCGCCGGGCTTCAGTTTCTGCACCAGCGCCCGCAAGTCGGCCTCGTTGGCGACGTTCTGTCCCTTGATGACCAGGTGCCGATCGATGTTCTTGCGGTAGATTTCCAACTCGATCTTGTCGCCCGGCTGGTGCTGGCTGACGTGGTCGGTCAGGTCCTTCCAGTCGCCGAGCGGCTCATGGTTGAGCTTAACGATGCGATCGCCCGCTTTCAGCCCGGCCTTGTCTGCCGGTGAACCGGGCAAGACCTCGCCGATCACGACCTGGTCGCTTAGCGCACGCCTGGGATCGAGCATGACGCCCAGCAGGGCCCCGCGCATGGTCGTCGTGCTTTTGCCGGCCTTCAATTCGCCCACGACCGGCAGCAGGCGGTCCATGCGGCAGACCATGCTCACACCCGAATTGGGCGCGGTGATCCATTCCTCCAGCTCCTTGGAGTCGAACACCCGACCGATGACCGTATGCGGCACGATCGGCGCCAGGCCGATGCCCAGCAAGCGGCCTTGCGCCGAGATCACGGGACCGCCCGAATTGCCGTAATTCAGCAGGGCGTCGATCTGGAACCGCATTCCCCGATCGCGGCTGGGCGAGCTGACAATCCCCGGATCGAGCGTATGGCGGGTGAGCTTGCCGCCCATATAGCCGAGCAATCCGACACGGGTCCCCAATTCCGGCTGCGCCGTCTGCTTTGCCAGATCGCAGAACTTCAGCCCCTGGGCGTCGATTTTCAGAAGCGCCACGCCCAACGGCTCGTGCCGTGCCAGCAGTTTCGCTTCTCGCTGGCTGCCGTCGGGCAGCGTGACGACGATCTTCTCGATGGGGTTCCTGCCAATCGCCAGATCCTTGGACGTCTCCTTGACGAGGTCGTCCTCGGTGCCGCGGAAGGCGATCGTCGGCGGTTTGCCGCTGGCCTTGTCTTTGAAGGCGATGTCGTCGCCCACGTTGAAGGCGCTGGTAAGAATATGGCCTTCGGGCGAGATGATCATGCCCGTCAGCGCCGCGGGGGGCCGCCGCAGGATCTGATTCGCCTCCAGCAACCGCTCCACCTCGGTGTAGGAATCTTGCCGGTGCAGTTTCTCCGCGGGGCTAAGCTTGTCCCAATCCTTGATCCGCTGCCGATAGTTGTCCCACGAGATCCGCGGCAATACCTCGGCGGGGAACTTCCGCTGCACCGTGACGCCGACCAGGTAGCCGCTGACGTCTCGGGCGGAGGCTGCCAGCGACTCCAGCTCGGCGGTGGCCGGAGCGGCGGCCAGAGGCTCGAAACTCAACTTGAGCTTGCCGGTCTTCACCGCGGTGAATTGTTCCAGAAGTTTCATGATGGGCACGCTGATCCCTTGCCAGCGGCGCGGCGAGGAGTTCAAGCTGAGGATGCCGCAAAGCTGGCCGCACTGGTTGACGATCGGCCCGCCATCGGAGCCCGGATTGACGGCCGCCGAGGTTTCGATGGCCGGGCCGTGATAGCCGCTCTCGCCGCCAAGGTCCTCGACCTCATAGACCCCGCTGAAGACTCCCATGCTGAAAGCAGCCCGGCTGCCCATTCCCATCATGTCATTGGCGTTGCTGAACGTGAAAGCGCGTTGGCCCACGGCGGGCATTTCCCGTGCCACGGGGAAGCAGGCGAGGTCCTTGGCATCAACCTTCAGCAGCGTCGCCTCAAGCCCCTTGTTGGTTTCGACGATCTTCGCCTTGAGGATCTTGGGGCCGTCGAAGTAGACCTTGATCTCGTCGGCCCCCGCGGGCACGACGGTGGTGGAGGTGATGATGTGGCCGTCGGGCGTGATGACCGCGCCGGTCCCGTAAAAGCCCGCCTGCTTCTCCACGCTGCAGGAAATGCCCACGGTGCGCTGGATGCCCGCTTCAGCCACCTGCCGGACGAGCGCGGTGGATCGGCCGGCTTTGCGGCCGTTGGCGGGCCGGCCGCAAAAAGGGCCGTGGCCAGCCCGGCGATGATTACAGAGAAAAAGAGATGGCGGACATTCCCCGTGTGCGGCATCGCTGGCGGGCTCCTGGTTCGGTTCTTGCGAGTCTTTAATTCTGACTGGGCACCTGCTGAAAATCCGATTTACGCCGGTTATTCAGCCTAAAGTCACTGTTCTGATTCTGATTGGGCGGCCTGGGAAAGGCAAGCCCCCCGTATGTCGGGGTCAATGCGGACGCTATTATGCCGGCAGGGAAGATCCTCACGTAGGCCGGAACAAGCTTCGGGGTACCCGCGACCCGCAAGCGGGTACCCCGCGTACCCCGAAGCTTGTTCCGGCCTACGCGTGCGAGCTATTTCCACGCCGCGGTAATAATGTTTTTCGCGGCACCGGCAGGTACAATAGCGTCAACCATCAAGACAGAGAAGGAAGTAGTATGAACACCCGGCAACTCTCGATCGTATCCCTGGCGGCAATCCTCGGCATTTCGGCCCTGCCGAGTACGGCTCCCGCGGCCAACCCGTCCCCAGACGCGGTCCGTACCCAGGCCAACGTGATGGTCGAGATCACCTTCACGGCGAACCAGGACTACCGCGATCCATTCCATGAAGTCACCCTCGATGCCCTGTTCGAGGCCCCAAATGGCCGCACGCTCAAGGTGCCCGCCTTCTGGGCCGGCGGACGCGTATGGAAAATCCGCTACGCATCGCCCGAGGTGGGTACGCACCGCTGGCGAAGCATCTGCTCCGTGCCGGCCGATCGGGGTTTGCACGGAATCACGGGGACGGTGACCGTCGAACCGTACCGTGGAGAAAACCCGTTGTACGTCCACGGTCCCCTCCGTGTTGCGGCCGACCGGAGGCATTTCGAGCACTTTGATAGCACACCGTTTTTCTGGCTGGCCGACACGTGGTGGATGGGGCTCTGCCAGCGACTGCATTGGCCGCAGGATATTCAGCAACTGGCCGCCGACCGAAAGGCCAAAGGCTTCAACGTGGTGCAGATCGTCGCCGGGCTGTATCCCGACATGCCGGCCTTCGATCCGCGCGGGGCCAACGAAGCTGGTTTTCCTTGGGAAAAGGACTACGCTCGCATCCGGCCCGAATACTTCGACAAGGCCGACCAGCGGCTCCTGTACCTGGTCGACCAGGGCTTCGTGCCCTGCATTGTCGGCGCCTGGGGCTATCATCTTCCCTGGCTGGGTGTGGAACACATAAAGCAACACTGGCGCTACCTGATCGCCCGCTACGGTGCTTTGCCCGTCGTGTGGTGCGCGGCGGGCGAAGGCACCATGCCGTTCTACGGCTCCCCGCGGGCGGGCGAAGAGGCCGCATTGCAGAAACAAGGCTGGAGCGAGGTGATCCGCTTTATGCGCGACACCGACCCGTTCGGCCGCATGATCACCATTCATCCCTCGCGGTCTGCTCGCGAAACCGTCACCAACCCGGCGATCCTTGATTTCGACATGCATCAGACAGGCCACCAGTCGGAAAGTGCCATCGGCCAAATGGCCCGGCAGATAGGCGCGGCCTACGAGGCGAAACCCACGATGCCGGTGATCGCGGGCGAATCGAGCTACGACGGGCTGGACCTGCGGGAGTTCGGCGGTGGAGTGCTCTCCAGCGATGCCTCGCGGCAGATGTTCTGGGTGGGCCTGATGCACAACGGCGTGGCCGGCGGCACCTACGGCGCCAACGGCATCTGGCAGGTCAACCGCCGGGACAAACCCTACGGGCCATCGCCGCACGGACGAAGCTGGGGCAGCATCTCCTGGGATGAAGCCATGAACCGAGCCGGTTCGACCCAAGTGGGCTTAGCCAAGCAGTTCTTCAGCCGTTATCCTTGGCAGAACTTGGAACCTTGCCCGGCAGCGGCAGCTTGGGCCGACAAAGAGCCCGTCAAGGACGACATCCGGCCCTGCGCCGTGCGGACGGCGACGAAGCTACTGATCGTTTACGTTCCTTGTCCTCGCCCGATCGTTGTGAAGCAACTCGTGCCGCAGACGGATTATGCGGCGGGCCTGTTTGACCCAGTCGCCGGCGGGCACTCCTCGCTCGGCAAGATCAGAACCGATGAGAACGGAACCTGGCAGAGCCCGGCGCCTGCCGGGAAGCACGACTGGGTGATTGCGTTGGAAAAGACGGGAGAACCGGCGGGAAGATAGCCTAGACTGACGACCTTCAGTGGCGCCGGGTCGATTAGGACGATGGTTTGCGCTGACGACGTTTCTCGCCCTAGCCGTGGCCGACCTGCCGGCGAAAGAGGAGCTTTGGCGGCGTCCTTTCCCAATCGAGGTTCAGACCGGTTTCCGGCGAGATTCCGTCGCCGTCGGGCCCGCGCCACCGATACCAATCGGTCGCGGCGGCCTGCTTGAAGGGAGGGATCATGGGCGAAGGCGGCTTGGCCGCCACCGGCGGTGGGACCAGCCTCGACAGGTCGAGCGCCACAAGCTCCCCTTCCCACGAGCGGACGAAGAGACGATTGCCGGCCACCGTGGGCTGCGTCCAACACTCGTCGGAATCCAACGGCTTGAAGCTGCCCAGCGACCGGAAGGCCTTGGGCGATGCCTCAACGATGGTCACCTCGCCGGTGGTGGACTGTACGACAAGCCGGTCACCCACGAGGACCAGCGCGGAAGCATCGAGCTTCTGCGTCCACTTCGTTGAGCCGTCTTTGGAGTCAACGCACACCAAGGCGTGCGCCGCCTGATTGGGGCCGTAGAAGCAGCCCCCGTGGAGGATCGGTGTTGCGGCACGCGGAGCCAGTTCCCTGTTCTCCCAAAGCGGCTTGTCCCTGCCGGGCGCAACCAACACGCCGCCCGGCCGGTCGACGCTACACAGCAGGATACGGTCTTCCACTGCCACCGGATTGGGAGCGAGAGGAAACGAGGCCGCCGGCCAAGGCATTTTCCAGAGCGTCTTTCCGGCCGCCGGATCGATCAGGCAGAACTGCTCCGCGGAAAGAACGGCCAGACGCGATTTGCCATCCTGCCGGAAGTAGACAGGCGAGGCCTGCCCCGCGGCATCCGATCCCGAGATCACCCACGATCACGAGTCCTTGCGCAACTTCACCGTCGCCGGTATCCAGGTGGCCTCAAAGCCGGTGGCTTCGGCGGAAATCCTCTACGACAACTGCCTTTTCGAGAACTGCGAGGCGGGCCTGATGCTGTTGGGATTCAACGATTACGACAACACGCTCGACCATTGCGAATTTCGTCATTGCGGTTGCGGCGTGCTGGATCGCAAGGGAGGGAATTTCTACGCTCGCAACAGCCATTTCGAGGGCAGCCGGGCGACGGATTTCTTCATCGGCAGCGAGCATGGCAGCACCATCCGCCGCTGCACGTCGGTCGGCTCGAAGCACTTCATCGAGAGCGGCACCATTGGCCCACTGACGATCCAGGATTGCCACGTGGCCGGGTGGACGGATCCCGAGGGGGCGGTGTTTCTTAACGGCAGCCCGGTATTGATGTTCGACTGCGCGTTCAGCCGGCCGCCCTCCGACGGACCGCCGGTGAAGCTGGTCTCCGCCCAGCAAAGGCTGCTCCTGAGCAACAACCGGCCGGCGGAAAGCAAGCGCCTCGTCCAGAAACCGGCGCCGACGGCCAAGGTCTATGTGCTCCCGCCGGGACGGCGGACGGGCGTGGTCGCGTCGGCCGAGCAGCATTTCCTCAAGGATACCGTCGCCGTGCCCGGCAAGGTTTTTGACGCCGTGCGCGACTTCGGCGCCCAGGGCGACGGACACGCGGACGACACGGCTGCCGTCCAGCGGACAATCGACGCGGCCCGCGCGGCGGGCCACGGCGCCATGGCCTACCTGCCAACCGGCCGCTACCTGGTAAGCAAGACCTTGCTGGTTGCAGGCCGCGACTACACCTTCGGCGGCAGCGGGTTTCGCTGCGGCCTGGTCTGGAACGGCGAACCGGGCCGGACCATGGTCGAAGTCTCGTCTCCACAAAACATCACGCTGGAGGGTCTGGCGATCGGCAATCACGACTTTGGGCCGATGAAACACGGCGACAACGTCCGTGTCACATCAGCTACCGGCGTTCCGTGCCGACTGGTGCTCGACGAGGTTTACGGCTTCGGCATGTACCAGAAGAAACCGGACCTGCACGGACGGGCCTTCTGATAGAATCCTTGCACGCTAGGGCGGTGGGGCAACGCAGCCAGTGGGGGATACGAGGATGCATCATTAGATTTGGGCAAGTCCCCCCCCAATGGCACTCGACCACGCACACTGCCATATTTCGACAAGGAGCCCCACCCCGCCCGTTTTTTCGGCATCTTCGGAACGCATGGCACTGAATGGGGCCTTTGGCGTTGCCTTGTGGATTGTCCGGCCAATTCTGGGGGTAATAATTGTGCATGCAGTCGTAACCCAGAAACGGAGCTATCAAAATGGCGAAGAAGATGAAGCCGGGCGAGAAGCGATGCCCGAGTTGCGGAGCCACGGTCAAAGGCCCGAGAACGAAAACGTGCCCGAAGTGTGGTCATGGATTCAACGGAAAGCCACAGGCGGCAGTCGTGGCAGCAGCACCGGCGGCACCGGCAGTCGTGGAGAAGCCGATCAATGGCGGCACGATCACGCTGGAGCAGATCAAGAAGGTCGCCCACACGATCGCGACGCTCGGCGGCTTCCAGCGTGCGACCGAAGTGCTGGCGGTCATAAAAGAGATGGGTGGCGTGAAGAAGTTCAAAGACCTGGCGGAAGCGATGTCGGTCACCGGGACGGACGACATTCCCTTCTGAGTTCTCCTGCGTCGGAGGTTCGACCGACTTCGATAAGCGGCCCACCTCGCACTTGTCTGCGGGGTGGGCTTCTTTGTCGACTGCCGCAAACGGCGCCGCCACAAGCTAAGTGAGCCAAGATGACAGACCACAGATTTCGGGAAGCATTTACTCTTGTTAGGAAGGTGTTTTTTCCTCGTTGGGATAGGAAGAAACTTTGGCGGGTACGGATCGTAAGGAATCTCAAGGACTCGGTGGGGCACTGCGATTTCACACACAGAATCATCAAGGCCGCTCGCGTCCCGGTTGACGATGATGAACTGGCCGCCTTGCTGATCCACGAGATCGCACACGCGGCCACGGCAAGTTACCATGCAAAGCGGTGGCTAACACGAATGGAGAAGGCCGCACAACAGGCAAAGACGATCGGCCGGTCAAGATTGGCAACACTCATTCGGCAGGAAATCGACGGATACAAACAAGCATCGGGACGGGAGACCCACTGAGGATCGCGTCCGAAGGCGGGACAAATGGCCGGGATCCGTGCGGCCAGTTCCCGGCCAACTGATTCTGTTGCAGGCGGCATTGGGCCACTCGCCCATCAGCTCATCGATCTCGATCATTCGCAAGGCCCGTTCCTGCCAACCTTCTTGCGAATGACCTTCGCCAATCCCTCCGCGTCGTCGGTGCCCACCCTGATGATCTTCCTGCCCAGCGTGAGCTTCACGCAGGCGAAGCCCCAGATGTTGTAGGTCCAACCGCGGCAAGGCATGTAGTGCAGGCCCCAGCCGTCGAGGATGCTGGTACGGCCGACTTCGACACCAGCGATGGCGTCGTAGCGAATCCTCTTGCGAATGACCGGTAGCGGGCCGTAGCGAAGTGCCAGCCATTCGCCTTTGTCGCTGATTGTCAAGGAGCCGAACATCAGGCCGCAAAGGGCGAAAACGGCGGCGATCGCCCAGAGCATGTTTACAACCGCCGGCTGGCTGCGGGCCAGCCAGGCACCGCCGAGCGTTGCCAAGGTCAAGACGAAGAGCAGGTAGTGCCAGGGACCGTGCTGGGTGTGGTTGTAGGTCATGCCGGCAATTGTAAAATGTGGCGGCGTAATGGGCGAGGGCCCCAAACTTGCCAATGTCACGTCCGGCTGCCCATAATAGAAGTCTGAGCATGGTTCAGAAATGGGGACAGGCACCTCGCCGGCGTCCATTTCTTGCGGCCTAATCGCTACTGGGCTCGGAGCCAGTCCCCGTTTCTGAACCATGCCGCAGTCTGTACGGCCTGCGGGTCTTCTTTCGACTCTACTGAATCAAGGCCCTTCCATGCCCACCTTCACCCGATCCGCTCACCCACCTGGACGACCCGCCGGAAATGGTCGGCTTCGTACGCCTCCATCATGTGACGGGCGTACCACTCGGCTTCGACTTGGCTGTCGAGTTCCTGCAACGCGAAAACGTCATACACGTCGGGAGCCTCGTAGATGGCGAAGACCTGGAATTGCGGGCAGTGCTCGCTGGGATGGGCAAGGACGATCGTGGTCATGGTAGCCTCTTCACTGGAGATCGTGGGCAGTATTATCTGTGCTGGTTTACGGTCATCGCCTAGCAGGCAGGCTTCGGCTGACCTCGACGGTATGCACCTTTTGGCAACCGTTTCGCCACACCGAAATGATCAGCAACTGCCGATGTTTCGCTTTGCCGCGGGGTTCATCAGGAAAATCTTGGTTCCGCACAAGTTACGCGAGAAGCCGTGATGTGGCTGTTTCGGGCCCTGTCTTCCAAGAGACCCCGACTGCGCCGAATTACGATCGACCGCTAATTGTTAATCCACAATCCACGGCGATCGGTATGCGGAATTGCACGGAATTTGGGCTTGGTTCAGAAACGGGGACTGGCTCCGAGCCGAATAGCGATTAGGCCGCAAGAAATGGACACCGGCGAGGTGCCTGTCCCCATTTCTGCCAAGCCGGAATTTGTGGTCCCGCATGACGTGAGAATATTCGCAGCCAGGATGCCAGCAGAGGGGAGAATGTCAGAGAAAAAGCGAAGGCCCGTGGTTGCCGGTGCTATAGCACCGGATGCTGCTCCAGCCCGACAAGCGGTTATTTCCTTCGGGCCTGGTAGGCCCGGCACAGCGGATCGCCGATCACAACGTCCTCCCACCCCACGAAGCGCGAGGCCGCATAGAAGCTCTCTGCCAAGGTCCAGCCCCGGGTGGATTGTCGTAACGCTGGATAGTCGTTTCATGGTGATGGTGTTCTTCTTGGAATTTCCTCGACGATTACTTCATCGTCGGGATCAAACTTAGGAAAGACGACGATCAGCACCGTCATGCGTCCGATCGCCTGATGACGTACTCCAGGGCGGATCAGGATGCACATGCCCGGCCGGACGGGAATGGTCGTTCCGTCCAAAGCCATCTGGGCGTCGGTTTCACACTGGAGAATGTAATAGGTCTCGGTGAGCCGGCGGTGGAAGTGTGTTTGCGCGTTGGCCGTGATTTCCGTACGATGGATCGTGCCCGGGAAATCCGCCACGTCGAGGAAGGCACGCCGTGCGTAGCCGCAGGGACAGGCCACTGCGGGCAGCGTGTCGAAATCTACGATCTGGTAACCACTGAGGCCTGGATCCATGGAAGCCCTCCTAAAAATGTTCTAGTTCTTTGCGCCGTCCGCCCGCCATGCTGCTGGCAGGTCCTCGCGGTTTACCAACCACGGGTGCTCCAGAAGCTGCTTGGCGTTTTGGTTTCGCGCAAGGCTCCATTTGTAGTGCCAGGCAAGGAAGAACGTCGTTTTGGGGAAGTGCTTCTGGACGCCATCAAGGAAGCGCCGGTAATCGTAGTTGCCTGGCGGGTTGTGCGGGCCAAAGGGGCCGAACTCCGTGAATCCGAACGGCTTGGGCAGCTTGGCAACCGCCTCGTAGCCGCGGATATGCTGCGGATCGACGAAATCGGTGTAAGCGTCCAGCCCGACGATGTCCACGTACCGGTCCCCGGCATAGTAGGTGGCCGTCTTGTCACCGTGGTTGGGCGAGTAGACCCACAGAAGATTGTTCAGCCCCTTGGTCTTCGTGAAGTAGTCGAACATGTGCCGCCAGACGCGGATGAAGGTCTCGGGTTCCTTGGCGCCCCACCAGAACCAGCCGCCGTTCATCTCGTGGAACGGCCGCCACAGCACAACCACGTCGGCGTCCTGCAATTCCTTCAATCCGGCGGCCATGATGTCCAATTCCTTCATCCAGCGGTCATGGGCCTCATTGCCGGGCATGAGGAGCCGATTCAAGTCCCCGCCCTGCTCCCACGGGCCGCGGCTCTTGGGGTTGGCTGGGTTGTAGAGGTGGGCGGAGATAGTTACCAGGCCGCCCTGCCGGGCATACTCGATCGCCACGCGGTTGACGGTCTTCGTCTCCAGGCCGCCCTTGGCGAAGTCGGCATAGTCCAGGCCGATCATCGCCGGCCAATGGCCCGTCTTGTCATGGACTTCGGCACACATCGCCAGTTTCGCGGTGGGACCAGCATCCGTGAACTGCCCGGAAAGCAACCGTTTGTCGGCCCGTTGCGGGAGTTTCTCCAAATAATTGAGGAATGCGCGGGCCTTGGCGTTGGCCTTCGGATTGGCTGGCTCCAAGGCGTGGACCGACCCGGCGATCGCGGTCAGCAGTAGCACGAGAGTCGAGAGAAGTGGTTTCATAAAGTTCTCCTATTCTGGAAGACCGATGGGGAAATGGCGGCGCGTGCCCAAACGAGTTTCATGGGTTCCCTCTTATCGAAATCAGGCTGGCCTTAAGTTCCGTCTGCAAAAGCGAGAACCTGATTCCCTTCCCAAGCGTCGGGGAATCATTATGAAACGCCAACCGCGCCGGGCAAGCCCGGCGCGGTTCTCGAAGTCTCGGCGAAAAGTGAGCCGATTGGCGAACGCGCTAATCCTTAGCCCGCTTGGCTTCCCAATCCCGGCTTTGGGTCTCCCCGTTCCGCTCGGTCGAAATCTTCCCTGTGATCGTGTCCCCGCTCACCTTTCCCGTATAGGTCGAGGTCATCTTGTTCCCTTGCCGCTCGCGGACGACCTTGAACGATACTTCGCCATCCTTGTACGTGGCGTCGGAGATCGCCGTCTCCGTGTTGTTGCGCCCGACCACGGCTCCGCTGAGCTTGTCGCCGTCCATTTTCAGTTTCAAGGTCACCTCGCGGGATTGATTATTGTACGTCACCGTCCACTTCCAGGTGCCGGTTGGGTTGGGCTTGTCGTCGGCGCGGGCAAGGGCAGCCGCCCCGACGATTAGCAGAACGAGTGTCGTAGCCAAGAGTCGCTTCATGGTATTTCCTCCCATCACAAGAGTTGGCGAGAAATGCTCTCGTCACCGTGACGAGGCATTTCACCGTCGAAACTGTTCCCATTATGCTACACCATTGTCGTCGCCGACGCTAGTGGCTGGAAAGACGGCTGATTTGGTTTGGCTTCGGCGATCTACTACCGGATTGAGCCCGATGTCAAACCGATAGCGACAGCTTGACGCCGCGAGATAAGTTGCAATGATGTAAGCTTCTCCCTCCGGAAACCAGGTGCAAGGAATTCAACATGCTCAACTTGAACTTCTAACCGAAAGGAGCTAGGGATGTGCCATTGGTCTTCCAGGTTGCTTTTCGCCGCGATGCTGTTCTGGCCGGCCTGCGCGACGGCAGCCGACGCCCAGCCTGCGAACAAGTATTTCGCCCATGCGGCCGTTGAGGACGACGACGGCGTGATTGCCCCCTGGTACCGGGGTCAAAACGGCCAGTGCGACTTTCGCGCCCGCATCGCGGCCGAGACCCTCAAACGCTATCCTTGGACCGACAAGAGCATGGCGGTCATGGCGGCGCCGTACTTTGTCTTCAGCGGAAGTTGGGGCATCAAGCCAGACGGAACTATCATCGTCAGCCCGAAGCTCGACGATTGGATGAACGCCGACGTTGGTCAGCGGTCAGTGAGTACGCTGTTCAGCGAGGTGGCGTATTATCGCTACACGGGCGATCCGGCGGCCATCGGGCTGATCGTGTTGACTGCCGATTACCTCTTGGACTACTGCCAGACCCCGGCCGATCACGCTTGGCCCAACTTCATCATCAGCGCCCCGGTGAAAGGAAAAGCCTTCGGCCGGGCCAACCCGCACGGCTTTATCCAACTGGACCTCGAGTGCGCAGCTTGGCTCGGCCGTGCTCGCGGCCTACAAGCTGACGGGCAATCGGCGCTACCTGGAGGCCGTCACGCACTGGGCCGATCTGCTGGCCGAGCACTGCGACCTGCGGCCCGGCGTGGCGCCATGGAACCGCTACGCCAACCCGAAGGATTGTCCCTGGAACGCGCAAGAGACGGCTGGCATGTCGCTCACCTTGCAATTCCTCAATGATTTGATTCGATTGGGCTACCGCGGCAAGGGCGATGCACTCGTCAAGGCCCGCGATGCTGGGGAAAAGTACTGCCGTGATGTCTTGCTGCCGGAGTGGAGCCGTGACCCTACGTTCGGCCATCACTTCTGGGACTGGGACAATCCCGTCTATACCTGCGCGGTGCCCAGCTACACGGCCCAGTACATCATGGACCGCCGCGAGGCCTTCCCGCAATGGAAAAGCGATATCCGCAATTTTATGTCGCTGTTTCTCTGCCGATCGAGCGTCGATCCAGCGTCCGCCGGCAACGTCTACTCGGGCGCCTGGGCCTTTCCGGAGGCCAGCAACTGCTGCGGCAAGTCGCTGCAATATCCGACCATGCACATGGCGGCCACGTGGGCCCATTATGGCGTGTTGGCGGATGACGCTTGGGCGCGCGAGATCGCCCGCCGGCAGAGCATTCTCACAACCTATGATGCTCACCAGACTGGCGTGGTGGAAGACCGCATCACGGGCAGTGTCGAAGTGACGGGCGTGTGGTTCAACCTGGCCCATCCCTGGCCCTTCCGGGCGGTCTTGGAAATGCTCGCCTGGCAGCCGGAAGTACTCGGCCCGGCACGCGAGAACCATGTCATGCGCAGCAGTTCGGTAGTCCGTGCAATTCGCTATGGGAAAGGGCGAATCACCTATTCCACCTTTGACGCCCCGGCCCCCTGTGAGGACGTGCTACGGCTGGCATTTGCGCCCACCGCCGTCTTGGCTGAAGGCAAGCCCTTGCCCTTGAGGCAAGACCTGTCGCAAAACGGCTTCACGATCAAACCGTTGAGCAATGGAGACTTCATCTTGACGATTCGCCACGACGACTGCTGCGACCTGATGGTCGAGGGCAACGATCCCCAAGAGACGCTCGGTCATGACCGGCTCCATTATGAAGGACCGTGGACGACAGAAGACTGCGCCGGTGCATCGAATGGCAAACTCAAGGTCGCCGCCCGGGCAGGCGCACGAGCGCGGCTCGACTTCCAAGGCAATCAAGTCCGCCTCATCGGCCGGGCCGATCCCAGCGGTGGCAAGGCCGACGTGTACCTCGACGGCGTCAAGCAACTTTGCGGCATCGATTTTTGGTGCCCCCAGGCCTGCGATCAGCAAGTGCTCTGTTACAAGAACGGTCTGGCGCAGGGGAAACACAGACTGGAGATTGTGGCCGCCGGCGCGAAAAACCCCATCTCGAACGGCACGCGAGTCTATCTGGACGCTGCCCAGTTCTCTGCCGCGCAGGGGGAAAACGGCTTTGGGCAAGGCGGCGGCCCAACGGAGACGCAGCGCGTCATCTTCGGCTACGTGGGCCGCAAAGACTACGTCGATTCCACCGGCCACGCCTGGCGGCCGGCAACCGAGTTCATCATGCGACTGGGAAGCTTGGTCGACCTGGTGCCGACATCCTTCTGGACGGAACCGCAACTCAAGGAAGTGGCCGGCACGCCCGATCCTGAGCTCTACCGCTACGGCGTCCACGGCCATGACTTCACCGCGTACTTCACCGTGGCGCCGCAGCAGATCTACCACGTGCGGCTGAAGTTCTGCCAGGCGCGAAAGCCGACTCGGCCCGGCGGGTATGCCACCAGTATTCAGATTGGCGGGAAGGCGGTTGCCGCTGGCATGGACATCGCTGCCACGGCCGGCGGCCTGGGCAAGGCGGTCGACCTGGTGGTCAACGACGTCCGACCACAACACGGCGTGATCGCGGTCCGTTTCCTCGGCACCACGTCCAGCGTGGCCATGATTCAGGCGATCGAAGTCGGTCCCGGCCACAGCGCCGTCGGGGCTAAGCCGGTTGGGCGTTGATCGTAACCTTGACAAAGACCATCTTAATCTCGCCTGGACCAGGCCCGAGGAATACACGATCGTCGCCCTCGACCAACAGACCGGCAAAGATGTCTGGCGACGAGACCTTGGGCCGTTTAGGCCCTGGTAAACCCCGGCATGGGCTGGACGCTCCGTTTCTACTCGAACCTGATCGAGAACTACGGCTCGCAACTGGAGCCCTCGGACACGGGCTGGTTTGCCCGCAGGGATAGCGACTGAACGACCAGCGCGCCGACCTGCGCTATACCAAGTTCTTTACCAAGCCCGAAACAAAAAATAGAGCCTTACGAAACTCATTGCTGCGTAAGGCTTTATGAAGTGGAGCGGAGGAGGATCGAACTCCCGACCTGTACATTGCGAATGTTATTTGTCGTCGTAAGTCCTTATTTTTCGGCTAGTTTGTCCCCCTTTTGCTACTTATAATGCTCCCAAGGGGGACAAAATCGGGGACAAAAATCGACCTGTACATTTGACAGGGGACAAGTTTTCGCGATAATGATACTCTGAGATGGAGCATGTGGGATGGAGGTGCAAAAATGCCAAGAGCCGAACTGATGACGTGGAACGCTACGCACCTACGTTGGAAGAAGAAATACAATGGCAAGCAATACGTCGTCTCCTGCCGCCAGTTGCAACTGCCACCCGACCAGCATAATCGTCTCAGCAGCCTCGAAGCCGCCAATGACTGGTGGCGAAAGAAACTCGCGGAAATCCACGAGCAAGGTGATCTTTATGACAAGCCGACGCTCCTCGACATCGAAGGCGAAATCCAATACCTGAGAGGCCAATGGCAAGACGGGAAAATCAGCTACGCTGAACTGGACAAGAAAGAAGCTCCCTGGGAAAGGAAACGGCAGGAAATCTTAGGCGGCCCTCTGATGACTATGCTCCATGACTACCAAAAGGGTATTGTCACCGGCGATGCATTGGCGCACGAGTTGGAGAAGATTGCCGTGGACAACGCGTCGGCTGATCCTGCCTCAGATTCACTCGACCAGGCCATCGACGAGTATATCGGATTCCAGCGAACGAGGGCAAAGGCAGGAGAGATCGCGCCACAACGATTTCACGTATACCAGGCTCAGATCGAGCTGTTTAGGGCTTGGATGCAGGAGAGGGGCCACACAAGCGTGTCGGCAATCACGGATTCCCTCTTGGCCGACTACCACAAACACCTCCTCGACAGCATCAAGACTGGAGGTGCTGGCAAGGGCATTTCCAGACCATACGCCAAGGGAATCATGGATGCCGTCAAGCAACTGGCCCGTCGGTGTTTCCAAAGACGTTTGATCGAACTTCCGAGAAACTTGGTCGATAAGTACGCTTTGCGTATCAAGATTTCAAAGACCAAGCCTCGTCCCGCCAGCACCGCTCAGGTCAAAGCACTGCTGAACATGAAGGACGAGCGACTTCGGCTCTACTTTCTCCTCATGCTGAATTGTGGCGCGTATCAGAGCGACATCGCAGAACTTCGGCGAGACCAGTATAAGAACGGTCGGATTATTCGGAAGTGCACAAAAACTGAGGAGCATGAGAATGTTCCCACCGTGACCTATAAGCTCTGGGAGGTGACGGATCAACTGCTAAGAAAGCACATGGAAACCAGCGGCGACTGGTTGCTTCTCAACTCAAAGGGCGAGCAGCTTTGTCGCAGTTGGATTGGAAACGACGGCAAGGCCAAGCACGTCGATAACATCGCCGTGAAATACAAACGGCTCGTGAAAGACGATGCCCGACCCACACTGAAACAGCTTCGCAAGACATCGTCCAACCTTCTTTTCAATAACAAGCAATTCAAAAATCTGCACACGCTCTTCTTGGGCCATTCGCCTCGCACGGTCGCCGAAATCAACTACGTGGAGCCCGACGACGACACGCTCGATGAGGCGATCGCGTGGTTGGGCGAGCAGTATGGCGTCAAGTGATCCAGCCCAAAATGGATCACGGCCCCAGGGCATCGGCGCTTTTTGGCCCTGATCTGCCCACAGACCAGCGTCAAGGCCATCGGCGGCCAGGTCGCGTCCGTGCATCACATGCTGACGATGCCGTTTGACGACCCGTCGATGGACGGCGATCTGCGGGCCGCCCTGGGCTCGCACGAGATTGTGCTTGGGGAGGAGTGGGCGGACATGGAGTGAGGCAGGCAGGCCCCACCGCCAGCCGCAAGGCCAGGGCGATTGCGGCCACCGGCTATGAGGCCGGTGTCCAAGACGCCGGCAGCGGCGAACTGCTGGTCGAGGCCCTGGATCTACGGTACGCCCTCTATGGTCTGGACGGCAAGACAAAACGAGCGATCGCCCTGGACGAGCTGGTGATGGCCGTGAGCGTGGAGGCGCTGGAGCACGAGGAGGATTGCAGGTGTGGGCTTTGCAGGGCGCTGTCTGCTCTTGGCGGATGACGGCGGCCTACTGCCCGGCCTGCATGGTCGCGGCATTTCTATGGCCCCGTGGGTGCGAAAGGTTGCCCTACCCACTCTTGAGAGCTAGAATCACCGCGTTGCACCGAAACCTCGGCAATAATAAGTTACGCGAACCCTTCCGTCAGGGCATGTGTCTAGTGTACGAGGAAACCCCATCTGGCGGAAGCGAAATCAAAGGCGATCATAATGGCGGTCAAATCGAAGAAGATGGCGCCGAAGACTATCGAGGAATACCTTCGCAAAACCGAGCACGCGGTCCGTCATCTTTACCGTGGGCTGGATTCGTGCTGGGCCTACTACCGCGACGCCTTGACGCACTGGGACATCTCGAAAGTTGGCCTGCCCATGACTCCGGAGGGCAGCGTGGAACTGCAGAAGTACATGGCGTTGGCAGGCAGGTACTTCGACCTGAAGTTCTCGGAGGCGACCTTTGCAGGATCGATCTTGCAGGTCGCCGCAGTTGGGATCCGGTGCTTCTCAACGAATACCACCATACCGACATCGTGCGCAGCGCTGGTCCCCGCAAAGACAAGAGCTGCCATTCCATTTTGCATCGGCCCAATAGTCCGCGGCGTGCCCGCCGGGTTGATTATTTATGCTACGCGCAATCAGTACAACCACTGGGACGACGAACCGCACGAGGTGTCGCGTCGCGTGTTCGATGCGCTATCGGCAGCCTTCTATAATAATGCACTCTACGATCTCGCATTTGAAATCGATGACCCTGGCATTACCGTCCATGCCAACGAGGTGCTGCTGGGGGCACTGGGTTGGAAGACCTACGAACGCTATGAGGCGGAAATTCGAAGCATGTTAACGTAGGATGTCTAGGCCGCTCTGGCTGGACGGGCAAACCACGACCGCCTGCCCAGGTCCGCTTGGTCGTGCCGCTTGCAACACGGCAGCGACCGGCTCGTACCGCAGCAACGCACCGTTCTGCTGGATGCGTATGTGGGTAGTCCCTAATGACTGATTGCAAGTCCGGCTCGCGATTGCACCACGACCATGCCCGGCCGTGCGCTAACTTCGCTATTAGCGAGCGTCACGATCGGCCAGTTCGAGCCGCGCTCGCGGACCTCGACGTTTCCATTTTTCGTATTGATAGTCGCCGACGCGATCCGTTGCCATGCGACGAGCGTGTTGGAGGTGACCAGGCGCAACCCATCTGGCTCCAGTATCACGTTCTTCGTCCACTGGATTTGCTTGCCGCACTCAAGCGAAGCCTCGATCCGCGCGGCGGCCATAAGCACGAGCCTCGAACCGATTTCGCGAATCAGCGCCGTTGATAGAACCCCGGGTTTGCTGGACTCACGCGGGCTTCGCATCAAGATGTATCGAAAATCGGGACTGCCGTCGCACATGCGCAGGACGATGATATAATAGACTGAGCTCTTGTTCATGCGCTGAAACCAGACACCGAACCCCACCTGGTCAACGTCGTCAAAATGTAAGACTCGCACGCCCTTGCGCGTCCGTTGGACCACGCCAAGTTCGTAGAACCACGTGATGGTGCGGCCCAGAGCCGCGAACGCGAAACCCGCTATCAGAATCGCCCCGCCAAGGACCATGATCGAAAGCGAGAGCACGAACCCCGCGACGCCAGGCATTCGCCAACCGGGCAAGAACCCCCGTGAGTAGCCTAGAAGAAGCAGAGGAAGTCCAACGACGGAGAAATACAGTGCTACCAATATACCCTGCAAGTCCTCATACCCAAGCAGTTTGCCCAAGTGCGTTGCGGTTGGGGGCGGTTCGATTTGGCGCATGGCAAGTTCTCAACGAATCTAAGGGTATCAGATTCCGCGCGAGTGGCGAGGCGGCGGTTATCCAGTCTCCTTGAGGCCAGGCGCCAGTTTACTTCTGAAGGGCAGGTTCTGCAAGCAATCGTCGATCGTAACGTGCCCGCAGCCATAGGGTTGCGGCCGGCTTTGTCGTCAAGGCAAGCCCTGCGGTCGCCGGGCATCGTCCGGCAAAGCAGCAAGCCTTCTGGGGGCCAAACACGTCAAGTATGGCTCTTTTGCGAGGCATTATAAGGCGGCGAACCGCTTTGCTCTCGCAACCCGGTTCGTACACCCGCTCGTTCTGCAGTGATCGTCGTTGCGTCAACAACGACAAGATTTCACGGCAATTCAAGCTGACGGAGCCGTTTAGCCATCAGAACCCCGATCTGCGAGGCTAAATTCGCCGCTCCAGCCTGTCTTTGAGCTTCGCAACGTCTGCAACGCTCATCTCTCACCCTAAGCCACGCAGCGTGCGTGGCGCTCATGTTTCTACATGACCGCCACGGCACGTGGCGGTCCCAATCCCCCAAGGAGATCGCCGATGAGTACACGACGTGAAGACCCGCGTCGCAAACCCGTCCCCGCATGGCACGCAAAACTGCTTGCCATGCTCCCCACGATCATTCGCTACGCCAAGCGTGCCTTCCGCAACTATGACCCGGAAACCAGGCAAGAGGCACTACAGAATGTCGTCGCCAACACGACCGCCGCTGTGGCTGGCCTGGCCAAACGCGGCAAGCTTGACCTCGCGTACCCGACCGTGCTCGCCAAGTTCGGAATCCGGCGAACGCTCGACAATCGCAAGACTGGCTCGTCCCTGAACATCAAGGACGTCCTGAGCAAACACTGCCAGGAGCACAAGGGCGTGATGGTCGAGCGTTTGGACAAGTTCAACGAGCAGGAGGATTGCTGGAAAGAGGCAGTCGTGCAAGATACCCGCAGCTTGCCAGTACCGGAAGTGGTCGCCTTCCGCGTGGACTTCGAGGACTGGCTGAAGAGCCTCACCCCGCGTGACCGCAAAGTGGCCCAGTACCTCTCTCTCGGCAACCGCACTGCCGACGCCGCCCACAAGTTCAAGGTCACGCCGAGCCGTATTGCCCACTTGCGTCGCGAGTTGGCCGAGTCCTGGCGTGCCTTTATCGGCGACAACCCCGGCCCTGCTGCTGCCGCCGCGGCCTGATCTCTCATCTCTGGCTGGCACTCACGCCAAGCCCCGTAGCCCAGCCTTGGTAGCTTCATTCCTCCGAGCGCCGGGCTGGGCTTCTGCAATCGTTCCTTGCTGCAGCCCTGCTCGTCAGGGCTGCCTCCCGTGCATTCCCTGTGCCGCTGTGGCTTCGTTAGCCCCCGTTCCAACCGTTCCAACCAAAGGACAAAAACCATGATCTTCACAATTACTCTGCTTGCCTCGATTCTCGTTGCTTCGGTCCTCGCCTGGCTCTTTCGCCAGCGTCTGGCTCACTACATGCCTCGAAAAGAAACTGTGACGACCGTATGCCTCTTTGCACCGATCGCATTGCTTCTCATCCTCGCGTTGCTACCCGACATCCTATTACTTATCCTGACCATGAACCTATTGCCCCATTCGTTCCGAATTCTACTTGCTCTTGCGGCCGCGGCCACTGTCGCTGTAGGTATCGGCTGCTCAAAGCAAACCCCCGAGCCCGCCAAGCCCGCCGTAATCCACTGGCAAGGCCAAGACGGCGGCTACGAAGACACGACCGCCGTGCCGCCCAAGGCCGCTACACAATGACCCAAAGGAAACTCGATGCGAACCGCCGTGCCAGTGGCTGTCCTTTTGACCGCCGCTTCCTTGTACTTCCTTCTGCCCCGATTGGTTCCATTGACCATGCGCCCTGCTGCTCTTCTGCTTATCGTCTTGGTCGCGGCCAGTTCCGCGGTCCTCCTCATCCCACGGCTCGTCCCGCCCGAGACGCCGCCTGTCGTGATCCACTCGGAAGGTCCCACCGTCGAAAAGTTGGAAAGGCTGTCCCAACTGGTGACCACTCGCATCCAGATCGCCGACATCCTTGTAGCCGAAGGAAATGGGTGCCGCGGTAGTTGGCTCATCAAGGGCGACGCCCTGTTATCGGTCAACCTGGGCCAAGCCTCCATCACCGACAAGCACGAGGACACCAGGCAGGCGACGATCATCCTGCCTGAGCCCCAAGTGCTGCAACCTCGCGTCAATCATGAGCGGACTCGTACTTGGGCCGTGGACCGCTTGGCGTGGATGCCGTGGAACGCCGATCAAGACAGCCTGCGAGATGCCGTGATGGCCGAAGCCCAGCGGCTTGTGGCGCACACAGCGTCGTCCGCCGAGAATCTCAGCCAGGCGAAGCTGACCTCAGAGACAGTCCTCAAAGGGCTGTATTCGGAGGTCGGTTGGAACGTGGCGGTGAAATGGGGCAGCGACAGCCCGAAGGCAGCGACGATTGCCCCGTAACCCGTTTTACCTATCAGACAGGCCCGCGAGCTGCGCCGTCGGCACCCGTCAAGCTGACCAAAATGTGTTTCACGCTTGCCGCCCGTAGGAGGCGGCAGGCGTTGGGGGATTTTGTTTAGCTATTCCGACAACACCGCCGCCCGCCGCGAAATCAAGCTGCCCTTCGTGCCGCGTGCGCCGGGGAGGAGTGCGAAGGGAAAGAGAGAATGGCTGGGGCTTGTCGGTCGAGGGACGAGGGCTTCGCAGTTCTTCTCGCTGTCCTAACACGCCAGCCGTAGGCCTACGCGCCGCGCAGCCGTTTATAACCCAATGACCAAGCACGGAAATCTCCCGAACGCTCCCGTTCATGGCGGGCGTGAACGAGCGTGTTCTCGTCGCTGGCGTATCGTAGGGGCGTTGGGGCAGTAGGGCGTTAGGGCATTGATGCCCCACGGGTTCGCTGGCTTCGCCAGCGATGCCTTATAACACCCTGCTGCCGCAGGCGAAGAAAAGGCAGCCTGACAGTAATGATGGTCGGTACACGCGGCGGCTGAAAACTGCGGCGGCGGCGGCGGAAGTTCGGCTACTTCTTCACGGGCGGCTCGTGATAGGGTTTGCCTTGCTTGTAGAGTTCCAGGCGGGTCCGCAAAGACTCCTCGCATTCCTTGGGGGCCATACCGATGGCCTTTTCTTGAGATTCGCGGGCCTTGGTGAAATCGCCGTTTTCCGCGTAGGCCGCCGCGAGCGTAACCAGAGGGTCCCAATACTTGTCGCCGCGCAATTGGCAGGCTTTCCTGGCGTACTGCACGGCCTTCTTTCCGTCGCGAAATTTTGCATCGGCGCAACTCGCGTAGATCGAAGCCAAGTTCTGGGAAGCTCCGCTTTCCTTGGGATTGATTCCGATGGTTTTCGTGTAGTCGGCGATGGCCTTGCCGTAGTCACGCTTCTTCTCCCAGAATACGGCGCGATTATAGCTCGCAGTAGAGTTCTTCGGATCGATAGTCAGGGCTCTCGTGAGGTCGAAAATGGCCTTGTCGTAGTCGCCCTTATCCGCCCATGCGCCGCCGCGACCGATGTAGGCATCGACGTTCTTAGGGTCAATCAAGAGGATTTGGTTATAGTCGGCGATTGCCTTGTCGTATTCGTGCTTTCCAGCCGCCTCGATGGCGCGCTGTTCGTAATCATCTACCGTTTGTGCGATCAGGCGGCCAGGCACGGCAAGCCAGCAGGCAAAGACAACGATCAGAAAACAACGCATGGTTTGGCTCCTTTGGGTCAGAGGCTCGGCACGCCGCAAGATAGCCCGATTATACCGCTTCCGATCTGGTTGCAATAGGAGGACTTCCACCCCCTGTCGGCCGCTTCCCGCCCGCGCGGCCGCTTCATCCCTCATCTTTCATCCCGCTGCCTTCCGCCTTCCTCCTTTTCCCCGCCGCACGATCCGCTTGCAGTTCGCCGTGGCGACGAAATTGAAGAGCCCGGATGTCCACTTGTATCAGGTGGAAGCCGAAGGGCATCAGATCGAAAGGACGAAGCGGATCGTGCAGCGCGTGTGGGAGGCCATCGAGAGCCAGATCTTCTACGCCCTTTGGCTTTCGCGTTTCATGGCCGAATCGCAGCAGCCCGTGGTGCACGGCTCAGCTTCCAGCAGGCGAAAGCTGGTGTGGAGTCGGCGATCCGCGGATGGGGAGGTCGGGTGGAGCGTGGCGGTTGGGTGGGCAGACGGTGGGGATGCGACCACCACTGCGAAAGGACTACGGCAGGGACTGTGCCCGGCGGCGCACCGGCTCCGCTCGCTTGCTTCACTTGCCCGCCGGAACTTGGGAGACACGGAAGCCCAAGAAGTCGTCGCGATCCCCAGGCTCGATGCAGCCGCGGCTCGCCGACCGGCAGTGCCTCGCCGAGCAGAGCCAGTTACCGCCGCGAATCACGCGGCCCGAGCCCGTGGCAGCACCCGTCGGATCGTCCACTGGCGACTCCTTGTAATACCCGTCCTTACACCAATCCCGACACCACTCCCATACATTCCCGTGCATGTCGTACAGCCCCCAGCCGTTCGGCTTCTTCTCGCCCACAGTATGCATCGTGTTACCCGAGTTCTTATCGTACCAGGCATAATCTCCAAGCCGAGTCTCGTCCTCGCCGAAGCAGTATTTCGTCTTGCTCCCCGCCCGGCAGGCATATTCCCATTGTGCCTCCGTTGGCAATACGAACTTCCCGCCTTGCGTGCCGATCTTCGCGTTGAGCTTGCCCAGAAACTCCTGGCAGTCGTCCCAACTGACATGCTCAACCGGGTTCTTCGGTCCCCTGAAATAGCTCGGGTTGTTGCCCATCACCGCTTCCCACTGCTCCTGCGTCACCAGATACTTGCCCAGATAGAACGGCTTGGTAATCCGAACTCGGTGCTGCGGTTTCTCCCAGCCCTGAGCGTTTTTGTCCGATTTGTCCGAATCAGGTGAGCCCGTCATAAACTCGCCAGCGGGGATCAAGACCAACTCCAGCTTCACGCCCTTGCCAAGGTCCACTGTGAGTTCCTTCGGCGGGCTTTTCGCCTTGCCATCCGTCTTGGGCTCTGCGGCGGTTGCCACGGCAAGGCTGCCAACCACCACCATGACCACCAACGCGACTGCCGAAACTTGTCGGAACATGGGTCAAACCTCCTCGGAAACCAGTTGCGGCGGATCGCCGTGGCACACGATGCCACAGGCCGAAACCGGGCCGCTGCATCCAGTTTATAGGCGGCTCTTCGTGGTCGTCAATCACTGCCCATAACCAAAATGGATGAAGACGCCTGCGATCGAGACCCGTGGCGTGTCGCCTGCCTGCCGCCAAAGGGCGGCACGTGGTCGGGCTTTCTTTTAGCCTCATCGCCCCTTTCTCGATGACCGGACGAGCGACCAAGCCCACTATCCAAGATGGATAGTCAAAAGCGTTTTCCACCGCCGCCCGCCGCGAGATCAAGCTGCCCTTCGGGCCGCGTGCGCCGGGGAGGGAGGCGAACGGGTGGCCCCAACGTCAGTTTGCAGAATTCAGGCCAGCCCCTAACCAGATGCCGAATGCAAAGGCAATGAGTGTAAACAAGACCACGCACCAAAAATAGAGTTTGAGTCCTCGCATCGTTCCACCACCATACGGGCTCTTGTGGTCGGCACGGTTCGCCAACCGCAGTATCCCCATCGGCCCGGCCAACGGAAGGCACACCCAACGCGCAGCGTCCGCGAAGCGGCGCAGCGGGTACGCCTTGTTGGCCGTCGAATGTCGTCTTACGATTCTACCATATTTCGCACACGGCCAGTTGCCATACATTACTGAGTCCTGGCAACGCGAAAACCTGTGAAGTCGTTCCTGTCGTCCGACCCGCTCCTGAGGCGTCTGGCGGAACGCGCGTTGAACGGCCCGCAATCCCAGGAACCGCCACGAAGGACGCGACTATTTCCCACTTCGGGGCCAGTTGGGTCGTTTGCGGAGGACTTGGCATAGTATGCCCTGCCGTACCAGTCCCAGCACCACTCCCAAGCATTTCCGTGCATGTCGTAAAGCGCGAAGGCGTTGGGCTGGAATGAACCGACGGGAGCTGTGAACACATAGCCGTCGCTCGCTTTGATTGGAAATCCTGCTTCCGGGAACTTCGCCTTGTACGTGGCGTCGGCGACGTTTCCGACCTTGGCCAGCGTCTCCGGGTCGTCGCCGCAATAGTACCGCGTCGTCGTGCCTGCCCGGCAGGCGTATTCCCACTCGGCCTCCGTTGGCAGTCGGTAGGTCTTCCCCTCCTTGAGGCTGAGCCACTTGCAGAAGGCCACCGCGTCGTTCCAGCTTACGTTGACCACCGGGTGTTCGTCGGTCTGCTCGAATCCCGCGTGCCTCCAGGAGTATTTCTCGTTGAAGCCGAACTCCTTCTTCTCGGAGTCCCAGCCGAAAGCCCCCTTCACATTCCCCTTTTCCGCGCCGGTCTTGTATTCCGCGCCGGTGACGAACTGCCGGAACTCGCCCCGCGTGACGTGGTAGCTGCCAAGATAGAACGGACGCGTGATTCGCACCCGATGCTGCGGATGTTCGTCGTTGAACGCTTTCAGAAGGTTTTCCCCGTAGTTCTTTCGAAAGAACGCAGTCGTAGCCTCCGTCGACTCACCGCTGCCCATCTGAAATTCGCCCGAAGGGATGAGGGATAACTTCATGCCGATGGAGTTCGTGATCTGCTTCGTGTCGCTGGGCTTCTTTGCTTCCTGCGCCGAAAGCAGAGACGGCACTGCCAAGCTCACGCACACCAACCACAGTAATCGGTTCATAATGCACCTCTTCTGCTCGGCCAACGGCAAGGACAGCGGTCAACGAACTTGATCCGGCGCAGCCGGACTTTGCCGCTCGCCCTTTGTTGGCGATGTCCATTCGATCTTGCAGTTCGGCAATGCCTGCTGCACGGCGGGTCCTCAGGGCATCCTGAGCGGAAAGTTCAGACCATATATAATCGTGCATCGCGGAAGCGTTTCTCGCAACTTCTTCGCTCCGGCCTCGGTGACCTGCGTCTTGGATACGTTAAGGGTCAACAGGGCGGTCAGGTCCTTGAGGTTCTCCAACCCGGCGTCGGTCACGTTGGTATTCTGCAAATTCAGGCTGTACAGTCGTGCCAGCCGCTTGAGATGAACCAACCCGCGGTCACCAACCGCCGTCCGCTGCAGGTCGAGTTGTTGGAGCTGGCGCAGTCCCTTGAGGTGCTCTAGCCCGGCGTCGGTAACCTGAGTAAGCTGCAAAACGAGCCTCCGGAGTTGCGGCCAACTCTTGAGGTGTGCCAGCCCGGCGTCGGTTATGTTGCAGCCACAGAGGTCCAATTCTTGAAGTCCAGCCAGCCCTCTGAGATGCGTCAGTCCGGCGTCCGTAATCTTGCTGTAGCCGATGTCCAGGCGTCGAAGTTCGACCAAACCCTTGATGTGTGCCAGACCGGCATCAGTCACTTCGCCGCGCGGCCAGATTGCCAAGACTGCCAACTCCTGAAGCCGCGCCAGACCCTCCAGATGCACCAGTCCAGCGTCCGTAATCTTGCCACCAAGCCACAAGCAGCGGAGTTGCGTCAGGCCCTTGAGGAATGCCAAACCGGAATCCGTCAGCTCGCTGTCCCCATCGAATCGCAACTCCCGAAGCTGGATCAGCCCGCGGAGATGTGCCGCCCCAACGTCGGTAATACCAGGCGGAAGGTCGAGCACTTGCAGGCGGGTTAGCGGTTCCAGATCTGCCAAGCCTGCATCCGTGACGTCGGTCAAGACCAGCTTCAGCTCGGCAAGGTTGGTTAATCCCTTTATGTGTTTCAGCCCCGCGTCGGTCACTTTCGTTTCCGACAGGTCGAGCGACTGGAGCTTGGTCAGGCCCCTTACGTGCTCCAGCCCAGCGTCGGTAACGCCGGTGCCGGACAGGTCCAACAACTCCAGTTGTGTCAATCCCTTGAGATGTTTCAACCCGGCGGCGGTTACCTTCGTACGCCACAAGCCCAGCTTCTTGAGGTTGACCAGTCCCCGGAGGTATTCCAATCCCGCATTCGTCACGCGACTGTCACCCAACCATAAAACCTGAAGCCTCGGCAACGATTCGAGCTGCTCTAGCCCCTTGTCCGTGGCGCTTTGCCAACTCACTTCGATAGCGGCCTCGCCCGCACCTTCCGCATCGAATTTGATGTCGCCGCCCAGCTTCTCGATCTCGGCAATCGCCTTCGCTTGGTCGCCGTTCGGTTCTGCCGCGCGGCAGAGAACAGGAGCCAGCGACAAGCCCAGCATCAGCAACGGGAGTGCAATTCGGTTCATGTGGGGTTCTCCCCAATTGTTCGTTTGGACCAACGGGTCACACGGCGGTCGCCGAAGGCGATTCCCGAAGGGAACCCTGCCGCCATGCGATGTTGGCCGCTAGTTGTTCTCCGAATTCTGTTTGCGCCGCGATGGGTAATAGTGAGTTTCATACCGCCATACCAGGAAGAGCCCGAGCACGCAACCTGTGAAGCCGCCAACGATGCTGTATAAGCACAACGGACCGATGACCCACAGGCCACACGCCCCTGGTGGTGCTTGCGGATTTATCCAAGTAAAGAGCAGGAGGGGACCAAGAAACGCGCCGACGATAGCAAGGAAGAAGGTCAGGGCACAGCCAGCGAGGAATTCGCCAGTGCCCGGCGATCTTGTCGCTGCCTCTCGGGATTCTTTCGGTGTGGAGACCTGCGTGTCCTCGCTCATTTCTTCACTTGCCCGGCCAACGGCGTTCTACTTGACACCAAGTTTTTCGCCGCTTGCCGTATTGTACTTCCACGGCAATACTTGTGGCAATCGAAGGGCCAAATTCGCATTCCGACTTTTCGTCATTAGGGGGGTATCCAGTGCCACGACTGCCAGCAGATTTCCGCATCAGCTTGAAGCGCCGCGGCGGCAGGACCCATCGGATTGAGCTAGTCCGCAATCCGTTCAACCAGCGGTTTTGGGTCCGCAGGAACGGCAAGCAATCGGCAAAGCTCCCCGAAGCCACGGCCACCGAGATCGCCAACCAGATCCGTCGCCCCGAAGCTTGCTCCGTCAGTTCTACCTTTTCGGCTGTTCGCGGTAGGGCTTTCCTTGCTTGTAGAGTTCCAGACGTGCGTGGATCTCGAGCTTCGTGTTTTCCTTTGCCGACTTGTCACTCGCGGCAGTCTCTACGGCCTTCGCTTGCCATTCCTTCGCCCTCTCGAAGTCGCCGCTCTCGGCATACGCCGCCGCAATTGTTTCAAGGCACGGCCAGAACTTACGGTCGTCCAGCTGGAATCCCATGTTTGCGTTCCGGACTGCTGCGTTTCCATCGCGGTAGCCCGCGTCGGGGCACGTTGCCTGCAGCCAACCAAGGCTTTGGTAGCCACGGGCATACTTGGGGTTCATCGCGATGGCGTGCTTAATGTCGGCAAGCGCCTTGTCGTATTCGCACATTTGCGCGTACGCACGGCCTCGGTCATTGTAGAACATGGCGCACTTGGGGTTAAGCCGGATTGCCTCGTCAAAGTCGGCAATCGCTTTATCGCTCTCACGCACCGCTTCGTAGGCGACGCCCCGCGCAGTAGGCCGCGGCCCATTTCGGGTCCAGCCGAATGGCATCGGTGAAGTCAGCGATTGCCTTTTCGTTCTCGCCCTTCGCCCCATAGGCGGCGCCTCGGCCGTAATACGCCCCGACCGACTTCGGATCGAGCCGGGTGGCCTCGTTGTAGTCGGCGATCGCCATGTCGTGCTCGCCCTTATTGTCATAGGCGAGGCCCCGGTTGCAATACGCCATGGTAAATTTTTGGTCTAGCCGGATCGCCTCGTTGTAGTCGCCGATGGCCTTGTCGTGGTCTGCCCTTGCTTCGTACGCGAGGCCCCGGTTGTTATACGCGATGACATATCTCGGGTCCAGCCGGATCGCCTGGGTTAGGTCGGCAATCGCCTTGTCGTTCTCGTCGTTCTTCTCGTATGCGCGACCCCGGCCGCAATACGCCGCAGCCCACTTCGGGTCCAGCCGGATCGCCTCGGTGAAATCGGCGATCGTTCTACCACGCTCGTGCTGTTTGTCGAACGCGATGGCGCGATTGTAAAATGCCTTGGCATTCTTTGGGTGGAGGCGAATCGCATCTGTGTAGTCGGCGATGGCCTTTTCAAGATCCCCTTTTCCAGCATAGGCGTTCCCGCGCTTGTAATACGCGTCGGCATTTTTCGGATCAAGCCGGATGGCCTCCGAAAAGGCGATTATCGCAACACGAAAGTCCTGTTTGCCAAGAGCCGAGATGCCTCTTTGATAGGCCCCGACTGCCGGATCAGAACCTGCGCCTAAACTCGGGAAAAAAAGAAATGTTATAAACACTGCAGCCAGACATGTACATCTGTTCATATACTTCCCTCCAGGCTCGCTGCCTAATCTGCCACGGGCGAAACTTCGCCATTTTCTTGCATCGACCGCTCCTCCAAGGCCCTCTTACCAGTTCGCGCCGTGAACTCGTCCAGTTGTTCATCGGTGGCTCCTGCCGGGAACGGGTTTGGTAGCTCTCCCTCCTTGAGCGGCCTGCCGCTGAGTGGATGGTCCTTTCGACTGCGCCAGAATCTGTCGGCATGTTCTTGACGCTGGCGGAGGAGAACAAGTAGGTGTTCACGGAGATCGGGTATCATATTTGGCCAGGCAAACGGGGTTCTAAACCGCGCACTGTCCGCCGGGGAGGAACTCGGAGTGAACCCGTTCCCGTGGGTTGCGCGAACCTCTTCACTGCGCCCAATTCTACTACTCGCAGGCAGGGATTCAAGAGCGATCCACCCCAGCCAGCCCCGTCTCTACGGGCCGGAGGTGGGCGAGGCAGGCCGCATGGGCAGACTTTGGCCCAGGCCAGACGCAGTCCGAGCGCTCGAACTCTTCAAGCAAACTGCCGGGGCAATTCACCGGTCAACCGGTGAATTCAAGCTGGCCGCCCGCGGCTTCCTGCCCCTCACCGCCCCGATCAGCAGCGTGCCGACCGAAAGCAGCCATACGGCCAGGGCGGCGATGTTGGGCCAGTCCACGGGCTTTGGATACAGTTTTTCCTGAGAGCGGACCGCTTCCTCCGTGCAGCCCCCGTTTTGCAGTATCTTTTTCAGATCGTTCATCGAGTAGCTATCCGTCCGCAGACACATCACACTGCCATCGACCATCGCGACGTTGAGCCTGGATACGTGGTTGCTAGACGGCATAAGCACGGCTGACTTGCCCGCGACCTTGCCAAGCGTATCCAGCGACAAGTCCTTCGGTTCCGTCCAGGATATGCCTGAACTGGCCACCTCGACAACCATGATCGTATTGTTGGTCCCTTCAGGGAAATCGGCTGGTGCAATCCTCGGCTTCTCACCTGCCCAAGCCGCATTTGGTCCCACCACGGCAACATAGCTCGTCTGAGTAGCGCCCGACACGGAGGCGTTCCAATCGCTCGGACAAATGTAGACACGCGGACCCTTGGCCAAGAGCTTGTTGTTCTTCGGCCCGTTCCACGGTTCCGTGAAGTCGTAAGCCTGATAGAGATCGTTGCGATTCAGATACGGCAGTATCAGCACCCGCCAACTGTGCATCGGCTTGCCGTTCTTATCGGCGCTGTATGCCGGTGGGAAGCACCCGTTCGCCTGGTGGTAGTTTTGCAACGCTAGTGCGATTTGCCTTAGGTTGTTGGCGCACTCCACGCGGCGACCAGGTTCACGTGAAGCGCCGATTTGCGGCAGCAACAGTCCTGCACAGATCAGGCAAAGTGCTACAAATGCAAGGTATGGCAGCGACTTGAAGTTCTTGACCACACGAAGGTAGATCGCCAGTCCCAGCACGAGACCAAAGACCACAACGCCGCAGCCACCGAACACCGCCAGCGACAACCCCAGCACCACAAACAGCAAGAGCAAGGTCCTGAGGCGGAATTGGAAGGGCGGAGAGGGCGGTGTGGAGGGTTGGGGTTGTGGTTCGCTCATGTCATGTTGCTCATCGCTGCCAGCGAATGCCCGCGCTACGCCGCTCCAAGCCGAAGCGATCAGCGGCGGGCTACCGTTCATTCTACTGCACCTGACCCAACTCCTCCCTTCTGTCTTGGGATCAGCGGGCCGGCGGCTCAATCGCTTTGATATCGGTCAGCTCATCCGCCTTCGCGGCTCGCATGAAGTGGCGGCCGATGATTCCGTAGACTGTTTTGCCCTCCGAATCGATTTCAGCCTGCGCGATGAGGACCTGTTCGGGCTTGGCGTCCTTTTGAGTTTGTTTGAGCAGGCCCACGGCCGGCAGTTTGATTGAAGCTGGCCTGCCCGCGCCGGAGAGATTGAAGATTGCACCTCCCGTCTTCACATCTTCGACAGTGGCAGATTTGCCAGATGTAGCAGTACCGGCGATAAACGGAGTTTGCCAGCCGGTGATTTGACGCTCAGTCGAGCTAGACCGCCGGAATCGGCCTTGGTATCGATCCAAGAGCGCGATCATTTCCTTGAGCCGTTCGTCGTGGTCCTTGCGTAGCGGATGGACCAGCGGCATGCCGAAGACGATCTCGTCGATCAAGACTGCGGCCCGGTCGCAAACCAGTTCCGGGGCGCTTTCGCGACGAGTCGCCGGATCGAGCAGGAACTCCGGAAGCGTCGAACTGCTTTGGTAATTCGGTCCCCCGAGGTCGAGCGACTTCCCTCGGATCTGATAGGTTCCGCCGGTGGGCGCGTGGTTATCCAGGTCGCGGCGCAGAAAGGCCAGGCAAAACGGATGCTCCAGGAACGGTTCGCCCGAATGGGGCGATGTGCCAGGGCGGGTTGCGGCAATTCTCTGGGCGATTCGATCGTGGAGCGGATGCTTGGAGTCGGTGGCCGCGAACAGGGCCCGATCCGTCTCCGGCAAGTCGATCTTGGTGAAACACCCGATCAGATCCATCAAGTCCGTTGTTCCCACCTCGCCCTCACGCACTTTCTCGCCCAAGTCGTGACCTGGAATTATCAGCATGCCGTCACGGAAGTTGCCGGCGAGCTCTACGAGTGGTCCGGCATCTCCGCTGGCATGGGCGGCGATTGCCCAAACCATCCGCTTGTGAAGCGTGTGAGCCGCGTTGTAGCGCCGATGAAACTCTGCGGCGAGACGTTTGTCGTGCAAAGCGGCGAGCCGCCCGAGATACGCCCCCTCGACCCCCGGAAGGGGGCCACTGTAATAGTCACCTCCTTTCCTGGCACGGATTTCCTGGTCCAACATTACGCGATCGAAAACAGCCAGGATTGCCTCGCCAACTGTCGGATTTTGGAACTTCGCAACCGCAGGGGGCGGATTGCCGGACGGCGGCAGTTTGATCCCGAGAGGACCTTCAACATAACCGTCTTCCGAAGATACTAGATTCCAAGCCGCTTCACGGCAGGCATTGTCGCTCGCCTTCGGATTGGTGAGCACCTTCATCATTCGCTCGTCCAGTGCCAGACCGCGATTGGCCTTCCAATAGGCCCGCAACTGTGCGACGGTCTTCTGGATCTTCTCCTTGTCATCGAGGAGATTGACAAACCATCCTTCCTCCGTCGGATCCAGACTACACACCCGAAGGATCGAGAGCACGGCAACGAATGCCGCCCTGCGAACGGGCAGCACCGTCCGGCCGAGGCGAAAGTCGCGATTGAACTCTACGGACCGGGTGAGCCGCTCATCGTGTTCGACGGCGTCGATCAAGCCGGGAACGGCCGCCTCGCCGATTCCGACCAGGGCCTTGACGCGCCAGTCCCATCCCAACGCTACTCCGCCAGGCTGTGCCCATTGACGGGCGTCGACTTCGTCGAGCGCGTCGATCAGGTAAGCAAGCTTCTTCGGCACGGACCAGGTGTCGGACTCTTTGGGCAATTTCTCCGCAGGCGTCTTGCCGAATGTGCCTACGTTCTTTCGGCGATGCAATTCGGCGACAACGGCATCGGCCTGATGAAGTATCTTAGCATGTTCCGGATACAGTTTGAACAGCCGTTGGCCATTGGCCAGGGCCTGCTCGTCGGCCCGCACCATGTAGGAATGTACCATCGTCAAATACGCCGACTCGGCGAGTTGTCTCTTGAGGCTGGCGATCATGCGGCCGTCGGCAGTGGGCGGCTGCTTCTCGCCGGGAAACTCGAAGTCGGGCGCTTTCTGGAATGGCTGCCGGGCCTGCTGGAGAGCTATCGCCGCCAGATTGTCTTTGCCCAACCGACGCAGCCACACGGCATTGACGAGATCGGGGGTCTCGAACATGCCAACCGCGGTGAGCTGCATTTTGCGAAAGATTTCCCTAAAGTCGTCATCGGCCGTGGGGGTCTTCTTCTCCTCATAACGCTTGCGGCAAAGGGCGAAGAAGTCGACTTTTTCGACCCTGGCGCCGGCCGTCAACACGAGACTGTCGCCATCGATGAAGCAGACTCGATCCGCTTGCCTCACCTTGTCGTGAACCCGCCATCCAATCTTGAAGCCCTCCACGTCGTCTCCCCACGCCGTCGGTATCTTGACGGCCGTCGCCACGAATTCCGATCCTTGCGGATCGAAGATGAACTCGGTGAGCAGCCGCTCAAGCAGCTTTCGATCGTCGGCCGTAAGCGCCTGGGGCGGATTCCCGACTTGCTTTGCCTCGTCCGTCGCGAACCCGGATCGAACGGGGAGAGTGGCAACAAGTATCAGGGCCAACATCGGCAGGACGCGCGAGTGGTTATCCATCGTTCCCTCCATTTAGCGAGTAGGCGAGATTGCACCCGACGCTCCTCCAAGCGGAGCGCCAGCGTCGAGCCACCTCTCATTCTACTGCGCCGCGGCGGGCTGCGACACAAGTGGGGCATCGCGAGACCTGGCTCGCTGGATATGATATAATCTGCGGCGCTGTTCGTCCCGAACCCAAGCACCGCCAATCGCCACGGAGGTATCTATGGAAGGCGCTGCCGCTCGATCCTCATACGTCTGCTTTCGTTGCGGCGCGAGTGGAGATCTGCCGTTCGTTGAAGGCGAAGCCTCCTGCCCGCACTGCGGCAACCATTTGTGGACAACGACGATTCGCCGGAATCCCGTGAGTATTGGCCCCGACCCAACTTGCGCGACCCGGGCCAGACGGCCACTGGCTCGCGTGCATCGAGTCTGGCTTGCGCGGCTGTGTCTTCTTGTCGGAGGACGATTGGCGCGTTCCTGGATACACCGGCGAGAGGCGGTGCTTTGGACACGGGTTAAGGCAATCATGGAGCAGGTGTCGCGATGTGCGGACCGCGACGAGTTGGAGCGAGCTTTGGGAAAGCCGAAATACGCGATCCGCGGCAAAAACTATGGCCGAGCGGTGAATCCGGACGGAAGCACTACGGTTTGCGATGTGGTCGAATGCTACGAAACGCGTGGTTGTTGGATCGACGTTGAGTTCACCAACGGACGCGTCTCGTCCGTTATCGGCGTTCCAAAACCGACTGCTTGGCAACTCCTTGCAAAACGCACGGCCACCTGAGACAACGAGAAGAGAACGAATTGCAGCGTGACAGGCATTATGTCGGACATGCATTCAAAATGGCGACTGACCGCTACCGTGCCCGGGTACATGACCAGTCTGCACCATTCGCTGTCGAACGACGGAAAAAAGGTCGTCACGATCGACCGCAAGGACCACAGCATTCGGACTTTCGACGTGCCCTCCGGGCGGTCACTGGCGTCGATGCGTGGGCACGAAGGTCCGATCCTCCAGGCGATCTTCTCCGCGGACGGCCGCACCGTGATATCCGTCAGTCCCAATGGTGGGGCGAAGAACACTGGCGACGGCACAGTCCGGACTTGGGACGCGTTGACGGGCGCTGAGATTGTCGAGCCCGAACGAAAGGAGCGGAGGTCGAATCTCTGGGCAAACCTGGCGAGCCAGGTTCAACGCTACGTTGTTGAGGTTCGACCGGGCAGTGTGAACAACGCGATTCTTGCGCCGAGCGGCCGCTATGCGGCGGTGCGCTGTTGGTTGAGCGGTCAACGCTGCTGCGGCAATACGGTAGGATGCGTCCTGGATTTGACGACAAGAGCATGCCTCGAACATTTCTGCGGCCACGATGCGGCGTTTGAGCGTGAGTTAGCAATCAGCCCCGATTCAGAATTGTTGTTTACGCACGGAACGGGCATCCATGCGTGGCGTCTGAGTACCGGCGAGCTTGCGTTCCGGATCGATTCGAACGACAACATTCCGATACCCGATGACCAACGATTCGAGATTACGGAGTTTCATGACCAGATCTTGTTCTCGCCGACAAGGCCAACCATGGCGGTCCGATTCGGCGGTCGGCATGTAGAGTGGTGGGATTATGGCGCCGGGCACAAGTTGCAGGATCTTCCGCCCTCGACGATTGGGGCGGAGATCCTCGACCTCAGCCCGGAGGGAAAACGGCTGATTGTCGCCATAAAGAAATCTCGTCTGAAGATATTTGATTTGGAGACGGCGCAACCGGTCGCTACCCTGAGAACCAGGGAAGATCGTCCGTGGTCCAGATTCACGCCTGACGGGCTTGGCGTCGTAGCAGCGTCGGGCATGCTTGCCGCCGAAATCTGCGACGCGGCAAGCGGCGAGGTACTATGCCGTCTGAGCCCGCCCGAAGAGGATCGACTTTCGAAGGAGATCTGGCTGAGGCATGGATACGCCAACCTGCCGGGCATCGAGGTCACGCCGGACGGGAACCACATTCTGTCGGGCCAGAACGTGATCCATATCTGGTCAAGGGAATAGAGCATGGGCTGGACACACCGCGCCAGCACGGCGCAAAAGCGGCCGTTGGCCACCCGGCACCCGCCACACCGATTTTGCTGGGGCCCTGGTTCGGCAGGCCGGGTTTTGCCGGGCGATTTGGGGTTGGGGTGGGCTGTTGCTCGCATCGCGGGCGGCAGCCCAAAGTGCCAGTTCGGGTGTCGGCAGGCGATCTTCCACTGCAAACGGTTGCCAGTCATCGTCGGACGTGATGGCGGCCAACTCTTGCAATCGCGTCTGCAACCAGTTGCCACCCTCACTTGCACTCTGCCCACGTCCTGCCCGCCTTTACTTCGACCTTCAGCGGCACCGTGAAGCCGGCGGGCGTGCTCTCCAGCAGCCACCACACCGATTCTTGAGGTCGCCTGAACTTGCATACCGCTTTGACCGTTTTGCAGGGCGCTTTGGGACTGGGGCAGGCCGTTGCTCCCTGCACAGAGCGCGATTGTGGACAAAATGACCACGATTGCGGAGGGGCCGGTAGCCGAAAGTGCCCAATTCGGGGGTCGGCCGGGCGTCCTCGACTATGAAACTTTTACAGTCATCGTCGGGGGCGCTGGCCGGCCGAACTGCTTGACTGTCCAAATTGGACAGTGGAGCCCGTCCAACTCCTTGCAGAACGCGTCTGCAAGGAGTTGGCCCGGCCGTCATTTGCAGTCCGACCAGGTCCTGCCGATCTTGATGTCGACCTTCAGCGGCACCGTGAAGCCTGCCGGCGCTGTTTCCATAGTGTCTCGCACGATCCGACTGGTCTCTTCGACCAGTGACTCCGGCACCTCAAACAGCACGCTGTCGTGGACCGGCAGGAGCATGCGGACTTCGGTGGGCAAAGTGTCGTGTAGGCGGATCAGCGACAGCTTGAACAGGTCCGCGGCGGTGCCTTGGATGATCGTGTTTACGGCCTGACGCTGGGCCAGGGGCGACTCACCAGGTAGGAGATGTCGAATCCCAGGAAGCCGGCGACGACGACCAGATAGTGTCCGAACCTGGCTATCTCTATATGCCGACGCATGGACCTGAGAGATCCAAGTCTGCACGGCCGGATGAGCAGCGAAATAACGGTCCAGTAGCCACTGCGCCTCAAAGGGCGCAATCGCCAACTTCTGTGCCAAGCCGTCCGCGGTCATGCCGAAGATGATGGCAAAATTGACCTGCTTGCCGGTGCGATTCCGCTGTTGTTCAGTAACTTGCTCTGTGGCGATGCCAAGCGCGGCAGCGGCGGTCTGAACATGGAGATCGACATTCCCGTCGCGGTATGCGGCCAGCAGGCGCGGGTCTTGGCAATAATGGGCCAGCACACGGAGTTCGCACTGGGACACGTCCGCCTCCATGAGCACGTGACCTGGCGATGCTTCCACGGCAGAGCGGAGAGACGGCGGCAGCCCTTGCAGATTCGGCTCGCGGCAAGTGTATCGGCCCGTAACCGCGCCCATAGGGTCGAGATCGGCGTAGATCCTGCCGTCCGGCTGCACGTGCCGCAGCAAGGCGGCAGCGCTGGCAGCAGCCGGGCCTTCGCGGTTCGCAAGCTGTTCCAGCGTGTCGGTGTTGAAGGGGACGCCGGACAGTGTCATTGCCAGCGTCGGCACGATGACCGGCAGCTCGATTTCCTCGTAAACAGCGGCGAGTTGTTCCGGCTGGGCGTTGCCGAGGAACTGGACGTAGCTGGCAAACGGGATGCGTTTTTCCGTGAGCGCCATGCGAATCAGCGTCGCCCGATCCATGCCTGCTGTCGGCTGCCACTGGAACGGATCGTGGCCGTAAAGCAGGCAGGTCAGGGCGTGAAAGTCATGGAAATCAGACGGCGGCGGCAGATCGTTCATGGCTTCCACCGCGAGCGCAAAGAGGGCATGCGGATATAGCCGCTGCCTGTCGCCAAGACTCTGGAGCAGGCCGGCAAGGTCGTGATCGACAAAGCGCGGCTCTTGGTCGGCCTCTTGGATTACAAGGCCGATGAGCCGGGATCTGGCCGCGGCGACGACGGCGGCAGTACGCGGGCCTTCGACGACGTAGTCGATGGCGACGGCATTGGAGGCGATGGAGAGGGGCGGAGGCATCTTACGAAGCTGGTTGCTGAATCAGATTCCGCGCTTGACACTCTGGGCAGAGAAGATCGGTTTCAGTCGGCTTTTCGGGGACCGACACGAAACAACTGCCGTGGACCTCTCGAATCTGTGGCACAATCTGCTCATCGCGCCACGCTTCAGCCGCTGGGCCCGCAGCGTAAAGCGGCATTGCAAATTTGCGGCTCTCCAACCGACGCAGTCTGGCATCGTACCAAGCTATAAGCCAGCTATCGTGGCCACTGTCACAGTACTTGAGATCAACGAACCCGACCGCGGTCCAGTCGGTACAGAAACCGCACGAGCAGCATAAGCGAAATCGGGACATGCCCCATTCGTGATCGATACGCTCAAGGTATGCCATAATGCGGAAGTCCCATGCGCAACAAATGATCTTGCGGACAAAGGTCTGAAAGACAGACACGACACTGCATTTTATCACAAAACCCATACGGCGCGATTCCCGCCCGGATCATCGCCAGGATGACCGCCCCAAAGCCAACTCCTTGCAAAACGCGTCTGCAAGGAGTTGACCTGCCCACCTACCGAAGCGTCGCCAAAGCCAGCTCGACCTGCTGCCACGCCTCCTCTGTCGTGCAATCGCCAACATCGTCACGGCCATCGGGCAATCCTGCCAGCACGGTCACGCGCCCACGGTTGAGGAGGGTGCTGCGGAGATTGGTGGCATTGTCCTGCACGTCGCGGTCCAGCATGACCACGACGTGCCTGCCGGGTAGATGCTGGTCGAGCAATGCCTGCTGGGGCAGGGACATGTCCTTACCGAAGAGCGCCACGGCACCAGGACCCAGCCGCCAAACGTCGGTCGGTCCCTCGACGATGACCACCGGGCCGGTAGTGCTATGCGCCTCCGCCAGCCCGTACAACACCTGCGATTTCTTCATGCCCTTGCAGCTCAAATACTTGGGCACCTCCGGCGGGCAATCGCCTACAAAGCGGGCCTGCCATCCTGCCAAGCGCTGTTCGGCGTCGTAGATCGGGATGACCAATCGCTGCGAGGGGTTGGGCTGGGCGCCGACCGAAAGCTCGCAGAACTGCACCCACCAGGTCTCCCACAGGGCCGCAGGGTCGAAGTTCCGCTGCCGCAGGTACTGGAAAGCGGGATGCGCTTCCGGTAGCTGGTCAAGCGGCACCAGGATGCCATCGGGCAGCGAAGGCACGAACGGGGCTGGTGGTGGCACTGTGGAAGGCGGAGCCAGCCCAGCGTTGCGCTCCCTGCCGAGCGGGTAGACGCGCTTCAAGAGATCCTGTTGCCGCTCGCGCGTAGAAACGCAGTTCTCGTTGAAGCATTTCACGAGGTGCAAGTTGTCGTTGCCGGTTTCCGAGTCACGGACGGCCCATTGATAGTTGAAATACAACCGTTGGCGCGTATCGTTACAATAACAACAATTCGTCCGGTATTGCTCCCCGCTGGCCACTACGTGCGAGCGCAGCCGCCCACCATCCTGCCAGTCGGGCAAGGTGAGAACCTGCCGAGGCTGGCCGTTGTTGGTAACGCTGACACTGCCGAAGGCGGCTTGGAGGGCCTGATAAAGGGTTGGGTTGAGCTGGCACATGTTAGTGTAAATGAACTCCGTCCTGGGTCCGTCCAGGGTCGTCCTAGCAAGATTTCCTGCTAGGACGTTCGTAAGTGCTTGATTTATAATGGTTTACGTCAAATCCGTCCTAGCGTCCTGGCGTCCAGGGCAACTAATACTTTCTCTCTCTCTCTTCTCTCTCTCATGCTCTTTCCCTTACGGTTCTTTGACTAAGATTATTAGTTAGTGATTTTGCTAGGACGCTAGGACGGATTCATCAAAAACCCCGTAATTTCCAGGCTCAAACGCCGTCCTAGCAACTCAGTTTTGCTAGGACGGCTCTTGGACGGCCTGGACGGCAGGGTGCCTCCTTGAGCCTTCCGGCCGGGTGTTCTATGGCCCGGCCGGCCTTCCGGCCTCAGTTGTCGCTGGGCAGGGGTATGAGCCTCCGGTAGCTGCTGACTAGGCTCAAAGACAGCCTGGCCGCCGACAGGAGCCCGATCCCGTGGTATTCGTACTTGCGGCTCTCGGCAGATTGCCGCCGTTTGGTCACGTTAGGCAGGCGCAGAACCTGCTTGCCGACCTCGGCGTTCGATTTTGCGTGCCGCCCGTTGCTGTCGCAATACTGCACGTAGGCCCGATAGAACTCGTCCGTCGTTACGCGTTCGCCGCTGCCAAGCTCCGTCATCTCCTCGACGAACTCCAGGAACGAGTCGGAGTGCTGGCGGTGCTCACCGGCACAGTCGGCGCAAACCTGGCAGCGCGTAAAGCCTCCTTGCTCGAACAGGCGCACCGCCCCTGCCAGCGCCCAGTTGAAGATGCCAGGCAACTCTTCCATCAGGCGATCCGACCGTTCCAGGTCGCGTTCGTGCTCGGCAAACTGCTTGTTGAACGGCATGGCAATCATGCGCCGCCAGATGCCATCCGAGCGGTCGTTGATCGGCGGCAGCTCGTTGCAGGCGAAGATCAGCCGCGCGGTGGGCACCATCGTCAGCGGGGCCTTGTACTTGCGGTTGACTTGGAGCGGCTCGCCCGACACCAGTTCCTTCAGCCGGCCTTCTTCCATCTTGTCCATGCGCTTCATGTCGCTGGCGATGTTGGCCAGCTTGCCCCGCATTTGCTCCAGGCGGAACTCTTTGCCGAGCGCGTCCAGCGGCACGTGCGAAACGTTCTGCGGCCCCAGCATCCGCTCCCACACGCGCAACACGGTGGACTTGCCGTTGGCGCCGTGCCCGACCATGATCAGGAATTTCTCGTGCCGCATCTGGTTGGGGAACAGCGTCAATCCCATGAACTCTTGCAGGACCGTATCGCGGTTGTCCTCGTCGTGCTCGAACGGTAGTATCTCGGTCAGCGTCTGCTCCCACAGCGGGCACACTGCGCCTGGATCGTACTCGTAGGGCAACATGATCGTGGAGAAGCAACGCGGATCGTGGTCGTAAAGCCACGGCATGCGCCAGCCCTCCTCGTCTTCCTCCCTTTCCGAGATGTCGACCATGCCATTTTGGAACACGACCAGCGGCGGAGTTCTGGTGACCAACGGCGACTCCGATTCGATCCAGAAGGGCATTTGCAGTTGCCCGGCGTTCAACAACGTCTGGCCCTTCAAGTTGAGGATAACATTGTTGACCAGCGTGTCGGTGATATCGACGCTCGTAAACGCCTGCTGGATATGACGTGTGACCCTCGCCTTCAGTTCCTTGTCGTCCACGCGCTGCCAGGTCTGCCCGTTCCACACGTAGAACTCGTCGCGGAAGTAGCGCAGTGCCGGTTCACCTGCGGGCGTTCGCGTTTCCAACTGCAAGCAGCCGTGGACGTGCGATGCAAGGTCGTCGAAGGCTGGCTTGTGTGCATCGATTCCGCCGACAGCGCGGATGCGGTTGAATACTTGCAACGCCGCGGCATTCTGTACCCCCATGTCGGTCAGGCCATCGGTTACGGTGTTCGCCGCCGCGGGCCAGGCGTTCTGGGCAAGAAACAAGGCCGCCGCCTCGATCACCGCGTGCTGTGCCGCCGTGTGGGCATCGGCGCCCACAGCCGTGGGAAAAGCTGCCACGATAGCCTCGAAGATGTTCTGGTACTGCTCCTGGTCCTCGCCAATCTGCAAATGCGCATGGTCACCAAGGTCCTTCACGAACTTGAGCAACAGGAATCGGATGGCCGGGGGCAACGTGAAGAAATCGGTCGCTTGGAACGTCACTGGCTGCTCGGCCTCTTGGCAGCGCTGCTTGAGTAACAGTCGCCGCGCCTCATCGGTCAGGTCGTTGAACTCCACCGCCTGACGCTCGCCGTCGATCACCGCGAACAGTTGCGGTTGCGGCGCCGGCTGGGTATTCGCCGCGTCACGTGGCTCATTGCCTACGCCAGCTACGGCAGGATTGTTATTTCCGATCTGGGATGGTATACTGCACATATCTCAAGCACTCCTTGATTGCTTGTGTTGTGGGCCGCCGATTTCCGCTCGACGGCTAAAATTGGATCAATCGGTGAGGCCGAGCAAACGCTGCCCGGCCTTGCTGCTTCTATACGCCTACGACTGCCGTAGGCTCCGCCGCAGCCGCTGCTGCGGGCAATTTGATTCCGAAGTGGGTCGCCAACCGCCGCACATCTGCGGGCACAAATACACGCTTCCCAGCGATTCGTTCGACAGGCTCGCGCACCAAGCGATTCGCGATCGCGTATTCCAGGCGGTGCGGTCTGATGTTTAGCAAGCGGGAGACATCTCCCAGGCTCATCGTGTGTTTCATGGAATTCCTCCAAGGTTTGGCCGCGGCGACGATGTTCGGCAGCGCGGCGCGATTGCCGCCGTGGTGCGCAACGCCCACGTGCAGGTTGAAATGGGAAAAGACCGAGACGACGGCCAGCGGCCGCCAAGTGGTCAAAGCAAGTAAAGAAGTCAAAAGTAGGCCCGTGATCATCACGAGGTTCCTTCTAGTCTAGCAAATCCCAAACCCGAGCGCTAGAGGCGTTGCAAGATTTTTTTCTGCCGGGCTGTTTACAACAGAAAGGGTTGGGACCAGCCAATGCCAGCCCCAGCCAATGCCAAGAGCGGGCTAGGTCATTCGACCTAGCCCGCCCTACATCTTGGCTTGCGACTATCCTGCGCTCGCCTCGAACGTCTGCTCGTAATGCCACCCGGCAAAGCCCGACCATTCGGTGGGCAATTCGTAGCAGGTCTTGGAGGCATCGACCAATCGCCATTCGACGGCATGGAGGGCCGCGATTTGCGCTATTGCCTCGGCGCTATCGAAGTCAAAGGGCTCCTTGTTGGGGAGGTACTCGCCCGCCTTCCACGTTTGCAGAATGGGGCAATCGACGGCCGTGATTACGCCGCATTCGTCCAGCATGATCACGACCATCTCAAACCACTGCCCATAGCTTCCGTCGTCGTAGTCTTCGCCGGTTGAATGCGACACGGGTACGCCCCTAGCTTGGGCGTCTTGGATTGCTTCGGCAATCGTGCATTTGCCATGACCGTGCAACCGGTCAAGGAAAATGCCAATCAAGTTACTGCAATGCATACTCATAGAACTCATCTTCCATGTCGGGACTGTAATCGTTTACCCCAGCCGCGTCCCGCTGAACGGCTGGCGATGAAATAATAGTAGTCGTTGCAAGCCGTCTCCCCGTCGCCTGAGTCGTGAAAAGACGGCCCGCTGTATTCCGTTAGACTTTAGACTCGAAGTCTAAAATCCAGCGGAATAAGTCATTCGTCCTCCTCGCCGCCATCGTCGTCCTCGTCCTCGCTGTCCTGCTCCTGCAATTGCTCCTGCTCTGCAAGGCGACGTTCCTCTTCGGCCCGACGAACCTCGGCTTCGAGGTCCACAGCTTCGGGCGGACGAGCATTCAGGGTGCACTGCGGCACAGGGGCCACGGACAATTGCCCGTTCTCTTTCAATTCCTGTTTCGTGTTGTAGTAAGTGGCGCGGCAGAGACTCGTCCGGCGTTCAAATTCCGCCACCTTGTCCGCCACGGCGCGGAAGCAAGGATCGTTCTCCAGGGCGACGACCCACTGCTCCGCGGCTTTGCTGAAATAGCGATGCTCCAGGAACTCACGCCAATCGCCCTTCTGCCGGCGCTCGTATGCCTTGACGTACGTCCTGGCCGAGAGTTTGTCGCGGTCGAACAGATTCAGGTGCTGGCCGATGAAGTCGAAGATTTCCTGGTCCCAATACCACACGGCTGCGTTGGCATGTACCTCCGCGGGGGTCGGATCGAAGTACACCATGTGGGCCCGGTCGACGATTGCGTCGTACTCGGCTGCATCACCGAATGCGAACCTGTTCATAATCATGCAGACCCGCGAGGTCGTATCGAACTGCTTCGGCGCGCCCAAGGACTTGTTGTCCGTCCGCCAGCTCACCGTCTTGATCGGCTTGTTCTCCGTCAGGTCGCGGAGCAGGAACCGCCCATTGGACTCAGCCCAGAGCCGCTCGGCATCGTCGAACACCAACAGTTTATTGCGGTTCCAGTAGGCCAAGCGGTAAGCTTCAACCGGAGTGACGTTTCCCTTCACGTAGTGCGCCACATCGATCTCGTTGCCGTCGCGGTCGCGGTACGGGCGGCAGCGCTCCTCGAACATGTGACTTTTCGACAGCCCCTGCCGCCCGATAATGAGCAGGAAGTACATGGCGGCGGCGAAAAAGGCGTCGCGGAACTCCCCCAGTGCGTCGTAGGTGTGAATGATCTCGGCATCCGCCGGGATGTTTTTGCTTCTCATTCTTGCTTCCTTTCAATGAATTCTGGCGGCCGCCGAAGTTGCCCAGGCTCCGGCGGCCCCGTGTCCAAACTCTCTATTCCTGATACTTGTCCAATAACTTGGCGATCTTGGCGGCACGGAATTTCGCGTCCCGCCAGCAGATACCGCACTGCACGCACGTCGTCTCACTGACTCCGTCCTCGTGGGGACAGACTACGCAACCGCCGAGGATGTGCTTCTGGGGCAGCTTGACGTTCCATTGCAGGTGGCCATCGAATCGCCACACGATGGCCACCGGCTCGGGCGGCACGTCGTTGTCGTCCGTTGCCAGCCAGCACCACGGCAGCTCATGGTCCGGCGGTGTGCCGTGGTGTTCCGCCATTTTGCGATCCCAGCTCAACCACATGGTCAAGTTGGGCTCGACCTTCAGAATTTGCAGTTCCTGCCAGATCCTCGGTACAGCCCATGACCGTGTGTAGAACCAAAATCGCATGGCGGGGTTCGCCTGCACGATGGAACGCACCTTGCGGACGAACTCGACGCTGTACATATCGCCGACGCCTGGGATACGCACGGCCTTGGCCTTGCGGCGGCCACTGATCGCCCTGTTGGCCCAGTCCACAAACTCGTCGCTCCTGGAGAAGCGGAGGTTGGCAGCGAGCCGATCCTTCATCTTCACTTGGCGATATTTCTTACGACATGCCCAGCAGATCGGCTTCGGATCGGCCTTGCCATCCGGCCGTAACTCCCGGCATATCGCGTTCACGGAGCCAGGACATGACACCCCCGGCGACATATCGTAGGACATCAAGCCCTTGCCCAGCTTGCTGTTGGTGTCGGTAAACTTCGCCGCGGCGGGTGGGGCTACGACGGCGCAGCATTCGCCGTTGTCCGTTACGTAACAGAATGTGGTGAAATCGTAAATCAGCATGGTCCTTATCTCGAATTGATCCTTCAAAGGGGCATTGTGGTAGCCGTCGTGGCCGCCCGTTGCGGACTGCGTGCGTGAGGTCGCCAAGCCATCGGCGGCTTGAAATAGGCGATGGGAGAGCGGACCCACTGCTGATCGCAGTGGGCCCGCAATTGGCATTTGCTACACATCACGACGCGCAGGGGGTATTGTTGCCTGCGTTCTTCACCAGCCTCTCCTCGACATCCTGCAGAATGATCAGGGGGTCAAAGATACTATCAATCGCCTCCACCGCAGCCTCTGAGTTCATGGCCGTACCGGCGATCCTTGGGGCCTGCGCTGCAAGTTTGTCGAGTTCGCCGGGTAGCGTTGTGAGCATGCGGTGATACGTCGCAACCAAGTTTTCTTCCTCCGTGCCCTCGGCCGCGGGTGTGCTGGGGACATCGGATACGGCCAGCACCTGTTCACCAACGGCGGGGGCATCCTGGGTCGCAGGCTCATTGTTCGTCGCCAGGGTCTCTGCCTGGGTGGCCGGCGTGCTCTCCTGCGGCGCGATTGCCTTGGGCTGCGGTTTGGCCTTGGCCTTCTTGCCGTTGCCCTTCTTGCCTTTGCCGATGCTGGCGACGTTGGTGACGCGCCCATCCCGCCCCTTGCGCTTTTTTGACTGTCCATCTTGGACAGTGGGCTCAAGCTCCTTGCGGCATTGACCGACCATCGTGGGCGACACGCCGACCAAATCGGCGATCTTGCGGTCTGTCAGGTCTTTGCCGTCGGGATGCTCCAGGGCCATCTCGACAGCCCGCTGCTTATCCGCATTGGTGCGACGCAGGCCGTGGTCCCGGTTGGATTGAAGGGCAGCCCACTGCGCGTCCTCCTTGGTGCCGTCAATCACGATGCAAACGATCATCTTATGCCCAAGCAGCTTGTGGGCTGCCAGACGGTGCCAGCCCTCGGCCAGCCAGTACGTTGTGCCGTCGTAAAACACGACGATCAGTGGCAAATCGTCGCCAGCCTCGATGCGCTCGGCGTACTCCTTCACGACGCTCGCGTCCGTCTTGACGCGCGGTTGCACGTCCTTCGAGCACTTGATCTTGTCGATGGACAGGCGTTGCTCAGTTTGTTTTGGTTTCTTCTCCATTTTTCATTCCTTTCCTTCCTTGCCGGTCCCGCAGCGCCAAGCTAATCGTGACCGGACTTTCTTCCTTGCGCTTCTTCGTTTCATATCCTTGCGAATTCCTTGGCCGATCGGCCAGGACACTCTCGATGGTAACGCAAAAAAATCGGCTACCTGCGTCGACTCGCTATTTGTCACGCGGCACCCTGGAAAATCGCGGAGAATACCCCAAAGAAATTTTCCAGGCTCGACAGCGAACCGAGGCGTGACAAGTCACACGCTGTCACGTTTGTCGGCTTCAAGAGGCGGCAGAAGGCCGTGCTCTCGGGCCCGTTGCCGGATCTTTCGCAGGTTCACCGCGCTCTTTTCGACCGTGACGTCGTCCCTGTCGGCGATCTCATCATTGGACAGCCCCTTCTGCATCAGCTTAGTGACATGCAGGGTGTCCTTCCTCGGCTTCCAACCGTTTGACTTCCTAGCGGTTGCGACGGTCGCGGTAGAAGAAACGCCCGCGGACTCCGTTCCTTGGTGCGAGCCAAGGTCGCGCTCGGCTGTTTCTGAGGAAAGATGCGGCACAGTCGCTGGGACGTTCTCTTGCCCGGCCGCTTCCTGCAAGGCCGCACTCAATTCCGCCATTGCGCGGCGTACGCGCTCCGGAAGGATGGGTGGGCTCCAGTTCTGCGCCGTCGGCGTCGAAAGGGTTATAGAACCGCCCAGGTTGACGGGCGTAAGTACAGAAGCATTGATGGTCGGAAACTGACCACCCACGGCAGCCAAGACTTGGCCGCTGCCAGAAAAATCCTTGAATTGTCGCATGAGAAATTACAGCCAATTGCGCGCACGAACAATTATCCGCGGCCACGATAAGGCAGCGGGTCGGGCGCCCAAGGGATTGGGTGCAAATCCTCAGAGATTTTTCTTCCTCGAAAGAAGTTGCCCCGAACATCGCCCATAAGAGCCCGTCGCGTTGTAAGCGCAACTGGCAGGAGAGGTTCTAGGGATCGACCTTCTTCGGTTTAGGTGCGGCGAACAACGATGTAAATCGACAACCGCGAACCTATTGTACGTCCGCCAGAAAAACTTGCAAGGGCCAGCGGCGGAAAAAAGCCCCCCGCCGCGACGTGGCCAAAAAAAGCAACTGAGAAAAAACGTGCATGGGCGGGCGGCCGGGCAAGAAGCCGCGACGGTCGGTCGGGAACTTGGGCGGTCTGCATCAACGTCGGTGGACAGCAAAGAGGCCTGCCCTCATTTGAAGAACTCGATCACGTTGGGATCCTTCCTTGGGCGCCGCGGCGGTTTCACCGCTGGCTTTGACGGTTGCCGTCGCCGCTGGAACTCGGCCAGATCCTCCTCGCTGACCCGGCGTGAAAACTCGCCGCCACCTACTCCGCGCCGCCAATTCCAGCGGCTGGCCAAACTACGGCAGGGCAAGTGGGCAGATTAGTAGAATTCCTTGCCTCCGAAGCCCTTTTTCTTCCGCGGCGACGCTGGCGGCGGTGGTAGATTCTGCCGCCGACGCTGGAAATCTTCCGCGTCCTGGCGGTTGATCCGGTATCGCGCTCTTCCGCCAGGCTTGATCGCCGTGTTGGTTGCCCGAAGCTCGTTGCTGCGGATGAAGGCGTAGATTTTGTCCACGTCCACCCCCCACTCCTTGGCAAGTTGCGGCGGTGTGAGCACGTTGGGCCTCTTGTCATCGGGTTTCGTCACCCGCTTCTTTTCGCCGGCCGGGGCTTCGGCCTGAAGCTCCTCGACCGCGCCCGGAAGAGCTGGACAACATCCGACGCGGCCTGCTCCAACCGCTCCAGCGCCTTCTCTTCGTCCGACACGGATTCTTGAGCGGCATCACCGCCATCTCCAATGACCACCGGCTTCCGTCCAAATGGCCTGCCGTCGTATGGCTTCAGCATCTCGATCGCGGCGTGGATTTGCCGCACACAGGCATCCAGCAGATGGGGCTCGACGGTTTTCAGCCCGGCGGCGAGATCAGCAGTAACGGCAAGTCCGGCGGGTTTACGTAGCAGTTTTTTGGGCAGCGCTCGACCGTGCGCCGGGGTAAAGTACTGGGCCAAGAGGTATTCGCAAAGTCGCTCGACCGATTCAAAAGGGGCGAGACGCCAACCTTTGGCCGCGTCCAAGGCCTCCTGCACTTCAGTATCAAGTTGCTCGGTGAACCGATGGAGCGCCCGAAGGGCTCGCTGTTCGTTATCGGTCTCAGCCTCGGCCATCGCGATACTCCTCCCTGGATCTCCAGCAAGTTGCGCGGCATTCTGTCCATTCTACTGCTGCGGTTGGGGATCGGCCACCTGCGGCGTTGGCGTTTTCTTCTTAGTTGGTTTCTTCGCCGGCTTCACGGGTTCGGCCTGCACCTTCTGCTCAGCCGGCGGAAAAAGCCACTGGCGCACGTGGTCCGTGACCGCTTTCAGGCGATCGTCATCGACTCCCTCGCGGTAGACGGCCGACATGTCGCTGCCCGACTCCGCATGCCCCATGATCGCGCGCGTCGCTATTGGATCGCGAGCGGCGTCACCGATCGTCTGGAACGTGTGACGGAGGGCGTAGAGCCCTAAGCCTTTGCGGTAAACCGCCTCTTGCTTGCGCCCCCGCTTGACCTTTAGCGGCCGAAGGATCTTGGCAACCTCTTTGCTTATTGGATTGTCAGACGATTCCTTGGCCCACCGCTGTCCATACTTCGTCAGAAAGACCATGCCATTGTCGGCCTCATCGTGCGGCTTGGGGCGATTCGCTATCGACTCCTTCAGGGCCTCGACCGTTTCCGGCCAGAGCGGACAACGCCGCGCCACGCCGGTCTTAGGCCTGGGGTAATTGACCCAACCCGCCTTCAAATCCAGGGCCTTGATTGGCAGATTACCACAGTCAGCCGGCCCAAAGCCACAGTTGATACCTAACAGGATCATGGCGCGCAAGTGGGTGCCGGCTTTGTCCATCAGTGCCCGGATCTCATCGGCCTGGAATAGGCGTGGTCCTTTCTCTTGGCGAGCCTTCCGTAGGGCCTTGCGGCTTGGCCGCTTGAACGACTGCCCATACCGAAGTGGATGCTCAATTAAGCCAGCGTCGTACGCGTACTTGAAGAGAATCCGTGCCCGGGATACCTCATTGCCCAGCGCAACAATGCCGCGAGACTTGGCCAGTTGGCGACGGAGCGAGTCGAAATCGTCAGGCTGTAGATCGGCAATCAGGCGATCCTTGCCGAGAACCTCCATGACCTGCCGACAGGTAGCGTCGTAGTCGTCCCACGTCCTCTGGACGATCTCACGCGTGTCAACCAGGTGTTTCTTCGCAAGGAGAAAGTGGTTCACCAAGTCCTTAATGGTCGCACCACCGGAGTCCTCGCGAGGCTTGCGACCAGCGTGGAGGTCCGCCGCCTGCTTCTGGTAGAGCGACAAGGCATCTTGCCAGTTGTCCCACTTGCCAAAATAGTGAAGCTTGCCCAGAATCTTTTTGGCCCAGCGTCCTGTGGCATGCGGGAAGAGCGGGAAATCTGGATACGGCTTCTGGGGCTTGTCAGCCGATGATTTCTTGGTAGGCTTGGACATAGGTGACTTTCGTTTGAGCAGAAGAATCGCTGGTAAGATAGGTTGCGAGGTGTCAGATCGGGTGTCATAGCGATTTTAGAGCCAGTCAACAGAAAGTCAACAAAGCCTTATAACATAAGCACTTGGCAGCGTAGCTCAGTTGGTTAGAGCAGCGGAATCATAAATATAAGTGATGATTGTCCGTTTGTCGAGAATCTGGCCGTAATTCCTTGTTTTGGAACCACTTACGCCAACAAACGCGGTATCGCTCATTTCCGCGTTTTACCCCGAAAAACCAGGCTTACAGGTGTCGGGGACACCCGCTCTTAGACCAGCGGATTTCCATTCCGAACGCCTGGTCAAAACTGGCCGAATCGGGTGTCGAAGGGCGATCTACTGCCGTTTGCTTACTGCGATCCGCTGCTCTTTCGGCAACCCGACTCCACGGGTGTCGGGCCCACTCCGCTATGCTATAATGACCCTCGGCCGCGAAGTGCGGGACGCGTTTGCCGCCTGTCCCGAAGGCTACATGCTTACCTTCGCGGCCTTTTCCATTTGAGGCCCCAAGCCCACGCCCACCACGCCCTCCCCACCTTTCGGTGCAGGACCGGGTGGGCAGCAGCCGGGCGCCGGTTGGGTCGCTTGGCACGGTTGCACGCCAAGCATCGGTCCGTTATGCTGACAAGGAATGGCACCGAGAGAGGAGGTATCTATGCAACGCGTTTTCGTGATTGCGATTCTGGCCTGCTTGCTGACCGGCAGTGACACGCGCACCGCTTTGGCGCAAGATCCGCTCGACGAGCTGACCAATCTATTGAACAAGCACAAACGGTCGACAAAGCACGCGCCAAAAACTCCGCTAGACTCCCCGCAACTGCCGGTGAAGGGAATCAAGGAATTCGTTGTGGCCGAGCCGGTCGGTCATCTGAATCTGGCCATCTTTCCCATCGTGTCGGTAATCCCCGTAGAGCACGATCGTTTTGTCACGCTTGACGAGGGGTTCAAAGCCGGAACCGTACAGGTCTTCGAAGTGGGCGCCGAGCCGCGGCAGTCGCGCGAGGCTGGCCAGGCCGGCGCGCACGGCGACCAGTCAGCCGCCGTCGAAGAGCAAGGCTCGGCGGACGTTAACCAGCTAATGGTACTGAACTCCGCCAAGAAACCGCTCTACATCATGCCCGGTGAAATCATCTACGGCGGACAACAAGATCGAGCTATCCAGGACGAAGCCATCATTCAGCCCGGCGAGAAAGCCGTGGCCGTAAAGGTCTTTTGCGTAGAACAAGGACGCTGGGCATCGCGGAGCGATGAGGAGATGGCCGGCGCGATCGAGCGTCTTGGCACATCAGCGGGCCAGGCTCTCGACGCCGCAAGCCGCCGCCGCCTAGTGAATGAGGCGAAACTGGGCAAGTTCGTGGCACCGGCCGGCAGTTTGAACAAGAGCGGCCGGTTGGCGGTCCAGGTCAGTAGGAACCAAGGTGAAGTTTGGGACAAAGTTCACCAGGCCAACACCACCTCGGGTGTCGCAAGCGACAGCAGCGCCTTCACGGCAAACTATACTGACTCTAAGGTGCTCAAGCAGCTCGACGCCTTCACACAGGTCATCCAGGCGCCGGTAGCCAGTCAAAAACAGGCCGTTGGCGCGGTCGTGGTTATCAACGGCAGAGTGGAAGAAATGGACGTGTTCGAGTCCACGCCGCTATTTCCGAAACAATGGCCGAAACTGCTGCGGAGCTATGCCTTGGATGCCGTATTGAGCGGCAAGGCCGACGCCGCTAAGATCTGCTCAACCAAGGAAGCGATCCGATTCATGGACGCGGCGATGCAGGCCAGTGTAAAAGCCAAGTACAAGTACAAAGGCTACGGCGGCCTCGTAATAACCGCTCGGGAATCCGAGGAAATGGTGCTCCTTTCCGTATCGGAGCATGACTCCGCGGCCGGATCGTTGCCCAGCGGCTTCAGCGCCGGCATCCACAGCGCGTGCTATGCCAAGTAAAGGAACAGTGCGCTAGCGTCAGCCGGGCGACAAGTCCCCGCCACTGCGCCTCGCCACCTAGCGGGCGCGAGCCCGGCGCACCTACATCGCCCTCAGCGCCGCCACGGCCTCTGCCCCACGGCCCTTCTGTTCGATGATGTCGAGCAGTTCGGCCGGCGTGCGCGTGTCTTCGTGGGCCTGCTTGTTGGGGTTGACGGCCTCCCCAGTCCGCCTGGCCTCGTCCGCAACCCGGCAATGGCCATAGCCATCTTTACTCGCCTCCGCCGAACTCGGTCGGCAAGCCGTTGACGATCTCGACCGTTTCCACGCTCACGCGCACCACCTGGCCGACGAGACGGACGATATAGTCTGGGTCATCCGCTCGATTCGGGTCTGAACGAATGCCGGATCGCTTGTCCTCGCTGACCTGGTATTGATCGACCACCCAATCCAGGGCGCTGCGATTGCCCAAGCGATACTCGAAGACCGCCGGCGGAATATCGGCCAACGTAAGCGAATCGTTCACCACCAGTGCCCTTTTGTCCTTGGCCAGCCGCATCTTCTCGACGCGGTAGGAGAGCGGCACGCCGGGCGATTCGATCCACGCGAGCGGCCAAGGCTCCAGCGTTTCGTATCCGAGGTGCAGCCGGGCCAGTTTCTCTCCGGCCGTGGCGAATGCGCGGAAGTCTGGCGCGAGCGGTATCCGCGGCAACTCACGCTTCAGGTTGTCGGCATACCGCTGGCGATAGCCCGGATGGTGCAAGAGCCCGTAAACGTAGTAGAAGATGTCCCACTTCGTGATCTTCTTGTCGCGGTAGTGCTCGCGGAAGTGTTCGAGGGCCCAGTCGGTAATGTTCTCGCGTCGGTTCGTGCCGTCCTCGTCATAAACGTAGAAGGGGAAACATTGGGTGGCGGAGCCGGCGCCGACCATGTGCAAGTCGGCGATCGTGCTGGAAACCATCGTCATGAACGGCTTCTCGGAGCCGCGGTCGGATAAACCGATGACTTGGTTTTCGCCCTCCTGCCTCTTCGTCGGCAGGAATTGCGGCCAGCGCACGACATCCTGGTTCAGGATCCGATCGAAATACAGCCATTTCTTGCAGAATGGGCGGTACAGCGCCCGCCTCATGGCCGAATCGGAGAACGTCGCGTATCGTCCGCGTTGAAGGTCCTTCTTCAAATCTCGGCTCCACTTGATTCTGTCGTAGCGCACGAAGCCGTCCACGTCTGGTTTAGTGCCGGCTTGGTGGTAGCGGAAGACCTCTCCGTTATAATCCTCGATGAACCGCTGCACGCGTGCAGCCAGCACCGGCGGCAAGTGGTCATACACGACATCGTCGCGGTTGGTGACCACGCCAATGGCGAAGGTCTTGAAAATTGCGTGAGCGCTCGGCGCTTTCGACAACTTCGACTCCTTGTCGCCAACCGCAACAAAACCGGCAAACTCGTCGCCGTTCTCGGGGATTACCCAGGCACTCAGACCATCGGGCGTTATCGATTCCCACTCCACGCTGGTCAGGCTCGACGCCTCAGACAGCCAAGCCAGCTTCTTCTCTTTTCGCCAACTCTCGGGTACGGCGTGATAGAACAAACCCGCGTTCCCTGGCGAGCTTCCGCCGCACCGCAATGGTGATCCCCACACCCACCGTGATGCCAAAAACATTGTACGCGCTCCCGCTCAGCTTTGGATTTCGCTGCACGTCCCCCCTGAGGTCGAGGTGATAGATTCGAGAAAAGTCCTCCTTCAGGCGCTTGCGCATTCCGTCGAAGGCAGTTTTATGGACGAAACTGTTGTTGGTAATCATGCAGATAATCCCGTCAAGGTCCTCAAGCCGATTGCTGGCCCACCGCATGAACTTCACGTACGGATCGCGCAGCTTATTGACGTTGGTCGCCTTCGATCCCTTGGCATAGGCATCCTTGACCGACTTGTCGATTACCGGGTACTTCCGATTCTTGTTGTTATCATTTTCGTCCTGCTGGTGGGAGTTGTACGGCGGATTTCCGATGATCACCGTAATGGGAGCGGCCTTCTGACGCTCCACGCGCTGCGTATTGGCCGGGGTCATGTAGGAAAACACCTTCTGTTTTGGCTCCGCTAGGTCCAGCGTGTCGACAAAGCACAGCCCTTCGAACGGCGCATATCTACCCATACTCTGATAATAGGCGTGCTCGATATTTAACGCCGCGATGTAGTACGGCAGCAGCATCACCTCGTTGGCGAAAAGCTGCTGGTCGTACATCCGCGGCAGGTCGCGCTTGGGAATCCTCCGCAATAGGTTCACGACAAAATTGCCGGTGCCCGTGCATGGGTCGAGAATCTGAACGTCCTTGTCGCCGAGCGTTTTGCCAAACTCGCTTTGCAGGACCTCAGCGACGCTGGCGCACATGAAGTCGACGATCTCCTGGGGCGTGTAGATGATGCCGTGTGTGTCGGCCACCTTGACCGAGTAGCCTTGGAAGAACCGCTCGTAGACCGTGTTCAGGAAGTGCTGTTTCTCGGCGAAGCTCTCGATCGTCGCCGCGGCCGACTCGATTGCCAGGTAGAACCGGTCGAGCGATTTGAGAAAGTCGTGCCGGTTGAATGATTTCGAGACCAGGGCGTCGATCACCTTTTCGATCTCGGCGGCGATCACGTTGCGGCGGGTAAAATCCTGGTTGTCGAAAATCGTGCGGATCAGCCGCTCAGTCAAAAGGTGCTGCACGAGCATCTCGTCCGCGGCAGCCAGGCTCAAGTTCGGGTTAAGCGAGTTGCAGCAAAGCTCGTAAAATGCGGCAAATGCGGCGATGAATCTCGGGTTGTCGCTGTGTGCCGCCTTGATTTTCTCGACCAGCCCCAGCGCCAGGTCTGGCACGCGCTCTTTGAATTCGTCGATGGCCTTGCCGAAATCCTCGTGGGCCGGCTCCGTGTAGGCGAAGAACGCGTTGAGCAGATCGGCAAGCTGCTTGGCGTCGGTCAGGTCAACGATCATGGCCCGCTCACCATTCTGGTAGAGTTGGGCCTGCCGCGTATCCTCGAAGATGATGTTGCCGGTGGGGTAGCCCTTGGCGATCTTCTTCTTGATCTCCGCTTCGAGATGGTCGTGGCTGTCTTTCGCTTCCCAGTGGCCGCGCGTGATGTAGTAGTCGTCGCGGAAAGTGCCATCGGGCCGAATCGACTTGCCCGCTGCTTTGTCGGAAAGCTCTGGAATGAGGGTCCACGCGAACTGGCGGCCGAGTTGCTCCAGCAAACTCTGGAACGCCGTGCGGAGCGCGGTTTCGTGCTCTACATCCTGGCGATCATACGCCCGGAGCGCCTCGTAGTACGCCTTGATCGCCTTGTGATTGGGTTTTATGGCCGGATTCGTCATGGTATTCAGGTTAGGGAAAGCCCTTTTTGGCGTCAAGGGGACGGCTACGTCAAAGTCTGGCCATTCGCACGGCAGTATAAGATGGGACGCCCGCTTTAGCCGTCAGCGGTCGTTCCCAGTGCTCAGAAGTCAGCTTTCCACAGCTTATTGAGCGCTGCCAGACCTCGACGGCACTCGTTTTCCCCATTCACCCTATGGCCATCCGGCCCGCGGGTGGCCGCATCTCGGAGGTCACCCAATGATTTCGTCTGGAGATCACGATCCCAGTTTCTCCATCGCCAAGTGCAAGGCCGTCTACGCGAAGATGTTGCCATCAATCAAGAGGCATGCCCGCAGTGCTTTCAGGTTTCTCAATCCCGAGGAAAAGGAGGAGCGCGTGCAAAACGTGCTCGCCAACACCTGGGAGGCTCTGGTCCGATTGGCCCGCCGTGGCAAGCTCGACCAGGCATTTCCGTCAGTCCTGGCGAAGTTCGCCGAGAAGCAAACTCGCGATAACAGGATCGTCGGCGGCCATCTTTCGATCAAGGAAGTGCTCTCGCCCTACGCCCAGCGGCTGAAGAACTTCACGGTCGATCGTCTGGATCGCCGCGACAAGGACGACGATCGGCAATGGTGCGAAGTCCTCGTCGAAGATCGCCATGCCGACGCCGCCGCGATCGTGCAGACGAAGCTGGATTTCAGCGACTGGTTGGCATCGCTGAAGCGCCGTGATCGCCGCGTCGCCGAGTTCCTCGCTCAGGGCGAAACGACGAAAGCCGCGGCTCGAAAGTTCCGTGTCTCGGCCGGCAGGATCTCACAGCTTCGCAAGGAACTTGCCGCCAACTGGCGTGCCTTTATCGGCGATGACCCCGGCCCTGCTGCTGCCGCTGCGGCCTGATCTCTCATCTCTGGCTGGCACTCGCGCCAAGCCCCCGTAGCCCAGCCTTGGTAGCTTCCTTTCCTCCGAGCGCCATGGCTGGGTTCTCTTCGATTCCCCGCCTAACGGAGGAGCACATCGTTCTTCATCCTACTTCATCCGCAATTTCAAGGACCAAAACCATGATCATCACCGCTCTGTTCGCCTGCTCCATTCTCGCCGTTTCTATCCTCGCCTGGCTGTTTCGCCAGCGGCTCGCCCAGCATCTCCCGAGCAAGGAGACCCTGACGACCGCCATGCTGTTCGCAGCGGTTGCCTTGCTGCTGGTCGTCGTGCTCCTGCCAGACATTCTTCTTCTCGTCTACACCCTGACCATTATGCCACACTCTCTTCGAATCGTCCTCGCTCTCGCTGCGGCCACTATGGTCTGCGTCGGCTGCTACAAGCAAACCCCCGAGCCCGCCAAGCCCGCCGTAATCCACTGGCAAGGCCAAGACGGCGGCTACGAAGACACGACCGCCGTGCCGCCCAAGGCCGCTACACAATGACCCAAAGGAAACTCGATGCGAACCGCCGTGCCAGTGGCCGTCCTTTTGACCGCCGCCTCCTTGTACTTCCTTCTGCCCCGATTGGTTCCATTGACCATGCGCCCCGCCGCTCTTCTGCTTATCGTCTTGGCCGCTGCGATTTCCGCGGTCCTCCTCATCCCACGGCTCGTCCCGCCCGAGACGCCGCCGCCCGTCGTCATCCACTCCGAAGGTCCCACCGTCGAAAAGTTGGAAAGGCTGTCCCAACTGGTGACCACACGCGTCCAGATCGCCGACATCCTTGTAGCCGAAGGAAATGGGTGCCGCGGTAGCTGGCTCATCAAGGGCGACGCCCTGTTATCGGTCAACCTGGGCCAAGCCTCCATCACCGACAAGCACGAGGACACCAGGCAGGCGACGATCATCCTGCCCGAGCCCCAAGTGCTTCAGCCAAGGGTGAACCACGAACGCACGCGAACGTGGGCCGTAGATCGGCTGGCTTGGATGCCGTGGAACGCCGATCAAGACAGCCTGCGAGATGCCGTGATGGCCGAAGCCCAGAAGCTTGTTTCGCACACGGCGTCGTCCGCCGAGAATCTCAGCCAGGCAAAGCTGACCGCAGAGACAGTCCTCAAAGGGCTGTATTCGGAGGTCGGGTGGAACGTGGCCGTGAAATGGGGCAACGACAGCCCGAAGGCAGCGCCGGTTGCCCCGTAACCCGTTTTACCTATCAGACAGGCCCGCGAGTTGCACCGTCGGCGCTGGTCAAGCTGACCAAAATGCGTTTCACGCTTGCCGCCCACGGAGGCGGCAGGCGTTCGGGAGTTTTGTTTTAGCTATTGGGAGCCCCATCTGCTTGCAGTTCGCTGTGGCGACGAAGCTGAAGAACCCGGAGGTCCACCTGTATCAGGTGGACGCCGATCCGCAGCAGATTGACCGGACGAAGCGGATCGTGGAGCGCGTGTGCAAGGGCATAGAGAGGCAGATTTTCTACGCTCTTTGGCTTTCGCGTTTCATGGCCGAATCGCAGCAGCCCGTGGCGCACGGCTCAGCTTCCAGGAGGCGCAAACGTCGCGCGGAGTCGGCGATCCGCGGGTTTGGGGAGGTCGGGTGAAGTGTGGTGGTGGTCTGGGCAGAGGGCGGCAATGCGAACGCGGGCGCGGAAGCGAGATAGGCAGCAGTTCTTCATCTCGGGGCATGGCGATTGCTCACGAGGCAGAAAATGGCACCCGCAATCCGACTTCACTAGGGGCTTCGCCCCTGGACCCCAAGAGCACCTTGGCTTGTGGTTCGTTCACTCCGCCTGTGCTTGCCAGCTTGTCCCGGCTGCGCTTCGGGACTGCGCTCGGGCTGCGCACCGACTCCGCTCGCTCTCCTGACTATTCCGCCGGAACTCGGGAGACACGCAAGCCCAGGTAGTCGTACCCGTACCCAGGAAAGACCCTGTCGCGGTACGCCGACCGGCAGAACCCCGCCGGATCGCCCCAGCCACCGCCGCGAAGCACGCGGTACGAGCCCGTAGCAGCACCGGTCGGATCGTCCACTGGCGACTCCTTGTAATCCTCAAACCAATCCTGACACCACTCCCATACGTTTCCGTGCATATCGTAAAGCCCCGAGGCATTCGGCTTCTTCTCGCCTACCGGGTGCGTCTTGTCCTCCGAGTTCGCCGTGTACCACGCATAATCTCCCAACCGAGCCGCGTCGTCGCCGAAGTAGTATTTCGTCGTGCTCCCTGCCCGACAGGCGAATTCCCACTGCGCTTCGCTGGGCAACTGGAACTTGCCCGCCCCAGAGCCCACCTTCGCGTTCAGTTTGCCCAGAAACTTCTGGCAGTCCTCCCAACTGACCTGCTCCACCGGGTTCTTCGGACCCTTGAACCTGCTGGGGTTGTTGCCCATCACCGCTTCCCACTGCTCCTGCGTCACCAGATACTTCCCCAGGTAGAACGGCTTGGTGATCCGAACCCGGTGCTGCGGCTTCTCGAAGGGATAAGCTTCCTTGTCCGAATCGGGCGAACCCATCAGGAACTCGCCCGCCGGAATCAGGACCATCTCCAACTTGATGCCCTTGCCGAGGTCCACCGTAAGTTCCTTTGGCGGGCTTTTCGTCTTGCTGACCGCCTCCTTGGGCTCTGCGGCGGATACGACGGCAAGACTGCCGAGTGCCGCCAGAACCACCAACGCGACCGTCGATACTATTCGGAACATGGGTCAAACCTCCTCAGAAACCAGTTGCGGCGGATCGCCGTGGCACACGCCAACGGCCGATACCGGGCCGCTGCATCCAGTTTATCGGTGGCTCTTGGTGGTCGTCAATCACCGCCCATAACCAGAATGGATGAAGACGCCTGCGATCGAGACCCGTGGCGTGTCGCCTGCCTGCCGCGCTCGATCAAGCTGCCCGACGTGCCGTAGGATGGGTCGGCCTGTTGGTCGAAAGCTGGCTTTCGCATCGCGGGACTTCGGCCGCTTCGTCCCGAGCGCTGCCACGAGGACGAAAGGAAGCACGGCGACCGCGACGTGACCTTCAGGGCGTGATCGGTTGTCGGTGCGGCGGGGCAGTAGTGGCGTGGAAAGATCGCGGCTGTCGCACCAGCAAGCGGTGGTTGCGCAGCGGCTCAGCGGCCGCGGCGGGTTGGCGGCTATCTTTCGATCTTGCAGTTGGGCAATGCCTGCTGGAGATTCGCCACGCCTTTGTCAGTGAAGTTCGTCCCAGTAAGGTCCATCACCCGAAGTCGCGTCAGACACTTGAGGTCTTCCAATTCACCGTCCCCGACCTTGGAGCCGTTGAAACTCACCCGAACAACATCAGCGAAGAAATCGTCTCCTAGCAGTTTTCGTAGCGACGGCGGCCCAGGCGGCACTGCACCCGGGACGACATTTCCAGACCCGTCTAACTCGAAATCGTAAACCACCGTCCCTTTGAGAAAGTACACCGTTTCCACCGCATTCCGCTGCCGCTTCGCCTTCTGCATCTTCACACGAAGCCAAGTTATGCCGCTCAGGGCGATACTCACCAAAAGCACGAGCACCAGCAGCGACCGCAGCCTGTACTGATACCAGCGGAGCTTGGGCTTCGCCACAGCGGGTTGTGGTTCTTCTACGCTCATGTCATGTTGTTCGTCGCCGCCAACGGACACCCCACCCGACGCCGCCCCGACCGGAGCGACCAGCGTCGAGCCGTCCTTGATTCTACCGCGCCACGACGGTCTGCACCACCAGGCGGCAACGTGCGCTGCGACTTTGCGGCCGTGACTTGCTGGCGGCTAGTCGAGCAACCAGACCTCCGTTCCCTGGGGTACATCCTCCGCGTGTGTCTCGGCCGGAAGGATAAGGCAGATCTCAGGATCGCGCGGGTCGTCGTACATAAGCAGACCACCATCTTCATCCTTTTGCACCCGGATGGCGTAGGTCTGAAGCGGCATTGACCGCCTGGTTCCGTCCGGGAGGCGAAGTTCTAGCAACGCCCCTTGCTTCATTTTGTTTATGGCTGGGCGGTCGGTACATTGGCTCGGTCGAATGCCGGGCCACAAGCGTAGCCCCAAGCTCATCGATTCAATCTCTCGTACTGTCATTAGGTAGGTTGCCACTACGCCGTGTTGGCCGTTGAATTTCGATCTACGATTCTACCATATCTCGCACACGGCCAGATGCCATTGCATTACTGAGTCCTGGCAACACGGAAGCCTGTGACGTTGAGCCCGTCGTCGGGGTCGTACCAGTTGCGAACGGCGGAACGGGTGAAGTCCGGCCCGAAGTCCCAGGAACCGCCACGAAGGACACGGTCACTGCCGGATGCTGGGCCGGTTGGGTCGTCTACAGGGGACTTGGCGTAGTATTCCGCGCCGTACGAATCCGCGCACCACTGCCAGGCGTTTCCGTGCATGTCGTACAGCCCGAAGGCGTTGGGCTTGAACTTTCCCACCGGAGCCGTGAACACGTAGCCGTCATTGGCTTTGATCGTCCACTTCCAGTCCGGAAACTTCGCCTTGGCCGCCGCGTCGGCCACGTTCCCAGCCTTGGCGAGCGTCTCGGGATCGTCGCCACTGGAATACCGCGTTGTCGTCCCGGCACGACAGGCGTATTCCCACTCGGCCTCCGTAGGCAGCCGATAGGTCTTGCCCTCCTTCTTGCTGAGCCATTTGCAGAACGCCACCGCGTCGTTCCAGCTTACGTTGACCACCGGGTGTTCGTCGGTCTGCTCGAATCCCGCGTGCCTCCAGGAGTATTTCTCGTTGAAGCCGAACTCCTTCTTGTCGGGGTCCCAACCCCATGCCCCTGGATTTTTTCCCTTTTCCGCATCGGTCTTGTAGCCTGCGTCCTTGACGAACTGCCGGAACTGGCCCCTCGTGACGTGGTAGGTGCCAAGGTAGAACGGCTTGGTGATCCGCACCCGGTGCTGCGGATGCTCGTCCTTGAACCAATCTGCTTGCAATGAATTCTCTCCGTAGGTCTTGTTGAAGAAGGCCGCCTCAGCCTCTGCCGACTCCTTGCTGCCCATCATGAATTCGCCCGAAGGGACGCGCGTGAGCTTCATGCCGATCGAGTTGGTGATCTGCTTGATGACAATCTTCCATGAAAAATCGGTGAAATACCAGTCGCCAGGAGTGACACCCGAAAAGTTGCTAGGCACTCGTGATTGACCGTCCACTCTGCGCGGTCCCGGCGGAATTACGCTCGGCTGACCTCGTTTTAGCGTGCCAGTAACTTCAACGGTGGCACCCCAGAATGTATCTGGCAATTCAGAACCAGGAGGGAAGAATACTGGGAAGACTCGACCGTCCGCCGGTTGATAGTTGAGGGCTGCCGTCCCCTTTAGGTCTGCGGTCGTTCCGACCATGACAACGCGCTTGCCTTCAGATAATTGATCGTAGCCTGTTATTCGTTCGGGTGCCGGGCTCATCGACCTCCCGCCCTTCACGGAAACTACCTCCACGAAATTGCTTGTATGCCCCCTCGTATCCACAATAGCGGCAACAAGGGGATGCATATCGGGTATTGGCAGCTTCCCAGCGGGCACGTCAATATGCACTTCATCGCCGACCTTCCTCGACTGCTTGCCTCCCAATCGCAAAAACTCTTGCGGCCCAACGCGATCAACAGAATCTACGAAGCCAAATACCAGTTCGGTGTCCTTATACGCTGGGTGCAAATCGTACACTGCGCGTAGGTGCCGCCCGGTGCTTGTCGTTCCCTCAAGAAGGACTAACCCCGTCTCTCGCGACAGGTTGAGCGCCCAAAGCGTTAAGAATTCGCGGCCGTCGTTCAAGACCGTCAACGATGCCGCCAGCATTAGTGGGCAATCGTCGGCCGTCCCGGCGGCATACAGTCGCACGCGCTCCCGAGCCACCTCGCAGTTGGCTCGCACAAGAATAGACGTTTCGTTTTTCCTCTCCGCAACCACGCCCAAATTGTTCATCGCGCCCGCCACCAAACGCTCGCGCAGAAGTCGTTCGCTTGGGAATCGGAGGCTTTCCTTCAGTGGTCCCTTAGCTGTCGTGACGCTTGCCGGTTCGCCAGCTTGCGCACTTGCCGTCAGCGCCACTGCGAGCAAAACGACCGCTATCCCTCCTACAATCGCGTACAATCGCGCATTCATAGCTCACCACCAGGTTAAGTCTCAGAATTCGTAAAAGATCCCAGTCTTCCAAAACGCCAACGGCCGCCTCAAGGCCAGCGTCAACAGCGGGCGTAGGGTTCGGTTCATCGGGTTCTGCCCAATCGTTCGTCACCGCCAACGGGAGGCGTGCCCGACGCGCAGCGTCCGCGAAGCGGCGCAGCGGATACGCCGGGTTGGCCGGTTGTTCTATCTATTCCTATTCTCTTCGATTTCCTTTGCCGCCTCGACGATAACGCGATGGGGGTCGCCCAGAAAACGGATCGCTCTCGATGTCTTCAAGTCAGCCATGACAGCCTCAATGTCGGCGTCCAGTATGCGCCCCGACTTGCGCGATAGTGCCTTGTAGCCGTAATCGTGAAGTATTTGCAGAAACGACCCGAGTAGGGCGATGTCGTCAACTGCGGGGCAGTAACGAAAGTCGATTGACCAGACGCCATCCGCCTCATCCTTCCAGATTCTGAGATCAGAGCAGAAGTCGTCATGCGATGATACGTATTCTTCGCAGTCTCCCCACGAGTTGTCATGCGCCCACAGCCCGCGGAGACGTGCAAGGCAGTCGGGACTCGGCTGATTCCGCCATAAGCCTCGCTCAGTAAGATCCGCTTTCCGCAGAGCACCTTGCCTGAGTTCAGGGTGCGCGTCGACAAACGCGGACGGCACGACGATCAGGGTATAGTGGAAAATGCCCATAGTTTCACTTCGGCCAACGGTGGGGCTGGCCGACGCCGTATTCTCCGAAGCCAGCCAGGCCCGAACTTCGTTCTATTTTATCAAGGTTTGCGGGCCGGAACCATCGGCAAGGCGTCCCGCTCTGCGGCCAGCCCGTGTTGGCGGCTATCTCGTTATCTTCCGGTTTGAAATCCTGCACATTCATCGGAAACAAATGTGGTAATAGGGAAATCTGACTTCACACTGCGGCAATGCTTGTTGGAACTCTTTTAGGCCCTCGATCGACGGATCGCCGGCAAGGAACAGAGTCTGCAAGTGCGGCAAGCCTGCGAGCCGTTTAAGTTGGGCTTTGGTCAAAATGCCATCCACGACGCTCATCTCCTGAAGTTGCGGCAAGGCATGCAAGATTCTTATCCCTGAATCCTTGAGGAGGCTGCTACTGAGGCTCAGCTCTTGGAGTTGTGGCAACGACTTGAGTTCTTCCAACCCCGCATCGGTCACCTCGGTCTTGGCAATCCCCAAGCTCTTGATTTGCGGCAGGTGTTTGAGGCGTTTCAGCCCGGCGTCGGTAACCCGAGTTTCATCGAGATCCAAGCATTCCAGTCGAGGCAACGCGCTGACGACACGTTCCATGGCGGCGTCGGTAACTCGCGTGCGGGAAAGCGACAAGACGCGGAGCTGTGGTAATGCCTTGAGTTTTTCCATCCCCGCATCGGTCACCTGACTGCCGTCCAGTTTCAACTCTTCGAGTTGAGTCGGCAATGTAACGGTTTCCAACGCGGCATCGGTCAGGTTGTCAAAGCCAAGGTTCAGTTTTCGGAGTTCCGGCAGGTCCTTCAGACGTTCCAATTGGGTATTGTCATCGAGTTCGGCCTCGACAACTTTATTGAAGAAGTCGTCTCCAAGCAGATCCCGCAGCCAACCCGGACCTAGCGGCTCACCTTCATCGTCGTAATCATACGACGAGTCGGATATCTCCGTGCAGGCCTCTGCCTGTTTCTTCGCCCGCTGCATCTCCACCGCCATCCAACTGCAAGGCAAAGCCACGACAACCACCAGCACCAGCAACGACCTGATGCTGAACTGGAACCGCCGCCGAAAGACCAGGGCAACCCCGAACCACACGACCATCCCCAGCATGACCAGACCTACGGCAGCTACCGCGATCAAGACGGGCCAGGCCTTCGGAAGCCAGCAGCACCATTGCGACAGGAACAGCAGGAAGTCGATGGCCAAGAGGGCAAGGAGGCAGTGGCCGGGCGTGAGGTGAAAGCGACGGAAACTCGGCTTCGCCACGGCGGGTTGGGATTCTGGTACGTTCATGTCTTGTTACTTGTCGCCTCGAACGGTCGCCAGGACCGGCCACTGTTTCGGCTTGAATCACCTATCAGTTTACCATGCCCCCCTGGCGTGTTGAGCCACCCACCGATTTGTGCCACGGCAGCGAAGCGTCGCGCCGCATGTAAAACCAACACCTCGGCAACGCCTGGCGGAGTTTCATAACGCCGGCGCCTGTGACCGGCGTATCGGTCGGCGATGCGGCGACGCGGTCGTCGATGAGCGAGAGATATTCGAGACGAGCCAGAACGTCCAGGCGCTTGAGCCCGGCGTCCGTGATCCGGGTCTCGAAGAGATCTAACTTTCGAAGTTGTGTCAAGCCTCTGAGGTGCTCCAGCCCGGCGTCCGTAATCTGAGTGCCGTTGAGCGACAAATACTCGAGTTTAGTTAAGCCCTTGACGTGTTCCAGCCCGGCGTCGGTGATCTTGTCGTAATCGAGCGATAACGATTCAAGTTCGGTCAGCCCTTCCAGATGACGCAACCCATCGTCGGTGATGGTGGTGCCGCCAAGGTCAAGCTGTTGGAATTGGGTCCTGCCTTCGAGGAGTTTCAACCCGGCATCGGTGACTTTCGTTCTGTCGAGAGTCAAGCCTTGGAGGTGAGGCAGGTGCGAGAGTTGTTCCAACCCTGCATCCGTGACCCCAGTGCCGCCGAGGCCCAGATACTGAAGCTGGGTCAAAGGTCGAAGATGCCGCAACCCGGCGTCGGTAATCCCGGTCCTATCGAGCCACAACTTTTGAAGTCGAGACAGACCTTCGAGATATCGCAAGCCGGCATCGGTTATTTGATTGTCGTTGAGTGCCAAGTCCTGGAGCTTGCTCAGACCCGCAACGTGCTCCAGCTTAGCATCCGTAACCTCGGAGTTGCTAAGCTTCAACGATCGGAGCTGGGGCAGGCCACGTAAGTTCTCCATATCGGTATCGTTCACTAGACTCGTCTGGACAGCGTCATCGAAGAAGTCGTTCCCAAGCAAATCTCGCAACCAGGGCGGTCCTGGCGGTTGTGGCTTTGAACGGAACCAGCCATCTGAATCGAACTCCCAATCATAAAACACTTCGCCTATCCCCTCCACCGCGGCCTTCTGCTGCCGGGCTTTCCTCATCTCCACCGCCAGCCAGCTACACGGCAGAGCAACGACAACAACCAGGAACAGCAACGACCTGATGCTGAATTGGAACCGCCGCCGGAAGACCAACGCGACGCCGAACCACAGCAGCACCAAGAGCATCGCCACACCCACCGCCGCCACACCCGTCAGAACCGCGTAGCCCTTATGCCACCCAAGCCAGGCGAACCTTTCCGAGAGCCACAGAAGCACCTCGACGCCCAGCAACGCGAGCACGAAGTGACCGGGCGTGAGGTGATACCAGCGGACGCTGGGCTTCCGCACGGCAGGTTGTGGTTCGGTTACGCTCATGTCATGTTGCTCGTCGCCGCCATCCCATCGCTGTGGTGGAGCCTGATAGCTGGCCTGCGTTTGCCCCTTTCAACGCTTCACGCGCGATATCGCCACCGCCGTCGGATGACTCGGGGTTAGAACGGTTCGCTATCCCTATGGGGCTCTTTCATCCGCCACTCCATGCCGGTCTTGACCGGCGCTTTCTCTGACCCCTTTTTCCCTTCAGGACGCGCAACGACACGATACGACGGCGGCCGAAACTTTTCCACCTCGACAAGCACTTCGTCTGATTCGTCGAGGTCCTTACACAGTTCGTCGTCAACGTGTATATCGTCTTCGGAGTCAAACAGCTTTGGCGAGATTTGTAAGATCACAAAAAGGCCCCGTTTCTCGACGGGTTCGGAGTCGCGCAAATCATCTTCCGGCATCGCAGTTATGGGCTCGCCAGCTTGCCTCGCGATGAGATACAACGGCTCCTCCCACGCGAATCGCTTCACACGGCACGCCTGCCATTTCCCGGCCTTATTCTTCCTCGCGACAACTTGGTTCGCTTTGGCGTCAAGCATTCCCTTAGGAAACGTGTACGACATAGAGCTCTCCCGAGAGTGTGGTTTGCTTTCGCCAGCTTGCGAAAGGTCCTCGACAGCAAATAGGCTTGCTGATACGATCGTAATGGCAGCTAGCCGATTCCAGTTTGTATTCATATAGCTCACTCGCCTTTCCCCCCCCCCGCACTTCTAAAGTTATTGAGTTTGAAACGTTTTATTCCGGCATGCTATAAACATGTTCCTGATAACCTGTGCGGTGTTTATAAAGTGCGCGACCGTCAGGCGTCGACTGCGGAGCAGCCTGCTTGTTGTCCGTCGTAGAGCGCTCCCGCGTAGGCGGCTTTTGTGAAGAGGGAACGTCGGGGCCCGTCACTGGTCGTCTCCCATTCTTCGAATAGGAATTGGGTTGCTCGTTTCCGTTTTCGTCCGTTGTACCCGCTACGACGTGATAATCACGCCACGAGGGGCCCAACGGATTGCCCAGGCGGTCTTCCGGCGTCACTTTATACTCCCAGAGGTAAACTTTCACCTCGCCTGGTTTAGCCGCTTCTCCCGGTTTGAGCTCCGTAGCCTTACGCTTTGCGAGTTCGCCTTTCACCTCTGCAAGTTTCATCCGCGTGTACGTTCGAAGGGCAAGCCCGCCGCAATTGTAGCTCTCCACGTCCTTGCTCTGATCGTAACCGTTGTAGGGGTCTGTCGAACCTGGAGCCGGCGCCGCACACAGAACACTACCGCCATCGCCAGCGAGACCGAGCTCGCTCACAACTCCGCCACCGTCAGCAAGTCCGAGCTGGGTCACGACCCCGCCGCCGTAGGCGAGGCCCAACACGTTCCCGCCGCCAGCGAAAACAGGGACCGTGGAGCCGCCGCCGCTCATGAGCCCCACGCCGCTGTTGAAATCGCCCGAATTATACCCGGTGCTGAGCTGGCTCATGAAGGGGTTGTTGCCCATGAACTCGAACGGATTGTCGACACTTCCATTATACCCCGGGGCGCCCTGGCTGGCAAACACCCCGTTGACCGCGTCGTACCAGGAGCTGCCGCTGCCCTGGTAGTACAGCCCCACGTTGGCGTCAAGACGCTCGCCCAGGTAGGTGAACCGGGGCTGGCTGCCCCAAGTGACAACGGCTCGCACGGTAGCACGGGGCCCGGTGGCGCTGGGTGGGGAGAGCTGGGGCAAAAGGTCGGATGTCCACTGCAAACGGTTGGCAGTCAACAGCGGCCAACATCGACCTCCAATTGGAGGTTTTTTCACCCATAGGTGGGGTTGTGCCCTCTGAGCTTTTGGACGCGGCCCGGCTGGCAGCACCGATAGCAAGCACTTCACCGGCACCCACACGAAAGGTCTAGCCAGGAAACCGCCGCACGCTTCATCTTCACCGCCGGAGAACTTCGCAATGGGCAGGTTCGCCGCGGTTTTCATCGGCGTCTTGCTTGTCGGCGAAGATGGCGGCGAGAACGCCCGTACGATCGCCTTTCGGGATGGCAAGCGAAGAACGCGGGCGAAACCGATTCCCGAAGCTCGGCGCGACACCATGCTGCACACAACGGCCATCCTACGGCTCCGAGCAGCGGACACGAACCGCAGCAGGAATCTTGCCGCGGGCAATAATTGGCACCGCGCTCAAGCGGCGGTCAACCTCGGGGTGTAGAGCCGTAGGTCGAAGCCCAGCGAAGCAAGGTGGTCTATGAAGCTTTCCGCGGCGGCGTGCTCGGCCGGAGCGTCGAGTCGGGCCCCAAGGTCGCGAAAGACGAACATGCCCAGGGGAATACTGCTGGCCAGAAGTTGCAGTGCCCTGTCGAGACGGGCGTCTGGAGCCAAGTTGTCCTTCACCCGCCAGGAGAACCGGTGAAAGGCGAAGTCCTCAGCATCTTCAAAGGGCTGGCCGCCGGAGTAGTGCATAGTGGCAGCCCAGATGCCCTTGATAATCAGCCCGATTGTGGGCTGTGGATATTTCAGTAGGTTGGCTATGTCTTCGATTCTGCGAAGGAATTGTAGTTGGATAGTGTTCATTAGAGTTCGCCCTTGGGGGCTGGATTAGGTGGCTGGCAGCGAGGCGCTGCCGGTGGTTACGATGATTTGCAGTCGGCCCAAGATCGGCCCGTCGTGACATCGACGCGAAGCGGCACGGAGAAGCCGGCGGGCGGCGATTCCATCATGGCCCTGACGATCTGGCTGGTGTCCTGGACGAGCGCTGCGGGCACGCTGAGCAGCACGCTGTCGTGCACGGGCAAGAGCATCTGGACTTCGGCGGGCAACTCATTGTGCAATCGGACCAGGGCCAATTTCAAGAGATCGGCGGCACTGCCCTGGATGACAGTGTTCACGGCTTGGCGACGGGCTTCAGCGGCAAGAGCATCGCTTGCCGAGTAGATGTCGGGCAACTGCCGACGCCGGCCATACAAAGTGCGGACTTCGCCGCTGTTGTGGGCCTGCTCATGTACGGAGGCGATCCAGGCCGTGACGCCAGGGTAGGCTTCCGCATGGGCGGCCAGGAGGGCCTCGGCTTGTTGCAGGGGCACACCAAGCTCTTCGGCGAGGCCATACGCGGTCTGCCCGTAGACGATGCCGAAGTTGAGGGTCTTGCCCAGCTTGCGCTGGTCATCGGTTACGGCGTCCTCAGCGATACCCAGCACGCGGGCGGCGGTGCGCACGTGCAGGTCTATGCCGTGCTGGAAAGCGTGAAGGAGGGCGGCGTCCTGGGAGAAGTGCGCAAGCACCCGCAGCTCCATCTGTGAATAGTCGGCTTCCATCAAGACGCAGCCAGGCGCAGCTTCAACGGCAGGAAGCACAGCGGCGGGGAGGCCCTGCAAGTTCGGGGCGCTGCAACTGAATCTGCCGGTGGCCGCGCCCAGTGGATCGAGTTCGGCATGGACAACACCATCGGCCCTAAGATGGGCCAGCAGCGCGGTTGACGCGTCTCGGACAGGCTTTTGCAGTTGGTAGGCCAGGATGGCAGCGGCTGCTGGATGCTGGTGCGCTAGGGCCTGGAGCGCTTTGTTGCTGGTGGACGGGTTGCCGTTGGCCGTGTACGCCGGCACAGGCAGCCGTAGTACCTCATATAGATAATGGATAAGCTCGGGCGACGAATCCAGGTTGATTGGCCTGCCCGCGATCTCCTGCACCTGCCGTCGCGCAATTTCCATTTGGGTTTCACTACTTGCCGCAATGCCTTCCAGTACCGGGCGGTTCACGCGGAGGCCACCCAGCGTCATGGTGAGCACGGGCGCCAGCACCGGCAATTCGATCTCGCGGTAGAGGTCGTGCAAGTGCGCGACAGCGATCTGCTGCGAGAGCCGCGCACACAGGTCGAGCGGGTTGTTGACACGGGCAAACGCGACGCGTACTCGTTCCCCACCGTCAATAGCAAGTTCCTGGTTCCCGCTGGGGTCGCCGCCGAATAGCAGGCAGAGCATGGTGCGGAGGTCGTCGATGTCGGCGACATCGGACGGGGACGGCAGATCGTTCTGCGCCTCGACCGCCAGCCCGAAAAGAGCGTCGTTGTACAAACGCGGGCGGGGGCCCAGGCTTTGAAGCACGCCGGCGATGTCGTTGGATTCAACAGACTGGAGTCCGCCTTCGGCAGTCTGGTAGTTCATTCCAGTGAGCCGGGATCTGCCGGCAGCGACTGCCGCGGCGGTGCGAGGGCCATCGACCACATAATCGACGGCGACCAGCAGGGGTTCATCGTAATTTATGGTTTTGTAACGGGGCATGCTTTCTTCTTCCTGGGACGTTTGCGGCCGGTGACTTTCCTGACCTTGTACGGCTTGCGGCGCAGATTCTCCACGGTCGGGCTGCGCCCCGCCTTGCCAACCCATAAGACGACTGTGCCGCTGCCATCCCCTGAGTACGCCTCGATCCACTTCTGCGCTCCCTGCACGCAGTAGCGGCGGAACTTGAAGATGCCGCGATCAGCGACAGCATGCTCAACGCCATCATCGCTGACGTAGACTGGGCCGCCGCCTACGCGGAAGCGGTCACCTGGCTTGAGGACGCCGCGCTTCCCGTAGGTGTATTCATCGAAGGTTTGGATTTTATGGTTCGACATGACAACCAGCGATCTCCTCTGGGGTGCAATCCGCGGGGTCCTTGCGCCCCGGCGGCAGCGTTGCGATCAGGACGTCACCGCTACCTGGCCCGCGCAAGCCGAAGGTCATGCTGGATCTTCCGGGCCTCTTCCTGCGCGTCCTGGTCAAGCATGACCACGATGCGGCGGCCGACGAAATGATGGACCAGGAGCAATTTCTGGGTCTGCGACAGGTCCTTGCCGAAGAGGGCGACGGCACCGAGGCCAACCCGCCACGCGTCAGCCGGGCCTTCCACCACGTAGATTGGACGCATGGCGTTAATCGCCAAATGCAGGCCGTAGAGCAGTTCCGATTTCTGCATCCCGGCTGCGCTCAGATATTTGGCATCGCTGCCGCCGAGAACCTCGAAGCCGGGCACGAGGCGGGCCTGCCAGCCGCCGAGGACAAGGGGCTGCTCAGCGCTGGGTGCCGAGAACAAGTGCGCCGGACGGTAAACCGGGATCACGATGCGGCTGGTGGCGGCTGGGCGGCAGGCCATGCACCAGTCACAGAAGCTCACGTCCCAAGTCTGCTGGAGGGACTGGCGGTCGAAGCCGCGCTCCGTGAGCGTGAGCTTCATGCCGATCGAGTTGGTGATCTGCTTGGTCTGGCCGGGCTTGGGTTCTGCGGCTGAGATTTTGTCCGTCAGGACCAGGGAGAGGCGGACGCCCAGGAAGTGGGACATGGACTTGATCCCGGGCGAGCTCCCAGAACGGTCCGCCAACCGGCAGCGACTCGCCGGGTAGCGCCAGCAACCGCCGCGAACCACTCGGTTCCAGCTCGCAGCAGGCCCCGTCGGATCCTCCGTAGGGGACTTCGCATAATAACCGCTATCAAACCAATCCTGGCACCATTCCCATACGTTTCCGTGCATGTCGTACAGCCCCCAGGCGTTGGGCTTCTTCTCGCCAACGGGGTGCGTCTTGTCGCCCGAGTTCGCGTCATACCACGCATATTCTCCCAGTTGCTTTTCATCGTCGCCGAAGCAATACCGCATCTTGCTCCCCGCTCGGCAGGCATATTCCCACTGCGCTTCGCTGGGCAACTGGAACTTGCCTCGCCCGGCGGCGGACTTCGCGTTCAGCTTGCCCACGAACTGCTGGCAGTCATCCCAACTGACCGTTTCCACCGGGTTCTTCGGCCCCTTGAAGTGACTTGGGTTGCTGCGTTGCTGCCCATCACCACCTGCCACTGCTCCTGCGTCACCAGATACTTGCCCAGGTAGAACGGCTTGGTAATCCGAACCCGATGCTGCGGCTTCTCCCACTTGAAGGAGTCCTTGTCCGAATCGGGCGAGCCCATCATGAACTCGCCTGCGGGGATCAAGACCAGTTCCAGCTTGATGCCCTTGCCAAGGTCCACCGTGAGTTCCTTCGGCGGGCTTTTCGCCTTGCCATCCGTCTTGGGCTCTGCGGCGGTTGCCACGGCAAGGCTGCCAACCACCACCATGACCACCAACGCGACTGTCGAAACTTGTCGGAACATGGGTCAAACCTCCTTCAAGCTCTGCGGCCGATCACCACTCGCGACAACCGGGCCGCTGCATCCAGTTTATCGGCGGCTCCTGATGGTCGTCAATCAGTGCCAAAGGGCGTGCATGCCGCCGTTGGCGGCTTGCGACCGAGCCCTTCTTTTAGCCATCAGCAATGCTTGGCCGCCGCAATTCGCACCTCCCTACCGATCGACAGGGCGTCGAGGACCGGCGGCGGGCACGTCAACGGCTGATTTTGCAGTTGGGCAGGGCCCGCTGGAGCTTGGCGACGCCAGCATCGGTGACGTGGGTGGTTCTGAGTCCCAAACTTTCGAGTTGGCTCAAGCCTGCAAGGTGTGCCAGTCCTGCGTCCGTGATTTTGGTGCGATTGAGTTCCAGCCTTTCGAGTTGAGTCAACCCTGCAAGCTGTGCCAGCCCTGCATCCGTAATCTTGGTACTATTGAGCCACAGGCATCGGAGTTGAGTCAGCCCCGCGAGACGTGCTCAGCCCTCCATCGGTGATCTGGGTGTTAGCGAGCCACAACCAATAGAGTTGTGTCAGCCCTGCAATATGTGCTAGACCTTCATCCGTGATTTTGGTACCGTCGAGTTCAAGGCATTGAAGGTGAGTCAGCCCTCGAAGGTGTGACAGCCCTGCATTCGTGACTTTGGTGTTGTTGAGTCCCAGCCTGTGGAGTTGTATCCGTTCTGCAAGGTGTGCCAGCCCAGTATCCGTGATCTGGGTGCTGTCGAGCGATAAACCTTGGAGTTGGTTGAGCCGCGAAATTTGTGCCAGCCCTGCATCCGTGATCGTGCTGCCGTTGAGTTCCAACGCTTCGAGTTCGGGCAGTCCTGCAAGACGGGTCAGCCCAGCATCTGTGACCTGCGTGTTGACACAACGAACGTGCGAGAAGAAGTCGTCCCCGAGCAGATTCCGCAACCAAGCTGGTCCTGGCGGTCTTGCATTTGGATGGACGGAGAAAACGTCGGACGCATCGCATTGATAATCATACCAGACGAACCCGCCCGGTATCCTATTCTCATCCACGACTTCCCGTTGCTTCTCCGCCCTCTTCATCTCCACCGCCAGCCAACTACATGGAATGGCCACGAACACGACGAAAACCAGCAGCGAGCGGATACTGAACTGAAATCGCCGATGGAAGAGCAAGGCGACGGCAAACCACCCGAGCATAACCAGCATCGCCACGCCTACGCCCGCCACGGCAGTGAGGACTGCGTAGCCCTTGTGCCAAGCCAGCCAACCGAAGCGTTCCGAGAGCCACAGAAGCACCTCGACCGCCAGCAGCGCGATCACGAAGTGACCGGGCGTGAGGTGATACCAGCGGACGCTGGGCTTCCGCACGGCGGGTTGTGGTTCGGTTACGCTCATGTCATGTTGCTTGACGCTGCCAACAGTTCTTTCGCTGCCGTTAGTGCCGGTATGAACGGTCCCCGGCCTATCCTCCGGCTTTGGGTGCGGCACACCACCCACTCTAGCCTCATGCCGTTGTTTCGTCAAAGGCGAAGCGGCTGAAATGCCCAATAAGGGTGGCGAGTGTGCCCCGTACGTCTCCATTATCCCTGCTCTCGACGCGCACCGCCAGCCCCAACCTTCGGCCCGCGCTGGCATGGTTCGGGCCGCCCGCCAGAGATTGAGGCAGAAAACGATCCGGGGACGAAGGCCAGCGAACGGCACGTGTTTTGCTAATCGCCAGTCGCTTCGATGAGTAGCCACTGAGCGCGGAGACGCGATTACGGTCATTTTGTCCTGAACGGCGACTCGCTGGCACGGCCATAGGTCGGCCCCGAGCCCATGACCATCGCGGGCGCTGTGCCAGCTTGCTATCGCCCGTTTGGGCCGGGCACTCATGCGGGGGGATCTGGCCAACGGCGTCCGCACCTGTCATAGAGCCCGCATCTATGTCGGTAATGTTCACCTGCGAACTGACCTTCACTCGGATTCTGATATCGAGCGTGACGGCATGGTCAACAGGGCGGGCTTGCAGCTGGTCGGGGGCATGTCTACGGCGGACGGCGCGATAGGCGACGGAGAAGCCGATTGAATAGAGGAACACGACGAGTGGAAAGGCGTCGTCACTGTCACGATAAGCTGGTTGAGCCGGGAGCGCAACCCCAAGATTTGAGAGGGCGATACGTTTGAAGATCGTCTGAGCGTTCAGACTTTTCGGGCAGCAGATGGCGGCCAGGGCCAATTCACCAGACCCGTAATCGACTGCCAACCGTTGGCACTCACCGCGCGGCAGCTCGACGCCCGTCGCCCTACGCTCTCTGTTGCCCTATCCGCTGCCCAAGACCACGGCCGCTCAGCTTGCCCAGCCCTCGATCCTGGTGGGCGTGCTTCGCACGGGCAGGGGATGCTTGGCCGCGCATCGGCGGCAGAGGCTCCCACGCGTTCACAGAGGCCCGATCGCCGGGAGGTGGCCTCTGCCTCAGCCAGGCCGCCAGCCTCGCCTATGCGCCAATGGGCCTATGCGGGCAGCAGGATCGCTTCGTGTTGTGCTCCTATTTGCAATCTGCGAGGCCATTCGACCCTCGCGGACACCGACGAGATAGGATGAATGTTCGTCTCCTTGGCAGCTAACCCCCGAGACACACTCAACTGACGTATAACTCTGGTCACCTCTGCCAATCGTCCGGGGTCAATACTTTCCGGTTGCTGACGCTGACCGCAAAAGCGGCCGCGCGTGTGTAATCCAAGGATACCCCAAAGTCCAACGTGATGGTTCGCGCAGTCTGTTTAACAGCTCCGTGCCACACTCGCTGCACTTTGCACTGAGCGCAGTGCGCTCCCCAGCATTTGTCCCGCATCATCAAATACAGCGGCGCTGATATCGTAATTGACGTTGTCGAATTCAGTCACTCCAACTTGAATGTCGGCCTTGAGGCACTCACTCTTGTCCAGGTAAAAGTTAATCGAACCAAGATGTACCAAATGATACGTATTCCCTTTCCACGTAACGCCAGCCGACTGGACAAACAGTGGGATCGAAACCCCCATTTTCAAGGGCACGATTTTCGGGACGGCAACCGCGCGTTGCTGCGTTTGCTCTGGCTCGTTGGCGGCCATGCCAAGGAGGCCTTGGGTGGCCAGCGCCACAGCACGCATACGGCCAAAAGATGTTGTGTTGTCATCGTAGGTCTCCTATCAAGATATCGTAGCCTTTCAACCCCTGGGGCACGCCGAGGAGTCAAGTCGAACGGTACGACTGCTATTTTACCTCGCCCCTGCGGAAAGGTCAAACGCCCCGGGGCTGTCTACAATTGTAAACAACCGTGAAGGCGCGCACCGCACCGATTCCCTGGCCACCTGCGTTCGCATACCGCGCGGGCCGGTTTTGCAGGGCACTTTGGGGCCTATGCGCGTCCCTATGCGCCCAGCCCTCGATCATGGTGAACTCCGCGGGGCAGAGGGTCGGTGGTCGCGCATAGGGGCCCCTATGCGAATCTCGTTGCCCTATGTGCCACCTCTCCAGCCTACGCGCTGCCCCAGCCAATCCGCCCAGCTCTGTCAATCCTGGTCGGCGTGCTGGGGACAGGCAGAGGGAAAGTGGCCGCGCATAGGGGCTGACCGCGGAGCCAAGGCCCATCCCCCTTGTGGCCTTCTTGGACACGCGTAGCGCACGATAGGAACCGCTCAGCGCCTGGGAGCCATCCTGAGCCCAGAAAGCCCTCCACGCGCGCCTGGGGCGCTCAGGAGGGCACGCAGCGGGGGCACCGTGCGGCACCTGTGCCGCGATCAAAAGCGTCCAGTTCGATCATGACGACCACGATAAACCTTTTGGTTCGGAAGTCCTGGGATGACCTTCGGTTTCGTGCAGCTACCGTAAATGAACTCTGAACCCTGTCCCGGAACAATCTTGTCTTTCGGTGATCTACGGACTAACTATGTCCCTGTCCCGTTCCTATTACATAGGGAACGGGACAGGGTACATATCAACTATGTCCGACCTTAACCGGGACAAGGTGGGACAATCTCGGACAGGGTTATCCCTTGATTCCAGTACGATGCTCTCCATTTACTGCCACCACGATACTCTCCGCATACCTCGGCGCTGCCCGAGTTGGAAAGTGCTGCCAGATGCCGGGCAACAGTCGGCCGACGCATGGGGATATGTTCCATCAGCTTGCTCAGGGTTATACCTTCCTTGCCGCCGTGCTGGGAGAGCGCGTTCAGTACCCTCTGCCGCTCATCCATTTCTTTCAGGGCCGCCGCGTCAACCTTGGCCGTCACCTTGCCATGCGCCGCCTCCGCCTGGGTCTGCACCGTCACTTCCCACTTCTTACCGCTGAAGTCCTCGGCCATGACGCCCTCATCGATGTCGACCGAATAGGTGCCGTTAAACCCTGCGCTGCCGCCCGTTGTGAGCCAAAGCTGATGTTTACCTGTCCCAGGCTCATAATCGGCCCTACGCGCGATCAGGAGCCACTGGCGGGCAAATTCGCCGAACCCGGCAAACGCCAGATCTCCGAGTTCGGCGGGCTCGTGCGTCTGGAACATGCTGCCGTTGCGGCCAGCCTTCATGCCCGCGTGCTTGACCGTGTGGTGCGCGAACACTGGGGTAGCACCTGCGGCCAGGCAGGCCTCCGTGATCTTCGACAGGACCTCGCCCATATCGAACACGTTCGACGCGCTGGCCTTGGCGTTGCCCTTCAAAAGGCTGGTGTAGGCAGGGTCGAAAATGATCACCTTCAAGTTCCGCCTCTTGATGAACGCGGTCACGGCAGCAATATCTCCGTCGGCGCTCAGCTTGGGCGTGGCGAACTGGAGGTACACCTGGACCTCCGCTGGCTTGCGGTTCTTCGATGCCAAGATATTTCGGACCGTCGTTGCCACGGTCGGGGCATTGCTCTCGCCTGAATACATCCCTACGGCGACGTGCTTCTCGACCCTGAACTTGGGGCTGTTTAGAAACATGGCACTCTCACCGATGCCCAGGCTCACTGCCAGATCGAGCAGGACGCTTGTCTTCAACGCCTTCTTCGGGCCGCCCACGATCATCGGCGAGCCCTCGACCAGGACGTTCTTTATCAGCCAGTTGTGCGAGTAGGTTCCCGAGGTCAGCGCTTCGAGCGATACGTCGGTGTCTTGTTGTATTTCGAATCGGGCTTCAATCTGACTCTTTATCCGCGCGACCTCCGCCCAAGCACGCGCCATCGCCGCCCCCGGTTGTTTCAACCGATCCCAGACTGCACGATCCAGCAGCAGTGCTCTGAGCCAGGCTAGCGCTTGTGGCACATCGTCTTGTCGTGGATGCGCGGCGTCTTCGGGCGGCAGCGGCAGATCAGGCGCTCGATTGTAGATCCAGCGTATGAGGTCATCCCTGTTTTGCTGATCGATCTCTGCCAGGGCCAGCATGCCAGGCAGCGGCGGTTCTGACTGGACGCGTGCCGAGAGCACCTCGTAGTCTGGTAGCTTGCCGAATTGATCGTGGTATCTGATTATGTGGTCCCAGCAGCTTCGATAAACAGATTCGCCGGGCTTGCAAAAGTGCGCGGGCGTCAACAGCCCGTACGCAGCAGTGAATAATTCCTCGTAAGTTGCGAGGTGCTTGAGCACGTACTCGATCGTGTAGTTCGTGATCTCGACGTGGTCGTTTTGATTTGGTATATTGGAAGTCATAGTTGCATCTCCTTGATGCCGTTGCTTGCCACCGATTTGCGCTCGGATGGCTAAGAAATTGAATCACTCTGCCGGGCCGATCACCTCGATCGGCCCGTGCTGTTCTTATAGGCCCGCAGTTTCTTTGGGCTGCTCCGCTTTCGGCGACTTGCTCGCGAGGCGGGCTTTTATGTTCGCCACGTCCTCGGGGCCGAAAACTCGACGGCCCGAGATTCTCAGGCGAGGCTCCGGGACCAGGCCGTGGCACAAAAGGTACTCGATTCGATAAGCTTTGCAGTTCAGCAAGGCTGCAACGTCACGTAAGCTCATTTGTTGTTCCATGGGATTCTCCAAGGGTTGTTCGCCACGCCCGACGTGGGCGCGTGGCGATCGGGTGATTGCCGCAAGGTGCGGCTGAACTAGGAAAACGACCGAGATGGCGGAAAGGGCCGCCTAAAGGTCAAGCAAGTAAGAAGTCAGAAGTTATGCCCGTGGTCACACGAGGCTACTTACGATCTTACCATGTGGGCCGGTTGGCGCAATAGCCCTCGTCTGATTTTTTCACCACCATCGCTAGGCCCACCACCGGCAGGCACGTCAGCACTGCGTAGCCCGTGTGCCATGCGGACCAACCGGGCCGATCGGAGAGCCGGTGCATAAAGATTCTTTACTTCCAGGTTCATCGGATATTTCGACTAGTTCCACGCGGTCCCTCTTCTTTGCTTGGATGATCTAAGAGTATCGTCGTAGGGATCACGGGTTCCATCGTGAATGAGAACGCGGGGCAGAGCCTCTCTCAGGCGTGAGCGGGCACTCTCACTGATCGTCTCTGGGACTACGAGGACACGGAGGTTAGGCAATTTCGCAAGTTGCTGCAATCCGACGTCGGTAATCCTTGTCTTGTCGAGATCCAGTGTTTCGATACTCGGGACGCCTTCCAAGGAGATCAAGCCCGCGTCCGTAATAGATGTGTTCCAAAGATCCAGTTCCTTGAGGTGTTTAAGATGTTTCAAGTGGGTGAGTCCCGCGTCCGTAATCTGCGTTCCACTCACATCCAACAGTCGCAACTCTTTCAGTTCCGAGATGGCGGTCATCCCCTTGTCCGTGATCTTCGTTTCAAGAAGATCCAGAACTCGAAGCCTGGCCAAAGGGCATAGTGCGGATACACCTGCGTCGTCGATTCGCGTCGCACTCAGGTCCAACACGGTGAGATTTGCCATACCTTGCAGATGCATAAGGCCCGATCCGCTGATGGAGGTTGCCTCAAGCGACAAGTATTTCAGGCGAGTCAGATTCTTCAGATGCTCCAACGCGGCATCGTCGATTCCGCCGTAGCCGAGAAACAGACATTCCAACTTGCGAAGGCCGTCAAGACGCGAGAAAGTGTCGCGATCGACTTGGAGATTTGCGGCGCACAGGATCCGCAAGTTCGGCAAGGCGTCTACGCAAGCAAAGCCTTTGGGCCCTACTCGAAACGCAAAGTCCACGTGAGCAAAATCATCGTATCCGAAGATGGCCCGCCACCAGTCGGGTTTCGGTGGATCTGAGTACGACGGAGATGCCGTGTGGGGAGGATCGTCATCCTCGACAATCACCGACGAGGTAAGAATAGGATCGCCATCCATCGTGGCAATCGGCCAGACGTGGTAGTCGTTCAAGTCCGCGAACGGCTCCGAACGAAAGTCGCAGTACAGCACGCCACCTTCCCTGGTGATCGTTTCAATCGCCTTCTGCTGCCGCAGTAGCCGCTGCATCCTCGGCGTAAGCCAGACGAAGGCAATCGCACAGACAGCGAAGAACACCAGCAGCGATCGGAGGCTGAACTGGAACCATCGGCGTTGGGGTTTTGCTGCTTCCATACCCTCAGTATACCACCGCCAGCGATGGTATGGGCCAACCCGAGCACCAGACCACTAGGCCGCCGCAGGGGTGTGGCCGGGCGATCTCTCACTTCGCTGGCGGCGGCACCGGTGAGACCGACCGCGGCTTCCTGCCCCGCACCGCGTGAGTCAGCAGCGTGCCCACCGACGCAAGCCACACGGCCAGCGCGGCGATGTTGGGCCAGTAGGGGCGTACTTCATCGACGAGCAAAGAGCCACCGATTTCTCCATCCTTGCAGCCGTCAATTTGCAGGACCTTCTTCAATTCGCCGAGCGTAATCGTGTCGGTACGGAGGAACCGCACACTTCCATCTGCCATCACGACATGGACCACGGTGCGGCCAGCGAAGATGTTGAAAAACCCGTTAAGGCGTCCGTGGTCGCTCTTCACCGTCAAGGTAGCCGGCTCTGCCTCGTGCCCTCCAAGGGCGTCGAGCGAAAAGTCCCTCGGTTTAGTCCAGGTTATGCCTGAGTCGTGTAGCTCGATAATTTGACTGTATCTTGACCTTGAGCAGTTGTAAGTATTTTGGTAATAAGCCTTTCCGTGAATTGTATTTCAAGGAAAGGAGCAGCCGATGGAACGGCGTTTTGAACTCCGATTGGAGGAGCTTTTGGAGGATGCAGTACTGGATCCCCGAATACCGGAAGGGATGCTGGATCGCTTGGAACGGTTCATCAAGCCCTATGTGGCGATCATGGAGAGCCCCGCGCAGGAGCAGCATCTGTGGGAGTACGTGGCTGGCCTGTTCTCGGACGTGAAGCGGAAGAACGCGGAGACCATTGCCTATTTCCACGACCAGGATCGACAAGCGTTGCAGAAGTTTATTGGGCAGTCGCTCTGGGACGATGGACTGTTGATCGAGGAGTTGTCGCGGCAGGTCGGCGCGGAGTTGGGCGAGTCCGATGGCGTGCTTGTTTTCGATCCGTCGGCCTTCAGAAAACAAGGCAAGGACTCGGTGGGCGTGGCACGGCAGTGGTGTGGCCGTTACGGGAAGATCGACAACTGCCAGGTGGGCATTTATCTCGGTTACGTTTCGCGAAAGGAGCACGCCTTGGTGGACGTGCGGCTTTATCTGAACAAGGACTGGGCGAAGGACAAGGCGCGGCGGAAGAAGTGCGGTGTCCCCGAAGAGATTCGTTTCCAAACGCGCCATGCCCTGGCCTTGGAGATGCTTGCCGAACACAAGGCAATACTGCCTCACGCTTGGATTGCCGGAGACGACGAAATGGGGCGTAGCTCGGCATTTCGCCGGGATTTGCGGGCTCTGGGAGAACAGTATCTGCTCGCGGTGCCGTCGAACACTTTGGTGCGCGATCTGGAAGCAAAGACGCCTGAGTACTCTGGTCGCGGACCTCGTCCCAAGGTTCCTTTTATGCGTGTGGATCGTTGGCGCGAGGCGTTGCCTGAGAACGCTTGGATAACGATCGATGTGCGCGATGCTTCCAGAGGTCCACTGACAGTGCAGGCCGTGAAGACACGAGTCCAGGCGAAGACCGATCGGCGCCGCAACGGTCCGGAAGAAGTGCTGGTGATTCTGCGGGAAAAGCAGAGTGATGGAACGATGAAGCACGATTACTATCTCTCGAATGCCCTGCCCGAAACGGCTCTGTCGGAGTTTGCCCGCGTGGCCAAAGCCGAGCATCGGATCGAGGAATGCTTGGGACGCGCCAAGAGCGATGCCGGGCTGGCCCAGTATCAGGTTCGCAACTGGATTGGATGGCACCACCATCAAACACTCTCGCTGCTGGCGACGTGGTTTCTGACGCAAGAAGACCGGCGGGGGAAAAAAATACACACCGGCTCTCACGGTCCCGAGGGTCCGCGAGATCATTGCAGCGCTGTTATGCGGCGTTCTCGATTGCAACTCTCCCGGCTACATCAAACGCAAGAACAACCGCATCTCAGAGCGTAACGAACTCGCCTACGCCTACCACTGGAAATCACTTAACCGCTTGCCTCCCTTGAGGTTCAATCAACGGACATAACGGATACAGTCAAAATAAGTATAACGCTCGTCGAGAGGTGGTTGGCCATATCAACCGCTAGAACCCGGTTCGACATATTCGCCCACGCCGTGTTAGCCCCGACAACCGCGACGTAGCTCGTTTCCAAAGAGTTTCGCCAGCGATGGCTGGGGTCGGCCCGACAAGCGTAGATCATCGGGCATGGGGCCGCGACCTGAATATTGTTCAGTCCGTCCCACGCCTCGGCGAGGCTGTATTCCTCGTAAAGGGAATTCAGATCCAGTCGTGGCAGAATAAGCACTCGCCAACTATGTGTCGGCTTGCCCTCTCTGTCCGTCACGCACGCCGGCGGGAAACAACCATTTTCTTGATGGTAGGCTCGAAGCGCGGCAGCGATCCTCTTCAATGATTCGGCGCATCCGTAACTACTTAAATGGTCCATAATTGCGGGGGGAAGAGGCACCAAGCACTCGCAGCAGCAAATCAAGCATAGAAACGCGGCAGTCGCCCAGCCGGCCACGCGAAGCGATTTGGCTCGTTGTAGATGGACGGCGAACCCGACAGCCAGCCCGAAAACCAGAATCCCCCATGTCCCGAACACCGCCAGCGACGACCCCAGCACCACGAACAGCAGGAGCAAGGTCCTGAGGCGGAACTGGAAGGGCGGAGGGGGCGGCGGTACGGCGGGTTGGGGTTCGGTCATATCATGTTGCCACTCTCTAGCTCCCTTATTGCTTTACGCCGGAGCCTTTTCCAAGATCGGTATGTCGAGGCGGCAAAACCGCACGGTGCTCAAGGATGTCTTTCAATAGGCCCGGGTGATAATAATCGGCAAAACCTTGGTTCGGCAGGACAACCTTGGCGGGGTCGTGAGGATCGCGGAATCGGACGTACTTCTCCGGAGCGCCGTCGGAGCCGTCGTAGAACCCACCGGGCGTGAAGATCAGCCAGTCCTGGTTAGACTTGAAAGTGTGCAAAATTGCGGCCAGCGATCCCGATTGGAAGTCCCATATCTTCACGGCGCAGTCGTCCGAAACGGTGACGAGCAGTCGGTCGCCGGAAAGCAAAGTGACCGAGTTCACGTAGGAATCAACAGGGAAAGTCCGAAGAAGTCTGCGGGTCTTCCAATCCCAAGCCGTCACCCTTCGGTCGATCGAATCGGCGGCGGAGCTAATGCGCCCCTCCTTGTCGGTCTGGAACGAAGTACCGGCTATGAGCACCGTCCCGTCCTTGCTGAATTGCAACGACGTGACGCGGCCTCCGCCAAGCGCGAGAGGAAGAAGTTGTCGCCCCTCGTCGAGTGACCAGAGCAGCACGTGGCCGGTCGCCGTTCCGGCGGCGATGGTCTTTCCATCAGGGCTGAAAATCAGCGAAATCAACTGGTGCGTCCCGCCGTCCAAGCGGCGCAACTCTCGCCCGTGATCCACGTCGTGAAGAATGACCATGTTGTCGTTGGCCGCGGCGAGTACGCGGCCGCGCGGGCTCCAAGCTATGGCATGGACCTCGGAGTCCCCGAAGCCATGCACGGCGGGAGCTTCCCGATGCTTCACGACGTTCTCGCACTTACCGAAGAGTTCGCCTGTGCTCGCGTTCCGAACGTCAACCGTAGTGCCCATCGGCGGACGGCCCGCGATTAGACTACCGTCGGCGCTAAAGGTCACGCCGTAGAGCACCCCGCCAAGTCTCCAGATTCTGAACAGTCGTCGTCTTGTTGCGGCATCCCAGACGATCAACGCTTCCTGCTTTCCAATGGCAAAGAACTTTCCGTCGCACGACCATGTTACAGAACCTACAAATCCATCCAGATTTTCGCCGAAGGCGTGATAGGGGCAGGGGTTGGCGGAGTCGAGCATTATGGGAGCCAAAAGGTGGTCTGTTGCGAGCAGCAGCTTCTTTCCGTCGGGGCTGGCGGCAACTGATGATACGAAACTCAAAGCTTGTGCGCGAAGTACCCGCAGGCTGCGCCAATCGGCCAAATTGATGATCCGGATTTCTTCAGCAGAGTCGTCGGCGATATGGACCCCGACCGCTAGTCGTCGCCCATCATCGCTGAGCGCGACCGAGGTGATCCCATTCGGCACGGGCTGAGGGAAGCATACCATCACAGACGGTGGGGTGATATTGAGTCGCTTGAAAACATCGATGCTCTTATGCGTATCCACATCCCAAAAATGCCCGTCCGCAATCAATCGCTTGGCCCCCCAGTGGACGCCTAACGAATCTTCAGGCCAGACGGGGTCAAACGTATCAACACGCCGGCCGACATCGAACTCTCCTGCCCGGTGGTAATTATGGGCGTCCCAGAGGACGACCCGAGGCGGACGAACGGGCGGGACATCCGCCACGACGGCGAAGAAACCAAAGCCTGCCCCGGCGCGCGGTTCCGGTGGACATTCCGCCCATCTGGCGGCAGCGACCTTTCCGTCGGGACTGACTGCGATCGCGGAAATCGAGCCGCGGCGACTTTCCGGGAAGGTGATCTTCTCCGAGTGCATCGGCTCTCCGCTTTGCGAATCCCAAACGGTGACGGAGCCTTCGTCGGCCCCGCTCCAAATGAACTTTCCGTCGGGACTGAACGCGACACAGCCGATTTTGATGCCCCGCTTGGACAATCGCCGTAAGAGGGCTCCGCTCTTCGTGTCCCAGACGTGAAGTTGGCCCTCACGGCAAGTCACGATGCGGCTCCCATCCGGGGTAATCGCCGCGGACGATGCACCGTGCGGCGGAGCGAAGATTGACTGGATGCATCGTCCGGTTGCCACATCCCAGACAGCCACGCGCCCCGCGTAATCGAGGCAGAAAAGTTCGTGGCCGCCTCGCGCAAAGGCTATGACGCGAAGATCAACCCCATGGCCGGCGATTCTGCGAAATATGGCTCCGCTAGGGATGTCCCATAAGACGATTGTTCCATCCATCTCGCCGCAGGCCAGACGCTGACCGTTGGGGCTGAAGGAGGGGCGGCAACTTCCTGCTCTCGTGCTCCCCTGAACCACAATCTCGCCGCCGCCCGCAGTCCCAAATCCCACGCACGCGATTTGGACGAACAGGAAGAGCGGGACCGCTACCACCACCGAGAGGCTTCGCCTGACTATTGCCAAGGTCCAACGTGAAGACATCCTCATACCTCCATCGCCGTTGCCGGTTGCTTCGCATCCAGGCATGCCATTTCCGTGCCAACCCCCGTCGGTTAAGCGGAAACCGCATCAACGCCGCCCCACCGCGGAGCGCCCAGCGTCGAGCCTCGATTCATTCTACTACGCCACGGGGGCCTGTACTACGGTCAAGGCGTCCGCGAAGCGGCTCAGCGGGCGGGCGATGTTGGATCTGGCGGACTGGGCTCTTGATTCTTTCGCGGGTCAAACGTGAACTCGTCCCGGAGCACCAATGCGGGATCGACCTTCAGTTCCTTCCTCTTCGCAACGAATTGTGACTCATCAAGTGGTCCGAACTGCTTCGAATGGTTTACGTCCACAATCCAGTAGTTGAACTTGCCGGGAATCGGGGCTCCCCGAGCATCGTTTTCAAAGCGCGGCTGCAATTGCTGTTGCTTTGCGAGGATAAAATTCGAGTCGTAGGCGAGCTGTTCGACGGTTGGTGGTATTCCAGCTCCCGAAGGTCCGTTTATTAGAATGTCGACGCCCGAAGTGTGATGAAGGACATATCCTCCCGTCAGATTCGCTGAAAAATCATGCACACCAGGACCAAACCCCCAATCACAGAAGAAACTGGCGAGCAAGCAATGCAGCCCATATAGGATCAGCAGGATGACCGAAACGGTGACCGCAACTGCGATTGCCCATGTCTTAGCCATGGTACGTCTCCTTCGATTCAAGTCGCCACTCCTAACGGGAGCCGCAGCCGTCGCCGCCCCACCGCGGAGCGCCCAGCGTCTCGCCTCTATTCTACTGCGCCGCGACATCCTGCACCACAAGGGGCCCGTTCCGGCAATTCCAGCACCCAGGGCCTCCTCGGCAACCTTCGTGCGGCGGGCAATGGCGATCGGAACGCGGGCGTGCCGGGGCTGCTCTGGTGGCTCGTTGCCTTGGTCCTTCGGTGGCGGTTTCAGTCCTCGATTCGCTCTCTGCCGGTCTTGATCGTCCCTCGCCGGTCGTTGGCCGTTACCTGGCTGCTTGCCATCAGCGTTTCACCAAACCCGGAAGCAAGGCCGCCGTCGGTGCGCGGGGCATGTTGTCGTGAACCAGGATGCCGCGGTCCCCGACAAAATAGCTGTTGAAGTCCGCCACGATCAGATTGTACGACTTGCCGGCAGGAGATGGATCGGGATCGATCTTCTCGATGCTCTCAATCAACACGCTGCCGGAAGGCGTGTGGACGCGATTGCCGGTTTCCAGTTGTTTGGTCATGCGCCAACCCTGGCCGAGCACCCAGAACGGATGACTTGTCGTTGCAACGATCGACTCGCCGCCCAGACGCACTCGCATCCGCGGTCCCCGCTGGCGAACAGTCGTTGCCAGCACCGGCTTGTAGGCCAGTTCGCCGCTCTCGACTTCCTGGGCCAGCACGCAATCGCCAATCTTGATCTTCTCGATCGGCCGCCGGCCTGTCAGCGTCCAGACCTTCGTACCCGGGGCGAAGCAGGAATAAAAAACGACCCGAACGTATTCTTGCGAAGTTTGATAATCATACACTGGTTTGGGCTGCCCGTTTGTGCCGTCAATCGTATGCATCTCAGTGTAGTCTTGCCACCACCACTTCCACCATTCCATTGGGTCGTCTCCCAGGTCAAGGCCCGTGAGGGGACGGAGCGCGGCGACGATGCGGAGGTTGCACTCATGAATCGCCGCGTTGGTTCGCTCGACTGAACGACTGAAATCCGCGGCGAATCCGTAAAGATCGTACTCAGTGACGGCTTTTGCCCTAGTAGTCCCCGCAACCCCCGCTACAAGGCCCTTGAGCCCCACCGCCCTAATCGTGTCCTCGGCCCGGACGACAGTTCCGTCGACGTACTCGACCATGGGCGTTACGACCAAGTTGTACGAAAAAGAAAGATCGGCCAGGGCACCTTCTTGGTACAGAGAGCAAGACAGCGCCCACGAGCCGCCGCCGTTCATTACATTTAGATTGCCAGTGGCCTCGATGGGCGATTGCAGGCCCGAAAGCAGCAACGGAGCGTAGTGATCCAGTGGATGCCGCTTCAGCCCTTCAACCGCCGCGCTCCGAACATTGTTGAATTCCGGGAAGACTGCACCGCGAGCCAGCGCCTCGGCCCCCGCCGGATACGGGTTGTTGGCCAGCGCAAGCGTAATCGCCAGGGTCATGCGATGATAGTCTTGTTTTTTGCCCTTGCTGCCGACGTGCAGCCACAACGATCGCTCCAGCCCGAGTATCTCGCACGGGTCGGAGACTTTGGCAAGCCTTTCCCAGATTTCCCGGGGCATTACGGCGCCACGGCTCTCAATCGCGGTTAGCCATTGCGTGACCAGCGGACGCCAGCGGTCTGCCGCCAGCGATACTCGATGCAGTCGTGCCTTGAACTGGTCGATTTGTCTCGGCGTCAACATCATCCCGCCGTACCACCGCAGACCGAGGGCTGTTGTCGCCTCGGCATTATCCGGCTGGAACTGCAAGGTCAGCATCCAATGCACCCGCGCCTGCTCGTCGAGTTGATTTCTCCGGCACCAGCGGGCCAGGGCCACCTGGTCATCGACATTCATCCCCGCCGCATCGCGCCGCCGCGCATATTCCGCCAACCGCTTGTCGAGCCGGGCTGCTTGCTCGGCCTGGGACACGGTTTGCCACTTGCCCCGCACTCGGACCTCGCCAAGCTGCCAGTGGGCAGCAGTGTCCTTGGGCGATTCTTCGATGGCTCGCTGCAAGAGCGCCGCGCGCTGCGAGTTGTCGCCGCTGATTTCCTTTTCCAGCGCCGCCTGGACCAGGCCGCCAGTTGGATGGGACAAGGCCACATTTTGGCTAGGCTCCGCGCTCCAGCCGCGGCTTGCCAATAAGATCGCGATGGCCAGCGGCGCCGAAGCCCGCCGGGCCGTAGAGAGCAGACTCAACATGGTTTTCTCCTCTTTCCGTATGCCTCGATTAAAGTATAAGGGCGTTGAATCCGTTTGTCACGGCGCGTTCGTCCCGGAAATTCGTTGCTGGTCGGGGGCAGGTTGCTCAATCACGCTTGGCGGCGGCTTTTTTCTTCCCCAACTTCATCACGTACGCCCGCCACTGCCGGTCAAGTTCCTTCTCGTTCCAGCCGTAGACCTTCTCGATCGCCGCGAGGTCCGAGTCGCTATCCTTGAGCGACAGCAAAAGCTTGCCGAACTTGGCGGGCTGCTCGTTCAATAGGCCGACCAGCGCCCACCTTTCCGCGTAAACGGGCTGTGACATTGTAGCCGCATCGATTTTCAGCAAGTCGGCCGACGGCGTCGCCTGGCGTGTTGCGATGCGTTGTTTAACAAGCAGGCCCCAGTCCTCAGGGGGGCCGGTAAAGCTCGCGAGTTCTCTCCCATAGACCATTTGGCTGCCCATCATGGAGGGAAACCCGCACACGGCGGTTTCCGCGCAATTGCCGAATGCGATTTGCAGTGGGGTGTCCAAGCGCGTGGCCAGTTGTCCCACGCACTGAAATCCCGCACTGAAGGCGACGTTGTGATGTACCCACACGGGATGCACCTCTGCCAGGCAGATCACGGAGAAAGCGGCCTCGTGGTATGTCGGTCGCGTGCGGATCGCCTGGCGGAATTGCGCGTAGAGCCCCGGATTGTCTTTCACGCCGTACTGCTGTCCGAACAACTCCAGCATCGCTCGCCACCAGGCATCGAACTCCGCGCGGTCCTTCAGCAGCAGGACGTGGGCCGAACGATTGTCCAAGCCGGAGCGGATCGGCTCCGCGCACTTCGTGTGGAAGAACTTCTCCGCTTTTTGCAGGTCCGGGAGGTACGTCTTCTGGACATCTTTGGCCGCCCAGAGCGTTATATGCCGCGACGCGACCGGTTGAATCGCAGCGCCGCTCCTGGCGACCACCCGCCGCATCGCGTCCAGAGTGGCGTCGCGCTTCGCCTCGTCGGACGGAAGCCATTTTCCGGGCACCAGCGGATCGGGCGAAGCGTCCTTGAGCGCTCCGACCTGGGCGACGCTGAAGCCGAGGCCGCGAAGCTCGCGGGCGATGTCCGCGGTGACCTCGAATGCCCGTCCCTGCTCGGCCACCATGTCGGTGATTTGTTGCGGAGGGATACGCTTGCCGCGCAATTGCCGGATATCCTCCAGCGCAAGCCGCGTGTCCTCCCCGCCGGGCTCCGCCGCTTGGGCATCGCGCGCGGGTTTGGCTGGTTTCAGTTGAGGCTGGCCGTTGTCTTCTCCACGAACCAGCGCTACCCATACTGCCGCGAAAGCGATGCAGACGGGCAATAGAGTGGCAACATTGCGTCGCATAAAGCACCTCCTCGTTCCGGTTGTTCCTGGCCCGTTCGAAGCGAGCTTCACAACGCTATTCTCCCGCAACCGGGGGTGCTTGTCAAACACGTGACAACTTCTTCGTCGGCACGGCTAATACCGACGGGCTTACCGGCACCACCTGTCCGATGCATTCGTGCGAATCTGCGGGATTCACGCCGGCTGAACCCCGACAAAATGTCCGGGATCGAGGATCGGCAGGAGGCCGAAAATGCCCAATTTGGGGGTCGGCCGTGCGTCTTCCACTGCAAGCGGTTGGCAGTCATCTTCGGGGGGTGGCGCGGTATACTGGCGGCATGGACACGCCTGGGAAACGTCGCCGCTTCTTCCCCACGCCCGCCTGGCTGGTGCTGGGATCGCTGGCGGCGACGGGCCTGCTGTTCCTGTCGGAGCGATGGCGGTGGTTCCCGTTCAACGAGCACAAGGGCTGGACCGTGCTGATCGCGGTGGCTGAGCGTGGGCGTCGTGCTGGCGGTGATGCTGCTGTGGTGGCTTGTCGCGCTGGTCTTTCGATGGCGGATCCAGTTTGGGATTCAGACGCTGTTGGTGATGACGCTGGCGGTGGCCCTGCCGTTCAGTTGGTTGGCGGTCGAGATTAAGAAGGCGAGGGAGCAGAAGGAGGCGGCGAACGAGATTGCAAAGCGCGGTGGGAGCGTGTTGTATGAATGGGAAGTCGATGCGCAATACATCCCACTGCACGACGCACAAGCACCAGGACCAGGGTTGTTGCGTAGTCTGCTGGGCGACGATTTCTGTATGCGCGTAGTAGTCGTGTGGATTAGAGGGGATTCTGTCGAGAAAGACCCTGAATCTCTGCAACACGTCAAGGGACTGAACAGCCTCCACGCATTGCACATTTGGTCTCCCGAGGTCTCGGACGCGGGGCTGCTAAATCTTAAAGGACTGAACGAACTCCAAGACTTGGACCTATACAGCACGCATGTATCCGACGATGGGCTAAGGCAACTTATGAGACTGAACCAACTGCGACAGTTAAACCTAGTCAACACGAAAGTCAGTAAAGATGGCGTGAAGAAGCTCCAGCAGGCATTGCCGAATTGCCACATCATCCACTGAAATGACCGACCCCAAACCGTTGGGCCGCTGCGCAACACGTCGGGCTAGACGACCTTCGGCGATCCGCCGTTGACAGCACCGATAGCAAGCACTTCACCGGCACTCACACGAAAGGTCCAACCACGAAACCGCCCCGATCTCCCATTCGCACCGCCAGAGAACTTTACAATGGGCGGGTTCACCGCGGTTTTCATCGGCGTCTTGCTTGTCGGTGAAGATGGCGGCGAAAGACGGCTGTACGATCGCGTTTCGGACGGCAAACGAAGAACGCGGGCGAAACCGATTCCCGAAGCTCGGCGCGACACCATGCTGCACACAACGGCCATCCTACGGCTCCGAGCAGCGGACACGAACCGCAGCAGGAATCTTGCCGTGGGCAACAATTGGCACCGCGCTCAAACAGCAACCGCTCGTGGCATGTAGAGCCGTAGGTCGAAGCCCAGCGAAGCAAGGTGGTCTATGAAGCTCTCCGTAGCGGCGTGCTCGGCCGGATCGTCGAGTTGGGCGTTGAGGTCGCGAAAGACGAGCATGCCCAGAGGAATACTGCTGGCCAGAAGTTGTAGCGCCCTGTCGAGGCGGGCGTCTGGGGCGAGGTTGTCCTTCACCCGCCAGGAGAAACGGTGGTAGGCGAAATCTTCGGCTTCGTCGAAAAGCTCGCCGCCGGACCAGTGTTGACTGGCACCCCAGATGGCCTTGATAATCATGCCGGTCGTGGGCTGCGGGTATCGTAGTAGGTTGGATATGTCTTCGATTTTGCGAAGGAATTGTTCCTGGATGGTGTTCATTAGAGTTCGCCCTTGGGGGCTGAAGTAGTTGGCTGGCAGCGCGGTGCTGCCGATGGTTAAGATTTGCAGTCGGTCCAGGTTCTGCCGGTGTGGATCTCCACCTTGAGCGGCACGCTGAAGCCTTCCGGCACGGCTTCCATGGCGTCGCGCACGAGCTGGCTGGTCTCCTCGACCAGCGGCTCGGGCACCTCCAGAAGCACGCTGTCGTGGACCGGCAAAAGCATGCGGACTTCATCAGGCAAGGTGTCGTGCAGGCGGATCAGCGCCAGCTTGAGCAGATCGGCGGCGCTGCCCTGAATGATCGTGTTGACCGCGTGACGACGGGCTTCGGCTGTGGCAGCGTCATTGGCAGAGTGGATGTTCGGCAAGTATCGGCGCCGCCCGTAGAGCGTGCGAACCTCGCCGTGAATGAGGGTCCGGTGATGGACTGCGGCGGTCCAGGCGGCAACCCCAGGGTAGGCAGCGGCGTGGGCTGCTAGGAGGGCTTCGGCTTGTTGCTGGGGGACGGCAAGTTCGTCGGCGAGCCCGTAGGCGGTTTGCCCGTAGACGATACCGAAGTTCAGGATCTTGCCGAGTTGGCGCTGCTGGTCGGTCACGTCGGTTTCGGCGATCCCGAGTACGCTGGCCGCGGTGCGGGCGTGCAGGTCGATGTCGTGCTGGAAAGCGTAAAGGAGGGCGGGGTCTTGGGAGAAGTGGGCAAGGACACGGAGTTCCATCTGCGAGTAGTCAGCCTCCAGTAAGACGCAGCCTGGGGCGGCCTCAACAGCCCTGCGGACGCGACGATCGAGGGCCTGCAACGGTGGATCGCTGCATGAGAAGCGGCCGGTGGCAGTGCCCAGCGGGTCGAGGTTGCCGCGGACGATCGACGTGTGCGGATCGACGGCATCAAGGACACCTTTTGCAGAAATGCAGGCAGCTTGGGCATCGCGGTAGGTCTGAATGTGGGCGACCAGCGGATGCTGCGAGGTAAGTTGGGCGAGCGCAGCTTTGGACACGGCTTGGTTGCCGTGGCGGGTTTCCAGCGGGCAAGGTAGGCCCAGGTCGTTATAGAGCAGTCGGCGAACATCGGCAGCATCATCAGGGTTGAAGGAGCTGCCGGCGTCGGCTTGAAGGATGCGACGGGCAATCTCCATCTGCGTCTGGTGGCTTTCATGGAGGCCCATGAGCACGGAACGGTTAACGGGCAGCCCAGCGAGCGTCATGGCGAGCACGGGCGCCAGCACCGGCAATTCGATCTCACGGTAGAGGTCGTGTATGCCGGCGATGGAAATCTGCTGCGACAGCCGGGCGCACAGGGCGAGCGGGTTGTTGACACGGGCAAACGCGACGCGTACTCGTTCCCCACCGTCAATCGCAAGCTCTTGGTTCCCGCTGGGGTCCCCGCCGAATAGCAGGCAGAGCATGGTGCGGAGGTCGTCGATGTCGGCGACATCGGATGGGGACGGCAGATCGTTCTGCGCCTCGACTGCCAGCCCGAAGAGAGCGTCGTTGTACAAACGCGGGCGGGGGCCCAAGGCTTGCAGCACGCCGGCAATTTCGTTGGCTTCAACAGACTGGAGCCCGCCTTCGGCAGTCTGGTAACTCATTCCGGTGAGCCGGGATCTGCCGGCAGCGACTGTGGCGGCGGTGCGAGGGCCATCGACCACATAATCGACGGCGACCAGCAGGGGTTCATCGTAATTTATGGTTTTGTAACGGGGCATGCTTTCTTCTTCCTGGGACGTTTGCGGCCGGTGACTTTCCTGACCTTGTATGGCTTGCGGCGCAGATTCTCCACGGTCGGGCTGCGCCCCGCCTTGCCAACCCATAAGACGACTGTGCCGCTGCCATCCCCTGAGTACGCCTCGATCCACTTCTGCGCTCCCTGCACGCAGTAGCGGCGGAACTTGAAGATGCCGCGATCGGCGACAGCATGCTCAACGCCATCATCGCTGACGTAGACTGGGCCGCCGCTGACGCGGAATTTGTCACCAAGCTTGAGGACAGCACGGGGGCCGTAGCGGTATTCGTCGAGGATTTCGAGCTTACGGTTCGACATGGCAGTTGGCAATCTCGTCTGGGGTGCAATCTCCGGGGTCCTTGCGGCCTGGAGGCAGGGTTGCAAGCAGGACTTCGCCTCCGCCGGGACCGCGGGCAAGCCGTAGGTCATTTTGGATTTTTCGGGCCTCCTCGTGCGCGTCCTGGTCGAGCATGACGATGATGTGGCGGCCCGGAAAATGATGGACCAAGAGCAACTTCTGGGTCTGCGATAGGTCCTTGCCGAAAAGTGCAATCGCACCAGGCCCTACCCGCCAAGCGTCGGAGGGTCCCTCGACCACGTAAACTGGGCCGTCGCTGGCGATCGCCAAATGCAGGCCGTAGAGCAATTCCGACTTCTGCATGCCCGCTGCCGACAGATACTTGGCATCGCTGCCGCCGAGGGCCTCATAGCCGGGCACAAGGCGGGCCTGCCAGCCGCCGAGGACAAGGGTATGCCCGTCGCTTGACGAGAACAACTTTGCGGGGCGGTAGACCGGGATCAGGATGCGGTTCGTGGCTGCGGGGCGACAGGCAATACACCAGTCGCAGAAGCTGATATCCCACGTCTCCTGAAGGTACTGAAGGTCGAAGCCGCGGGAGGTGAGGTAGATGGCAGCAGGATGGCTGGCGGGCAAGGAGGCGATCGGCGTGAGACCTTCGGGTAGGACGATCTCCTGGGGCGGTTCCGTGGCCGGAGTTGTGGCGGGCAATTCAACGTGCTGCGCATAGCGCCGGCTGATAGGCACCGCCAGGCGGCTGCGGAGCATTAAGCGATTGGCCTCGACCTGGTGGCACTTCTCGTTATGGCAGCACCAGAGACCGTAGTTGCGCTGGCCAGTGGCCGGGTCCAAGACGCCGTACATGTAGCTGATGTAGAGCCTGAAACGGTCGTCGTAGCAAAACGGGCACGAGACCGCATATTGCTCGCCGCGCTGGGACGTGCGATCGGTGAAGCGCCCAGGACGGGCTGGATCGGGCACACGGGAGGCAATCCTGGGCTGGCCAGGGTTCGTGGTACGAACCTCGCCGAACTGGGCCTGGAGGATGGAGAACAGGGTTGGGTTCATTGGACTGGGCATGGGGAACGCCTTTCTGGGCTGGCTGGGGAACAGGGAGTGGGTTGTTCTCGGGGGTGAGGGAACACGAAAAGCCCGTAATTTCCAGGGTCAAACGCAGTTTGTTCCCTTGTTCCCTGTTCCTGGGGAGAGGAGGTACTTATATGAAAAGGAGACTTAGTTTTTTTGTAAGTCTTAGAAAAAAGTCGCCTCTTCCTAAAGAGACTATTATTTAGAGGGAACAAGGGAACAAATAGTATTAAATTGATATAAGTATCTGAAATATAAGGAGTTAAGGTGTTCCCTAAGTTGTTCCCTCCCTGTTCCCTTGTTCCCTCCCAGCCTTGGTCGGAATTGCCCGCGATCGCAGTGGGAACCGCGGGCGCGTAAGCGCGATTCTGGCAGCTTTTCTCAGTTCTGGTCATATTGGTCGTCTTCATCGTTTGCGGCCCTCCTACGCGCAGCTACCGCCCTTCTTGGCCATGCTGCGCCGTTCCCCCGCCGGTGCGTCCGATCGTCGGGCTGGGGCACCGCCGTGGCTCTTCATCCCCAGGCTCGACCGGGCCTTCCACCTGCTCGATGGCCGTTCTCTTGACGGCGACCACGTAGGGCGTGAGGTTGCCGATGCGCGTCCGGTACTGGTGTTTGCCTTTGGAGACCTTCAGCCATTCCCTGTCGAACCAAAGCCGCTTGATCGGCTCTGGCTCGAAGCCGCCGGCCACCAGGATCTCGTCGAGCTTGTGCGGGAAGAATCCAATGTAGGGTTCGTCTTTGTCTTCAAGCTCCCATCGACCTGCCCAACCGCCTGACGGCGCCATCATGCCAGCGGTACTTGCTGGTGGTTGAAATTGCTCGCGGTGTCCCTGCGCCCAGCTCATCACGTGCCGCAGTGCAACCGCGGCACGATCAGCCTCCGGCGTTTCGGCGGTCAACTCGCCCCACAACTCGCCGACGACATCACGATACTCCCACGGCATCTCGACGGCCTGGTGAACGATCTGGGCCGTCATGCCGATCGCGGCCAGATGCGTGGCCATACGCGCGGCCACGGAATTGTCGCCGGCACGATTGCCAAACTGCTGCCGGAGTTGGCGGTACTGCTCGCGCCACGCGGCCCAGTCATCACGATGCTCAATCAAATACTGCACGAAGCGCGGCCCCAGATGACCGTAATGGTCATGTACGGCGTCGTTCACCCGGTTGACGATCTGCGCGGTGGCGGCATCGGCCTTGCCGAAGGGTGATCCCCACACCTCTAATACCCGTGCCCGCGTGCCGCCGTCCTCGCTGAAGCTGGTGATCGGGGCCTCGCCGCTGGTGAGCATCACGGTGCGGAAGGCGTCGTTCCGCGCCAGCCCTTGCTGCGATCCGCGTCCGCGTCCGCGGCCCGAAGCCACGTCGTAGATCATCTGGGCGACCATTTCTTTTTTGCTGGCCCTCTTGGTGTCGTCCACCACCAGGGGCAGATGATTGAGCACCGCGGGAGCACGCCCGAACCACACCCGCGTTGCGTCCCAGGTTCCCATTGCCGACGTGGTGGATTTCTCGTTCGGGCAGCCCCAGCAGGACGCTGAGATCCTCAACGTGATCGTTTTGCCCTGGCTGGTGGCCCCGGCGTAGCTCGTGATGAAGTTGTCGGAGTTGAGGACTTCGAGCATCGGCGGCGTGAGCGCGGCGTAGATACCCAGCATGACCTTTGGGAACTGCGCGATCGGCTGCACTGCCGCGCACCAGCCCTCAAACGTCCCTGCCTCGCAATAGCCCGCGGCAAGCTGCCCGTCGCCTTCATCGGCCCCGCGGAAGATGATTTCTGATGCCGTGTTGGCCGATTCGGTGATGGTGGCGGCGCCGGTGTCGGTCATGGTCCGCACCGCCGCAGTATTATTGTCTCGGAGCAACCGCTCGCCCCACAGGAAACCATCATGGCCGCCGTTGCCCTGCCACCCCAACTGCCGCGCCACGCGTGACCGGGGCAGCAGTTCCAGGTTGTGGGCTTCAAAACTGGCCAGGAAATCGACAACCAGCGAGGCGTTGTTGCTCGTCACGGGAGCCCCGTAGGCGGCAAGTTCGACGACTGTCTTGCCTACGGCAACCGTTGCCCGCGGCACGATTTCCTCGTGCCAACGCCCATCGCGCAGCCAGGCCACGCCCAGGTGCTCTGCCTCGCCGTCCATCTCGGTGAAGCGGCGGGTGATCACCATCGGAGCCGACGTGACGGCGATGGCCTTGTCGGCGTTTCCCTGTGCGATGCCTTCGACACTGAGCATCCAGCCCTCGGGCACAACAGCATCGGCAGGCACGGGTGCGTCTGGAAGGCTGCTGTGAACTCTGGCAAGAGCCTGTTCGCCTCCGCCCGTCTGCCCTCGTGCTCCCGCGGCGAGTTGCTCGACCTGCTGCTGAAGGCGGTAGGCCGTGTAACCCTCGACGCCAAGGTCTGCGAGCCGCTGGGCAATTCGCCCGCATGCTGCCGGGAGAGCCTGGGGGTGATGGTGGATGATGGCGGCGGCCTCGACGGCAGCCCGCACGCCGCGTCCGCAGCGAGCGACATCTTCGTCGCCCACCATCGCGTAGAGTACCGCGACAAAGAGATCGGCCGGCACTCCGAATTCCCCGTGCCGCACCATGTAGGCCGCTTCGAGGCCGGCAATGAAGCCCAAGACCGCCCAGCGCTCGCCGTCGCTCCAGTCGAGAACATGACGCAAATCGAAGATCGGCGCCCCGCCTGCGGCGCGGATTTGCTCGCAAAGTTGTTGGGGATATTCTTCAGTCTGCAACGCGGCCGGCACTACCATTTCGGTCCGGCCTTGCAATTCGATGATAAGCGGCGTGCCCACGATGGGAACCGCTGGGGCATCCTGCGGAGCGTCGTCAGCGTTCCCCGCAACGATCCGCGGGGCGCGTGCGCCGCGGTCTTGCAGGTTGGCGATTAGCTCAGGGTTGATGCGTGTGGGAACTTCAGGTATAGTAGACATTAGATGAAGCACCTCCTTGATGCTGGTGTTCTGCGTGCCGCCCGATTTCCGCTCGGACGGCTAAAATGATTTACTTCGTAAGACCGGGCGTCACCGCCCGGTCTTGCTGTTTCTATACGCCCACGGCTTCCGCCGTGTGCTCCGGCGCAGCCTCTGCTGACGGCACAGTCACGCCAAAATGCTCAGCCAGCCGCTGGAGGTCTTCTGATGAGAAGACCCTTCTGCCCCCGATGCGCAGTCGAGGTTCCGGCAGGCGGTCATGGGCGTATGCGTACTGGATTCTATAACTCTGGATTTGTAGGAGACGGGCACAATCTTGCATGCTCAATGTTTGGGGCATTGCGAATTCCTCCTTGGTTTCGGTTCGGATGTTCTCATAAGTCCTCTTCTCGATGACGATATTCAAGGTAGCGCACTTCCGCCTTGAGCGCAAGAGGCGTTTCCTGTTTCTCTTTCGCCCGCAATGTCGCACGGCCGCGAAGGCCCCGACTCTGGGCAAAAGGCCCAGGGCCGGGAGCCTGCCTCGCGATCTACACCAGCGCCACCGTCTGCTCCGCACTCAGCGCGTCGACGGCCTCTTCAACCTCGATCGACCGCTTCGTTGACGGATGCCAGATGGCCTTCTGGTTGTTTTCCGCGGCGAACTTTAATGCCTTGTGCCGGCCCTGGAGCGCTACGGAGACATCCAGGTAGAAAAAGCCTTCATCGAGCCAGCCGCCCAAAAAATAGGCGGGCTGGCTGAGGATGCCGATGTTGGCGCCCACGAAGTCCTCCAGTTCCGCCTGTGTGGGCGGATGGTCGAGTACGCGTTCGTGGCCTCCAATCGACACGAAATGCGTTTCCGCGTCTCGGTGCGGGGAAGTCCCGTTCACGAACACGCTAAACCCTCCGTCTTGCCAGTCGTTGATCGCGGCACGAATGCCGTCCCAATCGACCGATATTGCGAGGGCTGTGGTTTGTCCGCCGCCGCTCGGAAGCGACAGCCTGTTCTGCCCGACCGGGCGGGAATCGTTCCCGACAGGTCCCAAAGTGCTGGCCCTATGGCCAGTCTTCGAACTACTCATTACGAATCGTCCATGACTAAACTCCTCAAATGTTTTTATGCGATATTCCAGGTGGCCGCCGGTGGCGACCACGCCGGATACAGCCGCGACCACCGAAAAAGCAGCAGCGGCTAGATTTAGAAAAAGCAAAGGAGCAGGCATAATGCTCGTGTTCCGCGACCTCGTCCGCGCCGTCGCGGCCCTGCCCCAAGTTGGACCCGAACTACCTGTCTTCATCCGTTTCCGTTCCTTCCACCTGGCGGATCGCCTCCATGCGAATGGCGATCAACGAGCAGTCTTCCTGTCCGATGCGGGCGCGGTGCCTTGGCTTACTGCTGCCAGGATCGACAAGCAACCAACCCCGATCACGCCAGCTTCGAAGCACCGCGTCGAACTCGAAGCCGCCCTCCGTCAGCACGCGTCGCAAGGTCTCGGGCCGGAAGCCGATCCACGCGACACCGTCGTCCCAGCGACCCGCCCAAGTACGACTACGCGATTGACCCTCGCGATAAAACTGATTACGGCGTCCGCGAGCCCAATCGATGGCGTGCTCGAGTGCCGCCGCGGCGGAATCGGCGTCTGGTGCTTCGGCGGTCAACTCGTCCCAGAGCAGGCCAACCACGTCCTGGTGCGGCCATGGCAACCCCAACGCTTCGTGTGCGATTGTCGCCGCAATCGAGATCGCCGCCAGCGCCGCCGCCATCCGCGAAACGACCGGATCACTGGCGGATCGACTTTCGAGCGACGCGACTCGCTGCTGATAATCTTGTCGCCACATTTCCCAGAAACCCTGGCGATCCAGCAAGTATTGAACAAAGACTGCGCCTGCGTGTCCGTAGTTGGCCGCGACCCCGTCGTTCACCCCACGCACAACGACTGCGGTCTCCGCGGCCGTGCCCCCAAACGGGCTGCCCCAGAACGAGAAGACCCGGGCCCGTGCGCCGCCCTTCTTCGTCAGCGACACGATGGGCACCTCGCCCGACGTGATGAGCACAGCGGACAATCCAGATGGTGAGCCGTTGCTACCTGCACGCCCCCGTGTGCGCCCACTCACGATCGCGTAGACGAATTGGATGATTTCTTCCGGCGAATAGGCGAGACGCATCTCGTCGATTATCAATGGCATGTCGACCATCGTGGCGGCGACGGCGAGGCGGTACGCGTGAGTAGTGTCCCAAGTAATCATCACCGAGTCGGCGTTGCTTACGTCTGGATTGCCCCAGACCGACGCCGCGATTCGCAAAACCGTTGTCTTGCCTCTCGAAGTCGGCCCGCTAAAGTCCACCACGAAATTGGGCACGCCCAGGATCTCCAGCAGCGGCGGCACCAACGCCGCGTATAGGGCAAACTGCGCGTGCGGGTATGCGCCGAGGGGGGCGACCGCCGACAGCCAGCCGGCCATTGTTCCGGCGGTATTTAGCCCCGCCGCCACCTGTGCCGCGCCGTCGTTGGCAGCCCGAAAGCGAAGAACATCAGGTTGATTTTCCGCTCCTGCCGACTCGGCCCGTGCTGCGAGCACACGGTCACCGAGCACAAAGTATCGCTCGTCGCCGATGCCATGCCAGCCCGTGTGCCGCGTAAGGCTAACGGTTGGAATTGCATGGTCGTTGTCCCGCTCATACTCGGAGAGGTACTGCATCACTGCACGGCCGTTTGCGGCGGTGATTGGCACCCCTACGCGGGCCAGCGCGGCAACGAGCCTTTGGGCGGTGGCGGCCTGCCCACGGGTTATTTCGCGATGCTCCCAAGCGCCGTTGCGATGGAACGCCAACTCGAGGAGTTCCGCGTTATCGCCCCCAACAAGGCGCCGCACGACGACCATGGCGGTGAACAAGACGACGGTCGCGCCGCGAAGAAGCCCAGCGCCCGAAAGCGTCCAGCCGTTGGGCACCACGCTCGTCGCGGCGACCGGCGCCGTCGGCAGTACGTCCAGAACGCGAACAGGTTCCACAACCGCAACGTCGTCGGGGCCGTCATTTTCTTCGGGCTCGTCATCGCCCAAGTCGTCGTCGTCCTGCTGCGCGTCGTCGAGCTGATGATCTGCTTCGGCGGGTTCCTGGGTGTGCTGCGAATCCTCGTCGCCGTTGATCTGGCCAGCGGGCGAGTTCCCGGTGGCTTGATGCCCGTCGTCTCGCCGGAGAATGCCGCGGAGTGCGCGTCCTGACGCTGTTGCCGATGGCGGCGGGGTGGAATTAAATGAAGGTCCGATGGACACTGAAAGGCTCCTTCCTGGAAGTGGTCCGACTGGCAGCCAGTCGATTTCAACGATAACCGAGAAATGGAATAGGTCGCGGCGGAGTTCCGATTTGTCACGCGATACCCCGTGAATCCGCGAAGAAAAACGCGAGGAAATTTTCGTCTGCGTGATCAAGGGGAAGCGTGACAGTCACTTGGCCTGTCACGTTTCTCAGATTCAAGGGCCGACAGATATCTATTGTCGCGGGCGCGTTGTCGGATCTTCCGCAGGTTCGCCGCGCTAGTCTCGACCTCCACGTCTTTCCTCGCGGCGATGTCGTCGTTGGAAAGCCCCTGTTGCATCAACTCGATGACATGCCAGGTGCGCGGCGTCGGCTTCCAGACCTTCCGCTTTTGTTGCGGTAACGGAGAGGCTGGCCGCGTTCCCTCAAACCGGCCGTTGTCGGCCGTGAGGCTGCTGATTGCGTGGTATGTGGCGGGCGCCGCGAGCTCGTTCAGCGGCAGATTGATCTCCTCGCCGTTGCTGCATGCGGTTTGTGACGCCCGCTCTGCGGAATCGCTGGGGATGGCGAACGTGGGCCCCGAGACGGTCGTGATCTGACCGTCGCCAGCGGCCGAGAGTCGGCCGCTATCAGAAAAAATATCGGATTGTAGCATGAGAAACTGTCCATATTACCCCACACGGTCAACATTCCGCGGCCAAAATATGGCAGCGGCTTGGTTGCCCCATGGGGATGGATACAATTTCTCGAAGACTCTTGCTTCCGTCAAAGAAAGCTCTCCCAGAACACGCCAATAACGCCCGTCGGGTGGGGAACACGACAGTGCCACTAACGGCCCTGAGAGCTGGTCTTCTACTTCCTTTCTGCGGCATTCGACTGGGTAGGTCGATAGCCGGACAACTATTTTAGGCTCGAACGAGAATCTTTCAAGGGGCCTTGCCGCAGAACGAACTGGATTCCGGTTTCTGTTTCCTTGGCCGGTGTGACGGGCCGTTGGAATCTTCGGTGACTTGGCGGGCAATATGGTATGAGTCGCTGCGATCGCGATGTGGAATTCGTAGCTGGTGGCCAGCATCCTGGACTCGGCCGAGCGCGAGCCGCCTGCACTGTTCGATCTGTTGGCTGTGGCATGTGGCTGAGCAAAACCCGTTGCCGCCAAATTCCTCAAATCCCTAGACCATCACAAAAGGGGACAAAATCGGGGACAAGACCGAGAAAGAATCCGGAAGGGGACAAAAGAAGCCTTACGCAACTCGTTGCTGCGCAAGGCTTTATGAAGTGGAGCGGAGGAGGATCGAACTCCCGACCTGTACATTGCGAACGTACCGCTCTCCCAAACTGAGCTACCGCCCCAAGTCCCTATTGTCTATCGTCCCTGAGTCCAGGGGAATCCATTGTATGTGCCGTAGGCCGCCTTGTCAAAAGGGGGTTCGACCGGTACAAACCGGCCAGATTCCGATCCTGCCCACTTCCTTCCTCTTGACCCGTTGCCGCACTTTTGTTACTTTCCTTCCCTCCTCCAACTCAAAGGAGCGGTACATGAGATTCTTGGCAATTGCCGTAATAGTGGCGGGTGTTCTCTGCGGGTGTCGGCACGATTATAATCCGACGCCACCGCCCTATTATTGCCAGCCGGCCGGCGGATGCACTCCAGCCTGCGCACCGGCGTGCAATAATCCGTGCGCACCCAGCACAACACCGTACTTGAGCCCGACCCCGGCCACCATTCCCAGATCCCCCTATAATGGTGGGCCAGCGGCTGGCACCTATGCGCCTGCGGCCAGCGGGAGCTATGTAGCGCCTGCTCCAGGCGGTGGCACCTACGTAGCGCCTCCTCCAGGCAGCGCTGGTTATGCAGCTCCGGCCACTAGCCTCAGCCCCGCCACGTCGGGGGGGCGCTAGTCTCAGAAATAAAAAGCCCTTCGCGGGCCTGGCCAGCGAAGGGCTCGGACGGTTTTCCCTTGGTTGCACATCCCTGACGCGAAGGGGTGCGGGACTCCGTTCACATTTGGAGAGTCTCTGTCCTTGGGCGGCTCGGCACCTACTACGCTCCACCCGTTGCCGCGGCCATGGGTCCGAGAAATTTAAGAAAGTTTCGCCATAAAGCTGGCATGCTTTCTCGGTTGAATGGCCATTTCAGCGCAGCGACTCCCCTCGCCAACGTCATTATTCGTTGAGCGGCCGATCGTCAGTAGTCTATATCGGCGATTTCCGTGCGAGATTCCTCTGTTTCGCGGCAAAGCGCACGTATCGTCCGCCGATCCAAATCGCCCCACGCGTCATTATGGAAAAATACTGCGCCACGCGGAAATTCTTCGTACCTTGACTGCCCTGTTTGGTTGCCGGCCTCCCGATGCCCTGATATCATGCAGCCATATCCACTTCCCCGGAAATGCCGCGGATCATGGCCGCCGTCGATACCAAGAGCGCTGTTGCCGGTGCAAAGCGTGAAGCGAAAATCGCGCCGACGCCCGGCTACCATCCGCTGGTCATCGCGCTGGCCGCCGTGGCTGGAGGGATGGTTGTCGATCGTTATCGCCCGTTGACTGTAGCGATCTGGTGGACCATCGCCGTGGTGGCGCTGGGCTTATGGTTGGCCCTGCGGCGAATGCGGAAGGACATTGCGGCCGCAGGGGTGATGCTGCTGGCCGCGGCGGCGCTGGCCGCGGCCTGGCACCACTGCCGCTGGAACCTGTTCGGCTGCGACGATCTGGGCCTCTTCGCCCGCGCCCAGCAACAGCCGGTTTGCATTGAAGCCGTGGCCTTGCAGACGCCGCGGGTCATGCCCCAGCCAGAGGTCAATCCCTTGCGGTCGCCGCGGTCGGGCGACGAGATCCGCTTCGAGGTGGAACTGCGGGCCATTCGCGACGGCGATCAGTGGCGGACCGCCTCCGGTCGCGCGGCCATGGTCGTCGAAGGCCTGGTTCCGGATCTGGCCGCAGGCGATCGTTTCCGGGCCTTTGCCCATCTCTTGCCGCCCGAGCATGCCATGAATCCCGGCGAGGCCGACCACGCGGCACTCGATCGCTCCCGCCGCATCACCAGCCACCTTCGGGTGAATTATCCGGAAGCGATCTCCGTGCTGTCGACTGGTTTCGCCTACGGTCCCGGGCGACTGCTGGAATCGCTGCGGCTCCGCGGCCGGCAGGTCTTTGCCGCTTATCTCCGCCCGCAGCAAGCCAACCTGGCGGCGGCCGTTTTGCTGGGCCTCCGCGAGCAACTCGATCCCGAGGAAACCGAGGCCTTTCAACTCACGGGCACGATTCACCTGCTGGTGATCGCGGGGCTCCATCTGGGCATCCTCGCCGGTTTCGCCGGTATTGTCCTCCGCCGGCTGCTGCCATGGCGCTGGGGCCTGCCCGCCGTGGCTGCTTTTGCCGTCGTCTATATGCTGCTGGTCGACGCCCAGCCGCCGGTTGTTCGGGCGACCGTGCTCATTGTGGCGGCCTGCGGAGCGGTCTACTTTGGCCGCCGTCGTGTCGGGTTCAATGTACTGGCCCTGGCTGGCCTGATCGTGCTGGTCCTCAATCCGGTCGATCTGTTCAACGTGGGTCCACAGCTTTCCTTCTTGTGCGTTGCCGGACTGATGGCCATGGCGCCGTTGTGGATGGCGGCGGCGCCCGGCCCGGACCTGCTCGACGCGCCGCAACCGCCGTCGACCTTCGGAGGGTGGATTTCAGTCCGCCTCCGGCGTTTTCTGCCCCGCTGGCTCTTGCCCGAACGCCACCCGGCCGCGATCGAGAGGCTGCTGGAACAAGAGCGTCCCTGGAGTGTTCGCATGCTCTGGCTCCTGGGGCGAGGCCTGCGGCGATTGACGCTGGTCAGCGGGGCGATCTGGAATATGAAACCGTTTACACCTACTATCTTTTCGGGTAGAATGCGCTTCAGTATCCGGCAACTGGAGGCGCAGATATGGCTACTGTATACTCGTACATTAGGTTTTCGAGCGGCAAGCAGGCGAAGGGAAGTTCGTTTGAGCGGCAGAAGGAACTGGCTGACGCATGGCTACTTCGTCGTGACTGCTGCCCATGCCATCGAGGACTATGACAAGGCAAAGGAAGCGTATCCTGACCTTCACCTTCTCATCGACAACGGCGATTCCGAGGACCTTGTGCCGCTGGACGGGCACTATCACGCCACGCAGACCGTGCGAGACCCGGAACAACCCCGCCGAGTGATTGTCGGGCACGAGCGAGACGACCTGTGGGACATCGGGCTTTGGGAGCTTGACCGCCATGTCGTCGATGCGCTGACGACCAAGAGATTTCTGAACCGGGCGAGCATCTCGATTACCGACGATCTTACGACCGGCGCTTACCTTGTCGCAGGATTTCCGTGCTCATGGGCACACGCGGACTCGGCGAAGCGGAGTGCGAAATGGCGCTGGTTGCGGTACGTCACGCACCCTTACCCCGAAAAGGACACTCTGCCGAAGACGTTTGACGAGCGGTTCCATCTGGCGCTCTGCCTCGGCGACGACCCGGTGTTGCCGGCGCAGTTGGAAGGCATCAGCGGCTGTGCCATCTGGAGGCTTTCAGACACTCCGGTCAAGGAGGACTGGAGCGTGGACGAGGCGAAGGTCGTGGCGGTCGAGACCTGCGTCTACCGAGATCGCGCATTGAAGGCGATCCGCGGTACCAAGTGGCGGTGGGTCGTCAAGGTGCTGGCGGACATGCAGCCTGAAATCTGGGACGCGTTCAATCTGTGGCTTCCGGGGAAGGAATAGGGTATGCCATCAAGCATCAGAGGTTGCCAGAAGACCCGGCGAGGAAATACTTCCCCAACACCTACCGGCGTGCGAGCCCCGCCCGAATCCATCAGTGGGGACGGTGCCGCTCAAGCTGCACCCGGCGGGACGTCCCAAGGATTTCCTCGATTCTGGCCGGCGAAAGCGACCACAGGTGCGAGGTGCAGGTTACGCCGGCTTCCTTCAAGGCCAAGTACTCTCCCCGATTCAGCGGGAGGGGGAGGGAGAGGAGATCCAGCAGATCTGCGGGGATGCCGACTTCCAGTTGTCGCAGAAGCCCGTCCATTGCCTCCTCGGTCGGCGCGTGCTCAAGGAGGAGAAGCATGACGATTTGGAAAGCCGATCGCAAGTGGTAGCGGGTCGTGTCCGCGACGCCGCGAATATCACCCGGCCCGAGTTTGTAGTAGGGATTAACGGTACAAGCCCGCTCGATCGCTTCCATTGGATTCCCGGCAATCCAAGCGGAAAGCACCATGGCACGCTTGCAGCGCGCATAGTACCCCGTCATGTCCTCGGCTCGCTCTTGGAGAAACCGCGCGACATCAATACCGAAACGCTGCGCAACCTCCCGCGTCCAACGCCCCTCAGCCGTCCCTTTCCTCTGGACAGGTGTGTAAACAGCGTCCATCTCTGGGAGCCCCTGGATCATCGCCATCAGCGTTTCGGCAGCGACATTCTGGTGCTGACGGGCTTGCAGGGCAGCGATCAACCGCATGGAGGACTCTAGCCGGAGCGAGGATCGTCCACAAGCACGACCGAGAAGCGAGAGGCGGACGGTGTCGGCATCGACTTCAACAAGACGGGCGTTGATCATACGCGAGACAAGCTGCTCCAGCTCACTCCGCATGCGAGCTTGCCACTGCGGGTTCCGCCGGTTCGCAAGATACCCGCCGTACGTGTTGGCGAGGACCCGAACCAAATCATGCCGTGCGACATGCTTCACCTGGGCTAGGAGCCGCAGAATCCACGTGCCGAGATCCGTGCCGTCGAAGGAAGACCGGATCGGCTCCAACTGGCCGAGAACATACTTCTGGAAGAGGGCTTCACGCTGCGAGTAGTCATTGGCATAGATGATGGCCCTGCCGACCTCGTTGTATCCGAGACGACCAGCTCGTCCAGCCATGTTCTTGTACTCCGCCACCGTGAACGGTCGTCCGTCGTCCCCCTTGAACTCCTGTTCGGCGAGGATCACCGTCGATGCCGGCGTATTGATGCCAGCGGCAACCGTCGTCGTCGCGGCGACCGCCCGGATGCCGCCGTCCTTCTGGCGGTAGGCGCGTTCGACGACTTCCCGTTCCTCGCGGCTCAGGTTCGCTGTATGGAACGCCGTACCGCCCCTGAGGCAGGCACGCAACGCAACGGAACTTGTGGAGAGATCATGACCGGGGAGGGAATCGCTCGCAGCAGTCGCCGGGGGAAGCCCCAACTCATTGGCGAGGTAGGCGGCGCAGCCCTCGGCTGGTCCTTTGGCGTTCCGGAAGACGATCACCTGCTCCTGCGGATTGTCGCGGATCAGTTGACGCACGAGAGGGACTATAACGTCCTGGGCTCGGTTTGTCTCGTCGTTGGACGACCGCCCCAGGTGGGAGGATTCGCGTCGTGCCGACAGTCCCATCCGGTGTGCGGTACTGGAACGTACCGCCGCGGTCGATCACGCCCTCGGTGAGCGGTACCGGCCGCTCCGCGGACACGAGCTTCCCGCACCCTAACCATTCGTCGAAGCAGTTCAGATCACCGATTACCGCCGATAGTGCAACGAGCTGCGGTTCGATGCCCATCTCGCGTGCCGCAAGCAGGTGCGTCAGGAGGAGTTCGACCGTGATGCCTCGCGTCGGGTCGGTGATGAACTGCGCCTCGTCCACCACCACCAACCCGATCTGATTTAGGATGCCCGTCCTGTTGAGGATGAGATTCAGGAACATCTCGTAGGTGAGGACGGCAAGATCGTACTTCCCCCGGAGAAAAGCTGACGCTTGGTCCTGGTAATCGCCGGTGCATCGAATGATTCGCATGGCGAGCCGCTCGCCGTAGATCCGGGAAAACTGATCGAACTTCTCGTTCACGAGAGCCTTGTACGGGAACAGGAACACGGCCTTCCTGCCGTCCAATATGGCCCGCGCCGCCGCCATCTCGCCGATGAACGTCTTGCCAGAACTCGTGGGTGCGACGACCAGGAGCGACTGGCCGTCGAGGATTCGATGGTCGTTGACAGCGGACAGTTGTAGCATGTTCAGCCCAGTGGCAAACTGGGATGACCACTCCGTAAGCAACGGCGTCGGCAGGCCAAACACCGCGAGTTCGTCGATTCGGCCAGCGACACGCGCACCGAGGTGTTCGGGGAATGCCTTGAAGAACTCCGTGCCCGGACGGAGGACCGGCAAGACGAGTCCGCCCTCGATATGACCGAAGAGGACCGGCGTCTGGACATACCCCATCCGCGATGCGTCAGCCCGCACCCGCTGCATGATCGTGTCAATCGCTCCCGTGAGACTGATTGGCTGCTCGGAACTTTGGAAGACATCGAGGAGGGCGCCCGTGAGCAACCCGTGCCTGGTTTTCGGGTGTTCCAACGCGACTTCGTTGACGTTGGCGGCGGCGAGGAGGATGCGTCCTACTCCCGCGACCTCTTCGAGCGGCGTGCCGGTGTCGCGAGTGGCAGGGGAGTCGTCCAGGACGCGGGCGGGTGCGCCGCCGCTGAAGCAGCAGTCGAGGATGCAGAGAACAGCCTTTGCCTGTGTCTGCTTGAAACGAGCGGCCAACTCACCCATGCCGATGGTCGTAGCCTCTAAGGCGCGGGGATCGGTGTCATGGGCGACGAGACGATGGTCGCGCGTACCATGGCCGGCAAAGGAGACGATGACGGTATCGTCGGCGGTGGCTGCTCCGAACGTGGCATCCAAGGATGCACGCACCGCCTCGACGGTGGCATCCGCATCGGTGAGGAGGTTGGACTGGATCGCCGGAAGCGTGTCTCGGAAGAGCGCCCATAGTGCAAGGGCATCTCGCCGTGCGCCGGACAAGTCTCGCACCAGCGGGTCTCGGTGCCGATCAATGCCGATGAAGGTGGCCAGTATCGCCATTGCGTATCACTCTGCTACAGAAATCTCCTTCCCACGGAAAGAGCCAAGATTGCAATTCTACCAGGACTTGGGCCATACGAGTAGAGTCGACCTGGGAAACCTGGGAAGGCCGAGGTTGGGCTTGCGATCCACCCGCCCAAACATTCTCAGTTCCGTCGCTGACGTTGTTCGCCACGGCTGATAGGCTGGCCCGCTGACAATCCCCCCTCAAGCGATTAGAATAGACGTTGCTCCACTCTGCCCTGTCACCAGAGTCGTTTGTCCGTCGGAGGATGCCTTGCCCGTCGAATCCAAACCGCTTTTCCGTCCCGATGCGTTGCGGCCCCATTTGAAGGCGTTTCAACTGCCCAGGCCGCTGGAAACGTACCGCGCCATCCTGGGCAAGTGGGCTGACATGCTCGCCTCCGGCAAGGCCGACCGCTTCAAGGAACAGGAGATCCTGCCGGATTTCCTCTCGGACGTGCTTTGTGGCGTCCTGGACTACGTTCGACCTGCGGACAGCCCGGAGCGGCACACCTTTTCACGCGAAAAGTTCGTGGAAGTGGACGGCAAGTTCGCCGACGCCGTTCTCGGCGACTTCCGGGAAGGAAAAGAGCAGTTCATCGTCGCCCTGGAAGGCAAGGGACCGCTCGACCCGCTCGACCGCCCCTTTGCCGGCCGCCGCATGTCGGCGGTGGATCAAGGCTATCGCTATGCCATCAACCTCCCGTGTGACTGGATCATCGTCACGTCGATTCGCCGGACACGACTGTATTGCAAGACCGCTGACCAGCATACCTACGAATCGTTCGACACGGAACGGCTGGCAAGCGACGAGACCCTGCTGAAGAAGTTCGTCTTCCTGCTGGGGGCAGAACGGGTGGTTCCCGTGGTGGGCCGATGCCATCTGTACGCCCTCCGCGAAGCCTCCGAAACGGCAGGCCGGGAACTGACGAAGAAGTTCTACGTCCAGTACGCCAAGATGCGGCAGGACGCCTTCGCCCGGCTGAGCTACAAGAACCCCGGCGTCTCGCCTGACGTCGTCCTGGCCTGCACGCAGAAACTCCTCGACCGCGTCCTGTTCTGCGCGTTCTGTGAGGATCGCGGCTTGCTGCCAGCCGAGACGATTTCCAAGGCTTACGAGCACTGCGACCCTTATCATCCGCGCCCCGTCTGGGAGAACTTCCGCGGGCTTTTCCAGGCCGTCAACGCCGGAAACGAGCGGCTCGGCATTCCGCCCTACAACGGCGGTCTCTTCGCCCCCGACCCCGAACTGGACCGGCTGCAAGTGCCCGACGAGGTGTGCGGCTATTTCCGCGACCTGGGACAGTACGACTATCGCCCGGCGCACGAGGTCGCCGCCGACGTGGGCGAGGACAAGGGCGGCAGCCTGGTCGACGTGGACATTCTCGGACACATCTTCGAGCAGTCGATCACCGACCTGGAACGCATCCGCGACGAATTGGCGAACGTCGCCGAGCCTGCCGGCGTCGAGAAGCGCAAGTCCCGGCGCAAGAAGGAAGGGGCCTTCTATACGCCGTCGTTCATGACGCACTACATCGTGGGCCGCGCCCTCGGCGCCGTGCTGACGGACCGTTTCGAGCACCTCCGCCGCGATCGCCAGCAGGCAGCCAAGGGGACGGCTCGCGCGGCACTCGACGACCCGCGGGTCTACCGCATCGACAATCTGACGAAGCCCCAGCGCGAGGCGTTGGTCGGTTTCTGGGAGGCGTGGCAGGACGAATTGGCGAAAATCCGTCTCGTGGACCCTGCCTGCGGCAGCGGGGCGTTCCTGATCGAGGGTTTCGACCAGCTTCACTCCGCCTACGAGACGAGCAACGATCGGTTGCAGGAACTCCGCGGCCATCGCACCCTGTTCGATCTTGACAAACGGATCCTGCAAGACAACCTCTACGGCGTGGACCTGAACGAGGAGGCCGTGGAGATCTGCCGCCTGAGCCTGTGGATCAAGACCGCCCAACGAGGGAAGGTGCTCACCAGCCTGGACCACAACATCCGCGTCGGCAACAGCGTGGTCGACGACCCGGCGGCAGCCCCCAAGGCTTTTGACTGGGCGGCGGCGTTTCCCGAGATCGTCGCCAAGGGCGGGTTCGACGTCGTGGTGGCCAACCCGCCCTACGTGCGTCAGGAGCTTCTCGGGCCGATAAAGCCGCACCTTCAGGCCCGTTTCGCTTCCTACCACGGCATGGCCGACCTGTACGTGTACTTCTATGAACTGGGGATACTGCTGCGGCCGGGCGGGCACCTGTCCTTCGTCGTCACCAACAAGTGGATGAAGGCCGGCTATGGCGAGCCATTGCGGCGGTTCTTCGCCGAGAACGCCTGGATCGAGTCGGTCGTGGACTTCGGGCATGCCAAGCAGATATTCGAGGACGCCGACGTCTTTCCGTGCGTCATCGTGGCCAAGAAGCCGGACGAAAGCCCTCGACCGGCAACGCGAGTCTGCGCCATCCCGCGCGAGCAGCTTCGCATCGACGACCTGAATACCCAGGTCGACCAGGAAGGTTTCGAGGTCGATGCGTCGCAATTGGGCTCCGAACCGTGGCAGCTTGAGCCTTGCGGCGTCAAGGACCTGCTGGCGAAGATTCGGGCGCGCGGTGTTCCGCTTGTTGAATTTGCCGGCACCAAGCCGCTCATGGGCATCAAGACGGGCTGCAACGAGGCTTTCCTCATCGACACGCCGACCAGGAATGCCTTGATTTCAACAGATCCTCGCTGTGCCGAGATCGTCAAGCCGTATGTCCGGGGGCAGGATATCTCCCGCTGGGCGCCGGACTGGGCAGGCTTGTGGATGATCGTCCTGAAGTCGAGCGAGAACTGCCCGTGGCCGTGGGCGGAAGCCGGCGAGGAAGCGGAGTCGGTCTTTGCCCGAACGTATCCGGCCCTGCACGCCCACATGAACCGGTTCCACGAGTCGCTTGTCAAGCGTCAAGACCAGGGGCGGTACTGGTGGGAGCTTCGGTCGTGCGCGTACTGGCAGGAGTTCGCGAAGCCGAAGATCGTCTACCAGGAGATTCAGTTCCACCCGTGCTACGCCCTGGACGTGTCGGGCCAACTAGGCAACAACAAGACATTCTTCGTAGCCGACGGCGACCTGTACCTGCTGGCAGTGCTGAACTCCCCGTTGATGTGGTGGCACAACTGGCTGCATCTCCCGCACATGAAGGACGAAGCCCTTTCGCCCGTCGCCTTCCTGATGGAGTCGTTGCCCATTGCACGGCCACAGGATGCCATTCGGCAGCAAGTCGACGATGCTGTACGCCGGCTGATCGAGATTACCGGGCGAGAGCGGACTGCCTGCCGTGACCTGCTCGACTGGCTCCGCGTGGAACATGGGATCGAGAAGCCCAGCATGAAGCTGCAATCGCCCACGGAGTTGGACTCGGACGCTTTCGTGGCCGAGGTGAAGAAGCTGCGGGGCAAGAAGAATCCCCTGAGCGCCCGGCGCTGAAGGAACCTGCGCGAGGAGTATTCCCGGACCGTCGAACCTTCGCGGGCGTTGGCGGCTGAAGCCCGCGACTTGGAGCAGGAGGTTAGCCGGCTGGTGAACGAGGCTTACGCCCTGACGCCGGAAGAGGTCGAGCTCATGTGGCAGACAGCCCCGCCGCGGATGCCGGCGGCGGCACGACTCCCATCCCAGGCCCGTTGAAAGTATTCCACCAATGCCTCGCAATCCCCAAGACTTTCTGCGGTTTCTCGCCGAGAACTACCACGCAATGGCGGCCATGTGCAGCCTGCGCCGGCGTTTCGCCTCGGAAGAGGAGATCGCCGCTTTCTTGCGACTTTATGACCAGGAGGACCGCAACCAGGCACGGAAAATCAGCCGAATGCAAGAATTGCGGATGTTGATTTGTGGGGTTTCGGAATGGGCTCCGCCGGCGTTCTTGGTGACCTTCATGCACCAACTCCACGACCACCATGCGATGGCAACCCCAGAGGTGATCCGTGGTTGGGTGCAGTCCCTCGATAAGTTCGTCAGCCAGGTTGAAACCATCATTCAGCCAGCGATAGCGGGCACGGCGATTCTGGATCAAGATCGGTTGTTGTTTCTCATGGACGAAATCCAGAGTTCCATCCAGACGATTGTGGGAAATGTGGAAGAAAGTTGTGAACGGATCACGAACGAGGTTGTCGAGTTCCGCGCCTTGGAAGAAGCAGCCGATATCCGAAACCGTCTGCGGCGGCTGATCATGCTGCACGATGATTATCTCGACCCGATTGTGCGGATCGTGGATATTGAGGGAGAATTCTTTGCCGTGACCGACAGGGTCTTGGCCTCTTGCAGTCAACTGATTGAATTGGAGGAGAACGATCCGCAAGGAATCGGCAGCCTTGCCGGGAGCGTACGGCAGGATCTGATGTGGATGCGGCAACAGGTGCTCCAACGGGCCCATGAAGCCATGAAGGAATTGGGGCCTCTGTGCGAGGCAGCGCTTCGAGAAACCCGTATCGCCAAGGGCTTGAATCGCGCTCTTGAAGCGATCCGAGAAGACAAGTGGGACCGCCTTGAACTGGACAAGCACCTTCACATTAGCGATCAGAGGATGCAGCGTCTTTTCAGTGACCGCGGAGTACTGTCCTACATCCGGCTCGTGTTGAAGGCAGGGAAGCAACAACCGCCCCGCCTGCCTCCTGCCGCACCGCGGGAAGAACCGCAGGCTTGCAGCACCGAGAGTCTGATCGACGAGCTTGCACAAGGCCCGGAGGTCGCAGATATTCTGCTTTGGATCCAAGAGCGCTGCCACGGGCTTGGCCCTGATGCCACCTTCAACCTGCTGCGACGCATCCTTGCGGCAAGCCCGGAAATGGTTCATCCTACGGGGGAGTTTTCCACGTATGACGTTGACTGTTTGGCGGTCCATGCCGCACAATGGAGCTGGAGAACGAAACCATGAGCACAGTCCGCCCACCGTTGACCGCCGACGCGTTGCCAAAGCGGCTGGCCGAGGTCTTCCGCCTGCTCCGCACTGGACACCATATTTGTGTGGAGGACGGCTCGGTCTATCGGGATTTGGAAAACGACGAGGAGCGGTACGAACTCGTTTTGGCGGGCTTGGGCTATGAATTGGTCCACCACGCCCAGGGATTTTACTATCTCAAGGGAGGACCGCTCGCTGCCCGAAGGGACGCCGCTGTTCAAGGAGGGGAGGCTTGCGGGACTGGTGCTGCTGGGAAGGCGCTTTCTCGGCGAGACGGGCAGCAAATCGTATGTCGCCCCGGCCGACCGCATCGCAGCCCTATGTTCGCGGCTCGAAGCGGGCAATGAACCCGCCACCGACAGCAAATAGGCCGCGCCTGCGCGGGCCGCCCCTGCTGCGCCTCACTAGGTCGCCGTTGACCGGCTCACGGATGCCGTCGTTGATGCTGCTGTCGCACCAAGCCATTCGTTTTGTCGGAGCCTCATCGAACGACGGTTTCTCGGGACAACTGACCTGGATTGAGCACACAAGTCGCGATCAAAGCATCACACTGGCCCACTCCTCTTGTGAGCCATTTTGCCAAAATCGACGAATCGCCGCAACGCCCCCCTTGACAATCTACGTGTATTCCAGTACGATGTTAGCAGTACAACGAAATTGACAAGGAGAATCTGCGAATGGAAACGATTCCTACTGATCGAGAACTGGAAGCCCTGAAAGTCTTGTGGCGTCAGGGCGAGGCCACGGTACGCGAGATTTACGAGCAGATCAACGCCGGCGGCACCTTGGCCTACACTACCGTGCTGAGCCTCCTACAGACGATGGAACAGAAGGGTTTGGCCGGCCATCGCAAGGAGGGCAAAACCTACCAGTACTTCGCCAAAATCGACCGCGAATCGACATTCCGCACGTTGGCCGAGGGCCTCTTGGACCGGGTGTTTGAAGGGGCGGTCGACGAGTACCTGGTCCACGCCCTGCAATCGCGGCGGCCCAGCATCGAGGAGTTGGAGCGGCTGGAAAAAATAGTTGCCGAGGCCAAAGCCCGGTCTAAGCGCCCACGCGAGAAAAGGTAGGCAGCCATGAACATACTGAGTCATTTTTCCGCGGTCGGATTGGTCGGGTGGCTGGCCGATTTCTATCTGCTTGCCACGCTCTTGATGTTCGTGGCCATCATAGCCCGGCGCTGGATTCGGCAACCAGCCCAGCGATTGACGGTGCATTGGATCGTGGCCATCGAATTGGCTGTTCTGGCCGCGGTCTGCGCCATGCCCTTCTGGCCGCGAATTTCACTGCGGGGGGCCGTTGCGGAGAAATCGGCGGTGGAAACGCCAATAGCCGCCGAGGACCCGATTTCCGTGCCGGCGCCTCTGCCGCGGACAGCATTCCCACGTTTGCCAAGAGAGGTTCCCGAATTCGATGCGCCTGCGGCGCCCGACGCCGACCAACCGGTCGTCCCGCCGGTTTCTCCCCCGCCCCGCTGGTCTTGGCTGGAAATGGTTGCCGCCTCATACCTGGCTTCTGCTGGATTGGTGGCCGTGTGGCTGATATGGGGCGCAGTGGCGGCGACGAGGGCCTGCCGGCACGCGGAGAATGCCCCTGATTCGTTGCGAGAAGAACTAGCGCGAATCGTGGGCGACGGCTGTCGCGCTGCTCGATTGCTGGTCAGCTCGCGAGTCAAGACCGCTGTGGCCCTGGGGCTGCGTCGCCCCACGATCCTTCTTCCCGCCGGGCTGCTCCAAGAGGGTTCGCCGCAGGCGATTCGCGCAATCCTGACACACGAATGGGCGCATATCCGCAACGGCGACTTGTGGCTCCTGGCCCTGGGCCGCTGCCTGCTGGTGCTGCTCTTCCCGCATCCGCTGCTGTGGTGGCTGCGGCGGGCGATCCGCGGCGATCAAGAGTTGCTGGCCGACGCAGCCGCAGCAGGCGACAACCGGCCGGCTTATGCCGAGGAATTGCTCCGCCTGGTCCGCAAGACCGCCTATCCGTCGCCCATCGCCGCTACCGTGGCCGTGGGCATTTGGGAGAGTTCATCTCAACTTTCAAGGAGAATTGCCATGCTTCTGGACGAGAGTTTCCGCGTCGAGCCGAGGACCCCGCGTCGTTGGCGGTATCGGGCTTTGGGACTTCTTGTGATCTTGGGGGCGGCCTGCTCGCTGCTGACGCTCCAGCCCGCACGTTCCGCGGGGCAGACCAACTCCCCGCTCCCTCCGGGAGGAGGGCAGAGTGTGACGACTGGCTCCCGTCTCCCTTCGGGAGAGGGGCAGGGGGTGAGGGAGCAGGGCACTTCCCCGGCCGGTGCCTTTACAGTCACTGGCACGTTCAGTGCCACCACGGGCAGTTCCAACACGCTCACGGTAAGCGACATGGCCATGGGCGGCGGCACGGCCGTCTCCACCAGCGGCAGTACAGTTCTCACGGACGCGGAAAGGGTGAGACTGCGCGAGTTGGGCAGCGGCGTTCGCGACGACTTGCAAGGCCAGGATTTCCCGCTTGTCGAAAGGGCGCTGACTGCAAGCAATACCGAAGATCGGCAGTGGGCGTGCCTGGCCGTCGAGAAACTCTGCTACACGCAGAGCTACGGAGAGAGCACTCCAGGAATTGCGGGCGCGGCGCGCTGGCGCAAATACGTCTGAATCAAGCGTACGTCGGTCGCAGCTTCCCGCGATTGCTTGCTGCCGCCGATGCGAAGAACCCGGACCTCGCCGAGTTTGCGTCTCGGGCAATTGGAGCGATCGCCGAATATACGAAACTCTTGACCGAGGAGCAAGTTGCCCAGTCTTGCGACAAAGCCGTGGCCGGTCTGCGGTCTGACGATTTCGACGATCGGCGAAGGGGCGTCAATTTGTTGGGCAGCTTGATGAGGCGACTAGACCTCAACGACGCAAGAGAGAAACAGGCCGTCGATCAACTGCTCGAAACCGCCGAGGACTGGCAACGGTCTGACCACCTGCAATGGGATGAATGGCGCCGGGAACTTTCCGCGCTAGGCACCGCGAAACAGCGATTTCAGGCTCAAGCCCTCCATGCCCTGTTGTACAACTGTACTTTCATAACGGACAAGGCCCAGGCAATGAGGGCCTATCAATTCCTGACGAGCGGATTGGCCAATCAGACGCTCGATTTGCAGGCGGTCGCCGGCATCGCCGCATTGGCGTCGCGGTTGCCGGCCGCGCACCGCCACAATGCGGTTCAGCTAGCAATCGAAGGGGTTTCTCAGAGACGTTTTTGGCACAATGTGGGTTCCGGCCGGGTGATCTTGCGCAACTACGCTGCGGACGCGTTGACCTGCCTTGCCCCCTGCCTCGACAAAGACGAACTTCAGCAAGCGCTAAAGGCGATTGACTCGCAACGATGGAATCGGGAAGAATCGAAAGTTTTCAAAGTTGCCACGATCGCCTTACGGGATCGATTGACGCACTTGAAGTAGCTCGTCGCATCGCCCCCGGACGTTGGTCGCGGGAAAACTTCGCGATCTTGGGGCTCAACCGCGGCGTCTTCCCAGCGACCGGCGTCTGCGATACGATGAGTGGCGTTGCGTCTGATCAAAATTCCTGTCAGTTGGCAGGGTCCATTGGCCGTTGTGGTTCGGCGTGAGCAGCGCCGGGCCAGTAAAATCTCTTATGGGAGGACGCGTTATGAGAAACTCCATGATTGGGTGTATCGTGCTTTTCACAATGGCGCCGACCGCTTTCAGCGAGACGAAAGAGCCGCCGAAGAAGCTCGCGGTAGACTTGGGCGGTGGGGTGAAGATGGAGCTGGTCCTCATCCCGGCGGGCGAGTTCATGATGGGCAGCAAAGAGTCGGCGGAGGAAACGGCTGCCTTCTTCAAGAAGACTACGGCGAGGGTTTTCTGAGGGGAACTGCCTACGAGGCCGAGCGCCCGCTGCACCGGGTTCGGATCACCAAGCCGTTCTACCTGGGCACCTACCATGTGACGCGGGGTCAGTTCCGGCGGTTCGTCGCCGATACGGGGTACAAGACGGACGCGGAGAAGGGCTATAGGCCGGGGGCTTGGGGCTGGGACCCTGACAAGAAGAAGTTCGGCTTCAACGCGAAATACTCCTGGCGGAACGTAGGTTTTGAGCAGACCGACGAGCACCCGGTGCTTTGCGTGAGTTGGAACGACGCGGTGGCCTTTTGCGAGTGGCTCAGCCGCAAGGAAGGCAAGACATACCGGCTGCCCACGGAAGCCGAGTGGGAATATGCCTGCCGTGCGGGAACAACAACGCGGTACTACAGCGGCGACGATCCCGAGACGCTGGCCAAGGTTGGCAACGTGGCCGACGCCGCGGTGAAGGCGAAATTCCCGGATTGGAAATACACGATCAAGGCCAATGACGGCTACGTGTTCACGGCTCCGGGGGGAAAGTTCAAGCCCAATGCCTTCGGGCTCTACGACATGCACGGCAACGCTTGGCAGTGGTGCGCAGGATTGGTACAAGGCGGACTACTACGCCGCGTCCCCCGCAGACAATCCAACCGGCCCAGATTCCGGTAATGGCCGTGTCCTTCGTGGCGGTTCCTGGGACGACAGGCCGGATGACTCCCGTTCCGCCGTACGCGGCGGGGTCACGCCGGTCGAGCGGAG
>CAWDQE010000017.1:0-337291 GCA_963804375.1 uncultured Planctomycetia bacterium
GTTGCCTTCAAGCGTCGTATACGGTGCCCGGACTGGCCGATAACGCACGATCGTCAGCGGCGGAAAGTTGACGCCGGCGAGCCAGGCTTGCAGGTGCGGGATGAACTGGTATGTTCCGGCCTTTTCGCCGCCAACGTCTGCAAACAAGATGGCCTCTGGCCTGACCCGCCGCTCATGGAGACCGACAAGCATGGCGGTGGAATCGCGACCGACGCCACAGGCGACGACGACCACGCGGTCTTGGAGGCATTGCATAGTTCCTCACGATTGTGATCTGCAGGAAATGGGCCTACTTGCCCAAGCATGCACGCTTGCGTATGCTGACGTGGAGCATGCCATGAAACGAATACTCCCGGTGGCTAAGGACGATCACGACCGCAAACTGCTCGCTGACGTTGAGCGAGTGGGCTGGCACGTCGTTGGGGTTTACGATGACGAAGGAAGTCCAGGATTCGCCTTTTCGGTCGGGCTGTTCCACACCTTTGAGCACCCGGAGATCATCGTATTCGGACTGCCGGACGTCGAAGCGGTCCGAATCATCAACATCATCGGATTGCAAGTGCAAGGCGGCACGCGATTCCATGCGAACGACCTGTCGGACGACGTTGCAGAGGGCTTGCCCGTTGCGTTCAAGATGGTTCCCGAGCATTTCTACCGCGAGTACCTTGGCTACGCCCTTTGGTTCTATCGCGGCTTTGACTTCCCCGTCCTGCAATGCGTCTGGCCCGACAAAGCTGGACTGTTCGCATGGCAGGACGGGTACGATCATGGCTTTGACGAGTTGCAGCCGATATTGGCACATCCGTCGCGGTAGTGGCCGCTGCTCAACTGTCGAGGAACAACGAAAGCTGCCGCGTGACGGCGGCACTGAGGGAACCGGTGGGCATGCGACGGGGACGGCGACCGGCATCGCGAACAAGAGGACTTGGACTTTCGATGGTCGTCGCAGCCTGTACAACCGCCACGGCTTCATCCATGTTGAGCTTCGCCCACACGCGTTCTGCATCGCCGAAGTCGATGTTCTCGACCAGGCTCTTTGCGAGTTCCATCGTCATTGAGCCGCCGTCAGCAGACAAGGCAGCCAAGCCTTCGGCAGAGAACTGACCTTCCAAAGCCAGCGAAGCGTCGAGCTTTTGGGCCATCAACGCCATCGCACGGGCCTGCATACTATCGCGGTAGTAGAGGTAGAACACGCGGCAGGGATGCTTCTGCCCGATTCGCCAGGACCTTCGCGATGCCTGACGCAGCGTGAACGTGTCATACCCGGTTTCGTAAAACACGATGGACGGGAAGTTGTGCCGATCGGCAGCATCGAAGAGCGTCAGTCCTGTTCGAACCGGCTGAGGATGCGAGATGAGCACGTCAACGCCGGGAGCATTATCGGCGATCCACTGGCTGCGGTGCCGGGTGGGGACCTTGGCAGCGTCGAGGACCTTGACCGTGAAACCGGCGTCGGTGACGATCTTCTCAAGCCGCTGCAAGACCGGGTGCGTGCTCGTGTAGACGCAGAACACCCAGCACTGCCGGCCTTGGCTCCTCTCTGCGGTCAGGATCTCCAGCAGCTTGCGTTCCTTGGGCCACAGCGTATTGCGGTCCAGCGACGGCGGCGTCACGACATGCACGAACCGCCCGTTGTCGTTGTAGCCGATCGCCGGCCAATCGTACGGTACGTCGGGCCACGCCAGTAACGCGTGCAGCATCCCCGAGAGAAGCTGATGATTGCCCCGTTTCAAGAGTTTGGCTACCTCGTCCTTGAGCGTCGCTTCCAGGTCCTTGTACGGCTCCATCAGGTCCGCACCCATGCGAACGGCGATCGGCTGCTCCGCGTACTCCGGCAGGCCCTCCGCCACGTCCTTGAGGTTCAGGAAGATCGTGTTGCCGATAAGATGCCTTCCGTAGAGCGTGGGCATGATGCCGGGCTGCTCGGCCTGGCGGCGGCTGGTGCTCTTGCCGTTGGAGCGACGGTTGTCGCTTGCGGTCACTTTCTCGGTGATGATCGTATCGACGCGGCCGTAACGGCGGGCGAACTCCATATCATCTTGCCATGAAAGACCCTCGGCCTTTAGGCTCTGGGGAGACATGCGGAAGAGCAGCGAACGGACATGCCCGGCCTTGCCGCCGATAAGCGTGCCCGTCATGGCAATCACCTTGCGACAGGAAGCGACGAGGGCACCCAAGGCATTTGCACGGGCGGAGGTTTCGCTCTTCTCCTCATGCACTTCGTCGCAGATCAGGTAATCGAACACGCCCCGCATGTGCTTGTGGACGTAGTCCGCGGGTGCCCAGACGGCACGCTTGTCGATGTACTGCCACAAGGCCGTGCCGCAGCGACGCATGACGGGCTGACCATCAGCGGCCTCAATCCGTGTCGGCACTTCGGCGATGCACTTCTTCCGCGACCGCTCCAGGTCCTTCATGGTGAGGTAATCTCCTTCGCCGCCAGCCTTGCTTCGCAGTTGGGAGCCGCAGTCGGGACAGCGGAGAAGACCATGGTGGTCCTTCACGGCCGCCGCACGCCAGTAGGGTCCGTTTTTTGCCAGGGTCTCGCCGACCAGAAGCCACGAAGGTGTCGCCGGCTTTTCGTGCGGGTAGGTGAGCAACTCACGCCAGCGTTCCAGCACGCGGATTTCGACCGCGTTGTCGGGGAATATGGCGTGCAGTTCCTTCTGCCAAGTCGTGACCAGGTGCGGCGGTGCCATCACGATCGCCCGATAAGGTCTGCCGGCCGCGTGGGCATGGACGGCACAGGCACCCATTTGCGTCTTGCCCGTGCCGCACTCAGAGCACAGATAGACCGACTTCTGCCGCTTCAGGGTTTTGACGGCGGCGGTAACGACGTGGGCCTGGGCCGGCAGCATGGGACGTTTCAGATTGAGCGTGATTACCGCGTCGGTAGTGGGGACGTGCAGCGGCTCGAACGCCTGGCGGGCACGCTCCGCGACCAGGGACCCGTAGCGGTCGAGATAATCTTGCAGTGTTTCGCAGTTCATCGTGTTGAAAAGTTTCCTGTGGGTAGGTGACTTGCTTACGCCACCATCCGCAGGTGGCCTTCTTTTACGCCTTGCATGACCAGGGCATCCAGTTCATCCGGTTCAGTCTTCAGCACGCCGGCTGTGGCCTGAAACCCGTTGGCGATGACAATGCCGCCGTCTTTGGTCATGGTCCGCTTCAGCCAGGGAATCCAAGACCGCAGCAAAGGCGTCGTATAACGCGGGCCGGACAATTCCGTCCAAAGATGATCGTCGCTCATGTTCGGCATGAGGCCGGGGAGCTTGGCCAGGGCAACCAGATGGATTACGCCCGGAGCCAGCTTCGCGATCGCGGCACCGTAGCTGACGGGCTTGCCGTCAAACTCGGTTCTGGCTCTTGTCATTTCTTCGCTCTCATCGCCGTGCAAGATGAACTCTGCTTCGATGTCGGGCTGGTAGAGCGTAGCTCGCACGGCTTTTGCGGCAGTATCAGCACCCGTGGCACTCAAAAGCAGCAGGCCGGAGAAGTCCCGCGAGTACCGCCTGCGGACTTGCACACGGGCACCGTAGGGCCGCGACCAGGCTGCCGCGTGGCAGCGAAGCCGGAATTCGCTCTTGGCGGTCTTCATGATCAGCGAGGGCAGTTCAACCTCTTCGGACACGTATCACCTTCCTTTCGGGTTTCCGCCGCATCAGATGCTTCCTCTGGGAAGACTTCAACCCATTCTGGAGCATCGAATGCCAGCACCACTTCCCCGTCAAGAATATCGATGACGGTCACGACAACGTCGCCATTGATGACGACAGCTTCGCTCTTAGCACGAATGAAAGTCTCCACGACTCTGGACCTCCTAACATCGCCCTCTTGGGTAATTGAGACACCCGTGGCCGGATTGCCCCAGGGCCAGCTACAACTGACAGCCCAATGGACCGCCACGACTCGGCGTGGGTCTTTGTGAGCCAAAGCGGTGCTGAGACGCAACCGCTGGGAGAGCCGCCTGAAAAGAGAGAAAATGGTCGGTGCGGCAGACGGAGCTTATGTTGGTCAGGACTAATGGAATGATATGGCATCGGTGCGTGAATGGCAAGCCCCCTGATTGGAATTGCGTGCTGAGCACTGCCAGTCGATGCCGCTGAACGGGCCGGCACCGAAAGGGCAGAGGAAGATCGAAAAGGATGAGCGGCTCGGACGGACGGAATCTCAAACCACGCGGGGCATCTTGGCACGTTGAAAATTCATCTCAAGATCAAAGTTGTGCGGCTAAACGCCCTCGCCCGATCATCACCTTGATTCTGGGCGTCGCGCTTCAAAGCTGGTGGAACCGCCGCCAAGACGCCAGATCCTGGGCCCATTGCTGCTCCAATCTGGTCGAGGGGCATCACGTTCAGGCGGAAGAGCCCAACTTGGTCATCGGTGGATTACTGTCGATAATCTCGCCTGTCTCCGACACCGTCAGGTAGTATGACCAGCCAATTCGAGCACTGACCGTTACGGCGAGGTTCTTATCCGGCTCACGCTGCTCCCAGATGTTGACTCGGTACTTGCCGTTGTGATGATTGCAGATCTCGACACGGTGCAGCCGCGGCGGCTTGCCGATCTTCGCCAACACCTGGGACTTGATCTTCTCGGTGTGGTTCGGCTTGGGTTGTGCCGCCGCAGCGGGTTCGTCCTTGTTCGTGGGCGTGTTCTTGACCTTTTCCATTGTTTTCTCCGGTTAGTAGGGATTGCCCTTCTCTTGGACTCTGGGCCGCTGATGTTGCCGCTTCAAGGCAGGATTTTCTTTACCACCTTTTCGCAGAACCTTTCGTATCGCTTTCGAGCAAGCTCCACGTCCGCATGCAGGTTGTTGATATGCTCCTCCAAGCCCCCAATCATCGGTTCTCCTACATCGGGCGACAAGGTTCCCTCCGCAATTCGCCTGTGAAGCACCTGGAGTGCCGATTGCGATTTATGAAGGACGGCATCCAGGCATGCCTTGTCACTGCACTCTCGAAGGTAAGCCAGGGTATAGGTCACGGCCGCATGGACCAGGAACGGTTCAAACACGCCTTTAGCAGCGTGACGAAACTTCTCCTCAAACTTGTTGTAACGCCGTTCAAACCTCTCTTCATCTGTTTCTGCCGTTTCCTGCTTTGCAGGGGGTTCAAGGAACGCCAGGTACATCCACGCGAGCATCCTGTCTCTCTCAAGCACGTCCAGGCCATCGAGAAGTTGAAACAGATTATCGAGGCTGTTCCTGTCGGGATGCGGAGCCAGGGTGACATACTGGATGTGGTGGATTAAGTAGTCGCTCATGTACATGGCTCTCCTGTCTGGGAAGACCTGCAGGGTGTCAACGAGACGGGCTCCCCTCCGATATCATGTTGTTGACCTCATCCAGATCGTCTTGAACGCTTTCAGCGGCGACGTTTCTCGGCTCCGGAGAAACGTGGAGTTCGAGGCTTGACCCCACGCCGCACGCCTTCGGATTGCTCCAGGCGTGCTTAACGGCTCGGTCTTCCGGCTTTTGTATCACTCGCACTCCATGCCCATCGGGCATAAGGATTCAACGATAACGAGAACACCACCATTTCGTCAGGAATTCGTGGTCGAGAATCGCTCGCCACAGCTTGGCGGGAAGCTCGATCACGACGTACCAGATGATGGAGAATAAATTGGACATTGATGTCTTTCCTTTTCGTTGCGAATGCCTGCGAGCCATCGTAGAAAGCGTCTACCAGGGAGTCGTGCTCTCTGGCCCCTGAAAGCATTCCTAAGCTGGGTCCGCCATCATTCTTACCTCTGGGATGCCGTCCAAGATTTTCCTGAACAGGGCGTGATTCATTTGCGAGCCGTAGACCGCTCGGAAGGTACAGCAGGGGAAACATTCCTCTTCATTTACCGATTCGCTGCCCTTGAAGACGAAAAACCGGCTAAGGCGATTGAGCAGCCACGTGGTGCTTGCGATATTCTCCACTCGAACCTTTCCGTCCGTGCCCAAAGGGCGTATCCACACAGAAAATGGTTTCATTGTCCTGCTCCTGTTTGAAACTGCTTCTAAAGTGAAACTGACGGGCCCCGAGCCGTGAGGGCCGCTGCGAACCTGTTTCCCAATGCCTCGATCTCCGCGGCCGTCCGGCCGAAGGCATCGGCAATCTGTTTTCTGCCCCGCAGAGTCCTTGGCCGCACTGGTATTCCCGCCTGGGGCATCATGATCGACTCGATCAGGCAGCGATATCGCTCGACTTCACCGGTCAAGATGCAGTCGGCCGCAAATGGATGATCGAGATAAGAGTTGACGGCCGCAAGCTCACAATGCCCGCTGGGGACGGCACCGCCCGTAAAAGCGAACACGCTGTACCAGTTCAAAAGGCCGTTCAGAACGGACTGATTGGTCTGCAACTCCAATTTGATCCCGGCCGACTGTTTCCGTCTGGCCGGCGAGTCGCCGGGATCTGGTTCATAAAAGTGCTTTGCATCATCCATGAGAATGTCCTTTCACTGTTTGGGAAGACGAAGCGGAGTTTGGCCAGCGAAGGTTCTGGGGGCGGATTCCGACCGTCTTGCACCACAGAAAACGAGAAAAGCCGACGTGGCCGAACGCCCGAAGGAATTCGACCACGTCGGCTTACTCGTCAACGAGCCCCCCGACTGAGTCGAGTTGCTCTTCACCTAGTCTTCCGACCGACATTCGCTGTAACCCGAGCAATCAAGCTCTTCGCAACGGCTACATCTATATTCTACGTCAGTCCTGATGGATTGCCATAACCCGAATGGCGGCGGGGCTTCCTCGGGCAATCCGCTTAGACTTGGGCCAATGGCGGCCGGCGGTATCCGGCGTTACACGACTCTGCGAAACGGTCGGCGGCGGCGTGCCGGAAGATGCAGAAGCCCCAAAAAGAACGAAGGCCCGCGGTTGTCAGTACATCGTACCATGGTTCAGGCCGACTCATGGCGGCAGATCTGAACCATCCTTGACGGACGGGCCTTCTAATGAATGGTTGCAGGCCACGGCAGCAGGGCAATGCAGCCAGTGGGGCATGCGACGATGCCACATAGGTAGGCTTGTTGCCGACGCCGCCTACTTGCCACGTATCACGAGCACCGGATCTTGGGCCTGTTGCGGGCAGGGCTGGCAGGTAGGTTTGCTGCGGGCGGCCAGATCGGCAAGCTGAACTTGCAGGGCGGTAAGATTGGCAGGCTGTTCGGCCGGCTTGGCAGGCGTATCGCTCATCGGCGGGGCTCCTCGGTGCAGGCTGACAGTCGGGTAAATCGGCAAGATGGGCAGGAAGGTTGTGGCCGTGGTCAGGAGCCGTTAAGGTTTTCCTGGATTGTCTCATTCAACGGCGACCCACTCTGCATCCATGACGATCTCGTGGGCGGCCAGAGTTTGTCGTAGGTCTGCATCCATCGAGGGGTCATCGAAGGCCATCGCCAGCATGTGCGTGACGGAAGTGCCGCAGCCGCCGACAAGCTTCACGGTCGTCTGGGGGCTGATGACGGAGCAGAATGCCCCCGGATCGGTGGCACGTTCGTCCTGGGTTTCGACTTCGAGGATCTTGGCCGGCTGGTCGCAGTAGATGCCGACGCCCTTCCCTTGGCGGGTGTGGATCACGATTCTCGGGCTGCCCGGCGGCGTGGTCAGCGAGCCGGTGGCGGTGGTGATGTAGGCGTAGGTGGGCATGGTGGTCTCTTTGGACTGGTGAAGGGGCGGCAAAGACAGATGGAACGACCGGTACCTAAGAGATAATGACAGGATCAATGCCAGGATTTAGGTGCCAACGGCAGAACGCTGTCTTGTTTGAGTCAGAAAAGAGTCAGCCGGAAGCCTATTGCGGCAAGAACTAGATTCCAGCCTAATGGGAGAATCTGACTCAAATCTGACTCAATACGGGCAATACTCCACCCATTTGGGCCCCACGCCAGACCAACGCGGAATCGTCGCTAAAATGAACTCTGGCAAGGACTTGCCGCCCAAGTGTCCTACAAGTACAATGCAACGGAAATGCGATTTTACTAGGCTCAGGACCTGGTGGGAGTTAAATCTCGTGGAGGTTCAAGTCCTCTCTCGCATTTGTAAGTTGAAACAGCGCAATGGTTTACGGCAGGTGACCGCAAGCCTGAATTGCTCCTGATCAAGGAGTCACCGCAATGGCAAGGAATCCTCTTCCTCACTGCTTGCCGGAAGTCAGGGAGTTTCTTGAATCAGGTCCGTTACACGGGGTGATCGGGGGAAAGGACGTCGAGTCTTCCCAGGGCGAGATCTTGACCACCTTTGACCCCGGGTCCAAGGAACCGCTGGCAACGGTCTACGCGATGCAGCCCGAAGACGTTGATCGGGCGGTTCAAGCGGCGGCCAAAGCCTTTTCGGATTCCGGCTGGGCGCAGATGTCGCCTAACGAACGGGGAGTGCTGCTGCATCGCCTGGCCGACGCCGTGGAGAAACGGAAGGCAATTCTCGCCCAGATCGAGGCCCTCGACGCCGGAAAGGTCCTCAATCAGGCCGAGGGCGATGTGCAAAACTTCGTTGACACGCTGCGTTATTATACGAATCTGGCGTTGCACGTTCAGCGTCGAAGTCCCTTGGCTGTGGCCCGGCATGAGGCATGGACCGTCCGACAGCCTTGGGGACCATGCGGCTTCATCTTTCCGTGGAACTTCCCCATTCTGCTGATCGGCTGGAACATCTCTCCGGCCTTGGCCGCCGGGAACACGGTGGTGATCAAGCCTGCCGAGGACACGCCGTTGTCGGCGATCTACCTGGCTCGGCTAGCCCGGGAAGAGGGTATCCCCGCGGGCGTGATCAACGTCGTCCCCGGCTACGGTCCAGTGGCAGGAGCCGCCCTGGCCGCTCATCGGGGCTTGAAGCACCTGTCGTTCACCGGGTCGCCCGAGGTGGGCCGTTCGATCGCTGAGGCCTGCGGACGAAACCTGGTGCCTGTCAAACTGGAACTGGGAGGCAAGGGGGCGGCCGTGGTGTTTGATGACGTTCCGCTGGAACAGACGGCGGAGAAGCTCGTCCAAGCCATCACCTTTCACACCGGCCAGGTCTGTTGCGATGCGACCCGCTGGCTCATCCACCGCCCGATCTACGACCAGTTCGTCGCGGCCTGTGTCGAGCGTCTGCGGCAGGTGAAGATCGGCCACCAGATGGAGGCGACGACGCAGATGGGGCCGGTGGTCAGCGAGAAGCAACGACGGCGCGTTCTCGGCTACCTGGAGCGCGGCCGCAAGGAGGGCGCTAACGCCGTGCTCGAAGGTGGAGAAGCCGAGGTTCCCGGCTATAATGGGTTCTATGTCAAGCCCGCCCTGCTGGCAGGCCCGCTGGACAATGTTGCCGCCCGGGAGGAGATTTTCGGCCCCGTGGCCTACCTGGCAGCGTTCGAAGGCGAGGAGGAGGCCGTGCGCATGGTCAATCACACGGACTACGGCCTGGCCAACAGCGTGTGGACGAACGACTTGAATCGGGCCTACCGTCTGGCCGAGGCGATGCTGGCCGGGAACAGTTGGATCAACGCCCACAACATCTTTCCGCATGGCGTCCCATACGCCGGGGTCAACAAGAGCGGCCTGGGCGGTGGCGTCCTGTCCGTCGAGACGCTCTTCGACTACTGGCGAAGCCTGTCGGTTGTCCGACCGCTGTAGATGGTCCAGTTCGCATCTCCTGCTCCCTGCTGGCTCAACGGCAGTTTCCTCATAACCTGACGACCACACCATGATCCTTCGACGAATGACAGAGCGGGTCCTTGCCGGAATATGTCTTGCAGCCGCGGCCGTCGCCGCCGGCGCGGATTGGCCCCAGTGGGGCGGACGTGACGGGCGGAACATGGCCTCCGCCGAGCGGGGCCTGCCGGGATCGTTCGAGCCTGGCGCAAAGAAAACTGACGGTAGCGGCATCGACCTGGCGACCGCACGAAACGTCAAGTGGGTCGCCCGGCTCAACGGCCAGACTTGCAGCAGCCCCGCCATTTCCGGCGGCAAGGTCTTCATCGGCACGAAAGCGTCCGGGCTGGACGACCGCAAAAACTCCGCCGTGAACGGAGGCGTCCTGAAGTGTTTCGACGAAGCCACCGGCAGACTGCTCTGGAATTTCGCCGTTCCGCGCGTCGAGTCCAGCGGACGGGGCCTCGCCTTCGACGACATGGATCTGGGTATCTGTTCCTCGCCGACCGTGGAAGGGGACCGCGTGTACCTGGTGACGAATCGCTGCGAGGCGGTTTGCCTCGATACGGCCGGCGAGCTGAAGTGGCGGTTCGACATGCTCTCGCAGTTGCCCGTCTATCCGCACGACGCGGCCAACTGCTCGATTCTGGTGCACGGCGATCTGCTCTACGTCGGCACTTCGAACGGCGTCACCCGGGGCCATGATAAGACGGTCCCGTGCCCGCTGGCGCCGAGCCTGATCGTTCTCGACAAGCGTACGGGCCGCCTGGTGGCCAAAGACGACGAGAAGATCGGCACGCGGCTTTTCCACGGGCAATGGTCTTCGCCCAGCCTGGCGCGTACGGCCGGGCGGGAAGCGATCCTGTTTGGCGGCGGCGACGGGATCTGCTATGCCTTCGCCCCCTTCGCGGCGGCCGCGGAAGGATGCGTCCCCTTGAGCAAGGTCTGGTCCTACGATTGCAACCCGCAGCAATACAAGTTCAAGGACGGCAAGCCGATCCCCTATTGGAACGGCGATGTGCGGCGGCACCTTGGCAATGCCGACGACGGGCGCTACGTCGGCCCCAGCGAGATCATCGCCACGCCGGTCTTCCACAACAACCGCGTCTACGTGGCCGTGGGACAGGACCCGCGCCATGGCCGGGGGCGTGGAATCTTGCACTGTATCGACGCCACCGGCACGGGCGACATCACGCATACCGGCAAGATCTGGTCCTACGACAAGCTCGATCGAACGCTGTCCACGGTCTCGGTGGCCGGCGGGTTGGTCTATGTGGCCGACGTGGCTGGCGCAGTGCACTGCCTCGATGCCGAAACGGGTCATTGCTATTGGGTCCACCAGACTGGGGCTGAAGTCTGGGGCTCCACGCTCGTGGCCGACGGCAAGGTGTATCTCGGCACCAAGAAGAGTTTTTGGGTGCTGGCAGCGGGCAAACAACTGAAGGTCCTGCACGAAATCCGTCTCGGCACCTCGGTATGGTCTACGCCGGTAGCCGCCAATGGCGTGCTCTTCGTGGCATCGCAGAGCTATCTGTGGGCGGTCCGGTCACAAGGGACCGCCACCAATTGAATTCACTTGAACAATCCATCTTTACATCCCCACGATGATCGCCCGCCAGGATCTGGCCGTCCTCCTTGAAGTCAGGGCGGACTCTCTCGCTTGTCGGCGGCGAAACGGAACGGCACACCGCCCAGAATCTGGTCGCTGGCCAACGACGGGCACCAGTACTTCTCGATGAATTCGATCACCAGGTCCGTGCCCGCGAAGTGGTCGACCTTGGGCGGCATCCGCGGATTGTACATGGTATCGGTCAGGTCCCGCATCAGGGCGACCTTCATGCCTTTGTTGACGAGGGCCTTGACGGCGTAAGGCCGATTGAGCACGCACATGTTGGTGTGCACGCCCATCACGATCACGCGGTCGATGCCCTTCTGCCGCATCAGGTTGTAGACCTCGCCGCCGTTGTCGCTGATGCCGTCGACGGGCTTGATTTCCAGCACGGCGATTTCCCGCGTCCAGACCTGGCCTTGCGGGCAGGGATGCTCGTCCGAACAACCGCCGTCGGAGTCGTCGATGGGAAATGGCCCCGGCGGGACGGCCGGGGTGCGGGGCGGTTGTGGTTTGGCGGGCGGTGCGGCCTGCGCCGCCTTGCGGGCCGGGTGGTCCGCGTAAAAGCCCATCGTCTCGCCGGGGCAGTGGACGATCAGCACGCCCTGGTCGCGGAGCTTCGACACGACCTGGTTCATCCGCGGGGCCATTTCGGCAACGCGTGCCGCGGCCGCCTTGCACCAGTGGCGGTCCCACATGTCGCAGATCACCACGGCCGTCTTGTGCGGATCCCAATGCTCGGTCGTCGTCACCACCTTGAATTGTCCGGAACCCTTGGCGGTTTCCACGCGGCTGCGGAGTTTCAGCTCCAAGTCCGCCGCCGAGGCGGCAGTCGCCACGGCGATGCTCAGGAGAGCGAGAATTGCGGTTTTCATGTTCTACCGACAGTCCTTTCTTAGTCCGGCCCGCGAAATGTCGCCGCCGGGAGGTTGGGCGTTGGCTGGTCGCCGATTATTGGTTTGCTGTGATTCAGACGTAAGCGGCCTTGGCGCCATCCGAGTAGGGTGGGCCGAGTGAAACGAGTCCCACCACGCTTTCTTCCTTGATGCGGCGTGTTCTTGGTGGGACTCGTAGAACTCGGCCCACCCTACTCGGCCGCCGCTTACCTCTGAATCGCAGCTTGGTTTGACATCCGGTTGAAAACATATACATTATAACTACAAGCGCTTCCCTTGTCCCCCCGTTAGGCTTCGAGCATCATGCAACTGAAAGTGCAGACCATCCAGCTTCCCCTGCGGCATGTCTTTCGCACCGCCCACGGCGCCGATGTCGTGCTGGAGAATGTCCTCGTGGAGCTTCGCGACGGCGATCTGACCGGCTACGGCGAAGGTGCTTCGATGCAATACTACGGCGTGACGGCGGCCGACATGGTCGCGGACCTGGAAGCGGCCCGCGGTGCGATCGAAAGCTGGCCGGGACCCGGCGTACCGGGTGCCCCCGGAGTACCGGGTGCCCCGGATCCGGCCGAGCTCTGGCAGCGCGTGTTGCCGCTGTTGGGCCACGACCGCTTCGCCTTGGCCGCCTTGGATGCCGCGGCGCACGACCTGTGGGGCAAGAAACTCGGGCGGCCGACCTATCGGCTCTGGGGTCTGGAACTGGACCGCATCCCGCCGAGCAATTACACGCTGGGGATCGATTCCCTGGAGAACACGCTCAAGATTCTCGACGAGTTCGCGGGCTGGCCGATCTACAAGATCAAGCTCGGCACGCCCGACGACTTGAAGATCGTCGGCGAGCTGCGGCGGCATACCACGGCCACCTTCCGCGTCGACGCCAACTGTGCCTGGACCGTCGAGCAGACGATTCTCAACTCGCGGGCGTTGAAAACGCTGGGCGTGGAGTTCATCGAACAGCCGCTGCCGGCCGACGACTGGGAGGGGATGAAGCGGGTCTTCGCCGCATCGGCCCTGCCTGTGATGGCCGATGAAAGCTGTCTTGTCGAGGAAGACGTGGCCCGCTGCCCCGGCTTTTTCCATGGCGTGAACATCAAACTGGTGAAGTGCGGCGGCATGACCCCGGCCCGCCGCATGATCGACACGGCCCGGCGGTTGGGACTGAAGGTCATGATCGGGTGCATGACGGAGTCGACCGTGGGCATTTCGGCGATCGCCCAGTTCCTCCCGCTGTTGGATTATGTCGATATGGACGGGGCCGTGCTGATCGCCCGCGACGTGGCCAGCGGGGTGCGCTTGGAGAAAGGGCGTGCCGTGTTCCCTGAAGAGAACGGCAACGGCGTGCAGCTCCTAACGGAAAACTGATCCCGATGGCTCTTACACTTCTGCTTCCGCGGGCACGCGTAATTGTAGCTGGGCTTCAGCCCGCCTAGCCAGTGCAGTGGAGGAGGCGAGCCGACCACGACCAGAGGTACATGGTGCCCGCCAACCCTACAGGCGTGTCCCGGGTTCACGTGGCAACGACTTTCGCGGGTGCCGGCCGCCGGTGGCCGAAGAACCCGCGGCGGCGGATCACTTCGGCGACTTTGGCAGGCACCTGTTCGCTCCACGAGTCGTCGCCCGACTGGATCTTCCGGATCACGTCGCGGGAGAAGATCGGCAGGTAGGCCGGATTGTAATTGTCCAACTGCTCGATGCCGCCCCGGTCGACCAGGTACTCGTATAACTTCCGAAGTTCAGGGGCCACGCGCAGGTTCTGCACCGTGGTCAAGTCGGCCGTCGCCCGATCCAAGAGCGGATAAATGTACAGCTTGAGATCGTTCTTGAACAAGCGGCCGAACGATTCGAGAATGCCGCCTTCCAGCGCCGTGTAGTACTTCTCGTCGAAGAGTTCCAGCAGGCTGGCGGCCCCCATCGTGATGCCGATCTTCTTCTTCGTGTAACGGACCAGGTAGGCGGCCAGGCGGTAATACTCGAAGTAGTTGGAGATCAACACGGTCATGCCGCAGGCCGCCAGCACGTCGGCCCGCGCCAGAAAGTCGCGCAGGTCGATGTCGCCGTTGGTTTTCCCGGCGGCCGCCTGCAGGCTGCGCATCGTGATTTCCATCAAGGTCACGACGGGCTCGCCGTCCACGTCGGGCTCGGCGATGAATTTTTCGAATGCCGCGCGGAGCATGTCGGTATTGACGTAGGTCACGGGCCGGAAGCTGCCCCGCTCGACCAGGATCGCCCGCTTGTGCAGCACTTCGGAAGGTTGCAGCACTTCGCCCGAGGCGGAAAACATGGCCGCGTTGCTCAGCCCCAACTGCACCAGCCGCAGGCTCATCACGCGGTTGTCGACCTCCCGGAAGGCGATCCCGGAAAACTCGATCATGTCGATTTCGATCCGCCGCGTGGTGAGGTTGTCCAACAGTGACTCGACGAGCTTGTCGGGCTCGTGACTGAGGAAAAAAGCCCCGTAGAGCAGATTCACGCCGACAATCCCCAGGGCCTCCTGTTGCAGGGCGTTCTCCGCGTCCAACATCCGCACGTGCAGGATGATCTGGCTGTCCTGGTCGCGCGGATACTCCTGGAAACGGACTCCCATCCAGCCGTGACATTCGTTGGTGCCCAGGTAGTTGCGGGCGGAAACGGTGTCGGCAAAGGTGAAGAAGGCGGTCGTGTCGCCCCGGCTCTCCTGCAGGCGGTCGAGGGTCAATTTGTGCTCGTAGTTGAGCATCGCATCCAACCGCGGCCGGAAGACATAGCGATCGCACGGGCCGTAGATGGCGTCGCTGACGGCCATGTCGTAAGCCGAAATGCTCTTGGCGATCGTGCCGGCCGCGCCGCCCACGTGAAAGAACCACCGCACCACCTCCTGCCCGGCGCCAATCTCGGCAAAAGTGCCATAGCGGCGCTGGTCGAGGTTGACAGCCAGCGCTTTGTGGTCGGTGCTCAGAATCTCATGCGACATGGCAGACGATACTCCTGGGGAGGCTTACGGGAAAAAGTTAGAGAATTATATGCCGCGCCCGTCGCCGGGCTAGTGGTAGGGTGAAACTGGCCTTCAAAAAACCGTTCGTTTCTACGGTTTAGCTCAGCAGACTTTGCGGGCGGCTCTTGTTCCGCCTGTCCGCGGCGGGGATTGCCCGTCGCGTAGCGACCGGAATACCGCATCCTACTCCACCGGCATTTTCCAAATGGGAACGTCGCGCTTCAGGCGGTCGATGAACTCGCTCAGGGCGGCCAGCGACTCCTGCCGATGCCGGCCGGCGACCTGCAGCCGGAAAGAACACTCGCCCACCGCGACGAGCCCTTTGCTGTGTTCCACGCAAAGGCCGACGAGGCCGTGCCGGCCAGCCAACTCCTCGCCGATGGCGACCAACATCTCGCGGGCCATCGGCTCGTAGACCTCGTAGCTCAGAGCGCGGATCGTCCGGCCGTTCTCCCGAGGTCGCACACGGCCCTCGAAGAGAACGATCGCTCCGGCGCCGTCGCCGGGAAACGGCGGGGCTGGACGGCTCAAAGGGCCCGAGTGGATTGATGCCAGGACGATCGCCATCGCTCATCCTCCGGAAACGAAGCCGATCAGGGCGATTTCATCGCCCTCAGCCAGCAATTGGCCTTCCGCGGCGAACCGGCCGTTGACGGCGAAGCGGCAGCCGTCCAAGAGGCCTGCCAGCCGCGGCTGGTAGGCGACAAGATACGCCCGCAACGCGGCGCACGTCGGCGCGTCGCCTTGCAACGTGACGTTCAGCTCGGCTTGTCCCGCCGCCCGGCTCATCGGGCCAAAGAGTTTTATGCGCGCCAGCATAAAGTCGCATCCTAATGCCCATCCTCGCCGTGGAGAATCTCGGCAATGTGCTCCAGCGTAACGAGGATTTCCGGCAGGTACTCTTCCACGGCCCGCACGCTGCCGGGCAGGGTATAGATCTGCGTGCTTCCGGCCACGCCGGCGATCGCGCGGCTGAGGCGTGCCCGCGGGTTGTTCGCCCCGAACTTGGCACGGACATGTTCCATAATGCCGGGCATCAGCTTTTCGCAAAGTGGGGCGATCGTCTCGGGCGCGATATCGCGCGGTCCCACGCCCGTGCCGCCGGTCGTGATGATCACGTCCACGCCCTGCTCCCGAGCGCCGAGGACCTCGCGGCGAAGCAGCGTGGCGTCGTCCGGCAAAAGGCAGTGCTCGATCGTCGAATCGATGCCGTGATCGGCAAAGAAAGATTCCAGAAGCTCGCGGGTTCTCGGTCCCGAACGGTTGGCGTAGGCGCCGGAAACCGCGCGGTCGCTGAGCGTGATGATGAGGCAGTGCACGGGTCGCCGCCGGGCCGGCGTGTCAGCCTTCGTCATCGAACTTGACCTTTTCCAAGAGGACGATCGGGCCGATTTCCATCTGCTGGTCCACGGCCTTGCACATGTCGTAAATCGTCAGCAGGGCCACGCTGACCGCGGTGAGGGCTTCCATTTCGACGCCGGTCCGCCCGCAGCAGGAGGCGTCGCTGGTGGCCGTCACGCTGCCGTCGCCCACTTCGAACGTCACGTCAACGTAATCCAGGTTGAGCGGATGGCAAAGCGGGATGAGCTCGCCCGTCCGCTTGGCGGCCTGAATTCCGGCGATCTGGGCGACCGTAAGGACATTGCCCTTGGCAATGCCGTGACTGCGGATCAGGTCGCAGGTGGCGGGGGCCAGGCTGATCGTGCCCGCGGCGCGGGCCAGGCGGCGCTGCGGTTTTTTGCCGCCCACGTCGACCATCCGGGCACGCCCCTCGGCGTCAAGATGCGAGAAATCCGGCACGTCAATCTTCCCCTGGCTCGGCCACCTTACAAAAACTAAGTATCGCCGCAACCGTGATCCTCGGCAAGCGAGTACTTTGGAAAAGCCGACCGTAGTTTCTGCGCTGGGCGAAACGAAAGATTTGGCCAAAGTGGCCAAAATTCGGGTGTTTTTCGTGTTTGTCGCCCATTTTATACCACTAGCAATGGCTGAGCCTATGCGTTTCCGCGCGTCTGCGTGGCAAGAGGAACGATCTGGTGAAGTGGGCCACTCGACATTCCGCAGGGCGTTCCATTCATTGCGGCTTGCCTTCGGCGGGTAAGCCAAGCGGCAAACTCCTTGCCACGCGGAGACCGACGTAGACGTCCCGGAGCGACGGCAAGTAGTAGTCACGGTAGGCACTGCGCACGCTCGACGCATGATGGTCGAACGAGCCGCCACGCACAACACGGGCCAGTTTAACGTCGACCGCCAGATCATCCTCCCGGTTGTCGGTGGTTTCCTCTCCCTGGGGATACTCATGATAGCTTTCCTGACACCATGTATTCACATCGCCCTGTATGTCGAAAAACCCAAAATCGTTCGGCATCAGCTTGCCTGCCGGCCATGTCTTTTCCTGCGAGTTCTTCATGTACCACGCATACGTCGGCAGCAAGTCTTCCGTTTCGCCGAAGTAGCGGCTCGTGGTTGCCTTCGCGCGGATCGCATACTCCATCTCCGCTTCCGTGGGCAGGCGATAACCGCTCAAACTCAAATAGTTCGCCCTCAAGTAGTTCGCCTTCGGCTTGACGCCATCTTCCTTGAACTCATAGCACCACTGCTCTGCGGGGATGCCCTCCTGTTTGCTCAACCAGTTGCAATATCTTGCCGCTGTATACCAGTCGATGCGGACAACCGGTAAATCCCCCCTCCGCGTGAAGACGGGATTCTTGCTCTCGTAGCTTGCGTCGAACTTCCGATACTGCTGGACCGTCACCGACTTGGCAGCCAGGGCAAACGTCCGAGCGATCCGCACCTTGTGCTGCGTCTCGTCAACCTGCCGGCCCGTTTCCGTGGGTGGCGATCCCATCATGAATTCCAGCGGGCCCGGGATCACGACCATCGTCTGCCCCTGGCCGTTGACGTACCATTGCGGCGGCGTCTTCTCTTTTTCTCTCGCAAGAAGCTGTTGGATGTCTCCCAGCCGCTTCTGGCGCTGCGGCCGGTCCTTGGCCCATTTCTCGTTCACGTACTGCAAAAAGTCTTCTTCCTTCCATGTCCTCAGTAACCATTCCGCCGCTGCGTGCAGCCCCGGATCGCTATCCGTGCCGTACAACTCCCACAATTCCGGCAGCAGAGTCTTTCGTTCCTCGGGCGGCAGGCCCGCTTCCCCGAACTGCCCCAAAGCGAGGAGCAACGCCCGACGGATCGTGAGGTCCCGCTCGCCGTCGAGACGATGCACGATGACGCCTGCCTCGATACCGAGCGAGGCCATGCGGTGAATCAAGTAACTCCGCACCCGTGGATCGGGGCCGTGCTGGAGCAGCGGCCATAACTTGGCGGGCTGGTTCATCTTCAAAAGGGCCACCGCCGCATTCGCCTGCCGTTTCGCCAGCTTCTCCTTGGCGTCGTCCTCCGCACCGGCGGGCAGTTTCCGATCGATCTCCGCGGCCATCACGGGCAAGACCTGTTCACCGGTTGCCCGGAACTTCGGATAGATCACCGTGAACTGCTTCTCGTCGGCGTCCATGAGCAGATTGGCCAGAACCTGCGGGTCGTCAGCGGCATAGTCGGCCAAGATGACCGTTGCCAGGCAGCGCTCCGTTTCCCCGCGGGCGGGATCGCGATAGACAATCGACAAATGAGGCAGCAGCTTCTTCCCCACCGGACGCAGCAACTCGATCCACAAGGAGGAATGCACCACCGGCTCGGCCACCAGATCATCGACCACCGACTCCTGGGCCTTCGCCCATTTTTCGCTTTCGGGGTCGTACTTCGCCAGCGCTGCCGCCGCCCGCAGCCGCTGCCTCTCCTTGCCCTTTTCCGGCGATTCCAGAAAGCCCCACAGGTCCTCCAGCAAGAATGCGTTTTTGTGCGGGGCCAGGGCGTCACAGATCACCGGAACCTCGTAGGGCTGGTCGTCGCCCAATAGCCGGTCAACAAGATACTCGACTTGGCCAGGGTCCACGGGCAAGAGGGCCAGGCTGGCACGCAGCTTTTGCGGGGAGCCGGATTCTGCCCGATCATATTCTCTCTTGAGCAGGGGGTTGGCCCACAGGTGATAGCGGGCCAGTTTGTCGACAATGCCGGGGACCTGGGCGATGTCGGCCTTAAGGAGTTGTGCGACAAGCGAATCGGCTTGGAACCGTCCTGTGATTTCCCTGAATCCGAAAAGGAGAACGACCAGTACCGCCGCCACGATGGCCGAGTGCACGCCATGCACCCACCCCGCCTTTCGCATCATCGTCCGCTGCGGCGGCGTCCAATTCTTTCTGTCCGTCAGCCAGCAGATTTGCCACGATTGCACCAGCGACGGCAGTTGGCGGTTCTCCGGGCGGGCGGTCCACACCGCCGCTCGATCTGCCAAAAAGAGTTCAGCCCGGCCGCGACGGGTTTCCTTCTGCTTGCGGGTCAGCCAATCCCGTATGGAGTGGACCAGGTAATCGTGGGTCAGTTGGTAGTATTTGCCGCCGGCCTGTGCCTGGGCGGGGACATCACCGGCCGCTTCCTTGCCTTCCGGGTCGGTAGGCGTGATGAGGCGGAGCTCGTTGTCAAGGATGCGGATCAGATCCTCGAAGTCCTGGGGACGGTTGCCATAGCCGGAGGCTTCCAGCAACTCGGCATACGACCGCATGGAACCTTTGATGTCGGTGCCGGATACCGGCAGCAGGACTTTCAGGCTGGCCCGTGCGGCTTTCTGGTGATAACGGTGTTCGGGCGGGGCTGTGGCGGCACTGAACGTTTCTTCCAGAAAAGTCACGCCGACGCCTTCGATGCCGCCCACCGCTTTGAGAGAAGAGGGGGTCCACGGCTTGCCCTTCATCATCTCGGCAAAGAGGGCCAGCCGCACGGAGACGACATTGCCTTCCTGGGCCAATGCCGACACGGCCTGGTCCAGGAAGTCGCTCGGCTCCTTGCCGGCCCCGCTGACCGTCTCCGGCAATCTGCCAAAGGCCTGTCCAAAAGCTGCCAGCACCTTCCTGGCATGATCGATATCAAAGAGATCGACGGCCATGGAGTTCTGGCCGTCAACGAGGCGAATCTCCAACTCGCGCATGAAGCGGATAACCGCCATCCAGAAGTCGTCCCGCACCATCACGATGCACTGCACGCGGCCGCCGTCGCACTGCCGCAAGGCCTGCACGAGGTCCGCGTTTTCTTCTTCTTTCCTGGCGTGCAGCCATTGCTCCAAGTGGTCGATGACGAGCAGCACTTTCTTGCCGGCGGGAATGCCTTGGCCTTGGCGAAGCGCGGAGAGCGTCTCTTTCAGCCCGAGGTTCGCCGGCACCTCAGGGCAGTGTTTCCGCAGGCCGTTCAAGAGGCGCGTTTCCGTCTCCTCGGCCGTGGCCTCGACGTACAGCGCAAGCACGTCGCCAGACAGTCGAGGCAACACGCCCGCCTTCATCAGCGACGACTTGCCGCAGCCCGATGGCCCGCAGATCAACCCCACGGAAAACGTCTTGTCCGGGTCGGTTTCCTCGGTGCGGGCCTTCCAGAAACGGATGCTCTCGGGCAAACCATCCCGGTCGCGCGGGCCCGGCAACAGTTCGAGAAAGAAGCTGGCATCGTGGGCGTCGAAAGATCGCAGACCTTTGGGCACGATTTTGACGAGTTGGCTGTCCGCGACCGTAGGAGTCGCCGACTTGGGAAGCGGCGCGGCGGCTTCGGCGAGAAAATGCCGCAGATCGTCGGCCATGTCCTTGGCAGCCGAGTATCGCTCGGAGGCCCGTTTGGAGAGCGCTTTCAGGCAAACGCGATCCAGTTCCTTGGGGATGTGATCGTCGATTTGCCGGGGTGGACGGGCGTCGACATTGGCGATCTGGTCCAGAAGTTCCTCCTGCGAATCGGCCTTGAACGGCCGGTGTCCGACCAGCAGCTCGTAAAGCACGACGCCGAGACTGAAAATGTCGCTGCGGCCATCGACGCGATGACCCTCGCCGCGGGCCTGCTCCGGCGACATGTAGGCCGGCGTCCCCGCGTGGCAGGGTCCCTTTCCCACGTCCTGCTCCCGCAATGCCAGGCCGAAATCCGCGACGAACGGCTTGCCGCTCTTGTCCAGCAGGATGTTGCCCGGCTTGACGTCCCGGTGCACCAGACCTTGCACGTGGGCGTGGTGCAAGGCCTCGGCCACCGTCGCCACCAGCTCCACGGCTTCAGGAAGGGGAAGACGGGACTGGCTGATTCTCGCGGCGAGGGAGGCGCCGTCGATATACTTCGAGACAACGTAGCAGGGGCAGTCCTCGGTGCTGCCGACATCGTGCACCGGCACAATGTTGGGATGATCGAGGTTGGCGACGGTGCGGGCTTCGATCAGGTAGGCCTCGGCATCTTCGGGCCGGGCGACGAGCCTGCGGTGCGGCACCTTGATGGCCACCAGGCGCTGCAACTGGTCGTCGTGGGCCAGATAGACGAGGCCGAAACTGCCTTGGCCGAGGATCCGCTCGATCCGGTAGCGACCGATGTGCTGCGGGAGGGGGATTGCCGATTCCGCTTCGCCGGCCGGGGCCCTTGCAGGTGTGTGCAGCGGGCCGAATTCGGCCGTCCGGCAGGTCGACGGATTCGCGGCCTCGAGGACCTCGTCACGGACGGCCGCCAGACGCGCCGGCAACTCGGGGGAGTGGGCCGGAAATCGGGCAAGGTACTCGGTTTCCGTCACGTCTTGACTCCAGCGCAAACGGGCCCGGTATTCTTCGGCAATCAAATCGAGCGGCAATTCCTGCAAGGAACCAAGCTCGGGATGCGCTTTTACATAATTTTCCAGCAAGGGCCTAGGGGAAAATCCGTCAGCCACGTGGCGTGCTGCCGCCTGCGGCGCGGCCGGGTTCGAACCGGCCTGGTCCTTGGAGTTGCCCGCCTGCCGCCAACGGTGCCAAAGGTCGACCATGACCAATTCCAAGAGAGCGGACCGTGACAACGGCGACGTCCGAGCCATCGTTCGCTGGCAAGAATTCACGAATCTTTGGAGTATCGCCGCGCTGCCACAAGGCTTCAAAGGCATCGAGCGACAACTCCTCTCGCGAAGAGGGCAGGTTTTGCGGTTCGTTGGCCATGGTCTTGCTCGCAATGAATTGGGCAGGCCAGAAATCGTATGTGCCGCTGCTGTTCCGGGCAAGGACGCGACTGTCGGGCGTTTACGCCCCAGGCTATTCTATATGCCGGAATCAACCCCAACACCACGATTGCGCCCAGCCACCGTAACGGACTGCACCATCACCTCACCAAGAATTCAAGATGTTTTCCCCGGCCCGATAAGACAGCCATTCCTGGCAAACGCAAGACCCCTCATCATAAGGAAAGGAGAAAACAATGCAAGCATTTTGCAGGCAGTTTTCTTACGCCGCTAGGCGTAGCCCAGCAGTCCGTCGATCCGAGGCTAGCCGTCTCACCGCCCCAAGTATTCCGGGACGTGTCCAAAAGGAACCCTTTTCGGAACAAGGGCCGGCCGCCTTGCCTGCGTCGGACACCCCCACGAATGTCACTAGCTTAAGCGTGAAGCGTTCGGCCAGCCTACAACCGCTTGTGGTGGCACGCCATCGCCGTTACGCCTCGTTGTGGTCGCCTGCCTTAAGCTTAGCACCAAACGGTTTTTTGGGGAATTGGTATTAACTTTGAGCGGTCTTGTAATTATACTTCCGCGGCAGGGAATGCGACAGTCAAGGAGGCATCACCATGGCCAAGGAAGGTCAAGGATTCGAACAATGGTTGCGTGGGGCAAAGGTCCAGCCTGAACAGTTGAATGATCAACAGCGGGCCGTTCTCCAGGCAGCGTTTAGTTTCCTTCAGCCCAGCGGCGGGGACTATTCCAGTTCGCGGATCGCCGGTTATTTTTTGCTCCACTGCAATTCAGGATTGAAAGTGGCTCAGATCGCACGCCTGGTTGGGATCAGCACTCGGTCGGCCTCCCGCCATCGGAAACTCTCCGCGAGACAAGTGGTCCAACAGATTCAACAGCGCTTCAACGGCCGCCCGTACGGGAAGCTCTTGCTGCGCCATGCCGGCTCCATTGCCGAGTTTCTCTTCACCCACCCCGAGGCCACGCGGGACGACCTGCTCGACTTCATCGAGCGCACGTGGGAATTCCGCGTCTCCAAGGTGGCCCTGTGGGAGTTTCTCAAGAAGTGCGGCTTGGACCGTGGCTCCCTGGAGGAAGTCCGGCAAACTGCTTCCCGAGAGGAAGTGGAAGGCGTGGCGGCCGAGGTGCTCGATGCGCATGCGCCGGGTGGGCTCGTGCCCGTAGTGCCCGACAATTTTTTTTTGCGAACACCCAGTATGCTGGGGCTTTCCTGCTGTGGTCCCAAGTGCAATCTTGGCTCGCCACGGCCCGCGAGTGCTTTAGCGACGACTACGGTTCGCTCGATCGGGGGTTCTTGACCAGCGTCTTCGCCTTGGTCGTCGGATTGGAGCGAGTTTTTCACCTGGACCAGATGCAGGACGTGGGGTTCGCTCTCTTGACCGGTGACGCGCGGCGTTGTCCCTCGCGATACGACGTGGCGCTTGGCGACGGCACGTGCTGTGGAACGAGGTGGACCGTTTCTGTCACCGCACGAGCCCCTGGGAACTATTGCACGGGCAAGACCTGCGGATGAGCTTTGACGAACACTCGATTCCACGCTGGACCAAGAAATTCGTGATCCCCAAGGGCTATGTGACCACACGCAACAAGTTCATGCGTTGCGAGAAACTGTATTTGGGCTACGAGGTGAATCTGAGGCGTTTCGCCACCATCAAGGCCACGCCGGGCAACGTCGAGTTGCGCGATGTCGCCGGACTGCTGACCCGCAGGGTACTGCGCTATGGCCAGCCCGCCTCGCTGCACGCCCTGTTCGACGCCGGGGCCGGCAAGAGCGATGCGGACGTGCGGGCCCTGATGGACCAGGCTGCGGCGACCGAGAACCTGGAAGTCACTTTGCGGGCTTGCCGCTATCCAAGCCGCGTCGAGCGATGGAAAAGTTTACCGGCCGAGGCGTTCACCAGCTACGAGGAACCGGGCGTCTGTAAGGGGGCTCCGCCGAAGGAGATTCGCGTGGCCGAAACCCGGACGGTGCTCAAGAACGAAAGCGAGGAGAATGCCGTTCGCACGATCGTCTGCCGACAGGTGATCCGCGGGCCAAAGAAGGACCGTTGGCACCCAATGTATACCAGCAGTGACGCCGAAGCGGGCGAAGTGCTGGACGGGTTTCGCCTCCGCCAACATCATGAACAAGGTTTTCGCGTGCAGGTCCATGGTGAGTCCCTCAATGCCGTTCCCTGCGGCTACGACAAGGAGAGCCCCGATCGCCATCATCCACGGTTCCACCGCGGTCCGCCCCAACTCATGGGATGGCTGGCTTGCCTGCTCTACAATGCATGTGCGGCGTTTGCCGAGACGGTGTCGCCAACGCTCACCGGCAAATTCGTCGACACGCTACGTCGCATGTTCTTCAACCTCAAAGGTGACATGTACTGCACTCCGAGGGCGCTGATCGTTTACCTGGAAGAATTCCCCGCACAGCATTTGCTCGTCGATTACATCGACCAATTCAATGCCGCGCAACATCGAGTTCCTTGGCTCGACAATCGACAACTCATCCTCTCGCTTTCTCCTCATCTACCCCGTGCCGGACCCTGACACTGCTTTCTTAACACCAAAAGCCAAAAAACCGTTTGGTGCTAGTGACATTCGACACCCCCACCGCCGCAGCGAAGAACCACGGCCTGAATCAAAAAGTCGGAAAACTTCCTGTTTTTCTTGACCCGCAGGCGATTTGACACTCGCGCCTGACTTTCGCGATAGACGTCGAGAACGACCGCCGGCCAGCTCGCCAGCTTCGACGGCCCGCGTGGCAGCTTCGGCTGTCAGCGGCCATCGCGATCTGCGTGGCCCAGGCCGTTGTTCGCGCCCTGGAGAAGGAATGAACGGCTGCCCTTGGATTTTGCTCAGCCGAGCAAAATCCTCCCCGCCCACGTCACCCCACCCGGACCTTCCAGGCCGACCTGGATCGCCTCTGTCGCGTCGAGACGCAGATCGTAACCACCCGAGTGGCTGAATCGTGGGCCGGGAATCATTCGCCGGCTGGAAAGTGTCGCACCGCCTTGCTAACATGGATGATCGGCATCCATTCCCGCGACCATTGGCAGACTTGGCAAGCCAAGGTGATGTCCAGGACGGTCCCCTTCCCGGCACGAACCGACAAGCTGGAAAAGGCATCGCGATGAAACGTGGTTCCAATGAGCATATTTGGCGCGGTGCCGAAACCTTTGTTCGTGTGAGGTGTTTGATCGTGCATCGAGCACTGACGTGTTTCAGCCCGCGGTTCCGTCTTCGCCTCCCACCTTCTTTCCCTCCTCCAACACACCATCCCCCATGTCCAAGAGATTGCTCGTGAATAGCTTTTTACTGACGATGTTGCTGGCCGCCTTTCCGGCCTGGATTGTGGCCGCCCAAGCGGGCGACGTGCCGCTGAACCCCAACCGCAACGTCACGTTCATTTCCACCTCGGACTCGCACATCCGCACGGTGGAGCGACCGGGCAATAACGAGTGGGATCACGAGACAATCGACGAGATGAACAAGGTCACGGAGATGAAGTGGCCGGAGAGCCTTGGGGGCGACGCGTTCGAGAAGCCCCGCGGTGTGATGTGCCTCGGCGACTGCATCGACGACGGCGACATGATGAAAAACGGCAAGAACTGGAGCGAGGAGCAGTACAAGACCTGGCTCAAGGAGTTCGGCTTCGACGGCACCGATGGTCATGTCAAGTACCCGACCTTCGAGGGCTGGGGCAATCACGACGGCCCGCCCATCGGCAAGGAAAAGTACTTCAGCTTCCAGACCCATTTGAAACAGCGGAATGAGATTCGGATGCAGAAGAGAATGATCTCGGACGTCTCGGCCAACGGCCTGCACTACTCGTGGGACTGGGACGACGTACATTTCATCCAGTTGAATATTTATCCCGCCGACAAGCAGAACCCCAAGGTCCACTATTCGGCCGTGTGGCACGACCCGCAGGGCTCGTTGACCTTCATGAAGGAGGACCTAGCGAAGAACGTCGGCCGTAGCGGCCGGCCGGTGGTGCTCATGGCCCATTGCGGTTTCGACACCGATTGGTGGATCGCCGAGGACTGGAAAAACGCCTATAACATGGCCAAGGACTACAACGTCGTCCTCTATCTGTACGGCCACAGCGGCACGGGGCTTCACGAGTGGGCCCCGCGCGGCGAAACCAGAAAGTGGACCTGCATCAACGACGGTCAGACCACCACCGGCTTTTTCCTGGTCCAGATTAAGGGCGATCGCCTGCGAGCCACGTATCGCACCCGCGCGAACGTCAAGTATGAAAAGACGCCCGGCCACGACCCGAGACGAAGCGAGTGGGACGGCTCGTGGGAGTGGAAGTGGCCGCTGGACAAGAGCCTGACAGGCGGGGAAAACAAGCTGCGGAAGGTCGACGGCCGCATGAAGAAATCGTAAACACCGAAGGAGATTTCCCACATGAAAAAGTCTCTGTTCAATCCGCTTGCTTTCCGTTCGTCCTTACGATGGCTACCTGTTAGGCTGATCGCGGGCGTCATCGATAACGGGAGATGAATGACTCATGCAGATCCACTACCTCGAAATCGTGACTAAGGAGGTCGACGCGGTGTGCGCCGCGTACGCCGTAGCGAACGGCGTGCGGTTCGGCGAGCCGGACGCCGGGCTCGGCGACGCACGGACGGCCGCGCTGCCGGGAGACGGGCTGGTGGGGGTGAGGTCGCCTATGCGCGAGTCGGAGGAACCGGTTGTGCGGCCCTATTGGCTGGTGGACGATATCGAAGCGGCCCTCGCCGCGGCGGTGGAGGCCGGCGGCGATGTCGCGCACCCGCCAATGAAGATCCCTGGCCACGGCACGTTTGCCATCTACATCCAGGGCGGCATCCACCACGGGCTCTGGCAGCTATAGGCTCCTGACGGCCTGTTCGGTACCCATTGTCTCTTCAACTCATCCCTATTACGAGACTCACCATCCAACGACCGATTTTTCGGAACGTCGTCAGTCCAGGTTGCCTGCGTCGGTCACCCCCTCCGCCGCAGGTAAGCGACAGGGCAGGCGTGAAAAAGTCTGAAAACGTTTGGTTTTTCTTGACTGGCCGGCGATTTGACACGCTCGCCATATATCCTTGCCCTTCCGCTTACCGAGATCCTCGGCCGTGAACCCGAGCACAGTTCCCGCTTGCCCAAAAAAAGAACGTATCTTGACACCACATCGACACTCGCTCGATTGTGGGGGACCGGTGCTCAAGGGAACTCCAGGAAGGTATCTTGAGACTGTGTATAATTTGGCCATGTCCGCCGATCAGTCCAACATGCCGCTGGCAGAGGGGAAAAGGCTCTTCGCTACCACGCAATGGAGCGTCGTGCTGGCCGCTGGGGATATCGACCAGCACCAAGCGCGAATCGCACTGGCTCAGCTCTGCGAGGCCTATTGGTATCCGCTGTACGCGTATGTTCGTCGTCGCGTTGACGACGTCCATGAGGCACAAGACCTGACACAGGCTTTCTTCGCCCATCTGCTCGAAAAACAAGCAATCGCCCGAGCCGATCACCATCGCGGGCGTTTTCGCGATTTTCTCGTTACGGCTCTCAAGAACTTCCTCAGCAACGAATGGGAAAAGGCACGGGTCGAGAAACGTGGTGCGGGGAAGACGCCGTTTTCGTTGGATCTTGACTCGGGTGAATCGCGGTACAAGATCGAACCATCCCACGAACTAACGGCGGAGAGGCTCTACGAGCGGCGCGTAGGTGCTGACGCTGCTGGATCAAGTGTTGGAAAGCCTGCGCATCGAGCTGGCTGAAGCCGGCAAAGCCGAGCACTTCGAGCAGCTCAAAGCCACTCTGGCAGGCGAGGCAACCGCCGTCGACTACGACCGAGCGGCGGAAGCCCTGGGGATTAGCTCCGCGGCGGCCAAGCAGGCGGCGTATCGGATGCGCAAGCGGTATCGCCAGCTTTTCCGAAGGAGGTTGCCCGGACCGTGGCCCACGAAGCGGAAGTGGATGACGAGATCGTGAGGCTTTTGGCGACCTTGGGCGGATAATTGCAGGGAACCGTGTTACTGGCTCCAAGGAACCCTGTATTAAAAGGTAGACGACCTTTCAGTTGAAGGAAAAAGCGATGAATAAGCTGCCTATCTGCCCGAAATGTGGTGCCCCTGTTCCTGAAGACGCCCCCGCCGGGTTGTGTCCTAACTGCCTGGTACGAGCCGGTTTTGAGAGTGAGGACCAGGCGAAACCTCAAATTGCATCGACGGCCCCAAGTCCGGCTTCCTCTAGGTTCGAGTCGCTTTCGGTCGAAGAACTAGCCGGGCGATTTCCGCAATTGGAAATCCTCGAGCTCCTCGGCATAGGGGGCATGGGTGCAGTCTACAAGGCTCGACAAATGGAGCTGGACCGGATGGTGGCCGTCAAAATCCTCCCACCCGAGGTCAGTGCCGATCCGGCCTTCGCCGAGCGGTTCACCCGCGAGGCCCGCGCCCTGGCCCGACTCAGCCACCCGAACATAGTTGCCGTCCATGACTTTGGCCGAACGGGCGATGGGCTGTTCTACTTCGTGATGGAGTATGTTGACGGCGTGAACCTGCGTCAGGCGATCCAGTCGGGCCACATGGACCCCAAGCAGGCATTGGCGATCGTGCCGCAAATTTGCGATGCCCTGCAATTCGCCCACGACGAGGGGATCGTCCACCGCGACATCAAGCCGGAAAACATCCTCATCGACAAGCGAGGGCGCGTGAAAATTGCCGACTTCGGGCTGGCCAAGCTGTTGGGCCAGGAGGCGGCCGACCACAGGCTGACCGCAACGCAACAGGTGATGGGCACGCTGCGCTACATGGCGCCGGAACAGATGGAAGGGACCAAAAGCGTCGATCACCGCGCCGACATCTATTCGCTGGGGGTGGTCTTTTACGAGCTCCTGACCGGTGAGCTGCCAGTCGGCCGCTTCGCGCCGCCGTCGAAGAAAGTCGAGATCGATGTGCGGCTAGATGAAGTCGTGCTGCGGGCATTGGAGATGGAACCGGAGAAGCGGTATCAGCACGCCAGCGAATTGAAGACCGACGTCGAAAACGTGTCCCGCGCTTCCACGGCACATTCCATCGGGACGTCATCCCGATCGCCCAAAACTCGCTTTCGCGACTTGCCCAACGATTTGAAACGGCAGGTGCGCAACAAGCTGTTGCTAACCGCGGCCGGTTATCTGACATGCCTCTTGGCAGGCGTGGCGGCCATCGTCGAGTTCTGGACGGAGCCCTATTCTCAAGAGATCAAGCTCACCTTCCAGCCGAAGTCGAAGGCATTCAATCTTCTGGTGCTCGAAGGCGAGTTTCGGGGGAAGGAACGCATGATCGGGCCGGCTCACCCGGACGCCCCCACCATGACGCTGCACGTTGCCGTGACCGGCAATGAAGGCTCACAGTCTACGTTGAGCGTGAAGCTACCGGGGCCGTGGGCACAACGCGACTCGAGCACGGAAACTAGCCTGGATCGCAAGCAATGGCTCAAATGGCTGGCGGACCACAATATTGACACGAGGAATCCAGCCGCGCTGACAGAGGCCGAAGAATTCATATCGTTTCTCAAGCGTTATGACACGATGGCGCCGACCTCGTCACCGGAATTCGCGGCTGCGTGCCAAAACTCGCTGACCGATTATTCGCGTTGTGGCATGAGCGGCGGTTTTAGCGGGCCGAACTTCGGTCGACAGAAGGCGGCGCTCATTGCCTTGTGCCTCACGCTCACGGCAATCTTCCTGATCATCGCATTGCGGATAAGGATCGGCGCTTTACGGGCAGTACGAAACACATGCATGCCGGACGCGCCGGAGAGCGCCTCGGATCAATTCAACCGCGTCGGACGAATCAGCCTCTGGATGGCCATCGGCGGCATGGTCGTGCCGGTACTGCTCGCGCTAGGCGGGGTTCTGCTGGCAGAGGTCCTGCACCCGCCGGAAGGCTATTTCATGCTCTGTGTCGCTCTGTTGTTCGTTCTAGAGTTGGCGGCGTTCATCTGCGGGATCGTCGGCAGGCGCACGACGCCAGGCAAGGCGGGCATCGCGGTCTCAGTCATATCGCTAGCGCTTTTGAGCTGTGTAGGAGTGGTCGTTACGGCTCTGATCATTTGGAACGTCGGTACTGACACGAAGGTTCAGCCGAAGTCCACTACCGCGCCCGCGACGCCGCCCGTTCAAAATTGATCTCGGAGCAAACAATAGGTACTGCTGCCAATTGGCACTCATGTATCGGCACGTATTCGCATCCGCAGGATTTTTTCAGCTATGGCGGCAGCGAGATTCCCGCCGGCTCGCCGGCCGGACTTTGCCCGAAGTGCCTGGTGCTGGCAGGAGTGAATCGCCAGCCGCTCGATGCACCCGATGTTCTCCGTCAGGCTTATGTTTCTTGAGCGGAATTACTGGGGCAGCCGGTGGATAACCTTCGTCCTGGTGCAGCATCTTGAGCCAACGCATAGTCGTCCCAATAATCCACCGTCTCCTCGGACCAAGGTGCCGTCGATCCCCATCTTAACCTGCGGCGGTCACCCCCACCGCCGCGTCGAACGGCAAGGCCGGCGGCAAAAAGCCGGGAAACCGACAGTTTTTCTTGACTGGCGTGCAGTTTGAATCGCAGGGTTCTGCTGGCCCTCTGATGGCGATTGCGCGCGGCGGTGTGCCCCTCCGCAGGCAAGCAGTCGCGAAGCTTGGCTTCTGTGAGCGACAGTGCCACTAAGAGACGCATCTGTACAATGGTGGGTGAACCATTGCCGGAAACCTCAAAGTTCACGGCGTTCCAGCGGTTTGAATTGCGAGATCGCACACTCGGAGTGGGTTTGTGGGGAAATCTGCGGCAGGGCGGGTGGATTAGCTCAGCGTCATGAAACGAACCATTCTCCAGACAAACGTCTTGGCCACCGTGGCGGATTGAGCGAGCGTCGAGCCGCCCCACAGGCTGAATCTTGGACGGAAAATCGGCTCGTAACGTAGAAAACCACGCGCGAACCGGCTAATATTGGGCAATTCGGGTGCTCGGTGCAAGTGCCGAGCAAAGCCGAGGCAAAATCCCAGTTGAGACCAGCGATAATCGATCGAACGATGAGAACAACAACAGTCAATTTCAGGCAAATGACGCTAGTGACGGTTTTGGGCGTGCTTTGTGGCAGCGCTGTCTTGAATGCGGCCGAAGTTCAAGAACTGCGATGCGAATACCGAACGAATCCCATCGGAGTCGATATCCTTGCGCCGCGTCTGAGTTGGATCATCAAGTCCGACCGACGCGGCGAGGTACAGACCGGCTACCGTGTGCTGGTGGCCTCGACGCCCGAACGGCTGGCCCGGGACCAGGGAGACCTCTGGGACAGTGGCCAAGTCACTTCGGACCGGCAGAACCAGGTGGAATACGCCGGCAAGCCGTTGGAATCGCGGATGCGCTACTACTGGAAAGCGCAAGTTTGGGACAAGCGCGGGAGCCCATCGGCGTGGAGCGAAACTGCGACATGGACGATGGGCTTGCTCGCGCCGGAGGCCTGGCGAGCCCGGTGGATCGGCGCGGCGGCCAAGACCGAGTCGCCCTCGATCCAGCTCCGCAAGGAGTTTGTGGCTGAAAAGGAAATCAAGCGCGCGGTGGCATACATCTGCGGGTTGGGTTTCTACGAGCTTCGCCTGAACGGTCGGAAGGTCGGCGACCGCGTGCTCGACCCCGGCTGGACCAACTATCGGAGAACCTGCCTCTACACGGCCTATGACGTTACCGCGCAAGTCACGCGCGGCCGGAATACCCTCGGCGTGATGCTGGGCAACGGCATGTACAACGTGCCGGGCGGCCGCTACGTGAAGTTCAGCGGATCTTTCGGCCCGCCCAAGGTCATTCTGCACCTGGATGTCGAGTATGCCGACGGAACGTCCACGCTGGTTGCCAGCGACGCGTCCTGGACCTGGGCCCCTAGTCCCGTGGTTTTCTCCTGCATCTATGGCGGCGAGGACTACGACGCCCGCAAGGAGATGCCGGGTTGGGACAAGGCGGGTTTCCAGGCGGGTGTGTTCAAGCCCGCCGTGGTGGTCGACGGGCCGGGCGGGCGGCTCTCGGCGCAGGCCGCACCGCCTATCAAGGTGATGAAGGAGTACCAGCCCCTCAGGGTCACGCAGAGCAGGCGCGGCGTGTGGATCTATGATTTCGGGCAGAACTGCGCCTCGATGCCGAAGCTGACGGTACAGGGTCCGGCCGGCGCCAGCGTGCGGATGACGCCCGGTGAGCTGCTCAATGAGAACGGCGTCTCGCAGGGCAGTTGCGGCGGGCCGGCGTATTACACCTACACGCTGAAAGGGGAGGGCTTGGAGACGTGGATGCCGCGTTTCTTCTATTACGGCTCGCGCTACTTGCAGGTTGAGACCTCCGCGCACGGCGCCGGCGCTGCGCCGCGGATCGTCGCCCTGACCTCGCAGTTCGTGCGCTCGTCGGCGGCGACCGTCGGCTCGTTCACCTGCGCCAATCCGCTCGTGAATAAGGTACACGATCTGATCGACGCCGCGATCGAGAGTAACCTGCAAAGCGTGCTCACCGACTGTCCGCACCGCGAGAAGCTCGGCTGGCTGGAGTGCTCGCACCTGCTGGCGGGCTGCGTCATGTACAACTACGATGTCCCCACGTTCTACGCCAAGATCGCCGACAACATGCGTGAGGCACAGCTTGCCAACGGCCTAGTGCCCGACATCGCGCCCGAGTACACCGTCTTCAGCGGCGGCTTTCGCGACTCGCCCGAATGGGGAAGCGCCTACGTCATTACGCCGTGGCAAGTCTACCAAATGTACGGCGACCGCACGTTGCTGACGCGGCACTACAATGGGATGAAGCGATACGTCGAATACCTAAAGAGCACCGCGAATGAAAACCTTGTCTCGCACGGCCTTGGCGATTGGTGCGACGTCGGTCCCGGGGCCCCTGGTGAATCAAAGCTCACATCGAGAGCCTTAACAGCTACGGCGGTCTACTATCAGGACCTCGTGATTCTGAAGGAAACTGCGGCGCTGCTCGGTAAGAGCGGCGAGGCGCGCCAGTTCGATGAACAGGCGAGCGCGGTGAAGGATGCCTTCAATCGAAGGTTCTTTCATCCCGACACGAACCAATATGACCGCAATAGCCAGACGGCCAACGCCATGCCGTTGGTGCTCGGGCTCGTGACGGAAGACCATCGCGCTGCGGTGTTGGACGGATTGGTGTCGCAGATCCGAGACGGTGGCAACCGTGTTACGGCTGGGGACGTGGGTTTCAACTACCTTGTACGAGCACTCTCCGATGCTGGGCGCGGTAATGTACTATACGATATGCTGCTCCAACACGACGGGCCGGGCTACGTCTACCAACTGCAGAAGGGTGCCACCTCTCTGATCGAGACTTGGGACGCCAACCCTGCGACATCACAGAACCACTGCATGCTGGGTCACATCGAAGAGTGGTTCTACCGCGGAGTAGGCGGCATCTCGTCCGATACGTCAGGGCCCGGCTTCAAGAAGATCATCATCAAGCCCACGGTCGTTGGCGATCTGGCGTGGGTCAAGTGCAGTTACGACTCACTCTACGGCCGCATTGTCAGCAATTGGAAGCGGGAAAGCCAGAGTTTAACGATGGACGTCACGATTCCGGTCAACACCACGGCGACGGTGTATGTCCCGGCCAAAGACCCCGCCGGAGTGACCGAATCCGGCAAGTCAGTCGAGAAAGTGCCCGGCGTGAAATTCCTTCGAATACAAAGCAACACGGCCGTCTATGCCGTCGGCTCGGGAACCTACCAGTTCCAGTCCACAATGTCAGAAACCGTCAAACAAAACGCAAAGGGAGAATTCAAATGAAACACAGGAACACACTCCCAGTCCTCATTCTCACCGCCCTGCTGTTGGCGCCGCTGGGCGCGCTCCGCGCCGCTGATGCGCCGGAGGCGGAAAATCTCGCCACGGATTTTTTCAGTCAACCTGATTCGGCCCGGCCCTGGGTGTATTGGTTCTGGCTCGATGGGAACGTCACTAAGGAGGGGATCACCGCCGACCTGGAAGCAATGCACCGGGTCGGCATGGGCGGGGCGCTGTGGATGTGGGGCGGCGGCTTTGGCGGGAATGTGAAGGAGCGTGTCAAGTTCCTCAGTCCACAATGGTGGGACATTATGCGGCACACGATTCGGGAGGCCGACCGCCTGGGGCTGAAAATCAACCTTACCAACGGCAGCGGCTGGTCGCACAGCGGCGGCCCCTGGGTAAAACCCCAGCACAGCATGCAGCGACTGGAATTGATCCGGGAGGTCCGACTTCAAGGGCCAAGCCGCTGGGAAATCGTGCTGAGCCAAGACGACACCCTGGTCGGCGTGCTCGCCTACGCGGTACACGGCCGCGGTAGAGAATCGATGCTCGCGGCTGGGGTCAAAGTGACCGCCGGCTCGACCCAGCCTGGTTTCGACATCGCCAACGCCTTGGACGGCGACACGGCCTCACGCTGGGTCTCCCACGGCACCAAGCCGGGCGAAGGTCCGACCAAGGATAAGCCAGAATCGGTCGTCTTCGCCTTCCCACAGCCTTTTCAAGCAGCCGCGCTATATGTCGTTCCGTTCAAGGATTGCGGCCCGCGGGAGTGCCAGTTGCAGACATCCAAGGACGGCAAGGAGTACCAAACGGTCTCCCGTTTCGAGATGGCGCCGGAAGTTGCCAAGACCGTGCCATTCGACGCGGCCGCGTCGCGGTTCTTCCGCCTCCTGATCGCCTCCTCACATCCGTTTCAAGGTCAGGAAGCCTGGAATGTTCAGATTGCTGAAGTCCGGCTGCTCGAAAAGGGCGAAAGACCGCCGTCGCCGCACAACGAGGAACGGTTGGGCAGCCGCACGGTTGTGAATCTTGCCGACAAAGTCGACGCGTCGCGTCGCCTTGTGTGGCAGGTACCGCCTGGAACGTGGACCGTGCAGGTGCTCGGCCACGGTTCGACTGGAGACCGTCCGCATCCGATCACTAACGATGAAGGCGGTTGGGAGTGTGACAAGCTCAGCCCGGAGGCGGTCGACGAGAACTGGCGAGGGTTTGTCCTGCGCGTGCTCCACGAGTGCGGCCCCGCGGCGCGACGCGTGGTCGGCTGGACTCATGTCGACAGCTACGAATTCGGCCCGCCAACCTGGACGCCGAAGTTCCGCGCTGAGTTCCAGCGGCGATGCGGATATGATCCGCTGCCGTACCTGCCGGCTGTGCTGGGCAGGATCGTAGACAGCCCCGAAATCTCTTCACGGTTCCTCTGGGATTTCCGCCGCGTCCGTGCCAACCTTTTCGCCGAGGGGATCGGCGGCCATTTTCGCGACCTGTGCCGCGGCGAAGGGGTTGCGCTGACCACGGAACCACACCTCATCCCGGACGTGTTCGACCAGATCCAATATGGCGGGCACGTGTCGGAGCCGGTGGGGAACTTTCTTGCGGAACGCCGCACGCAGCACTATGCCGAGAATCCACCGATTGGACCCGAGGTTCATCTGGCCAAAGGCGAAGCCTCGGCTGCATACACGTACGGTCTGAACGGCGTCGTTTGGGCGGAGGCATTCACGGGCGTCGATCACGCCCATGCCTGGAAAGAAACGCCCGATTATCTCCGTACCTGGGGCGATCTCTGGCTCACCGAGGGCATCAACCGCTTCGCTTTCCACTGCTGGGCCCACAGCCCCTCGCTCAGCCAGCGGCCAGGCAACACGCTTGGCCCCTGGGGCATCCATTTCGACCGCCGTAACACATGGTTCGACTTGGCCACCGGATATATTTCATACCTCACGCGCTGCCAGTTCATGCTCCAGCAGGGTTTGCCGGTGATGGATGTGTGCATGTTCACGGGCGACGGCGTCACGCCGGAATTTCCGCGGCACCCGGAATTGCGGGCCGCCGGATATGACTACCACGGCCTGACCACCGAAGTGTTGCGCGACGCGAAAGTGGCGAACGGCTGGATCATCCTTCCCTCGGGCATGCGATACCGCCTGCTGGTGACGTACCATCGCGAGATGCGGCCCGAGACGATCCGCAAACTGCGGGAGCTGGTCCAGGCCGGGGCCACCGTGATGGGGTTGAAACCGGAGGATGCGCCGGGACTGGTGGGCTATCCGGCAAGCCGCGGCGAGGTGCGGGAGATTGCCGAGGAACTCTGGGGCCCCGACACCGCGGCGAGCCGCAAGGGTCGCGTCTGTGGGCTTGGCCGCGTGTTCTGGGGCGGTCCCGAAAGGCCCGCATCGAGTACCGCCGGATGCGGCGTGGCCGCCTACCTGAGTTGTGCGCGGGAAATAGAGGTGCTGCGCGAGATGGGTACGCCGCCGGACTTCGAGTATGGTATGTCCGGAAAGGAGAATAGCGACAACATGTTGGCCTACACTCACCGCCGCGTGGGGGAGGCGGATCTGTATTTCGTCTCCAACCAAGCCGGCCGTGCGCGCCAGCAGGACTGCACCTTCCGCGTGACGGGCCGCCAGCCCGAGCTATGGGACGCGGTAACGGGCGAGATCCGCGATCTGCCGATATACGAGCAGCGAAATGGCCGCATAACCGTGCCGTTGGAGTTCGCCCCCGGGCAATCCTTCTTCGTCGTGTTCCGGCACGCGGCCCACCAAGGGTCGAGGACGGGAACCGGCAGGAACTTCGAAGAATTGAAATCTATCGCTGATCTGACAAGTCACTGGCAGGTATCGTTCGATCCTCACTGGGGTGGGCCGGATAAACCGCTGATGTTCGACAATCTGGATGATTGGGCTCAACGTCCCGAGGAAGGCATCAAACACTACTCCGGCAAGGCCGCCTATCTCAAGACCTTCAATCTCCCCGCGGATATTAAGGATCGGAGGATCTATCTCGACCTGGGGCGAGTCAAGGAACTGGCCGAAGTCCGTCTCAACGGTAAGAGGCTGGGTATCGTCTGGTGTGCGCCATGGCGGATCGAACTTACGGGCGTGGTTCGGCCAGGCCTCAACGATTTACAACTGGTGGTGGCGAACCAATGGGTGAACCGGCTCATTGGCGACGCCGGCTTACTGCAAGAGAAACGTTTCACTTGGACCACATGGAACCCCTATCATCCCGATTCGCCACTGCTGAGATCGGGCCTGCTGGGACCAGTGACGCTACAGGCGGCAGGGAAGACGGGAAGATCCGAACCACAACGCGAACGATAGGTGGTGCGATTGCACATCCGGTAACTTCGGCCGCGTAGATAAAATGCCCGTGCTGCCACATCGCAAAGACAGCGCTGAATCCGTTCCGGTGTGATGGTCTTCTTCAGTTGCCCGATTGTCACATCAAGTCAACCCTTTTTCGGGGTTCTTATCAAATTACCCTAATTTCGGAACGACCGGCCAGCTAACCTGCGGCGGTCACCCCCACGAATGGCACTAGCTTAAGCGTGAAGCGTTCGGCCAGCCTACAACGGCTTGTGGTGGCACGCCAACGCCGCTACGATCGATTGTGGTCGCCTTCCTTAAGCTAGTGCCATTCGTCACCCCCACCGCCGCGTCCAAGCGACATACCCGGCATCAAAAAGTCAGGAAACCTCCAGTTTTTCTTGACTGGTCGGCAATTTGACACTCCCGCCTGACTCTCGATACAAACCCAATCCGCGAACACCATCTCTCGGCAAACCGGGCGTTTTCCCCTTCCTCGCAACTATCCGGTCGAGCCCGCGGCCCAACATTTTGCTCAGCCGAGCAAGATCCACTGTCAGCCCCGAGATGCTCGTGGGACGCTCCCGATGCTCCCACAAATGCCGCTCACCCTCAACCTCCCTGCCTCTCCTCTCGTGAGGCACACTTGACGCAGAGGGCCGCATAGGGGATGGCCTCAAACCCGTGTATGACGCCCTATTTGCCAGCCAAATCGAGGCATACCAGGAATGGCTCGAAGGCACTGCCCGTGGCAAGTTTCGTGGGCTGGAGACCCATGTCATGGAATTGCCAGAAAATCTTGCCGAAAATGGCCCTACTTGCCGCCTCTTGATGCCCGTAGTAAATTGCTATGTGGAATTGGCGATGAAGCAGTGTCGATCTTCCTGTTGGAAGGGACCGTTCAAAGAACTGGAATGCGAGGAACTCTCTCATGGATCTCAAACAGGCCATGAACAAGATGAAAAGTGCCCATGACAAGCCCTTTTTCTTCTTTTTTTGCGACCAGGGTGCGGATGGCAAACCCGTCCTGCTGGTGGACGTGAAGCCCATTGCCCAGAAAGAAATCGCGGAAGTGCTGGCGACGGCCAAAAAGAAGACCAAGATTCTGGGGAAAATGTCGATCAACCCGGCGGGCGAGCTTGACGTTGTCCCCAAGGGCAACGCTCCGAGCAACCTCGCCACGGGCATCCAGAAAGCATCGCGCGACGCCAATGCCATGGTGTTCCGCAGCATCAACATCGGCGCCGCTGAGAAAGAGGAAGAGGAAGAGCAAGGCGGGGAAACCGCCGATAGTCCCGAGGTGGCCGCCCTGCGTGCGAAAATCAAGGCATTCGAGCCGGCGTTCCGCAAGGCAGTTGAGAGTGGCGGCCCCCAGGCCGACACGGTCAAGCTGCTTTACGAGAAGATGGAAGAAGGCCTCGCCGAGGGGAAAGTGCCGCTGGCCGGCCAGATCCTAGAGAAGCTGCAGGCCGCCGTCACGAACCTGCTCAAGGGCGCGCTGGCGAAACAGGGCTCGGTTCCGCAGACGTCGCCCGCCCCGCCGCCGGTCCCGCCGCCAACCGGTGGCCGACCCCCAAGCACGCCGCCCCCTGGCGGAGGGAAGCCTCCCGAGTTCGTGCCCGCCTGGGCCGCGGCCAAGATCGCCTGGCAAGCCGCGAGCGACACAGTGGACAGCCAGATCACGCAACTGCAACGGGCGCTGCGCGAGTCGGCGGACGACGAGTTGAAGCAGATCGGCGAGTTCGGGCTCAATGCCCTCACCGGCAACTTCAAGGTGCCCCTGCTGGCCGCCATCCGCGGCGTCGACAGCGCCGGCGGTCCCGCGCTCAAGGCCGCTGCCGACAAACTCGTGGCGATCATCGACGGTTTCCAGAAGCACATCAACAGCGACGAAGGCGTCGCTGCCTGCGACGACAATCCGTTCGGCGTCACCGTCACCATCAAGTCGTCGCTTAAGGAGGCGTTCGACGAAATGAAGCAGGCGCTGGCGACCGTTACCTGACGCGTTGCCGAATGCCGCCGGCGGTCGGGAAAACCCCGTTCCGACCCCGGGAAATTGCCAGTCTGGGGACCTTGCGCGACCACTATCAACCGGGAGATGAATCATGCCATCCATCGAAGGATTCAAGCGAGCGTTTCAGAAAGTCTTCAAGTCCAGCGGCGACAACTACCAGATCCGCCGGGCCAAAGTGGCCGAGGCGGTGAACCACCTGGAACGCGCCGTGGCGCACATGAAAAAAGAGCTCAAGGGGGACCTGGCCCGCAGTCACGAAGACGAGCTCAAACGGCTACAAGGCGAGCTGGCCAAGGCCGACAAGGTGGCCGAGAGAGCGCCGGGTGACGCCTTCAAGCTGCTCGACAAGGTCAAAGCCGATGCCCGCACGGCCGCCACGGCCGCCCAGAACGCAGCCAAGAAGGTGCCCAAGAAACTGGTCCTCACCGACGGCAGCCAGGCCAAGGTCTTCCCCAACGACATCCCCGGCTTCGAAAACATGAACGACAAGCAGCGTGAGGAGATCGCCGTCAAGGTCGGCGAAAAGATCACCAAGGGCAAGGCGCTCTTCGCGCAAATCAGCAAGAACAAGAAGCTGGGCAAGATGTTTTCGCCGACCCCCGAAGACGTCGCCGACATGATGTGGTTCATCAAGACCAAGGCCGAGGAGAAGATCGGCGAGGCCTACGAGCGCGGGGCCCTGACCATCCCCGACCCGGACAACCGCCTCCGCGAGATGTTCGACAAGTGCTCGGCGGTCTATGCCCGCGATTCGTCCCACATGAACGACCAACAGAAGAAGACGGGCGGCCAGGCCCGCGGCATGGATTTCTACGAGGGCGTCAACGAGGGCGAGATCGGCGACGTGGGCAAGCTGCTCCCCTCCGGCATGCGGACCGTGCTGCTGCAGCAGGTGGAAACGGCCAAGGGCGAAAAACGCCTGTACATCAAGATGGAGACCGAGTCGGCCCGCCTCAAGGGCAAGTTCTGGAAGAAGAAGTTCTGGAACGAGGAGGTCGAGTCCCGGCCGCGCAAGGCCAAGGACTACGGCCGTTCCCTCCTGCACCTGGGGAACCTGATCAAGGCCAAGCTCGGCATGAGCCAGGGCGAAGACCCCACCCTCCGTGCTTTTCGCGAGAAAGTCCCCTCCGACATCAAGACCCTGTTCGAGACCGCCGTCAAGTCGGCCAAGGCGAAAAGTCCCCAGGCGCACAAGATCATCGAGAAGGCCGGCAAGGGCGGCATCCAGGCGATGTTCGACGCCTTCGACCAGATCCGCGAAGCAGGGGTCCCCCTGGACGCGGACACGTTCAAGGCCATCAACGAATGCGCCGCCGCCACGTTCGAGAAGTTCGGCACGGAGGACCTCGACTCTCGCATCGGCGAAGAAGTGGTGGTGGAAATGGACGATCTACTGCCGCCACCCGAAGAAGAGGAGCCGCCGCTGGACAAACCCCGCACGATCGAGTTGCTGAGCGTCAGCATCCGCGACGTCGGCGCCTGTGCGCACACCGACGAACTGTCCGACCTCCGCCGCGTGCTGACCGCGGCCAAGGCAGCCCTCGAGAAGGCCGACGGCGGCCCCCTCAAGGACGATGTGCTCGTCAAGTCGACGGCAAGGCAACTGCAAGGTAAGCTGCCGCCGCTGAAGCGATTGATCAGTCAGATGGAAGTCGACGCGGGCGACACGACCGCCGTGCTGGGGACGCTGGCAGAGCAGACCGCCGAGGTCGAGGCCTGCCAGCACACGGACGACCTGGCGGACCTGAAAGAGGTCTTCAAGACGGCCGCCACGGCGGTCCAGAACGTCAAGAAGAACACAACGTTCTTCGCCAACCCGATGGTTAAATCGACCGTGCTGAAGCTGGAAGAGAAGCTCAAGCCCCTGGGCCGCCTGATCGTGAACATGGAAAAGAAATGAAGCGGGTGAGGCGGCGTTTAGTGCCAATCCCGCCCCCACTGGGCAAGCCCAACTGGAAGCCGGCTCGTAAGAACGCCCTGCCGTTCACGCGACCCGTGCTCGTTGGCAGTGGTCCCCCGGGCCGTGAGCCCGCCACTTCAAGATCGCTCGCCGCCTCCGGCACCGCCGCGTCAGGCTCATGGTCAGCCGGCACCGCCACCCCTCCCAGCCCCAGGACTCATGCATGAGGCCTCATGGTTTATCGGAATCGACGCCAGTTTGAGATTCCCCTCTGCCGATCTTGCCGGCTACCGGCAAACAGCATCTTCCTCCCTCCGAAAACCCTCGTCGGAATCACGACGGAATCTCCGTTCTGGGGCGAAAACCCTTGACACTAGCGACCCCGCCGGAATAATAACTGGCGTTATCGCGGAGTCAACTTTGTCATCGCGCACTTCGGCAACCCCTGGGTCGTCGATGCGGCGGAAGTTCTCTGCAAAAATGAGCATGTCTGGGCCGACCTGTCAGGGCTGCTTGTCGGGGACGAAGCTTTCTTCACGGACTTTGACCGCCGTGGACTCCTGCACCGTTAAATCGAACCGATTCAAAGGAGCATAGAGTCTTCTGATCGGCCAGACAAGTTCCTGTACGGGAGTGACTGGCCGCTGAGCCCCCATGAGAGTCTACCGGGATGTCGTTCGCCTCATTTTCCCGGAGGAACACCACCAGGCAGTATTCCATGACAACGCACGCGCGTTGTTCAAGCTGCAGATGCCTGGAACGGTGGCACGTCCAGATTGAAAACCACCGATTTCTCGGAACGCCGTCAGCTCGCCAACCTACGGCGGTCACCCCCTCCGCCGCGTCGAAGCGACATACCCGGCATCAAAAAGCCAGGAAACCGCCAGTTTTTCTTGACCGGCAGGAAATTTGACAGTCCACCTGACTTTCCAGCCAGCCATTCCTGCCGTCACCACTCTTCAACCGTCACAGGCGCGAGACCGCCCGTCGCAGAGACGATGGATCCGCCGCGGATCGGGCCAACGATGACCAGACCGCGGTTCGTGGGAGCGAAGGGATTGTACGGAGTGGCAACGCCGGAAACGCTAATGTTGAATGTCTGCTGGGCCGTATCGCCAAACTGGTCGGTTGCCAGCACGGTCACGGTGCTCGATCCCGTTTGGAAAACGTTCGGCACCCAGTTCACGAGGCCGGTCGAGGCGTTGATACTCATGCCGGCCGGCGCGGCGCCGAGCGAGAATGTCATCGTTTGCGGGGTGCCGGCGTTGGTCTTGACCTGGTAGGCATACTTGCGGCCGATGGTCGCGGATTTGATCGCGGAGGAAGTGATCGTCGTCGCTCTGACTGTTGCAAGCACGTAGGCCGCGCCCTGCGTGCTGTCGACGACTTCTGTCGCTCCGACCGCTAGGTTGCTCCCGCTGATCGAAACCGAGCCGCCGAAACTGCTGGACGCCGCGCCATCGACCGCGATGAGTCTAGCGGTTTCGGTCATGGTCGCCCAGCCGGAGCTGGGCTCGACGAATACGTAGGCCGCCCCTGGTGCGCTGGGGGGAGGGAGGTGTGTCCGTTCCGGGAAGATGGGGTGCTCCGACCACCACGGTATTGCCGCTGATCGAAACCGAGCCGCCGAAAATTTCGCCTGGCTCGCCATCGGACGGGGTGAGTTCCGCGGTCTGCGTCATGTTCGCCCAGCCGGAGCTGGGCTCGACGAATACGTAGGCCGCCCCTGGTCCGCTGACGCCGGGGACGGCAAAATCTGCTGAGGGCGCTCCGACCACCACGGTGTTGCCGCTGATCGAAACATGGCCGCCGAAATTGTCGTACGCCGCGCAGTTGTACGCGGTGAGAGTGGCGGTCTGCGTCATGCTCGCCCAGCCGGAGCCGGGCTCGACGAACACGTAGGCGGCGCGGGCCAGGGAACTGCCGACCGCCACGGTGTTACCGCTGATCGAAACCTCGCCGCCGAAGTAGTTTTCCGTCGCGCCGCCGGACGCGGTGAGCCGGGCAGTTTGCGTCATGTTTCTCCAGCCGAAGGCGGGTTCCGTGAACACGTAGGCCACCCCCTGGGCATCGTTGCCGCCGACCGTCTTATTGTCCGCTCCGACCACCACAGTGCTGCCACTGATGGAAACCGAACAGCCGAAATTGTCCTGGGCCGCGCCGTCGTCGGCGGTGAGCTTGGCGGTCTGCGTCATGCTTGCCCAGCCGGAGCCGGGCTCCACGAATACGTAGGCCGCGCCCTGCGAGACGTTGCTGCCGACCGTGGCTTCATCCGCTCCGACCACCACGGTATTGCCGCTGAACGAAACCGAGGAGCCAAACTGGTCGCTCGCCGAGCCATCGGACGCGGTGAGTTTGGCAACCTGTACCCAGCTGGTGCCGGAGGCGACGAATACGTAAGCCGCCCCTTGTTCGGATTTGGCACCAACCTCGGCGTCTGGCGCGCCGACCACCATCGTGTTCCCGCTAATCGCAACCGAGTCGCCGAAAAAGTTGTCCGCCGCACCATCCGACGCGGTGAGCTTGACCTGCGGCTGGACTGCCAAGGAGAAGGCCTCCTGCGTCGCGGCAGGCAAATCGGCTACGGTGAGATGCTGCGTCGCGGCGCTAATCGGACTCGCTGCGACGGAGAGCAGGGCGCGCGGCTCCAACGATTCGACCGCAAGCCGCCGCCGCAAACCCCGGTTCCCTTGAGACTGGCTCATGGCCCGCCCAAAGCGGCGAAAAACCTGGATGAGGCCCATGTCTTGGATTCCCTGGCGAAGGTAATGCGAGCGGCACACCTGGACTTCGAAGCCGTGCGCAATCCGCCGAGCACGACGTGCGTCATATCGTCGTCTTCCCCGCCTCTACTGAGGAAGGCCGGGTTTGAAGACGTTTGTCACGCAATAATTCTAACCCGGCACGCGACTTGCGGCAACTCTCCGACGTTTGGTGCTGCAATTAAGACATAAGCGAAGGCACTCTCGGAGTTAATCTGGCTGAAAAAATGGGTGACGCGTGGATCTGTAGGCTGGGCCTCAAGAAACGAAGGTTATGCGACGCACAAACGCCCATCGTTTGATCGACCAGATATACGTCGGTTTGGTGCGCCAAGTCCTGGCAGTTCTTGATTCGGCGGTAAATGCCAGTATAATCATCCCGTTCGGCCCTTATCGGCTAAAGCACGGAGCATCGCGGGTGGCCGCTCGGTTACCTCCGATTTGAGAGATCGATTGTGTGGTGGGATTTCTTACGAAATTTGTCGTTGGGAAGGGGATCGCACACAAAGACCCGCAGGGCAAGCCGCCGTTCCACGCGACGTTCGCGCACGCGGGGGTTCGAGTTTCTCGAAAATCGGCAGATGTTGTCCGGGAACCCACTAACTCCGGCAGTCTTCACCGGCATCAATGTCCCTGACGCTGGCGGCCCCTACGACGTACTAATCGCGGCCCACGCGCCCTCAGTATCCCCGACTGTCATTACCAACGCCAAATCGACAACCCTCCGACAAGGGATTGTCGGTACCCTCAGCGCGAGCGTCAACTCGCCCACCGCTGGCCAGAGCGTGACATTCACGTTTACGGGAGGGATGAGCGACAGCGTGCAGTTCGAAGTCGACGGTAACACCGTCGGAACGCGAGTGAATCTGGTCGTGGTGAACGGCGTGGCCCAAGCGACTTTCGGCATCTCATTTCCAAGCGCGGGAGTTCACACGATCGGTATTATCGACTTTGTGAACAGCACGGGCCCAAGTGTCCATTCAGATCTTGCTGCTTTTACGGAGTTGAACGTGACGGTCACACCGGCGGCAAGCACCACGGTCTTTAGCGCGAGCCTCAACCACGCCACCGTCGGCGGCAAAGGCGGTATTGGATCTGTGGCAATGCTCAGCACGAGCGTCAGTTGGCCCAACGTCGGCCACTGGACATTCACATTTCCTTGAGGGACGAGCGTCGTCGCGCATTTCGAGGTCGACGGAAACACCGTCGGACCGCGAACGAATATGGGCGTAATCGAACTGGGCGTGGTGAATGGCGTGGTGCCTTGGGGCGGACCTGGCGCACCGGGCAGGCTTCAGGCGGTCAAGTTCAGTCCTTTCTCCCTCTGACAGTGCGAAGTATTTTGACGTAACTCCATCTACCCAAGTCAGCCCGCTAACCTGCGGCGGTCACCCCCTCCTCCGCGTCGAAACGGCAGGGCCGGCATCAAAAAGTCAGGAAACCTCTGGTTTTTATTGACTGGCCGGCAATTTGAATCGCTCGCCTGACTTTCGTGATTCAGCGCACCGTACGTCGATATAGCGACCGGAGCTGATTTTCGTAGAAATCAGGGCCGTGCCCGCTGGCATCCGGTTTTTGATGCGCGCGCACGATTCCTCCAGCCAGCGGAGGATCAGGAGCAATTCGTGAACGCGAACGTCGGTCAACCCAATCGGCCTGCCGCCAAGCGTCAAATACTCCTCCACAAGGATCTCCACACCTTCTTTCACGCCGTGGACATTTCGATTCCCGCGGCTGACAATTGCGAGGTCGTATGCTGGATCGCCAATGCAGGCCATCTCCCAGTCAACGATGCCGACCAGTGGCTCCTCGCGACTGGATTCCTCCCAATTCCAGAGGAGGTTCTGCGGCAGAAGGTCGCCGTGCAGGAGACACGTGCCACCACCGGATGGAAGATGCCCCTGGATCCATTCCCGAATCTCTTGTGCCGACGGAAATTCTGCAAACAACGCTCCATCGAGTTCAGTTAATCGTGCCTTCACGTGCTGGGTACGATCAACGCTGCTCGCAAGGTGATGGAACTGCCCAACGGCCATTTGATGAACGTTGGCCGCCGCGCGGCCAATCGATCGAAGGGTTGACGGGCTTTTGAACGCGTCCAAAGACGTACCTGGCACGGCCGTCTCAATCATCCCAATGACCTGGGACTCGTCGTCCACGACGAAGCAGATGAATTCGGGAATCGCCTGAGGGAAATCCGCCCTCTTCAAGGCCTGCAACGTTTGCCCTTCCTGCAGCAAGCGTTCACGTGGCTCGGGCCCTGTCTGCCAGTCGTGGCGCTGCTGGAGCAATCGCAGAATGTACCCATGCTCGGCATGTGCCACCGATGGACTCCTGTCCTGGATCCAAAACTTGTAGTTCTCATGCCACAAACCTCCTGGGATACGTTCGATCTTGCCCTCGATGCCAGCCGCGAATCCGGAGCGGGCATGGAGCGACCGCTCAATCAAGTGTCGCAGATCGCCGTAATTGTCCCGAATCCAACGTCTTGTCATGGCATGGACCAATGGACTGCCAGAATCATGCTGCCTTTCGGTAACGAGTCACTATTCTCGGTCGTCGCTGCACGTGACGCAAGTGCCATCGCGTGATCTCGGCGTTGCCGCAGGCTCTACCGAGACGGTCGTATTCCGTCTCATTGTCTGCCCCCCCAGCGTCCGCAAATTGCCTCCGGCAGCAAGGGCACTCGCTTTCGTACCCTTTAGCGAGCGCCGAGAACGCAGTCGGTTGCGGAATGGTCATGATCGCCCGGAACGCCAACGGAGTCGCAATGCGCGTAGTGGCGATAGGTGATACCGCCGACCGAATGACCGAGGATCTCGACCGACGACTCGGGCATGTGCTCGTCGTAGTACGTGGCACAGGTCTTGCGAAGGTCCTTGAGTTCCCAGGGCTCGTCTTCTCCGGTCTCGACGTTCAGCTTGAACTTGATGCCAGCGAGGTTGCAGAGTTCCTGGAAGCGAACATTGGGGCGAGATCCGCCGCCGAAGAAGATGGGCTCGTCCGCGACCGGATTGTCGGGCATGAGGCTCTTGACGTGAGCGTGAACGACACGATTCATCGGCCGGTAGAAGGTTCTTCCCGTTTTCACCCGGCGATAAAAGAGCCACCCCCAGGGCGATTGTTCTTTGACCTCACGGTCTGGCGATTGGCGACCCCAAGACACGTGCCGCCAGAGGATCGGCTCGTGGAACGGCTCCGATTTCCATACCGTTCCGGTATCAACGCCGTAGTTGAAGAACAGGACAATCGCACTCCGCCAGTACCGCCCAATCGGCATCAGACGGTCCCAACCTCGCGGGCGTTCCATCTCGTGAGTGGCAAAGTAAAGGGCGTTGAGCTCCGCCTTGGTCAGATAGTGTCGGCCTGCCACGTCGCGTTGTGGCCTGGACTTCGGAAAACGAGGCGGCGACTCGATGAGATCCTGTTCCCAAGCCCACGAAATAATGGCACGCAGGTGGTCGCGGGCCTTGTTCGCGGTTCGACCGGGATTTGATCCCTCGTCAGCGACCGCACGCTCGTGGACCCAATCCAGAAACTCGCGAATTTCCTTTCGGCCAAGGTTCTCGATCTCGGCTCCGCCTCCCCATTCCTCCCATTTTTTGAGAGTCGTTTGGTACTCGTCCCGAGTGCCACTCGCCGGGCTTCGGGAACCAAGGTATTTCGCTACGGCAGTTTTAAGGGTCGTCGGCATTGGCTAGCTCCAGCGCCATCGGCACCTGCGTCATTGCCAGATCCTCACGGCCGGCGGTGTTGCTGCGCTTCGTGCAAGGCATCGCCTCCGGTCCGTGGTGCGAAATAGGAAGAAACTCGGACGCGTACCAATTGGCGTCGCGATCCTAATCAAGGATAATCCGCCGCAATCGCGCACGCCACCTTGCGAGTTCAGCCTGGCCCAGGCTAACATGCCGCAGGAACCGGTCGCGTCGGGAAGAATTGTTGAGCAATACGATATTTGGGCCATGCTTCGCGCATACCCATCAGCCGGTTCTACCACGAGCGGCAGCTTACGGCCGCACCGCCCAGGCCAGTCCGTCGGCGCCTTTGCCGGCGTCAATGAGCTTTTCCACCTTGAAAGTCTTCAAATCGATCGCGGCGACTTTCTTTGACGCATCACAGGATACATAGGCCACCTTGCCGTCGGGTCGAATCAAAACCTCCTGCGGATTCTTTGGGAGGTCAACCGTGCCGGCAAGTTTCATCGTTCTCAAATCGACCAAGGCGGCCTTCCGAATGCTGGGCATGGCGACGACGAGCCATTGATTGCCCGGGGTTGTCGCCGCGCCATATCCCACGCCTGGCAATTCAATCCAGCGGGCCACTTGATTCGTTTTGACGTCAATTACCGCCATTTGCGGCTTGGTCTGGTCGGCCGTAAAGACCCATCGATCATCCTGCGACATGCAAATGCGCTGCACGGTCTTGGCGACAGGAATGACCTTCAAGACTTTTCTGGCCTTCAAGTCAAGGACCGACACCGTTCCCGGCTTGACGTTCGCTGTATAGCCAAAATTCCCGTCGCTTGTGATGGCGAGCATGTGCGATTCAATCTGGTCGGTGGGGATCGAATAAAGTATCGCAAAAGTTTTCGGATCGATGACGGTGATGGAATTATCCAGTTCCGTCGTGACGTAGAGCAATTGGTCCTTTGGCCCGATTACGGCGCAATGCGGGCGCATGCCTTTCGTGAAATTCACGGTGCCGACAATCGAATGGCGCTCGATGTCGATCACTCGGATGAGTTGCCCGTCGGTTCCCGGATGCCCAACGCCCGAGTTGCCGTAAATGGGAACAAATGCCAAACGCCCATCGGCGGAGGCCACAACCTCATGACCTGTGACGCCGTCCTCGTTGACGACGGCAATTTGCCCGCCCGTCTCGGGATTGATGACCGAAAGCGTCCGGTCGCCCTTGTTGCAGACCAGAAGCAAATTCGTTTCCGCGCGGGCAGCGCCGGCAAACGAGCTGGCAGTTACTGCAATGGACAAGATGAGGAGATTTGTGGTTTTCATAGTTTTCTCGACGTATTTTTTCAACGTGGGGGAAACCGCGTTTATAGCAGGATGGGCTTGCGAAGGGAACAGGGTGGGCCATGTAGTCAGGGCCAATCAGTTCTTCATAATACCGAGGAATTGGAGGAGTTTGGGGAGGGCAATAGCAAAAAATCGCGGAGGGTGGGGGCAATTTCCTTGCAGCCGGTAAGACGCAACAGGCTGATGACGGCATTCCGAAAGGCGACGAGATTCTGCGGCCCATGCCCCTTTTTCACTTGGCATTTGTCTCCGCCAAAGGAGACGTCCCGCACCCAGTGCAGCCGGTTTTCGATGCCCCAGTGGCCACGGCAATGTCTCGCATGTCAGGCTAGGTGTCAAATCGCCTGCGAGTCAAGAAAAACCAGAGATTTTCTAACTTTTAATTCCTGGCCATGCCGTTTCGCTGCGGCGGTGGGGGTGACCGACGCAGGTTAGCGGGCTGACGTCGTTCCGAGAAATTGGTCCATTCCGTCGGGAAGTGCGCATGAAAAGTGTCCCGCCGGAACAACCCGGCAGGGCTATTGAAGGATTCAGGACTCGTACAAGCTCAGCTTCGGCGACAACGCCAGCGCGTGCTGACCTGCCGGCGGAGAACGACGTCGCCATCTTCGTTGCGCAGCGAGACGGTCATTTGTTTGAGATGTAAATCGATTCCAAGGTACAGACAGCATTGTCGATTCTCCTGGTTGTGCCGCGCAAATCGCGGCTGGTGAAAACTCCCGGCGAGCCACTGTGGCTCGTCGTTCTGCTCAGGAAAACCTACGATTGTCCCTCTTTCATAAAATCACACCGACGTAGCCAAGGAAATGCGACGCAATCCCCCATGATTGCCATGTGCGACTAACCTTAACGTGGCAAATTTGCCGATCTGTGCGCCGGTTTTTCTTGACATCTACTGCCACGTCCCCGGTCCCCAGCCGTTATTCCAGGCTCTCATCTGCCGGAAAACTCTGCCGGATGAATTCGATCGCTTGGCACTCGATTTGCCTGACGAGTTCAATGCTAACTGGGGCCGAAAAAATCTCCGCATCCCGGGCGACCTGCGAGAGCTTGCGCCCTGCGCACGGGTCATGATGGCCCGCACGCGGCCCCAACTCCTTGCAGCGGGCGAAGACGGCCCTCCTTGCGGTGTGTCACAAACCGCTCCATTAATAGGCGTCCGATCGGCCTTTTCCAACCGGGGGACGTCGCTTCATTCCCAGATTGCTCAGCGTAGCTATGGCTCTGGCAGGAAGCCGTTGAGGCGGTGATCTAATTAACGATAATAGGATTGGTGGGCTGATGGCCCCTGTCTTGCTTCGCCGCCGGTCGCAGTCGACGAGCAGCGTCCAAGCCTACTGCCGTTTTTGCGCTCGAATGCCTGCTGCCGTGAACATCCCTCGTCCGCTACTCCCTCCGATTGCCCTCCAGAGGCGCCAGCGCGCGACTGACGCACGTTCAGGCTGGGCACCTGCCGGCCACCAGTGCGCGTCCTGGCGCGTCACAGCGCTTCTGGCGCCCGATCGCTCGCCAGCGGTGGTGGGGGAGTCTCGCTGCGACTGAATTTTGATCTTATGATGAAAATCACAGCGCACGCCTCAAGTGCAACGAGAAGCGAGAAAAGCAGGCCGCCCCGCCGAAACCGAGGGAAGTCCTGCCCCTGTTGCCCAGCGGACGGGTGGACAGGCTACGGCCGAGCCGACGCTGGAGACCTTATTAACGTAAATAAGATTGTACCGGCCAGCGTTTGACGACTGTGCCTGGCCTTTACCTGCAATCGCACGGCTCAGAACTTTCCCGGGAAAAGCCGGGGCTTCGAAGAAGCTGCCTTCCTGATTGGTTCTCGGTAAAGGCCACGGAAACTCGGGGGCATGCCCACCTTGTAGAGGGTGTAATTTATCTGCCAATGACCGGGGTGTCCTCGTAGCACTACTGGTAATTCAGTCTCTCGGACGTCACAATGGCAGTGTTCGCGGAGACCAAGAAGGCAAGGCATATCTGAAAGGGCCGTCCTATGAATAAGAACTTGTTGTTTGCAGTTCCGCTGTCTTTGGTGGTTGGCATGCTTTCCGCGCCGCCGGTCCTCGGCGACACTGCCGACGAAGTTCGCGCTAAGGCATTGGCCGTGTTGAAGTCGGATGCTCCCTTCGAACAGAAGTCGGCGGCATGCGAAGATCTTGCGCGTGTCGGTGACAAGGTCTGTGTGCCGGTTCTGGCAGGAATGCTGGGAAACGAGCAGCTCGCGCACAGGGCCCGTTACGCGCTTGAGGCTATCCCGGACAAGAGCGTGGATGAAGCGCTAAGAGCGGCGCTCGACAAACTCAGCGGCAAACTCCTGTCTGGAGTAATCAGCTCGATTGGGACAAGGCGTGATTCTGCAGCAGTGGAGCTGCTTGGAAAACATCTAGGTCACCGTGATGGCGACGTTGTTCGCACGACAGCAATCTCGCTGGGGCGGATCGGAACCGCGGCAGCCGGCAAGGCGCTGCTTGACGCTTTGAAAGACGCAAAGGGAGATAACATCAGCAGGATCTGCGACGGCCTGTTGACCTGCGGGGCCAACCTGGCTGCACAGGGTCAACAAGGCGAGGCAAAGAACATCTATGACGGCATGCTGGCGCAGAATCTGCCGGTACGGTTCCGTGCCGCAGCTCTTCGCGGTGCTGTGCTATGCGATCGTTCCGGGGGCATGAAGTTGCTGGGCAGCATGATCCGCGACAACGAGTTCTGCGTGTTTGCAATGGCATTGCGCGTTTCGGTTGAAATGAAAGACAAAAAGGTTACCGGTGTTCTTGTGTCGGAAGTCGGTAGACTGGCGGCAGACCGGGTTGTTCCCGTAGTCAAGATCCTCGGCCAGCGTGGTGACAAGGCGGCATTGCCCCGGTTGCTGGAAATGGCGAAGAAGGGTGAAAAGGACGTTCGTCTTGAGGCGATCCAATCCGTGGGCGAGATAGGCGATGCGTCGGCCGTGCCCGTGCTCGTTGACCTTATGCAGGATAAGAATGATGCGATCGGTCGTGCCGCCGCCACCGTCGTGGCCAATCTGCCTGGCCCCGAGGTCGATGCGGCAATCGTCAAGATCCTGGAAAGCCCGGAACCGGCCCTACGGCTCAAGATGCTCGAGATTGCCGGGCAGCGACGGGTTGCTGGTGCGATGCCAGCGCTCCTAAGAACTATGTCTGATAGGGATGCCTCGATCAGGACGGCCGCCGCCAAGAGTTACGTTGAATTGGCGGGCGCGGCGGGATCCCAGTGCTGATCGACATGCTGATGAAGTCTACAGATGGCGGAGAAATTGGCCTTTATGAGAGAATGTTGGGCTCCATCTGTCCCATGGCAGGCGACAAAGAGGCTTGCACAAGGAAACTGGTGGAAGCTCTGTCAAAAGCGGGGCCAGCCGTGAAGCCGGCCTTGCTAAGGACGTTGCGCGTGGCGGGCGGGCCGGATGCTGTCAAAGCGGTTCGCCGCGCCGTTGATGACGCCGACAAGGAGGTTCACGCGACGGCCGTCCGGGTGCTCAGCGAGTGGACGTCCACGGATGCAGCTCCCGTTCTGCTGGAACTGGCGAAGAATTCCAGCCAGCCGGTGGACAAACTCCTGGCTCTGCGCGGTTATCTTGGAATAGCCCTGCAAAAAAATGTTGCCGCCCAAGACAAACTGGCCATCTGCCGCCAGGCGGCGCCGATCATCGCCCGTGAAGAGGAGAAGCGGATGCTGCTGGGAGCGCTGGGAAGGGTGGCCAGCGCCGAATCGCTTGGCTTGATCGTTCCGTACCTTGATGATCCCTCCGTCAAGGCGGAAGCGGTGGCGGCCATTATGGCGATTGCGGAGCAGCGGCAGGAGAACCAGTATACCGGCGCAGCCAAGGCAGCGCTCCAGAAGATTGTGAAAGTCGCCGTGGATGATCCCGCGGTCAGGAAACGCGCAGAAGAATTGCTGAAGCAGATGGGCGATGAGAAGTGAAAAGAACCTTGAGAGGAGAATTCAAAATGGCTATTCCAGTCGAGAAAATCAGTGCCGCGGCCAGGAAGCTGAACAGGCGGAAGTTCCTCCAGGGAGTATCCGCAGCGGCCGGTGCGATTGCGCTTCCGTGCCATATCCCGGCATCGGCCTTGGGCAAGGGTGGGACGGTGGCGCCCAGCGAGCGGATCATCCTCGGCGGCATCGGACTTGGCGGCCGGGGCAGCGGCGACCTGGGTTCTCTGATTGGCGAACCGGACGTGCAGTGTGTCGCGGTCTGCGATGTCAGGAAGGGCCAGCGCGAAGCGATCAAGAACATGGTGGACGGCAGATACGGCACGAAAGATTGTGCCACGTATCACGACATCCGCCAGTTCCTGGCCGAGCGAACGGATGTCGACGCCGTGCTGATTGCCACCGGCGACCGCTGGCACGCACCGGCCTCCGTCATGGCCATGCGGGCGGGAAAGGACGTGTTCTGCGAGAAGCCGTCGTGTCTTACGATGGCGCAAGGCCAGATGGTGGTCGAGACGGCGCGAAACTACGGCCGCGTCTATCAGACCGGAGCCCAGCGGCTCAGCGAGGCAAACCACGTCTTCGCCATCGAAATGGCCCGCACCGGCCGCCTCGGTTCGATCCATACTGCCTATGCCGACTGTCGTTGGCGCGACGGGATGCGTCGCGACTGGCTGCCGGCGGAACCGGAGCCGCCCAAGGATGAAATGAACTGGGAGGCTTGGCTCGGCCCCTGTCCTTGGCGGCCTTACAACCGCGGATATGTGAACGGCGGCGGGTGGTATCACTTTTATGATTTCGCCACCGATGTCGCCATGTGGGGCGCGCACACCGTTGCCCAGGTCTTGCCCGGCCTCGACATGTCGAGCGTCTCGTCGATCGAGTTCCAGTACGATTCACCCGATGGGGCGATGGTGACTCGCTTTTCCAACGGCGTGAAGATGGTCCTGGCGCGTGGCGGCGATTGCAATTACTGGCACGGGTCTTGCGGTGAGCGGTTTGACGGTCCCGAGGGCTGGGTTGCGGCGGCCGACGGTTATTCAAGGCCCGACGTCTCACGGCCGGCGCTCTTGTCCGAATACAAGAAAGTCGTGGATGAGTACATGGCCAGGACGCAGCGTCCCATGCATCATCTGCGGGATTTCCTCAACTGCGTAAAGTCGCGGCGGAGCACGGTGGCCGGTCCCGAAGTGATGTACAAGTCCATGATCATCTGCCTTGCCGCCGACATCTGCGAGCAGTTGAAGCGAAACCTGAAGTTCGATCTGCTCAAGGCCGAATTCGTGGGAGATCCTGAGGCCAATCGTCTCAGGTCTCGTGCGATGCGGGAACCGTGGTGCGTATGAGCGACGACACTCAGCAAGAGATATCGCGAACCTAAAAGGAGACTTGATGATGAAGGGACGTAGGTGTCAAATTCTTGGGAAGACTCAGTTGGCCATCACCTGCCGTATGCGCAAGCGTGAAGCATGATACCGGACGGAGTTCGGAGCCAGGTCATTCGTCTTGTTTGGGAATCAACAGTTGGGCGGGCATCGAGGCCACCACGGGCGGAACGCCTTCGAGCCAGAACTGCAGGAACCCCTTCTTTGCCTTTCCGCTTTCCTGTTTGGTATCCAGGAGCAATAGAGACCATACGCGGCCCGCCTGTCCGTTGGGCACCCCGATGCTGAAGACCTTGTCCTTCATGTCTCCCTTTTCCCATGTCCAGCCGCCATCAATCGGCCCGCTGTGATCGAGGAGAGTCGCACCCGAGTTGTCCTTCACCACCAGGCGGACCGGCGCTAGGTTCGCCGTCCAGAAGGGCCGCGTGTTCGGATAGATTTGGAAACTCTTGCAGCCTTTGGGCACGTAGAAGTAAAGCGGGGCCGAGTCGCCCGGTTCGTCTAGTGTCATTGGGGCGTATCGGCTGGCTTCAAAGCAGGCGCTGCCCGCGTGCGCGAAGGCGAGGGAGCAGTGCCGGGCGGCGGAATTGATGACAAGGCTATACCATTCGCCTGCCGAGAGCGCAGGCAGCGTAAGGAGCATTTCCGCACGGGTGGAACCGCCGGGGACTGGGACGCGTTTGCCGTTCGAAGCGTAAATGACGATGTTGGGCGGCCCTTCAACGTCCTCCCTCTTGCCGCGGACGGTGATGGGCTGGCCGCCGGCGCTGGTGACGTAGGCGATGAGAGTGTGCTTCGGGATGCCACGGGCCACGACTTTCGCGTCAACCGCCGGCGCCCGGGAGGGGCTGTCAGGACCTTCACGCAGGGTGGCGCGTTGAAGCCGTTGATGACCATCCGTGTCGTCTCGTCTATGGTGGCGCGCGTCAAGCGGCTCTTCTCCAGCCGCTCGCCCGGCTCGGTCGCGACGGCAACCAGCGCGTAGACCTCCATCTTCGGAAGCGTCACCACACATCCTTCCCGCGCCGGCTCCAACGCCAACGTCGTTTCGGGCATGCCGGGTCGGTACACCTGCACCGACTTGGCTCGCAAGCCGTCTGGCAGCGGCACGTGCACCCGCACATTCTCCAGCGAATGGATGGGCTGCTCCGCATCGCTCATATCGTAATCCACGTCGTAGTTGACCAAGTGCATCCAGAAACGGCTGTTATCGCTGTTGCGAGTAAGGTTCGTGAGCAGGAGGGGCGACCGGTCCGGGCGCACACAGGAAGGCGTATGGCCTAGCAGCTCGAACAACGCCGCCTGGAGCCGTTGGGCCGACTCGATCGTCTCGTCCAAGACGCCAGGGATGAGCGCCGTGCGGCCATTTCCGACCTGCCTAAGGGTGACTTTGTCTTCTTCCGTTCCGGGCAGAAGCCCGGCGAAAATGTTATGGTTGCGTTTCAAGCCTTCCCAGGTCAGCGTGCCGCATTCGCCTACGAAGAGCACTTTGCCCCCCTCTTGGACGAACCGGTTCAGGACCGCCGCCTGCGAGTCCTTGAGGCACCGCAGCCAAGGGACAATCAACACATCCATCGGTCGCTGGGCAAGCGTCGGTTCCAGGATCTCAAGATGGGCCACCTGCAGCGGCACGTGCTGGCAATGGAGGATGTTGGAAACCTGGTACGCTTGCGTATCGTTGGACGGCTTGTCGAACCCCTGGAAGAGCCAGGAATCCGCGGGAGAGAAGACCACTCCCACGCGGGCCGCAGGGATCATCTGGCGGACTTGCGGGGCGATCCGGTGCATGAATTCGGTCGTCGGCAACGTGAGCGAAGGGCGCATGGCCTTCGTGTCCTTCGTGTTCTCACCGGCGGCGTTGATGCGCGCGTTGCCCAGCAGCGCCAATCCCTCGGCAAGCGCGAGTTGCACGACCGCGGCGCTGCGGCCGACTGGCGGACCTTTATACCCGGCCTTCAGCACCACCGGTTCGCCCCAAAGCCGCCCGGCCGCGTACTGGTAGTCATAGACGTTGTTGCTGTTGTTCCAGTTCTCGTTGACGTTGCTGCTGCGGTACTCGACAAAATCGGGCATGGCATAGTACATCCGGCCTCGCCGAACATACGGTGTGACTCCGCACTCCGTGCAGTAGGAGTCCATCCAGTTGCCCCAATAAACCATGTTGGTGGGGTAGGCATGAAGGACGCGCCACCAGTAGCCGTCGCCGTGGTAGCAGTAGTGGAATCGGCCCGGTCCGAGGACGGAGTCGATGGCCGCCTTCAAAGTCCGGCAGTACTCGGGCCAGAGGACATTGTAATAGAACTCGGTGCGCATGCGGCCGTAGGTCTGCGCAAGCGCCCCGCCGGCGTCTTTTGGCGCAAGCAGCGGGATCGGCTTCGCCGGGTCGGCCTGGAGAATAGCCCGGATCTGCTCCGCGGTGTAGTTGGCGCGCAGCCATGCCTCAAACTTGACCCTGGTAAACTCGCTGTAATCCATGGGGCAGCCCTGCAACCCGTCGAGGTCCACAAAACCGCCGTTGACGGGCATATAGCCGTCTTGGCGAAGTCTGTTGTCGAACAGGTGGGCAGCGTTGTATTTCTCCAGGGCAACCATGATTCGCACCACGTCCGGATTTGCAATGCAGATCCCGCCGGCCATCCTGTCCTTGTAGGCGATTTCTAATCGCTCGGGGGGCGGCGTCCCGTCGCGTCTTGCCACAGCGTATTTTTCGGTCAGGCACCAGAGATCCTCGAACTTGGTTGGACGCTCCCCGGTGACAATGCCCAGGCCACGGAACTTCTCCCAGTCGTTCCACATCGCGCGACTGAAGGTATCCACGCAGCCGCGCGGACTGTTCGCCACGGCTGCATCAAGGCCCGCCGTGTCGCCCTTGTTGCTGATGAGGTGCGGGAAGAACCACATGTACATGTATTTCCCGCCCCACATGTAGAACTCCGGGGGGTAGGTCATGGCGATCGTGTCGGAACCGAGTTGCTTGTAGACCTCGTCGGGAGCGCCGGCCTTGCGCACGTAGACGACCGACTGAAACTGGTCCTTGGGCTTGGCAGTCGGCTCCGCTGCTACAGCCGGATGCTGGCACGCCATGACACATGCGACCGCAAGGAGTGTGACCCACAAAACTGTACCATTCGCTCGCATCTTTCTTCGTCCTATCAGCAGAACAACACCGTCTACAGGTGTCGCTATCAATAAAAGAACTACTTCGCGTAGGTGAAACCCATCGTCGCCATTTGTAGTCGGCGATTGGCTTCGACAACCAAGCGAACCAGTTTGGGTGTGCGGTGGATGTCGATGTCGAATCGCTGGGGATCATTCTGATCCATCGTGCGATGTGACTGGTACGTCCACCAATGTGTCAGGTTGGCTTTCGCCTCTACGACCGCCTGCAGGCTCTCCGCTACAATGCGTCGAGCATCGGCTTGGTCGTCGACATAACTGGTAAACCACTGAGGATTCTCCGTCCAGAACTTCCGCGTCGTTTCGTTGTGCGCCTGGGGAGCGGCGCCGTATTCGCCGAAATAGAGCGGCTGGCCGGCCGCGGTTGTAAACCGCTTGATGTCGGCGGGACGGCAAGGGACTGGTTTCCCCGCCGGGCCCTGAACCTGGTTCTCGCCGTGGGCACCGTAGTTGTAATTGTGGACGCAAAACACATCGACGCCTTTCTGGGCCATGCCCACCGCTCGGTTGAGTTCTTGGAGGCTGTCGAGCATCCACATGTCCTTTCCATCACCGGCAGCCGCTTGTGCCAGATGCCATTGGGAATAACGGAAACTATCACCCGTAGTAATCAGGTGCCGTGCGTCCAGGTTGCGAATGAAGGCGGCACTTTCGGTGTGGAAGCGGGCGACCTCGGCCAAGCTGGGGCATTTCTCCCCGTTCCAGACCCGGCCTTTTCCGCCGATGTCGGCCATCAAGAGCAATTCGTTCGCATGCTCCCACATGGCAATCGTCTTCCGGCTGCGGTAGCGCGAGACCAGTGCACGCACCATCTCCTGAAACCGAAGCCGCGACTTGCTGTCGGCACGGGCCACGAGGTCGAACAACGTCTCGCCGCAGTCTTTCCAGAGATGTTCGTCGCTGGCGCACAGGCAAAACACCATGCGCAGACCGTGCCGGTCGCACGCGTCCATCATGCGATCCGTGGCCGCAACGTACTTCTCACGTTTGGTCGGATCGAGATAGACGCTGGGCACCGCGGCGAAGACGCGGATGGTTTTGAACCCCAGGGAACTAAGGTCGCGCAGAGATACCTCGGCCGCGTCGGCCGGTTTGTCGCCTTCGGGACCAACGTTCGTCGAGGGAATCTCGGCCGCAAGGAACTGCCAGAACAGATCGAACTTGTTGAAGCTGATCTCGTAGAACGGCCTGCCGTCGAGATACAGTTCGGAGCCGCGTCTTTCCAGAAGACCTTCGTCGTGACTGGCCTTTAATCCGGCGGCCCCGTCACTGGAAATGACCAGGGGATGAATGGGGGAAACCGCTTTGCGTCTCTCGACAGACAGGTCATCAAAGTGCGCCGCCGACCAAGATGAGCCGATGCCCGAATACGTATCGGTCGCAGGCTGGGTGTCACGCACAGTTTCTTTGGCGGAGCCGCTGGTCACACCGAACAGCACAGTCCACACAACGAAGCTTGACAGGATAGTTCTCATTTCAGCAGACCTTGGACGATGTTCACCACCTGCACCCTATGCGGATACTGAGCGGCGCCAGGTTAACACAATCGAGTTCGCCCATCAAGTCGGTGGGCTGCCTTTGCCGTTGGGCAGCCTTCACGGTCGCGTGCCGTCGCCCTGGCGAATTGTCTGCAACATGTCGGCCAACTTCTTCACCAAGTCGGGATGCGCCGCGGCGACATTCGCCGTCTCGCCCAGGTCGTCGGTCAGGTTGAAGAGCGATCCGACTGCTGTCATAGTCGGCTTGCGATTGGCCTCCCGACCGGCAGCCTTGTTGACAGTGCCGTCAGGAATGAACTTCCACGGGCCTTTGCGTAGCCCCAGGCGCTCCGTGCCGTTGGCCTGCACCACGAGGTGATCTCGTGGCGACTTTCCACCCAAGAGGGCCGGCAGGACATCGAAGCTGTCGGGACCGGCGTCGGCCGGCAGATTGCAGCCGGCGACCGCGGTGAAAGTGGCCAGCATGTCGACCAGACCGATGAGTTCCGCGGATTGTGTGCCAGGCTTGATCTGGCCGGGCCAGCGGGCCAGGAACGGCTCGCGGTGACCTCCTTCCCACAAACTGCCCTTGTAGCCGCGCAACACGCCGTTGCATCGGTGCCCGTGGGCATTTTCCGCGTCGTGGCTGGCATAGCCGTCGTCCAGCACGCCGCCGTTGTCGCTGGTGACGATCACCAGGGTGTTGTCATCCAGGCGCAAACGCTGAAGCGTGGCCAGCACCGCGCCCACGCAACTGTCGAACTGCTGGATCGCGTCGCCGCGAGTGCCGCAGCCGCTCGTGCCCCGAAAGCGGGCGTGCGGCCAGCGCGGCACGTGGATGTCGTGCGTGGCGAAATACAGGAAGAACGGCTTGTCCTTGCTGCGCTCGATGAAGGCGATCGCCTTCCGCGTGAGCGTGTCGGCCATGTCCTCGTCCTTCCAACGGGCTGCGTTGCCGCCGCTCATCCAGCCGATGCGGCTGATGCCGTTGACGATCGTCCCGTCGTGCCCCTGGGCGAACATCAACTTGAGCATCTCCGGATGCTCGCGGCCTGTCGGATCGTCGCCGACTTTGTGCCGGTAGCTCACGCGGATGGGATCGTTCGCCTCCAAGCCGACGACGCGGTGGTTCTCGATGAACACGCAGGGCACGCGATCGCCTGTGGCGGGGAAGAAGAAGGCGTAGTCGAAACCGACCTCGAGCGGGCCGGGCTTGATCTCGCGGTTGAAGTCCAGGTCGCCCTTGCCGAGGCCCATGTGCCACTTGCCGACGATGCCCGTCGTGTAGCCGGCCTGCCGCAAGAGCGATGCCGTGGTCGGTTTTGCCGTATCGATCGCCAAGGGGGCTTCGCCGTTAAGGATGCTGGAGCCCGCTGGATTGCGCCAGGCGTATTGGCCGGTCATGAAGGCGTAGCGTGTCGGCGTACAGACCGATCCGGTGGCGTGCGCATCGGTGAAGCGGATGCCCTCGCGGGCCAAACGGTCCACACTCGGCGTCTTGACGCGCGTGGCGCCGTAACAACCGAAGTCGCCGTAGCCGATGTCGTCCGCAAGGATAAAAACAATGTTCGGCTTGCCGGGGTAGCCCGCTGCGGAAACAGGCTTCTCTGCCGCCTCCAAGGAGGCGAAGGATGCGACGCCGAGAAGGAAGCCGATCTTTGAGAATCGGAAAATCATCAAGGTACCTCGTTTGCTGGCTTCGGGTTGCCGGTGGCGCAATAGCTGAATTCGCTTGAGTATCGCATCCTGAAACCTGCTGGTCAATTGGCACGGAGTAGACTCACGGCCTTCGGCCGTGTGACCCAGGAGGCACGGTCGACTTGACTTTCCCCGATCGCCAGTTCAGACTCACGGCAGGGTCATTTGGCCGATTCCCCCGAGATGAAAACGGCGGCATAGCTGTCAGGAGTGGCACGCCGGAGCGTGGTTCTGATGCGCCGAAGCCACAATCAGGAGCTTATCATGAGAGTTCTTCACGTCGCAGCGCTGCTGTCGCCGACCTTGGTCCTATTCGCGCTGGCACACGCCCGAGGCGCCGCGCCCGACGATCCGCAGCTTGCGATCAAGAACACGGTGGTCCAAAACCTGTTGGGACCGGCTTTCAAGCTGGCGATCGCCACGGTCGATCGCAACACGCACCAGGGCATTCTGGCAGCCGGGGCCGACTACGGCGGCGAATGGACCCGCGACTGTGCGATCAACGCCTGGAACGGCGTCAGCCTCTTGCGCCCTCGGGTCGCTGAGACCTCACTGTGGAGCGTCACCAAGAACCGCCAGACCATCGGCCATCAGTACTGGGACAAGATCATCTGGACGATAGGCGCGTGGAACCACTACAAGGTGACCGGCAGCCGCGATTTCCTTGCCCAGGCTTATCCCTGCGCGCGGAATTCCATGCGCGAGTTGGAGGATACCGAGTTCGACAGACAATACGGGCTGTTCATGGGGCCTTCGCACCTGTGCGACGGGATCGCCGGTTATCCCGAGCCGCCCCAAGACTCTCGGAACCGGTCGTCGTTTGTCCTGGACCATCCCAACACGAAGCCCATGAAGGCCCTGAGCACCAACGCAATCTACTACGGCGCCTATCGGTGCCTCGTCGAGATGGCCCAGGAGTTGCACCAACCCGCGAAGGAAGCCGACGAATACCGCGCGAAGGCGGCCCGTCTTCGGGAGGCGATCAACTCGCGATTCTGGCTGGAAAAGGAGAACCGCTTCGGTTACTTGATTTTGCACGATGGCACGTTGGACCGTTCCCAGGAGGGCATGGGCGTGGCCTATGCGCTCATCTTCGGCCTTTGCGACAAGGACCGCGCGCGGTTGCTCCTGGCCAACACGCGGCGAATGCCGCAAGGCATCACCTGCGTGTGGCCGAATTTCCCGCGATTCACCGACAACAAGCCGGGGCGGCACAACAACATGGTCTGGCCCATGCTCAGCGGCTTTTGGGGATATGCGGCCGCCATGCACGGCGAAATGAAAGCATTCCAGTTCGAGCTGGAGAACAACGCGCATCTGGCCCTCGATCGCGACAAGGGCAACGGCAACTTCCGCGAAATCTATCACGCGATCTCCGGCGCGCCGGACGGCGGGTGGCAGTCGGGTACGCATTGGGGCTCCTGCAATCACCAGACCTGGTCGGCCACAGCCTATCTCCGCTTGGTGCTCTACGGCTTGGTGGGCCTCGATTTCCAGCCTGGCGGACTGCTCTTCAAACCACACCTGCCCGCAGGCTACGGGACCGTGAAGCTGGAAAACCTGCATTACCGCAGCATGGTGCTGGGCATCACCGCTGGCGGCGCGGGCGACCAGATCAAATCCTTTCGGCTAGACAGCCACACGCGCGAGACAGCCCTTGTGCCCGCAGCCCTCACCGGCAAACACTTGGTGGAAATCGAGATGGGGCAGTAACGTCGAGTCGCGGCGGCAGAATGCTGGTGTCCCAGACAGCGCACGCCCCTTCTTTCGCGTCTGGTCGTTTGCAGATGATTGTGGCCGCAAGCGGTCGGCTCTGCACGGGACGTTCGTTATCCAGACTCTCCGGCTGCTGCACACCCGCCAACGTCGTGCCCTCCGAGCCACAAATTTTTCGTGTTTTTCCTCTTGCGCATTTTCCCCCATCGCGCTATGCTGATTGTATTGGTTGCGGCCATTCGTTTTCGCCGCAACCGCCCGAATCCATCAGCAGAACACACATGGAAAAACATCTCACCCTGAAGGACGCTGCCGCGGCCTTGAACGTCAAGCCCTACCGCATCGGCTACGTCCTCGCAGTCAAGCTTGGCCACCTCGAATCCCTTGTTCAAGAAGTCGCAGCCGGGCAAACCGGCGACCAAGCCGCAGCCTCCTCAACCAACCATCGAAGAAATCATCGCCCAGCAAGCGGCGAACCTCAAGGACGTCACCGGGGCCGCGCAGCTTTACATTGCGGTCACCGCGTCCATCGCTCCCCATATCACGACCGAAGCCTTCAAGCTCTATCGACAGAAACTGATGGAGCAGGCCGGCAGCCCGACCGACCCCATCGAGATCATGCTGATCGAGCAGATCGCGTTGGCGCATTTTCATATCGGGCGATTGCATCTGAAATCTTGCTCGACTGCCCAGGCTCAGCTCGCCGTTGCCTTTGCCGACGCAGCAACCAGACTCACTGCCGAATTTCGGCGCTCGGCTTTGGCGCTGGAAGATTATCGTGCCAAGCAGCTTGCCCGACGCCAGGCGGTGGCCGGCAGCGTTCCTGTTCAGGAGCCCGAGCCACAGGCTACACCGGAGCAGAAAGCCCGGAAAAAGGAGTCCGCCGCCAAATTGAAGCCCACCGAGGACAAGGAGATGCCCGAATGGCTAAGAAAACGCGTGAGCCCGACGATGGACGAGTCGCTGGCAGCGTCCATCAATTAAAGCCGCAGTTTTTCTCGCCCGAAGATCGGCAGAGAAGGCGGGAGGTGGCGCTGAAGCACCGGCCCTGGCAATATGCCACCGGTCCGCGCACGCCGGAAGGCAAGGCAAGAGTCGCCGAGAATGGCAGGTATGCGCAGAAGGGTGCAGTATCGAGAAGGCAGAGGGAAAAGGAGGTAGCGGAGGCGCATGCCTTGCTTGCCCAGATGGCTGCCGTCCGCCGCCTTGTGTGTCCAGACTCAAGCGAGCCCGCCGCGCGCGAACAGGATTGATGCCGTGGCAAACGCGGCGATAATCGACTGGGGCGGCGTTGGCGCACAGCCAACGCCGTCACTTCACCCTTGGCGGCGTCCGTCCCGGGGATGATAGCTTTTCGGCGGGCCCGCCACCCCAATTTGACACTTCCATCTTGCCATACCCTGTGACATTTCTATTTTGCTCCGACAACGTCCCGGACTCGCTTGACATCGGCCCAAGCCATAACGAAACTGAACTACTCTGTGCCACCGCTATGAGGTCCTGGCGGCAACGATCAAGGCAAAAACCCCATGGACTGTCATTGGATTTCTTTCAGGATATGAAACAAAGACTGCATTTCCATCTGATTCTTGTTTCTTCCCTGCTCGGCATGCATACGTCGCCGCTGACACCCGCCCAGGCCGTCACGCGAACGGCAACGACCTGTTCCCAACAGGACGTGCAGGCGGTCATCGATGTGGCACAAGATGGAGATACGATCGTAGTCCCGGCGGGCAGAAGCGTGTACAAGACCACCGCGCCGGGCGTCCCCGCTCTGAAAATCAAGAACAAGGGCATTATCCTGATCGGCGCCGGCATCGGCCGCACGATTCTCGAAGATCGTTCGTTCGATGCCAAGAATCCGTGGGCTGGCGGCCCGATCCGTGCCGAAGGCGGCAGCGGCAAGGCGCTTCGCATCAGCGGCTTCACTTTTGACGGCACGGGCATCCGAGATGCCGGCAAGCCCGCGATCATCAGCATCCGCGGCTCTTATGCCGATCTGCGCATCGACCATTGCCGGTTTTTGAACGTCAACGGCGCCATCATGACCGATGGCCTGATGCGCGGGGTCGTCGATCATTGCCGCTATGAGCTCATGGAAGACCATGCCCTCGGCAATCCGGTCTTCTATTGGATGAAAGGAAACGGCGTGGCAGCATGGAAAACTCCCGTGCGACTGGGCAGCGCCGATGCGATCTACATCGAAGATTGCCACATCGAGTTTCATAATCCCAAGTCCAACGACTCTCCGGCCCTGCCCACGATGGACGGTGCGCGTGCGGTTTTCCGGCACAACACGGTGTACGACGGATTCCTGGAATTCTTCGGCGTGGATTCCACGCCGCGCGGCACGGCCAGTTTCGAAGTCTACGACAACACCTTTACCGGCAAGTGCTTCTGTACGCTGGGCCTCAAGGGAGGGACCGGGGTAGTTTTCAACAATACGATCTGGGGCGAATTCCAGAAACAGCCGATTTGGGTCACCGAGTACAGGACCGGCGGGCCGCGACAAGAATACGGCCAGTGTGACGGCACGAGCAGGTTCGACGGAAACTGCGCCTCTCCATGGCGACAAGCAAGACAACACCGGTGCGCATTCCGGCAGCGACGGCGCCGCCGCTTTGACCTGCGCCGGCAAGCGTTGGAAGCCCGGCGGACTGGTCGGTTATGCGGTATGGAACGTGACGGACCACAGTGTCGGAAAGATCAGCGCCAACGGCGAAAACACGCTCGCCACGGACCTCAAGGGCGGGACGCGGAACCGTTGGAATGCGGGCGACGCATTCAAAGTCACTAACGGCTACCCGGCACTGGACCAGATAGGTCGCGGCCGCGACGCCGGTGCCGACACGGTGCAGCCCCAGACTTTAATGCCCGTTTATGCATGGAACAATCAGTACCATGGCGACCCCTGCGCACTGAAGGTCAGGCGTTTCTATCCCAAGGAAGAAGAATATATTCAGGAGGGCCGAGATTTCTTTAATGCTCCCAAGCCTGGCTACACTCCACTTTCCTACCCTCACCCCGTAGTTGTGGCCGACACCGCTGGCGCAACGCCGGGCAAGCGACCTTGAGAACTCGTCGGATTGAAACTCCTGCGGAAACCGTCCATGTGCGCTTGCCGTCGAAGTGTGCCAACGCTCGTTGCACCTCACCACCACTTATCTTTATTTCAAGATATTCCTTCGTGAATTAGTTGGAATCGTGAGGGGTATGGGCGGCCGCGCTGAGTGTGCGACGGGCCATGACGCGCGAAGTTCATCCCGATACAGTCCGATCTTCTCGATGGGGATTCGCTTGAAACCCAGCTTGTAGGCCGGGGAACCATCTTGAAGCTGGAAATTCTGGTGGGCGGCGTCCACGAAGGGCCGATCTTGGCGAGAGCGTGACACCGTGCTTGGATTCCGAACACGAAACCCGACCGTCCTGGAATGGCTTCACAGCAAGCCGGCGTATCGCGGTCGTGTGGCGGCTTTTGCGGCATGGGATGCCTTTGACCGGATCTTCAACCGCGACCGGTGTGGGTTTCTCGTTAATGCCGGTTTCGCGCCGCTCGCCGCGGGAATCGCATCTCCCCAGGTTGAGTTGCTGAACCGGCTGAAGCGCGAGATCCCGCGACAATGGGAGGACGAGCCTGCTGACGCCCTGACGTTTTACACGGCACTGGAGTACTTCAAGGCGGCAAGACCGCGCGTCTTCTACCTTTCGCTGGGCGAGACCGACGACTGGGCGCACGCGGGACGATACGACGAGTATCTTGCCGCCGCGCGTCGCGCTGACGGATACTTGCGAACGCTTTGGGAGACCGCGCAATCGATGCCTCAATACCGGGGAAAGACGACGCTCATCTTCTCGACGGATCATGGTCGCGGCGAGGGGTTGTCGGACTGGAGGGACCACGGCGAGAAAGTGAAGGGGGCTGAGTTCATTTGGATGAGCTTCCTCGGTCCGGACACGCCCTCGCTCGGCGAACGCGCCGACGTGGCTGCCGTCACGCAAAGCCAGGTCGCTGCCACCATCGCCGCGCTGCTGGGCGAGGACTACCCAGCCGCCGTCCCCAAAGCCGCAAAGCCAGTCGTCGAAGTCCTTGGAAAGCGATAGCATGGTTGCATGGGGCTTTCGCCGCCCCCGCGCTCTCCACCCATCCTGGCGGCGCCGAACCGGAGGAAGAAACGATGAACCTGCGAATACCGATTGCTGGCATCTGCCTCCTGCTCTTGTCATTGCCGGCGAGGGCGGAGGAAAAGCCGTCCTTCGTTGACGGCTTTCACGGCGGGGTCGAAGGGCACTATCCCCCGGGAACGACGCGGTTCATCGTGGACACGATGCGCAAGCATCCCCGCTGGAAAATCTGCCTAGAAATCGAGCCGGCAACATGGAAGTCGGAACGCACCCGTGATGCGGTTGCCTATCAAGACTTCAAGCAGTTGCTTGCCGATTTTCCCGACCGCGTCGAATTCGTTTCCGGGGCCTACGGTCAATCTTACTTCTGGAACATTGACGGGGAGAGCCTCATTCGTCATTTCACCTATGGCATCGAAGAGATCCATAAACACTTCCCGAATGTTCGGATCAAGACCTACGCAAGTGAAGAGCCCTGCTGGACAAGTTGTATGCCGCAGGTTCTCAGGTCCCTGGGATTCTCTCATGCGGTCCTGAAGAATCCCCTCACGCAATGGGTCGGATACTGCGTCGGCAAGGATGCCGAGATTGTCAACTGGGTCGGACCGGACGGATCGTCTATCCCCGCCGTTCCGCGCTATGCTGTGGAGCGTCCCAACGGGAACTGCTGGGAAACGCAAGCCGCCTACAACCAGCCCGACTACGTCAAGAATGCCAGGAACGCCGGAATCGCTCATCCGGTCGGGATGTGTTTCCAGGATGCCGGCTGGACCAACGGACCGTGGGGTTGCCGGACGCCATCGATCAACAGGACCTGGAGCGAATATTTCGAGCAAGTGGCGGACAAACCGAAGACCGACTGGCGATTTTCCCAGGAGAACGTCCGCGTCAGTCTTGTCTGGGGCTCCCAGACACTGCAAGGGATTGCCCAGAGCGTGCGGCGGGCGGAGAACAAGATTCTGGCAACGGAGAAGATCGCCACAATGGCGGTTGTGGAAACGGGCGCGAAATGGCAGGGTGATGATTTCCGCGAGGCGTGGCGGACCCTCATGCTGTCGCAACATCACGATTGCTGGATTGTTCCCCTGAACGCCCACCCCGCCGGCACCTGGGCTAAGCAAGTCACGACGGATTGGATCCCCAACACACAACAGCGATGTGACGGCATTCTGTCCCGGGCGATGCAAAGGCTGGCGGCAGGCGGCGGTGCGAGCGGAGAAGAACCGTTTGTTCGCGTGGTCAATCCGGTCAGCGTTGACCGCCGCGAGGCTGTCGCAGTGGCGTTGCCCGCCGGGTGGGGCGCGAACCACCTGAGAGTTTACGACGGTCAGAATCGGGAAGTGCCATGTCAAATCAACGGGGCTGCCTCACGCGAACTTGTTTTCATCGCCAGCGTCCCCTCGCTCGGCTATGCTACGTATCGCATCGTGCCGACCGCGGGAGCACCCGCGTCCGCGGGCGCCAGAGCGGAGTTGAAGTCGGACGGCACGGTGGTCGTCGAAACCGCCCAGTATGCAATCGTGTTGGATCCCGCCCAAGGAGGTCGCCTCAAGAGTCTTTACGACAAGACGCTCCGTCACGAATTCGTGAACCCCACAAGCCAGCGCAGCTTCAATGAATACCGGGGCTATTCGGGCAGCGCCGGCGCCTGGATCAGCAGCGCGGACGCGAAGGCGACCTTGGAGATCGTCGAAAACGGTCCCGTGCGCGTGGCGGTGACCGCCAGCGGAAAAATCGGCGACCATCCGTTCGTGTCCACGCTTACGGCAGAGGAAGGGCAGAAACGGATCGAGATGAAGGTCCGCGTCAATTGGCAAGGCAGTCCGTCGATCGGTCAACCGTGGAGCGGCAAGGACGTATCGCGCTCGATGGCGAAGCCGTTTTACGACGACCGTTACAAGCTCCAGGCGGTCTTTCCCTGTGCGCTGAAGGGACCGGTCAAGCTCTACAAGAGTGCGGCATTCGATGTCTGCCAAAGCCTGAATGCCGACTCGTTCTTCAACGACTGGCTTTCCATCAAACATAATGTCATTAACCACTGGGTAGACCTCGACGATGCGAAGGGCGACTACGGCTTTACGCTGATGAGCGACCATACGACCAGTTACGCTTTTGGCTCGACGGACCCGCTCGGGCTGGTCCTCGCCTATGCGGGGAAAGGTCTGTGGGACAGGACCTATTCACTCGTTGTCCCTTCGGAAGTACGGTATGCTTTCATGCCCCACGATGGAACCTGGGACCGTGCCCGCGTCTGGGGCGAGGACTGCCGATGGAACGAACCGATGGTTGCGCAGATGATGACCGATCGTCCCATCGGGCATGCCCCGACAAGATCCCTGGTGAGAACGTCGCCGGGAACCTACGTGACGACCATGTTCCTTGATCACTCAGCCCTTGGCGTCAGGCTCTTCAATGCTGAAGGCGACGGGAGCGAACAATCAGTGACATTCGGTTTCGTTCCTTCCCAGGTGAGCCTGGTCGAGCTTGACGGGAGACACATCGCATCCTTGGGCATAACGTCCGGTATGTCGGGAGAAGCCACGGTGAAATTGTCCATGCCGCGTTTCGGAGTGCGCACGTTGCGGGTTACCGGGATCATGAAGCCTTCGAAATAATGGGCAGGCCGAGGGAAGATCAACAAATGATTCTGTCACGTGCGTTCCTGACAAACGGAGTTCTCATGCGTCGTCTTTTCATCGTTTCGGCTACCGTACTGCTGGGCGTCATGCCGGCATTGGGCGAGATCACCACAACCAGGATTGCCAAGGACGAAACGATCTCGGTCGGGGGAACGGCGGTCCGGCATGTGGTCGGGGCCGGCTTGGGGAAGGCTGAACGGAACGAGTCGGGCGTCCCCACGCTCGACAAGATAGTCGGGCTGAAGTACGAGTCGGACTTCGAGCTGTGGTTACCGGTCGCCAAAGGCAACGGGCGGTTCTGGTTCTCCGTGCTTAACCGGGGAAACGACACGGGCGGGCTGCGCGACGGCATCCTCCGTCGTGGAGGGGCGTACGGCTGGTGTGCCTGGCAAGCCAAGAACGTGAACCCGCCCAAACCGCAGTTAAGGCTGACCGGCTTTGTCGGTCCGATGCCGCAGGCTTACGGGCTGGTGGTGGTGCGGGATTTTGTTGCCTTCCTCCGTTACTCGCCGGACGGCAGGACCAAGCCCAACCCCGCCGCCGGCAAGGTGAAGTTCGCCTTTGCCTTCGGGATAAGCCAGAGTGGACGGTTCATGCGAACCTTCCTGCTGCACGGACTGAACGCGACTCCTGGGGGCAAGGTCTTCGACGGCTTGCTGCCCGATGGCGCACGGGCGGGCTACCTCGATGTGTTCCGCCCCGACTCCGATCCTGGCTCGGGCGGCACGTTCAGTGCCGAGACCGTGCATGCCCCCTATTCCTGGTCGGAAGTGACGGCGCATGCCGACGCCAAGGTTTTTGCCCTCAATGCCGAGAGCGAATACTACGAGATGATGGCTTATATGAGCCGTCACGGGACGGTGCCCGACAACGTGCGGATCTACGAGTTTCCTCTGGGCGGTCATGGCGGGGGCGGAATAGTACCCTGGCACCAGTGCGTGCCACCACTGTCGGTCGCATTGGAGGAGTGGGTCGTGAACGGCACGAGACCGCCCGACAACCGGATGTTCGTTTTGGAGAAACGCGAAAGCCCGCGAGCCAAGCACTTACCGTCCGAGCCGGCTGAGCTACCAGCGCTGGATGAGCTCGGCACCGCCAAGGGCGGCGTGCGACTGGCGCCGGTCGAGGCGCCGATCGTCCGTTACGTCTTCGACGATGACAAAGCTCCCAAAGCCGTACTGCTGGACAAGGCGGAGCTGACGCGCCGTTACGGCACGCCCGAGAACTATCGCAAGAGGGTGTCCGAGGCGGTGGATCGGCTCATTCACGACCGGTTCCTGCCCGAGTCGGCACGGACGAAGTACGTCGCTGACGCCGAGAAGGTAAGCTGGTGAAGACTCGCGCTTGGAACGTCCCTGCGAAGGGATGGAATCGGCGAGCCACCTTCAACATCGCAAGCCCGTCTGTTAAGATGGGGAGCCGCTGCCGTTCGCGTTGAACTCGCATCCCAGGAGAACCCTCATGAAGAGAACACTAATTGCCCTGTCATTCATCAGCTATGTCGCCTTGACGGCTCGTGCGGAGACGCCGACTCCCCCGTATTGGAAGATGGCAACCACGCCGCCCATGGGCTGGAACAGTTATGACAGTTTCGGCGACAGCGTAACCGAGGAGGAAACCCTCGCCAACGCGCGTTATCAAAAAGAACACTTGCTCGCACACGGCTGGACCTATGTCGTCGTCGATTACCGCTGGTACGATCCCGGCGCCCACGACAACAATCCGAGCGGGCGAGCCGGCGCAAAGCTCGCGGCGGACGGATTCGGTCGCCTCCTGCCTGCCCCCAACCGTTTTCCCTCGGCGGCCGACGGCAAGGGTTTCAAGCCGCTTGCCAATCTCATCCACGCGATGGGGCTCAAGTTCGGCATCCATGTCATGCGCGGCATCCCGCGACAGTCGGTGAAAGAGAACACGCCCATCGAGGGCAGCGAATTCAAGGCCGTCGACGCCGCGAATACGGGCAACGTCTGCCCCTGGTGTCCGGACATGTTCGGCGTGGACTGCGCCAAGCCCGCAGGCCAGGCGTGGTACGACTCCATCCTGCGGCTGTATGCCGCCTGGGGCGTCGATTTCATCAAGGTGGACGATCTCTCCAGCCCCTATTCCGCCAGGGAAGTCGAGGCCATCCGCCGCGCGATCGACCGCTGCGGCCGCGCGATCGTCTTCAGCACGTCGCCCGGCGAGACACCCGTGAGCGAAGCCGCGCACGTCGAGACGCACGCGAACATGTGGCGCATTTCCGGCGACTTTTGGGACAGTTGGGATGCCCTCAATCACACTTTTGATCTGCTCGCCGCGTGGCAAGGACACGCCGGGCCCGGTCGCTGGCCGGATGCCGACATGATTCCGCTCGGTTTCATCGGCAAACGCAGCGTCGGCGGGAATCGCATGACGCATTTCAGCAAGGACGAGCAAGTCACGATGATGAGCTTGTGGGCGCTGGCGCCCTCGCCGCTCATGCTCGGAATGAACATGCCGGAGAACGACAAGTGGACGCTCTCGCTATTGACGAACGACGAAGTGCTCGCCGTGAACCAGGATCCGCTCGGCAGGCAGGGCATGCGCATTTCACGGACGAAAGAACTCGAAGTCTGGACGAAAGATCTGTCCGGCGGGGCAAAGGCGGTCGCATTCTTCAATCGCGCAAGCGTCGAACAACTTGACGAGTCGCGTGCCGTCTTCAAGAGTCTGCTCGTCACGCGCAAGACGCCGGGTCAGAGCGTCTCCATCGACGTGGACATCACGGGCGCGAAGAAACTTTACCTTGTCGTTGACGACGGCGGCGACGGTTACTTCTGCGATCATGCCGACTGGATCGAGCCGAGACTCACGGGACCGCAAGGCGAACAAAAGCTGACCAACCTGAAGTGGATCTCGGCCACCTGTGGTTGGGGTGCAGTGGCGGTCGGCAGGAGCGCCAGCGGCAAGGAACTCATCGTCGATGGGAAGAAATTCGCGGATGGAATAGGCACGCATGCGCAGTCGATCATCGAGTACGATCTGCCCGCAGGCTACGCTCGTTTTACCGCGCGAGGCGGGCTCGATCAAGGCGGAGTCAGCCAGAAGATCGAAGGCGCCACCGTTCACTTTCTGGTCTTTACCAGTGACCCGTGCCAGAATCGCAGGTCGGCGACCGTCTCGATTCCGCTCCAGTCGCTGGGGCTTGCGGGACCATGCCGCGTCCGCGATTTGTGGGCAAGGAAGGATTCAGACGTCGCTGGCGACAGTATTTCACGAGATGTCCCCGTACATGGAGCGGTTCTGCTCAGGCTGCAACCCGGCGGCAAGTAGGTCAAGGATTCGCTCGTCCGCGGATCAGCCTGACGGCTTACCCATATCGTTGCTGGCGACAAACAAGCGGAAACCAATCATGCCGACATCCGAATTACCTTCCAGTGGCATTCTCCAAGTCCGCGTGGCCGACGATCTCCTTCTCGACGGCGGCAACTGGAAACTGACCGAGGATCAGAAGGGCCGGCCGGTTGCGAGAATCACTCCGCCCGCCGCGCCGATGTTCCAGCAGATCGTCGCGTACCTGGAAGCCAAGCCGGTGCCGCCCTGTGGAAGCATGCGGCGAGCCGACGAGGCGAGGGCTGCCGTAGGCGTTTGCCTTCGCTGGGGCTCGTACTTTGCCGTACTAGCCGATTCTTCGCGGCCCCCTGCGCCCGACATCGACGACGAGCAGGTCAGCCAGATCGACGACGAGGAAATGGCCCGCATGAACATTGAGATCTCGGCCGCCCTTGCATGGTGGCTTGCCCTGCCTGGTTCCGACGACCGCCGCTATTGGCAGCTCGTTGATCGCGCCCTGGCGTATCTCCCCACTGGCCCCAAGGCGGTCAGTACGTTGCAAGGCGGTGAAATCCTGCTGGCTTCCACGGTGCCTGAGCTGGCAGCCCAGGTTTACCGTAGCTGGCCTGCGGATCGGCTGGACCTCGACTTGGAGACGGCCACCAAGTATGGGATTCGCGTCATCGCGAACACGATCACTCACATCGCCTTTCGGAACGGCCCTATTGAAAGCGTTCATGCAGGGCAATACGTTGGCTACGGCCTGAACGAACGGCGGGTGCTTCCCAGAGCAGAGAAGTCTATCATCCGTCATGCCCAGGACGGGTTCTTCAGTGGTCTGAAGGCAGTGGACCGCTTGAAATACAGCGGAGCATGGTCGCCGCCAGCCGAGCGAGTGCTGACGTTCCTGCATGGGCTGGTTGGTCCCATGGGCTGGTCCTGCACGGAAATGAGCCGACCTATTGAGCTTCCGCTTCGCCAGAACGAGTCGTAACCTCGGCCAACGGCTAAAAAAAGCCGGCCCTTGGCCGCCCTTGCGGGCGGCCACTGCGCAAATACAACTGATGTTGGTTGTCGTCACTTCGTTGCCGGCGCGTTCTTCGGACCTTCGCTGGGCGGGCTTCCCCATACGACTGTTACTTGCCAGCCGCCGACTTCCGCATAGAATCCGCGGATCGCAGATTCTGCCGCCGCTTTCGCCTGCTGAATGTTTTCCGCCGAGCCGGCCGCGTGACCCACAAGCCGCTGCGCGTGGGCCATGACGGTATCACGAAGGCTGGCCTTGTCAGCGGTCCACGGAATCCAGGTAGTCGTCTTCAGTTCCCAGATTTGCGTCTTCTCGTGATCGACGCGTGCTTGCAGGACCTCCGGTGGCGGCAGTCGGATCGTAGCCTGCTTGGCCGTTTCATTCTTCTCGATGACCGATGCCTGCCCGAGATTGACAGCGATGAGCGCATCCCCGCGAATTAACCAGGCACCTTTGCAGCCATTGCCCTCGCCAACCAGAACGTCGGCGATCAGGACGCGGGTGGCGACAAGATGGGAAAGCTGCTCCAGCCGCTCGATGGTTGGACCCTGGCTGCGGACGAAAACCGGCTGCGGCTGGGGCTGGGGCGCTGATGGCGTCGGCAGTGGGCGCGCCGGCAAGAAACGAAGAGAGCCCCGAACCGACCAAGATCGTCGATTCAAGGTTCAAGAAGCCCCTGGCGGTCACCCGTCAGGAGCTACGCCGACGCGAGCAGAGATAATGACCCGTTTCGGCCCAAAATTTAGATCTGCCCGCCGCCACCAACCAGGCAGAGCGTGCATGGCAAGAACTCAGACAAGTCTCAATTCGGAGGCAGGGCTGGACAGAATGGGGCGAAAATGGACATGTCGAGCCGTTGCCGAAGGACCTGGATGGGCGGACGGCAGGGTGTCGAAAAGCGGTGGTTGATGACTCGTTTCACACGCCACGGGTAGTTCGGATGGCCAATCGGGGGGGGTGGCATCGCGTTTCCTTGCGCACGGCGGTGTGCCCCTGAATGTCGCTAGCTTAAGGAGGCCGACTCCAAGGGGTGGTAGCTGAGTCCATGCCCGATCGCAATCGGTTGTCTCCTAGAACCCGGTTCCACGCTTAAGCTAGTGCCATTCGTGCCCCACTGCCGCAGGTAAGAGGACCGCTCCGCTAGCCGCAGTGGCCGCGTCAAACCAAGGGCAACGTCCGTTCCTTCGCCGGTCGCTCGGCTTTCCCTTCTCTTGTGATGGGGCCTGGCGGTGCGAATAATCGCATAGGGAACGTCGCGGGGTGAACGCCACAAAAATCCTTGCATGGCGATTTCTAGGTTGATCAGCCGCTCTGCACAACTCCGGCGTAGGTCGTGGGCACTGGCATACTTGATCCGCCGCCCGCCCTCCTTGTCAGGCTGCCGGACGACCACCTTGGCCGCCTCGCCGATCTGAGCGATCACCCGGCTGACCCGATCGCGGGTCAGCCGCCCGCTCTTTGCGGGCCTCTGGTGCTTCCTGCGGGTCGCCCGCAGCCGGATCTGGTTCACCACATCCACCGGCACCTCGGAGCCATACCGAGCGATCTTGCCCGCCCGCTTGAGCCCTCGCCGGTCCAGCCAGTTCTGGATTGTAACGTCGGAGACCCCGCAGGCCCTGGCGATGGCGCAGTTGCTGTAGCTGCGGATCAGGTCGGCCAAGTCATCGGGCTTGGGCATGAACCACTTCCTCGGCTGCGACTTGAACTCGTACTCGGCGGGCGGCGGGTTGACGACGAAGCCAGTACGCCGGTCCTCCGGCACGGTGTCCAAGAGCTTCTTCAATCCCGGTAGCAGCGGGATCTCCTCGTTCTTGCCATTCTTCTGCGTCGAGGGGATCACCAGCGTCGGATGCTGGCCCTGGCGACGCGGCCAGACGGGGTGAATCCGCATGATGTCGTCCCAGGAGAAGTCGAGGAGGTCGGCGATCCGGAAGCCGCTCTCCCAGAGGATCTTCAAGGCGAAACGCCACTCCTCAGCGGGACCTTCGCCCACAACCTTCGGCACGGCCTCCAGTATCCGCTCGAACTCCTCGCCTGTGATGGGCCTGCCCCGCATCACTTCGTCCACGTCGAGCTTCCGCAGAAGCGGTATGCGGTCGATCCATTCGTGGTCGTAGGCGTACCTAACGAACGCCATGATGGCCGCCAACATGCTGTTGACCGTGTTGGGGGATCGGCGATCGTAATGGCTCTCGGCGCCGTCCAAGAGTTGGTCTTGCAGGTATTCCAGCGCCTCCAGGGTCATGCACTCCCGCAAGGTGACGCCCGGCGGCAATCCCTTCGCCTTGCGGCGGGCCTCGAAGATCCGCTTGGCGATGTCCAAGCGGGAGTCGGCATCCTCCTTCGCCTTGCGGCGGACCCGCCGCTTGTGCTGGGTGCGGTAATGCCCGGCGGATTCCTCCCATGTCCGCTCGTCCGGGTTTGCGAGCATGGTCATCGCCGCCAAGGGCAGAACGGTCTTCTGCTCCTAGGCTTCAGTGATTGCGCCGCGGGACGTGACGTACCGGCCGTTGAGAAGCCGGTCACGGCACTCACGCTGGATGCGACCTGCTTCGCGGCGGTCACGGGTCCCGCAGTTCTTCCTGACCCGCTTGCCCAGGATCGGGCAGTAGAACTTGAGGACGTAACCGTTCTTGTCACCCCGCCGCAGCGGACGGTCGGGATAGATCTGCATGCTTCCGATGTCAGGGCCTCTTGTCATAAGAACCTCCTTTACTGGTTTGGTTTCTGCTCGCTCTCCGTTGCGTTCCCGTTCGTCTTCGTTTCCGAGTGCTTGTTCATGTATTCGATGAGCGACTGCCCGGTAATCCAACGGCTGTGGCCGATGTTCGCGTAGGGCAGTCCGTCGCTCAGCATCTTGTCCCAGAAGGTCTGGCTGATGCCGAGTCGGATCATCACTTCGGTTTTGGAGTAAGCCTCTTGGGCGTTGATTACGCCCGTGAGTTTGCCAGCCATAAAGCTACCCTAGATTACATGACACATTTCGAGGTTCTTTTTAGGTACGCCTTGGATTCCCGCAACCGCTCTGAATCGACCACTTCTCGGCGAACGTCGACACCCCCAACGCGTAGCCCGTTGGTCGGGTATTGAGGCTTCGAGCTAGGGCTTAAGGCGAACTCTTGCGGAATCCAGCAGAATCTTCCTAATTGCGACCGCCGACACCAGGTACATCAGCTTCAAGGACACGATCTCGCTGTTGCGCAGCGTAAACCCCGCCAGGAGCCAATTCGCCACGGCGACTTTGGTTCAGGCCGGCCGTCGCATCCTGCCCAACCTGGTCGCCCATGCGGCTGACTCCAGCAAGTCCGCCGCCCACAGGGTTCGCATCATCAAGGTAATCGAGAAAATCGGCTACCCGTCTGGACCGTGGGAGAGGCACGCCATCTTCGAGATGACTTACAATGCACCTCCAACTGTCCGTAGGGCGGCCGTCCTCCTGATCAAGCATCTGCGATTTGAGGCGCCGGCCGAAAATCCAATCGAGCCCGCCCGTGTTCGCTTGGCCGCCGGGAGGGTAGAATGGGCCATATTCTCGATCCCCGGAAAGGACCCGGCCCATGGCTAAGAAAAGAAGGCCAACTGCCAAGAGAGGCGACGAAGAACAGAATCCCCAGGAACCGATGCTGCCGGATCGGCGTGCCATGGAAAGGGTCATGCGGGAGGTTGCGGCCAGCCTGGGTGATGAGAAGCAGGCAGAGACCCCGCTGGATCGTGCCCAGGAGATGATGTATCGGGCCTTCGAGGCCTCTGGCGGCGAACAGGTTCGGCTGGCCCGCAAGGCCCTGGAAATCTCGCCCGACTGCGCCGACGCCTACGTCTTGCTGGCCGAGCACGCAAAGACCGCCGACGAGGCCCTGAAGCACTACGAGCAAGGCGTAGCTGCCGGGGAGCGGGCGCTGGGCAAGCAGGCGTTCGAGGAGTACGCCGGCCATTTCTGGGGTTTTCTGGAGACCCGGCCGTACATGCGTGCCCGGCAGGGCCTGGCCCAGTGCCTGTGGGAGGCCGGCCATCGGGAAGAGGCTGCCGGACATTACCAGGAGCTGCTCCGGCTCAACCCCAACGATAACCAGGGCGTCCGCTACTCCTTGGCCACGCTGTTGTTGGATCTGGACCGCGACCAGGACCTGCGGCGGCTCGTGGCGGAGTACGAGGACGACGCCTCGGCGGTGTGGGCCTACACCAAGGCCCTGCTGGCGTTCCGCGGGGAGGGCGAATCCCCGCAGGCCAACAAGGTGCTGGCGCAGGCCAGGAAGGTCAACAAGCACGTTCCGGCCTACTTGCTGGGGCACAAGCCGCTGCCCCACGACCTGCCGCCCTACATCAGCATGGGAGGGGAGGACGAGGCGGCCAGCTACGCGGTCGGCAATCGCCGCGCCTGGCTCAATACGCCCGGAGCCGTCTCGTGGTTGCGGAAGACGCTCGACCTGCCATTGCCCAAGCCACCCAAGCGCCGGCGGCCTTCATGGCCGGAACTCCGGCTCGCACTGTTGCGATTGCCGCAGCAGCAGGACGAGGTCTGGCAGGTCGATGCGATGCCGACGCAGACAGTCGATGGAGGCCAGGCTGAGAAGAGGGCTTCCTGGACAATCGCCATCGCCAGCCGTGCGAGCCATGAACTGTTGTGCCTGGAGGTCTTCGATTCCCAGCCGCGGCCTGGAGACGTGTGGGACCGCCTCACGGATGCCATGCGTAAGCCGCGGGAAGCCGATCCATGCCGGCCGGCAGTCATCGAGGTCCGCCAGAAAACCTTCCAGGCAGCGTGGAAGGCCAAGCTCAGGCAGATCAAGGTCGAGTGCGCGCTGGCGGACACGTTGGACGTCATTGACACATTGTGGGACCACTTGCCGGGCGCAATCGCCGAAAAACGGCCGGAAGAACTGGCAGCGGAGTCGCCCGAAGAACTCCTGGAACTGCCGCAGGAGCCGGGAGATGTCTGGCAGGCTGATATGCGCGCCATGCCGGGCTGGGTCACGGGCGAAGGGCAACCCTATCGGCCGTGGATGGCGGTGGTGGTCAGCCGCACGGACGACTTGGTTCTGGGCCACCAACTGGCGCCGGAGCGTCCGCCCGCCGAATGGTTGTGGGAGGCCGTCCTTCAGGCCGTGCGGCGACCGGCGATGGGCGACCCGCACCGCCCCGGCGTGATCGAGGTGGCGTCCGACCAGCAGCGACAGGCCTTGCTGCCGTACTTGGATCAAGCCGGCATCGAGTGTGTTGTCGCGGAACAACTCGAACACCTGGACTCGGTGCTGGAAGACATGGCACAGCACTTGGGCGGTCAAGGCGAGCAACCATCCGTGCTGGACGTGCCGGGGATGGAACCGGCGCAGGTGGGCAGTTTCTACGCGGCGGCGGCCGAGTTCTACCGCCGGAAGCCCTGGCAGCGGGTGCAGGGCGACACGCCGATCAAGGTCGAGTGCGACAAGTTCCAGAGCGGGCCATGGTACGCGGTGGTGATGGGCCAGTCCGGCGTACAGCAAGGGGTGGCTGTCTACGAAGACCTGACCGCCCTCCAGGGGATGGTGACCGGCGGTGGCTCGGAAGAAGAGAACTCACGGAAGATGTCGGCCCTGTCGCTCATGTTCAGCGAGGCGTTCGAACTCCCCGTCCGCGACCTGGATGCCGCCGAGAGGCACGGCTGGCCGGTGGCGGGACCGGAGGCCTATCCGCTGGTAATCCGCATCAACCCCGGGCTCGCCATGCGACCGCCGCTGGTCTGGGAACTGGAACTTCTGGAGGGATGCCTGCGGGCGATCCCCGAGTTTCTCGCGGGGAAGAACGCCGTGTTGGTGAAGACGGTTGCCGCGGCGTCCGCGAAGCTGACCGTGCGGCTTTCATGGGTCGGCAAAGGATAAGTCTTCCGAGAGGAGCCAAGCGATGCGTTGCTGGAATTGCGGCAAGAAAATCCCCGACACGGCCAAGGTCTGCCGCTTCTGCGAGGCGGCCGTGGAAGACGAACCTACGGAGCCGGAAAAAGACCTCGTCCGCGACCTCCTGGGACAGATGCCCCCGGAAGCCCTGAAAGAACTTGGTGCCGCGTTTGAGAATAGCGAGACGGCCGAAGACTTCGCCGATCGCATCTTCGTCGGGGACTGCCCGAAGTGCGGCAGCGAAGACACGGGCAACTGCGATGCCGATCCCGAGATCGAGGAACTCCTGGTCGGGCGCTGCTACCAGTGCGGCCAACTGTGGTGTACCGAGTGCCGCCGACTGCTGGAACGGGATTCGCCATCTTGCGAGTGCTGGGAGGAAGATGAGTAGAGCATCATGTCGAGAAAACGCCAAAATGGACATTACTGTTGGTCGTGTGCCAGGAGGCGGGCCAACGAGAGGTTCTCCGGCAAGGGCCATGCGCGGCACTTGTGCAAGGATTGCGCCCGACTCGGAAAAGAAGAGCTGGCCTATCGCCAGACGATGCGAGACCTGGATCGCTTATTGACCTGGAACGGCCACATCCCCCGTCGAAATCGCGAGCAGTTCCGCAAGTACCTGAACCACAAAGACGAGCGAATCCGTGCCTACGCACGCCAGATCGAAGTCACCGACGCCCTGAATCGCGCAGAACAACGGCTTCAGCAAGACTTGGACGACTTTCTAGTCGAGCAGGCCGCCGAGACACACAACGACGACGACATCTTTCCGCTACATGTGGACTCTTCTGGCGATCTCACCCCGGAGGACGACACGGAAATCCCGTTCTGATCGAGGTTCCCATGGCCATCACTTGCCCCCGTTGCGGATCGGAGTTCGATGCCACACTGTTCCAGTTCGGTCACCGGGTCAGTTGCCGTTGTGGTGCCGAGGTCGAGTATCCGGGAACAGACCTGCGGGCGGGCCACGTCGTAGCCCAGGGTGAAGCCAAGGCGGTTTCCCACGAAGACGGCTGTGTCGGCTCCCTGCTGGGAACGGCATGCGGCGACATCCTCGGTGCCGCCGTTGAGGGCAGTTCTGCCCGCGACATCCGGGAACTCTACGGCGAGATCCGTGATTTCGCCGAAGTAGGTCGAGGCTTTGGATGCTACACCGACGATACGCAGATGACGCTGGCGTTGGCCACCAGCCTCGTCGAGTGCGGCCATGTGGATGCCGCCCACGTCTCGGCTAAGTACCCCGAGTTCTACGAATCCTGGCGAGGCTACGGCGGAGCGGCACACCGTGTTATGCGATTGCTCCAAGATGGCGGCGACTACCGGGGCACAGGCCGGTTACAGTTCCCCGAGGGTTCCTTCGGCAACGGCGGGGCCATGCGGATCGCGCCGGTCGGACTCGCCTACCGCCATGCAATGGACGACGTTTTGCTGGAGGCCGTGGAGGACGCCCTGGTTTGCACGCACGTCCATCCCGAGGCCATTGACGGGGCGCTGGTGCAGGCCAAGGCGGTGGCACTGGCCGCCACGACCGAACTGAGCGCCTTCGACCCGGTGACCTTTGTGAGCGCCCTGTCATCGGTATCCAAGACGGATGTCGTGGCCGCAAAACTCAAGACGCTTGCCGAGGGGTTGCACCACAAGGATGAGGACGTGTACGTGGTTGGCCGCGTCGGCAATGGTATCCGGGCCTCGCAGGCCGTGGCGGCGGCCTTATGGGCTTTCCTGCGGTATTGGCAGACGCCCGAGGAGTGCATCATTCGGGCTGTGGGTTTCGGCGGCGACACCGATACGATTGGCGCGATGGCCGGTGCCCTGGTGGGGGCATTGCATGGCAGTTCGTGGATTCCGGCCCGCTGGTACGACAACATCGAAAACGGCGTTCACGGGCGGGACGAGATTCTGGCCGTAGGCAAGAAGCTGGCTGCGCTTGACGTTCGGTAGACCTTGCGGGGACCATTGTCCAGTCTCTTGCTATCGCCGATGGCAATCTCTACCATGGCGGGTAGTGAAAAGGCCCGGTCCCGCTCAGTCCTGAAGATGCGTCATGCTTACACAACAGATATATTCCGGTGTGATCGCGAAGACCGAGCAGATGGTCAGCAACCGCTCCGCCCAGAAACTGGCCGCCAAGCACGGCCTGGGAATCGTGAATGTGACCTGGGAGGACACTGGCCGCTACAAGGGTTCCGCTGTCGGCCCGAACATCAGCGACATGACGATCCAGGTCCAGGATCGGCTGCCCGACAGCGACCAGTACAAACTGACCTGCATGCCGGTGATCCGCTACCCGAACTTCTCCGACATCACCGGCGACATCTCGCCGGATCTCTTCTTCGTTCTGGTGGGAAACGAGAAGGGCGAAGAGCTTCGGAAGATTACGTTGCGCGAGCTGCTGGGCAATCTGCGTTGCCACCTGCACGATCCGTCATCATGGAAAGGGGATCGAAAGTCCCTGCTCGCCGAAGAGCGCGACAGCCATGTTCTGGTGAGTGCCCAAGCCTGCTTCCTGCCGATCCCGCAAGAGGGCATCGCGGAGTTCAATCCGGTCCTGTTCAACTACCAGTCGAGCCAAGGCAATCCGGCAGTCCTGACAATCCTCGCCACGCGCGAGGGCACGAGTGTCACGATCAGCCGTCATCAGGCAGGTTTTCGAGTCCGGCGACTACGAACTTGGGCTGAAACTCACGGGAGGTGCGGAAGAAGACAACATGACGAGGGCCTGGGCCGCCACGGCGCTGACCAAGGCTGGAAAGCTCGACAAAGCACTCGGTAGTGCCAAACAGGCTGACGGCCTTCTCGGTCCTCCGCGCATCCTGCTGATGATCGCTTTGGAACAGTCGCGCGAGGGGAGTGCCCGTGGGGCGCTGAAGACGCTTCAGGACGCCCTGGAAAGAACGCGAGCCGTGCCTTCGACCAACAAGTGGTTTCCCGATAAGGGCGACGTCACGCTGCAAGAGAAATGGAACGTGATGGACCACATTTACGGTGCCATGCTTGCCAACGGGGCGGGCGACGAGGCCCTGAAGCAGTACCGAGCCTACGAGAGTTCCATTCGTCGCCTGGCCCAAGGATTCGGTGCGCGAAACGACATTTCTCCAATCCGCACCTGGATGAAGACTTTCGAGGAGAAAAAATTTGGCCCTGCCGCTGCCGCGTTCGCTTTGTTCGGCCTGGCAGAGGGGCTGGAATCGACGCAGGAAGTGCCCAAGTCCGGGCAGTAGCGGTCAGGGTGTTGCGTGGAATTTGCCCTGCCTCGACGACCATTTCCGCAGAGAGGCGGCGGGCGGGCGACGGGGCTGAGGGGAGGACTGGAGCATGGTAATACCGCGAAAGGGCAAGGAACAGGCGTCGAATGGCAATCCGTTCGACGTTCAATCCCGATTTATGGTGAAGGGAGAAAGAGCCATGATACGAGTCGACGTGACGTTACTTGTACTGCTCAGCATGGCAGTTAGTCACAACCGGGCTTTTGCCGCCGAGCCGCAGCGGCCTGTGAAGAAAGTCCAGGGATTTGGCTCCCCGACCGAAGCCTGGGAGGCGTTTGCGAAGGCAGGTGAGGCACGCGACTGGGGAAGCGTGTACGACTGCTTCACGCCTGTGGCCCAGGACAAGATGACGTTCGATTGCTTGCTCGGGCTGAAGTTCGGCGTTGCGTGGTTCAATCTTGAGAAATCCGACGACAAGGAACTGCGCTCACTTGCCGATAATTGCGACAGACTGTACGCCGCACACGGGATTGATTGGAAGCGAATTGAAAAGGAGAGTGAGAAGGCGGAAAAGAAGGATTTGGACCGTGAAGACCTTCAGCAACTGCTCTTGCCGCTGGTTCGCGACAAGCGCCAGTTCTTTGTAGACGCGACGACGCTCACGATCACGGTCCAGGAAACCATTGGTAAGAAGATGGAGGCAAAGGGCATGAAGGCCCGGCCAGAGAAGAAGGTCAAGCCGGAAGAAACACCACCGCCCGGTCTGGACAAACTGGTAAAGATCAAGACTCACGGTGACCGCGCCACCGCCGAAATCGCTCGTTGCCTGTCTGATTCGACCACCCTAATTGTCGGCGGAAAGCAGGTTCGCTACCAAACCGAGACTAAATTCTTCCGGCGCATTGATGGCCGATGGTATATCGCGGCTGACCAGGGCGAGCCCGTGGATGCACCCCTGCACAAGATTGTTGAGTCAGAAATTCCCTACCGGAAGCAGTTTTCCATGGAGGCGGGCGATGTCCTGCGTTTCGAGCTGCCGGGAGGAAAGGACGTGGCCGTATGGTGCGAAGGCGGCGCAAAGAACTCCTTTGCTGCCGAGCAAACCACCGACTCAGGGTTGAAGACCTCTTGGGGCGAGAAGCCTTTCAAGCATGTCGGATACAAACGAGTGCGCCTACCTGACGGCGGCACGACGTTCGGCGAGACCAACTCCTACATCAAGCAGGGCGGGGTCACCACTTCCACCGGCGAAGGAACATCGACCTACCAGCTATTCGTGGACCGATGGGAATTTGACATCATCGAAGACCTACGAGCGGAGGAAAAGCTGCCTGTGACCGTCCAGGTTCGTCCGGCCGCCGAGAAAGAGCTGCTGCGTGGTGACGCCAAGCGCGACCACTACGTCAAACAACTCAAGTCGGCTGATGTAGCCGAGCGTCTTGCAGCCATTGGGGAACTGCAAGAGATGGCGTTCATGGGCGATACTTATGCGGGAGACCCGAAGGACATGATCGCCGCGATGCGACCGCTGACTGAGGATCGAGATCCGAAGATTCAAGCGGCGGCAAGACTCTACTTGTGCCAGGTGGGTGATGAGAAGTCTCTGTTGGCGCTGGTGACGCCGGAGCCCAAAGGGGAATGGCGCGGAATTGACGGAGCATCTCGGATTGCAGATTGGTGCGTACGGCACAAATGCCCAGCGTTGTCGAAGCATGTACTGACCTTCTTCGAGTCCAAGGACGAAGCCTTGCTGGCGTTTGCCGTCACCTTCTTTGCGCGGACCGACGATCCTGAATCGAAACCACAGATGCTTGCCGTCCTGAAGCACAAGAGCCCGGACATTCGCGCTACGGCGGTTCCGGCCATTCGCTTTCTTTGTACTCCCAAGGAGACCGCAGGTTACTTGGTTCCATTGCTGCACGATCCGTCCAAGCGGGTCGTCCTAGCTGCACTGTTGGAGGCCGGATGGGTGAATCAAGCGATTCCCGTGGGCGAAATAACGCGGTTGCTCAAGGATGCAGATCCAGTGGTCCGCGAGATGGCCGCCCACGCCCTTGATTGCTGCCGTGATCCGGCAGCGGTCGTCCCACTCCTAGAGGCAACGAAGGATTCCGACGCCCGCGTGCGGGCGCAGGCTGCCGTCACGCTGGGACGCATCGCCACACCCAAGGCTTATGATCGCCTCCTTGAGCTGCTCCGGGACGATAATGCCGAGGTTCGCGTGCAAGCAATCAACGGCCTGCGCTGGCTGGGTGATGTGCGGGCGATCCCGCATCTTCTGAAGATGCTCAAGGAAGAAAAGGATCACGACACCCAGAGCATGGCTGAGCGTACCATCCGTGAGTTGAACTCCAAGTAACTCCTTGCCGCCTCCTGGTAGGATCAAGCCATGACCAACAAGATGGAGATCGCGTCACGGTGGACGAAAGTCGGCCAGGACAAGGCGCATTACCTGGTCGCGGGGCCGAAAGACGGCAGCTCCATAGTCCTGCTGCACGGTGCCAGCTTCTCTTCGGCCAAATGGCAAGAGATCGGCACGCTAGACGCGCTGGCGGCTGCTGGATACCGCGTATTCGCCATCGACTTGCCGGGCCTTGGCCAGTCTCCACCTAGCCAGCAGTTGCCGGAAAGCTGGTTGGCCGCACTCCTCGACCAACTCAAGGTCGAGCGGCCTGTGCTGCTGGCCGCTTTGATGAGTGGTAGTTTCGCGTTTTCACTGATTACCGAGCATCCCCAGCGGATTGCCGGGTTCGTCGCAGTAGCCCCCGTCCAGATCAAGACCTACCAGAATCGCCTGACGCGAATCACGGCTCCGGTGCTGGCCCTGTGGGGCGAAAACGACCGGACGATTCCGCTGGCCGAGGGCGAGCTGCTGGCACGGTCCGTGCCCAAGGGCCGGATGGTGGTCATCCCCGGCGGCAGCCACGCGCCGTACATGAGCCACCCGGCGAAATTCCACGATGAGCTGTTGAACTTCCTGGCTGATTGCCATTCTCCAGAACGCGAACTTCCATGAGCATTAGCGCAACGCTCGCGTTGAGACCGTCCATGCCGTAAGATTCCATTTTGCCGGCCAGCTCCACCAACAAGGGGGCTATCAAGGCAACCGTCGCTTGAATTTGAAGTTGTGCCCAGCGATACTGATGTGTTATCGACGCCGGCCGTGCGAAGGATCTAATCGCCAACCGGGGCCCCGCGAAGGGTGTAGCCAGCGGAATCAGATTCTTGCGGCGGCTCCGGGACGGGCGCGCCGCGGATGTCCGGCGATTGGAAAGAGTCATTTACAGAAGGCAGTTACTCTGCCTCTTTACCTCCCATTACATTTGTGATTTTCAGGATCAGGAGTTCAGTTATGAAAACACGGATTATGACCGACGAAGTAACGACCAGGCGTGCATTTCTCGGCAGCGCGGCCCTTGCGGCCGGTGCCATCGTGCTGGGAGCTGAATCGCCACTGATGGCGGCTGCGCCAGGCAAGCCCAACTCTGTTTTCAACGGGGTGCGCATCGGGTGCATTACGTACAGCTACCGCGATGGTATCAGCTCGGCGGAAGATACTCTCAAGGCCCTTGTTCAGGATCGGATCAGCGAAGTGGAACTGATGGGTGGGCCGATCCAGACGTATGCTGGCTTGGGCGGTGGGGGTGCCCGCGGCCGCAAAGGTGGTTCCGCGGAGCAGCCAGCGAAGCCGACTGACGCCCAGCGCCAGACGCAACTGGCGAGGTGCCGGGAACTTCGCAAGATGTACAACGATGCGGGCGTTAACATCGACTTCCACAAGATCGGCTTTGGCCAGTCGGATGAGGAGATTGACTTCAATTTCCAGGTCGCCAAGGCGCTGGGCTGCGTGGGCATCACCACCGAGCGCTCGGAATCGCTGGCCAAGAGGCTTGTGCCTTTCGCCGACAAACACAAGATCTGGGTTGCTTTCCACAACCACACGAACAACTACCCGGTGATGGATACGACTGACCCCATCCTGTCTTATGGAAAGTACATCGGCTTCAACTTCGATGTCGGCCATTATTTCGCCGGGACCAAGGGGCTGTCTCCAATTCCCGTGATTGAGAAGTACCACGACCGCATCCTCAGCCTTCATCTGAAGGATAGAACAGCGGATGGCGGGAACCTGCCCTGGGGCCAAGGGAAGACGCCGATCAAGGAGATTCTCCGGTTGATGAGGAAGGAGAAGTGGACGTTCCTGGCCGAGATCGAGCTTGAATATAAGATTCCACAGGGCTCAGACTCGGTGAAGGAAGTGGCCAAGTGTGTTCAATACTGCAAGGATGCACTGGCCTGATACGCACCTTTGTGGCCGAGATTTCACGTTCTGGCTGCCGTCTGTCATCCATGGCGGCCAATGCCTGATTGTCCTACGCCTGGGCAAGAACCCCGTCCAGACGGCGCCACCCGCGATGGCGACACATCCCCCGGAAGCGACCGCCTTCACCCAACCCGTCAGCCCGCAGAGTTTTCTGCGCATGGTGTGGCTCGCGATTCACCTGAATACGCCGTTCCGCGCCTTGAAACTCAAGCATCCCGCCAGCGTCTCTGCCTCCCCGACCAAGTGCCTGAAGGAGACTGCGCCGTTGGCCTCCATCGTCACCTATGAATTTCCGGGCCGCGAAGGCATGCCGCCCGTGCGGATCATCTGGTACGACGGCGGACTGAAGCCGACGTACCCGGCCGAGTTGGAAGGCAAGCCGCTACCGGCCGAAGGTACGTTGTATGCCGGCGAAGAGGGTAAGATGCTCGGCCCGACGATCGTGTCCGCGGCGCGGGCCAAGAAGTTTGCGGATGTGCCGAAGACGTTGCCGCGGCGGCCAGGTACATGGGGTGAGTGGTATGAAGCCTGCCGTGGCGGGGAGCAGGCCGGATGCAACTTCGACTGGGCCGGCCCGCTGACGGAGTTTGTCCTGCTGGGCAACATCGCCATCCGCACCGGAAAACTGTTGCAATGGGATGCGGATTCCATGAGGATCACGAACCACGAGCCTGCTAACTCGTACCTTCACGAGCCTTCTCGTTCCGGGTGGCCGCTCGAAACCTGAGCGACGGCGGCACCACGCATGGTCAAAGTCTTGTCCGACAACAGTGGCAATCCTGTGGAGATTCAAGTATGCTTTTCCTGGGCTGCTCGGAGTGGCCGGGCGGCCCAAAATCTTCTTTGTTTCGGGAGTGACACCATGCGGACCATCTTTCTTTCAGCGGCGATCTTGGGATTTTGCCTCGCAGCAGCCAGTCTGCCTCGCGCGGCATCAGCGAGAGAGGGAAAGGAGGCTGGTTTCGAGAGCATCTTCGACGGCAAGACGCTCAAGGGCTGGCACGCCAGTGCGCAGACCGGCCACAGTCGCGCAAGCGGCAACAAGTCGGGCGGACGATGGGTTGTCGAAAACGGCGTCATTGTCGGCAGCCAGGACATTCCGGGCAACGGCGGCATCTTTCTCACCGACGAGCAGTTCGGCGACTACGAGGTCGTGCTGGAGATGAACAACGATTTCGGCCCGGACAGCGGGTTGTTCCTCCGTTGCGACGAGAAGGGCACGTGCTACCAGGCGATGATCGACTATCACGTCGGCGGCAACCTGATGGGGCTCTATGGCGAAGGACGCCTCGGGGCCAAGCCGCATGTGCGCAACTTTACCTTCCTGGACCGGCCCGACCACATCAAGCTCGTGACCGAGATTAACGGCGCACCGGTCCCGGTGCCCTTCCCGATGCCCCTGGAGGACTGGCCGAAGTTCTGGAAACACGGTCAATGGAACGAGTTGCGCGCCCGCATTGTCGGCAACCCGCCGCATATCACCACGTGGATCAAGGGCGTCAAGTTCATGGACTGGACCGAGACCGAGAAGCGCCACCCCGACAAGGGCGGCATCGGTCTGCAAGTCCACGGCGGTGGCAACTTCACCAAGCAGTACGTCCGTTACCGCAACATTCGTGTCAAGCGTCTCGACGAATCCAAGTGATCACGGGCACCACGGGCAATGCCGAAGCAGAAATGGAGGGTCGTATGCGTCGAGGAGTGCGAGATTCCGTACTGACGGCAGCCATGTTGGCCGGGATAGCCCTGGGAACGGGTGTTGCGACGGCGGGCACGCAAGAGGGAATCAAGCCGCGGCTGAACCCGAAGCTGACGGCGATTCCCGAGAACACCTGGGAAAAGGTGGCCGGTTTTGCCCCCGCCTCTACCGGCATCCTGGCCTACTCGGGCGGCGTCTATGACTCGGTCCACCACCAGTTCCTCATCTTCGGCGGCGGGCACGCCGATTACTGGGGCAACGAGGTTTGTGCCTTCTCCCCGGCCACTCTCACCTGGAGAAGGATGTACGAACCCGATGCCCAGGCCCGCTACACCAATGGCAACATCGACAATACCAAGGGCAAGCTCAAGGACAGCGACAAGCCCTATACCCGCCACACGTACAACCAGATTTGCTTCGTCGCCAGTTCCGCCACGATGTTCATTTTCGGCGGGGCGGGTCCTGGCTGGGGCAACATCCGGCCCACCTGCCCCGCACCGCCGGACTGCTGGAGCTATTCGCTGGCAGAGAACAAGTGGAGCCTGCTTTATGCTGGGCCGGGCACACCCGGCGGTTATGCCATGGCCTGCTGCTACGACGCAAAACGCAATGTCATCTGGGCCTATGGGCATGAGAGCCGATTGTCGCGGTTCGACCTCAAGAGCAATACTTGGTCAGTCCACACAATTCGCCCGACCATCGACTACCTCGGCTTGTACAACTTTCACATGCTGTACTTGCCCAAGGACGACAAGATCCTCCTCGTCGGCAATGACACTTGCACAATCGACCCCGGAACTCTTGTCGCGCATCGCCATACCCTGGAAAACTCCAGCGGTAAGGCAGGCCTCGCCTATCTGCCTGCCCAGGACTCCGTGTTCTACGTTTCTTTGCCGGGTGGGGAAACCGGCTCGGAGTACCGGACAAAGGTCTTCGACTGCGCCAAGGCCCAGTGGCAGAAGGTCCAGGTCAAAGGGCTGGCCGCTCGTGGCGCGGTGTGGAACCGGTTACACTACGATCCGGTGGACAACGTCGTCTTGCTGGTCGTGGATTCGGGCGTGTGGGCCTACAAGCCGCCCAAGACGTTTTCCCCTGGTCGTGGTCGATGAACGGTGGCCGTAGTCGGTTTCCGACGTTCTGCCGACCGTGTTGTGCATGGCTGCCGCACCGCCAGGAACAACCACCGGGTTGGATTGGACTACTGGATATTTCGATTGACAACCGAACGATGGAGGCAAGAAGTGTTGTGAAGATCAATAGCAGATACCATCCTTATGTAATTGGCCTTGTGTTGGCCGCACTCGTCGGAGTTTTTGGACTATCTGCGCGGGGTGAAGAGTGGGTTGGCCCATTCGAGGGTTGGGTCGACGTGAAGCGGGACTTTCAAGCCACGGGCGACGGCAAGGCCGACGACACCTTCGCGATCCAGAAGGCTCTCGACGCCCTACGGGATGAGAAGGGCCAGACGCGGGCGGTCTACCTGCCCGCCGGCACGTACCGCATCACCCGCACGCTGACGCTGCCACGCAAGCCGGGGCGCGAGGCGATCGGACTGAACATCCAAGGCGAAGACCCCGACAAGACGATCATCGCTTGGGACGGCCCAGCGGACGGCGTCATGTTCGACTACGACGCCTGGTACAGCAAGCTGGGCCGCATCACCTTCGACGGCCGGGGCAAGGCCAAGACGGCCGTCCGCCACGGGCCGGTGTTCGTAACGGCCAACGAGATCGCCGACATGGTCTTCCGCGACGTGGGCTTCGGCATCGAGGCGGGCGATCCGGCCAAGGATGGAATTGCCGAAACTTCGGTCCAGCGGTGCCGGTTCCTCCGCTGTTCCAAGGCAGGCGTCAGCATCCAGAACTTCAATTCGCTGGACTGGTGGATGTGGTATTGCCTGTTCGAGGATTGCCGCGTGGGAGCAACAAACGGCTACGGGGCGGGCAACTTCCACGTCTACAAGAGCATCTTCCGCCGTTCCACCGAGGCCGACATCACGATCGGCAACACCGGTTACTTCAGCTTCCGCCACAACACGTCGGTGGGATCGAAAGCGTTCTTCGTGGCCGCAGGGATTGGCGCCGGGCGCAACTCACGTTCCAGGACAACCAGATCATCGACACGGCCGACAAGCAAGCCATCCGCGTGGGCAACCTGGGGCCAGTCTTCCTGCTAGACAACACGATCGCCAGCCGGGTCGAGCTGACCGAGGGGCCGGTAGCTGTCAGCCAGAACGCGCACGTCATCTCGGCGGGGAACACATTCACGGTGGCCAAGCCGATCAGCTTCAAGGCGGGCTCGATCGCGATGGCTGACCGAACCATCAGCCGTGAAAAGTTGCGGCTTGCAATCCCCATGCTGCCTTCCACACCCCCACGATTGTCAAGGAAGGTTTTTGCGGTACGTCTGGGATCGGATACCGCCGCAATCCAAGCGACCATTGACACCGCTGCAAAACTCACAGGCCAGCGGCCGATCGTCCACTTTGGCGTGGGCCAGTATCCAATCAACCGCACGCTTACCATTCCGGCCGGTTGCGATGTCCAGTTGGTCGGCGAGGGCATCCCGTACAACACGCAGTTGCAATGGACGGGCGAGGGCAACGGCCCCATCGTGAAGATGGCCGGCCCCAGCCGTGCAACCATTCGGGATCTGGTGCTGGTCAGCTCTGGGAAGGCCGATGCCCTGGCGATCGACGGGTGCGACCAGCCGGGTAGCCGGGTATTCTTCGACCAGGTCCAGGTGGATAGCGCCAAGGAGGTTAGTTACCTGGTCAATGGCGTGGAGCGATCCCAGGTGCAACTGCGGGATTGCGGACACAGTGGGAACAAGATCGGCGTGAAGGTCGTCGGCGGCCCGCTACTCCGAAAGGGCCAGACCGCTGGAGGACGCATCGTCATTCTCAGTGGTGCCTCCAGCAGCAACGATTTGAGTTACGAGGTCGTCGACGGAGGCCGCCTGTTGGTCCGTGACATCTGGTACGAGACCGGGGACAGGCCACGTTTCATGCACCTGACCGGACAGGGAGAGTTCACGCTGCACGGCTCCAACGTGGCGCATCCCCGCAAGCACGGCGAGCCGGGTGTGGAGATCGACGGTTTCCGTGGCCGCGTGAGTTTCCTGGGCGTCTGCTTCACGCAGGTGGGAGGCGATGAAGGCCTCCCGGCACTGGTCGTGAAGGGGCAAAGCCCTCAGACCAAGGTGTTGGCGCTGGGTTGCCACGGCAGCGGTGAGTGGTTCGCCAACCTATCGCCCAGCGATTGCGCCGCCCGATTGGACAGTGTTCAGTACACGCCGGGAGGCGGGGCGAAGTCCATCGCCGACATCGGCCAGAGCGGCGAAGCCTTCCTGACCGAGATGTTGGCCCAGACTCGCGGGTTGCGTCTTGCCGACAGGGAAGACATTGCCGCCGGACTGACGGATGTGCGACTGTACCGCATATTTGTCAGGAACCCGCGGATTGGCATATCGCTGACGCCGGGGCAGTAGCCCGCTGAAGCGACGATTTCATCCATCTTGATACGGTTGTTGGGGACGGATCGGCTGAAGGAGGAGACGAAGTGAAGGCGAAATGTGCAAGATCGGCAGCAATGCTGATCCTACTCACGCTACCATCGGTGGTCTGTGCCGTAGAAACGGAGGTCCTCTTCGATGGTTCGGCCACCGAGAAGTGGGACACGGCTCGTGACGAGGCCCGACTGTCGCGGGAGTTCTCGCAGAGCGAGCTGGCTCCCCGGGGCAATCCACCGGCGCTCCGGTGGCGATTCGTGCCCAAGGAAGCGGCCTTCAACGACATCTTCTTGCGGAAACCATTGGCGCACCCATTCACCACAGTCCGTGTTCGACTACGCAATCAGGGCGAGGCGTTCACTTTGGCCGCCAAGGCGGGGGATGCAAGGGGAGCGGAGTGGACGACCAGACGAATCGAGCTGCGGCAGGAGGAGGACTGGCACTGGGTAGAGTTCCCGATTGGACAATGGGAGTTGGCGCCCTGGTCTTCGGTTCGTGCCGCGCGAATGGACTTTCCCCTGGCCTATTTCACGTTGATTGCTTTCCAGGTGCATGCCGGGGCGGAATATGAACTCCAAGTGGCCCGCGTCGAGGTCCTTCGTCCCGATCCTGCGGTCCTGACCGTACACGGCCTGGAACTTGCTTCTCGACTCGTCCACGGCCGGACCTACCCGGTGAACCTGAGCCTGCAACTGGATAAGCCCGTTGACGCGGACCTGGCCTGGCTGGTCTTCCGGCGGGGAAGTTTGGAGATGTTCCGCAGGAAGGTCGCTCTGCCGACGTCCCCAAGGAGATGGAAACCTGGAGAGAGAATCGGCGTCGGAGACGCTCGCATCGCCGTACCGGAGTACGCTAGCGGTGGCCCTTACGAGGTCACCCTGGAACTGGGCGAGGCCAAGGTTCTGTGGAAGGGTCGCCCGATGGAGACCTCGCCGTACCCGGTCGAGATCGAGGCCAGGACCCCCGAGCGCTCGGCCGCCTCGGTTCACGCACACCACGGCGTGCCGACGTTGTTCGTCAACGGCAAGCCACACTCCGGCATGGCCTATGCGGCATACGAGCCATCGGTTGAGGTGTTCCGGGATTTCTCCCAGGCCGGTGTCGATCTTTTCACATTCGCCGCCACCCCGACCGAGAGCGGGTACGGCTTGTCGCGAACGGCCTGGACTGCCCCGGGGCATTTTGATTTCTCGCAGCTCGACGAGCGAGTACGAATGGTGCTGGAGGCCAATCCCCGTGCGTACTTCTTTCCCCGCCTGTATCTCCACGCTCTGACGTGGTGGAGCCGGGCGCATCCGAATGATCTGGTACTCCTGGACCCCGGTGACGGCAAGCCGGTGCCCCTAATGCACGCCGGGGACAAGCCCGCTCCGAGTTGGGCCTCGCCCACCTGGCGCAAGGACACGGTGGAAGGGCTGCGACGATTGATCGCCCATGTCGAGGCGGCCCCTTATGCGGACCGCTGCATCGGATACCACATCGCCTCCGGCACGACCGAGGAGTGGATGATGTGGGGCGCCAACGAGGACCAGTGGGTGGACTACTCGCCGGTGAACACGGCCGCCTTCCGGCTGTGGCTTCGGGCCAAGTACGGCACGGTCGACAACCTGCGGCGGGCATGGAACGCGCCGGTCGCTTCCTTTGAGGCGGTGACGATTCCCGCCAAGGTCCAAAGGCAGAGGACGGAGTTGGGGGCCTTGCGCGACCCAGCCAAAGAGCAGGCGGTCGTCGATTTCTACCTGTACAATTCGGACCTGGTCGCTGAGACCATTTGTTACTTCGCCAAGGCGATCAAGGAAATCACTGGCCGGGAGAAGATCGTTGGGGCGTTCTACGGCTACCTCCTCCAGCTCTGCGGGGAGCAGCGCCAGCAGAATGCGGGCCACCTGGCCCTGGAGAAGGTGCTCGGCTCGCCCGACGTGGATTTCGTGTGCAGCCCGACCAGTTATCGTTTCCGGCAGCTCGGCGGCGAGGGCACGAGCCATTTCATGTCGCTCCTGGGGAGCGTCCGGCTCCACGGCAAGCTCTGGTTCGACGAGAACGACATCCGTACCTCGCTCAGCCCCGGATCGGTGGGGGAATGGGGAAGGCCGGAGAACGTCGCTGGCGACATCATTCAGCAGGAGAAGGAACTGGCGAACGTCATGACCAACGGCACAGCCCAATGGTGGTTTGACGTCGGGAGGAACCGCTACGACAATCCGGTTCTCATGCGGCGGATCGGCCAGTTGACGGCCAGTGCAAGCGAGGCGCTGGACATCCAGCGCAGCCCGGCCGACGAAGTCGCCATGGTGGTTGACGAGAAGAGCCTTTGCTACTTGCGGCCGAGCGATCCGCTGGGGGCTTGGCTCCTGGTCCAGCAGCTTCCCGCGCTGCAGCGGATCGGCTCGCCGGTGGGCCACTACCTGGCCTCCGACCTGCCGCGGATCGCCGACCGGAAGGTCTTTTTGTTCATGACGAGCTTTGCTCCCACCGCAGCCGATCGGGCGGCCATCCAGGCACTGAAAAAGGACAACCACGTGCTCGTGTTCTTCTACGCGCCGGGCCTGTACCGCGACGGCAAACTGGATGAGGCCGCGATGCAGGAGCTGACGGGCATCCGGCTGCGGATGACGACAACCCCCACGGATCTGCGGTTGGCGCTCCGGCCGGGCCATCCGGTGACCCAAGGGCTTGGCGGCGTCACTTACGGCGTGCCGCACAAGACGTTCCCCGTCTGCTTTGCCGAGGACCCGGCTGCGACCGTGTTGGGGACGCTGCCGGACGGGCGGGCAGGGCTCGTGATCAAACCGCATCAGGGCTGGGCGGCGGTGTTCTCGGCAGTGCCCATGCTCCCGGCTTCCCTTTTCCGACGGATTGCCCGACTTGGCAACGTCCACGAGTATGTCCGGACGGAGGATGTCGTTTGGGCCTCCCGCGATATGCTGGCCATTTGCGTCCGTGAACCAGGATTGCGGAAGATCGCCCTGCCGCGCCGGGCAACGGTCCGGGATTTCTATACCGGGCAGGAATTGGCCCGGTCGACGGAGGCTTTCGAGGTGAAGTTCGACGCTCGTGCCACGCGCGTGTTTCGACTGGGGAAAGGAGAGTAGCCGCTATGCGAGTTCCTTTGTTCCATTTGGTGGTGGTCGGGATGGTCGTTTGTGCCCCCGTGACCGCCGGCGAAACACGGCCGATTCCCGCGTGCATGGTGATCGACGACCCAGCCCCCTTCATCAACATGCGGCCTGGGTGAAGGACAAGACCGTGTGCCGCGAGATCCCCACATCGTTCTATCAGGAATTAGGCCAGTGGGCCAAGCGCGTCGGGGTAAAGGGCAAGTTCAGCGTGATCCCCTGCCTCGGCGGGGTCAAGCCCATCGACGGCTCTCTGGGCGAATACCCGGACCACAGCCGCCAGGAGCGTCTGGAGTGGATCGCGATGGTCAAGACCCTCTTCGCCCCCCGCTTCACCATTACGCCGGAGGTGATCACGCACTGGTATGTTTGGGATGTCGCCAACCGTAAGCTCTTACCCGGCCCGCAGACAGAGAACCAGTGGCTTCCGTTGCAGCCGGTGGAAACGCAGACGCAGTACATTGCCGCCGCGATGAAGATGCTTCGGGACGTTGGACTGGAGCCGGGCGGCTTGACCATGTGCTGGTCCTACCCGACCGAAAAGGAGGCCCTGTTGGGCCAGGCCACGCTGGAGGCGGCTGAGCGGGTCTGCGGGTTGAAATATGTGATGGTTTTCAACGAACCGGGCGACCGGCCCCAGGTCATCTACCGCCGCGCCGATGGCGCCATGGCCGTTTCACTCCGCCCGCTGGTCGAGGACGTGTACGATCACACCTTCGGCAAGAAGACTGAGGCCGACATCCGGCACGACGCGGACAGGTACATTACGGCGGACGGGACCAGTGGATGGTTCGTCGAGAAGATCAAGAAGGACGGCTGCTTGATCTTTTGCACTCACGCGCAGACGCTTTACGGCAACGGCACCAAGAGTGGGTGGAAGGTCTTCCAGATCGCCATCGAGCGGTTGCACAAGCACTACGGCGATCGCATCCGCTGGATGACGGGGCTGGAGGTTTGCCGCCACTTTTGCCCTCCCGAAGCGAAAGTCGAAGTTTCAGCACCGGCTAACCGTTCACATTTCCGTCTGGCGATTGCCGAGCCACTCCGGCACAAGCGTTTGGAGGAGATAGCCGCCGACGTTACCCGCTACCGCGGGAAGGGCTACAACGCCGTGTTCTTCGAGAACGACTACCTGCGATGGTCATTCCTTTCCGATGCCGATGCCGGATTCGGCGGCAACTGGCGGATGTTCAATCTTTTCGACTTCACGCGCTCGCGCGACCGGCAGCAGTGCCGCGACTATCTTCGCCGCCTGTGCCGCATGTGCGGCGATGCACGTTTGGACGTGTATCCCTCGTTCTGGCTACCGCAACTCACCACGGAGTTCCGTCAATACCTGCGCAGCCAGCAACCCGATGCGATTGGGCGCACCACGGTCGGAGGACAGGTTTTCGAGACCGTCTGCACGTGCAAAGACGGTAAGGGCCTGGAGGTCCTGGGCGGCTTGATCGAGGAGCTGATGCGGGATTTTCCCGAGATCCGGGGACTGAAGGTGGCAACGCTCGACAATAGCGCTTTGCTTTGCGACGAGCACTGCCCGCACGCCCATGGCACGACCCAGGCGGAGCACGCGGCCAACCTCTTTGCCTGTGTAGAAGAGGCGATGCGCCGCGTGCGTCCCGACTCGCAATTCCTGGTTTACCCCTGGTTCTGGAAGCCGGGATTCAAGGACGTGGTGCTCCCGCGACTGAAGGAACCCTACTACGTCATCGCCCGCTACAGCCAAGGGGCCAGGCAGCAAATTGAACCGGGTATCCCCGGCGAGCCCCTGTTCGATGCTTCCCTCGTGCTGCCGGACACGATGGGACCGGAGTTCGCCGATTGGCTAAAGCGGGTCGGCCCCGAGCACGTCCTTGACATGGTTCCCGTGGGCACGGGACTGGATTGCCTGTTCTTGGCCGCCCCGCCGAATCCCGTGGGGGTCTATCGCCGATTGCAGGCGTTGGCCTCCCATGGCGTCCGCCAGATCATCGACTACGACTGTGGCGGCCATCATCCTGGGTCGTGCGAGGAGACGGTCGCCCTATTCAACGAGAACACGAGGCTCGACGAAGCGGCCTTCCTCAGCGCATTGGCCGCACGCCTCTATCGTCGGCCGGAGGCACGCGGGGCAGCCATCCGAGGCTGGCAGGCATTTGGCCGGGGCTTTGAGAACCTGCCGATTGGCCTGGGCAACACGGGATGCGACGAGTTCTCCGGCGCTTCGGAATGGCCTGGTCGATGTGCATCGCCACCCCCTTGCTCCGTCAGGCCATCGCGGACACGGACCAGCGGCACAAGATCCACTGGTTCTCACCGTACAACTTCTTCAGACCGGACCTGTCCGACCGGCTGGATGTCTGCTTCCTGCGGGTGAAGGCTGATTGGCAGACGGCGGCCAAGGAGCTTGCCGAAGCTGATGTCCTGGAAGGCCACACAGATGCCAGCAGGCGGGAAGCACTGTCAGCCGGGGGCCATCTGGTGTGCGTGCTGTCGGCGCTCAACTGGTGCGCGGCGGCGCGTGCGGCGCGGGCGACCGAGGCGCCGGATCGCTTCCGGGAAGTGCAGGTCCGGGAAAGTGAATTGGTCCGCCGTTTCCAGGGGCTCCTCCGCCAATGGCCGGGCCTGTGGGACAACAACTGCTGGCACCCTCATCACACGCCCTTGAGCCAGCGCGGGTTGGGGCTGGACCTCCATCAGCACCGCGACGCCTTTTCGGCCAAGCTAGCGATTCATGACGGCAAGCCGTGAGCAACTCGGAGGCGGAGCATCGATGAGACGGGGGTGGTTTGGGTTCAAGCGGTGGCAAAAGACACGGCGGATGCGCAGTTCGCGCCCTGCCACGGAGTCATAGCACGAGACATGGGTGACTTAATAACCGTTTATTACGGTCGGACTGCCCGACTAGCGGACATCGTGTCCGGCTTCGCCGCGGCCGGCGTCTTCGGACACGATGTCCGGGACGGCGGCCTGCGGTTCGACTCTGGTGTCGTAGGCGCGAACGGCTGACTTCCATTGCCATATCAGGCTGACCATGGTGACTCAGGCATTGCTGCTTGATGGTTCGTCTTTGGTGGCTGTCCTGAGGCTCGATTTCCATCGACCAGTGGCTGGCGGTTCGGCCGGGAAATGCAATCCCAGCCGCCTGCCAGGCGCAAGAACCCGCCACGAAGCGCCAGTGGCCTCACGGGAGGTCATTTCGTCCAAGCCGATCAAAGGGCCACCTCGCACGAAAGGCCGCCATCAAGCGTCCTACAGCGCGTAGCGGCCTGCCTTTCTTAACGAACCTGCGACCAGGCCACGATGTGACTGCCCAGGCTACGCTCTGCGCACGGCGCTCTCCGCGTTCTTGGCCGAGGGCACACCGGCGCTGGGAACGTGGCAGCAGGTGTTCCCCATGGAGTGCGATATTCTTCGCGGCGACGCACCTTGGTGATGACGGTCATGGCGAGGAAGCGCCTGGCTCCAGTGTCAGATACCGCCTCGTGTGCGGGCAGGCGGCGATGCAGATGCCGCAAATGATGCGCCCGCCCGCCTTGGCGCCCTGACGAACGGCCTCTTGGTAGCAGGCCACCGCGTCGAAGAACTCCTCGCGCTTCAGCCCCGGTTCCCAGGCCCGCCCTGAAACCGCTCGTGCCGGGCAGGCATCGACGCAGGCCGTGCAGGTGCCGCAGCGACAAGACTCGACCGGCGTGCCCACGCTCAGCGGGGCGTCGGTGAGAACCGTGATATAGCGGACCGCAGTGCCGTAGATGTAGCTGACCAGCAGCGCACACTTGCCAATCCAGCCTATGCCGGCCCGAGTGGCCACAGTCTTGTGCGGCAGCAGGGTGGCCAGGTTTGCAGGGTCCAGCCCGGCGAGGGTGGGCCTCAGCGCCATGGCGCGGAAGCCACGGCCTTGCAGGAAGGCAGCTCCTTCGTCGGCCAGACGCTGCAACAAGGCGTTGACTCGGTCATATTCGGCAGCGTAGGCAGTCGTCGGCCCGTTTTCGATCTCGGTGACGATCTCGCGCGTAAGCGGTACGCCGATGCAGACGCCCACGGGTAGACCGCCGCGTACCTCTTCCGGCAAGGGCCGCAGCCCGGCGCAAGCGACCATCGCGGCACCTTGGCCGCGCAGATGTCTTTCCAAGTCGCCAAACAGCAGGTCTCCCATCTGGTGGCTCATTTCACCGGGTCCTCGATCCATTGGCGGTAGGATCAACGGTCACAGATCGCCGGGCGCCATCGGAAAGATCTTTATCATTCATGGACCCATTGTACGTTCTCTGCTGGCCGCAGTCGCGGTAGCGTCCGTGGGGGCTTGAATATTGCCCCGTAGCGCGGGATGATGTTGGCGGTGACACCGCCGGTCTGGATTGGTTCGAAGAAGAGAAAGAAGGAGAAACCAGTGGCAAGCAAGATGAACGGTCTCAGTCGCGTTTGTGCGGCATTTGTTGGAACCGCCAGCCTCGCGGCAATCCTGCTCTCCCCGCCACGAGCGGGGGGCGAGGAAAAGGCGGCTGCCGGGACAGACTCGGCGGGTGCGTCCGGCGTCGCCGGAGATTTCAAGATTTTCAGCGGAGAGAAGCGGCTTTTTGCCAGCTATGGCCCGTCCACCTCGATGGGCTATCCGGCGCGGTTGCAGCGCAAGTTCTATCGCTACACCGGCAAGAGCGGGGCCAAGTGCCCGCTGCAAATCTCCAACTATTCCATTCCGGGCGGGCAGTGGCGTATGCCCGGCTGGATCGACTGCAAGCCGTCCACGAGCGATCCCAACAAGTGGGAAGCCTTCCGCAGCGATCGCTATCTGAAGACCGTGCAGAAGTTGATCAAAGACAATCCCGGCACCCCGGTAATCGTGATGGCCATGAACAACACCGGCTACGCTTGCATCCCGGAGAGCCGGATCTTGGGGCCGGACGACAGGAAACATATCGATATGGCAAGGCGTTTCCTGCGAACCCACATCAAGGCCATTCTCGACGACGGAGCGGCCTTGTACTTCCTGTCGCCCAAGAAATACTGGCGGGACCTGGACGATCCGCACGAATGGAATCGCAACGAGGAGCGGTACGCCTTGGCCCCCGTTGCGGCGGAGAAGATTCCCCGGTTTGTCTATGTGAAAGGCGTTTGGGAGGATACGGCCAAGTACAAGGAAATTGCTTTGGTGCAGGATGGCCATCATCCCACGCAATTTGGCGACGAGATCATTGCCAGCAAGTTCTTCCGGGCCATGTTGGAACATGATGGTCTGCCGGTACCTGGATGGGACCAGGAAGAGGTTGACGCTGTTCGGAAGGATCTCAAGTGCGTGCCGTGGAAACCTTAGCGTGACAGATCGAGGTTCCGATGGCGAGAAACTTCCCCAAGAGCGGAAAGAAGACGCGGCCCAAGACCGCCGTGAAGGGCAAACGCTACCTCTGTGCCAAGTGCCGCAGGCGAAGCCCAAGACCCGTGAAGACGCCCGCCCCTTGGTATTGCCCGGCCTGCCTCAAAGAGAACGATGTCTCGACCCCATAAATCCAAACAGGTGAGCACATGGCAGTATGAGCGAAAGCAAAGCAGTAATCAGTCGTCGGCATTTCCTCGGCACGTTAGCGGTTGGGGCTTCGGCGCTCGCGACCACAAGGTCCCTCGTCTTGGCCACGAGTCCGGCCAAGCGGAGGCTGTCCCACCGCGAGCGAATCGAGAAGGCTCTGTCGCTTGAGGAAACGGATCGGCTGCCGTTTGGCTTCTGGCAACATTTCCCCAATCAGGATCGCGCCCCCCGGCGATTGGCCCAGTTGTCGCTGGAACTTCAGCAGAAACTCGACCTCGACTTCATCAAGTTCACGCCCTACGGCCTGTACTCCGCCGTGGACTGGGGCGTCACGCTCGACATCAAGGGCGGCAACGTGCCGCCCGTGCAGGCCGACTACCCGATCAAGAGGCCGGAAAATTGGCGTGGACTGGCGCAACTGCGCGGCACGGAGGGCGAGTATCTCATCGTGCTGGAGGCGCAGCGGATCGCGCTCTCCGGCATGCGCGAGCGCATTCCGCTAGTGCAAACCGTGTTCAGCCCGCTGACGACGGCATTGAAACTGGCCGGACCTGAAAAACTGCTGGCTCATCTCCGCGATGCTCCGGCTGCGGTACATGCCGGTCTTGCGATCATTGCCGAGACGACCCGTCGTTTCGCCGTCGAGGCGCTGACTCGTGGGGCCGATGGTGTTTTCTTCGCCAGCCAAACGGCCAACGAGGGCTACTTGACCCGCACCGAGTACGCGGAGTTTGCGAAGAATTACGACCTGATCGTGCTGGAAGCTACGAAAGGCCGCTCCTGGTTCAACATCCTGCACGTCCACGGCCAGAAAGGGATGTTCGATCAGTTGCTCGATTACCCGGTCCACGCGCTGAATTACCATGATCGCGAGGGCGGGCCGTCCCTGGCGGAGATGCGAAAGAAGACGGAGAAGTGTCTGGTCGGCGGCATCGGACACACGACAACGCTCGTTCATGGCACGCCAGCGGACGTGGATGCCCAAGTCCGGGATGCCTGGGGGCAAGTCAACCATCGCGGTTTGATCCTCGGTCCCGGCTGCGTGGGGAGCCCGGAGTCGCCCGACGCCAATATCCTTCAGCTTCGCAAGAGCGTCGAGCGAACAGCGTCGTAATGCCAACGACGTGATCAATTCTAACGCCGGGGACCATGGCATCTCCGTGGGCATGCGGTATGCTGATTACGTTCGGATCGAGAAACCCGAACCGGGAAAGTTCGCAGAATAGAAGGAGGAGTCATCCGTGGAAATCACTCATTGTTTGGTCCGGCACCGGCCCGTTGTCGTTGTTGCTCTTGATGGGCCCAGAAGCATCATCGCCCGATCTATTTGGGCGAGTTCGGCGTCTGCGACAGGGCGGACATGGCCGCTCGTGTGCGCTGGACGAGTTTCGTGACGCACCAGGCGGAGAAACGCGCATGGAGTTGGGCCTGGTGGCAGTTCGACGGTGATTTCGTCCTTTACGACGTGCGGCAGGACCACTGGGTCGAGCCCATTCGGCGGGCCCTGGTGCCATAGTCGCCCACCCACGACACTTTCGAGGAAAGACCACACCCGATGAAATATTGAGGTTCACGCAATTTGAAAACTCATAGAATCGCACTTTACCCAGGTGATGGAATCGGCCCGGAAGTCTTGGATGCCTCGCTCACGGTGATTGGGGCTGCTGAGCGCCTTATTGGCGGGTTTCATCTCGACTGCACACGTTTTGAGTGGGGCATGACCTACTATGACCGTTACGGGCGGGTAGTGCCGGAAGATTTCCTGACCACGCTCCGAAGTTTTGACGCGATCCTTCTAGGAGCGCTTGGCTGGCCTGCGCGATTGCCCGATAGCGTCACGCTCGCCCCGCTGATTCAATTACGTCAAGCGTTCGGTCTTTACGCCAATATTCGTCCGGCCCAAACCTTTCGAAGCGTGCTCGGTCCGTTACGCAGCGATCAACCGATCAACCTGGTGGTCGTACGGGAGAACTCCGAAGGTGAATATGTGGACGATGGCGGAACGCTGGCAAGCGGCACCCTTTCGGAATTGGCGATCCAGTCGGCCATCCACACGCGCCGCGGTATCGAACGCATCCTGCGGTTTGCGTTCCATCTGTCGAGGACGCGAAGGCGGAAATTGGCCATGATCACCAAGTCCAACGCGCAACGCCACGCGTATGGCTTGTGGGACAGGTTGCTCGTCGAGCTGACGTCAGAATTTGCCGATGTCATCGTCGAGAAGCTGCACATCGACGCCGCGACGCTACATCTGGTCAGGCGTCCGCACACGTTCGACGTGATTGTCGGCTCGAATCTCTTCGGGGATATTCTCAGCGACTTGACGGGCGGAATCACCGGCAGCCTGGGGTTGAACCCGTCCGCAAATCTCGATCCTGAACGCCGTTTTCCGTCGCTCTTTGAGCCCGTCCATGGCTCCGCGCCGGACATCGCAGGCCAAGGGATAGCCAATCCCGTGGGTGCGATTCTCAGCGCCGCCATGATGCTCGAATGGTTGGGACAGAGCCAGGCGGCGGTTGCGATACGCAAGGCCGTGGAGCACGCGTTTAACGACGGGAATCTGACCCGGGACTTGGGTGGGCAGTTGACCACGGCTGAGCTCACGGCGGCAATCGTGGAGCGAATGAAGCCCTGATAGCAGATAATCCCAACATCATTTACCACCAAACCATAGGAAGCCTAGCATGCTCGCGAGAAGTCTACGCGCGACGGGAACGTCTTTCTGGCCAAGGGCAAGCGTGCCACCCTGCGGCTCGAACCGCTTGCCATCGAGGGTCTCCAAATCGCGGGTGAGCCCGAGCCATTACCGGGCCGACATGACCAAGCGAAGACGAGCATGTTCACGATCCGTCTAAGCACCCGGCGATCCGCGCGGCGAAATGCCGTGGCCCTGTCCTGGTCTGCGGCCGGAAAGGAGCCGACCAAGGTGACCCTGCGCACAGAGGCTCGGCGCTGGACCTTCGTGGTCGGGGAGCGTAAGCTGGTGCTGGATTAGGATGTGGGAAGAGTCGATTGACGACCCCATCCGAGCCGGAGGAACCAAGCGAATGAGAATCCTTTTGCCCGCGTTCGTCGTTCTCTGCGTTTGGGTCGCAGCGACAGAGGCCGACGACGTGCCACAGATACCGCGCATCGACGGTCGCCTGGAGGCCGAGCGCACAAACCTCGACTGGCGGGGCAGCTACGACCGGCATGGCATCAACTGATCCGAACGGAGGACGAAACGAAATGACCGCCCGACAAGTCTTGATCTATGTTGTATGCGTCCTGGCCTTCCGCTGGTCCCCGCAGCACTCTTGGGCCGCTGCCGCTCGGCGTGTGAACATCGGTAACGGCTCGGGGTACTTGAACTACGGCGATGCGCAGGCCACGCTCAAGCTGCAACCGGGGGACACGATCTACATCAAGCCCGGCGTTTACAGTGGTCTTTCCCTCGGCAACCTCTCCGGCGCTGCCGCCAGCCCCATTACCGTGACCTGTGACCCAAAGGCCGTCTTCACGACCTCCGCTCCACAATCCAACCAGTTCCCTAATATCGCTTTTGTCCGGTTCGAGGGCTTTCGCTTCGAGAAATACAGTAGCAGGTGCATGCAGATCACGGGCAACAGCCACGATCTGGTGTTCAAGGACTTCGACATCAAGGACGCCTCGGACTACTGCTTCTACATCTACGATCCGGCCAAGGTCTTCAACGGCACCAAGGCGAGCACGTTCTACAACTTCAAGTGGGAGAACATCGTCGTGGACGGCAAGACGAACGGGGCCGCCATCTGCAACTCGAACTACAGCCTGTCCAACATGATCTCTGTCGCGTTGGACTTCGAGATCCACAAGTGTGCGTTCAGGCGGTTCGACAACCGCGTACAGGCGTTCTCGGCCATCGACTTGCAGAGGTGCTTCAACCTGGAAGTCCACGAGTGTACGTTCAGCGACATCGGGATGGCCCAGTCGCCTATTGGCCACAACGTCTGCATTGCGATTGCCGGTTATGCCCATGCCCACGGCAACCGCTTCACCCGGCAATGGGCCAACGATGCTCGCGTGTGGCCGATGAAGCTCAACGCCCTGGGCTACAACGGACCGGATGCCGTGAACCGCTTCTACAACAACATCAGTTGGGAGAAACGGAAGTACCCGATGTACGAGCACAACCACGTCCAGCAGGCTGACATGGACAAGTGCGCGGGTTATCTTTCCAGGACGGGTTCCGAGGTTTACTTCAATACGCTGTACAAGTCACGGAAGGCGGCGAGCAGCAACGCCCCGTATTGCGGCACCTTGGTGGATGTGTACGGACCGGATGTCACCATCAAGCATAACCTGGTTATTGAACCGGAAGCCGACACACCGTTCGACGCGACCCGTAACTATGTCTATCACCTGGGCGCAGGTCCGCAATCCGGTCTGACCGTGAACAACAACCTCGTATTCAGGGCATGGGCCGAGGCGGGGCTTGTGGATACGCAGACTTTCATGCCGTCCCCAAGGAGCCCCGTACGAGGCGCAGCCACCGGGCGAATCGGCTACATCACCGAGGACCATTACAGGCGTGACAGGTACGTAGGTACTGCTACGGATGTGGGTGCCGTTGAGGGAGAGAAGACGGCGCAGTAAGCAGCGGTGCGAAAGCGATGGCGTCCACTTCAACGGCAAGGGCATCGCCGTCCATGCCGAGCAGGTGGCGAAGCGGATCTCGGAAAGTTTCAAGTGAGCAGGGCGATGGTCCACCAAGAGCAGATTACCTTCGACCGGGATGGCGAGGAATCTGGCCTTCATTTCCACTCTTGCGGTCACAGCTAGTCCTGGCCTACCGACATTCGTCCGAGCGCGGCCTATGATCAGTGGCTGGTAACAGCCTCCAAGATCAGGATGGCATCCTCCCATCCCTTGGGTGTTGTGAAAAACTTCACGCCCACGTTCGCTTCTTGTCCGATCGGCACTGCCTTGCCAGATCTCGGGTCCACCCAGAATACGTCGACCTTGACAGCGGCCATCTTGTTCATGTTGACCGAGAATGAGGCCCTATCAGCCAAGTAAAGCATGGCCCATTTGCCGTCCTGATGCCGGGCGGCCAGATGAAGCACGTCTCCCTCGGGACGACCTCCTGACGCAAAAACCGACTGGTCAGGGACTATCAGCCACCACTCCTTTCGCGCCATGAAAATCTTCTTGAGGAGCCCCATCTGCACGGCACCCGGCGCGTCGAGGGCCTTCTTCCAGGTGGGAAGCACGCGCCAACTGTCGTTGTGGCCGTAAGTGTGGTGACCTCCGGCGAGATACGAGTAGTAGGCTTGTCGGCGAATCCACAGCGGCGTGACCTCGAAGCCGTACTCCGAGCCCGCTTCATAGGCACCTTCGGCCATGAGCGTCGGTTTGACGGGTTTCAGGTTGTAGTCCTTGGTCACCATGGGGTAGATCAGCCTCACGCCGTTCCACGTTTGCATCGAGTCGAAATCCAGCCACGGTTCCGCGTGGATAAAGCTGGAGGAGTACGGCGCGGGGTCCGGCTTGAAGGTCACGAGGTGGCGACCTTCGTCGCCTGCGTGCAGCCCGGCCGCCAACTCCCGCAGGATTGGCACGAACTCCTGTCGCGCCTCGGGCGTCATAGACCAGACGATGTTCGGCGAGTTCTTGTAACGCCGGGCGAGCCATTTCGCCCACTGCCGAGCGTTCTTCATGGTGATGTGCTGGCGATACCGCTGGTGGTAGAGCGTCATGGAAATGGCCAGGTTGTTGTCGCGGGCGATCCGTACTACGGCATCCACGTTCTTGAAATACGCCTCATTGGGCGTCAGTGGATCGTTATTGATCCAGGGTTTCTGCCCGTAGACGTTGGGCGCTGTACCGTCCCCGACACCCAGCAGCATGACCTGCACGAACGCAAAGCCGTGGCTGCCGGTCTTCTCCAGGATGGTCTTGGCCTCCTCCAATTTGTACTCGCGGAAGAGCTGCCACTGCGTGGTGCCCAGCCAGAACACGGGATTGCCCCTTTGGTCCACGAAGTACCGCTTGTTCGTGCTGACTTTGACCGGGAAGGCCGTTTGCTCGGCGGATGCGATTGTCCCAGCAACGAACAAGCTCACCAGCATCGAGATGGATCTCTTTGTGATCGGTTTCATTTCGTCTTGGCCCTTTCACTGTTGACCGCGAACATTGCGCTGTGTTGCAGGCTAACACCAGAATGGATTTTATCACGGCCGAGGCCCCCTTGGAACCGCCTGGGATGGATCCCCGAAAACGACGACACTGACGCACCATTCCGGCGATCCGTTTTTCGTACCATTCCCAGTCTCCGCGACACCGCCACGCTGGTCAAGAGTCTATTTCTTGAGACAAGCCTTGCTCGGTGGCCTGCAAGAACCGCCCAGAAACAGTCTGCAAACCTATTGATCCATAGGAGCCTGCCACACAGTAGGCCGCCACGAGCGATTTCAGGGGCCTTGCTGGGCATGCTGCTTATCGCAGCACGAAGGCAGGCGGCTTGGGATACCAGGCCGTGGAACCTTTCCGGCCCGCCGAGCGTCCAACCATAGGCAATAGCGCTGGCCGCGAAGTAGAATAGGGATAACAACAGGAGGGCGTGCTCCATGCGGAAACCGACATTTTGGTTGACGGTGATATTCGTGGCGGTGCTGGCGGGTCCAGCTTTGGCCGCCGTGGACTTGGTGACCTTGCCCACCCGCGAGGGAACGCAGCTCACGATCTACAACTCGGAAGACATCACCATGGTCCGCGAGCACCGCCTGCTCACGGTCAAGGAAGGCGTCAACCGCATCCAGTCCTCCTGGGCCAACACCCTGATCGACCCCACCTCCATCGAGTTCCGCATCCTCGACCAGCAGGACAAGGTCGATCTGGTCGATACGACCTTCCCGGCGGGCCGCAACGACGCCCTGCAATGGAATATCAAGAGCCAGATGGCCGGCAAGATCCCCGTCGAGATCCGCTACTTCACCTCCGGCATCACCTGGAGTGCTGACTACGTGGGCATCGCCAACGAGGACGAGACGAAGCTGAACGTGACGGGCTACGTGCGGGTGACGAATGGCTCGGGCGAGGTCTACGACAACGCCCAGACGCGACTGGTCGTGGGCAAGATCAATCTAGTCGAGAAGATTGCCGATCTGGCGAAGAGGCCGCCGCCGGGCCGAGTCAACCCGGTGCAGATGGAAACGATCGAAGGCCTCGGCGTGGTCGTACTTAGAGGTAGTCAGACGGACGCGACCAAAGTGATCAAGGAACTCGAAGAGATTGAGAAGGACCAAGAGGCGGCCGGGAAGCCCAAGCAAGTCATCAAGCAAGGCCTCTCCGAGTATTTCCTTTTCACGATCGAAGGCCGCGAGGACATCAAGGACAAGGAGCCCAAGCGGCTCGTCGCTCTGAAGGCCATCAACGTGCCTCTGGAGTCGATTTACAAGTTGTCTGACCGCACCGGCCCCTCCCCTCGCTCGGCTGCGATTCACGGCGAAATTACGTGGGTCAACCAGGGCAGTCGCGTTGTATGGATCAACCGTGGCTCCAACGACAACCTGCCGCGATCGATGCAGTTCAAGGTGTTTTCGGACGACACGGCCGAAATGACCAAGGGTGCGAAGAAGGCTACCATCGAAGTCACGAAGATCGACGGTGACCACTCGGCCGAGGCCAGGATTCTCAACGAGAAGACAGACGACCCGATCATGCCGGGCGACAAAATCTACACGTCCCTTGCGGAAGAAGGGCCGGGGCTGAGTGCAGACCACTTTACCAAGTTCTACCGCTTCAAGAACATCAAGCTCCTCGACGAGCAGGGCAAGGAAAAGAAGCTCTCGGCCATGGAGAACCTGGGCCTTTCGCCCTTGCCCAACGGCACCGTGAGACTCTTTTCCGAGTACCGGACCAAGGACCTGGCCTACGTGGGCGGCACGGAGACCAAGTACGTGCCCATCGGCGACCGCGTGGAAGTCAACGTCGGGCCGGACAGGGACATCACGATCCATCGACGGCTCAAGGACCAGAAGACCAGCAACGTCGTGGTGCGGCAGTACAAACGACGGCTCGACGACCAGTTCGTGCTCTACTACGACCTGATCGACTACGACCAGACGTTGTTCTTCGAGGAAGAGATCGTCTCCGGTAAGCCGGTCGTGGCCAAGACCGAGGTCGAGCGGCAGTTCGACGCCAACGTGGTGCTCTGGGGGCCGGAAGGCAAGCCCAAAGGCTGGGACAGCCAGGAGCCGGGGGCCTACGTCGATCTGCACAACGTGCCTGGGCGCGTGGAGCGGATGGACCAGCAGCATGTCAAGTATTTCCTTGATCTCCAGCCGGGAAAGAAGCAACGGATCGAGTACAGCGTGACGTACAAGCGGCGGAAGGTCGGCCCAGAGCTGAACACCGATAAGAAGCGGGAGCCGCTGTAGGCGACGCCTTGAACGTAGTAGAGGCCGCCGTGGCGTGATAAAATCAAGCGTAGCTCGACCCTGATCGCTCCGGGCGGGGTGGCGTGGGGTGGGCGAGCCGTTGGCGGTGACAAGGAAGAGTATGAGCACAACCGAACCGCGACCTGCCGAGTCAACGCCCAGTATCCCCTGGTTCCATCTGACGCGGGGCCGCTTGCTCGTCGGACTATTGGTCGTGGAGGGGTTGCTGTGGCTCTCGGATCGATTGGGGCATCGGAAACTGATGGACGGCCACTGTCATGCTTAACCACACCTTCATCCACCTGCCCGGCATCGGCCCCCATCGCGAACGGAAGCTCTGGGACCAGGGCATCTTGGACTGGAACTGCTTCCTGGACGCCGCCTCCAACGGCATTCTGACGAAGAAGATGTGCGAATCGGCAGTGCCCCTGGTGCGTCAGTCCCTGGAAGCGATTGCCGCTGCCCGCAGGTCCGAAGCTGGAAGAGGTCGTTCAGGACATGCACGGCCGTGCGGCACGACCGGCTTCCCCTGACAGGCCCGAACACCGCCGTATCACGCTTGGCGAGTGCGGCGGCAAGCCGCGGAGGCCATCCTCGCAACCGATGCCCCCTGATCGTCGCCGGCTCGGTTCCGGCCCCCTCGTCCGACAACATCGAAAACGGCGTCCATGGCTGGTACGAGGTGGTGGCCGTGGCCCGGCCGCTGGCCTAGCACGACGTTCGGGTGTGACCCCGCAAACCGGTGGCGAGAAGCGTGCCGACAGGGCGCAAGCCCCGGGTGACATTGACCCGTGGCCAGCATAAGATGGTGAATGGTCGGTGGTACGGCGAGTGCGCAGCGCACAAAGAGGGTAATACAAAAGGAGAAGAGAAAATGGTTGGCAGTTGGCAGCGAGGGCTTGCGATTCTCTGCGCGTTGTATCTGAGTGAGGGTGCATCGCACGGGCAGGAGGCAAACCTATGGGGAGTAGACAGCCTGACGAAGATCATGCGGACTGCGTCCCCACCCAGGGCGACTCAATCGCTCCGGATGGAAGGAGCATGCGGCGAGACTGTCAGCGGGCAACTTGCATTTCGTTCTGCTCGGGACGCGAAAACCGTCCGCGCGGAGGTGACCGCCCTGAAGCGCGGGACCCACGAGGTTCCTGCCGCCGCCGTTCGACTTCAATGGGTTCGCTACATCAACGTCAGACGCAACTCGGCTGGCGTGCCGGAGGACGAACTGGTGGCCAAAGCCCCTTGCGCGCTGCCTGATCCCTTCTGGGACACCCCGACCGTCGATATTCCGACTGGCACCGTGCAACCTCTATGGATCGAGGTCGACGTTCCTCGCGAGGCTGAGCCCGGCGAGTACGTGGGAACCATCACCCTCCAGTGGGACGGTGCCTCGGCCAGCCTTCCCATCCGCTTGACCGTCTGGGATTTCGAGATGCCTCGGGCGCGCCACCAGCAGGTAACCAACTGGTTTGCTTTTCCGGGGGTTGGCTATCGCGCGGCGTGGGGCAGCCCCGAGTTCTGGGAACTGGCAGACAAATACGCCAGGATCATGACCGCGCACCGGCAGACCTGTTTCAAGGCGGAACTCGGCTGGATCAGGACGACCTACAATCCTGAGAGGGGTTACCGCTGCGATTTCCGCTTCCTGGATCAATGGGCCGAGACGTTCTTCGCCGCCGGGTTGGAGCGGATGGAACTGTTCCAGGCCGGCAGGAGTTCGGCTTCCGTGGACGACCCTGCGGCTCGCATAACCGCAGCCGATCTGCCGGTGGAAGTACAAGGGGAAACGGTGAAGCTGACGCCGGAGGCAAAGCTGGAAGGCGTCTTGGGGCAACTGGAAAAGCACGTGCGGGAAAAAAGGTGGACCGGCCGCGTCATGCTCCACGTGCATGACGAGCCTTTCCTGCACTCGGTGCCCAGCTATCGGAAGGTGGCCGAGATTGTCCATCGAGCGGCCCCATCACTGAAGGTGATCGAAGCCGTGGAGGCCACCGGCTTCGGCAACGCCATCGACGTCCTTGTGCCCAAGCTCAACCACCTCAACCTCTGGCTGCCCCACTTCCAAAAAATGCAGCGTGAGGGGAAAGAACTGTGGTTCTACACATGCTGCCATCCGGTCGGGCGTTACCCCAACCGCTTCCTCGATCAGCCGCTGGTGAAGATGCGGGCATTGCACTGGATCAGCTACGTGTACGGGCTGGACGGCTATCTGCACTGGGGGCTGAACTGTTTTGCCGAGGGTGCAGACCCGTATTCCGAGGAGGGCGTCTCGAAGAATCTGCCTCTGGGCGACCGAGCGATCATGTATCCCGGCCGCAACGGCCCAATCGGCTCGTTACGCTGGTCGACGATGCGCGACGGGTTACAAGACTACGAGTACCTCCACGTCCTGGAAGAGCGGCTTGACGCCCTCAAGAAGAAACGGGGCGAGTCCACCGACTGGCTCGACCCGCGCCAACGTCCGGTCGAACTATGCCGCCGCGTGGCGGCGTCCTTCTACGAGCACACTCGCCAGCCCGAGGTCCTGCTGGCAACCCGGCGGGAGATTGCCCAGGAGATCGAGTTGCTTGGACAGTCGCCGTTGCTCTATGTGCAGACGGAGCCACCGGAAGGAACAACCATTCCGGCCGGTCCCCGCCTGATCCACGTCCGCGGCGTGACAGAACCAGGAGTGTCGGTGAAGATCAACGGGACAGCAGTGCAAGGGATGACCGCGGACGGCATCTTTGCAGCCGCCAGCTTCCTTTCCAGACCGGACGTCATCATTGAGGCATCTAAAGCAGGGAGAACTCGCAAGGTCGTGCGGAGCTTCCGCCTCACCGACTGAGGACGGCTCTTGCCGCTGGCCAGGGTAGCTTGCCGGCAAGAGGCTGGGCGTCCTGGAGTTTAGTGCCGGGACGGGTGCGCCCACAGCCCGACGTGAATGCGAACGTCGCGGCGGCCAGTTCATCCGCGTGAACCCCCGCGACACCCCCGCCCCACCGGGGAGCATCGTGTTGCCGGTGGGCGCGTTGCATGCCATCTAGGCGGTGGATAGGATGGTCGGTACTAGCGGTTGACTAGTCATTTGAAGAGGACCTCGCCATGAAATTACCGCCGGGCCTATTGCTCATTGCCGGGCCAGTGATATTCGTTGCCAGTACATTACACGTTGTGGCGGCCGAACGAGCGATCGAAGCCCAGCACGGCATGGTCGTCACCGTTTCCCCGCAGGCGACGGATGTGGGCGTGACCGTTCTCCAGCATGGCGGCAACGCTGTGGATGCAGCCGTGGCCGTTGCGTTCGCCTTGGCCGTTACGTGGCCCGCTGCGGGCAATATCGGCGGCGGCGGGTTCATGCTGGTGTACCCAGGGGTAAGTCAGAAGCCGGTCTGCATCGAGTACCGGGAAATGGCGCCGGCGGCAGCCACAGTCTCGATGCTTCGGGATTACACGCGCATGGACGGGCTGCGGGTATGTGCCACGCCCGGCACCGTCGCCGGCCTGGCCCTCGCGCACCGCAAGTATGGCAAACTCCCTTGGCGCGAACTGACGATGCCCGCCGTGCGACTTGCGCGGGATGGGATTGCCGTGGATGCAGCGCTGGCCAAATCGCTCAACGCGGTACTCTGTACGATCGTCAATTTGGTGGATTTCGGGATGGACGTCCGGCAAGCCATCGACGGCCCGCGACTGCATCACCAGTGGTTTCCCGATTATGCGCACTTCGAGGGTTGCAGTCAGCCGGAATACAAAACGACACTGCAACGGCTGAGTGCCCTTGGCCATCGCTTCGACGACAAGCCGGCTCCGCAGGGAGACGCCCATTCCATCTGGATTGATCCTCTGCGCGGACACTACTTCGGTGCCGCGGACAAGCGAATTTGCGGCAAGGCCGCCGGCTATTAGAGCTGCTGACGGGTTAATGGACGTGCTGCAGATGATTGTTCGCACACCGATGATCTGGCGAACCTCCACTTGGACAAGCGGGGTCCCTGGTTCGCTAAGTATGTAGCGTTCATCGAGGCGCTGGTCCGACGATCAGCCGGGCGCTACCCGGTAAGCCACGGCACTCTCATCGGCCCCTCGGACATCGCAGCCTTGCTCCGCGGCCATACCCAGAGCGTGCTTGACTTGGTGGAATCGCCTGACGAGATGCGGCGGCTTCTCTGGCTGTGCGGCGGCATTTTCCGTCAGATCACCGAGGAGGCCTGGCCGGCCTACGGGCCGACGTGGAGCGGCGATCCCTACCGGCAGCCCGCCTGCGAACCCATGTCTGCGTTACGGTGCTGAAGTGGGCTTGCGCTGGATATCTACCCTGAAACGTGGTACTCTGATCTTGCCTGTCGTCATCTCATAACCCGAAAGGCCCTGGATCGTGAGAACTCTAAGTATTGTCGTACTTTCTTCGCTGCTACCGCTGGCTTCGACTGTGCCAACCGCCTGCCCTGCCGAAACGGCAGTCAAACCCAATATCGTTTTCATCCTGGCGGACGACCTTGGTTATGGCGAACTTGGCTGCTACGGGCAGAAGAAGATCAAGACTCCGCATATCGACCGCATGGCCGCAGAGGGAATGCGGTTCACCAACTTCTATTGTGGCTGCTCGGTCTGTGCGCCCAGCCGCTGTACGTTGATGACCGGCAAACATCTGGGCCACGCCACGGTGCGAGACAACATGCAGCGCGGCCCCGGCCTGGAAGGCCAGCACCCCATGGAGCCCGGAACCGTCACGGTCGCACAGCTCCTGAAAAAGGCCGGCTATGCGACGGCGATCATCGGCAAATGGGGCCTGGGAATGCCGCAGGACCACAGCAGCCCGTTGGATTTCGGCTTCGACCACCACTTTGGCTATCTCTGCCAAGGGATGGCGCACACGTACTACCCGCCTTATCTGTGGCGCGACGACAAACAAGAGCCGCTCGCGGGTAACCCGGCTTATTTCTATGGTCAGCGAGGCGTAATCGAGCCATCGGGGAAAATCTACTCGCACGATCTCATGGCCGAGGATGCGCTCCGCTGGGTGCGTGAGCACAAGGGCGACCCATTCTTCCTCTATCTCGCCTTCACCATCCCCCACGTCTCGCTCCAGGTCCCCGAGGACTCGCTGGCCGAATACCGTGGCAAGTGGCCGGAGACGCCGATGACCACCTCGAAGCATTATGCGAATCACGACACGCCGCACGCCGCCTACGCCGCAATGATCACGCGCATGGACCGCGATGTGGGCCGCCTCCTGGCACAGCTCAAGGAACTCGGCCTCGACAACCGCACGCTGGTCTTTTTCGCCAGCGACAACGGTGCCGTCTTTCCGCTGGCGGGCACCGATCCTGAGTTTTTCCACAGTAACGGTGATCTGCGCGGCTATAAGCAGGACCTTTACGAAGGCGGCATCCGCACACCTTTTATCGCCCGCTGGCCGGGACGAATCAAGGCCGACGTGACCAGCAATTTCATCGCTGCGTTTTGGGACGTGATGCCAACCCTCTGCGAAATTGCCGGTACGCCAGCGCCGGATGGCATCGACGGCTTCAGCATCGCCCCCACGCTTCTGGGCCATACCGGACAAAGAGTACACGAGTACCTGTACTGGGAATATCACAGCGAAGGCCGGGGGCAAGCCGTGCGCTTCGACGATTGGAAAGCGGTTCGCAAAAACGTGAAGAACGCGCCCGACACAACGCCCGAGATTTATAACCTCGGTAGTGATCCAAGTGAGAAGACGAACCTCGCCGGTCGGCGACCGGACCTCGTCGCGAAAGCGGCTGCGTACATGAAAGCCGCGCATGCCCCAAGTTGGGAACCGAAATGGAACTTCTGAGCTTGGTGAGCTACTGCGAGCTGAAACGATGCTGAACAAGCTCCCTTCCATCGGCTACAAGTGACTCGAAAGGGACAAGGTACATGGCCAAACTGGAGATTGAGTCGAAGCGGGCAAAGATTGCTGGCGACCAGATCCATTACCTCGTAGCTGGCCCGAAGGACGGCGAGCCTGTCGTCCTTCTCCATGGCGCCAGTTTCTCGTCGGCAACCTGGCAGCAGATCGGCACGCTTGATGTCCTGGCGTCGGCCGGGTATCCACTCCGCGTGAAAGAGGCTCCGTGAATAAGAATGGAACAATCATGAGATGCACAGCCCCCCTCCTCAAGCGCCCCACCCGGGATTGCGAACAGGCGCGGGTCAGCTTTCGGGCAGCATGGACGCTGGCCGCGCTAGCGATGGGACTGGCCGGGATGTGCAACCAGGCCCTCGCAGACCAGACGGTGGTCATCGACGGCGCGCAGCCGGGCAAGCGGTTCGATGGCATCGGCGCCGTCTCCGCCGGCGGCGCCACGTCCGTGCTGTTGAAGGACTATCCGGAAACCCAGCGGCGGCAGATCCTCGACCTGCTGTTCAAGCCGAACTTCGGCGCGTCGATCTCGGTCCTCTTCGTCGAGGTCGGCGGCGACGGCAATAGCACTCAGGGCGTCGAACTCAGCCACATGCACGCCCGCGATGACCAGAACTACAGCCGCGGCTATGAATGGTGGCTCATGCGAGAGGCCAAGCGGCGCAACCCTGCGCTGGCCCTCGACGCCTGCGCCTGGAGCGCGCCGGCCTGGATCGGCAACGGCCAATACTTCTCGCAGGATATGTGCGATTACTACGCAAACTGGATTATCGGCCTGAAGGAGCACTACGGGCTGCAGCTCGATGCCATCGGTTGCCGCAACGAGCGCGGCGTTAACGCGGAATTCGCCAAGATGTTCCGCCGCACGCTCGACGCACGAGGACTCAAGCACATCCGCATCCACGCCTTCGACAACTGGGATCGTAACAAATGGGAATGGTGCAAGAAGCTGGAGACCGACGCGGAGTTGCGCGACTCGATCGACATTCTCTCCAATCACACCCTGAGTTGCGTGTACGAGAACAATGGCCCGACTCCGGACTGGGTCAAGGCCCTGGCCAACCGGCTCCACAAGCCGATCTGGGACACCGAGGAGCATGTGTATCTCGACGGCTACCGCTGCGAGTTGATGCTGGTGAAGGCACTCAACGTGAACTTCCTCGACGCCGGCGCCACTCGGACTGTCAACTGGTACCTGGTGGATTCCATGTACGGCGTCGAGCCGTTCAAGATCAAGCCCGGCATGCTGGTGGCGGATTCGCCCTGGAGCGGCCACTACGCCGTACGCGAGGCCCTGTGGGGTTATGCGCATTACGGCCAGTTCAGCAAGATCGGCTGGCAGTATCTTCCCCAGGCGTGCGGACGGTTGGCCGGCGGTGGCACGTATGTGACGCTCAAGTCGCCGGAGACCGACTACAGCGTGATTCTCGAAACGGGCGGCGCTAAAGCCCGCCAGGCGGTAACCTTCAAGTTGGCTGGCGGCGTATCGACCGGCAGACTCTGCGTCTGGCGCAGCAACAGCCGCCAGCAGTTCGTGCGGCAGCCCGACCTGGAACCCGTGGACGGAATGTTCCGGTTCACTGCCGACCCCGACTCGATCTACTCGCTCTCCACGACCACCGGCCAACGGAAGGGATCGTTTGCCGGTACTCCGGCCGATAGTCCGTTCCCGTTCCCGTATCACGAACCTTTCGACGGTTATATGCCCGCCAGCGCTTGGGGCTACCTGCCGCGCTACACGGCCGACATCTCCGGCGCGTTCGAGCTTGCACCAAGACCCGATGGAAAGGGCCAGTGCCTTCGGCAGATAACCGAGCGGCGCGGGTCGAACTGGGGAGCGGAGTGGAATGCCTTTACCATTCTCGGCGACGCCCATTGGAAGGACTACGAGATTGCCTGCGACGTGACGATCCCCGAGGGCAAGGGCTGGGCGGGGTTGCTGGGGCGGGTGGCGAAGAGCGACCCGCCTCCTAAGGGCTGTCTTTTCCGCGTGTCCGCCGATGGGACCGGCGGGCTTTATTCGACCGTGCCGCTGACGGAGAAAGGCGGCCAGCTACGGCAACTCAACACGTTCGCCCTGCAACATTTCGACTCGAAGAAGTGGCATCGGCTGAGGCTGCGGTTCTCCGGATCGAACCTCACCGGATTTGTCGATGGGGCACAGGTCTGCCAGGCTGACGACAAGGATTGCGACGAAGGGCTGGCCGGGCTGATTGCGGGCGAGGAGAATATGGTCCGAACGACGGCGTGCTTCAGTGACCTGGTCATCCAGAAGTTGGATGCGGCAGCGCCCGTTCCGCCATTTTCGGGAGACGGTGTGCGGCCGATGTATCCGCGGTGAGGCGGCGCTAGTCCCATTTTCCGCAGCAGACAAGACTGCCGCAGCTACCCATTTCCGGCCTCGCTTGACTTTCCCGCGCCGCCAATCGAGACTCATGGAAGATTCCACCGCAGGAGCGAAGGAAACCGAACATGAGTAACCCCGGCCCATACCGTCTTGCCGTCGCGGTTACCGCGGCGATCGTCCCTTTCATTTTGGTGCCAACCGCACTGGCCCAGGAACCGCTCCTCACGCGGACGGCCGACGAGATCCAACAAGAGGCGACCCGCTCCAGCCGCGACGGCGTCGGACGGCCCCTGCCGCTGGCCGCCCACTGGAACAGCAGTGGGGCGTACAACCAAGGCTTCACGCCCGAGTACCAACTGCAGTTGATCCGCCGGGGACACCATCTCCTGCCCTGGCTGGGCTGGCCGCCGACCGACCGCTCCATCGACCAGAGCTTCAAGCCCGACGACCCGCGCCGGCAACAATACATCGACGGGCAGATCAAGGCCTACGAAATGGTCGTCAAGGAACTCGCCCGGCTACGGCTGCCTATCTCCTTCCTGGCGACCCAGTGGGAAAGCGAACTGACCTACGACAAGGCCTTCCTCGACCTGCCGCCGGACAAGAACCCCAACGTCGTGGGCCTCGACGGGAAAGTGCAACAGTGGGTCTGCCCGTTCGGGCCGATCGGGCCGTGGCGCGAGGTCGGCCGGCGCTGGACCGACAGCGCCTTGATGAAACGCATCCAGGCCTGGTACCCTGACCCGCCGCTGGTGCTCTTCATCTCGAATAACGAACATGCCAGGCTCTCGTGGTCGGAAGTCGAGCAGTCGCGGCGCTATCTCGACAAGTACGGGCGGGGCCGCTCCGACGACTTCAAACGCAAAGTTGTGGGCGACGGCTGGATCGAGCGCTACACGGCCATGATGGACGGCATGCGGGCCGGGCTGGCAAGTCCGCAATGGAAGAAGAACGTCCGCTTCATCGGCTACGAGGCCTTCGCGCCGGCACATTTCGGGCGGTGGTCCGGCTGGAAAGAGTATTCGCTCATCACCCCAGGCCGGCTCGATCCGTGGCATCTCTGCTGGGACGGCGGCTCGCCTTCGTACTACCTGCACAACTGGATGGCCCTGACTGACTACACGCTCTGGAGCCCTCAGGTGGAATCGATGAACTGGGTCTTCGCTTTGAAGGAGGTCTATCGGACCCGGCCGGAGTTCTGGTTCGAGCTTTCGACTTGGGACGGAGATCAGCCGGGGCAGACCAACGACAAGCGGATGTTCTACGCCCGGCAGGGACAGCCTTTCAGCCCGGAGCGCTATGAGGGCTTCGTGCAGTTTGGGCTCTGGCTGACGCAGGCCCGCAGTGTGCGGGAGTTCCGCGGCTGGCTGGAGACGATCGAATACGCCGGCCCCTATTTCGACGCCATCGTGAGGGCCGTGGATCGCGTTCACGACAACCGGCTCCTGCAGAAATTCTGGCGGAAGGGGACCTTGGTGGCCAATCATGCCCACAAGCATCCCTTCCAGGCCGACATCCCCGTGGAGTACAAGGACGTGGACCGCTGGTTCCTGTTGGATACCAGCCTGACTCCCCAGGAGTTGCGGGCAGAGGAGTTCGACAACGCCCATCCGCCGAAGCTCCAGACCGAGGTTCCCGTCTTCGCCTTGGCCCTCGTGCTGGGGTCGGCGCCGAACCGCGAGTGGCTGGTGCTGGCCAACGCCCCCCGCGAGGCCCGCACCGGCATCCAGATCACCGTCCCCGGCTTCGGGACGATCACCACGGACGTGCCGCAGTCCGGCTCGTTCTGCCATGTCTGCGAAAACGGCAGGCGGGTCGAGTCGGTGGTCCGGGGCGGTCCGGCCTCGTTCCGCGTGCAGTCGCCCGGCTTTCTGGACTTGGGGGCAGAGGGCGTTTTTTCTGTCGCGGAGAAATATGGCCCCGCCGGTGCGATCGGACCGGTGCAATGGAACTTTGGCGACGGCGCCCGCGGCGGCGGAGACCGGGTCGCGCACCGCTACTCGAAACCGGGCCAGTATCTGGTCGGTGTGACCGGTTACCAGGGTGGGGCCGAGGTAGTCCGCCGACAAGTCCCGATCTTCGTGGGCATGAAAGCGGAAGAGGGGCTTGTTTGCCGATTGCTGATGAAGGGTGCCCTCGCGAAAGGAATGAAGAGTTGGATCTGGCTGTCGGACTGGGACAAGGTGGATTACCATTTCATCCCCGACGCTTCAGGAACCGGCAACCTGGGCTTTCTGGCGGGCGGCACGTGGGTGAATGACCCGCAACGCGGCACTGTGCTGGAACTGGACGGACGGCACGACCGCGTTGAAATCGCCGGAAGTGCCGAAATCAACACCGCCGGCCCATATCCCAAGAGGACCATTGCCCTGTGGTTCCGCGCCAGTGGCACCATTCAGCCCCGGACGCCGTCAACGAAGGACCAACGGAAGAATCAACGCCAGGTCCTCTACGAGGAAGGCGGCACGGGGTCGGGCATCAATCTGTACCTGGACGGCGAAACGCTCTACGCCGGCGTCTGGAACCAGGGCAAGGGAATCTGGCTGCCAAGCAAGAAACTCGATTCGGGCCGCTGGCACCACGCGGCGTTGGTCTTGGGCGGAGCAAAGGCCAGTGATCCGGAGGTTGCGCTGGAATTGTACATGGACGGGCAAAGGATCGCTCAGGGGAAGGCACCGCTGCTCGGTGCGCACCCCAGCGACATCAACCTTGGGCGGTGCGGCAATACCTTGTTCCACGACGGCCGTGCCGTGGGGCAGCCCGACCACTACTTTGCGGGTCGCATCGACGACTTCCAAATCGCCAGCCGCTCGTTGGCTCCGGAGGAGGTCGGTGCGTTGGCCCATGCCAGGTGATTTCTCGTTATTCTTCAAAGGGCTGGACTAGCCCGCAGCAAAGGAGGAAGCCATGTTCCGCAAGTTCTCAGAACTTTCTTCGGGCAGCCCCGCATGCTTGCCATTGTTCGCGCACGAGCGATGGACAACTGCGTTTCTCTGCATCCTACTCGTCCTTGGCGGCACCGGCATCCTGCACGCCGCGCCGCAGCATCCCAACCTGTTCGTCAATGCCAGCGAGCTGGATCAGCTTCGCATGAAGCTCAAGACCGAGCCGTGGCGGGCCAGGCTCCTCGAACAGGTCAAGAAGGATGCCGACGACGGCAACCCAGTGGCTGCGGCCGTCGTCTATGCGATGACCGGGGACCGTGTCTGCGGCGCGAAGGTCCGCGCACATCTGCTGCAGCAGGCCAAGGATTTCGTGCCCGGGCGGCCCGGCGCAGTATCCTTGGGGCCCCGAGGCCGGCAGTGCCATCGCCTTCGACCTGGCGGCGCCGCTCCTTTCGACCAGCGAGCAGCAGGCCGTGGCGGGCTTCCTGCGGCAATTGGCGCTGGATGCCATCAAGTACCACACGGGCCAGCCTCTGACGCCCAACATGTCGTTCGTCTGCCACTGGCGGATCGGCCTGATCGGCTACGCGATCGCCAACCCGCAGATCATCGAGTGGGCCGTCAACGAGCCGGGGCCGCGGTGGGGTGGCAAGCGGCCGGGCCGCTGGGGTGGCTTCAAGCAGCGCATCGAGCACGCGTTGACTGACGGCGCCTTCTGGGACGAAGCCACGATCTACGGGAACTTCAGCATCCTGGGCATGATGTATCTGGCCGAGGCCGCCCGGCACTACGACGGCACCGACCTGTACAACTATACCAGCCCGAACGGCGGCAGCCTGCGCAAGGCCGTCGCCGGACTGGTCTCGCTGGCCTATCCCATCGAGCGGACCGGAGTGGGCCGGGGCTCCGTCCGCATGGTCACCTGGGGCGATGGCTCGACTTCCCCTCCCAACCGCGTCAACAACGAGTCAGGCGACGCCTACTTCGTCAACAAGCCGAACATCTTTCCTGAGCGGCAGAACCTCTATCCCATCATCGAAATCGCGTACCATGCGTGGAAGAACCCGCAGTACGCCTATCTGCTTGCGCTCAATCCCCGCCGCGACGAGCGGCTCGGCTGGTTCGAGTACCTGCCTGTCTCGTTGCTCCTGGGCGAGACGCTGCCGCCGGAGACTCCGCCGATGGCGATGTCGAGCATCGTGTATCCGCAGACGGGTATCGCGCTGCTCCGCTCCGACGAGTCGCCGGGCTATTGGACTTCCGCTGGCCTAGTGGCCGTCCAGCAAATGGGGCGCAATTACGGGCACGACCACCGCGACAAGTTCGAACTCATGCTCTGGGGCCGCGGCCGGTTGCTGTACCCGGATTGGAACGCCCAGCAGTACGAGCCCATGGAATACGGCTGGACCCGCAACGCCTGGGCCCATAGCACGCTGGTCATCGACGAATCGAATCCCCAGGGGGGCAGTTCCGCCGAGCGGCATGATTTCAGCGCCGATGCGAAGTTCCTCGCCACCGCCAGCCGCGAGATCTACCCGGACGTGGCGCAGACCCGGGCCTTGTTGCTCACGAGTGACTACCTGTTGGACCTGTTCTGGGCCGATTCGCCGCGCGAGCGGACTTACGACTGGTTCGTCCACGCATTGGGGCGGCTGAGCCTGCCGGCGGCCCACGGATTCCAGCCCAGGCAGGACCTGCTGCGGCCGTACCATTGGGCCGATCGTGAGCGCAAATGGGTGACCGATCGCACGTGGTCAGCCGACTTCGTGCAGCAAACGGGCGGGGTGCTCCGCGGCATGGGCCAGTACAGCGACGAGTGGTTTAGCGCCAAGGTTGGCGTCCGCATGACGATGCTCGGCGAGCCGGGCACCGCGGCCTACGTTGGCGAAGGGCCGTTTGACGCCGTGCCCAACCTCTGCGAACACGGCAATCCCGAGGGCACAGTGCCGCTGGCCGTGGCCCGCCGCAAGGCTCGTACCACGTGTTTCGCGGCCCTGCACGAGCCTTTCGACAAGCGGCCGACGCTCGTCATCCGGCGAGTCGGTCAGCAGCCCGCGGCAATCGGCGTTTGCGTCGCCGGGGCTGGCTTCACCGACTACGCGTGCGTCTCTTTTGCCGCGGAGCAGGCCGGCCGGACCGTGACGCTTGCCGACGCCGCCGATGCTTACCAATCGTTCTCCTTCGGCGACTACGGGTATCTCCGCGTGAAGCAGGGCAAAGTCATCGCACGGGGTACGTGGCGGTCGTTCCGCGTCGCCGCGCCGAAAGCCGCGCCGTCGAGGGCCCTCGTGCTCAACGGCCGCGAGGCGCCCTACCGGAAGCAGGGCGGTTACGTCCTCTTCAACGATTCGTCGGAGCCGCCGCGAGCGAGCCCGCCGCGGGAAGCGGTGGCAGCCCTCCCCGCCATGGCGCCTGAGGAAATCCGCCTTCCGACGAGCGCGGGGGTGACGATCAAGGAAGTCGATCGCCATCCGCTGTTCCCGATGTGGGTCGTTCGCGCCCCGGGCTATGAAATGCAGATCCACCGCAGGTTCGGCACCTCACGGACGTTGATCGACGGCCACGGGCAACTGCTGTTCGGCAGCGAGTGGTGGGGTGGTCGGGCGTCTTTGAGGTGCGGTTGCCCACCGGCGCCGAGGAGATGGCTCCCATCGCGTGGAACCATGCGGCCAAGGAGATCCGCTGGCGGGGCCCGACGATGGAGGTGACGGCCCCCGGCGGTGAATCGTTCACCGCGACGTTCGGCGAGCACGCCATCCGCTACGGCTTCCATGGAAAGCCCAACGTAGAGTACCGCGCGTCGATCCAGTCCTTCTTCTGGCACGCGAGCGGGCGATTGCGGACAGCCAAGGACCAGCCGCCCGTCGGCTTGCCGCCCACGCTGGGCAACTTCCACTGGACCTGCATTCAGAACCCGGACCTTTCGCCGGATTGCGTGCTGTTGTTGACCCCCAGGCAGCCGGCCGAATGGAGCCATCGCCCTGCCAACATCAGCGCGTTCTGGTCGCTCCGCGACGGCGAGACGTTCCTCCTGGTTTTCGGTCCGGAGGACAAACTCCGATCGTTTGCGGAGGAGGCGGTTCGAAGCCCTTGACTACCCGCTGCCGCCAAGAGTTGGGCAACAAGCTAAATATTAGGAGTAAGCCTCAACGGCCAGCCGGCCCCCCTCACGGCCACTGAGGGGCGATGGCATCACGGAAAATGATTTAGCATCCCACCACGAAGGAGACCAAAACTTGAATCGTCAACGTACCCTACTGGCCGTCTTTGTTTGCTTGGCTGTTCTGCCCACTACAATATGGGGAGGGAGCCCGCCCACGCATGCCGTGGATTTGGTCGACGTCGGGCCTGTCGCCACGCGGAGCCGTGTGCCGCGGTGGGAGGCGCGAGGACTGGGGCCACTCCCTTGGCAGGGGATCTGTTGCCTGGACTCCAGCGCCGATGGTCACTTGGTTGCTGTCGGCACTATTGCCCCGCCCAGCGATCCGAACTTGTTCCTCCTGGATGACGGCGGCCATGTCGTTCGGCAGCATCGCGCGGGCATGCGTTGGCTTAACGAGGTCGCGCTCACGGACGACGGCTTCCTCGCCGCCTTATCGACCACTCCCGAGGGAACGGCGGGCGACACGCCGCGTTTCTACGGATTCCGCGAAGGAAAGGAACTGCCGCAGGTTGCCGCGAAGTTCCGCTTGGGGGATTTCATGTTCCACTACGGCGACCACTCGAACCATGTGCCGCACGTTTCGTCCGCGGCCGGCGAGCGGTGGGTCGTGGCGGACGACGACTGCGTGTACTGGATGTCCGGCGACGCCACATTGACCGAGCGCGCCGCCCTGGGCCCGGGCATGACCACCGCCATGGCAACCAACGCCGATGGCCTGGTAGTCGTCGGCCGGCTCCGCGGCCCCCAGGGGTTGTCGGCCACGCACCAGAACCTGTGGGTGCTGCGGCCCGACAAGGCGAAGCCGATTCTCTGGTCGCGGCCCGTCAGCAGCAACGTTGCGCCTTCGCCGCAGCCGGAAAAAGGTGTGTACGGCCATACCGCACCGCCCTACGAAGACGTGAAATTTCAGGCCCCGCTGGCGGTGGCGATCGACCATTCGGGCAAGCGGATCGCTGTGGCCGACTACGAAGGATGGCAGCGGACGTTCCATTCGCGCGACGGAAGCGAGGACGTGCTTTTCGGCACGCGCTTTATGCCCTCGCGCCCCACGATTCATGTCTACAACGCACAGGGCAAGGCAGTCCAACGTATCGGCCCCGACGTATTTGGCGCGGCACTGTGGTGCGATATCGCTTTCTCCGAGGATGGCTGCGAATTGCTCCTATCGCCGCATAACTGGGCCAGCCGCGGTCTGGCGGGCCAACCTTTCCTCCCTGCCAACGACGATGCCCGCACACTGTACGTCGTCGAAATTGCCAGCGGGGCCATGACCGCCGTCCGCTTCCCCGACGCGATCGCGTCCGTGAGCACGGGGGGCGAGAGGACCGCAGTCGGCTGTTGGGACCACAAGGTTTACGTGCTCGACAAGGCCTACCGCCCCGTCCAAACCCTGCCGCAGGGCCTGGACGTAGGTGCGGCCAGCCTGGTCCGCGTCTCCGGCAGTGGCCTGCGGATCGCGGTGGCCGTGGCCTCCGGCACTGTGCGGATGTTGGACGCGGGCGGCAAAGAACTTTGGCAGACTGATCTCAATAAGGCCGCGCGTCCCGGTGATAAACCTTGGATCAAGAATCAGAAAGCCGAAAAACTGGCCCCAGGGGTGTGGTGCACCAATGGAGGACTGGCCCACAGCGACCTGGGCCGCCAGATCCTGATCGAAGCCCCGCAGGGCTTGGTCCTCATCGACCCGAACTCCGCGGCATCATTCGAGCAAAACTGGGCCAGGATTCAGGCGGCCGGCTTCGATCCCATGCAGGTCAAGTACGTGTTGCCCACGCACGAGCACGGCGACCACGCCCCCGGCGCAACCCTGTGGCGCGTGGTCACTGGTGCGCGCGTCATGGCCAGCGCGGAAATGGCCTACATCCTGCAACACCACATCCCCGGTGGAACGGGCTATGGACTGCACCCGCCCGTGCCGGTGGATATCGTGCTAACCGAGGACCAAGATCTGGATCTGGCGGGGCTGAAGGTCAAGGCCATCCGCCTGCCAGGTCACACTTCCGGCTCGATGGGCTATGTCTTCCAGAAGAACGGCCGGACCATCGTTTCCATCGGCGACTTGATCATGCCCGGCGGTGTGCTGGGCTATGCCGGCAGCTTGGACTTCAGCGCTGAAGACGTACTCAACAGTCTGAAGAAGCTCGCCACGCTCAAGCCCGACCTGGTACTGGGCGGGCACGGCGGAGGCGGCCCGGACGAGTTCATTGCCAAGGGTATCGAGGCCGGCGAAGCCACCGGCTGGTCGAAGATGCGGCCGCCGAAGCCTGACCCGTTTTGCCGCTTCGGGCAGAGGAACTACCTGGTGGCGGCCTGGTTGGAACCCATCGTCGCCGCGGCCTACGGTGACGTGAACGGCGACGGCCGTCCTGACGTCGCCGTGCTGGTGCCCAAGTCCAAGGGGGCGGCCTTGAAAATCTACTTGAACCGAGGCGGCAAGTTCGCCTCGGCGCCCGATACCGTCGTAGATTTGCCTGAACTCGGCCACCCCTGGAAGCTCCGCATGGTCCGGCGACCCGGAGTACCGGCTGCCCGCAACGGCAAGGGAAGCGATTTCTTCGTTTCCAGCGAGACCCAGGCCATGCTGCTTCTTCGTGAGCGGGAGCGGCTCAAGTTCAAGACCGTGCCTTTGCCAATGATCCGTGCGACCGACATCGTTCCCGGAGATTTTGGCGGCGATGGCCGCCCGGGTTTGCTGATCGGCTCGCGCTTCGTCGACAGCTACTACCTTGTGAGCCGGCAACCCGACGGCGCCTACCGCGTCCGCCAGGCCGACGCCCGATTAGAGGGGTACATGAATATCGCACTGGCCGACGTGAATGGTGACAAACGCGAGGACCTGCTCGCCTCGTGCGGCGACATTTTCCTGCGGCAGCCTAGCGGGGTGCTGGCCGCGAAGCCCGCCTTCCACCTGGCGGGACCTGCAGGCAGCGAAGGGAAAGGCTGGGTGTTCATGGCGGCCGCCGACTTCGATCACGACGGTTGGATCGACGTTGCCCTCCTGGCCAACACCAAGCAAGGCGTTGCGGTTTGGCTGTATCGAAACACGCGCAACGCGCAGCAGCCGTTCTCCAAGGAGCCCAGTGCGAAGTTCGTCATCCCCGACACCGTCGTGAACCGGGACGGCCCCACCGTGGCCGACTGGAACGGCGACGGCGTTACCGACCTGATCTTGTGCAAGGCAGGCAAACAGCCGGGCGTGGTGATTCTCACCGGCGCGCCCGCCGACGGTCTTAACCCCAAGCGGGCCGTGTCCGTCGATCTGGACTACACGCCGCACTACGACGCGCGATTCGGCGTGGCCGACTTCACAGGCGACGGCCGGCCCGGGCTGGCTGGTTTCGGTCCGTCGCCCACGGGGGCCGTGGGGGTCTATATATGGCTCCAACCCAAGTAAGAAGGAAACGCACTGTGCTTCAACGCGTCCTGTTTTGCCTGATTGCACTGCCATGCTGCCTAGCGGCTTCCTTGCAAGCTGCGGGCATCGTCCTTGCCGACCACGGCCAGTCGGACTACCGCATCGTGATCGCCGATAGCTCCTCCCAGTCGACCAAGTATGCGGCCGCCGAGCTTCAGATGTTCTTCGCACAGATTTCCGGCGCAAGACTGCCCATTAGCAACAACCGCGAAGTGATGGCGGACCACGAGATCGTCCTGGGCCAAAGCCGCCATCTGGAGAAGCTGGCCCCGGGAATCGATTTCAAGTCGTTGGCTTGGAAATGCTCAAGGTCTCCGTGGGCATCCGACTCTACCCGCACACGTCGCTGGCCCGGCTGGCCGTTGAGGAAGGCGTGGTTACCCCAGAGGACAATCTGCTCGTGCCCCGCTTCTACGTTCGGCCTGGCCTAGAAAACTACATCCGAGAAGTTCAAGGAGTAATGTAATGGAAGCCCTGCAAGCCATCCACACCCGCCGCAGCATCCGCACGTACGTCGACCAACCTGTGCCCGAGGATCTGGTTCAGAAACTCTTGGCCGCCGCGATGCAGGCCCCCAGTGCCCGCAACCAGCAGCCCTGGCACTTCGTCGTAATTGACGATCTGGCAATCCTGGCAAAGATCCCCCCGTTTATGCCCAACGCTGCCATGGCCGGGAACGCTCCGCTGGCGATCCTTGTCTGCGGCGACCTGAGCTTGGAGAAGTCGTCTGGCTACTGGATGGTGGATTGTGCAGCGGCCGTAGAGAACATGCTCCTGGCGGCGCATGCCCTGGGGCTGGGCGCCGTGTGGTGCGGCGTTTACCCACGAGACAAGCGGATGGAAGGGTTGCGGCAACTTGTCGGCCTGCCGCAGAACGTCATCGCCCACAGCCTGGTCGTGCTGGGCTACGCGGCCGAGCAGGTTCCCGCCGAGGATCGGTATCGGCCGGAGCGGGTGCGGCGGAACCACTGGTAACCAACGGAAAGCAGACAAACTATGCGATCAGCGCCGACAGCATCGTCATTTCTGCTGATGATCTTCATTGGCACGACGACCCTAGCCGGGCCAGTGCGTTCGATTCACTTGGTCCTGCCATCCGGCGTGGCTTGGAGGATTACATTCGAGAGGTTCAAGGAGAAGTTTAACTGCTGGAGTTCGGGCAGACGCACGGCATTGACGCTGGCCGCACGGTGCTGGACGTCACCAGGGTGTGACTAGCTTGCAAGCCGCTCGTCGTCCCTCGATAATCGTTTAACAAACGTCTTATGACCAAGTGACACGACGACGATGGAGGCCCTTAATGCCAATCAACAGGAACCGCATGGTTATGCGATGTTTTGGGACACTTGCGACACTGGCCGAATGTTTGCTCACCGGTGTTGCTCTCGGCGCGGAGGTGGTGACCTACCCAGCGCCGGCCAGAGAAACGCTCTCCACCGCCTACGAAGTCTGGGCGGAAGGGAAGAAGGTGGATGTCTACAAGGCCCGCGTGCTCGACCCGCCGTTCGCCGGAAAACAATGGGACTACGGCGGGGCTTACTCCTTCGCCAACTTCGACATATCCGGGGGAGTCACGCTGCGGATTACGTCGCCCCGCTCCCTGCGCCACACGATCGTCAGGCCGCAATCGGCGGCCGTAAGGATCAAGGTGGCAGACGAGCATACGCTCCTGTTGACGCTGGATGGGCCGCGTAAGCTCAGCATCGAGCCGGACGGCAAGAAAGGCCCGCTGCTGCTTTTTGCCAATCCCGTTGAGAAAGACCCGCCGAAGGCGAAGGACGCGGGCGTCATCTACTTCGGCCCTGGAATCCACAAGGCGGAGTTGATTAAGGTGCGCGATAACCAGACGCTCTACCTTGCCGGCGGTGCGGTCGTGCATGGGGCGATCGCCGCCCAGGGAGCGCACATCCGCATCTGCGGCCGTGGCATCCTTGACGGGTCGGATTACGAGTGGCGCAAGGGGCCGCACCCTTACACGATCGGAATTTACGGCACTGACATCGAGCTGAGCGGCATCACGGTCCGTGGTTCACCGCACTGGACCATCGTGCCGCGAGGCAGCCGGCATGTCACGATCCGCAATGTGAAGCTCTGCAACTCCCGCGTGCAGAACGACGATGGAATCAATCCCTGTAACTCGCAGGACGTGCGGATCACGGATTGTTTCATCCGTAGCGACGACGACTGTGTTGCCTTGAAAGGACTGGACCTCCAAGGCGAGAACAACAACGTGGAAGGGATCGTCGTGGAGAACTCTATCCTGTGGTGCGATCGCGCGAGGATCTTTCTGCTGGGGCATGAGAGCCGCGCCGAGTTCATGCGCCACCTGACCTTCCGCAACCTCGACATCTTGCATTTCTCCATGACGCCGTTTCTGCTGGAGCCAGGCGAGGACATGCGACTGGAGGACATCTGTGTCGAGGATGTGCGGGTTTACGGCGAAGGCCAGGGGGAACTGATTCGGCTGAAGCCGGCCGTCAACCAGTACATGCGGAAGAAGGTAGCCGGTTTCATCCGCAATGTGCATTTCAAGAACCTCCAGGTACATGGCAAGCCGGGGCTGTACCAAGTGCAGTTGGCGGGGGCTGACGCCGAGCACGATGTGCGCAAGGTGACGTTCGAGAACGTCTTTATCCTGGGCGTGCCGCTTGTGCGCGATTCACCGCAGGTAAGCGTTGGCCAGCATGTCGTGGAAATAGAGATAACTCATCGGTAAGTAGGTAAAATGGGAGAGCGAAAACCGAACAGCCCGAAATATGTTTGCTGGGGCCTTGTCCTGGGCTTGGGATTGCTCGGATGGACCAGCGGCACGCGTGCGGCCGGTACCTGGTATCTGTCGCCCTTCGGTAGCGACAGCCCTGGGGATGGGTCGCGGGCGATGCCCTGGAAGACCATCGGTTACGCCGCGGAGAGGGTTCCGGATGACGGCTCAACGATCGTGCTCCTGGACGGCCTCTATGAGCAACCGCAATCGCTGGGCCGGCAGTTCCGCAGGCCGTGTGTCATCCGGGCCGAGCACCCCTACCATGCCCGCCTGCGGAGCCCCGCCGGCCGCAATCGGCTTCTCTCCTGCTACGGCGCTGCGAACGTGACGTTCCGAGGCCTGGAATTTTTCGGCTCGGCGCAACACAGGGCGAGTATCTCGTTCACGTCGGCACGGCCAAGACGCACCACGTCGCTTTCGAGGACTGCCTGATCCATGATTGCTACAACAACGATCTGGTCAAGGTCAACGACTTCGCCCATCACATCACGTTCCGCGGTTGCGTGTTCTTCAATCAAACCGATCACGAAGGCGACCAGCACCTGGATATCAACACGGTGACCGACGTTGCCGTCGAGGACAGTATCTTGTTCAATAACTACGCCGGCAGCGGCCGGCGCAGCGCCAACCGCAGCCAAGGCTTCATCGTGGTAAAGAACTCCGGCAGCACTCCCGATGTCACGCGGCGGATCGCCTTCCGCCGCAACATCTTTCTCGGCTGGGACGGCAAGCCCGATCAGGCTTTTTTGCTCCTTGGCGAAGACGGCAAACCCTTCTTCGAGGCCCAAGAGGTGGTCATCGAGAACAACCTCTTCATCCACAACTCTTCCGTGCGCAGTTGGGGCACGTTGTTGCTGAAGGGCGGCCTGCGGGACGTCGTCTTCCGGGCGAACACGGTCGTCGGCCACCCGGTCGTGAAATGGTCGGGAGCTTTTGCCGCGGTCTGCCTGCGAATCGACCAGAATCCGCCCATGGGCGATCTGACGTTCGCGAACAACATCTGGTGCGATCCTACGGGCGGCATGCCGCGTTTCACGATGGGCGATGCCAAAGTCTTCGCTCCCGGCAGCAAGCAGGTGATTCTCAACAACATCTACTGGAACGGTGGAAAGACGATCCCCACAGAGACGAAAGATATTCTAGTCCCCGATCGCGATGCAAGGAAGCATCTTGTTGATCCGCGGATTGGCAATCCTGGTGAAGGGGTGACGTTGCCAGGGTGGGACGGGGTCAAAGGGCAGTTCCGTTCGGGCCAGAAGACGATCCGGGGTGAATTTGAGCGACTGGTCCGCCGTTGCGCGGTCCCCAGCCAAGGAAGTCCCGTCTTCGGGGCCGCGGATTCCTCCTCGATGCCCCTGGACGACATCCTCGGGAACCCTCGCGGCGACCGACCTGACATTGGCTGTTTTCAGAGAAGGGCCAAAAGATAGGACCTTTAGCCCGGGCACAAGGAGCAGAAACGATGACTGTTCTCACACGTCGGCGTGCCATGATCAGCGGTGGAGCGGCGTTTGCCTGCGCCATGTTTGCGCCCGGCCGCCGGGACGTGGCAGCACCCCAGGCCAAGGTCCGCGAAACGCGGGTCATCAGCCAGCAGCGTCAGCACTATCACGGCTGGCCAACCCTTGTTCGGCGGGCCGGCGGCCAGTTGTTGTTGGTCTACTCCGGCGGGCGGGAAGGACATGTTTGTCCCTTCGGCCGGGTCGAGTTGATGTGCTCCGACGACAATGGTGCCAGTTGGTCGTGGCCGCGAGTCCTTTTGGACGCTGCCATTGACAGCCGCGATAGCGGCGTCCTGGAGACCTCCAAGGGCACGATCCTCGTAACCACCTTCACTTCGTTGGCCTATGAATCGGTCCTTGCCCAAGCAGAGAAAGTCCCGCCGGGCGACAAAGGATCCTGGACCCTCGATGCCTTAAAACGATGGCGAGCTGCCCATGGGCGTCTCTCCGCGGCCCAACGCAAGGCCGCGTTGGGCGTGTGGATGCTAAGATCCACCGATGGCGGCACAACTTGGTCGGCCCCATATCCGTCGCTGGCCAATAGCCCCCATGGCCCCATCGCCTTGGCCAGCGGCCGGCTGCTCTATGCCGGAAAGCAGCTTTGGGAAGACAAATCTCGCGTCGGCGTCTGCCAGTCGTTGGACGACGGCCAAAGCTGGCGGTGGCTGGCCGAGATTCCAACCCGGCCTGGCGACACATACACGGAATATCACGAATTACACGCACTGGAAACGATCGAAGGCCGGCTGATTGTTCAGATTCGCAACCACAATGCGGCCAACACGCAAGAAACGCTGCAGTGCGAATCGAGCGACGGCGGAAAGACGTGGACCGCGCCGCACCCGATCGGTGTCTGGGGTCTCCCCTCGCACCTCCTGCGGCTCAAAGATGGCCGCTTGCTGATGACCTACGGTCACCGCCGCCCGCCGTTTGGCAATCAAGCCCGGCTGAGTAAGGACCAAGGCCGTACCTGGTCCGAGCCGCTGGTGATCTCAAGTGACGGTATCACGTGGGACTTGGGTTATCCCTCGACCGTGGAACTGGCCGATGGCACGCTGCTGACGGCGTGGTATGAGTCCATGAAGGACTATCCTCGTGCCGTGCTTCGCCAAGCGCGATGGACAATCCGGGATTGAGAATCAGCCTTTGCCATCGACACCCTCCGGATCTTCTCTCGGGGCATGGGCATGCACTCCGGCCGATCCGACTTCCGCGGTCCCGCCGGGCAGCATCACCTTGCCGGTGGGCGCGTTGCAGGCGATCCGTGCGGCGGATAGATAGGCTTTGAAATCGCTGTGATCCAGATTCCGACCATGCCCCCAAAGGCGTATGTGTCTTCCGTGCGTACGACTGGGCGGAGCAGCCTATAAATTGGCTGCCTTGGCTGCAAAGTCGGGCGGGAGTCAAATTGCCGGCCGATCAAGAAAAACCGACCGATTTCAGAATTTTTGAGGTCGACCATACCGCTTCGACGCGGCGGTGGGGGTGACGAATGGCACTAGCACCAAACGGTTTTTTGGGGAATTGGTATTAACTTTGAGCGGTCTTGTAATTATACTTCCGCGGCAGGGAATGCGACAGTCAAGGAGGCATCACCATGGCCAAGGAAGGTCAAGGATTCGAACAATGGTTGCGTGGGGCAAAGGTCCAGCCTGAACAGTTGAATGATCAACAGCGGGCCGTTCTCCAGGCAGCGTTTAGTTTCCTTCAGCCCAGCGGCGGGGACTATTCCAGTTCGCGGATCGCCGGTTATTTTTTGCTCCACTGCAATTCAGGATTGAAAGTGGCTCAGATCGCACGCCTGGTTGGGATCAGCACTCGGTCGGCCTCCCGCCATCGGAAACTCTCCGCGAGACAAGTGGTCCAACAGATTCAACAGCGCTTCAACGGCCGCCCGTACGGGAAGCTCTTGCTGCGCCATGCCGGCTCCATTGCCGAGTTTCTCTTCACCCACCCCGAGGCCACGCGGGACGACCTGCTCGACTTCATCGAGCGCACGTGGGAATTCCGCGTCTCCAAGGTGGCCCTGTGGGAGTTTCTCAAGAAGTGCGGCTTGGACCGTGGCTCCCTGGAGGAAGTCCGGCAAACTGCTTCCCGAGAGGAAGTGGAAGGCGTGGCGGCCGAGGTGCTCGATGCGCATGGCCGGGTGGGCTCGTGCCCGTAGTGCCCGACAATTTTTTTTTGCGAACACCCAGTATGCTGGGGCTTTCCTGCTGTGGTCCCAAGTGCAATCTTGGCTCGCCACGGCCCGCGAGTGCTTTAGCGACGACTACGGTTCGCTCGATCGGGGGTTCTTGACCAGCGTCTTCGCCTTGGTCGTCGGATTGGAGCGAGTTTTTCACCTGGACCAGATGCAGGACGTGGGGTTCGCTCTCTTGACCGGTGACGCGCGGCGTTGTCCCTCGCGATACGACGTGGGCGCTTGGCGACGGCACGTGCTGTGGAACGAGGTGGACCGTTTCTGTCACCGCACGAGCCCCTGGGAACTATTGCACGGGCAAGACCTGCGGATGAGCTTTGACGAACACTCGATTCCACGCTGGACCAAGAAATTCGTGATCCCCAAGGGCTATGTGACCACACGCAACAAGTTCATGCGTTGCGAGAAACTGTATTTGGGCTACGAGGTGAATCTGAGGCGTTTCGCCACCATCAAGGCCACGCCGGGCAACGTCGAGTTGCGCGATGTCGCCGGACTGCTGACCCGCAGGGTACTGCGCTATGGCCAGCCCGCCTCGCTGCACGCCCTGTTCGACGCCGGGGCCGGCAAGAGCGATGCGGACGTGCGGGCCCTGATGGACCAGGCTGCGGCGACCGAGAACCTGGAAGTCACTTTGCGGGCTTGCCGCTATCCAAGCCGCGTCGAGCGATGGAAAAGTTTACCGGCCGAGGCGTTCACCAGCTACGAGGAACCGGGCGTCTGTAAGGGGGCTCCGCCGAAGGAGATTCGCGTGGCCGAAACCCGGACGGTGCTCAAGAACGAAAGCGAGGAGAATGCCGTTCGCACGATCGTCTGCCGACAGGTGATCCGCGGGCCAAAGAAGGACCGTTGGCACCCAATGTATACCAGCAGTGACGCCGAAGCGGGCGAAGTGCTGGACGGGTTTCGCCTCCGCCAACATCATGAACAAGGTTTTCGCGTGCAGGTCCATGGTGAGTCCCTCAATGCCGTTCCCTGCGGCTACGACAAGGAGAGCCCCGATCGCCATCATCCACGGTTCCACCGCGGTCCGCCCCAACTCATGGGATGGCTGGCTTGCCTGCTCTACAATGCATGTGCGGCGTTTGCCGAGACGGTGTCGCCAACGCTCACCGGCAAATTCGTCGACACGCTACGTCGCATGTTCTTCAACCTCAAAGGTGACATGTACTGCACTCCGAGGGCGCTGATCGTTTACCTGGAAGAATTCCCCGCACAGCATTTGCTCGTCGATTACATCGACCAATTCAATGCCGCGCAACATCGAGTTCCTTGGCTCGACAATCGACAACTCATCCTCTCGCTTTCTCCTCATCTACCCCGTGCCGGACCCTGACACTGCTTTCTTAACACCAAAAGCCAAAAAACCGTTTGGTGCTAGCTTAAGCGTCGAGCCTTCGGCCAGCCTACAACAGCTTGTGGTGGCACGCCTAGGCAGCTACGACCCATTGTGGCCGCATTCCTTAAGCTAGTGACATTCGTGGGGGTGACCGCCGCGGCCAGCCTGGGCTGACGGAGGTTCCGAGAATAAAGTCCATTTTCCGCATGTCGGACGGATTTCTGGGTCAAACGTTCGAACTTGCTCGCGGCTACCTTGCCGACTCATGCCCGTGTAGGCGGTACAACGGCAGCGGTCATTGCTGATTGTTGCAGTGCGACGGTTCTGACTAACGGGACATCGGCTTCAACTCTGCGAGGTGCCCGCTGGCCAGCAGCGACTTCATCGCCTTGCCAAAAGCCTCGCCCACCAAGTAATAGGTCTCGGCGCTGCGGAATTCGTGGTGCGGTTCCCAGGGGCCCGGCGACTCCTCCTTGGGAACGCCGAGATCATGCGTCGGCACGAAGACGACTGTGCCGTAGAACTCGGGCCGCGCCGCCACCGCGGCCTGCGCCTTGCGGATCGTCATCGCGTAGGGATGAACGTCCGTGCAACCTTTCCCGAAGGGACCGAGGAACTCGCCGATCACGAAAGGCATGTTCGGCGCGCGGAGGTCTTTGCGGAACGTCGCGGACGAGGTTCAGGAGGTTTTGCTCGTACTCCGCCGGGCCGCGCTCGTACTCGTGATTGCAGGCGTCGATGTGATCGTTCCATCCGTGCCACCAGACGAAGCCCGACAATTCGTAGCCGCCCCCGTCGTAGGCGGGGAATCTCTTCTTCAGCTCCGCAAGGCTTTCCTTGACCGTATTGATCATCTGCAGGTAGGTCGGGCCGACCGTGCCGCCGGAACTCGGCGGGCGGAAATCCTTGTACAGGCTCCTCCCGCCCCAGGCTGCCTTGATGATCAGGACCTGGTTTTGCAACGCATCGCCCATGACTTGGCCAAAACCTACCTCGGGACCGAAGTTGTCGTCATTGCAACCGTAGACCAAGCTGAGTGCGCCTCGGTTCGGGTTCGGAAAACGTCCGGCGTTGTCCACCCACACGTCGTCCCGAACCACCGGCTTGCCCTTGCCGTCGAAGAGATGCTTGATCAGCGGCGCCTTGGCCGGGTCCTTGAGCATCCATGCCAAGGTCCCTTTCAGCTCGCGGCCAGATTTATCCTTCTCGGAGACGATCCCGTAGCCCAGCATGTTCGACTGGCCTGCGAGAATGAAGACCTTCAACGGACTCTTCTTCGCCTGCTTCGACAGCTTCGGTTGCTCCTTCTCTTGCGCCGGCGTGGAGCAGGCCAGCATGGCGAACGCCATCAAGGCGACGGCCGCTGTCGCCCAAAACGATGCCACGGAACGGTATATTCGATTTCCCATATGGTATCTCCTATCTTCTTTTGTCGGACATTTCAGGATCATAGCGTATTTCCACCGCCTTGTAGACGTTGGGGTCGTAGCTGGAACCGATCATGGGAATCACGCCTGGCGTGATATGCGACGTTTTCGGCGCGGGTGTCGGCTTGCCATACAACTCGGTCCCATCGACACCGCACTTCAGCACGGGAAGGTCCATGCGCGCCGCGTCGATCTGGAACCAGACGGCATGCCAGGCGCCAGGCCTGAAGCCGGCAACGACGCCCGCGGCGACTTCCTTGTCGGCGGCAAGCAGCTTCCACCGGCCCTCGACATCCAACTGGAAACGAAACTGGAAGGTCCAGTCGTTGATCGTTCCGGCTTCCACATAGCCATGCCGGACCGTCGCCTCGGTGCGAACCTCCACCTTCCGCGTCGGGTTGCCGCCGCCGAAGAAGGAGCAGCAACCGTGATGCATGGGGCCCCAGCGGAGTCCCTCCTTGGGCACTTGTTGCTTCAAGACCTGCCAGCCGTTGTCAACGTCGATCTCGAAGGTTCCTTCCTGATCGACCCAATAACGGGGCTTATCATGCCGCTTGTAGTCCCGGAAATCGTCGTTCCAAGAGAGGTTCGCCGGCGCGGGCGGCGGGACCCGATTCTTCGGCCGCCCCTTGCACTGTCCCGTGGTGGTCGTCAGGGTGTAAATGCACAGGCCCTTCAAACGGATGTGGAAGGCTCCACGGACCGGCTTGATGTTATCGATCTCGACGAACTGTTCGTCCTTGTCGGATTTCCAGACGTGAACGACTTCCTGTGACAGCGATGGATCAACGCGAACGTCCATGGAGACCGGTTGTTTCTCGGTAACCGCGACGAGGCTCCAATCCTTGCCGTCGGGGGCCCTCAGCGCCGCGTACACGCCGCCGGATTTCTCGGGGTCATAACAGTCCTGCCCCTGGTTCTGGCCGGGGTTGAAGCGGCCCTGCGCACCGTCGATGAATCTCCAGCGGGGTTCGGCGAACTGCGATAAATGCGCCAGGCACCAGAGCGCCGGCCATACCTCGTAATGCCCGTTGCGGCAGCCCGAGGCGTCCAGGAAGCCGCACGCGTGCCAAGTGAATCCTTCGGGCAGCGATGTGAAAGGGACCCAGGCCACCGACTTGGTGATCCGCAATTCGTTGTACTCGCGGAGGATCTTGCCGATGTAATTCCTTCCGTTCTCGAAGTGCAGCCCGTGATTGCTAAAGTCTTCGCTGGCCCAAAACGGTATGCCCGTCGCCAGGAACCCCTTGGGAAGCGGGCGTTCGTCGTTTACAAGCGACATATAGCCGACGGGATAGTGATAGCCAACCGCGCCCACTGCCTTGGCGAATTCCGGATGGCCCACAACGTCCTTCAGTACGCTCCAGTGGTCGGCCTTCGAGCAGTGCAGATTGCACAGATCCGATGTCACGATTCGCACGTCCTTATAGCCCCGGCGATCGAGCGTCGGGCGCAGATAGTCGGTAATGAACTTCATGGTCTCCTTGGAATCGAGCCTGCCACACACGCCGGAATGCTCGTTCTGGCAGCCGCCCACATACTGGAACGCGAGCCCGTAATGCTTCTTCGCAACGTCGAGGAAAGCGACCACCCAGTCGGCCGCTTCCTGGGTCGTGTAGTCCTTGGTCCAATAGGGCGTGGACCAGGGCAAGCAGTCCAGGATGATGTCCGGATTACGTTTCCGCGCTTCGGCCGCAAGCCAGAATTCGTAGCCGCGGGGGACGGGATCCTTCAACTCCTCGGGCGTAATCGCCACGGAAGGCTCCGCTCCGCAGGTCGAGTTCATGCCTGAGCCGAGCTCGACCTTCAGGTGCTGGAAGCCGGCGCCGAAACGCGGCTTGAAAAGGAAATCGAGGATCTCGCTCCGATAGGGTTCGGGGTAGTCGACCAGCAAGGCCGACTGGGCTCCGGAGCTGTTGGCCCCGACACCCTCGAAAACGCGCCCGGGCGATTTTGCGTCCAGGGTGACGGCCACTTGCAAAGAACCCTCGGAAATGGCCGCAGGGCGGGCGTCGGCCGCGACTGCGGACCGCAAGCAAACCAATAAAGTGAACAGGACGATCGACGTGCGTTTGTAGTCACTGTTCACGGGAAATTCCTCCTAACGGGTTCTGCCAATCGCGCAATTGACGTGGGCTGGCTATTGGATCTCCGGCATGCTGACGCCTTCGTTCCAACTGCTCACACACGGCATACCGTAAAGGGCCAATGTACTTCTGGAACGATGACCGCGCCAAGGCTCCATCCGAAGCATTTCGCGACTGCTTGCCTGCGGAGGTGGGGCATCGTCCGCGCGCAATCGCCGTAAGAGGGCTGCAGCAAATCCTTTGATTCAAATTGCCTGCCGGTCAAGAAAAACCGAAGGTTTTCTGACTTTTTGGCGCAAGCCTTGCTCCTTGCGCACGGCGGTGGGGGTGACGAATGTCACTAGCTTAAGGAATGCGGCCACAATGGGTCGTAGCTGCCTAGGCGTGCCACCACAAGCTGTTGTAGGCTGGCCGAAGGCTCGACGCTTAAGCTAGTGCCATTCGTGGGGGTGACCGCCGCAGGTTAGTGGACTCGCGTCGTTCCGAGAAAAGGGTCGTTTCGGGACTCCGAGAATACGTATGGCTTTATGAGAAACTCAGCCATCCGACCATGAAAAACCGGCTGCCGCGGCAGATCCAAGCTCGGTGAAACGCGGGTGTCGGATCTCGGTGTTCCCGACACGTGCCGGCCTGGGTGTCAGCCGATCAGGGGTTGGAGAATGCGCGTCACTGCGACCTGACTACCACGGCAGTCGGTTGCCTCAGTTTTTCCTCTGTCGCCAAGCGGCGAATACGGCCAACATTGCACCGGCCAGCAAGAGCACCAGCGTGCCCGGCTCGGGCACCGGGGCGACCGAGCCCGCCGGCGAGGCCGCAAGCGGTGCGGCAGTCCCCGCGGGATCGAGGACGAACGCGGCGTTGGCACCGATGGTCAAGCTCGAACCTTCGGGCAGGGCGGCGACGGTGGTCACTTCAAGCGTGCCGGCAGTTACAAACGTGCCGCCCGTATAGCCGTCGCTGCCGCTGAGGATCAGCGTGCCGCCTATGCCGTCCATTGTTAGCGAGTATCGTGGGCATCTCGACCACCTGGCCGAAGGCGGCGGGCAGAATGAGGGCAAACACAACGAGCGTCGTCAGGCCGACGCCGAGCCGATAGCAATTGAGAAACATTTCTGGGTTCTCCTTTTTCGAGCGTTGGTCCGCGGTACAATAAAAAAGGTCATCGCTCGAGCGCGCAAACCGGCCGCTCGGCAGATGCTGGGCCGGTGAGGGCACTGGTTGGCGCTATCGACGAAGCGCTGGCCCAGGGACAATCCGCGCTTCGGCCCGAAGCATGGCGGGCCTTGTAGCCCTTCTCTGCCTCCTTTGGAATCGGCATTCCGGCAGCTTGAGGTCGGGGCGCAGAGGCGGCGCTGGGCGGCCTTGGCCTTTTGTGCGACGGTGAGCGACTGCTGCCCGTATGTATTTCTTATGCCGCCTTCTTCGACCATTTTTCGTATGAAGCTCGCTCGCCTGCTGGCGGTAGCCGGCAATGGGCTACTCCCCCTGCATCAAATATCGAAGAGACTCGGACGCTGCTTCGCTCACGGTTTCCCATTGAATAAGCGGAAAGCCGCGGAATCTTGCTGTGGACGTCCGCCGCTTCGCTCCGCAAAGGTGATTGGAGGTCACCACCTTCAGAGTGAGTCCTTCTAGTCCATCACGACTTGTGATAGTGGGGAGCGCGATGCTGCAAAGTCCCGACAACGGGCACACTTCCCATGGTTCTACACCGCTTGCTTCGGAGTCATCGTAACGGAGCCCGTCAGGTGTCGCTTCGTAACGGACCGTGGTGACGTAACCGTCCGCCTCCAAGTCGATTTCAAGACGGGATTCGGTCCTGGGCGGCTCCAAGTCGAGTACGACGAGCGAGTAGCAATGCACCCCATCGTGACCTGTTCGGCTCCCTGCTGTCACCTGAAATATTCCATACGCCTCTGCCATTCTGCTGCTGCAAACGGAAAAAGGGCTGTAGGGGGCAAGCATGCCACCGCACCGACAGTACGGATCTTCTGGAGTGCATCTCGTCGGATGCCACTCGTCGTCACGGCACAGCGCCTGAAATCGCCGCTCTCGATAGCGGATGAAATGCGACGGGAGCAAAAAGCCTCCCGATGCGCAAGATAGGAATAGTATGGTCTCAGTGCCGTCGACGGCAGCCTGGCCACAACGGTCGATATGCGCTAGTCGCTCCAGCAGATTACCGGTGAGAAGGCCTGGCTTGGTAATTTGCAGGCCGCTGATCCCGTGCTGTTCGCAGTAGGACGCCGCCTGGGCCTTAGAGGAGAATACCAGGGCGGTTCCAGGTAATAGTGAAAGGCATCCTGTTCTTCCGAGACGGAAGCGACGAGGGTCGTAGCGACATTGGCGGGCCGTTTTTCTAAGTACGAGAAATCCCATTAATCGTAAACTCCTAAGATTCTTGGACCTGAGTCTGAAATAATGAGGCCGCCCCGCCCTGCGGGGCGGCCATGCGGTAAGCGATGACCTTGCCGCGAACGGCGGTCACTGCCTAAAAGGCGGGGTGAGAAATGTCGAGTAATTTCTTCCCGGCGGAGATGAACTTCGCTTCGGCGTTGAAAGGATCGGCAGCCTCGGCCTTCTGTTCGACCGTGAGTGACTTCCTCGTACCGAACCACGAGATTGAAACACGCACTGCCGCCATGCTGGTACGCAGGCGATCGGCGGACGTGGGCAAATCGAGAACGGAACTCATAGATATACTATCCCCGCGGAGTCGGCATACGCCTGAAGAAAGCGGTCGAGGTGCCTGCCCCCAGTCGCACTCATATCTGGCCACCAGGATGGCGTTAGGCTAGGTCGAGCTTGCCGCGTCGGGCGAGGCCAGCCACAGTGGCGGTCGTGTTGGCGACGACATTCTGCACGGCCTCTTGCCTGGCTTCCGGGTCGTAGCTGCGGAAGGTACGCTTGGCGTAGCGAATGATCGTGGGGAGCATGGCGAGCAGCTTTGCGTGCCACGTGGGGACGGGTTTGCCGTCCCACCAGGCCGGCACGCCGTCGAGCTTCTCGCTCATCCACCAGCCCGTCAGGTCGATGTCGTTTTCCCAGGAGTTCGCCAGAAGCACCTGCGGTGCGTTGCCAGCATCCTCGGTCTTGGGCACTGCCGGGGGCAAGCGGGGCGATGTTTGATCTTTTTCGCGATCTGGGTGCCTTCTTCAAGTTTGAGCGATTCGAGAATCCAAATTGTTCCGTCAGACACCTTCACGAACAGCAACTTCTTGAGAGCCTTCAAGGTCTTCAGGGGCCGTGAGGAGCGAAATTGCACTACGGTAAACCACACCGGCTTCCGGTGCCAGCGCGGACGGGGGGCGGGACGAGCAGTAGCAGTACGGGACATGACGAACCTCCGATAGGTAAAGAGACAACTTGGGATGGGGATGTGGCCGCTCCGCGACGTGCGGAGGGCTCCTGGATCTTCGAGGGGGCGACCATGAGAAACATTCTCCTGATAAAGCACCTCTTATGGGGTTGTCGTGAAAGTTGGGAAAAACACCAATAACAAAGCTCTTGCATGCGTCTCTCGTTAATATGCCGAGCCATGGGCCAATATTGAGTCTTGTGAAATCCGGCCCCTGGAAAGGCCAAATTTCTCAGCGGCATCGGTGGTCGATTCACCCCAGCGGCCGAAGTAGTCGTCGAACTTGAGCCGGTGGGTGGTGGGCTTGCTGATATGTAAATAAAAAGACCGCTTTGAGCCGGGCATCCTCGGCATCAAGTCTTTCCACAGACGCCCAGACAGTTAAGAAAGAGGGAACAGGCCCGGCAAGGCACCTACAATTACAATGCCGTGCTGTAATCGAAAGTTGAGCAGATAGGCGAGAAGGCTCTCAGATTTTGATCTCAGAACAGAATCTGAAATAGAGGCACTCTGTCGCCAGCGACCTCCTACCAGGCAATTTGAGGCCATATCGGTCAAACGGGCTCTATTGGTGGGGTCGGCCTGAAAATCGCCTGGAAGGGCTTATACGACATTTAGGGGGTCAGCTTCCTCGGTGGCCACACCGCGGGCGATCTCTTCAAGCTGCTCGCGGCCTGGAAGATCATGTTCGACGACGACGAAGAGCTTCTCCAGCTCGACCGGCACCTGGACCAGTGGCGACAAGATAATGACGAACGTGCGGTTGCTTTTTCCGAGGGCAATCTGCCGCGCCAGGGCTTGGACGATCTCCGGGCTCGACAGGAAGCGGTGAAAGTTCGTAAGAATCAGAATTGCTGAACTGTCGGCGCTGGCCAGGGCGTTGATCGACCTGATGGCGGCCAGCGGGTCGGTGCCACCGGCGTCGGCCGGTTGCCGTTGAGGAACAAACCGCCGAGGATCTTTCCGGCTGGTCCGAGCGGATCTGCGAAATCCGGCCATCGCTGAGACCGAACCTGCGGGCCATATCGGTGATCTGCTCACCGTTGGCCAACATCTTGGCGATCCGCCGTAACTTGATGGGCAGTGGCCGCAGCGGCCGTTGAAGTTATCGAACTTGATTCGGCCACTGGCGGTGTCGCAGACGACCGGATAAACCCAGTCGGGTAGTTGCACGGCGAACCCTTCGATTTCGCCGCTGAATAATCGGGCCTTGCCTTGCACGGGTGCAGGAAGTTTCAGTCGGTCGCACGCGGCACGGACGGCCGCTGCATCGCGTACTTCCGTCTTGATGGAAACGGTGTGGCTCAAACAGCAACTCCTTTGAGGAATGATTGGAATTGATGGTAATGGGGCTGCGGTGGGTGATTTCCCAACCGGGCAGCGAGCGGATATACTGTCGAATAGGTGAGTCTCGTTCGTCGGCCCCTCGGCCGGAGCATGGCTCATGAGTTCGGGATAACTTCAACGAGGAAGCCCTCGATGACGCCAGAAACTCCCGGTCGGCCGACTGAGTACACGCTTCTGGACTATAGGAAGCAGCTTGTTCAGATTCGCAAGCTGGGGCCCATAAGGAAGATCGTGTCAACGCTCTCCGGAATGAGCGGGATGACCAAGGTGCTGGAAGGCCAGCATCCGGACGCCCAAATCCGCCGTCTGATTGGCATCATCGACTCGATGACGCCCAACGAACGCCGCGATCCGTCCAGGATGGTAAATCAGTGGCGTCGCCGCCGTGTCGCCGATGGTGCTGGCGTCGAACCGCGTGAAGTAACCGAACTAGTCGAGCAATTTGACCGCATGACGAAACGGATGGAGATGAATCTGCTTCAGCGGCTGCGAATGATGCTCAGGCCTGGTCGAAATTGAGATTCCGGCAACAACGAAGGCTGGCTGCCGCCAGACGAGCAGGCTTGAACAAAACATCGAACGGACAGGACCATGCTTCGACAATACATGACCGCTCTGGTGGTTCTCGTACTCGCGTGTCCCGCAGCCGCCACCGAACCCAGCCCCGAGAAGCAGATCACCAACTCGATCGGCATGAAGCTGACCCTCGTGCCGTCCGGCGAGTTTATGATGGGCAGCAGCGAGTAGGCGAGGGAAACCACAGCTTTCTTCGCGAAGAAGTACGGCCAGCTTCTGACGGCGGATTTCCTTAACGGCGAGCGCCCGCAGCATCGGGTACGAATCACCAAGCCGTTCTACCTTGGCACCTACCATGTCACGAGGGGCCAGTTCCGCCAGTTCGTCAAGGAATCGGGCTACAAGACCGACGCGGAGAAGGGAGACAATCCGGGGGCCTTCGGATGCGACCCCAAGAAGACAGGGTGGTTTGCGTTCGGCTTCAACGCGAAATACTCCTGGCGGAACGCGGGTTTCGAGCAGACCGACGAACACCCGGTGGTCAACGTAAGCTGGAACGACGCGATGGCCTTCTGCAAATGGCTCAGCCAGAAGGAGGGCAAGACCTATCGGCTGCCCACCGAGGCCGAGTGGGAGTACGCTTGCCGTGCGGGGACGACGACACGGTACTATAGCGGCGACGATCCCGAGACGCTGGCCAAGGTGGCGAACGTGGCCGATGCGGCGGCTAAGGCGAAGCTCACGCGCTGGATGGGGACGACCAAAGCCAGCGACGGCTATGTGTTCACCTCTCCAGTGGGCCAATTCAAGCCCAACACCTTTAGCCTCTGCGACATGCACGGCAATGCCTGGCAATGGTGCGCGGACTGGTATGACGAAGATTACTAAGGCAATTCGCCCGCAGACGACCCAAAAGGCGCAGCTACGGGGATTTGGCGAGTCGTTCGTGGCGGTTCCTGGGACTTCGCGCCGAGCAGCGCCCGTTCCGCCAGCCGCTACTTTAGGACGCCGAGCGAGCGGAGCGACAACCGGGGCTTCCGCGTTGCCAGGACTCAGCGGTAGCCCCTGGCGATTGTTTGACGCTTACAGGCCATCGGCAAGGCGGGCATCAACATCACGTTCCTCGTGGCGCAGGTGATCGGCGCGCAGTTCTCGGCCGTCATGGGTTTCGAGGATGAAGCGGCGGCAAAGCAGGCGACAGCGCTTATCAAGAAGGCGGCCAAAACGATCGAGAAATAGGGCGTATCGTCTGCCCAGACCTATTCGGTAATTGACTCGGAACCTCCACGCGGATTCCAGGGCCAACCTGCCGATCGCCCATCTTGGACGGCACACCCATATCGGGGGTGCGCAGCGGTTGGGCACCCTGGCGTGGAAGTCACGGCACCACGAAAATGGCCCGTCGCCGTGGGAGGGTGCGCAACAGTTGCGCACCCCTGCGCAGAAGCCCCCATTCTTGCGATACCGTGACTTCCGCCACGCGCCGTGCTATCCTACGAAAATTCGGAGAAGTCTGAATCCGACCGGGTTTGCGGGCGAGCAAGACGGGGGAGAACCAAATGAACGATGATGCCAGTTTGATCTTGCCGACCGGCAGGATCTCCAGGAACATCTCGGCCGTGAACCCGAATAACTTGACTTTCCTATGACACCGGCAGTGCCGCGGTCGATTCCACACTGTTTTTTCATTTGGGCTTCTATTACGGAGGTTGCGATGAGAGGTTCTTGGCTCGTTGTGCTGGTGTGTCTGGCCCCGGCAGCCCATGCGATGGCGGCGGAAGGGCACCTCTCGCATGCGGACGTCTTCGTTTCCGGCAAAGATGGCTACTATGCCTATCGCATTCCCGCTCTCGAAACCGCGCCCGATGGCTCGTTGCTGGCGTTCGCAGAAGCCCGAAAGTACAACCTGGGTGATCCGGGCACGGAGAAGAACGAGATCGATCTGGTGCTCAAGCGGAGCACGGATCGCGGGCGATCTTGGTCGGCGATGAAGGTGATCGAGCATGCGGGCCAACGGTGGTCGGCAGCCAATCCGGCGACGGTGGTGGACAGCCAGAACGGCCGCGTTTGGCTGCACTACCTGCGCTGCAAGCCGGACCGCAACACCGACACGGCCCGGCCTGGCACCGACGACGTTCAAAATCTGGTCCGCTACAGCGACGACAACGGCGTCAACTGGTCGGCCCCAACGGACCTGACGCCCATCGCCCGCGACATGCGCGACAAGCAGTGGCGGTGCAGCGTGGTCGGGCCGGGTGGCGCGATCCAGGACCGCAAGGGCCGACTGATTGCCGCGGTATGGAAGTTCGCTCCCTGGGGTGTGTTTGCTATCTACAGCGAGGACCATGGCCGTACATGGAAGCGAGGGCAGCCCGTGCCTGGCAACCACCCAGGCGACGAGAACCAGTTGGTCGAGTTGGCCGATGGGCGGCTCTTGATGGATTATCGACAGCAGAACGGCCCGCACCGCTGGATGACCACCAGCAGCGACGGTGGCGTGACCTGGTCCGAGCCCCGTCCCGGCCTGGTCGTCACCCCGGTGTGCTGCGCCGTCGAGCGGTACACCCTGAAGACGTCCGGCGACGACCGCAACCGCATCCTCTGGACCGGGCCCAAGGGCCCCGGCCGGGCGAAGTTGGTCATTCGTGTCAGTTATGACGAAGCGGATACCTTCTCCAACGAGCGGCCGATTTCTAAAGAGTCGGCGGCCTATTCGGACCTGACGGTGCTCAAGGACAAGACGGTGGGGGTGCTTTGGGAGCGCGGAGACTACAAGTTCATCACGTTCACGCGATTGACGCGGGAGTTCCTGGAGCCGCGGTGAGCCGTAATCGTAGGTTTGCTAGGAACGGTGGCGGGGGCCCCCGCTTCGTGCAGCCTTTTTCCGTCCCCCTGCCACCGCTCACCCCTTGACCAGCTTTTTGGCTGCGGCCGCGATCTTGGCCGCGTCCACGCGCATGTAGTTGAGCATCTCCGGGGCGCCCGGGGCGGGCGCGTCAGGGAATGCCAGACGCTTGATCTTCGTGCCCGGCAGGGCCTCGGCCACCCGAGCCACGATCGGGATTGGCCCGAGGAAGTGTTTATCCAGATCAGCGAGGGCCAGGTAGGACGCGCGATTCGCACGAAGAAATGGAAGTATTCGGTGCGGGCCCCGGAGGGCAACGGCAATCGCGACAGCGGCAGCAAGGTCTGCGTGGAGGACTTTCTCTACGATCTTGAGAAAGACCCTCACGAGCGGAACAACTTGGTGGCTGACCATGCGCTGACTGAGGTCCGCGCGGGACTTGCCCACAAGCTCAAGCGGTACATGGCCAAAGCTGGCGAGCAGGTGCCACGGATTCTTCCCGCGAGCCCCTGACGAGGATGCCCTGGGCAATGAGCAGGCACGCCCGTCGAGCGACGACTACCTGCCCTTCTTCTCCTGCAAGGCGACGGGCGACGTGCTGCTGTACGAAACGAGCAAGTCGGCACGAAATCAGACAAGTCTCAATTTGGGGCGGGGTCGGCGGTATGGGGCGAAAGCGGCCCCGTCGAGCCGTTGCCGAGCGACCGGGACGGATACCCGGCAATAACCACAGCCATACCCAAGACAGTCGAGACCGTGTGAAGCGTTCCCGTATAGCGAACTGTGCAAATGGGCCGTTCCACCCTTCGGTTTGCCCGACCGTTCAGGCGTACCAGGGCCGTTTCCGCTTCTGGGTCATTTTGACGACGTGCTTGGCGATTTCACAATCTTCCTTGATCTGGAAGTCGAACATGCCAACGGCGATGAAATCGGCCCCATTGCGAAAGGCGTGAGCGAACCCTTGCCGGGGCAGGATTGCGCCGGCCGCCAGGACTTTGAAGGCGATCCAGGGCTTCGCGACGCTCGCCATGAACTCGGCCGTCTCCTCGGGGTTGATGCACCACATGTTGTCATAGAAGCCCTTGCCCTCGAACCACTCTTTCCGCAGTTCCTTTGGCGTGGCCGTGGGATAGTCGTCCTTGTGGAAGGTCTTGACGTAAAAGTCGCAGGGGACTTTGGCCTTCTCGCAGGCCTTGGGGACCAGGAGCGAATGCCCGCCGACGCCAACCGGCAGATCATACTTTTTGGCGAACTCGACGGCTTTGGCAATCACGTCGACGTTGCCGTTGCGGACCAACTCGTCGCCCCGCACCCCCCAGACATACAAGGCAGGCACGCCCGAATCGACCAGCACCTTGATCTCGTCCTTGATTTGGGCATCGCTCTGGTTGACGTCCGGATGGATGCTCGGGATGATCTGCATGTGGCCGGCGAAATCCTTGTTGTAACGATGGACGAATTGCCCACCGCTCTCGAAGACGGCGTTGATGCCGTACTCTTCGGCCAGTTTGAACGTCTGGAAGATCTTCTCCTCGGTCACGTAGGCCCGGAACAACTCGGGCACGTATTTCAGATCGCGGCAGTGCATGCAGCCGGTGACCAAGTTGCCGCCCAGCAGCAAGCGGCTCAGTCGGGCTTTTCCAAGCATGCCGTAGGGCATGTCCTTGGGGCCAGGCTCCGTGTGGGGAACCGCCGGCGTGCCTTGGGTTGGGACTGCCGTAGGCGTCTTGTCCCCTTCAGCAGCGATAGCCGCGCCACCCACGGTGATTGCCGCCACCGTAGTGCCAAGAAAACCGCGCCTGTTGACTTGCTTCGATTCCGACATTACCGATCTCCCTTATTCGACATTTCCCATTCCACGCCTGCCTGGACACACTCCTGGCAGTCAACGCGTTCTATCATAACCACGACACACCCCAGTCGTAAGATACAGCCCCAATTCTCCTGAAGCGGCGAGCCAACTACTCAGTCCCACGGGCGGTCCTAACGCGCGACGCTCCGTCCGCCGAGGCCAGGGAGTCTGTCCGGAGAATCGTTCATTTTCTGACGCTCGGCCGATCGGTCCACACCGTGGCTGACTTTTCAGCCAAAACAGTCCGAGATTGCCATCCCGGAACTCAACGTCCCGAAAAGCCGCGACGAGGCCACCCAGGCCGTTTTTCGCCGCTACAGGATCGCAGGAATGGGCTTCCCGCAAGCAGCAATCAAGCCGAATCTCCCCGCGAGGATTCCAGGGCTGACCTGCCAACTGCCCATCTTGAGCAACACACCCATACCGGGGGTGCGCAACGGCTGCGCACCGCAGCGGGGGCGAAAAACTATTGCAGCACGAAGGCGGCCGGGGCCTTTGGAGGGTGCGCAACGGCTGCGCACCCCGGCGCAGGGGCCCCGATACGGCACGTTGTTGCGTATCTGCATCCTGGGCAGTAGGATGCTCTGCTTGCAGCGAATCTGAGCAGCAATTCCTCCTCAAAACTCCAGCAAGGATCAGTGCCATGTCCACCATGACCGGACTGTCTGGGAACGAAATGTATTGCCTCCACTTGAAGGGACTCAGCCCAGGGGAGCTTGTCGTCGGCAATAGTGTCTATTCGCTGGGGTTTGTTGGCGGTATCGGTGCCGGCCTGAAAAGTGCCTTCGGCGGTGAAGTCACGCAGATTACCCAAATCATCCATGAAGGTCGCCAACAATCGTACGCCCGCATGGTGGAAGAGGCCCAGCAACGCGGCGGCGCGGGGATCACAGGCGTGACCAGCGAACTCCGGGCCTTCCACGGCAACATCGAATTCCTTTCGGTGGCCTCCTGCGTCCATGCCGCCAACCAAAAGACGGAGAAACTCCTCTTTTCCACCAGCGGCGATGGACAGGAACTCTACTGCCTGCTGGACGCCGGTTATTCGCCCCGCAAGTTCGCCTTCGGCAACGTGGCCTATTCCACCGGCTTCGGCGGTGGACTGCTGGGCGGCCTGAAGAGCCTTGCCCGCGGCGAGATCAAGGAGTTCAGCGATATTTTCAACAGGACGCGCCACATGGCGCTGGCCCGCATCGCGGCCGAGGCCAGTAGCGTCGGCGCCAACGCCGTGGTCGGCATCGAAACCGAGATCATGCCCTTCCGTGGTATCCACGAGATGTTGATGATGGGCACCGCCGCACACAATCCGGCCCTGGATGCGCGGCATGCCAAGGAACCGGTCACCAGCGACCTGACGTGCGAGGAGATGTGGAACCTCACGAACATGGGCTACATGCCCTTGAAGCTGGTCTTGGGCACGGCCGTCTATTCCCTGGGCTTTTTCGGCGGCCTCAAGGCGATGTTCAAGTCCTTCAGCCGCGGCGAGGTCACCGACCTGACTTCGCTGGTGTACGACGCCCGCGAGCACGCCATCGGTCTGATCAAACGGGAGGCGGAGGCGATCGGCGCCGACGACGTGGTGGGCGTTAAGACGCACATCCACGAGTTGGGCGGCTTGATCGAGTTCATGGCCATCGGCACGGCTGTGAAGCGCGTGCCGGGCATCGCCACCGTCACGCCTACCCTGCCACCGCAGGCAATCATCAAGGACAAGGATACGTGGATCAGCCGCTCCGACAACCTGTTCGCGGCCGTTGGAGCCAGCAAAGGGGATCAATCATCCTGAGGGCAAGTTTGCCTGGAGGCAGTGCGCCCGACGTGCATTGGGAACCCTCACGCCTACTTGGTTTTGGCGGGCGGTGCCGCGGCTGGGCTTCTTTACCCGTCAGTGTGCAGGCCGCCGTGGCCATGTCATGGCCCCTGTGGCCTCGATGGGAAGATGGGACAACTCGCCACGGCCACGCTCGTTAGGTAAACTGGCTTACGGCAGCAACGAGAAAGCAGGAGCCGCCCCGCGTGCGACAGCAATCCCTACAACCCATCGAGCGACAGCCGGCCAACCTGGCGGCCCTGACTCACCAACTCCAGGAAATGGCGGCGAAGGCCAACGGGAGCCCTACCATGACGATCCGTCCCTGCCGGCAGGTAGATTTCGAGACGGTCTATTCCATCATCAACGATGCGGCCGAGGCCTATCGGGGCGTGATCCCCGCGGACTGTTGGAAGGTCCCCTACATGTCGCGAGAAGACCTGCGGCACGAGATCAGCGATACGGTAGTTTTCTGGGGCTGCGAGGAGGACTCAGAGCTGGCCGGCGTCATGGGCATCCAGGACGTCCAGGACGTGACCCTCATCCGCCACGCCTATGTCCGCACCGCCAGGCGGAACCAGGGCATCGGCGGGAGGCTGCTGGCGGAGTTGCTGACTCATACCGCACGTCCGGTGCTCGTCGGCACCTGGGCGGCGGCCGAGTGGGCGATCCGCTTCTACCAGCGGCACGGTTTCCAGACGGTCTCGCCCGCTGAGAAGGACCGGCTGCTGCGCAAATACTGGTCGATCCCGGATCGCCAGGTCGAGACCTCCGTGGTGCTGGCGGACGAGCAGTGGCGTAGTTTGCCAGGTCATGGGGCAACATGCCCTGCCCATTGAAATTTCCAAGCAAGGACGCCAGGTCCTGCGGATGCCAGTCGGTCCGTTCTATGGCATCCCGCCACCAACCAGACGGAGCGTGGGCGGCAAGGATTCGGACAAGTCCCAATTTCGGGGTGGGGTCGGGCGGAATGAGGCGAAAACGGCCTGGGCGAGACATTGCCGAGCTACCGGGGCGGGTACCTGGCGATTGAGCGTGCCCAAGCCAGCCGTCAAGTTACGGGAGGACGATGACTCAGAGGTCCTCATGGAACCTGTGTACGGCGACGATTATTTTTCCGGTCTGACGACAATTAGATTCCCGGTTGAAGCGATCAGGTAAACTGTTGCAAGTCTCCGTAGGAGGGGGACTTGTAATGGTCAAGGATCGACAGGTGAAACGGTTATTTAGATTGTTGTCGTCGGGGAAGACGTTGGCTCAGGCAGCGGATAAGGCAGGCATGGACGAGAAGACAGCCAGGAAGTATAGGGAACTTGGGCGACTTCCCAGCGAATTCGGTTCAGAGCGTACTTGGCGCACACGCCTGGACCCCTTCGCCGAGGTTTGGCCGGAAGTGCATGCGCTGTTGCAGGAGGCCCCCGGCCTGGAAGCGAAGACGCTGTTTACCTGGCTAAAGACGAAGTATCCGGAGAAGAAGTTCGACGATTCCCAGTTGCGCACATTTCAACGTGGCATCAAGCGTTGGCGGGCCACGGCAGGCCCGGCGAAGGAAGTGTTCTTCAGCCAAGTCCATCAGCCAGGCCGCTTGTGCGCTTCGGACTTCACGCACATGAAGAGCCTAGCGGTGACGATCGACAGCCAGCCATTCGACCACTTGGTCTATCACTTCGTGCTGACGTACTCGAACTGGGAATCGGTCACGATCTGTTTTTCCGAGAGTTTCGAGAGCCTCAGCGAAGGGATTCAGAACGCCCTGTGGGAATTGGGCGGAGTGCCGCAGCGGCATCGTACCGACCGCATGAGCCTGGCGGTAAACAACGCCTCGGACGAGAAAGAATTCACGCAGCGCTACACGGGTTTATTGGAATACTATGGATTGGAGATGGAGAAGATCCAGCCCGAGGAGCCGAACGAGAATGGCGATGCCGAGCAATCGCATCGCCGCTTTAAGGAGACGGTTGAGCAGGCCCTTTTGCTGCGGGGCAACCGGGATTTCCAAAGCCGGGCAGACTACGAACGATTCTTGCAAGAGGTGGTGCATGGTCGCAACGCCGCCTGTCGCAAGCGTCTAGATGAGGAACTGCCCAAGCTGCGGCGTCTGCCGGAGCGACGGCGGGAGAGTTGCAAGCGACTGTGGGCGCCGGTCAATAGCGGCAGCTTGATACACGTGGACCGGAACACCTACTCGGTTCCCAGCCGCTTGATCGGCGAACGGGTGGAAGTGCGGCTCTATGTGGAGCACGTCGAGGTCTGGTATGCGCAGCGGGAAGTGGAGCGTTTCCCTCGCCTGCGTGGACGGCAGAAACGTGCCGTCAACTACCGGCACATCATCGACTGGCTGGTGCGAAAGCCGGGGGCATTTGCCAACTACGTGTACCGGGAAGAACTGTTTCCTACGAGCCGCTTTCGCATGGCCTATGATGCCTTGGGGGAGACGGAGGGCCAGCGGGCCGACAAGGAGTATTTAGGGATTCTCTACCTGGCGGCACGCCAGAGCGAGACGGCGGTGGACGAGGCGTTGCGAACGCTTCTGGCTGGGGATCAACCCCTGACGAAGGCGGCGGTCGAGGCGCTGGTCCAGCGAGCGGAAAAAGTTCCGGCGGTTACCGAAGTGACCGTCGAGGAAGTGAACCTGTTGGATTTCGATGACTTGTTTTCACACAAGGAGGTGTGGCATGGGTGCGAAGGGGGATGTGACGGAGAGGCTGATGGCCTACTTGCGGGAACTGCATTTGCCGACGTTGCGGGAGTGCTTTGAAGAACTGGCCCGGCGGGCGACGCAAGAGTCGGCCAGCTACGAGCAGTATCTGCTGGAGTTGGTGGAGCGGGAGTGCCAGGCCCGCTGGGCGAAGCGTACCGAGCGGATGCTGCGGGAATCCCGCTTGCCGTTGGACAAGGATCTGGCGAGTTTCGACCTTTCACGGCTTCCGGCGAAAGTCTCTCGCCAGGTGCGGACGCTTCTGGAAGGCTCGTTCGTGGACCGCCGGGAGAACTTGTTGTTGTTCGGCAAGACCGGCACGGGGAAGACTCACCTCTTGTCGGCGATTGCCCAGGAGCTGGTGCGTAAGGGACGGAAGGTGGTCTCCTGGCCCTGCGCCCTATTGGTGCAGGAACTGCTGGTGGCCAAGCGAGACCTGAAGCTCAGTCGGGCGCTGAAGCGGTTCTCGAAGTACGAAGTGGTCCTGATCGACGACATCGGCTACGTGCAACAGAGCCGGGAGGAGATGGAGGTGCTCTTCACGCTCTTGGCGGAGCGCTACGAGCGGGGCACGGTGATGCTCACGAGCAATCTACCGTTCTCGAAGTGGGAAGTGATTTTCAAGGACCCGATGACGACGGCGGCGGCGATCGACCGCCTGGTGCATCACAGCGTGATCCTGGAGCTGAACATCGCCAGTTACCGGCTGGAGGAGGCCAAGCGGACCAAGCCGCCCGAGGCGGCGTAAGGGACGGGAGGGGGCATCGGCGGCGTGAGGCGTGCCGCCCCCCCTTTTGTTTCGCTCCGCTGCGCTGCGCTTCACAAAAGGGGGGGCGGCACGCCTCTGGTTCTTGGAAGGAAAGGAAGGGAATTCTAATTGTTGTTCAAGGGAAAGAATAATTGTCGCCGAACAAACCTGTGGCTTCGTTGGGCTCCAGGTGCGAAGACGGTGTCCTGCCGGTATGCTGTCCGCCGTGACGGTTGATGGGTTTGTCGGGTCTATCGGCGGCCACCGCAGATTTCCAAACCAAGACGGCTTTCCTGAAAGATATAGGCTATCGGGAAGGGCATGATTCGCGATGCCGGCATCCCATTGAATGCTCCGTGTCGCATAATCATAATTCCCGTGGCGAATCAAAGTGCTTTTCACGCGCGTATCGAGAGCGTCCTTCCCGGTATTCGGCGGATTCACTCCCGAATACGAATTGTTGCCCATGTGCGGATAGCCAAGCTGGTAGATCACTCTCGTCAGATAACTGTATTCATTGGCCTCCGTTGTAAAGAGTCCGGCGGGCGGGGTTGGGAACGAGGGATCGCCCAGCACGTTGCCGACGATATTGAAATAGTAGCTCCATCGACTCAGAGCCACGCTTCGCAGTCCCTGCGTCAGCTTGGGATGGGCGCCGGAAAACCAGTTGCGGAATACCGTGTTGTGGCTCGCCGATCCAAAATACCCGTCCGACTGAAACATGACACCTATGTTGCCCTCAAACAGATTCATCATGTTGTGCGGTCCGTGGTTGACGGAGATATCCCCACCCGCGATCTCGCTGCCGGTATCGATGTCGGAACAATAGTTATACGCGATGACATTCCCCGAACAGCCCCCTTTCCAATCGCCCAGGATGATCATGGGAAAGCCGCCGCGCACACAGGTATTGTTTTCGATCAGGTTCCAACAGCAGTCCTCATAGAGATCGATGCCTTCATGGTTCGGCCCACTGGATCGCGTTTCGTGCGTATAGCACTCGCGGATCTCGCATTGTGAACACCAAACGAGCCAAAGCTGTCTGGCGTTGGACTTTCTCACCTCTATTCCCTTGAACCAGCATCCGTACGCTTGTTGTAAGAAGACGGCACACGCGGCGGAGCTGTTTTCCATATCGAAAGTCAGGTCCTCGAATCCCGTCTTTTCGAGCAGCCAGTTGCCATATACCGCCAGGGCTGGAGAATTCGTGAGCGTAAACGGGAGTGCCGGTGAAAAGCTGACAGTGGTTGCGGTTTTTGAAATGACCTTGAACATGAATGACAAATTGTTGGTCGCTCCGTTCAAGGCGTGAACAAAATCGGGATTCGCCTGTTCGATCCGAATCATCCTTCCCACCACGACGCTGGACGTATTGGGAACCGTAACGGTCGTGCTCCCTTTTGTCGCACCTCCGGTAATAGACAGGCCGGCTTTCGGGCGAGGCCATTCGGCTGCCCCCACCTCGAAAGCGCCGTTACCGCCGCCCACGTAGAACTTCAAGACAGTCTTTCCCATCCCGCCGCCGCGAATCGTCCTGTGGCTCTTGTTGAAAGTCAACCTGCTATTGATCCGGTACGTGCCCGCGGGGATGTACACGACCTGGTTGGCGGGACAAGCATTGATCGCCGATTGGATGGCCGAAGTGTCATCTGTCACGCCGTCGCCCACGGCCCGATAGGGGGCATCCTTCACGTTGGCAAAGATCGTTGTACGGTGGAGAATCCCATCCGGAACACCGGAAAGGCCCTCCCAGGCAATCCGGCGATCGGCGGGAATGATGTCGGAATTGTCAGGTGGGTAAGTGGCCGCCAAGAGAAACGATGCGTATGCAAGATTTAGGACCACCAATCCCCAAGCAAGGCGATTTGATCTCATCTCTTCCTCCGAGTCGTGAAAAAAGGGCGGACGATGGCCGGTTTAGTTCTAACGGGTGTCATGGCCGTAAACACGCCAACTCTCATCCTCCGGGCAAGAAATCTCCACGTCAAGCCAGTACGGTAACGGATTTCAGAGCGGATCAGTAGACCGCCCATCTTGGGCAGCACACCCATACCGGGGGTGCGCAGCGGTTGCGCACGCCGGCGTGGAAGTCACGGCACCACGAAAATGGCTCGTCGCCCTTGGAGGCTGCGCAACGGTTGCGCACTCGGGCACGGCAGCCCAATACCATGACTTCCGCCGCGCACCGTGGTATCCTGCTAATGGCGGAAGGGGTTCTCGACAGGCTCCTCGGTATCGCCCATCATCCACAACAACCAGCAGGATACTATGGAACCAAACTCCACGGACCCACCACAGACTTCACGGATCTCGCGACGAGACATGCTCGGTCAAACGGGACTGGTCGGAGCGACGGTTGTCGCCGGGCTGCCTAAAGCAACAGCCGCCAGCTCGTCGTCCTCGGGAGAGCCGCTGGTGAAACGAAAGCTCAAGGTGGTGGTTGCCGGGGGGCATCCCGGCGATCCTGAATACGGCTGCGGCGGCACGATCGCACGTTTTACCGATCTTGGCCACGATGTGACTTTGCTTTACCTCAACCAAGGAGAATGGGACTCCACGCCGGTGGCCACCCGCTTGGCCGAGGCTGCCAAGGCATGTGAGATATTGAAGGCGCGCCCCGTATATGCCGGACAACGAAATGGCCATGCCGTGGTCGATGAATCACACTACGACGAGTTCGCGAAGATTCTCCAGGCACAAGAACCCGATGTAGTATTTACACAATGGCCGATCGATAATCATCGCGACCATCGCGCCACGGCAATGCTCACCTACGACGCCTGGCGAAAATCGGGGCAGAGGTTCTCTTTGTATTACTATGAGGTCTCCAATGGAGAGGACACGCTTCAGTTCTCGCCCACGCACTACGTTGACATTTCGGACGTTGAGCGGCGCAAGCGTGCCGCCTGCTATGCTCACGCTAGCCAGACTCCTGATCGATACTACGAACTTCAGGACGTGGTAGCCAGGTTTCGCGGAATAGAAAGCGGGCACAAACGATCAGAGGCGTTTGTGCTTCAGGTGAAAAGCCCGCATGATGCGCTGACGATATTCACGGCCCGTTCGATAAGATAGAGGGCAGCGGCCGATTCGTAACGCCAACACGTCCCTGGACCGACCCCATGAAACTCGCCACCTGGAACGTGAACTCCGTCCGCGCCCGTTTGGAGCGGCTGTTGGCCTGGCTCCAGAAGGCGCAGCCGGACATTCTCTGTCTTCAGGAGTTGAAGACGCAGGACGACGCCTTCCCCTACGACGAAATCCACAAGGCGGGCTACCACGCGGCGGTTTACGGCCAGAGGACGTTTAACGGCGTGGCCATCTTAAGCCGGTTCGAGCCCGAGAACATCCGCTGCGGAATGGACGACGGCGTCGAAGACCCACAAGCACGATTCCTGGCGGCCCAGATTGGCGAGATCCACGTCGCCAGCGCCTACGTCCCCAACGGTCAGGTCGTCGGCTCGGCGCACTACGCCTACAAGCTCGACTGGTTACGGCGGCTGCGGGCCTTCCTGGAGAAGAACTTCACGCCCAAGACGCCCCTGGTCGTCTGCCGCGACTTCAACGTGGCACGGGACGAGCTGGACGTGGCCGATCCAGCCGCATGGGAAGAGTCGGTCCTGTACCATCCGACGAGCCGTGCGGCCTTGGAAGAAATGCTTGGCTGGGGTCTGGTGGACGTGCATCGCCAACAGCACCCGGAAGGTCGATTGTATTCCTGGTGGGACTACCGGATGCTCGCCTTTCCGAAAAACAACGGCCTGCGGCTGGACTACATCTTTGCCACGGCACGGCTGGCCGTTCGCTGCACCGCAGCCGAGATCGACCGGCAGGAGCGGAAGGGCGCGAAGCCCTCGGACCACGCGCCGGTGATGGCGGCGTTCGATAAATAGTTGGGTAAGCATCGTGGTCAGTAGACACCGCAGGATGACTACCGCGCGGTGAGTGGCAAGTCGATTTGCGAGAAGAGCTTGGCGCCTTGCGACTTGATCGCCAAGAAGATAGTGGGCTTGCCGGCCAGGGGCAGCTTCGTGGTGACGTAGAGCATGTGATTGTATCCCTGCCAGCCCGGGGGCGTAACGATTCCATCGGGCGCGGGCACGGCGCGGTCCCAGCCGATCTCATGGATATTGGAAAATGCGTAGCGGACTTCGTGCTTCGTGTTGTTCTGGTCCTTGTCGCGGGACCAAGTGAGAACCAGCCGGTTATCGGCATGCACAACAGTGGCCGCAATCGTATACACCTGCTCGTCGTTCTCCGCGTGCGATTCCTGGTAGAAGTCGAACTGGTCGAGGCGGTAGACCAGCGGATACGACGGCGGCATATAGGACTCTGCGGCAATGTAGAACCGCGTGAGGGTGTCGAAGGTGTTGAATCGCCATTCGCCGGGCCGCGTACTCGGGGGCGAACCCCCGCGTGCCGTCAGGATTGTGGGCATTGAATTGGGCGTAGAAACATCCCTTGGTGACCTCAAAGCGAATGCTCTTCCCGGAAACCGCGTCAGTCGGGTCCAGGCTGACACGGGCGGTTCCGTCCGGCTCGTACTGGCTGGGATAAGTCGCTCCGGCCTTGTTCCGTGGCAAATCGGGGCCATCGAAGGTCAGCAACGGCATCGACAACTGCTGTGCCGCACTGCTCGGATAGGGAAGCCACGCAGTACCGATCAGAACAACAAGCCATGCGATGAAGGCCAGTTTCATGGTACGATTTCCTTGTGGCCGCGTTACTCTGCCAGATAGCCCTTGGCCACCGCATCGCGGATCAGGTCTTCGGCGTATTGCCCCAGCAGTGGAGCACCTTCGCCAACCGGGCGATTACGGACGAAAACCCGATCCGACGTGACTGCGTGGTCCTGCCATGCCCGCCCGTTGGTCAGGTAGTTGTGCAGCAACGGCTGGAAGCGGTCCAGCGCCGCCGCGTAGCGGGCCTCGGGTGTCTGCCGAGCCTCGAACTCCTCCCACAACCCTCGGAACTCGGTGGCTTGGTCGGGCGGCAGCAGGCCGAAGACCCGTTCCGCCGCCTTCTGCTCCCGCTCGGGCTGGTCCAGGCAGGCTTTCTCGTCGTAGGCGTAGGTGTCGCCCGCGTCGATCTCCACCAGGTCGTGGACTAGGAGCATCTTGATGACCCGTAGCACGTCCACCTTCGGATCGTCGGCGTATTCCAGGAAGAGCATGGCTGCCATGGCGATGTGCCAGGAGTGCTCGGCGTCGTTCTCGTAGCGGGACTGGTCCAAGAGCCACGTTCGACGGAGAACCTGCTTGAGCTTGTCGATCTCCGTGAGGAATTGGATTTGCTGCTGGAAGCGTGTCTGATCGGACATGGGCGACTGCCTTTCCGTCACTTCTCGTCGAAGACCGACATGTCCCATTTGTCGCGCCAGGTGAGGGTAAACGTCCCGTCGTCTTTGACCTTCAGAGGCAGCCAGACATAGCGTGAGTCTTGGAGCTTCCGCTCGTTCCAGCGATCCGCCAGGAAAACGAAGCGGTTCGGTTTGTTGGGCACGGGCAGCACGAAGGTGCTCTGGGCGCGGAACGTGGTATTCGCTCCCCGCCCCACACACGGATTGCCTTTCGTCTGCCAGGGGCCAAGGATGTTCTGGGCCGTAGCGTAGCTGGCCGCGTTCGGTGCCCAGCCGCTACAGCCCGAGGTGATTATGTAATAGCGGCCATTGCACTTGAAGGGGGCCGGTGCCTCGCGAGTCTGCCCCACGAAGATCCGCGCCCATGTCTTGCCTTGTACGGTGGGAGTCTGCGGCCCGAGAAATTCATCGTCCAGCCGCACAACGTACATCGTGTTATTGCCCTCCGAAGCATAGAAGACGTAAGCCACCCCATCGTCGTCCAGAAAGAGGTTCATGTCCCGGAATGTTCCGCCCAGTTCCTTCTGCCGGTCAGGGCTGCCTGCTTTGTAGTTGAAGTCATCGCGGATCGGACGCATCTGCTTGAGAAACACGAATGGCCCGGCTGGTTGATCGCTGGTGGCGATGCCCGCGCTGGCCACGCGGTAGGACGAATCGTCGAGGTGCATCCACATCACGTACTTGCGTGTCTTGGCGTTATAGAGCACCTTGGGTCGCTCGACGATGCCGTCGTCTCGGAACTGCGGCGGCATTGCCTCCTTGGGCAAGGTAAGCCCCTCGCGCCGCCAGCGATAGATGTCCTTGGAGGAATAGCAGGCGATCCCGGTGCGGTTGCGGTCGCCAAGGGTCTTGTCTTCGCCATACCAGTAATACGTGCCGTCGCGGAGTAAGATACCCGCGCTATGGGCCTGGATGGGTTTGCCGTCCGTGTCGAGCCAGACTTCGCCTGGCCGGAACTCCGATTGTGCGCCAGCGGCTGCGGCAACCAGCACGAGCATCACGGTCACGAGCAACCGCGTTGATGTTGAGATTGTCAGCATTGTCGTTGTTCCTTTGCCTTACGGCTTCGCCTGCTGCTTAAAGAACTTCACGATCACGGGCGGCACGTCTTCGGGCATCATGTGGCCGCCAGTGTGAATGTACGTCACCACCGGCGTGCCGGTCTTGGACGGATAGAGCGTGCAATGCTCGCCCCAGGGCTTGCCCTCGCCACAGCCGTTGATCTTCCGAACCTCGTCGATGGTCCGCTGCTGCCACGCGAACCGTACCAGCGGATCGTTCTCGCCCGCCATGTGCAGCACGGGCTTGGGTTTGATGTGCGGCTTGAACTCGGCCTTGGCCGCCGCCGCACAGGGCGCGACCGCCGCCAGCACGTCGCCACGGGCGGCCCAAAGCAAGTACGTGAAGCCGCCGCCGTTGGAGTGGCCGGTTGCGTAGATCCGATTCTCATCGACCTTGTAGTCTTTCTTCAACGTCGCCAGCACGGCGTCGAAGAACTTCAGGTCGCGGTCGCCCTGGTCGCCGAAGGTCTTCTGCCAGCCTGGCAGCTTACCTTGCGGATCGGTGAGCGTCCCCGGCGTGTTCAGGCCCTGCATGTAGACCGCGATGGCCTCCGGCCAGTGCTTCTGAATTGCGAACTTGTTCGCGGCGTATTTCATGGTGCCGCCGTGGCCATGGAAGGCGAAGACGACGGGGCTGGGGGCGGACCTGGCCGTTGCAGGCGCATAGACCAGGGCCTCGCGGACGGCCCCATCGACCTTCCATTCCATCCGCGTCGGGATGTCGGCGGCGAGAACCGCTTTCCAGGCGGACCCCACCACTGCGATGACGCAAGCAATACGACGAATCATCGTCATTTCCTGACGCTCCCATTTCCATTGGCACTGACATGCTGCGTGTCCTCGGGCTGGGCATGGTTCATCAGCAGATCGAAATCCACGCCCTTGGGCAGATTCTCTAGGTCGATGTACATCGCCACGGCGATCATTTGCATGAGTTGCTTCCTTCCAGAGACATGGGGCGGCAGACACAGATCCATTAGATTCCCAGTCTACCGCCTTCCGACGTGGTTACAAGTCACCGCGTCCGTTCCTCTCACCAGCGTTATCGTTGCTCGTAGTGCTCTGCATTCTGCGAGTCTTTGTCCTCTGGTGTTGGCCACATTCGGCCAATTCACCCCTATCTTCGCCCTCCTCGTGTAGGTCGCCGAAAAAAACGTAGAGCGGCGGGACGGAATCTGACTAGGCATTTGGTTATGATGGTGATTTGGGCAGTGTTCCGGCTGGCCGGGCGGTACGCTTTGCCAGCCTTGCCCAACCGGACCTAAACCTTTGTCACAGAGACAGTTGAATGCTTGCGGGTAGGTTTCCGCAGGCGTAGAATCGGGTTTTTCCCTGAATTTGCGAGATACTGGCCCCCTAAAACGGCCCCCTGCCGAGTTCATCCCATCCGAAACCGGAGCAAAACCGTCAGGAACCGTGGGGCCAAGGTGCATCCGGTGAAATTAGCAGAACTAATGACGGTCGGGCAGCTAAGGATTGCGGTGTGCAACCCACGATGTCCGGAGGCTGGACACACGGCTCGGATTGAGGAAATGACGACGATACTATGACAACCAGCACTCTGGAACTGCTGCCGGGAACTGAAGTTCAAATCCGGGGACTGCGCTGGGAAGTCGTATCAAGCCAGAGCCTCGGTCCGCAGACCCTCTTCCGGCTGCGCGGGCTGGAGAACGCCGTCCTCGGGCACGAGCTGGATGTCCTTCACCCCTTCGAGGTGATCGAACCAATCCGCCACGACCTCCGGCCCGAACGGGCGGCACCGCTGGTAAACTGGCTCGTCTATCACCAGGCGTTCCTTCTGGAACAGGCCATCGGCCCCGATGCCCTGCTGGCCGTCCAGCCTGGTCGCCTCCGCATCGAGCCCTACCAGCTCGTGCCGGTCCTGCGGGCAATACGCATGGTCCGTGTGCGGTTGCTGTTGTGCGATGGCGTCGGCCCGGGCAAGACCTGCCAGACCCGCCTCGTGCTCACCGAGCTCACGGCACGGCGGCTGGTCCACCGTATCCTCATCGTCTCGCCCGCTGGTCCGCTATTGGAACAATGGAAGGTCGAGATGTCGGAGCGGTTCGGCCTCCGCATGGAAGTAATCGACCGGGCCAAGCTGGAAGAGATCCGCCGCAGCACCGAGCTGGGCTCGAATCCCTTCGACCATATCCCGCTGGGCCTGGTGTCGGTCGATTTCCTCAAGCAGTAGCGGGTGCTGGAGCAACTCGACCGGGCCAGCTACGACGCGGTGGTCATTGATGAAGCCCATCACTGCATGGACGTAGGCGGGATTCAGGACCGCGAGGACTCGCTTCGGCGGCGGCTGGCCGAGGTGCTCGCCCGGCGCTCAGATTGCCTCATTCTGGCCACTGCCACGCCGCACGACGGCAACGACCGCTCCTTCGCCTCGCTCTGCGAGCTGCTCGACCCCTCGCTCGTCGATGGCCGTGGGCAATTACGGGCTGACCGTTACCGGCCCTTTGTCGTCCGCCGCCTGAAGAACCATATCGTCGATCCGGTGACCAAGCTGCCGCTCTTCAAGGAGCGCAAAGTCCTGCCCATCGCCGTGAAACCCGATCCCAAGCGGCACGCCAAGTTCATCGCTATGCAGAAGGGCCTCATGGAGCTGATCGCCCCCGAACTTCGCCGGGCGTTTCGCAATAAGAACTATGCCGACGTGCTGGCCTTTATCGCCCTGCTGAAGCGGAGCGTCTCCTCGGTCGAAGCCTGCAAGTCCACGCTCTCCGTCGTGGCCGACCGCTTTCAGGGTCTGCTGGTCGATAAGGTTGAAAGCGAAGAAAGCCGCCGCCAGCGCCGCCGTACCCTGCGAGAGTACCTTCGCAAGCAGGAACGCTTCGGCATTGTCAGCAAGGAGGAGGAAGACGAGCGGACGCTACTGGAAGCCGAAGACCTGGCCCAGCAGCTGGCTCAACTCGAACGCGAGATCCGCAAGGACACTCGGCATACGGCCAAGGTGTCGAGTATCGCTGAAAAGCTGGAGGAATTGATCGAGCTGGCCGGTGACGCCCTGGCCCAGGACCCCAAGCTCGACCAGCTCGTCCGCGAGATCACGTCAATCCGTGAGCAGGAGACGAAGGCCAACGTCCTTATCTATACTGAATACGTCGATAGCCAGAGGGCGGCGGTCGCGGCTCTCAAGTCAGTCCCGGGCATCGACACCATCCTGACGATGTCGGGCGACGACAACGAAAAGGTCCGGCAGGCCGTCACCCAGCGGTTCCGCGAGCAGCAGCACCTGATCCTGGTCAGCACCGATTCGGCTGCCGAGGGTCTCAACCTGCACCAACGCTGCCACCAGTTGATCCACATGGAATTGCCGTTCAACCCCAACCGGCTGGAGCAGCGCAATGGCCGCATCGACCGCTACGGCCAGCAATACGACCCCATCGTCCGCTACTTCTTCCTCCGCGGCACCTTCGAGGACCGCATCCTGTTGCGGCTGATCGCCAAGTACGAGAAGCAGCGGGCCCGGCTCACCTTCGTCCCCAACACGCTGGGGCTGACGACTTCCGGCGATGCCGCCCAGGCGCGGCTGTTGGCGGGCATCATGGACGAGGACACCAAGCTCTTCCGCGACCCGCAAGCGGGTCCCCGCCGACGCTGTTCGACTTCCAGGAGGGCGACGAGGCGGACGGGGTCGATCCGGCGACCAAGGAACTCTTGGAAGAGATCGACCGCAGCCTGAAGGGGTTCGAGCAGGCGGCCCGCACCAACACATGGTTGGGCGAAGCGGGGCTGAACGCGGAAGAGAAGCTGCTAAATGGCAGTGGATCGAGTTCGGCGTCCGCAACTATCAGGCCCCGGTGGCGATCTCCAACGGTTGGGGCGACAACGCGGGCTTCGCCGAGATGGACCCGGACATGCGGAAGCGAGTCGTCGACCTCTTCCTGTGGCGTGCGCAGTTACCCACGCGTATGAAGTGGATGCAACAACTCCCAGTCTTCAGATGATTCCATTGCGGGCGACATGGCCGAAACGTGCATCGCTCAACGGTTGGCGTCGATCGTCTGGGGAGATTGGACGATCACTTGGCCGTGGATCATCCGCGGTTCGAGGTAATCGACCACGTATTCGCCGGGCTGCAAGGCCACTATTCGTCCGCGGCTGTCGATGATCGAGCAGTGGCCTGGATGATAGTGGTCGATACCGTCGTCGCCCGATAGATTGACCGCGACCTGCGCCATGCGGCGACCGACACAGTCGTCCAAGGCCGAGGTGACGGAGCACACGGCGTCCATGAGCTTGACGTAAGCGGCACGGCGATGGGGGTCGGCGAGGTCGTCCGGGTGGCACATGTGCTCGCGTCCAGCGCCGCCCGCCGTCGGCATCAAGAGCACCTGGCAGCCTTGCTTGGCCAGCGTGTCGCGGATGCCTGGGATGCCGCTGTCGGAACAAATGCAGATGCCCATCTTGACGCCGTCCACGCTGAACACCTGCCGAGCGACGGGCCCCGACAGCAAACCGGCCTTGCGTTCCACGTCGTTCACGCCGTGCTTGAGTTGCACCAACAGGCGGCCGTCCGGCATCGTGATAAAACAGCAGACGTGCAAGCCGTCGTCAAAGCGTCCGATCGTTCCGGCGACAATGACCATCTTCAGCTCCGCGGCCATCTGCTTGAGCCGCTTGGCGACCGGCCCGTCGGCGCGGGGTGCGGCGGCCAACACGGCCGGCGTGCACACGTAACCGGTAATCGCTCCTTCGGCGAAGAGGCACAGCCGCGCGCCGGACTGGGCCGCCTTCCGGGCCAACGTATCGATCTGCTTCAGATTGCCTTCGATGTCGCCTGGACGGCAGACGATCTGCCCGGCAGCTAGGTGAATCGTCCGTAGCGGCGCCGAGTCCGGCCCGTTGGCCGATTGGACCGGGCGAGGCCAACCGGCGATCGTGGCCGCAACAAGGGCGGCGGTCAGCAGGATCGAGGCTCGCCGCATCAAGTCGTTTCGAGTCAACATGTGATTTTCTTCCGAATGGATCCCGCGATGGCATGTTGCCCAGGCCCTGATGCGTCCCGTGACTATGGGTAAGCCGTCGGACAAAAGGTTCATGCGGGTTAGAGGGTCACCACTTCCCTAATGGTATAGCGAGTGCCCTTCTATCCCGCCAGTGCCCCTATTCTGAGTACGAGCCCTGCACAACATACGATCCCCTGATCGCTATCCGTCCGTGGCCGCCATTACCGTGACCCGGCTGTTCTGCCTGACCATGTTATTTCCGGAAATAGAATCCTGGCGTCACGACCTGCGAATCTGCGCGGTCTGGCTGAAACCATTTGGTGGTCACGGGCGCGCAGTTCATGCGTCTGGGCCTGGCAGGAGCCGAAACCGTCCGGCGGAGCAAGAAGGCAGGGTTGGCTACCGGGGATGCACGAGGGGCGAGCCCGGCAACCGAGATTCTATTTCCGGAAAGAGAATTGCGGCGCCCTGAGCGCGCCAGCGCGCTCAGAGGCGCGATCGGAGCCCAAGACGATTCAAATGCCGTCCCGCGACCAAAACGCCTCAGCCGCGCGTATAGCGCGCCTGCGGGCTGGGGCTTTGGCCTGCTGGCAGAAATGCGTGCCTGGCACAGGGCGGAGATTCGCGGTAGAATGCCCGAATCGACCGGCAAGCCCCCAGACGTGAAAGGAACCTCATGATGCGTATCAGCACCGCTCCGCATCCGCAACATCGTCCCACCGGCCAGGTGTGGGACCGTCGTCGTTTCCTGGAGGCAGCTATGGCGATCCCCGCCGCATTGGCCGCCGCGCAACCGCTGCCCGCGGAGGCCCGCGATAGCCAAGCCAAGCTCGCCGAGGCCACTCCCATGCCGCAGATTCGTTTGGGCACACACTCGGTTTCGCGACTGATCCTCGGCGTGCACGACTTCGTGGGCGCCCACATACCCTTTCATGGGAAGGACGCCGAGGTCTACTACACGCCTGAGCGAATCCTCCAGACGCTACGGCATTGCGAAGATCTGGGCATCAACGCCTGGCAAGCCCCTGAGAATGGGCCTTTGCTGGACATTTACATCCGGTACCGCCGCGCGGGCGGCAAGATGTTCGGCCTTGCGCTGACCAACGGCTCCGGCAAGGACGAGGATCTCCGCCCCCTAGCCAAGGCCGAGGGCATAATCGGCATTGCCCACCACGGGGAAGTGACCGACCGGCTGTTCAAGCAGGGAAAGTTCGACCTGATCAGGGACCGAATGAAGCGCATTCGCGACGCCGGGCTGCTGGTCGGCGTCTCCACGCACATGCCCGCCGTGGTCGACGCCGTCGAGTCCAAGGGCTGGGACCTCGACTATTACATGACGTGCGTCTACGAACGGAACCGTAACGAGGCGGACCTCGTGAAACTGATCGGGCAGGACGCCCTCCCGGTGGGCGAGCCCTTCCTTAAGAACGACCCGCCGCGGATGTTCCGGGCGATCCAACAGACGAAGCGCCCCTGCCTGGCGTTCAAGATCCTGGCCGCCGGGCGGCGGCATGACGTGGCCCGGGCGTTTCAGGAAACCTTCGCGGCGATCAAGGCCACGGACGCGATCATTGTCGGGATCTACGACCGATACACGGACCAAGCTGCCGAGAACGCCGCCCTGGCGAGAAGGTATGGCACGGCACCGAGGTGACGTTCAGCAGAGACGCTCCGTTTTCCGCAAGGTGAAGTATGGCCAAACGAAGGAACCATGTGCTGACGGCCGTGCTGGTGGCTATCGGCTTGTCTTTGGGGTCGGCGGTTCGGGCCGAGGAGCCGATCGTGCTGGAAAACTCGCTGTTGCGGATCAAGGTGGATTCGCAGAGCGGCGCAATCCTGGGCATCACCAACCGCAAGACCAATACTGAGTACATGGTCCCGCGGCGGGATGCCAAGCCGCCATTCATTCTCGACACTTATTCGGCCAACCAGGCCATTTATATCCGCGACGCGCTGGAGCGGCAGTCAGGAGGGTTTTCACTCTACGTCTCCACGGCCTCTGCCGGCGTAAGGGGCGATTTGACCCTCGTTCGCGATAGCCTGCCAGGCGGAGTGCGCGTCGTTAAGGAACAAACCGATGGGACTTCGCGGCTCACGGCAGTCCATCGGATGGCCGGGGGAATCCAGGTCACCTGGTCGGTCACGCTGCGAAAGGACTCGCCGGCCGCCGACTGGCAGATCCAGGTCGACAATCGTGGCGGCGATACGCCCAACGACGACCGAAGGGTCTACCGTGCGGGCTTCCCCGTTCTCGAAGGCTTGCGGATTGGTGCCCGGCACGAAACGAACTACCTGGCACGGCCTTACGCACAGGGTGAGTTGGTCCCTGATCCGGCCTCCTATGCGTTCACTCGTCCTGGTTCTTCGGTTCCGATCAATGTGCTGACCTACATCGGCTGGGCGTCGATGCCATGGCAGGACCTTTACGCGGCGGATGGCGGTGGACTCTATCTAGCCAGCTATGACCCGACCTTCCAGCAAATCGACCTGGAAAGCTGGCCGGATAGCACCGCCGGCAGCATGACGTTCGACGTGCGGACGCTGGCCTTCCTCGAACCGGGCCAGTCATGGACTTCCCAAACCTTCGAAGTGGCCGTTCACGAGGGAGACTGGCACTGGGCGGCTGATCGCTACCGTCAGTGGGCTGCCGCACATCATAGGGCCTACACAGGCCCCGACTGGGTTCGCAAGGATTGCGACGGCTGGTTGGGCACCGGCGTGCCAACGCGTAGGTACGCCGATTATAAGGCTATGTACGACAATGCCCGCTGGCTGGGCCTGAACTACTTGCAGATCTGGTCGGAGATGATCGAGAACGTGGGGCCAAATAAGGCCCGAAAGCCCTATTACTGCTTCCTGTGGCCCGACCCCGACCGGGGCGGCGAGGCCGAGTTGACCAGCACGGTGCGAGCGATCCGGGCAGCAGGCGGGCATGTTGGCTTCTACCACAACATCTGGACGTGGGACAGCCAAATGGCCGAAGGCATGCAGCAGTGGCGTGATAAGCTGCCAGCCAACGTCCACGTTCCTGTCTGGTGGGGCGAGTCGCGCCGCTGGGCATCCGTCTTTCCCGATGGTTCGCGGATGGCGGGCAACTTCACCAACGGCTACTCCGGCATGTGCCCGGCCGCCGAGGGATACCAAGATTACGTCCTTTCCTGGGTCGTCGATCGCTATCTGAAACGCTACGGCGCAGACGCCTGGTATTTCGACAGCATGCCCGTCACCATGTTCGGCGCCTCGCGAATCTGCTTCAGCGACGAGCACGGAGCACATCGACCGCACGGCGTGGGCCGCGGCCTCCTGGAACTGCTCCAGCGAGTCCGCGCCGCAGCGGGACCGCTGGGAGATCTAGCCATCACTTCGGAGACCGTCAGCGATGCCTTGATGCAGTACAACAGCCACGCTTTGGGCATCGAGATGGTCGATGGGCTTACCTGTCATCCTTGCCCCGAGATCTACACCTACACCTTTCCCCAGCATTCGATTTTCAGTGGCACGTGCAACGGCTCGGGGACGGGCCTGAAATACTACTATCCTGGGCTGGAAAAGCCTCGCCGTGAGGACACGATGAATCGTGTGTTCCTCATGGGGTATCGATTTGACGTTCTCTTGCACCCAGTCCGGCGCGACGATCCTTTTCCGCAGTACCTGCGGCGGCTGATCGCTCTGCGGCAGCAGGTGAAGGCCGACCTCTATGCCAGCGACTTTCGTGACACGATCGGCCTGGGACCGTCGCCCAAAGATCTTCACGTGAAGCTGTTTCGCCGCCGTGATGGGCAGAGCTTGACCTTGAACCTGGTGGATCGTCGCCAGGGAGAGAAGGCACCACTGGACTTGACTATCGATCTCGGAAAGCACGATTTTGCCAACCCGGGCGGCGCGACGCTCTATACCCTGGACGGGCATCAGACGCTGCTCGCCACGCGGATCGATCGGGGAAAACTCATCCTGACAGTCCCGCCCATAAGCGAAGTGGCAGCTATCATCGTGCGTCGAGCGGCGGAGAGCCGTTGACCCGGAATTCTGCTCAGCTGAGCAAAATCAGGTCATTGGACAGCCGCGGCGCTCCGATCGCTGCAGCGCGCGCCTGACGCGGGATTGAAGCCCCAGACGATCCAAATCGTCTCGCCGCGACAACGCGCCAGCAGCGATTGTATCGCATCCGAGATATCTCGTGACTGCTTGCCCGCGTCGGTAGCGACACACCGAAGTAGGCAGCAGGGAAATCCACACGGAACTGGCCGCGTTGCGCCAGCCCTACCCCACAATCCTATTTCCGGAAATAGAGTCCGTTTATTGCCACGCGACCGTCAGGCCATTCAAGAACATTATGAGAACGAATCCGAACCTCATGCACGATGGACACGGCGCGAAAGTAGGCCATCGGCGTAGATTTGGGGATCTGCGGACTTCAGTCAAAACCACCACTTGGTGGTCGCCGGCGGCGCAGCCAGACGCCCACGACCTGCGCCAGCGGAGATCGGCTTCGATTTTGGGTCATTGACGAAGACCTGTGAATCTGCGAATTTTGGCTAAAACCACCATTTGGGGCCCGCAAGCCGAAGGACGCCATCCACGGTCAGTACCAGCGGAGATCCGCTTTGAAATCAGATCATTGGCAAAGACTGGTGAATATGAGGGATTTAGTCAAAACCACCATTTGGGGCTCGCTTGTCCGACGCCGCGTTCATGCCCGGCCATGGCGGCCGGCACGACGTCTTCTACCTGGATCTGGACCGCGTGACCGGCGACCGTGGGACCGGCCCAGCGAAGGCCACCCCAGCCTCCCTCGGCGTCTATCGTGATGGTCTGGAACAACGGCTGAGGGCCGGGGCTGCGGCAGCAGATGTCAAGAAAAACTGGGTTACTTGGCGGCCAATTTACCACGACAGATGCAGTCGGTTCTCACAATCGGAGGGGATGGCGGTGTATTTCCTTGCCTGCGTCGGTGTGCCCCACGAATGTCACTAGCTTAAGCTCCGGGCGGTCGGTTTCGTCGTTGGCGGTGGGGAAGCGGTGACAGGAGTGTGGCTCCATCGCATGGCGGTCCTGGGCATGCAGCATGCGGGAACGTGTCTCTGGTCGAGGGCAAGGCCGAGAAGTGATCATGCCGTTGGCCATGACGACAGGGCCGAGTCAGCAGTCATAGGCAGAGAGAATCGCCGTTGGGCGTTGGCTCTGCAAGGCGCGCATTAGAACCATTTGGATCGGTTTTGCGGCAACTTGGCAATGTCTCGGGGTTGCATGAGCAGGTTGACTTTCCTCGGGCGTCGTTTGCGCGCCCGCGGTTCCCAGCGTCCGGGGCGGTCGCCTACACGGTGGTAGGCAATGGTCGTCAGCAGCGCGTCAATCAACCGCCCGCGATCCTCGGGCTGGGCAACTTCGATTTTCGGAGCAAAGGCAGTCACGGCTTGCTTGGCTCCCTTGAAACTCACCTTGCGAGGTTCGATGTCGTTCTCGTGGGCGGCCACGGCCATGACCGTGCGGAGCAAGTTGTACGCCAGCAGGTGAGTCCAGATCTCTTGGTGAACCATATCGGGCGTCTTGCAACGCAGGATGTCCATCTGCATGATGCACTTGATCGAGCGGATATCGACCTCCTGCCCAGCGGTGCTCATACAAAGCCGCGATCTGCTGGCCATCGATCGACGGCGTGAGAATCGTGGTAACGACTTTGAACTGTTGGACGCGATTGTTTTTGTCACGCGCGTCCACCGCCACCTGCCGCATCAAGAGCTGTTTGGGGTAGCTTCGGTATTGTTCTCCCGTCATTCCGCGCGGTTTCTGGGGGCGCTGCCAAACAAGTATATCGCCGTCAGGTCTGCTTTCCGCTACCCGACTTCCTGGCCGCTCGAACTGAGTGTGAATAACCAAGTCGATACCTCGATTGCGCAATTCGCAGGCGATGAAGTAATCGTCGAACAAGGCGTCGGCAAGCACCACATCACCCGGTTTGAGGGTGTCATACAGACGTTGGAAGAGAGTCTTCTCACCGGTGCCCTTGCCGGCATACGGCGCGATGGCCAAATCATGGCAAGCCCCCGTCGCTAGCGATAGCAACAGCGTGATTCGCGCGAGAGGAAAACCGAGCCCCGGCTTTTGATTGGGCGGCTGCGGATACATCGCTCGGTTCTCGGGCGTGTCCGGCATCGAGACGCTCGATCCGTCGAGAATGAACACGGAGCGACCGTTCCATTTCCACCGGTCATCAACGCTGGCGTGCAACTCTTCTGCGGTCCGCTTTGCCAAAGTCGAGAGAACACCGCTGGAAATACGACTTCGCGCGGTGCAGTAACTGGCCGTATTGGGCGAACACATCGCCATGCCATGGGCTGTCCGGTGGGCAATGATTCGCGACACCGTATCGCGGCAACTGTGGTCTTCGCTGAGCACTTGACTTAGGAACCCCCAAATCGTCGTCACTGGACTGAACACTCGATCCCGATACGACACGCCATATTCGTTGAGCACCTTCTGGATGCTGGCCTCCGTCAAAATATCCGCGAAGGGAAGTCCCTCATTGCGCAAAGCGGGCGCGTACCGCATCCAGACTCGACATGGAACCGCCTGCCGATTGAAGGCGATTCCAGCCCCTGATTAGAACGCGATGCCCCCTGGACCTATTCCCAGGCCGCAATGCCCGGGTGTACTTCCGTGCCCTCGGTCAACGTGACTGCCTCGCCAGAATGTAATGGGCCTGAGCCCAAAAGGAGTCACGCCACAATCGTTGTAGGTTGTTGTCGCGTAGGATGTTGAGACTGCGGGGGTTGGACCTCGTTATTCTCGTTCAATTCGGCGATGGTGTTCGGTGCGTCCCATCGCCAAGCAAGGCGGCGATCACGCGCCATCGAGTGCCGGACCCGTGTGAGCGTTTCCTCCCAACGATCGCAGAGCAACGTTGCACGCACGGCAAACACGGCTTCGGCGTTTTCTTGCCGCCAGTGAGAGTAGGCGAGGTAATCGATGGACTGGCGCTGTCGGTAATCGATGGACTGGACATGTTTGGAGAGGGGTTCAAGTACCGGTGGCCTCTTCTCTGTTTGGGGGCGGTTGCTACCAGCGATGTATCCAGGGGACGTCCATGCCCAGTGCGCGACAGAGATCGATCGCCGCTTGATAGAGAGGCAACTTGGTGGCCGCCGCCCACAGCTCAAGCTGATTGCCTTGGCTGTGACAGCGATGGCAATGGTAACGACCGATCGCCACGTTCACGGAGAAGCAACGATGACGACCGGGCCTGGATTCGTGCAGGGGACAACCTCCGTACCATTGGTCGCCCGTTCGCCGGCAAGGCATGAAGCCGAGCAAGTCGAGTACCTGCTTCATGGCGATCTGCGTGCGAAGCTTGTCGAAGTCGACCCCTGGCATGGTTTTGGCGCTGTCTGCGGCTTTGACTTGATGGAAGAATGGCCGTTCCGTTCCCTCTAATCTCTATAGGGGGAACGGGAACGGCCTCCACTGACTCAGTCGATACGCTGCCAACCGGTAGGCGTGCGGCGAACCCTGCCGGCCTGCTCCAACGCCCCAAGGGCCTCGCCCAGGCGTTCGTTTTTCACAGCTAGCGCGGCGCGGAGCTTGCCGCGACTCTGCACAACGCCCGTAGTCAGCAGCGTCAGTACCTGCTCCTGGAGCGTCCTCCATTGCTGGCCCTCCATCCCCGCCACGACCTCCAGATGGGCGGTCTCGGCGTTGGTGGCCACAAGCTGCAGATAGACCGGTGGCGAGGCTGGCGCCGCGCGGTGCTCGTTGGACAACACCAGCCGCTCCCGACCCGCAAGCGGGTGCCCCCGACGGAGGTAGAGGTTGGAGTCGCCGAAGGCGTGCAGGTCGCTGGAGCCGCGCAGCCCCTGGCCGGCGGCCACTCCCCCCCCGGCGTTCTTGCGGGTGTGATGCACCAGCACCACCGAGAGGTCCAACTGCCGCTGCAACGAGCGGAAGTAGGCCAATAGCCCGGCCACTTCGCCGGCGTTGTTCTCGTCGATGCCGTGGAGCCTCACCAGCGGGTCGAGCAGCAGCAGCCGGGGCCGCAACCGCTTGGCCGTTTCCAACAACCGCCCACGGTGCGGATCGCGGTCCAACCGCAACGTAGGGGCGGTGATTACGTGGACCTCCACCCCGGCCAGATCGAGCCCGCGATGGCGGGCCATGCCCGCCACCCGCTCGCGGACCACCGGCAAGGCGTCCTCGGCGAGATAGACCAGGACTGGGCCGGCCTGCGGGACCGCGTACTTACCCAGGCAGGGCGTGCCGGTGGCCACGCTCAAGGCCATGTCCAGCCCCAGCCAGGTTTTGGAGCACTTGGGGGCGCCGCCGATCACGCCCACCGACGATTCGCCCCAAAGCTGCTCGATCAGCCAGCGTTGTGTCCGGTCCTCGCAACGGATCTCTCCCACCCGGACCACGGGAAGCAGTTGATTGCATTCCGAGACCACCGTTAGGCCCTCGCTTTCTTCTTTGCCGCTGGGCGTTGGGGATGGAAGAGTTCCAAGTAGAACTTTTCGTCGAGCTGCGCCACTTCCTGCGCCATGCCGTAGGCCAGCAGTTCGCCCCCCATGGTCATCAACAGCCGGTAGTTGCCGGCGCAGTGGTCGACCAGGGCGTCCTGGAGTTGGGTCGTCATGAACGTGGCGTTGCCGGCCTTCGTCAAGGCGTGGCGCAGCAGTTCGGCGAGTTCCTCCCGCGAGGCAGGCTCGGTCAAGAGCCGCGTGCGGATCCTCGTCCCCAGGGGAACGAGGTCCGCCTGCCGCAGACGCTCCGGCAACCGCCCATCCCCGCAGAGGACCACCGTCAACAGCGATGCGGCGTCGAAGTCGGCGCTGGCCAGCAGCCGTAGTTCGGCAAGCACCTCGGAGTTCATCTCCTGGGCCTCGTCGATCAGCAGCACCGGCTTGATCCGCGCGGAGGCCACGTGCGCCCTCCAACGCTCGCGGAGGGCCTTGAATCCGCCCCAGCGGTTCAAGGGGCTGAGCTTCACCGAGAAGATGTCGCCCAACTCGCGGTAGAAGTCGCCGCTTTTCGACTGCGGCCGCTCCACTACGCCCACCACCACGTCGCGGAGCGGGGAGAGGCGTTCGGCCACGATCCGCAAGGCCACCGACTTGCCGGTTCCCGACTCGCCCGAGATCAGGGCGAAGCCTCCCTCCTGGACCAACTGTTCCACGCGCCAGGCGAAACTCTCGATCTTGGCGGTCACCAGCAGGGCCTCGCTGGGCAGTTCCGGCGAAAAGGGGTTCCATTTCAGCCCCCACAGGGAAAGCAGTTTCTTGGCGTTCATGATTCGCCTCCTTTCTCAGCAGGGGGATTCTTGGGCAGGTAGGCCGGCGGCAGTCCCGTGGCGGAATACTCTTCGAGGATCTTCTTCAACAGCGGCGGCAACGGCTTGTCGCGATCCGCGCCGCCGGGGCACCCCGGGTACCCGCTTGCGGGTGGCGGGTCGGCGGGCGTGTCTTGCAGAGGTGGCCCGACAAAAGGCCGATGGGCATCGGCGTTGGCCGTGCGGTCCTGTGGATAGAGGGGGGCCAGGACGGTCCCGTTGCGGGGATCGACCAGATCGACCCGGCCGAGGTCCCAGCGGGCGTAACGCACGGAGACGTCCTGGAAGTGGCGGAAGCGGGCCGGGACCTCGAACCGCACGCCCTCCACCGAGATCGTGCCGTCGCTCTTGCGCTGGCGACGCTTGCTTTCCAGGCGGAAGGCGTCGCGAAGGGCGTTGCTCGTGGGACTCGTGCGGAGGACATCCGCTGCCTGGGCGAACCGCTGCAAGGGGGAGCAGCCGGTCTCGCGGTGCACGGCGCGGTGGTACTCAATCTCTGCCCAGGCCTGGCTGGCCTGGTTGAGGAAGTCCAGGGAAAGCTCGACGCAGCCGTCGAGCATCTCCATCAGGCGGCCCTCCAGTGTCGCCCAGAAGACCTCCTGCTTGCCGTTCTGGTAGGGACTGTAAGGCAGCGTCTTCTCGTGGACGATCCCCAGCCGCAGCAGACCTTCGCCCACCTCTTCAGCCACCATCGCCGCGCCGTTGTCGGTCAATAGGGCGCGGGGCAGGCCGCGTTTTTGGATCGCCTGGGAGAGTCCGTGCACGAGGTCTTCGGCGGTCTCGGAAAGGTACCATTGGAGGTGACAGCAGAGTCGCGAATGGTCGTCGAGGATGGCCAGGGCGATGGGGCACTGCCACTGGCCTCGGGCGGTGAGGACCTTTCGCGAACTGTGATGGAAGTCGAGATGCCAGAGCGACCCCACGTACTCGGCTTCGTAGCTGCGGACCTCCCGGTTCTCGCGTCGCTCGGCGGCAACGGCCTCGCCTGGGCGGCCCTTCGGCCGCACGCGCGGGCTGGCGCAACAGGCCGTGGGCCTGCATGTACCGCCGCACGGTGCAATACGAGCGCAGGGAGCCCATGGCGGGCTTGGCTGCTACCGCCGCGGCCAGGTTGTCGTAGTGCAACTGGTAAGTCCACTCCTTGTGGTCATCGTATTGCTTCAACAGATGCTGGACTTGCTCGGCGGCCAGCGACACCCGGCCGCAATCCTTGCGCACGGCGCGTCGCAGGACGCGCAGGGGATCGTCCTTCTCGCGCTGCGCGGTGTAGTACCAGCGCTCGATGGTGGCGGTCGCGAAATGGGCTTCGTTCCCATTGACCGGATGCGTCCAAGCCTTGGCGGCAAGGGATTGGAGAGCGGCCTTGAGTTCTCCCCGCCCAGGCGGCGCGCTCAAGAGCGAGCCCACCACGGAGAAGCGGAAGCGTGCCCAGAGGGCCGCAGTCGATGGATCGGATTTTCGGGTCATCATGTCTCCTCGGAAAAAGGAAGTAAAGCTGAAAACGACTGTCAAACCCTTACCTACCTTGGTCCGCCGGGACCGTCGAGGAGTGTCTTCTGCGGGCGGGCCGCGGTCAGCGGGAAACCTCGATTCCCAAGCCCCCGGTGATGGTGATCGGCGAGAGAAACAGCAGCAGCCGGCCCCAGTCCTGGCAGGGATCGTCACCAACGAGAAAGACATCCAAGAGCGATCGTGGAAGGGTGACGCTTGCCAGAGCCGGCACGAAGCGACTACGCGCGAGCTTCCAGAACCCCGTCCGGGGAAAGTGCTCTTGCCAAAAGACCTGCCAGCCGGCGATGGTTCGCCGGTCGGCGCCGAAGAGTCGGGAAAGCTCGCGGACTCGCCGCGGAGAAGGCCCCTGCCGCATGGCCGCAACCAGGACCACCACGGCACCGAGGTAAACCTTCCGGCCGAGAAACCGAACCGATGGCGGTGTCATCCTCTTGCGACAACCGTCCCGATCGCAACAGAAGCTGAGCCTCAAGCCGTATGGCTCGGGGAGATTATCGCTACCGCGAGGCTTGCGGGGATACTTGGCCGAGTGCAACCGGCCGCCGCACGGGCACGCCTTCTGGCGGGCATTGTTGGCGAGGTCTTGGTCGATCGAAAGAAGAAACGCCCAGAAGCTGGCGTGGCAAGGCAAATTATGATACAAAGCAGAGTACTCCGGTATGCTGGTAACATCCAGGAGTACACCCCTCGGGAACCTCGATCAAGTGATCAGGCTCTCCGAGGGGATTTTCAGTGACAACCTCACCAAACTTGCTCAGGAATCGCCGAATCCCCGGCGATTATCTTGCGCGCCCTCACCAGTACATCGCGTTGCTTTTCAGTCGTTGATTAATGACGCGGCGGATGGCACTCTCAATCGCTCCGCTGCCACACGGAATGCCACGACGACGGAAGGTGACATAGCTCAGGTGCCCTTCCTCGCCGTGGATGGTCAGATAACGAATCTCTGTCCAGATGTCTTTGTTTTCTGGTTGACTACGTGCCCACTGAATCAACTGGCGGGTGACTTCCTCCCAACGGCTGTTCTTCAGCAGCGTGCGTAACCGGCCATAGGTTTCGCGCCGCATGGCTTCGTCCCAACCAAGCGTCTGTAATGCCAAACTGACGTGATGCGCCGCGTGACAGAAATCCAGCACATGCACTGTCCGTGACGGATCCAGTCCGGCACGCCGCTCGATCCATTCCAGGCGATCCCAAATCCAATGCGCCCCGTCAGACACAAAGACCACCAACTCCGCCTCGGCCACTCCCAGACGGTGCAGATGATAGGCCGCCAATTCCGCCACATGATCCGGCCCCAGCAGCGTTCCGTCAATCAGTGGTTGCTGGTGCTTCTTGGTCATCTTGCCCTGCGCGTCGATCTCGAAAATGGTCACAACCTTCGGTTCTCGCCAGGGTGTGTCGAACTTCTCCCGTTCTCCTTTGCGCCGCTGCTTGCGACGTGGCTTGTTTTCCCGCATGCGAATGCGCCCGCCGTCGAATTGTACAACCACACGCTTGCCGCGAAAGTCCTTTCCCGCGGGTAGCGCACCTGCCCGCCACGCCAGCAATTCCCGCTGCCGCAATGCCAGCATCTGCGTTCCCAACTGTTCGGCAATGCGGCGGACAGCCTTCTTATCCAGACGCATTCCCTGACGCGCCAGTTCCTTCTGCGCAACGGCGATGGACGGACTGAGGGCCACGATCCGTGCCACGGTCGATTGCAGCGCAGGACTGCACCCCTTGAAAAAACCCAACGCGGCGAGCTCCGGATACAAACCGGCCTGCTGTGCGTGGGGCTGTGCCTTGTTCCCTTTGCTACGCCGCGGTGCAGAGTATGCCGTGCTGACGAACAGCATCAACCCGCAGAGCAGGCGGAGTTGTAAGCAACGTGGCTGAGGCGCGCGCAAGGCGACCACCGACGCTTCTTGAATCTCTTCCACCTTTTCCGCCATGGCCGGTTGTGTCGTAATCTGGCCTAACAGAGCCGCCACCAACTGGCCTGCTCCCTGGCGGTAGTGTTCGTCGATCTCCCGCTCCATTTCCGCCAGGCTGTCGGGGTTGTCGGATAAGCTTCTTCCCCATTGCGTTTGACGATCCTGTGTTTGTCTGGCAAAATGCTTGATGACTTCCGATGGCGACAAAACCTGTGGACCTTGAGGCGAATCCAGTCGAACGATCATTGCGGATTCCTTTCCGTTGATGGCTGATGTAACAACAACCAACAGCGTGAGGGGAATCCGCTTTTCTTACAAGAGAAACTGCGGGGATTAGTGGAACTAGGCAAGACAAAAACCAGAGCCACGGCTTGGGACTAGGCCCGAATGTAATGTGCCGATCACCGTGACCAGCCTTCAGTATCTATACGTCTGTATAGACTGCTCTGTTCGGTCACTCGACTTCCACAAATCCAAAAAGCCAAGAGCCCCAGCTTGCGCTATTTGGAGTTGGGGCGTGTTTCGGGTTGCCTTGCACGTCAGGCCCAGGCAGGCACTGCGGCTCTGTCAATTGTTGCCCAAACGCCAAATGTCAAGATAGGCGAACTGCCGATATGATGACGAGGCCGACGCCCGACATCTTTCCTTAAGCTAGTGCCATTCGTGTGCCCCACCGCCGCAGGTTAGTGGACTGGCGTCGTTCCGAGAAATGGGCGGATCATTGGGAATCGCAAGAAGCAGTTGCCTTGCGCGACAACCCGGAAAAGCAAGCAAAGCTTGGCCGTTATCGGAGCACCGTTTGTTTCACGTCGCGTGCCTCGCAGATGACACGGAACCCAACGTTAAAGACACGCTGCCAACTGGGGTACGCAAGACGGAACGCGGAACGCGCGCGTATCGGCCGATCGTAGAACGAACCGCCGCGAACCACTTTGAGACCTTGCGGCGAACCGTCGTCGCGTCCGTCTTCCGCGTATGGATACGATTGGTAGGATGTCAGCGTCCATTCGGCGGCATTCCCGTGCATAGCGGCCAAACCCCAGGCGTTGGGCTGGTAACGACCCACACCGGTGGTGACAGACTCGCCGTCGTCGACGCGCGTGATGGCCGGAAGCCACTGGGAACCTTTATCGTGAGAACATAAATCATGCAACTTGACGTCAGCCAGGTTGGCAAAGCGTCTGAAGTCGGTGTCCACGGTCCCATAGCTCAGCGGCGTCACCGTGCCGGCACGGCATGCGTATTCCCACTGGGCTTCCGTGGGCAAAGTAAACTTACGGCCGGTCTTCCGCGACAGCCACGCGCAGAACGCCATCGCCTGCTCCCATGATACGCGCACGACGGGCTGAGGACCGCCGTTCACCGCAAAACCGCGGCTGCAATGGTCCTTGCCGAATTGACTGATAAAACCGCTGTCATGCGTCGAATCGTAGAGCACAAACTGGCTGTTAGTCGTCTCGCACTTCGCCATGTAAAACGACCTCTTGATCCGCACCTTCGTCAGAGGACGTTCGTCGGCATAACCGGCCAGGTCGCCCATAATGAACTCGCCCGCGGGAACCAAGACTAGGTCCATCGGCTGGCCGCTGCCCAAATCGATCCTCAACTCTGGCGGCAAGCCCGCGGTGCTTTGCCGGTGCTTGGCTTCCGCGGCGTCAAACGGCCAGCCGTCCGCCTTGATCTCCTGCGTCGGAACCGGTTCTTCCGGCGGCGGTTTGACAAAGGCGATCGCCTGGGCGGGAAGATAGGGAACGAACTCATAATCCTCGTCAAGATAGGCGACTTGCCGGTTCATTTTCTTCCGCCTGGCGATATCGCGGAGCTTGCCGGCGTCGAGACCATGCTGCTCCGTCTCGGTCCATGTGCCATGATCGGGAACGTTCAGATCAATCCAAGTGTACAACCGGTCCCACGCTTCGTCGTCAAGCTTCACCCGATGATGGCCTTTCTCCAACATTTGAATCAACTCACTGGTCGAGGCATGCCACTCCAACGGCGTTTGCAAATGGATGTCGCTCTCCGGACCAGGGCGGCGAACATAGGGCATCAGCGCGAGATACGACTGATCAAAATCGCGCTGGCCCATCACCTTCTTGGCGCGGAGATCGGGCAGCGGCTTCCCCTGGAACTGTTGCGCACCGTCGTGGCAGCCGACGCAGAATTTGTCGAGCACCGGCTGGACCTCGCGGGCAAAACTGAATCCGCGGGCCGGACCGTGCCAAGGCGTGATTTCCGATGCTGCCTGGAGAGCGGCCATCCCCCTCGACTTCCTCATGGGCGGTGCGGAGTTCGACTCTTCGTGGCAACCGACGCAGGAGAGCGTTTCTCCGGGCATCGCCGTATACCAACTGCGCATGACTTGCAGCGCACGACCATCGGCGTCCAGCGGTTGCACGGCTATCGGCGTGTTGGCAGGGACCTTGAACATCGCCGAGCCGTCCCCGTTGACCGGCACGGTGCCGAGGATCCGGTGGACGTCCCATGGTCCGTCAGCGCCGACGGCCCGCTCGCCCCCCATGCCCGAGTAGGCGTAATCATACGAATATAAGCGAAGTTTCTTCACTGTCCCCCGCGGCACGCCTGCAAGGCCAGGACCATCATAGATGTCGTCCAGTATGAGTGTCGCGTCCTTGCTAGCCAGATTCACCTTGTCGGGAATCACCGGAGGTTTCGCTGCCTTGCGGAATGGAACCGGCTCGAACAGCGCGTAGCCGGGCTGCTCGGCCAGCAGCAGCATGTTATCGAAAATGTCCACCAGGTAGATACCCCAGTTGGCAAAGCTATTGGGTTTTGCGGAGACGAGGAAATACTTATCGCTGAGCGGATACGGATGGAGGAACTTCGGCCAACTCTCAGCCGCCAACTCATCGGTAAGTATTGCTTTCACGGGCTTGCCGTAGCCGGGAATGCGCTGGACCGCCGGTTCCGACTCGTGACGACCCCGGCTCAGATCGAACAGCACGAGTTCCCCCATCCGCGGCGGGCCATGATGACCGCTAACGATGCCGATCACTTTCGTCGGGCTGCCGGGAATCGGCTTCGCATAAAATGTCGCGTTTGGCCAGTAGGAATTGCTGTGCATCAAGGCCTCTTGGCCCGTGCCGTCGGGATTCATGCGAAAGAGAAGCCGTGAGTAAAAGTGTGCCGAATCGCTGTACTCCCAGCGGGTATACATGATCTGTCCACTGTTAAGCACTGTGGGACACCAGTTCTGGTCCTGATCGAACGTCAGCCGGCGCACGGCCTTGCCGTCGGCGCTCAATTGGTGCAAATTCCCGGCAGGGTCGGTGTTCTGGCACGGTACGCATTGGAAGATGGCGGTGGAGACGAAATCAATCCGGCCGTCGGGCAGATAACAGGCATCGAGGTTGTCGGCCCCAAGCAGGTCGGGCGTCACCTGCCGGACTTTCTTTCCCGCGGTGTCCATCTCGAATACCTGGTAATGTCTGTCCTTGTCGAGGGAGGTGAACAGCATTTTGTCCGCGTCGAAGTGCAGATTCATTTCCCCCACGAATTTACCGCCCTCCGGTTTGTACAGCGTCGTCACCTTCCCGGTGGGACCAACCGGCGAGAGGATGGCGATCTCGTTGTCGTACGCATCGCGCGCCAACGTGCGTATCGTAGCAAGACAATGATAGTTCAATGACAAACCGAGGGTGTCCGCGCCGCCCGCTTGTATGCCGATTCTAAGTTGTGGAGTCGATCCATCGCTACGTTTGATCATCAGCAAGCGGTCGAAGTTCATAAGCGGATTCGCCAACAGGGCTTCGCGCTGCAAGACCAGGAATGCGTCCGTGTTCGGCTTCGCTTCGATCGCACCCAGCCGTTTCAGGAACTCGGCCCCACGCGTGTATTGGCCCGGAAAGCTGCGGCTGAGGTCCTCGATGGCCCGCCGCAACGGGACCGGGTCCATGACGAGGTTCGTCGACGCGTCCCAAAAGTTGAAGAAGAAATCGCCGCCTCCATTTTCGTTGAATATCTTGACAAGCAATTGGTTCTCGCCCGTACGAAGGTCGAAGGTCGCCAAATACTGATCGTTGATCGGTCCGCAATGCCGGTTCCGCGAAAGGACTTTCTGGCCGTTCAACCACACCTCGACCGCGTGATTGACGCCGAAGGAGACGGGAACCTTCGCCGCATGCTTGGCGAAGATCACACGATAGAGATACGTGGACGAAGCATGGCCCAGCTCAGGCAATCCATGGCGCTCCCCGTCGCTCCACTCGGTATGTTTCGACCATAGCGGTCGCCCGTTGCTGTCCTTGGCCGTGAGGTCCACTCGCTTTTCCGGGAACAACGCCTCGCTGAACCCCGCTACCTTCAATGGCCTCGTCGCATACCAGACGGGAAAATTGTCCGTTCGGAGCGTCTTCACGCGAAGGCTTTCGGTGCTTGGAATCATGCTTTCGGCACTGGCCGATACAACCAGCACCGATAACAGAGCGATTGTGGATATGCCGGTTCTCATTGCACATGTCCTTTGATGCACACTAGCATGATTTTGACTTGGTGGCCCTGAAAAGGCAAGTCGACTGAGAATTTCCAAGAACCCTTCGTTCTCTGACTCACGGCCAGCAATTCGATGCGGCCCCGCACTTTTCCGGCGAAATCAGTCCGTGATCGCATCTCGTCAATCAAAAGTGCCAAATCGCCATATAGGTTGAAGTTTCCAACAATGAAGGCACAGATACCTGTGGGGGGGGGCCAGGAAGAGCCACCCCGCCCTGATGCACTGCGGCGTCTTCAACGTGCCATGCCAACTCGGGGCCGCGGAGGTCGGACAGGCCGCTGTCGACGACCACTACAGATACGGTCATCCTGTCACATCCGAATTATTTTGCGATGGCTTGCCTGCGGAGGAGGGGCAGTACCAACGTAGCCGCAAGCGCTGCAGCGGCTGGCTGCAACTTCAGGCGGGAATGTCAAATCGCCCGCCCGTCAAGAAAAACCACAGGTTTCCTCACTTTTTGACGCCGGCCCTGCCCCTTGCGCCGGCGGTGGGGGTGACGAATGGCACTAGCTTAAGCTCCGGGCGGTCGGTTTCGTCGTTGGCGGTGGGGAAGCGGTGACAGGAGTGTGGCTCCATCGCATGGCTGTCCTGGGCATGCAGCATACGGGAACGTGTCTCTGGTCGAGGGCAAGGCCGAGAAGTGATCATGCCGTTGGCCATGACGACAGGGCCGAGTCAGCAGTCATAGGCAGAGAGAATCGCCGTTGGGCGTTGGCTCTGCAAGGCGCGCATTAGAACCATTTGGATCGGTTTTGCGGCAACTTGGCAATGTCTCGGGGTTGCATGAGCAGGTTGACTTTCCTCGGGCATCGTTTGCGCGCCGCGGTTCCCAGCGTCCGGGGCGGTCGCCTACACGGTGGTAGGCAATGGTCGTCAGCAGCGCGTCAACCAACCGCCCGCGATCCTCGGGCTGGGCAACTTCGATTTTCGGAGCAAAGGCAGTCACGGCTTGCTTGGCTCCCTTGAAACTCACCTTGCGAGGTTCGATGTCGTTCTCGTGGGCGGCCACGGCCATGACCGTGCGGAGCAAGTTGTACGCCAGCAGGTGAGTCCAGATCTCTTGGTGAACCATATCGGGCGTCTTGCAACGCAGGATGTCCATTTGCATGATGCACTTGATCGAGCGGATATCGACCTCTCCTGCCCAGCGGTGCTCATACAAAGCCGCGATCTGCTGGCCATCGATCGACGGCGTGAGAATCGTGGTAACGACTTTGAACTGTTGGACGCGATTGTTTTTGTCACGCGCGTCCACCGCCACCTGCCGCATCAAGAGCTGTTTGGGGTAGCTTCGGTATTGTTCTCCCGTCATTCCGCGCGGTTTCTGGGGGCGCTGCCAAACAAGTATATCGCCGTCAGGTCTGCTTTCCGCTACCCGACTTCCTGGCCGCTCGAACTGAGTGTGAATAACCAAGTCGATACCTCGATTGCGCAATTCGCAGGCGATGAAGTAATCGTCGAACAAGGCGTCGGCAAGCACCACATCACCCGGTTTGAGGGTGTCATACAGACGTCGGAAGAGAGTCTTCTCACCGGTGCCCTTGCCGGCATACGGCGCGATGGCCAAATCATGGCAAGCCCCCGTCGCTCACGATAGCAACAGCGTGATTCGCGCAAGAGGAAAACCGAGCCCCGGCTTTTGATTGGGCGGCTGCGGATACATCGCTCGGTTCTCGGGCGTGTCCGGCATCGAGACGCTCGATCCGTCGAGAATGAACACGGAGCGACCGTTCCATTTCCACCGGTCATCAACGCTGGCGTGCAACTCTTCTGCGGTCCGCTTTGCCAAAGTCGAGAGAACACCGCTGGAAATACGACTTCGCGCGGTGCAGTAACTGGCCGTATTGGGCGAACACATCGCCATGCCATGGGCTGTCCGGTGGGCAATGATTCGCGACACCGTATCGCGGCAACTGTGGTCTTCGCTGAGCACTTGACTTAGGAACCCCCAAATCGTCGTCACTGGACTGAACACTCGATCCCGATACGACACGCCATATTCGTTGAGCACCTTCTGGATGCTGGCCTCCGTCAAAATATCCGCGAAGGGAAGTCCCTCATTGCGCAAAGCGGGCGCGTACCGCATCCAGACTCGACATGGAACCGCCTGCCGATTGAAGGCGATTCCAGCCCCTGATTAGAACGCGATGCCCCCTGGACCTATTCCCAGGCCGCAATGCCCGGGTGTACTTCCGTGCCCTCGGTCAACGTGACTGCCTCGCCAGAATGTAATGTGCCGATCACCGTGACCAGCCTTCAGTATCTATACGTCTGTATAGACTGCTCTGTTCGGTCACTCGACTTCCACAAATCCAAAAAGCCAAGAGGCCCAGCTTGCGCTATTTGGAGTTGGGGCGTGTTTCGGGTTGCCTTGCACGTCAGGCCCAGACAGGCACTGCGGCTCTGTCAATTGTTGCCCAAACGCCAAATGTCAAGATAGGCGAACGGGCGATATGATGACGAGGCCGACGCCCGACATCTTTCCTTAAGCTAGTGCCATTCGTGGGGGTGACCGCCGCAGATTAGCGACGGCCATCACTTTCGATGCGTTCTCAAGCCCATAGCCCCGTTCGATGGTGTAGGCCGTGGTCGGCGTGATGTGGATGTAGCCCGGCGGGCCCGAACGCGAATTGGAACAGGGGCTTGATCTCATGGGGCTGCGTGTTGACCGGTGGCCTTGGCAACTCGGTTGAGGCCGACGCGTTCTGCGCGTCCGCCGCTGCCGGGAAGGCAAGCATGGTCGCGATTGTCAGGGCGACAACGGTCATGGTTGTAGTCTTCATGGGAACTGAACACCGGGTTAGTTGGTCTTCGCGCCCTTGAACTTGGGCAGCTTGTCGAGGGTGATGACATAGGGATGGTTGTACACTTCGTTGACGTGTTTGGCCGTGTTCTGCCGCTTGATCCGCCGCGGTCCGGTCGAAGTCCGCCGTCATAGCTTTGTTCAAGGCAGTTCCCGGCGTCAAAACCTCATTGATATCGACAGAGCGTTTACTGGCCTCACAGCCGGCGCCTTTCGTCGGCGCCCCCAATGCCAACAGATCGTTGGAATTCCCGCTCTTCTGCTACCAGGCGATGGCCGGTTCCGTCACGCCGTTGTAAGCCATGGAGTCCAACCCGGGTATTCCCGACTGTTTGCCGCTGATTTTCTTCCGCTGTGTTCACTTGGCTTTACTCATGATGTAATCCCGCACGAGGATGCCCGAGGGCTTGAGCATGGCATCGGTCCACGGCCCGGTTGCGCTGGCCCCGGGCTTGAACGCGGCTGACGTTTCACCGAGGGCCGCAACCGACCAGTTGGCGGAACCGATATGGTTTGCATCCAGCCAATCCCACCACAATCTCGTCTCCACGGGGTCGTAGGCGCCGCCGCCCGTTGCCGAACTGGTGCCGTATTCGGTGGCAAAAAGGGCGATACCGTTCTTCAACGCGGTCGCCCCGTTCTTGCGCAACGACTGCCGATGAGTTGCCGCATAGAAGTGGATTGAATAGGCAATATTCTTGGACCTGGTAATGGGATCCCGCGATGCCTCGGCGCACTCCTGGTCCCAATGCCGATTGCCGCAGATAATGATGCTGTCGGGGTCGATGAGCCGTATCTTGGCGATGACCGTTTCGTGATAAGCCTTGATAACGGACCATGGTTCTTGTACCGGCTCGTTCCACGGTTCGTACATGATATTGGGAGTCTTTCCGTAGGCCGTCGCCAAGGTGGAGAAGAATGCCTGCGACGATTCAACGTCCTTCTGAGCGCCGGCCATCGAATGCCAATCGATGATCGCATAGACCCCATTGGCAATGCACGCATCCATGACGGTCTTGACCTTGTCGATTTCGCGCTTGGGATTGCGCTTGTAGGCGCCGGGCAGGATGGCGACGCGAATCACGGTACATTTCCAGTCTCGGACAAGGTGGTTAATGGCGCTGGTATTGAAGAATTGCGTCCCCTGTTGGGCCCAGCAGTACAGCGACATTCCATGCAGCGTGGTGGGAACGCCGTTCTTGTCAACGATCTTGTTTCCCTTGACGCTAAGCTCGCCATGCTTCTGGATGAAGGTTTCCTCGGCCGACAGGGGCGTGACCAGCGCGAGGCAGGCACACGCCAGGGCAGCAATTCCGGCTAGCCGAGTGGGGTCGAGATTTCGAGACGGGGTGTTTTGGGTTGTCTTCACTTGCTTGTGGACGGCCTTTCGCCGGTGGCTAGTTGCCAGTTGTTCATGGGGCCTTTGCCGTGGAAAATGTGACGCCACTGCGTCACTGGACCGCAATTCTCGTCTTCAACTGCTCCTCGGCGGAGGAGCCACCGACGCTGATTTCGATCGTATCCGGTTCGACAACCCACGCGTGCCGGCCGGTATCCCAGGAGGCGAGCGACTTCGCGGGCAAGGGAAACTCCACTGTCTTGGTCTCGGCGGGTAGAATCGCGACGCGACGGAAGCCGCGCAGCTCTTTCACAGGGCGTTCGACCTTGGACCGGAGATGCTTCACATACAGTTGCACGACTTCTTCGCCCGCGGCCTGTCCGCTGTTTTGTACGTCAACTGTGACCGTGACCGCGCCGTCCTTGTTCAGTGTCTCGGCGCTGGTCTTGAGGTTCGAGTAAAGGAAGGTCGTGTAACTCAGGCCGTAGCCGAACGGATAGAGCGGTTTGCCCTTGAAGTACATGTAGGTCCGGCCGTGGCGGATGTCATAGTCCATCATCCGCGGCAGTTGATCGAGCGACTTGGGCCAAGTCTGCACGAGTCGCCCGGCCGGGTTGTAATCGCCAAACAACACGTCGGCCAGGGCGCTGCCTTCTTCCTGACTGCTGTGGGCGATGTGCAGGATGGCCGGAATATTCTCCTGAGCCCAGTTGATGGCGTAGGGGAAACTGGAAACGAGCACGACCACGGTCTTGGGATTGGCCGCAAAGACCTGCTTGACAAGCTCCTCCTGCCCGCTACCAAGGGTAATGCTCTGCCGGTCGATGCCTTCACGCCCCTCGCTATTATCATTCACTCTCATCCAGGTGTTATTCGCGTTCGGACTGTTGCCCACGCAGACGATGGCGACGTCCGAGGACCTGGCCAGTGCCAGGGCGGCCGGAACATCTTGGCCGAAGGCGTATTGGACATCGACGGTGGCGCCGAGCTTGTTCTTGATGCCCGCCAACGGCGTGACCGAATAGGGAGGAGTGCTGCCATACCAGTCGCGAACGACCTCGTTGCCGCGCGGACCGATGACGGCGATGGATTTCAAGGCGGTCTTGTCCAGTGGCAGGAGTTTGCCGGCATTTTTAAGCAGGACGATCGACTTCTGCGTGGCAAGCCGGACGGAATCCTTGGCTTTCTGCGCGGTCCAGGGTTCGCTTGGATCGCTGCCGATCTTGGCGTAGGGGTTGCCTTCAGGCGGATCGAGCAGGCCGAGGCGGATGAAAACCCGGAACGTGCCTTTGATGACTTTGTCGAGATCGGCTTCGGTCAGCAGCTTCTGCTTGCAGCGCGTCCCTGGTAGGAGTTTCGTAGCGGTCCAGAAACTGGTTCATGCCGGCCTTGACCGCCCCGGCGGCCCCGTGGGCGAGATCCGAGTAATAGCGGTGGGCCCGGATCATGTTGCCCAGCGAACCGGCGTCCGTGCAGATCACGCCGTCCACGCCCCAGTCCCTGACGACCACGTCCTGAATGATCGGATGCACCGTCATGGGGATCTTGTTCCAGGCGTTGTATGCGGCCATGAAGCAACGCGCTCCGCCTTCGGCCCAGCCCATGCGGAAGGGGACGGAGTAGTACTCATAGAAGAGCCGCTCGTCGAAATCGGAGGAAGAACCAGCGCGGCCCTTCTCGTTGCTGTTGGCCAGGAAGTGCTTGAGCAGCGCGGCAGCCTGCCAGTACTTGGGGTGGTCGCCCTGCATGCCCTTGATGAAGGCGACGGTGAGCGTGCCGTTGAGGAAGGGGTCCTCGCCGTAGCACTCTTCGTTGCGGCCCCAGCGGATGTCGCGGCCCATGTCGGCGTTGGGCGCCCGGATGATGAGGGAACCCCGGCCATTTCTGCTGCGCTGGAAGAGGTAACGGGCTTCGTAGCCCTCCGTGGCGCCAACCTGCTGGAGAATGTCGGTATCCCAAGTCTCGCCCAGGCCGATCGACTGGGGGTACGTCGTGGAGGCGCCGCCCCCTCCCCTGACGCCGTGCAGTCCTTCGACCTGCATCATCGAGCGGATCCCCAGCCGGGGCACGCCCGGCCGCTGCGACAGCAATGCCACCTTCTCATCCAGCGTCATCAGGGAGACGATGCTGTTGACACGATCCTCCAGCGGCAGATGGGGATCCTGGAACGGATACTGGTATTGGGCAGAAACGCGGGCTGTTGCCAAGAGCAGCAAGAGTCCAAGTCCCCACGACAGGTTTGATCGGGTTCTCGTCATTTCATCCTCCCAGAATCCTGGGTTGAAAAACTGCGATCGCAATTTCACCGCGGGCCCGATTGCCTCACGGAATCGCGGCCAAGGTCGTGAAACTCATGCTGTCTAGCGGCACTTGCATCGTGCCTTGGACGACGGGTACGCGTCCAGTCTCCTGCATGCCGCGACGACTGTCGGTCACCAGCACGCGCACCTCTTTCACGCCCGCCGGCAGCCCGGAAACGGTGGCCGTTCGCGCGGCCCCATTGTTGACCAGATGCACCACGTAGACGCCGTGGTCCGTAAACGCGCAAGAGACGACCTTGGGATGGTCACAGGTGATCGGAACGGCGGAAGAATCGGCCGTTGTCATGCCGAGTTGCTTGATTTGCCAGAACCGCTGCGCGGGTTGCAGCGGCCGACCGCCTCTGCCCCCCGTGAGAACTGAGTAATCCGCTGTGAGTTGCCAATGCAGAATGGAAAGCGGCTGGGCCACGCGGCAGATCTCGACGTACTGGCTGATTTCGTTGAGGCAGAACCACGGTTCCAGGAAGATGGCCCGATACTGATGGGCGCTGGGATCGAGGCCGCCTTCGGCCACCAGCATGGGCACGTTGAGCTTCCTGGCCGCATCACTGAAATGCGTGTATTGTGCGATCGTGCCGCTGTTCCAGGAATGGAACGACACCGCCCCGATGAACTTGGCGGCTTCAGCATCGTCCCTCGCTAGGTCAATGAACCGGTCGCCCGTGGGGTTGCCCGTATCGCCCAGGAGCATGCGCGTCTTCAGGCCGCGCGAGGCGAAATACGAGCCCAAACGCTTGATGGCCTCGGCGTGCTCGCTCGGACTTTGTAGCACGTTGATGCCCATGTCGGATTCGTTGAATGAGAAGAGCACCGGCTCCGCCCTATAATTCTTCTCCATGTACTCCAGGTAGGAACCGATCGACTTGCAGACGTTGTCCCATTTTTCGGGATTAATACGGGCATGTCCTCCGCGTCCTCCGCCGCCGGCAGCCAAAGCCCAACTCGGGGCCGACCAAATGCTCGCGATCGTGGGAATGCCCTTGCGGGCGAGCTTCTGCGCCATCTCCATCGCCTCGCGGACGCTTCCATTCAACCGGCCTTGGACGGCGGCCTCCCGTGGGTCTACGTCTTCGTTGGGCTGCCAACGATCCAGCGGCATGGCCACGCGGCCCCAGGCGACACGCAGGTGGTCGAGGTTGTACTGGATCTGGGCGGCGTCGCCCGGACTCTGAATGCGGAAGTTGCCGCCCATCCCGGCATACTTGCGGCCCGGCCGTGCGGGATCGATCACGAGCCGGGCAGGCGATTTGTCCACTTCGCCTGTGGCCTTGATCGCGAAAGCGGCGCGAACGGTCTGTCCGCTGGTCAAGTTCCCCAGGCTCAGCGGGAAGGAAACCTCGATGTCGTTCTTGCCGCGGTTGCGAACTTCGCGGATGACCAACTCGGCGGGGATGGGGAGTTGAATCTCAATCTGTCGCCGCGGGGAAACTAGCCGCACTCCCTTGGCCGATGTCCGCCCCACGGGGTTCCCACCCGAAGCACGGGCGGCGGCCAAGGATATTGGGGCATTTGCCGCCGAGGTCGGCGAGATCCACTGGGCCGAGTCGGCGGCGTAGTCGCCGTCGGGCAGCGCCGTTACAAAGTAAACTCCCTGCATGGGAGTGTTCGTTGTGGAAGAAATCTGGATCTCGACCGCAACTGCCCCCGGGGCAACGTCCTTGAAGACAGCTCGATAACTGGCGCCCGCGGAAGGAGGCCCCCTGCGGCTACGACCGCCGCCCGGGCCGCCGCCACGGCCGGTGTCGCCGGAGAGGCTGCCCGTCGCAATCAGTGCGCTGTCCTCGCGCGAGAACTGTCCGCCGCTGCCCCTGCCACGACCGCCCTGGCCGTCTCCCACGTTAGAAACCACCGCGCGGATGCTGGTGCTGAAGGCCATCAACTCTCCCTGAACCCTTATTCCGCGGAGGTTTCCCTCAGGGGTGCATTCCACCTGGCCCAAGGCCTCGGCATTCCATGAGCCGAGAGCAAAGAGCGAGGCGACAATGAAACGAGGGAAGACCTTCATAATTGCAGTCACTTTCTTGGTTTGTATTTCACGCAGTTTCATCTTTTCAGCACAATGAAGCGGGCTTCGTGGCCCGCGAGTTTCAACGGCACGGTGATGCTGCCCGCCGCTGCCGCGGCCCCGTCCAAGGGTCGGACTGTTCCGCTGGTGGCATCCCACACTTCAGCCCGACCGCTGCCGGCCAGGGTCGCAGCGTGCGTCTGGGTCCGACTCGATTCGTTGAAGAAGAAATAAACGTCGCCGTCCGCCAGCGCGCGATGGAGGTACTTGATTGGCGGGCAAGCGGCATCGAGCTTAACGTCCGGGGGCGGCAGGTCCGCCACGACACGGGTCGTGATCTCCGCAGACGGTTCGAGGGAGGCGAAGCTTAAATCCGGTGGGCCGCCCTTGGGATGCAGGAACGTCCGGCCCACGACCATCGTCGGCGTGCGGCCGATGAAAACCACCTTGCCCCCGCCGGCAGCGAAGGCCCGCAACCGCTCCAGCACGGCCTTTTGAATCACGGTCGAGGTCGGGACGATCACGGCCCGATAGGTCTGTCCGGAAAGATTCTTCAATCCGCCGCCCTCCTGGGTCATCACCCCGGCCAGTTCATCGGCGTCGATGTGATCGAAGTCGATCTGATGCTCCAACAACTGCGTCACCAGCTTGAGCGTCACAGTGTCGGCTTCCTTGTCGTTCATCCACATGCTGTCCGTGGGGTGAAGCAGGGCGATTTGCGCCGCCGGACGGCCGATCGCTAGGAGGTGTTGCGAGCGGCTGACGTACCAGCCGATCGACTCGCCGCCAGCCGAGGCGAGGCCGCGAATGTTCATGTAGTTGATACCCCGGACGAGTTGATAATCGACGACGAATTTTCCGTCCGGGCCCGTGCCGCCGCCCTCTTCGTCCCAGACCAGGGGGTCGCCCATGACATGGGCCGCCGAGGCAGCCAGCTTGGGGAAATCGGCCACGAGGTCCGGCTTGATCTGGTTGAGATTATCGACGCCAGGCACGCCCACATAGCGCATGTCGCGCCAGAAGGAGCCTTCGTTCTTGATCATGTCTCCGCCGCGTGACATCATCAGCTCTTCATGGTTGAGATGGACCATGAATTCCATGTTGCGGGCCGTACACCAGTCTTCCATGCGCTTGTAGAAATTGTCGCGGAACATGCCGCTCCATACGTCCCAGTAGTCGGCCTTGGCGCGTTGTGCCGCGGGGGTCATTGGGCCACCGAAGATCAAGGGGATGTAAGGTTTGAAGTCGTAGCCTTTCACCGCTTGGAAGGTCTCCAGCAGCTTGGGTGTCCAAGGGCTGACGCCCGTGAAGTCGGTCTCGTCGCCGCGGAAACCAAGGACGGTCTTGCCAAATTCGTCGCCGACCACCTTCTCGTAGACTCCGTAGATGATTCTCAGGTAAGTGTCCGTTGCCACGGGATCCAGATAGTCGATCAGCGAGTAGTAGCCGTCCTTGGTGGCTCCGCCGTCGTCGCCATTGTCGTTGCGCGTGGGTGAACTGCGGTAGGCGTGCCGGATGAAAGTAAGCTCCCAGGCCCCCGAGCCGGTCGGTGCCGTCCACTTCAGCCGTCCGTCTGCGGGTAACGGCACGACGGTAGCCACCTGCCCGCCCGTTCCGCCCACGCCACGCGATCGTCCACCCGCGCCGCCACGACCACGCGCACGTCCGCCGCCGAGAAAGATGCCCTTCGTGCCGGGGGGCACGGGAATCGTGAATGGCTCGCCGGGCCAAACGATGTAGCGGACTTCGGCGTTGGGCAACCGAACCATGATTTCCCCGCCGCCGCGACGCGGCGCCGTATAGTTGAATTTCCCCTCTGCGGGCAGTTGCTGCGGTCTGCCCTCCGGAGCGGCCGGCCCCGCCTCCAACTTGCCGCGCGGACTGGCAAGGATGCCCAGCGTGTCGGCAGGGAGGGGAATATCGAGCGTCTGACCGGCGGCGACGGTACAGTGCGCGTCCGGGATGATGCCCTGCATGCCCAATTGCGGATAGTCTCTGCTGATCAGGCCGCCGGCAAACCCATCGGGATAACCGCAGTCGCCCTCAATCCAGACCTTCATCCCGTTTCTCTTGCACTCCTGGACAACGGTCTTGACCAGGTCCATGTACTCGGGCGAGAGGTACGTGGGCTTCACGCCGCGCGAGTTGTTGATCATGTAAACGCCGCCGCCATTGGCATGAACGCGGTCGATATCCGCAATGATGCGGGCCTTGTTCTGCTGGCCGCCCCAAATGGCCCAGTGGATGGCGGCGTATTCGGCCGGCGGCCGGGCAAATGAGGCGGCAGCTTCGGCCACCGTCGGCATGACAACCCGCCGCCATGGCTGGTTGGCGTGAAGCGGTGCAACCACAACCAGGGCCAGCGCCGCAACGACACAACCAGCCACAACGATCGAGATAGCCAACTTGTTCATGACACGAGTACCGCGGAAAAACAGCGAGTCACTTCGAACATCGAACACGTCCATTTGTCATCGTTTCACGGAGACGCAGGCAAGCGGCGAAGCCTCGTCAGTCTTTCTTGATGTGCAAGCGGGCAACGTAGACGTTGCGGCCATCGGGGTGGACGAATTCCAAAACCAGTGTATCCATACCGGGAGTGGCAGGGAATGAAGCATCAACCGAGGAGCGGGGTTTGGCGGAAATGTGACTCTCGCCGCGCGCGAGCACCTTCTCGCCAGCCAACGCCTGCCAGTGGCAAGCCAGTTCGGCCAGATCGGTAAAGGAGTAGCGGTTCTGGAGCGGAACGATGCACTGGCTGGCCGTCATAGTAACCTCGCGGGCGGCTGTGTTCACCGGACTATGCACCTCCTTGAGGGCATAATAAATGGGTCTGATCTTTCGATCGGCGGTGACAGGGCCATTGCCGCCCGAAGAGCGATAACCTGTCCGCGGGTCATTCCTTGCGCCGGGCTGGGGATCGCCCAGCGCTCAGGGAACTTGTCATACATGCCCTGGGCCTGCCACTCCCAGAGGAAGGCGCCGACAATTGCGTCGGTCGACCAGATGGCATTCCAGGTGTCGGCCAACTGCGTGTTGTTGCCCGCGCCGTACTCGGTAATGATTACGGGGACCTTGGCGCGGTTCGGGCTGGCGGCATAGTTCCTGAGGCGTTGAGGGGTGGGGGTTGGGTAGATATGGTAGTCCTCAAAGTCGGACTTCGGATTCTGATTCAGGTTCGCCTGGGAGATGAGCGCGAGGCGGGTGGGGTCGTTGGCCTTCGCGTAGTCGAACTCCGCCTGGTTGTTGACGCCGTGGCTGCTCTCGTTGCCGCAACTCCAGGCCACGACGCAGGCGCGGTTCTTGTCGCGCGCCAGCGTCTCCTTGGCGCGAAAGACGTAGGCCCAGGTGCGGGAAGGATCATGGATCTCGTTGGCCACCCAGCAGGAAGGTATCTCGTCCAGGACGTAGAAGCCGACTTCGTCACAAAGTTCCAGGAATCTCTCCGCGTGGTTGTAGTGGCTGGTGCGAATGGCGTTGATGTTGCACGCCTTCATGAGGATGACGTCGGTCTTCCAGCACTCCTCGGTAAGGGCGTGTCCATAGGGCGAATACTCCTCATGGCGATTGGTGCCGGCGAATTTGACCGGCACGCCGTTGACCATGACCACGCCGCCTTTGAGCTCGACTTTGCGGAAGCCGATGCGTTCCTGGACGCGCTCGATGGTCTGGTTGCCGTCCGAGAGGCGGTAGAACACGTAGTAGAGGTTGGGCTTTTCGGCCGACCAGAGCTTGGGATCTGCAACGGGCGCAACCAAGGCCACGGTGGCGGTGCCGGCGGGACCGATGTCGCCGACCTGGCTCGCGGCGGGGATCGCCATCTTGGCGCCGTCCAGGCCGTAGAGTTCGGCGGTAAGAACGAAGTGCAACCCCGCTGGGCCGGCCACGCGGACGGTCGACTTCAACGTGGCGTCCTTGTACTGCGCATCCAGGTCCGTGACGACGGTCACATCGTCCACGTGCAACGGCGGAAGGGCCACGAGGTAAGTCTCGCGGTAGATGCCGCCCAGGCACCAGAAGTCACCATGGTCCAGGCTGGCGGAAGAGGTCTTCTTATAGAGACGGACGGCCATCAGATTGCGCTGGCCGGGATTGAGGGCTTTCGTGACATCGATGTCGAAGGCGGTGAAACCGCTTTCGTGGTAGCCGCACCGCTTTCCGTTGACGAAGACTTCGGCACCGTCGTAGGCACCGTCGAAATGCCAAAGGACGCGCTTGTTGGCGAAGGAAGCTGGGACATCCACCCAACGGCGGTACAGGCCAATGTCAGTCGACGGCCTGCCGGTACGTTCCTGGTACGTGGGGATAGAGAAGCCTTCGATTTCCCAATTGGCGGGCACGAGAATGTTCTTCCAGTCGGCGTCGGAGGCATCGGGGGCAGCAAAGGCAGGCATTGGGGTGTCGGCTGGAAGTTCACCCTTGACGGCGGGGCTAGTACCGTGATCGAGCTTGAATCGCCAAGTGCCGGTCATCGGCAGCACCGCGGAGTTGCCAAGGCGCAGCCGATCAACGGGGACCGGGGCGTCACCGGCCATGGGTACGGGCGCGGCAAAGGCCGTCGGCGCGAGAATTGATACGGAGAGGATGAAGGCAAGAGACAGCTGTCGAAGCATAATCATCTCCAGATTCTCCCTATTTCGCGGGCAAGAAGATCGCCACGGTTGCCGTCCACGGTGATGCTGTAGCCTAGGGGGGCGTTGGTGTAGACGGTGATGGCGATCTTGCCGTCGGGCGAACACAGTTCGCGCGCGGTCCCGGCCTCTACGGTCGCAACTGGCACGAACAAGAAGAGAAACGTTCCGAATACACCAAGATCCAAGCGAAAGCAACGGATGTTCATGGCTTCTCTCCGTTCAATTCGCTTACCCAGGAATCTTCGGAGACACACTGATCGCCAATGCGAATTGGCGCTGTAGCCGCTCAAGCTTCGAGCCCACGCTGGAGAGGCAACTGGAACGGCACAAGCGTGATTCTAGCTTGCCCGTGCGAAGGAAGCTAGCACCCGGAAATCCGGAGATTTCTGAGAGGACGGCCGGACTCCCATCTTTCGGGTGGGCTTCGGGAGATGTTTCCCTATGGGTGGCCGGTGGGAGATGATCCAATCGCTGGAGGCCCAGGGCGACAGGCGAACATCGGCGGAGTTGCCTCTCGACCTGAAGGCTTTGCAATACGTCGTGATGGAACACCAGTGAGAAGCGGTCACCGCTCCTGGTCCTCCCGCGCACCAGGTTCGTCGAGGAGTTGGATGGACGTGGAGGGGCCAAGGTCGGGATCTTTCCACGAGGACAATGCCCAGACGACCTTCTTGTCCGACGTCACTTCGAAAATCTGCACCGTGCCCGCCCACTCCTGGGTCCGGTTGTTTCCGGCGCACCAGTTGCAAACGACGGTGTTGCCGTTGGCCAACCGGTTGGCAGTCTGGGTATTGAACAGCTTGATGTCCGGCACGTCGGCCTGGGTAAGCTCCCAGACCGTTTCCCCCTTCGGGTTGACCTCGCGCACATACTTGCTGGCGTCTCCGGCAATGAGTGTGTTGCCGCTGTTGAGCCGAACCGCGGACCAGGGCGACCTCGTCTTGACTGACCAGACTTCCTTGCCATCGAGATCGTACTCGACAACTTTGCCTTCGCTCATATGTGGAACCAGGATCGTTCCGGCCTTGGTCATGCGAATGTGGCGGAATTGGCCGTGCGTGCCTTTCACGGTCGTCGGGATCCGGATCTCTTTTTCGATCTTGCCGGTGGCCGTGTTGATGATCATGGCCTGGGCCAGGTTGCCGTTGCGCATGATCAGCACACGGTCCTTGCCGATCGGTTGACACGAGTGGATTTCCGTTCCGGCCGGAGCAGGATACTCCCAGACGAGCTTCTTGTCCGGGCTGACCATGCCGGCACCGGACATCCGCGAGAAGACAATGTTCCCGTCGGAAAGCAGGGTGGCGTCATCGAACTCTTGAATGCCGCCGCTCGGGGTACGCAACGGCATGGCATATTGCCAGACGACCTTGCCCCCGCGCACGATGAACATCGACTGTTCCTGGGGTTTGCGAGTGTCCCATTCCCCGGCGTAGAGGAAAGGGTGCTGGGCCGGCCCCTTGCCCGGCAACACAGCCGGAGCCATAGGATGGACGGCGGTGTCCGGTTTTATGCCGGGTTTGATCTTATATTTGGCGATCAAGTATTTCTCCACAGCCTGCCGATCGGCCTCGGAGAGTTCCACGTTGTAGAGCAGGATTTCCGCGATCTCGCCTTGCCAACTGCGGCCAGAGAAATTGCGGTCCTGAGCCAATTGGCCCGCCCGGACGGGACCGGCGCTGACGGTGGAGATAAGGCTGAGTTGGCTGGGAAACGGGGTTTTGGTGGCATCCATCGATTGCCCACTCAGCCATGTCTTGCCATCCTTCAGAAACTTGGAAAGGTGTCCGGGGTTGACGTCGGTATTGAAGATGGTGTCGCTCGTCCAACCGGCGTGGAAATCGTTGGAATTCCTGTCCCCGAGCACGAACTTCTCGCTCCGCTTGCCAAAGGAGGCGGGATCTTTGCTCACGACCCAGAAGGCGGTACGAATATCGGTGAGTCGTTTGAAGGCAAACGCGATGTTCGCGCCGGTAAACCGCAAGACCGGCTGTCCGCTGGCGGCATCTTCGGCCAGGGCGGGGTTACTCGCCGGGGCGGCCGTAGGCGGTTCACGCCGCGCGTGGTTCGCGTTGCCGCTGAGATCCAAGATCTGAGTTATCGTGCCATCGGTCTGCTCCACGCGGCCGGCGGAGAACCACGCTTCGAGGCCAGCCTTGGGCAAATCACCCGAGGCCGGTGTGCCTTTGCTCGTGACGGATGTCGGCGTTTGGGCTGCGGGAACCGTGGCGATGGCGGTCTCAGGGCGGGCGGTCTTGGCGGGAGCGGGGAGTTTCTCCGGCGGCAGATAGATCAACTCGATACCCTTGCCGTTCTCGGGGTCGAGGTTGCGCGAGTATTGCTTGGTTTCGTCGTTGTCCCAATGCTCGTGCACGCCGAGACTCGTCACTACTTTGCCGCCCTGTTTGTAAACCACGCCGGACTGCGGGTGATCGGCCTGGGCCATCTCAAAAAGATAATCGTCCGCATTTTCGCGGATGAGGATCCGAGGGTGCCCGTGCGAATCGGTATTGTTCTTGGTCTGGGCGAGAAGCAAGTCCAGACCAACGGAATCAAGAGCCACACCATCCAGCGAAGCAAGGATGCTGGCCGGCCAGTCCGGATTCTCGTACGGCTCGACGCGGTTGTTGAACGGCGGGTTGGGGAAATGTTGCGGGTAGGACTGCCATTTGCGTCCGCAGTACAGCCCATCGAGAACGAAGAGGATCGTCTTTCCGCCGAGGTTGGGGCAGGCGGCCAAGTCCACGATTGGCGAGTAGGTGTGCAGCTTCGCCTCCTGAGTCGGGTTGATGTTGGAGTGCAATTCCCACGTACCCTTGATCGAGCCGAAATGGTTCTTACCGCACATGGTAATGCCGGTCTGACCACTGTCGCCGCCATCCATTTCGTTGTAGGGATAGGAATGCCCTTTGAGGATCGCCAAATTGATGAGATACGTGGCGTTGGCGATTTGTCTGGGGATTAACCGGGCTTCGTTGTATTTTCCATTGGAGTAAGTGATACCCTGGAACCAGTCTGCCGCTTCGAGTCTGGGATAATCGGCGGAAAGCGAGGGTTTCGGCTGCTCTTGCGCGGGCCCGTTTTCCTGGAGAAAACGTACGCCGCTGAACTCTTTCCAGACCTTCGCGAGCATGTAGGGTGGGATGTACTTACGCGCGTCATAGACGAGGATGTCCTTCTGCTGAACATGCGCCTCGTTGACGAGCTGGCGCACCATGGCAAGCACCGTCTGCGGCCCTGCGTCAATCCAATTGTCGGTCTTCGCGGCGCCTGAGCTGTTGTTGAGATTGATCTTCACGGCTACAACTTCGCCAGGTCGGTAGCCCCGCTGGTCGAGCTGGCGCGATTGGCGGTTGTAATGTTCAAAGATCGCGCGCCAGGCCTCCTCGCAGCTCTTGGCACCGGTCAACTCGGTCAACGTGGCGGCCAACAAGACATCTACGCGCGCCTGGTCGGTGTTTTGGTCGAGCCACCACTGATCCGATTTCTGTTGCCAGTTCCCGGTCCACTTCGTCGTTAACGGATCGCGCGCCCAGACGACGCGGCCCGGATGGATTCCACGCGCAACTCCGACGGGTGTGTTCGGTGTCGCGGCGACGAAATCGAAGCCTGACGGCGAATTCGTGGCGGTCTCCGCCGTACCGTCGCCGCTGAACGAAACAAGCGTCCAGGCGGCAAAAGCGACAACGGTCATCATGCCGCAGTAAGCGGCAAGCCTGCCGCGCGCGAGGCGTTTCAAACCGCACTTGATTGCCAGCGCGCCACACAACCAGACGACAAAAGCGGAGGCGACGGGGAAAGCCGCGCGTTGGCACGGATAGCTTGCTCGGCTGGGCTTGGGAATCACGCGTACCAAGAACCAAAGCAGCGCCAGCACGCCGGAAATCGTTTTCGCGTATCGCAATCGAGAATCGTCGGCGACGCGAAGGAAATGTCTTATGAAACGCGGAATACCTGCCTTCATGAGTTTTGTCTCCGATGGATCCTGCTGATGAGCGAATAAACATGCGGGATTCTATCATGGTAATATGCACCCCGCAACTCGTCAGGTTGCAACCGCTGCAGCGCGCCCCCACATCCTACGCGGTTAGCCTATAGTGATGGATAATGGCTTGTTTTTTGTGGTCTGTACTTTCTGAATTTGTGGACTAGGTCAGGCGGCCAATGCGATGAGACGTCTGGCCAACGCAATGATTTTTAGCGGTAACAACCAAACGGTGGTAATCGCCGATAATTCGGTTTGTAGGATGTGACGCCGTAAGGCTTTGCGACGATCCGCGTGAGAAGGGCGGCGTTCGGGGTCGTCCCATGGAGAGTCGCTGCGATCGCAGAGTTCGTTGTGAGGGCGATACCAAGCCCAGAGTTCCGTCAGCGTATGCATCCACAAATTGAGATGATAGACGGCCACGTTCGTCCAGATGTTCCGCACTTGTTGTTGACCCGTACCCCAGACTTCCTTGATGTCGTGGATGTCCTGCTCGATCGTGGCTCGGTCGGCGAACGCTTCCACAATCTCGACCACGCTCGCGTTGGGATCGGTCGAGAAGAAAGGGAACCAATCGTGCTCCTCCTTGACGATCACCACGCGAATCACTCCGCCCACAGGCTCGTAGGTGGCCAGGAAGGTCTTGTAGGTCTTGGTAGTTGTTTTGCCGTAGGCCGTACAGTCGATGGTTTGCCAGCCTTGCTTGTGTGCGGCGCGTTTGGCCAAGCTGATGCGGTTTTTCCCATAGGTGGGCGGACGGCCCGGTCCGCGTCGTTGGCCAGGCCGCAATGGCGCAGGCAGGTCGCGCAGCGCGGCATCCTTGCGGAGTCGGCCAATCTCCCCGGTCTTGAGGTCCATGCTCCGCAGGCCGCTCGTGGTTTGACGCGCACGCGGGCCGAAGCCCGGCTGGATCTTCTGTCCTTCCGAGAGTTGTGTGGTTTCCGGTCCCCTCACTTTGAAGTACATAACGTCGTCGTTGGCGTCCAGCCCCATGTTGCCATCGGCCTCAAGCGTGGGGGGATCGTTCCGCAGACACGCTGGTAATGTGCCGCAGGTTTCACGCTCCCGGCGGCAACGTCGGCGAAGAGCCGGGGGAGGTCAATCTCCAGAATCTGGCGTGGTCCGCCGGCACGCGCCACGGTTGGGTCCCGACCCCTTCGGCCAAGGCCGTCCGCCAGGACGTAAAGTTTCATCGTCTTGTTGCCGGCGCAGAGCATTCCGGAGAAGCCGGACTCCGTCACCTGCACGATCTCCCCGGTTTCTTCGTTCACGGCGAACGCCTGCGAGCCTGTCTCGCGCGTTCCGCGGAAAATGAGTCACTTGCCATCCGCCGTCCACTGCCGATGCGTCTGGTGGATCTTGGTTTGGCGATAGCCGCCGTCAGTGCTGGTCAGAAATGTGAGCGGAGTGCCCGTCAGCGGGTCGCGGATGACCTTCTTCTCCGACGGCCAGCGCCGGCCCATTTGCACCAGCGCCGTGGATGCGGCGAACAACATGACGATGCCCAGACAAGCGGCGATCTTGATTCTTGTGGAGCACACGTTCGGTTCCCTCGTTTGGGTGGGTGCGGTCCCAGGCACGGCCGCGGTCTTCGCAGGGGGATAGATTTCGCTTGCGCATTGTGTATATGTATTGTGTCGCCACGGAAGTCCAGGTATCGAGAAGTTGGAATTCTTCTGGCAAAGGCGAGAAACCGGCATTATGCTACGAGCGTGATTGTAGATTGCCGCCGCGCAGGAATCTAGCACCGCGGAAATCACCAGATTCTGAAGAGGCAGGCCGGAACCTTGATCTGCGGATGGGGTTTAGGAGATACTGTCGCCGTGGACCAATTCTCCCGCAGCCGCACCGCCGCAAGTGATCGGCGCAGGGAACCAACTCCTACCTGCGGAAACTCCTGATGAGAACTTCCCTGCCGGCCCCGCGCGGAGCCGTTGTCTCTGCCTTGATTTTCGTAGTTCTTGCTGTATCGGCGCCGCGCACCGCCGCTGCCGCGCCGGTGGTCGTTAGGCCCAAGGCTAGCCCGCCCGTGACCGTCAGCGACGACGGCGACGCGTGGACGATGGACAACGGCATCGTCAAGGCCACCATCGACAAGCGCAACAGCAATATGACTTCGCTCATCTATCGTGGCATCGAGACCATGGGCCCTGGCGGGAGATGGGAGCAACGGCCTTCCGGCAAGGTGACTTACTCTCTGACCATCGACCCGGCGCAAAACGGCGGCGTGCGTGCCGAGGTCGCCATGAAGGGCGTGAACGGCCGGATGGACATTGAAATTCGCTACGCCTTGCAGCGCGGCGCCAGCGGCATCTACACCTACGCCATTTTCTCACACGGGGCCAATTATCCCGCTGTGGGGGAGGGCGAAAGCCGCTTCATCACCCAGCTCAACTCGATCTTCAATTGGCTCTCCGTAGACGCCGACCGCAACCTGCTTCAGCCCGCCCCACAAGACTTGCGCGGGCGTCGTGATCCACGCCAAGGAGCAGCGGATTCTCAGCACGGGCGTCTATAAGAACTCAGTCGAGCACAAGTACAGCTACTGTGCCGTGCAATACAAGATCCCGGCTTACGGCCTCTCCAGCACCAAGGAGCACATCGGGTTGTTTTTCATCAACCCAAGCACCGAATATCTGTGCGGCGGCGCCTCGAAGCTGGAACTGGTCTGCCACATGCAGTCGACCATCCTCGACTACTGGTGTGCGGGTCACTACGCCGGAGGCGCATGCTGCAACATTCCTGCCGGCGAAAAGTGGAACAAGGTCATCGGTCCGATCTTTGTCTATTGCAACGCGCTGGCGGACCCCAAGATTCCCTCCCGGGCCGATCTCGATACGCTGGCGGCTACGGCCGGCAACCCGACCGTCCCGCCCGCCTGGAAGGAAAACGCCACTGTGCTGTGGCAGGATGCACTCGAACAGGCCAAGATCCAGAAGGCCCAATGGCCCTACGACTGGGTCAAAGGCGTCGATTACCCGCACAAGGAACAACGCGGCAGCGTCACCGGCCAACTCGTGCTCAACGACCCACAGGCGGCCACGACCAGGCTGCCCCACCTCACCATCGGCCTGGCTCACCCGGACTACACGGGCAACAACAGCGAGTTTGTGCGGCGGTCGGGCAACGGCAATCGGATTACCTGGGCGCACGACGGGAATTACTACCAGTTCTGGAACGACGGCAGCGAGGACGGCAAGTTCATGATCGCCAATGTCCGCCCCGGAACCTACACCCTCCACGCCTTCGCCGATGGCGTGCTGGGTGAATTCGCCCAGGCCAACATCACGGTGGCGGCGGGCAAGACCCTCGATCTCGGCAAGATCGAGTGGAAGCCCGTGCGCTACGGCAAGCAGGTCTGGGCGATCGGCTACCCCGACCGCACCGGCGGCAAGTTCTACAAGGGCGACGGTGAGAACTATTGGCTCTGGGGCTGGTGCGTCCGCTACGGCGAGTTGTTTCCCAACGACATCACCTACACCATCGGCAAGAGCGACTACCACAAGGACTGGTTCTTCGAGCAGGTGCCGCACGAGCTGTCGGATGCCTGGAAGAACCCGGCCGCGAAGGACCCGCTGCACCAGCGCTTCGGCTGGGTGAGGGCTGGAACCCCCGGCCGGGACTTGTGGCGGACGATTGGCCGGGGCCGGGCGACGACATGGACCATCAAGTTCAACATGGACAAGGCCGCGCAAGGCAAAGCGACCCTCCGCGTGGCGCTGGCCGGCGCCGACGGCCGCGGCGGTCTCAGCGTGGCCGTCAACGGCCGGGACGTTGGCACGATCTACCCGACGGCCACCAACGCGCTTCGCTACAATACCCACACGGGCGTTTGGCAAGAACACAAGCTGACGTTCGACGCCGCGCTGCTGAAGCAAAGCGAAAATCAAATGCAACTCACCGTCCCTGCCGGGGAAGTCACTTCTGGCGTCGTCTACGACTACCTGCGATTGGAACTTGACGAGCAATAGAGGATACGTACATGACTCGCATTTCTCGAATGAGGCTCGCGACTGCGTTGATAGGCCTGTTGCTGGTGCAGGCGTAGCGAGCGAACCACAAGCCAAGGTGTTCCTGGGGTCCAGGGCGTAAGCGATGGCAGTTCTTTGACGGTTACTGACAAGCCACCTTCCAACGATCACGATCACAGACCTCAGCCTGCCGCCGAGGGGTTCCGGCAGGCATGACGAGGCCAAGAACCCCGTGAATCAAAACCTGGGTGTTTTGCCTTTGGTAAAATGGTCCTATCGGTAACCCTGCGGTTTGTGCGGCGTTCGCCCGCAAACTGGAAGAGCCAGCATAACCAATGGGCACCATCCCATTTTGTTCACGAATTGACAACCCAAAGAGTCCAAGATCATGAAGCCAATGTTGTTGCTGAATTGTACGGTCGCTTTCTCCCTACTCGGTCTTTCGACGCAAGCGCAGCAGGCGCGAAGGGAGACGAAGTGGAATAACCCGGACGGCCCGAAGGTTCCGGGCATCAAACACGGCAGCTTCCGCAGCCCTTCCATGGAGGTCGAGGTTGGCTACAACGTCTACCTGCCGCCCGGTTATTCCCAGGGCGACCATCGCCTCGCCCCGATGCGAAGCGGCGCCTTCAACATTCCGTGCCAACCTCGGAACTGCGTCCTCCCTGAAGCGTTTCGCAACTGCTTGCCTGCGGCGGTGGGGCACACGAATGGCACTAGCTTAAGGAAAGATGTCGGGCGTCGGCCTCGTCATCATATCGGCAGTTCGCCTATCTTGACATTTGGCGTTTGGGCAACAATTGACAGAGCCGCAGTGCCTGCCTGGGCCTGACGTGCAAGGCAACCTGAAACACGCCCCAACTCCAAATAGCGCAAGCTGGGCCTCTTGGCTTTTTGGATTTGTGGAAGTCGAGTGACCGAACAGAGCAGTCTATACAGACGTATAGATACTGAAGGCTGGTCACGGTGATCGGCACATTACATTCTGGCGAGGCAGTCACGTTGACCGAGGGCACGGAAGTACACCCGGGCATTGCGGCCTGGGAATAGGTCCAGGGGGCATCGCGTTCTAATCAGGGGCTGGAATCGCCTTCAATCGGCAGGCGGTTCCATGTCGAGTCTGGATGCGGTACGCGCCGCTTTGCGCAATGAGGGACTTCCCTTCGCGGATATTTTGACGGAGGCCAGCATCCAGAAGGTGCTCAACGAATATGGCGTGTCGTATCGGGATCGAGTGTTCAGTCCAGTGACGACGATTTGGGGGTTCCTAAGTCAAGTGCTCAGCGAAGACCACAGTTGCCGCGATACGGTGTCGCGAATCATTGCCCACCGGACAGCCCATGGCATGGCGATGTGTTCGCCCAATACGGCCAGTTACTGCACCGCGCGAAGTCGTATTTCCAGCGGTGTTCTCTCGACTTTGGCAAAGCGGACCGCAGAAGAGTTGCACGCCAGCGTTGATGACCGGTGGAAATGGAACGGTCGCTCCGTGTTCATTCTCGACGGATCGAGCGTCTCGATGCCGGACACGCCCGAGAACCGAGCGATGTATCCGCAGCCGCCCAATCAAAAGCCGGGGCTCGGTTTTCCTCTCGCGCGAATCACGCTGTTGCTATCGCTAGCGACGGGGGCTTGCCATGATTTGGCCATCGCGCCGTATGCCGGCAAGGGCACCGGTGAGAAGACTCTCTTCCAACGTCTGTATGACACCCTCAAACCGGGTGATGTGGTGCTTGCCGACGCCTTGTTCGACGATTACTTCATCGCCTGCGAATTGCGCAATCGAGGTATCGACTTGGTTATTCACACTCAGTTCGAGCGGCCAGGAAGTCGGGTAGCGGAAAGCAGACCTGACGGCGATATACTTGTTTGGCAGCGCCCCCAGAAACCGCGCGGAATGACGGGAGAACAATACCGAAGCTACCCCAAACAGCTCTTGATGCGGCAGGTGGCGGTGGACGCGCGTGACAAAAACAATCGCGTCCAACAGTTCAAAGTCGTTACCACGATTCTCACGCCGTCGATCGATGGCCAGCAGATCGCGGCTTTGTATGAGCACCGCTGGGCAGGAGAAGTCTGCCACGCAGACTACGGCGAAAGAGACAACTTGTATCGGGAGGGTCGTGGGCCTATAGTAGTCGTACCTGCATTATTGAAGCTGGCGCATTGGTGCCAGCAGTGCAAGCACTCGGATTCAGGAGGAAACTCATGCGATACGTCAGGGAAGACGTTGTCCCCCCGCGCCCAGCTCGAGCCAATCAGCGCGTCCTGCTGAAGGATCTCTGGGCAGCACTGCCGCCATCGAAACAGGAGGAAGTGCTGCGGACGCTGAGCCGGCTGGTGACGCAAGGCGTCGAAGGGCCGGCAGGACGAAAGGAGGTGGGCGATGAGCAGCACCTCTGACAGGCCGGCGAAGGCAGCGGTAAACGTTTCTGGCAACTCGATTCCCGCCGAGCGATCGTCGCGTAGCGATTGGCCGTTTGCCACGACGAAGATTCAGCCGAGCCATCAAGAGAAGTTAGCGATCGTCTACGTGCGGCAGTCGAGTCCTCAGCAGGTGCTGGAGCACCGGGAATCCGGCGAACTACAGTACAACCTGGCGCGTCAGGCGGTGGCACTTGGCTGGCCGGAAGAGCGTGTTTTGGTGATTGATGAGGACCAAGGGCAAAGCGCCAAGTGGGCGGAGGCTCGTCAGGGATTCCAGCAGTTGCTGGCAGAGGTGAGTCTGGATCACGTCGGCCTGGTGCTGGGGATCGAGATGAGCCGCTTGGCGCGGTCGTGCAGGGACTGGTATCAACTGCTGGAGTTGTGTGCGTTGTTCCGCACGTTATTGTTGGATCAGGATGGCTTGTACGATCCGACCAACTACAACGACCGATTGTTATTGGGACTGAAAGGCACGATGAGCGAGGCGGAGTTGCATATCCTCCAAGGACGTCTGAACCAAGGACGTCTGAACAAAGCGCGGCGTGGCGCGCTGCTCAATCACCCGGTGACCGGATACGTTCGCGTGCCCGGAGACCGGTTAGCCCTCGATCCGGACGAACAGGTGCAGACGGTGGTGCGGCTTCTGTTCGAGAAGTTCGCGGAGCTGGGCACAGTCAACCGGTTGCTGCAATACCTGGTACGACACGGAATTCGTTTGGGGATTCGTCCGCACTGCGGCGCGAATCGCGGGAACGTGGAGTGGCGGCGTCCTTGCCGCGAGACGCTGCTGAACATCCTGCACCATCCCTGTTATGCAGGAGCGTACAGCCATGGTCGGCGTCCGGTCGATCCGCGGCGCAAGATTCCAGGTCGCCCAGGAACGGGACGACGCGTCGTCTCGTGGGAGGAGTGCGAGGTCTTGATTCGCGACCATTATCCGGCCTACATCCCCTGGGAGCAGTTCTTGGCCAATCAGCAACGGCTGGCCGAGAACCGCGCACGAACGGAATCCCGCGGCGCCCCGCGGGAAGGGCCGGCGTTGCTGGCCGGCTTGTTGGTCTGTGGTCGCTGCAACCATCGGATGGCAGTTCAGTATACCGGCTCACCGCCACGGCTCAGTTACGCCTGCAATCGTCTTCAAGTCGACTATGGCGAACCGTTCTGCCAGAGCTTGGCCGGGAAGGGACTCGACGAGTTGATCGCGCATCAACTGTTGCATGTCTTGGAACCGGCGACGTTGGAGTTGAGTCTCCGCGCGGCGGAGGAGAGCCAGCAGGAGCGGAACCGTCTCCATCAGCATTGGCAACAGCGGCTGGAACGAGCGGGCTATGAAAGTGACCGGGCCGCGCGCCAATACCATGCCGTGGAACCGGAGAATCGATTGGTGGCGAGGCAACTGGAACATCGGTGGGAAGAGTCGCTGCGTGAGCAGCGTGAGTTACAAGAAGCATACGACCGGTTCGTGCGAGAGCAACCGCGGCAGTTGACGACCGCGGAGCGCGAGGCGGTCCGCGCTTTGGCCACCGACATTCCCGCGCTTTGGAAGGCGACCAGCACAACGGCCGCGGATCGCAAGGCTGTTGTGCGGCACTTGGTGGAACGGGTGGTTGTCACGGTGCAAGGCGAGAGCGAATTGGTGGACGTGTCGGTGGAATGGGTGGGCGGATATGCCAGCCAACACCAGTTGATCCGGCCCGTCGCCCGGTACGAGCAACTGCATCATTACCGGGAACTCCTCACCCGAGCCGTGCAGTTGCGCGATCAAGGCCACACAACTTCGGAGATCGCGGTGCAACTCAACCGTGAGGGCTGGCATCCACCGAAACGCCGCGCCACATTCAACGGTCCGATGATTCGCGCGATCTTGTCGCGGAGCACCTCGCCAGGTCCACGACCCCGTGGCAAGGGAGGTGAGGATCTTCTTGGGCAGCACGAGTGGTGGTTCGCCGATCTAGCTGGGCGACTGGACATGCCGCATCCCACGCTGTACAGTTGGCTACGTCGTGGCTGGGTGCATGCGCGACAATTACCTGGAGCCCAGGGGCGTTGGATTCTCTGGGCCGACGAAGACGAGTTGGACCGTCTGAACCGGTTACGCACCTGTCCTCACACTTGGTGCGATCAGCCGCTGTTTCACCGGCTCATAATTCCCAAACCGCGGGCCGAAAACAAGTAACGAGGGTCTCGCCTGATGGCGAAGGTCCTTTGGAGAAGGTCGACAAAAGTTGTGACAAAGGAGGCATTATGGGTGGTGAAAGGAGGTCGATATCCGCTCGATCAAGTGCATCATGCAGATGGACATCCTGCGTTGCAAGACGCCCGATATGGTTCACCAAGAGATCTGGACTCACCTGCTGGCGTACAACTTGCTCCGCACGGTCATGGCCGTGGCCGCCCACGAGAACGACATCGAACCTCGCAAGGTGAGTTTCAAGGGAGCCAAGCAAGCCGTGACTGCCTTTGCTCCGAAAATCGAAGTTGCCCAGCCCGAGGATCGCGGGCGGTTGATTGACGCGCTGCTGACGACCATTGCCTACCACCGTGTAGGCGACCGCCCCGGACGCTGGGAACCGCGGGCGCGCAAACGACGCCCGAGGAAAGTCAACCTGCTCATGCAACCCCGAGACATTGCCAAGTTGCCGCAAAACCGATCCAAATGGTTCTAATGCGCGCCTTGCAGAGCCAACGCCCAACGGCGATTCTCTCTGCCTATGACTGCTGACTCGGCCCTGTCGTCATGGCCAACGGCATGATCACTTCTCGGCCTTGCCCTCGACCAGAGACATGTTCCCGCATGCTGCATGCCCAGGACCGCCATGCGATGGAGCCACACTCCTGTCACCGCTTCCCCACCACCAACGACGAAACCGACCGCCCGGAGCTTAAGCTAGTGACATTCGTCACCCCCACCGCCGCAGCGAAACGGCATGGCCGGCGTCAAAAAGTCAACAAATCTTGCTTTTTTCTTGACTGGCAGGCGATTTGAATCGCAGGGTTTTGCAAGCTTATGGCGATTGCGCGCGGAGAAGTGCCCAACTCCGCAACGAAGTCATTTCCAGCATGCGTCGGCGTGAATGCCCCACCGACGCGCGCGAGCAGTCGGCAGCAAGGCATGCCGGCTTCCGTTGGGAAAAGACCGCTTGGAGCTTTACCAAGCGGTCAACCCTTGCCCGACGCCCGACCGAAGCCGTCACCCGGAATCATTATCTTTCCCAGGAGACACGGGATGCTCTCTTACCGTAGCCAACCTCTTCAGGCACCGGAAGAAATCGGCCTCGGCACCGCCTTAGAAGCGATCCGCCATTACAAGGAACGCCGGCGTGTAATTCTTGACAACAGCCACTTCTTGACCGTAAACTCCACAGTCGCCGTGCTGGCATACTCACGGTGATCGAGGATGGGCAAGCGGATCGGTTTCCACGGAGCGACCTCTTGTCTTGCCAGATTTCCATCTTTGGCGCATTCTGTTCGCAGGTTTACAATTTCGAGGCGGGCTATGCAAAACGACAGTCGCAGAGCCTTTGGCGGTTCTTCTGGGATTATGGCAACACCGATCTCGCCAATCAGGGCGTGCACATGCTAGATATTCACCCCTCGTTCCGCAACGCCCATGATGCTGTCATCGAAGGTCAGCGTGCCAGCTTCGGCGGCCAGGCCGCGTGATTTTCGGGGCCAAGGCCGCCGTGCTTGTTGACGGACATAGCCCGTCGGTTGCCGGCCAAGCCGTTCGCCCCGCTCGGCCTTGTTCCATCAGAGGTGCCGTAGCGGAACGCGCTGACCTACGGACGGGGGGGTGGACAGTGCCTTCCGAGTTCTGGCATTGCCTTCCTCCTTGAACCAGTTCCTTTTTCTGTCTTTTTTCCCAAAACCCCTGTTTTGGCAAGCCGGAAGATTGGGTAAAATGCACACAGGAATTCCGACCTGTGTGATAATTCATCCTGCCAACGGTCCCATGAAACTGCTCGCCCTGGAAATTGAAGGCTACGGCGTCTGGAGCGGACTGAAGCTGCAGCGGATGAGCGAGGGTCTGAACGTTGTCTACGGCCCCAACGAGGCGGGCAAGTCGACACTCTTGCACTTTATCCGCTCGGCGCTTTACGGCTTTTCGCCCGAACGCCGCCGCTACCTGCCCCCTCTCCACGGCGGCCGGCCGGGCGGATGGCTGGAAGTGAGCGGGGCAGGCGGGCAATTCCAGATCGCCCGCTACCCCTCGCCCGACGGCAACCCGCGGCGGGACGAGGCGCTGATTACTGCCGCCGACGGCGCCCGCCAGAGCGAGCAGGTCGTGAAGACGCTGCTGGCCAGCATCGACGAGGCGACGTTCAACAACGTCTTCGCCGTGAGCCTCAATGAAATGCAGGAGTTGGCCACTCTCAGCGATACCCAGGCGGCCGACGTGCTCTATAACATTACGGCTGGTTTGGATCGCGTCTCGCTCGTCGAGGTCACGCGGGAGTTGGAAAGCTCGCGGAACCAAATCCTCGACCAGCACGGCGGCCCGTGCCAGATCACGCTGCTCATGAACCAGCGAGAACAAATCCGCCGGCAAATCGAGGAGCAGCAGTCGCACACCCATACCTACGTCCGTCTGGCCGACGACCGCGGGTTGCTCGAGCGCGAGTTGTCCGGCTTGGAAGAAGAAAAGGAAGATCTGCGGAAGCAACTCGACCTTCGCGATCTGGCCGCAGCGGTCCGCGACCGCTGGCACCGGCATCGTGCGCTGGGCGAGGAGCTATCGTCGCTGGACCCGCAGATGATGGTCCCGGCCGATTCACTGGAACGCCTGGAGGCGATCAAACAGCGGGTGAAGAAAAATCAGACGGGCATCGAGCGTCTGCAGAAGCATCGGCAGGCCCTGCGCCGCGAGGCCGAAGAATTGAACGTCAATGAGGCCTTGGGCCGGCACGGGGCCCGCATCACGGCTACTCTGGAACAGGAACCTTGGCTCCGCGCGGTGGAGAGCCAGATTGCGGAACTTGAGAAGCAGCGGAACGATCTGAACGCCACGATGTTCGCCGAGTACGAGAAGATGGGCCTGGGCAAACCGGCCAAGCCCGACCGCTTGCCGCATTTCTCGCCGCAGGTCCTCTCGCGGCTGCGCAACCCCGGCCGCCAAATGCAGGAATGCCTGAAAAAATGCAAGGCCTTCCGCCGCGAGGCCGAAGACGCCCAGCAGGCCGCCGCCAGCGTCCACCAGCAGGTGACGGCGGCCCTCAGCGAGCGTCAGGCCACCGATTTCACCTCGGCCACCGAACAGGCGGGCAACCTCGTCAACCAGCTTCGCCGCCGCATGCAGCTCGACGAACGCCTGGAGCAGATGACGCGCAACGAGAAGGAACTGCAAGAACAGGCCCAAGCCCTGCTGGCGAAACAGGTTCCTCCGGTCAACACGGTCGTCGCCCTGGGGGTGATCTTCGTCGTGGGAATCTTGATTCTTGCCCTGGGGCTGCTGGTTTTCCCCGCGTGGACCGGCACGGGCTTCTGGACCATGGCGGCGGTCGGGCTTCTGATCGCCGTCTTGGCCGTGTTGGGCAAATTCACCATGCAGCGCTCCAATGATCAGCAGCTTGAGGAGGGCCAGGGGCAACTGCGGTTGCTGCAAAAGCAGATCAAGCAGACCAAGGACGAGCGGGCCGTGTTGGACGACCAGCTTCCCCGCGGCGGCGGACCGATGGCCGCCCGGTTGGCCGCGGCCGAGCAGGAACTGGCGGCCCTGGAAGATTTGGCCCCGCTGGATTCGCGGCACGCGGCAGCCCGGCAAGACGCCGACGCCACGGCCCGCCGCGCGGCCCAGGCGGAAGAGGACCTCCGTGCCGCTCGACGGGCGTGGCGGAATGGCCTGGAACAGGCCGGGCTGCCCGACAATTTCTCGCCGCGAAATGTCCGCCTGGTGGCGAGACTGGCCGGGCGCATCCGCGACATGCAATCCCGCCTCACGGTGTTGGACGAGGAACTCGGCCAGCGCCGCCGCGAGCGCGACATGCTCCACAGCCGCGTGGCCCAACTGGTGGCCGATTGCGGCGTTGAGGTCGAGTCGCAGCATCCCATGGAGAAGGTCCTGGAGCTTTCCGAGATGCTCACGTCGCAAGAGGCCCGCATCGCCCGCCGCGATGTTATCCGCCGCCGTTTGCGCAAGCTCCGCCGCGCGGGCCAAGGGCGAGGAGGCCATTGCCCGCCTGAACCAGCGCCGCAAGCAGTTGCTCAGGCAGAGCGGCGCCGAGAGCGAAGAGCATCTGCAGCGACTGGTAACCGAGGCCACTCGCGTCGAGAACCTGCGGCGTGAACATGAGCAAATCGAGCATGATCTGGCCGCGACCATCGGCAACCGAGCGTCGCAGGCCGACCTTCGGCAACATCTCGAGGGTCCGGCCGCCGCGCATCTCGACGCCAGCCGCGACGATCTTCGGGCCCGGCTGGCCGGGATCGAGAAAGAGATTCATCTGCGGATTGAACGGCGCGGTCAACTCACCGCGCAGATGAAAAGTCTGGCCGACGACCGGCAGTTGGCCTCCCGGCAACTCGACCTGGCCGTTTTGCAGCAACGCATCGAAGGGGCCATCGGCCGCTGGCAGGTGCTGGCGGTCACCGGGCAGGTCCTGGACGCAATCCGGGCGTCGTACGAGACGGACCGCCAGCCCGAGACGCTTCAGGAGGCCTCCGGCTATTTCAGTCAGATGACGCAGGGCCACTACCGCCGCGTTTGGACGCCGGTGGGCGAACGGATTCTGCGCGTTGAAGACGCCGACGGGCACGGGTTGCCGGTCGAGGTGCTCAGCCGGGGGGCACGAGAACAATTGTTCCTGAGCCTTCGCCTGTCGCTGGCGGCCTATTTCGCCCGCCGCGGCGCCCCGCTCCCGCTGATTCTCGACGATGTGCTGGTGAATTTCGACATGGAGCGGGCCAAAGCGGCGGCCCAGGTGCTGCGTGATTTTGCCGCGCAGGGGCACCAGATGCTGATCTTCACCTGCCATGAGCACATTGCCAAGCTGTTCCGCGGGCTGAAGGCCCCTGTCAACGAGTTGCCGAGCAATACTGAGCGGGATCCGGCGCCCTTGATTTTCGAGGAGCTTTCGAAGGAAAAGCCAAGAAAGCCGGTTCGGCCAGGACCTGTTGCCCGCAAACCGGCCGGCAAGTCGCGCGTGACGGAGGTGGAAGAACCGGCCAGCGAAGCAGCGGAAAGCGTGCCGGAAGAGCCTCAAGCCGTTGTGGCCACCGAAGAACCGCCCTGGGAAGCCCCCGACCCGCCGTTCGAGGAGACGGGCGAGGTCTGGGAAGAGGAATAGCTACCGGCGCTCTTTTTCCTCCGCAATGCGCATTTTCTTCGGATTTTCTCGCGCCGCTGTTTACGAAATAGAGGACTACGTCGGCGGACCGCCGGAACTGGTCGCCGAGGTTGCGGCCAGCAGCGCGAGCTACGATCTGCACGACAAGCTCCGCGCCTACCAGCGCAACGGTGTTTGCGAGTATCTGGTATGGCGGACCTGGGACTCGGCGATTGACTGGTTTGTCCTGCGGGAAGGACGCTTCGAGCGTCTACCGCTCTCTGAGGCGGGCCAACTGCGGAGCGAGGTCTTTCCCGGCCTGTGGCTCGACCCGGCGGCAATGATTCGCGGCGACTTCGCCCAGGTCACGGCAGTGCTTCAACAGGGACTCGCCTCGCCCGAGCACGCCGCGTTCGTTGCGCGGCTCCATGCGGCATCCGGCGAGACGGCCTCGTGACGGTCCTTACTTGGAATCTGCTACTATGTTATCAGTGTCACGCACCAGCTTTTGGCCGGCGCTGGGCAACCGGCGAGTTAGGCGAATGGACCTAACGGCGTAAGGGGTTACGTCGATACGGCACCTTCAATTCCGGCTTGGTTCAGAAATGGGGACAGGCACCTCGCCGGCGTCCATTTCTTGCGGCCTAATCGCTATTCGGCTCGGAGCCAGTCCCCGTTTCTGAACCAAGCCTCAATTCGTCTTCGTCGGCAGAAAGGAGCTGCATTCTGGCCGGCGGTTGAATTCTGTGCAAAATCGTTGACATTTTGCTCGACCTGTGATAGCTTGACTATCATGGTGTGGAAGATTCCTTGACGGTACCCCTATTTTGGGTGGCTGAATTGTTGCAATCTTCCTTGGCATCGTGCCTCGCCGTACGGATTTTCGTCGAGGAGCCTCGTTGCGGAGAGCTAGGATGCAGCGTCAAGCCTGGATAAGCGCGGCGATTCTTCTTTTGCTGGTCGGCGTCATTGTCGCTCCCGCGAAGGCGATTGTCGTGCGCGAAGGCCCGGACGATTCGCTCTACCGTACGCTGGGAAGCGACACGCCCTACGACAGTGTCGGGCGGTTCGTGGGAACGACGACCAAGAGCGGATTTCTGGCGTCAGGCACGCTCGTCGCGCCGGAATGGGTCCTCACGGCGGCCCACGTCGTCGATAGTGCCAAGACGCTCTCCTTCACCATCGGCGGGCAAAGCTACGAGGTCGACCGCAAGATCGTCTATCCGGGTTGGAACGGCGATCTCTGGTCGGGCTATGATATCGGCCTTGTGCACCTGTCCAAACCGGTCGACAACATCAAACCGGCCCAGCTTTACACCGGTTCCGGTGAATTGAACCAGAGCGATACGGTGGTTGGATTCGGCAAGACGGGCACTGGCGACTCGGGCGACACGAAGAGCGACGGACTGAAGCGCGCCGCCCAGAATGTCATCAGCCAGATCGAGAACCAGCGTCTCTTGGTGGCCGATTTTGACAGCACGCTGCCGGCCGGCGCGGTCCCCTTGGGCTATACGCACGCCTTGCCTTTGGAAGGCCTGATCGCCCCGGGCGATAGCGGTGGAGGATTGTTCATCACGACCGCGACGGGCACGTACCTGGCCGGGATCAATTCGTTCGTTGGCTCGGACTTCGGCTCGCCGCATTCGGTTTACGGCAATTTTTCGGGCCACACGCGGGTTTCGGCCTTCAGCGACTGGATTGAGGCCCGCATCCGTGGCGACGATTCCATGCTGGCCGATGCGCCGCAAGACGCCAAGACGGGGCCGCAGCGACTGACGGTCTATCCGGCGCCGGAACCGGGATCGTTGGCCCTGCTTGTGGCCGCCGCGTTGATGCTGGGCATATCGCGTTACCTGCTCCGCCGTCAGTAGCGTAGGCCGGAACAAGCCTCGGGGTACCCGGAGCTTGTTCCGGCCTACGTGGCTGGTCCCACCCTGCGTGGCGCGCCTAGAATGGTAAGAGAGTCGGCGCCAGCGGCCGGCGCCGGCCCGACAAACCCTTCTGGCCATAGCTTTTCGAAAGGCATGCTGATGAACGCTGAGGAGATGGTTAGCCGTTGTTCGACGGCGGCCGAGGAGTTCGACCACCGCGAGCATCGAAGCGACGGGCTGCGGGTTATCGAGAGCATTTGCGGCGGATTGACGCTGATTCGGGATAGCGTGTATGCCCGAGTCCACGCCGACGTGGAACGCCGCATGGGCATGGACTCGATGATCTTTCCCCTCTCGGAAGAGAAGTCGGAGCGGACGACCAAGCTGGAGATCGAGATCTACCAGATCGTCGTCGCCGCAGGCACGGCATACGCCAAGGGTTACGTCAGTGATGAGAATTGGTTCCGCGATTGGCTTGCGCAGCTTCGCATGGGTCGCGTCGACAGCAACAGCCGCGCGGCCCGCCGCATAAGCTTTTACGTCAGCAAGCCGGCCAACGAGCAGCGACTGGCCTTCAGCAACGTCTTGGCCACCGCCCTGCCCGAGGCCAGCCGCGCTCCGCTGATCCTGCTGCGGCTGGTCCCATTGGCCGTGCAGATTGCCACCGCCCTGGCCTTTGGGAAGTCGGTTGATGCCCAGCAGTTGCGGCACGAGCAGGGCGAAATCCTGCCTTCGATTCCGGATTGCCATCGTTGTCACGGCAAGCTCCTGGAAAACGGCGAGCAATGCGCGGTGTGCGGCAACCCGCTCTGGACCTACGAGTGGCTGACCACCGCGGACGGATGAACCTAGTGCAGAGTCTAAACTCCTTCTACCGCTCGTCGCTGGCCTTGCTGACCGACCTGTATGAGTTGACGATGGCCTACGGCTACTGGAAGGCGGGCCCGCCGGACCGGGAGGCAGTCTTCCATTTGACGTTTCGGCGGAGCCCGTTTCATGGCGGCTACACCATCGCCGCGGGGCTGGCCACGGCGATCGATTACATCGAGAATTCGCGGTTCACCGCCGCCGACGCGGCCTACCTGGGCACGCTCACGGGCAACGACGGCCGCCCATTGTTCGAGCCGGCCTTTCTCGACTTCCTCCTCGGGCTTGAGCCGGCTTGCGACATCGACGCCGTGCCGGAAGGGACCGTCGTCTTTCCCCAGGAGCCGCTGCTGCGGGTGCGGGGGCCGCTGCTGGAAGCCCAGTTGCTGGAAACCGCGCTCTTGAACATCGTCAACTTCCAGACGCTGATTGCCAGCAAGGCATCGCGGCTGGTGCTGGCGGCCCGCGGCGAACCGGTGCTGGAATTCGGGCTGCGGCGGGCCCAGGGCATCGACGGCGCCCTGTCGGCCAGCCGGGCGGCCTTTATCGGCGGCTGCGACGCGACCTCGAACGTCTTGGCCGGCCAGCTTTACGGCATTCCCGTCCGCGGCACGCACGCCCACAGTTGGGTCATGTGCCATGACGATGAGTTGACGGCCTTTCGCGAGTACGCCCGCGTGCTGCCCAACAACTGCGTCTTCCTGGTCGACACCTACGACACGCTGCAGGGCGTGCGGCACGCGGTGACCGTGGGCCAGGAACTCCGCCGGCAGGGCCACGAGCTGATCGGCATCCGCCTGGATTCCGGCGACCTGGCCAATCTGAGCATCGAGGCCCGGCAAATCCTCGACGAAGGCGGCTTTCCCGAGGCGATGATCATCGGCTCCAACGACCTCGACGAGCGGATCGTGGAGACGCTGAAGGACCAGGACGCCAAGATCAACGTCTGGGGTGTCGGCACGCGCCTTGTCACCGGTTGCGACGACCCGGCCTTGGGCGGCGTCTACAAGCTCTCGGCCGTTCGCCGGCGCGGCGAGGCATGGCAATACAAGGTCAAGCTTTCCGAGCAGACCGCCAAGATATCGACGCCGGGCGTGTTGCAGGTCCGCCGCTACTACTCGGGCGACGGCGCCCCGCTGGCCGACGCGATCATCGACGAGAATGCGATCTGCGAGGGCCGCGTAACGATCGTCGATCCTTTGGACATGACGCGGCGGAAGACCGTGCCCGACGGGTCCGCCGCCGAGGACCTGTTGGTGCCCGTCTTTCGCGGCGGCCGGCGGGTGTACGACGTGCCCGACCTGCGATCAATCCGCCGCCGCGCCGCCGGGCAGCTCGCCAGTTTTCCCGGCGCGATCAAGCGATTCGTCAATCCGCACGAGTATTTCGTCGGCCTGGAACGGGGCCTGCACGAACGGAAGACGCGGCTCATCTTGCAGCAGCGCGGCTTCGAGCAATTTGGAGTGCGGTGATTTACGTCGACCATAATTCAGCGTATAATTGCTTGAAAGCAGTTGAAAGGAGCGTTATTTTGGCTACCATGCCGGAAGAACGAGCATTCCATGGCAAGCACGCCGAGCACTCTAGGGGTTATCGAGTTTGACATGTTATGGACGTGGTTTGGAAGTGTTTTACGATGGGAGCCAAGCGGAAGAAACAAAACGGCAAGCCCGACCCGGCAGTCTTGCGGATCATCGTTCGCGAGGTCGTGGAGGCGGCCAAGCCGGAGAAAATCGTGCTCTTCGGCTCGGCGGCACGCGGCACGATGGGGCCGAATAGCGATTACGACATTCTGGTCATCAAGAAAGGCAAGTTCAGCCACGACCAAGTAGCGGAAGCCATCTATCGAAACCTGTCGGGAGAAGCGCCGGTCGACGTGGTGGTGGCTTCGACCACGGAGATCGAGCGTTACCGCGATGCCTTCTGTCTGGTGATTTGTCCGGCCTTGCGCGAGGGTAGGGTTATCTATGAAGCCTAAGCGTTTTCCGCCGACCGATCCGCGCGAGTGGCTCCGTCGGGCTCGGAGCAATTTGGTCCATGCGCAGGCCGTGGCAGACGAGGTCGATCTGGCGGAGCTTTGTTTCGACGCCCAGCAAGCCGCCGAGAAAGCCATCAAGGCAGTCTTCATTCATCGTGGGGTGCCTTTTCCCTTCACCCACGATCTAGAGGCACTGATCAGGCTGCTGAAAGTGAATGGCCAGACGGTTCCAAAATATGTGGAGGTTGCGAAGGTGCTGACGCGATTCGCTGTCGTGGCGCCTATCCCGACTTCACCGCGGTGACGCGCCGGAAGTACGGTCAAAGCGTCCGAATTGCGGCGGCTGTGCTCCGTTGGGCGGAACGGCAAATCGCGCCGCGCGGCAAGAGGCGGAGAAAACCCTGACGTCTCCGGCGGGAAAACGGTCAGGGCAAACGGCTCAGAGTCACGGCCTGGCGGCGAAAGCGCTGTATCAACGCCGATTTCCGCCGGGGGAGAAACCGACTGACATTTCGTGCTTACGGGTGGGCCGTGAGGCGGGAGTTACAGGTAGTCGCAACCGGTGACCCCTCACGCCAGCGGCGCGGTCTCATTGGCGCGGGTGGTGAAATCGTGCAGTTCCACGATCCGCAAGACCTCGGGATGCACGAACGGATTGCCCAGCGGCCCCAGGAACCGGCAGGTGGCGAACTGCGCCTGCCGCGTTTCATAATCCTCTTTCCAACGCTCGTACCAGTGCAGCAGCTTCTGGTCGGTGATCGGATGCCGCAGCGGATTGGCAGTGCAGCCGCAACGCCACGGCTTGGGCGTCAGCCGGGCACGAAAACATTCCTGCGCCTTGCACAACTTGATATACAGCGGGTCGCTGCCCAATTGCTTGAGCACCTCCAGCGCCGCCGTGCTCTGCGGGTCCATCACGTCGTGCGTGACGATCGCCCGCAGACCGGCGAACGTGCGATAAAGCCGCATGCCCCAGGACGGATTGGCCGCGATAAACTGATCGACCGGAAGGCGGGCGTGTTCCTCCTTCTCCTCTTCGGGCGACTTCGGCTTGCGGCCAAAGAGGCCCCTGAAGAGCGACTTGCCGCCGTCGCCCGCGCCCTCGGGAAAGTCGATATCGACGAACATCACCCGCTCGGTGTTCAGCACGATCGAGCCGTAGCCGTTCCGCGTGAGCACCGCCAGCAGCCCGCCGTCGCCACCTTCGACCTTGTTGAGCACCTCTTCCCGCAGCGGCACGCAGCCGTATTCGTAGCGGTCCAGTCGCTTGCCGCGGAGGAAGGCGTCCAGGATCCGCCGCGCGGCGGCCAAGGCCGCCTGATGCGCGACGGCCTCGCTCGTATCGGACGACCGCCAACAGGAAAACTGCACCGGCCCGCCCCGCGGCGTGGTCGTTTCCGCGGTAGCTCGGGCCCAGAACTTCGGAATCTTCATTTCAGCCTACGTCCGGCAGCTCGTAGCCCTTGCGGCGCTCTCGGGAAAGAAGCTTGTTGGCGTCGTCGTTGTTGGTGAAACGCTCGGCGACGGGGTCCCACGCCAGCGGCACGCCGACGCGGCCAACGTCGCGTACCATGTTCGCCAGACAGCAGAGCGTGTTGGCCCGATGGCCGATCTCGATGTCCGCATTGCAGGGCCTGTGACTCTTGATGCACTCGATCCAATTCTCGATGTGATAGGCCGTCTCCGCCCGGCGATTGGGACCGGGGTTTTCGGAGCTGCGGACCAGCTCCTTGGGATTACTGGCCAGCTTGTTGCGATTGATCTCGATCTTGCCCTTGGCGCCGACGAAGATCGCCCCCAGGCCGGGGCCGCGGTCGCCGTCCAGGTGCAGCTTCAATTCGGTGCCGCTGGCGAAGGTCATCGTCACCTTGGCCCGCGGGCCGCTGAGCCGCGCCATGCCGTGGTAGTCGGTGCCCGTGTCCACGTCGCCCGTGTCGCCCAGCACGACCCCGCCGACGCTCGTGCGCGGGGCGAACTTGCCCGAATCGCGGATCGCCACGGCCTCTTCCAGGAGGATCGAGACGGGGCCCGTGTCGTCGGTGCCCAGGGCGCGGTTGATCTGGTCGTAGGAATGGGCGCCCCAGCCGGTCACGCCGAAACAGAGGCCGCCGCCGTCATAATCCCACCACCTCGCCCAATCGTGATGAAGCTCGCCCGCGTAGGGCCGCAACGCGGCCTGGTTCGTCCACACGTCCCACCACGGCGCGACCGGCTGCTTGACGTCCTTGGTCGAGGTCTTGGTCCAGCGAAACGGGCTGATGAAGTTCGGGGCCAGCACGGTCAGCACCTTGCCGATGCCGCCGTTCTTGACCAGGTCGCTGGCCCAGTTGTTGATGGGCATCGAGCGCTGCTGCGTGCCGACCTGCGTGACGCGCTGGAACTTGCGGGCCGCGCGGACCATCGCCCGGCCTTCGGAGACGGTCAAGGCGATCGGCTTCTCGATGTAGGCGTGCATGCCGGCCTGCATGGCGAGGATCGCGATCCAGGCGCGGGCGTGCGTGGTGGTTTCGATCATCACGCCGTCGAGCTTCTCCTTCTCGATCATCTTGCGGAAGTCGGCATAAGCGCCCCAGGGCTTGCCGCCGGAGAGCTCCTTCACATACTGCTCGGCCTTCTCGACCTGGCAATCGCAGGCCGCGACGACCTGGAATGCCTTGACGTCAGCCCCTTCGCGAATCAACCGCGAACGGCCGCCGCAGCCGATCACGCCCACGCGCACGGTTTCGCTGGCCGGGCTGCCCCCGTCCAAGCCCAGGGCACTGCCCGGGATGAAGGCCGGAATGGCCGCCGCCGCGGCGCCTGTGCGAAGAAAGTCTCGACGAGTCCAACGGGAAGTGTTTGTCATGGTTTACCTCATTGATTAGGGGTGGAAAGCGCTGCTGCCAAGCATAGAATACCATGCCCGGCGGGCGTTGGGTAGTGTCAATAACATCTCAAGTCTGGACGCCTGCCAAGTAAACCGCGAAAATACGGAGGTTTCATCAGCCTGAGGAGTTGCCAAAGCGGCCGACGCCGCGCACGAGTCATGAAAACCAACGCCGCCCGCATACTTGACCGACTTGGCATTGCGTACGAGTCGCGTGACTATGAAGTCGATTTGGAAGATTTGAGCGCGGAGAAGGTGGCGGCGCAGATTGGCATGCCGCTGCAGCAGGTCTTCAAGACGCTGGTGGTCCGCGGCGACCGCCACGGAGTGGCCTTGGCGGTCGTTCCCGGCAGTGCCGAACTTGACCCCAAGGCCCTGGCGCGACTGACCGGGGATCGCCGTATCGAGCTGGTTCCCTTGAAGGAAGTGCAGCCCCTGACCGGATATGTCCGCGGCGGCGTGACCGCGCTGGGCGGTAAGAAGGACTATCCGGTCTTCGTACACGAGGAGATCATTCTCTACGACCGGATCGCCGTTTCCGCGGGCGTCCGCGGGACCCAGTTGCTCTTGGCCCCGAACGATTATTTGCGCGACGGGCGCCAAGGTCGGGCCGATCGCGCGAGTTTCCGCGTAGGTTCGACCGGGAAACAAGTTCCGCATCTCGCCGGGGAGCGGTAGGGTCGCGGCGGTACGACAACCGCGAAGCGGTTAAACCCCAAAGCCCAGGGTCGCGCAACGCACCCTGGGGGTTGGACAATCGCGCCCGATATGCACTCCGAAGGGGTGCGATTCCTAACCGCGGACACATCGCTCGTCGATTTCCGCGCCGTATTCTCGCCGTCCTTCCGTTGCACCCTTTCAGGGTGCGGACAACGTTTTGTGATTTGCTGACCCAGGGTGCGCTGCGCGACCCTGGGCTATGGGGTTTCACGCCTTCGGCGTGCAGTCCCATGCCGCCCGCCATCTTCGGAAGCTACTTTTCGGCCGGTTCTTTAAGCTTATTGGCATTCACCCAAGTGCGGTACTGCGGCGAAGCGATGTATTCGGCGTAAGCGGGATCGTTCTCCAACTTGGGCATCCGTTGTGGGAATTTGTCCCGAACCCTCGTCAACAGCGCGCTGGTCTCGGCGAAATCCTTCTCCTTAAGCGAAATCTCCAGGAGGCAGACATACGCTGCCGGCATGTCCGGCTCACCCTCGATCGACTTCCGGGCGCAGCGCTTCGCGGCGGCAAGATCGCCCTTCTCAAAGTATGTGTCCGCTCGCAGCACGTCCAAGAACGGATCGCCGCCAACCGTGCGGTCCAGCCCGTCGATGCTGGCGAGCACCTTATCGAACAGCTTGTGCTCATGGTACGCGTAGATCATGATAAGGTCCAGGTTCGGCTCGTTCGGGAACGTCTTTCGATAAGCAATAACCGCTTCATCGTACGGCTTTCCCTTCAGGCGGCGGGCGGCTTGAATCCGCGTGATAAGGACGAGTTTTTCCTTCTGGAGGTGCTCGGGCAAGCTACGGTAGACGTCCAACGCCTCTTGATACTCTCCGGCCTTGATCCGCTTTCTCATTTCGGACCAGGCGTTGGAGAGCCTGATGCCGTCATTCCCTGGTCCCGCGACGGCCGCTCCGGGCGCCTTGCCAAGGTTTTCACCTGCAAGCAAGAGCGGGCGGCCCTGCACATCCGACAACATTTGTCCCAGTTCGAATGAATAGACGTCGTCGATGCGTACTTTTCCGTCGGCGTGCCGCACGAGGAAGCAATCGAGATAGCCGATGCCGCCGCTGGGATTAACAAGGCGAAACAGGACCCGTTGCTCACCGGCATCGCGGCGAAGGTGCAAGAGGCGGAAACTCGCCCCGTGCTCGATTTGGGCGTGGATGTTGGTGAAAACGTCGGCGATGTTTACACCTCCCAACTTGAGCGCGCCTTCGACCCCTATTCGCGTCCCTTCCGGGATTTTGAGTTCCGCGAGCGACCGCCGGATGAGCGCAGCGTTATCGACGCCGGCCTGGATGGCGGCCACGTCGCCCGACATGACCGACTTCTCGAAGGCCTCAGCGAAGGCCCGGGCCTCGGCGTCGCCGGCCGGTTCGCCGGGCGATGTTTCCGGCAACGTCGACGGGTCGACAGGCCGCACCGCGGGGGAGTTCTTTTCCATAAGCAAAACCATTTTCAAAGCATCGCTCGCTAAGCCCGACGCGGGTTCCGCCGCAGCAGCGTTCTGGGCGCACTTCTTCGCGGCGGCCAAGTTGCCTATCTGGGTATGCACAACTGCCCGGTACGCATCGAGCAGCGGATCGCCGCCTACCGCCCGGTCCAAGCGGTCGACGCAGGCAAGCATGTCATCGAACTGCCGGTGGAGGGCGTAATAATTCGTGAGGAAGATGTCGATCCCAGGATCATCCGGAGCCGCAACGCGATAGGCGCAGAGCGCTTCGTCGAACTGTCCCTCCAAGTTGCAACAAGCAATGACGCGCATTTGGAGCACGTGTCTGTGCTTTTTCAGAAGCTCGGGCATTCGTCGATACACGTCCATGGCCTCCCGAAACCGGTCGGCCGGCACCAAGTTTCGCATTTCGCGAACCGCGCCGAAGTGCGTAACGAAGTCGCGATCAGTCGGGGAGAGTTTCCCCGCGAATTCCGGGCTCGCCCGTGCCACATTACAAAGACACTGCTGGTGTATGTCCTCGGACGCTAACTCGCCCATGGTGTATTCGTAAAAGTCACCGATCCGCACCTTGCCGTTGGCATCGCGGAGGAGTATGAAATCGACGTAGTTGCTGATTTCACCCCCGGCACTGGCCAAGCGGAAGAGCGCCCGTTGCTCATCGCCCTGGCGGTGAACGTGCAACAGACGACAGCGCTCCCCACCGGCGATCGGCTTTGCAAGTAGCGACGCGATGCCGTCCGGGCCGGCCTCGGAAATCTTGATGCTATTCGCCAAGCCCCGCCGCACCTCGTCCTGGAGGTCAATGTCCAGCATGGCGCGGCGGACAAGGGCGTCCACACTGATGGCAAGGTTGATCGCTTGAGCGTTGCCCGATGCAAAAGTCTTCTCGAATGCCGTTGCGAACTCCTGCGCCTCGGCATCGCTGGCCGGCACCTCGCGGACTTCCACGACCGCGGGAGGAGTGGGGGCAGGAGGCACGGCCGCAGGAGAAGCACCGGCTGGTTGCACGTTTGGCGCGGCCGGGGGACCGTTCGCATTGGGGTCCTTTCCGCACCCGCACAATATGCCGATGCTCATAATCAGCACAACCCATGTAACGCCGGATCGCAAAGTACTTATCCTGACCTGCATGATGGACTCCTGAGTTCAGAGAATCTGTTCTTGCAAACGACGCGTGCGTTGCCGCCCCCACTCGGTCTTGTACGGGATCGCATGGGGGGTGGCCGAGAACCTCAGTCATTATAACGCGCGCGGTTGGGGTTGAAAAAGAACAACCCCCAGCCCCGGCTAGGGCGGTACGCTCCACGCCTCAACGTGTCGCCGCTTCGCGGCTAATGTATGCATTTCTTCTCCCTTCCTGGGGCTTACGCACCAAGCTATTCCCTTCCGCCGCTCCGCGGCTACTTCGGATTCCTTCGATCGCACCTCGGTTAAATCGACATTCTGCCTGCCCGGGTGGGGCCGTGGGCGGTGAGATCCCACCACTCTTGACTCCGCACTCCGAATAAGTTCAAGTTTTGGTAACACAAATAGGGTGCTACGGAAGTTGGATCAGGAGCGACGAAATGACGATGGCGGACGATGGCCCACCGGAAGATGACTTTGAGTTGCCCATTGGCGGTTTTCAAGGCAGCCCGGAAGAAATCGAGCGGCAATGGTTCGAGCAGGTCTATAAGGGCCGCGGCGATTCGATGGCCCAGTTGACCTGGCGGGCCGTGATCATGGGCTCCTTCCTGGGCTGCGTGCTTTCGCTGACCAACCTCTATATCGGATTGAAGTCGGGTTGGGGCGACGGCGGACCCGGCGCGCTGGACAGTTTTTGGGTAAAGTTAAGGTGTGGTGTTTTGAGTACGACTAGCGGCCCGCGACACCCTTCCAAGTGTCGCGCGGCCGCAGAGCCGCGAGTACATTTCGTCTTTTGTTGTGCTTTCCGTCACAGTCGGCCGTTAGGCCGAATTTTAGCGCCGAAGTTTTCGTTTGTTTTGCTTTCTTCGATCCGCGTTGTACACGTCCCAAGGAAAGCGGTTGTCTAACGATTGATGGGGCCGGCGGCGACAGTAGCGGTCGAAATAACGCTTCAAGCCCGCCTTCAATTCCGCCACCGTCTCGTAGCCCTGTATGTACACGTCTTCGTACTTGACGCTCCACCACAACCGCTCGATGAAGACGTTGTCCAAAGCTCGGCCGCGGCCATCCATGCTGATCGCAATCCCGTGCTGCTCCAGCACGCCCGTAAAGGCCTGGCTGGTAAACTGCGACCCCTGGTCGGTGTTGAAGATCGCCGGCCGACCGCGTCGCAACGCGGCCCGCAGGGCCTCCACACAAAAGTCGCTGTCGAGCGTGTTCGACAGGCGCCACGCCAGTACGTATCGGCTGTGCCAGTCCAGAATTGCAACCAAATACATGAATCCGTGCTGCATTGGCACGTAGGTGATGTCGGCACTCCACACCTGGTCCGCCGCGGAAACCACGAAGTCCCGCAGCAAATAAGGGTAAATGCGATGGTCCGGATGCGGTGTGCTGGTCCGCGGTCGTGGGTAGATCGCCTCGATCCCCATCAGCCGCATGAGGCGCTGCACGCGTTGCGCCCCACCGCATAGCCTTTTTGCTGTAAGCTCCATGCCAGTCTCCTTGACCCGTAATACGGCAGCCGAAGGTGCAGTTCGTCCATGAGCCGCATCAGCTTCAAATTCTCCGCCGACACTTCCATCCTTTGGTAATAGCACGATGAACGCGCCAGGCCGAGCAACTCGCATTGCCGCGTGATGCTCAGCGCCGGGTGGGCCGCGTCGATCAAGCTCCGCAACTCAGTGATCGAACTGGGCAGCTTTTTTTTTGAGCCACTCCAGCTCGACCTTCAGCCGGCCGATCTGCTGGTAAAGGTCATCCAGCAAGGCCTCACGATCCTCCCGCTGGCCATCATCAGCTTCCGTAAAGACAAGCTCGATATTGGCCAGAAGCTTCCGCTTCCACTGGCTCACCAGGTTGCCATGCACGGCGTGCTGGCTCGCCAGCTCGCTGATCGTCTTGTCTCCTCGAACTGCTGCCAACGCCACCTTCGCCTTGAACGTCGCATCATAACGCTTACGACTCCGTCGTTTCGCCATCTCCGAATCCTTTCTGAAACTGAGTTAAGGGCATCCATTTTACACCTTAACCGCGCGCCCAGTTTTCCGCGTCCCGCGCAGGCTTCGGAGTTGCCATCACCGCGTGCATTCTGTCCTATGCTTTTTGGACGGGCCTCTACCGTCTGGGTCTGGCCGGCTCGAAGATGTCGATCCTGGAGAACAACTGCATGCAATCGGCGGCCAGTTCTGCCGGGTATTCGACGGGTGGGACGCTGATCTCTGCGTTTTCCGCCTACTTCATGTTGAACCCCGACTACCCGTTATCGTTGCCCGTGATGCTGGGCTGGGTGTTCTTCATTGCGGTGCTCGGGGTCACGATGGCGATACCGATGAAACGGCAGATGATCAATGTCGAGCAGTTGCGCTTCCCCAGTGGAATTGCGGCAGCAGAAACCTTACGGGCCTTGCACTCGCATGGTGAGAAAGGGGCGCGAGCCGCAAGGGCCTTGGGGATCTCCGCGGTACTGGCCGCCGCCAACCAGTTCTGGGCCGACGGCTTCAAACTCATCCATGAGAGGCTCGTGCCATTCTCCATCAGTACGCTCGTGGATCGATTCAACGACGCCGTTTTCGGCAAAACATGGACCGACCGCACCGTGTCCTTCAGTTGGGACCCGATTTTCATTGCGGCGGGCGCCCTCACCGGGATGCGGGCGTCGGCCAGCATGCTCTTGGGCGGGGTCATGTGCTGGGCCGTCTTTGTGCCCGTCATGCAGCATCAAGGCGTCATTCCCAGCGACTTGGACCCCGAGACCGCGTATAAGGAGCTGGTGCTATGGACGCTCTGGGCCGGCGTTTCCTGCATGGTCACTTCCGGCTTGCTCTCCTTTGGCATGCAGTGGCGAAGCGCGCTGCGGGCTTTCGGAAATCTGGGAAAGCTGTTCTCACGCGAGAACCGTCATGCGCCTAGCGAGATGGACGCCATTGAAGTGCCCACCTCGTGGTTCATCGGCGGGCAGCTCATCGGTCTGGCGGGTTTGGCCTGGATGGGGAGCGTAAGCTTCGCTATGCCCGTTTGGCAAAGCACAGTCGCGGTTTTGCTGACATTCATTTTAGCTTTAGTTGCCTGCCGAGTGACGGGCGAAACCGATACCACGCCGATCGGCGCGATGGGCAAGGTCACTCAACTGATCTTCGGTGTCCTCAGCCCCCGCAATATGAATGTCAATCTCATGGCCGCCAACATCACTGCCGGCGCCGCCGCGTCGTCGGCCGACCTCTTAACCGATCTGAAGAGTGGTTATCTGCTGGGCGCGAACCCGCGAAAGCAGTTCTTGGCGCAGTTTGCCGGCATCTTCTCGGGAGCCATCGTGACCGTCGTATGCTTCAGGGTCCTGGTGCCGGATGCCGCGGTACTAGGCTCGAAGCAGTTCCCCGCCCCCTCGGCCATTACCTGGAAGACGGTTGCCGAAGTCCTGAGCACTGGCGTCGAATCGCTGGGCGCCGTAAAAGTGTGGTGCATCGTCCTCGGCGGCTTGATCGGAATCGTCTTGCCCCTTCTGGGGATGATTTTTCCCAAGCAGGAAAAGTGGATCCCGTCCGCCGCTGCACTCGGCCTGGCGTGGACCTTTCAATGGTACTTCTCGTTCCTTTTCTTCCTAGGCGCGGTGATCGCCTACAGTTGGGAGAAAAAGGCGCCCCGGGAGTCTGGGGAACTCCTCTTTCCCGTAGCTTCGGGGATCATTGCCGGCGGCTCGTTGATGGCGGTGCTGCTGATCTTCTGGGAGAACGGGCCTGAACTCATCCGGCAATTCTTTCACCGGTGAGCGCGAATGGCTGTAGGGTGAGTCCACCCTGCCGGTCTAGGGTTCACTCGGCCTTTGCCGCTTGCGCCACGCAGTACAGGAACTTGCTGGAGCGAATGAACAACTGGCCGTCGCTGACGGCCGGCGTGGCGCTGAAATCGCCGCTGCCGGCGGCGAAGCGGTTCTGGGCCAAGGGCTTCAACTCCGCTCCCACCGCATAGACATACGCGACACCGGATCGCGAAAGAAAATAGATCTTGCCGTCGGCCAAGACGGGCGAGGAATAATCCTGGCCCATCATCCCCCCGCCCGGTCGCCCTCCACCGGGGCGTCCTTTGCCTCGGCCTCCGCCGCCTGGTCCTCCGCCCCCGGGTCGCCCTCCACCAGGGCGCGGTCCGCCCGGTTGTGCTTCCGCAGCCGGCGGCCCGCCGCTGGGCGAGGTTTGCGAAACCAACTTGCCCGAGGCCGTGTCAAGACAGTCCGCCGCGCGACTGTTGACGACGTAAATCTTCTTATTGGCCAGCACGGGCGTGCCGATCCGCGTCCGTTCTTTGCCGCGCCAAAGAATATGGGTCTGCGACACGTCGCCCTCGCCGCCGGCGCGAACGGCCAGCGTGCCGCCGCCCCGCGGCCCGGTCTCCAGGACGTAGACGATCCCCTCGCCGGCAAGCGCGCTTGAGCAAATCGAATCGGAATCGAGTCCCTCGCAATGCCAGAGGAGTTTGCCCGTATCGGGATTCAGGCCCAAAACCTTGTAGGGCACGGCAATCACCAGATCGGTGCGGCCTTGACCGCAATCGACCAGGACCGGCGTGCCCCAGGTGCTGGTGAGACTGCTGTCGTGGTATCGCCAGACTTCCTTGCCGTCCTCTTGATTCAGGGCCACCATCGACTGGCTCTCGACCGACGCGGGGACGATCACCAGGTTCTTATACAGGATCGGGCTGGACGCCGTACCCCAGTTGCGCCGGTCCGAACCGGTGCCGACGCTCGTTTGCCAGAGCTGCTTGCCTTCCAGATCGAAGGCCAGCACACCCGTCTTGCCGAAGAAGACGTAGATCCGCTTGCCATCGGAGACCGGCGTGTGCGAGGCATAACCGTGCTGGGTGAACTGGCCGGAGTAGGGATCTTCGGGCAGGACCGGCTTGACCACTTGGTCCCAGAGCATCTTGCCCGTGTCGCGGTCGAAACAGAGCACGTGCCGCCGCAAGTCCTTTTCATCGCCCTCGCCGCCGGGGTCGACGCCGTAGCCGCTCCAGCAGGTTACGATAACCCGCTGGCCGATCACGATCGGGCTGGACGATCCCGGCCCGGGCAATTTGGCCTTCCATTTCAGGTTCTCGGTTTCGCTCCAGGCGACGGGAAGCGGGGCCTTGTCGAGGCTGATGCCGCGACCGTCGGGTCCGTGGAATCGCGGCCAATCGGCGGCACTCGCCAGATGGCAGAACACAATCACCGTCAGACCCAAGGAAAGACCAAGGGCCTGTCTTGCAAGCAGATCTTTTTTCATGATGGTATGCCTAATGCGTAAGTCAATCTTCTTCCATCAGAGCAAACGCCTTGGACGGCAACTGGACCTGCACGGGCGTGGCGGGCTGACGCCCCGGGCGGTAGAAGCCGATCTTTTCCAAGGCCAAGTAAATCGTATCGAGCGTTTTCTCGCCGAGGTTGGGAATTTCCAGCAACTGCTTCGGCGTGGAGTTCAGCAGATCTTCAACGGTGAAGATACCGTGGTCCTCCAAGCAATTCACGGTACGCACGACCAGGTCGATCTCCGACAGGCTCAATTCGAGGCGATTGTCGGTTTTTTGGGATTTTGCCCACTCCGGAATACGAATACGGGTAACAGCCATAGCACCCTCCGTGGTTTTGGAAATGACAAGGGAAAACTTCCCCACAGTATAGCACAAGCCGAAGCAATGTCTTCAAGCTTTCGCCAGGTTTTTCACGAGCCGGAGATTGCCCAGGCATCCGATTTTGCCTATTTTATGCGCCTTGGCCAAATCAGGAAGTTATTCTTCGCCTGGACCTAAGGAGATGGGGCGGCGCCGGATTCCCGCTCGGTTTGTCGATCGCACAAACTATGCCTTGCGTCGCGGCCACCCACAGCCCAGCAGGCAGAGGACACCCGCACCGAGCAGCGCGAAGGCGGAGGGCTCGGGAACCACGCTGACCACACCGCTGGTGTAAAGATTGCTCGTGCTCCAGCTCAACCCGTTGCCTAATGTCGGTAGGTTGACTTGGTTGAAGCTGCCCACTGTACTACCGTTGAACAAATCGAAACTCTCGCCCGCCGATGGCGTGAAACCATTCAGCAGGTTCAGGTCCAGCGTACCGTTGAGTGTCGCCTGTCCCGAAATTTCGAGCTGGTCGTACCCGCTGCCCGGCACGTTCCCGGCAAGCTCCATAATCAGGGTATTTGTGGAATCGAGGAGAACGTTTTGCACGAAGACGGCGTTCGGGCTATTGCCGGGACTGTAGCTGCCGGCGTACTCGACATCCCCTGTCGTGCTGCCGGCCCCTTTGACAAATTGAGTGAACTTCAGCCACTGGCCGCTGCCGGTTGGCCCGTTCACGAGGCCGTTGTTGACGAAGTTGCCGTTGATCGTGGCGCCGCCGGTGGCGGTCAGGACCTTGCTGGCGTCCAACGACGAGGGGTTGCCGAGTTGCGCCCCGTTGAGCGTCGTCAGGCTGCCGCCGTCGGTGATGTTCGTCTGGCTGCCGAGGATGGCCGTGTCGGCGGAAAGGACGACCACGGCATTCCCGCCGACATTGAGTGTGCCGCCGACGCCGGCCGCGCCCCCCTGGTTGAACTGTCCGGCGAGCGAAGACTGCCCAATGGTCATGTCGCCGATGGCGGTGACGGCGCCGTTTCCCGAAACCGCGCGGACGACGCTTTTCGCCGCTTCCAAGGTTGCTCCGGCCGAAACCTGGATGCCGCCTCCGTTATGCGGTATCCCCAGCGGCGCAGTAAGCGTGCCTTGTTGGACCGTGATGGGGCCCGTCGTGCTGAGATTATCGGCTGCGGCGAGCATCAGCCGGGCTGTGCCCGACTTGATGAAACTGCCGCTGCCGGACATGCTTGCCGAGTAGGTGGCGTCGCTCGCTTGATTGAGGATGAGGGCGCCGTTGTTCGTCACGTTGGTCACGTTCGAGGCATTGCCCTGCAATGTCCCGCCAGTGATCGTGGTCATGGCCAACGGACTTCTTGTGCCCGTTATCGTGAGCAAACCGGCGCCGAGCTTGTTGACGGGATTTTGGCCGCCGAAGTTGCTGGTGATTGTCAGGCTATCCTGCGGATTGACGACATTGAAATCGGCGGTATTCGCAAGCACCAGTGGGGCGGAGATTTGATGATTGCCGCCATTGACGGTAATCACCGAATCGGCGGTCCCGGCGCTGACGGTGAGCTCGCCGCCGCTGCCGGACGTGATGTTGTACGAACCTCCCAGGTGGGTGCCGAATGACAAACTGCTGAGAACGGGGTTCTGACCGTCGAGCGACACGGTCGCCGCCGCGCTGCCGATGGAATCGCCAAAGGAGGCGGTGTCGCCGGCAAAGCCGCTGATGCCGGGGGCCCCACCGCTGGGCCCGCCGGCCTGAGTGTCTTGCCAATTGGTCATCGTGCCCCAGCTTCCACCGGCCGAATTGCGCCACGCGGCCTTGCCGGAGTAAATATAGCCCACATAGTTGACAACGACGTTCGTTGGCGACTGAGTTCCCATCACGCCCGATTCCGTGCCCGCCGTGAGCGATAGCGAACCGCTGAAGCTGCCAATGGGCAGCGAACCAGCAAGCGTTCCACCGATCGCGCGCAAGTCTGACATGCCGTCGTAACCAAACCGCAGGGCCGGGCTGCCGCCGCTGACAAGGATGCCGTTGGCGTCCGCCGCCGCGGAATCGGCGACGGTAACCCGCGTGTAATGATTGTCATCGCCCGTCGTGGAGAGAAGCAGCGTTTGCGAAGCCACGCCCCCAACGTGAACGAAACCCAGGTTCGTGACGGCTGGGGCCGCGACCTGCCGATTGTCAAGCACCGTTCCTGTGACCGTGAAGGCCAGGCTGGGCAGCGTTGCTGCGCCGAGGATGGTCTGGTCGTCGCTCACGCCGATCGTATACGCCGACGACACCGTGCCGGTGAGCGAAGTATTGATGCTGCCGGTTACGGTTATGCCGCCGCCGCTGGCAATAAGATTGCCCACCGAAGGCCCGCTCAGACCGGGCGACAGACTCGTGATCAGGAGTCCGGCACGGTAGTTTCCCGCGGAGTTCGAAAGCGTGGCGGAGCCGGTCACATTCGCCGTGTTCCGCATCACTCGTCCGGTGCTCGCCAAGGAAGCGCTCAGGACCGGCGCCGCATGATCGAGGACCGTGAGCGACGCCGTCGCGCTCTGGACGGGATTGAACGCGGTCGCGGCGGTTGCGACGATGGTCAAAGCGTTGACTCCGATGTTCGCGGAAGCCGTCGGCATGGAAATAATCGTCTGGCTGGCCTGCGCAGCCAGCGTCGCGCTTTGCGAGAACGATTGGATGCCGGCCAGGCTCCCGGAGGAAACCGTTGCCGCGAGCGCATAATTCACGGCGCCGCCGCCGGAAATCCCAAGGTTCGTGAGCGATACGCCCAGATCCGCCGTGCCGCCCGTAATGACCGTAGCGCTCGTCGTGGCAATCGATAGGACGGGCAGGTTCGACCAGTTGTATGGTTGCCTGGTGAGGTAGATCGTGGCACTTACCGATCCCGACGACATGATCGAGCCGTCCATCTGATTTCCGTTCAACGAAACCGATCCGCTCGGGGCGAAAACGGACCCGTAGAATTCGTAGAGCGGCGAGTTCAAATTGAAATTCCCGCCCGTTTGGAAAAGCACCGAACTTGCGAGACTGGAAGTGCCGGAAGATTGGCCGTTCAGGTAGGCGGTCAGGTAGCCGTTAAAGTTGATGTTGCCTTGGACGAACACCCGAATGGGCGCATTGGTGACGTTGAGATACAGGTGACTGGCTTCGAGAACATTGAGCGACTTGAGATAGTAGTCCCCGGACGACAGGTAGATGTTCTGGTAAAGTCCATTCTCGGTTATGTTGCCGTAGCTGCCTGGCGCGAGGGTGAGATTGCTTCCTGTCGTAATGTCGTTCGTGCCCGGGGTGAAGCTTATCGAGTTCGGCAGACTGATCGCCGGAACGCTATTCGCCGCTTGAGTGACCGTGCCGCTAACCACGTTGCCGCTCGATGAGGTGGTGTAATTCGTTCCATAAACTAGGTTGCCCGTGATCGTGTCATCGCCGTTCAGGCTCACGCCGCTATTGGCATAGATATTTCCGGTGACGTTGCTCAACAAGCCCACGTTGACGTTGCCCGTGGAAATCATGTTTCCGGCATTCTGGCTGGGCTGCTGAATCCCGTAACCGAACTGGAGGTTAAGATCGCCGCGGCTGTAAACGTCGCCCAGCACCGTGCTATAAGAGTTCAACGACACGCCATTCTCCCCGACGATGGCATAATCGGCCGGGTTGGTGGAAATCGGACTCGCATGACTCGTCGTGGCGAGTGCTGCAAAAATGATCGTCAGCAGGACAAAGAGGTCCTGAACGATTTGATTCTTCACGATACGTCTCCGGTGGTTCTGGCTTCGGTGTTCGATCGAACATAATGGTGCAAACCGCAGCGTATGCCGCCCGCGCCGTAGCTAGAACAGCCTGCGTCCTTCGTTACGCCTGGAATCGGGTGCGAAAAGGTTTTCGCCAGGACGGTCAAGCTCGGCCCATCCGCAAGGTGGCAAAGGATGTCGGCGTTTCGACCATGGCGCATGACGCGCGGACAGCCTCTATTACTTCCGGAAATAAACTGGAAATAGACGCACCCCTAGTATAATTCGACGCCTGGTAGGGCGATAGCCGGCGATGATTTGAGATTTCCGATCCGAGATCATCGATGGCTTGTCGAGCCGCGACGCGTCGGAATTCCGGCCCCGCGCGGATTCTCCCTGGCGACGTAACCCCTTGCTGCCAAGCCACTTGCGGCGTTGGTGGCAACTTCCTCTAGAAAAAACCGGAAAATCGGCTGCCTGCCTATTGACAAAATGTTATACTTATGGATAATTACGGTTCTCAGGAATAAGCAGGGCCGGTTTCGACGAATAACGTCTTGATACGCTTCCTTGTTCTCCCAGTAGCTATCCGAGATTTGAGGTTTTCGATGCGAAGAGTAACCAGTGCAAACCGTTCCCCGGCGGAAATCCCGTGCGCAAACCGCCATTTCGAGGCAAGCGCGCTTGACGCAGTCGGCGGTTTATGACCATCCAGGTGAAGAATGAACGCCATGAAGCGCCGCCGACTCCAAAGACCTTGGGGCAGCGCCTGTCCTGGGACTGTAAGCCGTTTCGGGATTGGGAGTTACGTCTTGGGTATCCGGACACATTCCGTACACGTTGCCGGACAATTTGTCGCGCAGGAGTTGCGCGGCGTCGTTGCAAGTCGCTGGTACATAATGACTTCTCTCCGACGAGAACTGCGTTTATTGGGCTTGATGTCCGACGCCGTTGCCGGACAAAACCACCAAAGGCGGCATGTGATCGAGTCGGGAGCAGGGAACAGGGCCCTCATCTCATACCCATCGCCGGGGTACTATGTGCACCTGGGGTACCCGCTTGCGGGTCGTGGGTCGGCTGGTCGTGGAGAGGGGAGCCATCGGAGCAGGGACCTGTCCCAACACCCTCCCCGCGGGACGAGAGCGAGGGAGATTGGACATGCCGCACACGGGCAACGCTTTCATTCTCCTTGCCCGGCAAGTATGCTTGTACTTCGTGCAGGAGAAACGATTGAGCGCTCGTAGTCCCGCCCGGGCTCCATGTCGGGCACCATGTCGGGTACGATGTACCCATGGACGTGGTCTTGGTCGGGGTTGGCGGAATTGGCGGCCTCCAAACCGGCTCAAGCCGGGACTACGAGCGACTGGGTAAGTTTCGTGTCAGGAGAGAATTCATGTTCACAAGGCCTTTATCGCTGTTTACTGCATTGACCATCGCTGCGGCAGGCCCCGCCGCGCCGGCGCGCCCGCTTGCGGGTCGCGGCGTCGAGCCGGTGCCGCCCAAGGTCGCCTCTGTCTTTGGCGACGCCGCGGAGGTACTGTCTCCATCGGACATTCACATCAACGGCTGGCTGGGTGCGCGGATCGACGCCAACGAGAGCAAGCGACTGCTCGTCGTTGACACCGTGCCGCTCCTGGGCGGATACCACAAGCGGCCGGGCAGCCACCCCTGGATCGGTGAACACATCGGCAAGTGGATGCATGCCGCCACGCTGGCCTGGGCCTACTCGGGCGATCCGCGATTGAAAGACAAGCTGGACCGCGCCGCCGCCGAACTGATCGCCTGCCAGGAGCCCGACGGATATCTCGGCACCTACGCGGCCGACCAGCGGTTCGGGCTGTTCCCCGACGCCGATTGGGACGTTCTGGTCGCACAAGTACAATCTGATCGGCCTGATGACGTATTATCAATACACGGGCGACAAGGCGGCCTTGGCGGCCTGCCGCAAGATGGCCGATCTGCTCATCGCCACCTTTCCGGCAAAGAAGAGCATTCTGGCGGCCGGCACGCACATGGGCATGGCGTCGACGAGCGTGTTGGAACCGATCGTTCTGCTCTACCGGGCCACGGGCGACGATCGCTATTTGAAGTTCGCCCGTTACATCGTCAAGTCGTGGGACGAGCCCAACGGGCCGAAGATCGTGGCCAGCCTGTTGAAGACGAAGCGGGTCGACAAGACGGCCAACGGCAAGGCCTACGAGATGCTTTCCAACCTCGTCGGGCTTTGCGAGTTGGTCCGCGCGACCGGCGACCGCGAGTTGCTGCAAGCGGTATGCAACGCCTGGCAGGATATCGTCCAGAACCGCCTGTACATCACGGGCACCGCGAGCAACTCCGAGCATTTCCAGGATGACCACAAGCTACCGAACACGGCGAACAGCAACATCGGCGAGACGTGCGTCACCACGACCTGGATCCAATTCAACTTGCAACTGCTCCGTTTGACCGGCGAGGCGAAATATGGCGACGAACTGGAGCGGACGCTCTACAATCATTTGGCTGCGGCCCAGCATCCGCGGGGCGACGACTGGTGCTACTTCACGCCCTTGGAAGGCCGGAAGCCCTACGACAAGGGAATCAACTGCTGCCATTCCAGCGGTCCGCGAGGCATGGCGCTCGCCCCGCAAACGGCGTATCTGCGCGGCGGCGAGCACCTCATGGTGGCGCGGATCGACCATCGGCCGGTCTATCTCCGCGGTCGCGCCGAGGGCGACGACACGCTGCTGGTGAATACCCTCGAATCATCGCAGGTCACGCTGGATCTGGCAGGGCAAAAGGTCAAGGTCGAGCAGGCGAGTGAATTTCCGCGCAGCGGGCGTTCGACGATAACGCTGCGACCGGGCAGTCCGGCGAAGTTCGGCGTCAAAGTCCGCATCCCCGCCTGGGCGGCACCCATGGAAGTCCAGGTTGGCGATCAGAGGTACACGACCGATTCGGCCGGTTGGGTTGTCGTGCCTTCGCGGGAATGGAAGAGCGGCGATCAGATTGCCGTTGCCTTCCATCTCGGACCCAAGCTGATTCTCGGTGAGTACGGCAACGCCGGGCGCGCGGCCCTTGCCTGGGGACCGTTCGTGCTGGCCTTCGACCAGCAGAATAATCCGGGGCTTCCGCCGGCGAAGACGCTCGGCCTGGTGGACTCGCGACCGTTGTTGACCCTTAAGCCGGGCGGGATGCTGGCCTTCGAGGCCAAAGTTGTCGGGGGAAAAGGAAATGATCCGCAAACCGCGGTTTTCGTCCCCTTCGCCGACGCCGGCGCGGGCGGTGGCGAGTATCGGATCTGGATGCGAGCCCCGGGCGTGGCGGCCGTTCAGACCGCTTCGTTGCTCGCCGATGGCAAGGCGAGCCGTTCGCGGCAGGGGAATCTTGCCGGCTCGATCCTTGACGACGACCTGCAAAGCCCTGTCGTAACCTTCGACGGGCATCCGGCCGACGAAGATTGGTTTGCCGTGACGCTGCCCGCGCCGGTCAGTTTCCGCCGGGTCGTCTTTGCCCATGGCAAGACGTTCCATGATGGCGGCTGGTTCGATTGCAGCCAGGGTAAACCGCGGGTGCAGATCCAGCGACAGAAAGACGGACCCTGGGAAACCATTGGCGAGTTGGCCGACTACCCGTCGACCTCTTCCTCGAGCAGTCGAAACCTGACGGCCGGCCGGCAGTTTGCGTTGCGTTTGTCGGCGCCGGTCCAGGCGATTGCTGTGCGGGTTGCCGGCAAGCCCGCCTGCGGCGATAATCCCAGGCAGGCATTTTCGTCGTGCGCGGGGCTGGCAGCCTTTGCCGAGTAGTGCGGAACCATAACACTTAACGATCAGAGCCAATCATGTTTATCGTGGAGTCGTATCCCCTGGCGGTCGCGATGTGTATCATCACGATGCTCTGCTGGGGCTCGTGGGCCAATACCCAGAAGCTGGCCAGCAAGGAATGGCGTTTCCAGCTCTTCTATTGGGACTACGCGATCGGTGTCATGCTCCTGGCCCTGGTGCTCGCTTTCACCATGGGCAGCGTGGGCAGCGGTGGTCGGTCCTTCCTGGCCGATCTGCGCCAGGCCGATGCCAAGTGGCTCGGTTCGGCGTTCCTCGGCGGAGTGATCTTCAATCTGTCGAACATCCTCCTGGTGGCGGCAATCGACATCGCCGGACTGGCCGTCGCCTTCCCGGTGGGAGTCGGTTTGGCGCTAGTGCTGGGGGTCATCACGACCTACTACTCCAAGCCCGCGGGTAACGTGCCGATGTTGGCTGCTGGAGTTGGGGCGGTGATGGTTGCCATTCTCCTGGATGCGGTGGCGTACAAGCGGCTCGCCAGCGGCGATCGAAAGACGCCTGTCAAGGGGATTGTCCTCTCGGTAGTGGCCGGTTTGCTCATGGGCTGGTTCTACAGCTTTGTTGCCGGGGCGGTGGGCGACATTGATCCATCGAGCAGGCTCCCGGAAGCCGGAAAACTAACCGCCTACACCGCCATCGTGCTGTTTTCGGCGGGTGTCTTGGTGTCGAACTTCCTCTGGAATACGATCATGATGCTCAAGCCGCTTTCGGGCGACCCGGTGCCGCTGGGCGATTACTTCAGCAAAGGCAACGCCCGGCTGCACGCGATCGGGATCCTGGGTGGAGCGATCTGGAACGTCGGCATGAGCTTCAATCTCATTGCCTCGACCAAAACCAACCCGGCGCTTTCCTATGGCCTGGGCCAAGGGGCGACGATGATCGGCGCCTTCTGGGGCGTTTTTGTCTGGAAAGAGTTTCACAAGGCGCCCCGCGGAACCAATCCGCTGCTGGCGGCGATGTTTGCCTTTTACCTGCTCGGCCTCGGAATTCTAATCGCATCCAAACTATAGGTCCCCTCGCCCGCCTGCCGGGTACGGCAGGATGGGAGAGGGGCAGGGGGTGAGGGACATATCATGAGCAAGAAATCGATCGTTGTCGTCGGCAGCTCCAATACCGACATGGTCATCAAACTGGACCATATTCCGCGACCGGGAGAGACGATCCTGGGCGGCGAGTTCGTGATGGCGGCCGGCGGCAAGGGGGCCAACCAGGCGGTTGCGGCCGCACGGGCGGGCGGCGACGTGACCTTCGTGGCCCGGGTGGGACGCGATATGTTCGGCGATCAGGCCGTGGCCGGGTTTCAGAAGGACGGTATCTGTGTCGATCATGTCCTTCGCGACAAGGCAAGTCCTTCCGGCGTGGCACTGATCTTCGTCGCCCGCGATGGCGAGAACAGCATCGCCGTGGCCTCCGGAGCGAACGGCAACCTTAGCCCAGCCGACGTGCGGAAGGCACGGCAAGCCATCGCTTCCGCGAGTGTGCTGGTGATGCAGCTTGAAACGCCCTTGCCCACGGTGCAAGCCGCCGCCGAAATCGCCGCCAAGGCGGGCGTGCCTGTGATCCTCAATCCGGCCCCGGCGTGTCCCTTGCCCGATGAGTTATTGAGACTGGTCTCCATCCTTACGCCCAACGAGACCGAGGCCGAGCTGCTTACCGGCATCCAGGTAACCGACAACGCTTCGGCGGAACGGGCCGCGGATAGTCTTTTGGCCCGTGGGATCAAGACCGTGATCATCACGCTGGGGCCCCGCGGCGCCTTTGTGGCCAGCGAGGAATTCTGGGCCCTGGTGCCCGGGTTTGAGGTCCAAGCGGTCGACACGACGGCGGCCGGTGATGTCTTCAACGGCGCATTGGCCGTGGCCTTGGCGAGGCAGCAGCCGCTGGCCGAGGCGGTTCGCTTTGCCAGCGCGGCCGCGGCAATTTCCGTGACCCGCATGGGCGCCCAGCCCTCGGCCCCCAAGCGCAAGGAGATCAAGAAACTAGCCGGGATAAAGCCGTAGGTCGGCCCCCCAAACGCAAATCGAAAGGAAACCACGCAATCCATGACCACCAGCACTCCTATCAGCCGTCGCGCCATGCTCACCCAGACCGGCATCGCCGCCGCCGCGATCGGCGCGGGCGGGCAGGTTTACGCCGAGACTGCCCCCAAGCCGAAGGACCATTGGAACGGGTTCAAGTTCAGCCTGAACACGGCCACGATCCGCCGCCAGAAGCAATCGCTGGCCGAGGAGGTCGAGATCGCCGCCAAGGCCGGCTATCACGCCATCGAGCCGTGGCTTGAGGAGCTCCATCGCGAGGTGACGGGCCGCGGGAAGGCTGCCGATCTGAAGAAACGCATCTCCGACCTGGGCCTGACCGTGCCCAGCGCGATCGGTTTTGCCGATTGGATCGACGACGACGAGGCCCGCCGCACCGCCGGGCTGGAGCAATGGAAGCGCGACGCCAACCTGGTGGCCTCGATCGGCGGCATTCGTATGGCCGCGCCGCCCAGCGGGGCCTACAACGTCGCGCTCGATCTTCGCCGCGTGGCCGAGCGGTACGGCAAGTTGCTCGACCTGAGCCGCCCCTTGGGCATTGTCCCGGAGCTGGAAATGTGGGGCGGGGCCAAGACGCTCTCGCGAATGAGCCACATCGCCTACGTGCTCGTCGAAGTCGGCCACCCCGATGCCTGCGGCCTGTTGGACATCTTCCACATCTTCAAAGGCGGCTCCGCTTTCGCCGGCGTGCGGGTCTTCAACGGCGCCGCGCTCCACGTTCTGCACGTGAACGATTATCCGGCCGGCTCGACCCGGGAGAAGGCGAACGATTCCGATCGCGTCTATCCGGGCGACGGCGCCGCGCCGATCTTGACGCTGCTCCGCGACTTGCACGCCATCGGCTACAACGGCATGCTCTCGTTGGAATTGTTCAATCGCGATTACTGGAAACAGGATGGCCTGACGGTCGCCCGTACCGGCCGGGAGAAGATCCAAGCCTTGGTTGAGCGGGCCGTGGTCACTTAGCAAGCCGTAGGATGGGCCGAGTGAAACGTGTCCCAACATCTTCCCGCCTTGCTCATTGTGGGACTCGTTTCACTCGGCCCACGCTACTTGAATTTTCTGGCCTTGAGGAACTTCTTGCCGCGGCAAACGTCTATTCTTCCAGCGAATGTGGCGAATACTCGCCATCTGCCCCCCCTCTCGCCCAATCAGGGGGGTTTTTTGACCTATTCTATACAAAGAGTACTTGTCTAACCCTCGGAGTATTGCCAAGTCGTTCGTAGTCCCGGCTTTAGCTGATCCCAATTTCCGCCAACCCCGACCACGGCCATGGCTAATGGTGCCCGACATGGTGCCCGACATGGTGCCCGGGCGGACTACCAACGAATAACCCTCGGAGCATAGCCATGCGATCTCGGAATCTACCTCTTTGGCTGGTTGTGGCAGTGGTTTCGGCCCTGCCGTCGACAGCCCTGGCCCGCATCAAACTCATCACGCTGCCCGTGCGGGAGCGGGTGGAAATTCAGCTCGACAACCCAAACGCCACCCTCGTGGAAGAGGAACGCATCGTGCCCCTGGTCCGTGGCGTGAACCAGGTCGACTTCTCCTGGGCCAACACCCAGATCGACCCGGGCACGATCGTCTTCCGCGTCTTGGGGGGGATCGATGGCGGGGCGAAGGCCGATGCCAAGGCCGCCGAAAAAGAGAAGCCAGCCCTGGACGTGAAAGTCCTCTCGGTCAGCTATCCGCCCAACGAACCGTCGCTGGTCTGGCAGGTCTCGTCCAGCGGTTCCGGTTCGGCCCGCGTGCGGATCAGCTATATCTTGGGCAACATGAACAAGAGTTTCAACTATCGGGCGATCGCGGCCAACGACGAGAAGACCCTCGTCCTCTCCGAGTATATTCGCATCCAGAACCTGGCCAACGAGTCGTTCGGCTCGACCGGGCTTTGGGCCGGCTTCGGGCCGCGGTTCCTCAAGCCGATCGGCATCAACGAGACCAAGGAGATGCTGGTCGAGAAGTATGCCGAGGTGCCGGTCAAGAAGACCTATACGTGCGATCCCCAGGCCCACGGCTACCTCGATCGGCCGCAGAACAAGCTGCTGGTGCCGATGCACTACGTGCTCAAGAACGACAAGGCCAACCACCTCCATCTGGTCCTCAAGAACGAATGGTAAGAAAGGGAGAATCATGCATTTACGGACTTCTCTTCCCATAACCGCCCTCATCGGGCTTTGCGGATCCCTGGCCTGGGGCGATGAGGCGGCGCCGCTCAGCGCGCTGGCCAAGATGCCCGTCCGCGAGGTGACGGTCTTCAAAGACGGCCATGCCTTGATGCTGCACCAGGGCAAAATGCCCGTCGAGGGATCGGGCGACGTGCTGATGGACTACCTGCCCGCGCCGGTGCTGGGCACCTTCTGGCCCTACTCGGCCGACAAAGACGTCAAGCTGACGGGCGTGGTGGCCGGACAGCGGAAGGTGCTGGTGGAGCGGACGTCGCTGAGCCTGCCCGAACTGTTGGAAGGCAATATCGGCGCGGAGGTGATCGTCAATGAAACGCCGCTGGCCGGCGCCGCGCGGAACCCTGAGGGGCTCACGTACACGGCCACGATTGTCGGCCTTCCCCAGCGCGGCTCGAAGGAATTGGAAGCGAACGCCCCGCCGGGCGAGGGCGAGAAGCTGCCGCAGAAGGGCAGTATCATCCTGCTCAAGACGAGCGGCGGCGTGAAGGCCGTCAGCATCGATCGCATTCAGCAGGTCACTTTCCGCGGTTCGCACAAGGCGGCTTTTGCCAGTGAGGAGTTCCGCAACCTGCTGCGGCTCAAGCTCGATTGGGGCGATCGCAAGCCCGGCAAGCAAGCCGACGTGGGCCTGCTGTATCTGCAAAAAGGCATTCGCTGGATTCCCGCCTACAAGTTCGTCATCGACGGTAAGGGCGGCGCGACGGTCCAACTCGAAGCCACGCTGATCAATGAGTTGGCCGACCTCCAGGACGTGACGGCCAACCTGGTCGTCGGCGTGCCCACTTTCTCCTTCGCCGACACTGCCGACCCGATGGGCCTGGGCCAGACGGTGGCCCAGCTCTCGCCGAACTTCCGCCGCGACGTGCAGACGCAATATGCGTTTTCCAACGCAATCATGAGCCAAGTGGCAGTCCCCATGAACCGGCCCGTTGAACAACCCCAAGCGACCGGGCGCGACCTGGGCCCCGAAGTCGGCGGCTCGGAGAAAAGCGAGGACTTGTTCGTCTACACGCTGCGGCACGTCACGCTGAAAAAGGGCCAGCGGATGGTCGTGCCGGTGGCGTCGTTCGACCTGAAGTACCAGGACCTGTTCACGGTCGACATCGGCTTCGCGCCCCGCCCGAGGTCTGGCGGAACTTCAACAACCAGCAACAGTCCGAGATCGCCAAGCTGTTCCTGGCCCCCAAGGCCATGCACAAGATCCGCGTGACTAACGGCAGCAAGTACCCCATCACCACGGCCCCTGCCCTGATCCTCAAGGGCAACCAGGTGCTGGGACAGGGTATGACGACCTACACCTCCATCGGCGGCAGCCTGGACCTGCCCATTACGACGGCCGTGGACATCCTGGTGAAGAAATCCGACAAGGAGACCGCGCAAGAGCACAACGCGGCCAACTGGGAAGGCAATACCTACGCGAAGATCAACCTGCAAGGCACGATCAAGCTGACGAACAACCGGGCCGCGCCGGCCAGGATCGAGGTCACGCGCAACGTGCTGGGCAACGCCACACAGGCCGACCACGACGGCATCGTCGAGATGCAAAACGTCTTTGAGGACGACTCGCCAGGGCCGGTGAGCGGGTATCCGTACTGGTGGGGCTGGTATTCGTGGCCACACTGGTGGACGCACTTCAACGGCATGGCCAAGGTCACGTGGACGCTCGACCTGGAGCCCGGCAAGAGCGTGGACCTGAAGTACATGTGGAATTACTACTGGCGGTAGACACCGGTTCGGCGAGGGTCTCCCGACCCCGCGGTTCGGCGAGGGTCTCCTGACCCCGCCGAGACGCGGTTCGGCGAGGGTCTCCCGACCCCGCCGAGACGATTGACCGATGGTCTCCGCCTTGAGCCATGAGACCTTCGGTCGGTGGCGTGGCTCGGTCAGAGACCTGCCACAACAGTGGCACCCCGCGGTTCGGCGAGGGTCTCCCGACCCCGCCGAGACGATTGACCGATGGTCTCCGCCTTGAGCCATGAGACCTTCGGTCGGTGGCGTGGCTCGGTCAGAGACCGGCCACAACGGCTCGGTCAGAGACCGGCCACAACAGTGGCACCTGAAACGATAATCCTCATTTGCAAAGGAAAACCCCATGCGACATACACCGATCTTTGGAACCATGGCACTGGGAGCGGTACTCCTCCTGGCCCCTGCGGTCCGGGCGGAGAACGTCGATTTGTCGACCGTGCCCAACCGCAATACCGTGCAGCTTACGATCTACAATTCCGAAGACCTGACGCTCGTCCGCGAGACCCGCAAGGTGACCTTCAAGCCGGGCGCCAATCCGCTGCAATTCAGTTGGGCCAATACGCTGATCGACCCCACGTCGGTCGAGTTGCGGTTCCGCACCAGCCGCGAGAAGCTGACCGTGCTCGATACGACCTTCCCCCACGCCAAGCCGCAGATGCTGTATTGGAACGTGCAGAGCGAACTGGACGGCGAGGCCACGATCGAGATCACCTATTTCACCAGCGGCATCAGTTGGTCGGCCGATTACATCGGCATTGCCGACCCGGAGGAATCGCAGTTGGGCCTGGAAGGCTTCGTGCGGGTGAACAACAATTCCGGCGAAGAGTACGAAGACGCCCAGGTCCGCCTCGTCGTGGGGCGGATCAACCTCGTGCAGAAGATCGCCGAATTGGCCCGCATCCCGGTCGCCGAGGTGGGGCGGCTCGACGATGCGGCCAAGACCCGTTTCCGCGGCGAGGCCCTGCGCAAGGCCATGGAACTCCCGGCGGCGGATATGGCCGTGGCCGCCATGCCTGCGAAAAAGCCGGCAGCACCCAAGGAGGTCGCCAAGGAGGGGCTCGGCGAGTATTTCATCTACACCATCGAAGGCACCGAGACGATCCGCAATGGCTGGTCGAAACGGATGCGGAGCCTGGAGGCGGCCAGTGTGCCGGTGAAGATCCAGTATCGCTACCGTCCCGCCGAATACGGTGAAGGACTGATGCGGATGTACCTGCTGACCAACGACAAGGAATCGAAACTCGGCACGACGCCGCTGCCCGACGGCACGTTTCGCGTCTTCCGCAAGAACGGGCGCGACGGGCTAAGCTTCCTCGTCGCCCAGCCGATCAAGTATGTGCCCATCGGCGACAAGATCGAGCTGAATCTGGGGGCGGACCCGGAAGTAATCTTCGAGCTGGTAAAGCTGCGAACGTGGCGCGACGCGCTCTGGACGCTGGTCAACGGCACCAACATTTTCCGCCGCGTCGATCAGCCGGGCCTGCAGATCGAGGTCAATAGCTCCGTTGCCGGCTGGGACGATCACACCCTGTTCTGCCAGCGCGTGCGGAACTACACGAAGAGGCCGATCGACCTGGAAATCCACCGGACCTTCGGCGGCGACGTGGTTTTCCGCAGCGAGTTGGAGGCCAAGAATCACGACTTCCAGACCGTGCAGTACACGGCAGCGGTCAAACCGGCCGAAAAAGCGGAGTTGCTCTACGAGGTCGTTCAACGGCAGGGCCACAACGCCAAGCAGAACAACGTGACCATCGAGCGGGCTGCGGTCAAACCGTAGAGGGAGGTTGTAGGGTGGGCCGAGTGAAACGAGTCCCGCCATCTTCCGGCGTCGATCTCGTGGGACTCGTTTCACTCGGCCCACTCTACGGCGGTGGTCAACGACAAGGAATAATCACGATGAAGTGGAGTATCCTGAATCTTGCCGTATTAGTTGCGGTCAGTGCCGTGGCCCACGCAGAGAACGTCGACCTATCGACGATACCCAACCGCAATACGGTGCAGCTTACGATCTATAACTCCGAAGACCTGACGCTCGTCCGCGAGACCCGCAAGGTGAGCTTCAAACCGGGCGCGAATCCGCTGCAATTCAGTTGGGCCAATACGCTCATCGACCCCACGTCGGTCGAACTGCGGTTCCTCACGCACGGCGAGAAGCTGACGCTCTTAGACACGACCTTCCCCCACACCAAGCCACAGATGCTCTATTGGAACGTGCAAAGCGAACTGGACGACGAGGCCATGGTCGAGATCACGTATTTCACGAGCGGCATCCATTGGTCGGCCGACTACGTCGGCATCGCCGATGCCGACGAGGCCCAGATGAGTATCGAAGGCTTCGTGCGGGTCGATAACCAGTCGGGCGAGGAATATGAAGACGCCCAGGTCCGACTGGTCGTCGGGCGGATCAACCTGGTCGAGAAGATCGCCCAGTTGGCCCAGGCGCAGGGCAAGGACAAGGATCGGCTGGCGGTCCACGAAAAGCGGGAAATGAAGCTCAAGGCCCTGCGAGAGTTGACGAAGTCGGAAGAGGCCCTGAAAGGCGCCGCGGACGACGGAGGCTGGGCGTATGGCGGGCGTGGGGGACCGCAAGCCCCGAAGGAAGTCGCCAAGGAAGGCCTGGGCGAGTATTTCATCTACACCATCGAGGGCACGGAAACGATCCCCAACGGTTGGTCCAAGCGGCTGCGAAGCCTGGAAACGGCCAAAGTGCCGGTGAAGATCCAGTACCGCTACCGGCCGGCCGAATATGGCGAGAACCTTGTGCGGATGGTCCTTCTGACGAACAACAAGGACTCGAAACTCGGCACCACACCGCTGCCCGACGGCACGTTTCGCCTCTTTCGCCAGAACGGGGCACCCGGCGGGTACCCGGTATCTCCGGGTGCGGGTCGCGACGGGCTGAGCTTCCTCATCGGACAGCCGATCAAGTATATCCCCATCGGCGACAAGATCGAGTTGAACCTGGGGCCCGATCCGGAGGTGATTTTCGAATTGGTGAAACTGCGATCGTGGCGCGACGTGATCTGGATGCAGGTGCTGGGCGCGAATGTCTTCGAGCGCGTCGACCAGCCGGGCGTGCAAATCCGCGTGAATAGCATCGTTGCCGGCTGGGACGACCACGCCTTGTTCGCCCAGCGGTTGCGAAACTACACGAAGAAGGCCATCGACGTGGAGATCCGCCGCACGTTTCCCGGCGACGTCGTCTTTCGCAGCGGGTTGCCCGCGAAGAACCATGATTTTCGGACCGTCGAGTATACGGCCGCCGTCGCGGCCCGGGCGAAGGCCGACTTGCACTATGAGGTCGTGACGCACCAGGGACGCAACGCGCGGCAGAATCGCGTGGCGGTCGAAGCAGAGAAGTAAGCGCAGGGTGGCACGAGCCGCGTAGGCGCGTGGTGCGTAGGCCGGAACAAGCCTGCGCAGTTCCGGCACGGATCTTGCCCAAGCCGTAGACACGTCTGCCGGAACCGACCCGCGACCCGCAAGCGGGTACCCCGGGGTGCCCCGAGGCTTGTTCCGGCCTACACTACTACGCTGCTACACTACTTGCACACCGGCCGCTCCGCATGTTAGGATCGGATAACCAAGCTCATCCCACACCACCCCATCCAACAAGCGGAGACATCATATTATGAAGAAGACAACCTGGAAGCGTCGCGAGTTTCTGGCTGCGGCGGGGGCCGCCATGGCGTCGGCCAGCCTTGTGCCGCGGCACGCCGTGGCCAAGAGCGGTAAGAACCCGCCCAGTGAGAAGTTGAATATCGCCGGCATCGGCGTCGGCTCGATGGGCCGGGGCGACGTCGGCGCCGTGGCGGGCGGCAACAATATCGTGGCCCTGTGCGACCCCGACTGGCGTTATGATTGCGTCATCGGCTCGTTCAACGACCATCCCAAGGCGGAGAAGTTCCGCGACTTCCGCAAGATGTTCGACAAGATGGCCAAACAGATCGACGCCGTCGTGGTCGCCACGCCCGACCATAACCACGCCGTGGCCGCGATCGCCGCCATGCAGCACGGCAAGCACGTCTACTGCGAGAAGCCGCTGGCCCACTCGGTCGCCGAATGCCGCGCGATGGCCAAGGCCGCCAAGGAAAACAAGGTCGTCACGCAGATGGGCAATCAGGGTCACTCCTTCGAATCGTGCCGCTTGCTGGTCGAGTGGATCCGCGACGGGGCCATCGGCAAGGTGCATACCATCCATTGCGGCTGCAGCGCGGTGAATTCGGGCATCGATCAACTGGGCGAGCTCAAGAAAGAGTGGAAGATCCCCGAGTCGTTCGACTGGGACCTGTGGCTTGGCCCGACCAAGCAGCGGCCGTATTGCCCGGCGTTTCTGCCCTACGTGTGGCGGGGCTGGGTGCCGTTCGGCAACGGCACGATCGGCGACTGGGTCTGTCACGTCGTCGATCCGGTCTTCTGGGCGCTGGACCTGGGGTCGCCGCAGACGATCGTTTCCGAAACGCCCGGCTACAACGTCAAGACCCAGGGCTTGGCCTTTCCCAAGGGCGAGAAGATCACCTACGAATTCCCTGCCAAGGGCGACCGCGGGCCGATCACCATGCACTGGTACAGCGGCACGCTACACATTCCGCGGCCCGCCAACCTGGAGCCCGGCCGCAATCCCATCGAGACCGGCGCGGTCGTGCTCGGCGACAAGGGAACAATCACCTACGGCTCGCACGGGGCGGGCGACGTGCGGATCATCCCCGAGGCCAAAATGCGGGCCTACAAGCGGCCGCCCAAGAGCATTCCTCGCGCCAAGGAACACCACCAGGACTGGCTGGATGCGATCCGCACCGGGCGGAAGGCTGGCTCCGATTTCTCCTATGGCGGGCCGCTCTCGGAGATCGGCATGTTGGGCGTGATTGCCGGCCGCTTCGCCGGCACGAAACTCCAGTGGGACAGCGAGAACATGAAGTTCAGCAACAGCCCGGAGGCCACCGCCCTGGTCACACCCGAGTTCCGGCCGGGCTGGAGCCTGTAACTAAATCGCCCCCCGCTCGCGCAATTGTTGCACGACAACGGCGGCAATCTGATTGATGCGGTCTTGCTCCATGTTGCCGGTCCGCGGCAGGCAGCCCTGGCCGGGCGGATCGACGAAACCGAACTCGGCCAAGATGCAGCGCAACACATCTTGCAAGGCGGCGAAGTCGACCTGCTGCTTCTCGCTCTTGGGCTGGCGGCTGGCGCCCACGCGGAAGCCGCGGAGCTCCACCGCGGCGCGGAAACCCTCGGGAAAATCGGCCGAGTAAAGCATGGCGTCGAACAACTCCAGCATGCGGTACTGCACCCGCATCGCCTCGTCCCAGTGCCCGGCCTGCGTCAGATCGTAGATCTTGCGGGTCAGTTCCGGAACGACGCCGCTGGTGGCGTTGGTGCCGCCGTCGCAGCCGATCATGAGCATCGGCGCCAGCACGGCTTCCCAGCCGGTGAGGAAGGTGAAGTCGGGCCGCATCGGCCGCACGGCGGCGATCATCCGCATCATGAAGGCCATGTCGCCGGAGGAATCCTTGATGCCGATGATCCGCGGAAGCTCGGCCAGGCGGCGGATCGTCGGCACGTCGATCGGGCTGGCGAACATGGGAATGTTGTACAAGGTCACGTCGATCGGACTGTTCAGCCCGATCTCGCGGAAGTAGGCATACACGCCCTCGGGCGACAACTTATAATAGAACGGCGAGACGATGGCCACCGCGCGGGCCCCGTAGCCGGCATAGGTTTCGCAGGCCTGCAGGGTCTCGCGGACATTCGCCTCCGCCGCCCCCGCCAGCACGGGCACGCGGTCGGCAGCCTGTTCGCAGACGATTTTCACGATCCGTTTCCGCTCCTCGGCGGTGAAGCGGGTGAACTCGCCCGTCGAACCGTTGGGGTACAAGCCGTGCACGCCGCTGGCAATCAGCCAGTCGATATAGCGCCGCAGTTCCGCCTCGTTGATGCTGCCGTCGTCGCGCAGCGGAATTACGTTGGGAGTGAAAATGCCTTGCAGCTTGCCGCTCATCGTCGTCCCTTCAGTACGGTGCGAAGTCGCCAAGAGAAACTCGCCGGGCGACAAAACAGTTCGGATCCGTTCCCTTCAAACATAGGATACGCTCCAATGAGAATCCGCTGGAATCCACGGAAGAACCGTCATATCCGGTCCCTGTAAGGTAGCATCATGGCCCAGGCCAGTCAATTTTTTCAACCCCTGGCCTGACGTACTTATCATGCCCGACATCTTCTTCCATCCACACGCGGTTCAGGCCGACGAGATCGACTCGCTGGGCCATGCCAACAACGTGGTCTACATTGCCTGGCTACAGGCCGCCGCCGTGGCCCATTCCGCCGCGCAAGGCTGGCCTGGCACGCGCTATCACGAATTGGGCCAGGGCTGGGTCGTCCGCTCGCATGCCATCGAGTATCTTCTGCCCGCCTTTGCCGGGGACCACGTCGTCGTCGAAACCTGGGTGGCGTCGATGAAGAAGGTCACTTCGCTGCGCCGCTACCGGATTGTGCGCAGCGGCGACGGCGCCTTGTTGGCCACGGCCGAGACGAATTGGGCCTTCGTCGATCTCATCACCGGCAAGCCGGTCCGCATTCCGCCGGAGGTCGGCGGGGCGTTTGTGGTCATGGAACGATAGGCGGGGTCGGGAGACCCGCGCCGAACCGTGATTACCGCTGTTGTGGCCGGTCTCCGACCGAGCCACGCCACCGACCGAAGGTCTCCCGGCGAAAAGGGAGATCTTCGGTCAGACATCTCGGCGGGGTCGGGAGACCCGCGCCGAACCGGGGGGAGACCCGCGCCGAACCGGGAGGCGGTCGACAATCGCAAGCGCCCCGCTGTTGTGGCCGGTCTCCGACCGAGCCACGCCACCGACCGAAGGTCTCCCGGCGAAAAGGAAGATCTTCGATCAGTCATTTCGGCGGGGTCGGGAGACCCGCGCCGAACCGGGGGAGACCCGCGCCGAACCGGGCAAGCCGCGCCGAACCGGGATTACGCACAGTCCGTAATTCTTTCACTCGGCACTTCAACTTCGGTAATTCTCATGATAAGTTATTGTCTGGATTGCACGGGCAGCATCTGGGCTAACCACCCTGCGGGTTAAATTCTTATGGACGACCCTGAGTTTTCTCCCGCAGATCTTGGCCCTGCGTCCATGCTTGCCCGCACTTCATTCCCATTAACTTTGTAGGAGTTATCTGATGAGAACTGTTGGTACTGTCTTGGCCCTTGTCGGAGCCCTGTTGATCGCCAATTCCGCTGGCGCCGCCGCAAAGAAGAAGGCTGGCGGCATTGCCTACTACCAGGCAATTGACCGGTACCTGAGGCCGGTCACCTTGACCGAAGACCAGAAGACGAAGCTCGCGGCCCTCGAGAAGGAATACGAGCCGAGGTTCAAGGATGCGTATGCCAAGGAAGACGTTTTGACTCCGGAGCAGAAGAAGGCACGCGACGATGCCCAGAAAGCGGCCAAAGCGGCTGGCAAGAAAGGCCAAGACCTGAAGGCTGCTGTCGCCGACGCCGTTAAGTTAACTGACGATCAGAAGAAGCAGGGAGAAGAAGCCCGCAATCAGCGTACTGCATTGGAGAAGGAGATGCACAAGAAGGTTGTGGACCTGCTGACCCCCGAGCAGAAGGCGCAGATTGCCGCTGCAAGGGGGAAGAAGGGCAATACGACACCATCAAAGCCCGCTGAACCCGCCAAGCCTGAGGCGCAGCCGAAACCTGCTGAGGCTGCCCCGGCGAAGTAGGAGCGTACGCTCCAGCCTCTCCCGCCAGCGGCTTCGCCATGGCAGACAAGGGGGGATGGGCAAAATATCGTGACTTTAGACAACTCCCTTCCACTTCCTCTTGGTATGATGGAAGGGAGTTGTTGTCATGATATCTCAAGAAATCGCCCCTCTGAAGTGCCCCCTCTCATGGAAGGTGTCACCGTCCGTATTACCGAGGAGGTCATTCCGACTTATCTTCCGGCTGCCCCGGACAAGAACCCCATGTTCCTGGAGAGGCGGGTCTACCAGGGCAGCAGCGGCAAGGTTTATCCTCTGCCCTTCACCGATCGAATTTCCGAGACCAAGACCGATCGGGCCTGGACGGCCATCTGGCTGGAGAACGAATATCTGCGGGTCATGGTCCTGCCGGAAATCGGCGGCCGGATCCACATTGCCCAAGACAAGACCAACGGCTACGACTTCATCTATCGGCAAACGGTGATCAAGCCGGCCTTGGTGGGGCTGGCGGGACCGTGGATCTCCGGCGGCATCGAGTTCAATTGGCCGCAGCACCACCGGCCGGCCACATTTCTACCGGTCGAGTATGCGGTCGAAAAACACCCTGACGGCTCGCAGACCGTCTGGCTCAGCGATCACGACCCGCTGACCCGCATGAAGGGCATGCACGGTGTCTGCCTGCATCCGGGCAAGGCCTGGATCGAGTTGAAGGTGCGGGCCTATAATCGCACGCCGCTGGTACAGACTTTCCTCTGGTGGGCGAACGCGGCTGCGCGGGTCCATGAGGGCTACCAGTCGTTCTTTCCGCCCGACGTCGATCATGTGGCCGACCACGCCAGGCGGGCCATAAGCCGCTACCCGCTCTGCGAAGGTTCCTACTACGGAGTCGATTACGCCGGTCGGGCTCGCGACGGTGTGCCAGCCGAAGAGCGTCCGGCCGATTTCATCCCGCCGCATTGTGGCGAGGCGAGCCAGGGGTGTAAGCCTGCGGGTATTCACTATGCGCCCAACGACCTCTCGTGGTATGCGAACATCCCGGTGCCCACGTCGTACATGTGCCTAGGTTCCCAGGAGGACTTCCTCGGCGGCTACGATCATATCCGACAGGCGGGCATGGTCCACGTGGCCGACCATCACGTCGCGCCGGGCAAGAAGCAATGGACCTGGGGCAACCACGAGTTCGGCTATGCCTGGGACCGCAATCTCACCGACGGCGATGGCCCGTACATCGAGTTGATGGCGGGGGTCTATAGCGACAATCAGCCCGATTTCTCCTTCCTTCGGCCCGGTGAGACGAAGACCTGGAGTCAATACTGGTATCCGATCCAGCAGATCGGGCCCGCCCAGCACGCCAATCTCGATGCGGCGGTGAACATGGAACTGACCAAGGAGCGGTTTCGGATCGGGGTCAGCGTAACTATGCCGCTGCCCAGGTCCGCGATCCGCCTGGAAAGTCCCAACGGCGATACGGAATGGGACGTTGACCTGGCGCCGGGCAAACCGTTCTGCCTGGAAAGTCCCCAGGACCTGCCCCCTTGGAAGCTGGGCGAAACGGTCCTGCGGGTTCTCGACGAGAAGGGACGGGAAGTCATCTCTTTCCAGCCCCGGCAACGGACGCCCCGCGAGGCGCCGGCGCCGGCCGTGGAACCGCCAGCCCCACGACAGATCGCCGGCAACGACGAGCTTTTCATCGCCGGCCTGCACTTGGACCAGTATCGCCACGCCACGCGCTGCCCTACGCTCTATTGGCGCGAGGCCTTGCGGCGCGATCCGGGCGACAGCCGCGTACACAACGCCATGGGCCTGTGGCATCTCCGCCGCGGCGAGTTCGAGCAGGCCGAAAAGCACTTCCGCAAGGCCATCCAGCGGCTCACGTGCCGCAACCTCAATCCCCCGGACGGCGCGCCGTATTACCACCTGGGCCTCTCTCTGCGCTATCAACTCGATGCGTTAACCCACGCAGAGTCGGCTCGACAAGAGACCCTGTTCTCTGCTGCATACACGGCCTTTGCCAAGGCCGCGTGGAACCAGCCGCTGGCCGCCGCGGCCAATCATGCCCTGGCGGAAATGGACTGCCGACTGGAGGATTGGGACAGGGCCTTGGAACATCTTGAGGCTTGCTTGCGGCTGGATACCGAGAACTTGCGGGCCCGCGACTTGAAGGCCATCGCCCTCCGCAAACTCAATCGCGCGGACAAGGCCGAGAAGCTGTTGCGTCGGACGCTGGCCCGCGATCCGCTGGACGCCTGGGCCCGCCACCTTCTCGATCATCAGGCCGTGGCCGATGCCCAGGCGCGGCTTGACGTGGCCCACGATTGCGCCCGGGCGGGACTCTTCGCCGAGGGCATTGAAGTCCTGCCAACCGGCCCGTTGCCGTGCGACTTGTCGCATGCGCAGTTGCCGACGCAGAGCCTGGGGGCGGGGCCAATCTGCGAGTACACCCTTGGCTGGCTCTACGAGAAGGCCGGCAACACGGCGGCCGCACAGACCCACTACCACCAGGCCGCCGTGCACTCGCCCGATTATTGCTTTCCAGCCCGCCTGGAAGAGATTGCCGTGTTGGAAGCGGCGCTGCGGGCCAACGCGCAAGACGGCCGGGCCTGCTACTACCTGGGCAATCTGCTCTACGATCGCCTCCGCCGCGAAGAGGCCGTCCGCCTGTGGGCGCGAAGCGTGAAGATCGAACCATCGCTGGCGGTTGCCTGGCGGAACCTGGGCATTGGCTACTTCAACGTAGCGAAAAAGCCCGAAAAGGCCCGTGCCGCCTACCAGCGGGCCTTCCGGGCCGAGCCGGCGAGCGCCCGGCTGCTCTTCGAGCGCGACCAGCTTTGGAAACGCTTGGGAGTAGCGCCGAAGAAGCGGTTGCGGCAGTTGCGGAAACACCAGGACCTGGTCGCCCAGCGCGACGATTTGAGCGTGGAACTGTCGGCGCTCTTGAACCAGACAGGCCGGCACGCCGAGGCCCTGGCGGTCGTCTGCGGCCGAAAGTTCCAGCCCTGGGAAGGCGGCGAGGGGCTCGCCTTGGGGCAGTTCGTGCGGAGTCATCTGGCACTGGGCCGTGCGGCCCTGGAGCACGATAAGCCGCAAAAGGCAGCCGACCACTTTTGTGCCGCGCTTCATCCGCCGCGAAACCTGGGCGAAGCGAAGCACTTGCTGGCCAACCAGAGCGACATTCATTATTGGCTCGGCCGTGCCCTGGCCGCGCTCGGCGAAAAGACCCAGGCCCGCAAGCATTGGCGGGCAGCCGCCACGTTCAAGGGCGATTTCCAGGGGATGCGAACCCATCAGTTCTCCGAAAAGACCTACGATTCGGCCCTGGCCTGGCGGCAGCTTGGCCGTGGTGCGAAGGCCGAGAAGCTGCTGAAGAACCTGCTGGCCTACGCCCGCGAGTTGGAAACGACCCCGGCGAAGATCGACTATTTCGCCACCTCGCTGCCGGCGATGCTCTTGTTCGACGACGACCTCCAGCAGCGGCAGAAGACGGCGGCCCTCTTCCTCCAAGCCCAGGCATTTTTGGGGTTGGGCGAAAAGGCCAAGGCCCGCCGGCTGTTGAAGAAGGTGCTCCTGCGCGATCCGAACCACGCCCTGGCGGCCGACCTGCTGGAGGGGGTCTGAGGGCCGTTGCAATGGTTACTTAAATCGGGATATAATATGTCGTTGTGTTGTTTCCTTGCAGTACGGAGGCATAACCTTGGACTCAGTCTTTGACCTCAGTCCGTCTGAAAAGCTCCAATTAGTGGAAGACCTTTGGGACGATCTGGCGAGCACACCCGCGGATGTTCCGGTCCATGCATGGCAGAAGGACGAATTGGCGCGTCGAAAGGCCAATCTCTCGAGGAATCCTGGATCGGCCTTGTCATGGGAGGAACTCAAGAGGAGGGTTCGCAGTTCCTATGGCCGCTAAGCTCGTCGTCGCACCCGAGGCCGAGCAGGATCTGTGCGAGGCTTACGCCTGGTATTGAGGAGCAACGCGCCGGATTGGGTGAAGACTTTCTGAGCAGCATTGACGCTTGCATTAAAAGGATTCGTCGCAATCCCGACATTTACGAAATCGTTCATGAATCGTATCGACGCGCGTTGGTGCGACGATTCCCGTACGCAGTATTCTTCGATTATAGCGACGATACCGTAACGACGTATTGCATTTTTCAAACGGCACGTGATCCGGAAAAGTGGCGGCGAAGGTTACGATAGGAGCAAACCGCGCCAGTTCTCAGAGAAGACCTGCGATTCGGCCCTAGCCGGGAGGGGCGACCGACTTGCGGGAAGCAACGGATTGCGTCCCTGCGCTACGCTTGATCAAGGATCGATGTTCAAGGTACAATCTTGAACGTTGTCCCTTTCCTGGGAGTCCCACTATGCCCGCCGCGCCGCCGCCCGGCACGCAGTCGCGTGCCGAAGCCCACTACAACCTCGGCTATATCTGGACGATTTCGCTGGTGGCGGCCTTGGGTGGATTGCTCTTCGGCTACGACTGGGTCGTGATCGGCGGGGCGAAACCGTTCTTCGAACGATTCTTCGGGATCGATCCGACGTTCGGAACAATGCGGGATAGTTTCCTCTCGGGTTGGGCCAATAGCTGTGCGCTGGTCGGCTGCCTAGTCGGGGCGATCGGCGCCGGCGCTTTGAGCGACCGCTTCGGACGCAAATGGCTGCTCGCCATCTCCGCCCTGATCTTTATCGTGACGTCGATCGGGAACGCCCTGGCGCCGAACTTCATCTGCTTCGTCCTATGGCGAATCCTGGGAGGCACGGCGATCGGGCTGGCCTCGAACCTTTCGCCGATGTATATCTCGGAAGTTGCCCCGGCGGGAATGCGCGGCAGGCTGGTTTCCATCAATCAGCTCACGATCGTCAGCGGCGTGCTTCTCGCCCAGATTACCAACTGGCTCTTGGGCCGAGGTATTCCCGAAGCGGCTACGTCCGACTCATGGTACTACACGACATGCTGGCGCTGGATGTTCGGCCTGACCGCCGTGCCGTCGGCCCTTTTCTTCCTCGGCATGTTCTTCGTGCCGGAAAGTCCGCGTTGGCTGCTCAAACGGCGGCGGGCGAAGGCCGCTGGCGACATACTCCGCCGCATCGGCGGTGACGACTATGCCACGGCCGCCGTCGCCGAGATTGAAGGCACGCTCGCCAATGAACCCGAAGGCGTCGATTTACGGGAATTGTTCGACCCCCGGCTGAAGAAGGTGCTCTTCCTCGGCGTCGTGTTGGCCGTGTTCCAACAATGGTGCGGAATCAACGTGATCTTCAACTATGCTGAAGAAATCTTCAAGAACGCCGGGTACGGCGTCGCCGGGGCCCTGGCGAACATTGTTGCCACCGGCGCCGTGAGCATGATGTTCACCATCGGGGCCTTGGGTGTTGTCGATCGCGGTGTCCGTCGCCGGGTGATGCTCTGGGGAGCGGCTGGCCTGGCAATGATCTACGTCGCCCTGGGCTTCGGCTTTGGTGTCGCCCTAACGGAGTGGCGGATGTTGGACCTGGCTTTGGCGGCGGTTGGCTACTGCTTGATGTCGCTCCTCCCCGGTGGCCGTTGTTCGCTGATGCTTTTGGGAGCGTCGAGCCTGGCAATCATCTACATTGTCCTGGGCATCGGCTATGCCTTCGGCCTGCAGGGCTGGCCGATGCTGGTCCTGGTTCTGGCAGCCATCGGCGCTTACTCGATGTCGCTTGCCCCCATCACCTGGGTCATCCTCTCCGAGATCTTCCCCAATCGCATTCGCGGCGCGGCAATGGCCGTCTCCGTGTCGTCGTTGTGGATCGCCTGCTTCCTGCTGACCATCACCTTCCCCGTCTTGCAGAAGTCGCTAGGCCGGACCGGTGTATTCTGCCTGGGCGATCTCGGGCGGACCGCCGACGAAGCGCAGAAGTTGCTAGGAATGGCTGGCGCCTTCTGGCTGTATGCGGCGATTTGCATCGCGGGCTTCGTCTACATCCTCCGCCGGCTGCCCGAAACCAAGGGCAAGACGCTGGAAGAAATTGAAAAGGAACTGGTCGATTGAAAGAAGTGCCGTCGCAGGCGTAGTATTAGAGTATCCCGCGTGGAAGCCAGAAACTGACGTTTAACACTTTGGAGGGTCTAAAACGATGAGTCTCCCGGATGAATTGCAGAAGCTGCAACAGCTCCACCAATCAGGTGCGATTAACGACGACGAATTCGCCTCGGCCAAAGCCAAACTCCTTGGCTGGACCGCGGAGGTCCAGCCCGCTCCGCTGGAAGCCGTGCCGGTCAACCCCGCGGCACAGGAACAGGAAACCAGGCAATGGGCCTTATTTCTGCACCTGTCGGTTTTGGCGGGCACGTTCCCCTTGCCGGTCGTAGGATGGCTTGCGCCGATTTTAATTTGGCAACTCAAGAAGGCCGATTTGCCGGGGTTAGACGTGCATGGGAAGAACGCGGTCAACTGGATCATTTCGGATTTCATCTATTCGGCGATATCCTTGGTTCTGTGTTTTGCGATTATTGGCCTCCCTCTGCTGATTGCGTTATGGATCGTGGGGGTGATTTTCCCGGTGATTGCCGCGGTCAAGGCGAACGAGGGCGAGGTCTGGAAGTACCCGCTGGCAATTACGTTCCTGAAGTAATAGTCCGGCTAGGGAAGCCGTCTGATTCGATTTCTGCTCCAGGCTGTCGACCAGGGCATTCCCGCATCCTGGGGCGGCAAGACGCAGACATACGGCTTGCATTTTGCGCATGCGACAATTCGCGAGCAAGCGGAACGGTCTTCGATGAGAAACGCCGGCGACGCATCCAAGCGCTGATGCCGGATCGCGCAACCCATGCGGCAGGAACCCGGCAGGCCGGGCCCTCCGCTCTCTCTTGCCCTTGCTCGGCCCCTCGTCGGCGCCTCCCGTCCGAAGGCTATCCGCCGCCTTATCTTTCGGCCGCGCTTCGCTCCAGGGTGATCGCGACCGCATCCGGCCGCCACTTCCCTGCCAGTCGGCCGCCACCGACACCACCGCCGGCCAGACGCCTCTCTGGCCGGCGAAATGGCACAATTCCCCGCCGCCGCTAACGGCGTTTGCCTGTCCCGCCTAGGCGTTTTGTGCCTCCTGGAATTACGAAACTCTACTACGCGAGTCATGGTCGGCCGTTGCAAACCGGACAGGCGCGGGCCACGAGCCGCTCCCCGAGCCGCCGGAAGGCCAACCCGGCGGCTCGGCCAATACGTATTGCGATAAATTGTCAAAGAACAGGCTCCGCGTTCCCGCGGGCCAGGATGCTGGGGCAACTTCTGGAGTTGTAGCACAACATTTCGTTGAGGCCCATTCTGGCCGCCACCGAGCCATCGGCCAGGTAGGCAGGCATTCTATCGCTGCCGGGCCGGACGCAAGGCACGCCGCACGGCATTCCACCGAAGCAGATTGTGCCGCGCGTCACCGGGCGGCATGCATGATCCGTCCTCCCGTGTCATAACCGTTGACACGGCGCTTGCCGTCCGGCACGCCCGTCTCCACCTGGTCAGGATCCTGGTTCAAAGGGTCCGTCCACTGAGCAATCCGGTTCACCCCGGGCGCACCGCTCGTGAGATTCTCCGCGGGGGTGGGCGGTTCCACCTGCGGCTTGGCCTCGGGCAGGGCAAGCGGGCCGCCGACATCGACGATGGCCGGCGCTGTCGCCGAAACAGGAGCGGACAACAGTGCCCTGACGAGCAACAGCGATTTGACGGCGGCATGGTAAAGCTTGTCCGCCTGTGCTCGCCTTGCCAGCCAGTAGCGCGCCCAATGTATGTCGGCCTGCGCCTTGAGGAAACTCATTTCCGCAGTCCTGCAGGTGCAACCAAGCGGCGACAACCCTCTCGACCTGCATTTCTTCCAAGGGGCTCGGCGAGGCACCGCCTAACTTGCGCCGCATCTTGGCCGCCTGTTGTGTCATGGCCTCGGCGGCCAACACCTCACCCCCGGAGATGTGCTCGATGAGGGCTCTCTCGGCATACCGGGCCACGTTACCCAACTCCTCACGAATGCCCGGCGAGTTTCGGATCCAGTCGCGGATCGCCTGCTTCGCCTTTGCATCTCCGCACTGGGCCGCCTGGCGCACGTGCTCGAGCGCGTGACAGAAGTCGAGTCTTTTCTCGCCCTGCAAGGGTTTTCCGGCATCGTTCGAGCCGGCTGGCTGGGCCTCAGGCTGAGCCCCCGCTTCCTGCTCGATTTTCTTTTCAAGCTTCACGTTTGACACGTTTTCGCCTCCACTCTCCGCGGTGGTGCTGGTAATAGCCCGCCTCCGCCAGCGCGGCCCTGGCGATGCTCTCGAGCTCCTGACTCAGCGCGAGCAACACGCTGTGATCCGCCTCGTAACGCCGTACGGCGTCCTGTTCCTCAGAACGCCGTGCGGCGTTCGCGGCCCGCCGCGCGGCGTCCTGCCGCGCAGCCTCCTCGGCGGCCGGGCCGGCGCCGAGGTACTGCTTGCGCACCTGCCCGGTGGTCGGGTCGCGGAAAGACCGATAGTAGAAAACCCCACGGCGTCTTTTTTCCCATGCCATTCTCGATCTCCGAAGGCGTAGGTTATGGCTCGCAAGGCGGGCTGCCATCCCGGCCGCGTCTTGCGCGATCGAACGACGCATCGTGCCGGACAGCCCGGCGCTTGCCGCCGGTGCAGCAAAGCGCGGTCCGCATGGCAACGGCGTGCGTTTTCCTGAAGTATAGCGCCGCATGTCGGACAAAACCACGGATCAAGCGTGACGCGGCCGCGTCAGTCACGCCATCCGCAGGCGATATCCTTTACCGCCCTTGGCTTCGATCCGATCCTTGATCAAGCCGGGAAGGCCGCGGAAGACGCGGTCCGGACGACGGCCGATGATCGCGCCGGCGCGGCCTAGCTTGGCGATCTCGCCGCTCGAAATCCAACCACCCTGGGCCGATAACACCGCCTGAACGAAGCAGGCCTGCCGTTCCTTGACCGGAAACGGGATTCCATCCAGCCATACGTTCAACGTGTCAAGATCCACCTCGATCACGGGCTGTCGTCCCGGCGGCGGGGTGGTGTCACCGTGCTCAAGGTCATCCGTTGCTGCGGGAACGCCACCGAGCAGGCTCTCCAGGTGGCCCATCAGCCTATAGAAGTCCGGCGGCTGAGCGCGCAGGTCGTCAAGGATCCTGACGGCAAAGATATTCTTGACGATCCGCCCAGGAAGCGGAATCGCCGGCACCCGCATGGCAAGCGAGGGATACTCGATCACGTTCCAGCCGTCGTGCAGCCGTTGGACGTGAAAGCGATCGATGTCTCCCTCGATCGGACGCCGCGCGTCGAGGGCGTAGCGGAGGGCGAGTTTGCTCAGGACCCGCGGGCTGGGATGCGGCTTGGCAGCCTCGCCGTAAAGGCTCGCCAAGGTGCGCTTCGCCAGAACGAAGTAGCCCTCGACCTCGGCCTTGCCCGTACAGCCAATCGCCCAAAGGTGTTCCGCAAGGTGGTTGAGGTGCTCGGCGACCGACTCCGCGTCCGCATGGGCCGCACGTATCATCTGGCAGAGGAATTCAGGCACCGTCTCGGCGTCCTGGGGCTTGGTCGCACTTTGCGGATGGCCTTGTCGCGGGGACTGCGGATTCAGGAGGATGTTCGTCTTCGGGCCCTTCAGCGAGTTGTGAGCTTTACCTGCGGACAGACCGCCGTATGCGGTGCCGAGACATGCAACCACGATCTTGCGAAACTCTGAGAATTCTGAGGCCGTCTGGCCCTGTCGAGAGCGTTGTTTCATCGTGAAGACCTTTAGTTTCGATCGGGGCAGCCTCGGCCGCCAGCCAACTCCCGGGCGGGCACGGCGGTTCCAGACTTCTGCCAAGTGCGGCAAGAATCCGCACATGAGAAGTTTTGCGAACCAAGGCCACCGGATCAAGCGCGGGGGACAACGCCGTCTCGCCGGATTGCGGCCAGCCAATGCTGCTTAAACCATTGCGAATTAAGATCTTACGATCGGCGGCGGAAAATCCACGCTTAGCAACGGGACACTTGGTTGGGCGCGGGTTTGGGCCCGCCCGTCGCCGCGGACCGCTCCTGCGCACTGGCTTCGCAGCGCCGCCCGTAGTCAGCGTCGGAACCCACGAAAAGACCATCGCGGCGACGCCGTAGGGCGGGGCAGTTCCGCCTCAGCAGGCGCCACTCCCGCCGTCGGCCAAAGGCCTGGAAGCCATGCCGCCGTCACCGCGAGTGAGACCGTAAGTTCAAAGCAAGATTTAGCTTACGTTGTGGCTTGCAAATCGTGCGATTTGGTCGTATAATTTGCACGATGTGGATCCCCCGCTTGATTGAGCCGATTCTTCAGCAGCGTATGCGGACGCGTCCGCTCGTGGTGCTCACCGGGGCGCGGCAGACAGGGAAGACTGCGCTGGCGCGCCGCCTGTTTCCACAATATGCCTACGTGAGCCTGGATCTGCCCAGCGAGGCCGAGCAGGCCCAGCGCGAGCCGGCGCGGTTCCTCGAACGCCATCCGCCGCCGCTGGTGGTCGACGAGGTGCAGTATGCCCCAGGGCTCCTGCGGCACTTGAAGCGCACGGTCGATGCGCGGCGGGCCACGCCCGGCCAGTTCCTGCTGGCCGGCTCGCAAGCCTTCGAGGCCATGGCGGGGGTCACCGAATCCCTGGCGGGGCGTGCCGGTGTGCTGCAGCTCAGCACGCTGAGCTATGCCGAGGTCCATCAGGCGCTGCCGCAAACGTCCGTCGAGGACATGGTGGTTGGCGGCGGTTTCCCGGAGCTTTACGGGAAGCCTGAGCTGGACGCCCGCGGGTTCTTCCGGTCCTACGTGGCCACCTATCTGGAACGGGACCTGCGCGCCCAGTTGCAGGTAGGCAGTCTGCGGGATTTCGAGCGATTCCTGCGTGCGGCGGCGCTCCGCACCGCCGGCCTGCTCAACCGGGCCGAGCTGGCACGCGACGTGGGAATCAGTCCGTCGACGGCGGGCCAGTGGCTCTCGGTCCTGGAGCGCTCGGGGGTCGTGACGCTCCTGGAGCCGTGGTTCTCCAATCCCACGAAGTCGCTGGTCAAGACCCCGAAGCTCCATTTTCGGGACACCGGCCTGTGCGCGTTTCTGATGGGGATCGTCAGCCGCGGCGACTTGTTGGACTCGCCGCTTGCCGGCGGGCTGTGGGAGTCGCTGGTATGCGGGGAGCTGCAGCGATTGGTCGAGAGCGGTGCTGCGCCTTGGCAGCTCGCCTTTTGGAGGGACCGCAGCAAGGAGGCCGACTTCCTCTTGCACCGCGCGGGCCACTTCCGCCTGGCCGACGCCAAGTGGAGCGAGCATCCCGAGGGACCTGGCAAGCTGGCCCTCGTGCGCCGAGAATTCGACCCCTCCCCTCCCGGCGCCATCGTCTGCCGCTCGGCCAACCGCTACGCGCTTGCGGCGGGCATCGAGGCGCTCACGTTGGCCGATCTCCCGGCCTTCCTCGGGGATGCCTTCCCGTGAAATTCCAGGGCTGAGAAGCAGGGATCACGGGCTGGCCCCTTCTTCACGGGGTACGATCAAGCCTAATGGAAAAGAGGAGGATGCACCCTGGGTCTGCCAAGAAAAGCTGATGCCGATCGGTTGGATGGACCAACCCGGCTAGAGGCTAACCGCCAGGCCGGAACGGAACTTTGCACGTGAGGAGGTAACGCATCACGCGCGGCCAAAGGGATGGCGGATGTCCCAAGGCGTGAACGAACAACCGCACTGCGAACCAAGGGAGAGCAATCAGGCCATGCGAGTGACACCGGCCGTCTCATCCTTCCCGATCGTGGCCCTGTTCGCGCTCACGGCCCTGGAAGCGAGACCCTGTGCGCTCGCTTCGCCGCGCCCTGGCAGCGCAGCCGAAGCCGGTCATCGCGCAGCTCGCGGGGGTTTTCACGCGGCAAGTCGCCCAACGCTGCTGGGCCGAGGCGACCACCAACGGCGACGCGGCCCCCTGGCCTGGAACTGGTCATCCCGCCAGGCATCGGCAGGGCAGGCTTCAGGAGCATGGGGGGGTGCGGACGGCTCGCTGCCGGGGACTTCACCAAGGCCTCCGTACGCAGCAAGAGCGCCCCCTGCGGGTTGCAGCTGCATGGCTAACCCCTATTATATATAAATAATTATGCAAAACGTGTCATACTTAGATGGGTACGGCTTAGCTCCTGCCAGGCTGCTTTTTTGGCCTTCGCCGGCGGCGGATTCTCGCTTGGCGGCGGTGATGTGCTGGTCGAGACAGCCCCGGAAAGCTTCCTGCAGAGCGTGAAAAACGCCTGTACGGCTTGTCAGCAGGCCGTCGAGGATGAACTGGCCCGTCAACCGCCCAGCGGTCCCGGCGACGATGCCGGCAACTTCTCGGCGGATCAGGCCACGCCCACATCATCTGCTGCCAGCCACAGCGGAAGCAAGAGCAGCGCCGCCAGCGGCTGCGGCCACGGCAATGGCTCCATCGGCAGAACTTCCATTCAGTCCCTGGGAGGTATCTGGGACAGGTGCTGCCGCTGCCGATCGCCGCCGATCAACCGTCTCCCACTTCACGCAGGAAACGGCAAAGCCTTTACGGTTCTCACCGCCAGAGCCGGTGGATTAGTTTTGATTTATGAAAACGGACCACTTAGTAACGCACAGCACAGGATATTGACCGCCCAGCGAAACCTTGACGAGGAATTTCTCCAATGGGCGGAACGAGCGTAGTGCCGCGTAGAGCCTGGGGAAAGATAAGCACCTCGGGGCAGCGTCTCACTACTCTGTTGGCTTTAGCCCCATCCCCCAGATCATTTCCTTGGCACCCTCGTTGGTCCAATGCTCGCGGAACTGTCGGGAATAATGATCGGGGAGTCGCTTTTGCCAGCCGATCTTTTGGAGGATCTCTTCGAGTGAGATCCCTTGGTCTCCACGCTGATACCGTCCCAGCACGCGATACACGATCGAATCCGCCGAACAAATACAGTGGTCCCGGCTTGAGGCTACCAGATACGCCAAGGATTCGCTTTCCCCCGGATCGAGCTTCTCCAGATAGACCACGTCGAAATGGCTGCGAAACGCTTGTAGCTCCACAATGCCTACGTCGAAGACATGGACGCGATCGGCCGCGATGTCTTCCGAAAGGTCGATCTCAAACCGTTCGTCGCTCGTGGCATCAGGGAAGAATTGGGCCTCTTGCTCGACCAGAGTCCGCGACAGATGGATATCGCAGTTCTCGACAACCTGAGCCCAGCATCCCAGCTCGAAGAGCTTGATGACGACGTTTGCATCAAGAATGAGCAACTTCAAGCGTGACATCGGCGGGAACTTCCTTATCCGCCCAGCGCATCACTTCCTGCCGTGTCACGCCGAGATACTCCGCCAACCGGCCCGTGGAGATTTCACCGCGTTCAAAGGCTCGTTTGGCCATCGCAACAAATCGCTGTGGTCGTCGAGGAGGTTCGTCCTGCTCCCGAGTTTCATACGACGAGGCGAATCCCCGGTATTGCTCAACCGCATGCTGGATGCGTTGCTTCTCGAAGCCGTACACGTCTTTGATCCGCCAGAGGATCGCCTCCACCGAGACGTCGAACTGGCGGGCAACATCGTAAAGTAGCTGCAAAGTCAACCGCTCGTCACGGATGAGAGGATTGACCGCGCGACGGATCGCCTCCGTCGGCATCAGCAGATGGCTGGCGAAGACGTTGGCCAACATCTCCTCACGGTCGGGGGCAGTCACCGATTCGTCCTGGCTGCCGGTTCGGAAGAGGTTCCACGTCAGCAGGTGGAATAGTTCGTGGGCCAAGTCGTAGTTCCGGCGCCAGGGGACGTTGTTGGAATTGAGCAGGATCGCCCAACCGAACCGATCGTTGGCCGAGCAGGCCGCACAGCCGCCGGGCTCAAACGGCAAATGGAAGACTTTGACCCCACAAACTTCCTCGAGTACGCGCAGCAGGTTGGCTCCCGGTCGATCGCCAAGTCCCAGTTCATCCCGGACACGACACGCCAGTTCTTCAGCGTCCTCGAAACTGTATTTCGTACTGCTGCCACTCGAGACGGCAAGCGTTCGTTCGAGGGTTTCCGTTTCCCCACACCAGGCTTCCAGATTCCGGTACTGCTTGCAGAGTTGCAGGAACAAGCCGCCGATCTCTTCGGCTGCGGGTGATTCTGGCCTTTCGCGCCACAGCACTGTCTCCACGGGCAAAGGTCCGTCGTCAAGGAAGAAGGCCAGCGAGCAGTGGTAAAGGGTGGCGAGCTTCTGAAGCTGTGGCAGACGCGGCTCCCGCTTGCCCGCCTCAAACTCGGACAACGACGAAGCGCCAATGTCCGAGGCTTCGCTGGCCGCCTGTTGGGTCAGGCCGACTTTCTCCCGCGCATACTTGAGCCGTTCGTGAACTGCCATTTCCGCCCTTCCGCAGGTCCCATAAATCCAGAATACTTTACTCGGATAACCGGCAATTCTCAATTATAACCTTCTGTTTTTCAGAAGTCAACGCCGGCCGAGGCCACTCCGGCTACGATCAAGCGACCGCACCACTCCATTTTCTCCAGATACGCGCAAAACCCTTCTGAGAGAGGGCCTAGCTTATCAGGATTGTCGGCCAAGTTGAGAAACGCCATCAGCCGCCGAGGATCAACTTCTTCCCATCCCTTGAGTTATGCGTGAAAGATCTCCCGGAGAACAGCGAGGAAGTCGGGAACAGGAAACTCCGGCCGAAACAGCGGATCCTCGCGAAGGCGAATCACGCCGATACTCGTCGGCTCGGCAAAATCGTTGCGGAGGATTTCGCGGGCTTCCCGTACGCGACCGTCTGCGCCGTACAGGGTGCCCAAGCGGAGAGACTCCTGGCACTCGGATTCCACCTGCATGGCGACGATCGTGGAGAGGTCGAGTGCGTGGTGGCGGCCAAGGTTCTTGTCCTCATCCTCCTTGCGATCACGGATGGCGCTGGCGCGTATCCGCGAGATGCCCCCTCTCGGCCCCTGGCCGCAGCGCCTCTGCAACTTCTCTCTTGAAGTGAATTCGATAGCTTCGCGATCCGCCGCGAGTTTGGCAGGTTGCGGAGCTGGACGTTTGCCCGTTTCGCTCGGCGGCCACTGGCCTTGCGCCGCGCGGCCGCTGACAAGTTCGTAGTTGTAACCCGTATCTCACCCCGTGCGTTGCGGGGTGGTTGTGTTTCTTAAGCATGACCGCCCTGCGAGGGGCGGTCCCTTTTCTTGGAGTTCGTCCCCATGCATTTCTCAGAAAAAACGGTTCGCTGCAAGCAGTCCCCTCCGGCCTGGCACAGCGCCTTCCTGGCGATGCTGCCGACCATCGAAACCCGCGCCAGGCTCGCCTTCCGGCAGCTCGCCGCCGAGGCCCGCGGCGAGGCCGTCCAGGAGGTCGTCTGCGGCGCCTGTGCCGCCTTCGTGCGGCTGGTGGAGTTGAACAAGACCGCGGTGGCCTGTCCCGGCGCGCTGGCGCGATTCGGCATCGCCCAAAGCAGGGATGGCGGCAAGGTCGGCGGCCGCTTGAACGTCTGCGACGTCGCGTCGCCCTCCTGCCAGCGCGAGAAAGACACCACAGTCGAGGATTTGGATAAGTTCGACAAGCAAGGAGAATCCTGGCTCGAAGTGCTCCTGGAGGATGGGCACGCGGGGCCGGCCGAGGTGGCGGCGATCAACCCCGCGACCGTTTTGAAGAGGGAGGACCAATGACGAGCAACCTCTTAACGAATGACAGTCTGCGTTCCGCGCAAGGCGGCGTGTTCGCCTATGTGAGTCCCAGCCGCTTGAACTGTTGGATCAAATGCCCTCGGGCCTTCGCCTATCGCTATCTGCAGGGCATCAAGACGCCGACGACGCCGGGGCTGTTCCTGGGAACCGCCGTGCACTGGGCGCTCCAGCTGGTCTATCGCCAGCGGCAACTGGGCATCGCGCTGGAAGGCGGCGACGTCGCCAAACAGCTCAAGGAGGCGTGGGGCGGCATGCGCGAGGAGCAGGGCGTGCGGTTCGACTCGGCCGCCGCGGAGCAAGCTTTGCAGGGGCAGGCCGTCGATCTGGTCGCCGCCTATCTGGCCCATCTTCCCGCCCACGAGCCGCGGCCGCTGGCCGTGGAGACTGCGCTGGAATCGCCCCTGGTCGATCCCCGCACGGGCGAAGACCTCGGCATTCCGCTGGTTGGCATCGTCGATCTCGTGCTCGACGGCAACGAGGGGCCGCTGATTGCCGATTTCAAAACGAGTGCCCGCAGCGGCGAACCGCTGGAGATCTTCCACGAGATCCAGCTCTCCAGCTACGCCTACCTGTTCCGCCGCGTTGCCCAGCGGCCGGAAGCCGGCCTGGAGATTCGCAGTCTGATCAAGACCCGGCAGGTCAAGATCGAGTTCCACCGCTACGCGGCCCGCACGGACGCCCATTTTCAGCGGCTCTTCGCCGTGATCCGCGACTACCTGGATGCCTTGGATTCGGACCGCTTCAACTATCGGCCGGGCCTGGGCTGTTCGATGTGCGATTACCGTGAGCAGTGCTCGCGGTGGGCCGGATAGGAGTTGGCCGCAACGACCGTTGGGCAGCGCCGCTGGCGGGCCGCGCCGTCGGCAGCCCGCGATGGAACTCTCGAGTCCCGCCCCAGGCGGAACGATGGCCCCAAGGGCCGCCCGCCCCGGGCACCCGGCAGGGCCGAACGCGCAGCGGTCGCGTCCGCGGCTGAATGGCAAGCTCCCCAGCCTCTTCTGGAGTCTGGCCGGACGTGGAAGATCCACGGATGGCGCTGGCACGTATCCGCGGGGTGCCCCCTCTCGGCCCCTGGCCGCAGCGCCTCTGCGGCCCCGCTCTTGAAGTGAATTCGACCGCTTCGCGGTCCGCCACGAGTTTGGCAGGTTGCGGAGCTGGATGTTTGCCCGTTTCGCTCAGCGGCCACTGGCTTTGCGCCGCGTGGCCGCTGACAAGTTTGTTGTTGTAACCCGTATCTCACCCCGTGCGTTGCGGGGTGGTTGTGTTTGTTAAGCATGACCGCCCTGCGAGGGGCGGTCCCTTTTCTTGGAGTTCGTCCCCATGCGTTCCGCAAAAAAATCCGTTCGCTGCAAGCAGTCCCCTCCGGCCTGGCACGCCGAGTTCATGGCCATGCTGCCACAAATCGAAAGCCATGCCCAGCTCGCCTTCCGAAACTTGGGCGCCGAGGCCCGCGGCGAGGCGGTCCAGGAGGTCGTCTGCAACGCCTGTGCCGCCTTCGCGCGGCTGGTGGAGTTGAACAAGACCGCGGTGGCCTATCCCACCGCGTTGGCGCGATTCGGCGTCGCCCAAACCAAGGATGGCCGCAAGGTCGGCGGCCGCTTGAACATCCGCGACGTCTCCTCGCCGTACTGCCAGCGCGAGAAGGGGATCACGGTCGACCGCTTGGACCGCTTCGACAAGCAGGAGGAAGCCTGGCTGGAAGTGCTGCTGGAGGACAGGCACGCGGGGCCCGCCGAGGTGGCGGCGATGCGGATGGATTTCGCCGCCTGGTTGCAGTTGCTGCCTCGCCGCCTGCGCCGGATCGCCACGTTTCTGGCCGGCGGCGAAACCACCACCGCGGCCGCCCAGCGGTTCCATCTGTCGCTGGGCAGGATCTCGCAGCTCCGCAAGGAACTGTTCCACGCCTGGCAGCGTTTCCAGGGCGAGGAGCCTGCCGCCGCCGTTGCCTGACGGATCGGCAACAACTGGCCGGCCCCTTGGCAGGCCAGATCCAGCCCTCACTTACCATCCCGCAAGGAGAACAGCTTTATGCCACTGAAACTCACTGCCGGCGTCTCGAAGAAACTGGGACTCCCCGGCTATAGCAGCGTGGGCGCGATCTGCCACGTGGAACTGGAACTGGACAGCAGACTGATCCAGCAAGACCCCGAGGCCTTCTGCGCCCAGGTCCGCGAGGTTTACGCCCAGTGCGCCGAGTCGGTCGACGAGGAGTTGGCCCGGCACCAGGCCCCGCGCAACCAGTCAGGGTCGGCCAGAGAAATAGCCGCCGAGACACGCACCGGCGGCAACGGTCCTAACTCTGCCAAGGGTCGTGCTGGCACCAACGGCAACGGACATGCCCAGGGCGACCGCCACGGCAACGGCTATGTGGATGGCAACGGCCACCCGCCAGGCCGCGGCAACGCCAGGGCTCGCTGCCGGCCGTCGGCCCGCCAGTTGGATTATGTCCAGGAGCTCGCGGGCCGCCTCGGCATGGCTGCCGAACAAATCGAGGATCTTTGTCAGCGACTCTTCAAAAAGCCGCTCGCAGAACTTTCCGGCGGCCTGGCGAGCGCGCCTGATCCGCGCCTTGCAGGAAATGCGGGAGGGCTGGCTGGGCCCGGACGCCGTCTATCGCCCTGAGGGCGAGTAACACGGATTCGGGCCTTGGCCGACCGGCACGGTTGTCGGCGGGGCTGCCTCTTGCAAACCGTGGTGTCCGCGGAAGAACCTGCGCCGGCCGGGCGCGGCCGGCGCAGGTTCGAGCGTCCTACTGCTGTCCATTGATCCCTCATGCGTCCGCGATTGCAACAAGTTCCTTACAGGAGGGGCCTTGCGTTCGCCTCTACCATTCTGCCAATCTCGGCACTACGGAATTTCACAAAATGTCACCGCGTATCTCACCCCACCCGGGATTCGTCCAATCCGTGCTATACTGGCGCCTGTTCGGCTCGATGTTCTGTAAGGGTCAGTCCCACAGAGCACCCATGCTGGATGCGGCTATCCTGCCCACCAGCCTCCAAGGCTGGGTGTAGTCGATTTAATTTCCGCCACCAGGAATGTCGCCGTTGGGTCGGGCCGGCAGTTTCCGCCATATAGAATGGAAACTGCCGGCCTGTCCCTGACACGCGCCGGGCCCTGCCTCTGACATAAACCCGGCGTGACCTTGTGCAGAAGATCGGTTATCGTGCATGGAATCAGGAAATCACCGAGGGCAAAGCGATGTACGACGCGCGTGAAGATGCGACCGGCGACCAACAGACCGCTAACAGTTCGGCCTATCGGCAAGGCATCATTAACAACGAGATCAAATGGATCCGGGCGATTCAAGCCATCCTCGGCGCGCCCGTCAGTGCCCCCCAGGAACTGCTTGAGATGACCTTTGAACAGCTTCAGGCGCTTTCGCTCAGCTTGCTGGAGGCCGCACGGAATCGGATGTCGCCCGACATGGTCGTGGACCGCGCGCGGCAAAAGGCGATTCGAGACCGGCCATGGATCCTTAACGGCATCCATCGAGAGCGTCAGCGCGGAAGGGGGGTCGCGTCCGAGATCTTGGTTATCCGCGGCCTTCAAGAGACCCTAGCCGTGCCTCCCACGGACGAGCAAGAGTTGCGCATCTTGACGATCGAGCAGCTTCAACAACTGAAGCACGGCTTAGTACAGGCCCTTCGCGAACGAATGGCACAAGAGAGCTTGAAGCCCTGACGAGCAGTCTGCAAGAGAAGCTGCGCAACCGCCCGGCTGGCTGGCGATTCCGCTTGGATTGGCGGCAGCCGGCATCGCCCTAATCCTGCGCGATCTGTCTCGTCGGCAGGCTATGAAAAGCGACTCGGGGCTGGGCCCTGCCGGCCGGTTGTCGGCCGGGCTGCCGCTTGCAAAGCGTGGCGTCCGCGGAAGAACCTGCGCTGGCAGCAAGCGGCCGGCGCTGGCGCTATTCGTGCGCGGCGACCTGACCGAAGGCAACGTGCCGAAAGCGTTCGACCGCCGTCCCGGCATTCTGAACCGGGATCGACTCGATAACCCGGCGCCCGGGCTATCTTCCGCAGCGGTTCCGCTGCCAGCGGACGCTCGCGTCAAGACCCACCACCACCCACAAGTCAGGCATACTGCCCTGGCATGGGTAACTTTGATCCTCGGCCCGCTCTGGGCCAACGACAACCCTTTCGTTTGCTTTGCCGCTGCTCGCCGGGCCGGCTTTCCCCGCACGGGGAGGCCAAACGGGCGACGGCCGGACAAGAAGGAGACTCTATGCCAACGAAGAAACGTTTTGCCAATTGCCTCATCATCAAGGCCATCAAGGCCGATTGCAGCGACGAGCCGTGCAACTTGGTCCGCGTCTGCGAGCCACGCCATAACCGAGCAAGCTTTCCGGATAGCCTCGAAATCTGTGGACTTGACTTATATGTTAAGTAAGACTAGAATATCAAGTGCATGGGATCGATGAGATGATTGAGTTGCCACCGTTCACCACCGACGGATTGCTGCCGCCGGGGGAATACCTGCTGGCCTTAGATGAATTGCAGGAATCTCCCCTCGTTTTGGGGCCAGGCGATGCAAGACTTTATCCAGGCTGGGATGCTCGCTGGCGTGCGACCTTGGTCGCCAACTTGGCCATACTCGTCCGTCAGCTATGGGCCGTTGGCATTCTGGAAATCTTCATCGATGGGTCTTTCGTGGAAGACAAAGACCACCCCAACGACATCGATGGGTATTTTGTCTGCGACCTGCGGCGGCTAGCAGCAGGCGACTTGCAGCGAGAACTCAACGCCCTTGACCCTTTTCAGATTTGGACTTGGGACCCGGCGACACGTCGACCTTATCGTGGATACGCAAAGCGGCAACTCCCCTTGTGGCACCAATACCGCGTCGAGTTGTACCCGCACTACGGGCAGCCGTGTGGCATTCGAGATAAGTTCGGGCATGAACTGGAGTTTCCTTCCGCCTTCCGGCAATCGCGGCGCGACGGCAAGCCGAAAGGAATCATCAAGATTGGAGGCCATCCATGATTCGTAACGAAAATGAGTACCGTGAAACCGTAATTCGTCTGGGCGAAGAGCAGAAACGGATCGAAGCCCAGAAGGCCCAGTTGGAGGAAATGGGCTTGTCGCCCGCTGACGTGAAACGGGCGATCGATCCGATCCAGTCATTCCACCTCCAGCTTCAAGAGGAGGTCGAGAGTTACCAGCGGTTGAAGCGCGGGGAGTTCGCTGAGATCTGGAACCTTCAGGGCCTGGGCCAACTCTTAATCTCGGCCCGGATTGCAAGAGGTTTGACGCAGCGTCAGCTTGCCGAGAAACTGGGTGTCAATGAATCTCAAGTCTCTCGCGATGAACGCAACGAGTACCACGGCGTCACACTGGACCGTGCGGCACGGATCCTTGAATTGCTGGGGGTTGAAACCCGCACCACGGTGGTTGCGCGATCGGACGATCGCCCGCTGACCGTATAGGCTTGTTTGCCCGGTTCGACCACCGGCAGCGATGCCTCGACCCATGGCCGGCCGAGCAGGGCCCGCGCCTGAGCGTTGCCGGCGCAGGTCATGCGCACGGCCAGGGTCTTGGTCGCGTGCGGCCTTCACGGGGTTTTGGCTTAATTCTGCCAGCAAGCAAATCGTCGAACTCGCGCCTGACATCCAAATTCACCGCCCACAGTCGGAGGTGGGGGCTTCGGTCGGCACTCCGCGCAACGTCTCCTTCTTCATCTCGGTGACCACCTCTTTGACAATCGTGGAGTTGTCCGGCGCGTACTGCGTCCAGGCCGCCGCGATGATGAGCGCCACGCGGGTGACCCGGACCAACGATCCTGGAACCAGGCCGCCCTCGGGACGGTTGCCCTCTTGCCAGCCGTGCCCGCCAGCCAACCCGACACAGCGTACCGTTGGACTCATCTTCCTCAAATCCCTTGCCGCCAAGTGTTCGCATAAACGTCCGCGGTAGGCGCGGTATAATAGAAAAAAAGGAGGTCCTCATGGCAACTCAGCAATCGATAGAATTGGCCAGCCGGGCGCAAGCGGGCTATGAAGAAAGACTCAAACGCCGGCTGGAATCCAGCAATCCTGACGATTTCGTGGCGGTCGAGCCGGAATCGGGGGACTTCTTTCTCGGCAAGACGCTCAGTGAAGCCATTCAGGCATCGCGTGCGGCGCACGTTAACCGTTTACCGTTCGTTTTTCGTGTCGGGCACAAGACGGCTGTCGAACTGGGGGTAATCGGCTAGTCAACGGCGTGGTTGACAGCTCTGGCAGGGCACTGGTAGTTCTTCATGTCCGATCCGAATCCGTTGCAAAGCCAACGGATCTGACGGCTTGGATCGACACGGCGTTCAGCGGTGACTTGGTTATTCCTCGCACGACAATCCGCCAACTGGGGCTGCAACAATCGGCCGCGGTAGCCGCCGGCCTGGCCGACGGTACTCAGGTGGTTCTCGAAACTTTCAGTTGTATCGTTGACTGGTTTGGGCAGGAGCTTGCCGTGGAAGTCGTGGAAAACGACGGGCAGTTCCCGTTGCTCGGTGTTGGGCTCCTGCTGCATCGGAGGCTGGAAGTCGACTACCGCCTCCAAACACTGTCGATCGAGTGACGCGATCGCCGGAATTCCATCGTGAACGAACTAACGACGATGCCCGTCAGCGGCGGCGATGCCAAGCGATGTTGGTTTCCCAGACTTCGCATGGGCCGTCAGTCCAAGGATCGTTTCCAGCCGGCCGGCTGCTCTGGGGTTTTTCCCCGGGAACGCCTGCTCTTGCTGCGTGCAGCCTTGCTATCCTGTCCCGTAGCGCGGCAAGGGCTTGCTTGCTCTGCCCACCCGATCCTCTGCTCTCTGCTCCGCCCGCCCATTGACAATCCGTCCGCCAGGTATCAGAATTCCTACCGCCGATCTCGGTGATGCATTGTATTGCATTAGTGCACTGCAATGCTATAATGCACTTGTGACCTCGATCGAGGCCAATTCATGCGGTTCGTGTCGATTCTTTGGGATGAGGACGAAGAACCGGACGGAAATGTTCAGCATATTGCCGAACATGGTTTGGTGATTGAGGACGTGGAATTCGTCTTGGAGAATCCAGCCTCGGAGGGCATGAGCGACAGTAGCGGTCGTCCGTGTTGCTTTGGATATACTCCCGCTGGTGACTATATCATCGTCGTTTATGAACAAATCGGCGAGGGCATAATATATCCGGTGACCGCATACGAGGTGCCGGAACCATGAGGTGAGTCGTGGCCAAGAAACCAATCCAGCGAGTTCGGCGCAGTGGTCCATTGAGCGAGGCGGAACGGCAACGCTTGCGCAAGATCCGTGAAAAGGTCCGGAAAGAGTTTCCGCCCCGTGATCCGCCACGACTGAAACCAAGTACCTCCGGTGTTGCTGCCGAAATTCGTGCGGCCAGGGAGGCGCGGGGGCTGTCGTGGTATGCGGTTGCCAAGCTCGCCGGCATTCCCAATCCAAGCACGGTGCGCGACCTCGAATATGGCCGCGACACAAAGCTCTCCAGCGTTGAAGCGGTCGCCCAGGCGTTGGGGCTGAAGCTGGAACTGGTTGACGTTCTGAGTTCTGCGATCGATCTGGAGATGATCCATATCGGCAACGGCACGTCCTCGCTGAAAATGGCCTTGTGAAGTTCTTGGACAACGAGGGCCGCGGCGGAGCGCAGGATTACCACTACGGCGCTCTGTGCGACAGCCGCAGAGCCGCGCCAAGGGCAGGGCCCGCTGCCAACCGTCGGCCCGCCAGTTGGAATATGTCCAGGATCTTGGCGGGCCGCCTCGGCATGGATGCCGAGCAGTTCAAAGGGCTTTGTCATCGTACCGCGCCTCGACGATGTAACGACTGTGGCAGTTGATCCAGGCGGAAAGATACTCCTTCACGGAGTGGCCCTGATGCATCAGCAGCGGGCCGTGCGCGAAGGCCGAAGCCAATCGCAATCCCTTGGCGGCGAGGTATAATAAGAGTGGAAGGAGAATCAGACATGAGCAATATCGTGCTTCATTCGAGAAGTGGCGCGGACAGCATACTCCATCTGGAGGTACCCGTGGATCGACCCGACACGGAATTTGAAGTGGAGGTCGCAGTTCGCCCGAAGACGCCGGAAGGCAAAGGCTGGCCGCCGGGTTACTTCGACCTGTTCGGGTCTATCGACGACGAGACGTTGATTGTTCACCCGCAACCACCGCTGCCGCCCCCCCTGGAGTTCGAATGATTTATCTACTCGATTCCAACGCATGGATCGCGATTTTGCGGAAGAAATATCCGCAGGTCGCCGCCCGTTACGGCGCGACCAACCGTGCCGACATCCGGTCCTGTTCCGTGGTCGTTGCCGAACTCCGCTACGGTTGTGCGAAGAGCGCGAAGCCGGTAGCCAACCGCGCAGTACTTGACGCCTTGCTCGCGCCCGTTGCAAGCCTTCCCTACGACGACGCGGCGACTGACCACTTTGTGAATATTCGCTGTCATCTCGAATCGCTCGGGCAGGTCATCGGGCCGTACGACATGCAAATCGCCGCTATCGCACGGGCCAACGGCTGCACCCTCGTGACCCACAACACCGCCGAGTTTGGCCGCGTCCCCGGCCTCATGATTGAAGACTGGCAGGTCCCATGATCAAGGCCATTTCCGCGCCCCGCCGAGCAGCGATTTTTCCGGCCTTGTTGATTAGGCTTCTCGCGGCTGCGGTCAGCGGAAGCGGAAGTCGGGCTTGAAGCCGTACAGCCACGGGACATGCGGGTCGATGTGCTCGCTTGGCAGGCGATCGGGAAGATCCTCGTAGTGCTGCCGGAGTTGCCCGGCGTCGGGGGCGTTGTACACCTACAACTATCGCCTGTTCGACAAGTATAATGGGAACGTGGCGAGCTTGGCGGTCTTGGGCGACGACAACCCCCGCTGGCGGCCGAACCAGATTGGGTTCACCCGTTGGGGTACGCAAACCGGGATACGATTCCCGCTGGTAAAACTGTTGGATTACCACGAGCATTGGGAGACACTCCAGGAGAGTCGCAACCCGTTTGCGATGGTGGTCCTGGCGCACTTGATAGCCCGCCGTACGCGGAAGGATCCGCACGCGCGGTATGCGGCGAAGGTCAAGTTGATCAAAGGGCTTTACGAGCGGGGCTGGGCCGCCGAGGAGGTGCGGCGCATCTTCCGTGTGATCGACTGGATGGTGAATCTGCCGAAACCGCTGGAAATTGACTTCTCACAGGAGATCAAACAATATGAGGAGGAAAAGCACATGCCTTTCATAACGACACCGGAACGTATTGGGCGGGAAGAGGGCCGAGCCGAGGGCCGAGCCGAGGGGCGAGCCGAGGGCCTGACTAGGGCTATCGAGGTGGACCTCGAACTGAAGTTCGGGGAAGCCGGACAACGGTTGATGCCTGAGATCCGGGCGATCGCGGATGAGGCAAAGCTGGAAGCGGTTCTCCGCGCCATTCACACGGCCGCCCGTCCGGAGGATCTGCGGGGAGTGTGGAGCGGCTGAGCGCAGGCCGATCGCCGCGGTTGGCGACGATGGCGGCGGCCGCCCGCAGCCGCAGTTTGCGGGCCTGAAGGACGTCTTGGCCGGGACACACAGCGTGCTGCCGCTCGTTAGTTTCACCACGCTTCGGCCCGCGGGACACGGCTACTGATTCTGCCGCTGCGAAAAGAGTTTGGGCGGCCGATCCCTTGCGGGCTTGGGGTCTGGCTGCAAGCGCATGGGGAGCCGCAGGACCCGCCACTTCCGCGCGACGCCAGCAGCCCGGCCCCACGATTCGGAAACTGGGCTAGGTTTGGCTTCAGGACCCCTTGCCAGGCATGCCTATTGCTGCGGAACCTGCGCCGCTCCCGGGTGGCGGCGCAGGTCTTAGCGGTCTATTCCGGGAATCTGCTCGCCGGGATCCCGACTTTGCTCGAAACCGTCTTGGCGAGTCTCGCCGCGGCGCCAAACGCCGTCGGCCACTGATCGCCGAGGCGACCTTGCGTTCCGCCGGGCAACCCCTCTAAGTCTCCCGGCGAATCACGGCAGAATACCAATCCCCAACGGCTTGTCAAGGCCTACGAGCCAAAGCGCACGCCGCGAGCGATGCGGCGGGTGGTCAGGCGGCGGTGGCTCTTGGATCGGCGCGCGAAATGAGAGCATAATAATCAAGTCAGGCGGCAGGCAGTCCTGCGCCCAGCCTTCCCAAGGAGCAGCGGTTATGAAATCAGCAATGACCAAAACCTACCGACAGAACCGGGCGAGGTTTCCTGTAAATGATCTGAAACCGCACGATGGCCAGTGGGTAGCCTTCAGCGCCGACGGGCGGCGCATCGTTGCCAACGGCGATAGCATCGGGCAACTTTCCGAGCGCGTCGGCACCGCATGCGAAGATCTCCAAGAGGTCGTCCTTGAGAGGATCGAAATCGAAACCGGCGACATCCAACTGGGCGGGGCAGAACTGCTGTGATCCTGCGTTTTCCCCATCTGGCTGAACCGCTTTTCGGCCCACCCGCGCCGTCGCTGCCTGGCGGCGCCCGATCGCGGTGGCGACCCCCGGTTCCGCTGACGGTGCAAGGCCCAAACGGACGCTCGGTCGCTTTCGGGCGGGCGCTCGTCGAAGGCCTTACGGAAGCGGCGATCCGGTTTGCTGCAAGGTCTGGACGTCCGGCAGAGCTTTCCACGCCGAAAAGGAAGTGCTGGAAGAGTTCGTCAAAGTCTTGTCCGCTGCGGTTGGCGGGAGCTGACCTCCGTGGGCCTCGTGGCCGGGGAGGTTGTGTCCATGAGACATTCCGGGTCAAAAACCCTGGCCGGCAACTTGACAATCCCAGACGCAAGTGCTTCAATAAGGGTTTGGTGGAGACGCGAGATGCTGTCCGCAAAGTCGGCTCGGTTACGTTGAAGCCCGCTGTGCTGGCGCCTGCTGGGCATCTGCTGCACCGGTACAATAATGGTGGGCGAGCGACTGGCGCTTGCTCTTCTTTCGCGTTGCGCCGCGGAGTTGCAAACATGCGCGTCGCCACGTACGAGGCTGTTGTGGAAAACGGGCAAATCCGCCTTCCACTCGGTCTGCCCCGGCCTGAGCATGCCAAGGTCTACGTCCTCGTGCCGGGCACGGCGGCAACTCCCGTGCCGGGCACGGCGGCAACTCCCGTGCCGGGCACGGCGCCAACTCCCGTGCCGGGAATCGCGGCAACTCCCGTGCCGTATATCGCAAGTCCACGGCTCGTTCATCCCGAGCAGGCCGAGGGTTTTGTGCTGTCGGTCGAGGAGGACCGCGATGCCGGCCTATGAGGGATCGCGATTTGCTCCGCCCGCGCCCCTGAGCAACGAGGCTGAGAGAGCGCTCATAAATAACTTGGACAAATTGGTATTGCCTCGTCAAACGGATTGTGCGATGAAAGGGGCATGCAGGATGCAAGAGTCATTGCACGGATTCGAAGGAAGTACCGCGCGTTGGAACCCGAACTGGACGAACGCCGACGGCGACAATGGGCTGCTGCCGAATCGCATGAGTTGGGCTGGGGTGGGGTCACCACCGTGGCTCAGGCAACCGGGCTGTCCCGTACGACGATCAACGCGGGCAAGGGCGAATTGGCCCAACCGCCCAAACAGCGAGCGGTGGAGGCGATGCGCGTGCGGCGCCCGGGGGGCGGTCGTCGCCCCCTCAGCGAGACCGATCCGGAGTTGCAGGTGGCCCTGGAGAGCTTGATCGAACCCACGACACGTGGCGATCCCGAGTCCCCCTTGCGTTGGACTTGCAAAAGCATTCGCAACTTGGCCGATGAATTGACGCGGGAGAACCATCCTGTGGGTGCAGTCACTGGTAGCCAAGTTGTTGCGACAAGCGGGATATAGCCTGCAAGCCAACCGCAAAACCCGTGAAGGGGCTTCGCACCCCGACCGGAATGCCCAGTTCGAATACATCAACGCCAGTGTGCAGCGATTCTTGAAACGCGGCCAACCGGCGATCTCGGTGGATGCGAAAAAGAAGGAAAACGTGGGAGATTTCAAGAATGGCGGGCGGGAGTGGTTTCCCAAGGGAGAACCGGAAGACGTGCGTGTTTACGACTTCCTGATCAAGTCGCTGGGCAAGGCGGCCCTCTACGGCGTGTACGATCTGCTGCAGAATCAGGGGTGGGTGAGCGTCGGGATCGACCACGACACGGCGCAGTTTGCCGTCAACAGCATCCGCCGCTGGTGGTACGAGATGGGGCAAGAGCGTTTTCCGCGTGCCAGGGAACTGCTGATCACGGCGGACGGCGGCGGCAGCAACAGCCATCGCTGCCGGTTGTGGAAGGTATCACTGCAAGAGTTGGCGGATGAGTTGGGGATCCCGTTGTTCGTCTGTCATTTCCCACCCGGCACCAGCAAATGGAACAAGATTGAACATCGCCTCTTCAGCTTCATCACCAAGAACTGGCGTGCCCGTCCCCTGAAGAGCCTTGAAGTCATTGTGAATCTGATCGCCAATACGACGACGCGAACCGGATTGATCGTGAAAGCAGCCCTTGACACCAACACTTACCCGACAGAAATCAAAGTGACCGACGAACAACTGGGACACATACGTCTCAAACGGCATGATTTCCACGGAGAATGGAACTACACCCTGTCCCCGCACAGGTGACAATTGACCAAGTTATTTATGAGCGCGCACTGAACAGTTGGAAAAGACCCTCCACGCCGCCGAAACTGCCGCCAGCCCTGGGGAACTGCGAAAGCTCTGGGCCGGTGGGTCGGCCCGCTAAGGCTGGGACCCCAAGAGAAACGCCGCCATGGCCATTCCGATTTCACTTCCCGATTCATTGTGGGCTTTTCTGAACGAGGAGATGCGCGAGCACGGCCACGGGAGTCTTGACGCCTGCGCGGCTTTTCTGCTCCGGCGCGCACAACGGCTTAGGCCTCCGCTCAACACCTTCGAGCTGGATCGGCGGACGTACCGCTTGACGCGGCTGAGCGACGGCCAAGACGACGACCTGCGGCGCACGAGCATCGCCATTGACGTGGACCGTCCCTTCGAACTGGGCGCGCCCCGTTCCGGCAAGTTGGACTTGGCGGAGACGTACGCGGTATGCCGGCACCTGTTTGGCGAACGGGGGAGCGGCTTCGACGACTGGAAAGGGGGCTTCGCGTTTCCTTTCGCCCTGGAAGTCCCCGCTGCGGCCCGGCGGCCGGCGTATTTGTTCAACGTGGTGAACTATCGCAGCGGCGTGGAGTACCATCTGTACAAGCTGGTCGATCCGAGCGACGAGCGACTGCAAGACCCGATTTATTACCCCCCGGATGCCGCCGAGTTTCCCCGCGCGGACATTCAGCGGTGCCTGGCCTTCTTCAGCGGGTTCCTGGAGGGCTTCTTCAAATCGCTCAAGCTTTGGTGGAAGGACCGCTTTCTGTTGGCCGTGGAATCGAATCTGATCTTGTACGGCTTCGACGGCGAGGAGTTCTTCACCCGAGGTTTCCAGTCGTCCAAGGAATTTGAGAAGACCCGCGCCGCGCTGGCAAAGCGCCTGCCCACACCGGGCTTTTACGCCCGCGACGAGGATTGGATGGAAAGAGGTCTGGAGCAGGGACGCCAGGAAGGACGGCAGGAGGGCCGCCAGGAAGGCGAGCGCACGATGCTCCTGCGCCAGCTCCGCAAGCGGCTGGGCGATCTTGAGCCGGCGACGGCAGAGCAGGTCAAGCGACTGTCGGCCGACCGCCTCGGAGAACTTGGCGAAGCCCTGCTCGATTTCAAGTCCCTTGCCGACCTGGGCGCCTGGCTGCCAGCGCAGGGGAAGGGGGAAGGGACTCACGCATGTGCGCCTCAATCCGAAGATCCGGTCCAAGCCCAGCAGGGCCAAGAGCGCCTTTGAGGTTGCGCGGTAGCGGCCAATCCTTCGCTCCGCCGGCGACAAGGGGTACGTCGTGCCCAGCCCAACGGGGGCCGGACGCCGGGAGATGGAATGCACACGGTTCCGGCAGCAAACCTGACGATTCCGCGCAGCCAGAGGGTACCCGGCCGATGGGATTCCCGGCGGGCATCACCGCGCTCTCTGCGCCCGCAAGTGCTGGTCCAGCCATGCGGCTTCCGCATCGGATAAACCTTGTAGCGAATCACGGCATGGTGCCAATGCCCTGCGCCCTCGCGCCGTACGCCTCGGGATAGTCGTGCGGTAGGCCGGATACTTCGTTCTCGAAACGGGTCAGGTCATAAATGCGCTCGCGCGCAAGTCGAGTCGGGCATGGCCCCGCTGGACGGTGATGTCTGATCGTCGGCCCGGTTCGGGGCCAGGAGTTATTTCGGCACTTGCTTTGCCGTTGCCCGACGGCCGCCGACTTCCCTCGCACGGGGAGACCGAACGGGTGATTGCCCAACAGGTCCAAGCGGAACCGGCAGCGCGCGCTTGCTTTCGATCCTCTGCCCCCACCCAGGGACTTGTTCTCCCACGACGGTCCCAAGACCTCCTTCGCTTGACGCCCCCTGATCACGGGGCCATAATTTAACCAGGTGTGCAATCCCCGAATTTTCCGAGAGGAGTCTGCCATGAGTACAGCCGTTCCCGATGCCCCGCCGACGGACTGGACGATTGCCGACGTCCAGGCCTGGCTGCCCGGTTTTCCGGCCGATCGGATTCGCGTGTACCCGACGCCAGGCACGGCGACTGAAGAGGACGTCTTGGCGGCCGAGTCGCGAAGCAACCGGATCTGCGAACTGATCGATGGAACCTTGGTGGAGAAAACCATGGCGAGCCTTGAATCCATGCTGGCGGCAGCATTGATCTATTTTATTCATCGTTACCTCGATTCCCGTAAGCTCGGGACCGTGCTCGCCCCGGACGGATTGCTCAAGATTCTCCCCGCGCAGATTCGGGCGCCCGACGTATCCTTCATCCGCTGGGAACGATTCCCTGGGGGGCAACTGCCCGAGGCTGCCATTTTCTCCGTCGTCCCCGACTTGGCCGTCGAGATCCTTTCCGAAGGCAACACGGAAGCAGAGATGAATCGCAAGTTGCGCGAGTATTTCCAAGCAGGCGTGCAAATGGTTTGGTACATCGAGCCCAAGACCCGTACCGCTCGGACCTACACGACCGTCAACGAGTGGACGGAGATCGACTCTGACGGTTCGCTCCTCGGAGGCGAAGTATTGCCCGACTTCGAATTGCCCCTCGCCCAGTTGTTGGCCCGTGTCGAAAGGCCGCAGGATAAGTGATCGCTTCAATCATCCGGCTAAGGAAATCCCACACACGAAGATGGCAGTGAAACACGAAACTCCCTAGTCCTGGTTGAGATTCCTTTTCCAAGCAAGCCGGGAAGTTGTTCCGGGACGGGTTCCGAGTGTCTCTTGGGTTAAATCGCCATATCCTAAACCGTTAGCACTACAGTTCGATTCCGGTACGGGCTATCTGTATCTGACTGCGACAGTGTCAGATCGTTGCTTTCCCTGTCGCAAGTCGTGCTCACTACGGAAAACCCGGCGTCGACGGCGAACTGCCGGCGCAGGTTCTAGCGGGCCTATTCCTGCAGCGCTTGATCGCCTGGCGGATCTCGATTCGGCCCGGCAACCCCTAAACCTCCTGGGGCCGCGATTTCCCCAAGCCCGCAACAGCGAATCCACGAGCATATCCAGGTTCTCGCGGAGATCGTACCGCGCCTCGACGATGCAACGACTGTGGCAGCTGATCCAGGCGGAAAGATACTTCTGCACCGACTGGCCCTGATGCACCACGAGCGGGCCGTGCGCGAAGACCGAAGCCAATCGCAATCCCTTCGCGGCGAGGTATAATAAGAGTGAAAGGAGAATCAGACATGAGCAATATCGTGCTGCACTCGAGAAGTGGCCCGGACAGCAAACTCCATCTGGAGGTACCCGTGGATCGACCCGACACGGAATTTGAAGTGGAGGTCGCGGTTCGCCCGCAGACGCCGGAAGGCAAAGGCTGGCCGCCGGGTTACTTCGACCTGTTCGGGTCTCTCGACGACGAGACGTTGATTGTTCACCCGCAACCACCGCTGCCGCCCCCCTGGAGTTCAAATGATTGATTTGCTCGATTGCAACGCATGGGTCGCGATTGTGCGGAAGAAATATCCGCAGGTCGCCGCCCGTTACGGCGCGAGCAACCGCGCCGACATCCGCTCCTGTTCCGTGGTCTTTGGTCTTTGCCGAACTCCGCTACGGTTGCGCGAAGAGCGCGAAGCCGGTAGCCAACCGCGCAGTACTTGACGCTTTGCTCGCGCCCGTTGCAAGCCTTCCCTACGACGACGCGGCGACTGACCACTTTGTGAATATTCGCTGCCATCTCGAATCGCTCGGGCAGGCCATCGGGCCGTACGACATGCAAATCGCCGCTATCGCACGGGCCAACGGCTGCACCCTCGTGACCCACAACACCGCCGAATTTGGCCGCGTCCCCGGCCTCATGATTGAAGACTGGCAGGTCCCATGATCAAGGCCATTTCCGCGCCCCGCCGAGGCAGCGATTTTTCCGGCCTTGGTGATGAGACTTCTCGCGGCGGCGGTCAGTGGAAGCGGAAGTCGAGCTTAAAGCCGTACAGCCACGGGACATGCGGGTCGATGTGCTCGCTTGGCAGGCGATCGGGAAGATCCTCGTAGTGCTGCCGGAGTTGCCCGGCGTCGGGGGCGTTGTAATAGGTGACGAGGATCGTGTCGTCCGAGACCCGCACGTCGCCTTCCAGCCCGCCGAGAACTGACTTGGCCGGGTGAGCAGCGTCCCATGCGGAAGACGGCTCGCCCAGGCGACGGCGCAACGGCTGGAGCACGGCCTGAGCGATCAAGGCCGTCGTCATCTGGCCGTAGCGGATGTTGAGATTCAAGGAAAGCGAAATGCCGGATCGCAGCGCATCGCTATCACTCGTATCTTGCGCTCTGATCAAATCCTTCAAAAGGGCGCCGCCTTATCGTTGTATGCCTGTCACTTCGGGCGGCCAGGGTTTGCCGAGAAATTCCAGTCGTTGGGCAAAGGCAGGCTCCCGTTGATCCAGTTCTTTGGAGCAAACGTGAATATGGTTTACCGCCGCCAAGGCACAACGCTTTTCCTGCTCGGTGACGATTTCCAGTTCATAGGTGACTTTTTCCGGAGTCCTTTCGAGCACCGAAGGCTCGATAAGCACGACGCGGTAAATTCGCTCGTCGGTTGGCCCCATCTTTCTGCGATAGGCATCGTATTGCTCTGGAGTCAACTCGATGAAATCGTCCTCGGTAAGTTCGACGCCGCACCGATAGACAAGCTGAATTCCTGGAATAAGTGCGAACATCGCAAGCAGTCTATTCATGGAAAAGCTACTCCAGATTTCCTGATTCGAGGCACATTCTACCATCGGCGGAAGAGCAATGCGCCGCTTGCGGCACACGGAATCTTCAAGTGGGCCTGCCCCGTGCCAGACAGCCCACTGCGGCCGGCCGACTTACCTGCGGCGGCCACCACCACCTCCGCAGCGAAGCGAAACGGCCGGCGTCAATAAGCTGGAAAACCTCCGGTTTTTCTTGACCGGCAGGCACTGGCCCCGAAGCTGCCTGGCGAGGGCCGATCCGGCCGCGAGAGGTCGTCGCAGGCGGCCGGCGTCTCACACAGGCCCCCTGCTCCCAGAAGCGGGCCGCCGCCCTGGTGAGCGCCACCCACCCCCGTCTTTCCTACCGGGCCGAAGGTCCAGCCCTTTCTAGCAGGGCGCAGCCCTGGTGAGCGCCTGCCAAGAATCTCGATGTTCTTCAATTCTCTCAACGCAAATCGAGCGCCGTTTTCGAGGCACTCTTGGACACGATCCAAGAGTGGAGCGGAGAGTTGACCGATCTTCGTGATGACCAACCGCTGATCATACGTTAGCAGATTCTCGCACTGAATCATCGAGTTCTGTCGCAGCCCGATACCACCCGCTTCCGGCGTAGAAATGTCGATGAACAATTGAGTGGCCGAGGCCCGGTGCGTCGCACGGCTGATGGAAGCCAGAATCGTATCCGTGATCCGGTGATTGAGAGCGTCCGACTGCACGACCAGCGCCGGCCGAACCTTGCTGCCCGTTCGATCACTGAACGGATAATCGACCAGGACGATGTCGCCGCGGGAAACGCTCATGATTTGCCGCGAGGATCAAGTTCGTCGTAGACGTCCATTTGCGGGTCATCCCATCCGCCACGTTTTCCGAACTGCTGGAGCTGGAACAGCCGTTCCTGTTCGGTCAGCGGGTCCTCCTCGAACAAGGACTTGAAGCGCTCGTACACCTCCGCCGGTACCAGCACGAACGTCGCGCCCTGCGCCGGGTCGCTCACCCGCACGGGAAGCTCGTCCCGCCGCATACAGGCCCACTGTTCTTCGGTAAGCTGGATTGTCATCTACTGATCCTTGTGATAGCTACCAGTATTCTGCGCCGATGAGGTTGGCGCAGCAACAAGCCCTTGCCTCAATTCACGGCATCCATTCTCACAATTATACCTTTGGGGTAAGCCCGCTGCAAGCACACCGAGAAACCGCACGGTGCCCGGTCGGTACGTGCTCGCTGCCCGTCGGCTCTGCGGGAGGGGGCACCGTGGCGACATTACTTGAGTTGGCCTCTCCCGCGCTGGCTGGCTCGGGCAAATGCGTTTTGGAGTTGGAGGACGCGGGTGGGGCGAAGATGACGCGCGTCAACCGTCGTGGGCCTCAAAAGACGCTATGGCTCCGCCAACGGTCATGCTGGCGCCGACGGCAACGGTCATGCCCAGGGCCACGCCAATGGACAGCCGCAGAGCCGCGCCAAGGGCAGGGCCCGCTGCCAACCCCTGCTTGCCGCTTAAAATCCTGGCGAATCACGGCAGGATACCCATGGCCTTCGGCCTTGTGCCACACGCCTCGGGGTACCCGCAATTTGGGCCTTCTGCCCTCGCGCGGGGAACTTCGATCCTCGGCCCGCTCTGGGCCAACTCCGACCCTTTCGTTTGATATGCCGATGTCCGGAGCACCGGCTTCCCTCGCACGGGGAAGCCGAACGGGCGACGGCCCAACAAGAAGGAGACTCTATGCCAACCAAGAAACATCCTTCGAATTGCTCCGAGATCGCCCTCCCCGCCCACTTCGGCGTCTGAGGGCCAGGAGTTGCTCGATCGGCGCAGAGCATTTCGAGGCATGCTCGGTCGCAGGCGTAAACCGGTGTCGCGCACGAGGTCGTCCACGTCGGCACAGCTCTCGGGCACGTCGCCGGGTTGCATGGGCAGAACATTCTTCGTGCGTGCCCTCCCTTGTTCCCACCCGGCCTTCGGTTTATCATAGCATGGTGGGCAAAGACACACGGCGTGGCGTATGGTGATTGTTCGAAGAAAGGAAGTCGGGTGTGAAACTGCGGCTGAGCGATCTGGCCCACATGCACCCTTCCTTGCTACGGGCGGAAATTGCAGCCGCCACCGCGGCCGTTCTCGACGGACGGGGATTTCCCAGGCCGCACCACTTCCCGTGGATGTCGACAAGGTGCCCAAATTCGGCACCGCCCGGGTCAATCTCGAAATCTCGCGGGCTGGCATTTCCGCGGACCACGTCCGCAGGCTTCGCCGCACCTGGGACAGCCCTCGACTTGTCGAACTTGCCGCAATCGCGATTGCCGGTCTGGCCCTGTTCGCCGCTGGCGGGCACCAGATTCGCGATGCCGCTCTGCGCGGCACGTCGGCGGATTACATGGTCGATGCAGATGGCCATTTGCGGGAGGTCGCCGGCCGGTCGCGGAGAATCGACTTTGAGGCGGCATGGCAGGTCCGCTGGGCGCGTCTCTTGGAGCGTCCCGGCGCCGGGTTTTACGTTTGCGTTTGTGAGTTCGACAGCCCTTCCGCCCGATTGGCCTTTGCGTAGAAAGGTATTGCCATGAGTTCGGTGCAGTCCACGGTTAGCGACATGCTGGTGACGGTCAAATCCCGCGAGGTGCAGCGAGGCATGTTGGCAGAGATGGGCAGCAGGCCGGACGAGGCGCGCGAGCATTTTCTCGCCGCGGCTCACCTGGAACTCGTGCTCGGCAAGGACTACGAGCGAGCTGGCGACCTGGGATTGGCGCGGCGCAGCCGCATCAGCGCGGCCTCTTGCTTCTGGCGGGCCGGCGAGGTCGGGAGGGCCCACTCCATCTTTGCAGAAGAAAGGCAGTCCGACCCGAGCGGTTCCCATGAGATCCAGGATCTCATCAACGAGCTGAAAGGCGAGTAACCGGGTTTTCCTTTTGACGAACGCGAAACCCGTTCAACCTACGCCTGTTGCCGGTGATCCCGTGCGCGGGACCCGGAAAACTGGGCGCGCGGTTAAGGTGTAGAATGGATGCCCTTAACCGAGTTTCAGAAAGGATTCAGCGATGGCGAAGCGACGGAGTCGCAAGCGTTACGATTCGACGTTCAAGGCGAAGGTGGCCTTGGCGGCGGTGCGTGGAGACAAGACGATCAGTGAATTGGCCAGTCAGTACGCCGTGCATGGCAACCTGGTCAGCCAGTGGAAGCGCAAGCTCCTGGCCAATATCGAGCTTGTCTTTACGGAAGCGGACGATGGCCAACGAGAAGATCGTGAGGCCCTGCTGGACGACCTGTACCAACAGATCGGCCGGCTGAAGGTCGAGCTCGAGTGGCTCAAAAAAAAAGCTGCCCAGTTCGATCACTGAGTTGCGGCGGCTGATCGACTCGGACCACGCGGCCCTGAGCATCACCAGGCAATGCGAGTTGCTGGGCTTGTCGCGTTCATCGTGCTATTACCAAAGGATGGAAACGTCGGCGGAGGATTTGAAGCTGATGCGGATCATGGACGAGGTACACCTTCGCTTGCCTTTTTACGGATCACGGAGACTGACATGGAGTTTGCAGCAAGAAGGCTATGCGGTGGGCCGCAAACGCATTCAGCGTCTCATGCGGGTGATGGGGATCGAGGCGATCTACCCGCGGCCGCGGACCAGCGAGCCGCATCCAGACCATCGTATTTACCCGTATTTGCTGCGGGACGTCGTGGTTTCGGCGGCGGACCAGGTGTGGAGCGCGGACATCACCTACGTGCCGATGCAGCACGGATTCATGTATTTGGTTGCAATTTTGGATTGGCACAGCCGATACGTACTGGCGTGGCGCCTGTCGAATACGCTCGACAGCGACTTTTGTGTGGAGGCCCTCCGGGCCGCGTTACGTCGCGGTCGGCCGGCGATTTTCAACACCGACCAGGGGACGCAGTTCACCAGCCAGGCCTTCACGGGCGTGCTGGAACAGCAGGGGATTGCGATCAGCATGGATGGCCGTCGCCGCGCTTTGGACAACGTGTTCATCGAACGGCTGTGGTGGAGCGTGAAGTACGAGAACGTGTACTTGCAGGGCTACGAAACGGTAGCCGAGTTAAAGGCGGGCTTGACGTGGTACTTCGACTTCTACTGTCGTCGTAGACCACATCAATCGTTAGATAACCAATATCCATGGGACGTGTACTGGGCCGATCGACGACGACAAAAACAACGAAAATTTCGGCGCTAAAATTTCGGCCTACGGCCGACTTAGGCTGGAGAGTCTTTTAGCAGAACAAAAGGTACTGGCGGCTTTGCGGCCGCGCGACACCTGGGAGGGGTGTCGCGGGCCGCTAGTCTCAGTCAAAACAGCACACCTTAACTTTACCCAAAAACTGTCCAGCGCCACGGGTCCGCCCCACCGTAGTACGCGTGATGGCCGCGCATCTTGTGACTCGATTTGCTGTGCTGCTCGCAGACCGGTCGCTGCCGGTTGGCCCGGCACCACTGGGCAATGGCGGCCGGACAATCAGAATTCGCCCACTGCCTTGCGCTTTCTGCACGAATCACACATCGTTGCCCACAATTGCGTTTCTCGGTGAGCTTTCGCGTCAGCAGACAGAATGTGTTCTTCTTCCGTCAACCCCTTGAGGAAGGACCAGCCAGCAACCGTCTGGGAAATGATTTGTTCTGGGTCGATCTTCACACTGCTCTTGATTAACTGAATCAAATCGTTCCAGTCGTAGGCAGCAGTTTGAAGTCGCGTCACGAAAGCGTCCGGATCGAAGACATCGCGGGCCTGCCAGAGTTTGATGACTACCAATCGCCTCATGAGTTCACGGTCCAACGGTTTCTTCGCGTAGACAAACAAGTCATGCAGGTCGCGGACCTTAGCGCGTTGGTAGGCGGCACGAACCTTTTCTGCCATGATTTCGTGTTCGTCAAGAGACGGGACTTCCGGCAAGGGAATTTCCAGATACCGAAAATAGGATTGCTGAACGAGCGGCCTGGTCCCAACACTCAAGGTTGGTTTCTCACGGAGGCTGACTTGCAGTTCAAAGCCGCCGTTTGGATTCCATTCGTGACAGTACGACGGTTGCGTCGTAAACGACATCTCATTCTGTGTGATACGCCAAGCTTCTTCCAACCGGTATTGAATGCCGCAAGATTCCTGGTTAAACACTTCCATGAGCTCAAGTATGGCGTCTTCCGGCTTTATCTCTTGACAGGATGTGAAGTCCAGATCCATCGAGAAACGCCCGGTCGGTCCAAGCAACACTTTTCGGATGCAGGTTCCCCCTTTGAATGCGAGGCGGGCTAAATGCCCGGAGTCCTGTAATAGTCGCAAGGCATAGGTCAGTACGACGTCTCGCTCCGCGATTTCGAGATTGTGAATCCCGCTCTGATGGGCAAAGAACTCCACCGTTTTCTTGGCAAGCATATTTCACCGTGGCTTCACATTTCCGACATGATCTCGCCATCAGACACGTTGACAATGACTTGCCACTCCGGGTCATAGCGCCCGCGACTGCCCCATCGAGCTGGGGAAGCGAGAAAAGAGCGGGAGTTCTTTCGTAGCAGCGAACGAAACTGCTTCAGGCAGTCGCTTGGGATTTCGACTCGCGCTCTGCGTGCCAGATACCCGAATCGCTGCACCGTCGTGACCGAATTGAACTGCAGGGCATATTTGGAAAGGTTCTCCCAGTTCAGCACCGTTGCGGCGCGGGCAATGATCCGGGTGACTTCACCAATGCCACCCGACAGGTCCAGCCGGTCCACGCAGTCGATCACGGTCTTTTCGGGATCTGACATATTGACTTTCTCGTTGAAGACTTCGGTCGATTCATAGCCGAAGAACTTTCGCTTGACCAGGCTTACGAATCGAAAACGAGTACCGCGGATCGTCCGCTCCGGCGTGTGCTTACTGGTTGCGATCCAAACCGTCGTTCTTGATTGCGGCGTAAAGTGATAGTGGGCGGCTGCGGTCGCGTAGGCAAAGTAGTACGGCGCAACAAAATGCCGTCCAATCGCGAGCATATTCGAATCGGGTATCCCTTGGGGTCCGCGACTCGCCGGAATGAGCAAGTAGCGTCCTTTTGACAGACGTTCCAGCCAGTTTTTTGCCAGGAGCGAGCGGATCACCCTATCGGCTCTCTGCGCTGAGCCGTTGAGGGCGCGGACGATCTCCGTGCGCGAAATAAGCGGTCGCTCATCCCACTCTAGCCGTAGAACTAGTTTTGCCTCTAGTGGGGAAAGTGTGCGAGCTAGGTTATTTTGCATCGTATAACCTCTGTTCATTAGATGTTACGATACAAGGATTAACAAATCAAGTGGATTGCTTCTGAAATACCACTCTTACGGGGAATTTGGCAAGGATATCTGGTCTTGGGGGTGGCTTACAAGGAGCTTTCCGGCCAGGAAACGCGTGTAATGGGGGTTCTGCCCCCCCTTTGCCAACTGGCGTTGAACGCCCAAGACCGCTTGATGAACTCGGGACGCAGGGCCTCGACCACAAGGACGATAAGCGCCCGGCGGAGGTCGCCCAGCTTGATATTCTTCCGCGGCTTAGTCCTATTCTCGGCATCAGCTGTCCTCCATGTGGCCGAGCACCAGGACCGTGCGTGACACCACGCCCCCGCCCCAGTCGATCCCGGCGACCAAGCGCTCCCGGGCGACCAAGCGCAACGTCATTCATGCCCCTGGCCATGGCGCGCTGCGTGCAGCAGCTCTCGACCTCTTCCCTCGTAACCCCATGATCGCCTAGGGAAGTCGGCAGGCCGTCGACCCATCGCGGCCCCGAAGAGCATCACCGGGGCCAGCCACCAGCGGTCGCCGCTGAAGCTCGGAAACACGGCGCAGGATTCTTGACAGCGATCATGCAGGAATGGCGTGCGGCGATGCATGACCGCGCTGCCCCGCGTCCGGCGGCGCGGTCTCTCAATCATTTCCTGCGCCGCATGCGACGGGAAGACCTTCCCCGCTCGGCACTGCCTGCGGACGCTCGCCGCAGCAAGCTCTCGCCGGTCAAGGCCCTGCTGGTCTTGCTCCGCAATCTGCGCATCTCGCGGAAACCGATCTACGGCGTGGGCGAATGGGCCGCCTGCCACGTCCCGAATCTGTTGGGCTTGGCCGCGGAGAAAGAGACTGGCCTGCCCAACGACGAATGCGCAGGCCGGGCGTGGGATCGGCGGTTCCCGGCCGACGTGCCCTCGCTGGTCCTCGCCCTGGCCGCGCAGGTGATCAAGGAATTCGCTGTTTCGCTGGATGAACTGCACAACGATTCTCCGGCGCCCGGGCGATCTTCCTCAGCGGCTCCGCTGCCAGCGGGCGCTCGCGTAAACACCCAAGACTACCGGCGAGTTGGGTATCCTGCCTTCGCACGGGGAACTTCGATCCTCGGCCCGCTTTGGGCCAACTCCAACCCTTTCGTTTGCTTTGCCGTTGCCCGCAGGATCGACTTCCCTCGCACTGGGAGGCCGAACAAGTGACGGCCCGATTAGAAGGAGGCTCCATGCCAACCAAGAAACGTTTTGCGAACAGTCCAGGAATCGCCCTACCTGCTAACCTCGGCGCCGACGGCGAGGGGTTGCTGGAGCGGCGCGGAGGATGTCGAGGCCCGCTCCGTCGCAATCGCAGACCGAGGCCGGCAGGGTACTTGAAGAGCCGTCCCGTGAAGGATCCGGCAGCGGTCCGGCAGTGGGCGGAGAGACACGACTGCTGCCAGGTGTGCGGGATCGACGAGCCCAAGGCCCGCTGGGTGGGAATCACGGGATTGCAGACGCACCACATCATCAAGGCCGGCCGCAGCGACGAGCCGTGCAACCTGTTGCGGGTCTGCGAGCGCTGCCATCGGATCATCGAGGGCGAGTCCGTGCCCGACGAGAACGGCGGCCATTGGCCAAAACTGACGCTGGCCCATGTGCTCGGCTGCAAGCGGGAGCACGATCCCCAGGAATACGATCCGGACCGGCTGACCGTGCTCTGGCGGAACCGAGAGCGGAGTCCCGTTTTCGATCCCCTGCCTGGGCCCGAGCCGCTGCCCGAGATCTACATCGAGGAGAGGATGCAATGGCTCAACGGCTGATCGCCGGGGCACGTTTGCCGTACGCCTTTGAGTTTAATTTGCCCGGCACGCTGTTCCCGATTTACCCGGCCACCCAGGGGATGGATTCCCATGCCCCGTTCAAACCAAGAAGCAAGTTTTTCGGAGGAAACGTATGAGTGATTATGACAGTCCATGGAAACTGGCCCTGGACGTCTTCTTCCAGGCGTTCCTGGAGTTATTCTGCTCCCAGGCCCACGCCGAGATCGACTGGAGCCGCGGCACGGAACCACTCGACAAAGAGTTCCAGAAAATCATGCGGAAGGGCGAGGTCGGGCGGCGTTTCGTCGACAAACTGCTGAAAGTCTGGCTGAAAGGCGGACAAGAGCAGTGGGTCCTCGTCCACGTCGAGGTCCAATCCGGCGAAGACGACGATTTCTGCCGCCGGATGTACATCTACAACTACCGCGTGTTTGACCGGTATAAAACCGTGTATGGGCCGTCGAAAGCTACGCTTTCGAAGTGCGTAACCCTTTCCGACCCCAAACACGGAGATCCTGATTGTGTCCGAGACCCCTGTTGCCTACCAGTCGTTTATCGGTGTCGACCTGCACAAGAACACCGTAACTTTGGCCGCCGTGGACCCCCGCGGCGAGACCCTGGCGAAGCTCACCATCAGCACCAAGTCAGTCGGCAAGATCGAAGCCTGGCTATTCGCTCTGCCGCGGCCTTCCCAACTGGCCGTCGAGGCCGTAGGCTTCGTCGAATGGTTCATCGAGCGATTCCGGCCTTGCGTCGATCGTATCGAGATCGCTGACGCCACCGAACTGGCCAACCGCCGCGGTAAGCGGCGGAAAACCGATCCGAACGACGCCTTGGACGCCGCCAAACGCCTGGCCCGGGGCGAATGCCCCCTGGGCTACATCGCCGACGACGAGTTGATGCAACTCCGCAAGCTGGGACGCCATTGGCGACAACTCAGTGGCGTCATGGCCCGCGCCAAGCAGTGCATGAAATCGATGCTGCTGGCCGCAAACATACGCGGCCCCAAACTCGACGGCGGATCGACGCAGCGTTGGCTGCTCGCCCACGGCCATCGTCTCAAGCCAGTCCAGCGTCAGGCGTTCGCCCACTTCACCGAGATCATTCAACTCATCGAACTCCAGCGTGAGCCGCTGCGCTACGCCATCATCGAGGCTTGCCGCTCGGAACGATTCGCACCGATTACCACCTTGTTGCAAACCGTACCCGGTATCGGCGAGATCTGGAGTTGCATCATCGCCGCAGAAATTGGCCCATTTGACCGCTTTCCCAACGCCGACACCCTGGAATTCTGGGCCGGCATGACGGCCGACGTCAAAGAGTCTGCCGGACGCACCCAGTCGGGCCACATTACCAAGGCCGGTTCGCGAACCTTGCGCTGGGCCTTGTGCAACGCCGCTTCGGTCCTCTGTATGTCCGACGCCAAGCAGGAGGCCATTCGCCAGCGAATCATTCGTCGTACCGGTGGCATCAAAGCCAAGGCCAACGTCGCTATGGGCCGCCGTCTCTTGCGGCTCCTGTATGCCATGGTCCGCGACAACAAGCCCTATCAAGGAGGTCCGCGACGCGACCGTACTTCCGCTGCCAACAAGGCCCGTGCGGCCAAGCGCGCCGGCAAGACCCGAAAGGAGGCCGCTTGATCCTTTAGACCCTTTGACGATGTACGGCGGAAGCCTAGCAATGTTCCCCATCGGCGCGAGCGATTGTGCCTGGGGCATTCCGTCGTGTCGGTGACCGCGACTTGCCTATTATTCGGCCCGAGGGACAGCGAAGTTTTTCCACTTGCGAAGAACGCCCAGGCTTTGCCGGGCAGCGCCCTCGGAAACCGCGACGGTATGAATTCGGCCCGACCGACGCGAACAAGGTTTTATTCAGCCCGGAGGACACGCAGCGGCATGGAGACCGTCGCGTCCGGTGACTGCGCAGAGATGAATTCACCCGCCGTGTCGCACCGCTTCTGCGACGCCGGACGGGAAACACGCTTCCGTCGAGAAAGTCCAGAGCGACCACAACGTATCGAGGCCAACCAAACCGAATCCACACCAACGCATTTACCCAGCCCCTGCGAATTGGATTTTCGGAGGCATGGCAAGGGTGTCCAAAGGGGACAAAAAAGGCCGCTGGCGTGCCTTGCACTCCAGAGGCCTGGCACGCCCTTGGCGCACCCTTGGCCTAGCTATCCCTAGGCAGGTTGCGTCCCCGCAGAGCCTGCTTCCGTTTCGCCAGACAAAGCAAGGATAGCATAAAATGCACTACCGCTAGAAAGCAAACCGCGGACAACTGTTGACAAACGGCCCATACAGAGATAATAGAGAGGTGGCCAGCTTCGGCATCTTGGCCGACGGCAATCCCCGCTGGCGGCCGGACAGCTTCGGCTACCGCCGCTGGGGCACGGAGGTCGGGATCAAGTATCCGGTGGTCAAGCTGCTGGACTTTGCGGCCAGACGGCCGGAGTTGGAATGTAGTCCCAATCCTTTCGCGACCATTGTCTTAGCCAATTTGGACACGTTGGAGACGCGCGAGGACCAGCGTGAGCGGAAAGACCGGAAATTCCGTCTCGTCAAGGCCCTTTATGAGCGTGGCTGGTATGCGGAACGAGTGCGGCAGTTGTTTCTGCTGATTGACTGGTTGGTCGATCTTCCGGAGCCATTGGCCATCGAATTTGAAGAAGAGCTAACCCTTTACGGAAAGGAAAAACAAATGCCTTTCATTTCGTCACCGGAACGCTACGGATTACGGCAGGGTCTCACCCAGGGCATCGAGGGAATGCTCAGACTGAAGTTTGGCGAACCCGGCCTAAAGCTCATGCCGGAAATACGCCAGATCAAGAACCACGAAAAGTTGAAGGCGATCCTCGACGCCGTCGAGGCCGCCGCAAGCCTAGAGGACCTGCGGCGGGTGTGGACGGGCTGAGCGTGAGCCGGCCGTCGACCGTGGTGCAACCGATTCGAGAGCACCCCGATGGTCGCGAGTGACCTTCGCTGCCATCCTCCATGAAAGCCAACCTCCGGCCGCCCCGGCACGAGAGTCGACGGAGCGTGACTGTCGGGTACGGCAGCCGCGCTGTGACAAACCGTCTGCTCCCGGAGCCGCCGGGGGGCTGACCGTGCTTTGGCGGAACCGAGAGCGGAGTCCCGTTTTCGATCCCCTGCCTGGGCCCGAGCCGCTGCCCGAGATCTACATCGAGGAGAGGATGCAATGGCTCAACGGCTGATCTGCTTGGGGGGGCCCGGCCAAACGCCTTCCATCTCAACGGGGTGGCACGCTGCTCTTGAGTGATCTGGACGGGGGGAACCGATTCCCCCTGTCTCGGCAAACCATGACCCCGAGTTTTTTCAGGGAAATCCATGAGTGATTATGACAGCCCCTGGGAAGGAGGCGCTAGCCATCTCTCTTCAGATTCTAACAAAGGCAACAAATGACAGACCCAGCGGGAATTGCTGGATTCACCCTTCCAAGATCAGCGGAGGCTCCGGGGCCGGGGCGCCGATTTCAGCTCGATAGCGCATCTCCGTCGGAGTCAGCAGCAAAGGGCGGGAATGACGGAGCGGACGACCGTCGCTGACGGGCGGCACTGCGGGCAAATATCGATCTTGCCGAAGGACGATCCCAAGAACAACTCTTGGAGCGCGTCGCGCCACGAAGGCTTCGTAGCGAGTCCTATCAGAATCCGCTGCATCTCGCCGAACAGGATTTCGTCCGCTGTCCAAGCGTGGAGTTTGGGCTTACGGGGGAATTCGTGCGCGGCGAACTGACCGAACGCAACGTACCGAACACGCTCGACCGCCGGCCCCGCAAAGGTCGACGGGGACCGGCCCGATGCCCGGCCACCCCGCCCTCTGCCACGGCGGTCTGGCCGTCAACGGAAGTTTGCGTGACCACCCACTTAACCCCTTTTTCTCAGGAGACATTCCCATGCGCAGCATCATTCGTGTCGGCGCGAGCCGAGAGATCGACTTGCCCGATGGCGGCCGCTTCGGGGCGACGTGCGATATCAACTTCGCGGCCGACGACCGTCGGCTCGAGACGGACCCCGCAGGCTTCCTCGAGAGCGTGAAAAACGCCTGCGTGGTTTGCCGTCAGGCCGTCGAGGAGGAGCTGGCCCGTCAACCGCCGAGCAGCCCCGGCGACGATGCCGGCAACTCCGCTGCCGGCCAGGCCGCGCCCCAGCCGCCTGCCGCCGGCCACAGCGGAAGCAATGCCGGCGGGGCCGACGGCTGCGGCGACGGCAAGGGCTGCAGCGGAACCGTTGCGACCTGACGGCTCAACCGGGGGCGGCGTCAGGCGAATCCCCAGCCTACGCCACGGTGTTTCTCGCGGCGGGTCAGAGGGGACTGGCTTCTGCGCGTCTTGAATTGATAAATCGTTAACCAAGGAAACTCTATGGGAGCACGAAACGCATTGAACAAAGTCCACATCGTTGGTTCACTCGGCATGGCCGGTATCTTGGGTCTGGCGACCGGCTCGGTGGCGGTGTTCATGATTGCCGGTGCCGTCTTGATCGCTGCGGCGATCTGCACTGGCGAGATCCGCCCACGCCGAGGCGGGCGGTAGCAGCGCCGCGGCGGGTGATGATGGTCTGCTCCTGCCCGCCCAGGGGGCTTCCTGCCCCGTGGGGGCGGAGTCGTGCCGGCCGGTGCGCACTTCGCACCGCTGCTCTTCCCGGAAAAACAGGCCATCCCTAGGAAGCGCCTGGCTGGCGCTTGCCGGGCGCCGCTTTGAATCTCGGCTGTCGCCGCTTTGGCCCTCCCGATCGGTCATGATCGCGTGGGGATCACGTTATTGATCATGGAGCCCTTACACGCGGCGGGCGATTCACGCGCCGCGGGGCGTGCACCGCAAGCGGCACTCCGAACCGCTCCCCAGGCCGCAGAACTCCTGCCACCGCGGGCGCGGAAGCCGACCGCTTGGCAAGCGGCCGCGCGTGCGGCAGTCTGCGCGGCTGCTTGTTTGCGTAAATCGGTCAGCGACCACGGTCGTTGTGCCGTGCCGCGCCGACAAGTCCGTTATTGTACCTCGTGTGGTACGGCGGGTTGCCCGCCGTGCCTCGCGGGGCGGTTGTGTTTCTCAAGCATGGCCGCCCCGCGCGGGGCGGTCCAAGTTCTTGGAGATCGTCCCTATGCACTGCTGGGAAAAATCGCTCCGCGGCAAGAAAACCCCTCCGGCCTGGCAGAGCGCCTTCCTGGCGATGCTGCCGACCCTCGAAACCCGCGCCAGGCTCGCCTTCCGGCAGCTCGCCGCCGAGGCCCGCGCGGAGGCGGTCCAGGAGGCCGTCTGCAACGCCTGTGCCGCTTTCGCGCGGCGGGTGGAGTTGGACAAGATCGAGCTGGCGTATCCCGCCGCGCTGGCGCGGTTCGGCGTCGCCCGAACCAAGGGTGGCCGCAAGGTCGGCGGCCGCTTGAACGTCCTTGACGTCGCGTCGCCCTACTGCCAGCGCGAGAAGGGCATCACGCTCGACCGTTTGGACCGCTTCGACGAGCAGGAAGAGGCCTGGCTGGAAGTGCTCCTGGAAGACAAGCACGCGGGACCGGCAACGGTGACGTGAACGAAAGGGGCAGGTGGCTGAACGTGCCGCGCGTCGCGGTAGCGGATCATGGGCTATCCCCGGCAGGCCGATACTCGCGGTAGTGCGGAACCCGAACGACCTGACGCTCCTCCGACACGAGTCCGACGTAAATCGGTACGTATCCGATCCGCGCGTGAACTCTCTGGATCAGGGCAATATCGTTGGCATCGCTGTCCACGAGCTGACCCTCGTGGACAGCGACGTACTTGCCTCGATGGGTCGCCAAAAGCCCAGGCAGCATGTGCAAAAATGCCCTGTATTCGCGTTCTCCCTTGGATAATGCTGGGACGGGCATACTGACATCGAAGATCGTGGTGGCAGTTGTTTCGCTCATAATTCCAGCCCTCGCAGAGGAATAAGTGTCCAAATATGAATTATACCACCGGCCCTCAACACGGGTCAACCAGCTAATACTTCGCGCGGTTGCGTTTCGACGTGCGGGAGTTCACGCTTGGCCGCCGCGGGCCAAAGTCGCCGGCCACTCACCAACTCTGGAAAACCGGCAATAAACAAATTGACTACCGGGCAAGAACGGCCGCCGCGACCCGGCGCAGGCAGTCAAGAGTAATGCCAACCAAGCGCCGATCCGGATCATCGCGGCCCGGGAGAGATGGCCGTTTGGATTGCCCGCAGCGGCGAGAGAACGATCTCGTCCCGGGGCGGGTCGACTCTTAAACCACGAGAGCTGGAATGTGAAGTAATGTTGAAGTTCTGGTCGCCAATGGCTGCCTGCGAGGTCCTGGCGACCGCTACGGACCGGATCAACGTGCGGTCGGAGCCGCGCCGGCCTACTCGTGGGCCGGCAAGGTCAGCAAGCCCACCTGGATAAGAGTTGGCCGCAACGACCGTTGGGCAGCGCAGCTGGCCGGCCGCGCCGTCGGCAGCGCGCGATGGAACTCTCGAGGCCCTCTCCAAGCGGAACGATGGCCCCAAGAGCAGCCCGCCCCGGGCACCCGGCAGGGCCGTACGCGCCGCGGTCGCGTCCGGGGCTGAATGGCAAGCTCCCCAGCCTCTACTGGAGTCTGGCCGCACGCGGAAGATTCACGGCCGGCGCTGGCACGTATCCGCGAGATGCCCCCTCTCGGCCCCTGGCCGCAACGCCTTGCAGGGACAATAAAGTATACCATCCAGTGCACAGCGGTTAAGAAGTCGCCGTCCCCGACGGGGCTACGGAGCGGTCGATGGCTTTGGAGATTTGAGACCGCCGTTCGCTTGGTTCGGCTACCAAGCCGATGGCTTCCGCAGTCGCCGGTCTTACCTTATGCCGATTCCTTAAACTGTCGAATTCGTACATCTCGGCCGGGGAGATGCGCGATGATCTCGAGCTCGCCCCCCAGAGCTCGAACGAGTCTCTGCAACGTGCTGACCTGGATGTCGTCCTGCGATTCAATCCGGGACAACGTGGGCTGTTTAATGCCCAGGCTCGCAGCGACTTCCTCTTGCGTCAGTCCCGTCGCCTGACGGATTTCCGACAGCAACATCTCTGCCATCATCTCTCGGGCACGGAGCTTGGCCCGCGAGAGAGATTCCGGCGGCATCGTCGCTTCCAACTCTTTGAATTTTCTGGCCATCAGATCAACCCTTCCTTTTCCAGTGCCAACAGGTGCTCGTCGTACAACCGGTCGGCCACCGGAACCATTCGGTCGTAAAACCGATCGTCGCCAGTCTTGTCGCCGCCAACGAGCACGATCGCGCAACGTCGCGGATCGAAGGCAAACAGCGTGCGGAGCGGCCGCCCCTGGTGCTGCGTCCGCAATTCCTTCCTATTGGAATGCCGCGTGCCTGGAATGGCATCAACATGCGGCCTTCCCAAATGTGGTCCAAGTTGCCGCCGAAGTTCAACGCTGGCGGCAATTGACTCCTGCCCTTGCTCATTCAGCAGATTCCACCACGCACCAAATTCGTCCGTGAACTCGATTTCGCACATGCTCGTATTATAGCATATACGCTATACTTGTCAAATGCGTGTTCTTGGGGCATGTCCAAACTTCTGGTTCATCCGACGATCCGCAGCGATGCGGATGAATAAGGCGTTCGGGTCAAGCCTGTTCATGGCAATCCGAGGTCAGGTCGGAGATGGGTCATCGCGCACTACCAGAACGCCCTGGAGATCAATCCCGATCTGCCCGAGGTCCACAACAACCTCGGCCACGCCTTGGCTAGCCGCGGACTGGTCGACGAGGCCATCGCCCATTACGAGAAAGCCCTGGAAATCAGGCCCGCCTATGTCGAGGCCCACTACAACCTTGGCAACGCCCTGGCTCGCCGTAGTCATTTGGACGAGGCCATCGCCCATTACGAGAAAGCCCTGCAGATCAAGCCCGGCTTTGCCGAGGCCCACTATAACCTTGGCATCGTTCTAGCGGCACGTGGTCAGTTGGAGGCTGCCATTACTCACTTCCAGAAGGCCCTGGAAATCAAGCCCGACTATGCCGACGCGCGCCGCAATCTCGATAGCCTCCGCGCCAGACAGAAATTAATCCTAAAGACGCCCACCAGACTGGACAGCCGCCCAATCTCACGTCCCTACCCCGCGAACCTCGCCCCGGCCCCCCGCATCACTACCTTGCCCGCCGCAAGATCGGGTCCGGGAGGCGAGAGGCCCTGGTGATCCTCGGCAGGTGATCTGGCTCCTCTGCTTGCCAGCCGCCATGGCCTGAGTCGGTCTTGAGGCTACGCTGCGTTGTTTAAGCCGTCTCCGAGACGGCCGCCTACGGTTCCTGGACCTTCACATAAAACATCGTCTTGTTGCCGTCTTGCCAGGTCACGGTATAAGTCAAGGGAATGTCCCCATCATCCGTGTGCAGTATGCAGTTTCCCGTGCGGATTTGGTTCTCGGAGTCGAACCTTATCTCGCGATGCCCGTCGATCTGCGGGTGACGCGCCGGGCGTTGTTTGAATCGTGGCAAATCGACGACGATTCGCATGAGCACTTCCTTGACCTCCGACGAATCACAAGCCGGCAGAGCTCCTTCGTTCTGGACTTTTACATAAAACAGCGCCTTGCCTCGGTCTTGCCAGGTGATGGTGTAAGTCAAGGGAATGTCCGTGTCATTGTCATGCAGCGTACATTTCCCGGTGCGGATCTGCTTTTCCGAGTCGAAGCCTATTTCGTGATGTCCGTCAATCTGCGGATGAACCGCTCGGCGCTGCTTGAAGCTCGGCGAATCACCCACGATTTGCACTAGCAATTGCTTGACCTCCGACGAATCGCAAGCCGGCAGCGCTCTGGGAATCACCAGGGAGAGTCCCATCGGCAGGCCGGCAAATATCGCCGCGACCAAGAGCGACACCCAGCCAAGATTCGGCCCGCCATAATGCCGCCGCCGAAAAAAGGCCATCGGATAGCACACGATCCACAACAACACGCCACCGAACAGCAACATCCCCGGGCTAGTCCGTTCAACCCCGTGGGAATCCCGGGACCCAAGCCGTAGCGCGTCGATGTAGATCAAGATCGAAGTGACCACGACCGCTGCGAACAACAGGGCCATCGCCAGCCATAGTGACTCAACGAAACACTCCCCGACGGCTGCAAGCACCGGCACTGCCAGTGCGATCCAAACCAATGTATTGCTCGGCAGAGGCTTGGTGGCGACCGATGCATCGTCAGGCTGTACTGCTCTGGGCGAGGCATACGGATTGATTTGTGCCTCGTCCCAAGCGGTCGAAGAAGCCGAGTCGGATTCGCCACCGGGGGACCAAGATTCCAATGGTCCATCAGCGTCGCTCGACTCGCAATCGAGCGCAGGCATGGGCGGATCAGTACAGGGCGACTCCTGAAACGAGCGGCGACAACTGGGGCAAATCCCATCTGCGCTCGGGATAACGGACACTCGGCAGTGCGGACAGATTCTAACTTGCACTTAGTTTAGCTCCCACTAGAAGGCAAGCCACGCTGAGTAGATGATACCTGTGTGGGGCGGCGCTCGCAATAAGGTCAAAACTCCACAGACTGCCCGCAAGCGGCGCTCCGCCGGCCCGGCACGTCAATTCAGGCTATTTCCATGGCATTATCAGATGCGATGCCCGTCTTGCCGTCGGGGCTCGCCTTAGCGCTCGATGCCCGCCATCCCGCAGGTTCTTTGAGCATCGCACCAGGCGACGGTCCTGTGCGCCCACGCTTTATCGCAGCCCGTCGGCGACGCAGTGTCCGGCGTGTCCGTTCCGCGCGGAGTGTCGAGATTGGCCGGGCCAAGCGAAAACGCCCGAGGCTTGCCGCCCGCGAGGGCGGCAGATTGTCGGGCGTTCTGTTAACTGGCAGGTGCCGATAACTTCGATCCTCTGCTATGCCGTTTGCTTCCGCCGTCGCCAAACGCACGTGGCAAGGCTGATGAAACCGGCGGCGAGAAGGAGGAGCGTGGACGGCTCCGGCACGACCCTCACGGGATCCGTACCGCCCCAACCAACATAGGGCGACCCTGTCGCTACCGGCAACTCCGTCGAGCGCCGCGAGCTTGAAGGCCTGAAATACCAGTCGTTACCGATCGCCGGGAGATTCGCTCTCGGTTATGTCGTGCAGCAGATCCCCTAAGTCGCCATAGTCATACGGCGGGCGTTTGCGGATAGCCAATACGTCAACGAGCTTGTCGGTTTCACGGATCGTGTAGCGCACGCGCCACTTGTCCAATCGCAGGCGGCGCACCTCGACTTTGATTCCCGCAGATTGCTGCGCATCGGGAATATCCAATGCCTTGCTCCCCGGCGGCCGGGGCTCCGTCTGTAAGTCATCGATTGCGCGTTTCACGCGCTGCCGCACGTGGCCGGGCAAGTGCCTTGCCGCGTCGAGGGCCGCTGGTGTGACATAGACCGTGTAGGAACTCACTCGAGTTCCCCCGCAACCGTCTGCCATTGCGGCCAACCCGCTCGTTTCCGGTCGCCCCCCGCTGCTCCAAGCTCCTCAAGGGCTTTCCGCACGATCTGCCGATCTTCGACTTCCTCGAGCCAGTCCACGAGGGCCTCCCAGTCTTCGGCATCGATAACCGCAAATCGCTTGTCCTTCACGGTCACGAACTGGACCGACTGCAACGCATCGAACCCGCTCATCGTGTAACCACCTCGCTCGCGAACACGTCTCCCTCGTACCCATCCACGGAGAACATACCTGAGTCTAACCAGCCGCATCCGTTCCGTCAAGCGGCGCGTTGCCGGGACGTTCCGTACCGCACTGCTCTTTGATTACTGCGCGCGTCCGATTTCTACAGACTGCCGCGTCAACTGCCCGGATTTGTTGCGGGGCGAGGATTGGCACCTGCGCGAGGATGATGCGGTCTTCACCGGGAAGCCTTGCGGCCCAACGGCCTTTGCCGAGGAGCCGCTTCGCCCCTGCCGTGCCCAGGGCGATTTGCGATCTGCCGGGGCTCTCGATCCGCACCCGCAAGACGGTTCCTGTGGCGCAAATGGAGTTGGCTGTCTTGGAGAGGCTGGCTGATTGCAAGAGCGAACGGGCCACGGCCAAGGAACTGGGGGTTTCCGTTCGCAGCGTGGAACATCACCGTACGCAGTTGATGCGGAAGCTGAAGACCAACTCCGTCGTTGATTTGCTGCGGTTTGCACTGACGATGAAGCAGTAACTGGAGTGCCACCAGGCCCGTGGCGGAGGGCGCTTCCCGCTCGTACAGTAAATCAATTCGAGCCGCCTTGGTCAATGGCACACGAAATCGCCAAGTTGATGCTGGAACAAGCTGGCACGTTCCTCGAGCCTACCGAGGCCATCCGCGTGGCGATGACGCCAGAGCTGGGCGATCCTCTCGCCGTACCCGCCCTTCCCCAGGCGCCGAATCTCCGCCGTGCCAAGCTCGACCTTGCCCCGTCTTCGGCCTTGGGCCGTTGCGGGTAGTAGCGAATTGGCGTCGGCCGACGCTGCCGGAGTTGATGACGATGCGAGTTTGGTCCACAGTTTCCTCCTGTAACGCCCCTCGGCGCACTCCGCCACCGGAGCCGCCCCCAACATGCTTCCACAGCGTTTTCCTCACTCGCCCGTTGGGATCAGGCCGCCTCGCTTGCACTGCGCGCGGCTCTCGGAGAGCCCGCCCCTACTCGAAGAACCCTGCCTCAAGGTCGTCTCCCTCAGTCGTTTACCGCACCCTATCCCAAGGCACTTCGGCTGTTTTTCACGCGCCAGGTTAGAAGACAAAATCGTCGGCAGGGAAGCCCGGACAATTGATAGCCCATAGGCCGGGTGCTCCGCGGCATCGTTCAACTCGGTTTCTCTTCTCCCCGCTGCCGTCAACGCACAAGACCAAGGTCGAGCTCTTCGGCGGGAACGGGGAGAAGAAAAACCAATTCGCTATCCCGCAATCGGTCTCAGTTGTTGTTTGCGCAGTGCGGCAAGCTTATCGATGACGGCGGAATCCAGGGTGGCACTTCCGGCAAGAAACTCGGCAAGCGTCTGGGCGGAGAGCCCGGCCTGAGCGGCCAGCTCTCGGTTGTCGATCCCGCTTTCAAAAAACGGCCCGTCGCAACTGTCCGCTCACGGTCGGCTCCCGCATGGCCGCAGCACGCAGGTTATTTTCCATCTCCGCAGCCTGCTGGCGCAGCCTCGGCAGGTCCTGCTCGATTTGTTGCCGATACATCTTGAACTCTTGTCGTTCTTCGGCCGTCGCGGGCCGTGAAGTTCGAGGATTCATGCGATCTTTCATGGAATCCGCTAGGAACCTTTACGGTTCGTTGACTTCATGAGCCGTTACCGGCAGCACCGTCATGTCATCCAACATCTTGTCGAGCGCCATCACGTATCAGCCGTCCGAAGTATCGCCGAACGCAACCGGCAATCCCGCCGTGCGGCTCCTGCCGACGCCAATCGGGTGAGCGACCACGTCTTCAAAATCCTCCGCCGAGATTTCGTGCTCGTCAAGGTGCTCAATCGCCGTGTCTGTCCAAATGAACTCATAGAATAGGGCATTCCTGGATCCCGAGACGGCAAGACGCAGACGTACAGCTTGCGTTTTATTCATGCGACAATTCGCGAGCAAGCGGAACGGTCTGCGATGAGAAACGCCGGCGACGCAATCAAGAGCTGATGCAGGATCGCGCAACCCATGCGGCAGGAACCCGGTAGGCCGGGCCCTCCGCTCTCTCTTGCCCTTGCTCGGCCCCTCGTCGCCGCCTCCCGTCCGAAGGCTATCCGCCGCCTTATCTTTCGTCCGCGCTTCGCTCCAGGGTGCTCGCAACCGCATCCGGCCGCCACTTCCCTGCCAGTCGGCCGCCACCGACACCACCGCGGGCCAGACGCCTCTCTGGCCGGCGAAATGACACAATTCCCCGCCGCCGCAAAAGCGTTTGCGTATCCCACCTGCGCGTTTTGTGCCTCCTGGAATTACGAAACTCAACTACGCTCGTCATGGTCGGCCGTTGCAAGCCGGACAGACGCGGGCCACGAGCCGCTCCCCAAGCCGCCGGAAGGCCAACCCGGCGGCTCGGCCAATACTTATTGAGATAAATTGTCAAAGAACAAATGCCACGCCCGCGCGAGGCGATCCTGCCAAAGGCGGTGCCGCCAGCAGGTTATGCGGGGCCGAGCGGGATGCTCGGGGTACTTGGTATCCGCGAACTCCCATTTCTAGCCATCACCACCCAGGGAGGTCACCGCCTACCCCCAAGTCGCAGCGGATATCCAATGGCGAAATCTCCGCTTTTCGTTGCGGCGGTCTCCTAGCGGGGTTTCGCGGCCGCCGGGCGCAACCGCTTCCGGTTCTTGCGCTCGCTGGCGATCCGCACGTCCAACTGTCCGAATCGCTCCATCAAACGGGCAAGGCGGTGATACGTGTCCAATACCGGCATCATCTTCTGTGCGCTGTCGATGGTGAGCGTGGGGCTGGAGAGGCCCCGCTTCAACAGGTCCGCGATGGGCTGGGCAACGGCCATCAAGTCGGCGTTGATCGCGCCGAATCCGGCCCGCAAGGGATCCCTCTGGGCCAGGCTGTGGGCGAGGTAATTCTGCACGCACTGCCGCCGCGCCTGCTGGAATTGCGACGCCGGCAGTTCCGTGCCGGAGGTTTCCGCCAATGGGGGTTCTTGGCTGAGGGACTGGTCGGGATCGATTTCCGTCTGGTTATTGTACATGCAGATCGTCCTCCTTGGAGTTTGCGGGGATGTGGGAATGGAAAGAACTGTGGGTTTCCTGGGCAGCTGTGGGGCTTGGCCGCCGTCCCGGCCGGGGACGACGGATCGCAAAACCGTGGTAGGCCAGCCCCAGCCTGGCCAGCAGCGGGGCGGACGCGCGCTTGGCGGCGCGGAGCGCCCGCCGCGCCGCCCGCACCTGCCGCCGCAGGTCGCGGTCGAGTTGCCGCTCCGCTTGGAGCCGGTCCAGCTCGCGGCGGGCCCGCGCGGCGATTTCCGCGGAGGCGCCGAGATAGCGAACCTGCTGTCGGCCGCCGCAACGGAACCGCAACTTGACCACCCGCTTGCCCGCGCCCTGCCGTTCGACGGCGACGAACCCGCCCTGCCGCAGGGCCTGCCGCTGCTCGTCGCTCAGCGCGAGCCGAGCAAGGGTTGGGAACTGGGTGGCGAAATCACATGACATTCGATGATCCTCCCGACCGCCGATTCGCGCTGCCGGTAGATCTCGGCGGCCAGGCCTTGCATCCGCGCGGCCAGCGCGATGAATTGTTTCATGCCGTCCTGCGGCACCTGCGAGAAACCTTCCGCGCCCAGCGTGGCCACGCCCTGGGACAACTTCTTCCCCAGCAGCAGGCCCTGGGTGTGGAAGACGCGACTCAACTCCGCCAGCCCCAACGTCAGCGTGCCCTCGATACAGTCCGGCGTGCGCAGCGCCTGGTCGATGATCGGGCGGATGACATCCCGTTCCAGCAGTTGCTGGGCAGTTTGCCAAAGCTCGTGTGGTTTGTTGGGCCTGGGGAGTTTTGCCTTGTCGTCGCCTGCCGGCCCCAGCAGCCGGGCAACGGCCTCGGCGTAATCGAGCGGCGGGGTGGCGGCGTGCTCGGCGGCGGCAGCCCGCCGTCAAGCAGTTTGTAAGCGGATTGCTGCAGGCTCGAGAGCATTTTCTTCCTCAGCCACTTCCGCGCCTTGTGGGCGATGGCGAATTCCATCTCCGCGAGGTTGGCGTTGGCGGGGAGCCAAGTCGTCAGGTTCAACGACATGCCGAAATTCTCGCTCAGCGCCGTGAAGTATTCCGCCGCCGCCGCGATCGAGGGCGACCTGCCCAGCTCCCATCGGCTGGGCGACCAGGCGACGAAAACGATCTCCAGCTCTTCCAGCAGGAATTCGTCTCCGTTGCCGTTTTCGTTTTCGTTGCTGTTCTCCTTGCCACCGCTTGCAGCGGAGGATGAAGCTGCGGCCGCGATTCCTTCTCCGCTCATCCGGCTGTCGTCCGCCCCCGAGACCTCCGGGGCCTCCGCGGTGTGCCCGGCGCCAATCGCCGCCTCTGGAGCGTCGCCGTCCTCGTCCTCATCGACAACCGAGAAGGTGAGACCAAAGTACCGCCGCAGGGTTCGCACTTCGCGCATTTTCAGGCTGGTGAGCCCGGCGGCGGTCGTGGCCGCAAATCCCAGTCACCGCAAGAGGATCATATCCTCGACCGTCGCGGTGACGTACACGTAGCCAAGTTGGGACTTCCTCAGGTTCGCCGCGGTGCCGCGATCCTCCAGACCGGCCAAGAGCGGCGGGGAATCGTGCCCGAGACACCCTTCCGAGGTCACCAGGCCAAACGGCCGACCATCCTCGTCGCCGTGCAAGACGACCAACAGGCTCTCGGGACTGGCAAGTGCCGACACGAACTGCAGCGGACCTGCGGGACTGCGAACTGCCGTGCCGGCCTCGACCAGCGGCGTCTCGCCGAACTCCTCGACGAGCAATTCCAGCGCGCGATGCGGATCCGCCGGGGATCGATAGGCGCAAGCATCGGGGACCACGCAGGCCAGCTGCGCGGGGAACTGCTGAGCGGCTGCCGAGCGCACAAAAGGTCTTGATGATTTCGGCGTGCGAAGCGTGGGTGCTCATCGTCATGACCTTGTTCGTAGCGGACTCCTGGCCGGCTGCCTTGCCTGCGAATTGCCTTGGCTGCCGGTTGGCTTGACAGCCGGCTGCCGGCGGAGGCGTGGGGCCTTGCCGGGATGTAGGCTGGAATCGACCCGTGGCCGGCCGAACGACGGCGACCGATCGACGGCGGATCGACGACAGCTCCCGGCTGGAGCGAGGGACCACATCCCGGCGGACAATGGCCTACGTACGCCAATGGTTGTTTCCTGAATGCGTGGCGGCGGATGGCCGGTCTTCGTGAAACGCATGGCGATCACGAACATCGATCCCCGTTCCGCGCCATCCAAGCCCCGTTGTTCCGGCCGGGATTTCGCCGACGCATTTTGCCGGCCGCGGAGTTATCTTGCGGGGCTGCGAGATTATAATCGGCGGGGTACGGACCTCCAATCCGAGGGGAGGGTGCGGCCGGTCGCCGCGGCTTTGGGATTGATTTGCTCGGCCCGCCGGCCCGAAGTTAGGTCTGGCCGGCAGGCGGAAAATAAACTCGTTGATCGCGAGGAACCTGAGCCACAGGGCCAGTAAAACAAACGAACAGAAATCACAGTCTTATACTCGACGGGGTGTTAATTCCCGTCGAGGACATCCGGCTTTACCCGGACTCTAGGGCATCCAGCCTTAACCGGAACCCACGTTATCCGCCCCTTGCGGGGTGGTTACTCCTCATTAACCTAGAGGATCAGGACGCGATGCTTTCGGTCGCCGAAGCGATCGAAATGGTCACGCTAAGACCTGTGCTTCGCTGGAGGGCCCGTCGGAACTTGCGCAATGCGGAATCAATGTCGTCGATGACATCTTCATCCACGGGAATTCGCTCTGTGGGCATGGCTGTAGCCACGGCCTTGAGCGAGCGCAAGATCGTCTGGACACCTTTGTTCGGTTCGCTGCTTTTTAGGGCAGCAGAACCACTGCCCGCCGCCTCGGCGAGTTTCTCCCGGTGGGAGATTTCGACGAGGAGCACGCAGACTTGCTCCCACGAGTTGATGTCCGAATTTGAGGCCTTGAACTCCTCAAAGGTGTTGAACCGAAAAGCAAACCGGCGCATGCGATTCAAACCTGATTCGCTGACTCCGGTCTCCTCGGCCAACAACCGCATGACGCCTTCACCTCGCGGCAAACGCGAGGTAGGCGGCCCCAAGCGGTCGTTCAAGGTCTTGCCGGTATCGTAACGCAATCGCAAGTCCTGACCTTGGTGGCTACGCCACTTTTGGCCAAGGCTCGCGGCCCATTCACGATCGTGCTCGATCCGCGCTTGTTCAGAAGCGCAGGCCAGACCGACGGATCGGTTATCAACAGCGGGAACCTCTTGCGGGCCGTTTTCGGCGGCCTTACTAACAGAAACGGGGGGCATATAAGCCTCCTTCTTTTGTCAAGAAAACCCTGTGGCCCAGGTTCTTCGCGATCAAAACGACGAATACACGAATAAATATGTTGTCAAAGAGCAAGCCGTTGGAATTGCTTCCGGCGGTACGGCGCCGCAACCGAAAATTCGGTCACAACGTCGCGCCCCCACCGGTTCTTGGCCGCAAGGACCGCGGCCGGCAGAGGACTTGTTGATGATCCCGGCTCGTTTGGGTGAAACGGCCTGCTCAGGACGAGAAGGCCGGCCACCTTAGCGCCGGTCGGTCAAACTTAGTGGTCAATGGCCGCTGCGACCACCGAATACAACCTATTGTATCGCTATCCATGTGAAACACAATAGGGATGGAGGAAACTCATACGTATTCGCGCGACTAACCAATATGGATATTATATAGTACACCATATGATTGCATACTAAAATACTAGGTATAGCAGACATATTGGCCGTTTCGCCGCTGTGGAAAAGCTTTAGTATGATCGCGGCTCGTGCGGTAGCGCGGCCGGACGCTGGGTCTTCTGACGGTGTCGGCAGCAGGAAATTCACCGCTGCAAGTCCCGAGGCAGGCCGGTTTAACCCCGCCCGTTCATCGCGATCCAAGTCCCGGCGTTCCTTGCCGGATAAATTAAGTGCTTCCTTGCCCACCGCGGAGTTATCTTGCGGCCCGCAAGATATAATCGGTGGGGGGCATACCACAAATGCGAGGGGATTGCTGTAGTCGAGAAACAGTTCAATCAGGGTAGCAACCCCCACGAGCGTTGCCTTGCCGGCCGCAACGATTTCTATGCGGAATCTGGGTAAAATTCCGTGCTGGAGGCACCCAGCCGCATCTCACGGTCGAGCATGGATACCGGCGGCGCCGGGCAGATGTCTCTCTCGCTCCAGCTTTTCGCGAGGCGAAGGGGTGTCGGCGGCGGCTTTGGGACTCATTGGCTCTGCCCGCCAGGACCTGCTTCTGGCAGGCGAAAAATGCAGTTCGTTGATTGCATGACGCTGGTCCGCAACGGCAAGGCCCAGGGCGATAGCAACGGCCGCGACAACGGCTGCGACAACGGCCATGCCAACGGCAACGGCCACCCGCCGGGCCGCGGCAACGGCAGGGCCCGCTGCCGGCCGTCGGCCTGCCAGATGCCAAATGCCCAGGGCCTCGCGGCCCGGGTCGGCATGGATGCCGAGCAGCTCGCGGGGCCGCGCAGCGGCTGTTCGCGAAGCCCCTCGGCGAGCTTTCCGGCGGCGAGGCGAGCCGCCTGATCCGCGCCTGGCAGGATCTGCGGGGAGGATGGCTGGCAGCGGAATCGGTCGATCGTCCCCACGGCGAGTAAGACGGGTGCGGGGCCTGGCCGGGCCTGCACGCTTGTCGGCCGGCTTGCCCTTCGCAAACCGTGCCCCACGCCAAAGAACCTGCGCCGGCCGTGGGCGGCCGGCACGGGTTCGATCGCCCGATTCCCGGAACCGGATCGCCTCGGCAACCCCCCTTCGGCCAGGCACGCGGCCCTCAACCCTCAGGCGAATCACGACAAGACACCATGCCCTTCGCTTTGTGCCATACGCATCCCTTAGGCTTGCGATAGGCCGATTGTCTTGTTCTTGCCACGGCGACAGGCCGTAAACCCGCGGCCCGCAAGCCGATTCCGGCAGCGGGCTGGTCAACGCCTGGCAGGGAGAAATAGAGGCCGGCAAGATCGACGCGCAGAAGACCCTGCACGGAGAGGGCCCAGGCGTAGGCAGTTTCTGACCGTTGAGGGCCTGTGATCGGCATCGAGCGGGCTGCCGCCTGAAGCACCCAACGGCGCGGTCTGGCAGGGCGGGCGTTTTTTTTGCCTATCAGGGACGGGGCCGGAGTGGGCTTGCGTTGCCGCACGAGGCGTTCTTGACGAAGCGATCCTGCCTGCGCACGTGCATGAGACCGAAGACGCTGCAACGTGAGCATCTTCGCATAATTCTGGGCTTTCTCGAGACTGCTCTCTGGCACCCGATAAACAGCGACGACTGGTCCTCGCTTCAGGGTAACGCGCAAGCGCTTTAAGTCGTGGACTAGCCTGAGCGACGAAGAGGATATGAAGTTCGCTTCGCCGGCCGACGGGCAGGTTTTGCAGGGCCAAGGCCGGCGATCGGGTGGCCGCGTTCCTGGCTTACGCGCCCGGCTCCGAGAAACCGTGCCGTAGCCGTTGTCGGGTAAGGCATGGCCTCGACTGGAGGTCCCGTCGTCGGCTCACGATCCAACACATCCTGGCCTGGGCAGATGCACATCACGAAAGAACCGGAAAGTGGCCCAACACAACCTCCGGCCCTGTGGCAGGGGCGACCGGGGACACCTGGTGGGCCTCAACGGGGCATTGCGTCGCGGAAGTCGTGGCCTGCGTGGCGGTTCATTCCTTCCCGCGTTGCTGATCCAACATCGCGGGTATGAGCGGAAACTGCCGAGAAACGTGCGCACGAGCTATTCTACGAGGCGGACCATTTTCCAGCCGGCCACAACCCTTCCGCCCCAACCGGCGTCGTCGCCACGCTCGCCGGCCAGGCCGCGATCAGCATGCTACGGAACATGTTCCTGAAGATCCACTGGGCCGCAGCTACAACCGGACCAGCCCGCTTATTGCTCGACGGCGCCCGACTGTGCGGCGCCGCCTTCCGTGTCGCTCGCGACGCCCGAGGCAACGTCCGCGCCAAGCGTGCCGCAGAAGGCGTGCAGCGAACTCTGCGCGACGCCCTCAGGGGCCGTCGGGCCCGCCTCCCTGGCGGCGCCGCCAAGCCTCAACCCCCACTCGCCGCTGTTGCCCAAAGTGTGCGGGGGCGGTCCACAGCGAACCGGGACCTGCGTTCTCGTAGACGGCCAGCGCTGAGGATTGCTTGCCATCGTTGCTGCCCGTGCCGCTGCCGCTGTCTTGGAACAGCGCTGCCGAGCCGTAAAGCACGTCCACGGCCGACGGATCGAAGGCGGCGGGGGGCGGGGGCGGGGCTGACCATGGCAGGCGGCCCAAGGAAACCACCGGGACGCTGTTGGCGCAGGCAGCCCGTCGGCGCGACCCCTGTTGCGGCGGAAACGTCGGCAATGGCCGGGGCGTGCGCCGAAACGGTCAGGGCGTTGCAGACATTGTGTGCGGAAACCCGCGGACTGCACGCCCTGTTGGTAGAATCGGTTGCGGTTCGAAGAGGCCCTTGCCGCCGCCGCGGGCGATCGAGAATAACCGGGTGGTCCGCTTGACAACAAGTTGGTCGGCGCGAAGAATAAGGGTGGTTTGCTGCGTTGCTGGCTGTCGAGCCAGCACTCGATGGCACCGGGTGGTTGTACGAGGGCGCCTGCGAACCCACCTTTTGGCTAGTGTGAATGCACATCGAGCGGCAATTTCCGCAGAAGCCGCAAAGTTTACCCAAAGTACCTGCCGATAGCAGGTGGAAGATACGCGAGAGCTACGGGCCCGCGAGCAAGAGCCCGCGAGGCGATGGGACGAAGGTTCTGAAAGAAGGAGACCCGCAATGTCGCGATGGCCAATCTTGTGTGCGATGGCAGTTTTCGCCTTCTCCACCGTATGGGCGGGGCAGGTTTTTGCCCAGGTGGGTGGCATCCCTTATGGGCCAGCCCCCCTCAGTCCCTGGCTGAACCTGAATTCCAAGCAGGGAGGCCCGGTGGACAACTATCACATGTTCGTCCAGCCGCAGATGCAGTTGCAGAATACGTTGCAGGCGCAGCAGATGGGCATTCAGAACAACGCCGCCGCAGTCGGCACCGTAAACGACCGGGTGATGTACGAAATGCAGGCGGCATATGGCCAAATCCAGCCGACGGGGGTAGCAGCCGGATTCATGACCCAGAGGACCTACTTTATGAACTTCCAGGGGACTGGCGGTACCCGCACGACCGGCGCGTACGGCACGTTCGGCACGATGACAGGGGCTGCTATGGGGACCCTCCCAGGCTCAAATACGGGCGGGTTCGGGAATACGGGCGGGTTCGGGAATACGGGCGGGTTCGGGAATACGAGTGGGCTCGGGAATACGAGTGGGCTCGGGAATACGGGCAGTTTCAGCGGAATGAATCGTAATCCCGCGACGCCACAAGCCCCAAGAACTGGTGGATTCGGCGGCGGCGGATTCTAAATCTCGAGGCGGCAAATTGGCCGCGCTGGAAATCTTCGCAGGATCGCGATCCGACACGAATTCAGGCGCAATTACCCCGACAAGGGCAGCCGAGGAAGTCTGATTGTCGGTGTAGTTCTCGATAGGCGGCATTTTCAGGCGGTGCGGCTGCCATTCAGGCTGTGAACGGTTGCGGGGTGATTCAAACGCTTCGTTCCATCGTCCGCGGTTAGTGGCGGGATTGCCTTTGCGGTTGCGATCGGTTAAGCCGTGATTCGAACGCTTCGTTACCGCCGCCGCTGCGGACCGCTCAGCCCGTGCGGGCAGGACCGCCGTCTCCACAGCGTGGCTCTTAGTGGTCCGTTTCACAAATAATGTCACAGTTAGGCCGCATTACTCTCAAGGGTGGAGATGGCTCCGCCGAGCAAGTTTTCGTGGGCTGCAATCCGCACGAGCAGGGCGGCAAGTTTATCGCGGGTGAACTTCCACGCAAAGGGCTTCGGATGTTGGTTGTTCAAGTTCTCGTAAAGTGCCAGCCGCATTCGAACGGCGTCCAAGTTCACAAAGTCGTTCGGCGTGAGCACCTTGCGTTGAATGATCGAAAAGTAGATCTCGACTTGGTTGAGCCAACTGGCGTGGACCGGAGTGTGAACCAAGATGATACGAGGATCCACTTTCCTCAGCCGGTTGTAGGCCGCTTCGCCACGATGCGACGAACCGTTATCCACAATCCAGAACAGGCGTTTCGCCGAACGGTAGGGCTCTTGGGTGAGAACTTGATCCACCAATCGGCCAAACGGTTCGATGCCGGTCGTTGCTTCGCAACGTCCCATGACATAGCCACGCCGAACATCCCACGCCGCCAGGTACTGCAATGCTCCGCCACGCTCATACTCGAATTCGATCCGTGCTGCGCGGCCCGGGCCGGTGCCCAACGACGGATGGATGCGGATACGGGCCTGAATGCTCGTCTTCTCATCAGCACTGATGATAAAATCCCCGTTTTCCAGGGGTTTTCCGCCCCAATTCCCCGCATACAGGTCGAGGATCGGTCCGGCCTTTTCCATGAATTGTGGGTCGCGCGGAAAGATCCAGTATTTGTATTGCCAGGGCTTGATCGCGTCCTTGTCCAAGATCCGCGACAGCGTGCTGCGGCTGATCACTTTGCCCAACGCCTTTTGCGCCCGTCGCGTGAGGTCGCCCAAGGACTGCCGACTGATCGGCTCGCCGGTTTCCGCAACGCGTTCACAAGCCAGGGCTTTGACCAGTGCGTGATCCCGAGGGGGAAAAAACGGCCTTACGGCCGCGTCCTGCGTCGTCGTCCAGGGAAAAGTCCCCCGCAGCCCAGCGTTTTCGCCAACGCTGGACTTGTCGGCGCGAGAAGCCCACTTCACGGCCAAGTTGCGTTTGGTCCCAGTCAGGGTGTTCATGCACCAGCAGCACCAATTGTGATCGTTGCACGGAACGGTACGACGCAGTCCTGCGGCGAACTTCCGCCCGAGCTTTTTCCAAAAACTCATTGGGGAAGGTTGGACAATAAATCGGATCGGGCCCAGCCATGGCGTTCGTCCTCTCCCTGGACTTGTAGCGGTTTCCTTACCAGGGGGGAACTATACCATATTGTGGCTTGGAACTGTGACATCATTTATGAAAACGGACCACTTAGGCAAGCAGCAGGAATTAAGGTAGGACGGATTGCCAATCCGTCTTACAGTTCGCCCCTGCCGATAGACTATTATCTGCCGCCTGCCTTACGGTGCAGTAGGCCTGCGGCCGAGAACAACGCCTGTCAGCCAGGGCGGAAACGATCGCAGGGCAGCCCAACGCTCGGAAGGGATGCCGCATGTTCCCGGGGGCAAAATCGCGTGCTGGGGTTGCTCGCCTCCGCATTGCGATAAACGGCGCCGAGCATTGACTGCAAGCTGTGAACAAGAAATTGCCGGTACTTGACCATGTTCATGCGCCGTGCGCGGAGGCATGCCAAGGTTGGCAACCCGACGGCCAACACGCTCAGCAGGAGGGTGCCGGTCAACGGTTCGGGCATGAGACAGCCATTATCGGCGACATTCAAGGATGGGAAGCGGCGAAGTTGTTCGCGAAGCTTCCGGCGAACCCCGAATGCGTGGCATCGAGGATGACGCCGGTTTCACCTGGTGCGGGCTCCGCGACGGGCGCCATGGCTCAGCTCGCTTACAGGCCGGTGTTATCGCGGCGAGGTCTGCGAGGGGCTCGGCAAGTTCTGGTTGTTCTCGTCGTGCCGCTTGCCTGCATCCGAGGAAGGTGATTGCGGCATCCGGCCGTGGGCGAAAAAGGTTGCCGGGAACGCTTCGGGTGGCGGCGGCAGAGTCTCGTTGCCGGTCTTGGCCTGGACTTCACCAAAGCGCAGACTTGGATCGGCGTCCCAAGATGTAATGATGATCCGCCCCATTGAGTTAGCGGTGATCGGCTGCGTTGAATTAGCGGTGATCGGCTGCGTTGGATCCTTCGACGGGGGAGGAGAAATCGGCGGAGTAATCGGCGGCTTGGCGGGCAGTTTCTCTTGGGCTGGAAGAGCGGTGTTGCCGGCCGGAGGCGGCCTTTTCTCTTGGACAGGAGGAGCGTCCCTGCCGGCCGCAGGCGGACCCTTGTCCTCATGGGGGATTTGTGGTGCGGCGTTGGGCGTTTCCGTGGCGGGGAACGGGTCGCGCTGCGCAGGCGGAATCGCACCCGGCGTCGTCGGCTCTCCGCCCTTTTGGGCTTCGGGCGTCGGAATCGCCTCGGGACGCGGTTGAGAGGGGGCCGGCAGTGCGGGCCCGCTTCCGTCCTTCGGCAGGTGCTGCGCGGGCGCAATGCCGGTCTCGCCTGGGCTGCCGCGCACCGCCATCGAGCCTTCTTGCCAGGATTGCCAAACCGTAGGATGAAAACCGGAACAGGGACCGCACTGGGCACACCAGGAATTCGTGCAAGGCGGCCTTCCAGGGATCAGGTGCGTCGCCGCCGCAGAGCCGGGGCCTTGGTCCAGATTGCAACCGGCCAAGGCAACGCACATGGCGAGCACGGGGAGGGGTACGAGGCAGGATCGGATTCGCGAGGCTTGAATGGTCATGCGAATTTCTCCTTCTCTCAGCAACCGTTTCTTAGAAAGTCCCATTCGGGTTCCCGCCGCCCTCCAGCACATGGCCAGACATTCGCGTGACGGTGCCGGCTCCGAATATCGAGAATCCCATCATCTGGTTCACAGGGGCGAGCAGGTGGCCCAAGCCCGTATTGAAGGCGATCAGCCCGTTCTCGGCAACGAAAACACGGTCGCCGGGCAGGATCTGGTAATTCGAGCGGGCGTTGGCGTTGGCGGTGATGTCCTCCCAGCTCACCTCCAGGCGCTGCATGGTCCCGATACTGTCGGTGGGACGAGCAATCCAGATTTTCTTGGACGAGACCTGTTTCAGGCCGTTGACTTGCGAAATGGCATCGAGCACAGTCTCGTTGCCCGTAATGGGGAGGCGATAAACGCCGTCGCCGAAACCGGCGCCCTGCGTCACGATGTAGTAGACCTTGCTGTTGTAGCCGTTGACTTCCAGCGAGACTTCGAGACTCTCGAAGAACTGCAGGAGATACAACTGGACCGCCGTTCTCGCCTGCCCGACCGTAAGGCCGACAACCGAGACGCTGCCGTACGACCCCAGCGTGACCGTGCCGTCCATGGCCACCAGGTGCGGCCCGGAGATTTTCTGCCGGGCGGCGCTGTCGACGAAATTGACGCTGACCTCCGGCTTGACCAGGGTAGCCGCCAGGTGCTTGGCGATGGCCTCTCGGGCCTCGCTGACGGTCTTCCCCGCCAGGGAGACGCTGCCGTAGTGCATTCCCAGGAAAACGGTTCCATCCGCCCCAATGGGACCAGTCCCCGAGATGGGGGCTTCCGGCGGCGTGCCCCCCACCTGAATAGCTACCGTGTCGAAAGGCTGGAGGTGATAGGGTTGCTTGGGTACGACGTGGATGGCCTCGATCAAGAGCACGTCGGGGGGCTCGATCACATAGGCCGGCAGCACGCTTTTCTTGAGCTCTCGGGGGATGCAACAATCGCCGCCGGCGGCCGACGGTGAAATCACCGGGTCCATGGGCGGGGACTGCCGGGAAATCAACTGGCACCCGCTGGCGGTCAGCACGACCACCAGGATGCCCCACCAGCTCGCCCCTGGCCGGCACTCTTGAGGTCTCAGCATAATTGACCATCTACAAGATGTATGTTGCCCGTCTGACGGAGCTCCATCGTTACCGGTATCCCGGAAAAACCGCTACAATCGGAATAATCGGCACAAATCTCCCAATCTCTAAAGTCGGACAGGCAATCATGGGGAAACAGTCCTTGGCCGGCTTTGGGGATGATTGCACCGGGCACGCCAACTGGGCACGGGACTGATCGCGGAGGTCGTTTCTATTTCAGGACTTGCGCATGCGGTGGTGTGGCGGTCGGGTAGGGCGATTGGACAGTTTCTTGTAAGGTTTACCGGGAGGCCGATTAAACCGTCATCCGGGTTGACCACGGGTGGCGCGCAAGTAGAATTCTTGGTGGCAGGGAAGCCGTCCCTTGCATGCTACGCTTGCACTGAGATATCCCTCGAGGAGCAAACCGTATGATCGTCCCCAGCAAGCGAGCCTCTATCCTCCGGACCTTTTTGAAAGCACCGCACGGCTGACGGGGTTGGCTTTCGATCGGGCGTGGTGGGCGGTTTACACGAAATCGCGGCAGGAGAAGGTGTTTTCGCGACATTTGCTGGCCAACCAGATTCCGCACTACCTTCCCGTGGTGCAGAAGACTTACATAAGTTGTGGGAGAAAATTCTCCGCCCGCGTGCCGCTGTTTCCAGGCTACGTCTTCATGCTCGGCACGGAGCAAGAACGCGTCAGCAGCCTCACGTCGAACCGGGTGTCGAGGATCCTTCCCGTGCACGACCGGCTTCGCCTCCGGGCGGAGCTGGAGCAACTCTTTCGGTTGATCATTAGCGGTGCGCCTTTGACCGTGGAACAGCGGCTGGCCCCGGGAAACCGCGTCAGGGTCCGGCGGGGGGCGTTGGCAGGCATGGAGGGCACGGTGCTCGTCCGCCGTCGCAAGACGCGGCTGCTCGTGTCCATCACCTTCCTGCAACAGGGGGCCTCGGTGGAAGTCGACGATTTCAACCTGGAGCCGATCGACTGATAGGCCTGCGCTGGCCTGCGCAAGATCAATTCGGTGCGCGCGCCCTGGACCGCCGGTCTTGTTCCACGAAGCAATAGGAGAGTGTCAGCAAGGTACTTTGTTGATCTCCCCGTCAAGGAACGTCCTTCTCCTACGGCTCGGCGTATGAAAACGGCGTGCGCACGGCCGGAATTCGCAGCACCGGGCCCTTCGGCCGAAGAGTTTTTCCCCAAAAAACCCGCGGAAATGAGGGTTCCGGCGGGTTGCGGCCCGGCAACAGCGGCTGTACGAGGGATTTCATACGCTTTGCATCACTCTTGATGCAAGCCGTATGAATCAGCATTTTACATAACATTTCAACCCAGTTAGCCTAATCAACCCATCGGACTTGTCGCATAACTCTATGTGGTAATACTAAAAGTTTTTTTTGCTACCTTTGTCAGGAATCGGGGTTCGGCGGCGGATAGGCACTAGCGAGCCGAGATATTTTGGGCTGCAAGCGATTGTGCAACATACGCCATGGTTCCCCATGAGGAAATCATTCTGACTTCCCAATCGCTATCCACCCCAATAGGTTCAAATCGGAAAGAGTAGTAAAGAATGAAACAACACCTATGCGTCCTCTTCGCCGCGCTGAGCTCTGGCCGTATGCAGCTCAGCCGCCGAGGCGTCGATCACCGTTTCGGAAATCACTCCGACGGGTAGTGAGCAAATGCAGTGTACGGAAAGTGTTCCTCTTGAAGTAGCTTGCAGTCAGATATTCCTTGTCAACGCCCAAGGTGGCTCTCTTGGGGATCCCGGAGATAGCAAACCGGCGCTGTCCAGTTGCACGCCGGCGGACGGTTCGAACAGTGTTTGGCAGGAAAATGGCGAGAACGGCACGGCGTGTGGCATAACCGGAACTTTACCCGCTGGCGCCATGAACTTCACATGCAGGTTTGTACCCACCCCAGGCCCCGACACGTTCAAGGTGGACTGCTTGGCCTTCAATGCGCAAGGTACTGGCACGCCCGAAGCCGCCGCGCTCACTGTCTGGTCGCTGCTGGGCGGCATCGGCCTTGGCCTTTGGCTGGTGGCGGACGCGGAAAGCCGCATTAGCTCGATTTCAAATTGTAGAGTCGAGAAGTGGCGCGGTGGTTTAGCTGCGGCCTATCTGTTGCCGGCCCTTTCGTTTGCCGGTGCCGCACTAGCCTCACCATGCTCCACCTTCTTCGCAGGTTCAACGAGAATGGATGTAATCGCGACCCAAGGAAGGCCGTTGCGGTTTTTCGTTTCACGCCCCAAGGACGGAATCGTTCGGTTTGTTCTTTGCCCCCCGGGGCGCAGGTGAACACGACGGAGACAGCGCCAGCAGTTCTGGCACAGTAAGCTATGAATACCCTGCCAACGGTCTTTGCGGTGGAACCCGATCCGGCGATATGCGAGTCGATCAAGGCGATGGCCGGCGTCTTGGACCTGCGTTGCGAAGCCTACGCGACGGGCCAAGACTTCCTCGACGCATTCGACCGGCGCCGACCAGGCTGTTTGGTGCTGGAGATTCGCATTCCCGGCGTGAACGGCCTGCAGATCCAGCAGAATCTCGTCGACATGGGTGCCACCCTGCCGCTGATTTTCCTCACGTCGTCCGCGAGTGTTTCGATCGCGGTCCATGCAATGCGCATGGGGGCCTTTCACTTTCTGGAAAAGCCACTTCATGAGCATGATTTGTGGTCAGCCGTTCGAGAGGCAATCCAATTCGATCACGAGCGCCGGGAGGCAGGATCTCGTCGAGAGGCGATCGACGCCCAACTCGGCCTCCTCTCGGAAAGGGAGTTGGCTGTCCTGGAGCTGCTGGCGGATGGCAAGAGCAAGTGCGCCATGGCCAAGGAATTGGGGCTTTCCGTTCGCACCGTGGAACATCACCGTACGCAGTTGATGCGGAAGCTGAAGTTGGAGACCAATTCCATCGCCGGTTTGCTGCGTTTTGCTTTGACGATGAAGCAGCATGCGACTGCCCAGCTTTCGAAATGGAAGATACTGCCAGGTTGGCACGGAGACGGATCGGGCATTGGCGCAGGTGAGTTCTCCCGCTACGCGGCCTACCATCCCTCACATGCGCCGCAAGGCCCGCTAAATGACCTTGCGTGATTCTTGGAGCAAACTGCAGGGTGGGACTGGGCCGCGCGAAATCGGTCGTTTCTGCGGTTTACCGGAGTGGGTTTTGCGGATCGTTTCTGTTCCGCCACTCCGCATGGGGGATGCCCCGTCGCGTAGCGACGACTGACGGTAGCCGTGGGTTTTGACCCACTACGCGTTTCATTCCTCCCAGAATCACGCAAGGTTAATCAGCAACCACCGGCAGAGCCGGTGGTATGAGGAAGGCCCCTAAAAGGGGCCGAGGAGTCGGTGTCGTGTGGCAATCCGGCAATCAGCTTCGGCGTGCCTTGCAGGTGCCGCCTGCCGAAACGCCCAGCTTCCGCACGTGCCACAGCCCGAAATCCTCGTTCCCTCAACATCACAATCGTCTTCATTCTCTATGTCCAACCGCCTCTGTTCACGCAGGAAACGGCAGAGCCTTTGCGGTTCTCACCAGCAGAGCTGGTGGATTAACTATGATTTAGCGCGACCAGGCCAGTGACGGAGGGCGCTTCCCGCTCGTACAATAAATCAATCCGAGCCGTGTTGGTCAATGGCACACGAAATCGCCAAGTTGATGCTGGAACAAGCTGGTACGTTCCTGGAGCGTACCGAGGCCATCCGCGTGGCGATGTCCCTAGGCATGCCGCTCGGCGACATCGAGACCTATCTCGACTGGCTGGATACCGTCCGGGGCCCTTTGCCTGCCGGTCCCGAAGAAGAGGAGCGGAGGGAAGACAAGGACGCGGGAAACTGAGAACGTTGAGCTTAAACGCCGATTTCCGCGGGGGGAAACCGACTGACATTTTTGGCATGGCGATTGTGGTTTTCTCCGCGTTTTCTTGTGGTTGGTGTTAGTCGGTTTTCCCACCCGCACCTTGCTAATCGCGTAGTCAGATAGAGGAGGTTGGCTGTGATTGGAGCGTTTCCCCCGGATAATACGACAATTCGCAGCGACCTACTGAAAATCTGACTTTACCGTTCCCTCGGTTTGTCCCGGAAAATCAACTGACATTCCAAACGGCCTATTGCCGCGGAATCCGCGAGAAACCGACCGGCTTGGGCATGAAACGTCAGTCAATTTCGGTCCCGCGGAAATCGGCGTTAAAAGTGCAACTCGTCGATGAAGGCCGTGTTGTCGCCGCCCAACGGGTTCAAACCGACGAGCTGAATTGTGTGGATCCCTGCCGTCACCGTGAATTGCAACGTCACGTACAGGGCATAGTTGGTACTGGAAGGAGTGACCGTGCCAACTTCTGAGCCGTCGACCAGGATCTCGATCGATTGGTACTGTGCTTGGTAATTGGCGCGTTGTGCCGCCAGGATCGAGAGGCTGTACGTGCCGGCGGTCAGGTTCACCGATTGGCTCATGCTGCCGGTGCCCTTGATCAGGGCTACCTGGGTCCCGTCGGGGGCATTGGGATTGCCGGCCGTAAAGGGGCTGCCATTGCTGCTCACGCCGGCAATTCCCGAGAACTGCCAGGCCGTGCCGCTGGGATCGAGTTGGTAGGTGGCTGCCGCGGCGACGGGCTGCTCGAAACTGCCATCGCTGACGGGATTGGCCGCCGCGACGGCCACCTCGTCGAGGAAGGCCGTGTTGTCGCCACCCTGCGGGTTCGTGCCGATGAATTGAATCTTGTGCGTGCCCGCCGTAACGGTGAAATTCGAAGTCTCGTAGAGACCGTAACTCGTGCTGATGGGCGTAATCAAGGCGACCTGTGAGCCGTCGACCAGCACCTGGATCTGCTGGCTCCGGCTCTGGTAATTGGCGCGTTGCGCCGCCAGGAACGAGAGGCTGTACGTGCCGGCGGCCAGGCTGACCAATTGGCTCATGCTGCCGGTGCCCTTGATCAAGGCTACCTGGCTGCCGTTGGGGGCGTTGGGATTGCCGGCCGTAAAGGGGCTGCCATTGCTGCTCACGCCGGCAATTCCCGAGAACTGCCAGGGCGTGCCGCTGGGATCGAGCTGGTAAGTGGCTGCCGCGGCGGCAGGCTGCTCGAAGCTGCCATCGCTGATGGGACTGGCCGGCGAAATGGCCACCTCGTCGAGGAAGGCCGTGTTGTCGCCGCCCTGCGGGTTCGTGCCGATGAACTGGACCGTATGCGTGCCCGCCATAACGGTGAAATTCGCAGTCTGGTAGAGGCCGTAACTGGTGCTGACGGGCGTCAGCAAAGCGACCTGGGTGCCATCGACCAGGACCTGGATTTGTTGGTACTGGCTCTGATAATTGGCGCGCTGCGCCGCCAGGAACGAGAGGCCGTACGTGCCGGCGGCCAGGTTCACCGATTGGCTCATGCTGCCGGTGCCCTTGATCAAGGCTACCTGGCTGCCGTTGGGGGCGTTGGGATTGCCGGCCGTGAAGGGGCTGCCGTTGCTGCTCACGCCGGCAATTCCCGAGAACTGCCAGGGTATGCCGCTGGGATCGAGCTGGTACGTGTTCGCGGCCACGACAGGCTGTTCGAAGCTGCCATCGGCGATCGAGGGAACAACCGGCGTAGTGGCGGGCGCGACCGTGATGCTATAACTGGTCGAAGTCGTGACCCCCAGCGTGTCCGTAGCCGTGACCGTAAAGGTCTCCGTGCCGGCCGCCGATGGTGTACCCGTGATGCCCAGCAAGTAGCTGCCGCTGGCAGGCACCACCAGGCCGGCGATGGCGTTTTGGATTTTGGTAACGGCCAAAGTCAAGGTGCCCGTGCCGCCGCTGGCCGTAAGCGTCTGATTGTAGGCCACGTTCACCGTGCCGGCCGGCAGGCTCGAGGGGCCCAGCGCGACGGCCGCATCGACCGTGATGTTGACGGAGGAGTTGCCGCTGGTCGAGCCGCTGGTGGCGGTGATCGTGGCCGAACCGGCGGTGGCAGGGGCCGTGTACAGCCCGCTGGCGTTGATCGATCCCACTCCCGGGGTTGCGGCCCAGGTGAAGGCCGGCTGGCTGGCCAGGACGCTGCCGAACTGGTCGTAGCCGCTGGCCGAGAACTGCTGGGTCTGGTTCGCGATCAGCGCCGCGGTGAGCGGCGTGACGACGATGCTCGCGAGCGTCTGGTTCACCGTCACGCTCACGCTGCTCGTAGTCGAAAGCCCACCGTCGTCGGTGATCGTGACCTGGAACGTATAGTTGCCCGCCTTGCTGAAGGTGGCCGTGGTGTTCTTCGCCGTGTTGTCGCCGTTGTCCGAGAAACTGACCGCCGCGGGCGGTGTGCCCGTCGTCGCCCAACTGTAGGTCAGGTTGGCCTCGCCGGCGTCATCCGCGCCGAGGACGGAGAGGGCCGTCGTCGTGCCCGTCACCGTGGCCGGCGCGGCCGCCGCCGCGGTGGCCACGGTCGGGGCCGCGTTGGTCACGGTCGCCACGGTCGTGCCGCTCACCGATCCGCTCGTGGCCTTGACCGTCACCGAGGCGGAAGCATAGGGGGCCGTGAGCAGCCCGCTTGTGCTGATCGAGCCGGCCGTGGCCGACCAGGTCGTGCTACCCAAGCTCATCGCGGTGCCGAACTGGTCGAAACCCGCGGCCGTGAACTGCTGCGTCGCGTGGCTGGCCAACGAGGGCGTGGCCGGCGTGACCGTGATGCTCGTGAGCGTCTGGCTCACCGTCACGCTCACGCTGCTCGTGGTCGAAAGCCCGCCGGCGTCGGTGATCGTAACCTGGAAGGTATAGCTGCCCGCCTTGCTGAAGGTGGCCGTGGCGTTCTTCGCCGCATTCGTGCCGTTGACCGAGAAACTGACCGCGGCGGGCGGTGTGCCTGTCGTTGCCCAGGCGTAGGTCAGGTTGGCCTCGCCGGCGTCGTCGGCGCCGAGGACGGAGAGGGCCGTCGTCGTGCCCGTCACCGTGGCCGGCGTGGCCGCCGCCGCGGTGGCCATCGTCGGGGCCGCGTTGGTCACGGTCGCCACGGTCGTACCGCTCACCGATCCGCTCGTGGCCGTCACCGTCACCGAGGCGGAGGCATAGGGGGCCGTGAGCAGCCCGCTCGTGCTGATCGAACCGGGCGTGGCCGTCCAGGTCGTGGTCCCCAGGCTCATCGCGCTGCCGAACTGGTCAACACCCGCGGCCGTGAACTGCTGCGTGGCATGGCTGGCCAGCGAGGGCGTGGCCGGCGTGACCGTGATGCTGGTGAGCGTCTGGCTCACCGTCACGCTCACGCTGCTGGTGATGGAAAGCCCGCCGGCGTCGGTGATCGTGACCTGGAAGGTGTAGCTGCCGGCCTTGCTGAAGGTGGCCGTAGTGTTCTTCGCCGCATTGCTGCCGTTGGCCGAGAAACTCACCGCGGCAGGGGGCGTGCCCGTCGTCGCCCAACTGTAGGTCAGGTTCGCCTCGCCGGCGTCGTCGGCGCCGAGGACGGAAAGGGCGGTCGTCGTGCCCGTCACCGTGGCCGGCGTGGCCGCCGCCGCGGTGGCCACGGTCGGGGCGGCGTTCGTCACGGTCGCCACGGTCGTGCCGCTCACCGATCCGCTCGCGGCCTTGACCGTCACCGATGCGGAGGCATAGGGGGCCGTGAGAAGCCCGCTCGTGCTGATCGAGCCGGCCGTGGCCGACCAATTCGTGGTCCCCAGGCTCATCGCGTTGCCGAACTGGTCGAAACCCGCGGCCGTGAACTGCTGCGTGGCATGGCTGGCCAGCGAGGGCGTGGCCGGCGTGACCGTGATGCTGGTGAGCGTCTGGTTCACCGTCACCGTGACGCTGCTGGTGGTCGTCAGCCCGCCGGCGTCGGTGATCGTGACCTGGAAGGTGTAGCTGCCCGCCTTGCTGAAGGTGGCCGTGGTGTTCTTCGCCGCATTGCTGCCGTTGGCCGAGAAACTCACCGCCGCGGGCGGTGTGCCCGTCGTCGCCCACGTATACGTCAGGTTGGCCTCGCCGGCGTCATCCGCGCCGAGGACGGAGAGGGCCGTCGTCGTGCCCGTCACCGTGGCCGGCGCGGCCGCCGCCGCGGTGGCCACGGTCGGGGCCGCATTCGTCACGGTTGCCACCGTCGTGCCGCTCACCGATCCGCTCGTGGCCGTTACCGTCACCGAGGCCGAGGCGTAGGGGGCCGTGAAGAGGCCGCCGCTGGTGATCGAGCCGGCCGTGGCCAACCAGGTCGTGGTCCCCAGGCTCATCGCGTTGCCGAACTGGTCAACACCCGCGGCCGTGAACTGCTGCGTGGCATGGCTGGCCAGCGATGGCGTGGCCGGCGTGACCGTGATGCTGGTGAGCGTCTGGTTCACCGTCACCGTGACGCTGCTGGTGGTCGTCAGCCCGCCGCCGTCGGTGATTGTGACCTGGAAGGTATAGCTGCCCGCCTTGCTGAAGGTGGCCGTGGCATTCTTCGCCGTGTTGTCGTTGTTGTCCGAGAAACTCACCACGGCGGGCGGGGTGCCCGTCGTCGCCCAACTGTAGGTCAGGTTCGACTCGCCGGCGTCGTCCGCGCCGAGGACGGAAAGGGCCGTCGTCGTGCCCGTCACCGTGCTGGGCGTGGCCGCTGCGGCGGTGGCCACCGTCGGGGCCGCGTTGGTCACGGTCGCCACGGTCGTGCCGCTCACCGATCCGCTCGTGGCCGTCACCGTCACCGCGGCGGAAGCGTAGGGGGCCGTGAGCAGCCCGCTCGTGCTGATCGAGCCGGCCGTGGCCGACCAGGTCGTGGTCCCCAGGCTCATCGCGCTGCCGAACTGGTCGAAACCAGCGGCCGTGAACTGCTGGCTTGCATGGCTGGCCAGCGCCGGCGTCGCCGGCGTGACCGTGATGCTGGTAAGCGTCTGGTTCACCGTCACCGTGACGCTGCTCGTGGTCGCCAGCCCGCCGGCGTCGGTGATCGTGACCTGGAAGGTGTAGCTGCCGGCCTTGCTGAAGGTGGCCGTGGTATTCTTGGCCGCGTTGCTGCCGTTGGCCGAGAAATTGACCGCGGCGGGCGGCGTACCCGTCGTCGCCCAACTGTAGGTCAGGTTCGACTCGCCGGCGTCATCCGCGCCGAGGACGGAAAGGGCCGTCGTCGCGCCGGTCACCGTGGCCGGCGTGGCCGCCGCTGCGGTGGCCACGGTTGGCACCGCATTCGTCACGGTAGCCACGGTCGTGCCGCTCACGGATCCGCTCGTGGCCGTTACCGTCACCGAGGCCGAGGCGTAGGGGGCCGTGAAGAGGCCGCCGCTGGTGATCGAGCCGGCCGTCGCCGACCAGGTCGTGCTACCCAGGCTCATCGCGCTGCCGAACTGGTCGAAACCCGCGGCCGTGAACTGCTCGCTGGCATGGCTGGCCAACGAGGGCGTGGCCGGCGTGACCGTGATGCTGGTGAGCGTCTGGTTCACGGTCACGTTTACACTGCTCGTGGTGGAAAGCCCGCCATCGTCGGTGATCGTGACCTGGAAGGTGTAGCTGCCCGCCTTGCTGAAGGTGGCCGTGGCGTTCTTGGCCGCGTTGCTGCCGTTGGCCGAGAAATTGACCGCGGCGGGCGGCGTACCCGTCGTCGCCCAACTGTAGGTCAGGTTCGACTCGCCGGCGTCATCCGCGCCGAGGACGGAGAGGGCCGTCGTCGTGCCCGTCACCGTGGCCGGCGCGGCCGCCGCCGCGGTGGCCACCGTCGGGACCGCGTTGGTCACGGTCGCCACCGTCGTGCCGCTCACCGATCCGCTCGTGGCCGTCACCGTCACCGCGGCAGAAGCGTAGGGGGCCGTGAAGAGGCCGCCGCTGCTGATCGAGCCGGCCGTGGCCGACCAGGTCGTGCTACCCAGGCTCATCGCGCTGCCGAACTGGTCGAAACCCGCGGCCGTGAACTGCTGCGTGGCGTGGCTGGCCAGCGAGGGCGTCGCAGGCGTGACCGTGATGCTCGTGAGCGTCTGACTCACCGTCACGCTCACGCTGCTCGTGGTCGAAAGCCCGCCGGCGTCGGTGATCGTGACCTGGAAGGTATAGTTGCCCGCCTTGCTGAAGGTGGCCGTGGTGTTCTTGGCCGCGTTGCTGCCGTTGGCCGAGAAACTGACCGCGGCGGGCGGTGTGCCTGTCGTCGCCCAACTGTAAGTCAGGTTCGCCTCGCCGGCGTCGTCCGCGCCGAGGACGGAGAGGGCCGTCGTCGTGCCCGTCACCGTGGCCGGCGCGGCCGCCGCCGCGGTGGCCACGGTCGGGGCCGCATTCGTCACGGTTGCCACCGTCGTGCCGCTCACCGATCCGCTCGTGGCCGTTACCGTCACCGAGGCCGAGGCGTAGGGGGCCGTGAAGAGGCCGCCGCTGGTGATCGAGCCGGCCGTGGCCGACCAATTCGTGGTCCCCAGGCTCATCGCGCCGCCGAACTGGTCGAAACCAGCGGCCGTGAACTGCTCCGTCGCATTGCTGGCCAGCGAGGGCGTTGCCGGGGTGACCGTGATGCTGGTGAGCGTCTGGCTCACCGTCACGCTCACGCTGCTCGTGGTGGAAAGCCCGCCGGCGTCGGTGATCGTGACCTGGAAGGTATAGCTGCCCGCTTTGCTGAAGGTGGCCGTGGTGTTCTTGGCCGCATTGCTGCCGTTGGCCGAGAAACTGACCGCGGCGGGCGGGGTGCCTGTCGTCGCCCAATTGTAGGTCAGATTCGCCTCCCCGGCGTCGTCCGCTCCGAGCACGGAAAGGGCCGTCGTCGTGCCCGTCACCGTGGCCGGCGTGGCCGCCGCCGCGGTGGCCACGGTCGGGGCCGCATTCGTCACGGTAGCCACGGTCGTGCCGCCCACCGATCCGCTCGTGGCCGTTACCGTCACCGAGGCCGAGGCGTAGGGGGCCGTAAGCAGCCCGCCCGTGCTGATCGAGCCGGCCGTGGCCGACCAGGTCGTGGTCCCCAAGCTCATCGCGCTGCCGAACTGGTCGAAACCGGCGGCCGTGAACTGCTGCGTGGCATGGCTGGCCAGCGAGGGCGTCGCCGGCGTGACCGTGATGCTGGTGAGCGTCTGGCTCACCGTCACCGTGACGCTGCTGGTGGCCGTCAGTCCGCCGCCGTCGGTGATCGTCACCTGGAAGGTGTAGCTGCCCGCTTTGCTGAACGTGGCCGTGGTGTTCTGCGCCGTGTTGTCGCCGTTGTCCGAGAAACTCACCGCGGCGGGCGGCATGCCCGTCGTCGCCCAGGTGTAGATGAGGCTCGATTCGCCGCCGCTATCGGCACCGAGGACGGAGAGGGCCGTCGTCGTGCCCGTCACTGTGGCCGGCGTGGCCGCGGCGGGCGTGGCCACCGTGGGGCCCCCATTTACCGTGATGCTATAGGTCGCGCTCGCCGTGGCCCCCAGCGTGTCCGTGGCCGTGACCGTGAAGGTCTCGGTCCCGGTTGCCGTAGGCGTGCCGCTGATCGTCAGGCTGTTACTGCCGCTGCCGGGCAGGACCAGCCCGGCGATTGCGCCCTGGACGTTGGAAACGGTCAAGGTGTCGGTGCCCGTGCCGCCGCTGGCCGTGATCGTCTGGCTGTAGGCCACGTTCACCGTGTCGGCCGGCAGGCTGGCGGGCCCCAGCGCGACGGCCCCATTGACGGTGATGCTGTAGTTGGCCGATGTCGTGTCGCCCTGCGTGTCCGTGGCCGTGACCGTGAAGGTCTCCGTCCCGGTTGCCGTAGGCGTGCCGCTGATCGTCAGGCTGTTGCTGCCGCTGCCGGGCAGGACCAGCCCGGCGATCGCGCCCTGGACGTCGGAAACGGTCAAGGTGTCGGTGCCCGTGCCGCCGCTGGCCGTGATCGTTTGGTTATAAGCCACGTTGACCGTGTCGGCCGGCAGTGTGGCGGGGCTGAGCGTAATAACCCCCGAAACGCCCGCCAGATCGGGCACCAACAGATTGGCCACGGGAGTGCCCAGGCCGGTGACAAGGTCATAGCCGGCGGCTGCCGTGTAGTTCGGGCTGCCTGTGCTCGTGCCCGAGGTAATGTCGTGAAAATCGGCAGCGGGCAGGGAATAGAGCTCGGGCAGGGTTTGCGTCGGCCCGTTCAAGGTGCCCAGGCCGGCCGAGACCCGCATCTGGTCGGCCAACGCAATCAGGCCGGCCCAACAGGGGGTGGCCACGCTGGTGCCGCCGTATTGATACCAGGGGCTCGTACCGCCGTCGTACGAGTCATAGACGGCGAACCCAGTGCCTGGGTTGGCGTCGAAGGCCACGTCGGGATTGGCACGCATCCCGCCCGCGTTGACGGTGCTGCCGCCGTTGTGGATTACCAGACTCTGCTGATAGCTCGGCTGCGATTCGACGGCGCTGATTCCGCCGCCGCTTCCGCTCCAGCCCGTTTCGCTGCCATAGCTGCCGCCGCTGAGCGTGAGGGAAGTGCCGCCTACCGCCACGACCTCCGGCGAACAGGCCGGATAAGTGGCTGGCGCCCCCACGTCGCCGGTAGCGGCCAAGAACGTGATCCCCTCATGGCCCGTGGGCGCCGCGAAGAAGGAGTCATAGTACGAGTCGAAGAAGGAGTCAGTGCCGGAAAAACTCATGGAAATCACCGAGACCCCCGGCAGATTGCAGGCCGTCTTGACGGCCGTCCCAATCAAGTTATCATAAGAACTGCTGTCGGCTTCGATGAGGACGATGTTGGCCTGCGGGGCGATGGCGTGCGCCCATTCCACGTCCAGGACCTCTTCCGCTTCCCAGGTGCTGCCTCCTGATTCCGTAGACGGATAGTTTGTCCCGCCGTTCTCGTCGAGCTTGGTAAAGGTGGGCTCGCCGGCGCCGCCGAAATCGGGCAGGCCGTAGTAGGCATCGAAGTTGTGCAAATCGCTGGCAGCATAAGCCGCGGAGTTGCTGCTGCTGACCAGGTCCGGGTCGTCGTAGGCGTCGATGATCGCAATCGTCTGCCCCGCGCCCTCCTGGCTGAGCAGGTTGATCCCATAGGCGGCGCGGATCTGTTGGGGCGAAAACGCGCCGCCCGGGGGGGCGGAGGAGCCGCTCGGCCCCGCGATTTCGAGAGGCGGAAGTGCCGCTGCGCTACTTGCCGATGTGCTCAGCGACAACAGGCTGGAACCATGCCGCGGCGTCCAGCAGGGTCCGCGACTCGAGGACCTCGAAGCCTAATCCGCGCCCGATTTGGCGATCGCACGACGAATGGCGAAAACCAGCCTTCCGAGTCACGCCTAATCGATTGCCTGGACGAAAACTGGACCGCCATCCACGGGGTACAAAACGACGTACGTTCATTTGACGCGTCTCCTTTGGTTGTCCCGGTTCCACTTCCACAACGCAGCGTGAACGTCTCAATACAACCATAGCTCACTCCTCCCAACACCGTCTTTGCGGAGTCACAATGTGCCGCTTCCGGGTAAGTCCGCGGCCGGGACGACTTAAGAACTGCTCTGCGAGAGCGCGCTACTCTCTGTTCGCACTCATGTAATTACCCCAACGGGGGATGAAGCTGGTGGCAGCAGCGTTTGGGGCGGGGTCAGCGGCATACAGCTTGGAACAACTGCATGCCCATTCAGATTGTTAACGACTAGCCAGTCGGGTGGATTTCCGAGGAAAGAACTTGATTTTTGCCCGACTTCGTAGGAGTTTTGGAATTTCGAGGTTTTGTTTGTCAGGAATCGTGGGTCGGCGGCCTATAGGTTGTCGAATGCATTACGTCAGACGTAATTGAAACGGAATGACGTGCTGGGGTTTAGGAAGCGCTTGCTTCCACCCAAACTCGCTAAATCACCCCAAGAGCCCAAAGGGCCAAAGGAGTCTGGAGATGATGAAACGGTTTGCAATTACGACAGTGGGCGTGTTCGGGATTGTGCTTCTCGGCCTCGCCAGCCAAGCGAAGGCGTCTATTACTTATAGCACGGTTCAAACCCCGTGGCCCGAGGACTCAAACGGAATCAGCTCCGAATTGAACCTCGTCCCAGTGGGGTATGTACCTGGCACGGTTGGTCCGACCACAAATCAAAAGGACATCATGGATAACCTTTACGGTTACGGGGAGTGGCAGCAGCTTCCGGATCAAACCGATTTTACCGATCCCGCGCTGGCAGTTGCAAAGTTCGCCGCAAACACTGAGGACGTTTCTTGGGTCGGAGAGACGGGTGGTTCAGGGCCGATTGCCAACATTACGGGTGGCAATTTTATCTATCCTACAGAACCGTATCCTGCTCAACCTATTTCTACGCCTTCTTCTGGCGAGCACTTTTATTTACAGGACGTGAGCGGCGGGAGTACTTGGCATTCGTATAATGGAACTACGGCGACTAATACGGACGACGGCGGGGTGCATGCGGTCATATTCCAAATCCTGAACCAGCCAGGGGTCTATGTCGTTGCTTTTGAGGATGAGGCGACAAATCCATTATACGGACCAAATGCCTCTGGCAACGGCGACGAAGACTATAACGACGCCGTCATCGAGTTGACGGGTGCAACTGCAAACCCGGCGGTTGGTGAAGTTCCTGAGCCGGCGAGCCTGGTCGTCTGGTCGCTGTTGGGCGGTCTGGGCCTGGCGGTCGGCGTTTGGCGGCGGCGGAAGGCCACCTGATCCACTGTCCGCAAGTTTGATTGGCAACCACAAACAAGACCCACGTCGAAGTCGGCGTGGGTTTTGCATTTCCCTTCGGGTGTCTGTCAGGAATCGGCCCGCGGCGGCCTATAGGTACTACGAAGACGCATGTGAGAACGAATCCTCGAAAAGCCGCTATGCTCGGGCGATCCGCCGAACTACCGCGATCTTTTCGGACGTAGGGACAGTATGTCTTCTTCCCCGCGTTCCCAGCAGCGCCTGCGGAGTTTGCGCTTCGAGCCCCTGGAAGACCGCAGGCTGTTGTCGGCACCCCCCCCTTCGGCAAGAATTCGTCCCAGCAGGTCCGCCTCGGCCCCGCTTTCCCACCGGATAGCGCAGCGGCACTTCCGCCGGCCGCGGCGCAGGGGCTGCTGGCAAGTGTCTCCCCTCTCCCTCTGGGAGAGGGGCAGGTGGTGAGGGCGTATACGCTGAAATCACCCAATGGTTCCTCGGCCGATAGCTGCTTCGGGATGCCATCGGCCGGCCCGTTTGTTTGGCAGCCTTCTCCGACTGCAAGAAGTTCCCTCTTGAGTATTATTTTCGAGAATTCTTGGAATTGATTGTCAGGAATCGGACTTCGGCGGCCTATAGGCTTTTAAAGGCTGTGCGTTGGAGCAAACACGGTGAGTGCCCATGCCTGCGACTAGAACGGGAGAAATGATCATGCGACTGCGGTTTTTGATTCTTTTTGGTCTTCTTTTGGCGGTTTCTGCTCTTTTCGGGCAACAGCCAGCCAGTGCGTCCCTCACGCCCCTCATCGTGAACCCAGGCGACCAAATCTCAATCAATACAAACGGCTGTTCCTTTGGGAATGGTTCCGTGGATGGGGGTGAGTTCACGATTAATGTTTACGGCGAATCCATTGGCCCCCAGACTGGTTATACCTTTTGCGCCAGCACTACTGAGGACATTTACCCCGGCCAATTGTATACTGTGGAGTCGGCGAACACGCTGGCTTTTGATCCTTCAAATCCCTGGTATCAGGAAGCGACTTGGCTTTTCAACGCCTACAGCGGCGCTATTGCTCCTGCTCCTTCTAATGTTCCTACAAGTGCCCAGATGAATGCCTCTCCCGGCAGCGGTATGAGCGCATTCGGCGGCCTTACTGGTAACCAGATCGCCGGTGCTATGCAGTACGTCTTTTGGCAAGCTGAAAATCCTGTCCAACCAGTACCTCTTCCAGACACCTGGACATCCAATTACGCTACCGTTAATGCGGTGCTTGGTTGGGACACCGCATCCGCCGGGGCTTCCCTAAGTAGTCTATTCGCTGTTGACGAGATCGTTCTCGATGGTGGAGCTCAGCCCCAAGATTTACTTACTACCGAGTTGACCCCAGCATTAACTCCCGTTCCCGAGCCGTTGAGCTTGGTTGTCTGGTCGGTTCTGGGTGCCGGCGCGGCGGGTTTAGCCATACGGCGGCGGAAGGTTGGTCGCTGGTTGGCAAAGGATCGGCAAGCGATCATGGGAATGATCGAGACGAAGGTTGGGCATTGAGCGCAAATGCCGATGCGGCCAGCATTGACGGATTTCGTCCGACGCCAAGCAAGTTTTTCCAGCCGATCACGACATCTTGCCGCTTTGGGGGGATTTGAGTTGTCGGAGGGCGGTGGGCTCGCGTAGTTGAGCAGTCGACCAGCAAACGTAAGGGTCATCCATGGTGGGTGACCCTTTTTTGTCGCGCAGTAAGGCACGCAGTAGAAAATAGTCCACCAGTGGCAGCGCAGTGTAGGACCGTTTGGCAATTCGCGCTGCGGCTATTTTGATTCCTACAGCTTACAGATGATCCCCCGCGTCTTTTGCGCGACCGCGGGCTGCGTGAATGTATCTTCGCCCCACAATTCCACGAAATAACGCGTTAGAACGTATTTTCTTCTCCTAACGCTTGCGTGATTTGTAGCGATGTGGCAGAATAAAGCACGTTCGGCGTTGGAGTCGCTCCGAGAACCCGGTATTCGGCACGTTCGATGCCAGCGGGTTTCTAATCGCCTATGAGCTCACCCCGAACTGAGTCGGCGGGGTCTTTTGTCGTGGGGACCATTGCTCCGGCATGCTGAGCGACGGGATTTTCTTCAGCCGGATCAGTGGTGAAGTCGAGGCCCAAAGTAGGTGGATACCCCCCCTTGGTCACAAGCGGAATCGTGACAACGACAGCGAAAGAGCTCGTATGTTTTCGCCTACCAACAATTTACATCGCTATGCACCGAGTAAGCCGGGGTCCAGCGGCGGTCAACGAAATCTGCCAAGCGTGAGCCGTAAGAAGCGTGTTCGCCCCCAGTTGTGCTATCGCCAATCGGGGCGGGAATTACGCATTGAACTGCTGGAGCAGCGGAGCCTTCTGGACGCTGCCCCACTGTTCCAGCCTGTCGCGGCCGGTCCCTCGGCGAATAGCGCAACGGCAGGTCCGCCTCTGGCGGTGGCGGCGCCGATGGGCTCCTCCGCGCCGCCCTCCGGCGCATTCTCGCCCCAGCAGATTCGGGCCGCCTACGGGATCAACCTGCTCAGCCAGCAGGGCACCGGGCAGACGATTGCGATCATCGACGCCTACGACGACCCGGACCTGGTCAGCAGCAACAGCGCATCTTACACCACCAGCGACTTGCACAACTTCGACGCCTACTACGGCCTGCCCGATTTTGGCGTTCCGGGTGGGCCCACGTTTACCAAGTTGGACGAGAACGGCGGGACGGACTATCCGCCTACTGAATCAGGCGGCAGCACGTGGGAAGAGGAAGAGGCCCTAGACGTGGAATGGGCCCACGCTATCGCCCCACAGGCCAACATCGTCCTCATCGAAGCCAGCAGCGGTTCTTATGCGGATTTGATTGCAGGGGCGGTCAAGACGGCCTGCAATCTGCCGGGAGTATCGGTGATTTCCATGAGTTTTTCCGGCACTGACTCCTTCTTCGACTCGTACTTTGATTCTTTCTTCGCCACACCGAGCGGTCATACGCCGATCACGTTCTTGGCCGCTACCGGCGACGTGGGGGCGCCAGCCACTTATCCGGCCTGTTCGCCGGAGGTCGTGGCGGTAGGCGGCACTTCCCTCACGCTCAGCGGCGGCAGCTATGGCAGCGAAACGGGCTGGAGCGGAAGCGGCGGCGGAATCAGTGCCGTCGAATCGCAGCCGAGCTATCAGCAGGGCCTGGTGATCCACAACGGCAGCGGCACCGTCAACCCGGCCGGGATGCGTGCGAATCCCGACGTGGCGTTGGACGCCAATCCGGGCACGGGGGTCGCCGTCTATGATTCGTACGACGGCGGATCGAGCCCGTGGTATCAGTTCGGCGGCACCAGTCTCGCCACCCCGTGTTGGGCCGGCCTGATTGCGCTTGCCGACCAGATGCGGGTTTCGGCGGGACTTTCCACATTGGACGGACCGACGCAGACCCTGCCCCGCCTGTATGCCCTGCCCGCTGCCGACTTTCACGACATTACCTCGGGCACGAGTACGGGCAGCCCGAACTACACGGTGGACACCACCCCAACCACGGGTTCCAGCTATAACCTCGTCACCGGCCTGGGCACTCCGGTGGCCAATCTGTTGGTGCCCGCCCTGGCGGGTGTCATCACGCTCAGCCCGGCCAGCCTGCCGGCCGACACGGTGAACGTGGCCTACAACCAGACGATCACGGCCAGCGGCGGCGCGGGCAGCATCACGCTGCAGGTGAGCAATATCCAGGGCGCGATCGCCGGGCTGAATGTGCCGTCCAGCGGCAGCAGCAGCCTGTCGATCGGCGGCACGCCGCAGACGGCCGGGACGGAGACCTTTACGGTCACGGCCACCGACTCGCTCGGCGACACGACCTCGACCAACGATAGCATTACAGTCTACGGGCCCCCGACGGTGGCCACGCCAGCGGCCGCGACGCCCTGCCCGGTCACCGGCACGACAACGGCCCTTTCCGTTCTGGGCGCCGATAATGCGGGCGAGCCGAGCCTCGCCTATACCTGGACCACGACGGGCACGCCGCCGGCCCCGGTGAGTTTCTCGGACAACGCCGACAATACGGCCAAGAACACCACGGCCACCTTCAGCGCGGCGGGGGACTATGTCTTCACGGTGACGATTGCGGACCCCGGCGGAATGACGGCGACGAGCACCGTCGACGTGACCGTGAACCAGACGCTGACGAGCATCGCGGTCGGCCCGGCATCGGCCAATCTAAACGCCGGGGCCACGCAGCAATTCACGGCCACGGGCTACGACCAGTTCGGGGCCGCGATGGGCCTCGGCAGCACGGCCTGGTCGGCCACGGCCGGCTCGATCGATGGCAACGGGCTGTTGACCGCGCCCGACGTTGCCGCCACCGGCACGGTCACGGCCAGCAGCGGCGGGGCCAGCGGCAACGGTGCGGTGACGGTGACGGAGCACGCGCCGACGGTGGGGACGCCCGCGGCGGCGACGCCCGCCACGGTCACCGGCACGACAACCGGTCTTTCCGTGCAGGGGGCGGAGACCGACCCGGACGAAGGAAGCCTCGTTTATACCTGGGCGGCGACGGGGCCCAGCGGGGTCGCAGCGCCGACTTTCAGCGTCAACGCCAGCAACGCGGCGGAGAACACCACGGCCACCTTCAGCGCGGCGGGGGACTATGTCTTCACGGTGACGATTGCGGACCCCGGCGGAATGACGGCGACGAGCACCGTCGACGTGACCGTGAACCAGACGCTGACGAGCATCGCGGTCGGCCCGGCATCGGCCAATCTAAACGCCGGGGCCACGCAGCAATTCACGGCCACGGGCTACGACCAGTTTGGGGCCGCGATGGGCCTCGGCAGCACGGCCTGGTCGGCCACGGCCGGCTCGATCGATGGCAACGGGCTGTTGACCGCGCCCGACGTTGCCGCCACCGGCACGGTCACGGCCAGCAGCGGCGGGGTCAGCGGCAACGGTGCGGTGACGGTGACGGAGCACGCGCCGACGGTGGGGACGCCCGCGGCGGCGACGCCCGCCACGGTCACCGGCACGACGACCGGTCTTTCCGTGCAGGGGGCGGAGACCGACCCGGACGAAGGAAGCCTCGTTTATACCTGGGCGGCGACGGGGCCCAGCGGGGTCGCAGCGCCGACTTTCAGCGTCAACGCCAGCAACGCGGCGGAGAACACCACGGCCACCTTCAGCGCGGCGGGGGACTATGTCTTCACGGTGACGATTGCGGACCCCGGCGGAATGACGGCGACGAGCACCGTCGACGTGACCGTGAACCAGACGCTGACGAGCATCGTGGTAGGCCCGGCATCGGCCAGCCTCAATGCCGGGGCCACGCAGCAATTCACGGCCACGGGCTACGACCAGTTCGGGGCCGTGATGGGCCTCGGCAGCACGGCCTGGTCGGCCACGGCCGGCTCGATCGATGGCAACGGGCTGTTGACCGCGCCCGACGTTGCCGCTAACGGCACGGTAACGGCCAGCAGCGGCGGGGTCAACGGCAACGGTGCGGTGACGGTGACGGAGCACGCGCCGACAGTGGGGACGCCCGCGGCGGCGACGCCCGCCACGGTCACCGGCACGACAACCGGTCTTTCCGTGCAGGGGGCGGAGACCGACCCGGACGAAGGAAGCCTCGTTTATACCTGGGCGGCGACGGGGCCCAGCGGGGTCGCAGCGCCGACTTTCAGCGTCAACGCCAGCAACGCGGCGGAGAACACCACGGCCACCTTCAGCGCGGCGGGGGACTATGTCTTCACGGTGACGATTGCGGACCCCGGCGGAATGACGGCGACGAGCACCGTCGACGTGACCGTGAACCAGACGCTGACGAGCATCGCGGTCGGCCCGGCATCGGCCAATCTAAACGCCGGGGCCACGCAGCAATTCACGGCCACGGGCTACGACCAGTTCGGGGCCGCGATGGGCCTCGGCAGCACGGCCTGGTCGGCCACGGCCGGCTCGATCGATGGCAACGGGCTGTTGACCGCGCCCGACGTTGCCGCCACCGGCACGGTCACGGCCAGCAGCGGCGGGGTCAGCGGCAACGGTGCGGTGACGGTGACGGAGCACGCGCCGACGGTGGGGACGCCCGCGGCGGCGACGCCCGCCACGGTCACCGGCACGACGACCGGTCTTTCCGTGCAGGGGGCGGAGACCGACCCGGACGAAGGAAGCCTCGTTTATACCTGGGCGGCGACGGGGCCCAGCGGGGTCGCAGCGCCGACTTTCAGCGTCAACGCCAGCAACGCGGCGGAGAACACCACGGCCACCTTCAGCGCGGCGGGGGACTATGTCTTCACGGTGACGATTGCGGACCCCGGCGGAATGACGGCGACGAGCACCGTCGACGTGACCGTGAACCAGACGCTGACGAGCATCGCGGTCGGCCCGGCATCGGCCAATCTAAACGCGGGGGCCACGCAGCAATTCACGGCCACGGGCTACGACCAGTTCGGGGCCGTGATGGGCCTCGGCGGCACGGCCTGGTCCACCACGGCCGGCTCGATCGACGGCAACGGGCTGTTGACCGCGCCCGACGTTGCCGCTAACGGCACGGTAACGGCCAGCAGCGGC
>CAWDQE010000018.1:0-1342135 GCA_963804375.1 uncultured Planctomycetia bacterium
ATACGGGTCCGAGTGTGCGTCGTGGACTTTCCAGTTGGCCGTGTATTTCGCCGCCAGCTCCGGCGAGCGGATCACCAGCAGGTTCTCGGCGTTGTGCTCTTCGGCAGCCGTGGTGAAATTGAAGCTGCCGGTAATGACCACCTGGCCGTCGATGACAATGATTTTACTGTGGGCGATGGCGTGCTTGGCATCGATCTTCGTGGGGATGCCCGCATGAATGACGAAGTCCGCCGACGTGTATTTCTCGCCCTTTTGGCTTTTGTCCAAGATGACCTCCACCTCGACGCCCCGCTTGTGGGCATCGACCAGGGCCTTGGCAATCGGGACGCTCGTGAAGCTGTAGGCTTGCACGAGAACCGTGGACTTGGCGGCGGCCAATTCCTTGACAACGGCTTCGGTGCAACCGCCCTTCGGCGAGAAGTAGACCTCGATCGGCGGCAGCGATTGTGCGGCAGGGGCATCGGCTACCTGGGCCGGAGCCTGCTGGCAGCCGGGAAAACAGAGCGACAAGACGATCCAAACGCCGAAGAGAGACGATTTCATAGAACACCTTTCCGTGGCGGGGACATTGGAGACGATAGCAGTCTACTCGACGAACAAGCGACGGTCCAGATCATTCCCTCGCTGGAGGTGTCGGCAGCGATGCGACGTACTGAAGCCCTTACAAGCCACGATAGCACACCGATTGCCGCACTGCTACGACTTCTTTCCCAGACCACGGTTTTTCCAAATGTGCACTTCCCAGGTGAATCCCAACATGTCCAGCCGCCGCACTCGCTTCTCGGACATGATGCCTTGTTTCCTGACTTCACGTTGGGTCTTGACCCAGCTACCGAGACGGGTTTTCGACATCGTTGAAACTTTACAGTGGCCGTGTTTCCGCTCGAACTCGACGAGGGCAGCGTACATCGCTTCCCACTGAGCCTCACGCACGTCCCAAATAAAGCCGAGTGCGTCGAGTTTCTCGATGCGATCCCTTTTCAGCTTGTGGCATTTGTGCATGCTCCGTAGGGAATGGACCCACGCCCCGAGGCGTGGGTGGGGCGGCCAATGCTTCGGTACGTTCACATCGCCATGCTCTTTCTGGTAAGCCACGAGGGCCGCATACATTTCCTGCCACCGCTGCTGCAATGGCTCCCAGGTGAGGCCAGCCTTCTCCAACTGCTTGATCTGTCGGCGATCAAGCCTTCCGGCGCGTTTCTTACTTCGTAGGTGGGTGAGCCACCAGGAAAGCTGCGGATTCTCCCGGCACCGATAGGGGACATTGCAATGCCCATGCCGTTCTTTGAAAACCGCCAGGGCCTTGATCATTCCGTCCCAGTCGTTACGATAGACGGCACGTTTTTTCAACGCCCAACAAAAGCCGATGGCATTCAGGCTGCGGACTCGCTCCTTGGCAAGTTTGCCCTGTTGTTTCGTCGTGCGAACATTGTGCACCCAGGCCGCAAGCGGCTGGTGCGGAGGATACTTGCTCGGCACGTTGCAGTGCCCGTGTTGGTCCCTGAACGCCTTCAGCTCCTTCAGACGTTGGTCCCAACGAATCGACGGGGGCCTATGATCCTTGCTCTTGGCTCCGGGGTTCGTTGCCTTCTTTCCGGTCATGGACTTCAACTCCCGCTCAAGACTTGACAATCCTGCCGTCTCTTCTGCTGCCTACACACGATCCCGCTCCACAACTCCCGCCAGGCGACAGCATTCCCACCAGGCCATCGCCTGCGAATACGCCGACGCGATGATCACCTGCCCGTCCTTCGTGGCATCGACTTGCCAGTAGCGAGAGCCGTCGGGCAGCTTGAATCGGGCTTCGCCTACGGACCAGCCGAGACGGTGTAAGAGACGGTGGGCGAGATCAATGGCGGGTGCGGGCTTCATTGGAGCCCAGTCCTTGGGGATCGGAATCGACTTCGTTTCACGACTACGTTCATTTCCTGACGACGATCCAGTCGATCAGGAAGGTCTTATTCTTGTTCGATTCGTAGGACGCCGTGGAGCCAGGTCCAAGAGTCACATCGACAAGCGTAATGTCGAATCCATCCTTCGCTACCTGCCAAAAAGGATCAAAGAACGGATAACCGCCAGCAGGAAAACGATTTGTAAGCAGCACGATATAGTCGACGCCCAATCGAGCCACGACATCCGGAGCGAGTCTTACGCGGACATTCGTAGCATTGTCCTGGACGGCTCCGAGATGAAAAGTCGCCGTGCCCGCGGCGACGATGCGAGGCGATTGCATCTGGTTCACCCGGGTTTGAAGGTCGGCGACCTGCTTTTGCAGTTCCTTCAGTTGCTCGGCCTGGGCATCGGCTGGCAGAGCCTTCTGATTGCCGGTGAATCCGCCGTTGGGTGGTGCGGAGGTCGCCACGCCTTTCAGGCACGGGAGCGTTAACAGGAGCAGTACCGTGATAGCGGCGGTAGGGATCAGGGTCGAAATAATACGCGGGCGAATCATGCGTTAAATCTCCGATTGGTGGCTTAGCAGCAATGTCGTAAGGCTTGGTAGTCTACCACGCGGCCGGCAAGGTCGTCAATTAAGCGGATCAAGCCGCGGCGGGCCACCGCATAGGTAATTTTCATCTCATGATCGAACTTTGCAGTTGCCTTATAGGCAGGCTGGGGTTGCTGGCGAAGAACACGACGCCGGATTATACTTGGCGAACGTCGGCTAAGCGGCTTAAGGAACCGTGACGCGGTGCATCCCATTCAGATAACTCCGGATGCACCGTGCCGACGTTCTTTCAGCGTGAGCCTTGCGGTGGCCCATTGCCGTCTTCGATAAGCCGGTATTTGGACAAGCAATGGTGGTGGCCGCGAGCTAACGGACTGCACATGCCCGTGGCCACCTCGACTGCGACACTGCCTATAGTGCCGTGCTGAGGGTTTTTGCCAGGCGATGCCCTGCCTTGGCGGCAGCAATCCTCGCCACCTTGCCGGCGTTCTTCATGTAATCAGCGGGGACATTGGGGACGGCCTCCTTGCTTGGCTTGTCGTCCGAATTGGCCACGGCCAACTTCCCATTCAAGTAGGCGTCTTTCTTTGCCGAAGCGAGACCTTCGGTCGCCCAGTCGTCCGGAGACGTTGCGGATTTCAGATCTGCATCGATCTGTGCTTGGTTGTCCTTTTCGGTCTGTGCAATTTTTTCGATGGCTCCCTTAATTGACGACCATTTCGTTGACGTACCGAACAGGCCGTCCCACAGAGCATGCAGCTTCTTGGGCTCTCCGCCCTTGATGCAGACAAGCAGGAGATTGCCGCCACGGTCACCTTTGGGAAACTTTTCGCTGAACAGGGCCGTGCAGTGAAGAGGTTGGTGTATGTCGCCGACAAGGTGCAGCAGCCAGCAGAGGTAAATCGGCTTCTCCTCTGCGGAGCCGGATTTTACCTTCGTTACTGCGTCTGTGATTACCGTAACGGCATTTGGGCTCGCAGGCGGAAAATCACCCTCTTTCAGTTTCGATCCTTCTGGTACGTAGGGCTTGTTGATGTAGTGCCAGGTGGGATGATTCAGCTTCGTCTCCCGATGATGGCTTCGGATCCAGTCGGGCCAAGTTGCTGCCCGCATGAACACCCACTGGTCCTCGGGGATGTTGTCCGGCCGATCAGCTACCAGGAACTCGGCGTAATGCGGGTGCGTTTTCAGGATACGAATAGCCGAATCCCTGGCTGGCTGGCTAAGCTGGTCCCACGCCAGTTTTGCGATGACCATGTGGCCCTTGTTATTCCAGGCAAGGGCCGGGGAGGCACAGAACAGGCAGACTACGACGGCTACAATCGAATTCTTCATGATGGTCCTTTCCACAAAATGAGGCAAGCGGTTCACCGTGAAGCACGATGCCACAGGCCGAAACCGGGCCGCTGCCTCCAGTTTATCGGTGGCGCTTGGTGGTCGTCAATCACCGCCCATAACCAAAATGGATGAAGACGCCTGCGATCGAGACCCGTGGCGTGTCGCCTGCCGCCAAAGGGCGGCACGTGGTCGGGCTTTCTTCTTATCCCTCACCGCCTTTCTCGATGGCCAGGCTGGACCAGCATCGACGCCGACCAGCGACCAAGCCCACTGTCCATGGACACTCAAGAGCGTGTCGGCCACGCCGCCCGCCGCGAGATCAAGCTGCCCTTCGTGCCGCGTGCGCCGGGGACGAAGGCGAAGGGAAGGCCAGGATGGGTAGGGCGTGGGGTCGGTCGAAAGCCGCTGGGTTCGCAATTCGTCTCGCTGCCCCTCGTCGCCGCCAAGCGTAGCCGAGCAGGCCGAGGGCGCCGGCGGCCAGCAGCGCCAGGGTGGAAGGTTCGGGCACGGTGGCGAAGTACGCGTTGGAGTGGGCTGCGATCTCGGAGGCCGATAGGCTCGAATTGTAAGTCGCCGCGGCGATGACAGTCCCATTGAATTCGTCGGTAAACTCGTCGTTGCCGTAAATAGATGCGCCAAGACCGACTTCGCCGCTGAGGGCGACCGCGAACGGGACTGATGAGCCGGTATCTACCCCGTCCACGAAAAGCTCCGTCGTTCCGGTAGCCGGATGTGCGACAAAATCGAGAACAACAGGTGTACCCAAGGTCTCTTGTACATTGAACCGATAATCGGCAACGGTATAGATCGTAGCACCGTAATCACCGGAATCCGGAAATTGATCGAACTTGATGGCCTCGCCCCCATCGCCAACGCCCATCAAAGCGTCGGAACTGGTGAGGTCGGTCTTGGCATTGACAATGAACTCGTAGGTGTTGTTGCCATTTAACGTCCCGATGTTGACCGGCTCGGGACTCGTTGAGGCGTTTGTGGTCAAGAAACTGTTGGTCGCATCCGCCGACACATCCTTTGCGTAGGCACTGATGTCTGCTTGCGCTGACTCGCCGATGAGAGTTATCAGTCCCGCCATGGCGAAAACGGTGGCACAAGCAGGACACAACGGCGCAGCGGCCGAGAATAGAAAACGTCGCAGTTTGAAAAACATGAATATCCTCCACATGATCGGAAGCGAGAAGCAATAAAGGTAATTCTTCGACGAGCAACTAAAGGCTAACCGTGGTTCCGCGCACGACCACGCGAAAGAGCTGGATGAAGAGTGGGCAAGCGTCGAGCCACCGGCCAGAAGGCTGCCAAAGCCGCCGCCGATCAACCCCGCACCATCGTCTTGTAAAGCATTTGTTGTTTCCTCAAATGGTAAAGTCCTTCGTATCGACATCGGTGGCACGGCGCTCGTCAAGCCTTCGCCCTACGCCGCTGCCACGCCCAGCCCAGCAGGCCGATCGCACCGACGCCGAGAAGGGCAAGGGTGGATGGTTCGGGGATGACGGTGATGGGGGAGGAGAGGGCGTAAAAGGTACCCGAATCTCCATAGGGTAAATACTCCTCTGCAAGCCAGTGGTAGTCGGTTTCAAAACACCATCCGGATTCGCTCGGGTTGCTCCCGAGCCCCCCGATCCCCCCGGGGTAGGCCGTGCCGTCTTGTTCCTCAGACCCCGTCCAGGTAAGTAATGAGGGGGACTCTGAGCCGTTTTGATCGTATAGAATGGGTGAATTTATGTATCCGCTCCAGAGTTGAGCCGACCCAGACGCCACGAGTTGCCCTTGAGTGTTGTAGATCGGGATGTCGGCGTATGCTAGCGCGTTGGCATTCGCATTCACCGTCGTCGTCGATACGATAGCCTTCCAGGTTGCCGTGGGTAACAAAGGGTTTTCCGCCGCCTGTTGTGTGACAAATGAGTTATAAAAACTGATGTTCGAATTCGTTGCCGTCGTAGCCCCCGAAGTCACGAACGCCAACTGGTACTCCGATCCCGGAGCCAAACCTGTGGGAAGGATGACTTCTGCCATCGCCGTTCGACCAAGCATAGTCGCTAACGCCGCCGCCAACAAACCTCGCACCATTCTTTTGCCGAACATGATTCATTCCTTCAAGTGTTCAAGTACGAGCAAGCTGCCCGCCGCTGATCTCAAGTGTGCTTGCGTTGTTGAGCTGGAGCGACTCGCACACTTCGTCGGATTCGGTTACGTTTACCGTACCGCCGTCGCCAGTCGTAGCCCAGCAGGCACAGCCCGCCCGCAAGCAATAAGCCTGTGCTGCCCGGTTCGGGGACAGGGTTGTTGAACGACAAGTTGTCCATCACGAATTGTGTTCCACCACCGGCAATAAACCCCGGATGGGGTGTTCCGCCCGACGATGTAAACGTGAGGGTGTCAATGTTCGCCCAGTTGAGTATTTCCAGTGTCGGACTGCTGGCGTTTAGCGTGAAGTTTGTCGTGTCCATCACGGTTCCGCCGAGAGAGCCGACAGCTTCCAGATTCAAGCCATCATTCCAAACCGCCGTGAAATACCCCGAGTTGAACGCAAACGAGCCGGTGCTGCTTATCGTGGCTGGGTATCCGTCAGGGTTGAAGGCCACGTTCGAGCCGGAAATAATACCGTTGTAAGCACCGGTATTACCAGCGCCGGCTGCGACCGGATTCACATACCAAACGTTTGTCCAATCCAATCCGCCGTAGCCATTCGGGACTGGCGGATTTCCTGCGCCGGGGGAAGGAAGGTCGTCAAAAGTGAGCGTTTCAGCGGGGGCCACGGTAGCACCGAAAAAGCCCCCGTCAGTCAAGACAAGCACGATCAGAATTGCAAGCATCTTGTTCATCAATAACCCCCCCTCTTGAAGCTACCTTCGACACCCCGTACCGGCACCAAAGAGGCTGTTTTCCGCCTGTGACTGTCTCGACGGACGTAGCCCGCGCCAACAAGACAGCCAACGCCAACGCCAAACAGCGCCAACGTCCCCGGCTCCGGCACGACGGTGAGCACCAGGTTGTTGCCTTTTACGGCAAGACTCGCCGGGTAGCCGTCGATCGTGCCGCTGGTGCTGGTGCCCAGCGTACCGCTGGGGGACGAACCGGCCTCGATCAAGTAGTACGTGCCGGGCGCGAAGTTAGCCGTGTACGGAAAAGCGAAATTGGAGAACTGCTGGCCGCCGAGCGTCAGGCTGCTGCAAGAGATCATGCTGCTTGTCGAGGGCGTGTCGAGTTCGAAATCCATGTCGGCTCCCGATGACAAGACCAGGCCGCCGCTAAAATGGAGGGTGCCCAACGGATTGCCCGGTGCGATCTGCCCGCCGGCGGTAACCGTGCCGCTACTCAGATGACCCGTGCCGCCCAGGGTGCCGCCGTTGACGGTGACGGCCGAGTTGGGAAGCCAGCCGTCGACGACCAGTTTGCCAAGGGTGATGGTTGTCGGGCCGGTATAGGTGTTGCTGCCGCTCAACGCGAGGACGCCGCTACCGATCTTATTGAGACTGCCCACGCCCTTGAGCATGCCGGAGAACGTCGTGCTGGCGTTGTTGTTGCCGACGCTGAGAGCCACGGCGCTGGAAGACGTATTGGCCAAGCTAAGCGTGCCCGTGCCGGTCAGCCCGCCGAACGTCGCGGAGGTCAGCGTTCCATAGCTGAGAACACCGCTACCGCCGGTATCGAGCGTGCTATTCTCCAATGCCAGCGAGTTGCCCAGCGCGAGCGTGCCGCCGCCGATCAACGTGTTACCCGTGTAGGTATTGGCAGCGGCCAGGGCCAGCGTGCCGCTGTCGAGCTTCGTCAAACTGCCGGGACCGGAAAGAGAGCCGGAGAGCGTCACGGCAAAGCCGGCCGTATCAAAAGTCGCTCCGCCACCGCTTGTGCCGAGGTTCATGGGCAGGGTCGTGGTAAAACCGCTGCTGGCCTGAAGCATTCCGCCGTTGAAGTTGAAGGCCGCCGATCCCGCCCCCCCCAGTAACTGGGGAATGAGCACGCCGCCATTTAAGTTGTAAGTGCCCTTGCTGCCGATGCCCAATTCGCTGCTGTTACTGATGCTGTTGGTTCCGCCGGACTGCGTGAAGGTTCCCGTGCCGGAAACGCCCACGTCCTCGTTTTCGGTGGCTGACAGTGAGCCGCCGGCCAGGTTGTAGGTCCCGCTCGCGCCGGAATTGTAGCCAAGATCAAGTCCATAGCTTGCGATGTTCGTCCCGCCGGACTGTATGAAGCTTCCGCTGCCCGAGTATCCCACGTACTCCGGCTCGCCAAAATAACTCGCGCCGATCAACTGCGCCTTGCCGCTCAGGTTGTAGGTCCCGCTGCTGCCAGTGTTGTAGCCGAGATAGAGAGCGCCCCCGGAGATGACGGTGTTCGACCCGCCCGTCTGCGTGAAGTTCCCCGTGCCGGAATAGCCAACGTACTGAGAAGCGCCGGTGGACAGCGTAGCTCCGCCGCCAAGGCCGTAGGATCCGCTGTCGGCGGTACCGTAGCCGAGATAGAGAAACAGGTTCGTATTGCTCCCGGCGGTTTGCGAGAAGCTTCCTGTCCCCCTGCTGCCCACATACTGGTAGCCGGCGACAAGCGTTCCACCCGTGATTCCCGAAAGGGCATCGTTGACCGTCAAGACTCCACCATACGTATACGAAGTGGGCACAGTGCTCAGGAAGCCCAGGTTGACATTGCCGTTGCCCGAAAGGACCAGCCCATTGTCCAAGTTGATATAGCGGTAGAAGCCCGATGCCGTGGCCGTGATGGTCCCTCCCTGGCAATTGACCGGATCGTTGATCGAGCCGGCGCCGGCGAAACCCTGGCCGGCCGTTATCGTGAGCGTAGTTCCTGCCGTGTGGACGATGGCCAGGCAACTGTAACTGCGGAAGGCGGTCGACGGATTGAATCCGGCGGGGATGGTCAACAGCGAGTTGGCGCCGATGCTGAAGCGCATCGAGCCCACGTTGGTCAAGACGGCGTGGGAAAGATCGACGATGCTGTTGCTCCCAGCGAGGACGGTGCCGGTGCAATTCGAGAAATCGAGCGTGCCCAGGTTCGAGATACCACCGCCCGGCCCCAAAAGACCGCCGCTGTCGAAGAGCCCGTTCATACCGGTGTTGATGTTGAGGGTGCCGCCGCTGAAGACGTAGCGTCCGCCGGCGACGATGTTGAGGAAGGCGGTCGTGTTGGAGCCGCCGGTCTGCCGAAAGGAGGCCGTTGCAGCGGAACTGGAGATCGACTCCAGCGATGCCGCCAGGACACCTCCGTTAAGGGTGTAGCTCCCGTAACCCCCGGCGTTGGCGGCAAGGATCAGCCAATTGGCTACGCTGTTGACCCCGCTCGACTGGGTAAAGCTGGCCGAGCCCGACTCGCCAATCGTTTCATTATCGTACATCGTGAGCTGTCCCAATCCGCCCAAGCTGTAGGACGCGGTGCTGCCTGGACACAGGCCCATCGAGAGGGCGGCGCCCGTGTTGGTGCCAATGACAGCCCCGCCGGACTGAACGAAGCTCGCCGCGCCGGAGTTGCCGAGAATAAGGGTACCGGCTGGCAAAAGGGTGGCCGACGTCAGGTAATAGGTGCCCTGGCTCCCCGCGTTCCAGCCAAGACGGACGTCCTCGGACACGTTGTTGGTTCCCCCGGTCTGCGTCAGCGTTCCCGTGCCGGCAAAGCCGACGTACTCGTATTCGACGCTAGCCTGACCGCTGTTGATGGTGTACGTCCCGCTGCTGCCCGGATTCCCGGCGATCTCCAAGTTGTAGCCACCAACATTGATGGCTGTCCCCCCCGACTGTGTCAAGCTACCGGTGCCCGAATAGCCGACGTAACCGTAACTAAAGGACAAGACACCTGTACCGCTCACGGCGTAGGTTCCACTGTCGTTGACATTGTAACCCAAGTAAAGGTTGGTCTCGTTGGCATTCCCGCCGGACTGGACAATGGCGCCGGCGCCGCCGATGGCGGAGTAAACGTCGGTTGCCGAGAACCCGCCGCCGCTCATCTGGACTGTTCCGCCCTTCGATCCGCCCAGCGAGAGGCTGCTGCAAGTCGCCCCCGTCTGGGTGATTGCCAAGACGCCTCCGTTGAAGACATAGGCGGCGTCGTTGCTGGTCGGCAACGTCCCGCCCCAGTTCGACGCCACGGACCAATCGCCGGTGGAAACCGCCCAGGTATACGTGGCCGCGCGAACCGGCAGCGAGGCCATCAGCACGATGGCCGCAACGCTCGCAAAGGTAACGGCCGACAACCGGGCCGCTCGGCAACTGCTTCTCAGGGAGGTCTTGGCAAGCATTCTTCGTCTCAGGCATGCAAGTTTCATGGTTTCGTATCCGCATCTACAAGGTGAACAGGGATCACGCCTATCATCGAAATGATGCAAACCTCGCCTCAGCCGATCTCTCCAGCGTCCCGTCTTCGCTTTCGCCACGCGTACGCAGCGAAGCCGAGGGCACCGGCGGCAAGGAGGGCAAGGGTGCTAGGTTCGGGAACAGTCAGAGCAAAGATGGTACCGTCGTTGTTGGTACCACCGATGTAGGTCGTGCCATATAACGTCGAACCGCTGAGCAGCAAGCTGGCATACGGCCATCCACCGTCGTTCGACACGCCGGTAAATGAATGCAGAATGCGGAAGCCGCTGCCATCGGTGTTGAGTTGAAAGACCGATCCGTTTCCCTCATAATCGCCGTAAGCCGCCTCCCCGTATATGGTTGAACCACTGAGAATCAAATCTCCAAATGGGTTCTTTCCATCACTCCCAGTGAACGAATGCAGGATATCATATCCGCTACCGTCAATGTTGACCTTGAAAATAGTGCCGTCAGCACTGCTTCCCCCTCCGTACGTCATTCCATAAAGGGTCGAGCCGCTTAGCGTGACGCTCCCCCAAGGCATTTCTCCATCGCTTGCGCCCGTGAATGAGTGTAGGACCGCAAAGCCGCTACCATTTGTGTTGACCTTGAAAACCGACCCGTCATCGTCGCTTCCACCGAACTGGGCCATTCCATAAAGGGTCGATCCGCTCAGAGCCAACGAACCGGTATCGGGATAGCCCCCATCAGTGGAGCCAGAGAACGAGTACACCACGCGATAGCCGCTGCCATTCGTTCCGATCTGGAAAACGGTGCCATCGCCTTGGCTTCCCCCGAGGTACGTCGTGCCGTACAGGTTCGTGCCACCCAAGGTTAGATCAGAGTACGGACGCCATCCGTCCCCTGTACCGTCACTGAAGGCGTGCAGGACACTATAGCCGGTGCCTTGAGTTCCGATCTCAAAAACGGTGCCATCGGTATCGAACCCGCTGGTCGTGCCGTACAGAGTAGAACCGATACAAGTTAGACCCTGAGGCATTTGTCCGTTTCCATTCTGGTCTGGGAACATCATGAGGATACTGTATCCGCTGCCATTCGTTCCGATTTTATAGACTGTGCCATAGTCACCGCTGCCGCCCGCCCGACTCGTCCCGTACAAGGTCGAGCCACTAAGGACCAGGGCACAGTCGGGATTCAACCCATCACCAGGTCCACCTGTGAACGAATGCAGGACGGTGAACTTCTGACCATTGGCAACGAACGACGCCAATAACATTGCTCCGAGAACGACTACAAAGCCTGTCATCCGATTCATATCGCTTCTCCAAAACAGAGGGAAAATGCAACCGACACCGAGCATGGAAATACTGGCCGACGAACGACTGGCATCCGTCCCATCAAGCCGACGCCAAAACGGAGATTCGCTCAAAACCGAGAAGGAGAGCGTAAGAATCGAGGCAGAACTTCCCGGTCGAATCCGCTTGCGACGGGTTCAATGACGGAACCGGATTGTCGAAAGGTCCGCTGTTGGCCGGCTTCGGGCGGAACAATCCGACCGGAGTGGCAGCAAGGAGCGGACGCGCTGCCTCAAGGTGGGGTGAAGGCGGAAGGAGCCGCCAGTGCTGGATTTGGTTAGTATGCCTCCTCGCTCGAAAAATAGCAACCGTCGAGGTCAAGAGAATTCCGTCAAAAAGGCGGCCCAGCAATCCTAATGGCGGGTCTGAGACTACCATAAGGCATCAGATGAAGGCCCGCAATGCATCTTCTGGTCATAAAGCCATAACTCTTTAGCATCATTTCCAGCAGCATCTTGGCCTCGGCACGAGACCTCAGGGCAAGCATTGCAGAGAACCGAACCGCCGAGTTTTATCAGACGCAGTCCGTCGATCAGCAACAACAGCAGCGGACCTGATCGTTTCCACTACATCTGCCAGGGCAGCATGAATTCCTGTTGCGATGCCGACTCCAGGCATCTTATCGCAGCCCGCCGTCAGCCGCTCGTGCCCCTTGACGCAACCGCTGCAATAGCCAGCGATTGACGGCGTTAAAATCGTCCAGTGAGGCCGAGGTCGGCGTCCGGGCCCTTTCCTTCGCTGACTTGGTCAAGAGAGCCGCCGATTCCGGTGAAACATACGCCTGAGTCGCACGGGCTGCGATGGAGGAAACCAATAGCCGAAAGCCGTCCATTCGGGCGTTGGCATCAACCAAAAGGTCGGGAGTCGTGTCGCCCAAGGCTTCGGAATAGTTCAATTCCCGTGAGAAGAGCCTCACGCCGAGCACTTGATCGGCGGGCTGGACAGCGAACACGTCGGCCAGATACTCGGCAGAGTCCTCGGTGTAGGTGGTTACCTTGAGTTTTACTTCATCCGCACTACCCGTCGTCTCCCAGTGCCGGAACGATTCCTTTTTCGTCGTCTTGGTCACTGCCATCAATCGTAGCGTGTCCCAACCGAGCAACATCTTGGCGGCGAGGCCGGTTGCACCCAACCAAAGGCCATCGTCAGCGATCCGGACTTGGTGCATTCGCACCGGCTTGATCACAGGAATGACTTCACTCTGCGGCACGAGTTGGACCGCAATCCCTTTTTCGACACAGGCGTCTCGCAATCGCTGGGCCAACTCCCCCGACAAATTGGCCGCGAGGTAGCCATGCGATTTTCTGGCCTGCTGCCTGGCAGTGACTACCGGCAGTCCGAGGATCTCGATCAGCAGTCCAGCCGCGGTCTGCCAATCTTCGAGTTGGTAGACATCCTGGACAACGGCAAAGCGATCGGTGAGCGTGGTTTCCATGGAAGTTGGGCTCGCAGTTTCTGCCAGCATAAGCGGGCACGCACCGCCACGCAAGTAGGCCAAGAGTCGCTTCGCCGAGTTCGGTCAGGCGGCAGTGGTCGAAGCAGTAGCGGGCATATAGGGCGAGAAGCAGGCGGCGATGCCCACGCGAAGGCCCAGCGACCCGGTTGTGTGGTGCGTTCGCAGGGGCGTACAATGGTCTTATGCGAGGGCAGGGGCAGACATTCTGCTCATTTGACCACAAGGTGCGTTTATGAAATCAGCAAGCATCGGTCGAGACATTATCGGGGTGTCCGTAGTTGGACTTATTGCCCTCGCCGTGATTTGGCTTTTCTTTCCAGCCGACCCCAACCGGCATCGCAGACAAGTCATCATCAGCATTACAATGGAGATGACTCAACTTGTGACTGCCCTCGAAGACTGTCGCACCAGGCTCGGCAACGGCCAATATCCACCGGCTTCGACCGACGACCCGGTAGCCGTCAGGCAATTCCTCGCAAAGGCTTTTCCTAAGTACCACGGCGATCTGCCGGAAAAGTGCAAGAGCCTCGACGCGGCCTCGTCGTTGGTCTTCTGGCTCGGGGGCATGACCGACAGCGATGGGAACATGATCGGATTCAGTGCTGATCCCGAGAAGCCATTCGACACCACGAACAAGGCACGTATTGGCCCGTTCTTCGCTTTCGATCTCACGCGATTGCGAGACGAGGGCGGACTGCCGATTTATCTGCCGGTGATCAACAGCCCCCCAAGCGATCCTTACGTCTATTTCCGTCCCGATTCCAACGGCGAGTACCACGGTGCCTGGAAGAATTGCCGACCATGCCGTGATTCAGCGACCGGAAAGTGGATGAACCCGAAGTCCTATCAGCTCTTTTCACCCGGCATGGATGGCAAATACGGCTCTGGTGTGCAGTATCCCAGCGGCACTGACTACGATGACCAGCGGCAAGACGACATGAGCAACTTTACGAACGGGGCGACTTTGGGCGACGATATGCCGTGACCGCGGGCCCTCGCCTTCGTCGCTGTCGGCCCCGTCTCTTCCTGCACCGCCGCAGCATGCACGGCAATCCTGCTCAAACCCCTCTCTTGCCGAGACAATATATTAGATGCGATCACAGGGGCCATTCGGCACGCGTACGGCACCGGCCTGGCCATCAACATGGGAATGGGTCACTTCAGCACTGGCACGAGCCTGCCGGACGCACTCGTCGAGGTCGTCGGCGAAGTATGCCCCGATGGGTGTGGCCCGCATCGCAGCCCCGTTGCCGTGTGAGCCCATGCCGCCAAACACCGAAGGGGCCACGACTCGCCAATCCTCACCGTTGCTGATTCGCCGCAAGATCCCCTGTGCCGTGCCGCCGTATCCCCGTCTCGGATCGTCGAGGTATCGCCTGGCGAAAATCGACGCCAGATAGTCTTGGCCTACCGCCCCGTGATGGTGAAGCACTTCAAGGACTCCCGCCGTCATGGCCGTGTCGTCGGTGTAGGACCAGGGTGGATCGGGAAGGCGGTGGGCGATGATTTCGCTGATAGCCTCATCTTCGGCCTTGAAAAACATCTGGCCAAAACAATCGCCTAGAAACGTCCCTCTCGCAGCCAAGGTCGCTCGCCGGAGTCTAAGATCGTGATCGGCAGGAAGGCTCATCGTCACTCTCCAATCGCAGCAACCTCAGTCCTGCGAGCCGTCGCCGCCTCTTCCATCCCTCAAAGGTCGGTACTGCCGCTCAGTTTACCACACGCCCAAGGCCTGCACTACCAGGCGGCGACGTGGGCTGCGGGTGCGGCGGATTGACTCTGTTGTCTGTCCGTGAACCGTCCTGGCTGCTATCCGCCTTCTGTCCTGCCGGCTCTTTCAAGGCATGCTCCCACTCCGTCAAGAGCGGCATGAACGCTGAATTTGGCCGGACACTGGGCCGCTTGGAACGCACGAACGCTAACGCCTCATCTCGGGTCCAGTCGTGCTCGTGCATCAGGTAAGCAGTAGCGACCATGCCACTGCGGCTCACGCCGTTGTGGCAGTGGACGTAGACCGTCAGGCCAGCTTGGCGTTGGGTAGTGATGAACCCGACCAATCGCCTCAACCACTCGATACTTGGTGCGGGCGGTGCGTCCCGGATCGGCTCCCATAGGCAGACGCCTACCTGATACGAGTCCTCTGATTCGCACAAGTTGATAACGGCCTCGGTTCCTGGCGGCGGCTCTGGTACATAACGGCCAACATAGAGCCCCTCCTCGATCAGGGAGTAGGGGACCTCGCGGTACGATCTCTCCAGCCACAACAGCCAAAGCCAGACGCCAAGGGACGCGACCAGTACGGCGAAGAGCAGATTGAGGCGGGGTCGTTTCATTGACTGATGGCCAACGGTTCACGGCCCGACGCCGCCCCTACCAAGGCCACCAACGTCGAGCCGCTTCAATTATCCATCGCGAGGGCGGGATGCACAAGCGGGCGGCGGCCTGGGAAGCATGGTATGCACGCTGCCTGGTTCAAAGTGACGGAACACCGACGAGAAGCACGAATGCATACAACAGCCAATGGGCACCGAAGTACAAGAGACAATACGCCACTTCGCAGTCTCGCCACACTTTGTGCGTCCTTCCATCGACGTACACGACCACAAAGGATAAGATGATCCCGACGCTGATGTACACAAAAGTGATCCAGGAAATGGCACGAGTTGGGACGGTGACGACCATGCTGGCCATGATGGTGATGCTTGAAGGCACCGTTGCCAGGGTTAGGAGGTCCTCCCTGCTGAAATGAAACGACTGGTGCCGCACCGCTGAAGCCCATATAGCACCCGCCAGAACGATTGCAGGAGCGATGAGCGTCGCCACGTACAACCAGAGAACTTTTTCATAATCTGCCATGGCAACACCAACGTAAGGTCGGACAACGCCAGCCTCGGCCCTCGCCGCAGCCACGTGCTTTCACGAAGAACTCGCAGCTATTCTACCGGGGGCCCCGAGGTCGAGCCAGCGGGTGGCGTTTACGGCGTAGCGTCAGACGCCTGCCTCGCCTGCGTGCGACCGCAGAAAATCCTTGAGCGCTGACGCCATGTCCGAAATAATCTGTTCTTCAGTCTGGTCGCCGTAGCCGTCGCGGGTAAGATCGATGGCGTCCCAATATATCCACGCTTGGTCTCTCAGCTTGCTTTTGGGCAGATCACCGGCATAAGCCAAATCGAACAAGGCACGAGCGATCTGCCTTGGAGTGCGGGTCGCTTGCTCCAGGGCGTCGAGAGCGTAACGCAGAACGAGCCATATGGCCTGCGTCTGGTCACAATCTCCAAGTATCTGGCGGAGAATCACGACCACATCCTGCGGATACTTCGACCCGGCGGTCGCCACATCGCAAATCGCAATCGGTGGCAAGTCGAAATTGTCGAGTTGGCGAATAGCCCAATGAACTGCATTGTCAACGGACAAGATGCCTATCTCCAATGCGATCGCGACAGATTCAGCCTCGGTTCGCGGTGATGGCATGGTGAAACGGCCTAGAATTGCGACAGACATCAACCACCGACCGTAGTATACGGCCACGCCAGCACGCGTGGCAATCGGCCGACAACAAGGCTGTTCGTGGCACCCTTTTACTTTTTCATCTCATGATCAATTTCTGTGGCGGTTCTTCCGCGGCAACCCCATCGCCGGCCTTCTGCCCTCTCACGCCCAGGTCGCTGGCAGGCTTGTGCCCAGGCAGGGCGAGTGGCGGCACTGGGCGGTTTGCCGAGCTGTTAGAATGCTTGACCCATTCTCGGGGGAAATGTGGGCTAATCAACTAGGAACCATCCCGGTTTGCCGGAGTTATGAACCATCCTAGCCATTGGCGGAATAAGATACCATTTTAGGATATAACCGGGCCTACCTTTGTCAATAATATAGACGAACTCACCAGACCATAGGCAATACTTAGCCCTCGGAATATACCTCAGATACCGGGGACAAAGTTCGTCAAGCGTTTCGGGATACCGCCCATTGTCCCTGTTGAAGTCCTCACACGCCGCATAAATGCGTTCACCATTTGCGGCCGCGATCGTGCATTGGATATACGAATTCCCATAAGCGATTACGAACGTCAAAACTGAAATCGCAATACTGAAAAGGGCAACTCTCCCTTTCGTCTTTCGGATGTATTCCACGATACTCACTAGAAACCAGATAGGGCAAACGCAAAACGACCATAGATAGTTTCCGCTGCCTATTACATCAACGAAGAACAGGGCGGCAGCCATCAATAGCAACATCATAAGTTCGCCACGCTTGGGTTTCCGAGACAGGGTGCCTGCGTCTGGCGTCTTCACATCTGCTGTCGGAGCTTTATACGGGTTCGACTCGTCCATCGCTCTACTCCTGCTTCGTCGCTCGCCCAGAAGCCAGTCTACGCCCTCCAAGGCACGCTGCCAAGCGGCAGCTACGGCCTGGCCGGCACCCGCGGCCAGGCTCGTTGGGGCCGGGACAAGAGTCGGCAAGCAGCCCCGCTCCCGTCCGTACTACCAGCATTGCCAACACTTTGCTGGTGGTCGCTACAGTCGATTGGGTGAGGCCGGACACTGCCGGGGCAGTGCTGGGGACACTGAATTTACTTCCTATCTCGACGCAAGTGCCCTTCAACCTTGTCGCCGGTCTCTATCGGCAGTACCTGCATCGTACGATCGACGCGGCAGACCGACTTTTCAGCACTTGTTTCTACCACGATAATGTCGCCAACGAAACGTGTCATGCCGTTGGTCGAACGATGCACTTGCAGTACATCGCCTTTTCGCAGCTTCTGATCAGAACCGACATTAACCTCTACCGTTTCAGGCTGCGAGACCGCAACCACCTGCCCTTCGATATGGAGATGCACTGGGACCAGTTCTTCGCGGATAATGCGATCGCCCTTCGCGATAACTTGCTCAGGTGCCCGGGACAAGACCTTGCAGACGGAGCTTTCCGACTCAACCTTAACGACTTCAATCCGGCCGACAGGGGGCCCGATGACACAATAACTTGGCTCGTATACCAGAAGGCGGCTTCCTTTCGACAGGCCATCTTCGGCACCGACCGGCACTGTCACGGTAGCCTCGTCCACACTCTGCACCTTCCAACAATAGATTTTCGCCACCTTGTCGCCTGGCTGTATCGGTGTCTTGAGACGGTTGGCCCGGACTTTGCAGGCCAACCTGTCCTTGTCCGCCGTCACTACGTTGAGCTGGCCGACCTCGGCAATGCCCGTCTGCGTCTCGCGATAGACACGCAGTCGGTCTCCTGCATACAGAATCGAAAGCGAAACCTCGATGGCGTCGTTGCTTTTCACGCTTGTCACCTGGCCGACGAACTGCGACAGCCATCCAAACGGGATAACCATGTCGCCTTCTTTCGGCAGAACCTTTGGCACAAGCGACACGACGCGGCAAACCGAGTGATTACGACCCGCGTAGAACAGTTCGAGTTTGCCAAGGTACGTGTAGGTGTCATCGTGCCTGCGAACCACGGCCATTGCCAGGCCTTTTTGGAGGCCATCGGTGGACCCGCCCGAGATTTCGAACAGGTCTTGGCGAGCGATAAATGTGATTTCGCTAGGAAATCCGAAGCAGGTTGTGCTAGGGACAACAAGGAGTAACGCCAGAGAAAGGATTACCTTCATATTAGGGCTCCTGATAGCGTCGTCATCTGCAATCGCGGTCCAAAACTGTCCTTTGGCTTTGGCGTAATTCCGGCCATGCCCTGGAACTACTAGGCGTTGCAACCATCGGAATACGGAGGATCGACATCGCGTCTCTCGCCCCTACCCAAAGTATACCTCCACGCCTCGGTTTCTGGCAATCATCCGGCCAAAAACGCACTTCGAGGCCCCGCAAGGCCCTTCGATGCCCCTGCCGGGCTAGTTGGCGACAAAGCCAGGGTACGGCCTAGCAGCGGCGCTGACCGGGCACGTTTTCTGAAGCAAGCGTGGGTTGGATTGCATCTTGTGCAAGAGCAGCGGGCCCAAGCCTTGCCCCGGAGTCCCCACGAGGGCTTGCGAAAAGGCGGTCGAGCACGGCGTTCCGCAGGCACCTTCACGAGACGCCGGAGCCTGGTGTGGAGCCTAATCGGCCTCCCACTCGACCGGACACCGCGGCTTGACGATGATACCGGACAGCTCGGAAATCAGCCAGCGTTCTCATGCTGGGGCTTCAGCCACCAATCCTGCAAGCGGCGAGTGCCTGGGGTCGGGAAGCACGGTCTGGGCGGGCACCTCGACACCGAAAGCCTGGCCATGGGACGTCGAGACACCCGCGACGTTGCCACCGCCGGCGCATGACTCGGGGTCAGAACGGCACGCTATTTCTTTGCGGCTCTTTCATCCGCTGCTCCATGCCGGTTTTGACCGGCGCTTTCGATGTCCTTTTTCCGGCGCCGTCTAGCTGGGGCCATTCCAATAGAGCCGATCGGTTATCCTCCATCGTCCCCTATCTACCTTGGTTGGTGGCGTTCGGTATACGTAGAATGCCGTACGCCAAGCAACGAAAATGACCTCATCGTGCGAGACCAAAATGCCGCCTGCGTCCATCTTTTCCAAAGACTCGGGAACTCGTTCGTCGCACGATAGGATCTGTTCGCGCGGCGCCCCTTCCGGAACTAGGTCCATGAGCTGCATTCCACCGGCAACAATCTCATCGGCGTGCCGAACGCCGTATACATAAGGCGAGTAATCGACGATATAGATAAAGACGAGATAGACAACGACGAAGATTACGGCGATAACAACTAATAACCAGCGAAGGCAGCGGCGTAGACACATTACGATCTCTCCATAGGCGGCCAGCCGATGTTGGCAGCTTTTCGACTATTCCTTTTCCAGGGATACGCCCTTTACGAACTCCGTCTCAAATTCCTTGCTCAGGGCTTCCATGTCGGCCACGTATTGTGGGCTTCCAGCTACATCCCAAACTTGGCTAAAGTGAAATTCGGTGAAGCCGCCACCGACATCCTTCCTTGGAAAGATTCGCACGCACAACAGGATCGGCGGGGAATCGTGAAAAGAGCCGCGATACCAAGAGTTGATCTCCCCCTCTCGGTGAACGCCGCTCCATGACGCCATTCCTCCCGGGCCGCTCGCCGTAGTGAATCCGTGGCTAACGAACCATTCTGCCAGTCTTTTCTTGAACGCCTCACTCTCGCGATCGTTCTTCGCAATCTTGGTGCCGATTTCCCCAACCCAACTACGCTGTTCCCTATGACACCCGGCGCAGAGGCACAAGCTGATGCATGCAATCCCAATCGTGGACGTCGCATTTCGCATCAAGATCATCTCCATTTCGGCCAACGGAAGGCACGGCCGACGCCGCAGCCTCCGACTTCATCAGGTTTGAGCTTCCACTTTCCACTTATTCTACCAGCCTCCCACGCCCTGCACCACCAGACGGCGACGGCGCAGCCGGACTTTGCCGCTCGTCCTTTGTTGGCGTCTCCTCCTGGGCGTGTGTTCGCTCCAACCTAGCCTGCTTCCAATATGACCACAGCATCGCGATCAGCAGCAACAAATTGACCGAGGAGCACCACAGAAGATCGTACCGATGCTGTTGTTGGAGTTGCACATCATACGGGAATTCCTTGAGCGGCACCCTGGCCTCATACTCTGCATGGCCTTGAGCATCGTGCCGTACCGTGACCTGCTCATCCGAGAAGAAGAGGGAGACGGAACTCGGCCAGGTGAATACGCTATGGGTGGCATTAAGAAAGGAACTACAGTTGAAAATCGTCAAGGCGACCACGAGCCAGTACCGCCGTGTTCGGAGCCGCTCGGGGGTGATAGGCGAGGGGACTTCCGCTACGCACGCCTTGCTCTCCTCGGGCACAAGCCTGGCTTTCATTTCGGCAAGCTGCTTCTCGTTCTCAACAAGTCTTTGTCGTTGTTGCTCGACCCATTCATTTGACATGGCTATCTCGCCCGACAGGTTTCCCGTCCAACGGGAGGCACACTCGTCGGCGTAGCCGATTGCGCAGCAACCCTGCGAGTGTGCCTTGCTGGCCGCGATTGGCTTCACTTCTCCTTGTAGCCGAGCTTCTTGGCCTGGGCGAAATCCTCTTCCGCTTTGGCTTTCTCGCCTTTGTGCCAGTAGGCGAGGCCCCGGTTGTAATACACGACGGCATCCTGTGGGCAAAGTCGGATGGCCTCATTGTAATCGGCGACGGCCTTGTCGTACTCGCTTTTGTCCCCATAGGCAACGCCACGGTTGCAATAGGCGTTGGCGTATTTTGGATTGAGCTGAATAGCTCCGGTGTAATCATCAATGGCCTTGTCGTATTCGCCCTTATCCTCGTAAGCATGGCCCCGGTTGAAATAGGCCATAGCCAACTTCGGGTTCAGACGGATGGCCTCTGTGAAGTTGGTGATCGCCGCATCGTAATCGCCCTTCATGGCGTAGGCAGTACCGCGTCCGTGGTAGGATTCGACGAGGTCGGGTTTGTAGCGAATTGCCTCGTCGTGGTTGGCGACGGCCTTGTCGTATTCACCCTGGTGCCAATAGGCGTTGCCCCGGTTGCTATATGCTTGGGCCAGCTTCGGATCGAGACGAATGGCTTCCGAGCAGTCGGCAATCTCTTTGTCGTATTCGCCCTGGTGCCCATAGGCGGAGCCCCTGTCATAATACGCCCGGGCAAACCTCGGGTTACCCCGGATGGCCGCGGTATAGTCGGCAATGGCCTTTTCGAATTCGCCCTTTCCATAGAAGGCAGTGCCCCGCCTGCAATACGATTCCGCATCTTTCGGGTTCAGCCGGATTGCCTCAGTAAAGGCGGCCATAGCGGCGTCAAAATCTCCTTTGTCCAAGCAAGCCTTGCCCTTCTCGTAGGCTTCCTTGGCCGCATCGGCGCTTGCCGCAACATTCGGCAGCAGCGAGGCTCCGATCAGCACGGCCGCCAAGCACTTGAACGTGTTCATGGCTTTCCTCCAGGTTCGATGGATTCTCCTGCACGGCCAGCGGCGTTCTACTTGACACCAAGTTTTTCGCCGCTTGCCACAGTATACTCCCGCGTCAATACTTGTCGCAATCGAAGGGCCAAATTCGCATCCCGACCTTTCGTCATTAGGGGGGTGTCCCGTGCCACGACTGCCAGCCAATTCCCGCATCAGCTTGAAGCTTCGAGGAGGCAAAACCCATCGGATTGAGCTAGTCCGCAATCCGTTCAACCAACGCTTCTGGGTGCGGAGGAACGGCAAGCAATCGGCAAAGCTCCCAGAAGCCACGGCCACGGAGATCCGTCTGCGCCGTGCCCTGCAATCGCTCTTGCGAAGATTGCTCGCCCATTGGAGACCGCATGAAAAGACGCGCCCTAACGACCTTGATCGCCCTACTGGCCGGTTACAAGAGTAGCCCCGATGAACGGCTTGTTGAGATGGCCAACGAACACGAGAAAAGCCAATCCGAACAAAGCCAGGAGATGGCCCGCACGCAACAAAGGCGGCCGAATCAGGGGATGACTGAAATCGTGCAATTCGGAAGTGCCTGCTGGAGTTTCTTCACGCCGGCGGCCGTGGCATGGGTGTTAATCAACAGTACAAATGTTAGTTGCTTCATCCGCTGAAGATGCACCAGGCCGGCATCGGTCACGTTCGTGCCGCCAAGCCCAAGCAATTTGAGTTGGGTCAGCCCGGCAAGCTTCCCCAGGCCGGCCTCCGTAACTTGCGTCCCGTAAAGTCGCAGACTTTCGAGCTGCTTTAGCCCGGCGAGCTTCTCCAGCCCCACATCCGTCACGTCCGCGTCCTCAATGTGGAGTTCCTTTAGTTCGCGGAGCACTTGGAGATGCTCCAGGCCGGCGTCGGTAACATTCGTAGACCAGAGTGCCAAATCTTGCACATGATTCATCACATCGAGCGGTTCCAGCCTGCTATCCGTTACTTGCTGGCCCTGCAACGTCACACGAATAACGTGCGCAAAGAAATGTTCTCCCAAGACGCCGTGAAGCCACGCCGGTCCCGCCGCATTTTTATCCCACTCGACTACCCCGCCCGCCTCCTGAATCGCCGCCGCCGCTTCCTCTTCGCGCTTCTCCTTCCACAGCTTCACCGCCAGCCAACTGTAAGGAATGACGCAAAGCGTGACGAACACCAGCAGCGTCCGCAGCCTGAATTGATACCAGCGGATGCTGGGCTTCGGCACGGCGGGTTCTGGTTCTGCTACGCTCATGGCATTTGTGCTCGTCGCCGCCAGCGGTGGGCGTTCCCGACAGCGTAGCTGGCCGCGCAGCGGCACTGCGGGAACGCTCCTGCTGGCAGTTTCTCTATTAACGGTCGCGATCGCCGGGATCTAAATCAGGTTTCCTAATCCCATCTTCCGTTTCCCAGCGACGGGTAGCTTCGGCGAAGATCGGGCCGTGCAATGTACTTGTGTACAAATCTGACCCCGCCTTCTTCATGTTCTCCATGTATCGGCAGAGAGAACCATAGTTGTGCGGTGCGGTCAGTTCGGTCCAGATTGCCCGTTCCTCTGCGCTCAGAGGGTGGTACTCGATCAAGTTTTCCATCAGCCGACCGCCGACATTGCCGCCCGGGTCCGGTCCCTTCCGCCAAGAGGCATCGGAAAGCGCACCAAACAGCTTCCAGATCCTCTCATCCTCGGCATCCATCAACAACGATCTTTCGTGCTATTGCGGCGCGGTTCGGCCAGCGGGAGGCGTACCCGACGCGCAGCGGCGCAGTGGGCACGCCGGGTTGGCCCTATTTTTCGATCGTAATCTTGCACCTCGGCAATACCCGCTGAAGCTTCTTTACGCCCTCGTCTGTAGTTTTCGTTGCTCGGAGATGAAGTGTCCGGAGGTCATTCAGCTTTGTGAGGTGCTCCAATCCCGCATCGGTAATCTCCTCGTTGGCAATCACCAAGTCTCGGAGCTGATTCAACGGCTCCAGGTACTTGAGCATACCGTCATCAATATCTGGATTCCCGAGTGTAAGAGTTCGAAGCTTTGGGAAGTATTTTAGCTGACCCAGGCAATCTTTGATACCCAAGCCCGTCGGGGCATTTATCATCAGTTCCTCTTCACTGATATCGACCAATGTGACGCTCTTCGTGCGGTGATCAAAGAGGCTTGTATCCGCTCGGCAGTGCGAGCCGTCCTGGAAACTGACAAACCCACCATACATGACGATTGTCTTTGCCGCTTCCTGCTGGTGCCGAGCTGTCTGCTCTATCTGGTCGTTGCCCGCACCAGTTGCAACGGTCACGAACATGATGGCAAGTGACAAGCCCAGCGTGAGCATCGAACACGTGATACGGTTCATACGATTCTCCTCGATAATAGTTTGTTGCCGCCAACGGGAGGCGTGCCTGACGCGCAGCGTCCGCACAGCGGACTTTGCGAGCTACGCCGTGTTGGTCATTCAACGCTACTAATCACCTTCCACAATCCTTAACTCGTAGCAGAATGCAGTCCCATCGCTGCGCAACACGTAAAGGTAATCGGCAGGAGTTGCCAGCACCATCGTCTGTCCAAGGCCGGTGTTCTGGTTATTGCTATCCCAGTCCATCGTGCCAAAACTGATCCATTGTGGAAGCGTCGGGAAATCACGCTCAAGTCCATTCCAGGGGCCGCCTTTGAATCTGGCCTTCATCGCTGATATCCAGTCCTCCGCTTTACGGGTCGGCTGGCCGACGCCGTTCTCGTCGACGCCAGCCAAGCCAGAACTACGTTTTATTCTATCGCGGCCAGGCCGCCTGCACCAGGGTCAAGGCGTCCGCGCAGCGGCTCAGCGGGCATGCCGTTGTTGGCGGTTCGCGCCTCTACTTTCGCCCTCGTTTTCCCTGACTTCGCGCAACAAGATTACGAATGTCCTGCGCCGTCAATTGCGTCAAGCACTCGGGCATGAGCCAAACGGCGTTCGAGTGGTATGTTCCGCGATCGTCGCGAAGGCGAAAGGAGATCGCGTTATCGCGCAGGGCGCGGTGGCCACCATGAGCACCATGGCCTCCGAAGACCGGAACCAAATCCGGGAACGCTTCCGCGATCACCCGACGGACGTGGACCATCTCGTCTCTTGTCGCCGTGCGATTGCGGTCTATGAATCGTCGCTGCGTGTGGTCCCATGTTACTGTCCCCGAATCGGCATACGGACAGTCCGTTTTGGGAATAGGATTGGGACACACTGCGAGCAATGCGGACGAACCTGCGCTGCAGTTACCCCGTGGGTAATGCCTTTCCATGCCACGCAGGATGAAATGAATCATGACTTGAGCCAGCACTTCTGGGGGAATTCCTTCGTCGTCCGGAGTCGAACCGTCGTCACGCATCAAGACTATCTCTTTCTTCTCCGGAACAAGAACTGCCAACACCTCACTACCCATACAGCCTACCTGCCAAATCGCTTTGATTGCCGCTAGATCACAGCACTCGGCAACGTCTGCCTCCAAACGAACGAGGGCGTCCGTTGCACTCACCTCTCCGCTTCCAACTGCTTCTGTCAATTGCAGAACAGTTCTTGAAAGCTTCTCGAAGTCTGCTGCCATAGTAAAACCTCCAGGGATCTACGGATCGCGTCTTCTGTCACTCCCTCAACATGGCCCAAGGATTGCTAGGGAAAGGCCAACGGTGCCCGCAGCCGACGCCGCAGGTTCCATCCTTCAAGAGTCCAAGCTGTCGGCCAGTTTACCATTTTCCCGCGGCCTGCACCACCAGGCGGCGACCCGTTCTGCGGCTGCGGGTTGTTGGCGGCATTTACGGATTCAAACCAAAATGCTGCCGGAGCGATTCAATGTTTCTGCGCGTTAGCGATCGTGCATGTTTGAGGCCCTCCTCCGTCGCCCCGAAACGGACAACGCGCATTTCATCCCACTCCGCTTCCGTACGTGGACCGCGCGCAACCCAGCCTTGAGGGCCTCCTGCACCTTCGCGGGGACGGTTCTGAGGAAGACCGTGATTGCTTCGGGGCCTAGCGGCTCGGTCGAAAGGAGACTATCGATCAGTGAGTTCGTCATCTCGCCCTCGCGAATAATCCCACGAGTATGCAAGATTAGAATGCGTTCGAGATTGATCTGAAGGAGCATGCTCCCCATTTCGGCCTCGGAAATGACGCCACGAGCATGCAGTTCCCGAGCCTCTTTCACCCTTCTCAGTCGTTCGTCTACCGCTCTCTGCTGCGGTGTCCTTTCATCGAACGGTGTCTCTGATTCCATCTAAAAGCCCTTCGCAGCAAGCTGCCGCCGCCAACGGTACGGCCTACTCGTCAGCCGCAGGTTGATCCGCCGAAGGCGGACTTTGCGGCTGGCCGGTGTTGGAAGTTTCTTGAACGTAATGTTTCTTCAACTCGGCAGCGGTATCAGGCGGAACGCTCCACGTCTGGTAACACTCGCAGCCATCTTCGGGGCACTCAATCCATCCTTCGATTGGCGGCCGGGATGTCGCGCAGAGATGATGCTCTTGCCAAGGATGCCCGCACTGCTCGCAGGCGCGGTCACACGAATCAACGCCTCGAATCCAAGCACCAATGGCGTTTAGGTCGCCGACTCTTGCCTTGATGGTTTCATTCATCTTGACCGTCCAACGGGTCGCCCTGTTCGTCGCCGCAGGCGACCGCGAAGCGGCTCTGCGAACGGGCGTTGTTGGCCCGGCTTAGATTATCACAATCCGATCATTCAGTCGTATTTCACCGTCCGAGACAACTTCGGCTCCAATCCCTGCGCAATGCGCGAAATATTTCAGTACTTCGCGTTGGCCCAGTAGATCGGCAAGATGACGACAAGGTGGGAACGGTTTGGTCCCGCGAAGAACCGCTGATCCGCACCCGAAGTGTTTGCCTATTAAGTTCTCAAGCCGGACGTTCCCGGTAACTATGTTGCGCCGCAGCATGGCGGCTGTAAAGTGTGCCTGGTGGCCAAGGTTGACTGCGGCGATCGCTTCACTTTGGATAAGCGTGACGTTTGCGCCCCAGCCGTTCATATTTGAATAGAAGCCAGTCCCAAGAAAATAGCGGTCGCCAGCTAATCCGCGATTCGCAACGGCATGCACGACATCGACGCTCACCATTGGCTGACCCTTGGCGTCGGCAATGTACAGATCCAGCACCATCGGGAGATCCGCCATTTAGTTTCTCCGCATTAAGCAACATGCCGTGGCCAACGGGAGGCGTAGTGGTCGCCGCCCGTTCCATTGTCATACGGGTTGAATTTTCATCAGTTTATCATAGTCCCACGCCCAGCAGTGCCAAGCGGCGACGGCGCAGCCGCTTTGCCACTACGCCGTGTTGGGCGAATTATCCTCGGACCACATTTGCTAGAACCTCGCAGTCGCAGTACCCGCCCCGGTTACGGATTGCTTCAAGTACCTGTTTCGCACCGCCAGTCGCCTGCCCGTGCAACCATTTCTCTGTCTGGCGCAGAGTATGGTCGCAGGGAGATTGCACAAGACAACTCTCCAGGTGGCCACCCAGGGTGGCAAGCTGTTCGGGAGTGAGAGTAAGCTCGGTCCACTTTGATTCGTATTCCTTGAGCAATGCCAGCCTTTTCATATCCTTCTTGTCCGGTTTTGCCGCCAGCGACATCGCCCGCTCAAGCGCCACCCGCGCTGCACTATAACTGAGAAGGCATTCTTCCGCTTGCGAAAGCAGCCGCAAAGCCTCGACATCGTTGTCATGCTCCTGCACGTATTCCCGGAGTCCCATGCGGGCTTCCAACAGGAAGGGGACTGCTTTCTTGGCCGGTGCGCGTTGCTCATACGATCCCTGCATGGCGAGTCGCTGTCCGGCGATCAAAGTCTCGCGTAGTTGCTGAAGAGGCTTGCTCATTGATTCCATCTCGCCCAACGGGCGGGCTGTTCGTCAGCCGCAGGCTGATGGCCGAAGGCCACTCTGCGAACGGCCCGTGTTGGTCATTCCTCTATTCCCGGCTCTATTAACCTTCCTTTTTCTGATTCGACTTTCCGCATTGTTCTAGGGCTTTGTCATCTTGAGCCACTGAGAAACGTTCGGTAAGTCGTGCAAGTCCGCATCCAATCGCCCACCCTGCCGTAGCAAGAAGTATTGCGAGAATTCCAGCTTGTTCGTATGAATATCCTGGGTTGCTCGGGACAGGTGCCATGCAGGTGCCAATACAGCAGCATGATGTGGACCACACTATTCGAGAAACATCGTGTCTCTTGACGATCAAGACGAGGCCAAACAGTGCGCATGAAGACAGCAACGCAGGCGGGATCGAACTGGATCCAAGTCTTGCTAAAAACCCCAGGCACAACGCGAAGCCCCCGGTGGCTAGCAGCAATCGACGCAAGCTAAACTGTATTCGCATCGAAGTAGTTTCATCCAGCCCATCCGACCAACGGGTCGAGTAGCTGACGCGAAGCGTTTCGCCGCAGGCGAACTCAGCAGCTACTCGTTGTTGGCTGATTGTCTTGTGATTTGGTGAAGAAGTACAGGCTTGTGCCGGGTAGTAGCCCTGGTTTTTCAATGATGCCTGCGGCTTCAAGGGCATCTAGTTCTTCTTGAATTGCTTCCCGTGTTTGAAATAGCGGATAGTCCTTTGCACGCGACTGGGCGAATAGCCATAAACGCCAAGCGTCGAATCCATCATGACGTCCATTCGGTCCAAAGTCGAGATCGATGATCTGGCGGCCAATCGCGAAACGGCATCCCGCACCGTGAAATCCATACGTAATTCGCCGAGAGCGATCAAGGACGCCATGCTGAGGAACGGCACCACTTCGCCAAGCCCGTAGGGGATGTCCTTCAATCTTGAGACGGTTGCACAACAATCGGTAGCAGTCGGCCACTGCCTCGCTGTACGCCCAAACCATGTCAAGGAACGAAGGTTGCATTTTCGCTCTGATCCAGCCAACGGGACCCGCAGCCGACGCCGCAGGTTCCATTCTTCAACGGTTTGAACTGCCGATCATTTTACCATTTTTCCAGGCCCAGCGCCGCCAAGCGGCGTCCCGCTCTGCGGCTGCGGGATGTTGGCCCGATCACAGGCTCATAAATGGTTCCGCCTCACCCGTGTCATCATACACAATAATCATGACACCACCGTGCCCCGATCTTACTTCATCTGAAAATGGAAAGTACACCTGCCACTGGCTGCGATCCAAATGTTGGTGTCGTAGTAGTTGCCGAACCGCTTCGCTTGGTGGCGGAAGCTCTTGGAAGCACTCATCAAGGAACTCGGCAGTCATCTGGCGCGCCTTTTGGCTCCCCGACCTTTACCTTGAGAGACTGCTCACGAACATAGTCTTGCGCAATTGCGATTACTTCGGCTTTGGTCATAGTCGGTAAACTGATTCGGCCAGCGGGGTTCTACTTGACACCAAGTTTTTCGCCGCTTGCCGTAGTATACTGTCTCGCCGGTACTTATGGCAAATCCAGGGTCAAATTCGCATTCCGAACCTTCGTCATTAGGGGGGGTGTCCCGTGCCGCGATTACCGGCAGATTTCCGCATCAGCCTGAAGCGCCGAGGAGGCAAAACCCACCGCATCGAGCTGGTCCGCAATCCGTTCAACCAGCGGTTCTGGGTCCGAAAGAATGGCAAGCAATCGGCAAAGCTCCCCGAAGCCACCGCCACCGAGATCGCCGACCAGATCCGTCGCTGGCTGGTTGGCACGGTGGAATTGGCAGACCACGGCTTGCCAGAGTTTGCCATCCATCCTGACTTGCCTTCGCTGGAAACTGCTGCGTCGAATGGGGCTTCACCAGTAGACCGCTAGAGGCATGGTTCGGGCTGGTGGCCAGGGATTGACGCAGGGAAATCGTCCAGATGATCCGGGGACGAAGGCCAGCGAACGGCACGTGGTTTGCTAACCGACATTCGCTTCGATGAATAGCCCTGGAGACGCGATTACGGTCTTGTCCTGAACGGCGGCTCGCTGGCACGGCCGTAGCTCGGCCCCGAGCCATGACCGCAGCAGCCGCTACGCCAGTTTTCGTGCTGTCAAGCTTGCCGTCAGAAGGGGCGTCCCCATGCTGGACCGACCCGGCCAAGAGCGTCCGCACCTGTCATAGAGCCCGCATCTACGTCGTAACCGTCAGAGAATCGCCAGCCATCGCCTACGCACCGGCCTCGCTCGCTCACCTTACTTGTCCGCCGGAACTAGGGAGGCACGGAAGCCCAGGCTGAAGATGCAGCTCCCAGGCCCGCCGTTGTAGCGGTCCGCCGAACGGCAGTCCCTGGCGACGCCGATCCAGCCCCCGCCCCGGAGCACGCGGCGCGAGCCCCCCGAAGGCCCCGTTGGATCGTCCGTCGGCGACTTCGTATAGTAGTCCGCGTCATACCAATCCGCACACCACTGCCAGGCGTTGCCGTGCATGTCGTAGAGTCCGAAGGCGTTGGGCCGGAATTTGCCGACCGGCGCCGTGAACACGTAGCCGTCGCTGGCCTTGATCGTCCACCTCCAGTCCGGGAACTTCGCCTTGGCCGTCGCGTCGGCCACGTTCGCCACCTTGGCCAGCGTCTCGGGATCGTCGCCGCTATGGTATCGCGTCGTCGTCCCGGCCCGGCAGGCGTACTCCCACTCCGCCTCCGTGGGCAGTCGGTAGGTCTTGTCTTCCTTTTTGCTGAGCCATTTGCAGAAGGCCACCGCATCGTTCCAGCTTACGTTGACCACCGGGTGTTCGTCGGTCTGCTCGAAACCCGTGTTCCGCCAAGAGTAATCCTTGTTGAAATCGAACGTCTTCTTCTTGGCGTCCCATCCATAGGCCCCCGGATTGTCTCCCTTCTCCGCGTCCGTCTTGTAGCCCGAATCCTTGACGAACTGACGAAACTGGCCCCGTGTGACATGATAGGCACCCAGGTACAACGGTTTCGTGATCCGCACGCGATGCTGCGGGTGCTCGTCCTTGAAGGAATCCGCCGTGAGAAAATCCATGCCGTAGTTCTTCTTGAAGAAGGCAGCCGTCTCCTCCGCCGATTCGCCGCTGCCCATCTTGAACTCGCCCGAAGGCACGAGCGTGAGCTTCATGCCGATCGAGTTGGTGATCTGCTTGGTGGTGGCGGGCTTGCGCTCTGCGGCCGCAACGACGGAAAAACTATGGAGTGCAGCGAGCGCCACCAACGCAATAGTCGAGAATTGCCGGAACATAGGTCACACCTCCATCAACTTCCGCGGCGGCTGCCCCCGCGCACGATGCCAAGGGCCGAGCCACGCCGCTCATTCCAGTTTATCGTTGGGGCTTGGCCGCCGTCAATCAGCCCGACGACCGAGCGGGCTGATCGACGAACTGAGGGCGACCGCTGGCAGCAGATCCCCGTCACTGCCCGTAATCATATCGGCCGCCAGTGGCTCAGCTTGGCAGGGCGGTCGAGGGAAAAAGCAGGGCGCTTGGGGCAAGGTCAGGTTGAATATACCACGGGCACGTTCAAAAGCAGCAAGAAGGTCCGGCCGGCACGCGGCCCGGCAAGGCCCCGGCTCACCAAACGGTCGCTGACCGCCGGCCATGCCAAGCCGCAATGTACCCGTGTCCGTTTCCATGGCCGCCGTGCGGCGTTGGTGCAGGCCCATACCGACTTGCCGCTCTGATTCCTGGTCGGATCGTTGGTCGGAGTCGATGACTGAGGCGTCGGGCTTCCGCGTCATCGAACCTCATGGATGCCTGGGACCGGCAGTATGTCGAGGAACTGAGATTTCTTCTGCTCGTCCTTGAACCGCTCATCGATGATCGGGGTATCTTCTGGCAGAGGAATGCGATTCAGGTCAACGACCTTTCCATCCACCACCAACTCTATATAGGTTGTCCACATCCAGCGCGCCCTCACGTTTCCCGCTGGAAAATCCGCGAGCGGCTGCTCGGGATGGGGCGTCCCCCTAGCAGGTGTGTGGATCAGAACGCCCGCAGGCTTGATCGCCATGAAATCCGTCTTCGGGCCGCGCACGAGGATGATGGGGGCTCCTTTGCTTTTGACCTTCAAGAGATGCGGCCAAGCGGACACAAATTCCTCCCGTTTGGTGAATGGAATCAGGTAGAACCACTGCTCGACCTCCGGCCCCACCAGTGTGGTTGCCTGTTTTCTTAGTGGCTCCAATTCCTTGGGCCAGCTTTTGGGCCACTTTCCTTCCAGTGCTAAACTGTAGGCCGCATAAGCGATGGGACACACCGCACAGAAGGCGATTCCGACAAGCAGGGCGATCGTTCTTCGCATCATGATTCCTCCGTAAGGGGTTGGGGTTCGGCACTAACATTTTTGACGCTCAAAGCATGGGATTCGTTCCAAATCCTCGGAGGGAAATTCTCCGAATTGAATCCCGGCACCGGCTCACGCCGCTCAATCTGGTAGGTGGATGGCGATTTGTTGACGCTTACCTTCGTCGGACCGGCTAAACCGGCTTCTATCGACGGCAGATCGAACTCCTTGGCGTCCTCCGGGACTTCAAGCGAGCGGTCGTTTCTCACGCGGGCGGGGCCTTCGCTCAACAGAACGTACGCTTCCGGCATAAAGATTACCTGCAACCCTATCCTGCCCGGCAGCACCCGTGCGGTGTAGTTTCCCTGCGCATCGCTCACCGCCATGGCTCCCTGGCGATATCCAACACCGTAACGGATGTGAATTTGCGCGCCGGAAACGGGCTTGCCGGTATCCTTGACACGCACGGAGCCGCGCACGATGACTGAGGGCACCAATGGGATTTCAAGAGAGGTTGTCCGATCTGCCTGCACACTGACAGACTCCGGCAATTTCAGGAGTAGTGGCTGCTTCTCGTCCACATTATAGTGCTCGATCCACGCCTCTCCGACCGCGATCGCAGGAACCCCGAACCGTCCTTGCTTATCGGTCTTGACATCCGCATAGCCTTCGATTGGCCACTTTTTAAGCGGAAACGGACGCGGCCTAACGTTGTTTTCTGAAGTGAAGACCAACCTGATGCCCCGCACGAGCTCCGGCGGGCCGCCAACCACGCGCCCCTCGATCTTGCCCACCGGCCGTAGCCGGATTGCGGTCCCGACGATCGCCGATGCTGGGGCGGTAGGTTGTAGCTGAGTCCCGAAGCCCTTGGCATGTACCCGGACCTGGTAAAGCAGGTCAGGCGGGGCCGCCGGGAGCTTCACTCGGCCTTCCTTGTCCGTGCGAGCCCCAACGCGGGCCAACAACTCGTCTGGCGGAAACTCATTGTTCCCTCTGCTGTTTCGGATGTAGTAGGGCTCGACCAAGGCGCCGCGCAAGGTCGTCCTTCGGGGTCCGACACGACGAAAGAGGTATCGCTTGCCGGTGCGAGTCGAATCGTCAGATTGGACGCGCTCGTTGACAACACCGCCTTACCTATGCACAACTGATGGCCGGCGGCATAGGCCCAAACCGTGAACGGCATGCGCGGCCGTTGCAACTCGGCAAGCCAAGCGGACGGAACCTCCAGGGAAAACTGGCCCTGGGAATCCGCTTTTGCGTATTGGAAGTGAACTTGAACGCGAAGCCACACCTCCGCTCCATCCACGGCCCTTCCGCTTTCGTCGATCACCTTGCCGGAGACCTTGGCGTTTGCCGCGTCTGTAGACGACTTGGATCCACCATCCGACGTGCCGGGTTTTTCAGGTTTCGTGGCGTTCTTTTCGTCAAGGGTGATCTCGCCAACCAAGCCCGAATTGGAGTTTACCCCCACGCCAGAAATCAATCGGCCGGATTCGGTCTCACCGCCTTTGGCCGGCTGGGAAGCGTCGGGGTCGGGGCCAAGATCGACAGTCAACGTCACGCCCGATTTCACTTCGATCGGGATTCTCTTGAGGACGTCCCATGCATTTTTCCCATCTCCACGGCCCGAAGGTCTGATTGGGCCATAGACCTGCAACTCATACCGGCCCGCCGGGACATTTCGCATCTCGTAGGAATTGTTCCCTAGCGAGGCCCTCCCGACCTCGGAGTCAAGGTATGCGCTCAACATGATTTCGCTTACCGCGGGATACGCCTTTCGATCAATCGCGCCGCGCACGACGCCGGGCGTCTTGGAAATGATCGTCAGGTCGCCTTGCTCTTTGGGCGACAAGCGCTCGATGTGCTCTCGTCGGTTCTGCGAGACGCCCTCGCCCCAGTAGGCGAGCTCGATATCGCCGCCCGCGCGGACCTGCGTGAAGCGGAAGCGGCCGTCGCTATCCGTGATCGCCGTCAGGAACTGAAGCACCAGGTCCTTCGATTCGATCTGTCCCGAGTGGATCATCGGCCAAGTGAACGGGAACTGGTCGCGCGGGAAGGGCCGCTTCGAGGCCACGATCAAGCCCAGTTCCGCGCCTGCCCGCGGCCTGGCTCGCTCGTCGACCAGCCGGCCGGCGATCGTCAACAGGCTCGACGCATCGATCGGAGCAAGCCGGAATTCGACCGGCTTTGCCTCGCTATCGGCCACGGCCACAACACGGCGCACGACTGATCGGTCGTATCCGTCGGCCTCGACCATAACCTGCAACGTCGCGTCCCGCACGAGCTCGCCGATACGAAACGTGCCGTCGCGCGTGGCGAACTTCTCGCCGCGAATACCCCTCGCATGGACCACGAACGTCGACAACGGCGTGCCGGTCTTGTCGTCGACGACCCGGCCGCGAATCACGCCCGCCCCGCGCATGGCAACCACCACTTCTTTCTCGCCGTCGAGCGGAAGCTTTACATCTTCCATCGGGGAGTAGCCTTCTTTGTTCAGCGCAAACGGAGGCTCCGCAGGCAAGGAGTCGAATTCAAAATGTCCCTCGGCATCCGTCGTCGTCCCGCCGCCGAAATCGATTCCCGGAAAACCATTGCCGTGAGCATAGACGACTTGTACGCCGGCAAGCGCCTGGCCCTGCTCGTTGACCACGCGGCCGCGAATCCGATGGCCGGCCGAAAGGGTCACGTTCACTTCCGCCGGGTGCTCGCGGTCCCCGGGCTTGAACTCCAGATGCTGCGGGGCAAAACGCTTCGCCTTGATGAACAGGTTGTGGTAGACGTCATCCAGGCGGTATCGCCCCTGGGCGTCGGTCATCGTCTTGTGCAACTCGTCTGACGAGCCGCCGCGGTTCACGACCGAGGCGCCCGCGACCGGTTTGCCGTCCTTGTCCACGACGGTCCCGCGGACCGACCCTCCGTCCGGACGGCGATGCAGGGTCAGATTCAGCTCCTGCCGCCCGCCCGCCGCCGCCGTAATGGCGACGTCGGGACGGCTTTCGGCATAACCCTCTTTCTGCAACATCAACGTGAATCCTGCGATCGGCAGATACTCGAACCGATATTTGCCGTCCGCATCGGTCTTCATGTACGCGATCTGTCCTCCGTTAAGGCCGGACGGGAACACGTCGATCCCCACCTCGGGCAATCCCTTGCCCGCTTCATCGCACACTACGCCGAACAGTTCCACGCCGGGAGCCAGTTTGGCGGTCACACTCGCCGTGCCCGTTCCGCTCAGGTTCAGCGCTTGCTTGTCCACCGCGAAACCTTTCGCGCATGCCTCGATCGTCCATACCTCGGAAGTGAGCCCGTTAATCAGCACCTCCCCGTCGGCATCGGTGAGGTGGTCTCGCTTGACGTCAGTCCACACGAGACTCACCGTCGCCCCTTTGATCGGCTTAGCATCCGCACGAGCGACCACCTTCACCTTGAGGGACGGCGCTTTGCGCAGTTTGAGAACAATCGAGTCCTCGCCGGCTTTGGCCTCGTATCCTATGTGCAGCTTGGTTCGGGAAGCCAGGTTCTGGTAATAGGCAGCAAGGATGAACCTTCCCTTGCCGAGTTCCTTGAACTCGAACTGCCCCTTTTCGTTCGTTGTTGCCGTTTTTTCGTCGAGGCCCGCCGTTTTTCTGCCGAGGCCCATTGGCCTCCAGATCAATAGCCGGACTTCTGCGCCGGCCACCGGACTTCCGTCGCCCGCCATGACGACGCGGCCCTGCAGGCTCGTCGCTGGAAGTTTCGAATCGGCGACTTTCTCGCTCTTGACAGTCGTGGCCGCTGGCTCGGCCGCGACGGTGGGAGTTGTTGGACGCAACCCCGCAGCCAGAAAAACCACAGGCGCCATAATACCCACCAACAGCAATGCACCTGCCGCACCGATTCTCCGCGACAAAGGCCGATCGTTGTCGAGAATGGCCTCGATCCGCTCGACCACATTCGCCTTGCGAGCCATCGCTACGCCAACCGGCCGAACCGGCCGGACGCGCCCGGAACCGGCCGATAACCGGCTGGCTATGTCCAACAGGTTCTGAGCGTATTCGTTGCGACTTCCGGTGGCTCGGATCACCGCGTCATCGCATACCTGCTCCGCCAGGTTGGCGAGCCTTCGCCGGATGAACCAGGCAACGGGATGGAACCAATAGACGGCACAATTCAAGGTCGCCAGCAGCGCGATCCAGGTGTCGCGGCGGCGAACGTGCTCGGTCTCGTGAGCCAATACCATCGTCAGGGACGAATCGCTCCACATCTTCCAGTCCGCCGGCAACACCACGATCGGCAGCCAGTAGCCGACGGTCATGGGAACTCGTACTTCATTCGATTCGACAATTCTCGTACCGGTTGGCTGCCAAGTTGCGCTGCGTGGCAAATCGACCTGGCTTGCACGCCGAACGAGCCTGCTTGCTTGGACCATGCCGATGAGCAGCCGGACCATCAGCAAGGCCACGCCGGCCAGATAGACACCGATAACGGCCAGCGCGAGGCGGTTGCTTCCTGCCGTCCGCGGCGCTACGGAATGAGCTGCGCTGGCAGGCAGTGCCGGCAGGGGAATAGCTGCGGCCTCCCGGGGCTCTTGTTTGGCCATGCCGTGAGTCACTGCGTCGCGTGCATCGCCTGCTGGTCCCGGTTCCCCAAAGCCCAAGGCGGGACTCGGTCCAGACGGGGCCGGCACGTTCAGTCCATCGGCGGCCGGTTGTTGCACAATTGTCTGCGGCGGTCCGCCGGCGGTTTCGCCTTTTTCAGCAGCCAATTGCCCTGTCGGAAAGAGCCAGCCCGGCAATGGCACGCGGGTGCAAGATTCACCAAAGCCGGGAGCAGCAACATGCCAACAAGCACGAGAAACCAGACGCGGTGCCTCACGCTGCTGCTGCCTACGCGGCAAGCGGCCATTCCCACCCACGCGGCTAAGGCCAGCAACGCCGCTTTGATGGACACGTCGAGAAGCCAGGAAGCCATCCACAATTCAACGCTTGTCATGTCAGATCTCCTTGCGATGATCGGATTTGTCTTGGATGTCGTCGATTACCGCCCCTTGTTGGCGGCGATGCGTTTAGCCAGCTCCTGCAGCTTGGAGGAGGAAACCACTTCGCGGTCAACCATGCCGACGAGCAGGTTTTCCACGCTTCCGTTGCAGAATCGCTCGATAATGCCCCGCACGGCATCGGCGGCAACATTCTGCGATTCGACGGTGGGCGAGTAGAGATACGTTCGCCCCTCGGTCGTATGGCGAACGTAGCCCTTCTCTTCCAGGCGGCGCAAGATCGTCCGCACGGTCGAATCCTTCATGGGCTGACTTGCTTCGAACTCCGTCCGGACCAGATCGGCGGTGACCTGGCCATGTTTCCAGACGACGCCCATGACCTTGTTTTCCAGGTCGCTCAGGGCGGGTTTCTGCTTGTGAAGCATGGCGGCAATCCTTGTATGACGTGATGTAACGTTACAGATTGTAGCACTTCTTGTTTTGGAAGTCAAGGGTCCTCCGCCGACTTTGAAAAAAGGCGGACGGCGTTCGGGGATGTTGTCTGACGGCGTGCGCAAATCCTTGCAGCGAATACACTTCCGCGGTTCGTCTCCTCGTGAATATCCCCAAAGTCGGCGGAGCGCCAGGTCACGATCCAAATTCGAATTCGGAGGGCGTAACTCTTGATGCGAGATGTTGCCCCTTTCCATCCTTAGCCGTGTTCGATATTCGCGGAAGACGTGCCGCCCTCGAACTAATCGCTCCAAGTGCGCGGAGGTTGGGCACGCGAATGTCACTAGCTTAAGAAATGCGACCGCAACGGGTCGTAGCTGCCTTGGCGTGCCATCACAAGCTGTTGTAGACTGGCCCGAGATTCCTCGCTTAAGCTAGTGCCATTCGTTGGGCACGCCGACGCGTGCTGGAAATGACCTTCGCTGCGGAGTGGGGGTGACGTGAGGGTGACCGCCGCAGGCAAGGTGGACTGCCATCGCTGCGCGAAATGGGTGGTATTGACTTACTTGGGACTGAGCACCAGATCGAGCTGTGACGTTGTCCCCTCGGCAAGCGAGACGCTCCGCGACTGCGGCAGGCCTCGGCCTCGCAGGTCAACTTGGCCAGCGCTGGTGGGTACTTGGGATCTTCCCAGGGAATACGAGCCGCCTGGCCGCGCATATCGACCGGGCAAGAGAAGCCCACGTCCAGCGGGACCCGTTGTGGCCTTCTTGGAGGCGCTCTGGAGCCCTCTGGAAGCCGGAAGGTCGTACGGACGTCCTGAGCCCCGAAAGCCCTCCAGCGCGCGCTGGGGCGCTGGAGGGCACGCAGCGGGGGCACCGTGCTCTTTGCAAAGTATTCTGCCCATAATTTGTGGACTAACGGGAAGGACAGCGGTCAGCGAAGCTGATCCGGCGCAGCCGGACTTTGCCGCTCGTCCTTTGTTGGCGGCTCCCAGTAAATTTTGCAGTTCGGTAATGCCTGCTGGAGCTTCTTCACGCCACTGTCGGTTACCTTAGTGCCCCACAAAGTTAGGTATTTGAGTTTGGGTAGCCCTTTGACGTGCTCAAGTCCAGCGTCGGTCACGGTGGTGTTAATTAACCCCAGGCGTTCGAGATCTGCTGCAGCCCCTTGAGGTGCTCCAGCCCTGCATCGGTCACCTTTGTGTTGTCCAAGTGTAGAATTCTGAGCTCGGGCAACGCTACGAGGTGCCTCAGGCCCGGATCGGTCACCCGGGTGTTTCCGAGCAGCAATTCGTCGAGCTTGGTCAATCCTTTGAGGTGCCCCAGCCCAATATCGGTGACTCTAGTGTACTCGATGTTCAGCCACTCAAGTTGACTAAACGTCTTCAGGTTCTCCAGTCCCACGTCGTTTGTTCGGGTGCCAACCAGAGCCAACTGTTTGAGGTGCCCCGCTTTGATGTGTTTCAGCCCGGCGCCGGTTACCTTGGTGCCGCAAAGGTCCAGGGATTCGAGTTGGTCTAGCCCCTTGAGATTCTCCAGTCCAACGTCGGTCACCTGCGTGTGATCCAGGCTGAGGTCTCGCAACTGCGTGAGCCCTTTCAAATGAACGAGCCCCGCGTCAGTCACCCTCGCGCCGCACAGGTTCAACGACTGGAGTTGGGTCAAATGGGCAAGGCGTTCGAGTGATGAATCCGTCACCTTTGGAACAGCATTCAAGGCTACCGATACGGCAATCACCGGCCTGCCTGGACGATTTTCGTCAATCTTGGCATCGAAACCAAGTTTGTTTAATTCAGCCGTTGGTGAACAGCCCGAGGCGGCTGCGGCAAGAAGCAAGACCAGGGCGAGGTTCCGTAATCCGATTCGATTCATGGGTTCTTCCTCGTCCATTGCCGCCAGCGGCAGGTCCATTTGACGGCGCAGCCGGTCGCGCAGCGACGCAGCAAATGGACCGTGTTGGCGGCTATCCAAGGTTTTGTGCGCGGCAAATTCGCTGGATCATCATGTCCCTACGCCCCCCATGCCAAAATCCAAAAAAACAGCATTGCTAAGGCGGCAAGTCCCAAAAGGATGCCCAAGTACGCAGGAACTGTGCGAAAGCGTCTTCTTACAGCGACTGCCCCCAGCGCGATGGCGAGCAGTGAGAAGATGAAGGTGGGAAGAACGAATCTCCAAAACAGTTCTCGTCTTTGTAGTGCGGGCACTACGTACAGGAAGTCGTTAGTCACGAATGTTTCTAAAACTCCGATAGCTCCAAAAGCAAGAGACATCCATTTCACCCTGTCATTATCCTGGCAATACCAACGACAGGGCTGGCCGCCGCTGGGCGGCTTCGGGGCAGTGGACGTAGCTTCTGCTTCGCTCATGTCATTTTGCTCGACGCCGCCAACGGGGTTCTAAACCGCGCAATGTCCGCCGGGGAGGGCCTCGGTGTGGACCCGCTCCCGTGGGTTGCGCGAACCCTTTCACTGCGCCCAATTCTACTACTCGCAGGCAGGGATTCAAGAGCGATCCACCCCAGCCAGCCCCGGCTCTACGGGCCGGAGATGGGCAAGGCAGGCCGCATGGGCAGACCCCGGCCCAGGCCAGACGCAGCCGTAGCGCCGATTGCCGGAGTTTCCAGATTGCAAGCACGATACGGCAAAGGCCAAAAACGCGCAAGCCGAGATTCTGAAGCTGGCGACGGGCATGTCCTTGCGGAATCATTGCCCCGGCTTGCCCTTCTCCGCCTCTTTCGACCGGGCTTTCTCGCGTTCCTGAGCATGTAGTCGTAGCGCTTCCTGCAAGATCCCCTTCATCTCCTCGTCGCTGGTGAACGTGCCCTTCCGCACGAGTTCCATCATTACCGCGTCGTCGGCAGCCGACAACGTGCTCAATCCGCTGAGCATGGAACTAGTCAAGCTGACAATACCCATGGTCCGCTCGACAGGGGCCGTTTTCTTTGAAAGCAAATTGCTGCGGCTGACCAGCGGGTCCTCGCCGATGTAGATCCGGTCACCGGGGAAGATCTGGTAGTTGGTGGCTGTCGCCCCGCGGGCCGTAATGCCGTCCCAATCGACAGGCAAGATATCCGCCTTCCCGGGGTTCGAGGCCAAGGGCCTGGCTATCCAGATATTCTTACTGGAGACCTGCGACAGGCCGTTGGTCTGGCTGAGGGCATCCAGGACCGTCTGCTTGCCCGTGATCGGAAGGCGGCGGACGTTGTCGCCCAAACCGGCTCCTTGGGTGATTATGTAGTACACCTTGCTGTTGTAGGCTGCGACGTCCACCGATAGCTCGGGCGATTTCAGGTACTTGGCAAGTTGTTTCTGGATCGCCAGCCGCGCCTCGGCAACCGTCTTGCCCATCAGGCAAACACGTCCATACAGGCGCAGATTGACCGTGCCGTCGGGACCGACCAGGTACTGGCCGGTAACCGGCTGGGCCCCGGAGACGCGGGCCAGTTGCACGTATACCGCCGGCTCGCGGAGGAACGGGCTGAGCCACTTGTTCAAGGTCGATGTCACTTCTTCGAGGGTCATGCCCTCCACGCGAACGGAGCCGTAGGGCGGGCCAAGGGCGACCTTGCCATCGGCCTCGACCATGAAGTACAGGTTTTCCAGAGGCTCATTGGGTGGGGTGTTGGCACGGATCTCCAGCACGTCGAAGACCCCGGCCCGATAGGGCGGCAAAGGAATGAGCCTGAGCATTTCGATTTCGACAACGTCCGGCGGTTCGATGCGGTAATCGGGCAAGGGCTGCATGGCGAGCTCGTGGGGCGGGGCATCGCCGGCTGCAATCGACTTCTTTGTCCCCTGGTCCGGCTCTTGCTTGGCCGCTTGTTTCGCGCCGGCTGTGACTGACGTCTTTTCTGCTTGGCTCGCCCTCTGCTCGGTCGCTAGTTTCGGGCCGGGTGTGATTGGCTTTTGATCTTGGCCCGCCTTCTGCTCGGCCGCTGCTTTCGGGCCGGCTTTCTTGTTCTCTGGTTCGTGGAGGCGGATCGCATCGAGCATGAGTTGCTTGAGTTCCTCGTCGTCGGTGAAATAGCCCTTCCGCATGAGCTCCTTCAACACCTCGACATCGGCAGCAGACGCGGAGTTAAAACCATAGAGGGTAGAATAGGTCGAGCCAACCACGCCCATGAGCCGCTCGACGGGGGCCGTCTTCTTGCCAGCCAAATTGGTCCGGGTGACCAGCGGATCCTCACCGAAGACCAGGCGATCGCCGGGCACGAGGGTGTAATTGGTCGTGTTAATCCCGCGTTTTGAAATGGCCTCCCAATCGACGGGGAGGATGGTGCTCTTGTCGCGGCTGCCGGGCGTCGGCCTCGCAATCCAAATCTTCGTGCTGGACAGTTGGGAGAGCCCGTTGACGTGGCCGATAGCGTCCAACACCGTCTGCTTGCCGGTGCAAGGCACGCTACGCATGCTGTCGCCCAGGCCCGCTCCTTCCGTAATCACGTAAAAAACCGGGCCTGCGGGAATCGGACTCGTCGGTGTTGAGGCGCCGCTTCCGGCGACCGTGATGACGGTCGGCTTAGAAGAATCGCTAGTCCAGTCGGCCAGCGTTTGCGGGTTGCAATTAGCACTTCCCAGGTGCAATGTGCCGCCGCTGAGGATAGTCGTGCCGCCCGAATAGGTGTTGGCGCCGGTGAGGACCAACGTGCCCGAGCCGCTCTTGGTCAATTCCGACTTGCCGGGTTCATCTGCTCGAAGCGACGCAAGTGGGACGGCGATTGCAACCAGCAGAAACGTGAAACCAGCGAACGTGCGTGCCATGGCCTGATCTCCCTTGGGGTTGGTAAGCAGCCAGGCCCGGCCAACGGGCCGGAACCCGTCCGCTTGTTGTGATGAGAATACTTGCACTCAACCAAGGGTGTAGCATAGCTTGCGGCGTGGGTCGTGTCAAAATCCGGATAAGCAGCCTGAAAGAAGAGGGGCCTCGGGAACAGGAGTCGCTGCGGCGGAGGAGTCTTGGCCGAACGCCCTCCATGGGCTTCTTGGGCGTGCGCTCGCGGCCATTCGGGCTTGGAGGGCTCTGGGCAGTCTTCGGGGGTCTGCGGGCGCTATCGTCGCTTGTACGCACTGTAGGGGGGCTGGACGGGAATGTGCTGGTGCCGGGCGGTAAGGTCGGGTTAGGCTACTAGGTCGGTCGAGATAGTTGCCCGTGGGCAAGAATTGACCCGGCGGCCTGAATGAGAGGAGCGGAATAAGTCCGGTCCAGGAACGTCTTGTCTGTGCATTCGTTCCGTCGTAGGCTAAAAGGAATCGGAATTGTGCTTTCTGCTCACCGACCGTTTCGTCTTCACAAAGGAGGTATCCTTCCATGGCACGCCGGTTCCTTTCGTTCACTCTTGCCTTGGCAATCGCAGCGTTGATGCTGCTTGGCGCGGCGGCAACGCTGGCCTCTGCCCAGACGGTAACTGTAGTTGTTGGCTCTGGCACTCAGTGGGGCGCGGCCGCACCGAATAAGTACCCCGAGGTGCAAGAGGCCGTCCAACTGGCATCTGGTCCGAATCCCGATATGCCGGCCGCAATCAAGAAGCTTGAAGATGCCGCGCGGAAATATCCCGAGCTTCCCTCGGCCCATGTGTTGATGTTTCAGATTCTCTTTCCCATAGACCCGAATGCCGCCCGCCGTCAGTTGAACGAAGCCGTCAAGGCGAATCCCAGCGATCCCGAACCCTATATTATTCTCGGCAACATCGCGTTGCAGGAACGGCTGGTTGCCGACGCAAAGACGGACTTCGATAAGGCAAAACAGTTGTTGGCCGGGTACAAGGGTCCCAAGGAACGCAAAGGGTCCCTGGAACAGCAGACGTTGAGCGGCATTGCCCTGGTGGCGGAAAGCCGCGAGAACTGGGAGGAAGCGACAGCGTGCCTCCGGGATCTGCTGGAACTCGCGCCCAGGGACTTGTTCGCGCACCATCGTCTGTCCCGATCTCTGTTCTGGCAGGGCAAGACTACCGAGGCATTTGAGGTCTTGAAGAAGGCCAAGCAGATTGACCGGGACAATGCCAAGAAGAACGGCACGCGGGAAGTCTCACCACTCACTCCCGAAGCCATCATCGCAATGTATTACGATCAGTTCGAGGGCCCGAACTCCACGAGCGGGAATGCCGAGAAGTGGTTTAAGGCCGCTCTTGAAAGTGCGCCGGACGATATAGCCACGCGCCAGGCTGTTGCCATTTGGGCCGTGAAAAAAGGCAAAATCGCCTTTGCTAAGGAGCAGGCGGAAGCCGCTTTGAGAATCGAGGCATCCGATCCCGAGAAGTACAGTGACAGTAATGTGGGTCACATGCTTCGCGGCATTGTCGCCTTGTGGGAGAAGGACTGGTTGGCAGCGGAGAAATATTTCCAGGAGATCATCCGTGAAGACCCTACGAACTTCGTCGCCAGGAACAATATCGCCTTGGCCCTTGTCGAACAGAATGACCCGGCCAAGAAGCAGCAAGCGTTGGACTATGCGGAGGCCAATTATCGCGTCAACGACAAGAACCCTGATGTCTTGTCAACCTTGGGCTGGGTCCGCTTCCGGCGAGGTGAGTTCGATCAGGGCGAATTGGCCCTTGACCAAGCCGTTAAAGCGACCGGCGGAAAAATCGATCCCGACACGGCTACCTATGTGGCTCATATTCGCCACCATCGCGGGCAGGATCAAGAAGCGAAGGCCTTGCTGGAGCCCGTTCTGAAAAACCACCAGCCGTTCTCGATGAGGCCGGAGGCCCAGAAGCTTTACGAGAAAGTGAAGGACGCCAAGAAGCCCGAAGGCGCTCCGGCTGCAAAGACGCCATGAGGCGAACAACGCAGCCTCAGCCAGCAAGCGGGGTTGGCGGAGCTGATAATGTCTTCCTGCTCCTCACCGCCCCGATCAGCAGCGTGCCCACCGACAGCAGCCAGATGGCCAGCGCGGCGATGTTGGGCCAGTTGAATCGCCAATCTTCCTCATCCAAGACCACGTGCGGTCCGCCAGCCACGTCCTTGCAGCCGCCGATCGCCAGTACTTTCCGCAAGTCCTCGCCCGAAAGACAGTCGGTCCGCAGGAAGTGAACGCTGCCATCGGCCATCGCTACGTGAACGCCTGTGCCGCCGTCACAGATGAAAAGGAATTCCTTGTGTCCGACGCGGTGGCTAGCCAGGGCCATTGGCGACTTTGAATCGGAAACATTCAGTGTTTCCACCGAAAAATCTCGCGGTTCCGACCAGGCGACGCCCGAGTTGGCCACCTCGATGAGCATGATAGTACGTGACGGTTCATTGCCTAAATCGGCAAGTTGTTGCGGCTTCTCCCCCGCCCACACTGCGTTCGGTCCCACTACGGCAACATAGCTTGTCTCCGTCGCTCCGGACGCAAAGCCGCTGGGGTCGCTGGGGCAAGTATACTCTGGGGGCCGCATGCCTAGCAACAACTTGTTCTTCGGCCCGTCCCAAGGTTCGGTGAAGTCGTAAACCTTGTAAAGAGCATAGTTCTCCAGATAGGGAAGTACGAGAACCCGCCAACTGTGCATCGGCTTCCCGTTCTCGCCGGTGATGTATGCCGGCGGCAAATGTCCATTGTCGTCCTGGTAGGCTAACAAGGTTTTGACCACATTTCCCAGGTGATAGAAGCATGCCGCGCGGCGGCTGTTCACGCGGGGAACTATGACGAGGGGCATCAGCAGCACCACGAGAAGGCAGATAAGGCAAAACACCGCCAATATAAGAAATGACAACGACGAAAGGGACTTTGCCTGCTGGATGCCAACGGCCAGCCCCACCGCCAGGCCGAAAACCACGACTCCCCAGCCGCCGAACACCGCCAGCGACGACCCCAGCACCACGCACAGCAGGAGCAAGGTCCTGAGGCGGAATTGGAAGGGCGGAGTCGGCAGCGGTGGAGTGGGGTGGGGTTCTGGTTCGCTCATGTCATGTTGCTCGTTGCCGCCAACGGTTGCGATGTACGACGCCGCAGGCTTCCCGCCAAGCGGCTCTGCGGGAGCGCTCCTGCTGGCGGGCTCGCTCTTACCTTGACCCGTAGCCGAGTCTCCTTGCTTCGGCAAAATCTGCTTCCGCTCTTGTCTTCTCCCTGGTTTCGTGATAGGCCACGCCACGGTTGTAATATGCCAGGGCAAAGTCAGGTTGCAGTCGGATTGCTTCGGCGTAATCGGCAATCGCTGCGTCGTAATCGCCCCTGTCCCTGTGGGCGAAACCACGGTTGTTGTAGGCCATTGCAAATCTCGGATCAAGCCGAATGGTTTCGGTGTAGTCAGCAATCGCCTTGTCGCGGTCACCCTTCTTCCCGTTGGAGAACCCCCGCCAAAAATACGCATCGGCGTCTTTCGGGTCGAGGCGAATGGACTCGGTGTAGTCAGCAATGGCTTTGTCTAACTCACCCTTCATATAGTAACAGTGGGCACGCACATAATGCGGCTCCGCACGTTGGGGATCGAGCCGAATGGACTCCGTGCAGTCAGCAATCGCCTCGTCGAATTCGCTTTTCTCGTCATAGACCTTGGCTCGCGCCCAATATGGCTCAGCACGTTGCGGTCTGAGCCGAATGACCTCGGTGTAGTCTGCAATCGCTTTGTCGAACTCGCGCTTCGCGTCATAGACTTGGGCTCGCACCAATATGCCTGGGCAGATTGCGGATTGAGTCGAATCGCCTCGGTGACGTCAGCAATCGCCATGTCAAACTCGCCCTTCCTCCTGTAGGAAAAACCCCGCTCGTCATACGCCTCGTCATACTTCGGGTTGAGTCGAATGGCCTCGGTGTAGTCAGCAATGGCTTTGTCGAAGTCACCCTTCTTATGATAAGCAGAAGCTCGCCAACGATAGGCTTCGGCGTATCGTGGATCGAGCCGAATCGACTCCGTGCAGTCAGCGATGGCTTTGTCGAACCCACTCTTCTGTGTATAAGCACACGCCCGCCCCACGTAGGTATCGGGATGTGGAAGGCCGAGCCGAATCGACTCCGTGAAGTCCGCAATGGCTCTGTCTGGGTCGCCCTTTCGCAAGTATACGTAACCTCGGTTGTGGTATACTTTGGGCCTCTTGGAGTCGAGGCGAATAGCCTCTGTGAAGTCAGCAATGGCTCTATCAAAATCAGAACGTCTGCCAATAAGCGGTTCCTCGGACATGGTATGCCTCGGCACAGTGCGGGTCGAGGCGAATAGCCTCCGTGCAGTCAGCGATAGCCTTGTCGAAGTCGCCATTCCAGCCGTGGGAACCACCCCGCGTGCAATATGCCTCGGCCATCATTGGATCAAGCTCTATGGCCTTGTTACAGTCGGTGATGGCCTTGTCCAATTCGCCTTTTCGCAAGTAAGCTTGGCCCCGGCTGGAGTACGGCTGAGCGTTTTGCGGATTGAGACGAATGGCCTCGGTGTGTACAGCTATCGCTCCATCGAAATCGCCTTTGTCCCGAAGCGAAATGCCTTGCTGTGTTGCTTCATCTTCTGGGTTACTCATGACGAGTTCTCCTTCTCAGGACAGGAATAGGTGCAAGACATTGCCCCCCCCCAACGGTGCAAGCCTGACCGTCCCTCCAATTTCTCCATGGATAGCCTCACGGTTGCCTACGGCAGGTTTAGATTGCGCCCGCGGGCGTTCTCGCTGCCAGGCCCCATAATGCATTCGACGCGTCTCCAGAGATTGCCCAGCGTCGAGCCACCTCTCATTCTACTGCGCCGCGGCGAGTTGCACCACAAAGGGCCACGGCCCGAAGCAAGCAAGGCGGCCAACGCGGCTCTGGCAGTCGTGCGGCAGGCAAAGACGGCCAGAACGCGGGCGTGCAGGGTGGCTGCGCTCGGAGGCGCCGTTCTGGTAGGGCCGCTGGCGGCGCGGTATACTGGCGGGCATGGACACGCCTGAAAAACGCCGCTGGTATCGCCCTACACCGGGTTGGCTGGTGCTGGGCTCGCTGGCGATGACGGGCCTGCTGTTCCTGTCGGAGCGATGGCGGTGGTTCAGCTTCAACGAACACAAGGGCTACACGGTGCTTGTGGCGGTGGCTGGCGTGGGCGTCGTGCTGGCGTCGATGCTGCTCTGGTGGCTGGCTGCTCTGAGTTTTCGACTGCGGTTCCAATTCAGCATCCGCTCGCTCCTGCTACTGACCGTAGCGGTCGCCATTGTAGGCAGTTGGTTCGCCGTGAAGACGCGTGAGGCGAAGCACAAGCAGCAGGCAACGGAAGCGATCCTGAAACTGAAAGGGGTCGTGGTCTACGATTATGAACTCGGCGCCCCAATCGGAAAGGCTAAGCCAGCGCAACCGGCGTGGCTGCGGCGACTGGCAGGGGGCGACTTCTTCGACCGCGTTACGATCGTCCACTTGCCGGGCGACAACGCTGCCGAGCTTGGGCCACTCCAAGACTTGCCGGAGTTGTCAACCCTTTGGATCATTCGTTGCGACTTCACCGATGCCGGACTGGCGGGCCTGGAAGGCTTGCACCGACTCAGTTCATTGAGGTTCTTCGACCCCGCAGTGAATCTCACCGATGACGGATTGGCGCACCTGGAACACTTGAAGCGGCTGACCTCACTAACTGTGAACGGCCCGAAGATCACCGACGCAGGCTTGAAGCACCTCGAAGGTCTTTGCGAATTGGAGGAACTGGAATTGGCGGGCAGCGGCATTACCGATGCCGGGTTGACCCATCTCCAACCGCTTCGCAAGCTCAGGAAGCTAGTGATTCTCACCCGATCGTCGAGCGACCCGTCGGGAATCGCGCGGTCGAGCAAAGTCCTGGAACAGCTTCAATCGCCAACCATCCTGGAGTTTCAGGAGACGCCGCTGAGCGACGTTTTTGCTTACCTTCAAGACCTTCACGGGATCAAAGTCGAGATCGACGAAGCGGCCCTGAAAGAGGCGAAGGTCGACAGATCCGACTCCGTTACCTGCACTTGCGTTGGGAAAGACCTTTATTCGGCTCTCAGTTTCATGCTGGATCCACTGGGCTTGGCTTGGCATATTGGTCCCCGCGGCCTAATCATCACCAGCAAGGCCGCTTACGCCAAACAGCACCCGAATCTGCTCCGCTTGAAGCAGACCCTGCCGAATCTGAAGGAAGTCGAGGTAGATTGGTAGTCAACTGCACTCCGCCCACGTCCTGCCCGCCCCCCGCCCCGTTTTCCGCGCAGGAGAATGGATCAAGATGGATAATTGAAGTACTCTCTGCAACTGGGGCGACGAAGCACGTACGAAAGTACATACATATATACAGCGACAAACAAGGCCCAAAGCGCATAGAAGAGGAATGAAGCCGGATCCCGAATGGAAAACAACAGAAAAACGACGGCGCACAGCGCGCTCACAACTTCAAGGACTGTCGCTGCAGCCACGGTGGCTTTCCACGCTACTTTGCTCCTTCGCAATAGTCCAACGAGAAGCAGGGTTCCGCCGATTAGATAAAGTAGGCGTATCGGCGGGAGATTAAATGCCCCGGAAAAATCGAGAAAAATCGTGACGGCTGCGTAGGCGACGACCAGGCCAACGGCCAATACGCCAATGAGTGCGCAATTAGGCATTTTCCACCGCATTTGCGCTACCTTTCTTATCGCTTGGAGTTCGCTTTCCTACCTAAAACCGTGGGTCGAAGGCACCGGCCCTCAGGTCACTCATCGTCTCCCTCCAGGGGACTGCTAGTCGCTCAGCAACTCGCGGTCGCGCCAGGGGTTGCACAAATCAAGCGGTCATTTGGCCGCTGCCTCCGCGTCTCGTAGTAGTTTGTTCGCCTTGTCGATCCGTTCGTTATACTCGCGGTCGATAGACGGATACATTTGCTCGCCTATGTAGTCCATTGTGGTGCCTCCGGCTTCCATGGGTGGTACAATGCATGCGGCAAGGAACGAGATTACTCCGACCTCAAAATAGCCCAAGTTCCGATTGGTCTCGGCATCCTTCTTCAGGTTCTCGGAAACCGCCTTGGCCCAAGCGAGTCGCTGTTGAGGCGTGCCCTTCGGATGGGGATTTGGGAATCTATTGTAGTTGGTTCCACCGCCGCCCAACCCGGTCGGGTCCGTCCCATCCGTCGGCGCATTCACACAGTACCGATACAGCTTCGCATCGCCCGCCGCGAAGCCGCTTGGGTCCTGGCTCAACCACCGCCCGGTAATTGCATCATATCACCGGTTGTCGTTGTTCTGCAAGCCCGTCGCGGTGTCCAACGGCTCGCCGGTGTAGGCGAAGAGACAGCCCACAGAAGCGGGGTTGCCCGTCAGCGGGTTCGTCTGGCTCAGCAACTGCCCATACGCCGAAAAAACCCGATGGTTCACAATGGTCGTCACCCCGCCGCTATAGGTAGCCAGGTCGCGGACCGTGCTCTCGTTGTCGCCCAACGTCCAGACCACCGTGCCGGGCGTGTTCAGATTGTAGCCCCCGCCGCTGATATGCTGAGATGTTCAAGGATCTTCCGTGGCCTGAGGTTGTGCGAGCAACCGCCCGCGCACACGCGATGAATGGCGACGCCAAAGAAGCACAGGCATGGGCAGCTCAGATAGGTTCCGACGAGAAACTGGCCTCGCCCGACAATCGGCAAGTCACTGCCCAGAATTTGGATGCCACCTCGCGGGTCGAGCAACGCATCTATGCACTGATTGGCGTGGCGGAAGGTATCCTCGACGCCCGCGGTATTGCGCCGTAACCGTCTTCACCCGCGCTTTGACGCTATGGCGGAGACTGCGGGGCAACTCATTTGCACTCCGCCCACGTCCTGCCCGCCTTTACTTCGACCTTCAGCGGCACCGTGAAGCCGGCGGGCTCGGTTTCCATCGCCGCGACCACGATCCGCTGCGTCTCCCTGACCAGTTCGGGGCCCCAAGATCGCTTGGCCGCTGGCAGCCAAAGCTACCACGCGGGCCGTCGAAGGCGGCAACCCGGAAAAATCTTCTGGGATCGGCTTTGCGCCTTGGCGTGCGGCTGTGCAGGCTACTCCTCCGGCGCAAGCTTTTTCGGCCGCTCCGTGACTTGTGCGCCGCGCCGCGGATCGCGAAACCCTTGCCGTGAATCTCCCTCAGCTTGTCCAATTGCTCCGGCGTGAGCAGCTCCAATGCGTCGGCGCCGGCCTTCTCCTGCACGGCATGTATCTGCTTCTGCAGGTCTGCCATCTTCTTCTGCATTTCGTCCCGATTCTGCTTCAGCTTCTCCTTTTGCTCGTCGGTGAGATTCAACGACGCCGAGGGCGAACTGAGCAGGTAGTACAGCGCCTGCGGACGCAATTCGATCTTCACCAGTTTCCTCGCCTGTTCCGGCGCCAGCACGGCGTCGACCTGCTTGCGGGCCTCCTCCATCCGTTTCTCGTTCTCGGCAGCGATCTCGGCGAGTTTCTTCCTCCGCTCCTCCGCGGACAACTTGCGCATGTCCTGGGGACTCTTCCCGAAAACCGCATACGACTGTCGAATCGCCTCGTTGTACTTCTGGCTGATTTCGTTGAGCGACTTGAGCTGCTCCGCCGTGAGCCCGATTTCCTCTTGCACGTCTTTGCGCGAGAGGCTCCAGTAGCCGGGAACGGCGAAGTACGAAAAGCCGGCGCCGGCGGCCGGCTGAGCCGGGGCGACTGCCTGGGCATAGCCGTTGGCCGATGCCAGGCCGACGCCCAGCACCGCCACCGCCATTGAGAGCAGCTTTGCCGTCAGAAAAACACGCGAAGCCTTACCGTTTCGTGAGACCATCGCACTCTCCTTTCGATTATGAGGGGAAACAACACACGGCCCAATTGCCTCCAGTGTCGCTAGGGAAGGCGCGACAGTCAAGTGCTTGGCGGGGTGGAATGCCGCCGGGTCGGCGAAGGGGACGCGGCTGCGCTAGTCGGCCCCTTTCCCCGGATGGCTTTTGATCCGGCAATGCGGCATGTCGCGGGCGGCACTGAGAACCCCTGGGCGCTAGACGCGCGGGGCGCTATGCTGGAATGGATGGCAGCACGAGGCTGGATCGGTTTCAGGCCCGCTGCCAATGGGAAAAGAGGTTTCCCAGTTCAGGACAACAGTCAGGAGAGCGTCGTCGCCTTTGCGTTCGTCTGGTGCATTGTCTTCAGGATGCCCATGGTTTGGAAGCCATATTGGGAGCTGATTGCGGCGATGAAGATCGTGGCGATTATCGGCTCGCTGGCAGGCGGCGTGTTGGGCGGCAGTACGGCACGGTTTCGTTCGGAGCGATAGCCGTGGCAATCACGTGGTCAAATTCGCTTTCAACGCCATCATCTGGTGGGTTTCTGCCGCGACTCCCAGCGTTTCCGCATCAGCTTGACTCGCCGAGACGGCAAGCCCCATCGGATTACGACTCAACGGCCAGGAGCGGGTCGACATGCACGGTCGGCAAAGGGTCGGAAAGCCGTGTAACGCCGACTGCCAGGCCCCGTATGAGAAGCAGATGAGCGAGGCCCACAGCGGGCGATTGGCTCTGGACTCGATGGAAATGCAGGAGGAGACCGCAATCATGCAAGACAATAATATTGCCAACGCCAGAACGGGCAGCCTAGCCGACATCGGCCCGAAGTGGATCAACAAGGTGGCGTGGTTCGTGCGGATTACCGGGGTGCTGATCTTGATCGCATCCACGGCGGGGATGATCCAGGCAGGCTGGCCGCACAGCCTACGGGGCTCTGGCAACGTCCTGGGACTTATGAACGGCACGCTGCTGTTCGTCCTGTCGTTCCTCTACGTGACGAAGGGGAGGACCAGGATCATCCTGACTGCCGCCACGATCGTGCTCGCGGTGTCGGTCATGGCGTTCTCGTTGGCCAAACTGGGGCTGCCGCACTTGTAAATGGAAGGATGCGAGCGGCAACACCGCGTTCGGTATTCTGGTTGCTTCGTCTGTTAGGGCCATCTATCGGGCCCGAAGAACTGCAAGTCGCACTTCGAGGAACTGTGAGACTTTCATCTTGAGATGAATTTGCGGTTCACCCAGGCATGTTTGGAACTGTTTATTCCTTTCTTTCTTTCTATCGAAAGAAAGAAAGTCCCAGAATTCTTTGTTTTCTTCGAGGTGTCCAGTAGACCTGAAAAGGCTTGCCATACTCGATATCTCTCAAGCCTGTGCTTGCCCCCCAATCGTCATAGGCGTCGATCCGCGGCAACTTGATCAAGGTTCTTCCCAACGACGGACTCGCACGAGATGGAGTGAAAGTGCAGACCGCTCGCGGCCAAATTCGGGGCGGCATGCGAACAAGGGCGACGAGAAAAGCACCGAAAACGCCGGGAAAACCAGCCAAACCTCCGTGTTTCGGCAGGTTACCTGGGAATCGACAGCCGTTGTGTAACTTCACAGTAATGCCCAGCTATGGACGCCACTTCAGCAAACGGCCTACCGACGGCAAAGATGCTGTGAAAAGGTCGGTGACAGCGATGCTTGCAGGCGGATGGGCGAGACACACATGATCGGCGGGTGGGCAGAAAGCTTCCGCAAGTCAATTGGCGACATCATACTTCTCCGCAGTGCCAGGGCCTAGAAGGTTTTGCGGCCTGCACTTGCACAGTAATCTCCATCAAGGTTGCGGCCCGGTGGTGAACCACCGGGCCGTGCCCTGACTTTGCTTTTCGGACGCCACCTCGACGGCGGTACTGTCCGAGTTAGGTGCGTACTTCCTCGTCATCGAACGCCTCTACCAGCAGTTCGATGAGGCGTATCGGATCCTCGGCTGGCAGCCACACGAGTTTTGTGGCGAAATCGCCGTGCTTGTAGATCAGAACCTTTCCGGGAGTTTCCCATAGCTCGTACGAGATAAGTTCCCCGCAGCTAAGCTCGGTCACGATTTCGGCGTGGCATTTTTTGGGCTCGGTGGCGACAAATACCGACTCTGCCTCGACGTTTTCATAGACATCCTGATCGGGAATTTCGTCGAGTCCGCCCGTCCATAGGCTGCGGATCTCCACGGCGGTCGGGAGTTCGGCGGGCTGCTTGGAGCCGATCATCAGGAGAAGGTCGTCGCCGCATTCGTACTCGCTGTTAAAGTAATCGACCAGATCGACGTTTTCCCAGGGAACGAATATTCCAGCATCGCGAAGACTCCGCAGCCATTCGGCCAGGTCGTGCGGCGTGAAGGCATTTTCGAAGGACACCAGCGTCGCTTTTTCGTCCGCCAAGAGGTTGGCAAGCGGCTCCGCACTCGGTGTTTCGTGGTAGCCGGACTCAGAGGGACGCTCCCATGCCAGGACATTCTCGACGGTATCGTCGCTACATGGCACGGCATCCGACAATAGGTCCGCAACACGTGTCGCGAAGATGAGATCGAACTTCTGGTCCTTCAGATCGTTCGGTAGCCCTCGTATGTCCGCCTGGATGAACTGGACGTTTTTCAGCCGTAGCTTTGCTGCCAGCTTCTTCGCACACCCGATTACATCCGCGGACTCGTCGATCCCAGTGATCGTTGCCTGCGGGAAGAGCATGGCATGGAAACAGGTCGAAATGCCGATATCGCAACCCAAGTCGAGAACGCGTGTCGGCTGTCGTAGATTCTTATTGGCTAGCCAGGAGAAGATAGCTTCATACCGGGTGCCGTCCAATTGGGAGCAGACAGCGAGGGCCAAATCGAGGATCCCCGTTTTCGCTAGGGCAGCACGTCGCTCCTGAAGCTTTTTGTCCTTCACGGTTTCGAAATACTCGGTAGCATCGAACCCGTAGTGCTGGAAGAGACTCTGCTCGAAATCGTCATCAGAGAGAACCCCCATGATGCCAACGGCGTTGAAGTAGTCCTTTACGATGGCTGGCGTTTCGGCCTCGAATTGCCAGGGGTACGTCTCGGCGAGCGAAACGGGTGTACGAACACAGGAAGATACTCGAATTGATTTGTGTGACATTCTGCTTTGTCCTTATTTGGGATGGCGACAGGCACGACGAGCCCGTCGCCGAAAAATCAGATCAGAAGGTAGGCCGCCGTGAAGCGGCTACGGCGGTCCCGGGTCACCGCCTGCGTAGGGCAGCCGTCGAAGGATGCCCGACAATCGCGTCAGCGACGCTATTCTATGAGGTCATCCTCTTCCGACTCCTCGATTTCCGCCAGGCCCGCCGCCACCAATCGTTCGACGATAGCATCTGCTGCTGTGATGTCGATGAAGAGTGTTCCGGCGTGGATCGTGACCGGCTCTTCGCCCACGATGCCCTTGATCGCTCGCAGTCTGTCTGCGGCAGCGTCCATTTGAGCGGCGTGGGCTTCGAGGGCTTCTGCTACGTTGGCGGTGGACTTTAGGTGGCCAGCAAGGTCGTCGCCCTGCTTGAAATATAGTAGGTGAATCGTTGCATGTTTCATGTGCATTTCCCTATTTTGTTTGTGTGGTGATCGAAGCCGATCACCGATAAATCGGATCAAAAGGTAGGCCGCAGAGCGGCTACGGCGGTGCCAGTTCACCACCTGCGTGGGAAGGGCAGTCGTTGACGCTATTCGACGCGCTCGTCCTCTTCGGAATCGAAGTCTTCGATTTTCGCCAGTCCTGCCGCGACCAATCGATCAACGGTAGCATCTTCTGCCTCGATGCCGATGTGGTGCGTGTCCGTGTCGATCGTGACTGGTTCTCCGGCCACAATGCTCTTGATCGCCCGCAGTTGGCTTGCGGCATCGTCCATTTGGGCGGCGTGAGCTTCCAGCGCCTCGGCCGCGTTCGCAGTGGACTCTAGGTGGGCGGCAAGGTCGTCGCCCTGCTTGAAGTAGGGAAGATAGATGGTTGCATATTTCATGTGCAGTTTCTTTGTGGAGCCAGGCTTACGCGATTTCGGGCGGGGCACGCTGTTGGCGGGCTTGGTCTGCTTGACGGTCTTGGACTTCGGAGTTGATTGCTTCGTGCTTTTCTTTGACATGATTTCCTCGTGTCTTGGGGCGTCGGAAGGACCGATCGCCAGGATTGGAAAGGTAGATCGCAGCGTTGCACACACGGCAACGGCGGCTACGGCGACGCGATGTCATCGCCAAAGTAAGAACGGGCAGCGTCGCCCAACAGGTAGAAGACGGGATCGAAGGTCCCAGGTGGTATAACGATAAGACTACCCTAATCCGACCGCCGCGTCAAGTAAATGCAAAGAAGGATTTTGTTTCCAGTGCTGCCGTCATGCCGCCGACCACAAAATTGATCACAAGATGAAAAAGTAAAAGACGATCGCGGGCTTCGGCATCGGTGCTGAACGACGAATTGTGGCGGTCAGGATCGATGATGGTTACAACGAGTAAGTTGTCGGGTTCGACGCAAAAGCCAGCAGCTTGCCCAACTCGACGTGGATGGCTGGCAAGCTGTCGTAATCAAAGTAATCGAGATGACGGCGAGCCGCCAGATTCGATGTTGAGATCGGGGAAACTCACAGGATCGACAAGGAAGGCTTGTACGCTGCCACGATCACAATAATCGGCGTGCAGGAGGTAAGCTTTCAGGATGGGCCTAGAAGCCTCCCAGACGCTCCAGGATCGACGTAGACGGGCAGGATCGACAAAGAGCCAGGTTTGCGGTTCTAGGGGCTGTACAGGCCATCGAGACAGCGTAGGCGTGGCCGGACCAGCCTGTCCGATCGAAGGTAAAGGTAAACGGCCTGGTTTGAGGGTTCAGCCGGCCGAAATGCCTTCCGAATCGGGGCTGTACACACCTGGCACATTTGTTCGTTATAGCTAGAGATATAATGTCTTTTTATTATCAATAATAGAAATATAAGATCATTCTGTCTCTAGTTATAGGGAACAAATGTGCCAGGTGTGTACAATGCTGTCATTTCGATGCTATCACCCGATGCTATCACTGTGATGCTATCACTTCGATCTAGCCGCCAGCGTTCCGAAAGCCAAAGTAGGCCGATGCTGTCCATCCGATACGGCTGTAACATTTTCATCTTGTGAACAAGATTGCCAGCCTGTCGATCGCGATATTCTGGACATGCCTGGCGGCCTTTGTTTCGAGTCCTCATTCAGCCGTTTGAACGCAGGCTTGTTCGAGTCTCTCCTGACAGCGAGCTTTGTGCAGCGTCCATACTGCGAACGCCTTCTCCCGCGCGGTACGTTTATCCATCGAGGGCAGATTCTTCGCAAGCCATCGGGCATCCCGATCGCTTATGTTGTGACCGGCTTCGCTCAACATCTTGCGTAGAGCGGGGCTACCGAGATGCTCGCCACCAACGTCTTTGAATTTCTGAAAGTACGGCAACGCGATTACGGCGAGCTGTCTGCGTCTGGCCTCTGCGTCGCGGTGTTTGCGGTAGTTCTTCGACTCGAAAGCATCCTTCCGATTGGCATTGCCGTCTTCCGATTTTGCTCGTCGTTTACGCGAGCAGCGTTTCTGGTCTGACTGCGATGCCCGCCAGTTGCCGAAGGTGTCGTACAGCCTGGTTCCCTGCATCGCCGACGCATAGCACCATACCTGCTGTTCGCTGAACATGAACCACGGCTGCAAGGCGGCCGCCCCCTGGACGCCGAAGAGCACCGTCTTTGGGTTCTTAACGAGAAGGCCGAGTTCGCTGGTGTCGAACTTGTGCGACGTTCCATAAAGCAGATAACGCACGGCCTGTGGGTTTGTGGCTGGCAGCATCATGAGGTCGTAGTCTCCGCCGAGCATCTGGTCATCACAAAATGTGCTCGTTGCGCGGTCAACGGAATCGATGTCACTGCTGCCCACGACGCCGATCATCGCGAAGACATGGGCGAATCCCTTCCGTTTTTCCTCGGGCCGATCATACCAAGGTATCCAGGGAGTTGCTTGGTGCAGGATCACACCGCCTTCAATTCCGATCTGATTCGCCAGACGCCGAAGCTCATAACGGTAGTCGTTTCGCGTCTGGCGGACCTCGGACGCCTGAATATCCTGGCCAGCCTCAACTCGAAAGCGAAGTAGAATCAGATGTTTTTCGGCCAGTCTTTCGGGCGTGCAGGGCCCAGCCAGCAATTGGCCGTAGAGCCGCTGTACGCTTCGAGCGTGGCACCAGGGGCAAAGCCGGGCATGGCCGCAAGGATGAGCCGTATCGAGCGGTGGGCGAGCGAATAGAGCCCCACGCGGCGGACAGGCTTCCATGGTCTTCAGCATCTGCTCGGCCTTGTCGCGATCGGCTGCCAGATGAAGCGAACCACGCATTCTCTCGATAAAATGCTGATGCGTGCTGCCGAGCATGATGAGCTGCTGGGCCTGATGTCGAAACGTCGCGGGAATGCACTCGGGAACGGCTGGAGCCCACGCGGGCAGATTGAAACACTGCTCGCGGAACATGGGCAGCCTCTTATCGCGAAGCAGCGACGCCAGCAGCAGATCGCGGTCCCTGTGATCTCCCGGACGATTGCCCATCGCGGAAATCGTGCGGCCGCCGAAGATCGGGCCAGTGTGGACCGCGGTTAGATTATCGAGTTGCCAGCCATAATTTTTGCCAACCGACTTGAAACTTACTTCCTGATGATATAGAATATCCATTGTTGTCACATTGCTGCGTGACTCGTTCTGCGTGCTGGCGTTACGTCCGCCAGCTAAAAATCAGATCAGCGTGAAGCCGGCGTCATCCCCGACGCCGGCTTCTGCTGTTTCCGTAGGCTTCTCAGCTACACCGCAATTTTCATCTTGTGCTCAAAATCTTGCGGTCATCTATGCCGTGCCTTTCGCTACGGCTTCAACTTTTTTTTAGCTATTGGCCAGCAGTTCAGGCGAATCGCCCGTCCTTGCCAGGATCGCTTCGATGGCCTCTTCACGCTCTAGCCACCGCTCGCCGTCCCAAACGCGGGTGCAATAGCGGTAGCTCTCGTCTACGCCAAATACTCGCCACCCTCTGCGAGCATAGTCTCCCTGAAGTTCCCCATGGCTGGGCATGAACACGGGGGCCTGAGCTAAACCACGGGTTGCAAAGTCCTCGACAAGCGGCTGGACGAACTCTGTGACCTTTGACACAGGGACTTCGTCCGCGAGAAGCACGAGCAGTTCGAGATCTTCGCCGCCATTGGAATCCAAGAGCAACGGCCGAAAACCGCGGCGTTGCAACTCGCCATACCAGCCTGACGCGGCCCGCCAGTTGATGCGGGCATTTTCCTTCGGGTCGTCGCCTTGGTGATTAACGCGGATCACGAACCACTTGGCCATGCCTTGTGGCGACACGGGACGAAGCCAGATCTGATGGACGTTGAAGTCGTGGCAGAAATGCCGGCGGATCGTAAACGGCGGGTTGTAGCTCAGGTAGACTTCGCCATGGACGACCATGTTTCTTACAAGCCATTCCGTAAGCCGATCTGCGGCGTTCTGCCAGGCAAAGGCCGGATAGTCGAGCATGGACCGGTATGGCCTTGGAGGGGCAAAGGGTCCGATTGTGGCTTTCGGGTCGAAAGCGATTGAGTACGTTGTTGCGGTCATTGATGTTTTCATACTGCTGTTTGGGCCAGCCCCTTGCCGGCCGTTCCTGTCTTGGACTTTATTCCGCATCTTCTGCGGCTACGGCTTGCTCGGCCTTCAGCGTGACGCCGAAGTGCTTGCACAGCTTCCGGATGTCGGCCATCTCGTAGATTCTGCGGTTACTTATCCGTACACGAGGCTCTTCGATGGCCCCGGTGATGTAGGCGTGCTGGATCCGGTAACATTGCAGGCCCGTCATACGTACAACGTCCTTGAGGGAGAAAACGGTCATTGTGAACTCCTTGCCGCACACGCGGCGGAAACGAAGACACCCGATGCACGCCGGGCACCGACGCGGTGCCGCGAAAAGCGAGCAATCGGGAGGAAAGGTAGAAAACGACCAGAGTGGCGAGCAGCCGCCGGAAGGTCAAATAGAAGTCAACAGGCTAGAAGTCAGAAAGATAATGTCGCCGCAAGACGACCTTTACAATATAGTGGGTAGGGGCTGTTGTTGTCAAGACCCGCTGGGGAATCGCCGCCGCCAGTTCCGCCCCATTTTTCGGTACGGCACGCTCGCTTCGTTCCACGCCTTGTCCATAATTTTGCAAACCCGGTTGCCGCCCATGCGAGTCTTGACGGCCACAAGCTGCTCTGCCAGCGCGACGACGACGGCCCACAACTTTGGATGTGAAAGGGCTTCATCCGTCCATGCGGCCATTTGACTAAGCAGCCGCCATGCGTCGTCGTTGTCGCCGTGCAGTCTCTTCGCAATGCGGAAAGCACGAGCCATATCGTGAATGTCGTGGGGGTCGTCTTCTTCCCAGAGGACACCGTGCATGTCGAGCTGCCTGGCCAGCCACCCGTACTCGGAAGGGCAAAGGCGGTGCTCGGCAGAATATCCAGCCAGGTAGCCCATCATCGATCGCTTGCCCGCCAAGATATAACTGGACCTCAAATCGATTGGGACATCGGGAGGGAAGTCGGCGATTACGGGGATCCACTCCTCGGGTTCGGCGGTCCTAACCTCGCCTGCCGCGGCAAGAGTGCCTGGCATGTTGATCTGCATGTCGACGTGGACGATGTTGTAATGACTGCCGAACATGAATTTCATCGCCGCGTGTCCAGCCTCGTGGTAGGCCACGACGCGTTTTTGCTCTGGCGTCTGCCTGGCCCGCAGTTCTTTCAGCGAGGGCCGACGATAGGGAAGCGTGGAAACGCCCGGGACGTGAGGCTCCGTCACTTGCCCCGGTGTCATAGCACGGTCCGTTTCCAGATAGCCGGAATCAGCCGGCTCGTCGATTACGGAGGTGTTGGAAAGTATTTGTGTTGTCATCTTCTCTGTGACTCGTGTTGTTTGAGCTGGCCCTTTGCCAGCCCGATTTGTCTTTGTTCTTATTCCGCGACTGCGGTTACGGCACGAATCACGGCCACGTGGCAGATTTTCATCACAAGATCAAAATTGCAATGGCCTCTCTTGGGCATCACCAGGGAACATCCTGCTATCGTATACGTCGGTCTCGGAAGATCGCCGTGTTCCAGCGGTAAGGGCCCTGCCAACGTGATAGACCGACCGTGTAGGCCGCCTGCGGGAGCTGAAAAACCGGTCCCGTTCCTATCGTGCTTCTGCTTGAACGGAATCAGTTCGCGGCGCGAAAAACGCGTCGCCCCTCTAACTCTTCAGGGAAAATCCCACCGCGGAAAAATCGGCCGCCGGAGCCCCGCCCGCGAGCCGCCCGGACGACCGATCGGGCGGATGGTACCTAGTGACCCTCTGCACGCTAGGGAGCACGCTACGAATTCGCCAACGCGTACAGCATCGCGAAGAAGCTGACGATGTAGACCTTGAAAGTGTCGCAGCGGCCGCAGTAGCCCCAGAGCTGGATCTGTGTCGGGTCATGCCTGTCGATGTACTCGTCGACCCGGATCTTGCTGCCGCAGATGGGACAGGACATGGACGTACGGTAAGTGATCGCGGCCGTGTCGGTGCGTGCAATGGCCGCGGGAACCGGTTCTGTCTTGGGATCTTCGATCTCTTTGGGGTGCGTGCTTAGCCCCACACCCTTTCGACGAATGTAGTCCCAGTGAAACTCGTTTCGTGGCTTCCGAATCAGCCCGTCGATGCTTCGAACCGGAGTTTGCTTGGTGCGCCTGTCCGCGTCCCGCCGCTGCCGTAGCAGGTAGGCAAACAGTTCCAGCCGCATCGTGGCCTTCAGAAGGGCGTCAGAAGCATCGCGCCCGCCTGGCTGGGGATAATTGCGTACCACCGCCAGCAGCAGGTCCTGCCACTTATCCACGATCCAGCGAAGCTGGGCCCGCCCCAGGAAATCCAGCGGCAAACCGGCCAACAAGTCGATCTGGCAGTGTTCGACCCGGAAGATAAGGCCCTCCAACTCAGTCAGCCCGTTCTGCTCCAAATCTTCCGCGACCACCTCCATCAGGGCGCCGTAGCAGTAGCCCATCATGCGGTATGCACACCAGGTCATCGCGCCCATCATCTGCGATGCCAGCTCCCGTGCCTCTTCGCGATCGTCCTCGTCCTCAATGTTCCTGCCCCCCTCGATCAGTTGCAGGTAGCCGTCACTCTTCACCCGCTTCAGCCAGGCGTCCAGCTTTTCCGGCGTCGCGCCAGGTTCCAGCAGCTTCTGCGCCAGTTGCCTGACAAGGTATCCCCGCTGTTCGGGATGGGCCGCAAGCACGCCGAGATTCTCCGAGAACTCCGTGGGACCGTAGATCAGGCAGTCGGCAATTGTGCCTTCGATGCGGCCGAAGTCTGTCTGCGGGCCCAGCAACGGCAGGATGAACTCACTCTCTCGGCCGTCGATGCAAACAAGCGGCGTCGGGTTCGAGGCCTCTTTCGGCACTTCACGACTGAACAGCCTGTCGAGAACGTCCAATACGCCGGGAAAGTTCAACGTCACCTGGGGCAACTCTTCCCCCTGCGCCGCCATCTCTTCTCGCAACTTTCCAACTGCTTCCCCGAGCCATTGGCGTGACGTGCCAGGGGCTTCGGTCCCTGCCCACTGCCGCTCTGTCTGATTCACGCCGAGCCCCGGCAGGAGCAGCACCGGGTTCTTTGGGTTGGAAAAGTCGAAGAAGTCCGCCGCGGCCTTGAACTCCCGGGTCACGGCCATGTGCCCGACGTTCCTGTTACGGAACAACAAGGCAGCGAGGCGGTAGGCATGCCGCTGCTCGGGCCCGTGATCATTCAGGGCGGCAACGATCTCGTAACCGACTTCGCAGGCTCTTGCAAGGAAGGCGTCGCTCTCCTCCCTCTTCTTTTCGTTCTTTTTCGCCCAGGCCCCCAGCACCGGCTCCACAAAGTATTGGCGGAGCTGCCCGGCACCTTCGGGGCAGATAAAACGGATGGAGAACTCGCCGATTTCCTCGGAGATCGTCCATCGCCACTCGTAGAGACCGCAGGGAATCTCGGGTTCTGCACCTGGAAATACTGTGTTGCCGATGCGTTGGAACTGACCGGACATACATTCGTCTCCTTCTCGTAAGCCTCAGCAGGATCTCTGCTGCTACACCTCCACGTCCCGTTCTGCTGCCTCGGCGATTGACCCTTCGCCGCCCGATCCGCCGCCGCCCGCGTCGCCAGCAAGGTCGCCGGCCGGCTCTCGATCGTCTGTTTGGCCCGCGGCGCCTTCGATTTTTTCGCGGTCGGCGGCGGCCCCCAGGGGGACACCTGCGCCGATGGCCGGAAGCCGTTCCGCCGGTCCGGAGCCCTGGCTGAGGCAGGTTTTCGTTATGTTGCAGGCTATTCTATTGGTCATCACTACCAGCCCGCGGTTCTTGATTAAGTCGGTGGCCCTTGATTAAGCTACTGCCTCCGTTCATCACCACCACGACGAGTGCCATGCCGATGCAGACGACATTCCTGTCGTATTTACTATCGCTTGTCGTGCCTCGCAGACAGTCGGCGAAAGCAGGACCGCACCAGTGGAGCGAACTCCGATCTGGTGCGGCCCTGTGCGACCTAAACCGTGGCTAGGAGCACCCGCTCACCCGAAGGCTCCGCGGATGCTTTTTCGCGTTGGTGTACAGCGTGGGCCAAAGCCACACCTAGCCAGTTCGCATAGCTGCCAACAACCTCGCTGGGCCGCTTGCAAATCCGTTGCAGTTGTTCCAGCGATTCTTCAGTCACGTCGTCAGGAGGCGAGGACATGATCGATGTGATCAGGTCCAGGACACTCACATAGACATCTTGAGGTAGTTGCAGTAGCGATGCGTCTACGCATGCCAGTGCATCCGGCAGCGATTTCCGCTGGGCATACGAGCATGCTCCGGCGATACGATTCAGCTCTTGCGAATTTGGCACTTGAAGGCACCCTTTGCTCGCCGGATGATAAATCGCTGTTTGGCGATTTGCATGTCCGAGCGTCAGTGCTTGGAGCAGGCCAGGACACGGGACGGATAGGTCGCAGACCACATCCTCCCAATCAAGCCATGTGCCAAAGAACACCGTAGGGTCACCAAAGTGGGCTCGCTTCTCCGAGATGTACGTGTCGATTTGAGGCCGAAGGTTATCCCTTGCGACTCGCTTCTCGTGCCCGTGTTCGGACACGACGTACACGTTAGGTCCGGCGGGCAGTTGACGTCCATCTGGACGACTCGTGCTACCGCCTCGCCTGAGCGTCTCTCGGATAACTCTCGCTACATAGGCATCCTTACCCACAGCGAGAGAGAGCTGTTTGTTTCCGACAGCCCGAGGGCGGTCGAATCCAAACTGAGTAGTACCGTCATGCGCTGGTTGTACGCCGGGAGCTTTTTCAGCCCCAGCCGCTTTAGCAGCGAGAAGGCTCTCACCTACGGTGAGAGTGACTCGCTCGGGTTTGTCAACGCCATCAATCGCGGCGTCGCCGGCCAACTGGTCGGAGTCATGACAGAAAATCATATCTGCATACGATTCCTGCTGTCAGTCATCCTTCGTTGGACCGGCCGGTAGAAATGAGCAGCAAAACACCTTCATTGCTACCGGCCGCTTCACACGAAGCATCGTCGCGGTCTGAACCGAAGCGACCGTATCCAATGTAACGCCGATCGTATCCCGTCAGCGATCGGCATGTTTGTTTCTTAATCGCGAGAATGTACCTCCATGCTTATGCACATCCTGGCAGTGCCAGGGCTAGGTCCCTCCGTCGCCTCAGCCGCGGATTCGCAAGTCTGTACTCGGTCCGGGGCGTCCGGCAGGGACTGCTCAGGGCGGACACCCGCGCCGATCGCCCGAAGCCGTTCCGCCGGTCCCGGGCCACACGGATACCAGATTTCCTTAGTCAGCAAGGTATCTGCCGCTACATCCGTATGTGCGGCAAATCGCCACAGGTCCGTGCGGAAAACGGCAGCGTCCTTCTGCTGAAAGGCACGTCGAATAGCATCTCGCCGCCCACCGTTGGGCGCCACCAGCAACACGTGGAACCCGTCGATCCCGTCAGCCCGAAAATGGTTCAAATAGATCTGCCGCTCCGCCATCTCCGAGTACCCGGGCGCCTTGCGTTCGGCCAACTGCCGGGAGCCGGTGCCGCCGCTGCCGTTCCCCCGTTCCAGTTCCAGGTAATATGCGGCCCGCTGGCCTCCATGGTTTACCAGGAAGGCCGCGTCGGGCGAGCAGGAGCCCTTCGGTTTGTACGACAATTTCGTGTGCAGCCGGAAATGCTTAGCCTGGTCGAGTTCGTCGGCGTTGATCACGTCGCCCTCGGTGTGCCAGGCCTCCAGCACCACGCCGGTCTGGGCGGTGATCGCGGCGTCGAACATGACGTGAAACTCGACGACGGCCATAGCGTGCACCAGGGGGTGAGGCAACGCGATCGGCTTATAGAGGAATGCTTCGTCGCCCGTCTCTTCGGCCAGATACTCGCGGCCTTCGGCGGTGAGCAGGTAGACGGGGGCGAGGACGCCGTCGCGGGCGCTGGCCACCAACGCCGAGTGCCGCCGGATCAAGCCCTTTCCCACCAGGCGGGCGAGGCAACGGCGGGCGTCACGGCCATCTGCGCTCTGCGGAAAGAACTGCTGCTGGACATGGCGCCGGGAGAGAAACCCGTAGCGGGCGACGGCCAAGAGGACGAGATGGTCGCGGTTGTTGACAAACATGGTAACTGTGGAAAATGCAAATGGAAAGAAAACGCCCCCGGGAAGCGAGATCGCCGCCCGGGGACGTGAAATGAGGGACGTAGCCAGGATGTTACTCCTGCTCCGCTTCGTCCCCATTTTCCTCTTCCTCCGGGTTCTCCGTCGCCTGCTCCTTCGGCTTCGGCTTCTCCGTCGCCTTCGGCTTCGGCTTCGCCTTGAGCTTCTTCTTCAAGACAGCCTGGATGACGTCGTCTTCGACCTTGGTCAAAATGCGTCCACCGATGGCCGCCTCAAACGCGGCGTCGATCGTTGCATCGCTCCAATCGGGCTCGGAGTGCTTTTCGGCCGACTTCTCGACCGTATACTCCTTCTTGTCGTTGATCCAAACGACCGACATCCAGTTGTTGACGGCCGCTTCCGCAGCCTTCTGCAGGACATCGTCGCCGACCGGAACCGGCCAGAAGAAGAGTCCGGTCTTACTGGAAAAGGCACAGCGAACCTCGGCTACAAACGCCCGCCCACCCAGGGTCGCATGAAGATCCTGGTCGACGAGGAAGAACTTGCCGGAGTGGCGGACCATCACGGCGGGAGGCTTACGCCAGGATTTGTGGGTCCTGACGTGTTCCTTTCCGCGCGGCCCACGCAATTCGGTCTTGGAGCCAACAAGCTCGGCAAAACCAGGTGGGGCTTGACAACGGTCAAAATTGCTGCTCGCCATTGATGTAATCTCCTTGTAAAATGGCGTTCAAGGTTGTGAGCCGGACTACAATGTCCGGCTCGATCAGTGCGGCCCGTCTCGTCGTAACAGGGCGAGACGGGCTGCGTTTACAGTCGGGCCGCTCGCTGGCGTGGCCCTGCCGGGCGTGGTGCCCAGCCCATAGTTCTGCTACTCCTTCCTAATTAAATCCGGTCAGGATATTCCTTCATGCCCTTGATAGGCACGATGGCTTGCTGGAGGTCTCCCACCTGCGACACGAGCGCGATCACATTCGACGCGTACGGATCGTCGAACTGCCCGTCGGCCACCAACATCGTCAGATGGCCATAGAAACCGATAGCCGCATGCAGGTCGTGGTCGAAGTGCTCCTCGACCGCCTCCTGCCGCTCGGGATGCAATCCTTCCGGAATGTCTTTCAGCCAGAAAGACGCCGGGCCTTGGCTCATCGCTCCGAAGAAGCACGCACCCGCAAGGCTCAACATGTCGTTACCGGTCCAGGCCTCGCCTGGCGGCTTGATCGGTTGACCGGTCGCCAAGCATCGCAGGTAGTATTCTGCCCGCGCTTTCTCAAACTTCACTGCAATCGCCATTGGAATGACGCTCCGTATAATAGGAATGGATGTTGTGTACCCGGCACCGTTGCCGGTCACGATCGGTTGGCCCGCCCCTCGCCCTGCATCGGCGGGGGCGGGCCGCGTCTACAATCGAGCCACCCGCTGGTGTGGCCGTACCGGGCGTGGTGCCCGGCGTGTTTTGGTCCTCCTTTCTTTTCCGGTCCAACGTCGTGCCGTCGCTGGAGCTGGTGCCCGTGGCCGTTACTTTCCCTCGGCCGAATCCGACTCTTCGACGCCCATCTCGTTTCCGTCGTCGTCCAGATCGGTGAAGATGACCTGTCCATCACCCGGAACAACATAGATGTCCATGTCGTCCGCCATGCAAATCCGTGCGTCACGGTCCACGTTCTTCAGGTACTTCAACAGTTCGCCGACTGTTGTGCACCACTGTCCCTTCGATGTCTTCTTCTTTGCCATTTTCCGAATCCTCCTTTCTAGTCCGCCTTGATCTGGCAACCGCCGGCGGCAGGCTTGCCGGTGGTTTCCCGCCTGGCCGGTGTCAGCGGCGGGGGCGGGCCGGTTCTTTCAATCAGGCCGTCGTCTCGGCGGCCGTGCCGAGCGCGGCGCCCGGCGCCATGGTCTCGGTCCTCCTTTCAGTCCTTGTCCGCTGCCATGCCGTCAATTGACTACCGGTTTCCCGTTTGATTTCTGCCAAGGAACTCCTTCAGCTCCTCGATGGAATACACAACTTTTTTTCCGGCCTTGGCTCCGCTGATCTCGCCGCGAAGTCTGCAATCCCGCAAGGCATACGGCCGAATGCCGATGGCCGCGGCCGCCTCGGGTTCGGTGAGCGCCAGCCGACCGCTGAACTTCTCGCCGTCCGCATCGCGCTGGGCGAGCACCTGGTTCATGACCTTCCTGATCAAGGGCTCCAAGTCGTCGTCGTCGAAGGTGATCTGCATCTTCCGCTCCGCCACTCTGGATTCTTCTTGGCACTGAACCAATTCAGCGACAGCCAATTTTCTGTCGCCTTCGCCCATAGAAAAGGTGCAAGAGCGAGCCCGTAGAGGCCAAGCTTTTCGACGTTTCCGCCCTGGTTCAGGATGGAGTCCGCACCAGGTCCGGAGGGCTTCCGCTGGCTGTTTTTTGGGGTTAGAATAGAATTCTGGCGATGCGAAGAGATGGACACTTGGTTTACAAGACAAACCCAGACATTGTCCGCCGAGATGATGGATCTTGTGGCTCAGTCGGCACGCGAAGCCCGGCCATCAACTAGAACGTCGACCGAACGCAACACTCCATAAACACTCCAAGTCTCGGCGATTTTGCTCGATTCTGGCCGAGCCAAGAAATGCAAAAAACCGCGTTTTCACGGGGAAAACGCAGCCTCACGTAGTGGAGCGTAGCGGAAACCGTAGACTGAAAATCCTGGTGTCGCCGGTTCAATCCCGGCCCTGTCCACTCGACAGAAATTGAAGCCTGGCAATCGGTTACGATCGCCGGGCTTCCTTCGTTTTCCGGGGAGTTTTTCGATTTGGAAGTGATTTTGGAAGTAGACTCGCCTGGAATCACTGATCTTCGTCGAATAGCAGTCGCTGGTCCAGATCAGCGCGTGGGAGGACAACGCGTGCCCCGTGCCGAATTGGATAAACGAGGTTATGTTGGGATAATTTCTCATAAACATCCTCGCGCTCGATGCGGCGTAGCAGCCATCGCCGGCACCACCAGCGGCTGATCATCGCGGTAACGCCTGCTGGGTTCTCCTGCTCGAGCAAGTACTTAGGACGCGATGCAATTCCGAGCAGATATTCATGCGTGTTCGATGCTAGTTGCACGCCATAAATCAATCGCGGAGCTCCGTGGTTCAAGAGTTCCTCAGCAGGAAGCCCAAGCAAATTCAGTCCATCACGAATAGCACGCAAGCGAGGATTTACGCCTTCCCCAAAAACATAATTGACCTGCTGCCCTTTCTTGGAATGCGCTTGTACTATCCGCAACTGTCTGACCGTTTCGTCTCCAAATTGGAAGGTCCCAATCCCAGCCGTCTTGCCAAGGTATTCGTAGCGAATTACATCGTGAAGAGATTCATCCTCCGCCGCACATGGAATTGACACCCGATCATATTGGCTCGGTCGCTGGCCGTATAGGGAGGTCGTGCCAATGTAGGCGAGGTGGGTGGGGCGCAAGACACGCCGCCCCGCTATTGAAGAGGCAATCACACTTGGCACCCCCTCATACCGTCGTCGGTATTCAAGTAGTACTTCTGGACTGACAAGGAGCATAGCAACGAGTTTGCCGCCGAGAATCTCGTTATAGGGCGGTATCGCGCCGCACACGGTCAGATCGGCAATCGCCGTTCCTACCCGATCCGCTTTCGCCTGCCGCACGATTCGGGGAATTGCCTCACGCCCCAACCGGTCATCAACAAGGGCCGTAAGCGCCTCCCTGGATGGTCCCCGGCGAAAGAACTGGCGTAGCACCTTGCGAACTGGCAGGAGTTGCGCAAGTTCGAGGGCACGCTTGCTACAAAAAAGGTACGTTCTTGCCTCTGCAAGCCAGTCATCCTCGGTCATATCGCATGGCGGCTTGTTGGGCTTCTTGTAGTCCCGCGACTGCATGAAGTTGCGATGCTTTTCTCGCTCCAATTTGGCTTTAGCCAATAGCGATGCGATGGCCTCACCACTGGGGTCCTTCAAGTCACGCGGCATTAGGACTTCCTCTTCGATTAGGTCCTCCTTGTAAATCTCATCCAGCGCCTCGTCGGTAATTCGCAACAGCCAGTCGGCCAATCGCCTCGTCGGCCGCGACTTGATTTCGGAAATCACTCGGGCCAGCGTCCAGCCGAGCAGTTCGTCTCTGGCAGTCATCGCCACCGCCGCACTACTCAGGGCCGCAATCCCAATTACCGGATGGCATGGAGCTGAAGCATCCCGGATCAAGACCATCATGGTCCGCCCGGGCACACTCTTGTAAGGATTCGCCCAGGTGTGGCGGAAGTACCGCCACACATCCATGAGCCGTAGGCCCGTGTGTGGGCAGACATCGTCTTCCCGGAAGAACTGCAGGTAAGGGCTTATAACACTCTGAACTTGGCCCATGCGTTTTTCATCATTTGCCATGTCCCGTATTCTGCGAAGCGAATCCGCCAACTCCCGCCCATCGCGCATCAACGAGAGTATCGACACAAAGCCTTTGGGGCCGATGCGACGTGCCTCCATCGCACGAATAAACGCGACAGCCGCTGGCTGCCGCAGTTGTTCGTCCCCTTCCGCATGAAGTTGGCCGCGAATCTGCTCCCGGGCCTCGGTTTGGTCCGCGTCGCATGCTACAGACGGAAACCGGCCTGGCTGGCTACTTTAGAACCGCACCGAGATAAAACGAGATTGTCGGTGCGTCGACTTGGCCCACGTGCATTAGGTAGTGCGTTTGGAACAAATCGAGTGGGCGCCATCCGACGCTCGTAGGATATCCCCACTCCAGCGCCTTTCCATACTCTTTGAACTGCGAGGCATTGGGAATCGCGACGAAATTGTCAAGCAGAACGATTGACCGCACCGAGTCTTGCTTTTCCCAAAAAGAATCGAAGTCCGAACAACTTGGCGCGTTGATCGTTCCCGCCCGGAATTCGCCCCAGCAGCGTTCTCGCTCCGCGAGCCGCTCTTCTTCATTGTCCGTCCGCTTATACGACAACACGTACTGGGCCTGACGAAAACGCGCCAGCAGCCGTAGACACTGTTCCGAGTGGATGAATACGGGCGCACCAACCGGCAGCACCGGTGGCGAATCGAAAAGCAAGAACGCTTGTGGTGCTCGTCTCCGCGTCCAGTTTGCCAGAAAGTAGTCCGCGAAGATCCGATCACATTTGGTCCACATCCCGCACGCGCCGGGTTGTGGTTCAAACCCAGCGAGAACGCGATTCAAACAATAGTTTAGCAGGATCGTGTCCGCGCGGTCAGCAAACCGGATTGATTGGATCGACTGTCCGATGCTCGCACCGTGTTTGATTGGCTTCCCGGTTTCGTAGGCGAGCGAGCGCAACAGGCCTTCCGCCGGGAAGCGGCGGCAAAGATCGTAACTGCCAACGCGATCAGCAACTATACCGTAATCGCCGTAGCTACGGCCCAGGTCACCGTCGGGGCTATTCCGCCGAAGTTCTGCAACGCGGAGCACAGCGACAACATAGTACTGTTTGTCGTCCGGATGCCGGGAAACAAGCCATAGACAGTCTCCCGGGCAGGTCTGATGAAGTCTTGATTGCTTTGAATTGAAGGAAAGCGGCTCCTGAGAATAAAAACCTCGGCCATCCGGGCCGTTGGAATAGCTTTCCCAGTCGATGAAGCAGACAGCGTCGGCCATTGGCTTGCTCGCAAATTCGTGCTCTTGCTCTTGGACTGATTATAGTGCGTCTACAATTGGCGCACAATTCCCCGGCGGTGCCAGTCTCATGGAAACCCCGCCACGCGAACCGAGATGTTCTCAACAACCACCTGTGGGTCCTTGCGTGCCGCGCGGATGTCCGCCGCGTCAGTCAGCAGTTCCAGGTTCTGAGTGCCCGTGTCGGGGTCACGATGGTACTTGACCGTCAAGGTTTCATCGAGCGCGGTCCAAGGGCCACCGTCGTCTTGCGAAAGATAGTAGCGGGCGTCCGGCATGAGAAACAGGGGATCAACCTTTTCCACGTCAGTGCCGTCGATCACAAGACGGAACCGTTCCAAGAGGTAGCGGTAGACGACCCCAAAATCGTCGACCATGTGCTGCTTGAGCGTGCCTGCTGATCGCGCCGAGAGCCGATCAGGCTTGTCCCAGACTACGATGGTGCCCGACTGCAGGTTGATCTTGTTGCGCTTCAAGTAGTCGCGCACCCAATCCGGCAATTCCGCATCCTCCTCTGGGGTTGGGACAGTAGCCAACCCGTGCAAAGGGACGCTGCCACCATTGATGTCCAGTACGACCTTAGTCCAGCCAGTCGAATCCGCTGTCTTGGTGTAGAGTTCAGTGCGCCGGGACTGGTTGATTCTTGAGTTGGGGAGGCCGAATCCGAACCGACCGATGCCGGTAGGGTTCTCGAATCGCGTGCCGCCGCCCCAGGACATCGCGTAGTGGGCCATTTCGGGGAGCATCCCCGGGCCGTTGTCGATGAAGGCGATCGCGGCAACGGCGTCCTTGCGTTCCCCTTTGGCACGCCCCCCATCGCCGGCCCGTCGGAACGCCACATGCACCTCGGTCGCTCCCGCTTCAAAGCCGTTGTCTACGATCTCGCGAGCTGCTCGCGGGGTGTTCTTGTAGCCGCTTTTGCGTTGGGATTCGACCGCCTGCCGCCCGTTGAAAAGCGGAAACTCGTAGTTGTCGGGCAATTCGGACAGCACCCGCTCTTGCCGCTCGAGTTCGGTAAGTAATGTTGCACCCATCGTTTCGGATTCCACATTTTCAAGCACTTGGGACATAATCTAGTCCTTTCATCATAAGGGTCTTGGCTGCCAGTGACAGCACCTTGGATGGAAAAAAGAACTCATCGGAGTTCTCCTTAACATGTCCACGAAAAGGCCCATGTGTGCGGCGACAAGGAATTTTTTTCGTAAATTGGTGGAAGGCCTCGCATTTCGCCCGCAATCGCATCCTACTCCAGTTCAATCCTGCCCTTGGCAGGATTCGGCCGGTTCCGGGATGGGAACGGGAACGGCCTCGGCCGGTTTCGGTCCCCTGGGTCCAACGCTACCCCAGAGCACCCGGCGATGATATAATCCGTGCTCTGGTTCACGTAGTATTTAATCGTGGTCGAAATGTCGGCGTGTCGCATCAGCCTTCGCAGCACGGCCGGCACCACCCGCCGAGACCAGATTGAACCGAACGCCGTTCGGATAGGATCGCAGCCGGCATAGACCGGAACCTCGACGGCGTTGCCCGATTTCTTGTTCAACTTCGTCCGCATCACCACCTTGACCTTGGCCTTCCTCCCGATCCTGTTGACCATCCGGCCCGCGAAGCGAAGACCCAAGCGGTGGCCGGTCGTCGGATCGATCAGCGGAACCACGTGCCCAGACTGCTCGGCCGCATCCGGGAAGGTCTGCCGGAGCCATTGAACGAAGTCGGGGCCGCAAGGTATCTCCTCACATTTCCCCGATTTCTGCTGCCCCGCGATCACGAACTTGGAATTCTCAAACTCCCCGCCGAGAGTTTCAAGGTGTCTTGCGTGCCCATAAATGATAGTAGTTACCTTCGTCGGTCGACCGCTCTTTGCACGGGTATAGTTCTACCGCTTCCCACCCCGGTAGAAAATCATTACGGATACGCATGCAGCCATACCAGTTATGTATTCTATGCTCGTCCAAAATGGTTAATGCCCCCCAGGTCGTTGTAACAAGGTCCAGCGCGCCCAGGATCAGCACAAGGAACCAAACCGTGACCACCGCCGCCGACTTGCTGCCGCCTTTGCAGTTCACTCATCGCCTTTCAAAAGCCCGCGTTGCGCCTGCTCGATCATTTCCGGCCGCGCCAGCCCGTCCCGCCATTCCCGCGGAGTCCCCAACTCGCGCCAGTGCGCCCCGGCAAGCTGGTCGCAGACGGCCCCGGTCGTGTCGGCGTCGTCGCCCCGGTTGACGGCCCGCAGCACGGCCTCACGGCGGCCTACTCCGCCAGCCGCGAACGCTCTTCCCACTCCTTCACGCGCTGGGCCTGTGCGAAATCGTCGTATTGCAGCCAGGGCTTCACGCAGTCGGAATAGGTCTGCCGCACCAAACGCGCCAAGTGAATGGCGCGCTGCCGGGCATCGTAGTCGCGATGGATCCCGGTGTTGAAAACATCGCACACGATAGTCTCCGGTCGCTTGGATTGCTTGTACTCTTCCAGGGTGCCAGCCCAGATTCCCCTGGCGTCCTGCCATACGACCCAAGTGACTTCCGGCTGCACCGGCGCCTGCGGCTCGTCTGCCGGTTTTGCCACCTTGACCGGCGGTTGCTTTGGCGCCGCTTTCACCGGTTTGGGGGCGGTGTCCGGGTGCTTTTTTCCCCGCAGATCCCGGATCCGTTTTCCGCGCAGATCCCGGATCCGTTTTTTCGCTGCCGCTTTGGCCGGTTTCGGGGCCGGCTTTTTCGGCTTTTTCTTGGCCGACACCTTCGCGGCCGGTTTCTTCTTTGCTGTTTTCTTTGCCATTTGTCTCGACACCTGCTGAGGACCTGTCTTGATGATCTATTTTATCAGGATTGGAGCGTAGGAGCCATAGCCATTCACTAAATTATCCAAGTTTCCTAAATTGACGCGAGTCAAAATGTGCCTACCTGCGTTTAGTACTCGGCAAGAACTCCTCTGTCCTGTTTGGTCGAATCTTCGTATGATCCCACCCCTCGATTCACGTACCGCAGGATCAGTGAAGATGTCCAAGACTTTCAAAAGCGTTGTTTTCATATGCACCGGCAATTACTATCGTTCTCGTTTTTCAGAGTACCTCTTCAATGCCCTGGCCGAGAAGCGCGGCCTGTATTGGCGGGCAACCTCCCGAGGGTTGAAGACTTGGAGGGTGGCGGCAGATGAAGGCCCCATTTCCGAATTCACCGCGTACCGGTTGACCGCCCGGGACGTTCCCTTCGACGGCCGACGATTTCCCATTCAGCTTTCCGAAGTGGACCTTGAAGAAGCCGATTTGATCGTGGCCGTCAAGAAGGCCGAACACCAGGCAATGATGGCAGAGCAGTTCCCCGCCTGGGCCGATCGCATTACCTACTGGCATGTTGACGACATGGACTGCGCCACCGCCGACGAGGCCCTGCCGATCTGCGAAGCGTACATCGAGGCCCTCGTTGACCGATTGGCGGCCGAGCAAAAACGGCAGGAGGCCCCGGCACGCTTGCAGCCCGCGGCATGACCTGAGGGCTCGCGCAGCAATAACGTGTACAAGTTGTAGCAGGCACACGCCGTGTGCCGTTCCTATCCTACGGCACACGGCGTGTGCCTACTACATTGGAACTGACCAACTTATTTCTGCGCGATCCCTAGGGCCGATGGCAAAAAAACCTGCTGCTCGAAGATCGTCCGTTATCGCAGACTAACCTGCCTATAATTCTCTTGAAAGGAACGTCGGATATGAAGGGCCTCCTTGGCAGATTATCGTTCGTGGCGGCCATCGTGAACCTGCTCTGGCTCCTGGCCGCCTTTTCCGCAGAGGACGAAAAAGCACAAGACGTTGCGGACACGCCGGTGTCGCCCGGCAAACCCAAGGTCATCCGCCGCATCCTGGCGATTCCGGCCCGGCAGCAATGGGATGACAACAAGGGTTACTGCGGAGAGACCTGCATCCAATCGTTTGCCATGTATTACGGCGCCTACATCTCCCAATACCAGGTCAGGGCGATGATCGATCCGGACCAGAAACATGAGCTGGTGATCAGCGAGAATGGGGAGGTGGTGTTCAAGAATCTTCACATGACCTATCAGCCGTGGGATGGCGATCAGTCGGCCGCGCCCCAGTGCAAGTCCTACCTGGCCTGGACGAAACGGCAGCTCTCCGACGGTCATCCGGTGATCGGCACGGCCTATATGAAGGGAGAGAACGACCCGGATTACGATCACATCCTGCCCTTCATCGGCTTCCAGTCTTCTCATGACGCGACCAACTACTACGATGATGACGATCTCGTCTTCTACGACAACTATGAAGACACTGCTTTTACGCGTTCCTTCAGCGCCATGTACGGCACCCGGTCGGAAGCGGCCAGCGGGGCCCATGCGTACTACATCCCGACCAATGACGATTACGGCTGCGCCGTCACCGGGATCGTGGACCCGCATCATGAAACGGCGCCGATTCAACTGAGCGTCGATCGCTGGGACGAGCCGGACGTCGTTGCCGGAGAAAAGCCCGTCACCATGCACGGAACGTTGACCATCAAGTCTCTGCTGCCGGGAAGAACCTACAGCCTGTTGAGATATGACGATTACCATCGGGTCCCCGATGCCGGTTTTTCGGCCGCTGGCGGCTACACCTGGAGACGTGCGTTCACGGCGACGGATGCCACGCAAACGTTCGCCGACACGTTCTTGTCGAACGGCTGCGTGATCTACCGCTGCGTTGCGGCGCCACGATGAGCACTGGTGAATATCACCCGCCGAATTGGGCAAACATGGCGTCCAAGACCTGAATCGCCAGGTCCTTTTTGTGGTGCTGGTCCGAATTATCCGCACTATTTCCAGCCTGCCCCAGCCAGGCCAGGTCTGCGGCAATCCGCTTGGTATTCGGCCATACGACAAGCTGATCCGCGGCAATTGTGTCCAATGCGCCGGCGAAGACGGATTGTCGGGGCTGATGGGTCGCAGGCGGCACGCTCGCGCCGCTGGATGTTGCCGCGATTGCAGTGCGGGACGCCGCGGTCGTTTGGTTGGAAGTATTGACGGGCGACGCAGCGAAGATGAGGGCCGCGTCCGCGCCGACCGTCAGGCCCGTGCCGTCAGCGATCGCAGACGAGTTGGCCAGGATGAGCGTCCCTGCGGAGACTACGGTGCCGCCGCTGTAAGTATTCGTTCCCGTAAGAACCACCGTCCCCCGACCCGGAGTACCGGGTACCCCGCCGACGGTCAGCGCGCCAGCGCCACTGATCCCGCCGGAGACGGTCAGTTGGCTGCCGGCTGCGGGAAGCACGGTCACGTTGCTGCCCAGCACCAGCGGACCAGTAATCGTATCCGTGCCCGGGTCGAAATCCGGCTGACTGGCCAGGGGATTGCCAAACTGGTCCAGAGCCAATGCCGTTGCTTCCGGCGGCTGGCCGGTATTGCTGATACTCGTCAGCGTCTGGTTCACGGTCACGGTCACGCTGCTCGTGATCGACAGTCCGCCCAGGTCGGTGATCGTCACGGTGAACTGATAGCTGCCGGCCTGGCTGAATGTGGCCGTGGTGTTCTGCGCGGCATTGCTGCCGTTGACGCTGAAGGTGGGCGGGCTGGCCCCATTGGGCAAGACAGTCGCGACCCATGTATACGTGAGGTTCGGCTCGCCGCCTCCGTCCGCATCGGCCCCCAGGACGGAAAGGCTGGTGGTCGTGCCGGTAACCGTACTCGGCACCGCCGCGGCTGGGCTGGCCACCGTGGGAGCGGCGTCGGTGATCGTCACCACGGCCGCGTTGCTGTTGATGCCACTGCCAGCGGCGGCCTGCACCGAGGCCGACCCCGACGCATAGGGAGCTGTGTAAAGCCCGCTGGAACTGATGCTTCCTCCGCCGGACGACACGGACCACGTATACGCCGGCGACCCGGAGGGTGCCCCGGCCAGCGCCGCACCGAACTGGTCATAGGCGACGGCTGCGAATTGTTGCGTCTGGTCCGATCCGACAGTCGCCGTCGCCGGGCTGACCGTGATGGTCGTCAGCGTCTGGTTCACGGTCACGGTCACGCTGCTGGTGGTCGACAGTCCGCCCAGGTCGGTGATCGTCACGGTGAACTGATAGCTGCCGGCCTGGCTGAACGTGACCGTGGTGCTCTGCGCGGCATTGCTGCCGTTGTCGCTGAAGGTGGGCGGGCTGGCCCCAGTGGGCAAATCGGACGCGGCCCATGTATACGTGAGGTTCGGCTCGCCGCCTCCGTCCGCATCGGCCCCCAGGACGGAAAGGCTGGTGGTCGTGCCGGTAACCGTACTCGGCACCGCCGCGGCTGGGCTGGCCACCGCGGGAGCGGCGTCGGTGATCGTCACCACGGCCGCGTTGCTGTTGATGCCGCCGCCACCCAGTGGGTACCCGACCTGGATCGAGGCCGACCCCGAGGCGTAGGAGGCCGTGTAGAGCCCGCTGGCGTTGATGCTTCCTGCGCCGGACAGCACGGACCACGTAAACGCAGGCGGACTGGTAAACGCCGCACCGAACTGGTCATAGGCGGTGGCGACAAATAGTTGCGTCTGACCCGATCCAAGATTCGCCGTTGCCGGGCTGAGCATGATGCTCGTCACGGTCTGGCTCACCGTCACGCTCACGCTGCTGGTAGCGGTCAGTCCGGCGGGATCGGTGATCGTGACGAGGAAATTGTAGGTTCCGGCTGCGGTGAACGTGGCCGTGGTGTTCTGCGCCGCGTTGCTGCCGTTGGCCGAAAAACTCACCGGGGCCGGCGGAGTTCCCGTCGTGGCCCAGGTATAGGTCAGTGCCGATTGGCCCGCATCGTCGGCCCCCAGGACCGAAAGGGCTGCGGTCGTGCCAGCCACCGGACTGGGCGTGGCGGCCGCGGGCGTGGCCACCGTGGGCGGAACCGCCTCGAGGCCGGAAATGGCACTGGAGTTGATGGCCGTATTGTAAATCCGCACGTCGTCAATCACACCGCCAAAATAGTCAGGCGATATGGGGTCGGTCGTTGCTGCGCCGATTCCCCAGCTCGGCGTCAAAGTGCCCAACGTGCTAAGCGTGATGGCGCCGGTGGAATCGACAGACGAGGCGACCAGTTGACCGTCGCGATAAAGCCGCCACGTCGTGCCATCATAGGTGCCGACCAGGTGGACCCAGGTATTCAGGTCATGGGGAGGGATGGCTACTGAGGCGCCGTGGAACACGCTGGTCTTAACGCCCACGCTGTAGGACCCGCTGCTGGTGATCATCAGAAACAGATCATCCGTCGGGTTGACTCGATGATCGATGATGTACTGGTTGGTGGTGATGCTGGTCGGCTTGATCCACGCCGAGAGCGTAATTTGACCGGCGAAGTTCAGCACCGCCGGGTTGCCGAGGCTCACCACGCTGCTGCTGCCGTTGAACTGCAAGGCGGGAGTGCCGTCGGGAGTGCCGTAGGGCGGCTGCAGCCAAGTAGCGCCACTGATCGTGCCGTTGTCCGCGTTCGCGCTGGAGTCGTAGGCCGTGGTACCCGTGCCTTCGTTGAACTGCCACCAACCGACGGGCGCGACGATGGTTACACTGGCCGTGACCTGGGAACTTCCGAGTTGGGCCGCTACCGTGTCCGATCCGGCCGCGGCAGGCGACGTGTAAAGCCCGCTGGCGGTGATCGTCCCCTTGGCGGCCGTCCATGTCACGCCCGGTGCCGCCATGGCATTGCCGAACTGATCGAGTCCCGTGACGGTAAATTGTTCCTGCGATTGCGTCGAGAGGACCACGGGATTGGGCGATATGGCGCCGAGGGTATTGAGCGTCTGGTTGACCGTCACGTTCACGCTGCTGGTGGCCGTCTGCCCGGCGTCATTGGTAATCGTAACCTGGAAGGTATAGTTGCCGGCGGCGGTGAAGGTTGCCGTGGTGTTCTTCGCGGCATTGTTGCCGTTGATGCTGAAGAGAGGCACCCCGGCCCCGCTGGGCACCACGGTCGCCGCCCAACTGTACGTCAGGCTCGACTCACCCGCAAGACTGTCCGCCCCCAGCACTGAAAGAGCGGTCGTCGTGCCGGTGACCAGGCTGGGCGCGGCACTGGCCGGCGTGGCCACGGTAGGGGCGGTGTTGTCCACCGCGAAGGTCGTGCTGGGCCCGGCGGCGGGGGCCAGGTTCCCGGCCAGATCCGAGGCGGTGCCGGCGGCGATGGAAATCCCCAGGGAACCATTGCCCGTAATGTTGCTGATGGTGACCGTGCGGGTCAGGCCCGAGCCGGAGACGCCGATCGTGCCGCTGGCGGAGCCGGTCTCGTTGAGGGTGATGTTCGCCGCGGCCAGGGTGCTGGAATTGAAGTTGGCGTCGGCATAGGTCACCGTGTAGGTGACGGGCGTGCCGGCCGTAAAGGACGCCGAAGGCGGCCCGATCGAGATGGTCGGGGCGATGTTATCCACCGTGAACGTCGCGCTGGGCCCGGCGGCCCCTGCCAGCTTGCCCAGCGAGTTTGAAGCAGTTCCTGCGGCAATGCTGATCCCCAGGCTGCCGTTGCCCGTGATGTTGCTAATCGCGACGATTCGCGTCGCCCCCGTGCCGGAAACACCTACCGTGCCGCTGGCGGTGCCGCTCTCGTTCAGCGTGATGTCGCCCGGACCAAGTGTGCTGCTGGTAAAGTCGGGATCGATATAGGAGATCGTGTAGGTGACGGGGCCGCCTGCGGCATACGACGCCGAGGGAGGACCGATCACGACGTTGGATGCACTTGCGGCGACTTCGGTCGAAGGTGCGCTTTCGCCGCTGAAATCGACGGCCGTGACGAGGTAATAGTAGGTTAACCCGCTGGCGACGCCAGCGTCGGTGAAAGCGGTGGCATTGTTGACGGTGGCGTAGGGCGCGGGATCTTCGCCTGCGGGCGCCAGGCCGCGATAAATGTTGTAGGACACGGCGCCGTTGGAAGCAGTCCAGTTCAGTTGCACTTGCCCGCCCTGGGTTGCGGCGGTCACCACGGGCGCCAGCGGCAGCGTCGTCAGTCCGGTATCGGCGGCGGGAGACGAGCCGGCGAGGTCGATTGCCAACACGCGGTACTCGTAGAGCGTGCCCGGTTGCAGACTGTTGTCGACATAGGAGGTCGATCCGGCCGCCAGGGTTGTCGCCAGGGAGAAACTGCCGGCGCCGCCGGAACGGCGCCAGACTTGCACGCCGGTGTCGTTCGATGAGTTCAACACCCAACTCAGCAAGGCGCTGGTCGTGGTCACGCTGCCGGGCTGCAACGCGGAGACGGCCAGCGGGGGCACCGGCGTGGTTACCGTCGCCGTATTGGACGCCGTGTTGCCTACGGTGTTGCTCGCCAGGACCTGGTAGCTATAGCTTGCGCCGGGCGTCAGTCCCGTGTCGAGATATGCCGTGGCATTGGCCGGCACGGTAGCGATCCACGTGAACGTGCTCGAGCCGGGATTTTGCCGATACACCTCGTTGGCAAAGCTCAAGTTGTCGTTGTTCGTCCAAGAGAGCGAGACCGAGGTGCCGCTGGCCGCGGTAGCGGTCAGGTTGCTCGGGGCCACGGGGGTGGTGCCGCCGTTGATCGAGATCTCGTCGAACGTGGCCTCGCTGATCAGGCCCGTATTGTGGCTGCTGACGCACAGGCCGATATAAACCGACGTGTTCATGGTCAGGGTGCCGGACCCGACCTCGGTCCAGCTCGTTCCGTTGGTGGAGACATATCCGGTGAAGGTCGAACCGCTGCGCACCAATTCGACCCAATCGGGAGCAAAGTACGTGTTTCCACCGGTAGTGCTACCGCTACTCGGTCCCGCATTGTTGCCGGCGGCAACGCGATATTGGAAGGCGGCGCCGTTGCCGGGCGTCAGCACCATATCCGCAAATGCCGAGTTGGCGGCCAGCGTATTGCGAATCATCACGCCCGCCTTGGCCGACGGATCGGTTTGGCCCTGCGTCGTTACCTGGGCAATGATCGTGCCGTTGCCGTTAAGCGGCACGTAGACGTAATGAAACTGGTCGCTGGCGTTCCAGATATCGCTGCCCGTTCCGTTGACGTAGACGGTTCCGTCCAACTCATAGGCTGAGCCGGTAAGCGGAGGGCTGCCGATATCGGCATCCGTCCAAGGCGACGACACGGCCGTGAGCGGCTCGGCCGAGACGACGCTGGACCAGGCCGAGTTTCCTGCCAGGTTCGTGGCCGACAGCCGATAGTCATACGTGGTGGTGGGATCCAGGCCGGCGGCATCGACGAAGGTGGCGGCGGTGCCGTCAAGCATGGTCAGCGGCGTGAAGTTCACTCCGTCGACGGATCGCTCCAGAGTGAAGCTAGTTGCCGTACCGGCTGGCTCCGTCCAGGTCAGGCTGATTTGTGAACTGCTCAGGGTGGTTGCCGTCAGATGTGCCGGCGCAGCGGGCAAGGCCGGAAGCGGCGTGGCCGAGACTTCTTGCGACAGATTGCTCTCGCCGACGCCGTTGCCGGCACTCACCTGGTAGTAGTACGTGACGCCGTCGGTCGTGTTCGTGTCGGTAAACGACGTTCCCGTGATGCCTTGTTCGTACACGACTTCATTGCCCTCGACGGTGGAGCGATATAGGTCGTACGTCAGGGCGTCGGAGGCCGGCGACCAGTTCAGGCTCACCTGGTTGTTGCCGGCGGTGGCGGTCACGTTGATGGGCGTGGGCGGCGCGGTCACTTGCGGCGTGGCCGAAACCTCGCTGGACGGCAGGCTTTCGCCGGCCTGATTTACGGAAGTGACTTCGTAATAGTAGGTCACGCCGTCGGTCAGCCCTCCGTCGCTGTCTTGGGGACCGGGGACGTTGCTTGCCACGAGTACTTCCTGGCCGCTGGCAGTGCCGCGATAGACGTTATAGGAGCTCGCCCCGGGCGCCGCCTGCCACGCCAGCACAACCGTTTTGTCGCCAGGCGTAGCGGAGAGCTTCGTCGGCGCCAGCGCCAAGGCTGTGGGAGTCTGTGGAATGGCCGACGACTCGGCCGATCGGGCACTCTCTCCCCCCGTGTCGACCGCCGTGACCTCGTAGTAGTATTGCGTGCCGTTGGTGACCGTCGAGTCGACGAAGCTCGTGCCGATCACGCCGGTCGCCAGAGGCGCGGCGTTTTCGCCGCCGGACATAGTGCCGCGGTAGATATTGAAGGTTTGTGCCCCGAAGGGAGCGGTCCAGGAGAGCGTCACCTGGCCGTCGGCCGGCACGGCCAGGAGTTGGCCCGGGGCGTTGGTCAGCGTTTGCACCGAGAATGACGAGGCGGCCGAGAAGCCCGCGATATTCCCGCACTCCACTTCGTAGCCGTACATGGCACCGGGAATCAGGCCGAGGCCGCCAGGGCCCGTGTCGACGTACGACGAGGGCTCATCCGCAGGGTCGGTCGCGGTCGAGAAGGTAAGCGTCGTGATGAACACGGGATTGCCACCCAGCCCGGACAGGCGGAAAATGCGAATCTCCGTGCCGTTGTCGTCGTTGTTCGTCCACGCCATGGCGATCGAATTGGTGGTCACGGTCGTGGGCATTGCGCTGGAAATGGCATCGGGCAGCACCGCCATGGTGACCGCCGCCTGGTTGGACCAGGCCGAGTCGGCCACGAAGTTCGTGGCCCGCACCTCATAGGTGTAGGTGTTGCCCGGGGTCAGACCCGTGTCGAGATACTCATTGGAAGCGGGAGGCAGGAAGGCCACGGCGGAAAAAGTGCCCGAACTGCCCAGCATGCGATCGACCTCGTAGCCGTCCTCGTCGGTGGAGTTGGTGGTCCACGTAAGGTTGGTTTGGGTGCCCGAAATGTCCGCGACTTGCAAGTTGGTGGGCGCTGCCGGCGCGGAGCCGGAGAACAACTGGCTTTGCGGAATGACCTCCAAGGGGGTGTGGGGGCTGGACCAGCTCAATTCCGCCTGCGCGCCCCCGCCGCCCTGGAAATAGTCGACTTGAATGGAGTAGCTCTGGCCGGCTACCAGCGCCAGCGGAGTCGTGCTGGTGTCGATCGTCGGGGAATGGAACGTGAAATCGTTGATCACGGTCTGGCCGTTGACGATCAGCATGATGCCGTCGTCGCTGTCCGTAGAAAACGTATAGTTTTCGGAATACTGGGCCTGGAGTTCGCCGGTCCAAACAACCTCGTAATCCGTTTGCGGGACAACGCCGGGGTCGGGGCTCGAATAATTCCAGTTGAAGTCGATCGTGGGATCGACGCGCGTCAGGAGGGGTTTGGCAGTGGCATCGGTATTGAAATCGGCTATGGTGCCGTCGAAGGTGAAGTACTGGCCCAGGAGCCCGTCGCCTCCACCCACGGCCGGCTGCCCGAGCGTGTTTGCGCTCGCGACATTGCTGAAGGCGGATGCGCCGATGCTGTTGCTCGCATTGACGCGATAATAATACGTTGTGAAGGGCTGCACGGTCGCGTCGACGTAGGTCGTCTGGTTCACGCCCGCCGTGCCGATCTGGGCGAACGTCACGTCGTCGGTGGAGCGTTGGATATTGAAGGCGGAGTCGCGGTCGGAACTGGTGCTGGAGTTGTCGGTCCAGGAGAGCGAAACCTCGGAGCCCGAGAAGCTGGTGACCGCCAGGTTGCTCGGGGCCGCGGGGGGAGAGGTGGGCGGCGCGTTCAAACCATACATCACCAGCGAGTTGCCGGTGCCGACGTAAACGCCTCCGTTGGCCACCACGGGGACGGTGAACTTCATGATCGAACCGGGGGCGTCGGCGGCCACGGTGGAGCTGTTGTAGATTTCGCTGAGGTTGGCGGCGTTGTAGGCCCGCAACTGTCCCGACCCGCGCTCCAAGGCCCAGACGATGCCGTTGACGGTGCCGTCGGCCGAAACGGTCGGCGAGCCGTCGAGATTGCCGAAACTGTCGGCGGTCGTATAGTCGGTGGCGACGGAGAGCTGGGCGTTGTTGAGCGAGAAGGCGTCGATCGGTCCGCTATAGCCGGAGGTGATATAGAGTTGTCCGTTGAAGTAGGCGGGCGTACTCAAGATGCCGCCGACGGCCCCTTCGGAGAAGTTGGAGGGGTTTGTGGTACCCAGTTGCTGCAGCACATTGTTGGTCGAAGGGCTGTACTTGCCCATGTTGTCGCGGTTAATCAGGTACACGACCCCGTCTTTTCCACCGCCCACGAGCAAGTGGGGATATGTCGCGCTGGCTGGCTGTGGGTTCGGGTCGGTAGCGGAATAATCGGGAAGGATCGTCGGTCCGCCCGACCCCAGATCTTCATCGGCGTTGCTGAGCGCTTGCTGGTCCCAGGGGGTGAAGTAGTCGACGACCTTGAGTCCCCAGCCGTTCTCGTTCTGGTTGCTCTGGCTGGTGGTCGGGTCCACGGCAACCTTCACGAACGAATCGGAGTAATCGCCATTGATGGGGAAACCTGCGCTGTTCAGGGTCGTATCGAAAGTGCCGTTGCCCGTTTCAAAGTAAAAGTATCCCTCCGGATCGGAGACGATTCCGTCGCCCCCTGCCCAAATGCCGCCCAGTCCGCCGTTGGGCGTCGTGTTCAGCACGCCGGTCAGGGCCAGCGTCGAGGCATTGTAGGTGAGCATCCAGCCGTGGTAGGGACCGTTGTCGCCATGCGATGCGCTGCCCAAAACCACTTCTTCGACGGTCTGGCCGTTGACCGTCACGTTGTCCAGCTCGACGGCAGGGCGAAACTGTTGCGTCAGCGAATTGAAGTAGACGCGGTTCTGCCCTCCCACGTTGACGGAACCGTCACCGGTGCCCAGCACATAGGGACCGCTATTGTAAGTGAAAGGGGCATTGTAGTACGAGCCATTCGAAGTAGCGGTGGTGTCGGCAATTACCGTGCTCGTGAAGGTCCCGTTGTAGATATCCACCATGTACAGCGTGTTGACGTAATGGGCCTCGCCCGACGGATCGCTGGAATGGACGGCCTTGGTCTTGGCCACAACGTACAAGTAGCCATTGGTGGCGTCGATGGCCGGCGTATCGGTGATGCCGATTTGGGGCGAAATGTCGCCGGAATTGACGTCCGCGGACGGAACGGTGGTGACCGTCACGCCGGTCGTGTTGATGAGGAAGGAGTCTTGCCAGAGCACCTGGCCGCTGCCGGCGTCGATGGCATACAGGCTGTCGTTCTCCGTGGCCACGAAAACGACGTTGTGTACCCCGGGGCTGGAACCGGTTGTGATATTCACGCCCGCCATATACACCGGCTGGGCCAGCACCTGGCCGTCGACGGGCGTGGTGAATTGCTTGCCAAAACTGCCGGCGACCACGTTGGCGGGCGTCAAGACGGTCTCGCTGGCGTCCACGCCGGAGCTGGCGACGGAGTAACGATAGAGCGTGACGTTGATCGACAAGAGCCTTCGCTCTTCCAACGGTTCGAACGAGGCGTGACGAAGCGGTAACCCTCGCCTCCCAGGGCGCCTCGACGGCAGGCGAGGATGGCGGCTCGAGGTCTTCATAAGGGAATTCATACACCTGTTGACCATTTTTGTCAATTAGCGCTGAAAAAAACAACATTAATGGGCCGGCCAGGAGAAACGACGAGTTCCCCGGCCGCCAATGGCGTCTCAGATCGGCCGCCACAACTATACCAAGGGGGGTGTAAATCGACCGTCGCTCTTGCGGCCAGCCGAATTTCATCCCGGGGAGAAGGCAGGAAAAAGAGGCATGCTGGACAGGCAGCCTCGATCGTAACCTTGCCAACTGCCAGCTATGCCATGCGATGGCAGCCCGTAGCCATAGGGTGGGCCGAGTGCAACGAGTCCCAGCATCTCGCGGTTTCTTTTTTGGTGGGACTCGTTGCACTCGGCCCACCCTACGGCTACCTATGACAGCAATTCGCAACGTGACGATCAAGGCCCTTGGGCGGCCACTAGCCGGTAAGCAACGCAGCCCGGGCCAGCGCCAGCAGCGCCCGATCGAGACCGTCGGCGAGCCGCGCCTCGAAATCCTGGTTTTCTTCGCCGGGCTTGCCCCCCTCGGGAACAGCCACAAGCCCGTCCTTGACAAGCCGATCGGCGATCCGCCGCAGGTCAGCGCGATGGTTGGAACCGTCGAGATGGGGCAACATGCGACGGGCAAGGTCTTCCACGATGACGACCTCGTGGCGGAGATTCGTCAGGCGGTTGCCCGAGGCTGCCTGGCGCCGTGCCAGCCGGCTGGCGACCGGCCGTTCGCTCGGCTGAGTGCAGAAAGCCGACGGGCTAACATGGATCTCCGCAAGTCCGCACAGGTGCAATTCCAGAATGTATTTCCCCAAGAGGCATTCTTCCCTGGATAGGTCGTCCTTGTTCGTCACCGGCTGCAGGTCTGCACGAGCACGCGCCGCCGATGCGAGCTTGGAGAATGGGATGCTTCCGGGCCATTCCTCCGCCAGACCAAGCAATGCTCCCTTCCACAGCGGCGTATGTGCCGCAAGATCCTGATTACTGGGCAGATGCCGGAACTTCATAGGACTAGAGCCGCGAAGATCGATCGCCGGATCAACCGGGGCCAAGGGGGCCGCGACGTAGAACCGGCCGAGACCGTCCGGCCGCAGTTCGCGATCTAGTCTCACCTCCGCATGGCACAGCAGCGTCTTGCGAAATTGGCGATTCCGCACGAAATCCATGTATTGCTCCCGCTGAATGAGGTCGGCCGTCAATCGCTCCAACGAGGCAGCCACTCCGGGCGGCAGATGGCGGCTCCACATGGAAGACAAGTCGGCCTCCGCAAGGTACTGGAGGCCCTTAGCCCGTGCCTGTCCGGCAAACTGGGCAAAGTAGATCGGCGTGTTGATTTCTTCCAGCTCGTCGTGAAACAAATATCCATCTTCTTTGTTTCGCAGGGCCTGGGCCTCGGACCTCAAGAGCATGCCGTAGGGCGCATTTTCGGGTGTGCTCTGGATGAGGAAGTCGAGCAGGCTGCGGGCCTCTCGAATCCGCGTCTGGGGATCGGCGAAACGGCTGGCATGGTAGTACATCATGTCGCGGACCATGCTGTGGATGTGCCAGGCGGGGTAGGTGTTGTAGCTCACGTAAGCCACGCCTTGCGGCCTCAATCGGGTGAAACAGATTTCCAGAATCTTGTCCTGGACCTGCCGAGAAACCCAGGAGTAGACACCGTGGCAAATGATGTAATCGAACTCGCCGAAACGGGCGTCGAAATCGAGGATGTTCAGGCCGTGAAACTCGATATTCCTCAGTCCCACGTCCTCCGCGAGTCCGCGGGCCTCGGCAATCTGCACGCGGGAGAGATCGATTCCGACAAATTGACTTCCGGGCAATTGCTCCGCCATGGGAATCAGATTGCCGCCGCGGGCACAGCCCAATTCCAGCACGCGACATTGGTCGATGGGCCGGACTTTCATGCCGAACAGGGTCCCCGTCGCGGCCAACCGATCGGGATGCGTTTCGACAAACGGCTGCGCGGGGTAGGGAACCTGGTCGTAGCTGCAGTCGGAGGCGGCGACATTAGCCGTCGGCCGACTCCCCCCAGGTCCAAGCTGTTCAGACATCATTTCCAACGGTTGAGTTGATGGGGCGCGGTCGCGAGGGTCTCTTGCGGCGTCACGGCTTTTCGAGCCCTGCCAGGGGCTTCTGCTGCTGCCTATTCTACTCCGCCCCTCCCCGGCTACCAAATGGTCCAGCTTCGTTGTGCACTGCCGGTTGCATTCTGATAGAATAGACTCAGTCGCATGTAACTGCTTGCCCTCACGGGATTTACTGCGGATAACACGTTCCCGTTCCACACCTGGTCTGAACCTTTTGGCAATGGCGGACAAGTATAGGTAGAACTCATGTTCATCGATCGGTCGCAAATCAACGTGTACATGCAGCGGGCGTGCTCGGGCGACGACGCAGCGTATGGCGCGCTGGCGGCTGCCGTTGGGGACGAATTGTTTCGACTCGCGCTGGCCTGCGGCCTGCGGCAGGAAGACGCGATCGAGGCGGTGCAGGAGGCGTTGCTGCGGGCTTTCGCGGGGCGACGCGGATGGCGGCCGGGATCGGACGCCCTGGCGTGGCTGTGCGGCTTCGTCGTGAATATTTGTCGCGAGCAGCGGCGCGAGCGGCGCCGGCACGCGACCTTGTCTCTGGAAGAGTGTTCAAGTGAGGCTCGTGCTTCGGGCGATCCGGCGACAGGCCTTGAGGAGCCGGAGCAGTTGCAACTCTTGATGAAGGCCATCGCCGAACTTCCAGTCCGCCAGCGCGAGGCCATCGCCTGCCGCTACCTGCGGCGGATGAGCATCCGCCAGGCGGCCGAGGCCATGGGCTGTGCCGAGGGGACGGTGAAGTCGACGGTGTCGGCCGCGCTGGAACGACTTAGAGATTATTTGAAAACTGACTCCGAGCCGGCTTTTCCTCGTGCCGGCAGGGGGTTTTGAAATGAACCCTCCGGAAATCTTGCAAGACGTGCCATGATCAGCAACGATTCCGACTACGAAACCGACAACGGCCCCGGCAACTTGTTCGAGGGCCTGGAACAGCTTGCGCTGGCGCTCGATGCGCAGCGATACCCCGGACCGGCCTGGTCGCCGCCGGTTCCGCGTCTTGGTGCGCGTGCCGGACGGCTCGCGGCCACCATAACCATGGTGGCGGGGATTGCGGTCTCTGCCTGCGTCGTTATTGCCATGATCTGCGCCCGCCCCGCTCCCCAACCGCCGGTCGCAGCGCCCGCCGCCATGGCCGCGGAGGATGCGACCGCTGCAGGCACTGCGCCGGGCAACGAGCAGGCACTTCCCGGCAGCGAGCCTGCCGAAACAGAGGTTGCCGCAATGGACAGCCCGCCGTTTGTCGTCGTGGAAGATCTCAACTCCTATTCCTTGATCGATATGTCCGGGAGCTCGCCGATCGTATCGTATATGAGTAAAGATGCGTCGAGCATCGAGTCTCCCATACCGGTGCCGCTTGGGTTGGAACCGCCGCCGAGTACGTCCGATCCCATGTTGTGAGCGTTCCTGCCGCGACACGCAAGAACCGGCATCTGCAGGATGGACCTCCGAGTCCGTCCGCAAAGACTGGACGGACTTGGAGGTCGATCCTAGCGAAGAACTCGTACCCCCGATCCTCCGCCGAACTGGGCCTTTCGCGGAGGAGTTGACTTCTGGCCCTTCTGAGGAGATCGTTATGAAGCGTTTGGCATTACTGACTGCCGCAATCGTGCTGGCGACTGCCGCGAACCTCCGGGCCGGCGACCAGCGACCCAATCCCTCCCCAGCCGGCGTCAAAACGGAAACGAGCCGGCCGGTGGTCCCTCTGCAATCGAAGTCCATGGCCCAATGGCACATTGCGAGTCTGGACCCGATTGTGGGCCTCAGCGACGAGCAGAAGAAGGCGATCACCGAGGTCATCGAAAGCCGTGACAAGGCGATGCGAGAGTTCCAGAGCAAGCAGGCCGAGCAGCTTTCCGCCGCCAGCAAGGCGATCAGCGAGGCCTACCAGAAGAACGACAAGGACGCCATTGCCAAGGCGACGAAGGCGTATCAGGAACTCTACGCCCCGCTCTACCAAGTTATGAAGGATTCGCAGAAGAAGCTCGACGACGTCCTTACGCCCCAGCAAAAGGAGAAGCAAGCCGACCACCAGGTAGCGACCTGGATCAAGGCCTTGACCGCTCCGGTCGAACTCAGCGACGAACAGAAACAGAAGGCCAAGGCCGCTTACCGCGAATTGCGGAAGACCGCCGGCCACGAGCCGGTGGAGCAAAAGCTGCCGGAGGTTATTCTCAAAGTTCTCACTCCCCAACAGCGGGTCGCCATCAATAAACAACGCCTTGCGACGTACGTGAAGGGGATGTTCGCCCGCGTCAAGCTCACCGACGAGCAGAATAAGAAAGTTGAAGCCCTGCTCGACAAGGTCTGCAGCGATCCCAATCTGACCCTCGATTGGAAGACCTACCAGAGCGCCAGCCAGAAGGTCGAGGAGTTGCTCTCCAAGGAACAAAAGGAAGCTCTGAAGAAGCCGTTTACCCTCTCGGGCCAGGCCGGTGGTCAGGGCGGCGTAACGTACACCCTTGTCCCAGGCGGCGCGCCGGGAGCACCGCTGGGCAACGTCAGCCAGTATTGGATCGGCCTGTCCGTCGAGCCGCTGGGAGCCGAGCAACGAAAGAAACTCGCCCTGCCCGCGGATCAAGGTCTGGTCGTGCAAACGGTTGCGCCCGAGAGCCCCGCCGCCAAGGCCGGCATCAAGACGGGCGACGTGATCCTCAAGGCCGGCGACCGGACGCTGAAGAGCGTTCAGGATTTGGTCCAAGGAATTCAACAGGCCAAGGAAAACGCCCTCGCCCTGAAGATCGTCCGCGACGGCCAGAAGCAGAAGATCTCTGTGACACCGGCCAAACGGCCCGCGGAGGGAGTGTTCGTCTTTCAGGCCGAAGGTGAGACCAAGGGCGCAAAAACAGTACCCGGGGCCAAGGTCCGTCAACTGCCCGGCGGCGGCCTGGAACTGACCATCGAAGAGAAAACCGAAAAGGCCGAGACCAAGAATGTCCAGACGCCAGAGTCCGCTCGCAAGGCACTGGAGAAGAAGCTCCTCGCGTCGTCCCGGGCCAGCCTCGGCGAGCGGATCAAACGCCAGCATGAGCTGGCCGAAAAGGCGTGGCAGGCGTACCAGAAGATGCAGAAGCTCGGCGACGACAAGAAGGCGGAGGCCCACGAGCTTTGGGAGCAAATCCGAAGCCTGGAAGGACAACTCCGTCAGACCTTCCCGCCTGCCGCCGTCGGCACAATTAACCTTGCGCCGGGCACTTCCGTGAACCGCGGCTGGATCGAGCTGCGTCCGGGCCAAGCGGCTCCCGGCGCCCAGGTGATCGTCGGCGAGCGTCGCCAGGACGCGGCTATCCAGGAACTCCGCGCCCAAGTGGAGAAACTCCGCCGCGATGTGGACGAACTCAAGGCGAAATCGAAGAATCGCTAATTGACGAAGGCGTAGAAGTCGCCAGGCCGCGCCGGATCGGCCAGCACGTCATTGACGCCGTAGTTGCCGCTGGGATCGTAGGTGGGCGTCAGGTTCAAGACCGCCGGCGTGACATCGGTCCAGACGCCGGTCTGCGCCTGGCCGCGCGGACGCGGCGGAGCGTCGGCGCCCATCGCTGCGCCGCTGACGGCGACGGTTTGGCCGATCGCCACGCCGCACAGGGTCAGCAGGGCCAAAGCGATCCGCCTTGAGGAAGAGTTTACAGGATTCACGGACGTCTCCTTGGAATGGTGGGGAGGGGTTTGCGAACACCATTAGAGCGATCTTCATCGCCACGAGTCCATAGGGGGGCCACCGCGGGTGGCAAAAAACTCGCCCTCTCGTGTCAACCAACGTCTCGGCTTCCGCCGTAAGGGAAACCGCAAGCGGGACTTGTACCGGCCGCGCCGCGACGTTAACCTGAAAGTGCTTTCTGACGGCAAAGGAACTCCCCTCTAATCCCCAATCTTTACTCCCTCGGTGTTTTATGTTCAACGCAACCCGCAAAAATGCTGAGCTCTGGACTCGCCGCCACTTGCTCAAGGCGGCAAGCGCCCTGACGGTCGGGGCGACCTTCGCGAAGATCACGGCGGCGGAACCCGACAAGCCCGCCAAGCAGGATGCCCCGCTCATCCAAATCGGCATCTTCCTGGGGACCTTCGGGCGCCCCACGCTGGAGGCGCGGTTGGATGCCGTGCAGGCCGCCGGGCTGGACTGCGTGCAGCTCAGCATGGACAACGCCGGCCTGGCCGATATGCCCGACAAAATCACCCCGGAACTTGCCGAGCGGATTCGCCATGAGGCGGCCGCGCGCGGGATCGAGATCGCCGCCCTGCAAGGCACCTTCAACATGAGCCATCCCGATGCCGAGCATCGCCGCACGGGTCTTCGGCGATTGGGAGTGCTGGCCGCGGCCTGCAAGCCGTTGGGCACGTCGAAAATCCACATCTGCACGGGCACGCGCGATCGCGGGAACATGTGGCGGCATCATCCCGACAACGGTTCGCCCGAAGCCTGGCGCGACATGGTGACTTGCATCCGCGCCGCGGTGGAGATTGCCAAGCCTTTGGGCGTGACCTTGGGTTTCGAGCCGGAGGTCAATAACGTCGTCGATTCGGCGAAGAAGGCGCGGCGGCTGATGGACGAGATCGGCTCCCCGCACTTGAAGGTCACGATGGATGGCGCGAATCTGTTCCCTGCCGGCGAATTGGCCCACATGAGCGACGTGCTGGACCAGGCCTTTGCGCTGGTGGGCAAGGACATCGTGATGGCGCATGCCAAGGACCTCAGCCACGACGGCGACGCGGGCCACGAGGCGGCGGGGCACGGCAAGCTCGACTACCTCCGCTATCTTTCCCTGCTGCACCAGTACGGGTTCAAGGGGCCGCTTTTATTGCACTCGCTGAGCGAGGCACAGGTCCCTGGTTGCGTGGCCTTCCTGCGCGAGAAGCTGGCCCGCGTGGCCGCGGCTTCCAAATCTACGTAACCTCTCGATGTACATGCCGAAAATGGCGCGGCTCAACGCCCGCGGCGACGGTCCCACCACCGAGATGGCATACTCGTCCACCGTCATCGGCACGCCGCCCCGACGGATGGCGGTGCCGCGCTCGAAATCCGCCATCAGCGCCAGCTCGGTTTGAGCGACCGCACAATCTCGTCCTGGGGGTCTGGCATGCCGGCGCTGTGCCAACTCCAGTCCCAGACGACGATGAGGGCGCGGCTGTCCGCCGCCCGGACCCCGTCGGCCGTGCACCGCACCAGCTCCGGGTCGTGAGTCCGACAATCCACGGACCGTCCGGAGTGCAACTCGCATTGTTGTAGTATACCCGCGATGGCATGGACCCCACCATGCGCCCCCAGTTTCAGACGCCCAGCGGGGAGTTATGAAAGTAACTCCACAGTCAACTCCTGCCCAGCGCCCACCGTGACTTCAGCGCCGAACTCAATAGTCGCCCGGCCGCCGGCAACCGTCAACTGCGATTCCACGCGCTTGCCGGCCAGTGTCACGGTCGCCGCGGTCGGCTTGGCGCCGGCAACCGGCAGCAACCCCAACGTTTTCAATGCCAGCTTGCCCCAGCGGACGGCGACTACGGCCTTGCGGCGGCCGGCCTTGTCCTTCTGGGAGAACGTTCCCCATCCTTCCGCCGTCGTGAAGGCGGCGCGGAAATTCTCCGGCGATAGCCGCGGGGCAAAGGCCAGGTGCCGCTTCGGCCCATGGTATTCATAGCCGCAGGCCGCCAGGAAAACGCCGTAACTGGCCATCGAGCGGGCGTAGTGGTCGCCGCATTCGACTTCGTTCCACGGATTGCGGCGCGAAGGATGATAACGGTCATGGATCGCGCGGGTCACGGCCAGGCCCTCCTGGACCATGCCTTCCCAGATCATGTGGCCGGCCGCCTGATACTCGAAACCATTCATGCACTCGTTGAAGTAGTAGTCAAAGCCCTGTTGCAGCCGGGCCGCTTCGCCCTGCGGCCAGGTACACATGATCAGGCCGGCCTCGCCCGCCATGGCATACCACCGGCCGGGCTTGTGGGCGTTGCGGAAGGGACCAACGTCCGGGGCGAAGTTGTATTTCCAGAGCGAGGCGAGGGCCTTCTTCACGTTGACCTCGGGCAGAATGCGGCCCAGCCCGACCTGAAACGCCCAGCTCTGCCCAAAGACCTGGTCGATTTCGCAGCCGTTGTGCGAGCCGACGCTGCGGACGTGGTCCATGTCGGGAATCTGGTAGTAGTACTCGCCGTTGAACAGTTCGCGATCGAGGTTGCGGCTGCCGCGCGCGAAGATCGCGCGGACCGTGCGGGCGAATTCGGCGTCGCCCACTTCATGGGCCATCTCCTCGCAGGCCCGCAACGCCGCCAGGTAGAGCGAGCTGAGCCAGGCGACCTTGCCGAACCAAGGCTGGTCGAGCGTGTTGTGCTGGGCCCCTTCGACGAGCCCTTCGCCCTTGTCCATGTGGATCAGGCACTGCATGGCAAGCTTGATCCGCGGCCAAAGCTCCTTGAGCAGGGCCCCGTCCCGCGACATCTGGTGCTCGCGATAGGCGCGGAGGATGCAACCGGCCTGGCCATCGACCGCCAGTCCGGCGCCGTCGCCGCGATGGTTGATCACGCCCGTGCGCGGGTCCTGTGCCGTGCCGAAATCGGTCCGCTTGCGGAGATCGCGTTCCAAATCGGGAAAGAGCCGGGCCACGGCGTGGGCGTAATGCCAGACGTGCGTACACGTGCCTTCGCAGCAGCCGACCCCCTCCCAACCCCAGAAGCGGCCCGTCGCGAAGCGATGCGCGGTGCTCGTAGCCAGGATCGACGTGTTCAAGAGCGTGCGATCGAGGAACCAGTAGGGCAGCGTCGAATCGTACCACGTGTCGTGCCATAGACGGGTTTGGGAGTCGAGCGACGCAAAGTTGGCCGCCAGGTGCTCCGCGACGGCGGCGGCACTGTCAAAGCGGGTGGCATAGAACCTGCCGCCATCCTTGAGCTTCAGCCGCGGGAAATGCCAGGCGATGACGAAGGTCGCGGTTGCTTCCTGGCCGGCTTCCAAAGCCATCTTGCGAACGATCGCCCCCACGAGCTTGCGGCCAGCGGGCCGGGCTTCCTGTGGCTGCGGATTGGCCGCGAAAGCGGCCGCGGGAAACTTGCCTTCTCCGACATCCGACGCAGCGTGGTCCGCTTCGACCGGCTCCAAGAGGGCCAGGGCCAACGTCCCCACGTCGTGCTGCTCGTCACCCTTGGCCGGCCGGCGGTCGCTGAAGACGATCGGCCCGATGCCGATGTTGCCCCACGCGCCCGTGGCCTTATCGACGATCTCTAATCGGGCTGTCTTGCCCTGAAGCCGCGCCACGTCGAAACCGTCCGGCCGCATTTGATTGCTGTTGTGCCCGGTCGCCGTGCGAACGACCTTGCCATCGACAAGCAGATTGATGCAGGTTTGGCCCGGATGATTGCCGCCGCCGATCCAGAAGTTGATGAATTTGCGCTCGATGGTGAACGGCTTGCTGGTGAGCGTGCCGGTGCGGCCGTCTTTCGCCGTAACATTCCCTCCCGGAGCGGAGGCGTGCGAATTGACCACCCGCGGGCCTCGCGTGCCGACGTCGCCCTGGTAGTCGGGAATGTCGCTTTTCAAGATCGGACCCTTGCCAAAGGCGTCGCCGGTCACGGTCCAGCCTTCGTAGGACTCTTTCTGAAAATCCTCGAAGACGATGTCGCGACGAGCCGACTTCTCCACCGCCTCGGGGCTGATTCCGCTCTGGATCGCCAACAAGGCCGGCTTGCGCAAGACCTGATTTTGGCGCTGCAGATCGCCGGGCGAAGTGTATAGTCCCACGGCGTTTTCCAGCCAGCCGGCCAGTTGCACTTCGACCTTGCCGCCGCTCGTATTCTTGACCGTATAGCGCATCACGGTGGCGGGCAGGCTCGAGGCCAGTGTGTCCAGGGGAATGTGCGGCGAAAATGCCTCCAGCGACACGCTGACGGGCGACTGCGGATCGCGATAATCGACATGCGCGATCGGATACTCGCCGCAGAAGGTGATGTCGGCGAACCCGGTGTGGTCCAGTGCCCGCACTTGCTTCTCGCCGCCAGCCGTAATCTGGACGGCGAAACCTTGTTCCAGCGGCGACGAGGGCAGCGGCGGATGGGCGTAGTTGCCGTCGCCGGTGCCCATGGCCTTGTTGAAGATATCCCAGTGCCAGAGCTTGCCGTCGCCGCCCAGGTAGAGTTGGCCCGCGCAGAGTCCTCCGATGGGCATGCCGATCTTTTCCAGATCCTTGCCGCGATAGACCTCGCGGGCCCCGCGGTCAAAGAGCGACTTGACCCATTGGGGATCGAGTTTCTTGTCGGCCGGGACGAGTTGTTCGGATGCCTCGAAGGGACCGGCCATGACCGGCAGCGCGGGCACAGCCGCCGCGGCGGCTCCCAGGGTCAGCGTCTTGATGAAATCGCGGCGCGGGATGCCGCAATTCCCGGATGGGCAGCAGGATTGGTTCGGCTCGATCGGTCGTTCAGTCGGATTCATGGCAGGGGCCTTGACGGGATGAAAGTAAGGGGGAAGGAATCTAATAATGATAATACCACCAATCGAGCGCGTAAAATCCCGTCACGACGACGAACAACACCAGCGCCACCACGCGCGGATCGCTCCAGCCCGTGATCCGGCCGCGGAGAAAGGCCAGAGGATGGTCCCAGCAAACGCCGTCAACTTTCTGACGCGGCGGGGGCGACGTGAGGAGACTCGTGCCGACATAAACCGCGATGCACACTCCCCAGAGCATCGCCCCAAAAAGCATGAAGGGAATGCCCAGGCCGAAGTCGGGATCCGTCACGAGACCTTGGAAGCGATCGGTGTCACCCCCGAAGAATTCCAGCAGTCTCTGGAATCGCTCCGGCTGAAAGTTTTTCAGCAACGCCAGGCTCACGCTGGGCAGGTCGATGATGAAATAGGTGATGCCGATCGTGCAGCCGACGCCGAAGGTGGCCAGCGCCGCGCGCAGGTCGCCGCGCTTCCAGAGCAGGCCGAAGAGAAAAACCGTCGTTACCGACGGGGCGAAGGTCATAGGGATCTTGTTGATTGCCTCGAAGATCGTACCAAACTGGCCCCCTTGCGTCGACCAGGCCATGGCCAGCAGCATGATGATGCCGGTTGTCACGCGGCCAATCGTCACCACGCGGGTGTCAGGCATGCGGGGCCGCATCCGCTTGACAATATCGACGGAAATCAGCGTGGCGCAACTATTCAGCGCCGCCGCCATGCAGCTCATCAAGGCCGCCACCATGCCGGCCGCTACCAACCCCTTGAGCCCCACGGGAACCAGTTGCTTGATCATCCCGGCCAGCAAGAGATTGTAGTCGGGCTTGGCGCCGGAACCGAGGTCCACCTGGTGGTGCTTGAACATGATGTAGCCCACGGTGCCGGGAAAGACCATGAGAAAGACCGGCAGGAGCTTGAGGAAGCCGGCGAAGAGGGCGCCGTTCTGGCCGTGCTTTTCGCTCTTGGCGCCCAGCACCCGCTGCACGTGGGTCTGGTCGGTGCACCAATACCAGATGCCCAGGATGGGGAACCCCAAAAGCACGCCCAGCCAGGACAGCTTGCGGAGATGGCCGTCCGGGCCGACGATCGATTGCACCATGTTGAGCTGCTCGGGCTTCATCGCCTCGCGAAAGGCCGTCACGTCGTGAATGCCCAGCGAGGGCAGATGGGCGATCGAAAGGGCCGTGACCAGGACCGCGCTGCCCAGCAACAGGAAGATCTGGATCGTCTCGGTAACCACGACGGCTTTCAAACCGCCCAGGGCCGTATAGGTGACCGTCAGCAGCGAGATCACCAGGATCGAGTACAGCATGGGAATGCCCAGGAAGCTCTCGAAAAGCTTGGCCGCGGTGAACATGCTGATGCCGATATGGATCAACAGCGCCGCCAGGATGCCGATGATGGCCAGGATGGTCCGCGCCGGCGGGCCGAAACGCTTTTCCAGGAACTCGGGCAAGGTCGTGATCCGCGTCCGCAGGTAATACGGCGCAAAGACCAGCGCCAAGAGAATCAGCGTGTAGCAGGCCATCCATTCGAAGTTGCCGACCACCAGGCCCTCGTCGGCGCCGGAGGCCGCCAGGCCCACGAGGTGGATCGTCGAGATATTCGATGCGAAGACCGCCGCTCCCACCGTAAACCAGCCCAGCGACTTGCTGGCCAGAAAATACTGTTCGCTGGAGGCGTGCCGGCGGAACCCGGCACGGATGCCGATGGCCGTTATGGCCAACAGATAAGCGGCGATTACCACATAATCCAGAACTTCAAACGCGCCGTAGTGCATGCACTGCTCCTCAGGCAAAGTGTGGAGTCGCTCGTCGTCCCGGCTTTAGCCGGTTCGGACGCCGCGAATTCCGCCGACCACGACCATGGGTACATGGTGCGCGACGTGGTGCCCGGGCGGGACTACGAGCGCGTGGTCGCAGGACATTCCAGTTATCCTGCAAAGACGATCGGACGGGGTAGCAGACTCCGAGAGATTCTAATACAGTGTATGCGCTCCCGAAAAGCCACCCCCCAATACGCGGGGAATCTCGGCAAGGAAAGATTTCCCTACCCGTCCCCCAAAACACGCATTCGACCATCGACGGCCTCACTGCCGTTCAGCAGCTAGAATGGCTGCGAGACTGGATATTTGCGCAAGATACAACTGTTTGATACAATATCTTCGCGGGAAAGGACGCAAATGCTCTGCGCAACCGTTGACCGTTGGTTGCCCAGGGTTCGGCGGCGTGGCGGATGACGAGAAGACGCAACCGTATCGTTGCGCAAGCTTTTATGGCAGATCCTGTCGGCGAACCTGTTGTCTCCAAGAAGCCTACCCGTGTGCGCTACGGTGTGCTGGGCTTTGCTTGCGCTGGCGATGATCACGTACCTGGACCGGGTGTGCATTGCCTCGGCGAAAACCGATATTGTCCGCGACCTAGGACTCAATAGCGTCGCCGATCTGGGCTGCGTTTTTGCCGCGTTTTCGTTGGCCTACGCCCTATTCGAGGTCCCCAGCGGTTGGCTGGGCGACACCTTCGGCCCGCGGCGAGTGCTGATCCGGATCGCGCTGTGGTGGTCGGTGTTCATTGCGCTGACTGCGATCGTGGGCCTGAAGGTGGGAGGCACGACGCTGGGCGGTCTGGGGCTGCTCGTGGTCATTCAGTTTCTGTTTGGGGCGGGCGAGGCGGGCGGCTTTCCGAATATCACCCGGGCCCTGCACAACTGGTTTCCGGCCGAGCAGCGCGGCTTCGCCCAGGGGGCGGTGTGGATGTGCGGCCGGATGATGGGGGGCCTCACTCCGCTGATCTGGATGTTCCTGATGGGCGGGCTTCACCACATCATGCCGGAGCCGGCCAGCGAGGCCGCGGCGCCGCTTCTCTCGCCGTGGCGGATCGCATTCCTGCTGGCCGGGCTGGTGGGCGTCGTGTGGTGCCTGAGCTTTGCACGGTGGTTCCACGATCACCCTGAGCAGAACCCGGGCGTCAACGCGGCCGAATTGGCCTGGATCCGCTCCGGCGGGCCACCCCCCACGGCCCGACACGCCGGTGTCCCCTGGCTCCGCATCCTCACCAGCGGCAACCTGTGGCTGTTGTGCGTGATGTACGCCTGCCAAAGCTACGGCTGGTACTTCTACATCACCTACCTGCCGCAGTTCTGCGAGGCAATCGAACAACATGCCGACACGCAGAGCAGCCCGATCGTTGCAGCGCTCTTCAAAGGCGGACCGCTGTGGATGGGCGCCATCGGATGCCTGGTCGGCGGTTTCCTCACCGACTGGTTCATTCGCCGCAGCGGAAATAGACGGCTGGGCCGCCGCGTGTTCGGTGCGGCGGGGCACGCCCTGACAGCCATCGCCTTCCTGATCTGCTTCGGCATCTGCTCGGCGGGGCGCGGCCTTTCCTCCATCTTCCTGATTATCATGGCCGCCGGTTTCTGCACGGACCTGACGATGGGGTCGGCCTGGGCTTTGTGCCAGGACATCGGCAAGCGTTATTCGGCCATCGTCGCCGGCTTAATGAACATGATCGGCAACCTCGGCGGCACGATGGCGAACCTGGTCTCCGGCTACGTGCTGGCCAGGGCGCTGGAGTCCCACGCGGCGGGTCAGGGGGTCGATGTGCAAGCCCTCTCGGCAGCGGAGAAGAATCTCGGCCAGATGCCCGGCTACCAGACTATCTTCCTCATTGCGGCCGGCATGTACGCGATCGGCTTCTTCTGCTGGCTGCGCATCGACGCCACTCGGCCGGTCGTCCCGGAATGAAGAACGATTCATGTTGCCGCGGATCCTCGTCACCGAAAAGACTTACGACAAAGGCCAATCCGTATTCCATGCCGCGACCGATGTCGCATTCCAACCCGCGGCGGAAATGGAATCGGCCCTGGCGGCCGCAGTGCTCGACTGCGGCGCCCGTGCGATTGTCGTCGGCAGCGAGCGTTACGAAGGGCCGCTTTATGAAGCCTTGGCGCGAGCAGCGGCGGGAAAACCGGCCCTGCTGGCCCGCTTCGGCGTGGGCCACGACAATGTCGACAAGTCGTTGGCGCACCGGCATGGCATCTTCGTCACCAACACACCGGGCACACTCGACGACAGCGTTGCCGAACACACGCTCTGGCTACTGGGCAATCTGGCCAAGCAAATCAGCCGTCAGGAACTTCGACTTCGCCAGGGCCTATGGAATCCGACGGCCGGAATGGAACTCCGCGGCAAGACACTGGCCGTAGTCGGCTTCGGGGCCATCGGGCGGCGCGTGGCCACGGCGGCCCATTTCGGGTTCGGTATGCGGGTCATCGCGGTCGGTTCACGGCCCGCCGACGATTTTCAACGCCGCGAAGGCCGCCCGTTGGAAGCGCTTCTCGCCGCGGCCGGCGCCGCCGAGTATACCGACAACCTCGCCGCCACTCTCGGCCAGGCCCACGCTGTGACTCTGCATGCCCCGGCGACCGCAGCCACCCGGCATCTCATCAACCGCGAACGTCTGGAACTCCTGAATCCGGGGGCCTTGCTGATCAACACGGCCCGCGGCGCCCTGGTTGATGAAGCGGCGCTCTACGATGCCTTGGCCGCCGGCCGACTCGCCGCAGCGGCACTCAACGTCTTCGAGAATGAACCGTATCGGCCGACCGTCGCGGAAAAGGACCTGCGAAATCTCACGAATGTCTTGCTCACGCCGCATATCGGCTCAAACACGGCCGAGGCCAACCGCCGCATGGCCGAGTCGGTCCTGGCAAGCCTCCGCAGTTTCCTGGCCGGCAAGTTCGATTGCCTTCCCCGTGTCTCCTGAAGTTGATGAAAAGGGAAGCACGCAACGAGTGTTCAGCAATAAACCACACCTCTTATGTAAGGACATGTCACGTTTGTGGGGGTATTTGAGCCGAAAAACCCTCATCATTGGACATGCAAGATCAGTGATCTAGCGGGATTCCGAGAGGTTTCTTTGGAATCAGATCGCAAAGTGTTTGATTTTTTTGCAAGGTTCGGTCATACTGAGGTAACTGAATATCGGCTGTTGCCACGGAAGAACGAGCTGCTGAGTTTTGCTGCGTTGGAGACTCTTCTTATTATGTCGAACCTCGTCTTGTTCGCGTCGGACACACCAGATTTGATGATGGCTGGTGGTGCCATTTTAGCGGTGTTCTGCGGAATCGCCCTTATGGGGGGTAGATGGGTGGTTGGTTTGCTGCTGCGGGTTCTTTCCCGTCTTCGCGGTCGCAGCCTGCATCGCGAAGCCACCGTACGTGTGACGATTCCGCAGCCGGACTTCGGGCACGAACACGATGTGCGTGGCGTTCAACGCCCGTTGCAGCGTGTAGCCTAAGGATTATTCATCGTCCCCTTGACCTCGGCCAGGGGTTTGCCCGCCGCCTGCACCTTCAGCACATAGGATCGCACGCCGGGCTGGACGGCGCTCACCGTGACCCGTGACTCGTCGGTCTTCCCCGGCACCGGCGCCAGCGCGCCTCGCACGTGGTCGCCCACGGTTTCCACCCGCACGTCCGCCGCAGGCACCTTGAGGACCTCGTAGACGGCCAACCCGCCGGCAGATTTGACCAGACGCACCAGCGGCGTGACATGGTCCCATGGCCCCCACTCGGTCATGATGATGTTCTGGCGGCCGCGCAATTCCGGCCGTGCTCCCACGGGGTGTTTCTTGCCGAAGACCTGGTAAATCGTTGCCCACCAGCAGGTTGTCGGTGTTGCCCCGCCGTTTGTACCAGGCGAGCGGATGTCCGCCCGTCTCGCCGATTGCTTCGCGGCCGGCGAACCCGAAGAAGCCGTCGCCGCCGTGCGTCACGGAATTCTCGGCAAAGACGTTCTCGTTGTTCTGCTCGAACACGAAGATCCCGGCGGAGTCCTGCCCGCGGTTGTAGACGCCATGGCTGTAGCCGCGGACGCAGAAGTCGATGGCGTTGCGGCTGATCACGTTCCTTGCGCACCGCCACAGGGCGATGCCCCAGCCGGAGTTGAACGAGAAATCATTGTCGTAGACCCGCGACCCCGTGACGCGGTCCAGGCACAAGGCGTTCTGGCCGTGCCAGACGCGCGAGTCGCGGACCGTCACGCCGGCGGACTGCTCGTCGACCGTGTTGGCGGCCGTGAGCTTGACCACGGCCAGCTTCGGCCCTTCGGCTGCGGCCAAGGCACTGATGGAGAGCGAGAGACCAAACGCAACGAGGAATTGAAAGTATCGCATCGACTGCTCCATGCTGAAATGGCCTTACGCCATGCCGCTGAATTGCCTGGCATAACCGGCGTTCGCCTTGACCTGGTCGAAGCGCCGCGGATACATGCCCACGATCACCGCGTCGGACGGTTTGATGTTCTTGTAGGCGAACTCGAAAGCCGCACGGACCTCCTCCTGGCTGGCGCAGCGCCGGCCGGCCCCCAGGATTTTGAACGCCAGGCAGGGCTGCTTCACCTGCCGGATCACTGCGCACATGGCCGGCGGATCGTCGCGATAGAACGTCGGCTCGCCCTTCGGCCCCGCGAAGATTGCCGGTTCCTTGCCGCCCTTGCCCGGCGGCGGCGTCTGCCGCGTGAGGAAGTGGAAGCAGGTCATGAAGAAATCGACTTCCCAGCCCTCATCGGCCATCCGCTTGATGCAATCCGGATTGTGAGACGACACGCCGGCCAATAGCCCGTGATCGTGAACGGCCTTGACGAAGTCATGGACCTGGGTGGCGCGGCCTTCGCGGAAGAAGCGGTCGGTCACGCCGCCATGATGCGACATGGCGAACGGTTGCGTCAGGTCGGCCAGCATCTGGATCTCCGCGCGCTTCGAGTGCAGGCAGATCATCTGCATCTTCGAGCCCTGCTCACGGAGCCTGCGATAGGTCTCGGGCGATTTCGAGGCGAAGGAGAACTGGTGGGTGTTGATCCCAGCCCGCTCGCAGCGCTGCAACATGTCGAGCGTGTGCTCGACCGTGAAGTACTCCTTCATTTCCCGGTCCATCTCGTGGCCCACGTAGGAATAGCCGGCGATCGGGTTGGCGCCGACGATCAGTCGCGTCAGCCGGTGCCGCCCCAGGGCGATCGTGGGCAACGTGGCGGGCGCGGATTCTGCCGAGTTGGCCTCGCGGCCCAGCAGCAGGCCGGCCGCCGCAGCCGCTGAAGCAGTCAAAAACTCCCTCCGCCCGCTCCGATTCACCGCAAATTGCGCCATGAGCTTTCTCCTCTCGATCGTCGTATTGGTTTGGGTAGGTCAACTACAGATCCGCTCTTACCCTGGCACGGAAGATCCTCATGCCAGGTACTATGCCACAGCGGATCTTGAAGATCAAGTACAGCCTTACTAAAATGGGAGGACTATCGTTGCCCGGGGCATGCCCGGGCGGACTCGCATTGGCAGACACCAGTCGAAAGGACGAGATCCGTGCAACAGGAACGGGGATTGAAAACGATGTTCGCAGTCATGGCCATGATGCTGCCGCTGGGCGGAGGATCGGCAACCTCGGCCTCGGCCGCGCCGTTTCCGCCGGAAATCGAGGACCCGCAGTGCCTGGGCATCAACAAGGAGCCATGGCACGCCACGCTCATGCCGTACGCCGACATGACCGAGGCCCTGGCGGCCAACCGGCATGCCTCGTCGTTCTGCCGCGTCCTCAACGGAGCGTGGAAGTTCCACTGGGTGAAGCGGCCCGAGTTGCGCCCCGTCGAGTTCTACAAGCCGGATTTTGACGTTTCCAGTTGGAAGGAGATCCCGGTGCCGTCGTGCTGGCAGGTGTTGGGCTACGGCACGCCCTACTATCGCAACAACGGCTATATCTTCCAAAGGGATTTCCCGCACGTCATGAGCGAGCCGCCCCGGGACTGGACGGCCTACGATGAGCGAAACCCGGTCGGCAGCTACCGCCGCGAGTTCGATCTGCCGGCAAGCTGGGGCGGCCGGCGAGTGTTCCTCACCTTCGACGGAGTGGACTCGGCGTTCTTCCTGTGGATCAACGGCCAAAAAGTCGGCTACAGCATCAACAGCCGCAACGCCGCCGAGTTCGACGTCACCAAGTACGTCAAGCCCGGCAAGAACATGGTCGCCGTCGAGGTCTATCGCTTCAGCGCCGGCAGTTTTCTCGAGGACCAGGACATGTGGCGGCTGTCGGGCATTTTTCGAAACGTCACCCTGTGGAGCGCGCCCGAGGTCCACATCCGCGACTTCTTCGTGAAGACCGACCTCGATGCGAAGTACAAGGACGCTACGCTGGAAGTATTGGTCAAAGTCAAGAACTACAGCAAAAAACCTGCGGCCTATGGCGGCCTGGGCGTCGAACTGTACGACCCTTCGGGCAAGCTAATACCGGAGGTCACGGCGTCGCCTGGGTACCAAGGGACCACTTCCTTGAAAGCTGGCCAAGAATGGATCGTTGACTTCAAGTTGAGCGTCACGAATCCCGTGAAGTGGACAGCGGAGACGCCGGCGCTTTACACCGTCATTTTGACGCAGAATGAGTTGCCAATCACAACGGCGAACTCGCCGCCGATCGAAATCCTCTCCGCCCGGATCGGTTTCCGCAAACTCGAGATCAAGGGGCGGCAGTTCCTCGTCAACGGCACGCCGATCAAGCTCAAGGGCGCGAACCGGCACGAGCATTGGCCCGACGTGGGCCACGCCGTCACCGAGGCGCAGATGATTCGCGATCTGGAAGTCCTCAAGCAGGGCAACTGCAACCACGTCCGCACCTGCCACTACTCCGACGACCCCCGCTGGTACGAGCTGTGCGACGAGTGGGGCATCTGGCTGGTGGCCGAGGCCAACTGCGAGTGCCACGGCTACGACGGCCGCTTCGACGACGAGCCGCGGATGCGCGACGCGATCATCGATCGCAGCGTGGCCAACGTCGAGAACCACAAGAACCATCCCTCGGTGATCATATGGTCGCTGGGCAACGAATGCGGCGGACGCGGCAAGAACTTCATCGACGCCATGCACACGATCAAGGCCATCGACCCGACCCGCCCGGTGCACTACGAGCGCTTCGGCATGGGCGAGGGCAATCCGTCGGACTTCGACCAGAAGATGTACGGCACGCCCGCCGAGTTCCAGCGCATCGCCAAGGACAAGAAGCTCACCAAGCCGTTCTACATTTGCGAGTTCGCCCATGCCATGTTCAACTCCATGGGCTCGGTGGGCGAATACAGCGACGTCTTCGACCGCTGCCCCGAGATCCTCGGCGGGGCGATCTGGGAATGGCAGGACCAGGGTCTCTGGAACCGCCGCGATCCGCAGCATCCCATCCTGGCCTATGGCGGCGGCTTCGGCGAAATCCCCAACGATCATTACTTCATCCACAAAGGCGTTGTCGCCGCCGACCGCTCGCCCAAGCCGCATTACGCCGAGATGAAGCGCGCTTTCCAATGGATCGGCATCGAGCCGGTCGATTTGGACGCCGCTACGGTGAAGATCAAGAACAAGTACCAGTTCATCGACCTTGCCGGATTCAACGCTGCGTGGTCGCTGAGCGAAGACGGCGTCGAAATCCAGCACGGCATGCTGGCCCTGCCGACGATTGGACCGGGAAAGGAAGCCAGCGTCGCCGTTCCTTTTCGGAAGTTCCAGCCCGCGCCAGGCGCCGAGTGCTTCCTCCGCCTCTCTTTCGCGCTCGCCGCCGACCAGCGCTGGGCAAAGAAGGGATATGAAATCGCCGCCGCGCAATTCCAATTGCCGATCACTGCGCCGTCCCGCGCCGCGACCGCCGCCCAGCCGGTCACGCTCACGCAGGACGACAAGACGATCACCGTGGCGGGCGAAGGATTTACGGTAGTCTTCCACAAGGTGAGCGGCATGATCACCGCGCTGCGCCGGGACGGCGTGAACGTATTGGCCGCCGGCTGGGGACCACGTCTGCACCTCTGGCGCGCGCCGCACCGCAACGACGACATATGGGCCTATGACGAGTGGCATAGATACGGGCTCGACAACCTCAAATTCAAGGTCCTCCAGATCAACGCAACGCAAACCGGTCCCGCTTCCGTCCGCGTCGTCGCCGAAATCCAGGCCGATGGCAAGAACGGTTTCAGCGCCGCGCACACCGCGGCCTACACGATCACGGGCGACGGCGCGATCGCCGTGGCCAACGACGTCAAATTCGCGGGACCGAAGATCCCGCTGGGCCGGCTCGGCGTCCGCTTGTTGCTCGACAAGCGTCTGGACCGGCTCGACTTCCTCGGTCGCGGCCCGATGGAGAACTATGCCGACCGCAAACGCGGGTTCGACGTGGGCTTGTACGGCATGGGCGTCAACGAACAGTACGCCTACGAGAAACCGATGGAACGGGCCAATCACGAAGACGTCCGCTGGGCCGCGCTGACCGGCGGCGGACTTCCGGGCCTGCTCGCGCAGGCCGACGGCGACCTGTTGCAAGTGTCGGCATTGCCGCACACCGATGAACAGATGACTCCGGTCGAGTACAAGATCGACTTGCCGGCCAGCAAAGCGACGGTGCTCTGCCTGAGCGCCAAGACGCTGGGCGTCGGCTCGAACGGTTGCGGCCCGCGTCCCTTGGAGAAGTACATTGTCTGGTCGAAACCGGCCAAGTTCTCCTACGTCTTGCGCCTGCTGCCGGCCGGGGAGAAACCGACCCCTGAGCTTGGCCGGCTTCCGCCCGCAACGCGGCGGCTCCCGGCCGCCGGCACGATGGCCCGCCGCCACACCGATCGCAGCCGCGGGCGGATCGTTTCCTGCACCACTTTTGAGCCGGGCGAAGGCGAACCGGCGAACTCGATTGACGGCGATCCGAATCTGGTGCCCTTCGCGCCGCCTTGGGACGACGCCTCACCGGGGCCCACCAATATCAGCGGCACGCTGGATAAGCCTGCGGGGCATGCCGGCTTCGTGCGCGTCAAGGACGGCCACCTGTGGACCGGCGACCATCGCTTGCGGCTCTTCGGCTCGAATCTGACCGCTGCCGCCGACTTCCCGGACCATGAAACGGCCGGCAAGGTGGCCGCGCGGATGGCCAAGTTCGGCCTGAACGCGGTACGGTTCCATTTTCTCGATGCCACGTGGGGCCTGCCCCGGCTGATCGATTACGAGTCCGGCGACAGCCGGAACTGGAACGCCGATGCGCTCGATCGCCTGGATTACTTCATCGCCCGGCTCAAGGAGCAAGGGATCTACGCCAACCTGAACTTGTTGGTCGGCCGCCGCTTCGGCGTTGGCGACGGCGTGGACGCCTCGGTGAACCAACTCGACTGGAAGACCGCGCACGCCGTCGGTTTCTTCCACGCGCCGCACATGGAGGCGCAGAAGCGGTACGCGCGGCAGTTGCTCACGCACCGCAACCCCTACACGAAACTCACCTACGCCGAAGACCCCGCGGTGGCGCTGGTCGAGATCAACAACGAGAACGGCCTGATCCACACCTGGCTGGGCGGCGACTTCGATGCCCTGCCCGAAGTCTTTTCCCTGGACCTCCGCAAGCAATGGAACACATGGCTCGCTGGGCGATATGCCCGTACGGCGGCGCTCTCCAAGGCATGGGGGGCGCACAACGAACCTCTCGCGACGGAGATGCTCGCCAACGCCGGGCTGGCCCGGAACCTGGAGGGCTGGAATGTCGAGCAGCACGAGGGCGCAGCGGTCGATGCGTCGGTCCAAGCCGGTACGGCCGTGCTTCGCGTCCGCAAACCCGGCAGCGCCAGTTGGCACGTGCAGTTCAACCAGGCGAAGCTGGCCGTCACGAAGGGCGCCGTCTACACCGTCAGCTTCCGCGCCGCTGCCGATCGCCCCCGCAAGGTGAGCCTCAGCCTTATGCAGGCCCACGACCCCTGGGGCAACCTGGGACTCGGGACCAGCCTGGCTCTGACCAGGGAACCGCGGCCGTTCTCCTTCACTTTCATTGCCAGCGAGGACGACGAGAACGCGCGGTTGAACTTCGGCGACATGAACCAGCAAGGCGCCGAGTTTCGCGTCGGCGGACTCTCCCTCAAGCCCGGCGGACGCATCGGGCTGGCCGAGGGCGAATCGCTGGAGAAGCGCAACATCCGCGCGCCGAAGGTTGCCGAAGCGCGGACGCTGCCGCCCGGCGGACGCCAGGACTGGATCCGCTTCCTCTGGGAAACCGAACGCAAACACTGGACCGGGATGCGGCGCTTCCTGAAGGAAGAGTTGGGCGTGAAAGTGCCCATCGTCGGGACGATCGTGGCGACATCGACGCCGAACTTAATGGCCGACCTGGACGTCGTCGACTCGCACGCCTACTGGCAGCACCCGCAATTCCCCGGCAAGCCGTGGGACATGGACAACTGGTTCGTGAAGAACATCTCAATGGTCGACTATCCGGACAGCAATGCAGTGACGCCCTTGGCCTTCCAGCGTGTGGCGGGCAAGCCGCACATGGTCAGCGAGTACAACCACCCAGCGCCGAACACGCACGCCGGCGAAGGCCCGCTCTTCATTGCCGCCTTCGCTGCGCTGCAGGACTGGGATGCGATTTTCCTCTATACCTATTCGCACGAGGACAAGGAGACCAAGGCCGGCTGCATCCCCGGTTTCTTCAGCATCGGGCAGCATCCCACGATCATGGCCAACCTGCCCGTCGCCTCGCTCCTCTTCCGCCGCGGCGACCTGGTCCCCGCGAAACAGTTGCTGCGCGTGCCGCTGCCGCCCGACAAGGAGATCGACCTGATCGCGCGGAAGGGGCACGCTTGGGGCGTGCTCCCGGTCGGAGAACTCGGGCTGGACCTCAAGTACGCCGCCGCTCACCGTATCGCGCTGGACGTTTCCGGCAAGTCGCCCATGCCGGCTGCGGCGCCGCTGGCCGAGCAACGGCAGACGTCGGATACGGGCGAGTTGACCTGGCGGTTGCCGGGGAAGGACCAGGGCGTGTTGGAACTTCGCAGCGCGAAGACCAAGGCCGTCATCGGACACGTTGATCATCAGTCCATGGACTTGGGCCACGGCGTGCAAGTGACCGTCGGCAAGACGCGGAGCAACTGGTGTACGATCTCGCTGACGTTGTTGGAGGGCGAATCTTTCGACCGCAGCCCGCGTCGCGCGTTGCTGGTTGCCGCCGGGATCACCGAGAACACCAATATGGGCTGGCGGGACGAGGCGCGCAGCACGGTCGGCCGCGACTGGGGCAAGCCGCCCAGCTTGGTCGAGCCGGTGGCCGCGACCGTGCGGATTCCGTGCGGTGCGGCGCTGCCGGTGCTCTACCCGCTCGACGATCGCGGCCAGCGCGGTCCGGGCATTCCCGCCACGGCGGCCGGCCTGAGCGCGGCGGAGTTCAAGATCGGCCCCACCTGTAAAACGGTCTGGTACGAGATCGACTACGCGGGTAGGAAGTAACCTTCGTCGAACAGCATGCCAAAATACGTTCGTTCTCCGGCCGGGGAGTTGCAAAGTCGCTCGTAGTCCCGACCTTAGCCGGTCCTTGTACGCACAATCTCCGCCGACCACGACCACGACCATGGGTACATGGTGCCCGACATGGTGCCCGACATGGTGCCCGGCATGGTGCCCGGGCGGGACTACGAGTGCCGTTTGCCGGACTTTGCAGGTCTCCTGGTTTTCCGGCGCCCAACTGACTGCTTGCCGTTTCGCCTGATTCCCCGGCCAGGAGAGTGAGATGCACGCGGACCCGGCGTGGCGGATCAGGCCGCGAAAAGGCCCCGTGAAACGCAGTCCCTCCCCTTCTCACAACGAATAAAGTAAGGCCGGAACCTTCGCATCTGTGCAAATTCTGCCCACCGCGCTCGTGTCTTGAACGAATCACGATCTAATCCATGACGGATGTAGCGGATTTTCCGCGCAGAAGGTTTTTGATGTATGGGATGCGCCGGTTCGGCCGAAGGCAACAACAATACGGGCTGTCGTTATTTTGACCGCTGGCGCGGATCTGCGACTTTGGGCGAAGAAACGGCAATTGCCGACAATTCGGATCGGGCACCATGTCGGGCACCATGTCGGGCACCATGTCGGGCACCATGTACCCATGGTCGTGGTCGTGGTCGTGGTCGTGGTCGCCGCTCAAAGGCGCCTTAGCATGACAAATAACAAGCGCTTCACGATTGCCGTGGTTTTGCTGCTGAGCGGGTGCGTCTATAATACCCGGTCTCGAGTCGATCAATCGGTTAGCGAACTGACTTCACATTCCTATGATCAACAAGCCCCGGCGCCGGCGGCGACTCCACCGGCTACGCCCGCGGTTGCGCCCGCGACACCTCCTGTAAACCAAGGCGCCTCCGCCCCGCCCCGCGCAGGCACGGACGTGCGGACGGTCGCCTGGCTGCAAGGCGAGACGACGACGGCCATGAGTCAATGGCGCCCGGCCAACGAATTGGCAGCCGACCCGGAGCACCGGGTGCCCGATCAGCCGGCGATCCAGCCGCTTGCCGGCCAGCAGCCTCCGGAGCGGCATGTGGACCTCGACATTCCGCCGCAGGTTCCCGGTTCGGAAGCACGGCGGATCCAAGTCTCGAAGGATCCCGCGGCCCGGCAGCGTGAAATCGAGCGGTTGTATCCGCCCTTGCCGCCGCTGGATGTCGAGCCGATTCCCCTGGCAGGGCCCGGCGGCAGGCCTTTCACGTTGGCCGACTTGCAGCACATCGCCGCGGTCAACAGTCCCCAGCTCAAGCAAGCGGCCAGCGACGTGGAAGCGGCCCGCGGCAACATGCTGCAGGCCAACGCCTATCCCAATCCGACCGTCAGCTACCAGTTCACGCCGTCGAACAACGGCAGCACTCCGGGGTGTGATGGAGTTGGCATCGACCAGACGATCAAGACCGCCGGCAAGCTCCGCTTGCAGACCGCCGCGGCCGAGATGGCCCTGCACACGGCCGAACTGGCCTTGCGGCGGGCCCGTAGCGATCTGTCCACCCGGGTCCGCAACGCCTACTTTGCGGTGCTCGTGGCCAAGGAGACCGTCCGGGTGAACAGGGCCCTGGCCCACTTCACCGACGAAGTCTATCGGCTCCAAGCCAACTTGCTCTCGGGCGGGTTCGCGGCCCCCTACGAACCGGCGGCGCTGCGGGCACAGGCCTTCACCGCGCGGCTGGCGTACCGGCAATCGATCCAGACCTATTACTACGCGTGGAAGCAACTCGTATCGACCATCAACGTGCGGCAGTTGCCGCTCTCGGAAGTCGGCGGACGCGTCGATTCGTCGATCCCTTACTACGATTATGACGCCATCCTGGCCTATGTGCTTCGCAACCACACGGATGTGCTGACGGCCCAGAACGGGATTGAAGCGGCCCGCTACAATTTGAAACTGGCCCAAGTCACGCCCATTCCCGACGTGGACGTGAACATGGGAGTGTACAAGGACTACAGCCTCGCTCCGAAACAGACCATCCCGACTTTGACGCTGGGCATCCCCCTGCCCGTTTGGGACCGCAACAAGGGGGCGATCATGGCCGCCGAGGGCGCCTTGGTCCGGGCCAGCGAGGAGCCGCACCGGGTGGAGATGAATCTGACGAACACGTTGGCCGCCGCGTACATGAACTACAAGAATAACCTGGAAGCGCTGGAGTATTATCGCCGCTACATCCTGCCCGACCAGGTGCGGGCCTATCGCGGGGCCTACGATCGCCGTCAGATCGACCCCAATGCGTCGTTTGGCGACGTGGTTAGCGCCCAGCAGACGCTGGCCGCCGACGTGACGACCTACCTGGCGACTCTGGGGCAGGTCTGGACCTCGGTAACGAGCGTGGCGGACCTGATTCAGACCGACGACTTGTTCGAATATGCCAGGCCCCAGGCCGTGCCGGCGTTGCCCGATCTGGACCATTTGCCCGCGTTGCCCTGTTGCCATCCGAGTGCCTCACCGCTGGGTGTGGGAGCAGTCGCTCCCAGCGGCGCAATCCCCGCGCCGGAGTCCTTCCCGGCGACTGAACCCATTCAGCGCTCCAGTCGCAATGCCCCGGCAGTGTCAACCGGCAGTCAGGGAGGTTGAGAGAAGAAAAATGGTCCGATTGACATTCATCTTCATCGGATTGGCCGCTTTCAGCGTCGCGATTTCCGTTCCAGCCAGTGCGCAGGCGCCCTTTGAAGACAGAGGTCAGAGGTCAGAGGTCAGAGGTCAGAACTTCGACCTCCAAACTCCGACCTCTGATCTCCGACCTCCAACGTCCGATGGCCTAGCCGGTTCAACCGAGCCCGATCCGTTGCCCGGCTTGCCTCGGCCGCCCGACCAGCCGAAGACGCTCTTCCAGCCGGCCCCTGCCGCGCAGGGCTATGGATGCCCTGATATGGAATGCCCTTACTTCGCGCAAGACTCGCTCTTGGACCCCTATTGCCTGCCGCATCCGGGTTGGCTCTTCGACGTGGAAATGGACCTCCTCAAGACCCATCTGGAAAGCAATGTGGGCAACACGTATACACCCATGTCGGGCATCGTGTTCGTGCCCATGGCCTCCCTCAATTGGACCGTTTCCCCGCGCTTCGAATTCGGCTATCGGTTGCCGTCGGGCTTTGGAGAAGTGGACGTCAGCTATCGCTTTCTGGTGACGGAAGGGGTTGGCACATTGCCCTTGGGCGGAGCGGCGAGCCCCGACGCCGCCGCGACGTTGAAAAGTCATTTCAGCATGAACTTCGGAGACGTGGACTACGCCGCCACGGAAACGTCGCTAGGAGCGAATTGGCTCATGAAGTGGCGGATCGGCATGCGGTTCGCGGGCGGGTCTTTCGATTCGGAGGCCGTCGAACCCGTGGGCGCAGCAGCAGGCGGCAGCGGGATCTTCCAGCGCAGCATCGAGGCTGACTTTTGGGGAATCGGCCCGCACGCCGCCTTGGAACTGAAGAGCCGGCGGAATCCTTGGGGCCTGGGATGGGTTGGCCGTCTCGACGGCGGGCTGCTCTTTGGCCAGGTCGAACAAAAATTCGTGCAGGTATCGACGGGCGGCGTCGGCACGGAGATCGACTACCCGAATGACCAGCAGGTGCCGATACTCAGCGGCTTTCTGGGACTCGATTGGCGGCCCCCGAGCCGCCCCAACCTGGACATTCTGCTCGGATCCACCGCGGAGTACTGGTGGAACGTAGGCCGGCTAAGCGATCCGGACATCTACAACGGCGATTCGGCCGGTGAAATGGGCGCCTACGGCGTAAGTCTGCGATTGGAATACAACTTCTGATAGAAATCTTGGCCGGCGCTTGACAAATTGGGCCTCGCCACTCGACAATACGGTCGTTGGCCTGCCGCCGACGGCCTCGGGCAGGCACGACAAGGTCAAGGCCCCCCGCGAGAGGCAATTGGAGAAACTCGATGTTCAGCAGTCGAACAGACCTTGGCGCTCTCAGACGGAGCGGTTTCACGCTGGTGGAGTTGCTGGTGGTCATTACCATTCTCGGCATCTTGATGAGCCTGCTTTTGCCGGCGGTCAACACGGTTCGCGAGTCGATGCGGCGAACCCAGTGCAAGAACAATCTCATGCAGATCGGCGCGGCGGCCAACGCCCATTTGCGCAGTATCAGTTCTTCCCTTCCGCGGGCTGGGGCATGATGTGGCTGGGCGATGCCGATCGCGGCACCGGCGCAAGGCAGCCCGGAAGCTGGATCTACCAAATCCTGCCATTCATGGGGCTCGATATGATCCATGACCTCGGCAAGGGCCAAGGCAGTGCGCTCGATACCAGCAGCTACAAGTACACGACGGCCGGCCCGGAGTTGAAGGTCGCCGTAATTCCCGGTTTCATCTGCCCCACGCGCCGTACGGTTGTTGCCTATCCCGATGGCATTCACCAAGGGGCCTATAATTCAGCCCTGTCCCCTTCGCTCAACCATAGCGACTACTGCGGCAACACGGGTACGTGGGACGCCGGAGAGGCCTTCGGGGGCCCGCCCGCAAGTTGCATGAGCACCTTCCCGAACTGCTCTTGGGATCAGGATGCCTCGAGTGGCGACGGCGTGGTCTACCAGGCCAGCCAAGTGACGCAAGCCAACATCTCCGACGGCCTGAGCAACACCTTTTTTGCGGGCGAGAAGTGGGTCGGTACAATGTTCTACTACACCAGCACGCAGGCGGGCGACGACAACAGCATGATGCAGGGCTTCGACCATGACATCATCCGTTGGTGCAACGCAAGTCATCCTCTGGAACGGGACACGTACACTGGGCCCTGTAGCGGTGTCCACTGTACCCCCACCGACGACTCATTCGGCAGCGCGCATGCCGCCGGGGTCAACTTTGTTTATTGCGACGGCAGCGCGCGGCTTATCTCGTACGGCATCGACCTGACAATCTTCACGAACCTGGCTTGCCGCAACGACGGCAACGTCAACGACAACTACTGAGAATGTGCGCAATTCGCCGGGAGCCAACGCGCCAGAGGAGAGGTCTCGCTTGCGCCAGCGGTCCGCAAGACGCCATGCGACGGCGGGGGTTGCTGCTCGGCGCACTCCTCGGGGCATGGGTATTCTGCGCGGGCTGTTCCGATGGAACCGCATCGCTGAAGATGCCGCCCTTGGATCCCGCGGCCATTGCCAAAGAAGCCGTCAGCCGCTACGACGCCAATGGAGACGGCAAACTCGATGCCAAGGAATTGGAGGCCAGCCCTGCGTTGTGTGCATTGCTCCGCACGCTCAAGGACCACGATGCCGCCCACGCCGATTCGCTCACGGCCGAGGACATCGCCGCCCGAGTCAATGCCTGGAAACAAGGCGGCGTGCTGTTTAGTAACCGTACCAAGGTAACCCTGGACGGAAAGCCGTTGGCCGACGCCGTGGTGACCTTGGAGCCCGAGCCGTACCTCGGCGCGGCCTACCATTCCTCAAGCGGCACGACCCACGCGGGCGGTTATGCCTACATCGCTTCCGCGGCGGAAGGCCACCCGGGCGTTTACGCGGGGCTCTATACGGTGAGGATCTCCAAGAAGGTGCAGGGCAAGGAGACGATTCCCGCCCGCTACAACGAGAAGAGCACACTTGGCCGGGAAATCGCTGCGGACGTGCCCGACGGCGAACACCTCTTCAATTTCGACCTGACCGGCAAGTGAAGTGGGCGCCAACGGCGCAATGCTGCGATTGGGAGTGCAACTTGCAGCCCAATCAATCTTTGAGCAGGCTGAGCAAAAACTGCACAGCGAAAGGAACGCCAGGACTGCCGCGATCGACAGATCTCGTAGTCTGAAGAACCCTTCCAAACGCCTGCCGCACGGCTAGGAAAAAACCGAAAAGTCGTAGGGTGGGACTGGCCTGCGCAAAATCGGCCGTTTCTGCGGTTTACCGGAGTGAGTTTTGAGGATCGTTTCTGTTCCGCCACTCCGCATGGGGGATGCCCCGTCGCGTAGCGACGACTGACGGTAGCCGTGGGTTTTAACCCACGGTCCACGGACCGCAGAGGATCCGTTTCGTCGCGTAGCGACGATTGAACGCGGCCGTGGGCGCTGGCTTGCCTTTCAGGCGTCGCTACGCGACGCGAGGAGTTTGCGCGGGTAGCCTACCGTGGGTTGAAACCCAATACCGTTCAAATAAGCATAACTACCGACTCCATAAAGGTTTTCGTCAAAGGAGGCAGGTGTCGGTGCTCCGGTCGCTTCTTTGGCCATTTCTTCACTTGCCGTTTGATGACACGCGGATTGACGCGGTTGCGGCGGGGGTCGGTTCGTTCATGGCTCATTTCATCCAGCAGCGCCGCATACCAGGTTTGAAACGACTGCGGAGAGCGGCTATCGCATTCCGGCATCCGGCATTCGAGAGTCTGATGACATCCGGTAAACGAAAGGCGATCTGTATCCAGCCCGGCCCGCCTGGCAGCTTGGAACATCAGCGAGCGAATCACAAAATGAGCCAACGACAAGGCATAGATTTCCTGACGTACGCCCGTCGGCGTTTCGCTACGGAGGTGCGTCGGCTTGCTGGCACGCGGCGGGTCTTGGTACGTCTTCTGTTGAGCGTAACCAAGTTCGTGTTCCCAACGCCAATGATACCCCGGGATCAATTCCAACACCGGATATTTGCTTGCGTCCAGCAGATCGGTAAGGAGCGTGTGTTCTTCTTGATGGCCGACACGTTGTGGATCGTTCAGCGTGTACTTGATCACACGCACGACGATTCCCTGACGATCCTTTTCTCGGGCGCGTGCATTGGGATAAATCTTCGCCAGATACGAGCCATCGGAAAGCTGCTCAATCTTCTTGAGGATCATGCCCTTCTGAAGCCGGACCAGCAGATGTACGCCCCGCAAAACCAGGCTTTTCCAGAGTTCGTAGCTGAAAAAGCCGCGGTCGCACAACAGCAGCATGCCCGGCTGCAAGTGCGGCAGCAACTGGGGAAACAGCGCCCTCTCGCTGGTTCGATAGGAGCCCGTGGCGAGAGCAAACTCGACGTGGGTTCCCACTTCCACCAAGCTCAACTTACGCACTTGGGGAAAGGCGCCATCGCCACGTTTACCCGACGGGCGGTCGAACGCGGCCTCATTAGCCGGCGTATCGGGGACGTCGAAAAGGGTACCGTCCACAGCCGTCAATCGCATGCCGCAATAAAACGCTCCAGGCGTTTCCGGGGTGGCCAGAGGTCGAACAGTCCGTTGAAAGAGTTCTCGTACGGGCTCAACGCCCAACCGCTGTCGCGCCACACACAGCGCGGAGCGACAGGGAGTATCCACAGGACCGCGCAACCGACGTGCGTGCTTGAACACCTGACGAATCGGCAACTTGGTGAAAATACCCATCGCCAATACAATCCACATCATAATTTCGTGCGTCAACTTGCAAGCCCGCGGATTGACACGATCGGTGTCCTTCAGGACTTGCCGAATGTCTGTCGGTCTGATAATCTCTTCTAAGACAGCCAGCCGATCTAAAACCCGGCCCGTTTCGTCGGCCGGAAGCACGCAACGTCCTTGTTGCTCCATTGTCACAGCCTCCTTGCTAGGGGTAGAACTTCCAGCCCTAACTTTAGCGGAGGCTGTGACTTGCGCCTATTTCAACGGTATTGGGTTGAAACCCACGGCTACCGTCAATGGTCGCTACGCGACCGGAATACGGCATTTGCTCCGCCTTCAGCGCATGCTCGCCTAATCGCATCGTGGAACAAAACCGGCATAAGGTCCAGGGCGAGCATAATGCTGATTTCGCGCAGGCCAGTCCCACCCTACGACTGCACGCCAGGGCACTGGGCACTCTTTTCGCGTGTAGCACCGTCTTGGCACAGGGCTTGCTAATTGCAGGTTGGTTTGATGTTCTCAGGCGAAAAATCATTGTGCGGCAACTAGCAAATGTATCGAGAAGCTGCCATGTCCCACCCAGTTCCTGATATTCGCGCGAAGAGTGCAACCGGCGCCGGATCGGTCTCCAATCCGACTCCCCCAACCATTGCGGAGGCAATCCCGCGAGCCGCGAGATCGCCTACCGGTGGTGGGATGCGCTTGCCACGATCCCGTTTGCCAAAGACGGCCCTAATTTTGCTGTCCCTCTTCGCGACCTTAATCGCCGCATGGGCATTCGGGGCAGGAAAGCTGCCTTGGGCAGGTCCGGGGCACCTGGTACACCGGGTCGCCGAGAAAGTGGATCTGCCCGCAAAAGCAACGTTGGCCGTCAAACTCGTGGATGGCAAGCCGAATAGCCTTCTCGTACCCGAAGATGTGCAAGAAACGCTGGGCATGCGTCGCGGCAACGTCGAGCAAGTCGCGGTCGCGCAGCAGCCGACCCACAAGCGGCCCCTGCTGATGCCCGGCTCGACTGCCCTCGATCCAGCCCGCTTGATTCGCGTCCGCGTCCGCTTCGCGCCGGCCGAAGTGGTGGAGATCGGCAAGATCGACGATCCGCACGCCTCGCCGGGGAACATCCCGCCCCTACGCCGCGACTTGCAGACCGGCGATCCGGTGAAGAAGGGCGACCTGCTGGCGGTGCTCTATAGCGTCGACCTGGGCAACAAGAAAAACGACCTGTTCGATGCCCTCGCACAGTTGCGGCTCGACGAAGAGGTGCTCAAGCGGGCCGAGGCCTACAAAGCGGCCGTGCCGGAAGTTTTCCTGCTCAATGCGCAGCGCAACGTACAAGCCGACATCAACGCCGTGAGCCGCGCCGAAAACACCTTGAAGACCTGGGCCATCCCGGAGGAGGAGATTCAGGCCGTTCGCGACGAGGTAAAAAACTATCGCAGCGACAAGGACCGGCGGGCCAAACAAAAGGAACGGCTGAAACAGTGGGCCCGCGTGGAATTGAAGGCCCCGGAAGAGGGATTCATCATCGAGCAGAACGTGGCCCTCCACGAAACTGTCGTGGACAACACGACCAATCTCTTCCAGATCGCCAAGGTTGATCCGCTGGTCGTGCTGGCCGCGGTCCCCGAGGACGACTTGCCAGCCCTGCAGGACTTGAAGAACCGGACGCAGAACCAGATGGTCTGGACCGTGCACACCGTGGGAACCAAACCGATGGCCGGTTTTATCGATGATATTGGCTATCTGATCGACCCCAACCAGCACACGGCCGTGGTGCGAGGCCACGTTCCGAATCCAAAGGGGCTGCTGCGGGCGGGGCAATTCGTGACGGCCACGGTGGAATTGTTGCCTCCCAAGAATGTCGTGGAAATACCCATCAGTGCCCTGGTGGAAGACGGCAAAGACTCGATCGTCTTCGTGCAGACCGATGCGCAAGAGCCCATTTACACCATGCGCCGCGTGCAGGTGACCAACCGCTTCGAACAAACGGCTTATGTCCGCAGCGTGCCTCTGGGCAAGGCCGACGAGCCGGGTACCCGCGCGGGTGGCGGGAGAGGGTGGGAAACCATCCGCGCTTGTGGAACCGCTCCGCGCGGGGGAGCGAGTTCTTACCGCCGGAGCGCTGGAGCTCAAGACCGCGCTGGAGAACAAGCTCGCAGGTGTCCCATGATTCGCAAACTCATCCAGTGGTCGTTGGACAATGTGCTGATCGTCCTCATGCTGGCCGTGGCCCTGGCCGGCATTGGGGTCTACTCGTTTGTGCACATCAATGTCGAGGCCTACCCTGACCCGGCCCCGCCGACCGTGGAGGTCGTCGCGCAGTTCCCGGGCGCATCCGCCGAGGAGGTGGAACGCCAGGTCACCATTCCCTTGGAAGTGACCCTGGCGGGGATGCCCGGCTTGCACGTCATGAACACCAAGACGGTGTTCGGGTTGAGCGACATCAAGATGCTCTTCGATTACAACACGGAGTACAAGGATGCGCGGCAAGAGACGATCAATCGCCTGCAATCGACGCAGCCGCTGCCGCCGGGCGTAACGCCGCAGATATCCCCTGAGTCGCCCACGGGAGAGATCTATCGCTACTGGCTGCGGGCCCCCAAGGACGCGGTCGGCCACAACATCTACACCCTCAACGATCTCAAGGCCTTGCAGGACTGGGTGCTGGAACGCGAGTTCCGCACCGTGCCGCGGGTGGTGGACATCACCAGTTGGGGCGGGACCATCCGCCGCTACGAGGTCCAGCCCGATCCCGATCGCATGCGGCGCTACGGGATCACCTTGGCCCAATTGCAGAGCGTGCTCACCAACAGCAACGCCACGGTGGGCGGCGATTATGTCGATCAGGGCGACGTGGCCCTGACCGTGCGGAGCGTGGGCCTGTTCGGCGGCGGTGAAGACCCGGTGCGCAAAGTGCTGGGGTTGGAGAACAAGGAGCTCGACCGCTTCGTCAAAGACCAGATCGTGGTGGACGTCGTCCTCGGCGCGTCGGCGTCGAGCGAGTTGAAGCAGCGGATCGCCGCCGCGTCGTCGGGGCAAACGGTCAGCCCACCGCTGACCGATCAAGAGCACGGCATCGTCCACACCGTGCAGCAGCTCAGGACCGTGCTGGCGGAAGGCGAGACGCAGTCGGCGCTGACCGAAAAGCTGACGCCGGAAGAGCGAGGTCTCCTGGAAGAGGTGCAACGCGTCCGGGAGCGCGTGGAAACGGGCATGGCGCGGCGGCCGGCCGACCCGCCCCTGACCGCCGAGGAACAGGGCTACGTGCGAGCCATCGACCGGCGGGCCGCCGTCCGCGCGGCCGCCATCCTCCGCCGCGAAGAGGAGCGCCGCATCCGCGACATCCGCGCCCTGGTCATCACCTCCGTCAACAACCAGCCCGTTCGCGTCGAAGATGTGGTCGAGGGCGGGCGACTGGCCCCCGGCGAACGGGCCGGCGAGAAGGGGGTTGTCGTCCGCAACCAGACCCGTCTGGGGAAAATGGCGCATTTCAAGGTGAAGGATGAGTACCAGTCCCAGTTTCAGTCGGACCATTCGCTGTCCCTCGCCGAGGTCGGGCAGGACGATCCCGACCAGGTGGGTTGCATTGTTCTGCTCCGCAAGGGGGAAGACACCTTGCCTTGCCTCAAGGATGTCGAAGCCAAGGTCGAGGAGCTCAACGACCCCGCGTCCGGGCGAATGCTGCCGGGCGTGGAGATCGTGCCCTACTATAACCGTCGCGAGTTGACCAGCCTCACGACCGACACCGTGGTCGAGAACCTGCTGGTGGGCATCGGCCTGGTCGTCGTGATTCTCTTGCTGTTCTTGAACAACGTGAAGACCGCCTTGATCGTGGCGATCAACATTCCGTTGGCCCTGCTGTTCGCCTTTTCCGTGCTCTACTTTCGCGGCAGGTCGGCAAACCTGCTCTCGATCGGTGCGGTGGACTTCGGCATCATCGTCGAGTCTTCGGTGGTCATCGCCGAGAACATCTACCGTCACCTGGCCACGGAGTCGTCCCCCGATCTCACCCTGAAAACCCGCATCTTCCGCGCGGCATACGAGATCGACCACGCCTTGCTGTTTTCCACGCTGATCATGGTCTGCGCATTTATTCCGCTGTTCACGATGGAGGGTCCGGCGGGGGCCTTGTTCGGCCCGATGGCCCAGACCTATGCCTCGGCGTTGGGCGGGGCCCTGATCCTGTCGGTGACGCTGACGCCCGTGTTGTGCCTGCTGGGTTTCAAGAATCTCAAGCCGACTCCGGACAATTTCCTGGTTCGCCTCATCAAGACGAGTTACCTGCGGCAACTCGATCGCTGCTTGAAGCACCGCTGGCTTACCATGCTGTTCTTCGCGGTGCTGATCGGCGGCACGGCCTGCCTGGTGCCGCTGCTGGGAGGCGAGTTCATGCCGCAACTGGAGGAAGGCAACCTTTGGATTCGCGACACGGCCCCCTTGAATATCAGCCTCGCGCGGCAGGCGGCGGACTCCGAAAAGGCCCGCGCGATCATGGCCTCTTACCCCGAGGTCGTGGATGTCGTCAACCAGATCGGGCGGACCGACGATGCGACCGATACCGACGGCTACTACAATTCCGAGTTCTTCGTGCCCCTGCGGCCGCAAAAGCAATGGCCGGCTGTGATCGAGCAGGAGGGCTGGCGGCGGCTGTTCGGCGCCAAGCGGCCGCGGACCAAGGAAGAACTGGTCGCGGAGATGGCTGCCGACCTGGAGCGAAACATACCCGGCGTTGCCTGGAACTTCTCGCAGAACATCCGCGACAATGTGATGGAATCGTTGTCCGGCGTCAAGGGCGACAACTCGTTGAAGATCGTCGGTCCCGACTTGAACAAGCTGCAGGAACTTGCCGCGCAGGCCAAGAGCATCATGCAAGACATTCACGGGCTGGAGGACGTGGGAGTCTTCAACGTCTTGGGGCAATCGCACCTGGCGTTCCGCGTCGATCCAGTGAAATGCCAGCGGTGGGGTGTGCAGGTCAGCGACGTGAACAATGTGGTGGGCAGCGCCCTGGGGGCCAAGGCCATGACCGAGATGATCGAGGGGGAGAAGTTTTTCGATGTCGCCATTCGCTGGCCGGCGTCGCGGCGGGCCAGCGAAGACGAGATCCTCGACATTCCCATCGACGTGGGCAACAACCAGGTGGTGCAACCGCAGGGTCCCGGATTCACCCCGTCGGCAACCGGGAACGGCCAAGCCCCTCCCACGGTGGCCGGCAGCCTGGCCGCCACTGCCAATCCGCTCAGCAACACGCCGCGGTTGCGCCTGCGCGACGTGGTGAGCCCCGAGGGCGAGGACGGCGCCGCGGACCCCGACGGCAAGTTCGAGAGGCCCGGCGCCGCGGTAATCTATCGCGAACAGTCCGCAGAAATTCATCAGCAGTCCGTCCATGGGCGCCTGATCGCGGTGAAGTTCAGTGTCCGCGGCCGCGACCTGGCCAGCGCCGTCGCCGAGGCGCAGGAAAAGACCCAACACTTGTTCAAGGCCCCGTATCACCCCGTGTGGTCGGGCGAGTTCGAGGAAATGCAGGTTACCGAGGGTTGGCTGAAGTGGATCGTCCCGCTCTCGCTGGGCCTGATTCTCGTCCTCCTCTTCCTGGCCTTGCGGTCCTGGTTGGACGCCGTGGTCGTGATCAGCAACGTCTTCGCCCTGGCGATCGGCGGCGTGTGGGCCTTGTACTTGACGGACACCAACTTCAGCATTTCGGCGGCCGTCGGTTTTATCTCGCTCTTCGGCGTGGCGATCCTGGATGGACTGCTGATGATCTCCTGCTTCAACCAACTCCGCGCCCGGGGAGAGCCCTTGGATCGCGCCGTTATCGAGGGGGCCGCCATGCGCGTGCGCCCCGTGATGATGACCGCGCTGACGGCCTTGTTCGGGCTGTTGCCGGCGGCCCTTTCCACGCAGATCGGTTCGGAGACCCAGCGGCCGCTGGCAATCGTCGTGGTCGGCGGCATGATCACCACGATTTTGCTCACCCGCTATCTCATGCCGGTGCTGTACAGCTTCTACGGCCATCGCGAACCGCCGGCAGGTTCCGGCAGCTTGGCGCATTGAACGCCTCACTCGCCGCTGTTGCCATTCCAGGCCACGGTCACGGGCATGCCGATCGAAACTCCCGTGCGCTGGGCGGCGTTGTCGCCGACGACCGCCAGTTCCAGGCGGCCGGAGGACCCGATCACGGCCACGAGCATCCCCGGGGCGTGCCCGCCATAGGTCTCATGGATTCCAAAGGTTTCATAAACGCCGCAGGCAATGCAAGCCCGGCCGTCGTGGGGCTTGCCCGCCAGATGGTCGTACAGGATGTTCGTGATCAGGTTGCCAAACGAATCGATCGACATGACCTCCCCGCGGATCTTTCCTTTGCCGCCGGGCTGATCGTCTTGAACTGCGACCGGGCCAAGCTGCCGGGGATCGAGCCCCAGGCTCACGCGGACGGCGACGGGGGCCATGATGTCGCGTCCCAGGAACTTGCGCGAAACCTCGGGCAGCCAGTACTCGGGCTCGGTCAACCGCAGGATCATCGACGGCCGCGTGCCGGCCGTCAACCTCCCCAACAGCCCGTTGTCCGGCGCCAGGTATTGCTGAGAGCCGATGCGGGCGTAAAGAATCGGCCGCGCGGCGCCCACGCCGGGGTCGACGACGGCCACGTGGATCGTGTCGTCCGGGAACCAAGGTGTGGCCTCTTCCAAGAGCCTGGCCCCGCCGGTTATGTCCTGATAGGAGATGGCGTGTGAGATATCGACGATCGTCGCCCCCGGATCGATGGAGAAAATGACGCCTTTCATCGCAGCCACATAGGGGCTGCCTGCGCCGCAGTCGGTGGTGAGGGTGATGATAGGCATGCGTTGTCAGGAGCCCCGGTTTTCCGCTGTGGGCCAGAACCAATTCTCAGTCTACCCCACGATTGCCGGGTTGCAAGTCACGGTGGGAGAACTTGCTGACAGACGCAGCCCTGCCGCCCCAAAATACGCATGAAAGAAGCAGGCTTGACATAAAAATATGGCTTTCCCGCAGATTCGGCGCAGATGCCATATTTCTTGTATAATTATGTGGAAACTCCCGTCGAATCGAGAATCCGCCATGCCCACGCCATTTTTTGATGATCGCGCGAAAAATGCCGACCGCGGCGATTCGGTCCCCAACCCGACTCCCCCGGCCGTTGCCAGGATGCTCCGGCAGGCCGCGCAATTTCACAAGGAGCGTCTCGCGGGGGTCCCATGGTGGCGATGGCGAAAGACGGGCAAGATCTTTCTGCCCATCCTGGCAATCCTCGTTGCCGTGGCTTGGGCCTACGCCGCGGGCAAGCTGCCCTGGACAAAGTCCTCCGCAGAGAAAGCGGAGCCACCGGCAAAGAAGTTGGCCGTCGAACGCGTCAAGGACAAACCGAATAGCCTTTGCGTGCCGGAAGAGGTGCAGAGGGCGCTGGGCATTCTCAAGGGCAACGAGGAGCAAATCGCGGTTGCCGAGCCCCCGACCCGCCAGCGCCCCCTGGTGATGCCCGGCTCGACGGCCCTCGATCCGGCGCGATTGATTCGCGTTCGCGTCCGCTTCGCGCCGGCCGAAGTGGTGGAGATCGGCAAGATCGACGATCCGCACGCTTCGCCGGGGAACATCCCGCCCTTGCGCCGCGACTTGCAGGCCGGCGACCCGGTGAAGAAGGGAGATCTTCTGGCGGTGCTCTATAGCATTGACCTGGGCAACAAGAAGAACGACCTGTTCGATGCCCTTGCGCAGTTGCGGCTTGATGAAGAGGTGCTCAAGCGGGCCGAGGCCCACTCGGCCGCCGTGCCCGAAGTTTTCCTGCTCAGTGCCCAGCGCAATGTGCAGGCCGACATCAACGCCGTCAGCCGGGCCGAGAACACGTTGAAGACCTGGGACGTTCCGGAGGAAGAAATCCAAGCCGTGCGCGACGAGGTGAAGACCGTTGCCGGCGACGTGGACCGCCGCGCCAAAGGGCAGGAGCGGCTGAAGCAGTGGGCCCGCGTGGAACTGAAGGCCCCGGTCGATGGATTCATCATCGAGCAGAATGTGGCCCTGCACGAAACCGTCGTGGACAACACGACCAATCTGTTCCAGATCGCCAAGGTCGATCCGCTGATCGTGCTGGCCGCCGTGCCCGAGGACGACTTGCCGGCCCTGCAGGAATTGAAGAACCAGACGCAGAACCACATGGTCTGGACCGTGCACACCGTGGGAACCGAACCGATTGCCGGTTTCATCGATGATATCGGCTACCTGATCGACCCCAACCAGCACACGGCCGTGGTGCGAGGCCACATTCCAAATGCCAACGGGCTGCTGCGGGCAGGGCAATTCGTGACTGCCACGGTGGGGTTGTTGCCACCGCAGAATGTCGTCGAAGTGCCGATCGGCGCCCTGGTGGAAGACGGCAAAGACTCGATCGTCTTCGTCCAGACCGATCCGAAAGAGCCCGTTTACACCATGCGCCGCGTGGAAGTGACCAACCGCTTCGAGAAAACGGTTTATGTCCGCAGCGTGCCCGTGACCAAGAAAGATTCGCAAGGGGCGGCGCGGAAGGATGGGCAGTCATCCTTGCCTGTGGAGCCGTTGCACGCGGGGGAGCGAGTTCTCACCGCCGGAGCTCTGGAACTCAAAACCGCGCTGGAGAACAAGCCTTCCGAGGCCGCCAAACCGGAGGGATAGACAACGTTACTTCATGTCCCAGGCCTGGAGCCATTGCGTCTCCTGCGGCTTCATCGAGAAGTCGGCGCGGAGATGTTTGTCCATGTCGGACATGTGCCCGGCGCCGTAGAAGATGGCGATCTTTTTCTTGCCGGCGGCGATCTGCTTCTTCAAGACCTCCAAGGCCCGCTTGTTGCGCTCGCCGATGATCGTGCCCCCCTTGGGCCCCTCGAGGGCGAAGGTCATGCCCTCCATTTCCTGGAACTGTTCGGCCATCGCCCGTTTCATGGCCAGGGCGCGGTTCTTGTCGAACAAGGCCATCAGCAACTGCATCTCGCCGCCGTCGCCGCCCTGGGCCTGCTTGGCCAGACCGTAGGCGAACAAGCGGATGAAGATATCGGTGAAACCTTCCTTGCGGTCGCGCATCGACTTGACGAGTTCCTCCGGAGAGAGGTCGGCGTGGACCATGTTCTTCCGCGTGTAATCGACCTGATCGAGTTGGAACTCCAGCTCCAGCAGGTCCTTCATCCCCAGTTGCACGGCGGAGAGCATGTTGCCGGCCCGCTTGTCTTTCCGGCCGCCTTTGGGGATGCGCGTGCCTTCGGGGGCAACCAGCTCGTAGAGCACGACGTCGTATCCGGCGAACCGCCGGTTCAACTCCTTGTAGTACTTCTTGTCGGCAATGTGGACGGCCGCGACCAGGTCGACGCGGACGCCCGCCGCACCGGCCGTGGCCGGAACGTAGCTCACGATGGCGGTTTCCAGGCTGACCGTCCGATCTTGGGCATCGCGGACGATCCGCAGGTACTTGCTTGCCGCCGCCTTCCCCGCCGGCTTTTCGCCGGGCCCGGCGGCCGATTTTTCCGCCGCTTGAGACGTTCGCACCGCGACGAAGGCCAAGCCGAACACGACCAGAAGCGCCGCGAAGCGACGCAGATAGCCACCAGGAAACATGATTGAATATCCCATGCGAGACTTGTGATACTACCCATCCATTGGACTTCGACCTAGGCCAGCCCGCGAGCCCCCTCTTCTTTTCAAGTATTGCACGGGGGTGTGTGGAAACTCGGCGAGCCTTTTCGAAGCCGTATTGATTTTACCGCGGAAGCCGGCGGCGGTCTATTGGAAAGGGGAATCCAGCAGGAACCGATCGACCTTGCCGCGATCGACCTCCACGCCGAGCCCCGGACCTTCCGGCACGGTCATCATGCCGCCAGTCAGTTCCAGCGGCTCGGCAAGCACGTCGTTGGCCAACTGGTGATAGGCCGACTCGTTGGCGGCGGAAAGCCCCGGCGTGGCGGCGGCCAAGTGCAGCATGGCGGCGGTGGCAACACCCAACGACGGCCGTGAGCCCAACATCAGCGAAATGCCCGCCGCGGACCCGATCGCCGCACAGGTCCGCGCCGGCGCCATGCCGCCAAGCTGCTCGGGATCGACGACCACGTGCGCGGCGGCATCGCAACGGGCCAGGGCCAGCAGATCTCCAGGGCTATGGACCGCCCGCCAAATGGCCAGCGGCACGATGGTCTGACGGGCCAGCGAAGCGGTCGGATAGAGCTCGCGCGTGGCCAGCGGGTCGATGAGACATTGGATTTGTTGGCCTTCGATCTCGCGACAGAAATCCCGCGCGGTGTCCAAAGTATAGCCCGCTTGGGCATCGACCCGCAGTTGCACGCCGTCGCCCACCGACTGGCGGACCGCTTCGAGAATCTGCCGGTCCAAGGCGGCTTCTCCCGAAGCCGCGATCACCTGGGTATGATAGCCGTGTACGCTCAACTCGCGTGCCAGCCAGGCCAGCCGCTGCGGCAAACGGCCCGCAAGCCGCGCAGCCACGGGGATCCGCTGGCGGTACTGGCCGCCCCAAAGCCGGCACAGCGGCTGTCCCGAGGCCTTGCCGACCAGGTCCCAACAGGCCATTTCCACCGCCGCACGCAAGGAAGGACAGGCGAGGGCCTCGACGGTGTGCAACTCTTCGATATCGAAAACGCTGCGCCCGGAAAGGACTGGTAGCAGCAACTCGCGGCGCGGCGGGAGCTCGCTCGCGCGCCAGGATATCCAGCCCTCGCCCCAACCCTCCGCGCCTTCGTCGCTGCTCAAGCGGACCAGCAGCGAACGCACGGGCGGCAAGAGGCCCGTCCGACCGATCTCGACCAGATAGAATTCCAAATCGCTGATCCGCATCGGACAATCACACCGTTTCCCCGCCCAACAGGCCGTGCAGCGGCGTGGGCAGCGTGAAGCGGATCTGCTCCTCGCGAACCGACTGCAACTCGACCGAACCGCCGAACCGCCAGCGCAGCATGCCGACACACTCCTGGACTACCGACTCGGGAGCACTTGCCCCGGCCGTGATCAGCACCGTTTCCTCGCCCGTGAACCAGGCAAGGTCGATGTGGTCCGGACCGTCGATCAGGTACGAGGGCACATTCCGCGTCTTGCCCAACTCGGCCAAGCGGCGACTGTTCGAGCTGTTATGGCTGCCGACGACCAGGAGCACGTCGGCCTGATCGCTCAGCGTCCGCACGGCCTCCTGGCGATTCTGCGTGGCATAGCAGATGTCTTCCTTCTTGGGCGCGACGATCTGGGGAAACCTCTCCTTGAGCTTGGCGATGATCCCGGCCGTTTCGGTCACGGACAGCGTCGTCTGCGTGAGATAGGCCAGTCGGTCGGGATTGTCGATCTCGATGGTCGCGGCATCCTCAACCGTCTGCACCAGGCGAAAGGCCTCCGGGGCCTCGCCCATCGTGCCGATGACCTCGTCGTGCCCCGCGTGCCCGATCAAGATGATCGTATAGCCGTCGCGGGCGAAACGAATCGCCTCGCGGTGTACCTTGGTCACCAGAGGACAGGTGGCGTCGATCGTTTTCAACTTGCGGGTTTCCGACTGCTGGCGGACCTGCGGCGAGATACCGTGGGCTGAAAAGAGAAGATAGGAATTCTCGGGAACCTCCTCTAGGTCGTTAACGAAGACCACCCCTTTGTCCATAAAATGCTCGACCACCCAGCGGTTATGGACGATCTCGTGGTAGACGTAAATCGGTGTGCCGTAAAGGGCAACGGCCTTCTCCAAGCTCTCGATGGCCATATTCACACCGGCACAAAAGCCGCGAGGGGCGGCCAAGATAATTCGCATGGTTTCCTCTCAATACTAAGCCGCAGCGCAAGCGAGGGAATCACTTAGTGCAAGCTCTGGAATGACTTACCGCTTTCGCCGACCGTGCAAGCATGGTGCCCGCTTCACCCTTAGTGTCCGTCAGCCGCAACCAGTATAATGGACGGCATGTTTTCGCGTGATTTGGCATTATACGGTCCGGAAGCCAAGATTCCCAAGCCCCTGCGCCCAGACAGGGTAGGCGGTACTGCCGGCGGTTGGCCCAACGACACTACGAGAACTTCACCGTCGCCAGTTGGTTGCTGCCCGGACGCCTACGTCAGCATTTTTATAATGTTTATGCCTATTGCCGCTGGGCCGACGACCTCGCAGACGAACCGGGCGACGGGGCACCAACTGGCGGGGCACCCGCTTGCGGGTCCCGGAGTCTCTTGTTGCTGGACTGGTGGGAAAAGGAGCTGCGCGACTGCTATGCCGGCACGACCCGGCACCCGGTCTTCGTCGCCCTGGCCGAGACCATCCGCCGCTACTCCATCCCCATCGATCCCTTCATCGACCTGCTGGTAGCCTTTCGCCAGGACCAGCGGGTTCACCGCTATGAGGACTTGGGGCAACTGACCCAGTATTGCCGCTATTCGGCCAATCCGGTCGGCCGGTTGATCCTTTACTTGGGCAAGTGTCACACGCCCGAGCGGGCTCAGTTGGCCGATACTATCTGCACCGGGCTGCAACTGGCCAATTTTTGGCAGGACGTGGCACGGGACTGGGACATGGGCCGCGTCTATCTGCCGGCAGCCGACCTGGCCCGTTTTGGCTATGACGACGAGATGTTCGCCCGGCGCGATGTCAACGATGCGTTCCGCCGCCTGATGACCGCCGAGGTCGATCTGGCTGAAGGGCATTTGCGGCGCGGATTGCCGCTGGTTCGCTGGATGCCGCCCGAATTGCAACTCGACGTAGCCCTGTTCATCCACGGCGGGCTGGCCATCCTGCGGGCCATTCGGCAGCAGAACTACGATGTTTGGACCTCACGACCGACGATTTCGAAGAAGACGAAGCTGCGGCTGCTGTGGAAATGCTGGTGGGAATTGAAGCGGGGCCGGGTTCCGGAGGATGTAACATGAGCAAGATGGACGAGATCCTCACGACGAGCCACCGTGCGTGCCAGCGTTTGACGCGCCAGGCCGGCTCGAGCTTTCTGGCCGCATTCTGCCTACTGCCGCCGGCCAAGCGGCAGGCCATGCACGCCCTGTACGCCTTCATGCGACACAGTGACGATCTGGCCGACGATCCGTCGCCGGCGCGTTCGCGGTCCGACGTCCTGGGGCAATGGCGCAGGGCATTCGAAAGGGCGCTCTCGGGACAATCGCTTCTTGGAGACGCAACCCTCTGCCAGGTTGATCCTCGCGGCTGCGCGATCCTCCCGGCCGTGGTGCAGACGGTCCGCGACTTTCAGATCCCGCCGGAATCGCTTCTCGCCGTGCTCGACGGCGTCGAGATGGACCTGGAGCCGCGGGTCTACGCGACGTTCGACGAACTGGCCGTTTATTGTGAGCGTGTGGCGTCGGCTGTCGGTTTGGCATGTATTCACATCTGGGGATTTCTTGGAGGCAACGCTCCCGGGCCCGGCCGCAACGCCGGAATTGGTGACAGTACGTCTGCGCCGAACCGCAAGGCGGGCCTGGAAGGCGATGCCCGGAATCCCAGCCGCAGTGCAGGCCTGGCCCTGCAACTAACAAACATCCTCCGCGACTTGCGCGAAGACGCCCGGCGGGGACGCGTCTACGTGCCGCTCGACGACCTCCGCGCGTGCGGCTATTCTGCGGAAGAACTCCAAAACGGCGTGGTGAATCGGCCGTTCCTGCGGCTGATGGAGATGGAAATTGATCGGGCCGAGCAGTTCTACCGTGAAGCGGCCGAATTGTTTCGCTCGTTGCACAAGGACGGGCGTCGCATCTTTGGCTTGATGATGGAAACCTATCACGCCCTGCTGCAGGCCATTCGCCGCCACCCGGCCGATGTTTTCACCCGCCGCATACGCGTAAGCCGGTGGAAGAAGTTGTGGCTGGCCGCACGGTGGACGCTCTTGCCCGTGAAGCCAGAAGGTTCCCTACAGAACGAAATGGAATCCGGAGCACGAATATCGAAATCCTGAACAAATTCAGAATAGGGAGCACGAATGATCAAAGCTGATTGCGTCATTTGAATTTCGCATTTCGTATTTGTACAGGATTTCGATATTCGTGCTTCGGATTTTTTCTCCCCGCCCCATGCCGTCCCCCCTCCCCTCCCCTGCCCCGTTGCAACCAACCGTCGCGATTATCGGCGGCGGCGTGGCCGGACTGGCGGCGGCCGTGGCGGCGGTGGAGCAGGGTTTCCAGGTTGAATTGTTCGAGCAGGCCCCGGCGCCAGGCGGTCGGGCCGGCTCGTATCACGACACGCGGGCTGATCAGCTCGTCGACCTCTCGCCGCACGTGGCCATGGGCTGCTGTACGAATCTGTTGGATTTCTGTCGCCGCACGGAAACCGCCGACGGCTTCGCACGTTGCACGACGCTGCACTTCTTCGGTCCCGACGGCAGGCGTTACGACTTCACTGCCAGCCGCTGGCTGCCTGCGCCGTTGCATCTCATGCCGGCATTGCGGCGTCTCGGCTATCTCACGGGCCGCGATCGCCGGACGATCGGCTGGACCATGTTGCGATTGGCTCGCCATCGTGCGGCGGACGCGGCCGATGCGCCCACCATGGCCCAGTGGCTCCGTCGCCAAGAGCAGCCGGAAAATGCCGTGCGGCGGTTCTGGTCCGTGGTATTGGAAAGCGCCTTGGGCGACACGCTCGAGCACGTCTCGGTAGCGGCAGCGAGAAAGGTCTTCATCGATGGGTTCATGGCCACGCGCGGGGCCTACGAAGTCCTCGTCCCGCGGATACCGCTGGGCGAAATCTGGCAGCGTGCCGGTGCCTGGCTCACCCGCCGCGGCGCAAAGCTCCGCATGCGCACGGGAATTGAACGGTTGGAGGTCGATGGCCAGGGCTTGCTCGGCCTCGTGCTGAGCGATGGACTCTGCCGCCGCTTCGACCACGTCGTCTCCGCCGTCTCTTGGAAACAACTCGGCAGACTGCTCGGCCCGGAGGTGCTCAAGAAGATCCCTCGGGCAGAGGCCGGCACGTGCCTGGAATCCTCGCCAATTACGGCGGTGCACCTCTGGTTCGATCGGCCGATCACGGACCTGCCTCATGCCGCCTTCGTCGGTCGGTTGAGCCAATGGGTGTTCCAAGGCAGCAGGCACACTCCGTGTGCCGTTCGCCCTGTGGCCTCGGCCACAGGTTTTTCCAGAAGCCAGGGGCTTCTAGCGAACGGCACAGGGACTCTGCCTGCTACTTTTCACTACACGGTCGTCGTGAGCGCTTCGCACGCGCTGGCGGGCCGCGACTCCAAAGACGTGCTGCAAGAGGTGCTCGGCGACTTGCGGGCGATCTGGCCGTCGACCAGCGAGGCAAAGCTGGTGCACCATCGCCTGCTTACGCAGCCCGGAGCTGTTTTTTCCATGCGGCCGGGCAGCGAGACGATCCGGCCTGCCCAGCAGACACCCATCGCAGGTCTGTATCTTGCCGGCGATTGGACCGCCACCGCTTGGCCGGCCACAATGGAAGGCGCTGTGCGGAGCGGCTACCTGGCGATCGAGGCCCTCCTGGCCGCGCTCGGGAGGCCTACGCCCATTCTGGCACCAGATTTGAAGAAGGGCCTGCTGATGCGGTGGATCGCGGGGTGAACGTTCCGGTTCTCCGCATCTGGCGTGCAGAAAACCGTGAATCTCATTGCGCCTCCAGCCGGCTCCAGATTTCGGCGAGAGTTTTGCCGCCCGGCTGATCGAGACTCTGACGCAGTTCCCCGTCGGTGACCTGGGCGTTCACCCATTGATAGACCGGTCGCCGAAACATTTCTTCGGAGGGAAAGCGACCCCGCGTTTGGCCCGATTCATCGCAGATTTCCGCTTCCGCCAGTTCCCGAGGAGCTGGACAAAAAACGGATAAGAAGAAGTCACGCTAAGTATTGCCAAACCGCAAGCCGGGGTCGCGCTTACACCGTGCACTATCAGCACGAAGGACTGTCGCAGCCGCTCACTCGGGTATTCGATCGGTCTCGATGGGGTCTCGGTTCGGGACAGCGGCCAGAAACCGTTCAAAGTCCTCGTGGCGGCCACGGGCTGCCTCGCTGCGAAGGTAGTCCAGCGTTTGCAGAGCCGCTATCTTCTCGGCAGCCGCGCTGGCCAGAAACTGGTCGACGGAATACCCCTCGCGATCAGCCAAGGCCTTGATGGTCCGATGGAGCGACTCGGGAAGTTGGAATGTCAGCTTGGTCACGACTTACGACTTTCGGTGATGATTTTCAGGAAATCGCGCGGCGTCATGGCCTCGATGCCGAGTTTCTCGCACCCTCGGAAATCCCGAATATTGTGTGTGATGATGTACCGGCAATTGGCGGCAAATGCCAACTCCAAAATCATATCATCGTCCGGATCAGAAAGAAACGGCCGCCAAAGAAAGTATATGTCCTGCAACCAGGCGTGGCTGGCGAGGAATCGCAGGAAACCGTGCGCATTTTCGGCGGTCTGACCCGGCGGCAGGTGTTCCGGCCGAGCAAGTACATCCTGCCACTCGGCATACAGCGCGACGGACAGGCAAATTTGAAAGTCCGGCGATGGAATGGCGCTGACCAGGGCAAAACTTGCTCCAAGGCGCGATCGGGCCGCAGCCACCAGTACGGACGTATCAAACGTAACGCGCATCGCGTCTCCTAGAGGTTTGTAGATGGTTATAGCCGTTGTCGACTGGCCGGTAAAGGGGGAACGGTGGAGAACCCATTTGCTGGTCGGGCCGTTCCGAACCCAGCGGAACCGCATCGACCCGAAAGCGGGTGCCCCGCCGTTCCTACTGGACCAGCCGACGTGTTACCCTAACGGCCCGGCAATTGAACCATACCCAAAATCCGGCCATTGCTGCCTGCCTTCCTGCCACTCTACAATAGGGCACCATGATCGATTTTCACCCGTTGCTTTCCGCTTTCCAGGCCGTCCGCCGCGAACTGCTGGCCCTGAGGGACCCTTCCGGCCATTGGGTCGGCGAGCTTTCCAGCTCGGCGTTTGCCACCGCCAGCGCGGCCAGCGCGCTGTGCATCGTCGCCCGCGCGGTGAAGGAAGAATCACGCCGGGAGGCCTATCGGCAACTGGCCGGCCGCTCCGTCGATTGGCTGGTGGCGGGCCAAAACGGCGACGGCGGCTGGGGCGATACCCGCTTGAGCCCTTCCAACCTGGCTGCCACGATGCTGGTCCGCGCGGCGATACACCTGTCCGCCCAGTCGCAGCGCTATGCCGATTCGCTCGCCCGGGCGCAGCGCTATTACGACAACTACAATGGCCTGGCCGGGCTGCGGCGGCAGTACGGCGGCGATCCGACAATGCTTGCGGCCATTCTGGGCAATTCCGCGCTGGCGGGGCTGACCGCTTGGCGCGACGTGCCGGCGCTGGCCTTCGAGCTTGCCTGGCTGCCGCGGGCCCTGCAACGACCGCTGGCGGGGTACCCCGTACTCGGGGTCGCGGCCACCTACGCGGACCCGGTGCGGGTCGGCATCGGACAGGCCCGGTTCTTCCACCACCGGCCACGAAACCCCCTGGCCTTGCTGACACGGCGCCTAAGCATCGGCCGCAGCCTTGCCAGGCTAGGGCGCATGCAACCGCCCAGCGGCGGTTTTCTGGAATCCGTGCCGTGGACCAGCTTCCTGGTGATGGGGCTGGCTGCGACGGGCCGGGTCGATCACCCCGTGGCCCGCCGCGCCCTCGACTTCCTGTTGGATACTGTTCGCGGCGACGCCTCCTGGTCGATCGACACCAGCCTTTCGGTCTGGAACACGGCACTGTCGATCAATGCCCTGGCGGCCGCCAGCGGCGACGTCGGCGCCCTGGGCTGTCTCGATTGGCTGCTGGGCTGCCAGCGCAGCGATTTGGACCCGCTGACCGAGAGTCCGCCAGGCGGATGGGGCTGCAACGATGGCCGCGGTTCCTTAGCCGACGCCGACAATACCTCGTCCGCGTTGTTGGCCTTATCCGTGCTTTCCAAGTCCGGCGCGGGCGCCAATCGATCGCGAATCGAGACCGCGGCCACGGCGGGCATCCATTGGCTCCTGGCAGTGCAGAACACTGACGGCGGTTGGCCCACCTTCTGTCGCACCCGGGGCACCCGCTTGCGGGTCGCGGTCGGTTCGCGCCGTGACCCGCAAGCGGGTGCCCCGCTCGACGGCAGCGGCGCTGATCTGACCGCCCATGCCCTGCGGGCGTTGCGGGCGTGGCAGTATTGGACTGCCGATCGTGCCATCGACGAGGCCATACGCCACGGCATGAATTATCTCGCTCGGCAACAGCGGTCCGATGGAAGCTGGCGGCCGCTGTGGTTCGGCAACCCGAATTTTCCCAACGACGAGAACCCGATTTACGGCACGTCCCAGGTGCTCTTGGCGTATCGCGATCTCGATCAAATCGAAAGCCCCCTTGCCCAGCGCGGCTTGGAGTGGCTGGCGGCCGCGGTGGATCCCGGCGGAGGCTGGGGCGGCGGGCAGGGCCGGGGCACCCGGTACTCCGGGTCGCGCGGCCCGTCCAGCGTGGAAGAAACGGCCCTGGCGGTCGAGGCCTTGCTCGCCGCGCCGACCGATTCGCGGCGGCAGCCGGTGCTGGAAGCGGGGCTGCACTGGCTCGTTCGGGCGGTAGAGGAGTCGCGTCATCGCCAGACCACCGCCATCGGCCTGCACCTTGGCCGACTGTGGTACTATGAGAAGGTCTATTCGCTGGCCTTTACCGTTTCAGCCTTAGGACAGGCCGTAAAGCTGTTTTCGCGATCGGGGTAGCGGGGTCGGCAAACCGCGGCCTATCCGAGATAGGGTGGGCCGAGTGAAGCGAGTCCCACCATGAGAAACGACGGCTTCATCAACCACGAAATACGCGAGTTGCACGGAAGAATTGAGGAAGGATAAAATGTGAAGGTTGTTGATCAGAGCGTCTTGTCCTTCTTTCGTGTGATTCGTGTTTTTCGTGGGTTTTTTTGACCATCTATGTCAACCACACTCAAAGTCGCACTGGTAACCGGCAGTGGCAAGCGGCGGGTGGGCGGCGCGGTCGCCCGGGCGCTGGCCGAGCGGGGCTTCAGCACCGCCGTGCATTACTATCGATCGGCGGATGCGGCCGTGGAAACCGTGAAGCAAATCCAGGCCCTGGGATGCGATGCCGCCGCGTTTGCTGCTGACGTGGCCGATGAGCAGGCCGTCGCCCGGCTTTTTGAACAAGTGCTGAACCGTTTCGGCCGGCTCGACGCCCTGGTGACCGCGGCGGCCGTGTGGGAACCGCAGCCGTTGGAGGAAGTGACCGCGGCCGATGTCCGCCGCCAGTTCGATATCAACACCCTGGGCACTTTCCTCTGTTGCCGGCAGGCCGGGCGGATCATGGTGGCCCAGCCCGAAGGCGGCGCGATCGTGACGATCGGCGACTGGGCCTGTGAGCGGCCCGGCGTGCACTACGCGGCCTATTTCATCAGCAAAGGCTCGCTGCCCACGATGACCCGCATGCTAGCGGTGGAACTAGCGCGGCGGAACCCGCGGGTGCGGGTGAACTGTATTCTGCCCGGTCCCGTGATGGTGCCGGAGGATGCCACACAGCCGGACGTGGAAGGGGCCGTGGCGGCCACTTTGCTCAAGCGGCCGGGCAGGCCGCAACACGTGGCCCAGGCCGCCGTGTTTCTCATCGAGAACAACTACGTCACCGGCGTCTGCCTGCCGGTGGACGGGGGGAGGACGATCGCCTAACGGCGCAGCCGTCGTCTTGCCCGAACCGTTTGGACCGGCCAGCACGATCACCGCCGGGTGCTCGCTTTCCATTGCTACTGCCGCAACCACTTGTCGACAGCGGCGGCCATAATACGGCCCTGATTGATGGCGTGGACCACCAGCGACGCCCCGCGCACGGTGTCGCCGGCGGCAAAAACGCCCGGCACACTCGACATCCAGTTGTCGACGGCCACATTGCCGCGGCCGTCGATCTTCACGCCCAACTCTTCCACCAGGCCATTACGCACGACGTGCAAGAAGCCCATGGCGATCAACACGAGGTCTGCGGGCAGGACGAACTCGGTCCCGGGGATCTCCTTCATTTCCCAGCCTTTGGCCCCGGGGAGCCAATTGACCTCGATGCCGAACAACTCGCGGACATGCCCGTCATCGCCGCGGAGATCCTTGGTCAGGACGCTCCAGCGGCGCTCGCAGCCTTCTTCCTGAGAGGAAGAAGTACGCATGATTTTCGGCCAATGTGGCCAGGGCGTCTCGTCGTTGCTGCCATCCGGCGGTTTGGGCAAGATTTCCAATTGCGTCACGGAAATCGCGCCCTGGCGGATCGACGTGCCGACGCAGTCGCTGCCCGTGTCGCCGCCGCCTACCACGATCACGTGCTTGCCGTTGGCCGTGAGCACCGGCCCCTTGCCCGCCGGCTGATGGGGCACCTGGTACTCCGGGTCGCCGGCCACGCGGCGGTTCTGCTGGCTGAGGAAATCCATGGCCAAGTGTACGCCGCGGAGGTCGGCCCCGGTCACGTTCAGCGGTCGCGCTTGACCGGCACCCATGCAGAGGCAAATCGCATCGAACTGGCTGCGGAGCTCGGCGGCGGTAATGTCGCGGCCGACCTCCACTCCCGACTGGAACCGCACGCCCTCCCGCGACATCTGCTCCAGGCGGCGGTCGATGATCCTCTTCTCCAGCTTGAAATCGGGAATGCCATAGCGCAGCAGGCCGCCGATGCGGTCGTCCTTCTCGAAGACCACCGTCTCGTGACCGGCCCGATTGATCTGCTGGGCAGCGGCCAGGCCGGCAGGGCCGGAGCCGATGATCGCCACCCGCCTGCCGGTCCGCGTGGTGGGCAGGATGGGCTCGACCCAGCCTTCCTGGAAGGCCCGCTCGGCGATCTGATACTCGATGTGCTTAATGGTCACCGCGCGGTCGTTGATGGCCAGCGTGCAGGCCGATTCGCAGGGAGCAGGGCAGACCCGACCGGTCACCTCGGGGAAGTTGTTCGTCGAGTGCAGGTTGTCGGCTGCCGCTTGCCAATGCCCGCGATAGACCAGGTCGTTGAACTCGGGAATGCGGTTCTTCACCGGGCATCCGGCCCCGTGGCAGAACGGAATACCACAGTCCATGCAGCGGGCCGCCTGCTCGTTGAGCACGCCGTCGACCAGCGGCTGATCGATTTCATACCAGTCCTTGATCCGTTCCGATACCGAACGGTGGGGAATCTCCGTACGGGTGAACTGCTTGAAGCCTGTGGGATTGCCCATTATCTGAATACCTCTTCCGTGGCGGCTTCGCCCTCGCTCTGCACCTGCTCGCGTTCGCGGAGGCGGACCAGGGCCTTGCGGTAATCGATCGGCATGACCTTGACGAAACGGCCCGACATTTCCCGCCAGCGATCGAGGATCATCTTCGCTTGCCGGCTGCCGGTCCAGCGGCAATGACGGCGGATGAGGTCTTGCAGCAAGTCGAGGTCCTCGTCGAGGTGCACCGGTTCAAGGTCGACCATGTCGAGGTTGCAGAGCGTGTCGAACAACTGGTGCTCGTCCAGCACGTAGGCGATGCCGCCACTCATGCCCGCCGCGAAGTTGCGGCCCGTGCTTCCCAGCACGACCACGATGCCGCCGGTCATGTATTCGCAGCCGTGATCGCCCACGCCCTCGACCACCGCGATCGCGCCGCTGTTGCGGACGCCGAAGCGCTCGCCCGTGCGGCCGTTGATATAGACCTCGCCGCTGGTCGCCCCGTAGAGCAGCGTGTTGCCGACAATCACGTTTTTCGTGGGATCGAAGGGCGAACCAGGTGGCGTCTGCACGATGATCCGCCCGCCGGAGAGGCCCTTGCCCAGGTAGTCGTTGGCGTCGCCGATGAGTTTCATGGTCACGCCCTTGGCCAGGAAGGCCCCAAAGCTCTGGCCGGCAGAGCCAGTGAAGGTCAGATCGAAGGTGCCGTCGGGCAGGCCATTGCCGCCATGGAGCTTGACGATGCGGTTGCTGAGAATCGCACCCACGGTGCGGTGCACGTTGCGAATCGGCATTTCCAGGTGCGTACGCTTGCCTTCCTCCAAGGCCGGGCCAAGCCGGTCGATGATCGTCCAGTCGAGGTGGTCCTTGTGCATGTCGCTCTGGGGACGCATGCGACGCAGGGGGCAGCCGTTGGACTGGTCGGGCTTGGCGAACACGGCCGAGAAGTCCAGCCCCTTGGCCTTCCAGTGGTGGATCGCCTGGTTGAAACTGAGGCGCTCGACGCGGCCGATCATGTCTTCGAACTTGCGGAAGCCCAACTCGGCCATCAGGCGGCGGATGTCTTCGGCCACGAACGTGAGGAATCGCACCACGTACTCGGCCTTGCCGTGGAACCGCTTCCGCAGATCGGGATCCTGCGTGGCGATGCCCACCGGGCAGGTGCCCAGATGGCACTTCCGCATGAGGATACAGCCCAGCGTGACCAGGGCGGAGGTGCCGAAGCCGAACCGCTCGGCGCCCAACAGAGCGCCGATCACGACGTCGCGGCCGGTCCGCATCTGGCCGTCGCATTGCACCAGGATGCGGTCGCGGAGGCCGTTGAGGACGAGCGTCTGCTGGGTCTCGGCCAGGCCGATTTCCCAGGGAGTGCCGGCATGCTTGATCGACGACAGCGGGCTGGCGCCGGTGCCTCCGTCGTGGCCGCTAATAAGCACTTCATCGGCGTAGCCCTTGGCCACACCGGCCGCCACCGTGCCCACGCCGACTTCGGAGACCAGCTTCACGGAAACCATCCCGCCGGGATTGGCGCACTTCAGGTCGTAGATCAACTGGGCCAGGTCTTCAATCGAGTAGATGTCGTGGTGCGGCGGCGGCGAGATCAACGACACGCCGGGCGTGGAGTGCCGCAGCCGCGCAATCTCGTCGGTCACCTTGTAGCCGGGCAACTGGCCGCCTTCGCCCGGCTTGGCGCCCTGGGCCATCTTGATTTGCAGGATCCGGGCGTTGGCCAGGTACTCGATCGTCACGCCAAAGCGGCCGCTGGCCACCTGCTTGATGCCGCAATTGAGCGAGTCGCCGTTGGGCAGCAGCTTGTAGCGCGCGGGTCCTCTCCGCCTTCGCCCGTGTTGGCGTTGCCGCCCAGCCGGTTCATGGCAATGGCCAGCGTCTGGTGGGCTTCGCCGCTGATCGAGCCGTGCGACATGGCGCCGGTATTGAAACGCTTGACGATTTCGCTGGCGGGCTCGACTTCCTCCAAGGGCACAGGTTCGCCCGGCACGAACTCGAACATGCCGCGCAGCGTGCAGAGTTCCCTGGCCTGCTCGTTGACGGCCCGGGCGAACTCGTCGAACAGCCCGGGATCGTTCTTCAACACCGCATGCTGCAAGGTGGTGACGGTCGTGGGGTTCCAAAGGTGCCGCTCGCCGTCCAAGCGGAATTGATACTCACCGCCATGATCGAGATCCAACAGCCCCGCCTCCCGCCGGCCGAAGCCCGAGCGGTGCCGGGCCAAGGCTTCACGGGCGACGACTTCCAGATCGGCCCCCCCGATGCGCGAGGCCGTGCCGCAAAAGTACTTGTTCACAAGGTCGCGATTCAGGCCGACGGCCTCGAACTGCTGGGCGGAGTTGTAGCTCCGCAGGGTGGAGATGCCCATCTTGGAGATCGTCTTCAAAATGCCCTTCTTCACTGCGGAGATGTAGTGGTCGATGAGGTACTCCAGCGGCTCATCTTCCGGCAGGTCGCCGTCGGTCCGCAGCTTGTAAATGCCTTCGAAGGCCATGTAGGGATTGATGGCGTTGGCGCCGTAGCCGCAGAGCATGCAGAAGTGCATCACCTCGCGGGGCTCGCCGCTTTCGACGACAATGCCCGTTTCGCTCCGCAGCCGCCGCTCCAGCAGGCCGTGGTGCAAGGCCGAAGTGGCCAGCAGGCTGGGGATGGCAACGTGCCGGGGCGAAATGTCGCGGTCGCTGATGATCAACAGCGAGGCCCCGTCCTGGACGGCCCGCTCGCCTGCATCCACCAGTTCGCTCAAGGCCTCGGCCAGATGTTTGCCCGGCTCTTCTTCGCTACAGGCGAACACGGCCGGCAGCACGGCCACTTTGAAGTCGTTGCGCTTCACGGTTCGCAGGCGCTGCACGTCCTCGTTCGTGAGAATGGGGTGCGGCAACTCAAGCTGCCGGCAATGCTCGGGGGTTTCGTCGAGCAGGTTCCGCGCCTTGCCGGTGAAGGCCAACAGCGACATCACCAGCCCTTCCCGCAAGGGATCGATAGGCGGGTTGGTCACCTGGGCGAACAACTGCTTGAAGTAGTTGAACAGCAGCTTGGGCTGATCGGAGAGCACGGCCAGCGGCGTGTCGGTGCCCATCGAGCCCACCGGCTCCTGGCCGTTGGCGGCCATGGGGCCGACGATCATCTGCAGGTCTTCCCGCGTGTAGCCGAAGGCCCGCAGACGCTGCGCCAGCTTGTCGGCATCGACCTCGGCCGCTTGGGCGGGCTGGAAGAGTCCGCGGAGTTCGATGCGGTTCTCCAGCCAGCGGCGATACGGCTTCTGGCGGGCGATCTTGCCCTTGATCTCGTTGTCTTCGACGATGCGGCCTTCTTCGGTATCGACCAGGAACATGCGGCCCGGCTGCAAGCGGCCCTTGCGCTCGATCTGCTCCGGCGGGAACTCGATCACGCCCACTTCACTGGCCAGTACGACGAGGCCTTCGGTCGTGACCACGTAGCGGCTGGGACGCAGCCCGTTGCGGTCCAAGGTGCCGCCCACCAGGCGGCCATCGGTAAAGACCATCGCGGCGGGACCGTCCCATGGTTCGAGGATTGCCCCGTGGTACTCGTAGAAGGCCTGCTTGTCGAGCGAAATATGGTAGCCCGGCCCGAAGGCCTCCGGAATCATCATCATCAGGGCGTGCGGCGCCGAGCGGCCGGCGCGGACCAGCAACTCCATGCAATTGTCGAAGCAGGCCGAATCGCTCCCGCCCGGCTCGATGATCGGAAACAGGTTCGAGAGGTCCTTGCCCAAGGCCGGGCAGGCCATGGTCTTCTCGTAGCCCGTGAGGCGGTTGAGGTTCCCGCGGAGCGTATTGATCTCGCCGTTGTGGGCGATCATGCGGAAAGGCTGCGCCAAGCGCCAACTCGGGAAGGTGTTCGTGCTGTAGCGCTGGTGGACCACCGCCAGGGCCGTCATCATGTCGGTATCCGCCAGGTCGGGGTAGTAGTCGAAAAGCTGCGGCGCCAGGAACATCCCCTTGTAAACAATCGTTTTGCAGGAAAGCGAGGGAATATAGAAGGCGTCGGGCGTGATCCCCAATTCGATTCGCGCCCTCCGCTCAACCCGTTTACGGCCGCGAAACAGTCGCCGCTCGAGTTGCTCGCCGGTCAGGCCCCTGCCGCGCACGAAGATCTGGCGGATGACCGGTTCGGCGCTGCGGGCGATTGCGCCCAAGGTGCGGTTGTCGCAGGGCACGTCGCGCCAGCCGAGCACTTCCAGGCCTTCGCTTTCCAGCAATTGGGCCAGGACCTCTTCGCACGTGCCGCGGACGGCGGCGTCACGGGGCAGAAAGAGGATGCCCGCCCCATAGTGCCCGGCGGGCGGCAATTCGAACTTCAGGCGATCGGCCTCGGCGGCAAAGAACTCGTGCGGAATTTGCATGAGAATGCCCGCCCCGTCGCCCGTCGATTCGTCGGCCCCCGAGGCGCCGCGGTGTTGCAGATTCAAGAGAACCTGCTTGGCATAATCGACGATTTTGTGGCTCTTGGCGCCCGAAATGTCCACCACCGCGCCGATGCCGCAGGCATCGTGCTCGTACTGGGGATCGTATAAACCTCGTGCCGTTGGCGGGCTTCGCATCATGGAACCGACTCTTACCTACTTGCCGGGAAAAACAGGCAGTCTATCTATCGTAACATTAGAATGACTTATGTCAATGGATTCGCAAAATAAGAATTTCTGAGAATAGGGAGTTTTCATTTTAACTGATCCTGGGCCCGGCAGGAAGGAAAATTTCGTTCTGTTGCCTGTACCCTCGATGGGGGATTCCTGCCTGTGCTTGCCGGAAATCGATTTGCTGGCGCGTTTCTTGGCCATTTTCCACAACCAACGGGTGGATGTTTTTCCCAACGGGTGACGACGACTCCAGAGAAACACGGGAGAAACGCCGAGAAAACATGGGTTTACGCTCGTTTGGGTGTAGCGCATATGCATAACGGAAGGCGAGAAGAACCGTTGTGAATTGTTGTTGGACGATGCTGCGGTACGTGGAGCGGAATGCGCTGCATGCGAGTCTCGTGCCGTGCGCCGAGCAGTGGCGCTGCCTCAAGGAGATTGGCCGAAAAACTCGGCATAATCGCCCGTCCCGTGAAGTTCACTGGGCCACCGGACCGAAACTCCAGGACATGGCCCTCATTCCCAAGAAACCGCTCCGCCCCCGCCCGCCGTCGGTCGGAACGATTTCAACCTCGTACCTGGAGTCGTTCGTGGCCTACGTGGCAGGCGAATGCCACCTGGCCGACAACACTGTGGCCGCCTACCGCCGCGATACCAAGCGTTTCTTCCAATGGCTCCAGGCCCGAGCGGTTGCAGCCCTGACGATCCGCGACCTGGCCGATTATGTCGGGTGGCTGCACGGGCAGAAATTGAACCCCACCAGCATCGCGCGGCACATTGCCTCGCTGAGAGTCTTTTTTCGCTATTTGCAACTGGAAGGCGTGCTGGTGGAAAGCCAGGCCGAATTGTTGGGCAGCCAGAAGTTGTGGGAGCGAGTGCCGAAGGTCCTCTCGCCGGCCCAGGTCAACCGCCTGTTCGAGACGCCGAAACCGGGCGACCCGTGCTGGCGGCGCGATCGGGCACTGCTGGAACTGCTCTACGCCACCGGTTGCCGGGCCTCGGAACTTTCCCATCTGAAACTTCACGACCTGCATCTCGACGAGGGCTACTGCACCTGTCGCGGCAAAGGCGACAAGCAGCGGATGGTGCCGTTGGGCGCCAAGGCCGCCGCGGCCGTGCGGTCGTATCTCGAGCACGAGCGCGGCCCGCTGGCCGGGCAGGTTTCGCCGCCGCCCGAGTGGGTCCTGCTCTCCTGTCGCGGCCGCCGCCTGCGCCGCGAGCGAATTTGGGAGCTCATGAAGCGCTACGCCCTCCGCGCAGGCGCGCGCCGGAGATCGGTCCCCACACCATGCGGCACAGCTTCGCCACGCACATGCTCGCCGGCGGCGCCGATCTGCGGCAGGTGCAAGAAATGCTGGGCCACGCCAGCATTGCCACCACGCAGATTTACACGCACGTCGATCCCACGCGGCTGAAGGCCGTGCACCGCAAGTTCCATCCGCGGGCGTAGGTTCCTCTTGCCGATCGCGTCGAGGGAGGTAGGCCGGAACAAGCACTGGTTCGGCGCGGGTCTCCCGACCCCGCCGAAACGTCCGACCGAAGGTCTCCCATTCGCTCGGAGACCTTCGGTCGGCGGTGTGCTTGCGCAGTTCCGGCATTCGCGTTTGGTCACGTAAACTCGCGCCGGAACCGACCCGCGACCCGCTAAGGGCCGGCACATCAATACCTGTCGTGTTTTCCCATGTAGTCCGCACACGCCGTGTGCGGAAAACGGCACACGGCGTGTGCCTGCTACTGACACGTATTGATTCGCTGGTCCTAACGGGTACCCCGGCTGCTCCGAGGCTTGTTCCGACCTACGCAGCTACTTATCGCTCCGCGGTCGCGTCGAGCTTCTTCTCAAGCGCCTGCTTGGCTTTCTGCAGAGCGTCCGGCTCGACATCCGGCTGGAATTCCGGCAGCTTCTTGGGTTTCAAGACAAAATCGGCAGGTTCTTCCAAGAGATTCTGCTGTTCTTTTCGAACTTTTTGGGCCTTGTCCCGCGCGTTCTTCAAGTACTGTTGTTCCAAGATTGGGTCGCGCATCTCACGGTAGACCTGGGCCAGCCGATAATCGATCGAGGGGTCGCTGGGCCGCAACTTGCTCGCCTCCTTAAAGTCCTTGATGGCGAGATCGGGATGAAGTTGCTTGAAGAGGAGCATCCCTCGACAGTAATACGCTCTGACCATCTTGGGATCCTCGCGGATTGCCGCGTTGAAATCGGCGAGGGCCTTTTCCGGAATCTGTTGAGTGGCATAGGCGAGGCCCCGCGTGAGGTAAGCCCTGGCCAGATGGCGATTGGCATCGATGGCTTGGGTGGCGTCGTCAATGCATTTCTGCCGAAACTCGTTCGCCTTTTCCTGGCAGGCGTCTCTTTCCTTCGGGTCCGTCGATTTCCTCGCCTTCACGATCTCCGCCGAGGTCATCGCCGAATAGGCAAGTGCCCGCTCGCCGTAGGCCTTGGCATATTTGCGGTTCAGCGACACGGCTTGCGTAAAGTCCTCGACGGCCTTGAGATACTCTTGCTTCAAGGCATACACCCGGCCGCGGCCGCTGTAGGCTTCGGGCCGGGTACTGTCGATGCTGATGGCCTGATTGCAATCGTTCAGGGCCCCGGCGAAGTCTTCCTCGGCCACACGAGTTTCGGCGCGGCGGAGCAGCGCACTGACGAGGAGGGGGTTCCGCGACACCAGGGACAGCGCCTGTTCATACTCCTTCCGGGCCTTGGTCGCGGCTTGCAGAGCATGATAGATCCAGCCGCGAAGCTCGTGCGCCAGGCCACGCATCTCCTTGGCATCCTTTATGCTCTCTTGATCGCCTTTGACCTTCTTCGAGAGCTCGATCGCGTTCTGGCAGTCGTCCACCGCTCGCTCGCATTCCGCGACCTCGTCGAGGGTCCGCAACTCAGACGCTTTCTCCAGCCGGGCTTTGGCGCGAACGGCATAGGCCTCACCGACCATGAGTACATGCTGCCCCCTTCCATCCAAACGAATGGCCGCATCGCAATCGAGGACCGCCGGGTCGATCTCGCCCAACTCACATTCGCCACGGGCCCGCAGGACGTGCGCCGCAGCCAAATTGGGATCGGCGCCGAGGGCCTCGTCGCAGTCGGCCACGGCACTGGCGTAATCGTCGCGATCCAGGTTGATCTCGGCCCGCCGCATCCGGGAATCCGTCTGGTGCGGATCGAGCTTGACGGCCCGGTCGAAGTCCTTGAGGGCCTTGTCCAGGATCTTGGCGGCCGCGTCGGGCTTCGCCGCGGCCTTGGCCTGGGCGTAGTAGAGCGCGCCGCGGGCGTTAAGAACATCGACCCGTTCGAGGCCGTTGTCGAGGGCCTGGGTGAGGTTTTCGATCGCCTTTCCGGCATCACCGCGGTCCCTCTCCGCCAGTCCCAGCGTGTAATAGGCCGGGGCGAACTTGCCGTCGATTTTCAGGGCCTCATTGCAGTCGTTTACGGCCTGGTCAGGTTTCTTCATTTGCAGGTAAACCGCGGCGCGGCGCTCGCGGGCCTTCGCCGAATCGCGTTGCGCATCCACGGCGCTGCTGAAATCGGCCAGGGCCTGATCGAGATTGCCGCGGGCGAGGGCCGCGTTGCCGCTTTCGATCAGGTCGGCCGCCGCTTTCGCCCCCGATGGCGATGCCGTGGAAGAACCGCTGCAACCCGCCAACCCCAGCAGCAGAATCGTCAACGGCCAAGAACGCGAAAGATTGGCTTGGTTCAGAAACGGGGACTGGCTCCGAGCCGAATAGCGATTAGGCCGCAAGAAATGGACGCCGGCGAGGTGCCTGTCCCCATTTCTGAACCAAGCCGAAAGATTCATGGTTTCCTCTCGAGAACTCCTAACACAATCGGACTGTCCCAAATCATGTAGGGGGAGAGATAGAGTTGTGTTAGGGGTTCTAACGCTATTATAACCTCAACCCTCGGGATATACGAACTCGATGCGGATCTCGATATCCGGATGCAAACTCTGTTTGACAGGGCAGCGCCGGGCGGCGTTTTCCAGGCGGTCGCGGTCAGCGGGGGAAAGACGCAACCCCAACGGAAGGGTAATCGTCATGCCAATCGAATCAATACGGCGAATGGGGGCCGCGACCATCTCTTTTTCCATGCAGGCCGACATGCCGGTGAGGTCGAGTTGATGCCGTTGGCCGACGATCGCCAGCGTGGTGAGAATGCAGGTTCCCAGCCCTATCACGACCAAATCGGTCGCGGAGAGATTTTCGCCCAGCCCTCCCTGACCCTTGGAGGCATCGGTCGCCAGGTTTTGGCCGGTGGAAATATGGCGCGCGGTGCAGCGCAGGTTGCCGGTGTAGGTGAGATCGATCTGTGCGGGCATGGGACGGCTCCCGAATGTGGGCAGTGGTACGTCAGGCCGACCATGTACGCATGGTCGGCCTGACGTACTCGGGTTCGGCGAGGGTCTCCCGACCCCGCCGAAACATCCGACCGACGGTCTCCCATTCGCTCGGAGACCTTCGGTCGGCGGTGTGGCTCGGTCAGAGACCGGCCACAACAACGTCGACCGGCCACAACAACGTCGACCGGCCACAACAGCGGTCTTCACGCCCGGGAAAGATACGACCCGTCGCGGGTATCGACCTTGATCGTCTCGCCCTGGGACAGATACTCAGGCACCTGCACGATCAGGCCGGTCTCCAGCGTGGCGGGCTTCGTGCGGGCCGTGGCCGACGCGCCTTTGATGCCCGGATCGCACTGCACGACCTTCAGCGCAACGGCCACGGGCAACTGCACGCCGACACACTCGTCGTTGTAAATCAGGGCCTGCATGCCATCGAGATTTTCGGTCATGTACTGCGCCTCGTCGGCCACGTCTTCCTTGACCAGCGAGTACTGCTCGTAGCTCTCCTGGTCGAGAAGGTGCACGTGGGTCGGATCGGCATACATGAACTTGATGGGCCGCTTGCGGAAGTCGGCCTCGTCCAGCGACTCGCCGCCGCGAAGCGTGATGTCGACCTTCTGCTTCGTGATCAGGTTCCGCCCGCGATACTTGTAGTAGGTGGCCGCGCCGCGGGCCGTGGGGCTCTGCACGGTAACACTCTCGATCAGACATGGGGCGCCGTTGTAGTTGACGATGGCGCCGCTCTTGATTTCCTTGGCTTGCATGGATGCATTCACCCTTCGGTGCCTAAAATGGTCCCCGACTGCGGATCGACGGCGATGCCGTCGGTGATCCGCGCCAGTTCCTCCAGGACCGCCAGCAGGGCGCTGGGATCGAGCAGATCGTCGGGGTCGTCTTCGTCGGCATAGTCGCCGAGCTGTTCGAAATGGAGCACGTCAAAACGGCCGTCGTACTCTTTGAGCCGCTTCAAGAGGGGTCTCTGCCCCGGCTCGATCGTCGACGCCAGCTCCTGGACCAGTTCCGCGGAATGCTCCAGGACCTCGGCCCCGCTGGTATAACAGACGTCCAATGCGGCAAAGTCGTCGGGCGAGATGAGCGTCAGCGATTCGAAATTGCCCTTTTCATCGCCGCCGAGATTCTCCAGGCTGTAACGCTTGCTCAAAGCGGCCAGCTTATTCTCCACCACCTTCAGCTTGGGCCGGCGGGTGGCAGGAAAGAGCACGAAGTAGGTTTCGCGCCAGCGGTAACGATCGTCTTCGAAGGTCGACATGGCAAGCACTCTCCGGGATTAGTTCGACTCGTCTTCCTGTTGTTGGCCCAGCAGCCATGCCTGCAAGGCTTCGACGGCCGCGTCGTGCTCGGCCAGGTTGGTGGCAAAAACCGATTCGCTCTCCTCCAGGCGAATTTCGTACTGGCCTTCCCGCTCGCACTCGTCGTCGCCGCAGAAGTGCGGCAGGTCGGAGATCCAGACAATGCGGTACAGCGGAACCTGTTTGTCGTCGACGCGGCAGAAAACCGGCATGGAGTCATCCTTTAGCCAATTCCAGTGAACGACGCGTGGCAGCCTCGACGGCGGCCATCAATCCGCCGCGGAGCCCGGCCTGTTCCAGGGCCTGTAGTCCGGCGATGGTCGTTCCGCCGGGGCTGGCAACACGGTCTTTGAGCACGCCCGGATGATCGCCCGTCGAGAGCACCATTTGGGCCGCGCCGAGGACCGTCTGGGCGGCCAACGCGGAGGCTACGGCGCGGGGCAACCCCATGCGGACGCCGCCATCGCTGAGGGCCTCGATGATCACGTAAACGAAGGCCGGTCCGGAACCGGAAAGCCCCGTCACGGCGTCCAGGAGTTTCTCCTCGACTTCGACGGCCAAACCCACCGCCGAAAGCAACTGCTGGACGAGTTGCCCGTCGGCCGGCGTGGCCGTGCCGCCCAGACAATATCCGCATGCACCTTTTCCAACCAGGCACGGGGTATTCGGCATGACGCGCACCAACCGCACGCGCTCGCCGAACCCTTGGCCCAGGACCGACAGGCGAATTCCGGCGGCAATCGAGATCATGAGCAAGTCGGGACCGAGTTTACCTTTGAGCTCGGCCGCCACGCGGACCATTTGCTGGGGCTTTATGGCCAGGAACAGCACATCGGCGCGGCCGGCAACCTGGGCGTTGTCGTCCACGGTTTGACCGCCGGTCGCAGAGGCGAATCGCTGGCGGGCCTCGGGCAAGGGGTCTGAAGCGATCAGTTCCGCCCCCGACACGAGGCCGGCGCGCACAAATCCCTCCCCCAAAGCGGTGGCCATCTGGCCGGCGCCAATGAAGCCAATACGTTTGTTAATCATAGCCGCCATGCTAAACAAAATAGCGGGAAGATTCAAGTAGTCTGGACCACAGGCCGGTGCCTCGCACAGCAGGCGGCTCCGAGAATCCATTTCTCTCGCAGCACCGGTCGAATTCCGCCTAAAGGCGGGACTACGAGCGCTCGGTCGAACTCGCCGAGGTTTCAATCATCACGCGGGCGATAGCTACGCCGGCGAAAAGGAGTTGGACCGCTCCCACGGCGGCGAGCCATATCCATTGACCACCTTCGCCTGCACCATAGGAGTGTAACCCGGCGTTGAGGATGAAATTGACGACATACCAAGCCCAAATCACGCCGGCAAAGCCCAGGACAGAACCGATCGCCAGGCTCAGATCGCCGTGCCAGCCCGCGCGACGGCCGTGCAGTGCAGTCAGGATGACCACCAGCGCGATCAGGGCCCCAACTTCCTTGGGGTCCCAGCCCCAGAAGCGACCCCAGGAAACATCGGCCCAAAGTCCGCCGAGGATCGTACCGGCGGCCAGTAGCAGGACGGTCACCTGGAGGACACGATAATTCAGCCAGGCCAGCGTGCCGCAGAATTCGGGAGGGCGACGCTCGCCTTCGTCGAGCACGTCAGCCGCGATGACCTCGTCCAACGTCTCGATCTCCGCGCTCCCGCCCGCTGTCTGTGCTTCTGCAACCACCACCAACTGGGAGGAGCGTCGGGATTTGACCGTGCGATAGCGCCCAAAGGCAAAGAATCCCAAGGCCAAGTTCCCAATCACCCAAGCCACTCCAGCGCCGGCGTAGGAGGTGACGATCGTCAGTACGTGGATGCCCAACCAGAAGTTGCTGCGCAACACGGGCATAAGGGCCTGAATGTCTTTGGGGAACGGCGCTGCGAGGGCCATCACGGCCGCCAAGCAACTTGCCAGCGCGCCAAACAAAGCCACAACCCGCCAGCGATAGATCTTTTCCATCCGCTCGCCGGCCTCCGCGGTTCGGGCCCGGGCAAAAGATATGGGGATTGCCAAGAGGGCCGCGGGGATGATCCGGGGCAGATGCCAGACGAACATCACGGCAACAAACATCGAGGCCGCCCAGACCAACGATGCGCTCAGGTTCGGTGTTGATGAACCCAGATCGGCATGGGGCAGGATCGCCCCCAGACGATATCCAGGGCCGCCGGAGTCTGGCCCAAGAACGCCAAGGTAACATAATCCGACGAATACTCCCGCCACAAACAACGCCAACCGCATGGCCAGAGCGACCGCGCGGAGACCGGCCTGGGAGCTTTCGGGCGGTCCGGAAACGGCCGAGTCTCGGCGGCGCCTTCCTCCCAGCTTCCGGGAATGGCCGTCAGACCCCAGGCCGCTTTGCTGGCCGGCCCCAGCAACGGCAGGAATGTCAACCAAAGCGTCAAGAGCGACACGCACATCGAGACCCAAACGACGGTCTCGAACATGCTCGTGACCGGGGCCCAATGGGTAATGTACATCCGCACCACGAATCCGCCGGCAATGAAGACCACAGCCACGACAAGTGTGGCCACGCCCAGCCAGAACGTGGCGTTTCGATAGGTGCGCTCAACCCGCGCACTGCGGATCAGCAACCCATGTGCCGTCAACACGACGGCGAGCATGATGCCGCACAGGCCGATTGGGCCAACGATAATCCATAGATTTTGCAACAGAGGTGAAGGAATGCTCCCCTGCAACACGTAGGTAATTGCCGATGCGCCGAGCGACGCCACAAAAATCAACCCACCCGTCCTCACCGACAATTTCGATCCAGCCAGGCAAGACAAGCCCAAAATAAGAGCCGCTATCAGGCTTACACGCCCCGACCAACGGAACGGATCGACCCGGTTGTAAAACACCTCGGCGTCGGTGACGATCGCCGGGGGATAGGCCGTCTTGGCCAACAGCCCCCGGTCGCGTTCGATGATGGGAAGCTGCTGTCGCTCGGGTTCGATCGCCACGGCCAGCGTGCGAACGTCGGAGGTGAACTGCCGCATCGCCTCGGCAAATTGCCTGGCGCCTTCCGCGGAGCCGCGGTCGAGATAGGCGGCCCGCGCATCGCGCCAGGCGGTGCGGGCCTGCTCGACCTGCTCGGCGGGGTAGCCGTGCAAGAGATCGGGCGATCCCCGCAGCAAGGCCTGCAAGCCGATCCAGGGATGGATCTCGCTGCGATAACGGTCGGCCTCCAAGGCCGTGGGCTCCAAGGCCGGCACGATCCGGATCGCTTCATCTCCCGCACTGAACAAGCTCCACGGGAGTTGTGCCGTCTGCAAGGCCAGGCTCTTCGTCCAGCGGTAAAAGTTCTGCCGATAGGAACGGATTGCATCGGCGTCGTTCTCCGCGAGAATCGGCGGGTCGGGCAGGTCCGACTCGACAAGCTCATGCATTTTGGCATCCAGGTCGGAGATCAAGCCCCGCAACCGGATCGCCGCCGGTTCGATGCTCTGCAACGGTTTCTTGCCCGTTTCCATGGAACTCCAACGGGCGACAACTTCTCGCATTGCCGGGTCGGTCTTTTCCACCAGTTGGCGGAGCTCCCGCTGCGATTTTTCCGCTTGCAGGCACGCCTGGGGAACTTCCTTGCCGGCGGCCATGCGGATATTCTCCTCTGGCACGGTCAAGGCAGGACCCTGCGACAGGGCTTGGCTGAATCCCGTCCAGGATCTCAGCAGGCCGACGAGATCACCCTCCAACTGCCGATTGGCATCGCCCGTGCGCCGGGATCGTAGCGCAATTCAAGAAACACACGACGTGCCTCTTGGAGATTTCTTGCCTTTTCCTGCAGGGCCGTGAATATCGGTCGTCGTTTCTTCTTCTGGGCTTGCTCAATGACTGCATCGGCCTCTGCCAGGATTTTGTCGAACTTCTTCTTCGCTTGTCGAAGCTGTCTGGGCGAAACGTAGCGGAGCCGGCTACCATCCTCGCCGAGAAGCGGAAGGTCCAGGACTTCGGTCCGCAGTGCGGCGTCGTCGGCAATCAGGAAGGGCACGTCGTCCCATTCCTCCGGTTCGATGGTCCACGCGTAGAGGAGCTCCGCAGCCAGGAAATACCGCGGTCGCCCCTCGGCCAGGCGTTTGATCTCGTCCGGGGAAAGCGAACTCATTTCGGCATTGGTCTTCGAACCGAGTTTCCCCAGGCGCGGGTGGGCGTCGCCGCAGATCTTCTTGACCTGTACCCGGGCAAAACTGTCCAGCGGCATGATGCGACCGTCCTGCAGCACGGGCATGGCCTGCCAGGCCGACCAATCGAGACCGCCGGATTGCTCGGCCCGAACCGCTGGCGCGAACGCCAACACGCTGAGAACCGTCAGAAGGATTTGTCGTTTCATAGTTTCTTGGGGATCACGAACCTGACAAAATAGGCGACGAAAATTCCGGCAACCACTAGCAGGCAACCCACATAGGTCAATCCGCGGCCCGGGTCGTAGTTCAGGCGAAAACCCGATAAATAAACCGACTCGCCCGGCTTGCGACCAAATTCCTCAGGATCGTACGGCGGTGACATCGTCGATTGGAACATCCGGTACGACCGCCCCGGGACCGCCGGATCGGCGAAGTCCAAAGGGGCGTTGAGCGTTACCAGGAGATTCTCGTACTTGGGCGGCTGCTTGCCGGGCGAATCGGCCGACGAGGACTTGACGGCAAACTCATTCGGCACAAGATCGATCTCGCTGCCAAAGAACGAAGGCTGGCGGGTCCCCGGATCCAACTTGCGCAAGGCATAGTGAAGGTTGATCGAATAGCCCAGGTGGAACGAATCGGGCTCGAAGCTCAGTTCCACGCGGCGGTCCTTGCCGGCAACCGTCTTCTGCTGCAATTCCTGCGGAATCTTCAGTACTTTGTCTTCCACCGGATTGAAAGCAATACGGCCGCCGCCAGGTTTGCTGGTTGACGTAGAACACGGCATCCAAAACTCCTGGCTCTGATCGTCGACCGTAAGCCGCACGTAGGCCTGGCGGAGATGATAGGCGTCTTCACCCTGATCGAGACCTTTCGCGCGGGCCGAGAACCCAGGCCGATCTGCCGGCTGGAAATCGCCGAACCACAAGGCGACGGCATCGGGCGTGCCGCGAAAGGCGGTAAGGCTTCCGCCACTTTCACCCATTTCCAGCGGACCCCGGATGCTTACCTCGCCCGCCCGCCAGGTGCGAAGATAAAGCTGCCGGTCGGCGCCCTGGAAGAAATCGATCCGCGGCGGGGCAAAAACAGGGGCGGCGGCCGGCGCTGATTCCGGTTTGGCCTGGGAATCGGTCTTGTCTTCCGGTTTTTTCGCGTCGGCCTTTTCTTCGGGCTTCTTCGGCTCGCCCTTCGCGGTTGAATTGGTTTTGGCCGGCGGTGCGGCCTTCGCACGGGACTCCATTCCAGGCGGAGCCACCGGTTGCTCGTCAGACTTCGTCTTCGCGTCCCCGGCCGGCGCTTTGGGCAACCCAGGCCAGTATGTTCCAAAAACCTGATCGTCGTAGTCCTGGCGGCTGAACACTTCGGGAAATTCGGCCGAAAGGACCAACGGCTGCGAGGCGGATTTGCGATGGATGTTCAAGCGGACCTGCACGTCCTCCGCGACCTCTCCACGGATGTCAACCCGCCCCGTGTCTACGCCCGCCAGTTCCGCTTCCAGCCCCGAATCGCCGAGCGCGCGGCGGCTTCCCGCTTGCCAGCCGTCCAACGGCCAGTCATACGGCTTCCCGCCGGCGTAAAGAACAACGCGACCGAGCCTGCCGAGCGGCCCCTGGGGTTTCGAATGGCGAAATGCGGCCGTCTCCTCCGCGTTGCCGCTCATCCAGAAGAGAATTCGGCGGCCGACCAACTTCTGCTCGCTGCCCATGCCATAGCGCGGGCCGGCGGAATGCGGCCCCGCATTCGCCTTGACGACAAGCCGGGAAACATCGGCCTGCTCGGAAGACTCTTGACCGTCCTGCCCGAGGGCGCGACCTGGACCGAAAGGCAAGGGAGATTGATGATTTCCGAATTGCTCAGATAGTCCAGGACTTCCAGGCGAATGCCATCGTGGTCGTAAAGCACGCCTTGATCGCGATGGGCCAGCGACCAAGGCAAAAAGTACAAGGTCCCGTTGTGATAGTCGTCCCAATTGAACGGCCCCGAGGTGAAGGGCACCTTGATCGGCTCGCCGGGCTTTGTCCCATCCGCCGAGATCACTTTCAAGCTGAAGTGCTGCTGGCCGTCAAGCTCGACGTGCTGCTCGGTGCCCTTGTAGGCAAGATCGCTCGTTTCGCCCTCAAAGACCGAAAGCGTGGCCTCCATCCCGTAGTGCCGGCTCAGGAAGCAACCCACCAGCAGCACGATCAACCCTACGTGCGGGATGACGAATCCCGCTTGCTGCAGCTTCCACGGCCAACGGAGCATAAGCCCCGCGGCCGAATTCAGCCCGAGCACCAATCCCAACGTATTAAACCACCACGACCCGTAAATGCCGAACTTGGCCGCCGCGTCGCCGTAGTCCTTCTCAATGAACGTTCCCCAAATGAGAATTGCGACGAGAAGGATCAGTATCGCGACCGTCAAGAAGAGCGATCCTGCCACCTTCAGAACAGCATGGGTGAGCGAAACCAACAGTGGCCGCCCGGAAGACGGAGAACCAGAATATGACATAGAGAGGCGTGCGGAAGGCAGGGTATGGATCGCAGGATATCGTCCATTTTACCCTGTTTGGACGATTGAGAGTAGAGCTTTGCGAGAACTGCAAAGTTTACACGTGCGATAATGGCTGTTGTGGCCGGTTTCTGACCGAGCCACACCGCCAACCGAAAGTCTCGCGGGCGAATGGGGAGACCTTCGGTGGGAAATTCCGGCGGGGTCGAGAGACCCTAACCGAACCGGTTACACGTGCGATTACCGGTTTTTCAAACCTCAGTAGTAACTCCCCGGCGTCGCATCGCTCCAACCGACGACCGGCACGTCGCGAGGCATCACAAAAATCTCGACCCGCCGATTCTTCTGCCGCTGGAGGGCCGAGTCGTTGGCCACCACCGGCTCATGGGCGCCGAATCCGGCCACCCCGATCCGCTGGTCCGAAAGCCCCTGGCTCCGCAGCAAATCAGCCACCGCCAGCGCCCGAGCCGTGCTCAGATGAAAGTTGTTCGCATATTTCTCTCGAGTTTCCTGGCCGACAATCCGCTGGTTGTCGGTATGCCCCACAACCATGATCTTGAGGTCCTTGGCCTCGGCCAGTTGCAGGACCTGGGCCAACGCGGTGAGCATCGTGCGGGCGGACGGCTTGAGCTCGGCCTGGCCGCTGTCGAACAACACGTCCATGTCGCACTTGCTCACGCCCGTCTCCGCATCGAAGTTCAGATTGGGATATTGCCGTGCCCAGCCCAAAAGCTGTTGGCTCACGGAGGCGGGCAGGCGGCGGCCATTGGAAAGGCCCGCGCGGGCGGGGTCGCCGTAAAGCCGTGGGCTGTTGGGATCGGCCTGATCGCGGGCGGCCAGTTCCTGCTCGGCGCGGATCAGTTGGTCCTCGACCTGACGCGAATGGACCTCGAGGTTCTGGATCTCGACGAGTTGCGCGGTTCTGCTCGGCCAAGACGCGGTTGGTCGTTTCGTAATTGACGAGTTCCGATTTGGGAACGTAGCAGCCGGCCACCGGCGCAGCGCGCCGGCCGCCATGACGAAGAGGCCCCATCCTGTGGCCTTCATGACTCGACTCCTTTCGATCCGTCTTGCACTGGCATGGACCTCCGAGTCCGTCCAGTTTGTAGGGTGGGACCAGATCGCGTAGCAAGCGCCGGCCCACCCTATTGTGCTTTCTCGCCGGTCATGGTGGGCCTGCGATCGCTACGCGATCTGGTCCCGCCCTACGTGACTCGACTCCTTTCAAGCTGACTACTTCTCGAACCAGCCGAGAATCATATCCATGAGCCAGGTATCGAAATCGGCCGTCTTGATCGGCTTATCGAACCCCCACATGTTCCGCAGCAACTCGTACATCATCATGCCCACGAGGATCAGGAGCATGGAAACGAACACGAGACTGACAATGTTCCAGATAGAATACGGGGCCTCGGGCAGCGCCGCGCCCGCCGCGCCGTAGGCGCCCATGGCCAAAGCGTCCTCCGGACTCGCCAGTCCGAGGTCGGCGGCTGCGGCCAACGGCATCGCGGCCAGTCCGGGCTCGCCCCCCAGATCTTCATCGAGCATGGCCGCCACGGGCGTGCCGCCGCTGGCAACCATCGTGGCCGCCTCGTCGCCTTCGCCCTCGGTATCCAAGGCGATCACTTGCGAGCCGCTTTCCGAGTCTTCGCCGTCGCTGAGGTCATCCATCGGCGTGAGCTGGAAGTCGTCTTCGCCCTTCAGGCCGGAACCGGTTCCGACATCGGAAGCCATCCCCAGCAGATCGTCTTCGCCCAGTTCGAGCGACTCCTCGCCGGAACTCAAGTCCAAGGGCGTTTCCAGGGAGAGACCGCTGTCGGCCGGATCGACGAGCGAAATGCCGCTGTCGCCACCGATCGAAATATCGCTCCCGGTCCCGCTGCCACCCAGCACGAGGTCGTCATCTTCGAGCTTCTTCTCGCTCGCCTCAGCGGCCGTGGCGGGCTTGCCGGGCGAAACGGCGACGTTGCTGTCTTCCAGGGTGAGGTCGTGGTCCAACGTCATGTCGAGGTCTTCGAACTGCGAGACCTTCGCACCGCTCTCGCCCGGGGCACCCGGTACTCCGGGTCGCGCTTCGGCCGGCGTCTGGGGACTGGCCAGATCAATACCGCTTTCCAGCAGATTGAGATCGCTGCCGGCGGCCTTGCCTTGCGCAGGCTTCGCGTCGTCTTCCACAAGGTGGATATCGCTCTCGGCAGATGAATGGTTCTTGTCGGCGCCGATTACCGTGCCCGACAAGCCGGGGTCGGACTGGCCCAGCTCGATCTCGCTGGCCAACACGTTGTCGGTTTCTTCCTCGTGACCGCCGCCGCGCTCCGCGGCCACGCGTTCGATATCCTCGGGCTTGAACTTCCAGTCGGCACCGTCCTTGTAGCCGTAGAGTTCCCGACGGAGGACCATCTGGTTGATCTCGGCTGGCGAAACGCCGAGGATCTTAGCGGCCTCGGCCCCGTTGTAGTACTTCTGCGCCATGAACGTTACCTTTGCTCCAACTGCAACCGAATCTCTTTGGGCAAGGGATTGTCGCCGTTGAAGTCCGTCATCATTAAATCGAAGCGAATGTTGCGAACGCTGCGTAGCGTAATCTTGCCCGTTCCCGCCTCTATCCAATATACGCCCATTGTCTGTTGACGGGGATCGAGGACCGTCAACAACTGTCCTTTGTCTCCCATCGGTGAAGGCACGGCGATCAGCTCGCCGCCACAAACGGGTTGCGGACTGGGTTGCGAACCAGGCTGCGAACCGGCCTGCGAATAGGGCACGACGTGCTGCGCCATCACTTCTCCGCGACGGTCCAACAGGCAGACGGCCAGGGTCACAATGCCAGTCCCCACCAATAGCCCCAAGATCGCCCGTTTCATCTCAGCTCTCCTTTGAAACTAGGGAAACTGGGAGCTATACTCCGCACGGTCCGATAGGATCCGAAACTCACCGATCGGTGGAGGTTCGTACCATTCTTAACCGCTGGCGGTATAAAGTCCATTCTAAAAGCCCCAGTTTTCATTGCAAGCAAAATGATTGACAACAGAATCCGAACTTCAAACAACGAAATCGGCCGCGGGAAGCCAGTTTGAGCTTTTCGCCGGCTTCATTCTGAAACATCTAAGTCATTGTAGAGTAATAACTTAAAACAATTCTCACAACCGCAAAGGCATGCAGCGGCGAGTCTACCGCCATTGCAGGGAGGAGGCAAGGTCAGCTTGGAAAGCCAGGCAGAATTTGCCGAGAAGGAAGACTTTTCCGGTTCATGCCAACGGAATCCGCCAGCATTCCCATTCGCGAGCAATACAAAGTGTTTGGCCGATTTCTCTTTACATGGTAGAATAAGGGTCACTGGGAGGTTCCGAATATGACAACTGACCGAAAACCCATGTGCGACGACGATATCCTCCACTTGCTGGCGGATCAACGCGGCCGCGGCGTATCCGAGATGGCCGCCCATTTTCACGTAACCCAGACGGCCATCCGCGGCCGGCTGCTGCGCCTCACGCTGTCGCAGTCGATTACTCGGCAGCAGGACGGCGGGCAGCACGGACGGGGCCGGCCACGGTACCTGTATTTCCTCGCGAAGTCTACTTCGCCATGTCCTTGAGCAGCTTCAACGCCCGCACCTTAACCTTGTTGTAGGCGGGCTTGGCAGGACGGTCCATCAACTCGCCCGGCTTGAACGGGTTGGGCACGCCTTTTTCGGCCTTTCGGGCCGGGACCTTCTTCTTCTCGATCTTCAAGAGGCCGGGAATCGTGATCGCCCCGGCGCCTTTGTTGCCGAGGCTCTTCTCGATCTCGGCGCCTAGGGCCTCCAGCACGGCTGCCACCTGATTCTTGGACAGCTCGGTGGCGGCGGCGATGTTGGTCAGCAGTTCGCCCTTAGTGAGGGGTTTCGTGGGGGTGGTTTTGGCCATGGTTCTTTTCCTCCGTGTTCGGTGGTGGGTAAAAACAAAGTTGTCCGAGTGGTCGGATTGGCCATCCGACCTACGGATCGGGACAATTAGAGCCTTTTTTTCCGGGATTGCAAGCCCTTGGCCGCCGGTATCCAATGTGGGGGGCAATCAGGATCGGAGCTGCCGCCGACCCTGCCGCGAAATAATACCGCATTAATTGGCATCGCGTCCAACGGCGTTTCTTCGCTACAATTCGCCGCACCGAGCCGAGCCTGGACGAAGCACGTCGCCACAGAAGTGTGCTCCGGCATGGTTCCCGACCGGACGTTCGCCGCCCAATTCTCTTCGCCGTTCGCCGTTTGTCCTCATGGATAGGCCGTTGTTTCTTGGAGTGGACATCGGTTCCACTACACTGAAGGCAGTCCTCCTTTCGCACGCTGGTGAGATGCTTCATCAGCTCTACCGCCGCATGCAGCCGCAGTATCAGGCGGGCTTTGAGTGTGCCGGGAGCTGCCGCATCTGCGGCCACTGCAACCTGGGAGCAATCGCCAAGACCCTGAACGATTTTCTCGCCAACTGCGGGGCCGGCCACGAGCAGATCGCGTACACGGTCGTCACCGGCAGCCAGGTGGTCGATGACCTTTCCCGCTTCATTTGCTTCGACACCTTCGTCAGCGAGGTATCGGCGCACATTGCCGCGGCATCCCGTTACTATGCGGATTGCCGGGCTGTTCTCGACGTCGGCGGACAAGACAGCAAGGCCATGCTGTTCGACGACGCCATGCAGATCTGGGTGGCGAAGATGAGCGGCATTTGCGCCGCCGGCACGGGCGCGTTCCTGGACAGCGTGGCGGCAAAACTGGGCATGCCCGTCGAGGCCCTGGCCGATGGCGTGAACTACCAGTCAAGCCTGGAGCTTTCCTCGGTCTGCGCCGTGCTGAGCGCAACCTCGGTCAACAAGTTCAAGAATCGGTATCCCCTGGGCGATGTGATTGCGGCGGCCTGCCGCGCCCAGGCCCGAACGATCGTTTCCGGCGTGGGCAGCCTGTTCCTCAATTACCAGGGAGCGATCGTCTTTCAGGGCGGGGTCGCCTCGAATCGCGCCGTCGCGCACTACCTCCAGGCGATCACGGGCAACCGCATCCTCATCCCGGAATGCAACCAGGTGATGGGCGCCCTGGGGGCCGCGCAGATCGCCCGCGATGCCTGGGAGCTGGCAGGCCGTGCGGCGGGGAAAGCCGCCAAGGCGACCCCGGCGCCGCGGCTCTCGATCTGGCCAAGTCCGTCGAGGCCCGTTCGAACCGTGAGAAAATCGGCGGCCATGCGGACCCGCTTCACGCGGCAGGAGTTCCTCTCCAAGGGTAGCGGTCCCCTGGTATGGCGGAACCTGTTCTTTCCCTCCGAGATCCTCAATGCGCTGGGCGTCCGCATCTTGACGCTGGAGACCTATGCCGCCTTGCACGCCCGCAGTGGAAAGCGGCTGCGGACGACGTTGGACAAGGCGGCGCGCAAAGGATTCTCGGCCGAAACGTGCTCTTTCCTTCGCGTCTTGGAGGGCGATGATCGCCTGCCCGCGCCGGACTTCGTGATCGGCACCAGCGAACCGTGCCAGCAGGGCGAGCGCGTGCTCGCCGACCTGGTGCGCGACGCGGGCTGCACGGACCGCTACCACCTCTTGCACACGCCGATCCATCAAAGCGAGCGAGCGGTCGAGAGCATCGCCGCCGGGCTGGAGGCCGCGGTCGCCCATCTGGAGCGTTCGCTGGGCGTGAAGATGGACCGGGGACGGCTGAAGGAGGCCTGCGCGCTGTCGAACGAGGCCCGCGAGACGGCGCTGCGCTGCAATCATTTGCGCTCCACCAGTCCCCCTTTGCTCCGCGGCAGCGAGGCCATCGGGTTCGCGGTCATGTTCTCGCAACTGTGGGGCAAGCAGGAGTTGGTGGAATTGCAGCGGACGCTGCTGGAAGAGCTGGAGGAGGCCAAGCAGGCGGTGGAACGCCAGATCGGCATCGACGATACGCATCGGCTCGTCTGGCTGCACCTGCCGCCGTTCTACAGCAGCGAGTTGATGGATTTCGTCGAGTTGACCTGCCACGCGCCCGTGGTCTTCGAAGAGGTGAACTTCGTGGGTTGGAGGGCTCTCGATCCGGAAGAGCCCTACCGCAGTCTGGCGCGGAAACTGCTGACGGTTGGTTTCCTCGATCCCGAGCGGCGCGCGGCGGCGATCCGCAACTACGCCGGCGAGGCCAGGATCACCGGGTTCCTGCTGTTCAACCACATGTTCGGCCGCTGTTCGATGGCCGACAGTTGTTTCGCCAAGCGCCTCCGCGGCGAGTTGCAGACGATCGGCGTGCCGCTGCTGGTCTTGGATGGCGACTGTCTCGACGAAACGATCGATCCGTGCAGCACCCACACCAAGGTGCGGGCCTTCATCGAAGCCCTCAACGAGAAGAAATTCGGCAGCCTGTTCGGCAATTGCGGCGGGGACAGTCGACCGGCCGTTGCTGCACCCACGCGTAAAGCGGCCTAGCGATTCCGGTACGGTCTCAACGTCATCCCAAACTGGCATCGGTCCCTTGTCACAACCAGTGGAATCCACCGTGAATAATGTCACGAAGCAGCCGAAACATACGAGACCGTTCCGAAGCGTTTTCGCTCGTGCTAATCTCGCCTCCTTGGGAAATCCTCCGGTTTGCACGGCGTTCACGCCTAAGACCATAAGGGCCGCATTCTTGACTTCGCCGACACTGTTTCCGGGCAAGAAAGGGGTGCAGCCCATGCAGTGGCGCACCCAACTGCTGCGCTCGGCAGGATCCTACATCTCAGGCCGGCCCTCGACGACGATCGTCAGCCCGTCCAGGCGATAGTGGGCAATTGTCTGGGTTGCTCCTCCCGGCCAGTGGACCGTCACGCGCTTCACCGCCGTTCGCTTGCCCAGGCCGAAGGTCAGGGGAAGTTCGACTTGAGAGAGGTAACTGCGCGTCGGCATGACCTGCCGGCGGAGGACGCGGTCGCCAAGATCGACCTCGACCACGGTGCCGATGGCGTCGCGGTTGTGGCGCGTGCCGACCAACTTGAAGCGGAGGTAGTGAGCGCGACCATTCAGTTCGTTGCGCAACAGCAGGGGAGGGCCGCCGTTCTGGGTCAGGACCAGGTCGAGATCGCCGTCGCCATCGATATCGGCATAGGCGGCGCCGCGGCCCACGATGGGGCGGAAGAGGTCCGCCCCGCACTTGTCCGGGCCGACGCAAACGAATTCAGTCGGCTGTTCCCGGCCGGCGTTCCAAAAGAGCCTCGCCGATTGCCGGTAATGCTGGCTGGCTTGCACCTTTTGAATGTCGGCCTCCAGGTGGCCATTGGCCGTAAGGAGGTCTAGTCGGCCATCGAGGTCGTAGTCGAAAAATAAAAGCCCGAATTTCAAATCGAGCCGCGAAGGCGGGCCGATTCCGCAGGCCACCGCTTCATCGGCAAACAACAGCGGCTGCCCTTGTGAAACGTACAGCGCGGTCATCTCGTTCGCGAAGTTGCTGACCGCCACTCCCAACGAGCCGTCGTCGCGGTACCACGCGGCATCGATGCCCATCGCCCCGCGGGCCTGGCCCGCCGAGTCAAAGGCCAGTCCGGACTTCATTCCGATCTCCTCAAAGGTGCCGTTGCCTCGGTTATGAAAGACGAAGTTCTGCACGGTATCGTTGGCGACGATAATATCCAGAAAACCATCGTTGTCCAAATCGATGAACGTGACGCCGAGACTCTTGCCCATCGGCTTGCCGGTGGCTGGGTTGAGCACTTCGATCCCGGCGGCCTTCGACACGTCGCGGAAGCGGCCATTTCCCTCATTGTGGTAGAGACTGCAAGTGGTGCCCTCAAACGACAGCGGCGGACCGTAAGCGCGGCCGAGCCCGGTGAGCACGAAGCCCTGGCTCAGATCGGTCGCGCGGGACCAACGCACGTAGTTGCAGACGAACAGGTCGAGTTTACCGTCATTATCGTAATCGAGGAACCCGCAACTCGTGCCCCACTGATCATCGCTTCCGGCCAGTCCGGCCTCCACGGTGACATCGCGAAACTTTCCGCCGCCGAGGTTCTTGAAAAGCCGGTTCCCGCCGACTCCCGAGATGAACACGTCGACGAGTCCATCGTTGTCGTAGTCGCCCACGGCAACGCCCATGGCGTACATCGAGACGTTGAGCCCGGATCCGGCCGTGATGTCCGTGAAGTGCCCTTTGCCGTCGTTGTGGTAGAGCTTCAACGTTGGCCGTGTCCCCGGCCCGGCCCGGCGATCTGGCCGCCAGCGCCAGGGCCAGGCTGAAGAATTCACCAAGAGCAGGTCTTGATGGCCGTCATTGTCGAAGTCGAAAAACGCGCAGCCCGATCCCATCGTTTCCGGCAAAAGCTTCTCGCCGTAGGCGCCGTTGGTGTGGACGAAGTCGATGCCGGACTCGCGCGTCACGTCGGTGAAGCGGACGTCGGGAATCTCATCGACGCGCTGATCGCGGAGCTCGGGGGCGACGAGCTCCGTTTCATGCACCTGCGGCGGTTCGCGGTGATACCGCATCCACGCGGCCACCGAGCCCGCCGCGCAGGCCCCCAGCGCCAGAATCGCCAGCGACCAGCGCATCGCCCGGCCGATGACGGCGTCGTCCCGCGATTCGTCGTCCGGCTCATCAAGGGAGATCGGCGAAGGTTCGTTCATAAGGACTTTACGTTCAAGGCGAGGATGGCGGGAGTAGAGATCGTTGCAGTGGATAGATGGCAACCCGTTCGGCCGCGTGGTCGGCTGCGGGATACTTTTTTCTGGCCGCCGCGACGGCCCGGTCGCGGGCGTTGTCGTCGGGCTTGTAGCGGGCGTGAAGCACACGGTGTCGGGCAGCTTGCTCGATGTCGCCAAGCTGATCGTACAACAACGCCAGATTATAGTGTGCGCTGACGTTCTCCGGATCGAGCGACACCGTCTTCTGGAACTGCGTGACCGCTTCGCCCAGCAGCGACTTGCGGGCCTCTGCGCGGGAAGGACCACGGAGCTGTTTGGCGCGGTCGAAGAGCGTCTCGCCGAGAAGGTTGATCACCTCGTAGTCCAGACTGAAATCGAACTGGCGCCCGAGCATCTCCCGGCTGCGGCCATCGAGTACGCTGCGGAAGTTCTGCTCGGCTTCCGGCAGATGCCCCTGCTGCCGATTGATCAACCCGCTCAGCCAGGCCACTGTCCACGCCGGAGGCGGCGGATCCGTGTACTGGGCCGCTCGGCGCACGGCATCAACCGCCGCGTCCAGACGGCCTTCCGCATAGTAGACTCGTGCAAGGTTCAACGGCCCGTCGCAGCGTGCCAGCTTTTCCACCTGGGAAAATGCCTCGGCCGCCTGACGCAACTCGGCCTTTCCCTTGAGCAGCAATCCGATGCCGTAATCGTTCCAACGCTGCCACGGGGGGATGTCCGGCGGCCGATTGTCGACTCGCTCGACGCGGCCCGCAATGGGCAGCACGATCTCGTCGGCGGCCACCGTGGTGATCGGCAAGTCATTGCGGTAGGGTTTGCCTGGGGCATTGCCGCGGATCGGCAGATCTCCGGCTTTCGCCGAACCGGCAACAAACCCCATGAACGTCGCGTCGAACTTCCGATACTGGAGCTTCACGGAGATGGTTACTGGCCCGGGAAGATTCGGCGGCAGGTCCAGGGCGTAGTGGACCGTTTGCGCGGCGCCGGGAGGAATCTGGTTGTCGTACAACGGCACGAAAATGTCTTGCGGGTTGCGCCGGTCGATGCGATTGCCATCGCGGTCGAGCATGAAAACGTTGACGAAGTGGCTCCAAGGATCAACCTGCCCCCGGTCGTCCCGCGCACCACTGCGGCCGATCGCCTTTCCGCCGCTGGTGACGGCAACGTCGAGCCAAACCTCGTTCGAGTCGACCGTGCCCTGGGTGAAGGGGTGGCCCAGTTTCAACGTGCGGATCACGACGTCCAGCAGGTATTTCCGGCCGGGTCGCAGCGCCGGAACCTCGGGTCGCAGCGGAGCCACAAGCGGCGCATCGACCGTGCTCCCTTCATGCATTGCAAAGATATCGACGCGGGCCACGCCGTGGAGAAAGTCCTCGTGGATCTTCTCCACCGCCGGTCGCTCGCGCAGCCAGGCCATGGCCGTGTTGGCGGCAGGGAACAAGTGGTCGTGGACGCTCAGCTCCTTGGCGCCCGCGAAGAATCTGGCCCCGAAATCGTTTGACGCGAGCAGCGGCATGTGACAAGCCGCGCACGTCGACTTCGCTTCCTCGGGATAGTAGAAGCTCCGCGCACCGTGGCCGGAAACCCCGCTGAGCAAGTAGCTGTCATAGTGGTTCTGCCCGCGGAGGAACTTGTAATCGTTCAGGTCTTCGGGCAGGTGGACCTTGTGGCATGTGGAGCAGAACTCGGCCGTGCGGTGGAACGGCTTCAAGAAGGTCGCTTTGTGAAACGACGGCTTGGCCTTGATCAACTGGCGGTTGACCCAGCGGAGCAGGGGGTTGTCGCTGTAGGCGAAGGGATACGGCAGCGGTTCCTCGATCGTGTAATCGGCGTTTCCTCGCGTGCTGTTTACGTTGGTGATCGCGTGGCACACGGAGCAGGAAATGCCGACCTGTGCGGTGGGATCCCGGACGTCGTCGTAGGCCGGGTCGTCAAACGCGCCGCTGAAGAACGGCACCGGATCGTGGCACCCCGCACACCAGCGGGAGCGCACAACCGTACCCTCGCGCTGCTTGGAGAAGGCCCGGGTTTCACGGACGCTGGCCAGATAGGCCGGATTGTTGAAGGAACTGAAATGGTGCACGCTGTCGGCCCAGCGGGCGTGGATATCGGCATGACACTGGAGGCAATAGCGGTCGTTGTCCAGCGCCTTGGCGGGGATGAACTTGCCCGTGGCCGTTCGGGCCAGCGAGGGGTGGAAATATTGCTCTCCCTCCGGCGGGCCGACGGCGTACCAGCGGCGCGGATCGGCGCGATGGAGTTCGACCATGGCTGCGCAGACCGCGACGACAACGCCCGCGTACGCCAGTCCGGCGCGCCAACGGATCGGCGGACCGGCCAAACGGTGCAGCCAGTAAAGCCAAACGATCGCCAAAGGCGAGATGACGTGCAGCCAGTACATGATCGTACGGGCCGCGGGGGCCTTGAGTTCCAGCGACCCCAGGCGGCTGAGCAAGACCCCGCTTGCCAACAACAGCAGGGAAGTCGCCAGCAGTACGTAGCCGATCCCCACCGCCCGCCGGTTGCGGCGCTTGAGCGTATTGCGGAGGTGGACGGCGGCAAAGAGGAGAAACGGCACGATCAGCACGAACCCCAGCACCAGATGGCCGAGGAACATGTACTGGTAGAAGTAGTTTTCGTAGGTGCTTCCCGAGGCCGCCTCAAGCGCGGTAATGGCGGCAAGGTAGAGCGAATTGGCCCCCAAAAGGGCGACAAGGACCGAAACGACCAGCAAGAGCCGGCGGAGACGTGGACCCACAGCCGGGACGGCCCGACGGGCCGACCGAAGCTGCCCGATTCTTTCAGACACCGAAGCCTCCGGAATGAGGATACGCAGGATAAGCCAGGCTCAATATTATAGGTCGCGGGCGGGACAAGACAAATTCCTCACCCGCCGGATATGCTACGGTTCCTGCGTAAAACGCTTTCCGTAGAATTTCGCTCCTGCTAAAATGACCCCTACGGCGATATTCTCCAGCCCTCTTCGAGGAGTCATGGCCCATGCAGTCCAGTGTATCTTTGCTGCGTCGCAGCGTGTTCTACGGTCTGGCGGGCGTCTCGGTTTTGTTGGCGGCTTGCAGACCCGAATCGCCGCCGGAGACGCCCCAGCCGGAGGCAGTCGCCAAGGCCTCCGGCACGCCTGCGGATAAGACGCAGGTCCCGCCACCGCTGGCCGAGACGCTGGCGGGCTTCAATCGTGGCGCAGCCCTCTTGGAGCAATACCGCTACAGCGAAGCAGCGAAGGCATTCGAGGCGGTCGTGGCAGCGGCGCCCGATTGGCAGGCGGCCCGGTTCAACCTCGGCGTGGCATATTTCAACATCGAAGGGCAAGATCGCAAGGTCGATCGGTTCGACGCTGCATGCAAAGCATTCGACACGATTCTGAAGTTGAACCCCCAACACCTTCATGCCCTCTTCTGCCGTGGGCTGTGCTATCAGCACGCTGGCAACAACGCCAAGGCGCTGGAATGCTTCGAGGCCGTCTGTCAACACGACAAGGAGGATCCTTACGTAGCCTACAAGTGTGCCGAAGCTCTCTTGGCCTTGGGGCGCGACGGAGACGGCGTCAAGATGTTGGAAGGGACGCTTAAAATCGATCCGGGGTTCATGTCCGCCGCGTACCGCCTGGGCCTGCAGTACCAACGTTCCGACCAGACCCAGAAGGCCGATGCGCTCTTCAAGCGATTCGAGGAGCTCCACGCGATCGAGCTGACGGGTGGATCGGTGGGAGTCGAGATGAAATACGGGATGTCCGGCAAGTATTATCTTGCGCTGGGGGCCGACAACCTGCCGTTGCCGCCTGGAGAAACTGGCCGCATCAAACGCGTCCTTTTCTCGCCGGAGACCAGACACCTGGCGGCGCCGGCTTCGTCATGGGATTGGAGCGACGGGACTGTCGGGCTGCCGGGAATCGCAGTGGGCGATCTCAACGGCGATGGGCGGCTCGACCTGGTCCTTAGCGGCATCGGTGCCAGCGGGAGCACGTCGGTTTGGATCAACGACGGCGCCGGCCGGTTCTCCGCACGGCAACCGATTGCGACCCACGGCGTCGCGCCGTGCCTGGGCGACGTGGACAATGCGGGGCGCCTCGATCTCTGGCTGGGGACCGCAAGCGGGGGCATCCTTTTCCAGAATGACGGCAAGGGCAATTTCAGCCGCCGCTCGGCGCCCGGCCTGGCCGATTCCGGTGCCTTCACGGGGCAGGCCCGTTTGCGGGACATCGATTGCGACGGCGACCTTGACCTGCTCGCCTTCCGGCTGCAGAAAGGCTCCATCCCGTCCGCCGGCGATGCGCTGCCTGCCAAGAGCAGCGTCTACCGCAACAACCGTGACGGGACCTACACGGACATTGCCGGCCAACTCGGCCTCGAACTGGGCGACACGCCGGTTGCCGCGGTCTTGAGCGAGGATTTGAACAACGACGGCCATTTGGCCCTGGTGATCTTCCCGGCCAACGGCAAGAAACCGACCGTCTGGGTCGATGACCGCGCGGGCAAGCACCACCTCTTGGACGTGGTCGCGACGGGGCTGGACGTGCGCAACGTCATCAGCGCCACCTCGGGCGATCCGAACAAAGACAGAAAGCGAGACCTGCTCGTTTTTGCCAAGGACGGGGTCCATCTGTTTATCAACCGGGGAAGTTATCGCTTCGAGGAAGACAAGGACTTCCGCAACCGCTTCGGCGCCCTGGGCGGCAGCGGCGGGCAGTTCGCCGACATGCGCAACAACGGCAACCTGGATATCGTCATCCCGGACGCCCATCGCAAGGACGGCAGCCGCGGCCCCGTGCTGCTGCTGAACGATTGGCCGCGCGACCGTTTCCTGGACGCCGCCGAGATCGACCCGGGGATCCTGCTCGGCGCGATCCAAACCAAAGGAGACGCGAGTTGCGTCGTGGCCGATTTCAGCGGCAAGGGTCGCTGCGACATCCTTTTGGCCCCCGCGGGCGATGCGCCGCTGCTGATCCGGAACGTCACTCCGGGAGGCCATTGGATCGAGTTGGACCTCGTCGGCGCGCGGGACCGGGAGAACAAGGCCCGCTCCGACGGTTCGGCAGTGGGAGCACGGGTGGAAATCCGCACGGGCAGCGTGTACCAGCAGTACGTAGTCGGCGGTTCTTCCGGGCCGGTGGCCATGCCGCCTCTGCGGATCCACGCCGGCCTGGCGGACAATGACAAGGTGGAGTGGCTGCGGATCCGCTGGCCTGACGGCGTCCTCCAAGCGGAAATCAACGTCCCCGCCAACCGTATCAACAGGATCGAGGAATTGAACAGGAAGAGTTCGTCCTGCCCAACTCTTTTTGCCTGGGACGGCAAGCAGTTCCAGTTTGTCTCCGATTTCGGCGGCAAGGGCGGGCTGGGATACCTCATCGCTCCCGATCAGTATGCACCGCCTGATCCGCGGGAGTACGTCCGCATACCGCACCTTGAACCGATCCACGGCGATTACGTGTTGCAGGTCACGGAGCCTCTGGAGGAAGTGGTTTACTTCGATGAAGCCAAGCTGATTGCCGTCGATCATCCGGCCGGCACCGAGGTTTTCCCGAACGAAATGATGGCCGTCAATGCCGGGCACCCGCACAGCGGGTTGCCGGCGCTCGAATCCTTTGTCATTCGGCAGCCGATCGAGCCCGTCCGTGCGATCGACCACCGCGGCGTGGATGTTACGGACCAATTGCGGCAAATCGATCGTCGTTATGCCGGCGCCACGGAGTTGGATGAACGATTCACGGGTTTTGCCAAAGACCACTTCGTGGACCTCGATTTTGGCGACCGCCTGAAAGGCATACCGCCCGCTTCACGCCTGGTGCTGTTCCTCCACGGGTGGGTCGAATATGGTTACTCGGCAACCGGCTTTGCCGCCAGCCAGGCGGGCCTGCGGCTGAAGGCGCCGAGCATTTCCGTGCTGCGGAACGGCCGATGGGTCGAACTGTTCCACGAGGTGGGGTATCCAGCCGGACTGAACCACACGATGACGCTCGACGTGACCGGGAAGATTCTGCCCTCCGATCGCCGCATCCGGGTGTCCAGCAACATGGAACTCTACTGGGACCGCATTTACCTGGCCACGACCCTCGATAAGACATCGTCCGCGCTCAAGGAAGTGGCGGTGCGGAGTGCGGACCTGCACTTCCTCGGTTATCCGCGCGAATACTCGCCCGATGGACGCCAGCCGAACCTCTACGATTACCACAACCTGGACCGGACCATCACCTGGAAATCGATGGAAGGCAACTATACGCGGTTTGGCGAGGTTGCCGAGCTTCTCAGGGAGACCGACAACCGCTATGTGATCATGGGGCCGGGTGAGGAGGTGACGCTTCGCTTCCCTGCCGATGCCTTCGGACGCGTGCCGCCTGGCAGGACGAGAACCTTCATCCTGAAAACCGACAGCTATTGCAAGGACATGGACCCGCACACGGCATATCCGGACACCGTAGGTCCGCTGCCGTTCCACGGCATGAGCGGCTATCCCTACCGGGCCGACGAACACTATCCGGACAACGAGAAAATCCGGGCCTACCAGTTGAAGTTCAATACTCGCCGGATCCGTCTGCGGTGAGGAATTGATCTCTCACCATCATGGGGGTTTGCATTCCTCGAGATTTCAATTAAAATATCAGCGCGTTGGCAAAACAAGTCGTTAGATTTAGGCTGACTGGTAATCCCCTGCCAGGGATGCAACTTCAAGACCGGAATCTTCAGCTTCTCTTCGCGTCCCTGGCCCGGATTCCTGGGTATTTTGCCAATCATCAGCATGATGCATGGTCGCGATCGTCGGCACGAGTCGGCGATTGTGCCAGACGGGGTAGTACGCAATGCGCAAACGTCGGAAAGCGAGAACGGCGCGCACCGGAAACGGGAGTCCAGCCCGTAGCGGCCGGCCTACGCTCGCGCGGCGTTTAGCACAATGGAGCTTGGTGTGCCTGGCCTGTTGCGCCGCAATCTTGGGGCTCTGGTTGGCGGGGCTTTTTGGCCATAGGGATACGGCATCGCACGTCGTGACAGAACCAGAAGGGAAGGGAAGTCCTCGTAGTCAAGAACCGATGGCCGCGAAATCGGAAGTGCCGGTGGCTGGTTCCTCGCCCGACCGTTCCTCGGCCACAGCACCGCAACCGACGCTGGGGGCCCCCTCGCTCCCCATTTCCTCCGCGGCCGGCGCATCGCGATCTTCGGCAAAGGACCTATCCCAGCCGGATTCGCTTGCGGCGGCGGTATCGCAGCCGACAGCCGAAGACTTCCTCAAAGAGGAAATGGAAGTCGCCCAGCAACTCGTGAAGGAATTCCCAGCCCAAGCGGCTGCCCTTGCTTTGCTGGGAAATACGTATATGGGGCGCGGCAACTCGGTCGAAGCGGTGAAGTGCTGGGAGCGGTGTTTGAAGCTGAATCCCAGGTTCGCGCCGGCCTACGATCGCTTGGGCATGAACGCCATAAAAAAGGCGGAATATGAGGAGGCCATTCGGCTGTGGCGCAAGGCAGTCGAAATCGACCCCGCCATGAGCGGCGTTCACGGCGGTCTGGGGCGTGCCCTCCTGTACCTCGGAAAACCCCAGGAAGCGGTCGTAGAACTGGAGCAGGCCGTCCGCATTTCGCCCCAAGCGAGCCTGGAGTATTTCCTGCTCGGGCAGGCCTACCTGCAAATCAACGATTACGCCAAGGCCAGAACGAGCTACGAGAAGGCGGCACAACTCCAGCCGCACGACTCGCGGGCCTACTATGGCCTGGCCACGGCGTGCGAAAAGCTCGGAGATATCGACAAGGCCAAGGAGTACGAAGAGAGGTTCCGCAAGCTGAAGGCGGAAGAGTCGACCGCCTTTTATCGCGATTTGAACCGATACGATGATTTGGCCAGTTTGCGCGAACGTGTGGTCCTGGCGCATTTCAGCGCCGGCCAGATGTACCGCCGCTCGGGCGGCCTCGCGAAGGCCGAGGAGCACTGGCGCCGCGCGGCAACGCTTAGCCCAGGGAATACGACCGTCCTCCGCGAGTTGGCGGCGCTTTACGAAAGCGCTGACCGGGGACAAGAGGCCCTCGATGTGCGCGAGCGGCTGCGGGAGATCGAGCCGGGCGACACGATCAACCTCTTGAACATCGGCATTGGGAACGCCCGGCTGCATCAATTCGAGGCCGCGGAAGCGGCCTATCGAAAGGTCATTCAAACGGCGCCCCAACGATGCGAGGGCTACCGGGCATTGGCAGGACTGTACTTGAAAACAGGTCGAAAACTGGACGAGGCAAGGTCGCTCGCCGAGACCGCGGTGCGATTGGAACCCGCGGCGGCCAATTTTCGTCTTCTGGGCGAGGCCTGCGGCAAGAACGGCGATCGGCGAGGCGCGCTGTCGGCAATGGAACGGGCGGTTGCCCTGGAACCCAACAACGATCAGTACCGGCGGATCTACGAAGTGTTGAAACAGGAGGAAGTGAAGCGATGATTGTGGCGATGCGTTATACCCGTCGGCTGATTGTCGCGAGTTGGGCCTGCCTCTCGGTGCCGCCCTCGGCATGGGCGGAGTGCCCCATCAAACTTCGCGACGTCACCAAGCAGACGGGGATTGCTTTTCGGCACACGGACGGCAGCAGCGGCCGGCGGTACATCATGGAAACCGTGAGCGCGGGGCTGGCGACGTTCGACTACGACGGCGACGGCAAGACCGACATCTACTTCCTTAACGGCCGACCGCTGCCTGGCGCCAAGACGGGCGAGACGCCCAAGAACCATCTTTACCGCAACCTGGGCGGATTCAGGTTCGAGGACGTCACCGACAAGGCAGGCGTTGGGGGAGGCAGCGGATATGGATTGGGCGTCTGTGTCGGCGACTACGACAACGACGGCTACCAGGACCTGTACCTGAACAACTTCGGCGAGAACGTCCTCTACCATAACAACGGTGACGGAACGTTCACCGACGTGACGGCGAAGGCGCGAGTGGGACGGGGCCAAAAAGTCGGCGCCGGAGCCTGCTTCCTCGACTACGACAACGACGGAAAGCTCGATTTGTTCGTGGGCAACTACCTGAAATTCTCGTACGACAAGCATGTCGAGGGACGCACCAACGGCTTCCCGTCGTATGTCGGTCCCGGGCATTATCCGAAGGAAACGAACATGCTCTTCCACAACAACGGGGATGGCACGTTCACCGACGTGAGCAAGGAATCCGGCATCGCCGCCTATCCGGGATATGCCATGGGCGCGGTCTGCGCCGACTATAACAACGACGGCCACACGGGTATTTTCGTTGCCAACGACAGTTGCGCGAACTCTCTGTTCTGCAATGACGGCCACGGGAAGTTCACGGAGGTCGGGCTGAAAGCCGGGATCGCGTACGACATGAACGGCGACGAGCAAGGGAACATGGGCGTGGAATGCGGGGATTACAATAATGACGGCTGGCTGGATTTTTTTAAGACCTCGTATCAGGGACAATGCGCCCTGCTGTACAAGAACCTGGGCAAAGGCCGCTTCCAGGATGTGACGCTCCTGACGGGGGCGGGGGCCAGGACCCTCCGCAACGTGACCTGGGGATGCGGCTTCGTCGATTTCGAGAATAAAGGGGCCCGCGACATTTTCATCGTTTGCGGCCACCTCCAGGACAATATCGAGGCCTACGACGACACCACGTCGTACCATGCCCGCTGCATCTTGCTGCGGAACATGTTGTTGGAGACGGGCGTCGAGAAGTTCGTGGACGTGTCGGACCAATGCGGCGACGGGCTAAAGGTGATGGCGAGCGGCCGCGGCGTGGCATTCGAGGACTTGGACAACGATGGCAGGATCGACGTGGTGATCCTCAATTCGCGGGGAGAGCCGACGATCCTGCGCAACGAAACGCAAACGGGAAACCACTGGGTCCAGATGCGGTTGCGGGGCGTGAAGAGCAACCACGACGGCGTGGGCGCGCGGGTCTACGTCGTGGCCGGCGACTTGAAGCAGATGGACGAGGTCCACAGCGGCCGCGGCTACCAGAGCCACTGGGGCACGCGGTTGCACTTCGGGCTGGGCAAGCACAAGCGGGTCGATCGGATCGAGGTCCACTGGCCCCGCAGCGGGATCGTGGACATTCTCGAGGACGTGGCCGCCGACCGGCTGATAACGATCGCCGAAGGCAGTGCGCCGTCGAAGCTCAAGCCGCTGTTCGTCTACCCGGTGGTCCCCGCGTTGCCCGCAGGGAAGGTGAGCCGCAAGTTATAGAATCGTGAGGAGCGATATGGCCGGGAAACCTCCGTCTAGTTGTCGAGCACAACGGTCGTCCGCCGCCAGGGGGCGCAGGTGGATGCTGCCGGCGCTGGTTCTCTGCGCCGTCACCGCTTGCCTGGCAATTGCTGCGGTCCTCCATGAACGACACGCCGCGCGTAGGGAAGAAGCGGCGGAGAAAGTGCGGGAACGGCAGGAGGAGACCCCGCCTGCCAATGCGGGGCCTGCGGGCAATCCGCCCCCGCCCAGTGAGTCGTCGGCCGCAGCCGGTCCACATCAGGCAGAGAACGCTCCTACCGGCGGCGGCCTCGCGCCGCCCGATCAGGTCGCGGACACCAAGGCCAAGATCGAAGCCCTGAAGCAAGAATCCCTGGCCGTTGCCAACCGCCTCCGCGAGGATTTTCCCGACAGTCTGGATGCTCTCGGACTGGTGGGCAAGGTCCAATGCTACTACGGCAACACCGCACAGACGACGGAGTGTTGGGAACAGTGCGTGCGCCGCGATCCCAGTCGCGACGACTTCTACGACGCGCTGGCGACGGTTGCCTTGCGCAAAGCGGAACACGAAAAGGCGGCGGAATGGTGCCGTAAGGGACTGGCGCAGAATCCCGAGGCGCCTCGCCTGCACGGGCGCCTCGGCGAGGCGCTTACCGGCCTTGGCAGGCTGGAGGAGGCCTTGCCCGAATTGGAGCGGGAAACACGGATCTCGCCTACCTATGCCGAGGGCCACTACTTGCTCGGGCAAGCCTACTCGCTGCTGCACGAGTACCGGAAGGCCAAGACGTGCCACGAGGCCGCGGTCAAGCTCCAGCCCAATCTAAGCAAGTACCACTTTGCCCTAGCCAGCGCCTGCGCGAAGCTTGGGCTCGACGAAGAGGCTCGGCAACACAGCGAAGCGATAAGACAGATGCGCGACAGTGTCCCGTCTTACGACGATCTCCTCGACGCCCGGCTGGCGGCGGCGGCGACTTGCGGCGACGCGGCGGCCGTGTACCGCAGCCAGCGGAATTTTTCCAAGGCCGAAGAGCTGTTGAAAAGGGCGGCGGCTCTCGACGCGAAGAAGACGGATTACCGCACGCGCCTCGCCTTGATTCTCCTGGAGACGGGGCGCCACTCCGAGGCGGCCAAGGAGTGCCAAGAGCTGATCGAGATCGAGCCGCGCGTCGCCGCGCACTACTTCAACCTGGGGATCATTTACGCCCGCATGAGACAATTCGAGGCCGCCAGGAAGGCGGCGCAGCGGGCATTGGAACTGGCCCCGGACAATCCGCAGTGCAAGAAATTCCACGAACAAATGGAGAGGGCTCCCAGATGAGAAGAGGATTTCCCGAACGGCGACGACTGCGGGCCCTGGCGGCGATCTTCGCGCTCCCGCCGGCGGTCCTGGTCCTTTCCGTGGCGCGCGGCGATTGCCCCATCAAGTTCCGCGACGTAACCGCGGAAACCGGAATCGACTTCGTGCACACGCACGGCGGCAGCGGCAGGAAATACATCATGGAGACGGTGAGCGCCGGACTGGCCACGTTCGACTACGACAACGACGGAAAGATCGACATCTACTTCCTCAACGGCAGACCGCTGGCAGGGACGGATGCGAAAGTGCAGCCCAAGAACCGTCTGTATCGCAACCTGGGCAATTTCAAGTTTCAGGACGTGACGGAGCGGGCCGGCGTGGATGGGGGAGCGGGCTACGGGTTAGGCGTGTGCGTGGGCGATTACGACAACGACGGCCACCAAGACCTGTATTTGAGCAACTATGGGGAAAACGTTTTGTACCACAACAACGGGGACGGGACGTTTACCGACGTGACCCGGAAGGCCGGCGTAGGGCGTGGCCCCAAGGTCGGCGCCGGGACGTGTTTCCTGGATTACGACAACGACGGCCGCCTGGACCTCTTTGCCGCCAGCTACGTCAAGTTCGCCTACAAGGACCACAAAGTACACACCTATCGCGGATTTCACGTGTACTACGGCCCGAGACCGTTCCCTCCGGAGACGCACAACCTGTTCCATAATAACGGTGACGGGACTTTCACGGACGTCAGCCAAGAGTCGGGAATCGCCTCGCATCCGACATTCGGCATGGGCGTGATCGCCGCCGATTACGACAACGACGGGTATCCGGACATCTTCGTCGCCAACGATGCGTCGGCAAACGCCCTGTACCACAACAAGGGACGCGGAACCTTCGAAGAGGTCGGCCTGGCCGCCGGTGTCGCATACGATGTGAACGGCGCGGGAAAGGGGAACATGGGGCCCGAGTGCGGCGACTACGACAACAGCGGCCTGCTCAGCTTCTTTGTCACCTCGTACCAGGCCCAAATGCCAACGCTCTTCAAAAACATGAGCCGCGGCGTTTTCGAGGACGTAACCTTGCGGAGCGGCGCGGGCCGGAGCATGCTGCCCTATGTCACCTGGGGAAGCGGTTTCGTCGACTTTGACAACGACGGCCATCGCGACCTGTTCATTGTCTGTGGTCATTTGCAGGACAATGTGGAACTCTACGACGACACCACTTCCTACCGCTGCCGAAACGTCGTCCTGCGGAACATGGGCAACGGAAAGTTCGTTGACGTGACCGACCAATGCGGCGCGGCGCTGCAGCAGAAACACAGCGGCCGCGGCGTGGCCTTCGACGACCTGGACAACGACGGCCGCATCGATGTGGTAATCCTTAATTCCAACGACAAGCCGACGATCCTGCGAAACGAATCCGTGACCGGCAACCATTGGATCCAGATCCGTCTTCGCGGCATGAAGAGCAACCACGACGGCGTGGGCGCGCGGGTCTACGTCGTGGCCGGCGACTTGAAGCAGATGGACGAGGTCCACAGCGGCCGCGGCTACCAGAGCCACTGGGGCACGCGGTTGCACTTCGGGCTGGGCAAGCACAAGCGGGTCGATCGGATCGAGGTCCACTGGCCCCGCAGCGGCGTGGTAGATATCCTGGAAGACGTCGCCGTGGACCAGTTGCTGACGATCGCCGAGGGAAGCGCGTTGTCGAAGAAGCTACCGTTTTTCGTTTATCCGCGGGTTCCGACGTTACCCGCAAGGTGAGTCGTTCTGCAGCCGTTGGATGGCTTCGCGCCCCGCCTCGATGGCGCGATCGTTGCTTTCTTTGCAGGGCGGCCCGGCCGTGGCGCGGCCCGCCGGGTAGATCGGGTACCGGTAGAGCGGGTAGGCTTCGGTGCGGAGATGGGCCAGCAGATGATGGCCGCGTCGCCGCTTGCGCGCCGCCCGCAACGCTTGCAAGTCGATCGGTCCCACGACGATCTTGTCCCCCGGGCCAGGGTCGGCCTGGGAGAGCACGCGGCCGTCGTAATCGACGATCATGCTCCCGCCCGGCCAACTGAAGGGCGGATAGTGTTCCAGGGTCGCCGCTTGATTGGCCGCCACCACGTAGGCCATGTTTTCGATGGCCCGCATCCGATTAACGAGTGTCCACCAATCTAAAGGCGGTGCGGTCCCCCAGGGGTCCATATAGGCCGAGACGCGCACCAGGATCTCGGCCCCGGCCAACGCCAGTTGGCGTATCGCCTCCGGGAAAAGCCAGTCGTAGCAAATGGCGGCGCCGATCTTGCCGATCTCGGTGTCGGCGACCGGAAACAACGGCTCATCGTATCCGTACAGGTCGTGAGGGCTCGTATGCACTTCCCAGGGCAACCAGGGATGAACTTTGCGGTACTTCGAAAGAATTCCTTCGGGGCCAATGAGGCATGTGGTGTTGAACATGTGCCCTGGCCACCGAGCATCGGATTCCAGGAACGTCCCGGTCTGGATGTAAATGCCCAAGGCCTTCGCCTTTTGGCAGTAGCGGTCGGTATGTTCGTTGGGGACCGGCAAGGCCAGGCGGTCCGACAGTTCTTCGACCGTGGGATAGATCGGCGCCGCGTGGGCGAATTCGGGGAAGACCACGAGCCGCACGTCGAAGAAAGGCTCGTAACCGCCCACCGCGCAGTCGATCATGTGCAGCATCCGTTCCACGGATCTGGGGATCTCATCGCGGTGCCGCGGATTGGGCATGTCGAGCTGGCAGGCCGCGGCCGAGAATCGTTCGGGTGTGCTGGTCATTTGGCCCGTGTCACCCGTCCATGCTCGATGGTCCCGATCCCCACGTCCTGGGCTGCTGCCCCATGGCTTTCCCAGGCGGTCACTCCGGCGACGCCCTCCCAGGGCGAAAGCGACCGCAGGGCATCGCAGGTGCGGGCACGGTTGAGGCCCGCCTTGCGGATCGCGGCGACGAGTTGCCGCACCGCGTCGTAGGTGTGGGCCGAAGCGTAGTCGGGCGGCGCCGCAGCGGCGGGTGAAGGCTTTGACAAAATCCTCAGACCGTTTTCCCGCGGCAAACAGCAGCGGAAACAGGCAGCCCTCGCCTGCCGCGCCGGCCTGCTCGGCGAATTGCCGCCGGCCCATCCAAGGCCCGCCGAAAACGGGCCCCCGGTAACCGGCGGCGCGGAGGGCCTTGACGAGCTTGGCACTGTCGACCGCCCCAGCCGCGAGCACGATGGCCGCGGCCTCCCCGTGCAGGATGCGGGCTGCCAATTCCGCCGTGTCCGCCGCCTGCGGCTTGTACTCCAACCGCAATCGCGGCGCCAGGCGCAGGCGCGACAGAGAGGCGGAGAGTTCGTCGCTGAACAGCCGGGCATCGTGTCCGTCGGCCGAGACGAGAACGAAGGGCTTGTCGCCGCTCCGCGTGGCGATTTCGTCGGCCAGGACGGGGGCGACCAGATCGTCGCCGGGCGTGCAGGAAAAGACCCACGGGACACCGGCCCCATTCACTGTCTTGTCGGAACTGAAGGGATTCAGCAGAGGCAGGCGGGCCTTCACGACGATCTGTTCCGCCAGGTGGGTGGTCGGTCCGTCGATGCCGCCCACGATGGCCAACACCTGGTCATCGTAAACCACGTGGGCCAGGCGCGCGGCGCCCGCCGCCCAAGGCGTGCCCGACCAGGCGGGAACCAGGCGGAAGGGCTTTCCCTGACAGCCTCCCGCGGCGTTGGCTTCTTCCACGGCCAACTCCGCGGCCTGCCACGGATCGTTCCCTTCCGGGGCAGCCGGATCGGAGGGGCCGAAATAACCGATGCGGACTTCCTTCAGTCCTGCCGGCGCCTCGGACTCCCGGCCGGGGCCGGCGTACTCCAGCGGGCGCTGCGTGCCGTCGTAGAAAGGAGTTCGCGTCGACTGCCGATCCGGCTCCGGCTGGTTTCCGGGAAGGCCAAGCTGCTGGGGCGACAAGAACTTCCAGACCCCTTTCTCGCGCTTTGCCAGGTAGACCTCGCCCATGTCGTCCAGCACGGAGCTGAACACGATGTCGCCCGTCACGCCCTTCCAAGGCTCGGTGCGGTAGGCGATCATATCGCGGATCTTGGCACGGTTCAGTCCCGCGGCCTGGATCGCCCAGATGAGCATGTTCATGCCGTCGTAGGCGTGCGAGGCGTAGGTCTCCGGCTCGTCGTCGAAACGCTGCCGGAACGCCTTGCGGAACGATCGCAGCGGCTCGTCGCTGCGGTCTGGGTTCCAGGGATAAACGCAAGTCACGCCCTCGGCATTCTTGCCTGCGATCTGCAGAAACTCGTCGGAGAGACAGCGGTCGCAAGCGAAGTAGGGCTGTTTCATGCCCGCGGCGCGCATCTGGTTGAGGATCTGGGCGCCGTCCGGGGCGTCGCCCCAATGGACAACGGCATCCAGGTCCTCCTGCTGGAGGCGATCGAGCTGCAAGGAGAAGTCCCTGGACCCCACGGGGTACGCCATCTCCAGAATGATCGGATGGCCCAAGCGCCGACTGCTGTCGACGAACTTCCGCACGCCGAAACGACCGTAGCGGTTGCTCGCCCGGATGACCCCCACGCGTTTCATGCCTAGTTTGTTGTAAAGATACCTGGTCAGCAGGTAGCCCATCTGCCGGTCGTCGCCGATCACGCGACAGGTCCAGGGGATATTAGTCTCGACGAAAGTCGGGTCGGTGTCGGCCGTGTTCATCACCAGGATCTCGGCCTTCAGCGCCACGCGAATAGAAATGTGGCTGTTGGCGCCGTCGACCGTGCCGAGGATCGCCCAGGCCTTGTCCTTGTAGGCCATCTTGATGATCTCGTTCCCCGACGAGCCCCACAGGCCGTTGTCGTTGCTGACGACCAATTCGAAGGGGAGCTTGCGGCGCAGGTAGCCGCCCTTGGCGTTGGCCTCGTCGATGGCGAGTTGAGCGCCCTGAAGCATTTTCGTGCCCAGGGTCTCTTCGTGGCTCTTTCCGCCGGTGGCCACCGAGACGGTAGGCTTAATCGGGCCGATAAAGCCGATCTTCACCGATTTCACGTCGTCCGGTTCGGGGACCGGCGCCCGGGTCCGGTATACTCCATCTGAGTGAGGAAGAACTCCTTGAAGGGTCTTACATGATGGAAAGGCGCCAGGTCTTTGGCGATATGGGCGTACTTTTCATCGGTCTTCAGCTTGAGGTTCGGCAACTCGTAGGGGCTGAGCCCGTCGATCGCCTGCAAGATGCCAAGGGCTTCGGGAGAGAGTCCCGCGGGGGGCTGATCGGAATTGGTCGCCTTCGGGCGGACGTCAGCCCTCACCCCCCGCCCCTCCGCCAAAGGGAAAGGGGAGCCTTGCGCGCCCAAGGAAGCCCTCGGCCGGACGCCGGGATAATAGTCCTTGCCCACCGCGCAGGCGAGTCCTTTCGAGGTCGCCACCCATACGTCGTTGCCATCGATGTCCAAACCCAGGATGTAGTTGTGCGGCAAGCACCGTTCCAAGTCGATCGACTCCAGGACCTTTCCGGACCGGTAGACGACCGCCCGGCCCCGCTGGGTCTTGAGATCTTGGGTGTAGGTCACGACCGTGTCGGTGGGGAAATCGGCGACCACGCCCAGTCCCTTGTCCGTGCCGAACCATGCCTCGTTGGCGCTGCGGCCCTGGACGTAGTTGGTGAAATCACTGGGAAAACCGGTCTCGAATGCGTAATAGCCGCGCCAGTGTCGCCCGTCGTAGCGACAGTTGCCGAAATAGGAGCAAACCCACATCGTGCCGTCGACGTGACTGACGGCCGGCACGATGTTATGGACCAACCCGTCGTCACGATACAAATCGATTTCCATCTCGTTGTCGGGGTCGAGATAAGGCTTCCAGCGGTCGGTAGCCACGTCGAACTCCAGAACCCCGCTTCCCCAGACGGCCAAGTACACTTTTCCGCTGCCCTTGTCGTACGACGCGCCGTAGTTCCATATCTCCTCCATGGGGGCGTTCTTCTCCGTGAAGGTCGTCCATTGTCCGGTGACGATATTGTAGCGGCTCGCCCCGGCCGTGGTTGCCGCCCAAATGTTGTTATTCTCCACCGCGATGCCATAGACCACGTCGTTGACCAGCCCGCTGTTGAGCTGATTGAAATGATCGAATCGCCCGCCGCTGAAGCGTGCCACGCCGCCACCGAACAGTCCCAGCCACACGTCGCCCGTCTTCTTGTCGACGTCAATGGCCGTGATCACGCGCCAAGGCAGGCCGTCTTTTTCCCGCCAACTGCGAATTCTCCCCGTACGCTTGTCGAGGCACGCCAGGCCGCCTTCGGTGCCGATCCAAACCCTGGGCCCGTCGGCCTTGACGGCAAACACATGCTCGTTGGGCAAGCCTTCCTTCACGGTGAAGTGCCGCCACTGCGTATAGACGAAGGGAAGATCCTTCGGCGTGACCGCAACCGGCGCGGCGGCAGGGGCCGCTGGCGGCGGTGCTCCGTCGGCCGCCAAGCGGGAGAGCGTTGCCGGAAGACTCAGGATGAACCAGCCCAGGACGCGGAGCGTTGCAAGGATAGGAAGGTCTCGCATGGTGGTTTCTCGCCTTACAGGGTCTTGAGGTACTCGATCAGGTCGTTGAGCTGGTCTTTCGTCATGTCGTTGGTCACGCCGTGCCGGTCTTCCGGATTGTACTTCGTCCAGATTTCTTCCAATGATTGCGCGATGCCGTTGTGTAGGTAGGGCGCCGAGTCGTAAATGTTGTTCAGGTGCGGAACGTCGTACGCCGCTACGCGGTCGAGCCACATCTTGGTTCCCACGTCGTGGATCTCACGATCCGTATAGTACGGGGGGAAGTGGCAAGTAACGCAGCGGAGCTGCTTGGGTATTTCCCGCCCGTCGTTCGTCCGGGTCCGCTGGAAGATCGCCTTGCCGCGGCGCTGGGTGTCGGTCAACGGTGCGCCCAGCGGACGGTAGCGGTTCGGCGGCCGCGGGATGGTGCAGACATAGTAATCCAAGGCGGATAATTCTTCCGGCGTAAAGGGTTGGATGCGCGTAAAGAAGACCGCCAGGCGCGGACCGCATTGTCGCGACAGGCTGGGGTTGGTGCCCTCCCACTTGAAGGGGGCCGTATCCAGGATCCCCCGCAGGGTGCGGTTGTCCACCGGGCCGACGCCGATCCCGCCGGGCTCGGTGTTGTAGGTCAGACCGTCGATGTGCCCGTCCGGGTGGCACGTATGGCAGGAGAATTGGCGGTGGAACGTGTGGTTGGCGGAGTTGAAGACACGTTCGCCAAAGCGGGCCTTGGTGATCACCTTCGGTCCGCCCAGGTCGATCCGCGCCACGTTCTGCAGCGTGGCGAGGTCGAGGACGCTGATCGAATCGTCCAGCGAGTTGGCGACGTAGGCCGTCCGGCCGTCCGCAGCGACAACGATCCCGCGCGGGCATTGTCCGGTGGGAATATGTGCCGTCACGAACTCGGTCGCCTTGCCCAGGTGATTGGGCAGCACGCGTGCCCGCTCTTCATCGGAGGCCGCCTCGACCACCGCCATGAGCTTCTGAATATCGACCACGGCCACGCGGTTGGAACCGGAGCTCGTGACCAGGGCCAGCCTGCCGTCGGGAGTGATGGCCAGACCCGTGGGGTCCGGAAAGCACGTCCCCGGTTCGTCCAGCAGGACCTGGTCCACGCGGCCATCCTTCCAGAGAATGCCCAAACCGTTGGTAATGGTCCACCCCTGCAGCAGGCGCGTCATGGGGACCAGGTTCTTGCTGCGGTTGAGCGTGAACAGCGCGAAGTCGCCGCGACCCGGAGTACCGGGTACCCCCGGAGTACCGGGTACCCCGCGCCAAGCGATGCCCTGCAGCAGATTCGCTTGGGGAACCACGTTGCGGTCCACGACCGTTGCCGTCTCCATGTCGATTACGGTCACCTCCGACAGGGGCGGTTCGCGGAACTTGGTGAAGCGCGAGAGGGTGTTGGTGACGTACATCCGCGACCCATCCGGCGTCAGGGCTGCGGCCCAGGGACTGCGACTGGCGGCCAGCCGCTTGACCTCCTTCAGCGAGTTGGTATCGATGACGGAAATGCTGTCCGCGGTCATGTTGAGCACGTACAGGGTCTTGCCCGAGCGGTCGGTCAGCACGCCGTGGGGTTCGCTGCCTACCGGGACCGTGGCCACGACCTTGCGCGTGGCGACGTCGATCGCGGAAACCGTGTCGTCCAAGCGGTCGCTGACGTAGGCCCGCGCGCCGTCCGGGCTGAAGGTGACATCCTCGGGCTGGTGGCCGACCGCGATGGCCGCTGCCGCCCGCCGCGTGCGGGTATCCACGACGATGACCTCGTGGGACGCCTCGCAAGCCACGTAAAGCTCCATGCCGTCCGGGCGGAGGGCCAGATTCCTGGGGGTCTTGTACAGCGGCAGTTCCGCACGCGGAGGCAATTTGCTCGGATGGGCGATTTCGGCCAAGGCCTTTTCGTAAGAGAACGGCTGGTCGTGGGCGTGCTCATGACAACTCAGGCAAGTCTCGCGCGAGATGGCCTTCAGTCCCGCGGCGGCAGCCGCTTGCTTGTCGCCGACTACGACCATGGGTACATGGTGCCCGACATGGTGCCCGGTCGCCTCGGCCGAATACGCGCTGCCCGCTCCATGGCAGGCCTCGCATCCCACGCCCTCCTCAATGCGATAGGTCTCCAGGGCCCCGCCAGCCCCGTCATGAAAGGCCGTGGCATGGCACTTCAGGCATTGGGGGCTCCGCGCCGGATCGCCCTCGACGCCCGCCTTCTTGGCCATCGCATAGGCGGTAAACGAAGACAGTACGGCATAGGCCCGCGCATGCTTGCTCATCCGCCACTGGCTGAACTGGTATCCCAGGTTTGCTTCCCGGTGGCACTTGGCGCAGGCCATCACGCCGGTATATCGCGGGGCGTCTTGCCGGGCGGCGGCAGGCACCAATGGCTTGGGCGGCGGATGCTGGTCCCAGTCCGGCGGCATGGGGTGGGAGATGCTGTCCCATGCCTTGTTCATGTCGATGGCCGGCCGTTTCAGCACTTGCGTGTGCGATCCCTTCTCTTTGTGGCAGCCCAGGCACTCGTGCAGCGATAGCTTCGGCAACGCGGCCCGCTGCGCTGGGGGGAACCTTCCGCCGCACCAAGACCGCGCCGGCCGCGCGGCGGAACATTCCCCCCCGCGCGACGGCCGCCGCGTCCATCGCAGCTTGCGCTTCCGCGTGCTCGCTGCCCGGCCCATGGCACATTTCGCACTGCACGCCGTCTTCCGCAAAGAACGTGTCGTCCTTCTCGGAGGCCTCGGCAAAGGTGCCCGTGGCATGGCACCCCAGGCACATCGTCGAACGCTGGGGCTCCAAGGGGACCCCGCTCAACTCGGCAATCTGCTTGGATTCCGGCCTCGCCAGGACGGCGTAGGCCCGCGAGTGCTTGGAGAGCAACCATCGCGACATCTGGTCGCCCTGCTGCCGGCCTTCGTGGCACGCGGCGCAAACCCGCGCCCCCACGTAGACCGCCGGCCTGGGGGCCGGCTCCGTCGCGGTCACTCCCGAGTAGCTCTCCTTGGGCTCGACTGCGGGCTGTGCCGCGGGCTCGGCCGCAGGCAGTGGCGGCGGAATTCGAGTTAAGAACAACAGCGCCGGCAACAACACGGCCAGCACGCATATCCCCGTGGCTTTCTTCATTGTATGCACCTCGGGCGCTCTACAGCTTCTCTTGAACCACTTTCAGGAACTGATCCGCGCGAACATCTTTGAGCGTCGTGACTCGGCCATTGGGCCAGCGAATCTCCACCACATCCGCCTTCGTCGCCTTGGCAAGCCCGAAGTGGGGCCTTGGATCGGATTGAGACAGGTAGCCGGTTACCGGAATCACATCGTGGATTTGCACCAACCCGCCGGTCTTCACCGTGACCCGCGCGCCGATGGCGTCGGTCTTTCCGTTGGAGAGCTTGGGAACCACCGTCAACCAATGGTTCTTGGCCCCACCGACGTTTCGCAGAAGGTGCGGCGCCCCGTCGAGGGTCATGACCAGCAGGTCCATTTTTCCGTCGTTGTTGAAGTCGCCGTAGGCCACGCCGCGGGCGACGAACTTCTGCTGGAAGAACTTGCCCGATCGCTTGGAGACATCGATAAAATGGCCTTTGCCGTCGTTCCGGGCCAGCACGGACTCCTCGGGGTGCAAATGATGCGCGCCGCCGGTGGCCACGAAGACGTCCAGGTAGCCGTCATTATCGTAGTCGATCAATGCGGAACCCCAGCCGGCATACTGCCCGCAGATTACTGCCAATCCGGACTCGTGCGTTCGATCCTCAAAGTACTTGCCCTTGTTCCTCCACAAGGTGCCGTATCCCAGATTGGGGATATAGATGTCAAGCAATCCGCTGCGGCTTATGTCGGCAATGGTCGGCCCCATGTTGGAGACCCCTTGCCCGCCCTCTCCGAAGGCGATCCCGCACTGCAACGCCTCCTCGACGAACTTGCCCTTTCCCGTGTTGCGGAAATAGTAGTTCCCCATGCTGTCGTTGGCGACATAAATATCCAGCAGCCCGTGGTTCTTCAGATCGGCCGCCGTGGCGCTCATCGCGCGGCCGTTCGGTTTATAGACACCGGCCGCTTTCGTCACGTCCGTGAAAGTGCCGTCGCCGTTGTTCCGATATAGAGCGTTTGCCGTGCCGTTGTAGCTTAGCGGGCCAGGATAACCGGCCGCGGGATAGTAGGAGCGAAACTTGCCCGCATCGTATTGAAGGTAGTGCGCGATAAAGAGGTCCAGCCAGCCATCGTTGTTGTAGTCAAGCCACACTCCCGAGACGCCCCACCTGGCATCGGATGCCAATCCGGCTTTCTTCGTGACGTCGGTGAAAGTCCCGTCGCCGTTGTTGTGATAGAGGATGGGCGGGCCGTAATTGAGGACCAGCAGATCGAGATGACCATCGTGGTCGTAGTCGGCGGCCGAGCACGCCACTCCGTAACTGTCCCCGCCGCCGACCCCCGCCTTCTCGGTTACGTCGGTGAAAGTCCCGTCATGATTGTTGCGGTAGAGCTTGTTGGTCAGTTTCCCCCGGTACTTGCGGCCGCTGTTGTCGTTGACGTCGGGCCGGTAACGGCCGTTGACCAGGTAAATGTCCAGCCAACCGTCGCCATCGTAGTCGAAGAACATGCAGCCCGAGCCCGTTCCCTCCACGATGTTGCTGAGATGGTCGCTGCCGAAACTGTGCTGGAAATCGATGCCGGCCTGCTTCGTGACGTCCTCAAAAACAGGCAACTCGTCTTCCCCGTGGACTGGAACCGCCTGCAGGAAGAGTACTCCTGAGAATACCAGATGCCAAGCCTTCACCTTCCACCCCTTTCTTGCGCACCGCCTTTGCCGGCGGCCTCTTTTTCTTCCGCATCCCGCCTTACCTGCGGACTGTCCCACGCCGCCCCGGTGTCGATCCATTCGACGAAGGCGCGCTTGTCGTCCGCCGTCAGCGACGCCGACCGCGACCATGGGTGCATGGTGCCCGACATGCTTCGCGCGGAGGCCGGAATCGGTTTCCATGCGCCTCCTCGCGCGGGGGCATCCCAGGGCCGGCTCGTGTCCTGCCCGAAAAGATGCCACGCCAACGGGCTGGTCCGTGCCTTCCCCGGATGGACATATTTCCCGTAGGCGCTCTGTGGAGTGCCGCTTCCGGCAGACGCCAAGAGTTGGTTGTAGACCTGGCGGGCCGTCCGCTCCGCTTCGGCCGGATTTGGGGCCGCGGCAAAATACGGCGGACTCTGGCCGTTGCGGTGGCAATCCATGCACTTGTCGCGCACGATCGGCAGCACGTCGCGGTGGAAATCCGGGGTTCGCCGCGGGGTACCCGGCGGGTACCTAGTACTCTGGGTGGCGGGTCGGGGACCCGCGGCGACGACGACCGAGGCCTTTCCCAAGGCCTGCGCAAACCGGTTGTCCGGCACCCACTCGCCATCCTCGTGACATCCGATGCAGCCGCGCGATTCGTGGTTCTTCGCCCAGATCCACGCGCAGCTCCGCAACGCCATGCCGCGGTCGTCGAGGAGTTGCAACTGGATGGGCGTGTTGGCGGGCACGACGATGTTGAACGAACCGTCTTCCTCGACGGCGACCTCGCCGAGGATGCGGCGCGGCGCCATCGGTTGGGCCGTGCCCCTGTTGTGGCCGGTCTCGGACCGAGCCAAGCTCGGACGCGGCGGCGGCGTCGGGAGACCCTCGCCGAACGCGATTGGCCTCGGCACGCCCTCCATGACTCGCAACCGCTTGGCCGTCCCCCGCGCCATCTCGGCCGGATGTCGGAGGTCGGAACAATAAACGTCCAGGCAGTAGAACTTGCCGCTGGCATCTTCCTCGCGGACATTGCTCGAGCGACCGTCGGGCTCGGCGCGCGGACAGACCAGTCGGGCCTCGACGGTATGGAAACGAGGGTCGCGGAAGACGGTCTCGCACGCTCCCGAAACGGGATCCAGGCGGCAGACGCCGTAGACGCCTTTGCCGTCCGCCGCCTGGCGGCAGACGAGGACCCTGCCGTCCGGCAGCGGCGCAGGGCAGCGGAAGCGGCCGTCGGAATCCTGAGTGATCGGCCGGTACGAACGCAACGGTCTGCGGACGGTCACCGAGGCGAGTATTCCGCCGCCGTCCCCAGATTCCGTGTTGCTTTCCACGAACACGACCATCCCCTTTGTGGTGGCGCAAGGCATGCGCTTGCACGGTTTTCCCCGGTCTTCCGCGAACAGCGCGTAGTCGGTTCCGTCGAGGTTCACGGCGAACACTCTGGCGTAGCCCAACCGGCCGCGTTCCAAGGTGCAGCGTTGCCAACTCGTGAAAATCAGCCGGCCGTCGCCAAGCAGGGAAGGGTCGGCGTCGTTGGACAGATTGAAGGTCAGTTGCCGCAAGCCCGAGCCGTCGAGCTTGCAGGAGTAGAGATTCGTCAACGGTGCGGAGCCGCATTCGTTCCACACGCGACTGCGGTCGCTCACGAACGTGATCTGGTGCCAGGGCGCCGAAGAATCGAGCGTGTAAAGCGTGCCCTGGTAGCACGGACTTCGGCAATTTCCCAGGTCCTTGGTGATCTGGCGGACTGTTCGGCCGTCGAGCGTGGCCTCGTAGATGTTCCAGTCGTCGTCGGCCCGCTTCCTGCCCGCAAAGAGGACCCGCGCCGCGTCGAACGAGACTTCCGGATTGCACGCGCTGTAGAACCCGTGGATGAAACTCCGCGACGATGAGTCGGGATAGACCAACGCCAGCCGCGCCGGCTGGTCGGCTGGCCATGGCCGGCCGACCGAAAGCTGTTGGCCCGCGCCGAGGCCGTCGCTCGCCGGCAACTGCGTCACGATCAGCGGATGATCCAGACGTACAGGCGCTGCGCCCGCTGCCCCCGGCCCGATCCGGCACGCAACGAAGTCCGCGATCACGAAAATCGCCGTCAGGATATGCCGTGAATTCGCCGCCTTGGCGTAGTGCCGCAGGATCGTGCTGACGTATGCGAAAACGATCATAGAATTCCTAAACGACGAGCATTCTCAAGTATAGTAGGAGTTAGCTGCCTTGGCAACGAAGGAGAGGCCCAAGATCCTCACCCAATGGCGCATGGTTTCATGCGACAATTGCCGCTCCGGAGCCAAAGGGTGGCTGGGGCAAAGTGAATTCCAGACCGCACGCTCTTGTCAACCAGCGCCCTCGATAGCGATTCCCCGCCGCGTCGCCCACAGACCGCGGGGAGCTTCGCCGCGGAAGGGAATTCTCAGGTGCTTGCGGCGCATGGAGTTGTGCCGGTTCTTCGCTTCGCGTGCTTGCCGCGGGCCGCATCGCGCGACGATGCTTGCGGTCCATTCCAAGGAATTTTCCCCTGCCACGCAGGCAGCGGCAATTGTGGCAAGATTGGGCTAAAACGCCGGACGAGCACGCCGGCCATTGTTCGGCCGGCCGCCGCTGGGATCGCCCTGGGTGGCGGAGGGCTGGGAAAAACCGCCGGGGGGAATCAAGCTGTCTGCCGAGGAGGAGCCGCTAATCGACAACTGCGATCCACCGGTCTGCAAAGGGACGGACGGATCGGTACTGCCCCGGTTGTCCAGCGGCTGCGATGCCGAAGGCCACGCCGCTGACGAGGGGGATGTACTGTAGCGGTCGTCGCTGGGCCGTGCATAGGTGGAAGGCATCGTTACCGCGGGATTCGCCGCGCGACGATCACCCAGTGCGGGTGGCGCCAGCGGGGCAAGTCCCGAAGTGGAATTGGCGGTACCCGCGGACCCACGCCCCCGGCTCGCCTGCTGCGGCGCCAGTGGCGCCAGCCCCGGATCAACATAGGTGGGCCGCTGCGCTGTGGCCGAATCGAGACTGGCGGGCCGATCATAAACGGTCGGTCCGCCCGTGGCGCGGAGCGTGTTCGCCGGCGCCTCGTCGTCGGCCGGGGCATGCCAGAGACAAACACTGCCGCGGGTCGGCTCGTGCGAGGCCGATGCCAGCAAGCGGCCGTCGGGCGAGAAGCGCAAGGCCTCGATCCCGCCGTTGTGCTTGAGCGTCATCAGGTCCTCGCCCGTCGGCACGTCCCACAGCACCACGTTGTTGTCCGCGCCGCCGGAGGCCAAGGTCTTGCCGTCGGGCGAGAAGGCCAACGACCAGACCAACCCCGTGTGCTTCTTCACGACAAACGGCTTCATCGTGCCCGACGCAGAGGGCGCCGCGTCCAGCGGCCAAAGATCGATCTCCCCGTTCGTGCAGCCCACAGCCAAGATGTGGCCGTCGGGCGAAAAGGCCACGCTATGCCCCATCGTGCTGCCGATGGGAGTCGCGCGGAGGCTGCGGACGTCGATAAGGCTCACCGTGCGGGCGGCCTGGCCGACTGCCGCCGAGAGGCTGCACACGGCCAGCGAGTTGCCGTCGGGCGAGAAGGCCACGCTGACCGGCGTGATGCCTTGGCTGATCGGCCTGCGCGGCTGCTGGTTCTGCAGGTCGCAGAGCACCAGCTCGCCCGTTTCGAACTTGCTGCGATACTTGCCCGTGCCCACGGCCAAGGTGCGTCCGTCGGGCGAGACGGCCATGCAACTGACCGCCTGGTTGAACGAGAAAGCCGCCGCCACGGCCCTGCGGGTCTTGAGGTCCCAAACGCGGACCGTTTTATCGACGCTGCCGGTGAGCAGCTTGTCGGTCAACAGCGGGGCAACACAGGTGATCACGCCGCCGTGGCCCTGCTGGCCGGCCGGGTTGCCTTCGCCGCGGAGGACCGCGCGGGGCTTGTAGGTATCGGAATCCCAGAGGAACAGTCCGCCGGCACTGGTGGCAGCGGCCAGCATCTTGCCGTCCTGCGAATAGCGGACGCAATTCGGCACGCCCAACGACAATTCGAGGATGGCCAACTGCTTGCCCGTGTCGATGTGCCAGACCCGCAGACATTTTTCGTCGGCGGCGACGGCCAGCCGTTCGCCCAAGGCATCGAAAGCGAGATAAGTAATCGGCCGGCTCTGTGGGGCGATCTGTTTCGCCAGCAGTTTTCGCGAGGCGAATTCCCAGAGGCGGATGTTTCCCGCCATATCGCCGGAGGCCAACAGCAGGCCGCGGCGGGAGAACTCCAGGCGGGTAATCGCCGCCGGATGCGCGGCGGGGAACTGGCCCACAAGTTGACGCGTGGAAAGGTCCCAGACCTTGATCATCGCCTTGCCGGCGGCCGCCGGATTGACCGGGTCGCCGTGCCCGGTGAGCAGGAAGCGGCCGTCGGGCGAGACGGCGATCGTCGTCAGGCCCTCCAACTCGCGCGGGTTCTGGATCTGTCCGACCATCTCCGCGGTCGCCGGATTCCACATGCGGATCTCGGCCGGACGCTTCTTGCTGCTGTTGACGGTAATCACGAAGCGGCTGTCGGTGCTGAAGACGGCCTCGACCTTGCCCGGCATGTCGGGCAGCTTCTGCCGCAGGGCCCCGGTGGAAGGCTCCAGGATCTGCACCGAGCCCGGCACGCGTTCCTCCACGTCGCCCGTGCCCACGGCCAGCATGCGGCCGTCGTTGGAATAGGCAGCCGAGTAGACCGATCCGACCAGCTTCGGCACCGTCGCCAGCACGCGGGCCGGATCGAGACTCCAGATTCTGATCCGCGACTTCACGGTCGATTCCGGCGGCGAACTTTCGCCCACGACCATCTGCCGCCCATCCGGCGAGAAGGCCAGCGCGACGCCCGACCGCGACGATGTCTGCAACGGCTCGGGCCGATTCGCATCGGCCAGATTCCAGGCCGTGAGAAAGGCCTCGAAGCTGTCGCCGGCGCCGTCGCAGGAGCCGGTGCCGATAAGCTGATTGCCATCGGGCGTATAGGCCAGGCCGCTGATCCAGCCGTCGACGGGCGTATCGGTCAGCATGTCGCAAGGCTGCCCGCCGTCGACATTCCAGAGGATCGCCGATTGATCGTCGCCGGCGGTAACGACCTTCTGCCCGTCGGGTGAGAAGGCCGCGGTTTCGACGTCGCCCAGATGCCCGCGGAAGGTCCGCAGCAGCCCGCCCGTATTCGACCAGAGGCAGGCCGTTTGATCGCGGCTGGCGGTCAAGAGGCTCTTGCCGTCGCGCGACCAGACCACGCGTAGGACTTCGTCATGATGACCGCGGAGATCGCCGTGGAAACGGCCCGATGCGGGCTCCCAAAGCCGCACCACGCCGTCGCGGACGGACAGCGCCAGGGCCAGGGTCGACGTATCGGGACTGAGGGCCATCGAGTTGATGCCGTCGCCGAAGGCCCGCGTTCCCAACAGGGTGCCTTTGTTCACGTCCCAGACGAAGAGCGCGCCGTCGTGCATCCCGGCAAACAACAGGCCGCCGTCGGCCGATAGGACCAAGGCTTGCGGACGTGGATTGTGGAACCGCCGCAGGACGCTGCCGTCGCCCGCATTGCGGACGATGATCTCGCCGGAATAGTCGCCGCTGACCAGCCGCTTGCCGTCGGAACTGATCGCCAGAGAGATGATGGGGGCCGTATGATCGTTGACCGGGCGCACGGAGTCGGGCTGGTGGATGTTCGAGCCGACGTACAGGTCGCGGCCGTACGAGGCCGCCCACTTGCCGTCGTTGGCAATCACCAGCCCGCTCGCCCGCCGGGCCAATTCGTCTTGCTCGATCAGGCCCGGGCTCTTCGGCGGCACGTTCCGCTCCAGGGCCACCGTGGCCAACTTGCGGCCGACGCCTCCATCCCACACGATCAACTGGCCGTCGTCGGCGAAGGTAATGATTTGCGAACCATCCGGCGTGACCACGGCCTGCCGGACGACATCGGAATGCCCGCGGAGGGTGTTGCTGCCTCCGTTATGGGCGGCGCGCCATAGATAGTACCAGGCGAAGCTGCATAATTTCTGTTGTGCCGGGGCACCCGCTTGCGGGTCGGTGCGATAAGGCTCGAGCAACCGCAAGACTTCGTTGGTGTCGCCGCGGTCCCAGGCCTGCTTGGCCAGGCGAATCTGCGTGACGTACAACCGGTGCTGACTCTCTTCCTGCGTCTGCTGCTGGGCTGCCTGCTGGCGGCGGAGTTCATCCTGCGCGGCGAGATAGGCCTGGTCTTCAGTCCGCGCCAGGGTCTGGTTCTGCGCGGCCAGTGCGGCGGCCGACTGGGCCTCGCGGGCCCGTTGTTCCGCCAAGGTCTGTGCGTCCATTGCAGTCCGCTGGGCCACCGTCCAGCGATCCTCGAACTGCTTGCTCGTCTTCTGGGCCGAGAGGGCCAGGTCTCGGTGCGTGGAGAGATTGACCATCAAGGCCACGATCGCGACGATGGCCGCTATCAGGGCGGTCGAAAGTCCGATCAGGACCGTTCGATGCTGCTGATAAGGGTGCAGGCCGCCGCTGCCATAGGCCAGACTTGGATCGGGCAGCGCCGCTGGGTTCACCGCCGCGTACGGCGCGGCGTCGGCAGCCCGCCATGGCGCGGCCGTTTGTTGAGCAATCGGGCCCTGGCCCAGGGCCGTTTCGCGCAGCGCGCCGGCACGGAAGTCGCTGACCATGGATACATGGTGCCCAGGACGATGGGCCGGTTCGGCGCGATACGAGCGCTGGGCCCGCGGCTCACGGTAATCGGAATCGTCGCTATCCGACGATTCGACGTCATCGTCATAGGATGCGAATTTGGTCGGCTCCGCGGCATGCTCGCCAACGTGCTCATCGGCTGGATCGTGGGATCGATCGTGCCCGCGGTGGGAATGCGGCTGCTCGACGGCCGGGCGATCGGGGGCATGGCGATGCGGGGTATCCGCGTCCTCGTCGTCGTCGGACGAGCGATCGAGGTGGCCGCGCGACTCGCGGTGCGCGTCGTGTTCGTGCTCCCCACGCACCTCGACATCGGGCCGATGACTGTGGTCCCTGCGATGTTCGCGACCATTCCCTGGCGACCGCCCCGAATCTTCGGACTCGTCCGGCGACTGCTCTTGGCTTTGGTCGTTCTGCTCCGCCGACTGGCTCGACTGGGCGTCGTCGTCCGACTCGTGCGGCCTTCTTCCATCCCTGGATTCGCGCGACATGGATCTTCCCTCCTGGAGATTAGTGAACTGTATTGTCACTAAAATCGGCCAGCAGGAAAAGATCGATTTTTCGAAATCACGCACACTCCGCGTGTTCCAAGGCCGGTGGCGGATTGATCCGGTCTTGGACTTCGCGGCGATTGATCGGCACCTCGGGCGGGGCCACAAAGCCCAATTTCACACGGTCGCTGTGGATCTCCAGTACAACGATTTCGATATCCTGGCCAATGATGATGGCCTCATTCAGTTTGCGAGATAAGACAAGCATGGTGGGACCTCCTTGGGACAAGGAGTAGAGACAGACTCCTTTCTGTGGGTTCACTCTAGGATACGCAATTCCCGGCGAAAAGGTTCACTTGGCAACTCCGAAAAGCGGTCATGTCTTTCCTGGATTGCCTGCATTGCCTTAATTAACACAGCTTCTGGGAACAATAGACGTAGGGTGGGCCGAGTGAAACGAGTCCCACTCCGCCCACCCTACTCGACTCGCCTCAACTCCGCAAAGTACTCGCGCAAGGCTTCTTTCCAATCCGGCATAGGGGGACCGCCGAGGCGATGATAGGCGGTCGTGTCCAGCACGCTATAGGCAGGCCGGGGCGCGGGAGCGGCAAAATCGGCCGTGGTGATCGGCTCCACGGGCACGGCGAGGCCCGCCAGACGCACGATCTCGCGGGCAAAGCCGCACCAGGTCGTCTCGCCGCCATTCGTCACGTTGTAAATCCCCCAAGGCACCGGCGCGGCGCCGTTGGCCCCCAGCAAATAGACGATTGCCCCGGCCACGTGCGGCACGTAACTCGGCGTACAGCGCTGATCGTCCACCACACGCAGCTTCGGCTGCGTGCCCGCCAGCCGCAGGATCGTCTTGACGAAATTGCGACCCGTGCGGTGCGAAGGCCGGGCGTAAAGGCCGCAGGTCCGCACGATCAGATGCTTATGCCAGGCTGCGGCCGCCTGCTCGCCTTCGAACTTCGTGACCGCGTAGACACCCTTGGGCACAGGCGGGTCGTCTTCCCGCCACGGCCTGCCAATTCCAGGGCTGCCAGCGAAGAGATAATCGGTGCTGATCTGGACCAGCGGGCTATCGAGCTCGCGGCAGGCTTGGGCGAGCGACTCGACCGCGGTCACATTCACGGCATGGCAGCGGGCCGCGTCGATCTCGGCCTGATCGACTTGCGTATACGCCGCGCAGTGGATCACGGCCCGGGGACTCAATCGCCGCAAGGCTTCCCGCACGGCGGAACGATCGGTCAGATCGAGCGTATCGATATCCACACCGGTGGCCTCCGCGGCCAACTGGCGGCAAAGCTCTGCTCCCAATTGCCCAGCCGCACCGGTTACAAGGATGCCCATAAACAATCGAACCACGGTACGGCGTTATTTTGGGAATCGACTCCGCTTACGTGAAAGGATACGAGTCGGACTCCAAATACCCCAAAAGTGGTGGCTGGTTGACAGCAGACGTGAATATACGGTGAAATGTACCTTCTTGTACCCGGTTTTGGCAAGTGGGCAGGCGAACTGCAAGGTCGCTTGTAGTCCCGGCTTTAGTCGGCGCCCTCACGCAATTTTCGCCTAAAGGCGGTACTACGAGCGTCAGGAGTTGGAAAGCATGAATGTGATGGTTGCCGGAGGTGCGGGCTATATTGGCTCGCATGCGGTGAAAATGCTGTTCGAGGGTGGACATCGCGTCGTGGCGGTCGATAACCTTTTTCGCGGCCACCGCCAGGCGGTCCACCCCAAGGTTGCTTTTCACCAGGTCGATCTAGCGGAAACCCGGCAGTTGGCCGAGCTTCTCGCTTATTACCAGGTCGAGTGCGTGATGCATTTCTCGGCATTGGCCTATGTCGGCGAGTCGGTGACCGATCCCCTAGCTTACTATGACAATAACACGGCCGGCACGATTAGCCTGCTGAAGGCGATGCATACTGCGGGGGTGAGGCGGCTGGTTTTCAGTTCGACCTGCGCTACGTACGGCGAGCCCGAGGGGGTGCCGATCGTGGAAACCATGCGGCAGTCGCCGATTAGCCCCTACGGCTGGTCGAAATGGTGCGTGGAGCGGATCCTCCGCGACTATTCCACAGCCAACCAGGAGTTCGCCTTCGTGGCCCCGCGATATTTTAACGTGGCCGGTTGTGCTTCGGACGGCAGTCTAGGCGAGGATCATCATCCCGAGACGCACCTCATCCCGGTCGTTCTCCAGACACTGTTGGGCCAACGGGAGAAGGTCGTCGTCTTCGGCACCGACTATCCCACGCCCGATGGCACGTGTATCCGCGACTACATTCACGTCGAGGACCTGTGCGAGGCCCATATGGTGGCCATGAACGCCTTGCAGCCCGGCGACGCGCGGTTCTACAACCTGGGTATCGGCCGCGGCTATTCCGTCAAGGAAGTGATCGATTCGGTTGAGCGTGTGACCGGCAAGCGTGTGCCGGTGGAATATGGTCCCCGGCGGCCCGGCGACCCGGCCGCGTTGTACGCCGATGCAAAAAAAATCCACGACGAGTTGGGTTGGCAGGCAAAGCACACGGAAATCGACGACATCGTGGCCACGGCCTGGAATTGGTTCAAGGGTCATCCGCACGGGTATGCGGAGTGAGATCAGGAATCGCCGTTCCCCAGATACAGATCGCGACACCGGCGGATGGTTCAAGAATCGTCGCGCGTCCCGCGTCACGCCCAATGCCCTTTGATCTTTCCGCGGATTTCCTTGCTCGTCACCGCGAGATTGAATGATCCGGCAGCGCCGTCTTCCACGCCGCTCATCCGCCGCGTGATCTGCCGGTCAAAATACTTCAGCACCGGCTCGGGCAGGAACCGCGTCCGCTGGGCCATTCCGTAACGATCGCTGGTCCCGGTCCGATAGGAGTGGTAGTAGCGCAGCGGGCAAAGCACGTAGAGCCAGTTCTTGGCCCGGGTCAAAGCGACGTAAAACAACCGCCGCTCCTCTTCCACGCCTGCCGTGTCTTGCGTTGACATGTCGGAAGGAATGTTGCCGTCGGCGGCATGGATTACATACACAGTGTCCCACTCCAGACCTTTCGCCGAGTGGATCGTGCTCAGAACCAGATAATCGTCGTCCAGGACCGGCGGACCGGCGAAATCCTGCGTCGAGTTGGGCGGGTCCAGGGCCATCTCCATCAGCATCCGCCGCCGACTCCGCCAGCGGCCGGCGATTTGTTCGAGTTGCTCCAGGTCGCGGAGCCGCGGCTGCACGTGGTCGTAGTTCATTTCCAGGATCGGCCCATAGAACTTGCGGATCCGATTCACTTGCGCCGGCAGGGCCTCGCCGCTGGCCGCCAGGGCTTGCAAGAGCAGGACCATTTCCGGCCAGAGCTTTTCCGCGCTGGCCGGCGGTTTCCAGGCGGCCCATACGGAGAATGCCCCGCCGGGGCACCCGGTACCCTGGGTCCGGGTCGCGGCCAGCATCTGGCTCAACTGCCGCGCCTTGACCGGTCCCACGCCCGGTATCAGGGGCAAAATCCGCGCTGCGGCTACTTCATCCCGCGGGTTCTCCGCCAATCGCAGAAAGGCGAGTAAATCCTTGACGTGGGCCGTTTCCACGAACTTCAGCCCGCCGTACTTATGAAAGGGAATATGCCGGGCTGCCAGTTCGGCCTCCAGGAGCATGCTGTGGTGCGAGGCCCGAAACAATACGGCCTGCCGCCGCAACGCCACGCCGGCCTCGCGATGTTCGAGGATCGTGCGGATCACATAGTCGGCTTGCTCGACCTCGTCGTCGCACGTGACCTGCACCGGCTGCTGCCCTGCCTGGCGATCGGACCAGAGATTCTTCGCATAGCGTTCGGCAGCAAGCGCAATCACGCCGTTGGTAGCCGCCAGGATGGGTTGCGTGCTGCGGTAGTTCTGCTCGAGGCGGATGATCTTCGTGTCGGGATAATGCTCGGGCAGGTCAAGGATGTTTCGGACCGTCGCCGCGCGGAACGAATAGATCGATTGCGCGTCGTCGCCCACGACGGTCACTCCCCTGCCCTGCGGCGAAAGCTGGTAGACGATCTCGGCCTGCAAGAGATTCGTGTCCTGATACTCGTCGACCAGCACGCAATCGAACTGGCCGCGAACGATCGGCCCCGCCTTGGGGTCTTCCAGCAGGCCATGCCAAAAGAGCAGCAGGTCGTCGTAGTCCAGCACGCCGCAAGCCTCCTTGCGATCGACGTAGCCGCCGAACAGCCGCTTCAACTCCGCGCCCCATTCCAGACACCATGGGAAGTGCCGGACCAAGGCCGGTTCGAGCTTCTCGCGGGCATTGACGCAGCGGCTGTAAATATCCATGCAGGTTCCCTTCTTGGGGAACCGCCGATCGGTCTTGGCCAAGCCCAACTCCGTGCGCACGACGTTCATCAGGTCCTCGGCATCGGCCCGGTCATGGATCGTGAAACCGGGCGGCAGCCCGATCGCCTTGCCGTAGCGGCGGAGCAACCGCGTGGCGACGGCGTGAAAGGTCCCACCCCAAAGGCGGCCGAGGTGAAATCGCCCCAGCGGAGAAGTCTGCGAGGCATCGCCGGACAGGCCTCCTTCGGTCTGCAAATGGCGAAGCAAGTTCTCGACGCGGCCCAACATTTCGGCCGCTGCTCGCCGCGTAAACGTCAACAGCAGGATGCGGCCGGGATCGACGCCGCGGGCAATCAACCAGGCGACGCGATGCACGAGGGTGGCCGTCTTACCGGTGCCGGCGCCGGCCACGATCAACAGCGGCGAGTCGCCGTGCGTGACGGCTTCCCGCTGCTGCGAGTTCAGCTTCTGCAAGAGATTTTCAATCGTGAGGAGTTGCGTCATGCGGTACCCTGCATTATTCCGCCTGGGTGGTAACCACCATATTGTCGCGATGGACGACTTCCTCGTAGGGACATTCGCCCAGCACATCCGCGATCTGGCTGGTCCGCAGCCCCTTGATGCGGGCAAGGTCCTCGTGGCCATAGTTCGTCAGCCCACGGGCAATCTCCGTTCCGTCCGGGCTGCGGAGGCCGACAACGTCGCCTTTGGCAAAGCGGCCGTCGACGGCAACAATCCCCGCAGCCAGGAGACTGCGACCTTTCCGCTGAATGGCCTCCTGGGCCCCCGCGTCGAGTTGCAACATACCTCGCGGTTTCACCGTAAGTCCAATCCAGCGCTTACGGGCGGCCAAGGACTGCCCTTGCGCAAGGAAGAGGGTCCCGACGACCGCGCCGGCGACAATCTTCGGCAGCACCTCGGAATCGCGGCCGCTGGCGATGACTACGTTCTCGCCGGCGCTAGTGCAAAGCCGGACTGCTTCCAGCTTGCTGGCCATTCCGCCTTTTCCCCGACCGCCCCTTTTATCGCACACGAGGTCGTAAATCGAGCGGTCCAGCCGCTCGACGGTGGGAAGAATTCTCTTGCCAGGCTGGCAAGGGTCGCCGTCGTAAAGTCCATCAACGTCCGAAAGCAGCACCAAGAGCGGTGCCCGAATGAGGTTGGTAACGATGGCCGCCAAGCGGTCGTTGTCGCCGAAAGTCGTATGCAGTTCCTCCACGGAAACCGTATCGTTTTCGTTGATAATAGGAATGGCCCCGAGTTCTAGCAGGGCCAGGAGTGTATTCCGGGCGTTGAGGTAGCGGAGGCGGTGCTCGAGGTCGTCGGCCGTCAGCAATACCTGCGCGGCGTGATAGCCATAGGGTGAAAGGGCCCGTTCGTAGGCCTCGACCAGAAGACTTTGCCCGATGGCGGCCACGGCCTGGAGCCGCGGCAAATCGGTAGGTCGCTCTGTCACGCCCAGACGTCCCATCCCTGCGCCGACCGCACCCGAACTGACAAGCACCACTTTCCGGCCGCTGGTAACCACCTCGTGCAGTTGCCGGGCAAGCTGGTCGATGCGGGCCTGATCCAGCCGGCCATCGTCGCGGGTCAGGACTTGTGTGCCGACCTTGACGACAAGCGTGGTGGCGAGGGCGGCAATCTCCTGTCGCAGTACGTCGGTCATGATCCAGGTGGAGAATTAGCAGCAGGGTGGGGCGAGTCTAAAGTCCCACCAAATAATGTCGTGTGGGTCCTATAGGTCCCATTTGGGCCGGGTTATTCAATAACAGCATACTCGTTCTTCACCCATTCCGAAAGCCGAGTGAACCTTCCCTACCCCCCGAAGCGGCCGGTTGTGGGAACTGGATTCGAACACTACAATGATGTTATGAGCGAACTACGCGACGAATGTGGTGTGGCCGCGATCTATCACCTGCCTGGGCGGGGCGTGAGCCCACTGTGCATGGAATGTGGGCCGGATGCCGTGTCCCGCCTCATGCCGCGGATGTTGCTGGACATCCAGAACCGCGGTCAGTTGGCGGCCGGCATGTCGACCTATCACCCGCATCGCAAACAGCTTATTGGCACCTACAAGGATGTCGGTACGGTTTGCGAGGTTTTCCGCATGAACCATCGGGCGCAATACGAGGGCCTGATGAAGGAATTCGACGGCCGGGCCGCGATCGGCCATGTCCGCTACGCCACCTGCGGGCCGGACGATCGCAACTACGCCCAGCCTTTCGAGCGTCCCCACATCAAGAAGCACAAATGGTTCAGCTTCGCTTTTAATGGCCAGTTAGCCAATTATTCGCAGTTGCGGACCGAGCTTTTGGCCGACGACAACAATCATCTGTCGCGGGAGACCGATACCGAGGTCCTCATGCACCAGATCTGCCAGGCATTGACCGCCGACAAGCAGCCGCCGTTGGTCGATGCCACGCGGGAGATCGCCGCCAAGCTTGACGGCGCCTACAGCCTGGTCTTCCTCGATGCCCTGGGCGATATGATCGTTGCCCGCGACCCGCTGGGCATCAAGCCCTTGTGCTATGCGGTGGAAGGCCCGTTGTTTGCCGCGGCCAGCGAAAGCGTGGCCCTGATGAACATCGGTTTCGCTCCGGAAAGCATCAAACCGGTCCCGCCGGGCCAGGCCGTCATCATCAGTGACGGGCGGTTGGATATCCAGACCTTCGCGCACAGCTCGCGACGGGCCCATTGCTTCTTCGAATGGGTTTATTTCGCCAATGTGGCCAGCACCATGGACGGCCGCAGCGTCTACCTGTCCCGCAAGGCGCTGGGCGAGGAATTGGCCCGCTTGGAAACGGTTGCCATCGATGACGACACGGTAGTCGTTCCCGTGCCCGACACAAGCAAGGCAGCGGCCGACGCCATGGCCTACGCGCTGAAGGTTCCGTGCGTGGAGGGGCTGATTCGCAATCGCTACTCCGGCCGCACCTTTATCGAAGGCAGCGGCGACCGCAAGCGGAAGGCGGAAACCAAGTACACCCCGCTCCGCGAGGTGCTCGAAGGCAAACGAGTGCTTTTGGTCGAGGACTCGATTGTCCGCGCGACGACGCTGAAGGTCCTCTTGCAGCGGGTCCGGCAGACGGGCCTGCCGCGGGAGATTCACGTCCGCGTGGCCTGCCCACCGATCATCGCGCCTTGTTTTTATGGGATCGACATGTCGACGGTCAGCGAGTTGTTCGCGGCCCATTTTCTTCAGGATGGGCCCCTTACGCCGGAGATCGAGGCCCGCATGGCCGCGCGACTGGGGGCCGATTCCCTGCGTTATCTGCCGGTGGAGGCGGTCGCCCGGGCGATTGGCTTCGAGCCGGGGAACCTTTGCCAGGCCTGCATTACCGGTTGTTATCCGACTTCGTCCGGCCAGGAACTTGCCCAGATTGCCATCGACAACGACCGCCACAACATTGCTGGCCGGACCTACGAATCCGTGGGCGGGGCTCGACAGCTTTTCCTCCGTCAGGGGCATTAGAGGCCGCCGACCATGAGTACATGGTGCCCGCGTCGCCACCTCTTGGGACTGTTCGCAGTGGCATCGCTCGTATGGGCGCTGGTGATTGACTTCTGCCCCCCGCTGGAGTCGTATCATGCGGCTGGGGCCATGGGGTTGCGGATTGGCCTCGTGCTAGGTGTTCTTTGGCTGGCCTGGCCCGACCTGCACCGCCTGCCGCGCTGGTTCTGGTACGTTCTGCCGATCGGCTGTGTCGTGTTGATCTATGCGCGGGGCTTGCTGGTTTATCTGATTCCCATATTTGCCGCGACGGCGATTTTTTATATGCTGTACCGCAAGCTCCGGCGATCGTCGTCGCCTTGAGAGGCTATCCGAAAAGCTCCCCTCTCCCTCCGGGAGAGGGGCAGGAGGTGAGGGCCTGTAGCGGAAAGGACTCCAACGATGAATGTGCCCAGTGTGCTGACTGGACTTACCGATCTGACTTCGCGGCTCACTCGCGAGACCACCGATACCAAGGCTGCGGTTGGAAAGACGGCCGCAGCTAGTCCATCCTCGCCGCCCACGCCCACGGCGGCCATGCGGGAGATCCTTTCCCACTACGACATGACCGACATTACGCCCAACGATTTTTCCAAACTCATCCAGCAACTGTCCGACAAGGGCACGATCTCGCAAAAGGATGTGCAGGAGTTGTCGTCGATCCGTGTCGATCTGGAAAACGCCGGCATTAGTTCCGACGATTCGGTAAACCTGTTGGATTTCTACCAACAGCGGATTGCCAAGGTCCAAGAGCAGTCCGCCCAGTCGCCTGATCCCGCGGCGGCCAAGCCCACGATCGATGCGCTTGTCGGACGGTTGAACTGGATTCAGAGACTTGCCGCCGTGCAGCAGGGTGCGCAGGCGCGCAGAGCGGCGTGAATGCGGTGGCGTGAATCACGCCCCTGGCGTATCCAGATACGGGTCTTGGCCCATTTGCTGCTGCATCTTCTTTCGCTCTTTCTCAAAATACATCAAGGCCCGGCGCTGGCGGAAGTGCCGCCGTTCGACCCGGCCTTGAGCGCGGCGAAAGAGATAACTCAGATGATCGAGCGAGCGCGTGGCCCTCTCGCCGTAGGCCTTGAGCCGGTCGCTTTTCTTCGGCCCCAGACCGGCCAAGAGCAAATCGTCGGCCAAGGACAGGTATTGGCGGTACGTGCCCGGATCGCCCTGGCGGCCGCAGCGGCCACTGAGCTGGCGGTCGATGCGGGCCGCGTCGTGCATCTCCGTGAGAATCACGTGCAGGCCGCCGAGATCGGCGATGCCCGGACCGAGTTTGATGTCGGTTCCGCGGCCAGCCATGTTCGTCGAGACGGTGACCCGGCCCTGGGCGCCGGCCTGCTTGACGATTTCCGCTTCCGCGGCAATGTGATTGGCATTGAGCACCTGGTGCGGGATGCCGCGCTCGGTCAACAAGCGGGAAAGGATCTCGGACTTGTCGATCGATCGCGTGCCGATGAGCATGGGCCGGCCCTGGGCGTGAAGCTGGCAAACTTCCTCCACGACGGCCTGCCACCTGGCCTCTTCCGTGCCGAAGACCTGCGTGCGGAGCCGCCGCCGGATGGCAGGCTTGTTCGTAGGAATGCGGAGCACGTGGCAACGATAGATCCGCCGCAGCTCCACCGCGGAGTCGATCGCCGTTCCGGTCATGCCGGCCAGTTTCTCGTAGCGGAGAAAGAAGTCCTGGATCGTGACCCGCGCCGCCTGACCCGTGGCGACGGTAACCTCGACGCCCTGCTTGGCCTCGACCGCCTGATGCAGGCCCTCGCGCCACTTGCGGCCTTCGGCCAAACGGCCCGTGTACTCGTCGACGATCACGATCTCGCCGTCGCGGACGACGTACTGCCGGTCGAGCTTGTACTCGCGCTCCACGAGCACCGCCCGCTCGATGAAGCGATAAATGGTGACCATGCCCATGGTGTCCAGTTCCGGCGGCTTTTCCAGCGTCCGCACCTTTTGCCGGCCTTCGCGCGTCAACTCGACGGTCTTCTTCTCATGGTCGAAATCGTAGTCTTCCTCGTCGACGAACTGGCCGGCAACCGCCGCGCTCCAGCGGTAGCATTCCAGCTCCAGTTTCTGCTCTTCGGTCGGCAAGGCGCTGATGATCAATGGCGTGCGGGCCTCGTCGATCAGAATGCTGTCGGCCTCATCGACCAAGGCGAAGTAGGCGGCCCCTTGCACGGGCTTTTCGCTCGATTCGCTGCGATGCCCCAGCATGCCGCCCAGGAGATCGCCCTGGCCTTCGGCAATTCGCCGCAGCAGGAGGCGGTCGCGGAGGAAATCGAAGCCGAACTCCTTGGCCGTGCCGTAGGTCACGTCGCACTGGTAGGCCTTGCGGCGCTCGTCCTGCGGCATCTGCGTTTCGACCACGCCCACGGTCATGCCCAAGGCGCGATAGATGGGACCCATCCAGTTCGCGTCGCGGCGAGCCAGGTAATCGTTCACCGTGGCCAGGTGGCAGCCCTTGCCAACCAGGGCATAAAGATACATGGGCAGCGTGGCAGCCAAGGTCTTGCCCTCGCCGGTCTGCATCTCGGCGATCGACTTGTGGAACATGGCGATGCCGCCCAGGATCTGCACGTCGAAGTGCCGCATGTCGATGGTCCGCCGGCCGGCCTCGCGGACCAGGGCGTAGGCCTCGACCAGCAACCTCGCTAGTGGTTCGCCGCTTTTCGCCCGATAGCGGAGCGACAGGCTGCGCTTGCGAAGCTGCTCGTCGTTGAGCTTGATCAGCTCCGGCTCCAGCGCGCCGATCTTGGGTACCAGCTTCGCCCAACTCGCCAGCCGCCAGCGGTTCGCGCCACCGTCGAGCGTCGAAATCGGGGATCCGAGAAGTTCTAAGAGGCTGCTCACGAAGTTCGACAGTTCTTTCGTATTTTCGTAATGATCTGACCTCCCGGCACTCTTGGTATTATAAGGTGCCTCCCGAGCTTGTGGATCCGTTATATTTATATCCTCCGGGCGGAAAGTAGTCGGGCGCCGCGCCAGATGGTGGCGAACCGATAGGCGCCGGTGCCGGCGTGGGGCCCGTCGGTGCGGAGGGGCCGGGACTGGGACCCGTCGGTGCCGACCCGCCAGCCGGAGGGACGGAATTACCCGGAGTGGTTGTTGCCGACGACGGATTCGCGGGAGACGTGGCGGGCGACGCCGATCGGGGTGTTGTTGCCGCCGGCGACCCGAGGCTGCCCGAGGAAGACCAATCAGGGTTGGAATATCTCCCCAAAGGCGCAGGGGCCGGAGTGGGAGAACCGGGCGGCGGCGAGGTAATGGCCGGTGGTGCGCCAGTGCTGGAAGGAACCCCGCTTCCCGCTGGTACTGCGGGTGTTGGCGCAGCCGTTCCTGGCGTGCCAATCGGTGCCGGCAGCAGGTTCGGTGCGGCCGGCGCAAGTCCGCCGTTGGAGAGGGGTGTTCCCGGCGCTACCACGGGTGTTCCCGGCGTTATGACCGGCTGTGGACAACCCGGACTGACCATTGGGGTGCCAATCGAACCGGTTGGTGGAGGCGGCACTCGGGTCTGGCCCCAGAAGGGGTCAATCGCCTGCTGCCCACTGTGTTGGCATCCGCTGAAGGCCATTGCGACAATCATCGCGAGCACGAGGCGAGTCATGGGCGCGAATTCCTTTCCGCCTGAAATCACAAGAGAACCTGGCGTTGGCTTTGAATCTATGCGAAAACCGGATCGAGCCCAGCACAATCCAGGGTGATCTCAGGGTTCTCGGATAAGTTCTCGTTTGGCTGGCTCGATTCCCTTCGAAGCAGCCGATCGATCCTGCAAAGAAAAAGACCTTTGGCCGCGACGTAGATTAGCGATTTTCTCAATCTTGTCCAGACGGATTACAGAATTTTTCGCTACGGCTTGTCCGCCTTGGTTTCCACGTAATACGGATTGATGATCCGCAACGGTGGACGTGCCGGACTGGCCGAGGCCGCAGGCGCCGGGGCGGGCTGAGGACTTTCAATACCGGCCCAAGATGAACGGGTCGAGGGGTTCAAGACGGGTCCATTCTCCCCGCTTCCATAGTACACCGGTGGGAACACGGCAAAATAGGGCAGACTCTCCAAATCATAATATCCGCCGATAAACGGCGAATACCCCCAGCCTGGGTAGCCATACCCATAGCCCAGGCCATAGCCGCCGTAGCCCCACTCTGTCCGGTGCCGGGCAGAGACTCCCCCGCCTGCCCAAAAACCCTTCGCGCCGCCGCCCCACGCGAAAGCACTATCGGCTCCAAACAACGCGAGTCCCAAGGCGGCCAGGACGACACACCAACTCTTGCTCAACATGATTTCGGCCTCACTAGACAAAACTCCTATTCAACCCAGATTACCAGCTTAATCCAGGCGGCCAAAATTGCAAGACAAATCTCCTTCGCACAGAGCCTCCGCCCAAAGAACAGAACAGGACCCCTCGAATGGTGCTCAATGGGGCTTGTTGGCCGGCCTTTGGTGGGAGTCCGGCAGGTCTTCGATTTCCGGCAGCGGGGGTGGTTTATCGGAACCGGGCACGGCGGGAACCTCAAAGACGACGGTCCCCAGGTCTTTCTTGGGGATTCGCTGTTCGCAGCCAAGGACCATTGACAGCAGTCCCAGGCCGCAAAGGAACGTTATGCGAAGGCGCATGGTTTCTCTCTCGGAAGGCGTCTATACTGTCTTGATTTTACCCCATCGCGGTTGCCTGCGAAAGTTCCCTCATGAGCCCAGAGGATCTGACCGCCCGCCTGAAGGCAGAGGCCCGCCGACTCGGTTTCGACCTGGCGGGTGCGACCGCCGCCGCCTCACCGCCGCGGATTGGCGCCTTGCACCGTTGGCTCGCCGATGGTTTTGCCGGAGAGATGGAATACATTCCTCGCCGGGCGACAGCCTACCAGCACCCCAAGCACGTCTTGGACGGCGTCCGCAGCCTGCTCATGCTGGCAACGACCTATCGCACAGAAGAGCCCGCCGAGCCTGCCGCAGGACAGGGCATGATCGCGCGCTATGCCTGGGGGACCGACTATCACAACGTGATCCGCGAGCGCCTGCACGCCCTGGCAGACTTTCATCGCAAGTTGACGCCCGGCGCGGAGGTTCGCGGCGTGGTCGATACGGCGCCGCTGTTGGAACGCGAGTTCGCCGAGTTGGCCGGCCTGGGCTGGGTCGGCAAGAACACGTTGCTCTTGAACCGACAGTTGGGAAGCTGGTTCGTTCTGGCGGCTATGCTTACCAGCGAATCACTCGTGTACGACGAACCGGTGACGGCGGGCCATTGCGGCACCTGCCGGGCCTGCATCGACGCCTGTCCGACGGGCGCGATCGTCGAACCTTACCGTCTCGACGCGCGGAAGTGCATCTCCTATCTAACGATCGAGCTCCGCGGGCCGATTCCGCCCGAGCAGCGCACGTCGATCGGCCCGCGGATCTTCGGTTGCGACATCTGCCAGGACGTTTGCCCCTTCAATCGCCGACCGCCGCCGACCGCCGAACCGGCCTTTCAGCCGCGGCCCGATTCGAATCCGATCGGGCTGGCCGAATTGCTCCGCATGGACGATGCGGCCTTTCGCCAGCGATTCCGCGGCAGTCCGATCTTGCGGGCCAGGCGGCAAGGTCTACTCTGCCAAGCCGCGTATGCCCTGGGCAATCGGCCGGACAAAAACGCGCTGCCGGCGCTGATGGAGGGGCTTCACGATGTGGATCCGGCCGTGCGGAAGGCATGCGCGTGGGCACTGGAGAGATACGATTATTGATACCACTTCTCCACCACCGCGTGCCATTGATCGCGGGTCTTCACGGCCACAAAATCCGCGCACGGCCTTGGCCTGCGGATGTATCCGCGAGCCGAGAATGCCGAACTTCCGCATGTGGGCACAAGTGCGGTTGTAGCCATACGTAGCCTCGGCCAGCCGATAGTGTTCGAGCATGACCTCGCGCTGCTCGGCCAGGCTGGGATGCTCGGCGGGCTGGCCGGCGGCCAAGGCCCGCGCCTGGCGGAAGATCCAGGGGTTGCCGATCGCGCCACGGGCGGCCGTCACGCCATCGACGCCGGTCCGAATGAGCATGTTCAAACAGTCCTCGGCCGTGAACAAGTCGCCGCTGCCCAGCACGATCCGCGGGCCGGCGTGCTGCTTCACTTCACGCAGGAAGTCCCAATTGCTTGGGCCCTCGTAACGCTGCCGGACCGTGCGGCCGTGGACGGTGACCGCAGCCGCGCCGAGGTCAAAGGCGCCGTCGAAGATCGCGTAGAAGTTGTCGCGGCTCTCTGGGCTGTCGTCCATGCCGCGCCGCATCTTCACCGTGAGTGGTATGTGCGGCGGCAAGACGTCCCGGACCCGGCCGACGATCTCCAACGCGGCGTCGGGTGTGCTGAGAAGAAAGCCGCCCCGGCAGCGGCCCAGCACCTTTTTCACCGGGCAGCCGAAGTTCAGGTCGATGACGTCGAAACCGGCCTCCGCAAGCTTCCGTGCGGCCGGCGGAAAATCCTCCGGATCGGCCCCCATCAGTTGCGCGCCGACTGGGTGCTCTTCGTGCGTCGTGCGGATGTAACGCCGGGCCTTCGCCCCCTTGCTGACCTGGACGATGAACCGGTCCAAGAGCACTTCGCCCAGCGTATAGGCGGCCCCCAATCGCCGGGCAATCACCCGCATTGGCCAGTCGCTATAGCCGCTCAGCGCCGCCTGGACGACGGGGAAGTCGATGGCCACGTTGCCGATGCGAAACGGCCGGGCGGAGAAGGAAGGCGGAAGGATGAAGGATGAAGGATGAAGGGAAGCCGCACCCGCCGCAATCGCGAGGCTGCCATCATCCGATCTTGACTCCGCTATGCCGCGTTCCCACTCCGCCATGTCGTTTGCACTCGCCAGAAAACTGATTAGAACCCCTAACACAACCGGACTTTTTCACGAAACGTCGGGGGCAAATTGGGGTTGTGTTAGGGGTTCTCAGGGAATCATACACGATAGAGGCGGGCAATCAATGCCACATGCCTGCCCAGCGCGAGGCGCAAGGCCAATCGTGCGAACCACTCCAGCGGCTTGATGGCCAGGTAGGCTGCATCGGCCACGAGGGGATGCACAAGTGCGGCCGCGAGTCGAGGGCCAAGCCGGTTGTAGACACTCCTCAGCGCTCGATGTGCCGCGGGCGAGGGCATGGAAATCATCAACTCAAACGCCTTCAGCGTGCGCAACTGGTCGTTCACGCTCCATTTCCGACCGTCAGCGTCGGTTGAGGTTTCAGCCGGCTGGCCGGATGGTTCGGGCTGGGAGGATTCTTGTTCCACATTAAAACCACGCCGCAGTAAACCCGCCATCGACGTTGATGTGCGTGCCGGTGATGAACTTCCCGGCCTTGGGGGCGACCAGAAGCAACAACGCGCCGACCAGTTCGTCCGGCTCGCCGTAACGCTTCATGGGCGTGCCGCGCATGATGTTGTCGGTCCGCTCCTGATCGAGGAGCTTGCGGTTCTGTTCGGCGGGAAAGAAGCCGGGGCAGATGGCGTTGACGCGCACGCCCAAGGGACCGAACTCCTGGGCAACATTCCGCGTAAGGTTGAGCACGCCGGCCTTGGAGGCCGAGTAGGCAAAGACCTTGGAAAGCGGCAGGTGCGAAGTTACGCTGCCGATGTTCACGATCGCCCCGCCGCCCGTCTTGACCATGTGGCCGCCGAAGACCTGGCAGCCCTGAAAAACGGCACGGAGGTTGATCGCCATGATGCGGTCCCAGTCGGTATCGGTCGCTTCCAGGAACGGATTGCCGACGTTTACGCCCGCACAGTTGACGAGGATATCGGCCCGGCCTGTCTGCTGCAGGGTCGAGGCCAACAGGTTCTCGATCGACGACCGCTGGGTGACATCGACCGCGCACCAGCCGGCCTGGACGCCGCACCGCTGGAGTTCGGCCACCCGGCCTTGGCAGGCATCGTCTTTCAGATCGGCGATGATCACGCGGGCCCCGGCCGAGCCGAGACCCTCGGCCAGGGCGAACCCCAGCACCCCGGCCCCGCCGATGACGACGGCCGTCTGGCCGTTGATGGAAAACAGGTCGTGAAGAAATTCCTGGGACATTACTTCGGCTCCTTCCGCAGCCGCAACCAGTCGCTGTGGAACACGCCGGCGCGGTCGGTCCGTTGATACGTGTGGGCGCCGAAATAGTCGCGCTGGGCCTGGAGCAAATTGGCCGGCAAGCGGGCGCTGCGATAACCGTCGTAATACGCCAAGGCGGTCGAGAAGGCCGGCGTGGGAATGCCCAGCCGAACGGCCGTGGCGATCACGTTTCGCCAGGCCTCCTGGGCCTTGGCAAGCGCCTCTTGGAAGTAGCGGGCCAGCAACAGGTTCTCCAGCTTGGGATCGGCGTCGAAAGCCTCCTTGATCCGTTCCAGGAAGACTGCGCGGATGATGCAGCCGCCGCGCCATAGCAAGGCAATCGAGCCAAAGGCCAGCGGCCACTTGTACTCGACCGCCGCGGCCTGCATTTGCACGTAGCCCTGCGCGTAGCTCACGATCTTCGAGGCGTACAGGGCCTGGCGAACTTGCTCGATGAACTGTTTGCGGTCGCCGGCGTAGGCGCCCGACGGGCCGGCCAGCTTCGACGAGGCGTGGACCCGGTCGTCGCGCAAGGCCGAGAGACAGCGGGCGTAAACCGCCTCGGTCACCAGCGTGCTGGGCACGGCCAGGTCGAGGGCCAACTGGCTCATCCATTTGCCCGTGCCCTTGGCCCCGGCCGAGTCCATGACGGCGTCGACCAGGTATCCGCCCGTCTCGGGATCACGGACGCTGAAGATGTCGCGGGTGATCTCGATCAGGTAGCTGTCCAGCTCGCCGTGGTTCCAATCATCGAAGACCCGGTACAACTCATCGTTCGTCAGGCCCAGGGCCTGTTTGAGGATCCAGTAGGCCTCGCAGATCAACTGCATGTCGCCGTACTCGATGCCGTTGTGGACCATTTTCACATAATGGCCGGCACCGCGCGGGCCGACCCATTCGCAGCAGGGAATGTCGCGGTTCGGCCCGACCTTGGCCGAGATCGCCTGAAAGACTGGTTTGACCAGCGGCCAGGCCTTCTCGCTGCCGCCGGGCATGATGCTCGGCCCTTTCAGCGCGCCTTCCTCGCCGCCGGAGACGCCGGTGCCGATGTAGAGCAGGCCCTTCGATTCGACGTACTGCGTGCGGCGTTCGGTGTCGTGAAAGTACGTGTTGCCGCCGTCGATAATCACGTCGCCGGGCGAGAGTAACGGAATGAGGTGCTCGATGAATTCATCCACCGCCGGGCCGGCCTTGACCATGAGCATCACCTTGCGCGGCATGGCCAGGCTTCCGACCAGTTCGTCCAGGCTATGGCAGCCGCAGAAGCGTTTGCCCTTGGCCCGGCCGTTGATAAAGTCATCGACTTTGCTTACGGTGCGGTTGAACACGGCAACCGAGTAACCGCGGCTCTCGATGTTCAGGGCCAGGTTCTCGCCCATCACGGCGAGGCCGATCAGACCGAAATCACATTTGTCGGGCATAGCAAACTCCTCTAGGCGGCATGACGAAGCTCGAAGGAAATCCGTCGGGTTTTCTTGGTCATCGGTCATTTCACTTTCCACGGTGGCAACTCGGGCAGATAGCGATCGAACTCGGCGAGCAACTCGTCCTGGTACTTGCCGGCGAAAGTGCCGTCGAAGAATCGCTGCAGCCCATCGTCCAACAACCGCTTCCAACTGCCTTCTTCCGCCCCGGGATTGATGGGGAAGAACAGGGCCCCGTTGGCCACGGCCGCTTTGTGATCGCCGGGGGCGTCGCCGATCATCAGCGTATGGCAGGGCAGATAGTGCCTGGACGGTTGCAGACATTCCTTTTTCGTGCCCACTTCCTGGCCGCAGATGGCCACGACATATTGGGTCAGATCATGCTCGTCCCATTCCCGCTGCAGGGCCTCGTGCGGCGTGGCCGAGACGACCAGCACGTCGGCCATCGCGACCATCTTCTCCAGGCAGGGGCGGACATAGGGGAACGGCGGCACGTTGTGGACGATCTCCTCGATCGAGCGATTCACGGCCTTCGACCATTCCAGCAATTGTTTCAGGTCCGGGTCGCCCGTCTCCTGCACGGCCTTCTCCAACGACGGATTCGCCGGCTTGGGCTCCTTGGCGACCCAGTTGCGAACGGACTGCGGGATCGTGATCTTCACGCCGCGGGCCAGCACCTCGGGCCGGGCGGCGGTCCACTCCAATTCTTCGATCAAGGCGGGAAAGCGGTTGATGCCCCGGCTTTTCGAGTACAGATTGACGAAGTCGCAGGCCTCGCGGGCATACTTGCTCACGCCGGCCAGCCCGAAATACTTGATCACATTGGGGGCGAAGCACTCTTTGTGCTTGACCTCCATGGTGTCGAAGACGCAACCGTCGGAATCGATGCCGATCAGAAATGGGTGTTTCGCACTAAGGTCGATCATATCTGTTTACTTCCGGTCCGCCTGCGGCACGTAGGCCGGCAGCTTCTTCTCGGCATAAATCGGCTTGAAGCGGGTCAGCCGCTGCCGGCCGTCGAGCATCGGCAGGTTGATCATGTCGTTGCCCACCAGCGGCCGGGCGTAGCGGATGAAATCATCGGTCACATCGTAGCCGCTGGGTGCGATCCAAGCAGCCGGGAAGGCCCGCACGCTGTTGGCCACTTCGGTCAGGGATACCTTGTCGTAGCGGACCGAGTACACGCTGCCGGGGTTCCGCAGGATTGTGGCCATTGAGCCGCTTTGGCCCGTGGCGGCAAGCTGCAAGGCCGTCTGCCCCAGGCAGTAGGCCTCGTCCAGATCGAGCGTCGAGGCATAGGCCATCGAGTGCCGCTGATCGGTGCCGGGCACGTTACCCCGCACGCGCCTTTGGCCGCCAGGCCAACCTCGTTGAGATAATTCACCACGATCTGAGCCACGCTCAGCTTGCTCGATCCGAACGATGTGTGGCCGAAGGCGTCCTCGACGTGCCCGACATCGCCCAAGTCAAATCCTTCGCTCAAGACCACCAGGCAGCGGCCGGAGCGCCGCAACTGGTCGTTGACCTGGTCCGCCATTTGCTCCAGCGAACAGGGGCATTCTGCCAGGTAGATCTGCAGCGGCATCTCGCGGACCGGGTCGGCCAATCGCGCGGCGGCGGGAATGAAGCCGATCTTCCGCCCCATGGCCTGCAGCACCAACACCGGATCCGCCGGCGATGAACCGGCGTTCTCTTCATTGGCGTTCTGCACCATGTGCAACCAGTAGCGGGCCACCGAGCCATAGCCTGGCGTGTGATCGATCAAACAGAACTGGCTGTCGCCGACGTCGTTGTCGATCGTCTTGGGCACGCCGATGGCCACGAGGTCCAGGCCGCGCTCGCGGGCCAACTGCGCGACCTTGCTGGCCGTATCCATCGAGTCGTTGCCGCCGATATACATGAAGTAGCCGACGTCGTGGGCGCGGAAGACGTCGATCACCCGCTGAAAGTCTTCGCCCTGGCTCTTTTTCAGCTTGTAGCGGCAGGTGCCGATCGAACCGGCGGCGGGCGTGAACCGCAAGAGGCCAACCTCCTCGCAGGACTGGGCGGAAAGGTCGAGGAGATCTTCTTTGAGCACGCCTTCGATGCCGTGGCTGGCGCCGTAGACGGCGCCGATAGCATCCAAGTCGCGTGCCGCCTCGATGATGCCCTGCAAACTGCTGTTGATGACAGGGGTTGGGCCGCCACTTTGGGCGACCACGACGTTTCTTGGTCGTGTCATTGCTGTACTCCGGTCAGTGAATGTCGCGAAGAAACAACTTGTGCAATTTGCTGTAGGACAGACCTCCGAGTCCGTCCAGTGTTGGGGGACGGATTCGGAAGTCCATCCTACTGTCAGGGGACGGACTCGGAGGTCCATCCTACGAATGTCGCGAACCTCCCGGCCGCGATTTGCCTTGCCGCTTGAATTCGGCCACAAGGAAACTGATGGCCTGGCAGTAGCTGCGCACTGCCTGGGCATAGTCGCCGCTCTGGTTGAAGGCGGCGGCGCGAGCGAGGAGGTCGTTGAGCTCTCCCGTGTCAACCGTCATCTCGGCCTGCGTAGCCGCCTCGCGGAGTTCGCGCAAGGTATCGGCCATGTGCCGGACGAACTCCGCCGAAGGCGAGCAGACAACCGCCGAGTAGGGACCGCGGCCGTAGCGCTGGCCGTTCATCGGCGGGCCCGTCGGTTCGCCGCCTTGACGATAGACCAGCGCCTCCGATCCCCAGCACCGCCGCGGCAACCAGGCAAAGTGCGGCGGGAATGAAGGCGTGCATAATCAAGAGTCCCAAGCCGGCCAGGGCCACGACGCCCATGGCAATCCAAACCAGGGGGTTTATCGGTCGCATATCGGCATGGGGACGAGGCACGTCGTTGGACGGCCCCGTCGACCAACCCTGACCCACGGCCTTGACAATAATCACGGTGATGTTGTCCGGTCCCCCGCGGAGATTCGCCAGATCGACCAGCGCGCGGACAGCCTCGGCCGGCGGCATGCTGCCCAGAATCATGCCTAGTTCCTCGTCCTTCACCGGGCCGGAAAGACCGTCGCTGCACATCAGGAACGTATCGCCGGAAACCACGGGAAGGGGACCTTCGAGATCGACCTGCACCTTGGGATTGGGGCCCAGCGAACGGGTGATCACGTTCTTCGGCACATAGTCGGGCGCCGGCCCCTGGAATTGTCCCGCCGCTCGCATTTCCCACACCAGGCTGTGATCGAAAGTCAACTGCTCGAGGCGATTTCCGCGCAGTCGATAGGCCCGACTGTCGCCCACGTGGGCCAACAAGGCCCCATAGGGCAACAACACCAGGGCGGTCGTGGTGGTTCCCATCCCTTTGAAATCGATGCTTGCCTGGCCGCGACTGTGGATTTGCGCGTTGGCCTCTTCGACGGCAGCCAAGACCGCTTCCGGGGGCGTGCGGTCCATCAGCTTGTGGTAGACCAGCGGCACCGTGCGGGTGGAAAGCTCGCTGGCCAACTCGCCGGCCGCGTGCGCCCCCATGCCGTCGGCCACGACGAACAGGTCCCCTCGCTGCTGCCATAGATTCTCGCTGGCGGCCGGCATCACGGCCAGCGAGTCCTGGTTATTCGACCGTCGCAAGCCGACGTCGGACAACGAAGCATACTCCAGTCGGCCCTGGACACTGTCGGTTTGAGGGTCTGTCGAGTGCCCTGATTGTGACATGGAAATCGTGTCCTTTGGGACTTGGGGCTAAGGCCTTAGGTCTTGCGGCGACTGGCCGGCTGCGTCGTCAAATTTCAGGTCCAAGATCTCAGATCCCAAGACCAAGACTAAAGACCCAAGACCATCCCCCCGCTTGGCTTTCTCGGCAGGGGGAGCCGCAGATTATTAGATTATATGTTAACTCGGCCCGAGAACACCTGCCAGGGGCGGGGTGCACGGCAGCATCTCTTGGCAAGACCGGGGGATCGGCTTCCCGCTCGTGCCCGTGCGAGACGCGCGTGGCACGGCGACATCTAACTCTCGTTACTAAAAACGTCATATCCATACGACGTATGCCACCTGCAAAACTCCTCGGGGAAACAGGACTATCCGCTCTTCAGGCTAAGACATTCCACTTTGAGTAAGTATAGTCAGAATAATCCAGATATTTCACTGCGTGACAAATGCCTTGAGCGCGGGATAGAGCGACTCATACTGCGCATAGAGTTCACGATAGAGGGCCTGCGCCTGCACATCGGGAACGTACGACGTACCCGCCCGATAGACATGGCGGAAGGCGTCTTGCTCATCCCGATAGACGCCGGTGCCGATCCCGGCGAGAATGGCTGCGCCCAAGGGAACGGCCTCGTCCACGTCGGGCACCTCCACCACAATGCCAGTCACATCGGCCTTGTTCTGCATCCAAAGCCGGTTCTTGGTCGGCCCGCCGATCGCCACGATGCGATCGTTTTTGACGCCCAGTCCACGGGCAAAGGCCCGCATGATGTCCAGGAACTGATAGTTCACTCCCTCGATGACCGCACGGAACAGGTCGCCCTGCGCGGCGATGTTGCGCAGCCCTACAAACGCGCCGCACGAGGTGGGATCGAGCACCGGGCAGAAACTGCCCGACATGTGCGGCAGGAAGAAGACGCCATGGCTGCCGATCGGCGCTTGCGAGGCCAGCGCGATCAGACGCGCCCACTCCGCGTCGCCCTCCGCGGCTCCCGCCGCCGGACCGCCGATTTCCCGCTTGAACCACTCCAGCATGTCGGCGGCCACCGTGGCGCCCATCGCGGCGTAGCGGTCACGCGCTACGTGCGAGTCGACCAGCACGCCCATCCGCTGCACTTCGGGCGTCAACACCGGTTCGCGGAGGGCCGAGACCACCATCTCCCACGTGCCCAGCACGTCCAACAGCACGCCCGGCTCAAAAGCCCCCGTCGGCAGGCACCCGCAACAATAGTCGTGCCCGCCCAGAACGACGGGTGTCCCCGGCTTGAGCCCCGTGGCCGCGGCCGCGGCCGCATGCACGCGGCCGATCAGCGTGCCGGCCGGCAGCAGGTCGCAGAGCAAGCCACGATCGATTCCCGAACGATGCAGGAAATCGTCGTTCCAGGATCGCGTCCGCTGGTCGAACAGCAGCGTGGTCGACGCCATACTGTAATCCGTCGCCATCTCGCCGCAGAGCATGAAGTTGACGAAGTCTTCGATCAGCAGCCACTTGTGCGTCTTTTCGAGGATCACCGGCTCGTGCTCCCGCATCCACAGCAAGCGCAGCACGGTATTGAACGTCCAGATCTGGTTCCCGCCCCGCGCGAACTGTTCGTCAGCCCCGATATGCTCGATCCACCAGCCCTGCTGCGGCGCCGTCCGCGGACAATGCCAACTGATGAACGGATAGAGCCATTTACCCGCCTTGTCGACCGGCACGCCGTCCATGCCCATGCCGGTCACCGCCACGCCGAGGATCTCCCCGCCATCGACGGCCGCCGCCACGCCGCGGACCGACTGGGCGATGCCCGACCAGATCTGCTCGGGCTGCCAAACGGACCACTCCGGATGCTCCGGATCGGGGTGGAAACACTCGGTCGGCACTTCGCACTTCGCGGCCATTCGGCCGTCCGTAGCGAACAACACGGCCTTCAGGTTGGTGGAACCAACATCGATGCCCAGCAGATAAGTCATGCAACCCTCCCTCTTGGTCCCCTCTCCCTCCGGGAGAGGGTTAGGGTGAGGCGGTTGCCGCAGGAAACGGTCCCTCCGGCTCGGTTCCAGCCGCCAATGCCCTCACCCCCTGCCCCTCTCCCGGAAGGTGAGGGGAGACTTTCCTACGAAAACGCCTCCCCCGCACCCGACGCGTCGAAATCGAGCTTGATCGGATACCGGCCATAGGCCTTGATCGTGCTCAGCATGGCCAGATAGTTCAACGGCGCAACGGACGAGTGAATGCTGTTGCTGGACGACACGATCAGGCCGCCGCCTTCAGCCGCTGCCAGGATAACGCCCAGGGTCTCTCGCACCACCTCGCAGGCTGTTCCGTTGACAAGCGTCGTGGCGCAGTTCACGTTGCCCTTGAGCGCGAACAACTGGCCATACTCGCGCTTCATCAGCGCCATGTCCATGCCGCCCAGCGGATCGATCGGGTCCAGGCAGTCGAACCCCGCAGCGACGATCATGTCCATCAGCGGCATGATGTTGCCGTCGGTGTGTTTGATCACCGGCAACCCGTGGTCGTGGAACCCTTTGACCACGCGCTTCAAGCCGGGATACAACAGCTCCCGGAAGGTGGCGGGCGCCATGAAGGGCGCCTTGCCCGAGGAATAATCGTCGCCGGTGAACACGAAATCGGCGCCGTACCGCGCGGCCTCGCCAGCCAACTGGATGTTCAGGTCCACCGACATCTCGACCAGTTGCGCGACCAGTTCCGGCTCGACACAGAAAGCCATCAGCAGCTCTTCGAAGCCCATCAGGTTCCGCGGGATCGACAACACGTCGTTCAGATGCACGCCGATCGCATAGGTGCCTTTGTACCGCGCGACCAATTTCTTCAGGCTGTCGAAGCGGTACGGCGCAAAGGCGTCCGGCGGTTGGTACTTTTCAAAATCCGCCATCGTCTGAATCACGGCCTGCACCACCGTCGAATGCTGCTCCTCGCCCTTCTCGACCACGATCCCCCATTCGTTCCTGAACCGGTTGGGCCCGATCGGCTCGGCCTTGAAATCCGGGGCGGTGAGCATGGCGTCCAACCCCATTCTGACCGTGAACTCTTCCGTCGATGCGCCGGGGCAGAGCGCGTGCCTGACTTTCTTGTCGATGATCCACTCGAAATGCGGGATGCGGTCCGGCTGGCCGCGGCCGAGCGTCGTCATCACCCGCTCTGCGGAAGTCATTTCAACCATTTGTGTGGCTCCGTTCTGCCCAATCAGGACTGCGGCGAGTGGGTCCCTCCTGCCGGGAGGGACTATTGTGCGTCAAGTTAGTGACAGGCCCAATGTTATTCGAGCGGCCAGGAGCAGAATAGTCCCTCTCGGCAAGAGGGACCTACCTGCGTCCCTTGGCCTCGCTCAACGCCAAGGCGACTTCCTGCTTGCGACGATCCGCATCCCATCCAAGCACGCCGCCGACGATCGCCGCCAACTCGGTCAAGGCGGGCTCGCTGGCCCGACCCAAGAGGGTAATGATACTGCGGCGCCGCACCAGATCCGAGAGGTGCAGGACCTGTTCGTTCTCGGCGATCATGAGGATCTCGCCCACCGTGTAATCGGGCAGGGCGTCAAGCGGCATTCGCCACTGCGGTTCCCGCCGCTCGGCCAAACGTTCCGCCTCCGTCCCATAACGCGCCAACAGGTCGTTTACGCGCTGGGCCGTAAGCCCATTGGCGGCAGCCACGCGCCCAATCCACTGCCGTTTCGCGGCCTCCCCTTGGGGATACCCTTCCGCGCCGGGATAGGCCATTTCGCGCGTCGAAACCACGCGGCGTTTGCCAAGACGCGTCAAGAGTTTGTCGGCCACCTGCTCCGCAAACGCCCGGAAGGTCGTCAGCTTGCCGCCGATCATGCTGTAGATCGGGAACCCGCGCGTAGGATCCGCTTCCGAAATCGCCAGATGGTGGGCCCGCGGCACGCGGCTCGTATAGTCCAGGCCGGAGGCCGGCAACGGGCGAACCCCGCAGAACATGTGGACAATGTCATCGTGCGACAGCTTCAAGTCGGGAAAAACGCCCTTGAGGCTCGTCAGCATGTAGTCCCGCTCCGCCTCCTCGCACTCCGCATCGTCGGGGCTCGCGACGCGGATATCGGTCGACCCCATGATCACCTTGTCCATGAAGCGGAAGGTGATGCAGATGCGGCCGTCGGCGTGCTCGTAGTAGACCATGCGGTCCCCCAGGGCGTCGTACAGGGCCCGGTTGTCGATCACCAGGTGCGAGCCTTTGGTGCCGCCCATTAAATGCGACTCCACACCCAAGCGGCGGTTCGCGAAATCGACCCAGGCCCCCGTTGCATTCACGACCACCGTCGGGCGGACCGTCAGCGTCTCCCTGCTGGCCGCGTCGCGGAGCAGGACGTGGTCGCGATCCACCTTTTCCGCCGTCACGTAGTTCAGCGCGGCACACGCCGGCATCACACGGCAGGCCTCGCTGGCCATATCGACGCAGAACCGCTCGGGCTGGCTGATCCACGCATCCCAATAGGTGGCCGTGCAGACGATTCCGGGCTTGAGACCGGGGATCTCCGCCAAGGACCTGGCCTTGGAAAGAAAGAAGTGGCGCGGCGTCTGGCGGTTCTTGCCGGTGAACCAATCGTAGAAACACAGGCCCAGTTTCACGATCATCGCGCCCCGTCCGCCGGGCGTCACCGGCAGGCCGCAGAAGACCAACGGCGATTTGATCAGGCCGGCAAACCAGGAAGTGATCGGAATCGTGGTCCGCAAGGGGCACACGTAGTGTGGGGCATATTTGAGCAGCAGGTTGCGTTCATGCACCGCTTCGCTCACGAGTTTGAACTCCGCGTTTTCCAGATACCGCAGGCCGCCATGGATCATCCGAGACGATTTCGAACTGGCGCCCGCCGCGTAATCGTCCTTGTCCACGAGGATGCAGCGAACTTGCTGCAGGGCCAGATCGCGCAACAGCCCGGTCCCGTTCACGCCGCCGCCGAGAATCAGCACGTCGCAGACCGGATTCGCCTTGATCCCACTCCAGGTTGCCTCTCGCGTTTTCATCCTGGTAATGTACCTGGCTGATCGAGGTTTTGGCAAGGACCCTGGGAAGTTGACACCCGGTGATTGACAACCGGCGGTGGGCGGGTCACAATCACGAGTGGTCGAGGATTCCTTTGGAGTGCGGGGACTTGTCACCGCTTTGCCGAGCTTTGCGAGGCTTTTCGAGGAGTGATAAGCTCGCTTGAAGATCGCGTGCCGGTAAACCAGTCGCGCCCGCCCGAAAGACTTTGACGCGAGAAAAGAAAGCGGTGACAAGTCCCCGCACTCCAAAGTACGTCCGGGAAAGATATAGCGGCGTGAATCGCCGCACTTAGCGTTCGGAGCGACAAATCATGTTGCCTATGCTCGTGGGATTTGCTGCCGCGGTGTACTGTGGGATCTTCGGCTCTGGCATTCTGGCCGCCAAGGAGCCAGTTGGCCGGAACAAGCCTGCGCAGTTCCGGCACGTATTGGTTACCGTTCCCGCGGTGCACGACCGCCTTGCCGGAACTGCGCAGGCTTGTTCCGGCCAACCCGACTCTGGCCCTTTATCGGCCGGGGAGCTTGCCGGTGCCGATGCCGACCTGGCTCGCCGTGCCTTGCAGTGCGACGAGCTTCTGGTGATCCAGCACTACCCGGTAATGCCCAGTCACGTCTACACCTACCACGTTGAAGGGCTGCGCCCCGGCGGCGGCCTGTTTCGCTACCGCTTGCCGAAAGACGGCAGCTCGGGCAAGCTGGTCCAACTGGTCGATTCCCGCAACGGCGTGATTCTTGACTGCGAGCTGTCGCTGGACGCCAAGACGGTGCTCTTTTCCTGGAAGAAATCGATGCAGGAGGCGTTTCATCTCTTCACGATTCCGGTCCAGGGCGGCCAGCCGCGGCGACTCACCTCCGGTGACCATCATAACTTCAACGCCTGCTGGCTGCCGGACGGCGGCATTGCCTTCCTCTCGACCCGCAATCCGCAGTTCGCCTACTGCTGGAACTCGCCCGTGGGAGTGCTCCATCGGATGAACGCCGAAGGCGGCGACGTGCGGCGGATCAGCGCCAACTACCTGAACAACTTCACTCCCGCGGTGATGGAAGACGGCCGCATCATCTACGGCCGCTGGGAATACGTGGATCGGCCGGCAATTCCCATCCAGAGCCTGTGGACCATTCATCCCGACGGCACGATGTTGTCGGGCTACTTCGGCAATCGCGTGCTCGGCCCGGCGACGTTCATCGAGGCCCGTGCAATCCCCGCCGGCGACGGCCGCGTGCTCTGCACGATGACGGGGCACAACGGCCGTTGCAGCGGCGCAATCGGGATCATCGACCCGAGAAAAGGCGGCAACGCCCAGGAGGCCATCACCAACGTAACGCCGGAGGTGGACATCGGCAAGGTGACGATCAGCACCAACGGCCCCAGCAGCGGCCCATACCAAAGCCCTTGGCCGCTGGACGATCGCCGCTTCCTTGTGACCCACTATCCCCAGCCAAATCGATTTAGCGACGGCACGGTGCAACTGCGGTCCTACGACGGCAGCCTGAAGCTGGATCTGCTTCCCGGGCGGGGCGAGCTGACCTGGGTCTGCGCCCAGCCGGTGCGGGTCAGGCGTCGGCCGCCGGTCATCCCCTCCACGCTGCCGCCCTGCGGGCCGTACGAGGCTCAAGACACCGCATGGGCAACGATCAGCATGCAGGACGTGTACCACGGCCTGGAACCGCAGGTGAAGCGCGGCGAGGTCGCCCGCATCGCCGTCGTGCAGGAGATCGCCAAGCCGGTCCGCGTGGACCCGAACCTGCGGGCCTTCGGCTTCCAGTTCCCGGTGGTTTCCTGCGGGGCCACCTATGCGCCGAAGAAGGTGTGGGGGTTCGTGGACGTGGAAGACGACGGCTCCGCGCGGTTTCAAGTGCCGGCCAACCTGCCGATCTATTTCCTGGCACTCGACCGGCAGGGCCGCGCCGTGCAGCGCATGCGGACCTTCACGCATTTGATGCCAGGCGAAACCCAGGGCTGCATCGGTTGCCACGCGGACCGCAACTACGCGACGTTCGCCAGGACCGGCTCGACATCGGCAATGTCTAAACCGGCAAGGACCCTAACGGCGCCCCCCTGGGGAGCGCGAAATCTCGACTACAGCACGGTCGTTCAGCCCGTCTTGGACAAGCATTGCGTGCAGTGCCACAACCACCTCGATCGGCCTTCCGGCCTGGATCTGTGCGGCGATCGCACCGAGTTCTTCAACGTTTCTTACGACCAGTTGGTCAACCTGGGCGAGGACCCGACGGGACGCGGCAGCAAGTGGGTCAGTTGGATTCCGACCATGAACGGCCAGGAGTGGAACATTCTGGACGTCCGGCCCAAGGCCTGGGGTTCGCCGCAATCGCGGCTGGCGGAAGTGGTCCTCAACGGCCATCCCGATGCCCACGGCAAGCCGCAGGTGACGATGGCCGCCGATGAGCGGCAGGCCATTCTCACCTGGATCGACTGCAACGTGCCCTATTACGGCGAAGGCCGCTCCTCGCACATCCAACTGCGGGGATGCCGCCAGATCAATTACGCGCCGGAGTTTCAGAAGTTGTTTGCCGAGACAGCGGCGCGGCGCTGCGCCGAGTGCCACAAGGGCGGGCCAAACGGCATTCCCTGGCACGTCAAGCGAATCACCAACGTCGCGCATAACGATATCTTGCTGGCTCCCCTGGCCAAAGCGGCTGGCGGACGCGGTGCATGCGGGAAGGTGGTATTCGCCAGTACCGCGGACCCGGATTATCAGGCCCTGCTGAAGGCCTTGAAAGTGACCGAGGATGCGCTGGCCGCACGTCCCCGGACCGACATGCCCGGCTGGCAGATTGATCCCGAATCGAACTGTTCGTGCAAGTGAACTAAATGGAATAGGATTGGTACTGCTCGTGAACGAATGGTACAATCAATCGCCGACGGAAAGGAACGTGCAAGTGAGCCAAGGTTTCCGCAACGTCCTGGAGACGTTCGAGAACCAGTATCCCAGTCGCGATTATACGATCGAGATCGTTTGTCCTGAATTCACCTCGGTTTGTCCGAAAACCGGCCAGCCGGACTTCGGCACGCTGACGTTCCGCTATGTGCCCGACCGGAAGTGCGTGGAATTGAAGAGCCTGAAGCTTTATCTTCAGCAATTCCGCAACGAGGGGATTTTTTACGAGAACGTGACCAACCGGATTCTCGAAGACGTGGTGTCGGTCTTGGCCCCTCGGCGGATGGAATTGACGGCCGCCTTCACGGCCCGCGGCGGCATTACGACAACCGTTACAGCCACCTTTACGAAAAAGGCATAACCTCTGGACGAGCGAACCATGAACGAGACACCGCGTGTCATACTTTCGGGTTTTGCCGACGAATCGGCGAACAACAAGACTGCCGGCGAGCAGTTCGTGGCCTTCGCCGCGCTGGGCCTGCAATACTACAGCATCCGCTTCATTGACGCCGGGCAGGGCGTGAAGAACGTCATGAAGCTGAGCCTGGCCGAGATCCAGAAGATCCGACAACTCCAGAACGAGTATGGCCTGAACGTCTCGTCGATCGGCTCGCCAATCGGCAAGGTCAAGCTGGTCGATGTCGAGGACGGCACCAAGAACGCCTACATTCCCTTCGAGAAATACCTGGCCACCGACGTGCAGAAGGCCTGCGAGATGGCCCATGCCTTCGAGACGAAGCTGATCCGCGGTTTCTCGTTCTACCATCCCAAGGGCAGCGATCCGCGGGAATATCTCTCCCAGGTCGTGGACCGCTTGGGTCATATCGCCGAGGCCTTCCACCGCTCCGACCTGACTTTCGGCCTCGAGGTGGAAGCGAACCTTGTGGGCAGCAACGGCCTGATCCTGGCCGAGATCTACCGCCAGGTGAACCATCCGGGCATGATGCTGATCTTCGACGGCGGGAACATCCTCACCCAGGGTTTCTCCAGCGCCGACGTATTCGAGCAATACTTGGCCATGAAGCCGGGCCTGGGCTGGCTGCACATCAAGGACTATCGCGACCCGGAGTACCGGGTGCCCCGCCCATCGGTAGCCACGACCCGGAGTACCGGGTGCCCCGGGCCTGTCGAGCCGAAATACGTTGAAGAGGGCAAGCTGGCCCATTTCGTTCCCGCCGACCTGGGCGATTCGGGCCACGAGCGTGTCCTCCGCGATTTCCGCCAGATCCTTCCCTCGTTGGAAAGCAAGCTCAGCCGGCGGGGACTCCCCGGCGTGTTCCTCGACCTGGAACCGCACCTTAAAGGCGGCGGACAGTTCGGCGGCTTCAGTGGGCCGGACGGAATGGGTGTCGCCCTGCGCGGTCTCTGCCGTGTGTTGGACTATGTCGGCATCGACTACCACCTCCGCGATTTCGACGATGTGCGGGCGGCAAGGGGGTTCTGACGGCGCAGATAAAGAGACTGTACTCGATTGGCAATTGACGGCTGCGATTACTCATGCACACTGAGGCGCGACGGCATGCGCGACCGCGTCGAGCACCTGTGATATACCCGGAAGCGCCGCGAACTGCGCCGCTGAGGGACACCAGAAGGAATGCCATGTTGCATACCCCCAGCGACGCAATCGTGGAACCCTGGATTATTTCCCCGCTGCTCAGAAGATCAAGCATTCTCTTCCTTGACTCCTGCCGCCGGTTTCTCCCCCTCCCTGCGATGTCGGCCCATGTAGGCCATCGGCTTGGCGGCCAAGCGCGACAAGAGCGACAAGTAGTTGACTCCCCATAGCGCCGCCACAGCGAACGACGCCATCGCGCCATAGATCGTTACCGGGGGCGCCCCGGGCAATTGATGAATGACCAACATCGATACGCCGACCACGACGGATACGCTTGTTACCAGCAGCTTCGTGCGCGTGCTGCCCGAAAGTTGCTTGCTTTCGTGCTTGTGCAAGGCGGTGTCGGCCGAGAGGTTGGCCAATTGACGCATCGCCTCCAGGTCGATCTGCCTTTCCGGAGCGACGGCACGCGGAGCCAGTTCCATCGGCTCGACCGGCTTGGCAGGCTTCGCAGGCTTGGCTTGTGGTTCGGGCACGAGCGGAGTCGACGACGGCGGCACCGTAGCGGCAGGCGCGGCGGCAGCCGGCGCTCGGGCTACGCTGGCAGCCGGCGTTCGGGCTACGCCGGCAGCCGGCGCTTGGCGCTACGCCGGCAGCCGGTGCGGACGACGGGGCCGAAGTACCTCGCGACCGCGTGAAGAGGTGCGACATGTACTCATCGATCGAGACTTCCTCGACCGGTTCTGAAGCTCGTGAAACGGATTTTACCGCCGGCGCGGCGGCGATTTTCGACTCCATCCCACCGCGCCGCTCTTCCAGTTGACTCTCGCGCACTTGGAGTTCCGCAAGCTGTGCTTCGTACCGCCGCTGCTGCTTGTCGAGACGCTCGCCCTGGACGGCCAATTCCGCCTTCAGGTTCTGCAACTCTAGCGTCCGGGCTTCAATCTGCATCCAGGCTTCGCTCTTTTGGCCTTCGAAAGCGGCGCGATCGTCTTCCAAGGCACGACGCCGTGCATCGAGTTCGGTTTCACGGACGGTAAGCTGCTCGATTTCCGTCGCTTGGGCGGCCATAGCGTCACGGCGCTGCGACTCCCACTGCCGCCGCTCCTTCTCCAGCGCAAGTCGCTGCGATTCGAGGTCCACACGCAAGGCGTCCAGCCCGGCGACGCGGTCATCGAGCGTCCGCTGCACGCCGACCTTCTGGGCATCCCAAGCGGTCTGCTCTTCTTCCAGGGCCTGACGCTGGGCATCCAATTCGGCTTGCCGGACCGCGAGTTGTTCGGCTTCCACGGACTGGGCGGCCAACGCCTGGCCATGCTGCGATTCCCACTGCAGGCGTTCGTCGGCCAACGCCGTTCGCGCGGACTCGAGTTCCCCGCGAAGCTGTTGCAGTTCGGCCGCTTGGGCCGCATAGCGTTCGGCAGTTTCCGCCTTTTGAGTTTCCCAGCCGGCCTGCTGCTCCTCCAACGTCTGGCGCTGGGCATCCAATTCGGCTTGCCTGGCCGCAAGCTGCTCGGCTTCCGTGGACCGGGCGACCAACGCCTCGCCATGTTGCGATTCCCACTGCAGGCGCTCCTCGGCCAACGCTGTTCGCGCGGACTCGATTTCTCCGCGAATACGCTGCAGTTCGGCCGCTTGGGCCGCATAGCGTTCGGCAGTTTCCGCTTTTTGAGTTTCCCAGGCGGCCTGCTCTTCTTCCAGCGTCTGACGCTGGGCATCCAATTCGGCTTGCCTGGCCGCAAGTTGCTCGGCTTCCGTGGACCGGTTGGCCAATGCCTGGCCATGTTGCAATTCCCACTGGCGGCGTTCTTCGGTCAACGCTGTTCGCGCGGACTCGACTTCCCCGTGTAGACGCTGCAGTTCGGCCGCTCGGGCCGCAAGGCGTTCGGCTTCCGTGGACTGGGCGGCAGACGCCTGGCTATGTTGTGATTCCCACTGCAGGCGATCCTCGGTCAACGCTGTTCGCGCGGACTCGACTTCCCCGCGAAGACGCTGCAGTTCAGCCGCTTGGACAGCATACCGCTCGGCAGTTTCCGCCTTTTGAGTTTCCCAACCGGTCTGCTCTTCTGCCAGCGCCAGACGCTGGGCATCCAATTCGGCTTGCCAGACCGCAAGGTGTTCGGCTTCCGTTGACTGGGCAGCCAACGCCTGCCCATGCTGCGATTCCCACTGGCGGCGTTCGGCGGCCAACGCAGCATGAGCGGAATCAAGTTCGACTTGCAGGCAATCCAGCTCGGATGCGCGAGCGGACAGATCAGCCTGCGACCTGGCCTTTTGCGCTTCCCACTCGCACTGGAGTGCCTCCAGCGTCTTTAGCCGGTTGTCGAACTCGACCTGCCGGGCTGCCGACTCCTCGGCTTCGATCGCTTGGTAGGTGGCATCCTCTGAGCACTTGACTTCCCAGGCAGCACGCTGTTGGTCCAACGACGCCCGAACTGCTTCTAAACTGGCCGCCTGCTCCGCGTGCTGGTGTTCCCAGGCAGCACGTTCTTCGGCCAACGACGCCCGAGCTGCCTCCAATTTGGCCGTTTGCTCCGCATGCTGGGATTCCCGGGCGGCACGTTCTTCGGCCAACGACGCCCAAGCTACTTCTAAATCGGCCGTTTGCTCCGCATGCTGGTGTTCCCAGGCAGCACGTTCTTCGGCCAACGACGCCCGAGTTGCCTCCAACTCGGCAAGACGCACATCCAACTCCGCGGCGCGATCGGCCAACTGCTGCCGAGTCTCGGCATTCAAGGCTTCGCGGGCTGCCTGCTGCTGCTCGAAAGTCAGCGTCTGCCGCTGAAATTCGACTTGCAACGCCGCCAACTGTTCGGCCTTAGCGGTGTTGCGGACTTCCGCTTCGAAGCGTTCGGTCTCCCATGCCCTACGCTCGTCGTCCAGCAAGGAACTGGAGTATTGCAACTCCGCCTTAAGGACTTCCAATTCCGTTTCACGGGCTTCCCACCGTTTTCGCGATTCGGCCTGCTCCGACTCCCACTCGGTCCGAAGCCTGTCCAGTTCAGACTGCCGGAACTGAAAATCCGCTTGCTTGGCGTCGATTTCAGCATGTTGTTCGTACAGGGAACGAAGGCGGACCTCGATCTCGGCCAACTGCCGGTCGATCGCCCGCTGCTGGTCGCGCAGGTTTTCGCTGGGCAGGCCCGGCTGCCCGGTTTCAACCACTTCCAGATCGATGGTCCCGATGTTCAGATAATCGCCCGCTTGCAGCAACGACTCGCTGAAGTCTCGGCCGTTCAGCCGGGTGTCGGACGACCAACGCCGGACCACCGTGCGGCCGGGGCCACGGAGAATCAGACAATGAACCGGCCCTATATTGTCAGCCCGTAGCCGCAGAGTACAATTCGCTCCCGATCCAATCGTGCACTTGGGCGATTGGAGGCGTACGACCTGTCCATCGCGGATCGACCCCCGCACGCGCAGGACCAGAAAATCCCCGGCGGATGCTATTACGGACGACGATAAAGGCGTGCGCACCATTCTGTAAGCCCTCTACGGGATTTAGCTTGCATCCAGCGGCTCGTCAAAAGCGAATAGATTGATTCGGAGGAGGATCGATCAACGAAGAAAAAGGGCTGATGATCTGTGCCGGTTTTGCCGATTATCGGATAGCACAGCCGGTAGGGAATCGAGGGGGTTTATCACAACCGACCGTGGGCCGGCACCATGTACTCATGGTCGGCGGAAACTGGCGGCCGACCCGGAGTACCGGGTGCCCCGGTCCCCTGAAATCCTCCCTACGGCTGGGCAAACGAAAACTCGCGAACTTTTTCGCAAATACTTGCCTCTAAAGAAGTTATGACTGGATTTGCAGCCTGCCGGCGGGGCACCCTCCGGGTCGCGGCAATATTTCTCGTTTTTTTGACCCTTGCAGCATCGACTTGCGTAGTATAGTTTGGTTGCTCCGTTGGTGTCGGGCTCATCTTTCGGCACCGCTGGGCAGCTATCCGGAACAAACAGTTTTTTGAAGAGGGGGTTCGGCTACGGCTACCCTGAAGGGGGGCATTCCTTCAGCGCGGCCCGAATCGGACGCCAAGGTGAATCCTATGAGCCGCAAAGACGCGATTTTGAGCATGCGCCAAGTGCTCGTTAAAAGGCGCGACGCACTCCGTAAGGCATTGGCAGGCGACTTGAGCCTGCTGAAAGAACTAAGGGCCCAGACCTCCGGCGATATGGTCGATGCCGCCCTGGATTCCGTCCAGGACGAAATCAGCTCGCAGTTGGCCGAGGTCGAAAGCCGTGAACTGACTCGCATTGAATATGCCCTGGAGCGGATGCGGACCGGGCAATTCGGTGTCTGCGAAGGCTGCGGCACGGGCATCCCCATGGCCCGGCTCAATGCCCTGCCTTACGCCACATATTGCATCAAGTGTCAGCGCGAGGCCGAACGGCAAGGCAATACCACCGGCAGTTCCGCCGACGTCGACTGGAGCCGGTTGCTGGATTCCTCCGGCAGCGATGCCGACCTGTCGATCAACGACATCGAGTTGGACGTATCCTGAGCGATTGCCTGGGGTCATGAAAAAACCGGGCTACAGCAAAGGATCGCCATCGGTGACGTCGAAACGCTGGAAGTCGTGGTCGGTGCCGGGTACCCGCGCGGGTGTCGGTTGTCTGTGCCTGGATCTCCCTCGTGACGAGTATCCTGCTGCTAAGCCTTCTGCCGGCCGGCGCCGCGGACCTCAAGCCCGTTGAAACGCGACATCCGGCCACGTCGCCCGAAGCGCGGGCCCAGTTGCGGCGGATTCTGGAGCAGAACGCCCCACTGCTGGAGGCACAGGCCACAGTACTGAAGACCGTGGCGAAACTGGTCGGCCCGACGGTCGTCTATATCGAGGCCGACGTGCCGCAGCGGACGCTGGCGCACAATCTCGATCGGCATGTCGAGGAGAAGGGCTCGGGAGTGATCATCCAGTGGAAGGGCCGATTCTACGTGCTCACTGCCCGGCACGTCTTTCGCAACGCCCCGGCCGACGGCATTCGCATTGATCTGGCCGACGGCCGGCGACTGCATCCACAGCGGGTGTTGGAGGACGAAGCGACCGACGTCGGCGTGCTGCCCATTGAGGCGACCGATCTGATCGCCTCTCAGGTCGGCGACAGCGATCGCATGGAGATCGGCGACTTTGTGCTTGCCGTTGGCAGCCCCTTTGCGCTCAGCCATTCGGTCACGTTCGGCATCATCAGTGCCCGCGGCCGGCGCGATCTTGAGTTTGGCGACGTCTCGGTCCGCTTTCAGGATTTTTTGCAGACCGACGCGGCCATCAATCTGGGCAGCAGCGGTGGCCCGTTGTGCAACTTGCGGGGCGAGATCATCGGCATCAACACGGCCATTGCCAGCAATTCCGGCGGCTTCGAGGGCATCGGGTTTTCGATTCCCATCAATCTCTTCATGTCCGTGGCCCGCCAACTGATCGACACCGGCAAGGTGACGCGGGGATTCCTCGGCGTGTCGGTGGCGAGATTCGGCCCGGCCGTGGCCGCCGAGTTGGGCATGGCCCGGGCGACCGGTGCGCGGGTGACGGCGATCATCCGCGGCGGCCCGGCCGAGGCCGCCGGCCTTCGCGAGGGCGACGTGATTCTGAAACTCGACGCTACCGCGATCGACGACGACGCGCATCTGGTGAATCTCGTCGCCCTGATCGAGGTTGGCAAGAAGGTCTCGTTGGAAGTCTTTCGCGACGGCAAAACGATCGTCATTCCGGTGGAAGTCGCCGACCGCAGCAAGTTCGGGCCGTGAGGCCCCTATCCCTCGCTCTCTTCCCTTCCCGCCGCCCGGTTCAGCCCGCGAACGATGTTCTCGACAACCTTCTCCTTCTCCAGATCCATGGCCACTTCCATGTTGTACTGCCGGGCGGGAATCCGGCGGCGGTCGAAAACGGTCATCCCGGTCGTCAGCTCGCCCATCGTCTCGACATCGCCGGCCATCTCCTGGGCCGTGAACAACTCGGGATACAAAATGGCCATCAGCGTGATCGTATCGTGGACGTGGATCCCTTCCAGGCCGAACCGCTGCCGGTAACCACGGAAGGCCGAGGGCAGGATCTTTCGCAACAAGGCGCCCACGCGGGTCGTCTCGTCGGGAAGCTGGTTGAACAAGTCATAGCTCAACGTGATGCGATTCGTCACGTCCAAGGGAATCAGCGTCTTCGTGGAGGCCGAACGGAAGACGGCCTGTGCGGCGGGCGGATCGCAATACATGTTGAACTCGGCTGCGGGCGTGTAGTTGCCCGAGACCGCCACCGCCCCGCCGGCCATCACCACCCGCCCCACCAACGACGGCAACTCCGGGTCGCGCTGAAAGGCCCGGGCGATGTTCGTCAGCGGTCCCATGGCGACGATCGTGATCGCATCGGGCGCGGCACGGACTTGATCGCAGATCACTTTCTCGGCCGGCAACATGTGCTGCCGCTCGGCCACGGGCAGATCGGCGCCGCCGAGCCCGTCCGGCCCGTAGAGCCCGCGGCCTTCGGCGGGCAGGCCGATGTCCGGCTCGGGTTCCGACGCGGCCCCCAATCGGGGTAGCCGCGGGGGATCGAGCCCCTCGACAATCGCCTGCATGTTGCGGGTCGCCTGGGCCGGCGAACAATTGCCGCCGACGGCCGTCACCGCCACCACGTCCAAGCCCGGGTGAAACAGGGCAAAGCACAACGCCAAAGCGTCATCCACGCCCGGATCCACATCGAGAATTACTTTTCTCGCCATTTTCACACCCCGAGGAGGTTTTGGGGGACTCGCCGTCGCGCCGCCATCTATTTGAAGATCATCCACGCCGGGTGAAAAGCAAAAATCTCCATCTTTTGGCAGGTTCCCATTATTCTATCCCCCGAAGCGGCGATAGCAAGAGCCGGCAGGGGAACCCAACTTATCTTGCCCGACGGGGCCGCAACTGATAGACTCTCCCGCCCTACGGGCCAAAGTTTCTTGTCCAGTCTGAGAACCCGAAGGCGTCTTGAGGAGACTGTGGTGTTGGTGAAATGGCCGATCCGCGCAAAGGTGATCATCGGCGTCGGCCTGCTGCTGGCGATGGTGGCGATTCTCTCGAGCAGCGGCCTGTACTCGACGTACGCCTACCGGACCCTGGTGAAAACGCTTTCCTGGCGGGTCAGCGAACTGCCTTTGGCCGCCGAGATGAGCGCCCATGTGGCCGACATGCGGGTGACGCTGACCGAGGTTCGCGGACTGCGGGCGAGCGGTTTCCCCGAGTCTCAGCCGGAACTGCTCTCGCTGCGGGTCAATACGGCCAGGCAACAGTTTGTCAGCCAGCTTGGCGACGTGGAAGACACCTTGGCCGAGTATCGCAGCCTGCTGGACCACAAGCTGCAGGCCGCCGGCAGTATCGGCGATAACCAACCGGAACACGATGCCGTCCAGCGGATCGAAGATTCCTTGCAACGGATCCACGAAGCCAGCAGCGACGAGAATTGGATGTACAGCGAGCTGAAACTCAACGAGTTGGATCGAGCGGTGATCGAACTGCAGATCATGGCCGTCGATCTTCCCACGCACCTGCATGCAACGTTGAAGGGTTTTGCCGCCGAAGTCCGCGGGCAATATCACGCACTGCTGATTGGACTGTGGATCACCAGCGCGCTTGCGGCGCTGGTGTTCGCCGTCTTCGTCCGCCTCTTCTACCGCTGGATTTTCCAGCCGCTGGAGGTTCTGATCCGCGGCTCGCGGAACGTGGCCGGGGGCGATTTCAACTATCAAGTGCAACTTCAGACGCACGACGAGATGTCGGAACTGGCTGAGGCGATGAACGGCATGACCTTGCGGTTTCGCACCATACGCGACGATCTGGATCGCCAGGTCCAGCAGCGCACGAAACAGGTGGTACGCAACGAGCAGCTCGCCAGCGTCGGCTTCCTGGCAGCCGGCGTGGCCCACGAAATCAACAACCCGCTGGCCGCCATCGCCATGTGCGCCGAATCGCTCGAAGGCCGCATCCGCGAGTTCTCGGACAATGCGGACAGCCGCGAAGGCGGCAGCGACGACCAAGGGGCGATCATTGCCAACTATCTGCGGATGATTCAAAACGAGGCTTTCCGCTGCAAGGGCATTACCGAAAAACTCCTCGATTTTTCCCGCATTGGTCCGCCCAAGCGACAACTCACTGACCTCCGCGAACTCGTCCAGGGCGTGATCGAAATGATCAGCCACCTCGGCAGGTATCAAGGCAAGAAAATCGAGTTGCTGGATGGTGCCGCGGTCTCGGCCCCGGTCAATGGCCAGGAACTCAAGCAGGTCGTGCTCAATCTCTTGACCAACGCCCTGGATAGCCTGGGGGACGACGGACGGGTCGAAGTCCGCTTGGAGTCGCGCGAGCGCATGGCTGAATTGAGCGTGGCCGACAACGGCTGCGGCATGGACCCCGAGGTCATGGAACGCATTTTCGAGCCTTTTTTCACCCGCCGCCGAGCGGGCCAGGGAACGGGCCTGGGGCTTTCGATCTGCTACCGCATCGTCTCCGACCATGGTGGCACGATTGAGGCCCGCAGCCCGGGGCCGGGCCAAGGGGCGACCTTCCTGGTGCGCCTGCCGTTGAGTGCCGCGGGGGCCAAGGCAGCGTAAGGGATGAGGGATGAAGGATGAAGGATGAAGGATGAGGGATGAGGGATGAAAGATGAAGGATGACCAGGAGCCACCGGTGACGGCGATCGTTTAACCGGGAGCCTACGGCGACGGCAATCGTTTAACCGGGAGCCACCGGTGACGGCAATCGTTTAACCGGGAGCCAACGGCGACGGAGCTACAGATGACTATGACCAATCCCAGCAAACCAAGCACAAAACTGAAACTCCTCTTCGCCGACGACGAGCGATCGCTGCAGGAACTGATGCGACTTGAACTGCCGCGGATGGGCCACGAGGTAACCGTCTGCCCGGACGGATCGACAGCGCTGGCGGCCTTGGACCGCAACGTCTACGACTGCCTGCTGGTAGATCTGGATATGCCGGGGGCCGGCGGGCTGGAGGTTGTCGCGCGGGCCAAGCAACTCTCCCCCGACACGGAAGCGGTAATCCTCACCGGCAAGTCGTCGTTGGAAACGGCCGTGACCGCCCTTCGCTACGGGGCCTTCGACTACCTCACGAAACCGTGCAAACTGGCCGATCTTGGCGCAGTGCTGCGGCGAGTCGCCGAGAAGCGCGAGCTGACCTACAAGTATCGGGCCCTCAAACAGCGGCTCGAGCGCCTGGAAGGCCCCTCGCAGTTGGTCGGCACGTCGCCGCCCATGGAAACGGTTCGTTGCATGATTGCTAAGGTGGCGCCGACCAACTCCACCGTCCTGATTTGCGGCGAGACCGGCACCGGCAAGGAGCTCGTCGCCAGGGCCTTGCACGATCAGAGTCTGCGGGCCGACATGCCGCTGGTGCCGATCAACTGCGGCGCCCTGCCGGAAAACCTGATCGAAAGCGAACTGTTCGGCCACCGCAAAGGGGCCTTTACGGGGGCCGAAGAACATCGCACCGGTCTGTTCCAGGTGGCCAACGGCGGCACGCTGTTCCTCGACGAGATTGGCGAACTGCCCAAGTCCATGCAGGCCAAGTTGTTGCGTTTCCTGGAAAGCGGCGAAATCCGCCGGGTGGGCGATAACGAGTCGTTGATCTGCGACGTGCGGGTGATCTGCGCCACCAACTGCCAACTCGATCAGATGGTGGCCGCGGGCGAATTCCGCGAGGATCTTTGGTTCCGCATCAACACGTTTGAAATCGCTTTGCCGCCCTTGCGGGAAAGGATCGACGACATCTTGCCTCTGGCGCGCCACCTTGTAGCCCGCAAGGGGACGAAATTGGGCAGCAATGACGAACTGTTTTCGCCCGAAACGGCCGAGGCCCTGCGGCAGCACAGTTGGCCCGGCAACGTGCGGGAGTTGGCCAACGTGGTTGAGCACGCCCTGATCCTCTGCGACCGGGCGCCCGTCCGCCTTGAGCATCTTCCCCACCGGTTCACGGTGCGGCCGGCCAACCCGTCGGCAACCGCCGTTCCGCCCCCGACTACAGATGCCCCGGCGTCGCAGGCCACCGTCGCGAGACCGTCAGTGGCTAGTCTGCGGCAACGGGAAATCCAGGCCATACTCGACGCTCTGGATCGGCACGGCGGCAACAAGCCGAAGGCAGCCGAAGAACTCGGCATCAGCCTGAAAACGCTCTACAACAAGCTCAACCAGGCAGGAACGCTGGAAAAATCGGCCTGACGCCGCCACAAGTCGCGGTGTTACCTTCGCACTTCAAGATCTGGCATGGATTGCCCGAGCCGTTTTGCAGTGCGCCGAGTTTGACGTTCACGTAAACCAGCATCCCTGTTTGCGCGATCACGCAAACAGGGAGCAAGACTTGCAGGGCCAACATCCATGGCCGGAGTCTGCACCATTGCCGCTTTGCCAATAGTCAAGGTCCCGCGCGGTCACGCAGTCGTCCGCTACGCCCTCTCAAGAAATAGAACCAGAAAAGGCAGTACGTGACCGCCGTCAGCGATGCTGCGCGTATTTCCACGATCGAATTCCAGCAACCAACGCTATTCGATTTTTCGCACCACGCCCACAACGACGCCCAAGACCTTCGCATCGCGGACGTAGATCGGCTTCATCGTCGAATTGGCGGGCTCCAGGCGGATGCGGTTCTTTTCGGGATACCAGCGCTTCAACGTGGCCTCGCCTTCGTCGGTAATGGCCACCACAATCTGACCTTTCCGTGCGGTCCGCTGGCGACGAACGACGACGTAGTCACCATCGGCAATTTGGTCTTCGATCATCGATTCGCCGTGGACTTCCAGCACGAAAAGGTTTTTGTCGGCCGGATCGAAGAGCGTTTCGAAATCGACCCGCTCTTCCTGCTCGATCGCCTCGTGGAGCACGCCCGCGGCGATCTGCCCGTAGAGCGGCAGGCTGTGGTCGTCGATCGATTCGGCCGCCAACTGGATCGCCCGCGACATGTTCGGCTCGCGGGTGATGAGCCCCTTCTTCTCCAGGGCCTTCAGGTGGCACACCACCCCATTGGGTGAACGGATGCCGAAATTGTTCCCGATCTCCCGCACCGTCGGGCCATAGCCGCGGGTACGGATCTTGTCGCGAATGAATTCGTAGACGGTAAGCTGTTTCTGCGTAAGACTGTCGAACGGTTCCATGATAACCTCAATTCCATTGTTTCCATCCATAGGAGGGGTACACAACCCGTGCATTCTCCTGAGAAGCTGTTCAAGGCCATCGGGTCCTTCGAGCGGCCTCTTATGGACAATCGTACAATATACGTGCGTACATTGTCAAGAGGCCCTGCACGAGAACGAAGGAAACTTTAGCGAACGCATCGTTCCTGCCGGCCAAGCGGGCAAAAAAACCGGCGGTTCCCAGCCAGGCCGGCCAACTGCCTAGTTGACATTCGCGACCTCAGATGCCATCCTGAAGAGAAGCCTTCGAAGAAGCCGTTTCAAGACCGGGCATTCCGGCGCGACGCCTACGTTGCTGGCCCGGTTCCTAAGCAGTTTCCAAGCCTTGTCCTCTGTAGGAGACATCGTATGCGGTTGGATTTCACTTGGTCGTTCCGTTGGTCTGCCTCGATTCTCGCCGGAGTGCTTGCCATAACGGCGGGGTGCTCGTCCCCGTCCGATAACAAAGCGGGTTCGTCGGGCAGCGGTTCTGCCTCCACGTCAGGGGCACCAAGCGAGAAGCCGACGACACCGACGGAGAAACCGCCCGAACCGGCAAAACCGTCCACGACGACGCCGGCCCCCGCCAATTCCAACGATCTTCCCATGCCGGCGCCGGATGTTCATCCGAGCCTGCCGTTCCAACCCGTGGAACCCGATCTGCCCCCCGTTGGACCGGAAAAGACCGAACCGCCAAAGAAGTAGCCAAATACTGTTTGGATAAAAACCTGTCCCACGAGCGATGATTCTCTACGGCATTCTCATCGCTTACCTATTCATCGGCTGCGTCTATTGGCTGTGGATGTTCGTCGGCGCGGTGCGAGTCGTTCGCAACGTGCCGTTGCTTGCTCACTCCGCCCCGCCTTTGCCGCAACCCTGGCCCAGGCTCTCGATCATCATTCCGGCGTGCAATGAGGCTGCCTCGCTCGAATCGGCCTTGCGCTCGGTGCTGGGGCAAGACTACCCCGAGTTGGAGGTCATTCTCATCGACGATCGTTCCACGGACGGCACCGCGGGCATCGTCGACCGCATGGCCGCGGCCGATCCGCGGATCTGCGCGATCCACGTCGAACAACTCCCCGAAGACTGGCTGGGCAAAGTGCACGCCCTGGCCCTGGGCGCGGGAAAGGCCAACGGATCATGGCTGCTGTTCACCGATGCCGACGTGCACATGGCCTCCGGCATGCTCCGCCGCGCAATGGCCTACGCCGTGCATCACTCGATCGACCATCTGGCCGCCGTGCCCGATCTCTGGCCGAGCTCACTACCGGTCAACGCCATCCTGGCCCTCTTTGGCCGCACGTTCTTGGTCGCCATGCGGTTGTGGGCCGTCGCCGATGCGAAATCCGACGCCTTTATCGGTATCGGGGCCTTCAATCTTGTCCGCCGGGAAGCACTGGATCGCACCGAAGGATTATCCTGGTTGCGGCTGGAGGTGGGCGACGACGCTGGCCTGGGCATGATGCTCAAAGAGTCCGGGGCACGCTGCTGCGTGGTCAACGCCCACGGTCTGGTCGGGCTGCACTGGTATCGGACGTTGCAGGAAATGGCCCATGGCGCCGAGAAGGCCTACGCCACGGCCGCGCGTTGCAGCCTGGTCCGGATGCTGATACTCGTCGTCGTACTCGTGTCCATGGAATGGGCGCCGCTGGTGGCCCTGACAGCATGTTGGACGGGTCTCCACCACGTCAGGCTAATTCTCGGGCTGCTCTGGCCGGGTGTCGCCATGCTGGCGGCCGCGGTCGGCAGTTCCATGATTCTCGCCCGTTGGTCGAGCAGGCATTTGCTCCCCTCGCTGTTGTTTCCGCTGGCTGCCGTCCTTGCCGCGGGCATCATGCTGCGGAGCGGTTGGCTCGGATATTGCCGCGGCGGGGTCATGTGGCGCGGCACACTTTATCCGAGAGATCAATTGCTCGCCGGCCGGCGTTTGAAGATCCCGTGAGGAACGCCCCTTGGATTGCGGGGAGGGCACCGAGCGCAGCTTGGTCTCCACCGCTTTTCAGCACGGTTGGGGCCTTCACCGAGGCAAATGCCGGTGGACGATCGCCGGCCGTATTGAAAAGCGTGGCAAGCCACCGCACTCCAAAAGCGCTTGCCGGCCGTTGCCGTATCCACTAGAATCCCGGCTCAAGCCATCACCATTACCCGTCGAGGAACGATGCTCATGGAACGAACACTGATCTTGCTGAAACCCGACTGCGTGCAACGCCGTCTGGCTGGCCGGGTCATCGCCCGCTTTGAAGAGAAAGGGCTGAACATCATCGCCATGAAAATGATGCGCGTGACGCCCGAGTTGGCCAAACGCCACTATGCCGAGCATGTCGCCCAGCCCTGGTATCCCAGTCTGGAAGCCTTCATCACGTCGGGTCCCATCGTGGCCTTGATTGCCGAAGGCCCGGAGGCGATCCGTGTTGTTCGCGAGATGGTCGGCGCGACCAACGGCCGCAACGCCGCCCCCGGCACGATCCGCGGCGACCACGGTTCGAGCCGGCAGATGAATCTCGTCCACGCCTCCGACGGTCCCGTGGCCGCCCAGCGCGAAACGCAGATCTTCTTCCGCCCGGAAGAACTTTGTGAATTCACACCGGCCCTTCAGCCCTGGCTGCTCGCCGAAGACGAAAGATAAAATCAGGGCGTGGTTCAGAAACGGGGACTGGCTCCGAGCCCAGTAGCGATTAGGCCGCAAGAAATGGACGCCGGCGAGGTGCCTGTCCCCATTTCTGAACTATGCCAAAATCAGGCTAGTTTTCCCGCTGGCGTTTCCGCCCGAAGCTGGGCAATCATATCACCGGTGGCCGCTTCCACGGCTTCCTGCCATCGCGCCGGCCCGAAGCGGTCCTTGTACGGCTTGAGCGAGTGGGCGAAGATGATTCCGCGGGAATTATTGACGATCGCCCCCCTGCCCTGCGGATCGAAGGCAGCCGCCACGTCGGCCGCCGTCCCGCCTTGGCTGCCGAAGCCCGGCACGAGGAACCAGGCGTGCGGCATGACCGCCCGCAGTTCGGCCAGTTGCTTGGGATAGGTTGCGCCGACGACGGCCCCCACAGCCCCGTATTCATTGTCGCCCTCGGTCGTCACGGCCAGGCGCTCGACGAACTCGGCCACGTGCCGGTAGATCGGCTTGCCGTCGGCCACCAGATCCTGGATCATCCGCCCGCCGGGGTTGGAGGTTTTCACCAAGACGAACAGCCCGGCCATTTGTTCCGCCGCCACCTCGACGAATGGCTGCAGGCTGTCATCGCCCAGGTAGGGACTCACGGTCAGGGCATCGGCGCCCCAGGGGCTTTCGCGTCCCAGGAAGCCGTGGGCGTAGGCCGTCGCGGTCGAGCCGATGTCGTTGCGTTTGCCGTCCAGGATCACCATCAGCCCCCGCTCCTGCGCATAGCGAACGGTGCTGAGCCAAAGCCGCCATGCCGGCCGGTCCTAATTCCTCGAAGAAGGCCGCCTGGGGCTTGACAGCGGGCACGTGTCGGGCGACGACATCGATGATTTCCCGGCAGAACTGCTGGTAGGCCGTGGCGATTTTCTCCGGCCGCCCCCTGTCGCAAGCGGCCAGCAGGCCCGGGGGAAGCATCTCGGCGCGGGGATCGAGTCCTACCAGCACCGGGTTTTGGCAGCGGACGACGGCCGCTTCCAATCGATCGGGAAATGCAAGCACGGATGCTCCTCGGGCGAAATCGCAGGTCCTGGGTTTCTGCCCAGCCATCTGGTCAGAAACGGCCCATTTTAGCAGCCGGCGGCCTGGCCTTCTATACATTGCGCGGCTGAAAACGATACCAACCCGTGCTTGCACGGTTGGCGGGGTTCTCATGAACCAAGGCACTCTAGCAACGCCTTCAAAGGCCAAGCCAGCGGCCAATCTCTCATTCCGTGGAAGGCCCCTGTTGCAAAACCGCTTCGTTTCGGTAATACTTAGGTTAGTGAAATTGGCCACCGGGGCGTGGCGCAGCCTGGCTAGCGCGTCTGAATGGGGTTCAGAAGGTCGCAAGTTCAAATCTTGTCGCCCCGACTTGATAAAGCCCGTCGTAGCAAGGAGTTACGGCGGGCTTTGTTTTCGTGTCGATAGGGCCGGAAACCACCGGGGCTACCGTGGGGCTACCGGCGGAAGGAAAACAACCCGGAAACCAGTAGAAACGGAGGGGCCTAACCGTGAGTCTGAACCGTGAGGAATTGCGGCTAGTCGTAATTGCACCGTTGGTGGCAGACTGGATTTTCTGCCAAGTAGTGCAACCAGAAATCAATGAAGCCGCAACTGACCAGGCGAAGTGGATCGGCACCGGAGCCAATTGGAAGCCTTCCACTCGACATGAAAGGAGCGTGAGTTATTATGCCGATGGATCGCACGAACGCCAGTTCCGCATGAAAGGGAAAGTCGAGGTCAAAGAAGAGAGCGGGGAGATTACCGTCACTGTCAACTGCACCGCACAGGGCGGACGGAGAAGGGATATGGTACCCATTCCGCCTATAGAGCCCGTTGACGCGTCGAAACCGTGGCCGATCGCCGACGTGGATGAAGGCTGCGTCCGTGAATGGGTACACGGGCACTTGATCGACTACATTGACCGGTGCAAAAAGGCATAGCCGTAGCCCGTTGTTTCTGGCTTGTTTCACCCCCCTTTGCCCGGTCGTGACGTGACGCCGGCTAACGTGGCGTACACTACGTTTACACCTATACGCAACCCCACCGGAATAGGTGTCCAGTACACGCAACGTAACTCGTTGGCACGCAACGACCTATGACTGGGGGGGGCCACAAAGCTACACTTTTAAGGGGGTGTGAAAATGGCGGGTGCATCATTTCGCGCGTGTCTCACGGCTTTCTATTGGCCGTCAAATTGGGTAGACTACCCCCCCCGTCATGAATCAGGCACTTTTTCGCCATTTCGGAAGTGCCGATTTTTGAAAAAGCCATTTTTGAAACGGGTGTCAATATGGGGGGTTTAGGAAGAACGACAGCCGCCTTTACCGCCGATTGAACGGGGGTATAACGGCGGGGACTAATCCTCACAACCCGCAACCCCACCGTTAACAAACGGTGGGTAACGGTGGATTTCAACGTGGCAACGGCATTTACGCACACACCAGAAGCGGGGTAGGCCAGTCCGAATTCGTCACTAGCCTGCATATTTACGCATACGCCAGAAGTAGTAAGCCGCCGTCAACAAACGGTGCTAACGGCCGTTGCGTCCGTTGACCAACGATGCTGTTCGGTTATTCGGGGGGTTATAGCGGGGGAACGGCCGCACCAGTTCAACGGCGTTGCGTGTTTTGTCTCTGGGTCGATGCTTTGGCCGTCCGTTCGGATCCTGCGCCAGGATGCGTTGTAGGCGTTGCCCGTGCCGCTGCCGCTACCCGCTCGGCTTGTCGTTGTCGGCACTCGTGGCATAGCTCCCAACGGCCGGTTGCGTCTGGATCATTGCAGATGATGCAGGGGTGTCCGGTCCCCTCGCTTGTGCCGCGGCAAACTGACAGGTAGTTAGTCATACCCATGTTCACTCAATGGTTGAAAACAGCCCGGGCGAGAAAAAACCAATAAATCCCCGCCCGGGCCCCCGTGGCCAAAAGAGGAGTTTTCAGCCGCCGGGTTGTCACCGACGGCACCTGAAACCGCCGGTAGGGATGGTCATTCGCACCACGCCATGTTCTCCGGCCGTAGTTGCCATTGCCGGGTTTCGCTTTCGGCCTTCTGTAGGTCGACCTGCAACCGGGCAAGCTCGCCCTGGTCCGCTTGGTTTGCTTTTTCAGCCGCCGGCCGCTGCTTGCTCAAGGCCAGTAGTCTCGAAAGCTCGGCCTTGGCCTCTTGCAGCAACCGGCGGTTTTCGCGGCGGACCTGGTCGCCGGCCGGCGGTCCCGCCCAATGGGCCCGGCTCCATTCGTTAACTTCAACTATGGATACTCGGCCGTGCATGATATCGTCGATGCGGTGCCGCTGATCCTGGACCTGCCGATCGGCGGTGAGTATCGGTTGCCGCGCGGCGATCCGATTTTCCACGTCCACGATTAGGGATCGCAGTCGATCGGCTTCTGAGTTTGCCGGCGGTTTTGCCGCTGTCTCGAAAAGCACCTGTTCGGCCGATCGGCGGCTGAAGTTGACCTGATCGCGTGCCTGTGCCGCCGCTGCTTGCCGCCGCAACGGCTCGGCCGGCAGTTTGCAAATCGCGTAGGCCAGCTCCTCCGGGGTGGAAGTCTTGGCGGTGGGGGCAATGCCCGCAATCAGTCGCCGTAGCTCCCCCAGTGTCATGCTATCGCACAACGGCGGAAGAGTTGCCGTCGCTAACTTCTCGGCTTCTGCGGCCTCTGCCTCTAGGATAGGAAGCCGTTGGGCCAGGGCGGTTGCAGCATCCTGCCGCTGCCGGTATAGCCGCCGATCGGCCTCCCATTCGTGCCGCAACCGCTCCGCCGCTTCGCAAACGTCTTGCGAATAGTCGCCGGAAAAGACGGAACGGCGGTAAACCTCAACCGGGCAAAAGCGCGCCTCAACGGTAGGCATAAGCTCAATGTCGCTCACAGTCAGGGTAAGTGTGTCTGTGCTCATTTGGTTCATTCTCCATTGAAAAGGTTACTTGGTCCGGCCAAACAACCGGGCCCGCTCGGCCTGCTCTTGGATACGTGCCCCCGATGCTGCCGGCTTGGAACACACCCCGAACAACCGCCGCATTTCGGCCTGCTCGTCAACCGCACCAAACGGCCGTGCCGCCGGGGACTTGGCCGCCGGGGTTGCCGCTGCCTCTTGAACATTGCCGGCAGCCGCCGGCCGCGTGTAGTCGGCAATAAGGCCCTCGTAATACGACCGGTCAACCTGACTCAGCCCGCCGAAAGCCAATTTCTCTTTGGCCGATCGGACCATCTCGTCGCGAATCTCTGACATGATTTTTCTCCTTGGAAAAAGTGAATTGGTTACAACGTCAACAGATAAAAAGAGCCCGAAACGGTAGGAAACCGTGCGCGTGCTTTTCGTTTTCCAAAAACCGATTCGTACAAATTGCGTACAATGTTGGTATGAGAAACCTCGACTCTGCCACGGCCGCCGCAATGGGCCGAAAGTCCTGGGCGAAGCTGTCCTATCACGAACGGTATGCCCGCGCCTCCCATGCCGCCGTGTGCCGCTGGCAGCCGCCGCCGGAACCGCCGCCGCCGGTTCCGCAACACTTGCCGGAAGCGATCGCGATCATCGAGCAGGCACTCGACGCCGCCGGTAACGATTATGCCGCCGGGTACTACCGGCGATTCTTCGGTGAAATGCTCAAATGGCTTCGTCGCGTCAACCCGCCGTCGCCGTAGTCGGGTTGCGTCTCGCTCTTCCCTCAAAGGATTCTTGTCGCCGTGTACGAAATCAGCGGGGACGGTTACGGCCGTGTTCCGAGTGCGCCTTGTTGTCATGGTTCTTGTTATGTTCCACATTCTGCACCACCCATGTTCCACATTCTGCACCACCCTCATACCGGGTGGGGTGTTACACATTCTGCACCACCCTCATTTTCGGTGGGTGACTATGTAGTTGTTTCGTCGGCCGTACTTTCCAATGGACTGCTCGACTTGAACCAGCTTCAGCTTGACGAGCTTCTTGATGCACTCGATGATCGTCCGCTTGCTTAGTCGCGTCAGTCTCGCCAACAACTTGATACCGGGAAAGCACTGTCCGTGCCGATCGGCGTGACGTGCTAGTTGGAAGTAAACCGCAAACGTTGACGCCCCCATGTCCGGCATCATGTCGGCATACTTGTTCGCAATCTGCGTGTGTCCATTTGACGGTTCGGGTTGCGGCTCTTCTGGTCCGTGGTGTCCAAGGTAACGCTTCTTTTTCATCTTCCATCCTCCAATCGCCGGGGGCCGAGTCGACGGCGCGAAGAGGATGGATTTCGCGGCCGTCAACCCGGCATCGGCCACCGTCGCGGCCACCCCGGATTTCAGCTTGTGTCATGTTCATTGTTTCCCGTTGCCCTTTCCAAACGATGCCATCAAGTTGTCCCACTGATCGCGTTCCAACTTCTCGACACGTTGAAGTCGTTTCCATGATCCGCTTGGAATGTGACTCTCGATAGCAGTACGGATCATGTCGCGTAGGGCCGTCGCTGGAATCGCTTCAACCTCCGCGCACTTGTCCCCCCATGTCGCCGCGAAGCTCTTGTATCGCTTGTCTTTTTTCTTGGGTTCCAACGGGATGATGTGGAATTCATCGAAGTGTTCCGGGTTGACGCCCAAACGCTTCCAACTGAATTCACGCTTGCTATACCGCGTCAGTTTGTCTCGGATGTTGCGTTCCAAGTCACGCCCGGATGGATCGTGATCTCCGAGATAATAGATGCTGATCGGCTTCTGTATCTCATTCCAGCCCTGGGCGATACTCCAAGCGTAGGACGTGCTGGAATAGCCGCGAATGGGATGTAGCGGTACGTCGTATTCCTTCGTCACTGACGACACCTTGCCCGCGATCGTGTCTTTTTCGCAAACGATTTCCGCGTATTCCGGCAGGCTTGCCCAATAGTCCTTGCGATACGCCTGCTTGACTGTCTCCGCGAAGTCTTCTAGCCCGCTCCAAGATGACGGCTTGATCGTCGATCGCACGGTATCGACGATCCAAGAGAATGAGATAGTTCCATTCTCACGCAGCCGGTTTAGTAGGCGTTGAATGCGGCCGTATGACTTGTCGCTTGTGTCAGGCAACCACCCGGCCGACACGTCGAGGTACATATTGCCTCTGACGGTATCGGGCTGGTGCAGGGCCAGGTTTTCGGCGGCCACACAGACAAGCGGCAGGTTCTTCTGGCTAGTGCCCGATCGGCAAAGAAGGTTGTAATTCCGTTCCAACTCCTCACCCTTCCACCCGGCCACGGAGCCCGGTTCAAAGCCGCCGGCACGCAGTTTTTCAAAAACCGAGGCTAGTCTCGCTTTTTGCGAATCGTGAGAAACCGAGGCTAGTCTCGGTTTTTGAGATTTCGTCGCCGTTGCCATCGTGTTAGGGCCCCCATGCCTTGCCTATCGATCATCCGGGCTGTCGATCATCGACCGGCCGGCGCAGAGCTGCTCGTCTGTGTCCGCGACGTTAGCCAGGCGTCGAGGTCAGCGCGGCGGTATTTGACCAACCGGCCGCACTTGATGAACGGCAAGGAATAGCGGCCGGTGCAACGCCAGAGATTCAACGTCTGGGGTTGTACGCCGAGGTACTCGGCCGCTTGCTCGGGGGTCAAGAGTGGGTTGGCCAGAGGGGCCGTGAGAGTTGCTGAGGACATGCCAAGGGTTCCTGTTTGTTGTGGTAATAACCAGTCACTTTTGGCGAGTCTCTAATCATTGTACGCGAATCCCGACGCAAAGAGCAGAACTCATAAGAATTTTTTTCGGCCAACAAAAACCCCCGGTCGTTTTCCGGGGGTTCCATCGGGCATCGGGTTACAGGCGGACTCGTTAGCCTACATCGGTTGCCGGGGCCGGAAGCATGATGCCGTCGCCGTTGACGGTAATCTTGCCGGCGGCCGTCATTGCATCGGCCGATCGGCTAACCGCGTCCTTTACCGGGTCGAGTTGTAGCCGGCTGTAGACCTGGGTGGACTTCAGGTCGGCATGGCCCAATGACTTCCCGATGATCGCAAGGCTGATTCCCATAGCCGCCTGCCAGCTTCCTTGGGTGCGTCGCAGGTCGTGCATGTGCAAGCCGGATTCCGGGACCGGGGGAAGGTCCGCTTTGCACTTCGGACAACGATACTTGCGGTCCGCCTTCTTCCATGCCTTGGGGTCGATAAGCTCGCCCTGCCCTACCACTTCGTTGCACTCGGGGCACGTCCGCATAGCTGTTAGAACCCGGTCCCATGCCTTCCGCGGGTCCGAAAGGTGGCCGTCGCCCTTGAAGGCGGGGAAGACGTAGGGGCTACCGTTCCGATGCTCGGCACGGGCCCGGATGATCGCCAGGGCCGGGGCACAGAGGGAAATAGTCGTTGGCCGCTTGTTCTTCGTCTTGCCGCTTGGAATGTGCCATACGGCGTTGTCCAGGTCGACTTCCGCCCATTCCATCGATGCCACGTTTCCCCGCCGGCTTCCAGTGAAGAGGCAGAGCAAGAAGAACGCCTGCCAAAAAACATCTTCCGCGGCCAGGGCCCGAAAGAACGCTTCCATTTCGGCGGGAAGCAAGAACCGCTCCCTCGACCGCTCGGGGAAGTTTGCAACCCCGATGCACGGGTTAGGGCCGGTGTACGCTACCGCGTCCGATGCCTTGGAAAACATCGTCGCCAAGAGGGCCTTGCATCGGTTCGCTTGGATCGGACCATGTTCCTTGGCAATGGCCCCGTGCCACTTAGCAACGACCGCCTTCGTAATCTCCGACAGCCGCTTGTTGTGGAGGGTGGGTAGGTACTTGTCGTATTGCCGCTCGTCATCCTGCCAGGTCCGCTTGCGGGGCTTAGCGTGCAACTCCAAGTAGGACTCCCATAGGGCCGATAGCTTCGGTTCTTCGCGTTGTGAGCGACGATCGGCGCGGGGTCAATACCCTTGGCCGCACCAACGCTTTTCTCTTGGCAAGCGTTACGGGCGTTCTCAATGGTCATTTCCGGGAAGTCGCCAAGGTGTACCCGGACGGGTGAACCGCGAAACTTGCGGTAGTAATGAAAGCTCTTACTACCGCCGGTAGTGACGCGAAGGATCAAACCGGGGCAAGCGGTGTCGTGATACGTGGCCCTGCCGACTGTCGGCACGGGCAGGGCTTCAATCCGCTTCTTAGCGAATGGGAAGTGAGTTTTGGCGTCCATTGGCGAGTCTCCGTGGTTTAGGGCTATTTTCGGGGCTACCGTGGGGCTACCGGCTAGACAAACCTACGTCAACGTGCGGGTAGCCCCGACAGCATTCATTATCGTCGTTTCTTCGGGAAAGTCAATAGACGAGAATGAAAATAATCAGAAGGTCAACCTACGTCAATCACCCGTGAAAGTGAATGGGGTTCAGAAGGTCGCAAGTTCAAATCTTGTCGCCCCGACTTGATAAAGCCTTACGCAGCAAGGAGTTGCGTAGGGCTTATTTTTTTCGGTTACGGTGCAATTTGAGGGTCGTGGCCCACGCGGCTAGCCAGGCGAGATACTTTGGGCGTTGCCAAGGACTGATTGCCGCGCTGGGGCACGAGATCGACAGGCATACATTAAGGATTGGGGGCCGGAGAGCACAGAATCCCGGACAAATTGTTCGGCATGCGGTTCTTGAGCGTCGGCACGGCAAGGAACTGCGTGCTGGGCGTCGAGGTCAGATGCCGGCAACCCCTCCTATAGTGGGAGTTGGGGTGCCGGAGTAGGAAAAGTTGGCAAAATCCTTGACACGATTGTCAAGATGTGGTAAATTGGGCGTTATGCAAGCGAATGACTTTGCAATGCAGGTTGTTCGCCGCAAAGCGGGCTGCAAGTGGTTGTCAGCCCTCAACGCCCAAACCCAGATGAATTTGCAGGCAGCGCTAGTGCCCTGAGCTACCGTCCGCAGCAGCACAACCCCCTGGCGTGAGTTGTTACAGTCTGTGTGCGTCGGGTCGCTCGATACGGTGACTCTCAAGACAGTCTACCACTGCGCGCCCTTCTTGCCTGGGTCTTGTCTCTCTTGAGTGTATTCCGTAGTTGGCTGTGCGCACCGTCGCTGGTGCGGCGGATATGAAAGATTGAAACCTTCCTTTTTGCTAAACCTCAAGAGATCCTGTGTTGTAAGGTGTTCTATGAAGTGCTTCCTTAAGATCCTTTGTTTCTGCTTGGCGATCACCGTCGTGGCCTTCGCTGCGCAAATGCGTGCCGGTGATTTGTATGATTTCACATATAACGACACCGCCGGTGATGTGGCCAACGGTCAACTTACGGTTGTTGATTCCGGCTTGGGTGACGGAAGTGTGTTGGCCACAGGCGGATGGATCGACGTAACTGCGAGTGCTCCGAATGCTTCGGGTGACACTTCAGTGGTCATCGGAACATACCCACTGTTGACATCGTCCGGTACCTCGGCCATCGGTCCCGGGATATCGAGTTCGCAGTATTTTACTGTGGACAATCTTTTGTACCCGGCCAACGATGCCGGTTCTGGCGTCTACAGCGGCAATGGTTTGAGCGCAATCATCAACCCCAGTTACCTCGACAATGGCGGTTTGGTTTTTGGCGGCACGGGCAGTACCGGGGGACAGGATGAGGTGAACATATGGGGAAATGGGAGTCAGGGTGCTCCTTTGGGGGGAGTTAACAATGCGAGCGGCGACTACGCCTTCTACACCGCGGACAACGGAAACTACAACATCCAGGTCGGTGGGGGCGGCACGTTCACGTTGACCGCGGTACCCGAACCATCGTCGTTCATTTTGCTGGGAACGGCATTCGTGGGATTGGGGGCGGTTTGTCTGCGACGTCGTGCGAGGAAGCAAACGGCGTAGCAACCAAACCAAGCGACACAAGCAATCGAGCCATCCGTATTTGTGCGGGTGGCTCTTTTTGTTGGGTTGCATTCTGTCGCCAACGAGCGCCGCCCCCGCTTCCACCAGCGTCGAAGGTATCAGGGCCGCGTACCCGAAGTCCGCATCGCCATTGTCGAAACTCCCGTAGCCGCCGATTAACTCAATACCTCCTCGGCTTGAGGGCCCCTGGCGGATAAGATAGGTTCGAGACCGATCGCGCTTGCTCGTTTGACGAAATGTTTCCCGGCCGGTGCCTGGGTCAGCGAGGATTGCATCGGTTTCTTCAGGGACGACGACGACTTGCCGTTCTTGGCTTGTCGCGGCTACGCTGAAGGTTCATAATTTGCAAAGTGGAATGCTCCGTTGCGTGAAATTGATCAGAAAATCCACTTGATGGCAAGAAAAACCATACCCCAGAAGCCCTCCGGGAAAAATAAAAGCAGTCTGCCCATCGGCCTGATCGCGGGCGGGGCGGTCGGCGGCATCGCAGTGATCGCCCTGATCATCGTCCTCGCCCTTAGCTCTGCTTCGAAGAACTCGGCATCCCAGGATGCTGCGAAGAACATAGAATCGGCGACGAATCGGCCGGCACCCGACCAATCCGGGCAAGGAATAGGATCGAAGAATAGGCAGTTGCCAACCGGACGGGCCGATACTCGGGCTTCCTCCTCCGTTCCGGAAGCAACGACCGCCATGGAGAATGCCCCGAAACTGGCCCAAGCGATCGCATGGATGAGGTTTTCGCCTTCGGGCGACCATTTTATGGCACTTCCGGCAGGGCAAACCAAATGCCTCTTGTGGGCCGTGCCAAGCTGGCAGGAGACGAAAGCCAGTTCGCCGCAGTGCAACTATTTCTCGGTTCCCGCCGCTTTTTCGCCCGATGGCAAGTTCCTGGCCTGCCAGGATGGCGACATGCTGCGGATCTGGAACATCACGACGTCACCCGCGTCGCTGGTCAACAGCGTGCCAACCTATCGCCCCGGCCCAGACGACCATGGCTGGAACGAGATTTTCTGGGCCAGCGATGGGACATTGGTGACGAGGAATCCCCAGGGCGGCTTCCAGTTCCTCAAGGAAGACGAAACGAAGGGGGCAACCCTCACGGCGGCCGTCGGCAGCGGGAAGGATGGACTGTTGCAACTCGGCAACAGGCAATTCGTGGGCAACGACCTTACGCCGGGGACGCTGCAAATCAAAGATGTGGCCGTAGCGCCCAACGGACTGGCGTTCGGGGCAGTGAACGGCAAACGAGAGAAGAAACCGGGCTTCTTCATCTGGCTCATCCCGTCGGCCAAACCCGTCGGGTTCCTCGCCTTCGATCTGGCAGGCGAGCCGGATACCTGGCAGTGCAGCGGCATCACGATTTCCCAGGACGGCTCGCAGTTGGCGGCGTCGATGTACTACCCGGGCACACTGCAACCACCGCTGCCCAAGACCTGGATGGTTTCGATCTGGCACGGCTCACCGCCGAAGAAGCTTGATTTGGAGGAGAAGGAGAAGAACCTGGTCGATTTCCGTTTTCGGGCTTTTTCACCCAACGGAAGGCTGGCGGCAACCAGCGGAGCTGCTTCCGTTCCAACCGCCGATGGGAGCATCCTCAAGCGTTTCGCAGCTATTTGGGACACCGAAAGCGGCAAGAAGCTGTGGCAGTTCAACGGCGTGTTCACCAAGGAAGTGTTCTTCACCAAGGATGGACACAATTTAGTGACTGGGGCGGCAGACACGGCAGCGGGTGGCAAAAACGTAGCGGGCGGCGCTGTGTTCTTGGACTCACTCGACCCGCAGGCGCCGCAGACTGTCGATTTTTGGGACGTGGGGACGGGACAACGCCGATGCCAGCTCAAAGACGCGGGGATTCACACCCTCGCCGTTTCGCCCGATGGGACCATTCTTGTGACTGCGTATCCCCGACTCGCAGGGTTCGTCGCGAGAAAGAACGACCAGGGAACTGGCATTGTCCACGGCTTTGCCGGAGAAAAGGGAATAGCGTTGGCCGTCCACTGCTTCCCCGTCAACGAGGAGTCGATGTCCGACGAGATACTTGAGAAAGAGGCGAAGGAACGTCGTCAGAAATTCCTGCACGGTGTCGGCGGTCAGGAGGATCGCAACCCCAAGGAATCAAAGGGCCGCGAAACCGACCCTATCAGGCCACATCCTTGAAGTTCTTCCTGGGCCCGCGGCAATCAGGGCATTATTCATCGGGCCGGCTTCGGCTGCCTTTCGGGAGTCGCAGCCGCGATGCCCGCGGATGTGGTGGGAGAAGCCCAAGAAAAAGCGAAGGCCCGCGCTTGCCGGCGCTATGGTGCATGGCTTAAGGGAGCGGGATCCATAAACCATTCCCGGCGGACGGGCCTCCGAGGAGAGTCCTTGCAGGCCAGGGCAGCTTGGCAATACACCCACCAGCGGCAGGTCATCGTGGATCATCGTGCCGATGCGGATGATTTCGCCGCCCTCAAATACAAGAGTCACTTCCGGCGAGTGCGGTTGCGGAACTCGGCGGGCGTTTGGCCCAGGCGCATGCGAAACAGCTTGGTCATGTACTGGACATAGCGGAAACCGGCCTGCGCCGCCACTTGCTTCAGCGGCAAGACCGTCTGGGCGATGAGTTCCTTGGCTCGCTCAAGCCGCACGCGCTCGATTTCCGCGTGGACGGTCCGGCCCATGACCGACTTGAACCGGTTTTCCAGAGTGGAGCGGGAGATCGCCACCTGCCGCACCACGTCGTACACGGAGATGCCGTCGCAGGCGTGGTCTCGAATGAAGCGGACCACCGAGGCCATGTCGGGGTCCTCGATCGCCAGCGTGTCTGTGGAGCGGCGGACGACCACTCCTTCCGGCTCCACCACGAACCGCAGTTGCGACGGCTTCTTGCGGGACATCAGCTTGTCCAGCAAGGCCGCGGCCTCGTAACCCATCCGCCGCGCGCCTTGCTCCACGCTGGAAAGCGGGGGGTTCGTCAGATCGCAGATCGTCTCGTCGTTGTCCACGCCGATCACCGCCACGTCGTCGGGCACGCGCGCCCCGATCGTGCGGCAGGCCTCCAGCACGTGCCGGGCACCGGCGTCGTTGCAGCCCATGAGCCCCACGGGCTTCTCCAGCGAGCGGAGCCAGGCGGCCAGGCAGCGTTGAAGGTCGTTCCATTTGCGCGCCGTCTCGTGCCAACCCGTATAGACCGAACACTGAATCCCGGCCTCGTCGGCGCGCTGCTTGAAGGCCCGCGCGCCTCCTCGGACCAGCCGTTGATCCGCGTGCGCGGATAGCCGTAGAAGGCCAGCCGGCGGAAGCCGCGGTCCAGCAGGTGTTCGGCCGCGAGCCGGGCGATCCGCGCCTGGTCGCTGGCGAAGTACGGGACGCCCGCCGAGGGATCGTACCACCCGTAGCCTCCCCCAACCCGACCACCGGGATAGCCAGGCCGCGCACGGCCGCCGCGACCTTGCGGTCGTCGAAGCTGGCAATGATCCCGTGGCCGTGCCAGGCGTGCAAGACGGGCAGCTTCTGCAGGGGATCTACTTCAACATACAGACTCCAGTTGCCCGACTCCTTGACATAGGCCGCCACGCCACTGATGATCTTGCGATCATAGGGGTCGGCGGCGTCGACGATCACTGCCACGTGTCGGAGGCGCGACATGGCGAATAAAGTCTTAGGTCTTAGTATCGTATCTTCAGGTCGGCAAGTAGTGCTGGCGGAAGGTCCGCCCCCACCGATAAGAGGGCCGGAACGCTTCGGCCAATGGGCAATTCGCCTGCAGCCCGCGGAACTTCGCCGGAATCTCCAAAAACGCTTCGAGTTCGTATCCGAACATGTCCTTCATCCATTGCCCCTGGCTGGCGTGGCAGGCGACCATCTTCACCTTGGTGGCGAAGGCACGGGTGATGTCCACGTAGATCTCCGGTTCGAAACCGACGCCCGCCGGGGTGTCCATAAAGTACACGTGTGGAATCTTCTCCGTGGGCGCGCTGGCGGTCTTGATGTTCGGCACCATGCCCATGTGTGCGCACTCGTCGACGATCATCCCGGAGATGGAATGGTCGGGATTATAGTCCTGGCGCCAGTGGCAGAAGACGACGTCGGGCCGGGCGACGCGGAATGCCTCGATGAAGGCGTGGCGGGTTTCCACGGAGTCCAGGAGGAACTCGTCGTCGAAATCGAGCCAGATCAACTCGGCCCCGACCAGCTTGGCCCCCGCGAGGGCCTCCTGGCGGCGGATGGCGGCAATCTGCTCTTTGCTCAGTGTGGAAGAGCCCACGTTGCCGTTGGTGGCTACGCAGAAGAACACCTTGTCGCCGCGCTCGGCGCACAGCGCGGCGGTGCCGCCGCAAAACGTCTCGATGTCGTCCGGATGGGCACCCACGAATAACACGTTCATCGCAACAACTCCTTTGCTACCAGAACCACCAATAGACGGCGAGCCATGCCACGAGCACGATGCCGCACCACAATTTCAGTTGTTGATACCAGGGCCGGCGCACGCCCTCGTCGTAAGCCCGCAGAAGCTGAGCACGCCATACGTAAGGCGCGATCTTGGCGTAGTCGGGCGGGGCGGTAAGCAGGGTGACAATGACCATGCCGACAAGGATGATCACCTCGCCGATGCCGCCGATGTAGAAGAAGTGCAACTTGGGAATCCCCGGGGCGAACAGCCCGCTGAACACCACTCCCAGACCACCTGGATGATGAAGCCGCCGACAAGGCCGAAGAGGCCGGCGGCGTAGTTCACCCGCTTCCAGAGGATGCCCATGAGCACGGTCGCCATGAAGGGACAGGCGATATAGGTCAGTGCGTTCTGGAAGAACTGGAAGACGCCGCCCAAGACGCCCACGATCGGCGAGATGGCTGCCGCGATCAACAATGCGGCAAAGGACACGGTCCGCCCAACTCGCACCATCTCGCGGTCGGTGGCCCTCTTGTGAATGAACTTCTTGTAAATGTCGGTCGAGAACATCGTGGACGTGGAATTGACCAGTCCGCTCAGGGTGGCCATGATGGCGGCGATCAGGCCGGCCAGCACGATGCCGCGCACGCCCCAGGCCGGCGCGAACTTGTCGAGGGCAAAGGTGAACGCCAGGTCGGCCTTCTCGAGCGGCGCGTCCTTGTGCATGACGTAAATCCAATGCCAGACCACCAGGCCGAGAAAACACGTGACCAGCGGGCGGAAAAAGTTGATGAATTGGGCCAGGATCAGCCCCATGAGCGCGTCCCACGTGCTGCGGGCCGCCAGCATGCGCTGGATCATCGACTGGTTGCCCACCTGGTAAAATGTGAAGGCCCCGAAGGTGGCGATGAGCATCCCTGCAAATGGCGCCATCTCGTGGCCGGGCGGTTGGTACAGGTGCATGCGCTCCGGCACTCCCGAGGCATCGGCGCCTGCAACCATGGCAGCCCACCCCCCGGGGATGTGGCGGAGCGCGACGAAGAACAACGTGATCCCGCCCGCCATCAGCAGGATGCACTGGAACAGGTCCGCCCACATGACCGATGTCAACCCGCCATGGACCGTATACGCTCCCACGCCAGCGGCAATCAACAGCAGCACGAGCCCCATTTTCCACCAGGTCACGTCGGTGAAGAAGACGTGAGAAAACGCCAGGCTCCCGGCATACAAGACCATAGCCATGTAAACGAACACGTAGAGGAACAACAGCAAGCACGAGTAGGCCGTGCCGACGGCCGGCCCAAAGCGGTCGGCCAGAAAACCCGGCACCGTGGCAACCTTGTTCCTCAGGTAGATCGGGATGAAGAACACCAGCACGAGGGCATAGCCGGGCAGCCCGAACCACTCCCAGTTGGCGATGCCCATGCCGTACTTGTAGGTGACGCCGACCGTGCCGATCATCTGCTCGCTGGAGATGCCCGTGGCCACGAAGGCCGTGCCGATCAGCCACCATGGCATGCGGTTGCCGCCGAGGAAGTAGCCCTGGGCGGTGTCGGCCCGTTTGCGCCCCGCCACGACGCCCACGCCGATGACCAGCGCCATCGAAGCCAGAATGATCACCACGTCAAGGGTCGTGAGCATAAGGCATCCCGCGTTGAAACACCGCAGATTCTACCACTTCCCGCTTCTGTGTTCCCGTCCTCAGACGTCGACCGGCACGGCCCCGCATGCCTTGCGGAATGTTTCGGCGACCTGCTGGATCTCCTCGTCAGTCGAGTCGATGTTGATGCCGAACGCCGTGCCCAGGCCCCCATCCACCACCCCCACGCTAAGATTGATCGAGCGGCTGAGAATGTCGTCCGTCTGGGAGTAAGCCCCCTTGCCGTACGGTTGGCCGATTTCCTTGAAATAGCGGTTCACGTGTTCCAGGTTGGCGTACACGTGCCGCCCGCTGCCGTCGACGGTTGTCGTTCCCAGGGTCCGGGCCACCCGGCACGCTTTTTCGGCGGTGTCGAAGATCACCGTGCAAACCGTGCCGCACTCGCCCAACTTGTCGTGGAGCGTGCGGAACCTGAAGGGGCCGGCGCCGTCGATCAGGGCCTTGAGTCTCTGCTTCTTGGCCCGTAGCGTGCTGGTGATCTGATCGATTTTCCGCAACTGGGCCAGGGCCACGGCGCCGGTCAACTCATTGATGCGGAAGTTCAGGCCGAGGATGCTGCGCTCGCCGATCTCCAGCCCGGCCTCCTTCGGCGAGTGCCCTTGGTCGTGGACGGCAAAGGCCCGCTGGTAAAGCTCCGGCTCGTCGGTCACGATTGCGCCGCCGTCGCCAGCCGTGATCGTCTTGAAGACGTTCAAGGAGAAAGCGCCCATCCGGCCAAAAGTGCCCAGCTTGCGGCCGCAGTATACGCCGCCCGCCGCCTGGCAGGCGTCTTCAAAGACCATCAGCCCGTGCTTCTTCGCGATGGACATGATGGCAGCCATGTCGGAGGGGTTGCCCAGCATGTGGACGGGCATGACTGCTTTGGTTCTGGGCGTAATCCGCCGCTCGATGTCGTCGGGGTCGAGGGTCAAGCTGTCGTCGATTTCCGCCAGCACCGGCACGACGCCAAGGAAAATCAAGGCGGAGTACGAGGCCACGAAAGTGTAGGCGGGCACGATCACTTCGTCGCCCGGCTTCAGCCCCAGCGCTATCGCAGAGATGAGGATGCCGCTGGTGCCGGAGCTCGTGGCCAAGGCGTGCCTGACCCCGCAGTACTGGGCAAACTCCTTCTCGAAGGTGTAAACCTTGTGGGTGAATTGGAGGTCGTTGAGGTCGCCGTAGCGAGACAAGTGGCCCGACGCAAGGACCTCCATGACCTCCCGGCGCTCTTCCTCGCCGATCCAGTAGGCTCCTGGGCCTGGCATGATGCTGTTCTCCCGCGATGTGGTTCCCTGCTGCCGTAGGACGGGCCTTCCAACCCATCCAGGCGGGCCGCAAATGCCGCCCTTTAACATCCAGTATAATCGCAAACGGCTTATACGAATACGTAAAAGGATTATACAATTGCGGTTTTTTCGTTCAGGCTGGAAGGCCCGACTTGCGTTGGCTAAACTTGCAGCCGCACGCGGCAGCGAGTCAGGCCGGCCGTTACGGCCACGAGGGACAAGGCCAGCACCGCCGAACGCGCGACGCCCGGCCAGCCCTCGTGAAAATGGGTCTGGAGGTACTCGATGCCCAACAACGCCAGCAACGAGTAGAAGAGCTGGGGGAGCATGTACATCAGCAGCGTGTTCGAACCCGCCGGCCCCAGCAGCACCGCGGAGCGAGTGAGCTTCAGCACGTCGATCAGCCAATACAGCAGCGCGTAGACCGCGCAGGCGATGGCCACCGAGCAAAGGGTCCACGAGGGGGTGCTGCCATCCTTGTGAATGCCCCACAAGGGCCGCAGGAGCAGGCCGGCGGTCCCAAACCCTGCGGCAAACACCAGCATCCAGGCGATGCGCCGCGTGGGCGTAGTTGCCGCTGCGCCGGGCTGAAAGAGCGTGGCCACGACCAGTCCCGCGACTGCCATCGAGGACAGCGCGGCCAGGCCCGCGAGATGGGGGAGCCACCCCCGGAAACACTCGGGCCACCAATACAAAGCGCCGCACTTGCCGCCGATGTTGACGGCAACCAGCAAAGCCAGCGCGCCGCTGACGGCGGCCCCGTTATCGCGGCAGGCCAGCCACACGAATGCCGCAATGAGATACGACCAGCCGATCAGACCCACGATCCCCCACCAGCGCGTCCGCAGCCAGACGTTTTTGCCTTCCAACTCGCCGCGGTAGACGGCCAGCAAGTAGACCAGCGTCGCAGCCGCCATCACGCGCACGGCTATCCCCAGCCATCGCTTCGCGCCGGGGGAATTCGGCCAGCGGAGCCACAAGAGGATGATGCTCAGGAGCATGAGCGTCCGCCATAAGGCGCCGCTCATGCCCAGCGCCTTTTCGTTCAAGTGGACCCCGTGGCAGCCGTTGACCATACAAAGGCCAATAAAGATCATGGCTGCCGCGCGACTGACAACGTGCCAGGCAAGGCTCAGCATCGAGTCGCCGCGCACGATCCGCCGCTCCAGGGCGATGGGAATCGACAGGCCAACGATGAACAGGAACGCGGGAAAGATCGCGTCGGCAAGGGTCATGCCGTCGCAATCGCCAGGCATGTGGTGCAGCCACCACGGTGCAGCATCGATGTGCCCGAGATCTGTGTCGCCAATGTCGTTGACGAAGAGCATCAGGAGCATCGTCAGCCCGCGAAACACGTCGAGCGAGGCGATCCGCTCGACCTCTCGTTTAGCCCCGGCACTTGTGCCGGGAAGGGGACAGGCTGAAAGCCCTGCCCCCGTTGGGCCAGAAGAGATTGGTTGAGCGGTTGTCATTTCAAGCCTTTCTCCAATTCCTCGGCTGAAACCCCATCGCCGACAACGTACACGGGCGTTTCTCCGGGCGTGAAACTCCGGGAACTCTGCGACCGGCCCACGATGTCCCAAAGCTGCAGTTTGGGGCCGGCGATCTGGACCGCCTTCGATCTCGCGCCGGCCGGCGCCAGACGACCGCCACCGCGCACTTCGTGTCACTGAACAGGTAAGCCTTGACCGCCTCGTCCATCGGCAGGCGCTTCACGAACTTGCACTCGGGGGTGAGCAACTGCGCCATCACGGCCTGGGACGTGTAGCACTTGAAGGGCTCGCCGCCGTAGCGGAGCATGATCGTCCACAGGTTGCTGTGGTTGACCGCCGAGCCGATGCCCGCGTGGTAGAAGATCTTCTCCACGCCGTTGGCCAGCAGCAGCGTGTTCCAGCGGACCTGATACTCGGCCTGGACGCGCTCGCTGGGCAGACGGGCCCCGTTGGCATGGACGATGACCGGCTTGCACCACGGGTCATCGTCGCCGTAGTAGGCGTACTCGGTGATCCAGATGGGCCGGCGGCAGCCGTGCTGGTCCATTACGGCGCGGAGCCGCTTGAGCACTTGCTCGATGCCCTCCGGCGGCTCCAGCGACGGGTACACGTGGACCGTGAAAACGTCGAGGTGCTTCAGGCCGCCCAGGGCGATGAACCGCTCCAACTCGGCCAGGCAAGGCGGCAGGCCCTTCGCCGGATGGTAACCCTCGATGTTGTAACCGGCCAGCAGGCGGCAGCTCGGGTCGGCACGCCGGGCCGCGCACGCGAAGGCCTCGACGTGGCGCACCACGTCGGCCGTCTTGTAGCCGGCCTCCCCGTCGAAGGCGTAGTTGGTGTGGATCGGCTCGTTGAACACCTGCCAATCGTGGATGCGGCCCTTGTAGTGGGTCACTGTCTGCGTGACGTAGTTCTCGAATTCCTTGATATCGCGCGGGGCAAAGCCCATCCGCAGGTAAGGGAAGCCCCAGTCGGCCAGCAGGTCCTCGCGCTGCCGTTCCGTGTCGGGCTGTGGCGAGGGAACGTAGTACCAAGGGTCGGGCGGCCTGACGCTCGCCGGCGCGGAGGAGGACCAGTTGCTCGAAGGAAACGGCATCAGGCCGAGCACCTGGAGACGCGCGCGGAGCACGCGGTCGATCTGAGCGTCGGCTTCCGTGAAGTCGAACCGCCCCTTTTCCGGTTCCACGTCCTGCCATTTCAGTGACCAATCGCGCACCCACACCAGCCCGGCCTGGCGGCTCAGCGACAGCAATTCCGGCCAGCCAAAGGCATGGTTCAGACCGAAGCGGGAGTCGACGTGTCGGTACGTGGGGATGGCGGCCATCCGCAACGTGCGCCCCTCCACGGCGGTCCCGCTGGTCATGGTGGCGCGCAGGCGGAGGAAGCCATGTCGCTCGGGCGCCGGCGGCACAGCCAGCGTCTCCTCGTACGATGTCCCGGCCGGCACGCTCATTACCAGCTTTTTGCGCCAAACCTCCTCGTCGAAGAAGTCCGTCAAGCGGAACTCGAACTCCGCGCGATGCAGGACGGGTTTTCCAACCTGCCCCGCCGCTTCCGCGCCTTCCCGCCCTTCCGGACGGGTTGGAGAACCCGTCCTGCCATCGTCGGCGGCGACGGTGACGCGGAACCGTAGCGGCTCGTCCCAGGCAAAGACGTTCCCCGGCTTATCGGTTGTGAGCCCAAACTCGACCGGCTGCCGCGTGGAGAATTCCGCAGGTTTCGTAGCGCCCGCTTCAGCGCGTTGCTCTTCACCGGCTGAAGCCCGCACAACGAGCGGGGCGAGCTGCACCGCGTCGAGCCAAACCGTCGCTGCCGCGGGCGGCCGGGGGTTGTCCTTGGCTTGCCGCAGATCGGGACCGGCCAGGACGTAACACGCCTCGGCCTTGGGGGTGAAGTCCAGCCAGTAGCGATCCCAGTCCGTCGACAGCCGCACGAGTTTCTCGAACGGGGCGTCGCGGAACTGCCGCGCCACCAATCGCGCAGGAGTTCCTGCTTCCGCCGCTTTCATCGCGACCGAGAACCTGTACCGTTTGCCGGGCTCTACGGCGATCCAGCCGATGTTCGCGGCCAGGGGAGCCCGAATGGGCCGCCGCTCAACGTGGAAGCAGTCGTCGTAGGCGACCGGCTGTTTCTCGGGCGTGAGCTCGATCTTCAAGCTGCTGTGGCCGTGAAATGCCGTGCTCCTATCCAGCCGGCCGAACAGCGCGTTGAGCGAGCCGTACCAGCCGGGCATCAGGTCCAATTCGGCCGAGCCCCAGCCGTCGGTGCCGCACTCGAAGCTGGCGTTGGGCACCAAGTTCCGCTCGCCCGCGGGCGCGGGGATGGGGCTGCCCGGCCGAATTTCCACCGGGGCGGCGCCGAAGCTCGCGCCGCAACACGCCAGCCTGAGCAACAAGGTCAATGTCAACCAGCGTCTCATGATAGTTCCTCCATCAAGTGCTGTGGCCATACCGAACCCTGAACCCTGCTTACTTCATCGCCTCGAACCGCACTTGCGCCGGGATCTTGTTCTTCTCGAAGTCGGTGTCCGGGCCGAAAGGCGGCCACGCGAGATCCCCGAACCACGCGGGCTTCTGCTTCAAGTAGAGGCTCTTGGGCAATGCGGCGCCGCCGAGCGATTCGCTCTCCGGCACGCCGTTATCCTTGTAATTGAAGTTGCCCTTGCGGATCGTCGTCGCCTTCACGTCCAGATCCAACTCCTGGAAGCCGCCCGAGCCGGGAAAGAGGAGCACTTCCGCGTTCACTGGCGGCAGCTTGATTCCCCACGGCGACGTGTCGATCGTCGCGACCTTGCCGTCCACTTTGCGAACGATCACAAAGGTGCTGAGTTCCCCGGCCTTCATCATCGGCGCTTGCTCCTCGACCACGGATCCCGAACTGAGCGTGATCTTGCCCGCAGCGTCGCTGCTCCGCTCCGTCAGCACGCCCTTGACCGTCGTTCCCACGACCGGATCCCAGTCGGCCCAGTTCTTCCCCTTGCTCGCTTGGGCCGTCTTCCCGTTGCACCAGCCATTGCCCATGTTCGGGTAACCCAACGAGTAGATGAAGTGCTTCTCGTAGGAGAATCCCGTCGGTTCAACCTCATACAGCCAGGCGTATCCCTTCTTTCCCAGGATGTTCCCCACGATGTTGTAGTCCCGCGTGAAGCGGTTCAGGTTTACGCAGACCCACCACTGCGTCGTTCTTGTGGAGCTTGCGTGGAACCAGTTCCGGAACGCGGTGTCGTGCGAGGCGCTGCCCCAATAGCCGTCGCTCTGGAACCGTGGGACCAGGTTGCCCTCGTACAGGTTGAAGCTGTTGTGCGGGGCATGATTGGTATCAATGGAAATGCCCAGCAGGCCGCCCTGGACGGAAGCGTCATCGCAAAAGTTGTAGGCGAAGACGTTGCCCGCGGACCCGCCGTCCACCTCTGTGCCCGGGGATACAATATTGTCCTCGATCAGGCAGCCGGTGGACATGCTGAGGAAGAGACCGCCGCTGTTCGGCTGCGCCTCCACCTTGCGCCCGTAGATGTTGGAGTGCGTGATTTCGCACTGTAACGAGCCGTCAATGCCGATCAGCCGTCGTTCACCATTTCGCACCGTCACGTTTCTCACCCAGCAACCATAGCTTTGGCCGATGTTGACCAGGCAATTCCCGGACCGGCAATCCGCCCCATCCACGGTCAGATCCTCGATGCCCACGAACTCGGCGTAACGCCCCACGGGCCGCATGACTGGCGCGAGTTCGGCGGGCACGTCGAATAGGAGGGGGGGCCAGATCGTCACCGAGGTGGCCGTCTTCGCGACGATGCGGGTTATATATTTCCGATCGTATCCGGGGATCGTGGTTCCCAGCACGGGCAGCTTCTTGTCGCCTTTGATGGCGATCTGGCAGAGTTCGCCAATGCCGCCCTTGGGATAATCGTTGAGCGCCTTGGTGTCCCCAACGGTCAGTTCCGTCGCCCCCCGCTGGTAACTTCCCGTAATATCGAGCTTCAGCCTCGCCGGATACCACCAGTCGCCGCCATCTGCGGGAGTCACGCTGACCCCGCCGCTCTGCGGGCCGCTGGGCCTGATGATCGTCTTGCCGGGCCCCTCGCCACGGATCGTGATCCGGCTTTTGCCGCCGTACACCGTGAGCCCGTGGTTGATTCGATAGGACCCCGCCGGAAGATACACTACGTCTTTATCCTTGGCGTCGGCAATCGCCTTGAGGATGGCTGGCTGCGCATCAGCCGCCCCCGTCTTGTCGGCGTTGTAGGGGGCCTTGGTCACGTCGATCAGGTGGGTGCGGTCGGCGGGGATGCCGCCGGGCACGCCCACCATCACCCCCGGCCGCCAATCAGCCAGGCGATCGGCAGGCACAAGCCCGCCGGCATCCGGGAACTTCAGTCGATCCTGCGTCTCGGCGCCCGCCGCGGCGCCTGCGGCCGCCAGCAGTCCCGCGCCCGCAAGCAATACAGCAAACGAAGCGACCGCTGTCGCTCCCACCTTCGTCCGGGACATTGCCATGTTTTTCTCCTTTATGCAAAAAAGTACGGGGTTACGCGGTTGGTTTGCGAATCGCTGGAATGCCGGCCAAGTCGGCGTTCCTTATTTCTGGCCCGGCATGCCGGCTGTCTTTGTCATCGCTTCGAACCGCACTTGCGCCGGGATCTTGTTCTTCTCGAAGTCGGTGTCCGGGCCGAACGGCGGCCAGGCCAGGTTCCCGAACCACTCCGGCTTCTCCTTCAGGTAGAGGCTCTTGGGCAAGGTGGCGCCGCCGAGCGATTCGCTCGTGGCCACGCCGTTGTCCTTGTAGTTATAGTTCCCCTTGAGGATCGTGGTCGCCGGAACATCCAGGTCCAACTCCTGGTATCCGTTGGCTCCCGGATGGGTCCCGCCCGCCATGACCTTCACCCAGTCCTCCCACGGCTTGCCCTTGCTCAACTGGGCCGTCTTCCCGTTGCTCCAGCCGTTCCCCATGTTGGGATACCCCAACGAGTAGATGTAGTGCTTCTCGTAACCAAATCCCCGGGGCTCCACTTGATACTCCCAGGCGTACCCTTTCTTTCCCAGGATGTTCCCCACGATCGAGTAATCTCGCGTGAAGCGGTTCAGGTTGACGCAGATCCAGAACTCCTTCGTCTTGTCGCTTGTCGCGTGGAACCAGTTGCGGAAGGCCGTGTCGTGCGAGGCGCTCCCATGGTAGCCGTCGCACTGGAATCGCGGCGCCACGTTCCCTTCATAGAGGTTGAAACTGCTGTGCGGTCCATGGTTCGTGTCGATCGAGCACCCCAGCATCCCGTCGTGACCGACGAATACCGCGCTATCGTAGCAGAAATTGTACGCTGCCACGCTCCCCGACACCCCGTTCACCTCCACGTGTGGGAACTGCTCGACCAGGATGTTGTCCTCGATCAAGCATGAGGTGCAGTTGCCGAACAGGATGCCCGCGCCGTTGGAACCTGCTCCTTTACGTTTATAGACGTAGCTGTGTCGAATTTCGCTTTGGATGGCGTCCCCAAGTTCGATGTGGTAGTTGGTGATGTTGAGCACGGCCACGTTCTTGATCCAGCAGCCGTAAGCCGCGTCGATGCGGATCCCGATCGGCGCGTTGGTGTTCGCTCCGTCCACCGTCAGGTCCTCGATCCCCACGAACTCCACGCGTCCCCCGGCCGGCCTCAGCACGGGCGCCAGCGATGCGGGCAAGTCGAACAGCAGCCCCGGCGAGATCGTCACCGTCGTGGCCGTCTTCGCCGCGATTCGGGATAGCTGCTTTCGCAGGTGCTCAAAACTCCCCTGCGGCATCACCGGCAGTTTCGGATCGTTCTTCAGCGACAACTGCACGATCTGGCCGATTCCGCCGTCGGGGTACGTATTGAGCGCCTTCGTATCTCCCAAGTTCAACACCGTCGCGCCGCGTTGGGGACTGCCGGTGATGTCGAACTTTTGCCGATTCTGATACCACCAGTCCGCTCCGGACGCGCAGCTTCCCAGGTCAAACGCGGGGTTGCACCCGGAATACATCAGCAGCAACGTCTTCCCCATGCCCGCGCCTCGCAGCGTGAAGCGGCTCTTATAGCCGATCCTGATCGGCTTCTCGAGGCGGTACGTGCCGGCAGGCAGGTACACCACGTCCTTGTCCTTGGCGTCCGCAATCGCTTTCTGGATGCCCGGCTGCGCATCCCCCTTGCCGGTGTTGTCGGCGTTGTAGGGGGCCTTGCTCACGTCGATGAGGTGCGTGCGGTCGGTGGGAATTCCGCCGGGCACGCCCACCGCAACCGCCGGCGTCCAATCTGCCAGCCGGTCGGCCGGAATGATCTCGGCGGCCATTGCGCCCGAGGACCAAAAGAACAACAGCGCAGACAATACGGCCATCAACTGTCGCTTCATCACTCTTCTCTCAAAATGGAGGGGGTTAAACGGTAGGGGGGCTAAATGACCTTGCGTGATTTTGGGAGCAAACTGTAGGGTGGGACAAGGTCGCGGAGGGTTGGTGGGCCGTCGCAAACCGGGCCGGGGCACCCGGTACGCCGGGTCGCGACCGACGGCCCACCAGCACCCGGTTTGCTTGTCCCACCCTACGCGTTTCATTCCTCCCAGCATCACGCAAGGTTATTTTGGGGGGCTCGTTCCCACGCGGAGCATGGGAACGAGGACCTTTGGTGTCCACGATAACTACCACATGGAACACCTGAAGAAGACGTTCTCCTCGACCAGGCAGGCGGAACCTGTTGCCGGGGCAGGTCCAAGCTCGGGAAAGCCACTTGGTGCGTTTCCGGTCGTGCCCCGGCAGGGTCAGTCCTCAATTTGCAATTTGCCGTCGCCGCCGCGTCGCCGCCAACGCTGCCATCGCCGCGGCCACCAGCAGCGCAATCGTCCCCGGTTCGGGAACGGCTACCGGCGAGGCAGCGGCCCCTGCGGCGAAAGCCGCTCCCGCGCCGACGGTCAAGTCGCTGCCGTCCGGCAAGGCGTCGGCGCTTCCGACCACCAGCGTGCCGCCGTAGACCGCGGTGCCGCCGCTATAGGTGCCGGGGCCGCTGAGCAATACCGTTCCGAGGTTGGTGCTGGTGAGCGTGACCGGGCCGACGCCATCGAGGCCGCCGCTGAGGGTCAACTGGTCGGCAGGGTCGGCCACGGTCACGTCCAGCCCGCCGAGCAGGTAAATCGGCGTGCTGATCGCGTGCGTGAGCGGCGCGACGGTGTGCGGGTTGACGGTGATCGTAGCGGCCAGGCCTGCGTTGTCGAGGTCCAGGCGGATGCCGTTCTGGATGGTGGTGGCCACGTCGCCGTTGAAGGTGATCTGACCCACCGTTCGCTCCACATCCGTGCCGGGGTCGGGGCCCGCCTGGAGGTTGACCGTTGCCTGCGTGCCCGCGTTGCCGAACACCACATTGGCCCCGGCCGCGTTGGGGCCGGTGCCGGCGGTGTTGGGCGTCCAGTTGGTGGGCTCGTCCCAATAGGTCGAGCCGCCCGTCGCGCTGGACCAGACGATTGGCGGCGAGCTGGGCGAGACCACCAGGACCAGGTTCGTCGGGTCCGACATGTTCAGCCCCAGGTTGTAGGGCGTGCCGCCCACGGTGATGGTGCTGCTGGCCAGCGTGAAACCGGCGCCCAGCCCGCCGGCGGCATGGATCAGTGTATAGTCGCCGGGCGTGACGCCGCTCGTGACCGCCGGGAGGATCGAGATCACCCCGCCGCTCGCCAGGACATTCACGCCGCTGCTGACGTTAAGCTCGTCGGTCGTAAAGTCGCCGATGTCGAACTTCAATTGGGCCGCCGCCCCGGTCGCCGCGCCGATGGTCAACCCGGTGGCAACGCCAGGGCCTTGAAGTAGATTGACGATGCCCACGCCCCCGTCGCCGCTCATGTCGAAGGTCGAACCGGCGGCGAGCGTGAGCGTGGCGCCCGCGCCGCTGAAATAGGTGCTGCCGAGGTTGATGCTGCCGCTGCCCGGCTGCACCGCCAGCGTCGCCCCGGCGGACACCGTGATGGCGGTGTTGGCCATGCTTCCGGGCGATTGGATCACCAGGGTGCCTCCGTTGACCGTAGTGGGCCCGGTGTAAGTATTGGTGCCGCTGAGGATCCACGTGCCCGTGCCAGCCTTGGTCACGCCAGTTGTGCTTCCTGGTACGCCATAGGGTGTGGTATCCAGGATCTGCCCTTGGATGACCCCGATGCCCGTCGTCGAGCCCTGCAAGGTCACGACCTTCATCCCCCCCCAGTTGTTATAGACTACGCCGTTGTCTGGGCCCGTAAAGATCAACGTCCCGCTGCCTGACTGATCGATGGTGGCGCCCGATCCGGTGAAGAAGTCGATGCCACGGGGGGTGGTCTCGCCCGTGCCGGTGTAAATGATCTTGCCTGGGTTCCCGGCGGCACCCACCACGATGTCGCCACCGTCGCCCCCCATGCAGCCGGGGCCGGTGCCGGTGCCGAAGGAGGTAACCACTAGCGTTCCGTTGTGGATTCGCGTCTGGCCCGTGTAGGTATTGTTGCCCGTGAGTACCAGCGTGCCGGGGCCGTTGACGATCAATTCCAGATTGTTCTCTGTCGAAAACGTGGCCGTACCGCTGCCGAGGGTGCCGGCAAACGTGTCGACCGTGCCTGCGGCGACATTGACAATGATCTCGGACGTGCTGCTTGCATTGCCCCCGACGATATTCCCACCGGGGCCTGCGGTCTGGATCGCCGCCACAGGCTGGAGTTGCATGCCGGCGCTGCTGCCGATGACCAGTTTGCCGCTGGTGCCGGCCGTGGCGTCGCCGAGCGTGACCACCGTGCTGGCAGGCAGGACGCCCGGATTGTTCCAATCCACGGTGCCCCCGATCACCAGCGTGCCTGCCTTGATGTTCGTGGGACCGGTGTAGGTATAGGGCTGGTAGTACGGGATGCCTTCGGCTGGTATGAAGAAGTTGAGAGTAGACAGGCTAACCACGCCGTTGGTGGTCTTGTCCAGGCCGACGTTGCCGGCCAGGCGTGCGGTGACGCTGCCGCTCTTCAGTTCGAAGCCGCCGGTGCTGGTGAGCGTGGCAGCGAGCGTGTTGTTGGTGGAACTGACCGTGCCGTTGATCGTGCCGCCGCCATCGAGCGTGACCGTGCCAACCGTAGCGGAGTAGCTCTGCAGATCCAAGACGGTTGTGCTTCCGGTGACGGTCAGGTCACCCGTGGTGATGGCGCTGGCGGCCCCGTACTGGAGCGTGCCGCCGGTCACCGTGGTCGGCCCTGTATAGGAATTGGCGCCGGAGAGAAACAGCATGCCGTCGCCGGTCTTATTCAGGCCGCCCGTGCCGCCGGAGTTGTTGGCCAGAGCGCCGGCGTAGGTCAGCATCGCGCCGCCGGCCGTGTCGATGGTTCCCGAACCGCTGCCGGAGGCCGGCCCCAAGGCGACGCCGCGGTTGGCATTGAGGGTGAAACCCGAGCCGGCTGATAGCGTACCATTGTTGAGCACGATACTGCCCGGCGTGGCCAGGCCGGGCGGCGTGCCCAAAGCGGTGTCCGCATACACCACGACCGTGCCGCCGTCGATCTGCGTGGCGCCCGTGTAGGTATTCGCGTTGTTGATCGTCAGGCTGCCGCTGCCGGTCTTGGTCAGACCGGTCGGGCCGTTGATGCCGTAGCTCGCGCTGTTGAGCGTGTAGTCGTACGTCGAGTTGTTGAAGGTGACGCTGTTGGGGTGGACGTTGGTGGTGATGTTCACGGTCGCCTCGGAAGCGTTGCTGATGCTGTCGTCGAAGACCACCACGTCGCCGGGGCTATCGATGTAAGTGGTCGGGGCGTTGGTGGAATTCAGCTTCCAGTTCTGGGTGCTGGTGTCCCACCCGTTGCTCAGGTTCGCAGCGCCGGTCCACTTGAGGTAATCGGTGGCGCCAACCCGGATGTCGATCTCGCTTCCCGTATCGACCAGGGTGCCGGTGCCCCGATTGGGCAGCGCCCCAAGCTGGAAGGCCCCGAAGCCGGCGCCGCCGATGGACGTGTTGTAGCCGATCAGCTTATAGCTGTTGCCCGGCGTGGTGCCGGCGAGGCTGGCAATGTCGATGGTCACCGAGTCGGCGCCAGTCGTCGTCAGGGCCCCGGCGTCGGTCACATTGACTCCGACGGCAGAGGCGTAGTTGGTGAGCGCGCCGAAGTTCATGGCGCCGGCGCCGCTGAAGGCCAGGCCGTTGAGGGTGAGTGTTCCCGTGCCGTTCTGGCCGGCCTCAATGATGCCCCCGGCGGCGACCGTGGCGGTGCCGATGACCGTCCCGGTGCCGCCCAGAGTGGCCAGGTTGCCGACGGAGACCCCGGTGCCGGCCACCGAGCCGTTGACGTACAGCTTGCCGCCGTTGACGGTCGTTGCGCCGGCGTAGGTGTTGATCCCGCTGAGGGTCAGCGCGCCCGTGCCGACCTTGTCCAGGCTACCCAGGCCGCCGAGCGCGCCCGAGTAGAGGGTATCCTGGTTGTTGTTGCCGGCGCTGAGGGCAACGGCGCGGGGTGGCCTCGTCCGTTTGCAATTCCAAGCTCTTGTCGCCCTTGAGCCCGCCAAAGGTGGCACTGGTAATGGCAATGAAGTTGCCGCCGAGGGGCCACGTTGCGCGCCCCCGCCGAAGCTAAGCACCCCGTTGGCAGACGTGCTGTAGTTCAGTGTGCTGTTTTGCAGCGCCAGACTGTTCGACAGGACCAGGACCTCCGTTCCGCCATTCATGCCCTGTTTCACCACGGTGTCGCCGCTGTACGTGTTGGCGGCCTTGAAATCAATGTAGCCCGTGCCAGCGTAATTTCCAAACGTCATGCCGCAACCGGGGGTGCTTTCGCCGATGGCGCCGTCCAGCGTCAAGGTGAATGTGCCATAACTCGCATCGGTAATGGCGATGTTGCCGTTGATGGTGATCGGGCCGTCCCCCATCTCCAGGGCACCCATCGAGTAGCTGCCCTGGGGACCGAGGTAGAAATTGGCGTTCCAATACTGAACGTTGTTGGTCGTCATGACGACACTCACGTTCGGCCGTATTCCGAGAACCGCGCCGGCGTTCAGCGTCAGCGGCCCCGTGCCGATGGCTGTGGGGCTGCCGATATACAGCCATCCGTTACTGACCGTGGTCCCGCCGCTGTAGGTGTTGGCGCCGTTGAGCATCGCGGCGGCGGCGAACCAGGTGGCGCTGCCCGACACGGAAACGGCGATGGTGCCCGTCCCATCGCTGATGGTCCCAGAGACTTGTGACAGGTTCCACTGACCGCCGATATAGTCCGCCACGTTGCCGAAGGTGAGGGTGGTGCCGCTCTGCGTGGCGCTGATGTTGCCGCCGACATTAATCCAGTTGTTGTTTCCCGAGGGAGCATTCTCAAAGATGCTATAAGCGGTCCCTTCCAACACGAGCGGGGCGTTGATCACCGCGCCGCTTTGGTACACGCCGGTAACCGTGTCGGTGATACTCCCGCCGTCGCTGAGCAACAGGGCGTTGCCGCCGACGGTGCCGATCGTGTACGCGGTAGTGCCGTTGAAGGTGAGGTTCATGATGTTGCGGTTCAAGTCGGGGACGATCGCGGTGGTCGTGCTGGCGCCGCTGAACACCGCGGTGTCGTATGCACCGGGCGTCACGCCCGCAAAGAACGGCGTCCAGTTCGCGTCGGTCCCCCAGTCCCCGCTCAGCCGCGGTGGACGACCACGTGTACGTGTCTCCCCGTGTCGCCGGACAGAAGAGCAAGCCCGCCACGACAAGTGTGGCCACGGCCACGGCCATGAAACTTCCGGAAAAGTTCTTTGTGCGAGAACCCATATGACGAACTCCTCGAAAAAGCAAGAAAAATGACTCGGTACGGACAATCGACGCTGCCCCCCTCGCGCTGCCGCCGAAATGATCGCCGGCAGCCGAAGAGCACTGCTAACCATCTCCGCGCTGGAGTTCCGCCTTTAGGCGGCATTCCACCGCCTATTCATCTTTGCATTGAAAATGAGCCATTGAGTTGTGTGGCAGGGGCGTAGGCCGGAACAAGCTTGCGCAGTTCCGGCACGAATCGACATCAACGCCGGAACTGCGCAAGCTTGTTCCGGCCTACATGGCTCCGCGCTGGAGTTCCGCCTTTAGGCGGCATTCCACCGCCTCAAGGCGGAACTCCCGCGGGCGTTCTGCGACTCTTGCACCCAAAAACGGAAGAACCGCAATTTCCAGTATAACTGAAAGCCAACCGCACGAGATGGGAATTGCCTTATACTAATGCGTAAAACTGTTATACGTTTTCGCAGTCCACAAGAGCGGCCAAGTCCGTCTTGCTACCGGGGCGGGTCCGAGCTCGGCAAACCCCTTTCGTCCATTTGCGGTCCTGCCCCGGCAGCCGATGTTACTCCCGACGCGTTCAATGAATCGCTCATTTCTGAAGGGAAAGGCCGGTCGCAAGGGTCGCCGCCGCCAAGAAACGAAAATGGGATGGTGCACGGCCCACGGCCTGTGTCCACCATCCCGGTCGTGTCGCGATTGCCGAGGCGGCAGAATCAACTGCCGCGCGAACCACGGTGGTTTACTTCCGCTTCCGCCAGGCGAAGATCGCTGCGCCCAGCAGGCCCGAGGCCAATAGCGCCAGCATGCCCGGCTCCGGGACCGCGGTCACGCTCACGTCGTCGATATACCAAGCGTCCTGGCCGAAAAACGCCGCGCCGATGTCCAGCCGGCTCATGGCGTCGGCGGCCGTGATCGTCGCCGAATACTGCGTATACGCCGGCGTGCCGCCGCCGATGATGCTCTCGACTTCTTGACCGTCGAACGTGACGTCCAGGTTCCCAGTCCCGCCGTTGGCCTCCGCCCAGAAGCTGACCAGATAATCGTCGCCGACGGTCGTCGCAACGTCCTGATAGAGATGCATCATATTGGAGTTGTACCAACCGACAGCGTAGCACTGGTTTCCGCTGTGGGACATATCAGCACCCCCTGCCGCATTGTTCCAAATGCCTGTGTAGGGGTCGCCGTTTCCCGGCATCGGATAGTTTGGCGCCCACGGCGACGGAAACGCGCCCGTCGGATCATATTCCGTCCAGCCAGGTATCGGATTGACCCAACCCGGGTTCGGGGTGTCAAGGACCGTGTCTTCGAAGTCCCCGTTCGTGAGCAGATTTTGTGCCTGGACCACACCCGCCGTACACAACAGTCCGCTCAACAGCAGGACCGCCAACCGTCCGTTTCGCATTCTCAGCATCATCGGTGACCTCGATTGAATAGCAGTTGAAAATCGCGCAACCTGTCGGGGCAGAGGCAGCAGCATCCAGCCTCTGGAAACTCTTGGGAACCGGCCCACTATCGGAGCAAAGGCAGCAGCGCCCGGCCTCGCACAACACTTCGGAACCGGCCCAATATCGGAGCAGAAACCGGAACACCCGGCCTCTGGAAACTCCTGGGGACCGGCCCAAAGCAAGTGAGCCAAAAAATCAGAAACGCACGCCGGGCCGTTCTGAGCCGATCAGAATCCGGATGTCCGAGTGCTACGCTGCCTCATGTTGGAGTTGGGGAATATACTCACTTAATTTAACAAAATTCTACAAACGTGTCAAGCGTTTTGCGCGTGTTTCACCCACCCCCCAAAAAGATTTTTCTTCGGACATCCGTGACCCTGGGCTTGGGATGGGAAACGCCGCGCTCGGGCGTGGTCACGGTTCGGGCGTGGTCTCCCACACGCTCGGGCGTGGTCTCCCGACCACGCACCTATGGGGATGCTCGGGCGTGGTCTCCCGACCACGCACCTATGGGGATTATGAACCTACTCTCCCAAAAACGCAACGATTATGTTTTATACCTTTGCGTAGAAAGTTTATACAATTTGCGATCCGCAATTCTCAATTTGCAATTTGCAATTCGATCACCGTATCCGCTGGGTGCGCCTGGCGGTCGATGCCCGTGACGTGCAACGTGCCGTCGGCCTTCTGCGTGTGGGGCAGGTCCTTCCCGGTGTAGAGGTCAAAGCAGCGTGCGATCTTCCCCGTGATTGCGGGCGAGGTCAGTTCATTTCCTTGATAACCCGGCAGGATGTGCACGAAATACTTGCCGGTCTTATACGTGAATCCGTATTGGCCGTCCACCGGGTCCCAGGGGCCGCCGCGCGTGCCGTAGATGCTGTCGCCCACGATCTTGAGCCAGTTTCCCACGCGCTTGGCAATGGCCACGTGGCTGGCGGGGATGCGGCCGTGCCGGTCGGGACCGAAGTTCAAGAGCAGATTGCCGTTGCGCATTGAGACGTTTGCCAGGTAGCGGACGATTTCTTCATAGGTCAAGAGGTTCTGCTTGGTGCAATAGCCCCACCCCTCCTGATTCAGATTGCAGCACTTCTCCCAATAGTCCTTGCGGACCGGGCCTTTCACTTCCTCGCCGCCCTCGCTCACGCCCACGTCGCCGATCCAGCCCGAACGGGGGTTGCAGATGACCTGCGGCGAGTACTTGCGCGCGATGCCCATCAGGCCCAGCGGCTTGCCGTTTTCGTCGAAATCGGCGTAGGCCCGGCCGACCTTCCACGGATTGTTCGGATCGCGGTACTTGCCGGGCTCCCAGAAGAAGGCGGCGTCCCGGTCGGTGCCTTGCTGGGCGAGCCAAGCGCCGTCCCAAAACACGTAGTCGAATGGCCCGTAGTTCTTGAACAGCGTGCGGACCTGTTCGTAGACCTCTTCCTTCATCACGCGCGCGTCTTCCTTGTGCGCGGGGTCGGTCTTGTATTGAAAGTTGTTCTTCTTGCAGTCCGTGCCCGTCACGTCGTAGTAGCCGGGATAGCGCCAACTCAGGGGCGAGTAGTAGAGGCCGACGCGCAGGCCTGCCGCGCGGCAGGCCTTCACGTACTCGGCATACAGGTCCCGGTGGAGGGTCTGCAGGCTCGTCCAGGCCTGGGGATGCTTGCTGTCGAACAGGGCGAAGCCCTCATGGTGCCGGGCCGTGAGACACATGTACTTCATGCCCGACTCCTTGGCGATCTTGGCCCACTCGGCCGGATCGTAATCCTTGGCGTCGAAGTACACGCCGTCGCCCTGGTCGGTGGCGAGTTTCCGATACTTCTCGGGGGGCACGGCGGACCAATACATGTACCACTCGCCGTAGCCCGGCACCGCGTACACGCCCCAGTGGAGAAACATGCCGAACTTGGCGTCGGCAAACCACTGCATGGTTTTGTCGTCCTGCTGGGGGATGTCCAGATCGGTCTTGGGCTCGCGCGCGGAGACCGACGCATAGAGGACGGCAAACACGAGAAGGGCCGCGCAAATGCAGCCGGCGCGGGTCGCTGGGAGGTTCTTCATGACAGGGGGCCTCAAAAAAAGAGGTTACCCGTTGACGTAGACTTTCCGCCAGGCCGACGCACGCCTACCGCGACAGTTCCTTCGCGGCCGCCTTGAGGAACGGGCGGTGATACTCGGGGACCAGGCCATCGGCATCGGGTCCAAGATTCAGCAGCAGGTTGCCGTCCGCCGCGCGCGCCCGCCGATACCAGTCGACGATCGTCGCCGCCGAAGTATGCACAAGGAAATCGCTCTTGCTCCAAAACCACGCGGGCGTGAGCGTCGCTTGACATTCCAGCGGCAGGTACACCTTCTCGCCGCCGGGCTTCTCGAAGACCGGATCCCGCCGCAGCTCGACGACTTTGCCATGATACACGAAGTCGAAATGTTCGGCGGTCCGCGCATCGACCGGGAAGTAGCGAATTCCCCCGGGCCGATCGCTGCTGGAGTTGTGCAGCACGATGCTGTCGGGTTGGAGTTGGTGGATCAACTCGTAGAGCGCCTTCCACTCGTATCGCTCCCCGTGCTTCAGGCCGGATTGGGGATCCTTCTCCCAGGCCGGGTCATATTCCCATCGCCGCGTCGGATGGTCCTTGTCCCACGAACCATCGAAGCACCACTCCACGGCTGCGCCGTAGGTGGTGAGCAGTTCCTTCACCTGGTCGCGCATGTACTGCGCGTAGGCCGCGTCGTTCTCGTACTGGGGATGGTGGCGGTCCCAGGTGGAATAATAGAAGCCCGGCTTGATCCCGGCCTTGCGGAAGTCGGTGACGAACTCGCCGACGATGTCGCGGTGCTGCGGCGAGTTCTTGATGCAATAATCGGTGTACTTGCTGGGCCAGAGGCAGAAGCCATCGTGGTGCTTCGTGGTCAGGACGGCGTACTTCATGCCCGCCTCGGCCGCGACCTCCGCCCATTGGCGGGTGCTGAGCTTGGGGAAGACGACCCGCGCGGGGGAAACTTCCCGTCGCCCCACCCCACCCCCAGGATCGTGTTGGGCCCAAAGTGGATAAACATGCCGTAACCGAGGCGCATCCACGCTTTCTGCGCTGCGGTCGGGCCGACTGCCGGTTCCGCCGCGGCAAGGTCGCGCGCCAGCACGGCGCCTGCCGCTGCCGCCGCCGAAGCCTTCAGGAATACTCGACGCGATGTGGACTGTTGGCTCATGTTCAACCGAACCATGGGAGGGGCCTCGAAGTGGTTTGGGGGCAGGGATGAAGGAAACTCTGTTTCGGCGGGGTCGGGAGACCCGCGCCGAACGTGGGCAGGGTCGGGAGACCCGCGCCCAACGTGGGCGGGGTCGGGAGCCAAGTAGGGTGGGCCGAGTTCTACGAGTCCCACCAAGAACGCGCTATATCAAGGAATCAAGGATGGTGGGACTCGTTTCACTCGGCCCGCCCTACCTGGGTGGCGCCGACGCCGCTTACGTCTGAATCGTAGACCAGTATACCATGCAGAAGCTTATACGACTGCGTAAATAGATTATGTTTTTTAGCAAGTCGCCGCCGGCGGGACGGCCGGCGGCCGACGCGGTGAAATATGAACCATGCCGACGCGACAATTAACCCCGTCCTACCTCCGCGCGATCGGCTTTCCGGCGCCGTCTCTCGGGTCTTCCACCGTAAGCTTGTCGCCTAATGTGGCAGCCAGGTTCGGAAGATCGTATTCCAAAAGGGCGCCGTGAACGGCATTCACATATTGGAGTGACGTCAGGCGGCAATGGACCACACTCGCCCACGAGACGAGCGTCTGCGAGAGCTTCACCGAGCGGAACCATGCCGGCTCGAGCGCGGCTGCGTGCAGTGCGGGAACGCCGACGTTGCCCACGGCAACCAAATCCACCGCGTCAACCGGGCCGCCGGGGAGGTGCTTCGCCGCATAGCGTGCAGCGATCAAAATGTCCTCCGCGCGCATGCCGACGTAGGAGCGGCCAAGGCAGTAAGCCGTGGAGATGTCCTTCCAGTCCGTGCCGATCAGGCCATAGGCGCTCAGCCCGGCCGGTTGCGTCTCGCCCGTGCCGCGGAGGTCCACTGCCAGCACGCAAGCGCCGCCGAGGACGAGTTGTTCGATGCGACCGCCGGGCGCCGCATCGGCCTCTTTTCCGCGCTCGTGCACGTAGAGCACGATCCGGCCGGAGGCTGCCTTTCCCGGCACGAAGAGCAGGGCCGGCAGCACGATGCCCTCTTCCGGCCGCAGTTCGAGTTTTTCGATCCGGTAGCCGGGCCGTTCCGTAGTGCCGGCTTTAGCCCGATCCGGGGTTGCCGCAACCGCCGGCTCGCCGCGGGCTAAAGCCCGCACTACGATCGCGCCGCCCGCTACAGCGGGCCCTGCAAAATACTCGACTTTCGGCGGCGGCAACTGGTCCAGCCGGCGGATACCGGCGATCTGGCGGACCCGTTCCAGGAGCGCGGTCAGGTCCTTGTTGGCCCACGCTGCCTCGCGTCGTTTGGCAAGTTCGCGCTCGTAGTCTTCGTTGATGTCGTAGGCCGACCGCGCGTCGGGGAGCCGCATCACTTGGCCCTCGGGCGTACATTGGGCCTCGTGCTCGGTGAGGAGCTTGATCGGCGGCTCAACGATCGACCGGTCCTTGCCGAGCAGCCAACGCGACATCCACCGGGCGATGACCTCGCGCTGGATGCGGTTGTAGTTGTGTGGGCCGTCGGTCTCCAGGATCTCGATCCGCTCGGGGGCCCCCAGCCGCGTATACAGCCGCTTGGCGCAGCGAATGGTCCGCCACGCGCCGCGGATGTCGAAGTACTGGTCCTTGGTGGCCGCGCAGACGAGGGTCGGCAGCGGCGCGCGGAGCATCAAGAAGTCGGTCGGCTGCGGGCCCGCGGTCAGGGCCGTCCACGTCTGCTGCTCGGCATCCTGGCAGCCGCCCGTTTCGATTTGCGTGGGCAGCGAGCTGAGAAAGCCGCTCGGCGCGGCCGCCTGTACCCGGTCGTCCAAAGCGAGCACATAGGCCGTGATGATACCGCCGCCGCTATGGCCCGTGCAGCCGATCCGCCGCGGGTCGACTTCGGACCGCGATTGCAAATAGTCGATCGCGCGGATCGTGTCCAGGACCTCGAACCACGCCGTATTGCGGCCCACCAGGATGCTGCCGACGCCGATCATCATATGCCCATACGTGCCGTGCAACTCCCGGCCCCACATCTTGTCGAACACGAAGGGCCCGCGCTCATTCCCGTATTGAAGCCGCTCCGACTCGTCGATGGCGTCGTAGACCAGCCCTGCCATCCCGTTCAGGGCCAGCAGAGCGCCCATGGCCTGGTACTCATCCCATGCCTTGCCGTTGCCGGTATGACCGACCGGCACAACCACGCCCGCGTAGGGCGGCTTGAACTCGGCCTTCTCCGGCAGGAACAGCAGGGCCGTGACGTGGAACCCCGGCTGGCTCTCGAAGATGACCTTCTCGATCACGTACCCGGGCGCTGGACCTTGCCCGTGGTCCGGGCGTTCAGCGGCGTGCGTTCCGGCTGCGCGCCGAGCACCTGCCAGAGCCGCGCGCGGCATTGCCTCTGCCAGGCCGCGATCTGCTTGGGCGTGGTCCGGGCCTCGTACTCGGCTTCCCATCGCTGGGTGGCGAGTTCCACCTGGCGGCGCAGATGGCGTTTCATCATGTCGCCGTCAGGCAGGTCCAGCCTGCCGGCCCGGACCTGTCTGCCGGGCCGGTCCTCGACATTGGAAGACCCGTCCTGCCGCTGCGCCCCTTGCAGCAACGGACGGAGCGCCTTGGTGAACACGTCGGCGTGGCGCATCATGCCCAGGTCGTTGGGGTGGATCCCGTCCACGGTGCCCTCGCCATCATCCCCCAACATTCCCTGGTTGGACAGGAAGTGCAAATCCTTCACGCCTTCCGAAGTCAGTTTCTCAAAAGCTGCACGCAGGGCGCGGCCCTTGTCGGTCGGGCTGATTGCCTTCAGGCTGGCATCCTCAACCAGCAGGATCGGCGTGTTCGGGCGGGCCCGGCGAAGTCTTTTTACGAACGGCCCCACGCGCTCGGACACCTGCTCGACGGACATGTTCCCCAGCGTATCGAGGACGTAGACCGTGGGATCGATCTGGGCCAGCAGATCGGCCCACTCCGGCTCCATGCGGCCGCTGCCGCTGAAGCCCAGGTTGATGATCGTGGCGTCGAGCCGCCGGCCGACGATCGCCGGGAAGGCCATGCCCGGACGCGACGCGCAGCCCCCTTGGGTAATGGACGTACCGTAGAAGACGATCGACTTGCGGCGATTGATCGCGGCCGTTTCGGGCTTCGCGAGCGTGCGGCCCTTGGCAACGCCGATCTCGACCGATTTCACGCCGTTGTAGAGCGGCAAATAGAGAAGGAATTCCTCGCTGGGAGGCAGGGTGCACGTGCTCGTATTGGACACGCTGTAAGGCCGGCAGTTGTGGACGAACTGCCATCGTCCCGCCTTGTCCTTGGCATACAGGTCCAGGCCGCTGACCCCCGTGGCCGGCATGTGGGCCATGGCAAGGTCCGAGTCCACGACCGTCCAACGGATTTGAAGCGACGGCGCATCGGTCAAGAAGCGGACGCACAGCCCGGCGCTGTGATGGCCAAGTTGCCAGTCTTGTTTCGGAACCTTGCCCTCGGCCTTCGCCGGCAGGCGGTCGTAGGGCGCCCCAGTGCCGGTCCATCCCTTGCCCTCCACCCCGATGTCCTTGCAGTCGTGCCACACGATCGCGCTTTCGGGCTTGGTTTTTTCAGGGGCAGCCTTCTCGGCGGACAGCAAGCCATGCGGGGCAACGATGCCCGCCGCCAGCAACAATTCGAAATACGATACCGGAAACCGTCTCGTGGATGCCATGAATCCCTCCCCTTCTTTGCGACCCGAGTATAGCACATGGCCCCAGGTGCGGCCAACAATCCGCGAACACTCAGCATCGACGTCGAGGACTGCAAACGGCGGTTGCCCCCAGGAGCAGTCGGGGCTCCGGGCCTGGCTGTGCGCAGGGCCTCGCGGCCTAATGGCCACGCAGGTGCTTTTCTTTACGGGTCTGAGCGGCGCCCACTTCGTCAACAATGGCCGGGACCGCTATTCGCGATGGAAGAGCAACGACTGGCATGCGACGCAGCACGTCGGTGAGGTACGGCCATACGTCCACGCAGTTCCGTCGGGCACTCTGCACCAGCGTGTAGGGCGTCGCCGCCGTCTTGCGTTCTCGCTTCCGAAAAACAAGAAGTTCTTGCGATAGCAACGGGCCGCAGAAGTCTGGTGCCGTCGTCAGCCCTTGAATGGATTTCAAGCACCCCCACAACAGCCCATCAGGTTAGCTGAAGTTCTTGAGGCACGGGATGCCCCGGCCGGCGGTGCGAGGGGTCGAACTGGTCGATCTTTACGGTTCCCTTCGGGAACCTTGCCAGAACCTCAAGCTCGCCGCCAAGTGCCTTGACGATCTTTTGCAGCGTCGAAATCTGCATATCGGACTGCTTTTCCAGTTTCGACAGGCTAGGCTGCTTGATGCCGAGGAATTCGGCTATCTGCCGCTGACTCTTGCCGGTCAATTGCCGGACTTCGCTTAGCAGCAGCTCGGCCAGCAGTTCCTGAGTGCGGACAGCCGCCCGCGCCCGCGTCTTTTTCGTGGTCGTCCGTTTGACAAGTTCGTCGAATGTCTTGGCCATAATTCGAAATACGATACCGGAAACCGTCTCGTGGATGCCATAAATCCCTCCCCTTCTTTGCGACCCGAGTATAGCACATGGCCCCAGGTGCGGCCAGCGGCCGTGCGAAAGCAGAATCCTTCCGATCGTTCGAAATCCTCCGTGCATTGGAGAACGCCTTCGTCCGTCATGGTATTGGCAAAGTCGTTCTCTTCGCACAACACGGACACTGAGAGGGAGGTTGACATGAACCAACGCTTCTCACGCCGTGATTTCGTGGCCGCCGGCGCGGCGGCCGGCCTCTTTGCGGCTGTCGGGCCCTCGACCCCTCGTGGCGCCCGTGTGGGAGACATCTTCATGAGCCTGATCCACACGAGCCGACTCTGTGGGGCGAATCCTTTCGACTACCTCACGGCGTTGGAGTGTCACGCGGATCAGGCGGGCTTGAATCCGGCGAACTGGATGCCCTGGAACTATCGGCAAACGCTGGCCAATGCCGTCATGCCGCCTACCGCCTCTTGATCATCGACCGTTACCCGCCATCGTCACCGGCCCCCCATAAAAGATTTTTCTCGCCTGCCGGAACAACATCACCAGCGATTCATCCTGCGATCTTTGTATTCTTCAACTATTCGGCTTGGTTCTGTTGGGAAAAAATGACGATAAAGAAATTCGAATAATGAGGTGGGCGGTTCGTCGTGCCTCAAGAATATCTGCTGCTCCTTTCTCGGGAAGCTGCTCACAATCTCCTTATACATGGAGTACATTTTCAGGTAAGAGTAATAATACTTGTCTTCCCAAAGACGGATATCGTATCTTTCTTCTTCCAGTCTTTTGCGGAGATCTGAAGACTTGCGCGGGACCCGGAAAACTGGGCGCGCGGTTAAGGTGTGGAATGGATGCCCTTAACCGAGTTTCAGAAAGGATTCAGCGATGGCGAAGCGACGGAGTCGCAAGCGTTACGATTCGACGTTCAAGGCGAAGGTGGCCTTGGCGGCGGTGCGTGGAGACAAGACGATCAGTGAATTGGCCAGTCAGTACGCCGTGCATGGCAACCTGGTCAGCCAGTGGAAACGCAAGCTCCTGGCCAATATCGAGCTTGTCTTTACGGAAGCGGACGATGGCCAACGAGAAGATCGTGAGGCCCTGCTGGACGACCTGTACCAACAGATCGGCCGGCTGAAGGTCGAGCTCGAGTGGCTCAAAAAAAAAGCTGCCCAGTTCGATCACTGAGTTGCGGCGGCTGATCGACTCGGACCACGCGGCCCTGAGCATCACCAGGCAATGCGAGTTGCTGGGCTTGTCGCGTTCATCGTGCTATTACCAAAGGATGGAAACGTCGGCGGAGGATTTGAAGCTGATGCGGATCATGGACGAGGTACACCTTCGCTTGCCTTTTTACGGATCACGGAGACTGACATGGAGTTTGCAGCAAGAAGGCTATGCGGTGGGCCGCAAACGCATTCAGCGTCTCATGCGGGTGATGGGGATCGAGGCGATCTACCCGCGGCCGCGGACCAGCGAGCCGCATCCAGACCATCGTATTTACCCGTATTTGCTGCGGGACGTCGTGGTTTCGGCGGCGGACCAGGTGTGGAGCGCGGACATCACCTACGTGCCGATGCAGCACGGATTCATGTATTTGGTTGCAATTTTGGATTGGCACAGCCGATACGTACTGGCGTGGCGCCTGTCGAATACGCTCGACAGCGACTTTTGTGTGGAGGCCCTCCGGGCCGCGTTACGTCGCGGTCGGCCGGCGATTTTCAACACCGACCAGGGGACGCAGTTCACCAGCCAGGCTTTCACGGGCGTGCTGGAACAGCAGGGGATTGCGATCAGCATGGATGGCCGTCGCCGCGCCTTGGACAACGTGTTCATCGAACGGCTGTGGTGGAGCGTGAAGTACGAGAACGTGTACTTGCAGGGCTACGAAACGGTAGCCGAGTTGAAGGCGGGCTTGACGTGGTACTTCGACTTCTACTGTCGTCGTAGACCACATCAATCGTTAGATAACCAATATCCATGGGACGTGTACTGGGCCGATCGACGACAAAAACAACGACAATTTCGGCGCTAAAATTTCGGCCTACGGCCGACTTAGGCTGGAGAGTCTTTTAGCAGAACAAAAGGTACTGGCGGCTTTGCGGCCGCGCGACACCTGGGAGGGGTGTCGCGGGCCGCTAGTCTCAGTCAAAACAGCACACCTTAACTTTACCCAAAAACTGTCCAGCGCGCCGGGTCCGCCCCAACTGTATCCCAGAAAGATCTAGAATCTGTGGTGTGTATGCTCCAAAATCCGTTAATCCCTCTTTCAACATTCCTACGATAATCTGAGTCGATCTCCATTCAACTAATGCCAGCAGAAACTCCGCAAATTCTTTTCTGCGACAATCATCTCTGAAGTGATCTAACCATTCGCTGAGTGTTTCAAAAAAACCATGTGACATCATTGCGTGTTACCTCCTTAAGAACTGGGCACACCCGGCGATGGTTCGTACTGGAGCGTGTCCATTACGTCTCCTCAAACCCGTAATTCTCAAACCGCAGCGTGCGGCAATTCTCGGTGATGGTCCGCACCAGTTCGGGCGATGCGCCATCGGGAATCTTAGCGTGGACCTCCAGGGTGACTTCGACCTCGGTGCCAACCAGGGCGGTCAACCGCCTAAAGGCGGAACCCCAGCAGGTTGGGGTTCCGCCTTTAGGCGGTTGTCGGCTAAGGTCAATTCTTCGTCAACAAGCGGTCGATAGTTGAGAGCCGCCCCAGGATGTCGAAGACTTGACCACCAAGGGCGCGGCGTTCTTCATCCAGCTTTTCAAGCAACCGATGGTAGACTTCGCCCTCGCGGGTATCCTTGGCTACCAAGTTCCAAAGGTGGCACACTTCCGTCTGCCCGATGCGGTGGATGCGCCGAACCGCTGCTCCAGACGGTTCGGATTCCAGGGAAGATCGTAATTGACCATCAGGTGCCCACGCTGAAGGTTGATGCCTTCACTGGCGGCATCGGTGGCAATGAGGATCTCGACTTCCTTGTCCTGCATGAATGCGTCCTGGGCCTTGCGACGTTCCTCGCGCCCCATGCCGCCGTGGATTAGGACCACGGCTTCGGGACGCCCCAGGAGAGATCCTGTCCGATCATGAAGGTAGTTCAGCGAGTCGCGATGCTCCGTGAAGATGACGAGCTTGAGGCGATGCCCGTGCGCGTCGAACATCTCGGAGTTGTTTTGCAGGAGCTTCGACAACTCATCCCATTTTCTGTCGGTGCCCGAATGCCGAACCTTGTAGGCCAGATGTTCCAGCTTTTTCAGCATCCCGATCTCGACCTGGAGTTCCGCGATGGTGCGTGCCGCCGTCGCCTGATCGACCACGACCTCTTCGGCTTCCTCGACTTCGGCATCGGGGGCGTCATCCAGGTCGTCCAGATCGTCAAGCGTGTAGACCGGCAGACCGGCACTGGGCGCAAGATGGGCCTCGCCGCCGCGTCTCAGCAATTGCTCTTCACGCAGCCTTTTCTCCAGTCGCTCGCGGCGGCGGCGCAACGACTGGTAGATGGCCTCCGGGGACGATGCGAGCCGACGTTGCAAGATGGTCAGCGCGAAGCCGACCGTCCCCTTGCGACCCTCGTTCTCCAATGCCTCCGCACGGTTGAATTCTTCGCGGACGTAATCCGTGACTTGCTTGTAGAGGTCCGCTTCGGCGTCGGAGAGGTCGTAATTCACCGTGTACGCCAATCGCTCGGGGAAGAGCGGCGTGCCGTCGAACTTGAGCAGCTTTTCCTTGACCAAGCGGCGCATCAGGTCGGATGCATCGACCGAGTGGACGCCATCGCGGAACTTGCCCTCGAAACGGTCGCCGTCCAGCAGGGCCATGAACAACTGGAAGTCCTCTTCCTTTCCGTTGTGGGGCGTGGCGGTCAGAAGCAGAGAAGTGTCGGCTGATGCCGCCGAGTAGCTGGCCCAGGCGGTAGCGCTTGGTGGCCTTGACCTCGCCCCCGAAGAATGAAGCCGACATCTTGTGGGCTTCATCGCAGACGATCAGATCCCAATCGCTTTGCTTCAATTTCTCTTGAAGCTCCTCATCCCGACTGAGTTTGTCCAGTCGGCAGATGACCATGTTGTTCTCTTGGAACCAGTTGCCGGTTCGCGCCGATTCGAGCTTGTCATTCGTCATGATCTCAAATGGCAGATGGAAGCGGCGCTCCATTTCGTCTTGCCATTGCTCGGCAAGATTGCCGGGGCAGACGATCATCGAGCGCTGCACGTCGCCACGAACCTGCAATTCCTTCGACAGCAACCCCGTCATGATCGTCTTGCCGCTGCCTGGGTCATCCGCCAGCAAATACCTTAGCGGTTGGCGGGGCAACATCTCCTGGTAGACCGCCGTGATCTGATGCGGAAGCGGTTCGACCAGGGACGTGTGGACCGCGAGCAACGGGTCAAAGAGGTAGGCCATCCCGATCCGCTTGGCTTCCGAGACCAGGCGGAACATCCGTCCATCGCCGTCGAAGCTCCACGGACGACCGGACGTTACCACTTCCAGGGTGGCTTCTCGGTCGCGGTAGATCAGTTCATTTCCCAGCCGCCCCGTGGAGTCCTTGTACGTAAGCTCGATAGCGGCATTGCCGATCCACTTCACGTCCACGACCGTGACCAGGGCATCCGAAAGGATGCCTCGCACAGCAGTATCGCGCGTCAAATCCTCAAGCCGTGCCATTGCTCCTGTGCTTCCATTGGGGTAGGCGGCTTCGCCAGGTGGACCAGCAGCATAAAAGTTCTGGGAAAAACCTGATTCTACCCCCGCTACGGTGGCGGAGCAACAAGTTAAGGACAATAAGTCCCATTTCCGCAAAGGGTTAGGTCAGGTCAGATCGCGGGGGCGGTCGGCGGGCATGGAATGCCAACGATGGGGTGAGGCTGGCACGATCTTCGACGTCGTGTTCTCATGCTGCCAGTGGCGAAACCGTGGATCTGGTCACGATGCCGATCAACGATACAGAATCCGGTTCGGAATTCCGGCAAGAACATGCAAAATGAGGCGAATTCTTGGAATTGGGTACCATCAATCCAGCGCAAAAAAAGCCCTAACTGCTTTAGCAGTAAGGGCTTATTAAGCGAGGGCGACGGGGGTCGAACCCGCAACCACCGGATCGACAGTCCGGTACTCTAACCAATTGAGCTACGCCCCCAAATCTTTTCCGAATAACGACTTACTGACTGGCATTTTGCGGCCGCTAGAATGGTCATGGCACCGGATCCGACACCTGTCTTCCCATCTTACCAGAAACTCTCCGCAAGTCATACGAGTCATGATATGGCCAAGTTTACCACAAACCCATCGCTCGGCAAGCCCTCCTTCACGCCTTTCCTGCCTGGTCCGCTTTCTCCTTCTCCGGCTGGTCATCGTAGTTATAGCCGCCGTCGCCACCGTATCCATACCGGCCGTATCCATAACGCCCGCCGTACCCGTACCGCCCGTACCCGTAACTCCCCTTCCCGCTCGGCGCACTGTTGACCACCACGCCCAGAATCCTTGCCCCCAGGCTCATAAGCTCGTCGCGGGCCCCCAAGCTCTGCCGCCGCGTCGACTTCTCCGCACGCACCACCAGCAGCGTGATATCGCACAGTGCGCCCAGCACGCGGGCATCGGCCACCGGCGCCACCGGCGGCGCGTCGATAACAATCTTGTCGTACCGCCGCGACAACTCCTCCAGGGCGTCCCGGAACGCCTTGCTGTTGAGGATCTCCACCGGGTTCGGTGGAATCGGGCCGCACGGCAGCAGCGATAACCGCTTGGTCTCCGTCGCCACGATCGCTCCATCCAGCGGCTCCTGGTTCGTTAAAACGCCCGAAAAACCGGCCTTCGTTTCCAGCCCGAAGATCTCCTTCTGCGACGGCTTGCGGAAATCGGCCTCCAGCAGCAACACCGACTGATCGGTTTGCGCCATGGCGATCGCCAGGTTGCTGGCCACGGTCGACCTGCCGTCGGCGGGCGAAGGCGATGTCACCAGGATCGTCTTGACCTGGCCTTCCGGCAGGCCGAAGTAGATCGACGTCCGCAGCGTGCGGAACAACTCGGCGATCTCCGACCGCGGGCGGGCGGCCACCATCTGCCCGGCGACCGAGCGATCGTGTTTGCCCTTGACGTGCGGCAACACGCCCAGCAGCGGCAGTTCCAGCAGGGCCGTGATCTCATCAGCCGACCGCAGCCGATGGTCGAGGAAGTCGCGCAGAAAGGCCAGGCCGAAACCGAACATCAGCCCCACAGCCAGGCCCATCCCCAAAGTGCGAGTCCTCTTCGGGCTAGTCGGCATATCCACCGCCTCGGCGGGTTCAATGACGTTGATGTTCAACGCGCCCACGTCTTCCGCAACGCTCAGGTCCATGATCCGATCGATCACCACATCGCATCGCCTCTCCGTCCGGTCCAGGTTTTCCTTCAGAAACGGATACTCGGAGGCCTTCGTCATGGCCTTGGTGGCCAATTCAAGCTGCACATCGTAGTCTCGCTGCAGTTTCTCGAGCTTCGTCTGCGCCAGGCGGGCCTGCAGGTTGTTCTCCTGCTGCACGCCGTCCAGGTAGGCGTCCAGCGCCACCGTCTCTTGCTCGCGGGCCCGCTTGCGGATCTCATCGAGCGGTCCCCTGAGATCCTTGACCTTGGGATGCCCTTCGTCGAACTTCCTGCGCTCGGTGGCCAGCGCCAGTTCCTGGACGTCGGTTTGCTGTTTCAAGAACTCATCCACTTTGATCGTGCCCTGGGCCACCGCCGCTGCGAGTAATTTGGCCCTCTGTTCCGGGTTGGCCCGCATCTGGGCAAAGAGGTTGGCCCTTTCCTTGGCCTGAATCACGTCGAACTGGGCCTGCGTCAACTCCCCCGAGAGCTGAAGGCAGCGGCCGGTGACCAGATTCGCGCTTCCATCGCCGAGCGACAAAAGGGGGTTCTCCTGGCGGAACTGATCGACCTCCTTGCGACGTTGCTCGAGTTCCGCGTCGCGTTTCTTCTTTTCCTTGTTGAGGATCTTCACGACCTCGACCGTGGTCGAGCGTTTCTGCTCGGCACACCTGGTCACGTAAGCATCGACCACGCCATTGACGATCAGCACGGCCTCTTGAGGATCGGGCAGTTCCAGCGCTACGCTGATGATGTTGTCGGTCTTGCCGACGGCAACGACCAGCGCTTTCTTGAGAAACGTCGCCGGATTGGCGACTGCCTCGAAGGCCTTCGGTTGGCTCTTGTACGCCGTTTCTACGGCCTTCTCCAGGACGGGGGTCGACTTGATGAGCTCCGCTTGCGTGTAAAGGAAGGTGGTCGATTGCGGGACATCCATCGTGGTGTTGTCCAGGAACTTGGGGCCAAGCTGTTCCACCACGATCCGTGCCTGGCCCGTGTACAACGGAGTGGCCATGAGCAGGTACGCGTAGGCGGCCGCTACGCACGCCACGGTGCTCAATGCCACGATCCAGCGATTCCGCCAGGCAACTGCCATGAGCCCGCTTGTCATCGACGTGCCGCCGACGTGAGAGCGTGCGGGCTCTGCGAGGCCCGCCGCGGGCATTCCCCCGTTGCGCAAACGGACCGACTCGGGCCCGAGGTTTTCTTGTGGTACGTTAGGACCTGGTGCAATCATCAGCGGGATACCTCTTTCGTCGGCGGACCTGCGTTTGTCCGATTATAGCCTGAAAAGACAAACGCTGAAAATCCACGGACGGAAAAGGTGGCATGGTTCAGAAATGGGGACAGGCACCTCGCCGGCGTCCATTTCTTGCGGCCTATTCGCTACTGGGCTCGGAGCCAGTCCCCGTTTCTGAACCATGCCGAAAAGGTGACAGGGGGAGGGCAGAGGGCAGAAAAACGGCTTGGTTCAGAAATGGGGACAGGCACCTCGCCGGCGTCCATTTCTTGCGGCCTAATCGCTATTCGGCTCGGAGCCAGTCCCCGTTTCTGAACCAAGCCAGAAAAACCTGCTTGCGCGTAATCCCGACTTCTATGGCTCTTCCGGTATTAGGTGTGAGCGGGCTGCTTGTAGTCCCGCCTTTTGGGCGCAATTCCGCCTGAAGGCGGGACTACGAGCGCTCATCCCCCCCAGCTAATCTATTTCTTCCCCTGTCTTCTTTCCCCATTTGCCTCTTGGCGGCCCTATGCCTTGAACAACGTTCCGCAGCCGCAGGTCTTCACCGCCAGCGGGTTATGGAAGACGAAGGCCCGTTTCAATAGATCGTCGTGAAAGTCGATCTCGGTTCCATCGACAAGCCGGGCACTGCGGGGATCGACCGCCAGGCGGAGCCCCTGGCTCTCGGAAAGCTGGTCGTCGCTCGCCGTGTCTTCCGTGAATTCCATGCGATACTCGAATCCGCTGCATCCACCCCCGGCCACACCGAGCCGCACGATGGTCGTTTCCGGCTTGTTCTTCTCCGCAAAAAGCCGCTTCAGTTCTTTGGCCGCCCGTTCAGTAAGTTTCACTGCCATAACCGTTTCTAATCCCTAGCTGAGTGGTAGAATTCTTCGAGGTCTTGAAATTCGACATATAAACATGTCTAATTTGAATTATCGGTCTATTTCGCTTCGTGTCAACTTGGATTCTGGATGGAAGGCGATTTTTCGATGGAAGCCGTGGATGAAATCGTGGACATTCTTGGTAATGAGGGGGCCGTTTTGCGCGATACCCCTTGGGGACCGGTCGCCGTCGATTTTGGCGACTGGGAGGCCGAGTATCGGGCATTCCGCCAGCAGGCGGGGCTTTTCCGGCCGCCGAACGTCGCGCAGGTCGAAATCACCGGCAGCCAGAGGGCCGAGTTTCTCAATCGGCTCTGCACGAACAAGCTCGATCAAATCCAGCCTGGCGAGGGGTGCGAGACGTTCCTCGCGGACGCCAACGGCCGGATTCTGTACCATGTGCTTGTTTATGCCGGCCCGAGTTCCCTGGTCTTGCACACGGCGGCCGGCCTGGGGCCAGCCCTCTGCTCCCACCTCGACTATTACCTGATCCGCGAGGACGTGCAACTCCACGATCGCAGCTCGCAGTGGGGCGAGTTGATCCTCGCCGGGCCGCAATCAGCCGGGATCGTCCAGCGTCTCACGGCCGTAAACCTGTCAGAGGGAGACCAATATATGGTGAATGTCGATGTTCAGTTCAACGGCCGCCCGCTGATGGTCCGCCGGCTGCAGGAGCGTGGGTTCCAGAACTTCGCCCTTGCTGGTGAAGCAGCCGACATGGGCCCGTTATGGCGGGCGCTGCGGCAATCCGGGGCGACGGCCTGCGGCATGCGGGCCCTGGAGACGGTCCGCATCGAAGAGGGATTTCCCGTCATCGGGCTTGATATCGCGGAGAAAACCCTGCCCCAAGAGGTTGGGCGGAACGAGAAGGCCATCTCTTTGACCAAGGGCTGCTATCTTGGGCAGGAAATTGTCGCCCGGATCGACAGCCGCGGCGCGGTCAACAAAATCCTTTCGGGAATTCGCTTCCAGACGGCCGACGTGCCCACTTCGGGCGGCGAATTAACCCATGGCGGCCAGGCGGCAGGGCAGATCACCTCAGCGGCCTACTCGCCCGGTTTCGGGGCAAGTGTGGCCTTGGCCTACGTCCGCCGGCAGTTTCATGGGCCCGGGACCGTGCTGGATTCGGTCTGGGGGCCGGCGACCGTGGTGGAACTGCCGATGCGGTAGGGCCCTAAGGCTCGGTCGAAGACCGGCCACAACCGCGTATATGAACAATCCTTGTTGGGTTGCTTGCAATCGGCGCCCGCCTGTGTTAGACTCAGCCCATGAGGTGGATTATGGCCCTATTGCTCCGTTGTTTTCGAAGCAGGTTCTCCGTGCGCGTAGTCCCCTGTCCCAGGTGGTGTTTCACCTGAGGCGCTCTGCAGGGTGCTCGTGTCGAGCACCACCCCTGCGAAAACGCCCCTGGCTGCCGGTTTGCGCCAGCACGGCGGTTTCTGCCTGGTTCCCCCAACTCAGGAGGCGAAGCATGAACAAGCAGCGTTGGGCCATTGGTGCGACTATGGCCCTGATCTGCCTCGGACTTGTGCCGAGGAGCCCGGCCGCGGACGAAAAGACGCCCGCGGCGGACCAATCCACCTTCAAGATGGAGGAAATCTCCCTCTTGGACCAGACGCAAGACGTGGCTGGCAGCATGCCGCCCATGTTTGGCGGCATCACGGCCGCGCTGACCGCCAGCCCGGCCAAGGAAGTGAAGGCCTATCCCAAGCTCAACTCCAAGCAACCGCTGTACGGGTTCGTGGTCTTGAACCAGGATTCGGGGAAGCCGGGCGTGGCGCCGAAGTATTACTTCGTGTTCGATCAGTCGCCCGAGGCCGTCAAGGCGGCGGCCAAGGCGGCGGAAAAGGAACCCGGCGAGGAGTCCAACAAGAAGGCCAACAACCCGGCCATCAAGATCACCCCGGCAGATGAGTACGACCTGCTGTACTTCGACGCCAACCACGACATGGACCTGACCAACGACGCCGTGGTGCACCTGATGAAGGAGCGGCCCAAGATCTTCGCCCGCTGGCTGGGCAACGCGACGAACATGCGGGTCTTCGACGCCGTTACCGTGTCGCTGGGCGAAGGCCAGTCGGTGCGGATGGTTCCCATGCAATGGAGCTACGGCGTCTACGGCAACAACCAAAACCAAGTCAGGGCGCAGTGAACTTCATCGCGACGTCGGCCCGGCAAGGCGAAATCCGCCTGGGCAAGAAGGCCTACAAGGCGACGCTCTCGCAAGCCAACGGCGGGTTGGGCCGTATGGATCGCCCCACCTCGCCGCTGACTCTCACGCCCGTCGACGGCCCGAAGCAGGTGCAATCCTACTACTGGATGAACACCCTGGGCACGATCCGCGAGGCGGACGGCGAGTTCTACAACATCACGGCCTCGCCCAACGGCGACCGCCTCTTCGTCCGCCCGTATTCCGGCGAGCGCGGCGTGCTCGAAGTGTCGGCGGGCAAGCGCGACATCAAGGAAATGGGGCTCACCGGCATCCTCCAGTCCAAGGGCAGCATGCTCCCGCTGGGCGAAATGAGTTACCCTTTGCCCGTCGAAAGGGCACGGGTCGCCAAGTACCGGCTGCCCGTCGGCGAGTACCAGGCGATGCTCCTGAATGTGGACTACGGCCGCCTGCAAGTCAGCTTGCGGTCGAACTACAACCGCCCGGCCGTCGCGGGAAAAATGCCGGGCTCCATCGAAATCCGCAAGGACAAGCCCTTTGTCCTCGATTTCTCGGAAAAAGCGGAGATGCAATTTCTCAACCCGCCCAAGGGCAAGGTCTTCAAGCCGGGCGACGCTATCACGCTGTCGGCCATGCTGGCGATTCCCGAAAAGAGCCTACAACTCTCCGGCCTGACCGATACCAGCAAGAAGATCGGGGAGCTGAAGTATATGATCGATGGCAAGCCGCAGACTGTGCCTCGCTACGCGCCGTTGGAGCCGGAGGTGGTGATCACCAACTCCGCGGGCAAGAAGCTGGGGGGCGGCAAAATGCCCTTTGGCTGAGGGGGCACCTGCGGGTACTCGTGGCGAGTACCAAAGGACATCGAGATTTCCGGCGATGAAGAAACTTTTGTGGCGACCGTGACCTACGACACCGAGGAGTTGTATGGCAGGGTCGAGGCCACCTGCGAGATCAAGCTGAAGAAGCCGGCGGAGTAGGCTTGGGCCATGGCGGGCGAGAGTTTCGAACTGGTGGACCGGGCAACGGCGGTTGAGGCGATCCGGCGCATGAACGAAGAGAACCTTCGCTTCCTCAACCGCCTGATCGTCGAGCCGCTCAAGCTCAAATGATAGGATGCGACTTGCCGCGTCACACCGTTTCCGGCAACTCGAAGCCCTTGCGGCGGGGACGGTTGATAAACTTGTTGGCCGCAGCGTTATCGATGAACTCTTCTTTGACCGGGTCCCATTTCAAACGTTCTCCGATCCAGCGCGTGATGTTCGCCAAATGGCAGATGCTGATCGAGCGATGGCCGATCTCAACGTCGGCCACGGGTTTTTCCCGCGTCCGAATGCAGTCCATCCAGTTCTGCATGTGCCACTTGGCCTGCCAGAGGGCCGTCTGATCGCTCCACTTCTTTTCTTCCTGCGCCTCGTCGACCTTCTTGAGCAACTCCTGCGCGATCTCTTTCGGGTTTGACGTGAACTTGTTGCGGTTGACCTCGAGCTTCCCTTTCTCGCAGATGAAAATGGCCCCGCCCCAAGGACCGTGATCGAGGGCGAAGCTGATCGGCACGCCACTGGCGTACCGCATCGCGACTTTGCCGTTAATCCCGGGCGAAGTGGGCCACATTTCCACGGGTCCGGTTCCATCCATGCCGGTGCCCCATTGGATCTGGTCGACACCGTGTGCGCCCCAGTTGGTCATCTCACCGCCGTTGAAGTCGCGCCCGCCGCCACCCCACTTCCCGTTGAACGGCCGCCACGCCGCTTGATTCAACCACATGTTCCAATCCAATCCGGCCGGCGCGGGCTCTCCCGGTCCCACGTCGGTGGTCGAAGGGCCGGAGCCTGGATAGCAAGGGGCCCGCACTTCGATGAGCTTGCCCAAGGCGCCCGTGCGGACGGCCTCGCAAGCAATGCGGTTCAGGGCCATGGACCGCTGCTGGGAACCGACCTGAAAGACGCGATCGTGCTTCCGCACGGCATTGACCAGCACGCGGCCTTCGTGAATGCAGAGCGTCAACGGCTTTTCGGCGTAGACGTCTTTTCCCGCCTGGCAGGCGTGAATGCTGGGGGTCACGCGCTGCCATTCCTGGGTGGCAATGATCACCGCGTCGATGTCCTTGCGCTCGAGGATCTGGTGATAGTTCTGATAGATCGGCCAGTTGCCTTTGTGATCTGCCTTGAACTTTTCGGCCCGCGGCAGATTGCAGTCGCAAAGGGCAATAAGTTGTCCATCCTCGGGCAGTTGTTGGAGCAACAGGGTTGCACGACCGCCGACACCGATCGCGCCCACGGTGATGCGCTGGTTGGCGCCCGGTTTGCCGTTGGCCGCCAAGACGCCGCAGGGAATGAAATAGGGGGCCGCCATCGCGCCTGCCGCTCCCGCCGCACCAAACTTCAGCAACTGTCGCCGTGATAACTTGCTCATCGTAGAATTTCCTTGGTTCCGATTCACGGGGTCCGTACCTTCTGTCATGGCCACCGGAACCCCGCAACGGCAGCCTCGCAATACTGAGTGTTGTTGCTGGATGGCGCCATGTCAAGCGCCCCTAAATGGGAAAACTCCCGTCGCGCATATAGATCCTGCTTGACGAACTCTCCCCAGCCGTGCTAGACTGCGGCCTGGAATCGGTCTTCGCCTGCGGTTGATCGACGGGCAATACTCGCACTATCCGCCGGGCGCCATCGTTTGCCGCTCGCCTGCATCCTCAAGCTCGCAAAGGAATACCTTATGGACGATCTCAACGTAACTCGTCGCGATTTCATGCGTGGTGGCGCCGTGGCCGCCGTGGGAGCAGCCTTGGGACTCACGCCGACGTATACCGTGCGGGCTGGCAATCCCGACAAGTCCGACACCAGGCCCATCCTCAATTACAATCCGCAGATGGAATACCGCCGTTGCGGCAAGACGGAGTTGATGATTTCGGCCGTCTGCATGGGAGGACATTGGAAGCGGATCGACAAGGTCGTCCGCGGCCTGGAGATCGGCGGCGGTTGGATCGCCCAGGGGGCGGGCAGCGCCGAATTCGAGAAGAATCGTCACGATGTCGTCAGCCGCTGCATCGATCGCGGCATCAACTACATCGACGCCTGCGTGGGCCAGGAAGTGCTGGCCTACAGCAAGGCGCTCAAGGGCCGCCGCGACAAGATGTACCTGGGCTTCTCCTGGAGCGAGGGCGAGATGCGGAGCTTGGGGCACCAATGGGCCAGCGCCGCCAAAGCGGGCAAGCCGCAACCGGCCGGTTGGATCACGCAAAAACTCAAGGAGGCGTTCGATCACGGATTGAAGCAGGCGGGGCTCGCGCATGTCGACCTGTGGCGGATCACGTGCCACGAGGGAAGCAGCGAACATAGCGACCGGGAAATCGAAGAGATGCTTGCCGCACTGGAATGGGCCAAGAAGAGCGGCCGGGCCCGCTTCACCGGCATTTCGTCGCACGACCGCCCACACATCAAGCGGCTGATCGAGAAGTTCCCCCAACAGCTTGAGGTCATCTGCACGCCGTACACGGCCAAGACCAAGATGGTGACCGACGAATCGGGACTGTGGGCGGCCATGAAGAAGCTCAACGTCGGATGGTTCGGCATCAAGCCTTTCGCCAGCAATTCGCTCTTCAAGGGCGACAGCGCTCCCGACAGCCCCCACGCCGACGAGGACAACCGCATCGCCCGGCTGGCGCTGCGGGCGATCCTCTGCAATCCGGCAATCACCGCGCCCATTCCGGGCTTGATCAGCCAACAACAGGTCGACAACGCGGCCTTGGCAGTGGCGGAACGCCGCGAATTGGACCACAGCGAGCGGGCCGAGCTGGAGCGGGCCATGGACCGCGCCTGGGCCGGCTTGCCCAGCCATTACCAGTGGCTGAAGGACTGGGAATACGTGTGACGAATCTGCGAGGGCCATACGATGGGGCATACGTCGCGTCGAAACTTGCCGGAGGTTAGCCGGCGGCGCCTGGAGGTCCCCGCCGCGCCAAGCCGCACGGCGCCACGCAACGATGCCCCCTTAGCTTCGACGCCTCCTTCTCCACCCTGTGCACATACCGATAGCGGCGCCGGTCGCCAAGAGGGCCAGCGCTGCCGGTTCGGGCACGGGCGTCACCGACCACGCCAAGCCATAGGTGGTGTCCTGCGGGACGACCATATTACCGTTGGCCACGTCGATCTGGTACGTGCCGGGTTGGAGATTGTCGTAAAGATATTGGACGTTGTCGATGTCGCTGGTGGAATAGTCGATATTCTGGCCCAGACTGCCGTTGGGGAGCACCTGGAAGAGGTAGAGATCCAACTCGGTCAACTCGCCGCGGGTAAAAGTGCTGTTGCCCGGAGAGTAGGTGTTGTTCTCGCCGGCGTTGTTGATGGTTACCGGATCGTCCCAGCAGAGGGTCGATTTGAAGAGACCGGCGACGGGGATGTTGATCGTGTAGGCATCGAAAATGGTATTGGCCGCCCCGCCCATGGGTACGGGCTCCAAATCCCAGCCGATGGGATTCACCAGGCCGGGTGCTTGCCGGCCGGCGGCGTAGTTGATCAGGCTGTTGGTCACATTGAGCAACCCGGTCCCCAGTTGCGGATCGAGTCCCGGCCGAACCAGCGGAGGCGAGCCGCCGAACTGCGCGGCCGTGACGGGCGGATTCACCAGCAACGGGGTCATGCCCGCGCCCGGCAAACGGGTCCACGGCGTCACGCCGTTCGACTGCGTCAGCGCCAGGTTCCTTCCCAGGTTGGGGTCGTAGTAGGTGTGTGTCGCGCCGTTGAGCAGGATGGCCTTGATGACGCGGTGATCGGTGCTGAATCCCTGGTTGCCGCCATACTGGTAGAGCAGGGCCGAGGCCCCGGAGACCAAAGGCGCGGCGAAGCTGGTGCCGGCAATCGAATCGGCGGACACCAGATCGGTGTTGGCGAAACCGCCCGGATTGGTCGCCGGAAAAACCGGGGCGGGCGGGCCATCGGGCAGGGCCTGGCTGATGTTGCTGCCCGTAAATGCCGAGTTCGTCGTCACATTGCCGCCGGCCAGCGGCGGATTCGTCCCGTTGAAGACATCATTGCTGTAGAAGGGAACCGTGGAAGTACCGCCCGTTAACGTCCCCGAGACCGAAAACGAGAATGTGTACTGCCCGCCCGCGGTGGATTGAAACAGATTGTCAAAGCCCGGCGGGCTGCCGAAGGTGCCGTTCAGGCCGGTGGTGGCCGGGTCGCCTCCCGGCGCCACGATGTCGGTCTTCTCCCGGCCATATCCGGTGATGGGGCTCTTGTCGGCGGTCAAGTTGCTGGTGTTGTAACCGGCGGCCACCCCGTAATTCAGCACCGCGCCGCTAGCGTTGTTTATCACGAAAACGCCGTTGGAGTAAGATCCGCGGGCGCCGGTAGCCGCCACGTTGATCGAGTTGTACGAATCCGACGGCGCGCCCAGATCGGTCGAACTGCCCGGCGCGCCCTCGTTGCCGGCGACCACCATCAGCGCGTCATAGCGGGTGGCGGCCCAGTCGACGAATTGCGACGTGGGGCTGGAGCCGTTGTTGGTGGGCGCCGCCACGGTCCCTTGCCGAAAACCCCAACTCATGTTGACCACGGGAGTGTCGCGCTGCTGCAATACAAGTTGGATTTGCGTGGCCGCATCCTGATCGATATTGGCCGCGTTGGGATTCAACGCCGCGAATTGTACGTGCGACGCCGTTGCTATGCCCCTATCGGCTGGACCGGCCATGCCCTGCCCCATCACCACGCCGGTCACCTCGCTGGCATGGTTGCCAACGGCAAAACCGGGGCCAATGGCGGCGGGCGGATTGCCCTGCGGCAATTGCCCGCCCGGCAGGTTCAATGTCGCCGTTTGCACGAAATTAATGTTCGCCCCTGGCAGGTCCTGATTGCCATTGGGAAGGCTGGAATTCGGGGCGATACCGTTCGCCGCGAGGTTGCCGTAATAGGCCGCAGCAAGACCGCCGTCGGCCTCCACGATGCCGACGCTGATGCCGGCGCCGTTGAGATTGCCAAACCCCGCGGCAGCCAGAGAAGCCGTATCCCCACTCACGGCCAGATTCTGAGTGACATCGGCCCGAGCCACCAAACCCGCCACACCCACCGCCGCCGCCAAGAGCAAACCCGTGAATTGCCTCAAACCGCGCATGTTGAACCTCCCTTGATTCCCCCAGAACCTACCCGCATTATGGCGACACGAGAATTCCTGTCAACGATTTGGCTGGGGAGCATCTGGGGAGCTAAAGTTACCCGGGCAACTATTTTCCCCGCACTTCGACGCAGACCAAGGTCCCTTTCTCGTGGCGGGCGTAAATACGTCCATCACAGAGCACGGGGCTATTCCAACAGGCACCTGCCGAGAATATCCTTGTGCGGGCGATCTCGGTGTAGGCGGTTGGAGTGGCCTCCGCCAGGATCAAGTCGCCGCTACGGGACAGGACAATCAACTTCCCGTCTGCAACCATGAGTCCGCCGCTTCCGATGTTCTTCCGTGTCCAGTTAAGCGAGCCGTCCCTTACACTCGCGCAGACAAGGTCATCCTTCTCCCAGCCCGAAGTGGCGAGCGCATAGAGGTAGTCGCCCACCAGCACGGGACTGGCGTACTTGCAGGCGAACGGTTTATGCCACAGCACCGCGGCGCCGCCGCCGCTGACGCCGATCAGGGCAGATCCGCGGTCATAGGCCGAGCTGATCAAGATTTTGTCTCCCACGATCACCGGGTCGGCACAGTTGCAGTTGTCACGGGTCTTCCACTCGAAAGAGCCGATTTTCCGCCCGTTGGCCAGATCCACAACGACCAACTGGGTGGTGGCGAAGAAGGCCACACAAGGCTTGCCCGCAAGGGTGAACGGCACCGGCGAGGAGTAACTCGAATCGCCCGCGCTCTTCCAGACAACATTGCCCGTCTTCTTGTCCAAGGCCAGCCCCGATGTTCCCATATTCAGCAGCAACAATTGCCCTTCGAGGACTGGGGAACTGGAGAAATTGTGGAGCGGCATGACAAGGTCCAGTTCCTTCTGGAGATTCTTGTGCCAGATCACGCGACCCGAAACCGCGGTGAGGCAAAATGCCTGGCCATCCGCGCTCACCGCGTAAACGGCCTTGCCGTCCACTGCCGGAGTTGCGCGGCCCTCCTCCGTAGTCTGATTCCGCGGCTGGATACGAGTGTTTCCAGACGGTCGCTCCACTTTCGACATTCAGACAGACGACGGTATCCTGGTCGCCGTTTCTTCCCATGGTGTAGACTTTGCCGTCCATGACCGCCACCGACGAGTAGCTCCGCCCCAGTTCGACCCTCCATAGCTCTTTCAGTCCCCCCTTCGGCCAGTCGGTGAGCCATCCCTTCTCCGTCGAGATGCCATTGTGGTTCGGCCCCCGCCAGTTCGGCCAATCGGCCCCGGCGGCGCCGGCTTGTCTGCTCCTACCCGCGGCAAACAGCACCAGCGTCTTCTCCGCCTTCTTCTCGGCTTCTTTCGCCAGGTTTCGCGTGCAACATATCTCACACATCATCACGCCCTTGATCGTGACCTCGCCGGCGCCTCGGACAACCGGTTTTGCCTCCGCCGCCGGAACGGCACCGGCAAGCGACAACACAACCAGCGACATCCCGACAACCACCAACGCCAATTGCCTCATAGCGAGATCCTCAATGATCCGTGAGCTTCGCGCCGAGCGTTGCAACCAGATCCGGCAGGTCGTAGGTCAATAGCGCCCCGTGGACGACCTGTGAGATCGGAAGCTTCGCCAGCCGTACGTGGATCACCTCCGACCAGGCATGCGGCGGGCGGGAAAGCTGCACCGACTGGAATAGATCGGGCTCCAGCGCCGCGGCGTGCAGCGCGGGGATGCCGGCCTGCCCGACCGCGATCAGGCCGACTCTGGCCGGCTGTCCCGGCGGCGTCTGCTCCTTCAGCCAGCGGGCCGCAATTAAAATGTTCTCTGCCCGCAGGCCCACGCACGAGCGGCCCAAAAGGTATGCCATGTAGCCGTCGGATTCCGAGGCCGCTTTCGTCTGGCCCGTGCCGGGCAGATCGACGGCCAGCACGGTGGTTCCGTCCTGGACTAAGCGTTCGATCGCGCCGCCGGGGCTTGCGTCTGCCGCTTTTCCGTCTTCGTGCACGTAGATTGCCGCCTGGCCGGCCTTTGGCTTGTCCGGCATGAAGTGCAGTGCCGGCAAAACGATCCCCTCTTCAGGTTCAAGCAGTATTTTCAGAATGCGGTAGCCGTTCCGCTGGACGATTCCGAAATTCCCGGGCTTCAGCTTGGGCAGCTCTTCCAGGCGGCGGATGCCGGCAATTTGTCGCACTTTGGCCAGGAGTTGGCCGCGGTCGCCTGTCTTCCACATTTCGGCGCGGCGCACGGCCAACTCCTTCTCGTAGTCTTCGTTCAGGTCATAGGCGGAGCGGGCTCCGGCGAGGAGCATGACCTGGCCCTGCGGCGTACATTGTACTTCCGTGTCCGAGAGCAACTTGATGGCCGGCTCGGTGATCGGCCGGTCTTTGCCCAGCAGCCATCGCGACATCCAGCGGGCGACGCCCTCGCGCTGCGTCTTGTCGTAGTTGTGCCCGGCGTCGTTCTCGAGGATGTCCACCCGTTCGGGCAGCCCGAGTCGCGTGTACAAGCGTTTGGCATAGCGGAACGTCTCCCAGGCCCCGTGGATGTCGAAGAAGTCCTTGGTGGCCGTGCACATCAGCACCGGCCTGGGGGCCCGCATCATGATGTAGTCGGCGTGGTCCATGCCGAAGGCCAGTTGGCCGAAGATGTCCTGCTCGGCGTCCTGCGCGCCGATGGTGTGCAGCAACGCGGGAAAGCCGCAGAGGTAACAGCTTGGCGCGGCGGCCTGAATTCGGTCGTCCAGCGCCATCATGTAGCTGGTCTGCGTGCCTCCGCCGCTGTTGCCGGTGCAGCCGATCCGCTTGGGATCGACCTCCGGCCGCGATCGCAGGTAGTCGATCGCCCGCATGTTGTCCCAGATCTCGAACCGCGCCGTGTTGCGGCCCAGGAGCGTACTGCCGATGCCCAGCAGGGAATGGGCCTCGGTGCCCCAGAGATCGGGCCAACCGCCCTTGCCGAGGTACTGGCCGCGCTCGCCCTGGTCGATCGGATCGACGACCAGGGCCGCCATGCCGCTCAGCGCCAGCAGCGCGCCCATCGTCTGATAGGCCTCGTGTCCCTTCGCGTCTTTGGCATGGCCGCAGGGCACCAGAACGCCCGGGCAAGGCGGCGTCTTGCCATCGCTGCCAGGCAGGAAGAGCAACGCGGTTACGAAGTGCTTGGGCTGGCTCTCGAAAATCACTTTTTCCACACGGTAGCCCTCGCGCCGGACCGTGCCGGTGACCTTGGCGTTCAGGTTTGTCCGTGGCGGCAGTCCGCCAATCGCCTCCAGGAACTTCCCCCGCAGCCGGGCCTGGTAGCAGCCGATTTGCGCAGGGGTCTTGCGGGCTTCGTACTCATCCTGCCAGCGCTTGACGGCCTGGTCGGCCTGGCGGAGCCAATAGCGGTGCATCATCGTACCCGGCTTGTCGCCTGGGATTCTTGCCGCCGGCAGATCGAGGTCCTGCTCGGCGGCGGAAACGACGCCCGCGCAAAGCACGCAGGCGAAAGCAGCGATGATTTGGTGGTGTTTCATGATAGTTCCCTCAAGACAAGTGTTGGGTTGGTGTTCCGATTCCGTATCGATAGTCTCGCGCCTGCGTCATGTCAAGCAGTTACCTCCCAACCTGCATCAAACCCCAGGCCGCCAAGACCAGCAGCGCGACCACACCCCAGGCCAGCACAAACCCGATCAGGTCCTCGCGATAGCGACGGAAGAAGCCCTGCCACCGCCCGGCGGTGAACCAGCCGGGGAGGTCCAACAGTAACAGGTCCTGGCTGCGCTCAGCGGCGAGAGGCTTGCCGTGTGCGTCGGGCAGGCCCGCCCGATCGGTGGAGCGCCGCATGTTGTCGAAGAAGCGTTCGATCCGCTGCGGGGTCTCCGGCCTGGTGAGCAGGCTCACAAGAATCAGCGACGCGAAGCCGGCCACCATTGCCCAGCCGAAGATGCCGGCCTGCCATACGTAGACCAGTTGCCAATGGCCCGCGGCCCGATAGTTCAAGCCATAGTAGATCGCAAAGGAGGAAATGATGGCGGCGGCGGCCCCAAATCGGTTCGCCCGCCGCCAGAGGAATCCGCCCAGAACAATCACCCCAAAAAGCGCTGCGATGGTCTCGGTGAAGAGGAACGCTTGCAGGACCTGCTTGATCAGCAGGGCAAAGCCGACGGCGGCCAGGGTCGAGGCCAGCCCCGCCAGCCGGCCAGCCCTTAAAAGGGCCCTGTCATCGGCGGCCGGGTTGAGATATTCCTTGTAGATATTTCGGGAAAAGAGGGCCCCGGCGTTGACCATCAGGTTCGAACAGGCCGACATGTTGGCCGCCACCACACAGGAAACCATCAGGCCGATCCAGCCGGGTCCCAGCAGGTGCAGGCAGGCGTAGCCGAAGGCGTGTTCCTCGTCCTGCAGGTAGGCCCTCTGCTTCACCACCAACGCGGCGACGATCAACCCGGTAAAGGCCCAGCCGATGGTGCAGAACCGCTTGACCATCGTGCCATAGGTTTGGCCGACGCGTCCGGCACGCTCGTTCCGCCCCGTGGCGTTCATGGTGACCATGTGCGGCTGGGCAGTGATGCCCACCAGTCCGTTGAGCGTGAGCATGAGGATGGTGAAGGCGTTGATGCCGCTGGCCTCGTTGTAGAGTTCGAAGAAACCGCTGGTCCCATTGCCGTCGCCGGGGATGACCGGCGGCTTCGGCCGATCATGGCTAGATGGTGCCCGGGCCGGGTCCCCCGCAGCGGCCGCCTGGTACTCGGCCTCGACATGCCGGGCATACTCGGCAACCGACGGACTGTTCAGCGTGTCGCGCATCGCGGCAAAGCCCCCTACGGCCGCCAGGCCGGCGGGAATCAGCATGAACGAGAGCACGATGATCAGGAACCCCTGGACGAAGTCGGTGTAGGCTGCGGCCACCAGGCCGCCGAAGTAGCTGTAGAGAAGGAAGGCAACGGTCATGACCGCCACCACACCGTTGGGCGAGATTGCCTCGCCGGTGGCGACGGCGATGATCTTGCCCGCGCCCTTGAGCATCACCCCCTGGTTGAACGAGAAAAAAGTGAAGGCATACAGCGTGTAGGCCAGGGCCAGCGCCGGGCCGTAACGGTCGCCGATGATCTCGGCCAAGGTGGTCCGCTCGCTGCGGCGGTACCAGGGGGCCATCAGCCAGTAGAAAGGCGTGGCGAACATGTTCTTCCACTGGTACCAGATGGTGGCGAAGCCGAGGTGGAAGGTCGCCCCGGTCTGACCCACGGGGTTCTCGGCATGGGTGCCGGTGCCGAAGGCCTGGCCGATCATGATCCACCAGGGGAGTTTTCGCTCGCCGAGGAAATAGCCCGCGCTGGTGCGGACCTTCCGCGAGACCCACAGCCCGAAGGCCGTGCAGCCCACGAAATAACCGATCAACACCAGCCAATCCCAGAAGCCGAAGCCCGCACCCTTGTAATTCATACGATACCTTATTTTTCGACTTCCAGGAAACTCACCGGGCCGAGGATCCCGGCCGTGTTGCGGACCCGCATCTCCAGGCGGTTGCGGCCCGGATGCAGCTCCCAACGGAACTCGCGCGACGAGGGTTGCCATTCCCGCGTGTCGGGCTTCACCAGGAAGTTCTCGAAGTAGGGCGTGACGGTCCCCATCTGGATCGTCAACACCCCGGGCCGATCGCTCACCGTGGCCGCGAAACAGACCTGGTTGATGCTCCAATCCAGGTCGTTGCGGCGGGAGGTGAAGTGCCGGAAAAGCCACCGCTGGGGAGTCGCGGCGTCCTCCCAGCACCAGTATTCCGGCCAATTCCACTCGGCGGCGCCTTGTACCGGCGGCTGCGGATCGGGATGGGCGTAGAAGTTGTTCCTCGGCAGGTAGTTTATCAACAGCCACCGCGTGGGAACGCTGTAGCGGCCGCCCTCGACGCGGGCCTCCAGCGCGGCCAGGCTTCCCGCCGGAACGCTTCCGGGCGTCATGCTCCTTCCGAAGCAAATCGCGACCGCGCGGGAAAGCTGCCGCTCCTGCGGGCGATTGGCCAAGGTCGCCGGCCGTCCCTGGTAATAGGTCTTCTCCAACAGATCGTGGACTTCCAACATGCTCAGCGGCGCCTTGGTCTTGGGATCGATATAGTGCAAACTCACGTTGCCGTCCAGGAAGATCCACTTGCGGTGCTCGTTGGACCAGATCTCGGTGACCTCGTGCCCGACTTCGTCGGGACCGCCCGGATTGTCGCCGAAGACGAACCTTGCCTGGTGGCCGAGGCTGATGGCCGTTTGCATCAGCACGACGGCATACTGCACGCAGAATCCGTATTTACGCCGCAGGATTTCGTCGGCGTCCCAGGCCGGATAGTTCACCGCGGGCGGCTGGTACTTCCATTGCCGCGAGACCCAATCGCGGAGCCGCACAAGCTGCTCCGTCTCGCTGGCCGAGCCGGCGACCAGGTCATCCAGCTTGTATTTCCGCCGCAGCGCCACCATCCGCGGATGCAGCGGGTCTTCATACTCGAAGGGGAGCGAAGTATAGCGTATCGGCTCGTTATGAAATGCCACGGTTTTCAGCGTGCCTGCCCAGGCCGGAGTGGGCTGGCGGCGGACTTTCGCCTCGACGGCCACGCTCCGCAGCAGGGGCGTCCGCAGCGGATCGCCGGAAGCCAGCACGGCCTTCCATTGCAGGAAACGGCAGCCCGTGGACACGGCGGCGGCGGCCGGCTGCCAGTCGGACCAACTCGCCGCTTCGTACACCGGGCTGCGACCCGTGCGGACCGCCAACTCCACGCGGGTGCCGTCCGGCGTCGCGGCGTCGACCCTCAACGCGGCGGACTCGATCGAGACCGGCGCGAGCAGCGGGCAATCGCCCTCGGCCACCGGTTGCGGATGTTCCGGCCCCAGATCGATCACCGGCGAGATGAAACGGCCCTGCGGCACATATTGCACCAGGTGCAAGCGGACCAGGTACTCGCCCCGCAGCGGTTCCCAACTCTTCCCGCCGTCGCTGCTCGTGAAACTGCGGCGGGGACGGTCCTCACGCTGCGGCGCGGTGCGAAGGATTTCTTCCGGCGCGGCGTACTTGATGCGTTGGCGAGCGCCATCCCGGCAGAAGAGGACGACCTCGTTGTCGCCGTCTTTCAACAGCGAGACGGGCACCGAGGGGAACGGCGCCCGGTGCGAAACGTCGATGGCTTGGCCGTTCACCTCGATGGCCACGCCAGTCGGGCGCAGAGCCGGGCTTCCATGGCCTGGTGGTGCGCGACGTGGAGCACCTTCTTGATCCGCGTGTTCCCCGTGATCTCGGTGGTTGGCGCGAGGTTGGTCTTCATCCATCCCGCGTCAGCGCCGGTTGCCCCTCCGTCGTCCTCGACCAGCACGCGGTCGTAGAGGCCCACCGCGGGGCCCTCATGGAGACGAACGTCCCAGGCCCCCTGCCCTTGCTGGAAGGCCTCGTCGGCCCGCAGCCACAGGTGGCGGGTTTCCAGTTCGGCGGCCGGGCAGCGCGAGACCCAGGCCAGGCCTGCCGCAAGCAAGCAGAGATAGGCAGTATGCCGGCCTTTTGTCGAAACTCGCATTTTCCGATCTCCCTTCGCAGCCTAGCAGTTCGCCGTGGTCAGTTTCATGCTCTTCCAGACTAATGCGCGGCCGCGCCGTTCGCAACAGGAGGGCGGCAAGCTCGTTCGTAGTCCCGGCTTTAGCCGGTCTTCGTACGGTAATCGCATGATTTGCCGTTTTCCCGGTCGGCCCTCGCTCGCGCTTAGTGGTCAATTCCAGAAATAATGTCAGGGTCGCGGACAGCATGGCCGTAGGGTGGGACTAGATCCGGGGCACCCGCGCAGCGGGTCGGCGAGCGCAGGCCCACCATAGCCGACTGGAAAGTACGTCATGGTGGGCCTGCGCCTGCTACGCAGTCTGGTCCCACCCTACAGCCTAACCCTGACACTATTTCTGAGATTGACCACTTAGTATCCTTTTCCGCCGCGCGGCGTTATAATGATTTTTCCATCACGGTTCCAAAACGAGAGGCTGTCATGCGTTACGATTTTGCCCGATTGGTTTGCGCTGCCGCGGTTGCCGCGGCCTGGATCTGGTCGCCACGAGGTTGCACGGAAGCAGCCGAACTCCGCGTGGCCACATTCCGCTGCGACGTGACGCCGCCGCTGGGATTCATAACCTTCCCGCCGACCTTCCAACCGCTGGAAAGGATCGAGCACCCCCTGCTGGCCAAGGGCATCGTGCTCGACGACGGCCAGCGGCGGTACGTCTTGTGCGCCATCGACTGGTGCACGCTCTGCAATTCGACCTACGACCTGTTCCGCCGCAAGCTGGCCGAAGGGGCCGGGACCGATCCGGCACGGGTCGCCGTGCACACGGTCCACCAGCACACCGCGCCCACCGCCGACAACGACGCCTACAGGCTCTTGTTGCAGACCAAGGACCCGCCGGCCTGCCCGGACCTGAGGTTCTTCGAAAAGACAGCCGACCGGCTGGGGGCGGCCGTGAGGCAGTCGCTCGGCCGCCTGCAACCGTTCGATCGCATCGGCGCCGGCGAGGGCAAAGTGGACCGCGTGGCCTCCACCCGGCGGGTCATCGACAAGGACGGAAAGGTCCACCACCCCCGCTACAGCCTCGTCAAGGGCAAGGACCTTTTCTTGCGGGACGAGCCGGAAGGGCTGATCGATCCGCTCCTGAAGACCATCACCCTGGCCCGAGGCGATAAGCCGCTGGTGCGATTGCACTATTACGCCTCGCATCCGCAGAGCTACTACCACGATCCGCGCGTGACCTACGATTTCCCCGGCATGGCCCGCGAGGAGCTGGAAAAGAAGGAGAACGTGTTTCAGGTCTATTTCACCGGCTGCGCGGGCGATATCCTGGTGGGCAAGTACAACGACGGCACGCCCGCCACCCGCGCGAAGTTTGCCCAGCGGCTTCTGGCGGGCATGGAGGCGGCGATTGCCGCCACGCGATTCGCCTCCGCCGAGTCGATCCGGTGGCGGACGAGCGAATTGAAGTTGCCTTTGTATGCCGGTCCCGGGCGGACGCCGGCCGAGAACCGCGCGCGGATGGCCGACCCGAAAGCTGACGCCGGCACGCGGCTGGAATTGGGGGCGCAGTTCCTGGCCTTCGCTGACCGCATCGACCACCCCCTGGCCCTCAGCAGCTTGCAGATTGGCCGCGTGCACATCCTCGATCTGCCCGGCGAATGCCTCGTCGATTATCAATTGTTCGCCCAGCGAGCGGCGCCGGGCGACTTCGTGGCCGTGGCCGCCTACACCGACCTGGGGCCGGGCTACATCTGTACCGACAAGGCCTTCGAGGAAGGCGGCTACGAGCCCACCGACACCGCCGTCGGCCCCGGCTCCGAGCCCTTGCTGAAAGCCGCCATCGTCAAGCTCCTCGATCGCTAACGATCAAGCGGCACCACGTCGCCGCCGCGGGATGTCACGTCCACCACGCGATTGCCGTCCACGAGCGCCTGGTACGTGACGCCTTGTTTGCCGCGGATGTGCGCCTTGCCGTCGCGAATCGTCAGCGGAAACGGCGCGACCATCCGATGACCCTCGCCCGCCGCCACGGCGAGCGAGTCCAGTTGGCCGTCGAGCGCCAGGCGCAAACTGAGAACCGCGCAGGGGTTGATGGCCGGCGGCCGCCGCGTCTGTGTCGAGAGATCAAACGAATCGGGCACGCAGCCGGCGTACTGGCCGTCCGGATACTGCATCTGCTCGGCGGCAAGGAGAATGCCTTCGGCTACCTGCCGCCAGGGGAGCGTCGTGTCGTAAGGCACCAGCAGGGTCAGCGCGTAGGCGTAATTGTAGCCGCACCACTGCACCGGCAGGCCTATCCAGTTGGGGGCCTGCCAGTTGGTTGCGCCGAACACCGGCGTCGTGGCGTAGGCCATGACCGGCTTGCAGCTCCACTGGTAAACGAACGGCAGGCCGCTGACGGCCCACGCGCGGGCGCAGTCGAGATACTCGCGGTTGCCGGTCAACTCGTAGCCGCGCACGTACGCGTGGACGAGATACGCCGACGCCAGGATGTCGGGCGTGTGCAGCGGGCACTCCCAGGTCTGCGCCGCGGGGCGTGCGGAACCGCTTCATGAATTCCAGCGCCTTGATGCCCGCCTGCAACACCGCCTTGTCGCCCGTCGTGCGGGCATACTCCAGCAGAATCACGGCGAAATTGCCGCAGTAGCCGCTGGCCGTGTCCTCGAAATGGCCGCGGCGGTATTTGCCCTCGTAACGAAAAGAGCCGTCGGGACGTTGCATCCCAATGACACCGCGGACCTGGGCAGTTTTCATTTCCAGCCATTCCCGAGCGCGGCCGCTGACGAAGTAAATCGCCTCGTTGGGGATGTGCGCGCCGCCGGCGGTCAGTGCCGCGGGCAGGGGCGGCGCTTGCCCGCTCAATCGCCAGACCGTCGAAAAGAAGTCGGCGTAGGGTCGGCGCGGGAAGGACGGTTCCGCGCAGTGGCCCCAGCCCGCGTCGGTCTTCAGCGGCGGGCCGGCCAAGGCTTTCAGGCAGAGCGCCCGCTGGGCCTCGCGGTTGCGCGGCGCTTGCGGAAGCGGGGGCAGGCCGCGTTTTTTCACTGCCCAGAGGATTGCCTTCTCCAGCGGCGCGGGCCTGGTCACGAGGACCGTAGTGGCGATTCGCGTGCCGCGCAGCGCGGCGCGGTGACCTTCCGCGCCATCCAGGAAATTCGGCGCGGCGAAGACCGGTTGCAGCGACATGTCGCCCCATGTCATCGCCAACGCAGCCCGGTCGGTGACAAACGCCATCAGCGGCATCGTCACCTTCAGGGGGTCGGGCGCAAAGCGGACGTGCTCTTCGCTCTCGATGTCGAGCGTGGACGAGGACGCCTCGCCTTTTCCCAGGTACTCCAGCCCGGCAAACACGCCCTGCTGCAGCGGGCCCGGGGCCCGCAGCACCGGGCCTTCGCACGGCACCTCGCTCTGGATGGCGATGGAGATTTCTTCGCCGCGGAGCAAAACCGTGACGCCGACGCCTTCGCCCGCGAAACGCAACGATTCGCCCTCCTCGGCCAGATTCAGCTTCGGCATCACGCCCTTGCGCCAGACCAGCGGCGCGATCAGGCCGAGCGGTTTGCCTTCCTTTTCGACTCGAAGGCCCGACCCGTCGCGGGCAACCTGAAGCGTCAGCAACTCGGACTTGCGCTCGACCCAATCGCCGGCAGCGTCGGCATCCGCGACAAAGACCGTGCGGCGGAGCGGCGGCAGCCCTTCGGGCTGGACGACAACCTCGAATGCCCCGAACGGCGCGGTCCCAGGGGCCGTGAGGGAAACGCTTTGCGTCGCCTTGCCGGCAACCGCGCCTTTCCGGCCGGCAACGGCAAACGAAATCGCGTCAGCGGTGTGGTTCCTCAGCGAGAGGGCAAGGCGACGTCCCTCGCCGCGGACCGCTACAATTTCCAGGGGATGCAGGATCTCACGGACCACGTCAATCCGCGCTACCTCGACCAGGCCCGGCGCCTCGCCGGGGTCAAGCCGCAAGCGGGTGATGGTCCCTTCCGCGTTCAACGCAACCGAGTAGTCGTGCCACTGGCCGTCGTGGACGAGTTTGAAACGCTCGCTTCTCGCCTCCTCGAAGTGCGGCAATTGGGTGGTAGCCCAGAAGATCTGCCCGTCGCCGCCGGTGGCGCATTTCACGCGGAGCCGCACCGCACACGGTCCCTCGATACGCAGCGGCGGGCTGATCAAATAGGGATCCGTGCCGCTGCTCTGGATCCTCAATGCGCCGCCGGCCGCCGCGAGCGTGCAGTCGTGCAGCGCCGTCCAGGAGCCCGTGTCGTCCTGGAAGGCCCAGTGGCGGAGCGTCTCGGTGCGGAGTACCTGGCGCGGGCAGGGGTTGATCGTTTCGAGCGTCTCGCCAGCCCGCAGCGCGGCCGCCGGTGCGCTCAGCAGAAGTGAAAGGAGGAAAAAGCCGACAGTATTCTTCATGGCGCAGAGCACGTGTTTCATGGTTTCGAGGCGATCCCGATGGAGTAGAGGACTCATTCTTCCATTTGAGAAAGTCGCCGCTCCATCTTGTCCAGCCGAGCGGAGATTTCCGAGGCAAGTTGTTTGAGTTCAGCCAGCTCTTGCCGCTGGTCAGCCGCCACCTTGCCGCGCTCGTCCTTTGTCTGCGTTCCCGTGGCAGGCATCTGCGGACTCTTCCGCTTGCGTTCTCGCAATAACTTGATTTTCAGGCCGAGGGATAACGATTTGGCCCGCAAGACATCGGCATCCGTCACCGTCCCCGCGTCGTGTCTGGCTTGCACGAGTTTGAGAATATCGCTTGCCTTGTCGACCTGTTTCGTCAACAGGGCGATCCTCTTTTCGGGATCTTCCGTCGCATCCAACTGGGCACCGCACAAGGCGTTTGCCGCCGAGAAAAGCTGGGTGGAATCAACGACACCGGCCTGGTACTGCGACGTTAGGACATCCACAAGTTGCGTCAGCACCCTGATGCGTTCGTCCAGGGCGGCCTTGAGTTGCGCGGCGTCATCGTTGCTGGCCTTCGACTGCGGTTCGGCAGCGGTGGCAGGAATGAGCAGCAGCAAGGAAAAGAGAAATCCGATCACAGAGATCACCGTGGTACGACGTGTCATTGTGTCCTCCAGTGTTTAGAGAAAAGATGTTGTTCACGACGAAACGAACATGGTCAAATCTTGATGAAAGCGAGCCACAATGCCTCCTTGGTCACACTGCGATGCGTGCCATCGCAAGAGTTGGCGGTTGATGGAAGCGAAGCAAGTTAAGTATCGGTTGCCGGCTCGGGACCTGTCAATCCGGTTGGAGACAGAATGCGAAGTGCGCCGGCAGAAACGGTGGTGCGATCAGAGGTGGCCGGATCATAAACGGCCAGCGTCACGCCCGTTATCGTACGGCGGCAGTCTCACGATGCCGGGAGGCAAGAGGGCCTGGAATGACGGCTGTGGGCCGGGAACTCGGCACCGGATGTCAAGAAAGACCGGGTCGCTGGGCAGCAAATTCCCAACGACAGAGGATGTCATCTATGGCAATCGGAGGGGGCTAGTACCCCACTGCCTTGCCAGCGGAGGAGTGCCCCGCCGCCATAGGCAATCGGTTGTCGGCCAGCCCAACTTCCCCCGGCCCCGAGCTGGCATGGCACGTTGAAGACGCCGCAGTACATTAGCGCGGGTTGGCTGAGCACCAAACGGTTTTTTGGGGAATTGGTATTAACTTTGAGCGGTCTTGTAATTATACTTCCGCGGCAGGGAATGCGACAGTCAAGGAGGCATCACCATGGCCAAGGAAGGTCAAGGATTCGAACAATGGTTGCGTGGGGCAAAGGTCCAGCCTGAACAGTTGAATGATCAACAGCGGGCCGTTCTCCAGGCAGCGTTTAGTTTCCTTCAGCCCAGCGGCGGGGACTATTCCAGTTCGCGGATCGCCGGTTATTTTTTGCTCCACTGCAATTCAGGATTGAAAGTGGCTCAGATCGCACGCCTGGTTGGGATCAGCACTCGGTCGGCCTCCCGCCATCGGAAACTCTCCGCGAGACAAGTGGTCCAACAGATTCAACAGCGCTTCAACGGCCGCCCGTACGGGAAGCTCTTGCTGCGCCATGCCGGCTCCATTGCCGAGTTTCTCTTCACCCACCCCGAGGCCACGCGGGACGACCTGCTCGACTTCATCGAGCGCACGTGGGAATTCCGCGTCTCCAAGGTGGCCCTGTGGGAGTTTCTCAAGAAGTGCGGCTTGGACCGTGGCTCCCTGGAGGAAGTCCGGCAAACTGCTTCCCGAGAGGAAGTGGAAGGCGTGGCGGCCGAGGTGCTCGATGCGCATGCGCCGGGTGGGCTCGTGCCCGTAGTGCCCGACAATTTTTTTTTGCGAACACCCAGTATGCTGGGGCTTTCCTGCTGTGGTCCCAAGTGCAATCTTGGCTCGCCACGGCCCGCGAGTGCTTTAGCGACGACTACGGTTCGCTCGATCGGGGGTTCTTGACCAGCGTCTTCGCCTTGGTCGTCGGATTGGAGCGAGTTTTTCACCTGGACCAGATGCAGGACGTGGGGTTCGCTCTCTTGACCGGTGACGCGCGGCGTTGTCCCTCGCGATACGACGTGGGCGCTTGGCGACGGCACGTGCTGTGGAACGAGGTGGACCGTTTCTGTCACCGCACGAGCCCCTGGGAACTATTGCACGGGCAAGACCTGCGGATGAGCTTTGACGAACACTCGATTCCACGCTGGACCAAGAAATTCGTGATCCCCAAGGGCTATGTGACCACACGCAACAAGTTCATGCGTTGCGAGAAACTGTATTTGGGCTACGAGGTGAATCTGAGGCGTTTCGCCACCATCAAGGCCACGCCGGGCAACGTCGAGTTGCGCGATGTCGCCGGACTGCTGACCCGCAGGGTACTGCGCTATGGCCAGCCCGCCTCGCTGCACGCCCTGTTCGACGCCGGGGCCGGCAAGAGCGATGCGGACGTGCGGGCCCTGATGGACCAGGCTGCGGCGACCGAGAACCTGGAAGTCACTTTGCGGGCTTGCCGCTATCCAAGCCGCGTCGAGCGATGGAAAAGTTTACCGGCCGAGGCGTTCACCAGCTACGAGGAACCGGGCGTCTGTAAGGGGGCTCCGCCGAAGGAGATTCGCGTGGCCGAAACCCGGACGGTGCTCAAGAACGAAAGCGAGGAGAATGCCGTTCGCACGATCGTCTGCCGACAGGTGATCCGCGGGCCAAAGAAGGACCGTTGGCACCCAATGTATACCAGCAGTGACGCCGAAGCGGGCGAAGTGCTGGACGGGTTTCGCCTCCGCCAACATCATGAACAAGGTTTTCGCGTGCAGGTCCATGGTGAGTCCCTCAATGCCGTTCCCTGCGGCTACGACAAGGAGAGCCCCGATCGCCATCATCCACGGTTCCACCGCGGTCCGCCCCAACTCATGGGATGGCTGGCTTGCCTGCTCTACAATGCATGTGCGGCGTTTGCCGAGACGGTGTCGCCAACGCTCACCGGCAAATTCGTCGACACGCTACGTCGCATGTTCTTCAACCTCAAAGGTGACATGTACTGCACTCCGAGGGCGCTGATCGTTTACCTGGAAGAATTCCCCGCACAGCATTTGCTCGTCGATTACATCGACCAATTCAATGCCGCGCAACATCGAGTTCCTTGGCTCGACAATCGACAACTCATCCTCTCGCTTTCTCCTCATCTACCCCGTGCCGGACCCTGACACTGCTTTCTTAACACCAAAAGCCAAAAAACCGTTTGGTGCTAGTGCTACCCCCTATAGGTATCTGTGCGTTCGTTGTTGGAAACCTCAGATTTGGCGGCTTTCCAGTGCTTTGAATTCTGTGACGGCAATCTCGGACTGATGTGGCCGGAAAAGTGCGGGGCGGCCACGAATTGGCAGCCCAGCCTGGGAATAGGAAGGGTTTCGGGACACGAGAACTTGGCATGATGGTCCCCGTGAGCCCCGCACGGCCCAGCCTGCTTGTAGCGGGGTGTGTCCTTATTACTCCGTCTGCGATCCGCTTGCCTTCTCGGGTCCTCACCGTAAAATTACTCGCCCGGGGGAGCGCGGACTTGGACACGGCTCCGCCGAAAGTTAATTCGAGGTCGTCGGATGACTAAATGAAGAGCAGCTCGGCTTTGCCGGGAGGCTTGGTTGAAGAGTAAGCCGACGTGGTCGAAAGCCTTCGGGTATTCACCACGCCGGTTTTTTTGTTTTCTGCGAGACGACCGTCCAAGACCTTTCTTGAGGGTCTGCTACGTTTCGGTAGAGGGCATGAAAACATGGCACATTCGTGGCTAAGGCCGTTTTTCCAATCGGTGGGCCGAGGAAGTCGCCGTCGGATTCCTATCCGAAAGTCGATAGCTGTTTCCCGCGGGCTAGAGCCCGTCTCCCGCCGGCTTGGATTCGAACCGCTGGAACGACGCATCCTGTTGACGGTCACGTCTTCCTTTGCCGCCAGCTCGGGGCTGTTGACCGTCACCAGCAATGCGGCCGACAACATCGCGATTGAGATCAACGGCAGCCTCGTGCAGATCAACAACGCGACTCCCGGTACCGGCACGCTGGCCGTGGCCGCGGTTACGCAGTTATCGATCAGCAGCGGCCCCGGCGGCGGCGTCATTGACCTCAGCCAACTCGTGTCCGGCGCCCTGCCGAACCTCCAAAGCGGCCAGATCCAGGGCAGCGGCGCCACTACGCTCATCGCCCCGCTCGACCAGGCGAACACCTGGATCCTTGCCGGCAGGAACCAAGGCTCCTTGGACCTGTTTACGTTTCAGGGGGTGCAAAATCTCACCGGCGGCAACCAGGCGGATGCCTTCACCTATAACCCCTCCGGCTTCGTCAGCGGCACGATCTCCGAGCCGGCCGGAGGCAACGTCACCCTGATCGGCAGCACGATCTTTCTTTCCGGCAGCCTCGTCACCCAGGGCGGCAGCGTCACTGTACAGTCGCCGTTTCCTGGCAACAGCTTTACTGTCAGTGGCAGCATCGACACCCAGGGCGGGGCCCTGACCGTCTACAGCGGCGACCCGGTTGGCAGCGGCGATTTCTTCACCGTCAGCGGCAGCATCTACACCCAGGGCGGCGACCTGACCGTCGACGCCGACACCATTTACCTGGACACCCAGTCTGGCCCCGCCACGATTTCCACGCGCGACCTGGCCAGCGTGCCCGGCAATCAGGCGACGGATCCCTCGGTGGGCGATTCGGGCAACATCTCTTTGAACGGCATCAACATCACCCTGGGCAGCGCCACCAGCTCGCTGGGCAGCGCCAACCTCTACAGCCAGATCGAGCAGAGCAGCCAATTCACGGCGGGCACGATCGACCTGACGGCATCCGAGGCGGCCGGGGCCGGCAGCGGCAGCGGCCTCAATTTCCCCGCCTGGCCCAAACTCAACTCCACCCAAACCAGCATCACCCTGAACACCGCAGAGATCGAGGGCGGCACCGTCACCTTCACGGCCATGGCGTTGAGTCTGCACGTCGATACCGCCGCGCCCGACAGCAGTCTCCCCGCCACGGTCATTCAAACGGGCATCGACTTCCTGCAGAATTTCAGCATTATCGGCGGACTGGCGATGTCCAGCTCGCAGGCCGCGATCGACCTCGGCGCTGCGAGCTCGATCGTGGCATCCAGCTTCACCGCCACGGCCACGGCCACCTCGGACGCCGAGACCCAGCCGATTTCCATCAAGCTCGGTGTTGCCATTGCCATCGTGAACACCACCGCGGAGGTCGACGCCGCCGGCCACATCGCCACAACAGGCGACATCACCCTGGACTCCGGCGCGATCAACACCCTGTGCGCGATCGCCAACGCGGGCGGCAGTCTCGCCGGCGCGGCGCCGCCGTCGCCATCGGCGTCGAGAACTCCAGCTCGACTGCCACCGTGGATAGTACTGCGCAGATCCGCTCCGGCGGCGATCTCACGGTGCAGGCCAACACCGTGAACAACAAGACCTTGCAGGCAGTCACCACCACGGGCGACGACGGCAAGGTCGGCGTCGGCGTTGCCGTCGCCTACACCAACGATGCGACCACCGCCCAGTTGAATGGGCCGGCGACCGTCGGCGGCGATGCCCTCGTGCAGGCCAACGAGGTCAAGAACGGCTTCAACGGCACCAAGTTTTTCTTTCTGCCGACGTTGTTCAGCGGCGTGGCGGTCAACGTCGGCGTCGGCACCGACGACTCGGGCGATCTGCTGGACAACCTGCAGGGCACGACCACCACCCTGCTGCTCAATCAGGCCATGATGCTGGTATCCTTGAGCCAGTTTCCCAACGGCGTCGATGTGGTAAACCCGTCGCAGGCACCCGTGTTCCAGGCGGCCGCCGGCGTGGCGATCGACATGGAGGACAATACGGCCTCCGCCGCTATCGGTGCCGGCGACGTCGTCCATGTCGCCGGCAATCTCAGCGTCGATGCCAACACCAACGACCGGCCCGGCGTCCTCGCCAGCTCGGGTATCAGTCAGCCGGCAAACCAACTCCCGCCTATTTTCGGCAGCAGCGAGTTTGATGGGTCGGTAGCGGTCGCGCTGGCGTTCTACAGCAACACGGCCACTGCTACCATTGACGCCGGCGCCAGCGTGGATGTGGGGAAAAGGCTGGCGGTTACCTCCGAGGCCCTCAACGATTTCCAATATTCCTACGGCGTGAACCTCTTCACGCTCGCCGCGCCGACATACACGACCGACAAAGCGGGGGCCAATGACATCACCATCAATCCCGGCAATACTGTCGAGGTCGAGACCAACCACACCGGCAACGGGACGGTTGGCGACTGGTACCAGTATATCGGTGCGGGCAGCCTGACGAACGTTAATCTTACCACGACCGATTTCTCCAACACGAGCCTGTGGAACGACCTGGGCCCCGGCTGGTGGTACAAGCTCAAGAACGAGGTCAAGAACCTCACCACCTATCTCGATAGCAGCTTTGGGGCCGACAACAACCTGTTCGACACCTGGAGCCAGGCGACGAGCAATAACTCCTCGACCGACGTCGCGGCGGCGGGCTCGCTGACCTACGAAACACTGAGCCAGACCAGCAAGGCCTCGATCGGCCAGGGCGCGCAGATCAACCAAGACACCGACCCGACCTACCGCACGGGTTCGCAGAGCGTCTTCGTGCTGGCCACCGGCACAAATTCGTCGCTGAACGCCGGCGGCAGCGTCCAAACACCGGGCCTGTCCGGGAGTGACAAGGAATACCAGATCGGCGTGAACGCGCCGGGCACCGGTGTGCAGGCCAGTGACGCATCCATCGGTGCGGCCGTCGTGGTCGTCGAGTACACTGACGACGTGACGGCGACCATTTGCCCCGGCGTCGATTTGTACGCCAACAGCCTCGACGTTGATGCCGAGACCGCGGTCTTCAACTTGTCCGCGCTGATCTCGGGAGGCAGTTCGGATAATTTCGGCTTTATCGGCGTCCTCTCCCTGGTCACCGTCAATAACACCACCACCGCCCAGATTGCCTCCGATACCTCGCTCGACGTGGGCAAGAGCGACGTCGTCGAAAGCTTTCCACCGCCGTCCGCGGGAATCACTCCCTACACCACCAGCGCCATTGAGGCGAACGCCTTGCCGGGCACTCTTGGGACCGATGCTTCCGGCGATCCCACCGACACCGTCGCCGCCAGCACGATCGTGCAGGCCCACGATTGGCTCGACCTCTTTGACCTCGCCGGCGGAATCATGGCCGGCGGCAATGCCGGTGTCGGCGCGTCCGTTGGTGTGGGCGAGGTCAGCCGCGACACGGAAGCCTACGTGGGCGATCCCAGCGGTTCCCAGGGCGACGGCAGCACGGCGTCGCTTACCTCCGGCGGCAAGGTCATCGTCGATGCCAAGAACAACGGCCTGCTCATCACCGGCGCTCTGGCTGCCGCCAAGGTCGCGCCCAGTTCGAGCGGCTCGGACGGCGGCGGCTCGGGCAGTTCGTGGGGCGTCGGCATTTCGGGCGATGTCTCGTATAACCAGGTCAACGATACGACCCGTGCCTATCTCCACGACGCCAACGTGGCGGCAGCGGGACTCAACGTCAACGCCGCCAACGATACCGAGTTCGTCGCCGTCAGCGGCTCGGTGGCAATCGTCCTCAACTCGGGCACTTCGGCCGGCATTGTCGGCTCGTATACCGAGAACACGCTGAGCGGCACGACCAGTGCCTTCCTCGATCGCGCCAGCCTGGCCCTTACGGGCGCCCTGCTGGTCGATGCCGCGACCGAGGGGCCGTTTTACTCGATTTCGGCCGACGGTTCTTTCGTACCTGGCGGTTCAGGCATCGCCGTGGCGGGACAGGTCAGCATCAATTCCAACGGCATGACCACGCTGGCCGAGATCCTTGACTATTCCAGCATCGCGGCCAAAAACAACGATATCTCCTTGACGGCCACGAACAACAATAAGATCTTCGCCATTGCCGGGGCGTTGTCGTACGGCGGCGAGGCAGGCATCGGTGCCGCCTTGGCCACCAACACCATCGGCGCTACGGCGGGCGCCTACCTCGATGACTCGGACATAACCTCCGCGGACGACGTCAGTCTGAGCGCCGCCACGAGCAATGCCGAAATCTTCAGCATTACCGCCGGCGGCGCCGGCGCCCAGAACTTTGCTCTGGGCGGGGCCGTCTCGCTCAACCAGGTCACCGACGCCAACAACGCTTACATCTCCGGCGGCTCTCAGGTCGATGCCGCCGGCGCGGTAACGCTGACGACCAGCGATGACCCGTCGATCGAGGCCCTGGCCGGAGGTCTGGCCGGCTCGGGGGCAGCGGCGGTGGGGGCCGCCTTCGCCACCAACGACATCGACGACACTACCGAGAGCTACATCGCTGACTCCGACGTGAACGCCTCCACGCTCGCCCTCAGCGCCGCTTCCTCGGCCAGCATCGAAAGTCTGACCGTCGCAGGGGCCGGTTCGGGAACCTTCGCGCTGGGCGGGGCGGTGGGGCTCGACAGCATCGGCGACGTGACCGAGGTCTACATCACGAATGGCGCCACAGTCGATGTAGCGGGCGCTCTTACCATGACGGCCACGGACGACCCCACGATCACGGCGGGGGCCGGCGCCATCGACGGGGCTGGCACCGTAGCGATCGCCGCCGGGGTCGCCACCAACACCATCGGCGACACGGTGACGGCGTACATCGACGGCGGCGCTCAAGTGCAGGCCGGATCGGTCACGGCCAGCGCAACGGAAAATGCTGCCATCGAGGCCGCGAGCATCGGCGTCTCGGGTTCGGCGACAGTGGCCCTGAGCGGCGGTGTCGGCGTCAACGAAATTCACAACACGACCAACGTCCACATTTCCGACGGGGCCGCGGTAACGTCTTCCGGCAACGTCTCTCTCACGGCCCAGGACACCTCGGACAATACCTCGCTCAGCGGGCAGGCGGCGGGCTCCCTGGTCGGCGTCGGCGGTGCCGTGTCCTATAACGTGGTCAGCAACCACGTGCAGGCCTACTTGCAAGGCGCGACGGTGAGTTCCAGCGGCGGCACTGTCTCCGTTGTAGCCCTGCTCACCGCGACCATCAATACGATCACGGCGGGCCTCAGCGGTGGCTTTGTCGGCATCGGCGGCAGCGTGGCGGTGAACCTGCTCGGGTCGGAGGTGAGCGCCTATATCGCCGCCTCATCCGTCACGGCCTTGCTCCAGGTGTTGGTCAACGCCGTAACGACCGACCAGTTGCAGGCGATTGCCGGCGACGTCTCGGGAGGAGTCGTGGCGGCCGCGGGGACCGTGGTGGTGAACAACATGGACAACAGCACCCGCGCCTACGTGGAAGACGCGACGGTCAGCGCCACCAGCGGCGAGGTCGACGTTTGGGCCAATTCCGTCGAACAGCCGAACCCCAACGGCGACGGCGACACGCTGGTCGCGGTCAATGTCTCCGGCGGTCTGGTGGGCGTCGGCGGCGTGGTCTCGGTCAACACCGTGGATGACATCACCCAGGCCTTCATCGCCAGCTCGCGGGTGAACCCGAACCTGAGCTTGGATCTGGGCGGTTTACCGGTCGGCACGGTGTCGGTGCGGGCCTCTTCGCAAGACAATCTGGTGGTCATCTCCGGCGGCCTGAGCGGAGGTTTCGTCGGCGCCAGCGGCACTGTGGACCGCAGCACCATCAGCAGCCAGACTAGCGCCTTCATCTCTTCCAGCGACGAGAGCGGTAATTATCCCTACCCCACGGCGCCTTCGGTCGTCTACGGCTACCACGTCCTCGTCAGCACCGTCGCCAACGAGAGCGTTCCCCGGACCGTCGTGGGCGGCGGCCTCGGCGCCGTGGGCGTGGCCGGCGCGGTTTCTGTGCTGAACGTGAACGTCACGAACAACGCCTTCGTCCACGACTCGGACGTTTATGCAGTTCGGAACCTCGCTGACGCGGGGTACCAGGGAGATCTGACGATCACGGCCAATGACACCACCAGCGTCAGTAGCAAGGTCGGCACCTTGGCGGGCGGCGTCGCCGGCGCCGGCGCTTCCATCAACGTCAACACCATCGAGAACACGGTTGAAGCCGAGGTCATCGGCGGGCATCTCAACACCCTTTCCGCGCTCACGGTCGCGGCTGTCGGCAACGAGTCGATCACTCCCTTCACCGGCACCGGGAGCCTTGGAGCGGTTGCCCTGGCCGGCGCTGTGGCGGCGGACACCATCGACACGACCACTCAGGCTGTGATCGAAAACGGCGTGCGACCTTCCCTCATCAACCAGGACCCACGTTTCCAGGCCGGCGGCGCATTCGCAGCGAACTCCGCGCAGACCGTGAGCGTTACGGCCAACGATACGGCCCTGCTCGATGCGCGTACCGGCAGTGTCTCGGTGGGGGCGGACGGGGCCGGCGCCGCCATCGACGTCGGCGCCATCCGCAATCGGACCGTCGCCGAAGTCGGCACGCAGACCGTGATCGCGGCCGTGGGAAATGTCTCCGTCACCTCCCAGGCCAACCATACGATCGATTCCGTCGTCGTCGCCTTCAGCGGCGGCCTGGCAGCGCTCTCCGGCGCCGTCTCGGTATTGAGCCTGGGGGCCAACACCGACCCCACCGCCGCCAACCAGTTCGACGCCAGTGGCGGCGGCACCGATCTCATGCAACAGACCGATCAAAGCATGGCCACGCCGAATCTGACCAGCGCGATCAACTACCAGCCTGGCGGCACCGCGCCCGACGCCGCCCAGGCCGGCAGTGACGTGAATAGCCTCGGCCAGGCGACCGTGGACGGAGAAATCACCGCAATCGCGGCAAGCGACCGGGTGACGGGGGCCTTTGTCGATAGCGCCGACAGCGCGGCGGACGCCGCCAGCATTACTTCCGGCGGGGCCATCACGATTGATGCGACCAACGACTACGACGTGCAGCAGACGACCGGCGACGCCAACCTCGGCCTGGGGGCAGTTGGTGCGGCCATCGGCGTCACGTCGATCCAGAACAACACCCAGGCCTATGTCGGCGATTACGCCAGCCTCCGCGCCAGCGGTGCAATTTCGATCCAGGCCGCGGACCAGGATGACCAGCCGACGCACATCAACGGCATCGCCGGCGCCGCGGGATTATACCTCGCCGCGACGGCCAACGTCGCCAGGCTGAACTTCACCAGCAACACGACAGCAGAGCTCCAAAGCAACGCCGTAATTCTCGGCGCTGCGGCAGTGACCATTGCGGCCGACCAGCAATCCAATATCGACGTGCAAGGGCAAGGCTATCAGGGCGGTTTGGCGGCGATCGGCGCGGTGGTTGCCGCCGCCAATGTCACGGCGAACGTCAACGCCAGCGTGGCCGACGGCGCTAGCGTCGGCAGCACCGCCGGAAAGATCGGCAGCCTGTCGGTTCTGACGACGACGGACAACACGGTCAACACGTCCGCACTGGTCGGGTCCGACGGGGCGGGCGCGGGCAGCTATGGGCAAGCAACGGCGACGGTTACCCTGGACGGCGGCGCGGATCTAGGAAGTGCGATTGTCCAAGCCGCCGGCGCGGTCAGCGTCATCGCTAATTCGACCCAATTGGTCACGGCGACGAGCAATGAGCTGTCGCCGGGAATCGTGACGGGCTTGGGCGATTCGGAGCCCACCGCCGATGTCGAGGGTTCGCTTAGCGCCTACGTGGCGAATGGGGCATCGATTGGGGCCGGCAGTCTGTCGGTCACGGCCCAATCGACGGACAATGCAACCGCCGACGCCCAGGCCTTTGGCACCGGGCTGGTGACCGGGCCGGCCGCCGACGCCGAATGCGACGTGAACGTCGACACGGAGGCTTACGTCGCCGCCGCAACCATCACCCTTAGCGGCAGCGCCAGCATAACTGCCACGTCAACGGAGACCGCCACGGCCAACAGCGGCAAATTACCGCAAAACCTGGTCGGCAACGGCGGCAACTTCGGTGCCCTGGCCTATGGCAGCGTCCTGGCCGATGCCAGCGTCGCGAGTCCCACCGAGGCCTACATCGACGGCGCAACTATCACCGCGGGCGGGGGCGTCGACGTGTCGGCCGTCGCCGCCGATCAAACGACCGCAAATAGTTATTGCTTGACGGTTGGAGTGATCTTCGCGGGCCTCAACAGCAAGGCCGACGCCACGACGATTCCCGCCGTCGATGCCTGGATCAGCGGAGCAGGAGTCCAGACGGGCGGCGACGTGGACGTGACCGCCGATGCGAAGACCGGGGCTGCGTCGAACGTCGTCGGCTTGAGCGCCGGAATCGCGTCCGCGGGCCCGACGCATTCTTACGCCACAGACTCCCCAGACGTCAATGCCTTTATCGGCCCGAACTCGCTGATTAATGCCGGCGGCAACATCAGCGTGCAGGGCGTGCACGACAGCAGCGCGGGCACGGGGGCCAAGGCCACTGCCGATGCCTCGTTGGCAGGCATCGCCGGCTACGGCGGCGCCGATCCGGAAGCCACGGCAGGCGCAACGGTCAACGTCTACGTGAGTTCGGGCGGGGTCCTTCAGGCCAATGGCGCCATCTCCCTCGAGGCGAATTCCAGCAACTATGGCGACGCCCAGGCGAACTCCTTGTTCGCGGGTGTTTTCGGCGCGGGAACCAGCAGCCCCACGACCACAGTCAACGCCCGGACGATGGCTCACATGGACGGCACGATCACCGGCGGCCAGAGTTTGACCATCCTCTCTCAATCTTCCAACGTCGGCACGGCCGACGGGACCTCGGGCAGCGGTACGCTGATCGGCGGCGTGGGGGTCAATGCCCAGACGGCGGTCTCGCCCTGGACCCAGGCCTCGATCGGAGACGACGCCGACGTTGCCGCGGTGAGGGTCAGCGGCGACGTCAACGTCACGTCCCAGGCCACGGACGGCGCCACGGCTGATGCCACCGCCGGCAATTATGGTCTTGTTGCCTTAGGCACGGTCATTGCGACTGCCACGCTCGCGCCCACGGTGACAACCTTCCTTGGCAACAACTCATCGGTCGCCAGCACCGGCGGCAGCGTGTCGCTGGCGGCCTTGCACAATTACGAGCCCAACGGCAGTCTTGTGGCCGGCATGGGGGCACAGGCCAGCGCCTCCGGCGCGGGCGGGGACAAGAGCGTGGACGCCGGGGTGATCTCGATCAACAGTCTCGCGCCTACGCGCAACTGCCAATGCAACGGTCATGAGCGACGTCAACCCCGGTGCGACCATCAACGCCGCTGACAACGTCGCCCTCACCTCCCAGTCGGACAACACCGCGGACAGCACGGCGGGCATTCTGAATTTCGGGGTCGTCGGCTACGGCGGCGTCGCCTCCAACGCAAGCGCCAGCGGCACCACCCAGGCCCAACTCGTCGCCATCCAGGGCCTGCTCGCCGACGGCAATCTCAGTGCCATTGCCCTGGGAACGGATGGCGCCACGTCCACATCGACGGCCGACGGCGGCGGCGTGCTGAACATCGACGGCTCCGCCGCCAACGCGAACGACTTTCCCACGGTCCTGGCTGCCCTTTCCAGCGCCCAATTGGTCAACGTCGGCGGCGACACCACGATTCAGGGGCTGGCGCTGGGCAACTCCAGCGCCGACGCTCAGGGCGGCGGTGGTGGCGTCATCCAGTGCGGGACTTCGTTGGGAGAGGCATCCTGGACGCCGACCATCGAAGCCAACGTGGGCGCTGGAACAGACTTGAAATCGGGCGGCGACGTCAGCATCCTGGCTTACGATAACCTCGACCAATCCGGGAACCAGGATACGTCGCGAATGGCCTCGGCCTCGGCTACCGCCAGTGGCGGCGGCGTGTCCGCGCTGGAAGCTGCCGAAACCGACGTGAACATCAATTCCAGCACGACCGCCCTCATCGGCACCGGGGCGAACGTTTCGGCTGGCAACGACCTCAATGTCAACGCCTTGACCTTCAATCAGGCAGGTGGCGATCTCGATGCTACGGCGGGCGGCGTGGTCAATGCCGGGTCCGCCGACGGCAACGTTGCCATGATCAGCCAGACGCAGGCCGGCACGGGCGATGCGACCGGAGCCGCGCCGACGGTGCTCTTTGCCGGCAACCTGATCCACGTTTTCAGCAACACGTCCGACAATGGCAACACCTCGGTCAAGGGCTCGGGCGGAGGGGCGATTGGCGGCGGTGGTGTTTCTCTCAACATGCAACTGGACAACCCGGCCAGCGGCCCTACGACCCAGGCCCGCTTGGGGAACAATACCACGATCGATGCCCCCAGTGCCTCCTTGCAAGTGCTGGCACAGAACCAGAACAACCTCTCCGCCACGGTGAGCCAAACGACCATCGGTGGCATTGAGAGCAACGCGGGTCAAGCCAGCGCCACAGCCGGCAGCCAGGCCAACCCCTTGCAGATCCTGGCCGAGATCGGCACCAATGCCAATGTGACGGTCGGCCAGTTCCTGCTAAGTGCCGACGACGCCAACCTGCAAGCCAACGCCAATGCCCAAACCGAAGCTGATGCGCTGGGAGCCTCGGACACCGCCATTTCCGAGGCAGATGAAATTACCGACGCCAAGGCCCACATCGGCAGCGGTTCCAACATCACCTCGGCAACGACTCTCACGGTCACGGCCAATGCCGATAATGTCACGACCAATTCGTATTCCAAACCGACCGTCGTTGCCGGCTTTGCATACTATGATTCCACGGCCGGCAGCAACAAGTCCGTGACGACCGAGGCCAACCTGGATCCCGGATCGCAGCTCACCGCCGCTTACGTCTCCGTCGTCGCGTCTCAGCCGCCTCAGATAGGAGGCAGTACCTATGTCGTGAAGGCGGATGACAATAATATTTCTGGAAATCCTGACCTCTTTGGGAATCCTGGCGTTGATGACACGCGAACGACAACCGGGTCGCAGGTCATCAGCAACACGGTCGCCCTGAACAGCAACATCACACTCACGGGCAGCATGGACCACAATCTGAGCGTGGATCCCACGGGCACGGTGACCGCTGAGGACGGCCTGGTGGTGACCGACGGCACCAGCCCGTTGGGCGTCGGTCAGACCGTCGCGACGGGTCAGATCGTGGTCTCCGCCCTGGCCCCCAGCAACACCAGCACCTTGGTTGTTTCGGCTGTCGGTGGGACCACCTCCGGCGTTTCGAACGTCCTCTTTGACTCCAATGGATCTGTGATGATCCAGAACGCCTCGCCGGACAATCTCTACCTTGGGTCGCTCAACGTCGTGGAGTCAGGCAGCCCGCCGCCGGTCACGAACACCGCGAAGCAGGCCAATTGGACCTATACCACCGCCACGGCGACGGGCGGCGGGCTCGTGGATGTCGTCAACTCCAATGCCAACGGCGGTAACATTTACCTGACCGGCCAGATCACGAACCCGGCCGGTCCGACGCTGATCGTCAGCAGCGGCAGCGTTCTGTCTGACGGACCGGGCGCCTCGATTTTGACGGCCGCCATCGACCTGGAGGCAGATCAGGGCGGGCTTGGCGCCGCCGGGCAACCCCTACCCGTGCAACTGATCGTCAGTGGCGGCCCCATTACGGGCATCCTCGCCGCCCAGGGCGCCAATGGAGTCGACCTCGATGTCACGCCTACCTTAGCCAGCGCCGGGCCATTCACCCTGCCGGTGAGCAATGTCTCCGCCGGCAGCGGCAACGTAACCCTCAAGTTCGAGGATGGCCAGGCCGGCGGCGTGCCCGCGCCGGACACGATCGCCGTAAACAACGTCAGTGCCCCCGGCGGCGACATCATGATCGTCGCCGGTACAAGCAGCACGGTCCCCAGCTATGTGGTCGTCAACGGCCAGATAACGAGCCCGCAAGGAACCACCACGATCTCCACCTCGGCCGGCAACATCATCAACGCCTCCGCGGACCAGCTCATTCGCGCCCAAACCGTAACGCTGACGGCCAACCACGGTTCCGTGGGCGAGTCCAGCGACATCCGCATCGACCTCGATCCCGATCAGTTCAACGCCAGCGCCCAGGGCGACATCAAGGTGACGGATATCGGCGGCCCGCTCGTCGTCGGCAGCGTTTCTTCAGCCGCCGGCAACATTGTCTTGACCGCCGGCACGATCGCAGTTCCCGGCGAAGACGTCGTGCTCAATGGCGCTTCGAACATTAGCGCAGCGGCCGGCGCGGTGACTCTCAGGGCTTCAGACAATGTTTACATCGCCGCGGGCAGCACCATCACCGCCCAGGGGGCCGTGCTGATCTATGGCGAATATGACAACAACGGCGTCCGCGCCGGCGCTATCATGGAGATCCAGGGCACGATCAACGCCCAGCAGCTCACGGTCTACGGCAGCGCCAGGAACAATGACGTCTTCACCCTCTCCCGTTTGGACGCCACGCCGACGCTGATCGACACCTACGCCGGCAATGATCAGGTGAACGTGCAGGCCCTCGCCGCGCCGGCAACGGTGTCCTGCGGCAGCGGAAACGACACGATCAACGTCGGCAGTCTGGCGCCCGCGGCCGGCGGCGTGCTCGGCTACCTGGGAGCGCTCTTGACCCTGCAAGGCGGTTCGGGCACCAACGTCCTCAACGTCGATGATTCGGGCAGCAGCGCCAACCTGATCGGTACCCTCACCTCCAGCACCCTGACGGGCCTGGGCATGACCGGCAACATTAGTTTCCACAATATGTCCGCCGTCAACATCATGCTGGGTTCGGGCACGGATAGCTTGACTGTCGCTGCCACGATTCTCGGCAGCACGGCGATCTTTGCCGGCGCGGGCCCCGACATCGTCAACGTGCAGGCCATCAGCGGGCCCACGACCCTCTGGGGCGGCAGCGGCAATCTGACGGCCAACGTCGGCAGCCTTCAGCCTGCGCAAGGCGGCGTCGTCGATAACATCAGCGCTCCGCTGGTTGTCAATGGAGCCAGCGGCGTGAACGTCTTGAACGTCGACGATTCGGGCAGCGTCAGCAACAAGACGGGCACCCTCACCTCCAGCACGCTCACCGGCCTGAACATGGCCGCTGGCATCACCGATAGCGGCATGTCGGCGGTCAACGTGGCCCTCGGGCAGGGCAGCGATCTGTTTACCATCGCCAGCACGCACACGGGCACGACCAGCGTGCAGTGCGGCAACGGCGCCGACCTGGTCGATATCGACAGCACGCGCGGCGCGACAACCGTCAGCGGCGGCGCAGGCGCGGACACCATCAACGTCTATTCCACAGGCGCGTCCACCACGATCAACGCCGGCTCGGGCAACGCGACCGTCAACATCTTCTCGGTGGGCAACGTCACGACAGTCAACAACAACAGCGCGGCCGCGACCGTAAACATCCAGTCAATCAACGGCCCGACAACGGTCAACGGCGACGGCCGCGACGTGATCAACGTAGGCAGCATGGCGCCGCAGACGGGCGGCGGCGTCTCTGCCATCAACGCGCCTTTGATGGTCAGCGGAGCCAGGGGGATGGACATCGTCAACGTGGACGCCACGGGCAGCAGCATTCCGGAAACCGGCACGTTGACCGCCACCACGCTCACTGGCCTGGGCATGCCCTATGGCATCACCTACGGCAATCTCGCGGCGCTGGCGATTTCGCTCGGTCCGGACGGCGACAACTTCACCGTTTCGGGCACGCAAGCGGGCAGCACACTGATCAACGCCGGCGCGGGCAGCAACCAGTTCGACGTGCAGGCCGTCGGCGGCAACACGCTGATCGAGGGCGGCGCGGGCAGCGATGCGTTCACCGTGGGCAGCACCTCGGCGGCGACGGCGCGGACCGTGAAGACCATCAACGGGCCCCTGATGCTCGTCGGCGGCGCGGGGACCAACAGCATCGCCGTCACCGCCGACGTCGATTTCACGCTCACCAACAGCAGCCTCGCGCTCTCCAACGGCGAAACCATTGGCCTGAGCGCGATCACTCAGGCCACGCTCACCGGCGGCCCCTCGGACAACACGTTCAACGTCTCCGGATGGACCGGCAGCGCCACCATCAACGGCGGCGGCGGACTGGACAAGATCGTTTCGGCGGTGGACGCCGGCGCCGTGCTCACCGATACCAACCTGACGCGCTCCAACGGCGCTATTTTCGTGCTCAACGGCATCGGGTCCGCCGTGATCAGCGGCGGGGCGAGCAACGAGACGCTCGACGCCATGGGCTTCACCGGCACGGCCTGGCTCTACGGCGGCAGCGGCAACGACACCTTGCTCGCCGGCTCCGGCGACGATTACCTCGACGGCGGCACCGGAAGCGATTCGCTGGTGGGTGGGGCAGGCAACGACATCCTCGTGGGGATCCACGGCAGCGGCGACACGATCACCGCCGGTTCCGGCGACACCACGATTTACGGCTCGCCGTATGCCGACAGTATCCAGGGCGGCGCGGGCGACGACCTGATCTATGGCGGCGGCGGCAACGACACCATCAACGCCGGCTCTGGCAACGACACCGTGGTGGGCGGCAGCGGCAGCGCCGTGATCTACGCCGGCACGGGAAGCGACCAGATCTTCGACGGCGGCGCGGGCACGATCTACGCCAATAGCGGCGGCGCGGCCACCGTGGACACCGTCTACGGGTCGGGCCAGGACACGATCTACGCCGGCCAGGCGAACGACATCATCTATAACCAAGGGGGCACGAATACGATCAGCGGCGGCGGGCCGGGCACGCGGGTTTACAACGTCGCCGCCGGCACGGTGCCCCTGCCCACGCCGGGCACGATTCCGACTCCTCCCGACTGGCCGCCGCCTCTTGCGGCCGCCGCGGCCACGCTGCCCACCGGGGCCGACGCCCAGGGTCGCTGGTCGGATTTGGCCGGATCGGCGTCGAATGGCGGTCTGAGCAACACCCCGGCGCAGGCCGTCGAGTCGAGCATCGTCGCCGGCGCTTCCGGGCAGTATGTGGCCTGGTCCGACTCGCGCGACGGACAGTACGAAATCTACGTGGCCGAGCACACCAGTTCCGGTTGGCAGCAGTTGGCCGGCAGCGCCCAGAACGGGGGCATCAGCAACACCCTCGGCGCGGCGCGGCGGCCAAGCATTGCCCTGAACGCATCGGGCGAGCCCATGGTCGCCTACACCGTCTTTAGCGGCCTTTCGAGCGACATCTACGTGGCCCAGTACGATCCCACGGCCAACGGGGGTGCGGGCGGATGGGATGCCCTGGGCACGTCGCTGGCGGTGGGCGGAATCAGCGGCTCCGGAGCGGCGGACGATGCGACGATCACCGAGACCGCGTCGGGCCCCGTGGTGGCCTGGCTCAACACGGCCGGCGGAGTCGCTAATGTCTATGTCGCCCATTTCACGGGCGGGGCTTGGAGCGCCCTGGGAAACGGCGGCACAAGCGGCACGGGCGTGTCGGCGTCGTCCAGCTCCGTCAGCAACCTGGCCTTGACCACCGACGGCACGAACGTGGCCGTGGCCTGGACGCAAACCGTGAATGCCACGCAACAGATCTACGTGCGGCAGTACAGCGGCGGCGCGTGGAACCAACTGGCGGGCTCGGCCTTGGGCAACGGTATCAGCGATGCCACGGCGCAAGCCGTTTCGCCCAGCCTGGCCTACGCCGGCGGCGACTTGTTTGCGGCCTGGCAGGACAACTTCGGCGGCATCGACCAGATCTATGCGGCGATGTTCAACGGCACGGCATGGGTGCCAGCCGGAAGCGGCGCGAACAGCGGCGGCGGCGTCTCCCTCAGCCTCGGGCCGGCAACCCAGCCGGTCTTGTCGAGCAATGACGGGCAATTGTACCTGGCCTGGATCGACAACGAGTTCCCCAGCGCCCCGGGCAATGGCGCGGCGGTCTACGTGAAATCGTGGAACGGCTCCGGGTTCGTCGAGCAGGTGCCCGGCGACGCCAGCTTCGACGGCATCGCCAACCGCCTCGGCAGCGTGCAAGCGGCGGCCCTGGCCGTGGACCCCAGCGGCCATCCCTTCGTGTCCTGGAGCGAAATGGATTCGGGCAGCTCGCAAATCGACGTCCTGGGCAACACGTTCAACCTCGGCACGATCCATTACGTCAACGCCGGTGCCGCCGACGACATCCTTACCACCGCCCCAGGGAACGACGCCAATTCCGGCCTGTCGCCCGGCAGCCCGAAGCTGACACTCCAGGGCGTGCTCAGCGACGCGTCCCACCCGCTGCACTCCGGCGACATGATCCTCGTGGACAGCGGCACCTATCCGGGCGCCATCAATCTGTCGGCAGTGCCCGCGGGCGTGCTGGTTCTGGGCGCGCCCACGGGCGCGAGCACGATCTCGGGCCCCGTCTCGGCGACCGGCGCGAGCGGCGTCACGCTCGCCAACCTCTTCCTCAGCGGCGGGACGACCTTCACGGGTGCCAGCCAACTGGCCCTGTATGGCGACACGATCTCCGGAACCGGCGACACGTTCAGCGGCGGCTCGGCGATTCAGCTTGTCAACGACAGCATCGCCACCTCGTCGACCGCGATCTCGATCGGCGGCGGGGCAAGCGGCGTCACGATCGATTACGACTCCATTTCCTCCGGCCAGCAAGACATCGCCATCACGGCCGGCGGCGCGACGGCACTGGACGTGCGGGTGGACCAGCTCAGTGGCGTGGGCACGGGCATTACCCTGGCCGCGGCGGCCGGCGGCACGATCAGCGGCAACGACATCACCTCCAGCGGGATCGGGATCAGCATCACCGCCGCCTTTAGCGGAGCGATCGCGGGCAACGAGATCCACAACGCCCAGACGGGCGTGAACTACCAGGCCGCGGCCGCACTCAGCGACAACAGCATTCACGACAATGGCACGGGCGTGGTCAGCAGCGTATTGGATACGGCGAGCGGTTTTGGCTTTGTCGGCGCCACCCAACCGAACCAGATCTTCGACAACAGCACCGGCGTGCAACTCAACAACGCCACGATGCAGAACCAGCACGTCTACGACAACGCCCTGGGCGTGAGCGGGTCGGGTGTTCTGGGCGGCAGCGACCTTGATTACGCCAACCTGATCGAGGCCAATGCCGTCAGCGTCGATTTCAGCGGTACCATCCAGTACAACCGGATTACGCGCGAGACGATCGGTATCGAGGCGCAGAGCGGGCAACTGATCGCTTATAACGTACTTTACCGTAATACGCAGGCCGCCATCGACGTTGACGGCCAGACGGCCGTGAGCATTGTCAACAACACCCTTTTTGCGCCTACCGGCGACAACGTGGACATCAGCGGAGGTTCGAGCGCGATCGAGCTGCTGAACAACATCTTCTGGGCCGAATCGGGCTATGACATCTACGTGGCCAACGACAGCCAGACCGGCTTCTTCAGCGATTACAACGACCTGTACTCCAGTGGAACCGGCAAGCTGGTGCACTGGGATATTGACTTCACCGACATCCTCGATTGGCAGGACGACGTGGCCCAGTTCGATCTGCACTCCGAAGGCACTACGGTGCTCAATCCGACGCTGAACCGGCCGCGTTTCGCCGGCCTGGCGGTGGATGACTTCCAGGTGATCGGCCTGTTTGCCGGACTGCGGAGCAGCAGCCCGACCATCAATGCGGCCGATCCGATCACCGACGAGGCGCTGCCGGCCACTTTCCAGAACCTGCTGGCCAATCCCGGCTTCGAGTCCGGCCTGACCGGCTGGACCGCTTCGCCCAGCGGCGGCACCCAGAGCGCGAACCCAGCCCCCTGGCAAGGCAACAGCTATTTCTTCGCCGGCTCGAACGCCGTGGTCACGCTCGATCAAACCGTCGATCTAACCGCCTCGGGAGTTACCACCGGCCAGATCGATACTGGAAACCAGATCCTGGTGTTCGGCGGACGGGTCCGTTCCGCCAACGAGACACCCCCGGACTCCGGTTCGATCAGCCTGACCTTCTACGACAGCCACGGCAACGTCATTTCCACTCTGACCGACAACGCCGACAACCTCAGCGCCCGCTGGGAACTGGTTGGCAGCCGCGTGGCTATTCCCGTGGGGGCCCGGACCGCCCTGTTCCGCTTTACCGCGATCCGCAACAGCGGCTCGACCGACGACAGCTACCTGGACGGCACTTTCGTTTATGTCCAGGCCGACTCTGTTGCCCTGGATCAGGGCGCCTACGGCAATCTCGATCTCCAGGGCAAGGCGAGCAACCCTCCGCTGCTGCGGCTCATCAGCCCGGACCTCTACACCAACTGGCTGGACAATCAGCCGGAACCCATTCTCTGGGAGTCCCTGGGAAATGTCACCAACGCCCCGCTACGCATCGACCTTTACCAGGACGGACCCAACGGACCACAGTTCCTCCTGAACATCACGCCCTCCACTCCCGACACTGGGGAATATCTCTGGACCGCCGCCAACAGCGGCATTGGCTACGGCACTTACGGGCTGCGGATCGAGATCTCCTTGGTCGGCAGCACCAATGTGTTCGACCGCAGCACTGAGGACTTCACGGTTCCGGAGAACACGAACACGTTTTACGTCAACGACAGCAGCACCTTCGGCGACATCTACACCACGGCGCCCGGCAGCAACCGCAACGACGGCAGGATTCCCAGCCAGCCCATGCCGTATCCCAACAACATTCTCCGCACTTATTCGCTTGGCCCGAGCGACACGCTTTACATCGATACCGGCAGCTACGCGCTACTTTCTCCGTTGGTCGTCTCGGACGTGACCGGGGTCGGCGACGAAAGCGCCTTTACCCTCACCGGGCCGAGCGAGACAGGGCTGGCGGCCACACTCAGCCTGGCCAATCCGCTGACCGTCGCGCCAGTGATTACCTTGGACGGCGCTGCCTTCATGACCGTGGAATACCTTACGCTGACGGGTGGGCAATACGGATTGTTGGCCGAAAACAACAGCGCCAACCTTGACGCCAGTTTCCTGACATTGTCCGACAACTCCGAGAATGGCTTGCTCGTCGAGAACAGTCCCAACCTGACCCTGGAAAACTCCTCGGCGTCGCACAACGGGCAAGCCGGCATTCAGGTCCAGGCAGGCTCCAATGTGCTGGACATGGGTTTCATTACCGCCTACGCCAATGGCGGCTACGGCATCTACGTGGACGGCGCTATTTCAGCTCTGCACGATAGTTCCGCGACCTACAACGGCAATGACGGCATTTACCTCACCAACGTCGGCGGCGTCGAGGTCGAGGCCAGCACCGCCAGCAACAACGGCGGCTCGGGAATCTTCGTCAGTCAGGCCGGCAGCACCCAGGCAGTCGTGGGCAACCCCGATCTGAGCCAGAACCTGGGGAACATCGTCGCGAACAATTCCGGGGACGGCATCCTCGCCTACGGCAATGTCCTGGTGGCCGGCAACGTAGTCTCCGGCAGCACCAGCGACAATACGGCCGGGATCTATCTCTTTTTCGCCGGAGAAGTGGCTAACAACAACGTCTTCGACAACAACAGCGGCATCATCACTACTGAGAGCAACAGTCCGATCCACGCTAACCGGGTTTACGACAACGTCAACGCCGGCATTTCCACCGAAGACGACTCTCCTGTCTACGACAACGTATCCTATTCCAACGGCGTCGGCATCCAGCTCGGCTATGGCTACGACGCCGAGCTCAACAACAATCTGGTCTATGCCAACGCCAACCAGGGCATCCTCGTCGAGGTCGGCAGCAGCGCCGGGACGCAGATCGTCAACAACACGATTTATGAGCCCCAGGGCGACGGGGTCCGCCTCGAGCAGAATTCGCAAAACGTCCAACTCCGCAACAACATCATTTGGACGCAGGCCGGTTTCGATATCTCCGTCGCTTCCGACAGCCAGGTTGGCTTTGCCAGCGATTACAATATCCTCTACACCAGCGGCAGCGGGCAGGTCGGCCTCTGGCAACAGATTGCCCGGCCCACACTCGCCGCCTGGCGCAATGCCGATTTCACCGATGCCGACAGCCTCGCCCTGAACCCGGACTTCGTGAATGTGCTCGGCGCTGATGGTATTCTGGGCTACCAATCGCCGGCAGCCGACGGCCGCGACAATGACTTCCACGAACAGAGCCTGCAGGGCAGCTACCACGGCGGAGCCCTGGCCCCGGTGGTCAGCACTACCACGGGGCTGCCCGTTTTCCTCACGCCCACCCTCACCGCCGACGCCAACGAATCTCCGGCCATCGACCTGGGCGCCCCGACCGACAGCTTCGCCAACGAGCCGGCGCCCAACGGCGGCTACATCAACATCGGGGCCTACGGCAACACGGCCCAGGCCTCGCTCAGTCCCACGCAGTACCTGATCGTGACCCGCCCCGGCGCCGGCGGCGAGGTTTGGCCGGAGACACAGACCTTCAACATCACCTGGCGTTTCGCCCTGGCTCCGGTGAATGGATCGACGCCGCCGGCCGGTACGGTCGATATCAACTTGCTGCTGGTGGGCAGTTCGACGCCGGTCCTGAATATCGCCAGCGGCGTGCCGAACAACGGGCAATTCTCCTGGACGCTGCCCAACACGATCACCCCCGGCAGCAACTACCTCGTCCAGGTCACGAGCGACCAGTACGCGGGCCTGACGGCCACCAGCCCGCAGCCGTTTACCGTTGCCGCGCCCGTCCACACGTATTACGTCAACGACGGGACAGTCAACCCCGGCGACTGGACGACTGCGCCCGGCAACGACAGCAACGACGGTCTCACTCCTGCCACGCCCAAGGCGTCGATTGCCGGGGTGCTCGCCGCCTATCACCTCAATCCCGGCGACACGATCCTGGTCGACGCCGGCACCTATGACCTGAACAACGCCCTCTTGCTCAACGCGGCCGCCTCGGGCATCATCATCGAAGGATACGACGGCGTCAATTATCCCGCAAGCGCGGCGATCTTCAACCGCGGACTCAGCAGCAGCGACGTCATCGATGTCAGTGGGGCCACCAACCTGACGCTGGAGAGCTTGACGATGACCGGCGGCGCCATTGGCATCGACGCCCTGGACAACTCGGGCAGCAGCAATCTGACGATCCGCAACTGCACCGTGTACGGCAATAATTCCACCGGCATCTACATCGGCGAGGGCGACAACAATGCGGTCATCGCCAATAACACCGTGTACGGCTTGCCCCACGACAGCAGCTCCAGCGACGACCAGCCCACCGGCATCGAGCTCGGGTACAGCGGCGTTAACGACGCCCTCATCTCGGGCAACGTCGTACACGACTCCTACGGCACGGGAATTCTTGTCAGCGGAAACGACTCGCAGGTCATGGTCAGCAACAACGAGGTGTATGCGTGCGGCACAGGCATTTACGCAAACACCTCCAGTTCGGGTGTGGCCACCCTTTCGACGGTTTCCAGCAACACGATTTTCAACAACAACACCGGCATTAACGCCGCGGGAGACGTGCTCGTGACGCAGAACGTGGTCTACGGGCAGTCAGGCAGGGGGATCAGCGGCGGTAACGTCTACGAAGTTCTGGCCAACACCGTCTACGACAACGCCGTCGGCATCTACGCTTACAGCTCCGGCGGTGCGATTGCGAATAATGTCGTTTACCACAACAGCGGTGACGGCATCGAGGCCGAGAGCAACAGCCCCGTCACGGGCAACACCGTTTACGGCAACGCCACGGGCATCGCATTGGACTACATCTCCCTCGGCCCGGTAAGCAACAACCTGATCTACGAGAACACGAACCAGGGCATCCTGGTCACCTATTACGGCAGCCTTTCCATTATCAACAACACGATCTACCAGCCGGCGGGCGACGCCATCGATATTCAGGACGACTCCAGCAACGTCACGCTGAACAACAACATTCTTTGGACCCAAGCGGGCTACGACATCAACGTCGACCCCACCAGCGAGATCGGCTTCCAGAGCGACTATAACGATCTGTACACGACCGGCTCCGGCTCCATCGGTTCCTGGGAGGGCCAGACCTTCAGCTCCTTGACCGAGTGGATTCTTGAGCTGAATCTGGATCGCGACAGTCTGAGTGTCGATCCGCAGTTTGTCAACCCCGAGGGTGCGGACGGCATCCTCGGCTACAGTACTACACCGATCGGCGCCGCCCAGGTCATCGACGACTCCAGCGCCACCGGCTTCAGCACCACGGGCGTCTGGACTTCGCTCGCCAATGCCACGGCCGACAACGGCGAAGAGCTCATGGCTTCCGCCGGCAGCGGCAATGCGGTCGCTACCTGGACCTTCACCGGCCTGACCCCCGGCGCTACGTACCAGGTCTCCGCTTCCTGGGGGCTGGATGGTTATGAGCTCTCTCTCGCTTCCGACGCCCCGTTCAGCGTCCTGGACGGGTCGCAACTCGTTTCTCTTACCTACCAATCCGAATACTACAACCCCAGCATTCCCGGCACCCCATCTTGGCAGCCCCTGGGCAACTTCGTGACTACCACCGGAACCCTGACGGTACAGTTGAGCAACGCCGCCATGCGCGCCGTCGTCGCTGATGCCGTCATGATTCAACAGATTCAGGGTAATGGCGGCGCTGACGACAACTTCCACCTGGCTGCCGGTTCCCCTGCGGTCGCTGCCGGCAATCCGGCCGATTCGGTTGGACAAGAACCTATCCCCAATGGCGGCCGCATCGACCTGGGCGCCTACGGCGGCACGCCGCAGGCCACGGCCAGCCCGGTGTCGGAGGTTCAGGTGCTGACGCCGGCCGACCTCGACAAGTTGCAGCAGGGCCAGCAGGTCAACGTTGCCTGGCGCACCGCCGGCGTTTACGCGCCGCCCAATTACTACTCCAGCGCGGTCCTCGCCAACCAGCCCCTGGCCTACTACCAGCTCGACGATACCTCGGGCACAACGGCCACGGACTCCTCGGGCAACGGACTCAACGCCACCTATGTCGGTGGCGTACAGCTCGGCCAGCCCGGGGCGCTGCCCTTCGAAAGCGCAACGGCCATCACCTTCGACGGCAGCACCGGCTATGTGCAATTGCCCACGCTCAGCAACGACTTTACCAGCGGATTCAGCGCCGAGGTGTGGGCCTATCCGACATCCGTGGCCAGCTATGAACGGTTCTTCGACCTGGGCAACGGCGCCTACGCAGACAATATCGTCCTCTACCGCGTGGGCACGTCCAACGACCTGGCATTTGTGGTCTTCGACGGCGGCAGCGAGGGCACGCCGGTGGTGGCCAACAACGCCATTGCGCTCGACCAGTGGCAGTACTTTGCCGTAACCATGGATGCCGCGGGGAATGTGACGCTCTATAAGAACGGCGTAGCCATCGCCAGCGGTACAACCGACGATCCGAATAAGGGCGTGGTACGTGTGGAGAATTACTTGGGCAAGAGCAATTTTAGCAACAACGCTCTTTACGCCGGCAGCTTGGACGAGGCGGCCATTTACGCCAGACCGCTCTCCGCGGCCCAGATCGCGGCGCACTATGCCCAGCTCGTCTACGGCACGGCCAACGTCGAACTGCTGCAAAACGGCGCGCCCGTCGAGACCATCGCCACGGGCGTTCCGGACAGCGGCAGTTACTCCTGGACGATTCCCACGAATGTCGCCCTGGGCAGCGGCTATCAAGTGCAAGTCACCGTCAACAACGGGTCGCAGCCCAGCGGCGTGTCGGCTCCGTCGTTCCAGATCACCGCCAGCGCGACGGACTATTATGTTGCCGCCAATGGCAGCGATTCCAATACAGGCGCGGATCCCTCCGATCCGATGGCCAGTTTGTCGGCCCTGCTGACGGCTTATCCGACGCTCGGCAGCGGCGACACCGTTCACCTCGGGCCCGGAACCTACACCTTGGTGGGGACCGTGGCGATTGGCGCCGCCCACAGCGGCCTGACGATCACCGGTCCCGCGAGTGGGCCGCCGGCCGTCCTTACTCGCAACAACCCCGCCCTCGACGTCATTGACGTCAGTGGGGCCACCAACCTGGCGCTGGAGAATCTGACCGTTACCGGCGGCGCGATCGGGATCGACGCCCTGGACAACTCCGGCAGCACCAATCTGACGATCAGCAACTGCACCGCGTACGGCAATAATTCCACCGGCATCTACGTCGGCGAGGGCGGCAACCATGCGGTCATCGCCAATAACACCGTGTACGGCTTGCCCCACGACAGCAGTTCCAGCGACGACCAGCCCACCGGCATCGAGCTCGGGTACAGCGGCGTTAACGAGGCCCTCATCTCGGGCAACGTCGTACACGACTCCTACGGCACGGGAATTCTTGTCAGCGGAAACGACTCGCAGGTCATGGTCAGCAACAACGAGGTGTATGCGTGCGGCACAGGCATTTACGCAAACACCTCCAGTTCGGGTGTGGCCACCCTTTCGACGGTTTCCAGCAACACGATTTTCAACAACAACACCGGCATTAACGCCGCGGGAGACGTGCTCGTGACGCAGAACGTGGTCTACGGGCAGTCAGGCAGAGGGATCAGCGGCGGTAACGTCTACGAAGTTCTGGCCAACACCGTCTACGACAACGCCGTCGGCATCTACGCTTACAGCTCCGGCGGTGCGATTGCGAATAATGTCGTTTACCACAACAGCGGTGACGGCATCGAGGCCGAGCATAACAGCCCCGTCACGGGCAACACCGTTTACGGCAACGCCACCGGCATTGCACTGGACTACATCTCCCTCGGTCCGGCGAGCAACAACCTCATCTACGAAAACACTGACCAGGGCATCCTGGTCAGCTATATCAGCTCGCCGTCCATTACCAACAACACCATCTACCAGCCGACGGGCGACGCCATCGATATTCAGGACGACTCCAGCAACGTCACGCTGAACAACAACATTCTTTGGTCGCAAGCGGGCTACGACATCAACGTCGACCCTACCAGCGAGGTCGGCTTCCAGAGCGACTATAACGATCTCTACGCCACCGGCAGCGGGAAGCTCGGCAGTTGGCAGGGGCAGGCCTTCGTGACTCAGCAGGACTGGTATTATCAAATCGGCCAGGACCAGCACAGCTTGAGCGTCGATCCGCAGTTTATCAATCCCGCGGGCGCGGATGGCATCCTCGGCTACAGTACTACACCGATCGGCGCCGCCCAGATCATCGACGACTCCAGCGCCAGCGGCTTCAGCACCACCGGCGCTTGGAGCCAGATTGCCAATGCCACGGCCGACAACGGCGAAGAGCTCATCGCGGCTGCCGGCAGCGGTGATGCCGTCGCCACCTGGACCTTCACCGGCCTGATCCCCGGCGCTACGTACCAGGTCTCGGCTTCCTGGGGGCTGAACGGGAATTACCTCTCTCTTGCTTCCGACGCCCCGTTCAGCGTCCTGGACGGGTCGCAACTCCTTTCTCTTACCTACCAATCAGAATATTACGATCCCAGCATTCCGGGCACCCCGGCCTGGCAGCCCTTGGGTAACTTCGTGACCACGACCGGAACTCTGACAGTCCAATTGAGCAACGCCGCGATGCGCGCCGTGGTCGCTGACGCCGTCATGATTCAGCAGATTCAGGGCAATGGCGGCGCCGACGACAACTTCCGCCTGGCTGGCGGCTCCCCTGCAGTTGAAGCCGGCAACCCGGCCAATTCGGTCGGACAAGAACCCGTCCCGAATGGCGGCCGCATCGACCTGGGCGCCTACGGAGGCACGCCTGAGGCCACGGCGAGCCCATCGCCGCAGGCAGTGCAGGTGCTGACGCCGGCCCCGCTGGACAAGCTCCAGATTGGCCAGAATGTGGACGTCACTTGGGAGACCAACGGCGTCTACGCTCCGGCCAACTCCTACTCCAGCACCGTACTTGCCGACCAGCCCCTGGCCTACTACCAGCTCGACGACGCCTCGGGCACAACGGCCACGGACTCCTCCGGCAACGGACTCAACGCCACCTATGTCGGTGGCGTCGAGCTCGGCCAGCCCGGGGCCCTGCCTTTCGACAGCGCCACGGCGATCACCCTCGACGGCAGCACCGGCTATGTGCAATTGCCCACTGTCAGCAACGACTTCACCAGTGGATTCACTGCCGAGGTCTGGGCCTATCCGACATCCGTCGGCTACTACGAGCGCTTCTTCGACCTGGGCAACGGCTCGGCCAGCGACGACATCGTCTTGTACCGGGTCGGCACATCCAACAACCTGGCGTTCGTGGTCTTCCAAGGAGTCTACGAAGGCACGCAAGTCGTGGCCGACAACGCCATTACGCTGGACCAGTGGCAGTACTTTGCCGTGAGCATGGACGCCAAGGGGAACGTCACGCTGTACAAGAACGGCGTGGCCATCGCGACGGGTACGACCGCCGTGCCGGACAAGGGCGTGGTGCGCGCGGACAACTACCTGGGCAAGAGCAACATCAGCGGCGGCGCCCTGTACGCCGGCTCGTTCGACGAGGCGGCCATCTACGCCACGCCATTGTCGGCGGCCCAGATCGCGGCGCACTACGCCCAGCTAGTCTACGGCACGGCCAACATCGAACTGCTGCGAAACGGCGTGGTCGTGCAATCCATCGCCAGTGGCGTTCCGGACAGCGGCAGTTACACCTGGACGATTCCCACAACGGTGGCCCTGGGCAGCGGCTATCAAGTGCAAGTCACTGTCGACAACGGTTCGCAGCCCAGCGGCGTGTCGGCCCAACAGTTCCTGATCACCAACGACGGCCACAACTACTATATCAACGACGGCTCCACGACCGGCGACGTGTTTACCACGGCGCCCGGCAACGACGCCAACAGCGGCAAGGACCCCGCCGATCCGATGGCGACCTTGGCGGCGCTATTGCAGGCGTACGTCCTTGGTCCGGGCGATACGGTCTACATCGATACCGGGAATTATGCTCTGCTGCACAATATCGTTCTCGACGCCAGCCACAGCGGCGTGACGATCGTGGGCCCCGCCGCCGGCCCCGGCGCTATTCAACCGCGGCAACATTAATCCCGGCAGCTATGATTTCCAGATGCAAGGAGCGGTCAACGCGACGATCGAGGACCTCACGCTCACCGGCGCCGTGGACGGCGTCTTTGCCCCCAGCGGCGCCAACAGCACGGGATTGACGGTGAGCGGCTGCACTCTCTTCGGCAACTCGGACGACGGAATCTTGCTGAATACTACCAACGATTACGCCACATTGAGCGGGAACATCGTTTACGGCGGCCAGGGCGGTCCCGGCGCCGAGCAGGTAAACGGTTTCGAACTTTATGTCAATTACTCCACGATCACCGGCAATACCATCTACGATCACCCAGGAACGGGCATCTACTTGTCTAATCCGGCTGTCGGCGAAACGATCAGCAACAATCTCGTCTATGGGAATGTCACTGGGATCTACGTCGTCCAGAACTCGTCCGCCGCCCTCGGCGACAGTGACCTGATTTCGGACAACACCATCCGCACCAACATCACCACCGGCATCAATGCCAGCGGCTATGTACTGCTATCGGGAAACACCGTTTACGGCCAGTCGGCCAACAACGCAACCGGCATCTACGGCAATGGTGGCGCCGAGGTTGCCGACAACATCGTCTACGGAAACTACAACGGCATCGTATCCTACGGCCTTAATATCCAGAATAACCGGCTATACAACAACTCGAACATGGCGATCTATGCCTATGGGGAGTCGCCGATCGAAAGCAACGACATTTACTCGAACAACATCGGAGTTCAGGCGGGCAGCGTGTACTACGGTCCGATCGACGACAATCTGATCTACGCCAACACCACCTACGGGATCCTCTTGGAGGATAGTAACAACGACAACGCCGTCGACGTCTTCAACAACACCATTTACCAGGTGGTCGGCACGGCCGTGCGGCTGGACGGCGGCGCTGCCTATAACGAGCTCCGCAACAACATCCTCTGGACTCAAGGCGGCTACGACATCTACGTTGCCGACAACAGCCAGACGGGGTTCAGCAGCGACTACAACGATCTCTACCTTAGCGGCGGTTCCACCGCCAACGTCGGTTTCTGGAACAGCGCGGTCAACAACGGCGTCCAAAGCCAGTTGAGCAACTGGCAGGCGGACACGGGCCAAGACGCGCACTCGCTGAGCGCGAATCCCGACTTTGTCAACATCACCGGCGCGGACGGTCTGCTCGGCTACACGCAACTCAACGGGACGTATGCCGATTACGGCGGGGACGACAACTTCTCCCTGTCCGCCGGTTCGCCGGCGATCAGCCGCGGCGATTCCTGGACGGCGCCGTTGACCGACATCCTCGGTTTCCCGCGGCAGGAAGATCCCGGCACTCCCAACCAGGGAAGCCCGGATTACTTCCCCGCTGCCGCCAGCCCCCAGCCGGCGTTCCCCAACGGCGGAACGCAACTGAACTTCGGAGCGAATAACAGTTATTACCCTTACACGCTGCCCTTCTCGTTCTCCTTCTACGGCCAGACGTACACGAGCGTTTACCTGGCCAGCGACGGCTACCTGCAATTTGCCGGTCAGGACTACCCGGGCGACGGCTCGAACCCGCCCGAAAAACTTCTCAACGATGCGCGGATCGCGCCGCTCTGGGCGAGCCTGAGCATCACCCAGGCCGGCGACGGCCTCTGGGCCGATACTTCCATTGCCAACCAGGTGACCTTCCGCTGGCAGGCCACCAACCCCGCCGACAATAGCCCGGTCAACTTCGCCGTAACCCTCTACAGTAATGGCAGCATTCAATTCTATTACGGCGCCGGCAATACCAATTTGTCGCCCACGGTCGGCATCTCGGCCGGCAACGGGTTCGCTTACCAGTTGCTGACGGGTTACTCGGGCCAAACCGACCTCACCAATGCTGCCTCCGTCGTCTACACCCTGCAGCCCGGCTTCGTCGATCTGGGCGCGTATACGTTCCGTGGCTCCAGCCTGAACACCACGCCGCCGACGATAACGAGCACGAGCCCCGCACTGGCTAACGGCGGCACCTACTTCTCGTTCACCCAATTGCAGGTTGCGTTCAGCAAGGCGGTCAACTCAATCGACGCCGATTCCTCCGCGGCCTACGAGCTGCGTGAGGCGGGCAGCAACGGTTTTGGCAGCGTCAATGACGTGGTCTACAGCCTGACCCCACTCTATAACGCGAACAACAACACGGTCAGCTTGTCGATCAACGGCCTGGGCAGCGGCACGCTCCCGCCGGGCAGCTACAGATTCACGATCTTCAGCAACGGCACGGACACGATCCACGACCTCAGCGGCAACACCCTGGACGGAGACGGCAATGGAGTTGCCGGCGGGAACTACGTGCGGACGTTTACGCTCAGCGGGGCCCAGCCGACCGTCACGGGCGTCTCGCCGCCGTCGGGGCCCGAGGGCGGCGGCACCACGGTGACGATCTCCGGCGCGAACCTGAGCGGCGTCACCGCGGTGATGTTCGGATCTGCTTCCGTGCCGGTGCTCAGCGACAACGGCACGCAAATCACGGCCACCAGTCCCTCCGGGACGCTGGGCACGGTGGACGTGACCCTGGAGGCGGCGGGAGGAACGTCGCCCATCAGCCAGCCGGCCGATCAGTTCCGCTACCTGGCTCCGCCTTCGGCCGCGCCCGATAGCTACTCGGCAAGCCAGGGCACTACCCTGACGGTCGCCGCGCCGGGCGTCCTGACCAACGATACCGATCCGCAGAGCTATCCGCTGACCGCATCCCTTGTGACCAATCCCACGCATGGAACCTTATCGCTCGACAGCAATGGCTCGTTTACTTATACTCCCAACCGCGGGTATCTCGGCGCAGATAGCTTTGTTTATCAGGCCAGCGACGGGTACACAACGTCCGGTCCAGCGACAGTTTCGATCGCTATCGGCCCTGCCACGCTGACGTGGACTGGGACTTTCCTCGGCAATTGGACCGATGCCCAATGGTCAGGCGCGAACCTGCCGTATCCCGATACTACGGCCAACGTAGTTGTGAATACTCCCCATGTTGTGCAAGTGACTTCCAATCAGGCTGCCAACGCGCTGGGGATCAGCAACGGGGGACAAGTGGCCGTTGCGGCGGGGGCCAGCCTTTCGATAACGACCGGCACCAGCGTGACGGGCAACGGCACGCTCGACGTAAATCCCAACGGCGTCTTCTCAACCGGCGGGACCCTGACCCTCGATTCCGACGGCAACCTAATCGGCGGGCCCATCATCGCCGCCGCATACCAGCTCAACGACGGCTCGGCCAGCGCGGACCTATCCGGCCCGGGCGGCCTGACCAAGGATACCAGCGGTACCCTGACTCTCTCCGGCTTCAATACCTACGCTGGCGGCACCTTGGTCAATGCGGGGACGCTAATCGTCACGAATGCCAGTGCCTTGCCCGACGGCAGCAACCTGACGGTCGGAGCCGGCGGGACCTTCGTCTTTGACCCCAGTCGAACTGCGTCGAGCGTTTCGACCGCCGGAGTTGCCGCCTCCGGCCCGGAAACTGCCGCGGCGTCTGAAACTGCCACGCCGGTGGTTGCGGCCAGCGCGCCGGCGAACGTAGCGGTCACCGTGTCCGCGCCTTTGGCGACGACGACGGCAGGCAATACTGTGCAGCAGGTGTCGGCCGTGGCGGCGCGGTCGAGTACGCATTTCCGAACCGATGCACCGGTGACGGCGGCGACCATGTCGAGGGCCACGATTGAAGCGGTTTTCGCGTCGCATCGATCGGCCCTCGATCCGACCGTCGCGCCGGCTGGCAACGCGCAATCCGCGGGTGCGTGGGCATGGCTCGCGGCGATCGAAAGTCCTTGGAATTCCTCCGACCAAAACAAGACGACCGATTCCACAGTCGCAGCCCTGGACGAGGTTCTTGCCCGGTTCGGACTTTGATGGAACGACGGCGTGCGCGTAAGGGCCGGGCCGGCGGGCCACCACAAAGGGGGCAGATCTCGGCAACCCACCACATCGATTGCATCCTGGCCCCGTCGCGTAGCGCGAAAAGCTGCCGGGACGTTCGGCATTCAGAAATGGCCTGGGGACGGCCCCGGTACGCCCCGGCCGCAGGATGGTTGTAGCACGAGCGGCCAGGGCTTTCAACCCGGCATTCGTGAGATCGCGCACCTGACTTTCTTGCCTCGCGGCCGGCGACAGCAGGCCATCGTAACCTGCGGCGGTCACCCCCTCCGCAGCGAACGGCAAAGACGCCATCAAAAAATAAACCCTTACTCCCGCCTGAAGGCGGGAGCTTTACGGAGCGGATGAGCTTCGGACTGAAGTCCTTCGCACATCCGCGTTGGTGAATCCAAGGTCGTTGGCCCGGTCTCCAAGAGTGTATCCGCCCAACCACCGACCACACAACGTATCACCGGATCGCATAACAACGTCATTCCAGCCTAAAGGTTTCGCCTGAAGGCGAGGGCTTCGCTCCCACCCATCGGGAGACAGTTAGGAAACCTCGGGTTTTTCTTGACCGGCAGGCGATTTGATTCTATGACACTCCCGCCCGACTTTCGCAACAGACTTCAAGAACGGCCGCGGTTTTGATCCAGCCCTTCAGGCATCACGGTGAAGGACAGGAAGACCATTATCTGGCCGACCACAGTGCCCTCGCCAATGTCTGCGCCTTCGGGGACGACCTGCTGGGGGCTGGGAACGGCGATCACTACCAAGATGCGGCCACGGGATATATCCATCAGTTCCGCTGCACTCATACCTGCTGGTATGATGGCAGCGCCTTCCGCATCAATGGCGGCGGTGGCAGTGCTTGGACATAGGTGCAGTAGAGGGAGACAGAACATGAAAAAGCTGATTGTGACTATTGTGGTTTGTTGGATTGGGCTGTGCGGCATGGCCGCGCCGTCGGCTGCCGCCGGCAACGCGGAGGTGTTTTCCCTGCGCGGCCACAGGAGGTCCGCGGTGATCCTCTGTTCCCCGCAGGACGGCGTCGTCGTCCAGTACGCCGGCGGGCTGGCGAATTACCTCAAGCAGATCGTCGGACACGATGTCGCGCTGATCACCAATCCCGTCAACGGCCCCCCGCCCGCCGGCGCGTTGAAGATCCACGTGGGGAGGGACGCCTACGTACAGTCCCTGAAGCTCGACTTCGATGCTCTTCACCCCTACGGCTATTACCTGAAACTGACCGACGGCGATAACCTGGTTGTCGCCGGCAAGAACACCGTTGGAACCATCTACGCGGTGTTCGACTTCCTCAAGCGCTATGGCGGCTACCGGCAGTTCGGCGGCGCCGACCTGGCGGAGATCGTTCCCAAGAAGGAGGCGATCGAGTTGCCCGCGTCGATGGATTTCAAGGAGCAGCCGTCGCTGCGGCTTTCCTACGGTCGCTACAGCGGCCCTTTCGGTCGAAACACGCGGGTCTGCGTCATGGCCACCCACAACTTCGAAGAAATCTATTCGCCCAAGAAGTACGGCGCGACGCATCCCGAGTACTACGGCATGTACGAGGGAAAAAGGGCCGCTTTGCCCAGGCTCACGGAGGGCGACTGGCAGCTTTGCGTCAGCAACCCCGACGTGCCGGGGATCGCGGTGCAGTTTGCGCGGGGGTTTTTGCGCAGGATCCCACGGCCATGGGGTTGTCGCTGGGTGTTAACGACGGCCCGCTGGACTGCCAATGCCCCGCGTGCGTGAAACTGAGGGAGAAGTACGTCAATTCGTACATCCCCTACGTCAACGATGTTGCGCGGCGGTTCCGCAAGGAATTTCCCGGCAAGTTCGTGGGATTTCTGAATTACGCTGGCGCGGGACCCGCGCCCCGCGGCATCAGCATCGAGCCCAACGTCTACGTCGAACTCATGGGTGGCGGGTTTCCCAATGATTTCGAGAAGCTCAAGGCATGGCGCGCGGCGGGGGCCAGGCAGACGGGCATGTATGCCTGGACCTACGGGTCTTTCGACTCGGGCTATGTGGTGCCCAGGCACTATCCGCACGTCCTGGGCAAGGCCTGGAAGAAGGCCTACAAGGATTACGGCTTCCAGGGCGTGTTCTACGATCCCGGGTCGTCCGGGACGTGGCTGTTCGAAGGCCCGCGGAACTACGTGCTCGACGAGTTGGCCTGGAACATCGACGCCGACATCGACCGGCTGCTGGACGACTACTTTGCCAAGATGTACGCCGAGGCGGCCCCCCACGTGCGCAGCTTCTTCGACCGCGTCGAAGAGATATACTCGCGGAAGGCCGATCCCTTGGACTTCGCCGGCGACTGCATTTGGAGCGGCGGCGATCCGCTGGACCAGTTCGCCGAGTACACGCCCGAGGACCTGGCGTACCTGGACACCGCGTTGCAGGCAGCCAAGGCGGCCGTGAAGGATGAGAAGGCGGGGAGGCGGTTGGCACTCTTCGACAAGCTCTATGGACTAAGCCGGCTCTATCTGGAGGGCTACATGGCGCTCAGGCAGGTCCGCGACGCCCGCGAGATCAAGACAGGCGAGCAGGCCGCCGCGGTCCTCGATGCGGTGTCGCGCGGGCTCAAACTCTCCGGCCAGATCGAGGCCTATCCGCTGAGCAAGGAAGAGAGGGAGTTAATCACCCCCCACCAGCCGAAGAGGATCCACGAGGAGGGCGCCGAGGCCCCGAAACTGCTGAAACTCGCCCTGGAACGGGAGTCCGGTCCCGCTTTCAACGCGATGACGGCATTCTTGACCCGCGGCGGCGAGGGCGACTGGCCGGCGGCGCGGTCGTTTTGGACCAAGGCGGCCGCCGGCGCACAGGACGACTTGATCAAGGTGCTCGGTCTTACGCAAATCTATCTCCACGAGGCGCCGGACGCGAAGCGGAACCTGCTGGACAATCCGAGCCTGGAGCCCGTGCAAGAGCCACCCAAGGAGTCCTATTCCGAGCAGGACCTCAAGGGGCGGCAGTGGCGCAAGCTCGACCCGCATCTGCCCGGTTGGTACACGTCGCGCGTCGAAGGGGACGTTGCAAAGTACTCCTGGGATAGCGGTGAAGCCCACAGCGGCAAACATTCGCTGGCCATCGGCAAGAACTTGCAATCGTACATGGGCCACTTGATCACCAGTTTCCCCGTCCAGCCTGGCTGCCGCTACCGGCTCGCCTGGTGGGTCAAGCAGAAACCGATGCCTAGCGGCAGCGGCCCGAGGGTCGGCAGCATCACCGTCTCGGAAGGCGTCGCGCAGGAGTACAAGAGTGTGTACCCCAGGGGCACGCAATCCCAGTGGAGGCAGGGCGAGTTGCTGTTTACCACGGCCGCCGGCGCGACCAGGTGCGTTGCCGCGTTCGGCGCCCCGAGGCAAATGGACGGGGAGTTTACCTGGATCGACGACGTCTCGCTGGTGAAGGTCTACGACCCGGCGCATTTCAAGAAGTAGGAGAAACGCGATGCGCCGGTGGACGACCATGCGATATCGGGTTGGAGAATCCTGCCTCGCGGTGTTTCTTGGCAATTCGTCGCAGTAAGTCATGACGCCGTCAGCCCAGTTTTCCTGCGGCGGTCACCCCCACCGCCGCGGGCAAGCGGATGCGAAATGCTTGGTATGCGATGAGGAAATCCGCGTCTGCCCGATAATCGACGCGTTGCCAATGGCGAGCACGATGCGTAACATTTGGCACAATGGTATCCCGTGACACCGGCGGCGAGTGAACTTGGATAATCGATAGATTCTCCTGAGAACCGAGCCTATAATCGTATTTGGCGCGGGGATGATCTTCGCCGGCGCTAAGTTGATGATGGGCAGCAAGCCAACCAAAGGGCCGCCAGATGAGGAGCAAATGCCCCGATGAAACGAATTCCATGGCGTTTACTCTTGACCTGTACCGTCGCGATCATCGGGCTGCTCGCGTATCTCTATTTCCAACGCTGGTCGCAGGCTGTCGGGCATCTCGGACCGGGAGTCGCTGCCTACAAGGCGCGGGACTGGCGAAAAGCCGAATCGGAGTTCTCGGAATCCATAAGGGTTGCTCCGCCTCTCTACTCGCAGCGAGAAATGGCTTACACCATGCGTGGAAATGCCCGCCTCAGTCTGAAGGATTACACTCAAGCCATCGACGACTTTAGCGAGGCCGTTAGACTTAATCCGAAGAATTCGATGGCATATCGCAATCGAGGAATCGCTTACTGCAAGACGGGGGAGCCGGATCGAGCCATTGCCGATTGTACCGAGGCCATTCGGCTCGACCCGAAAGATGCCTTGGCGTATAACGATCGCGGTGGGGCCTACTTGGAGAAGTGCGACTGGGACAACGCCATTACAGACTTCACAACGGCCATTCGGCTCGACCCGAACTACGCCACTGCGTACAAGAACCGGGGCATTGCCCAGACGAAAAACAGCCAGAAAACGAAAGCCGAAGCCGACTTCGCGAAGGCCAAGGAACTCGGATGGAAGCCAGAGTAGGTCTTGTATCGGGTCGGATGCCCAGTAGGGCTGCCGCCAACGCACGGCGGCAAAGTTCCCTTCGGGAATCGCCTTCGACGACCGCCATGCGAACCGTTGGAGGCTGCGACGGCTATGGCCTCCGCTCTCGGATCAACGTGCCGTCGATCCCCATCGTATCCTGCGTCGGTCACCCCCATTGCCGCGTCGAAACGGTATGGCCGACCTCAAACATTCTGAAATCGGTCGGTTTTTCTTGACCGGCAGGCGATTTGACACTCGCGCCTGACTTTCCAGGCAAAACCACTCCGAAATTGCTCTCCCACCCCACACCTTCTGGCCCGGCAACCGGGCGCGACCGTCGTGGGGAACGCCCCAGTTGCGTTGTTGGCCATTCAGCCGCGAGCCTGGTGAGTGGTCGACGACTTCGGCCTGCCCGACTTCCGCGGCCCCGAGGTCGGCATGGCACTTTAAAGACTCCGCAGCGTATCAGGGCGCGGTGGCTCTTGAATGCCAGCATTTGCCGCAGCCAGGCGGCCATTTCCGCCGCGTTCTGACCGCGAAACTGCCCCCTCTTGCGATGCGTTTTCAGGAGCGTCTCCTGGACCACGTCCGATGCGTCGAGCTTCCCTTGCAACTGGTCGCCCAACTGTAGGCAGGCCAACAGCAACAGGTACTCCCGGAACCGGCCCAGGACCTCACTCGACAACTCGGCTAGACTGTTCATGGCTGCGCGCTCCATGAGAGAGTATGTACGTGCTCGGGGGAACAGGCAAAACGGCCCGGATACCTGCGAAAATGGGCGTCTTGCGGCTAACCAGCTATTTCCTAATAGAGCGAACGAAACAGGCCGCAAAAAATCCGGTTTTTGTGCGCCCAGATTCCAACCGCATGACGGCTATTCCTATGGGGCGGGTCGATCGAGCAAACCACTCGACGGGGCGTTCGGCACGCTCAAGTCGGTCCCGTTCGGGGGTCTTGACTGTCCCTGCTCCACGGCTAGAATAGAAACACATTTTCTTGTTCTTATTCTTGATCGTTGCGGCCGTCTTGCGGCCCATATCCGCCGAGCGGCCGCCGAGCTGGCAGGTTTTTTTCATAACGGCGATTTTCATCTTGTGGACTCCCTGCCAGGTTGAAATTGCCCGCCCGAGAGGGCACTCGGCAGAATAACGTGCGTGCCACGAGCGGAAATGCCTCGGCAACCGTCCGCTAGGCAAAGAAGCCGTCAAGTCGCATCTCCGCAATCCGTTGTCCCAGACGGAATTGGGCGGGAATTGCGTTTGTTCACTGCGCGTTCCGCTCGCGAAGTTTGCCGGACTCGGTCAAGTACCCAGGATTTCTCACAGAAAGCGCCAAAAGAAAAACAGCGGAGGTCTCCCATGTCGTCCTCGAAGATGTTGTGCCGCAAACCGATTCGATCAAAAACCGAACGGGGCAATTCCTTCTACTACTACCTTGGCGCGAGTTTCCGCCCCTTGCGGCTGGAGCACCTGGAGGCCCGTCGGCTGTTGTCCTTGGGGAGCGCCATCGCCCAGCAACTCACGACGTACCAAAATGACCTGGACACCGCGGTATCGGGCGCGAATTTTCTCCCCATTGTGGGCGGTGCGCTCGCTTCGGCGCAGTCGGTCATCGACGGCGCGAGCCAGGAAATCCAGACCCGGGTCGATCAAATCGGCCAGCCCAACGGCCCCGCGACTCTCCAGATCGCGCTCAGCGACGCTTTGGGATCCAGCCTCCAGCAGATCCAGACGACCAGCAGTGGCGTAGTCCAGATGCTCCTCCAGGAGAGCTTTTCCGCGCAGTCGTTGGGCCTGAGTCTCGGCCTCAACACCCTCCCCATCCAGTTCCAGGGCGGCCCGGTCTCGCTCATGGGCACTGCCCACCTGGCGTTGGCGATCCAGATCGTGCAGAACGTGCCGGAATTTCCGCCGGTGACGCTCAACGACTTGTCGCCGGGCCTGGGGACCACTCCTTCCGGTGCGCAGTCGCAGTTGATGTTTTCGCTTCAGGCCTCGATCGGCAGCGGTCCTTTCACGGCCTACGTCGGCTTGCTGAAAGGACCGGTCTCGGCGACGACCATGAACGCCCCTCCGCTTCCCGCCGGCCAGCAGGAAAACGCCCTTAACGCGTCGGTCTACGTGAGCAGCCTGAATGACCTCGCCGGCGGCGCGGGCGGCGAAGTCGCTTATAGCGGCTGGGCGAACTTTAATCTGCTTGCCACCAACCAGAACCCCCTGGCCGCCGCTGGGGACCCCGATTTCTTCGGCATCGGCACATACCTCACGATGACCTGGTCGAATCTGGACCCGAGTGCCACGGCGGCAGACCCCTCGTCGCTCAGTTTCACGTACGGCAACATGACGCTGAACATGGGGTCCTTCCTCAGCTCGGATCTTGCGAATGCCCTGAACGGTATTAAGCAGTATATGCAGCCGATCGACGACGTGGTCAACGTCCTGCAGGCGCCGATCCCGGGAATCGACCAGTTGCCGGGCATGAGCTCTTACGACCTCATCGATGCGCTCAAGACGTTTGACCCCGCGTCGGGGCAGGAAGTTCAGAAGATCGCGAATCTCGTCGACGATGTCAATACGATCTTGGGCCTGTTGCAGGCCGCCTCGGGCGGCAGCATCGACTACGGGAGTTTCTCGCTGGCCGGCCAGAACCTCGCCGGCCCAGGCGCAGTGGGCCAGGCGGACCAGAACCTGTCCCAGGGAGTGCAAGCCGGCCAGACCGTCAGCTACCTATCGACCAATAACCTGGACAACACGTCGTGGAACCTCTTGCAAAACATCGCAGCAGACCCCGAGGGCGTGCTCCAGACGCCAGCCAACGAAGCGAGCGAGGACGTGCAGGTGTCGGACTCGGTGAACGCCATGGTCAGCGATAGCAGCGAAATCAAGTTCCCCTTCCTGGACAATCCCAGCAGCCTTCTGGGGACACTCTTCGGCCAGAATGTGAACCTGGTCACGGTCGATCTGTCGCTCAATATCGGCAAGAGTTGGACAGGGGAAGTCGACATTCCGATTTTCGGGCCGCTGGTGTTAGATTTCACCTATCAAGTTTCCTTCGACGCAACTGGCAACCTGGAGGCGGGCTTCGACACCGCAGGGCTGGTCGAGTCCCCACCAGACGTGTCCGACGGCTTCTATATCCAAGGCCCCTACAACGGCGACCCCGGCACGAACCTCAACCTCAACGCAAGCCTCCAAGCAGGCGCCGGGTTCAAAGCCAGCGCGGGCGTTGTCAGCGTCTCGCTCAACGGGCAGGGCGGGCTGAACGCGAATCTGAACATCTCCATGAACCCGGCCCTCGAAGGGGCGGACGGCAAGATCCGCTTTACAACGCTGACGAACAACCCGGGCAGCGCTTTCGAGGTTTCACCATCACCTGACCCCCCAGCCGAGATCACCGCAAACATCACTGTCGTTGCGCAGGAAAGCGCCTTTGGCTTTTCTGCCCAACAAACGCTCGCGACGCTCGCCCAGGTGACGCTCTGGAGCGGCAGTCAGGTCAACGGTACCGCGCCGGGCCAAACACCGCCTCCCCCATCGCTAGACGCCTTGAGCCCCACCGCGGGGCCCTTGTCCGGCGGCACCGTCACCGTTTACGGCACGAACCTGGAAAACGTCAGCCAGGTAAACCTGGCATACCAGATTAACGCGAGCATCAATGGGGGCACCCCTGAGAACTATACGTACGGAAACGTGACCGAGTCCACGGCGGACGGCGGCGTGACGGACGTTACGCCGACCTCCTTCCAGGTCCACATTCCGCCGAGCCCCTCGAACACTTACGGCTTCAGCGGCGGCTGGGTTGAAATTGAAGTTCCTGTGCCGGGCGGCGGGTGGACCAGTCTCGGGTCCGACACATATTCCCTCGATCCAGCTCCCAGTATTTCGAGCATCAGTCCCGCGCTGCGCAGGGCGCAGGGGTGGCGTCGATCGACGGCTCGGGATTGGGGGGCGACGGATATTCATTGGCTCCCGGCACTTCCATCGAAATCAATGGCCAGCCCGCCATTCCGTTCGGCAATTCTGAGTACCCGGATACGGAGAACCAGCTTTGGATCCTCGCGCCGGCAGGCACGGGCACAGTGCCGGTCACGGTGACGACGCCCGGCGGCACGTGTACCGCGAACATGACCTACATTCCCCAGCCCGAGGTCCAAGGCATCTTTCCCACGGGCGGCGCGGTCGATGTTCCCTCCAGCCTGGGCGAGACCGTGACCATTTACGGCCAGAACTTCGCCAACGCCACCGGCGTCCTGTTTTATTCCGGGCCATCGACCGTTGTCTACAACGGTCAAGTGCTCTATTACCCAATTACGCCGGAGTCGGATAACTACTTTGCACCTCGCGGCAAACAGGCCTACTGGGCGATCACGGTCCAGGCCCCCTACAGCGCGACGGCCGGCACGGTTGACGTCATCGTGGAAACAACGCCGACAGGAGTCCCGCCAGCGAGCGCGAACCTCGACGAGGCCCAGCCACCGGGCAACTGGTCGTCGCCAACCCCGGCCGACCAGTTCACGTACTGGGCCTTTCCGGTCATTTTGGGGACCGCGGATACGTCCGGCCCGCTAGTGGGCGGCAATCAGGTCCTTATCTTCGGCACTAATCTGGACGGCGCCACCAATTCGAATTCCACGATCGACTTCGCGAACAACCTGGTGAGCAACCCGGGAACGATCGACGGGGTCGTCGACATTAGTCCACCGGGTGCCGCCAACCCCGAGTACCAGATGACCGTCACGGCCCCGCCGCAAAGCAGCCCAGGTGTAATGGATCTGGTTCTCACCACGCCTGGCGGCTCGAACGTGATCGGACCTTACACCTACGTGTCTCCGCCCGTGTTCGGTACCATGGTTCCAGGCGCGGGCGGCGGCTCCGGAGCGTGGGGGATTTCGAGTCCCACGTCGGGCGACGTCCAGATGACGATCGTCGGCTCGGCGCTCGGCAGCGTGACGGCGGTCGACTTCGGCAGCAAAGCGGGAACGAATCTCAGCGTCAACGGCGCGGGGACCGTCATCACCGTCGACTGCCCGGCGGAATCGGCCGGCGAAGTCGCCGTCAGCCTGGTCTCGGCAGGGGCGCCGGGCGGCAGCCTGAACTGGGGCTCGAATTTCTATTACGAGGGCGTGCCCTCCGTGACCGGCGTTTCGCCCACCGTCCTCAACTCCGCCGGCGGCACGCAGGTGACGATCACCGGCACGAGCTTCTACCCGCCCTCCGCAGTCAACTTCGTCAACACCCAGAACCCGTCGTTCAGCAGCCCGGCCGCCTATATTCTCAGCTACTCGCCCACGCAGATCGTGGTCGAGGCCCCGGGCGGAACCGCCAATGATTACGTGACCGTCCAGACGCCGCAAGGCACGTCGCCCGACAGCACCAGCGCCGAGGTCTCGTTCGTGGTCAATCAGCCTACGATCGGCACCATTTTTCCGGACTACGCCCCGGCGGTGGGCGGAACGGTCGTCGACATCTATGGCTCGAATTTGTACGGCGTGGGCGCGGTCTATTTCGCCGGCAACGGATTGGACGAGGAGTCGCCCCAGATCGTCAGCGTTTCCAGCTCGGAAATTCAAGTCACCACTCCCCTGCTCTATCCCGGCACGTACTCGGTGACCGCCAGCAACGGCGTGTCGTCGAACGCGGAAAGTTTCACCGTCACGCCGTCGGCCTATATCACCGGCGTCAGTCCTTCGTCCGGCCTGGTGGACCCCGGCACGCTGGTGACGATTACGGGGGTGAACATCCTGCCCTTCGAGGGCGTGCTCGACTTCGGCAGCATCGCGCTGTCGGTCCTTCCCGGCGCGACGCAGCAGCAGGTCCAGGTCATCAGCCCTTCGCCGTTGCCCGCCTCCTACGAGGGCACCACGGTCAACCTTCAGATCTTCACCAATTACGGTTGGACGCCCATCTCTTCCGCCGACGAATTCACGTACGTCGCGCCGGGGCTCGCAGTCACGGGCCTCAGCGCGACCTCCGGCCCGGTGGGTGGCGGAACGCCGGTCACGATCAGCGGCGCGTATCTGGACGACGCCACGGCGGTGGACTTCGGCGGCGTGCCCGCCGCGATCGTGCCCGGCTCGAACAGCGACACGTCGATCGAGGTCACCAGTCCTGCCGCCAGCGGATTCAATCCCGGCACGGTCGACGTGACGGTCACCGGCGAGTACGGCACGACGCCCGTCTCCGCGGCCGACAAATTCACCTACGACGCGACGGGTCCCGTGGTCGGCGGCGTGAGTCCGAACTCCGTGGTCGTAAATACGCAAACGACGGTGACCATTTCCGGCGCCGGTCTGTCGGACGCCTCGGCGGTCTATTTCGGCCAACCTTCCAGTGGAAACAGCGCGACGATCGAAAGCGACGCGTACCACCAGATTGTAGTGGAATGTCCGGCGTCGAGCGTGCCCGGTGCCGTTGACGTGACGGTCGTCACGCCCGACGGCACTTCGGCCGTCGTGCCGGCCGACCAGTTCACCTACGGCGGGGTGCCGACGATCTCCGCCCTAGTCAATTCGGATGGAGAACCTGACAACAGTGGGCCCGCCAACTATGCCTACTGGGAGGTGGACATTGTGGGCGCGAATCTGACCGGCGCCACGCAAGTCGATTTCGGCGCCGATGCGGTTACGGATCTAACGCCTGTGTATAATGGGTACGGCGTCAATGCCGTTGTACCGGACGAGGGCCCCGGCACGGTGGACGTGAGGGTCGTGACGCCCTACGGCGAATCGGCCATTACCCCCGCCGACGAATTCACCTTTGTTCCAGGGCCCTTCGTCATCGGCCTGCAGACCGCTCCCTACGGCAGCACGACGACCAATTTAGACGGCCCGTTGACCGGCGGTGCATCCGTGACGATCCGCGGTATTCATTTGGCCGATGCCACGGCCGTGAATTTCGGCAATACCCCCGTGACCACCGTCACTTTCACCTCCTACGACGTCAGCGACGACGACTACGGCGCGATTACGGTCGCCAGTCCGCCCTCAAGTGTCGCCGGCATCGTGAACTTGACGGTGACCTCGCCGGAAGGCACGTCCCCAACTACGCCAGATGCCACCTTCAGCTACGCGCCGATTCCAACGATTTCGGGCATTAGTCCCGCGTCGGGCGCCTTGGCGGGCGGCAACGAGGTGGCGATTAGCGGGACGGGGCTGGGCTTTGTCACGGCGGTCGACTTCGGCGGCGCTGCGGCCAGCAGCTTCGGTGTGGATGGCAATACGCTTTATGTCGACTCGCCGGCAGGGGCAGCCTTAGGCGCGGTGGACGTGACCGTGACCACCTCTGGGGGCACCGTCACGGACCCCTCCGCATTCACCTACGTGCCGCCGCCCGTGCTCACCGGCCTGAGTGTCGCTTCCGGCGCTTTCGAGGGCGGCACGCCGGTCGTGATCACGGGCGTGGACCTGGGCGACGCCACGGAGGTCGATTTTGGCCAGAACCCCAACACGGGTGACGGCAATCCGGCCACGATTCTCGCCAATACGGACAGCCAGATCGAGGTCGTCAGCCCCCAGTCGCCCACGGATGACGCCGGCACGTTCGACGTGACCGTGACCACGCCCGACGGCACGACGGCCATTACCGAGCCGGCCGACGAGTTCACGTACACGGATGCCCCCTACATCGCGCAGGTTAGCGGCCCTCTGACACTTAACGGCCAAGCGGCCGGGTACACGGCGGGCGGGGACACCGTCGATATTACCGGTAACGATCTGGACGGCGCGACGGCGGTCTATTTCGGCAACGCGCCCGCAGCCAGTTTCGGCTACGACGCTTACGGCGATATCGTGGCCGTCAGCCCGCCGGGCGTCGTCGGCACGGTGGACATTACCGTGACGACTCCCGTCGGCACCTCCGACATTTCGCCGGCCGACGAGTACACCTACGTGGAGGCGCCCATGGTATCGAGCGTCAGCCCGTCGCTGGGACCGTTGGCCGGCGGCACGCAGGTGACGATCAGCGGCAGCGGCCTGGCCAACGCCACGGGATTGAATTTCGGTTCCCTCCAAACCTACGGCTTCACGATCACCAGCGACACGGACACGCAGATCGTGGCCACCACGCCCGCATATTCGGCGGGCACGTTCGACGTGACGGTGGTGACGCAGTACGGCACGTCGGCCATTTCGCCCGCGGACCAGTTCTCCTACGAAGGGCCGCCCGTGATCAGCGGCCAGAACGTCGCGTCCGGCTCGGTTTACGGCGGCACGTTGGTCACGATCAGCGGCGTCAGTCTCTCCGCGGCGACGGTCGATTTCGGCTCGAACGCGGCCACGGTCCTTAGCGGCCTCAGCAGCGATTCCCAACTCGTCGTCCTCAGCCCCGAGGCGAGCGGCGATGCGGCCGGCCCGGTGGATGTCACCGTGACGACCTCCTACGGCACGGCAACCGAGACGAACGGGTTCACCTACGCGCTTCCGCCGGCGGTGACCTCGATCTTTCAATCCACGGGTCCGACCACGGGCGGGACCGACGTGACGATCTACGGAACGAATCTTGCCGGCGCATCGGCCGTCGATTTCGGCGGCGTGCCCTCGGCCTACGTTTCGGAAAATGGGGACGGCTCGCTTACGGCCGTCAGTCCCGCGGGCGAGCCATCCACGGTGGACGTGACGGTGGTTGCACCGGGCGGCACGACGCCCACGGTGCCGGCCGACCAGTTCACCTATTTGCCGCTGCCGGTCGTGGCAGCGGTTAGTCCCGCGGCGGGTACGATAAACGGCGGCACGACCGTCACCATCTCGGGCGTTGGACTGGGCGGAGCGACGAGCATCGATTTCATCGACAGCCAGGGCGACGATTATCAGGCCGCGATCCAAAGCGACAGCGACAATACGCTCGTCGTCACCAGCCCTGATTACGGCTTTGCGACCACGGTGGACATCACGGTCACAACGGCGGGCGGGACTTCGGCCACGTCCCCGGCCGACCAGTTCAATTATGTTTATGTCCCCACGGTATCGAGTATCAGTCCCACCTCCGGACTCCGCACGGGCGGCGACACGGTTTCGATCTATGGCACGGGTTTGGCCGACGTCACTTCCGTCGCCTTTGGCGCGCGCCGGCCCCATTCACGATAAATCCCGATGGTTCGATCACCGCGATCAGTCCTCCCGGCAGCGACGGCACGGTGGACGTGACGGTGGCGACCGACGGCGCGTCGTCGCCCACCTCCGCCGCCGACCAGTTCACTTATCTCCAGCCCGTCCCCGCCGTTACGGGCGTGAGCCCGGCGGACGGCGCGGCGGCGGGCGGCGAAACGGTAACGATCAGCGGCACGGACCTGGACAACGCCAGCGAAGTCGATTTCAACGGTGTCGCGGGTACGATTGTCCCCAGTTCGGACACGGCCACGCAGATCATGGCCGTCGTCCCGGCCGGCACGCTCGGGACCGTGGACATCACGGTGACCACCAGTGGCGGCACGTCGGTCACCACGCCGGCCGACCAGTTTACGGGCATTGCCGCGCCGGTAGTCTCGTCGACCGCGGGGGCAGTCGGCCCGATGGCCGGCGGGACGGACGTCTTTATCTACGGCTCCGACTTGGACGGCGCTACGGCCGTGGATTTCGGGCAAACTCCGGGCACGATCATCGTCGATGCGGCGACCTATATGATTGCCGCCAGCCCGCCCGGATCTGCCGGCGCGGTGGACATTACGGTGACGACGCCCTACGGCACGTCGGCCACGTCGGCGGCCGACCAGTTCACCTACGTCGCCCCGCCGATCACCGTGGCCGCTGCCTATAGCGTTACACAAGACGCGACGCTGACGGTTTCGGCCGCGGAGGGTGTGCTGGCCGGCGACGTGGATCCGCAGGGCCTGTCCTTGTCCGCAACCGTGCTGACCGGCCCCGCCAACGGCACGCTATCGTTCAACAGCGACGGCTCGTTCACCTACACTCCCGATAGCGGCTATCTCGGCCCGGACAGTTTCACCTACGAGGCGAGCAACGCCTACGCCAGTTCCGCCCCGACCACGGTTTCCATCACCGTCAGCCCGCCCGCGCTGACCTGGACGGGCTCGACGGGGAATTGGACCGATGGCACTTGGGGCGCCGGCGGGTCGTATCCCGGCACAACGGTCAATGCGACGGTTGGCGGTTCGGGCAGCGTGGTCAATGTGACTTCCGACCAGGCAGCCTACGCCTTGGCGGTCCAATCGGGCGGGCAAGTGGCCGTCGGCCCTGGGGCCGCCCTCTCGGTGACGACCGATACGAGCGTGACGGGCGGCGCCACGCTCAACGTGGATCCGGCCGGACTGTTCTCCACCGGCGGGACGCTGACCCTGGATACGGGCGGCAGCGTGACGGGCGGGCCAGTCTTCGCCGCCACCTACCAGCTCAACGACGGCACGGCCAGCGCCAGCCTCTTCGGCCCTGGCGGCCTGAGCAAGGACACCGGCGGCACGGTAACGCTTTCCGGCGTCAATTCCTACGCCGGCGGCACGGTGGTCGACGCGGGGACGCTCATCGTCGCCAATGCCGGCGCCTTGCCGGACGGTTCAAGCCTGACGGTTGGCGCGGGTGCGGCGTTTGCATTCGGCGTCGGCCAGGCCGCGGCGAGTTCTTCGGCCGCCGTACCCATCACACCGACCGTTGCGGCGAGCGCGCCGGCCGGCGCATCGGTCACAGCTTCCGCCGTTTCGACGCTTTCGCTGGTCCTTGGAAGACAGGTTGAAAACCTATCCTACGTGCCGGCGACATCGAGCACTCCAGCGGAAACGCCGGTGGATTTCGCGGCTTCCGTATCCGCTGCGAAGGATGCACCCGCGGCCGCAACATCGGTAGCCATGTCGAGTGTCGCAAGCGATGCGGTTTTCACGTCGTATCGATCGGCCTTCGATCCGACCATCGCGCCGGCTGACAACGCGCAATCCGCGCATCCTTGGGCATGGCTCGCGGCAAGCGAAAGTCTCTGGAATTCCTCCGACCAGAACAAGACGACCGACTCCGCAACCGCAGCCCTGGACAAGGTTCTTGCCCGTTTCGGACTTTGATGGAACGATGGCGTGCGGGTAAGGGCCGGGCCGGCGCGCTACCACAAAGGGGGGCAGATCCCGGCAACCCACCAGCTCGATTTCATTTTGGCCCCGTCGCGTGGCGCGAAAAGCGGCCGGGACGTTCGGCATTCAGAAATGTCCTGGGGACGACCCCGGTACGTCCCGGTCGCCGGGTGGTTGTAGCACGAGCGGCCAGGGCTTTCAACCGGGCATTCGTGAGATCGCGCACCTGACTTTCTTGCCTCGCGGCCGGCGACAGCAGGCCATTGTAACCTGCGGAGGTCACCCCCTCGAATGGCACTAGCTTAAGCTTCGGGCGGTCCGTTTGGCCGTTGGCGGCGCACGAAGCGGTGACGGCAGTGTGGCTCCATCGCATGGCGGTCCTGGACATGCCGCATGCCGGAACGTGTGTCTGATCGAGGACGAGGCCAAGAAGGGATCATGCCGTGGGCCTTGGCGGCACGGTCAAGTCAGCATCCATCGAGAGAACCGCCGTTGGGCGTTGATGACTCTGCAAGGCACGCATCAGAACCACTTGGATCGGTTCTGCGGCAACTTAGCGATGTCTCGAGGTTGCATAAGCCTGTTGGCTTTCCTCGGGCGTCGTTTGCGCGCCCGCGGTTCCCAGCGTCCGGGGCGGTCGCCTACACGGTGATAAGCAATGGTCGACAGCAGCGCATCGACCAAACGCCCGCGTTCCTCGGGCCGAGCAAATTCAATCTTCGGTGCAAAGGCAGTCACGGCTTGCTTGGCACCTTTGAAACTCACCTGGCGAGGTTCGATGTCGTTCTCGTGGGCGGCCACGGCCATGACGGTGCGGAGCAAGTTGTACGCCAGCAGGTGAGTCCAGATCTCTTTGTGAACCATGTCGGGCGTCTTGCAGCGCAGGATGTCCATCTGCATGATGCACTTGATCGAGCGGATATCGACCTCTCCTGCCCAGCGGTGCTCATACAAAGCCGCGATCTGCTGGCCATCGATCGAGGGCGTGAGAATCGTGGTAACGACTTTGAATTGTTGGACGCGATTGTTTTTGTCACGCGCGTCCACCGCCACCTGCCGCATTAAGAGCTGCTTGGGGTAGGTCCGGTATTTCTCTCCCGTCATTCCGTGCGGCTTGTTGGGGCGATGCCAAACGAGGATATCGCCATCCGATCTGCTTTCTGATACCTGACTTCCTACTCGATCGAAGTGCTCGTGAACAACCAGATCGATACCTCGATTGCGCAATTCGCAGGCGATGAAGTAATCGTCGAACAGGGCGTCGGCAAGCACTACATCACCGGGCTTGAGCGTGTCATACAGGCGTCGGAAGAGGCTCTTTTCGCCAGTGCCCTTGCCGGCGTACGGCGCGATGGCCAAATCGTGGCAAGCGCCGGTTGCCAGGGAGAGCAGCACCGTGATCCGTGCCAGCGGAAAACCGAGCCCCGGCTTTTGATTGGGCGGCTGCGGATACATCGCTCGGTTCTCGGGCGTGTCCGGCATCGAGACGCTCGATCCGTCGAGAATGAACACGGAGCGACCGTTCCATTTCCACCGGTCATCAACGCTGGCGTGCAACTCTTCTGCCGTCCGCTTTGCCAAAGTCGAGAGAACACCAGTGGAAATACGACTTCGCGCGGTGCAGTAACTGGCCGTATTGGGCGAACACATCGCCATGCCATGGGCTGTCCGGTGGGCAATGATTCGCGACACCGTATCGCGGCAACTGTGGTCTTCGCTGAGCACTTGACTTAGGAACCCCCAAATCGTCGTCACTGGACTGAACACTCGATCCCGATACGACACGCCATATTCGTTGAGCACCTTCTGGATGCTGGCCTCCGTCAAAATATCCGCGAAGGGAAGTCCCTCATTGCGCAAAGCGGGCGCGTACCGCATCCAGACTCGACATGGAACCGCCTGCCGATTGAAGGCGATTCCAGCCCCTGATTAGAACGCGATGCCCCCTGGACCTATTCCCAGGCCGCAATGCCCGGGTGTACTTCCGTGCCCTCGGTCAACGTGACTGCCTCGCCAGAATGTAATGTGCCGATCACCGTGACCAGCCTTCAGTATCTATACGTCTGTATAGACTGCTCTGTTCGGTCACTCGACTTCCACAGATCCAAAAAGCCAAGAGCCCCAGCTTGCGCTATTTGGAGTTGGGGCGTGTTTCGGGTTGCCTTGCACGTCAGGCCCAGACAGGCACTGCGGCTCTGTCAATTGTTGCCCAAACGCCAAATGTCAAGATAGGCGAACTGCCGATATGATGACGAGGCCGACGCCCGACATCTTTCCTTAAGCTAGTGCCATTCGTCACCCCCTCCTCCGCGCAAGGGGCGCTGCCGCCGTCAAAAAGTCAGGAAACCGTCGGTTTTTCTCGGCCGGCAGGCAATTTGACACGCTCGCCTGACTCTCCAGACAAACGCTCCGGTTGCGTTGGCCATTCAGCCGCCAGACTGTGGAGTGGTCGTGGACGTCGCCCTGCCCGACTTCCGCGGCCCCGAGGTTAGCACGGCATATTGAAGAAGCTGTAGTGCATCAGGGCGATGCGGCTAATGGACGGCCTTCAGGCCGGTGACCATGTCCGGATGCCGGCCCAGGCCCGTTCCAACGGTCCACGTCGCGATCGACCTGTCTTGGTCGGCCGTCTTATGTACCAGGAACTCAGCTTGGTTGGATGCATTTCTTCGCAATACCAAGTGTCCACCTGCCGAACTGCGGTCGTTGTCGAACTCGCCCTGAATTACCATTTCCGATTGCTATCTCTAATTGCCGCTTCAAGTTCCGACAAATCCCTGCCAGTCGTTTTGAGATTGCTGTGGTTTAGGTCTACGTTAATCTTGGGAATTGTGCCAACTGGCGCTGATAAAATTGCACGCGTTTGGGCAGCTTCTAATCCTTTATCCAAATCGGATGTATTCTCTATGGTTAACAAATATCTGCGTGCCTTCCTGACCAAGACTGCCGCGCCCCGTCGCCGAGGCCGGCCGGCTCGTCGGAATTCTCCCGCCCGGCGGCTCAAGCTGGAGTTCCTCGAACAGCGTTTGCCCCTGAGCGGCGCACCCGTCATCGTCACCTCGGCTGCGGACAGCGGGCCGGGGACGCTGCGGGCCGCCATCACTAACCCTGCTAACAGCGGCAAGACCATTGAGTTTGCACCTTCGGTCCATTCCATCACGCTGACGTCAGGCGATTTGCCAATCTCCCAAAGCCTGGATATCGAAGGGCCGGGCGCGGGCAAGTTAACCATTAACGGCAACAACGCCAGCCTGGCCAGCGCCAGCCGGGTCTTTGATATCAGCGGGTCGGTCACCGTGACCATTGCCGGTCTGACGGTCGCCAACGGCGAAGCGGTCGTGACTGAGTACTTGGGGGCTAACGGCGGCGGCGGGATCCTCAACGAGGCCGGCGCCACCCTGAACCTCAATAATTGCGTCCTGTCCAACAACGTGGCTATTCTGTCCCCGGCTACTCCTAGTCCTACATCTCCTAGCGCGGCGAACGCAAGTTACGGCGACGTTTGCGGCGGCGGCCTTTTGAATCAAGGCACCGCCTTGCTCGATGGGACTACCGTCGAGGACAACCGGGCCCTGGGAGGCGGCAGCTACTCCGCACCGCTGGGCGGCAGTGTGGGCGGCGGCATCGACAACTGGGACGGGGGTACGCTATACGTGACGAACAGCACGATCACCGACAACGAGGCGATCAGTGCGGCCGATCCCGCAGGCGCAGCCTACCCGTATTTCGCCCTCGGCGGCGGCCTCGCCAATCACGCTGGTGCCGTCACCGGCGCGGGCGGAGTAGTCTACGGCAACAACAACCCCTCCACGGTAACCATCACGAATTCCACCATCGCCGACAACCAGGCGGGCGTTGCCGCCGCAACCGGCGCCGTCGGCCAGGGCGGAGGGCTCTTCAGCACCAATGGGACGTTCGCCTTACCCTACAGCCTGGCGGTCATGACCATCCGCAACTCAACGGTCAGCGGCAACCGCTCCCTGGGTGGAATTAACGGCAGTGGTCCGAGCGAATTCAGCGATGCCGAGGGCGGCGGTATTAGTAGTTTCGTCGGGGTCCTGACCGTCGACAATTGCACGTTGAGCAACAACGAGGCCGTAGGCGGCAACGGCAGTACCCCTACCGTGGGCGGTGTTGCCATGCCGGCCACCGCTTCCGGCCAGGGCGGCGCGATGGTCAACTTCGGGGGCCTCGCGACTATCTCGAACTCCAATCTGGTCGGCAACAAGGCGGTCGGCGGGAACTCGGCGAGTGGGCCCGGCGCCATCGCGGACGGCGGCGCGATCGCGAATTGGGGGACTGCCCTGGGGGTTCCACAAGGATATCTCACGCTGACCAATAGCACACTGAACGGCAACGAAGCGATCGCCGGCCAGGGCGCCGCGGATGCGAGCAGTTACAATGGCGCCGTGTGGGGCTTCGCCGCTGGCGGCGGCATTGATGATTCCTTCTCCGCCAGCGCCAGGGTCAGCAACTGCACGCTGATCGGCAATCAAGCGATCGGCAGCAACGGGGCAAACGGCGGCACGGGCTTCGGCGGCGGCATCTGCCTGGGCTTCAGCTACTTCTTCAATACCGTCGCGCAGCCCGTCGCGGACAACTCGACGTTGCAGATGTCCAACACGACACTCCAGGACAATCTCACCCAAGGCGGCACTGGAGGAGCATCGGGGACCGGCGGCAACGGCCTGGGAGGTGGCCTGGCGATCAACGTCGGCAGCTCGGCCACGTTGGCCTCCAGCACCGTCAGCGGCAACTCCGCAACGGCCGGCGGTGGCGTTTTCAACCAGGGCACGCTGAGCGTCGCCTCCAGCACCGTCAGCGGCAATGAGGCCCTTGGCAATGCGGCCGGCGGTGGGTTCGGTGGCGGCATCGAGAACATGACGTCCAGTACGCTGACCGTCAGCAACAGCACATTCGACGCCAACAAGGCCATCGCCGTCGGTGCCAACGATCCCATCGTTAGCGATTCCTACGTTTTCGCAGCGGGCGGCGCTATCGACCTTAATTTGGCCAGTACCGGCTCGGCCACGATCAGCAACAGCACGTTTATCGGAAACGAGGCGCTGGGCGGCAGCCCCGGCGCCAGTGCGGGCGGAGGGGCGATCAGTAATTCCAGCAACGTGGGTGCGACCCTAACCGTCACGGGCTGCACGCTCAAGGACAACGCAGCCCTCGGTGCAGCCGGCGGGGACGGCATAAACAACTACGGCTCCGGCCAGGGCGGCGGCATCAACAGTATCGGCACCTTGACCGTTCGCGATTCGACCCTGACCGACAACCTCGCCCAGGGCGCTCCTCTGGCAGCGTCTGTCGTTCCCTCGCAGTCGGTCTTGAGCAACAGTGCGACCGCCGGCGGCGGCATCTTCTGCCTCGACCTCGCCGGCGGCTCCGTGCTCGTTGCCGACAGCACGCTCACCGGCAATCAGGCGGTCGGCGGCTCCGGGCCGGCACCAGCACTCGCCGAAGGCGGCGGCATCTCCCTGGTCCTCGTCCCTTCGGGCCTCGTGACCGGCTGCACGGTCGTCAACAACACGGCTCGCGGCGGGGCCGGCAACGCGGGCGTGGCAGGCGCCGACGGCGTGAGCGGCGGCATCGACCTGTCGGGTGGCTCGGTCGTGATCGTCCGCAACACGACCGTCAATTCCAACCAGGCCATCGGAGGGGCCGGCGGCGCCGGAGCCAATGGTGGCGCCGGCGTGGGCGGCGGCATCAACGTCGGCACCGGCTTCTTCCTTTTCGCTGCCCCCGACAATTGCTCGCTGACGCTCAACAACTGCACCCTCAACAACAATGAGGCCATCGGCGGCGCCGGCGGTCAGGGCGCCAACGGCGGCGACGGCTACGGCGGCGGGTTGGCCATCCTCAGCGGGGCCAGCGCCACGCTCACTGACAGCTCGGTCGAGCAAAACGAGGCCCTTGGCGGTCAGGCGGGCCACGGCGGCAGTGACGGCCAAGGCGTGGGCGGCGGCGTTTACAACGACCTCGGGACGTTGAATACCGACGCCACGGACCACATCATGAAGAACTTCGCCTCGACCAGCAACGACAACATCTTCAACAACCCCTGACGGGACCGGTAAGAAACGGTTGCCGCGGCATTTCGATCGCAGTGAAACGCATTCTTCATCCCTTGCCGGCCCCCCCAGCGCCGGTAGGTGTCGGGAACACCCAGTCCGACACCCGTGTTTCACAAGGCTTGGATCTGCCGCGGCAGCCAGTTTTTCATGGTCGGATGGCTGAGGTTCTTATAAAGCCATAAGCCATCCATTTTTCGGAACGATGTCAGCCCGCTAACCTGCGGCGGTCACCCCCTCTGCCGCAGGCAAGGGGCACGGCCAGCGTAAAAAAGTCAGGAAACCTTCGGTTTTTCTTGACCGGCAGGCGATTTGAATCGGAGGATTTGCTCAGCCCTCTTGCGGCGATCGCGCGCGGAGAATGCTCCGCCCCCGCAGGCAAGCACCCGTCGGCCAGCCCGACTTCCGTGGATCGAAATAAGCGTGGCACGTTGAAGACGCCGCTGTGCATCAGGCGGGATAGCAATTGCTGGCCCCCATTGGTATCTGTGCGTCCGTTGTTGGAAACCTCATATTTTACGGCTTTCTAGTGCTTTGAACTCAGTGACGGCGACCTGGGAGATCACCAACGGGTTGCTTGGTACGCCTTCGGGCGGGCATTACAGCATGACATGGAGGAGTGGTCCCGGCTGCTCGCCAGCATGACCGTGGACGAATGCCTGGACGCCATCGAGAACGAATGGCATTTCACAGTGGATTGAAAGATAATCACTGAACTCTTGGTCAAACGGCATCGACTACTGGGTCAAGATGCAAGGGCTCGACTTCCAGCTCACTCGTCCTCGTTGCCGCTTTGTTCGGCGGCCAGTTTGCGGAAGTACTCCTCGATGGCGTCGCGGTAGTGCGAGGGGAAATCGCGGCCCATCTGCTGCAGGGCCTCTTCGCGCTCCTTGGGCGGCATGTCGCCCCAGCCGCTCTTGTGGCCAATGTCTTTCTTCGCAACGTCGCCGGGCGCCTTGCCAGGTATCGGCATACTGTCCTGAAGGGGCCGGGAGGGCCGCAACGTGGAGCCTGGCAACCCGGGGACAGGGAGACTACCGGGGCCGGGGCATCCGGGGACGGGAAAACAAGGGTCCTTTTCGAGGTTCTCAATCATCCTATCCAGCGATTCGACCACGCCATCCTCGACTTTGCGGGTCTTGGGTCCGGGCCGCCCCAGTTCCAACCGCCGTCTCACATCTTCCATTCGCCGCGCAATGTGATCGAGCGTTTCCTCTTGCAGGGCGCCGAGATTGGCCTGCATCAGGCGGGCGATGGTAATAAAGCGCCGCGGGCTGGCCTCCGCGCCGTCGAGCAACTCGTTGATGACTTTGAGCCCTTCTTCCTTCTTGAGCAGGCGATGGTAGGCTACGCCCTGGTAGAACAGCAGTTCGGCCGGGGCCACGACGTCGGACGTTTTCAGACCGCCGAGCTGCTCCAGTGCCTCTTCGAACCACTGCCCCTGCACGAGCCAGCGGCCGTAGTAGAGCCGCATGTTGGTGGCCACGAGCGAGGCCGTCTTGGCATCGGCCAGGAAGGCGGCGTCGGGCAGGGCCAGGCGGGTGCGGGGATGCGAGCAGGTATCCACAAGCTGCGCCACCTTGGGATCAACCAGGGAAAAAGCCTCGGCCAGAGAGTCCAAAAGCTCCGCGCCCGTGGCGCGATCGCTGATGCCCTTGACGACCGCCAAGGCCTTTTCACGGTGGGCCGCGTCGGCCGTGTTTTGCCACAGCCAAGCATCGACGTGGGCCTTGACGTCCGAAACCTGCGGCGGATGCCAGGTTGGGACCCTTGGGAGCAGCGGGTCCGAGACGGGCGCCGAGGGAGCCGCTAGGGCTGAAGAGCAAAACGGGGCAAACAGAAGTATTGCAAATTGCCAATTGCGGAAACGACCGGTCGACTGATTACGTGTATCCATCCATCATTCCTTTGGAAAAGTCGCGGGCACGCCGAATTATACGACGATCAGATCGCGCATTTCAACTTGGTTTCAGGTTCCTGACGGGATCTGACATTGAGCATCGCCGAAACCAATTCCGGGAAAAAGACAAAAGGAAGGAAGAACAATCCGACGCCAATTGCTGCCCCCCGGCCGAAATCCCTGGCAAGCCCGGATGTCGGCGGAGCCCGACGACCGCTACACGAATATCGGATTGCGGGTTGCTTGGTAATAGAATACCACCCTTTTTTAGAACGACGGCCACCAGCCAGCGTTTGGCGGTCACCCCTTGGCCAATGCTTGCGGTTTGCAAAGTTGTAATCAAGGCCCTGCCAGGGCGAGCGGCCTTTCGCTGGTAGATAACCTCCCTTGCCCCTGTGATCAACGGATTTCGCTTGAATTAGCAAGGGGCGCTTGTCTTCCGTTTCAAAATTGCTTCGGATTGAATGGAGGAGCCCCGTCGCTCCCCATCGTATCCTGCGACGGTCAACAGCTCTGGAATACGACCGTGCCGGCCAATAAATTCAAGTGTTCATCGGTTTCCGGCTCGTCGAGCAGAACGTGCGCGGAGGCAAACTTCGCTTCGATTTCCTCTCGCGTCATTCGCTCGCTCATAAATGGTCCTCACTTTCCCGCGGCACGCCAGCACCGACTTCCCTTAGTGGGCATAAGGTGGCAGATTCCGCGACGCGCGCGGACCGCCCCCCTTCCACGCTTTACGAGAAAGGTCGGCATGCCGCCGGAGAACATGTCTTTCACCAGCCGAAGAACCGATAGGGGTCGTCCCATTCTTCAGGTTGGTCCAGATAGAATCCATTCAGCCAGCGGCACTCCGGCGATTGTCCATCGGTCAGTTTGACCGGCGCCGCGAAACGCTCTAGTACCGGAGTCTGCCCATGGACGCCCAGATTGCCCAGCAACCGCGAAAGAAGGCAACTGGTCCGGCGGAAAGTACGCCTGGTATTCTGCTGCCTGATATTGAATTGCCAAGGCGCAATCTGGCAGAAGACCACGCGGCCCTCCAAGGCATTGGCGAGCACGCCGTCGCCCACAGTCTGGGCGCCGCCAGTGACCAGCGGGACGTCCCGCGGATCGCGGTTGTGCACATCCGCCGGGCCGGCGCCGGCCAGCAGGGAATTCGCCGCGGGAGGGTCGAAGTATGTGCCAATGTGCTCGGCTGACTCGGTTACTATTTTGACCGGCAGAAACGCACTCGCCTCCGCGGAGTCCAACCCGAGGGCCAGCACGCGCCCGTCTTGTTTGAGCCACGTCGCAATGGCATCCTTGTCCGCGGCCAGGGCGGCGCCGCCGCCCGCGGAAACCACCAAGACGCGATCGGCCTTCAGCGCCCCGGCGGCGTACGGCTCAACCGCGAAGCCCGCCCGTTGCAGGTGCTTCTGTCCGGCGGGATCCCCGGCATAAAGGATGGTGCGCCGCGCGACAGGCTTCCAAGCGCTGGTGTAGGACAATAAGTTCCGCACCAGCCGTTCGGCGGCCGGATCGGCTTCCGTGCGCGCGGTGACATCCATCTGGCAGAATATCACCAGGCCCTCTCCTTCGCGGTACTCCATCAGGGGGCTGTATTGCAGGCTGTAGCCGCCATCCACCAGGGGCATAAAATCGCCGCAGGCCGGCTTCTCGATCAGCACACTGGCCACGTTGCCCCGATTGCCGCACCGCCAGGGGCGTGTGACCGTCACGCCGGCGCTGGTAATCGCAGGATTTATGATCGGATAAGGCAACTGCTTGTATTTCAGGCGTGGTGCCATATTCGTCGCATCGCCGCGCCAGTCTTTCAAGAGATTCTCATCCAGACCAGCCAGGACCGGGTGATCCGGGATCCGCCTGAAAACCTCTCGTAAACCGTACTCCTGTACGCGGAAGCCGAACCGCTGCTCCAACACGTCGGCGTGCTGTTCGAAGACGAGTACCCGCAGGCCCTTGCGGACCCGGGTAAGGTTTGGACCAGGGCCTTCAGGCGTAAGCGCGTGTTTGCCGATGATCAGCAAGTCGTACTTCGCCAGATCGGCATTGGCTTGGATCGTGTCACCGTGCACGCCCAGTGCTGCGAGCATTCTGGTAGTCTCGCCCGTCGGGTCGAAAACGGCCAACTTGCCGCCCGCTGTCGGTGCCGGGTCAGGCGTCAACACGTTAATCATGAAGGTGTCTTCCTGTGTGCCGCCAGGAGTGAACTTGACTGAGAGCTGCAGCGTGTAGGCGCCGGGCTTGACTCCCGCGGGCACGGAGAACTTCAGCGGCTGCACGTGGATATCGCCGGTCGGCGACGTGAAGGCTGCCTTGCCGCTGGGCGGTGTGGGCAGGTTCACCGACCAGGCGCAGTCGCACGAAACCGCAACACGGCTGTTGTTAACGACAATGATCTGTTTCTCGATCGTCTCGCCCGCGCGGAAATTGTGCCCCTTTTCGGTGAATGCGCCGGGCTTGCCGCCCACGTACGCCAGCAGCGGCCGGTTGTTGCGCAGCAGCGCCTGGCCGGCCGCCGTGGGAACCCAGTCCGCACGATCGTAAGAATAGATCATCGAGTCGTACCGGGCATCGATAAAATCAGGGCTGTAACCGGGACGTTGCAGCTTGTCCCAATCGACCTTGAAGTCCCGGCGGCTATGATTGACCCCGTTTCGGAGTCTCCAGTATTGGTCGAACGTCCAGGGACTGGTGGCCGACACGCCCCAGGTACGGAAGGCGCGCCAGTTGTCGGCGGTGTACCGGGCTACGACTTCCATTACGCCGTCGAAAACGGGGTCGGCAAAGTAAACGGGGTATTCCCAATGCTGCCAAAGCTGCCCCGCATTGAACTTCTTGGCTTCCCAGCGCAAATCTCTCTTTTCTTCTTCGCTGAGCTTGAAGGCGGAATCGCCGAGCCACTGCGAATCCCATTCCGCTATGCACAGCTCGTACGGGACCCTGCCATGATGACCTTGCCAGGGCAGTTTGCCCCGGAAATAACCCCGATACATGGTCCAATTCAGGAAATACGGCATACCGTATTCCGTGGTGAAGATCGGCTTCACGCCTTTGGTCGCCCAATGCTCAAACCAATCGGACCGCTCTTGAACGGGCACGAAGTTCAGGTAAAAGTTGCTCGTCCACATCATGCCCAGGTTGCCTGAAGAGTGGTGGTAGATGATTCGAGAAGGGTCTAGCTCGTGGATGATGTTCTGCACGCCCAGGGCGATCTTGGTATTCTTGTCGGAGCCGGGACTGCTCGTCGGGGGATAGATGCCGTCGATCAAGTCCGGATTCATGACTTCAAAGTAACCGGTGGCATTATGGCTGGTCGCATAGGCCACCACGGAAGGATGGTTCTGGGCCACCCGCGCATAGAACGCCGCATGTTGCGCGTACCCATTTGTGCGTGCGGCATCGTCGCTTTTCCAGTCATAATCGTGGAAATGCGGCATTGAGAGTGCAACCAGCATGCCGCTGTCATCCGCGGCGGTCAGCGTTTCCTCAAAGCTGAGATGCGTACCGGGTTTGCAGTCGTAATTGTGCGTATAGACCATATTGATGCCTACGCTCTGCAAACGCTCGATCGATTCTCTGGCGGCGGCGTAGGTTGCCAGCCCCGCGCCAAGCGTGGGATTGTCGAGGGGCTTGTTGTCCCAGAAAACACGCGTGCCGTTGAGCATGAAGTCGCGGCCTTCGATCCAGAATTCCCGAAAACCGAAGCGCACCGGCAGGAAAACGTCCACTGGCTTTCCGGCGCCGTCCAGCAGCGAGAGCTCCAAATCGTACTGATTCTTCGGCGTATTGAGGTCCCACAGCTTCTCCGGCTTCCATGGTTGCGTGAAGCTGAAACGGCCGTTCTCGAGATCCGTGTCCTTGAACGCCGCGCTGACGAGGGTCTTGACCAGTCGACCCTGGTCCGCGATTCTCGCCTGAAGCTTGTAGTCCGCCCCAGAGGCCAGTTTGGCCAGATCGGCGTGCACCGTCAGAGCCCATCGTTGCACCGAAGGATCGACTTTCACATTCGTCATACGCGCTTGCGCAGGCGTGCTTACCAGAAAGACATCTCCACACAATCCCCGGTATTTCACCGAGCCTTTTATCTCCTGGGGCATGTTCGTGTCGTTGAAGGCCAGCACCGTCTCCTTGAGCGGGAGGGCCTCGACAAATATGGAGAGCAGATGCTTGCCACCGGGCTGCACCGCAGTCGTCAGGTCCAATTCACCGGCCGGGAAACACAGCTTCCCGAGTTTTCTTCCGTCCACATAAACGGTCGCGACCGAATTCAAATAATCCAATGACAAAGCAATGCGTCTGCCTGTCCAATCGCCGGGAACGGTGAATTCCCGCTGATACCACGCTCTGACGACTTTGGTCAGGTCCTGCTTCTTCCAACTTGCGTGGGGGTAGGCGGTCTGCGATTCTTTGCGATCGAACTCGTTCGGTCCCGGCCAGGCGCCGGGAACCTTGAAAAAGCCCCAAGCGCCTGGAGGAACGGCTGTTTGGCCGAAGGCCCCCGGCTGCCAGCGCCACAGGCCGTTCAGGCAGACGCGCTCACGTGTGGGTGATTTCTCGCGAAAAGCCTTGTCCACGTCCCAGACGGCCTTGACGCCCGCGGGAAGCACCGCTTCAGCCCGTTCCGCGCCGAAAGCCCCTCGGGGCAACCAGATTGTCCCAAGGACCAGGACCAAGAATGTTGCCGGATGAGTACGCATGTGTCCTCCTCGTATTGTCATTGCTGATGGTGACCTCAATTCCCACCTTGCCGCAGTCCGGCAACTACGCGGTGGTCTTCCTGCTGCTGCTGCCGCCGCAATTCGTCATCATGTTTCTTCACGGACGGCACCACACTTTGTGAAGCAGACCTTGAGCAAGCGAGCCCCAGATGCGCAGTGTAAACGCCGACAGTCGGATGGTCAATAGTCCTCGCGCGGGCCCCGGGCCCATTTGCCTCGCATCACCACGTCACGGCTGCGGCCAGACGGTTCCAAACGGCCATCTTGTAATCAAGAGTAAGGCATGGGACCAGCGTCTCGCGCAGCTTTCGGACCATTTGCGTGTCGGCTCGCGCGCCGACGAATAGCTAAATGTCAAGACATGACCCCATTGTCTTTCCTATCGCAAGGTGAGCCAAGGCAATCCCCATCATCGGGAACTGCCTTGGCGTCCGAAGGGAAACTACCGGGACTCAAGCAGGAAAACGGCGCGTGCCGCCCCCTCCGAGTCGGGAACTAGTAGCGGCAACATGGTCGACAGTAGGCCCGGCAGCGACAATGCATCACCGGCACCGTGCAGCATGGCGCGCAGGCGGAAAGTACGGGTGTCGTCACCGTCGCCGTCGGCGCAACCGGCGCACATCCCGCGCATGTTGCGCAGCGACAATCGGGCGTCACCACGACCGGACAACATGCGTGCCGCCAATGGCATCCATGATGACCGTGATGGACTGTCACACAGCAAGCGGCGCTCGATGTACAACAGCCGTCAGCCCGGGCCGGCGAGGAAACGACAAAACACAATCCCAGCGCCACTGCGACCAGTGAAACGCTCTTCACAACGCTCTGCATGATTTCTCTCCTGTAGAGATTCACCCCAAACTGAAAAACAGTTGGTCTGGAGAGAGGTCGACGGTACTTGGGGTGGGAAGGACCACGCCTGCACTCCAGACAGGCGGTACGCGATGCAACAACCGTGCCGAATACCTGCCATGATGTGGTAACATCGCTTATGGCAAAACGTTGCGCCTTGGCGACAACGTTACGGTAGGTGCCGGTGCGATGAGCATTGTCGTCATGCTGACAACGAATCTGATCAAGATGATCACTTCGTGCGATTGGCCCTGGCGTCGCCTGAGAGCGAGCTTTTTGCATCGTTCCCTGCAACGTGGGCCAGTATCCAGAATCGCCTGTGTGCTGGTTATCGCGGTCTGCCGGGCGGCTTGTGTTGGGTGCCGAAGTTCCTGGAGGAATTCCGCGGCTTGCGCACGGGCCAAAGGCCACCGCCCAAAAGCGTGCGTGTCCGGCGTACGGCTGAAAGCACTGCTTCGACGCATGCCCACGTTGCGGCCGCATGCCGAATGAAGAAGCCCTTCACAGGCTATCCCTGCGAAGGGCTATCGCTGAGGTTGACATGACTCTGGCAGCCAGTTAAAGCCGCAGCGTCAATGCCGCTTGCGGAGATCGATCTCAAATGCAACGAGTCGTGGCCATCAGTTCGCCGCCTTTGCGACAACCGGCACCTGCATTGCCGTCTTCGGGTCCAATCGGAACGGTTTGTCCTGCTTGAAGAGTTCCAGCCGGGCGAGATACCGCTGCTTCATCTCCTGGCTCTTCGTCATCTCCAGCGCCTTTTGCTGCCAGGTGATGGCCTGGGCAAAGTCGCGGTTCTCGGCGTAGACGGAAGCCAGAACCGAGATGCTGACAACGCTGCCGTTGGAAAGCTGGTAGGCTTTGCTGGCGTTGGCGAAAGCTTGTTGACCGTCGCGGAATTGTGGATCGAGACAGGTCGCTTGGAAGAAGGCGAGGTCGCTGTAGTATCCCGCGTTATTTGCATCGAGGGCAATGGCCTGGTCGAAGTCGGCCTTGGCCTTTGCATAGTCGCCCTTCATGTTCCAGGCGCCAGCGCGATCGGAGTACGCCTGGGCGGAACCCGGATCGATCGCCAGGGCCGAGTTGTCGTCGGCGACGGCCTTGTCGTATTCGCCCTTGTTGTACCAGATCGCGCCGCGGCTGACGTAGGCATCGACAAAGCTGGGCTCGATGGCCAGGGCCAGATTGACGTCCACAAGGGCCTTGTCGTACTCGCCCTTCGCGTCTAAGGCCGCGGCCCGATTGTTGTAGGCCGAGGCATCGCTGTGGTTGTTGGCGATCGCCAGCGTGGCGTCGGTAATGGCCTTGTCGAAGTCGCCCTTGGAGAACCACGCGGCGCCGCGTTGGTTGTAGGCGAAAGCACAATTCGGATTGTTGGTCAGGGCCTGCGTGTAGTTGGCGATCGCCTGGTCGTAGTTGCCTTGGTCGTACCAAGCGTCGCCTTGGTTGATGTAGTACCTGCAGGCCGAATTGTAATAGCAGCCGTAGTGTGAGGAGTAATAACCGTAACCGTGGTGGCTGTGGTAATAATAACAACGTTCCGCTTAATTGTTGGTTTTCTTGTCAAACAAGCTCAAAACAGGGCTTTCTTGGCTGGAAAACAGGGCCTTTTTGGCTGAGCGACTATACAGCGGATCATGGAAACCAACAATTAAGCGGAACGTTGAATAATAATGGTGGGCCGAGGCCGGAATCGCGGTCGCAGCGACGATCCCGAGTGCGGTGAGGACGGAAGCAAGTCGATTCATGATCTTCTCCTTGGAATGTGGAAATGCCTGGTAGGTTCGACCGACCGGCAATACGCAATCGGCGTGCCGAGGCCGCTTGCGATTGCCCAAAAGTCGCCAGGCAATTACTGTAGAACTTAAGGATTCGCGTGAAGGCGGGGGTTCTCGACCCATCGTGGTGACAATAAATCGCGAGTCTAGCGGGCAGTAAGCTGGATGCTACCCACGCATCGAACTTGCGACACCCTGTAGTCAAGACGACATCACTCGGAATTGCCGGAATTGGGGCCAGGTCTTGATAATTAACTATTGATGCAGTACGCTTGGAATTTCGTGCCTGGGCGCGTGCGGTGCGGATCTTGCGTGCCACATCGCGCCGGGCCTTGAGGCTCGGAGCTCAATGGCTGGCCTGCGTGTGCCCCTGTCAACGCCTCACCCGCGGTGTTACCACCGCCGGCGCATGACTCGGGATTAGAACGGTTCGCTACTTCTTTTCGATGCGGCTCTTTCATCCGCTACTCCTTGCCGGCTTTGACCGGCGCTTTCCCTGACCCCAGTGCTCTCTCTGGATGCCCTGGAGCCCCAGGCCAATGACGGCCAAGCCGAGGCCATCGACGTGGAGCGGCTGCTGGGCACGGCCACAGGACTGCCTTGGGAGAAGGCCGAGCCCGTGGGTGAAGGCGAAGAGTTTCGTGCCCAACTGGGTGAAGAGGTCCACGCTTCGGCCCTGGCGTTCCACGATGCGCCGGTGCATGTCAGCGTGGTGGCGGCGGGGTGAGCGGGGTGTCGAAGCCCCATTGGGTGATCAGCCTTGTACGGCGACGATTATTTTTCCGGTCTGACGACAATTAGATTCCCGGTTGAAGCGATCAGGTAAACTGTTGCAAGTCTCCGTAGGAGGGGGACTTGTAATGGTCAAGGATCGACAGGTGAAACGGTTATTTAGATTGTTGTCGTCGGGGAAGACGTTGGCTCAGGCAGCGGATAAGGCAGGCATGGACGAGAAGACAGCCAGGAAGTATAGGGAACTTGGGCGACTTCCCAGCGAATTCGGTTCAGAGCGTACTTGGCGCACACGCCTGGACCCCTTCGCCGAGGTTTGGCCGGAAGTGCATGCGCTGTTGCAGGAGGCCCCCGGCCTGGAAGCGAAGACGCTGTTTACCTGGCTAAAGACGAAGTATCCGGAGAAGAAGTTCGACGATTCCCAGTTGCGCACATTTCAACGTGGCATCAAGCGTTGGCGGGCCACGGCAGGCCCGGCGAAGGAAGTGTTCTTCAGCCAAGTCCATCAGCCAGGCCGCTTGTGCGCTTCGGACTTCACGCACATGAAGAGCCTAGCGGTGACGATCGACAGCCAGCCATTCGACCACTTGGTCTATCACTTCGTGCTGACGTACTCGAACTGGGAATCGGTCACGATCTGTTTTTCCGAGAGTTTCGAGAGCCTCAGCGAAGGGATTCAGAACGCCCTGTGGGAATTGGGCGGAGTGCCGCAGCGGCATCGTACCGACCGCATGAGCCTGGCGGTAAACAACGCCTCGGACGAGAAAGAATTCACGCAGCGCTACACGGGTTTATTGGAATACTATGGATTGGAGATGGAGAAGATCCAGCCCGAGGAGCCGAACGAGAATGGCGATGCCGAGCAATCGCATCGCCGCTTTAAGGAGACGGTTGAGCAGGCCCTTTTGCTGCGGGGCAACCGGGATTTCCAAAGCCGGGCAGACTACGAACGATTCTTGCAAGAGGTGGTGCATGGTCGCAACGCCGCCTGTCGCAAGCGTCTAGATGAGGAACTGCCCAAGCTGCGGCGTCTGCCGGAGCGACGGCGGGAGAGTTGCAAGCGACTGTGGGCGCCGGTCAATAGCGGCAGCTTGATACACGTGGACCGGAACACCTACTCGGTTCCCAGCCGCTTGATCGGCGAACGGGTGGAAGTGCGGCTCTATGTGGAGCACGTCGAGGTCTGGTATGCGCAGCGGGAAGTGGAGCGTTTCCCTCGCCTGCGTGGACGGCAGAAACGTGCCGTCAACTACCGGCACATCATCGACTGGCTGGTGCGAAAGCCGGGGGCATTTGCCAACTACGTGTACCGGGAAGAACTGTTTCCTACGAGCCGCTTTCGCATGGCCTATGATGCCTTGGGGGAGACGGAGGGCCAGCGGGCCGACAAGGAGTATTTAGGGATTCTCTACCTGGCGGCACGCCAGAGCGAGACGGCGGTGGACGAGGCGTTGCGAACGCTTCTGGCTGGGGATCAACCCCTGACGAAGGCGGCGGTCGAGGCGCTGGTCCAGCGAGCGGAAAAAGTTCCGGCGGTTACCGAAGTGACCGTCGAGGAAGTGAACCTGTTGGATTTCGATGACTTGTTTTCACACAAGGAGGTGTGGCATGGGTGCGAAGGGGGATGTGACGGAGAGGCTGATGGCCTACTTGCGGGAACTGCATTTGCCGACGTTGCGGGAGTGCTTTGAAGAACTGGCCCGGCGGGCGACGCAAGAGTCGGCCAGCTACGAGCAGTATCTGCTGGAGTTGGTGGAGCGGGAGTGCCAGGCCCGCTGGGCGAAGCGTACCGAGCGGATGCTGCGGGAATCCCGCTTGCCGTTGGACAAGGATCTGGCGAGTTTCGACCTTTCACGGCTTCCGGCGAAAGTCTCTCGCCAGGTGCGGACGCTTCTGGAAGGCTCGTTCGTGGACCGCCGGGAGAACTTGTTGTTGTTCGGCAAGACCGGCACGGGGAAGACTCACCTCTTGTCGGCGATTGCCCAGGAGCTGGTGCGTAAGGGACGGAAGGTGGTCTCCTGGCCCTGCGCCCTATTGGTGCAGGAACTGCTGGTGGCCAAGCGAGACCTGAAGCTCAGTCGGGCGCTGAAGCGGTTCTCGAAGTACGAAGTGGTCCTGATCGACGACATCGGCTACGTGCAACAGAGCCGGGAGGAGATGGAGGTGCTCTTCACGCTCTTGGCGGAGCGCTACGAGCGGGGCACGGTGATGCTCACGAGCAATCTACCGTTCTCGAAGTGGGAAGTGATTTTCAAGGACCCGATGACGACGGCGGCGGCGATCGACCGCCTGGTGCATCACAGCGTGATCCTGGAGCTGAACATCGCCAGTTACCGGCTGGAGGAGGCCAAGCGGACCAAGCCGCCCGAGGCGGCGTAAGGGACGGGAGGGGGCATCGGCGGCGTGAGGCGTGCCGCCCCCCCTTTTGTTTCGCTCCGCTGCGCTGCGCTTCACAAAAGGGGGGGCGGCACGCCTCTGGTTCTTGGAAGGAAAGGAAGGGAATTCTAATTGTTGTTCAAGGGAAAGAATAATTGTCGCCGAACACAGCCTGGTGGAACTTTTTCTGCCTCTCAACCGAAGCCTGACTCAGTGCCCACCTTGTTGGCAGCGCATCCCACTGCGATAATTGACCTTCCTTCAGTCCAATTGTGAACCTTACGATGTTGCTGACAGTCACGACGACTCACCGGCCCGCCACGGATCTGGGCTATCTGCTCCACAAGAACCCGGCCCGCTGCCAGAGTTTTCCGCTCAGTTTCGGCAGTGCCCACCTTTTCTACCCGGAGGCCGCCGAGGATCGCTGTACGGCTGCTCTGCTCTTGGACGTGGACCCGGTGGCGATGGTTCGGGGCCGGGGCGGCGTATCCCAGAGTGTGCTGGCCCAGTACGTGAACGACCGGCCTTACGTGGCCTCGTCGCTGATGAGCGTGGCGATTGCCCAGGTGCTCGGCCCGGCGCTGGACGGTCGCTCCAAAGAACGCCCGGAACTGGCCGGAACGCCGATTCCGCTGGTCACCACCATCGAAGTCCTTCCTTGCCGTGGCGGGGAGAGCTTCCTGCACGACATCTTCGGCCCGCTCGGCTATGAGATTCATGCGGTGCCGTATTCGCTGGACGAGAACTTCGGCGATTGGGGGCCCAGCCCGTACTTCTCCGTCAGGCTCTCAAAAACAACAACGCTTAGCGACTTGCTGACACATCTCTACGTGCTGATTCCCGTCTTCGACAACTTCAAGCACTATTATGTCGGCCAGGAGGAGATGGACAAGCTGCTGAAGCACGGCGAGGGGTGGCTGGCATCGCACCCGAAACGGGAAGCGATCGCCCATCGCTACCTGAAGCATGCCCCCAGCCTTGCCCGGCAGGCGTTGGCACGGATTGCTGAACAGGACGACCAGCCGGTCGAGGAACTCACCGATGCCCGTTCCGAAGGTCGGGAAGAGACACTGGAGAAGTCGATCAGCCTAAATGAACAGCGGCTTGGGGATGTCGTGGCAGCCTTGAAGGCATCTGGGGCAAAGCGAATCCTGGATCTCGGCTGCGGGGAGGGAAAACTGCTCCGAGAACTCCTCAAAGAGAAGCAGTTCGAGGAGATCGTCGGCATGGACGTGGCCGTGCGGGTGCTGGAAATCGCCAAGGATCGGCTGCGATTGGATGATCTCCCCCCTCGCCAGAAAGATCGCATTCGGCTCCTGCATGGCTCGCTGATGTACCGGGACAAACGGCTCGCAGGGTTTGAGGCGGCGGCCGTCGTCGAGGTCATTGAGCACCTTGATCCGCCACGACTGGAGGCCTTCGAGCGGGTCGTGTTCGAGTGCGCTCGGCCTACGACAATCGTTTTGACGACCCCCAATCGGGAATACAACGTGGTATGGCCCAATCTCGCTGCCGGGGCCTTTCGGCACGAGGACCACCGCTTTGAGTGGAGCAGAGAGGAATTCCAGACTTGGGCAGAGGGCGTGGCGGCCCGGTTCGGCTACACGGTCGAGTTCCGGGCCGTGGGGCCGGAGCACGCCGAACTTGGATCGCCGACACAGATGGGAGTGTTTCATCGTGAAATTGGCTGATTACTCCCCGGCTGCATCGCCATCGCTTGACCAGCAGCAAGATGCCTTGCGAAAGGGATTGGGAAGGGCCATGCAGTGGGCAATCGCCGGGCGGCTCGAAGACGAACCACTACTGGATGCGTGCCTGCACAGCATGCGATTTGATGCCCAAGTCGATGACAGCCGAGGCGAGTGGCTGTGGCAACTCATGCAAACAGTTCATGCGGAGGATCGTTTTCGATCCACAATCCTTGATGCCATGCACAACTTCTCGGATGGCTGGACCACCGAACAATTATGCGAACTTGGTTTCCACTACGCAACGTCTGGCGACGAGGCGTTTCGGGCACGACTTTACGGCATCGTCGAAGAAAGGCCGGTCGCAGACATGCCCTGGCTCGGCGAGGAGCAGATCGTTCAACTTGACGGAGAACAAGGCTTTCTGTTCGCCGCTCGCCTCCGAGGAAAAAGGTTGGAAACGCAAGAATTCGATTGGGATGACAACAACTTGCTCAACGTGGCCATCGAGCGTCTCGGCGAGGACCGGGTAATCGCATCGCTCGAAGCTGCCACAGACGGAGCAACCCAGCGGTTTCGAGATGGCTGGTGTTGGCACAAGGACAGACAAGCCAGTGAAAAGAGAATTCCACATTCGGAACGAATGCGACAGATACCGATCAGCAAGATCATATCTAACGCCGAGTCAGGCGAGCTATCGATTGGGGTCGCTCGTGGGTGGGGCATGTACGCTACGGAGCGAGATTTGGAGATAATTCGGCAGCGTCTTCTTGCCGCATCGACGCCATCGGTCGTCGCCAGGTATCTGAAGGTATTCTCGAATCGAGAGTTTCTTCCGCTCGTTTCGGACCTTTTGGAGTTCTGTAGGCACAGCGACGATGAGGTTCGACGGCGTGCATTCGCAGCGTTGGAGAAGAACGCCGACTCGGCCGTCCGACAATTCGCCATAGACCAACTGCGTGAGAGTAGCGGGGACAGATCGGCGATCTCCCTCTTTACCAAGAACTACCAGCAGGGCGATGAGCAGCGAATTCTGGAGTACATCGAGCCTCCTGACGACAAGAACGAACTGCACTGGATGCTGATGAACGTTACGGAAGTCCTCGAAAACAACCCGCAGGCGGATTGTTCTCAACTCGGGGTGCTCGCATACGCATTAACCCCCTGCGGGACGTGTCGATACCACGCAGCACGCCTCTTGCATGCGAGAGATGTGGTACCATCATGGCTAACAGCGGAGTGCCGATTCGATGCGGAGTCGGATACCCGGCAACTCGCTGACGAGGGGCCACCAAGCGGCTCGACCAAAGCGGTTGGCTCAGCATAATCCACTTTTCCTATACTCTCGCAGAACGGTGTGATGTCCATCTCTATCCCAAACCTCTCCTTCGTAGTCCTCATCGGCCCCAGTGGCTCGGGCAAGAGCACGTTCGCCCGGAAGCATTTCTTGCCCACGGAGATCCTCTCTTCGGACTCATGCCGGGGAATGGTCGGCGACAACGAGAACGACCAGAACGTAACCAACGAGGCATTCGAGGTTCTGCACTTCATTGCACGAAAGCGTCTGGCCCTGGGAAAACTGACCGTGGTGGACGCCACCAATGTTCAACCCGAGGCTCGCAAGCCGCTCGTCCAGCTTGCTCGGGAACACCACTGCCTTCCGGTGGCCCTGGTCTTCAACCTGCCCGAAAAGGTCTGCGAAGAGCGGAACCGTGGCCGGGAAGACCGGGACTTTGGACCGCATGTGATCCGGCAGCAGAAAGCGCAACTTCGCCGGTCAATGCGTGGGCTAAAGCGGGAGGGCTTCTCGCATGTCTTCTTCTTCGACACGCCCGAGGAGGTTGAAGCGGCCACGATTGAGCGGACACCCTTGTGGAACGACAAGCGGGAGGACCACGGGCCGTTTGACATCATCGGCGACCTGCACGGTTGCTTTGACGAACTGGAAGCCCTGTTTAAACAGTTGGGCTATGTGCCGGTCCTGCAGGCCGACGATCCGGCTTGGGGCAGTCGATCCTTTCGCCATCCCAAAGGTCGCAAGGTAGTCTTCCTGGGCGATCTGGTAGACCGTGGCCCACGGATTCTGGACACGCTGCGGTTGGTTCGGAACATGGTTGTCGATGGCGTTGCCTTCTGTGTACCTGGCAATCACGACATGAAGTTCCTGCGAAAACTCCAAGGCAGGGAGGTGCAAATCAAGCATGGTCTGGCCCTGTCCGTGGCCGAGGTGGAGGCCCTGCCGGAAGAAATCCGGGAATGTTTCACGAAGTCGGCGGCTGAGTTCATCGACGGCCTCGTCAGCCATTACGTCCTCGACGACGGCAAATTGGTAGTCGCCCACGCCGGAATGAAGGCGGAAATGCAAGGCCGGGGATCGGGCAAGGTTCGAGAATTCGCCCTCTATGGAGAAACGACCGGCGAAACGGACGAGTTCGGCCTGCCGGTGCGTTATAACTGGGCGGCGGAATACCGAGGACGAGCAACCGTCGTCTACGGCCATACTCCGGTGCCGCAGCCCGAGTGGCTCAATCGGACCACGAACATCGACACCGGATGCGTTTTCGGTGGGAAGTTGACCGCACTTCGTTGGCCTGAGCGGGAATTCGTCTCAGTGCCCGCCGCCCGCACCTACTGCGAGCCAGCCCGTCCGTTCCTACCAACGGATGAACCAGCACCGCTTTCGGCACAGCAGATCCACGACGACCTTCTGGACGCCGATGATGTGCTCGGCAAGCGGATTATCTCGACTCGGCTGCGGCCGAACGTGACCATCCGGGAAGAGAACGGGATGGCCGCCTTGGAAATCATGAGCCGTTTTGCGGCCAATCCCAAGTGGCTGATTTACCTGCCGCCAACGATGTCACCCTGCGAAACCAGCGACCAAGAAGGTTTTCTCGAATACCCAGCCGAGGCATTTTCCTACTATCGATCCCAAGGCGTGGCGAAAGTTGTATGCGAAGAGAAGCACATGGGCTCCCGTGCCGTGGTCATCGTGTGCCGCAGCAAGGAGGCTGCTCTGGAGCGGTTCGGAGTTGTCGGCGATGAAATGGGGATCGTCTATACCCGTACTGGCCGCCGATTCTTTACCGATCCACAACTGGAGGCCGACTTCCTTGCCAGGATGCGGGCAGCGGTGGACTCCAGCGACTTCTGGTCGCAGTTCAACACCGACTGGGCATGCTTCGACTGCGAATTGATGCCCTGGTCGGCCAAGGCCCAGGAACTACTACGGTCCCAATACGCCGCAGTTGGTGCGGCTGGCCGGGCCTCGTTGCCGAAGGTTGTGGATGCCTTACGAAAGGCGTCCGAACGTCTGGCTGGTCAGGATCGATCGGGACAATCCTCCTATTCCTCGGACATCGACGGTCTGCTTCGTCGTCACGAGAACCGATCTGAAGCGATTGGGCAATTCGTCGCCGCATATCGACAGTATTGCTGGCCTGTGAACTCACTGGACGACTTGAAACTCGCCCCTTTCCACCTCTTGGCGACGGAAGGGAAGGTCCACACGGACCAGGATCACGTCTGGCACATGGAGACACTGGCCGCTATTTGCCGCCACGATCCAGGACTCTTGGTCATCACGCCGTTCAAGATTGTCGATCTCGAAGACGAAGTGAGTGAAAAGGCCGGCATCGACTGGTGGCTCGAACTCACTGAGCGTGGCGGCGAGGGCATGGTGGTCAAGCCGCAGCAATTCATCGTCAGCGGTTCGAAGGGGCTGTCGCAACCTGCGGTGAAGTGCCGTGGTCGAGAATATCTGCGAATCATTTACGGCGCAGAGTACACGTTCCCCGAGAACCTCTCCCGACTACGGCAGCGAGGGTTGGGAGCCAAACGATCCTTGGCCCTTCGGGAATTCGCTCTTGGCGTCGAGGCCCTGGAACGTTTCGTGCGGCGGGAGCCATTGCGCCGGGTTCACGAGTCCGTCTTCGGGGTGTTGGCCCTGGAGAGCGAGCCGGTTGATCCAAGATTGTAAAACTGCTGTCTTCAGAGGACGAAGACCATGACTCCCGATGCTTCCGATGAGAGTGCCCGCCGAGACGCTGAAGCGGCGGTGCGGATGCAGAGCTTCTATTATGACGCACCAAACCGCTCGGCAAGGGCATATTTCCCGCTCACGCCGATAAGTTCATTGAATTCCGCGAAGGTCATCTGCGATCCGCTGCCCGTCGTGCCGTCGCGATAGACTTGCTCGTAGACGGTGCGGATCGCCTTGGCCGCCGCAAACAGCCCGGCCAGCGGATAGAGGATCAACTGGAATCCCAGCGCGGCAAGCTGGTCGCGGGGCAAAACCGGCGTCTTGCCGCCTTCGATCATGTTGGCCACCATCGGCTTTGGCACACGGCGGCCGATCTCGGCAAGCTGTTCTACGGAAGCGGGGGCCTCGATGAAGCTGGCATCGGCGCCGGCCTCTCGGGCAGCCAAGATCCGGTCCACCGCCTCGTCCATGCCAACAACGGCCAAGGCGTCGGTGCGGGCGACGATGAAGAAATCGCGATCGCCGCGGGCCTCCACGGCGGCGCGGATCTTCTGCACGTAGTCCTCACGTTCAATGACCCGCTTGCCTTGCATGTGGCCGCACTTCTTGGGCCAGAGCTGGTCCTCCAGGAAGCAGCCCGCAGCGCCCGCGGCGATCATTTCCTGCACCGTGCGATAGACGTTCAAGGGATTGCCATAGCCGGTGTCGGCATCCACGATGACAGGGATCTCGACGCTCATGCAGATCCGCCGGGCCCGGTCGGTGATTTCGGTCTGCGTGAGGAGGCCCATGTCGGGCTCGCCGATGGCCGTGGCGGCGACGGAATAGCCCGAAACGAAAGCCATGGGGAAGCCGGCCTGCTGCGCCAGTTTGGCGGAGAGCGTGTCGAAGACGCCGGCAAACGCCAGCGTGCCGATTTCGTCGAGGATTCGATGGATGCGCGTTTTCATGGTTATCATCGGTCCTGCTCATGGAGCGTTTGTGCCATCATGGCCGCAATCGTCTGCGAGTTCTCGTCGCGCCGCAGGGCCAAGGCATCGATCACCTTTTCCCGCCGCTGGCGAGGCTGGTTCTGGCTCAGCTTCCACTTCCCCTCGATGCGGGCAATCTCGATCCGAAAGGCCACGACGGACTGGGCGAGCTTGCGGACGAACTCGTCATCGTCTTGAAACGCCCAAGGGGCAGGCATCGACTTTTCATGGAACAAGACGAAATCCTGTAGGATCGTCAACGTTGCTTCGTCATTTTCGACAAGGCGCAGTTTTCCGTAGACGTGAACGGCGACGTAGTTCCATGTTGGCACGACGTTTTCTGCCTCGTACCAAGAGGGCGAGATATAGGCATGCGGTCCGGCAAAGACGACCAGCACGTTGCGATTTGCGGCTTGCCATTGGGGGTTGACTCGGGCCATGTGGCCGACAAGCGTGCCGGATGGCCCTGCCTGCCGATCCAGGAGCAGGGGCAAGTGGGTGGCGAAGGGCTCGTTGTCCAGGTGGGAGACGAGCAAACCGAAGTTGTGCTGCTCGATGAAGTCGAAGAGCCTGGTCCGGTCGGTTTCGGCGAAGCTGGACGGGATGTACATCGGCGATTGCTCAGGTAGTCGAGGTCATGGTCGGTTCCCATTCCGCTCCCGGCCGGACGCGGCGACATCGGCTGCGCCGGGTAGCGCGGTTTGGCGGTGTCCCGTAGTATACGCCCCCGCCGATGCATACGGCAATCCGGCGGCAAGCGGGCCTTGTCCCGGCACCGCCGGTCTATTTTCATCTGTAACCAAGGATTGCGGTAATGCTTCCTGATCCGCGGCTACAGCCAGCCCGGTGACAGTCTCTCGAGTTCATCGCATCGCGCGGAACTCCGCTTCGACCTCCTTGCGACCTGCGAGGTTCTCCCGGCAGTCCGGGTCTTTTTGCCGGTCGTAGAACTCCGCCGGCTGCCCGGCATTCAGAATGAGATACCACTTCGACGTGATCAGGGCCTTCATCGATCCGAAATGAACCGGTAAGCTTTCCGGGAAGTAAGGCTTGGCCTCCAACTCGGCAATCGCGGGAGGCCATGCCGCCGCCGCCGCAGGGTCCTGCCAAAGCCGTGCCAGCGGCGGGTCGGGAAAAGGAGAGGTCGCATCTGCGCCAAGCAGATTCACAATGGTCGACGCCAGCGCGCGACTGCTGACCACCGCATCCACGCGGACGCCGGCAGGAACATGCCCGGGCCAGCGCATGATCAGCGGCACGTGCAGAACTTGAGGGTACAAGGTCGCGCCATGCCACAGGACGTGGTGGTCGCCAAGCATCTCGCCATGGTCGGAAGTCACGATCACCAGCGTGTTGTCCAGCAGGCCGCGGTCCTTCAAGCTGCGGAGGAGCCCGCCCAGGCAGTCGTCCGCATGCGCAACGCAACTGGCATAGCAGTTTCGCCGCGGCTGGAGATCGGCTTCATCGCCAAGCCACGGCCCGTCAACGTCTCCCGAATGCGTAAAATGCGCATAGCCCTCGAAGCGACTTCGAAAACGCTCGGGCGCGCTGTAGGGAGAGTGAACTTCCATATAGTTCAGCATGGCGAACGATGGGTGGTGGGAACCCGCATCCAGCCAATGCAGGTAGCGACGGTTGACATCCCCTCCATCCACGCGCCGCCAGGAATCGCCGCTGGCGCACCAACGAGACAGGATAGGTTCGATGAGCAGATGGCCGAAAACGGTCTTCGTGAACCACTGGTCAACGCGCAGAAAGTCGTCCTCGAATCGTTGGAAACCGCGGCCAAACCCCTGCCTCCGCGAGAACCGTCCTTGGTTGGCCGTGAAAGCCGCCGTGCGATATCCGAGTTTCGTCATGGCTTCCGGCAACACCGGCACCTTGTCGTCCATGATCGTGTTGTCGCAGCGGTGCACGTGCACCGGTTGCCCGCTGAGCATCGACGCGTGCGACGGCGGTGTCCAAGACCCCGCCGCATAGCATTGCTCGAAGAGTGTCCCCTCGGATGCCAGGGCGTCGATGTTCGGGCTCGTATCGCGGGGGTAACCATAGCACTTCAAATAATCGGCCCGCAGGGTATCAATGACGACAACCAGAACATTGGGGGAACTTGGGCGAGCCGGCGGAAGCAGCCACCACGACACCCGCTCCGTGATCCACTCGCCACACTGGATTGCCCCGACCCAAGCAACGATGCCAAGGACGAGCCACCCAAGGCGTCGCCGGCTGGCCTCTACGAGCGTGAGTTTCCGCTTGCGGATCCACGCAGCCAGTAGGGTTGCCGTCCCGATCGCCAGGGCGGCGATCCCGCGAAACCGTATACGGTGATAAAACAGAGGAAACAGCCAAGAAATCGCGGTAAGAACCAGGAGCAGCCAGATCAGCCATCGGGCCACCAGCCGCCGCGGAACGAACGTGGATAGGAACCAGGCCCCCAGCCCTGCTGCACCGAAAACGCACGCGTCCAAGAGCACCGGAACCCACAGAACCTGGACCGAGTGGCCGAACTCAGAGACGTTGCCCAGGGTCCAGAAATAGCGTTGCAGCAGGAAGAGGATGGTTCCCTCGATCGCCCCGGCGACTGCTCCAAACCAGACCGACAACGCCAACAGGCTCGATCCCCGAATAGGCAGATCCGACTTGGCAGCCGAGTTCGCCGGCGCCGCGGTTGCAGCAACAGATTCTTCAGGCTCATTCGATACCATGATGTCAATACCTGCCCGTGTTCTCAAATATAGCCCAGGCCGCTGAGCCGGTCGCGAAGGATCTGCTCGCCCTCGGCCGAGAGGTCGGCGGCGTCCGGCGCCACGTACCCGTGGTCGGCGGCAATTCCCGTCCGGCGACAAGCGAGCGTCCCTGCATCGACGAGGGGATGTCGTAGCCGCCAAGTTCCAAGAGCGTGGGGGCGATGTCATAGATGCTGGTCCCCTCGATCTCGCCCGACAGCGGATTGTTTGCCGAGGCCAGGATGAACGCGCCGTGCTGGGCGTGGTTGCAATCGTCCGGGCCGGTGTCGTTTTCCTGGACGTGCAAGGCCTCGTGCCCCACGCTGCCGATCGATCGCCAGAAAAGATTTCCCAGGTGGACCAGCAGATCGGGGGCGATCCGCCGCACGTGGCGGTAGATTTCTTCGGGCTTGTAGGCGCAGGTCCCCAGCGGCTTGCCGCGATCGTCCGGGGCGGCCTCCAGGCGGGCCTTGAGGTCGTCGCGGACCCGCTCGTAATCGCCGGCGTCGATCAGGCCCTGCGGCTCGCGGCCTTTGACGTTGAGGAACACCCGGGCGTAGTAGCCGCCTTCGCTCCAGGCGGTCGTTTTCGCCCAGTTGATTTTCAGTTTGCCCAGCGGGGTGATTTCGCGGGGATACTCGTCGAGCACCAGCAGGCCCTCGCGTACGAGCCATTCGTTGATGCAGAAACCGCCGTCGAGCCGCTGGGCGCCATGATCGGAAGCGACCAGCACGATCGTGTCGTCGCTCAAGAGCTCGAGGATGCTGCCCAGTTCGTCGTCGAGATACCTGTAGTACTCCGGGATCACGTTTTCGTAAGGATTGCCCGGCGCGTACTGCCGGTGTGTCTTGTCCCAATACTTCCAGAAGCCGTGGTGCACGCGATCGACGCCGATCTCCACGAATTGGAAGTAGTCCCAGGGGGCGTTTTGCAGAAAGTGCCGCACCACGGCAAAGTGCTTGCGGCTCATGGCGTAGATCTCGTCCTTGAGCCACTCCTTGTTGTCGGTGCGAAAACCCTTCACGTCGACCGGATATTCGCCCACGAGGCGCCGGATTTCAGCCTTCACTTCGGGCGGATAGGTGTACGAGTCGTTCCGGTCATCGGGCGTCAGAAAGCAGCCTACGGAGATGCCGTTGACCTGCCGCGGCGGAAAATTCGGCGGCACGCCGATCAGCACCGACTTCCCGCCGGAGCGGGCAACCTGGTCCCAAATGGCCAATTCCTGGATCGCCTTCGACGTGCTCAGCTTCAATTCGCCATAGGAGTGGTCCGCGCGGTTGCGAAAACCGTAGACTCCCAGCGAACCGGGGTCCTGACTGGTAGCCATGCACATCCAGGCGGGCACGGTGATCGGTGGAATACTGCTTTCCAAGCGGCCGTAGCAGCCCGCTTCGGCCAGCCGCCGGAAATTGACCAGGCGTTCATCGCCAAACAGCAGCGCCGGGGCCGCACAATCGAGTCCGACAACAAGAATCCGCATCAGACGAGCGCCTCTCCTTCCATCGCCGGCCCGCGCGGCACCCCCAGGGCCTTGAGAATCGTGGGAGCCAAATCGCGCAGGTCCGCGGCCGCGGGGCGCATGGGTCGGTTCATCAGCAGCACGCCCGGCACGTGTACCGGATCGATGATGTGGTCGCCGCTCCAGTTCGACTCGTTGTCGGCAAAGCACTGGGCGGAAATGCCCCCCCGCGCGGAGGTCCACGACAGCCGATAGCCGGCGGTGCAATTGACCATCAAATCGGGCGATTCTTCCGCATAAGGCCCACTGTAGACCTGGCTGCGGTGGAGAACGCCGTTGACCGCGCGGGCGCCGTCTTGCGGGTCGCACAATTGCGACAAGCGGCCGGCGATCTCGTCGGCCAGCGGCCGGGCTTCGGCCGGCGGTACGATGCCCTGCCCCTCGCGACCTTGCAAATTCAGGAAGATGCCGCTGAGACCCACGGAATACGCCCGGCTGCGGCTCCAATCGACGCCGGCAAGCATGTCGCCGGCCGCTTCGCCCGGCTCGACCCCGGGCTTCAGGGCCAAGTAGCCGTTGTCGTGAAGCCAGGCGTTGAGATCCACCGCGCGGCGAAAACTCGCGAAACCGTGATCGCTCATGACCATCAGCAGCGTGTCGTCGCCGATGAGTTGCATGACCCGCCCCAGGACGGCATCGCTGCGGCGATAGGCGTCGTCGACCACCGAGGCAAACTCGGTAGCCGTCCGCCCGCGATTGGCCGGATGGTCGGGCTCCGCGTGCCGCCAGAACATGTGCTGCACGCGATCCGTGGTGTCGAACAGGCAGAAGATCATTCCCTCGCGCTGCCGGCCCACCTCGTCGAGGAGCATCTTCTCGCGCTCCCGCCACACCTCTTCGCACTGGGCAAGGAAAAGGCGCTCGTCCAATCGGCCATTGTTCAGGCCGGTGGTCTCCTCGACCATGCCCGTCGTATAGAACGGACCCAGACGCTTGGCCAGGTCCCTGGCATATTCGGGCGGCGAGGAGATGGGGAACAGCGGCGACTCGGGGTCGAAATTGACCGGCGACGCATAGAACTCCAGGTGCGGCGACGTGCGGAGAAGGCAAAGTCGAACCATCCCCCGCACGGTTTGCAGGAATCCGACTTTGAACTTCAATCGCAGCCACGAGCTCCAATGACCGGGCTGCAAGGCGAGGGTCGACGGTTCCCCGTCGCAATGCTCGCAGATCATGCTGCCGTCGGCCTCTGCGCGAACCTCAAGATCAACACGGCAAGGCTGCCGATTCGTCGGGTTTCGCGGGCCGAGAATATAGGTCCGTATGGCCTGGCCGGCCGACGCCTCCAGATGGACGAGGTTCTCGTCATGTTCGGGCCGGGTGTCCGCATTGGTCGTGTAGAAAGTGGGTGTACCCAAACCGCCACGGAGATCCGGCACCCCCATACCCGAGAGCATCCGACCAAGGATATTATCCGGAGCATAGCTGCAAGGGGGCCGGAGAACCACGGACGGCAGGCCCGCCTCGCTGAGCAACTGCCAGACCGGAACACCGCGACGCAGGTTGACCACCTTGGGTGGCAAGAAGCGGGACTTTTGCTCGTAGCGATTCAGGGCCTGGTCGAGCAGATAAGTGGCAGGATCTCGGCGAACGAAATCAAAAATACCGTGTCCGCCCGGATTGGTGGCGGTCGAAAACGTCGCAAAGGCGACGGGTGTCTCGGCGGGTTGAGTGGTTGCCACAGAGGCCAACGCTCCGGTGGTCGCCAATCGCTCGAAGTGCGGCAATTTGCCCGCTGCCATCAAACGTGATACGATCCGGGGATCGAGCGCATCGAATCCAACAACCACCACTCTTGGCATTTTACACACTACGCACAGATCTCTTACTTGCCACGGAGCAGTTCTGACTGCCACTTTCGATGGGGAACCACGAAATGATACTTCGCGCGGGCAAGATCGGCGCGTTCGATAGTAACCCGAAGCGTAAGCGAGGAAACGACTTACGACTTTCGCCGAGCGGGTACATGGTGCCCCCCTCGGGTCGCCATCATTTTCGGCCGCGCGAAGTATAGCATCCGAGCTTAGGTGTAGTATAGGCTGGACGGGTCGCTCTTGCACTGTTCCCCGTGAAAAAATCAGCTTGGGAAACAAAATGCTTGCCTATTTTGCAAGAATTGATTATGCTCAATTCCAGTGAGTATTTAGGGTATTGTATCGTCGGTAGCGTTCGAACTTCGGTGACTGCCGGTTTTGGCGCCCAAGGAGATTGGTCGTCAGCCCGAGGAAGCGGTTTGCCGCGGCGAAGCCCAGCGATCCAGCCCCCCAGGTTATATTGTTTTCGATTTCAGACTCAGATTTACGACTTTGATGCACCTTCTTTCTTATATTGGCCCGGACCAACTGATTCCCTTGGCGACACCTATCGCGATAGCCTTGGGGTTCGTCCTGATGTGCGGACGTAACCTCGGCGTGTTGGTCGTGCGGCTGGCCAGAATTGTTGTCAATCCCAGGAAGCTGTTTGCCGGCGCCGAGCGCGGCGATGCAGCGCCGCAGGTCGTGGCGTTTTCAATCTCGGATGCAGATTACTATCCACAAACGCCCGAGTGGAACGATGCCGTGTCGGAGGCGACAACATTGCCGATGATCGGCAAGCGCCGGCCTGCCGAGCGGTTCGACCCGACGAGGCGCACGGCATAGGACTTGGCGAAGAACAACTTTCGTTGGACAAATGCGGAAGTTATTTCGGACCAAATCCACCGTCTCTTCGCCCACTGCACTTTATCGACAATCGCCTTCGGCGGCTTCTCCGCAGCCAGGCGAAGCGGGTGATTCTGCGCGGCCTCCTTCCTTTGCTTGATTTTGGCTCGGAATCCTCAAGTCATTGCCCGGCAAGCGCTTGCGGCGAGTTTTCCGCGGCCGGGCGACCCCCGCAACCAGCTATCCGAAGATTAGTTGTGAGTTTTTGCCAATAAGTGTGGATTTAGTTCCAGTGCCGGAAGTCCTTGCGCGTGCAAGGCTTAGGGCGACGGCCTCGACGCGGGAGGCGCACCCGGCAGCAGATTCTTCCGCCGAGGGGCTTGACACGGTTTTCATAGTTATGTATAATAGGCGATATTGACTTGCGGTCCGGCTTTCGACCCGTCAATCCCCAGGAGATGTGCCATGGAACCCCAAGCCCAAGGAGGGCATGACCTCCGCAAATCTTGGGTCGGCGTCTGCGCGGATAACGTAAACCTGTTCGGGATCGGGAGTTGCGTCTTGGGCATCCGGACACGTTCCGTACACGTTGCCGGACAGTTTGTCGCGCAAAAGTTGCGCGGCGTCGCCGTAAGCCGCTGATAGGCAACGACTTCGGTCTGACGAAAAGCGCATTTTTTGATCTTTTTGTCCGGCACCGGTGCCGGACAAAACCGCCAAAGGAGGCATGCGATCGCAACGCGCTGGGCGCGTTGACTCTCGCATGGTGCCCAACAACAATGGAGGCCGTAGCGTGGGATGCGGTCGCACGCCTTAGGGCGAGCCGAGGCTCAGCCGCCAGCCACCCTCGCTTTGTTGCGGAAGGTACTTCTCGGCCGGCTCTAAGCCGAGGATTGATCGAAGACCCCGTGAATCGGAATTAGGAGACAGCCGTGTTATATTATTTGCTTCCTTTGATGACTTTCTTTGTCAGCGCATCGATTGCCCTGGCCGAGGACGCCGGCTCCAGCCCGTCCAATCTCGGAAACCTGCAGCTCAAGCACCGCTGGGTCTTTACCATGACCAACCTGGCCCGGGAAGACGCACTGCAGAAGACGATCGACCTGATGAAGCGCGCCCGGCAGGCAGGCTACAACGGGATCTACGTGGCCGACAGCAAGTTCGACAAGTTCCAGCTCCAGGAGAAGAGCTACGCCCGCAACGTCCGCCGGCTGCGCCAGGCCTGTACCGGGCAACAGATGGCCTTGATCGCCGGGGTTTGTCCCATGGGCTATGCGGCCGAGTTCCTGGCTGGCGATCCCAATCTGGCGGAGGGAATGCCCGTGCGCAATGCCGTGTTCGTCGTCCAGGACGGGCGGTTGTCGCCGCGAGACGACGTGGCGCGGCTGGTCAACGGCTCCCTGGAGCAATGGAAGCGGGGCAGCCCGGTGGGCTGGACCGTCGATCAGCCCGGCACGGTCTCCTTCCAGGATGATCGCGTCGCGCACGGCGGCAAGCCCACGCTCCGGCAAGAGCACTCGGCCGCCCGGCGCGGAGTGGTCCGCCTCATGCAGAAGATCAAAGTCCAGCCGTGGCACTACTACCACGTCTCGGTCATGGCCAAGACCGAGAACTGCACCTCCGGCGATTTCCGCATCTTCGCCTCCGGCGGCGATCCGATGAAGAGTTTTCCGCTCAACTGGCAGCCGCCGGCCATCCAGAAGACCATGGACTGGACCCGCTTGCACGCCACTTTCGCCAGCCTCGACAACAGCGAGGTCGTCGTCTGCCTCGGCTCGTACAGCGCCAAGGGCGGCACGATCTGGTGGAGCGATGTGCGGATCGAGCCGGGCGGTCTGGTGAACGTCATCCGCCGCCCCAGCCTGCCCTTGACGGTCACCAGCGAAGACGGCAGAACCAGCTACGTCGAAGGCAAGGACTTCTCCGAGGCGCGAGACCGCAAGCTGGGCCACGACCCCAACCCAGGCTACTTCACCTACTGGCACGAACCGCCCACCGTGACGGTTCCCGCGGGCAGCCGACTCCAAGAGGGACAGAGGGTATTGGTCAGCTATCACTTCGCCACCCTGGCGGGCAAGAGCCACCAGATCAACTGTTGCTTCAGCGAACCGAAGACCTACGACCTGCTGGCCAGGCAGATCCAGTGGGTCAAGGAAACGGCCCAGCCCGACTTCTATATGATGGCCCACGACGAGATTCGCCACTGCGGTTGGGACGACTCCTGTGTGCAGCGCAAAATGACTTGCGGCCAGATCCTTGCCGACAACGTCGCGCCTGCGCCGAAATCATTGCCCGCACGGATCCGGGCAAGCCGATCCTGGCCTGGAACGACATGTTCGATCCGTTCCACAACGCCCGCAAAGAGGGTTGGATGTACCTGGCCAAGGGCGCCGGACCGTGGTACGGATCGTGGGAGGGCCTGCCCAAGAGCGTGATCGTCCTGAATTGGAACAACAACAACGCCGACAGTCTGAAGTTCTTCGCCGACCGCGGCAATCCGCAGATCCTGGCGGGCTATTACGATGCCGACCCGCAGCGCATCACGGCCTGGCTGGAGATGGCCGCCAAGGTCAAAGGGGTCTGCGGCGTGATGTACACCACGTGGGTCGACGACTACTCGCAGCTCGAGCGGTTCCTGCAGATCGCCCTCACCGGAAACGCTCGCGCGGAAGACGACGCGCCCGGCGTCGGTAGGGTGGGACAAGGTCGCGCCAATCATGGTGGGCCGTCGCAAACCGGTCAACCCTCAATTCCGGATCAACGCCGAAATAACGGTGGACCGCGACCGCCGGCCCACCAGCGCGCCGGTTTGCTAGTCCCACCCTCCAGAGACGACGCGCCCGGCGTGGTGGCCAACGTCAAAGTAGTGTCCGACAAGGTCAAAGACGTTTCCAGCCTGGAAGCCTGGAAGAAGTCCTACATCCAGGAGGGGATGACCGACAAGGACAAGGCCCTGGCCATTTGGGAGTCGGTGGTTGCCCATCAGTTCCAGGACAGCCCGCCCAAGGAATTCCTGCACAACGAGAACGACGTCTACGACGCCATGAAGATGTTCAACGTCTACGGCCATTCCTACTGCGGGGTGGCGGCCTGTGAAATGGCCTCGCTGGCCCGCTACGTGGGGATGAAGGCCCGCGTGAGCACTATTGCGGCGCACGTCGTGCCGGAGATCGAGTGGGACGGGCAGTGGCACATGCTCGACGCCTCGCTGGTGAACTTCTTCGTGATCAAGGACCAGCCGCCGAACGCCGTCAACGGCCAGTTCTCGCGGGCACTGAGCAACTACGCCGTTCCGAAGGGGAACATCGCTTCGATTGAGGAGATCATCGCCGCCGTGAAACAGTGGTACGCCAAAAACCCGGAGTTCCTTGTCCAGCCCGCCGATCCGCAGGGCAAGCCCCACGGCGACGGGGCCCGGTTGGGCAAGCTGCACGCGTCCGAGGGTTGGCTGGGCTGGAAGAAAGGGCCGGCTCTGCTGGCCGACTGCCCCTTGTACGGCTGGGACGGCTGGCTGCCCGCCCACACCCACGGCTGGTACTCGACCATGCAGGAATATGACGGCAGCGTCTATTTCCCCTACGAGGCCGGCTACTCGATGGGCTACCGAGTGAACATCCAACTCCGGCCCGGCGAGCGGCTGACGCGAAACTGGTCAAATAAGGGTCTGTATGTGAACATGGACGGTACAGCAGGCAAACCTGCCGCACTCGACGGAAAGATCGGCGAAGGCTTCATGGCCTACTGCCCCAAGTTCGGCGACCTGGCCCCCGGACGCATCGGCAACGGTACGCTGGAGTATCACGTGCCGCTGGACGCCTCGCTGCTCAAAAGCGCCTGGCGAATGGAGGGCCTGCAGGGAGCCGGCACGCTCCGCATCAAGGACGGCGCCAAGGAAGGCATTCTGGAAATCCGCAACCCGACGAGTTATGTCTATCTGAAGGGAGAGGCCACGCTCCAAACGGTCGTCGGCCGCGGCGGATCGATTGAGGTCTTGTTCAGCGACAACAACGGGCTGGATTGGCGGGAGGTGGCCCGCATCGATGCCGGAGGCCGGCGGCAGATCGACCTTGGCAAGCTCATCCTCCGCCGCTACGACTATCGCCTCCGACTGGTGTTCAAGGGGCCCGGCACGGGGTTGGACGGGCTGGCCTTCCGTCACGACATCCAGCACTCGCAACGCCCCTTGCCCGCCTTGGACAAGGGCGAGAACACGATCGCCTTCTCGGCCGGACCGCAGGAGGGGATAATCAGCATCGAGGGTTCGTCGGACGTGGCGAACAAGGGCCGCCAGTTGGTCTACACCAACTTCCATCCGCAATCGCGGAATCTACAGGACCGCCTCCTGATCGATCCGGCAAAACGCGACGGCGAGCTGAGCTACACCTTGGAAACGCCCGGCGACATGACCCGGATGAGCATCGCCACGCACTACCGCGCCCGCGACCCGCGTGGCGGCTGGGACGTGCAGGTCTCGTTCGACGGCGGGAAGGTCTTCAAGACGGTTGGCAGGTGCCCCGGGCCCGCGGTGTCGATGGGCAGCTTCGTCGAGGTGAAAGACATTCCCGCCGGCACGCGGTCCGCCGTGGTCCGCTGGTCGGGCACTACCGGATACAACGCGACGATGATCTTCAACCACCGCATCGATGCCGATTACCAGTTGCCGAATTCGGGCTTCCGGCCCGTGAAGATCACCTACCTGTGGGATGAGGACGGTGTTGAGAAGTCCGACGTTCACGTGGCCCGCAAGGAAGCGGAGAGCTACGTGATTCGCTGTACGCGCAAACCGCGGATGAAGTCGATTGCACTCGAACTGGAGTAAGGCGGCAACACGCCGCACTTCGCGCGGCTGCAAATGACAGCAACCCGAAGCGTAAGCGAGGAAATGCGTTATGGCCCTCGCTTACGCTTCGGGTTACTATCGAACGCGTCAATCTTACCCGCGTGCCGAATGACTGGCGTTCCGTGCGCCACTTGATTAACATGATGGGAAGCGGCCGCTCGGAGCGTGTCCGACCGTAGTCCGATCAGAAAATGTCAACTCAATCAACCGATTCCCCACCCTGAATGCCGCCGATTGCCATGAAACACATCTATCCAGCCGTCCTTGCACTTCTTTGCTCTGCTTGCAGTTTGCTCGCGCCTCCTGTTTGGGCCGAGGGAAAGCCTGCGACGGCGCCGCCCACATACATTACGCTCGACGGCCACGCGCGGACGCATGGCAATGCGATCGGGCCAGACACGTTCATCCATCGCGTGGAAACGCCCGTGTTGCAGTTGATGCGCACGCCGTCGCCGTCGCCCAAAGGCACCGTTCTGCTCTTCCCCGGCGGCGGCTATTCCATCCTGGCGGTCGGGCACGAAGGCACGGCCACGGCCGGTTTTCTCAATGCCCAAGGTTTTGACGTTGCCATCCTGGAGTACACCATCGCCTCCGGCCCTGCCACGCGCGATCGCGCAATGGCCAACGCCCTGGCTGCCTGGCGACTGATCAAGGCCAAGGCGGCGAGGCTGGGATTGCACGGCGGCCGATTCGGCGTGATGGGCTATTCCGCCGGGGGCCATCTGGCGGCGAGGCTGACGTCGTATCTGGCCGAAAACGAGCAGCCCGACAACGTGATGCTGATTTACCCGGCCTACCTCGAGGAGACGGCGCCGGGCACGCGCGTGGCACTGGTCAGGCCGCCCGCCGCGCCGGCGGGACGACTCTTTGTGACCATTGCCGCCAACGACAACGCCAACTGGGTATCGAGCTGCCGCGAATACTCGGCCGTCTGGAAGGAGACCGGCGGCGAGGCCCGGCTGGAAATCCTCAAGGACGGCGGGCATGGCTTCGGAATCAAGACAGACTTGCCCGGCGATGCGAAGCGATGGCCGGACTTGCTCGCCGATTTCCTGCGGGCCCCGCCCGTCGCCAGGCCGCGGGTCAACCCGGCAGCAATCGCCGTGTCGCAAGGCTGCGACGGCCGCCACCGGCAAAAATGCGCGGCCGTCGCCAAGGAGAAGTTCGACCTGATCATGATCGGCGACTCGATCACGCAGAACTTCGAGAAGCCCGAATACCAAGGCGTGTGGAACCAGTTCTTCGCGCCGCGCCGGGCGCTGAACCTGGGCTACTCCGGCGCTCGCACCGAGAACATCCTTTGGAACATCGCCAACGGCGAGCTCGACGGCCAGTCGCCCAAAGTCATCACGCTGATGATCGGCACCAACAACGCCGACGCCAAGAATTACCCGACGCATCACAATGGCGAGCAGATCGCCGGCGGCATCAAGGCCATCGTCGCGGCGCTCAAGGCGAAATGCCCGGATTCCAAAATCCTCCTCTTGCGCTGCTTCCCTGGGGCCTATGGCGGCCCCGGTCCAACCTCCCACCGCGCCGCCCTGGATCGCGCTTCCGAGCTGGCGATGACCCTTGCCGACAACCGCCAGGTCTTCTTCTGCGACGTGAACCATGTCTTCCTCAATCTCGACGGCTCGATCAAGCGCGAGTTGATGCCCGATTGGCTGCATCCGAATCCCGAGGGCGCCGAGCGCTGGGCACAGGCCATGGAGCCGATGCTGTCTGAATTGATGGGCGACGCGTCGCGCGACACGGAAATACCCGTCAACACCGCCGTCGTGCCGGTCCCCAAATTGGAAGACGACTCCTACGATTGGAATGCGCGACACGCGGCAGTCATGCGAGTGAAAGGGGAAATCAAGCCCGAGATCGTGCTGATCGGCGACTCGATCACGCACTTTTGGGGTGGTGAACCGAGGGCCAACCAGGCCAACGGCCCAAAGGCCTTTGCATCGGTCTTCGCCCCGTATCGCGTGCTGAATCTCGGTTTTGGCTGGGACCGCACGCAGAACGTCCTCTGGCGACTCGACCACGGCGAGCTCGACGGCCTGCATCCGCGGACCGTCGTCATCCACATCGGCACGAACAACACCAGCCAGACCGAGCACGCCCGCCGGAACACGCCGGCCGAGATCGTCGAGGGCATCGCGGCGATCTGCGCCCGCGTGCGTTCAAAGACGCCCGGCGCGCGGATCATCCTCGTGCAGGTCATGCCGCGCGAGGAAAAGCCCGACAATCCCCGCCGGGCACAGATCGCCGGAATCAATCGATTGCTGGTGGAATTTGCCCAAGCGAACCATCTGGATCTGCTCGACCTGGCGCCGAAATTGCTCGAGCCCGACGGCACGCTGCCGAGGTCGCTGATGCCGGACTTTTGTCATCCCAACGAGAAAGGCTACGCGATCTGGGCCGACGCCCTGAGACCGCTGTTGGGGCCGGGGTAAAAAGGCATACATCATGCGCCGGTTTCAAATTGCCCGAATCAACGTCTGTGGTCTCAAGGCCCTCGTCTTTTCACTGGCGATGACCGCCGTGCTGTGCGCGTCGGGCAAGGACTGGCCGCAATGGTGCGGGTCCGACGGGAAGAACATGGTATCGGAGGAGAAGGGTCTTCCCGCGTCGTTCTCGCCAGGCCAGAAACGGAGCAACGGAACGATCGACCTGTCCAAGGCGAGCAATGTGAAATGGGGAGTGAAACTGGGCGACGCCTTCTATTCCACCCCTTCGGTAGCCGGCGGAAAGGTATACGTCGGCGGCCTGGACGGGACCAATGGCATCTTGGTTTGCTTTGACGCCGCCAGCGGCAAGCGCCTTTGGCAATGGAAGGCCCCGCCGCGCGAGGTCCCGCACGATATCGACGGTTTCTCGATCGGGATCGGTTCCATTCCGCAGCAGATCGGGGTTTGCTCGTCGGCGGCGGTCGAAGGGGACCGCGTCTATTTCGTTTCCAACCGCTTCGACGTGCTTTGCCTGGATGCGGCCGGGTCGCGGGCGAAGCCCGGCGACGCTCGAGTCCTATGGACCTACGACACGTGGAAGGAACTGGGCGTGTTTCCCTGCGATGCCGCCAACGCTTCTCCACTGATCGTGGGCGATCTGCTCTACGTGACCACCAGCAACGGCGTGGATCGCAACACCTTCCACGATCCGGCCAAGGAGAAGAACCGCAAGATACCGGCCCCCAATGCGCCGAACCTGATCGTGTTCGACAAGCGGGACGGTCGACTCGTGGCTACCGATGACGCGCCCATCATGCCCCATATCCTGCACGGCCAGTGGTCTTCGCCTTCCACGGGCATGGTGGATGGGCGAAGGCTGGTTTTTTTCGGCGGTGGCGACGGGATCTGCTATGCCTTCGAAGCCCTGGCGTCGGTGCCCGAGAAACCCGTGCGGCTGAAGACCATCTGGTCCTGCGACTGCATCCCGCCGGAGTACAAAGCCGCCGGCGAGCGGGACCCGATCACGCATTACTGCCTGGGTGACAAGAGGGTGCACGGCACGCTGAATCATAACGACGGCCGGTTCGTCGGCCGCAGCGAAATCATCGCCACGCCGGTCTTGGTGAGCGATCGCGTGTATGTCGCCATCGGGCGCGATCCGGCCCATGGGCGCGGCCGCGGCGCCTTGCACTGCATCGACCCACGTGGGCGCGGCGACATCACGGCCAGCGGCAAGGTCTGGACCTACCAGGGCCTGGATCGAACGCTTTCGACCGTCTCGGTAGTCGACGGGCTGCTCTACGTATGCGATGTGGGAGGCCGGCTGCACTGCCTGGACGCCGAGACGGGCAGGTGCCACTGGATCCACGATACGAACTGTGAGATTTGGGGATCGACGCTGGTGGCGGACGGCAAAGTCTACATGCCCACCTCCAAAGGACTGTGGGTGCTGGCGGCCGGCAAGGAGCTAAAGGTCCTCGCGCACATCAGCCTTGGCGGCAAAGTGTACGCCTCGCCCGTCGTGGCCAACGGCACGCTCTACGTTGCCACCAACGCCGGTTGGTTATGGGCGGTCGGGCGGCAGTAAGCATCGCCCGGGCGACGTTGCCATCCCAACTGCCGACCGGTATACTTTGCGCAAAGAGCGGGAAATCAGGGTAAGGTTTTCGGGGCTTGCCTGCCGACGTATTAAGTGTTAAATTCATTATCATCGGACGCGTGGGAATAACAGAATGGCATCCCCAATTATGGGGTCAAATCATGTGTCACTGTTGTTGCCACCGGTTGCGATGAAAAGTCATTAGTCATTATGTGATAAAGAGTTAGGCCCCGTAGCCAAGTGGCTAAGGCAGCGGATTGCAAATCCGCCATCATCAGTTCGACTCTGATCGGGGCCTCTTCACTTAACCCTTTGCCAGATAAGGCTTAACGGGCTCGGCATCGCCGGGCCCGCTGACGTTCTTGGAGGCAAATGTAAGCGATTCCACTAGCCAGACTCGGAAGACTCAATGCAGCCTGCGCGGGCTGCACTGGTTCTTCGTTGCGTGCAGCACATATTTCTCGCACATTGCCGAAACCGCCAGGCACTTTGGCGCTGTTAGGCCGGCAACGAGTCCGAAGGAGGTCCGCCCGCCAACTCGACGATTTCGAGGAAGGTGCAGTACTCCGGCCCGAACTGCTCGAGGAAATAGACGGAGTAGCAGCGGTCGAACACGTGCAGCGGCAGCGTGACAACCGTGCCCAGGTAAGGGAGGAACCCGATGCAACAGGTTGCGCAGCCCAACATCACGCTAATGATGCCGATCGCGATGCGAAGCAAGAATTGCATGAGCAGGAACAACAGAAAGGAACCAACGTTGCCCGGCAGCAGCGCCGCGCGGAACTCCCGCCACGCCGGCAGTACCGTTTGCTGCCGCAGGTACATCAGCGGGGCCACGAAATTGTGCGTACACCATGCGATGAGCCCGAATATGAGCATCAGCGGCAAGATAGCAAGTCCCAGTAGCAGGGCCTCCATCGCATGGTCTCCGAACCGTGCTGCTTGAATAAGGCATGGTCAGCGGGAGAGTTGCCAGGCGGCTATCCAGCGGCGATAATCGCCGATGCTGCGCTCGTAGCGGATGGCCATTCACGAGAGAACCACCGGATAATACGCGAAATGAAAATGAAACCTACCGTCCTGATGATCGTGGCGACATTGCTCGCCGGGTCGAGTCCCCCGGCCTCGCTGGCGGCAAATGCCGTTTGGCCGCAGTTCCTGGGGCCGGGCTCGCGGGCGCTATCCTCCAATGCCAACCTGCCGGATCGCTGGTCGGCCACGGAGAACGTCGCCTGGAAAACACAGATTCCGGGACGAGGCTGGTCGTCGCCCATCGCGTGGGGCGACCGCGTGTTCGTCACCACCGTGGTCGGCCAGGACGATGTGGAGCTGCCGCAGAAAGGGCTCTATCGCGGCGGCGAGCGCCCGGATACAGCACCCTCGGAACACCAATGGAAGGTGCTGTGCCTGGACTTGCCCTCGGGCAAGCTGCTCTGGGAACAACTCGTGCATCGGGGCGTAGCGCCCGGCCCGAGGCACGTCAAGAACAGTTACGCCTCGGAGACGCCGGTAACGGATGGCGAGCGGGTGTACGCTTACTTCGGGAACGTGGGCGTGTTCTGCCTCGACATGGAAGGCCGCCCGGTATGGTCGAAGTCGCTTCCGCCGCACGCGACGCGGCACGGCTGGGGTACCGCCGCGTCGCCGGTGCTGCATCGGGACCGGCTGTATCTGGTCAACGACAACGACGAGCAGTCTTGTCTTCTTGCCTTGGACAAGCACACCGGCAAGCAGGCATGGCGCGTCGATCGGGATGAGAAAAGCAATTGGTCCACGCCCTACGTCTGGGAGAACGCGCAGCGAACGGAGATCGTGACGCCCGGCTCGGACAAGGTCCGCGCCTATGGCCTGGATGGGAAACTCCTCTGGTGGTTCAAGGGGATGTCGAGCATCACCATCGCCACGCCATATGCGGACCGGGGCCTGTTGTACGTCAGCTCGGGCTTCGTCGCCGACAAGCAGCGGCCCCTGTATGCGATTCGACCCGGCGCAAGCGGAGACATTTCGCTCGCGCCCGAGCAGACGAGCAACGCGGCCATTGCCTGGAGCAATCCGACCGCTGCGCCCTACAACCCGACAACGCTGGTCTATCAGGGACGGCTCTATGTCCTTTACGACCGGGGACTGCTGGCCGCTTTCGACTCGCGAACGGGCAAGCCGCTTTTCGAGCAGCAGCGGCTGCCGGACGGCAAACACTTCACGGCGTCGCCCTGGGCGCACAACGGCCGCGTGTTCTGCCTGAATGAGGACGGCGTGACGTTCGCGGTCCGCGCCGGCGACAAGTTCGAGCTGCTGGGCACTAACAAGCTGGCCGACGACAACATGTGCCTGGCTACGCCCGCCATGGTCGGAGATCGGTTGCTGATCCGCACGTCGGCCCGGATCTACTGCATACGGAACGGTGTTTCAAACCCGTGAATGGGGCCAGCGTTTTCAAGGGGTCTATCGAGGAAACTCAGCAGCGTCGTCCTGTAGAGTTCTGGGTTGGCGCGATCCAGATCCACATGCTGCGCCCCGTCGAATACCACCAGCCTGGCGTGCGACTCGATGCGACGGAACATCGCCGTCACTTCGTCAAGATGGGCGTGGCGGTCCGCCGAGCCGGTGACAAACACCACCGGCACATTCTCGGGAATGTCTTGGACGTGGTCGTAGGGCGAAACCTGATCGGGATCGACCGGCAGGAAGACGGGGGCCCACAGCCGCAGGCCGCCGTAGGCGATCCAGTCCAGGACCGGCGGCAGATAGTGCTGCAGCCTGTTCCAAGTCGCGCTCTTCAGGTCCTTGAAGGGCTGTTCCAGGAAGTAGCCCGCAACTCGTCCGTTCAGGTCTTTGGCGGCGAAGATCGCCGTCGCAGCCCCCAGAGAACGCCCCACGATGTAGATCGGCCGCCGGGGACACTCCTTCTGGAGAAACTCCACGGCCGCCACGACATCATGCCGGGCACTCAAGCCGAGGTCGTTGACCTCGCCCGTCGAATCTCCGTGCGTACGGAGAGTGACAGCCAGCACCGTGAAATGGGCTTCTGCCAGGTATTGCATCACGGGCAACATTTGGCTGCGCAAGTTGCGGTAGCCGTGGAGCAGCAGAACGCAGCCCTTCTGCCGATCGCCGCGCACGAGCCACGCGCCAAGCTCCTGGCCGTCGTTCGTTTGCAAACGGCGGGGTTCCACTTCCGCCCACGCGACCTGGGGAGGCGGTTCGGGGAAAGGCGGGCGTGGCCGCCTCGTGAGCTTCCAGGCGACGAATGCCGAAGAACCAAACCAGACGACCAGTCCGGCCAAGAGGATTACCAACAGTCTTCGTTTCGTGAGCTTCAGCATCGAACGCTCGATTGCATGGTGCGATGGTCCATGAGGGAAGGGAAATCCAGCAATTTATTCTACCGGGCTGGGGACGTTGGTGGAATAGGCGCGGGAACCGGACGGTTTGCCGTAATGCCTGAGAAGTTGTACGCCGCGGGCCGGCACTGTAGACTGTGGGAATTCATGCCATATCAACCGGAAAGGACCAATACCATGATGCGTACGAATCGTCGCGAGTTTCTCCGCAAGACCGCAACCGTCGGGGCGCTGGCCTCCTGGGCCGTTCCGGCGCTGGCCCGGACCCGCGCGCCCAGCGAGAAACTCAACATTGCCGTGATCGGCGTCGCTGGTCGCGGCGCAGACCAACTCGCCGAAGCCAAGCGTGAGAACGTCGTGGCCCTCTGCAACGTCGATTCCAAGAACCTCGGCGCCGCGGCGGAGAAATTGCCCGGCGTCAAGACGTTCAGCGACTTCCGCCAGATGTTCGACGAGATGCACGGGCAGATCGACGCCGTCACCGTGAGCACGCCCGATCACACCCACGCGGCGGCGGGCATGATGGCCATGCGGCTAGGCAAACACTGCTATTGCGAGAAGCCCTTGGCCCACTCGGTGCATGAGGTCCGCCGCATGACCGAGATTGCCAGGCAGAAGCGGCTGGCGACGCAGATGGGCACGCAGATCCATGCCGAGGCCAACTATCGCCGCGCCGTGGAGCGCGTGCAGTCGGGCGTGCTTGGCGCGATCGGCGAGGTACACGTCTGGCTGGGGGCGAATTTCGGCGGGCCCCCTCGACCCACCGCCGCCGCGCAGCCGGGCGCCCCCACAGACCGGCCGCCGGTGCCGGCGAAACTGAACTGGGACCTGTGGTTGGGGCCCGCACCCTACCGCCCCTATCATCCGGCCTATGCGCCGTTTCACTGGCGCTATTGGTGGGCCTTCGGCAACGGCGTGCTGGGCGATTTCTTCTGCCATTATTGCGACCTGGCGTTCTGGGCCCTCGGGCTACAGGCGCCGACAACCGTTGAGGCCGAAGGACCGCTCCATGCCGAGAGCACGCCCAGTTGGACGATCGCCCGCCAGCAGTATCCGGCCCGCGGCGCCCAGCCGCCCGTCACGCTCCATTGGTACCACGGCGGGGCCTACCCGGCGTTGGTCAAGGAAAAGGGCGTGCCCCTGTGGCCCAGCGCCGTGCTGTTCGTCGGCACGCAAGGTATGTTGATCGCCGATTATGGCCGTCACGCCTTGCTGCCCAAGGAGAAATTCGCCGGCGTGAAGGCCCCCGCACCGAGCATTCCCGATTCGATCGGCCATCATTTGGAATGGATCACGGCCTGCAAGACGGGCAGTCCCACGACCTGCAATTTCGATTATTCCGGTCCTCTGGCCGAAGCCGCGCTGTTGTGCAACGTGGCCCTGCGGACCGGCAAGAAGCTCGAGTGGGACGCCGCCGCATTGAAGGCCGCGAATTGCCCCAAGGCCGACCAGTACCTTCGCCGGGAGTATCGCAAGGGATGGACGCTTGACTGAAGCTTCGCATGGTGGGACTCGCCGACCATGCGCGCATGGTGCCCGTCGGCCCACCCTACTTGAACTACTTGAACACGACCTCGTAGTAGAGGGCCTTGTCGCGCGTGCCGTCGATCGTGAACGTGCCGTCTGTCGCGTCGAGGGTCTTGCCGGTCCGCTTGCCGTCGTGGTCCAGCACGTTGACCGCTGCGATCGGCCGCCCAGGGATGGCGATCGTGGCCTTCACCGGCTCGAGCATGATCGGCGGCTTGCCGTTGTCCAGGACGCGGCCGTCAAACGCCATGACCTTGAAGCCCGAGTTGCAGTTTCGGGCAACTGCCGAGACCAGCGCGGTCCGGGCGTCGGCCAGCGTCTCCTGCTTGCCGGCGGCCGTGAGAATCAGCGACGCATAAGGACACCGCAAGGTCATCGTCACGCCGCCCAACCGTTGCTCTTTCCCCTCGGCAAAACCGACCAACGCCTTGGTCCCCGGCGTGTCGATAGTAAAGTATCCCTGACCGCGTACGTCCGGCTTTCCAGCCTGACTTATTTCGACCTTTCCAGCCTGACTCAGTTCAGGCTTTCCAGGCTGACCTGCGTCTCCCCAGCCGGAATAATCCCAGCGGAGCTGGCCCGTCGCCGACGTGATCACCTTGTCCTTCTCGAACTTCTTCATGTCCGGCAGCGTGGAGGGCTCGGGCTTGGCGGTGAATTCGACCACAACCCTACCGGCAGCCAGCGCTTCCGGCGGCACCGTCCCCTCGAAGCGTTTGATGTCGCCTTGCTGCTCGATCTTGTCGCTGAAGCCGAACTGCCCTTGCCGCAACTCCTCGAGGCTCAGCTTTCGCGAGGAGATGATCGGCCCCTCCGCCACATCGCCGCGCATCACCATCCGCGCCAGGAGCGGGTACTGGCCGATCTGCGTGGGCGTGTCGGCGTTCCACACGCCCCAGGGGAAGTTGCCCACGATCTCGCTCCAGGCCCCGTGGCTCGACGACGACTGGAACTCGTACGACGCGCCCCAGCCTTGCAGGCCCATGCCGTAAGCGGCGAAGATTGCCGGTCCTTCAGCACTGTACAGCGATGGGTAGACGTGGATCCATTCCGAAATGCCGAAGGGCCGGTCCGCCACCTGCTGCAATCCGCTGCCCAGGTATCCGCTCCCCGGCCGGGCGAGCATCGTGTCGTTCAGCCCGCCACCGAAATAGTTGTGCCGGTCGATCCAGCCCACGAGGTAATCGGACCGCAGGTTGTAATAGTGGGGCACCATGGCCGGGGCCTGCCACGGCGACCCGCACAACGGTCCCTGGTAGCCCGTCGCGCGGATCGCCTTGACGAACTTGCCATAGAACTTGTTCTGCACGGCATGGAGAAAGGCGGCGTTGTCCAGGAGCCGCAGCCGCGGGCCGCCGGGCGACGCCGGCAGGCCGTCGCCGCTGAACCACGGGTTTCCTTGGATGGCGATGTTTTGCGCGTCGAGCGTCTCGCCCGGCTGGAGCGCCCCCGCCAGGCCTTCGCCAAATCCGCCTGCGTGCCGTACTTCGCCTTCAGCCACTGGGCGAACCGACGCACCAGGTCCTTGCGGTAGGTCGGGCACTTGGTCAACACGTTCTCGGTGGTGTAGAAGAAAATGTCGTCCTCGTTGTGTAACTCGATGTACGCCAGCGCCGGATCCTCGGCCCACGTCTGAGCGGTGTATGGATTCTTATGCCGCAGGGCGCCGATCACGCTCTCGATCAGAAGGTCCTGTACGTCTTCGGCGAAGTTGATGAGCCCGTACGTGTTGCCGCCGAGCCCCGTCTTGATCTCGTCGTAGGCCAGGTAGCGCTCGCGGTTGCCCGGCCGGATGCGATAGCCATACGTGTGCGACAGCCCGTAGTAGACCCCGTGCTGCTTGAGCTTGGCCATGAAGTAGTCCATCTGGTCGAGCCCCTTGGCCGTGAGTTTCGTGCCGTCGATCTCGTCGCCGATCCCCTCCCAGCCGGGGCCGAAGGGCTTGTGCAGCCGCACAGCGTTCACACCCCACTTGGCGAACCGCGCCGCCGTCAGGTCCGCGTTGGGCTTCTCCGGGGCGCCGTCGCGATACGACAGGTTCGTCCCCCAGAACTTGACCGGCGTGCCGTCCTCGAACACGAAGCGGCTGCCCTTCATTCGCACGCCGCCGTGTTTCCCGGCGGGCTTCTCCAGCCAGCCTTGGAAACCGATGGCGCTGGGCCCCACGTCGTTGGACCCCTTGAAAGGGAACCATTCCGGGCCGGCCACCGTGGTCACGAATTTCTCCTGCTCCTCGGCCGAGCCCAGGAAGCTCACCGGCCCTGGAAAGCGGATCGTCAGCATGACACGGGTCTTGCCCGCCTTCAGCAGGTCGTGCGCAACTCCACGCGCGTGGCCGCGGTCTCTTCGTGGAGCCGGCAAGGCGGATCGAGCGTCATCACAAGGTCGCCTGCGCCCTTGAGCTTGAAGGTCATCTTCGCGGCATCGTCGGGCGCCCCCATTATCCGCTGCGGAATGGGCAATTTCTCCTCTTTGCCGTTGGCCCGGGCGACCAGGATCTCACCCGTCAGGGAAGGGGTGACCGCAAAGGCCGTAACCAATTTCATCAAAGGCACGTCCTTGGCAGCGGTCAGTTCGTACTGATAGGTGACGGTCTGCCGGTCGCTTTGTTGCGCCTCGCACGCCACCTGCACGTCTTGTCCGGAGATGGTGACCGCTCCGCGGATTTTCAGTTTTCCGCCCACGGCCTTGTCTTTTGAAGTGGGCGAGCCAACCCAAGCCCAATTCGGGCCCCAGCCCATCATTTGGGCCGTGAGCATCAGCTTGCCGTCTTTGGCGAACAAGGTTTCGAACGAATTGTCCGGCGAGACCACCGCCGCCCACGTTCCCTCACCGCGTGCTGAACTTGTCATCAGGATCAGGGCCAAACCGGTTGCCGCGAGGGCGGCTGTAAACTTGGTAATCATCTTCATCCTCTCTAAAAATAAAGGCCACCGCCAACCCCATGTCTAACGGCAAGAGATTAAGGCGTAACATCTCCTAGAACCCGGCCCCCTGTGGGGAACGCGTGGTACGCGATTGCGGGTCGTTACGTTCCGGTGGCTGCAGCTTGTGCACGCACGTAAGCTGCCGCGGCGCCGCAACGAAGGTTCCCAGCAGCTTGCCGTCGCGCGTGGCCTCGACCGTGACCGGCTGACTCTTCGGGTTATAGACCACGCAGGAAGGCGATTTCGTGTCGCTATTATAATAGACCGCGCCGGTGGGAATACTGAGATGGACGTTCCACAGCCGGCGCCCGAGGCTGCGATAGGCGTGTGCGTTGTAATAGGTCGTGCCGGCGCCGAAGTGCTTTTGCACGATGGGGCTGCCCGCCGCCCAGAGCCGGTCGAACTGGGCCGTCGCCCACTCGGGATCCACGAGCGCGGCCTGCGCCAGGAGCACGTTGCCGAGGTCTCCCATGACGGCCAAGTCGTCGCCGACCTGCCCGTCCTTGGCTTTGCGGGCCGCCAGCGCCGCGCAAAGGCCTTGGCCGCGAACTGCGGATCGCGGACCAGGTAGTCCAGCCCCGGTGACTGCGGCAGACACTGGATGCCGTAGATCCAGCCCGGATCACCGCTGAAGTAGGTCCCGTAGACCTGCCCGCCCGACCAGAGCACGCCGACGATCGAGTGCTTGTACTCGGGCGGCAAGATATCGCCGTGCAGGTCGAACCAGTATTCCATCGTGGCGCGGGATTCCATCGCATAGCCCATCGCGGCCGCGGCGGTCATCTCGGCGTCGTCCAACAGCGTGGCCAGCAGGTACAGACCGATCCACGACTGCATGGCCTCGGAGGACGATTCCTGGTTGTTGCCGCCGGGCGAGCCCAGGCCGCCCGCCCAGGAATGGCCGGCCCATACATCAAAGGTCCGCAGCAGCGGGAAACGCCGGTCCTTGCGGTCCCAGTTGGCATACTGCTTGGCGACCAGGCGGAGCATGCCCGCGTAGTCCGCCAGGAACTGGGGATCTTCCATGCCCAACAGCGCCGCGCTCATCGTCAGGTAGCCATAGTGGAAATGCTGATCGTTGAAGCGGGCCGAGTCGTAACTGTCTTTGATGCCGATCAGGGCGTGCCAGTTCTCATAGCGGGTGAAGTAGTGGGCCTTTTCGCCGGGCGTGTAGGTCAGCCAATCGGCAAGCGACTTCCGCGAGAGTTCCCGCAATCGGGCATACGACGGCGACTTCAATTCGCGGGCCATCTGCACGTACTGGGCGAAACGCAGCAGGTCCTTGCCGCCCCAGTAGCTGTCGTCGCCGTATTGCGGATTGTTGGCGCAATACTCCAGCAGCCGTTCCATCCGCTGGCGATCGAACCCCGCGGTCGCTGCCCGCGGCGCCGGCATGTTCGGTAGGAAACCGTCGAAATCGTAGACCCACTGGAAGGCGTTGCCGAGCGAAGTTCGCATCGGCCCGCGCGGCGTGAGGTACTGCGGGCCCGTAAGTTTTACATCCGATGCCGCATCGCGCCAGTGGTGGGCAAGCCAGCCTTGCAGGACGACATCCGCATGGGCTGCCAGAAGCGGCTCGGTCTTCACGGTCCAGGTCGTCGTCACCTTGCCGCGACGGGCATCGTAGGACCAATCCATGCGGCTGTCGCGGGGGATGGAGTAGGCGCATCGGGTAAACGTGGCCAGGTCGCTGGCGTTCTGCATCGCCGCAACGGCTGCGAACGACTTGCCCACCGGGCTCCGCAGGACCACGCGGCCGTCGCTCTGGACAAACTTCGCGTCGGGCGGTGCGAAGACCGCATAGAGCCGCCCGGACGCGGAAATCAGCAGCACGTCGCCACGGGTGGAGAATTTGGCCTCGCGGCCGGCATCGACGGTAAGCTCCACGCCGTGCGATTCCACCCAGACGATCGGCATGCCTTCGCCAACCGTCACGTCCAAGTACCGCGCGGCCGATTGTGGCAGGCGGAAGGAGAGCGTCCAATCGCCCCAGTCCTTGACCTGGACCCCGCGGGCGCGGAAGTCGACGCCGCCGATCCGCAAGGGGGCCTCGCAAATCAAATCATTGCCGGTTGGGTTCCACTTCAGCGGCAGGTGCAATTCCAGGCCCGACTCGCGCGGATCGACGCGCCACGGATACATCCACAACGACCCGGCCGCCTTGCCTTCCAGCAGCGCGGTCCAAAGCTTGTTGGTGGGGATCGGCCGATCGTCGCGCTCGACCAGGGGAAACTTCCGCTCGACCATCTCGGCCGCCCCTTTTCCGGCCGACGGCGGCGGGAACTCGGCGTAAGAGCCCTTGCCCACGGCGACGGCCCGCTGGCCCACCGCCGTGCCCACAGCTAGGCCCGCAAGCACCACGATGGTAACGCCACTACGAAACAGAACTCGCTTGCCTTCATACTGCATGATCATCCCCTGGCACTTTCACCCATAGTAACAAACGGGTAAGCAACCTGCCAGTCGCTTGCGATAATCTCCTCGTGACGGGAATAAAATGGCCGTTTCTAGCGCCTCATCGATAGCACCGCTGGAATTGCAGAATCTTCCGTGAACCATTTCAAACCAGCGACATTCTCCCATGTTGGCATAGTGGGATATAGGTTTCCAGTTGACGTGCCGATTTTCGATCGAAGCCGCGCCACGAATCCTGCCCGCTGCCCTACCGATGCAGGAACTGGTAGAATGGGAACCGTTAAGAAGGCCGCCTGCGATAGCCTCGCTGCGGCCAAACGGCCCGTGCCGATCCGCACAACCGCAAGGCGAATCCCGGACGCTGTCTACAAAGAAGTCGTTACGAACCCGTCAACCCACTCCTTGGTGAAATCATGCCCGCACTCAAAAACCGTTGTTCCCAAGCTCAATCCCCAACCGCAATCACCCGCCGCCGGGCAATTGGCCGTATGGCAGGCATCGTCGGCGCGGCGGCCGCGCCGCTGGTCTTTCCAGCGCGGCTGTTCGGCGCAACGGCCCCCTCGAAACAGATCACGCTGGGGTTCGTCGGACTGGGCAACGAAGGTTATGGACACAACCTGAAGGCCTTCCTCGTCGAGAACGACGCCCGCGCGGTCGCCGTCTGCGACGTCATTGCCAGCCGCCGCACGCGGGCCCGCGAAACCGTGGACCAGCAATACTCGGCCACGGGCTGCAAGGAGATCGCCGATTTCCGCGACCTCATCGCCCGCAAGGACATCGACGCCGTGGTCATCTCCACGCCCGACCACTGGCACGTGCCGATCTCGCTTATGGCCCTGGAAGCCGGCAAGGACGTGTTCTGCGAGAAGCCGACGCTGACCATTGCCGAAGGACGCAAGCTCGTCGAGACGGTCGATCGCCACAAGGCGGTGTTCCAGGTGGGCATCGAAGACCGCTCGACGATCTACTACTACCGCATGTCCGAGCTCGTGCGCAACGGCGCGATCGGCCAGTTGAAGGCGATCCACGTCAAGTTACCGGCGGGATCGGCATTCCCCTTGGAGAAGCCGGCCCCGGTTCCGGCGGAGCTGAATTGGGACCTGTGGCTCGGCCCGGCGCCGTTTCATCCTTACACGCCAACCCGCACCGAGGCCATGCACTGGCGGCAGGTCCGCGACTACTCCGGCGGCCTCCTGACCGACTGGGGCTCGCATCTCCTGGACACGGCCCAGGTTGCCAACTTCGCCGAAGCGACTGGCCCAGTGGAAGTCGAAGGCACGGGCGAGATTCCCGTGAACTCGATGGCTACGACGTTCGTCACGTTCAAGCTGCGTTATCGTTATGCCAACGGCGTGGAGATGTTCGTCGAGTCGGGCGGCGTGGCCATCCGCTTTGACGGTACCGATGGCTGGATCGGCAACAACGGCTGGCTCGGCCGGCTGGAAGGGACCTCCACCGAATTGCTGCGTCGGAAGTATCCACGGGCGGGCAACAAGATCTGGCCGATGCCGCCCAACGAGCAGCGGAACTTCCTCGACTGCGTCAAGTCGCGCCAGCCGACCACCTACACCGCCGAGGCCGATCAGCGGCTGAGTACGACGATGCACATCGGCAATATCGCCATGGAACTCGGCCGCAAGCTGAAGTGGGACCCCAAGAGCGAATCGTTCCCGGGCGACGATGCGGCCAACGCCCTCCGCAGTCGGCCGGCTCGCAATGATTGGATGAAAAAATAGGAGCGATAAGCCATGCCATCGCCGAAGCCCCTGGACGACAGAAACCTCTTTATCCTCTTGGATGAGGACTATGTGGATTTCGAGTTATCGTATCCCAAGGAGCAATGAGATGCAGCGAATGTGGACGGCGATTCTGATGGTTGCCGTGTTTCTGGCGACGCCAGCCTACGGTCAAATCGTCAACAAGGTGGTCGAGGATTTCACGCACAGCGCCTGGACGCCCAGCCCATGGAACAGCGCCACCGGGCAGTCTTCCCTGGTCAGCGAAGCGGCGGCGGATGGGAAGATCACCGGCAGCTTGAAGTTGGAAGCCGCCTTCTCCGGCGGCGGTTTTGAGGCCTTTTCCGTCGATCCCCCCGCGCCGCTGTGGATCCCCGGCAATGCCAAAACCATAACGCTGCGCTACAAGATCCACGACGGTCGCTATGGCCTCAAGTTGGGATTTTCCGATGGCTGGGGCCGCGACCGGGTCAAGGGCGGATACATGGCATGGGACGTCCGCACCAAGGCGTCGGGCAACTGGGAGACGGCGACCTTCAAGGTGCCGGACGATTGGGTGCGTCCGCTACGGATCAGCGGCGTCACGACGCACAACTGGGAAGCCCAGAATTTGAAGATCGCAGTCCCCATCCAAATCGCCGACATCCGGGTCGAAACGGATATCACCGACGTTGATGCCAAGACCGGCGTGCTGACGACCTGGGCGCCCGAGCCCAAGCCGGCGAACCCCGCCAAGGCCTTGAAACAGTGCCCGCCGACGCCGCTGGTTGCCGTGGATATGGCCAGCGGCCAGCCGTCCAACGTGTTCACGAGCACGGAGCCGGAAGTGAAGATTCGCCTGCAGAACTGGAAGCCCGGCGCGCTCAGCGGCAAGCTGACCTGCCGGCTGTGCGACTCCGCCGGGGAGTTGATCGACCAGTTCGAGCGGCCGGTGGCCGTGGAGAGCTCGACCAGCCTCAGCGCGCCGCTGAAGACCAAGCGGTTCGGACTCTATACGCTCGGCGCCAGGTTGACCTTGTCCGACGGCACCCAGCGGGCCGAGACGCTGACCCTCGCGCGCCTGCCGGTCCCCAGGGAACTCTCCCGGCAACAGAAGCTGGCCTCGCCTTACGGGCTGAATGTCCACAGCGGTGAGAAGGTCGTCCTCGTTCCCTTCCGCCGCGCGGGAATCGTCTGGTTCCGCGAGTATGCCTTCAGCTTCGACTGGCTGCTGCGGGCCAAGGGCAAGGACGGCAGCTACGCCGGATGGCCGTACTATCCGAAGATCGTGCAGGCCTACCAGGACGCCGGCGCGGAGTGCCTGCCGGTGATCCAGCAGTCGATCAAGCATCCCGAGGTCGTCGACGGCAAAGTCGTCGGCCGCATCGGGCCGGATCGCAACTGGATGCGGGAGATCAGCAGCGTCATCATCGCTTTTCCCCAGATCACGCGCTGGGAACTGAGCAACGAATATGACCTGCCCGCCGACAACGCCAAGGCCGAGGACCAGATCGACTGGGCCAACTACCGCGCCTATCACAGGCAGTTCGCCAATATCCTGGATCTGCTGGGTTGCGGCGAGCTGGTCGCGGTCGAGAACGGCCGGGCCAGCATCCGGCCCGACCGCCTGGCGCGATGCATCCAGAGCGGCGACTTCGATCGCATTGGCGTCGTCAACGCGCACCAGTACTGCGGCACCGACGCCCCCGAAGAGAACCTTTGCAACTTCAACATGGGTTACGAGGGCAAGACGCCGAGCCTGCTGTTCGACGACCTGCGGGCCGTGAAGCGCATGGCGCAGGCCGACGGGAAGAAGCGCGAGTTCTGGCTCACCGAGTTCGGCTGGGACACGCTGGCCGGGCCCGTCGTCTCGCCTTACCAGCAAGCGGCATACCTCCAGCGGGAATGGATGATGGCCATGGCCGCCGGCGCCGACAAGGCCTTCTGGTTCTATAACTTCGACGCCGCCAATCCCAAGCAGTTTTTCGACGGCTGCGGACTGTTGACTGCCAACGGCGAGCCGAAGCTCTCGCTCTGCTCGATGGCCGGGCTGACGAGCGTCCTGCCCAATCCGTCCTGCGTGGGCGACCTGGATGCCGGCGAGAACACCTGCGGCTACGTCTTCCGCGACGGCGGCAAGCTCGTCGCCGCATTCTGGACGATCCACGGCGACGACGGCCCAACCGTTCGCTTCCAGGCGGGGCAACTCCAAGACTATCTGGGCAACCGGATCGAGGGCAGCACCGTCCGCCTGACGATGGCGCCGGCCTACCTCGTGGGCCTGAGCACCAGCGACGCGTGGTACCGGCAGACCGCCTACAGCCTCGACACACCGCACCTGGTGCCAGCCAGCGCCGGCGACAGCGTCCGCCCGGTGGTCCGCATCGCCAACAACCGCGACCAGCGGATCTCCTGCCGCATCAAACTCGAACTGCCGGAAGGCTGGAAAGCCGAGATTCCTGAAGTGGCGGCCGAGGTCGCACCGGGCGAGGCCAAGAACGTCGAGGTTCCCTTCACTATCGCATCGGCCGCGGCAACAGGCTTCAAGGACGTGAAGCTCGCAGTTTCCGAGGGCAAAGAAGTCAAACGGATGACCTTGAAGGTGTTCGTGCAATCGCCGCTGACGGTCCAGGTCAGCCCGATGCAAGGCCGGCCCGGCAAGACGCAAGTCACCGTCGAGGTCGGCAACCGCTCGGGCAAGGCGATCGGCGGCATGCTGCGGATGCACGTGCCCGAGTCATGGAAGGCGATAACGCCCGAGATCCCCATCGCGGAACTCAAACCGCAAGAGGTCCGCACGGTCACCTGCCGCTTTGAGTGGAGCGCCGACTGGAAACCGCAAGAGACGGCTCAGATCGAAGTCGATTTCGGCGCGGGCAAGCGGGTCACGCGTCCGCTGATTCCCAACCAATATGCCATCCACCGGGCCAAGAACATCAAGATCGACGGCCGGCTGAACGACTGGGGGCCGGAGACGCAACTCCCCGCCTGGATGCTCGGGTCCAGCGCGGGGGAGTCCGGCGCCACGGTCCACATGGCCTGGGCCAAGGAAGGCATCTACGGCGCGGTCGTGGTGCACGACTCCAAGCTGCTGGTGAAAGATCCCACGAGCTTCTGGGCCGCCGATGCGCTGGAACTGTTCGTCGACACGGCCGACAGCAAGACGCCGCGCGCCGCGACCGCGGGCGACCACCAGTTCTGGATCGTCCCCTTGCCGGATGCGAATCGCGTCTACCTTGGCCGGTGGAGAATTCGGAACGAGATTCCCGCCACGCGCTACGATATTGCCCTTCAGGGCGTGGCCACGCGGACTGCGGACGGTTACATCATGGAGTTCCTGCTTCCGGCCGCGCAGATCGGGAACTATCACCCCGAGGTCGGCGGCCGACTCGGGCTGAATCTCAACCTGACGATCCAGGGCAGGCAAGCCGCCCGCGAAGCCTTCTGGCCCAGTTCCAAGAAGTCCGGCGTGACGACCAATCCGGATCGCTGGGGAACCGTGTTGCTGCTGGAGTAGAAAAGGCGGTGGCTTTTCACGTTCCGCTGGACAAATTGGCCAAAGTGGCCAAAAAAACCGTTTCCATGGCGTATTGCGCATCCGCCCTATTTCGGCTTCGATGCCGCCGGGCCCTTGATCCCGGCCTTCTGCTTGATGCGCTCGATGTCCAGGCCGTTGATATAGTCGACCAGATTCTGCCACATCCCATGAAAGCCGAACCCGCCTTGCTTCATCTCTCGGAGCGCTTCCTCTTTGCTCCAGCCCTGGAGGGCGATGCGATAGATCGCGCACATGGTCCCTGTGCGGTCGGCGCCATGCTGGCAGTGCACCAGGACCGGCACACGCTTGGGGTCGTTCACGATGCGCAGAAAACGAACGATATCTTCTTCCTCGGGGTGCCACGTCTTCATCGCGATGTGTTCGTAGTCGACGGCCGTTTTGCCTATCATTTCCGCATCCGAGTGGAACGCGCGGAGATTGACCACGGTCTTGATGCCCAGTGCGCGACGATTCTGGATCCCCTCGGCCGTAGGCTGGGCACAGCGGTACAGATCGCTGGACACCTTGTGCAAGTTGGGAAGCCCCGACACCTGCAGCGGTTGCGCCCAGGTCGAGGGACGTGGAGCAGACCCATGAGCGTCGGCCGCAGAAGAAGGTTTGACTTGCGGCGGGTCCGCCCAGGCCGCGGCGCTTGTCAGCGTCAGCGACAATAAGAGCATTGCGATAGTCTTCATGGTGCGTTGCAACCTCAATACCAGCAAAACGAAGAGCTTCGCCAACGGTGTCATTTTAACGTTGCGCGACACGCGTGGCTACCGCAATCGGCTCTCATTTCGCAGCCGGAGCGTTTGTCGGCACTTCCGCGGGAGCAGCGGTGGCCGTCGCGGCCAGCGGTGCGAGCTTGTCCAGCGCGATGTTGAGCATCAAGACATTCACGCTTGTGTCGCCCAGAAAGCCCAGGTCCGGTTTTTGGGTGTTCGCCCGTATCAACTCCAGTACTTTCTCTTTGGGAAGCTTGCGGGCCTCCGCTACGCGGGAGGCCTGAAGTTCCGCATTCTCCGGGCTGATATGCGGATCCAGCCCCGAGCCTGAGGCAGTTACCGCATCGCCGGGAATCGGTGTGCTGGCGTCGATGGTGGGGGTGGTCGCCGCATTGAAAGCCGTGACCAGCTTCGTGTCGTCGATCCCGTCGGCATCGGTGAAGGCACTGTCCGGGACGGATGATTTGTAGCTGATGGAGTTGTCCTGACAATAATGAATGACGCGGTCAGCAATGCCGTCAAAATCCATTTGCAACGAGACGATTGTATGCACCGTCATGCCCGTCGCCAGGTCTCCCAAGGCGCCGGGCTTGCCGTTGACGATAAACACCGTGTTCTTCGGATCAACATTGATCACGGTGCTGTCGGAATCATCCAGGGTGATCTTATTATTGACTGTGTCCCTTGAACTGATCCCGGCGTCGATTTCCCGATCGGCGACATTGATGGCGGTCACGACCCGGAGCACCGGGTGCCCCGGCGGCGTCTTATCGTTGAGCGTCAACTCCGCCAGGGATCCGACGGGAATCGTCGTGGCATGGATCGTCCGGCCGTGGTAGTTGACCACCGTATTTGGGTCGGCAACGGTGGGATCGAGAGTGTAGGTTGTCTTGGCCGTGGTCCCGGGCACCATGTACCCATGGTCGGCGCTCAGTGAGATCGTGGACTTGGTCACTTCGACTACCGTGCCCTGCACCCGGCCTGTCACCGAAACAACCGGAGTGCGGCCCTTGTCGGCCGCGAAGATGGTGAAAGCATAGTCTTTCGTGGTGCCCTGAATGAGTTTCGCGCTGAGCGGGCCGAGATTGCTGCCGCCGGAATTGCTGCCGTCGTAGCTGTTGGCGCTTGGCCGAGGATGAAAATAGCCAGCGGGGGAAAAATTCTGGCCGATCAGTTTAGATCCGACCGCCTCGGCGTCGTCCTTGGTGGGCGTGCCGTCCTTCGTGACCAGCGAACCGTTGGCCTGGTTGGGGAAGACGGCTTGGCCGATGGCCCAGACCGCCAGGGGATAGAGCCCGCAGCAGACCACGCCCAGAACCAGGGTGACGCCGATCGAGGTCCAAATGTGGCCGAGAATCGACCCGCCGCGGTCATCGGCATCGTTGGGGCCGGCCGGCGGGAGTGGCTTGTTTCCGTTGCTCGTTTTCGTGTTGCTCATATCGGTTGACTCTTATGCCAGGTGCAAAAAATGGATGATTTGGTCGATCAGCCAGATTCCGGGGAACGGGCAGATGACCCCACCGACGCCGTAAATCAACAGGTTGCGGCGGAGGATGGAAACGGCCGACGCAGCCCGGAACTTGACGCCCTTCAGGGCCAGCGGGATCAAGGCAATAATGATCAGGGCGTTGAAGATCACCGCGCTCAAGACCGCGCTGTGCCGCGCTGTGCAGGCCCATGATGTTCAGCGGGGCCACCTCGGGGAACGCGCCCATCAACATGGCTGGAATGATGGCAAAATACTTGGCCACGTCGTTGGCCACACTGAAGGTAGTCAGGGCCCCGCGGGTCATCAGCATCTGCTTGCCGATTTCGATGACCTCGATGAGTTTGGTGGGATTGCTGTCGAGATCGACCATGTTGCCGGCCTCTTTGGCGGCCTGGGTGCCAGTGTTCATGGCCACGCCCACATCGGCCTGGGCCAGGGCGGGGGCATCGTTGGTGCCGTCGCCGGTCATGGCCACCAGGTGCCCCTTGGCCTGCTCGGCACGCAACAGGGCCAGCTTGTCTTCCGGCTTGGCCTGGGCGAGGAAGTCGTCCACGCCGGCCTCCTTGGCGATCGCCGCGGCCGTGAGCGGGTTGTCGCCGGTGATCATCACCGTCTTGATCCCCATGGTGCGGAAACGCTGAAAGCGGTCGGGCAGGCCGCCCTTGACAATGTCCTTGAGGTAGATCACGCCCAGGGCCTTGTCCTGCCGGGCCACCACCAGCGGCGTCCCGCCGTTGCGGCTGATGCGATCTACGGCCTCATCGATTTCCGTGGGACACGTTCCGCAAATCCAACCGCGGACGGCGTCGGCGGCCCCTTTGCGAATCGAGTGGCCGTTGATATCCACGCCGCTCATCCGCGTTTGCGCGGTGAAGGGCACGAAGACGGCGTGCGGCATCGTGTGGATCTCCCGGCCGCGGATGCCGTACTGCTCCTTCGCCAGGACCACGATGCTCCGCCCTTCCGGCGTCTCATCGGCCAGGCTGGCAAGCTGCGCGGCCTCGGCCAGTTCCTTGGGATCGACACCGGGGGCCGCGATGAATTCCGTCGCCTGGCGGTTGCCCATCGTGATCGTGCCCGTCTTGTCCAGCAGCAGCACGTCGACGTCGCCCGCGGCCTCCACCGCGCGGCCGCTCATGGCCAGCACGTTCTTCTGCACCATGCGGTCGATGCCGGCGATGCCGATGGCCGAGAGCAATCCGCCGATCGTGGTCGGGATCAGGCAGACCAGGAGCGAAACCAGGACCGTGATCGAAAAGTTCAGGCTGACCAGGACAAACGCCGGATTGACGGTGCCGTCCGGACTGTCGGTAAGATACGTGTGCGTGAAGAGTCCGAAGGGCAACATCGTGACCACGACCGCCAGAAAGATGATCGTCAACGCCGAGAGCAGGATGGAAAGCGCGATTTCGTTGGGCGTCCTCTGCCGCTTGGCCCCTTCGATCAGTTCGATCATGCGGTCCATGAACGACTCGCCGGGGTTGGCAGTGACGCGGATCGTGACCTCGTCGGAGAGCACCTTGGTGCCGCCGGTAACGGCCGAGCGGTCGCCGCCGGCCTCGCGGATCACGGGGGCCGACTCGCCGGTGATCGCCGATTCGTCGATCGTGGCCGCGCCTTCAATGATCTCGCCGTCGGCGGCAATAATCTCGCCGGCCGAGACCACGAAGATGTCGCCTTTCCGCAGCGCCTCCGCGTCCCGCCAGATGAATGTTCCATCCGGATTGCGCCGCTTGGCACGGGTCTTAGTGCGGCTCCGGCGGAGCGTTTCGGCCTGGGCTTTGCCGCGACCTTCGGCCATGGCCTCGGCAAAGTTCGCGAAGATCACCGTGAACCACAACCAGATGGAAATCTGCAAAACGAAGGGCCTCTCCGAAGGCTGGGTAAAGGCCAGATCGAGAGTCGTGACCGCCGCCCCCACCTCGGTGACGAACATCACCGGGTTCTTCCACATGTGAACGGGGTTGAGTTTGCGGAGACTGTCGAAAATTGCCGGAACGATGATCTCGCGGTCGAATAAGGCTCGTGCTTTGGTAGACATTTGGTTCCTCAATCCGTCGTTGGGGCCGGTCTCCAGACCGTGCCCCTGGCATCGGCGGGGTCCGGAGACCCGCGCCGAACTAATGACACTTAGTTCCTCTAATACAAAATGTGCGATCCGACCATCTTGAAGTGTTCGATGACCGGGCCCATCACCAATCCGGGCAGGAAATTCAAGGCGCCGAGGATGATAATCACCGCGGCCACCAGCAAACAGAACGTCGGCCCGACCACCGGGAAACTGCCCGTGTGCATGGGAACGGCCTTCTTCTTGGCCAGGGCCCCTGCCAGGGCCATCACGGGAATAAGCTCGAAGTAGCGGCCGATGAGGATGCAGAAGGCTTGCGTCCAGTTGAACATCGTGCTGCCGTAGGTCGTGACGGTCTTGCTGCTATCGGCCGGATCAGCCGACGCGACGGTCGGTGCATAGCCCACGCCGCCGAAGGCGGTACCGTTGTTGGCGGTCCCGGAACTGTAGGCGTAGAACAATTCGCTGAAGGCATGCGGCCCGTTGTTCGTGTTGTTCTTGGTGCCCCATTCGGTCAGGCACGACCAGGCCGTAAAGATCACGGTATCCAGCACGATCATGAGCAACAGCAGCGAGCAGCACTTCACGTCGAAACTGACGATCTTCTTGCCCAAGTAATCAGGCGTGCGGCCGATCATCAGGCCGGCCAGGAAGACCGCAACGAAGACGAAGATCAGCATCGTATACAGGCCGCTGCCGATGCCGCCGAAGATCACCTCGCCCATGTGCATGTTGAAGAGGAGCATGAAGCCGGCCATGGGCATCATCGAGTCGTGCTGGCAGTTGTTGGCGCCCTCGGCCGTGGCCGTGACGGCGTTGGCCCACGTGGCCGAGTTATAGATGCCGATGCGGACTTCCTTCCCTTCCATGTTGCAATTGGCCGGACCCACGCCCAGCGCCGTCATCCGCGGATTGGGCTGGGCCTCGAAATACCAGGTGATCAGGTTCGTGACAATCAGCAGGGCGAACATGATCAGCCAGATGTTCCAACCGTGCAGGCGGTGGTTGATCATGCGGCCGTAGTAATAGGGCAGCCCGGCAATCACGGAAAAGAACAGAAGCAACTGTAGGAATTGTGACAAGGGCGTGGGGTTCTCGAAGGGGTGGGCGCAGTCGGCGCCGGTGATGCCCGGCCCGTTCAGCCCCAGCACCTTGGGCGCCGCGTAGGCGGCGATCGGGCCCTGCACGATGGGCTGCTTCGTGGGATTGTCGGGCGCGGCGGCCGCCGACTGGTCCACCGTCGTGGCTTTGGTGTACGGCCGGTAGTTCATGGGCATCCCCTGCCAGACATTGATCAGGGCGAAGACCAGGCACACGGGAATGAACAGGTACAACGTGATCCGCGTCAGATCGACCCAGAAATTGCCGATGTTTCGCGTCTCCTGACGGGCAATGCCGCGGACCAGCGCGGCGCATACGGCAATGCCCACGGCGGAGGAAAAGAAGAAGTGCAGTGCCGTGGAAACGGTTTGTGAGAAATGCGTGAACATCTGCTCGGGTTCGTAGCTCTGCCAGTCGGTGTTGGTGGCAAAAGAAACGGATTGGATGAAAGCGATGATCCCCGGCACTTTCCCGCCCGCGGTCACCCGATTGGTTTCGGGATCGATGGTTGGCGAACCGATTGTCTCGTTCTTGTCAACGGACTGGGCCAGACTGGGCATGTTGTCCCGCAGGGGAAGGATGTCCTGAATCCGGTACAGACCGTAACTGATGACCGTCGTAACCATGCCCACCATCAGCAGCGAGAGCGTGAATTGCTTCCAGTTCTGCTGCTTCTTGGGATTGACCCGCGCCACCTTGTAGACCAGCCGTTCCAGCGGGCCAAGGACCTTCTCCAGAAGCCCCAGGCCGCCTTCCTTGTCGGGATCGAGCACGCGCAACAAGTAGATGCCCATGGGCTTGGTGATGGCGGCCAGGGCAACGAGAAACACCAGAAACTGGATCCAGCCTGATAATGTCATGTATTGCATAGTGAGGACTCTGGTGGGACGGGTTTGTAACGCTGTCGTAGGACGGGTTTACAACCTGTCGCCTAAAGGTTCTCCGGACGAATCAGCGTGAAGAACAGGTAGACGAGAAGGCACAGCGACACGATTCCAACAATGATGTTTTCCATGGGTCAGATCCTATCGAAGGCATGGGTATAGGCAATGCACACGGCAAAGAAGCCGATGATTGCCAGCACGTAAACGAGATCCATCATGGGGCGAGGGCTCCTGGGACTTGGTTCTGTCGTTGTGAAAGTGTTTAAGGGCGCCGTTGGCTCGTTTAGCCCGGAGCCGGGTGCCCTCGTTGTTACACAAAACTCAGGCAACGACCCCATCCACCTGGTGGGGTCTGATATATTTGTAATGAAACGAGGCTGGGCGCCCCGGCTCCGGGCTAAACGAGCTTGGAAGGCGAAAAGCAAAATTCGTGCCAGGAATAATGGCTTTCGTCAACTTGCAACCAGCTAATGACTTGCGACTTAGTGCCATTTTGTTCCTGGCGAGAATTATTGCAGAATGCCGGAAGGGAGATTGCGTTTTGCAAGATTCGTGTGGCGGCGAGGCGGGTGGCGCGAAGCAACCGGGCAGATTCCGATTACTTCACGACGACAATTTGAACATTCCCCTCTCGTCGCAGCACGTTGACGCCCACATCGTCGGCGTGACGCAGCAACAAGAGATCGACGGTGGCCCCAGCCAGCTCCAGGTTGTGGATTCGCAATTCGTCCAGCGAGGGCGGCAACTGCGGCCGGGTGAAAGAAATTCGCGTCTGCGGGGCACTGATCTCCAGGCCCAAGCAGGCCTGGAGGAGAAGGAACACCGACGCCGCCGACCAGGCCTGCGGGCGCAGGCCACAGGGTAGAGGACCGGCCCTTCCCCTGCCTCTTGCGGGAAGCCGCAGAATAGCTCCGGCATCCGTTGCGACTCGAAGTGCATCGCGGCGGTGAACAGCCCGTTCCAAATTTGCAGCGATTTCTCGGTGAGACCATAGCGCGACAGCCCTTGGGCAATCAGGGCGTTGTCGTGGGGCCAGACGGAACCGGTATGATAACTCATGGGGTTGTAGCGGCACTCGGAGGCGGCTAGGGTCCGTACACCCCAACCGGTGAACGATGCGGGGCCGAGGAGTGTCGCGGCCACGCGCTCCGCCCGTTCGTGGCTGGCGATGCCCGTGAGCAAGCAGTGACCGGCGTTTGAGGACCGCACGCGGCAGGGCCGCTTGTCTCCATCGAGGGCCAGGGCGTAGCTGGACAAGTCCTCACACCAGAACGCCTGCTCGAACCGCTCCTTCAATGCCCGTGCTTGTCGCGCCAGCTCTTGCGACCGTTGCGCCCGCCCCAAGACGGCGGCCAGCAGCGCACCGGCGTTGCGGGCCGCATAGACATAGCCCTGCACTTCACAAAGGGCGATCGGCCCGCGGGCCGGTGAGCCGTCGGCGTGAAAGATGGCATCGTCCGAGTCTTTCCATCCCTGGTGAAGCAGACCGCTGGGGCCCTGCCGCTGGTACTCGACGAACCCGTCCCCATCCAAATCGCCGTAGCGGTCCATCCAGCGAAAGGCCGCCTCCACATTGGGCCAGAGGGCTTCCACGAATGCCCGATCGCCGCTCCGCTCATAGTACGCGCCCGCAAGCAGCACGAACAGCGGCGTGGCATCGACACTGCCGTAATAGCGGCCAAAAGGCATTTCCTTCAGCGCGGCCATCTCACCGTTGCGGGTTTCATGGAGGATTTTCCCCGGTTCGGCATCCTCTTCGGGGATAACCTCCGTGGCCTGGGTGGCAGCCAGGTAACTCAACACGCCCCGAGCCATTCCGGGGCGGAGCCACAAGCACTCCAGCGCGGTGATGATCCCGTCGCGGCCGAAGGGGGTGTTGAACCACGGCACGCCCGCATAAGGATACGGGCCGGTGGGCAACTCGGTGGTCATCATGTGCAGGTCGGATGCGGCACGATTGACCCAGGCGTTGACCAGGCCGTTGGACGTGCGAACGTGGCAGGAGCCGGCACTGTACCGCTCCCGATCGGCTTGGGCCTGGCAACGGGCCTCGTCGAAACCGATTGGCCGGACAATTCCGTCGCCGCGCTGGCAAGCAATCCGTACGAAGAAGGTGGATTCCTCCAGCGGTTGAAGCGACAGGTCGAGGCGGGCCGTCGAGGCCGTGAGCAAAGCCGGCCGAGGCTCGAAGCGGATCAGCGTGCGGCGGACCACATTGTCCAACCCTCGGTAGCCGAGGGCCACGCCGTCATCGCTGACTTCGGGCGGCAAGTGCTGACCATGCGCTTTGCGTTGCATGCCGCGGACCTCGAAGATGTCGGCAAAGTCGGCCGCGAAGTGCAGGGAGATCGCGGTTTCCACCGGCTCCGTCGCGTAGTTCTTTATCTGCAACTGTTGGTAGCAGACGCCCTGCCACAAGAATTTCTTCCACGCCAGGTGCAGGCTGCCCAGCGGCAGCCGCACCTGGCCGTCCCGGAGCAGATCGGGGTTGGTCAACGCCACGGCGAGCTGGTCATTCCCGTCTCGGACCGTCGAGCTCAGGAAGAAGGGCCGGCCCCCGTCCAGTTCCAGCACCACGCAGGACAGGAAGCGGGTGCCCTCGTGATAAAGGCCCTCCTCTCCCATGCCGCCGGCCTTCATGTCGCCATAGTGGTCAAAGACGGCAAACGTGTCGCCGTGCTTGAGCACACGGGTCCGCTCGTCCGCGAGGCTGGAAGCGGCCAGGATGTGGTAAGCGGGATTATTCACGCAAGGTGGGAGCGGGTATTCCGGTCGCTACGCGACGCGTACTCCCTTTGTGACGCGTGCTTTGCCAGACCCCACCCGGCCGGATGCGTTGCGTTCGACGACAAGCCTCCGATAAACCTCCACGTACTCGCGGGCCATCCGCGCGGCGTCAAAACGTTCCTCGAAAACCCTGCGGCAGACGCAACGGCTGAGGCTGGCGACCTGCCCGACCGCTCGTACCGCCTCGTCGATGCTGTCGACGAGGTAGCCCGTAACGCCGTCCGCGATCACCTCGGGTACGGACCCGTTCCTCCAGGCGATGACGGGCGTGCCGCAAGCCAGGGCCTCGATCATCACCAGGCCGAACGGCTCCGCCCAGTCGATGGGGAACAGCAGCGCCCGGGCGTTGCCGAGGAATTCGTCTTTATCCCGACCGCCCACCTCGCCGATGTACTCGACGAACTCCCGGGACTGGCGCAGCAAAGGCTCGATGTGGTCCTGAAAGTAGGCCCGCTCCTCGGGGTAGACCTTGGCGGCGATCCTCAGTTTCATTTTGGCCCGCCGAGCGATTTCGATGGCCCGATCGACGCCCTTCTCGGGCGACATGCGCCCCAGCAGCGCAAGATAGTCGCCCGAGTGTCTGCGGTACGTGAAGAGATTGCGCGGCAGCCCGTGATGCACCGTTGCCTGCCAGTTTGCCTGCGGGATCGGCTGCCGCTGGTTGTCGGAGATAGAAACCAGCGGCACCTCGGGATATTCCGCCAGCAGCGGCCCCAGGTCCGCGCGGTGGACGGGCCCGTGCAAAGTCGTCACACTTCGACACGGGCGCCGCCGCAGGAGTGGGAAGTGCAGATAATCGCAGTGGAAGTGGAGGATATCGAAACGCGATACGTCCCGGAAAACAAGCTCCATGAGGCGGACGTGATGCGGCAAAGTCTCCCGGCAGTCCGCCGTGCGCCAGAGTGCCCGCGGGCAGGCGGCAACCAATTCGGCCGCGGTCTCCGAATCGCCGCTGGCGAAGAGCGTGACCTCGTGCCCCAGCCGCACCAGTTCCTCGGTCAGGTAAGAAACGACCCGCTCCGTGCCTCCGTACAGCCTGGGCGGCACGCTTTCATAGAGCGGGGCTATCTGCGCGATTCGCATAATGGTTCTCTCTCTTCTTCTGGTTGTTGACCCGCACCTGCGGCAAACCCCGCCGGCCCGTTTGGAAGTAGCAAATCTCCACCAGCGTCGGCCACAACTCGATGGAGCCCTTGATGACGCTGACCACGTCGTCGACGATCCGCAGCAAGTTCTGCTGAAAGAAATCGGGCTCGAAGCCATAGAAGGCCTTGTGCAGGCTGGCCGCAAACACCCGCAGCGCGTCGGCGCGGGCCGGACTCGCTGTCTCGGCCGCCTTCAGGGCCCTCGTATGCAGGGCTACGATCTTCCCGAGAATCTGCTCGGCATCCTGCGCCGTGACCTCGCCCTCGTAGTCGAAGGCGATGCTCAATTCATCCATGTGCGAGACCGTGGGCCTGATCTTCCGTTTCAGCAGGTTGGCCAGTTCCTCATTGAAAATCTCCGCCGAGGGCGGATTGCGCATGTAGTTGCTCTTGCTGTGGTTTTGCGCGGCATCGACGTGCGCGGCGGCGATGCCCTCCTGCTGGATCCACAAGCGGTAGATATAGTCCTCGAAGCGGAGCCGGGTGGGAAAGAACGGCGGCAGCCCGAACGTGTTGTCGTAGCCGGCCACCCCGCAGTCCATGCGCCAGTTCTTCTTCGTCACCACCGGGCGGAAGTTCACCAGCACGTAGACGTCGTTGAGATCGTCCGGGTCGATCTGCTGATCGTCCTGGAGGAACAGTTCCACGAAATCCAGGGCGTCGATGTCGTTGGTGCCCGAGCGGAAGGTCTGGGCGATCTTGATCGTGGCCTTGTCGGGCACCGGCCCACGGCGGAGCATCAGCGAGTTCTCCCAGGCCAGGCCCCTGGTGGCGTTCGTCTCCAGATCCATCGCCGTATCGACGAGCACTTCGCCGCGCTCGTAGTTTTCGGGGGCCTGGCCGGACGGCTTGCCCAACACGTCTTTGAAGGCGGCGAGAATGTCGAACGACTTGCGCAGGTAGCCGTTGCGACCGGCCTTCACCAGTTTGCCGCGGCATACCTCGTCGTCGCCAAGCGACTCGGGGCTGTCCTCGATCAGGCAGTAGGGCCGCATGTCGTCGTCGGCACTGACCATCAGGCCGCCGAGGGTGTACATGAGGGTGTAGTTCCGGTTGCCGCCGTAACTGGGGCGAAAGAGGTTTTTGACCAGGCCCTCCAACCGTTTGTCGCGGAGCCGCCCATTCAGGTAAGCGAGGAACTGCTCTTTTTCTCTTGGCCCGACGTAGTAAAGGTCGTTGTGCGTGCTGGTCCGCTCGAGGTGCGGATAATACTTCGCCTGGTTGTCCGGGCTGGAGTCGTCGAAGACGATCATGCGGACGGTGTGGCCGTTGCGCCAGAAGTGTTCGTCATATTGCTCGACGGCCTCGCCCACGTCGCGCAGCCGATGGGTGGGGATCACGAAAAAAAGGTCTTTCGGATGCATGCGGTTGTCGCGGCAGACCTCCTCGAGTCGCCTTCGGTCGGGCACCATGTCGGGCACCATGTACCCATGGTCGTGGTCGGCGGAAGAAACCCAGGTACACTAGCACGAGCCGCCGGCGGCTGAATAGCAGCAAGGGCTGTGCCACTTGCCGCCGAAATGACGCAACTCGTTATCCATCAACAACAAGCTTTGCGCGGGGCCAAGGGCCATGTAACGGATTCGCAATGAAAACTGCACGACTTGCCTTGCGAAATGCAAGCCACGTTGCCACGTAGGCCGGAACAAGCGCAGCGCAGTTCCGGCACTGATCTTTCCCAGGCCCCAGAAATGCCGGAACTGCGCTGCGCTTGTTCCGGCCTACCTTGCTCCGTGTCAAGCCTTTTGGTCAGGCGGCGATACCTCTACAATATGATATCCCAGGCAACAAGGAACGATAGTGATCGATAATACGAGGTTGGACAATCGCGTTATCCTCGGATTGATTATCACGCTGCTCATCTACGTGGCGGCCGCGATTGCCGGCAGCCCGCAAAAGGTGAGCGCGAGGATTGCCGCCCAACAGGAGGCGGCCGCCGAGGTATCGCTGAATGGCCGTCTTAACTCTGGCGTGGATTGCCCGCCTGCATGTATGACACTGCCTTTCGCTCTGGTCCTGCTGGCGATTGCCGTTTTTCCGCTTGTACCCCAGGCGGCGGGATGGTGGGAGAACAACTTGCACAAGTTCTACGTGGCCGGTGGTTTGAGCTTGGCGACTTTGGCTTACTATTTGTTCTTCCATCGTCATGGTGTCGCCGGCCATTGGCCCGTGGAGTATCTCTCCACGCCGGCAAGCGGCGGCCCAAGTTGGCATGTGGCGGGTACCGTGCTTTCCAATGCCATCCTTAACGAATACATTCCGTTCATCATCCTGCTGTTCAGTTTGTATACGATCGCCGGCGGCATTCGCGTCGAAGGCGACCTGCCGGCCCATCCGTTGACAAATACATCGTTCCTGGCGGCGGGCGCTGTACTAGCCAACCTGATCGGCACGACGGGCGCCGCGATGCTTCTGATCCGCCCCTTGCTGGAAACCAATGCCCAGCGAACACATGTCAAGCATACGGTGGTCTTCTTCATTTTCATCGTCTGCAATTGCGGCGGCTGCCTGTTGCCACTCGGGCCGCCCTTGTTTCTCGGCTATCAGTTCGGCGTTCCGTTTTTTTGGACGCTTGAACTCTGGCCGGCCTGGCTGGCAGTGAACGGGGTACTGCTGGCCGCCTATTACTGCTGGGACCATTTTGGCTATTACCGGCGCGAATCGATCGGCGACATCCAGCGTGATGAATCGCAAGTTCGCCCATTGCGCTGTCGCGGGCTGTGGCCCAACGCGCTGCTCCTGCTGGGCGTGATATTCTCGGCGGCCTTCTTGGATCCGAACAAATCCTTTCCGGGGACCGACTGGCACCCGTGGCTCTTTCTCCGCGAAGCAGTGCAGTTGGGGCTAGTGATCGTGTCGCTCGTGAGCGGGCGGGACGTGCGTCGCGCCAACGATTTCAACTACGCGGCGATCGTGGAAGTGGCCGTGCTCTTCCTCGGCATTTTCGTCTGCATGCAAGTTCCGCTGCAGATCGTCGACGTCGAGGGCCCGGCATTGGGGTTGACCACGCCGGCCCATTTCTTCTGGGCCAGCGGCAGCCTCTCGGCGGTGCTCGACAACGCCCCTACCTATGCCGTCTTTTTTGAAGCCGCCCACTCGTTGGGCGGGCAACCGGCGGTGGCCGGCGTGCAAACCTCGTTGCTGGCCGCCCTGAGCCTTGGCAGCGTCTTTATGGGAGCCATGACCTATATCGGCAACGGGCCGAATTTCATGGTCAAGGCCATCGCCGAAAAGTCCGGCGTCAAGATGCCCGGTTTTTTCGGCTACATCGCTTACAGTGCAGCAATTCTACTGCCACTTCTCGCAATGGTCACCTTCATAGGACTGCGATAAGTAATCGGGCCAGACTAGATGCCGGCACATCCGAGCAGGTAACAAAAAAAAGCATCACACGACCTTCCGTCCCAAATGCGAGCAATCGATTTTTGACAGGTTCGGCTGCCGCAAACTGCCAGACCCGGCTTGCAAGTTGCAAGTCCTGCCCCAGGTCGCGCCCCTTCGGTGCGGCACGCTTCTCGACGGAAGCCATTCATAACATGTTTTCCCATCAAGCCTTGCGCCATATTCGCTGGAGACTTCGATGGCAACGGCATACGATATGCAATCACTTCCTTCCAAGCGGAGCAATTGGGACTTGTATCCGACTACTCCGACTCACCAAGGAGAGAAATCATGTTGTCGATGGCAATCCAACATCCAGTTATCGGGCGAGAATCAAGCGAGCAGAAGCCATGGAGCTCCGAAGCCCGGAAGGATGTTCTCGTGTTCCTCGCCCAATCTCTCGGGATCGTCGGCGCGGCAATGTTCCTTTACTCCCTCGGCCCGGCCCTCAGCGCGATGCTGATTGCCGTCAGCCTTGCCGTCTGGTCGCTACTCCGCAGCCAGATTGCCTCGGAAAAGGGGGTAGACGGGCCCGAGGACGATGGCGGGCAAGTTGCCACGGTGAATTCGCCGTCGCATGCTGCCAATTCCGCCTGGTCGCGGAATTCGGGCATGTCTTCCACGTCAACCGCTCGTTCGCTCGTGCGGCAAGGTGCTTGAGGTAGTTTGCCTTACAGACTTCTCGTTTGCCCTGTTTGTCCGTTTCGCGGAGGAAAGTGTCATGGAACCTATTATCATCTTGGCGGTCTTCGCCACGGCAATCGTAGCAACCTGCGGGGTATTGCACGTTTTTAACCGTGCTTAAGTCGAGTGGTGATGCCATGATTCAATTATCGGAACAACCACAGAGTCTCGCAACACGTATGACTCGGCGATTGACCGTAAGGCACGCTGCGGGATTGCATGCGCGGGCCAGCGGAGCAATCGTCAAGACGGTCAATCGCTTCTGTGCCGACGTGGTCATCCGTTATGGCGATCGGCAAGCCGATGCCGGCGGGATTTTCGAGATCATGATGCTCGATGTGCCTGCAGGGGCCGACGTCGCTTTCGAGGCGGAAGGGCCGGATGCCGTGCCGGTTCTCGATGCGATCTCGAATCTCTTTGCCGCCGATTTCGGTTTGTAATTCGGTAAGCCGGATTATTCACGCCACGATAGTAACCCGAAGCGGGCCCCATGAGTACATGGCGCCCGCTTCGGGTTACCACGGCACACGCTGTGCCGTTATCGTCGGACCGTGAATGATCCGTGTCAGATCCCGTACTTCTTCCGTTTCCGATACAACGTGCTGGGGTCGATCCCCAGCCTCGCCGCCGCTTCCCCAATCGTCGCCGTGGCGGCCAGGACGCGGCGGATGTGCACGGCCTCCATCTGTTCGAGCGTCAGCGGACCGCCCGCCGGGGCACCCGCTTGCGGGTCCGGCTTGAACTCGGCACTCGGGTCGAATGGGTTCGGGCTGCCGATCTGCGACGGCAAGTCGGCCAACGTGACAAGTGGGCCGGCCGCGAGAATGACTCCCCTCTCGATGGCGTTGCGCAGTTCGCGAATATTTCCCGGCCAGGCGTAATGCACAAGGGCCTCTCGCACCGGCACGGCAAACCCCGAGATCGACTTGCCGTCCTGTCGTGCGTAGAACCGCAGCAGGTGCTCCGCCAAGGGCAGGATGTCACCCGGCCGGTCGCGGAGGGGTGGCACGGTCACCTCGATGACATTCAACTGGTAATAGAGGTCTTCGTCGAAGCGGCCGGCGGCAAGCTCGGCCTCCAGGTTGCGGTTGGTGGCCGCCAGAATACGAACATTGGCGACCCGCGTCTGCCATTCTCCAACGCGCTGGTAGCACCGCTCTTGGAGCAGCCCCAAGAGCTTGGGTTGAAAGGCCGGCGGCAAGTCGCCGATCTCGTTGAGCAGCAGGGTTCCGCCTTCCGCCACAGCCACCTTTCCCAGGGTATCCCGCCCGCGGCCGTTGGCCCCGCCCGGCACGTGGCCGAAGAGCTCGCTCTCCAGCATCTCGGCGGAAAGCCCCGAGCAGTGGACCGTGACCAGCGGACAGGCGGCCCGCGGGCTGCGGGCATGGATCGCTCGGGCCAGGACTCCCTTGCCGGCGCCCCTTTCGCCGCGGAGGAGGATGGTTGCCTCGCTGGCCGCGGCCTTGAAGGCCACCTCCAGGACCTCGCACATTTTCGACTCGCTGGTCTGGAACTCCACTTCGGGCGGGAGCGAACCAAGAAGTCCGTCGAGTTCGCCGCCTTGGGGCAGGGTTTGAACACCATCGCCGACTTCCGTGGCTGGGTGTTCGAGCACTGCAAGCGACGTGTCGTCCATCATGAGGGTGTTCATGGTTGGTGTTTGCCTCCTGAATCCCGCGCATTTTGCAATACCCATCTTGCAATCTGCGGTGAACAAGGGGGCGTGTCGCTTGGGGGGCTTTCACCTAAGTTCCGTCCGGCTCGTCAGTTATGTCGTCCGGCTCAATTACGGCACGCCGCATGCTAGAAGGAAGATGCAGAAACGGTGCCATTGCATGGCAGACCAGCAACAAGCACCTTCGAACAAGACCTGCGCGGCATCGCGCATCACCTGGGAAGTGAGGATAAGCGTCATGGGTTCACGATCATGGAATAAGTTCACCGCCGCCAGCTCCGCGCTGGCCGCTGCCGGCGTTTTGGCGTGTACCGTTGCCATTCTCGACGTGTTCCTGCCGAAAACATCGGCCGCGGCCTTTCTCGCCAGCATGGCTCTACTCGCGCTCGTCGTGACCGGAGTTATGTTCGCCTACAACTGGGCCTGCGACAAGTTCGACAGTCGCTTTAACGGACAGTTCGACCGGCTCATCGGCGCGGGCATGCCGGATCGGAAGGCTACATTCGTTCCGAAGACCGCGATCCGCGTGCCAAGACGCCGAATTCAACATTCCCTTTGAAAAGGAGCAAAAGCTATGGACCTGACCGTTTGGTTGCCTGCCATGATCGTACTAGGGGTGGCGGCATTCGCCTTGCTGTTCGCCTTCGTGCCCCTCTGCGACAAGATTTGAAAGGAAACATGAGATGGTTGTTCTGACCTGGCTGACCGCCGTAGTAACGGTGCTGCTGTTGGTTTACCTGTTTGCCGCCCTAGTGCGGCCGGAGTGGTTCTGAGGCGAATCAACAAGTGTAGTCATCACGCTCCGTCGTGATGGAAGAGCAACTCGCTGCGGCGCGATGGAGAAGCATCACGGCGGAGCGTGATGGGTACGTTGGAAAGGATGACGTTATTTAATTCGCCGGTTCTGAGCCGCATTCCGCTACGAAAGGTGTATGACGATGTTTCATTATCACATTTGGTTTATTCCGCTCCTTCTCTTCGCTGTGGTATTTGCGCTGGCGGTGCCGATCGGCCTGTACATGGCGCGGGTCTTCGAAGGTCGTCTTCGCGTGCCGGGATGGCTGCGATGGATCGAAACGCGGCTGGACACCGGTGCCCAAAACTGGAAACAGTATGCGCTGGCGTTCATGGTTTTCAACGCCCTGACGTTCGTCGTCGGGTTCGCGATCCTGTCGCTGCAACCTTATCTGCCGCTTAACCCGGACGGCAAGAAAATGCTTGCTCCGACCACAATCTTCAACACGGTCTGCTCGTTCCTCACGAATACCAATCTGCAGGACTACTCGGGCGAGGTCCACCTGTCGTACTTCAGCCAGTTGTTCTTCATCTGCTGGAAACAGGCAATTTCGCCGATGCTCGGCATGGCGGCGTTGCTGGCCATCATCCGCGGTCTGCGCGGCGACAAGTCAATGGGCAACTTCTACGTTGATCTGTGGCGAGGAACGGCCTACGTTTACATACCGCTGTGTCTGGTTGTCGCCGTGCTGCTCGTTGCGAGCGGCGTACCAATGACGCTCGAGGGAAATGCGACGGCGACCACAGTCGATCCCGGCGCGATGGGGACCGACAGCAACGGCCAGCCGACCTTGGTCCAACAGATTGCCCGCGGTCCCGTGGCAGCCATCGTGGCGGTCAAACAATTCGGCACCAATGGAGGCGGCTTCTTCGGGGCCAATAGCGCCCATCCCTTCGAAAATCCCAATGCTTTCAGCAACCTTCTGGCCTGCGCCGGCATCTTCCTGTTGCCCGTGGCGACGCTGGTGATGTTCGGCAAGATGCTCAAGCGGTACCGCGACGCCGCAGTGATTTTCGGGGTGATGCTCCTGGTCTCCCTGGCGACCATCGCCTGGGCAATTCACTACGACACGCTCGAGCCGAATCCCGCCCTGACGGCCCATGCGGCGCGGGCCTACTCCATGCAGAATGCCAAGACCGCCGGGGGAACGGCCGTCGGCGATATCACGGTTCCTGCCGTCGCCGAACTTCCCCTGGACCAGTCCCTGGGCAACCTGGAAGGAAAGGAGCTCCGCTTTGGGACGGTGGCGGGCGCCACCTGGGCGGCCCTCACGACGAACACCTCGAACGGATCCGTGAACTGCATGCACGATAGCCTGAATCCGATTGCCGGACTGGTCCCGCTGACCGGCATGTGGCTCAACTGCATCTGGGGCGGCGTCGGCGTGGGGCTCGTCAACCTGCTGGTTTACCTGATCATTGCCGTCTTTCTCGCGGGGCTGATGGTCGGCCGAACGCCCGAATACATGGGCAAGAAGGTTGAGGCGCGGGAAATGAAACTGGCGGCCCTGGCCTTGTTGATCCATCCCTTGATGATCTTGCTTCCCACGGGCATCTTCGCGGCCACGGACTGGGGCATCAAGGCGGAAAGCAATCCGGGGGCCCACGGGTTTTCCCAAGTCCTTTATCAGTTCACTTCAGCCTCGGCCAACAACGGCTCCGGCTTTGAGGGCCTGGCAGACACCTGGGGCTTCAACAACCCGGACGACAACCCCTCGCCTCCGGCTCCTACGAGCCGGCCGCTGGACATCGCCACGGGCTTCGTGATGTTGTTCAGCCGCTTCATACCGATCATCGCTCCCATAGCCCTTGCGGGGAGCCTGGCGGCCAAGAAACTCACGCCCGCCACCGTGGGGACTTTGCGAACGGATTCGATCACCTTCGGCTTCGTTCTGCTGGGCACGATTCTCCTCGTCGGAGCGCTGCTCTTCCTGCCGGTGGCCGCGCTTGGACCGGTCGCCGAGCACCTCGGACCATTACCCTTTGGAGGTTAAGTAACTTACAAGATTCAGGGATCTGTAGGGAACGCCCTCCGCGGCGTTCCGACTCCGTGGCGTTTCGGATCTGCCGAAACGGCACGACCCGCAAACGGGTACCCCCCGTTCCCTACTGGCTTCCCTTTGGAGGCTGAATGAAAACTATGAAAACGATTACGACGCACGATCAAGCGACACAGAACGAGAACGTGTCCAGCACACTCAGGCAGGAATCGCAGGCCGTTGGCGCCGCTGCGGAAGAACTCAAAGTGGCCCGCCGGCACAGTCGAAAGGCGGGCCTCTTCGAACCCGAATTGCTGAAGACGGCCTTCCGGCAGTCGTTCATCATGCTCCGCCCGGACATCCAGTGGAAAAACCCGGTGATGTTCACGGTCGAGGTGGGAACGGTGCTAACGATCATCTACACGATCGCCAACCTCATGGGCTACCCGAGCGCGGCGGGGGTCAAGTATCTGTTGGCCCTGGATTTCTGGCTCGTGGCGACGCTGCTCTTCGCGAACTTCGCCTCCGCCATTGCCGAGGCCCGCGGCAAGGCCCAGGCCGATGCCCTGCGGAAGACGCGACGGTCCACCCCGGCCCGCCGGCTCCGCGCCGACGGGACCGTGGAGCAGGCGGTTTCCACCGAGCTCCGCTCCAGAGACCACGTGGAAGTGGTCGCCGGCGAAGTGGTCCCCGGCGACGGTGAAATCGTCGAAGGCGTAGCTTCCATCGATGAATCGGCCATCACCGGCGAATCGGCCCCCGTGATCCGCGAGGCCGGAGGCGACCGTTCGGGCGTTACGGGCGGCACGCGGGTCCTTTCGGACCGGATCGTCGTCGAGATCACCGCCCCCCCCGGCGGCTCCTTCCTCGACCGCATGATCGCCCTGGTCGAAGGGGCCATCCGCCAACGAACGCCCAATGAAATCGCCCTTTCCATCGTGCTGGCCGCCTTCACGTTGATCTTCCTCATCGTGACCGCCACGCTCTGGCCGGTTGCCTACAATGTGGAATTGTACATGAAGGACTTCGTCGGCGCCACCGACCGCCTCTTGAGCCTCGGCACCGACGTGCCGACCCTGGTGGCCTTGCTGGTGTGCCTGATTCCCACGACGATCGGGGCCCTCCTGGCGGCCATCGGGATCGCCGGCATGGACCGCGCCCTGCGGGCGAACATCATGGCCAAGAGCGGAAAAGCCGTGGAAGTCGCCGGCGACGTTGACACGCTGCTCCTGGACAAGACGGGAACGATCACCATCGGCAACCGCCGGGCGACGCAGTTCGCGCCCTTCGATGGCTTCACCGCGGCCGATGTGGCGCGCCTGGCTGCCCAAGCTTCGGCGGCCGACCAAACACCCGAGGGCAAGAGCATCGTGGAGCTGTTCCATCAGCCCAATGGCGGGCACCATGTACCCATGGTTGGCGGCGGCGGACCGAACGCACGGAAAACCAACGGCGATGTCCCGGTTCCCGCCGGTTCGCGGTTTGTGCCTTTCACGGCCCAAACGCGGATGAGCGGCGTCGACCTGCTCAACGGCCAGCCGATCCGCAAAGGGGCGCCCGACGCGATCCTCCGCCACATCAAGCAGCAGAAGGGAACCCCGCCGGCCGGCGTCGAGGCTGCCGTCGCCCAGGTAGCCTCGAAAGGGGCCACGCCGCTGCTCGTCAGCGAGGGCAGCCGGATCGCCGGGATGGTGGTCCTGGAAGACATTCTCAAGCCCGGCATCACCGAGCGCTTCGAGCGGCTGCGGCGGATGGGCCTGCGGACGGTAATGGTTACGGGCGACAACCCCTTGACGGCCGCGGCCATCGCGAAGCAGGCAGGCGTGGACGATTTCCTCGCCGAGGCCACCCCCGAAGCCAAGCTCGCCTACATCCGCAAGGAGCAGGCGGGCGGAAAACTGGTGGCCATGATGGGCGACGGCACCAACGACGCCCCTGCCCTGGCCCAGGCCGACGTCGGCGTGGCCATGAACTCAGGCACCCAGGCCGCCAAGGAGGCGGGCAACATGGTCGATCTCGACAGCGATCCCACCAAGCTGATCGAGGTCGTTGAGATCGGCAAGCAACTGCTGATGACCCGCGGGGCCCTGACGACATTTTCCATCGCCAACGACCTGGCCAAGTATTTTGCCATCATCCCCGCCCTGTTTGCCGCCACCCTCCCCTGGCTGAAACCGCTGGACATCATGGGTCTGCATTCCGCCACGTCGGCGATCCTCTCGGCGGTGATCTTCAACGCGATCATTATTCCGCTGCTGATCCCCATCGCGCTGAAGGGAGTCAAGTATCGCCCGGTGGGGGCCGACGCCCTGCTCCGCCGCAACCTGCTGATTTGGGGGCTAGGCGGCGTGATCGCCCCGTTTGTCGGCATCAAGCTGATCGACATGATCCTGGTTGTCCTCCATTTGGTTTAACATAGGAGTCATGTAGGCCGGAACAAGCTTGCGCAGTTCCGGCATTGGTGTCTGCGACTTCGGAGAGATCCGTGCCGGAACTGCGCAGGCTTGTTCCGGCCTACACAATTCGTCCCACGCTACCAAGAAACAAGGAATCAAGAGATGAATGCTCATTTGCGTGCAAACCTTTGGTTGTTGGTCCTCACCGTGCTGCTGTCCTCGGTACTGTATCCCCTGGTTGTCTTGGGGATCGGGCAGACGCTGTTCCACGACAAGGCCCAGGGAAGCCTGCTGACCGATGCTCAGGGCAATCCGGTCGGTTCGCGACTCATCGCCCAGCCGTTCACGGCCGACGAATATTTCCAACCGCGGCCTTCGGCGGCGTCGTACAATGCTGCCGCGTCCAGCGCTTCCAACTGGGCGGGCAGCAATTACCTGCTTCGCGACCGCGTGGCACGCCAGCTCGGCCCCATCGTAAAATATGTCAGCGGGAAACCCGTCGCTGACGATGTCGTAAGCTGGTTCCAGAAAGACCAATTTAACGGGAAGGCGGGGATTGTGGCCCAATGGGCATCGTTGCATTCGGGCGTTGCCGGACCTTGGCTCCACGACTGGGTCAAGGCCGATAAACTGAACGCCGCCTACGTGGCCGCCTGGGAAGCGGCAAACCCGGACGACGTGACCAAATGGAAAACCGACAACAATAATTCCGATCCGCGCCTGAAGACCTGGCCGCAGGCATCGCGGGCGGGTTCTTCGCCAGCTTCTCGAAGGACCATCCGGGCACCTTTCCGGGCGTCGCAGAGTACGAGAAGGATGGAAAAACGGCGAAGACCATCGGCCCCGTCAAGGAAGGCAGCGACATACAATCGTTGTTCTTTGACATGTGGCTGCAGGAGCATCCCGACGTGGACCTCCAGCGCGTCCCCGCCGACATGGTAACGACCTCCGGCTCGGGCTTGGACCCGGACATCACCCTCAGCAACGCCCTTTGGCAACTGGACAATCGTGTCGCAGACGCCGGGGCGAAGAAGTGGGCGGAGAAGTGGGCGAAAGAGACCGGGACCACCGACGAGAAAAAAGTGCTCGATAAAACGCAACAACTGCGCGACTCGGCGCATAAGCAGATCGAACAGTTGCTGACCGAGAAGAGCCATGCGCCTTTGGGCGGCCTGGTCGGCGTGCCGCTGGTGAACGTGTTGGAGGTCAATCTGGCCCTGAAGGACCTTTACGAGAAGCCGGCCGAGAGCGGCAAGTGACGCCTAGCGGGCAGGAAGGTGAGGAGCAGGAGAATGCTACTCTCTTGTCCCCATTTTCCTATCGTTGTTGCGGCCGGTCTCTGACCGAGCTAGGCCGCCGACCGTAGGTCTTCCGCCGAATGGAGGGACCTTCGGTCGAATATTCCGGCGGGGTCGGGAGACCCTCGCCGAGCGTGTGGGGGGCTGGAAGGTGAGGAGCAGGAGAATGCTATTCTCCTGTCCCCCATCTTGCTGTCATTCAAGGGGGAAAGTCTATTTCTGGTTAGAAACTTTCCGCACAGTCCTTATTGAGGGTATCCTAATCTACACAAAGGATGGTATTGAACCCTTGTAAGGCAAGGATGGGGTACCTGTAACGAACGGAAACCGGGTATAATGCGATGTAGCGTCTCATCGCCTCCTATACCGAGTGAGAAAACAATGGAAAAGGTTTCAAAGGCCGCCACGAAGACGGAAGAACCCGTGGCCGCGCCAAACCATACAGAGAAAATCAAGTCCCAAGTGTTGGCCAAGATCGGCAAACCCCCCCGCCTGGAGCGTGTGGAAGTCTCCCGGCATCACAATGGCAAGTACCGTGTCAACATCTGGCAACAGCCCGAACCGGATCGGAGCATCGCGGTGACGGCCGGCGCCGCATCGCGCAATCTTATTACCTGACGGTGTCGGAAACGGGCGAGATTATCGACAGTAATCCGCCGATGACCCCCTTGGGCTCGCGGATCTGAACTTGCCCGGCCACGGCATGCCTGGTCTGCCGCCAGGCGCGCCAAAATCGCCGGATCTCATTCCCACGCCTCCGTACTTTCTTGCACGCTCTACGAAATGACGAACACCGACTTGACCCTTCATCGGGAAAAACTCTTGGCCCTGCGGGCGAGGCTCCTGGGCGACATGACCCAGATGGAAGACAACGCCTTGAACAAGGAGCAGAACAAGACCACCAGCATGCCGATCAACATGGCGGAGCTTGGCAGCGAAACTTCCGATCAGGAGCTCACGCTTGCGCTGCTGGGAAGCGACAAGGATGCCCTCGACCAGATTGAAGCGGCCATCGCGCGGATCGACCAGGGCGGCTTCGGCCGTTGCCAGGACTGCGGTGGAAAGATCCCGAAATCCCGCCTGGAGGCCATCCCTTATGCCGCGCAGTGCGTGCAGTGTGCGTCCCAGCGGGAAAATGGCCACGGCGGTAAGGCGCTGTAGCTGATCATGATCCGATCGACCAACCGGCACGCGGCGATTTATGTCTTCATGTCCGTGCTCTTCGCCTTGTCCGGGTTCAGCCATTATCTGGCACGCCTGACGATGGAAATCTGCGACAGGCACTTCGCCGTGATGAACGGCAAGACCTTGCGCCGATGGCCCTGATCGATTGGGTGGCCGGGCACGGGTGGTTGGCGATGGCCTATGTCTTGCTGGTCGTGGGCTCCGTCGCATTCCTGCAAATCCGCGGACGGCCGGCGTGGACCTATTGGGTGGCTGCCGTGCTTTTCTGCATTCCCTGCGCGGCATACTGGTTGCCCTGCGCGTACATTGCGGGCAAACTGCTCTTGCGGCCGTGATCTTCACTTACCTCTTGCCGGCAATTCCCAACTCGGCGGCGTGGGGCTTCAAGGCATCGATCACAAACTGAACGTGCTGGTCGAAGTCCACGCCCAGCAGTTCGACGCTGCTGCGGATGATCTCGCGATCCACCTTGGCCGCAAATGCCTTGTCCTTGAGCTTCTTTTTCACGCTCTTGGCTTCCAAGGAGGCGATCCCGTCGGGCCGAACCAGGCAGCAGGCGATGACAAAGCCCGTCAACTCGTCGCAGGCCAGCAGGCACTTGTCCATAATCGTCTTCGGCGGTAGGCCCCAGGCCGTCTGGTGGAACGACACGGCCCAGGCGATTTCCTCTTCGCCCTGCTCCCGCAGCCAGTCGACGATCCGCCGGGGATGGTCTGCGGGCCACTGGTCGTAGTCGGCGTCGTGAAGCAGGCCGGTGATGCCCCACATTTCCTCATCGCCGCTCCCGCCGTACTTCGCTGCCGCCGCCCGCATCACAATTTCCACCGATCGGGCATGGCCCAGCAGCGAGGGGTTACTGGTCCAGGCATGGAGTTGCGCAAAGGCTTGGTCACGAGTAAGGGGCATGGCGTTGGTTTCTGGCAAACCACTCCTCAGGATTCTCTCTTCTTCACTCGCTTCCAATCGTACTTCGTCGTGCCGTCCTTGTCGAGCAGGAGCAGGCGGTCCTCGGTCAGTTCCAATATCGGTTCATCCACGTGGTCTCCCATCGTGCTGAGGATCAACTTGACGCGGGTTTCCGGCTCGCCGCTGACGGTCCGCTTCTTGAGGCGGCCGTTTTCGACCGACCATACCATATTGAACTTCAAGCGGGCAGCCGACAAAGCAGCCCGCCAACCGCTCAGTTCAACGATCATCGTGCCCGTGCCGTCTGTGTCGAGCGTCATCGTCCGCTTGCCCTGGTAGTCATCCTGCCAGGTGCCGAGCACCAGGCTGCGATAGCGGGCATCCGCATCCAGGGGCAGAGACTGGGCGATCTGCGGGGCAAGCTCTTGCGAGACCGATTGGTAGAGGACAAGACCCGCCAAGTCGCCAATCAGAGCCACCATGACCACAACCCGGAACCAGCGGCGGCGAGGGGACTTATTTGGTAGTTTCGAACCAGCCATTCTTTTCCACATAACTTGCGACCACGGTGCCGTCCTTGTTGGCAAACAGAAGGGTTGGGTTTCCATTCAAGAGGCCAAGGAAGATGCGGTTCTTGCCGTTGCTGTCCTTGATGGTAAGGTTGGAAGCGTCCTTTTTGCCCGTGAGGCCCCCAACTTTGTTGCCTGCCTCGTCGATCAACTGGACCTGTCGGGCCTCTACCGTCGTAAACTTGCCGCTGGTTCCCGCGATCAATTCGGGGATCTTCTCCGCGGCCCCCACGACCCAAGGCGACAGAGCCAAGAGAACGCCCGCAAAAAGGACCTTGTTCAGTCGTTCCAGCTTCTTCAATCTCGCTTCCATTTCTCGTCTCTCACTTTGGCTAGGAATTAGGGGAATGCACTCGACTGCGAAATATTCTATGTCGATTACCCGTATTCTACGCAGGGAGGGAAGAAAAGGAGAAGTGGACCAAAAACAGGCGAATAATCCCGGCTACGAAGCCGCTTGCGCCAGCGGCACGGCCATGTCAACTTTCACCGCCGCACGCTCGAAATCGTTGGCTTCCATCAAGGTTTGCGGCTTCATGGCCCCCAGTCGGGCCACGAACCGCTCGGGAATGATCTCCAGGCGAGTGTTATAGTGCGTGGCGATGTCGTTGAAGTAGCCACGTGCCAGGGCGATCCGCTGCTCCGTGTCGACAAGGTTCTTCTGCAAGGCCATAAAGTTGGCATCGGCCTTGAGCTGCGGGTAACGCTCGGCAATCGCGACGGCCGCCTTGGTAACTGCGCGGTAGTCGGGGCCGGCCACGCCGGGCGGAGTGGCCATCAATTCGCTCCGCAGCGCGGCCAGCTCGCCCTGGAGGTGTCGCTCGTAATCGCGGTAGCCCTTGACCATCTCCATGAGATTGGGAATCAGGTCGTGGCGGCGCTGGAGCTGCACGTCCACTAACGACCATGCCTGCCGCACGCGCTGCCGCAAGTCGACAAGACTGTTGTAGACCATCCAGATCCATGCCAGCACGGCGACGGCCACGAATCCCAGCCCGGCGGCGGCGTAGATCGGCAGCCGGGTTTCCGGGGGGATATGCCGGGCGGCATCCTGCCAGACGAGACCGCCCACGGCCAGCACCAGGCCCAGCAAGGTCCAGATCCACTGGCCCCATTTCATGCCGGAACTGACCTGCTCCCGGCTGCGGGTGGAGATCAGGAACAGCGGCGCATGCGGGTCGCGGGCAATCTCGGCGGCAACCACGTCCTGCCGTTCGCGGGCCTGGCCGATGACGCAGATCGTCGCATGCTGCGGGATGCCTTGCTCGGTGAAGCGGCGGCGATGGTCGGAGTCGGCCACCGCGCCCGCGGGCCCCCTGCCGTAGTAGAGCGGGTCGCCGCGGCCGCAGGTCTCGCTGAACAAGGTTGTCGGCTCCAGTTTCGCCCCCTCGGGCCAAACGAGGAGGACGCCGCAGTCGTCGCAAAGATAGAAGGGAATCATTTCGCCGCCGCCGGCCACCTTGGTCCAGCCGCTTTCATGCCGGGTGCGGGTTTGCGTCTTGCCGTTTGCGTCCGTGTAGGTTTCGGTGACGGTCCGCGACCACGACTCTTCGACACTCCACTGATAATGAACGCAGGGCTGGCCAGCCAGATAGCTCGTCAGCGGCCGGGCCGACTCGGCCGTGCCCTTCAGATCGACCAGGCCGATGAAGACGCCGGTGGTCTTGGAGATCGGCAGGTTCTCGACCAGTCTTCGCAGCCTGCCCGCGCGGAATGCTCCCGCCAAGCAGAAGACGCCCAAGAGCAGGCCGAACCAAGGTAATAACGGTATCATGTCATGCATGGGCAGCGGGGCCTGTCATCGAGGAGCCAGGAATGGCTTGCGCGTTTCGTGTTTAGCGTTGTTTGGTTCATGGCGCCACTTCGGCCAACAGGTACGGCCCCTTGGGGACCGCAACGATCTTTGCTTTCGGCCCGTGGCGCTTGAGCGCCGCGGCGACGGCCGCCTCGACGCTGGACGCCGTATCGACGTACATCCGCCGCAAACTCTCCGCGGGCAGACCGTCGCTGACCATGCAGACCTGGGCGTGCCGATGCACGTGGACGAACTTCTCCAACTGCCACTGGTCAAGCTTGAAGTATTGGCCACTCGTGATTCGCTCCATGAACGCATCCAGCGAAGGATGCTCCTCGTAGAGCTGCTGGAACTCGCGGCTGCCGATCCCCTCGCTCAAGGCCGCGGCCAGGATGATCGTGCCGCCCGGCTTGACGATCGGCACTGCCGCCACCATGCCCTTGACCGACTGGTAGAAGGTCGAGTCCAAGGGATAACCGGCCGCACTGGTCACGACGATATCGACCGGTTCCCGCACCGTGTCGGTCACCAGGCGGCAGGCAGAGGCAACGCCCTCGTGGAAGGCCGCTTCCATGTCGCCGGCCACGACCGAGAGCAACCGGCGGCGGTCGTCGATCACCACGTTGACGATGAAGTCGCAACCGGCCATGCGGGCGATCCGCGTGTTCTCCTCGTGCACCGGGTTGCCTTCCAGGCAGCCAGCCCGGGCGTTGGGGTGCTCGAGGAAGGTGGGACCGTGCCAGACCTTGATCGTCTCCAGGGCCGCCAGCCCGGGGCAAATAAGCTTCCGCCCGCCGGAAAAGCCGGCCATGAAGTGCGGCTCGATCAGGCCCGTTGCGATCTTCAACTCGGCATTTGCGAAGCGGGAATCGATCCACACGGGAACCCCGCGCAGCGTGGCGCCCAGATAGGCGTGGGTCGACAAGTCGCAACCGTCGTGGTCGGCCACCTGGTACTTCCGGACGATCTCCGCACCAAGCATTTCGAGCTTTTCTGCCGCCGTACTCGGGCGGTGCATGCCGGTGGCAACGAGCACCAGAATTCCGTCGCGGGGCATGCCGCTGGCTTCCAGGACCTCCAGCATCGGCTCGAGAATCAGCCGGTTCGGCACCGGACGCGTAATGTCGCAGACCACGATGCACGCGCTGCGCCGTTCGCAGGCCAACTCCGCCAGCGGCGGCGCGCCCGTCGGCTCGGACAATACGCGGCGGACCGCCGCGACTGGATACTGAATCGGTTGCACGGGCTGATAGCCCAGGCACTTCACCAGGTGCTGGTCTGGCAATTCGACTTCCAAACCGCTCCGGCCATATTCGAGACGCACGCGCATGAGGTTACAGCTCCTTGGGGTTATTCAACTCTGCTCGCCCATTTCTTTCATCTCGTTCCCGCGCCGACCATGCTGCGCACGGTGCCCGCTCGCTAGTCTCACCCTACCTCGTGACCTCCGCAATTCCGCAATCAACCGCTGCGACGATCTCCGCAAGCTGCTCGAGCGAGATTGCCAGCGGCGGCCAAAGGACGATCACGTCGCCCAGCGGGCGAAAAAGGACGCCGTGCCGCAGGGCCACCTGGCACACACGGCGGCCGATCCGCTCCGCCGCGGGATAAGACTCCCGCGTGGCCCGATCGCGGACCAACTCGATACCGGCAATCAGCCCGCACTGGCGAATGTGGCCGACATGCGCCCGCTTGGCAAGGGGAGCGAGAAGCTCACTGAGCCGGGCAATTTTTGCCTGAATATGTTCCAGCGTCCGCTCTTCGGCGAAGACCTCGAGTGTGGCCATCGCCGCCGCGGCCGCCAGCGGATTGCCGCCGTAGGTATGGCCGTGGTAAAACGTCCGGCCGGAGGCGTAGTCGCCGAGAAAGGCCTGCCAGATCTCCTCGGTTGCCAGCGTGGCAGCCATCGGCAAGTAGCCGCCCGTCAGCCCCTTGGCAATGCAGAACAAGTCGGGCGTGACCGCTTCGTGCTCGCAGGCGAACATCCGGCCGGTGCGGCCGAACCCGACGGCCACTTCGTCGGCAATCAAGAGCACGTCGTACTTCCGCGTCAGTTCGCGCACGCCGCGGAGATAACCGCTGGGGTGTACGATGATGCCGGCCGCCGCCTGCACAAGCGGCTCGATCACCAACGCCGCAATCCGCGCGTGATGCTCGGCCAGCAAGTGATCGAGCGCGGCCAGCGAATGTTCCAGCAAGCCGTCTTCGCGCACGTCGGGTGGCAGCCGATAGGCGTCTGGCACCGGCACACGCAAGGTTTCGAACAACAGCGGGCGGAACAGGTCGTGAAAGCGGGCCACGCCGCCGACGCTGACCGCCCCCAGCGTGTCACCGTGATAGGCCCCGCCCAGGGCCAGGTAACAGGTCTTCTCGGGCCGCGGCCGCGACCGCTGCCGCCAGTACTGAAAGGCCATTTTCAGCGCAACTTCGACCGCAGTCGCTCCGTCGTCGCTGAAGAAGACGTGCCCCAAGCCAGGCGGTGCCAGATCGACCAGCCGCTTGGCCAGCAGGATCGTCGTCGAGTTCGAGGTACCGAGATTCGATACGTGGGCCACGCGGTCGAGTTGCCCGCGGATGGCCGCGTCGATGCGCGGATGCCGATGGCCGTGGACGTTGCACCACAGGCTGCCGACCGCGTCGAGATAGCGGCGGCCGTCGATATCGAACACGTAGCAGCCCTCGCCCCGCTCAAGGATCAGCGGCTCGTACTCGGCCATCTGCGTGAAGGCGTGCCAGACGAGCGTGCTGTCCCAGCGGCGGAGGTCGTCGGACGTGTGTGATGTCATTCGCCTCACTCCCACGCCACCACGACCTGGGTACCGACGGAAACTCCCAACCGCGCGGCGGCGCTGTCGCCGACGATCGCCAGTTCCAGGCGGCCCGAGGACCCGATCAGGGCCACGAGCATCCCCGCGGCCTGCTCGCCGTAGGTGTGATAGATGCCGAAGGTCTCATAAATGCCGCAGACGATGCAAGCGCGACTGTCGTTGGGCTTTCCGGCCAGGAAATCATCCGAGATGTTCGTGATCAGGTTGCCGAACGAATCGATCGAGATGACCTCGCCGCGGATCTTCTCTTCGACCACTCGGGGCAGAGGCAAGTCGAGCTGATCGAGTTGTCCGGCAGCGGGCCCGAGACGCCGAGGATCCAGGCCCAGGCTCAATCGGGCGGCGACGGGAGCCATGATGTCGCGGCCATGGAAAGTGTGCGAAACCGCCGGTAGCCAGTACTCGCGTTCAGTCAGTCGCAAGACCAGCGAGGGCCGCGTGCGGGACGTCAATCGGCCCAACAGCCCGTTGTCCGGCGCAACGTATTGCTGCGAGCCGATGCGGGCATAAAGGATCGACCGCGCCGTGCCCACGCCCGGATCGACGACGGCCACGTGGATCGTGTCGTCGGGGAACCAGGGCGTGGTGTCTTCCAAGACGAGGGCACCGCGGGCGATGTCCTGGGCCGGAACGGCGTGCGAGATATCGACCAGCGTCGCCGCCGGGCTGATCGAAAGAATCACGCCCTTCATTGCAGCCACGTACGGGCTGCCGGTGCCGAAGTCGGTGGTGAGGGTGATGATGGGCATCAGCTTCCTCGCTGAATCATCTGCTCGCACAACTCCCGAAAGCGATTCGGGTTGACATTGGGGTTTATCTTCTTGGCCTGGCCGATCAACTGCCCGAGGCCCTTGGGCTTGCCTTCCTTGAATTCGGCGACGACCTTCGGATTGGCGGCCAGCAACGCGCGGCAGAGGTTCTCCAACTCCGATTCATCGACGGCGGCGATGCCCATCGATTGCATCGTCTCCTCCAACGACTTGCCGCCGGCGAGCATCTCGGCAAACACTTCACGGGCCCGGCTGGTGGTCAACTGGCCCCGGCGGACGGTGTCGATCAACTCGGCCAGTTGCTTGGGCCGCAAGGGGAACTGCTCGATGGTGGACTGCTGCTCGTTGAGCGTCCGCAACACGTCTTGCTGGACCCAGTTGGCGGCCAGCTTGCCGTCGCCCAGAATCCCCGCGAGTTCGCTGTAGTAGTCCACCAATGCCCGCCCCTGATTCACCAGCACATCGCTATCGTAAGGCGTGATGCCGCAGGTCTTTTCCAACCGGCAGCGGAGCGCGGCGGGCAGTTCGCCCAGCGACGCGCGGACCCGCTCAACCTGGGCGTCGGTCGTGGTGACGGGCACGAGGTCGGGCTCGGGAAAATAGCGATAATCGCTCGACTCCTCCTTCTCGCGCTGCAGGTAAGTCGTCTGCGTGGTTTCATCCCAGCCGCGGGTCGATTTGGGCACTTCGCCGAGCCGCTTGCCGGTTTCCTGCCAGATTTCATATTGCCGCTGGGCCTCGTAGGTCATGGCCCGTTCCACGGCCCGGAAACTGTTCATGTTCTTGACTTCGACGATCGGCGTGGCCACGCGGCCCGTGGGCGTGTCGAGGTGCAGGTTGATATTGGCGTCCACACGGAGGCTGCCTTCCTGCATGTTGCAGTCGGAGACGCCCAGGTAGTTCAGCAGCAGTTTCAACTCGGTGAGATAGGCCTTGGCCTCGGCCGGCGAGCGCATGTCGGGCTGGCTGACGATTTCCAAGAGCGGCGTGCCGGCCCGGTTCAGGTCGATGCGGCTGTCGGCCTTGCCGGCCACTTCATCGTGCATGCTCTTGCCCGCGTCCTCTTCGAGATGGGCGCGGATGATGCCGACCCGCTTGGGGGCGAACGCGCCCTTGGGATCGCCGATCGCCAGCCAGCCGTCGTAGCTCAGCGGCAGGTCGTATTGGCTGATCTGGTAGCCCTTGGGCAGGTCGGGGTAGTAATAATTCTTGCGGTCCCACTTCGTAAAGCGGGCGATCTGGCAATTCAGGGCCAGGGCCGCCTTGACCGATAGCTCGACCGCGCGGCGGTTCATCACCGGCAGCGTGCCCGGCATGCCGATGCACACGGGGCAGGTCTGCGTATTGGGCGGGGCGCCGAACCGCGTGCTGCAAGCGCAGAACATCTTGCTCTCGGTGAGCAGTTGCACGTGGACTTCCAGGCCGATGACGATGGTGTAAGGGGGGGGCATCAGTTCCAAAACATTTCCATCATGTGTTCGCCGCCGTGGTCCGGGTTGCCGATCAGGCGATGTCCAGCCGGATCAACGACGAGATCGAGCAGTTCCAACGGCACCTGGCCGATACGCACGGGACAGTCGTCGGGCAATTCAGCAACTTCGACCACGCAGTCGCGGTCCTGCACCGTCAACGTTACCGGTTCATAAATCCCAAAAGATATCAGGCTGGCGGCGCTTCGTGCCGTGCGCGTCCGTTGACGCACCAAGTCAAGTTCCTTAATAAGCCGACTTGGCATCGAAAGCAGCATGGCCCCAGTGTCTATCAGGGCGTCGGGCACCTGCACGGCCCGAACCTTGTCCTGTGGCAAGAGGCCTTTGTTTGCTTGATAGGCGTCCTGGAAATTGGCAATTCGGGCCTCAACCGTAACTCGTCCGATCGTTGTAATCTCCACGGTTGGTCTTTTCTGCCACGCTTTTTCGCAAACTTCTTCTATGAGCCCCTTGTTACCACCGACTCATTATATCGCGGCACGCGCTGCGCTGTCCAGATAGTAGTCGTTAAAGATGCTCCGATCTTTGCTCTCCTCGCTGATTTGCCTGCCAGTAGCGACCCGTCGCCGTTGTCTCCTAACGCGACGATCAAATCGTCAGGCATGATCTGCGCGGCATCCGCCAAAGAAACCAACGCTTGGGAGCATCCATGTATGTCCCCTATCGCCAGAACGCGCATTACGAAACAATCGCCCCCCCTCACCCGAGCCCCGGCTTCCGCTTGTGCCAATCCGTCGCCTGCTGGAACATGTGGGCCCCGCGGAGCAACCGCTCTTCTTCGAAGGGCGGGGCCTGGAGGTGCAAACCGATCGGCAGCCCGGCGGAACTGAACCCGCAGGGGATCGACAAGGCCCCAATGCCGGCCAGGTTCGTGCTCACCGTGTAAAGATCGAAGAGATACATGGCCAAGGGATCGCCGATCTTCTCGCCGATCTTGTAGGCCGGCGTGGGCGTGACCGGACCGATGAGCAAATCGACCTCCTGGAAAGCGTGATCAAAATCTTGCCGGATCAAACGGCGGACCTGGAGGGCCTTCTTGTAATAGGCGTCGTAGTAGCCGGCGCTCAAAGCATAGGTGCCGAGCATGATCCGCCGCTTCACCTCCGGCCCGAAACCCTCGGCCCGACTGCGGCGATACAGGCGGATCAGCGGATTGTCGAGGTTCTCCAGCACTCTCTTGTCGCCAGCCTTCTGCAAGCGGGCTTGCTCAGCCTGTAAATCGACCAGCATCTGCTTCTCGTCGGTGCGATAGCCATAGTGCACGCCGTCGTAGCGGGCCAGGTTGCTCGACGCCTCGCAGGGGGCAATGATATAGTAAACCGCCACGGCGTATTTGCTGTGCGGCATCGAGAGCCACGTGACCGCCGCGCCTAGCGACTCGTAGACGCGGACCGCCTCGCGGATCGCCGCGTCGACCTCCGCATCGAGACCGTCGCCAAAATGCTCGCGAACCATGCCCAATCGCAGGCCGGCCAACGGCTGCCGCACGCTCTTGGTATACTGCGGCACGGGCAGATCGACGGAAGTCGAGTCGGCCGCATCGTGGCCGGCGAGGACCTCCAAGAGCAAGGCGAGATCTTCGGCCGTCTGGCCCAAAGGGCCGATCTGGTCGAGACTGCTGGCGAAGGCCACCAGCCCATAGCGGCTCACGCGGCCATAGGTCGGCTTCAGCCCGGACACGCCACACAGCGCTGCGGGGCAGCGGACCGAGCCGCCGGTATCGGTGCCGACGGAAAGCGGCGCCATCCGCGCGGTCACGCAGGCCGCCGCGCCGCCGCTCGAACCGCCGGGAATCCGCGATAAATCCCAAGGGTTATGCGTCGGGTGAAAGGCCGAGTTCTCGTTCGACCCGCCCATGGCGAACTCGTCCATGTTAGTCTTGCCGATCAGCACGGCATCGGCCGCCTTCAGCCGGGCGACCGCGGTGGCGTCATAGGGCGGGCGGAAGTTCTCCAGGATTCGCGATGCACAGGTCGTCAGTTCGCCTTGCGTGCAGAGCACGTCCTTGATCGCCACCGGCAGCCCGGCCAGACGGCCCAACGGCTGACCGGCCGCCCGGCGGCGATCGATTTCTTCCGCTCGCTGAAGAGCTGCCTGGGGGGCGACCCTCAAAAAGGCCCGCACGCGATCGTCGTGGCGCTCGATCTGGTCAAGGTAAGCCCGCGTCAGTTCTACGGACGAGATGCGTCCGGCCGTCAAATCGGCCAGATGTTCTGTGGCGGTGCGATCAGTCAGCGTCATGATGAGTAGGTCCCTCTTGCCGAGAGGGACGATTGTGCGTCAAGTTGTTGGGAAGGCTTCGAGTTGGTCAAATAGTCGTCGCACAATGGTCCTTTCCGGCAGAAAGAACCTACCTGCCGAGAGGGATAATTGTGCCTAGACCAGCGCGAAAGGCACAGCCTCTGCGCGCTACCGAACACATTAGTCCCTTCCGGCAGAAGAGACCTACAGTACGGCGGGTACGAGAAAACACTCCTCGTCTCGGTGCGGGGCGTTGGCCAACGCCTGCCCGCGATCTAGACTCGGGCCAGCGACGTCTTCGCGGAACGCGTTGGCCATGTCGCGCGCGTGGGCCATCGGCTCGACATGCGTCGTGTCGACCTCGCCCAGCAAGTCCATGTAGCCCAAAATATCACCCAACTGCACGGTCATCCGCTGCAGTTCCTCTTCGGAAAGCAACAACCGACCGAGCAGGGCGATCTTCTCGACCTCGGCGCGGGACAACGACATGGTCAGGAGGGCTTGGCCGTCTTCGGCAGGCGGAACGGTACGGCACGGACACGCTTCTTCACCGCGCCGCTGCGAATACAGCGGGTGCAAACCCGCGCGGTGCGATTGGTGCCGTTGGGTGTCGTAATATGGATTGTCTGCAGGTTGGGGCGGAACGTCCGACGGGAAATGCCTGTCACCTTGGTACCCACCCCACCGAGGTATTTCGCCTTACCACGCGTGGTTATCTGATTGCCGGTGACCGGCTTGCGACCGCATACTTCACAGGATTGGCCCATCCAATTCTCCCTCTGGCTCGGAGCAAGTGACAATTCATAGAATCGTTATTGTATAACCGACTTTAGTCGTAATGCAAGGGGGACGAGGGTACAATAAGATTTGGGCATCCTGAAGATCGCTGTTGGAAAACAGGCCAATGAAACATTTATTCCGCTCACTGCTACTGAATCTGCCACTGTTTCTCGCTCCCGTCGTGCTTTGGGGCGCCGACGCCAAACCAAAGACGGCAGGAACCGTTCCACCAGCAGGTGGGGCTACAGCCGATCAGCCGGTGGCGAGCCAAGGCCCGGCCGAGTCGAAACCCGACACTGATGCCGATGCCGACCGGCCCAAACGCCCCAAGATGGGGGCTCGCCCGACATCGATCGCTATTATTCCCGAGCGCGGCGGGCTGAAGACGCTGACCATTCACTTCCGCTGGTCCTTGTTTCCAAATTCTTCGGTGGAAGTTCGGCTCCTGCCCGATCCTGAGCCGAAAGGGGACACCTCTTCTGAGCCGAAAGGGGATACCGGTGGAACGGCGACCTCCAATCTCCAGGCGGAAAAAGTCACGGGCGTCACAGTCTCTCCGATCTACTTCGCGGAGCATTTGAAAGGCACGGTTCGCGACGCCTTGTATACCTGCCTCGACCATCCGGGCGAAGGCGGCCGGACCCACAGCTTCACCAAAGACAAGATCGTCTACAAGATGATCGGCCGCCGCAATGCGTTGGGCAATCAGGGCGTTCATGTCCAAGTTCATGCGGAAGATAGTAAAGCCTCGGATGAGTATCCGGCGGCGGCCTACTTGCAGTTGGATACCTGGGCAGTCGATAAGGAGACGTTGTCGTTGGACCTCGATCGGGACGAGTTCGCCAAGCCAGGCCGGATCTTCGTTTGGTTCTTTCGCGGCGACCAGGTCGTTTGGGAAGAGCAGCTCCGCTGGCCCGGGTACAGGTAACTTACGTCAGCGGCCCGTGCGATTGATCGAGATAGCTGGAGTACATACGGGCATCACCGTCCACGACCAGGACGTAGAGCATGTTTCCCGCCTGCCAAGCGGCGGCCGACCTGCCACCGGTACTCGATCGGGGCGAAGGCGGCGGCATCGACGGCAGGCCCGTGACGGTCCTTTGGACGACATAAAGCGTGGCTCGCCCGTGGATCGTGGGCAAGTCGTAGGCTACGGCCGGATCGCCCAGAAACTTATCGACATGTCGCCAGCGAACGCCGTCCAACTTCACGATATCACGAGGGTACTCAACCGGCGGAGCAACCAACTCGCCAGGGGGCTGATTGTTGTCCTTATCGAAGAAGTTCATGGCTTCGTCGAGGACGGAATCCGGCGTCTCGTGCCGGGGCCGGTGAGTCTGGATCCAAACGGCGGCAAACAAAGCGGCCGAAAGCGCGGTGAAGCCGACCAGCAACCGGCGCCGCGAAAACCGCTCCCTTGGTTCTCGAAGCGGAACCGGGGAGTCGGGCGTGATTGCCGCAGGCGCTGCAACGGCGGGCGAAACAATGGAATCCACAGCCGGCAAGGATCCCGAAGCAGCCGTCGACATTGCTTCGGCCAAGCGCCGTGAAATTCGATCGGCTAGCCCGGCGGGAACGGGCACATTCGCAAAAGCTGCCTTGATTGCCCCATCGGCCTGTTGCAAACGCTGAAATTGGACACGAAGCTCCGGATCTTCCGCCAACTGAGCCGCCAAGTCGGCGAGCTGTGGATCGCTCAAGTCGTCGCTGCCGCTACGGCACGACTCCATCGCTTCCCAAAGCCGCTGCCGGCGTCCTGACAGATAATCCATCAAAGCTTCCTCACATTACCTTTGTTCTCAACCACTCCGCCGTAGACCTGCGACCCGCGACCCGCAAGCGGGTGCCCCGGGTGCCCCGGGTACCCCGGGTGCCCCGGCTTAAACGCTACCGTACGGGTGTCGGCTTGGCCCGCACGGGTTCGGTTTCGAACAACCGCGACCGCAAATGCCCCTTGGCCCTTGCCAGGCGGCTCATCACGGTCCCCATCGGCAAATCAAGTTTTTCGGCAATTTCGCGGTACGAACACTCCTCGAAGTAAAACATTGCCACCACCACGCGAAATTCCGCGGGCAGCTCGTCGATCGCGGCCTGCAACTCGGCCCCATCCACGGCGTAGCCATTTTCAGTCACTGTCTGGCCAATCTGGTTTTTGGCTGGCACCTCTTCCAGGTTCACGCCCACGCTGGTGACTGGAACCGGCTGCGCCCGCTGCACCGTTTTCAGGAAGCAATTCCGCAAAATGGTGAAGAGCCAGCCCCGGGCCCGCTCGACCTCGCGCAACTGCTCCACCCGCTCTTGGGCGAGCAGGAAAACCTGCTGCGTCAAATCTTCGGCATCGTGAACCGCGCCCGTCATACGGTACGCATACCGGTAAACGGCGTCAAGATGATCGTCGATCAGCCGCTGGATGCTCGAGTTGTTGCGATCACTGGCCATCGCGGGCCCTTACCTTTTAGAGAGGCCAAGAAGCAGATTTATTCCCTAATTGGCGGGAAAACTGCCGAAATCGCACGAAAATAGCCTTCTGGGGGGCACTGGGTTGACTTTTCCGCCTGCTCACCCCACCGTTTGGCGAAACTTGGAAGAAATTGTAACTAAGCGGGGAATAAAAGCCTAGTGCCTGGAATCTAAGATATGACGACGGAAAGGTTCCGGCGAAAAAAACACAGTACCTTTGGTTTAAGGTGGAAGAAATGAAGAAGGTTTTTGCGTTGCTCACGTTGTTGAGTTTGGGCATGATGATTGTTGGTTGCGGCGAGGAGAAGAAGACAACGACCAGCGGGAAGACGACCACGTCCGCTGGCAAGGACACCGGCAAGGAAACCCCCAAGGAGACTCCCAAGGGCACCGCCACCAAGTAGTTCCCTACAACACGGCATTTGCCTGAGAATAAGGGGAAGGGCGTTCTTTGGAACGGCCTTCCCTTTGTTTTTGCGCCGTCAGGTTCGGCGCGGGTCTCCCGACCCCGCCGACATGTCCGACCGAAGGTCTCCCCATTCGCTCACGAGACCGCCGTTCAGCAGTGTGACTCGGTCAGAGACCGGCCACAACACGGTGCCGTCAGGTTCGGCGCGGGTCTCCTGACCCCGACGAAATGTCCGACCGAAGGTCTCCCCATTCGCTCACGAGACCGCCGTTCAGCAGTGTGACCCGGTCAGAGACCGGCCACAACACGGTGCCGTCAGGTTCGGCGCGGGTCTCCCGACCCCGCCGACATGTCCGACCGAAGGTCTCCCCATTCGCTCACGAGACCTCCGGTCAGCAGTGTGACTCGGTCAGAGACCGGCCACAACAGCCGTTACACGCCTCGCTTCGGTCTTGGAATCCGTCCACCTGTCGCTTGCGGCTTCTTCCTGCCACGGTGGCCGCGGGTGGCATGCTCTACCGCGGCGTCGGCCACCGACATGCCCATCTGCGCACGCATCTGCTGGATTCGATCGCGGAGTGCCGCGGCCCGCTCGAACTCCAACGCCTCGGCCGCAGCCATCATTTCGACCTCTAGCTCGGCGAGAAACTCTTCCGTAATGTATTGGGCCTCGTCGCCCCGGCCCACCGCCGCGTAGGACTTGGCATGCGCGGCCGCCTCCGACTCGATGCCCGCATGGATCGCCTTGCGGATCGTTTCCGGCGTGATGCCGTGCTCGGCGTTGTAGGCCTGCTGCATCTCGCGGCGACGGCGGGTCTCGTCGATCGCCCGCTGCATCGAGTCGGTCACCTTGTCGGCGTACAAGAGCACCTTGGCGTTGACGTTTCGGGCTGAACGGCCGATCGTCTGCATGAGCGAGGTTTCGCTCCGCAAGAAGCCTTCCTTGTCGGCGTCGAGAATGGCCACCAGCGAGACTTCGGGCAGGTCAAGGCCCTCGCGGAGCAGGTTCACCCCCACCAGCACGTCGAAATGTCCCTGCCGCAGATCGCGGAGCAACTCGACCCGCTCGAAGGCGTCCAACTCGCTGTGCAGCCACTTGCAGCGGACTTCCTGCTTGCTGAAATAGGCCGCCAGGTCCTCGGCAAGCCGCTTGGTGAGCGTCGTTACCAACACGCGTTCGCCCGCCTTGGCCCGTTGGCGGATCAATTCCAGCAGGTGCGGCACCTGGGTCCGTGCCGGGGCGATTTCGATCTCCGGGTCCAGCAGGCCCGTCGGCCGGACCACCTGCCGGACCGTCTCGCCGCCGGTCTTGCCCAATTCATAGGGCCCCGGTGTGGCCGAGACGAAGATCACTTGTTTGAACCGGTTTTCCCATTCCTCGAACCGCAGCGGCCGGTTGTCCAAGGCACTGGGCAGGCGGAAACCATGCTCCACCAGGGTCACCTTGCGGTTGTGGTCGCCAAAATACATGCCGCGGATTTGCGGCACGGTGACGTGCGACTCATCGACCAGCAACAGGAAGTCGTCCGGAAAGAAGCTGAACAGCGTTTCCGGCGCCGAGCCCGCCGGCCGGCCGCTCAAGGGCCGGCTGTAGTTCTCGATGCCCGGGCAGTAGCCGACTTCCTGCATCATCTCCAAATCGAACCGCGTTCGCGCGTTGAGCCGGTGGGCCTCCAGCAGCTTGCCGTCCAGGCGGAGGCGTTCCAGCCGCTCTTCCAGCTCGCGCTTGATCTCATCCACGGCCGCCTTGATCCGCTCCTCGGGCATGACGAAGTGTTTGCACGGGAAGATGTACACCTCCTCTTTGCGCTCGATGACTTCGCCGCTGGTCGGATTGATGATCGAAAGCTGCTCGACCTCGTCGCCCCAGAACTCGACCCGCAGGGCGACTTCCTCGTAGCTCGGCCAGATCTCCACGCAATCGCCGCGGACGCGGAACCTGCCCGGCTGGAACTCGAAGTCGGCCCGTTCGTATTGGATATCGACCAGCTTGCTCAAGATGAAATCGCGATCGACAACCTTGCCCACGCTCAGGCCGACCATCATCGCGCGGTAGTCATCCGCCGAGCCCAGGCCGTAGATGCTCGACACGCTGGCCACGATCAGCACGTCGTGGCGGCTGACCAGGGCGCTGGTGGCCGCCAACCGCAGGCGATCGATCTGCTGGTTGATCGAGGCGTCTTTTTCAATATAAATATCGCGCTGCGGGATGTAGGCCTCGGGCTGGTAGTAATCGTAATAGCTGACGAAATAGTGTACCGCGTTGTGCGGGAAGAACTCCTTAAATTCCGAGTAGAGCTGGGCCGCCAGGGTCTTGTTGTGCGACATGACCAGCGTCGGCCGCTGCACGGCCTGGACGACGTTGGCCATGGTGAACGTCTTGCCCGAACCGGTCACGCCCATCAGGACCTGTTCTCGCTTGCCTTCGCGCAGGCCCTCGACGAGTTTGGCAATGGCTTGCGGCTGATCGCCGGCGGGCTGAAAGGGAGAGACGAGTTGGAACATGCTGGTATTGTAACCGTTCGGAGGGGAGAACCGGCGAATTCTTGGGCTGTAAGCAGCAGGGTGGGCTTTAGCCCGCCTATTATCTCGAGAGGGCGGGCCAGAGCCCACCCTACTTCTGCACTTCTTACTCGGCCGTCCCCACCAGTTGTGTCTTGGTCGGACCGAAACCTACATTGGCCTCCAAACCGCAGCGCAACTCCTTGCCGGAGAACTTCAACGTGACCGTGCATAGGAACGGCGTTTCGTAGAAACAGAGCCTGGCCGTGAACGTGCCTTCCTGGGTCCAGGCGCCGCTGGCCGCTACCGGTTGCGGGGCTGACGAGTCGCCCGCCATCCGCCACGCCATCCGCCCCTTGCACCACGCGCCGCGACCGCAGGCGATCCGTTGCTCGACGCCGTTCTGTCGCATGACGAGAGTCACGACGCCGTCTTTTCCGTCATTCACGAGCGTGATCGCTTCCAACTTGAGCGGGTTGGCCGGAAATACGTATTTCTTGCCCGATACCTTCGCCGCCTCCGCGGCGCCTTCCTGGAGACGCAACGCAAGCCCCTTCAGCGTGCGGCGGAGTTTCTCCTCGGCCGCAGCATCGGAGGCCAACGCCGACGGCCGCATGGCCGGAAGCAGCTTGCCCCAGACCAGATCCAGGACAGCCTGCATGTCTTTCACGCCGCTGGTGATGACGATCACCGCATCCTGCTCGGGCAACACCACGCAGTATTGCCCGAACGCCCCGTCGCCTCGGAACGCGCCATGCCGGCAGCGCCAGAACTGATACCCGTAGCCTTGGCCCCAATCGCCCTTGGGGTCCCTTCCGGTCGAGACCTGCCGGGCGGTCGCGGCCTCGACCCACGCCGCGGGCACGAGCTGTTTCCCCTGCCACTTCCCCTTCTGCAGGTAAAGCTGGCCGAATCGCGCGATGTCCTCGCTGCGGATGCTCAAGCCGTAACCGCCGAGCGTGACGCCTTGCGGGCTAGATTCCCATGTCGGGTGCTCGATGCCCAGCGGTTCGAACAGCCGCGGGCGGAGATAATCCAGCACGGTCATGCCCGTCACTTTCTGCACGATCGCCGAGAGCATGTACGTGGCCGAGGTGTTGTAGAGGAAATGAGTGCCCGGCTTGAACGGGACGGGCTCCGCCAGGAAGGTCTTGGTCCAGGGCCGGTCCGGCGTCCGCGGCGGCTCGTTTTGCTGGCCCGTCGACATGCAGAGCAGGTCGCGGACGCGCATCGCTTTCAGGTTGTCGCTCGGTTCGGGCGGGGCATCTTCGGGAAAGAACTTCAGCACCTTGTCGTCCAGGCCGAGCTTGCCCTCGGCGATGGCCAACCCTACGGCCGTCGATGCGAAGCTCTTGCTCAACGAGTAGAGGGAGTGGGGCGATGCCGCGCTGTACGGCGACCACCAGCCTTCCGCAACCACGCAACCGTGCCGCAAGAGCATGAAGCTGTGCATCGAGTCGATCTGCTTGTCGGCCGCCTCGATGAACGAGAGGATGGCCGGCGACGAGACCCCTTGGGCCTCCGGGCTGCTCCGCGGCAAGTCGGCCCCGCAGCAGATGGAAGTGCCAAACACAACCAGTGTCATAAGAGAAAGGGCTTTCATGAGTAATTCCTCGGTAAGGTTCAAACTCGAAGATGTTTCTCGATCCTACCACGGCATTGCAGTCTGCGGGCCACGAGCCAGCAAAGGCTGGCCCAAACCAGCCCGGCCGTCCATCCCGCCAGGACATCGGTAGGGTAATGTACCCCCATATAGACGCGACTGCAACCAACAACCCCCGTCAGGAGGAAGGCCACTGCCAGGAAGCAGACCTTGAGCGGACGCCGGGCAACCATCCGTGCCAGCACCGTTCCGAGGGTCAGATAGACGATGGCCGACGTTTCATCATGGTTCGCTTCTCGCCGGGGTTTCATGCCATATATGGTACGAAGTGGCTCGCGCATTCCTCATGCTAGTCTGGACAAACCGCCGGGACAAGCAAGGCAACCTGGGAGCGTTGCTCGTAGCCCCGCTTTTAGGCGGTTTCCTACCGCAAAAGCCGGCTTGGTTCAGAAATGGGGACAGGCACCTCGCCGGCGTCCATTTCTTGCGGCCTAATCGCTATTCGGCTCGGAGCCAGTCCCCGTTTCTGAACCAAGCCCAAGAGCCTCACGGCTTCATGAACGGAAACCCTGTCCTCGCTTGCGCTTCTGGCTCCTATGGCATCCGCGGAACACGTCTCTTCTTGCGCATGCACGAGCCCCCAGCCTATGGCTTCCCGGCTGGGACAATAAGGCCGCCACTCGTTGAAAACCCACCTCGCAGCCCCACGTCTACGTCTTGTGGCTGGTAGTGAATAACTCACAATTACCGCAAGCATCTACCAAGTCTATCTAATCAATTCAATCCGGATATTCGATATAACCGTTTAAGTACGCCAGCCATGGCGTCCTTTGCCAGATCATGGATACAAAAACTCGGCCGCGCGACATTGCATACCGGGGCCGCCTGTGAGTGAAGCCTGAACAGACGGCTCTTTGGGGCATTCATGAATCGAATCCGAAACGTCATCTTAGGCTTCCTTGGTTGCTTGCTCCTGTCGGGCTGCAGCGTCTACCAAAGCGCTTGCCAGACCTTATGGCGCGAACCGTCGGCCTTTTCCGCCAGGAAAGATGACAGCCGCACGCGGGAACGATACTGCGAGCTCGCCAATGAAGCCTGGTTTGCCATGCTCAAAGAAAACCCAGGAATTGCCTGCTCCAGGGAGTTCGAGCAGGGTTTCAAAGACGGGTTTGCAGACTACTTGTATGCCGGCGGGACGGGCGAACCGCCGCCGGTGCCGCCGCGATGCCTGTGGAACCTCGACTACCGAACGCCCCAAGGTCACCAGGCCGTCGACGACTGGTTTGCCGGCTTCCGCCGCGGGGCCGCCAAGGTCCGAGAGGGCGGTTACCGAGAGCAAGCCACCATCCACTCGTCGCTCTGCCGGTGCAACGACGCCCTGCCCTCGACAGCACCTCCGGGGCAGATCGAGCGGCGCGGCCCATCGAGGTGATCCCGACCCCGTCGCCCGCCGACCTCCCGCTGCACTCCCCGCCGGTCGTGCCGCCGGGCAAAGTGCTGCAGACGTCGCCGCAAGAGCCAGTTCCGCCCAGCACCAACTCGGCTTCCCGGCAACCGCAAGTGGCGCCGGTGCCTCGCCTGTCGCTTGAAGTGCCGCCGGCGTCTGGCCTGCCCTCGGCAGTCGGGACGGCTACACCACAATCCAAGCCGAAGCAAATCGATGATGCCCCGGCTGAACTAAAGCGCCAGCGCCAGTCCCAAGACGCCGCCGACAACATGCTACGAGACAGCGAACAAATCAGACGGCTGAACGAAGCCCTGCGGCCACACCCGGATACATAGTCATCTAGGCTCAACATGCCGCGCAATCGACCATCTCGATACGAGTATTATCGGTGGGACTCGCCGAGCATCGCTGCGCGTCGGTGCCCGTCGGCTCACCCTGCCACGCGGTCCGTCCTACCGGCGCTGGGGCTATTGATGTGCGTTTACTTCGGCGGGTGTGCCGCGATCACCAATCCCGTGGCCAACGGCGTCCCCGTGCGGATCCTTTCCGACGAGCTGCTGGCCAAGTCGAAGCAAGATCTGAAACCGATTCCGCTCTCGCTGCTCCGCCAGCAACCACCGGCAGTCTATCGCCTGGCGGCGGGCGACATCCTAGGCGTCTATATCGAGGGCGTGTTGGGTCAGGCCGATCAGCCGCCCCCGGTCAATATCCCGGAGGGGACCAATCTGCCGCCCGCGTTTGGCTACCCGATGCCGGTCCGCCAAGATGGCCGGGTGCCAGTGCCGCTGGTCGAGCCCGTGCTGGTCGATCGCCTCACAGTCCCGGAAGCGGAACGAGCCATCGCCAAGGCCTACGGAGACAAGCGAATCCTGCGGCCGGAAGACCGGCGGATCCTGGTGACCCTCATGCGCCGCGCCACATCTCGGTCCTCGTGCTCCGCGAGGACTCAACACAGCGACAGCTCGCTATCCAAAGCCAGGCCCTGCGAGGCTTACCGACCACCCAGACGATCCTCGGCGGCCAGCAGCAGGGAAGCGGCGCAGTGGTGGAACTGGCCGCCTACGAGAACGACGTCCTGCACGCCCTGGCACAAACCGGCGGACTGCCGGGCCTGGAGGCCGTCGACGAAGCTATCATTTATCGCGGCTACTGGGACTCCGCCTCCGGCTCCCCTCTCGTTCCGGGAGAGGAACCCAGGGGGTACGCGGAGGTGAAGGCGGATTCCGCCCAGAAAACGATTCGCATCCCCATGCGCATGCGGCCGGGCGAACCTCTGCCGTTCAACCCCCAGGATGCCATACTGCAAACGGGCGACATCGTCGTCGTGCGTGCCATGGAACCGCAATTCTACTACACCGGTGGCCTGCTGCCGGCGCAACAGATTGCAGTCCCCCGCGACATCGACCTGACGGTCGTGGAGGCAGTCCTGAAAGCGCAAGGCCCACTGCTCAATGGGGCCTACGGCGGCAGCAATTTGAGCGGAACGCTGATCCAGTCCGGGCTGGGCAACCCTTCGCCCAGTCTCTTGACCGTCCTCCGCAAGACGCCCAATCATGGCCAGGTCACGATCTGCGTCGACCTGAATCGGGCCGTGAACGATCCCCGCGAGAATATTCTCGTCCAGCCGGGCGACGTCCTGATCCTGCAAGAGACGCCTAGCGAAGCGATCGCCAGATACGTCAGCCAGGCCTTCAGCATTCAGTTTGTCACCAGGATCATCAACAGCGGTTCCGCCCAAGCCACGACCAACCTGACGGTTCCGTAAGGGAAGAGGGCAGAGTACTGTAGGGAACGGACTCCGTGCCGTTCCGGAAGACCAGAGGACAGAAGTCAGACGTCAGAAACTCGCGGTCCGAGATTATAGCCTCTCTATCCTTTGTCCTCTGTCCTCTTTCCCCCGTCCTCCGTCCTTTGCCCCATGCGCCCATTTGACTTTCAGGCAATAGGAGATGCACAATTGGCGGAAGGGTTTGTGACGTAAGGCTGGCGAACATGACACTTTCGCGGAATTGAGCTTCTCGATGCACGATGCGCCGAATGTCGGAGCCGACGCCCTGATCGCCTCCGCGGAATCGCCCCAGGCAGCCGCGCGGAACGTCGCACCCCATCGCTTTCTGGTTCTTCTTCTGGGGCGAGTTCGCCGAACGCTGCTCCTTCTACGGCATGAAGGCGATCCTGCTGCTGTACATGATCGAACGTCTCGGTTTCGGTAACGGAACCGCGAGCCGCACGGTGAATTACTTCAAGGCGGCCTGTTACTTCCTGCCGCTTGCCGGTGGATTCCTGGCCGACCATTACTTCGGCAAGTACCGCACGATCGTCGCTTTCTCGCTGCCCTATATCCTCGGACACGTGATACTCGGCTTCCAGAACGTTCCTTGCCTGTTGTTCGGGCTGGCTTTGCTGGCCATGGGGGCGGGCGCGGTCAAGCCCAATCTGTCGACCTTGATGGGCATGACCTACGACCAGCAGCGGCCCGGACAAACACAATTGCGCAGCGATGCGTTTGGCATGTTCTACGTCGCCATCAACACCGGATCGTTCGTCTCTTCCTTCGCTGTGCCGTTGATCCGCAACTACTATGGCTATCGCATTGCATTCCTCTTCCCGGCGGCGCTGATGGTCGTGGCCTTCTTGCTGTTTGTCGCGGGCAAACCGTTCTATGCCCAGGAGACGATCCCCCGCGTGCGGCCAACTCCGCGGCAACGCAGCGCGGACTGGCCCGCGCTGCGCAAGATCCTCGCGCTCTTCGCCGTCGTGATATTCTTCTGGAGCGTGCTCGAACAGTACGACAGCACGTGGATCCTCTTCGCCAGGGACCACGTCGACCTGAACGTCTTCGACTTCAGCCCGGAAACGTGGCAGGGGAGCGTGGTGGCCTTCCTCCGCGACCGGCTGCACATCGAACTGCTGGGACGGCCGCTGGTGGCCGACCAGTTCCAGGCGCTGAACCCAATTTTCGTAATGGTCATGGTACCGGTCGTCGCGGTTGTCTGGCGGCTGCTGGCGCGGGCCGGTTTGCGCCTCCGGCCGACCGACAAGATGCTCATCGGGTTCGTGCTCACGCTGGCCACGCCGCTGATCCTGGCCGTGGCCGGGGCCCGCGCACACGAAGTCGGACGGATTTCAGCGTGGTGGCTCGTCACGGCCTATTTCGTCGTTACGACCGCGGAAGTCTGTATTTCGGTCGTCGGGTTGGAACTGGCATTTACCGCCGCGCCGGACTCGATGAAGGGCCTCGTCACGGCCTGCTGGCTGCTGACGATGTCGCTGGGCGACATCCTCAACGGGTTGATTACGCCCTATTACGAGCAAACGGTTTCACTGGGCAGCCGGTCGGTTCACCTCACGGCGACCGTCTACTTCGGCCTCTTCACGCTCATGATGGTCCCCGTGCTTCTCGCCTTCCTGCTCGTGGCCCGCCGATTCAACGACACCACAGCCGCCTGAACAGTTTCTTTTGCGGCAGCTAGTTGAACTGTAGGGTGGGCCGAGTTCTACGAGTCCCACGATCCTTGATTTGGCGTGTTCTTGGTGGGACTCGTTTCACTCGGCCCACCCTACAAGTGTGTCCGCAACAGAAACTAGATCAGCGTGCGAAACACTTCCAGAAACTGCCCGATCATCGCTTCGGTATGCGTGGCAAAAACGGCCATACGCAAGTGGCCCACCGATTCCCCGACGGTCTCGCCGCCGTGATAGAGAATTAGAATTCCCCGTGCCCGCAACTCGGTTTGGATCCTTTGCATGTTCTCGCTGCTTCCAATTCGAAGGTAAATGAACGGCACGGGCGATTCGGCGATCGCCAGGCCCATCTGCCGCAAGCCACGGCGCAGCAGGCCGACGTTCTCGCGCAAGCGCAAGCGCAGCTCGGGGTGGGCCATGACGATTTGCAGGGCCCGGGCAGTCGCCGCGGCGATAGGTACGGGCGGGGCACTCGCGCAATCGAACCAGCGAGAGGCCGTTTTTGCCCGCTCGGTGAAATTGCGGCTGCCGGGGATGATCCCGCCATACCCGCCGATGGCCTTGCTGAGCGTCGCGCTGAACATCAACCGCGGCCCACCGTGGGACGGGTCGGTCGCGTCGTCCGTATTGACGCGGTCGTACAGGTTCGCGTGCTCGAAGGTCCCGCGGCCCTCTTCGCCCAGGACGCCGACGCCATGCGCATCGTCCAGCAGCAGCGTGGCGGCGGGGTAATCGGTCAACAGGGCGACGTAATCGGCCACCGGCGCGATTTCGCCGGTGACGCCAAACACGCCATCGCTCATGACCAGCGGCCGCTGGGCCGGCTTGAGATGCCGGCGAAGGCAGTTCCGCAAGTCCGCCGGATCCGCATGGCGGAACGAGTGTACCGGCCCTCGCACGAGGGGCGCCGCTTCCCGCAGGCAATAGTAGGCCCGCTCGTCGACGAACACGGCATCGACTCGTTCGGCCAATGTGCTGGCCAGGATGAAATTGCCTGCATACCCCGTGGCGTAATAGAAAGCGTCTTCGCGGTCGAAGAACGTGGCTGCCAGGCACTCGGCTTCGAGCACAGGCGGCGTATCGCCCAATGTGGCCCGCAACGTCGCGCTGTTGATGCCGTATTTGCGCGCTCCTTCGCAGAGGGCCTCGATAATCTCCGGGTTGTCCTGTAAACCGAGGTAACCGGTGCCGGCGAAGTACAGGTACGCGCCGGCCGTCGAACACCGTGGTCGGGCCCGGCGGGCTCTCCATGAGCCCCCGGGCTGATGATGTACCTGGTGTCATCCTGACCGCCTTACTTCAACGGGCCCCAACCCGAGCGCGGCTCGCGCCAGGCCAGATCGTTGATGGCCGGGTCATTGGTGATACGGCCTTCTTCGTCCAATTCCAGCTTCTTGCCCGCGCGGCGCAGAGATTGCCCAATTGCACGTTGGCCGCCATCGGGCCGGAGTAGCTGAAGTTCGATTGGCTGAACTCGCGCGGCTTCGCGCCCGGCAGGCCATGATGAATTCCTCATGGTGGCCAGGCGAACGCTCCAAGAGTTTCTTCGGCTTGCCGAACTCCTTGGCCTTCGAACTGGGGATCAAGCGGGGGCTGTCCCAATAGTCGCCCTCAACGAGCATCTTGCCCTTGGTGCCGATGATCATGTTGCCCGTCCGCGGCAACTGGCGGCCGTCGGACTTCAACTCGTCGGGCGTGGCCGGCATGTTGGGTTTACCGTCGGCCAAGTTTCCCTCATACCAGTACGTGGTGAAGCCGGGGCGACCGGCCTTGGGGCGGAAGGTCATCTTGATGGTCATGCCTTTGGGGAATTGCTCCTTGATCGGCGCGGTCATGAAGATCGGCTCGGCCGTGGCAGCATAGCCGGGCTCCATGATCGCATAGATGCCGTCGGTCGTGTGGCAGGCCATGTCGCCCAGGGCGCCGGAACCGAAGTCGACCCAACCACGCCAGACGAACGGCTGGTACAGCCGCTTGTCACCCCTGCCATGACGCTCGGCATAGGGCCGCATAGGCGCCGGGCCGATCCAAGCTTCCCAGTCGAGGTTCGCTGGCACTGGGTCGCTCCAAGTGGGGCGGTCGCCACCCTGCGGCCAGATGGGTCGATTGGTCCAGGTGTGGAACTCCAGCACGTCGCCGATCGCGCCCCCCTTGATGAACTCGTAGGCGACCCGCCAGCCCTGCCCGGCGTGTCCCTGGTTGCCCATCTGCGTGACGACTTTGGGGTTCTTGGCATAGGCCTCGGCCAGCAGTTGGGCTTCCCGCACTCCCCAGGTCAGCGGCTTTTCCGTGTAGCAGTGGATGCCATGGGTGATGGCGGTCATGGTCGGGGCGAAATGGCTGTGGTCCGGCGTGGCGACGAAAACCACGTCCAGTTCCTTGGCGTGGTTCTCGAACATCTTCCGCCAGTCGGTATAGCCCTTGGCTTTCTCCCAGCCATTCTTCCCCAGCACGCCGTTCCAATTCGACCGGTTCACCTCGGCAAAGCAGACGCATTTCAGACCCATACCATGGGCGGCACCGGTGTGTGAACCGGCCTGGCCGCCCGTCGCCACGAACCCCACCCGCAGGTTACTGGCCTGGGTCTCGCCCCGCGCCAGCCGCGGCAGGATCAGCGGCAACGCCGCTCCCGCAGCGCCTAAATGAGTAATGAACTGACGACGACTTGTACGAGGCATCTTAGTGATCTCCAGGAGAAAAAAGTGTACAAAGCTGAAAATGCTCAGCCGGCGGCTCTACGACTTGCACCCCGGCGTTTCACCTACTATCTTACTCCGCCCGGGGCGTCGTGTCATCCAGCCTGGTTCTGCGCTGGCGGCTCGCGTCGGAATAACGCTGTTGTGGCCGGTCTCTGACCGAGCCACGCTGCCGGCCGACGGTCTCGTGAGCGAACGGGGAGACCACCGGTTGAATGTCTCGGCGGGGTCGGGAGACCCTCGCCGAACCGGACGTCACTTGCTTGCCCGGCAAGGATATAACCCGTAGCCCACCTCGCGGCAGGCTTGGATCGTTTCTGGGTAGGGAGTGTCGCAGATATCGACGAAGCCGATCTGGTAGTTCTCGCCGTCGCCGCGGCCGGTAGTGGCCTGGTCGCCGTATTGGAACCAGTGGGTCCCGACCAGAAGTGGATTCTTCAGGGCACTCCGGACATACTCCTGGTAGGCCGAAGCCCGCTCTTGCTGGCTTGCCGTAGGAACCAGGCCGGTATGGAACATGCCGCGGTCGAGGGCGCCGAAATGGAACTCGCCGATGATCACCGGCCGGTCGACGCCCTCGGGCAGACGCAGATCGGCCAGGGTCCGCTGGTAGCGGTTGAAACTGACCACGTCGCAGTACTTGCCCGACGCGCGCACGGCCAGGTCGTTGGCCCAGGCAAAGCGGCAACCCAGGTAGAGCCCCTGCGGATCGGCTTCCTTGACGGCATCGCGGCAGATGCGAAAGAACTGCTCGGCGGTCCGGGTGTAGAAGGCGGCCAAGTCGTCGTGGGCCTTCTTGGCGTCGGGTGCCGTGCGGCCCTCGGCCAGCGACGCCCACGAGGCGTGGCGCGTGCCCCAGGCGGCGTTGAGCCGCTCGATTTCGCCGTACTTGGCCTGCAGGTCGGCGAGAAACGCCTTCTTCGCCGGCTGGTCGGCCGGCGACGTCAATGCGGCCAAGGCCAGCGACGTCTCGTCGCCCCAGCTCAGCTCGTTCCCCAGGAAATAGCCCAGGCACCAGCGATCGCCGACCGCCCGATTGCGTTCGGCGGCCATCCCCTTACGGGCCGACTCGCCGAAACTCGCGTCGAAAGGGTCGGAGAATTTGCCCCAGTAGCCCTGGCTTCCCTCGATCTCGCGGCCGCCGACGTGGATCGTGGCCACGTAGGGTGTCTTGCGGAGCATGATGACCGAAGCGTCGGACCAGTTGCCGATCGTGTTCATCCCCCAGCTTCGCAGCCGGACGTGGACTTCCGCCGCGGAGACCCGATTCCAGTCGTCGCCGAACTTGCGCCACAAGTTGGCGCCGGTGAAGTTGAAGGTCTCGTAGCTCTTGCCCTGATAGTATCCGTGCGGGGCCCAACTGCCGTGACCATAGAAACGCCTCAGCGGATCGCTCTTGGCCGGCAGAGCGGCGAACCAGTGCTCACGGTCGGTCGTGGGCGTGGAGTTCTCCATCCGCACGCAGTCGATGCCGTGGGACCAGAACAGGCGGCCCTCCGGGTCCACGAGCCACCACTTCCCCTCGCGCTTTTCCACGCGGAAGCGGCCTGAGGCCGCCAGTTGCGGCCCGCTCTTCCAGCCGCCGTATTGATCCCAGTCGCGTGGCCCGGGGTGGCTGCTCAGGTCCTCGGCTTCGGCTTTCTTGCGGGCAGCGAAATCGGCGGCCGTGTGGAGCTTGCCGGGCCAGTCCTTGTGGATGTACTGGCCGAAGGCATCGATCATGGGAAACAACTGCGCGGCGTCGGGCGGCGCCGACTCGCGATACGCGCCGCTGGCCCGTACGCTGGCGATCAGGAAGCGATGATCGGTCTTGGGGCGAGGCACGAAGACCAGGAGCTTATCGACGTTCGCGGGGTCGATGCCACTCTCGCTCCATCCGCCCGGGAACCCGCGCATGCCAAACAGCTTACCTCGCAGTGCCTCCGGCATTTTCCGGGCGATCACCACGCTCAAGGTCTTTTTCTCGGCGGGCTGCAAGTGGACCTGGCCCGTCAGGCAGCGGGAGACGCCGTCGGCCCCGGGGTTGTCGACACGCAGGGCGACATCCACCGGTTCGGCTGCCGACATTCGTCACATCGATCGCCACGCTTTGAAATGCTGAGAGGTCCCAACGGCCGGCGGGGGCGTGGAGCGTGATACCCGGCCAATCGTCCTTGTGTCCCGCGGCGACTTCCAAGGCCCGCTGGCGAAGGGCCACCTCGGCATCCCTTGCCTCGACCTTGGAGATGGCGAACCCGGGACCAATGCGAAGCAGCAACTCCTCGGCGCGCGATACCGTGGCGAAGGCCAGCAGGGAGAAAAACAAAGACAGCGAGATCCGGGCCTGGTGCTTGCGAAACATGGCTTTCCTCAAGGTATGTGCTTCAGAACGCATCGCGCCGACGGCAGTGAATTCCCCGCGGCAACACGACCGTGATTCTACTATTCTGACCGGTGGCGTCAATTCGTAGAACGGAATTCATTCCGTTGGCGTTTTCTTAGACAAACGGAATGAATTCCGTTCTACGAAGGAGACTTTGCCCTCTTTGGCACACTTCTCCGCATGGGTCTGGCGAAGTATAATGCCGACACGTTCGAGCACATTTGTGGCCCGGATTGATCCGTGGCGCAAGTTCGGCCAAACGCCGCGATTCCACTCCTAGCCGACGTTGTGGCTCGATTTGCCCGATACCCCTGGGTTGACGGAATTCGATGGGGAAGGTGCGCAAATAGATGCCGTTGAAATGTGCCGAAGATTACGCGGTCCCCATAGAAGGGGAATTGGGTGTGCTTTTTGCGCCGGAATGAGTTCAACGAGACGTTTTTCTTGCGCTGGGGACGGATCCGTTTCGAGCTGTTTTGGGGCGTGGAGGCCGATCTGAAAGTGGTCCTCAAGGTTCGTCGCAGCGACGGTGCCTGCGAGAAGTTCATTGTCGACACCGACCCCTATGACGTGCAGTGGAGCCGGCACAAACGTGCTACCCGCGATTTCTTCATTCATCCCTTTCCGCCCAAGGAAGGGCGGGTAATCGAGGTCGGCTTCTCCTTTGAGGTGCATGTCCAGGGCCAGTCGATTCCCTCGCGTCATGAGTACCTTTTCATGGACCGCTGCCATTGGGACGAAGACCGTCCTTGCCGGCGGGCCATCGCTGCGCAGCGGACAGCGCCGAACGATCACCGCACCGGCGAAGCGGATGCGGCGGCCCTGCAAGCCGACGTGGACCGCTACAACCGAGATTTCGATGCCCTGCAACTAGTGCCGAAATTCACCAAGGGGCAGCCGGCCCATCCCTACCATCCCAAACGCTATATTCATGATCGCATCGACCAGCTCATCCGCAAGCAGCAAGGTCAGCCGGGCGGCTCTCAAAGTATCAAGGTATGCGTGGACTGCATTGACGATGGGGATTTCGTCAATCACCTGATCCACGCCAGCGAGAACGGTGTCGCCGTACAGTGCGTGGTCGACTGGCGCAAGATGACCTTGACCCATAGCGATCGCTATCTGCGCCTGAAACGTTCCAAGGTTGATCTGCTGGGTGTGTTCTGCACGCCGCGCGATCCGCTCATTGAAGTCGCGCCGGACATGCACACCAAATTCATTATCTTCGGCAGCGACGATTGCATCCTGGGCTCCTTCAATATCACGTTCGACCGCTGGGGGGCCAACTGGGAGTCGGGCATGGCCTTCCATTCGCCCGGCGTTTGCCGGCTGTTGGATAACGTCTTTCAGAGCATTCGCGGCGGCGTGGTCCAACGCTACGGGGTGGATCCGTTAAGCCATTTCAACCTCTTGTACACGTTCGGCCGCCAGGCCACGATGGCCGGAAAGTATTACAGGCCGCAGCACGCGATCCTCTCGGAAATCAACCGCGCGAAACGGTCGATCAAGGCCTGCTTATTCTTGCTTGGCGAATTGCAAGGGGAATATCACGACAGCGTGGTGGACGCCCTGATCGCCGCCAAGCGGCGCGGCGTAGACGTGCACCTGATCATCAACGGCCACATGGCCCGCCAAGGGGACCCCGGCAAGGAATACACGATGGAGGAAGAGCTCCGCCGCCCGCTGACCCCGGCCGTGGCGCGGCTGCATCGCGCCGCCGTTCCGATGGCCCTGGCCTATGGCGTCACCGACCACCGCGTGCCGTATTGCCCGCTGCACTCCAAATACTGCGTGATCGACGACTACATCGTCTTGGAAGGCAGCTTCAACTGGTACAACACGTCGACCTTTTCCCACGATCTCCTGGTAGTCGCCGCCAGCCCGGCGCTGGCCCGTGCCTACCTTCACGAGTTTCATCAGATCCTGCGTCTCTTCCGCTTTCCTTCCTTGTCCTTCAAGATTTAGGCATGCTAGTATATCAATATGAAGGCCATTCAGCTTTTATCGGCGAAGAACGTCATTGTCCGGCACGAAGGGAGCGCCCACCAGCACTTGGCGTTTTCCATGACGGTCCAACATCTGGCCGTGGAAAAGCTTGTCGAGGTGGTCTGGGCGGGAGAAGACGGCGCGTGGCACAGCTTGCCGGCGGAGTACCGCAGTTCGACGGGCCAGCAACGTGAAATCTGGTTTGCCGAGGCGTTTTTCAGCCTGGCCGCGGAAGAAGTTCCCCTGCCCGGGGACGTTCAATTCGCCTTGCACTACCGCGCCGGCGGGCAAGATTGCTGGGACAATAACGACTGGCACAACTACACGATCAATGCGGATTCGGGCGTCAGGGCCGGCGACGGCTTCCCGGTCGTGAACGTCGATTTTCAGCCCGGCTTGCGTCCGGGCCAGCAGTATTACCCCATTACCGTCGCAGTCCGCCACAGCTTGCGCCCCAAGGAGGTTTGCGTGCGCTGGACCGTGGACCATTGGCGGCATGTGCAGACTTCCGCCTGTTTCTTTCTCAGGAAACACTGGGACCGACTGTTAGGGAGCAACGCCCGCAATCCCAACCGTTACGATTGCGGGATTTGGATCACGCACTTGAACGTGGGCGACGCCTTCGGCGTGGAGTATGCGATCGGCTGTGAAACCGCCGGCGGGACGCTCTGGGACAATAACCTTGGGGCCAATTATGTGGCCCGTCACGAGCGGCTGAAGATCCTCACGTTGAACCTGCATTGCTATCAGGAGGAAGATTCCATCGGCAAGCTCGCCCGCATCGCCCGGGCGATCAACGACCTTAATATGGACATCGTCTGTTTGCAAGAGGTGGGCGAACTGTGGAATAGCGGCCGCGGCGATTGGGATTCGAATGCGGCCCGGATTATCAAGGACCAACTGGCCCAGCCCTACCATTATCAGGGCGACTGGTCGCACCTGGGGTTCCAAAAATACCGGGAAGGAAGTGCCATCCTCAGCAAGCATCCCCTCACCTTTCACGATTCCGGATATGTCTCTCCTATTCAGGACGTCACTAACATCAATTCCCGGAAAGTGGTCATGGCCCAGGTGGATGTTCCCTATCTGGGATTAGTCAACGTCTTTTCCGTGCATCTCAGTTGGTGGAATGCGGGCTTCCGGGAACAGTTGCAGAACTTGATGAAATGGGCGGAGCAGCGGCACTGCGGCCAGGTCGCGGCCACTTTGTTGTGCGGCGATTTCAACAATGCCGTCGGTTCCGAAGGCTATTGGCTCGCGGAGGAAAGGTATGAAGACCAATTCTTGAAGGTGAACTCCTCGGGCCAGGCGACGGACCACGACGGGCGGATCGATTATATCTTCATGAAGAAAGGCAACCGTTTGCAGGCCGTTTCGGCGCGGATGCTCTTTACCGATTCGGATTACGGCCGCGTTTCCGACCACCCGGCGATCTATGCAGAATTTGAGCCGGCGCCGCCTTCTTCCGCAGACTAATCCCATGAACACCGATCCCACTCTCTCCGCCCTGGCCGACCGTTTGGAGCAAGCGTACAGCGGGGCCGTGTACGACGTGATGCGTGCCCGGGGGTTTCCCGACTGCGTCTTGCCCAACACGCTTCGTCCCTTGGACCCCAGCCGCAAGCTGGCGGGCGTGGTCTATACGGTGTCGGGCAGTCGCCGCGATAATCTCGATGCCCACGAGACGCTGCTTTCCTGGACGGCCCTGTTGAGCAGGGCCCCGCGCGACAGCGTGGTGGTTTGCCAGCCGAACGATTCCACGCTTGCGCACATGGGCGAGCTATCGAGCGAGACGCTCAGCTACCGCGGCATACGCGGCTACATCGTCGACGGCGGCTGCCGCGACAGCGAATACATTTTGGCGCTCGGCTTCCGCGTCTGGTGCCGCTATTTCACGCCCGTCGACGTCGTCGGCCGCTGGGCCGCGGACACGTTTGGCGAGCGGATCCGCATCGGCGACGTGTCCGTGAAGAGCGGCGATTTGATTCTCGCCGACCGCGACGGCGTGGTGGTTGTTCCGCAGTCGATGGCCGCGGAAGTCGTCGCGGACGTCGAAGAGGTGATGCGGACCGAGAACAAGGTCCGCACCGCGATCCTGCAAGGCGTCGATCCGCGGGAAGCGTATTTGAAGTTCGGGAAGTTCTGACGAGAGAACAAAGCAGGCTCAACATGACATCACGATGGCTTACTCGGGGCTGCGGCGGTCCCGCCGTTCGATCGGCAGACCCAACGTCGTGGAAAGCCAGGTGGCAATCGCGCGGATCCTCGCCGAGTCGCGACTGCGCTCGACCCGCAAGAATCGGTCTTGCGGCCCAAGAAAGCCGACCTCGAAGAGGAGCTGGGAGTTGGCATTGCCGGTCAGCCTGACGAGCAGCAAGTACGGGACAAGACCGCAAGTGAAAACCGCCAGGAGCTTGAGCAACTGCACGAGAAGCGAAAGCATCGCGGAGAGCGAGAACTTCGTCGCCTCCGGCGAGTCGGTGGGCGCTACGTTCAGCGTCCAGGAATCGACTGTATCGTAGTAGACCTTGTCGAAGCCGGCCAAATGGAGTTCCCGTGTGTCCAGCGGCATGCCGAATAGTCTCCGCCGCATGCTCAGCCGCCACACGCCCGGCGCCGTGGGGCAGAGGGAAAAATCGCCAAGCTGCTGCGACTCGGGCGAAGCGGCCACTGGCTTGCCCGTGCGGAAGTCGAGGCCGCAATAAATGCAGATGACCGCCTCCGCCGCTCGCGGCCGGTAGCAATGCGGGCAAATGGCCAACGGGCTTCCGCACCGCTGGCAGGGATAGTCTTGCCGCGTCCGCGCGTCGACCACATTCACGTGGCGGCAATGCGAACACTCGACCTGGATGGCCATGTGTATCCGACCTTTCCACGCTTTCGTTGCCGAGCTTTCCGCCTCGCTCATGGCGGCGGGACTCGGCGCAGGGAGTGTCTTCCTTTTTCCCTGAGTATATACGGACCCCAGGTAAGTGCAATAGAACCCCTGGGGAGCGGCTGGAGCACGACGCCTACTCGGGCCTCATGCACGAACTCAACCTTGCCCCGAGCGTCGTCTGCACAGCAGCCAGCGGCACCGTTAAAGCGCGAAGAACCCGCCAATGCGTGTTGAAGAGTTCCTCGCTTCACTGGAACGCCAAGGGCTTGCCAGACAGTTTCCAGTTTGCGGGAATACGCTGGACTTCTCTGGAGACGGATGGCGTCCGGGATCGGCGGAAGCGGGGCTACACTCTTTCTTTGGGCGTGTACTTTGTGTGCAGCAGATGATGCGAGCGTTCGCCCAAGGGCTGGCCGAGGAACTCGGCGTAGAGCGTCTGCACGTCGGGATTCTCGTGCGACTTGCGGAACGTCTTGCCCTCGTCCTCGCGATAGATGGCCGCAATCCGCGCCTGGCGGACCTGGTTGTCGGTGAACCGCGGCTGACCGCCGCCGCCGATGCAGCCGCCGGGACAGGTCATGACCTCGATGAAATGATAACTGGCCTCGCCCCGCTTCACGGACGCGATCAACCGCTGGGCGTTGCTCAGCCCGTGGGCCACCGCCACGTTCAGCGTCACGCCTTCCAGGAAACTCCACTTGGGCACCGCGCCTTCAATCTTGAGTGAAGCCTCCTTCACGCCCTTGAGGCCGGCCACCGGCGCGACGTGCAGATTGTCCGCCGGCAGCGGCCGGCCGGTGACGATCTCGTAGGCCGTGCGCAAGGCCGCCTCCATCACGCCGCCGGTATTGGCGAAGATGTCGGCCGCACCCGTCGATAGTCCCAAGGGGGCGTTCATCTCTTCGTCGGGCAGGGCGTCGAAATCGATGCCCGCGGCGTGGATCATCTTGCCCAACTCCCGCGTGGTGAGCACCACGTCGACGTCGCGGACGCCGCTGGCGGTCATCTCCGGCCGCTGGCATTCATATTTCTTCGCCGTGCAAGGCATGATGGAAACGACAAACACATCCTCCGGCCGCTTGTTCAGCTTGTGGGCGTAATACGTCTTCGCCAGGGCCCCGAACATTTGCTGCGGCGACTTGCAACTGGAAAGGTTCGGCAGCATGTCGGGATGGAAATGCTCGAGGAAATTGATCCAACCCGGCGAGCAACTGGTGAACATCGGCAGGGCCACGGGGGCCTTGTCAACGACCGCCTTGCGAAGCCGCGTGAGCAGTTCCGTGCCCTCTTCCAGGATCGTCAGGTCGGCGGCAAAGTTCGTATCGAAGACGGCATGGAAACCGAGTCGCCGCAGGGCCGCCGCCATCTTGCCGGTCACAAGCGTCCCCGGCGGATAACCGAAGCACTCGCCCAGGGCGGCGCGAATCGCGGGGGCGGTCTGCACGACGACGTGTTTGCCGGGGCTTTCCAGGGCCGTCCAGACCTCTTCGATCTGGTCGCGCTCGGTGATGGCCCCCACGGGACAAACCGCCGCGCACTGCCCGCACTGCACACAGGTCACCGTCGACAGGTCGTGGCTGAAGGCCGGGCCGATGACCGTGTCGAAGCCGCGGTTCTGCGGGAAGAGCGCGCCGACGTGCTGCACTTCCGCGCAAACGCTCACGCAGCGGCGGCACTTGATGCACTTGCCCGTATCGCGGAGCAAGGCGGGCGTCGAGGTATCGAACCGCTTGCGGGTCCGCTCGCCGCTATAGGCGATTTCGCGGATGCCCAACTCGGCGGCCAGGGCCTGCAACTCGCAGTCTTCGCTGCGGTCGCAGGTCTGGCACTCGCCATTGTGCTCCGAGAGCAGCAGTTCCACCACGGTGCGGCGGGCGTTGCGGACGCGGTTGGTGTTCGTGAAGACCTTCATCCCCGCCGCCGCCGGCATGGCGCAGGAAGCGCACAGGTTCCGCGCCCCTTCGACCTCGACCACGCAGACGCGGCAGGCGCCGATCGTCTGCAGTCCCTCGACGTGGCAGAGCGTGGGGATCTTGATGCCCGCTTGCCTGGCCGCCGTCAAGAGCGTCGCGCCTTCGGGAACTTCAACAGGGGAATTATTGATGGTCAGGTTGATCATTCGCTTTCCTTCTTCGTTTGGAGTGCGGTGCGGGCGCCGCGCTTGCGTGGTCGTCGCCGCTTTCGCCGCGGAGAGGCTTTCTCGTTGCCGCAACGCAAAAAAGCCGCTCCGCCGGCCATGAGTACGTGGTGCCCGAACCAAAGCGGCGACGACCATGAGTACACAATGCCCGCGCCGCAGTCCAAATCAGTGTTCGTCCGTTTCGCGGCGGCCGTAATCGCAGCGCAAGCAACGCTTGGCCTGGCACACGGCCACCGATTCCCGCCAGGGCAATTCTACTTCGTCAAAGTTCTCGCGCCGCCGCTCGACCGGAATCAGGTCGAGTTTCTCGCGCGGCGTATCGACCGGTTCGGCGTCGGGATCGAAGAAGGTATCGACCTCTTTGGTCTCGCGCCAAAAGGCGTGCGACTGTCCGGTCAGATACTGATCGATGCCCACGGCTGCCCGCTCGCCGGCGGCCACGGCCTCGACCACCGAAGACGGCCCGCTCACCGCGTCGCCCCCGGCAAAAATCCATTTCTCCGAGGTCTGCCCCGTGACCGGGCTGACCTGGATGAAATCGCGCTGCCGGGTCTCCAGCGTAAAACCGTTGGAAATGCCCTTCAGGTCGAGCGTCTGTCCGATGGCCACGAGGATATGGTCGGCCGGAATGATGAAGGTCTCGCCGCTCTCTTCCGGGCGGCGGCGGCCGGAGCGGTCGAACTCGCCGAGCCGCATCGGCAGGCACTTGATGCCCGCCACGCGGCGGCCCGCGGCAATGACCTCGACGGGCGCGGTGAGCAGTTTCAGCGTCACGCCTTCGTGTTCGGCCTCTTCGATCTCTTCCTTGTAGGCCGGCATCACGTCGCGGCTGCGGCGATAGACCACGGTCACCGACTCGGCCCCCAGGCGCACGGCCGTGCGGGCGGCGTCGATCGCCGAGTTGCCGCCGCCGATGACCACGACCTGTTTGCCCACCGGCACCGAACCGCGAAGGTTGTAAGTCCGCAGGAAGGAGAGCGCGTCGGTGATGCCTTCGGCGTGCTCGCCCGGAATGGCCAGGCCGACGCCGATCGGCGCGCCGACACCGAGGAACACGGCCTCGCATCCCTTGCCGCGGAGCGACTTGAGCGTAAAGTCCCGCCCCAGCGACATGTTCGTCTGGATGTCCACACCCATCCGCTCGATCATGCGGATTTCGCGGGCCACGATCTCGCGGGGCAAGCGATAAGAGGGAATGGCCTGCACGAGCATGCCGCCGGGCCGCGGCTCGGCCTCGTAGATCATCGGCCGGTAGCCCAGCCGGGCGAGGAAATAGGCGCATGACAAGCCGGCCGGGCCGGCTCCCACGATGGCCACCTTCCGCTTCGCGTTGGCCGGGCTCTCGCGGACCTCGGGCAGTTGGATCGTCACCTCCTGATCGACCATGAAGCGCTTGATGCCGCGAATGGAAACGGGGGCATCGAGCGTGCTCCGTCGGCACTTGTCTTCGCAGGTGTGGAAGCAGACCCGCGAGCAGATCGCCGCCAGCGGGTTCTTCTCGCGGTGCAGCCGCAGGGCCTCGGCATAACGCTTCTCGCCGATCAGCGACACGTAGCCGGGGATATCGACGTTCGCCGGGCAGGCGCTGGAGCAGGGCGCGTAGACCAGCGCGGGACACACGCTCGCGCGGCAATGCTTGTCGCGGATGTGCTCGATATACTCGTGGCCGAAGTGGCGAATCGTCGAGAGCACCGGATTGGGCGCGGTTTGCCCCAACCCGCAGAGCGACGTGTCCTTGATCATCTCGCCCAGGTCGATGAGCCGCTCGACGTCGGCCTCCTCGCCGTGGCCTTCGCAAATGCGGTTGAGGATCTCCAGCATCCGCTTCGTGCCCACCCGGCACGGCACACACTTGCCGCACGATTCTTCCTGCACGAATTCGAGGAAAAAGCGGGCCACGTCGACCATGCAGCTATCTTCGTCCATCACGATCAGGCCCCCCGAGCCCATGATCGCGCCTAGTTCCGAAAGCGACTCGTAGTCCAGCCCCACGTTCAGGTGCTGCTTGGGAATGCAGCCGCCGGAGGGCCCGCCGATCTGCGCGGCCTTGAACTCCTTGCCCGACGACGTGCCGCCACCCACGTCATAGATCAGATCGCCCAACGGCATGCCGACGGGGACTTCCACCAGTCCGGAATTCTTGATCGCGCCGGCCAGGGCGAAGACCTTGGTGCCGCGGCTCCGTTCCGTGCCGAAACCGGCATACCACGCCCCGCCCTTGAGGATGATCGCCGGCACGTTGGCATAGGTCTCGACGTTGTTCAGCAGCGTCGGCTTGCCCCAAAGCCCCTGCTGGGCCGGGAAGGGCGGGCGGGGCCGCGGCTCGCCGCGATTGCCTTCGATCGAGGTCATCAGGGCCGTCTCTTCGCCGCAGACGAAGGCCCCGGAACCCATGCGGATCTCCAGGTCGAACTCGAAACCGGAGCCAAAGATATTCTTGCCCAAAATGCCCCGCTCCTGGGCCTGGGCGATGGCAATCTTCAAGCGTTGCACGGCCAGCGGGTACTCGGCGCGGACGTATATATAGCCGCGCGTAGCACCGATCGTGTGGGCGGCAACGGCCATGCCTTCGATCACGCTGTGCGGGTCCCCCTCCAGCACACTGCGGTCCATGAAGGCCCCGGGATCGCCCTCATCGGCATTGCAAACGACGTACTTGGCGTCGCCGGCCGTCGCGCTGGGGGGGAATGTCCCGACCTGTGACGAATCGGATTTTGCCAAGTCGGGAGTTTCCCCCCCAGCGCAGCGGGTCAGCTTCCACTTCCGCCAGGTGGGGAAACCGGCGCCACCGCGGCCGCGGAGGCCCGAAACCCGCATGGTCTCGACGACCTCGTCGGGAAGATTCTTCTCGACAACCTGGGCCAGGGCCTGATAGCCATCGCGGGCGATATAGTCTTCGATCCGCTGCGGGTCGATCACACCGCAGTTCCGCAATACGATCTTGGCCTGCCGCTTGAAGAAATCCATCTCGGCCGCGTTGGCCACCTTGCGGCCATCAGGCCGGCGGTGCGTCAGTCGCGAGACGATCTGCCCGCGGAGGACGTGATCGTTGACCAGCGCGGCGCCGTCTTGCGGCCTGACATTCTCGTAGAAGACGTCGTCGATCATCAGCGTAGGGCCGGCGGAGCAAGGGCCCAGGCAGCCGGTGCCGATGACCGAGACTCCTTCGCGGATACCGTTGCGATCGAGTTCGGCCTCGATCGACTGCTTGATCTGCTCGGCGCCCGAGGCGATGCAGCCCGCCCCCATGCAGATGCGGACCTGCTTGTGCCCGGTGGCCTTCTTAGCGGCCTGTTCGGCGCGGAGGCGATCGCGGAGTTCGGTCAATTGCTGCGGCGTAGCGATGATCTGGCTCATATGTTCTCTCCCGTCGTGGCGTCCGCGCCGTTGCCGTTGCCCGACGTTTCACCTGCCTGCCGATAGTCGTCGAGGATCCGCGCCAGGCGCGTCGGCTTGACGCGCTGGTGCACGTCGTCGTCGATCATGATCACGGGGGCCAGCCCGCAGGCCCCGAAGCAGCGGCCCACGTCGAGCGAGAACTGCCTATCCGGCGTGGTTTCGCCGACTTCAATCCGCAGCACGTCGCGGAGGGCGGCCAGCACCTGTTTGCCGCCGCGGACATAGCAGGCCGTGCCCAGGCAGACTCGCACCAAGTGCTTGCCTCGCGGCACGGTGGTGAAGAACGAATAGAAGCCGACCACCCCGGCCACCTCGCTATACGGTTTGCCCAAGGCCGCGCTGATTTTCCGCAGGGCGGTCTCCGGCAGGTAGCCGAACAGGGCCTGGGCGATCTGCAGCACCGGGATCAGCGCCCGGGGACGTGGGAATACTCTGCGAGAACCTCATCGAGTCGCGCGAAGAGCTCCTCTTCCGTTGCCTCCTGGCACTCAAGACACTTTTCGTCCAAAGCCATAATGTTTGCCTGTCAGTAGGTCCTTTCTGCCGGAAAGGACCCATGTGCTCCCGGCCGTTAAGAAACTCGGAGCCTTTCGTAAATCATCGCGCAATAGTCCTTTCCGGCAGAAAGGACCCGCTTGAGATGCCGCTGTTGTGGCCGGTCTCTGACCGAGCCCTCTGTTGTGGCCGGTCTCTGACCGAGCCACGCCGCCGACCGAAGGTCTCCTGACAAATGGGGAGACCTTCGCTCGACGTTTCGGCGGGGTCGGGGGACCCGCGCCAAACTCGATGGGCAACACGCCTAGCAAGAAACACGCCAACGCCGTTGACCATCGACAACACGGTCGCAAGTCGATATCCAACCATAGGTTACAAACCACGATTCAGGTCGTGCGGGAATCGGGCGACGGGCGAAAGTCCACGGATTTCCGCTGTCAGTCCGCGGATTCCCGCGCAGGGCCGCTTGCTCGCGCCGACTTTTCAAGCCTCACCTGCGCCGCCGTAGATAAGCAAGTTAGTTATGTCGAATTCCTTTGCCGCGCATGCCGGGGTTTATGCATGAACATTGAGCCTAAAGTGCGATCAGCGATGCGACGGTGCCAATGCCTATCGAAACCATGGAAACCGTGGCATGAAACTGATCTACCGCGCATGCAGAACTGCGCGATATTTCACTCGGGCGTCGTTAGTTGCAAAATTCCATGATCGGAATCCATTCAGTTGCCTTGCCTTTTTCAGCCAAAACGGATAAGAATCTGTTCTACGAAACGGAATCATTCCACCGAAAACGGACTAAGATCCGTTCTACGAATATGTTCCACGTCACTCGCGAGATCGATTTCTGCTACGGACACCGCTTGTTGAACTACGCAGGCAAGTGCCGGTACCTTCACGGCCACAACGGCAAGGCCCTGATCACTCTGGAGTCAACCCAGCTCGACGAGCGGGGAATGGTGCTGGACTTCGGCGAGATCAAGGCGGTGATGAACACCTGGGTCGATGACAATCTGGACCACCGCATGATCCTCTGCCGCCACGACCCGGCCGTGGAAATGCTCAAGAAGCTCGACGAGCCGATGTATCTCTTGGACGACAACCCCACGGCCGAGAACATCGCCCGGCTGATTTATGACGTCACCGCCGCCAAGGGCTTTCCCGTGGTCGAGGTGCGGTTGTGGGAAACGCCGCGATGCTATGCGACGTACAACAATCCTTAATACCCCCGCCGAGGCTTCGTCGGCTGCTGCGCATTGGCGGCGTTCTGGGCGGCAGCGGCAGCGGCCGCCGCGGCGGCCGCTTTTCGGGCGGCGGCCTTGGCCTTGTTGGCGGCCATGCCGGCCTCGCTGAACTTGTGCTTGAGGTCGTCCAGGGCCTTCTTTTTGTCCTTCAGGACATTATCGGCGTCAACCCATTTGGAATCGGCCTCCAGGAGCTTCGTCCGCAGCGGTTCGTAAACCTCCTTGACCTCCTGGAACTTGGTCCGAGAATCGGCAATTTCGGGCATCGCGTCAAACTCCTTTTGCAAGGCCACCCTCACCGCCGGATCATCCGCATTGCGGGCCGCTTCCAGCTTCGCCTTGAAATCGTCGGACTCCCGCACCGCCGTGCGGGCGTCCTGATACTTCTTGTCCGCCGCCCGGTACGCATCGCGGGCCTTGCCGAAATCAGAATCGGCCGACTGCGCGTCGATAATCTCATCCTCCGCGGCCTTCTCGCCCTTGGCCGCCTCGTCCACTTCGTGCTGAGCCGCCCGCATGGCGTCGTTCAGGTCCGCCAAGACCTTCTTCGCCGCAGCAGCTTTGGCCTCGGCATCTTTCGCGGCATTGGCGGCCTTTTTGGCATTGGCCGCAGCCGTCTTCTTCAACTGCTGGATTTGCTTCTGCTGTTGCTGCTGCGTCTGCGCGGAGACGGCGCCGGCAACAAAAATAATAATACCAGTGATTCCTACAGACAGGATGACTATGGGCAAACGAGTTCGAGATGGCATCGCAAGAAACTCCCTAACGATTGGATTGATCCAAGCGATACATTAAGGATAGCAGTCCGGCAGTACGGCGGCAAGCGGCTGTATCCGGCACATGGCGGAACGTAGGGTGTGGTCAAGCGCAGCGCCGACCCACCAGGCCGAAATCGCCACTTTTGGTGGGTCAGCGCTGCGCTCGACCGCACCCTACTCGGCCGTGGACTTGCTGCCGCTGGAAGATCCGCTGATCGGCACGCCTTCGGGCAGAGGCCGGGCCGCAACGGGGAAGCCGAGTCGATAGAGTTCTTTCTTCACCCGGCGAAAGTCGTCAAAGCTGTCGGGATAGGTCCAAAGCGTCACCGTGGCGTCTTTCGCCCGCCGGTCGGTGAGGGCTTGCTGAAACTGCGAGCCGGGGCGGAAGGCCTCGTCGATCGTCTCGCCCAGGTTGTCGGCGACCGGGGTAAAGACGAAGTGGTCTTCGATCCTGGGCCGCTGATTGCCGGAGTCGTGGATCTCCTCGACGGTGGGCGGACGAAGCCGAATCGTATAGGTCAGACGAAAGCCGCGCTCGGGCGCCACGGTATCGGTCATCTCCGAGTGCGCCGAGAGTTTGTAGGCATTGTGCTTCAAATCCACTTCGGCCTTCGCCACCAACTCGCTCAACGGCACGTAAGCGATTCGTCCATGACTGAGCTGAAAGTGCACCTCGCGGCCCTCGACGGTGCGGCCCAGCGGTGTGGTGACACTCTCGATCTGCACCGACTGCGCGGGAGATCTCTCGATCGCTTCCCGCTGGCGGTTGAGAATCTCCAGCCGGTTGCGGGCATCGACGACCTTGGCGGCCACGCGAATGTCGGGCGCCGCTTGCTGCGCCGCCGTTTGCCGGGCCCCGCGCAACTGCTGATCGAGACCGGTCACGGCCAGGGAGAGGATATCGCGCTCGCGTTCCCGCACGGCCGTCTGTCTTTCAACCTGCTCCATCTCCGTGGCGATTTTCTCAACGTCGCCGCGAAGCGTCTGTTCTTCTTGCTGTTTCCGCACCAGATCGCCGCTGGCGCGGAGAACCTCGCTCGTCGGCAGAGCATCCGGCGGGGTGTTCTTGATCTTCAGCCCCGTCATCATGACCATGATGATCATCACGCTGACGACACTGGCCACGATATCGAGGAACGAATCGGCATTGACGGCTTCTTCGGCTTCGGCGCTGTGTGCCACGGTTTTACTGTTTCCTCTCGATTACCAGCCCGCTGCCTTCCAGGGAACGGGTAAGATCGAGCAAGCGAGGCTCGCCGCCGGGGGCGACGTAGAAATTAAGTATGGGCCGCCAATACATTTCGCGGCCGGCGATGCCCCAGGTATCCATGATTTCCCAAACTGCGGCGACGAGCTTGTCGGCATCGCGCCGGCCGATGTTTTCGCAAAGGATGACACGCGGTTCGCCGCGATCCGGAGTACCGGGCGCCCCGGCTTCCGACACCAGCACGATCCGATCCGGATAACAATCGACGTGGATCGGCCGGCTGATGGCAGCCGCGTGCCGGGTGGCGTTGCGGAGGGCCCAGTCATCCTTGTCGTGATCGATCTTGACCTTGTCGTAGGGATGCTTCTTCTTTTCGGCCTTTTCCTTCTCTTCCGCGTCGCGATCGCGCTCGGGCGGCTTTTCGCTCGGACGCCACTCGCCGGGAAGCGGCAGCGTCGCCGGACCCATGGCCAGCGAAGAAGACGGATCGGGCCGCACCGGCGGGGGATTTCCGTCGTTGGGCCGGCCGCTGATATAGCCATCGGGACGAACAACCCCCGCCGCAACAGGCGAACCGTTGGCTGCCTGGCCGTTGGGCGGGCACCGTGTACTCATGGTCGTCGCCGATGGGTTGCCGGAAGGAGTGTCGTTGTTCGCACCGCCAGGGTTCGTGTTCGCTGGGCCGGCAGGGCCGCCGGCGACGGCGTTTCCCTGCCCATTGCCGTTTCCGCCGGGAAGCATGATCGTGGAAACGCCCATCCCACCTGGGGTGCCGGATCCCGCAGGGCCACCCGCTCCATTTCCTGGACCATACCCCGAACCGTTTCCTGTTCCACCGGGAAGCATAACCGTGGAAACGCCCATCCCGGCTGGCGTGCCGGATCCCCCCGGGCCCCCAATTCCATTTCCCGGACCATACCCCGAACCGTTTCCTGTTCCACCGGGAAGCATGGCCGTGGAAACGCCAATCCCGCCTGGCGTGCCGGATCCCCCTGGGCCCCCAATTCCATTTCCCGGACCATACCCCGATCCGTTTCCCGTTCCGCCAGGGAACAATGTCGGTAAACCGCCTGCTCCAGGGGTGGCAAGCGATGCATAAGGATTGTTGGCGGCCAAATCGGCGTCGCCGCCGGAACTGTCGCTGCCGGCACCATGTCCGCCACCACTTCCGCCGCCACTGGCTGTACTGCTGCCTGTGCCGCTGCTCCCGTTTTCGCCGCCACTGCCAGATCCACCCCCGCTGCGGCCGGTCGCCGACGATCCTCCGCTGGAGTCATGGGCATAGCGCTCCGAGGGCTTCGACGAATAGAAACCGGTGCTCCCGCCCCCCCCTGCCCCGCCGCCCGCTGCGCGGTACCCGCCGCCCGATTCATCGCCGGTGCTCGTGCGATACGCACCGAGCCGCGGCCGCTTGCCGTACTTGCTCGGTGCGGCGGCGATCAAACGGGCGTGTTCCATGCGGGCCAGGTCGCGGGCCTGGGTCACCGCCCTGGCCAGGTTCGGGTCGGGCGGCGGATACTTCAATTGCCAGTCGGCATTGATCAATTCATAGCCGAACTCCGAGCCCCACGACTTCATCGCCGCCAGGGCGCATTCGTAGGCAAGAATGCCGGACGGACGGACCAACAACAGCGGATACGGCTCGCCCGAATTCTGCGGATCGACGTTGCCTTGCAGGAGCATCTGCTGGCGGGCTGCGCGGACGGCGGCAGCCAAGGGATTGCCGGGGCCCAGGGGCTCGTCGAAATCGGCCTCGGAGAAAACGATGTTTTCAGGCTGGAGCACGACGGCGTCGCCGCGGCACTCGATATAGATGGGGCGCCGCCGCGTGCTATTGGGGCCATCGTAGGGAATGATGGCATACGATTTCGGACGGTTGGCGGATGCCTGCTGGGCCCGGTTCAGCCGCTGCTGGGCCTCGGCGATCTGGCCTTCGACCTGCCGCAACTCCTCTTCACCGGCGGGGACGAAGCGGCCCGGTTTCAGGCCTTCGTCGGCGGCCCGCTTGGCCTGCCGAGTGAGCTCCTGGAACTGGTCGCGAAGCCGTCGGCCGTGGTCTTCGACATGGCCGAGCACCAGGCGGGCCTCGGCCAGTTGGGTCTCGGTGGCCTTGCGCGAATTCTTCAATTGCTCGACCCGCCATTGCACCATTTCCATTTCCGAGGCGATGCTGGTTTGCTTTTCGGCATCCTTGGCCGCCGCTTCTCGGGCGGCCTGCAAGCGGGCCTGGCGGGTGACCGACAACAACAAAAGCACGAGCGCCCCCATCGTGCAAATCAGCACGGCGAGAAAAGGAAACAGCGAGAGGCGCGGAGCCCCGCGCTGCCCGCGGCGGTTTCTGGCCAACCAAAGCGCTTTCATGCTGCCTTCCGGGTACCCTCCGGGTGGCGGCGTTTCGATTCAAGTTGAACGGGCGATGCGGTGGCCGATTCGACCAGCCGCCCGTTGAGCAAATGAATTGCGGCCGCCAGCCCGAGCACGGTCTGCTCGAAGTTCTTGGCCCCGGCCAACGCGGCCAGGTTGCGATTCAGAACATCCTGGAGTTGTTCGATGTCGCCGGTCGCCTGCAGAATGCGTCCCATCGTCTCGGCCTGCTGGGCCAGCGAGTTCTGCACGCTGGCCAGGCCCTGCACATGCTGGAGTTGGGCCTGGGCGATCTTCTCCCACTGCCGGCGACCTTGCTCGGCAACGGATTCCTCGCTGGCGGCAAGTCGCGCGGCGTGCTGCTTCAAGCTTTCCTCCAAGGCACGGGTCAAGTTGGCGGCGGCCGCGTTGCCCATTTCCGCCCAACGCGCCGCGGCGGCTTCCATCGAGGCCTGCCAGAGCTGGACCTGCCGCTCGATCAGGCGATCGGTCGCCGCGACCATCACCTCGGCCATGCGCCGCATCGCCACGACCTGGCCGTCCGCACCGGCCGGGGCGGCGGGCAGATACTCGGCCACGTCGCTTTCCACCTGGCGATCGACGGCCGTCAACAACGCGGTCTCCTTACGATCAACGAAGAAGTGGACGAACATCAGGACGATCGAGAGCGAAAGGGCCACCGCGGTCGTATCGAACTTCAGACCAAGACCCGTGATCACATTCAGCATCGACTCGTCAGGCTTCTTGGGATCGATGGCGTTCAGAGCCAGGGTGATGCCAATGACCGTGCCCAGAAAGCCGAGGATGGGGATCGCCCACACAATCAAGCGAAACAGGCCATAACGACCGTGGGCGAGTGTGCCGTCGCGGTCGGCAAGATACTTCAGCTCATCGCTGAGACCTTCGGTCGATCCCAGACGCAAGACGTATTGCACCGCCGCGCGGAGCCGGCCCAGGTAATACTCTTCCTGCCGGTGTGCCCCCTGGCGTTCCAACTCCCCATCCAACGTGCGGCAAAGCTCATCCAGCGGCAGTTGGCCGGGCTCGACGGCTTCCCAGGGCGACTTGCCCAAGGCCAAGCGCTGGGCGACGACATCGGTAAGCCGCAACAAGGTCGCCGCCATGCCAATCGAGAACAGCAGCGCCTCGCCGTATTCGACCGGGTGGTGCGTGAAGTAACGATGCATGATCGGCGTGTCCAACGGACCACCGAAAATCAGGCCGTAGAAGGCCGCACACGCCAGAACACCCCAGATGATCGGCGACTTCATGATCGTTCGGACAACATGGCTTAAGGCATTCACAGCAGATTCCTTGGTCAATGAAATAAACTAGGGTGTTTAGGCAATTTCAGCGAAGATTAACGGCTGAAAGGCGTATTTACACCAAACCATCGGCCCATTCGCAATAGATGTTTAGCAGAATCTGCGAGAGGCGGGTGTTTGGGAAGGAACCGACAAATAGAGAAGACTCCTAACAATCGCCAAACTTTGCGAAAGTCAAAGGGCACGGAAAACCGAAAAACTAAGGTGCCAGCCGACATAAACGGCCGACAAGCTTCCGAGGGGGGGAAACAGTCCGGCGCCAACCTAACAAGGGCGGTCCGGACTGTTTATTTTCTTGGGCCGCGCGAGGCACCCGGTCGTAGCCCCGCCTTTGGGAGGAATTCTGGCCTAGAGTGAATTCCGCCTGCAATTCCGCCAACCATGGGTACATGGCGCCCGGGCGGGGCTACGAACGGGAGCCTCATCGCCGTTTTCTCACGCGCACTTCAAACTTTCTGCCTTGCCCCTAAATCCCCCCTAAGTAGTTATTTTTCCTTGTTATTCCGGCCATTTCCGGTCATAATGGGTTTGGGCACAGACTTGTATAATGCGCGGCTGCCTTGGGCCGCATCGCGTCTCGTCGGAACGGGTCTACTATATCGTGATGAATGCGAAGGCGATAAGTACCCTCTGTCTATTGACCGCCGCCCTTGCTTGTTTCGGGGATGCCAGGCGAGCGATAGCGGGCGGCGGCAGCGAGAACATGCTCCTGGTGGTCAACCCCAATGACCCCAACGCGTTGGAAATCGCCAACGCCTACGCCGCCCTCCGCGACATCCCGGCCAACAACATCTGCTTCCTCCCGCCGCCGCCCGACTATACCACCGCCGATTACAACTCGGGCAGCCCGATCTCGCAGGCGGACGTTACCCAGTACTATTTGAACCCGATCAAAAACTATATCGCCGCCCACGGCCTGACGAACCAGGTCAACTACATCGGCACGATCGGCCAGGCCACGTGTTACTGGATTACTCCCCAGCCAAGCACGCCGGATACCTATGCCAACTCGCTCAATTACGCCCTAGACTTGCTGACGCCGTTGACCGATGGCTCGGGATTGACCTTGCAAAACGCCACCTATGATTACCCCAGCGGCCCGACCTCGGGGCTTTATCAGAACCCCAACAACATCCCGATCGGGGACAACCCGGCCATCCTCCACTCCGCCACTTACAGCGTGAGATATTCCGGCACGAAAATTTCCACCCAGTATTACATGTCGGGAACGATCGGCTACACCGGAACCAACGGCAACACGGCCGCCCAGGTCATCGCCAGCCTGCAAAGTGCCGCCGCCTCGGATGGGACTCGCCCCGCCGGCGCCATCTACTTCGAAAACAGCGGCGACATCCGCTCCACCACTCGGGCTGGAGAGTGGTTTGCAACCGCATCGCAACTCACCGCCCGTGGCATACCCTGGTACGCGGAGCCTGGCGTCACGCCGCAAAACCGCAACAACGTCCTCGGCGCGGTCTGCGGGAATCCAACGCTTACGCTGCCCAATGGCTCGACCTATCTTCCCGGATCCTGGGCCGACAACCTGACGAGCTTCGGCTGCGATTTCTCCGATACGGGCCAGACAAAGGCGACGGCCTTCATTGCCGCGGGGGCCTCCGGCACGACCGGCTCGGTAGTTGAGCCCTATGCCATTCCCGCCCGCTTCACCAATACCTCGATTTACACCTTCATCGCCGACGGCTCGACCTTTGGCGAGGCCTTTGCCAAGTCGGTCGCCTCACCCGACATCCAAATGCCCCTGGGCGACATGCTGGCGCAGCCATTCGCCGATGTCCCCCAGGTCGCAATCACTTCCGGACCGGGCAACTACGGTCGCGCCGCGGGAACCATTTCCATCAGCGGGTCGGCGGGGCTCGTCGATCCGCACATCGCCACCGGCATCAGTTCGCTGGGGTTGCTCGTGGACGGGCTGGTCAGTTCTGCGGGCACGTTGGCCGGCGGGCGCCGCGCAGTCGGTCGGCGGGACGTTCAGCCTCAATACGGCGGGGCTGTCCGACGGCGTCCACGAGGTCCGCATCGTGGCGATCAACAACTCCCAGGCCGCGTCGGAAGGCTATGCGGCCCAAGAGATCGTGGTGGACAACCATGGCTACTCGATCAACTTCAACGGCGGCAACCTGACGCTGACCTCGTCGGCGACGACGGTCGGACTGGCCGCGACCGCCGGCGACGGCACGCTATCGAACTCGCCGACGACCGAGTTAACGTGTCTTGGCCGCGTGGTGGCGCAGGCCAGCGGCTCGGCCGGCTCGCTCAGCCTCAGCCCCACGGCCCTGGCCCCCGGCGACAATGTGATCGTGCCGGTGCTCGTCTTCAGCGCCTCGACCCAGGTTGCCGGCGGGGCGTTTGTCGTTCACGTGGAAAGCGGCCCGGTCAACAGTTGGAACGGCGGCGGGGGCAACATGCTGTGGAGCAACACCGCGAACTGGACTTCGGGCGTGCTTCCGCAGAACGGCGACAACGTCGCTCGCTTCAGCGGCGCCGCCGGCGGCGGCACGGTGACGGTCGACAGATCGGCGAGCGTCGAGGAAATCGACTTCGACAACAGCGGCGGCGGCAGTTACACGATCGCGGCCTTGCCGGGTCAAACGCTCACGTTGTCCTCGTCCAACGGCGCGGCGAGCGAGTGCCTCGTGAACGTCCTCTCCGGCAGCCACACGATTTCCGCTCCACTCGTCCTGGCCGCTGCGGGAAACCTCGTGAACGTGACCAACCCGGCCGACTGCTTGACCATCAGCGGCAGCATCACCGGCGTCGGCGCCGTGACGAAGACCGGTTCCGGCCTGCTGCTGCTGGCAGCCAACAACAGCTACGGCGGCGCCACCATCGTCAGCGCCGGCACGCTCGAACTCGGCGCGGCCGCCGGGCTGCCAAACGGTACGGCGGCCACGGTCAACGGCACGCTGGACCTCAACGCGTTCGGCGCGACCGTCAGTTCGTTGGCTGGCATCGGAACCGTCAACCATAGCGGCACGGGCGGCGATACCCTGGCCGTCGGCAGCGGCGCCTTCGCGGGCACAATCGAGAACACCGGCGGAACGCTGGCCTTGCTCAAAATCGGAAGCGGCCAGTTGATTCTCAGCGGCAGCAACACTTACACGGGCGGCACGACCGTCAGTGCCGGCGTGCTTGCCATTGCCAGTACGGCCTCGCTACCGGGTTGGGCGTCAGGCTCGGGGACCGTCGATGCCGGCGCCATCCTCGCGGTGCAGCCAGGCGGCAATAGCGGTTGGGGCAACGCCCAGATCGCCACCCTGCTGGGCAGCATCAAATGGTCCAGCTCCACCGCTTCCTTCGGCATCGATACGACCAATGGCAGCGTCACTTTCAATGGCAACCTGACCCTGCCGCCGGGTCTTGGATTTGCCAAGCTGGGGGCCAACACCCTGATTCTGGCCGGCAGCAGCACCTGTTCCGGCGTTACGGCTATCGGCGGCGGCATCCTCTCGCTGGGCGCGGCAGCGGCGGGCGGCGGGAATTTCACCTTCGGCGGCGGCACCTTGCAATTCACGTCGAGCAACACGACGGATTATTCCGCCCAGCTCAAGAACAGCACCGCCGCGCCAATCAGCATCGACACCAATGGCCAGTCCGTGAACTTCGGCAACTCGATCGATTCCAGCAACACGGCGGGTCTGGTGAAGACCGGCAACGGCACGCTGACCTTGGGCGTCAACAACAACTACCTCGGCGGCACGATGGTCAGCGGCGGCACGCTGGTCGCCGCGAGCAATTCCGCGCTGAGCAGCGGACCCGTGGTCCTCTCCCCGTCCTCCGGCCCGGCAACTCTAGCCTTCACCAGCCTGCTGCCGTCGATCGGCTCGCTCGCCGGCAGCGGCGGCTCCTCGAGCGTCGTGCTGGGCAACGCCACGGCCGGCACGGCCACCGTACTCACGGTGGGCACAGACAATACCTCAACGACCTTCAGCGGCGCGATCAGCGACCTGATTTCTGTCGCCCCCGCGGCCGTCGGCAGCCTGACGAAGGCCGGCAGCGGCACGCTGCTGCTGACCGGCGTCAATACCTATTCCGGCAGCACGTCCGTCAGCAACGGCGTGCTCGAGGCCGCGACGACGGCGTCATTGCCGGGTTACAACACGGCAAGCGAAGTGAGCGTCGCCGCAGGCGCTGTCCTCGCGGTGCCGCTGGGCGACGGCACGACCGGCTGGAACAGCAGCCAAATCGCTACCCTGCTGGGCAGCCTCAAATGGTCCAACTCCACTGCGGCCTTCGGCATCGACACGACCAACGGCAGCGCCACATACAGCGGCAATCTGCCGCTGCCCCCAAGTCTTGGATTTGCCAAGCTGGGAGCCAACGCTCTGATCCTGACCGGCAGCAACACCTACTCCGGCGCGACGGTGGTCTCGGGCGGCACGCTCTCGATCGGTGACGGCAGCACGTTCGGCGCATGGCTGGCCACCCCGAGCGTGAGCGTCAACAGCGGCGCCACCTTGGAGTTCGACCTCCCCGACGCCCAATCCTACGGCGGCACGATCGGCGGCCTCGGCCAGTTGCTCAAGGCCGGCGCCGGGCAGTTGACTTTGACCGGAAACAACGGCTATAGCGGCGCCACGACGATCAGCGCCGGCACGCTCCGTTTGGGCAGCCCCGGCGCGGCGCCGGCCGCCAGTTCCATCGTCGCCAGCGGCGGCACGCTGGATCTGGGCGGCAATACGCTCACCTCGACTGGGGCCTCGATCCTCTTTGTCGGCGGCGTCGTGCAAAACGGATCCCTGGTCTATGCAGGGACATATTCGGCCCTGCCAGGCAACGGCGCGACGGCGACGGTCTTCGCCAGTCTGGGCGGCTCTGCCGGGCTGAACATGACCGGTTCCGGCACGCTGTTCCTTGCCGGCGTCAACACCTACACCGGCAACACGTCGGTCATCAACGGCGTACTCGAGGCCGCGACAACGGCGTCACTGCCGGGTTACGCCACGGCCAACGCGGTTAGCGTCGCCGGAGGGGCTGTCCTCGCGGTGCAGACCAGCGGCGGCGCAACTACCGGTTGGAATGCCGCCCAGATCGGCAGCCTGCTCGCCAGCGCCAGTTGGTCCAACAGCACGCCCAACAACGCCCCGGCCCTCGGCATCGATACGACCAACGGCGATTTCACGTACGGCGGCAGCATCCCCCAGGCCATCGGGCTGACCAAGCTCGGCGCCAACAACCTGACCCTGACCGCCGCCAGCACCATGAACGGCAATGTGGTCGGCGCCGGCCCCGGCACGTTGACGATCGCCGCCACGCTTGCCTTTCGCGGCGTCGATGACGCCTATAATCCCTTGGGTATCGTGCAGATCCACCAAGGCCAGATCAACGTCATTTCGGGCGGCGCGTTGACGAACCTCAGCGAAATCGACGTGGGCGACACCCCGGGGCAGACGGGGACCCTCGCTTTGTCCAGCGGCAGCGCGCTGGTGCCGTATGCAAGCAACTATTATTCGGGCGTGAACGTGGGCTACAATGGCGGCGCGGGCATATTGAACCTGACCGGGAGATCCGATCTCAACGTCACGCCGACGAACGGCGGCGGCAATTTCATCGAGATCGGCTTTGACAACAACAATACGACCGGTTCCGCCGGCACAGCCACCGTAGCGGGCAATTCCACGCTGAGGGCCGCCGGCAGCGGCGCTATCGTTGTGGGCGATGGCGGGACCGGCACCCTGGTGATTACTGGGTCGGGCCTGGTCGAGACCAGTTATTTCCAACTGGGCAGTCAACAACAGAGCGGCGCCGCAGGCGGCACGGGCACCTTGTACGTCAACGGCGGCACGCTGTCTGTGCCCCAAGTCCAGAACGCCCCCGGCGCCACGGGCAACCTCTACTTCAACGGCGGCACGCTTCAGGCCACGGCGGCCAGCGGCGACTTCCTGCAGAGCATTGGCGGCGGCACGCTCCACGCCTACGTCCAAGCGCGCGGCGGCGTGATCGACAGCAACGGCAACAGCATTACCATCAACCAAGTGCTGGCACACGATCCCAGCGACCCGACGGCGGACGGCGGCCTGACCAAGGCCGGCGCCGGCACGCTGACCCTGACCGGCGCCAACACCTACAGCGGTGGCACGACGATCGGCGGCGGCGTGCTGCAATTCGCCAATACCACGGCGATGCCGGCTTCCGGCACGGTGACGGTCGAGAGCGGGGCAGCGTTGGCGGTGAATGCGGGCGGCACGAATGAGTTCACCGCCGGCACGTCCGGCCCCGGTACCATCGGCGGCCTGCTGGCCGGCGTCGGCAGCCGCGGAGCGCCCGTATCCTGGACTTCCGGCGCCATCCTCGGCATCGACACCACCAACGCCGGCGGCGGCATCCTGACCTACGCCGGCGACATCGTGAACCCCGCCGGGAACACGCTCGGGCTGACGAAGCTGGGCAGCAACACGCTGGTGCTCTCCGGCACGAACACCTACGCCGGTGGAACGACCGTGCTGAGCGGCACGCTGGTGCTTATGAACAACGAGGCCCTTGCCGACGGGACGAGCTTGACCGTCGGCGACGCGGCAGCGGCTTTTGGTGCTGTGGCCGTTCCTGCCGCGGCTTCGCCCGGTGCGCCGGCTGCGGTTCCCGAGCCCGGCACGCTCGTGTTATTGCTTACCGCGGGCCTTTGGAGTGCGGTAGTTCATTACCGCTTTCGTCGGCGGTCGAAGACCGCGGCAGGTTGACGTGGCGAAGGGGTCCGGCCAGGCACCCCCCAAAGAGGCTTCCTAATAATCGTCGCTTGATGAAAACTGCATGCGCACGGCCGCCAGCTCCTCACCCACCGGCGCACCACCGCCGCCACATCTGGCGGCAGGCGGCCTCGATGTTCCGCGCAAAGCGCGGGGCGTCCATCAGCGGCGATGCCTGCATCCGCGCGCGGAGCGTCGCCCGCAGATCGCTCAGTCGGGCCAGATCGCGGGCCAACTCGGCCACTATCCGCACATATTCCTCCGCGTAGCAAGCGTCGTCCAGTCCGGGCGGGTCCAGGTAAGGATCGGTGATGCGGTAGTCGATGGTCTTCAGGCCGGTTGTGCCGGGATAGCCGGCAAAAGTGACCTGCATGGGCACCGGCTTGCGGGCGAAGACCAAGAGGCGGTTGCGGGCCATGTGCAGCGTCAAGTCGACGAGAATATCGATTCGCCACGGCGGCAAACCGAATTCAAAGGTTGGTTGCGAAGCTTTGGCAGCGGATGGCCGCGGATGGCATGGCGTGCCTGCCCGGAATACTTCAATCTCTATCCAGCGAATACAGGGGAGATAACGATGGCTGATCGTGGAAAACATATGCACTGTGTGCGCCGGCCGGTTGAGATAAGGCTTTTTATGCAGGAGGTGACTATTTTGAAACGTGCAATACCGCTCGTCCTCAGTTTCGCTGCCATGTGCTTTGTCGCGGGGAGGGCGGAAGATGAAAAGGCATCCTTTAAGCGCAAGGACAACGACCCCTACGTGGTCCTCGATGAACGTGCCGCATTAGCTCTAGCCGCGGCCCAACCGCAAGGTTTCAGACCTCCGCAATCAGGCGCCGAACGGCCTGTACCCGCTCCATCAGGTGGCCCCGACGCGGGACCGGAACCGAAATTGCTGGCCAAGCCTGACGACCCTATCGGCCCGCCACTAGCAGGGCCAGAGCCGCAGCCACTACCGCTCGATGGCACTCTCAACCTGGCAAAATCGCAGGATCATGCAAATCCCGAGGTCGATCCCTTTGGTCCCCCACCGGCGGGCCCGCCGGGATCGAATGAGCCGGTCACCGTGCCCGCTACCCCTCGTACAGACACCTCCCCCAGTCCGTGGCGACCCGCCCCCACACGGCAGCCGGACGAGGGGGTCAAGCCGAAGAACCCCTTCGGCGATCCGCCGGAGCCGCAGGCGCCCCCGCCGAAGAACGAGGGCATCCTCGCAGAACTCAAACGCCTCCAGTGCGTCGACATTGCCCGCGACGGGACGATCGACGTTTGGTATCGCCGCGACCGCACGCTGACGGAGGATGACCTCGTTGCGCTGGCCGCCTTGCCGAACCTGGGCCGCCTGTCGCTGGGCGGCGGTGTGATCTCCGAGCGCGCCGTCGAGGCCCTCGCGAAGTGTCCGAAGCTCGTTTCTCTGCGCCTGAGCGGACCAGCCGTCAGCGACCGCGAGGTCGGGATGATCGCGAAGCTCCCCAAGCTTCGGTCGCTCGACCTGTTTGACGCGAACGTCAGTTCGGCGGGCGTGGCCTGCTTGAAGGGCCACGCGGCCCTCAGGGAATTGAACCTTAAGGGCACCCGTGTCGGCAACGAGGGCATGGAGGCCATCAGCGGCAACGACAACCTGACGTCATTGAACGTCCGGGGCACGCGCGTCGATGACTCTGGGATGGTCTACATCGGCAAGCTCCGCCACCTCCGCAGCCTGAGCGTCGGGTCCCGGATTTCCAACGACTCCCTCGCGGCCATCGAGGGGCTCGTCGAACTAGAAGTCCTCTGGGGAACGCTCAAGATGGACGACGCCGGCCTTGGTCACCTGCGGAAGATGACGAAGCTGCGGCGCCTCGACGTCGGCCTGGGACTGGTCACCGACGACGGCCTCCGCTCGATCCGCGGGCTTAATTGCGTGGAACGCCTGAATCTCAATCTCAGCAAGATAACCGATAAAGGAATGGAATACGTCGGCGAGATGGGCGGCCTCCACGAGCTTTGTCTCGACCTGACCAAGATTACCGACGCGGGCATGACGCCGGTCGCGAATTTGAAGCACCTGCAAGTCCTCGAGTGCCGGCACACGCAGATAGGCGACGCGGCGCTGGTGCCCATCGGCACGCTCCCGGAACTCTACCGCCTCAATCTCGACGGCACCCGTGTCACGAGCGCCGGCATGAAGTCGTTGACGAGGCTAAGTTTCCTTCGCGTGCTCGACCTTACCGGAACGCGCGTCGACAACGAAGGCATGACCTACGTCGCCAAACTGCCGCACCTGCATACGCTATACGTGAGCCAGACCACGGTGGGCGACGCCGGGCTGGAGAAGCTCGTGGGGATGCCCCGGCCGAACGCTAATGTCATCGCCAACCAAACGAGAGTTACGGAGCGCGGCGCATCGTTGCTCCGGCAGCGAAAAATAAGCGTAAGCTACGAATACAAGCCGGCGCCGTGAGCGGAATGACTCGATATTTCCTTGACGGCACAAATAAAATTCGGCGGTTTCCATGCCGCACGAACACGCCGACGCCGGCCGAAGCAAGAACCAATCGCATACACAGTTGGAGGTAATCATGTGGTTTGCAAGCGTATTCGGTTCGTCCCGGCGGCGCGAGCGCCGCAAGCACACTTCCCGACCGCGGCCGCGCCACCTTGGGCTTGAACCGCTCGAGCAGCGGCGGCTGTTGACGGTCACAATCTCCGGCAACATCGATGTCTCGAACCTGACGTGCACGGAGGCCGGCGTGGCGCGCCTGCGGAACGCGCTCCCTGGCGCAAGAGTCGATTGGCGGCCGCGGGGCAAACCTGCTATAGAATCGGATGTCTTTTGACCGATCCGCGCGTCATGCGAAGGAGAAAGAGGAAGTGAAAACAGAAATCCGAATGCTGCTTGCACTAATGCTAATTGCCGCGTGCCGGGCGAAGGACCGTGACGAAAGCCCGTCGCCGAACGCTGACCATGAAGGGCAAGTCGCACAAGCCGCCAACCAAGCCGCCGACGAAGCGGCCGCGGTCGCGGCCATCCAGTCGGCCCGTGGGCAAATACAACGCAACGCGGACGGGAACGTCGTACACGTAACGCTTTGGCCCGGTGTACCCGACGTCGGTGGACTTTTGGCGAAACTAGCGAGCCTGCGTCACCTGAATTCGCTGGAACTCGGACAACGCAACGTGGACGACGAGGCGCTCAGGCACCTCCGCGGCCTCGACCGGCTTACGAGCTTGTTGCTCGCCTCAACGGAGGTCACCGACGAGGGACTGCGGAGCGTGGCCGGCATGCGGAAGCTCCGCTTCCTGAGCCTGAAAGGGTGCAAAGTTCATGGGCCCGGGCTAAAATATCTCGCGGCGCTGAAGGATCTGCGTCGGATTTCCCTCGCGGACACGTTGATCGACGACGACTCGCTGGCCGAACTTTCCGGGCTTACGAAGCTAGAGTCCCTCGACCTGTCCGGGACCTATCTCTCGGACCGAGGCCTCCGCCACCTCGAGTCGCTCACCGCGATGCAATATCTGAGCCTGCCGGAGGGAATCGGCGACGAGGGATTGGCGCACCTGCAAGGCATGGTCGAAATGCTCGGGATCGGTCCTTTCGACAAGATCAGCGACGAAGGCCTGCGCTGCCTGCGGCGGATGACGAAACTCATGACCCTGGACCTCGTGTGCACGAAAGTCACCGATCGCGGCCTGACCTACCTCACGGGAATGAAAGACTTGGGGCTGCTGAACCTGGAGGGGACCGGCGTTTCCGACGCCGGGATGATAACGATCGGGAACATGACCCGCCTGGGTTGTCTGAACCTTAAGGATACGCGGGTCACGGATGCGCGCCTGTCGAACCTGGAGCACTTGCAGGAGGCGTATCATCTCGTCATCGGGCCCAGGATCACTGACAAAGGAATGAGCTCGGTATGCAAGCTTCACGCCCTCCAAATGCTTGACGTGTCGGGTCCGGGGATCGGCGACAACGGCCTGGTCCACCTGAAGGAGCTTCACGACCTTGGCGACCTGTCGCTCGGCCAAACTGCCATCAGCGATGCCGGCGTCGCGCACCTGGTCGAAATCCGGCGGCTCCGCTGCCTTTGCTTGGCCGAAACGAATATTACGGATGCCGCCGTCGCGGACCTTTCGCGGATGACGAAGCTGGAGGATTTGTCGGTCGAGCACACGCGGATCACCGCGGAAGGCGCAAGAAAACTTCAGGAGGCACTCAAGAAGACCCGCGTGGGTTGGCTGCCGATGCCAGCGGACAACGACAGGACGAATATTACCCAAAACTAAGCTACTGATAGGCGTCTTTATCGGGGGAACGCCCTCGATTTTATCGTAAACGCCGGTCGCTGTCAATAATCCACGGCAACTCGCTGCCAACGCGGTCAGAGAAAGCGCCGATCGAAACCGGCATTGAGTCAACCCAGGGTGCGCTGCGCGACGCTGGGCTTTGGCGTTTAACCGCTTCGCGGTTGTCGTGACGAACCGCTTCCAGCGAAGCCGGACCTCCTGCTTGACCGCCATCAACGCAAGAGTCAAAATAACTTCGCTCCCAGGGAAGAACTCCCGCGGTCGATTACATCCAGCGGCACTTGCCCGGGAGTACAACAGTTTTTGCCGGAGGAGATTGCCATGAAAGCAGCCCTTGTCGGTCCCGAATTGGAAGAGAATCTGGCCCTCCGCTATATCCACGCGGCCCTCACCGCGGCAGGACACGAGGTCCAGATCTTCGATTTTCATGCGGCCGAACAGATTCCGGACCTCGCCGCGGGGATCGTGGACTATGATCCGCGGGTCGTGGGCCTGTCGATGGTCTTCACCGCTCGGGCCCAGGAGTACCTCGCCTTGGCCGCGGCGCTGCGGGCCCGCGGATTCTCCGGACATGTCACCGCCGGCGGCCACTTCGCCAGCTTCCACAGCCGCCCGTTGCTGGAGGAATTTCCCGCCCTCGATTCGATCCTCCATGGCGAAGGCGAGCGGGCGATGCAGGACCTGCTCTGCCACCTGGATGATCCGCAGCGCGTGGCGGGAATGACCCGGCGGGACGGTGACGGCCGGGTCGTGCACAACCGGCCGCGCGGGCAGCCACCGGAGCTGGACGACTATCCGCCGCCAACCCGCCCGGCTAAGTTCCACCAGTACCTGGGCCTGCCCATCGCCAACATCCTCAGCGGCCGCGGATGCTATGCAAGCTGCCGCTTCTGCTCGATTCGGGCCTGGCACGCGAGCATCGGCGGGCCGCGGTTCCGCCAGCGGCGGCCCGAGTCCGTCGCGGCGGAAATGGCCGATCTCTACCACCGCCGCGGCGTGCGAATTTTCAACTTCCACGACGACAACTTCCTCGTACCGCACAAGGCCGACAACCTCGACCGCCTGGGACAACTGCAACGGGCCCTGCAGGACCGCGGCGTCGGCCGCATCGGATTCCAGATCAAAGCCCGTCCCGACAGCATCGACCCGGATGTCGTGCAGCGGATGATGGAAATCGGCCTGTTCCGCGTTTTTCTGGGCGTGGAAACGAATGCCGTCGCCGGGCTGCTGACTTTGGGCCGGGGAATCCGCCGCGAGCGGAACAGCGAGGCCCTGCAAATCCTCCGCGCGGCCGGCATTCACACCTGTTTCAACCTGCTCATGTTCGATCCGGAGAGCACGCTCGATGATCTGCGGGAGAATATCGCTTTTCTCGCCCGGCAGGCCGAGTTCCCCTTGAACTTCTGCCGCGTCGAGGTCTACGCCGGCACCGACATCGAGCGGCAATTGCGCGAGGAAAACCGCTTGTTGGGCGACTATTTCGGCTACAGCTACCTGATCCGCGATCCTCGCGCGAATGCGCCTACGAGATGTTCCGCACGATCTTTTATCCCCGCAACTTCGCCCCCGACGGCATGAACCATCGGGCCATGCAGTTGGACTACTACTTCCACATCTTGCGGCATTTCTATCCCCGCCGGGCTACGGACAAGCTGGAGCGACGCGTCAAGGGCTTGGTCGCGGAGCTGAACCGCAACAGCGCGGAGATCCTGGAGAAGATCTGCGCGACGGTTGACGAGAGCGGGGTTCTCGATCCGGCGGCGATCGATGCCGCCACGGGCCGGTTGGCCGAGGCCCGGTCGAGTTTCGACCGCGACATGGATCCCCACATGCGATCGATGCTGGATCGCATCCGCCGGCAGGCCGAGCCCCGCTCGCCCGCGAGGAACCGCCTCCTGGCCACGACGGCCTCCGTGGCGACCATGCTGATGGCGGGCGCTGCCGGATGCGGGCCGCCGGCGGGGACCCACATGACCGAAAAGGCGCCGGCGCCGATGGAACCAGGTGCGCAGCAACCGCCGCCCCCTCCCCCGGACACTCATCCGACGGAAATGGCGCCCGCACCTGCGGCTCCGCCCGTGCAACGGGACCCAGCCACCGAGGATTGGACCGTCCAGGCCGCGGCGGACCCAAGGCTTGCACCATCCCAAGATGCGAAACTGCGACCTTTGGACGCCGATAAGACGGCGAGGGTGCAGGAGCATTTTCAACGCCAGTACGGCGAGGCAATGCTCAAAGCGGCGGCCGGCCAGGGGCTGCTGGAACGCAAGTTGTCGATTTACCTGGAACTCGACGCGAAGGGCCAGGTTGCCGCTGCCTATATTCGCCTCTTGAACTTGAAACCGGGCGAATTCGGCAAGGAGCGCGAGGTGCAAAATGCCCTCGGCGAACTTGTGAAGAAGTGGAGCTTTCCGGAAGTGCAGCAGGCGGGCTCGTGCCGATTGACCCTGAACTTCAAACACAAGGAGCGAAAACCCGATCAGCCACCGGCGCTTCCTCCAGGCCAACCGCCACCCCCTCCGGGTCAACCGGACTGGCACATGTTCGAGATGGCGCCGGCGCCGCGCCCGGAGCGTTAGGTAGGTCCCTCTTGCCGAGAGGAATGAATTATGTAATCTGCCGCATGTCGATCCATTTCCTGAATAATGCTCGGTCGCGCGATCCATTCGCGCCCGCTGCCAGTTCTCCGGCGTCAACCATCGGCGGGCACGGGGGCGGGCAGATCCTCCATCGCGGTGACGTGCATGAGAGGAACCCGCGTCGTGCGATCGTAAAGCGTAGGGTTTCTGCTACTGGCCATCCCGATGATCATGTCCCGGTGGCCGACAAGAACGAGGTCTGGATGGAAAATGTCAAATTGCTGGCCGGAACTGATGATGATGCGCACCGGCACGAACGGTTGCTGCCGAAGACGCGACTGGATGAGTTCGGGAGTGAACATGATGCGGATCCTTTCATTCTCAACTGCACTATCCAAAGAATTATAACATAGCCGCCGCGAAGGTGTGCAAGGGTAGTAGGTCCTTCGGCAAAGAAACTGCTCGTTCGGGTCCTGCCCCACGTTTGCCGGCCGTCAAGGTGCAGCGCACCGAGTCTCCTTTCACGGTTCAGCAGAACTTATGGCTGAAAATCAGAATGCCACCACCGCCCTACCGTGAGGACGACTCTGGCGCTGGACCCCACCCTATCCCGCGCCTAAGATATTTTAGATAGCAATTCCTGGCATTTTTCGATTCCCCGGGGCCAACGGCCGACAGCGCGGGCGTGCCCTCGGGATACTTGTGCTTCTCTTGCATTTTCTCGAACCCCCTATACAGATTCAGCAGGCAAACCTATGGCAACCGTCATGACAGATCGTCCCGTGAGCGACGCGACACGTCGCTTTCTCGATCGTGCGGGCAGATTGTGGATCGACGGGCAGTGGCAAGCAGCCCGTTTGGGTGAAACGTTTGAGGTCTATAATCCGGCCACGGGCGAGGTCCTTGCCCATTGCGCCGCAGGCGACAAGGCCGATATCGACGCCGCCGTGCACGCCGCCCGGCGGGCCTTCGAGTCGGGTCCGTGGCCCCGCATGACCGCCTCGGAGCGCGGCCGCCTGATTTGGAAATTGGGCGACCTGCTGGAAGAACATGGCGACGAGTTCGCCGAACTGGAAACGCTCGACAACGGCAAACCCTTGGCCGTGGCCCGGGCGGCCGACGTCCCGCTGGCCGTCGACCTTTTCCGCTACATGGCCGGCTGGGCCACCAAGATCCACGGCCAGACGATGCCCATCTCCGTGCCCTACCTGCCCGGCGGCGAGTTCTTCAGCTACACGGCTCGCGAGCCGATCGGCGTGGTCGGACAGATCATCCCCTGGAACTTCCCCCTCTTGATGGCCGCCTGGAAATTGGGCCCTGCCCTGGCCGCGGGTTGCACAGTCGTGCTCAAGCCGGCCGAACAGACACCGCTCAGCGCGTTGCGGCTGGGCGAACTGATCGCGGAGGCCGGCTTCCCCGAGGGCGTGGTCAATATCGTTACGGGACTGGGTGAAACGGCCGGCGCAGGCGCTGGCTGCCCATCCCGACGTGGACAAGATCGCCTTCACCGGCTCGACGGAGGTCGGCCGCCTGATTGTCGAGGCCGCCGGCAAGAGCAATCTCAAGAAAGTCACGCTTGAACTGGGCGGCAAGTCGCCCAACATCGTGCTGGCCGACGCCGATCTGAGCACCGCCATCCCCGGCGCCGCCGGCGCTATCTTCTTCAACCACGGCCAGTGTTGCTGCGCCGGCTCGCGGCTCTACGTGCAGAAATCGATCTACGACGAAGTGGTCGAAGGCGTCGCCCACCACGCCCGGGAGATCCGCCTGGGCAACGGCCTGGATGCCGCCACGCAAATGGGGCCGCTGGTCTCGCAGGAGCAGTTGGAGCGTGTATGCGGCTATATCGAGGCGGGCCTTCGCGACGGGGCCGAACTCGTCATTGGCGGCCGGCGCGCGGGCGAGCGGGGCTACTTCGTCGAACCGACCGTTTTCGCCGGCACGCAACAAGCCATGAAGATCGTGCAGGAAGAGATCTTCGGACCCGTCGTCGCCGCCATGCCGTTTGACGATCCGGACGAAGTCTTGTCGCTGGCCAACGACAGCACCTACGGGCTGGCCGCGGCCGTATGGACCCGCGACGTCACCAAGGCCCATCGCCTGGCCCGGCGGTTGAAGACAGGGACCGTCTGGATCAATTGCTATAACATCTTCGACGCCGCCTTGCCCTTCGGCGGATACAAACAGTCGGGCTGGGGCCGCGAAATGGGCCTGGCGGCCGTGGAGCTTTATACCGAGGTCAAGGCCGTGACGACACGCCTGGCGTGAACGGCTAAACAGCCGTAGCCCTACGTCAAGGCCGGCGGCATGCGTCTAGAAATCCCGCGGCGGGGCCGGGCGACCGTAGAGATAGCCCTGGCCGAGATCGAAGCCCATCTGCCGACAGGACTCGTCCTCGGCGGCCGTTTCCACGCCTTCCGCCACGGAAGTGAGGCCAGGGCCGTAAACAACAGCGCCAGCGTGCCCGGTTCCGGCACCGGCGAGGCCGTAAGCGAAGCAGCCGGCGCTGCGGCCGCCGCGGCGAAGATCGACGCCGCGCCCGCGCCGATGGTCAAGCTCGACCCGTCGGCCAGGGCACCGTTGGATTCCAGGACCAGTATGCCGCCTTCGACCACCGTACCGCCCGTGTACGTGTTGTTCGTGCCGCTGAGGACCAACGTGCCGTTGCCGGCCATCGTCAGACCGCCGCTGCCGCTGAGGATTCCCGAGAGCTCGGCATCGACAGCCGCCAGGCCGGAAGCCACCAGGACGGTTTGCGGTCCACTGCCCAGATTGATCGGGTTTTGAAAATCGACCGTCGAATCGTCCGACGGCGTGCCGAGCATCAGCGGCGCGCCGTTGGGCAGAAAGCTGCCGCTGCCCCAAGTCAACTGTGCCGAATTGCCCAGGTTCACGATGCGGTTTGCCCCCACGGCCGAGAAGCCGCCGCCGTTGGACGTAAACTGCACCTGGCCCGGACCGGTACCCAGGTTGCAGGTAAAGTCTCCTGCCGCCAGTTCGATCACGCCCCCGTCGAGCGTCAGATTGCTGCCGCCCGGCAAGGCCCCGGAGTTGCTCAGCCGCAATATGATGCCGGAGACAGTCGTCGGTCCCGTATAGGTGTTGCTGGCAGTAAGTTCCAGCGTGCCGTAGCCGATCATCGTCAGCCCGCCGCTGCCGCTGAGCACGCCCGAGAGCCGGGCATTCACGGCCGCCGTGCCGGAGCCGGCAGCCACCTGGACGGTTTGCACCCCGTTGCCCAGATTGATCGGGTTCTGAAAATCGATGGTCGAATCGGCCGAGGGCGTGCCAAGCATCAGCGGCGCGCCGCTGGGTAGAAAGCTGCCGCTGCCCCAGGTCAACGCCGCCGAATTGCCCAGGTTCACGATGCGGTTCGCCCCGACGGCCGAGAAGCCGCCGCCGCTGGACGTGAACTGCACCTGGCCCGGACCGGTACCCAGGTTGCGGGTGAAGTCTCCCGCGTTCAGTTCGATCACGCCCCCGTCGAGCGTGAGATTGCTGCCGGTTGACGTTGCGCCGGTGCCGCCGGGCAAGGCGCCGGCGTTGCTGAGCCGCAGGATGCCGCCAGAGACGGTCGTCGATCCGGTATAAGTATTGCTGGCCGTCAGCTCCAATGTGCCGCCCCCGTTCACGATCAGCCCGCCGCTGCCGCTGAGGACGCCCGAGAGTTGGGCATCCACGGGCGCCAGGCCGGAAGCCACCTCGACGGTTTGCGTCCCGCTGCCCAGATTGAGCGGATTTTGAAAATCGACCGTCGCATCGGCTGCGGCCGTACTGAGCATCAGCGGCGCGCCGTTGGGCAGAAAGCTGACGGTGCCCCAAGTCAACGTCGCCAAATTGCCCAGGTTCACGACGCGGTTTGCCCCCACGGCCGAGAAGCCGCCACCGTTGGATGTGAACTGCACCTGGCCCGAACCGCTGCCGACGGTGGCCGTGAAGTTTGCAGCCGCCAGTTCGATCACGCCGCCGTCGAGCGTCAGATTGCTGCCGCCCGGCAAGGCCCCCGAATTGCTCAGCCGCAAAGTGGCGAAGGAGACGGTCGTTGGTCCCGTATAGGTGTTGCTGGCAGTCAATTCCAACAAGCCGCCGCCCGTCACGGTCAGCCCGCCGCTGCCGCTGAGGACACCCGAGAGCTGGGCGTTCACGGCCGCCGTGCCGGAGCCGGCCGTCACCTGGACAGTTTGCGGCCCGCTGCCCGCCAGGATCTGGATCGGATTCTGAAAATCGAGCGTCGAATCGGACGCCGGCGAGCCGAGCATCAGCAGGGCTTGATCGGGCAGAAAATTGCCGCTGCCACCCCACGTCAACGTCGCCGAGTTGCCGATGTTGACGATGCGGTTTGCCCCTACGGCCGCGAAGCCGCCGCCGTTGGACGTGAACTGCACCTGGCCGGCGGCGGTGCCCGAACTGCGGGTGAAGTCTCCCGCATTCAGTTCGATCACGCCGCCGTCGAGCGTGAGATTGCCGCCAGGCAAGGCCCCCGTGTTGCTCAGCCGCAAGGTGGCGAAGGAGACGGTGGTTGGTCCGGTATAGGTGTTGCTGGCGGTGAGCTCCAATGTGCCGCCGCCGTAAACGATCAGCCCGCCGCTGCCGCTGAGGATGCCCGAAAGCTGGGCGGCCACGGCCGCCGTGCCGGAGCCGGCCGTCACCTGCACTGTTTGCGGCCCGCTGCCCGCCAACTGGATCGGATTCTGAAAATCGACCGTGGAATCGGCCCAGGGCGTGCCGAGCATCAGCGGGGCTTGGTCGGGCAGGAAGCTGCCGCTGCCGCCCCACGTCAACGTGGCCGAATTGCTCAGGTTCACGATGCGGTTTGCCCCCACGGCCGAGAAGCCGCCACCGTTGGCCGTGAACTGGACCTGGCCGGCGGCGGTGCCCGCGCTGCGCGTGAAGTCTCCCGCGTTCAATTCGATCACGCCGCCGTCGAGCGTGAGATTGCTGCCGGTTGCCGTTGCCGCGGTTCCGCCCGGCAACGACGCCGTGTTGCTCAGCCGCAAGGTGGCGAAGTAGACGGTGGTTGGTCCGGTATAGGTGTTGCTGGCCGTTAGCTCCAATGTGCCGCCACCGTAAATGGTCAGCCCGCCGCTGCCGCTGAGGACACCTGAAAGCTGGGCGGCGACGGCCGCCGTGCCCGAACCGGCCGTCACCTGAACAATTTGCGGCCCGGTCCCCGCCACCTGGATCGGATTTTGGAAATCGACCGTCGAATCGGCCCAGGGCGTGCCGAGCATCAGCGGCGCCTGATCGGGCAGGAAACTGCCGCTACCGCCCCACGTCAACGTCGCCGAGTTGCCGATGTTGACAATGCGGTTCGCCCCTACGGCCGCGAAGCCGCCGCCGTTGGACGTGAACTGAACCTGGCCGGCGGCGGTGCCCGCGTTGCGCGTGAAGTCTCCCGCGTTCAGTTCGATCGCGCCGCCGTCAAGCGTGAGATTGCTGCCGCTCGGCAAGGCCGCGGTGTTGCTCAGTTGCAGAATGCCGCCGGAGACGGTCGTGGCTCCGCTATAGTTATTGCTTGCCGTGAGAGTCAGCGTGCCGGTACCGGCGTTTGTCAGCCCGCCGCTGCCGGAGAGGATGGCGCCGATGGTGGCATCCGCATCCGTCGTAATCGTCGTCGCGGCAGCGCCCAACGCCAGCGACCCGCCGCTGATCGTGTAGGCGCCCACAACGGAGGCACTGAACGTCATGGCACCCACGGCGACTCCCGCGCCGCTGACTGTCACCGTGCCCGCCGTGCCGCCTGTGCCGAAAACGGCCGTGCAAGTGCCGCCGCTTGTGGGCCAGGCGACATCCTGGCTGCCTGTCCACCAGTTGTTATACGATGCGCCCGTGCTCCAAGTGCCGCTGCCGTCTTGGGCGCCGGACTGGCCCGTGTTCGCATCCCATGTGTACGTGGCCGCAGCGGCGGGCTGCGCGAGAAACACCAAGACCACTGCCACAGCAAGAATCGGGACAATTCGCGGGACGTCGATTGCGGCTTTCACGGTTGCAACACACCAAGGAAATCAAGGGCTGTCTGGTTTGCAAAGTTCTATGAGTATTCTTCGCAAACCAAGGCCGTTTTCAAGGCCTCTAGCCGATGGAATCACAATGTCCATCATAGTTGAAAGTTGCAAAAACCGCCAGGAATTTTCTGAACTTGGCTTATCGCTTTCATGGTTGTTTACTTTCAACAATTCCGCGGAGCAGCGCAAACTCGACGTCGTAGACCCGCCGCAATTCGTCGTCGGGAACAACGTCGCCCGTGCCGCCCATGTTGGCGTCCGTGAACCGCGAGCCGAAGCCGAGCACTGTGACCGAGCCCTCACCGAAAGACGCGCGGGCCGCAACCGGGCGGCCCTCCACCCAGGCAAACGGCTCGCCACCCTTGACCGGCGACGCATCGGTGACGGCAATCGACGGCCATTTCGCCTCGCCTTTCAGCGGCCCGCTCAACGCCGACGAACTATCCAGCGCCAACCCGAACGGCTCGAGCAAATCGTTGGCCGTGGAACCCTTGTTTTCCACGGAATCGACGACGAGCACCTTGCCGCCCTCGCGCACGTATTGCACCAGCTTATCGCGAAAACCGCGCGGCAGGGGCAGGTGCGGATAACAGAACACAATCGCATCGCCCGTAAAAACCTTTGGGACGTTTCGGCGCGCCGTAAAATATCCCAGCCGCAGGATCCACCGCTCGAAGATGCCGAAGCCCGGCTGCTCGTGGAGGGTGATGAAACCGGCCGACGAAAGAGGGCAATCGCAGAGGGTCCGGTCGATGGAAAACTCGACCAGCGGGCGGACCCGCGGGGGCGGCGGCACCGCCCGCTGATTCAGCCCCCAGCTTCCCACGACCGCCAGGCTCCAGCCCAGCAGGCCCGCCGCCACGAGCATGATCCATCCCGCCTGCCCGCCGCGCGCCGCCAACGACCGCGACCACGACCACGACCATGGGTACATGGTGCCCGACATGGTGCCCGACATGGTGACCGCCACCGGCAAGAGGAGCAGGCCGGCGATCAGCAGCCAGGGCCGCGGATCGATCGGGCTGTTCACGTGGTTGAGCCACTCCAGCATGCCCAGCATCAATTCGGACTTGCCCGGCTCGAACGTGCAGAAGTTGGAGAAGACGGTGGAGTCGGTAAAGGCCGCCACCCGGCCGCGGCCGTGCTGGACCGCCCAAAGCTGGACGAAGGCCCCGTAGCGCATCTCGGCGGAGTCGACCGGCTCCGGGTAGAAGTTGTCGGCGTGGTAGTCGGCCATCAGGCTCTTCAACCCCGTGTTGCAGATCGCCGCCCGCCCACGACTCGTGCCCGGATCAATCGAGCAGGAGATGGCGAAATCCATCCCCGGCATGTACTGATCCCTCCCCGGCAAGTACTGGATGATGGGATGCGGCGCTAACGGCGGATCGAAATGCTCCTCGAAGACCGAATCGATCCCAAACAGGCAGTCGAAGCGGTAAGAGAAACCGAACCTCCGGGCCACGCCGTTCAGCGCCGTGCCGCAGCCCACAAGCTCGGCGCGCTCGTCGACCGGCACGGGCGCGCTGCGCTCGACGAAGCGGACCACCGGAACGTCGGTGTGCTCGCCGATCATCATCAGCCCGCCGCCCCGCTCGACGAAACGGACCACCGCGTCGACCTCGTCGGCGGAGTAAGAGCGGCTGGGAGTTTTCAGCACCAGGATGTCGCAATTCTCCAGGGCCGCATCGTCCAACGGCGTGGTCTGCCGCGCTACGTCGTAGTAACGCTTGCAGTAGTCGAAGATACAGTAGTAGTTGTAACCCGACATGTTGCCGTACCAGTTCGTGTCATAGGGCCGGTCGGCGCGTTCCCAAGCAAGTTCCGGCCTGGGATAACATTCTTCGACGAGCACGCGGCCTGGTTTGCGGGGGCCGGCCGGCTCCCAGAAGAGGCCGAGCCCGACCAGCCCGACCGCCGCCAGCGTGAGGACGACGCTCAGGGCATAACGGGCATTAGGACCCGTCCAAGAGAAGGTTGTGGTCTGGGCGTCTCGCCTGCCAGGGGCAGCCGGGACGGCCGCACCACTCTGGCCTGAAGCAGCCGGGACGGCTGCACCACGCAAACTCTGTCGCCGGCAATTCGCCCACGCCAGCAACACCGGCCCGGCCAACATCGCCAACAGCACCCACGGGTTCCAGAAGAGCTTCATCGAATCCAGTGGGGCATCGTAGTCCACGCGGAGTACGCGGTCGAGGTAGACGGCGATCAACAGCGCGGCCCGAAAGGGAAGCCAGGCAACCATCAGCAAGACGAACCTGGCGGCAACGCCAGCTTGGCGGCGAATCCGCCCGTAGGATGCACCCGGGCGCCATGTACCATTGGTCGTGGTCGTGATCGGCCCGTCCGATTCGCCAGTCGGCCGGTCTGGCCCGCTCTTCCACCACGACAGTAAAAGTCCACTGACCAGGAAGCACCAGGTTGGCGGATCGAGCAGGAGCTCCCACGTCGCGGCAAAGTGGTGGATCTTCCGCATGGAGAAGACCGTCACGCTACTTTCTCCTGCCGCGGCATCCACGCCCAAAGCACGCAGCACCGCGGCAAGCCCCCATGCTACCACAGCGGGCAGATCGTGGGACCGCGCAGTGACCGTCTCGTAAAGGAACATGGCCAGCGACTGGACCAGGAGAACACATCCGGCCAACAGGCACGTCCCCGCGACGGCCGAAAGCCAGCGGTCCCTTGATAACTTCGGCTCAAACCACCACCGCGTTGAAGGATCGTAGGAAGCCGGCACTACCGGCACGACTTCATCCGGCGAGACAAAGGCATCGGAAGGATCACCTGGAGACATGACCGGCGGCGCAACACTCCCGGCCTCCCAAAGATGCGACAGAATCGCCAACAGCAGGCCCGCGCCCACCAATCCCGTAGCGGCGCGATAAGGCCAAGGCATGAGCCAGATGGCCGGCAGGACCATCAGCAGCGCCAGGGCCGATGACCGCCAATCCGGCAGGCGGAATCGCCGCGTTGCCAGCAGGGCCGTGCCCGCCGCGACCGTGATTGCCCACCAAAACATGTGAATCCACAAGGCCGGGACAACGAAAAGCGGCGCCGCGCCCTCCGTGAGCGTGATGCTCCACGCCGGCCAATCGGTGGCATGATAGTAGTGCAGCCCTACGAGCCAGGAGACCGATAACAGGGCAAGGCCGATCCAAGCGGGCATAGGTTCCTCACGGCTTCTCCGGGACGGATGGTTGAGAAGGGGGCGTTTCCGCGGTGGGCAGTTCGACCACGGGCTTGGGCGGATACCACGGCTTGCCGTCGCTCAGAAACGGCAGGAACCACCGCCAGAAGACGGCATTCTTGCGCAGCCCTTCGATAGGCTCGCCGCCTTTGTTCTCCAGGTTCTTGTTCATGGCGAAGCACGTGTCGCCAATGACTACCGCGACGCCTTTCTTGATCCGCCGCGCCACGATGACCGGTTTCTCCCCGGCGACGCACTGGTGGAGCACCATGGCCTTTGGATCGGAACAGTACACGGGCCAGGCGGCATGAAAACGGACGAAGGCCACGTAATCGCGGCCGTTGAAGAAGGGGGTCTTATAGTGCCCCAGCGGAAGCGGGATGTCGCTGACGCCTTCCGGACGGCCCACCTGGAACCCCAGGTCCTCCAGGAGCCGGCGGCTGGGACCGATCTGCTCCCAGCCCACCGTGTAGATCAAAATTCCGCCCTGCTCGACAAATTCCTCCACCGCACGGCGCTCGGCGGCGGAATACTCGCGGGCCGGGGCATCGACGAAAAGGACCTTCGCCTCGCTCAGCCGCCGGGAGGTCATTTCCTTGAGCACCAGAGGCAGGTAACCGTTGCGCATGAACGTGAGTTCCAGGCCGCCCAGGCCGTCGTCGCGCCACGTCTCCGGGCTGTGCGCGTTGAGGTGCCCACCGTCGATATAGACCAGGTTCACCGACAACTCCGGCCCGACGCCGGGCAGCACGTCCCAGACCCGATGCGTGACCGCCGTCGCGAGGACCAGGGAGGCCGCCAAAACGATGGCTGCCGCTGCCAGCCGCAGCGGAGAAGGCCGCCAGACCAGCAGCACCAGGAGCACCACGACCCCTGCCAGCCCGGAAAACTGCCGCCCGGCGGCCTGCGGCGTGCCGCCGTCAGCGACAAGATAGGCAAACAATCGGGAAGTGTACGGATAGCATTCCGGCGTCAGGCCGTTGACCAGCATCGAGGGGTCGCCGAAACAAATGACCCTGCCGGCGCCCAAGGGCTGTTCCGCCGCCAGGACCACGTCGCCCAACCGCTCGCCGGCCTCATAGCGACGATCGCCCAGCTTAGCGTCGCCGTTCATGGCGTTGCCCCGATCGGCCCAGCCCCAGCGGCCGATCAACAGCGGACGGGCAGGCCAATGGGCTTCGACGCTGCCGCCGATGACCACGCCAAACTGGTTCGTCTCGTCGCCGATGCCGGCCGAAGTCGGGTGTGAGATCGCCTCATAAGAGTGCAACCAGCCACCGATGGCAAAGAGGGCCGAATCGAACGGCACTCGCATGGCCGTCGGCTCCAAGACATCATTGATGCGGCTGCCACCGTCGTTCTCCCGGACCGTGTGCTCGCCCATCACCATCAGCGAACCGCCACCGCGGACGAAGTCGTCGATCCGCCGCAGTTGCTCCTCGTCCCACGGTTGGTTCGGGTAGATGATCACTAAGGCATTGGCGCCGTCGAGGTCCTTTTCCGCCAGGTCGGCCGAAATCACCGCCTTGATGCCAAGGCTCTCCATGAACGTGGGCAACATGCCATACATGCCCGGCGAATACTCTCCGTACTGGCCGTGCTCGGGCTTGAGCCAGTTAAGAAAACCCTTTTCATAGAACACGATCTTCTTGTCCGACAGGTCCGGCTTGTGCCAGCAGAGCACCGTTACAACTGGGACAGCGGCGGCAAGCAAGGCGATGGCGGCCGTGATCGCCAGGTCCAACAAACGGATCAGCCACGGTAAACGACCCTCACCCCCTGCCCCTCTCCCGGAGGGAGAGGGGGGCTTATCCGTGTCCGGCTGGCAACGTTCCCCGCCCCGCCCAACGCAAACCCAAAGCAGCCCGAAGACGATGACGGCATGGATCGCGGCCGCCAACGCGGGGAGATTCCAGGGACTGACCATTTCGCCGGCTAGCGCCAGGGTCAGCAGGTAGGCCAGGTGCCCTAGCAAGACGGCAAGCACGCAACAGCCCAGTAGGGCGGGTTTCCAACCCGTCTTCCAGCGGCAGCAGCTTCCAGCTTGTGTCTGAGACGGGCTGGAAGCCGATCCCACGGCAATACCGCCGCAGCGCAGCGGCAAGACCAGTGCCAGATACAGCATGGGAACCAGATAGTCCACGCCGCCCATGGTGGCGCCGACCGACAACGGCCGGCGGGAAAGCAGCCCGGCGAGGTTCCCGAGGGCATGGCCCACCGCGTCGGCCCCATACCAGACCAGCGGGATGGTCGTGACGGCAACCCGGTAGATACCGAGCACGACGGCCGCCTCGGCGCAAGCACACAACATGGCCCTATCCCGCGCCGGTTGCCGGTAGGCCAGCGCCAGCAGGACCAGCGGCACGGCCAGCACGCCAACCGCCGGCAAAGGCGAGGCGATCATCAACGCGGCCAGGAGAACCGCGGCAACCAGAAGGCTGCCGCGCACGAGTCGCCCCGGTCCAGCCTGCCACGGCCCGCTCAAGACGACGGCTACCGCTAGGGCCGCCCAAGTGAGACCGCGTTGCAGGGAGTGAGCCAGCAGCCCGGTCGATCCCGCGGCAATCCAGGCCGCGGTCAATCCCGCGGCGGCCGCAATCGCTGGATAAGACTGCGCACTACAGGGCGCGGCCGGCCGGACTCCTGTCCCAAATTGGTGGCAGACATGGCCGCACCCCAAGCGCAGATAACATAATAGACGGACTCGGAAGTCCATCCTACAGACGACTACGACTGGGGTGGCGGAAGACGTGTACCAAACGTCGGTGTGTTTCCGCCACTCATGTCCGCGACGGCCGCGCTGGCATTTCCCGGCGTGGTGCCCCCCGGCGGTCCGACACATGGCACGGTTGAGCTCGCCGGACAAACCGTGCTAACGGCCGGACATGTTGTCGCCGTCGGTGGGCAGGACGTCGACACTGCCGGGCAGACCGTCTGCACCGTTACGCAGGCCGTGGGCGTCGCCGGGCATGTCGTTGCCGTGCCCGCCGGGCATTGCGTCGCCGCCGTGGCCGAGGGGCACGTCGTTGCCGTCGCCGGGCAAGCCGTGAACATGGCCGGGCACGTCGTCGCCGTCGCCGGACACACCGTTTGTACCGTTGCGCAGGCCGTCGGCGTCGCCGGACATGTCGTTGACGTCGGCGGGCAGAACGTTGCCGTTGCCGGGCATGCCGTGGCCTTGGCCGGGCACGTCGTCGCCGTCGCCGGACACACCGTTTGCACCGTTGCGCAGGACGTCGGCGTCGGCGGGCATGTCGTTGCCGTCGCCGGGCAGACCGTCTGCACCGTTACACATGTCGTCGGCGTCGCCGGGCATGTCGTCGCCGTGCCCGCCGGGCACTGCGTCGCCGCCGTAGCCGTCGGACATGTCGTCGCCGTCGCCGGGCAAACCGTCTGTTTCGTTACGCAGGCCGTCGGTGTCGGCGGGCATGTCGTTGCCGTCGCCGGGCAGACCGTCTGCACCGTTACACATGTCGTCGGCGTCGCCGGGCATGTCGTCGCCGTGCCCGCCGGGCATTGCGTCGCCGCCGTCGCCGTCGGACATGTCGTCGCCGTCGCCGGGCAAACCGTCTGCTTCGTTACGCAGGACGTCAGCGTCGGCGGGCAAGTCGTGCTATTCGCCGGACACCGGGTCGTCGTCGCCGGACAAACCGTGGCCTTGCCGACGCAGGTTGTCACCGTCTTCGGACAAACGGTGGTTCTGGTGACACAGGATGTCACCGCCGGCGGACAGGACGTTGCCGTCGCCGGGCACTGGGTCGACTTCGCCGGGCATGCCGTCACAGTTATGGGGCATGCCGTCGCCGTTGCCGGACAATACGTTGCCACGGTCCGGCATTTGGTCACGGCCGTCGGCAACACCGTGACCGGAATCGGGTTTGCGGCCACCGTAACCACGCCGGCCATGAAGACCTTATCGTTTGCCTGGGCAGGTACTAGCAGCAGACCGAGACACAGGCCTGTCGCACCTGCCGCGAAACCTAACCATCGATGCATGCTACACCTCCTTCAAACTAACTACGAGCCATTCGCTTCTGCAAAAACCTGCCCTCAGAATTCGCAGAAGACACCAACTCTATTTGTATACGGAACTTGACCGGTTGTCAACAGGCAGGCAGACAGGAGAAAGGGGGAAAAATCCGTCTTGATCCCTTCGAGTTATGTGCGTTTGGCGAGTCATGGTGGGCCGGCTGCCCCCTTTTTGGTGGTCCGCTCCTGTGATAGAGTTAATCACTTGGAATGCGAACGTCTTCATCGAATCGCGAGACCGCTGAAAAAATCACGTGCTGTCGCAACCCATAGTGCTCAGTACTGAGAGGCTGTGCTGAATAATGGGTCTGCTCGCGCTTTTTCAGCAGTCTCCCCACGATGGTGGAAAGATGACTGGCGTGCTAAGTGGTCAACTCCAGAAATAATGTCAGGGTCGCGGGCAGCATGTCCGTAGGGTGGGACCAGATCGCGGAGCGAGCGCAGGCCCACCATCGCCGACTGGATAGTACGTCATGGTGGGCCTGCGCCTGCTACGCAGTCTGGTCCCACCCTACAGCCTAACCCTGACACTATTTCTGAAATTGACCACTAAGGCGGCCTCACGGCCAAAGTCCACCAGCGGCCGGTAGCGCAATAGTGTTCTTCGTGTCTTTCGTGATTTGGTTTTCCGGGTTAGAATGCGGTTGGCCCAGAGATGGAACCGGCCGAGCCAAGATCCTAGCAGCAGCACCAGCGGCGGCCTCACCATCCAGGATCCGATACCATGTCCGACGACCTTACGGTCCCCGTTCACGTGCTCCTCGCCCGGCTGGTTCCGCTGGTCAGCCAGGACGCGCAACTGCTTGCGCTCCTGCGAGAACTTGCCCAGGAGTTCCTGACGCTGACGGAAGTGGTCGCCCCCGTGCCCGTGCCGGCCGTTGCGGAAGCCGTCGCCGGGGAGACGGCGGTTCTGGAACCTGCGGTCCCGCCCGCCGTCGCTCCGCCGCGGCACATCGCCTTGCCCAGCGCTCCGGGCATCGAGATCCCGGTTGCCTGGTTCCGGCGGCTGCTGACGGACGAGAACAACTTGCAGCTTATCGAGGCCCGTTGCCGGCTTAAGGCCGAAGGCGGCACGCTGGGCGGCAACCCGGCAGCGCAGTATCCGCGACGGGTGCAGTTTCTCCCACGAGATCGAGCCCAAGGACCGGGAGATTATCGACAAGGCGAAGACCTTGGAGAACTGCTTCCTGTGGATGAACCACCCCACCGCCCCCATCCCCGCCGACCTGCAACGCTGGGAGGACGTTGCCGGCTGCTTCGAGGCGGTGGCGATGGCGGTCGGCCTGCTGAGGCAAGTCATCGAGAAAGGCGACGAGTATCGCGGATTCCTGGAGAAGGCGATCGATCTGACGGCGGAGGCCCAGTCGGCCCTGCGGATGGCGGTGGAAACGGTCGATGCGAAGCCCGACAACGACCAGTTCAGTCTCTTCAAGTGGCTGCGGCAGATGGCGCTGGAGCAGCAGGTCTACGTGCAGCGTTACATGCGTCTGGACGACCCAGCCGATCCGGCCCAATGGCACGATTTGCAGGAGCGGATCGGCCAGCTCGACTCCGAGATCGAAGAGATCCGCCAGCGGGACAAGCAGCGCACGAAGCTGCTCAAGAAAGGGCAGTATCACGCCCGGTTGATCCGCGAAGGCAAGGGGGCAAGCCACGATTGGAGCAAGGTCATCGAGTCCGTGGAGACCCTCCTGGGCCAGGGAGTGCCGGCCAGCGACGTGGACCTGCGCGAAATGCTGGTCCCCATCGTGGACGACCTTCCCGAAAGCAATGATCTTCCGGACGGTTTCCGCCAGGTGTTGAAGGAAGTCGACCGGCATCTGGCAACCCAGGTTGCGCCTGCGCCGAACGTCGTCCGCGAGGTCTCGGAGGACGTGCGCAAAGCGGCCAGCCTCTACCAGGGGAAGACGATGGTCCTCATCGGCGGCGATCGTCGGCCGAATGCCTTCGAGGCCCTGAAGTCGGCCTTCGGTCTGAAGGACCTGATTTGGGTCGTCACCCGTGAGCACGAATCGACCGAGGTCTTCGTGCCCTATATCTCCCGGCCGGATGTCGACGCCGTATTGCTGGCGATTCGCTGGTCGAGCCATTCCTACGGCGACGTGAAGGGCATCTGCGACAAGTTCGGCAAGGAGTTCTTCCGCCTGCCTGCCGGGTATAATCCCAACCAGGTCGCGCACCAGATTTTGCAACAGCGGAGCGCGTGATTTCTCAATACCGCTGGAGCAAGTCCAGCATTTTGCGGTCGAGCTTGTGACCCTCGAAGTCTTCGTAGTGTACGTCGCTGCGGCCGCTATCCAAAACGCCGATCGATCCGCGGAAATTCCACATCGCCCAACCCCAGCCGGCCTCCTGCCAGTTGCGCAGACAGTCCTCCGCCCACCGCAGGGCAACGTCGTGCGGCGTCTTGTTGAACACGCCCCATTCGCCCACCATGACGCCGATCCCTTGGGACTCGACCTCTTTCCACGGCGCGACGCAGGTCTTCCACAGCCAAGCCCGGTCCTGCACGGCCAGCCCCGCGAACGGGCCGCCGCGACCCGGAGTACCCGGGGCCCCGCCGGGCGCGTAGCGGAAGGGTTCCGGCCTCTTGCCCCATTCCTGCTTGAGGGCCAGCGTAGCCTCCTTGGCGCCGGCGCCGGCGGGTCTTAGCCCGATCTGGCCGATTTCCAGCCAGTCGCCCTCCGCCACGCGGACCCGGACCTGCTTCGTGCCCGCGGGAATCGTCGCGGTGTAGTCGCGGTCGAAGAGGTTCTGGTAAGTCTGCCACTGCGGCTTGAACTCCGCCTTCCGCCATTCGCCCTTGCCGGGACCGCAGCGGAACTGCTTGTGCAAGACCTGCTTGCCGTCGGCCTCGACCACCAATAACGCCGCGCTTGAAACCGTGAGCACGTGCAGGCGCAGCTCGGTAACGGTCGGGAAGGGACCGTCGATCACCAGCGGGTGCGAACCCTCGGGCTTTTGCGGGCTGAGCAGCGTACCGTTGGGCGGCAAAACGCGCGGCCACTGGGGGACGGGAAATGAGGCGCTGTTGACCCAGCTTGCCTTGTAGTGGCTGATTTCCATGGGCGTATACCCCCGCGTGGCCTGGGCGATACGCAGTCCGCGGAGTTCCGGCACGGGGACGGTGCCCCATTGCAGGCCGTCGGCAATGATCAGCCGGTCCGGGTCTTCGGCGCGGATGGCCTGCACCAGTTTACCGACGACTGCGGCGTAGCCCTTCGCGTCGACGCCGGCCGGCTCGTTCATCAAGTTGAAGCTCAACCGCGCGCTGGGAATGCCTCGGTAGCGGCGGGCGAACATGGCCCAGTGCTCGGCGCAGACGCCCTGGGTCTTGGCGTCGGTCCAGAGGCTGGTCCGCTCCGGCGGCTGGGCGACCGTATAGCCGGGAGCGCGGTGGAAATTGATCGACACGTGGATCCCGTACTTGCCGCCCCACGCCACGGTCTGGTCGATCTCCCGCAGCGCCGCCTCATCGAACTCCTCCCAGTTGCCGTCCTTGATCCAGCAGCGGTAGTCCATGGGCAGACGCACGAAGTTGAAGCCGAGCTTCGAGATCAGGCGGAAATCGTCTTCCAGGAACGGCTGTCGCTCGCGAGTCAGGAAGAACTTCTCCAGCAGGTTGAAGCCGCGCCAACGCGGCAGCTTTTCCGCGGTAGCGGGCAGCCAGCGGTATTGCCCTGGCGATTCCTGGGCGGCGGCCGCTACGGCCGCGCAGGCCGCCAGAAGGGTGAAGACGAGTACTCTTGTCGCGCATCGCATGTTTTGGACTCCTGGTGGTAGCTGTAGGTATTGTGCCGGGCTGTTTAGGAGGCGGTGACGGCCCTTCGGTGGCAGCGGACAAGGTAATCGCGCGCCGTCGCCAACCCCTGGGCCATCTCGACCGGGCCGGGGTGGCCGTGCATGAAGGGGTTGACGTACTCGGCGTAGCCCGCCCGCGCCAGGGCCGCGATCCAGGGGGTGAAATCGGTCGGGCCAAGCCCCGGCAGTTGCTTCATGCCCTCGGCATGTTGCCAGGCATAGAAGAAGAGCAACTGCTTTCCGGCAATCCCGATGACCTCCTCGACCGAGATCCCCGCCGCCTGCAAATGGTACGGCGCCAGAGCGACTCCCAGACGGGGATTGCGGTTCAGTTCGACAAAGGCCTGGAACGAATCCTTGGAATTCAGCAGGCTGCCCTCATGGTTTTCCACGGCGATCCGCGACTGGTGTTTTTCGGCCAATTCCAATTCGGGCTTGAGTCGCTCGAGCAAGGCCTTCATCTCGGCAGTCAGGTTTTCGACCTTCCCGTAGCGGGCCTCGCGGATCGCCAAGCCCCCGCCCGCCTTGCCGAGAAGCTCCGCAAAGCGGGAATACCCGTTGTTGGTGCCGACGTTGTAACAAGTGAACGCATAGAGCTTCAGATGGTTCTTGGCAAGCAAGTCCTTGAGGCCCTCGGGTCCCAGTCGTTTCTCGATCTCGTCCAGATGGGGACATCCGAAGCCCGCATGCCAGAAGTCGACGGCCGCAAAGCCCAACGCGGCAATTCGCTCGCAGGCCTTCTCCACCGGCAGGGAACTGAACTGCACGGTCGAGGTCGACAACCGCAGGGGCCAACGCGGCTTGCCGCCCGCCCGGAATTCGCCCGCATCGGACCGGGCGCTGTGCATATCGGCCAGGGCCATGCCGGCCAGGACCGCGCCGGATTGTTGCAATAACGTTCGCCGTGAGAGTTGCTTGTCGTGCATGATTCAACACACCTTTCATAAGGGGGTACGCGGCCCAGCGGGGGCGTCTACAATCTGAGAGCTATTGTATCTTCCGCCGCGAGCGAATGCGACAACCAATGGCTGCGGCGACGGTAACGTTGCTCACTCCTTCCATTGCAGAATCATCAGGTAACCATCGCTTTTGCCTAGCGGCTTCGGGCAGAGCGCGTCCTTGACGGGCGCGGTGTCACGGTCGGCGCGGCCCACCAGGGCATAGCGCTTAGGGCCGATGGGCGCAGCTCGAACGGCACCACGCCGCGGAGCGCCGTGCTCAGGAGGAGATCGAACTTCGGACTATAAAGCCGCAAGAAGGCCGTGGGGTTCTCGTCTGCATCGCCCTGCTGCCAGGCATTCGCTGTCCACTCGAAGCGGCCGTTGCAGCGCCCCACGGCCAGCACGTGGTTCTGCGGCAGCGCGGCCAGGTCCACGGCCCAGGCAGTGCGGCCCAACCGGGCGCCGCCCAACCCCAGGCGGCTGCCGGCGTCGACGCGGTGAATCATGCCCCACCAGTGTACCAGCCCGCCGCCGTACCAACTGCCGTTGATCTCCTTTTCAAAAGGCTTGTGCAACTCACCGGCGGGACTCCAGCCCATGACCGTGTTGCCGCCGTCGGAGAGCAGACCGCTCAGCAGGTTGCCGTCGGCGTCCAGGGCCACGGTCGTGACGGCCGTGTCGGCCACGTCGCCGTCCAGCCGATTGTCCCGGCCCGACATCGGGTCGTGCTCATAGGCCTTCCACAGCAGGCTGCCCTCCTTTGCACTCATCTTCCACAGGTAGGGCGACCAGTAGGGTTCCTTCGCGGTGGCTGAGGCCGACCAGCCGCACAGATAGATACTGTCCTGCCCGTCGAGCCGCATTCGCGTGGTCCGCGGGCTGCTGTAGTGGGGACAAGGCCAGCCGGGCTTCACCCGCGCGGCCGCCTCCGGGTTCACGGCGGGCGTATAGATGGCCTGCTTCCACGTCCGCCGGGACAGGTCGGGCGAAAGCCGGCTCAGCCAGTCGCAGCAGTCGTAGAACCCCAGGCGGCGCAGGGCCTCTTTGTCGCCCTTGCAGGCCTCGCGCTCCTTGTCGGTCACCAGGCGGAAATAGCCGCCGTCGTGGCAAACGACCAGATCGCCGGAAGAGAGCAGCCCCAGGCTGGTCGGCTGCCAGAAGAACTCCCGCGGCCAGTGTTCGAACTTGGGCTTGGTTCGGATCACGCGGACCTTGTCCCATACCTGCTGCCAGCCCTCCAGGTACGTGCCACACTCCAGCGACTTGAGTTCTCGCCCGAATCTCAGCACGCACGGCGCGCCGTAGCGGCCCAGGCCGGGGCGGTCGGCCAGCGGGTCCTTCCCGTCGGGAATGCCGTTGGCTTCGGCAATTCTGCCCGCCCGGGTCAACTCCACTTCTTTCGCCAGCGGATATTCCTTGATGAACCCCGGCACGTCTTTCAAGAGCGGCTCCAGGGCCGCGGAGGCGTAGCCGCCGACATAGACGCCCGCGCTGCTCGCCTCCACGGTCGTCAGCAGGACCATGCCGGGCGGAAATTGAGTGTAATCGAGGATTTTCTTGCCGTCGGGGCTGAGCCGGGCAACGAACCCGCAGCCGCACCGAGGCTCCTTGGCCGCCTCGCCCAGCGTAACGGGTTGCGCCCCGCCCGGCAGCGACGACACTAGCTTGCCCGTGTTCCCGGCCAAGTAGATGCTGCCGTCCGGGCCCGCGGCCACGCTCTCGATATCGTCATCCCCCTCGGTTCCCAAGAGGGTCGCCGTCTCCAGCCGCAGCGGCGATTCCGCAGCCTGCGCGGCCAGCGCAACGAAGAGGAGACCCAGCAGCGGTCCTAGTGTCAGGCAGATGCGGTTCATAGCAAATTCTCCTTGCGTGTGTTTGGTCATCGTGCGATGACGCGGAAGGTTCGTGTCACCGGCGGCGCGGGCGGGATGGACGGCGCCCTGCGCCTGCCGATCTGGTACGCCGTCACGCTGCACTCCAGTGGGTAGTTCGCCCCGAGGGGAAGCTCGGAAATCGCCAGCTTGCCGTCCTGCACCGTCACCGGCCCATAATCCACTTCATAATACACGGGTAGGCCGGAACTTGCCTTGGCCTTCAGGCCGCGCGGCGCCGCATCGGGCTTGAGATCCGCAACGGCAGGAAAATCGATTTGCTGGGCCGGTCCCTTGACCTGGGGGACGGCGATGCTCCCCCAGCGGTTCATCGCGCGGTAATGGTCATCGCCCGGATGGACGGCCGCGATGTTGAACATTTTGACGGGCCGCAGGACGCGAAAGCGATCGGGCCCGAGTTGCATCACCGACTCGGTGATCTTCGCCCGCAGGAGGAACTCGGAAGCCGAGTGGCCGACCTTCTTGCCCGCCAGCGAGCCGCCGTACTGTCCCGGCATGGCGTCCAGGAACGCGGCCTCCGCGCGGAAGGTCCAGCCGTCGCCCTCGTCGAGCCAGGCACACTGCGGATTGCTGAGCACCTGGTGGTTGCCCAGGTTGCGATGGTGACGAGTTTTCGCCCGCGCCAACTCCTCATCGTAGTGCCACAGGGCCTTGCGCTTATCGCCCGTGTAGTCGATGTAGGCGGCCGGGGCGTGGCTCGGTTGGTAGAGATCCGGATCGGTGAGCCAACCGTCTTCTGCCCGCAGTCGGATGCACTCCACTTCCGCGTCTCCGGGCGGCAGTTTCTCCGGGATGCGGTACTTGGCCGTCTTGCGAATGAACAGGGCCGCATGCCGCGCCAGCTCCGGGGAACCGTGGAAATGGTCGCCGCCCAGGTCCAAGAGCAGCGACATGAGATGGTTCGGGTCCTTCTCCCGGAAGGCCTGGATGTCCCTGAGTACGAAGACCCATTGGGTCTCGCGGCCCAGCTCGGGGCGAATCCCGCCTTCCGGCCCAAAGGTCTCGAACTGCCCGTTGATCGCAAGGATCGGCACGCCCGACAGGCTCCCGTCGGGCGGCAGATGCTCCTTCTGGTGGAAGTTCCCGCTCTTGACGTGCAGGATTCCGGCGACGCGGCGGGGTTTCCAATAGGCAACGTTGCGTGCGAAGATACCGGCCGTTGAATGGCCGACGGTGATCCAGGGCACGCGCTTCAGTTCGGGGCGATTGCTTCGCCGTGCCAGGTCTTCCAGGGTCTTGAGCCAGCGCTGCGTGTCGCGGTTGCCCGGTTCCCAATAGTGAAATACGCTGGACAGGTGTGGCACGAAGTAGACGATGGCCAGATCATTCTCGGCACACGCCTTGCGAACCTCGCCATCGAGGAACATCTCCAATTCGATGCCGAGCTGTCCGCCGACGAGCAGTCCACGGACGGTTCTGGACTGGGGCGGCAGCCAGAGCAGGGCTTTCCCTTGCTGCGCGCCGCCGTCTTTGCCTCCGCGTCCCGTCTCCAGTGGGACATAGTATTGCCAGGTCGCCGACGCGCATGGCAGGAAGAGATTCACCGCGGTCCGGTCGATGTTGGTGTGCAGGACCGTGTCTTCGGCAGCGGCACGGGCCGTCCAGGAACAGGCGAACAAGATCAGAGTGGCGGGAAAAAGGTCTTTCATCAGAGGGCTCCTCGGAAGAGTAGGCCGGAACACGCTTGCAGTTCCGGCATGAATCTGCAAGAACACGTGGGGATGCCGGAACTGCGCTGCGCTTGTCCCGGCCTACATCTTGCTCCAGACACCAAGAACCAACTTCGTGCCGTCGAAGCGCACGGACTGTTTGCCGACCTTCACTCCGTCGCCGTCAGCAATGGGCTTAGGGGCTTCGCCGGATTGCAGGGTCACGACGGTGAACTTCCGCCCGCCGGCCTGGACCTCGGCGAGCACCGTATGCGGCCCCGGGGCTTTGCCGGCCATCTCGGTGGAACCGGTGTTGCAGTTCGGACCGGTGCTGACCAATAGCGCGGGGGCGCCACTGGCACCGCTAAGGTCCACGGCCAAAGAGCTGATCGCCCCACCCGTGTAAGTCGAAAGTACGCTCGATCCATCGGGCGAGGTCTCGTAGACCACTGGCGTGCCGCCGGGCGAAGCCATGAGGGCGTGGACCCCCAGCCCCCAGAGGCAAATACCCGCCTCGTAGCGCCTGCCGCCGCGGCCGCCGAAACCGTAGTAACCCTTCGGTCCGATGTCCAGCAGGTTGGTGACGACGATGTCGTCGGCGTCCTGCCAGCGGTTGCGGTGGTAGAAGAAGCCGTGAATGGTGTCGGCCGCCGTCTTGGGCAGCACGGTCGCTGGATTGGCCGGCTGGATATCGGTCGGCCAGTTCAGGAAGGCGAACACGGCGCGGTGCGGATAGACGGCGGCGCCATAGTCGTGATACGCAGGCTTGACGAAATGGTCGTACATCCACAACAGCGCCGGCCGGTACTTCGGATCGACGGTGCCGAAGCCGTAGGCGAACTCCCCTCCGTGCGATAACATGCGCGCATCCTCGAACTCGTCGCCGCCGTAAACGCCGCGGTGGGGAAACAACGGGCCCCTGGCCGACGGCACCACTTCCATGAGCCAGCGGAGCGTGAACCACTGGGCATTCGGCTGCGGCGTGCTATAGTCGCGTCCGGCGGCACTCCGCAGCGCCAGGAGGAATTCCTCGCCGCCGCAGTTCGTCGAGACCCGGCTGGCATGGTGCCCTTCGGCATAGAAACCGTGGTCGCCGAATCCTTCGTTGAGCAGGTGCAACAGGCCCTTTTCGGCCCATCGCAGGCACTTCGTGAGCCGCGTCGTGTCGGTGCCCGGATCGCCCAGGATGCCGAGGATGGCCACGCCCGTGCCCAGGTACGCGCCGTAGTGGTTGCTGCCCGGCGGATACCCTCCACAGGTCGTCAGTAGCTCGAGGTTGACCCTGAAGTCCGACTTGCCGTCGTCGCCGGCGCAAGGATAGTTGTAGTTCTGTATTTCCAGGGCCACTTTCTTGCGGAACTCCTCGGGCCAGGCGTCGTAGCAGAAGTCGTAGGCGTAGGCCACGGCCGCCAGGACCGCGCCGGCCCGCATCCCGGTTCCCGGGCGGGTAAACACATAACGGTTGTCGATGTCGATCTTGCCATCGAAACACCAATGCACGGCCTGCCGGGCCATGTCGGCGTATTTCCTGTCACCCGTGATCTGGTAGAGGAAGCCGTAGCCCGCCCCGTGCCAGGTGGTGAACGCGCCCAGGGGCAGCTCGGGGCTCGTGCTGTGGTTGTTCGGCGCAGTGGTGTTGAAGACCGTCGGCAGGGTGTCGCCGTTCTTGCCGTCCAACAGTTTTCGCAGACGCGCGAGAATTGCCTTCCCATCGGGCGTTTCGGCCTTCTGGCGGAGCGCTGCCAAGTCGGTCTTACGAAATAACAGCCGTGGGTGCTCGCCCGGAGCGACCGGCGTGAAGTTGGCCACGGGAATGTAGGCCGGGGCCAGGTTGACCAGTTCCGCAAACACCGGTTTCGGGACCTTCGGGTCGGCCGGATCAACCAGGCCCCGAGTCGCCTGCGCACCGCCAGCGGTTAAATAAGGGGCACCATAGGGCTTGCCGTCGAGCGTCGGCGCGACGACGGCCTTGCCGCCCACAATATTCTGGACCCGGCAAACCGTCAGATCGAGTTCGGCTTGGGCCCTCGGGTCGCAGCCGATCGAGATCGCCCGGTAGGGCACTGACGTCTTTCCGCGAATGACCGAGCCTTCCACATTCAGGCCGGAGACATCCAGGGGCACCTGGCGCCAGGCGGCCGCCCCTTGCATCCAAGTGGTGCCCACAGTAGCCCGGGTCACCTTTCCGCCGGAGATGCCGACGGAAACGTCGAGCATGGCGTCGAGCGGTTCGCCGCGGACCGGCGAGGGAGTCATCTGTAGCCTCAATCGGGCCTGTTCCCAGCCCGTTTCCACCGGGGCGCCGCCACCCGTAAGAACGCCCTGGTAGAACGTATCGGGACCGGCACCGTTTCTGCTACCGTGCATGACCGCCTTCCACTTGCCCGTCAATTCGAAGGCGTCGTCACCCTTCTTGTCGTTCGCCGGGGCGGTGGCGCCGTCGAACTCCACGTCCAGTTTGACGGGCCGGTGATCAAGCGGGACCCATGCATCGGGACACATCAACAACTTCAACTTGCCCGCCACCTTGTTGCCATCTCGCCGGATGTCGGCCTCTTCGACCAGGTGGTACGACTTGTTGAACCTCTGTGCCGAGCCAAGCCCGCGGGAAAACTTGCCTTTCTCGAACACCGCGTAGATGTTAAGGTTGCCTTCGTAGATGCGGGGACCGGTCGCGGGGTTCTTCTCGAACATCTCGGTGAGCCGAATGGCCCACACACAATTGTCGGGGTCCACCTTCTCGGCGGCCGCCAGCAGGCTGCCGGAACCGAGAAGACACCATGCATAGCATGCTGTCAGTACTGCCGCGGAGTGCCGAGAAAACGACTGGTTATATCCGAACATGATCAACCTTTCCAAAGCGAACTATTGGGATCAACAGAGGACAGTCCTAACGTTGAATGTGAACGAATACGAGTGATTACGGTTATCTTCCTTCCGGTGCAGGATCATCAATTTGTTGTGCGTTCGTTGGGGGCTCTTCGCGGCTACGGGCCGACGTCGAACTTCACGACCGGAACGCCCCGGGCCGGCACGAAATCGGCCGGCGGGGCAATGTGTGAAGCGGACTCGCGGGGCGGTAGCGGCTCGACCGGGGCGGGGCCTTTTTCACCGCACAGGGCCAGCGCGGCGGTGCCGTTGCCTGCATCGATCACGGCGGTGTAGTTGCTTCCCGGCTGCCAGTTCACCGTGCCCACGCGGTGCTGGCGATGAAGGCATTTATAAAGGATCCAATCAAGATAATACTCCACTTCGCACTCATGGATGGCCCGGTTGAAGTTCTGGTTTTCGCCCCAGGCGTCGGTCCAGCGACCGTCTTCCGCGGTGAGATAGATGTTCAACGGTCGCCCGTCAGGCCGATCGCCTTTCTTGTACTTCTGCTGCAGCGCCTTGTCGAGGTTGAGCACGATGCGGCCGGAAAATGAGTCGGCCGCACGGGTAGAATTACCATAGATCAATGGGGCAAGCAGGGCAAGTGTCAAGACGGCCGTGGATAGCGAGTTCCAGAAATTGAATTGTGGCATGGTAAAGATCTCTCACAAACGAATGTAGGCCGGAACAAGCGGAGCGCAGCCCCGGCATTCGCGTTCGCTCATGTAGACTTTACGCCGGAACTGTGCTGCGATTGTTCCGGCCTACATTGAACATTCATGGCTCGTTCTTCCCGTCGAAGACAAGATACCCGCCTTCCCATCGGCACGGCACTTGCCGGCCGTTGATCCGCAGGGTGGGCTGTCCTGAAACCTTAACGCGCATGCTCCGCAGATCGCCGGAAACCTCGACCTTCTCCTTCCCGATGCGCAGGAACGCGCGATCGGCGAAGGCAAAAGTCTCGCCCTCGCCGGTCAGCGTGAGCGGCCGGTCAAGATCTTCCCAGAAGTGGAAGAGGATACGGTCATTGATGGCCGATTCGTTCGTCCCTTGAACGGCCATGCCGATCCCTTGGGCGGTCTCGGCAATGCGGCGGAAAACGGCAATCCGCGACCGAGCTTTCTCGATCGGCTCGTGCAATGCGGCGAACACCGTCGCCGGTTTGCGGCGGCGGACCAAGAGCGTCGTACCACCGATCTCATTGGGCAGAGCGGACTTCTCTCCTTTGTTCGGCTCCTTGCCGCCGGTGCGCGGGCTTTCGGGTGGCCGGCCGATGGGCGTCCGGCCGACGTAGACCGATGTGCCCGGCTCTCCGAGCATCCGCACGCACACACCGATCCGGCGATCGTACCAGGCTTCTCCCAAAACGCTCTTGTGGGTGTCCGGCAGCCCGCAGGATTGCACGACCGTCGCCGTCCACGGCCGCTGACCCGCGTCGAGCTTCATCACGTCGCGCATCTGGTAGCGGTCCCGCTCGACCGGGTCGCTCAGCCGCGCGGTGACCGCCCGATTGCCGAGGTCGTAAAGCGCATCGCGCAACTCGTCGCTGGGCTTCCAAATGCCGTTGAGCACCGGCAGCCCGAGGGCGTGCACGTGCCAGTCGTAGCATCGCGGCCGGTCGCTTGCAAGTTGAAACACGTCGCACAGGTATTCGCGGGTGAGGAACAGCGCGCGGGTCATGTCAACGCCGGGCCATACCTCCTTCTCCTCCTTCCGCAGTTCCAGGCTGAGCGTCCCAATGGCCAGCGGCTGGCGATTGTCGAGATTTACGGTGCCGGAAAGCGGCCGCGCACGGGCCGCAATGAACTTCACCAGCGGATCGAAGCCGACGCGGGTCGGAACCTCGCCCACGGGGTTCGGCCAGTGCGGGTGGTCGCGGATGGGGTCGGAAGCATCGAGCATGAACTGCAGGTTATCGACCATCACGCCGGCATGCCCGCGGGCCGAATCGGTCCAAGGGCAACCGCCGCCGTAGCCGTTGGAAATCTGCCGATTCAGGTAAATCGGGCGGTTGAAGGCATAAAACCCCAAGAGCGAGAAGCTGTCGTGGGCATAATGGACATAGTAGCCGGAAAGTTGAAAGGCGACCGCCGGCGCCGGGCTTTCCCAGTAGGCAGGCCGCTCCTCGGCGCGGAGCAGCGCAAAGCCTCGCTCGCGGGCCAGATAACTGGGCGCCGGCGGAGGCGACACGGCCTGCGCGTCGATCGGGCCCAGGCCCCAGAAGAGTGATGGCGTGTAGTAGCGCTCGCCGGGGCCGCGCATTTGGGCCAGGAAGTAGTCGAAATGGGCATTGGGCCATTTTGCCTGGGCCAACTCGAACCAATACGGATGGAGCATCTTCTCCACTTTGATGTTGCGGTAGTCGCGGCCGTTCATGTTCGCCGCCATCCACGGAGGGTTGCCGCCGCGACCATCGGCAAGGCGACCCATGACGATCGATTTCTGAAACAAATAGGGCGGGGCCGCATCGAAGCCCGACGTCCGCGCGTCGCCCATAGTGACCTGTGGATAATGGGGCATGCCGCCGGGGACGTCCACGCGCGGGTATCCGATGTTGACGACGCTCTCGACGTAACGCCGCATCGTGGCGCCGCCCTTGCCGGTGTAGCCATAGCCCAACTCGTCGAGTCCCAGTCGCTCGACGCCGCGGCACCAGAGAAACATCTCGCCGATCATCGAGTACTGTTTGCCGAACTCCTCGCCATAGAACTGGCCGTCGGCCAGGTAATCGTCGAAGAAGTATTTCCAACCGCCGGCCGAATGAAAGCATTCGCGGATGAGCTTCTCGTCGCGGAGCGCGACCGCCATGAGATGCGCCGTCATCGGCCGCGGCCACTGCATGTTGGGAAGCCAACTCGAACGGGTGAACTTGAGATTCTCCTCGTGGCAATGATGCTTGATGAAATCGCGGAAGGTGGCCTCCAAGCCGCGGCGTTCCACGTCGCTGAGGCGGTCGTAGAGAACGTCGTAGCGTAACACGCTCAGGTACTGGTCGTAATGGCGGCCGCCGCCCGTATCGCCGAGAAACTTCCGCGGCTCGTTGCCGATGAGGCCGACGAGGTATTTCTTTTCGCTCTCGACGACGGATTCGTCGCCCATCACCTGGTAGCGGAACAAATTGCGGAATGTCTCGCCAAGGCCCTTTTCCTTGAGCATCGCCTCATACTGGCGCTTGGCCCAGGGCTCGGTTTCGATGCGGCGGCGGATGGCGGCCGCTTCGTCCTTCGTCCACAGGATGAAGGGATGGGGCGTGTCGAGAGAGGCCGCCGTGGCGGCTTGGCTCAATAGCAGGCCGAGGAGAACGACAGGGAAAACGAGTTTTGCGGAAATGTGACGCATCGATAGACGTAAACATTATCGCTGTGAATTGATTTTAGAAAGATCGATTTCAAACGGCGTGCCATCGACACGAGTTTGAGAAAAGACAATCTTGCCAGCCGTGGTCACGTTCAACCGCACCTTGTCCGCCGTGCGCTCGACAACCAGATCGAGGTTTCGCCCCATCATGCAGACATTGCGTAAGCTCATGCCCGGCCAACGGGCCGGCAGCCGCGGCGTACAACCGAAGCGGTCGAGGCCGAGCGGCTCGATGCCGAAGAGCCCCTCCGTGATGACCCGCAAGTAGAGCACGTTCGGCGCGAGCAGGTCTCCGCCGTCTTCGTCCATGTAGGGCCCCAGCGGACCGAGCATTGCGCGGCGGGCGGCGACGATCGTCTTTTGCAGGGCCCGCTGCGTGTCGCCGGCCTTGAAGGCTGCGCGGAGCGCATAGTAGGTCTCGCGGGGCCAGCCGCCGCTGCGGTCGGTCGATACCACCTTGATGCCGGCGTCGAATTGGGCCGGGCTCTCTGACCACAGTTTCTCGGAGAAGAGCGCGTTGAGCGTCCCCTCCTTGCGCTCCATTATACCCATAGCTAGCGGGAGGCAGATCCATCCCCGCAACACCTGACACCCGTCAAAGTAGCGATACGTTTTGTAGCCTTCAACCTCGGCGCCGAAATACGACTCGATCGCTTTGGCCAACGCATCCGAGCGGGCCTGGTAATCGGCCGCCTCGTCGTCTTTTCCAAGCGCCTTGGCAAGCCGCGCGGCCGCGCGATACCCACCATAGGCCAGGCTGGATGTGCTGAGATTGGCGGTGCCCGTCGGGTAACGACCTTCCAACTCATCCGTGCGGGAAGCGACGATGCCGTTGCTGCGGGTCGCCTGTCTCGTGAGCCTGACCGACTTCTCGATCAGCGGCCAGAACCTCCGGGCCGTGTCGATATCGCCGCGGGCCAATAGATAATTCGACAGGCCGTACATCATCATCGCCTGGTCTCCGCGGTCATATCCAACCTGCCGCAGGCGGTAGCTCTCATACGAAGGCGAGATATGCGCCGAGTTGTCTTTCAACCAAAGCGCGAACATGTTCTCGCAGGCCGTGTTGAGGACCGGATCGCCCAGACCGGGGCAGGCCGGCGCGGCGTACTCAACGTTATCGTTGGTCCACGTGCCGCCCAGGTAGCTTCTCGTCCCGGTGCCCTGAATCAATCCCTGCGCCGATTCAACGGGCGCTTCGAGCAGCCGCATCTTCGCCAGAATGAACGTGCCGTCCAGCAGCGGCTCCGGGGTTTTTAAGGCCATCGCTTCCCGGGCCTTGCGGAACATTGTCTGCCGCAGTTCCTTTTCCCGGACCACATCCGGCGTGAGCGCAGCCGCCGACCGTTGCCTCAGCGTGTAGACGACGGCGCACGTCGCCTTCCCGCCGGGGAGGATCTGCCGGGCGTCGATGCCGGCGATGTTGCGTTCCAGAACGTTCGGGCGATCCATGGCATCGACAGGCTCGCCGAGTGTTTCACGGCGCGCGGCCACGGCGATCTTGACCGGTGCGTTGCCCCGGTTCTCGATCGTCCATTGTTCCATGACGGCCCGGAGAGTTGTGGAAGGAAATAGAGCGCACGAGAGGGCAATGCCATTGTGCGGGGCGTAGTCGATGGTGAGGACGCCGTCGTAACGATAGCTGCGACGTGCCGGTCTTTTCATGGCTGCTCCGTCGACAATAATGGCCGGCAAGCCCGTGCGGCTGATTTTTGCGAGTCCGCCGCGAAGATCGCTGGCAGGGCGCAGGATCGGCCAGCCCAATTCGAGAGTCCAGTCACTCTCTAAGGGCGTGGGCAGCTCGGCGTGCACCAGCACCCCCTGTGCGTGCATTTCCATAACGCAGGGCGTGGGCCGATCGGCGGCAAGATCGCATCGCGCCGTTCCCGACGCATCGACTTGCCAAACATCGCGGGCGGGACCTGCTGCCCGCGCGCTGCCAACCGTTCCGCATAGTATGCCGATGAGAAGACAAGTCGATTTCATGCGATTCTCCGCTCTGCGTTAGTCCTGATGTCAGAATGTCTCGGCCTTTCACGTTGCATTCTTGGCTGCCTTCGTTTGCTTGACGGCTGCTTGAGAAGGTCCTCTCAACTTCTTGATGACCAGCCTCAGTCTTGGGGTCTTGACCTCGCCGCTGCCGATCTGGATGGATCGCAATCGCCGTGGGTCGAGGTTCCCCTGCGGCTCGGACAAAGTCCGGGGAGTGACGGCCGCGCCAAAAGAGATCGCCCCGTCGTCGCTTCTCGCCCGCTGGCCCATACCGTAGGAGACAGCGTAATTGCCGCCATTGTCTTCGTCAAGGCGGACGGACAGCGACGCTTCCCCCTCTAGGATCATGACGGGCAAAAGCAGGGCGTTTTCCGCCGCCGTCGGCCGCTCCTGCGGATCGAGATTGAGTGACAGGTTAAACCACTTCGGGTCCGAAGGACCACGATCCAGCTCGACCAGAATCCCTTCCGGCACGGCGGCGACGGTGAGCTTGGCCTCCTTCGGACTGGAGGCCTGCCAGCGCTTGGCATCCAGCAGCGCGGGCATGTCGCGAACTGCACGCGGCTTCGCGGGCAACAGGGGAAGCAGCCGTAGCGACAACAGTGACCGGCCCACGGGCTTAGCGTCGGCGAGCAACCGGTCTGCGGCGGCGGCCAGCGCCAAGTAGTTGGGCCGCGGCGTCACGTCGGCGCGGATCACGCCAAACTGCGTCTGCTTTTCGGCGTAGTGCGGAAAGATGAACCAGAAAGTGGCCGACGTGCCGCCTTGAATCGAAATGGTGAAGATCTGGAGCACATGGCCCGCTTGCCGGCGCAGTCCTTCCGAGTCGAACTCGTGCGTCATTGCATCGGTCGCCATGCCTTCCGCGAGCCAAGTGATAAACACACGGGAAGGCGCGGTCAGTGTTCTTCAATCTGGATCGTCTGCTCGACCGGTTGGGCGGTCCGCACCAGGGGCGCCGCGCCCCGGCCGAACTGGCAGGCAACAACCTTCACGGCGACGGGAAAGGCCGCACGTATCGGAAGCTCGGCGATCCGTAGCTCGCCGCCGTTAATTTCGGCCGGGCCGTACGCCACGTAATATTCCACCGGCAGACCGGCATCGCTCGTGGCCGCCAGCTTTCTTGGGCTGCTCTGCGCTTTGAGATTGCCGATCGGCGGGAAGTCGATGGTTTGCGTCGTGCCGCTGTTGAGCCCAGCGAAGCCTTTCGGCAGCATGCCCACCTGCTCGGTGTAGCGATATTCGGCATCCCCTGTGCTGAAGGCCATGAAAGTGGGCCGCGCGGCCTCGGTGGCCGGCGCCAAGTTGTCGTAACGGATGCGAAACGTGTTCGCCGACGCCGCGACCAACGGCCCGCTGACTGGCTTGACGAGGATTGGCACCGCGGAGTGGCCCGCCGGCTTGCCAGCGTCCGCCCAGCGCGGGCCGCCGCTCGGGTGCGGCACGGGGTACTGGTTGGAATAGAATGGATGCACTTCAAAGGTCTGCCCATCGCCGATCCACTGGATTTTGCTGAAGAAGTACCGTGCCCCTGCATCGACGTTATAGGGGTCCTTCCAGCGGATGAACTGGTCCTTCTTGCCGAAACCGCCGACGTGGTACGCGACGGTGGCCTCGGCCATCTCCCGGTCGAAGTGCCAGGCTGCGCGGGCCTTGTCGCCCGCGTACTGTCGGTAAGGGGCCGGTGCGAATTGGCCCGCCGTCTTGATCGTCAGATTGCTGAGCCAGCCGCCCTCCGGATCGACGGACTTGCAATGCACTGGCTGCCGCAAGTCCGACGGCCAATCGGGGATGCGGGCTTGTGCGGCCTTGCGGATGAAAATCGCCAGGTAGGCGGCGTTGCGGTCCGACCAGGCGAAGTGGCCTGCTCCAGGCTCGACCACGACGCTCGCCAGGTTGCGACTGTCCTTGGAACGGAAGTCTGCCAGTGCGTCGCGGCCGCCCTCCCAGGTCTCGCGGCCGGACGCGTCGCGCAGCATGCCGCCGAACTCGTCGAACTGCCCGATCATCATCAGCACGGGCACGCCGGGCGGGACCGCTTCGTTGCCGCCGGGCACGCCGCCGCGATACAGCACCAGGCCAAAACAGCGGTTGGCCATTTTGATGGTCAGCGCCTTGGCCTGCGGCCCGCCGGCCGAGTGCCCGACGAACATCAGCGGGACCACCGGCAGTTCATGGTAGCCGGAAACTCGCGCCAGGTCATTCAGCACCTTCGGCATATCGATTTCGCTCAGCCCGCACTTGAAGAAGAGGATTGCCAGGCCCTCGTCCTGGCAGGCATTGCGGATGGCCTGGTCCTTGGCGAATTCGCGTTCCATAAGCGTCATTCCGGCCACGAGCAGGCCGCGTACCTGCTTCGCCTGCGGTGGAATCCACAAAAAGGCTGCGCTCGGGTTCTTGGACGTCGTCACGGCCACCGTGTATTGAAACACCGCGGCCGACGCCGAGGGAGAGCCAATTGCTAGGATGGTCAAGGCTGCAAATAAATGTCGCACGGTTATGATTGCTGTCATTTCTTCACATCCACCTAGATGTCCGTTGCGTAAGTCCTTAGCCAGCGGAAATTGCCGCACGTTGCGGGAAGCGGTTCTATTTCGCCGATTCAGGGACTGCGCACGAACTTACGAAACGGACATCTAGGCCCGCATTTGTCGTCGGTGCCGCCTGACCAATTCTGCCAGTGCCTCGGGCTCGCGGCAACGGCAAGCGTCAAGGGTAATGTCTACGGGAAGGACCGTGATATAGCCAGGAGCGGGGGTTGCCGGGGCGAGCGCACATGCCACATCTTATTATGATCCGTCCGCGGGAAGTGTAACGCAATTTGGTCGGCGTTTTCTTTTGCGAAGACGTTAAACTTTGCGCCTCCGGCAAGCTCCCGCAGGCGGTGAGGCGTGAGCAACCGTCATAGGCATCAGAGTTTACTGCGCCGGGTAGCGGTTTGCCGCTTGGCACGGTTTTTTCACTCTTTTCCCGTAATTGCTGCAAGCCCCGGTTCCGATAGGAGGTGTGTTGGAAACGAACCCAAGGACGCATGAGTCGCGGAAGGCGACGGTGGCGGGGCTATGGCCGCGCCGCAAGAAATCGGGATATGTTCATGCGGCATCGAGTACTGCTGCAAGTTGCTTCGGGATGGTTGCTTTTGACCGGCTGGGCCGCCGCTGGGACTTATGCGGACGATGCCCTAAACGGACCACAGCCTCTCGCGGAGAAGGCGGAGTTCGCCGACACCGCGGTGGCCACATTGAACAGCAAGGCGGATGCCGCCGCGCAGACAACGCCGGCACCGCCTCCGGCCGCCGCGCCCGCCACGGTACCCGCGGCCACCGACGCGCAGCCGGGTGCCGCCGCACCCGCCGATTTGCCTGCGACGACCGCTGCCGACCGCAAGTCGCGTCTTGAGGCATTGAAGGCCCGCCTGCACCAGCACATGGGCGCCGAGGCCGATCCGCCTGCCGAAGAACCTCCGCCTCCTCCCCCCGGACCCATGATCGGGCTGCGCCAGCCGCAATGCCTGCAAGACATGGGCGTTTCGATCAGCGGCTGGGTGCAACAGGGGATCACCTTCAATGGGGATCATCCCGCCAGCGGCTTCAACGGCCCGGTGGCGATGAACGATCTCGACGGCGAATACCAGATGAACCAGTTCTGGATGACCATGGAGCGGCCCGTCAACACCGGCGGCAACGGTTTCGACTTCGGCGGCCGCATCGACGCCAGCTATGGCACCGACTGGCGCTGGAACATCAACAACGGGCTGGAAAACCGCCTCAACGGCCCCGATGGCCAGACCTATGGCGTGATGCTTCCCCAAGCCTATGCCGCGGTGGGCTACAACGATTTGACCGTCAAGCTTGGGACCTTTTCGGCGATCTTGGATTACGAATCCCTGCCCGCTCCGGCAAATTTCTTCTACTCGCATTCCTATTGCTATACCTACGGCGTGCCGCACCAGGTGACCGGCATGCTGGCCGACTACAAGATGGACGGCAACTGGTCAGTCCAGGGCGGTTTCCAGCGCGGTTGGAGCCAGTTCGAAACCGACAATCCGTCGTTGGACTTCCTCGGCGGCTTCCGCTGGCAAAGCAACGACCGCCGCACGATGGTGTCGTACACGCTCACGAGCGGACCTCAGGACGTCGGTGTCGGCAGTCCGGATAATGGCTTTGTCTACAGCCTTGTGATTCAGGAAAAACTCGGACCGCGGAGCGAGTACGTCCTGGTCCATGACCTGGGGGTGCAAAGCAACGCGGCCACCAACGGCGGCGCGGCCGACTGGTACGGGCTGAACCAATACTACATCTACACGCTCAGCAGCCAGTGGGCCGCCTGCGTGCGGGCCGAATGGTTCCGCGACCAGGACGGCGTCGTGGTCACCGGGCCGGGGAATGTGCCCGGTGTACGAGCCTGGTCGGGCCACGGCTTCGAGGGCAATTTCTATGAACTGACCGCCGGCCTGAACTGGCGGCCCCAGGCCAACGTGATTTTCCGGCCCGAGGTTCGCTACGACTGGTATGACGGCGGGGCGGGCGGCTACGGCCTCTCGAACCAGACGGGTCTGCCTTTTAACGACGGCCGCAGCAGCACGCAGTTTCTCACGTCTGCCGACTTGATTCTGCTGTTCTGAGCCGTGTTTCGCGAAGGCACACTGCGCAGCAGGTGGCGGTGTGCCTGCCACTTCTCTTGTGCCTCTTGAGATTCGCGCGGCAATGGGTTACCATTCCGAATAAGGTGTTTTCCAGATACTGCCCGCCACTCCGGAACCCTCATGCTTAGGGGGTACGAGACCATGAAACTCATTATCGCCGTGATTCAGCCCCATCGGTTGGAGGCCGTCAAGCAGGCCTTGGCCGACGTCGAGGTCTTCCGCCTCACCGTGATGGACGTCCAGGGTTTTGGGCGGCAACGGGGACAAACCGAGGTCTACCGCGGCCACGAATTTGCCGTCAACCTGTTGCGCAAGGTGCAGTTGATGATCGCCGTCAACGAAGAGTTTCTCGAGCCCACGATCGACGCCATCATCCGCGGCGGCCGAACCGGCGCCAGCGGCGAGATCGGCGACGGCAAGATCTTTGTCCTCCCTCTGGAAGATTGCATCCGCATCCGCACGGGCGAGCGCGGGGGCGAAGCGATTTGAGAAGGATGAAGGATGAATAAAGCAGCCAGGCTTCCGCCTTCATCCTTCCCCCTTCATCCTTCATCCTTCCCCAAACCGGCTCTTTGCCTTCGGCAGGACCTTGCACAGCAACACGCCGCCAAAGTACAGGAGCGTCAGCGGGCATGCCATCAATAGCATGGTGTACGGATCGCCCGTGGGCGTGAGGATCATGGCCAGCACGAAAATCACGAGCACGGCCATCCGCCACGAAGCCAGGTAGGCCCTCACCGAAATCAGCCCGATCCGCTCCAGGAAGAGCATCACCAGGGGAAGCTGGAAGCTGATGCCGAATCCCAACGGCAACAAGAGCACGAAGCTCATCCACTCGTTGATCCGCAGTTCGGGATTGATGTGCAGCATGCGGTTGAAGCTGAGCAGGAAGGCCAGTACCTGCTTGAAGGCGAAGAAGAACGCCGTCGACGCGCCGGCCAGAAACAGTCCCACGCTTACCGGCAGGAACAAGTGCACGTACCGCCGCTCGTGAGGATAGAGCCCGGCGGCCACGAAGGTCCAGATCTGATAGAATACCCACGGGCTGGCCAACACAATGCCCACCAGCATCGAGGCCTTCATCCAGATGAAGAAGGCTTCCTGGGAGCCCAAGGCGTTCATGTGAATGCGCGGGTCGTCGGCAATCGGGTCGAATTGCACGACCTTCATCAGACCCTGGGTCTGTTCTGCGCTCAGCGCCTGGGGAAGCGTTTTCAGCGGGGAGTCGGCCGGGGCATGAGCTGCCAGTTGTTTCAAGAGCATTGCCGGATCGATGGAAATGATCTTGAACGAAACGCCCTGCTGGGCGACGATAAGCTGGATCCGTTTAAGGTCTGCCTCGTCGGTATAGCCGGCGTCGCGGAGCAGGGCCTGTTGCTCGGGCGAGAGGGCCTTGTCGGCGGCCGCTTTCTCGTAGTAGGACTTCAGCGCTTTCTCCACGGGGGCGGTGATGAAAACGACGACATCATCGCCCCAATAGAATCCTGCGATGCAGCACACCGCCAGCCCGATGATCGCGCGGAACAGGCAGGTCCGCAACTCTTCGAGGTGCTGCCCGAAGGTCATCGTGCTGTCTTGGAACAGATCTTCTTCGGTGGGAGATCGGGGCATAGAGCAGTGCTCAGCGAGGTCACAACGCCAAGGCCGGCAGGGCGGGCGAGGCAAGGAGGGATTGCGGACACCCGCAAAACGGCGGCTAGCCTGCCGACGAATTCCTGGCCGGTGTCAAACTACTTATAATACTTCAGTGGCATGCGATAAGCAACCACTCCTTTGCACGCAGCTCCAACCCCATGAGGAAAACCGCTCGATGGTCCCGCTGTATCCGCTTCGTTTTCGTTTGCTCGCACGGCGTTACCTCTGGGGGAACCGTCGCCTGGAGACATGCTTGGGCAAGCCCATTGGCCCGGGAAACGATTATGCCGAGAGTTGGGAAGTCGCCGATCACGGCGTGGACCAGAGCGTCGTTGACCAGGGGCCGTTGGCCGGTGCGACCCTGGGCGAACTGGTCCGCCAGCGCGGCCCGGAGCTTTTCGGCCGCTGCCACCCGCAGTCGCATTTTCCCCTCCTGATCAAGTTCCTCGATGCCGCCCAGCCGCTCTCGGTTCAAGTCCATCCCAACGACGAACAAGCTGCACGGCTGAATCCGCCCGACTTGGGCAAGACTGAGGCCTGGTACATTCTGTCCGCCGATCCCGGCAGCACGATCTACGCAGGCCTCCGGCCGGGCGTCGATCGTCAGCAGTTGGCCGATGCCATTCGTCGAGGGACCTGCGAGGAATTGCTGCACCATTTTCAGCCCAAAGCGGGCGATTGTCTCTTCATACCCGCCGGAACCGTCCACGCACTAGGTGCAGGCCTGCTGGTCGCCGAAGTGCAGCAGTCCAGCGACACCACGTTCCGCCTGTACGATTGGAACCGCGTCGGCCCCGACGGCAAGCCTCGTGCGTTGCACATCGAGCAGGGCCTGGCGGTCGTTGATTTTCAGAGCGGGCCCGTCAATCCCGTGCAAACCCGGCTCACCGACCGTCCCTGGGTCAGCCGCCTGGTCGCGTGCGATAAGTTCATCATGGATCGCTGGGATTTCGGCCAACCGCAGACAATCGGCGGCGACGACCGGTTCCACATTATCTGCGTTTTGCAGGGTGCCATCCGCATGGCGGGCGACCCGCAAATCGCACCCTTGCCAATGGGGGGAACCGCGCTGTTGCCCGCTGGACTCGGCGGCGTCAGGCTTGTACCACAGCAGCGTACGGTGCTGCTGGACGTGTATTTGGGGTAGCAGGGAACAGGGACGGCCGAGCCAAGATAGGACTCATGGGACCTATGGGACTCGTGAGACATATTGGTCCCATTAGTTCCATAAGTCCTATTCTCCCTGCTTCGGAAGGGCTTTTTTCCCTCTTCCCCCCGGCCCGTGATTTCTTACAATCTCGCGGCCAGCCAGAACCTATCCGGGGGGTGGAGCCTCAACCTATGCGTGGAATCCTGTCCTTAATCGCTTTGTCGACCGTGCTGCCGACGTGTTGCGGTTGCCTTGCATTGCCGAACCTGGCCCATCCTGGTACTGAGGAGTATCAGCAGGCCAGGGCAAAGGTTTTCGAGCCTTATCCGGAGAACGAGCCGGGCCCGCCGGTTGTCGGTGCGCGGCCACGCGAATATCAGGACCCTCGGGCGGAGGTTCTTCGAGTTCAGCCGCGCGATGGCGAGCCCATTCTCGCTCCCGTACCACACTCGCAGGTTTCGCAAGCGCCGATTGCCCAACCTCCGATTGTCACGCCACCGCCTGCCATCTACTGTCCGCCGGGACTGCAACAGTAGGGTCGGACCAGCGAGCCTAAGCGAGCGCCGGCCCACCATAATTCGCTTTCCCGTCGATCATGGTGGGCCGGCTCTCGCTGACCCGCTAGGCAGGTGCCCCGGATTTTGTCCCACCCTACATTCCCCTTCACATGTGCCAAGGCTAAACAGCGCATCGATTTTTGTACCCTGTCGCAATCTGTGCAGCCGGAGTATGATGGTTGGTCTGGCCTAGTCCTCCCAACCCTTTGTTCCTGCCGAACCTATGCCCGGCCCGCAACGACGAAAGTTTTCCGCCAAGAAATCGCCGCGCCCAGCAAACCGGCCCAGCAGCCTGCCGAAGGCCAACGTGCAGGCCGCGTTATCGGCTTCGAGGGCAGCGAGTCTGCCACGGCGGGCAGAGCGAAGCCGCATCGCCCCAAGTACGGCCCGATGAGCACCAGCCCTGGCCGTCGCCCGCCCAGGTCGCGGATGGGCGGCAAGCCGCGCCGGCCTCGCCCACAGCCCGTTCGCGTCGGCGAATTCCCCGGGGCATCCGAGGCACCCGCTTGCGGGTCGCGGGTCGGCGACCGCCTGCAAAAGGTCTTGGCCGCAGCCGGGTTGGGAAGCCGTCGGCAATGCGAGGATCTGATTGTGACCGGGCGCGTCGAGGTGGACCGCAAAGTGGTGACCCAACTCGGCACGCGGGTCGATCCGGCCGCACAGGACATCCGCGTTGACGGCGAGTCGCTTTCGCTCGGACGCCGGGTTTATTATGCCGTGAATAAGCCCAAAGGCGTGGTGACAACGAATCGCGACCCCGGTCGCCGGCCCCGTGTGATCGACCTGGTGCCGAACCAGGATATCCGGCTGTTCGCTATTGGCAGGCTCGATCTGAACAGCGAAGGGCTGATTCTGGTCACCAACGATGGCGAGTTGGCAAATCGTCTTACGCATCCCCGTTATGGCGTCGAAAAGGTCTATCTGGCCCAGGTTGCCGGCAGGCCAACGCCGGAGATACTCGACAAGTTGCGGCGCGGGGTCCATCTGGCCGAAGGCGTTGCCCGGGTGGAGGGTGTCCGCATTGAATCGCATCAGAAGGAAAGCACCTGGCTGGAGATCACCCTGCGTGAAGGCCTGAATCGGGAAATTCGTCGCCTCCTGGCCCGCGTGGGCCACAAAGTGCTTCGGCTCGTGCGGGTGAGCGTTGGACCAGTGCGGCTCGGCAAGCTCCCGCCCGGCTCCGTTCGCCCTTTGGCCTTTGAGGAAGTCCAGGCGTTGCACACGCTCGTGAAGAATCCGGAGTCAAAACGATCTTAGTGCTTAGAACTTGGACCTAAGTGCTAAGTGCTAAGTACTAAGTAATCAATGCACACCTCCAATCCCCAGCACGTTTGCCAAGAAACAGTTGCCATCGAGCGGCACTTTGCGCTCGCCCGCGATACCTATCGGCTGCGTTTGCCCTGTCGAAGCATTGCCGCGAATATTCTGCCTGGCCAGTTTCTGATGTTGCGTCTGCCAGGCACGAACGATCCGCTATTAGGCCGCCCGCTGGCCCTTTACGATACCTATCGCGATGCCTCGGGCCTGCCACAGGGGGTCGATATCGTTTACCAGGCAATCGGTCGGATGACGCGCCGCCTGGCAGTGCTGAAGGCCGGTGATCGGCTGGATATCTGGGGGCCGTTGGGCAATGGATTTCCCCCCACGGAGAGCGGCCATTTGATCATGGTGGCTGGCGGCATCGGCCAAACTCCATTTCTGGCGCTGGCTCGGCATTATCTGGGGCTGGGCAATTACGGACAGCCGCCGCAAGCCGTGCCCCGAGCGCAAAAGGTGACACTCTGCTACGGCCATCGCTCGTCCGAGTTTCTGGCGGGCGTCGACGACTTCTGCCGCTTGGGCGTCGAGGTCTTGATCAGCACCGATGATGGCACGGCCGGGCACCATGGCACGGTGATCGAACTGGTTCCGCCCGTGGTCGCGGCATCGCCCTGTTCCTGCCGGCTCGTCGCCTGTGGGCCGGAGAAGATGCTGCACGCCACGGCCAAGATGGCCGCTAGAATGGGACTTCCCTGTCAGGTTTCTCTGGAAAGCCCGATGGCCTGCGGGATCGGAATCTGCTTCAGTTGCGTGACGAAGATCCGCGATCCGCAGGGGGAGTGGGACTATCGCCGGATTTGCGTCGAAGGGCCGATTTTCAACGCGGCCGATGTGGAGTTTTAGATTTGGAGTGCGCTAGAACGTCAGGCCGACCACGAGTACATAGTGCCCGAACCTGACAATAAGAACCGGACAAGGTCAGGATGGAAAGCCTGACGAACGCCGGATCCGGCCGTAATGAAAAGCGGAGGCAAGCCGTCGCACTCCAAAGTTTCACTTCGCTGCCGCCGGAGCCTTCAGCGTCTTGACTCGGGCGGCCAACCGCGACTTGGTCCGCGCGGCGGCATTGCGGTGAATAATCTTGTGGGCGGCAGCCCGATCAAGCTTCTGGGCAGCAACCCGCAGGGCGCCCTGGGCGTCGTCGGCCTTGCCGGCCTCGACGGCATCGACCACTTTGCGAACGCGGGTCTTCAATTCGCGCTTCACTGCGCGGTTCCGATCCCGCCGCTCCAAACTCTGACGGTGGCGCTTCTTTGCACTACTCGAATGGGGCATAGTTTCCGCTATTTGAGGGAATGTTGTTGTTCTTTAGCCAGCGCGCCCCTTTCGGTGTGCGCACGCGACGAATCAAGCATTGTGCCGGAATCTGGCGAGCTTGTCCAGAGGGGCAAATCGCTGGGAGCAAGAAAAAACCGCGGAAAGATTACTCTTCACCGCTTTCATCGTCCTCTTGGTCTTCCTTTTCCTTCTCCTCGCGTTCTCCCTCCCCGCCGCCCTTCTTTTCCTCTTCCTCCCGCATTTTATGCAGGTGGTCCAAGAGCTTGGACGTATCGCGATAAATATAGTCCATGCTGGCCAGGGTCGTGAGGTACTTGTCGGCCTTGGGCAAGTCCTTCAGCCCCATGGCCAGCGTTCCAGCCCGGTAGTAGGCCAGTTTCTTGGCTTCCTGCTCGCGGTCGGGAACCTCCTCGACCGCTTGCTCGAAGTGGCTCATCGCCAGATGGTACTCCTTGATCGCCCGGAAACACTCGCCCAGATTAATCAGACACATGCCCCTCTTGCGGGGGTCGGCCTTGGCGACTTGGTACTCTCTGATCGCCGCACCATAATCGTGCTTCATCTGGTATCGCAGGGCTAGCTCATAGCGGAAGATGAGATTGTTCGGATAGTGCTCGCAGCGATTCTTATAGACATCCAGTTCCTTCTCGATGACCGTCATGCGGAGCCGTTGATACTCTTTCTTGTCCGCCTCGTTGCCCGATTCCTTGGCCATCTTGCCGCCCGCGACCATCTTGGCGCGGAGGGCGCGGAGTTGCACGTCTTCGATTTCTTCCCGCACCATGGGGTCGTTGTTCGAAGCCTCTAGCTTTTGCTTGAAGACCTCTTCGGCCTCCACGAAACGGTCGGTGTTCAGGTAGAGATTTCCCAGTTCGTCGTAGCCGGTAAGGTCCTTCGGGTTGCGCTGGATCCGCTGCTTGAGGCGGTCCTCGTACGTGAACTCTTCCTGCTTGCCCGCGCCCGCTTTGCCGACTGTCTTCCTGTCAGTTTCGAACTGGGTCTCCTTGATCTGATGCTGTAAGACCGAAATCGTCGCGATGGACCGCTTGGGCAACTCGTCATCGGGCCGGACGAGCTCGACCTTGTGCCAGAAGTTGATGGCCTCGACATAGCGCTTCGCGCTTGGTCAGGGCCTCGGCCAACTGGCGGCAAACCTCAGCGTCGGGCTTGTCTTTGGGAGCCGCGTCGTAGGCGCACTTCAGGAAGTACAGCTCGCAGTCACCAAAGGTCACGGCAGCGGAAGGGCCCTCCTGGTTCATGATGTTGCCGCAGGCCGTCGCCATTCCGGTCAACGTAGGAACGTCCCACGGATTCGCCAAGAGCACCGTGAACCCCTGCCGCATCGCTTCATCCCAGTCGCACTGCGCGATGGCCTTTTTCAGGGCAGTGCGAGCCCCGCGCTCCTTGAATTGCACCATCGGGCCGAGTTTCTTGGCGCTGCCGTATTTCTTATGCAGGTTCTCCATGAAACTCTGCAAATACTCCAGATTCCCCGGATCGCCACGAACGCATTCACTGTAGAGGTCGGCGGCGTAGTCGAACTTATCCTGCGATGCCTGCTTGTTGCCGTGTTCGAACAGCTTCTGCAATCGCTTGCGCAAAGCGGCATTCGGTATACGTTTTTTTTGCGGCTGGTCGTTTTCTTCTTGCGATGCCATGTCTGCCTTGCAGAGAACTTCAACGAGGTCTTCGGGTTTTGCCCAGAGTCTCCACCAGCTTCTATTTTATAGCCTATTTGAGCGTCCGAAAAGTGGCCCAACTGATATATCCCAACATTCCCGAGCAGAGCACCATGCCGATGTCGATCAGCCAGCTCTGGCGTTCGAACGGGAAGCCTATCCCCAGGTCGACCCCGAAGACCAGCAGCAACAGGATGGCAACAACAGCGCCGGTAATGCAAAAGGCTTTGGGCATGAAAACAACTTTTCGAAACCGCAGACGGCAGTGGACAATGGCTTCCTAGTATAATCGGAGCCTTAGAAGTCCACCACTTGGCCTTCCCGTATTATGAGAACTTTGAACGTCCGCCACTTGGGCATTCTCGCATAATGCGAGATTAAAACTTCCACCTCTTACTTTTTAGTATAATCGGAGTCGTCAGGGTCCACCACTGTGAAGTTTGACAAAGGAACGAAAGTTGATCGAGCGGCAGTCCGTACCTGTGGAAAAGATGGATTGGGGCGTTTTTCGCGAGGAAATGCCCGTCACGCGGCAGTGGGCCTATCTGGACCATGCGGCGGTGTCCCCCCTTAGTGGTCCAGCCCAGCGGGCCGTTGCACGCTGGAACGAGGACGCGGCGGCCAACGGTGATGCCTTCTATCAGGGCTGGATGCGGCAATTAAGTGAGGCCCGGCAACGGTCGGCCCAACTCATTCATGCCCACCCCGAGGAAATCGCCCTGGTCCCCAATACGACCGCTGGAATCGGTCTGGTGGCGGAGGGTTACCCTTGGAAAGAGGGGGATAACGCCGTCCTGCCGGACAATGAATTCCCTTCGAACCAGTATCCCTGGCTGAATCTGATCGCCCGCGGTGTGGAAATCCGCCGTGTCCCTACCGAGGGGGGGCGTGTGCCGCTGGAGGCCCTGGATCAGGCATGCGACGCCCGCACGCGGATTGTCAGTGTCAGTTGGGTTGCCTATGCCAGCGGCTGGCGGCACGACTTGGACGATCTTGCGCAAATGGTTCACGGCCGGGGAGCACTATTGTTCCTGGATGCCATCCAGGGGCTCGGCGTTTTTCCCTTGGACGTTCGCCGTACCCCAATTGACTTCCTCGCGGCCGATGGCCACAAATGGCTGCTCGGGCCGGAGGGGGCCGGAATCTTCTTTCTCCGCCGCGAGCACCTCGATTTGCTTCGCCCCTTGGGGGTCGGCTGGAACAGCGTGGCCCACGACCGCGATTTCACTCGAATCGAGTTGAACTTCAAGAATACCGCCGAGCGTTACGAGGGCGGATCGATGAATATGGCCGGTTTCATTGGCCTGAACGCCAGCCTGGAGCTCCTCCTCCAATTCGGCCAGACGGCGATCGGCGCCCGCGTGCTGGAGATCACCGACTCGGCTTGCAACCGGCTGACCGCGACGGGGGCGATCATCGACAGTGTCCGCGACGGCGACCGCCGCAGCGGCATCGTTTCCTTTCGTCTGCCTGGCCGTGACCCGGATGCTATTCGCAAGCAGTGTCTCCAGCGGCAGGTCGTGCTCAGTTGCCGGGCCGGGCGGCTGCGGATCAGCCCGCACGCATACAACGACGCATCCGACATCGACCGGCTGATCGAAGCCATCGGTGGGGGAAGTTCTTAGAACTTAGTGCCAGGTACCAAGTACTCAGTACCGTTTTCCGTCTATTTCCCGAAAGGTTTTCCCATGGAACCCCGTCCGCCGCGAATTGCCGTTTATCCGGGCTCGTTCGATCCGATTACGCTGGGGCACCTGAACGTCATCGAACGGGCCAGCCTGCTCTTCGATCGGCTGATCGTGGGGGTGGGAATCAACATCGAGAAACAGGCCATGTTCGGCGGCTATGAGCGGGTGGAACTGATCCGCGAGGCGACCGCTCACTTGGGGAACGTCGATCTCCAAACCTTCCATGGCCTGGCCGTCGATTTCGTGCGGCAGACGGGTGCCCGTGTGATGATCCGCGGCGTGCGGCCGATTACCGACATCGCTGCCGAGCTGACCATGATGATGGCCAATCGCCGCCTCGCGCCGAGCATTGAAACGCTCTTCATGATTGCCGACGGCGAGTTGGCCCACGTCTCCAGTTCGCTGATCAAGCAGATTGCCTCGTTGGCGACCGAAGAGGAATTGGCGAAGTTCCTACCGCCGAACGTGGTGCGGGCCGTGCGGGAGAAAATGGCCGGATAGAGAAGTCAGTTCTTCTCCGCGCGACTTGCCCCGTCTTCGCGATTGAGGTACTGCCGCAGATAGCGGGCCCGCTCGATGTTGCGATCGGCACTGCCCAGCTCGCCGCCGGTCCGCTTTTGCAAATGGGCCGGCTGGGTGTGAATGAAAAGCTCGTTGATGTCGGCGATTTGCAGATCCGGAATCAGGCCCAGATTCACCCCCATGCGGACGCTGGAAAGCAGGTGCATCGTCTCTTCGGAGCTGATCGTTTGCGCGGTCCGCAGGATGCCGTAGGCCCGGCTCACGCGGTCGTGCAGGTTCTCTTGGCTTTCCTTGATCAAGAACTGCCGGGCCTGCCGCTCGTAGTCGATGATTACCGGCACGATGTCGTTGACCTGCTGGACCAACTCCTCTTCGCTGCGGCCCAGGGTGATCTGGTTGCTGATCTGGTAGAAGTCGCCCATCGCCTGCGAGCCTTCGCCGAAGAGGCCGCGCACCGCCAGGCTGATCTTCTGCAGGCTGCGAAAGACCTTTTCAATCTGCCGCGTAATGACCAGGGCCGGCAGGTGCAGCATCACGCTCACCCGCATGCCGGTGCCGACGTTCGTGGGGCAGGCCGTCAGATAGCCCAACTTCTCGTGGAAGGCATAAGTGACCTTCTGTTCGATGGCGTTGTCGATGGCGTTGATTTGTTCCCAGACACTGCCCAGGTTGAAACCGCTCTGCATAACCTGAATCCGCAGGTGGTCTTCCTCGTTGATCATGAGGCTGAATTTCTCGGCCTTGTCGATGGCCACGGCCCGGCGGCCCTGGCCTTCGGCCAGCTCGCGGCTGATAAGGTGCCGTTCGACCAGCAATTGCCGATCGACGCCTTCGAGTTCATCGACGGCGATATAGAGCAAATCCGACGAAACCTGGGAAGTGATGATGCTCTCGCGGAGGATCCGCTCGATCTGCACGCGGTCCTGGGGCGTGGCCCGGCTGATGAAAGGAAATTCGGCCAGGTTCCGCGCCAGGCGAACCCGGCTGCTGATGACGATGTCGGCCTCGGGGCCGTTGCCTCGGAGCCACTCGCCGCTCGTTCGGGTCAGTTCTTTGAGTTCCACGGCAAATCCCGCTGAATTCTGGTTCTGCTTCTGGCCGGCGGTCTACACCGCCTGCTCCGTCTCGATATGCCGGATTTCATCGCGGAGTTCCGATGCCCGCTCGTAGTTTTCGTTTTCGACCGCTTCCTTCATTTCCCGCCGCAGGCGGATCAACTGCGTCCGTTTTTCGCTGCTGCCCGGCGTGTGGCGCGGTCGCTTGCCGACATGTTCGGTCTCGCCGTGAACATTCATGATCAGCGGCTCCAATTGGCCCTGGAAGGCCACATAATCGTGCGGGCAGCCGAGGCGGCCCTGGCTGCGGAATTCATAAAAAGTGACCCCGCACACCGGGCAGGCCTGCTGGTCGAGGTGGGCCAGTTCTTCCGCCGTTTGCCCGATGGCCATCTGCTGCACCTGCTGGGCCAGCGCCGCCGCCATGCCCCCCGCACTGGCGGGTTCGCCTCCGGACGAGGAAGTAAGGTACACCCGTGCGTGGTCCTCGCAAAGGTGCAATTCCTGGGGCTTCCCGCCGGTCAGTTCCGTGATGTGGAATGTCGCCTGACGCTCGCATTGTTGGCATTTCATAGCACTGCACTCGCTTTCCACCGAACCTTCACTCAGATTCTAACGATGAGGGAATCGCGAGTCAATCGACCAATTTACCGGGGACCGTCCGGCTAACCCCTTGTCGGGCAACAAGTTTCCGCGTTAAGCTTAAGCTGTTCAAACCAAACGCCACGGGAATTCTCATCCATGCACTCAGCGCGAACCCAGTCGGAGCCGATCGCCCCGGCCAAGCTGCCGGCGGCGGTCCATTGTCCCGATTTCGAGGCCTTTAGCAAGTTGGCCACCGACGGCATGCTCGTGCCCGTCTATCGCCGCCTGGTTTGCGACTCGCTGACCCCGGTGAGCGCCTTCCACAAGATCGATTCGGGCCGTTGCGCATGCCTCTTCGAGAGCGTGGTGGGCGGTGAGAAGGTCGGGCGTTACAGTTTTCTGGCAGCCGATCCGTTCTTCGAGATCGAGGCCTACGGTCCCCGCGTGACGACGAACTCCTATACGGGCGTTTCGGCTTCCGGGGCGCCGCTGCTGACGACCCGCTCCTATGAATCGGCCGATCCCATGGCCGAGCTCCGTCGCCACGTCGAGGCCCTGCGCGCGGTCCACCTGCCGGAGCTGCCGCCGTTTTGCGCCGGGGCGGTGGGCTACGCGGGCTACGACACGGTCCGCTATTTCGAGCGGCTGCCCAACGCCCCGCCCGACGACCGGCAGGTGCCCGACCTGGCCTTCGCCTTCTACGATCGGATGGTGGTTTTCGACAACGTGGCCAAGACGATCGTCGTGGTGGCGATGGCCCGGCTCGATCGGCCCGGGGCCACGGTCGAATCGGCGTACAACGACGCCCGGCGGCGGGTCGATGCCCTGGTCGAACAACTGGCCACGCGATCGGCCGAGTTGGAACTGGTCGATATCCGGCCTGAAGGCGAAGTGAACCTGGAATTTCGCTCGAATTTCAGCCAGCAGCAGTACGAAAAGGCGGTCGAGAAGTGCGTGGAGTACATTCGCGCCGGCGATATCTTCCAGGTTGTCCTCAGCCAGCGGTTGGAGGTGTCGCTCACGGCCCATCCGTTCGAGATCTACCGCACGTTGCGGATCGTCAATCCCAGTCCGTTCATGTTCTACGTCCGCACGCCCAGCGTGACGCTGGTCGGCAGCTCGCCGGAGGTGATGGTCCGCGTGGTCGATGGGCAGGTGACCGTCCGCCCTTTGGCCGGCACCCGCCGCCGCGGCAAGACCGAGGAGGAAGACCGCAGCTTGGCGCAGGAATTATTGGCCGATCCCAAGGAGCGGGCCGAGCACGTGATGCTGGTCGATTTGGGCCGCAACAACGTCGGCCGCGTCTGTCGCTATCGCAGCGTGCAAGTGACCGACGTCATGACCATCGAGCGTTACAGCCACGTGATGCACATCACGTCGAACGTCTGCGGCCGGCTTGCTCCCGGCAAAGGCGCGTTCGAGGCCTTGCAGGCCTGTCTGCCCGCCGGGACCGTGTCCGGCGCGCCGAAGGTGCGGGCGATGGAGATCATCGACGAGTTGGAGCCGCATCGTCGCGGGCCGTATGCCGGGGCGGTCGGTTACGTCGATTTCAGCGGCAACATGGACACCTGTATCGCCCTGCGGACTTTGGTCGTGCAGGGCGACAAGGGCTACGTGCAGGCCGGCGCGGGGATCGTGGCCGACAGCGTTCCGTCCAACGAGTGGCAGGAGACGATGAACAAGGCCCGCGGGTTGTTGAAGGCGATCGAACTGGCCCAATTCGGAGTGCGGTAGTTTTTACCGCCTTCATTTTTCATTATCGAACCCAAGGTCCTCGCCCTCGTGCAGCACCACGCCGATCTGTTCCAGGCTGCCGTGGCGGCCGTTGTACCAGAGCAGCCATTTCCGGCCGTCGAAGATGGCGTAAGGCTTGTAGCAGGCGTCGTGGTCCCACTTGCCTTCTCCCGGCCAAATGATCGGGTTGGCCTTGTGCCGCTGCCAATGCGTGAGGCCGTCCTTGCTGCGGGCCAGCCCGATCTTGGCGCTGGGCTCGTCCTGGAATCCGATGTAGAACATCACGTACCAATCGCCGAGCTTCAGCACCTGGCCCCCTGTCACCTTGTGCCTCTCCCACCGATGCTCCGCATCGGGAGCGAAGACCGGGTTGCCAGCGAATTTCGTCCACTTCAGGCCGTCCGGGCTGGTGGCGTAGCCGATTGCATTCGGCTCGTTCTGTTCGCCGCCGGAATACCACATGCGGAAAAGCTTCGCCGATTCGTCCCACATCACCGAGGGACACATCACGGCAATGTTCTTCTCCCAGGGTTGATCGGCCGACAGAACGGGCTTGTCGCTCATGCGCTTCCACGTCACGCCGTCTTTACTCGTGGCGTAGCCGATCCACGATCGACCGTTTCCCGCACTCGGACGGGACTGGCCGGTATACCACAGGTGATAGGTATTTCCCTTCTTCAGCACGCAGGGACGGTTGATATCGTCCTCCCAGCCCGTCTTCGGTCGTGGTCCCAGCACGATTTTGGGCGGCTCGCTCCAGTGAATGCCGTCGGTGCTTTCGACGAGGGCCACGCTCTGCTTGGGCCGCCAAGAGAGCCACATCCGGTAGATCTCCCGATCTTTCAATACGGAGATGTCGAAACACGTGCCGTATTTGCCCCCCATGACCGGATTCTGCGCGGATTTCAACCAACCGGCCGAAGTCTCGGGAGAAGATGGGAGTTGGCGAGCCCTGGGCGTAAGCCCTGGGGTTAAAGCGGAAGTCTCGAGGGAAGATGCCGGCGGACCTGGAAGTGCGGCGAGAATCTTGCCAAGCGACACGGAACTCGCGATTTCTTTGCCGTCGGCAAAGACCCGCATTCCCTTGCCGTGATGGTAGCGCTCGCCCGTCTTGTCGTAGAGGATGGTCAACCAGTGGCCGTGGTAGCGGATCTGGTCGAGGCAGAAGTAGTCCCACGCATCGGCGGGCACCAACGGGTTGACCTCGACCGTCTCGTCAGCGCGGGGCCGCAGGCCGATCAGGCCGCTGATGACCAGGTCGCAGAATGTCGAGTGATTGTAGTCCTTGCCGCGCTCCTTCGGTTCCTGCTTGCGCTGGATCAGCAGGGTACGCGCGATCCAGTCGCCATTGGTCGGATTCAGGTTCTCATCGATCCACGGCACGACGCGGCCGTCGGGGAGTTTGAGCCGCTGCGATTTCGCGTAGATCTTCAGCAGTGTGAAATAGTCCTTCGCGCCGATCGCATCCTGCGGCGGACCGTTGAGTAGATTCGCAAGGCCGGTGAGGGTGACGGCCGTTGCGTAGGGCCAGCTTGGCCCGTTCCATTGGCATTCGTGGCCTTGATACGAGATCGCGAATCTCGGATGCCGCTGCTCGGCAGTTGTCAGCCCGAACGGCGCGAAGAAACCCTGCGGGTCCATGGCCTGTTTCCACGCCACGGCGAATTGCGGGTCGGCCATATTGAAGTACCAGGGTGTGTAGCCATGTTCTTCGCGAACATCCGCCAGCCTCGTATTAGCGCCGCGCGGCAGGACTTTGAAAAACTTCGCGTCCTTGTCCCACAGCTTTCCTTGCACGAGCCGCTTGATCGCCGCGGCTTTCGCGCGATAGTCGCGGGCGACGTCCGCCTTGCCCGCGAGTTCCGCGATCCGCGCGATGGCCAGCGCGTCGCCGAACTGATAGCTGTTGATCGTCGCGCGATAGCCGTCGCCGCCGATGGACACTTCGCCGCCGTCGAGGCCATCTATTTGCCAATATAGCCCGTTGGCATCGCGATGCGACCTTTCCCACTCCGCGTAGTTGGCGATGAGGTCTGGGAGCAAACTGATCGGGAGCGAATTGTCGCCGGTCACGCAGTAGCGGGCCCAGATGGAATCCGCGGCCCAGAAACTGTATCTCCGCGGGTCGCCGCCTTTACGGAACCAGAAGAGCGAATAGTCGTCGAGGTATTTCGGCTCGTTCAGCCAGCGGCCTTCGCGCAGGTGGTGGCCGGCGGCGCAATCGATCGAGTTATGCTTGCCGGCCCAACCAACCGGCGGCAGAAATTCCGTAATGATGAAGCCGTCGGGCGTCTGCTTGATGGCTTTGCGGAAGGTCCACCAGCGGAAATAGTAGATCTCTTCGATGTCTTTGTCCGGGCAGTCCAGCAGCGGAATGTTGGTTCTGAGGAACTCCCAGGCCGCGGCATTGGGGATGTGCTGGAGATACAGCTCCTTGTCATTGCGGTTAAATCCGTCGACATCGTGCCGGAAAGCGTCGGCCTTGAGGACGAGTGGTTGAGGAGGCGGCGCCGGAGCGGCGGTGGACGTGACTAGCAGAAGCTGGCAGATAAGAGAAGGGGCCATGAGGGTGTCCAACGGGTGGGTAATTAGTGCACCTTGTTGAAGTCGACGAGGGTACCATCGGCGCGGCTTGCCAATGCCGAATGTATTTTGCCGTCGATCGTGTAGCTTATGTGACGCGCGGCGCCGTCACAAAATACGACGTTGAAACCACCCGGATGCGCGCTGCCGAAGTTATAGGTCCGGGTGCCGGGGGGCAGTTCCCGGTCCTGCGCGGGCTGCGTGGCGGGCGTGCCATCGGCCCAAGCGTGCAGATCGACGTCGGCGCCGCTGAAGACGGGCGATTCGTCCCGCGGGTCGGCCCCGCTGGCGTATTGACCGGCATTGAGGAATTTCTCGCCAGCCAGGTAGGTGTTGCTCAAGCCGTCGCTGACCTGGGCCGCTGTTACCTTGCTCCGCTGGAAATTGATTCCGTTGCACTTCACGATTTCTGTCGGTGCCAGGAATCCTTGCCCGGCATCGCCTTCCTTGATGCTCGCGGGCCCCTCTTTCCACAATACGATGACCGAACCGGCATTCGTGACATAGTCGCCATGGAACCAGCCCTTGGTGGCGTCAGTCGGAGCGGAAACGTTATGCGGCACCGTGCCATGCAGCGGCAGGAGCCCCAGTTTGCGCCGTGCCGGACAATCGAACACAGCGATTGGGGTCTGACAAAGCATTCGCGCGTCGTTCATTTTTTCTGCGGCCGGCCTGCCCTTCCCCAAGTCATGCAGCATTTCTTGGCCGAGGAAAGGCAGGATATTGTAGAAGAACCCGCCCGGTTGCTTGTCGCCAAAACCACGGTCCGGATCTCCGACCCACGCGCTGCCCCAGCCGCCGGCGGGCAAGAATCCCATCTTCTCTTCGTGCGCCAATGCGCCGAGGGCCATCTGTTTCAGGTTGTTCGAGCATTGCACCCGGCGGGCGGCCTCGCGGGCCGCCATCACGGCCGGCAGAAGCAGGCCGATCAGGATTCCGATGATAGCAATCGCCACCAACAGCTCAATCAGGGTGAAACCGCGACTCCTACGCGCCGTTGTCATCATGCACCTCCAAAGGACAAGGTTTGGGAAAGGACAGATTCTGGACCACTCTGCGACAATTGTACAGACCCGCACGGCGGTGAACAATCGGACCGCGGCAGTTTCCACAAGAGAATTGAGAACAGCGTTTATGGTTCCGCTGAATTGCACACAGACGATCGGCGATCGCCGTAGAAAGCGGTAACGGCCAAGCAAGCGCGGTGGCGTGCCGCGCGCAAAGAAAAGTCGCTCCGCGGCAGACTAAGTCGGCAATGAATTACCGCCCTCCAAAGAAAAGCCGATTTACTCCGGCACTACGGCCACGAGCTCGCGGCAGACGGCCTCGAAGTGGGCGGCGGATAGCGTTTGCTGCTCCTCGGCAAAGCCGACCAGCAACGCCAGGTCGCAGAGACGATTGATCTGGCGGGCGATGCCGCGCGTGAGCTCGAAGAGTGTGGGCACGGCCTCGGCCGCAATGATCGGCTCCTCGCCGCCCGCCACCTGCAAGCGATGCGTCACGTACTGGCCCGTCTCGCTGGCCGTGAAGGGACGCAAGAGGCACTTCACGCCCAGCCGCTCCTCGAGTTGCGGCGTGCGGTCCAGGAGCGGCAGAATGCCGGGCTGACCAACCAGCAGCAGCGTCATGCCGGTCTTGCCGTCGGGGCCGAAGTTCAACAGCATCCGCAACGATTCGAGCATCTGGCTGTTTTCCAGCAGATGGGCTTCGTCGACGACGACCACCGCGTGCCGGCCCTTTTCGGCGTTTTCCCGCAAGGCCCCTTGGATCCGGCGGATGCTTTCGTGCACGGCGATGCTGCTGCCGGCGCCGCCGTCGAACTCATCGGCCAGATAGGCCAGCAGCTCGGCCGGCGCCATCTGCGGATAGACCAGGTGGATGAACGGAGTGTACGTCTCGCCCAGCGACTGGCGGAGCATGGAAAGAATGAACGTCTTGCCCGTGCCGGCCGCGCCGGACAACAGGGCGCCGCCGCGGTGGTTCTCGACCGCATAGCGCAGCTTCAGCAGCGCCGCCTGGTGCGTTTCGCCGGGGAAGTAGAACCTTGGATCGGCCGTGTTCTCAAACGGCTTCTGCTCAAGCTGCCAATACGATTCATACATGGTGTCCTACCCGGCGACAAAGTTCTGGATGGTTCCCGCGTAACGCAAGTTCGACGCGGCCAGGTGCTCGCGCACATCGGCCAACTGGTTCGGAGTCGTGACGCGAACGTTCTGCACGAGGACCACGGCGTCCATCTCCGCAGCCACGTCGCGAGAAGCAGTCTCGTCGTCCCCGCCCAGGCCCAGCGGACCGAGATCGACCAGGACGACGTCGAATTCTCGGGCGAGAATGTCGAAGCTGGCTGCGATTTGCTCTTGCGCGATCGTACTCGCCGACGGCTTGCGGACCGGCAAGACCGCCAAGCCGTCGGCGAGCGATTCGATCACGACTTCTTCCAGCGGCAGGCCGCCGCAAAGTGTCTCTTCCCAACCGATCTGCGGCAAGAGGCCCAGGTTCTGCGCCAGTTGCGGGTTGCTCCAGTTGGCATCCACCAGCACGACTTTCCGGCCTTGGCCCTTGAGGCTACGAGCGGCTGCCAACATCAAGGTGGTGACGCCTTCGCCACGGGAGCAACTCGCCAGCCCCAGTACCTTGCTGCCCGATGCGCAGATCGACAATAAACTGTCGGCCATTCGTTGGACGGCTGCTGCGGCTGTAGTCTGCAATTTGCCGTGAATGCTCGGCCAAACCACGCGGTCCACTTGCAGCAGCGGACGCCACGGTGTTTCGTCCGGCTGCGGAGAGATCGTGACGGAGTGGGCGGAAGCTGACATCGTCGTCGGAGCGGCTGCGGCGATCGTTTCGGCCGGCGCAGGCATGGTTTCGCTGATTTCTGGCGGCGATGGGCTTTGAACCGGAATGGTCTCACCGTTCCCGCCTGCTGACGGGGTTCTTACGGTGACGGTCGTTACGGGAAATGCCTGCTCCGCCAAGGCTGCGGTCGACGGGCCGCCCCAGGCAGTGGTTGCTTCGGTGACCGTCGTTGCTTGAAACACCCGGCTGGCCAAGGCTCCGGTAGAGGGGCCAAACAGGGCGGCGGTCGATTCGGTAACCGAGGTCGTTTGCGATGCTTCGTCCAACAAGGCTGCGATCGACGGGCCAACCGGATCCGCAGTTGGCGGAGTGGTTTGTGGCACCTGTTTCACCGAAGCCGTTGGTTCCAGGTTAAACGAGTCCGGATCCACAGTTGCTGTGGCGGCCAGGGCCTGGGAAAGCGCTACCGTGGGGCCTTTGGCTACCCGCGAGCGGATATCCGGCGCGACCTCCGGCGGTTCCGCAACGGCAGTGCCCGGGCGCGACGAGGGGCGGTGATAGGCCTTAATTATTGCTCGATCCAGCGCGGTCATAGCTCGTCCTGGCAGGTGGGGTGTTGATCGTACCGTCAAACCGAGCCACGCCCGGTTCCGAAGTTTGCGGGTCGCGATAGTTGGACGTCGGACCCGGTATTCCCGATGGCATCAGCGGGCTGTTCGGACCCGCGGCCGGCGGGTAGTTATTGTCGAAGCGGGGGTCGCGTGGATATATGCTGGGCTGTGCGTCGCGGCGGAGCGCATTATCGACCGCCGACACGTCGCGGCGGACCGCATTATCGACTGCCGAAGCATCGCGGCGAACTGCGGCTTCGAGAGAATTCGGGAGATAGTTGTAGCGCGTGTCGTTATTGCGATTGGCCGCGGCTGGATCGTTGCGGTTGTCGGCCTGCAAGTTTCGCGGGTCTGCGGGACGGTCCAATCCGCGATAATCGCCACGAACGGCGGGCGGATTCACGCCGGTCATCGACGGATTGATGTAATTATTCGCCGCCGGCAAAGGCGTTCCGGCAGGCGGCGGTGCGATCGACGATCGCGACGACGGCCAAGCCGGTTCGCTGAGTGCCACAGGCCGAGTGTCTCCAACCTGCGGACGCTGGGGCATGAGGATGGCGGGCGGGGTTTGCTGAGCGGAAGTCGTCGTTGGCGAAGACGGCCACCTAGGCGCCAGAGTCTGCGAAGTGTTGTCGATGGTCCCCCTGGAACCGCCATTGCTGTGCCATGCGGGCAGTTCATTAACCTCTGAACCGGGCCGGCTGGCCTTGCCAAAGATGAAGGGCAGGATCGCTCCGATCACCAGTCCCAGTCCCACGCCAAAAATCAATTTGAACGATAGAGCCTGGCTGATGATTCGGCCGTCAAAGCGCTTTTCGGGCACTTTCGGAGTAGCCTTTGGGTCAAGATCGGGGATTTGAGCAAGAAGCGGTCCTTGATCCTGGTGTAAGCCTGGGGCAGGGCGATGGGCCGGGACCGAGGGCGCTGTATCTTGGGCCGCCCGAGGTTCGATCGCCGAACCATGCTTGGCGTTTGCGATGGACATCAGATTGACCTTAGAGAGTTAGGAAACGCGTAAATCGCAGACAAGGCGGGCGACGGATCCGCCGACGTACCGGTGTTATCGGTTTGGGTTGGATGGTTCTTGAGGATTACCGAGACTTTGCCGGATTCGTTGAATAGATAGTTGCGGGGGACTGTAGTAATTGTGCCTATTGCGCGCTTGACACGGCAATTTCTGCCGCTAGCATAGAGGTTTTCCCCTGGTAGGACGGGTTTCCAACCTGTCCCGAGACGACAGTTTGAAAACCTGTCCCACACGTAACAAGAGGATCTCAGCATGCGACGTTTCCTATTGATTGTGGCCCTGGCTGGCCTCGCCCTCCCTCTCTGGAACTCCCCGCTTCGCGGCGAAGATGCGCCTGCGAAAATCAAGGTCTTGATCATCACCGGTGACGACGTGGACGTGCATCACTGGAAGGAGACCACGGCGGCGGTCCGCAGTATTCTCCTGGATAGCGGCAAGTTTGACGTGCAGGTGAGCGAGGACCTCAAGCCGCTGGAGTCGGCCGACAGCTTGAAGGGCTACGACGTCCTGGTCCTGAACCGCTTCAATCGCAAGGCCCCATTGAGCGACACGGCCAAAAAGAACCTGCTGGATTTCGTCCGCGGCGGCAAGGGTTTCTACGTGCAGCACCTGGCCAGCGCCTCGTTCTCTGATTGGGACGATTTTGGCAAGCTCTGCGGGCGACACTGGGTGATGGGCAAGTCGGGCCACGGGCCGCGCGGGGTCTTTACAGCCAAGATCACCGACGAAAAGCATCCGATTACCGCAGGTCTCAAGGATTTTCAGGCCGACGACGAGCTGTATGCCAAAATGCAAGGATCGGAGAAGATCAACGTCCTGGTCGAGGCCGACTCCGACTATAGCAAGAAAACCGAACCGCTGGTCTTCTGGCTGCCGTACGGCCAGGGCCGGGTAGTTCACAGCACGTTCGGCCACGACGCCAAGGCGATTGCCACGCCCGAGGTGACCACTATCATCATGCGGGGAATAGAGTGGGCGGCGACCGGCAAGGTTTCCAAGTAAGGAAATCGATCCTGGTCGACGTGGTCCATCCCATGATGAACAGTCGGGGCTACTTCGCCTGTGGCGAGTGCCCCGGCTTGCCGAACAGGCTGAAGGAAGGCAACTGCCGCCACAGCCAGCGAGCTTCGACTGCCGCCATGAAGGCCCCGATCTGCTGACGTTGCTCCGCTGCGGCGCGATTGCTGCACTGCTGAATCTGCTCGAGGACCAATTTGCTCGCCGAGGCGCCGCCGTTGCGCCCGGGTCTGCACTATTCTTCAGACACGCCGCCCCGACCTTGTCCCACATTTCCGCGCGATCCAGGAAGCGATCGATATACCCGATCTTTTGGGAATCGGGCAATTGTGAATATTGCTGAACTTTGCCGAGCAGCCAAGGCTCCAAGAGCACGGTGACATTGTGCCAGAGCATTTGGCGGCGGGACTCATCCATCGCCTCGATCGTCGAGTTGATATCGTCGACATTCTCGAACTCGGCATCTACGCGGCTGAGAATCTTCTGCCGAATTTCCTCCGATTCCTTGTTCAGATCGCGAAGAACCAGCCAGTGAAACAACTCCCGGCGCGTGGCGATTGACGGATCGGGCAGCGGCGCGTAGACCATGAAGAACCCGGCCCCCGCGGCCACGCTCAACATCGCGGCCAAGACCATAGCAATCAGCAAGCCATAACGTCCACGAATCACGTCCGAGTCTCCTTATTCTTCCCCGCCGCTGGACTTCGCAATACTATCAGTCAAAGGCTCGGGAATAGGCTAAGTGTAACGCGCAACGCCGTCTAACGCCAGGATTTCTTTTTTCGTATCTCTTTCGCCAAGTGAAGTAAACCGCGGATTACACGGATAGCGCGGATATTTTTATAAATTATTGAACTCCAGTTGTCCGCGGAATCGGTGTTATCCGCGGTCAATTACTTCAGACGGCTTAAGAGTTACCTTTTTTCGGCCGCGGAGGAAATCGGAAATCGTTCCGGATTGACTCCGATAGGGAAAAATGGCACGCTGAAAGCTTAGCCCAAACCTGAATTCCGTCGCGGAGGCCATCCCATGTCCCTCTACTCGTGGCTGTTGAGTTCGTTGCTGGTCGGCCAGATTAGCGGCAATCCCAGCGTCCCCGTGATTACCGTTCCACCCCCGGCCAGCCCAAGCGGGCCGGCCGTTCCAGCCGCCACGAATCCGGGAACCCCTGCTACTGGTGGGTCTGCTGCCCACCAGTCGATCGCACCGGTGGTCGCTCCGAGGGATGCCGACGCATCCCACGATAAGCCAGCTCGGGTTCAATCGCCGGCCGCGCCCGCGCGACCCACCACGCCGCAACTGGTAACCGACGCCCTGACCCTGCCGCCAGGCAGCGCAATCAGCGGCCAGCCGGTCCTCCTCGTATCGGTCGTTGCGACGGCGCCGGAACGTCAGCGGCAGATCGAGGCCGTTCACGCCTACTGGAGGCTGGCGGAGGCCGTGGGCGAATACCATTTCTGTCACGAGCGCCAGCAGCGGCTCGCCCTGCTGAAGGCCGGAAATGGCGAAGCGGCCGATCTGCGAACCGCTCAGGCGGTTGCCGTGGCACAACTGCGGGAGGCCGAGGTACAGATTACCAGCGCCCAGCACGATCTGGCGGAGATTCTGCTTCTCGTTCCCGGCGCTCCCCTGCCCCTGCCCGCCGACCAGCCGCTGGTTGGCCCTTATCGCACACGGTTCTCGGAATTGTTTGCCGGAAGGAATGCCCCGCAGCATGCCCAGGCGCTCGATCAGACTCTGCCGCTCCGCAGTCGAGCGGTCGAGAACCACGCCGCGGCCTTGTTGGCGGCCGAAGACGCACTGGACGCGGCTATCGAGCTCCAGGCTGGCGGCCAGGGACGTCTGGCGAGCGTTATCGCCGCCCTTGATGCCCAGATCCGCCAGCAAAGGGCTTTTCTCGCCGCTGTTTGTCGCTACAACCACGACATCGCCGATTACGCCCTCGCCGTCGTTTCACCGCAGACGACGCCGGAACTCCTCGTCGGCACGCTCATCAAGCAAAACCGTCCCGCGGGTCAGCCGGTGAGGCCGCTACCGACGACAGCCACCCGTCCCGCAGCCTATCAAGAGCCGATCGCCGCACCGGTCGGGAGTGGTGCAGGCGTCCCGCCTGCCTCTGGCTCGATCCCAAACCGGCCCACGCCAGCGGTGCGGCCGGGTGGTGCGGCAGGTCAAACACCGCCAGCAGTGTTACCCATTCGCGCCGAAGACTCCGCCCCCATCCCCGCGACTTCGCTTGCGCCTCCCAATTCGCCGCGGGGCACGGGGCCCGACGAAATCCGTCTGGCGCCGCCCCAGGAATCGGCAATCCCTTTGGTCCCGGACAAGCCTGCGGGGTCTCTCCCGCCTGCAAAAGATGCGAAATCAGCGGACGGTCCCACAACCCGCTCCACCCAGAAGCCGATCGGCGAACGCGGTCCCCCGCAGTCGCCTGCGCTGGAGGTGTACCCGGGGCTACAAGCCATGACGCCTGCGGAGCGAACCGCGAAACTCACGCTCGCATTGTTCCATGACCCTAACCTTCCAAGTGTTGGACGTGCTCAGGCACCATCTACCGATGGTCGGTCCGTCGATTTGCCGACGGCCAGTGAAGGCCGTCCTCCGCCGGAGGGGCGGCCGGTGCGTCTGATCGACTGCATTCGACCCGTCCCCATGAGCAGCCGAGCGAAGGCCATCGAAAGTTATTGGAATGCCCGGCAGATGGCGGCCGAGTATCAGAGTCTCGTCGAACAAGTCCAGTGGCTGGAAGCCTTGCGACCGACGCTTTCCGTTCAGGATCCCCCGTCGCCGACGGCGATGTTGAGCTTTCGCACGGTCCGTATGGCGGTTGAGGCCGATCGGGCCGATGCCGAGGCTGATTGCACCGCGGCCAAGTTCCAGCTTGCCGACATCGCCGGTCTTGAAACAAAGATATCCCTGCCGCGACCGGTTTCCGTGCCCTTCGTCGGTCGGCTGCCGCTGGGAGCTTCTCGCGCGTCGTCCTGGACACAGCGGCGGTTGGAAGCAACGATCCCGCGGCGGGAGCAGGCGATCAGCGACCAGGCGGCGGTGGTGGTCGAAGCGGATGCAGCTCGGGCTGCGTCAACGGCCGATTTCCTCGCCGGCCGGTCCTCCGTTGAGCGTGTGCTCGCGGGGATCGAGGTCCAGGCTCGTGAAACCGCCGCTTTTCTGCGGGCCGTGACCGAATATAATCGAGCTCTATCCCAATACGCGATTGCCACCCTTCCCGCCAACACCGAGGCCGAGAAGCTGGTTGCGGCGTTGATGACTGAATAGCATGGTTCCTCCTCTGGAAATTGGTCCGCTGGTCATCGATCCGCCGCTGCTTCAGGCGCCGATGGCCGGATTCACCAACTATGCCTTTCGGCAGGTGGTGAGGCAGCATGGCGGTGTTGGGCTGCCGGCCACGGAGATGTTCAGCGCGCGAGGATTCTTGGAGATCGATTCTCGCCGACCACTGCGTGGTGCCTGCCGCCCACCCGAACGGCTCTGGGGCGTGTTGGACGAACCTCGCCCGCTGGCGACGCAGATCTGGGACAACAATCCCGCGCTCATGGCGGAAGTTGGGCGGCGGCTGGCCCGGGAGTTTCACGTCAGCGTGGTGGACATTAATTTCGGCTGCCCGGTGACCGAGGTTACCGAAAAGGCCCACAGCGGATCGTACTTGCTGCGTTACCCGGATCGCGTGGGGCAGATCGTGGCGGCGGTGGCCAAGGCCTGTGCGCCGACGCCGGTGACGGCCAAGATCCGCCTCGGCGCGTGCCGCGACACGATCAACGCCTGCGACGTGGCCCAGGCGGTGGAAGACGCCGGCGGCGCCGCGCTGACGGTCCACGGCCGCACGGCTGCCGACATGTTCCGCGGTTCGGCAGATTGGGAGGAGATTTCCCGCATCAAGCCTTATCTGTACCGCATTCCCCTCATCGGCAACGGCGACATTACCACGCCCGAGGCCGTCGTCGAGGCCTTCCGCCGCTACGACATCGACGGCGTGATGATTGGCCGGGCGGCGCTCAACCGGCCCTGGCTTTTTCGCCAGGCTGAGGCCGCTCTGCGTGGTGAGCCGGTCCCGCCCGATCCCAGCCTGGCCGAGCAGCGCGAGATGCTGCTGCAGCACTTCCGCCTCTTGACCGCGCAGTTCGGCCCGCAGCAAGCCACCGTGCTCATGCGCAAGTTCGCCTGCTGCTACGCCAACGGCCGTCCCGGCGCCAGGGCATTCCGGGCCAACGTAGGAAAGGTGGCGACGGCCGCCGGGTTCTTTGACGTTGTAGAGAATTACTTCCCCCGCGAGGAAATCGCAATCGAAGGCGCCGTAACGCCAACGGTGGGACTTGATCGCACGGCTGCCGGCTTATAGCCGAATCTTCCCTGGTTTTCTCAAGCCGGTGCGTAGCGATCGACGGGAACGGCGATGGTCCGCTGCGAGGGGGTCGTGCCCCGTCCGATCTCGGCAACCCGGCGGACCACGGAGGCATCAAAATAGCGTGCGCCGCACTTGCCGCAAACGCCAATCGGCACATCCTCGAGGATGACGAAATTCCCCTTGTGTCGCAATGCTTCGCGATCGACTCGCCGCTCGCGGACGGTGCCGCCGCAGTGTTCGCAGGTAAAGTTGTACATGTTAAACTCGTCTAATCGATCTCATACACGGTGATGACGAGAATTTGGTCGTATTCTACAAAACGAACAACAACGCCGACTTGGGTCTCCAAATCCGTCGCGCTGCCTATGACAACATAGCGCGTACCCCGAGGATCGTTCGTTAAGACTTGATCGATCTCGCCGGTTAGAATTGCAGACTCAACATCCAACACGTCGAGGTCCTCATCGTCCATTTCCTCGTAGGCGTGCTCCGTCAGTGCATAACGGCCGTCCAGTACTGCCCCGCGGATTCGTTCGAGTTCGGGTCGCGCCATGACAGTCCTGGCCCTTGGGGAACTGCTCGCACAAGAATATTATACTCCCATGTCCCGAGTTTGCCAACTTGGGATCGCGATGCGTGCGGTTTGGCGGTTCGCCCTGCGTGCAAGAGCTGAAGTGAAGCCATGCGGACGCGAAGCATCCAGATTGCTGCCGTGTTCAATTGCTTTTCTGAATATGGGGAAAGGAAAATGGGGGAAAGGAATACTCTTTCCCTCATCTTCCTTTCCCCCATTTTCCTTTCGAGCGGCAATGCTCACTTCTCGTCGCCGGCCCCTGCGATCACCGCCAAAAGCGCGACGGCGGCGGCAGCGGCGACGATCAGGATGACCAGCACCACAGCGCTGGCCGTCGCCGAGACCTTTAGCCAGCGGAGCATGCCGAACACCAGCGCGATCGCCACCGTCAGCCCTAACAGCGAACGCAGGCTGAACTGGAGCGGACTCCGCGGGCTCTGCTTTAGAGGTTCGTCCGGGTCGCTCACGGTAGGCCTCTACTTCTGCCAGACTTTCAACTGCTCCACCGCCAGCAGCACGTCGTTGCGGCGCTTCTCGAAGACGGCGAACATGGCCAGGATCGCCGCCCCCAAGGCGATGCCGCAGACGTACCAGATCCAGGTGTGGTGCAAGTCGTAGGCCGCGTGCCAGATCATGCTCATGATGTCCAACACCAGGAACGTGAGACCCAGGAACAGGAACGACCGCACCCGCAGCGAGATCCCCGCCAGCATGCCGGCCACCGACAGCAGCATCAACACCAAGGGCAAGGCCCAACTGTGGCCCAGGCCGGCGATGAACATGTCGGCCATCGAGGAGATGTAGATCGCGCTGAGCGCCAGGTAGCGGAAGGCGGCGCTCTGGGCCTCGTTCAGCCGATCGTGGTTGAGATATTCGGCCACCAGCCCGGCCAGCGCCAACGGGATGACGAAGAGTTGCGGATTCTGCAGGAAATGGAAGTGCGACAAGTTCAGGCCGACCCAGAGGCCCAGATTGGCGGCGAGGACAGCCAGCCCCGCACACTTCCACGAGCGCCGCGTGACCGCCAGGAAACCGTAGAAGAGGGCCATCAGGAACCACACCGCCGGCGCACGGCCGACCAGGTGCCATGGTCCTTCGGGTTCGAGCATCGGCGCGATCCAGAACCCGATCGCCGGCAACAGCGGCAGCAATAGCGCCGTCTGCGCCAAGGGCTGCGAGAGGACCGCCAGGCGGCGGCGATGGAACCATTCACTGAGCCCCGCCCCCGCAAAGGCCACGGCCATCACGATCAACATCCAGTACTGGACCAAAAAGCCCTTGAACAGCCAGGGCATCGTCAACCACACGTGCAGTCCGATCGCCGCGGCCAAGGCCTCGGCGGCGTAAACATAGGCCTGCCGCCCGCCCTCACCCCCTGCCCCTCTCCCAGAAGGAGAGGGGAGCTTTTCCGACAGCGGGTCGAACCCCGGCGTCATCGCAAAGGCGATGCATCCTGCGATCAGGGCGGCCAGCGCTGCGATCACCACGGCAATGGCGATGGGGAGCATCGGCGCCCCGTGTTTTACCTCAAAGAGCCAGGCTTCCTGCGCAAGCACTGCCGCCAGCATGCCGATCGCCAGCCCGGCCAGCACCGGCACGGCCTGCTGGCCGCGTTGGCTCCAATCGCTGCCGGCGGGCAAGATCCGCTTCAGCCCGAAACCGGCCAGCAGGCCCACGGCGGCGGCCGCAACCATCAGGATCACGCTGCGATGGAGCCAGGGGGCTGCGCCGGCTGGGCCATCCGCCGGAAGCATTGCCCAACCGAGGCCGCTCAGCAAGACGACGCCCATCTTCAGCGTGGCATATTGCCATCGGGCCCGCCAAATGCCCCCACCCCCTGCCCCTCTCTGGGCGCCGACCGAAGGTTGGTCGGGAGAGGGGGACTTGTTGGCGACGCCGGCCATGACGCTTGTCGCCAACAACAGGAAGAATAGCCCGGGCACGGCTGCCATCCGGCCGGTGAGCCACCAGTCGAGGCTGCCATAGCGAAAGCCGTCAAAGTGGAAATCGATCGTGACCCATAAGGCCAGCGTGCCGGCCACGGCTGCGACCATTGCTTGGAGATTGGAAAACCAAGCGTACTCATCACGCTCCGCGTGATGGATTTCATCACGCGGAGCGTGATGAGTACGTTGCGTCAGGAACCGGGCGATCGCCGCGGTGACCAGGGTGTAAGCGGCTAACTCGTCCACCGCCGACCAGCAAAACATCCGCGGCCCGAGTTGCCGTGCCAAGAGTCCCAAGCCGATGGCCGACAGGCCGAGACCATAGAGCGTAGGCAGCGGGAAGTGCGCCCGGCGATCCCGAAGACAAATGGCCGTGGCCGTGACGACACCCGCCAGTGCAATCCAATCGAGTGGCTCGATGGGCACGGGCTGTCCCAACAGCGTAGTGGCCACGCCGATCGCGGTCACCAGCCCGAGCAAGATAGCGCCCGCCTGGGCAGCCAGATGGGCAAACGGTTCCCGCCCGTCGGTTTTGAGATTCGGCACACCCTGGGGCAAGAGATCCACGAGCGACCACACGACGGAACCGATCGCCAGGCACAGTACATTGGCCTGCACCAAGCTTGTCATGTCGGCCAGACTCCACAGGGGCCACCGCACAATACTGGACGAGTAGGCCCACCAGACGATGGTACCCGCCAGGTTGATCAACAAGCCGGAGAAGTAGACATATGTCGGCTTCCGCAACAGCACGGCGACCAGCCCCGCCGTGAGGCTGACGGTCAGGATCGCCCCGGCCGCCCACCAAGGCCGGGCTGGATCGTGGAAGGCGTGCAGCGTGGCCATGACGACGGTCAGTGTGCCGATCGTGGCCACCCACGGCTGCGGGCGCAATGGACTCATGGTCGGCGACCGCGGACCGAGCAGCTTTCGTCCCCCCACGGTTCCTGCCGCCATCGCCAGCACGAAGACCAACAATCCGGCAGCGGCCCAGGCGGTCGTCAGGGCGTGATACGCGACCCACGAATCGGCCGCCGCATGCCGATAGATCAAGGGCGCGTCGCAGGCGGCCAACACCCCCGCGCCGACGGCAAAACCCCCCAGCACGTGCAACAGGCTGGCCGGCTGCGTTTGTCGCAGGTACCAGGCAACCGCTGCGGCGGCCAGCAGCAGCCCAATCCAACCCTGGGGAGCGGCCAGGTCGTCCATCCACGACGGCAGCCGGGCAGGTGTGTGAATGAGCCAGGCCACCGGCAGGGCCATCAGCAGGCAATTACCGAGCACTGGCAACAGGACCTGGGTGGCCAGCAGGGGGCTTTCGCCGAGCGTCATCTCGCGAAGCTTGTAAAGGCGTTTTCTCGCCGCCAGCCAAACCACGGCGACGGCCGCGCTGGCGATCACGTTGGCCTGCACGAGACGCAGCCAATACTCGGCGAAACTGTGTTCGCGGAGTTCGAAGTGCCAGACCACCAGGGAAGCGGCCACGTTCACGCCCAGCGCCGCGGCGAAGGCCCATCCTTCGCGGCGTCGCCAGACGGCCATCGTGGCCCCGGCGCCGCTGGCCACCGCGATGGCGGCGGCCGCCCAAAGCTGTTCTCCGTGATCCCAGAATGCCGCTTTCAATCCCAGCACGACCGCCAGGATGCCCGCCACGCGCACCCAAACGGCGGCCATGCGGATCAGGCCCTGCGGTGGTCCCGCAGCGTCGGCCGTGGTTCGCAACGACGCCACCCACCAGGTGGCCGCTACGACCAGCAAGGCGTAGATGGCCCAACCGAGCATCAACGCGCGATAGCCCCAGGGCTCGACGTTCGCTTGCCAGGAGGGCTGCAAACCATGGATCGTACAGGCCAACAGGCCGAGCACGGCCATGCCGGACAAACCCACCGCGTGCGGACGCAACCAGCCGCGCAGTTGCACGGCCGCCAAGGTCGACACCAGCGCGATCCATCCCCACGGCCCTCCGGCTGTCACGCTCCACGGTTGTCGGAGAAGCGGGACGAGAAAGAGCACGAACAAGGCGATGCCGAGCACCACGGCGTTGGCGATGATGGCCATGCCGATTTGTATGCCCATGAGCCCCCGCGACCAGGCCCCCGACGAGATCCCTGTCGCCGGCGCTTTGCGCCATACATCGAGCCGTTTTCGCGCAATCAGCCACACGATGGACCAAGCGGCGGCCGTGAAGGCAAAGAGTTGAATCAGCGTGGCGAAGAACGCCGCCTCGAAGGGCTGCCTGGCCGGATACAGCGTATAGCCTAGCATGACGGCCATCTCCAACACCAGCCCCGCGGAAAAGGCGTAGCCCGAAGATCGCTCCCGCAACGCATAGCCGACCAGCGCCGCAATCACCAGTGCCAGCGGCACGAGATAGGAACCGATCGGCCCGATCGCCGCGAAGAACGTCTTGGCAAGGGGCCCACCGCCGGTCGGCGTTCCATCGATGTTCAACAGGGCGCCCACGACGGTAATCGCCAGCACGGGCAAGACCATGGTCGCCAGCAAAACGCCTCGTGCGACGCGCGGTGCGGCACCGTTGGTAGTCTCGCCTTTAGGCGGAATCTCCGGGCTCGTAGTCCCGCCTTCACTTGGAGCTTCTCCCGGATTCCGGCTAAAGCCGGGACTACAAGCGCCGATCCGTCGGCACACCTCTGCCAAATGCGCTCGTCTCCAAACGGCGACGGAGCAGAGGGCGAAGCTGATGGCCAGCCCCCACCGCAACGCCGAGGCGACGGCGAGGTCCGGGGCGAAGCGGCCGGCGATCAGGCATGGCAGCGTGGCGGCCGCCAGGAGAACGGCGGCGAGTTCGGCTGTCCGCCACCTTTCCCAAAGCGTCGCAACGAGCATGACTGCCGTTACCCCCAGGAGGATCCACGCGGTCGGGCCAAAGGCATTCCAGGCGCCGGCAGTCACGGACGGGGGGGCGGCGCTGCGGAAAAGTTCGCGCGGCACTTCGGCAAGAGTCCAAAAAACGACCACCAACCACTGCATCACAACCACGCCATGACGGATACACCAGTCGACGCTGGGGAACCATTGCAAGAGCCGCTTTTCGTCAATGCCTCGGCGGAGATCGATGATCCTCACCACGACCCAAACCAGCGACAGCAGTCCCAGCGATATGCCATAGACTTGAAGGTTCCGTGGCTCGAGAAAAACGTGACGATAACTGGCGATCCGTTCCAGAAGATTGGGCGAATCCGTCGCCAGTTTGGCCGGGGTGATCCACCTGGCTTGTTTCATCCAGACGGTCGCGGCCGCGAGCACGGCGAAGGCCAAGGCCGCCTGATGGGCGGCGAACAATTCGACCGACCGCTTCCGCCGGGCAAGCATCAACCACACGGCGGACAGCCAGGGGAAACAGCAGGCCAACCAAAGACTTCCGGCGCTGCGACCGAAGATCAGTGCGGGCACGGCCAGTATCGACGAGAGCAAGGCGGAGTTGGCCAGCGGATCGCCGATCGCCCGTCGCACAAACTCTCCTGCTCCGCGCAAGCGGTCGAGGCACAACACGGCCAAGACGGCCAACGTGGCGTGGCCCAACAGCCCGATCGTGCAGTTGGGGCCAAGCGTAGTGACGGACTGAAAATAGTTGAAATTCAGGGTATGCATCGTGCCCGCCAGCGCGATCAACGAAGCGATCCACGTCCGTGCGGGCGAGCGATAAAGCCACGCCAGGAGGAAATACACGGCGGCTATCGCCGCGCTGGCGACAATCGGCGCCGGCGTGGGGAAATCGAGGATAGACTTCCCGTCATGCCAGGCCGTCCACACCGCCAGTGCCGCGGCGAGCATCGCGGCCACCTCGCTGGCATGGATCAAGGGGATGCGGTACATATCAACCAGGGAAAGACCTTCGCTGCGCGGCATGGAATTCTTGCGTCGATCTTCGTCAACCATTTTCCATGGATCGTACCAGGCACCGGCGGCGCAACGTTGCAGGACTGCGGCCGCCGCAGCCATGACGAAGGCTTCGATCGCCAGCACTGCGCCCCAGATCGGCCCGACATGGTGCGCGTGCCACCACAAAGCCCACAACGCGGCCGGTGTGACCAGAGCCAACCCCAGGTAGCTCAGTCCGAGGCGGCGCCAGCGGGCCGTCAGCGCCAGGCTGCCGGCGCCATAGACGGCATAAAGGATCGCCGCCCGCAAGGCATCGGCCCTGTCCACCTCCAGGAAACCGTGATAGGTGACCAACAACAGTCCGACCACTGCCACGACGCCGCAGCCGCCAAGATAGATCACGCCGTGGCGGCGACGGCCCAGCCGCGCCAAGCCCTCGGAGACGGCAGCCAGGATGATAAACAGACCAGCCAATGCCGTCCCGCTTCTCGGGCCGATCATGAGCCCCAGCAGGTCCACGCCGTACGGGTCCGCGGCGGAGAAGGGCAGTTTGCCGATCAACAGGTAAAACGTCGTGAGATAGGCCAAGGCCGCGCAGGCGATGACGCCGCAGTGCAAGACCGGAAAATGCCAGCGAAATGCGGCAAATACCAGGGCCGCCGCATTCAGCACGGCAACGCCAATCAACCAGCCCGGCGCCGGCCAGGCGAACGCCAAGGCCGCCAGCATGACCAGCATCGCCACCAAGGCCACGATCGTCCCGGCCAGGTGATAGGCCGCTAGGTCCTTGTCCCGCCCGCTGCCGCGCACCACGGTCAGTCCACCCGCCAGGGCTGGGACGGCGGTCGCAGCGAAGAGAATCGATAATCGCTGCAGCACGAGTGTCACTTCGCTTATCGTGATGGTCTGAGTAGCCTCCGGCGGCGTGATAGCGCGGGCCACCAGGAAGCCCAGGGCCACGACCGTCGCGAAGGCCGTGATGCCCAGCAGCGTGAAGACAAAACCGATCTGCGCGTCGCTGAGTCGCATGGGCCGCCAGTCTCCCCGGTCGAACCGGAAGTAGAGGTAGCAGCCGACCGCTCCGGCAAAGAGTGCCGCGGGCAGGATGCCTGCGCCGACTATCGACCAGGCGGGCGAGCCGGCGCGGACCAATTGCGCGATCAACAGCACGGCGATCGAGTCGCCCAGGACTGCCGCCACGGTCAGCCATCGTCCGTCCGGAACGAGGATTCGGACTGCCAGGCCCACCAGGTAGGCGAAGATCGCCAGCGAAACGAGTTCGCTGGCCACGGCCACGAACGTCAACTCTCCCTGCGTTATGCCCGCAATGTCTCTCTGCGCCATGATCGCCATGGCAACAAAATTCAAGGGCACCAAGAGGGTGGCAATCACCAGCAAGGCCCGGCTCGTCGATTCCAGTTTCCAACGATGATGGGCGTAGAGCCCGACGCCGAAAACGGCCGAGGAAACCGACACGAAGATGAAGAACTCGAAATAGGGGATGTGCTGCTCCAAGGTATGCCACAGGCTGACCACCAGGGCGACCGACGAGCAGACGAACAGCAAGCCGCCGATCAACTCGCCCCAGCGAATATTCCGCTGTTCCATGAAGGCGGCCAACATCTCGGTCCAGGAGCGCGAGGGCGCGACCGGCTGCGGTTTGGCCGCGGCCATCGCCAAGGCCGGAACCAAGGGCTTCGCCGGCGCGTGAGGAGGAAGTGGCAAAGGCGATCGCGGTACGACGGGCTGGACAGTTTCAGGCGACGGTTCCTGGCGAGCCGGAGGCGTAAGCCTCCGAGGAACTTCGGGTCCCACGGGCTCCAATGCTTCAGAGCGCGCTATGGCGGGCGAAACGGCTGGCGGCGTGGCAAGTACGTCAGGCCCACCGCGACCAGGGGCGACTGGTGCCCGACTTGGTGCCCGAACCTGACTCGGTGCGGCAGGCGGCGCGGCCGCAGAGCGATCTGCCTGCGCCTCTTCGAGGATCACGGCGGCAACCGGCGGCGCGGCACGTTTCTGGCCGCCAGGGGAACGCAACTGCTGACGATAATTCTGCAATCGCTGCGACAGACGATCTACCACCTCGGGCTTGAGCGTGCCATTCTCGCGGAACCGCTGCAATTGCCGCCGCACCACGTCCAGGTCGCTCAACTCCCTGGCCAAGAGATTCGTAAGGTCCCGGCTGCACCAGTCGCAGCGGTCGCGGCCCAGCGGCGTTGACCGCCCGCAAAAAGGGCACTTCTGGCCCGGTTTCCTGCGGCCGCCGCCGAAGATGGCGGCCAGCAGTACCCAAATCCCATGGCCGACGAGCGTGACGATCGTCAAGACGATCGCTATTACGGACAGTACGACCAGGAGATCGTTCATGATCCGAACCTCCGAATGTCAGGGGCGGCCTTTCCCCAAGTATAGTACATGCGCGGTAGCAGAACTACCGGCTCCGGTATATTGGGCTCGACTGCACTCGGCATATAACGGGGGGCAATCCTGCACGCGTAGGCCGGGACAACCTTCGGGGCGCCCGGCGTACCCGGGCTTGTTCCGGCCTACACGATTTACACTTCGCGATTAGGACCGGCGAATCAATAAGTGTCGGCTTCTGCAACGTACTCATCACGCTCCGCCGTGATGGAAAGGCATCACGGCGGAGCGTGATGAGTACAGTCATTCATTCGCCGGTCCTTAGTATCATTTTCCGCCGCGCGAAGTATAATCGCGCCTGCTGATTCGCGGGACCGGCCCGATGGCCGGTATTCAAAAGTCCAGTCCTGGAAAGGGAGATACGTATGAGAGTCTGCCAACGACTGATTGTGGCAACCCTGTTTGTTTTGCTCACCGGGCTGACGGCCCAAGCCGAGATCAAGGTCGTGGTCGAGCGAAATCGCGAGGCCGATGCGACGCCACGCTTCAAATTCAAGAACATTCCCGCGCCGGCCAGCAACGACGCGGCGAGCAAGGCCAAGTTCACGCTCGTCGATGGCGCCCGCGATGATGAAAGCGGCGATCTGCAGGTCGTGCACGATGGCAAGCTCCCCACCGAGGAAGACCAGCCCAGCCGGAACTTCTTCTTCGCCCAAGGGGAAGACAGCGGCCGGCTGGCGATCGACCTGGGCAAGGTGATCGAGGTCAAGCAAGTCAACACCTATTCATGGCACCCCAACACGCGCGGGCCGCAGGTCTACAAGCTGTACGCCGCCGACGGCTCGGCGCCCGGGTTCAATGCCCAGCCGAAGAAGGACGCGGATCCCGCGAAAGTCGGCTGGAAACTCGTGGCGGCCGTCGATACCCGCCCCAGCGGCGGCGAAGGCGGAGGGCAGTACGGCGTGAGCATTTTCGACTCGGCCCGCGAGATCGGCAAGTATCGCTACCTTCTCTTCGATATTTCTGCGACCGAGAAAGATGACCCCTTCGGCAACACGTTTTACAGCGGAATCAACGTGATCTCCGCGGACCAACCCGGCGCGCCCCCAGCCGCGGCGGCCCCGGTTGCCCGGCTGATCTCCCAATCGCCCAAATCGGCCCCGCAGCAGATCACCATCGAATATACCGACGCCCCGGAGCTCAAGGACTGGGTGGAGAAGAAACTCCAGCCCACGGTGGACACATGGTACCCGAAGATCATCAAGGCCCTGCCGAGCAAGGACTACACGGCCCCGGATCATGTCTCGATCGTCATTACCAACAACTATCGCGGGGTCGCGGCCACGGGCGGGACCCACGTCTCCTGCAATGCGGCCTGGTTCAAGCGGAACAAGGACGGCGAGGCCGCCGGCGCTGTGGTCCATGAACTTGTGCACGTTGTGCAGCAGTACCGTCGCGTCCGGCGCGGAATGTCCAATCCGGGCTGGCTCGTGGAGGGCATCGCCGACTATATCCGCTGGTTCAAATACGAGCCCACGCCGACCGGGACCCGCCCCCGGAACCCGGACAGGGCCAACTACACCGACAGCTATCGAATTACGGCCGGGTTTCTCAATTTCGTGGTCGAGAAGCACGACAAGGAGATTGTGGTGAAACTCAACGCGGCCATGCGCCAGGGCAAGTACAGCGCCGAGCTATGGAAGCAATACACCGGCAAGACGGCCGACGAGCTGTGGAAAGAATACGCGGCGACGCTGCAAGAGTCGTCTAACCCGGAGCCATCGGCGAAGGCCCGCGAGGGCTGGAAACTCGTCTGGGCCGACGAGTTCGATTATACGGGCGTGCCGGATCCCGCGAAGTGGGACTACGAGGTGGGCTACGTCCGCAACAACGAGGCGCAATACTACACGCGGGCCCGCAAGGAGAATGCCTGGGTCGAGGGGGGCGTGCTGACCATCACCGGCCGCAAGGAGAAGTTCTCCATCCCCTCGGGCCGCGGCAGCCAAGGGAAAACGGAAGCCGACTACACCGCCGCCAGCCTGATCACCCGCGGCAAGGCCTCGTGGACCTATGGCCGGATCGAACTGCGGGCCAAGCTGCCCAAGGGCCGCGGCGTCTGGCCGGCCTTCTGGACGCTCGGCACCACGGGCGGCTGGCCGCGCGGCGGCGAGATCGACATCATGGAGTACGTTGGCAAAGAGCCGCATGACATCCACAGCAACCTTCACTATTCCCTCGGCGGCCGGCACACGTCCAGCGGCGGGAGCGTCAAGCTCGACGATCCTTGGGACACCTTCCACGTCTACGCCATGGAGTGGGACTCCCAACGGATGGACTTCTTCTGCGACCAGACCAAGTACTTTACCTTCGACCTCTCCAAGGCCGACGAGAAGGGGAGCAATCCGTATCGCAAGCCCCAGTATCTGCTCCTCAATCTCGCCTTGGGCGGCGGCTACGGCGGACCCATCGACGACAGCAACCTGCCGCAGAAGTTCGTGATCGATTACGTCCGCGTCTACCAGCGGGCCGAGGCGAAGAAGTAGGTCGCCGATTACTGCGGCGGCACGACCACCTCGAACGCCGAGCCCTTGATCTTCCGCAGCTCATCGTGCAGCACGGGAATCCGCGGGTCCGGGGCGACCGAGATCGCCCAGTCGATGCCGTTGTCGGCCACGAACATGCCGTACTTCTTTAGGCCCTTGAGGATCGCCTGGACCTGCGGCGAGAAGCCGCTGATGTCGAAGTCCTGTTTGAGCCGGATCCGCTCGCCCATCCGCGGCAGGTTTTCGTCTTCATGCGGGCTGGCAAAGTGCGTGGCGGGCGCCACGTAGGCCCGGCGGGTCTTGACCACCGTCACGCGCAGGGCGTGCTCGACGAGGCCCCGCTGCAGCTCGTCGTACCGCACCGTGGCCGGGAAGATCGGCAGCCCGGCGGCGTCGGTCGAGGTCCAGCCGTCGGGCCGGAGCTGGTTCGACTTCAGATCGAAGATCGAGCACTGCGCGGCCTGCCAGCCGTGGTCGGTCTTTTTCATCGCGTAGAATTCGTAGAGCATGCGATGGACCGGATCGACAACGCTGGCGTGCCGGTCGCCGCCCTGCTTGAGCACGTCGCGCTGCACGTCGTCCAGCGTCAGCGACTTGCCGGACGCTTGCCGCTGATAATCGGCGGGCCAGCCTTCGATGGGCGTATTGGCGGGCACGGGGAAAGGGCCCTTGTCCGATTCGCCCGCATAGTCCGTGACCTTTACCTCCACGCGCGGTTGGTCGGGCGGCACCAGGACAAAACCCATGTCGGCGTTGTATCGAAAAGGCTTCTCCGCGCCGATCGAGGCGATGATGTTCTTCGAGTTCGGGTGCAGCGGCCAATCGGAAACGACCAGGTTCCACGGATTGTCCGCCGGGAAGACCTCCAGGGCCGAGCAGATGGCATCGGCCTCGGGCGTGCAGAACAGGATGGGCTTGGTGATCGGCGGCATCTTCGCCGCGCGGATGCGGGCCAGCCGGGCCGACCCAGAGGGTGCCCCGCCGGCGATCGTCGCCTTCTTTGCCGGGGCGCCGGCGACTATGCCCTCGGGCGTCGCGGTGAGATGGACCGATTGTTGCCCGATCATCCCCTCGATGTGGTAAACCGGCGCCGGCCCGGGCGCCGCGGCTGTGCCGGCGGCGGGGGCGGCCGGCAGATCATCGCCCACGAGCCAGATGTCGCCAAAGTAGAGCGTGGGCGATGCGTTTTCCGCGCAGGCAAAGTACCACTTGCCCACGCCCGACAGGTCCGGCGCCGAGCCGTTCACGTTCACCAATTCGTCGATGCCGATCTTCACCTCGTTCTTGCCCGGATTCAGCGTGAAGGGGAAATCGACGCGGGTCTGGAAGCTCGTCGTGCGCTTGTGCTTGACCGTGAGGGTCAAGGGCACTTTCTGCTGTCCGGGATTGAATGCCTTGAACTGCAGGCTGATGAACGGCTTCCAGTTCGCGACCCGCGCCTGGCGATCGCCGAAGCTGTCGCCCTTGGCAAAGACGACCTTCAGTGCCTTGCCGCCCAGTTCCTTGCAGTCATCGATGGTCATGGTCGTGGCGCCGTCGCTGCCCGTGTCGTTGGGAATCTGGCCTTGGCCGACATTGAGCAGGGCCTCCTGCGCGCGCCGCAGCCGTGCTGCCGGCGCAGGTGATCAGCAGCAAGCCGCCAACCAGCAAAAGGATGTTTCGAGCGTTCATCTTTCACTCCTCACTTCATAGGTTGTACGTTGACAGAACCGATATTCCCCTCTTGCGCTGGACTTGGAAACCTTCCAGCCGCGCCATCCATTCTACCAAGACGATCGCGCCCGTGCCTGGATAGCGCTGACCGATTCCAAGAGGCAGAATCTCCCCACTCCCGGCTAACTGCTTCCCCTCCCAACACTCCCTTCACCATCACCTATGGTGCTTAATGGTGGGTAGCGGCCATTTTTCCCCCACCACTAGAGGGTGTACTGTTACCAAAAGATACGGCATCATGCCAAGAAAACCGGGAAAACCGTGCCATTTTACACTCCATTGAGGGCTGTGATTCTCTACAAAAGAATTGGTCCATGAATTGGCGTGGAGATCTGCCCGACAACGGCAATTCGCAGGCGTTTCTCAGGTTTTATAACCATTGTTATTGTTATTTATACAACCATTGTGGTTAATGCAGATTCATTCACACCCATCTTATGGCTGAACTCCAAATGTGGGGTCAATAATTTATGATACTTTAATACACCGACCTGGCGTGAACCTTCGCCGCTCCACCGGGCCGGTGCCGGTGCCGGATTTTGCGCGATCCGGCAATCATTGGCATCGGCTTGCGTCCCCTGGTGTTCCCACGCGCGGGACGGCATACTCACGTCCATGCGTTGAGGATTAGACCAGGAGCGACTGCGATGACACTACTGCTCGTCTTGGCGATGTTTACACACGCAGATATCGCGGCTGGGGCGGACCTCGGCAAGCCCCCTTATCCGCCCAGTCCGGTGATCCAAAGCATCACCTGGCACTGGGATTCGTACCGGACCGCTGCGCCGGGCAGTGATTTGTGGCCGGTGACGTGGGGGCCCGACGACCATCTGTACACCGCTTGGGGCGACGGTGGCGGGTTTGGCGGGACCGACTCGGATGGGCGGGTCAGCATGGGCTTCGCCCGGCTTGAGGGCCGTCCGGAAAACTACCACGCCGCCAATGTCAATGGAGGAAAAGACCCGGAACACCCCGCGAGCTTTCCAAGTAAAGGCAAGACCGGGGGGACCGCTTTTGTGGACGGCACTCTCTACGCCAGCATTAATTTGCAGGACGGCCCCTGGCCCAACGTCAACCACGCCTTGGCCTGGTCCACGGACCGAGGAGCCACCTGGACCAAGGCCGATTGGCTGTTCACCAAGGGCCCCGGTAACTTTCAGCCCGCCAGATTCCTTCAGTTCAGCAAAGATTACAGCGGCGTTCCTGCGCGGCTGGCCGGGTATGTTTATCTCTATGGACCCAAGCAGAAGACCGGGCAGGGCGACTGCAATCGACTCTACTTGGCGCAGGTGCGCAAAGACAAGATTCGCGAGCGCGCGGCCTATGAATTCTTCCACGGCCTCGACGCGCAAGGCAAACCGTCGTGGACCGCCAGGTGGATTGCCGCCCAACCCGTCTTCGCGGATGCCAACGGCGTAACGGCCAGCGGAGCGGTCTACAACCCGGCAATGAAGCGGTTCTTGCTGACCAGTTTTCATACCGGCCCGGGCCAGTTAGGCGTTTTCGACGCGCCGGACCCGTGGGGGCCGTGGACGACCGTGGCCTACTATGACCGCTGGGGTATGATGGGTGCTGCGGGTGAAGGCCTGACCTGTGAGTTCCCGCAGAAGTGGATCAGTGCCGACGGCCTGACGCTATGGAGCGTTTTCAGCGTGTACGGCGCCGGCGGCAAACAGGGAATCCATGCCCACGACAAATTCAATCTGGTCAAAGTTACCATCTTACCGTCTCCGCAGCCGCCAAAGCCCGGCGACGAGCCGCGGCAGTTCCCGCAGCGGATGGAGATGCCCGCCCGGCACTTCGTGCCAGTGAATGGGCACTTCTACCACGCGCAGGCCAAACCGCTGGGCCAGTACCAGAAGTTCCAGATCGAACAAGTAGCGGGTTTCCTTGAGGGCCTCGAACAGCCGTCGGCCGGCAGGGGCGCGGAACATCTTGAATCCGCACTGCGTGTCCAGCACCGGAATCCGCAACAGTCGGCGGGCCACCGAGGCGAAGGCCTTGCCGGCCAGCCCCCGGTACCAATCACGCGAGCGGCGGATGGCAGGGTCCGGCGCCAACCGCGAGCCGATGGCCACATCGGCACCTTGGGCGATCGCAGCCGCCAAACGGGCATGCTCCTCGATCGGCGCGGCGCCGTCCGCATCGGCAAACAGCAGCAACTCTCCCTTTGCCGCCAATACCCCCGTCCTTACGGCAGATCCCTTGCCCTCGTTTTGAGCATGCCGCAGCAGGCAAAGGTGCGGCCACTGACTGGCCAGACGCTCGATGACCGCCGCCGTTTCGTCGCGGCTGCCATCGTCAACCACGATCACCTCGTAGGACTGCCGGAAACTCTCATCCAGATACGTGCGGACGCTCTGCAGGTACGGCGGCAGCCGCCGGGCCTCGTCCAGCGCCGGAAGGATCACGGAAAGAGCAATTTCGGGCATAAGAAACTCGATAACACCTTGCATCGTAAATCTGCGGCATTTATAGTAAATGAAACGTCCGGGCACCGCAAACCCGGCATTCATCAACCCCAAAGCTAGAACCCCACCCCCCCTATGAGCAACTTGCCTACCTTCCGCTGGACCTTCCTCTCCACTTTGGCCGTGGCGTTGTGCCACGCGACATTCGTTTCCGCGGCCGACGACGCCAATTCGTCTGGCAGTCTCGTTCCACTGAAGTACGATCCCCCCAAGGCCCTCTTCGTCGGTACGCCAAAGAACATCAAGGCCAGTCCGACGCTGGAACCCTATTCCGAGAAAGCGCCGGTGATGCCGAAGGTTCCCAAGGACTGCGTCAACCTGGCCCTCAAGAAGAAGGTCACCTCCAGCGACCCGGCCCCGATCATCGGCGAATTGTCGCTGGTCACCGACGGGGACAAAGACGGGTCCGACGGCAGTTTTGTCGAGTTGGCCCCCGGCAAACAGTGGATCCAGATCGACCTGGAGAATCCGGCCGACATCTGGGCCGTGGTCGTCTGGCATTACCACGCCGAGGGCCGCGTTTATCATAGCGTCGTCATCCAGATCTCCGATGACCCGGAGTTCACCAAGGGCGTGAAAACCGTCTTCAACAACGACTTCGCCAACGCCCAGGGCTTTGGCGTGGGCAAACAACTGGAGTACATCGACGACTATCGCGGCAAGGCCATCGCCGTCAAGGACGAGAAGGGTGGACCAGTCCGCGGCCGGTACGTCCGACTGCACTCCAACGGAAATACGTCGAGCGACCAGAACCACTACATCGAGGTGGAAGTCTACGGCAAGCCGGTCAAATGAGTCGTGCCCGGATGCTGTTTGCGGTCGCGATGTTGGCCATTCTGGCCCTCGCGGCCGCTTTTCGTTTGCCCCGGCTCGCCCAGCGGCCGATGCACGCCGACGAGGCCAACCAGGCGGTCAAGGCCGGGCGGCTGTACGCGACGGGCAAGTACGAATACGACACCACCGATCACCACGGCCCCAGCCTTTACTGGCTGACGCTCCCTTCCCTGGCAATCAGCGGGGCCAAGGATCTGGCCGGCAGCCAGGAATTCGCCTATCGCATCGTGCCGGTAATCTTCGGCCTTGGGCTGATCGCTTTGCTCTTGCTCCTGGCCGACGGCTTGGGTCGGCCCGCGGTGGTCATGGCGGCGCTGTTGACAGCCATCTCGCCGGCGATGGTGTTTTACAGCCGCTACTATATCCAGGAAACGCTGCTGGTGTTTTTCATGCTGGCCGCGCTGGGGTGCGGGTGGCGATACGTCCGCACGCGCCGCTTGGCCTGGATCCTTGCCGCGGGGGCCGCCGTGGGCATGATGCATGCCACGAAAGAGACGTGGATCCTCTCCGCAGCCGCGGCCGTTGCCGCCGCCGGGTGCGCCTGGGGCTGGTCCAGTCTCCGCGATGGGCAAGTCCTGTTTAGCCCCGGCGGGCACCGACGCGCAGCGTTGGTCGATGCCGGGACTGTTCCTACCCGCGCGCGACTTCTCTTTCACGTCCTCGCGGCAATCCTGGCGGCCTGTCTCGTCGCCGTGGCTTTCTTCTCGATGTTCGGCAGGAACTGGGAAGGCCCCTGGCAATCGATCTCCGCCTATGCCAACTACTTCCGTCGCGGCAGCCAGCCGGGCGAGCACTCCGAACCGTGGTATTATTATCTCCAACTCCTTTTCGCCTATCGGCCTTCGAAACGGGTCTTTTGGAGCGAAGGTCTCATCGCCGTCTTGACGTTGATCGGGGGAGCTTGCTCGCTGGCTCGCCGCGGGAAGAGCGGCGAAGAACCTCAAACGACTCCCTCTCCGCGTCCCCCCTTCTCCCCCGACCCGCGACCCGCAAGCGGGTACCCCGGCGCGCCGCCCTTCTCCCCTTCTCCTCTTTCCCCTCCCCTGCCCTACCCCGCTTCCTGACCTTCTACACGGTCTTCCTGACGCTACTCTACGGCCTGGTCAGCTACAAAACCCCCTGGTGCGCTCTGAGCTTCCTGATGGGCATGATCTTGCTGGCGGGAGTCGGCGCGACGGCCATCTTCCGCTTGCTGCCGACCTGGCCGATGAAGCTGATCGCCGTATTCGTGTTGGCGGCCGGCGCGGGGCATCTTGGCTGGCAGGCCTATCAGTTGAACTTCAGCCCCCGCTACATCGCCAGTCCGCTGAATCCGTACGTCTATGCCCATACGCCCATGCCCTTGCCGAAGTTGGGCTCGCGGCTTGACCGCCTGGCCGGCCGAGTGCCGGAGGGCCGCGACCTGCCCATCCAGGTGGTGGTGACCGACAATTACTGGCCGCTTCCCTGGTACCTGCGGAAGTTCAATGAAGAGCGGGTTGGCTATTGGCTGGATGCCAAGAAATGGAAGCGAGAGAGAGACCACTTCCCTCTGCCCGCGATCCTGATTCTCTCCGGCGACGTGGATTGCGACGACCTGAAGATTCCTCTGGTTGGCTATCGCGGCGCCGGCCTCGAGTCGCTTCGACCCGGCGTGTTCATTGCAATTTACGTTCGCGAGGATCTCTGGCAGGAATATCTTGCCGCTGCCAACGGCAACATTCCTACGCAGTGAGAGGTCATGCGAGAGGTCCAAAACCATTGCCCTCTTCATGGGGGAGCCGAGTTCTACGAGTCCCACCAAGGGCACGCCGCATTAAGGAAGAGAACGTGGTGGGACTCGTTTCACTCGGCCCACCCTACGCGGATGACGCCAAGGCCGCTTACGTCCGAATCACAGCGAAACTAGTTTTACATTGTGCGACGGAACGTTATACTGAAGCCTGGCGTGGCCGGCCCCCAAGGGGCTGCGTCACCCCCCCCCGCCTAGCGCGCACGCCTCGAATCCCGCCTTTGGAGTTGTGTTGCGATGAGAATTAAGGCCATATTCCCGGTCTCGTTGGGGCTATTCCTTGCGGCTTGCATTGCCATGCGAGGGGCCGAACCGCCGAAGCCGCCGCCGGCCCAGCCCGCAGTCGCCTCCCGGCCGGTCTTTTTCCTCCGCGACGTGATGCCGCTGATCAACCGGCTGGGCTGCAACAGCGTGCAATGCCATGGAGCGCCCTTGGGCCAAGGCGGCATGGCGCTCTCCATGTTCGGGGGTGACGCGGAAGAAGATTACGGGACCATCGTCAAGGATCAGCGGGGCGCGCGCATCGACCGCATGGAGCCCGCCAGGAGCCTGCTTCTGTCGAAGGTTTCCGCGAGCATACCGCACCGCGGCGCAGGCAAAATCCCGCCTGGCTCCGCGGAATACAAGATGCTGCTGGCCTGGATCGAGCAAGGTGCGCCGTACAGCGACGAGAAACTGCCGAAGCTCGTTTCCGTCGAAGTCCTTCCGCCGGAGTTGGTCCTTCAGAAGGGCCAGACGCAGCCGCTCTCCGTTAAAGCGGTCTATGCCGACGGTACGAAACAGGACGTCACGCGGCTGGCCGCTTTCCAATCCACGGACGCCAAAGTGGCTTCCGTCGACGCCGACGGCAAGGTGCAGGCCGTGGAGTTCGGGTCGGCCGCGATCGTTGCGATCTACTTGCGGCAGGCGGGCGTCGCTGGCGTGCGGGTCCCGCAACCGCTGCCGACGGGGTTCCCGGCGCTCACGGCGAACAACAAGGTCGACGAACTCGTCTTTGCCAACCTGAAGGCGTTGGGCTTTCCGCCCTCGGAGGTTGCCGGCGACGACGTCTTCCTGCGGCGGGTGTTCTTCGACGTGATCGGCGTGCCGCCCACGCCCGAGGAGGCCCGCGCCTTCCTGGCCGACAAGGACCCACAGAAGCGGAGCAAGCTGATCGACCGCCTGCTGGAGCGCGAGGAGTTCGCAGACTTCCTGGCGACCAAGTGGCGCGATCTGCTGCGGATCAAGGCCGAGGAGCCGATCAGTCTCTGGCCGAAGGCCTCGGAGACATATTACCGCTGGGTGCGGGACAGCATCTTGCAGAACAAGCCGTACGACCAGTTCGCCCGGGAGCTGATCACCGGCAGCGGGAGCAACTTCCGCGACGGGCCGTCGAATTACGTGCGGGCCGTGCCGGAGCGCGACCCGCGGACCCTGGGCGAGTCCACGGCTTTGCTCTTCCTGGGGGCCCGCCTCAACTGCGCACGATGCCATGCGCATCCCGTGGAGAACTGGGGAGAGGACGACGACCTGGGGATGGCAGCCTTCTTCAGCCAGGTCCAGATCAAGTTCACCAACGAGTGGAAGGAGCAGATCGTTTGCCGGAACCCGGAGGGCGTGCTGCGCCACCCGAAGACCGGCAAACCAGTGGCGCCGAAGCCCTTGGGCGCCGCGGCCTTGGAAGGGGACCGGGCAACCGATCCCCGCCGCAAGTTGGCTGACTGGCTCACCGCGCCGCAGAATCCCTGGTTCGCCAAGAACATCGTCAATAGGATCTGGTTCTGGCTCTTGGGGCGGGGGATCGTCCACGAGCCCGATGACCTGCGGGCGACGAATCCGCCCGAGAATCCCGCCCTGTTGGAGTACCTGGAGAAAGAGCTGGTCGGCCACCGTTACGACTTGAAGCACATTTACCGGCTGGTGCTGAACTCGAAGACCTACCAGCTTTCCAGCGAGCCGACACCGCTGAACGAGAAGGACGTGGCCCACTTTTCCCATTACCGGGCGAGGCGGCTGACCGCGGAACAGATTCTGGATGGGCTTTCGCAGATCACGGAACAGCCGCAGGGCTTCCGCCAGTTCCGCCGGCCGAACACGGCGCCGGACACGAGCATTCCCGCGGACGTCAAGGCCGCGCAAATTGCGGAGGCCAGCGAGAGCTCCCTGCTCGCCGCAATGTTCGGGCGGCCGGAACGGGGCACGGCGATGGAACGCGAACGCGCCGACGACATCAACTCCATGCACGTGCAGTTCCTGGCCAATTCCGGCGCAATTGAAGAGTCATTATGGAATAGCCCGCGGATCCAGCGCCTCTTGAAGGACAAGAAGAACGACGCGGAAATTGTCGACGAGCTTTTCCTGCTGGTGCTGGCGCGGTTTCCAAGGGAAGCCGAGAAAAAGAAGATGCTTGAATACCTGACCGCCGAGAAGAACCGCGGCAGCCAGGCGATCCACGACATCGTGTGGACGCTGCTGAACACCAACGAGTTCTTGTTAAACCACTGAGATAAGAGGGAGGCCGGAACAAGCTTCGGGGCATCCGGGGTACCCGCTTGCGGGTCGCGGCTCGGTTCCGGCATTGATAGCGATCCATGCCGGAACAGCGCGAGCTTGTTCCAGCCTACAAGACTAATCCCCAATCACGAGGCATTACTATGGACAGTCATTGGAATCGTCGCGAATTCCTGCGAGTAACCGCTGCCGGCGCGCTGGGGCTCGGCCTGGCCGAGGGCATGGCCCTCTGCGCCCTGGGTGAGCCGAAGGCCGCGATCCCGAAGGCCAAGGCCAAATCGCTGATCGGGGTCTATTTGGAAGGCGGCATGACGCACATCGACACGTTCGACCCGAAGCCCAATGCCCCCCTGACGGTCCGCAGTTTCTTCAAGCCGATTCCCACCAACGTGCCGGGCACCGAGATCAGCGAGCTTCTTCCGCTGATGGCCAAGGTGGCGGACAAGTACACGATCATCCGCTCGACGACCGCGCCGGGGGGCGGTCACGGCGGCTATGTCATGCTGTGCAACGCCATGAACCCGAAGGAAGCGGCCAGCACGCACCCCTCGGCAAAGCTGGTCTATCCCTGCGTGGGCGCCGTCGTGGGCATGAAGAAGGTGGAGGACGGAAGCTACAAGGGCGACATCCCGCCGTGGGTCTGCATCCCCGGCATCCCCTGGGGAGGCAACAACTACGGTTTCCTGCCTCCCAAGTACCAAGGTTTTTGCGTGGGCGATCCCAGCGAGCAGTATTTCCGCGCCCCGGGCGTGAGTCTTTCTCCCGAGGAGCAGAAGCGCTTCGAGAAGCGCCGCGCCCTGCTGGAGGCCGTGGGATCGGCGAGCAAGGAGAAGGCGCCGGCCGCGCAGACCGCCGACGCGCTGCGGCAGAGCGCGTTCCGACTGCTTACCGGCGACGCCAAGAAGGCTTTCGACCTTTCGCTGGAGAAGAAGGAGACGCGCGATCGCTACGGCCGGCACCGGCTGGGACAGAGTTGCCTCTTGGCCCGGCGGCTGGTGGAATATGGCGTGCCCTTCATCACGGTCCCCTGGGGCGGCGGCGACGTGAAAGGCTCCGACGGCTGGGACATGCACGAGCGCGTGAATCAGAACCTCCGCTTGCTCTGCCCCATCCTGGACCAGGCCGTCTCCGCCCTGTTCGAGGACCTTGCCCAGCGCGGGCTGCTGAAAGACACGATCGTCATGCTGTATAGCGAGTCGAGCAAATCGCCGGAATGGAACGTCAAGCCCGAGACCCTCGGCGGCAAGCATCCCGGCGAGAGCGGCGGGCGGGAGCATTACAACGAAGTCATGTCCACCATTGTCGGCGGCGGCGGCTTCAAGGGAGGCAAGCTTGTGGGCGAGAGCGACGGCGAGGGCCGCTTCGTCAAGTCGCGGCCCGTCTATCCCTGGGACCTCTGGGAAAGCGTCTACCTATTGATGGGCATCGACCCCAACGACCGGCTTCCCAATCCCGACGGCTGCGTGGCCTATGTCAGCCCGGCCACGGCCTGCTCGTACGCCCGGGGTGGAATCCTCACGGAGATCATGGAAGGATGAAGGATGAAGGATGAAGGATGAAGGATTTGAGATTTGGGATTTGAGATTTGAGATTTGGGATTTGAGATTTTGGCTCGGCCGCTTGCGGCTTCACCATGAGCAAAGGGTCGCTAACGATGAATTTGAAACGCGTACCGGGCACCGCACTGCTGCTTTTGCTGGGGGTCTGCTCGGCTGTCGGAGCGGAACCGGCCGCGGGGGTTTCTCCCCGGCATCGCAGCCTGTCGATCCCGCTTTCTAGCTCGCCCTCCAGGGAGTTTACCGTGGCGTGCGGGACGGCATTGCCGCTCTCGGGCCTCGCTTTCAGCCCGGATGGAAAGACGCTCGCCGTGGGCGGCTATAAGGAGGTCCTGGTCTGGGATCTGGTCCAGGGCAAGCTGGCCAGACGGATCGGCGCCGGCCAGATTAGCAGCATGGTCCAGGCGGTGCTCTTCACGAAAGACGGCAAGAGTCTTGCCGCGGCCGAAGGCACCCCCTATGCCTCCGGCGGCGTCAAGGTCTTCGACCTGCAAAGCGGACAGGTGGCCAGCAACTTCCAGGAGCCCAAGGGCGCGGTGCTGTCGCTGGATCTGAGCCCCGACGGAAAGCTCCTGGCCGCCGGCTGCAGCGATGCCGCGGCCTACGTCTGGAGCCTGCCGGAGAAGAAGCTCGTGACCACGCTCAAGGACCAAGCGCTGGCGGTGAGCAGCGTTTCCTTCGCTCCCAACGGCAAGTATCTGGCGACCGCAAGCCTCGATAAGACGGTGCAGGTGTGGGAGGTCGCGACCTGGAAGGCGGACCGCAAGAAGACGATCCTGGAGGCCCCGCCGCGCCGCTGCTCCCTGCGGGACACTTCCGTGCACTGGGCAGCCGGCGGAAGGATGACGTTCCGCTTCGGGCTGGTCGTCGCCGGCCACGACGCACGATCGGTTCAAAATCGACTGGACGACAAGATACCGCCCGAGTACCGCGGTGACGTCAAGACCGACCTCGATGCCGGCATGCCCTTGGACTGCGTCTGGCTCAAAGATCCCGATCCCGGCAAATGGTATCGCCAATGGGCTTACGTCGCCGCCAGCGACAACACGGTGAAGGCGTACGCCTTCGACGGCAAGAAGCTGACGCTTATGGACACGCTCGCCGGGCACAGCGACTGGGTCTATGCGGTGGCGGCCAGCGCCGATGAGAAGCGGCTCGCCTCGGCCGGCGGCGACGGCTGCGTCAGGCTCTGGGACCTTGCCGACCGCCGTCTGCTGGCCACGCTCGTGCAGCTTGCGCCGGGCACGGATGATTGGCTGGTCGTCACTGGGCAAGGCTACTTTGCGACCTCGAATCCCGCCGCGGTGACGTGGAGCGCGAGCGGAGCAAAGACCTTGCCCGAAAAACTTGCCGCTTTGCAGAACGCCGAGATGGTGCGGCAGGTGCTGGCTGGCAAGACGGTCCCGCAACCGGTTCTGCAATAGAAACACCAAGCACGACGTACGAAATCCGAAAACGCGAGCACGAAATCCGAAACAAATCCAAAACTCCCATGTACAAATTCCAAAACCACCGCAAGGATGTCCAACACATTGGTCGGAACATCCTTGTTTCCTGCATTCGTATTTGTTTCGAATTTCGGATTTCAATTTTCGGATTTATTCTCTGCCTCCTCGCTGCCTCCTGCTACGGCCAACCGGGCGGTCCGACCGGGCCGGTTATCTTCTTCGTCTTCCCGGCGGGCGGGCAGTTGGGCACAACGGTCGAAGCGACCGTTGCCGGCCAGCAGCTCAAGGGGGCCACGGCCGTTTATGTCTCCGGTAAAGGCGTGACGGCGCGCGTGGCGCCCGAAGAGAAACCCGATCCCAAGGCCAAGCCGAAGCCCGGCCCGCCCGCGCCGCCGCCGCGGCCTTGGATCAGTAGCAACATTCGCCCCTCGGAAGCGGTCCGCATCGCCATCACCATCGCCCCCGACGCCGAGTTGGGCGAACACGACCTGCGGCTGGTAACACCCGCGGGCGTTTCCTCGCGGGTCCGCTTCGTCGTCGACGAGATTGCCGAAACGGCCGCCATGCAACGGAACTCGGAAAAAGCCGACGCGGTTCCCGTGCCCGCCTTGCCCGCGATCATCAACGGCCAGATCTTCACGACCACGACCGGCCAGGGCGGGCCGGACCGCGGCTATTGGCGCGTTCCCGTCAAGGCCGGACAGACCTTGGTTTGCCAATGCCAGGCGCAGTCGCTGCTGCCCTACAGCTACTGGGCCGTACCGGGCTGGCTCGACGCCTGCCTGACCCTTTCCGACACGGCCGGCAAGCGGCTCGGGTTCGCCGACGACTTCCGCTTCAAGCCCGACCCCGTCTTGTTCTATAAGGTCGAGAAGGACGGCGAGTGCCTGTTCGAGGTCCGCGACGTGCTTTACCGCGGCAGCCAGGACTTCATTTACCGCGTGCGAATCGGCGCCTTGCCCTACATCACGCACGTGTTTCCACTGGGCGGACGGCGGAACTCGACCGTGAAGATCGAGCTGCACGGCGTCAACCTTTCTGCCAATAGCATGGACCTGGCACTCGGCGCCGACAGCCCGCCGCTGCGCTGGCTGAGCGTCAAACAGAACGGGATGACATCCAACGCCGTGCCGTTCGCCGTGGACGACTTGCCGGAGGTGCAGGAGAGCGAGCCGAACGATTCCATTGCCCAGGCCAACCGTGTGACCGTTCCGGTCGTGATCAACGGCCGCATCCAGCGAAGCGGCGACGAAGACTACTTCGTCTTCAAGGCCGAAGAGGGCCAGAAGCTGCTGATGGAGGTCGACGCGCGGCGACTGGATTCGCCCCTGGACAGCCTATTGACGCTGCTGGACGCGGCGGGCAAGAAGCTTGCCGAGAACGACGATCCGCCTCCGGCCATGGCGACGCCGAATCCGTCCGCCAGTATCCCCCTCCTCTATCCCGATTCGGTGTCTCAAGTCGATCCCCGCGACGCGCTGGTGACGCACGTTGCCGACTCGCGACTGGTCTACACGTTTGCCAAGGCAGGCGATTACGTGCTCCGCATTCGCGACGCGCAAGAGAAGGGCGGGGAAGAGTATGCCTACCGGTTGAAGATCACTCCGGCGCGGCCGGACTACGTCCTGCGCATCAACACCGACTCGGCCCGCCTGGCCCAGGGCGACAGCACCGTGCTGGCGGTCACGGCTCTGCGAAAGGACGGTTGTGACGGCGAGATCAAACTGGCGGTACAGGACCTGCCGCCGGGACTGTCGGCCAGTGACGCAATGATTCCGGCCGGACAGCACGAGACCCAGTTGACGATCTCCGCGGCTGCCAATGCCCCGCCGGGCCTGTTCTTTCCGACCGTCGTCGGCACAGCCACCGTCGACGGCCAGGCACTGGTGCGGAGGGCCGTTCCGGTCGAGACGGTCGTGCAGGCATTTTATATCAAGCACTGGGTGCCGACGAAGGGATGCGTGCTGGAGGTGACGAAACCGGCCTTCTATACCCTTTCGGCGAACCTTGCGCCGAAGCAAGGGCTGGAGGTGAAACAGGGAGCCGCCGCCCAGGTCATCGTCAAAGCGTTACGCACCGCGGAGGGGAAGTTCCCGGTGAACCTGGCCGCGGCGCCGCCTTCAAAACTCGTGCCGTTTCCCCCCGATGCGCCGCCGCCTCCGCCCAGCCTGACCGTTGCCCCGGTCTCGCTCGCGGCCGACAAGGGCGAGGCCGTCATTACCATCACGGCGGCGCCGAAGGCGCCCCTTGGCCCGCAGGCAGTCATTATCAGCGGCGTCATGAACACCGGCAAAGAGTCTGTTGCGCGTACACTGCCGGCCATCCCCGTCAAGATTATTGCTGCGAACGACGGCCCGGCGCAAAAAAAGTAAGGGCTCGCGTACGAACAAGTTGGTCGAATTTGTAGGATGGACCTCCGAGTCCGTCCCTTGAAACTGGACGGACTCGGAGGTCCGTCCTACAACAAGTTGCACAAGTTATGGGAACCGTAGCAACCCGGCGGCCATGAAGGAACAATATCAACTAGCCGCCAAGAGCGAGGTGTCAGGGGCTGATCCCGGAATTGACCTGACACCTAATCCACCCCGTTCCCTCACGGGGTCTTCATCAAGAAACTTGCCCGCGCCCACGGCGCGAGCGGAATCTCATAGTAGCCGCCGCGGGGCGAGATCGGCTCGCCCTGGGGCCTGCCGCGAAGGTCGCACGGTTGCAGGGCGGCGCTGCGCAGCGGCCCGGGCAAGCGGACACGGCAAACGCCGCCTTCTCCCGCTTGCTCCCAAAACCGCAACAGCGTGCCGTCGCCATCCGGGTTCGGCCCCAGCGCGGTTACCAGCACCCCTTTTCGCGAAAGCTCGATGCCCGCCTGCACCGGCGGCAGCCCTCCGCCCGGACCATCCAGCATGACCGCTTGCAATGGGCGGCGCGCCTCCCAGGCGGGCGTGATAAGATCGGCTTCGAGGCGCTTGCCGTCAACAGGCCAGAGCCGCACCCGCGACGACCACGTGCCGCCGATCCATTGCTGAAAGTTCGTGCCGTAGACATTGGCAAAAAGGTTCACCAGCACCAGCGGTTTTCGCGGCTGAAACGTCCGCGAATAACGGTACGCCCCGGGATATCCCAGGCTTACCAACGGCGAATCGATGGGGCACAGTCCCACGCCCGCCGAATCGCTGCCCAGCACGTTCAGGCCCGTGTTGAGGCAGAAGCAGTCGAAGTTGCCGCCCTGCACGATGTCCTTGGCCGGGTCGGTGACCGAGCCGAGCCGGCCGAGGCGGAAGCGGGACCCGGAGTACCGGGCGCCCCGGTCGATCTTCAAAGGGAAACAGAGCCAGCCGGCTTCCGCCCAGGGATCAGGCTTCTTGTCGGTCACCTGCCACTCCACGTCCACGTAGGGCTGGTCGCTCCATAAGGTCACGCGCAGGGTCACGTCGTGCGGCACCTCTCTGCCGGCCGCTGCCCGCATGGTGGCCACCGTCCGCAGCGCACCGCGGTCGATGTTCACTTGGAACTTGCCGGGCGAGGCCGTCACATGGGGGAAGTCTTTGGCGGGCGGCAGGTTGAACTTGGCGAAATCCTGGTAGCACCACGAGGCGAGGTTTCTGCAATACGCCTTGACGTAGGCGGCCGCCTCGTCGGCGTCGAAGCGCTCGTAGACGTACTGGCCCAGGCCGTACTCCGACGCCGGGTCCACGAGCTCGCGGCCCGATCGCTTGTCGACCAGCGAGGCCACGACTCCACGGGCCGGATCGAGCCGCACGCGGAAGAAAGAGTTCTCCAAAGTATTCGTCACGCTCCGCCGTGACGTGGATTCCTCTCGCGGAGCGAGAGGAGTACTTGGCCCGGGAACGTACGTGCGATATCCCATCGCCGGCACGTCGCGGGCAAAGAAGGAGATTTCTGCGCCCTGCTGGCAAGGAACCGCCTGGCCGGTGGATGCATCTTTCAGGCCGGAGAAAACGTCGGGCAGGGCCTGCACCGTGACCACGCCGTCGCGCGGCCAAGGCAAGGGATTGAATACGATGATGCGCTCTCCCGCCACGTGTACTGAGCGGGCCAGGGCCTCCAGGTCGGTCTTGGCGGCGGCGCGGGTTGCAGCGGCGGCCTTGCGGATGTAGGCGGCCTTCTCGCCCCAGGAGTCCTCCAGGCGAGCATACTGGCCCGCGGCACGGGCCTGCTCCCAGGCCTTGCCGTACAGGCGGGGAGTCTGCTTGGCGTCGAGTCCCCACGTGTGCTCGCCGAACATCAGGCTGCCCTCATACGCCTTGGCGACTGTGTCTCCACCCGCAAGCGGGTACCCGGACGGCACGCGGATGCCCCAGGCCGGAAGCAGCGTTCCCAGCGCGTCCAGGGCGGCGATCTCGGGGCGGACGTTGCGGGCCAGCTTCGTCTCGATGGGCATCGACATGATGCCCTTGATCCAGGTGTCGGCCAGGTCGGCCCGCACCACCGGCAACTTGGGATTCTCCTTGAGGATGGCGTCGCTGAAGTCGGAGAGCCGGCCCATGCGGACCTTCACGCCGGGCACCTCGCGGGCCGCCTGTTGCAGCAAGCTCCGCACTTCGTCCGCCGTAGGCGGTCCATGATTGTCGCCGGTGTGAATCAGGGCCAGCCAGGTCTTGTAGGGCCAATCGCCCGGCGGCTTCAGGCCCGTGCCGTAGTCGCCGGAGTACATGGTCAGCACGCGCAAGCCGTCGGGGCCTTCCCACCAGAAGAGCCGCGGGACCTCGACCGTAGCGCTGCCCCCGTTGCAGCCGATGTGCATGAAGTCCACTCCGGCCCGTTTCAGGACCATCGCCAGGGCCCAGGTTTCGCGGGCACGTCGGTCATTTTCGCGTCGCGCGGAAGCGGCATGCCGAACTGTCGCGACAACCGCGACGAAAACACCATGCCGCGAACCAGGTCTTCCAGGTCCAGCGATTCGGTGTGCAGGCTGGCCGGCAGGGCGTGCCACACCAGCCGCCCGTCGCGGACCGCCTGCGCGACTCGCTCCCGTCGCTCGGGCGTTTGCCCCGGCCAGAGGACCTGTTCCATCGGCCAGCCGGAAAGCGTCCAGACGAAGCGGTGTTCGGGCGGCATGGCCTTCGCCCCATCGCACACCGCCAAGGCGTTATCGATCATCGAGGTACGGTATCTGGCAACCACGTTCCGCGCCAGATCGGTGTAGCCGATGTCGAAGTGGGTCTTGAAGACCACGACAACCTCTTCCACCGCGGCGGCGGCCGAGGACCACCTGCCGAAAATCAGCACCGATGCGAAAGCCGTCCTGACGGCATAGCGATTGCAAACTCGCGAAAACATGGCTGGATCTCCTTGATCGAATGTATTGACGTCGTTCAGTCCGGCAGATCGCCCTCCGCTACGTCTGATTCACCGGCTGCGACCGATTATACCACGTCACAATTCAAGGCGACTGCCCGCCTGGCGTTATTTCTAAGGCTTTTCTTCGCGACGGGGTCAGGCTTGAATTATCAACTCTTGTTATTGCCCATGATTGCCGAAGATGATATTCTAAGAGCATGGCACGCCCACCACGCATCGATTTTTCGAATGCCGTTTACCATGTCACGAGCCGTGGCAATGGGCGGGCGGTCATCTTCTGGAGCGATGATGACCGTCAGCGGTTCCTCGCGCAGTTGGCCGACAGCCTGCATACGGCGGGTGTGCGGCTTTACGCTTTTGCCCTGATGGAGAACCATTTCCATCTGCTCGTGCGAACGCCGCGTGCAAACCTGTCGCGATTCATGCAGCGGTTGCTCACGCGTTACGCGCTTTACTCCCGCTACAAGCATCGCCGGCCCGGCCACCTTTTCCAGGGCCGTTTCAAGGCCAAACTGCTGGAAGACGACGTGTATCTTACCGCCGTGACACGCTATATCCACCTGAATCCCGTGAAAATCGCCGCTTTCCGGCGGGTCGGCGCCCGCGAGCGGCTGCTGTATCTTCGCGACGGGGTCAGGCTTGAATTATCAACTTTTGTTATTGCCCATGATTGCAGAAGATGATATCCCAAGAGCATGGCACGCCCACCACGCATCGATTTTTCGAATGCCGTTTACCATGTCACGAGCCGTGGCAATGGGCGGGCGGTCATCTTCTGGAGCGATGATGACCGTCAGCGGTTCCTCGCGCAGTTGGCCGACAGCCTGCATACGGCGGGCGTGCGGCTTTACGCTTTTGCCCTGATGGAGAACCATTTCCATCTGCTCGTGCGAACGCCGCGTGCAAACCTGTCGCGATTCATGCAGCGGTTGCTCACGCGTTACGCGCTTTACTCCCGCTACAAGCATCGCCGGCCCGGCCACCTTTTCCAGGGCCGCTTCAAGGCCAAACTGGTGGAAGACGACGTGTATCTTACCGCCGTGACACGCTATATCCACCTGAATCCCCTGAAAATCGCCGCTTTCCGGCGGGTGGGTGCCCGCGAGCGGCTGCTGTATCTTCGGTCTTTCGCTTGGAGCAGCTACGCGGGCTATGTGGACGCGAGCAAGGCCCAGGAGTTCGTCTGCTACGATGTTCTCAAGGAATACAGCGTCGAGATGGCGACTGCCCGCCGACATTATCGCGCGTATGTCGATGCCTGCGTGCTGGAAGACGATGCGCCGCTATTGGAAGCCATGGCTGCCAGCCGCTACGCCATCGGCGGTACAGCCTTCGTGGAAAAGACCGAACGCGCGATCGAAGAGCGGCGTGACGGACGCGTCCAGGACGAAGACCTGGATCTGCCGCGATGGACGGTGGCCATGGAGGAGATCGACCAATTGGTGGCACGCCATTACCACATCGAAGAGACGGCCCTCAAGGAACACGGCCATCGCGCCGGCACGGCCAAGGCGGTAGCGGTGGAGTTGGCGTGTCGCCTTGCCGACAGGAGTGGCCGGGCGATTGGTGAACACTATTGCCTCGGATCAGGAGCGGTCAGCGCCATTCATCGAAAGGTCCAGAACAACTGGCATAACGTACTGCCGATCGTCAACGCGCTTGCCTCGCGACTCCAGAGCAAGCGAGCACGGAACAATCGATAATTGATAATTCAAGCCTGACCCCATTGCGCTGGTGGGAGGTTAAGAGGGCCTTGGAGGAGCGGTCGATGCAAGAAAATGGCGAAGTTTCGCCCGTGGCAGATTAGGCAGCGAGCCTGGAGGGAAGTATATGAACCGATGTACATGTCTGGCTGCAGTGTTTATAACATTTCTTTTTTTCCCGAGTTTAGGCGCAGGTTCTGATCCGGCAGTCGGGGCCTATCAAAGAGGCATCTCGGCTCTTGGCAAACAGGACTTTCCTGTTGCGATAATCGCCTTTTCGGAGGCCATCCGGCTTGATCCGAAAAATGCCGACGCGTATTACAAGCGCGGGAACGCCTATGCTGGAAAAGGGGATCTTGAAAAGGCCATCGCCGACTACACAGATGCGATTCGCCTCCACCCAAAGAATGCCAAGGCATTTTACAATCGCGCCATCGCGTTCGACAAACAGCACGAGCGTGGTAGAACGATCGCCGATTTCACCGAGGCGATCCGGCTGGACCCGAAGTGGGCTGCGGCGTATTGCGGCCGGGGTCGCGCATACGAGAAGAACGACAAGAACGACAAGGCGATTGCCGACCTAACCCAGGCGATCCGGCTGGACCCGAGATATGTCATCGCGTATAACAACCGGGGCCTCGCGTACGAAGCAAGGGCAGACCACGACAAGGCCATCGGCGACTACAACGAGGCGATCCGGCTAGACCAAAAATTTACCATGGCGTATTGCAACCGGGGCCTCGCCTATGACAATAAGGGCGAGCACGACATGGCGATCGCCGACTACAACGAGGCCACCCGGCTCGATCCGAAGTCGGTCGGGGCGTATTACGGCCGAGGCGCCGCCTATGGGGCGAAGGGCGAGAACGAAAAGGCAATCGCTGACTTCACCGATGCCATTCGGCTGGACCCGAAATGGGCCGCGGCCTACTGCGCGGGGCGTCGCCTACGAAGCGGTGCGTGAGAGCGATAAAGCGATTGCCGACTTTGACGAGGCAATCCGGCTTAACCCCAAGTGCGCCATGTTCTACAATGACCGAGGCCGTGCGTACGCGCAAATGTGCGAATACGACAAGGCGCTTGCCGACATTAAGCACGCCATCGCGATGAACCCCAAGTATGCCCGTGGCTACCAAAGCCTTGGTTGGCTGCAGGCAACGTGCCCCGACGCGGGCTACCGCGATGGAAACGCAGCAGTCCGGAACGCAAACATGGGATTCCAGCTGGACGACCGTAAGTTCTGGCCGTGCCTTGAAACAATTGCGGCGGCGTATGCCGAGAGCGGCGACTTCGAGAGGGCGAAGGAATGGCAAGCGAAGGCCGTAGAGACTGCCGCGAGTGACAAGTCGGCAAAGGAAAACACGAAGCTCGAGATCCACGCACGTCTGGAACTCTACAAGCAAGGAAAGCCCTACCGCGAACAGCCGAAAAGGTAGAACTGACGGAGCAAGCTTCGGGCGGTGGGGTCAGGCTTGAATTATCAAATTTTCTTATTGCCCATGATTGCCGAAGATGATATTCTAAGAGCATGGCACGCCCACCACGCATCGATTTTTCGAATGCCGTTTACCATGTCACGAGCCGTGGCAATGGGCGGGCGGTCATCTTCTGGAGCGATGATGACCGCCAGCGGTTCCTCGCGCAGTTGGCCGACAGCCTGCATACGGCGGGTGTGCGGCTTTACGCTTTTGCCCTGATGGAGAACCATTTCCATCTGCTCGTGCGAACGCCGCGTGCAAACCTGTCGCGATTCATGCAGCGGTTGCTCACGCGTTACGCGCTTTACTCCCGCTACAAGCATCGCCGGCCCGGCCACCTTTTCCAGGGCCGTTTCAAGGCCAAACTGGTGGAAGACGACGTGTATCTTGCCGCCTTGACACGCTATATCCACCTGAATCCCGTGAAAATCGCCGCTTTCCGGCGGGTCGGTGCCCGCGAGCGGCTGCTATATCTTCGGTCTTTCGCTTGGAGCAGCTACGCGGGCTATGTGGACGCGAGCAAGGCCCAGGAGTTCGTCTGCTACGATGTTCTCAAGGAATACAGCGTCGAGATGGCGACTGCCCGCCGACATTATCGCGCGTATGTCGATGCCTGCGTGCTGGAAGACGATGCGCCGCTATTGGCAGCCATGGCTGCCAGCCGCTACGCCATCGGCGGTACAGCCTTCGTGGAAAAGACCGAGCGCGCGATCGAAGAGCGGCGTGACGGACGCGTCCAGGACGAAGACCTGGATCTGCCGCGATGGACGGTGGCCATGGAGGAGATCGACCAATTGGTAGCACGCCATTACCACATCGAAGAGACGGCCCTCAAGGAACACGGCCATCGCGCCGGCACGGCCAAGGCGGTAGCGGTGGAGTTGGCGTGTCGCCTTGCCGACAGGAGTGGCCGGGCGATTGGTGAACACTATTGCCTCGGATCAGGAGCGGTCAGCGCCATTCATCGAAAGGTCCAGAACGACTGGCATAACGTATTGCCGATCGTCAACGCGCTTGCCTCGCGACTCCAGAGCAAGCGAGCAGGGAGCAATCGATAATTGATAATTCAAGCCTGACCCCGTTGCCGGTGCCGCCGGAACCTGTCCCGTAGAAGCTCCCAAACGCTTGATTGCTTGTTCTTTTTCCAAGACCCTCTTCAAATCACGGATCTTGCTGAACTTCGCCGGCAATCTGTTTGACGGCGTTCTCCAAACCCTGATAGGCAAAGGCGATGGCCCCGGACACTTTCTCGCTGAAGCGGCCGGCAATCTCGGCATGTCTCGATCGCATTATCTCCAGAAGAACAGCAGACTTCCCGAAATAAGCCTTGGCTCCCGCCGGATATGCGACGAGACGGTGCTGAATGTTGCAATAGCGGTCCGCCAGCTTGACGACGAGGGCCGGAACACTTGCGGTGGCGAACCGTTTGAGGTATTCGTGCTTGTCGCCTTCCTGCGGGTCGTGCGTCAGGTCTGTGACCAACTGCGCCACCTCCCCGCCAAATTCCTTTTCCAGTTGGCGTGCGGTCATTTCCGACTCCTCAAGAACATCGTGGAGCACGGCGGCCGTCATGATCGTGGGGTCTGTGACGCCCCATCCCCAAATCGTTCTCATGACCTCGATCGCGTGTACGACATACGGCAAGCGCTGCCCGTCAATCGCGTGCTTGCGGTATTGACCGGCATGGCATTTTACCGCGAACTCAATGGCACGTTCCAGCATGGCAATCCTGAATAGATAGGTAGTATAGGTGTAATATGCAAGTCTGAATGGCGAAGTCACAACCAGGACGTGATGAACCGTTGCAACGCGTAACCGAGCAAACCCGTTGCCGGGATGGTCAGCACCCAGGTCCAGACCATGCGGGCGACCACGGTCCACTTCACAGCGCTCAGCCGGCGCATGGCGCCTACACCCATGATCGAGGCCGAGATCACATGGGTGGTCGAGAGCGGGATTCCCAGATGACTAGCCACTTGGATCACCAAAGCCCCCGTCGTTTCCGCGGCAAATCCGTGCACCGGCTGCAATTTGACTACGCGGCGGCCAAGGGTGCGAATAATCCGCCAGCCGCCAGCCGCCGTTCCCGCTGCCATGGTCAGCGAACATAGGACTTTGACCCAGACGCTGACTTGGAACTGCGGAGTTTGCAGGAACTGCAGCCAGCCGGGCAGGTTCTGGAACAGGTCGGCCTGCGTTCCCGCGAAGAGGGCCAGTGCAATGATCCCCATGGTCTTTTGTGCGTCGTTGCTGCCGTGGCTGAGTCCCACCAGTGAGGCGCTCAGCAACTGCAAGCGGCCGAACGTGCTGTTGACCTGGTGGGGACGCCAGTTTCGCAAAACCAGCAACAGCAGTCCCATCACGATAAAACCGACGATCAGGCCGATAATCGGTGCGAGAATCATGGGCAGGACCACCTTGGGCCAGAGTCCCTCGACTTGCTGTGTGGCAGGATTGACGACCGACCAGCGGATCACGTCGAACCGGCCGCTGGCCGAGGCGACGGCCGCACCGCAAAGGCCGCCGATCAGCGCGTGACTGGAACTGGACGGGATCGCTAGGCGCCAGGTGGTCAGATTCCAGATCACGGCCGCCACGAGAGCGCTGAGGAGCGTCGGAAGAGTTATGCCTTCCATTTCGACTAGTCCCAGGCCAATCGTCGTCGCGACCGCGGTCCCCATCAGGGCGCCGATGAGATTGCACGCCGCCGCCATCAGAATGGCTTGTCTCGGAGAGAGGACCCGCGTCGCCACAACCGTGGCAATCGCGTTCGCCGCGTCATTAAAGCCGTTGACGTATTCGAAGAGCAGCCCGAGCAGGATGACGCTCAATACCAGGATCATCGCCGACGCTTTCCGCTGGGAACGTGTTTCAAAGACTGGTCTGCGATCACGAGGGGTTCGTCCGGAACCTGTTGCTGAAACGGGCTCTTAGGAGTTCTTGAGGACAACTTGAAAGATCACGTCTCCCGCGTCGCGGCAGCGGTCGATGACTTTCTCCAGCAGCTCGAACAGATCGCGGAGCACGATCATTTGCAGGGCGTCGTACTGGCCGTTGTAAAGTTCCCTCATCAGCGAGAGCATGAGCTTGTCGGCATCGCCTTCATAATGGTGCAGGCGGTCGTTGGCAGCCTGAACGACCTCCAGTTGCGGGCTGCGGAGTTGCCTGACCATTTCGTTGAGGGTATCGGTTGCCTGTTGCAGCAACATGGATTGCTTCTCGAATAGCTCCGCCTTGAGATGCGGCCGCAGCAGCAGCACACGCTCGGCAAACTTCTTGAGCACCTTGGAAATCCGCGATAGGGCGCTCGAAAGCATGTCGATGTCCTCACGATCGAAAGGCGTGATGAACGTGTTGCAGACCATGCGGCTGATCTCTTCGTGGACCCGTTTGTCTCCTTTGCGGAACTCGATGAACTGGTCCAATGTCTGGCCGTTGTCAGGGGCCTCGATAAGTCGGCGAACGGCCTGGGCCGCACGCCTTGCTTCGTCGGCGCTGGACTCCAGAAGTTCGAAGAACCGATCGCCGCGACCAAAAATGCGCTGGAGAGAGAACATAGGCACGCAACCCCAAACAGGGCGGATAGGTCCACGCAGCAGGCTATCCTAACCGACTGCTAACACAATACTAACAAATGTTGGGCCTGGTTGCATATAGGCCCACCCGATGAGAGGGGTTTGCTGTGACATGTCTCGGAATAGGGACGAGTTGATGAGACACGGCACGACGAGGGAGCGGTTAGCCAATGAGTCGGTTCAACAGCGAATCGAGCGAGACCATCGCGATCCGGGTAATCATGTCGGACGTGGCGAAAGGCAGGTACAGACGCGCGTTGTGGATCATTGCCCCACAGGAGTAGGCCACGTTGGGAACGTAGCCGTCGCGTTCTTTTTCGGTGGGCGTGATCAGCGGCTCGTTAAGACAGCCGATGACCTTCAACGGGTCGTTCAGGTCCAGGAGCATGGCGCCGATGCAGTAGGTGCGCATGGGGCCGACGCCGTGGGTCAGCAGCAGCCAGCCTTCCGGCGTTTCCAAGGGCGAGCCGCAGTTGCCGATCTGCACGAATTCCCAGGGCTGGCGCGGGGTTTGCAGCAACTCGGCAGTCTCCCAGAAGTGGACGATGTCGGAGAACATGATGAAGAGATTCTCGCCATCGATGCGGCTGCACATCACGTAGTGCCCGCCGATCTTCCGCGGAAAGAGTGCCATGCCTTTATTCTGCGCGCAGGCGCCGTTGATCGTATGCACGCCAATTTTCAGGAAGTCGCGGGTTTCGATCAGTTGCGGCAGAATGCGGAGGCCGTCGTAGGCCGTGCAAGTGCCGAAATAGGTTACCGTGCCGTCGTCATCCACGAAGCGAACCATGCGCAGGTCTTCGATGCCGTGGCTCTCGTTGCTCGTCTGCGGAAAAATGACCACCTCGGAAGTATCGGCTTCGCGCGGAAGTTCCAATTGGTAGTTCGAGTGGGTCAGCCAGCGGATGTCCTGAAGCGACTTTTCGATCAACAGTTTGTCGGGCGCGGCATCTCGGGCCTCGGTAACGGCACGTTCGAGTTGTGCCAAAGTGAAATAGTCGGCCAGACGGCCGAGCACGAGGTCAATCACCCGGTCGGGAACTCCGATGTCGCTGAGCTTGCGGCGAAACAGGGTCTTTTCGTATTGCTTGTCGGGAACAACTCGCACCGGCTTGGCGAGGCGTGCGCAGGGATCGATTTGGATCTGATGTTCCGAGGTGATGACGCCGCTGCGGAACACGATTGAGGAGACGTGCCCCTCGCCGGTCGCTCGAAGGCTCATGATGAATCGGACGGCGCCTTCCGGCAGATTGCCCTGATGATAATGCGGGACGATCGACGGGTTGAAAAGCGCTGCCGACTCGATCGAGTACTCGGCGGTCAAGTAGGCCCCGATCAGCAGGCGCCGATTGTGGGAAAAATCGTCGGAAATACCGAGCATGGTCATCGCTCGGTGGTAATTCTCATCGAGGACCGCGGCAATGCCGCCATGTCGGGTACGGAATTTCAGGAATACCCCGTCCAACAGTCGATCGACCTGACCGCCGCTCAGCCCTACGATGCGCTTTACGATGCTGCCGATCCGCGCCTCGCCGCCCGGATCGAAGAAGCGGGTGATGACGCGGCGAATATCGCTGGCGAGGGTGACCGGCAGTCGCCGGACCTTCAAAGAGCCACGGCTGCCCTTGCGGTTGGCGGGCCGAGGCGCCGGATCAGGGGTGTCGCTCAAGATATTTGTTCTCCATTCATTTCGAGGTTGCGCTTGACATGCCCATCCGCCGCAGCCAGCGGTAATGCGATGCGACGCCCGCCCGGAAGGTATCGTGCGCCGCGTATTTCAGGCCGAAGTCTTCGCAGGTCGTCTCCACGAGCGGCGCAAGTGCGGCGTAACGGACGTGGCAAATGCGGGGAAAAAGGTGGTGCTCGATCTGGAAGTTCAAACCGCCGATGAACCACGAGAGCAGGCGGTTTCCGCGGGCGAAGTCGACGGTCGATTCGACCTGGTGTTTGGCCCAGCCGGTCGCCATCCGGCCCGTGTCTTGTCGAGGCAGGGGGAAAGCGGCCCCCTCCACGCAATGCGCCAACTGGAAGACGACACTGAGCGTCAGGCCCTGAACGAAGGATGCCGCGAGGTAGAAGAGCAATACGACCCACCAGGGGTACATGAGCAGCGGGACCGCGATGGCCAGCGAAAAGAAGATTGCCTTGCCGCCGAGGAGCACCGCCATATCCCACCCCTTCGGTCGCTCGAAGCGTCGATTGCCGATCCGGCCGGCGGCCCAGTCATGGAAGTCGTCGTAGAGCTGCCATTTGATCGGCAAAAAGCCATACAAGGCCCACAAGTAGACGTGCTGGAACTGGTGGAACGCCAACCGCTTCTGATGCGGCGACAGCCGGCCGAAAAAGCCAAGTTCGATGTCGTCGTCATGGCCGGTGATGTTGGTATGACTGTGATGCATCACGTTATGTTTCCTGGCCCAGAAGTACGAACTGCCGCCCAGCAGGTCGAGCGAGCACGCCATGAGGCGGTTGATCCAATCGTGCTCGGAATATGCCTGGTGTCCGCCATCGTGTTGGATATTGAAGCCAACCGCGGCCATCGCGAGGCCCAGCGAGAATGCCAGCGGCAGCGCCAGCCACCACGACGCAGCAAAGAACACCAGCAACACATACGACGATACGAGCCAGCCGAGAATTGTTGCTGTCTTCAGATACATCCGTGGGCAGTCGCGCCGGCTCCGCCCGGTGTTCGTGAAGTAAAGATCGATGCGGCGCCGAAGCTCACGATTGAACTCGTCACTCGCGCTGAATCTCAAGGTGTTGGATGTTTCGGTAAGGACGGACCTGTTCAATGCCGCCGTTTCATCTTTCTGTTGTGTTGCCATGATCGTAGGAAGAGTTGTTATTCAAGTGAAGCCATGCCTTCGTGCCGGCACGTTGACGGCACCGGACAGGCGCCAAGGTATCCCAATACGTTGGAGAGTTGAGCGGTAGCCAAGGCCAGGCAGGTGTCGGCGCCTCCATAATACAGGCGAATCTCGCCGCTGGGCTTGTCCAGAATCCAACCGCAGGGAAAAACCACGCCGTTGACGTCGCCCTGCCGCTCGTAGGACGTCTCGGCGCAAAGACCCATTCATCGCTTCGCCGCAGAACCCGGCAAGGATCGTCCAAATCCAATAAAGCCAGCCCCAGTCGATACAGACATCCACCGGCCGTCGTGCGCACGCCGTGGTAAAGAATCAACCAACCCTCGGGCGTCTCCAGCGGAGGCGTCGATAGGCCGATCTTGTTGGCATCCCACCAGGCGCCGTGCCGCGCGTGGAAGAGGACGCGGTGACTGCCCCAATGAATCAGATCGGGCGAGAACGAGAGCCAAATGTCCGCGCCCGAACTCCCGGCCGAGACGGGTCGATGGATCATCGCGTAGCGGTTTCCGAAGCGGCGGGGAAAGACGGCCGCGTCTTTGTCTTCGGGGGGCATGACCGGACCAAGCCGGTTGAACGAGACGAAGTCGTTCGTCTCCGCCAAGGAAACGAGCGGACCGCTGGGCGAGTAGGCCGTGTAGGCAATGACCCACTGGCCGCGGTCCTCGACCCAAGTCACGCGCGGATCTTCCACGCCCCAGGCTTCCTCGGGGCAGTTTGCCGGATCGGCGCAAAGCTGGGATGGGGGGCGATGCGCCAGTTCGATACGCCGTCGCGGCTTCGGGCCACGGTCAGATGCGAATGACCGCGGCGATCCTCGACGCGAACGAGCAGGATCGTCTCATCGCCCGCCTGACACGCGCCGGCGTTGAATACCGTATGTGCCACATAGGGCCAATCGCCGGCGGTCAGAATGGGATTGTCGGCGTGGCGATGGAACAACTCCGCGCATTGATGCGCCGGTTTCTCAGCCCCGCTTGGATTCATTTCCATGATTTGCTTCCTCCCTGGCGGCAGTCGTTGTTTTCACTCGCCGGCAACGACAGCCACGGTGCTGTCACCGTGCACCTTCACGGTTTCCCGGTTACACAATTCCGTCCAGAGATAGGCAAGCGTCGATTCGGCCCCCTGATTGGCATTCAGGCCAGACGCCTGAAGTCCGTCGCAGCAGGCGCCGGAGCCCACATCGACCAGCGACCTTGCGAGGCTATTGCGACCATGAAACCAGCCATACGCTCGGCGGAAGGCCGCCAGATGGTCCTCGCCGCCAAACAGATCGAACGCGGCCTGCGCGGCTTCGGCCGTCGCGACCGCTTCCACGGGCTGTTGATCGTATAGTGCCTTGTCTTCGCCACGCGGATACCAACCTTCATTCCCAACGGGCCAGAAGACGGGGCGCCCAGCACTCTGGGTCGCGGTGGTCGTCTGTTGATCGAGGAAGGCAAACGATTCTCGTGCGATTTCAAGGAAATTCTCATTGGGCCAACGCCTTGCCGCGATGAACATGGCGTGCGGCAAGACCGCGTTGGCATACGTCATCCGCGATTCGAACCACCGCCAATCGGGCCGCATCGCGCGGCCATAGCACTCGGCCAGCCGCCGAGCCGCCAACCAGGCCACGCTCTCCAGCGGTTCGATGCCGCCAACCTCCGTATTCCAGAGATGCCCATAAGCCAGAATCACATACGATTGGGCCCGCAGGCTGCGCAGATCGGCGAGGGTCGCGAGGACCCCTTCGATCAACTCGCGGGCCACCGCTCGATAGCCATCGGGCAAGTTGCTGCCCAGGACTTCCGCGAGCGCGCGGACCGCCTGGCCTTGGCTATCGCCGCAGCCCTCGATATCGAGCCAAGTACGGTCGTAACCGAGGAAATTGTGGAATCCCCGTCCAATGCCCCGCGCAAATTCCAGGAAGCTCAAGTAATTGGTCACCCGCTTCAACATCCGCTCTCCGGGATCCTGATTCCAGAGACGCACGCAAAGGCGCAAGGCCCGGGCGTTGTCGTCGGTGGTGTAGCCGCTATCCCGCCGGGGAATGCTATAGATCGCATGCTGGATGAGACCTGTGGAATCGGTCATGCGATCCAGGTGATTCAAAGCAATAGGGAAAGTCATGGGTGTCAAAAGCCTTCCCTTGCCAGTCCGGCGGATTGGAGTTCGTCGCCAGGCATGGGGAATGCCCTGCGAAATAGCCGTTCCATTCCTTGATTGATCGATACGCTCTGTGTGAATAGATCCAAGTATTGCTGCCCTACGCTGGACCAGAACATGGGCAGGGCATAGCGATAGGCTTTCTGCCGCGTCTCGCGTTGGAACTCGACATCGGTCAGGAATCGCAGCGTCGCATCGGCCATGGCGCCGCTGTCGCCAAAGGGAACGAGCAGGCCACGCCCGTCGGACAGGACCTCCTTGGCATACAGGTAAGGAGTGCTAACCACGGCCCCGCCGGCGGCCAGGGCGTAGGCCAGTGTGCCGCTGGCAATCTGGTCCTTTCCAGGATATGGCGTGACATAGACATCGCACGATTGCAGATAGGCCAGCAAATCGTCCAGGGCAAGATACTCGTTGACGAAGGCGACGTTCGCAGCGACACCGAGGTCCTCTGCCATCTTGGCCAGGCTTTCGCGATAAACTTCGCCCTCGTGACGTTTGACCTGCGGGTGAGTGACGCCCACGATCAGATAGACAACGTCCGGGCACTGGGCAACGATCCGCGGCATGGCTTGGATCATGAATTCCAGCCCCTTGCCGCGATTGATGAGCCCGAACGTGCAAATGATCTTCCGCCCCTCGAGCCCCAGTCGGGCTTTGTGCTCGCCGTTGCGATGAAAAGGAACCATGGGCACGCCGTGGGGAATCACATGAACGTTTTCCTCGGATACGCCGTACACGCTGGTCAAGAGTTCGGCGGCAATCTTGGTCATGACGACGATCCCCTGGCTATGCGCGGCCAGTTTGCGAATCAGCCGCCGCGGCAGCGGGTCGGGCTGGGTCAGGAGCGTGTGAAACGTCGTGACGATCGGCTTGCGGCAATGGCGCACGAAGTCCAGGATATCTTCGCCCCAATCGCCCGGGTAGAGGCCGAACTCATGCTGCAGGCTCACCACGTCGCAAGGGCCGTTATTGACGGCATCTGCGGCGCGTCGGTATGCACGCGGCAGGCTGTTATCGATGACGTGGACCACGCGCGGATCATCATAACGCAGCGAGGCAGTTTTCTGAATCGCCGCAATCGACGACACCGACTCGCCCGCCGCCATGTCCACAGCATCGGCCGAATCGCGGGCAAAGGTCGCCAGTCCGCACGCTTCCGGTGGGTAGGTCGACAGAAAAAGGGGTTGTATTTGATTCACTGGTCACCTCCTGTGGTAATTCTCCATCGGGAGAACAAAAAAGCCGACGCGGAGGAACGCCCTGAGGCATTCGTCCACGTCGGCTTACTCTTCAACGCGCCCCCCGGCCTTCGGCGCCGAGTTGCTCTTTATCTAGTCATCCGACAAATTCGAATCCATTGCTTCCAAGTGCCGCGTTAAACTCGCCGGCAGCCAACTCAATAACCTATTATATGGCATTCCGAGGGAAAAGCAAGCGGGGCTGCCAAATGGGGGTCGTCAGTCCGCGTTGGCAACGTAACATTAAGTTGGAGCCCCGTGTACCAGTTCCCATCGAGATGACAGACCTCGCCGCTGCCATGGAACTGGCCGGGACTCAGCGGCTGATTCCGCCTGCGGTGCTTGCTGCGCTCACGGCTCAGGATGACTTGCCGGAAGCTCCGGCACAGTTCTCGACAATGCGCAGAAGAACAGGATCGCCACCCCCGCTAAGGACGTAGCGCAATCACTCGATGTGGTCCTCCACGGCAGCCATTCTCAATTTGTTCATCGCCCTGCACTGGATTTGCCGGACCCGCTCTTTGGTCACGCCCATCGCCGCTCCGACCTGATTCAAGGTCTGCGGCTCCCGGCCGCGAGTCAGGCCGAAACGACTCGTGACAATCTGCCGCTCCCGCTCATCGAGCCGGTTGAGGATCCCCGCCACCTGCGACTCCCGCTCGATCTGGGCCGACTCCTGTTCGTACTGGTTCGTGCGGGCGTCCTCAGCGGCACTGAGAACCTCCCAGTGACTGGTGGCGAAACGATCTCGATGCCGGAGCACGTTGGAGATGATGCGGGCGAAGTTCTTCATGATCGCCCAGCTTGCGTACGTGCTGAAGCGGTTGCCCTGCGAAACATCGAACTTCTCCACGGCGCGGAGCAATGACATGTTCCCGTCGCTGACGAGTTCGAAGAAGTCCGCCGCCGGACCGACGTAGCGCTTGGCAATCGAGACCACCAGCCGCAGGTTGGCGCGGATGATCTGATTCTTGGTCGCCACCGACTCGTCGTACAGCTTCTCGATCCGGCCCATCAGGCGGCTCCTGGGCCGGTTCACGTCGAGCGTCTCGCGAAGCCGGCCCGCCTTGTACTTGAGGCAGTTCATTTTGCGAAAGAGATGGGCCTCCTGCTCCCGCGTCAGCAGGGGCACCTCGTACAGGTTGGCCAGATAGGCGGGCATGCCGCCGGGCGCTGGCACCTTCTTCGCCGGCAGATCGCTTTCCGGTGGCGGCCCCAAGAGCTCGCGACCTTCCTTCTCCGCGCGGAGGCGGGCAAACTGCGCGCTGCCCATGCAATCCAGCGGCAGTTCCATGATCCGCACCGCGCGGACCTCCTTGATGATGCCATAGATGCGGGTGCAGGGCTGGCAAAACCGCTGCGCCAGGGCCTCGGCCGAGTCGCCACGGCGATGTTCCAGGTAAACCTGCCGCTTCGTCTCGGTCGGCAAGGGACCGCAGTTGTCAGAATAGATCGCCATGGCAGCGTGCTCCAAGTCTGGTGGAAAAGATTCAGGTCGCAGGTTCACCACCCCCAGTAAGATCGCCTCCTGAAGCCGTGCCCCACGAATGAAAGCACGGCGAGAATCAAAAAGACAACGAAGAGGATCTTCGCTCCGTCCCAAGATAAGCTCGCCACGCCTCCGAAGCCGAGGAAGCCGGCGATCAGGGCGATGACGAGGAACACAACAGCAAGTCGCAACATGATCAAGTTCTCCTTCACAAACAATTGGGCCGGTTGGCGAAATGCCAGCACGGCGCGTGGTCAGCATTTATTTCAATTAGCGCACGAAGCTCAGGCCGGGGTCGCTGGGGTTGTCTCCTGCCATTTTGAAATTGAAGCGGTCGTTCGCAAGCCCGGCGACCTGGCCCACCATCATGGGATTGTTCCCCTGCTTGAGGACCAGCAGGTTGTCGGCAACGGTATACGTGCCGCTGAACTGCTGCGGCTTGCCGTTTTGGTCCAGCCCCCAGGTGAACTTCCCGTCGGCGGCCAGGGCCAGCTTGATCGTGGCGCTATCCGCGCGGGTCGCGGTCCAGTTGCCCACGAGGCTCGCCGCCGCCAGCGGCTGCGCAGGCGCCGCTTGGCTCGGCGCCGCCGGCGCGGCGGTGCCCGTCGCGGAAAGGCTGTTGAGCAGTTGGGCGGACAAGCGGTCGTTGGGATCCAGTTGCACGACTGCCTTGAACTGTGCGGCGGCGGCAGCGGTGTAGCCGCAGGTCAGGTAGTTTTCTGCCAGCAGGAATCTCGCGTCCGAGGCGGCAGGGTTCGATTTGGTGTACTGCTCCAAGGCGCGGAGCTGTGCCGTGTAGACCGCCACGTTCGGATAGAGGGCGCTGAGCGTCGTCCAGTCCCAGCCGGGACCGGCCGAGAGCACGGCATAGTCGGCGGCAGCCGCTTCCTTGTAGCGCCCCATGGCGAAGAGCGCAAGGCCGCGGAACTCGTGGAGCACGGTGTCGTTGGGCACTTGCGCAATGGCCTGGTCTATCTGGGCCAGCGCAGTCTTGTAGTCGCCTTGCAGGAAGGCATTGCGGGCCGCATCGAGCAAGGGCGTCGCCTGTTGCTCGGCGGTCAGACCGGCCGGGGCGCCGGCCGGCGCGGCGGGCGCCTGGGCCACGACGATGGGCTGCGAGTAATTGATGGTTGTACCGCCGTCGACGATCGGACCCGCGTAGTACGGGTTGTAGTACGGCCAATACCCCCAGGACCATGGAATCACGGAAACATCGGCGCCGATCCAGTCGCCGGCCGCCCACCAGCCCACCGGCCGGTAATACCACGAGTTGTTCCAGTTGCCGTGCCAATCGCCGTGGTACCAGTCGCCGCGGTTCCAATCTCCGTGCGTCGCCCGCACGAGGTTGTTCGTGCGGTTGATGTTGACGTTGTTGCCGCTGATCGGACGGTTTGCGACGTAGGTCCGGCTCCCAGGATTCGCACGATTGTCGATGCCCGTACGATTTGCGGTGTTCAGGCGGTTGTCCCAAGTGGGCGTGCCGGCAGTCCCAGCCCGCTGGCCGCTGGCCGCCTGGCCGCGCGGCGCAGTGGCCGGGCGGTTGGCCGCGGCAGTCTGCGAATACGCCGGCCGCGAGGCTTGCGTGTTGAAATTCTGACGCGGGGTGCTGAAAGAAGGCGTGTGAACTGCTGCGGGCCGGTAGGCTGCGCCTCCGCCGCCTGCGGCGTGGTATCCGCCTCCGCCCTCGCCGCCACGGCTAGCGCCGCCGCCTCCGCCTCCTCCGCCACGGCTAGCGCCACCCCCGCCGCCGCTGTGGCCGCCGCCACCGCCGCCCCGGCCCGCCATGGCCAGGCCAGCCGACAAGACAACGACCACGGCAAGACTCACAACCGTTTTCAAGTTCATATTCATTGCTATTTCTCCAGTTCAGGCAAACGAAGCTGCGTCGCCGGCATGTTACAGGGGTGGGGGTGGCCTACGGGCGATGGGGGTTTCCGCGATGTCGGGCGTCTTCTCCCCGCCCACGATGCGGTCCCGCTGCTGCCACGTCATGCGGTCCTTCGATACGTGGGTGGTGACGTTGGTCGCAGAGGCGATCTTCCCGTCACGCGTCACGCCGGTCATTTTCACGATCCATTGGTTGCCCTCGCGGGTCCAGATCCCTTCGCCGAACCCGCCTTCCGAGTCGAAGACCCAGGAGCGGATCTTCTTGGCCAAGGGGTCCCAGCCGATCCGCTGGGTGCCGGTCATCACCGGACGGCCGCCGACCTGGACCTTGAATTCGCTCAAGATATAGCATTGATTGTCGGTCCAGCGGTAGGAGGTCATCACCAGGGCCTCCGGGCTTTCGTCGACCCATTCGCCGATCATCCACTGGAGTTGCTTGAGCTGCTCCTCGGGCGCCGGCGTGTCGTCGGCAAGGTCCCGCGAGCTGGCCGTCAGCCACTTGCCGTCATGCAGGGCGTGGACCACCGAGTAGGGACTGCGCTGGGCGGGCTCATCGGGCGCGTGGATCACGGTCGCTACCCCCTCCTCGACGGCCATCTCCGCGCCGATGAAGCGGATGGACCCGATCGCCACGTCGATATGGGTCTTGGGATGTTCCTTGAAGATTCCGGCAAAGACCTGCTCGATCCCTTCACGGCCCTGGGTCGCTTCGCCCTCTTCACTGACGATCTCGCCGTCCGCTACGAACAGCGATGCGATCGCCTTGGCGTCGCCCGCGTTGTAGGCCCTGGCAAACGCCTCAGCGGCGAGCCGGATCGGCTTTTCGTCCTGCGGATGCGCCACAGCAGGCGCGGACGCCGCAGCGAGGGTTGTTGCCACGGTTGACGCGGTTGCCGCGAGGGGCTTGGCGGGCGAGTCGCCCGATACACTCTTCTGCGGTCCTTGGGCAACCGCCATCGCGATCAACGCGAGAGCGAGCCCTGTCACGGCCAAAATGGTTCGCATGGATTACAGCCTTTCATGTCAGCTTCCAACGGTTGTGCAGGTCTTGCACAACCAAGAACAAAAAAAGCCGACGTGGCGGAACACCCGCAGGTATTCCACCACGTCGGCTTACTCGCTAACGAGCCTCTCGGCACGGCCGGGTTGCTCTCTATCTAGTCATCCGACAATTTCGCTGGAGAGTCGCGATCAAGTGGACCGCAAATCTTGCAGCGTTCTCATTATACGACGTCAACTCGCAAAGGCAAGAGGAATCACATTTCAGGGTTGGTGCTGCGGTTCTTTGGCCTTGCCGGTCAGGTCACCGACTTCGTGCTTGGCCTTTTGCCCAGCGCCTTGCACGTCGTCCCTGGCCTTTTGCTCGTCGGCGTGGAATTTATCTTTGTCTAGCTTGATCGTGGCGCTGGGCGTGGGGTCCGTGCCGTTGGTCGAAAGAGTGAACCAGCCCCGGTAATATCCCAAGCCGGCGATGCCGATCGCGAGCAACAGGACTACAAGCATTAAAGATCTCATGACAATTCTCCGTATGGGTTAGGATTTGGTTCCAAATGACTTCCCGATTTCGTTGCAGGGCGGACTAAAGTCCGCCCTACAAGTTCCTTAGCCACCGGGGGCAGCGGCACGGCGACAGCCTTGTGCAAACCGAAGTTCGCGCCCAGGGCCGCCAGTGCGGCGAGCATGCACCATTTACAGACGTTGCGTAGATTCATGATTTGTGTCCTTTGAACACAAAAAAAGCCGACGTGGCGGAACACCCGCAGGTGTTCCGCCACGTCGGCTTACTCACTAACGAGCCCCTCGGCAAGGCCGGGTTGCTATCTATCTAGTCATCCGACAAATCCACTGGAAAGCCGCGATCAAGCCCGCCGCGACCCTTCCAACACCTTCATTGTACGCCCCTGCCCGGGAAAGGCAATGGGCCTCTTGCGATTTTTTCCAAATTGGCAAACTTTGACGGTTATGCCGCCTATGCCGAAGAGTCGCAATTGAGTGATTGTTCCACTTGAGCAGGTCCGACCCAATATTCTAAGAAAGCGGATTGTAACGACAACGGGAAGAGTGCTGCCGTCCTTCGTTTAGGGGGCTGTACTTGGTTGTGGCCGTAATGGACCACAAACGCGAATGTCATCCACCATGATCCCACTGCGACTGGAAGTGAACACAACCAATACATATTGGGTTCATCATTCCTCATGCGAGGGGTTTTTGTCAGCAAACCGGAGCTTGTAAACATGAATCCCGTGAGATTGACCGTTGGAATCTTGTTCGTGGTTTTCGCTGCGAGAATGAGTACGCCGGCGATGGCAAAGGATGTCGAGCAGCCGGCGAGTATTTGCCGGACGGATGCGCCCGAGTTGAACGCGACGGTTCCCGTCAGCGAGGCGACGGCCCCAGCCCCGGCACTACAGGGACCTGCAGCGCCATCTGGCACGAAGTCGCAGAACGATGGTTCCGGCGGATGTTGCCTTCCGTTCTGCTGCACCCCATGTCCTCGTTTCTACGGCGAAGTCGAGGCACTGTTCATGAAGCAGGACCCCCAATTCGCTCGCCAGCCGATCGTCGTCGACTACTTCACGAACAACGCCTTCCTCTCAACCTCGGATCTCAATTTCGACTTTGATCCCGCCTTGCGGGCAACGGTCGGCATGCGGCTTTGCGGCTGCCGGGCGTTGGAATTCTCCTATTTCGGCCTTTTTCACGGAAACGCGTCTGCGAGTACCGGAACACCTGGTCCCGGTGCGTATCTTATTTTCCCGAATAACTTGTCTGGCAACGTATTTGTCGGCATGGACAGTGCCCAGGCGAATTATACTTCCTGGGTGCATAGTTTCGAGATGAATCTGGTCTGCTGTTGCGGGTGCTGCGATGAGTGCCATGAAGAATGTGGCTGCGATAAGCGCCGCGAGGAATGCGGCTGTGGTAAGGTCGGCGACGCATGTGGCTGCGGCTTGGTCCGCTGCCGATCTTTGGAATGGTTCGCCGGCTTTCGCTACATCGACCTCGGCGAAGAACTCGACATCGCAGCCCAGAAAACGGTTTCCGGCGCGGTCGAGGACGGGACCTACAACATTCACACCACCAATAACCTTTTCGGCGCCCAGGCCGGGGCAAGGTGGCGACAAACATGGGGCCGGTTTGGCTGGGAGGCGACCGGCAAGGCCGGTATCTTCGGCAACGCTGCGCAAGAGACGCAATCGGTGACCGATTTTCCCAATTTCGCCTTACGGCCAACCGTCTCGAGCAGTGGAAACGAAGTTGCCTTTGTCGGCGAACTCAACCTCTCGGCCCTCTATCGCCTGACCGACGTCTGGAACCTGAAGGCGGGCTACAACGTAATGTGGATCGACGGTTTGGCCCTCGCCCCGGATCAGCTCGATTTCAACTTCGCCACGTCGCCCAGCGGCAACCAATTGCAAAACGGCGGGGCCATGTTTCTGCAAGGGGTAAACGTCGGCGTGGAGGCACGCTGGTAAGGCAGACGGCAGGAAATGATCGACCGCTGCCGTGCGGTGGAGGACGGATAATCCGCCCTACGGCTCTATCCCAATTCCTGCGGCTTGCTCAAGGCAGGCGGTGGCCCTTGCCAACGTCTGCGCCCTTTCACGTCGTCCCAAACGCGGCAAAGAACCGGCCGACGACCGGCGCCTTACCTACGAGGGATATTCTGGTCGCAACCAAGGGTAGAGCCGGAGACGGATTTGTGATCGTCGCAGCCAAGAACCGATCAACCACCGGCGCGTTGCCTATTTCGGATGCGTTCGTCGCGACCACGGGCGCCTTTCCGACTAAGGAAAAATTCGTCGTAACCAAAGGCAAGGCGGGAGGAGGATTCTTGATGGTCGCGATAAAGTACGGGTACGGGTAACTGCCAGGGACCGTCGTGGGCGGCGCAACCTGCAGCGGCGCCACGCTGGTAATCTTGAACGCGTTGATCTGCCCCGTGGTCCCACCCGGTCCTTGCACGGCAAGAATCTCATCCGCGATGCCGTTACCCGTGGTGTCCAGCGCCGCTACCTCAACCGGGGCGGTTTGACTCGGACCGGTGAAGGCGGCAAAGCCGGTGCCATTGGCCGATAAGCTGGACAACGTGGGGGAAGAGCTGTTCCAGGCCCAAACGTCCACCTTGGAGCCGCCGACAACGCCGGCCCCCACGATGATAACCGGGGTGAGACTGGCACTGATTCTCGCCACGCTGAGCGACACTCCCCCTTGGTAACTGAAAGTGGCTGTGCTGAAAGGAGTGAAACTCGCGGCGGCCGTGGCAACGGTGTTGGGCGTGAGCGTGGTCATGCGGCTAACGTCGAAGATCTTCACGGTGGTCTTCATGCCGGCGTTGCTGCCGACGACGATTTCCGCCTTTCCGTCCAGCAGCCCGGGGACGAACGGTCCGCCGGCCAGCGGGGTGCTTCCCATGTCGGCCGCGGCCACCACCGCACCGCCGATGAACGACGATGGGAACGCCAGGAAATCCCTGTAGGGCAGCGATGCATTGAACGTGGGCCCCCCGCCGACAAGCACATTCCGGAAGACCTTCACCTCGGCAGGCCCGTAGCTGGGAACCGTGATGATGTCGTTCAAGCCGTCGCCGTCAACGTCGGCAATCGCCAATTGAACTCCGCCGGTAAACGTCGGACCGTACGGTTCGAAGGATGTCAGCAGAACGCCACTCTGGCTGTACACCTTAACTACGGCAACCGTGCTCCATCCCGGCGCCGTAACGATCTCGTCGACGCCGTCGCCGGTGAGATCGCCCGTAGCGATCCGGACGCCGCCCTGGAAGGTGTTGCCGTACGGTGCGAACTGCGACAACACAGCCCCGGTGCTCTCATCGATGACGTCGACGAATTGCGGCGCGTTCGGACTCTTGGCCTGCGCGATGACGATCACGGAGTGTTCATGGTTGCCGAAGGCCAGCCCGCTGATGAGCACCTGGGTCTGACTGGCCAGCAGCGTGCCCGCCTCGCCGCCATAAGCCATCGCATCCTCGCCGCTGGTGAGCGTGAAAGTCGCCCCGCCGGCCGTTTGCGTCCAGCCGGTCTGTTGCTGCTCGCTGACCGTGTAGGAACCCGGCGCCAAGCCGGTGAATGAATACTCGCCATTGACCCCTGTGGTCGTGGTGGCCGAGACCGCATTGCCCAGGCCGTTGGTGCCGACCAACACGATCGTCCAGCCGGCCAGCCGCGGCTCGCTGTTGTCCACGCCGTTGCCGTTGAGGTCGTCGAACTTGTAGCCGTAGATTGCGGCCTGCTCGTAATTGCCGAAGTCGACCCCCGATACCAACCCGTTCGACGGCACGGTGACTATTTCGCTGGTCGCCGGGAAGGAGTTCGTCCAGCCGCTCTGGCCGACTTCCCGCACCGTCCAGGTGCCTGGCGTCACGCCCGTGATCGTGTACGTCCCCCCAGGGCCGGTCACAGCCGATGGCTCGGTGGCGCTGTCGAACACGCCGTTGTTGTTGTAGTCTACGTAAATTGTCCATCCCGCCAGACCCGGATCGCCGGAATTATACGCGCCGGTCCCGTTCACGTCATTGAACTTCAGACCGCTGACGACGCCTGGCCCGGCCGGCGGGGTGGTGCCCGGCGGGATGAGGCCCGGGGTGACGGGCACGATCGTCGTGCCACTGAATTCAAGGCCGCCGCTAAAGCCGGGACCGTTGTTGGGAGGGGGACAGACGTTTTCGATTGTGTTGGTATCCATCGTCACCGCGGCAGTTAGGGCCAATGCCCTGCCGTTTGAAATGGTTGCGGCGGTGTTGAGGGTGATGCTTGCAGTCGCGAGGATATTGCCTTCGAACGCAGTCGTGGTACCGAGCGTAGCGGAACTGCCGACCTGCCAGAAAAGGCCGTCATCGGAACCGTTATTCGAGCCGGCATTGATTACCTGAACCGACGAGCCGCTTGCAGTCGTCAGCGCGCTTCCGATCTGGAAAACCCAGAACGCATTGTTGTTGCCCTGGGCGTTGAGCGTGAGTGTTCCCGTCAACTGGGCCGATGAGTCAAAATGATAGACGCCCGACGTGAGCGTGAGTCCACCCAGATCCTGACCCGTCAAGTCGGCGGTGAATGGCATGTTTGCCAAACCATTGTACGCAGTGGTGGCATCGACCTCCGCCTGCTGCGCGACGGCATCCGTTTGGTGTACCGTCCCCGTGATCGTGATTTGTGCAAGGTCCGTGATCGAAGTACCCGGGTACAAACCCAGATCGCCGATGAGGGTGGTCGGGCCGGTATTGGTCACCGTCGAGGCGCCCAGAACCGCGAAACTCCCCGCCGAGCCCAGAATACTCGAAAGCATGCGGCGATCTTCCAGAGGTTCCAGGCGAAGCAGCGTCAGCAACCGCGCGGTGCGTTTCGTGACCGGCGTCCGACGGGTGTGCCTGCGGGACGAGGATTTTCCGAACAACGCAGCGAATCTCGCGTAAAACATCGTAGGTCTCCAACTCAAGTACCGTCTTGCACAACCAAGAACGAGCAAAGCCGACGTGGCGGAACACCCGCAGGCGTTCCGCCACGATGACCATCTATTTGCCCTTCTTTTCCTTCTGTTTCTCCTCATCGGGCCTGGCCGCTGGTCGAACCGCGGGCGGTTGGGGTGCCGGCCGTTCGACTCGAAGCTCAGGTTTCGCTGCCGGCCGTTCAACGCGGGGTTCAGGTTTCGCCGCCGGCCGTTCAACGCGGGGTTCAGGTTTCGCTGCCGGCCGTTCAACGCGGGGTTCAGGTTTCGCCGCCGGCCGTTCAACGCGGGGTTCAGGTTTCGCTGCCGGCCGTTCGACTCGAGGCTCAGGTTTCGCTGCCGGCCGTTCAACGCGAGGTTCCGGCTGCGGCTGCAACCGAGGTTGCGGCAGTGGCTGGGGCGCTCGCGTCGCTCGGGGCTTGGCCTCGACCCTGGGATCCGGCTTGGGCGCCACATGCACCTGGGGCGGAACATGGTCCCTACCGAGTTCGGCGCTGGGCCTCGCCACAATTGGGGAGACGGGAAGTCTTGCCTGGGCTGACGCGAATGGTCTTGCAGGTTGCGCGGCGCCGGGTGCCGCCGCTTGCTTCTCCAGCTTTTGCCGCTCCGCGCGGAATTGTTGTACGGCTTGCCCGTGCTGAACCAGCTTTTGTCTCTCTGCCTGATTGACCGGCTGGAATCGCAGCGGGCTGCTCTGGCTCTTGGTGAATTGAGAGAATGGCACGGCCATCGCGGGGCTGCTCGCTCCGGACCTCGCCCCACCGGCGCCGAGTGCTGCTTGGGCCGCCAACGTCCGTGGCGGCCGGGCCTCCTCGTGATCGCGGCGGTTCTGGAATTCGGCCGCGATGCGGTGCTCCCACTGCCCGTCCTGGCGATGCTGCCAGCGATCGTGGGCATAGATGGGATCGTAGCCGTAACGGCTGGAGTTGTAGGAATAGGAGGGGTAGAAGCCCGCGGCCTGGTAGTTCGCCGCGTAGTAGTCGCCGAAATAGTAGTGTTCGTATTGCGGCCGCAAGAAGAGATGATTCGTGAAAACGCCCAGGTCGATCACCGTCGCGGGCGAGTAGGAGAAACCGGCCCGCGCATACATGCCCCCAGGAAAATACACCGGGGCAAAGAGCACGCCGCGGCGGCCGATGGAGTAATCCCAGTAGCCGTCGACGAAGACATAGCCCCGCGGGGCCCAGACGTAATGCGCGGGGACCCAATCCCAATCCGCCTGCGCGGCGGCCCAAAAACCGGGACGCCAGGCATAACGGTTCTGTTGCCACATCCAACTGCCCGGCAGCCAGATGTCGTCCGGCGAAGGCGCGGCGACGTTGGGACCGGCTTCAACACTCGCGGGCGGCTCGGGCAAATAGGCCACATTGGTCACCTGGGCATCGGCCCAGTAGCCGGAAGTCCATTGATACCCTTGGCCGGACTGGCCCCAATAACCGGGCACCCATTGGCGGCCGGGCGGCAGGTCGCGCCAGATGCCGCTGACCCAGAGGAAGTCGCTGCGCTCGTCGTCCCAGGCCCAGTAGCCGGGGATCCAGGCAACATTGGCCCCCTCTGGACGTTGTTCGGGCGGCAGTTCCTCGATGGCCGCAGGCGGCGCCTTCGGCACGACGACGCCCGGCAGGGGATCGAAAGTCACCGTTTCCGCGAAGGCCTCGTGGACCGGCCCGCGGGTGAGCACTTGAGCCCCTTCCGCGGCAGCCACCGGGGGTGGCGGCACGGCGACAGCTTTGTGCAAAGCGAAGTCCGTGGCCAGGGCCGCCAGGGTGGCGACTAGACACCATTTGCAGACATTGCGTAGGTTCATGATTTGTATCCTTCGTAAAACAAAAAAAGCCGACGTGGCGGAACACCCGCAGGTGTTCCGCCACGTCGGCTTACTCGCTAACGAGCCCCTCGGCGCCGCCGGGTTGCTCTCTATCTAGTCATCCGATAAATCTACTCAAGAGCCGCGATCAAGTCCGCCGCGACCCTTTCAACACCTTCATTCTACGCCCCTGCGGGACGAAGGCAATGGGCCTCTTGCCATTTTCTTCAGATTTGATACGATGTTTCTCATGATTGCCATGGAGAATCGCATGACGCATGTTCCGTCAGCCAAGGAAAGAGCCCGCTTGACGACTCCATCCTGCGCGGGGGGGGGGGGGCGCTATGAAAACCCATGGAGAAATCGAAGCTGCCGTTTGTGAAGCCGTTTCTCGCTTCGAGCATGACTACATGGGCCGGGGCCCCAAGGATATTCACACCCACCTGCTCGGCGATCTCTTGGTGGTCCGCCTGCAAGGCGTTTTGACCGCCGCTGAGCAGCAACTGGTGAAGTCGCTTTCGGCCGCGAAGGGGCGGGATCTGCTCAAGGAAGTGCGGACGCATCTGATCGAAACGGCCCGTCCGCTCTTGGAAACGATGGTTCGTGAGATCACCGGCGTCAAGGTGGTGAGCATACACCACGACATCAGCACCGTCACCGGCGAGGAGGTCGTTCTATTCACCCTGGCCGAGTCGCCGGTTCTCCGCGATGTAAAGAGGCAGTAGCGGACAGCGCCGACCGCTCAGCGAAGGACCGCTAACCGCCTCTGGGATCGATCCGGTCGGCTTGTTCATGGGCAGACGGGATGGCGTACGCGACTCCCGTTGTTCGGATCATTGGTCACCGCCCGGGCTGATTGCGCCGAGCGGTGGACGACAGGCCCGCGCTGCTTGCGCCGTCGTCTTCGGCGCCGCAGGGGCCTTGGTTCTCTCGCCAATCCAATTCGTCTTCGATTCGCCACAGCGGAATGCCGAGGCGAAGTCCTCGATTGAGAAGTTCTTTCCCGTTCATCGCTACAGTTCTCCCCCTGAAATCAGGGCACTCTCGGTTCCTGAGCTGCCAGTGCCCTGTTGATGCCTCGGCAGCTTTTCCGCAACTCTCGGTTTCCTGAATGGCTCAAAAGCCGCGAACCAAGAACACAACCACCAGCACGACGACCACAAGGGTCAATAACCCGCCGCCGATGTACATGATAAGTCTCCCTTTTTGAGATTGGCCGGGGCCCGCGCTCGGCCGTGTGTGCAACACCGAAAACAAAAAGCCGACGTGGCGGAAGACCCGGAGGTTCTCCACCACGTCGGCTTACTCGCTAACGAGCCCCCCGGCCCGGCCGGGTTGCTCTCTATTTAGTCGTCCGACAATTTCGTTGCGAAGTCGCGATCAAGCACGCCGCGACTCCTCCAGCACTTTCATTGTACGCCGCTAAAGGGGAAAGGCAAGCCCTTGCCATATCAAACTTCTGCAATCTGGCGGACTCCAAGCGCGGATTCCGCATTAACGAGAGAGACCGAAGGCAAAGTGAGACCCGAACATGAAATCGCTTGAAGGCCATTTTCTAGTGGCGGCCCCGCATCAGCTTGACCCGAATTTCGCCGGGGCGGTCGTCCCGGTCGTCAGGCATGCCGATCGGGGGGCGTTCGGCCTGATTGTGAACTGCCCGCGGGACCTGCGCAGGGACCTGGCGGCAACCAAGTGCCAGGCCGCGTCGGCCGGGAAGACCCCGGCTGTACTTCGGCGGTCCCGTGCGCGGCCCGCTGATGGCGGTTCATGCGGACGGGTCTCTCGCCGAGATCGAAGTCTTGCCAGGAGTGTTCTTTGCAGGCACAGCAGAGAACGTGCGCGCGCTCGTGCGAAACAGGGAACAGCCCTGCAAGGTGTTTCGAGGGTACGCAGGATGGGGGCCAGGACAGCTCGAGCATGAAGTGGAATATGGGGTCTGGCGGGCCGTTCCCGCCACGGCTGCGAAGATCTTCGCCAGCGCCGACGGCCTATGGGATGGGCTCTTGCGGCAGGCTTTCGACGCGCTGCTCCAGGTCCTGTGCAACAGCGAAGACATTCCGAGCGACGCGTCCTTGAATTAAAGAACGGAAGGCGAAGTGCATGATCGAACCAGATCAACAAGAGGCGATTGCCCAGATCCAGCGATTCGGGGGCGACGTGGCGATTTCGGTCGACCTCTCCTGGTGTACAATCGACAACGCGGCCTTGGAGTGCCTCAAGGGCCTGCCCCAACTGCAAGAGCTTTACCTCTCTCATACCGCGGTCACGGATGCCGGTTTGGAGCACTTGAAGGGGCTGCGACAACTGCAAACGCTGGACCTCGGCGGCACTCAGGTCACCGACGCCGGTCTGGAGCACCTCAAGGAGCTGGCCCAACTCCAATGGTTGGACCTCAGTGGCGCCAGGGTCACCGACGCCGGTCTGGAGCATCTCAAGGACTTGTCCCAGCTTCAAATGCTGGACCTCAGCGGCACGAAGGTCACCGACGCCGGTCTGGAGCGCCTGCCGAGGTTGCGGCAACTCGAAGAACTGGGCCTCGGCGGCACCCAGGTCACCGATGCCGGTTTACAGCACTTCAGCGGCCTGCCGGAACTCGAAAAGTTGTGTTTCTGGGCCACCGGCGCCGGCCTGAATCACGTCAGGGGCCTGCCCCGCCTGCGAGAACTCGACCTCGGCGGCACCCATGTGACCGACGCCGGGCTGGAACACCTCAAGGGGTTGCGACAACTGCAATGGCTAGCGCTCCGTGGCACCGAGGTCACCGACGCCGGCCTGGAGCACCTCAAGGGGTTGCGACAACTGCGAACGCTGGACCTCAGTTTCACCAGGGTCAAGGGGCCCTTGGACCCGACCGAGTGGGAGTCGCAAGGCCCGCGGTTCGTGGGCCTGGATGCCGCTCCCGAAAGACGGGGGCAGCTAGGGTAGTGATTCAAGCCGATGGGTGTTTACGGTCTGCGCTGGAGCCCCGCCCGGGCACCATGTACTCATCGTCGGCGGAATTCTGCGGAGATTCCGGCTAAAGCCGGGACTCCAACCGATAACCGCAATCCTGAATCACTGCATTCGGCGATCTTATCCCACCAAGAGGGCGGCAATCGCCCGGGCCGATTCGGGCCGGCGGCCTGGATCTCCTTCCAGGCACTGTAGAATCGCTTGTTCCAGGGCGGGCCCGATTTCGGGGTATAACCGCGAAGGTGGAACGAGTTCTGCCGCGGCTTGAATGCCGTCGGCCGGCACGCCGCCAAAGGGTTCCCTTCCCGTGGCCACTTCATACAGCACGATCCCCAGCGCATAGAGGTCGCTTTGTTTGGAGGGCTGCTGGTGGTGAAACAAATCGGGGGCCATGAAAGCGGGCGTCCCGGCCAAAGGAATCTCGCCTGCCACCGTGGGAACGGCAGCCGCAATACCGAAATCGGCGATATGCGCGTGACCGTCTCGGTCGATCAGAATATTGGAGGGTTTCAGGTCCCGGTGCAACACGCCATGATCGTGCGCGGCGCCCAGTCCGGCGCACAGTTCGCGGGCGATTTGCGCGGTCTTTTCCGGCGAGAGTCGGCCGGCGCGGCGGAGCAACAAGGCAAGGTCTTCGCCGTCGATGAACTCCATCGACAAAAACACCTCGCCACCGGCAAGTTGGCCAACGTCGTAGACCCTGACCACGTTCGGATGGGCGACCTCGCGGGCCATCGCCACTTCGCTCACAAAACGGCTGCAGGCCGGGTCGCCGCCGCTCTGTCCGCGAGCGAGGAACTTCAACGCCACATCCTGATCCATGATCTGGTCGTGCGCCTTGTAGACCTCACCCGCGCCGCCACCGCCCAGGGGCCCCAGGATCTTGTAGCGCCCGGCGGCAACCAATTCACCCGCCGAAAAACGCCAATCGCTCGCAACCCGCACTGCGGCGACAGAGATCTCGGAGGGGATCTCGGCGGGGATCTCGGCGGGAACCAGTTCCCGCGGAAGACCGCCGAGGGGAGAAAGGACCTTGCCGCGGGCGGCGTCTTCGCTCGAAGTGCCGATGATGGTCGTCGAGCGGACTTGCTTCAGCAGGGATTCCAGTTCCTCCCGAAGCTGGGGATCGCCCGCGCAGGCCTGATCGAGAAACGCGCCGATCTCGCTTTCGGCAAGCTCGCCGGCGGCCAGGAACAGCCTGCGGACCTGCGCATAGCGCTCCGGACTCATGGCTTGTCGCTCCCGCCGAGCTCGCGCCGCAGCCACGCCCGCACCATGGTCCATTCCCGCTCCACCGATCGTTTGGACATGCCCAGCACCTTCGCCACTTCCGCGACGTCCAGGCCGCCGAAGAAGCGGAGCTCGATCATGCGGGCCTGCCGCAGGTCGAGCTTGGCGAGCCTGGTCAAGGCATCTTCCAGGGCCAGCAGGTCTACCTCGCGACTGGACTCGACGAACAGGTTGTCGTCCAGGGCGATGCGATGCCGCTTGCCAAGCCGCTTTGCCGCGTTATGCCGCCGGGCATGGTCCACGAGGATCTGTCGCATGGCCTGCGCGGCAACGGCCAGGAAATGGGCCCGGCCGTGCCAATCGGCACGCGCGTGACCGACGAGCTTCAAATAGGCCTCGTGGACCAGCGCGGTCGGCTGCAGCGTATGGTCCTTTCGTTCCCGCCGCAGGTACCGCGCGGCAAGCAGATGCAACTCGGCGTAGACGTTGGCGAACAACCGCTCTTCGGCAGGGCGGTCCGCCGGCTCGAATTTCTCCAGGAGTTGCGTGACGCGAGATGACCGGCTCGATTGCATGACCGTCCGACTTGCCAAGCGCTGAGGACCAAATACGGGACCATTCTCGCACCAGCGACCGCGCAGGTCAAGGACCGGCAGTGGGTGGCGGGAAAGCCAATGGCAGGCCAGCCGACAAAAACGCGCGGAATCTGGCGGACCCAAAGCGCGGATTCCGCATTAACAGTAGACAGAAAGGCTGCACCGACACGTACGCCAATTGTGCCGCGCGGGTTTCAAAGACCTGGGCGGCGTCAAGAAGTTCAAGTAATTGGTGGAAGCAATCTCGGCCACCGAAACGGACGAAGCGAAAATTTAAGCTACCCGCCGTCCTGAACGCTTACCTGTCCTGGAATCGAACTCAGGGCTGAGCAAGAGGTCTACCGTCCCCTATGCGCTATTTCCGGCACTTTTCGATACAAGAGCCCTTCCTATGCCCGCTGAACGCAAAATCCGGCTTCTCGTTGCAGACGACCAGGAAATGGTCCGCCTTGGCGTAAAGGCCCTGCTGGCCGGCACGGAAATCGAGGTCGTGGCGGAAGCCGCGACGGGTCAGGCTGCCATCAAGCTGGCCCTGGAAAAAAATGCCGATCTGGTGCTGTTGGACGTTCTTATGCCCGATGGCGACGGGCTGATGGTCCTCGACCGCATCAAGCTCGACAAGCCGAATCTGCCGGTGCTGTTGTTCTCCGCCTTCGACAATTTTGCCAGCGTTGCCCGAGCAATCGCCCTGGGGGCCCGCGGCTTCCTGTTGAAGGGTTGCAGCCGCGACGAGTTTCTGAATGCGATCCGGATCTCGGCCACTGGCGAGCATATCTGGAGCCACGGGAAGCTCATGAGAGCGGGCCGTTCTATGAAAACACCGCCGGTCGGCACTCTCGAAGCCTCGTTGGGCGAACGCGAAGGCGAGGTACTGCGACTGATCGTTCATGGTCTGAACAACGAACAGATCGCCGAGGCGATGAACGTCTGCTGCGAAACGGTTAAGCAGCACTTGAAGCAGAGTTTTCAGAAGATCGGCCTGTCAAGTCGCACGCAGGTGGCGTTGTGGGCAGTAAGGAATGGTTTGGAGTGAGCCCGGTTACGCACACCACTGCGGCTTCCTGCTCCGCACCGCCCCGATCAGCGAGCATGCCAACCGAAAGAAGCCACACGGCCAGGGCGGCGAAATGGAGAACCTGCTCCACCTGCAGCGGCCGCCGCCCTCAAGGAGTGCCACGAGCTTATTTCTTCCTCGCGTCGCGGAGAAGCGGCGATTCGGCAAGCGTAAAGAGCACGACTTCCTCGCCGGTTCTGGTGCTGATGTCGTGGTGCAGGGTCAGCACCTTGACGCCGGTGATCTCCTTGATCATCGCCGCCATGATCGGACGGGCCGTTTCCATCAACTGGGTCCGCACTTGCTTGAGCAGGTCCCGCCCCTTCTCGGCCTGGAGCGACTTGACCAGATGCTGTTCGGCCGCGGTCAGGACCCCCTGCAGCCGGACCACGAGCAGATCGCCGAGCAGGTGGGCGTGAATGTCCTTGGGACCGCGGCCCATGCACTCCTGTGCGAAACGCTTCATCTCCTGGCAGACGGCGGCTTCGATTTCTCCGGACGTTTTCATCGGAACCTCTCACCTACCGCTTCGGGGGTCGTGGTTTCTCTGATGACTTCCTGCCGGCAGATTTCCGGGCTTTCTTGACCGCTGCCTTCTTGGGCTGCGTCGCCTTACCCCTCTCTGCCGGGGACTCGGCGTGGCGCAGCTCCTGATCGGGCTGCTTGCCCGCCGTGAGGTCGCCGACCATGGCCACGATCCTGACGGCCCGGCCGCTATCATCCCGCAGAACGGCCCCATGGACGATCACTGGGAGCAGACTTCCGTCTTTGCGGACGCAACGCTTCTCGATGGACCATGTGTTGGCCTTGCCGCGGATTACCCGCGCAAGCTCACCCATGCCTCGCCGGCGGTCCTCGGGATGCGTAAGGCCGATGTAGGTCGTGGCCAGCAGTTCTTCCGCCGAATAGCCCGTCATCTCGCAGAACTTCTGGTTGACGTGGGTGAAGTGGAATCCGGGAGCGTCGGCCTGGACCATGCCGATGCCGGGAAGGTCGAAGATGGCGCGAAATCCGGCGTCGCTCAGCCGCAACGCCTTCTCGACTTCCGAGAGCAGCAGCAGTGCGATCTTCTCCTCGCCGACGACCGCATCCACTTCGTGGTTCTTGAGGGCCTTGATGACGGGCTCCGCCGCGGCCAACCGCGCTTCGAGTTCCTGATAGGTCGGTTTGCTTTTGCTCATGAGTCGTCCTCCGACACGCGCAGCGCGGCAAGAACCGTGGGCAAATCGCTCAGGTTGCCCAGGATTACGACCCTGGGAAGCGGAGCGACGAGGATCAATGCCGGGGTGACCAGGATGTTGTTGCGGACCGCCGCTTCAAAGTCCTGGACCACGTCAATCGTTTCAATCGTATAGCGACCCTCCAGGCGCTCCCGGCAAAGGTCCCGGAGGTTGGCCGCCGCTTTTTGGGAATTCACACCGTTGCCGGCCACGAAAAGCCGCAGCAGGTAATGGCCGGGCCCCGCTTTTTTTGCGCGGGTCTTGGGTGGGGGCGATTGGCTCATTTTCCACCCTCCTTCCGCCGGGCTTTCCCGGCCCGAACGGCCGACCCGTTTGGGGTGGCGGGGAACTCGATGCCGCGGTCCGTAATCACGTACAACTGGCGGCGATTGGAATGCGCGGAGCCCCTCGACTTGACGACAAGGATTTGCCGGGCAATCTCCGGGCCGGTCTCGACAAAACGCAGTTGCACGACCGCGTCGACCACGGACGAGAAGCCGATGCCGCTGATTTCCTCGTCGTCGTAGTTGATCCCGCTGCTGATCTGGTTGGTCAGGATGCTGGTAATGCCTCGCTGCTTGACCGCGCTCACCAGCCGCATCATGAAATCGAAAGCGGCCTGTTTGGATCCCATGCGCACGCACGCCGAGACGGCGTCGAGGACCAGGTGCTTGGGCTGGAAACTGTCGAGGGTTTCGATGACGCGATTCAGGTGATTGTCGGAACCCGTGCTCTCCGGCGTAGCGGTCTGGACCAGTAGCTTCTTGTCGCGAATGGAGGGACGAAGGTCGATCCCGGGGCTCAGCATCCCGCTGATCATGGCCTCCTTGGATTCCTCGAAATTCAGGTACAGCACCTTCTCGCCGCGCTGGCAGGCGGCCTGCGCGAACGTGCTCGCCAGCGTGGTCTTGCCCGTGCCGCTGTTGCCCGAAATGAGCACGCACGATGCGAGCCGGAAGCCTCCGTCCAACATCAGGTCCAGTCCCTTCAATCCCGTGGAGACCTTGGTCCCCAGCGGCTGGTGGGTCAGTTCCGCCGTGGTCAGGGGAAAGAGAACGATCCCCTGCTCGCCGAAGACGTAGGGATACTCGTTGGTCCCGAATCCGGAGCCGCGATACTTGATCACCCGCAGGCGGCGCGTCGCCACCTGGCCCAGTACGCGATGGTCGAGGCGGATCACGCAGTCCGCCATGAAGTCCAGGAACTCGTACTGGGCCTCCTGATCGTTGTCGCGGCGGGTCTTCACTGAAAGCACGCTCGTCAGCCCCTGATCGGTCAACCAATCATGGAGCCTGGACAGCTCATTGCGTTCGCGCTTCGCGTCTTCGTAAATCCGCAGCAGAACGTCGAGCGCATCCATCACGATTTGCCGTGCGCCGATCCGCTTGACGTGCCCGCCCGCGATCGCCAGAAGGCCCTGAATGTCGAAATCGCCGGCGACGATTTCTTCTTCCGGCAAGCGGGCCTCGATGATGGCTATCTTGCCGGCCTTTTCCGAGGCCGCCAGGTCCCAGCCCATCGCCGCCGCGTTCAGGCGGATGGCGTCGGCCCGCTCTTCGAAGGTGACGAACACGCCGGGCTCGCCCGCCATCGCCCCGCGGCACAGGAACTCCAGGCCCAGCACCGTCTTGCCGGAGCCCGGGCCGCCGCTGATCACCGTGGTCCGGCCGCGGGGAAGTCCGCCCTCCAGGATTTCGTCCAGGCCGGTGATCTTAGTCGCCACCTTGGGGATGGGTTGACGTTGTCCGCGCATAGGTTGCTCTTTCTTGGGAATGCATTCCTGTTTTCCACGCCTGCCGGGCCTCGGCGCTTGCCGGCGCACCGCGGCAGGCCACGCTCAACGAAAAAAGCCGACGTAAATGCAGGCAATTGGCGTCATTCTACGCTAACCCTGACCGATGGCCAAGACCCGAGTGGCCATGCGGACTACCGGCCGAACATCTTCGCGATAAAGAAAATCACGATCGCGCCGAAAAGGCCGCCTCCACCGAGCAAGTACATGAGCGAATAACCGGCCGCCGCAAACAACGGCGGGAAAAGCACGATCGATTCCATTTCTCAACTCCTGCAAAAAATCAGGACACTCTCTGTTCCTGGGCTGCCAGCGTCCTGTTGACCCCTCGGCAGTCTTCTCTTACTGCACGCCTAAAGATCCTATCCGTGCGGGCTTACCCGGTCACTTTTTTCACGGCTTTCTTCACCGTGTCGGCAGCCTTTTGGACGGCCTGTTTCGTCTTCCCGACGACCTGGTCAGTCTTTCCTTCGTCACGAAGCTTGTCGTTGCCGGTCAGTGCCCCGGCGGCTTCCTTGATTCGGCCTTTTACCACGTCTGTCTTGCCACCCATGATGGTGACTCCTTTTGCTAGAGGTTGTTAAGTAACTGACTATAACGTACGCGCACAACCTGACTCCTGAAGAATGAGGTTTTGAAACCGGTCTCGTTTTTGTGAACGCTCAACGGCGAAGCACGAACAAGACTAGCAAGACGATGAGCACAAGCGTCACCAACCCGCCACCGATGTACATGATAAGCCTCCCTTTTGAGATTATCCAAGGTTCAAGCCTTGGTCGTCGCCGTTGCTTGCGCAACAACGAAAGAAATAAAATCAGGGCACTCTCTGTTCCTGGGCTGCCAGTGCCCTGGTCATGCCTTGGCAGACTTTCCGTAACTCTCGGTTCCGTGAAGGCTCAAAAGCCGCGAACAAAGAACACAACCACCACCACGACAACCACAAGGGTCAATAACCCGCCGCCGATGTACATGATAAATCTCCTTTCTTAGAGGCTCGCGAACTCCGGATTCTTTTCGATCGCCTCGACGCGGATCGCGGCGTGCGACGCGTCGTTCTGCAAAGTCACGCGGATCTTCGTTCCCGGCTTCAGATCGGCCGCCGTGCAGGTCTTCCCGTCCAGGGTCAGTTTGGCGTCGGCCGTCAAGGCGTGGGAATCCTCGATGCCTTCCTTGTTCGCCATGACCAGCAAATAAACTCTTCATGCGCAATCTTCTACCTCAATGATGGAAATCCGGCCGCACCCGCTACTTGCGAAATAGGCATGATCCCGTGGACGATTCTTCAGTTTTTTCATGGCAACTTGCTGTGGTACAGTTCCCAGCCGTGGTCCGTACTGGTAAACGTGTAAAGGCCCGTATGAAGCCGGTATTGAACCTCATCCCGGTTAGCGCCCGGGCTGAAGCGGATTGCCCAGGCGCGATCGTTACGAAAGTTCTGGTGATAGCCCGGCGGGATCGTAAAGGCAACGCCGCCAAGCGAGTAGCTGAGGGTCGCGGTGTTCGTGGCCGGATTGCTAATCGAGATGGGGCCACCGGAGAATTCTATTGCCGCGTCCGCGGTCTTGCCCGTGTTTGGGCCTGCCTCGTGCTGGGTCCCGGCGCCGCCGGTCCCCTGCTGCCCGTCGCCCGGAGGACCTTGGCCTCCGCTACCATCCTGGGCCGTGGCCTGGACGGAACCGAGGGCCACCAATCGGCTGTCGATCCGCAGAACCCCCGGCTCGTGAGCCAGGGCGGTCGCCAACCGGGTGGCGTCGCCGGGCGTGCCAACGGCGCCCTGAATGAGGGCGACGTTGTTGCTCACGTAGACGTCGATGGCCGGACCGAAGAGCAGGTCCTTGGTGCGTGCGATCTGCGTCATGCGATCGGACAGCTCCGCTGAGCGGGAGTAGGGTTGCCGCGGGCTGACGGCTGGCGGCGCGCTGCCGGCAGTCGGGCCAAGGGCCGGCGCGGTCCGGACCGTGCCTTCCGGCCCATTCGTTGCGGGGACCGACAAGGGTGCCAAATTCGTGAGGGACGGGAGTTCGGGAGCGTCCCGCTCCGCCGCGGGCGATTGAGGCGAAACAGCGACGTTCAGGGCCGGCTGCGCCGCGGCGCCGGGCGCGGGCATGCGCGCGTTGTTCTGCGGTCCCGGCGCGGCGGACGCGGGCGGGCCGCCCGACCGTCCGACAAAGCTCCCGCCCGGGGCGGTCTGAATCCCGCCGCCGAACGTGCTGGGGGCCGGGACCAACGGCTGCCCCAGCGTGCGGTTGCCGAATGTGCCGTAGTTTTGATTGGCTTGGGGCGGGACTTGGGCCGCGACCATCTGTAGTTTGCAAAGACTGAGGGCCAAAACCGCCGTCAGTGCCAGCGTGCAACTCTTCCTATCCATTGGTTTGATCACCTTTCCTACGATGGCCTTGCTTCATGCGTGGGCGTCCGCCGGGCTTCGGCCAATGAGAAAGTAAAGCCCCATGCCCACGATTGGCAGCAACCAGATCACCGCAATCCACATCAGCTTGCGCATGACCCCGGAGTGCCCTATCAGCACGCTGACCATGGCGAAAATGTCGAGGCCCAGGATAACTGCTCCAACCAGACTCAGTGTCGTTGGCAACATGAAAAAACTCCTCTTCTTGACTCTCGAAAAAAAAGCCGACGTGGCGGAACACCGGCAGGTATTCCGCCACGTCGGCTTACTCGCTAACGAGCCCCCCGGCACAGCCGGGTTGCCCTCTATCTAGTCATCCGACAAATTCGTTGGACGGTCGCGATCAAGTGCCTCGCGACTCATCCAACACCTTTATTGTACGCTTCTCCGGGGCAAAGGCAAGAGGGCCGTTCTCTTTGGGAACCCACGCTCCGCTCGTCTTCCTGCTCGCTGCGAAATTGGCTCGATCCCGTGGACAATTCTCCAGTTTCTTGTTATTCAACAAACTTCAACGGCCATCTCGATCCTGTCGCATTGGGATTCCGAGGCTTCAAACGCATCCCGCACGGCGGCCAGCGCCAGTTGCTTGACGTGGTACGAGTCGCAGCAGCCGCGGACGATGACCCGCCCGTCAACAGTCTCGACGCGCAGGTTCCGGACGCGATCGCCGGTCCGCCTCGCGATCTCACATTCCAGGCGACCGGTTTGTTCCGCCAGGGTGAAACGCAATTTGGGATGAGCGAGCAGGGTGCGGAGCCTTTCCGCCAATCGCTCGGGCGCGATCGGTTTGAGGTGATAGTCGCTGATCGGAAAGCGCGCCACGCGGTTCAAAACACGCGGATCGCGGCACGCAGTCAGGACCATCACGGGAACGGCCGCAAGCCGAGGAACCTCGCCCATGATCGCGAGGACCCCGTCGCCGCCGCCCCACGGAATTTGCGGTTCCAGCACGAGCACGTCCGGCGCCTGCTCGCGCATCCGCGCGACGCACTCCAGCCCGCTGACCGCCGTTCTCAGTTCGAAGCCCTCCCGCAAGAGCAGTTCGCGACACGCCGGCGCCCTATCGGGATCGGCCATCAAGACGCGAACCGGAGTCGAGCCGTTTGGCCGCGATGGAAACGAAGTTTTTCTGTTCAACATAGATACCCTCCTTGATGTAACACTTCCGTTATCTGGCCTGTTTCTAGAGTCCCGGCGCCGGTGGAGTCACGGGCATCGCAGCGGGCGGCGTCCGATTCATCGGCAACGTGTTCGACGGCGCTTGCACGGCGCTGGGCTGCGGCGTCGCTGCGTGATACAGTTCCCAGCCGTGATCCGTGTTGGTAAAGGTGTACAAGCCCGGCTCTAACCCGTATCGCGCCGGACCGAAGTTCCCGCCGCGGCTGAAGCTGATCACCCAGGACCGATCCAGGGTCAGGTTCTGACTGTAACCCGGCGGAATCGAGTAGGAGACGTCATTGAGCACGTAGCTCAACGTCGCGCCACTGGCAGCCGGATTGGTAATTTCGATCGGCAGGCCGGAAAAGACCGGATTTTCGAGAATGGGCCGCTGCACGACATAGGGCGTCGCGGGCTGGTAGTAGCCGTAATTGCCGCCATACCCGTATCCGTAGGGGTTACCGTACAAGCCCCCTCCGCCATAGACGCCGACGCCGACGCCGACACCATAGTAGCCACCGCCTCCACCATAGTAGCCGCCGCGTCCGCCATTGTGACCGCCGCCTCTACCGTGACCCGCGGTCGCCACCTGCGGACTTAGCGCGACCAGGGCGAGCAAGGCCACAAACGAAATCGTGAAAACTCTCATAAGACACTCTCCTTCCGCCTGAATTGACAGGCTGTGATGCCGGCGCACGCTGTCGGGTCGACAGCACCGCGGCGGCTCGTGCAATAACAAAACCACAAAAAAAGCCGACGTGGCGGGATACCCGAAGGTATCCCGCCACGTCGGCTTACTCGCTGACGGGCCTCTCGGCAGGGCCGAATTGCTCTTCATCCAGTCATCCGACAATTTCACGGGGAGAGTCGCGATCCAGTGTGCCGCGACTCTTCCACTAGCAGCATTGTACGCCGCACCGGGGCAAAGGCAAGAGGGGTTACGCTTTTCCGCCCGCTTCTTCCACGAGCGGCAAGTGGACCACGATCCGGGTTCCCGCGCCCAAGACGCTCCTGATGGTCGCCGATCCCCCGAACAGCCTGGCACGTTCCCGGATTCCTTCCAGGCCGAAGTGGCCGTCGCCGACTCCCACGTTGGCTTTGCATAATGCTCGCTTGCGATCGGGCGATATGTCCTTGAACGACTTTCCGTTGGCCGGAATGGCACCGTTTGCTTTGGCTACAAGAGCGTTCTGCTTGATCATGGATTTCAAACCTCCGGTTTCACCGCCAGTTCCAGAACCAGCACCTGCCCGGACTACTCGGCCGGTTCCTTGCCTTCCGGGCGGACGGCGACCTGCAGCGTTCCCAGCAGTCGCGTGAGGGCCTTTTCCTTCCTCTTGATGAAGGGGACGTTTTCCAAGACAACGGCGCTCCGTTCGCTGTTGATGTGCAGGACAAGGCGTCCCGATTGAAGCAGGAGATACTCGAAGACGTCGCTGATCTCCTTGTCAACTCGCACTCCCGGGGCGGGAAAACGATCCACGTCACCCCACAGTCCCTGGTGGTGCAACAGTTCGTTGGCCCGCGCTTCCCAGCAGTCGAAGCGGGCCACAAGCATTGCTCCCAGCATCGCCAGCCCCAGACTGATGGAAAAAGTCCAATAGAAACTCGCGTTGGCAAAGGGGTGGAATGTTTCGAGCTTCCCGGCAATGTAGGGGAGAACCTCGGGCCTCAGCACCGACAACAGCACGCACCCCATAACCACCATGATAAAAAGAAACAGGAGCGACAGCGAAGTCGCACGGGGAAAGTCAAAGGCCAGGACAACCAGATTCATGGCCCACACGCCCAGGAAGACCACCGAGAGCACAATCGCCGCCGTGTTGGTCGTATCAAAAGGCTGCCAGGCAAGGCTCAGGTAGATCGCCGCGACCAGCCCTATCACAACCGATGGATACAAGAATACGATCTTGGGGTACGACACCAAGAGGACCCTCGATCGCACCTTTTGCTCACTGGTCATATTGACCTCTTTCAGAATTCCCGCGACGCATCGTGGAATGCCTTGTCCAAATCGTCATAGGCCGACTGGGCGCCCTTTTGGACATTCTTCCATGCTTCGCCGCTTGAGTCGCGGACCTCGACCAACTTGGCACGGGCGGCATCCCGCTTCGTCTCCAGTTCCGTCATCTTCTGGTCCCAGTCGGCCTTGGCCTTGTCCTTCAGGCTGCGACCTTTCTCGCGGAGCTTGGCGATCTCGCCGTCCAACTCCTTGAGCCGGGTCTCGAGCTTTTTCTCGAACTCCTCCTTGGTTTGCCGGGAGTACTCGGCGGCCGTATCGGCGGCCTGGCCGGCGTCGTGGCGGACGTCTGCGGACGTGACCTTTCCGGGAGCCTGGTCAGCGGGCTTTTGCTCGCAGCCGATGGCCGCGAGCAACCCGCCCAGGATCAACGTCCAAACAAATCGAAACATTGTGAAGTCTCCCTCCGGCGATCAGAAGCCTCTAAAGAGGAGTACGACGAGCAGGATCACCACAATCAAACCCATCCCGCCGCTCGGGCCATAGCCCCAGCTTCGGCTGTGAGACCAGTTGGGCAGCGTACCCAACGACCCCAGGAGCATCAGAACCAACAACACGAGCAAAATAGTACCAAGCATGTCAACTCTCCCTAAAAATACGGGATTTGTCCCTTGACCGGCAGAATTATTCCGGCCGCGAGGCTTCTCCCTTTTGGTTACCAACGTGGCATGTCGCCAAGAACAAAAAAAGCCGACGTGGCGGAACACCATGCGGCATTCCGCCACGTCGGCTTACTCGTTAACGAGCCCCTCGGCACGGCCGGGTTGCTCTCTATCTAGTCATCCGACAATTTCGTTGAAGACTCGCGCCGAAGTGCGCCGCGACTCTTCTCACACTTTCATTCTACGCGGCCATCGGGCAAAGGCAAGAGGCAATTTGCCTTTATTCCAAGTTCTTCACGGCTGCGCCGCTGCCATGACCACCGCACCGCTATCGGGATGCGCCTCTTTCTCGGGCGGCGGCGGGCACCCTGTACCCAGGGTCGGCGGCCGGATCAGCAGGCGGACCTGCTCTTGCGCTTCGGCCAGCGTCGCAACCACGTGCGTCGTGGCGGCCCCGCCGATCCGCGCCCGCGCCTTGCTCAGATCGCCTTGCGCGTCCCACAATCCCACCACCACGTGTACGCGCGGAAATCGGCCGCGAACGATCTTGCACAGGTGACGGGCGTGCATCACGGCGACGGGCGGTGTGGCCGAAATGCAGACCACGTCGGGTGTCTGCCGCCGGAGAAGATCGACCACCTCGCCGGCCGCAGCCGTAAACGCCACGGACTGCACGAGGCATTCGCCGGGGCACCCGGTATTCCGGCTCGCCAGCAATTGCGCCAGCATCATTCCGGCGATCTCGTCCGCTTCGTCGCGGGCGGGCAGGCAGAGGATGCACGGCCGCCACCCGCAAGCGGGTACCCGACTGCCCTCCTCGGTGCCCTCTTTTGCTGGCACGTCCGGCTGGTCCTCTGCCTTCTCGTTGATCATCTCCCGCAGGCTCTGCAAAATAAACTTGTGCCGGCCCTCGTCCAACTCGCCGCGATGCCAATCGGTTTCGGCCAAGGCCAGGGCCGGGATGAGCAGCGTGTCGTAGACCTCCACCAGGGGTTTGTTCTCCAAATCATCGTCGACCAGTTCGGTGGCCTCTTCCTGATCTCCGGCCAGGAGCCGCTGATAGACCCGCCGCTTGGGCTCGAAGACCGGCTCATTCCCCAGCAGAATGTGCAAGAAGGAAAGTTGGGGGACGTGCTTGCCGATCACCAGAAGGCAGACCGTCAAGGGGGTCGCCAGCAGCAGTCCCACAATGCCCCACAACCATGTCCAGAAGACGGCCGCCACCAGCACAGCCACCCCCGACACGCCGGTGCCGCGGCCATAAAGCCATGGCTCGACGACATTGCCGCAGAAGAGTTCCAGGACCGCAAACAGCCCCAGCGTGAGAATCGGCGCCAACCAGCCCGTCGAGATGGCCATCGCCAGGCCGATCGGCGCCGCCGCGGCAATCCACGTGCCGATGAAGGGAACGAACCTGAAGGTCGCCGCCAGGATGCCCCATAGGACGGCATTGGGAACTCCGATCAGGCAGAGCCCGATGCCGATCGCAATGCCGAAACCGGCATTGATCAGAAACAGCATCGACAGGTATCGGCTGACCCGCGTGGCAGCGTCTTCCAGCATCTGCGTGGTCACGGACGCTTGACCTTTTCCCGCCAGCCGGATGAAACGGTCGCGCAAGTCCTCGCGCCGGACGAGAAAGAAAACGACAAGAATCACGACGATCCCGGACATGCCCAAGACCTCGACGAGCGTGCCGAAGGTTTGACCGAGGAGTTGCAGGGGACTCACCGGGTCGGAAAGGACGTGGACCGAATAGGGCCGCTCGTCGGTCCCCTGCGGGGCCTTGGCCTGCTGGGCCTGGGGCAGGTTCTGGCCAACGTCCTCGGCGGATCGGGTTACCTTTTTCAACGCGGCGATCGAGTAGTCGTTCACCGCATGGAGTTTGGCCTGGAGGTTGTCCTGGTACTCGGGCATTTTGGGAGCCAGGGCGGTCATTTGCACCATCGCCGTCCAGGCCGCGAGGCCCAGCACCGCAAAGCCCAGGATTACCGTGAGCAATACGGCCGGGATGCGGCCCAGCCTGCGCCGCTCCAGCCAATCGCAGACCGGGCTGAGCAGGAAGCTCAGCAGCACGGCCAGCGTCAAGGGGACGAGCAGGCCCTTGCCCAGGTAAAGGACCGCCACGACCACGGCGGTCGCCCCCAGCATCCACGCCGATTTGACGAATTGGTCCAAGGGCGCCATCGGTCTATCTCCCGTTAGCGGCGATTCCAAAAGCGGCCGAGCACCCAGCCGATGCCAGCCGCAATCAAGACGGACCGCAGCGGCCGCTCGCGGATGAATTGCTCGCAGACGCAGGCGAAGCCGTGGACTTTGTCCTGTGCTTGCTGGCAGTATTCCGCGGCTTTCTCGCCCACTTCGCCAAGCTTCGCCTGGGCGGCGTCCCTGACGGCCCCGCCCATTTCCTGGAAGTCTTCAGCCACTTCTTTTGCCTGTTGGCCAAGCTGATCAGTTGTGTTCGACATGGATTTTCCTCATTGGTTAAAAGTTTCTTGAGGCGATTCTGCCTCGACCGGCCGTTTCAAAGATTGCTTGATCCAATTCATATTGCGGGCTAATTCTTCGCGGGACCGCTCAAAAACACGCCCGACTCCGCGGATGCGGGACCATCCCACAATTCCTATGGCCACTGCCACGCCGAATCCGCCCAGGGCAGCGATCGAAAAACTCGCTGCCCGCGAGAGGCCGGCGGCTTGCGTGAGGATCTCGGCAACGACGATCAGTGCAACCGGCACCGTGCCGGCAGCCACAATTACCGCCAGCAGCAACAGCGCGACGGGCAGCAGCAGTCCCTTCAGGCCTTTGCGGCAGTCGTTTCGGAACAGCTCGAACTGAAGTTCGGCCAGCGACACGATGTCGTGCGTCAATTCGCCCACGTCCTTGGCGACCCCGACAGACGGGGCTGTGCTTGATCCGTTGCGTTGACTCATCGTCGTTTCACCCACCATCCTAGCGCGACCCCGACGGAGAGTGCCGCCGCCAGGCAGTAACCTGGCCGTCGGGCCACGAACCGCTCGATCGCGCGTACCATCTGCGATGGTCGCTTGCGGGCCATGCCGGCCACCTCGCCATTCTCGAGCCCAGGCGAGGATTGGCTGGCGCCGTTATTCGATACTTTAGGACGTTTGATTTGAATCATGATGGTTTCTGGCGGGATCTTTTGTTATCCCCAGGAATGTTTCGACACGTGGGCCAAAGTAGGCGATTGTCTCGCGCACCGCGACGCTGACCGCGGCGGCCACAATCGCATCGATCAATCCCCGCGTGGCGCTCGGCGACGAAGTGGCGACGGGACGGCCGACCTTTGCCGGTTCGGTCGGGGCAGCCACCTCGGCGTTGATCGCCGCCGATCGTTTGGGAACGACCAGGAATCCCAGCGCGGCCGCCGCTCCCAAGCAGACCCACGGATAGGTCGTCACGTAGTGCTTCCAGTCGACCATGCTGTGGGCGCTGGCGGAAACGTCCACCAGATCCCGGTCAATGTCGCGGCGGATGCCTTGCATCCGCGCTCGCACAGTGTCATCCAGCGGTGGATCAGTCATAGTCGGTATTTCATTGCTCATGGCGATTTGCTGCGGTACAACTCGCAACCGTGGTCCGTAGTGGTAAAACCGCCGTCAGTATCAGCAGAAAACGCTTCCTAAGCACCATTCCATCACCTCTCAAACGAAAAAAGCCGACGTGGCAGAACACCCGAAGGAGTTCGACCACGTCGGCTTACTCGCTAACGAGCCCCTCGGCACGGCCGAGTTGCCCTCTATCTAGTCATCCGACAATTTTGATGGAAAGTCGCGATCAACTGCGTTGCGACTCTTCCAACACCATAATTGTACGCAGCCAAGGGGCAAAGGCAATAGGCCTTTTGCGGTTTTGCAGTTCTACGTTGAATTGGTGTTCGCCGGCAACCTTGCCACCTGAAAGACCAGCCACCCGACCACAAACAGCGCCAAGGCGGCAACTGACACAAAAATCGCCAGCGGGGCCCATTGCACGCGGGCTGGTTGTTCGAAGATGTTGTACGTCGCGCCGATCTCCAAGTGCTGCACGATCTGACGGCTGACGGCATTCAGCAGCACCACGCCGAATTGTGCAACGCCCACCAGAGCGGCCAGCGGTCGGCCGACACGTCCGCCGTTTCGGCCGCTCAACAACAGCAGAAGCCATGCCATGCCCGGAGCGAGTGCCGTGGCAGCAGTCAACGCAATCCAAGGCTTTTTCAACATCACTTCTTTCGTTGCGGCGGACCATGTGCCGAAGACATACCAACTGCCGGCGACTGCGAACCAGGCGATGCCCAGCAGGTAAAGCTTCCAGGCGAAGCGGCGAACCCAGCGGTGATAGTCGTCGCTCTCGCGGCCGGCGAACCAGCCGGCGTCGATTACGACCCAGGCGGCCGTGGTCGTCAAGGCCAGACCGAACATCAGCAGCCAGCGCGGCCGGAGTCGCGGGTCGCCTGTGTTGAGGGCCGTGCCGATGGCGGCGCCGTGGAAGCTGTTGGCCGAATGTTGCCGTCCTTGAGCCAATCGCCGGGGTCGAGCATGAAAGCCGTGATCGCGGAAATGATCGCCAAGCTGGCCCAGCCTGAGATGGCGTAAATCCACAGGACCGTCGTATGGATCTTCTGCGGCAGGCGGTCCCAATAGTAATAGAAGACGAAGGCGGAGACGATTTCCAAGAGGAAAAAGACCCACTCCACGGCCCAGGCGAAGACAAAGGTCTGTAGCAGGATCCGCGTGGCCAACGGCGATGCCAGGCCGATCGTCCACCAGATGCCGACGCCGGTGACCGCGCCGAACACGACCGTGAGCAGGACAAAGAATTTTGCGTGCCGCTTCAGATAAGCAAGGTAGTCGACATTCCGCGTGCGGTAGGCATGGCTGACCTCTACGGCCAGAAATAGTCCTCCGCCCACGGCGTAATGCGCCACCAGCATGTGGGCGGTCGACACGATCGCGATCAGCATCGGTGCCGTGAGAAGGGGAACGTACCACCAAGGAAAGTGCATCGCTGTTGCTCCGTGAAGTCTTTTCACATTCTCCCAGAAACCGTTGGCGAAGAAAATCCCGGCAGGTGCCTGTCACTCTGGCGGCGTGAACGATTCCAGTACTGGAAATGTCAAAACAGTCACACTTCCTCGGCCCTGGGGTTATGCCAATAGCCGTCGGGTGCGATCAGGGCGTCGGCCTTTATCGGTCCCCAGGTCCCGCGATTGTAGGCGTGGGTGCGGTGGTGGGTCCCGAGGACTGGCTCGACCACCGCCCAAGCGGCTTCAACTGCGTCCTCGCGGGTGAACAACGCGCCGTCGCCGACCATGGCGTCGCCCAAGAGCCGCTCGTAGGGCGGTTCTTCTCCCGGCTGTTCTTCGAGCATGTAAAGTTCTTTCTGGTCGCCGACGAACTCCTTCCCTGGGCGCTTGACGCGAGCTGCCAGCGCGACAGCCGAACTGGGGGAGAGCCGGAATCGCAGGTAGTTGGTACGGCCGGTCGCCGGCTGGGAGTCGGCGAAGAGATCCTGCGGCGGCCGCTTCAACTGCACAATGACCTCGTGCGTCGTTTCCGCCAGGCATTTTCCGGAGCGCAGATACCAGGGCACTCCGTCCCATCGCCACGAGTCGATGAACAGTCGCAGGGCGCAGAAAGTCTCGACATCGGAGTTCTTTGCCACATTTGGCTCTTTCCGGTAGCCCGCGTACTGGCCGCGCACCAGGTCGTCGGGCTGTAGAGGACGCATGGCCTGGAAAACCTTGGCCTTTTCGCCATGGACGGCGCCAAAGCCCCGATAGGCCGGCGGCTCCATGGCAAGCAGCGAAACGACTTGGAAGAGGTGGTTCTGGATCACGTCCCGCAAACAACCGGCCGTTTCGTAAAACGCGCCGCGGTTCTCCACGCCGAAATTCTCGGACAGGGTTATCTGAACGCTGGCCACGTAGTTGCGGTTCCAGATCGGCTCCAGGAACGAATTGGCGAAGCGGAAATAGAGGATATTCATGATCGCTTCCTTCGCGAGGAAGTGATCGATGCGGAAGATCGAGTCTTCCGGGAAGACCGATCTCGCCACGCGGTTGAGCTCTCGCGCTGAGGCTAGGTCGCGTCCGAACGGCTTTTCCACGATGACGCGTGCATGATCAGCCAAGTCCGCAGCACCGAGCCCCGTAATCACCGTCGGGAAGAGCGAGGGCGGGATGGCGAGGTAATGTGCCGGGCGACGAGCGCGGCCCAGCGCCTCTTTGATCTTCGCAAACGTGCCCCGGTCGTTGTAGTCCCCGCTCACGTAACTGAGCAGGGACAGAAGATGGTTCAGGGCCCGCCGGTCATCGAGCCGGCCCGACTGCTTAATGCTGTCCTTCGCGCGATTGCGCAGATCCGCCAGGCTCCAGTTATCGAAGGCGACGCCGATGACCGGAACCTTCAGGGCGTCTCGTTTCGCCATCGCATAGAGCGCCGGAAAGATCATCTTGTGCGCGAGATCACCCGTTACGCCGAATAGCACCAGTGCGTCCGAACGCGAGGCGGTCATGCGTCGCCTCCTGTGGAGGCGGCAGGCTTCTCCACGTGACCGCCGAAGGCATGGCGCATCGCGGAGAGCACCTTGTCGGCGAAATCGGCCTCGCCGCGCGAGCTGAAACGATCGTAGAGCGCGGCACTGATCACCGGGGCCGGGGCCGACTCATCGATGGCCGCCATGATCGTCCATCGGCCCTCGCCCGAATCGGAAACCCGGCCTTTGAAGTCCGCCAGATCCGGGCTGCCCAGCAGCGCCTGCGCGGTCAGGTCCAGCAGCCATGAGGCAATCACGCTGCCGCGGCGCCAAACTTCGGCGATGTCGGCCAGATTCAGGTCGTATTGATAGTGTTCGGGATGGCGGAGCGGAGTGGTCTCAGCATCGGCAGATCGCGACTCGGAGTACCGGGTGCCCCGCTTGCCGGCGTTGGCGTGACGAAGAATGTTCAGCCCCTCCGCGTAGGCGGCCATGAGGCCGTATTCGATCCCATTGTGGACCATCTTGACGAAGTGGCCGGCGCCGGCCGGCCCGCAGTGCAGGTAGCCGTGCTCGGCGGTGCCGCCCGCCTTCTCCCGACCGGGCGTGCGCGGCGCCGACTCGATGGTTGGAGCCAGGGAGGCAAAGACGGGGTCGAGGCGTTGGACGACAGCCTCCTCACCGCCGATCATCAGGCAGTAGCCGCGCTCCCACCCCCAGACTCCGCCGCTGGTCCCGACGTCGACATAGTGAATGCCTTTCGGTTTTAACTCGGCGTCCCGGCGGATGTCATCGTGATAGTAGGAGTTGCCGCCGTCGATGGCCACGTCGTCGCGTTCCAGGAGAGGAACAAGGGCCGTCAGCGTGGGATCGACCACCGCCGCTGGCACCATCATCCAGACGGCGCGAGGTTTCGCCAGCTTCTGCGCGAAGTCTTCGAGCGACGTGGCCCCGACGGCCCCCTCTTGGACGAGTGCCTGCACCGCTTCCGAATGAATGTCGTAAACGATGCACCGGTGTCCGGCGCAGAAGGCGCCGCACCATGTTCGTTCCCATCCGGCCCAGTCCGATCATACCTAATTCCATGTCGTGTTCCTTTCCGGTGTTTTTCTGCCCCTCACGATCTCCACGGGAACCCACATCGATTCCGTCCGTGAGTCCTCGATGACAAAGCCCGTCGCCTCGAGTGCGCGGCGGGCATAGATCGGCCGGCAGTCCATCAGGTTGGGGAAGTGGCGATGCGTCCACTCGAAGGCCTGAACGATCAACCCTTCCTTGCCTTCTTTGCCGTCTTTACCCTCCTTGGAAATGGCCACGACGACGATCCGCCCGCCCGGCCGCAGGACCCGCTTGCACTTGGTTCATAATCCAGCGAAACTTCATTTGGCATAACATCACTCCTCCATCAACGGGGTGCAGGCGGCCCGGGATTCCAATCCCTAGCGTGTCCTCACGACAACTCTCGCAGTCTCGATAGCGCGGTATAGGCGGCCGGCGGGGCCGCAACTCCCGGCTCGGATTCTTTCAGGGCCGCCAATACAGGCCGCAGAATCGGGCCGAACCGTCTCCTCTTGAGCAAAGTGTGACAGACGTGGTGCGCACCCTCGCAAAACCAACCTGATTCAGCCCGCTGCAGCAGTGCCGCCAACAAAGGTTGCAGCCCCTCGCGTCCCAGAGCTGCCAGCCCCTCGGCCGCCAGCCAGCGCACGTCGGCATCGCGGTCGTCCAAGGCATTGACCAGGGCAGCTGCGGCAAGCGGATCGGCGATGCCGCACAGCGCCTTGGCCGCTTCCCAGCGCACGTGTGGCTTGCCATGCGAAAGGAGTCGAATGAGTGAAGGCACGGCGGGTTTTCCGATCGCGACCAGCGCCTTTCGCGACTTCGTCCGAACAACCGGACGAGGACTTGCCAGGTCTGCCACCAGCGACGGGATCCGAGCCGCCCTTTTGTCTGCAAGGTCTACACTGATTCGCTTGGTGCTGATGGTCATGGTTTCTTGGCCAAAAGGGGCATGGCAGTTGGATCGAACACCCTGTACGCGAGCAGTTTCACGCGGTCATTCACGAGGAACCAAGCCAGGGCGTAGCCCCAGACGAACAGCGCCCAACCCCAGCCAAGGGGTGTCATGAACAGTCCATAAACTGCGATCAGCGTCGCCACAATTTGCGTACCGAGCACTGCCACCCATAGAATTCGCGCGGGGCGGATCGACCAGAAGGGGCCGCGCGTCCGCGTCAGGAAGATCGTCAGATGTCCCGCCACGGACAGTTTCAAATACATTAGGGTCTGGATGTGCGCGCGGTCGAGATTAAAGACGCGCTCACCGAGATAGAACAAGCCGAAGGCAGAGACGACCCCAATGACGCCCAACACGGTGGAGATCCCCAGCACCATGCGCATGTTCCAGGCTTCGGGCTTGTCCTTGTAATGAACATTGTCATAGGCGATGGACAGGATCGCGGCGTCATTGAGCAGCGCGATCATCACGATCATCACCGCGGTCACCGGATAAAACTTGAAGATCAGGATCGCCAGCGTCATCAGCAACAGCACGCGCAGCGTCTCGGCGATGCGGTAGATCGCGTAGCTGTTCATCCGCTGGAAGATCTTGCGGCTCTCCTTGATCGCGTCGATGATCACCGAGAGACCGGCGCCACCAGCACGATGGACGCCGCCGCGCGGGCCGCGTCGGTCGCGCCCGAAACGGCGATGCCGCAGTCGGCCTTCTTCAACGCGGGGGCGTCGTTCACCCCGTCGCCCGTCATGCCGACGATGTGGCCGCGTTTTTGCAGGACATCCACGATGTGGAACTTGTGTTCGGGGAAGACCTGCGCGAAGCCGTCGGCCTTTTCGATGGACGCGGCGACTGCCGCGGTCTCTTGCTTCTTGGAGTCGCCCAGGGTGGCGGCGTCGAGGATATTCGTGCCCATGTCCAACTTTTTGGCAGTTTCCTGGGCGATGGCCAGTGCATCGCCTGTAACCATCTTGACCTCGACGCCCATCTGCCGCGCGGTCGCGATCGTCGCCTTGGCATCTTCCCGCGGCGGATCGAACAAGGGCAAAACGCCGACAAACTGCCAGGGCCCGCCGCCCTCGGCCCGTGCTACGCCCAGCGAGCGGAAGCCGCGGGCCGCGAATTCGTTGACGGCCTTCTCGACGGCGGGTTTCACCTGCCCGGCATTGGCCGACAACGCCAGAATCACCTGCGGCGCGCCCTTCGTCACCTTGAACGTCTTTCCGTCTTTGGTTTTGACGGCGGCCTCGGTCCGCTTGTGTACCGGGTCGAACGGCCGGAAATGGAGCACCTCATAGGCCGTTAACGAATCCTTGTCTTTCAGTCCGCCCAGGACCGCCAGATCGATGGTGTCGTTATTGTCGGCACGCGACGCCAGGGCGGCGTCGAGGACCACTTGATCGGCGGGGACATCGTGTACGCTGAACGGATCGCCCAGCGTCAGTTTGTTTTGGGTCAAGGTGCCGGTCTTGTCCGAGCAGAGCACGTCCACGCCCGCCAATTCCTCGATGGCCACCAACTTGCTCACGATTGCTCGTTTCCTGGCGAGCAGGCGGGCGCCGACGGCCATCGTCACCGACAGCACCGTAGGCATGGCCACGGGAATGGCTGCGACCGTGAGGATGAGGGCGAACAAGAGGACGGGATCCTTGGGAGGTTTGGCGTAGAGCATCGGCTCGCCGCGGATGATACCGACCGTAATAATCACCGCCACCAGGGCCACCGCGAGGATGATCAAGTACTTGCCGATCTTCAATACGGCCTGTTGAAAATGGCTGACCGTGTGCGCCTCCTGCACCAGTTGCGCGGTCTTGCCGAAGTAGGTGTTGGCGCCCGTGGCATAGACCAGTCCGCCGATTTCACCCTGACGAATGATCGAACCGGAAAACACGGCCTCGCCCGGTTTGCGCTCGGCGGGCAACGACTCGCCTGTGAGCGCGGATTGATCCACTTCCACGGGGTCGCCGTCCAGCAAGCGGGCATCGGCCGGTACAATGTCTCCCAGGCGCATGCGGATGACGTCGCCCGGCACCAATTCACGCGCCGCGGGGTTGATCCACTTCCCATCGCGTTTCACGCGGGCCTTGATCGCCAGGCTGGCCTTCAAGGCGGCAATGGCGTTGCCCGCCTGGCGTTCTTCCCAGAATCCGACCACGCCGTTGCAGACAAGCAAGAAGAGGATGATGCCAAAATCCTCCCAGTGCCCGACCACGCCCGACAAAATGACCGCAATCTCGATCATCCACGGGATGGGGCCCCAGAAATAGGTGAGGAATTTGAGGAACGGATTGGTCTTCTCTTCTTTAATCTCGTTGGGCCCATATTGGGTCAGCCGCTTCTGCGCCTCGGCTTGGCTGAGGCCGTCCGGCGACGAACCCAATTTCTTTTCCACTTCCGCCACGGGAAGGGATTTGAGATCGTCCGCCGGTCCCGGCTTCACTTCCGGCTTGTCTGCATTCGCTTTCAACATGACTATGCTCCTGCTTTTTCCCGGAATCGGGCGCGTTTCACTTTGGCTTGCGGCGAGTCGACGACTCTTCCCGGCGGCAGGACTTCCGGCACGTCCAGACGCGCCGCGCCAATCCGGTTGTCGGCCATCCCATAGTAAACGTCGAAGCGGTCCGGCAAGCCGAGGTCGTCGCGGCGGTCGATGCCGGTGGGGAACACGACGTTGGCAATGGTCCCGCAGCGCTCTTGAGGCAATTCCGGCGTCAATACCGGCTCTGCCGAACGATAGCGGATCACGCGCGGATGCTTTTCCGAGAGCACCATCACCCCAGCCGAGTAGCACAAATGATGTCCGTTGTTACTCGGTTCCCCCATTTCGCTCACGCCGTGGTACAGGACCAGCCATCCGTGGCGGGTCATGACCGGCGGAGTACCCGCGCCGATCTTGAGCCGCTCCCAAGGCGAGACCGGAGTCGCCAGGCGGTGATGCGAATTGAACAGGCCCAGGTGCTGCGGTTCGGGACCCTCGATGGCCATCGGACAGTAAGAGATCCAGATGCTCTCATATTCGAGATCCACCTCGCGCGACGCGGCTTCACAGGCGGTTTCCTCGGGACGCGTGCCAGGGAAAAGGGGGCGATGCAGCATGGCCATCTGCAATTTCCCGGCGTGATTGGATATGGCGACGGGAAAGAGGCTGGCATCCTTGTTGTCGACGTGGACGAAGTCGATGCCGCCGTAGGGAGCAAAGGTCGCGAGGCCCAGTCGTTTCCAGTGAAACAGGTCCTCCGATTGGGCCAGGGCGATCCGCGGCCCGATGGACGAGAGCGCCGCGTAGGTCATGATGTAGCGTTTCAGCGGTTCCACGAACGTGACGCGCGGGTCCTCGCAGCCGCCGCTGCCGTCGGGCCGGCGCTCATAATCGGTTTCCGGCTCCAGGGCGATGCCGAGCCGTTCGACCCCGCACGGATCGCCGGCCGCGTTGAACTTTACGCGGGCAATGCCAATGCGCGAATAATTGCCCCGCGCGACGAGCCGTGGAAACAGGTAAAGATTTCGATCGGGGCCGCGAACGGCCGCCGGATTCAGGACGCCTTCAACCTCGTGCGGATTGCCCGCTTCGGGCGCCATCATCAATCCCAGTCGCTGCAACTTGAATCCACTCATCGACTCTTCTCCTGGAAAAGTTGTGCCGGTTCAGCGCCATCCAAGCAGGCGATGATTGCTTCAATCACCCGTTTCGTCTCATGGGGGTCTCTTACCGGGATGGAAACAGCGCCTGCTTCTTCAGCCGGATAGTCGTTCCCTCCTGGAAACAGGGCATCCCCAATATAAATCATGTCATGAATCGCAATGCCCAGGGTGTCGCGGAGTTTTTGAATCCCGTAGGCTTTGTCGATGCCGGGCTTGGTGACGTCGACGGATGTCGCGCCGCCCAAGCGCACGGAGAACTCGGGGATGAGCTTATCGAGGAAGACTTTCATCTTCTTCCGCTTGCTGAAGTCAGGATCCCATGTTTTCTTTTCTGCGAGGGGCGCCTGCTGGCCTAATGCGGAGAACGTGATCTGGCTGCCGCGGTCTTCAATGACCTCTCCCCAGACCTTTTCGACCTTGCAGCCCGCTGATCCGATCGCCCGGTTGAGAGAGCCGATGATCTTTTCTTTTTCCGCCGCGGTGAAATCTTCGGAATAGATCTTTTTCCAATCCCCCGCGTATCGATAGAACTTTGTTCCACAGGTAGGAAGCAGAGACAGATTGTTCAGACGCTCGTCGTGCGGAAGATGGGCGAGCACTTGTTTTTCGAATTGCGGCCAACCGCCGCCGGAAATCACGGCCACTTTGACGATACCGAGAAGGTCATGCAAGAGGGCCGACATTTCCGCATCAAGAGACGCCTTGCTTTCGGCCAGCGTGCCATCGAGATCGAAGACCACGAGTTTCTTCATTGGGTTTCGTTCCTTTCCGGCAGCGAGATTTCCAACAAACTCACTACCTTGCGCGGCCGAAAAACACACGCTCCGACCACGGCCGGCAATCTACACGCCGACGGCGGCCCGCTGGGCATGGACCGTCGTCGTCTCCGCTTCAGTCTGACGCAGGATGTCCCTGGCCCGTTGCACCTCGTCGGCCGTTCCGTGGGCTACCAGCAGCAGGCTGCCGTTCTTGACCTCGGTCTCGTATTTCAAGATGCTGTTCTTCGGGATGCCGATGCTGTACAGTCCCGCGCCGAGAGCGCTGAGCCCTCCCGTCACAGCGGCGCCTTCGAGCGCGGCGACGATCCACACGACGAGCGGGCCGGCCACGAGCAACTGGCCGATGCCCGGCACCCAGAAAAACGCGGAGCCGAACAAGAGCCCCCAGAAGCCGCCCCAGATGGCGCCCAACTTGCCCCAGTACAGCATGCGGTCGCCGGTGTTGTAGTAACCGACGACGTGCTCGTCGGTGTGGTAATCCTTGCCGACGATCGACAGCTTCTTCATGTCGAAGCCGTCCTTCTGGAGTTGGCGAACGGCCTCCTCGGCCTGGTCGTGGGATGCGAAAACGGCGACAACGGAATTCTTCTCGGACATGATCAGGTTCCTCATGGGGTAACAGGTGGATCTTGGACAAAAATCAGCACAAAACGAAAAAAACCGACGTGGCAGAACACCCGCAGGTATTCGACCACGTCGGCTTACTCACTAACGGGCCCCCCGGCACGGCCGGGCTGCCCTCTATCTAGTCATCCGACAATTTCGTTGGAGGGCCGCGATCAAATGCGTCGCGGCTCCTCCAGCTTCGTCATTCTACACGGCCACGGGGCAAAGGCAATCGCGCTGTTTTTTTAGGGGCTGCATCCAGGGCTTCGCTGGCAGCCTCCGATCCTCCCAAAAAACCCGTCATTCCTCGTAAAACTCTTTCAGGTCTTCCGGTTCCGGGCTCCCCTGGGGCGCGGGAGACGCGGTTGCCGCGCTGGCCGTGCTCGGCACGCTCGGGTTGACGATTGGACGTGCCGCGGTGTAAGTCTTGAAAACATGATCACGAGAAAATGACTGCCGAACTGGCAACCAGCAAAAATGTCCCATGCCTGTTCATAACCAAGATACCTTTTCCAAAAAGAGTTAAAACTCGTATAGAACCATCATTCGATTTATAGCGGGTCGTCCGTCTTGCCGCCCAAGACGGCAACTTTTTTTTCCTGGAGGTTGTCAAGCAACCGGTTTCCGCCGATTGCCTGGTAAAGAGGGGAGCCATGGTTCGAGTCGATTACAACGTCGAACCATGAGTTCCCCCTGTGGATCACAGATTATCTTCGCGTCCGATCACAACGCTTTGCTTTGTGGCTTGGCCGCCATCTGCGGGGGCGTGAGCGGTTCGTTCGACTGGAGCTCCTTGAGGTAGTGGCTGGCAAGCTTATCCTTGGGCGTCAGCTTTACCGCGTCGGCAAACTCCGTCTTCGCGTTGTCGCGTGCGCCGGTCATCATGTAGTGGTATCCCAGCAGGAAATGGTCCGATGCGGACTTGGGGTTGTCGGTCGACGCCTTTTCCAATGCGCGGAACTGGGTCGTGTACTTGTCGACGTCGTTGTAATAGGCATACAAGTCCTTCCAGTCGGCAATCGTTCCCAACGCCATGGCGCCATGTGCCTCGCTGGCCGCGGCCCTGTAGTTGCCTGAGGCGAACAAGGCCAGTGACATCAATTCGTGGACCTTGGGATTGCGGGGCGCTTCCACGCCGGCATGGCCTGCCAGCCGCAGGGCGTTGCGATAGTCGCCCTGCAAGAACGCGGCTCGCGCCGCGGAGTAGTACTGCAGTGCTTCGGCGACCTCTTGCTGCTGGTCCTCGGAAGCCGTCGGCGCCATTGCCGTCGCGGCCGGAAGCTGGGGCGCCGCCCCGGCGGGATCCACTACCGCGCCGGTATTGACATAATCGGTTGGCGCGTAGGAATAGGAATAGTCGCCGGCATACGGGTAGGAGTAGCCGTAATCATACGGGTATCCCCCACCGAATCCCAATCCCAATCCCAACCCCAAGCCCAACCCCCATCCGCCTCCGTATCCGCCGTACCCGCCACCGCCGAAGTAGTTCCCCCAATTGCCTCCCTGGCCGCCCCAATTGCCTCCCTGACCGTTCCAGCCGCCGCCGGCATAAGAACCGTAATTGGCGGAATGGGACATGCCGCTGCCGCCGTAAGCGGATTGTCCGCCTCCAGCATACCCTCCGGCGCTGTGATAACCGCCTCCGCCCCCGCCTCCACCACGACCTCCGCCAAAGCCCCCGCCACCGCCATGGCCCCCGCCTCCACCTCCACCTCCGCCTCCGCCACGCGCAAAGGACACGCTCGCGCAGAGCGCGACGAGCAAGATAGCGATAAACGACGTTTTTCCGAAAAATAGCTTCTTGGACATTTCTTCCACCTTTTCTTGACAGCACGTAGCACCGGTCCGCAAACAACCTCGTGCAACGGAATTCATTCCGCTGGAAACGGATCAAGATCCGCTCTACAAAGAACCCACGGAGTTGTTCTATGACAGGTGCTTGACAAAAAAAGCCGACGTGCCCGACCACCCGAAGGAGTTCGAACACGTCGGCTTACTCGTCAGCGAGCCACCCGGCTGAACTGGGTTGCTCTTCATCTAGTCATCCGACAATTTCGTTGGAGAGTCGCGGTCAAGTGCGCCGCGACTTCTCCAACACTCTTATTGTACGGCAGCCACGGGGCAAAGGCAATGGTGAATTACCAAAGAAGTTCCCAGGTGTCAGAGAGGGGCGTCTGCGGTGGCTTTTGCTCCGGCGACTTGCCAACCTCAGCTTCAATCGTTGTTTGCGCCGTTCCAGGGTAACGCACGATGATTTCGGTTCGCGCAACGGTGAGTTGTTCTCCTGATATTGCGCACCAGGTGGGGATTGGCCTCCAGGCTGACATATCCGTCCTTGCCGTCTGTCGTGTCATAGAGAGGCCGGAACTCGTCTGCGGCGTTCTGCACGTCGCGCTGTCAATGCGCACGCCGGGGGCGGAAAAACGATCCAGATCACCCCAAAGCCCTTGGTGGTGCAGTAGTTCGTTCGGCCGGGCCTCCCAGTATTCAAATCGGGCCACGATGATTGCTCCCAGCGTAGCCAACGCCAGGCTGACGGAAAAAACCCAATAGAAACTCGCATTGGCCAAAGTCCTGAACAAAAAAAGCCGACGTGGCGGAACACCCGAAGGTATTCGACCACGTCGGCTTACTCTTCAACAAGCCACCCGGCTGAGCCGAGCTTCTCTTCATTTAGTCGTCCGACAACTTCAAACCAACTGCATAACCGAGCCGGATTCAAATCCTCTACCGCTCGCTTAGCTGCAATTATTGTACGCCGCCAATCGCAAAAGACAACCGGACGCAATTATTGCAGGCTGAATTGGGGAATCCGTCAGGCACACCTTTTTCGGGTGATGCGCACCGCGTTTTCTTTCGGTTCCAGAGGCGCCCTGCGCTGTCTCGCGTAGACCCGTGTGAACGCCGCGCCGAACAGCACGACCTGCGAGGAATAGTAGACCCAAAGCAGGACGATCACGATCGAACTGGCTGCACCATAGACCGATGTGATGCCAGCCGCTGCCAGATACCAGCCGATCATGTGATTGCCGAGCAAGAACAAGAGGCCGCTGGAGCCCGCCCCGACCCAAACGTCGCGCCAGGCGATCTTGGCGTCGGGCAAAATGCGGTAGACCAGCGCGATGGCCAGCGTGAGGAATGCCCAGGAGACGGCGAACATGACGGCCTGCCAGAGCGGGAAGCCTTGGGACGCGGGCGAGGAGGGCAGTATCTGTGCGAGCGAGGAGAGGACGGCCGTGACCAGCAGGTCGGCCAGCAGCAGTGCACTGATTCCCAGGACGGCAAGGAATGATCCGAATCGATCGTACAGGTTTCCTCGTAATCCCCGCCCCGATTTGGGCTCGACCTCCCAGATCGCGTTCAGCGCGCTTTGCAGTTGGCTGAAAAGCCCGGTGGCGCCAAATCCAAAGAAGACAATACTCAGGATCGTCGCCGCGACGCTTGAGCCGCTCCGGTACGTGTGTTGCGCGGTGGCCTGAATGGCAGTGGCCACGGTGTGACCGACGGTGCTTTCGATCTGCTGGGACAACCGGCCTTGCGCCGTCTCTTTGCCGAGAACTAGGCTGGCGGTAGTAAATGCCAGCACAATCACCGGCGCGATGGAGAAGATGGCGTAAAAGGCCAGGGCAGCCCCGATCTCAAAGGCCCTGGACTGGTACCACTCCAGCCACGCCTGCTTCAGCAGCCGCACGATCTGCATTGTGGACCATGACCGCTCGGCCAGCCACCGTAGCCCCAGCAACGCCTGCTTCAGCAGCCGCACGATCTGCATGCTTCCCCCTCACTGAGACGGCCTATGGCTAAAATGCCCCGCTTCAGGTCTGTATCGCCGTCTGGTAACCGTCTCGACGGCGGCAATTTCCATAACCCACTTGGCCGGGTTGAGCGCTTGCCGCAGCATTTCCAGTGGTAACCGGTCCGTCTGATCGCGGCTGGACACACCAGAACGCGGAGTGGGATCGGCGAGGTGGTGTGTGTGCATGAATGCGCTCCTTTACGGCCTTAGGTTGCCTAAACAGGTCGAAGAACCCCGCTCATCGCAAGACAGATTTACGGGAAGGACGGCGGTGACTCACCTCGCCAGTCTGGTCATTTCGACCACAGGCACTTGTTGGCCACGGCGACCAGAACGACGTTGATCAATGGCAAGTAGGTGGGAGCGAGGGCGTTCGCCTGACACTATTGGCTGTCTATCGTAACGGCATCCCCTTTCGTCGTGCGAATGGTATAGCTGGCGCCACTGGTCGGATGAAATACGCCCCCGGCAGCTTGCATGACGGTCACCTTTGTGGCCCATGGAAAACGCAACTCTGGAGGACGACTGCGCTCGTAAGTGATCGTGTAGCCAGGACTGGCGGTGAAAGTCTGGCCATCGATGGTGTACGTCACCGGAGTTTCTGTGCGATCGGACACCTTGAAGGTGATCATGGCAGACTTGGGACGACCGAAGTCCTGAACGGCGTAGTATCGTCCCGTGCGCGAACTTCGGGCAAGCCCAACACCGATGTCCTGCACATCGGGGTCGAGCATGTTTTTGCGGTGTCCCGGCGAGTTCTCCCAGCCGCGCACACAATCTCTGGCCAGCACTTCGGCGGTGAATCCGGCCGAATTGTATTCGTACGCGATGTTTTCCAGGATGATACAGTTTTGGTAACCGACCTTAGTCGTTCTGTCCCACGGCTCCTTGCCATCGGCAGTATGGCTGAATTTGTCCGTGTGGGCCAAGTACCCCGCAAAGGCTTGGGCGGCCTCGGCCAGCTCGGGATTCGTCTTCAGCGGCGCACGTTTCTCCTGGGTTCGAAACAAGTTCGTCCCTGTGAAAATCAGATGTTCGATACGAGCCAGATCCAGAGCAGGCTTCGGCTCTGCGATTGGGCCGTTCCCGGGATCGGCACTCTCGCTCTGGACCTCTTGAATCCTCTGGCCATATACACGGGTCTGGCCAGCCACGCAGACAGTCAACAACAAGCAGCCCCACAATAGATAGGACACGATGAACCTGCCTTTCTCTGATTTCAGAACCTTTCATCGCCAAAGGCGAAACAAAGCCGACGTAGTCCAGCAACTTCCTGTTCCGACGCACATCGCACGCAGTCTCGAATGGGGATAGTTAGAGGGTATCAATAGGCCAAACATCGGACCGCCCAGTGGAAATCATCGCACGAAGGTCAGGCCGGGGTCGCTGGGGTTGTCGCGGACCGAGACGTTGTCCCGTGTGATGATGTCCTGGGGCTCGATGACTCTCGTGATCGTCCGCGAGTCGACGCGCACCATGCTATCGACCGGCGAGAAGACCATGATCAGCCCCGGTCCCTTGGGCGTGGGCATGGCCCGGCCCAGGCGGAAGATGACTGCCCGCTGATATTCGTTCAGAATCCGGATGCAACTCGCCAGGTACAAGGCGACCGCCGCGAGGGTGACCCCCAGGCCAATTGCGATATTGATCATCCACATGGTTTGAACCTCCCAAAACGGTTTGCTGCTTCCCTGAAATTACATTGCTGCGGCGGCCCGCTGGGCATGGACCGTCGTCGTCTCCGCTTGAGTCTGACGCAGGATGTCCCTGGCCCGCTGCACCTCGTCGGCCGTTCCATGGGCAACCAGGAGAAGGCTGCCGTTCTTGACCTCGGTCTCGTATTTCAAGATGCTGTTCTTCGGGATGCCGATGCTGTACAGTCCCGCGCCGAGAGCGCTGAGCCCTCCCGTCACAGCGGCGCCTTCGAGCGCGGCGACGATCCACACGACGAGCGGGCCGGCCACGAGCAACTGGCCGATGCCCGGCACCCAGAAGAACGCGGAGCCGAACAACAGCCCCCAGAAGCCGCCCCAGATGGCGCCCAACTTGCCCCAGTACAGCATCCGGTCGCCGGTGTTGTAGTAACCGACGACGTGCTCGTCGGTGTGGTAATCCTTGCCAACGATGGAGAGCTTCTTCATGTCGAAGCCGTCCTTCTGGAGTTGGCGAACGGCCTCCTCGGCCTGGTCGTGGGATGCGAAAACGGCGACAACGGAATTCTTCTCGGACATGATCAGGTTCCTCATGGGGTAACAGGTGGATCTTGGACAAGAATCAGCACAAAACGAAAAAAGCCGACGTGGCAGAACACCCGCAGGTATTCGACCACGTCGGCTTACTCGCTAACGGGCCCCCCGGCACGGCCGGGTTGCCCTCTATCTAGTCATCCGACAATTTCAGCGGAGAGTCGCGATCGAGTGCGCCGCGACTCCTCCAGCACATTCATTCTACGCCGCCGCGAGGCAAAGGCAATAGGGCCTCCTTTTGGTCGCTAAGAAAGTTCCCATGTGTCAGGCAACGGCGTTTGCGGCGGCGTTTGCTCCGGCGGCCTGCTGACCGCGGCTTCAATCGCCGTTTGCGGCGTTCCGGGGTAACGCACGATGATTTCGGTGCGCGAACGGTGAGTCGTTCGCCTGATAGAACCTTCGATTCGCGAACCCGACGGCCGTGCAGGAAAATACCGTTCCTGGAACCGAGATCGCGCACCACCAGGACATCGCCACTCTGGCTCATCTCGCAATGCCTGTGGCTGACCCAGGGGTCCGTTAGCCGCACGTCGGCATGTTCATCTCGCCCTAGATTGGCGGGCAGTTTGCGAAGGGCGCAGCGCATTTCTCGCCCGCAATGGTCGTGGATGGTCAGTTCCACGGGAAGTACCGTCCCTGTCGAAGTTGCCGTTTCAAACGTCGATTCTTGGGAATCAATCATAGCCATTTCACCTTATCGGAGCCCTTTGCGGATCGACTTCAATTCCCGCCGGCGCTTGGCAGTGGTCTTGGGATAGGCCATCTTCATGTCATTGAGCGCATCGAGGACGATTTGGGAAACGATCAACCGGGCATTCTCCTTATCGTCGGCGGGAACGATGTACCAGGGCGCTTGGCGAGTGCTCGTCGCGCTCAGGCAATCCCCATAAACCTGCATGTAATCTTTCCAGTATTTCCGCTCGTGGATGTCGGCGAGGCTGAATTTCCAGTTCTTGTCCGGCTCGTCGATGCGCTCGAGGAAGCGCTTTCGCTGTTCGTCCTTGGACAGGTGGAGGAAAACTTTGACCATCCGGGTGCCGTTGCGGTGGAGATGCTCTTCCAGGTCCACGATGGAACGATACCGCTCCTTCCAAAGGTCCTTCTCGTCGAGCAGCTCCTGCGGAAGCCCTTGGCCGCGAAGAATCTCCGGATGTACGCGCACGACGAGCACCTCCTCGTAGTAGGAACGATTGAAGATGCCGATCCGCCCGCGTTCCGGCAGACGGCAGGTCGTGCGCCAAAGAAAATCGTGCTTCAGTTCCTCGGCGCTGGGCTGTTTGAAACTGAAAACCTCGCAGCCCTCCGGATTGACCCCGGACATGACGTGCCGGACGGCGCCGTCCTTGCCGGCAGCGTCCATTCCCTGGAAAACCAGCAGCAACGCATAGCGGCTGGACGCGTAGTGAAGACATTGCAGCGAACTCAACTCCTCAACGTGTTCTTCCAGCAGCTTTTTATACCGTTTCTTCGACTTGCAAAAAGGCTTCACGATCGTCGGCCAGTCCTTGAGGGCGACCTTCTTTCCGGGCCTCACGCGGAAATCGTTCGAATTGATTTTCATCTTGATCTTCATCCTTTCAGCCATGGCAGCCGCATTGTGTGTGCGTGTTCATTTATGGGGTTCATTGTTTCGAATCTCGCGCTCCGCCTGCTCCCAGTCCTGAACTCCGTGAACTCGCTCCTCGTAGAGTTCATAGGCTCGCTTGGCGATTTGCGGCGTTAAATCGACCGGCTTCTTGGCCACGGCGTTAGGAACTCGCCATTTGATCATCGCGACCTTCACGGCGTCGTTCACGCCGAGACACGCGACCATGGCATAGACAAATACCGCGAGCGTCTGCCACCAAGGCAATGGCATGAGCCCCGGAAGCCCCACGAACGTCAGGACGGTGCCCGTCAGCGCATCCGCTGCGAGGGCGGCCATGAATGTCTTGCTGGGCAGCGTCGCCCAGAACCCGTGGCGCTCCGCGCGGACACGACGGAGAACACGGCAAAGTAGAGCAGAAGAAGAAAGCTGAAGGTATGGAGGGCGTTGTTGTCGTTGCCTAAACCGAAATGCGACCAACCGATCCACAAGAGGAGGAGGGTTTCAGCGACCATGGCGACACCCAGCGCCACGGACACGGTGATGAAGCCTCCAATGTTCCATGTTTCCGGTTTCTTGGATGGCCGAACATTGTCGGTGGCCAGAGAGATCTTTGCGAAGTCCGTCATGAAGACCAGCAGCAGCATCGCAAACGCGGAGACGACGAACTTGCCGGTTACCACGAAGGCGATGGCCACAAAGGCCGCCTTCAGGATCGTCCGGCTGATCTTGTTGATGATCCAGGTCAGAATCCGCTGGTAAATGGTCCGCCCCTGCTCGACCAGCGCCACGATGTTCGTCAACCCCGCTTCGGTCAGGACGACGCTCGCGGCGCCCTTGGCCACGTCGGTCGCGGTGCTGACAGCGATGCCGACTTCGGCCTGGCGGAGCGCAGGCGCATCGTTGACACCGTCGCCCGTCATGCCGGTCACGTGCCCCGCAGTCTGCAGGTGCTTCACCACGGTGTATTTGTCCTCTGGAAATACCTCCGCGAAACCGTCGGCGCCCGAGAAAAGGTCCACCGTTTTGTTGCCAGCCTGCGCGCTCGCAGTCTTCAAGTCCGCCATAGGGTGGATGTTGGGCAACCCGACTCCTTGGCCGATCTCACGTGCCACTGGCAACGCATCGCCGGTGAGCATCTTCACCGGAACGCCCAAGTCCTGGAGTTCGGCGATAAGTTGCTTGGCATCCGGCCGGGGCGGATCATAGAGCGTCACCAAACCGAGCAAGGCGGGCGTGCCCGTCTCCGGGCCGCGGGCTACCGCCAGCGCCCGATAGCCCTTCGCGGCCGACTCGCTGACGCGCGCCTCCAATGCCTCGATTGCCGAGGGCTTCAGTCCGCAGACCTCAGCGATCGTACGCACGGCGCCTTTCATCACCCGCAGTCGCTGCCCGTTCTGTTCGACTACCGCTTCTGTCCGCCGGTTTTTTGCATCGAATGGCGTGAAGGAAACCGGTGTGACCATGGGGAGGTTGTCGAGGACGTGCCGCTCCTTAGCCGCGCTCAAGAACGCGAGGTCAATTGGGTCCTGGTTGGCTTCCTGCGATGCGAGTGCGCCGGCGGACAACACATCCGCTTCTGAGGCGTGTTCCAGGGGGATCACGCCGGTGACGGCCAACTGGTTCATGGTGATCGTGCCGGTTTTGTCCACGCAGAGCACGTCCATGGTCGCGGCATCCTCCGCGGCGCTGAGGCGGGTGACCAGCACGCCGCGCTTCGCTAGTTCCTTCGACCCGACGGCCATGCTGACGGTAAACATCACAGGGAGGGCGACCGGCACCGCGCTCATTAACAGGACGAGCATCAGCGGAACCATCTCCAGGAGCGGCGCGCCGCGGATCAGAGACAGCACGATTACAACGCCCAGAAGTGCGCCGACGATGACGAAGAGCCCGCGGACGACCTTCGCCACCACGGCTTCAATGTGGAGTTTCGGCCGCGCCTTCTGCACGAGTTCCGTAGTGCGGCCGAAGTAGGTCTTCGCCCCGGTCAGCATGACCACGCCGTTGCCCTCGCCGCGGCGGACGATGGACCCGGACGAAAGCACGTCGCCGGGCGCCTTGTCGGCATCCTTCGACTCGCCCGTGAGGGCCGACTGGTCAATGCTCAATGTCCCGGTGAGGAGTTTCACGTCCGCCGGGATGATGTCGCCGGGTCGCACGCGAACGATGTCGCCAGGGACCAATTCCCGCGCAGGGAACGACCTGCCAGCTCGAGTCGCGGCGGACGCGGGCATTGACCTGCAACCGTCGCCGCAGTGCCTCGACGACGCCAGCGGCGCGATGCTCCTGCACAAAACTTAATACGGCGTTGATAACGAGCAGACGCCCACCACAACGAGGTCCGAGTATTTTCCGAGCACCGCCGACAGCACCATGATCAGTTCGAGCATCCACGCCGAGATTCCCCAGAACTTCCGCAGGAATTTGAGGACCGGGTGCCCTTTCTGCTCGGCCACTTCGTTGTAGCCGTCCTTTTTCCGGCGGACGTCTATCTCGGCGTGCGCGAGCCCGGTGTCGGCATTGACTTGGAGCGCCGCTAGCGTGTCGGGAACCGACGCGGAAGCGATGTCCGGGGGCTTGGCGTTTGCCGGCTTCACGGGCGCCGGCTTTCCTGCGGATTTACTTGCTGTCGTTTGCATAGTGAACCTCCATTGCGGCATTGTACTGGCCGCGGGCGCAGCCCGATTGCACGTAGCTCGGTGAACCAAGGCTTGCTGCGCCGCCGTTACGTGGGCCTCCTTGCCTTGCCAAATCTCCAAGGCCGGTTGCTGGATGGCGCGGGCATACGAAAACGCCAAGGCCCAGGGCAGTCGCGACTTGAATCGGACATTCATGGCATTCAAACGGGCGGAGGCCAGTTCAGCGGGTTGGCCCCCCGACAAGAAGGCGATCCCCGGAACGGCAGCGGGGACGGCCCGCAAGAGACATTTCACGCTGGCGTCGGCCACATCGTCGACCGATTCCTGTTTGGGGCAAGTCAATCCCGGCAGTACCATGTTGGGTTTCAGGATCATCCCCTCCAGCATCACCCTTTGCGTGTAAAGCTGGTTGAAAACCGCGCGCAAGACATCCTCCGTCACTTCGCGGCAGCGTTCCAGGCTATGCCCTCCGTCCATGAGCACTTCCGGTTCGACGACGGGGACCAGCCCGGCTTCCTGGCACAATGCCGCATAGCGGGCCAAGGCCTGCGCGTTGGCCTCGATGCAACCCCGGCTGGGAAGACCATCGCCCAGGGTAATCACCGCGCGCCACTTGGCAAAACGCGCGCCCATGCGGGAGTATTCGGCCAGCCGCTGGCGCAAGCCGTCGAGGCCTTCCGTGATTTTCTCGTTGGGACGACACGCCAGGTCCCGGGCGCCGGTGTCGACCTTGATGCCGGGAATGATTCCCGCAGCGATGATGGCTTGAACGAAGGGAGTGCCGTCCTTCTTCTGCTGGCGGATCGTCTCATCGTAGAGGATCACTCCGCTGATGCACTCGCCCAGGCCGGGCGCGGTCACAATCAACTCCCGATAGGCGCGGCGGGCCTCCACGGTCTGGGGAATCTCCAACCTGGCAAAGCGTTTATTGCAGGTCGGATTACTTTCATCCATGGCCAGCAAACCCTTGTCGTCGGCCACGAGGGCGCTGGCGATGTCGATAAGCTCTTTTGGACTCATCTCGAATACCTCACTTTTTTGCGTCGTCCGCCCCTGGCACCGCAGCGCGCAGCCAGTCGACACGCGAACTGCGGTGCATTTCACCTGGGACATTGCGAAGGACGGGTTTCGTCTTCATGTGCCCGGGGCCTGCAAGCTGGAAATGGCGTTTCATCGACTCACTTTTCCACCTCGGCGAACGTTCCATCCGAATAGAGCTCGCAGCGCTTGCCATTGACAACGGTTATCAGCGGAAAGACAGCTTCCGGCGCTTCCGCCAAAGAGTGCCAGCGCCGATTTGGCCAATCCAGGCTGAACGCAAAGTTCTTGCCTTCAACGTCGATTTGAACGGTCATGATCGATCTCCTTAAAAGGGTTAATAAAAAAGCAAACACGCACTCACATGGATTTGGGTTCGCCCCACTTCCAATTGCGGATTTCCGGCAGGTCCTCGCCGTGTTCGTCGATGTAATGCTTGTGCTCGATGAGCTTGTCCTCCATCATCTGCTTCAGATAGGTCCCCTTGGAACCCAGGTGCGGCAGGCGATCGACCACGTCCTGCACGAGGTGGAACCGGTCCAGATCGTTCTGGACCCGGATGTCGAAGGCCGTCGTGATGGTGCCTTCTTCCTTGTAACCCCGCACGTGCAGGTTGCGATTGGTGCGGCGGTAGGTCAGCCGGTGGACCAGCCAGGGATATCCGTGGAAGCCGAAGATGATGTGCTTGTCTGTGGTGAAGAGCGAATCGTAATCGGCTTCGCTCAGTCCGTGCGGGTGCTCGCTCGCAGACTGCAGCTTCATCAGATCGACGACGTTGATCACCCGGATTTTCAGATCGGGAAGATATTGTCGGAGAATGGAAACGGCCGCCAGAATCTCCAGCGTGGGCGTGTCGCCGCAGCAGGCCATTACCACGTCCGGCTCGGCGTCCTGGTCGTTGCTGGCCCATTGCCAGATGCCGATGCCTTCCGTGCAATGCACGACCGCGGCATCCATGGTCAGCCATTGAGGCAGGGCGTGTTTTCCCGCCACCACCACGTTGACGTAATGCCGGCTGCGGAGGCAGTGATCGAAGACCGAGAGCAGGCAATTGGCGTCGGGCGGCAGATAGACGCGGACGATATCGGCCTTCTTGTTGATGACGTGGTCGAGGAAACCGGGATCCTGGTGCGTGAAGCCGTTGTGGTCCTGCTGCCAGACGTGGGAGGCGAGCAGGTAGTTCAGCGAGGCGATCTTTCGTCGCCAGGGTAGTTCCAGGGTGACCTTCAGCCACTTGGCGTGTTGGCTGAACATCGAGTCGACGATGCGAATGAAGGCCTCGTAGCTGTTGAAGAGCCCGTGCCGCCCGGTCAGCAGATATCCTTCCAGCCAGCCCTCGCACTGGTGCTCGCTGAGCATCGAGTCCAGCACGCGACCGGCGGGCGCGAGGAATTCATCATTCTTCACTGCGCGGGCCTCCCACTGGCGGTTGGTGACTTCAAAGACCGCGCCCAGGAGATTCGAGAGCGTCTCATCGGGACCGAAGACGCGGAAATTACGCTGATCTTGATTCAGCGCGGCTACGTCGCGGAGGAAGTTGCCCAACACGAGGGTATCTTGTCCTTCCACGCCACCGGGCGACGGCACGTTCACCGCATGCGCGTGGAAGTCCGGCATGCGCAGGTCGCGGAGGAGAATTCCGCCGTTAGCGTGCGGATTGGCGCCCATCCGCCGGTCGCCCTTGGGCGCCAGGTCGGCCAATTCCGGCATGAGCCGGCCGTTCGCATCGAACAGCTCTTCCGCCTTGTAGCTTTTCATCCAGCTTTCCAGCAGCTTGACATGGTCGGGGTGCTTGGAATCGACCAGGATCGGCACCTGGTGCGCGCGGAAGGTGCCCTCGATTTGCAGGCCATCAACGACTTTTGGTCCCGTCCAGCCCTTGGGCGACCTTAGGACGATCATGGGCCAGCGCGGCCGAGTGAGGTCGTTCTTGTTCCGCGCATTGCCTTGAATCTGCCGGATGTCCTCGATGGCCTTGTCCAAAGTGCCGGCCATGAGCTGGTGCATCTTTTCCGGATCGTCGCCTTCGACGAAGTGGGGCGTCCAGCCGCAGCCCCGCAAGAATTGCTCCAGTTCCTCATGCTCGATGCGGGCCAGGACGGTCGGATTGCTGATCTTGTAGCCATTGAGGTGCAGGATCGGCAGCACGGCTCCGTCGTTGATTGGGTTGAGAAACTTGTTGGACTGCCAGGCGGTCGCCAAGGGACCGGTTTCCGCCTCGCCGTCGCCGACGACGCAGGCGACGATCAGATCGGGATTGTCCAGCGCCGCCCCGAAGGCATGGCTGAGCGAATAACCCAACTCGCCACCTTCGTGAATCGACCCCGGCGTCGTCGGGGCGACATGGCTGGAAATGCCGCCGGGGAACGAAAACTGCTTGAACAGCTTTTGCAGCCCGGCCTCGTCCTGGGTAATGTTCGGATAAACTTCACTCCAAGTGCCTTCGAGGTAGACGTTGCCCACGATCGCCGGGCCGCCATGGCCAGGACCGGCGATGTAGAACATGTCCAGGTCATACTTTTTGATGACCCGGTTCAAATGCACATAAATGAAGTTCTGGCCCGGCGTGGTGCCCCAATGCCCGACCACCAGGGGCTTGACGTGCGACAGCTTGAGCGGCTCCTTCAGCAGCGGGTTGTCGTAGAGATAAATCTGACCGACCGACAAATAGTTTGCGGCCCGCCAATAGGCGTTCATCTTTCGCAGCAGATCGGGCGACAACGGTTCATTCGTCGCATTCTTCATAATCACGTTCCTTTCCAAATGGATTTGTTCACACATAAATCTCGGGCTACAAGTACGGCGACAGCAATCGCGCAATGCCGTCGCGGAGGCGGGCCGGCAGGGTACGGCCGTTGACCTCCCCCATCGTCACAGGATGGGCGCCGCTGCGTTTTGTCTCGATCCACCGATCGAGCTGCTGGGCGAGTTCGACGTCGTAACATTCCAAGTTGAACTCGAAGTTGAGACGCAAGCTTCGCGAGTCCCAGTTGGCCGATCCCAGCAGCACCCAGCAGGCATCGACCAGCATGAGTTTCGAGTGATCGAAGGGAGGCGGGGTCAGCCATATCCGGCATCCATGCCGGAGCACTTGCGACCACATCGCCCGGGAAGCCCACAAGACGAACGGCAGATCGATGCGTGCGGGCAAAATGATGTCAACCTGCACACCGCGCATGGCTGCCAGATTCAGGGCGGAGACCACGGCGGAGTCGGGCAGAAAATAGGGAGTCATGATCCGCACGGAATAGCGGGCAATCGAGATCGCTCCCAACAGCGTCCAAAGAAGCTTCTCGAAATTCTCGTCCGGGCCATCGGCCACGCCTCGTGCCAGCACCTGCCCGGCGTTTTCAGTTTTTGGAAACCACGAATCACCGCGCAAAGGTTCTCCGGTCGTGAACAACCAATCATCGGTGAAGGCTTCTTGCAGTTGCGTCACCACAGGGCCCTGCACTCGAAAGTGGAGGTCCTGCACCGGGTGTGGCGGTTGGCGTCTCAGGCAGTTTCCCCCTCGAATGTTCATGCCGCCGGTAAATCCCACGCGCCCATCCACCACCAGGATCTTCCGGTGTGTGCGCATGTTGATCGACATCAGATGCCATAAGGCAAAAGGCCGGAGAAACCGCGCATACTTCACCCCCTCCCGGTGCAGGGCATGGAAAATGGCGGGCCAGGAATACCAAGTCCCCATCGCGTCAATCAGCACCCGAACTTCCACGCCCCGGCGTGCGGCCTCGCCCAGCGCATGCGCCAAAGGCCATCCCGACTTCGTCCCGAACGAAGATATAGGTCACCAGAGAGATTGTCTGGCGTGCTTGCTGGATCGCCTCCAACATGGCCGGATAAGCTTCGTCTCCGTTCACCAACGGATCGATCCGATTACCCGACAGCAGGGGACGATCGACCACGCCGCCAACGACCCGGGCCAGCATCTCCAGATGCCCTGTGCGATCCGGCAAATGGCGCTGCAACTCTTCCGGAAGACATTCGGGTTGCGCGGCCTGGGCCCGGTACCGATCGAGGTTTCTTCGCAGTAGAGCGGCCTTGTGGCGAATGCGATTCACTCCGAAAATGAAGTACATGACAGCCCCGACCAGGGGCACGAACCAAATGAAGCCAACCCATCCGATGGCGGCGCGCGAGTCACTCTTGTTGAGGACCACGTGCCCAGTCGCCCACACCCAGAGAAACAACCCAAGCCCGATGGCAACGATGTGCCAGACGCTGTATGTCGGATTAGCAACAGCCATCGTCATTGCCGTCTCTCGCTGAGGTTAGTCCTTTTGTTTTTCAAATGCGCGCCAAATACTTCTCGCCGGCCGGTTCATCGAGCCAGTATCCAAGGCGATCGTAATGCAGGTGCAGTCCCGTCTCATACGCGCCCCAGTTGTATGGGCCGCCCCAATACATCGGCCAACCATAATACTGGTTGAAGGTCTCCTCGAATTGGCGGGAAACGGGCTTGTCTGTGTCCAAGGAGGGACTGCCCTCGATCTGCTTCTTGGTCAACTCGACGGTGATGTCTTGCTCACCTTGAATCACGGCGCCCAGCGCATAGGGCGAAATCAACACCTGCCTGCCCGTGAGCCAGTTTCCCGTCTCTGCGACCAGATAGCGAACGGTCCAGTGGAGGTCATCGAAGTAGAATTCTTTGACCTTCCCGATTTCCCCATCCAGGGCGTGCAATTGGTAACCCTTGAGTGCTTTAGCTATGCTTAGCATGGTAGCGGTCCTTTCGTTGGATGTTTTGCCTTCATATTTCAATTCTCTTTTCTCATCGAAGGCCAAGAACGCGGCAAACCGTCTTGGCGATCATCAGTTCTTCATCGGTGCGAATGACGCGGACGCTTGCCCGGCTGGCGGACGCGGAAATCACGCCTGCGTTGGCCGCGTTTCGCTTTTCTTCGAGTTCGATTCCAAGGAATTCCAGCCCCTCGCAAATCCGGGCGCGGACCACGGGAGCGTTTTCGCCGATGCCTCCTGCGAACACCAGCGTATCCAACCCACCGAGTGCCGCCACGAATGCGCCGATCCATTTCTTGACCTGGTAGCAAAACAGTGCGACCGCTTCGGCCGCCCGCACGTCCTGCGTTTCATGGTCGAGCAGGTCGCGCATGTCGGAACTGGTCTCCGAAACGCCGAGCAGGCCGGATTGGAAATTGACCATCTCGTTGAATTGCTTGGCGCCCATTTTCTCCGTGCGGGCCAGATACCAAACGAGTCCGGGATCAAGATCGCCTGAGCGGGTGCTCATCGGCACACCGGCGGTCGGGGTGAAACTCATACTCGTGTCCATGGGTTTGCCGCGATGCACCGCCGCCAGGCTCGCGCCGTTGCCGAGATGGGCGAGGACGACGCGGTTTTGTGCCGCTTCCACTCCAGCCAGCCGCGCCAGTTCGCCCATCAGGAACGCATACGACAGCCCGTGAAACCCGTACCGCCGCACGCCCAGCGCCTCGTAGCGGCGCGGGATCGGCAACAACTGGGCCACGCGCGGCAGATCATGATGAAAAGCCGTGTCAAAACAGGCAACTTGCGGCAGGTCAGGAAATCGGTGATGAAACGCCTCGGTCAACTGGATCTCTTCCGGCAGGTGCTCCGGGTCGAATGGTTTGAGTTGACGCAACTCCTCGACCATTTCCTTAGTGACCAATGCCGGCTCGCTGTACTTCGGCCCGCCATGTACCACGCGATGCCCCACCGCAGTCAAGGCATCACTCCCGATTTGTTCCTCGATCCAATCCATCAGAGCACCCACGGCCGCGGTGTGATCCGGCGCGGCAATTATCCGCGAGAAGCTTTCCAACTGGCCGAAGCCTTTCACGTGGAAGGTGGCGTCCGGCAGCCCAATCCGCTCAATCCCGCCCGAAAGAATCCGCTTCAGCGGGTCGCCGGCCTCGAAGAGCGCGAACTTGATGCTCGACGAGCCGCCGTTGATGGTCAGGATGCGTGGGCTAGCGGGTTTCGCGGGTTCCATAGCTACTTCTCGTCATGCTTCAGGCCGAACGAGGCCAGTTGTGTGCGCGTGGACTGGTAATCCGTGTGACGGATACTTCGAATCCCAAGACCGTCCGGCTCAGGTATTCCTCCAGTGTCAGTTTGCCCACTTCGTAGGTGTCAAAGGTCAGGTGATGCCGGTCTTCCATCTCCTCCAGGTTCAGATCGAACGCCTTGGCAGCCAATGCCCGGGATTGATGGCCCCAGCCGTTGGTAAGCAACACGCCACCGACATCCAGAAACAACGTCGTAATCGGGGTCGCAGATGTCATTCGAACTCCGTTATGTGGTCAGCCACCTCGACAGGCTCATCGCGCCAGAAGTATGGCGCTGGATCGAGGGCCCAGGTGGTAATTTCGTGGATCTTCGCAAATCGGTTCGTCGCCCGCCGCAGACAGATCTTGCGGCGCTTTGCGAGACGTGTCGGCGGCTAGATGCCAGCGAGCCCCCGGCGGTACGGAGGGCAAACTGAAATCGGCTGCTTCCGCCCAGGCATTGAACATCAGGTAAAGCGAATTTCGCTGGTCTTCCTGGATCAGACAGGCAAACTGCTTGGAATTCGGGTCGGACCAGTTGGGCGAACCTCCGTGCGGGCCGAACCAGTGGATCTCGGCATCCGAGTAGAATTGCTCCTTGCTCAGGATCGGATGGGCGCGACGAAAGGCGATCATGCCGCGGGTGAAGCGAAATATTTCCTCGTGTTTTTTCAGACAGCCCCAGTCGTACCAGCTCGTTTCGTTATCCTGGCAGTAGGCGTTGTTGTTGCCGCCTTGCGTGCGGCGAAATTCATCCCCGCCGAGCAGCATCGGCACCCCGCGCGAGATGAACAGCGTCAACAGGAAATTCTTGATTTGCGCTTTCCGCAAGTCCTCGATCCCGGCATCGTTTGTCTCGCCTTCAGCGCCGTAGTTCTCACTGTAGTTGGCGTCGGTCCCGTCATGGTTGTTTTCTCCGTTGGCTTCATTGTGCTTGGAGCAATAGCTCACCAGGTCGTTCAGAGTGAAGCCGTCGTGGCAGGTGACGAAATTGATACTACTCTCGGGGCCTTTGCCCGACTTGCTGTAGATGTCGGCACTGCCGCAGATGCGGCTGGCAAACGGACCGAGCATCCCACCATCGCCGCGCCAGAAACGCCGGACATCATCCCGGTATCGGCCGTTCCACTCCGCCCAGCGCCGCTCGGAAAAACTGCCCACCTGGTACGCACCGGCGGCGTCCCATGCCTCGGCGATGATTTTCACGTCTCGCAAGATCGGGTCCTCGGCGATCCGTTCCAGCAGCGGGGCATTGGCCAGCAGCTTGCCGCTGCCGTCGCGGCCGAGAACCGACGCCAAATCAAACCGGAATCCATCCACGTGCATCTCGACCATCCAATAACGGAGCGCAGCCAAGATGTGGTCCCGCACCACGGGATGGTTGGCATTGACGGTATTGCCGGTCCCCGCATAATTCCGGTAGTGGCGCTTGTCGGCCGCCAGCGTGTAAAAGATCGCGTTATCCATCCCACGAAAACAGAGCGTCGGCCCCAACTCGTTTCCCTCCGCAGTGTGATTGAACACCACGTCCAGGATGACTTCGATGCCGGCCATGTGAAAGGCCCGGACCATTTCCTTGAACTCCAACTTCTGCCGGCCCAAACCTCCCGGACTGCTGTAGGAGGCTTTCGGCGCAAAGAAGACCACGGGATCATATCCCCAGTAATTCTTGAGCGGTTGATTGGTTTGCGGGTTCCTGCGCGTGACCGAAGTTTCATTGAACTCCTGCACCGGCATCAGTTCCACGGCGGTCACGCCCAGGGTTTTGAGATAGGGGATCTTCTCCATCAGGCCGCGGCACGTTCCCGGATGGCCCACGCCCGACTTGGGATGCATGGTAAAGCCCCGAACGTGCGTTTCGTAAATGACCGTGTTCCCCCACGTATGCCGGGGTGATTGGTCTACATCCCATTCGAAGGGCTCGTTGACGAACACGCATTTCGGCATCGAGCCGGCATTGTCCAGCTTCGAAAGGGCCAGGTCTTGCTCCGGCGCCGACGGGTCATATCCGCGCGCCGAGGCAAAATTCCAAGGGGGTGGCTGCGAAACAGCGGTAGCGAAGGGATCGAGGAGAAGCCGGTTGAAATTGAAGCGATGCCCTTCGCCGGGTTCATAAGGGCCATCCGCGCGGTAAGCATAAAGTTGACCGGAACCGATCCCCTCCACCCAAACGTGCCAGACGTCGCCGGTGCGGTTGTGCGCCGAATCCAGATCGATGATCCGGGCGGGCTCCGCGTCTTCGGGATGGTCGAAGAACTCCAGCCGAACGCGGCTGGCGTAACGGCTGAAAACAGCGAAATTCACCCCTCCCTCCGTATCCTGGGTTCCCAGAGGCAGAGGAGAGCCCGCCCGAACGTCGGCATGCTCGGCAACGTCCGAGAGATCATCCTGCAAGTCGGGCTGTGGTGTTTTCATCATCGTTGCCGCAAGGTTATTGCTTTACGCGCACGTTGGGAGTCGCTTTCGTCCCGTCCCTATCGAGACCCGGAGGCCCGTCGCCGGGATCGATCCGCGTGAAATACCATGCCATGACAACGAAGAGCATCGCTGCGCCGCCAACCAACCCAATGAGGATCGCAATCAGCGGCTTCAGCCTGTAGGAATGACGTTGGGGACCATGCGTTTGGGGGCTGTTCTCGTCCATCCGATACTCTCCCAATCAGGGGGCCATTGCCGGGACGGGCGGTCGCTTTTGTGACGACCTTCCGAACCCGAATCGCTCGTTATCCGAGAAAACGTAGATGACCATCGCGGTCAGCATCAGCCCGACCACTAACCAAAGGCGCCAATCGTGATGCAGTTTCCTGCGCGACGGCTCCTGGTGATGGCCGTGTTCGTGTTCGTGTTGGTGTTTGTGTTCTATGCCCATAGTCTCGATCGTGGTTATGTTACCGGCCGTTGCCAGCCACGGTCGCCAGTGTTGCACCTGCCCCCGTCGCATTTCCGGATTGCAGAGAATCCTTCGCCCCCAGGGATGCCTCCTCGGGTCGCGCACCGGTCAGCGCGGCGTTGCTCGCGCCGTCCCGCCCGCTTTTCAGGAAAGGCGCCAAGAGTTCCAGCGGCAAGGGAAAGATGATCGTGGAATTCTCGTCCGAGGCCACGTCCGCAAGGGCCTGCAGGTCAGCGCATCTGCATCGCCATGGGATAGGGCGTCATGATCTGGGCGGCTTGCCGGAGTTTGTCGGCGGCCTGGAACTCGCCCTCGGCGTTAATGACCTTCGCGCGCCGTTCGCGCTCGGCCTCTGCTTGTCGGGCCATGGACCGCTTCATCGGTTCGGGCAGGTCAACGTCTTTGACTTCCACGACGGAGACTTTCACTCCCCACGGCTCGGTGTGCTTATCGATGATCTCCTGCAAGCGGCGGTTCACTTTATCCCGCTCCGTCAAGAGATCATCGAGTTCCGCCTGACCCAGCGTGCTCCGCAAGGTCGTCAAGGCCACCTGCGAGGTGGCGAACAAGAAGTCGGCCACCTCCAAAACGGAGCGCATGGGGTCCACCACTCGGAAATAGAGCACGGCGTTGACGCGGACCGAGACGTTGTCCCGCGTGATGATGTCCTGCGGCTCGATGACTTTTGTTATCGTCCGCAAGTCCACTCGCATCATGCTATCGACCGGCGAGAAGACCATGATCAGCCCCGGTCCCTTGGGCGTGGGCATGGCCCGGCCCAGGCGGAAGATGACTCCGCGCTGATATTCGTTCAGAATCCGGATGCAACTCGCCAGGTACAAAGCAACCAGTGCCAGGGCGACGCCCAGGCCAATTGCAATATTGATCGTCCACACGATTGGAACCTCCCAAAAAACCAACACAAAACGAAAAAAAGCCGACGTGACGGAACACCCGCAGGTGTTCGACCACGCCGGCTTACTCGCTAACGGGCCCCCCGGCACGGCCGGGTTGCCCTTCATCTAGTCATCCGACAATTTCAGCGAAGAGTCGCGATCAAGTATGCCGCTACTCTTCCAACATTTTCATTCTACGCAGCCGCGCGGGAAAGGCAATGGGCCGTTTTCCTTCGACTAAACCAATTGAGGCTTACGGCAACTCATGCGCTGGCGTGGCTCAGCGTTTCGGCTGATCGTCAGGATGCGCGGGTTAGCAGGTTTAGCGAATTCCATAGCTAATTCTCGTCGTACGTCAAGCCGAACGCAGCCAGTTGCGCCCGCGTGGAACGGTACTCCGTGTGACGGATGCCGCGAATCCCCAGGCCATCCGCGACCTGGACGAACAGCGGCTGGTCGTCGATATAAACGACCTGCTCGGCTGGCGCCTGGGCGATGTCCAGCGCCAGCCGAAAGATGTCGGCGTCGGGCTTGCGGAAGTGGACAAAGCAGGAGGAAATGAAGAAATCCACGAACCCGGCAAGTTCGAAGGTCCGAATCCGATGCGAATTCAGCTCGCGGCCTTCATTGTTGACTACGGCGATCCTCAGTCGGTGCTGCGCCTTGAGATTGCGGACCAGCTCGATCATTTCAGGATGAGGCTGCGACTGTGCGAACATGAAGTCCCGGAACTGGCCCCGCGTGAACGGTCGTTTGTCGAAAAAAACCGTCCGGTCCAGGTATTCCTCCAGCGTGAGTTTGCCCACTTCGTAGGTATCGAAGGTCAGGTGATGCCGGTCTTCCAGCTCCTCCAGATTCAGAGCGAAGGTCTTCGCCGCCAACGCCCGGGATTGATGACCCCAGCCGTTGGTGAGCAACACGCCACCGACATCCAGAAACAGCGTCGTAATCTGTTTGTTCTTCATTGGTTCATCATCCGTTGCCGCGTAGCGGGCGCACCCCTTCGATGTGGAAATGGACGAGGAACTTGCATTCCTTCTCGCTCATCGGCAGTTCGCTGCGGCGGCGGATCGCCTCGATCTTCTCGGCATTGGTCTCCTCGTCGATGACCACCAGCGATAGCCGCTTGCCGACGAAACCTCCGCCATCTTCGATGAAGAGATACGATGCACTCGGGTTATGTTGCACGTTGTCGTGGGTCAGGCGGTTGCTCATAATGAACGAGCAAGTCCCGTCGTCGTCCTTGTCCAAAAAGAGAGGTTTGGCGTAGATCGCCTGGTCCACTTGTGCAGCGGCGTCGGTTGTCGCCAATACGCCAAAACCTCTGGCATTCTCGAAGTATTCGCTCAGTGTCATGTTGTCGCTTTCGATTAGGCGAGCGGCAGGAGATGAACTACCCGCTGCGAGGTCGGTAGGGCGGATTGGCAATCCGTCTTACAGGTATCGTAACACCTGCCGCTCGCCTTACAGAACTCAGATAGGGTTCCTTACTGGTTAACCAATGGGTCTTGGGAAAAAATCAGCACGCTGTAAGACCCGATCGCGATCGTTCCCGTGGCGGGCAAGCCATCCCGCCGCTCCGCGCTCGCCTCCTGCGGCTGGTCGCTTGGTTCCGCCAACCATGAGTACATGGTGCCCGCGACCACGTCGGAACAAGCCTGGTTTCCAAAGGCGCGGCTGTAGCCGTTGAAGTCGCTGTTCAGCCGCAGTCGCCACGTTCCCTGCGACGGAAAACCCAGATTGTAGTGCTCGTGGGCAAGATGCGAGAGATTCACGACGACCACCACGTCGTCGCCGGGGCCGCCTTGGTGCCAACGATGATAGGCAATCACGTTATCGGCCTGATTCTGATGGAAAGTGTTCAAGCCGGATCCCGAAAGTCCGCGCGTGCAACCCGAGCGGTTGAGGCGAAGATGGACCAAGTCCCGATACATCCGCACCAGGCCACTAAACGTTTCCGACTTATGCCAATCCAAGGGGACCGAATCCTGGAACCAGCCGTCTTCCAAAAACTCTTGTCCCTGAAACAGCATGGGGATGCCCGGCGCCGTGAGCACCAAGGCCGCCGCCAAGGTCGTGCGCTTCTGCGCACCAACTGTCGGGATTGTTCGGATCGATCTCCGTAGCGACGCGGGCCTTGCCGTTCGCCACCTCGTCGTGCGACTCGCTGTAAATGACGCGTTGGAACGGGTCGCCGTTGAAACGGGTCTCGATTGCCTCGCGAATGGCATCCAGCGACCGATACTCGTCTTTGGGCGTGATCACGGTCGCCCGCACCGGGTGTACGAATCGAGCGCCCCATTGGGCCGTGAAACCGGCGCCGGCCTGGTCCACCGGTTTCGTCATCCGGTCGTCTTTCTGCAAGTCCTCGGCGATCGTGATGCGACCCGGATAGCGCTGCCGCACTTCGCGATTGATCCACTGGACGAGGCTCAAGCCGTCGGGCAGGTCGCCGCCCGGATCGCCGTCTCCCCGCACGTTCCGCATGAAGAGCGTCATGTCCAACCGCAGACCGTCGACGTGATACTCCTCCAACCACATGAGGGCATTGTCGCGGATGAACTGGCGGACTTCCTTGCGGCCGTAGTCGGGGCGAGTCGAGCCCCAAGGGGTCTCGGCATGCCAGTCGTTGTAGAAGTAGATGCCGCCCAGCCCGTTCTCGCTCCAGCCGTCGAACTGCCATAGATCAAGGTCGCTGGGCCCGAAGTGGTTGTAGACCACGTCCAGGATCACAGCCATGCCGGCCTTGTGCGCCGCTTTGACGAACCGCTTGAAGCCGGCCGGACCGCCGTAGTTGGTTTCCACGGCGAAAACGCAGGAGGGGTTGTATCCCCAGGACAACGAGCCGGCGAACTGGGCCAAGGGCATGACTTCCATGACGTTCACGCCCAATCGTTGCAAATGGTCGAGTTTTTGCAGGGCTTCCTCGAATTTGTCCGACTTCGCATCCTCCTTGTCGTGGAAAGTTCCCAGGTGCATTTCATAAATCACCAGTTCGTTGACGGGAGGAATATGGAAATCGTCGCCTTCCCAGTCGAAGTGCGGGTCGTAGACGACCGCGTTGCCTACCGAGCTGGTGACCTGGCGGGCGTAGGGGTCGATGCGCAGCAGTTGCTTGTCGCCGTTGACGATGCGGTAGCGATACTCGTCGCCGACGGCCGCCGAGGCGATATCCGCGTACCAGTAGCCATCGCCTTCCCGCTCCATCGGGTCGGCGTCAGCCGACCAATCATTGAACGAGCCGGCGACGCTCACCGCGTCGGCGTGCGGCGCCCAGACACGAAAGGCGACGCCCGACTCGTGCGGGAGCGCTCCCATTCCGACGCGGGCTTTCTCGACGGAAATTATTGACATCAACGTATTCCTTAACAAGAACGAAAAAAGCCGACGTGGCGGAACACCCGGAGGAATTCCACCACATCGGCTTACTCGCTAACGAGCCCCTCAGCAAGGCCGAGTTGCTCTCCATCTAGTCATCCGACAAATCTGTTGGAGAGCGGCGATCCAGGGTCCCGCAACTCTTCCAACACTTTCATTCTACGCCGCCAAGACTCAAAGGCAATAGGACGATTGCCACGCTTCCACATTTGACCGTGTATCGCTGTCGTGCGGCGGGATTCAGAACAATCCCCCTTCCGCAACCTCGTTCGTCCAGACCGTGAAGCGTTCGAGGGTGTTCTTGCCAAACGAGGTCGTCATGGCCACATCGGCCGCGTCGCGGCCCCGCGCCATCAAAACGCGGCCAATCCGGGGAACGTTGTGCCGGGCGTCAAACGTATACCACCGCCCGCCAAGGTAGACTTCGAACCAGCCGCTGAAATCCATGGGACATGCCATAGGTGGGACGCCGATATCCCCCAGGTAGCCCGTGGCATACCGCGCCGGGATACAGAGACAGCGGCAGAAGGTCAGGGCCAGGTGCGCGAAGTCGCGACAGACACCTGCCCGCTCCACGAAAACGTCGTAGGCCGTCTTGGTCGGCCGGGCTGCCTGATGGTCGAAGCGGATGTTGGCATGTACCCAATCGCAGACGGCCTGGACCCGTCCCCAGCCCTCCGGCGCCCCATTGAATAGCCCCCAGGCAATCTCCATAAGCCGGTCCACTTCGCAATACCGGCTACCGAGCAGGAAGAGCAGGGTATCGCTGGGCAACTCCTGGGCTGGGTGCCGTCTCGCCCACGGCGCGACCGCGTCGGAAAGCCCTGAATCTTCGACGACCATGTCGTCCCAGAGGCGGACACGCCCGGGGAGCGCAAAGATCCGCCGGCAGCGGTTGCCGTAGATGTCGCTGAACTCCTCGACGGGGATGTAGGGCTCGACAATCATGCCGCTGTGCCGGCGCACCGTGTGTTCCCGGTCGGGGTGCAGCGCGACCATCAGCAGCATCAGCGAAGGCGTCTCCACCTGGAAGACGAATTCGTATCCCGCCTTGATCAACATCAGTTCAAGCCGTAAGGGGGCAGTCGGTCGGACCGGCCTCCGGGCGGATGCGCTCCCAAACCTCGGCACGATGGACGGGAACATCCGCATCGACCTCGAAACCCAGTTTCACGTTGGCGCCGCGAATCGCCAGCACCTTGACTCGGAACAGGCGAGGAAAACCATTACCCCCACCAATGATCACGGCTTCCTGATTCTTCCTCGATAAAACTAGCATGGCAAAACGTCCCTTTCTTGTGACTGAACACCCGATCCATCCCCACTCCAACTGTCGGCCGGCACGCCCTGCGCGAGCAGAACACCTGCACCATAGTTCCGGTTGTGAAGACCTGCACCACGGTGCCCGTTGTGGTTTCGACTTCCGCGGCCGCTTCTCGCACCTCAACCCCGGTAATCCGCTTGATCTCCTGCCTCAACTCGTCGGCGGAGTTGGTGAACAACTGCCGGTGAAAGTCCTGCACTTGAGCAGCGCCTTCGCGGCTCCGGGCCAGGGCCTTCTCGGCCGGCGACAGGGCCCCGTGCAGCGTGATCAGCAGTGTGTCGCCGCTGAGCACCACGGCCACCGATTGGGGTTCGTGGCCCGTTCGCTGCTGCTGGCAAGCGATTGCTGCTTGGGCAATCTGCTGCGCGACACTCGGATTGAGCTTCTCCATGGCATTCGGCCCTCCGCAAACGTCATACAGGTCAAGAACGAAAAAAAGCCGACGCGGGGGAACACCCGGAGGTATTCCACCACGTCGGCTTACTCACTAACGAGCCCCTCGGCAGGGCCGAGTTGCTCTTCATCTAGTCATCCGACAATTTGTTGGACAGTTGCGAACCAGTGCCCCGCAACTCTTCCCACACCCTTATTCTATGCCGTCAAGGGGCAGATGCAATAGGTCTTTTGCCTTTATTTCGAATTCGCTATGATTATCTGCATTCCCGAGAACCTAACCGAGAACCGGATTTGGCTCCGTACAATCGAGGCCCATCTTCTGGTTCTCGAATAGGTGTGGCATGGAGAATCGGATGAGAGATGTTCCGTCAACCGAGGATGACTTTTGCTTCACGACCTTCTTACGATGCGGGGGGGACGGTATGAAAACCCTTGGAGAAATCGAAGCCGCCGTTTGTGAAGCCGTTACGCGCTTCGAGCAGGACTACATGGGCCGGGGACCCAAGTATATTCACACCCATCTACTAGGGGATCTCCTGGTGGTCCGCCTGCAAGGCGTCTTGACCTCCGCCGAGCAGCAATTGGTCAAATCGCTATCGGCCGAGAAGGGGCGGGACCTGCTCAAGCAAGTGCGGACCCATCTGATCGAAACGGCCCGTCCGGTCATGGAAGCGATGATCCAGGAGATTACCGGCGTCAAGGTGTTGAGCCTGCACCACGATATCAGCACCGCGACCGGCGAGGAGGTTGTTCTCTTTACGCTTGCCGAGTCGCCAATTCTCCGCGACGCCAAGAAGAAATAGCGGTTCTCATCAGGCTTTAGTGGACTGGTGCAATCGCGGCTTTCGTCGCCGGTGCCCTGCGGCATGGGTGGCAACACCATCGGGCCCAGCTTGCAGGTGCAGATCGCCGGTCACGGCCCGTGGAAGAGCGTTGAACAGGCGCTCGTGACTCCGCCTGTGCCGACGGTTCAAGGAGCAAATGGAAAGGTAGCCCGTACAAAGTGCAGCCCGCGTCAAGGTCCAGGTGAAAATCGCCCACCTCATGTCGGCCTCGATTGGCAACGATCCGAGGTCCCGCAGAAGATCAAGGGCGCCTTGCACGAGGCGGCGGAAAGTGACACACGCACCCTGATTGTATCTAATATTCAATGATCTTGAGGAAATATCTGCGCCCGGCCTGCCTCAACCCGTGTCTGTAAATCAAGAGGCGGCGTTCGTTGTCATGCTTCCGTTGAGAACCAGCCTTGCAAGATCAACCTCCAAATGCAGGATGAGCGGAAATACGCGTCAAAACCTTCTATCTCCGGTCGGGCCGGCTGTCGGAATCACGCGGGGTGACTGTTTTCCGGCCGGACGGCCTGCCGTCGCTCGATCACACGAACGTCGTCTACTGTGCCGACGGCGCATCGGTGGAGCGGATGGCTAGAACTTCCGGCGGTTGTGTCAAATCGTCTGCTGGTCAAGAAAAAATGCTAGTTCTCGAACTTTTTTTCCGCCGGCTGTGCCCCTTGCCTGCGGAGCGGGGATGACCGCCGCAGGCAAGCTGGGCTGCCGATGTTCCCAGGAAATGGGCGGCTTTTCGGCTTGGTTCAGAAACGGGGACTGGCTCCGAGCCGAATAGCGATTAGGCCGCAAGAAATGGACGCCGGCGAGGTGCCTGTCCCCATTTCTGAACCAAGCCGGCTTTTCAACATCTCCGACAAAAGGTATGCCTTGATGGCCCTGGCTTGCCGATGGGCACGGCGGTGGGCAAGTTGCACGCGATCCAGATGGTGGATACGATGATTGGTGGTATTTGACAGATGATGGGAGCGGGCTGAGATACGCCTTCAGTTTCGGGCTGGAAATGACCCTCAGTGCGAGCTAGGCAGCGCATAGGAACAAGCCGAGCGCATAGAGCGACCCCACTCGGTACGTCGTCAAGAACGCGGAGCTGATTGCGTTGGCAGAGATGATCGCTACGGTTGTGGTCCGGGGAAGCTCCCGGTGCCGTCCACGCCAACCAGAGGCGCAGGCCGCTGGGCCGCCGCCGTCCCTTCGGTTAGCGACTGCGGTACTCACCGCAACTCGGAACAAAGGCGTAAATCGGAGCCCGGCACTCCTGTGGCGAGCAATCCGCGGAACGCCTTGCAGAACGAGGGGCAAGGGTTGAGCCGCCTCGCGGAGGGTCGGCCGCCTCGCGTCTGGCGAGGGGCGGACTGGGTTCCCCCCGGCCTGCCGGCTTGCTGGCGATGTGACATTGAGAGCAACTACGACCCAACCGCGGCCAGGTCGGAGGTCAATCGGTGGTGTTCTGCGATAGCGTTCTCCTCAGTTCAAAATCGCCTCGCCGTGATGTGTCGGCTGATCGAAGGTGGTGGTGGCCACAGGGCATCCACTCTGGGAGCCGCAGGTCTACACCGCAGTTATCGACTCCCCGACAGCCCAGTTCCGGATCGGGGCGAAAAGTCCCTCAAAACAACGAGCCAAGCACGACAGGGGAATTATCACTCAGGGAAGGAGACTTGGGAAGGAGACGGGGAAGAAAACATGCGTAATATGCGCGCTTTGGAAGGAGACGAAGGAAGGAGAAGTGATGGCGACTTCCAGCCCGAAACCGAAGGCGTTTTCGCGCCCGCCGCCAGATGACGACGGATGAAAGCGCATGACCTCCGAAGAAGATCAACCCAAGACGCGGTGCGGGGTCTTGTTGACGACGAACATGCTCTTCTCCTCGATGGTGACGGGAACCGCGTCGGCCCTCGGTCAGGAAGTGGCAGTTGCCGGCGATGTGGCCGAGGCGGTCGAACTGTGCTACGCCAGGCCGACCGCATTCGTCATTATTGATCTGGGGATGGCCGAGATCGAGATCGGGACGGCAGTGGCCCGGCTCCGTGAGGCTGCCGGTGCAGTCCCAATGATCGCCTTTGGGTCGCATGTGGATAAGGCTCGTCTCGACGAGGCCCATGTCGCCGGCTGTGTCGAAGTGCTACCCCGGAGCAAGTTCTGCGCCGAGCTGCCGGACGTACTGCGACGCTACGGTACGAAATTGAGAAGTTAAGCCATGGCGCATGTAGTTGCTCAACCATGTTTCGATTGCAAGTACACCGACTGTGTACTCGTCTGCCCAGTGGATTGCTTCCACCAGGGGGAAAAGATGCTATACATCCATCCGGATGAGTGCATCGATTGTTCGGCATGTGTGCGCGAGTGCCCCGTGGGGGCGATCTTCCACGAGGCCGACCTTCCCGAGGAGTGGAAGGAGTTTGCTGCGCTGAACGCCGAGATGGCTCCCCAGTGTCCGGTGATCAAAGAAAAGAAGACGCCTCTCGCAAAACAATAGGTTTGTATCGAAAGTCAGGCGGAGGTGTCAAATCGCCTGCCGGTCAACAAAAAACCGACGGCTTCCTGAATTCTTGGTGCCGGCCCTGCGGCTTCGCTGCGGCGGTGGGGGGTGACCGCCGCAGGTTAGCTGGGCTGACGGCGCTCCGAAAAAGGGTGGCATTCTGACAAGTCGCGAAATACAGATTAGGAGACGAATACTACGATAACGCCAGGTCCGCCCGTCCAAGCTGCTGCGAGGGCTTGCTGACTCACAGGGCGAACCACGTGACCCGTCCGGGTGCCTCGCCTGGTTTGGCTGGGAGACAGACTTACTTTTTCTCGATACGGGCGATGAATTCGCGAATGGTTTTGTCCTTCGCTGCCAACTTTGCCACGCCCGCTTTCAACTCGTCTAGTGTCGGATCTTGGTCCGGGCGAGGCAGCACGTCTACCACGTCGATTGGCACCTGCGTTAGCCTGGGCGGGTCGGCCGTCAGATCAACCAGGAACACGCGACCCCCATCCGGCTTATAGCTCCGACCGTCTGCGGAAAAAGATTCTACTGGGGGCTTACCGCTGACCTTGTACCAGAAGCGGAACGTGCGCCCTTTCACGTCCGTCTGGGCCGGGGCGATCTCCAGGTAGTCATCGGAAGCGCCAAGGCCGCTGTCGTAAAGGGTCGGCACGCCGGGATTGAGTCGCATGACCAGGACGTAGGCGGGCCCCAATGATTTGCCTGGATATCTGGACGTTGGCATATAGACCATCAGGTCGCCATCCAGGTAATTGGGAGTTCGCCCTTCAAAACCTCCGGTCGCGACTTTGCCCGCGCCAAAAGACGACTCGCGCGGCTGCGGCTGCACATGACGCCCTGTCTCTTCTGGTCGATTGCAGGCCAGCGGGTGAACGAGAAGCGAAAACAGAATCGAGATCATCTTGCCGGCCAGTCAAGAAAAACCGACGGTTTCCTGGCTTTTTGACGCCGGCTGTGCCCCTTGCCTGCGGCGGTGGGGGTGACGAATGTCACTAGCTTAAGGAGGCCGACTACAAGGGGTGGTAGCTGAGTCCATGCCAGATCGCAATTGGTTGTATCCAAGAAGCCGGTTCCACGCTTAAGCTAGTGCCATTCGTGGGGGTGACAGACAGAAAGATCGCCGCAAAGGGTTAAGCGGTAACGTGTTAAAGAATCGCTGGTTTCTCCGTACTACGCGGGTGCTACGCGCCGAGGTATACTTTGGGCATGGACCCTGCCACCATTTCTCTGGGGGCTCTGGTAGCCCACCCGCGGCGTCCGGGCATTTGGAGGCTGATCGACTGCAAGGGCGCAGCGGCGGTCATCGAACCGTGGGACGACCAGGCCGCGGCCACCCTCCATGCTTCCGAGGCCTATTCGATTCGCACGCTGGCCTACTTGCTCTGCGTCTTGCGCCCAGGTCCGCCGCCCGAATCCCCGGAGGTACAGGCCTCGGAAGGCAAGCGGACTGCGCATCGGTTCCACCATCGCGGCAGGCCGTGCCCGGACTGCGGCTACCTCGCAAAACTCGACAACGGCGCCTGCGTGCGCTGTGCCGCAGCGGGACTGCTGGAACGCCGGCGGCTGCATTCCGAAGTTCTCCTTTAGCGGGACTTCAAAACGCTTACCGAAAAGGAAACAACAAGTTGCCGCTGCCTCGCAAAACTCGGTAGCGACCGCTACCTGCGCTGCGGTGAACAAGATTGCCTCGAGCCAGGGCTGCATTGCCGAGTCCTCCTTGATTAGGTTTGGGAGTTCAAAATGGTCTTGGCCTGATCGGGTGTGATGCCGGCAGCCGCCAGGGTCTTCACCAGCTCCGCCCGGCGGTCGGCTATTTCGGGCGAAATAACGGGGCCGGCGATCGCCCGCGGCATGAACGCGGCGGGCTGGGGCATCGCGTCGAAGGCTCTCGCGACTTTTTCCATGGCCGCGACGTAATACCGGCGGGTCACTTCTGCGGTGCTGTGTCCTAAAGCCAGTTGCGCCGTCTCGGGGGCAAAGTCCCAAAGGATGCTGGCCGCGGTTTTGCGGATGACGTGCAAGCCGAACCATTCTTTCTTGGGGATCCCGGCGATCGTCTGCAGCCTGTGAAAGAGCGTATCGAAATGCCTCTGACCGAACGGAAAAGGAAACACCAACTCGCGCTGTGGAGCTCGGATCGTTTGAAGATGTTCCAAGGCGACGGCGTTCAGGTGGACCGTCATTTTGCGACGATTCTTGAAACGGTCGCCGCCAAGCAGGATCTTGCGTTCGTTCCACGAGATTTCGTCCAGCCTCATCTCGAACAAAGTCCGCCGGCGGAGCGACGTGTTGAAGGCCAGCACGATCAATGCCTTCCACCAGGCCGGCGGCTTGATGCCTTCCACCCATGGCGAATCCATGCACGCAGCCGCGTCGTAAACCGCGGAGAGGATCTCCGGCGATACGGTGCGTGGGACCGAGTCCTCGGCCTTTGGAGACCTGATCCAGGGCGTCGAGGGTAGGATCCCCGCGGCATCTCGCGCCCGCGGACCCGCGGGCCCGGCTTTGTTGAGAACGGTCAAGACGTGCCGCAGGCCCTTGCGAATCGTGTGCATCGAGGCCCTTGGGCGCCCCTTGTTACCTCGGCATTTTTCCAGGAAAAGACGAAACAGAGTCAGGGTTTCGACCGTGATCTTTTCCAGCGGCGGGTCGCCTGTCACAGCGGCCCATCTGCGCAGGACCGTCCGGTAAAGTTCAATCGTGCAGGGCTTTGCGTCGACCGCCTGGAGCTGATTGGGCAAGTAGAACGTTTCAAAGAAAGTGCAGAGGGTTTCCCGGCGATCGTGCGGAAAGAGCGGTCTTCGACGCGCCTTGGAAAACTCCTCAGCATGCTTGACCCGGAGCAGGTAAGCGTCAACGTCCTCAAGAACCGCGGCGGTCCCGACCATCGCGCGAATCGCCGTAACCATATTCTCGCTCGCCTTGGTCATCACCGGTTTCCAAAAGCCGGAGTACTTCCGGCGGAGTTCAGAAAAGTCCGATCGTCCGATCTTCAATTCCTTACAGGTGGCCGCAACGGTTCTTCCGGCCGCCAGCATAGCGGCCGCTTTTCCTAAAATCACGATCGTCTCCTGGGTGGGGCCAGGCGGCCTTCCGATGCGCTGCCCGCCTTCGGTAAGTCTCATCGCACGGTCCTCCCGGTCGCCTGCACGTGGGGGCCGAGACGACCATCTTCGCGACAATGGTCGTTCTTGAGGAACCACCCGCGGGCCTCGGCAAGATCGCCGACGGCGTGGTAGCGCAAGAGGACGCGGTTGGGCCCCAAGGCGATCCACACGGCCACGGGGCCGCAATCGCAATACTCGGCGTCCGGCCTCGGCCACGTTTTCTTTTTCTCGGGCGAATCGAGAAAGTCAATCTCGATGAGCATTAGGGCCCATTCAGCCACGCGTTGGGGAGTGAGGGGACAGCGGAAGCTGCCGCGGGTACCGAAACAGAGGTTTTCGACGATGACCAAAGTCGACGGGGGGACGGCTGCCCCTGGTTGGAAAGTGAACATGGTCTTCCCTTCAAGAAAGACCGCGGGCCGCAACGCTTGTTTCGAAGTAGCGCGAGGCTACCGCGCGGCCTTGATCCCTGCCCCGACAATTGCTTGTCGCTACGCAGATCAACTCTTGGTTACGCGCACGAGTGTTGCGGCCCGGGGCCTGATGTCCAGAAGCCATCTTGGAAATCTCGCTAGGGATTCGAAGCCCTCTCGGCCGCAAAGAACGGCCGACAAGCAGATTATCTTCTTTCGGCTGCCGAAAGTCAACCGGGCCGAAAATCGGCCCTCAATTTTGGCCGGCCCTGCGACGATCTGGGCCCAGGTCGATGCTTTGGACCTTGAACCGGGTCGGCCCTCTAATCGCGTTCTGGACGTTCTAGGGGCCTGTCCCCACTCCAGGTCAGCTTGCCCCCCACAAGGGTAAATTCGTGCCGGTGCCGATGTTCAAGGCCGCGAAATTCGAGCGGTTGTAAACCTGGTGAACAAGCACGTAATCCGCGCTGGCAATTATTCTTGTTCCGTCTGCGGACTTGTCGTAGTAATCGAATTCGCCGAGGCCTGAAATTCCGGGTTGTCCTCCCAGATTTGCAGGCTGGGAAAGTTGATGAAGATCGGCGCCGCCATTGAATTATGCCGAGAGACTTGGGCGTGCCGTCCAAAATGTCAGCACGTATCGCCAAGGTGCTGAAGTCTATGCCGCCGTCACAAACCCTAATATTGATATTAGGGTTTTTCTCGACAAGGCGCAACAGCTTGCTGCGATTCACAAAGCCCCGTACGCTCCTCGGTTCGTTGCTTTTCCAGATTCTGGAAGTCGATCGACCGGCGGCCGTCGCGATCGCCGTCGGTTCTGCTTGCGCCTCAGCTCGTTTGCTTTCTTCGCCGATCCATGCTGCCAGCAAACAACGCAAAGGCCGTTCTCTCGGCTACACGTACAAGTCAACGGCCGCTGTAGTTTCTTGACTTTTCGCTTCATGGGCCCGTGGCCTCCTCAGCGGCCGGCGGGACGGCGGGAAGGCCGAGAAGCTTCCCGCCATCCGCGCGCCGGCTTTCCCCTCGGCTCGGGCTGGGGCCCGGATCAACAGCCGAAAGGGATCCGCAAATCTCAGCCCGCGGAGAAGTAGCCCGGGCGCCAATCGATCGCCGCACACGCGAAGTGTGCGGCAACATCTAACAACACGCCCCACATGCCGCTGCCAGGCCTCGCCTCTCCCCACCGAATTGTTGGCATCGCCAACCCAGCCAGCTTTCCTCCGACAATGAAGGGGTTCGAGGAATCGCAGGCGACTAACCAATTTGTCGCGGAACCGGACGCGGTTTGGCCGCTTAATGGATCGCTTACGGCAGAGCCTCCCATTCGCGACTCGATACGAAGTTGAAGGTCAACTTTCGGGTCGTCGAGTTTCTGAAGCCGCAACGTCTCGCGGGCCGCGTCTTCGAGTTGGGGCGGCACTAGAAGAAAACGTGGCTCAAGATTCAAAAATTGGATCGTTCCGTCCGGCTGCGTCAACGTCTGGTTTCGGATCGCCGCCGTCGCGGCCTGCAGGTTGGCGTTGGTCAGTACGTTCGAGCTCGAATAGTTCGAGTGGGCCGCGGAAAACAACGCGTTGCCATCCATCGGCAAAACGGGATTTGATAAAATCGTGAACCAGGCCCGGTCCAAAATCATCCGCTTGGCCGACTGCGCGATCGCCTTCATCGTCGCTGCGAACAGGCCGGGCTGGTCGTCGACGATCGCCGTCTCCGTGATGGCAAGTCGCTTGCCGTATCGCGTCAATTTCCATTGCCCAAGTTCCGGGAACACAGCCGTCCCAAGATCAGAAGTGCCGCCCTTGCCAACCGGCTTCAGCAAGTTCACATCGAGGCTTTGAACGATCGGCAAAAGCAGAAAATTCGGCACGTCCAGAATGGGCATGATGCCGGATAACGAATCGGGGATTTCGTAGTATGACGCGATCACAGTCTGCCCGACTACGTTCAAAAAACCGCCGAAAGCACTTGACCCGCCGCCGGACAGAGTAGACCAGCCCTCGTTGCGAGTCCGCAAAACCCCCTCGAAAAAAAGTCGCGCCGTCTCGGCATTATCGGCCGGCGGCACTAAGACCATCCCATCGCGAGTCAGCGCCTCGCCGAAAAGCCGGCTGAGTGGGGCACCATACAAATTCCGAGTTCGGTCCGGCATGGTCCGCGGGTTATCGATGCCGAAACACGCTCGCCAAGTTCGCTCCCACTGACGAGTGGTCAATGGCTTGTCGCCGACGATGCGGGATCGCCAGTTCAGATTGCGTTGCTGGCGCTCCTCGGATCGTTCTCGCCAGGTCAGGCTCAGGCCCTCCTCCGGTTTGGTCGTTTCGGCTTTGGCGTTCTTGATTACCATAAGTAATCACTCCTGGAAAATGAAAATGGGGTCGGGTTACTCGATAACCGGCGGAGTCGGGGACTTTGTCAGAAGCGGGAAAATTTTGTTCTCAGTCGCCTTGACCAGAATCGCGTGGGGCAAGGCGGCCCACGGGCCTGCTTTGGTGATTGGGACGCCACCAGAAACCAACTCCGGGAAGCAACTTTTGATCGCTGCCAATTCGGTAGTGGCCGTCGCGATCCTCCCGCATCGGTCGCGCGCCTTTGCGTAGATTTTGGCCTCCGGAAAATCGTTGTGTTCCAATCGCCACTTCAGCCGAATGCTCTCATCGAGGAGTGCTTTGCGGGCCGCAGCTTCCGCCCTTAGCGCTGCCAGCTCCGCGGCCTTGGCCTTGGCCTCGTCGTTATCGCGCAAGATTTTCTCGCAGGCCTCGGCGGCACAAATAACGGCCTTGTGGAGTTCGGCGACGGGTTCGACGATGCCCAACTGCTTGGCCACGGCGACAAATTCCCGCTGCTGCCCGACCGTCGGCTTCTCGAGCCGCAGGAGTTCGGCGTAGCGAGCCCAAACTTCGGGGCCCAGGCCGACGTCGACCGGTGTCGCCCGCAGAGCTTCAATCACGCATCCAAGAGTCATCAAGCGTCCTCCTCATCATCGTCGTCGTCTCCTTCATCGTCGTCGGGATGCTTGTAACCGAGGCGTCGCGCCAGTAAGTTCGCACACTTGTAGGCGCGATCCAGGTGCGCCGCCTGCACTTCGCTGTTGGTTGCGTCTTGTGCGCGAATCGCGTGCAACGCCAGCTCGCTGACGTGGCCGAGAAATTGCTGGTCCGCCCTACGCATGATCGGTTTGCTCCTCTGAAATTGGGCGCCCCAAAATCCGCTCCGCGGCCCGGTGTCGAAGATGTTTGCTGACCCGATCGCCGGCCTCCTCGTCCCAGTAGCCGACTCCATTCAAGGTGAGGCTGGGCTCTATTCTTAATTCGGCGAGTGCTCCTTCGATCTGGCCAGGTGCGATCTGCAGCCGAGCGACAAGATGACCGAGGGACGAAAGTTTCGGACACATAAGGGTCTTTCTCCAGTGTTTGAAGGTTATCACATGACCAGGCGGAAAAATCCAAAATTTGGCAGCTACTCGAGGACGACGAAAAAGCGATGGAAGCACGTCCGGCACTCGGTCCGGCGGGTGACGGTTCCCTCGGTCCGGTCGCTCACGGATCGCACGGTCTGTAGATCCAGCGAACCGCACTGCGGACAACGGGCCCGGACAACGAACACGTAGCGGGTTCGCTCCGCGGCATCATCGGGCTTGTCGTCTTCACTCATGGCTCATCTATTTCGGCTGAAATATCGGCCCTGGCAGCCGGCCTCGGCAAATCGGCCCGCACGCACTATGTCTCGCTGGCGCGACCCGGCCGGGAACACGTTGCGCGGCGCTCGGCCGAAAGGACCCGCAGACCGGGGGGGCCTGCCCCCGGCCGGGCCGCGTCGGCCAGTTACTTATGCCCCACACGGGTTGGTTTGTTCTCATCGCCATACTCCCCAGCACACGAAGAGTCCGCAGGCGGCACAGTCCCAACGTGTTCGCCCCCCAGAAATCGGTACTTCCACAAGTTCCGAGGATCGACAGCGCGGGCAGCGCTCGACGGGCGGCTGCCGGGCGATCGCCGCGGCGATCCAAACGGTTGCCAGGCAGCCTGAAGACGTTGCACGCCGGCGGCCGCTATCTCGAAGAGCGCCCAGGTGGCACAGCTCGTTGACGCGGGCGCAGGTGGATGACAAGCGAATCCCCAGGGTTTCGGAGATTTCTTCGTTAGTCGCGCCCGACGGCTGGTCGCGAACGAAGGAGGCGATTCGATCGGCTTGTCTCGTCGCTGCCTCCAAGGTCAGATTGCGATTCGCCAGGCGACGCGTATCACTCATGGTTGGTTCCCGTAGGCTCGTAGCTTTTCCTTGACGGCCTGCCGATCGCCAAGCGGCGTCTTAAAAACAACGGTGGCGCCCTCATCTTCCCGCCGCTGCTGTTGCCCATTTCCGGCATCAGCAGCAGCGGCGGGTTCTTGTTCATGTTTTTGCTTAACTGTATCTATATTGGGTATCATTTCTGCACCGCCAGAGACCGCTTTTAGTACCACGACTTGTCCGAATTGCACCGCCAGCAGTTCCGAAACTGCACCGCAAGGGCCCCGGGTTTTGCGGTCTTGATTTACTACCGCTAGCGGTTCCAAAGGAATACCGCCAGGCTTTTGCTGCGGGCCAGGTCCTGCCTGATGAGGAAGCAGGAAGTAAAGGCTTCCTCGGTTCTTTCTGCGGTCATCGACAATGATCCACTGCTTGCTGAGCAGTCCCCTTCTGGCCCTACAAATTGAATTGCGAGACAGACCGGTTATTCGCCCGATCGCGTTATAAGTAGGCCACGTCGTCAACCGGCCGGACTTTCGATGCAGCGCCAGGCAAAGGTACAACTTGACCTCAGCGCCGGTGAGCTCGCGTAGAGCTTTGGCAAAGTACGAATCGATCGCCGTAAAGCCTCCTGGAAACAGCGAGGAGAGTTTCCGACCTTGCTTGTGGGCAGCCGTACCGGTAGAATCGCCCATGACAATCCCTTTGGGCCCGTGTTCTTCACTCAGCCGAAGACCGGGCCTTTTTCGTGCCTATTGGGCGTCAGCGGTGACCGGAAAGACCAAGCGGGATTCGACGAAGGCCAGCAAATCTTCGACCCGGTAGCGGACGTTCTTGCCGCACTTCACGTAAGGCAAATTGATTCGCCGCTTAGATCGCCACACGGCAAGGTTGCCGGGCGTAGTGCCGAGAAAGTCAGCGGCTTGCTCAGGCGTGAGAAGGTTTTCGGGGAGGGGTGATTCGCCGGTGGGATAGACTCTTGCGGGCATGCAGATCTCAATAAACAGGGGTTAGTGAATTGAACTAACCCAAGGATAGAGAGATTAAGAAATAACGTCTATTTCCACTCTGATCAGAGTGTACTTATTTCTTTCCACACGCACGGCGAATCGTCGGGATCGAAACACTGAAGAACTCGGCTGTTTCCCTAAAAATCTGGGTGTTCGACGGCGTCTTGTGTCGGCCGCGACGTTTGATACGGTCGGCAACGTGCGCTTTGATTTCCTCGCGGCGTTCGCGCCGTTTGGAGGCAATTGCGTGTACTCTCTCCTGTCCGCGTGTCTCTGCTCTGCGACCTTTCTGAACCGCGGGAATAAATGTCCTCGCGTAAAGCTGCTCGTCGATCCTTCCGACGAGCAGGGCGAAGTTTAAGACGCCTTCCGCTTCTGGCACCAGTCGCGCCTTGAGTTCGTGAATTGTACTAATTAGTAGCTCGGCGGCGTCTCGCATGTCCCGATCTACTGTTGTCTTGGTCACGTTCTGAGCATTAGCGAGAATGGCCTCAAGGTTGGGGAACGGGTTTGGCCGTCGTGCGTGGTCTTCTAACGTCATGCGGCGGTACATCACGGGTTCATTGCGATTCAGCTTGGCCATTGTCGCCGGCCTCCTTCCGCTCGGTGAGCAGCTCCACGCCGCTCGCGCCGACGTGGAAGCCCGCGGCCCGGATCATGGAATCCGACGCCCGGGAAACCGCGTCGCGTACGGGGTCTAGCTGAAGACGAGCATAAACTTGCGTACTGGCCAAACTTTGATGACCAAGACTTTTTCCGATGACAGCAAGGCTGACCCCCTGTGCCGCCTGCCAAGAGCCCTGGCTACGCCGGAGGTCGTGGATACGAAGATCGTTCACGCCGGCCGCTGTCCTGATTCGTTCCCAGGGGTCTTGGACACTGCGTAGCGGGCCGCTGCCACGTAGGGCCGGGAAAACATAGGGCGAACCGTTGCGGAGCTGCTGGCGGGCCTTCAGGATGGCCAGGGCGGGCGCGCAAAGAGCAACGGACGTCGGCCTGCCGTTCTTCACCTTGGCGCCGGGGATATGCCACAGGGCGTTGTCGAGGTCCACTTCCGTCCATTCCATCGTTTGCACGTTGCCGCGTCGACAGCCCGTGAAGAGACAGAGCAGAAAGAATCCCTGCCAGTACGGGTCTTCCGCTGCCAGAGCGGTAAAAAACCCGTGCATTTCAGCGGGGAGCAAGAACCGCTCCCTGCTCCGCTCGGGGAAGTTCAACACGCCGCGGCATGGGTTCGGACCGCTATAGCCGACGGCGCCCGAGGCTTTGCTGAAAATGGCAGATAACTCCTCCTTGCATCGGTTGGCCTGGACCGGGCCGTGCTCCTGGCCGATCTGGGCATGCCACTTGGCTACCACGGCCTTCGTGATTGCCGACAACCGCTTGCCGGCTAGATCCCGCATGTAGTTGTTGTAGCGGCGCTGGTCGTCCCTCCATCCCTTGTTCTGCGGTTTGGCGTGAAGCTCGAGGTAGTTCTCCCACAGCACAGCGAGAGTCGGCTCGTTGCGGCGGAATAGCCGCTCGGATTGCGGGTCGCCTCCTTCCGCGATCTTGGCGGCCTGTTTGGCGGCCGCCTTCCGTGCCGCCGATACGGATAGCTGGGCGACCGTCCCCAGCCATAGCCGCTTGGGTTTGCCGGCGACCCGTTTCACGAAGTAGTACGTCTTCGTCCCGGCTGCCGTAACGCACACCTGCAGGCCTGGAAAAGTCTTGTCCTTGTGGTACTGCCTTCCGGCTTGGGGCGCTGCCAGAGCCTTGATCGTGGCCTCGGTGAACACGAAACTCGTAACCATCCGGACCGCCTTTCTTTCCGAGGGTGCTACGTTACGTACTACGGGAACGGATCAAAACAACTAACAACCGCTGTAGCACGCTAAAGCTAGTTTAGCCGCAAGTCTAATCATAGAGAAGGGGTAGTTATGTTGACTAACGACAGATAAAGGGGCGTTTTGTCAGGGTGACCGACGCAGGCAAGTCGGCCGGCCGAGGTTCCGAGAAACGGGTGGTATTCTGTCAAGTCCCGGAATAGGGATGACTTTCTGCAACGAATTGCTCAACTCGACCTTTACTGCGTCCGGAGATCAAACTGACCGCCAACCATGAGCACAAGGCAGGAACCTCGTGGCGCCGGAAAACGTCTCTCATCAACCTGATTGCTGATCGCAGTTCGTGGCTTCATCCAGGTTCATTGGTACGCAATGATCAACGGCTGTTCGCATCGGGGACTACGTTCGCCGCTGGTGGCAGCGTAAAGCGGGTTGGACGGCTCGCGACTCCGGACCCCCTGCTTGCTCGCCCTTCGGTCTCTTGACCTGAATCGTGGCTTCGCAGGGCGAGCAAGCAGGCGGTAAGCGGTGAGTCGGGCCACGCCCCGAGTTCACCAATGTCGTCGAGAGCAGTGCTCAACTTACGGTGTAGGTCCCGAAGATGTTGTCATTGCTGGTAGACGCAAAGTTGCAATCGACCTCGATCGACGGGCTGAGCGTCACATCGGCGCCCGTGTCGATGTAGAGGCCGCCGCCCACGCCCTGGCCGCTGGTGCTGGTGCGGCCGCAGCCGGTGGCGCTGCCTAGCGCGGCGTTGGCAACGATCTGCGTGGCATCGATTGAGGCGGTGGTGGTGCCTAGCACGTAACAACCGCCGCCCAGGCCACTGCCGCCGTTGCTCCCGCCGGCGCCGCCGGCGCCGCCCTGGGCCAGGTTGCATATCAGCGTGCTGTTGGCCAGCGCAAGGGACGAAGCATCGGGCGGTAGACCAAAGACTTGGATGCTCCCTGACTCAAAGCCTCCGCCATTCGCGATGGCGCCGCCTCCGCCGTCGCCGCCCGCGGCTCCCGACCCGCCGGCGCCGCCGACGGCCCGATTATTGACGAAAAAGGCGTCCGAGACCACGGCGGACGAGCTCAGCGCCATTGTAGAAGCCGCCGCCGAACGCGCTGCCACCCGCGTACCCGGGGCCGCCGCTGCCACCCATCACTTGGTTGCCGACAAACATCACGTTGGTAAGGGAATTAGATGCCGCGAACAACATAATGCCCCCGCCCAGGGCCGAACCGCCGACGCCGGCGGCCGAATTGCCGCCGAGGGCCTCGTTACCGATAACGAAACTGTCGGTGACCGTGAGCGAACCGAAGATATTAATGACCCCGCCGCCCCAGACAAAGCCCACGAAGCCGCCGCCGTCGGTCGCGTTGTCTGCCGGCGTGTTGTCGCCATGGTCGCCGCCCTTGGCCAGGTTGCCGGTAATCAGGCTGTTGGTGATCGTCATCGTGGAAGCGCCGTTGAGGATTGCGCCGCCCAAGGCCCCACCGCCGTTTTCGACGGTAGCGTCGCTGGCGCCGTTGCCGCCGACGGCCTGGTTGCCGCTGAACGTGCTGTTGCTGATGGCCGTGGGGCTCGCTGCTCCCGACTCGCCGGTGGCTATCGCGCCGCCGTTGGCGGTACGGCCGGATGCCGTATTGCCGTCGAATGTGCAGTCCGTGACGGTCGCGGTCGAACCGTTGTTGTTGATCGCGCCGCCATTGCCTTCACCGGCGCCTGTGGAGAGGCCGGCCGCCTGGTTGTTGGTGAACGTGCTGCTGATCACCGTCAGTGAAGACCCCGCAGTGCCCGTGTCGATGGCTCCGCCGCCACAGCCCGAGTCGGGGTTGGTGAACTCCCCGCCGGAGGCCAGGTTCTTCGTGAAGGTCGAATCCACGATGGTGAGGCTGCCGGCATTCTCGATGCCGCCTCCGTTGCCGTTGTTGCCCGAGGAGTCGGCGTAGGCGCAGTTGTTGGCCAGGACGACCTGATCGAGGTTCAGGGTAGCGCCCGCCTCGTTGAGGATGCCGCCCCCGTTGCCGCCAACCGTTAGGCCATCCGCGATCGTCAAGTTGTCAATCTTCACGGTCGCACCGGCGCCAATGTCGAAGACCTGCCAGGCATTATTCCCGCTCACGGTAAGCCGATTTTCCCCGGGGCCATCGATCGTCAGGTTCTCGGCGGAAATGGCTAGCCCACCGCTTGTCAGCTTGATGGTGCCGTGAAGATCGTTGGCGAAGCAGATCTGGTCCGTGCCGCCGTTGCGGTTGGCGCCGAGAATAGCCGCCCGGAGCGAACCGGGACCGGCATCATTCAGATTACTGACCATGAAGGGACAGGCACTGAGAAGGGTTCGCCTTTCCAGGGCCTCGAGTCGTAGGAACCGGCGGCCTGGAGGGCGCCGCACCCGTCGAGAGGCGCGCCGGGAGAAGAGGGATCGGGCTGATTTTGCATTCAGCCAATCGGAGAAAGAGAACCTAGCCATCGCATAACTCCTTTGTCACTAAGAAGGAAGGAAACGACACCGGGTATGGCCCGGCGAACAGATCCCGGAAAGCGCCGGGCCGCGGTAACTCTCTATCTATTTGGGTAATCTTCGTTTGTTCCATTCCGCCAATAACCAGCACCCCTCTACCCTCTACAACGCGAAGGCGCAACGCGCAAAACAGAGAATTCTTCAGTCAGCCTCCCAGTTCTTGTCGTAAACGTCTCAGCAGTCCGTACTTAGCTCGTCGAACCGCGCTGGCAGTCAGCCCCAGGTCCCGGGCAACTTCGGCCGACGAGTGTCCTTCCACGGCCGTCCGCCGAAATGCCTGCCGACTGGAGGGTTCGACTTCCTAGGGGACGACCTCCAAGGCTCGACGGACGAGGGCGTGGTCGGTAGGTGGCTCAGAGGAGCCGGAGCTTTGCGAGGTTGCGGCCGGCAGCCCAGCAAGGAAATCACGGTAAAGGCAGGACGCGGAAAGCCGGACAGAATGGCCGATCGACTTATTCCCATTGAGCGATCGGTGCGTCGGTTGGTGACCCGAGCGAGGGCGTGGAAGCTACTGCTTCTTGCGCTGTGATCGCATGCGTCGACAAACGGCCGCTATGCAAACGGCTGCACTGAGTAGCACGAACGTGCTGGGCTCGGGCACTGGATTGATCTGCGATGCCGCTGACGAGGTAATCGGCGCATCAGCCACTGACGGATCGAAGATGAACGTGCCGCCCGCGGCGATCGTCAAGGTCGTCCCGTCGGGAATCGCGCCGGCGCTGGTGACTTCCAGCGTTCCGGCCTCGACATAAGTGCCGCCCGTGTAGCTGTTGCTGCCACTGAGAATCAATGTACCCGCGTTGACTGTCAAACTCCCTGGACCAAGCAGCGATCCAGCCAACACTTGTGTGCCGCTACCGCTCATCACCAGGCTGATCGTGCCCAGGGTGCCGCTTCCCATGATCGAACCGCTGAAGGTGGTCGAACCACCAGCGGGACTTAAGGTCAGAATGGATACGGCGCCCGTATTGCTATTGATAATACTGCCGCCGCTACCCGTACTGCAGTCCGACAGTAAGGCGACCTGCTGGCTGGAGCCATTGAGGTCCAGTGTTGCGCCGCTGGAAATAAGCACGGGGGTCATTGCGGGAAGGACGTTGACTCCACCGACTCCACTATAGTCCATCATGACTTGGATTTGGCTTTGAGAGAGAGTCGTGTTGGTGATGAGGAGATTGTCCAGCAGGCCGTTGAAATACTCGTCCGAGTTGGTGACGCCGACGGCGAAGTTTGCGCTTGTCGCTGCGTGAGTTCCCGGTTGATCCGTTGCGATAGCCGTGCCGTCGAGATAGATCACGCGGTTGTCTGTCGTGGGATTCCACGTTGCCGCGACGTAGTGCCAGTTGCCTTGCATGCTGGGTTGGGCGCCACTGGTAAGGTCCAGCCCCCACCAATAATTGACCAACTGAGTATTTCCGACCGTGCGGAATGCGTTTACCTGATTATCGGCGCCATAGTTTCCCCATCCAACGACGCCATCATTGCCGTTGGCATTGAGATACATCCAGGCGGCGATGGTATAAGCGCTGTTTCCGATCGGTAGGCCGGTGATGCCGGAACTGGCATTCGGGACGAGGCAGGAACCTCCATTGAGACCCAGCGCGCCGGCGCCGAACTTGCCGGAAGCAATGTACGCCGGAGTGCCAGCGCCCGTCGTGAGATTGTTGCCGTTGCCGCTGCTGTCCTGGCCGAGATTATTGGGGTTGTTGAAGGCATAGTAGGCCACCGTACCCGCCGGCAATCGCGGAGACGATAGCTTTAGCGTGCCGCCGCTGATGACCGTGGGACCGCTGTAGGCGCTGTCGGCGCCGAGCGTCAGCGTCCCAGTGCCGGTCTTGGTCACCGAACCGCTGCCGTTGATAGTTCCGGAATACGACTGGTTGCCGTTCAGGTTGTAAACCAGCGCGGCGTTGTTGACGATGTTGCCGGTGAGGGCAATGCCATCGTGGCCGGCGGTTCCATCTCCCAATTGTAGCGTGCCGCCGCTGATGGTCGTGACGCCGGTGTAACGGTTGGAGCCGGTCAGGGTCAAGGTGTTGGGCCCCAGCTTGGTCAGCCCCCTGGTGGTTACTGGGATGTTAGAAGCATAGGTAAAGTTGCCCACCGTAGTATCGATGCCAACGTTGGAATTCGGATCGTTGTTGACCTTGGACATTTTGCCCCCGAAAAGGTTGTCCAAGTCCGCGGAACCGTACTGATTCGGGTTACTCCCAACGCCAAGACCGAGCGTGGCCCCTGCCGCCACGGTAGTCGTCCCCGAAGTCGGTTGGGCGGCTCTATTCAAGTAGGTCAGGACACCTGCGCTGACGATCGTGCCGCTGCCGTAACTGTTGGTGCCGCTGAGGACCAGCAGCCCGGTGCCGGTCTTGGTCAACGAGTGGCTGCCGTTGGTATCCGTGATACTGCTGGAGTTGCCCAGCGCAAGCGTCCCATTGCCAGTCACCACGAGGTTGTCGGCCAGAACGACCGGCACATCGATGACATGACTGCCGTCGATGACCGTGATCGTTGCCCCGCTGCCGGAATTGCTAAAGGTCAAGCTGTTGCTGCCGCTGCTGTTCAGGGCATAGCCCACGCTCGTACTGCCGCAGTTGCCAAACTGCAACGTGCCGAGCGTCACCGGCTCGTTCAGCGTGATCGTCAGGGCGACGGAGGTCGAGGCACTGAAAGCGGCGCCTGCGCCGACGGCATTAGGCACCACGCCGCCCGTCCAGTTGCCCGTCAAGTTCCAACTTCCGCTGACGGCCGACGCCCAGTGGACAGGCGTGCTGACAGCCATCGTGTCGACGGTGTATCCAGCCGGCAGACCAGAGACCGTGCCGATCGCGGTTGCCACGCCTGTTGACGTGTTAATCGTATAGATGGTTGGGTTGGTGGCCGCGAAGCTGTCGATGCCGTAGAGCGTTGTCCCGTTGGAGGCAAGTGCCAGAGGGTCGGGCGAGCCCAGGCTGGAGCCTACCGCGGTTGCGACCCCGGTGGTCGTATTCACCGCGTAGAGGGTGGCGACCTTGTTCGCGTTCCAGGCGTTGAGGTAGAGGTTCCCGTCCGGACCAAATGCCAGGTTGCCGCTGTTCCAACTCCCAAACGATGTACCCATGGTCCCGACCACGGTTAAACTGGTGCCGTCGGCGGAAATGCGGTCGAGTGTGTATTCAGCCTGGATGGGTACGTAATCAGCGAAAAAACCCGCCGTTCCCGACGAAGCGAGCCCAAGGAAACCAGCATAGGGATTGCTGGGGGACGTGACCGTGCCGTACTGGGACGGCGCGCCGAGGGACTGATCGTGTAGAGGTTGAGCGGTGCGTTGCCATCCCCGCCGTAGATCATTCCACCAATACCGGCGGTCAGGGAACAGAACAGTGGGGTCGTCGTCGAAATCTGGGTGAAGAGGCCCGTCGTCAGGTCGATTGTCCCGAACAGGTTCGTGACGCCGTTATCGGCGGTGGCGTATACCACGGTGTCCGCCTTCACCTGCCCCACGCTGCCCAAAAGCAGCGACATAGTCGCCAAGAGCAACCAATGAAACTTGTGCCACATTGCAGGTTTCTCCTCGTTTCGGGTTAGAACGGTTAGGATTTGCACCACTTTCGATAATGCTCGAAGGCAACGTTTGATGGCAGATTAATGCAGTTCTTTCGCTCGCTCACTCCGGTTGCGCCTGCCCGGCTGTGGCCCCTTCCGGGTCTCCGCTGCAAGCTCCGCTCGCGCGTCTCACTTGCCCGCTGGAAATTGGGCGACCCGGAAGCCCACGTTGGGGTCCCTCAACCCGGGCGGGCCGGTGCAGCGGGCCGTCGCGCGGCATCCGTAGGGGGGGTCTAGCCAACTCCCGCCCCGAACCACGCGGTGCGTGCCCGCTGGAGGACCGCTCGGATCGTCCACCGGTGACTTCGCATAGTAATCCGGTTGAATCCAATCCTGCGCACCACTCCGCGACGTTGCCATGCATGTCGTTCAGGCCAAAAGCGTTGGCCCGCTTCTGCCCGACGGCGTGCGTCTGGCCGTCCGAGTTCGCGCCGAACCAAGCGTAGTCGCGCAGGATCTTTTCTTCCTCGAGCCTCGCAGACGGATCCGCTTTGGACTGAAGCGGGACCGTACTCCCCGCCCGGCACGCATATTCCCACTGCGCCTCCGTCGGCAACCCGTAATGCCTCTTAACTGCCTTTTCGCCAGGCAACTCCGACAGTCTTCGACAGAACTCCACCGCGTCGTCCCACGAGACCTGCTCCACGGGCCTGTTCGGGTCCCCTTGGAACTTGCTCGGATTAACGCCCATCACGCGCTGGTACTGCTCCTGCGTCACCTCCGTCACGCCCAGTCGATAGGGCTTGGTAATCCGCACCCGGTGCTGTGGCAGCTCGCCCGGGAGCAGGCGTGCCCAGGGGCCATTGTAGCCGTGCAGCCGCAACTCCGCGTCGATGAGCTCCGCCGGCGAGCCCATCTGGAACTCGCCCGACGGGATGAGCGCCAGCTTCATGCCGATGGAGTTAGTGATCTCGACCGGGACGCCCAGTTGCTCGGCACAGACCGCTTGCTGCTCTTTGGCTTGCTTGGCATCCAAAAGGCCGACGGCGGGCGACGGCTGCTGGCGGCCCTCCTCGCCTTGCTTCTCCAATGGTCCCGGCTCGGGGGTTGGCTCGAGCCTCGCGTCGATAGTCCCCTTCCCGCCCGAGACCAGGGAGAAATCCCGGGCGAACACCTGCACCCCGTCCTTCACCAGGCGTAAACGCCCCTTGCCAGGCGCTACGCCGATCGTCACCGATCCGTTCTCCCCCCGGTGTTCGATCAGGACATCGCCTTTTTCATTGAGCACCTGCACGACCGCGCTGGGGTCGTCGACTTTCACGATGAGCGTTCCCTCACGGGTTTGCAGCTTGATGATGAGAACACCGAGCAGCACGACGGCAAACAGCACAGCACCGCCCACGGCAATCCACAATCCCGGCGGATTGCCGAATTGAAACTTCATACGGCGGAGATCGCTGAACTCGGGCTTGGGCGCGGGCGTACTTTCCCCTGCCTTCACCTTTGCGGGCAAACCGGCTGGATCCGTGTCAACAACGGCGGACGCGGCAGACGGTTCGGTGGCGGACGGCGACTTTGTCCTCGCCACGGCGCCACCGGCCGTGGCAGCGGCCTCGGCCGAAACCCGCACCAAGTCGCACCCGGCCGCAAATGGCGCCATCGCGGCGGCCACCTCCGCGGGCGTGGCGAAACGGTCGGCCGGCGACTTGGCCATCATCCGCTCGATCACCGTTGCCAGCCCGGCCGGCACTTCGGCGCGGAGCCGTTGCACGGGCGGCGGAGTCTCCTTCAAATGGCCCACCAGCTTCTCGGCGGGGGTCTTGTACTGCGGATCGCTGAAGGGCGCGCTGCCGGTCAGCAATTTGTACAGCGTGCAGCCCAGCGAGTAGATGTCGGCCCGGATGTCGACCGAGTGGGCATCCGAAACCTGCTCCGGGGCCATGTAGTCGGCCGTACCTACCGGCTGGCCTGCCGAGGTTAGCTCGCCGCCCGCGCGCCGGTCCGTGCCCAGCAACGCCAGCCCAAGGTCGAGGATCTTGACAATGCCCTCACCCCCGCCCTCTCTTCCCGAGGGAGATGAGAGGATGGTGAGCATCAAGTTCGAGGGCTTGATGTCGCGGTGAATCAAGCCGTGCTCATGGGCGTATTGCAGCCCCAAGGCTGTCTGGCGGACCAGCTCGCAGGCATCGGAAATCCGCAGCGTTCCGTAGCATTCGACCACCTGGGCCAAGTCCTTTCCATCGACGTATTCCATGACCAACACGTTGGTCCCCTGGATGTCGCGGGCATCGTGCGCCTGGACGATGTTAGGATGCGCGAGCTGGCCGATGGCCTCCATCTCTCGCTGGAACCGCATCACTGCGCGGGTCGGTCGTGCGTTCCTTGGGCAGCACCTTGAGGGCAACGATTTTCTTGAGCCGGGACTGTCGGGCCTTGTAGACCGCTCCCATGCCCCCCTCGCCCAGCTTGGCAAGGAGTTGATATTCGCCCAAGCAGCCCAGGTTGGCAGGCCCACCGGGACCGAGATCCTCCGGCTGGCCCTCTTCAGACGCGACCTTTCCAGCCAGCAGTTTTGCTCTGGCGACCGCCACCTGGCACTGCGGTTCGGCAAGGTAGGGATCGTCCGATGGAGGCTTCCGAATCTGCCCAACCAGGCTGTCGACTTGCGTCTCCAGACTTTTGAGAGTGACTTCGCACGCCTCGCAGACTTGGAGGTGCCGCTCGGTATGTTCCGCCAGATCTTCGGGCAGATTCCCCAGGACATAGGCCCGCAGTTGTTCCTCGCCTGGACAGGCGCTCTGGTTCATGGTCTTACCCTAATGTTGGGACAACACTTGAACTGGTCGCAAGATGCATGGGTTCTGACGGGGCAACCAACATCTCTCCACCCTCTACAACGCGAGGCGCAACGCCCAAAACAGAAGATTCTTGAATCAGCCTTCTAGCTCTTGCCGTAAACGTCTCAGCAGTCGGTACTTAGCTTGCCGGACCGCGCTCGGCGTCAGTCCCAGGTCCCGGGCGACTTGGGCCGACGAGTGCCCTTCCACGGCCGTCCGCCAAAATGCCTGCCAACTGGAAGGCTCGACTTCCTTGCGGACGACCTCCAAGGCCCGACGGACGAGGGCGTGGTCGGTAGGTGGCTCAGAGGAGCCGGAGCTTTGCGAGGCTGCGGCCGGCAGCGCGGCGAGGAAATCACGGTAGTCGCTGCCCCCGCGGGCATGCGGCTCGCCGGCCCGTCGGCGGAAATGATCTCGGGCCTTGTTGCGGGTAACGGTCCAAAGCCAACCGCGGAAGCTGTCGCCGGGCTTCTCACGGCGGAACCGCCCGACAGCGGAGGCGACACTGCTGAAGACTTCCTGGCAGACGTCGGCCGCATCGTCGGCGGCTACCCCGCACTGCCGACACCAACGGTAAACGGTAGGCCCATAAAGCTCCACGAGCCTCTCCCAGGCGTCCGATTCGCCGGCCTTCACCCGCCCCAGGAGGCCGGAAGACGTGGAGCCAGGCTCCGCAGAAGCGTACCATTCGGTGGTGTAGCTATCGTACAAGATTTGGTTATATCCTGCGGTCGGGAATAAAACAGGCGGCTGACCGGCAGTCCGATCACAGGTTAGCGGCCCGACGTTTCCGTCTTGTTGTACAACCGCGCTTCGCGCCAGAGCGTTAGTATGGGAGCACACCGGAACGGCGTAGCCCCAGGGTGACACCGCCACCGGCCGTTGGTTTACCGCAGACTAAACTTATAGAAAAACTCGCAAGACAGCACCGCGAGCGAACTTCGGCTAATCACAACCGGCCAGCATTTTGGCCAGTTTAGACGTCAGGAAGAGACAATGGGCTTTATTATAGACAACCGGAACGGCCATTGTCAACAGTTTTGGTTCTTAAATTGCCATCAATATCAAGCCGAAAAGTCGTAAAAAGTGGGGTTTCCAACAACGAACGCACAGATACCTGTGGGGGAGCCATCAATAGCCACTCCGCCCCGATGCAATGCGGCGTCTTCAACGCGCCATGCCGACCGTGGGGCCGCATTTCATCTGAAGCATTTCGCAGCCGCTTGCCTGCGGAGTTGGGCACTCCGCCGCAGCCAAGGAAATGCGACGCATTCCCCTCCGATTGACAATTCTGATAACCCATGAAGTGGCACACTGCCCCCAAGTGACTCGTTTTTCTTGACATCGGCTGCCGAGTTCCGGGCCCACGGCCGTCATTCCAGGCCCTCTTGCCTCCCGGCATCGTGAGCCTGTCGCCGTACGATTACGGGATGACGCTGGACCGTTTATGATCCGGCCACCTCTGATCACACCACCGTTTCTGCCGGCGCACTTCGCATTCTGTCTCCAACCGGATTGACAGTTCCCAAGCCGGCAACCGATCCTTGAATTGCTTCGTTCACATCAACCGCCAACCCTTGCGATGACACGCATCGGAGTGTGACAAAGGACGTATTGTGCCTCGCTTGGGTCTTGATGGTAACCTTGCCAAAACTTCTATCACTTCTAGCGGAAGCCGTAGGGGGGCCGAGTGAAACGAGTCCCACCAAGAAAGGCACCGAGAAATGGTGGGACTCGTTTCACTCGGCCCACCCTACGGCTTCCGGTTACCTACCCGCGGCATTGCTAACTGCCAACAACAGGTTTTCAGAGCCGGAAGCAATCCCTCTGCCGGTCTAAGGAGATTTCGCCCACGCCAGGGCGTTCGTGATCGAGATTGGAATGTCGGAAAGCCTTATTTGCAAACGAGTTGCGATCATTCCATTTTGCTGCGTCTGCAATTATACTGGTATTATCTCATCTGATTTTGCGTCGTATTCCGAAGTCGTCGAAAGTACGGTCTGCGGAGAATTCCCATGTCCTGGCTTCAGCGTTATCGAATTCGTCATTACTTTGCCAATTCGATTTGGCTAATGCCGGTGATGAGCATCGTGCTCGCCCTCGCGGTGGTTCCGTTGCTTCACCATCTCGATCAGTCGTTGGACTGGGAGTCCGGCATCAATCCAGAAACCGTGCGGACGGTGCTGGAAATGATGGCCTCGTCGATGTTCACTTTCATTGTGTTCGTGTGCTCCGCCTTGCTGATCGCGGTACAGCTTGCAAGTACCCAGCTTACGCCGCGAATCATCGCCCTCGTATTCCGCGATCCAGTCACGAAGATCTCATTGACGATATTCGTATTCACCTTCACTTTTTCGCAGGCGGTTCTGGTGCGGATCAATACGGAAGTTCCGACGCTTTCGGCAAGTTTAGCCGCCTATAGCTGTATTGCATGCCTGGGAGTCTTCCTGTTTCTTATTGACCACGTGGGAAAATGGTTGCGACCAAGCGGTGCCCTGCGGGCCGTCGCCTTGAGAGGCCGTAGGGTCATCGAAAGTGTCTATCCGAAGCAATTGGCGGAACTCCGGAAGACAGCAACGGATCCGGCGACTTTCCTCGATAGAAAGTCATCGCAAACGCTAGCAAGCCTCAGAAACGGTGTCGTATTGGCTTTCGATATCCAGGGCCTTGTTTTGATGGCCCAGCGTGCCGACTGTATCATCGAAATGGTGCCTCAGGTCGGCGATTTCCTTGCGGCCGGCGATCCTTTGTTCCGGGTCTACCCAGGCGGAACCTCACTCGCAGAGGACGACTTACGTCAATCGGTGGCCGTTGGGCAAGAGCGAACGATGGAACAAGATCCAGCCCTTGTGTTTCGCATCATCGTGGACATCGCCTCCAAGGGGCTTTCACCGGCAATCAATGATCCGACGACCGCAGTCCTCGCCATCGATCAGATCCATCACCTTTTGCGCAATGTCGGTGGCCGGGACTTGAACGACGAACGGGTACGAGACGCGGCGGGCCGGACACGGCTCGTATACCGAACCCCGGCTTGGGAGGATTTTGTCAAGCTAGCGCTCACGGAGATACGCCATTTCGGCGGTGCGAGCATTCAGATTGCGCGGCGCTTGAAGGCAATGCTGGAGAACCTGATTCAGACGTTGCCGGAGGAACGCGCGCCGCTCCTACGTCAGGAGATGGCTTTGTTGCACCGATCCGCCGAACGCCTCTTCCCGGAGGCGGAGGACCGGGTCCTGGCCGCGGGCAGCGATTCCCAGGGAATGGGCGGCACGTGCGGGCAAGAACCCAAGCACGAGGATCGTTGTGAGACGAGCTCCCCATGAGGATGGATTAACTGACCAGACCTACGTCGGAGGACATTGACATGAACGGATCAGTCGAACGAAAAGCCGCCCTCTTCGTTGACCGCTCCAGCCAGCATTGGGTTGTGCGAGATCCGGAAGGCGTGTTCTGGATGCTCCCGTCCGTGGAAAACCCGTGGGACCACCGCGAACCGTTCAACGCGACGACGGAGACGGATCTGGATCCGGTGCCCGGCCACTACAAAGATATGCTACGACTACCCTTCTAAGACCAAAGAGGTGCATCATGACCGACGAACAGATTCGACTTCAGGAGGCGAAGGAGCAAAAGGTTCCCTGGAAAAAATGGGGACCCTATCTGAGCGAACGGCAATGGGGAACCGTCCGCGAAGATTACAGCGAGGGCGGCGATGCCTGGAATTACTTTACCCACGATCAGGCTCGATCGTGCGCCTACCGCTGGGGTGAAGACGGGTTGGCCGGCATCTCCGACGACAAGCAGCGCCTCTGCTTTGCCGTGGCCCTTTGGAACGGCAAGGACCCGATCCTCAAAGAACGCCTGTTCGGTCTGACCAACAGCGAGAGCAACCACGGCGAGGACGTCAAGGAGTACTATTTCTATCTCGACAGCACTCCGACGCATTCGTACATGAAGTACCTTTACAAGTATCCGCAGGCGGCGTTCCCATACGTCGACCTTGTCGAGACCAGCCGCTGCCGGGGCCGCCAGGAAATGGAGTACGAGCTGATCGATACGGGCGTGTTCGACCAGGATCGCTACTTCGACGTATTCGTCGAGTACGCCAAAGGCTCTCCGGAAGATATTTTGATTCAGGTCACGGTTCACAATCGCGGTCCGGAACCAGCCGACTTGCACGTTCTGCCCACGCTGTGGTTCCGCAACCAGTGGTCCTGGCATGCCAGTCCCGACAGACCGACCCTCTTTCAGGCCGACGGCGCCCCGGGGCAGACCGTCGTGAAGGCGGTCGACCCCAACCTGGGCGAGCGCTACCTGTATTGCGAAGGCGACGTGCCCCTGCTGTTCACGGAAAACGAAACCAACACGCAGCGGATCTTCGGCGTGGCGAACCGGACCCCCTACGTCAAGGACAGCATCAACGATTACGTCGTCAACGGCCAGGCGGCAGCGGTCAATCCGGAGAAGAAGGGGACGAAGGTGGCGGCCCATTGTCGCCTGACGGTGAATCCCGGCCAGTCCCAGGTGGTTCGGCTGCGACTGTCCGACCTTGCACCGGCCGCCCTTGCCGCGACCAATAGCCATGGCCCGTTGGGGAGCCATTTCGACGACGTGCTGCAATCCCGCCGCAAGGAGGCCGACGAGTTCTACGCGACCGTCATTCCCCGTTCTCTGCACGCCGACGCGGCCAATGTCATGCGCCAATCGCTGGCCGGCATGCTGTGGAGCAAGCAGTTCTACCACTACGACGTGGACAAGTGGCTCGAAGAGCGCGGCTCCGATCCCTTCAAGGCCACGCGAAAGGCCGCTCCGCGGAACGACCAATGGCACCACATGTACAACGGCGACATCATCTCCATGCCGGACAAGTGGGAGTACCCCTGGTACGCGGCCTGGGACCTGGCCTTTCACGTCCTCGCCCTGACAATGGTCGATGTCGATTTTGGCAAGCAGCAATTGCAACTGATGCTGCGTGAGCGTTATTTGCACCCTAACGGGCAGATCCCGGCCTACGAGTGGAATTTCGGCGACGTCAACCCGCCCGTGCATGCCTGGTCCACCATCTTCACCTACCGTCTGGAAAAGGCGCAGAAAGGGGTGGGGGACACCAAGTGGCTCAAGAGCTGCTTTCAGAAGCTGCTCTTGAACTTCACGTGGTGGGTCAACCGCAAGGATCGTTCGGGGCGGAACGTCTTCGAGGGCGGTTTCCTGGGACTCGACAATATCGGCGTGTTCGATCGCAGCGCGCCGTTGCCGACTGGCGGGTGCCTGGAACAGGCCGACGGAACCGCCTGGATGGCGTTGTTTGCCGACAACATGCTGGAGATCGCCATCGAGTTGGCAATGACCGACGAAGACTACGCCGATATGGTCCTCAAGTTCCTGGAACACGACACGTGGATTACCTCGTCGCTGGTGCACTTGGGCGGCGGCACCGGGATGTGGGATGAGGAAGACGGCTTCTTCTATGACGTGCTGCGCCTGCCCGATGGCCAGGCCCAAAGGCTCAAGGTCCGGTCCATGGTGGGGCTGCTGCCCCTTTGCGCAGCCACGGTTTTTGAACCGGAACTATTCGCGAAGTACCCGGAAATCACCGAGCGGTTCCAGTGGTTCCTGAATGCTCGTCCCGAGCTATGTGCCGCTTTCCACGACCCGCGGAAGGTGGGCGTTGCCGGCCGCCGCCTGTTTTCCGTCCTGGACGAAGGCAAGCTCCGCCGTGTTCTGGCGAAGCTGCTTGACGAGAACGAGTTTCTCAGCCCTTACGGCATTCGTTCCCTGTCGCGCTACCACGCCGACCATCCCTATGTTCTTCACGCGGGCGGGCAGGAGTACCGCGTTGGATACCTGCCGGCGGAATCGGATACCGGCATGTTCGGCGGCAACTCGAATTGGCGCGGGCCGATCTGGATGCCGGTCAACAGCCTGATCGTCCGCGCCCTGTCGAATTATTACGCCTACTATGGAGATGATTTCATTGTCGAATGTCCGACGGGCTCCGGGCGGCACATGAACCTGTATCAAGTCGCCGAAGAGATCACGCGTCGCTTGGTCAGCATCTTCCTCAGGGGCAACAACGGCCGGCGCCCTGTCTACGGCGGGACACGGAAGTTCCAGGACGACCCGCACTGGCGGGATCTCGTGCTGTTCTACGAGTACTTTCACGGCGACAATGGGGCGGGCCTGGGGGCCAGCCACCAGACCGGCTGGACGGGGATCATCGCCCGGGCCATGCACATGTTTGCCACCAGCACGGCGGAACAGGTGCTCGAACTCGGACAAAAAGCCGCCATTGTCGAGACCGAATCGCCGTGGTCTGCCCAATTGGCTGAGGCAGTAATGGGGCGGCGCGGGTGAGAAGAGGAGCGATCATGCACAGGCTGATCATCGACCGAACCGTTGCCGAGCGGCTTATCAGCCAGCTCGATTTGCATTGATGGCCGGTCCTTAAAGCGCCTGCCCGTGCGGCACCGTCGCCCCGGCCAGCGGCGGGGCTGCCGCGGCACTGGGCGCTGGTAGGGAAGCGGGCGGCGCCGGCGGGCCTCCTTGCGGGCCCGTTTGCCATGGCCCGGCGCCGCCGGGCCCGTAGCCGGGGGCCCCTGGGCCGTAGCCATAGGGCAGGCGATTCAGGGCGTAAGGATTCTGCCAGGCACCGAACGGCAGCGTCCAGGGGCCTTGCGGATTGCCCCAAGGACCAAACGGCGTGGCCCCGGCCCGATACGGATACTCCCATTCGCCATAGGGGCGGATCGCCGTGCCGGCACCCCAGGTCTGGACGATGTTCAAGCGATCGTTGCCCGATTGAATAACCGTGTGCCGGTAGCCGCTCTCCTCGTAGGTCGGATCCGCGGGGACGATCGACGGCCGCTCCGGCTCATACTGGGCCACGCGCTCGCCGGTAACCGGCGAATGCGTGTAGTATCCGGGGCGGAAGACCCAACTCACGTCGCTGGCCTGGGCCGCAGAGAGAACGAAGCTGCTCAAAACAAAGAAAAATGCACGGTACGGTTTCATGGTAGTGTAGTACTAGCTAGGTGCGGAATCAACGCGCGTGCAGCAGGTGTTCCTTTACTTGGTATGCTCGACCATCAAGTCTCCTGCGATCGGGTCGTAGCTATAATTGTCTCCTTCCGGCAACTTAGGCAACTTGAAGTTGTTTGGAACGAGGATTTCCTTGCGGAACGCTTCGTAATCCGAGGGGAACTGCCCTTTTTCGGCCTTGTAAAGGTCCAAGGCCTGGCGGATCCTACCGTAGGTGAGCTTTTCCTCGACTGACCAACGGGCCTTGAGCGCCGCGGAGATGGGATCGCCGCCGTAGCCGCGCCCTTTCTCGCCCGCGCCCACGTCCGCCTTCTCGCGGATCGTGCCGGGCTTCGTTTCGGCGGTCGATTTCGACGCGCCGGCTCCGTGGACGGCTGCCCCTTCGGGCGCGGCTTTCGCTCCTGCCGCCGGCTTTGTCTCCGACGGCGGACTCACCGGCGCCGCTCCATCGCGTTTCGGTCCACTGGGGATCGGACCTTCCAGACCGCAGCCGGTCATGAGCACCAGGCACGCTACAGGCAGCAAGAGCAATAACGTCTTCATCGGTTCTCTCCTCCGTGGCTTTCCGGCGGCGGGGAAAGGTGGATCTGCCACTTCTCCATCTCCGTCAGAACGGTTTGCTGGGTCATGTTGAAGCCCAGCGGCGTGACCGTGATCCGGCCCTGGGCGGTTGCGGAAATGTCGGTTTCACGCTCGGCGAGCACGGGTGCCCGGCCGCCGATGAGCCAATAATACGGGCGGCCGAACGGGTCCTGGCGCTTCTCGAAGCGGTTGTCGTAGCGGGTCACGTTCATCGGCACGGCGCACAGGCGGGGCTCGCCGGAAAGGGCTGCCGTGGGGATATTGATGTTGTAAAGCTGGGGGTCCGGCCCCTTGGCGGCCAGGATCTGCTCGATGATCTGGCGGGCCAGCCAGGCCGCCTTTTCGAACTGGAAATGGCGCTCGTATTGCAGCGAAATCGCCATGCTCGTGATGCCGAAGAACGCCCCTTCAATGGCCGCCGCCACCGTGCCCGAATATAGGACGTTGATCCCTGCGTTCAGGCCGGCGTTGATGCCGCTGACCACCAGGTCCGGCCGCCGCGGACAAAACTCGGCCACGCCGATCTTCACGCAGTCGGCCGGGCTGCCCTCGACGGCCCAGCCCCAACGCTCGTCGCTGCCACCTGCCATCCGCTCGTTTTGGAAAACTTCCTTCACAATCAGGGGGGTTAAGTAGGTGATCATGTGGCCGACGCCGCTTTGCTCGGTGGATGGCGCCACAACGTAAACTTCGCCCAATTTCACCAATTCCCGTTGCAGGGCTGCCAGCCCGGGGGCGTAAATGCCGTCGTCGTTGGTCAAAAGGATAAGCACGGCCACCGTCTGTTCCAAGCTAAACTCTACTCATCACGCGGGCCAAGCCGACCATGCTGCGCACGGTGCCCGTCGGTGCCCGCGTGATGTCTCTTCATCACGGCGGAGCGTGATGAGTACGTTGCCCACCGGAAGATGGTCCTTCGGCAGGGCCTAACTTCCATCATAATTGGGAGCCGGGGAAATAACAATGGCATGATCCTAAGTCGTTGCGTGCTAACATCTTACAGCTAATGATCGTTAGCGGTTGCAATTTGCCGTGTATCCGCTAGAATGGGGTTTCATGTTCTCCTTACAAAAGAAAAACAAGATTTAAGACTGAGGTGCTTCAGGCGATCCGCTGGGAACGCCGGAGCATAGAGTAATGCGAGTATTCGACGGGTTCTAGTTTGACCGCAAGAACCAACGGATGCGCGAGGCCGAGCGAGTGGTAAACTGGATTCTAATTCTGTTTCAGTGGTTGATCGCGATGCCGAATCGCGCCGTGCGGGTCCTGGATAATGGATGGACCTTCGTGGCCGGTACGGTCGGGGCCGCGAGGGCCGCCGCGCGACGGGGCTGGCGACGATTTGAGCGTGGGTCGCCGACCACGACCACGAGTACGCGGTGCCCGACATGGCACCCGACGCGGTGCCCGACATGGCGCCCGCGAGAACTGCCGCTTCTCCGCAGCATCGGTTGGATGACGTACTGTCTTGGGCAAGGATGGGCCGGCGCGCCGCCAGGGCTTTCGCCGGCCCCGGCATCGCGCGCACTGACATCGTGGACGCTGGGCCTGTTGTCGTTGGCAATGGGCTGGGATGTTCGCCGCTTGGTTTTGTGCCGTGCGCCGGTTTTCATCGATGACGACCGCTTCTTGTCTCGCTCCGGCGCCTGCGGGGCTTCACGTCCCCAGCCCCTGGTGCGTTGGGTCACTCGACCGACTTTTCGATCTCCGCATACGCCGCCGATCTCTAGCCGGCGGTCCGTGTGATGCGTGGGTCCGCCACTGCGGCGGCCGCATCGCCCGGCTATGACTTCGCGAAACGGCTTGCCGAGCGCCTTGGGCTTGGGAATTGCGAGGTACCTAACGTGTTCTCCACGGGACAAGTCATCGCCATCATCGCTGCGGCTGTCGTGTCGTTCGTGATGGCCTTCGTGCTGATCAAGATTTTCGACAAACTGCGGCGGAAGGACGCCGAGCGGGAGTCGGCGGAAATCATCGCCAAGGCCCAGCAGGATGCGGAGAACCGCCGCCGCGAGGGTGAACTGCAAATCAAGGAGCTGTTGCTCAAGCAGCAGGACGAAAGCGAAAAAGAGCTGCGCAAAATCCGCGGCGAGCTCCACGAACGCGAACGTCTCCTCGACAAGCGCCAGGACGCCCTGGAAGAGCAGGCCGAACAGGTCCGCAAGCAGGAGAAAATCGTCGAAACCACGCAGCGGAAACTTACCGAGAAGATCCAGGAGGCCAATCAGCGCAAGGAGGATCTGTCGAAGCTCCTCGACTTGCAGCGGCAGACGCTTCACCAGTTGAGCGGCCTGAGCCAGCCCGAGGCCACGCGGCGCTTGCTGGAGCTCCTCGACGCGCAGCTCCAGCAAGAGACCGGGGCGGCGATCCTGCGCTACGACAAGCAGTTGGCCGAGACCAGCGAGCAGAAGGCCCGCGAGATCATCGTAACATCGCTGCAGCGTTACGCAGCCGCGCATACCGCCGAATCGACGACCAGCACGGTGGGCATTCCCAACGACGAAATGAAGGGGCGGATCATCGGCCGCGAGGGCCGCAACATCCGCGCCTTCGAAAAGGCCACGGGCGTCGACCTGATCATCGACGACACGCCGGGCGTGGTCATCGTCAGCGGCTTCGACATGATCCGCCGGGAAATCGCCCGCCTGGCCCTCAACAAACTCATTGCCGACGGCCGCATTCACCCCGCCCGGATCGAGGAGATCGTCGTCGCCACGCAGAAGGAGTTGGAGAAGCATATCCAGAAGCTCGGCGAGGATGCCTGCCAGGAACTGGCCATTCACAGCCTGCACGAGCGGCTAATCAACCTGCTGGGCCGGTTGAACTTCCGCACCAGCTACAGTCAGAACGTGCTGCGGCACAGCGTGGAAGTGGCCTTCATCGCCGGCATGATGGCCGAGGAAGTCGGCCTGAACGGCCCCCTGGCCCGGCGCTGCGGCCTGTTGCACGACATCGGCAAGGCAGCCGACCACGAGGCCGAGGGCGGCCACCCCAAGATCGGCGCCGACCTGTTGAAGCGCTACGGGGAGCGGCCCGAAGTGGTGCAAGCCGCCAGCGGGCACCACGACGACCTGCGGGTCTGCAATCCTTACACGGTGCTCGTGGCCGCGGCCGACGCCTGCAGCGCCGCCCGGCCCGGCGCCCGCCGCGAGAGTCTCGAGCGTTACGTCAAGCGGATGGAGGAACTGGAGCAGATCGCCGGCGGCTTCACCGGCGTCGAGCAGGCCTATGCCATTCAGGCCGGCCGCGAACTTCGCGTGTTGGTCAACGCCAAGGAAACCACCGACGAGGTTGCCGCCAAGATCTGCCACGACATCGTCCAGGCCTTCGAGAAACAACTGACTTATCCCGGCGAGATCAAGGTCACCGTGGTGCGCGAAAGCAGGCACGTCGAGGTGGCAAGGTAGAAATCAAGATGACCAATGACGAATCGAAGTGCTTAGTACTTAGTACTAGGTTCTAAGCACGTTCGCTCTCCCCCAGCCCTTCCCCCATGCGACTTCTCTTCATTGGCGACATCGTCGGCAAGCCGGGCCGGCAGATCTGCATGCAGGCCCTGCCCGGACTGCGGCGGGAGTTGGCGATCGACCTGGTCGTGGCCAACGCCGAGAACGCTTCGGGCGGTTCCGGGCTGACGCCGCCACTGTACTACGAGCTTCTGGGGGCCGGCATCGACGGCATCACGCTGGGCGATCACGTCTACAAGCGGCGTGAGATCATCCCCGTTCTGCTGAATGAGCCGCGCATCGTCCGTCCGGCCAACTATCCGGCCGAGGCGCCGGGCTCGGAGGTGATCATCTTGACGGCCGGGAACGAAGTTCGCGTGGCCGTCTTTCTGCTCTTGGGCCGGGTCTTCATGCCGCCGGTCGATTGTCCGTTTCATGCGGCCGATCGCGTGCTGGCCGCGCTGCCCGTCGACATTCGCGTGGTGCTCCTCGACTTCCACGCCGAGGCCACCAGCGACAAGCAGGTCATGGGCCGTTATCTCGACGGCCGCATAACGGCGGTCTTGGGCACGCACACACACGTGCCTACGGCCGACGAGCAGATCCTGCCCGGCGGCACCGCCTTTCAGTGCGACGTGGGCATGACCGGTCCGCACGAGAGCATCCTTGGACGGCGGATCGATCGCGTGATGGAGACGACATTGACGCATCGGCCGACGCATTTCGACGTGGCCGACAAAGATGTGCGGCTGAACGGCAGTTTGATCGATCTCGATCCGCAGACCGGCCGCGCCCTGGGCATTCGCCGCATTGTGGTGAACGAGGCCGAGGCCCGGCGGCTGGCCGAGGCATAAATCGCTCTTGCAACGACGGTCAGGAATCGCTATCCTCCCCCCCGATGAATTGACTTCCCGTGAACGAACCAGGCAAGCCGCGTCCCAGACCGATGCCCGCGGGCCAGCGAATCGCGCTGGCGGCGCTGGCCTTGGCGCTGCTGGCATTGCTGGCTACGGCCCGAACCCTGACGCCCGATGCGCGGGGACACGGCACGCACCAGCAACTCGGTTTGCCGCCCTGCACGTTCTACGTGATCTTTCAGCGGCCCTGCCCGGCTTGCGGCATGACAACGGCGTGGGCCTGGCTGCTGCGAGGGAAACTAGGACATGCCATGGCGGCCAACGCGGGCGGCACGCTCCTGGCAGGCCTGAGCCTGGCGGGCGTTCCCTGGCTCTTGATTTCGGCCGTCCGCGGACGATGGTTCGGCGGCAGACCCAGCGAATGCACCATCGCCTGCATCGCGGGGATTGTCAGCCTGGTGACCGCCGGGCAATGGGTGTGGCGATTGATGTTTTAGTACGTCAGGCCGAACATCGTGGCCGAGCCTGACGTTGTCCGGTTTGTCAGGCTCGGGCGCCATGTACCCATGGTCGGCCTGGCGTACAGTATTGACAAGGGAATAACGATGGATCGTCGCTCTCTTTCACTTCGGTGGCCCGTGGTCGTGTGGTCGCTGGTCGTGCTCCCGGTCGTGGCCGTCGGTTGCAAGTCGATGCTGCAAAGCGTCACCCTGCTTGCCAACGGCTACGACATCCCCGCCGAATGGGACGGGTTAAAAGGGAAGAAAGTGGCCGTCGTCTGCAAACCGCTGACGTCGCAGGAGTTCAGCAATGCGGGCGCGTCGCGGGCCCTGGCCGAAGGAATCTGCGAACGCCTGAAGGCCAACATCAAGGACATTCATCTCGTCGATCCCCAGAAGGTCGCCACGCTGTTGGACGAGAAAGGCATGGACGATTACGTGGAAATCGGCAAGGCGTTGAAGGCCGAGAAGGTCGTCGGCATCGACATCGAGTCGTTCGGCGTGCTCGACGGCCCAACGCTCTTCCGCGGCCGGTCGTCGGTTTCGATCCGGGTCTATGACGTCGCCGACAAAATGGTCGAGTGGCACAAGGCGCCGCCGCAGTTCGTGTATCCCAAGATTGGCAGCACTCCCATGCAAGAGATCGGGGAAATGGAATTCCGCAACCAGTTCGTAGACAATCTGGCCGGGCAGATCGCCCGCTACTTCTATCCCCACGACCGGCACGCCGATTACGCCAGCGACGTCTCGACCACCCGGTAACGGCCGTTTCCGCCCTACGATTTTCGGGACGGAGTGCTCGTAGGCCCGCCTTTCGGCGGAAATGGTGCAAAAGAGGCCGGCTAAAGCCGGGACTGCGAGCGACTTTCCCCGTTCTTCCGTCCCTTGGTGGCCGGCAGGTTGACGCCCCCCTGCCTTGCAGGTACCATGTAGGAATCGTGCCGGCCGGTTTCCGCCTTCCTGGTGTCGGATGCCGGAAATTCTCTGCCCTGTTTAGTCCTTTGTGGGAGGTCCCGTAGCTATGTCTCTCCGTCCGCATCGGCTCTTGAAGCCGCGCCTCTTGGTTCTTTCGATATCACGGCTGGGCTGGATGGCCCTCGCGTTGGGCTTCTCCTTGTTTCTGGGCGCCGCGCACGCCCGGGCCCAAGACAAGGCCCCCGGCAAGACCGACGACACGACCGACAAGAAAAGCGATGAAGAAGTCAAAATCCCGGAGCCGGAACCGTTCGAGTTGGAGGCCGACGACGGCTTGATAATCAAGGGCACCTACTTCCCCGGCACCAAGGGTGAAGAGAGCATTCCCGTGATTCTGCTGCACGGCTTCGACAAGCCAGGCGCCGGGCCCAAACACAGTGGGAAGGACTTTACCCAGCCCGGGGGGCTGGCCCCATTCTTGCAAGAGAAGCTCGGTTGCGCCGTCATCGTGCCCGACCTTCGCGGGCACGGCGAGAGCAACAAGATCCCGGTGGGCAAGAAAGTCGAGGACTTTGTTCCCAAAGGCAAGCGCTTGACGCCGGCGCAAATCTCGAAGATGCCGGCAGACCTCCGGGCCGTGAAAAAATTCCTCTGGATGAAGAACTACGACAAGGCGAAGAACAACGAGAAGGCCCTGAACCTTGAAAAGCTGACGGTCATCGGCGTGGAGGAGGGCGCTGCGTTGGCGATGTGCTACACCGTCGATGACCTCAATGGTTACGAGGACGGGCGGGCCAGGGTCGGCCCGTTGCATTTGGGCAAGTTCGTCAAGGCCCTGGTGCTGATTTCGCCGGTGACCAAGGTCTTGGGTTTGAACACGACAGCCGTTACCAAGGTCCTCCTTGCGCCCCGCTCCGACGGTTTCTTGTTGCCTCTAATGATCGTCGCGGGCAACAAGAACAAGATTTATTTCGCGGAAGCAGAGCGGCTCCACACCCTCTTCCTCAAGTCGCGACCGCCTGCCGAAGACGCCAAGCCCGAGTCGATAACCGTCTGGTTCTTCCCGAAGATCGACACGACGTTGCAGGGGGCCGAGCTTCTGGCGCAGCCGGCGCTGAAAGTGCCGGAGAAGATCGTCAACTTCATGACCGTCTGGCTGGTGAAGAATCCCGACGCCAAAGAGTGGAAGTGGAGACAGTTGAAGAAGCCCTACGAATGACGCCGAAGGCAGGAGCGCCCTTGCGCGGTTGACTGTCAGGCTGGAAAGCCCGACGTACGACTTCACGCGCCCTACGGTTTTTGGGACGGGCCCTGGGCGGCCGCCTGATCGGCACGCGGGATCTTCAAGACCTCGCCGATGGGCAGAATCTCCGGCTGCGCGAGCACATTGCGATTGGCCTCGTAGATTTCCATCGCCCGCGAGGCCGAGCCGAGATAGCGCTCCGCCAATAAGGCCAGCGAGTCGCCGTCGATAATCTTGTGGGTCGGCGGCGCAGAGGCCGTTTCCGGCAGCATTTCCCGCAACGAGGCGCCCCACCGTGTGCTCGCCGCCTGCGTGCTGCTGGGATAGTTCTTGGGCAGTTCCGGCGGCGGCGCCGGCTGATCGGCCGGTGTGACGATCGTTGCCGATGATCGCCGCGGTTCCGCGGGGGCGGCCGGCTGCGGCTGCGGGGTGACGGGCGATTGAGTGACGGCAAAATTCCGCGGGTCCGGCTGCTTCCGCAGCACCAGCGGATCACTTTCCACGGGGATCGGCAAGGCGTTTTCGGCCGGCGGGTGGCGGAAAAACAACGCCATCCCCAGCCCGACGAACATCACGGTCGCCGCAATCAGGAGTCGTAAGCGCTGGTCCATATACTGCGAACGGTCAAGAATGGCACAAGGCGAAGCTCAAGGAAGAGCTTCCGTGGGGCGGGCTGTCACGCAAAGCCGTACAGCCTTCGCCGCCTCTGGAAATTATCGGGGATAGTTCGCAATGTGAACAAGGGGCCGAGCGGAAATCCGCGCGTTTCCCCCGTTGCGGCCTGGCGGTTATGCCGGTTTTAGTGGGAATTCCGCCGCAGCGGCGTTTGGTCCTGTCAGCAGTAGGGTGGGCCGAGCAAAAGGAGTCCTGCCCTCTTCCATATCTTCCCTTGTGATAAAGGCGCCTCGCCTGCCCCGGACAGAGGGATTTCGGCCGCGGTACCGCGTGAACTCAGTCTGCCGTTTGAGCGGTCCCCGCCTTACGGTCTCGGAATTCGCGCTTGCCCGGTAGGCGCGCGTGCCGCGCAACCCCCGGCGCCACCGGCGTTCCACGATTGTGCGGCATCCACGGCACGACGGGCAGGTGGACCGTGCGACCGGTCTGGCATCAGGGCGTCGTGGTCGGCGCCGGAGCCGGCGGCGCCGGGATAGCGCTCTGCGCCGGGGCCTCGCCCTGTGCCGCGTTTTCCTGCAACCGGATCAGCGTCCGCGTCTCGTGCCGGTCCTTGCCAAAGTGGATGAGGATCGGCACTTCATCGTTCGTCAGGTTGTACAAACCCGTCTCGGCGACAAGAAGTTTATTGCCCTCAATCCTCAGGGCGACCCGTTGCGTCGCCTTGTCAACGCTTCCGACGATCGGCGTGACCTTGTCGGAGATCATGTCCTGGTAGTTGCCGCGGATCGTACCGTCCTTATTCAGGGCCAATTGCACGAGCTTGTCGGTCGTGGTCTGGCCCTCGGCGATGATGCCGAAGACTCCAAGGGGCAACCAGTCTCCGTTCGTGGTGTTCTGGCCGGCGTCGGCGATCTGCGAGGCCTGGTCGTAGTATTGCTCCTCCGTGGCCACGGGCTGATCGCCGTAGTAGACCGTGCCGTCCTCGTAGGCGATGGCGTCGCCGCCGTAGTCGTAGTAGCAGGGCTCTCCCGTGCAGCCGCAGTAGCTACCGGCGGTGGCCCACGAGGCGATGGCCCAGGCGGTCGCGCCCACGGCCCACTTGCCAGGCCACCATGCGCCGGATAACGGCCCCACCAGCCGCCCGTGAAGGCGCCCCAACCACGGAAGTTGCCGTTGACCGCGCCCATGCGGCGCCGCCCACGAACTGGCCGTTGACGAACGCCGCTCCGCGCCCGGCGGCAACGGTACCGCCATAGGGGCCGCGGATGCCGGCGACCGCACCGGCCCTGGTTACACCGCCGGCCGAAACCGCGCCGCGGGCACCGACCGCCGTGTAGCCGTTTCGGGTTTGCACGCCGCCGACGCTGCCTGCTGCGCGGCGCCGCCCGAGGTGGCTGCTCCGCCGCGGACGCGGGCCGCCGAGTTGCCGCCCGCGCCTTGAATTGCCGAAGCGCTGCCGCCGGCGATGGCGGAATTCGAGCCGTTGGTCACGCCGCCGACACCGCCAACCTTCGTGAAGGTGTTGCCGCCTGCGCCTTCAATCTGGATTCCGCCGGCGGCGCCTCCGACCGTGTTCCCGCGGGGACCGGTATACGATCCACCGCCGCCGCCAACCGTGATCGTCGAACCGCCGGGCGTGGTGATCGACTTCGGGCCGGAGTCACTTGGGAGTTGACTCGGCCTGTTCTGCCCTGCCAGGCCGCCGCCGGCGTTCTGCGGCATGCCGAGGAAGCTGTTGAGCTGGCCCTGCGTCGGCCGCTGAGCCCCCTGTCCCAGCCCGGATGAGGGCCCATTTGCGATCGCACCACCGCCGGGCCGATTGCCGGCCAGATTGCCTTGGCCCAAGTTCGCGCCGCCGGCAGGACGCTGAGCTGCGCCCGCGCCGGGTCGCTGTGCAGCGCCGCCGGCCGGACGCTGGGCAACGCCGGCGCCGGGCCGCTGAGCTGCGCCTCCGGCCGGACGCTGCGCCGCGCCGCCGGCAGGTCGTTGCGCGGCTGAACCGGCGCGGCTCATCGATGGCCCGGCGTTAAACGCGCCGCCCGAGGGCCGTGCCCCGGCGCTCGGCCTTGCGCCGCCGCTGGGTCGCGCCCCGCCTCCTCCGCCGCGAGCGCCGCCTCCGCCGCCTCCGCCGCCTCCGCCTCCTCCGCGGCCGCCGCGGGCCATCGCATCACTGGTAATCAGCAGCAGCAATGCCGCCGCACACGCGAGAATAATCTTGGTCGTTTTCATGGTTGAGTCCTGCATGTGATTTGTGGGTGGATGCTACTTCGTCGCCGCCTTGGCGGCCCCCTTCACCGCCGGAGCCGCTGCCGCAGCCTCCGACTTCCGCTTGATCTTGAATGGCCCGACGTTCGGCATGAACTTGCCGCCGATCTCGCGGCCGATCGATTGCCACGTGATGTTGTTCGCATCCGTAATCGTATAGATGTTCGTCGCCGAGGCGCGGCGGCCGTCCGGCATCGTTTGCTTGAACTTGATGATCCAGCGATTGTCGTCCTTCGACCAGGTTCCCTCGCCGAAGCCGCCGTCGCTATCGAACATCCACGAGCGGATCGTCTTGTTCGCAGGGTCCCAGCCGATGACCTGAACTCCTTCCAGATCGTCCGATTCGCCGGCCACGGAAATCTTGAACGAGTAGTGCAGGAAGGTCTTGTTCTTCGTCCAGGCGACGGTCGTCGAGATGTCGGCGTCGGGGCTCGTATCGCCCCATTCGCCGACGAGCCAGGCGAGCTCGCCCAGCGGCGAATCGGGTGCGGCCGAATCGTTCGGAATTTCGGTCTCGCGAACGCTGTCGAGCTTCCACGCCCCGTCTTCGTACTTCTGGATGGCGATGTAGGTCGAGACCTCCGGCTCCTCGCCCGGCTGCGTGACGCGCAGGCGGCCCTCTTCCACCGCCACGTCGGGCGAAACCATCCGCACGGTCGACTCGACGATCTCCAGGTGCACGCCTTTCTCCTGGGCGAAGAGCGCCTTCATTTCCTTCTCGATCGCGGCGCGGCCCTCGACCTTCTGGCCGGCGGGATTGATCCACTGGCCCTTCTCGCGCCAGAATGCCGCGACGGCCTTGGCGTCGGCGCGGTTGTAGGCGGCGACGTAGGCATTGGCCGCGGCCTTTACGCCCGCCTCGTCGCGGGTTGTCTTCGGTTGTGCGGCGTTGACCGTCGCCGCGAAACTGATCGAAAGCAGCAGTATGACCACTACTCGACTCATGGGCGTCTCCTTCGATGGGTTGTAAAAGAGGCTGATGTGGTGCAAGCGGGTGAAATCCGATAGCAAATTATACGGCAGGGAGGACGGGACGTCAAAAAACCCAAAACATAAGAAATTCTGGTTGTTGTGCTCGCCGGCTGCCTGTTCGGCGTCTTCATCTTCCTGCCCGTGGATGAACTCACGTCGTACTTTGAGTACCACCTTCCACGCCTATTGGGAGCCACTGAAGTTCACGATTCCGCCAGTGCCCGCAGAGCGCCAAGGCACCTGGCGGCGCTTTATTGACACCACCCTTCCTTCTCGCAAAGATGCGTGCCCGTGGCGGGGTGGTCCGCCAGTAGTGGGAACGCGGTATAATGTACAGCCGCGGTCGCTAGTGGTTCTAATTCTTCCCGAATCGAATCGAAATACGACAGAATCACCCCAGGTGTCTACTCCCGCAGCAGAATCGACCACCACTTATCGCCCACCACCGGGCAGGAGACAGAACCATGAGCAAGTCAAATGAGCCTGGAGCCGAACGCAAAATGAGCCGAAAAGCGTACGACAAGGAACTGCGAAAGCTCCAGACTGAACTCTGCCGTTTGCAGGAATGGGTGAAACACAAGGGCCTACGAGTCATCGTGGTCTTCGAGGGTCGCGACGCGGCGGGCAAAGGCGGCACGATCAAGGCGATCACGGAACGAGTCAGCCCGCGCGTCTTCCGGCTTGTCGCCCTGCCGGCGCCTTCCGACCGCGAGAAGTCGCAACTGTACATGCAGCGTTACATGCAGCACTTCCCGGCTGCCGGCGAAGTTGTGATCTTCGATCGCAGTTGGTACAACCGCGCCGGGGTAGAGCGTGTCATGGGCTTCTGCTCGGACCAAGAGTACCAGCGGTTCCTTGAGAACTGCCCGGAGGCCGAGAAATACATTGTCGATGGCGGGATCATCCTCATCAAGTTCTGGCTCGAAGTCGGCCAGAAGGAGCAAGAGCGCCGATTCGAGGCCCGCATCGACGATCCGTTACGCCAGTGGAAGCTCAGTCCGATGGACGTTGAGTCTTGGACCCGCTGGTACGATTATTCCCGCGCTCGCGACATGATGCTGGACGCCAGCGACACGGAGTGCGCGCCCTGGTACATCGTGCGATCGGATGACAAGAAACGGGCACGTCTGAATTGCATCGCCCACTTCCTGAGCCTGATTCCGTACAAAAAGGTGCCGCGAGAGAAGGTGGAGCTTCCAAAGCGGTCCAGCGAAGGCAAGTATGACGACCAAGCCAGCATCGCCGGCAGAAAGTTCGTACCGGAGAAGTACTGAGGGGAGCGCGCAGGTCATGGACGGTAACACGACTTTACCGTTTCGGTGCCGCAATGGTACTCTACAACGCCTCTCACTTGAAGAAGCGGGTTCCGGAGTTGACGGCCGCCCAACCCGACCTGAAATGGCTTATCATCGACGGTCGCGAAGGTCAGAGGTCCCGTCGTTGTTCCTGCCCGCGCACAGTTTCAACAAGAATTCCGTTTCTCCTTGCCGAAAAGTGGACCAAACCCCGGATCTTGTGGTCCGCCGGGTCCACTACCGGCCCTTTCGTTTGTCCGATATACTTTTGGGAATGTGGTTTGGTGGATACTGCTCTTCTTTCGTATTTCACGCAAGCGACATCAACCGTGCGTCATGCAGGATTTTCTTTTTGATTGAGGATGTTCCAAATGACAAGAACTTGTTACTTCCGATCGTTGAGCTGGGTGCTGTTTCTCATCATCCCCGTCGTTACGGGCTGTGGCGGGGCTGCCAGCACGGAAAAAGCCAAGGCGGCGCCCCGAGTCACCGTAGCTCACCCAACCACGCGCAGCCAAACGGACGAAGACGACTATAACGGCTGGCTGGAGGCCTTCAAAACTGTCGAGGTGCGTGCCCGCGTGCGCGGGCACATCAAGAAGGTGTGCTTCAACGATGGCGACATCGTGAAGAAGGGGGACCCGCTGTTCGAGATCGATCCCGCCCCGTTCGAGGTGCAACTGAAGCAGGCCGAAGCCGAGGCAAGAGCGCTAGACGCTCAGGAAGTGGCTGCAAAGAAGGACGCGGAGCGGTACGGGATTCTGGTGAAGACCGGTGCGGCTTCAAAGCAGGAATTCGAAAAGGCAGTGGCAGACGCCAACGCGTACGACGCACGAATCGCGGCAAAGAAAGCCGAGGCGGAACGGTATCAGCTCGACTTGCAATACGCTAAGATCACCGCTGACTTGGCCGGCAAGGTCGGCAAGGCCAACCTCACCGAAGGCAACCTCGTCAACGCCGGCGGGAGCGATCCGCTGTTGACGACGATCGTGGCCATCGATCCGATTTACGTGGATTTCAATGTCGACGAACGCGCAATCCAGCGGTACCAGGACTTCAGTGCGGGCCATGACAAGGAGAAACAACAGCCGTTCCGCGAGCGAAGCATCCCGTTCCACTTCGGCCTGGACACGGAAAAAGGCTTTCCGCATGAGGGCCATCTGGTTTTCGCGGATAACAAGTACACCGAGGGCACGGGCACGATCCTGGTCCGCGGCGTAACCAAGAACCCTGACGGAAGGCTTATCCCCGGTTCCCGCGTGCGCGTGCGGGTCCCGGTAAGCGAGAAGTATTCGGCGACCCTGGTACCCGACACCGCAGTGAACACCGATCAGGACAAAAAGTACCTGCTCGTCGTCGGAGAGGGCAACGTCGTCCAACGGCGGGACGTTCGTCTCGGGCGCCTGCTCGACGACGGGATGCGCGTCGTCCTGGAGCCTGAGTTGAAGGCAAACGAGTGGATCATTGTCGAAGGGATGGAGCGTGCGCGGTTGAACTATCCCGTTGATCCGGTCCCTGAGTCCCCGCCAGCGGCTCCGTAGCCCATCCGCAGTTGTCATGTTCGTTCGCAGCGCCCCAATCCAAAGACCAGCCTCGGGACCCTTCCCATGTTTTCCAATTTCTTCATCGACCGGCCGATCTTCGCCGCAGTGCTGTCCATTGTCATCGTGATTCTCGGGGGGGTGACGGGCGTCCAGTTGCCGATTGCCCAGTACCCGGAGGTTGCGCCTCCCGTCGTCCAGGTGACTGCCATCTATCCTGGGGCAAATGCCCAGACGGTGGCCGAAACTGTGGCTACTCCCATCGAGCAGGAAATCAACGGTGTCGAGCGGATGCTCTACATGTCGTCCCGCTGCACCAACGACGGCCAAATGTATCTTGACGTTACGTTCAAGGTGGGCACCAACCTGGACATGGCGCAGGTGCTGGTCCAGAACCGCGTGTCGATCGCGCAGGCCAAACTGCCGGAGGAAGTCAAACGGCAAGGTGTGACCACCAAGAAGAAGTCGCCCGCAATCCTGTTGTGCGTCAATTTGATTTCGCTCGACGGGAGCTTCGACCAGCTTTACCTCAGCAATCTCGCGCTCATGACCGTCAAGGACGACCTGGCCCGCCTCGACGGCGTCGGCGACGTGAGCTTCCTGGGCCCGCGCGACTATAGCATGCGGGTCTGGCTTGATCCGAACACGCTGGCCGACCGCGGAATGACGGTCAAAGAGGTCGTGAATGCCATTAGCGAGCAGAACATTCAAGTTGCGGCGGGGCGCATCGGTCAGCCCCCCGTGCGCGAGGGCGCCAACGTGCCTTTCCAGCTTACGATCAAGACCCAGGGCCGCATCGAAAGCAGCGAGGATTTCGGGAAGATCATCGTAAAGACGGGCGAGCGGGGCCAGAATGTGTATCTCAAGGACGTCGTGCGCAAAACCAAGTACGCCCCGAACGGCCGTGTGCTGCAGGAAGGCATAGAACTGGGCGCCAAGAATTACGACGTCAACAGCTACCTCGACGGCAAGCCGGCCGCAACGCTGGCGGTATTCCAGTTGCCGGGGTCGAACGCCCTGGAAACAGCGAAGGCGATCAAGGCCAAGATGCAGGAACTCCAGGCGAAGTTTCCCGCAGGGGTCGCCTACAGAATCTACTACGATACGACCGTTTTCGTGAACGAGTCAATCCACGAGGTCTTCAAGACCCTCATCGAGGCTTTCGTCCTGGTGTTTATCGTGGTGCTGGTCTTCCTCCAGGACTGGCGCGCTACGATCGTTCCCATGATCGCCGTGCCCGTCTCGCTCATTGGCACGTTCGCCGTGATGGCCATGCTGGGGTTCTCGCTGAACAACCTCTCCCTGTTCGGGCTGGTGCTGGCGATCGGCATTGTCGTGGACGACGCGATCGTCGTGGTGGAGAACGTGGAACGCTACTTGGCCATGGGCCACCCGGCGCGCGAGGCGGCCCGCCGCGCGATGGCCGAGGTTTCCGGGGCGGTGATTGCCATTTCCCTCGTGCTCTGCGCGGTCTTTGTGCCCACGGCGCTCATGGCGGGCATTAGCGGGGAGTTCTTCCGACAATTCGCGCTCACGATCGCCGCCTCGACGGTCATTTCGGCGTTCAACTCGCTGACGCTCAGTCCGGCCCTGTGCGTGATCCTCTTCAAGGGGCACGGAGCGGAACACGGGACTGGCGCGGACGCCCATGCGCAGAAGGAAGCCTTGCCGCGACTGGGGGTGGTGATAATCGTCGCCCTCCTCGCCTACTTCATGCTCACTCCTTACCTCGCCCACCTCCTCGGCGTGCAACTGCCCGGCGCGCACGGCGAGGAGGCGACAGGCGGCCACTCCAGCGCGGCGGCGGCATGGGGCGTGGGGCTGGTCTCTGCGGTCGCGGGAGCGGCCGCGGGGTGGTTCCTCGCCGGCTTTGTGAATCGCGCTGGGCGCCTTCTTCAAGGCGTTCAACCTGGTCTTCGACCGCGCGATCGGCGCTTACGGTCGTAGCGTCGCCGTCCTTCTCCGCATGTCGGTCATCGCCCTGCTGGTCTACGGCGGTCTCATGGGATTGACCTACCTTGGGTTCCGCGCAGTTCCGGTCGGGTTCATCCCGGAGCAGGACAAGGGATATCTGGTTGTCAATGCGCAGTTGCCCGACGGCGCCAGCCTGGAGCGTTCCGACAAGATCATCAAGCAGATGAGCGAGATCGCCCGCGATGCGGAAAAGGTCCCGGGTGTCTGGCATACGATCGATCTTCCAGGCTACTCGGCGGTGTTGAGTACGAATATCAGCAACGTGGGAGGCATGTTCGTCATTCTGAAGCCCTTCGAAGAGCGAAAGGGAGACCCGCAGCAGAGCGCCGTGGCCGTCGCCGAGAAACTGCGCGAGCTTTACCGCAACATCCGCGGGGCCCGGACCGCGGTCTTCGGCGCGCCGGCGATCGACGGCTTGGGCACCACCGGCGGGTTCAAGCTCCAGGTTCAAGATCAGCGCGGGGCCGGCCTCCGCGCGCTGCAAGGGGCCGTGCGGAACCTGGCCCACCAAGGCAACTCGGACCCGCATTTGCTCGGACTTTTCAGCAGCTTCACGGTGAACCAACCACAACTCTTCGTGGAAATCGACCGCGACAAACTCAAGTCCCAGAAGGTATCGCTCAACGACGTGAATCTCACGCTCCAGACGTATCTCGGGGGTCTGTACGTGAACGACGTTACGCTCTTCAATCGAAACTGGCAAGTCAACGTCCAGGCCGACGCCCCGTTCCGTATGCGCGTCGAGGATATCGGCCGGTTGGAAGTCCGCAACGCCGACGGCCAGCGAGTGCCCTTGCGGACTCTGATCAACATCAAAGACACGAGCGGGCCGGCGATCGTCAACCACTACAACATCTACCCATCCGCGGAAGTGAACGGGAACATGGCCCCGGGCACCAGCTCCGGCCAGGCGGTGGACATCATGAATGAGCTTACCAAGGAAGAGCTCCCCTCGACGATGGGGGCGCAATGGACGGAGATCACGCTCCAGCAGATCCTCGCGGGCCAGGACTTCTGGACCAAGATGGCTTTCCCGCTGGCTGTGCTCTTCGTGTTCCTGGTGCTATCAGCGCAGTATGAAAGTTGGTCTCTGCCCCTGGCGATTATTCTCATCGTCCCGATGTGCCTGCTCGCGTCCATCGTGGGGATCTGGCTCGTGGGGACCTGGCAGAAGGGGTTCGACAACAACATCTTCACCCAAATCGGCTTGATCGTGCTGGTCGGGTTGGCTGCCAAAAACGCCATCCTGATCGTGGAATTTGCCAAGCAACGGCAGGACCAAGGGGCCAGCCGGGTCGAGGCCACCGTGGACGCATGCAGCTTGCGACTCCGCCCGATCTTGATGACTTCCTTCGCGTTCATCCTCGGCGTGGTGCCCTTGGTGCTGGCCAAAGGCGCGGGCGCTGAGATGCGCATTGCGCTGGGTGTGGCGGTGTTCAGCGGCATGCTTGGCGTGACCATCTTCGGGCTTGCCTTCACGCCAATCTTCTATTACGTCATCATGCGGTTTGCCGGGAAGGAGCATTCCGGGCAGGTTCCGTCGAGTGCGGCGCAAGAAACGGGGCCGACATGAGCAACGGCACCGTTCTTGGCACACCGGCGCGACGACTGGAACGGGTACCCACATGACTGAGAATCCCGGCTGCGGAAGAGGCCCGTGATGGTGAAGGAGACGTTGAATGTGCGAGCAAACGGTCTGGGCCATGCCGGCGGTTTCAAGGTGATAGCTTGAACCCACTCGCCGCGGTAGTTATAATCCAGTTTTACCCGCCTAACTTCCCCGCCTCCCTTTTGCAAAGGATATTCCATGAGCCAGCGAGTCACCCGTCGTAAGTTCATCCAGAGCGCCGCGGCCGTCGCCGGCGTGGCCGCCGGGGCGAAGTTCTTCGCCGCCGACCCGCTGCGCGGGTACCCTGCCGTGCTGTCGGAGAAATCGCCCAACTCCAAGCTCGGCACCGTCGTCATCGGAGTCATCAACCAGGGGAAGCCCGCCGTGGCCGCCGCATCCTACGAACGGCTCGTCGCCTTTTGCGACGTGGACGAACGGAACATGGCACAGGGCAAGAAGTTCCTCGGCGAACAGCGGCCCGACGTCAAACTGTCCGGCATCCAGGAGTTCTACGATTACCGCAAGATGTTCGACAAGATCCACAAGGACATTGACGCCGTTTTCATCGCCACGCCGGACCATCATCATGCGGTGGCCTCGATCATGGCCATGAAGCTGGGCAAGCACGTGTACTGCGAAAAGCCGCTGGCCCACAGCATCGCCGAGGTGCGGCTGATGATGGAGACCGCCCGGAAGTGCAAAGTCATGACCCAGTTGGGCAACCAGGGGCACAGCAGCGAGTACATTCGCGTGCTGTGCGAGTATATCTGGGCCGGCGCGATCGGCGACGTGACCGAGGTCTATAGCTGGGCCCCCACGGGCCGTGGCGGCACGGGCGGACGGCTGCCCACGAAGCCGGTGCCCGCCGGGCTGCATTGGGACGAATGGATCGGCCCCATGCCGTACCGCGATTACCACGAAGAGTTGCATCCGCTGCAATGGCGTTCGTGGTGGCAGTTCGGCGACGGCTCGGTGGGTGATTGGGGCTGCCACAACCTGGACGGCCCGTTCATGGCGCTGAAGCTCGGGGCGCCGACCACGATCGAGGCCGTGGCCCAGTTCGGCGGCTCGGAGGAGCGTTTCCCCTTGAGGAACGCCATCCGCTGGGACTTCCCCGCGCGCGGCAACTTGGCGCCGGTGAAGGCCTTCTGGTACGACGGTTACTTTGGGGCCACGGATTCCACCGCCCACGAGGAGGCTGCCGGGCTGAAACAGAACCGGCCACCCATCGTCGACGAGTTGGAGAAGAAGTACGGCCGCGACCTCAAGAACGGCGGCACGATCTACGTGGGAAGCAAGGGTTTCATGCACACGGGCAACTACGCCGCCACTCCACGGATCATCCCCGAAGAAAAGATGAAAGAGTTCCCCCCGCCGGCCAAGAGCCTGCCGCGCGTCGGCAAGCCGCCCAAGGGGTCGGGACTGGGCACGCACCAGTACGACTTCCTGCGTTCCTGCCGGGACGGAAAGCCGGCCTCGTCGAACTTCGACTACGGCGGACCACTCTCGGAGATGGTGCTGTTGGGCTGCCTGGCCGAGCGCGCCGGGGTGGGCAAGCATGTCGAGTGGGACGCCGAGAAGGTCGAGGTCACGAATCTGCCCGAGTTGAACCGCCTCGTGCGGCGGGAGTATCGCAAGGGCTGGGAATTGGAATAGGACGACAGGAGTAGGGTGGGCCGACGGGCACCATGCTGCGCATGGTGCCCGTCGGCCCACCCTACGTTCGTGAATGATCCGGTTTAGTTCTTTCGCCGGCGGATGATCCGCGCCGCGCCAGCGCGAGCCCGACCGATAGCAAGACCAAGGTTCCGGGCTCGGGCACGGCCGCCGTACCAGCAGCGGAGCTTTTCGGGACCGCACTGTCGCCGGCCGCCGACACAGCGAAGATCGACGCTGCGCTCGCGCCGATGGTCAGAGAGCTGCCGTCCGCAAGCCCGCCGGCGTCGGAAACGCTGAGAAGTCCTCCGTTGACGAGCGTGCCTCCGCTGTACGTATTTGCGGAATTGCTGAGAACAAGGGCGCCGGGGCCCGTCTTGATCAGGGGGCCCGTGCCGCTGATCTGGCCCGAGACGGTCAGCCCCGTGTCGGCCGGCGCCGCGTTTCCCAGCGGTTGGGCGTCGACGGTCACCGACCCGCTCAGCGCCAGGGGAGCGGAAATGGTGTGCAGCCCGGCGTCGATCCAGATGTTCGACGTGTTGCTGACCGTGTTGCTGAGGCTCAGCGTGCCGGCCGTGCCGCCAGTGATCGTAAAGGAGTCGCTGCTGTTGAAATACAGCGAGCCGACGGTTTCGGGGGTGCTGCCCAGAGCGACGGTCCCACCCGTCGAGTAGAAGGCTGCCGTGTCGCCGGCCCCGGCAGCCCGCTGGGTCGTGGTGCCGGGAACGATCCAGTTGGTGGGCGTGATCCAGGATGCACTACCCCGAATGATCCAGTCGACCTCCGAGGGCACTACGCGAAAGTGCACGAAGTCGGACACAGTCGTGCCGCTGGTGTCGCCGAGAGTTACGCGCACTGTACGGGGCGGGGCCGTACGTGTTTCCGGGGCCAAATTGATTGCCCGGGCCGCCGTCGAATCCAAAGGCGCTATTGGTAAGGCCCGGCGGGAGAAGGGCAAGCGTGTAGATTCCCGCGGTCAATTGATGAAAGCCTCTGTGCGCAGACGTACCCGTCAGCCACGAATAATCCTGGACATTGACGTTACTGGCCGAACTCGCGGTCCAACTCGCGGTCGGGCTCCAACTCAAGGCGCTCGTGGCGCCGCTGGGCGAAAGCAGCGTGCCTGACGACGGCGAAAAGTTGACATATACGGTGAAGCCCTGGAGACCGGGGTCGTAGTCGGTTCCGCTGTCATTCAGCGTAAGCGAGCCACTGGAAGAATCATAATAGATGACCGCCGCGGACGACTTGCTTGGGCGCCCTACGGCCACCGCTCCCGCCAGCAAGACCAAGACCACCAATCCAGTTCCCTTGAAACTGTTACGCATCTTCAAACCGTTTGACCACACAGAATTCCCCTCCGCCGACATAACATGCACTAAACTCCCCCACACCTGCCTCCGTTGCCCAAAGAACGATCCGAAGCCGGGTTGTTACGCTTGGAATGCCTGGCACGACCGGACCCGCGGCGCCAGAGATGGCGAGTTGCTCCTTAGGTTGAAGAAAGTGGCCGGGCGGCGCTGTTGCAAGCCGCCCGGCCGTCTAAGTCAAACGACGATCTCCCGCTACAACGCGGCATTCTCGCTGCCGGTGGTACCGTTCCGCCGCCTGCGCCACGCGCCGACGGCGAGGGCCAGACCCGCCGCCGCGCACAAGGCGAGCGACGAGGGCTCCGGAACGACTTCCACGCCGCCCGAGACAGTCTGCTGGTCGCCGTAACTGTCGGCGAAGACCACGTTGCCGAAGGCGGCACTCGTCAGGCCCGGGGGCAAGCTCCCGAGGTTGTAAACTTCCGCCGACAGGAAGTCGCTGCCGCCGGCAGTGGGTTGGGCCCACTGTAGCGAGGTTGGGTATACATGATTCAACCATGCGGTCCCGTCCGCAGCATACAGGGTCACCAGGTTCGCACCACCCGTGCTCGGCATATGGATCGTGAAATTATCCAGGTTCTGCAAGCTCGTGTCGGTGTACGGGCCGCTGTTGTCGAGCGTCAACGCACCGTTGTTCGGGTTGTACTCGATCTGCGGCATGTTCGCCGCGGGTTGACCGGCAGGCTGAACGCCGGCGCCGAGGGGCTTAGCTTGTCCCTTCAGCGACGGTAGCACCGTGCCGCCGTAATAGTTGTTCAGCAAGATGTTGCGGTCGGCGTTATCCGTCACACCGTCATAGTTGAAATCGCCCCCCGACCAACCGGCGCCCGACGTGAACAGATTGCTGCCGGACACGGTCTGAACATCCTGACTATTCAGGGCTCCGAGCAGCAGCGCGTCACCGGCGATGGTGTAAGCGAGCTTGATCTGACCGTTGCCCAGGTCCTTATATCCGACCGCATAGCTTGTCGGGTTCTGCGCGGCGGCGGAACTGGTAATGCCGCCCGTGCCGTTCCAATGCGGCATTTCGTTAACGTCGGTGTTGCAGCCCTGGGCAATCTGATTGAAGATCGTGGCAGCGCCGCCGCTGGAGGGAACGAGGATGCCGCTTTGGCCGACATCCAGTTTGCCCGTCCAGGCGCCGGTCGTGCCGGAGATGTTCAGGCTGCTCACTGCGCTGAGCTGCGACCCAGGCGTGATGAAGGTCGAACCGGTCAGCGTCACGCTCCCGCCGTTGCTGATGTTGAGGGCGTTCTGATAGATCTGGGGAGCAGACAGGCAGGCGCCCGCTCCGCTGACCGTTGTGTTGGCAAACGCCGCGGTGGGCAGCGTCTGGTTGGTGCCGTTGGTGGTGAGCGCGCCCAGGGCGTTGACCAACGTCAGGGTGCCGGCGGTGACCGTTGTCGCACCGCTGTACGTGTTCGAGTTAGCCAGGGTCACTAACCCGCCGCCGGCGACCGTCAGGCTGGCATGACCGCCGCCGGGACCATCCGTGATGGGCCCGCCCGTGATTGTGTACGACTTGGCCGAGTTCTGGAAGACGACCCCTCCCGGGGCGACGCCGGCGGCGGCGATCGAAACCGTCCCGCCCGAGCCGGAATCATCGAACACCACGTGGTCGTAGGTGTTGAACACGCGGTCGCCGGGAATCGTCGGGTCGTAGAAGTTCACCGTAGTGCCGGTGTCCCAGACCTTGGTGGGCGAGCCCACCCAGGTAATCGGGCCGGGGGCGACGACGTAGATCGTGTTGCCGGAATTGCTGAAGGTATACCGGCCGGCAGCCTGGGGAGACGAGCCAATCACGAATTGACTGGCACTGAACGTGTTCAAGCTCCCGTAGGTGATCAGCGGCACCGCGCCGGTCAGGCCGCCATCGTCGATCAGGTTGACCTTGATGCCCGTGCCCGTCAGAGTCAACGCGCCGTTTACGTTCAACAAGCTGCTGCTCGTGGTACCCACGTCGTACTGCATGTTCGCTCCGCCAGAGACGGTCGCACTAAGGTCGACAGCCAGCGTGCCCGGTTGTCCCCCCACGACGAGCGAGTTGGCCAGGCCCGGGTGAACCGTGCCGGCTGCGCCGACGTTCAGGTTGCCTTGGATGGTGGCGGTTCCCTGCAACGTTCCGCCGCTGACCGTCACGTCGCCACTACCAGCGAAACCTTCATAGGGTCCGGTTGGGGTGCCGCTCATGGGGTTGCTTGGCGATAGCAGGAGGAGGCCGTTCTTGACAGTCGTTCCTCCCGTGTAGCTATTATCATTGTTGCTAAGCCACAACGTGTTCGGCCCGTCTTTGACGAGGATCAGGTTTCCGTTGCCCGTATCGCCCAAGAGGCCGCCGTAAGCCCTGCTGGGCGTCAGCGCACCGCTGACCGTCAAGGTGGCCACGGCGTTCGGGTTGCCGTTCACAACCTGCATGCCGTTGCTTGTGTTCGGGCCGGCATCGTTGGCGCTGGCCCAGTACGAGAGCGAGGCCACGGTCTGATTATTCCCGTTGAGGTCGAGTTTGTCCTGATAGGAGTTGCCGTTGATCGGTGCGAACAGCAGGTCGGTCGTCGTGGGCAGGGCATTGGCTACGCCCAAAGTCACGTTGCCTGGCACGCCGAACTCGAACATCGTCACGCCGGTATAGGTGCTCTGAGCGTTCAGGTTGATGTTGCCGCCGCCGCCCCCCCCGACTTCACCAAATTGAACGTCGCAACTACCGGAGATCGCGCCGTTCATGTTTATGGTGTTGCCGGTTCCCGGGTATAAGGCGAAAAACGAGCAGGCTGTGCCATTGCCGAGAATGAACCCCGTGCCGTTCGTCGTGCTGCCCGACTGCGAGATGCTGGTCTTGTAGAACGGCAGGTTCGCACTGTTCAGTTGGATGCCGACATTGATATTCTGGGTGATGTAGTTGCCGGTCACCGTAATGCTCTGGGCGTTCGAGTTCGTGAAATGTGTCGGCGCGGGGGTGGTGCCCATGTTCTGGAATTGAATGGCCCCGGTGCCGTTGATGGCTGCATTTCCGTTAAACTGCACCGTCAGCGGATTGGTAATGACGAGGTTTCCGTTGATCGTCGTCTGGTCGTTGCCCAGGGCTACTGATTTCGAGTTAGCGGTCGACGCCGTTTTTGTGAGGAGCAGAAGCGTCGCGCCCGAGGCGATATTCAACTGCCCGTTGGCCGTGAGGTTCTCGGGCACAACCGAAAGCGTGCCCGCTTGCACCGACATCAGCGACCCGGTGCCGGCAGTCACGTTTCCGCTGACCTCGAAGCTGCCCGTGCCCGTATAATTGAAAATGGCGTTGCCGGCAATGGACAAGTTGCCGCTGGTGACGCTGCTGGTGCCGCCCGAGCCGATCGCGAAGATCGTCCCTCCCCCGGGGTTGACTGTAATCGAGCGACTGCTGCTGAAGTTGGACGTGGTGATCATGAGCGTTCCCTGCGTGTCGAGGGTAACGCCGCCGGAAGCGGCGCCCAAGGCGGCGTTGCCGGCCGCGCCGGTCGCCAGCGTCCCGCCGGTGATGAACGTTCCGCCCGTATAACTGTTGGAGGTAGACAGCGTCGCCATTCCGTTATTAATCTTGTAGAGCGCGGTGGTTCCCGTGATCGGGCCGCCTGTGAAGCTGTACGAGTTGGACGAGTTGCTGATGGTCATCGCCAACGGCGTTACGGCGCCACCGGCGCCAGTACCGCTGATCGTAACCACCGAATTGTTGGCCGTCGGCTCGCCGAACGTCACCGTGTCGCCGTCCACATAGGTCGCGGCGCCGCCCCAATTCGCGGCAGCGGTATTCCAAGTGCCGCTGCCGACTGCCCAGGTCAGGCTTTGCCGGGTCGGCAAATTGTTGCTCCCGGTGCCGGTAATCGTGAGATCGATCTCGCCCGAATTGCCAGCATTCTGCTGGAAGCCATAGGTGTAACCGGCCTTGGTGCCCGAACCGATGGTGAAGTCAGCGGAGTTGAAATTACTTACACTGCCGAACTGAAACAGCGGATACGAATTGAACGTCTGGCCGCTGGTGTTGAGATTGATCACGATGGGGCTCGTGGAGCTCGCGAGACTCAGATTCAATGCCCCCGCGCCGGTGATCAGGTCGGACTGCGTGGTGTTGAAGTCGTAGGTCAGGCTACCGCCGCTAAGATTCAAGCTATTGAGTGCCAGCGTGCCGAAGGCGGCGGTACCGCCCGACGACACAGACACCCCGCTGACCATGCTGGCACTGCTGTTGGCCAGGCTCACCGCCGAACCGGAGTAGACGAGGCTTGCGCCGCCGAGCAGAGAGAGCGGGCCGACGCCGAGGGCCGACGTATTGGCCACGGTCAGGGTGCCGTTGGCAATGGTCGTTGCGCCGCTGTAGGTGCTCGATCCGGTAAGCGTCAAGGCCCCGGCCCCGGCCTTATCAAGCGCCAGGTTGCCGGTGATGGAACCGTTGTAGGCGTACTTGGGCGTAATGCCGCCAGCGATCGACAGCGTCGCGGAGGTCGTCAGGCTGCTGTTGGTAATGGTCGACGTGCCGCTCGTTCCGCCCGATGTCGAGAGCGAGTTGATCGTTTGGTTGAAGCCGTTGAGATCCAGAGTGGCTGTGCTGGCGTCGGTGACGCCAAAGATCACGTCGGTTGTCGGGGGCAGCGCGGCGGTCGAGCCCAACTGCACGACCCCGTTGCCGGCGATCAGCGTAGCGCCCGCGTAGCTGTTGCTTCCCGAGAGGAACAAGGTCCCGGCGCCGCCGGCGCCGACAACGGTATTGCTGCCCAACACGACGTCGGAGTTTCCGCTGATGTTCCCGGTAAAAGCCAGCGTATTGCCCGGCGTGGTGGCGCCGATGCCGACGATGAAGGCGTTGCTTCCCGAAGGAGCCAGCGTCGCTGCGACATTCGTTTTCGTGAAAGGCAGGTTGCTGGAGTTCAACACGACATTGTTCGAGATCGTTCCCCCCGAGGTGACCGTGCCGCCGACGGCAGTCACGGAACCGGTGGGCGTGTTGCTGAGAACCGGCCAGGAACTGCTGGTAAAGCTGGAGGTGATGCTGCCATGATAAGGGACCTGGATTTGGCCCGCTCCGCCATACAGGCCCGCGCTGCCGACGCTGTCGAAATTGACCCGTTCGGCGCCATTGATGACAAGATTGCCGTTCAGCGTGGCGCCGCCCTGCAGGCTTGCCCCATTGGTCCCGCTCAACACCAGGTTGCCGGCCGCCAGGCTGGTGGAGCCCGAAAGCTGCACGACGGCCCCGTTCAGCGTGAGGCTGCCGCTGCCGAGTTCGGTGAACGCGCCGCCTGCAATGAAACTCCCGCTGGTCGAGAAGGAGAAACTCTGCGTATTCAACACGCCGCCGTTGCTGCCGATCTCAAACAAGCGGCCCGACGCGAAGGACGACGCAAGCTGCAGCGTGGAACCGTTGTCGAGAACCACGGCCCCGCCGGCGCCGCTGCTCACGCCAAGGCTGCTGTCGCTGGCAACAATCAGCGTTCCGCCCGAAACCTGGGTGCCGCCGGTATAGGTATTGGAGCCCGAAAGCGACACGGATCCGACGTTGGTCGGCTGCAGGTAGAGCGCCGGTCCCGCTGATCGCGCCACCGCTGAACGCATAGCCCGTGCCGGAAACGGTATCGTTAATGGCCACACTGGCCGGGGCGACCCCGCTACCTGCGACCGCAATCGTGGAGATGCCGCTAGATACGTTGCCAAACGTGACACTGCTGCCGTCCGTATAGGCCGCGGGGGCGGAACTGCTGTTGAGCCAAACCTGATTCGAAGCGATCGTGTTCCAGGCCCCGCTGCCGGTGTTCCAGGTCAAGGCCGGGCCCGTGGGAGTCGTGTTGAGAGTCAAGGCCCCCTGAAACGTCAGGTTGCCGAATCGCCAGTTCCCGGACGAGTTATTGTAAAGCTGGGTGAGACCACCGTTGAGCGTGGCCGCGACGTAATCCTGATACCTGCCGGTGTCGTCGAAAGCAGAAACCATGCGGATACCCAGTTTCGGATCGTTATTCGCACCGGTAATCGAGCTCAGATTGACCGTGATGGTTTGTGGATTCGCCCCTCCGTAAAAATCGTTCGGGGTGGCTATGAACACATAATTTTGCGAACCCGGACCATCGGGAACGCCGCCGGCTGGACCTCCAATGGCTGCGCCAATGTTGGTCCAGCCAGAGGCGTTGGAAGTGTTCAGGTTGTACTGAAACTGCATGTCGCGAACACCCTGCGTCGTGCAGTACCAATCAAAACTAAAACTGATATTCGAGTATCCAACCGTGCTCGTATCCAACTCGCAGCCCTGCGTGTATTCCGGAGCGCCGTCGTGGGCGGTAGGGGAGCTGATATTGTAAAGCGCCCAACCGTTCGCGCTGGGAGCCCCGTTGGGAAGATTGTTGGGAGTACCATCAGCGAAGCTGGTCGTAGCGCGAACGCGCCACAGATATTCGCCGTAGCTGGGGTCGGCGGTGCCGTTGGTTTGCAGGAAATTGCAAGCGGCAATGCTGCCGCCGTTATAGGGATTCGTCATCCCCAACTGCGTTGCATACCCGCTGCCGGTTGTCGGCGCCGGAGTATTGGCATTGCTTGCGGCAGTGCTTGTGTTGCCGCTGAAGGTCCACTGCGTGATGACCGCAGCCTGGGAAAGCTGGCTTGAGAGGGCCAAGGCAAGCCCCAACACACCGACCACAACCGGAAACTTCTTCATAACGCCGTTCATAAAACACTCCTTAGATGCGCAGACGAATACTCAGCTCGTGAGCCATTATTGTACACGAAAGCTGCAAAAAGAGATTAAACGGACAGTTAGAATTCGGTTAGTATTCCATTACCAACCAATCATATGCTTTTCTGACGAGATTTCAAATCAAGAACGGGCAGTTAGGATTCTATTAGGAGCTAAGCATATGATTTTTTACCGTTATTTCAAATCGAAGTCGATTTCGTTGTTGCCCGCAACGACTTCTCTTTCCAACGTCGTTTTGCGGTTGTAGCAGTCGGGCACGATTTCCTTACGGAAATCTTCCGGGGGCTGGGTGCTGATCTCCACTCGATGCTTGCCCACGACGGCGCCGTGTTCCTGGCGGATGAGGATCAGGTCGTAATGCCCTTCGCCATCGGTCGTAGCGCACGAAATGTGACCCTTGGGGGGATGAAACACGACCAGCGCATTGGGCAGCGGGCTGCCGTGCAGCTTTACCTTGCCGTACACGTGGCCCAGCGGAGGGCGATCGCTGTTACCACCGCACCCCGCGATTGGCAGAATCGCGCACAGCAACAAGGAAACCAGGATCCCTTTCGCCGTAGGGTGGACTTTAGTCCGTCGAGGCGGACTAAGGTCCACCCTACAAGTTGTTCTTGACCGCCTCCCCGGCCCTAAGCACCGCGAAGCACCGTGGAGCCCGGACCGGCGAAATCGCGCCCCAGACTCAAGACGTTCGGGCCGGTAAGGGTTGGCGTGCATGGACAATTCCTCGCGTGCAAAAAACGGTGCATGGGATTCCGGTATCCTGACGATCGCTTCTGAGACGCTATATTACTCGGGCACTTGCACCAGATCACCGTCGGCCATCGAACCCAACAGCGGAAAGACCCCGTCGTTGTTCGACGAATCGATATTCTCGCTGAAAAAGTGAACGGAGCCGTCGGCCATGACAAAAACCGCGCCGCCGGGATGCAGGCTTCCCGGCGACTCAAAGAACTGGTTGTTCATTCCGCCCGGATTTTCGTGGCCCGGATCCGTGGCGGTGGCAAAAAGCGTGGAACAATTGCCAAAGGCCCAACCCTCAAAACTTACCATGTATCCGGTGGTGTCGTTCGGCAAGGGCTGCAATCGCTGGAGTTCCCCGATCATAATGGTATGGGAGGTGCCGTCGACGATGTCGGCCATTTTGGTTTGATAGTTCGGCCGGAAAATCCCCCGCAGCAAAGCGACATCCGAGTAGGGATTCCCAGCGGGCGTCACGGGCTGGGATATGTTGGTCGTAAGATCCTCAAAGCGGTGGTTGTACTGGAGTACGTCGTTCTTCCATCCGTTGACCCGCCCCATGCAGCCGCCATAATCGGTGCCGCCGGCGGTCGCGTTCTTGTTCACCATCCACTGCGCGTCGCCCTTCCTCAGGCCGGCCCGCCGCGTAGGACAGTAGAACCCCTTGATATCCGTAAACGAGATGTCTCCATTCCCGCTGACGCTGCGACGATAGTCCCAGTGCTTATAAAGCCCGTCGTACTCCAGGTAGGGAAGAATCTCCAACATCCAGCTCTGGCCGTGCATATTGGCGTTTTCTGCGAAGCTTGAGGCTTCGGTCCAGGTGTCGAATAAATTCGGGCCGCCCATGGTCAAGGTGGCGATGCAACCGGCCGGAAAGACATTCTTTTCGCTCACGTGGTTGAGCAGCGCCAGCCCGATCTGCTTTTGATTGTTCATGCAACTCGTCCGCCGCCCCGACTCGCGAGCGGCATTGATTGCCGGCAGCAGCAGGCCAATCAAAATGCCAATGATGGCGATGACCACCAACAGCTCGACCAGCGTAAACCCTGGACGTCGTGTCATGATTTCTTGTTTCTTCGCCAAGCTCTCGTAGCACTGCCGAGGAACCGACATGGTCCGCCTGGAAAAGCTCGTGCTTTCGAAAGCGCGAATCGAAACAAACTATCTTAGCGCGCATATGTTAGTTGAAGATTAGGAAACAATTTGTTTTTCGTTATAATTTCTGCGGTAATTGACTTAAGTCGCCGTACGTGCACGCTCTATTTTAGCGCCCCGACCGTCAAACCGATCCACACCGGTGCGCCCCAGTTCTCACCGACCTGCGGATCGCGTTTGAGCGTGACGCTCTTGATCTCGGCCTCCGGCCGCGGGTTGGACCACTGGAGTTGATAGACTGCCAGCGACTGGGCCTGCGGCGTGGCGGCCTTGCCCGTCCAGGCCACCACGGCGTTCTTCAAGTTGGCCAGGCTCGCGGCGGTGTAAGGAGCTATGCCCAGTGTGATCTCCACTGGCACATCCTCCGTCTTGCCGTCGGCATAGCTCACCACGTACTTGAACACCACCGGCGGCGGCTGGTTGGGGTCGTTGGACTTCCACTCCTGGGCTGGAATCCAGCCTTGCAGGAAGAACAGGGCGTCGGCCTTGCGGCCGACCTTGACCGTGGCCTCCGCCGGCAGACGGCCGTCCACTCCGGGCCCGTGCAACATCACGCAGGAAGGCACCGGCGAGGTGCGGAAGTCGTTGATCTTGTAGGTCACGCCCGCAAACTTCTGCTCGCCCACCGGCAGCGTCGAGAGGTCCGCGTCCGGGAACGTCCCGTGCCCCTTGCTCAGGTAGGCGTTGGCCTGTTCGTTGAAGGGCACCGGCAGGAACTTCATCTGGGCGGCCGTGACGATCCGCCCGCCGGCGAACGTGGCGCCCAGGTTCCGCAGGATCGTGCTCACGATGTTCTGCTTCTTCTGGGCATTGACGGGCACGCTTTCCTTTTCCTGCAGCAGCAGGTTGTTCAGGATCAGGCCGCCCCGGCCCATGGGGTAATGGACCATGGCGCCGATGTTCAACATGGGCCGCACTCGGCGGCTGAAATCGGCCGGGCGGGTGACGCGGATGCGGATGTTATCGATGCCCACCAGCGGCTCCTTGCCCTCGGCCGGCACGACCTCGATCCCCAGTCGCCGGGCCTTGTGCGGCGGCACGGGCAGGTCCTGCCGGCCTGGCGTCTTGGCCAGTTCCAGCGTGAGCGGGTCGCCGCCGTCGAACGTGAGCTTGAGCCGGCCGATGCGGTTGAAGATCGGTGCGGGCAAGATCGAGAGTTCGACGATCTCTTCCTCCTTCGGCAGTTCCATGGTCCAGAAGAGCGGCTCGCCTTTGCCGTAGGCGATCGTAAAACTGTACTTCCAGCTATCGGCCGACGAGAAGCCGTTGACCATGTTCCGCGGCCAATGGTCCCAGCCGGGCCCGGCGCCGGGGTTATGGAAATACTCCGGCCCGGGGATCTTGCAGAAGGGGGCGATGTCGCTCAGATCGACGAGGTAGCTGAAGACGTCGCTGGCCATGAACTTATCGCCTCCCCACGGATTCACCTGCTGGCCCGATTCCATCACCACGTCGCGGGTGGTGAGGCCGGCCATCAGGGGGTCGTTGGGCGTGGCCAGCGTCACCCGCTCCATCTCGAAGCGACGGATGGCATGCTGGAAACCGACCAGCTTGTTAAAGTCGGCCAGCCCCTCGGGCGTCAGCCCGCAAAGCATCATGTATCCGCCGCGCTCGGTGAAGGCCCGCAGCAAGTCGCGTTTCTCGACCAGGGATCGCAGCGTTGCGGGTGTGGCCTGGGCGACGATGATTTCGTACTTGCGGTCGGCCAGCGCGGCCCCCGCGTCGCCCTTCAAGTCGTATTTCAGGCCCGCAGCCGAAAGAGTGCGGGCCCAGGGGCCGGGCACCGCGTACCCGTGGTCGGCCTCGGCCACCAGGGCCGTTTGCTTGCGGCTGATCTGGTAGTCGGCCGCGTAGTTGAGCGTGTTGTCGAAGAGCCGTTGGGCCACGGGATCAAAGGCCAGCTTTTCGCCGACCACCAATTGGCACAAGATCATCAGGCCGTCGTTCACCTGGCACTCGGCCATGGCCGAGCAGGCCAGTTCCGGCTCGCACTGCACCAGCGAGCGGCAGCCTTTGGCCGCCTTCTTGTAGACGTTGCGATAGACGACGTGGTCCTTCGACCAAGTGAAGAAATCCTCCTGGCCGAGGCCGGCGAACACGGGATGCTCCAGGTTTTCGGAGAACGCAACCCGGCCGACATAATTGGTCGGTTCTAGATCGGCCGGGATCGCCTGATAGTGCAGCGGATGGTCCTGCTCCAGGACGATGACCCGCGTCCCCTCGGCGGCCAACTCCAGCCACTTGGGCGAGGTGGACTGCTCGGGCGTGAGGGCATGGGCGCCGACGAGCACCACTCGCGACGACCGTGGGTACACGGTGCCCGCCGGCAAGGCCGCGAAGTTGGCCACTTCGGTGAAGCCGATGCCCCGGGCCGCCAGCCGCGCCTTGACGCTGCCCGACGGGTCGAGGACCAACAGATCGCTCTTTGCCAGGCGGGGCCGGGGCGCGTCGGCCGGATCGATCACCACCAACGGTTTGACGTCGCGGAAGACCACCTTGCCGCCACGAACGGCAGTGAGCACAAAATCGCCCGCAGTCCGCGGCTTGTCCACGCGGGGCATGTCCAGGGTGATCTCGAACTGCTCGGCCATGCCCGGGGCCACGTTGAACCGCCCGCCGCCTTGCGCGGCGATGTTGGGACCGAACCTCAGTTGCCAGGCCACGTCGATGGGGTCGGCAAGGCGCGTGTCGTTGAAGACCTTGAGCGTGCGTGCCACCTTGCTGCCGGAGGCGAAGGTCCAGTTCCACTGCCGGCACAAGACGGCCACCGGCTGCCAGGAATTGTAGATCCCGCCGGTGGCGTCGGTCATCCAGAAATGGACCGCGCCGAGGCCGGCCCAGCGGTAACCCTCGGAGCACATCTTGACCCACAGCGACTCGCCCCTGGCCGATTCACTCCGCCCCAGAAAGGCCGACTCGCCTTGCAGCCCGGCGTAATAGGAGGGCGCGTTGCCCGTGGTGAACAGGCTTTCACCCAGGAAACCGGGCTTGGTCGTGTCGTACTTCCAGATCGTCTGCGGCTGGTGGAAGAGCTTGTCGCAGGTATAGGCCTCGTCGGGGTAGTCGCGCATCTCGCTTTCGCCGTAGTGGACGCCGTTGATGGGCATCGACTGGTCCATCATGGCGTGCCCGCCGTCGGTCATCGCCGGGCGCGTGGGGTCCAGCTTCATGACTTCGCGGGCGATGTCGCGGATGGCCGGCTCGACCCACTGCGCCAGGCCCCAGTTGCGAGAGTTGATGAAGGTGATCTCGTTCTCGATCGACCAGACCATGATGCTGGGGTGGTTCCGCTCGCCCTGGACCTCGGCCTTGAGCTGCTTGGCCCAGTTGTCGAAGAGGGCCTTGCGGGCGCGGGTCACGTCCTTGCCGTTCACCTTGACGTTTTCCACCAGGGCATAGTTGCCGCCCTCGCCATCGAAAAGTCCCGTGCGGCGGACGATCACGCCGTGACGGTCGAAAAAGTCCAGGGCCTGGGCCTGGTCCAGCCCCTTCCAGCCCGTCCCCCAGAACCGCATCGTGTTCTGGCCGTGTTTCTGCCACTGGGCGACGACTTCCTCGGGCGTGCCCAGGTCGTAGCAGTCGGCATGTCCGTGGTACGGCACGCCGTTGAGCGTGAACTGGGCGTGGTCCCAGGTCCACTCGCGGAAGCCGAACTTCGTGCGGCGGGTGTCGATCACGCGGCCGCCGACGCTGATGGTGGTGACGACATCGTACTGCTGCGGCGCATCGGGCCACCAGAGTTTGGGATTCTCCCAGCCTTCCGCGAGCTTGACGACACTGTCCTGGCCCGCCGGAATGACAACTTGCCGGTCCGCGAAACGCTTTTCGACCGGGCCGCCGTCCAGAGGTACGCACTGGTTGGCGATGATGACGGTCGCGGCGACGGCGGAAGCGTTGTGCAGCGTGATCTCCAGGCCAAGCTGCCGTTTCTTCAGCGAGGGAATGGCAAAGACGTCGGACGTATACACGCTGCCGGCGGCCACCAGCGACACCGGCTCCACGATCCCGTTCTGCATGTGGCTCCAGACGGCAAAATCGAAGCGATTGCTGGCCCCCTGGAATTGGAAGAAACCCATGGGCAGGTTGAACAGGTCGCGCGGATTGGTGACGCCGTAATAAGCGTCCTTCACGGCGACCAGGATTTCGTTGGTCTTGCCCGGTTGAACGGCCTTGGTGACGTCGCAATCCCAAATCGTAAACGGCGCGGCATTGGCTCCGCAGAACTGGCCGTTGACGATCACCGACGCGATCAGGTTTGTCGCGCCGAAGTGCAGGAAGAACGCCCGGCCACTGAGGTTGGCCGGCACGTCGACCCGCGTGCGGTAGACGTAGCGGTGGCAGTAGGCCATTTCCGGCCGCTTTTCGTTCCGATCGCCGGGCACCTCGATGCCGTACCAGGAGAACTGTTCGGCGCCGGGCACGGCGTCGATAGGCCGCGTGCGCTCTTCTTCCTTCACGGTCAGTTCGTCCCAGCGGGCGATCTGCCACAGGCCGGAGAGCGGCGTTTGCACGCGGTCCCCGGGCTTGCCGCCGCTCTGATCGGCACGGGTCTCCCCCTGTTCTGCGCGGGTCCCTTGTTCGGCACGGGTCTCCCGACCCCGCCCCCCTTGTTCGGCGCCGGTCTCCCGACCCCGCCCCCCCTGCTCGGCGCGGGTCTCCCGACCCCGCCCCCCTTGTTCGGCGCGGGTCTCCCGACCCCGCCCCATTTGGAAAACCTGCTTCGCGGCCGCTTCGTCCCGTTCGTCCTGGTACGCCGCGCCCGGTTTGAACTTGCCGTTGGGCCGGAAGGGCCCTTGACTGATGCACAGGGCGTCGGAGCAGTAGAAGATCTGCTGTTCTTCCTTCGATTTGTTCGCGGTCTTGAACCAGCGCTGCAAGCGGATCTCCAAGCGGTGCTTGCCCTGAGACAGGTTAGCCAGCCCGCACTTGCACCACGCTAGTTCGTTCCAATCGGTCAAGAGCATCAGGTCGATCGTCAGGTTGCTGGGCAGCACCTCCTGCCAGGGGCCGTTGTCGATGCGCCACGAGAAAGGCGATCGCACGAATTCGTAGCCGATGCGGTTCCAGACCTCATATTTCCCGGCCGAAGGGGCGAGAAAATCGTAGCCCAGCACGATGCCCTCGTTGGGCACCACCTTCGCGGCATCGCCGGCCGGGACTTGGATCCGCAGCCACTTGCCTGCGGAAAGGTAGGGGTGACCAGCCCAACTGGTCACGTCATATTTGTGGTAGTTCGACGAAGACGGTTCCTCGCCCTCCAGCCAGGCGAAATCAGCCGCGGGGGCGGTCGTTCGCAAAGCCAGCACCATCGTCAAGCCGAGCCAAAAGCCATGTTGTCGCATCGTGGTTCTCCGTGGGGATTGTGGGGTTGTGATGCGGGCGTCCCGCCTGCCCAAGACGTTGGATTGGACAGTAAACGTAGGCCGGAACAAGCTTGCGCAGTTCCGGCATTGGAGCCTCCGGTTTCGGGAAATGTCCGCAGGGACGACGACCCGAAATCGATCGCGTAATGCAGACCGGCGCCGGAACTGCGCGAGCTTGTTCCGGCCTACACGCTGTTTACATGCGTTACTCCAGCACCACATACAGCGCGTCGGCGGGAAACTTCAACGTCGTCCGGCCGGCCGACAGGGCCAGCGCGACCTCCTTGACCGGCATGCCGTTGGCATCCAGGACGCGGGCCCTGGTGACGACCGTATTCGCCAGCCGGAGCGTTACGTCGCCGTTGACGATCATCCACGGCGCGCGGCCGAAGCTGATCACTTCCTCGCCCGCACGACCGTTGACCTGGGCCGGCCTTGTCCTCCAGCCCAGCGGGCGCTCGGTGGTGCCGACCTGCACCAGGATCTTGCGGGAGCTGCGCAGCGGCTTGTCATCCATGGCCACAACCAGCACGGTCGCGTAGTCGTTGCCGGACTGGATTTCGACGTCGCCGCACTTGATCGTCCCGCCTTTCTTGAGGAACCCGGTCGCGCCTTGTGCCTTGGGGGCATTCAGCGCGCACAGCCCTCTGCCGTAGTCCATGTGCAATTCGCCGGTGATCGAGCGGATCTGTTTCTTGTCCTCCTTGAGATAGGGGCCCAGGTCGACCGCCCGGCTCTTCGCGGGATCGCCGGCGTATTTCACCACGACCGGTCCGACGAGGTACGCCAGCGGGTTGACGCCGTCCTTGACGTTCGACTCCTTGGACAGATGGGCCTTGTCGCGATTAGGGTCGTAGCCCGCGTCTTCCGCGATGATCGGCATCCGCCGCCGCCAGAGGTCGTCCAACGGACGCTGTTCATAGACGACCGGTTCGCCTTGGCGGATGTAGCCCAGGCGGTACATCAAGGCTGCCGCGGGCCACTGGCCCATCAGCATGGGCGTGGCGCAGACCCATTTGCCTTCCGACGGCATGAAGCCGTTGGCGGAGCCGGGCTGCCGCCAGTCTTCTTCCCCCGTGGCAAACCAGTAGTAGGCATCGATGCCGGTCAGCGATTGGTAGGCCGCGACGAGGAACGGTCCTTCCGACTGGTAGCCCTGCGGCGGCACCCAGGAGCTCTCGGTGATCATCATGGGGAAGCCGTCGACCTGCTTGAGCGTCAGCGGCATCTTGCGCGGGCGGAGCATGGCGCAGTCGTCGGTGAAGCGGTCGCCGTTGCAGATGGCCCAACCGTTGTTCGGCCCCTCGTCGGCGCCGCCGTAGTAGCGGTTGACGGCCATTACCTCGTTGGGCGTGTAGGACCAGCGCTCCGCGTCGAGCATGGTCACGTTGTCGGCGGTCCGCCAGTTGCCGGCATTGACCAGTTGCTTGCAGCCGAGTTCCTTCTTGAGGTAATCGCCGACCATCTGGTTGAAGTCGTGCATCGTCTCGGTGAAGAACTGCATCTGGTCGGCGAGTCGTTGCTGCTGGCCTTCGCTGCCGCCGTGCTGTGTGAGCTGCCAGATGATGTACAGTGCCGCCTCGCCCTGGGCGAAGTTATCAGGACTGTCTTCGTTCGGCGGCGGCGCCGCGCCGCCCCACGCCTGCTTGGCCTTCTCCAGCGATCCGTATTTCTTGGCGAGGAACTCGCCGAATTGCCGGCGGAGCTCCTTCTTCGCAGTGCCCTTGATGCCCTGGCTCGTCCAGAACAGGAGCGAGTCTTCATTCTGGATCTGGATGATCGCCAACGCCGGGTCTTGGGAAAGGGGGATGCCGGTGTAGGGGTTCTTCTCGGTGAGCACCTGTTGCATCCACTGCTTGTAGGCCGCCTGCAGTTTCTTGTCGAAGAACAGCAGGCCCCAGTTGCCGTTTCCGCCCGTATCGAGGACGCCCATCGACGGCTTCACGCGGGCCGGGCCGGCCCAGTAGGGCGAGTAGGTGACGTAAATGCCCTCTTTCTTCATCGCCGCGAGGCCCTTCCAGAGGCGGTCGCGGTCGGCCTCGTCGATGCCCATCAGGTCGCTGCCCGTGGGGGTGATGTTGCTGTGAAAGCGCACCATGTTGATCCCGCGCTTGGCGAGGAAACGGGCATGGCGGGCGAGGTCCTTGTCGAAGGCCCCATCGTTGACCGCCCAGAAACGGGCGGGTGTCCCGTCGGCGAAGGCGAAGTCGTTGCCGTCTGGGGAGCGGGTGACGAAACCGTGTTGGCCGGCGACCTTCTCGTTGAGGCTGCGCAGATCGAGCAGGGCCTTGGGGCTGAACTCGTCGCGCGGCGGCTGAAACGCCCAGCGGCCCTCGGCGGCGACCTCGCGGGCGTCGGATTTCTGGCCCGGCTTCCGCGTGCCCTCGGGCATGAAGGGTCCGCCGGCAAACACGAAGCAGTCGAGCATGCCGTGATTGTTATTGTCGCTGTGCATCTTGAACTTGATGCTATGCTCGCCCCTGGTGAGCTTGACGGCCCCCACCTTGATCCAGGCGATGAATCGCAGGTCGATCTTGCCGTCGTCGGCGATGTTGAGATTGTCCTGGGGGGACTTCATGTCGATGAGCCGCCACGGGCCGCCGTCGAGCTGGTAGGAAAGCTTCGTCGCCACCGGGTTGGCTCGGACCCAGAAGACATGCTCGCCCGCGGCGCCGGCTCGAAACGCGTAGGTCGCCTCGCCCGGCCGCTTGTCGTTCCAGTTGCTGATGAAGTCGCCGCCGGAAAGCTGCTCCTTCTTCACCTTGTCGTACCACCAGGGGTGGCGGGTCATGGTCTGCGATTGCGGCGACTCGCCTTCGACCCAGATGTAGTCCGCGGCCCGGGTCCACGGCACTGCCCAAACGGCCAGCAGAGCGGCGAAAAGCAAGACCATCGGAAGTTTGCGAGTCTCTTTGGAAATCATCATGGTTACCATCCTCTTCGAGCGGAGCGTTGCGAACCGCCCATTGTCGAGCATCCCTCCGCCCAAGGCAAGCGGACCGGGGTGGCCAGGAGAGCTGCAAAGCCGTAGGGTGCCACCCGAGGCGAGCGGACCGGGGTGGCTAACGAACTTGACTATGGCTTTACACTCCGTAATGATTATACATTACTTATTCCCCAACGGAGGTCCCCCATGAAAACACTAGCGTTAACCGCCTTCCTTCTCACCTTGACTCTTCCACTCCACGCCGCCGTGCAAAGCAAACTCGTCGAATACAAGCAAGGCGATCAAGTCCTGGAAGGCTATCTGGCCTGGGACGACGCCGTGACGGGCACGCGGCCGGGCGTGCTCGTGGTTCACGAATGGACCGGCCTGGGCGACTATGTCAAGATGCGGGCCAGCAAACTGGCCGAGCTGGGCTATATCGCCTTTGCCGCCGACATCTACGGCAAAGGCATCCGGCCCGCCACGCCGCAAGAGGCGGGGGCCCAGGCGGGGATCTATAAGAAAAATCCCAAGCTGATGCGCGAGCGCGTCATCGCCGGGCTGGACGTGCTGCGCAGCGAGCCGCTGTGCGATCCCAAGCGCGTGGCGGCGATCGGCTACTGTTTCGGCGGCACCTGCGTGCTGGAGTTGGCCCGCAGCGGCGCGAACGTGGCGGGCGTGGTAAGCTTCCATGGTGGACTGGCCACGGCCAGCCCGGCCGACTCCAAGAACATCCGCGGCAAGGTGCTGGTGCTGCACGGCGGCGACGACCCGCACGTCCCGCCCAAGGAAGTCGCGGCCTTCGAAGACGAGATGCGGACCGCCGGCGTCGATTGGCAGTTGGTCGTCTACGGCGGGGCGGTACATGCCTTCACGAATCCGGGCGCTGGCAACGACAAGTCTCGCGGCGCTGCCTACAACGCCGCCGCCGACCGCAGATCATGGGAGGCCATGAAGGCCTTTTTTGCGGAAATCTTCAAGGGTGCATGATTACGCCAAAATCTCCCTCCGCCGCTTCACGTAGTCCCAGACCACGTAGCGGTCCAGGTCCTTGCCGGCGGTGAAGAAGACGCGGCCTGTGGTCGATTCGGAAAGCTTCTGGGCGAACTTCACGTCCTCGTTGGATTGCCACCAGCTCTGCAAAAGGAACGTGTTGATCGTGATCCCCTCGCGGCGGCAGAGCTGGCCTTCGCGGAGCGTGGCCTCCTCGGTCCGCGCGTCGGGCGGATAGAGCAAATAAAGGTCCTTGCCTTCAAAGTGGGCTGTAGGCAGACCGTCGGTGATGAGGATGATCTGCCGATTGGGCGTGTCCTGGCCGGCCAGCAATTGCCGGGCGAGCTGCAGGCCGTGCTGGATGTTGGTGAAGTGCGGCGGGATCTGCATCTCGCTGACCCGCTCGTCGCTCATGTCGGCCTTCAGGCGGACCACCGGATCGAAGAGCGTGACCTGCTTGGGCATGAGCGCGACCACCTCGCCCGCCTGCCGCAGCTTGGCGAACGTGTAGACCTCGATGAAACGGAGCCAGTCGCCGGGATACTCGCGGCGGATCAGGCCGTCCAGGGCCAGGCCCATCCGCTTGACGTTGATGTACAGCCCGTCGTAACGCATCGATCCGCTCATGTCCAGGAGCACGGCCGTGGCGCACTTGGGCGAGTTGCGGGTGCGGTGCACGATGATGTCTTCGGAGCGCAGCCGCAAGGGCACGCCGGGGCGGGCGCCGGAGGGGCACCCAGTACCCCTGGGTCCCGGAGCATGGCGTTGATCAGCGAGCCGGGGATGTCCATGTTGGCCAGCGAATCGCCGAATTCATAGGTCTTGGTCTGCTGCAGCTCGACCGCCCCTTCGCCCTGGATGGGCCCCTGGTGCCGCCCGGTGCGCGAGGCCTCCAGGTTGCTGAAGATCCTCTCCAGCAGCCGCCCCTGAAACAAGCGATAGGCCTTGGGCGTGAGCCGGTAGCCCTGGGCGGTCTTTTCCAGCCCCTGCTGCTCGGCCAGGTCTTTGAGGAGCCGCTCGACCGCGCGGGCCAATTCCTGGAGGTTCTCCATGTCGCCCTGCTCGGCGTATTCGGCCAGGGCCTCCATGTCGATCACGCCGATCTGCGCGGTCTTGGCCGCTTCTTCAAGCTGTTGCAGCAGCCGGTCGATCTCTTCCAGCTCCTGCTTGATCTCGATGGCCTTGGGGACGGTCATCGGGGTACGGCCGGTGAACTCGTACTTGGCGGCCAACTCGTCGACCTGGTACTTGTCGCCCAGGCGGTCGATCAACTGCACAAGTTGCCTGGCGAACGGGCTCTGCTCGTCGTCGACGCGGTACCAGAGCCGCTCGATGTCGTAGAGCTGTTCCTCCTTGACCGCCTGCCGGAAGCGCGCTTCCAACTTCAACGGCGGCTGCATCGACTTGGCCATCTCCTGGAAGCGGCTGGCGGCCTCCTTCTTCACCCGCTTCGTCTCATAGGTCTCCAGTATCTTCCGCTTCCGCTCGCGGAGCAGTTCCATCAGGGCATCCAGGCTGGGCCCCAGGCCGGCGATCTGGCTGGGATCGAGTTGGATCGCCCGGGCCAGCTCCTCGTCGGTCAACTCGCGCATGTTGCCATAGGTCAGCATGTGCTCCATGGCCCCGGAAACCAGGTCGGGAGGCGGCTGCGTGGGACTAGGGAACGTCTTGGGGTCGTAGCGCTGGTAGGTATGGATGATGCCGCCGATAGGTCTTGTCATATGGTTCCTCAAGTTATCTCGTAAACGATCTGCCCGTGCTGCTGCGAGCGGGAGATGCGGTCCGTGGCATACAGCCCCGCCAGCACGAACTCGACGCACGAGGCCCGCACGCCCGCGTCGCTGGAGGCATTGACCTCAAACGCCTTGTCCCAGGCGGGCGGGACGCGCTTCAAGCGGTCGGCGTAGCGGCTGGAGGGCAACAGGTCGCCGACCTCGATCTTCACGCCGCGGGAGAAAATTTCGGCCACCTCGGTCAGCCCGTGGCGGTCGACGTACTCTTCGAACACGTTGCGGATGGCCTCGGCCATGATCGCGTCGAGCACCTGGCGTTCCGACATCTGGTGGCTGCTCATCATGTCCAGTTCCAGTTTGCCCAGCGACGAAGAATAGAGGTGGCCCAGGTCGCTGATCCGCGGCACGGCCGGCCGCTCGCCGAGGATCGCACCGCGGTGCCGGGCGCTGGCGATCATGGTGCGGTAGTTGGCGATGCTGAACCGCGCGCTGACGCCCGATTGCTGGTCGATGTACTTGCTCTTCCGCGCCACGCTGCTCATCTCTTCAATGATCTCGCGCATGAAGTACGGGACCACGATGGGGAACTCGCCGCACAGATCGACGTGCGATTCCTGCTCCATGATCTCGATGCCAAGCTGCCGCTCGCGGGGATAGTGAGTGTGGATCACCGAGCCGATGCGGTCCTTGAGCTGCGGGATGACCTTGCCGCTGCGGTTGTAGGTGGCCGGGTTGGCCGAGAAGAGGATCAGCACGTCGATGTCGAAGCGGATCGGGTAGCCGCGGATCTGCACGTCGCGCTCTTCGAGGATATTGAACAGGCCGACCTGCACCAGCTCGTCCAGCTCCGGCAACTCGTTGACGGCGAAGATGCCGCGGTGCATCCGTGGAATGAGCCCGAAGTGCAATGCCTCTTCGGCCGACATGCTCGTGCCGGAGGCCAGTTTCGAAGGGTCGATCTCGCCGATGATGTCGGCGAACTTGGTGCCTGGGGCCAGCCGCTCGGCATAGCGCTGCTCGCGCGGCCACCAGGCAATGGGGGCCTCGGTGTCAGGAATTTCGGCCAACATGCGCTTGCCCATCGAAGTGATCGGGTGGCAGGGGTCCTCGTGCACCGGGCAGCCGGGGATGTCGAGATAGGGGACCTCTTCGTCCAGAAAGCGGCACAGCAACCGCATCAGCCGGCTCTTTCCCTGGCCCTTCTCGCCCAGGAAGAGCATATCGTGCTGGGCGATCAGCCCCAGGTTGATCTCCGGTACGACGGTGTCTTCGTAGCCTATGATGCCGGGGAACAGCTCCTCGCCATGGGCCAGCATCTGCATGAAGTTGTCGTACATTTCCCGTTTCACCGTTTTGGAACGCCAGCCGCTCATGCGCAACTCGCGGAGGGTCGTTGGTTGTTCGTGCATCTTCGTCGCTTTGCTTGCAACAGTCTCCATGTATTCTCTCTGTTCTGTTCCGTGTAGTTCGGTTTCCAGTCCTTGAGGGCCCCTTTCGCCGGCCTTCAGGCTCCATCCATGAGTTATTGTAGGGGCGAGGGGAAAATAGCCAAGGAAAAAAACACCCGGTTGCCGCCACAGAAGCCCGAAGCTGGCAGAGTGTTGCCAATAGGCGGATCTGAGGATTGGAGACTTGAAGCGTTCGGCCAATACACGCGGAGTAAATTAAACCTAAGCAGATTACCAAATAATGGCGTTGCTTACTCACAAGAATTTTGCTGTGACTTTCTCGGAGAATTGTGCGTACGGCCATAGCAAAGATGGCTGGAAATTCGTTGCCCTGGAGGCGAACGACGATTGACGGCCAAACCGGGGGGACCTATATTGCGGGGACAATTTGCCACAATTTGAACAGAATCGCGCATGGCCGACAACATTTTTCTGATTGACGATCTTGGCGGACGAGACAGCGTTGGACCGGTTCTTGCACGTGTTGAACTGGGCAGTGAAAGAGATCAAGCGGAAACCTGATTAGAGGGGCTTGCTGGCGGAGATTTTCGCTTTTCGATCGGCAATAGGTGCATGCGGCGATTTAACCGATTTTCCGTTTCGCGAGGTTCCCATGGCAAAGCGCGCCGGACCCGGCCAACAGGCGTTCGATTTCGATGAGCCCGAACGGCCAAGCTCGCCCGCCGTGCAGCCGGTGCCCGATACCGGCAGGGCCTTCCCCGCGCCACCTTTGGCCGCGGGGCAGGTTGCGCATATTGCCGAAGGGGCGCGTCCGGCCCTCTCACCCCCTGCCCCTCTCCCGCACAGGGAGGGGGGAATTTCCGCCCCCGAAAGCCTTGCCGGACAAACGGTCTGGGTGGTCGACGCCCACTCCTTGATCCATCAGGTATTCCACGCCATTCCGGACATGACCAGCCCCAGCGGGCAGCCCGTGAATGCCGTCTATGGTTTCACGCGGGACCTGTTCTACCTGCTGGAATCGAAGCAGCCTGACTTCCTGTTCTGTGCCTTCGACCTGCCGGGCAAGACCTTTCGCCACGAGCTCTATGAGCAGTACAAGGCCGGCCGGCCCGACATGCACGAGGACCTTGTACCGCAGATCGAGTACGTGCATCGCATGGTCGATGCCCTCGGCATTCCCCTGTTGGCCTGCGAGGGATTCGAGGCCGACGATGTGGTGGCTACTGTCGCCCGGCTGACCGACGAATTGGGCGGGCGGTGTTTCATCGTCAGCGGCGACAAAGACTGCCGGCAACTGATCACCGAGCGCGTGAAGCTCTACAACATACGCAAGAACGTGGTCATCGATCGGGAGGTCCTGCGGCAGGAATGGGGCGTGGCGCCGAATCAGGTGGTCGACTATCAGGCCCTGGTCGGCGATTCGACCGACAATGTGCCCGGCGTGCCCCTGATCGGTCCCAAGGCAGCCCGCGACCTGCTGGAAAAATACGGCACGCTGGAGAACATTCTCGCGCACGTCGACGAGGTCGGCGGCGCGGCCAAGAAGGAGAACCTCAAAACGTATCGCGAGCAGGCCCTGCTCAGCCGCAAATTGGTGAAGCTCGACGCCCACGTGCCGCTGAGCGATTCCGTGGAGATCGGCCCGGCCGGATGGCTGCGATCAAGCCCGCGCGCGCTGCGCTATTCGACGAATTCGGCTTCCGCCGTCTTGCCGAGCGGCTCAATGTCTTCGGCCCACTCCGTACGCCGGCAGACGGCACACGGAGTGTGCCGGATACAACCAAGCCGGTCTACACGACGATCGACACGCCCGAGGCCCTGGAGGCCCTCGTGATCGGAATGCGGCGGCAGAAGCAGATCTCGGTCGATACGGAGACGACCCATATCTGGCCGCGGTGGGCCGAAATCGTCGGCATTTCTTTTTCCTGGAACGAGCAAAATGCCTACTATCTGCCCTTGCGCGGGCCGGAGGGCTCGCGGCTGCTCGATCCCAAAAAGACGCTTGACGCCTTGCGGCCGGTGCTGGAAGACCCGGCCATTGGCAAGCTCGGCCAGAACCTGAAATACGATCGCATCGTGCTCCGCGGCGCCGGCATCGAACTGACCGGAGCGCCTTTCGACACGATGGTCGCCAGCTATCTGCTCGACGCCGGGCAGCGAAACCATAACCTCGACGACCTGGCGAAACGGTATCTGCATCACGTCACCATCAAGATCGAAGAACTGATCGGTTCCGGCAAGCATCAGAAGCGGATGGACGAGGTCCCCGTGCCGCAGATCACCGATTACGCGGCCGAAGACGCCCTGGTGCCGGTCCGCTTGCAGCCGCTCCTTGCCCGGCGGATGGAAGAGGATGGCCTGGTGCCCCTGTTTCGCGACGTGGAGATGCCGCTGATCGACGTGCTGGTCGAGCTGGAATACAACGGCGTGAAGATCAACGTCCAGCGTCTGGCCGAACTGAGCCGCAACTTTGGCGAGCAGATGCAACGGTTGGAGCAAGAAATCTATGTTCTGGCCGGCCGAGAGTTCAACATCGCCTCGCCACGGCAACTCCAGGACATCCTCTTCGTCGAGAACAAGCTGCCGGTGATCAAGCGGACGGCCAAGACGGGCCCCAGCACCGACGTGGACGTGCTGGAGGAGTTGGGGAAAAAGCATCCCTTGCCGGCCAAGATCGTCGAATATCGGCAATATGCCAAGCTGAAAGGGACGTACGTCGATGCCCTGCCCCAGATGGTCAATCCGCGGACCGGCCGGGTGCACGCCTCGTTCAACCAGGTGGTCACGGCCACGGGGCGGCTTAGCTCGCACGATCCCAACTTGCAGAACATCCCCGTGCGGACCGAGGCCGGCCGCGCGATTCGCTCGGCCTTCGTACCCGGCGAGGAAGGCTGGACGCTGGTGGCGGCCGACTACTCGCAGATCGAGTTACGGGTCCTGGCCCATTGCACGGCCGACGAGCGGCTTTGCGAGGCCTTCCAGCGCGACGAGGACATTCACGCCCGCGTGGCCGGCCAGGTCAACAATGTGCCCTTGGAGCAGGTGACCGAGGACATGCGCCGCCAGGCGAAGGTGGTAAATTTTGGCACGATCTACGGTCAGGGCGCGGTCGGCCTCTCGCGGCAGTTGGGCATCGACCGCCAAACGGCATCGAAGTTCATCAACAGTTATTTCGAGACCTATCCGGGCATCGAGCGGTTCTTGATCGAGTCGTTGGCCGAGTGCCGCCGACAAGGCTATGTGACGACGATTCTCGGCCGTCGCCGCGCGATCGAGGGTGTGCGGGCCGACGCCGGCCGTTCACGGAACATGGCCGAGCGGACGGCCGTGAACACGATCATTCAAGGTTCGGCCGCCGACCTGATGAAGCTGGCCATGATCGCCGTGTTTCGCCGCCTGAAGCGCGAGCAGCATCCGGCGCGGATGTTGTTGCAGATCCACGACGAGTTGATCTTCGAGGCCCCGGCGGAGCAGGCGGCTTATTTGGCTCAACTCTTGCGGGAGGAGATGGCAAACGTTCATCCGCTGCGCGTGCCGCTGAAGGTGGACGTGAAGGCCGGGCCGACCTGGGCCGATGCGAGAGGGATCTCATGAAAGTTCTCGGTCTCCTCGGCGGTGTGGCAAGCGGCAAAAGCCTGGTCGCCCGGCAACTCGCAGAGTTGGGCGCCGTGGTGCTCGATGCCGACCGCGCGGGCCACGAGGCCCTACGGTTGCCCAGCATCGAAGAATTGGCCCGCCAGCGCTGGGGCGATGCGGTCTTCGGCCCGGACGGGCATATCGACCGCTCGCGATTGGCGAAAATCGTCTTTGCCCCACCCCCGAATGGGCCAAGAGAGCGAAAATACCTCGAAGAATTGACGCACCCGGAAATCGGCCGCCGGTTGTCGGCCCAAGCGGAGGCCCTGAAAACCAGGTTCGGCGAGGGTCTCCCGACCCCGCCGGCACGTCCGACGGAAGGTCTCCCATCCGCCGGGAGACCTTCGGTTGGCGGCGTGGCTCGGTCAGAGACCGGCCACAACAGCCGGATAGAGGCCATAAAAGCCGTTACCCCCCTGGTCGTGCTGGACGCCGCATTGATTGTTGAGGCAGGGTGGGATAAACTATGTGATTGCTTCGCTTTTGTCGATGTTCCGCAAGAGTTGCGGCGGGCCCGAGCCTTGCAACGGGGGTGGACGGAAGGGGATTTCGCAGCCCGGGAGGCGGCTCAGGAATCCTTGGACTCCAAGCGTGCCCGTGCCGATGTGATTATTGACAATTCGGGCTCCGCCGAACATACTGAAGCGCAGGTCCAGCGCCTTTGGCAGTTCCTCGTCGGCTGATTCCCCCCCCATTGCGATTTCCTCGCGACGGCAGTTTTCACTGCTCCCAAATCAACTCAACCCGCCGCTGACGCGTTCCGCGCGTCGGCACCTATGCTTGTCAGGAGTTCGATCGATGTCTTCCGCCCGCCCTTTCGGTTCTCCTCGTGACGATCATGACGACAAGGCCGATCATTTCGATAATCTAGGACCACCCGACCCGCCGGACCGCGTCGAGAAGGAGACCGCGGAAGCCGATTACCCCTACTCCTTCGACTACGACAACGAAGAACCGCTCTCGTTGGCCGAAGAAATCGCTGCCGGCGCCGAGAGCCTTCCTGACGACATCCACGACCGCTACGAGCAGATCAAGCAGTCCGGCGACACGCACATCGCCGAGCTGCAGAAGATGTCGATGGCCGAGCTGATCGAGGCGGCCCGCAAGGAAAACCTCACCGATTACGCCGGCATCAAGAAGCAGGACTTGATCTTCAGGATCCTCAAGGAGCGGGTCAAGCTCAACGGCCTGATGTATGGCGAAGGGACGCTGGAAGTGCTGCCCGACGGTTTCGGCTTCCTCCGCAGCCCTGACTACCACTACCTCTCTTGCCCCGACGATATTTACGTCTCGCCCAGCCAGATCCGCCGCTTCGGCCTGCAGACCGGCACGACCGTTTCCGGACAGATCCGGCCGCCGAAGGAGAACGAGCGCTATTTCGCACTGTTGCGGGTCGAGGCGATCAACTACCAGGACCCGAACCTGGTGAACAGCAAGATCGCCTTCGACGAACTGACGCCGCTGCACCCCGACGAGCGGATCCGCATGGAGGTCGCGGCCGACGAAATCAGCATGCGGGTGGTCGACCTGATCGTGCCTATCGGCTTTGGGCAGCGGGGTTTGATCGTCAGCCCGCCGCGGGCCGGCAAGACGATCCTCATGCAGAAGATGGCCAAGGCGGCGCTGGCCAATTATCCCGACCTGTATGTCTTCATGCTGCTTATCGACGAGCGGCCGGAAGAGGTCACCGACATGGAGCGGCAGGTCAAAGGCCCCAACTGCGAAGTGATCAGCTCGACCTTCGACGAGCCGGCGGCCCGGCACATCCAGGTCTCGGAAATGGTGCTGGAAAAGGCCAAGCGGCTGGTCGAGTACGGCTACAACGTGTTGATCTTCCTGGATTCGATCACGCGCCTGGCGCGGGCCTGGAACTCCGAGTGTCCCAACTCGGGCAAGATCCTCTCCGGCGGCGTGGACGCCAATGCCTTGCAGCGGCCGAAGCGGTTCTTCGGCTCGGCGCGCAAGGTCGAGGAAGGCGGGTCGCTGACGATCATCGGCACGGCCCTGGTCGATACGGGCAGCCGCATGGACGAAGTAATTTTCGAGGAGTTCAAGGGCACGGGCAACCAGGAAATCGTGTTAGATCGCAAGCTGGTCGACCGGCGGATCTGGCCGGCGATCGACATCAACCGCAGCGGGACGCGGAAGGAAGAGATGCTGCTGGACCCGGAAGAGTATCGGCGGATTTGCGTCCTGCGGCGGGTGCTCACCGACATGAATCCGCCGGAGGCCATGGAGTTGCTCGTCACGCGATTGCAGAAGACGAAGACCAATGCCGAATTCCTCATGGGCTTGAATGCGAAGGAATGATGATCACCGTTTATGAAGGCGCGCCGGCGGCCAGCGACGGCCGCTTCGCCATTGTCGTGGCGCGTTTCAACCAGTCGATCACGGCGCGGATGCTGGAAGGCGCCGTCGAGACACTCAGGGCCCACGGCATTCCCGACGATCGGATCGACGTGGCCTGGGTCCCCGGCGCGTTCGAGATCCCCACCGCGGCCGCGCGGCTGGCAGCGGCCGGACGGCACGCCGCCATCTTGTGCCTGGGCGCCGTGATTCGCGGCCAAACGACGCACGACCAGCACATCAATCGGGCCGTGAGCATCGCCCTGGCCCAGTTGGGCACGCAGTACCAGATGCCGGTGATTTTCGGCGTTCTCACCTGCGAAACGCTCGAACAGGCCATCGCCCGTAGCGGCGGCCGTACTGCAACCACCGGCAAGGACGACGCCCAGGCCCACGTGGGCAACAAGGGTGTCGATTGTGCCGAGGCCGCGCTGGAGATGGTAAACCTATTGAGCAAATTGCCCAAGGCCTAAGATTAAGCATGCACCCCAGAACATTTGCCCGCGAAATCGCCTTCCAGGTCCTCTATCGCGAAGACTTGAACCCCGATCAGCCGGGGGCGGTCGCCGTCTACCGCGACACGCTTCTGGACCAGGGCCACCAGACCCGCGAGCTGATGGAGTTCGTCCGCCATCTGGCCGAGCTCCGCGATCAGGAAGACGCGGGTTCGGCCGACGAAGGCGAATTCTATTCGCGGTGGCTGCGGACGCCGTCGCTGGTGGAGTTCTCGCGACGGCTGATCCAGGGTGTAGCCGCCAATCGGAGCGTGTTGGACGAGAAGATCGCCGCCGCGGCCGAGAACTGGAGCGTCCAACGGATGGCCGCCACCGACCGCAACCTTCTCCGGCTGGGCGCCTTCGAAATCCACCATACCGAGACGCCGGCCAAGGTCGTGATCGACGAGGCGGTCGAGCTGGCGAAGCGTTTCGGCGGCGCCCAGTCGGCCCAGTTCGTCAATGGAATCCTCGATAAACTGATGCACCAACAAGAAAACAGCGAAATCAAGAACACGAAATTCTAAACAAATTCAAAATACAAAGCACGAATGATCGAAACGTTTTGAAGTTCACCATTTGAGTTTTGCACCAGGGCACCCGCTTGCCGGGTGGCGGACTTCGACATTCGTATTTCGGATTTTTTCATTATGGGTTTATTCGAAAAACTCAAGCAGGGTCTGAAGAAGACCGCTCAGTTCCTCAAGACCGATATCCGCGACCTCTTCAAGAGCGAGGGGCAGTTGGTCGACGACAAGTTCGTCGACGAACTGTTCGAGACGCTCATCAAGACCGACATGGGCGTCGAGGCCGGGCAGGAGATCACCGACGAGATCCGCACCAGCTTCCGCGCCCGCGTGGTCAAGATGGACGAGATCCTGGAACAGATCAAGACCAGGCTCAAAGCGATGCTGGCCCAACCGGCCGATCCGATCCGCTATGCCGCCAGCGGTCCCACGGTGATCATGGTGTGCGGCGTGAACGGCTGCGGCAAGACAACGACCATCGCCAAGCTGGCCTGCATGTTCCAGGGCGAAGGCAAGAAGGTCGTGCTGGGGGCCGCCGACACCTTTCGGGCCGCGGCGGTCGAGCAGTTGACGATCTGGGCCAGGCGGCTGGGGGTGGAGATCGTCACCGGACAGTCCGGCAGCGATCCGGCCAGCGTGGCGCATCGCACGGTCGCCCAGGCCCTGCAGGTCGCTGCCGACGTCTGCATCGTCGACACCGCCGGCCGGCTGCAAACCCAGCAGAACCTGATGCAGGAGCTTACCAAGATCCATCGCGTATTGGGCAAGCAAATCCCCGATGCCCCGCACGAAGTGATCCTGGTGCTGGACGCCACCACCGGCCAGAACGGCATCAGCCAGGCCCGGCATTTCACCGAAGCCGTGCGCTGCACCGGCCTGGTCCTGGCCAAGCTCGACGGCACGGCCAAAGGCGGCGTCGTGGTGGCCATTCGCAAGACGGTCGGGCTGCCGGTAAAATACATCGGGGTCGGCGAGAAGGCCGAGGACCTCGCCCTGTTCGAGCCCGACAAGTTCGTCGACGCCCTGTTTGAGGACATGAACTAAGAGGACCCAACCAATGCTGACCTATAAAGCGACGTACAAATTCGGCTTGGAATAAACTGGGAAGTATCCGTCAACCGTTGCCGCTTAGCGCGGAGTCTCGCCATGCCCTACGAAACGACCTGTCCGAAAGGCCATCGACTGCAAATCAGCGATGCGCACCTGGGCCAGCGGATCCAATGCCCGGCGTGCAACGAGTCGTTCGTCGTCCCCGACGGCAGCCGGCCCGTGTCGCCGGCCCCCCCGAGCAGACGGGAAGGCTGGAAACCCTCTTCCGACTGGGCCGCGGATCTCGCCCGCCTTTCGCTTCTGGCCGGACGGCCGATGGTGGCCATCGGTTTGATACTCGTGCTGCTTTCCAAAGGCTGTGATGCGGTCAGCGTGCGAGGCGTCGATCGTGCGGACGCGATTGCGCAGAAGGCCGAAGAGCAGTTCGAAGACGACGTCAAGGCCAAGGAGCTTGCCGTCCAGCGCGAGATCGACGAAATCACCGCTCGGGGTGAAGCCAAACCCGATGACCAGAACAGACTTCAGGAGCTGAACAAGAAGAAGACCGACCTGGCCGCTTCCTCGGCCAAGGATCGCAAGGCCAAGACCGCCGGCGAGTGGCGTGAATTGAAAATCGCCGCCCGCACGGCCAGCACGAACCACAAGATCAACGGCTATTGGCGCGAGCTGTTCTTTGTCTTCGCGTCGATTGTGCTGTCGCTGGGGCTCTTGGTCGTCAGTTGGGGCGCCGAAGGGGCCGAACGCTGGATCACCTTGATGATGCTGGCCATTATCACCTTCAGCCTGTTCGTGGGCGGGCTTGCCTGGACAGCCATCCCGCATTAAGCCACGGCATCACGTAACCAGAACGTCGTCCTCTTGCCCGCAGCCACAACAATCGGCCCAATCGAGACCCGTTTCCCGGCGCACGCGATGGTCGAAGTCGCCCAGCAGGCCGCCGATCACGTCCCACGTATTCTGGCGGCGGATCTCGATGTCGCCTTGGCGGTTGACGCGGATCATGCTCTCGTCCGTCACGCCGATCTGCCCTAGCTCGACGGCCTGAAATTCGTCCTCGCTGATGATGCGTCTCAGGGTCTTGCCCGACATTTCGATAAAGTGCATGGTTTTTCCTTCCTTGTCAAATCTGCCTCCATCTTAATAAATGCCCAGCCCCAGGTCAAACGGTTGCTACAACCAAGCAGGTCCTTTCTGCCGGAAAGGACTAAGGTGTGGTGATTTTGCGGAAGACCCAACGTTTTCCAGCGGCCGGAAGCACAATCGTCCATCCCGGCAGGAAGGGCCTACGCGAGTTTTTCCGCCGCTCGGACAACCTCACAAAGACGGAGCATTTCCTCGGGCCCCAATCGTTCGGCACGTACCGTGGGATCCAGCCCCAGGCTGGCCAGGATCTCCTCGATCTGGGCCTTATTGAACTGCCGCTGGGCGCTGAGCAGTTGGCTGCGCAGCACTTTGCGGCGATGAAGGAACATCGATCGCACGAACCCCTGGAAGAAGGCCCGATCGGGAATCTGCTGCCGGAGCGTCTCGTCGAGAGCAATGTGCACGAAGGCCGACGAGACCTTGGGCCGCGGCCAGAAGACCGACGGGGCCAAGACGCGAACGATCTCCGCGCGGCACTGGCTCTGAACCCAGATGGCCAACGCGCCGTAGTCCTTCACGCCCGGCCGGGCCACGATCCGATCGGCCACCTCCTTCTGCACGGTGACGGTCATCGTGTCCGGCGGTCGATCCAGGGCGAGCAGGTTCGAGATCAGCGGTGTGGCCAAGTTATAGGGCAGGTTGGCCGCCAGTTTCCACCGCCGGCCCGGCCCGGCCTGCAACTGCCGCTGGACCGCTTCCAGAACAGTCGGCTCGATGCGGCTCTTGCTCTGCAGCACGTCGATGTGCAAGAGGGTCACGTTGGGGAACTGGAACAGTTCCTCGCCGGCCAGTTGGTGCAAATCGCGATCGACCTCCACACTCACCACGGCGGCCGCCAAAGGGGCCATCTGCATCGTCAGTCCGCCGGTGCCTGTGCCAACCTCCAGCACGACATCGTCCGGGCCGATCTGCGCCGTTTCCAGCAGCACGCGCTGCAGGTTCATGTCGATCATGAAGTTCTGGCCCAGGTCGGTCCGCGGTTTGATGCCGGCCTGCCGGAAACGGCGGATTAGGAAGGTGAGTGTCTGCTTGTCGGGGGAATCGCTCACGGCGTCGCCTGCGGCCAATCCTCCGCCTCCACCAGCCGCTGCACGTACTTCGCCAGGATATCGGTCTCCAGATTCACCTTGCCGCCGACGGCAAGCGTGCCGAGCGTCGTCACAGCCAGCGTGAAGGGGATCAGGGCCACGCTGAAGCGGTCGGGCTCACTGCCCACAATGGTCAGGCTCACGCCATCCACGGCGATCGAGCCTTTGGAGGCCATCTGCCGGGCCAGGGCCCGCGGCACCGAGAACCAGAAGGTGGACCAGTCGCCGCTGTCGATCCGCTCCAGGAGCATGCCGACGCCGTCGATATGACCGCTGACGAAATGCCCTCCCAGCCGCGCGTTGACTGCCAGCGATCGCTCCAGATTCACCGGACTGCCCGGCTTGAGATCGCCCAGATTCGTGCGGGCCAGCGTCTCCGGCCCCGCCTGAAAGGCGAACGTCTCGCCTTCCACGGCCACCACGGTCAAGCAGCAGCCGTTCACGCAGATGCTGTCGGCGACCGCCGTTTCCGCGGCGATCTTGGCCTCGCGAACAATCAACCAACAACCGGGCGGCTCCGGGCGGATTTCGCTCACAGTACCCAGGGCTTCAACAATTCCAGAGAACATCAGAATATCGTCTCCTCCTGGTGTCTGCGCTGCACGACCTTCTCCCACGCATACCGCACGGGCCCGTAGAGCACAAACGTTACGCAAACGATCGACACCGCGTAGTCGCGGAAGACCATAATCGCCACGATGGTGAAAATAATGCCTACCAGGTGCCGGAGCGTCCTCTGGCCGCGAAAGACCTGGTTGACCACGTGGGGATAGGGAATCCGCGAGACCATCAACATGGCGGCCAACAGGGCGAAGAAGGGGAGTACGCGTTGCAGGCCGATGAAGATCTGCGGCGCGTAGTTCAGCGTGTTGTCCTTGTTGCTGAGGGTATAGAACATGATGGCGAACCCGGCCACGCTGGCCGCCGCCGCCGGGCTGGGCAAACCACGAAAACTCATGTGGTCGTCCTCGTCGTTGGTCTCCACGTTGAAACGTGCCAGTCGCAGCGATGCACATACCGCGTAGGAGGCCGCAATCACCCACACCGCTTCCTTGTGGAAAAACGAGAACTGCGGGCACATCTTCACGAGCAGGAACGCCGGGGCCACGCCGAAGGCCACCATGTCGCACAGGCTGTCCAACTCGGCCCCGAACTCGCTGGCCGATTTCGCCAGCCGGGCAATGTAGCCGTCCAGCGCATCGAAGACCATCGACAGGAAAATCAGCCAGGCGCTCGACATGCAGTCGCTTGGGTCGGTCGGGTTCCCTTCCGGGGAAAAGGGCGTCTGCACCCGCGAGGCGATCACGATCGCAAAGAACCCGCACACCAGGTTCCCCAGCGTGAACATCGTCGGCAGGATGGCAAAGGTGCGGATGGGACGCATTGAATCTAAGGATGAAGGATGAAGGGGGAAGGATGAAGGATGAAGGATGAAGGATGAATGCAGTCAACCCTAAAGGAGAATCCTTCCGTTTTCTTATTCACCATTTTCTTATCCCCTTGCAGCTTTGTTCTGATCATGGGCGTCTTTCTTCATCCTCCCTTGTGTATACTCCGCCACGACCGTGGTCCCGGCTTTCACCTTCTGCCCGACGCGGACCTTCACTTCCAGTCCGTCCTCGGCGGGCAGGATCAGTTCCGTCCGCGAGCCGAGCTTGATCATGCCGAAGGCATGCCCCCGCGGGACGACCTCACCGGGCCGTAAATCGCAGACGATCCGCCGAGCGATGGCGCCGGAAATCTGCCGCACGACCAGGCGCCGGAAGGGCGGCGAGTCCTCCTCCATCGCGATCCACATGTTCTCGTTCCGCAGGGCACTTTCCGACCGCAGGGCGTTGAGGAACTCGCCCGGCGTGTAGCGCAGGGCAATCACCCGCCCGGCCACGGGTGATCGGTTCAAATGTACGTTAAAAATCGACAAAAAGATACCGATGCGCACAGCCCGGCCGCCGACAAAATCGTCGTGCGGCAACTCGGTAATCTCGGCAATCGTGCCATCCGCCGGTGAAACCCACAGGCCCGGCCCCTGCGGCACTCGGCGCGGCGGATTACGGAAGAAATAGATGATTAATCCCAGCACCACCGCCAAGGGCAAGGCGAGATACCACCAGGGCGACACGGCGGCCAGAATTGTCAGCACTAAGAGCGGCCCACCCATAAGGAGCAATTCGGCCGCTCCCCACGACGCCAGGGGAATCACTCTCCGCCAGAGGAATGGGTTGTCGGCCTCCGCCCAGGAGCAATCGCAGATGTTGCGGCAATACTTCAGGTCCCGCGGATCGACGATCGCGTGTGGTGCGCCTCGGCAATCGCCCTGCCGCTGCGCGGCCATTCTTTTCACGTAGCCGGGCCGAAAATGCGTCAACCACCATCGCCGCCATCGTCCCCAGCTAAGCTCGACCCGATAGCAAACTCCACCGCCCGGTTGCACGCTGCGAATGTTTTCCGGCAGCGGCTGGAGCTCGGCCCTAATTGACGTTTCCTGCCCACTTTGGCGGTCATTCATAAAACAAGTTCCTGCATTCCCCCCATGATAGCCCGATCGGGCCGAAGGCGGAAGAAGGAAGGACTTCCTTCGTCCTTCGGATTTCGTCATTTGCCTTTTCCTCCCCTGCTAGTCAAACTCGGAAAAATCGAGGACAATACGCGGTTTTGGACCCTATTTCTTCTCAGGAGAGTGCCATCATGAATGCGGAAATTCTCGATATCCATGCCCGACAGATCCTTGATAGCCGTGGAAATCCCACGATCGAGGTCGACGTGGAGTTGGCCGATGGTTCCTTCGGCCGAGCAGCGGTCCCCAGCGGGGCGAGCACGGGCGTTCACGAGGCATTGGAACTTCGCGACGGCGACAAGTCGCTCTACCTGGGCAAGAGCGTGCTAAAGGCGGTCGACAACGTCAATGACGCTCTGGCCGACGAGATGGCCGGCATGGACGCTCTGGACCAGGCCGCTTTGGACGCGCGGATGATCGAGTTGGACGGCACCGAGAACAAGAGCAAACTAGGCGCCAACGCCATTCTCGGCGTATCGCTGGCCACGGCCCATGCCGCGGCCGCCCACACCGGACTGCCGCTGTTCCGCTATCTCGGCGGCGCCGGGGCCCGCTTGTTGCCGGCCCCCATGATGAACATCATCAACGGCGGCTCGCATGCCGACAACGCCGTCGACGTGCAGGAGTTCATGGTCATGCCCTTGGGCTTCAATAGCTTCACCGATGCTATCCGCTGCGGCTGCGAGGTGTTTCACAACCTCAAGAAGGTGCTGCACGGGAAGAAACTTTCCACGAACGTCGGCGACGAAGGCGGTTTCGCACCCGACCTGAAGAGCAACCAGGAGGCACTCGACGTGATCGTCGAGGCCATCGGCCAGGCCGGCTACGAGCCGGGCAAGCAGGCCTTTATCGCCTTGGACCCGGCCGCCTCGGAGTTCTACAACGCCGAGACGCGGCGGTATTCCGTCGATGGCAAGGACATCGACTCCGCCGCGCTGGTGGAAATCTACGCCAAATGGGTCGAGAAGTATCCGATTTGTTCCATCGAAGACGGCTGCGCCGAAGACGACTGGGAAGGCTGGAAGCTCTTGACCGACCGCCTCGGCAATAAGATCCAGCTTGTGGGCGACGACTTGTTCGTCACCAACACGAAGCGCCTGCAGCGGGGCATCGACGAGGGTATTGCCAACAGCATCTTGATCAAGGTCAATCAGATCGGCACCTTGACCGAGACGATCGAGGCCATTGAACTGGCCCATCGCAACGGTTACACGAGCGTGACCAGCCATCGCAGCGGCGAGACCGAGGACGCCACGATCGCCGACCTGGCGGTGGCCATGCGGACCGGCCAGATCAAGACCGGCTCCGCCTCGCGCACCGACCGCATGGCGAAGTACAATCAGTTGCTGCGGATCGAGGAGATTCTCGGCGACACGGCCGTGTACGGCGGGCCGTTGTTCAAGCGGAAGTAGTTCCTCACTCGCTAAACTGAACTTCGATCGACCCGGTGCCGAGGCGGAGGTCCTTCAGCCAACGATAACGGCAATCTTTCAAGAGATCGGCTGGCGCGTCGAAATATTTTCCGAGTTCCGTAATGTCACCCGGCTCCGGGATGCGGGTCCCGTTCCGCGAGAGAATCAGCACGTGATAGCGGCCGGCAGCCGGGACAAGAAGCGTGAAGCCACCGGAGGCGTCGGCGCGGATCGCGGCGCCGCCGAACTTGGCCAGCGCGGCAGACGTGGCATCGCCCGTATCGCCGGGCCGCAAACCGTCAAGCGGCAGCCGCTTGTTGGGCAGCTTGTCGGCGGGCAGGACAATCACAAGCGCCCCCGCGTCGCCCTGCGGCGTGCCCCTACCCGCATCCCGCAGTACCTTTCCCTCGACCGGCACCCGCTCGGAGTCTTGCGGGCCGGCGGCCGACGGGGGGGCACCCGCGCGGGTCGCGGCCGGCGAGATAGCCCAGTCCGAACGCGGCCACGGCAACCGTTGCATAAAGCACGGCCTCGACGTACAGCATGCGGCGCGGAAAGAGGATCTTGTCGGACGGCACGGGCGTGAGCCGCGAAGGCTGCGGGCTGGGGACGCGGAGTTCGACGCTGCCGTCCAACTCGGAGTCGGGAATGCGGAACTCGGAACTATTGGTGCTGCCTTGCACTGCCGGCCCTCCCTCGACTACTGATCGGCATCGTCCGATCGGCCCAAGCTGTGGATCGCCTGGACGAAGATCAGGCCGATCAACACCATGATCCAAACGACCCCGCCGGCCTCGGCCACGTAACGCAAAACCGTCCCCCCCGCTTGATCGCCCATCACGGGCAGGAGCCAGGCCAGCGACAAGACGACACAGATCATCATTGGCAACACCAACCCTGCAACCGTCAGGGCCAGCAATACCTTAGAAATAACGGGCTTGCGACTCATACCCCCCATTTTGCCGTGACGGCGGGCGTTTGTCAAGTATTCAACCACCCGCGAGAATGCCGAGTACGTCAGGCCGACCACGACCATGGGTACATGGTGCCCGACGTGGTCGGCCTGACGTACAACGTATTGCTTGACATGCCGTGGCAATAGAGCACAATGAATCATGGAGGCGAGGGGGACAGGAAATCCAACGAGGCACGAAATGAAACGTTCACGGCACGGTTGGCGCCGGACGGCGGCCGGCATCGTCGGCAGTCTTGTGGTTCTGGTTGCCACGGCCGCCTTGGCGACGGAAGTCTGGTTGAAAGACGGCCGAATCCTCCGCGGCCGCAAGGGCGATACCTTCGGCCTGGCCGAGCAGAACGGGGCCGCCGAAGGCGATGACATCAAGCAGATCGTCTTCGTGAACGACGATTTCCGCCTGATCTTCGTCTCCCGCCGGCAGATCGTGGCCGTGAAGCCCGACAGCTCGCTGGAGAACGCCGAAAAGTTCGAACTCCAACAGCCGCCGGTTGCCCGCAGCGGCCGAATCAAAGTCATGTCCGTCGGCCCGCCGGCGGGGCCTTTGAAGGATTTCGACAAATGGGGCAGGCGGACTTATCCCATGCAAACGGCTGGCGGAGTGCTGAACGTCGTGCAGGTCATCACCGAGATCACGCCGCAGTATGCCCGGGTCCAGGCCGTGCGTCTGTTGTGGGACATGCGGATCGCCACGAGCACGTTCTCCGACGCGAACCTCGACGAGATCCTCAGACAACAGATAAGCCCCAAGAACCTCGAGCAGCGCAAGAAGATCGTGCGTTTCTATCTCCAGTGCAAACGCTACAAGATGGCCGTGGCGGCATTGCAGCAGGTCATCGAGGACTTCAAGAACGACACGCAGGTCGCCCAGGACCTTCAGCCCACGCTGCAAAAGTTGCAGCTCATGTACGCGCAGCAAATGCTCGATGAGTTGGACTTGCGGCAGATGAGCGGGCAGCACGAGCTTGTGCAGAAGATCTTCAAGAACTTCCCCACCAAAGGCGCGTCGGGCGAAATCCTGCAAACCGTACGCCAGGTGCAACAGCTTTACGACGAGTTGGAGGCAAAGCGGAAGGCCATTGCCAGTGCTTGTCAGGCATTGATGCTGCAGGTGCAGGAACGGGCCGATCGCGCGGCCCTGGCGCCGGCGCTGCAGGAGTTGGGGCCGGGGCTGAATCCCGAAATGCTGCCCCGCATGGCGGCCTTTCTGCAAAACCAGAACGCCCCGCTCAAGGCCGAGGAAAAACTTTCGCTGGCCGTCAGCGGTTGGCTGCTGGGGTCCGACGCGGCCACCACCGATTTGCCCACGACCCTCTCGGCATGGCGGCTGCGGGGAATGCTGCGGAAGTACTTGGCGGAGACGAGCAAGGTAAAGCGCGATTGGCAATTGAATCCGCTGCTGGCCGAGGCCGCCGCCAAGCCGGAGGTGCTGGCCGCGCTGGCCGCCCACATGACGCCGCCCTTCCCCCTGCCCGATTCGATCGACGAGAAGATTCCCGGCTATTCCAAACTGGAAGTCAGCGTGCTCCCCGGCCAGCCCGATGCGACCTACTATGTGCAGTTGCCGCCGGAGTACAATCCGCAGCGCCGCTACCCGATGATCGTTTCCCTGCACGGCATCGGCCACGATCCCACGATGCAGATCGATTGGTGGGCGGGCGAACATAACCCCGACGGCCCGCCGGGCCGGCAAGGCCAGGCGGGAAGATACGGATATATTGTCATCGCTCCCGCCTGGACCGAGGAGCATCAGACGGAATATGAGTATTCAGCCCGTGAACACGCCGTGGTGCTGGGCTGCTATCGCGATGCCTGTCGGCGATTTGCCGTCGATACCGACCGCGTGTTTCTCTCCGGCCACATGGAGGGCGGCGATGCGGCCTGGGACATCGGTATCTCGCATCCCGATCTCTGGGCGGGTGTGATCCCCATCACGGCCGAAGCCCGGAAGATTTGTTCTTTCTACACGGAAAACGCCCGTCTCGTGCCGTTCTACGTGGTGCTGGGCGAGTTGGACGGCGGCCGCATCGCCCGCGACGCCCTGGTCCTGGATCGCTATTTGAGGAACGGCTACAACACCACCGTCGTGGAGTATCTCGGCCGCGGGCACGAGCACTTTGTCGACGAGCAGTTGCCGCTGTTCGACTGGATGAACCGTTTCAAGCGGAGCTTTCCCCTGCCCAGGGACCGGGAATTCACCTGCGCCACGATGCGCGACTGCGACAACTTCTTCTGGTGGGCGGAAATCGAGGGCCTGCCGCCAAACTGCCTTGTGACCGACTGGACGAAGCCCCACGAGGCGAAGTCGTTTACCACGGGTTCGGGCCTGACGGCGCCCGGCAGCGGTGGTATCGTGCCGAGTACGCCGCTTCCCCGCGGCGTGCACCCGCTACTGGTGGAGGGCAAGGCGCCGGGCGCCAACACCCTGGTCCTCACGGCGGGCACTTCGCGGGCCACGATCTGGCTCTCGCCGGAGATCGTCGACTTCAAGGCCCGCATCAACATCACGGTCGGCGGCCGCCGCCCCAGCGGAGTGCCGGCGATGATCAAGCCGAGCGTCGATACCATGCTCGAGGACCTGCGCGTCCGCGGCGATCGCCAACACCCGTTCTGGGCCAAGGTGGAGACGAAGTAGACTACTTCGTCAGCAGCACGCCCTTGATGAACCAGCCGTCCGGCTCGCTGGTCATAGCGGCCGTCGACGGACCCAATGCCTTGCGGACGACCGCGAAGTTGGGCAACTTGCTGCCGTCGATCCGTTGCCGCCGCGGCTGCCCTTTCTTGCCGCCCGTGGCCAAGCTGTTGAGAGTCCGGCCCAGCAATGATTCGCTCTGCGGCATCTTGTCCTGGCGGATCAACTCGTAGGTGGGCTGCACCGCGCGATCGGTCCAGGAGAAACTGCGGGCCGACTGCGGCTTCAGTCCCAGGTTGTTGAAGGTGACGTTCCAGACCTGCTGGAATGCAGGTTGTGTGGCCAGGCGGCTGTTCTCATTGAGCGGTTTCAGGGTCTTGACCAGGAAGTCGATGTGCGAGGCGATGAACAACTGGCCATAGGCGACGGTAAACGCCCCGTGGGGCAGAAAGTGGCTTTCTTTGTCCTCGTCGTCGTCTTTTTCGCCGGGCTTGCTCTTGCCGCCACCCTTCTTGGGCGTGAGCGTAGGCACGTCGACCTCCACCTTCGGCACGCCGGTCTCTTCTTCCTCAACGATTTCCCAAACGACGTGGCCGTCGATCTTCCGCTCCTTGATCGAGGGATCGTTGTTGACGCACTTCCTGACGGCCGCCTCCACTTTGGCCTGGTCCTTGGTCTCGATGGCCCATAGCAGCCGCTCGCTGGTCGTGGTGATCGGCAGATTGTAGTCGGCGACCATGGTCACCCGCTGACCCAAGTTGGCGATGAGCTCCTTGCGGAGATCGATGTGCGGACCGTCGGAAAGCGTCTTCATGTCTTCGAGAGTCTTGATCCAGAGACCTTCTTCACCGACGATTTCATCGTACAAGGGACCGAAGTTGTCGAAAGCGTTGAGGATATCGACATAGACGGTGAAGTAGGTGGCCACGTCGCGGCCGACCCAGGGTTGCGGAGCGAAGTCTTTGCCGTTGGGGAAGACGAACATTTGCATCGATTTCGTGTACGGCGGCGGGGCAAAGATCGCGGTGCGATGCAGGATCTGGTAACCATCGGTGGAAACGTCGACAAAACCGCCGACCCCCTGGAAGGCCGCATAGCCTTGCTTGCTCATGATCTCGACAATCACCGTCTTGCCTTGGCGGCGCTTTTCCGTCGGGGTGGCGGCCCGGGTTGCCGCGGCGTACCCCAAGGGGTAAATGAACCAGCGGATGCTCGGTTCGTGCGCGGGGGCGTCGGCCGCACAACGCTTCATGACCATGCGGTACCCGACGACCTGGGAAAGGCTGCCGGTGGGCTCGCCGTTCTTCAGCCGGCCGAGGATATCCTGCACGACGGCCAGGTCGTCGCAGGCGCCGAACAGGTTGTCGGTGAGGAAATAGACCGTTTGCCCCATCTTGGCCGCGGCCGCGACGCCGCCCCGCCCCGCCGCAACCTGTTGGGCCTGCGGCAGCGGAACGGCAAATACGTAGACCGGGATTCCGTGAATCGTCCGCACCGTCTCTTGGGCGCCGCTGCCCTTCAGACCCGCGCGGGCCTTGGCCAGGAGGGCCTTCGCCTGAGCGAGATTACCGCTGACATCCAAGAGCAGGCTGGTCGCCGCGTGGATATCTCCGTTCCTTGGCAATGCCAAGAGGGCCAAGGAAGCCTCGCCCGTGGCTACTCCTCGCAAGTCGTCAAGGTGGATCCCCAGCCGGTCTGCCAGGGCCGTCGACTGCGATTTCAACTGTTCCCGCAGGTCGTCCGCGAACGGTTTCATGACCGGGTCGCCGATGAGCTTGCCAAGCTGGGTCTTGTTCCATTGCTCCGTCAAACGGATGGCGTTGGTTGCCGAGACGAATCCGACAGTTGTATTGGGCAACAGCGTATCCATAGGCGGAGCGGCCGCCGAGAGCCCCTTGGGAAGCATCAGACCGCAGATAACTACAAACCACAACGCAGGCCGCAAAATTGGCACGGCAAAACTCCTTCTCCGGAAAAATTCGGCGATTTCCACGAGTCGCCCTTGAAGTCTAAAAGTTTATCTGTCCTTGCCAACTTATGCCAGATCGAATCTGTAAATTGGAGAAGAGCAATAAACCTTGCCGCTTCTCCAAGGGCGGTAGACTAGGGTACTTGGACTGGCAGGTAGCAGAGGACGAGAATATGGGATAAATGGAGCGTTTAGGAAGTATTCTTATGGGGCACAGAGCTACCATTCGGGGTTATGATCCATACTAATCCGAAGCACTAGCGAGGGAGCAAATTTTCAGAGACCTCGCTGGCGCTTCGGGTTAGTATCATTCAAAACCGCCGGCTGCACAGCGGCGGAAAAAACCAATAGAATGGTTCGGCCCAATCCTGGACGATGTCCCCCACATTGGACATAATACCGGCATGAATGAGCTCATCAATGCCAGTCTCAGCCACGATGTGATCCACGGATATATCCCCTTCACCTCGCCTCAGGGTCTGCCCGAGGGAGAGATCTCGGAGCAAACGGTCATCGATCATCCTTGGATCCAGCGACTCCGTCAGATTCACCAGTTGCAGACCGCCTGGTGGGTCTTCCCGACGGCCGAGCATACGCGTTTTCAGCACGTTCTGGGGGCGATGCACCTGGCCAGCCGCGTGCTCGAGGTGACCTACGAGAGCTTGCGGCATGTGTGCCCGGACGTGCCCAGCCGCGGCTATGTCGAGTCGCTCGTGCGGATGGCGGCCCTCTTGCACGACGTAGGGCACGGGCCTTTTGGTCATTTCTTCGATAGCCATTACTTGGCCGAATACAAGCTGAATCACGAGATTGTCGGCAGCCGGATCATCCTCGATGTACTGGCCGACTTGATCCGCGGGGTGCGACGAAACCCCAACAGCCAAATGGTCGACGGCGAGCATCTCGATCCGCAGCAGATCTGTTTCCTGATCACGCGGCCCAACGCCGCCTCGGCAAGCGAAGGTCCGCAGTGGCTGCGCTTCCTTCGCAGCTTGTTCTGCGGCCTGTATACCGTCGACAACATGGATTTTGTCCTCCGCGACGCGTACATGTCGGGCTACAGTCAGCGGGCTTTCGATCTTGACCGCTTGCTGCGCTATAGCCTGTTTACCAATCGCGGTTTGACCATTCACGAACGCGGCCTTTCCGCGCTGGAGCGGTTCATCGCCGTGCGCGGAGACTTGTTCCGCTCGGTTTATTACCACCGCACGGTCCGCGCGATCGACCTGACGTTGCAGGAACTGTTTGTGGAAAGCAAGGCCGACTTGTTCCCCGGCAATCCGCTGGAGCACCTCGACGAGTACTTGCAATTCACCGAGTGGTCGCTCTTGGTCCGCGTGGCCGACTGGCATCGCTCGACCGACCTGCGGTTGCGGGCCTTGGGGCAGCGCTGGCGGGGATTCCTCTCGCGGCGGTTGCACTGGAAGATGGCCTGCGAGCGGATGGTTTTTTTCGCTCCCGGGCAGCACGAAGAGGCGAGCGTTTTCAGCGACGAAGAGGTCTTGCAGCGGCGGATCCGCAAGAACCTGCCGCCGGAGCTGAAAGACATCGTCTTTCGCGTCGATATTCCCCGCCACGTCTACCGGCCCGAGGCCTTGGCCCCCACGGCCGACCAGAATTTTCTCCTGGACCCCGCCACGGGCAAGATCCATCGGCTGAACGAGCGGGAACTGTTCCGGCGGATCGCCTTGAGCTTCCGCATTTTCCGGATCTATGCGGAAGACAGTTCGCATAACGCCGAGTTTGCCAACGCGATGGACCAGATCGTCGGGCCGACGTCGGTCGATGATGTGACGAATATGTAAACAATCACGTTAGCGAACAACCCAATAGCCCTTGTGCTGCATCGGCTGACGTCACAGATTCTATGTCCGGTACGCGACCGGTCGAGGCAGGCTGTGCGGAGGACCAAAAGTCGTCGAGCATCTGCTCGTAGACAGTCTTGTTGCAGGGCCGAGTAGCGCAAAGGCGCAGGTACTCGGTGAACTTGGGGCTGGGTGGCATGCCCTCGGACAAGAGACGTGCGTTATCGAAAATCTCTGCGTCGATCTCCATGAAGCGGAAAAAGATTTGCAGCGCAGTGAGCACGTGTTCCATGTCGCCCGCTGCAAGCAAGCTTTTCATCCGCTCACGCTCCCGCACGATAGTGGGGATGTCAACCACTTGGTAGGGATCCTCCGCTCGTTCGCCGTAGCACTCCGCCAACACCGTCGCGATATCCTGCCAGAGAACGCTGCTCCCTGTTCCGGCGGATACATGGTAACAGTCGTAACGCAGGTCCGGCTTGAAGAGCAGCAGGAGAAGTGCGTCTGCAACCCAGTCCACCGGCACAACGTCATCGTGAGAATCGAGTGGACAAGTCAGCCGGCGGAGCAAATCGCAGGCGCGGTAGAACCAGAAGATGCTCGACGACGGAAGACAGCCCAGGCGAGTATGGCCGACGACGACCGATGGCCGGGCCACAACCAAGGGCAACTCGGGAGCGGTGCTCCGCAGCAGCATTTCGCATTCAGCCTTGGAAGCCGTGTATTCCGTGAAATGCCGCGCTCGCAGTCGCGGGTACATCTCCTCGCGGACCACCCCCTCGGATTTCTCCCCGCAGATATATGCCGTGCCCACGTACAGGAACCGCCGAAGACCCGCGACTCGTCGCATGCGATGGGCCAGCGCCAGAGCCCCAAGGACATTGGTGTGCCGGACGCTGCGCACGGTCCGGAGGTTCGTGTTCGAGGCCAGGTGCAGGACATGGGTCACATCTTCCAACCGCTCGGCCGCCAGCTTCTTGAGCGAGGCCAAATGAATCACGTGCGTCGCCTCGTCCAGCCGGCGAGTTCCCAGGCTCGACGGGTCCGTCAAGTCCCCGCTGATAATCTCGCAAGAGCGTAGGCCGGCCTCAACATGCTCGGGGTCCATAAATCGCTCCAGGGAGCGGCGAAGGCGTTGCGCGGCGGAGTCCGCGCCGCGATCTCGGGCGAGCAATAGCACACGGCAGTCGGGGCGCGTCTGCAGCAATCGCGCCAGCGTACAGCCGCCGATAAATCCGGTTCCGCCCGTCAACAAAACAGTCGGTGCTTTCAATGTCCGATACCTCCTTTCAGAGAAGCGCGTTACGGTCAATTGCCAAGAAGCGCGATGCCAACAGCCGGAAAACCGTCCAAAACGCTGCCCCAGTTTACTGGCGGTTCTTCCTGGCCGTCAACCACCGCCCGGAGAACGGCGAAGTTCTCGACCGCGCGCTCGTAGTACGCCTTTTGGCGGAAACAATAGCAGGAAGCCGTCTGAAGGCGGAACTGCGAACTGATTGCCACGCCGCCACCGCGATGGTAAAATGCAAGCTGTTTACGGAAAAGCCTAGCGCTTTCAGAAGGTGAGTATACACGATTCGAGTTACGAGGCGTCAATGAACCCTAGGATTGTCCGGTCTCGTGTCGATGCCAACGGCGTGCTACGAGTCGCCGTTCCGGTAGGCACAGCGGAAGCCGATCATGAAATGCAAGTCACGATCGAGCCGCTGCCGCCACGGAGCGGTGAACGGACGGAATACTTGGCGTGGCTGGACAGGTCTGCCGGGCGGTGGAAGGGAGAGTTTGAGCGTTTCCCGCAAGGCGATTTCGAGGAACGGGATTTTCTATGATGTTGATTGCGGCAATTGCGCGAACGCGGGCGCCGACTCCGTAACGAAGCAGAGTTTTCGCGGGTGCCTGGACGGAAGATTGAGAACTGGCAAGGTCCGTAGGAGCTGTTTCGCAATGAACGCGAAAGTCGATCTCGACACGATTGTCGGTGAACTGGATTTCCTCTCCGAGGAATATTCGTCCTTCTTGAACAAGCAGACGGGCGAAGTGGTCCATATCGCACACGAGGACATGAGACGGGTCGAGGGGGAAGAAGACGAGGAAAACAACCAAGACGGGAACGCCGAGGATTCGGAAGACACGGAACCGGACTGGCACGCCGAAGCGCTCGCAACCGCGCGGGCCGTCGCTGCCGATGATCAAGGCGTTTACGTTTCCCTGCCGTCCAAGTCCGACATCAACGAGTATTCCATCATGGAAGATTTCTGCTCTTCCGTGAAGAACCAACAAATCTCCGACTCGCTGTGCCGCATGATCCAGGGCCGGGGAGCGTTTGGGCGGTTCAAAGACAGCATCCGTCTCTACGGCATCGAGGAGAACTGGTACGAGTTTCGCGACCGGGCGTTGAAAGAGATCGTCAAGGATTGGTGCGAAGGAAAGGGGATTGAGTATATCGACGACGAGCCGGCGCCGGAGCCCGAGGACGAGAATCTCTCCGAGAAGGAAGCTTTCTATCGAACGCTCGCCAAGAGCGTCCGCGACCTGCTGGGCGACGAACGCGACTTCCTGGCCAATGCCGCCAATGTGGCCGCGCTGCTCTACGAGGAACTGCCGGAGGTGAATTGGGCCGGCTTCTACCTGCTCAAAGGCCAGGATCTGGTGCTGGGGGCTTTTCAGGGCAAGCCGGCCTGCACGCGGATCGGGCCCGGCAAGGGCGTCTGCGGCGCGGCGGCGCAAAGGCGGGAAACGGTGGTCGTGGAGAACGTCAAGAAGTTCCCCGGGCATATCGCCTGCGACAACGCATCGAAATCCGAGATCGTCGTGCCCTTGGTCCGCGGCGAGCGGTTGCTCGGCGTGCTTGATCTGGATAGCCCGATCCTGGCGCGGTTCGACGACGACGACCGCGCCGGCCTGGAGGAGGTCGCACGCCTGCTATTGGAAGCCTCGGACGATGAGTGCTGAGCACCGAGTCGTAGGGCGGGCCGAGTGCAACGAGTCCCACCAGGAGAAACGCGGGAAGATGGTGGGACTCGTTTCACTCGGCCCACCCTACCACTACGACCATCAACAATACCAATCCCAAACCGACAACTAACCTTCCGCTCCCATGTCCGACCAATACACCCAGTACGACAACCCCTTAATCGGCCGCTATGCCTCGCCCGCGATGAGCGAGCTGTGGAGCCCGCAGCGAAAGTTCAGCACCTGGCGGCGGCTTTGGGTAGCCCTGGCCGAGGCCGAGGCGGAACTCGGTTTGCCGGTCAGCCAGGAGCAGATCGCCGAGTTGAAGCAGCACGTCGATACGATCGATTTCGAGGCGGCCGAACGGCACGAGCGGCGGGTGCGGCACGACGTCATGGCCCATGTGCTGGCCTACGGCGACGCCTGCCCGAAGGCCAAGCCGATCATCCATCTGGGCGCGACAAGCTGCTATGTGACCGATAACACCGATCTCCTCCTGCTCCGCGAGGCCATGGAAATGGTCCGCGACCGGCTGGTCGCCGTGATCGACAGCCTGGCCCGCTTCGCCCGGCAGCATCGGGCCTTGCCCTGCCTGGCCTTCACGCACTTTCAGCCGGCCCAGCCAACGACGGTGGGCAAACGGGCCTGCCTCTGGGCCTTTGATTTCGTGTTGGACCTGGCCGAGATCGAGTTCCGCCTGGCAAACCTCAAGGCCCACGGGTCCAAGGGCACCACCGGCACGCAGGCCAGCTTCCTGGCACTGGTCGACGGCGACCACGAGAAGGTGCGTCGGCTGGATGAGCTGATCTGCCGGAAGATCGGTTTTGCGGAAAGCTACGCGGTGACCGGGCAGACCTATCCGCGGAAAATCGACTCTCAGATCCTGGCCGTGTTGTCCGGCATTTCGCAAACCGCGCACAAGATGGCCACCGACCTGCGGCTCTTGGCCCACCGCAAAGAGGTCGAAGAACCGCACGGCAAAGAGCAGATCGGATCCTCGGCCATGGCTTACAAGCAAAACCCCATGCGCTGTGAGCGGATCTGTTCGTTAGCCCGTTTTGTGATGAGCCTGGAGAGCAACGCCGCGGCGACGCTGGCCGTGCAATGGCTGGAACGCACCTTGGACGACAGCGCCAATCGACGACTGGTCCTGCCCCAATCGTTCCTGGCCACCGACGCCGTGCTGATCCTCTGCCAGAACGTGAGCGACGGGCTGGTGGTCTACCCGCGGGTGATCGGAGCCAATCTCGATGCCGAACTGCCCTTCATGGCCACGGAAAACATCCTCATGGCGGCCGTCGCCGCCGGCGGCGACCGGCAAGACCTGCACGAGCGGATCCGCCGGCACAGCCTGGCGGCAGCCGCCGTGGTCAAGGACGAAGGCGGCAGGAACGACCTGATCGATCGGATCCTCGCCGACCCGGCATTCGCCAGGGTCGATCTGACGCGCGTGCTCGACCCGGCCCAATTCGTCGGCCGCGCGCCGCAGCAGGTAGATGAGTTCCTTGCCGAAGTGATCGAGCCGATCCGGGCGAAATATGGGGACCGGGTATCGTGCGAAGCGGACCTGCGGGTGTAGCCGTCGGCTTCGAACTTGCTTGAAGCGCGCAACACATGTAAGATGATCTTGGAGTAATCGATCGAGGCTCGCAATCGATTTCTCGCAGAGCCCGTCCGCGCCGCGGCATTACTCAAGCCCGAAGAATTCGATTCAGGCCTATCGAGACCCGGATGACGACATTTTCCTGGAAGTCGCGGTTGCCGGTCGGGCGACACACCTGGTTTCCGGCGATGGAGACCTATTGGTTCTGAATCCCTTCCGAGGAATTCATATCATGAGTCCCTCGGAATTCTTGGCGTTGTCGCCGGAAGAAGCCTAATCGTGAGAAGGGCCTGGCGTCACCCAATTTCGTCCAGCAGGTTGTTGACGGCCACCTCGAGCTTGCCGGTCGTCTCGTAGGTGCCGGAGGCAATCTGGGCGCGGATCGCCTGCACGCGGTCCTGGCGGATGTCCGGGGCCTGTTTGGCCTGCTCGACCAGGCGAGCGGCGTCGGAGATGTTGACTTCGTCTTGAATCTTGGGCGACTCCACTGGCGAGGTGGAACGGGTGGCCCGCGTCGTATGCGGGGCACCAACCGCCTGAGGACCGTGGACATGCGTGGGGCCGTAAACCTGCATTGCTAGTTCTCCTTCTATTCTACCTTATTTCCACCGGCGCCGCACGCACCATCCGCCATGACGCAACGAGCGGTTCTCCTGCCAGAACCTTAATTCCTCAGCGAGGTTCTCTCTCTGCTCCGTTGTCATCGGCCATGGGCGCCGGGGGATTCAGGGAATCCGCTAACGCTCGAATCCTATCGAAAAAACGCCTCTTCCCGAATTGTATCGCCTGTGCGGCCTCAGTCCGGGCGAGTGTCGTGCGCGGCGGCAACAAGCGTTGCCTCCTGGCCACGCGAGTGTGCCGATCACGCAACACTGGTACCTATACGAGATTCCACTACGCAGGGTTCTAGGAATTGAACGGGCTCCGCCGAATTCGCGGCCGACGACAGGATTTCGGATTATAGGCCGAGCCCCTACTGGCAACAAGGTCAATCGGCGGCAAGTTGACCTCCGTCTCCCGAATCCGCCTATCCTGCCCACCATTACAATCCCCACCACGTGAAAGTATTTCAACCCCTCCAAAAACTCGATTGGAACGAAATTCGCATGCGAACTGAAACAGACGGCCAGTGTCTTACGTATTAGATGATAGAAAGGCGTTGCCATGAACACACAGCCGCAGTCCGAAGCCCCTGCCGGAACCCTGACCCGCGAACTCTGGGATGTTCCCATCCGCGTTCGCCTCGAGCCCTACGTTGCGTTCAGCCGTCGGCTGGACGAGGAACTGGAGAAACTGGTGGGCCAATGGCAGGGTAAGGCGGCTCCATGTGCGTTACGCAGACGCCGATAGTATTTTCACACCCCTAGTAATAAGATCTCAAAGTAGAACTTTGGAAGGTGCGGCTGGTTTCATCCGCCTCGGCCACGCAAAATCCCTCGCGTGCTTCCGCGCCACGGACGGCTGATCTTTCTGGCAAGTGGTTTATCATGGTGGATGTAAATTGTTCCACCGTTTCGGCTCCGGCATCGCCCATTTGCCCTCAATGTGGTGAAAATCGCGTCACTCCCTGCCCGATTTGCAGCACAACCGGAGCAAATTCTTCGACGGCGGAGCTTGATTATGCACAGTTGCTTGACATTCCAGGCAACGTGACCTATGGCCCCTCCTGCGGACCAGGCGGGTGTAGTCCACGTCAACTTCCGGCCTGTGACAGGACCTCGGCGAAGGGCACGTGAGCCAACGCCCCGAAAAGCGGATGCGTCTGCAATTTAGCCTTCAGCATCCAGGGTGAATTCACGCCGCAGAGAAAACGGGCCAGCGAGCGCGGGTGGCCAAGTTCCTTGCCGTGCTGGGCACGAAGATTGTCCACCTGCGACCAGAGGGCCGGATCGATCGGGACGTTCGGCCGGGCGGGCAACTTCGCCGGCTTGCCGCCCCGTCGGCACCAGGAACAATGGCCACAGGATCGATCCATGGCATCGCCGAAATGGGCCCCCAAGGTTGCCACCTGGCACGCGTCCTGCTCGACCCACTGAGCAACCTGCCGGAGCCGCCTGATCTCGCGACTTTCCCTTTGCAAAACGCGGTCGCAGAGCGACTTCACCAGTGCCGGCACGTCGGCGGGCCGGTTCCGCATGTGATAGCGCTGCCGCACGCCAGTGGTCTTCAGTTCCAGCCATTTCTGCTCGGCCAGGTAGTCCAAGGCCCGCACCACGCGGTCGCGCGGCTCGCCGATCGCCTGGGCGGCCTGGTCCAAATCGATGTGGAACCAGGTTTGGGCCCTCCGGGCCTGGGCCAGGACCTTCTGCAGGAACTCTTTCCGCTCGCCCTCAAAATGGCGCAGGATTTCCACCGACGAAACCAACGGCTTGAACTGGTACTCGGAATAGAAGGGCGTGCCGGCGTCGATGTGGCCCAACAGTTCCAGATAGGTCAGCAGGGTGCGGACCACCGTGTTCCGTATGTCGTGGGCGTTGGAACCCGAGTCGTATGCACAAGTTCAACCGGATGGCTGCCGTACCGGATTCTCTGGAGATTCTTGGCCTGATTCAAACCAAGGCAGCTCTTTCTTCGGTACCGAGCAGCGCATGTTTTGTCGCAAACGCTTACTCCATAACCAGTTATTGCGACGAACGCCAGCGTCTGCTATGCGAAAAGTCTTACCCAATCAAACGTTGAACCAGGCCAAATTTCCTTGGGTGCTTGACAACGCCAATAATCGCAACGAAACTAAACTTCGTGGTGCCACTGTTGTGGCGTCCAGATGGCGAGGACAGAGGCAAGGCCCCCGTGAATCGGGATGCAATTTATTTGGAAGCGCGGCTTGGTCGAGCGTGCCTAAGTAGAATATTGACAGTCACTATTCGGCGCTAGGCTGGTTCACGTGATGTGATCGATTCTGGAAGCTGGGCGCCTCGGCGCGTTCGGGAAGCCGTTGGAAGAATGACCATCGCACGGAACATTCGTGAGCCGGCCGGAATCACGAGGGCTCAGTACGAAGGAGTTTATGAGCTCCTAAGAAAACAAGAATGGCTCAAGGATCGCTATGACGCGTTTTGGGACCTCTTGGGGTCCTGTCGAGACGAGTACGAGAAAGCGCTAATTCACGAGCTACTCAGCCGTTATACGTTCTTGAAAGGCCAACGCCTCACAACGTGTTTAGGAAACATGCTTCGGCAGATTGTTGACGTTTGGCGGCTTCCAGAGGAGAAGACGCAACTTGTTGCAAGCGAGTTCTCACCGACTACAGACAGCTCCAGGCAACTGATGCAAATGTTAAAGCCTGAGTTGACGACCTATGGCTGGAAGAAATGCGAACTTCTGGATCGTTTGGGCGACTGTCCGAAGAAGATAACGAGTTATCCCAATGTCGTCGTCATCGACGAATTCGTTGGTACCGGAAAAACGATGTTATCTCGGTTGAGCGACCTCAAGCGACGCTGCGACCAATCGCTAGCGAGCCGGTTCACCCCCGCGAACTACTCCGTTCGTGTGTGTGTTTTGGCAATAATGGAGGAGGGGCTTAACGCGATTAGATCCGAGGGGTTCGAGGTGTTCGGGGCGAACCTCCTGAAGAAGGGGATTTCCGCGTATCTGACCGGCGAGGCGCTTCGGTCGGCCGTGAAACGAATGCTTCGCCTTGAGTCGCGGCTCGCAGAAGTGGTCGACGGGCAGCGCCTGCAAAACTTCGGGTGGGGTCACTCCGAAGCCTTGTATGGTATGGAGCAGGGCAATGCCCCGAATAACGTCTTTCCGATATTCTGGTGGCGCGAGCTTCGCGGTGGAAAGGCAAGGCAAACGCTCCTGAAAAGATGGCAAGCAGGATGAAGCGATGCCCGTTCAGCGTGGTTGAGCGAATTGTGCTGCGAGACTTGAACGTGGCTGAGGGGGGGTTGTCTGCCTACACGTTTTGGCGGCGTTACAAGGTTGGGCCTGCGCTGCTTATTCGCGCGCTTCATCGTCTTGCCGAAGAAAAACTTGTGACAATCGACGGCTCGTTTTTTCGGATAACGGCAGAAGGCCGAAACGAAGTTAGAGAGAACCGATGGACGTTTCTCGATGTTCGCGAGCGTCCGTGGCGAGTCTGCCCAACGGAATTCATCCAACCCCCGATTAAGCCCAGCACGCCGTACATTCCGCAATGGACAGGAGTGGCTCCTGAAATCCTGCCGGAGAGCTATCAGCGCATAATACGGAATTTCCGTACTAAGAGGTGAGAAGCCACGGTAATAACAATCACGATTAGACAGGGTGGAGAGCGGACTGAGCTAGTACATTGGAGTAGAGTCAGCTCCACGGGCTAAGGTTCGCGTTAGCCTGCGCGTATTGCGAGTCGCAGCGACTCGCAATACGCCGCTTGAGTCCTGCGGACTCTGCGCGACCACTTGGACGTTACTGCGCTCTGCGCGCCCGCAGATGCTCGCAACGTCCAAGTGGGGCAGCGTGCTTCGCACGGACTGATGGTAGCCACCGCTCTCCACCCGTTTTTTATGAACGTCTCAAACCAACTCCAACGATGGCGCGCCCACTTTGAGGCGGCTGGTATCGAGTCGCAGTTGGCCAATTCGTACATGGTGTACGTGGAGCGCATGCTGCGCTCACGTTTGCCGGTAGTGTTCACTTTTGACCACCTGGCAGCATTGCTCGGGCGGACCCCTAGATACTTGGCGTCCGTGATCGCCGCAACGGAACAGCATTATCGCGAGTTTCCCATCCCCAAACGCTCTGGTGGGAAAAGGACCATTTCAGCTCCATACCCCGCGCTTCTGCAGTGCCAACAATGGATAAACCGATACGTGATTAGAGCGACCCGGGTGCATGCCGCCGCGCACGGTTTTATTCGCGGGCGATCGATTATCTCAAACGCCCGGGCTCACCTGCGAAAGCCGTATCTGCTCAAGATGGACATTTGCGATTTCTTCCCCAGCATCGCGATCAACCGCGTAATTTGCGTTTTTCAGAATCTTGGGTTCCCGAATAACGTCTCTTTTTACCTTGCGCGTTTGTGCTGTCTACGAAATCATTTGCCGCAAGGCGCGGCGACCAGTCCAGCATTAAGCAATACCGTTGCATACGTTATGGATTGCAGGTTAACTGGCCTCGCAGAGAGCTACGGGCTTGGCTACACCCGATATGCAGACGACCTAACGTTTTCAGGAGATCGGATACCGATTCGATTCTTGCAGATTGTCGAGACCGTTGTTGCCGAGGAAGGGTTCAAGATCCGAAGCGAAAAGACTCGTTTCTGTCACGGGGCCGGCAGGAAAATCGTGACTGGATTGTCCGTCAGCGGCGATGAGGTCCGCGTCCCGAGAGGTTACAAGAGGAAAATTAGGCAGGAGGTGCATTACCTACTCAAGTTTGGGCAGCTTTCACATACGAGCAAACGCAGGATCCGGAACCCGTTCTACTTGGAGTCCTTATACGGAAAGCTTGTCTTTTGGGGTTCCGTTGAGCCCGAAAACGCATTCGTTAGCTTCGCGACTCCAAGGATTGTAAGACTGCTAGAAAGTGACAGGTCTGATCTATAAACCGTGACCAGCAGCCGCAGCGTGCCCGAGCGGACCTCGTCCATCACGGTGCGGTATTCGTCCAGGTCGAGGGTCGAATCGAGCCGGCGGGCCGCGATGCCGCGGGCCGCCAGGGCGTCGATCTGGTCTTTCATCAGGGCGATCAGCGGCGAGACGACCAAGGTCAGGCCCGGCAGGACCAGGGCCGGCACCTGGTAGCATAGCGATTTGCCGCCGCCGGTGGGAAAGACGGCCGCCGCCGATTTGCCGGCCAGCAGATGACCGATCACCTCGCGCTGCCCGGGTTTGAAGTCGGCAAAGACCGAAGGATTGCTGCAAAATGGCCAGCGCGTCCGCAGCGGCGGCCGGCACGGCTGGGGAAGCAGTCATCGATCAGACCTCCAGGGGTCAAGGCGTGAACTGCTGCTGCTCTTGACGTACACCATTGACCCGAGGATCACCCGGCCGGCGTATCGGCCAGCAGCACGATCACCTGCTTTCCCATGGCGGCCGCATAGCGTTGCAACGTATTGATCGTCGGATTGCCTTCTTCGTTGTTCTCCAACCGTGATATGGCGGCGCGATCGATTCCCGTTCGCTCGCTCACGTCCGCCAGACTGAGACCTTGTCGCTCCCGTTCCGCCCGCAAGGCTGCAATGACATGGCAAATGGGAGTGCCTTTTTTCTTGAGCGTGTCCAAGGTTGCCCGCGCTCGCCGCTTGATTTCAGGAAGTTCGGCCGCGATCTGCTCCCGCGCCAATTGGTGACGCGATCGCTCTTCCTCGGTGGCCGGTCGGTAAATCCGGCGGAGCTCTTTCTTCTCCATATAATATCGAAGTACGGCACGTTGCACCTGCGCTGATATATAATACAACAGCCTGAACTGTCGGTCAAGGCCCGGTGTTAATAGGCGACCGAATTCCCGTCACGGAAGATTCTTGACAGGGAAATAGGGGACAGAGAGATGGCGAAAAGAAGATGGTGGAAAGGAAGATGGGAAGAAAACGGAATGTATTTTCCTTTCTTCCATCTTCCTTTCTACTTGCGTTGACGCTGCCTCACGAGCCGAATTCCGGTCTCCTCCGGCCGAGCTGGTTTTTCAGGCGATCGACGATCGAGCTGTGCATCTGGCTCACGCGGCTCTCGGAAAGATCGAGCGTGGCGCCGATCTCCTTCATCGTCAGCTCTTCGTAGTAATAGAGGATGATGATCAGCCGCTCGTTGCGGTTCAGGCCCTTGGTGACGAGCCGCATCAAATCGGCCTTTTGGATCCGCCGCGTGGGGTCTTCGCCCTTCTTGTCCTCGAGAATATCGATTTCGCGGACGTCCTTGTAGCTGTCGGTCTCGTACCACTTCTTGTTCAAGCTGATGAGGTTCACCGCGTTGGCGTCGAGCATCATCTTTTCCAGTTCGGGCACCGAGATCTGCATCTCTTCGGCAAGCTCGTTCTCGTTGGGCTGGCGACCCAGCCGGGCTTCCAGCCCCTTCACGGCCTCGTTGAGCTTGCTCGCCTTTGAGCGGACTAGGCGCGGCACCCAGTCCATGGTCCGCAGCTCGTCGAGCATCGCGCCGCGGATGCGCGGCACGCAGTAGGTTTCGAACTTCACGCCGCGGCTGAGATCGAAGGCGTCGATGGCGTCCATCAGCCCGAACACGCCTGCCGAAATCAGATCGTCCAGCTCGACGCCCTCCGGCAGCCGCGACCAGATCCGTTCGCCGTTGTATTTCACCAGCGGCAGGTAGATCTCGACCAACCGGTTCCGCAGATCCTGATTGGAGATGTCCCGCTTGAATTCGATCCACAGTTGTTCCACGTCTTCTGGGGCGACAGTCGTAGCCATGCGTTCCTCCGTGATGGCGCGCCTTGCGGCATTTCTTCAAGTTGCCGACAAAACCCTCGCCCGCTCGGCGCCAAGCGCTCCGAACTTTCCGACGGTCGTGTCAGGCCTCTATGAGTGAGATCCTTCTCGGAACCGTTTCGAGCAGCCGCTACTTGCCGCGGCGCTCGATCGGGTTCATTGGTTTGATTCGTGCGAAGTGATTTCCAGACCGCGGTCCGGCCGGGCTAGCGGGTCTGCGGCAAGGCAGACGGCTGCGCGGATTTCTTCTCCTGCAGTTCCGACAAAATCTGGCTGCTGACCGACTCGCGAACGATGCGCTCGGCCAGCCAGCCGATCACCGCACCCAGGACCGTAAACGCCAGAAGACCGAGCCACGCCGTCCACAGCGTGGCTTGGCTTGCGCCGCCGGCGACGATGCCTCGCATGAGCGAAACCATCAGCGCCAGGAGGCCGAGAATTCCAGCGTATTGACGAGCCAAGTGTGCGTCTCCGGACTGCCGTCAAACTTCGCCTGATTGGACCAGTTTAACAGCGCATCGACTAGCAATGCTTGTCCTTCTATATCGGATGCACCAAGGCTGAGGTTTAGTCTTTCTTTGCGGGTTCAGTTAATCGGCAGAAAATTCGTACTGCTGCTCCCTCCCGCATCGTTCTCCTTATTCCTGTTGATCGGATATGTGTTCTCATCTCAGGCCGCGGCCGGCTGCCGTGCGGACACGGGACTTCCCAGCGCGCGGGCCACTTGCCGCAAATGCAAACTGGCCGGGCACGCGGGCACCGCCAGCACAAACGGCTCGCCTTGCGCGGCACATTGCCGCACGACGCCGTCTTCCGGCAGGCAGCCGACGCTCCGCACGGACAGGCCGAGGAACCGCCGGCAGGCCTGGGCCAACCGTTGCTGCCCCTCGTCGGCCGTCGATTCCTTGGGTACACGATTCACGACCACGGCAATCGAGGACGACCGCGAGAGATCGGTCAACAGCTTGATCGAGGCATAGGCATCCATGATCGCCGCCGTCTCCACAGTCGTTACCAGCAACACGCGATCCGCCGCCTGCCAGAGTTGCCGGGCCAATGGATCGGGCCGGCTGCCGGCATCGATGACCACCACCTCGGGCCGGGGCGAGAGCAACGGCAGTTGCGGCATCAATCGGTTCCAGGAATGCTCCGCCGTCTCGTGCCAACCGGCCAATTCTCGCGTGCCGGGCAGGATCTGCACGCCCGCCGGACCTGCCTGCAAGACCTGGGCCAGCGTTCGCTTTGCGGGTACGTCGGCCAGCGTGTAGCGCGGCTCTAGCCGGCATTGCAAAGCCACGTCGCCACCGGCCGCATCGCAGAGCAGGCTCTGCCGACCCGCTTGGGCCAGGGCCACCGCAAGATTCACCGCGATCGTCGTCGTGCCCACGCCGCCCTTGCCGCCAAAAACCACGATCCTCCGCGGCCGGGCGGCCACGGGCGCGTGTCGCCGTCGCAACCTGGCGGACGAGGGCTCGAAGATCGGTGGCTTGATCCATGAAAGCGTTCTTAGTTCTTAGGTGGAAACCTCTAAGTACTGAGTACTAAGTTCCTCGTCAGTTTCCTTCCATCCCCAGAATCAACCTTGCAATCCGCATCGACTCGGCCACTTCGATGTCATCCGGCACGTTCTGGCCGTTGGTCAGGTAGCTCACCGGCAGGCGGCTGGTGCGGACCAGCGGCAGGATATTGCCCAGGCCGGTCGCTTCGTCGAGCTTGGTGAGGATCAGCGACGTCGTGCCAACCGCGGCGAAACGCTCGGCCGTTTGCTCCAGCACGCGGGCGCTGGCCACACTGCTTAACACGAGATGCACCTCGTCGGCGTCGGCCTCGGTCAGGAACGCGCGAAGTTCCTGGATGCGAACTTCATCCTTGGGGCTGCGGCCGGCAGTGTCCAGCAGGATCATGTCGAGGTTGTCCATGCGGCCCACGGCCTCGCGCATCTCGCGGGGCGTGGAAACCACCTGCATCGGCAGGTCGATGATGTCGGCATAGGTCCGCAATTGCTCGACGGCAGCGATGCGATAGGTATCGACCGTGATCAGTCCCACGCGGCGCTTCTCTTTCAGGTGGTAATTGGCCGCCAGCTTGGCGATCGTCGTCGTCTTGCCCACGCCGGTCGGGCCGACCAGGGCCACCAGGCGGCAGCGGCCGGGCGTGACCTGGATCGGGCCGGAGACCCGCACTTCCGCTTCGATCATCCGCGCCAGCCGGGCCTTGACCATCAACAGGTCGTCGAGGTGCGAGCCCTGGGTCTCCGTCCGCACGCGTTCCACCAGTTCGCGGGCCAGGTCTTCGTTCAGGTCGGAGTCCAGCAGGTCGGTGAAAAGCTGGAACAACTCCTCGGGCATTCCATGGCGGGGAGCGTCGCTGCGGCGGCAAAGCTCTTGAACCATCACCTGCAATTCGGTCAACTGGTTCTGCACCGCGGCGCTGGGGGGGAATGTCCCGGCCCACTGCGAGGCAGGATTTTTCGGGCCGGGAGTTTCCCCCCCAGCGCCTGCAGTTCCGGCTGCGGCTGCGCAGGCGCCGGCAAGGGGTGCGGCCCGTCGTGCCGCAGCACCACGTCGTCGCCGCTGCCGCGCTCTTCTTCATAAGCACTCCGCCCCGGAAGGCGGCTGGGCACGTTGACGCCGCGGGAGGCGGTGACTTCGATCTCCCGCGGTCCGCTCAGCCAGCCGAAGAACCGGCGGGACTGGACTTCGCGGGTATGCAGCACGGCCGCATCGGGGCCCAGCTCGTGGCGGACCATGGCCAAGGCTTCGTGCATCGTCGGGGCTCGATAGGTTTTGAGTTCCATGGACTGCTCCCTTTCCGTTTTGTTTCTGTCATTCACAGTTTTGGTATTTGAAATGGTTTCGGATTTCGAGTTTCGTGTTGCGGATTTGTTTCTTCCCGCCTCGCCTACTTTGCATCCGACACCATCGCCATCGCCTCAATCTTGGTATCCCGCGTGATCTCGTTGTAGCTCAGCACCACCAGGTGCGGCAGGTGCGAAACGGTCATCTGCCGCAGGGCGGCGCGAATCTGCGGGCTGACCAGCACCACGGGCGGATGGTTGGCCAGCGTCAATCGCTCGACGCCGGCGGCGATCTGCCGGCAGGTGGCCTCGACGGCCTGCGGCGACATGCGGACGAACAGCCCGTGCTCGTTGTGCTCGAAGCCGGCCCGCACGCGGTCCTCCAGGGCCGGATCGAGCGTGACGACGAACAGGCGGTTCTCGGCGTTGCGATAGCGGGTGCAGATCGAACGCGCCAGGCGGTGCCGCACGTATTCCGCCAGCAGGATCGGCTCCTTGGTCCGCGGGGCGTAGTCGCCCAGCGTCTCCAGGATCGGGCCCAGTTGGCGGATCGGCACGCCCTCGCGCAAGAGCATCTGCAGGATCTGCTGTACTTCGCTGAGCTTCATCACGCCGGGGATCAATTCGTCGACCACCACCGGCGAGGTCCGCTTCAACTCGTCGATCAGGTGCTTGGTCGAGTCGCGGGTGAGGATCTCGTCGGCATGGCGGCGGATGGTTTCGGTCAGGTGCGTGGCAATCACGCTGCCCGGCTCGACGACCGTGTAGCCGTGCATCTCGGCCTGGTCGCGGACGCCGGGCTCGATCCACACGGCGGGCGTATTGAAGGCCGGCTCGCGGGTGGCTATGCCTTGCACGCGGCCACCACCCGCAGGCGGGTTCCCGGCGCCGGGGTCCATGGCGAGGAACTTCGATGCGTAGGCCAATCCCTCGGCGACCGGCATGTCGGCGATCTTGATGCGATACTGGTTCTGGTCCAGCCGCATGTTGTCGCGGATGCGGACCTTGGGGAGGATGATGCCGATCTCGCCGGCCACGTTCTGGCGGACGCGCTGGATGCGTTCCAGCAGGTCGCCGCCGCGGCGGGGATCGGCCAGGCGGATCAGCCCCACGCCGATCTCGACTTCCATCGGATCGACGCTCAAGTAGTCTTCCACGCGGGTCTCGGCCGGCTTGGCGGCCTCGGCCTGCTTCTTCGCCTCGCTCGCCGCTTTGACGGCCGCCCCGCGACGGGTCATCGTCAAGGCCAGTCCAATGCACGTGGCGCTGATCGCCAAGAGCGGGATCCGCGGCAGGCTGGTGAAGATCAGGATCGAGAGGAACCCGCCCGCCACGGCCAGGGCCTGGGGACGAGAAAACAGTTGCTGCAGGAATTGTTGCGGCAGGTCGCTGTCGCTGCTGCTGCGGGTCACCAGCAGGCCGGCCGCCAACGAGATCAGGAAGGCCGGGACCTGGCTTACCAGGCCGTCGCCGATGGTGAGCGTGGTGAAGAGCGAGGCGGCCTGGCCGAGGCTCATGCCCGACTCGATCATGCCAATGAACAGCCCGCCGACAATGTTGATCAGGGTGATGATAATACCGGCGATGGCATCGCCGCGGACGAACTTGCTGGCACCGTCCATGGCCCCGAAGAAGTCAGCCTGCTGGCCAATTTCCTTGCGGCGGCGCTGGGCCTCGCGCTCGTCGATGATCCCCGCGTTCATGTCGGCATCGATGGCCATCTGCCGACCCGGCATGCCGTCCAAGGCGAAGCGGGCGGCCACTTCGCTGATTCGCGTGGCGCCCTTCGTGATCACCACGAACTGAATGATGACAATGATGGCAAAGATGATCAAACCAACGACGATTTTGTCGGTGCCCGTCGATCCGCCCGTGACGAATTCGCCGAACGTCTTCACCACGCCGCCGGCCGCGAACAGCCCATCGGCCGTCGCCCGGGTGAGGATCAATCGCGTCGTGGCCACGTTGAGCACGAGGCGGAAGAGCGTGGTGGCCAGCAATAAGGAGGGAAAGATACTGAATTCCAGCGGCGTGCGGACGTAAATCGTCGTCAGCAGCATGATGACGGCGATGGCCACATTGGCCGACAGCAGCAGATCCATCAGCGCAGTGGGCAGCGGCACCAGAATGACGAGCACGCTGGCAACGATCCCGACCGGGAAGACCAGGTCTTGCAGCCGCGTGGTGCGGCCGGCGGGCAAAAGGGATGTTGACGCTACCCCGGAAGACATCCGTTTCTCCGGAAAGGCTACGATCGGGACAAACTGTGGGCCGAGGCTTCCTGCCCCAAGCGCGATGAAGTCGATAAGCGGTGCGGAGCGTATCGCAAACGGGAGGGAATGTCCAGGGCGATTTGTCTTCAACCATCGCTAAATCGCCAACAGTGTCAGCAATTTGAACCCAGCTCTGTATAGCACGGCCTTCGGCATCCACCGCCTGACGGCGATGGGCTCCCAGGCATTGTTGCAACGTGTATAGCCGCCGCGCCGCGTAGAGATGAAAGCGATTCCGCCTTCGGGCAAGGGACACGGATCGGTATCGTCGTTAATTATCATTAGTAGGAGAACATTAGCGTCAATAAGCGAAGATGATCGCTCCGCCAGTCGTGGGGTTCTAGCCCGCTCGGCCCTGTTCTTATAAGATCATTAGCATGAGCGCTGTTCAAAGGAGCCCAACGACCGATTCTCCCCCTTCTTCCGTGGGGCCGGCGGCGGAAGTGCTGATTGTCGACAACGACCAGTCCCACGCCGAAACCGTGGCCGCAAGTCTGGATCGGGCCGGATTCCGTTGTTGCGTGGCCACTTCCGGCAGTGAAGGTGCCCGACTCGTCGAGGAACGGGAGTTTGATGCGATCCTCACCGATTTGAAGATGAACGACGTTGACGGGCTACAAATCCTGGAACGGGCCAAGAGCGCCCAGCCCGATACCGAGGTCATCCTGCTGACCGGTTTCGGTTCGATCCCTTCGGCCGTCGAGGCCATGCAGAAAGGGGCCTTCAATTACCTGACCAAGCCGCTGGACATTCAGCAGCTTCGCGTGGCCACGCAGCGGGCCGTGGATAGCTCGCGGCTGCGGCGGACCAACCTGGAATTGAACCGGCGGCTGGATGAAAAATTCGGCTTCGAGGGCGTGATCGGCGCCAGCCGCCAGATGCGCGACATCATCGAGCGGCTGAAACGCATCGCCCCCACCAACGCCACGCTGCTGATCCAGGGCGAGACCGGCAGCGGCAAGGAGCTCGTGGCCCAGGCCGTGCACCAGAACAGCCCGCGCAAGAACAAGCCCTTCGTGGCCCTGAACTGCGCCGCCTTGAGCGAGAATATCCTGGAGAGCGAGTTGTTCGGCCACATCAAAGGGGCCTTCACCGACGCCTCGGCGGACCGCGTGGGCAAATTCGAATACGCCCACGGCGGCACGCTCTTCCTCGACGAGGTGGGCGATATGCCCTTGGCCACGCAGATCAAGCTCCTGCGGGTGCTGGAGAACGGCGAGATCACCCGCGTCGGCTCGAACGACCCGATCAAGGTCAACGTGCGGATCCTTTCCGCCACAAACCGCAACCTGGAAGACGCCGTCGAGGCCGGCACGTTTCGCAGCGACCTGTATCACCGCCTGAAGGTCGTCACCATCCGCCTGCCCAGCCTGCGGGAGCGCAGCCAGGACATCCCCATGCTGATCGATTATTTCCTCAAGCAATTTGCCGCGCAGCACGGCAAACGCATCAAGGGAATGTCGGCCCCCGCGCGGCATCGGCTGCTGACCTTCCCGTGGCCGGGCAACGTCCGCCAGCTCAAGAATGCGGTGGAAAGCATGGTCGTGGTCGATTACGACGGCCTATTGGACGTGGACGACCTGCCCGACGAGCTGGCCGATCTGCCGGAGCCTTCCGCCGAACCCTCCGAGTGTACGCTCGTGGGCCTGGTCGGCCGGCCGATGGAAGAGATCGAGAAGCTGTTCATCGCCGAGACCCTGCGCGTTTCGGGCGGCAACCGCGAATTGGCCGCCAGCAAGCTGGGAATGGGCGAGCGGACGCTATACCGCAAGATCAAGGAGTATGGACTGTAGTACTTAGAACTTAATACTTTAGTACTGAGTACTCAGTACTCAGTACTGGTTCGATGGCACTAAGTTCTAAGCACTAAGTTCTAAGTTCAAAATACCGCATGCCCATCCGTCGTCTCTCTCAAAGTCTCATCAACAAGATCGCGGCCGGCGAGGTCATCGAACGGCCGGCGAGCGTGATCAAGGAGTTGATGGAGAACGCGGTGGATGCCGGGGCGACGCGGATCGACGTGGCCGCCGCCGGCGGAGGGCTCGACCTGATGCGGGTGACGGACAACGGCGCGGGCATTCCCGCGGAGGAACTGCCGCTGGCCGTCGCGCCCCACGCCACGAGCAAGCTCTCCGAGGCGGATGACCTGTTCCGGGTCGGCACGTTGGGGTTCCGCGGCGAGGCCCTGGCCTCGATCGGGGAGATCAGCCGGCTGGCAATCCGCAGCCGCACGGCGGCCAGCGGGCACCGCGCGGTGGTTGGCGGGGCGGAAATCGAAGTCTCCGGCGGACATGCCGGCGAGGTCGTTCCCTGTGGATGCCCCGTGGGCACGACCGTCGAGGTCCACAATCTCTTCTATAATACGCCTGTACGGCGGAAGTTCATGCGCACGCCGCAGACCGAGTTCGGCCACATCAGCGAGGCCTTCACGCGGATTGCCTTGGCCCTGCCGAGGGTCCATTTCACCTTGCGGCACAACGAACGGCAGATATTCGACCTGCCGGTGAGCGAAAATCCGCTGGAGCGGATCGCGGCGCTCTTCGGCCGCGAGTTGGCCGAGCGGCTGATCTTCGTGCAAAGCAGCGACGGCGACGTGCGAATCAGCGGCAGCGCGGCCCATCCCAGCCAGAGCCGCAGTAATAACCGCATGCAGTACCTGTTCCTCAACGGCCGCTACATCCGCGACCATGCCTTGCAGCACGCCCTGGCGGAGGCCTATCGCGGGTTGCTCATGGTGGGGCGCTATGCGATCGCCTTTCTCTCGATCGATATGCCGCCGGACATGGTCGACGTGAACGTCCATCCCACCAAGCTGGAAGTCCGCTTCCGCGACGGCGGCCGGCTCTATAGCCAGTTGCTCTCCACGCTCCGCAGCAAGTTCCTCACCACCGACCTGACCACCCAGGCGCAGGCCCCGCCCGGCGGAGAGGACCCCAGCGGCGTACACGACGAGTCTCGGGCCGCCCAGTTGCGGCAAGAGCTTGTCGATTGGGCCAAGGGCAAGGTCGCCAGTTGGCAGAACCCGGCCCAGACCGCGGCGCCAGACCAGCCGGCCAGCACGGAAGCGGTTGCCGACGAACCTTGGTCCCGCAGTGAACCGCTGAAGCAATACTCGTTCCCCCCCGACGCGGTCGCCGACCATGAGTCCATGGTGCCCGGCCGGCCGCTGGAACTCACGCGGCTGGGCCTGCTGCAGCCCACTTTCCCGCGGCCGGCAATTCCCCAGCAGGCGGGCACCGGGGCACCCAGCGCAGCAGGGTTCCGGTCGGCAGACGATTTCGTCCGTCAGGATCCGGCACATGTTGCGGGAGAAACGCCGCAGCCGGTTCTCGAAGGACATGGCGACCATGAGTACATGGTGCCCGCGCGTCCGCCGCAGGCCTTGCAAATCCACAATCGCTACCTTGTTACCGAGACGCAAGAGGGCGTGACGATCATCGATCAGCACGCCTTGCACGAGCGGATCCTCTTCGAGCAGCTTCGCGCGCGGATCGATGCCGGGGCCTTGGAAACGCAGAATCTGCTGGTGCCCGAACCGGTCGACCTGAGCCCGGCCGAGGCGGCCATCGCCCTGGAGCATCGCGACGTGCTGGAGGAGCTCGGGCTGCGGATCGAGCCCTTCGGCGGCGACACGGTGTTGATCACCGGCTTTCCGGCAATGTTGGCCAACATGAACCCCGGCGAGATCCTGCACGCCTTGTTGGAGCGGCTCGTATCCGGCGGCGGGCAACCCGATCGCCGCGATTTGCTCGACGACATGCTGCACACCGTAGCCTGTAAAGCGGCGATCAAGGCGGGCGATCGGCTTACGGCCGCGGAGATTACCGCGCTGTTGGAGCAGCGGCACACGGTCGACGACTCGCACCATTGCCCTCACGGCCGGCCCACGGAGCTGGTTTTCACCCGGGAGGAATTGGACAAGCAGTTCAAACGCATTTAGCACGGCGAAGCGATGAAGGGGAAGGGGAACCACGAACTACACGAATCGCACGAAGCAGAGAGAAGCGTTAGCAAGCCGGTCCGCCAGTCATAGCCCCCTTTCGTGTCGTTCGTGTATTTCTTGGTTCTTACTGGTCGTTTTTCTGTCGGCTGTTGTTTTGCCATCTCTTCCTTGACCGAAGAAGATGGCCCAGAGCGCGAGATTTCAGGCGCTGAGCGGTATCTTCATAAACCTCAGCGGCTGAGTTATAATGGGTGGAACGGGTTTGCCCTACGGATTTCTCGCTCCTCGATTTACCGAGTGGAATTATGATTTGCGTCAGTATCGGCCGCGGCCGCCATCGTCACATGATCGCCGAACATAAGTACCTTGCCGAGCAAGGGGCCAAGCTGGTCGAATTGCGCTTGGACTATATCAACGGGGCGGTCAATCTGCGGCGATTGCTCGCCGAGCGGCCGTGCGCCGTGGTCGTTTCCTGCCGCCGCCCGGCCGATGGCGGCAAATGGGCCGGCTCCGAGGAACAGCGGCAACTCCTGCTGCGGACAGCCATCGCCGAAGGCGTCGACTATATCGATCTGGAAGACGACATTGCCGCCCGCGTGCCCCGCTTCGGCAAGACGAAACGGATCGTCAGCTTCCACGACTTCCGCAAAACGCCGGACAACCTGGGCGAGATCCACCACCGCCTTTCGCAGTGCAATCCGGACATCGTCAAGATCTCGACAATGGTCAACCATCCCAACGACAACGTGCGGATCCTGGACATGGTGCGGAAGGCTAAGGTCCCCACGATCGGCCTGGGGATGGGCGATATCGGCGTGCCAACCCGCATCCTGGCCGGCAAGTTCGGGGCCCCGCACACTTATGCCACGTTCAATTCCGAACGGGCCCTGGCGCCGGGCCAACTCAGCTTCGAGCATATGACCCAGGTCTATCGCTACGACCAGATCGACGCCCAAACCGAGGTCTATGGCGTGGTGGCCGATCCGATCGGGCACAGCCTCAGCCCTTTGATCCACAACGCCAGCTTCGCCCACTTCGGCTTGAACAAGGTCTACGTGCCGTTCCGCGTGCCCCGCGAAGACCTCGGCCGCTTCATCGACGAGGCCGGGGCCCTGGACATCCACGGCTTGAGCATCACGATTCCGCACAAGGAAGAAGTGATCAAGAAGCTGACCGAGATCGACCCCGCGGTGCACGGCATCGGAGCGGCCAACACGGTGGTGCTCAAGGGCCCGATCCGCGCTGGCTACAACACCGACTATCATGCCGCCATGTCGAGCCTGGAAGCGGTCTTGGGGCTTTCTTCCGCAGGCGAGAGATCGTTTTCCGGCAAGACGGCGCTAGTGATGGGCTGCGGCGGCGCCGGCATGGCCATCACCTACGGCCTGGTCCGCCGCGGGGCCAACGTGCTGGTCAGCGACATCGCGCCCCGCAAGGCCGAACTTCTGGCCGAGCGCTTCAATTGCGTGGCCGTCGACTGGGCCGATCGGCACCGGGCGAACCCCGACATCCTGCTCAACTGTACGCCGGTGGGCATGCACCCTAATCTCGACGAAACCCCTTACGAGAAACATCACCTGCGGCCTTCCATGGTCGTTTTCGATGCCGTCTACAATCCGGAGAACACGCTCCTGATCAAGGACGCCCGTAGCCGCAACTGCACGGTCGTCACCGGAATCGAGATGTTCGTCCGCCAGGCCTGTCTGCAATTCAAGTTCTTCACCGGCCAGGAGGGGCCCGCGGATCTGATGCGCGACGTCATCCGCAGGACCATCGGGGCCGTGAAGGTGTAAAGGAAGATGACGGATGAGGGATGAAAGATACTGGAATCCGAGATTTCAGATCCCTATTCTGAAATCCGTGCCCGGTAAACGGAAACCCATCCAGCTTTAGCAACCATCCTTCATCCCTCATCCTTCATCCCTCATCCTTCTTCCCATGCTCGAATCCCCTTGGCCCATCCTGATCGTCGGTCTGGTCCTCGAGACGGTGCTGGCGATCGCGCTGTTCCGCAGCGGCCGGGGCATGCTGCTTTGGGCAATGGGCGGCGTGGCCCTGCTGGTGTTGCTGGGCGTGCTGATCGAACGCTCGACGGTCACCGACACGAAGCGGATCCGCCTGACGCTCGAAACGGCGGCTTCCGGCCTGAAAGCCAGTAATCCACAGCAGGTCAAGGCCTGCATCGTGCCCGATGCCGATGGCAATGTGGCACGGGACCTTGTCGATTGGGCCTTGTCGCGCGCCGTGTTCTTGGATCTTACGATCCGCAACCTGGAGGTGAAGTTCAATCCCCAGACGAGTCCGCCCACGGCGGAGACCAGCTTCACGGTGTGGGTCCGCGGCACGGATCGCAGCGGCATGTATCCCGGCGAGATCTCCCGGCCTGTGGCAATGAAGGTCAAGCTCCGCAAGGAGTCGGGCCGCTGGCTGATCTTCGATGAACCCAAGCACGATGTGCAGGAGTTGCGTTGACGTCAGTTGGGCATAAGGGGGGTTGAGAAATGACCCGCTTCTGACTTACGCCGTGGTGGAGCAAGTACTCCTATTACGAGGGGGCCTCCTGTTCGCGCTTTGTCCAAACTGTCTCATAATCCAGCGAATGGTCAGGGCCGGCCAATGAGCCGTTTCCGGCGGGATTTTGACAGGCTCGGGTGAAAAATAACTTGCCTTTTTCGAAGACGGCAAATATAACAGAGCATACGGATGATTGGGGCAATTCATGCCGTGCCAGGCCCTTTCGAGCGAAGGTGGACCGCCCGCAGGCCCTTGGTCTTGGTTTTTTCTTGTTTTGTACTGGCTTGCCGACCATGGGTACATGGTGCCTGGCACCACGGCCGGTTGAAGATCCACGCGACGGAACACGTGAAGGACAGTTATGGCGAAGCGATCCGGCACGCGGGTACGGTCGGTGCGCGGGAAGCGGCACGGCGCTTCTTCGTTGCGCTCCGGGCAGCACGGACGTCACTTGAGTTTTGAACCCCTGGAAGATCGCAGACTGCTGTCGGTCGTTCCGGCCGTGCTGGCCGATTGGCAGGCGCAGCCCACGCTAAGACTCCATCTTCTCAACGCCTTGGATGCCAGCGGCTCTTCCAGCCCGTATGGGCTGTCTCCCAACCAGGTCCGCGGGGCGTATGGGCTGGGAACCTATGCTTCCGGCGTGCTGAGCAACGGGATTTCCTTCGGCGGGATCAACGGCGATGGCACCGGCCAGACGATTGCGATCGTCGATGTCTACGACGATCCCAATGCGGCGACCGACTTGAACACCTTCAGCACGTATTTCGGCCTGCCGACGTTCGGGAGCAGCGGCGGACCGACGTTCGAGAAATTGAATCAGACGGGTGGCACGAGCCTGCCGGTCACGGATCCCAGTGGCCCCTATAGCAGCACGGGGGCGAACACCTGGGAGATCGAAGAATCGCTGGACATCGAATGGGCCCACGCCATGGCGCCCATGGCCAACATTATTCTTTTTGAAGCAACCAGCGCGAGCAACTCAGACCTTTACACGGCCGTGCAAACCGCCGCCAAGACGTCGGGGGTGGTTGCGGTCTCGATGAGTTGGAGCGGGGCCGAGTACTCGGGTGAGACGGGCGACAACTCCTACTTCACCACGCCGTCGGGTCATCTCGGCGGTTCGGCGACGATGGGCGGAACCGAGTTGGCAGGCGGCGTGACCTTTCTGGCCGCCGCCGGCGATTCCGGGGCCTATGCCTCGAATACCACGACCATTTCGCCGCAATATCCGGCCACTTCGCCCAACGTGGTCGCCGTCGGCGGGACGACCCTCAATGTCAGCGGAAATACGTGGTCCAGCGAGACGACCTGGGGCAATGGCACCAGCAGCGGTAGTGCAGGCGGCGGTGGCGGCGGCATCAGCGCCTATGAAAGCCAGCCTTCCTATCAGAAGGGCGTGGTCAGCAACTACAGCACAACCAATCGCACCTATCCCGACGTTTCGGCCGATGCCAATCCCAACACGGGCGTGCCCGTCTGCGACTCCTGGGATTTCGGGTCTTCGACGCCGTGGTTCGGCGGCTATATCGGCGGCACGAGTCTCGCCACTCCGCTGTGGGCCGGCATGATTGCGGTGGCGGACCAAGGTCGTGCGACGCGGGGGCTCGGTTCGTTGAACGGCGCGACGCAAACCCTGCCCGACTTGTACAAGCTTGCGGCCAGCGATTTTCACGATATTACCTCAGGGTCGAGCACCGGCCCGAGCCCCACGTACAGTCCCGCCACGGGCTACGACCTGACGAGCGGCCGGGGCAGCCCCGTCGCCAACCTGCTGATTCCGCAACTTGTCGGGCCGACGCAGTTGGCCTTTGGCCAACCGCCGACATCGGCGGGCGCCGGCGCCACGATAAGTCCTGCCGTCACCGTCCTGGTTGAGGACTCGCTGGGGGACGTCGTCGCCGGCGACTCCAGCAGCGTGACCCTGTCGATCGCGAACAATCCGGGCGGCGGCACGCTGAGCGGCACGCTGACGGTTGCGGCCGTCAACGGCGTGGCCACGTTCAACAACCTGTCGATCAACCTGGCCGGCAGCGGTTATACGCTGCAGGCTTCGGACACGACAGGCACGGGCTTGTTGACAGTGACTTCCGCGCCGTTCAATATTGCCACTCCGCCCACGGTCGCCACCCCGGCGGCCGCCAATCCGAATCCCGTCACGGGCACGAGCACAAGCCTTTCCGTGCTCGGCGCCTACAGCGCCGGCGAATCGACGCTTAGCTACACCTGGGCGGCGACGACGTTGCCGGCCGGCGCGGCGGCGCCGGTTTTCTCGGCCAACGGCACGAATGCCGCGAAGAACAGCACGGCCACTTTCAGCGAGGCCGGCACCTACGTCTTGACGGCCACGATCACCGATGCCGGCGGCGGAAGTGTCACGAGCAGCGTCAGTGTAACCGTCGATCAGACCGCGACGAGCGTTACGGTCGCGCCCGCCACGGTCGTCCTCGCCTCGGGAGGGACGCAACAATTCACCGCCACGGTCCTCGATCAGTTCGGTGCGGCCCTGGCCAGCCAACCGGTGTTTACCTGGTCGGCGACGAGCGGCTCGATAACGTCGGGCGGATTGTTCACCGCGGCGGCAGCGGCGGCCACCGTGACGGCCGAGTACCCGCTTGCGGGTGGCGGATCGCTGAGCGGCGCCGCCCAAGTCAGCATCGACCAGCCGCCGACCGTGGCCACGCCCGCCGCCGCTTCGCCCGCCACGGTGACCGGCACATCCACAACCCTCTCGGTGCTGGGGGCCGACGTCGCAGGCGAGTCGACCTTGACCTACACCTGGACCGCTACGACCGTGCCATCCGGCGCGGCGCAACCGACGTACAGTGTCAACGACAGCAACGCGGCCAAGACCACAACCGCAACCTTCAGCAAGGCCGGCACGTATGTTTTCCAGGCGACGATCACCGACGCGGGCGGTTTTTCCGCGTATAGCTCGGTGAGCGTCACCGTGAACCAGACGTTGGCCTCCTTCAGCATCGCGCCCGGCCCGGTCGTCACCCTCTCGACGCATTCGCAGGTGCAGTTCAGCACCGCGGAACTCGATCAGTTCGGCAATCCCATGTCGGGCACGCCGCCACCCGTGACCTGGACGGCCGCCAGCGGGACGATCACGTCTACCGGGCTTTATACTTCGCCTTCGACCGCCGGGTCGGATACGGTAACGGCCGGGTACCCGCTTGCGGGTGGCGGAAGCCTCAACGGCACGGCCAGTGTAACCGTCGTCGCGCCCGTCGGTTGGTGGAAATTGAACGAAGGCTCCGGCACCACCGCCAACGATTCCGGCAGCGGCACCGCTGACCCTGGCACGATCACCAGCGGCACGTGGATCCAGCCGCCCAGCAGCGTCGACGAATCCAGCGCCTTGCAATTCAACGGCAGCAGCAGCGTGGTGGCCCTCGGCGATCCGAGCAAGCTGCAGTTTACCAGCCAGATCACGTTCTCGGCGTGGATTAATCCCTCGAACAGCACTTCCAACCAACTCATCATCGATGACGGATCGAGTAGCTCGAACGAGGTGTATCTGGGGATCGGCGGTGGATACTATGTGGTGGGCGCCGACGCCGGGTCGTATGTAGCGCAGTACGCAATTCCCTCCGGCGATTTGAACACCTGGGTCCAGTTGGTTGGAACCTACGACGGCACGACGTGGCGGCTCTATCGCGACGGGCAACTGGTCGCCTCGACTGCAGACGCGGGGTTCACCCTTCCCAACGGCACCTGGGACATCGGCGCAGGCACATTTACCCATAGAAGAAGCGGCCAATACTTAACCGACTACTTCAGCGGCGACATCGGCGACGTGCGGGTCTACAGCACCGCCATCAGTTCCGCAGCCATTGCCGGGCTGGCGGCAGCGCCGCCGACTGTGACGACGGCCGCAGCCGCCTTGCCCACGACGGTAACGGCCAAGACGACAGTCCTTTCGGCGTCGGCCACCGACAACGCCGGCGCGTCGACGCTCATCTATACCTGGGCCACAACGGGCACGCCGCCGGCCGCGGTGACTTTTTCGGCCAATGGAACCGATGCGGCCAGCAGCACCACGGCCACGTTCACCAAGGCGGGGACCTATAACTTCTTAGTCACGATCACCAATGTCGCCGGACTTGCCGCCACGAGCAGCGTGAGCGTGACGGTGAGCCAGACGCTGACGAGCATCACCGTCAGCCCTGGATCGTTGGGCCTCAATGCGGGGGCGACGCAGCCGTTCACAGCCGAGGCCTACGACCAGTTCGGCGCAGCCATGGCGACCCAGCCGGCCTTCACTTGGACGACCAACGTGGGCACCATCACCAGCCCCGGCGGGGTGCTGACGGCCTCGGAAAGTTCGGTCACGGGCACGGTGACGGCCGGGTACACGGTTGCAGGTGGCGGCACCATCGGCGGCAGCAGTGCCGTGACGGTTACGGACCACGCGCCGACGGTGGCCGTGGCGGCGGCGGCGACGCCCAACCCGGCCACCGGCACAACGGCAGGTCTCTCGGTGCTGGGGGCTGACATCGACACGGGCGAAGGCAGCCTCGTTTATACCTGGGCGGCGACGACGCTGCCCAGCGGGGCCGCGGCGCCGATCTTCACCGCCAACGGCAGCAATGCGGCGAAGAATGCCACGGCCACCTTCAGCTCGGCAGGGCTCTATGGCTTCACGGTAACGATTACGGACCCCGGCGGGCTGACGGCAACCAGCACCGTGTACGTGACCGTGAACCAGACGCTGACCAGTATTGTGATGGACCCGGCAGCGGTTGGCCTCAACGCGGCGGCGACGCAGCAATTCACGGCGACGGCCCTGGATCAGTTCGGCAATGCGTTGACGACCCAGCCCACGTTCACGTGGACGACCAATGTGGGCGCGATCAGCACGGGGGGGCTGTTGACGGCCTCCGAAAGTTCGGTCACGGGCACGGTGACGGCCGGGTACCCGCTTGCCGGTGGCGGCACGATCAGCGGCAGCAGCACCGTGACGGTTACGGACCATGCGCCGACCGTGGCCCAGGCGGCGACCACGACGCCCAACCCGGCCACCGGCACGACGGCCGGCCTCTCGGTGCTGGGAGCGGACGTCGACACGGGCGAAGGAAGCCTGGTTTACACCTGGGCGGCGACCACGCTGCCCGGCGGGGCCGCGGCACCGACCTTCAGCGACAACGGTGATAACACGGCGAAGAACACCACGGCCACCTTCAGCGCGGCGGGGCTGTATGGTTTCACCGTCACGATCACGGATCCCGGCGGACTGACGGCGACCAGTACCGTGTACGTGACCGTGAACCAGACGCTCACCGGTATTGCGATGGGCCCGGCCGCGGTGAGCCTTGATGCGGCGGCGACACAGCAATTCACGGCGACGGCCCTGGACCAGTTCGGCACGGCCCTGGCGACCCAGCCCGCGTTCACGTGGACGACCAATGTGGGCACGATCAGCACGGGGGGGCTGTTGACGGCCTCCGAAAGTTCGGTCACGGGCACGGTGACGGCCGGGTACCCGCTTGCGGGTGGCGGCACGATCAGCGGCAGCAGTTTCGTGACGGTTACGGACAACGCGCCGACCGTGGCCGTGGCGGCGACGACCACGACGCCCAACCCGGCCACCGGCACGACGGTTGGCCTCTTCGTGCTGGGAGCGGACGTCGACACGGGCGAAGGAAGCCTGGTTTACACCTGGGCGGCGACCACGCTGCCCGGCGGGGCCGCCGCGCCGACCTTCAGCGACAACGGCGATAACACGGCGAAGAACACCACGGCCACCTTCAGCGCGGCGGGGCTCTATGGTTTCACCGTCACGATTACGGACCCCGGCGGACTGACGGCGACCAGCACCGTGTACGTGACGGTGGACCAGACATTCACCGGTATTGCGGTGGGCCCGGCATCGGTAAGCCTCGATGCGGCGGCGACACAGCAATTCACGGCGACGGCCCTGGACCAGTTCGGCACGGCCCTGGCGACCCAGCCCGCGTTCACGTGGACGACCAATGTGGGCACGATCAGCACGGGGGGGCTGTTGACGGCCTCCGAACGCTCGGTCACGGGCACGGTGACGGCCGGGTACCCGCTTGCGGGTGGCGGCACGATCAGCGGCAGCAGTTTCGTGACGGTTACGGACAACGCGCCGACCGTGGCCGTGGCGGCGACGACCACGACGCCCAACCCGGCCACCGGCACGACGAGCGGCCTCTCGGTGCTGGGAGCGGACGTCGACACGGGCGAAGGAAGCCTGGTTTACACCTGGGCGGCGACCACGCTGCCCGGCGGGGCCGCGGCGCCGACCTTCAGCGACAACGGCGACAACACGGCGAAGAATACCACGGCCACCTTCAGCGCGGCGGGGCTCTACGGCTTCACGGTGACGATTACGGACCCCGGCGGACTGACGGCGGCCAGCAGCGTGAGCGTGACCGTGGACCAGACGCTTACGAGTATTACCGTTCAGCCGACCAGCGGCCTTGCGGCCGACGGCACCGAGCCGTTCACAGCCACCGCGCGGGACCAGTTCAGCAATCCGCTGGTCGCTCAGCCGCAATTCACCTGGTCGCTCGTCGGCGGCGGGAGTATTTCCAGCGCAGGCGTTTTCACGCCGCCCTATGCCACCGGCACGGCGACCGTCCAGGCCACGAGCGGTTCCGTTACCGGCAGCGACGTCGTTTCCCTCCCCGGCCCGGCGCAATTGAATGCCAGTTCCACTGCGTCTTGGGACACGGTCAGCTCGTGGACGAGCACTGCCTCAGGTTCCACGGCGGGAAACCCGGGACTGCGGGGCGTAGGCGGTGACGGGGTTGTTTTCGCTTCGGCAGGCGCCGTCACGGTGAACCTGGACGGCGCCAGCCCCAGTCTGGCGGACGTGACGTTCAGCGGCACGGGCAGTTACACCATTGCCCAGGGTTCCGGGGGAACGCTGCAACTCGACAACGGCGCCAGCCCGGCGACGCTGACGGTCTCTGCCGGCTCGGATACGATCAGTGCCCCGGTGGCGCTGGCGAGCAACGTCACCGTGCTTCCGGCCGCCGGCAGTCAATTGACCATCTCCGGCGGGATCAGCGGCGCGGGCGCGCTCGCGGTGAACGATCAAGGGACGGTGGTTCTCAGCGGCGCGAACAGTTACAGCGGCGGGACCACGGTCACCGCCGGCAAGCTCGTCTTGGCCAATTCGTCGGCGATCGCCGATGGCACAAGCCTGACGGTCGGCGCCGACGCATCGATCTTCTCGACTGCATCCTCGACCGCGGCCGCCAGTTCGGTTGCAAGTTCCGGCAGCGTGGGGCAGATTGCCAATCTGCCCCACTCGCCACTGCTGGCTTCGCCTTCTGTTATGCAAGCCAATAACCGTAGCAAGTCGGCCCCTGCCGGCACGGCGGGCGGGCCGGCCGCAAAGCAATTCTTTTTATCCTCCGTCGCGCAGAAAGCTGCCGGGGATCTGGCTTGGCTGGGACAGGCGGCAGGCAACTCGGATAGTCTGGGCCCCCATCAGAAGGATTTGGCGATCATGGCCTTGGATGCCGTGTTTGCCGATTACGGCGGATAAGGAGCTGGTTGGCTAGGCGCTCTTGAGCACACGGCACGACCTCCGTGGTATAAGAACTGCGTGCTGGGATTCTCCCAGAAACACGGTATGCGTCAATCCTGCATTTTGCCAATCCCATCCCCAAATCCGGCGTTTTTTGCTAGAATCAAGCATTGATCCGCCACTATCCGAGTGAACCGGTGTACGCCGTCTCGATGCTTAATTCCACGCGTCCTTTTCGACTTTTCCGACTTTTGGCCCTGCGGCATCCTTGCCGCTGGCTTCTGCTGGCCTTGGCTCTGGCGACGATCGTGTCACGGGCGGAGGCGGTGGGGCCAAGCGTCTTGGATTACCTCCATGCCTGCGGCATCGGCGAGGAAGCTTTCGCAAAATTCTCCGATGACCGGCAAATCGCCGCCGAGGAACTCGACGCCATCCGCCGCATCGCCGTGCGGTTGCGCGACTGCCCGGCCGATCGGCTGCAGCGGATGATGTTGCCAGAGATATCGGCCGCCGAAAGGCCGGGCACCCTCTTGCGGGTCGCTCCCGCGGAGGCCAAGCGCCAGCGAGGGCGGGTGTGCCAACTCCAAGGTTCCCTCGCGTCCGTAGAGCGGGTGGACGACCAAAACGGCGAACCGCTCTGGCGATGCAGCGTGACGCTTTCCGACTCTCCGCAGCGGGCGGTGGTTTACACGGCTACGGCGCTCGCAGTCCCGCCCGGGCACCATGCACTCATGGCCGGCGGCAGTCCGCCTAAAGGCGGGACTACGAGCGAGCGTGTGACGGTGGACGGGGTCTTTGTCAAATACGTGCCGGCGGGCACCATGTCGGGCACCATGTACCCATGGTCGCGGTCGGCAGTCGAACCGATGGCCGTGATCGTGGCGCCGCGGGTGCAATGGCGCAACGATTCGCCTTTGGGCGACCTGGGCATGGATTTTGGGCTGCTGCAAGGGATTCAGGACCAGTCCGCGTTGACCGCCGCCGACCACGATGCATTTTATCGCCTGCTTGTGCTGGCCAAGAATGCCGATCCGGCCCGCCTCGGGAACCACGTCGGGCACGATGTACCCATGGTCGCGGTCGGCGATGCGGCGGACCTCGACGGGTCGTCGCCGGGACTGCCGGCCTTGTTTCATGACCCGCAAGCGGGTACCCCGGCCGCCCAGCGCGGCCGCCTGGTGAAGCTCTCGGGCAAGGCATGCCGCGTCGTCCGCGTGCCCGTTGACGATCCGGCGGTCGCAGCCCGTCTGGGAGCGGACCATTATTTCGAGATCGACCTCGTGGCCGACCGGGTACCCGCGTGCGGGTGGCAGGGCAATCCCCTGGTGTTTTGCACGCTGGACTTGCCGGATGGAATGCCATTAGGGGGGCCGCCGTCGTATGGCGAGGGCGTCGAGGTGACCGGGTTCTTCCTGAAAACCTGGCAGTATCCCACGGTACTTTCCCAGGGGGAGAAGGAGGCCAACCCCGCATCTTCCCGGGCGATGCAGACCGCGCCGCTGCTGATTGGCCCCGCGCCGCTCTGGAAACCGGCGGCGATCTCAACAAAAAGTCCCACCACCGGGGCCGTCGTTGGCCTCCTGGTGCTAGCCATGATCGGGGTCTGCCTGCTATTATTATCTATTCGGCAATCCGACCAGGAGTTTTTCCGGCAGGTGATTGCCCGGCAGCGATAGCGGTAGGCCCCACTTGCCGAGAGGGACTACTGTACGCAAAACTGTTCGAAAAACCTCGGACCTTTCACGAAGTCATCGCATATCAGTCCCTTCCGGCAGAAGGGACCTACCAGGAGCCAGCAATGCAGCGCGCGAAGATCACGATTATTGGGGCAGGCAATGTGGGAGCGACCACCGCCCACTGGTGTGCGGCGGGCGAATTGGGCGACGTGGTGCTCTTGGACATTCCCCAGACCGAGAACATGCCCAAGGGCAAGGCCCTGGATCTCTTCCAGGCCGGCCCGATCATGGATTTTGACGCCCGCGTGACGGGCACGACGAACTATGACGACACGGCCGGCAGCGACGTGGTGGTGATCACGGCCGGCATCCCCCGCAAGCCGGGCATGAGCCGCGACGATCTCTTGAACACCAACGCCCGCATCGTGGCCGCCGTCTCCGAGGAAATCCGCCAGAGCAGCCCCGAGGCGATCGTGATCGTGGTCAGCAATCCCCTGGACGCCATGGTGCAAAGGGCCTGGCAGGTGACCGGTTTTCCGCCGCAGCGGGTGTTGGGGCAGGCGGGCGTGTTGGACACGGCCCGTTTCCGCGCGTTTCTGGCCATGGAGCTCAACGTCAGCGTGGAAGACGTCTCGGCGATGTTGCTGGGCGGCCACGGCGACACGATGGTGCCGCTGGCCAGTTGCGCCTCGGTGGGCGGCATCCCCGTCGCCAATCTGATCGCTCCCGAGCGGCTTGCCCAGATCGTGCAGCGGACCCGCGACGGCGGGGCCGAGATCGTTTCCTTGCTGAAGACCGGCAGCGCCTACTACGCCCCGGCCGCCGCCACCGCGCAGATGGTGGAGGCGATCGTTCGCGACAAGAAGCGGCTGCTGCCCTGCGCCGCCTACTGCAAGAAGGAATACGGCGTGGGCGGGTTCTATGTCGGCGTGCCGGTGATCCTGGGCGCGGCGGGCGTGGAGCGGATCATTGAGTTGCAACTTTCCGAGAGCGAGCGGGCCGCTTTTCAGAAGAGCGTCGACGCCGTGAAGGGGCTGGTGGAGACGATGGCCCGGCTGGCGGGATGAAGGTGAAGCCCTACTATGTCCGGCAAGTCGAGAAAATCTGTCAAGGCGATTGACCGTCCCTTTGCTGCGCAACTATTGAAGGACGCCGGGCGAATCGCTGCGGATTATCAAGTCATCCTGAATTGCCAAGACGGGCACTGGTACGGTCGCGGTCTCGAACTTCCGCGCGTCTTCGGCGATGGAAAGACCGCCGACGAGTGCATCCAGGATACGCAGGAGGCCTTGCGCGGCGCGGTGGCCTTCATGTTGGAACAGGGGCAGAGGCCGCCAACTCCCGCCAGGGAAGGCACGCGGACCCAGCAGGTCAATGTGCGTTTGACGGCCGAAGAAAAAGCTGTGCTGGAAACCACCGCCAAGCGCAAGGGCTTCAAAGGGCTCTCCGATTTCCTGCGTGCCGCTGCGCTCGATACGGTCCATTATTGATCTTTGCATTGAAAATGAGCGATTGAGTTGTGTGGCGGGGGCGTAGGCCGGAACAAGCTTGCGCAGTTCCGGCACGAATCGGCATCAACGCCGGAACTGCGCAAGCTTGTTCCGGCCTACATGGCTCCGTGCCGCTGCGCTCGATACGGTCCATTAGCACAGTGATGAGTACATGATGCCCGCGCGGGACTACGAGCGCACCCGCCAAGTACCGGTCCCTACCGCTTCTCCGGCGTGGGGATCTTCTTCCCTTTGAGCTGATAGACGTAGGCCAGCACCTCGGCCACGGCGGCGTAACGCTCTTGGGGAATGGGGTGATCGATCTCGACCTCGCGATACAAGGCCTGGGCCAGCGGCTTGCGCTCCAGGATCGGAATGCCGTGCTCCAGGGCCAGCTTGCGGATCCGCGCGGCGATCAGGCCGGCCCCCTTGGCCACCACGATCGGCGCGGCCATGGTCTGGGGATCGTACTGGATGGCAATCGCCAATTCGGTCGGGTTGGTGATCACGGCGTCGGCCTTGGGCACCGCGGCGGAAATGCGGTGCATGGCCAGTTGCCGCTGGACCTGCTTCCGCCGCGCAGTCATCTGCGGATTGGCCTCCAGGTTCCTCAATTCCTCGCGGACCTCCTGCGTCGTCATCCGCAGGTCCCGCTCCTGCTTCCACCACTGAAAGCCGTAGTCCAAGACCGCCAGCAGCAGCAAGGCCAGGGCGATTTTGAGGCTCGTCCAGATCAGCACGGAGGTGAGAAAGCCGGCGATTTCCGGCGTCGACATCGCGGCCAGACCAAGCACCTTCTGCCGCTGGCCATAGAGACTGGCATAGGCCACGCCCGCCACCAGGGCCATCTTCAAAAGTCCCATCACCAACCGCACCAGATTCGCCAGCGAGAAGAGCCTCGCGAAACCTTGCAAGGGGTCCAGACGCGTCAGGTCGGGAGCCAGTTTCTCCGGCAGGAAGAGAAAACCGACTTGCAGGAAGTTCGCGGCGATGCCCGTGAACATCAGCACCCCAAAGATCGGCAGCATGCAGCAAGCCAGGGCATAGGCCACGTGCTGCCCATGGGCGACAAAGAACTGCGGGTCGGCCGCAAGCCAGGCCTCGCCGCCCAGTTGTTCGGCGGCGTAGCGCCCCACCATGTCCACGACGGCGCCGCCCAGCCAGAGCACGGCCGCCAGCCCGACCAGCAGCAAGGCGGCGGAGGCCAGGTCCTGGCTCTTGGCCACCTGGCCCTCTTCCCGCGCCTGCTGACGGCGGTGCGGAGTTGCATCCTGCGTTTTGTCGCCGTCGGTTTCCGCCATCGGGAGAGGTGAATGTTAGGAGCAATGTGCCGAAATGACAAAATCCGAAACACGAACATCGAAATCCGAAACAAATTCAAAATGCAAAATCGGAATGACGAAAACCGTTTTGAATTTGCCTTTTTGGATTTCCGATTTGTTTAGGATTTCGATATTCGTATTTCGGATTTCCTAATGTGCCGGGATCCGCAAGCCTTGGAAGAGCACCTGCACGGTGGGCACGATCTGGTCCTGGAAAACCAGCAGGCTGGCGCCCAGGGTAAGGAAAAAGACGCCGAAGGTGATCATGGCATTCAGGCCGAAGCCGACCACCATCACGTTCAACTGCGGCAGCGTGCGGCTGATCAGCCCCAGCACCAGCGTGGCCAGCAGCACGGCGGTCACCACGGGGGCCGCGGCGCGGATCGCCACGTGGAAACTCTGCGTGATCAGCAAGAGAAACATCTGGACCAGCGAAGCGAGAAATCCGGGGTCCGAGGCGCCGTTGCCCGTGCCGAAGAACATCGCCAGGCCGCCGCCGGGCGGGATGGCGCTGAAGGTGTCCAGCAGGCCGCCCAACAGCATGCGATGCCCGCCGAGGATCATGAACAGGGCCGTGCTCAGCAGGCCCAGCAATTGCGAGAAGAGCGGGACGTTGCTGGACGTGGTGGGATCGAAGATCTCGGAGAGCGTGAGTCCGCCCACCCGGCTCACCATGTCGCCCGCCATCTGGATCCCGCCCAGCAGGATCGAGATTCCCATCCCCAGGACCAGGCCGATCACCAGCTCGCTGCCGATGACCAGCACATAGACCAGCAGGCTGCCGGGATAGGGCAGCGTGGCGAACCATTGGCTGGGCATGATCAGCGCGGCCAAGGCCAGCGAGATCAGGGCGCGGACTGTCGCCGGGGCCTGCGTCGAGCCGAACACCGGCGAGGCGATCAGCAGGCCGCTGGTCCGCGTCAAGACCAGGGTGAAGATCAGGAATTTCTCGACGTTCAGAATCGCCAGCGAGTTCATCGTCGTCAGAATCTCCCTGGGATTCCCGCGATCAGGTCGATCGTGTATTGCATCATCTGGCTCAGCAGCCAGGGCAGCGTGAAGCTCAATACCAGGATCATGATCACGATCTTGGGCACGAAGGCCACCGTCTGTTCCTGGATCTGCGTCACCGCCTGGAGCAGGCCGATCACCAGGCCCACCACCATTCCCGCCAGCAGCACCGGGGCCGAAATCAAGAGGCTCATCCAGATCGCTTCGCGACCGAGTCCAATGGCCAGTTCCGCCAACGAATCAGGAGTCATGGCTTTCCTCAACGTAGTACCTGGAAGCTCTGCATCAACATGCCGACCACCAGATGCCATCCATCCACGAGCACGAACAGCAGGATCTTGAACGGCAGCGAGACCAGCGTGGGCGGCAGCATGAGCATGCCCATCGAGACCATCACGCTGGCTATCACCATGTCGAGGATCAAAAACGGCAGGTAAATCTGGAATCCAATGAGGAACGCCGTCTTTAATTCGCTGAGCATGTAGGCAGGCAGGAGGACCGTCAGCGGCACGTCGTCATATTTGGCGGGGGCCGGCTCGGTCGAGGCATACTTCCAGAACAAGAGCACGTCTTCGGTATTGCCGGTCCGTTCGATCTGCGCGCTCATGAACTGCCGGATCGGACCTGCGCCCGGGTCCAGGCCTGTTCCAGGCCGATCTGCTTGTTCGTATAGGGGACGATCGACTGGTCGTAGACCTGCTTCCAGGTCGGGGCCATCACCAGCAGCGTGATGAACATGGCCAGCGAGGTGAGCACCTGGTTGGGCGGAAGCGTTTGCGTGCCCAGGGCCTGCCGCAACATGCTCAGCACCACCGCCACGCGGACGAAGCAGGTCGTCATCAAGAGGATCGCGGGCGCCAGGCTGAGCACCGTCAGCAAGAGCATCACCTGGATCGTCGAGCTGAGTCCCTCCGGGCTGACCCACTTCTCCGGACCGGCGGTCACTTCGGGCGGCAGATTGAGCGCCAACGGCCGGCTGCCGGCGTCCTCGGCGCGGGCCGGCGCCACAGGCAAAGCCGCGCAAAGAGCCAGCGCCAGCGCGAGCAGCTTCACCAGCCCGAGCCGGTGCCCGGCAGTTCCGGCCAGGCAATTGGAGATCTGAAATTTGAAATTTGAAATTTGAAATTTGAAGTTTGAGATTTGAGATTTGAGACTTGAGATTTGGGATTTGAAATTTGAAATTTGAAATTTGTTTCTCTCACGCATGTTTTTCCTCCCAGCGATAGCGTTTGCGGCGCGTGCCTGGCGGCTCGAGATTGTCGAGTTCCGACGGTTCGCCGGACGCGGGGGCCAACTGCTGAAAGACCTGGCGGAAGGCCGTCGTGGCGCTCTTGGGGTGGGCCTGCTGGCAGATGCCGGCGATGCGATCGACATCGAGCGGATCGGTCACTTCCGTCAAGGTCTCGGTGCCGTTGGGCGTGATCGACACCAGCAGCAGCTTGTTGCCGCAGCGCAGCAGTTGCACTTGCTGGCGGGCCCCGAGGGGGGCGCGGCCGAGGATCTCGAAGACCTCCTTGGGCAACACAAGCGACCCGCGGGGAGCGGTCTTGCGCATGGCCCAGGCGACGATAAAGAAAAGCCCCAGCACGATTGCCAGACTGCCGCCGACCGTGATCATGGCGCTGAGCGGCGAACTCTTGCCCTGGGCATTCTTGTCGTTGTGACTGCCCAGGCCCAAGGGCGCGGCCGACTCCGGCGACCCGGCCGGGGACGAAGGAGTTGTTGCCGGCGACCCACGACCCGCAGGCGGGCACCCCGGTGCCTCGCCCGTCGCGGGCGCCACCGACAGGGGACTGGCGGCAGGGGCGGGGCACCCGGTACTTTGGGTCGCCGGAAGCTGCTGCGGCGGCCGCAACGCATGATCTGCGGCGGAGGCCGCGGGCGCCATGTACTCGTGGTCGGCGGCCTTCGCCTTTTCCGCCGGCGTACCGGTTGCGGGCTTACTTGCCGCGGGCGTGCCCGCCGCCGCGGCATCTTGTTGGAAGGCGGCGGGCGACCCGCGGCGGGTGCCCCATCGGAATGCCGCGTGCCGGGCGGATCGGGAGCAAATTCGGCCACGAGCCCTGCGCCGCCCGGAGGTGCGACTTCCGCGATTCGGGCCCCCGAGCCGGCCGCGGGCAGCGTGTCGGGCGCCTTGTCTCCCTGGTCGTGGTCGGCGGGTCCAGGGTCCGTAAGCCCCGGCCCCGAGGTGGTCCCGGTGGCGGTCGGCGGATTGTTCCACCAGGGCTCTCCGGGAGGATTGGCAGGACGATCGGCGGCAACCGCCGACCATGAATACATGGCGCCCGAGGCCGCGACGAGGCATGATCCAAGTACAGTGATGAGTGCAGGCATGTTTGCGCTTCCTTGCGTTCGTATCCGGCACACTCCGTGTGCCGTGGGCAGGCGGCACACCGAGTGTGCCGCATACATTGTTTTCAGGCGAACACGTTGGCGCCCACGATCAGTTCGGCAACGCGGACGCAAAAACTGTCGTTCAACACCAGCACTTCGCCCCGCGCGATGAGGCGGCCGTTGACGTAAACGTCGACCGGATCGCCCGCCAGTTTGTCCAGCGGCACGACGGACCCCCTGCGAAGCTTCAGTACGTCCTCCAGATACATGTGGGTCCGGCCCAACTCGATCTTCAGATCGAGTTCGACGTCGCGGATCAGATCGAGGGTAGCAGCTTCCGTCGAGGGCGCGGCGGGAGAGAACTCGTTGAGCCGATAGGAAGAGACGCCTGGGGGAACCTCGCCCGACCCACGACCCTGCTGCGCGGGCGCCCCGGCCCCGCCGGAGTTCACCGATTCCAGGGCCTTCTCGGCTTGCGCGAACAGATACTCGATGTCCTGCGTGGCGATGTCCGGTTTCCGCGACTGCGAGCCGGCGGCGGCGGGCGCCTTGTCGGGCACCGTGTACCCATGGTCGTGGTCGCCAGGCGCCGCAACGGTCCCAGCCGTGTTGAGCGGCCGCGACGCAACCGCCGCCGTGGCAGCGGCAGGCGCTGCGGCCGGCGGGTCGACCACGACCATGGGTGCATGGTGCCCGCCCGTTTCGCTCAGCAGTTTTTCAATGTCGTCCTGGGCCAAAGGCTGGTCGTCCTTGCCGCCGGCGGCCATGGGTAGATGGTGCCCGGCAGGCGCCGGGCTGGGCTCCCCGCTCCGCGCGGGAAGGCTTGCCGGTGGCGGCGACTTGGCCGGACCCAGAGGGTGCCCCGCCGGGTCCTTCGTTTGACTGAAGATCCGCTCGATCTCTTCCTGGCTCATCAGGGAATCGTCGTTCGCCATAGGAATCCGTTCCTTGCGGGTTGATGAAACGTTTAGTTTTCCAGCGAAGAATAATCGCTGATGACCAGTTCTTGCAACAGCGGCTTGCCGAGAATATTTTTCGCCTTGTCGAGGATCGTTCGCTTGATCAAGCCGAGGCTGGGATCGGTCAGATCGGCCATCTGTGCGCTGCGGACCGTCAGGTTGACCTGTTCGCGGAAACGGTTCTGGTTCAGCTCGAAGAGATGGTCGAACTCTTTCTCGTTCTCGGCGGCCACGATGCCATACAAATGGAAATCGATCCGCAACGTCGAGTTGGAGGCCGGCTGGTAAATGGTCACGGAGAACTCCCTCAGGTCGACCTCCACGTTCGCGGCCTCGCCGCCTTCCGCGGCCGGCTCGGCTTCGCCTTTTTTGCGATCGGCCGGCGGCTTGGCCGCGTTGCTCGCGGCCGATGCCGAGTCCGACGCGGAAGGAATGCAGAGGTAGGCCACCACGCATTCCACGGCGACCACCACCACGACCAGGCCAAGGACCACGATCTTGCCCAGCATCGATCCTTTGGCCGGCTTGGGTGCAGCGCCGTCGGTGGTCCCTTCAGGGTTGGATGATGTTTTGGCCATGTCAGTCTCGTTGGGTCTACGAAGCTCCGCCCTCCCCGACCGCTGCGCGGTGCCCGGAGAGGGGCAGGGGGCGAGGGCTTTCCGGATAGTCTCTCAATTCTAAGTCGACCATGGGTACATGGTGCCCGTTGGGCGGCATGCGCGGAAAAAGACTCCTCTGTTTCGCTGCCGATTGTCCATCTGTTCCGTATGTGACGTTTTTTTGGCCGTCACCCGCCCATCAAGTAGGTCCTTTCTGCCGGAAAGGACTAATGTGCGATCACTTAGCGGAAAACGCGAAGCTTTCTGGCGGCCGGGAGCACAATCGTCCCTCCCGGCAGGAGGGACCTACGGGCCGGCACGTGCAACCGGCGGCGGCAGCAAGTGCTTGGCCTGCTGGTAGACCATGGCCCGCCGCAGCACCTCGTCCATCGCCTCGGCCACCATCAGCCGCTGGCCGGTCGTGAGGGTGATGAACGTGTCGGGCCGGGCCTCGACGTATTGGATCAACTCGGCGTTGAGGATGAACGGTTCGCCTCCCAAGTGGGTTAATGTGATCATTTAGCGTCCAAGTTGCAATAAATCATCGAACAACTGCGTGGCAGTCGTGATCACCCGCGTGTTGGCTTGATACATCGTCGAGGTCGTAATCAGGTTGATCAGGCTGCCGCCGATATCGGTGTTCGACAACTCCAGCGATCCGGCCACGATTGTGCCGTTCCCCGCCTGGCCCGGGTCACCCGTGATCGGCAAACCCGAATTGACGCCGGTAGTATACATATTCTGCCCGACCTGTTCCAGACCAGCCGGATTGGTAAATCGCGCCAGTTGGATCTGTCCCAAGTCTTGGCTGATGCCGTTGCTGAAAACGCCGCTGATCAGGCCGGTAGCGCTGATATTGAAACTGTTCAAGACTCCCGGCGCAGAACCGTCCTGGCTCGCCACGGACAACGACGGGGTACTTGCGGCAAGGCCGGAGACTTGGGAAAAATCGAGATTAAAGTCCAGTGGTTTGACCGAGGGTTCATGGGCCCGCCCAATGGAAACGGTCGTATTGGATGCCGAGTTGGGGACGTAGTTGCCCTCGCCGTCGAAGGTGACCGTGCCCGTGCCGACGGCGATGCCTTGTTGCTCCCCACTGGCGGGGTCGTTCTCACCGCAGTCGGCATACCAGCGATAGATGGTTTGACTGCTGTCAACCTTTTCCAGAACGGCGGTGATGGTCACCGGCAGCGGCGTGCCCAAGCTGTCGTATGCGGTGAAGCTGGTTGTCGTTCCCTGGCCGACAGCGGCTTGAGTCTGGTTGAACGGCAGGTCCACGTTGCTGGTCGCACCGCCGCTGGTCAATTGCAGCGAGGAAAGATCGACGCTGGTGGCTTCCGCGACGCCGTCATTGCTCACGATCTGGATTTTGCCGTCGGAGGTGATGGTCACGCCCGCTGGCAGGCCGGAGACGGAATCGACGGGAATCGAGTTGCTCGATGTGGGTGACTGTATGCCGAGAGCGCCTTGCATGAAATCCGCCAGGTCTTTGAGGTTCGAGGTGTCCGTGATGGTGAGAGTTTGCGTGGTCAGCGTGCTCCCGCCCTTGCTGCCGGTAAAACTCAAAGTAGCGGTTGGATTCGGGTCCGTTGCCGTCGGAGCGGGAAGCGGAAAAAGGTATGAGTAAGTTCCGGATGAGGCGTTATATTCCACCACGTTCTGGAGCAAGGTGGAGGCGGTGACAGGCGGACCGTTGAAATTCAAGATGTTGGAGCCGGCAGGCACCTGATCGCTGCTGTCCACCGGAGCCATGCCGCCGGCTTGGATCGACGCGTCAGAATAGTTGTCGACGAAAGTGTAGCCACCGGCGGTCGCGGTCGCGATTGGAATGTCGGCAATTTCGTAATAATTCGTGTCTCCCGGCGTATCGTTCGTGTTGCGATAGATCCGCTCCGACGTCCATGTCCCTGAAGTCGGGGGCGGGAAGTTCGAAAGCGTGACCGAGTTGCCGGCCAACGTCGGTGAGGTGGTCGCTACCAGTTGTGGTCGACTTTCCACGTTGGTCTGGTCGTTGAAGAAGGTCACGTAATACTGGTACGTGCCGGTGAGGTTGCCGGCCACTGGCGTGTTGGTGGCGGGATCCATAGTCAGGGCCGCCGTGGGACCGCCGGAGAGGGCGCCGTTCATGTTCAAAGTTGTCTTGTTATTGGTGAAGTTGGTAATGAGGGTTGAATCGGGGGTGTCGTCGGTGACGGTTGTGGTCCCCATCGGCAAGTCCGTGGCGTTGGGAAGCGGGTAGTAATCCGGGTAACCGGGAGTGTTTACGTTGCGATAGATCGTCATTCCCGTCCAGTCTCCCGAGCTGTCGGTCGGCAAGTTCGAGAGTGTGACCTGCCCATTAGTCACCGTTACGGTGGCCGCTGAGCGGTTGCGGCTTGCTTTCCACGCTGCCGTTGTCGAAGGTCACGTAATAGCTGTACGTACCGTTGAGGGGTCCGGCGCCGCTCTGGGCCGCCGTCATGCCATTGGCGGGAGTGGTGTTGCTGCCGGGGTAGGTATAGCTCCCGTCGGTGAGCACGCCTGTCTGGCTGATGGCGGCCGTATTGGCGATATCGCCGGTGGGCGTCAGCGCGCCTTGCAAGGTGGCTTCCGTCGTGGCCTTGGCCACCATGGCGCTGCCCAGGGGAATCGTAATCGGCTGAAGTTGCGACGCATCGATCTCGAAATTGTTGTTGACGCCATAACCCATTACACGGTTGCCGGTGGCCGTGACCAGTTGATCCTGGGCATTGGTCGTAAGGGTGCCGTTGCGGGTATAGTTCTGCTGATTGTCTTCGCCCTGGACGATGAAAAAACCGTCACCCTGGATGGCCAGGTCGGTGGGGCTGTTGGCCGCGGAGATCGTACCCTGCGAGAAATTAGGCGTAATCTGTGCCACCTCCACGCCGAGGCCCTGTTGCTGTGGATTGGTGCCGCCGTTGGTGGCGGTGGGCGCGGAACCAACGCTCTGCGTTTGCAAGAACTGCGTGGCAAAGAGCACGTCGGAGGCCTTGAAGCCCACAGTGTTCGCGTTGGCCAGGTTGTTGCCGATGACGTCGATCTGCGTTTCCGAGGCACTCAGGCCCGTCAAGGCCGTGCTCATGGCGGATGCTAGACTCATGATTTATCGCTCCCTTTCGTAATGTTTGTTGTTCATGGCCCGGAATTTCTTCTGTGTTCAGTCTTGTTGCACGGAATGAACTCCGTGCTACGGACGGAATGAATTCCGCTGTACCTACAGCGCTCAGCCGCTGCTGGCCTGCGAGATCTGGGTTACGTTATTCAGGGGGAGGGCCGAACTGCCGACGTTCAACGTCGCGCTGCCGTTGGAAATCGAAACCGAATTGACCGTGCCGTTCACCTGGTTGCCGTTGGCATCCAGTCCGCTCACCGTGCGGCCGATGAGGTTCCCGGCCGAGGCGATGCTCTGCCCCAGGGCCACCGCCTGCAAGGTGCTGGTCAACTGCTGATTGCTCTCGATCGACTGGATCTGGCTCACCTGGTTCATCAGATCGGTGTTGCTCATCGGTTGCGTCGGATCCTGGTTCTGCAATTCGGTCACGAGCATCTGGGTGAAGTCGTTGACCGTGAGCGATTGCAAACTGCTGGTGCTGGTTGCACTGGAACTTGCCGCCGCGGTGGCCGCGGTGGCGGCGGTGGACGTGGTGGGATTGGTGACTGCGGTTGACATGCTGGCTCCTTTGCTGAATGGGTTTGTTCTTGGGAAACGGTTTCTCACACGACGACGTTCAGGCGACCTCCGTCGCTCACCGGACGGGATGGCGCGGCCGCCACCGTGTCGGGCAACTCGCTGTTGCCGCGCAACGGCGCGTGGACGAACATGCCGCTGGGGTTTTGCTGGGCAGGATTCTGGTACTGCGACGATTGGTTGGACATGCCGCCGCTGGAACGGTCCATCAGGTCGACGTCGAAACTCTGCACCTTGATGTCGTGCTGGGCCAGCCGTTCGCGGAGGACCGGCAGATTATCAAGGAGGACGTTTCGCGCGGCGGGCGTTTCGGCCTGGATCCTGGCGGTCATTTCCCCCTTGCCGACATTGATTTCGATGTGCAGCGATCCGAGTTCCGGCGGGCTCAGTCGCAGGCGGACGCTGCCGCCCTGGCCGTCGAGGTCCTGAAAGACCTGTTCCACGCGCTGCACGAAGCGCACGCGGTCGGCCTGGCTCAAGCTGGTATCGGCGGTTTGTGTCGTGCTCGAGCCGCCGGAGGCAGTCGTGTTGTGCAAAGCCGTCTGCGCGGCCGCGATAGGCGGGCCGGAAATCGGGTTCCCTTGCTGCGTCGCCGTCGTGCTCGTGCCGTTGCCGGAAGCCGCGTACCCGCTTGCGGGTGGCGAAAGCGACTCGATGGCGGATGTCGCCCGTTGATCTCGTGCGGGTTGTACGTCAGGAACCAGCAGCGCATCGTCGTTGGCCGGAGACCCCGGAGCGGCGGGCGCATCGGGGACTTGATTGGCAGACGCCGCGCCGACACCGCTCACGGCAGTCGGGTACCCGCTTGCGGGTGGCGGCGAGGTCGGCTGCCTTGGTCTCTGATCGGCAGGCAGGGTCGCGGCGGCCGCCGCGAGCGGATCGGCGCCGGCCGCGGTGGACTTTCCGGCTGCCGGCTCATCCGGCCCTGCCGTTGTCGTCGCGGCTGATGGTTGGACCGTGGCGGCAGCAGTCCGCGCGGCCGGATCTGCCGGGACCGCCGCGGTCGCTTCCGGGGCAACTTCCTGGCCGTTTGCACTGATCATTGCCGTTTGCGAGACGCTACCGGCAGCCGGTCCCGCCGCTGCGTTGTTCTGTTTCGCGCTGGCGGGGGCCGGTGATGTTGCCGTTGCCGCCTGGGCATTGCTCGCAGGAGTGCCGCTTGCATGCGTTGCCAGAGCCGCGTTCGCCGCCGTGCCGGCGACCATGTTGATATCGACGACCGGGGTCGAACCGCCGCCCTTTTTGACCCCGTGGGCGTCGTTTTCCTGGGCCGCGCCTGACGGCTGGCCGGAGTCCGTGTTCGACGACCCGCTGGCGACCTGGCGGCCATCGTTGCCATCGTCTGATGAAGTCGTTGGCGGCGGAGCATCGCGCTGTGACGAGGCGGCCGCCGTCGTATCCTGTCGGCCGGACGAAGAATCATCGCTGGTCCGCAGGGACGGTTGGTCCGCAGGGCGCAACTCGACGGGCGCTCCGCGGCGCCGGCATCCGCTTGCGGCGTCGCGCTGAATGAAGTCGGCGTCTGCGATCCGGTTGTATCGCTCGACTCAGAGTTGCTCCATTCCCCGCTGCCCGCCGCCGTACTGGTTGATTGCGTCTGCGCCCGTTGCAGGTAGTCGCTGAACGTGGTCTGCGAGTTTGCCGGCGACCCCAACCCTGGGTACATGGTGCCCGACATGGTGCCCGCGGCCGTGTTGTCGGCGTACGTCGCATCGTTTGCGGTCAAGGGCGCAAGGATATCACAATTCATTGCCGACATGTCACGAACCTGGCCCCTTGGGCGGTTGAAGTTTCTTTCCGGTGTCATCGACCAGGCTCTTCGTAGGCTGTCCCTGGCGGATGCGGTCCAGGACCTCGCCGATCTGCTCCATCTCGGCCGCGGTCTTGAACTCGGCGATGATCTTGGCCCGTTTGCCGTCCGACATATTGGTCAACAGTTTGACGACGGCGTCGATCTCGCCTTTCTCCAGTCTCTGCGCGATTAGTGCCTTGGCCTGTTTGGGTTTGAGCGACTGCAAGGTCTGCAAGACGTTTTCGACGCCCGCGGCCGCGGCACTGGTGTTCATTTCGTCGAGCTTCTCCTTGAGGTCGTCGCGCACCGACTGCACGCGTTTCTTCTCTTCGACAATCTTGTTGAGTTCCTCCTGGAATTGCTGGATATTCGCCCGCACGGTCAACTCGCGTTGTTCCAGGTCGCGGGCCTTCAATCCCTGGGCGGCGAGGAACTGCTCGAAGGACGGCTGTTCGCTGTCGTTTTCCTTTTTCGGCGGCGGAGGTGGAATGAGCACATCGGGGCTCTTGCCCTGCAAGATCGCCATGGCCTGGACGAGGCGCTCGCGGCTGACCTTCCAGGACTGCGCATAAAACACGATCAGGACCAACGCGGCGATGACCGTGGCCACGCACACCGCGGCGACCAGCGAGACCAGCATGCCCAGCCATTTGCCGATCATGGCGCTTCCTCCCGTGCGACCCGCAGCCACAAGTGGGCGCCCGCCGCGTGCCCCGGCTGCAATTTCCGGAAGGCCTGTTGCGTGACCACTTCATCCAATCGCTTGGTCTCACGCAGCTCCTCTTCACGGCGGTGCTGCTCGAGCTGTCGCTCGCGGAGTTTCTCCAGCACGCGGACTTCGCGATCGGCCTCGACCAGCGCCTGACGGCGGCGCTCGATCTCGGCCGCCACCGTCTCGCGCTGTTGGGCGATGCGCTGCCGCTGCGCCCGCGCAACGAGTTCGTAGCGCTGGGCCTCGACCAGCCGGTCGATGTCGACAACCCCGGGTGAAGCCTTGCGGCGGCAGAATTCCCGCAGCGCGTCAAGCTCGCGATCCAGGCCTTCGAGCTGCCTGGCGAGCGCCTCGTCGACGCGATAGGCCTCGGCCAGCGCAGCGCGGCATTCGTCGCGCCGCGATTCGCGCAAGCGAAGCAAGGCCGTCAATCGGAAAATGAACCTGGCCATCGCTATGTCTTGCCTCCCGGCGACCCCGACCCTGGGTGCGGGGTGCCCGTCGCTAGAAGTTTCTGCGCCTTTTGCTGCAATCCGAGAAGGCCCGCCCGCGCATCGTCGACCGACGAGGGTTGATCGACGCGCTGGCGGAGAAAGCCGTTCAGGTCATCCTGCATGTCGATGGCCGCATCGACCAGCTTATTGCCGCCGCGACGATAGGCCCCAATGGAGATCAAGTCTTCGTGGTCGCGATAGGCGGCCAGAAGGCTGCGGACCGTCGTGGCCGCGCGGCGATGCTCTTCGCTGGCGATGTCCGACATCAATCGGCTCAGGCTGTTCAGCACGTCGACGGCCGGATAGTGACCGCGGCTGGCCAGATTGCGGGCGAGCCACGTATGGCCGTCCAGCAGGCCGCGAACGGTGTCGGCGATCGGCTCGTTGGGATCGTCGCCCTCCACCAGCACGGCAAAAAAGGCCGTTATGCTCCCGGCGGGACTGCGCCCGGCCCGCTCGACCAGCTTGGGCAGCAGGGCGAAGACCGAAGGCGGATAGCCGCGCGTGGCCGGCGGTTCGCCGGCGGCCAGGCCGATCTCGCGTTGGGCCATGGCATAGCGCGTGACCGAGTCCATCAGCAGCAAGACGTCCTTGCCCAGATCGCGAAAGTACTCGGCGATCGCCGCGGCGGTGGCTGCCGCCTGCACGCGGACCAGGGCCGGCTCGTCGCTGGTGGCCACGATGACCACGCTCTTGGCCAGCCCCTGCGGACCGAGGTCGCGCTCGAGGAATTCGTTCACCTCGCGGCCGCGCTCGCCGATCAAGGCGATGACGTTCACGTCGGCCGACGTATAGCGGGCCATCATCCCCAACAACACGCTCTTGCCCACGCCCGATCCGGCAAAGACCCCCATCCGCTGCCCCTTGCCGCAGGTCAACAGTCCGTCGATGGCGCGAATGCCGGTAGTCAACGGCTGGTCGATCCGCGGCCGGGTGCAGGCATGCGGCGGCTGGCGATTGAGCGCAGCCCGTTCGGCGAGCGCCGGCTGCGGCCTGCCGTCCACCGCCCGGCCCGAGGCGTTGAGCACGCGCCCCAGCAGCCCGTCGCCGACCCGCAGCCAGCGGGCCGTCTGCCGCAGGCGCACGCGGTTGCCGTGGCGAATGCCCGTCTGGTCGCTCAAGGGGTAGAGCAGGGTCATTTCGTTGCGGAAGCCGATCACCTCGGCCAACAGCGGCGTGCCGGGGGCACCCGTTTGCGGGTCCCGCTGGATTTCCGCGAGGGCCCCCACGGGCGCCGGAAAGCCGGCCGCGGAGATCGTCATGCCGACCGTCTGCGCCACGCTGCCCGTGATGGCCGTGGTCATGACGCGATCGAGTTGGGCGATGATCGAGCTGGTCACGGCCGCAGTTCCTCCTCGACGCGGGCAAGTTGGGCTTCGAACGTCTGATCGATCGAACCGAAGCGGGTTTCCACGCGGCATCCGCCCGGCGAGACCGAGGCATCGGCGACGATCTGCGTCTCGCCGAGTCCCGACATCTCCTGCACGAGCAACTGGACCTCGTTCTGCAAGGCCCGATGGTCGTCGGGGTTCAGCAGCAACCGCACGGAGCCGCTGCCGGACGCCAATTGCAGGGCCTCGCGAATCAGGGTCAGGGGGATTTCGGGCTGCCGCGTCAATTCGCTGCGGATGAGCCGCTTGGCGATTTCCGCCGCCAGGTGGATGCCGGCCGTTTCCCACTGGGCCAGCCAAACCTGTTTGGCCTGATGGATATCGAGGATCGCCTGTCGAAGGGCGGGGATGACGGTGGAAAGCTGCCGCTGGATCATCTGGTCGACTTCGGCCAGCGCCGCCTGCCGGCCCTGGGCCTGGGCCCTGGCGCGGACGGCGGCGGCCTCCTGCTGGGCCTGGGCGACGATCTTGGCCGCGTCCGCGCGGACCTGGTCCAGGTAGTTCTTCGCCTGGCTGGCCATGTCGTCGAAGTTGAACGCCACGCCGGCGGTAGCCATATTTTTGTCGGTGGCGCGGATGATGGTGGGCATGGGTCTTGGGTTTGGGGCTTAGTTCTTAGCCGTAGGGTGGGACCAGATTGCGTAGCAAGCGCCGGCCCACCATTGCTCCGGTTTTAATCTGAACCAATCCGGTTCATTTCTCGGTCATTTTGCATCAATTCGTCTTGATTCTCGATCATGGTGGGCCGGCGCTGCGCTTGTCCCACCCTACGATTTGTTGATTGTTTGTCCCGTGCGGACCGCGTTATGAGTCACTCGATAATTTGACCGGCTGGCGATGCGGGCAACCTGCCGCCGGGCTTCTTCCACGTCGCTCAGGCGGATCGGGCCGGGATGGTCGAGCTTGTGGCGGATCGCGCGGGCGTCGGCCTGCGGGATGGGGGCCAGCACGCGACCGACCAGTTCCGGCGCGGCGCCGAACAAGGCCGGCAACATCAGCTCCGGCCCGGCTTCCTCGAAAACCGCGGCGAGCACGCGCTCTTCCAGATCGGCCAGGTCGTCAAATGTCAAGGATCGCGGACCAAGCTTTTCGGCCAGCGCGCGGTCGCGACTGGCCAGGTTGTCGAGGATCTGCATGCCCACGCGGCCATCGGTGGCCTGCAGGATGCCGGCCACGGCCTGCAGCCCGGCCACGCGGCGGCGCTGCATTTCGACGGGGCACCCGCCTGCCGGGTACCCGCTTGCAGGTGACGAGAGCCTCGACCGCAGGGCCTCCTCGACCTCGCGAAGGATTTCCGGATCGGTCTCTTCCAGGTCGACCAGCCGATGGATCACATCGACCTGCACGTTCCCCGGCAGCCGCGCCAGCACGGCCGCTGCCCGCACCGGCGAGAGATGTGACAGCACCAAGGCGATCGTCTGCGGTCGCTCGCTGCTGAGTACGCGGACGAGCTTCTCGGACTCGGCCTCCTGGAGGAAGCGGAACGGATGTCCAGACGGTGAAGCCGTCTGGTCCGCATCGTCGGGCCCCGTCGGGTGGGGCACCCGGTCGTCCGGGTCGCTGGACGTCAGCCACGCCAGGCGGCCGTCGAGTTCGACGCCGGCCGCGGGGTACCCGGTACTCCGGGTCGCGGCCGGGACCTTGGGCCCAACCTGGAAGAACTCGTCGATCACCCGCCGCTGCTCGCCTTGGTCGATGTCGTCCATCTCCATGACGATCTCGCGGACCTGCCGGGCCTGTTCCGGCGTTAATTGTTCGAGCACCGCGTCGGCCGCGGCCGTATCGAGGCTGGCCACCAGGATCGCCGCTTTGCGCAGTCCCTCGTGGGAAAGTTTCATGATCATCAGTTAACCTGTCCAATCCATGAACGCAGGATGTTGGCTGCCGAATCGGGGTCTTCCTTCACCAATTCGGAAAGTTCGTCGCGGAGCGAAGGGCCCGAGCCGGCCATGCGGCGGAGGCGGCGGGCTGCGGTGACTTCGACCGCCTCTTCGCGGGGCACCTGGTACTCCGGGTCGTGGGGCTTCGACTCGGGCGCCGTCACGCGCATCGAGACCGTGGCCGATTCCGCCGACCCGCCACCCGCGCGGGTACCCCGGTACCCCGGCCGGAACGCCGCGAAGCACCGAGCGCAACATACCCAGGCTGAAGAGCACGAGGCCGACCATCGCCAGCATCGGCCAGTTCTGCCCCAGCCACGTGAAGGCCCGCTGCGTCGCCGCCGGAGCGGGGATCTCCGCGGCCTTGATGTCCTGGAAGGTCGTCACGGTGACCAGCGACGTGGGATCCTTGACGTCCGGCCCGGCCGGCAGCAAGTTGGCAACATGCGTGGTAACGTCCTTGGCGATCTCCTCTTTGATCTTGTCGATCGCCGCCTGGTCGGGCTTCTTGGCTTCTTCGCCCTCCCCGGCCGGGTTGCGTTCCTTCCATACCTTCTCGTAGTAGCTGGCCGGAATACCGACGGAGACCTTGACCGATTTCGTAGCGAGGCCGAAGGTTTCCTTCTCGGTGCTCTTCGAGGAAACGACGTTGACCTGATCGGTCCTGGTTTCCTCGCTGGTCTCGTTCGATCCCTTGACGCCGTTAGTGCCGAGCGAGGCAGGCGCATTGGGCCCGCCGCCCTGCGCATTGAGTCCCGGGGCGCCGCCGGGCGAAGTTGAGTCGCGGTTTGATGTGCGAGAGTTCTCCGAAGTCCGTACCGGCACCGGCTTGGGGTCGTTCATGATTTCGACGCTGCGGCTGCCTTTCTCGTGGTCGAGCGTAACGGTGGGCGTCACCGTGACGTTCGGGATATACGAAAGGGCAGTGCGGATCTTCGTGGTCCAGGTCTGTTCGGCGTTTCGTACCGCCTGGGCGTAGGGGTCGCCGCCGGGACCGCCATTTACGGCTTCATCCCCGGGGTGAATGCGGCCGTTACCGTCGGAAATCGTGACGTTCTTGGGCTCCAAACCGGCAGCGCCGGCGACAAAGTACTTGATATTCTCGACTTGTTCATCCTCCAGCGGCGCACTCCCGGCCGCCTGCGCAAAGACCGACGCGGTCTTCAGCGTCGTCGGAACCAATCCGCCTGTCTGGGGCTGCGTATTGATCATCACCCAGGCGTTCTCAATCCCCTTCATGTGATTGATCACCATCGCCAATTCAGATTCCTTCGCATGGATCTGTCGTTCTTCTCGCTGCTTCGGCGACTCCAACAGGCCGCTGTCTCCGGCTTCCTTGAGATAGTCGCCGAAATTCCGTGGCAGCGCCTTGTTCTCCACCAGGGTGGCCAAGTAGGCGGCCCGTTGCGCGTGGGGCACTTTTACGCGGCCGCCTTCGATCGTGTAACCATTCAGGTTTTTCTCGCCGAAGGCCCCCTCCATCTTCTGGACCGTGGGCGCGGAAAACGACGCGCCGCCGAACAGGTATTCGTCGCCGCCGCTCACCTGCGACTGGAACAAGTAGCCGACGCTGACCACGGCGACGACCAGCAGCAGGCCGGCCGTGATCCGGCCGCCGGGAGTCATCGAGCGGAACAGGTCGCTGAATTGAGCAAAGGCTTTGTTGAGGAAGTCCATCGTATTTTAGATCTGTAGGCCCTGGATCTGCGTGAACGCATCGACCAGCTTGTTGCGGACTTGGATCATCATCTGGAAGGCGATGTCGGCCTTTTGCACGGCGGTGAGCACCTCGGCCGGGTTGACGTCGCCGCCGGTCGCCAGTTTCTCCACGGCCTTGTCGGCGGCGGCCTGCATCGAGTTCACGTCCTGGATCGACTGCACGAGGAAATCCTTGAACGACGGCCCACCCTCGGCGCCCGCGGCCGCACCGCTGGCCCGGCCTGGTTGCAGGATGGGAGGAGTCGTGATACCGCTAATCGGGGTCATGGTGGTCTAGGTCAAAGGGAAAAAATATCGGTCCGATCGGTCCGATCGGCCCGATTTCTTGGCTTTCTACGCCAGTATCCTCAGTGTTTGTTGTTCCATGTCCTTGGTAATGTCCATAGCTCCCAGGTTTGCCTCATAAGACCTGGCTGCCTCCAAGGCATTGGTGAATTCGGTCATCAGGTCGATGTTCGGGTAGGCCACCTCGCCGGCGTGCGGGCCGGTCTTGACGGCGTCGGGATGGTTCGGCTCGCGCCTCCAGATCGGTTCGGTGGGCACGGTCTCGACCGAGCTGACCTTCACGCCGGCCGCGCCGTTGCTGCCCGCCTCATCGCTTTGAAAAACGACTGTCTTTGGCTGGTACGGCACCTTTTCGCCTCTGGAGGTGTGCGTGCTCTTGATGTTGGCGATGTTGTTCGAGATCTGGATCATGCGCATCCGCTGCGCCACCAGACCGCTGGTACTAATGTCGAGGGCGGAAAGCATCGGAAGCTCCTGGGGAGAACGGTTGGGGGATGTGTTCTTAGAAAGGAAAATGGTAGAAAGAAATATTCTTTTCTCCCATTTTCTTTTCTCTCATTCTGAGTTCTAAGTTTCTAGGGATTTGCGATTTGAGATTTGATTTTTGAGATTTGATTTTTGAGATTTGAGATTTGAGATTTTTCGTTCGATATTCTAACTGCCCCGTGACGCGGTTCGCGGAGACTCGTCAATTCACGTTCATAAGGTTCCACGAATTGCCAACTGCAACTCGTGGAACTGGTCGGTGAGGATCGTCAAGGCCAAATTGTTCTGCATGTGGTTCTTCACCATCTCGGCGACCTGCGATTCCATGTCCACGTTGCCCATGTCGTGGCGAAGGATCGATTTCGATGACTTGGCCACCTCGGCCATCAACGGCTTTGGTGCAAGCTGCGTCTCGCCGGGCGAGCCGATCGGCGGCTGGTCGCGATCCTCGATCGCCTGCTTCAATCGAGCTTGAAAATCCTCGACCGACAGGTCCCGGGCCTGGTAGCCGGGCGTGTCGATGTTCGCGATATTGCCCGCCAAGACCGCGTGCCGGGCCTGCGAGAAGCTCACAACCTCCTGCAAGACGGGTATCGTGGTCGATTGGAACAAGCCGGTTAACATGGCGAAAATCTTGGGTCTGCGGGATTCTGTGCAAGCGACGTGCCATAGGGGTTTTCGTAGGGTGGGACCAGATTGCGTAGCAAATGCAGGCCCACCATGATCGGCTGGAAAGCACATTCCGGTGGGCCGGCGCTTGCTGCGCAATCTTGTCCCACCCTACTCGTCCGTTGGCAATCGGCAAATTCTGCGCTTTGCGCGCGGCAGAGTCTGCCGGTCTACTGCATGCGTGTCACCGCCTCCGTGCTAAAGGATTTCTCGCGGGGGGCGTAACCATATTGCCGCAACTTGCCGGAAAGCGTGCGGATGCCGATGCCCAGGGCCTTGGCCGTGCGGGCGCGATGGCCGCCGTAATGCTCCAGCGTGGCCTCGATCAGACGCCGCTCCATCTCCTCCAGGCTGATGCCGATGGGCACGGTCTTCTCGGGGCCGGCGCCGTTCGGGCACCGCGTATTCGCGGTCGACGGCGGGCTGATCAACCAGCGGCGCAGTTCGTCGGCCGTCACGCGGCCGGGGCACCCGGTACTCCGGGTCGTCGTCAGCACGCAGGCCCTGGTAATAATGTTCTCCAACTCGCGAACGTTGCCCGGCCAGTGGTAATCGAGCAGCAATTGCTCGGCGGCCGGTTCCAGCACGCAGCAGTCGCGCTGCAGACGTTGGGCCGATCGCTTGAAAAAGTACGCGGCCAGTTCCGCCACGTCCTCGCGACGCTGGCGGAGCGGCGGCACGACCAACGGCAACACGGCCAGGCGGAAGTACAGGTCTTCGCGGAAGCGTCCGGCCGAGACTTCGCCTTGCAAATCGCGGTTCGTCGTAGCCAGCACGCGGACGTCGACGTGCAGCGTCTTGCACGAGCCGACCCGCTCGAACGATTTCTCTTGCAATACGCGCAGCAGCTTGGCCTGCAGCGGCAGATCGATCTCGGTGACTTCGTCCAGCAGGATCGTGCCGCCCTGGGCCGATTCGAAGCGGCCGGTCCTGGGTGCGTCGGCCCCGGTAAAGGCCCCTTTCTCGTGGCCGAACAGCTCGCTTTCCATCAGGTGGGCCGAGAGCACCGGGCAATTCAAACTGACCATCGGCGTGCCATGGCGATGGCTGGCGGCATGGATCGCCCGGGCGACCAGTTCCTTGCCGGTGCCGCTTTCGCCCATGATGAGCACGGTCTCCGACGTCGGTCCGATTTGCAAGATCCGCATCCGCAGGGCCTGCATCACCGGGCTGGAGCCGATCATCGCCGGCGCAGCGGCATCCGCCGACGAGGCGTCGGCCGCCGACGATGAGTACATGGTGCCCGGGTGAACGAGCCGGCCATGCCGCATGGCCTGGGTCACCAATCGCTCCAGGGCATCGGCCTCGAACGGTTTCTCGATGTAATCGAAGGCCCCGTGCCGCATGGCCTCGACGGCCGTAGCCACCGTGGCGTGGGCCGTGACCATGACGATCTGCGTGGGGCATTTCCGCTGCCGCAGTTGCACGATGAATTCAATGCCCGTCATGCCCGGCATCTTCAGGTCGGTGATAATGCAATCGAAGCGGGCCGTCTGCAAGACCTGCAGGGCCTCGGCCGCGGAACTGCAGCATTGCACGCGGTGGCCGGCATGCCGCAGCACGTCGGCCATCGACTCGCGGGCCCGGGCGTGGTCATCGACCACCAGCACGTGGCCGGGGCACTCGGTGCTCCGGGAGCACCCGGGACTTGGGGTCGAAGAGGAAGATACGATGGACGGGTCAGCAGCCATCAGGCAGCCTCCTGAGTAGAGACAACGGATTCATGGACGGGGAACCGCAAAGTGAAAACCGCGCCTCGCCCCGGAGTACCGGGTGCCCCGGGGCCGTTGGCAGCGGTCACCGTGCCGCCGTGGGCCTCGGCAATCCGCGAGACAATGGCCAACCCCAAGCCGGTGCCGGCTGGCTTGGTGGTGAAGAAAGGCTCGAAGACCCGCGGCAGGATATCCTCGGGCAGGCCCGGCCCGCTGTCGGCAATCTGCAGTTCCGTACCGTGACCCGGAGTACCGGGTGCCCCCGAGACGGCCGAGCTGACCGTCAGCGTGCCGCCCTGTGGCATTACGTCCAAGGCGTTGAGCACGAGGTTGAGCACTGCCCGGCGAAGCATTTCGCGGTCGGCCCGCACGTTATGCTGCGGAGAAACCTTGAGCTCGAAACGGATTCTTTGCGCGGCGAACTGGGGGGCCAGCGAGGTTTCCAGGTCGGCCACCAGCTTGCGGAGGGGAAACCAGGCCAACTGCGGATCGCGGTCCGAAGTGAATTGCAGCAGATCGTTGACCATCACGTCCATGGCGCGGAACCCGGCGCTGACTTTCTCCAGCATGTCGAGGCCTTCCGCGTCGCCGCCCAGCCGGCGGCGGAGCATGCTCAGATAGAGCGTGACCGGCACCAGGTTGTTCCGTACTTCATGGGCCACGTGCGAGGCCATCTGGCCCAGGTCGGCCAGGCGGTTCTTGCGGGCCAGTTCGCGGTTCTTGACTTCCAATTCGGCCGTGAGCTGCTGGACCTCTTCGCGGAGCGCGTTGTGCGTCTGCTCCAGCCGCAGCGTGGCCGTGTGCCAGGCCGCCAGGATCGTTTGCAGATCGGCGCTGGAGTCGAGGCTGGCAGGATCAACGGCAATCACGGCTTGGCTCATGACGGATATCTTGATTGATTCGTAGGATGGACCTCGGGCACGATGTACTCGTGGTCGATCCGTTCTTGTTCATCGTGGACGGACTGGGAGGTCCATCCTGCGCTATGTGCTAAGACTTATTTACCTCTCGCTGGCCAGGTCGATCTGGTTGACGCCCGCGAAATCCGGCGCGGCATAGGCCCCCTGAGCCCGGCCGGCCGAGCGGAGTTGCTGCAGCCGGATCGCGGTGGCATCGCGCTTCTGGACCATGATTTCTTCGCACCGCTTTTCCTGGACGACGATCTCTTTGAGCAGCGCCTCGCCCTGCTGGACAAGCCGGGCACATGCCGCGCGGTCCTCCGGCGCGCGCCACTGCCGCTGCTCGGGGTCTTGCTGGCGGTAGGGATCCAGCGCCTTTTCGATCCGCTGGATGTCGCCCAGCGGTTTTTGCTTCACCGAAAGCACGTCCAGCAGACCGGTAACGTTGCCCTGGTCGATCAGCTCCAACTGGCGGCGGCCCAGGTCGCGAAGCTGCACCAGGCAGGTGTATCGCGCCCGCACAAGTTGCATCAGGATATCGGTGGGCAAATTGGTCATGGTTCAAGAGTGCTCATCACGCTCCGCCGTGATGTTCTACCCGCAATCATCACGGCGGAGCGTGATGAGCACGGTCACAGACTGCACAGGCGATCCAGGAGCTCGCCCCATTGTTTGCGGTTGAAGTTGGTGGTTTGTTCGAAACGGGCCTCCGACGGGATCCGCCGCAGGGCCAGGCGGGCCTGCTCCAGCGACGTGCGGGCCTCGGCCGGCCGATCCATGCGGCGGTAGACGTTGGCGATCTGCAAGTAGGCATCGAGCACCTCCGGGTCGGTCGCGTAATGGTCCGCCGCCGATTGATAGGCCCGCAGGGCCTCCGCGTAGCGCTCCAAGGCGAAGTAGGTGTCGCCGATGGCAAAGCGGGCGTTTCGCAGGACGGCCCTGTCCTGCGGGGTCATGTTCTCGGCATCGCCGCGGCTGAGGTTGTCTTGCAAGAGGCCGTAGGCATCCAGGGCCTGATGGAGCAGGCTGTAGCTTTCGCTCATGCGCTGCCCGCGGACTGCGGAAGAAATCTCCTTCCCCAGCCCGCGCGCAAGTCCATCGCCCGCCGCCGCGAGCTGTCGGCCAGCAGGTAGCGGGCGACGATCGCTTGGGGGGCGTCGGGGTAGCGCAGCAACGCTTCTTGCAAACGCTGGATCGCCTCGCGATCGCGTCCGGAATTGTGGAGCAACTCGGCCAGGGCGAAGAGTGAATCTCGCCATTCCTTGGCGGCCGGGGTCAGTTGCTCGCCATCGAGGTTGTTTTGCAAGAAGGCTTCGGCCTGCTTCAGATCGCCCATGTTCACGGCGGCCCGGCTGGCCAGCAGCCGAGCCCGGTAAATGGCCGCGTCGCGCGGGTGCTGCTGGATGCACTCGCGGAACGACTGCAACGCCCGCTCGGTCTCGCCCAGCGAGAGTTCGGCCTCGCCCAGATCGACCAGGGCCTGGGCGTGCCGCAGGCGGACCTCGTTGTGCATGTACAGCCGCAGTATTTCCGCCGCATGGCGGAAGTCGTGGCCGGCAAAGTAAGCGCCGGCGGCGTTCCAAAGCTGGTCCGGATACTTGCGGGTCGCATACTGCTGGCGGGCGACTGCCGTGTAACTGTCGCCGGCCCGGCGCAACTGCGTGCGGGCCTGCCGGCGAAGCTCCTCGGCCCGCTCGGGCGGCAGATGCTCCGCCTGCCGCAGCAGGTTGTCGCCCCAGGTGCGATAGATCCGCGCCGTCAACTGCAGGGCCTCGTCCTTAGACAGAAGCTGAAGCAGTGCCTTGCTGAGGAGTAGGGCCGTTTCGTATTTTTCGGCATTCAAGTAGTCCAGGCAAACGCCCACGAGCGTGGCTTTCAACTGCGCGAGATTGACCCAAGGGTTGTGGAACTCGTTCTGCCGGGCATAGAGCGCCAAGAGCCGCCGATAGGCCGACACGGCCTCGGCATGGCGGCCCATGCGGCGGGCAATCTCACCCTGCTGGTACAAGGCGGCCAGGTCCTCGGGCGTTTCGGGGAACAGCCGCGAGGTGCGCTCCAACTGGTTGAGCGCTGCGGGCAGATCGCCCTGCTCCATCAAGCACAGCCCAATCAGGTAGTTCGCCTGCCGGGCAACGCGGCTGTCGCACTGGTCCGGGCCCAGCGCCTTGCGGAACGACTCGATGGCCCAACGGAACTTGTCCTTGGCGTCCTTCGGGACCTCGTTCGCTCCGGGGAATCCAGTGGGGTACCCAGTACCCTGGGTCCGGGTCCCGGCCTTCTTCAGGGCCTGGCCTTCACGCAGGGCCAGCCTTCCCCGCAGCAGCCGGATCTCGCCGCGCAACAACGGGTTATCGGGAATCTTGTCCAACACCGCGGCACACTCTTGGCCGCGATTCATGCGAATCAGAATCTGCGCCTGCTGGATAAGGACCTGCCATCGACCTGGAGTACCGGGTGCCCCGGCATCGTCGAGATGCGGATCGGACAGCAGTTTCCGGCTTTCCGCGAGGGCCTTGTCGAATTCCGGAGGTTGGACTCCCGCGCGGGCCTCGATCAACATCGAGCCGATCTCGGCCGCTCGATCGGCATTGTGTAGCAAAGCCTGTTCGAGCACGGGCAAGGCGTCTTCCAAGCGGCCGCAAAGATAAAGGCTCTTGCCCAGCAGGTAGAGGCCGGCCGACTCACGATGTTCGGGAAATCCTCGTTCGCGCGATCGCGCCAGATAAAGCGAGGCCAGGCGAAACGACTCCGTCCGCTGCTTGCCACCGGCCTCTTCCGCGGCCCTGGCGGCAAGGGTCCCCAGGATGAAGTCGGACCCGCCCCACTCTTCGTTGGCGACGTCTTTGCTGGCCGCCAGGCGCTCGGCCATGCGGCGGGCCTCGGCCACATTGCCGCAATCCAAGGCGCCGAGGGCCATGGCCAGCGTGATCGGTTTGGGCGGCGGTTTGCGATTGCGAAGGATCACGGCGGTCGAGACGATGCCTACCACCAAGGCCACGTTGACCGCCACGACCAGCAGCAGGCGGAAGGGATCGGCCCACAGTCCCCCCAGCGCTGCCCGCAGCCCGGCGACGACTCCGCCGGCGCGTGGAGCGGCCGCCTCGGGCGGCGACATATCGGGTGAACTGGGGAGTTTCTTGGCCATGCAAGTTGTTGGAGGAACAAACGTGTTTGCCGGTCGTTCTTGTAGGATGGGCCTCCGAGCCCGTCCCGAAAGCAACGTGTTTGCCGGAGCCGCACGCCCGTGCGGCAGCGTGCGCAGCGCAAAACGAGGATATGGCGGGGAATATGTACCCGAAAATCCTTGCGCATGTCAATGCACGTTTGGAGGGGGGGAGAAGAGAAGTTTGACGCGGCGGGCCAGGTTCGGCGAGGGTCACGTCCCCAACTTCGGCGAGGGTCTCCTGACCCCGCCCCACCTTCGGTGAGGGTCCCTGGTTCGGCGAGGGTCTCCTGACCCCGCCGAAACGTCCGACCGAAGGTCTCCCCCTTCGCCCACGAGACCTTCGGTTGGCAAGGTGGCGCGGTCAGAGACCGGCCATAACAGCGTGGTTCGGCGAGGGTCTCCTGACCCCGCCGAAACGTCCGACCGAAGGTCTCCCCATTCGCCCACGAGACCTTCGGTTGGCAGGGTGGCGCGGTCAGAGACCGGCCATAACAGCGTGGTTCGGCGAGGGTCTCCTGACCCCGCCGAAACGTCCGACCGAAGGTCTCCCCATTCGCCCACGAGACCTTCGGTTGGCAGGGTGGCGCGGTCAGAGACCGGCCATAACAGCGTCATTTGGCGACAGATTGAAAACCGGTCCTACGCCGTGGCCTGGCGCACCTGGCCCTTGCTGGCGGTGATCTGCTCGATGATCCAGCGATCGACGTCGGCCAGCAACTGCGGCGAAAGCTCATGGCCACAGGGATAGGCGCGCAAGGTAATCGACATGCCCGCGGTGTGCAAGAGGCGAAGGTCGTCGCAGACTCGCTGCTCATCGTAGACGGTGCTGCGCCGACCCGCGGCCAGGAAGACCGCCAACTGCCGGGCCTCGGCCAGGCGCGACAGCGGAGCGCCGCCCGTGGGCAGACATCCCCCCAGCGAGAGCACGCCGGCGAACTTGTAGGGGTGGTTCATGGCGACACGAAAGGCCATCGTGCCGCCCGTATCGAAGCCGGCCAGGAAGATCCGCCTTGGATCGATGTGGAAGCGGCGGAAAGTCATTTCGATCGAGTCGAAGATCCGCTGCTCGGCCTGCTGCAGGTCTTGCTCATCGTGCGACCAGCCATAAACAACTCCTTCCGCCGGCAGGGAGATCGCCCCCTCTCGCGGAGCGATGGTCACGCCCCGCGGGGCCACGGCCACGTAGTTCCGCATGCTCACCAGCGGCATAATCCGCAGCAATTGCCGCTCATCGCAACCCGATCCGTGCAGCCAGACCAGCAGCGGGTACGCATACCCCGGCTCGTAGTGCAACGGCGCGAAGATCGTGTGGATCGTGTCGTGCTGCGTCGTGCTGAACACGCCCGACTGAATATCGAACGTCAGCGGTGGAACACTGCGCCGCGAGAGAGGCAACGACTGCTGGGGTTGGCTCATGGGTGGTTCTTCCCGGCACGTATCGCGCTTCAAGGATTGCTTCGCACGCCGTGCGATGGTCCCCCGAATCGAAGCGTCAGTCTCAAACTCTAAACGTTTGTGAGAAATCTGTCAACTGCATTCCAAGACCCGCAAAGCGGGCACCCCGATTTTTGCCGCAGAAACGTGGGGGCGCGAAACGTCGTCCGGTGGATAAAGTGTGGGTGGCTGCGGCGCGCCGTTTGCTCGCTCTGCTGAGCAACGATCCCTATTCTTCCCCATAACCGTAGCGCTGAAAGAAGCTCGCCCAACGGCGTCGGATTTCCGCGGCCAACTCGGGCGGGAGTTGATAGCGGTTGGTCTTGTAATCGGCCTTCTTGGCGAAATAGACTTCCATTTGCGGAAGCACTTTTTCGAACCCGCCCAATTCCAATTCTTCGTACACCCGCCGCATCTCTTCCAGCGGGCGGGCCACGAGGTCTTCGTAGCGCACTTCGCAAAACTGCCCCGCGGGGATCAAACGGCGATCGCGCTCGAAGACTTCATACATCCGCGAAAATGTCGTAAAAACGCGTTCATCCAGCCCTTCGTAGGTCGGCACCTGCAAACCCTCGTTTCTATACAACTGCTTCCACAGGTTGATCGTCGAGGGGTAGATCACCAGCGGATTGCGGACAATGTGGAGGAAGCGGGCTTTGGGGAACATCTCCAACAGGATCTTGATGCGGAAGGTGTGCGGCGGAGACTTCAAGACGATCCGCCGCGGCGTTCGCACGGTGAGACACTTGAGGAACCACATCAGCCCGTTTTGCCAATGTGCCCGCTGCCGAGGCGAAACGTCCGCAAGTTCGAAGAACTCCTGGTACTGCGGCGGGTGGTTGGAAAAGGCGATCGTCATGTACGGCGACGGCATGCCCATGTTGCAAAGGGCGAATTCGTCTTCTTGCGGGCAGTCCCACCCCGCTGCCATGTTATCCATCGGCCGCTGTTTGGGCAGTAATCCCCGCACGAGCGGCCGAAAGAAGGGGGCCGTGAGGAGGAAGTGGTTCGGGCAAAAGCAGTCGAAGGTGTTCGGATAGGTATGTCGCTCGTCCAGCACCAGCAATTCGTGCAGCAGCGTCGTGCCGGACCGCCAGTGGCCGATCACGAAGATGGGGTCGCCCCGGAGTTGCGTGCGTGCGATGCGCCGCCCAAAAAAAAGCGTTTGCAGCAGCCAGAGCCCAAAGTGCATCAGGCTCAGAAACGACATCAACACCATCATGGCCCAGCGGCGGGGCGAAGCGTGGAAACGGTTCCGCACCAGCAGGGGAAACCAGCCGGTGGCGATCATCCCGTCCCACATCCGCAGGAACCAAGGCTTATCAGTATAGCCCCCCGAACCGAGGCCATCGGATTTCTTCTTCATGGGCGCGGACTTCGACGACGTTGCCGATCCCCCGGCCGCCGCCGCGGGTTTGTCCGGCCTTTGATCTTGCGCAAGTGACATATTTTTCTCAGGGAAAAACCTCGCGATGAGCAAACTCTATGATATCAAGAGCAGCGGACGGGGCAAGATAGAAAAACGCAGCCAACCACAGTGGGGGTATTAATTTACGATTCCGGTTTAGGTCCCTCTTGCCGAAAGGGACTGTTCTGCTTCGAATCGCGAAAGAACTCCACGATGCTCGGTGGACCGGCGCACGATAGCCTATCTGCCTTGCAGCGGATGCGGATAGGTATACGGCTTGTAGTATTCGGGCTTGGGCGCCTCGTTGAAGAAATCCCGCCCTTCCTTGACGTGCGCTGCCTGTACGCGCCGTTTGTTCCGGATCCGCCCAAGGGCGCAGCACCATGTTGAGCTTCTTTCCATTGAACGTGTTGTTCCAGGCGTAGCAGGGCGATGGTTCGAACACGCCGTCTCCGTCGGCATCCGTGGCCCGACCCGGTTGGCCGAAGGCTGGATAGCCCGCCCCTTTCCGGCCCGCAGGAATCTGATTGCCGTCAATAGGGTTCGTGCCGTCACAAATCCCAAACTCGCCAATGGCCTGGAACGATCTTTCGTGGCTGACTTGAATCGTGCGGGTGTTGTAGGTCGTTCCCGTCACCGTGTTGTTGAACACCATGGCCACGCCGCCGGCGATGAAGATGAAACCCTGCGGCCGGCCCATCTTCAGGCCCTCTGCCGAGAACGTGTTGTCGTAAATCTCGGCGCTCTGGGATCCCAACGCCCCTGGGCGGACCCGGTAGATTTCCAACTGGCTATTGATGATCTTGTTGTGCCGGATCACGACCCGCGCGCCCTGGTACGGCACGATCCACGGGTTGTTGCCGTCCGGGTTCACGACCTCCGGACTGAAGCGGACCTCATTGTCTTCGAAGTACACCGCATGGGCTGTGCCCAGCGTTAGCGGCCTGGTGAAGGCGACCTTGCCGGGTCCCTGGCACATGATTGTCTGCGCCTGGCGGTTCTTCCGCAGGGCGTAAAACGAGCAGTGGTCGATCAAGCCATGGGTGTCGCCGGTAATCGACAACATCTGATCCATATTCAGGAACTTGCAGTGGTCAACGCGGAAGTTCTTGCAGTTCCCGCCGATCACGACCTCGCCGGCCCAGATTCCCGCGGTGGGGAACCCGGTCCCGTCGAAGGTGATTCCCGTGATCCGGAAGGGTTTGCCTTCGACTCCGCTGATCACGAAGGCCTTGTCTCCGGGGGCCGTGGTTGTATCCGTGCGAATGATCGTCTTGTCGATTCCGGCGCCCTGGATGGTGATGGCTTTCATCTTCGCCCAATGCCCGGCGTTCCATCCGCGCTTCCACACTGCCGTCCCCTCGGGGAGTTGCACGGTGTCGCCGTCCTTGGCCGCGTTGATCGCCTCCCAGACGGCTTCCGGAGTCAAGGCCGCGGCCGTGCGCGTCTCGGCGCGAACGCTCTTGGGCAGTAAACCGTCCGCAGCGGCGAGGAAAGTCAACGCCAACAACCAGCGGAATCGTGTGCTACTGATGCTCATTATGAAATCTCCTCGGCGGTCTTGGAACTCTTGGATCAGGTCATGCTTCAGCATAACAGGCGTTGAACCACGTCATCGCAACGATACCAGCATACCTTATGGACGACGTGGTCCGCAACCGTGTGGACCGCCTTGACCGTCCGCGGCGGCTTGAGCAGCTCAGCCGTGGTCCGGCGCATGATGGCGACCCCATCCGGCTTGCCGGATGGTGAAGCAGGTTGAGCAGCTCAGCCGTGGTCCGGCGCATAATGACGACCCCATCCGGCTTGCCGGATGGTGAAGCAGGTTGAGCAGCTCAGCCGTGGTCCGGCGCATAATGACGACCCCATCCGGCTTGCCGGATGGTGAAGCAGGTTGAGCAGCTCAGCCGTGGTCCGGCGCATGATGTCGACCCCATCCGGCTTGCCGGATGGTGAAGCAGGTTGAGCAGCTCAGCCGTGGTCCGGCGCATGATGTCGACCCCATCCGGCTTGCCGGATGGTGAAGCAGGTTGAGCAGCTCAGCCGTGGTCCGGCGCATGATGTCGACCCCATCCGGCTTGCCGGATGGGGTCGGGGAGAGCGCAACGCTCACGCGGCTAGCTCGCAACCTTCTTCACCATCCGGCAAGCCGGATGGGGTCGCGCTTCGGGAACCGCAATTTCGCGGGTGAAGTGAATGTGGGGGAAGCACTCGGGAAGGTGCGAATCCCAGGCGCCGTAGGCGCTCCATGCCCAGCCGCCGGAATCCTCGCGGGCTGGTGCATGATCTTGACCGTATGTCCTGAAGGTCCGCACGTGAATTGGACGAGAACCTTGCCGGGCCCAATCCGGTTCCCGGATAGGTTCTCAGTTGCTTCTTCCCCGCACGAATTGAAGGGTGATTTCCGCCACACGACGGCCGTACAATTCCGCCGTTTCCATGTCGCCCTTGACCGGTGCAGCGGGCGGATTGACTTGGAAACTGGCGGACATCGGCCCCACAAACGAGCCGACGCGATTGTGGGCTTCCGGGCCGGGACCCGCGATCTGGTTCATTTCATCCGGCTTGTTGGCCGACGGCATCATCCCTAGCCCTACGAAAATCATGCCGTGCTGCATGGCGTTGACGACCAGCCCGATCAGCGTATTGAGCTTGTCGCCGGAAAAGGAGGACGAGTTGGTGAAGGCCCCCGCGATCTTGTTCTTCCATGCCAGTTTGAACCATTTCTTGGCGGCGGCCTCGATAAACGACTTCATGCCCGCGGACATGCTGCCCATATAGGTTGGACAGCCGAAAATAATCGCCTCGGCGGCGTCCAACTCGTCCATCCGCGCAATGGCCTCCTCGGCCGTGTAAAGCTCGCGGTGACGGAAGGCACGCCCTGCGCACCGCGAAGAACGGCCTCCGCCTGAAGCTTGGTGTGGCCGTACGTGGAATGATAGACGACTGCGATCTTGGTCATGATGTTCCTTTCACCCAAACTGTAAACGTCCCCACCGGGCCGGAGCACCCGCTCGCGGGCGCCCCGGCCTCGTTGATGCACACAAGTCTGCTGACGACCCCATCCGGCTTGCCGGATGGTGAAGGAGGTTGAAAGCTAGCAACGATAGCGACAAAAGAACCAGACCCCATCCAGCTCGCTGGATGGTGAATCAGGTTGCCTAGCTACCGCATCCCCGCGCCATAGCCATACAACCTTCTTCACCCGCGCCGACCGCTTCGCGGTGCCCGGCGCGTGGGAGTCGTGTTGATGTATTTTATCCGTTCTAGCCATTCAACCTTGTTCACCATCCGGCAAGCCGGATGGGGTCCGAACGTCGTGTGCATCAACGTGGTGCCCCGGCCCGGCGCGGACGTGTACAGTTTGATCTACTCTAACCGGTAGATTCTCGGTCTGCAAGCGGCTGGAGCGGTTTGAAGAAAAACATCGCGGGTTATCGCCTACCTCTCAAAAGGCTGAAAGCAAGAGCAGACAAGAATAGGAGCGGGCCGGGTCGGTGCGATTTGGCCCGAGGGCGCTGCGGCGGAGTGATAACGGGCCACCCCAATGGATGGCCCGTTGTGTGTTTGCGGGCTCGACCGTCTGCTACGCCGTTTGCTTCCGCCGTCGCCGAGCGTAGGCGGCGAAGCCGACGGCGCCGACGCCGAGAAGGACGAGCGTGGACGGCTCGGGAACCAGAATCAGCCCGGCGGCGGCGGGGTTGAAGCCGCTGGGAAAGACCGTGGACGAGTCGTAGAGCGTCGAGCCGAAGATTGCCTGGTTGAACCTTCCGGCGGCAGAAAAATTGGCGCCGCTGAGGTCCGTGTTTACGAAGCTCGTGGTATAGAGATCGGAGCCGGCCCCAAAGACGGCCCCATGGAGATTCGCGCCGGCGAAAGGCACGCCGTCCAAATAGGTATCGAGCGTGGCGTTGGTGAGGTTCGCGCCCGTAAAATTGTCCTCAAAACTATTGGAAGCGGAGAGGTTGGCCCCGGTGAGGTCGGCGTCGACGAAAATGGCGCTCACGCCGTAACCGCCGCTGAGGTCCGCCCCGCGGAGAATCGCGTGGCTGAAATCGCAGTTGTAGTGGCTGGTGCCGTCAAGATCTGCGCCGGTCAAGTCGGCGTACTCGAAGTCGCAGCCGTTGACGTTGCCGCCGCTGATGTTGTCGTACACGAGCGACTGCCCCTCATGGTCCTCGTTGACGTGGGTTTCACCTTGGTTCTGGCCGTAAGGCGCCAGGTTGTCTGCCAATGCCTGTCCGGCCATGTACAAGACCACCGCGAGCATTACGGGAGCCGTCGCGACTGCCGCGCCCCGCCGCCGCTGCCCGCGGCCCAGCAGACCTGAACTCAATCTTCTCATCTCAATCTCCTCGGATGCCTGGTGCGACCCGTCTTCCGCATGGCGAGGCAGGACGATCCCGCCTCTGAAACCTTGTGGAGCCGGTCGCAACAGTCTTGTCAAGAACATTTGCTCGGCACTGGCAGCGCATCCCGCCCAAACCAAGATCGAGACCACCGATGGCAAGAAGGGACAAACACGCAGAACGCGGGAAGAAGAGCGCAGGCAACGAACGAGGCAGCTAGAGCCCTAGCGGCTTGAAGGCTTCCCGTATTGTTTGTCCGCTATGAGACGGCGGAACTCGTCTCCGTCAACGACGGAACGCTGCCTGCACGTGCTTGTGATGGGGCTGCCTGGTCGGTTGCGTCACCGAGGAGGCAGATGCCCGGGAACACCTTTGAATATGATCCGGACAAGGGTGAATGTCAAGTCCCCGGACAAGATCCACCGGATGACCGAGCCCGAAGCGATGGAACTGCCGAAGTTGGCTGTGTCGGTCGATGTGTAGTTCGGGTCGAACGCCGGGCGAACTGCCGCTCGGCAAAATATCGAACCCCGGAGCCTGCGTTAAAACGCGGGCCGGTAAATGACCTTTCGCGATTCTGGGACGCCGATGTCTGCAGGGTGGGACTGGCCTGCGAAAAAGCTAAGCAAGGCGCTCGTCGTACCGCCTTTAGGCGGAAAATGTGCGACAAAAGACCGGCTAAAGCCGGGACTACGAGCGACTTTAGTGCTCTGAATTGACGAGCGCGCGGGCATTTATTAAATTCATGGGCGAGCCTGCTGCCGCGGACTTTTCCGGCGGAGGCCTACGGCAGCACATTCGACAAGGAGTTGAACCTCATGCTTCAGAATCGTGATCGATTTCGTTTTTACCGTCGCGGGATCGCGATGGTCTTCGTGCTGCTGCTGGGCGGCCCAGCCGTTTCCCAGGCCAAAGATCCGGCGGCGACGCAGGAGAAGCCGATAGCGCCCATCACCCAGGGCCAGCGCGTCTTCACCTGCGGCCACAGCTTCCACTATTGGATCCCCCCCATCCTGAGCAACATGGCCCGGGAGGCCGGCATCCAGGGCCACAAGGCCGTGGGCCTGTCGGCGATCGGCGGCTCGCGGGTCATCCAGCACTGGGACGTGCCGGATGCGAGCAACCAGGCGAAGAAGGCCCTCCGCACGGGCAACGTCGACGTACTGACCCTCTCGCCCATGCACCAGCCCGACGACGGGATCGAGAAGTTCGCCGCCCTGGCCCTGGAGCACAATCCGAAGGTCCGCGTCACGATCCAGGAATTCTGGATACCGTGGGACAAATTCGAGTGGCCCTTCAAGGGCAATCCGGAAGCGGTGAATTTCGACGCGGCCTCGATTGCCAATCTGCGGAAGATGCACGCGCCCTATTTCAAGGCGTTCGACGATTACGTTGTGGCCTTGAACAAGAAGCTCGGCAAGCAGGTGGTGTTCGTCGTGCCAACCGGACAGGCGGTCCTCGCCTTGCGCGAGAAGATCGTCGCCGGCCAGGCGCCGGGGCTCGCGAAGCAGTCTGAACTTTTCAGCGACAAGCTCGGCCATCCCCGCCCGCCGCTGCAAGCGCTCGCGGCCTACTGCCACTTCGCGGTGATTTATCGCACCAGTCCCGTGGGGTTGCCGCTGCCCGACATCCTTGCCGAAGCCAAGAAGCCCGAATGGGACAGCAAGCTGAACCGCTTGCTGCAAGAGCTGGCCTGGGACGCAGTAAGGCGCCATCCGCTCAGCGGCGTGCGATAATTGTTCCCCAGTCGACGCCCCCCGCCGGATGGTCCGCGCCGTTGTGTACCACCTGGTCCACAAGACGAAAACCTGTCGGTCTTTCCGACACGGCGGATGATCGGTTCGACAACCGCATGCAGGAGAACTGCGAAGTTGGAGACAAGCCGCTCGTAGTACCGCCCGGGCACCGTGTACCCATGGTCGGCGCAAAATTTGCAAAGAAAACCAGACAAAGCCGGGACTACGAGCAGCTTTGCCGTTTTCCTGGACTGAATGGACCTGTGTCGCCTGGGATCATGGGATAGTATAGACTGAAGTATAGATCATGTCCCATTCTCTCCAACAACGAATCCACGCCTTGCGAAGCCGCGTCGTGCGACTGTTGGCAATCCGCGGACTGAGCCTGATGGTCGCGGCGGTGCTGGCGACGGTGATCGTGCTGGGCTGGCTCGACTACTGGGTCCGTTTCCGCGACCGGGGCGTGTTGGTCGTGTTCGCCGTGGCCGTGCTTGCTGTTTTCAGTTGGACGGGCTACCTGGCCGTGCGGAGATTGCTGTTGCTCAGGACGCGACTGGGCGATACCGACGTGGCCTTGCACGTCGAGGCCTGTTTCCCCGCGGTCAAGGATCGCCTGGCCAGCGCGGTGGAGTTTCTCCGGCAGCCTGAAGACGACCCAATCGCCGGCTCGGCCGCCATGCGCCGCGCGGCGATTGCCCAGGCGGCTGCCGCGAGCGAGGACCTCGATTTCGACGCGGCACTCGATCGGCGGCCGGCACTGCGCTCGGCCCTGGCGGCCGTGCTGGTCGGGCTGCTGGCCGCTGTCCTGGTGGCAGCCAACGCGACGGCGGCGCGCACGGCCTTGGCCCGCCTGGCATTTCCACTGGGCACAGCCGACTGGCCCCAAAGAACGCACCTGGGCCTGCGGCCGCCGGTCAAGCCCATCGTTATTGTCCGCGGTCAGCCGCTGGAGGTCGAAGCGATCGACACGAACAGCGCCCCGCTGCCGCCCGACTGCCGCATCCACTATCGTCTTGCGGATGCCCAGGGCAGGACGCGAGAAGAGACCGAGGCGATGCAACTGTTGGGCAACAAGATGCTCGCGCAGCGCGAAAATGTAACGTCGCCGCTGGAGTTCCGCTTTACCGGCGGCGACGATCGGAACATGCCTTGGATCGAGGTCCAGGTCATCGACCCGCCCGAGTTGCCCGCGGTCAGTTCGCTGACGCTCAAGATCACTCCCCCCAGCTACACGAACTGGCCCGAAGAGGAGCGTGAGGCGACCTCGACCCAGCCGCTCTTGGCCGGTTCGCGCGTGCAACTTGCGGGCAAAGCGACAAGACGGCTCAAGGCAACGAGCAAACTGCGGTTCGACGACGGCCGCGAAGTGCCCATCGAGATCGACAAAGACGGCCTGACGTTCCACGTGGGAAAGCCGTCACGCGGCCAGTCCGATCAGGCTCGGGCACCAGGTACTCCTGCTCGGCCCGACGTACCGGCGGGTGGGATCATCGTGGAAAAATCGACCAGCTACACGTTTCGTCTGGTCGATGTCGACGGCGTCGAGGGCGGCGGCGATGAAAGCTGGCAATTCCGCGTGCTGGCCGATGCCGCGCCGAGCGTGGTCATGGAGCAGCCCGCCAGCGACCAGTTCGTCACGGAACGGGCGGTCGTCAACTTTCGCGTCCGCGCCCGCGACAACGTCGCCCTGCGGCAGGTCGGGCTGGCTTTCCGTTGGTTGGATGCCAAGACTGCGAAGGAAAGGACCATTCCTCTCTTTACCGGACCCGACAAGCCTCTGCCCTCGTCCGCCAAGGCGTTGGAAGCCGGCGCGACGGGCGAAGAGAAGATGATCGAGCACGCCGTGGACCTGTCCGCGTTCCAGCTTGCACCCGGCGTGCAAGTGACTTGCTCCGCGTCGGCCGGCGACTATCACGCGCAGACCGGACGCAGCGATCCGCGGGTATTGAACGTCATCACGCCCGACCAGTTGCTGGAGCGGATGGCCGTGCGGCAGAGCCAGATTCTGGCGGAGTTGGCCCGCGTGCTGCAACTCCAGCGCGAGGCCCGAGAGCAGGTCGGCACGCTGGAGAAAGGCCTCCGCGAATCCGGGGGCCTGGAGCAGGCCGACATCGATCGCTTGCAAGCCGCGGAGTTCAACGAGCGCGAGGTCGTGCGGACTCTGACCAGCCGCAGCGACGGCCTGCCCGCGCTGGTGCTTGGCCTGCTCGCCGACCTGCAGAGCAACCGCATCGACAACCCCGATTTCCAGCGCCGCTTGGACGGGCTGCTGGCCGAGTTCGATCGCCTCCAGCGCGATCATCTTCCCCCCATCGGCACGGAGCTGACCGCCGCCATCAAACGTTCGCTGGTCCGTTTGCAATCGGCGCCGCGACCCGGAGTACCGAGTGCCCCGGCAGGGCGCGATGCCGAGAGCGAATCGCACCTTGCCCGTGCGGGCGAGCACCAGCAACAAGTCATCGCCTCGCTGGAAGGACTGCTGGCCGGCTTGCGTCAATGGGACGACTACCGCCGCTTCCACCGCGAGGTGGCCCAGCTTCTTCGCGATCAGGAAGAGGTGGCTCGCAATACGGCCACCCTGGGCCGCTTGACGGTTGGCCGCGATATGAAAGACCTCTCATCGCAAGAATTGGCCGACTTGAAGATTCTGGCCGAGCACCAGCTCGAACTGGCCCGCCGCGAGATGCGACTGGAGGAGGAAATGGAACAAACGGCCGCGGCGCTGGGCCAGAGCGAACCGTTGGCGGCGGGGACCTTGACCGACGCCGTGGCGGAGGCCCGGCGACTGGCGATCGCCGGGGACATGTCGACCGCGGGCGGCAAGATCCGCGCCAACGGCCTGGGGCTGGCGCCTGCCATTCAACAGAAGGTCTTGCAGAACGTGCAGGAGGTGCTCGACATCCTGGCAAATAAGCGCGGGCAGGAATTGGTGCGCCTGGTCGGGAAACTCAGCGAGGCCGACAAGGACCTCCATGCGCTGCTCAAGCGGCAAGAGGACGTAGGCCGCAAGATCGGAGCAATCGCGGGCCCGCCCGGTTCCAAGAACGAGAAACAGTGGGCCGAACTTCAGAAGCTGGCCCGCGAGGAAGAGGAACTTCGCCGGCAGGCTCAACAACTCGGCCGGCGGCTGGAGCGACTGTTGGCCGATGAAGCCGCCCGCGCCATGGACAAGGCAGTCGGACAAATGGAGCAGGGCCGCCGCGCGGGCGAGGCCGGGGACAGCCGGCAAGCGGGCCGCGGCGCCAAGGCGGCGGAGGACGCCCTCAAGGATGCCGCCCGGCAGCTCCGTGAAAAGCGATTCGAAATGGCGGCCCAACTGGCCATGGAACAGCAGGCCAAGCTGCAGGACACGGTGAAATACCTCCATCACCAGGAAACGCGGATTGCCGGCGAAACTCGCGAGTTCGCGGCCATCCAAAGTGCCGCCGGGCTGACTCGCACGCAGAACGAAAGCCTGTTGGAGCTGGCCCATCAGCAAGACTTGCTGCGCGACGAGACGGGCCGGGTGGTGCAATCGCTCGATCCGGCCAATATCTTCCGCGCGGCCCTCTCGGTTGCCGTTGAGGAAATGGAACAGGCCTCCGCACTGCTTCAGCAGCGAAAGACCGGACCTGCGACCCAGGCGGCCGAGCAGCGGGCCATCGACCGGCTGAAGCTGCTCCTCGCGGCCTTGGAAGCGGAAGAACCGGCCGCAGACCGGGATGGTGCGGCCGGCGCGAAACCCGATGATCCGGGCAAGCAGACAGCAGACCAACAGGATGGCGGGCCCCGCGGCGTACTGCCGCTGGCACAACTCAAGCTCTTGAAACTCTTGCAGGAAGACCTGAACCTGCGCACGCAACAATTGAACCAGGCCGAGGCCGCCGGCAAGCCGACGCAAGACATCCGCGAGCAATATGCGCGATTATTGGAAGAGCAGGGTCGCCTGGCCGAGTTGACTTTCCAGCTCCTCCGTCCGCAGCCGCCCGACAACGGCGAGCCGGCGGAGGATGCGACCGAACCGAAGGAGAAACAGCCGTGAAAACGAACTTCAAATATCAAATCGCAAATATCAAATATCAAATTTCAAATCTCAAATCTCAAATCTCAAATTTCAAATCTCAAATCTCAAGTATCACTTTCCTCGTCCTGACTCTTCTGGCCGGCTCGCTGGCCTTCGCCGCGGACCCGCCGCGCTCGACCGACGATCAGCTCCGCGACAGCCTGGATGCCAAGACGGGCGACGACTACGATCGCGAACTGCTGGGCGATTCGGCCAAGCCCAACACGAAAGACAAGGTCGACGACCAGATGCGGAAGAAGCTTCAACAGGAGCTCGGCCCCGCGGCCCAAAAGGAAGACAAACCGAAGGACCCGCTCTTGAAAGTTGCCGAGGATATGCGCGACGCCCAGAAGCGGCTCGACCGGCGCGATTCCGGCAAGGAGACCCAATTCGTGCAGGGGCAGATCGTCGCCGACCTGGCGAAATTGATCGAGCAGGCGAAGAAGTCGGGATCCTGCAAGGGTGGGAAGCCCGGCTTCCGCAAGCCCACGGGAAACAAGCTGGCGCAAAAACCGGGGCAGGCCGCCGGTAAGCCTTCGGCGCCGCGCAGAGGAGCGATCCGAAGATCCGCACACCCGAGGAGCTTGCCGCCGAGAAGGAGGCGAAGGCCCGTCAGTGGACGATCGAGGCGGTGCAATTGGAACTGCAACAAAGGCCCAATCACGAGCAGATGCTCGAGCTGCCCAGCGAGTACTTCCTGCCGGAGTACAAGTTGGAGATTGAGGACTATTTCCGCCGCCTGTCGGAAGATCAGCCCCCCGCGGAGAAACGATGATGTTCATTCGCGCGATCTTGTTCGCCGGTCTTCTCGCGTCGCCCGCCGCGGCGCAAACCGCCGATCCGGAAAAGACGGCGGCGGAGATGATCACCCCGGCGGCGCAACGGGCCATCGACCAGGGATTGCAGTGGCTGGCCAGCCGGCAGAACGGCGACGGCAGCTTCGGTCTGGGGACGCATCGCAGCAACGCAGCGATTTGCGGCCTGTGCGGCATGGCCTTCATGTCGGGCGGGAGCACGCCCGGCCGCGGACCGTACGGCGAGCGGGTCGAGAAGGCGGTCGACTACCTGCTGGCCTGCGCCCAGCCCAGCGGCTTCATCGTCGAGCCGACGCCGACAACCCAGGGACCGATGTACAGCCACGGCTTCGCCACGCTCTTCCTGGCCGAGTGCTACGGCATGTCCCGGCGAACGGAACTCCGCGACAAACTCGGCCTGGCCGTGCAGTTGATCGTGAACTCGCAGAACAAGGAAGGCGGCTGGCGCTATTACCCCAAGAAGGAAGACGCCGACATCAGCGTGACGGTCTGCCAGGTGATGGCCCTGAGGGCCGCGCACAACGCCGGCATTCACGTTCCGAAAGAGAACATGGATCGGGCGGTCGCCTACGTGAAAGGCTGCCAGAACCGTGACGGCGGTTTCGTCTACATGCTCAGCGGCGGCGGCGAAAGCGCCTTTCCGCGCTCGGCGGCCGCGATCGTCGCCCTGAACAGTGCCGGCATCTACAAAGCGGCGGAAAACGGCGCTCACGCGGTCCCCCAGGGACGGATCGAGCATGACGACGATCAAGCGATTCTGACCCGCGGACTGGACTATCTGTCCCAGTTCCGCCCGGAGCAAGGCCATCCGCGGCGCCAGGAGTATTTCGAATACGGTCACTACTACGCCGTGCAGGCCATGTGGCAGGCCGGCGGCGAGCGCTGGGTCCGCTGGTACCCGGCCATCCGCGACAAGTTGATCGCCCTGCAGGGGCCGGACGGTGCCTGGACCTCGGCCTACGGATCCGAATATGCCACCGCCATGTGTCTCATCATCTTGCAGATGCCGGAGAACCAGTTGCCGATCTTCCAGCGGTAAGAACATCAACCACGAAACGCACGCGACCCGCAAGCGGGCGCCCCGACGAAAGAAGACAATGAGGCAGAACAACATCCTTTATCTTCTCGCGATTGTGCTGTTGTGCTCAGCGTCGGCCCGTGCCCAATCGTCGCTGGCCCTTCCCGTGGATGGCGAGCCGTTCCAGGCCCGGCTCGTGAGCGTCGATGCCCAGGGGAAACTCGGCTTCGACGTGGCCGGCAAGCCGCAAACGCTCGCCGCGGGCGACCTGGTTTCCTGGGGACAGCCCGCCGAGCTGCGGAAGGGACCGATCCTGATGCTGGCCGACGGCGGATACCTGCCGGCCACGGCGCTCACCGCCGACAAGGCCGATCTGTCGGCCGACTCGGCCCACTTGGGCACGCTGAAACTGCCGTTGGACTCGCTGGCAGGAATCGTCTTTCGCCCTCCGCCGCACCCGGCGGACCTGGATGCCTTGCTCGATCGTGTCGCTCGGGGACAGGGCCAAAGCGATCGCCTGATCCTCGACAACGGCGACGAGGTCACGGGCCTGATCGAGGCCGAAACCCTGGGGAGCGGCAAGGTCAAGATCAAAGGCAATCTCGGGCCCGTGGAGGTTCCCGTCCTTCGCGTCGTGGCCCTGGTCTTCAATCCGGCCTTGCGGCAGCCGCCCGCCGCCGACCATGGGTACACGGTGCCCGCCGGCGCAGCGTGGATCGGCTTGAACGACGGCGCCCGCCTGCTGGCCGCCCGCTTGCACTTAGAAGGGGACTCGCTGGAATTGACGACCCTCGCCGGCGCAAAGTGGAAAGCGGCCGCCAAGGACCTGGTGTTTCTCATGCCGACGACCGGCCGGGTAACCTATCTTTCCGACATCCGCCCGGACGAGTATCGCTTCCTGCCTTACCTGGAAACGAAGTGGCCCTATCAGACTGACCGCAACGTGACCGGCGGGCAGTTGCGCTGTGGCGGGCGGACCTGCCTGAAAGGCCTGGGGGTGCACAGCGCCGCGCGGCTGAGCTACCGGCTCGATCGGCCCTGGCGCCGCTTCCAAGCCGAAGTGGGAATCGACGACTCGACCGGCGGTCGCGGCAGCGTCGGCTTTCGCGTCTTTGTCGACGGCAGTCAGAAGTACACGAGTCCGCCGATCCGCGGCGGCATGCCGCCGCAGGCCATTTCCATCGATCTCAGCGGCGCGAAGAAACTCGATCTGGTGGTCGACTACGGCGAGGCCGGCGACGTGCTGGACCATGCCGACTGGCTGGGAGCGAGGCTGGTGAAATAGGCGACTGCGATACCCAGTCTCATTCCATTTAATCTTCGACAATGACATCCATCCCTTACGCCCCGAACTTTCCCAGCCGGTCCGCATGCGCCAGCAGTAGGGGCATGAGATACATCGCCTGGAACTGCCCCAAGCCACCCTTGAGACACTCGCTTTCGCCAAACGCCTGGCAGGCGTCGGTGCGGACGTTCTGCCCGGCGATCAGCACGGGCACGGCGTGCCAACTGTGGCTCTTCATCTTGGCCGGCGTGCTGTGATCGCCCGTCACGGCCAACACAGTCGGCTTGAGTGCCGTCACGCGGGGCACGACGGCGTCGAACTGCTCGATCATCTTCACTTTCTCGGCGAAGTTGCCGTCCTCGCCGCGGCTGTCGGTGTACTTGAAATGCACGAAGAAGAAGTCGTAGTCGCTCCAGGCCTGGGCCAAAACGTCGATCTCCTCGCTCAAACTCGCCGGCTTGCCGACCAGTTCCATGCCGACCAACTGGGCTAGGCCCTTGTACATCGGATAGACGGCTATGGCGGCGGCCTTCAGCCCGTAGACGTCCTCGTAGCTCGGCAGGGCGGGGGCATTGGCGAAACCGCGGAGCGTCAGCCCGTTGGCCTTGGGTTGGCCGTGGAGCAGTTTCTCGGCCTGCACGACGAACTGCCTGGCGATGTCGGCCGTCTTCTGGCTGGCGGCATCGTGGGCCTTGGGGTCCAGCGGCGGCACGCCGGTCTTCTGCGGATCGGTGTCGGCCACGTTGCCGCCTAGACCTTCGCCGCGAAAGATGACGCAGAAGCGGTGCTCCTTGACCGGCTCGACAAAAACCTCGACGCCGGAAATCTTGACCTCACGAAGCTTGACGGCCAGCGGGGCGCTTTCCTCGGTGGCAATGCGGCCGGCGCGGCGGTCGGTGATATGGCCGGCAGCATCGAGCGTGACAAAATTGCAACGCGCGGCGACATCCTTGGGGCCCAGCTTGAAACCCACACCGGTCGCCTCCAGGGCCCCGCGGCCGATCGGGTACTTCAGCGGATCATAGCCAAACAGGCCCAAGTGTCCCGGGCCGCTGCCGGGAGTAATGCCGGGCAAAATCGGAATCGAGCTGCCCAAGGTGCCGATCTTTGCCAGGGCGTCCAGGTTGGGCGTCTTGGCGGCCTCTAATTCGGTTAGTCCGCCCGGTTCCAGAGGCAGTCCCCCCAGGCCGTCGGCCACCAGAAGCACGATCTTGGAGTCATTTTTTATCTTCAGGTCGCTGACCAATTGCTGGATTTCCATGACGGGGTTCCTCGGATTGCTGGGGGCGAGAGATTCAATCCTCCCATTGATAGCGAAAATTGTCCCAAAGGCAAGTGGGGTCAGGCCGTGATCCCCTTGGTCAGCGCCATGAACGCCGTCTCCAGGTTGATCTCGTCCTCCTTGAACAGCGTCAGCTTCTGGCCCGCTTGGATCAAGAGCGTAGGCAGGTCGCTGTAGTCGGTCACGCCTTCGCGGAGCGTGACCAGCAAGTGGCCGGGGCGGACCTCGATCTTCTCCAGGAGTTGGCTCTGCTCCAGGACCTTGCCGGCCGCTTCGAGATCGCCCTGCACGCCGATCTGCAAGACCGTCCGCGGACGGACCAGGCGCATCACGTCCGAGACGTTCGCGCTGACCAGCAGCACGCCCCTCTCGATCATGCCGACCTTGTTGCAGACGTCGGCCAACTCGGGCAGGATGTGGCTGGAAACCATGATCGTCTTGCCCATCTTGCGAAGCTCTTTCAGCAGGCTGCGGATCTCGATCCGGGCGCGGGGGTCCAGGCCGCTGGCCGGTTCGTCAAGGATCAGCACCTTGGGGTCGTGCAAGAGCACGCGGGCCAGGCCCAGCCGCTGCGTCATGCCGCGGGAAAGGCTCGTGACGAAGGCCTCGCGCTTGTAGCCCAGATCGACCAGGTCGAGCACTTCGTTGCAGATCTTCTTCCGCCCCGGACCCTTGATGCGGTAGGCCGCGGCGAAGAACTCGAGGTACTCGATCACCTTCATGTCGTCATAGACGCCGAAGAAGTCGGGCATGTAGCCGATGATCCGCCGGATGTCCTTGGGGCGCGTGTAGATCGAGTAGCCGCAGACGCTCGCCTCGCCCCAGGTCGGCTGCAGGAGCGTGGCCAGGATCCGCATCGTCGTCGTCTTACCCGAGCCGTTGGGGCCGATGTAGCCGAAAAGGTCGCCCTCGTCGAGTTCCAGGGTCAGGTTCTCCAGGGCGTGTACGTCGCCGTAGATTTTGGTCAGGTCTTGGGTCTTGATCATGGGAGGGCGGTTTTCAGTTTTCAGAACCGGCCTGGGCGGCGGTGACGGGCAAAATGAAGCGGTAGATGGTCGTGTGGCGGTCCAAGGCGCTGCCCAGGGGCTGGCGGGTGTCGGGTTCGGCCTTCGTCTTCGGCGCCGGCCCGCGGAGCAAGTCTCCACCGCGGCAGGAGCCGTCTTGGGGCGGCATGGCCACCAGGATCGCGCGGCCGGTCTTGAGCAGGCCGCTGAGGTCCGTGAAGCCTTGGTAGTCGTTGGCCATGCCGGCCATGCCGCTGCGTTTTCGCCCGCCGGCAGCGTCGTAGAACATCATCGCCTTGAGCACGTAAGCCATGTCGCGACTGCTGGTGTCGTAAGGACCTTTCTCCCGTCCTGCGGCAGAACCCCCGGCAAGATCCATCGATTCGCCGCTCAGGAAGGTATCCAGGCTGTAGCGCCGCGTTTGCGGGCCGATCTCGACCGGCTCGCCGGGCCGTAGCGTATCGATTTTATAGGCCCAACCTTCGTAGGCCAGGAAGCATTGCGAGAGGGTGACGCCGCTGCCGGCTTGCGGAGCGCTGGGCGTCAGCCGATTCGTGATCGTGCCGGAAAGCTGCCTGCCGTCGTCGTGGAGCGAGACGTCCAGTCCCAGATGGGGAGTGTGTCCCAGCCAGCGTTGCACGAAACTCTTGGAGGCCCCAACCTGGATCGGCACGTCGCGGATCGCGTCCAACGATGTCGCGTCCGGCGACCACGCGATGGCGTAGCCGCGGCTCCAGAGCGGGGCCGTGGTTTGCGCGTCGCGGCTGTACATGCCGTTGAATTCCTTGCCCGCCTTGCCCAGCCAGGCCAGCGCCACGCTCGGCTGCTCTCCATTCGGCCAGGCCTGCGGTGTCTGGCCGTCGGGCAAGCGGGGCCGCATGGAAAGGTGGTCGAACGATTTGCCCCCCGGACTGAAGATGCTGAACCAACTGGCGCCGCGGGCCGTGCCCTCGGCATCGATATCGACCAGATCGACCTGGTTGACGCGAAGCTGGTCGCCTTTCAGCCAATTGTTCGCCAGGTAGGCCCCTGTGGCAAAGAGGACAACGATTGCCGGAAAGGTGACCCACGTCCACTGCGTGCCGCGGCCCAGGCGGCGGAGCAGAAAGTAGTCGCCTGGGCCGATCAAAAGGATGTAGACGATCACCAGTAACGCCACAACGTAAAACGGCACGAGGTGCACGTCGCGAAACAACTCCATGGCGCTGCGCAACTGGCCGGCCAGGTCGTCGTAACCATAGCTCTGCACCGGCCCGCCGGCCGTACCGGCCTGCTTGTTGGAGAGGCCAAGGATTGCGGCCACCAGCCGCGGGCGATCGCTCCAGTCGCGGATCGGCCCGCGATCGAGGTCCGCAGCCACGAAGACCACCTGGCCCAGCCCCTGTGGTTTGCGGATCACTAGCGGCAGGTCGGCCTCGTGGGCCTCGATCTTCCCCTGCACGCCGCTGAGCCTGGGCGTAGGCAGCTCCACTTTCTCGCCAGGCTTGGGTGGAGGAATGGGTTGGACCCTTCTCTCCTTGGCTTCCACATAGGTTTCCCAGCCGCTGGTCTGCCCCAGGGGCACGGTCTTATCGAATCGCCCCGGCACGAATTTCGCCAGCGGCGAGCCGGCGTGCAGGGCCTCTTCCGCGTGCGATCCGGCGCAGAGCACGAGTGTGCCGCCCATGCGGACCCACTGCTCCAGGGCCTCGATGCGGGTGTTGTCCGGCGAAATCTTGGCAAAAACGTCCGGGCTGCTGGTGGAGATGAGAACGATGTCGACGCCTTCGTAGCCCTGCCAGCGCGTGGGCAGCCGTGCCAGACTATCGACGGTCGCGACGACGTTCTGCGGCGATTGGCCTTGCGTACCGGGCACGGCCTTTTCCAACCCGGATGGGTTCTTGGCTACCAAAACGATGAGCCGTTGTTCGGAGCCGAGCGCGTCGGGGAATTGGTCCTCCGGGGGAGATTGGTTGGAATTGAAAGTTTTTGCGGCAAGCGTCGTGTGTCCGTCGTGCAGATCCAGCGTGAGCGGACTGCTTTCATGACCGAAGCAAACGTAGAGCACGGTGCCAGGCTGACCGACGCTGGTTTCCTTGCCGGGAATCAGTTCACACCGCTCCGGCGCGTCGAACGAGCAGTTCAGGCCGTCGCTGTCGGTCAGGCTGGCGCGGACGCGGCCAATTACGGGGTCCCGAGCGTTGCCTCCGCGGAGGGTGACTTCGATCGGCGTCCAGAGTCCTGCCTTGTAGCGACCGGCGAAACCGACGCGGACCGCGACGCATTCCGGCGGCTTTGCTTCCTGGGCCTGCGCCGCGGCCACGATTGGCGAAACAAGCAGGAAGGCGAGGACCAACCATCGGCGAGCCCTGGTCGTAAGCCCAGGGGCTCCCCCGGGCTCACGCCCGGGGCTCGCCGCTTGCGCATCCTCCCAAAATCGTGCAACGTCGTTGAGTGTCATGGTTTTCCGGCGTCCGGGCAAGTACAGACGAAACGGCCGCAGCCGGGGCATCCGGCGCCATACTTCTGCAAGACGGCCTGGTTCAGATCGACGCCGACCACGTTGGCGATCGTCGTCAGCCAGGCCAGCACGTCGGCGAACTCTCCCACCTGCTCCTCGTGCGAGCCGTTTCGCAAAGCGGTAGCCAACTCGCCAACCTCTTCCATGAGCCACATGAAGGTGCCCTCGACGCCGCGGGCGACATCCTTCTCGTGATACATGCGGCGGATGAGAAGCTGGAAGTCGGAGAGGGAAACCTGGTTTGCGGGTGGAGTGTCGGTCATGTTGGAGTTCCTCTCCTCCATTCTAAGGCTTCTTCTCGAGGCTTTCCAGCAGGGTGTCGGCCCCGGGGAACTTGGGGTCGCGGCGGAGCAACTCTTCCAGCACTTTTTTCGCCTTGGCTGGTTGCCGGGCTTGAAGCAAGGCGTCGGCCAGAGCAAATCGCTGCTGGAGATGGGCCGGATTGATCTCGATGGCCGTTTCGAACTCCTCAATGGCCCGATCCAACTCGTTGAGATCCACCAGGGCCACGGCCAGCAGGCGATGGGCGTCGGCGTCTTCAACCTGAATCTCCAGGGCCTCCATGGCCCAACGCCGGGCTGTGGCCGCGTCGCGCCGCTCCAGCGCCAACTCGGCCAGCTTCTTTCGCGACGGCAGATCATCCGGCTCGATCTGGGCAAGGCGACCCAGCGCCTGGGCGAGATTCTGCCGACCCGGAGTACCAGGCGCCCCGTCCGCCGCCAGATAGACCTTGGCTCGGCCGGCCGTCCATTGCGGATTCGCCGGATCCAAGCGTTCGCCCAGGGCGTACAGCTCGGCCGCATCATTGTATTTCTCGGCCTTCAATTTCAAGCTCGCCAGCAGGTTCAACGCCAGCGGGTCCGGCGGGGCACCCGGTACTCCGGGTCGGCGGTCCAGGCAACCCTCCAGCTTCGCAAGCGCTTCCGTGGGAGTGCCCGCCTTCTGCAAGCGCACGAGAACGTACGTCGCCAACTGCTGCTTGGGCTGGAGCTTGAGACTCTCGGCGGCCAAGTCCGCGGCTTCCGTCTTCGCACCCCGCTGGAAATAGGCCAAGGCCAGCCGGGCCGCAACCTGCGCGTCCTTCGGCTGCCGGCGGTGGGCCTTTTCCAACTCGTCGAACGATTCAGCCTCCGCCGCTGCCAGCACGGGCGTGGCGTCGATCTGCTTGCGGAGAAAGGCCGTGTAGCCGCGCTCGAATTCCGCCTGCGAGATGCCGAACACCTTGCGCAGGGCCGCGTCCGTGGCGGGATTCTCCGCGTAGGCCGCCACCATCTGCCGGGGTGCGTCGCCGCCCTTGAGCGCGAGCATATACTCGACATACAGCTCGCTCTGGCAATAGGCCAACTGGCAGTCGTCTCCGCTCATCGCCCGGGCGAAACCGGCGTTCACCGTTTCCAGATTCATCAAGGTCCCGGCCGCCGCCCGCCGCCGCAGCAAAAGCGTCCAACGATAGGGCCGCGGAATCTTCTCGTTGCAAACCGCCAGGCCTTCCGTAAACCAGTGCGGGATGTTGTAGCCGGTCTGCTGCAGATTGAAGACGTGGGTCATCTCGTGCTTCAGCGTGCGGGCCCAGGCAAAGTTGCCGTGCGTCCGCGTTTCGCCGGGCGAGACCATGGCCACGATCCGCCCGCTGCTGGCCGCCACCGTTTCCAGGTAAGGCAGCCCCGTCATCCGCGCTGAACCAGGCGTGGCCCGATTGCCCTTGCGACTCGTTAAAGACCTCCACGAGCGTCGGGCCGGGCGGCTCGTAGCCGAACTGCTCACGGATCTCGCCGTAGACAGTTTCCAGATGCCGCGTGAGATAAGGAACCAGGCGGGCGTCGGCCTTCTCGTACTTGATCACGAAATGCGGCGTGGTGCGGGTTTGCATGGCATCGAGCACGTCGAGCACTTCCAGCGAGTTCTTCACGCGCACGTGGAACGGATCGGCGTCGAAGGCCTCCTTGAGCATCGTGCGGGCATCGGACTCGCGACCCATCCGCATCAGGAGCAGGCCCAGCCCGGCGTGCGGCTCGGGCTGTCGTGGCAGGAGGCGAATCGACTCGCGGAAATAGCGTTCCGCGGCGGCATGCTGGTTGCGGGTTTGCAGCATCTCGGCCAGGTTCTCGTAGAACTCGCCGGCGTGGGGGTTCCGCTTGGCGACTTCCGCCGCCAGGGCGTCGAACCGCGGGCTGGTGGCCTTGTCCGGCGAGCCATCGAGCACCAGGTAGCAAGCGGCGATCCGCGCCAGCGTCGATTCGTCGACCGGATTGAGCGGCAGGAGTTTCTCGCGGAGCAGCCGCAGGGCCTCGCCGGTCTGATTGTTGAGCCAGGCCACGTCGGCTGTGAGCTGCCAGACCGCGGGCAAGTGGGGATTGATTTCCCTGGCCCGGCGGAGCGAGGCCTCGGCCTGATCGAGTTGGAAGTCGGCCATCGCCAGTTCGGCCAGGGCGACGTGGACCTCGGCCGCACGGGGGTTGATCAGCAAGGCCGCCTGGAACTCCTTGGCGGCATCGGCCCGATTGTACTTCTCCATGAAGAGCAGCCCGGCCTCGAAGTGGGCGGGCCAGTAGTCCTGATCGAGCTTCACCGCCGAGGGGAAGAGGTCGTTCACGAGGAAGTCGAACTGGTCGCTGAGCCGGTTCCAGCGGGCATACTGGGCGGCCGCGCGGCCGATCCAGCGCAGCGACTCGGCCTTCTTCACGTCGTGGCTGTTATAGAAGTTGATCAAGCGGCGGTAATGGTCCTCGGCCTCGTCCAAGCGGCCCGAGGTGCGGGCTAGCTCGCCCAGGAGGTAAAGGGCCAAGGGATGCTCGGAGGCCAGTTTCAGGGTCGCGGCGGCGCGGCGGCGGGCTTCGACATAATCGCCGCGCTCGAAGGCCAGCCGGGCCAGATGGGCCTGAAGGTCCGCCTGTTTGTCGGCCAACGGCTTGAGGGCCTCGACCGCCGCCGCGGTCTTGCCTTGCGACTCCAGGCAGGCGGCCCAGCCCAGTGCGGCCTGGGGAGAAGCAGTCGCCTCCGGCTTGTAGATCTCGGCCGCTTCCTCGTAGCGACCGTGCATCAACAGCGAACGGGCTTTGCCGAGATCGGCGGCCGGCGCGGCAAGCGGAACGATGAGTAGAACGAGTAAAACCGCGAAGCGGTTCAACTCCAAAGCCCAGGGTCGCGCAGCGGACCCTGGGTTGAATGCACGCATCATGGCTTCTCCGTTCTTCGCGGCGCAAACTTGACCCGATCGACCAGTGGCGCCATGGTCCGGCCGTCGGCCGCCTGGCAGGCCGATATGGCGGTGATGATCTGCTGCGTATGTTCATACCGCAAATGGCCGTCGCAGTCCAGTTCCGCCTCGACGGTGGCATCCGCCGCCTCGGGGCCGAGGAACGCCCGGATCTCTGCCCGCAGGTCTTCCACGTTCTTGACGGGCCGGCCATTGCAGGCGATCGACGCAAGGCGACCTGCGGCGTCGGCGCGAAGGCGAATCTGGATCGCCGGCAATTGATGGAAGTCGGCCGGTTCGATCTCGGTCGCCGCAGCCGAAGCGTCGCTCGGAACCTGTTCCGCGGCCGGATCGAAACGCCATGCCGCTAAGATCAATACCGTCAGCAAACCGCCCAGCCCCAGCAGCGGCAACCAGCGGCCTTCCAGCGAATACTCGTGGGCCGCCGGGCCGCGGGTCCACCAGTGTCGTGGGCTCGCTGTGAACCTCATGGTTTGATCCCCTGGGCATCGTTTGACGCTGGAGACAGTTCGGCGGGTCGGAGCACGCACTGGGCGAAGCCGGCCTCCTGCGCCGTTTCGATCAGCCATTGGACCTTGTCGGTGGGAACGTCTGGATCGGCGCGGACCACGACCGTAGCCTGCGTGGGTTCGAAGCCGAGCAACCGCAGGGCGGCTCGCTCGCGCTGCCAGGCCGCGGCCAGGGCGTCGCCAGCGATCGGTTCGCCGGCCAGGGTCACGGTGCCTTGCCGGGACAGTCGCACTGAAATCGTAGGCCTTTCGCGGACCTCTGGCGGCCGGGGCAGCGTGCCGGTGGGCAGGCGAACTACTTCCTCTTCGCGGCTCAGCGAGAGACAGACCATGGCCAGCACCAAGACGGCCGGCAGCAGAGAGACGCCCAACAATGGCAAAACACTCGGCATGCGGTTGGCGGTGGGTGAGGAAGCGAAGTGCATTACGGTTTTCTCGCCGCGGCGAACCGCTCCGCGAAGCGCTCGGCGAGAATGCCGGCCTCGGCCAGAAGACGATTGATGCGGCCCAGCACGATCTGGTGGAAGGCGACGGCGACGACGGCGATCCACAGGCCGACGAGCGTGGCGACCAAAGCCGTGCCGATGCCGCCGGCCAGGTCGATGGGCCCCGGGGTCGCGCCCTTGCGGACGATCGTCTCGAAGGCCACGATCAGGCCATTGACGCTCCCCAACAAGCCAAATAACGGCGCTAATTGGGCGATCAGCCAGACATAGCCCAGCCGCCCGTGCATCTGGATGCTTTCCAGCGCGCCGAACTCCTCCATGGCCGCCGCTGCCTTCTCGTCACCGGCAACCAATTGTGGCAGCCCGGCGGCCAGCACGCGAGCCAGCAGGGAGCGATCGGCCCGAACCAGGTCGCAGGCCTCCTGAAAGCGGTCTTCCCCCAAGCGGACTTCCAGGGCCTGGATCAAGGCCGCGGGCACGATGCTGTCGCGGCGGACGGCCAGGACATTCACCACCATCAAGGCCACCAGGGCCACGGTGAGAAAGAGAAATATGACCACGAAGGGCGTGCCGAGCGAACGGGCCAGCCAGGCCAACAGGCTTTCTTCTTGTCCCATGACTACTTCATGCCTTTGGCCCAGCGGCTGTTTCTGTATTTTTCGTCGAGGATTTCCCGCATCTCGCGGGCGTGATTCGGCTTGTGGTCCTCGGTGAAGAGCTTCTCCAGATTGGCGACCGCCTCGGCATCGAGGTCGGGCTGCGTGTAATAAGCCAAATGGACGTGCAGGAAGGCGAGTATCGCTTCCTTGGGCTTGCCTGCCTTTCGCAGGGCCGTGCCCAGGGCGTTGTAGGCCATGGCGTTGACCTCGGTGTTCTTCTCGTCCGCCTGATCGAGGATTTCGTTCAGGTTCCGCAGGGCCAGATCGGTCTTGCCGGTCAGGACCAGGCAACGGGCCTTGCCGATGCGGGCGGTCGTCCGCTGGGCCTCCGCCAGTTCCCCGGGAGCATCGATCACCAGCGCCTCATCAAAGGCCTTGTCGGCCGCAGCCGCGTTGTCTTGCGCCAGGTACGATCGTCCCAGGGCGACCTGGGCCCGAATCTTGTAGTCGGGCCACGGCGCCTGGCTCAACTTCGCATAGTACCTCTGCGCGTCGGCGAATTTGCCCAGTGTCACAAAGATATCGCCCAGCAACTCGCAGGCCTTCAAGTAGTGGAAGCTGTTGGGGCTGTTCGTGGTGAAATTGAACATCTGCTTGCCGGCGTCGACCGGGTCGGCCGCGCCGGAAAGCGCCAACTGGGCCGCACAATACGCGCGACAAAAAACAATCTCATCGGCCACTTCCCGCCGATTCTCCTCGGGAACCTCTCTCTTCAAGGCGTCGATCGCTTTCTGATACTCGCCCCGGAGTATGGCGGCTTGGGCCGCGAGAAGACCGCCGGGCGAGTTCTCGAAGGTGATGCGGGCGATCTCGTTGGCCGGAATCTCAGGCGGCGCGCCCTTCCCGTCGAAATTGATCACCGTCGATGACATGCTGATGATCTTGCCGAAATAGGGTTTTTCGGAGGTGCTGGTATAGATCTGGTCCATCGGCCAGGCAATCCCGGCGCTGACCGCCCAAAATGCGGCCGCAAGCAATATCGCACGGTTCATCAGGGAATACTCCTTCCGTTTTGCGGAGCGGGCAGCCCCACGGCAGGCTTGTCGCCCAACCGCTGGATCCGCTTGAACAACTCATTGTATCTATCATACCAAACGGCGCCGCCCATGTCGGGAAACAATCGCTGGGTGACACGGATATCTTCCTCGGCGGCCTTCGCCAACTGCGCCCGTTGCGGCCGATCGGTCGCAATTTGGGCTTGGCGTAGCCGGCAAAGGGCCAGGTTGTAGCGGGCCTCGTGGAATACGTCGCGAAAACGGGCCTCCCTCTGCACCCGCCGAGCCAATTCTCCCCACCCCCACACTTCATGGGGTTCCTTTACACCATTAATGGCCATTTTCAGGTATTCGGGCTTGTCCTCCCCCCACGTTTGATAGATATATGCCGCCTCGAGCTGGGCGTCCACCATCAGGGGATGGTCCTGCAAAACAGCCAGAAGTTGGCTTAGGGCCTGCGGATTGTCCGACATCCGGCGAAGGCAACGGGCCAGCTCGATCCGCAGGGCGATGGTTACCTCGGTCGCCGGCGAGAATTTGGCGTCAGTTGCCGCGCGGCTCAAGATCTCCTGGAACGCGGCAATCGCTTGCCGATAGAGCTTTTCGGCTTGCGGCGGTACGGCCGGACCGCCGACGTCCAGCCCCATCGCCAAACCGAAGTATGCTTCCGCCCGCCAGGCCAGGGCGAAGAATCCGCCGGCGGCCGGCCCCTCGGCGGGAGCGGCCAGAAAGGCCTCGAACCCCTTCACGAGTTTCTCCACCAGTTCGTCCCGCCGCCGCTCGCGATAGCCCACGAGGTACTGCTTCAAGAGACGATTGATACGCAAGCAAGCCTGCAACGTTTGCCGCGCGGCCCGGGCATCGCCAGCAGGCGGCAGCGACGATTGAATTGTCTGCAAACAGTTCTTAGCCTTATCCAACTGATCGGTCGCGACATAGGCCAGCAGGGCCAGGCAACAGGAATCCCCGCCGGCTAGGCTTGGGTCTTCCAGCAGGACAATCGCCTCGGCAGGGCGGCCCTCGGTCATGTAGATCTGGGCCAGGGCCAGCATGGCCGCGGGAAGCGACCCCTTTACGGCGACGCCCGTCTCCCCATTCCGGGAGAGGGCCGGATTGTGAGTCTCCGCGCCGGAGTCGATGGTCTTGTGGCAGCGCGCGATGCCGTCGCCGAGCAGGCCCTCCGCGCGGGTGATCGTCTTCTCGGCTTCCGCCGCGTGGTTGTGCTCAAAGGTGGAGATGTGCAAGAGATGTTGTGCCCGCCGCCAGAGTGCCCGACCCATGTTCAATTCGGCCTCGCCACGGCGCGGCGAGGCATCGGAAATCTCTTGCAGATACTGCTCCGCAGTTTCCAGCCGGTCTTCGCCCAAGGCCAAATCGAGGAGTATTCCGCGGGCGTCGTCGGCCTCCGCTCGATTGCCCCAGCGTTGGATGATCTTCTCGGCCAGGGTCTGTAGACGCTCGACCGCCGTCGCCCGCGATTCATCCGTCGCACGACGGAGCAACGCTTCGCGGGCCGCAAGGCCGATCCTTGCCGCCTGACGGGCTGCGAGAGTATCGCTCGATGCCTGGGCCAGCGTTTCACCCAAGGCGGCAGCTTCGTCCAACTCGCCCGAAACGTAGCGGAGATAGGCCAGGTAATACCGCACCATGTCGTATTCTTCCGCCGACCGCTGCGCGTTACCGGCAGTGGCCGTGTGCATGCCCAATGCCAGCCAGCAGTACTTCAAGGTCTCGCGTTGCGCGGTGGCAATCTGCTCCTGGCGTTGGCGTTGCGAATCGCGATCGTTGCCGATGCCGGTCCGCGCGGCCTCTCTCTGCTCGGCCTGGGCGGCAAGCAAACGATCCAGGGCCGCTTTGGCACGATCGCGGGCGTCGGCAAAGGTTCCCGGCTCGCTCGCCGGTGCAGGGCCGAACGCCGGATCGAGCAGACGAATCTTGGCCTGCGCCTGATAGGGTCCAGCCGCGGCGGCCACGATGTTGAACTGCTGCCGCGCCCAATCGATCTGCTGGGCCCACAAGCCGCTTTGCTCCGGCGACGCGGGCGGCAGGGTCTTCAAAAAGGCCAGCGCCGCCTGGCCGCCGAGAAAACGGATGGCCAGATCGATCTCACTGGAAATCGGCGCCACCTCGCCAGAAGCGGGATGATCGCCCCCGATCCACCGCTGGGCGATGTCCAACCCTTGCTTGTATTTCTTCACCTCGGGCCGAAGTGATATCTCCAGGGCCTGCACCGCCGCCTTCCCGCGCAACGTGTGGAAATCGGCCGGATCGTCCGGCAGGCTGAGTAGCCCTTCGAAGATGGCGAAGGCCTTCTCGCTCTCGCCGAGATCTTTCCAACAAAGCCCGTTGCCCAGTCGGGCGTAGAACCCGGCGAGCCGGTCGCGCTGCTGATTGTAGAGCGCGTCGAAGCGACTGCCAGCGTCTTGCAAGGCGGCCGTCCGCTCGCTGCTGCCGGCCGGGTAGGTTTGGCCCATTTCATACTGCACCCACGCCCGTGCCAGGCGGGCCTGCAATTGCCGGCGGTGGATCTGGTCGCGGGCCTCGCTTTGCTTGATCTCGTTGCCGCGGTCGAAAACAATCCGCTTCAGTTCCTCGTCACACGCTTGATCGATGCCGGTCCATTGTCTATCGGCTTGGCGCAACAGGTCGCGGGCCGCCTCCAAATACTTCTGCCGTGCCGCGCCTTCATACTGTCCGGCCACCATCCGCTGCAACCGCCCGCGGTCGAACAGCACGTTGCCCAATTGGGAACGGGCCGCAGCGGCCAGGGTATGCTGAGGTTGGCCGGCCAGGAATTTTGTCAGGGCTTCCTGGGCCAGTTGCAGGGATTTGTCGCGCTCGGCATCCGTCAGGCGGGCAGCCGCATCGATCCGGGTAACGGCCAGTTCGTAGTCGATCGTATCCGCGAAGTTCTTCGGCGTGGTCGGATTCGCCCGGGCATGTTCAAGATAATCGATCGCGTCGTTGTAATGCCCCTTGGCCCGAAGTCCGTCGAGCGTTTCTTTCTGCGAATCCGCGCCCGGGGCAAACGCTGTGCAGGTGCCGAACAGAATTACGCCCAACAGGGCGGGCAGAATAAGTTGGTGCGAGTTGATCCGATCCATAGAAGCTGTTGCCGAGCGTTTCTTCAATTATAGTGCGCCGGCGCCTGCGCGTTCGTAGTACCGCCTTGAGGCGGAAATTGGGATCTTCCGGTTCTTGGTGAAATAAGCCGCGAAACGAGCACTCGTTGTCCTGCCCGGGCACCCTGTACTCGTGGTCGGCGGCGGCGGGAATTGCCGTAAAGGACCGCCTCAAGGCGGGACTACGAGCGCTCCTGCTCAATCGTTAACCTGACGTTTGCTCGGATGGGCCTTCATCTCCTGGTGGACCAAGGTTACGAACTCCTCGAACGAAGGCAGTCGCCGCAACTGGCTGTCGACCTTGTCGGAGAGCTCCACGGCCCGGTACAAGGCGTTCGGCACGCTCAGCCCGGTGCGGAAAATGAAGGGCGAGTGCCGCAAGACCTCAGCCATGTAGGCAACCACGGCCGCCTCCTGAAGCGATGGCGCCGAACTGGTCAGCGACGCGGCGAAATGCTTGCGCTCGACCGTCGTGCGGGCTGTCTGCACGGTCTTGCCCGCCAGCGTCTTCTGGCCGTCGGGCGCGTACCACGTGAGCTCGACGGCGCCCAGATCGTTGGAACCGTCGGCGGCCAGCCGGACCTCGAAGAGGGCTGTGGCCGTCTGACCGTCACGGAAGTCGGCTTCCAGCGGGCCCGGCAACAGACCACCCCACTCGCCCGACTCGTGGCCTAGCAGGCGATACTCCAGCACCGACTTCGGATTGAACGTGACCTGCAGCCGTGCCGCCTGGGCCACGACTTGCGAGCGGCCGGTGACGATCTCGCGCAGCGCCCAACGGACTTGCTCGGCACTCGTGGCGCGACGGACCGTTCCCCGGCCGTTCTGCGCCAGAGACGCCACTTGCGGATCGGTCTCTTTCTGCTGCCCCAGATCGATCACGTCCAAGGGAATGTTCTGCTGCGCCGCCTGGGCCACTTGCTCCTCGATCTTCTGGGCAGTTGCCGGATCGAGATCCAACAGCCCGTCGGTCAACAGCACGACCCTCACCGCGGGCCGCCCGGGACCGAGCGTCGGCCGCGCCACGCCGTAGGCCTCGATCAATCCGCCGGCGATATTCGTCGCACCCTCGGCGGTGAGGGAATCGGCAGCGGCCGCAAATTGGGCCAAGCCCTCCCGATTCAGATTCTCCACCAACACGTGCGCGGCCTGATTGAACGTGACCAACGAAAGCCGATCCTGCGGACCCACGGTCCCCGGCAAATCCCGCAGGGCGCGGCGGATAATCTCCATGCGGCTGCCCCAGCGCATGCTCGTCGAGGTATCGATCAGCAGCACCACGTGCAGCGGTGCATGCCGGGGATCCTCGTTCTGCCGGGCCTGGACGCCAACCTGCAAGAGGCAATAACCTTCACCGCTGATGGGCGACGGTCCGCCGGCCACGATCAGGCCCAGGGCCTGATGCTTGGGCTTGGGGAAGTTGTAATCCACCGCCGCCAGGAACTCCTCGGTGCGAACGCGATTGGCCGGTGGCCACTCGTTCCGCTCCAGGTAGCGCCGCGCCAACTCATAGCTGGAAGGCTCGATGGCCAGCGGCACCGGGCAGGTCTGCAAACGCGGATGCGCGGCGGGCGAAACGAACGGATGAAAACCCTTTTGCCTCAGGAGCTCCCGATTGCCCCCCGGCACCAGCGGCCAATCGAGTCCATGCGGAATCAGATCGGCCGGGCGGATCCAATGTTCCAGACCCTCGTCCCCACGATTCGGACCAATCGTCTCTAATCTTGTCCCCACCCACGGCGCCAATGGATCGGCACGGCGGGGCATTCTGGGTGACTCTGCCAAGTCGCGAGTTGCCGGCGCTCCCGTGGCTTCCATTTCAGCCAACTCGATATCACGCTTGTCATCACCGGCTTGCAAGGGCGGTTGGACTGGCCCGGACGGATCGTCGGACAATGCAAGCCAGGAGGTCACCAGCGGCGGTTCGGCCGGACGTGCGGGATTCACTTGCGTGAACTGCGTGCTCGGCAGCCCATTGCCCGCGAGGTTCATCAGCCGCGACAGCAAGATTGCCCCGCCCAGGCTCAGCGTGACCGCGAGGATCAACGAGATCGCCGTGGCGATGCGGCTGATACGGACCAGGCGGTCTATATCGTGCCGGACCGCGCGGCGGGCAAAATGCTTGCGCGCCGGATGGCGGCAGGAAGTCACCAGATCGTCCGGGACTCGCACGTTCCGCAAGGCCTCGTCGAGCCCGTCGTCGTCGGCCAACGCCGCCGCCTGCAGCCGTTCCAGGAGACTCGGCGGAAGCGCCACCTCGCGCAGCAGCTCGTCGACATCCTCGTCGCCGGCCAGCGGCACGCGCACGAGCCGATTCAGCAGGCCGCCCGGCAAAGGGACTTCCCGCAGGCGGGCATCGAGTTTGGAATCGGCGGTGGACATGGACTTACTTGGTGGTATTGATATTGTTTCTCGTTCGATCTTCGGACTCGGTGTTTTGAGTGGGAGTCAGAAATTCGCGCAATCGGTTGCGGGCCCGGCTGACCCGCGACAACACGGTGCCCAGCGGTACGCCGAGCACCTCGGCCGCCTCCTGGTGCGTCAGTTCGGCAACCACCACCAGGATCAAGGTCTCCTTCAGTTCTGCGGGGAGTCGGTCCAAGGCATGTTGCATCTCATCGGTCAGTTCATCGCGGCAGGGATCTTCGGCGGCAAGTTCGGTTTCCAGGCGTTGATCGTCGGTCACGAGGGCCGGTGGGCGGGGGCGTCGCCAATGGTTGGCCACTCGACGCCGGAGGATCGACGATAGCCATGCTCGGGAGCTACCTTCCGGATGGAAGAGATTACGGCTCTTCCAGGCCGATCGGAATGCCTCCTGGACCAAGTCCTCAGCCTCATGACGATCCCCCACAAGACGGTATGCCAAGCGGTACATCGCGGGGCCATGGTTGGCGACCATGCCATTGAATTCCGCAATGGTAAGCGCCACGGTGATGTCTCCTTGGTCCCACACCACGGAAGGATTCGTGGCGCGGATCTCCGGCTAGAGGGTTATTCGGCCTCGGGAGATAAGACTATTCCCCAAGGCGCAAACGTATACAGCACTTAGAAACTAGCATACCCGCGGCCGCCTGGGTATAGGGACATTGTTCAACCCGCTAAACCATCCCCCTCCACTTACGCAGCAGCCATTCCCCGATCAGCAATCCCAGCACCAAAGCCAGCAGCGGCCAGCGGTTCCAGAGCGGCACGGGGGGTAGACTCTCGACGGGCACCTGCCGGCCACCGGGCAAATCGCTGAGCAAGCGGGAAATGTCCTTGTAGGTATAATAGCCACCCTTGGTCACTTCGGCGGCCTGCTTCATCTCCTTCGCGTCGATCTGCACGCGGGCCCGTTCGCTCTGCGGCGGATCGACGACGAAATCGGCCGCCGACACCCGCCCCGGCAAGGCCGGCGCGATCATCTTGACATGGTAACCGCCCGCCGGAAGATTGTTCAACACGGCTTCGAAACGTCCGCGGCCGGTCTCGGTGCGGTGCAGTTGCACCTTCTGCGTCTGGCGGCCGATCTGCTCCAATTCGACGGTCACGCCGTTATCGTCCAGCGGCGCCAGCCCCTCGTCGCGGAACTGGACCTGCAGGCGGATCGGGACGCCCAACGGGTATTTGCCGCGGTCGCTGCTCAAACGGACCGAGCGATCGCCTTCGGCCAGCTTCGAGCGGGTAAGGAAACGGAGCGTCTGGATCCAATAACGGGCGAAGTAGCGATCGCCCTCCCGGCGACGCCAGCGATAGGTTTCATCCGTGGCGTGAAAGAGCACCTTGCCGCCGCCGCCGACGTACTGCATGATAATCAGCGGCAGCCGCTTGCCGTCCGGGCCAAAGCGGGTCGGGTGCTCGGCCAAGACCCGTGCCGAAGGCTTCAGGTCGGAGACTTCGGTCATCCAGTACAATGGCGGCAGCTTCTGCCAGACGGCCTGCGACTGCTGCGGCGTGTCGTCCAGTTGCATCGAGGGGCTGGCCAGCCCCATCTCGGTCGGCCGGGCAACGAAACCGTCGGTCAGCGGCTTGCCCGGTTCCGAATTAAGCGCCTTGGCCGGATCGAACGGCATCAATTTCGCCAGCGGCGTGCCGCGGTAGGCCTGCGGCATGAAGTTCGGGCCGGCCACGAGCACCAAGGCGCCGCCCTTGTCCGGATGATCGACGAAATCGGCCAGGTTCTGCAGCGCCGAAGGGCTGAGCAGCGACGGATTGACGTCGCCGAAGATCACGACGTCGTAGGCCGAAAGATCCTTGCTGCTTACGGGAAAGACCTTTTCCGTGATGACCCTCTCCGTGTCAGCAACGTTCCGGGTCGGGTCGCGCACGTTGCTGCCCTGGTCGCTGGTGTCGATGTCGGCGCCCTGCAAGAGCACGTGCAGCTCGATCGTCTTGTCGCGGCCCAACATATTGCGAAGGAAGCGATACTCGAAACGCGGCGAGCCATCGACCAGCAGCACGCGAATCTTGTCCTCGCGGACTTGGATCGTGCGCGCCAGCGGCGGATGGAGCGTGGGCGGATCGCCAGCCGGCGGTTCGACGTCGATCGTGTAGCGGAACTGGCCCGTCTGCTCGGGCCGGTGCGGAATCACGACTTCCTGGGGCCGGCCGTCGGCGACGACGGTCACCTCGATCCGGCCGACCGTCTTGCCCTTGTCCGCGGTGCCGACGCCGGACTGCTTCTCCCGGCGGAGCACGATGGCCACCGTTTTCCCGGCGAAACCCGCACCCGCCAACTTGAAGCGGAAGGGGACCAGGTCGTTGACGAAGACGACGTCCTCGACTTCCAGGTCGCTGAGCGTCAGATCGCGGGCCGGGCGATCGCTGCCCACGCCGATCAGGAGCAGCGGCACGCCCTTGCGGCGGGCGTACGCCGCCGCATCGAGCAGCCCGGGGCCTTCCGTGTTGATGCCGTCGGTCGCCAGCACGATGGCAGCGGGCGTTGTGCCGCGAAGCTCGTCCAGGGCGCCGCGAACGGCGGCCCCCAGGCGCGTGCTCTCGCCGTTGGCTTCGGCCGCCTTCAACTCTTCGACAATGCCCGGCACATCCGTCCGCCGACTCTCTTTCATTTCGCTTAAGTAATAGAAACGCAGCTTGTGGCTGTCGGACAAGGCGGTCAACAACTGGCCGCCGTTCTCGGCAAAGAGCATGCGGGCGACGTTCCATCGGGAAAGCTCCGGCGCGTGCGAGGTCGTCAAGGCCCGCGCCACGCGATCGCGCAGCAATTTTCTCGCGCCTTCGTCGTAGCTATCGACGGTGTTCATGCTCTGCGTGTCGTCGATGATCACGACCACGAAGGGCAGGCCGGTGCGTTGCAGGAACAACTCGACCTGGGCGATCATCAGCAATGCCAGTCCGAGGACCAGCAGGCGCATGGCGGCCAAGGCAAGGCGGTAGCAGCGGCTGGCCTGGCGACTTTCGCGGAGATAGATTCCCACGATCGCCGCGACCAGCAGCGCAACGCCCAGCAAGCTGGCCCAGGCTGGCCAGGGCCAGTGATAGTCTAGACGCCAGGCAACGCCCATCCCCGGCCCGCCGGACAGGCCCAGCCAGTGTTCGATCCAAGATGGCAGCGTACCGCTCATCGTCTATGATAACCCCATCGCCAGGCGAGAACCGACTCCAGCAACAAAAGCCCCACCACCGCGTAGAGCAAGCCGACGTGCAACTGCGCGGACGACCCAACCGCCGACGATTGCGGCAGCGCGCCCGTGCCCTGCCACGAGGTCTCGTAGCCCAGCGGGAGGCCTGGCCAGACCTCGTTTTGCAGTTCGTCCTGGGAGATCGTCGCCAGATCGCTTTCCGCAGTCATCAGGTTGACCGCAAAGATCTGGCTTTGCAAGAGCGGCGGTCCCAAACGGGCTGTGTAGATGCCGCTGATCAGCGTATCGTCGTACCGCCACGTGCTGCAATCGCCCTGGATCTCCAGGGGCACCGTGCGGGTCTGACCGCCGGGACGCTCGATCGAGACGCTCGTCAGGGCTGGCATGGCCGCCAGCGTCGCTTCCAAGGGATCGCCGACTTCGACGTTGCGGGGTTGCGTCTGACCTGCGGTACACCAGCGGAGAATCTCGTGCACTAACGGCTCGTAGCTCCGCCATTTCGGCAGCTCGCTCCAAGTGGCATCGGCCGAGGTCGTCACCAACACCACTCGGCCGCGGCGAATCGGCTGGGCCATGATCAACGGATCGCCGTTGCTCAACGCCAAGACGACTTCTGCCGGGGAGCGCCCCGCGCCTTGGGCGTTGCGGCCCTCGCCCTTGACCGCCGGCCGCGCGGCATCGCCGCTGCCGTCCGGGTCTTGCTCGCCGGAGACCGCGTCTGGCAGTCTGACTTTGAAGTATTGGCCGATGGGGGAATCGAGCAAACCCGCCAGTGGGCGATCGCGGAATTTCCGCACGATCGGATGGCGGTAGTCCAGCGGATCAAGCCTCCCGCCGGGATTCTTGGCGACCGCGATCAGCCGCGCGGGGAGGATCTGCCGCGATCCTTCAGTCGTCCGGCCAGCCAGAAGGCTGTTGTAATTGTCCGCGCTGACGCGATCGCCGAGGAAGAAAACGAGGCTGCCGCCATGGACCAGATAGTCGTCCAGCACGCGGGCCTCGCTGGCCGTGAATTGGGCCACGTTGGAAAGCATCACGCAGTCGTAGTTTCCCAGGTTGCGCTCTTGCACGGCGCTTTCGGGCGCAACGTCGACCTTGACCGGCGGGGCCGTGTTAGGATCGCCGCGCGAGGTGAGGGCGACGGTCAGATTGAAGGCCGACGCTTTCAGCGGATCGCCGGCCGGCCGGCCATCGATGCAGAGCACGCGCAGCGCCTGGCGGATATTCAGGGCCAGATAACGGTGATTGTCGATCTCCAGGGCGTCGGCGGGGCCACGGACGTCGCCCGGCTTCAGCGCGTCGCCGCTGAGACGGACTTCCACCACATGCTCACCCGCTTCCAATTGCTGGTTGAAAGGCACGACCACGCTAGCTCCGGCGGGGATGTCGGCGAACTGCCGGGCCGCCGGCCGGCCATCGACCAGCAGATCGACGGCCTGGTGCTGCCGCGCGACGTGGCCAAAATCGCGGACGCCGGCCTCCAGCGCCACGCTCCGGCCGGCCAAGACCAGCGGGTCGCGGAGGCCCAGCGCAGTGACGGCCAGGTTGTCGTTGCCCGGCTCGCCGAGATTGATGACTTGCAGTTGGGCGATGGCCGAGAGCCCCTTCGCACGGTTGCGGAGGTCGGTCTTGGCCGCCTCGCTGGCCGGCATCCAGGTCCCCCGCTGCAAGTCGGTGAAAAAGCAGACCTCGTGCCGCGTGAGGCGGGGGCTGTCGCGACGGGCGGTATCGAGCACCTTGCGGACCTCGGCCAGCGTGGCCGCCAGATTGGCGCCGCTGTGCAGCAGCTCCAGGTTCTGGATTTCCTGGCGGAGCGGCTCCTTTTCCAGCCCCGGAGTGGCCACGATCACGCGCGGCGGGCTGGCCATTTGCACGAGCGTGAAGCCGTCGCCCCTCGGACTTTGATCGATGATTTGCGCCGCCCATTGTTTGGCCTGTTCGAAGCGCGTGCGGCCGGCCGACTTGTAGCCCATCGAATACGACGAATCGATCACCAGCACGTGATGGGTGCTTCCGTTGGGGCTGAAGACCGGCAGGGCGTGTTCCAGGTAGGGTTCGGCCACGGCCGTCACGAGCGTGACAATGACCAGCGTGCGCACGAGCAGCAGGAGCCATTGTTCGATGCGGATCCGCCGCGTCCGCCGCTTGGCCGCCGCCAGGAGGAAGGCCATGGCCGCCCAGGCCGTCTCGCGGTACTTCCGCCGGCTGAGCAGGTGGATCAGCCACGGCGCAGCGGCCACCGTCAGCCAGCCGAGCATCGGCAGGCTTTCGAAACCGAAGGCAAGGAGTGGCGGGAGCATAGAAAGGTTCATTTCCTCGATGCCAAATAACTCGACAACACGACCTCCAGCGACTGGTCGGTCCGCACGAGCACGTAATCGATCCGCTGCTGCCGGCAACCTTGCTTCAATCGGTGCAGGAACTTCTGCAACTCGTCGAGATAGGCCTTCCGCAAGGCGCGGGGCTCGGCCAACAGCTCGGGCATGCCTTCCAAACCGCGGAAGAGCATCATCTGCTCAAAGGGAAAATCGACCTCGGCCGGGTCGAGCACGTGCATCAATACGACCTCGTGCCGGCGGTGACGAAAGTGCTTCAGCCCGGCCAGGATGGCGTCGACGTCGTCCAACAGATCGCTGAAGACGATCACTATCCCCCGCTTGCGAAAGCGCTCGGCCAACTCGTGCAGGATCGGGCCGGTGGCCGTCTTCCGCTCGCCAGCCGCGTGCTCCATGACGTGCACGATCTCCTTCAGGTGCGACGGGTTGCCGCCGGGCCTGACCAGAGCCCGAATCTCGCTGTCGAACGTCACCAGGCCCACGCTGTCCTGCTGCTGGAGGACCAGGTAGGCCAGCGAGGCGGCGGCGCACTTGGCATAGTCGAGCTTCGACATCGGCGCCTTGGCGCTCTGATACGTCATGCTCTCGCTGGTGTCCAGCAACAGGTTGCAGACGAGGTTCGTCTCTTCCTCGAACTGTTTCAAGCAGTACTTGTCGCTGCGGCCGAGCACCTTCCAGTCGAGATACCGCAGATCGTCGCCCGGCGTGTATTCGCGGTGATCGGCGAATTCGATCGAGAACCCGTGAAACGGGCTGCGGTGCACGCCGGCCACGTAGCCCTCGACGATCAGCCGCGCGCGGAGGGCCAGTCCCTCCAGGCGGGCGAGAATCGCGGGATCGAGGTATTGGGCAGCGGCAACGGGCATCGATTGATTCGCAGCGGAAAGGGTTTTGGAATTTGGGATCTGAAATCTGAAATTTGCAACGCCCCTCACCCGGTCGCGGCACCCGCCTTGAACACTCCGTCCGCACCGTCGCCGCTGGGGGTCGCGGTGGCGATCAGCCGCCGCACGATTTCGTCGGTCTTGATCCCTTCGGCCTCGGCGTTGAAGTTCGTGAGAATGCGATGCCGCAGGACAGGACAGGCCACCGCCCGCACGTCTTCGCAACTGGCATGGCAGCGGCCTTGCAACACGGCCCGCGCCTTGGCCCCGAGGATCAGGTACTGACTCGCGCGGGGACCGGCACCCCATTGCACGTAGGAGCGGATGAACTCGGGGGTGTCGGCCGCCGACGGGGCGCTCGGCGGGGCATCCAGTACGCTGGGTCCGGGTCGCGTGCGGCGGACCAGGTCCAAGGCGTAGCGGATGACATGATCGGCGACGGGCACGCGGCGGACAATTTTCTGCAGGGCGAGGATCTGCTCGCCGCTGAGCGTGGGCGTGACCTGCGCCTCCACGTCGGCCGTGGTCTGCCGCACGATGCGGAATTCCTCGTCCTCGCTGGGATAATCGACGAGGATGTGGAACATGAAACGGTCCAACTGGGCCTCGGGCAGCGGGTAGGTGCCTTCGTGCTCGATGGGGTTCTGCGTGGCCAGCACGAAAAACGGCTCCGCCAAGCGGTGCCGCGCGCCGCCGGCGGTGATCTGGTATTCCTGCATCGCCTCCAGGAGGGCCGACTGCGTCTTGGGCGGCGTGCGGTTGATCTCGTCGGCCAGGATCACGTTGGCAAAGATCGGCCCCTTGAGAAACTTGAATCCCCGGCTGCCGGAAAGCTTGTCTTCCTGGATCACTTCCGTGCCCGTGATGTCGGCCGGCATCAGGTCGGGCGTGAACTGGATGCGACTGAACTGCAGGGCTAGGGCGTCGGCCAGCGTGCGGATCATGAGCGTCTTGGCCAGGCCCGGCACGCCGACCAGCAGACAGTGCCCCCGCGCGAACATGGCGATCAGCAGTTCTTCGATGACCTGCCGCTGGCCGACGATCACCCGGCCCAACTGCTCGGTGATAAGGCGATAGGCTTCATTGAGTTCTTGAACAGCCTTGATGTCGTTGTCTTGGAGCATGGGGGAGGCGGGGTTAAGGGGGAAAGGGATTAGTACTTAGTTCTTAGAAAAGAAGACTTTGGAAAAGAGTATCCTGCCGACTCATTCTCAATTCTTCATTCTAAGTTCTAAGTTCCTCGATTTGTCATTCGCCGTTTTTTGTTATCTCTGCGCGCTCTTTCGTCTTCCCGCCATTGGTCGCCAGCTCGATCAACTCGCTGGGCGTGGCAATTAGCAAGCGGCCGTCGGACACCAACAGATTGCCACCGCGAACGCCCAGGGGCGCGAGTTCGATCTCCCGCTTCAATCGCGCGGTCTGCTGATGGAAGACATAGATCTTCTCCCGCGTCGGCCAGAGGACGTCGTCACCCGCCAGAAGTCCGCGGCCGTAGCCGAGCTTGTCCTGTCCTTCGGGCCAGACATGGGCAATATTCCCGGCGCGGGGACCGGCGATTTCGATCCAATAGAGCTTGTGACCGCTGGCAATCAGGCAGTCGCCCGACACGCCCAGCAAGTGGACCACGTCGTCCAGCGGGTCTTGAATGGGGGTCTCCGCGGGCCGGTCGCCGACCATAAGCACATGCTGCCCGCGTCCGGGCCAGAGGATCTGCCCGGTGGCGGCGTCCAGGGCATAAATCCGGGGGCTATCGGCGGGGGCCACGTAAAGCCGGCCATGATCGAACAGGCAGGGATTCACGTCGCGCTGCCAGTGGGCATCCATGCGAAGCAGGTTTCCGCTGCGGACCCGCGGGTAGAGGCTCAGCCAGTTGATCCGGCCATCCTCGACGGCCAGGGATGCCACCGCGCCCAGATTCGTATTCACGTAGATCGTGCCGCCGGCAAGTGTCAGCAAAGTATGCGTGCATTCCGCAAGCGTGCCTCGGGCCGGCGTTTCCGCCGAGCAGATGAATCGCCGCCAACGCATGTGGCTTGTCGTAGTGTCGAAGCAGGCCACGTAGGCCTGCGGGCGGATGTCGTTGCGGCGCATGGTGACGAAGAGTCGCGCGCCGGCGACGACCGGGGCCCCGTCGAAGGCCCAGCCTTCTTCTGCCGCGACCCGCCACAACAACTTGCCTTCCGCGCGCAGATCCAAACAGACAATGCTCCCGGCCGCGATCGAGACGCCGGGCTGCTGCGGAGGATTCGTGATCGGCGAGCCCATGCGGGCGTAGAGCCGGCCGTCGGCGATGGTCAGGCTGTAGCGGGGCGTTCCCAGGGCTTCGCCCGGCCCCGGCATCGTTAGCGGAACATCGGCGGATTCGCGATAGATCGACGCTCCGTCGCCCCATGCCGGTTGACCGGTATCGGCACGCAATGCGAAAATCTCGGCTTGATCGGCGGCGAACACGCGCCCCTGACTGATGGCGGGATGAAATGCCAGCGGCGCGAACTGATTGTCGGCCACAGCCGTATTATGCGGTTCCAGCGGAGCGAGCGCCGGAGGAGCCGGCCTCAACCTCGCTCGCCATTGGACGCCGGCCACATCGATCAGTTCCGGCGCGATGGCATTGCGGGTTGGCGAACCGGCGAACGTCGGCCAGTCGGGCCCAGGCTTGACCTTCGGCCACAAGGCGCTTTGGTTAAGCAGATCAGCCAAGGCCGCCGCATAGCGGACCTCGCGGCCGCCGAACCGTCCGCGGGCATCGCCGTGCAGGTGGACAAACGCGGAAAGTTCCTCCCTTGCCCGGTTGGGCGACCCTTCCAGGATCGAGACCAGCACGAGCCGCGCGCGCACGGCGGCCGGATCGAGCGTCGAATCGGGATATCCGGGCCAGGTGTTGTCGTGACCGGGCGGCGCCTTTACCGGCAGGATTCGTTCCCAGCACCAACGCGCGGCGGAAAAATCGCCCTCCTCCAGGCGGATCTCGCCCAGGGCCATCAAGGCCTTATCGCCCCAGGAACTGGCGAAGGCCTGTTGCACAACACGGTTGAGCAGTTTTGCGTCGCGGCGGGCAATGCCTTCTTCGTACCATTTCTGCGCGACGGGATCGACGCGGCGGCGGTAGAGCTGCAAGGCCTCCGGCGGCAACGCGGCCAGTTTCAGTTGGCAGGCATCGCTCAGATTGACATAGCGCAACTCGGTGACGGCAAACAGCTTGCCTTCGGCATTCTCCATCACCTGCCGCAAGGTTTCAACGGCCTCGTCCCACTGGTGTTCCTGCAAGCACTGCTTGGCCCGTTCCAGATGGGCCAAGGCGGCGCTGTCGGCACGATCGAGCTGCACGGTCTCCGAAAGCTCGAACTGGCTGCCCGCCGCGCTGAATGGCTGTGCGTGGGCTGCCGGCGCAATGATTCCGCCCAGCATGACCAACACGGACAAGCCAGTCGTTCGCAGGTTTCGCGGGCCGAAATGCATTTCGGGTCCAATGCATCCATTGGAGGAACTTGCCCCGAGTGCCTCCGAACTAGGATTCGGTTCGCCGCGGAGCAATGATTGCCATTCCACAAGTATAAGCTAGCTACAGGTTTGTTGAAAGCCGCTCGTCGTCCCGGCTTTAGCCGGCTCGCCTTCGTAGAACGGAATCTATTCCGTTGCCTTGTCTTTTTCAGACAAACGGAATGGATTCCGTTCTTCGTAGGCATCCCCTTCCCGCGGCCCACGGGCTGGGCTAGAATCGCTTGGTTCAAGACTTTCCGGGAATCTCGTACATGCATGTCCTAATTGTCGGCAACGGCGGCCGGGAACACGCCCTGGCCTGGAAGATTTCGCAAAGCCCGCGGGCGGACCGCGTTTTCGTCGCCCCAGGCAATGCCGGCACGGACATCGATGGCGAGAATGTGCCCATCGAGGTCAATGATTTTAAGGCATTGATCGGCTTCGCCCGAGACAACAACGTGGGGCTTACCGTCGTCGGCCCGGAGGCCCCTTTGGCTGCCGGAATCGTCGATGCCTTCCAGGCACAAGGCCTGCGGGTCTTTGGTCCCAACCGGGCCGCGGCGGAGCTCGAAGCCAGCAAGGTTTTTTGCAAAGATTTGCTCCACGGAGCCGATATTCCCACGGCGGAATACCAGGTCTTCCGCGATCCGGCGGAAGCGATTCGCTATCTGAGCGATCGGGAAAACTGCCGCATCGTCGTCAAGGCCGATGGCCTGGCGGCCGGCAAGGGCGTGGTGGTTTGTTCCCACCGCGAGGAGGCGATTCGCGCCGTCGAGCAGATTGCCCTGGAGAAGGTCTTCGGCGCCGCCGGCGATCGCCTGGTGATCGAAGAACGGCTCGACGGCCAGGAGGCCAGCGTGCTGGCGATTACCGACGGCAGCACGATCGTCACCTTGCAGCCGGCCCAGGATCACAAGGCAGCCTACGACGGCGATGTCGGCCCGAACACCGGCGGCATGGGCGCATATTGCCCGGCCCCCTTGGTCGACGACGAGAAACTCGCCTGGATCGAAGAGCACATCCTCGTGCCCACCGTGCACGCCATGAATCGTGCGCGGCGGCCGTTTCGCGGCGTGCTCTATGCCGGGGTGATGATGACCTACCAGGGCCCGAAGGTGTTGGAGTTCAATGTGCGCTTCGGCGATCCGGAGTGCCAGCCGTTGCTCATGCGATTGAAGACCGACCTGTTGGATCTGTTGGATGCGGCGGTCGATGGCAAGCTCGACGCGATTCCGCCCTTGGAATGGGACCCGCGGCCGGCGGTCTGCGTGGTGATGGCCGCCGAAGGCTATCCGGGTCGCTATCTGAAGGGCCTTCCCATCCGTGGTTTGGACGAGGCCGACAAACTGGCCGACGTGAAGGTCTTTCATGCCGGCACGGCCGTCGACGGCGAGGGCCGCACGGTGACGGCCGGCGGCCGCGTATTGGGTGTCACCGCCTTGGGAGACACCATTCCCGGCGCGAAGCTCAACGCCTATCGCGGCGTGAAGCAGATCCGCTGGGACGGGGCCTGGTGCCGGAAAGACATCTCCGATAAGGCGATGGGAGTGCGGTAAGCAACTACCGCGCTGCAAATTCGGCCGGCTTTTGCTGCGTCGTCATCGCCAGCATATTCTCCTTCGTGACCACTCCCACGCTCCGCGATGTGACCTGCCCGCCGCGAATCACCAGCAGGCTGGGCATGGCCTTTACGACGTAGCGGCCGGCCAGGTCGGAATTCTCGTCGACATTGACCTTCACCACGCGAATCTCCGGGTGCTCCTTGGCAAAATCCTCAAGCACCGGGCCAAGCTGCTTGCACGGTCCACACCATTCGGCGTAGAAATCGACAAGCACCGTCTTCTCGGACTTCAGCACCCGCTCGTCGAACGTCGCGGTGGTGACATGCTCCAGCCGCGACTCTGGCGTCTGCGACCAGGGAAAGAGGACGTTGTGGCCCGCGCAGCCCGCCAGCAACACCAGCAGCCAAGGGGCCGTGCAAAAGACCTTTCGGCAAGACCAGATCGCATTTCTCATGGCACACGCGCTTCCTTCGACAGATCCATGGGGAGGCCCATCATCCCGATCCGGTCGATTGGCGTCAAGACGAACCGCAGAAACGGTTTGCCCCGGCACGCCCGAGGACGTCCGGGAGTTGAGTCGCAACCCCATTGTGTATCGAGACTTGCGTCAGCCGACCGCTCTCCCTTGACAGACCGGGACGGAATCTGGATATTTTGTCCAGTGGTTCTGTCAATTCTAACCGTGGAGTACTCAAAATGTTGGACCCGACCAAGAAGGCATTATCCCTGTTTGAGGAATTCAAGAACTTCGCCCTCAAGGGCAACGTGATCGATCTGGCCGTCGCCGTGGTCATCGGCGGGGCCTTTGGCGCTATCGTCAAGTCGTTGGTCGACAAGATCATCATGCCGCTGATTAGCCTTGTTATGCCGGCCGAGCACGGCTATACGGAATGGGCCTGGACAGTCCCCGGCACTACCAAGTCGATTCCCTACGGCCAGTTCCTGGGCGACGTGGTGAACTTCCTCATCATCGCCCTGGTCTTATTCATCTTCATCGTCAAGTTTCTTGGCTGGATTTTGCGGACGAAGAAGGAAGCCCCGCCGCCGGCCTTGACCAAGGACCAGGAACTGCTGATCGAGATCCGCGATCTGCTGAAGAATCAAAAGTAGGGTGGGACAAGCTCGCCTCCGACATGCACTCCGCCACAAGCAGGATGTCGTTGATAGCCGAGCCGATAGACTGCTCGTTGGTCGTGGCGATGAGGCCGGACACTGGCTCCGCCGCCGCCACGCGATGGTAGGCGAAACCGACCATCGTGTTCCGGTCGTTCGTAATGAGAACTCGCTTCTCTGCCGCGGCCCAGGCCAGTACCTCGGGGTCGGGAATACCTTCGGGCAAGGCATCCTGGACCCGCACCAAGTCGATCTCCGGCCGTCGGCGTCGCAGGCCGCGGATGATCTCGCCGTGAACATCGGCGTCACTGGCCAGCCGGAGCATCGGCCTTCTCCCCGGCGCCCGGCGCGCAAGCAGTTCTTCTCTTACACCCGAGCGTGGCGTTGTCAACGCGACGAAACCCTCACCCCGCGTCCAGCCCGAGCAGGAAATCGTCCAGCGACTTGCGAAGCTGGTTCTCGCGGTCCTGCAATTCCTTGATCTGCGGGTGGAGCTTCTCGATCTCGTCCTCCTGGTCGTTGAGCTTCTTGACGTACCGCTTGTAAAGATCAGTGGCATGGTCCAGCTTGCCCATGTCCTCGCGGATGCGGGCCTGTTCGTCGACGATCGAGCGGAGCTGCTGTTCGAGCTGCCCTCGCTTCTGGGCCACCTCCTGGATCGCCTGCTTCTGCTTGATCAGGTTGGCCAGGGCCGCCTTCACCTTGTCGCTCACTTTGTCCGAGCGGATATAGAAAGAGATGGTGTTGTCGTCCGAATTGTTCAGGGCGATCATCTGCGGCTCGGTCCGCTCTTCCTCGACCACCAGCTTGGCCGGCTCGCCCGGTTTGGCATCGACCACGAAGCGATACTTGTCGCGGGTTTTTTCGGCCGGCTGCTTGGGCGCGACGAGCGTCCAGTTCGGATCGAAGGCGTACTCGATCAGGACCTTCTTGGCCTTCTTGCCCGAGTTCTTCACGATATATTCCTGCGAGCGCGTGAACTTGCGGTCGATGATCAGCGTGCCTTTGGCAATCCGCACGCTCGTGATCTGTTCCGGGTGGCCCTTGCTCTCGGGGGCCACCTCCGTGTCGAGGTCCAGGGCGTAGCTGATCAGCCGCTCGCTGCCCGGCGGGATGTCCTGGATCATGGCGTCGCCGGCATAGGTATCGCCGTCGAAGACCGTGATCGGCCCCTGCATCAGGTGCAGGTCGGTCGAGTTGGTCAGCTTCAGGCCGTTCAATGGGTGCTTCGGCTGCACGGCGGGGTTGTAGATCGAAAACTTTTCGGCCTTCACGTCGCTGTTGAGGATCGGCAGCATGGCCGATTCGTGCCGCGAGAGCGTGACGGGGGTGCGGATCGCGTACTGGAAAAGCTCGCCGACGTTGCCGGCGGTGGCCGCCGACTGCACGCCCTCAGCGAGGTTCAACGGCCGACCCGCACTGGCTGGCGGCGAGAACCCTGGTGCCGCCGCCGCCTTGCGCATGGCCATCGCGGCCATGGGCGCTGCGGGCATGGCCGCCCGCGCGGTCCATCGCTGCTCCTCCCTCGGCCACGCGGCGGAATTCCATGTCGCGTTTGGCCAGGTCCTGCTCGTACATTTGCGGGCCCAGCGAGCTGAAAAGTTCCAGGTGGGCCTGGGGCCGCGGGATGTAGGTCGGCTGGTAGAGGTCCATGGTGAAGGAAATCGGACGCCCGCTCACCAGCGACAGCCGCACGTCGTTCCAGTCCTCCTCGCTGGGGTTTTCCACGATCGCCCAGCCCTGCAGGAAAGGCTTCTTCTCGTCGCTCAGCACCAGGCGGTAGCTGGTCTTCCAGATCGGCGTCTCCTCGATGTAGCCCACGCGGACGTTGCGATTGCCCTCGCCGCGGAAATCCAACGAGACGGTCTTCTTATCGATCTCGTGGGCGGTGGCCAGCACGGCCAGGGCCTTGTGCAGTTCGGCGTCCAGCTTCGGGTTCAAGAGGCGGATCGAACCGGCGCCCTCCAGGAACACGCTCCGCAGGCCGCCGTCGGTAGCCACGTTCATCACCGTTTGATCGATGAAGTGGTCCTTGCCGATTTCCGTCTTGCGGGTTTCGATGCTGACGACGGTGCCCATAATCTTGTTCGGGGCATCGATTTCCACTTTCTCGCCGCGAATCTGCTCCAGGAGCTGGGCCAACGGCGGATTGCCGTTGAGGTTGATGGCAAAGCTGGAGAGCCGCTTGTCCAGCGGATCGTTCGAGCCGTAGCCCACGGTCGAGATCTGCCCGCCGTCGAAGTCCTGCACGACCATGCTCTTCAAGAGGTCGTTAATGTCCTTGACCTTGAACTTGAGGTCCACCTTGGCGTTGTCGGTCACCTTGCCGTCATGTTCGAAGTAGCCCACTCCGGAGCTGAAGAGCACGACCCGTTTCAGAGGCAGGTTGGCACTGCCCTGTTTGCCCGCGGCGGGTTTTTCTTGACCATCGGCTGGCTTGGGCTTGGCATCGGCGTCCGATGCGGCGGTCGGCGTCGCTGTAGCCGTCGCCGCTGGCTCCGGGTTAAACGAGCTATTCGGCCTGGCCTTGCCGTCCGTATCGGCCGCGGCAAGGGCATTGGGGAGCGGCGGTTGCGAGGTCATGCAGGCAGCCGTGACGAGCATGGTCAGGACGAGGAAAACCCCCAATAGGGTGTAGAGGCGGGATTTGATGCGACTTGACATGCGAAATCTCCTTGTGCGGGGCCCATTATGAATGGAGAGCGCAGAATCTGCGCCAACGTGTAATTCTACGTCCTTGGACGCGCAATGTGGTGGGAAAGTTCCGACATCGAGCTTGTTGCGGCGTGAAACCAATACAGCGGCCAAGTGCAACGTCAGCCGTTGCATCATGATGACTAAAACTCTGGCCATCTCACGACTTGTCAAGTGCCGCCCCTTGTCTAGTCTTTTTCAGGCAGTAACGGAAAATGAATTCCGTTTTGCGAAACCCGGGACCTAGCCTATCAGGAAAAAAACGGTACGATATGTGGATTATGTCATTTATTGCCATCCGGCTACCACGCCAGCCCGAAGAATCTTGCACGTTCCATCACGCTCCTTGTATTAAAACATGGATTCCAAACCCCTGTTGACCTTCCCCAAGTGGTCGAACAAGCTGGCCCTGGGCTCGCTGGTGTTGCTGGCGACGGGGCCGGTTTACGTCGGCCTGCTGCTGGCTTACGGGGCCAACCCGACGACGCTGAATGTCGGCTACGCGCCCGTGCAACCGGTGCCCTATAGCCACGCCCTGCACGTGGGCAAATTGGGATTGGATTGCCGCTATTGCCACAATACGGTGGAGAAATCGGGCATGGCCGCCCTGCCCTCCACCGAGACCTGTATGAACTGCCACACGGCCATCCTGCCCAATTCCGCAAAGCTGGCCCCGGTTCGCGAGAGCTACACCAGCGGCATGCCGATCCCCTGGGTCAAAGTGCACGACATCGCCGACTATGTCTATTTCAACCACAGCGCGCACGTCGGCGCAGGGGTGGGCTGCGCGGAATGCCACGGACGGGTGGATCAAATGGAGATCATGCAGACGGTCAAGCCGTTGAACATGGGCTGGTGCCTGGATTGCCACCGCGCTCCGGAACTGTCGCTGCGTCCGAAAGACCAAATTACCAATATGCAATGGACGCCGCCGACCGATCGGGCCGCCTTCGGCCGGGAGCTCAAGAAGAAGTACGTTGTGAACACCAATACGGACTGTGTGACATGCCATCGATGACACCGCCCGATAACGGCGCTCGTAGTACCGGCTTTAGCCGGGATCCCGCGGAACCGCCGCCTAAAGGCGACACTACGAGCGGAACGCCGGACGTACTGGGCCCACGCTATTGGCGGAGCCTGGAGCAACTGGCCGATACGCCGGAATTTCGCGCGGGACTCGAGCGTCAGCCGGCCCTGGGCGCAGAAGAAGCCCTGCACGCCTCGCGGCGGCGGTTCTTGCAAACGATGGGCGCATCGCTGGGCCTGGCCGGATTGGCCACGACGGGCTGCATCCGCCTGCCGGAAGAGAAATTGGCCCCCTATGCGCACCGTCCGGAAAATCGCACGCCCGGCAACCCCGTCAGCTATGCCACGGCCCTGGAGATTGGCGGCATGGCCCAGGGCCTGCTGGTCACCAGTTACGATGGCCGGCCGATCAAGATCGAAGGCAATCCGAGCCATCCGCTGAATCGCGGCGCCGCCGACGTGCTGGCCCAGGCCAGCGTGCTGGAACTGTACGACCCCGATCGCAGCCGGGGAGTCACTAAGAGGAGCTTCTCTCGCGACCGCAACGGCGATGGGCCAGACGACAAGCTTGAAAGCTACGCGGAAATAGCTTCCTGGGACGAGTTCCGCAGCGACTTCATCAAACAGATTCCCGCGGCCGGGACCGGATTCTGTGTTCTTAGTGAGGCGAGCAATTCGCCCAGCCTAGCCGCCATGTGGACCAGGTTCCACGAGAAATTCCCTGGATCGCAGTGGTACGAATACGAAGCCGTGAGCGACGACAACGTCCGCGAGGGCGCGTTTGCCGCCTTCGGTGAGCACGTGCTGCCGGTGCTCGAATTGGCCGATGCCAAGATCATTGTGAGCCTGGATGCCGACCTGTTCGGCGGCGGCTCGCCGTTGGCCGTCAAGTATGCTCGCGACTTCGCGGCCCGCCGCAAGCTCTACGACAAGAACAAGCAAAAGCCCGAGGACATGAACCGCCTCTACGTGATCGAGTCGCTGCACACGATCACGGGGGCCTCGGCCGATCATCGCCTGGCCCGCGGGCCCGGTGAAATCGGGGCCATCGCCAGGGAATTGGCCGCCGTGCTGGGTGTACACGGTGTCAAGGCCCCGAAGGACTCGAAGCTGCCGCTGCTGGACTCGATCATCGCCGATTTGCAAGAGAACGTGGGCCATGCGGTGGTCGTCGCCGGATCGCGGCAGCCGGCCGAGGTCCACGCCTTGGTTGCGGCAATCAATCACAAGCTCGGCAACGTCGGCAAGACGGTGGTCTACTATCCCGACCCGCAGCCGAAACGGCCGTCGCACGCGGCCATCGAGACCCTCGTCAAGCGGATGGAGTCGGGCGGGGTCTCTTCGCTACTGATCCTTGGGGGCAATCCGGCTTACGACGCCCCAGCGAATCTTAAGTTTGCCGAGGCATTAGAGAAGGTTCCCACCAGCATTCACCTGGCCTTGCACGAGGACGAGACCTCGCAACTTTGCACGTGGCACCTTTCGCGGACCCATTACCTCGAATCGTGGGGCGACGCCAGGACCTTCGACGGTACCGTAAGCGTCGTGCAGCCGCTAATCGAGCCGCTGACGGACGGCCGCAGCCCGATCGAGATCCTGTCGCTGATCGTTGACGAAAAGCCGCGGGCCGACGAGGAAATCGTCCGCAAGACGATCGAGTCGCTGGTGGACAAACCGGTGACCGATTACCGCTGGAAGAAGCTCTTGGCCGAGGGTGTTGTCAAGGGGACGGAATCGGAGCCGGTAAAGATCGAGGATTTGGCTGGCTGGGCACTTCAACCGATTCCCGTGCCGGCCGCGGCCGAGGATGAATACGAACTGGTCTTCTACACCGACAAAGTGTATGACGGCCGATTCGCCAATAACGGCTGGCTGCAGGAACTGCCCGATCCGATGACGCGGCTCACATGGGACAACGCCGCGGTAATGAGCGAGAAGACGGCCCAGGCAATCGGCGTCAAGCAGGACGAACTGGTCGCCTTGAAGGTCGAGGAGGCCGAGGTCCTGGCCCCCGTCTTCTTCCTGCCCCGTGTGGCCGAAGGTGTGATCGGCCTGGCCCTGGGCTATGGCCGCACCGCTGCCGGCAAGCTGGGCGATCATGTCGGCCAGAACGCCTACGCCCTGCGGACGACCGCCAACCTTGGCTGGCGGCACGTGAAGGCCGAGCGCACGGGCAAGAAGCACCGCCTGGCCACGGTGCAGGACCATCACATCGTCGATCCTTACGGCAAACAGGCCGTCAAGGAGCGGATTCCCGAATTGATCCGCGAGGTCCCGGCGGCCAAGGCTTATGACGTCCCAGGCCAAAAGCCCTTCCTGTCGATCTTCGACCAGCACAAGCTCGACGGCACGTCGCCGGCCTCCGGCGATCAGGGCCATGTGCCCGAGCACGATCTGCACCGCTGGGGCATGGCGGTCGATCTCAGCGCCTGCACGGGCTGCGGCGCGTGCGTGGTGGCCTGCCAGGCGGAAAACAACATTCCCATCGTCGGCAAGGAGCAGGTGCTCAAAGGCCGCGAGATGCACTGGATCCGCGTCGACCGCTACTTCCGCGATCCTCGCGAGGGTGCCCCGCCAAACGAGGCGGTGGCCGTCCACCAGCCGGTGCTGTGCATGCAGTGCGAGAACGCCCCCTGCGAGTCGGTCTGCCCCGTGGCCGCCACCACGCACAGCCAGGAAGGTCTGAATATGATGACCTACAACCGCTGCGTGGGCACGCGCTATTGCTCGAACAACTGCCCGTACAAGGTGCGGCGGTTCAACTTCTTCGACTACAACCGCGGCACGCTCAGCGACCAGTACGTGCCGAACCAGCTTCGCCAGCCGGTCACCGCGCTCATCGAGATGCAGAAGAACCCCGAGGTGACGGTTCGCATGCGGGGCGTGATGGAGAAGTGCACCTACTGCATCCAGCGGATCGAGCAGACGCGGATTGCGGCCAAGCGGGAAGGCGATCGCCCGATCCGCGACGGCGAGATCCAGACCGCCTGCCAGCAGACCTGTCCCGCCCAGGCGATCGTTTTCGGCGACCTGAACGACGCCCAGAGCCAGGTGTCGAAGCTGCATGGCCTGTCGCGGACCTATGGCATGCTCGACCCCGAGTTGAATACCAAGCCGCGGACGCGGTATGTGGCCAAGGTGAGAAATGAAAAAAATGATGAATGAGGAAGGAAATCCGAATTACGATTCTCAAATCTCAAATCTGAGAATGAAGAAAGGAAAATGCGAGAAAAGAAAATGAGCGAAGTATTCCTTTCTACCATCTTCCTTTCTAAGAACCATGCTCGAAATCGACAACACACTTGACGATCCTCGCCAGCGCGCCGCCCTGATCACGGGCGAGACGGGCGAGAGCCTGCACGCGGTCACCGCCGGGGTGGCCGGCGTGGCCGAGGCCGCCCGCCCGCCGCAGGCCTGGTATGTAGCCATGGGCTTCGCGCTATGCTTGCTGGGCACCTTGGGCCTGATGGTCCTGTACCTGTTCGTCACCGGCGTGGGCGTGTGGAACCTCAACCGGCCCGTGGGCTGGGCTTTCGACATTACCAACTTCGTCTTCTGGGTCGGCATCGGCCACGCGGGCACGTTGATCTCGGCCATCTTGTTCCTTTTCCGGCAGAAGTGGCGAACCAGCATCAACCGCTTCGCCGAGGCGATGACGATCTTCGCCGTGATGTGCGCGGGCCTGTTCCCCGCCATCCACGTGGGCCGCGTGTGGGACATCTACTGGGTCTTCCCCTATCCGAACCAGATGGCCATCTGGCCCAACTTCTTGAGCCCGTTGCTGTGGGACGTGTTCGCCGTGAGCACCTACGCCACGGTCTCGGTGCTCTTCTGGTACATGGGCATGGTGCCCGACCTGGCCACGTTCCGCGACCGGGCAAAATCGAAAATCGCCTACTATGCCTACGGCATCTTGAGCCTGGGCTGGCGGGGCAGCAACCGCCATTGGCACGTTTACGAGCGGGCCTACTTGATCCTGGCCGCCCTGGCCACCCCGCTGGTGCTTTCCGTGCACAGCGTCGTGAGCTTCGACTTCGCCGTTTCGCAACTGCCCGGCTGGCACACCACGATCTTCCCGCCGTACTTCGTCACCGGGGCCATTTTCAGCGGCTTCGCCATGGTGGTCACCCTGGCCGTCCCGGCCCGCGAGTGGTTCGGGCTGAAGAATTTCATCACCCTGCGGCACATCGACAACATGGCCAAGATCATCCTCTTGACCTCGTGCATCGTGGGCTATGCCTACTCGATGGAGTTCTTCATCGCCTGGTACGGCGGAAATTCCTGGGAGCAGTTCCACTTCCACAACCGCCTGCACGGGCCGATGTGGTGGGCCGGCTGGACGATGGTCACTTGCAATGCCTTTATCCCCCACTTGCTCTGGTTCAAGAAGATCCGCACCAACGTCTGGGCCTTGTTCGTGATCAGCCTGCTGATCAACGTGGGCATGTGGTTCGAGCGGTATGTGATCATCGTCGTCGGCCTTTCACGCGATTTCCTGCCGTCGAGCTGGGGCGAGTACGCCCCCAGCTACGTGGAAGTACTGACGCTGATGGGCAGCTTCGGGCTGTTCCTGACGTTGTTCCTGTTGTTCTGCCGCTACCTGCCGATGGTGGCGATGGCCGAAGTGAAGAGCATTTTGCCGTCGGCCCAGGCGCATGGGCACGAGAAAGAAGAAGAGTTGGCAGTCGCGGAGAGCTAAACCATGGAAACCACAACCCACACGCCGCCTGTCGAAGAGCCCAAGCTCTGGGGACTGTTGGCCGAGTACCCCGATGCGGGCGCCCTCAAGGCCGCGGCCGAAAAGGTCCGCGACGCCGGGTACCGGCAATGGGATTGCTACACCCCCTACCCTGTCCACGGGCTCGATCAGGCCATGGGCGTGCGGCCGACGATCCTGCCTTGGTTGGTGTTGGGCGCAGGCCTGACGGGCTGTGCCGCGGCGACCGCTTTGCAGTGGTATTGCAATTCGCCGCAGACCGCCAATCCGTCGGCGGGCCTGCTGGCCGGCTATCCGCTGATCTTCAGCGGCAAGCCCTATTGGAGCCTGCCGGCGAATGTTCCCATCATCTTCGAGCTGACGGTATTGCTCTCCGCGCTGATGGCCTTTTTCGGCGTGTGGGGCCTGTCGCGATTGCCGCAGCCCTACTTCCCGGCCTTCAACTGCCCGCGATTCCGCCGCGTTACCGACGACGGCTTCTTCATCATCATCGAGGCCCGCGATCCGAATTTTCATGTCGAACTGGCGCGGCTCCTGTTGGTCGCAACGAATTCCATCGCGGTGGAAGAGGTCAAGGACTAAGAGAGCATGAAGACCATTGTGGGTTTTGTCATTGTGGGATTGCTGGCGGGCCTGGTGCCCTTCGGCCTGATTGCGCTGGCCCGCTCGCAGCCGTCGAGCCAGCCGCCGGTGCACCCGATCCAGGACATGTTCCGGCAGCAGAAGTTTCGCCCTCAGCGGGGCAACCCGATGTATGCCGACGGCAGGGACATGCGTCCGCGACTGCCGGGTGTAACGGCCCGGACCGACCTTGAGGTGGACAACGAGATGGTCAACGATCCCGACCATCCCCACATGATCGACCACCGCGATGCCCCGCTGGAACTCGACGACGAGCGGACCTACCAGCGCGTGGTCGAGGGCATTGAGCCGCAGGTCGAAAAGCTCCCCTCTCCCTCTGGGAGAGGGGCAGGGGGTGAGGGCGAACTGCGCTACGTGAAGAAGTTCCCCGTGCGTGTCTCGATGGATTTGCTCCAGCGGGGCCGTGAACGATACACGATCTACTGCGCGGCGTGCCATGGCCAGGGTGGTTACGGCGACGGCCCCGTGGCCCTCCGCGCGGCCGAACTCCAGGCCAAGGGTGACGCCCCAGGCTGGGTCGCCCCCAAAAACTATCATACCGACGACATGCGGCAGCAGCCGGCCGGCAAGCTCTACAACACGATCACCAACGGCGTACGCACGATGCCGGCCTATGCCAAGCAGATTTCCATCCTCGACCGCTGGGCCATCGTGGCCTACGTGAAGGCACTGCAGCGGAGCCAGGATGCCAAACCCGAGGATATTCCCGAGGCGGAAAAAGACAAATTCAAATGACGAAACTGCGCAACTAAAAATCCCCTATGCCAATAGCAGAAACCACTCTCACTCCCCAAAGCGAGACGCTCCGGCTGGGACCGGCCGTGCAGCGGATGTTCGTGCCAGGCGTGATCCTGACCCTGGTCGGGTCCGTTCTGGCCATCGTCTGTGGCATGAAAAGTGACACGTCAACGACGATTTTCTATCATGCCTACCTGGTGGCCTTTGTCTTCTATCTCACGATCACGCTCGGTTCGCTGTTCTTCGTGTTGTTGCACCACCTGGCCCGGGCGGGCTGGAGCGTGACCCTCCGCCGCCCGGCCGAGGCCCTCTGCGGCAACGTGTTCCTGATGGCCTTGCTGTTTCTGCCGATCGTTTTCGAGCTGCGGGAGATTTATCCCTGGGCGCACGCGCGAGCGGGCGAACCCCAGGCCGCCAGCGAGGCCGGCGGCGATGCGAAGCACGAAGGGGAGCAAGACGACAAGGCTTCCGCAGGAGCCAGGCACGCGGCGGCGGGTGCAGCCGAGTCGGGCGAATCACACGTGGTCGCCGGCCACGAGGTCTGGCTGACGCCGAGGAATTTCGTCGGCCGCTTTGTCATCTACTTCGTGATCTGGGGCTTCCTAGCCTGGTACTTCCGCGGCCATTCGATCCTCCAGGATGCCACCGGCAACGTGGGACTGAGCAAAAGCATGGAACGGCTCTCCGCCCCAGGAATGATCCTCTGGGCAGTTACTATCACGCTGGCCGCCGTCGACCTGATCATGAGCCTGAACCCCCACTGGTCTTCGACGATGATCGGCGTTTACCTCTTCGCCGACGCCGTGCTCAGCAGCCTGGTCGCGCTCACCCTGCTGGCGCTGTGGTTGCAGTCCTGCGGCCTGCTCCGCGGCGTTGTGACCAAGGAACATTACCACGACCTGGGCAAACTGACCTTCGCCTTCGTCTTCTTCTGGGGTTACATCGCTTTCAGCCAGTACATGCTCATCTGGTACGCCAACATGCCGGAAGAGACGCAGTTCTACATGGCGCGGCAGATCGGGCCCTGGGCGGGGATCTCGCTGGCCCTGATCGTCGTTCATTTCATCCTCCCCTTCGTGGGCCTGATGTCCAAGCACGTGAAGCGGCTGCTGCCGCTTTTTGCCTTCTGGCTGGTCTGGCTGCTGGCGGCCCATGCCTTCGATCTGTTCTGGCTGATCATGCCGAACACGTTCTTCCATAATGAGCATGGGGCGAAACTGCCGGAGCTTTTCCAGACGTGGCTGGAGTCGCAGCAATCGGTCTACCAGCTCGCCCCGGCGCAGGCGGCCCACTTGGAGGTCATCATTGCGCGCCGCTGAAGCCGGCGGCAATCGCCACCGTCGCGGGCCTGCTGATCGCCATGGGCGGTTTGTATCTGATCAGCACGGCCTGGTTCCTGCAGAACGCCGCCCTGGTGCCCGTCAAGGACCCGCGGCTCAACGAATCCCTGAGTTTTCATAACACCTAAGTCGAGTCATGAGTTATTCACCTAGCGAACCAGATGCTGCCCCCGTGCCAGCAGGCCACGGTGAAGGTATTTCGCATATCGAGCCCGACGACATCGGCGTCGGTATGTTGACGGTTCTTTTCGCCTTTGTGGCCATTGTGGTGTTGCTGGTCGTGGTCCTGCTCCAGGCCTGGTTCTATAATTGGAAAGTGGATCTGCAAGCCCAACGCTTGGGCCCCCTTCCTGGCGACGAGCAACAGACGCCCGTTGCCATCGCCCAAGAACAGCTCAAGAAGATCGAGAGCTACGGTTGGACTGACGCCAACCCCAAGACCCGGACCCGGGCCATTCCGATCGGCCGCGCGATGGAGTTGGTTGCCAAGGAACTTGGCAAGGAAAGCGGGGAAAAATGAGCGAATTGCGAAGAAATAGCACTGGACTTTTGAATAGTACTTACAGGACCCCTGGGACTTATGGGACCCATACGTCCCATGGAATTTGCGTCACAGGAATTCTGTTTGCTGCCCTCCTGCTTCGCACCGCACCGGCCATGGCCCAGGCCAACGACCCGACGCCGGGGCCGATGGCCGGGGCCAAGATCATTAGCAAGCCCGACGCCCAGGTGCCCCTGGATTTGAAGTTCACCGACGAGTCGGGCCAAGCGGTGAATCTGGGCGACTACTTCAAGCCCAACCGGCCGGTGCTGTTGATCATGGTCTACTTCGGTTGCACGCAGTTATGCGGCCCGGCGCTGAACGGCATGACCCAGGCCGTGCGGAAGATCGATTTGCAGCCCGGCCGGGAGTTCGAAATCGTGACCGTCAGTTTCAAGCCCGAAGAAGGCCCCGAGATGGCCGCGGCCAAGAAAGCGAATTTCATCAAGTTGCTGGGCAACCCGGCGGCCGCCGCGGGATGGCATTTCCTCACCAGCAGCGACCCGTCGGCCGCCAAGGCCCTGGGCGACGCGATCGGCTTCGGCTTCCGCCGGAATCCCGAGAACGGGCAATACTTGCACGGGGCCGGGATTTTTATTTGCACGCCCGAGGGCCGTGTCTCGCGCGTCCAGGAAGGCATTACCTACGATGCGGAAGAGCTCCACGATTCGTTGGTTCACGCCTCGCAGGGGAAGATCAGCTCGGGCCTGTTCGGCGTGGCCCTGGCCTGCGGGATGGTGCACTTCGACGTGCAATCGGGAAAATACACGTGGGCTGCCATGGCCATCATGCGGGTCACGGGAATTGCGACTTTGCTTCTGCTGGCTGCAGGCATCGGTTGGATGGTCTACCGCGAGTCGCAGAAGAAACCGGCGACGGTCTCCACAGCAAACGATGAAGGACGAATGAGTACTTAGTACTCAGTACTCAGCTCCCCTGAACCCTAAACCTCGAACCCGATGATGTCTTTCCTCCTTGCGCACGGCACGTTCTGGCTCGATCCGCCGGCATCGACGTCGGCCCAGAACCACGACCTGGTGTTCTACCCCCTGCTGTACGTGATGGCCTTTTTCTTCTTCTTGGTCGTCACGATCATGCTCTCCTTCGTGGTCCTGTATCGCCGCCGCAAGGGCCAATTGTCCGACGACGCCCCCACCCACAACACGCCGCTGGAGATCCTCTGGACCGTCATCCCGCTGGGTATCGTGATCGCTTTCTTCGTCGTCGGCCTGCGGTATTACGTCGATCTCGAAGCGCCGCCGGCGGGGGCCGACGTCATCGACGTCGAGGCCAGCCAATGGCAGTTCAATTTCAGGTATCCCAACGGGGCCGAATCGAACGAATTGTACCTCCAGGTCGATCGGCCGGTGGTGCTGAAGCTCACGTCGAAGGACGTTACCCACGCCCTCTACATCCCGGCCTTCCGCGTGCAGCGCAACGCCGTGCCGGGGCGGACAACGGAGCTCTGGTTCGAGCCGACGGTGCTCACCGACAAGGAGGACCCCGACACCGGCGAAGAGGGTTTCTATCACGTCTTCTGCACGCAGTACTGCGGCAACGGCCATGCCGAAATGAACACCAAGGCCTTCGTGCTGAGTGCGGAAGACTACAAGCAGCGACTGGCCGAGGCGGCCAACATCTTTAAGGACAAGAACACCGGGAAGGATCTGCCGTATGTCGAGGTCGGCAAGAAGCTCTATATGACAAGGGGCTGCTCGCAGTGCCACTCGATCGACGGCAGCAAGGGACAAGGGCCCACTTGGAAGGGTCTTTACAAGAGCGATCACGAGTTCTCGAAGTCCGACGTGGACGGTTATACGCTCAAAGAGAGCGACCTCGACAAGAAGTGGGACGATTACCTCCGCGAGTCGATCCTCCATCCGGATTACAAGATCGTCAAGGACTTCCAGAACGTCATGCCTCCCCAGGAGTCGACGTTCAGCGGATCACCGGGCAAAGAGAAAATGCTCCAGGCCATCATCGAGTACATCAAGAGCGTGGGAAAGCCCGAGTATTACAAGCCGATGAAGACGCCGGAGTCGCCCGAGGTCGAGAAAGCACCAGGGGCTGACAAGTCGCCGGCCGTGAAGAAGGAGGCAGGAAAATGATCGCCAAGAACCTAGAGAACAACAAGGCCCTCACGCCCCGCGACAACTACCTGACGCACGGCCGCGGCGTTTCCACCTGGATCTTCACGCTCGACCACAAGCGGATCGGCGTGATGTACTTGATCTCGGTCCTCGTGGCCTTTTTCCTGGGCGGCCTGTTCGCCATGCTCATCCGCGTGCAGTTGCTCACGCCCACCGGACTGCTCTTCCACAAGCTTACACCCACCGCCACGGCGGACATCTTTCAAAAATACAACCAGATCTTCACGCTCCACGGCGCGATCATGATCTTCCTCGTGCTGATCCCCGGCATCCCGGGGGCCTTGGGGAACTTCGTCCTGCCGCTCATGCTGGGGGCCAAGGACGTGGCCTTCCCGCGGCTGAATCTCCTCAGCTATTACTTCTACGTCTGCGGCATGTTGTTCGCGCTGGCCTCGCTGGTGCTGGGCGCGGTCGATACCGGCTGGACGTTCTATACGCCTTACAGCGTACAGACGTCGACGGCCGTCATCAGCGTCGTCTTCGGGGCCTTCCTGCTGGGCTTCAGCTCGATCCTCACCGGGTTGAACTTCATTGTCACGATGCATAAACTGCGGCCGCGGGGCATGACCTGGTTCCGCATGCCGCTGTTCTGCTGGGGTCTGTACGCCACGGCCGTGATCCAGATCCTGGCCACGCCCGTGCTGGCGATCACCCTGCTGCTGCTGATCATGGAGCGCCTGTTCCATCCGGGCATTTTCGATCCGGCCTACGGCGGCGACGCGGTGCTCTTCCAGCATTTCTTCTGGTTCTATTCGCACCCCGCCGTGTACATCATGATCCTGCCCGCCATGGGCATCATGAGCGAGATCATCGCCACCTTCTGCCGCCGGGAGGTTTTTGGCTACCGCTTCGTGGCCATGAGCAGCATCGCCATCGCCTTGATCGGTTTCTTCGTCTGGGGCCACCACATGTTCCCCAACGGCCAGTCGGGCCCTGCGAACACGATCTTCAGCGGTTTGACCGTCCTGGTGGCCATCCCTTCGGCCATCAAGGTCTTTAATTGGCTGGCCACAATGTACAAGGGATCGATCGTCTTGAAGACGCCCATGATGTACGCGCTAGGGTTCTTCTTCATGTTCTCCATCGGCGGACTGACCGGCCTGCCGCTGGCCATTCTGCCCACGAACTTTCAAGTCCACGACACGTACTTCGTCGTCGCCCACTTCCACTACGTGATGTTCGGCGGCGCGCTGTTCATGTTCATCGGCGGGCTGCACTACTGGTGGCCGAAGATCACGGGCCGGATGTACAACGAAGCGCTCGGGCGTCTCTGCTGCCTGCTGGAGATCCTGGCCTTCAATCTGACCTTCTTCCCGCAGTTCATCCTCGGCCTGCACGGCATGCCGCGGCGTTCCGCAGTCTACTTCCCCAGTTTCCGCCACCTGCACGTTCTGTCGACCGTCGGCGCATTCATCCAGATGGCGGCGTTCCTGGTCATCGGGGCCTATTTGCTGCATTCGCTCTTCCGCGGCAAGAAGGCCGCGGCGAACCCCTGGGGCGGCTCCACCTTGGAATGGACTTGTCCCTCGCCGCCGCCGCACGACAATTTTCCGGAGCCGCCCGCCGTCGGCCGGCCGTACGACCATCGTGGCCTGGAGTGGGACGAACTGACGGAAGGTTTTGAGCGGAGACAAGGCGAACTGGTACCCCACGAAGTGTAGACTGTAGGGTGGGACAAGATCGCGTAGCAAGCGCCGGCCCACCATGACCTTAAATTACACCGAAGTTGTGGTGATGAAATAATGCCGGAAAAATGGTGGGCCGTCGCTCGCTACGCGATCTTGTCCCACCCTACGCCTACCACTCGCCGCAAGAACAAGAAACACGAACCCCCATGACGCAAGCTACTTTCCCAGAAGCTTCCCACGAGCACCCCGAGCACCTGGCGCACCACTTCGAGTCGCTCCAGCAGCAGTACGACTCGGGCAAGCTCGGCATCTGGCTCTTCCTCACGACCGAGATCCTGATGTTTTCCGGGCTGTTCTGCGGCTACGCGGTGCTGCGGGCCCTGCACCCGGAAATCCTCCTTTTCGCTCACCATTACCTGTCCGTGCCGCTGGGCGCACTGAATACGGCGGTGCTGATCTTCAGCAGCTTTACGATGGCCTGGGGCGTACGCGCGGCGCAGCTCGGCCAGACCCGGCTGCTGGTCCGCCTGTTGGCGATCACGCTGGCCTGCGCCGGCGTGTTCCTGGGCGTGAAGTTCATCGAGTACAAGAACAAGTGGGAAGAGGGCCTGCTGCCGGGCAAGAGCTATAATCCCAAAGGATGGCCGTCGGGGCTTGAGGAAATCAAGTCGCCATTGGCTGACGCGCCGGCCATGGATTCAGCAGGCAAGCCCGCCGGATCCAAGACGCCGGCCGCCTTTCCGCCGGGCTCCGTCGGCGAGCGATCGCAGATCGCCCCCGCGGCAATCGGTCCCACGGGGCTGTCGGAGCAGTGGCTCAAAGGCAAATCGGGCGGATGGGTGGCGAAGTGGCTCGGCCCGGAGCCGTACAACGTCCAGCAATTCTTCGGCCTCTACTTTGTCATGACCGGTCTGCACGGCATCCACGTCATTGCCGGCATGCTGGTGATCGCCTGGTTGATCGGCAAGGCCCGCCGAGGCGAATTCGGCCCGGACCGTTTCGCCGCGGTCGATTTCGTCGGCCTGTATTGGCACCTGGTCGACCTCGTATGGATTTTCTTGTTTCCGCTGCTTTATCTGATTTCCTGATTTCCAAATAAAACCTATACGACCCATAGGACCTATACGACCTGTAGGAATGTCATGGCCCCCTCTCAAGCAGATTCCTCCTCCATGCCCGTTTCCGCACATTCCGGCCTGGGTCACGTTGTGCCCCTGTGGCTCCTGGCCGCCGTGTTCGGCGCCCTGCTGGTGCTCACGTGCCTGACGGTGGGCGTGGCACACCTCGATCTGGGCAACATGAACCTGTATCTGGCCCTGGGCATCGCCACGCTCAAGGCCACACTGGTGGTGCTGTTTTTCATGCACCTCTTCTGGGACCGCCCTTTCAACGCGATGATCTTTATCGGCTGCCTGCTGTTCGTGAGTCTTTTCATCGGCATTGCCTTGACCGACTCGCGGGCCAATGAGTCCTCGGCGATCGGCGGGGAAGGCCCGGCGATGAAGCATACGCCGTTGGGGAGTCCGCAGAAGTGAGCGATCGCCCGGCAACCCCCGGCCCGTCGGATTCTGCCGGCTCGGTGCCGCAGCAGGTCGATGCCGGGCGACTGGGGATGATCGTTTTCATCGCGGCCCTGTCGATGTTCTTCGCGGCCAGCATCGTCATCTACCTGCTGCTGCGGCACATGCACCGGCCCTGGCCGCCGCGGGGCTTTCCCGCCCTGCCGGCGACCCTTTGGCTGAGCACGCTGGACATCGTCTTCGCCAGCGTTGCCATCCAAGGGGCGGTGCTGGCCGCCCGCCGCAACGACAAGGTCGGTTTGCGAAGGAACCTGGTGGCCACGCTGTTGTTGGGTCTGGGGTTCCTCGGCCTGCAATCCTGCGCCTGGTACAAGGTCTGGTCGCAGGTGACCGTGGCTGCCGACCGATCCAGCACCTACCTGGAAATGTTCTACGCCATAACGGGCCTGCACGCCGTCCACGTTTTGGGCGGGCTGGTGCCGCTCGTCATGGTCACGGTCTCCGCCTATCGAGACATGTACGGCCGAAAGAAATACGCGGCCGTCCGTTACACGGCCATTTACTGGCATTTCCTCGATGTCATATGGTGCGCTGTTTTTGCCGTCGTGTACCTGCTGTAGGGTGGGACAAGATTCGGGGCACCCGCTTGCGGGTCGGCGATCGCCGGCCCATCATGACTGCGAATGGGAGGCATGGTAGGCCGGCGCTCGCTCTGCTCGCTGGTTCCACCCTACGGAGCCGTCGCCACGCGGGCTTCCGCCGCCGGTTTCACGTTGGCCGACGTGACTACATCGGCCCCGCTGCGCGGATGGCCGTCGAGAACCATGAACAGCATTAGCAGCGGCAGATAGGCGAGACTGGCCAGGAAGACGCGGCGGGCGTTCTGCGGCGTTTTCGCGCGGCGGAACTGCACGGCCAGCAGGAACCATCCCAAGCCCAACAGCAGAGACACCGCGCCGAAAAGATATCCGGCCAGCCCCGCGAATGTCACCGCCAGTCCCAAGGGCAGCAGGGCCAGCGAATAGAGCACGATCATCAGGCAGGTGAGATGCCCGCGCGGATCCACCAGCGGCAGCATGCGAAAACCGGCCTTGGCATAGTCGTCGCGGCAGACCCAAACCAAAGACAGGAAGTGGGGAATCTGCCAAAGGAACAAGATCGTGCCTAGCAGGGCCGCGCCCAGCCAGTGGCTGTTGCCCGCCCCCGTCCAGCCCATGATCGGCGGCAGTGCCCCGCAGATCGCCCCCACCAGCGTACACAGCGAAGTCCGCGGTTTTAGCGGCGTATAGACCAGCGAATAGATCAGAATATTGGCCAGCCCCAGCAGGGCAGTGAGCGGGTTTACCAGCTCGTTGAGAATTCCCACCCCCGCCGCGGAAGTACCCAGGGCGAACGCCAGGGCCTGGAGCACGGAAACCTGCCCGGCGGGCAGCGGCCGGCCGCAGGTCCGCCGCATCAGGGCATCGCGGCGGATTTCCAGAAGCTGGTTCATCGTGCTGGCCCCGGCGGCTGCCAGACCGGTACCCAAAATCGTCCAAAACAGGCGGTCGTAAGCCACCGGCCCCGACGAGCCCAAGATGAATCCGACGGCGGTCGTGACCAAGACCATGCCCGTCAGTCGGATTTTGGCCAGCTCCAGGTACGGCTTGAATTGCATTGCGGCGGGGGACTACACTATAAGTTCTAACGATAGTTTTATGATACGTGAGGCGACGATGGGTGTCCAACCCCTGGATGGGGAGTATGCAACCGGTTCGAGTGATTTGCTGGCCATTGGTTTCGGCACGACGGTGGCCATGTGGGCCGTGGGATACGTCGGTCACATGCCGCTGACCGACGTTCCGCCGCTGGTTTTCGTGAGTTTGATGCTCGCATGCCTGGTGGCCGGCGGCTGGACCGTGGGCCGCAAGACCCCTCGGGGTATTCGCGGCGGCCTCGGATTGGGCCTGATTGTGGGCCTGCTCAATCTGCTGATCCTCGGCAGCATCCTGGCCGAACCCAACAGCGGCCAGGTCGTGCCGCAAGCACGGCTCTGGGTGCCGGGGTACTTTGTCGTCTGCCTGGTACTGGCCTCTGTGGGGGCGGCCGCCGGGACGACCGTGCGTTCGAACTCCCCTCGCCTTTCGGGAGAGGGGCAGGGGGTGAGGGCGTCGATCGACTGGCTCCCCAGCTTCGCCTGGACGGCCTGTGCCGCTACGCTCCTGCTGATCTTGTCCGGTGGACTGGTCACCGGTTTTCGTGCCGGAATGGCCGTGACCGGCTGGCCAGATTCATTCGGTTCCAACATGTTCCTTTATCCCTTCGCCAAGATGACCGGCGGGATTTTCTACGAGCATGCCCATCGCTTGCTCGGCTCGCTCGTCGGGCTGGCGACGCTCACGCTGGCAATCTGGCTCTCGATCTATCGCCGATCGATGGGGGCCCTGGTGTTGATCTGGATCATCGGCCTTTGCGTCTTGTTGCAAGGCGTCATGGGCGGGCTCCGCGTGACCGGCAACAGCACGCACCTGGCCGTCGTGCACGGTTTCTTCGCCCACGTGGTCCTCGCCGGGATGGTCGGTGTGGCCGTGTTGCTCGCCCCGCGGTACTCATCACGCTCCGCCGTGATGAAACGCATCACCGCGGAGCGTGATGAGTACGACGGCCGTGCACCTCTGCCGAACGAAACCGACGGCTTGCTGGCGACGCTCGCGGTGCTGGCGATCCTTGGGCAGACGCTCATGGGAACCCTCGTGCGGCAGATGGACGTGGGCCTGATGATCCATATCTCCGCAGCGATGTTCGTGGCCATGCTGGCGATCTTGATGGGCGTGCGCTTGTGGGGATTGTATCCGCAGTTTAACGTCTTTGCCCGCGGGGGAGTGGCGTTGATCGGCGTGGTCATCGTGCAACTCATCCTGGGCGGGATTTCGCTGGTCTTTCGCACGCCGAAGGCCGCGGATTCGCCTTCCGCCCAGCAGTTGCTGGACCAGGCCGATGCCCTGCAGCCCGCAGTCCATGCCATCCTGACGACGGCCCATCAGACGATGGCCGCCGTGCTGTTGGCGATTGCCACGCTGCTGGCATTCTGGGTCTGGCGCTTGATGCTGGTGCAGGAATCCGCGGCGCCGGCAGAAGCGCCGGCGGAAGCACCGGCAGAAGCACCGGCCGCCAGCGCCTAGAGATTCCCGCGCACATGGTCTATCATTTCGGAATACCTGTTGCGGATAACTTGTAGGGTGGGCCGACGGGCACCATGCGCAGCATGGTGCCCGTCGGCCCACCCCACATTTTCACTCACCCCAACCTTCTCGCCATGCACCACATTCTCGCCCGCCTACTGACAATTCTCGCCATACTGCTCGCGCTCCCATTGGCTCGCGCCGGCGCGGCTCCGCCCTGCGACTATGCCGTCGTCGTCTCGAAACGGACGCACGAAGATCCCGATTGGAAGAAAGTCGTCGACGCCCTCGTCAAGAAGCATGCGGACAAGTATCATTCGCAGGTCATCGAGTATGGGACCGACGTGGACGAGTCGCTCGCTCCGTTGCGGAGACTGTTTCCCCGCTACGCGGCCTTCGTCGCCCAGCCCGAAGAGGCCGGCCGGGAGTTCGTCGTCAAGGTCCACCGGCTCACGCGGAAGCTGGACGACGACCCCTATACCGACGTCCTCTGGGGCATCGTCACCGGCTTCAGCGCGGCCGACGCCTTGCGGATCGCCGAGACCGGCCAACCGCTGGAGATCCATTGCGCCGCCGCCGGCACGGGCATCAACCTGGAAATGTTCGATCAGGGCTTCTGGTTCAACGAGGGCTCGGACGACGAATACACTGAAAAGCACAAGGGCGGCAAAGCGGAAACCAAGCATGGCTACGCCGACGCCGCCAAACCAATGATCGATATGTTCGCGGAGTATGGACCGCAGCTCTTCCTCACTTCCGGCCACGCCACCTGGCGCGACTGGCAGATCGGCTATCCGCCGCACCAGCGCGGGCAGTTCCGCTGCCAGGACGGAGTGCTCTACGGCGTCGATCGGTCGGGCAAGCGCTACCCCCTGCGTTCGCCCAATCCCAAGGTCTATCTGCCGGCGGGCAACTGCCTGATGGGGCTGATCCGCGACAAGCAGTCGATGGCCCTGGCGTGGCTCGGTTCCGGCGGGGCCAACCAGATGATCGGCTACGTGGTTTCCACGTGGTACGGGCGCGGCGGCTGGGGCACCCGCGACTACTTCTTCAGCGAGCCGGGCCGCTACACGCTCAGCGAGGCGTTCTACTTCAACAACCAGGCCATCGTTTACGATCTGCAAACCCGCTTCCCCAAAACGGCCGACGTTGATTTCAACCAATGGAACATCGAGACCGACCCGTACATCATGGGTCGCTTGGCGGCCCAACTCGGCTATACCAAGGACGAGCCGGACCTGAAAGACAACCTGGGACTGCACTGGGACCGCGATACGGTGGCCTTTTACGGCGACCCGGCCTGGGAGGCGCGTCTGGCGCCGCCACCTGAGAGCCGGAGTACCGTGGGCCCCGGGTACCCGGCCCGCTTCACCCAGAATCTCTCGGTGTCGGGCGATCGCTACACGTTCACCTTGAAGGCCGATGGCGACTGCTCGCCCGGCCGCCCGCCGGCCATGCTGCTGCCGCATCGCGTGCGGGACATCAAGATCGTCAAGGGCCAGGAGTTCAAACCGCTGATCACCAACAAGTTCATCATGGTCATGTCGGCGGGCAAACTGGAAAAGGGGAAGACCTGCGAGGTCGTTTTCACGGCCAAGGAAGCAGACCGCCGCGCCGCCGCGGCCTCGCTCCCGTCGATGTCGAGCCCGCGCTGAAGTCCGTGCCTGCCAAAATGCCGCCAAACGCCCCAAGCCCGATCAAAGCCCTTACGAGTCGGCGCAGGCCAAGTCCGCTTCCTGCACCGGACTCTCGGTGTTGGTGGTCGACGCCTGCCGGGCGGTGGGCATCGCGGCGCGGGTGGCCGGCGTGCCGGCCTGGACCGGCAGCCGCGGCAATCACACCTGGGGCGAGGTCTAGGAGGGCAGTTGGCACATCATCTTCATTCCGACGTCTCTCACACGTCGCAAATCCCGATCGCCTGTTCCAGGCTCTTCAAGGCGTCTGTCCGCTTGGGAACGAACTCCTGGGCCACGTACCCCTGGAAACCGGAATCGGCGATGGCCTTCATGATCTTCGCGTAATCCAAGGTCTGGGTCTCGTCGATCTCGTTGCGGCCGGGCACGCCGCCGGTGTGGAAGTGGCCCCAGCAGTCGTGGTGCTCCTTGATGTCGGCGAGGATGTCTTCCTTCATCATGCCGGCGTGATAGATGTCGTAGAGCACCTTGACCCGCGGCGAGCCGACGCCGTGCACCAGGCCGACGCACCACTTCGTCGAGTCGGCCATGTAGTCGTGATGATCGTGCACCGAGTTGAGGAACTCCAGGCAGACCGTGACCTTCTTCTTCTCCGCATAACCGGCCACCTTCTTCAGCCCGGCGATGCAGTTGGCCAGGCCTTCCTGGTCGTCCATCCCGTCCCGGTTGCCGGAGAAGCAGATCACGTTGGGAAACCCGGCGGCCGCCGTATCGTCGATGCCCTTTTTGACCTTGGCGATGCACTCTTCGTGGTTGGCGACGCGATTGAAACCCTTGGGGATCGAGTGGCTGCCGCTCATCGCGCAGATCAGGTTGTGTTTTTTCAGGGTCGGCCACTGGTCGGGACTGGTCAGCTCGATCGATTTCAAGCCCAGCTTGGCACAGGCCGCGGCGAACTGGTCGAGGTCCATCTTCTTCCGTTTCATGAAGTCGCCATAGCACCAGAGGCAGACCGAGTGCTTGATCCGGCCTTTGAGTTCGGCCGCCCAGGCCTGCGAGAGCAGCGGCCCGGCGACGCTGAGGGCCGCCGCGCCGGCAACCGTTTGCAGCATCTGGCGGCGGGTCTGAAAGAGGGGTCCGAATTCGTTGGGGTCGTGGGACAAGGACATGGTTTGGCTCCGAGGGGTGAGGGGCAAAGGAAGTGGTTTCCCTCTTATCGTAAATCGGCCCGGTGGGAATTGCAATCGGGCGGGCAAGCGGAGCGAATAGGACTTATGGGACTTATTGGTCTTGCAAGTCCCATGAGTGCCATAGGTCCTATTCCAACTCCCTGCCCCTACAGCAGATCGCTCGCCAGGTCGGCCAGGGCCGAGCGCTCGCCCTTCTCCAGCGTGATGTGGGCATAGATCGCTTGCCCCATCATCCGGCTGACGAGGTAGCTCAGCCCGTTAGAGAGCGAATCCAGGTAGGGATGGTCGATCTGCTGGATGTCGCCGGTGAAGACCATCTTCGTGCCCTCGCCGGCCCGCGTGATGATCGTCTTGACCTCGTGCGGCGAGAGGTTCTGGGCCTCGTCGACAATGAGAAACACCCGTTGCAGGCTGCGGCCGCGGATGTAGGCCAACGGCGTCATCACCAGTTTCTCCGACTCCAGCATCTCGGCGATCCGCTGGGCATTGGGGTCCTTGTCGCCCAATTCGTGGCGGATCACGGTGAGGTTGTCGTGCAGCGGCTTCATGTACGGGTCGAGCTTGGCGGCAATGTCGCCGGGCAGATAGCCCAGGTCGCGATTGCTCAGCGGCACCGTCGGCCGGGCGAGGAGGATCTGCCGAAAGGTCGAGCGGCACTCCAGCGCGGCGGCCAGGGCCAGCAGCGTCTTGCCCGATCCGGCCTTGCCCATCAGCGTCACCAGCTTGATGTCCTGGTTCAACAGTGCGCCCAGCGCGAACGATTGCTCGGCGTTGCGGGGCTTGATGCCGTAGGACGAGACCTTGTTCACCTTCACGAAGGCGCGGCTCGCGGGTCGATAGGCAACCAACACCGATTTCGAGCCGTTGCGGAGGATAAAGTTCTCATTGGCCTTCGGATCGGCGACCAGCGGCAGGTTCTCGCGGGCCACCTCGTGGCTCTCATTGTAGAAAGCGTCGATCGCCTCGCTCGGCATGTTCTCCACGACCCGTTTGCCGGAGTAGAGCGTGTCGACACTCTCGACCTTGTCGCTGGTGTAGTCCTGCGCGGTCACGCCCAGGGCCTTGGCCTTCATCCGCAGGTTGGTGTCTTTCGTGACCAGCACGACCTGGCGGTGCGACTCCTGCCGCTCCAGCAGCAATGCCGTGTTGAGGATGCGATGATCGGGGGCGTCGCTGAGAAAGGCCGCCCTGAGTTGCTGCTCCAGTTGGCCGCCCAGCACGACGCGGATCGACCCGAGTCCCGGGCCCAGCGCGGCCCCCTGCTCGGAAAGAACGTCGCCCGTGATCTGATCGAAGCTGCGGAGGAATTCGCGGGCCTGGAAGTGGATGTCGTCGTGCCCCTTCTTGAAGCGGTCGAGTTCTTCCAGGACCGTGATCGGGATGGCGATGTCGTTCTCTTCAAAATTGCGAATGCAGCCGGCATCGTGCAGGATGACATTCGTATCGAGGACGAAAAGCTTGGGATAGTGCTTCGCAGGGCTACTGTTCATCGAGATCCAATCGGGGGAGCGAAAGCAATACGCCGCCACGCGCACATACTACGCGGAACCGGCTTACGTGTCTAGCGGAAAAAGCCCGCGCAAAACCCTCATCTTGCGCCTTTTCCGCTCTTCGCTCTACACACCCGCAGGCTCGAGCTTGCGATCGATCCAGAATCGCTCGATAAGCAATGTGAATTCGCGGCAGGGCGGAAGCGTGCAGATCTCGACCTCATCGCCATGCACCGCAAGGACCTCGCACGTCACCGACTGCTTATTCCTCCGCAGCGATCCGATGAACGGCGCCACATTCACCAGCACACGATCACCCTTGTGAATGTCCATTGCCAAAAGCCTCCTTAATGCAGTCGGCCACTCCTCAACCAACCCCGTCCGGCGGCGGAATCCTACTTAGGATTACATTCCATTCTATCTATCGAAGCGCCACTGCCAAGTCGTGCGGAAAACCTTGGAACGAAGAAAAGTGCGACTGCTTCGCCTAGAATGCCGGAAAACTCGGGCGAAATCGCACTTTGACGCAGTTTCAGCGCTTTTGTTAGATTTCTGTTAGAAATTCGTTAGCGACACCGCTCTGGATTTCACCAAAGGAGTGGTTTCTGCGTAACCGGAGTCGCAACTCGTTGCGGGCAAGTCAGATAGGCGAATGCACCCGGCAAAGTCCCCCCGGCCGGCATATACCGATCCTTCCCAACAGCAGTTACAAACCACATATCCCCGACCCGATAAACTTCTTCGTGTGGGCTTGATTCGCTTCTCGGGGATTTACCATGCGGCGCGTTCGGCTGGTTTGTGCGGGAACGATGGCGCTCGTCGCACTGCTGGCGGGGTGCGTCTCCTCCGGACCGGCCGGGCCGTCGTACCGCCACGACCAAGTGCGGCCATCGCCTGTCGGCGAACTAGTCGGTTCTCGCCCCGTGTTGCCCTCACCCGATGTCGCGGACCTGGCATCGTACGAGACGCCCGCAGATGGCTTGCCTCCTTCTGGACCATATCGCGTGCTGAAGGCATTCGACGCTCAGTGTGCGGCGGCCGCGCACTGTCCCTTGGCCAACGCCCTGGCGGAGGAAAGCCGGATCGTTGCGTCCCAAGCCGGGCTGCGCCACGTGTCGCAGCGCTCGGCCGACGTGCGCAGGCAGGCCCTCTCGTATCGCGCGGCCGACGAGCGGAACCATGCCGCGAGCCGGGCCCTGGAACTGTTCTATTTGCTTGCCGAAGCCGAGGCCGATCGCGACTTGTTGGCGCAGAGCACGGCGCGGGTCGACGCCACGCTCGAAGAAGTTCGGGATCTCCAGTCGCGTGGGATCCGCGTCGAGAAGGGCGCCGCCGAAATCCGCCGCCAGCAGTTGGAGTTGTTGGACAAGAGGAGCGAACTGCAGCTCTCCTTGGCGCAAGCCAACAGCGGCCTGCGGCAACTCATAGGTTCGAACTCCGAGGAAACGACCCCATTTTGGCCCGCGGCCAACTGGAAAGTGACTGTTGAAATGATCGACGCCCGCGCGGCCGTGTCTGATGGACTATATCGCCGCGCCGACCTCAATCTGCTCCGCATGCTGATCCAGTCTCTGGAGGCCGACACCTTGGACGGCGTCCGCTTAAGTCTCTCGGCGATCACCGGCACGGCAGGGACCCCCGCGGCCGCGGCATGCCTGTTGCACGTCGGGTCGGGCGACGAGGTCGGCAGTCGTCGCCGCCAGTTGGACGATCTTCTCGCGCCAGGAACTGGCCGCCGCGGAAGAGATCCGCCAGGCCGTTTTCGCCGTCGAGATCCGCCTGCAACAGGTGGCGACAGCCAATCGCAAGGTCGAATTCTGCCGCGAGCAGTTGCAGGTGCAAAGGCTGTCGCGGGAGCGGCCCGGCAGCACGGTGACCGCGCTGGACATCGCCGCGGCCAACCTGAAGTTGGTCGACGCCCGGCGGGAATTGGTCCACCAGGTCATGGCCTGGCGGATTGCCCAGGTCAAGCTCAAGGAAGCCCAGGGCCTGTTGGTGTTCGAGTGTTGCAACGGAAACCGGTAGGCCGGAACAAGCGAAGCGCAGTTCCGGCGTGGATCGGCATCGCGGTGAACAATGCCGCAACATTGAAGATGCGAATGTGTCCCGGTGTCGTAGGCAGCAATGCCGGAACTGCGCTTCGCTTGTTCCGGCCTACGTGGCTCAAGTCTCCTACTGCCTTTGGAACAGTGCCTTGCGCAGTTCCTCCTCGAAGCTGGCGCTGGCCTTGACGACGGCCTGGAAATCCTCTTTGCTCAGGGTGTAGACCTCGGTCTCCTCGCGGGCGATCACGGTCGCATTCCGCGGTGCGCCGGTCAGAAGCGCCGCCTCGCCGAAAAACTCGCCCACGCCCAGGCTGGCGACGAGATGCGTCTCGGCCGCCTCGGTCCGCTCAACGTCAACCCTGCCGCGGCGGACCAGGTAGAACTTGTCGCCCTCGTCGCCTTGGGCCACGATGACCGCCCCCGATCCGTGCCTCTCCAACTTCACCTTGTCGGCAACCTCGGTGATGCTGCCGGGCGTCAACCGCTGAAAGAGCGGCACGCTGCGAAGGAATTCGCAGATCTCCGCGGTGACTTTGACCAGCACGTTCGACTTGATCCGGCCATCCACCATGTTGACGATGCGGTCCGCCACGTCGAGAATCCGGTTGTCGTGGGTGACCATGATGATCGAGCAGCGGTCCTCGCGGGCGAATCGCTGGAAGAGCGTGACGACCTCGCGGCCCGACTTCTCGTCCAGGGCCGCGGTCGGCTCGTCGGCCAGGACCAGCGGCGGCTGGTGGACCAGGGCCCGCGCAATGGCCACGCGCTGCTTCTGCCCGCCCGAAAGCGCGCCGGGCTTGTAGTGCATGCGCTGCCCCAGGCCCAAGAGGGCGAGCAGTTCTTCAATGCGGCGGTTGGTTCGCTCGGGCGAAAAGGCGAACAGTTCCGCGGCCATGCGGACGTTCTGGAAGGCCGTCAGCGAGTCGAACAGATTGTGGGCCTGGAAGATGAACCCGAGCTTGCGGCGGACCCGCACAAGTTCGGTCAGCGCCGCGCCGCGGAGTTGCTCGCCCAGGACTTCCAGGCTTCCCTCCTGCACCGTGCGCAGGGCCCCGATCAAGGTCAGGAGCGTCGTCTTGCCCGATCCCGACGGACCGGTCATGACCACGATCTCGCCGCGCGCGACCTCGAGGTCGTTTTCGAAGAGGACCTGCTTGCGCAACTCGCCTTCGCCGTAGTAGTGGTTCAGGTTGCGGATGCGAATGGCCGGATCGCCCGGGGAATCGCCGCCGGGCGCAGGATCGCGGATCGAGGTCAGTAGCGGTGGTTCGGGCATGTCAGGTTCGCTTGGATAAAATATCTTGTGCAACAATCCGTAGGATGGACTTCCGAGTCCGTCCCGTTTCAAAGGACGGACCCGGAGGTCCATCCTGCCAGTTCGCGCGAGTCCTCAGAACAATTCGGCCGGGTCCGCCTCCAGGAGCTTGCGCATTGCCGTGCATCCCGACACCGCACACATGCCGACCGTCAGCAGGAGGACCAGGGCCGCCTGCGAAAGCTTCAGTTCCAGCAGAAGGCCCGTGCCGTGGGCCAGCGCCTGGTAGATCGTCCAACTGATCGCCAGCCCCGGGAGATAGCCGATGATCGACAAATACAGCGACATCTGCAGCACGAGGCCGACGAAGAAGCGATCGCGATATCCCATGGCCTTGAGGGTGGCGAACTCGGACAGATGGTCGGCGATCTCGGCATAAATAATCTGGTAACAGATGATCGTGCCGACGACAAAGCCCATGATCGTGCCCACCGAGAAAATGTAGCCGATGGGCGTGCTCGTGTCCCAGAAGGCGATCTCCCGGTCGATCAATTTGCCCTTTCGATACACGGCGAGTTCGCTGCCGCGGAAACGGCGGCCGAGTTCCCGCTGCACGGCGCGGGGATCGGCGCCGGGCTGGAGCTTGACGATCCCCAGATCGACTGCGGAGAGCGGATCGGCGCCTGCGGCCCGCAAGGGAAAGAACCGGGCCAGGTTCGCCGCGCTCATGATCAGATTGCCGTCGTTGGCAAAATCGGTGCCCATGGGGAACGTCCCCGCCAGGCGAATGGAATGGTCGGCCAGTTCGGCGCCCGTCTGCCGGCGGAGCGATTCCAGGGTCGGCGGGATGCCGTACTCGTTCTTGCTGCGGCTGTCGATCAGGGCCACGTCCGGCTGGCGGAGCGCCGAGACCTGGCGCGGACCTCGGGAATCATGAACACCGGATCGTCGGGGTCGAAGGCGATAACGCGAATCGAATACGGCTTGCCACCCCCGGCCGGCTTCCACTCCGTACCGAAAGATTCCATGTACACGGGGTAGACGGCCGCCACGCCCGGACAGGAGCGGGCCTGCTCGAGGCGCTCGAGATCGAAGCTCTGCCGCGCGGGCAAAATGTAGCGGGCGCGGTTGATCAAGAGCATGTCGGCGTCCATGTCGGCGACGATCTTCACGGTGCTGTCGAACAGGGCATTGCGGAATCCCACCTGCATGAACATCAGCACGACCGCAAAACCGATCCCCGCCAGCGCGACCGCCAGGCGGCGGACGTTGTGCGTCAGGTTCTTGCGGGCCAGAGGTGTTTTGCGGAGTGAGGACATGGCTCGGTTTGACTGAGTACTCAGTACTCGGTACTCAGTATTCAGTACTCGGTACTCAGTATTCAGTACTCAGTACTCAGTACTCAGTACTCGGTACTCAGTACTCGGTACTCAGTTCTTAAGTTCTGGGCCTTGGCTCTAAGCCCTAAGTTCTAACTTCTAAATTCTAAATTCTCAAAACAGCGCCGCGGGATCGGCCCGCCAGACCTTGCTCAGCGCGCCCAGCCCGGACAGCGCGCACATGGCCAGCGTCATGGCCAGCACCGCGGCGATTCTCCCACCGTTCATCACGATGGGAATATTCGCCAGGCATGAAGTTACTTGGTACAACATCTCGGAAATCGCCAACCCGGGCAGGAAGCCGAGAAAAGCCAGCCCGACGGCCTGCCCGAGCACGACGCCCGAGAGGAATCGGCCGGTATAACCCATGGCCTTGAGCGTCGCGTATTGCCGCAGATGGGCAGCCACGTCGCTGGAAAGCACCTGGTAGACGATCGCCGTTCCCACCACCAGCGACACGGCGACGCCGAGCTGAAAGATGATGCCGATCAACGTCTCCCGGATCCAGCGATTCAGTTCGTAGCGGATCGCCTCGGCACGGGTCAGGACCTCAACGTCGGCCTCGCCGCCTGGCAGTTCGCGGCGGAAGTGTTCCCGCATCCGCCGGGCCGCCGCATCGGCATCGGCCCCGTCTTGCAAACGGACCAGGCCGAAACTCAACTCCTCGGGCCCGCGCGTGGGAACGAACCGTCGAAACCCCACGGCATTCACAAGGATGCAGCCGTCGGCCGTCAGACCGGTGCCCAGCTCGAAATGGCCGACGATCGTCACTTCCCGCCCGTTGATTTCGGCGCCGACGCCGATGTCGTCATCGGAGAACTGCCGCCCATTCTGCGGGCCGAACTCGCGGCGAGACTTGCGATCGATCAAAATCGACTGCCGGTCGGTCAGGCAGCCAGTCTTCGCCCGAATCTCCGGCGTCGCGAACGGCTCCTGCTCGGGCTCGACGCCGATGACCAGGATGTTGCGGGCGCCGCCGGTAATCGGCGATCGCCATTGGGCCAGGCCGATTTCGATCGGCGTCGTGCGCTTCACGCCGGAGACTTCGGCTGCCTGATAGAGCCGCAGGAGGGGAAAAGCCCGGGTGTCGGAAAGGTGCAGGTACTTGGGCGAGCGGAGCAGAAGGTCGAAGTTCATGGCCTCGAAGAACCGCGTCACGGTGGTTTCCACCGAGCCCAGGAACCCCAACTGCATGAAGATGAGCACGACCGCGAAGGCGACGCCGGCGGCAGCCACCGCGGTCCGCAGCTTGTTGTAGGTCAGGTTATACCAGGCAAGCGGCGTCCGCATGTGCTGATCCGCGTTTTCGATTCTCCGTAAGATGGACCTCCGAGTCCGTCTGGTTTCCGAGGACGGATCGACCATGAGTACATGGCGCCCGAGGTAAACCCTACGGCGTTAATTCCACGTCGACCTGCAAATCGACGAATTGCGCCGCCTCGGCACAATCGTCCGCGGCGATCTCGATGCGGATCGGAATCACGTGCCGGTCCGCTTGGGCGAACGGATCGAGGCTCTTGAGCTCGGGCGTGTTCACGATGCGGTCGATCTGGACCACCTTGCCGCGGAGGCCTTCCTTGTCCTTGGGGGCATGGAACGCCTTGCTGAGGAGGATGGCCGTCTGGCCGACGCGAACGGTCTTGACATCGACCTCGTAGACCTCGGCCAAGGCCACCATGCGGTCCAGGTTCGCCATCCGCAAAATGGGCTTCTGCGAGACAGTTTCACCAACCCGCATGAAGGTTCTCAGCACGCGACCCTGGCACGGCGATTTGATCTCGGCCATGGAGAGTTCGAAACCGGCCATATCCCGTTTCTGCTGCAACGACTTCACCGGAACCGCGGCGGCGACCTCGTCTTTGGAGGCCAACGCGGCCTTCAGTTCGGCCTCGGCCGCTTTGACTGCAAGCTTCTGCGTCGCTTGCAGCCGTTTCAAATCGGTCCTCGCCGCCGCCAGCTCGCTCTTGGCCTGGTGCACGACCAACTGCTGGCGATCCAAGTCCTGTTCGGAGACGACCGGGTCCGACAAGGCCGCAGTCCCAGTCTTCAACTCGCGCATGCGGTCGTAGTCTTTTTGGGCGAGGGCCAGATTGTCTTCCAGCAGTGTGATCTTCTCTCGAAGGGTCTCGGCCTCGGTCTCCTGAAGTTTCGCCTTCTCGATACCGAGCCGCGCCGTTTGAATCCGCGTTTCGGCAAGCTGGATCTCGGCCTCACGGCGGGCGACGGCCTCTTGCACCTGGGTCTCCGCGGCATCGAGTTGAAGCTGCTTCAGGGCCCGGTCCTCCATATGGGCCAGCGGCTGCCCCTTGGTCACGACCGCATCCTCGGCGACCAGCAGCGCTTCCAGCCGGTCTCCCGGAATGCCGTTGATATCGATGACCCCGCTGGCGGGCTCCAGCCGTCCCAAAACGCGGAGCCTCCCGTCGTCTGCCGGATCGACCGCCGACGCCTTGCGGTCGGCCTTGACCGCAGCGGCGTGCCACGGATTGGGCAACCAGCCATAGTGCGAGGCAATTCCCACCGCTCCCACGAAAACCACCAGCATTAGGGAAACGCTGCGTGCGTATTTCATACCTGAGTCTATCGACTAACATTTCATTGTCGAACTCACTCAATAGTTGGTGGGAGTGGGGGCGTTGTCAAGTGTGGATCCCCCGTTTTGACTGCTTTACCCGGCAATTCCACGAGTAACCGTCACACAGCCTGGTACCGCTGCCAGATCGCGTCCAGCGCCGCGGCGGCCCCTCGCGAGATCTTGACGTCCACTACCGACGATACCCGCGTCTGGCCGGGATTGATCTCCACGCTGAACCAGCCGCGGCGGCGGGCCAGCTCGATCGGCCCGGAAATATAACCGAAGGAACTCGTCGTGCCCACACTGAAGACGGCATCGAACCCGGTGTCGAGTTCCGCGTAGAACTTCTCGACCACATCGACCGGCAGTTGCTCGCCGAAGAGCACGACGTTGGGCCGCAGCATCGCTCCGCACTGGGGACAGCGGGGCGGAATCGTCAGCTCATCGTAGCTCTTGACCCGCCGCTGATAATCGCATTCCGTACAAGAAAGTTCATGCAGCCGGCCGTGGATCTCCAGCACGTTCCGGGAGCCGGCCGCACGGTGGAAGCCGTCGATATTCTGCGTGAGGGTCCATACGCGGGGGAACCTTGCTTCCATCGCCGCGATGACTTCGTGGGCGCGGTTGAAGGTCGCCCCGCGGCTCGACTGTTCGACCTGGCCGAGGTACTTCCAGGTCAACTCGGGGCGGCGGCGGAACATGTTGCCGGAGAGGATGTCTTCGATGGGGATCCCCTCCTCGGGATGCTCGACATTGTAAAGCCCGCCGATGCCGCGATAAGTCGGCAGGCCCGAATCGGCGGAGACTCCCGCCCCGGTAATGAAGAGCAGGCTCTTGCAATTCGCCAGGCGCTTCACCACGGTGTCGATGGCGCGGTCGATTTCAGCGGTGCTCATCCGACCAACTAATTCTCGGGCGGGTCCTTATCCTTGCGATTTCTTTTCCTTTTCCTTTTCGCGCCCGTTCTTATTTTTTGAACCGGCCGCCGGCCTCGCCGGGGCACGGCCCGCAGGATTACCGGCAGCGCCCGGACCTGCCGCAGCGCCGCCTGGTCGAGCGTAGGCCGAATTGCCGGGAGCGGCGCCTGCGCCCTGTGCCGACTTATAGCTGGGCATCGAGGCAAGGCTCACTTTCTGGGCACCGCGTCCCGCCCCGCCCGCCGCCTGGCGCTCGACTTGCCGCCGTTCTGCCTCCGCGTGAACGCTGGCCCTGGCCGCCTCTTGGATATGGGCACGCTCGGCTGGAGAAACCACCTGGACCCTCACCGATGCGCCGGGCATCCTGGCCACTACATGCACGTCGCCCACCATGCGAAGCCGTGCAATATCGGGCCGCGCCATCCCCTCACGGCTGGCCAGCAACCTTTGCTGCTCTCCCCAGGTGTGCGGCGGACGCATATCGGGATGAGTGCGATAATAATCGTGCCAGCCGACCAGATGCCGGTCCCAGTCCCGTTCGCCCATGTGATCGACGTGATACCAACGGTAGTAGCCGAAGAGCGGATCATAGCCAATCCGCGGCGAATTGTAGTAGAAATAGGGCCGAATGCCCAACGCCACATAGCGATCGTCGTAGTAATCGCCAAAGTAATAGTGGCCATAGGTCGGGCGGCAGAAAAGCCCGACGCTGAACACGCCCGCATCCACGCAGATGGCCGGACGGTAAACGGCCACCGGGCCAGCAAAGTAGACCGGTGAAAAGACCAATCCGCGGCGGGCCAACGGATAGTCCCAGTAGCCCGGCACATAAACGTAGCCGCCCGGCGTCCAAGCATAGGTGGCCGGCACCCAGATCCAGTCGGCCTGGTAGGCCGCCCAATAGCCCGGCTGCCAAAGGTAACGATTCTGAACGTCGAACCATTGCCAGTGGCCGGGGATCCAGAAATAGTTTGGGCCCGGAGCAGCCATATTGGGCCCAGTATCGATACTCTGCGGCGGCTGGGGAAGGTAGGTCGTTTCTTGGACCGCGGCGGGCATCCAATAGCCGGAAATCCTCTGGAACCCCTGCCCCTGCGCGTCCTGCCAGTAGCCGGGCATCCAACGATATCCGTGCGGCGGTATGCGCCACACTCCGCTGACCCAGATAAAATCACGGCGCTCGTCGTCCCAACTCCAGTAGCCCGGAATCCAGACCGAGTTCTGGCCTTCAGGCTTCAGATCGGGCGGGACTTCCTCGATAGGGTTGGCCGGCTGTTTGGGAACAATCACGCCGGCCGTTTGGCCCGACGTTACCGGAACGGCATACGCCTCATGCACCGGCCCGCGGGTCATGACCTCGACATTTGGATCGGACTGGACAGCGGCAGCCCCATTCGGGTTGCCGGAAGGGGCCCCATTGGGATCCATCGGCAGCGGCGGCGGGACATCCTGACCTCCGGCCACCGACATTATCGTGCCGAGAATCGCCAACAAACCGATGCAACTCAACCAACGAAAAGCGACCGATAATTTTCGTACATCCATGGACCTACCCTCTCCTCAAGGAAACAATCGATTGTACTCACCGCGCCGACCACACCGACCGTGCAAATGCATGGTGGCGCGCACGATGCCTGATGATAGCTTTGCAATTTTGATGCCGCCTCCGGCTGCCTGGCGGAAAGCAGGTACCGGTAAGTTATTACTACAGAATAAGTTACGCAAATACTTCCAGCCTTCGTCCGGCCATCCACACGGCAGCGGGCCAAGCCCGCCTGCGCAGTCATCCTTTGGGCGTTGCGTATCTTATCGCAACACCCGAGAATCGAGCAATACGAACTTTTCCTGCAATAAAAGGGCACGGGGCGCGTTTACAATGATGGAACCCCTCGCGAAGCCGCGAACACCACCCAACCAGATTTTGCGGCCGTTAGCGGCAGGAGTTCTGGATGATGGCTGACGACCAGGACCATGGACACCAACAATGTTTTGTCGAATGGGTCCGCGACCACGGCAAAGCCGTGCGCGGGTTCCTCTTGGCCCTGGTGCGACGCGGCGACGTGGCCGATGACTTGTGCCAGGAGGTTTTTTGCCGGGCGTGGCAGGCGCGCTACCGCTATGCCGACCAGGGCAAGACGCGGGCCTATCTGCTGCAAATCGCCCACCGGCTGGTTTGCGATCGTAGTCGCCGCCACGAACCGCAGACGAACCTTAACGACGAGGCCTGGAAGATACACGAGCCGCCTAGCGAAACGCCCGATCCCTCGCAGGTGGCCGTGATGAGCGAACAAATCGGATTGCTGCACGCGGCCTTGAACAGGCTCGCGCCCATGCAGCAGCGGGTGCTGCTGCTACGGTACTACGGTCAAATGGATTTTCAGGAGATTGCGGACACGCTGCAAACGCCCTTGAACACGGCCCTGAGTCATTGCCGCCGCGGACTGGAAACCCTCCGCCGGCTGCTCGTGGAGACCACGCCATGAACGATGGAACCAACGAAGATCTCTTGCGGCTGAAGCAAATGCTGGAAGAAGCCACCGCGGCGGATGCCTCGGCGGAACACGGCGATGCGGAAACCGCCTCCCTGCGTGAGGCCTGGCTGGCCTTCGAGCAGTTGGTCCGCGCCGCTGACGCCTCCCTTCCGGCAATGCCCGACTTCATGCCTTCGTTGGCGCCACAGCAACCTCGTCGCAGTCGATGGATCGCGTTGATCGCCGCCACGGCCGCTGTGCTCTTGATTGCGATTACCTGCGGATGGTGGATCGGTCACGATAGAAAACCGAACAACGGCGAACCATCGATTGCGCAAACGCCCCCGCCCGAGCAAGCGATTAGCCAACCCGAGACCACGGCCGCGGTCCCGGCCGCCTTGCCAAAGCAAGACCTGCCCAAGCCCGGGGTCGCCCAAGCGAAGAAAGCCACGAACGAGCAGCCCAAGCTCGCCACCGCAAAGGCATCAACATGGGACGACCCGCTGGAAACGCAAATCGCCTCGGTGTCGCAGCAAATCCGCAACATCGAACAGAACTGGCGGCATCGTGTGGACGATTTGGACCTCGTGCATTACCGCATCGACGCCGAAGCAGATTCGCTGCAGGTAGATAAGCTGTGAAAATCCCCTCCCCTCCCCTGCCCTTTCTTTGAAAAGGAGTTAAATCGATGTCTTGGTTGAAATTCTCCATCGTGCTTTCCACCGGCGTATTGATCGTGGGGCTCTGTGCGACGGCTGCCCTCTCGGACGACGCCCCACCGTCCCGCGACCGCGGCGACAATTGGGATAGCGGCCCGGACTTAGGGGCCCTGGCGGAATCTGGCCCGGTCGAGGTGCGCCGGCCACAGCCACCCCCTGGAAAGGACGATGGACCTCCCGGCCCGCCAAACGCCCGCGGTAATGCCGACCGCGAACCACCGCAGCCCGCGGGAGATTCCGACCCGCGTCGCCCGACCGCAACCCGCGGCGAAGATCGCGATCGACGCTCCCCGCCCGACGTTCGCGGCGGACGGGATCAGAATGGCCCGCCACCCCCAAGCGGTCGCGAAGGGGATCGGCTACAGCCTCCCGGACGTCCGGCCGGTTATCCGGCCCGCGAGGATTCCGAATCGCTGCGAACGACGGATCCGGAGCTGTACAAGGCCGTTCAGGAAGACCGTGACTTGGAGCGTCAGACTCGCGACCAGGCCGAGCAGTATCGCCGGGCTGGCAAGGCTGAGCAGTCCAAGATCAAGGAGAAACTGGTCGAAATCGTCAATAAGCATTTCGGGGTCCGCCAACAGTTGCGAAACCTGGAAGTGAAGCGACTCGAGCAGCAGTTGAAACAGCTTCGCGACAAAATCGATCTGCGGGAGAAGAACCGCAAAGAAATCGTCGAGAAGCGCATTATCGAATTGACCGGCGACGACGAAGAGAACCATTTCTGAGCAAGAATGGTCCCCACCACGCTCAAGTGCTACCTGGTTGCGCGCGACAGCTCCGGTTCCGTCACGGCGGACGTGGCCGAGCGATCGATGGACGAACTGCCCGAGGGCGACGTGCTCATCCGCGTGGCGTTCTCGTCATTGAACTACAAGGACGCCTTGGCCGCCAACGGACATGCGGGCGTGGTGAAGCGCTTCCCGCACGTGCCCGGCGTCGACGCGGCGGGCACCGTCGTCATGAGCAATGCTAAAGAATTCGCCGCCGGTGACCAGGTTCTGGTCACGGGCTATGACGGCGGGGCGACGCGCTGGGGCGGCTGGGCCGAGTTCGTCCGCGTTCCTCACGAGTGGATCGTGCCGCTGCCCGAGGGCCTGACCTTCCGCGAAGCGATGATCTTCGGCACGGCCGGGCTGACCGCCGCCCTGTGTGTCGACGCCTTGCAGAAACATGGCATCCAGCCCGACAGCGGACCGGTTGTCGTCACGGGCGCCACAGGCGGGGTGGGGAGCGTCGCCGTGGCGATCCTCGGCAAATTGGGTTACCAGGTCGCTGCCGTGACCGGCAAGACCGAGGCCCACGAGTATCTTAAACAGCTTGGGGCGACACGGATTCTCGCCCGCGAAGAACTCGACGACCGCAGTGGTCGGCCGTTGCTTTCCGGGAGCTGGGCCGGTGGCATTGATACCGTCGGCGGGAACATTCTGGGAACGCTCTTGCGCTCGCTCCGGCACGGCGGTTGCGTTGCGGCCTGCGGTCTGGCCGGCAGCAACGAATTGCCGGTGACCGTCTACCCCTTCATTCTCCGCGCGGTGACTTTGGCCGGAATCGACGCCGCCTGGTGCCCCGCCCCCTTGCGCGTGGAAGCCTGGCATCGTCTGGCCGCGGCCTGGAAGCCGGAAAACCTGGAGTCGATGGCCCACTTCACCACCTTGTCAGGACTCGGGCCGCATATTACGGCAATCCTCGCCGGGCGGATTCGCGGCCGGGTCGTTGTGGCGGTGGCCTAATTCGTCTTGAACCCGCTGCCGCGGTTGTCGACCGGCTGCCACTGCCGCGAAATCTGCCCCTCCAGATAGCCATCCAAATCAGCCCGGCGTATGCGTATGCTGTTGCCGATCCGGGCGTGGGGAATGGTCCCGTTGCGGATCAATCGCCGCACCGTGTCAGGGCTGACGCCCAAGTAGGCGCCGGCCTGGGGAATGCTCAGAACGACCGGTTGAATCACGGTCTCCATCATTTTCGTACTCATCGACTCCTCCTTGCAAAACTAGATTCCCAGCTCTTCGCCGGGCAATTTCTTCTGATCGATCAACTCCTGCAACCGTTGGCACAACAGGCGCTCGGCCACTTCCGCCGTGTTCTTGCCATTTAGCCCCCCCTTCGCGAGAATCGTGAGGAGATCTACCACCCTTTGGGTGGTAGCAATCGTAATCTGCTGGGTCTCGATTACATTCTTGGGTTTCGGCATAGCGCACGAGTCGAAGGGCTATGGGGAAGTAAGTATCTCATAGTTATCCCACATTTATCCCTTAATTGTCAAGAGGAGCTTGTTCAATCGGCCGTTTGCCCACGCCTGCACAAAAAAACGCATAACTGCCATTGCTGGCGTCAAGAAACGGGTGTACACTCCTGTTTGATTTTGTGCGGCCGGAGAGCCGCATGCGAGATCAGATGGCAGCCGTGGCACTATGCTGCGAACTTCAGGGCGACTCGAACTTCAAGGAGGGTGTTTATGCTTTCGCTTCGCTTCTCTTCCGATGATTACGCGTTTGTCTACACCGGAGGACGGCCGATTGGCGCGATCCTTGTACGCCAGACCAAGGGCCGGAGCCAGTTTTCGCTGCTCTTCGCCGGGCAAGAAGCGGATTTCGAGATCTTGCGGCCCCAGGCCGTCGAGCGTCGTTTCGGCCGGCAAGAATTAGAGAATCTGCGATCGCGGTTTCTTCGTTTCCATCCCAAGACCGCGAGCAGGCGCGCCGCACGAGTTGCGGCAGAATAAGCCCAACGCCGAAATCATTTTGCTGCCGGTGACACCGGCGGGGTCGCCGCACCGCTCTTCGGCGCGGGCGTGCCTGGCTTCGGTACCCAGTGATGGAACTGCATCTGGCCAGGACCGGTGTAGACCACCCACTCTGCGTTGTTAAAGACCAACTTATGCCAATTCTGAGGGTTGAACACCTGCTCGTCCGTGGCGGCCTTGTCGTGCGTGGCCTTTTCGCGCTCGGCCGCCACCGCCTTATCAACCTGTTCCTTGACGTATTTTTCCAACTTGCTTTTCGTTATCGTATACGTCTCCTCCTTGGTTTCGGCCGTCTGGCCCCAGACCACATGGCCCAGCCAGGCACTACCGGCCAGGGCCAAGCCAGAAAACAACACCACCATGGAACGCTTCATGTTCACTCTCCTCAATGCAAAATGGAAACGGCAGCCAGCGAGTTGCCTGATATAGAATCCATCATGCGCAGAAATGGGCCAAAATGCAAGCACGCACAGCGGACAGAATTTTTCTTGCCGTGCTCAGCCGATTTGGGAGCGGCCGAACCGTCGCCTGACGGAACCCCCCAGGACGGATTTTTGATCCTTCCACGATTCTTGGACGGATCAGCAATCCGTCCTACGACCCGAATCTTCTGCCGGCCCTTATCGCGCCGGCAGCGAAACACCGTCCCCGGCGATCTCCAATTGCCACTCGGGCCGCTCTTCGATCGCAAGCCACTGCGGGGCATCTATGCCCAGAACCACTTCGTCGCCCTCAATCTCCAGGACAGTGACCGTAATATCGCCGTTAATGACAATGCTTTCGTCCTTGGTTTGAAGAAACACTTTCACAGACGGCAACCTCCGTAGGTGCTAAGGGTGGATTGAAAACAATGGTTATACTAACCGCGAGTCGTTTCTGAAAGCCCTGCTGCAATCTTTCGCTGCAGTTCTTCGCGATGGATGGGCACTTCGGGCGGCGCATTCACGCCAAGCCGCACTCTTTCGCCTTTGACTTCGATGATTGTAACCGTGATGCCGTTGCCGATCACGATCGTTTCGCCGCATTTTCTGCTCAGGACCAGCACGATCGATTCCTCCTGGATGACGTTGAGTTGCCTCTAATATTACGGGCGAGGCATGGCGGGTCAACAGCAAACGCACGAAAGCGTGTGAGAAATTTCGCTGTGGCTCCGGAAAGGTTAGAAGGCGAGGCAGGAGGGGCAATCTGCGCAGCAATCAAGTCGCGGTCACTTGCAAAGGGCGCCGTCCATCGCGTAGAATGCCGGACCTATCGGATAGATCCCGCTTTGAACTCCAATCGAGGACCCCATGGCCAAGAGGAAAACCAAGACCGCAAATTCATCCACCGCAATGAAGGGCCGCAAACCATCGGCCGGCAAGCCGTCGAAGAAGTCGCCGTCGAAACAACACGACCATGCGTATGACCATCATGACGCTCATGAGGAGCAGATCGAGTTGGACGACCGCGAGAGCAAGGCCGTCGACTTGGTCCTCGACTGCGACGATATGCGCAGGGCCTTGGAAATCGAAGTCAACACAGTCGTGGCCCAGGCCGTCCGCAAAATATGCAAGGCGCACGGGGCTTCGCTCACCGCCGCCCAGGCCCACAACGTGGCTATGGTGCTCTTCGGCGATTGACTTCCCATGCGACCGTGCGGCGAATGCCAGCTTTGCTGTGAAGTTTTCCTGCGGTTGATCGGAAGGCCGCCATGAAAATCAAGCTTTTTACCACCGGTGGGACGATCGACAAGGTCTACTTCGACGCCAAGAGCGAGTACGAAGTCGGGCCGCCGCAAGTCGTCGAGATCCTCAAGGAGGCCCACGTAACGCTGGATTGCGCGATCGAATCGCTGCTCTCCAAGGACAGCCTGGAAATGACCGAAGCAGACCGCCTCTTGATCCGGCAGCGTGTGGAAGCCGATCCTTGCCCGCGGATCGTCATCACCCACGGCACTGACACGATGGTGCAAACCGCGTTGGGGCTGCGCGGCATCGCGGGCAAGACCATCGTGCTCACCGGCTCGATGCAGCCGGCCCGCTTCAAAGTGACGGATGCGGCGTTCAACATCGGCGCCGCGATGGGCGCCGTGCAGAGCCTGCCGCCCGGCGTGTACATCGCCATGAACGGCCGGATTTTCGATCCCGCCCGCACGCGGAAAAACCTGAATGACAATTGTTTCGAAGAGACCCGCTAATGTGGTGATTCATTCATGGAACACTGGGCAGACTACGTGCGCTTCGTGACGGCGATCCTGGTGATCTTGAATCCCCTGGGCGCCGTGCCGATCTTCCTGGGCCTCACCGTCAACCAGTCGCGCCAGCGGCGCAATCAGACCGCTGCGGCTGCGGCCCTTACGATCGCCTGCGTGCTGGTGGTTTCCGTCCTTTCAGGCGAGTGGGCACTGCGGCTCTTCGGCATCAACGTACCTTGTTTCCAGGCGGGCGGAGGGATCCTGGTCCTGCTGATGGCTATCTCCATGCTCCACGCGAAGAGCAGCCGCATCCAGCAGACGCCCGCGGAACGCCGCGCCGCGGAAGAGCAGGAATCAGTTGGAGTGGTGCCGCTGGGCACGCCCCTGTTGGCCGGGCCAGGTTCGATCAGCACGGCGATCATCTACGCCAACAAGGCGACCTCGTGGTTCGATCTCGGCTTCCTGGTGGCGATCTGCCTCTTCGCCGCGCTATGCGTTTGGATCGTGCTGCGGCTGGCCGAGCCGATCGGCGTGGCGCTGGGCCGCACCGGCATCAACATTATGACGCGGCTGATGGGCCTCATACTGGCCGCCGTGGCCATCAAGTTCATCACCGACGGCCTGGTACAACTACTCCCGGGGCTGACGGCCAAGTAGCGGCCAACTTCAGCTTCACCACCTGCATGGGCTGCTGCCCGCACGGCATCGAGCTGCCGGCCTGGAAGGCCGTGTTCTGCAACCCCAAGACCGACCAGGCGGTGATCGATCGGATCGTCCACAGCATCGAAGAGTTGATCTGAACGGGATTCTCGATCGGTGTGTCGTGAATCGCTTGTCGGGGATAATAGGGGCGAGTGCGGACAGGCATCTTCCGTGCGGGGTTCTTGACTTATTCTGCCTTTCAGGTATGCTTTCGAGAACTGGCTGAATGGATGCACTGATTCGTGACAACCTCGTCCCTTTGCGGCAGGATGCCTTGGTTCCAACGTCGTATACGTCTTGCAGTCGCTTGAGCCCGGTGGCATCTCACCGTGGCCTCTCCAACCCTAGCCAAACAAACGCCCATGAACATCATTTCTCTTAGCAAGAGTGAATCTGTCGTCATCGATACGAACATCGTCGTCAAGGTGCTTGAAGTCTGTGCTGACGAAGTTTGGATCGAGATCGAGCGTCCCAGAGGCATCTCGGTCGAGCGGGGAGAATTGCGCAGCAGTTCACCAACCGGCAGACTGGCTAGAATCCTCCCCGAGCCCCTGTGCCGCAATACACAACTGATCCGCTTGCTTGAATCGGCTTAAAGACATGCTGGCAGGTCGATATTCCGACTTGATGCGGCTTTTGAGCCAGCCAAGCTTTCCTCACGATACGGGCCGTTGCCTTCGCTTCTCGTCGGGCCGTGGCCGCTGTCCAGATGGCGATGAGGCCCTATAATTTCTATATCCAGTTTATTCGTTATCAACGCCGCCCCTGAGCGATGAAATTTCCGCAAATCTCAGGGAAGCGACGTGGGATTAGCGGCCATCCTTTGTACACTGAGTGTAGGCGAGAATGTACCCTCATGGGGGTTGTCCCCCTGAGGTTCGCTTGATTTCGTGCCGTTTCGCCCGAGGCTGCTGGATCGCAGCAAGTGAGTGGTCATGTTGGTACTGTCCCGAAAAACGAATGAGAGCATAGTCATCGGCGAGAACATCGTCGTGATGGTCGTCGAGATCCGTGGTGACAAAGTACGCCTGGGCATTGAAGCTCCGATGGCGGTTTCGGTTCACCGCCGAGAGGTCTACGACCAGATCAAGTCGTCCGAGGCATCGAGCGAATCACCCCAAGAAGACGCCAGTCACGACAAGTAGTGGATGATTCCTCCCAGCGTTAGTGCCCGTCGGGTTATGGTAGCTCAGGCCGATGAGCTGATCGACAGCGCCGATCGATTGCGAAATAAACGGTCGATCCACTGAAGGATTTTCCGCTGGCCGACCAAGACGACGGGCCGGACGTGGGTGGAGATGCGCGTACGGCTGCCGCCGTGGCTGTATCGGCCGCCGGAACGGATTTCGACGCTCTTGCCGCCGTGGGAGAGGGGTGGTTCCGGCTGCTCGGAAGTACGGCTGACGGCAGGCCGCTTTCCTGGTATACTAAGCCCTGCAATTTTTCACCCCCGGGGAGAACCTCATGCGCAGGCACAAGTACCTTCTGATTGCCGTCTTCACCATCTCGGCCGGCGAGATTTCCCACGCGCAGGTCGGCCCCAGCCGCCAATCGGCGGCGGGCGAGTCCACCGCCAGGGCAAACGCGCCGTTTGCCTTTACATCGAATCTGCCGGCCTGTGACCGGGCCTATGAAAAGGCCCGCCGGGTCCTGGCCGCCGACGTCCGCGGCGGCAAGTTCCTCGCCGGGCAGAACTGGGCCCAGGTCTGGACCCGCGACACCTCGTATTCCACGGAACTGGCCTGCGCGATCCTGCATCCGGACGTCGCCAAAACGACCTTGCTCGATTTGACCCAACAGGTCGACGGCATCGGCGAGTGCTGGTACCAGGACAAGTGCGGGCACTTCGCCGGCTGGCCGAACCTGACCGACGCCATCGTCGGCGCGTCGGGCACCTGGTCGCTGTTCCTCGTCAGCGGCGATCGCGACCTGCTGCGGCCGCTCTACGACCGCACCCTTCGCAGCCTGAGGCGTGCCGAGCGCGACGCCTTCAACGCCCGGCTCGGCCTGTTCAGCGGCTGCTCGAGTTTCATGGAATCAGACAGCGCCTACCCGCGGAAGTATGCCGACAACGGCCCGAAGCTGGCGAAGACCTGCGCCTTGAGCACCTGCCTGCTCTACTACCGCGGCTATCTCGTGGCGGCCGACGCCGGAGAGCTGCTGGGCGAAGACGTGAAGCCGCTGCGGCAAAAGGCCGCCCGGCTGAAAGACGCGATCAACGCCCGCTTCTGGCTGCCCGAAAAGGGATACTATGCCTACTACATCGACGCCAGCGGCAAGTGCGACGACCGCATGGAAGGGCTGGGCGAGGCCTTCGCCATCCTGACGGGCGTCGCCGACGCCGGCCGCGCGCGGCAGATTCTCCGCTCGACGCCCACGACGCCCTGGGGATTCCCCTGCCTCTGGCCGCAGTACGAGGAATGGCGCAGCTATCAGACCGACTTCGCCCATTACTATCACAACGGCATGATCTGGCCCTTCGTGCAAGGTTACTGGGCCTGGGCTGCCAGCGAGAGCAAAGACGCCAAGACGTTCGGCCGCGAACTCGACGCCCTCGTCAAGCTCTCGCAGAAGAACGACACGTTCATGGAACTCTACCGCCCCGAGGACGGCAGGCCGGACGGCTCCCCGCGGCAGTTGTGGAGCGCCTCGGGCTTCCTCTCCATGATTTATCACGGGCTGTTCGGCATGCACTTCGAGCAAGCCGGCCTGCGCTTCGCGCCGGTGGTGCCGGAGCAATTCCAGCGGCTCTCGCTCGCGAATTTCAAGTATCGCGAGGCCACGCTCGAGATCGTCATCAAGGGGCACGGGACGGCGATCGACAAGTTCCTCTTGGACGGCCAGCCGCAGGAGAGCCCGCTGCTGGCCGCTTCCAGCACGGGCGAGCACAGAATTGAAATCGTGATGAAGTAGGCTAGTCAGATCGTCGCCAGCTTCGCGAACGTAACGGTCGAATAGAAGGGGAATACGCCGTACAGGCCGCGGGTGAAGACCAGGTTGATGAAATCGTCGGCCTCGAGGATGCGGCCCTTGGGCACGATGATCACGTCGCTGTCGGAGAGCCAGATCTCGCCCTTGGGGCAAGGCCGCTTGCCGCGGAGGGCCCCTTCCAAATCGATCATCGTGGCCATCAGCCGCCAATCGTCGCCGCGGCGGAAGACCACGACCTGCGAAATGTTCGCGCCCACGTTCCAACTGCCCGCCAGGGCCAGGGCCTGCAGGGCCGTCGTCGGCCCCACCATCTCGAAACGGCCAGGCGTGCGGACCTCGCCCAGCACGTAGACATAGCGCGGGCGCGGGTGGTCAGCACGGGGATGATCTCCATGCCCTCGATCTTTTCGCGGTACCGCTCGTTGATTTCCTGCCGCAACTCGCTCAGCGTCAGGCCCTGGGCGCGGACGTAACCGATGGCCGTGAGCGAGATCGTGCCGTCGGGCGCCACGCGGACGAGGGTCCCCTGGCCGCCGATGCCGCCATACTTGCGATCGACCACCGAGCGCAGGTCTTCCAACTGCGTGTTGACTTTCGTCGGCGTGACCGTGATCGAAGGCACCTTATAGTACTTCTTGTAAAGCTCGTCCAGAGTGTCGCGCAATTGCGTCACCGTTCGGCCCGCCGCGCGGACCTGGCCCAGGAGACGAAGCGTGATCATGCCGTCCGGTTGCACCATCAGGCTGATATTGAGCTCCGGATCGGTAAACGAATCGACGCGGATCTCGTCGCCTACGTTCAGCTTGTACTGCCCGCGGATCTCGTCGCGGGTCACGCGGTAGAGCATGTCCAACTGGTCGTCGACGCGGAGGCGGTACTCGCGTACGTGCTCCGTCCGCGCATGGCCGACGTATTCCCCTTGGGCGTAGGCCTGCCAGGCGATGAAACGAGCGTCCTCCCAGCGGCACTCGCGGCCGCAGCCGCGGCAATCGACGCATCCCTGCGCAATCCACGCCACAAATCGGATACGGCGCGGCAGGCCCCAGACCTTGGCACGGGCTGCCGACAATCGCTCCGGCCGGAATCGGCTGGAGCGGCGGATCACCGCCCGTGACGACTGCCGTGGCGGCGCCCAGCAACACAACGCCCAACAGACCCACGGCCAGGCGGCTCGGGATAGACGTAAAAAGCGACATTTTCTCGTGGTCCGCTTTCATGGGCGATCTCCTCTCAAACACAAGAAGAAATTCGAAATCTGCGACCCGCAAGCGGGTGCTCCGGAAATCCTAAACAAATTCAAAATACCAATGAGGAATGTTCCAAACGCCAGCGCTTCTGCCGGTTTCCGCGTTTTGAGTTTTGCACGTTGATTCTCGGATCGGGGCGCCCGCTTGCGGGTCGCGGATTTCGAGTTTCGAGTTTCGCGTTTCCATCAGCGTGTCACAGATGGTCCTTGCTGGCCGCCCGCCGTCGCTGGCTTTGCCGCCGGATCGGCCCATTGGCCGGCCGACTGGGCCAAGGTATCCGGATCGACCCACTCGACCGAGCCGCCGGCCGAGAGGCTGGCACGCTTCTGCCGGGCACTTTCCTCCGCTTTGGCCAGGCGGGACTTCTCCGCGGCAAGATCCGCCAAATGCGGTTGGCCCATTTGGCGGTAGACGACGCTTAGATTGCTGAGGTTCTCCGCGCAGCGGCAGATCAGCACGCTGTGCTCCAAGGCGCGGCGGGCCCCCGCGGCATCACCGCTGTGCGCCAACACGACGCCCAGGTCGTTGGCCGCCATGTAGTTTCGCGGGCAGGCCAGGATGGCCGCCTGAAAAAAGACGATCGCCTTGGCCTCGGCAGCCACGATTTCCGGAACCGGCTTGCCGGCCAGTGCGGCGTGCATCTTGCCCAACGCGGCCAAGGCCATCGAGCCCGACACTTCCTGCCCGGCAGCCAGGGCAAACTGCTCCTGGGCAAAGGTGAAATACTGCTTCAAGGCCCGCATGGCTTGCAACTGCTCCGGGGGAACGTGCTTGAGCACGGGCGTGCGATGGCCGGCGACGATCGGCGGGAGATCGAGATCCGCTTCGAGCTTTCCGCTGGCGGGGATAAAGTCCTGGGCCTCCTTCATGGCCGTCAAGGCGGCACCCAAGGCCTGGCTGTGGAGCGTCGTGTTGCCCTGGTTATCCAATCCTTGGGCGATCAGACGCAGGGCGGCAACAAACTCGGCCCGAGCGGCAAAGTAGGCCCCGCGGTTGGCCAGTTCGAATCCATGGCGGATCTGCTGGTCGGACTGCACGGCAATCTTTTCCATCGCTTCCGAACGGATGCGCTGGACCACAGGCAGCCGTGCGGGAGGCGGCGTGACGGCGGTCGCGGGTTCGGTCGGCAGCGGCGGCACGATGTCGCGCGCAGGTTCGGCTGGGGGAGGCAGCACGGCCGGGGGCACAGGCACCGGCGGGGCCGGCCCCGCGCCGAGGACTTGGGGCGGCATATTCGGCAAGGAAGGCTGAGGTTGGGTCGGCGCTACGACCACTGGTTGGATCGTTGGTCCAAACAGTTCCGGCCCCGCCAGGATCGAAGGCGGAGGCGGAGGCGTCTCCACGGGGCCGCGGATCACGGCCGGCGTAATAGCGGGCGCCGTGTCGGGCACCATGTCGGGCACCATGTACCCATGGTCGTGGTCGTGGTCGGCGGCCGGGGATTCGCATGCGGCAACCTGGCTTGCGGGGGGCACTTCCGGTAAGTACTTGGGCCATGCGGGCCTCACGCGGTCCCACGACGGCGCGTCGGCGAGCGTGGCCGGAAGGGCGCGGAGCTGGCGGTCGGGACCGCTGCGCCATGGACTGATGCGCCAACCCAGCCCGATCACAACCAGGCCAAGCGCCGCCAGACCGATGGAACGCGCCGTGCGGCGCAGGCGTGCGCGGCGAGTGGGAATAGGCGCGAAGTGGAATCCGTTCATCTATGCCGCTCCGTCATCCGTTGACGATCTTGCTTGTTGCTTCGGATCGACCGGATTTTCAGCCGCGGATGAGCGAAACCGGCTTCACCGGCATCAGCCCGGCAATTCCTCGTCGGAACAGGCGTTACAGGCGTTAACTACCGCCCTACGTTCGGCGCGGGTCTCCCGACCCCGCCTAGCTTCGGCGCGGGTCTCCCGACCCCACCGCTAAGTTTGGCGCGGGTCTCCCGACCCCGCCGAAACGCCCGACCGAACGTCCCCTCATTCGCCGGGAGACCTTCGGTCAGCGGCGTGGCTCGGTCAGAGACCGGCCACAACGGCGGAAACCGGCCACAACGGCGGGGCGTTAATCACCGCCCCACGTTCGGCGCGGGTCTCCCGACCCCGCCGAAACGCCCGACCGAAGGTCCCCTCATTCGCCGGGAGACCTTCGGTCAGCAGCCTGGCTCGGTCAGAGACCGGCCACAACGGCGGAGACCGGCCACAACGGCGGCGTTACAGGCGTTAATTACCGCCGAAGGGGTCCTGTGCGGCGCCGGCGCCGCCATCATCCTTCTTGCCCGCCGCACCCGCCCCGGCATCCTTCTTGCCTGCCGCGTCAGCCCCGGCATCCTTCTTGCCGGCGGCGCCTGCGCCGGCATCCTTCTTGCCCGCGGCCGCCTTACCCTTAGCGCCGCTGCCCGCCTTGCCCTTGGCAGGCTTGGCAGGTTTGTCGTCGGCGCCGAACACATCGCCGGCATCATCCTTCTTGGCGACGGTCTTCTTCGGCGCAGGAGGCCGATCGCGCGCGACCTTGGGCGCACCGTTGTCGCTCTTGGGCCTCGTCGGTTTCGGCTGCGGCGGGGGCTCATCATCGGGCGGCGGCCTGCGGCTCTCGTTGTAGACTACCGGATTGGTCAGTTCCACCTCGCGCAAACACTCGATCATGCCCCCTTCGCCGGCCAGGTAGATCCGATCGGTCTGGCCGTTGCTGACCCTGATCGGCATGGCGCTGGTCGGCAGGCTGTCGAGTGTCGCGCCGGTGCGGGCATCGAGAATCCGCAGGCGGCTCAACTTGTCGGCAGCATACACCCGGTGCTTCCCGGCGGCGACGAAATGCAGCACTTCCGGGGCCCACCAAATCTGTTTGCCGGTCTTCGCGTTGAGGCAGAACATGCCGCCCAGTTCGGTGGTGGCATAGACGCGATCTTCGATCACCACGGGCGAATCGATGACCGGCTCCGAAGTGGCAAACTTCCACAGCAGATCGCCCGCGCGTTCCAACATGGCATACACGTAGCCGTCGCTGGAGCCGCCGTAGATCACGCCAGAATCGCCCAGCACCTTGGGGTCGGGCGGCAGATACGCGGGCGAGCTGCTGAACGTCCCGTTGGTGCCGAGGCGATACTTGGGAACGAAGGGACCATCTTTCGCGCGGCGGTCGATGCGGCCGACATACAAATAGCCGCGATCGGTGCCCCAGGCCACGAACTCTTCATCGGGGTTCTGCGTGGTTACCAGGGGCGCGACGAGGGCCCGTCCGGTCGTGCTGCAAACCAGCGGCGGCACATATTCCTGCTTGATGCGGATATTCTCGCGGCGTTCTTCCTCGGCCTTCTTGGCCGCTTCTTTCTTCTCCTCGTCCGACATGGCCGCTGCGTGGGGATCGATCTTGTGGAGTTCCTTGGCTGGATCGGTGACAGGTTCCAGGCGATAGGCCAGGATCAGGCCGTTGACCATCGGCACATAAGCCCGCTTGCTGCTCAGGGCCGGGCCGCCGCCGGGAGCGCCGTCGACCGTGGTTTGGTAGAGGATATCGCCCGTGTAGCGGTTCAGCACGAAGAGCGTGGAGCCGTTGATCGTGGCCACCAGGTCGCGGCAAGCGCTGGGGGGCAGGCTGGGATGATCGGGGTTGCCAACCATTTTCGACCAGAGTTTTTGGCCCGTCTCGGCGTCGATCGCTTCCAAGGTCGCGCGGTTCGATTGCGTGTACAGCACGCCCTCGTAGAGCACGACGTCTTGCAATCGGCCTTGACCGCGGTCAACTTGGGCCTGGGTGACCCACATGCGGGTCAGGCCGTAGCGTTGGGCCATTGCTTCGGTAATGAATTCATCGTTCACAGCGGCCGCCCGTTGCCCTGTCGAGGCCAACCACGCTCCCGCCATCGCGACCAACAAGAAATGCCGCATCGCCGTTCTCCCACGTCCTTTGAATAGAAACCTGCCTCTATGATAGTCCAAGTTGCCGGAAAAAGCACGCGGAAATTATCCCGCACCCAGCTTGTGGGGTATTAGAGTCTCGGGTATTGTGCTTGATCGCAACTTTTCACCGTGTGTGAAAGCCTGCAGGTGCCGGCCCATCGGGCTCAAGGATCTGCACGCCGTGTCCTGGATTATTCGGCAAATAATAACATCGCTGCCCCAGCACCTTCGTCAATACGCGGCTCTCTTTGAAGTTCTGTGTGGCGAAACTTCGGTAGTCCCTGCTGTCCACTGCGATGATGGCGTCGGCGAGCAGGCTACAGCCACGGTCATAATCCAGCAACAAAGACGGGTTATCGAGGGCCTCGGCGATGACTCTTGAGAACTGCCTGAGTTCGTCAGTGAGCAGTTCGGCGTCGAGGCCGTCAATTTCTTTCTTGATCGACTGAAAGCGTTCCCGGTGCGCCCAGAAGAAGCCGTCGACATTGCATGCCTTGTTGGTCGATTTGCAATTTGGGGTCTTCCAAGCGTATTCTCCATCGCGTCTGCGCTGGAGTCCTGTCTTCCCCCAATGGCACTCTGTCCCGTCGGTAAGCGAATCACAACGGGCCTCAATGACCCGGGTTCCCTGTTTCAAGAGCCGGCGCAGCGATGCGTCGGCGCGGCGAGTGCATTCTTTGTCTGTCCTACCCAGCGCCTTCGTTAAACTGAACAACCAAGTCCGCTTTTCACGGTGTTGAGGCAATAAAACGTGGCTGACGTGCTCCTGCAAACGAGCAAGGCTTTCCAGCTCGCGCAGCTTTCGCAGATAGTATTCGGCATTCGCAAGAATGACGTTGCCGTACTCAACTTTCGAATAACTAGACGATCCTTTCCACGAGAATTGCGAGAGAAGCCAATCAAGGCGCGGCCGCAACGTCTCGCCTTTGAGAAAGCAGCAATGTATGGACGTGTCGAGGAAGACCTGCGCCGAATCAGGCCGGTGCCCGTCATCCAATTTCACGAAAGACATCGACGCCGCCTTCGATAAGTTCCTGAGTCAGATCGTTCGCTGCCTGATCGTCAACGTCCGGATCGTCGTTCATCTTGACCAAAACCGACCAGATCGCATCCACCTGGCTTTGCGTGAGGGCCTCAGGGCATTCGACGCAAACCGCGATCTGAAGGACATTGACCATCTCTTCAAAGGCTTCGGAGTCGGGATTGCCCTCCACCAGTTCCCAAAGTGCCTGTAGATGACTTTTCACGGCATCCAGGGAATTCGCCTTGAGAATTGGGTCCTCGCCGCCGCTGCGGATCCTCTCCAGCTCTTCAAGACACGCCTTCACGCAAAGCCGTCGTTTTTGCAGCGCCCTGTCCGGAACCCGCCGCACGGGCGCGGGCAGCCTTGCCGCCGGCACGCCATTGGAACGCCGCATGCTCTCGCCCGTCGACCGGCTGCCTGGTGTTTCGATTCCTGGGACCCAACGGTCCCCCGAGACCGATCCATGCTCCAACCGATCCTGCGCGGGTGCCCGGCGTTCAAGCGGAGCCCCCACCGTCTGTTCATCCCAGTTCATCACCGCTTCTCCTCTGATAGAATAGCATTGCAGATTACCTCGAAGTCGCTCATTGCATCTTCCATAAATGTACGCGCAGAAACCTGCTCTGGGTAGGGAGCGTCCTCAATGTATGCATCCACATCAATCATAACACCCGCGGCCGGGTATTCCTTGATCGCCTTCTGCGCCTTCATTTTTTGGATAAGCAACTTACGTTGGTCCTTGTCATGTCTGTGGGGTTGGTCCCTGGCCGCGGCTATCAAGCTTGGTGCAAGGTGAACGTACTGTTCAAAGGGCGTCGCCGCCACGCGAACCATGTGTTTTGGTCGAGCGACAACCGCGCTCGGCGACATGAACGAAATCTCCCCAAGATCGCTCAACGCTTGGCATGGAGAAAAGAACGACATCCTGCTTATTCGGGACGAGGCCTCTTCGACCGAATCGGTGCCAAACAAATTCCAAAGGCGGAAGCCAATCCTCGGAAAAGAACTCAGCTCCAATGTCCGGACTACGACTTCGGAGAACTCCTCGGTGGTCGCCGCGAACTCTCCGGGCTGCAGCAGTTCAGGCACGTCCTGACTCTGCGATTGGCTCATGTCGAGCTTTGTTGGTGAGTAACTGAAAATGAGATTCTGGTCCTCGTTCCAGATGCGACATCCGTTTGGGTCGACAGAATGCAGTGCCCATCCTTTCTTAGCCGCCAAACTGCGTGCAATGCGACCGCAACGATCCAAAAACAACTCCCCGCAATCATATCGGAGTTCAAAGACAAGCCTGTGACGAACTCCCGTTCCGGGCTGAAGGACGTGAACCATGGACGCGCTCCCACGATCTTCTAATGAACAAGTTTATGATAATCGGCGGGGCGAGCCCTCGCAATTGCTGGCCCGGCGCTTCGGCGGCCTTCTACCGCTGGCGTTTGGCTCCGTCGCAGTATCGCATTCGGGCAGCGCCCTGCCTCGAGTTTCTGGATTCAGAATCGGCCATTTAAGTCGCCCTATTAAGCGTAACAGCTACAAAAGGTGAAATCTACACACCCAAAATCCCGAAGTTAAGCGTTTCTTGCATCAGGAGTAAAACGGCTCGGGCATCATGTCGGGCACCATGTACTCATGGTCGTGGTCGGCCTGACGTACTTCACGCTGGCTGACAATATCCCAAACAAGGGGGGTCCTAACATATTTTGCGCCCATTTCCTACAATTACGGCAGGATGAACTAAGTTCGTAGTGCGGTGATCGCGAGGCGGAGATTTTTTGCATGGAACAACTGGGTCAAGGGACGGATGCCGTGAAGACATGGCAGGAAATCCTCGGATATCTCAACTTTTCGTCCGGCGCGGCGGATCCCCGGTTCCTGCAAAACATCAACCACCTCTTCGAGGTGATAGATGCCAGCCCGGAACGGGTCGAACCGACCTGGAAGGCGATGCACCGTTTTCTCGCCGAGACCCTGCAAGATCTTCACGGCGGGCACCATGTACCCATGGTTGGCGAGGCCTTCCGCCAGATCGACCAGGCGGAGGCCGTGCTGGGGCTGGTCTTCGACAAGACCCTGCCCGGCTACCGCCAGTTCCATGCCGACCTGCTGTTTCACCAGTCGGAAGAGGGGTTGTTCCAGCCGTTGTTTATCGGCCGGGTCTGCGAAGCCGTGCTGCAGCAGGGTGGGCCGTGGGAGGAAACCGATCGCATCGTCCCCTCCGCAATCACCCAACTGAACGATTACCTCGGCCACCGGCCCATCGCCGTGCTTCGCACGCAGCAGAAGATCCAGCCCTATGCGCATGAATGGGTCAGGCCGATCCCGCTTTTCATCCGCGGGGCGGGCGTGGCCGTGGGCCGCTATCACGACCTGATCTCGCGTGCCCTCTCGATCCTCGAAGGCGTCGATTCCTCGCTCCAATACGAATCGATGTTCGACGTCGCATTGTTGGAAGAACTGGCCGTCGATCCGCGGGCCTACGACTTCGACCATCCGGTGAACAAGCGGCCGAACTATCTCTTCGGGCAATGGGACCTGGGCAAGCTGGACAACGCGGGCCGCTGCCGCCGCTTCGTGCTGCAGCAGGTGTCGCTGGACGCCATGCTGGAGCGGGTCGAGCATCGCGGGAGTATGCCTTATGAAGAAGCGCTGTTCGAAGCGGCCGCCGTGCTGGCCGGCACGGTCTTGATGGGCTCGCGGGTCAGCGGCAACCGGCCGGAGGCCCACGACTCGGGCGTGACGTTGTCGTCGCTGGTGCAGCAGATCGCCGTTTACCGCGATACCTTCTACGAACGCCTGCTCGCGCAGATGCAGGGAGCGCATGCCGAGCGTTTGCAGGCCGAGGCCCAGGCGGTGCGGCAGCCTTTCGGCGGCGTGCGGCAACATTTCAATCAGCACCTGGCCCGCCGCCGCGCCGAGCAGTTGCAACACGTCCACCTGGCCGAACTTTTCGCGCGGATGGGCTATACCGAAGCGGCCCGGCGCCAGGCACGGATCGTGCCGGTGGCTTCGGCCCGTCTGAAGTGCGATATCCACTGCCGCCTGACCACGGCGCATCGGGCCATCGAGGAGGTCCATAGCGCAGCCGGGGCGAAGCGGCCGGCGGGCGATGACCCCGGCCCGAGGCTGGAACATGCCGCACGACTGCTGGAAGAATCGATCGGCCTGCTGCACCGCGCGATCGAGTGCGGGGCCCTGGTCGATCCCTGGAATATCCTCGGCTTTGGTGGGCAATATAGCCTTTTCCCCGCGCCGGAGAACAGCGTTTACGATCATCGCATCGACGAGTTGATCGGCCTGGTCAGCAGTATTTTCACGGTGGGGGTGCAGATCCAGAAAGAGGCAGCCGCGATCGGCATCACGGCCCTGGAGAACCAGGTGTCGCAACGGCTGGATGTGCTGGCCGACTGGTGGGACAAATTCGCCACGACGGAGGTCGGCTCGGTCGAGAGTTTCTCCGGGCGCGAGACCCGCGAGTCGGCCGATCACGTGGCGTCGGCCCTGCGGGCCTGGCACGAGGCGGGCGCGGCCTCGGGCGACCTGGCTTTCTGGCGCGAACGGGCCGAACAGTTCCGATCGGCCAAGGCCTACGCCCTGGTGGTCGACGCCCTGCTGGAGCAGCGCAGCCCCGTGGCCTCGATGGCGCTATTGGTCCAGTGGCTCAGTCAGGCAGGCCAGATTCCGCTGGCCGAAGAAGACTACTCGTTCCACAATCTGGCCTTGGACTGGATGCAAGACCTGTGGGACGATTTCGACGACGGCGAAGCGGAGGGCAGCCGGCCGCCGCGGCAGCGTTGGGCCCTGGCCCGCAAGTTCCTCGATTACCTGGAGGCCAATGCCGAGGAGTATTGGGAAGTTCCGCAGTTCGAGTTGGCGGGCGAAGATTCGGGCGGCGGCGAAGAGGAGGGCGACGAGGGCGACGGTATTTATGGCGCCGCCTACGAAGGCGTGACCTTCCGAGGCAGTACCGAAGACGACGTCGAAGGCGAAATGCTCGAAGGCGGCGCCACCGGCGGCGAGACCACCGACTTCGAGCTCGTGGAAGAGGCCGAACGGATCGTGGGTCGGTTGACCTTCCTTGCGACGCTGGCCCAGCTTTGGAAGTTGGCGGCCGTTGCCTCCTTCGGCAGCCACCCGCAAGCGGGTGCCCGGCAAGCGGGTGCCCGGCAAGCGGGTGCCCCGCCGGCCGCCGAGCGCGAACCGGTGTTGGCCGGTTGGCTCGATCAGGCGATGAAGAACCAGCAGCAGCTTCTCGAAGTGCTCAACGCGGTCTCGCGCTACCGCATCCCGCCGCCGCGCGGCACGCAAGAGGCCCTGATGGAATACGAACGCCGCCGCAGCGTCAAGGAAATGCTGCTGGAGCAGATCATCGCCACCTGCGTGGAGACGGGCGACGCCGTGCGGCTGATCCGCGTGGTCATGGACCACCGCGGCCCAGTCCAAGGCCGGGAAGCCTGGGAAGAGCCGGCCGAAGCGGCGCTGCGTGCCATTTTGCGCGGCGAGCCACAGGGCGTGCGGAAGGTGTGGCGGAAGTTGATCTCGGCCTTCAGCGAGCAGACCTTGCTGTACGTGGCCCTGGCCCGCAGCGGCCATCCGCAGCGGATCGTCGCCTCGCGGGGTTTGCAGGCCGTGCTCCGCCGCTTGCTGGCCTATTTGCCGCGGCTGGGGTTGTTGCAGGAAACCGTGCAACTGATCGCCACGATCCAGGAGATGGAAACCAACCACCCCGTCGGTCCCGGCGCGATCACCGAATTCGACCAGATGTTCAAGATCGGCTGCCGGGCGATTGTCCGCAGCCTGGTTGCCGCCAGCGAAGGATGGGCCGAGCCGGGCGAGGCCTCGCCAGGTGAAATCGAGCCGAACGACGATAGCGAGTTGATCGCCTTTCTCGAACAGGCCACCGAAGCCCTGCTCCGCGCCTGGTTGATCCACAGCCGCGGCGTGCGGCTCTCGGTGCTCGAGGCCGTGGCCAACCGCGGCCCTTGGAACGAGTTGAAAGGCTTCATCGAGCAATACGGCAGCGACCTGTTTACGCAGCGCTTCATGAACCACGGCAATCTCCGCGGCATCCTCCACCAGGGAGTCGATGCCTGGCTGACGTCGCTCACCGAGGAGCCCGACGAAGAGGACCACTTCCGCTTGATCGACGACCTTGACAGTCGCGTTCCCCGCGAAGAGGCCGTCCGCTGGCTGTCGGTGGCCTTGGAAGCCGTCGTGGAAAACTACGCCGAATATGTCGACTACAACAGCACGACCACGCAGTCCGACCGCGGCGACATGCTCTACACGCTGTTGGACTACCTGCGGCTGCGGGCCAGCTACGACCGCGTGGCCTGGAACCTGCAGCCCGTGGTCCTGGCCCACGAGGTCCTGGTCCGCAGCGGGCACGACGAGGCGGCCGACGTTCTGGCGGGCCGCGGTGGCCGAGCGGACATCGAGCATAGCCGAGGACCATCTCAAGCGCTTCACGCGGCTGAACCGCAAGTATGGCATGCGGCTGCCGAGCATCGCCAACCGGCTGGGCGAGCGCTTCGTGCGGCCGCTGGTCGTCGATCGGCTCTGCGCCTTGATCGAACCGGCCGTGGATGAGGCCCATGGCAAGGCCCAGCCCGCGGATGCACAGGGGCACCCGCTTGCCGGGCACCCGCCTGCCGGGCACCCGCTCGCGGGCGGCGACGAGCCCGGCGCGTTTGCCCGCTTGGAAGAGGGCATTCAGGAGTTCACGCGAGAAGTCTCCGGCGCGGGCTTTGACGTGCCCGGCTGGCTGGAAGCCTTGGAGCAGGAGGTCGATCGCGTGCTTTCCGACGGTCCGGAGGAAGAGGAGCTTCCCGACCCGCAATTGCCCGTTGTGCAAGTCATGCTCACGCGCGACGAGGTGCGGCGGCAGGTGCAAGCAATGGGCGGAACGAGTTAGTCTGCCTTGCGGCAATTGGTCCGTCTTGTTGACGGCCGAGAAGTGGCGTACAGAAAAGTCTGTTCCAGCAAAGATGCACAAAACGATTTTCAAACGCATCATCGACCGGGAGATTCCCGCCGAGATTGTCTACGAGGACGACCGCTGTCTGGCCTTCGAGGACGTCAATCCCCAGGCGCCTGTTCACATCCTGGTCATCCCCAAGAAGGAAATTCCCTCGCTGGCCGATCTGAGCGAAGGCGACGCGGCCCTGGCCGGACACTTGCTGGTGGTCATCCAGAAGCTGGCCACGGAGAAGAACCTGGCCGGCGGGTATCGGGTCGTCGCCAACTGCGGTCCCGACGCCGGACAGAGCGTGGCGCATTTGCACTTTCACCTGTTGGGCGGACGCGGCTTCGCCTGGCCGCCAGGGTAGTTTCGACCATGAAAAATACCGTTCGCACTTTCGTCGCCGTCGAAACCAGCGATGCCGTCCGGCAGCGGGCGGCAGAGTTGATCGCGACCCTCGCGGCAACGGGGGCCAAGGTCTCCTGGGTGCAGCCTCACAACCTGCACCTGACGCTGAAATTCCTCGACGAGGTGCCGCTGAATTCGATCCCCGAGGTAAGCGCCGCCGTGCAGGAAGCGGCGGCAACGTGCGAGCCGTTCGACCTGGAAATTCGCACCGCAGGCGCTTTTCCCAGCGCCAGCAAGCCGCGGACGTTGTGGCTGGGCACGGGTCAGAGCAGCGAACCCCTCGGCAGGCTGCACGCGGCCCTGGAGAGCTCGCTGAAACTACTCGGCTTCCCCAAGGAGCATCGCCGCTTCGCCGCACACCTGACCATCGGCCGCGTCCGTGGTCCGAGTCCGCAGTTGGGCGAACTCGGCCGTTTGATCAAGCAGCACGCGGATTTCACCGCCGGGGAGTTTCACCTCGCCGAGTTGGTCGTCTTTTCCAGCCAACTCACCCCGCAAGGTCCCATTTACGAAGCCCTCAGCCGGGCAGCCCTGAGCAATTATGTCGATGGATGAGTGACAGCCCTTAGCTGGGCCTTGGTGCGGCGGATCGCACGGTTCTTGGCCTGCCGCTTCACGGCCGACGGCTTCTCATAGCGCTCGCGGCGCCGTAACTCCCGCTTCAATCCAGAACGATCCAAAATTTTCCGCAACCGACGTACCGCCTCCTGAGCGGATTCCCGCTCGCGTAGCACAATTTTGACCACAACTTCTCCTGTATCAGTTCAAGAAACAAAAAGCCAACCTCGGCAACAACAAATCGCCTGCACCTAGCATACCCTCACTATACCGCGGTGTGAGAATATGTCGAGGGCCTCAAATAGTATTCTTCGGAATATACCGACCGCTAACATTCGCCCGTTTTGACAAGACACCCCCTAATCGATGGGATTCGGGGGCTTCGGTAACATTTTCCACCCGATAGACTGTACCTGACCAGTCCCTTGGGGTACAGGCCAAAGATTTATAGATTGACATGTCGATAGGTTACGATATAATATCCTTACAGCCCTCGCCCCTGCCCCGCTCCGGGGTACCCGCGCAGCGGGTCGAGGAGAGGGGCGCCATTTCAATGACCACTGAGCTTGACTGCGAAAAACTGGCCGCACTGACGCCGCTAGACGCCTTGGAGCAAGCGGCCGAATGCCTGAAGATCCTGGCCCATCCCCATCGGCTGCGGATCGTGCAGATGCTGCTCCGCGATCGCTACACCGTGGGAGAGTTGGCCGAGGCCTGCGGCATACCCAGCCACATGGCCTCCGAGCATTTGCGCTCATGCAGCGGTGCGGCTTCTTGACTAACGAGAGAGCGGGCCGCAAGGCCTATTACCGGATCGTCGAAACACACTTGGCCGGCATCATCGCCTGCATCGAATCGCGTTTCGGCGGCCGACATCAATGATTTTCGTTTAACCCGGAGCCAACGGCGACGGAGACTATGAACCGTCGCCGTTGGCTCCGGGTTAAACAAAGGAGAAACGATGAGCGTTGCTACCATTTCACCTGCCAAGCTGGCAGAGCTTACCCGCGAAGGCCGGAAGATCGAACTGATCGACGTTCGCACGCCGGTCGAATTCCGTGAGGTCCATCTGGAGATTGCCCGCAATGTTCCCTTGGACCAACTCGATCCCAAAGCCCTGGTGCAAGCCCGTAACGGATCGAGCGGCGAACCGCTGTACGTTATTTGCAAGTCGGGCGGACGGAGCCAGCAGGCCTGCGATAAGTTCGTCAAGGCCGGATTTACGGAGATCGTCAATGTGGAAGGCGGCACGCTGGCCTGTATCGCCGCAGGGTTGCCGGTCGTTCGCGGCAAGAAGGCCATTTCGCTGGAGCGGCAGGTTCGCATCGTCGCCGGATCGCTCGTGGTACTGGGAGCGATAGGGGCATATACGGTCCACCCGGCGTTCATCGGGTTATCGGCTTTCATCGGCGCCGGCCTGCTGTTTGCCGGAATCACCGATACCTGCGGAATGGGCATGATCCTGGCCCGCATGCCGTGGAACAAGTGCGACACGACCAAAGACGCGTGCGCCCGGTAGGAGATCATGATGAAACTCGTGATTATCGGCGGCGTGGCCGGCGGGGCCTCGGCGGCGGCGCGGGCCCGCCGCCTTTCCGAAGGCGCCCAGATCGTGCTCTTCGAGCGCGGTCCGGAGGTCTCGTTCGCCAATTGCGGCCTGCCCTATTACGTCGGCGGATTGATCGCCCAGCGCGAGAAGCTGCTGGTCACGACGGCCGAACGCCTGCACGCCCGGTTCAATCTGGATGTCCGCACCCGCTCGTCGGTCGAGGCCATCGACCGTGCGGCGAAGAAGGTTCGCATCCGCGATTTGGCTTCCGGACAGGAGTATGAAGAGAGCTACGACAAGCTGATACTGGCCCCGGGGGCCGCCCCCGTGAGACCGCCAATTCCGGGCATCGACCTGCCCGGGCTCTACACCCTGCGAAACCTGCAGGACGTGGACCAAATCAAGGCCCGGATCGACCGGGGCGTCAAGCAGGCGGTGGTGGTGGGCGCGGGCTTCATCGGGCTGGAGCTGGTCGAGAACCTGGTGCGCAGAGGCATTGCCGCCACGCTTGTGGAATTGCAGGACCAGGTCTTGCCGCCGCTGGACAAGGAGATGACCACGCCGATTCTGCAGACGCTCGCCGCCAAGGGCGTGACCGTACTGCTTTCCCAGTCGGCCGTCGGCTTTGAGCAAACGGCCGATGGATTGCTCGTGCGGCTGAAGTCGGGCGAGTCGTTGCCGGCCCAGCTTGTGATTCTCGGCGTGGGCGTCCGCCCCGAGAACAAGCTGGCGGTCGATGCCGGGCTGGCGGTCGGGCCGCGAGGCGGCATCCGCGTCAACGATCACCTGCTGACGAGCGACCCCGACATCTACGCGGTGGGCGATGCGATCGAGGTCGAGGACTTCGTCTCCGGCGAAGCCGCGCAGATTCCGCTGGCCGGCCCGGCGAACCGGCAAGGCCGTATCGCCGCCGACAACGTTTTCGGGCGTTCCACCAGCTATCGAGGGACGCAGGGAACGGCGATTGTGGGCGTCTTCGAGCTTTCGGCAGCCATGACCGGCACGTCGGAAAAGGCCCTGCGTCGGGCCAACCGGCCCTACCGCAAGATCTACATCCATCCGGCCCATCATGCCGGGTATTATCCCGGCGCGGAGGCTATGGTGTTGAAGCTGCTATTCCACCCGAAAACCGGCCGAATCCTCGGTGCCCAGGCGGTAGGCGGCACGGGCGTCGATAAACGGATCGACGTACTAGCCGTGGCGATCCAGGCGGAGATGACCGTATTCGATCTGGAAGAGATGGAACTGGCCTACGCGCCGCAGTACGGCTCGGCCAAGGACCCGATCAACATGGCCGGCTTCGTGGCCGCCGGACTGCTGCGCGGCGATCATCCCCAGCTTGACCTCGAAACGGTCCTGGCCGCACCGCCGGAGCAACGCCCTCTGCTGGTCGACGTCCGCACGCCGCAGGAGTTTTCGCAGAGCCATATTCCCGGCGCTTTGAATATCCCCGTCGATGACTTGCGCTCGCGGTTGGGGGAACTCCCTCGCGACCGCCAGATCGCCATCTATTGCCAAGTCGGCCAGCGCGGCTACCTAGCGACCCGCATCTTGAAACAGGCCGGATTCTCGGCGGCGAACATCGGCGGCGGCTATAAGACGTATCGGCTTTGGCAGCCGAAGGCGTAGAATAGATTGTGTCATTTATTGCCCCGGTATGAAAACAGATCACACGGGAAGGCGGAACAAGCTTCGGGGCACCCGCGTAGCGGGTCGGTTCCGGCAGAACATCACGTCGGCCGATGATTCTTGCGGCTACTTCGCGGGAATCTCTTGCATCTGCCCCAGCGCCGCAAGGTCGTTCGGGAAACGCACTTCGGGCGATCGCGCCGGCCCCGGCGCGGCGCAGGCCGAAAAAATTCGCGCCTGCGCTTGACACAAAACCAAATATATGTATAAGTATGGTTCTCGGGAATAACTTGCGGCCGTTGCCACGAATAACGTTGGGATACGGTCGATCGGTTCCATTTCAGATATGATGTCGATTGTCGGCCATTTGCCCAAATCAACCATCGGTATGGCGCGCCACTGCCGACAAAAAGGCGTGGGCGATACACGACAAGGTGGGTGCCAAACTAACGTCAAAAAAGATGGGACAACGTAAAGCTTGCAGAAATTTGGAGTTACGTCTTGAGCATCGGGACACATTCCTTACACGATGCCGGACAGTCTGTCGCGCGTTCGTCGTACTGCGTCTCCGTAAGTCGTTCGCAGACAGCGACTTCCATCCGAGAAAAAATCGTTTCTTGATCTGATTGTCCGACACCGGTGTCGGAATGAACTTCCAAAGGAGGAGTATCATTGAGAGGGGAATGTAACATACAAAGGAAAGAACCGTGAAACGTGCGCCCACAGGCTGGTCGTCCATGCTGCTTTGCTGCTGGCTCGACAGTATCTTGGCGATTACGACCAGGCCTACCAGCGATGGGCACGTGCACGGAAATGATTCCGGCCTTTTCGTTGCTTTCGCAACAGGTCAGCCGCCGTCGCGCATACCTTGTGGAAGGCCTGGTGGGCATTCGTGGTCGAGGGCCGCCCGGCCAAGGACATTGCCGCGGAAGTCGGCCTGTCGGTCAACGCCGTCTACCTGGCCCAAGGCCGGGTGTTGGGGCGGCTGCGTGAGGAATTGAGCGGATTGATGGAGTTAGGGTCAAGGCCCAAGTGAAACCTATGGCACGACACAAGACAAACCTGTTGGCTACGCTCTCGGTAATGCAGGTGTTTCTCGGCTTGGCCGCGCGTGGCGCTGCACAGTCCAAGCTCGATCTGCTGGGCGATCCGCTTCCGGAAGGGGCTGTCGCGCGCTGTGGCACGGTGCGCTTCCTGCCGCGTTTCGCCGCCTGGGCGGTGGCGATTTCGCCCGATGGGAAGACGGTGGCCGTGGGAAGCATCCCCGGCTCCTGCCCCGATTCCTGCGTCGAACTGTGGGATGTGGCCACCGGGCAGCGGACCGGCACGTTGGCCGCGGGCAGCCAAAACATTCTCGCGCTGGCCTGGGCGCCGGACGGTCGGAGGCTTGCCGTGAGCCACGACGAGCGCTTAGAGATCTTTGCGGCCGTCGAGGGCAAGCTTCTGGCCACGCTGCCCCAGCCAAAAGGCGCCTTGGAATCGCTCTTGGCATTTCGCAATGACGGGGAGATCGAATGCCGGAATGCCGCGGCCCAAACCCGCCAGGCCGGTCAATTGGTCGATCCGTTGGTCGGCCAGTGGAGAGCGCCTGGCGGCATGCTCGACGAACAACAGGACCGAGCACAGGGAGATGCGGAAGATCGATCAGCCGCAGATTCCCACGCGCATCAGTTTCTCACCGGATGGAAAACTCCTGGCCGTGGGGGCCCTGAACCAAGGTGTCCGCATCTACAAGGACGAAGCGTTGGAGGAGTTTGGCGCCATTCCCGATACCGCCGGATGCTTGTTGCAGCCGCTGGCGTTTGTTCCCAACGGTAAACGTATTGCAGTTCTGGTTTGCAAGGACCGGCGGCCAAAAGAAGATCCGGGGCTCGACCTGCCCGTCTACCAGGTGCGTTTGTGGGACTATGCGGAGCGCAAGACTATATGGGAAAGTGCGCCGCTTGATCTTCTTGTCACGCTTTCCGCGTCGCACGACGGCCGCCTGGTTGCCGCGGCGGTTTTCGAGCCGCGGCCGGCGATCTGGATCTGGTCGGCAAAGTCCGGAAAGGTGCTGAAGGTATTCTACGGACACGAGGAAGGGGCGACCGCCTTGGACTTTTCGCCCGACGACACGCGTCTGGCCAGCGCCGGCGCGGATGCCACGGTCTTGATCTGGGACGTTTCGAAGCTGAGGGAGTGATAAATACGTTGCAGTCAGCAATACGATCGCCACCGTCGGCAACCTGAGGCCGTAAGACCGTTTGGGAAATCGCACTGCTTTCGGTCCCCATGGTGATATAATGCCAGAACGCCAGGCACGCTGTGTGCCGGACACAACCACTGTCGCAGAAAGGCAACCCAATGAAGCCCGCAACCATTCAAAGCAAAGCACATCAAGAGACGCTGGTCGGGGGTCGGACCCGCGCCAAACAAATCCTGAGCGCCGGCCTGCTGACGCTGGTCGCCCTCGCTGTTTCCGGCTGTGGGAACGACAAGAAGAAAATCGAATCCTCAGACAACCTCAAGCAACTCTCCTTGGCATTGATCAAGTTCCACGAGGACAACAAAGCCTGGCCAGAGAAGCTCGACGAGGTCAAGCCGCTGATCGGTAAGGAAGGGCCGATGGGCGTCATCGGCAAAGGCAAGGACTTCGCGGCGCTGATGGCAAATCCGCTCACCGGCGACAATCCCGGCTACGAATATGTTAAGCCCAAGGATGGCGGCACGGCGCCGGTCGTGCTTTACCAGTTGCGCGGCGGCAAGCGCGACGAAAGCCTGCCCGTGGCCTTCCGCGACGGCTCGGTCCGCCTTGCCAATAGCCCCGCGCCGTGAAAGAGATGGAAGAAATAGGAGACCAAACATGAATCTAGCGATTTGGAAAAACGGCACACTTGCAATCTTGTTGCTGGCGTTGACTGCGGGCTGCGAAAAGCGAGGAGACGTTCTCCCGGACGAGGGCTGGGATCATCCCCGCCACGCGGCCCCGGACAAAGCGCGGCCCAATCGCGACGAACCCGGCTCCGTGTCGGATGACTCCTCGGATGATGACTTACGGGCGGCCCGCCGGCCCGACCGGCGTGGTTCCACGTTCGATCGCAGCGACTCGGGCGACGATGACGACGCAGCGTCGGACGACACCAGGCGCAGCCGTACGGAGAAATCGGACGACAACGACGCGATGCCCAGTGAATCGATGCCCAGCCGCACGGAGAAATGGGGCAGCGACCGCCGCATGCCCAGCGATTCCATGCCCAGCCGCACGGAAAAATGGGGCGACGAACGTCAAAAGCCCAGCGATTCCATGCCCAGTCGCACGGAGAAATGGGGCGATGATCGGCCAATGCCCAGCGATTCGATGCGCGGCCGTACGGAAAAACGAGATGACGACCGGCAAAAGCCCAGTGATTCGACACGAAATCCGCCGCCGCGCGATAACTCGGATCCCGACGAGTGAGACGCTCGCAATGAGATACGAGCAATGACAGAAATATGTTTGACAGAAATATAGCGTTAACACAGGTTCCGCGAGCACGCCATTTTTCTGTCCCTCATTTTCCTGTCGTCAAGGGCGAAATATCGATGCTCCCGCAGGTAAGTAAATGCCCAGCACAATGACCATCCACCGCTCTTGCCTAGTCGGCGTCGCACTGTTGCTGCTCGCGCTCGCCACCGCGGGTTGCGATCGGCAGGAGGGCAAACAAGAGGAGAGCGCCCCGTCCGCCAGCCCGGTGCAGGATTCGGGAGCGGGCAAGACCGCCGTCGCAAAGACCCGCAACTCGCGCCGTTCGCACCGAAAAATTACGGTTTCCCGCGAAACGACGCGCCTCCTGGGGCCACTGCGGCCCAACGGCACGGTCATCTACGGGCGGGCGTGCAATGAACTGGCAGCGCGGGGAGTCACGCCGGAAAACAACGCGGTTGTCACGTTGCTGCACGCGCTAGGGCCGAAGAACGTGCAGAGCAACGATCGCGATTTGTTCTTTGCGGCACTCAAAATTGCGCCTGTCCCGGAAAAAGGCGACTACCTGCATGATCCTTGGGATTACTGCAAAGCCCTCCTGCGCGCGGCCCTGGGAAAAGACGAAGTCAGCGACCGAGAAATCGAAGATCGCCTTGGGGACCAGTTCGCACGTGCCGGTCGCCGTCCCTTTACGGAGTCCGACTTTCCGCAACTTGCCCGTTGGCTCGGTGAGAATAACCGCGCGCTGGAACTGCTGGTCGAGGCCTCGCGGCAGTCGAGGTTCTATTGCCCCGTAGTCCATCGCGATCCGGCGAAAAGCGGGTCTATGCTGCAACTCACCGGCATGCTGTTTTCACTGCCCCCGCGACGCACCATCCAAGCGTTGCAATATCGTGCCATGTACCGCTTGGGCAAAGGCCAGACCGATGCGGCCTGTGCCAACCTGCTTGCCTGCCGGCACCTGGCCCGACTGTATGCGCAAATGCCGTTTACCGTCGATTTATGTCTTTGCAAGGCCGCCGACTGGTGGCCGACGTATTGCGACGCGGCCGTGCTCCAGCAAGGCAAGCTGGCCGCCGTCGAGATGCGACGCTACCGCGCGGAACTGGCTTCCCTGCCGCCCCTGCCGACCATGGCCGACAAAGCCGACGCCGCCGAGCGATATTTGATGCTCGACAGCACGATCCTGGCTTCCCAGTCGCCCAAGGACTTAGGCGACGCGGTGCGGCTGTATCTGGATTTCCGCAGGCGGTTTGGCGCGACCTCGAAAGCGAGCGATGGCCGGAGCGCGGTCACCAAGAAAGACGAAGTAATGGTAGAACGAATCGGAAAAATCTGCGAACAGTTTGCGGCCGACGATCGAATCGACTGGGACGAGGCATTGCGCATGGAGAACATCTGGTGGGACCGTCTGGTTGCCGTGCTGCGCATAGCCGATCCTCCGCAGAAGCAGACGGCCTATGAACGACTGCGAACCGAGATTGCCGCCTTGGCGGGCATGTCCACCGACCCGGCCGCGTACGACTTTTCCAAGCTGGACGACGATGCCGCTTGCCGGGCGGCCGCCGATCGCATCGCGGCGCTGGTCTTGGACTTTCAGATCGGCCTGGCAAAGTCGTGGATCGTCGTTGAAGACCAGGCCGACATGTATCGCCGGCTGCGCGATGTGGCGTTTGGCCTGGCGCTTTACCGCGATCGGCACGGCGCCTATCCGGATCGGTTGGAGGCGCTCGTGCCCGACTTCGTGTCCGAGGTTCCCGACGACCTGTTCGGCTCCGGCAAGGTGCACTATCGCGGCGCCGCCAACGACTACGTCGTCTACGGTGTCGGCAAGAACCATCGCGACGATGGCGGCCGCGACAGTAGCGACAACAATCGCGGCGAAAACGGCTACGATGACATCGTCATTAGAACACCAGGGCGCGAGCCGCCGATCGTGCCAACACAAACGAAGTGAAGAGGCAAGGAAAGGACAGAAATTTCTATTATCTGCGTGACTTGGAACGGGCCGCCAGATTGACGGGCCAATCGCGCTTTGGCGAGCATGACTGGCGGCAAGAGGGCATCCACTTGCTGCTGAAGGAGCAGCAAAACGACGGTTCCTGGAAAGGTTCCGCCCATGCGGAAGACAATCCCGTGATTGCCACCAGCCTGGCCCTGCTGTTCTTGACCCCCGAGTCGCCGGCGAAAGCGGTTCCCGAAGGCAAGTGAATCATGAAAACTGTGCGAACCATATTTCCTCCCGCCCTGTTGCTTTTTGGCTCGCTCCTCCTGCCGGCCCAGAGCGCGGAGAAGGGCAACGTCAATCACGGCGAAGCGACGAAGCCCCCCGCGCAGCACAAGCCGGAGTTTCTCAGCGGCAAGATCACGATCGCCAAGGAAACGACGCGAATCCTCGGGCCGCTGGACAAGGAAGGCCACGTCGATTATGCGGCGGCCATCAACGCGGAATGCTCCCGCGGCGTCACGCCGGAAAACAATGCCGTGGTGAAACTCTTCGAGGCCGTGGGCCCGAGCGAAATCGCGGCGGAGAACCGCAATCGCTATTTCCAGCTTCTCGGCATCAGTCCCTTGCCGGTCCAAGGCCCGTATGCAATTTCCGTGCCGGAGTTTGCCAAGGTCCATGGTGAAAAGGGCACATCGCCCTGGGATGCCTGGCTTGCCAAGAATTTCGATCCGGCCACGCAGCGACCCTGGGCCGCCGAAGAGTTCCCCTTCGTAGCCGCGTGGCTGAAGGCCAACGAGATACCGCTGGCCAAAATTCATGACGCCGCAGGTCGCAGCCGATACTACGGTCCTTGGGTGAAGGCATCGCCGGACGATCCGCTCACGATGGTCCGCTTCCCGGCGGCAGGCTGTCTGCGGCAGTGCCGCGACCTGTTGATCGCCCGCAGCATGTTGCGTCTGCACGCCGGCCAGGTGCAGGACGCCTGGGCCGATATCCTGGCCTGCCATCGCCTGGCGCGAGTCTGCGGCCAAGGCCCGTCGCTGGTCCATCAAATTGTGGCACGGAACCTCAATGGAGTTGCCTGTCAGGCCACGGGCGTCCTGGCGCGAGGGGAAGCTGACGCCCGATCAGGCCGCGCGTTGCCTGAACGATCTCGATGCCTTGCCGCCATTGCCCCGCACGCGCGATGGTCTGGACTTGGCCGAACGCTATGTCTTCCTGGACGTGGCCAGCCATGTGGCCCGAGGCGGACCGGCCGAGATCGAGCGGTGCGTCTTGATCCCCAGCCAAATCGCCAGGGGCGAGGCGAAATCCCCGGCAAGAGGTAAGGAGCTGCCGTCGCAGTGGGTGCAGAACGAAACGGTCGACTGGGACGAAGTGATGCACGACGGCAATCGCTGGTACGATCTGCTCGTGGCCGCGGCGGAAAAGCCAACCTGGCCGGAAAGATCGAACATGTCTTGGACTTTGGAAAAGAAGTTGAAGGAGGAACTCGATCATATTGCCGGCGGCGGCGTCGCGTGGAAGGTGGCCGAAATGAACCTTTTCCTCGGCAGAATCGACCGCGAGATTCATTCCCTGCAAATGTTCGAATTCATGGCCGGCATGCTTTCGCCTGACGTCGCTACGGGATGCTTCACGGAGTGCCGCGAGGAGGCCCATTTCCAGCTCGCGCGGCTTTCCTTGGCCTTGGCGGCCTATCAGGCCCAACAGGGCGAGTATCCGGCCCGGCTGGAAGGGCTGACCCCGCGCATCCTCAAGGACTTGCCAAAGGACCCGTTTTCCGGCGCTGCCTTCTGTTACCAGCGGCAGCCCAAGGGCTATCTGGTCTATAGTGTCGGCTGGAACGGAAAGGATGACGGCGGGCGGGACAAGGACGCCGATCCGCCCGGCGACAACATCGCGGTCCGTGTGCCGCCTCTGCCCCCGGCCAAACGTGTGGAGAAGCCCGCAGCGGTCGCCGACACGCGCCGCGACGAACTTCACGATCTGATCGCCGCGTTGCGGGACCCCGATCCGCGCAAACGGGCGAGGGCCGCCACGGCGTTGGGGGAATTGAAGGGAAAGGCGGCCGAGGCGGTCGGCCCCTTGATCGCCCTCTTGGGCGACACCGCGGCAACCAACGACTTCGGGCCGACCACCGTCTCCGCCGCCGCCGCCATGGCCCTCGGCGAGATCGGCGAGCCGGCGGTTGCGCCACTGATCGCGGCCCTGGGCAACCGCAGCCCGATGGTCCGCAGGATGGCCGTAATTGCCTTGGGCGGGATCGAAGACCGGCGGGTGACGGCGGCGGTGCTTGAGCGGGTCAAGGACGAAGATGCGGGAGTGCGGGGGACGGCGATTGCCATGTTGTCCGGAACCGATGATCCGCGCGCCAAAGAGGCGGTTATCGGCGCCATCTCCGACCGTGCCTCGCTGGTCCGCGGCGAGGCGGCACGTGTCCTGGGAAGGATCCGGGACCCCCGCGTCACGAAGCTCCTGGTCACTGCCTTGGACGACAAAGACCGCGGGGTGCGCCTGCACGCCGTGATGTCGCTGACTCAACAGGCCATGGGCGGGGTCAAGGAGTTGGCCGCCGTGAAACCCCTGTTGGCCACCTTGAAAGACGAGGACCCGGAGCTCCGTTCCACCGCCGCTCAAGCGCTGGGCGAAATCGCCGATCCGCGCGCCGTCGAGGGACTGATTGCCACGCTGGACGACAAGTGGCCCAACATCCAGGCCAGGGCGGCCGACTCCTTGGGCAGCCTCCACGATTCGCGGGCAGTGGAGCCGCTGCTGGCCGTCCTGCGGAATTCTTCCCGCGAGTTGCGCGCCAGAACGGCCGCCGCCACTGCCCTCGGGGCGATCGGCGACCGGCGGGCGACCGAAGCGCTCCTCGCGGCCCTGAAATCCAGCGAACAAGACTTGCGCCGCGCCGCAGCGGGGGCACTCGGCGGAACGAAGGACGAGCGGGCCGTCCTGCCGCTGATCGCCGCGTTGCGGGATGAGGATTGGCTGATGCGGGCCACGGCGGCGGACTCGCTGGCGGAATTGAAGGATCCGCGTGCCGTTGCCGCGCTGAGATCGCTGCTGACGGACAAGGATGAAACGGTGCGATCGGCAGCGAAGAAGGCAATCGACGCCATTGCGCCCGCAGCCAAGAAGAAAGGCAAATAATTATCCGGGCCAACGGAGCAAGCCCAAGCGGCACACCTGTCGTCAACGGTTCGACGATCCCTGGAACGACGCAACACGCTGGTCCCGCTGACGACCGAATCGGCTCTCTCGCAGCCGCCATTGCAACCAGGCCATGCTCCAACTGCTGGAAACCAACCAGCGCAGCGTGTTCCAGCAACGGGCCCAGCCATGGCGGCGAAGATGCTGCAGCGAGTGGGGAATCAGCCCCAGGAGACGGAGCACGCGCGGGCAACCACGACTTTGGGTACATTGCGCCCGCGGCACTGCTTGAACCGCATGGACCTTGCCGGTCTGCCGCGGGCGAGCACTGCCCACAAGCTGCTCGATCTGGCGGAGAAAGACGATCTCGAATTGCTCTTGCGAGTAATGGTCTTCGATTTCCACTCGGGCTTGCTGCTGGATCTGCTTTCGCAAATGGGCATCGTCGACGAGTTGCCGTAAGGCCCGGTACCAACGTTCGGTATCGTTGGCGACCAGGAGGCCCGTCTCGCCGTGCCGCACGCAGTGGGAGTAGACCTCGACGTCGGAATAGACGCCCGCGATGCCGCACGCCCCATACTCGCGGAACTTGGTGTTCGTCTTCGAACGATGAAAGACGTCGTCGGCCAAGGGGGCCAGACCGATCTCAAATCCCGCAGCCGAGAAGCGGCGGAGAAACCGGTCGTAGTCGTGGACCACTGCGTGATGCCTGACGGCGGGCAGTTCGGCCGGCGGTCGCGGTCCCCAGAAGTGCGCCTCGACCCGCGGTCCCTCTTCCTCCAGCAACCGCTGCAGGGCCGGAAGGAAGATCCGCCCCAGCGAATCGTCAAGCCGGCTGGTCGCATAGATCAACTTCACCGCGCCGCCGAGCGACTTTTCGGGCCGCCGCACCTGGCGAAGATCGACCGCGCTGGCAACCATTTCCACGCAGGGATTCAGCAGACCGACACGTGCCAGCAGCGGCCGCGAATAGACTCGCACCAGGCTCGCCGTGGAGAGGTACTCGGTCAACATGGCCAACTGCTCGGGCTGGGCGAAGACCCGGCCGCTGTCCGTATCCGGCGAGAGCTCGAAGAAATTGTCGTCCAGGTCATAGAGCACCGGCACCCCCGCAGCGACCGCGGTGCGGAGCAATTCGGCGCGATCCGGCCTGACATTGCGGCAAAACACGACCAGATCGGACTTGTGGATATCACGCGGGGCAGCCATGCTTTCCAGCGTTACCCGTGCTCGCACACGGCCGGCCTCATGCAAAGCCATCAGCGGCTTGACAATATCAATCCATGTTGAAGGGCAAAGCCGAGGGAGAATCGTTACGACTCGCGGAGGCAACGCAGGCATGGTCGAAAAATCCTCGGCTTTTTTGGGCGATGCGAAGGCAACCGGCCATCACGTCCTTCACACTTCACAAGCTCGGGACGTGCCACCCGAGCGTTAAGGCTGCTCAGCAGTTTGCAGGGTTACAATCCAGGCGCGGGCCGCAGTATAGACCCTCCGCCCCCCGCGAATCAACTTGAACTTGACTCAAATCTGGAAATAACCTATTTTCGTAGCCTGCCGACAACCACGACCACGACCATGAGTACGTGGTGCCCGTGGCGGCAAGGCAACGCAGCCAGGGAGGGCGCAGATGAGTCAGGAAAAGACGCTAGTCGTTATCCTTTGCATGCATCGTTGCGGATCAAGCCTCACCGCCCGGCTTTTGCAACGGCTGGGCATGTCGCTGGGCCCTTTCGACCTGGGTGAGGCCAACGAATCGAACAAGTACGGCCATTTTGAGGCCCAGCCGTTTGTTTTCTTGAACCGCGAATTTCAGTTGCGGCAGTTCGGCTTCGAAGGCGATCTGCCCGACGACGCCGAGACCCTGCGGCGTTACTGCCAGTGCGACGGTCGCTGGACCTCCGCGACCAGTCCGACCGCCGACCGCGACCCGCGACCCGCGACCCGCGCGGGTGCCCCGGTGCCCCGGTGCCCCGGTGCCCGGGTGCCCGACGGTGCCCGCGGTTTCCGACGACCCCGGGTACGTGGTGCCCGAGATTCCCGAGGAAGCCATCGCCCGCGGCCGCGACCTCGTCGGCCGGCTGATGGAGTCGGGTACCGTCTGCGGCTTCAAGGATCCGCGCACCGTGCAAGTATGGCCTTACTGGCAGCGTGTGTTCGCAGGCTTGCCCGAATTGCGGGTCGTTCCCCTTTTTCTGGTCCGCGGACCGCATGAGATCGCCATGAGCATCTTCCGGCGCTCGCAGGGCGACCGCGATTATGCCCAGGCCCTGGACGTCACGGCCGTGCATTTTCGCCGCATGAAGGATATTTGCGATCAATGGTCCGGGCCCTGGTGCGTGGTGCAGTTCGATCCGCAGGTTTGCGGCTTGCAACTGCGGCGCGCGGCCGAGCTTTGCGGGCTGAACTGGTCGGACAGCGCATTTGCCGAGGTCTACGACGCCTCGTGCCGCCATCACGAGGCCGCCGTAGTCGACCATCCGGCACAAGCGGCCTTCGAGGCCTTGGCCGGCCCAGGTTCAAGTCGACGCAGCGCGGGAAATGACCGGCAGCTACTGGCCGACGCCGCCGTCCGCGAGGCAACGCTGCGGCAGCGTCGAGACCTGCGCCGGCAGGAGCGCGACACCGCACGGTGGGAAGTCGCTGCACTGCAACATGAGAATGCCAGTTTGCGGCAGACTGTGGCCACGATCCCGCCGCTACAGGCCCGGCTGGCGCAAACGACTTACGATCTCAACTTGATCCAGAACTCCAGGACCTGGCGAGCCCGCGAGGCCCTGGCCAACGTCATGCGGTTCGGGCGAGCGGCGACCCACGACCCGGAGTACCAGGCGCCCCGGCCCCCGTGCCCCGGCAACGCCGATCAAGAGATTCATAGCAAACCACGGCCTGACCCACAGGCGGGCGCCCGCAGGCCGACCACGACCATGCACCCATGGTCGCGGTCGGCCTGCATTACTGCGAAAGGAAAGATCATGCGAGCACTTGAATACGTGCGCCGATTCCGTAATTATCAGAAGCGTTTCGGCATCAAGGCCGCCGTCAACAAGGCGTTCGAGTATCTCGCCGGCCGGGTGACCCCCCCGGCCCCGGGCCCCTTCTATCCCACCGACATCCTCTGGGCCATGGAGCAACAACCCAACGTCGCGGAACATGCAGACATCACTCGGGAAATGAACGATGCCTGGATGCGCAACCCGCAGCCGCCGCGGCGAGTGTTGTGGTTGATGCCCGATTTCCGCAGCGTCCACAACGGCGGGCCCAACACCATTCTGCGTTTCGCCCATCACTTCGCCCGCCGCGGCGCCGAGTGCATCGTTTATATCTTCAATGGGTGCGTGCACGATTCGGCCGACCAGGCACGGATGGAGATTTTCGAGGCCCTGGGTGCGGAACCGCGGCTGAAGGTCGTGCTCAACCGCTACGACCGGCCGTTGCGGCCCGACGAGCTGCCCGAGAGCGACATGGCCGTGGCCACGCTCTGGAACACCGCCTACATCCTTTTGCAGTATCACCGCACGAAGTGCAAACTTTACCTGATCCAGGATTATGAGACGCAGTTCTATCCGGGCAGCATCGAGTCCGCCCTGGCCGACTTGACCTACGATTTCGGTTTCCTGGGCCTGTTCAACACCCCCGGGCTGCGCGACGCGGTGATGGCCAACCATGCAATCAGCGGCTATGCGTTCCAGCCGGGCATCGATCACGATGTCTTCTTTCCCCGCCGACCATGCGAGCATGGTGCCCGCGAACTGCCGGATCTGCGGCGGATGTTCTTCTATGGACGTCCGGAGGTCCCGCGGAACGGCTACAGCCTCGGCATGCACGGTCTGCACCTGATCCAGCAGGCCTATGCCGATTCCGAGGTCTTCGTCGCCGGACATACCAAGGCCTACGCCCAATCGGGCCTCCGCGGACAGTTCCTGCCGTACATGGATTACCGCGCGACGGGCGACATGTATCGTTCTTGCGGCAGCCTGATCAGCTTCATGTTCACACCGCACCCCTCCTATATTCCCTTGCAGGCCATGTGTTGCGGATCGATTCCCATCGCCCGCCGCGACCGCTACACCTCCTGGGCCTTGAAGGATGGCCATAACTGCCTGCTCGTCGATCCCCTGCCGCACCAGATACTGGAGGCCTACGCCCGCCTCCGCCGCGACGCGGATCTCCGCGATCATCTCTACGAGAACGCCATCCATACCTTCGACGGCATCACCTGGCCCGACCAGTTGCAGCGGGCTTATCGCTGGTTCGTCGAAGGAAAGGATGAAGGCGGAAGGATGAAGGACGGGGCACCTGCGGAGCGGGTCGGCGGACGCGTCAGTCGCAAAGGGCAGCTTCATGCTTGATCCTTCATCTTCCATTCTTCATCCTTCATCCTTCATCCTTCATCCTTTATCCTTTCCGTGCCGGTTGAAGGTCCTGTATATCGCCACACCCAGCCGCAGTGGGGCCTGGCTGGCCGAGGCATTTGCCACCGATAGTGCCGCCGAGATCCTTTTGGAAGAGGCAGCCGGACAGGCGGCCGGCATGGAACGCCTCCGCGATGAAGTCTTCGATGCCATTCTCGTCAGCCACGAGCCCGGAGAACTCGACGCCCTGGATCTGATTGAAGGCTATCGTACGGGCGGGGCCGAAGAGCCGATCATTGTGCTCGGCACTGCCAGCGAGCCGGAAATGGCTGTGCTCTGCTACGAAGTCGGCGCCGACGGCTACGTCTGCGTCGATTCCAGCACCACGCGGAACCTGATCTGGATCGTGGCGCGGGCCATCCAGCAGCGTCGCCTGGTGCACGAAAACCGCCGCTTCCACCAGGCCGAGCAAACCCGCCTCCAACGCGAACAGGACGAAGCCGGGCGACTCTTGCAAGAACAGCGGGCTGCCGTCGAAGAGTTCCGTGCCGGACCGTCGACCATGGGTGCATGGTGCCCGAAGCACGCAGTGGAACCGACCGTGGCCTTGCCCCCGGAATTGATGTCACATTATCGTGAATTGCTGCGGATCTACGTGATCATGGGGTCGGGCAACCTGGCCGATGAGTTGCGGCGATTGGCCTCCTTGCTCGTAGCCGCCGGCATCACGGCACGCCAGACGGCGCGAATGCATCTGGATGTGGTCGCCGAAATGATCCAGGGCCTCGGCGCCCGCAGCAGCCGGCACGTCATGACCCGCGCCGACCTGCTGATCTTGGAGGTGATGATGCACCTCGGCGAAGGCTATCGCCGCAGCTATGAAGAACTGGTGCACCCTCCCATCCAGCAATTCTTGCCGGGTTTCGACCCGACGGCTTCTTAGCGCCCCGCTGGCTGGCGAAAGGGTTTGTTGCCGCGGTAGCAGGCAATACATTGCTGGATCGCCGCGACAAGCGGTTGCGCGCGGCGGCCGAGGCCAGCCGCTCGGCTTGCTCGGCAACCTTAACCGCCTCTTCATAACGGCCCGTCTCGGCGTAAGCGGCCGCCAAGACGTTCAAGCCCCCCGGGTCACGATGCGACGTAATCCGAGCCGCCTTTTCCGCCAACGCCACCGCTTCCTGCCCCGAGCGGGCCGCGTCCTCGGGCGCCGTGGCCAGGATCCAGGCCAGCCAGACCAGCACCTGGGGCTGATCGGGCTGAAGTCGCAGGAACGCCCGCAACTCCGCCGCGGCCGCGGCGTTCTGGCCTTGACGACTCAGGGCGCGGCCCAGGTTGCCATGGGCCAGATCGAACTTGGGATCCAGCGCCACAGCCGCGCGGAACTGGACGATCGCATCGGCCATCATGCCCTGATTCATCAGCAGGACCCCAAGATTATTGTGGGCCTGCACATATTGCGGATTGATTTCCAGGGCCTTGCGGAACTGCTCGGCGGCCTCTGCCCTTCGTCCGCGATCGTCCAGGAGCAGGCCGAGATTGTTGTGCGCCTCGGCATAATTGGGGTTGATCTCGATCGCGCGGCGGTAGCGTGCTTCGGCCTCATCGAAGCGCTGAAACCCACACAGCAGAGTCGCCAGATTATTCGCAGCCAAGGCCAGATTCGGGCTGAGCTTCAGAGACCGTTCCAGCGCGGCGGCAGCCTCCGCAGGCCGCCCTTGCCGCATCAACACATTGCCTAGATTGTAACAGGCCCAGGCATTTTCGGGGTCGATGTCCAGGGCCCGCAGGAAGTGCCCCGCGGCCTCCTCGAGATTGCCGCGGGCAACTAGCGCCTCTCCGAATGCCGTTTCCGCCGATGAGTTTTGCGGATACAGATTCAGGGCAATCCGGTATTGGGCAATGCCCTCGTCAACCCGCTCGCGGCTGACAAGCCAGTGGCCATAGTTGACATGCGACTGCACCGAATTCGGAGACAATCGCAGGGCGTCCCGGTAGTGCCGCTCGACGATGTCGAACTTCCCCTCTTCATCATAAAGGCTCGCCAGGTTGCAGTGGGCACAATCGCTTTCGTAACCCGCATTCAGGGCACGCGTCCACAGAGTCATGCTGTCGCGCCAAGTCGTGGTCTGACGCCAGGCTGCCGTCATCAGCAGCGCCAGAGCCGCGAAGGTCGCCAGACTCGCGCCGCCGACCACGAGTACCTGCGCCCGAGCCACCTGCGGCTGCGGAGCACTTCGGCCACGGCCCACACGACCGCCAGGCAAGGTCCCGTCAGGGCCAGATAGGTGTAACGGTCGGCGCGGGCTTGAAGGCCGACCTGCACCAACCCGATCACAGGCAACAGCATGATCAGATACCACAGCCAGCCGACGAGCAAATAGGGACGGCGCGTGCGCTGCACGACGGCCACCCAAGAAAGAAACGCCAAGAGCGCCGCCGAGCCCAGCACCGCGCCAAGCCCCAGCTTCTCATAGGGATAAGGATAGAGCACGGCCAGCCGGTGGGGCCAGAGAAACTGGCCCAGGTAGGCCGCGTAGCTCACCAAGGCGTTCCCCAGCCGCATCGGCCAGGTAATCAGGTTCGTCGCAATCAGGGCCTGCTTCTGCACAGCGATCGTCAAGCCGCACGACGTCAGCGATAGAATCAGCAAGGGAACCTTCTCCACAATCGGGTTCCGCACCCAGGTCCGAGGGCCTGCCCCGTTGCCGATCGTGCCGCCCAAGCGGCCCAAGGGCCAATAGTCCAGAAGCAACAGCACTAGCGGCAGTGTCACCAGCATCGGCTTGCACATCAGCCCCAGCAGGTAAACGAACCATACCAGAAGGTATCGGGCCCACGACTCCTTGCGGACATAGTTCACATACGCCGCCAAGGTGAGCACGAAGAACAGACCGCTCAGAACATCTTTGCGTTCGGCGACCCAGGCCACCGACTCGACACGCAGAGGATGAATGGCAAAGAGGGCTGCCACGACGGCACTCGGCCAGCGGCTCCCTGTCAATTGCAACAGTGTCAGGAAGAGCAAGACCGCAACCGCCGCGTGGATCGCGGCGCTGGTCAGGTGGTGCCCGCCGGCCCACGCCTGGTAGAGCTGGCAATCGACCATGTGAGAAATCCAGGTCAGCGGATGCCAGTTGTTGGCATCGCCGTGCGTGAAGGCCCGCGCAAGCCCGGAAAGCGTGAGCCCCTGATTTACGTGGTAATTCCGATAAATGTAGCCGTCGTCGTCGAAATTGACGAACTCATGTGTGGCGGTCTGAACGAAAACCATCGCCACGGCCACGACCAGGAACGCGCAAACTGCCGCGTTGACGGGGACCCAGAGTACTGGGTGCCCTGAGCGCCGCGAAGAACGGTCTGGCGTCTGCGTTGGTGCAACGCCGCCGGCCGACGGATTCTCGACGGCCGCCGGCGCGAGCGAGCTTGTCGACCCAGAGTACTGGGTACCCCGTCGTTTTTTCCCGGCCCTGTTTCCCATCCAGCATGCCGATTACATTACCGTAATCGTGAAGACTTTTTCCGTGTAGACCTGGACGCCGACTGCATAGTCGCCCGGCTGGTCGACAACGGCCCAGGCGGCCGGGGACCCAGTACTCTGGGTGGCGGCCAAATCGACGCCCGACGACCCCACCACATTCTGCAGCGTGGCCGACGGGTTCGCGGCCGTGACCGTAGACCAGAAGCTCGCGTACGATCCCTGGTAGTTGGGCTGCGCCAGGCTGCCGTGGGCTTCGAGATTGGTGCTGACCGCCGGATTCCAACTGCCGGCCGCATCGGAACTGAGGGTGATCAGGCCCGCATCGGCTGCGAGCTGCGCGAAGCTGCTGCTCGGCAGTTGGGTCGGATCGAGGCTGACCTGGAAGGCATAGGGCCCGTTCACACCGCTGAGGTCGACGACGTCGCTGATCAGGAAGGTGCTGGTGCTGCGGACGCGGACCGTGTACGTGCCCGGGTTGAGCGTCCCGTTGCTCTCCACTTTATTGCCTACAATCTGGAATGAACCGTTGCCGCTGCTGTCTGCCCCGGAAACCAGGGAGTAGTTGATCTGCGAGCCCTCGATCCCGCCGGTCGCGGCGGTCGTGGCGAGCGTGCCTGCCGTGACAGGACCCTTGGCAGTCTGGCTGGCGGAGATGGCCGGGTTGCCGCCGATGCTTATGGCCGGCGTGATGCTCAAGCTCGGCGTGATCGGATCGGTGTTGCTGATCGTGATCAGGAACTGCTGCTGGACGGAGTTGCCCTGGGAATCGCTGCTCTGCAGGCGGATGCTGTAGGTGGATTGCCCGGTGGAACTGAAGACCGCGTTGGTCAGCAACTCGTCGCCGCTGATCTGGAACGAGCCATTGTCGGTGTCGCCGGCGCCGGAGACGAGCGCGTAGGTATAAGCCGACGACGACTCGGGTCCCTCGGTCTGCAACACAGCGACTTGCGTCCCCAACGCTGCATTGGCCGGAGCGACGCTCGTCGATAGGGCAATCGCCGTGGGCGCCTCGCGATCGATCGTGGCCATGGCGGTCACCGGACTGCTGGTGCCCCCCGCGTTGCTCAGCGTCACGCTGTAGGTGACCGTGCCGTCGGCCAGGCTCGACAGGTCGATGCCCGTGATGTCCTGCGTGGCAGCGGTCATGCTTCCGCTCCCGGTAATGGGTCCTCCCCCGCTGCCGGAAATCGAGTAGTTATACGTGTCGCCGACCTTCGCCCCGCTGAGCGTAAAACCGCTGGAACTGATGCTGACGGCGTTGATCGTGCTCAGGTCGGGAGCGACCGTGAAGCCCGTGGGCGCGTGCTGTTCGAGGAGGGCCGTGGCGGTGACCACCGCGCCCGTATTGAAGTCCGGACTGGTCAGCGACACGGCGTAGGTCAGCGTGCCGTCGGGCAGCGCGGAAACATTGATGGGCGTGATGTCCTGGCTGGCCGAGGTGATCGGTCCGCTGCCGGTGATCGTCCCTCCTCCTCCGCTGCTGGTAATCGCACAGGCGTAGACATCGCCGACCGTGGCGCCGGTGAAGGTGAAGCCCGCGGCCGCCGCGGCCCCCGGGCCGATGACGGCCTGGTCCGCCTTGATCGTGTAACCGCCGGGGAGGACTAAGTCGAGCGTTCCCGTCGTTTGTGCAAAGGGCCCCGCGTTTCCTTCCGGATTGATCAAGTTGACCGTGAGAACAATCTGTCCGCTGGGAAACGACGAGATGTCGATGTCGGTGATGTCCTGCGTCGTGGAAGTAACCGCAGCGGTACCGGTAACAGTCTGGGTATAGTGCCCGGCTACATTCGATCCAAAAATGTAATTGCAAGTGTCCCCGACCCCGGCATTGCCCAAGGTGAAACCGGCGCTCTTCGCGGTGGTGGCGTTGAAAATCGACGCGTCGAGCGTAATCGAGTAGCCCGTCGGCGTGGCCAGGTAGAGCACCCCGGTCGCGGTGACCGGCGAGCTGACGTTGCCCAGGGCGTCGGTAAGCGTGACGCTGTAGGTGAGCGTGCCGTCCTTCAACGTGGAGACGTCGATTCCGCTCACGGTTTGCGTGGCCGAGGACACGCTGCCGCTGCCGCTCACCGAACCGCTGCCGCCGCTGCTGGTGATGGTGTACTTGTAGGTCGTGTTGGTTTCGGCGCCCGCAAAGGTGAAACCCGCGTTATGCTCGACCTGGTCGTTGATCCCGGCATACGTGGGCGTGATCGTGAAGCTGGGAATCGCCTTGTCGAGAATAACCGTGGCGCCCTCCGACCTGGCGTTGCTTGCGCCATTGGTAAGGATCACGTGCAGCGTGTAGCTCCCGCTGGCGAGCGACGAGATATCGATGCCGGACAGGTGCATGGTGGCCGCAGTCACCGTGCCGCTGCCGCGAATGCCCGTTTGACTGGCGCCCTGGATCAAACTGTAGGTGTACGTATCATTGAGCTCGGCATTGGCAAGCGTGAAGCCGAAATTCGTGTCGTCGGCGGAGGTGTACGTTGTCTCGTCCGGCGTGACCGTGAAAACGGGCGGCAGCGAGGTGTTCAACGTGGCCGTCGTCGTCGCCGCGACTCCGACGTTCCCGGCCGCATCGGTCAAGGTCACGCTGAAGGTGACGGTCCCGTTGCCCAAGGGCGTGTTGCCGCTGGCGGTCGAAACGAGATCGATGCCATTGACGGCCTGCGTGGCGGAAGATATCGTTCCGCTGCCCGTGACGGGCGTGCCGCCGCCTGTGCTCGTGATCGTGTAGTTGTACGTCGTTCCAATCTCGGCATTGCTGAAGGTAAATCCGGCGCCCGTGGCCGTCAGAGCGTTGAAAGCCGTGAATTCCGGCGTTATGGAATATCCGCTGGGCGCGGTCGTGGCCAACGTCGCCGTGGCGGTGCTTGCCGCGCCCACGTTCCCGGCCGCGTCGGTCAAGGTCACGCTGAAGGTCAGGGTGCCGCTGCCCAAAGAGGTCACGTTGATGCCGGTGATGCTTTGCGTGGCCGAGGTCACGCTGCCGCTGCCGGTGACGGCCGTGCCACCGCCTGTGCTGGTGATCGAGTAATGGTAGGTCGTGCCCGTCTCGGCCCCCGTGAACTCGAATCCGGCCGCCGCGGCCGTGGTGGAGTCCAACACCGCGGGAACCGCCACGATCGTATAGCCGCTGGGCGCCGTCTTGTCGAGCGTCGCCGCGGCGGTCACCGCCGCACCCACGTTTCCAACGGCGTCGGTCAAGGTCACGCTGAAGGTCAGGGTGCCGCTGCCCAACGAGGTCAGGTTGATGCCGGTGATACTTTGCGTGGCCGAGGTCACGCTGCCGCTGCCGGTGACGGCCGTGCCGCCGCCCGTGCTGGAGATCGAGTAATGGTACGTCGTGCCCGTCTCGGCCCCCGCGAACTCGAACCCGGCCGTCGCGGCCGTCGTGGCGTTCAAGACCGCGGGAACCGCCGCGATCGTGTAGCCGCTGGGCGCCGTCTTGTCGAGCGTGGCCGCGGCGGTCACCGCCGCGCCGGGATTGCCAACGGCGCTGGTCAGCGTGACACGGTAGGTCAACGTGCCGCCAGGCAGGCCGCTGACGTTGATTCCGGTGATGTCTTGCGTGGCTGCGGTCACCGCGCCGCTGCCGGTAACGGTGCCGCCGCCGCCACTGCTGCTGACCGTGTAACTGTACGTTTCGCCCGCCACGCCGCCGCTGATCGTGAAACTGGCCGCCGCGTCGTCGACCGGGCCCAAGGTCGCCTGGTCGGCGGCGACCGAGTAGCCGGAGGGGACCGCCGTGTCCAAAGTGGCGGTGGCCGTGGCCAGATTGCCCACATTGCCGGCCTCGTCGGTCAACGTCACGCTGAAGGTCAAGGTCCCGTCCGCAAGCGTCGAGACGTTCACCCCGGTGACCTGCTGCGTGGCCGAGGTCACCGTGCCGCTGCCCGTCACGGAACCGCTGCCGCCGCTGCTGGTGACCGTGTAGTTGTAGGTCGTGCCCGTCTCGGCCGCGGTGAAGGTGAAACCGGTGTTGGTCGAGGCGGCAGAGTTGATCACCGCCTGGTTGGCCACGATCGTGTAGTCGCTGGGCGCTACGCGATCGAGGATGCCGCCAGCGGTGGCCGCCACGCCCACGTTGCCCGCCGCGTCAGTCAACGTCACGCTATAGGTCAGGTTTCCATCATTGAGCGACGAGACGTTGATGCCGCTGACGCTCTGCGTGGCCGAGGTCACGCTGCCGCTGCCGGTGACGGCCGTGCCGCCGCCGCTGCTGGAAATGCTGAAGTTATAGGTCGTACCCAGTTCGGCCCCGCTAAGCTTGAACCCGGCGTCGGCCGCCGTGGTGGCGTTGAGGGCAGCCGGAACGGCGGCGATCGTGTAGCCGATGGGGGCCGTCTTGGCGAGCGCGGCCGTGGCCGTGGCCGCCACGCCCGGATTGCCAACGGCGTTGGTCAGCGTGACGCTATAGGTCAAAATGCCGTCCGGCAGGCCGCTGACGTTGATCCCGGTAATGTCTTGCGTGGCCGAGGTCACGCTGCCGCTGCCGCTCACGGAACCGGCCCCGCCGCTGCTGGTAACGGTGTAGTTGTAGGTCGTGCCGGTCGTGGCCGCGGCAAAGGTAAAGCCCGTCGAAACCGCCTGGCTGGCGTTGATTACTGCCCGGTCAGCCGTGATCGTGTAACCGCTGGGGGCCGCGGTGTTCAAGGTGGCCGTGGCCGTGGCCGGATTGCCCACGTTGCCCGCCTCATCGGTCAAGGTCACGCTGAAGGTCAGGGTCCCGTCGGGCAGCGTGGAGACGTTCACCCCCGTGACCTGCTCCGTGGCCGAGGTCACCGTCCCGCTGCCGCTCACCGAACCTGTCCCGCCGCTGCTGGTGACGGTGTAGCTGTAGGTCGCGTTCAACTCGGCCCCGCTGAAGGTGAAGCCGGTGTTGGTCGAGGCGGCAATGTTCACCACCGCCTGGTTCGCCGCGATCGTGTATCCGCTGGGCGCAACCGTTTCAAGGATGCTCGTCGCGGTGGCCGCCGCGCCTGTGTTCCCCGCGGCGTCGGTCAACGTCACGCTATAGGTCAAGGTCCCGTCCGGCAGCGTGGTCACGTTGATGCCGGTGATGTCTTGCGTGGCAGAGGTGACCGACCCGCTGCCGCTGATCGCGGTGCCGCCACCGCTGCTGGCAACCGTGTAGTTGTACGTGCTTCCCGCGGTCGCCCCGGCGAACGTGAAGCCCGTATCCGCGCCCGTTGTGGCGTTCACGGCGGCCTTATCGGCCGTAATCGTGTAACCCGTGGGCAACGTCTCGTCGAGCGTGGCCGTGGCCGTGGCCGCTGTGCCCGTGTTCCCGGCGGCGTCGGTCAGCGTGACGCTATAGGTCAACGTGCCGCTGGGCAAGGAACTGACGTTGATGCCCGTTACGCTCTCCGTGGCCGAGGTCACCGACCCGCTGCCGCTGATCGCCGTGCCGCCGCCGCCGCTGCTGATCGAATAGTTATAGGTGTCGCCCACCTCCGCGCCGGCAAACGTGAAGCCGGCAGTAAGCGCCGTGGTGGCGTTCAAGAGACTCTGGTTGGCTGTGATCGAATAACCCGTCGGCGCTACCGTATCGAGTGTCGCCGTCGCCGTGGCGGCCGTGCCGACGTTCCCCGCCGCGTCGGTCAACGTGACGCTGAACGTCAGCGTGCCGTCGCTGAGCGACGAGACGTTAATGCCCGTCACGCTCTCCGTGGCCGAGGTCACCGACCCGCTGCCGCTGATGGCCGTGCCGCCGCCGCTGCTGCTGATCGAATAGTTATAGGTGTCGCCCACCGTCTGCGCCGGCGAACGTGAAGCCGGTCGAAGCGGCGGCGCTGGAACCGATCTCGCTCTGGTTGGCCGTAATCGTATAGCCCGTCGGCGCTACCGTCTGGAGCGTGGCCGTGGCCGTGGCCGCCGCGCCGGTCTGGCCGCTGGCATCGGTGAGGGTCACGCTATAGGTCAGCGTGCCGTCGGGCAGCGTGGAGACGTTGATGCCCGTCACGTCCTGCGTGGCCGCGGTCACCGTGCCGCTGCCGCTGACCGCCGTGCCGCCGCCGCTGCTGCTGACCGTGTAGTTATAGGTGTCGCCCACCCCCGCGTCGCTGAAGGTAAAGCCGGTCGAAGCAGCGGCGCTGGAACCGATCTCGCTTTGGTCCGCGGTGATCGTGTAGCCGGCCGGGCCCGTGCCTTGCACGACGTTGACGGTCACGATCGCCGCCGGGCTGACGTCGGTGCCGTCGTTGACGACGATCGAGAGCGTGCGCGTGCCAAGGCTGGCGGACGACGAGTTGTCGCTGTACGTCACCGACTGCAACACCGTCTCATAGACCGCCACGTCGGCCACGCCGGAGACGGTCAAAACTCCATCGGCGTAGTTGGAGGTCAGCATCGTGCCCGTGGTATCGGCCGACAACTGTTCGCCACCCGCAAGCGGGTACCCGCCGTCCTGCAGGTTCTGGATGGTCACGGTCATCAACGTCAGCGTGGGGCTGTCGGGCGCGGTGATCGTGGCGCTGGACGACGTGATCGCCACCCCGGTCCCCTCGCTGCTGTACGTGGTCGAGAAGGTCGAGCCGGCGCCCGGATCCACGGAGGGCGGGGTGTGCAGCGTGGTCAAGAACTGCGTGAGCGAGCCGGTGGAGGCCATGAACATCCGCAGCGAGATCTCGTCGGTCTGTGCGCCGAGGATCGCGAAATTGTAGTCCGTGGCGTCCTGGCCGGCGGCAAGCGTCACCTGGATCTCGTCATTGCCGGCGGTGCCGCCCGCCGAGCCGGGCGATAATATGCCCACGGCGAGTTTGGACGACGGCGAGATCTGAATCTGATACGTGCCCGCCGCCAGCCCCGTGAAGCTGTACGAGCCATCGGAGAGGGTTTGCTCCGGTCCCACCCCCGAAACGTTGCTCAGGTTCCCTTGGCTGTCCACGCTCTGCAGTTGCACGGTTAGCCCGGCGAAGCCCGCCTCGTCGGCGGCCTTGACGCCGGAGTCTTGGGGGTCGAGATAAGCGTATCCGGAAAGACTGCTGGTGACTGCCAACAAACGCCGCGATTCGAGCGGCTCGATCCGGGGCACCCAGGGCACCCGCCTGCGGGTCGCGGGTCGGCGACGGATCATGCTCTTCGAGGTGGAAACGTTACGCCCACGGGTGCCGTGTACGCACGGTTGGCTGCCGCGAAACATCTTCGCAATCAATTTTCCGATCATTGGTGCCGGCTAAAAGAGTGTGTGATTGCCCTGGTGAACCTCCATTTTATCACGGCAGGTCCAAAATCCGAAACGAAGGCCATCCAAATAATCAGAAAAGTCTTCGGCTTTTCCCTCAACTCTACCGGTGTTGCCGATCGCAATGGTGGGTGGAAATAGTCGGCGAAGATCTCTTGTAGCGATGGTAGCTCTTAACCAATTAGAAGGGTAATTAAATGGATCGCTTCGCGAAAATGCGGCCGTTGTAGCCGGTCTCCGCTGTTGCGGCCGGTCTCCGCTGTTGCGGCCGGTCCGCCGCTGTTGTGGCTGGTCCGCCGCTGTTGTGGCCGGTCTCCGACCGAGCCACGCCGCCAACCGAAGGTCTCCTGCGGAATGGGGAGACCTTCGGTCGGGTGTTTCGGCGGGGTCTGGAGACCCGCGCCGAACCTGAGGCCGTTGTGGCCGGTCTCCGACCGAGCCGCTGTTGTGGCCGGTCTCCGACCGAGCCACGCCGCCGACCGAAGGTCTCCTGGAGAATGGGGAGACCTTCGGTCGGGTGTTTCGGCGAGGTCTGGAGACCCGCGCCGAACCTGAGGCCGTTGTGGCCGGTCTCCGACCGAGCCGCTGTTGTGGCCGGTCCGCCGCTGTTGCGGCCGGTCTCCGACCGAGCCACGCCGCCGACCGAAGGTCTCCTGGAGAATGGAGAGACCTTCGGTCGGGTGTTTCGGCGGGGTCTGGAGACCCGCGCCGAACCTGAGGCCGTTGCGGCCGGTCTCCGACCGAGCCGCTGTTGTGGCCGGTCCGCCGCTGTTGTGGCCGGTCTCCGACCGAGCCACGCCGCCAACCGAAGGTCTCCTGGAGAATGGGGAGACCTTCGGTCGGGTGTTTCGGCGGGGTCTGGAGACCCGCGCCGAACAGACCCGCGCCGAACCTGAGGTCTGGAGACCCGCGCCGAACCTGATTAGACCCGCGCCGAACCTGATTCCTCGATTCTCGCCGGGATATGGTATAATAATGGAATCTTGGAGTCGCTTTTCCAGGATTTGGTTTTCCCCCCCGCACGGAGGTCGGGAAGTTTCTCCTTTTCCGTTCGTGGCATCTTCCCTCTTCCCACAGTACTACTATGCGGACGTTAAATGTCAGGCGGACCGTCGTCTTGCTTGTCGTGGCGATCGTCCTGGCCGGCAGCACTCACCTGTTGCACAGTTATCAGCTCCAGCGCAAGTCGCCATGGTTCAAGAACCAGGCGCAAGCCGCTTGGGATGACGAACCGCGGCGGGTTGTTGACGCGATAAGACTCATGAGGGCCTACCTGGTTCTCGAGCCGCACGACTACGAGGCCTGCGAAAAATTGACCGACTGGTATGCCAACCTCGGCCGGTCTGCCACTGCGTATAAGAATCTGGAAGAGCTGGTGAGGACGCTGGAGACGCAAAAGTCGCCCGACAAGCCGACGATCCAAAGGGTACGACAGAAATTGATCGAGGCCGCTATGAACTGCGGACATTACGCGGATGCCGTGGCGCACCTGAAGAAACTGCCCGGCGACGCCAACGTCTTGAACCGCCTGGGGATGAACCTGGTCCGGCTGGGGCAAGACGACTTGGCCATCGAGAACTTCTCCGCGGCGATCAAACTCGCCCCCGAGCGCATCGACATTTACCTTCGCAAGGCGATGGCCTTGCGTACTTCTCCCGTGCAGAGATTGCCGGAAGCCGAAAGGTGCATGGCCGAGATGATCGCCTACAAGGAAAACGCCAAATCGGCCCGCGCGCACCACTATTACGGCAAGTGGCTGGCGGAGGAGCTGGGAAAATACAAGGACGCTTTGAAACAGGCCGAGATCACGCTGGCGCTGCAAAAGGACCACACCGACCCGCTTTATTTCGGCGCGCTCTTTTTGCCGGGCAGGTGGAACTGGCGATGCGGCACATTCCCAAGGCCGAGGATTACGCGCGTCAGGGATTGGAGGCGGCCCCGCGCGACGCTGCCATGTATACGCTCATGGCCGATATCCTCCTCCACGACAATCGGCGGGACAAGGCCATCGAGGTCCTGAAGAACGGCGTTGCGGTCTTTGATAAAGGCATCAAGGACCTGGAAAACAGGGGCCTGGAAAACGGCGCCCCGGACGCGAAAGAAATCAGTCGACTCAAGGGCGGAATCGCCGAGCTCGACTGGCACCTGGCGAACTTCTATCTCGACGCCAAGCATCTGGCCGACGCGGCCGATTGCATGCGGACGATGCGCGAATACGAATTCTCGCCCGTGAAAATGGCTTTCCTCGACGCCCGCGTGCTGTATGCCAAGGAGGATTGGAAAGCGGCCCTCGAGGGGTTCGAAAAGGTCCGCCCGCAACTCAAGAACGATTCTCCGCAGTTGATCGCGAGCCTCGACTGCTGGACCGGCGATTGCTATGTGCAGCAGGGCAACCCCGATCAGGCCGTGGCGGCTTTTCGCCGCGTACTGAGTGTCGACAAGACCTTCTTCAAGGCCCGCGACGGCATCGCCCGGATCTTCATCAACGACGGTAAATTCAAAGAGGCTGCCGACGAATATGGGGAGGCGGTGCTCGCCAACCCCGGCGACGTCGATGCGTGGCTGGCCCTCGCCAGGGCGCGGGTGGACTTGAATCTCCGCCGCAGCCCCGCGGAGCAGGAGTGGGACAAAGTCGAGGAGTTGCTCAGGCAGGTCGAAAGCATTGCGCCCGGAAACGTCCAGATCATGTCACTGTTTGCAGAGATGCGCCTTGCCCAGGGACGGGCCAAGGATGCCGACGACCTGCTCAAGGCCCTCCGCGAAGCTGCGCCCGATGGCGTGCCGTTCGCGGTCGCCCAGGCCAATCTGGCTGCCCAACGGGGAGAACTGGACCAGGCCAGGAAGATCCTCGACGAAGCGCAAATGCGCCTCGACAAAGCGCGGGACGCGATCCTTGTCGAAGCCCGGCAAGCCAATCTCGACCAGGTCAAGAAAGCGCGGCTCGACGCCGCCCGGCAAGCCAATCTCGACGATCAGGTGCGGCTCCGCCTCGCGCGGGTCCCGATCTTGTTGCGCGACCTGGGCTCGCAGGCCGCGCCCCAGATCGAAAAGCTGGCTGCGGCGGGCGCCACGGAGGGGTCGGCGACGTTTTCCCCCCGCAGAAAACGCGCCTCTGGAGCGGCCTCTTGGGCTACCTGCTGGATCTCAGGGAATACGACGCGGCCAAGCGGCTCTGCCGGCAGATTGCCGACCTGCAGCCGCACGACGCCACCATTCGCTACCGCCTCTTGGAGTTGGCCCTGAAGACGCACGACGCCCACGAACCGGCCGCCTCGCTGGCGGAAGTCGACCGCCTGCTGGAAGAGATCGATCGCATCGCCGATAAAGGCCCGCTCTGGCATTACGGCATGGCCGTGCGATTGAAGCTCGAGGCCGGGCAGGCGGGCACCGCGCAGCGGTCGGCGGAACTGTTGGACAAGGCCATGGAAGAAGCCGAGAAGGCGCACAAACAGCGGCTGTCGTGGTCTCCTCCCCATGTCCTCCAGGGAGAGATTTGCCGTGAAAAAGGCAAGAACGAAGAGGCCCTGCAGCACTACTTGCAGGCCTCGATCAACGGCGATCGCGATCCGCAGTTCATCCGCTTGCTGCTGCAAATGCTGTACGAGCGGCAGCGCTACCAGGATGCCCGCGAAGTGATTCACCGCCTGGAGAGCACTCAAACGTCCCTGACCTCGGATATCATCGAGACCGAGGCCAATATCTTCGTCCGCTGGGGCGATTTCGAGAAAGCCAAGGCATCCGCCAACCGCGCCTACAACCCCGCCTCGAACGACTACCAAGACCACCTTTGGTATGGCCAAATGATGACCCGCCTGGCCCGCAGGGCCCAACAGGAAGGCCATCGAGAAAACCTGCCGGAGATTCAAGACAAGGCCGAGAAAGCCCTCCTCAGCGCCTGCCGGATCGCCCCCAATACGCCCGCTTGCCACATGGCCCTCGTCGATTTGCTGGTCGCCACGAATCAGTTGGAGAAAGCCCGCCAGGCCGCCAGCGACGCCAAGGACATGATTCCCCCGGAGGTTTCGCCTTTGGCCATGGGATTCATCTACGAGGAGTTGGGCGAGCCCCAGAACGCCGGTCCGTGCTACGAGAAGGCTGTCCAGCTCAAGCCAGACCTCCCCGGACCCCTCCGCTTGCTGGCCGAGTTCTATGTCCACCACCACCAACTCCAACGTGCCGCCCCCCTGGTCGAGCGACTCTTGAGCGGCGCCGTACAGTCCAGCGAGAGCGATCTCGCCAGTGCCCGCCGCATGAAGGCCGAGATCTTGGCCAGCGAGGGTTATCTCAAGCTCAAAGAGGCGAACGCGCTCATCGATCGCAACCTGGCCTCACCGCTCGTCTCGTCCCAGGACAAACGCCTCAAGGTCCGCTTCCTGCTGGCCGATCCCCATAGTGCCCGCGGCCCGCAAGTGCTCGCATTGGCGGAAAGCCTGGTGTCTACGGGCGGGGCGGAACCCGAGCCCGAAGATCGCTTTCTACTGGCCCACATCTATTTGGACCGCGGCGACTGGAAGCGCTGCCAGGAGCAGATGGGCAAGCTCGTCAACGGCGGCCAGCGCAATTCGCGCGATCTGGAGGCCTACGTCCGCATGCTCTTGGATCGGGACGAGTTGAGCGACGCCCAGCGGTGGCTCGATCAACTCGATCGCCTTTCCCCGGGCACCATTCACTCATCGTCGACGGCCTCGGTCTCCTTCCACGCCGAACTGCTGTTCCGCGGCCAACACTCGGGCGACGTGCCCGGCTTCCTCAGGGCCTACGTCGACCAGGAAAGTGCCGACCCCAAGGACCAACTCGACCGCATGCTCGTCGCCGCCAAACTCCTGGAACAATTGGGGGACCGATTGACCGGGCCGAGGACAAGGGAACTGGCCCAGGGCTACTTCGACAAAGCCGGCGAATGGTACCGGCGCTACAACCAGAAGCGACCCGGAGTACCGGGCGCCCCGGGCGGCGAGATGCTCTTGGCTGGTTTCTATGCCCGCCACGGCAAGCTCTCCCAAGCCCTCGATCTGCTGGACCGCTTCGGCGCCAAGGCCTCGCCTGCGGACCTTCGCAACGCGGCCGTCGCCGTTATCCATTGCGAGACCATCACTTCGCAGCAGTTGCAACAGGTGGAAAAGGTGCTGGCCAGCGCGGCTGCGGCCGGAGCACCCGCTAGGGGCTCACCATCGATCCCCCTGCTCGATGCCCAGCACTTTCTCAAGATCGGCCAGGAAAAATTTGCCGATGCCGAGGACTTCTGTCGGCAGATCATCGCCCAGGCCCCCAACAACTATCGTGCCCACAACAACCTGGGCGTCCTGTTGGCCTTTTCCGGCAACAAGCCCGACGAGGCCCTGGCGATGGTCAATCGCGCCATCGATCTGGCCGGCCCGCGGCCCGAGTTGCTCGATTCTCGGGCCCAGGTCCACATTGCCCGCAATGAGCCCCAACAAGCCCTGGAAGACCTGGCGTCGATCGTCGCCGACAAGGTCGATCCCGTCTGGCTCTTTCACAAGGCCCGGGCGCTGATGCTCGAGGGTCAGCGGCAAGGCGCCGCCGCTGCCCTGCTGGAGGCCCGCAACAAGGGTCTCGAACGTGCCATGATCGACCTGCCCGAACGTCCCTTGTTCGACCAGCTTCGGCAGCAGTTGGCCAAACCCGAGGACGAGAACTAAGAGCCGCAGACGATGGCAAATAGCGCCCTACGGCGGGACAAGCGGTCGGATGCCTCGGCATCGGTCACGAAGCCTCACCCTCCTCCCGTGAGGCAAGATCTTTCGCTATCGGTAAGTCGCAAGGCTGATTTGCTGATCGGCTTCCTGCTCGTGCTGGCCGTGTTCCTGGTCTTCGGCCAATCCGCCGGCCACGGCTTCGTGAATTTCGACGACGGCGAATACGTCTACGAGAACCCCCACGTGCGGTCGGGAATATCGCTGGCCGGCATCGGCTGGGCATTCACGCACTTCCACGCGTTCAACTGGCATCCGCTGACGACGATTTCTCACATGCTCGACTGCCAGATCTTCGGCGTTTGGGCGGGTGGCCACCACCTGACAAGCGTGGTACTGCATGCCCTGACCGCGGCCGGCCTGTATGCCGTCCTCCGACAAATGACGCGATGTATCGCTCGCAGCGCTTTCGTGGCGTTTTTTTTCGCAGTCCATCCCTTGCGGGCGGAATCGGTGGCCTGGGTGGCCGAGCGCAAAAACGTCCTCAGCGGCCTGTTCTTCGTTCTTACCCTGGCGGCCTACCTGGGCTACGTGCGAAAGCCTGCTTCCCTGGTCCGCTACCTCACGATCCCGCTCGTTTTCGAGCTCGGACTGCTGTGCAAACCGATGCTGGTCACCTTGCCTTTCGTTCTCTTGCTGCTGGACTACTGGCCCTTGGGACGTTTTGCCGCGGGAGGGGCACCCGCGCAGCAGGGTCGCGGCACGCTCGTCCCCTCGGGCAAAACTCGAGCCGGCTGGACCGTCGTCGCCGAGAAAATTCCCCTCTTTATCCTCTCGGTCTTCCCCGGTGTGATAACGCTCATCGGCCAGGCCTCGGCCATGCCCGACACGCACACCGTTACCCTCCTCAGCCGAATCGGCAACAGCCTCGTGGCCTATGCCGCTTACCTGGGACTCTTCGTCTGGCCTTCCGGGTTGGCGGTCTACTACCCTTACTGGGAATCCGGCCCATCGGCCGGCAGCCTCGTGGGTTCCATCGCGCTGCTCGCCGTCTTTACTTGGCTGGCGTGGAGATGGAGGCGCAAGCGGCCTTATCTCATCGTCGGCTGGCTGTGGTACCTTGTGATGCTGCTGCCGGTAATCGGCCTGGTCCAGGTAGGCTTTCAGGCCATGGCCGACCGATATACGTATCTTCCCCTCATTGGTCCCAGCATGGCCTTGGTTTGGTTTGTGGCAGACCTCGCTGCGCCCTCGGTCAACCGCCGTTTTGCCGCCGCCGTCGCAGCCTCGCTGGCCTTGTTGGTCCTGGCGGGCTGTGCCTTTCGCCAAACCATGTTTTGGCGCGATAGCCGCACGCTTTGGACGCGGGCCGTGCGTTGTACGGCGGACAACTATGTGGCCTACCACAACCTGGGAAACGCTCTATCGTCTAGCGGGCTGCTCGCCGAGGCCTGCGCGGCTTACGAGAATGCGCTGCGCATCGATCCGGCCTTTGCCGAAGCCCACTATGACCTGGCGGGGGCCCTGGTTGCCCTGAACGGGCACCGTGTACCCACGGTCGACGACGAAGCCCAATGGCACTATGAAAAGGCCCTGGAATTGCGTCCCAAGTACCCCAAGGCACACATCAATCTCGGCCTGCTGCTTGTTGATCGCGGCCAGGTCGCCGCGGCCTCAGACCATTTTCAGAAGGCATTGGATCTTGATCCCGGATCTGCCCTGGCCCACAACAATCTGGGAATTACGCTAATGTCATCGGCCCGCTACGTCGAGGCCGTCCGGCATTATCGAAAGGCCATCGAGCTTGACCCGGAATTCCCCCAAGCCCACGCGAACCTTGGCCATGTCCTTGCCGTCCTGGGCCAAAGCGCCGAGGCCGAGGCCGAACTGCGCGGTTTCCTCCGCGCCCAGCCTGACCATCCCGTGGTGCTTGGCTGGTTGGCATGGCTCCTTGCCACCGCGCCTGACGGCACCGTCCGCAGCGGCCACCAAGCGGTCGAATTGGCGCAAAAAGCCGCTCAACTAACCAATTATCGCGACCCCGGCATCCTCGACGCGCTGGCCGCGGCCTACGCCGAAACCAACCGTTTTCAAGAGGCGACGGAAACGGCCGCCGCCGCCCGCGACCTGGCAACCGCCGGCGGCAACACGGCCCTGGCGGCCAAGATTCAGAGACGCAGCGAACTCTATCGAAAATCTCAGCCGTTCCGCCAGCCTCCCCTAGCACCCCCTATGTGCCCGATGCCCGAATCCTAAGTCTTGCTTTTTTCCCGAAAAACGGTTATAAAAGAGCATGCGGCCGCTTGGGGCAAGCAGGTTGGCGCCGGGCTTTTCCGAGTTCAAGGGCACCCCCGGGGACGCTGTAGTTCCCGATCCGCCCTGGGGGCCTTCCCCCACATTTCCGCATCGGGTTTCACCGCGACGTGTCGGAGTTACGTGAAGAGCAGTCATGGCGAGACAATCAAATCCAGGTTCGAGATTTGCCCCGCGGAGTCGGCTCGATGCTCCCGCCCGGCGTGCAGGCCGGCGTCTGCGGGCCCTCTGCTTCGAGCCCCTGGAAGATCGCCGCCTGTTGTCGGTCGTCGCCCTGCCGGCCGGCGTGCGGGCACAGCCCACGTTTGAAATCCACCTTCTCGGCACGCTCCATGCCGCCGGCGCTTCGGCCCCCTCGGGCGGCCTGACTCCCAGCCAGATCCGCGGGGCTTACGGGCTGGACAGCATCATGTTCCAAGGCGTCCAGGGCGACGGCGCCGGCCAGACGATCGCCATCGTCGACGCCTACGACGATCCCAACGCCCTCAACGATCTGAACGCCTTCTCGACTCAATTCTCTCTGCCGCAGTTCAACACCTCCGGCGGGCCGACGTTCCAGAAGCTCAACGAGAGTGGCGGCTCGTCGCTGCCGCCCGCCGATCCCAACGGCCCGTACAGCAGCACGAACAAGGGCACATGGGAGATCGAAGAGTCGCTGGACATCGAGTGGGCCCACGTCGCAGCCCCCATGGCCAACATCATCCTCTTCGAAGCGGCCGACGCCGACAGCGGGCTCATGACCGCGGTGCGGACAGCGGCGGCAACGCCCGGCGTGGTCGTGGTTGCCATGAGTTGGAGCGAAAACGAAACTGCCGGCGAAAACGACTCGCTCTTCACCACGCCGTCGGGCCATCTCGGCGGCGCGGCGACGATGGGCGGCGCCGAGTTGCCGGGCGGCATCACCTTTCTGGCCAGCGCCGGCGACTATGGGGCCTACACTTCCGGTTCCGCCACGATCACGCCGCAATACCCGGCCTGTTCGCCCAACGTGGTCGCCGTGGGGGGAACCAGCTTGTACCCCGCCGGCAACGGCTACGGCAGCGAGACCGCCTGGGGCAACGGCACGAGCAGTTGGAACACGATCGCCAACGGCGGCGGTGGGGGCGGCGGCGGCATCAGCAGTTATGAGCCCCAGCCTTCCTATCAAATCGGGGTGGTCAACGCACAGAACACTTCCATCAGCACGACCAACCGCACCTACCCCGACGTCTCGGCCGACGCCAATCCCTACACGGGCGTGCCGATCTACGACTCGTATGATTACGGCGACTCGACCCCTTGGGTGTCCGGCACGCTGGGCGGCACCAGTCTGGCCTGCCCCTTGTGGGCCGGCATGATTGCCGTGGCCGACCAAGGTCGCGCGATCGCGGGGCTCGGCTCTTTGGACGGCCCCAGTCAAACCCTGCCCGACCTGTACAAGCTGCCGGCCGCAGACTTCTATGACATCCTCTACGACAGTGCCACCACCTCGACAGCCGGCAACACCTTGCCCGGCCCGACGACCGGCCCCAGCCCCTTGTATAGCCCGGGTCCTGGCTATGACCTGGCCACCGGCCTGGGCAGCCCGGCCGGCAACTTGCTCATTCCACAACTGGTCACAGGCCCTGCCAGCATGCTGGAGATTACGCAGGGACCAACCAGCGGGCTTGCCGGCGCGAGCCTCACTCCCACGATTACGGTGGATGTCGATGATGCCTCGGGCAATCTCGTCGTCACCGACGACAGCAGCGTCACTCTCAGCATCGGCAACAATCCCACGGGCGGCACCCTTCTGGGAACGCGGACCGCCGCGGCGGTAAACGGGGTGGCCACCTTCTCCGGGCTATCGATCGAGACAGCGGGCAACGGTTATACCCTGATCGCCTCGGACGGCGGGCTCGCCACCGCCACCTCGGCCGCATTCAACATCGCGGTCAATCTGGCGCAGCCGACCGTGGCCACGCCGGCCAGCGCTACACCCAACCCGGTGAGCGGCACGACAAGCAGTCTTTCCGTCCTCGGTGCCGATCCCACGGGCGAGGCCAATCTGACCTACAGTTGGTCGGCCCTTTCCTTGCCCAGCGGCGCTTCAGCACCCGCGTTCAGCCCCAACCAGACCAACGCGGCGAAAAACACGACCGCCACTTTCAACTCGGCGGGCACGTATGTTTTCCTGGTCACGATCACCAACGCCAGCGGCCTGTCCAAGGCGAGCACCGTGAGCGTGACGGTCAGCCCAATGTGGACTGCGCTGGCCGTAACGCCTGGCCCAGTGACGCTTTCCACGCAGTCGCAGCAACAATTCACGGCCACGGAGCTCGATCAGTTCGGCAACGCCATGGGCACGCCGCCCGCCACCACCTGGTCGGTCGGGCACCCGCTGGCGGGTGGCGGGACGATCACGCCCACCGGTCTGTACACAGCCCCCGCGGCAGACGGATCGGACACCGTCACGGCCCAAAGCGGGGCCCTCCTCGCCACAGCCAGTGTCACGATCGCCGCACCCGTCGGTTGGTGGAAACTCAACGAAGGCGCGGGCACCACGGCCGACGACTCGTCGGCCAGCGGCGACAACGGCACAATCGTCAACGGCACCTGGATTCAGCCGCCCAACGGCTTCAACGGCGCACCCGCCTTGCAGTTCAACGGCCAAAGCCTCGCGAGTCCCAGCGTGGTAAAGCTCGGCGGCCCGGCGGTGCTGAACTTCTCCGGTCAGATCACGCTCTCGGCCTGGATCAAGCCGGCCAGCATCACCACGAGCCAGTACATCCTCGATCATCGAGCGAACATGGCGAATAATCTCTTTCTGATGATCAACGGCAACGGGACCTACCAGGTTGGCGTTGAAAGCAACGGCACGTTCTACGGCGCCTCGGCGAGCATCCCGCCCCAGGACTTGAATGCCTGGGTCCACCTGGCCGGCACCTACGACGGTACGACGTGGCGGCTCTATCGCGATGGGCAATTGGTCGCCTCGTCTACCGCCTCCATCGGTGCGATCAGCATGAGCCAGGCAGGTATTTACAAGCCGACGTGGGGAATCGGCGCGGCGACGAGCTTCCCCGTTGGCGGCATGCAGTATTTTGACGGGGCGATCGACGACGTGCGGATTTACAACACGGCCATCAGTTCCAGCGCTATCTCTAGCCTCGAGGCGATCCCGCCGACGGTGGCCGCCCCCGCGACCGCCTCGCCGGCAACGGTCACCGGCACGACCGCCACCCTCTCGGTCCTGGGGGCCGATGCGGCGGGCGAGTCGACCCTGACCTATGCCTGGGCCGCCGCAGGGACCCCGCCGGCCCCGGTGACTTTCTCGGCCAATGGCAGCCATGCCGCCCAAAACACCACGGTCACTTTCACTGCGGCCGGGACCTACAACTTCCTTGTCACGATCGCCAACGCCGCCGGGCTCACCGTCACCAGCGACGTGAGTGTGACCGTGAACCAAACGCTGACCAGCATCATCGTTGCCGGCCAGCCGTTGGCAGCGACGGCGTACGACCAGTTCGGCAATCCCCTGGCCAATCAGCCGGCGTACGACTCCGGCTCCGATACGATCAGCGCCGCGCTGGCGCTGGCCAGCAACGTAACCGTGGTCCCGGCGGCCGGCAGCCAACTGACCCTCTCCGGCGGGATCAGCGGCGCCGGCACGCTGACCGTCGACACCCAGGGGACGGTGGTTCTCACGGGCACAAATAGCTATACCGGCGGCACCACGGTCTCTGCCGGCAAGCTCATCTTGACCAGTTCCTCCGCGATCGCCGCCAACTCCAGCCTCATGGTCGGGACAAACCTATCCCTCTTCGCCCCGTCGTTTGCGGCGAGTCCCTCGGCGGTCCCGGCGGTTGCGACTTCCGCGCCAAACACCGTCGCCGCAGGCACCCCGTCCGGGTTAAGCGACAGTCCATTCGCGGTCCCGTCCGCTGCTCAAACGGACGCGAGCCCCAAAGGGGCGTCGGCGACCAATGCCAACCATGCGTACATGGTGCCCGATCGGTGCCCGCCAACGAAGGGCGCAGCCCTGGGGAACCCGTCCCATACGTCGCGCTCCGCCACGCCAACAGCCCAACCATTCTCCTTGCCCAAGGACGGCCCGCCCGTCGGGCCGGCACGAACCTCGGCATCTTCCAGTAAGGCTGCCGGGGATATTGCCTGGTTGCCGCAGGTTGCCAACGGTTCGGATAGTTCGGACCCGAATCGCAAACGGGACGTGGCGATCCTGGCCTTGGAGGCCGTATTTGCCCAATTCGGCCGCTGATTCGATGCACCGTAGGGTGGGACAAGCAAACCGACGCACCGGTGGGCCGGCGGTCGCGGTCTACCGTTATTTCTGCGTTGGTCCCGAATTGAAGGTCGACCGGTTTGCGACGGCCCACCATGATTGGCGCGACCTTGTCACCCTACGGACACCGCCCAGCGTCCCAGAATCGCGAGAGGTCATTTAGCAGTTGGCAAGGTTACACTCAAGGCCCATTAGCGCTCGCCCCAGCGGGGGCGTTCACAGTTTGAATGACTCGATGAGCCGTAAAGGACAGAAGAAAGACAGCCGCCGCGCCCTGAAAACCTCGCACCCCGCCGACCGAGCCGATCTTGGCACCGAGCGTGCCGTGTTGCTGTGGTCGAAAGATGGACTTTTTCCGCCTTCGCCCCGCCGCAGGGCCGTCCTCGCTGTCTGCGGCTTCCTCTTGCTGGCGGTGGCCCTGGTCTTCGGTCAGACGCTCCGCCATGAGCTCATCAATAGTGACGACGACCAGTACGTATACCGCAATCCACACGTGGCCCGAGGTTTCACCGCGCAGCGAATTGCATGGGCCTTTACGCAGTTCCATGCCGCCAACTGGCACCCGCTGACTTGGCTCTCGCACATGCTGGACTGCCAACTCTACGGGCTGAATCATCCGGGCGGACACCATTTGACCAATGTCTTGCTGCACGCCGCCAGCGCCATTCTCCTCTTCCTGCTCCTGCGGCAAACGATCGGCAGTCTCTGGCGCAGCGCCTTTGTGGCGGCCCTCTTCGCCGTCCATCCCCTCCACGTGGAATCGGTGGCCTGGGTGGCCGAGCGCAAGGATGTGCTCAGCGGACTGTTCTTCATGCTGACCCTGGCGGCCTACACGGGCTACGCCCGGCGCCCGTTTTCGCTCCTTCGCTACCTGCTGGTCACTCTCCTGCTGGTCCTGGGCCTGATGGCCAAGCCGATGCTGGTGACATTGCCCTTCTTGCTGCTGTTGCTGGACTATTGGCCGCTGGGGCGGTGGCAAGGAGCAGGGAGCGGCGGGGCACCCACCGCGTTTTTCCCTGTGGCTGGCGCCGCCGGCTTGCCTTTCTGGCGGTTGCTGGCGGAGAAGCTGCCGTTCATGGCGCTGGCGGCCGTTTCCTGCGTGCTCACGTATTTCGCCCAAGAGACCTCCGGCGCCATTTGCCAACGCCTGCCGCTGACGGCGCGGATCGCCAATGCCCTGGTTTCCTCCGTCGCTTATCTGAGGCAATTCGTCTATCCCGTAGGGTTGGCCGCGATCTATCCCTATTCGCAGGACTCCCTTGCCGCCTGGAAGATCATCGGTTCCGGATTGTTGCTGGCCGGCATTTCCCTGGCAGCCCTGGTTTGCCGCCGGAAGTGCCCGTTTCTGCTGGTTGGCTGGCTCTGGTATCTGGGGATGCTCGTGCCCGTGATCGGCCTGGTGCAGGTCGGTTCCCAGGCGATGGCCGACCGTTACACCTACCTGCCGCAGATCGGTCCGTATATTGCCCTGACCTGGGGCATCGAGCGCGTCTCCAGGGGTTGGCCCTATCGCCGTCGGCTTGCTGGCGCAGCCGCGGCGCTGGTCGTTGCCGTGCTGGCGTGGTGTGCCTGGCGGCAGGTGTCGTATTGGAAAGACGACGAGACGCTCTGGCGGCACACGTTGGCCTGCACTTCGAAGAACTGGTTGGCCCACAACAATCTCGGCGCAGCGCTGGCTGGCCGCGGGCAGATCGACGCGGCAATCGACCATTACCAGCAGTCGCTGGAAATCGCGCCCAACTACGATTTGGCCCACAACAACCTCGGCGCGGCGCTGGCCGGCCGCGGGGAAACCGACGCGGCCATCGACCAGTACCAGCAGGCCCTGAAAATCAACCCCCAAAACGCCATGGCCCGCGACAATCTTGCCATGGCTCTCCTCGGCCGCGGGCAGGCCGACAAGGCCATGGTCCACTACGAGCAGGCCCTGAAAATCGACCCCGACGACGCCGCGGCCCACTACAACCTCGGTAACCTTCTGGCCGGCCGCGGACAGGTCGACGCGGCCATCGAGCATTACCAGGAAGCCCTGAAAATCAAGCCCGACTACGCCGAGGCCCACGGCAACCTGGGCATCGCTCTGGCCGGACTTGGACAACTCGACGCGGCCATCGACCATTACCAGCAGGCCCTGAAAATCAGGCCCGACGATGCGGAAGACCACTACAACCTGGGCCTCGCCCTATCCCATCGCGGACAGGTCGACGCTGCCGTGACCCAGTATCAAGAAGCCCTGCAAATCAAGCCCGATTACGCCGCGGCGCATTACAACCTTGGCATGCTTCTCGCCAACCGCAGGCAGGTCGATGAGGCGATCGCGCATTACCAAAAGGCCCTGGAGATCAGGCCCGACTACGCCGAGTGCCACGGTAACCTGGGCAACGCGCTGGCCGCCCAGGGCAAGCTGGACGAGGCCATCCAACACTACCGCGCCGTCTTGCGATTGAATCCTCAAGACGTGCCGGGCCACATCCAGTTGGGCAACACGCTGGCCCGCCAGGGAAGGGTGCCGGAAGCCGAAGCCCAGTTTCACGAGGCCCTGCGACTGCACCCGGACCAGCCGGATGCCCTCATGAGAATCGCCTGGCTTCGCGCCACGCACCCAGACCCCAGGTTCCGCGACGCCGCCCAGGCCGTGGCTCTCGCGCGACGCGCCGCCCAGCTTGCGCCCGGCGATGCGGACGCCCTCGACACGCTGGCGGCCGCCTACGCCGAAAGCAACCGCTTCGCCGAGGCCGTCGAAACCGCAACTGCCGCCAGCCGTCTGGCAACCGCTGCGGGCCGGCCGGACCTGGCGGCCGAGATTCAGCAACGCATCGACCTCTATCGCAACTCCAAACCGTATCGTCAGTCTCCGTAACGCCGCCTCTTACCCCGCGTCCCGGTACGGCTTTCCCGACTCGTAGAGCTTCAGCCGAGCATCGATGCCGCGGAGCAGCGCGTCGTGATTGGGGATCGGCTCGGCCGCTTTTTTCGCCCTCCGTGCCGTTTCCACGGCCTCCTTGAACCGGCCCGCTTCCGCGTAGGCCGCGGCCAGCGTGTCCAGCACCGTCGCCACGTCGGTTTTCTGCTGCGCTGCGGCCTTCCGGGCCAACTCAACGGCCTCCTTGCCTTTGCGAATCGCCGCATCGACGTGGGTCGCCTCGATCCACGCCAAGGCGTTCAGTGCGCGTGGATTCTCGGGGTCCTGGCGGAGGATCTCCCGGAATTCGCTCACGGCCTCGCGGGGTTGCCCGGCGGCCACGAGGGCAAACGCACGGAACTCTCGCGTCTCCAGGTCCTTCGGCTCCGCGGCCAGGGCCACCTGCAGCAATCCAACCGCATCGGCGCCACGCCCCATTTTGCACAACGCCACACCCACGTCCTTGGCCGCGGCGGCCTGCCCCGGCATCCGCCGCAAGACCTCCGTCCATTCACGAATGCCCTGATTCTTCGGGTCGCGGCGGAGGATCTCGCGGAATTCGCCCACGGCCTCGCGGGGTTGCTTCGCGGCCAGGTGGGCAAAGGCCTTGAACTTCCGCGTCTCCAGGTCCCGCGGCTCCAAGGCCAGGGCCACCTTCAACAGCGGCACGGCATCCGCGCCCCGTCCCCCTTTCACCAGCACCATGCCCAGCCCCTTGGCCGCGGCAACGTGCCCCGGCACCCGCTGCAAGACCTCCGTCCATTCATCGACGGCACCCTGCAGCCTTCCCAACCTATGGTAGAGCTTTGCCAGTTCGTTATGGCCGTCGATGTAATCGGGATCGATCTGCAAGGCCGTCTTGTATTCCGCGATGGCCTCCGCCACCGATCCCTGCGCGGCCAGCGCCAAGCCCAAACTCAAATGCTCCTTGGCGCGACCCGGGTTCAGATCGATCGCTCGGCGGTAGTGCGGCACCGCCTCCTGGTATCTCCCCTGCTCGGCCAACGCCCGTCCTAAATTACTCTCCGCTTCGAAGGAGTCCGGATCGATCTGCAGGGCCTGCAGGCACTCCTGCTCGGCCTCGACCATCCGCCCCAGCGCGGCATAAGCCACGGCCAGGTTGCTGTGTGCCAGGGCAAAATTCGGGTTGATCTCCAGCGCGGCCGTATAATCCTGAACCGCGGCCTGCAAGTTGCCCTTTTCGCGCTCCACAATGCCCGCATTGTTGTAGGCCACAGAATCCCGCGGGTTGATTCGCAGGGCTTCCCGAAACTGCTCCGCCGCGGCGTCCTTGTTGCCCTGGTGCAAGAAAACGATGCCCAGGTTCGTGTGGGCCCGCGAGTTTTCCGGCGTGACCGCCAGCGCGTGTTCGTACAGGGTCACGCTGTCGCGCCAATATCCCGTCTGGCGGATGCTGCCCAGCGCACAGAGCACAAGCAACACGGTTGCCAGCCCCACTCCCCATGTCGCGCCCCGCCGTCCCAACAACTCGGCCGCGCCCCAGACCAGCGCCAGGAAAATGCCGGTCAGCGGCAAATAGGTATAACGATCGGCCATCGATTGATCTCCGATCGCGACCAGTCCGCAAACGGGCACCAGCATCCCCACGTACCACAGCCAGCCTACCAGGGCGTAACGCCCGCCGCGGCGATTCCACAGCAGCACGGCCGCCGAAATCCCCGCCAGCACCAGGCCGCAAACAATCATGGCCGTAACGTCGAGTTCCCGGTCCCGTGGATACATCGCCGCCAGCCTGCCCGGCCAGAGCATCATCCCCAGGTAGCGTGCGTAGGCCAGAATCGCGGTTTGCAGGCGGATTACCGGCGTCACGACATCGACCATCGCACCGGCCGAGCGCTGGACGCGATACGTCACCACGCACGACGCGGCCGAAAGCGCCATGAGCGGCAGTTTCTCCGCCAGCAGCCGGCGAAAAGGCGAGCCCGTGGCATCAGCCACCGGGAAAAACGCGGTGGGTGATTGCTTCGGCTCATCGCCGCTCCCCGCTTCCTCCTCGTCGCTCCCTGGTCCCCGACCCGCTTCGCGGGTGCCCCGCCCGCTCCCTGCTCCATCCCACCGCCCCAGCGGCCAATAGTCCAGCAGCAGCAGCAAGAAGGGCAAAGTCACCAGCATCGGCTTGCAGAGCAGTCCCAGGGCAAAGAGCACGACAACTCCCAGGTACCTGGCCCAGGAAAACGGCCGCTCCGCATAGCCCGCATAGGCCCACAGCGTCAGCCCGAAGAACAGCCCGCTGAGCACGTCCTTGCGTTCCGAAACCCAGGCCACCGACTCGACGTGCAGCGGGTGCAGGCAGAACAGCGCGGCCACGATTCCGCTCCGCCACACGGCCCCCGTCAACCGCCGCAGGGCCAGGAACAACACCACCGAGGCGGCCGCGTGCAGGAGCAGGTTGGTCAGGTGGTGGCCGCCCGCCCAACGCTGGTACAGCGACCAGTCGAGCATGTGCGAGAGCGTGGTCAGCGGATGCCGGTTCGCCGAATGCACCTGCGTAAACGCCCAGCGAATCCCCGCCGGCGTGAGTCCTTCCTTGACATGCCGGTTCTGATACACATAGTCGCCGTCGTCATAAGTGACAAAATCGTGCCAGACCGTCCGCCCGAAAACGGCCAACGTGGCCACCGCCAGAAACAGGCAGATCCCTAATTCCACGCCATGCGCCCGCAGCCATTGCTCGATGCCGGGAGGCAACAGCGGTTCGTGCCCGTAATTTGCGTCCGGTATTTCGGCCCCCCCGGCCTGGTCCCCATCCGGCGGTTCGATTGCGGACCGGGTTGCCTTGACCCCCACCTTCGCCCGCTTTTCTTCCGACCTTCGTCCCATCGCTCGCCCTCAATTCTCCACTCTCCACGCGTGCCGCAAAGACTCTATATTATAGCGTGAGACGGGATGCCTTGAGCTTAGTGGTCGATTTCAGAAATAGTGTCAGGGTTAGGCTGTAGGGTGGGACCAGACTGCGTAGCAGGCGCAGGCCCACCATGACGTACGTTCCAGTCGGCGATGGTGGGCCTGCGCGAAATCGGTCGTTTCTGCGGTTTACCGGAGTGGGTTTTGAGGATCGTTTCTGTTCCGCCACTCCGCATGGCGGATGCCCCGTCGCGTAGCGACAACTGACGGTAGCCGTGGGTTTTAACCCAATACCGTTGAAATAGGCGCAAGTCACAGCCTCCGCTAAAGTTAGGGCTGGAAGTTCTACCCCTAGCAAGGAGGCTGTGACAATGGAGCAACAAGGACGTTGCGTGCTTCCGGCCGACGAAACGGGCCGGGTTTTAGATCGGCTGACTGTCTTAGAAGAGATTATCAGACCGACAGACATTCGGCAAGTCCTGAAGGACACCGATCGTGTCAATCCGCGGGCTTGCAAGTTGACGCACGAAATTATGATGTGGATTGTATTGGCGATGGGTATTTTCACCAAGTTGCCGATTCGTCAGGTGTTCAAGCACGCACGTCGGTTGCGCGGTCCTGTGGATACTCCCTGTCGCTCCGCGCTGTGTGTGGCGCGACAGCGGTTGGGCGTTGAGCCCGTACGAGAACTCTTTCAACGGACTGTTCGACCTCTGGCCACCCCGGAAACGCCTGGAGCGTTTTATTGCGGCATGCGATTGACGGCTGTGGACGGTACCCTTTTCGACGTCCCCGATACGCCGGCGAATGAGGCCGCGTTCGACCGCCCGTCGGGTAAACGTGGCGATGGCGCCTTTCCCCAAGTGCGTAAGTTGAGCTTGGTGGAAGTGGGAACCCACGTCGAGTTTGCTCTCGCCACGGGCTCCTATCGAACCAGCGAGAGGGCGCTGTTTCCCCAGTTGCTGCCGCACTTGCAGCCGGGCATGCTGCTGTTGTGCGACCGCGGCTTTTTCAGCTACGAACTCTGGAAAAGCCTGGTTTTGCGGGGCGTACATCTGCTGGTCCGGCTTCAGAAGGGCATGCTCCTCAAGAAGATTGAGCAGCTTTCCGATGGCTCGTATCTGGCGAAGATTTATCCCAATGCACGCGCCCGAGAAAAGGATCGTCAGGGAATCGTCGTGCGTGTGATCAAGTACACGCTGAACGATCCACAACGTGTCGGCCATCAAGAAGAACACACGCTCCTTACCGATCTGCTGGACGCAAGCAAATATCCGGCGTTGGAATTGATCCCGGGGTATCATTGGCGTTGGGAACACGAACTTGGTTACGCTCAACAGAAGACGTACCAAGACCCGCCGCGTGCCAGCAAGCCGACGCACCTCCGTAGCGAAACGCCGACGGGCGTACGTCAGGAAATCTATGCCTTGTCGTTGGCTCATTTTGTGATTCGCTCGCTGATGTTCCAAGCTGCCAGGCGGGCCGGGCTGGATACAGATCGCCTTTCGTTTACCGGATGTCATCAGACTCTCGAATGCCGGATGCCGGAATGCGATAGCCGCTCTCCGCAGTCGTTTGAAACCTGGTATGCGGCGCTGCTGGATGAAATGAGCCATGAACGAACCGACCCCCGCCGCAACCGCGTCAATCCGCGTGTCATCAAACGGCAAGTGAAGAAATGGCCAAAGAAGCGACCGGAGCACCGACACCTGCCTCCTTTGACGAAAACCTTTATGGAGTCGGTAGTTATGCTTATTTGAACGGTATTGGGTTTTAACCCACGTTGTTACACACATCTCGGACCCCATCCGGCTCGCCCGGATGGTGAACAAGGCTGAACGGCTAGAACGGATAAGAAGAAGACAAACGACCCCCACGGGCTCGTCCCGTGGGTGAAGGAGGTTGTACGGCTACGGCGCGAGAATGGACTAGCTGGGCAACCTGATTCACCATCCAGGCGAGCTGGATGGGGTCTGATTCTCAATGCTGTCGGTGCTAGCTGTCCAACCTCCTTCACCATCCAGGCGAGCTGGATGGGGTCGTTGCCGGACTTGTGTGTAACAACGTGGGTTGAAACCCACGGCTACCGTCAATGGTCGCTACGCGACCGGAATACGGCATTTGCTGCGCCTTTAGCGCATGCTCGCCAAATCGCATCGTGGAACAAAACCGGCATAAGGTCCAGGGCGAGCATAATGCCGATTTCGCGCGGGCCAGTCCCACCCTACGGGCATGCTGTCCGCGACCCTGACATTATTTCTGAAATTGACCACTTAGACGCGGAGCCGAAGAAATCCGAGATCGGAATTCCGGATTTTCTGCCTTTTATGCTGCCATGCGTTGCGGACGCAGGGATTCGAACAAATTGATCGTCGCCAGCATCCGCCCGCGATCGTCATAGAACTGCAAGATCCCCACATTCGTCAGCCACATCGCCAGGTAGCCCTCGATGCGGTAGCTGCGGGCTACATAGCGCCCCTGGTCGATGAGGATCGTCTCGTCGATCTCCAGCCGATCTTCGCAGCGGTCATCCCCCGCCCGCTCTTCGCAACCCGGCTCGAACAGCCGTGGAAACGCCCCAGTTTGCGAATTCGTTCCTGTTGGGGAACCAGCGTAGAGTGGGCCGGCTGTAAGGAGTCCCAACACCTTCCCGCGTTTCTGGTTTCGCCCCGCGCCGGCCACGGTCGCCCTCCGGCCGGAGTGCGAGTCGGCCGGGGAGTCAGCGGTCACAGCGTGCCGCTCCCCCTTTTTTCGCAAATATCCCTGAAACACACGCTCCACAATACCGCGGACTTCTTCCGCGCGAGGATCTGTCCTCATGATCTGCCGCCTCCTTGCGAATGGGTCTCTCATGGTGGGACTCGTTTCACTCGGCCCACCCTACGGATGCTTCGCGAAAGCAAGAATGATACGTTCGATACTCGCCCGAAGCGGGCACCATGTACTCATGGCCGGCGAGGTCCAAGGTCCATTCCCTGGCTTGCGCTTCGCGCTGAGTATCATTTTCAGCCGCGCGACATCGCATAGTCTACAATCTGCCGCATGCTCCCCAAAGCCCAATATTTCCTTGCAGGGCCATCGTCGTACACCAGAAACTCCACGTGCGCCACACGTTCACCCATTTCCGATAGATTCCCCTTGCCCCACAAGCTCTCGAACTAATTCCCGAGCTTTTTTCCTTTCATACTCCGCCGGCTGGTCTCTGCTGGCAGTGCAAGCGCCGAGCGGGCCTCGCGGGCGTCGAGTTTCCCAAACCGGATACATGTACACATATTCACTTTGCCTAGCGCTCTGCCCGCATAGCTTTCCAGGCCCAACCAGCCGCGCAGCGTTCTTGCCTAGATTAACACACGTACTTATTGGGGGTTTCTGAAGAGAACTCCAGTCTAACTAGTGTACTAACTTAGAACATAAGTGGCATAGTTTCCAAAAAATCTTTTCTCCTGCTTGACCTTTTTTCCACGGCATGCAACAATCACGGTTGTAGCGGATGAAACTATTCGGTTCCCCTTGCGGCGGCGAACGGTCCTTTTCCCCAAGAAAGCCGCTTTCGGCTTGGTACCGGAACGCGAATTAATCCGCATCGAAAAAATCTTTCGCGTCAGTCCTGACAATTTTGTTGACAAAACGGAAATTTCTGGTAGCCTGAATGGTACGTGCGTGAGCTTGGTGTACAAACTACAAACAAGGGAGATCTTTGCGGGCTCGAGGTCGGCCGACTCAGGCAGCGGCGTCTGAAAGTGCTTTTAACCCGCAGGTCTCAGCAACGGAGCTTGGAAATGTTACGAACACTACATCTGGTAGCAACATCACTGGCGTGTGTCGTCATGGTAATCGCAGGGCAAGCGGTCGCCCAAACCGTGCAGTTGAACTACAATGCCGCAACCGTTCTTGGGACGGTGCAGATCGCCGGCGGGAACATCGACCTGACGAACGGTGCCTTGATCGTCACTACGTCGAGTTTCGGTTTCGTTCCCCAAGGCGGCGAGCAAAACGAGATTCTGCAAAACGGTGTAGGCGTTGCCGAGTATGGCACCGCTGCCGTTCACGACGCCATCCAAGAGGGGGCCGACTATAACGCCGTCACCAGCAGCGCCGGTTTCTGGTCCGGGACCAACGGCATCATGAGCACCACCGCTGCGAATAATGCCAGCGGGCTCTTGGCCGTTGGGTACGCGGACAACTCCGTTCTTCAGTACAACACGTTCTTCGGCCAGCAACTCGACAACGTCAATTACAGCCAAACCATCTTCGCCACAACCTATTATGGCGATGCCAACTTGGACGGCCACGTTGACTCGGCCGACTACGATCTTCTGTTGGGCACGATTACCAGTGGCCAACCCAAGATCAGCACTCTGACCGGAGGACCAGTTGAGTGGGTTGACGGCGATTTCAATGGCGATGGAGTGGTTGACGCCGCCGACTATGATCTTTTGCTCGCCACAATAACGTCGGGGCATAACGGCAACCTTGGTTTCAACCCCAGCGCGGTAGGCGTGTCTTCTGCTGGCGTGCACTCTGCTGGCGTGCAGGCGGTTCCTGAGCCCAGTAGCTTCGGTCTACTCGGCATTTTTCTTCTCTGCGGTTTCATTTCTCGCATGATAAAGGTTTCAACTATGTCGTGTCGTCAGGTAGTTAGGCTGGTCGGTATCCTCACCGTGGTGACGACGGCCATTTTATTCGCCGCCCAATCGGCGAATGCCACTTTGTATATTGATATTCAGGCCAACCCGTCGGATCCTGGCTACAACGCCGCTAGTCCGCGGACTTTGGACGTTACTTCCGCGAACGAGACGTTTACTGTTGATGTTTACGCCGTAGTGGCAACCGCTTCCCCAAATCCGGCTACAGACGGAATAGCTTCGTTGTGGGATGCTTTCTATGTTGCAAGTTCGACGCTAAAGGGCGACGTTAGTTTCGGCTCTTGGGCGACCAGCGGCCCAGGACAGATCAATCCGCCGGTGTCCACAATCCCGACGCAGTTTTCCACGACCTATGGCGCATTGGGCATCGGTGGAACGTCTTCAACCGATACAACCAACTCGCACTGGTGGGTAGCTTCTACGCTGGCCACTCCAGCATTCAACGGTTCGCCTTTTGTAGTCAATGGAACAACGGTCGGAACCGACTATTTCCTGGGAACGCTGACAGTGACTTTTACGGGTTACACGTTGCCTACCACCACAACGTCGGCAAGCATGGTCGCTGATCCCCGGTGGGGCAAAGGAACAACAAAGCCGTTTAACTGGAATGAGGCGGGCACCAACTACGTCACTTACGGCAGCGCCGCCCTCATCGGTGGCGGCCCGAGTTCGACCAACATGTTATACAGCAATGCCTCTGCGGGGATCACCCCGATGAGCTTTGTGTTTTCCGGGGGACCGCCGCCCGTGGGCGTCGTTGGAAACGCCACGTTGTCGGCCCTGTCTGTGCCGCCCGCTGGCGTGTTGCAAGGTGCGACGGCGCCTGTCACTTTCACGTTGACCAATACCGGCAGCGTTGCCGGCCAGGATACCATTAGCTACGGTGTCAGCGGTACTGCTCCCGCCGGTGCGCTTTCCTCGGTGACCGGCTCCGGTCTGGCCCCGTCCAGTGGCACAACGACCTCGCTCACGTACTCCGCCCCGCCCGTTGGCGGTGGCTACGGTTGGGAGACCCTTACGCTTACCGCCACCGGAACGGGTCCGACGGGTACCGCCACGCCCTCGAGCGGGACCGTCAATATCAATGTGATCGGTCAAGCGGCAGCCAACGGCACCAGTTTCGGTACAGGGATAAACAGCAATCCCGTTTCCCCAGGCGGTAGCTACGGTGGAATAACCAGCCAGATCGGCAACGGCGGCGGTTCCATCTTGAATAGCAACGCTACGATTCTGGCTGGCGTGAACGGCGCCAGCAGCACCACGATATCGATGGCGTGGCGAAACCGGACCGCAGCCGAAGTCGCTGGAAGCGGTGGGCCTCAGTTGGTTAGCGATGTGGTCCAATTGACCGGCATTAGCCCAACCACGACTCCCTACGCGTTACAGATGTCCTTCGACCCGACTCTCGTTGGCCCGAACGGGGCATCGTCGGTGCCATCCGCCGCCTCGAACGGTTTCATCTACCTCGTCGCGCAAAACGCTCAGCAACCAGTGGGTCAATGCCGCCAGCCTCGACACAGGCGTAACGGCCCCGATCACGAATTACCCGGGCAGTTGGGCACAGTTCACCGCGCCCGGTAATCCTGGCAATGGTCAGTCGCTCAGCCAACTCATGGGTAGCTGGGGTGTCAATACCGTGAACGATACGGTTTGGGCCGTCGTCAATTACGATGCGACGTTCAGCGTCGTCCCGGAACCTGGCACGCTGGCCCTGCTCGCCGCCGGCCTTGCCGCTATCGGTTTCGCCTATCGCCGCCGCAAGGTCGCGAAGGCCTAAGTTTGTTCGAAATCCAAGCTCGGGAAAGCCCCGACGATCTCTGGATCGGCGGGGTTTTCTTTTTTATATCCGAAACCATCCCTCGGCCACTCCGCGGCGGGCCTCGGCCAGACGCTCGGCCGAATCGACGGCGACCCGCTGCCCGGTCAAGGGAAAGGCGAACAGCCGCCGCGTTGCCGTCAAGGGAATAAAGACGTCGCGGGGAAAATCGCAAGCTGTCTGCGGGGGAACCATCGCCAGCAGCTCCGGCTGGCAAATCATCATGCCGGAAAAGACCCACACGCTTGCCAGCGCGCTCCGTTGGGCGTCGGAAGGCCGCTCCAGGAATCGCTCGATGCAGCCCGTGGCGTCAACGCTCAAGGCACTGTTCGACTTCTCGCGGCGATGGACCAGCAGGGTCGCCAGGGCCTTTCGCTGCACATGGAATTGGAGCATGGCGGTCAGGTCGTGGTTGGTGACGATGTCGCCATATTGCACCAGGAACGGCCCGGCGCCTTGGAAGAACAACTCCATTTTTTTCGTCCCCCCGGCCGTGCCCAGCAGTTGCGGCTCGTAGGAATACGTCAGGCGCAGGCCCCAGCGGGCGCCGTCGGCAAAATGGCCCTGGATGATCTCGGGCAGGAAGTGCAGGTTGACCGCCACCTCGTCGAATCCGTGCCGCTGGAGATGGCAGAGGATGTATTCCAGCATCGGCCGATCGCCCAAGGGGAGCATCGGCTTGGGGACCTCGCGGGTCAGATCGCCCAGTCGCGTGCCGTATCCGGCGCACAGGACCATGGCTTTCATGCAATCACCCTAAGTACGTCAGGCTTTCCAGCCTGACCTTGTTCGGTACTAAGTACGTCAGGCTTTCCAGCCTGACCTTGTTCGGTAGACTGCCGGGCCGACCATGCGTACATGGCGCCCGAGCCTTACCATGTTTGGTTAAGTGTCAGGCTGGAAAGCCTGACGTACAATCCAGTCGGCGGCGGCTTGAAGGTCGAGGCAGGTATGGTCGGGCCGGCAGGCGAAATCCGGCGGATCGACCGTCACGATCGGCGGCGCATCGTGCCGGCCGCACAGGACCAGCACCGTGCGGCAGCCGGCGGAGTGCCCGGCAAGGATGTCGGACATGCGGTCGCCTATGAGGAAGCTGGCTTGCAGATCCAGCCCGTGCTCGGCGGCGGCCTGGACGAGCATGCCCGGTCGAGGCTTGCGGCACGGGCAGGCCGCGCGATATTCCGGCAGCGTGGCCTCGGGGTGATGGGGGCAATAGTAGACGGCGTCCAGCCGCGGGCCGCCACAGCGCTCGACCTGCTCGAGGACCAGGCGATTCAGGTCTTGCAGTTCGCATTCGCTGATCAGGCCCCGGGCGACGACCGCCTGGTTGCTGACGACGGCGAGGAACATCCCCGCCGCTTTGAGCCGCCGGAGCGCAGCGGGCACGCCCTCCAGCAGGCAGATTTGCTCGGCGCGGACCAGGAAGCCTTGGTCGTCGACCAGCACGCCGTCGCGATCGAGAAATACGGCCCTGCGAAGGGGGGGCATGAGCGTTGGCACTTTGGGACGGATCCGTCTTAACCGTTGGCAGCATAAATGTTATCTTAAGTATCTATCCCAGAACAAGTTCAATCGAGGGGATGCGATGAACGCTTGCACCAGAGAAACTGCCGCGGAATGCGATCTTTCGCTCTTCGTGGCCTGCTACAACGAGGAGGAAGGGATCCTGCCCACGCTGCAAACGGTGCTGGCGGCCTTGAACGAAGTCGGCTGCAGCTACGATATCGTGGTTGTCGACGACGCCTCGAAGGACCGCAGCGTGCCGTTGATCAAGCAGTTTATCGCCGAACATCCCGAAGTTCCCCTGACCCTGGTGGTCAACGAGTTCAACCAGGGCCTGGGCGTGAACTACGTCGAAGCGGCCTTTCTCGGCCGGGGACGCTATTACCGGGCGATTTGCGGCGACGACGTGGAAAGCAAAGAGACCCTGGTCAGCGTCTTCCGGCGGCTGGGCGAGGCCGATATCATTCTCAGCTATCATGCCGACGCCAGCGCCCGTACCTGGTCGCGGCGGGTGATCTCGCGGAGCTACACCGGGCTGGTCAACCTGTTGAGCGGCTGCCGCATCAAGTACTACAACGGACTGGCCGTGCTGCCGCGCTACGACGTCATGCGCTGGCACCCGAACTCGCCCGGTTTCGGCTTCCAGGCCGACCTGGTGACGCGGTTGCTGTACATGGGCGCCACGTTCCTGGAGATTCCCGTGGTTGCCAAGGAGCGCAGCGCCGGCAAGTCGCATGCCTTGAGGTTTAAGAACCTTTGCTCCGTGGCCCACAGCCTGCTGGAGATCTTCATCCGGCGGCTAGGTCGTATCTTGGACAACGGCAAATACGAGAAACTGCGGCGGAACCATCCGCAACTGATGCAAAGCAACATGTCAGAGAAGTAGTTTACGGCATCGCCGGGGGCAAGTAGATCTCAAGATCCGGCCGAGCGATGCGGCGGGAAATGCCCTCGGCCAGCGGCAGGGGCAACGGGATCAGAAACCGGCTTCCGGCCGGGACCTGCCGCGGATGGTACACAAGACAGCCCTGCCAATGCTTGCCGACTCGCTGGGGATCCTCGTCGACGAAAAAGCCCACACCGCCTTCCAGTTCCGCAAAGAGCCAGGTGGCCGCGATCGATGTGCCGAACAGGCCGATCTCGCCCTGTGACGCCAGCTTGCGGGCCGTGGCGGAAACCTGGTGCAACCAGCCGATTCGCTGGGCAACGCAATCCGGCCAAGTTGCAAATGCGGCGTCAGGCGGAAATGGGGCGTCAGGTCCGGCTGAAGCCGGGACTACAAGCGAAGCCGGCCGCCTGCGGGCGACCAGCGTCAGTTCCTTCGGCACCCAGTCGCCGGCAACCGATAACAGATCCAACCCCGATCGCCGGAGCAAGGCAGCCGCGGTTGCCGCCGCAAAGTGCGTGCAGTGATCGGCGATCAGCAGCTCGAACGGATTGGCCACGTGATGCGGGAGTTCCACGACCAGCAGGCCGCCGGGAACCAGCTTGGGCAGGAGGCGAGCCAGAAATGCCGCCGGTTGGGGGATGTGCTCGAGGACGTGGATCATGGTAATCACGTCGAATTGCCCAGGCACTTCGGCAGGCGGGCAGGTGTAGAGCGATTCCACGCCGGGGATGCTCTCGACCAGCCGGCGGTATTTGCCGCTGAGCTCCGTGCCGGCCAGCGACCAGCCCGGCGCTGCCTGGCGAAAGGCGCGCAGCATCGCCCCATTGCCGCAGCCGACGTCGAGCATTCGGCCGGTGGCGGGCAACTCGATCGACCGGCAAAGCGCGGTCAACAATCGCTGCGAGCGCGACGAGGCCGCCCCGGACGATTGATCGAAGACGGCCTGCTCGGCCCCTTCCGCCTGATCGTAGATGGCATAGTCGGCGTAGAGTTCTGCCACTTCGCGGTTCCAGACGTCATCGACCAGTTTTTGCACGCTGCCACAGTCTGGGCAGCCGCACAATCGCCCGCCGGCGGGCCAGGGGCGGCAGTCGGAGGTGATACGGCGAAAGTCGCGGAAGCCGGCAAACTCCGTCAGTCCGGCAGCGCCGCAGACGTGGCAGGCCGTCTCGGGCCCGAGGGAAAGCAACTCGACGTTATGGCTGCTCATGACTTAATTCCCAGTGTTGTGGCCGGTCTCTGACCGAGCCACGCCCAGTGTTGTGGCCGGTCTCTGACCGAGCCACGCCGTCGACCGAAGGTCTCCCCGGGGGCGTGGGAGACCTTCGGTCGGGCATCTCGGCGGGGTCGGGAGACCCTCGCCGAACCCGTACCCTCGCCGAACACGTGACCTCTGACCTCTGTTCATGGCTGCATCGCCAGGGTTATCGCCGCCCAAACCAGAGGGGGCACAAGTCCGAATTCGTGTTGTAAGCGCGTGGTATCGAGCGTGGTATGGTTGGGGACGTACTCGATCGCGATGCCGGAATCGGCCACAGCGACGGGCTGCACGAGTCCCCCCTCACCCCCTGCCCCTCTCCCGGAAACGGAGAGGGGAACATGCAGGCAATCGGCCACGAACCGGGCCGCCTCGGCGTAGGTGATGTCTTTTTCGGCAGAAACCTGGACAACGCCTTCCGCCCGCCGAGCGGCGACCTTCAGCAGGGCCTCGACGGCAAAATCCAGCGGCACGGGGGCCAGCAGCATGTCGGAAAAGGGGCGGATGGGCTGGCCCTCTCGCAGGGCTGCGATCCAGCCCAGCAGCAGCGGTGTCGCGCGTCCCAGGACCTTGGTGAAGCGTACTACGCAAGTGCCCGGCAGGCGCCGCAAGCGCTGTTCGGCCTCGGCCTTTTGCCGCCCGTACTCGGTTTGCGGGGCGTAGGGCGCGTCGGCCGGCTGGTGGGGCGTGCGGCCGTCGAGCACAAGATTCGTCGAGGGAAACACGACATGCGTGCCTTGCCGGACGAGCTTTTCGGCCAGGGCCAACGTGCCTTCGACGTTCACGCCACGGCTTTTCGCCGGCTCCGCCCGGCATTGGTCCTGCGAGGTGACCGCGGCGCAGAGATAGGCGGTCGCTGCCGGCGGCGGCGCCCACTCGGCCGCATCGCGGGCCAGATCGAGGACAACCGCCCCCGGCGTAGGCACTAGCGTCGTGCACACGACATGGCGGCCCCGGACGGCGAGGCGCTCCGCGAGGGCCCGGCCGATCATGCCGTCGGCACCGACCACCAGCACGGTTTCCGCCTGGTTCATCGGCCGCTTCTCTTGTTGCACCCCAGGGCGACCAGGTAATGCGCCATGGCATAAAAGCCGGTGTGCACCACCTCATCGTTCATGGAGAAGATGAAGACGTTATGGAAGAACCGCTGGACGGTTTCCTTCAGCCCCGGGCCGTCCTTGCAGTTGACGTGGCCCGCCCGGCTCGGTGGCGAGGCATAGGCCTGCGACTGGAGCGACGGCATGCCGAGGATGATCGCGCCGTGCTCGTTGAGCGAGGCGGCCATATTGCCCACGAACTGGTCTTCCTGGGCGGCCGGGATGTGCTCCAAGACATCCAGGGCATAGGCGCCGTCGAAGCCGCCGGGAACAGGGCCGGCGAGCATGTCGTGCACGCGGGCCTCGATCGGCCAGCGGGCGTCCTGGCGTTGCCTGGCATCCTCGATGAACAGGGGGTCGAAATCGACGGCCGTGACGTGCGCGACCTCTTGCCGCACGACCCGCGTGCCGAAGGCGTCGGCACAACCGACCTCCAGCACCCGCGGCAGCCCGCTGAACATCTTGGCGACGAACTTGTAGCGGGCCAAGAGGAAGACCAGCCGCTTGGGGTCTTCGTGCCAGACCTGGTTGCTCATCAGCCCGAAGCTCGCCCGGCCTGCTGTGCGGAGGACGTCGAGACAGACTTCGTATTGGGGTTCGCGGGTTTCTGCCATGGGGGATCTCGTGGTGTTGGTGCGGTTTTGGAGTGCGGTGAGGGCACCGAGCGTAGCTTGGTCTCCACCACTTTTCAAAACGGCAGGCTCCGCGTCTGACGGTGCCCATTGCGTTTTGAAAAGCGACGGCAAGCCGTCGCACTCCAAAATGTACATTACTCGTCGGCGACGCGGACGATCGCCCGGCCGGCGATGGCGCCGCTGCGCATGTCGTGGATCGCCTGGTTGATCTCGGTCAGCGGATAGCATTTGCCGATCAGCGGCTTCAACGGCAGCTTTCCCGACTGGTAGAGGCGGACGTAATTGGGAATATCGTGTTCGGGCAGGGCCTCGCCGCCGTGCGAGCCGGTAAGCGTCTTCTCGAAATGCAAGGGCAAGGTGTAGATCGCGGCGGCGCTTTCCTTGGGCGGCACGCCGACCAGCACGGTACGGCCGCGGGCACTGGTGAGGCGGTAGGCTGTCTCGATCACCTTGACGTTGCCCGTGTTGTCCACGGCCACGTCCACGCCTTGCGGGCCGGCAATTTTGCGGACCTCGGCCTCGGCGTCCTGGCGGTTGGAATTGATCACGTGCGTGGCCCCCAGGCTTTGCGCCAGGGCCAGGCGATTGTCGAACAGATCGACGGCAATGATGGGGTTCGCAGAGACCAGGGCCGCGGCCTGGACGATATTCAGCCCAATGCCGCCCGCGCCGAAGATGGCGATCGACTGGCCGATCTTCAGTTGGGCGTTGTTGTTGATCACGCCAAGACCGGTCGTCACCGCGCAGCCGAAGAGCGCGGCCACGTCGGCGTCGAAATCGCGGGGGACCGTCGTCACGCGGTTCTCGGAAACGACCGCCAGCTCGTTGAACGTCGTGACCCAGCCGGCGTTGACGCGGCCGATCTTGGACTGGTAGACCGGCGTGATCGATTCCAGGCCCGCGCCTTTCCGCCAGTGGAGCACAACCTTGTCGTCGGGCTTGACCGTGCGGACGCCCTCTCCGATTTCCAGCACGATGCCGGCCCCCTCGTGGCCCAGCAGGTGCGGCAAGAAGCGATCGGGGCCTTTGACGCCGTCGATCTCGCCGATCTGCGAGCCGCAGATGCCGCTGGTGAGGATTTTGACCAGCACCTGGCCCATCGCCGGCCGGGGGACGTCGATTTCCTCCAAGACCAGCGGGGCCTTTTGTCGGACGAGGATTGCCGCGAGGGATTTCATTGGGTTTCCCGTAGGGTGGACCTCCTGCAATTCACGGTCTTATTCGAAATAAATGAACGAATGGTCGCCTTGGTAACCGGTCTGCTCGAACCACCACTGCCACTCCTGCGGCGTGCAGAACATCTCGCAGGTGAATTGCCAATAGAGGAGATTGACCTTTTCTTCTTCCGTCCGGTACGACTCGACGCAGAGGTACTGATGTTTGCGGCCGACGCGCACAATCTCCTTGAGGGCCTTGTGGAGATCGTAGCAGTACAGGTTGTGCAGCGTATTGATGCTGATCACCAGGTCGAAACTCCGATCGGGAAACGGCAACTCGGCGGCGCTGGCTGCCTTGAGGCAGGACTTCACCTCTTCCTTGGCGTGCTCGATGGCATATTTGGAAACATCGATGCCGACAACTTCCACGCCCGGCACGGCCTGCGTGAAATCATAAAGGATGAAGCCCTTGCCGCAGCCGACGTCGAGGATGCGGTCGCCCGGCCTGATGCCGTAGTGCTGGACCATGGCGTCGGCCACCTTCCGCCAACGGCCGTCGTAGCGATAGCCGCCATAGCCGGTCTTGCGGTCTCCGTCCCAGTACTCGACGTCCCATTTCTTGGCCAGCCTGGCCGCTTCGGCCTTGGGGAACTCGGTCACCCTCGCCACGTAGTCGCGCTTGGTGCTCTTGTGGACCGTGGAAAGAAAATCGACGTAAGCCATGGTGGTTCCTCAAACCTCGACGCGTTGCAATGTCGCTGTTGTGGCCGGTCTCTGACCGAGCCACGCCGCCAACCGAAGGCCTCCCGGCGAATGGGGAGACCTTCGGTCGAACCTATCGGCGGGGTCAGGAGACCCTCGCCGAACCTGTGTGCTCTTGTGGACCGTGGAAAGAAAATCGACGTAAGCCATGGTGGTTCCTCAAACCTCGACGCGTTGCAATGTCGCTGTTGTGGCCGGTCTCTGACCGAGCCACGCCGCCGACCGAAAGCCTCCCGGCGAATGGGGAGACCTTCGGTTGAACCTGTCGGCGGGGTCAGGAGACCCTCGCCGAACCTGTGTGCTCTTGTGGACCGTGGAAAGAAAATCGACGTAAGCCATGGTGGTTCCTCAAACCTCGACGCGTTGCAATGTCGCTGTTGTGGCCGGTCTCTGACCGAGCCACGCCGCCAACCGAAAGCCTCCCGGCGAATGGGGAGACCTTCGGTCGAACCTGTCGGCGGGGTCAGGAGACCCTCGCCGAACCTGTGTGCTCTTGTGGACCGTGGAAAGAAAATCGACGTGAGCCATGGTGGTTCCTCAAACCTCGACGCGTTGCAATGCCCGAGCGGCTTTTTCCAACTGCAAGCGTTTCCGCTCCTCCTGCCCGCCGCCGTCCTGGGCGAAACTGCGCCGCTGGCTGGCGACGGGAAGGAACTCGTTCATCATGATGCAACACCATTTTAGACGATAAACGGGCAACAACAAGGTTATCCGTTGCTGGTGCACCGCCTCATCCGACAGCCCGGAAACCGCGGCCTGCGCGAATCGGGCAGCCTGCTCCTCCGGCACGGGCAGTTTCGGCTGACAGACGAAATCGCAAACCGTCTTGGCCGGGTCGTCCCAGCCGGCATATTCGAAATCGACGAAGCACAGTCGGCCGTCGTCGGCCAGGATCGCGTTGTGAAAGCCAAAGTCGGACGGGGAGAGGCAGCGGTCCTGGTCCGAAAGGGGCGCATCGACGGCAAAGCCGCCAGCAGCGGCCTGGCGGAGCACGCGCTCTTGTACCCGCTGCCAGGCGGGATGGAGTTTGTCGCAAATCCATGCGGCGGCCTCGCGATCCGGCGGCGAGATGCCTTGAATTTGTACGAGCCGCGACATGCGGCGCCGGACGCAGGCCAAGTGCTCTGCCAGCGTGAAACAGGACTCCGATCCGTCGGGCAAATGCCGGGCCGCCGGGTCGAGTTTGTGCCGGTTCAGTCCGCTAAAAAAAGTGACCGCCTGATCGACGGCGTCCCGTCCGACGTCGGCCGTCTCCAGGACCCGGCCGTGGATGAATGCATACAACCCGAGATGGTTGCGATCATCGCGGGCCAAAGGCTGCGGGATGCAGCGCAGGCCGTGGTCCCAGGCAAAGCGGGAGAAGGAAAACTCGGCAGCCAGCCGGTCGCGAGGGTCGTCGGCATGATGGAAGTAGGCCTTCAGCAAGAGCGACGATCCGCCGCAATCGAGCCGATAGACGCGGTTGTTGCCGCCGCCGGGAATGCTCGCAATACGGAAGTCCCGCGGCAGCCCGATCTCGGCCAATAGGGCTGCCACGTCCTTGGCATGCGGAGTTTCCACGATTTCAGGCCCCCTCGCCCAAGAGAAGATTCTCGATGGTCTGCCACGAACCGACGCGCCGCAGGCCGGGACGATCGGCATGCTGCCCGTTGGGATCGAAGAGGATCTTCTCGACGTCCGCGCGAAGTTCCGCGGCCGTGAGGATCTCCGGCAGGTCGTCGATGAAATGCGTGCAGCCCAGTTGGTTGATCCGCGCCACTTTTTCCGGCACGGACTCGTGGAAATGGATGTGATCGGCCGCAAGCCCGATCCGCGCCGGATCGTTCCATCCGTGCGCGGCGAGAAAGTCGCGGGCGGCCTGGTGCAGGTCGTGCCGTGCGCCGAGAAATGGATAACGCGTGCGCTGACTGATAATGAATACTTCCTGACCGCTGCGCCGGCAGCGGTCGAAAAACTCCAGCACCCCCGGAAACAAGCCGGCCTCGCGCATGCCCGGACCGTAGGCGTAGCCCTGCAGCTCGGTCCAACGCTCTTCCTGCCCGATCTGCCGCAGGTAATCGCGCACGGCGCTCTTCGACGCGCAGATATCGTTCGGTACGAGCCCCTGCTGGACGGCCAGCTTGGGAAAAAGTCCGTCATAGCAGACGATCGTGTTGTCAAAATCGACGCCGATAATCATGTAGGTTCGTGCTTCGCACCGTAGGGTGGGCCGAGTGAAACGAGTCCCGCCATTCGCGGAACGTTCGTGGTGGGACTCGTTTCACTCGGCCCACCCTACACTTTCGCCTTCTCGGCCTCATACGCCCGCACGATAACATCGGCGATCGCGTCGGGGGTGAGGCCAAACCGCTTGCGGAGATGTTTTTGCGACCCGCTTTCCGGCAGGAACAGGTCCGGCGTGGCCAACGACAGCAGCCGGGCCTTGGTGCGGGACTCTTGCGCGGCAGCCCACTCGGCCACCGCGCTGCCCAGCCCGCCGATGCGGCTATGCTCCTCGACCACGCCCACGACGACGAACCGCTGCAGCACGTCGCGAAGCAGGTCCTGGTCGAGCGGCTTGACCGTGTGCACGCTCACCACCTTGGCTGAAACGCCGCGGCCTTCCAACAGCGCGGCGGCTTCCAGCGACGGCGCGACCATGTTGCCCAGCCCCAACAGGCAAACGTCGCTCCCCTCTCGGACCGTGATGCCGCGGCCGATCACCAGCGCCGGCGGCTGCTTGTGAACGACCGGCTCGCCCTTCTTGCCCAACCGCAGGTACACGGGACCATCCAGTTTGATTATTTCCTCCAGTGCGGCGCGAACCTCCGCCGCGTCGGCCGGGCAAACGACGGTCAGGTTCGGCAGTGCGCGAAGGAAGGCCACGTCTTCCAGCGAGTGATGCGTCGGCCCGAGCGAGGCATAGGACAATCCGCTGCCCGTGCCGACGATCGTCACCGGCAAGTTGTGGTAGCAGATGTCGATGCGGATCTGCTCCATCACGCGGGTCGTGGCGAAGGGTGTGATCGTGTAGGTGAAGGGGCGCAGGCCGCACATCGCCATGCCCGCGGCCATGCCCGTCATGTTGCCTTCGGCCACGCCGCAGTTGTAGAACCGCGCCGGGCACTGGGCCTTGAAGGCGTCGAACAGGCGGTTGCCGATATCGCCGGAAAGGACCACGACGCGGTCGTCCTTGGCGGCCAATTCGGTAATCGTGGCGGCGAATGCGTTTCTCATGCCAGCCCCAACTCCTTGCGCGCGGCCTGCAGTTCATCCGCGGTCGGCGTGCGATAGTGCCAGTTGTTATCGTCTTCCATGAAGGAGACGCCTTTGCCTTTCACGGTGTGGGCCACGATCGCCAGCGGCTTGCCCGAGCCATCGGGCAGCTTTTCCAAAGCGGCCAGAAGGGCCCCGATGTCGTGGCCGTCCAACTCGCGGGCCGACCAGCCGAAGGCCCGCCACTTGTCGACCAGGGGGCCGAGGGCCATGACTTCGTCGCTGCGGCCGGTGGCCTGCCACTTGTTGTAGTCGATGATCGCGGCCACGTTGTCGATCTTCTGCGCGGCGGCGAACAACGCCGCTTCCCAGACGGCGCCTTCTTCACATTCGCCATCGCTCATGAGCACGAAACAGCGGTACTGCGTCGCGCTGGGGGGAATGTCCCGGCTTGCGATGAAACGGTTTTTGCCAAGCCGGGAGTTTCCCCCCCAGCGCGACGGATCCGCTGCGCCAGGGCCATTCCCAAGGCCAACGGCAGGCCGTGGCCGAGCGACCCGGTCGAGGCCTCCACGCCCGGCACGCAACGCAAGCAGGGGTGCTCGGCCAGGCGGCCGCCATCCTGATTATAGGTCTCCAAGACCGCCGGGGCGTAGTAACCGCGCCGGGCCAGTGCCGCATACAACGTGGTTGCGGCGTGGCCCTTGCTCAGAATGAAGCGATCGCGGCCGGGGTCCCAGGGATTTTGCGGATCGATCCGCAGCACGCCCCAATACACGGCCACGACGATATCGACGCAGGAAAGCGACGAACCCAGGTGCGGAGTCTTCTTGACGTGCGACATCTGCACCACTTGCCCGCGAATCTCGCGAGCGATGGCTTTCATTTCGTCTTCAGAAACGATCAACGGTTACTCCTTGTTCATTTGGAGTGCGGCGATTTATCGCCGCTTTGGAGTACGGCGCGGGTGCCGGGCGAAGCATGGTCGTTGCCGCTTTCAAGAGCGGCCAAAGGCCGCAAAGCGGTGATAAATCACCGCACTCCAAATAGTTACTCCTTGTGGACATATTGATCGGGCATTTCACGCAGCCGGTCGAGGTTCTTTTTCATCCAGACGGCCGTGTCGCAAATCACGTCGCTGACGGTCAGGCAGGGTTTCCAGCCCAGTTCCGTGCGGGCCTTCGTGCTATCCAACAGGTAGGCGGCGTCTTGCCCCAAACGGGCCTCGATCACCTCGACGCAATCTGCGAACCTGGCGTGCAATTGGCGGCAGATCTCTTCGACCAACGCGCGGATCGATTCGCGCTGATCGGTCGACAGGTGGTAGATTCCGCCCGGCGTGCCCTTGCGGCAGATGCGGATCGTGGCCTCGACCACATCGCGGATATGGATGAAAGAGCGGACGCTGGAGCCGCCCCCTTCCAGCCGCAGCTTCCTGCCGGTGAGCACGCAGAGGATCGTCTTGGGGATGATGCGGTACAGGGCCTGCCCCGGTCCGCAGACGTTGGCCGACCGCGTGAAGGCGACGGGAAATCCATAGGCCTTATGGTAGGCCAGCAGGTTCATGTCGCAGGCCGCCTTGGAAATGGCGTAAGGCGTGCTGGGGTTGAAGGGAGCATCCTCGCGGATCACGCCACGGGTGCTGCCATAGACTTCCGGCGTCGAGGCCTGCACGAACTTTTTGATGAACTTGCACTTCCGCAGCCGCTCGTGCAGCCGGATCATGGCCATGGTATTGGTCTTGTACCAGTGCTCGGGGTTCTGCCAGCTCTGGGCAACCATGCCCTGGGCGGCGAAGTTCACCACGTAGTCGGGCTGGAACTCGTGGACCGCGGCCTCGAGCTTGTCGAGATCGTGGTTGAGGTCCAGTTGCCGGAAGGTGAAGCGGTCGTGCGGCATCCACTTATACGGCAGGAAGACCGCCTCGGCCTCGGGCGAGCGGCTCGTGCCGAGCACTTCCGCACCGGTCTCCAGCAGGCCCGCCACGAAGCTGGCGCCCGAAAAACAGTTGCTGCCGATAACGAGATATCGTTCGTTGGCCATCGTTTTGTGTCATCTGGAGTGCGGCGCGGGCACCGCTCTCCAAATTACTTCAGTTGAATCGCCTTCATCTTGCGGATGTTGTAATACTCGATACTGTTCATCGAGTCCGGCAGCTTGCCGGCGCGGAAGGCCGCGATCAGGTCTCGGGCCGCATCCTCGATCGTGTAGCGGGGGACGAAACCCAACACCGTGCGGATTTTGTCCGAGTTGATGTGGTACGACCGCTTGTCGTCCGACGGCGTGGTGACGATCTCGATGCCGGTCTTTTCGGGCATCTGGCGGCCAACGACCTCGCGCACGATCTTCGCCGTATCGGCAACGCTGTAGTTCTGGTAAGCGGCGTTGAAGATCTGCCCGGCCACCTGTGCCGCGGGGGCTTCCAGCAACAAGGTGTAAAGGTCGATCATATCGCGGATGTGCAGATTGGGCCGCATCTGCGTGCCGCCGAAAACCGTGATCAGGCCGGCGTTGACCGCGTGATTCGTGAGGATATTGACCGTCAGATCCAGCCGCTGCCGGGGCGAATGGCCGCAGATCGTCGCCGGCCGCACGATGACCGGCACGAAGGTCTCCGTCTGCTCCGGCAGAAGCACCTTCTCGCAGAGGGCCTTGTACTTGTTGTACAGCGAGATCGGCAGCAGCGGGTGTTCCTCGGTCACGTGGGGCGAATCGCTCACGCCGTAGACGCTGCCGGAACTGGCGAAGATAAACCGCCGCACGCCGGCCTCTTTGCAGATCCGCACCAGCGGCAGGAACGATTCGTAGTTCACCGTTCGGCTGAGATTCGCGTCAAGTTCCACGCTGGGGTCGTTGGAGATGCAGGCCAGGTGGATGACCTTGTCGCATCCCTGGACGGCCGAACGTACCGCCACCTGGTCGCGGATATCGCCCTTGAACTGTCGCAAATGGGGGTGGTCCCTGACCGCCGCCAAGGCCTGCTCGCCATAGATATAAAGGTCCAGGACGTTCACGCCGTAGCCGAGTTCCAACAGCCGGGGCACCAGCACGGCGCCCACGTAGCCTGCACCGCCGGGCACGAAAACCCGGCCACGCTTCTGGTTTTCCAAGGTATGCTCCATCTTCTGTAGGGTGGGACCAGCGAGCGCAACCAGCGCCGGCCCACCATCAACCCTTGTTCTTTTCGGTGTGAGGTGGAAAGCCTGACGTACAATCGCTCGAACATCATGGTGGGCCGGCACTTGCTACGCAAGTTCGGCCCACCCTACTGGGTTGAAATCCAATGATCGTAGCTCATCAAGTCGTTGATTTGTCGTTTCAAGGCTTCCGGCGCGACCACGTGGCGATTGCCCACGGTCTCGACGGCCTGGGCGCCCACGGCGTTGCCGATCAGTCCGAGGACTTCCACCGGCACGTCTTGGGCGGCGGAAGCGCAGTCACGGCCAGGAGCGCGTCACCGGCCCCGATGCGATCGACGATCCGCGTGGTGAACGACGGGATCGCGAAGAATCCTTGCTGGGCATGGTAGCACAGACTGCCGCTTCGCCCGCGCGTGACCATCATCTGCTTGCAAGAGAGCCGCTCGGCCGTTTCCGCCACGATCGATCGCAGGTCCTTGGTGCGATTGCGGACCTCCAGGCGAAGCTCTTTCTCGGAAAGGCAAAGGAAGTCGGCCCGGGCGTACTTCGACGGGCTGTTGAAGCCCTGGTTGGCCGCGTTCGTCTGGGTGTTCACCGCCAGGAAGCGATCGCTGCCGCAGAGCAAAGCGATGATCTCCGGCGTCAACAGGCCATGGCCATAGTCGGTGACGACCACCGCGTCGTAGCGCGGCAGGATCGCCTGCAGGCGGGCATACAGGGCCTTGTGGACCGCTTCCGGGATCTCCTGGTCCATGAAGTAGACTTCGAACAGCTTCTGGAACGGATAGGTCTCGACCATCCGCCGCTTGAGGATCGTGCGGGCCCCGGCCATGTACAGGAACGAAGCGTCGATCTTGGGATCGAGTTTCTCGCGGACGAACTCCTCGTGCGAGTCCTTGGCGCCCAGCAGCGTGAGCATGCCGATGCGATCGCAGAAAGCGGCCGATTGGTTGGCGGTGGCGAGCACTCCCCCGGCAAATTTCTCCTCCGCAACGTAGCGCACGGCCAGCACCGGTTCCTTGCCCGACTTGCCGAGCGATTCACAGTATTGGTACTCGTCGATGATCGTCTCGCCGACGAAGAGCACCGAGGTGGTACGGGCTTTTTCCAGGGCGGCGGCCACGTCGTCCGGGGAGTAATGCGTGCGGAACGCATCGAGAAACTCGCGGGCTTCCGGCGTGAAAGCCAGCGACGCATGGTGGTTCAGCCTGACGGTCTTCATGCCGGTGGAAGTCAAGGCCACGAACCGGCCCCCCACGGCGCGGACGATGGCGGCTTCGCTCTCGCGGAGCTTGCGATCATCCACGTCGCTCGGGCCGTTTTCCTCCCAAGGCACGTAAATGTCGGGGCAAATCGTTTGGATGGCCTCGCCGCCCGAAGGGCCCTTGGCCACGGCCACATAATCCACGCTCGACAAGGCGGCCAAGGCCTCCGCCCGCAGATCCTCGTTGAACAACGGCCGCATCCCTGCGCCCAGCAGAGCGGCGTCAGGCGCAATCGTGACCACCAGCACGCCGCCCAACTGCCGGGCCTGCTGCAAGTGGCGGACTGCGCCGATGTGCAGCAGGTCGAACGTGCCGTGGGTATGCACGATCGCGCAGCCCTCCGCCCGTCGCTGGTTCAACCGCCCGTGGAGTGCTCCGATCGGCTGGAGTTTTTCGTTTGGCGGAATCATGCCGTCCTTCGGGGGGCTGGAGGCCGCAGCCGGTTCAAGTTTCATGAGTGTCTCAATCCTGCCAATACTCATCACAACTCCACGTTTTCCACCCTGCTCATCGCTCTTCCTTCTCCGAACCGCGTGACGATCTCGTCCCCGCGCGTCAATTCCGCCGCGGCGCGCACGACCCGGCCGTCAGCGGCCCGTTGCGTCAGGCTGTAACCGCGCGAGAGCACACCCAGCGGACTGAGCGATTCCAGCCGCGCGGCCTGCTGCTGGACCTGGGTGCGGACAAGCAGCAATCGCTGCCGCACCGCACGATTGGCCCGGGCATCGAGTTCGTCGAGGCGCAGGGCCAAGTCCTCGATGCGTTCCAGCGGGCAGCGGAAGGCGCGGTGGCCAGCCACGGCGTCCAGTCGCGACTTGGCCGCCGCAAGCCGCCAGCGCAGGGCCGCGGCGAGCCGCTTCTCGGTCTGGCGGAAGCGGGCCAAGAGGTCCTCGGCTGCCGGCGCGACCAATTCGGCGGCCTCGCTGGGCGTCAGGGCGCGGACGTCGGCCACGAGGTCGGCGAGGGTCACGTCGATCTCATGGCCGATGGCCGAAATCACAGGAACCCGCGAGGCATGAATCGCCCGCACCACGGCTTCTTCGTTGAAGGCCCAAAGATCCTCCAGGCTGCCCCCGCCACGGGTGACGACCAGGCAATCGATCGCCAGCGGCAGTTGGTTGACCGTGGCGATGGCCGCAGCGATCTCGGCGGCCGCGCCGTCGCCTTGCACCCGCGTGGGCACGACGATCACATCGGCCCCCCGCCACCGCCGGCCAAGGACTTGCAGGAAATCGTGGATCGCCGCGCCGGTCGGGCTGGTGACCACGGCAATCCGCCGCACGAACGGCGGCAACGGCCGCTTCCGCCGCGGGTCGAAGAGACCCTCGCGGGCCAGTTTCTCGCGAAGCTGCCGCAGGGCCAACTCGAGGGCCCCCATGCCCTTGGGCTCAATACTCTCAATGATCAATTGGTAGTCGCCCCGCGGGGCGTAGACATCGATCCGACCGCGGCAAACCACTTCCAGTCCGTCGTGCAGATCGAACCGCACCCGCGCGGCCACGTTGCGCCAGAGTGCGCAGCGGATCTGGGCGCGATCGTCCTTGAGCGTCAGGTAGCAGTGGCCCGACTGAGGCCGGGCAAGGTTCGAGATCTCGCCCGCCACCCAGACGCTGCCGAAAGAGGCTTCCAGCAGGTCCTTGATCTGGGCAGTCAGTTGCCCGACCGATAGGATCTGCGGCCCGGCCGGTTTCTGCGGGGGCGAATCGTCGGGGAGCGGGGAAAAGAGGTCGTAGGACGTCAAGATCACCGCACTCCAAATTGATATTCGAGCCAGCCCAACGCCTGCCGTAGCGGGAGCGGCTTGACGGCACGTTGCGGGGTCAATTGGCCCACCAGGCGGCTGTCGGCTGCGGCCCATTGCTCGGCCTCGAGGCAAAACCGATTCAGCACCTGCTCGACCTTCAAGCGGAAATGCTCCAGCCCCTGGCGGTCCAGATCGGGCGGGACGTGCAACTCCGGCGAAAGAATACATCGGGCACGACTCCAGGGCCGTGGGATGGCAAACCGGTCCCAACTCTTGGCCCGCCACGGGCGGTTGTAACCCACCCCCATGGCCACCAGGGGAATTCCTAGTTTCGAGGCCAGGAAGATCGGTCCCGGGGCCATTTGCCGCCGTGGTCCGCGGGGGCCGTCGGGCGTGATCGCCAGGTGCATGTGCCGGCTCTTGTCCAAGAGCTGCCGCAAGGCTGCCACCCCGCCGCGGTTCGTCGAGCCGCGCACGAATTCGAACCCCATGTGGTAGGCAACGTGCGACAGGACCTCAGCATCGCGGTGCCGGCTCAGCAACATCGCCAGGTTGCAGTGTCCCCGCATGGCCAGCGGCAGGAGAATGTATTCATGCCAGAAGATATAGATTTTCTGACCGCGGCATCGCGGCGAGGCCGGATCGACATCCGCATCGTAAAACACGACGCGATAGTCGAGCGTATCCATCCAGACGCGGACGGCCGTGGAGCCCGCCAGGGCCGCAAGTTTATACAGGATGGGATGGTCCAGTTTCATGGGAGCGACCACTCGCCGCTGAAAACTTCCACGGCCGGGCCCGTCATTTGCACGTGCCCGTCTTCGGCCCAGTGCAACTCGAGGTCGCCGCCGGGCAGATGGACAAGGATCTTCCGCTCGGTACGGCTGCTCAACGCGCCGGCCACGCAGACGGCGCAAGCCCCGGTGCCGCAGGCCAAGGTAATTCCGCTGCCGCGCTCCCAGGTCCGCATCGTCACTTCGCGGCGGTTGTGGACCTGCACAACGTGCACGTTGATCCGCCGCGGAAAGATCGGTTGCCGCTCCAAGAACGGTCCAACGGACTCCAGCGGGACCGCCTCGACCAAGCGCGGGAAGAAGACCACGTGCGGGTTGCCCATGGAAACGCACGTCATTCGCGGGTCCCAGCCGCAATCCTCCACCCAGGCTGCGGCGCGATCAAACGGAATATACTTGTCAACCGGGAAATCGACGATCCGATCGCCGTCGAATGGGCGCGGGAACTCGACAGGAATTCGTGCCGGCTCAAGGATCGGCTCGCCCATATCGACGCAAACTTTCTGCACCCGCCCTGCGGCGACTTCCAGCTTGAGGGCGAGGATGCCTCGGCCCGTCTCGATCCGCAGGGTTTCGTTGCGGCAGATGCCGTGGTCGTAGACATACTTGGCCACGCAGCGGACGCCGTTGCCGCACATCTCCGACTCGGAGCCGTCGGCGTTGAACATCCGCATGCGGGCATCGGCCTGCTGGCTCTTGCAGATCAAAATCAGTCCGTCGCTGCCCACGCCGAAGTGCCGGTCGGAGATTTTTCTGGCCAGCGCATCGGGCTGTGGGGGAATCGGTTCGGTGAAGCAATCGACATAAACGTAGTCGTTGCCCACGCCTTGCATTTTAGTGAAGTGCATGGCGATATTTTAGACGGCGGGGAACTTTGCGGCAACAGGGAATTAAGAGTTCGTAGTCCCGCCCAGGCACCATGTGCTCTTGGTCGGCGGCGTTTGCCACGGATTTCCGGCTGAAGCCGGGACTACGAGCGCTGTCACCCGCTCAGATCGAGCATGCTGCCGCTCTGGCCGGTGGGGTCTTGACTGCGGGGTTGGCGCGGCTCTTCGCTGCCGTCGTCCTGCTCGCCCTTCCGCCGGGGAAACTCCCACAAACGCCGGCCGTCGGCATCGCGTTCGGCGGTCTGGTGGTTGTCGCCGTCGGCCTCGCCGATGCCGGCCGCCAGCTCGGCCTTCTCTTGGCTTTCGGCGCGAAGCTCCCGCGCGGCGCTCTCCTGCTGGGCACGGTCGATATCGGAACCCCGGGTCTGGGCCAGGGAAGTTCCCGCCACGCTGCCGGCGATGCTGGACATGGGTCCGATGCTCATGGTACTCCGCTCCTTGACATGGAGTCTAGGTTCTTCAAAGCCTGGTTCACGCCGGGAAACGCTTCCTGGCGGATGTCAGGATTCTGCAAGTTGCCGGTGACGCGAATCTGCATGATTTGTTGACTCGCTCCGGAAAACAGTTTCCGCAGCGCAGGCACAGCGTCGCCCCGGCCGACGGTTGCCGCCAACACGACCTGCGTGTTGCCGCCCTGGAAGTTCGTCTCACCCTTGCCCAACAGGCTGATCGCGTCGCCCTTGAAGTCTAGCTTGTCGAAGTAGACGTGTTCGCCCTGGATGCGAAAGTCAATGTCGCTTTGGCTGAAGGCGTTGGGGTCGGGTGCCTTGATGCTGAGGATCTTGAGCAGGGAAACCATCACCGGCAACTCGTAGATGTTGGCGTTGCGGAGCTGCAGGTAGCCCTTGCCCTCCAGGGCCGTGCGGTTGTGGCCGACGCCCTCCAACACCAGTTTGCCGGAGATCTGTCCCAGGAGATTGCGGCTGTTGCCGCCCAGCTCGCGGGCGCAAGTGGCCAGGTCGGCGTTGACGAGGTTTGCCCAAAGCTTGAAGCGCGGCGGCGATCCCAACGACGCCCAGCCGTCGCCGTCGATGGCGCCGCCGAAGACCCTGGCGGTGACGGGCCGCTGCTCCGCGGGCGGCTGGCCCCGCAGCAAGAACTGGTTGTCGCGCTGCGCCACCCCCCGGCCGAAGATCGCCACCTGGTCATCGACCCAGAACGGCCCGAGCACCTGCGTGAACTGGTGGTCCCGGCAGGTCAAGGAATCCAGTGCCAGCTCGCCGCGCATCTGGAAGTGCGTTCCATCCGACGAGCCGCCAAGACGGACCTTGCCGTAAATATTTTCCAGCCGCGTGCCGCAATCGACGCCCACCTGGTTCAGCCCCACGTCCAGGTACCATTGCGAAGTTGTCGGTTCGGCCGGACCGGCGCCGCGGGCCAGAAGAATCCAACCCTGCAGGCTCATGGGGCCCGTGGCGTTGAGCTCGCCCAGGTCCTTCTTGACTTGCGGCGGGAGCGCCTGCAGGAAGGGCCGGTCCATCCGCAGTCGATCGACCGCGAGTCGATCGAGGCGGAGCTGCCAGCCGCCATCGGGCTGAAAACTGCATATCCCGTTGCAGGCGATCTTCACGGGCCCGTGCCAGGCGCTGCACCGCTCGAAGGTCACGCGCCCGCTGCTATAGGTGAAAATGCCCTGCACGTTCTCGAAGCGAAAAGGGAATTGCACGGGCTCGAGCGAGCAGGTCTCGCTCCGCGGTTCGGCGCGAACCGAAACGTCCAGCAGATTGAGCTGGTCGATGTAGCGGACATTGGCCGTGATGTCGATGATTCCGCGCGGCTGAAGCAGGGCCCAAACTTGCCGCATGCCGGGCTGCAGGGCGTCACGGAGCTCGCCTTCCAACGGCACGTTGGCCGCGCCCAGCCGCAGCACCAGTTCGTCGCCCTGGGGCGTGCCCGTCAGCGCGCCGTCGCCGCTCACGCGGGTCGTGCCGTTGTAGCCTTCCAGATTGCGGAACCACCAGTTGCCGTCGATCATTTCCATTTCGCCGCGAACATTCGAGACAGCAAACGGGAAACGATCATAGCGCAACCAGCAGCGGCTGGCCCGCAGGCGGAGATGCTGATGGACCGGCCCCTGGGGAATTTCCCTGGAAAGCTCATACTCGAAGCCGATCGCTCCTTTCAGATCCATCGAACGAGCCAGCGACTGGGCGTGCGGCTGCAGGGCCTTGAGCAACTTCTCGTCAATGGGCAGTTCATCGGCGGTGACCTGCAGCCAGCCCGTCGGGCCGTTCGTCGGATTGCGGATCTCGCCCACGATGTGGACCAATTTGGTCTCGCTGAAGGTCGAGAGGTTCATCTGCAGGCGGTCGTCGTTCAATTCCAGCCAGCCGTTGCCGCGTTCCAGGCGGTAGGGGAACTCGCGGTGGGCAAAGGAGACGTTTTGGCACTCGATCCGTACCTGCGGTTGCCAGGCGCGGCCGTCATAGCGGAGCTTGATGCTGGCGTTGACCAGGCCTTCCGGCCGCAGGTTCCGCCATTCTTCCTGGAGCCTGGCGGGCAGGATCGCTAGGAGTTGCTCGTCCAGCGGCAATTGGCTGATGTCGGCCTCGACGGCCATCGGGCTGGACGGCTTCAGACCGCCGCTGCACGTCAACGACAGCGTGGCCTGGTTGCTGCGGGCCTTGAGTTCCTGGATGGCAAAGCCCTGGTTATCGACGTGTACCGTGGCGCGGATCTCGGTCAGCGGATGCGGCAGCCGCGGGTCGTCGATGCGGCCGTGGGCCAACTGGCCGGCAACGTCGAACTTCCAGCGCTCCGGCGACGCCGGATCGTAGTGGACCCGGAAACGGATCTCGGTCTGCCCGCGCAACGAGCCCAGCAGCGAAAGATCGCACCCGAAGGCATCGGGCAGGACGCTGCGCATCTCAGGCGAGATCTCCACGCCGTCGATCGTCCCGGCGATCTTCAACCCCGGCTGGTCGGGGTCGACTTCGCCGTCGAAAATCACCCGGTGGAAGTAATCGCCGCTGGCCGTGCCCTGGATCCGCCGCCGCCGCGCGGTTGCCGGCAGGCCCTCCGCAGGCCCGATGGGCGAGAGCGTGAAGTTGACGTCGCGCAGTGTCAGGGTGCAGGCCACGGCCTTGGTGGGATCTAAGATCTCGATCGTGCCGTTCTCAAAGCAGACCTCCGGCGCGGGGCCGGGGAATCTCGGCAGCGGCAACAATCGGGCTGCGCTCCAAGTGCCGTCCGCGCGGCGGGTCATCCGCAGCGTCGGCCGGCGCACGATCACCCGCCGGGGCTTGATTTCGCCGCTGTACAGATCGGACAGATCGGTGGGGCACGCCACAAAGCATTCATCGTAGCTCAACAGCTCAGCCCCCGGTCCTTCCGCCGCGGGATCGATAATCGACAGCCCGCGGAGGGTGATCCCCTCGCCCTTCATCAGCGCGGCCGAGTGGATTTTGATCTGCAAGCCCGGGTATTGCTGGGCGAGCAGTTCCTCGACACGGCGGCGGATCTCTTCATCCATGCGGTAATAGAAATAGGGCACCAGCAGCGCAGCCCCGACCACACAGGCGATCAGGCCCCACTTGAACCAGAACCAACAGAAGCTGATCAGGCGCTTGGGCACGATGGCAGCGATTCCGTTTGCAGGTTTCTTATTTGGGCGGAGTCAAATGATTCCGACCGTAACCGTAGGGAGAGGTTCATTGCGTTTCCAACCGCTGTCCGTAGGAGGGGATTTTTCCGAACTCCGCGAGATAACCGGCCGCCAGCACGATCAATCCCAGCATGGCCGGCTGCCGATAACGAATGGAACTGACGAATACCGTGTGCAAGAGCGTAAAGTAAACGGCAGGCAGCCAGCACAATACGACAGGCCAATCGAAACTGGCCGCCCGCCGCAGTCCCAAACCGGCCACGAGCATCAGCGGCACATAAGTCACGAGCACCACCAACCGTGCCGGCCAGGCGGCAAAGGAGGGCTCGTTGGGCCAGAGATTCCAAAGCCGCAGGAACTTGATTGCGGCAAGACGCACGACGCGGCCTGGGTTCGCGCATGCCCAATCCCAGGCCGCTTGGCGGAAACGGCGATCGAGACGATACTCGAAGCCGTCGCTTTCCGCGCGGTCCACGTCGGTTTTTCGCTGGGCCTCGGCAAATTCCGGCACAAAACGCATGTCGCTGGCCCCCGTGGCCTGCGGGTTCCAACCGTCGTAAAGACTTGCACCGACCTGTAGCGTAGTGGGCACGAAGTGGCCGGTAACGCGATAGTTTCTCACCCACCATGGCAGCATCACCACGACGAAGCCGGCGAACATCGCCGCCGCCAGCAGCAATTGCTTGCGGCGCTGGCCGAAGATCAGACCGCAGGCGCAGGCGAAGGGCAGAAACAGTATCCAACTTGGCCGCACGAGCGCAGCCGCGCCGGCCGACGCGCCGGCGAGTAGCGCGAGAACGTACTGCTCACGCTCCGCGTGAGGTCCATCACGCGGAGCGCGATGAGTACCGCGTTTCCATGCCGCCGTCCAGATTGCCAGATTCACGGCGACCAGCAGGCAGAACGGGGCTTCGCTCAGAACGGGCACGCTGATGGCGACGGCCTCGGGATAAGCCGCCGTGAGCAGTCCGGCAATCCAGGCGGCACGCGGGCCGAAGACTTGCCATGCCCAACAGGCCACGGCCAACACCGTCAGCAAGCCGAACATGCAGTTTTCGAGGCGTGCCGCCCACACGGCATGCGGGTCGTCAAAAAACCACAGCACCGGCGAAAGCAAGAGCGGATAGCCCGGCGCGAAAAACCTGTTCGCCGCTAGGAAGCTGGTAAGGCTGGCCGTGCGCGATCGCGCGGGCCAGCTCGAAGTAGCTTTGGCTGTCACCGAAGACGAATTGGCCGTCCCAGTGCTGATGCCAATAAACGGCCGCGCCCAGACGGACGATCGCCGCCAGGGTCAACAGCCAGGCGACTTGCTTCCATGCAATTCGTCGCATTGGGCGGACCATGCCGATCAACAACCTACAGAAGACGAACTCCGACTCGCCCCCTTGGGTTGCGCTATGGTGACAAAATAAGGTGGGTATAGTACCCGTGCGGGGGCGACAAGGTCAAGGAAGGAATGGGAGAAATGAGCCATGCCTGCCTAGCCATTCCGCGAGTTAAGATAGGCAATTTGCGTGTGATTCAATCAACAGAATGAACTTTCCGAGTTTCGTCCGCAAAGTTCCCTAATTTATCAAACCACTTCCATTTCACAATGAGGCGGAAGCAAGTATACTTTTATTTGTCCCTCCAGTGGAATTCCGTCCTGGGCCTGGAGGGTTTGTGAAAGAACTGTCCAAAAGCGTCTTTGTCGAGTGATCGGGTTTCTTTTTGAGGAGAGAAAATTATGGCCTCGCTTCCGTCGTATGTCGCTGCCGCCCAACCGGTTCCCAAAGATAAGCGCGTGCCGTGGTACATGACCACGGCGCAAACCTACGCGTCAATCATGCTCTGGTTCGCATTCTGGGCGACTGTGCCCTATAGCGATGCTCCCCGGCCCGAGGGCATCTTGGCCCAGGGGCTTGGTCCGGCAATCCTTGGGGTGGTCGTCGGGGCGGTGATTTGCCACTTCTGCTTTTTTCTCGTGCCGGGATTGCTGGGAATGAAGACCGGCCTGCCGCTGGCGGTCGTGGGCACTTCCACGTACGGCGTGCAAGGCGGACTCCTAATGCCTGGTTTCTTGATGGGCGTGTTGCAATTCGGCTGGCTGGCGGTGAATGCGTATTTTTCCTCCTTGCTGCTCGCCCGCTGTATCGGACAAGAATCGGTCCCTGCCGTGCAGTTGACGATTGGCATAGTTTGGGCGATCGCCGCGGCACTGGTCGGCCTCAAAGGTATCAGCTACGTGGCCAAAGTCGCCACGTTCCTGCCGCTGCTTCCGCTGGTGATCCTGTTGATTCTCACGGCGATGACGATCTCCGGCGTTGGCAGTTTCAAGCCCGACATGCTGCCCCACGTTTTGCCGGACGGCACGAGCACGGCCGCGCACCCACCCGTGGGTGCCTTGGCGCTGATTTGTTTTGCGGCGGCCAACATCGTCGGCTTTTTCGCCACGGCGGGGGCGGCGGGTGTGGATATCGCGTCGAGCAATCGCAATGAGAAAGATGTGTCTTTGGGCGGCCTTGCCGGCGTGGCCGGAGCGACGATCTTCACCGGCTGTCTGGCCCTGTTGATTGTCGCCGGAACCTTCGGCGCCGAGCACAAGCTCGTGGCAACCGGTCCCATCAACGACCCCCTAAGTCCAACCGATCTGATGACCACGATCGTGGGTCCGCGGACGGCGAATATCTTCAACTTGTTGCTGGTGCTCTCGGCCTTTCCGGGGGCGTGCTTCAGCGCCCTGGTTGCGGCGGCGAGCTTCAAGAACACCATGCCCAAAGTGAACCCGTTCATCTCTTGCGGCATCGGCACGTTGGTCTCGATCATCCTCGTGGTAACCGGGGTGGCCGGCAACGCGGTCGATGTCTTCAAGGTGATCGGTGCGTCGTTCGGACCGATCTGCGGCGCGATGGCTGCCGACTACCTGTTGGCCGGGCGCAAGTGGGCCGGCCCGCGTGCCGGGTTCAATCCGGCGGGCTGGATCTCGTGGGCTGTCGGTTTCGCGGTCGGAGCCTTTGGCCTTGTAGCGAAGCACGTCGGGTCGCTTGAGCAATACAAGGACATCATCCCCGCTCCGCCGGTTGCCGCCTTTATCGTCGGCTTCGTGCTCTACATCATCCTCGCCAAGGCCGGGTTGGAGAGCCAGAAGCTCGAACACCCGGCGGTGAAGGGGCAATAATCAAACGTACTTCTGATACGCGGCCACGGCCAGCGTGTCGCAGCGCTCGTTTTCCACATGGCCTTGATGCCCGCGAACGTGCGTGAAGCGGACTTGATGCCGGGAAAGGAGTTCGTCCATCTGCCGCCAGAGCTCCTCGTTCTTGATCGGCTTGAACTTGCCGCCCTCGCGGCGCCGCCAGCCGTTGAGCTTCCACTTGGGCATCCATTCGGTGAACCCCTTGCCGACGTAGATGCTGTCGCTGACGATCTCCACGCGGGTCGGACGCTTGAGGGCCTCCAAGCCGCGGATCACAGCCATCATTTCCATGCGGTTGTTGGTCGTTTCCCGCTCCCCGCCCGACGATTCGAGTTCCTTGCCCGTGGCCGGATGGCGGAGGATGAACGCCCAGCCGCCCGGCCCCGGATTCCCGCTGCAAGCCCCGTCGGTGAACAACTGCACTTCGGGCATTTCGTTGGCAGGAATATCAGGCATGGTCAGTTGGTCTCCCTTCAAAATCCCCTCACCCCGGCCCTCTCCCGGAGGGAGAAGGGACCAGGATCCCGGCCCTCTCCGGGCACCGACCGACGGTTGGTCGGGAAAGGGGGACTAGAACCGCGATTGGGCAAACTGGTCAAAATCTTCGCTGAGCGGGGCATCCGCCCGCACAGGGTCGCTGAGCGTCCAGGGGATGCGAACGGTGAACGTGCTCCCCTTGCCCAACTCGCTGGCGACCGAAATCTCGCCCCCCAAGAGCTTACACAACTCCTTGACGATGGAAAGTCCCAGCCCGGTGCCGGAGTATTCGCGGGTCATGGCGTCACCACTGGGCACGCCCACCCGCCCCTGGCGGAACTTCTCGAAAATCACCTGTTGATCTTCCACGGCGATCCCCACGCCCGTGTCGGTGACGCGCATCACGAGGCAGTCCGCCTCGTCGCGTGCGACGGTGACCGAGACCCGCCCTCCCTCGGGCGTGAACTTGATGGCGTTGGAAAGCAGGTTGTTGACGATCTGCTGCACGCGGGCCTGGTCCTGGTGCATGGGCGGCAGGTCCGGTTCGATGCTCGTTTCCAAGTCGATGTTCTTTTTTTCGGCCAGCGGGCGGGCCATGTCGGCCTGGGCGGCAATGATCTGCTGCATGCGAAAATCAGCCAGGCGAGTCTCCATCTTGCCGCTCTCCATCTTCGCTAGGTCGAGGATGTCGTTGATCATTTCCAGCAAGGTCTTGCCCGACTTCTGGATGTTCTGTACGTAGCGCTTCTGCTTGTCGTCCAGGGCATCGATGCCGGCTAGGACTTCGCTGAACCCCAGGATGCTGTTCAGCGGCGTGCGGAGCTCGTGGCTCATGGTGGCCAGGAAGTCGCTCTTGAGCATGTTCATCTCGTACAGCCGCATATTCACCTGCGCCAGCTCGTCGACCTTGCCGTCGAGATTCACGTTGGCCTGCCGCAGCTCGTCTTGAATGGTGATCAGCGTCCGCAACATGCGGTTGAAGGCCGTGGAGAGTTCCTCGAACTCGTCGCCGGTGTGGATCTCGGCCCGCAAGGCGATGTTGCCGCGGGTCACGGCGTCGCTCACGTCGCGCAGGTGCCGCAGGGGCTTGACGATCACATAGCGGACGATGGCATAGAAAGTCAGCATGCCGAGAAAAACGGTGACGATGGCATAGGTCCAGAGGATGGCCATGTTCGTGCTTAACTTCTGTTGCGTGGACCGGTTGGGAATGGTCACCTTTGTAATCGCCATGAGATCGCCAACCTGCCAGCCTTGCCTGCCGGGCGTGGAGGGTTCCCCCGAAAAGGGGACGCCCGAACCCATCGTATCGATGCCTGAGCCTCCCAAGGGCGGCGCGTGACACGTCGTCACACAGCTTTGTTGGGCGTAGATCGGTTTGAAGTACTCGTACTCAGTATTGCCCTTCGTAAAGCGCTCCGAAAACTCAACCGTCTCAGGATCTTCTGAGCACCGCGAGGGTGGAGTCTGGTATTTCTCACAGAGCTTGCGCTCAAACTCGTCTTCTGGGCCGCCCTCGTCGGGGCTTTTCCGGGGTCGAATGAGTTTCGGCTTGTGTTCCGACGTGACGAAGTCGTTGAACATCCCCTTGATCCACAGAGTCTCCTTCTCTCGCTGGGCGCGTTCCTCCTCGGCCAAAGGTGGAATGCCCTTCAAGACTGGACCATTGTTCTCGGCCTTTTTCAATTCCATCTCTCTCATGTGCATCGTGAACATAAACGTATCGACGAGCAGGTGGCCGGCATCTTGGTTCTTCTCGTAGACCAGGCTGGCCGTCCTCTGCCCGTACCACAAGAACGCTGTCGCGATGATCACCAACAGCCCGATCCCGAACAGAAACAGAAGTTTCAGTTCCAGCTTGGTTTCGCCGAAAATGCGCTTGAGAGAATTGTAGGCCATGAAGGTTCATTGTACGCCAAAGGGAGGGAGAGCGGAAGCTCAAAGCATATTGATCGGGTCCACGTCGGCGATCCACTCGACCTCGGCGGGGGGTTGGGCATGGCTTTCGGCATGGCGCACGGCGGCCCGCAATTTGTCGCCGTCTGGGCCTTGAATCTGAATCTGGAACCGGTACTTTCCGCGGATCCGCGGTGTGGGCGCCGGGGCCGGCCCCAATATGCGGGCCTGGGCCTGCCGGGCCTCCAAGGCCGCCGAGACGCCCTGGCCCAACTGCTGGGCAAACTCCTTGGCCAGGGCCTCCGACTCACCGCGAATCACCAGGCGGATCATCGCCGCAAAAGGCGGGTAGTGCAACAATTCCCGCAGGGGCAACTCCTCGGCTGCGAAGGCCGCATAGTCGTGCCGCACCGCGGCGCGGATCGCCGGATGGTCGGGGCTGAACGTCTGTACCAACACGCGACCGCCTTTGTCCCCGCGACCGGTCCGGCCGGCCACCTGCGTGACGAGATGAAAGGTCCGTTCCGCTGCACGGAAGTCGGGCAGGTGCAGGGCCGTATCGGCCTGGATCACGCCGACCAGCGTCACGTTGGGAAAATCGAGCCCCTTGGCGATCATCTGTGTACCCAGCAGGATGCGGGCCTTGCCCTCGCGAAACTCGGCCAGGGCCTTTTCGTGGGCCCCGCGGGCCCGCATCGTGTCGGAGTCCATGCGGAGCAAGGGGGCGTTGGGGAAACGGGCCCGCACTTCGGCTTCCAGTTTCTGCGTTCCCAGGCCCCAGTAACGGATTTCGCCCGAGTCGCAGGCCGGACAACTCGTCGGGGGCGCGGTGCGGTAATCGCACAAGTGGCAAAGGACCTGGTCGCCCGTTTTGTGGTGTGTCAAGGCGATGTCGCAGTCGGGACAACGCACCACCTCGCCACAGGCCGGGCATTGGATGTGCGTCGAATAGCCGCGGCGGTTCAACAGCAGGATTACCTGACCGTCGTCGTCGAGCGCGCCCTGAATCGCCTGGTGCAGCAGGCGGCTGATGCTGCCACGGCTGCCGACCCGCTGGCCCTCGGCCCGCAGGTCGATCGTTCCCACCTCGGGCAACGGCCGGTTCAAGACCCGCTGCGGCATTTCGATCATTTGATACTGGCCCAGCCGGGCACGATTCCAGCTTTCCAAGGAAGGCGTGGCCGAACCGAGGACCAGCGGCACGTTCTCGGCCGCGGCCCGGGCCACGGCCACCTCGCGGGCGTGATAGCGGGGAGCGGCTTCCTGTTTGAAGGTCGATTCGTGCTCTTCATCCAGGACGATCAGCCCCAGATGCGGCGTGGGGGCGAAAACGGCACTCCGCGCACCCACGACCACCGACACCCGACCTTCCGCGATCCGCTGCCAGTGCCAATACCGGTCGGCGTCGCTCAGGTGGCTGTGCAGCACGGCCACGGCGCCGAAGCGGCGGCGAAAACGCTCGACGGTTTGCGGCGTGAGGCTGATCTCCGGCACCAGCACGATCGCTTGCCGGCCGTATCGAACCACCTCTTCGATCGCCTGGATATAGACCTCCGTCTTGCCACTGCCGGTCACACCGTGAAGCAGCAAAGTATGATGCTGCTGCGAACGCAGCGCAGCGAGCACGGCATCCAGCGCCTTTTGCTGGTCCGGGTTGAGCGTCAGACGTTCCTCGCGGGGCAGGGTCACTTCGGCCTGCCGGGCGCTGGAAACCCGCGCAGTATGGGAGCGGATGAGCCCTTTGCGGCGCAACGTGGCGATGGGCGCCGGAGAGCAACCGGCTGCGCGCGCCAGTTCCTGGGGCGTGAGCGGTTCGGGAGCCGCGGCCAAAGCACGAAGGATTTTGCGATGCTTGTCCGGCAGGCGATCGTACTCATCACGCCGACCAACGCTCCGCGTCGGTGCCCGGTCATGCATTTCATCACGCGGAGCGTGATGAGTACGCTGCTCGTCGGCGGCCAAGAGTTCGGCCCCGCGGGGATCGAGCGTCAACAGCGTCGTCATCCGCGTGCCGGCCTGTCCGCGAACGCCTGCGGGCAAAACCGTCTCCAGCACCTGGCCCCAAGGGCAGAGGTAATAATCGGCAATCCAGCGAGTGAGCCGCAGCATGGCCGGCGAGAGCAGGCTGCGGCGGTCGACTACTTCGGCCAGCGGCTTCAACGGCCGCGACCCCGACCCAGAGTACTGGGTATCCCGCCGGGTGTCCCGGGAGAGCCGGCTTTCGATGCGCACGCAATAGCCTAGCACCTGCCGATTGCCTTTGCCCAGGGGAACGAGCACGCGACGGCCCGGCTCGACCTGCTCGCGGAGGGCGTCGGGAACGAGGTAGTCGAACTCCTGGGCCGGCCCCGTGGCAAGCACGACCCCGGCCACGAGTTGCTCCGCCTGGTCGTCGGCCTCCCAGGGCTCGGGATCAGTGTCGAAGAGGCTACGTTGTTCGGGAGGCATGGGGAAGGTAAACTGAGGACAAATCACTTCCAGTAACTATCCCATTTTTCCGCAAGGCTTTCAAGGTATTCGATGCGCATCGGAATCTTCGGCGGCAGTTTCGATCCGGTCCATTTCGGCCATTTACTGCTGGCGGAATGCTGTCGCGAACAGGGCCAACTCGACGCCGTGTGGTTCCTGCCGGCGGCGATTCCGCCCCATAAACAACAGCAGAGGGAATTGACTCCGGCACAGAATCGAATCGAAATGCTGGAATTGGCGATTGGCGGACATCCGGCGTTCTCCGTCAGCCGCTACGAAACGGATCGCGGTGGAGTGAATTATACGGTCGAGACCTTGGCCCATTTCCGCGACGAGGATCCGGCTCGCGAATTATTCTTCCTACTGGGGGCCGATATGTTCCGTGATCTGCCCCAGTGGCGGCAACCGGAACGCATCTGCGAACTTGCCTTGCCGATGGCCGTTCGCCGCTCCGGCGAGCCGCCACTGGACTTCAGGCTGTTGTCGGGAATTGCCTTGCCCGAGCGGATTGAGGCCATGCGGCGGCACGAGGTTGTGATGCCGGAGATCGGCCTGAGCGGTTCCGACCTCCGCCGTCGCGTGGCGGCCGGGCAGTCGGTTCGCTATCGTACCCCGCGGGCCGTAGAAAAGTACCTCGAAACCCACGGGCTATACCGACCGTTAGTTTAGCGAGGGATCGGGGGGGATATGCTTGATTCCAAGCAATTCCGGCAGCAGCCCGGCCACGGCCCTTTGCATGAGTCGTTGCCAGAGGTCGTCGGCAGCGTCGAAAACATCTTCCAGCCGGGCGGGAATCGCTCGCCAGGCCCCTTGCTCAATTTCGCCCTCCAATTGCCCGGGGCCCCAGCCGGAGTTGCCGACGAAGATCTTGAAACGCTCGTCGCGGCGGACCAATTCGTCGAGATTCTGCTTCTTGGCGGCGAGAAATACGCCCTCCACGATCTCCATCTCGGCCAGGCTGTCCACAGTGTGAAGGGCCATCAAAGGCCCCGAGACCGGACCACCCAAGTGGACAGGTTGCTGGCTCTCGCAGGGTGATTCGCCAACTTGCTTCCACAGCTCCCGGACGGTCTTGCCAGTCGGTCGGTTAATCACTAACCCTAATGCCCCGTTATCGTTATGTTCAACGAGCAAAACCACCGTGCGGACGAAGTTTGGATCCAGCAATTGGGGTGATGCGAGCAATAGTCGTCCTTCGAGCGATTCCATGATGACCCTCCGGCAATTAATGGTAACTGCACGCGGCGAAGAAGAAAAGGCGGAGGGAAGATAACGCGGAGGGGGAAGAAGGGGAGAGCGGAGAGGGGCGAAGGGAGACAGAGAGACGCGAGGATGCGGCATAGCGCGGGATCGCCGCGTCTCCCTCTCCCCTCCCCGCGTCTCCCCTCTCCTCTCCTCCTCTTCCGCTTTCCGCCTTCCGCCTCCCGCCTTTATTTGCGATACTTTCCCCATGCCCTCTCCCGCTCTGCGTCTGTTCTTCTGTGCCGGTGAACCCAGCGGCGACCTGCACGCGGCCAACCTCATTGGCCAACTGCAACAGCGTTGCCCCAGGTTCGAGGCCGTCGGCTACGGAGGCCCGCGGATGGCGGCCGTCGGCTGCCGACTCCACGCCGATCTGACCGAGTTGGCGGTCATGTGGTTCGGCCGGGCCCTGGCCAATCTCCACAAGTTCTGGGACCTGGCCGGCCGCGCCGATCGCTTCTTCCGGCACTGCCGGCCCGATGCCGTCGTGCTGATCGACTACCCGGGCTTCAATTGGTGGATCGCCTGGCGGGCCAAGATCCACGGCATCCCTGTCTTCTATTATACTCCGCCGCAAATCTGGGCCTGGGCGACCTGGCGGGCCAAGAAAATGCGACGACTGAGCGACCACGTGTTGTGCAGCCTGCCGTTCGAAGAGGAGTGGTTCCGCCAACGCGGCTGCAACGCGACGTTTGTCGGACACCCGTTCTTCGACGAAGTGCGGCAGCACAAGCTCGACGAATCGTTCCTCGCAGCCCATCGCGGGGCATCTGGTACTCCGAGTCGCGGCCCGCTGGTCACCATTCTTCCCGGTTCGCGAACGCAGGAGGTGTTGCACAATCTTCCCCGCTTCCTCAAGGCCGCCGCCTGCGTGCGCCAAGCAGTGCCGGAAGCCCGTTTCGCCATTGCCGCCTTCAAACCCAAGCACGCCGAGATGGCCCGACAGATGATCGCGGCAGAAGAGAGAAAGGGAGAAGGGAGACACGGAGAGGGGAGAGGGGAGATGCGGAGGTCTCCCCGTCTCCCCTCTCCCCTCCCCCTTCTCCCCTTCTCCCCTGCTTCTTCCCCCATCGAGGTCTATTCTGGCCGAGCGCCGGAGCTGATGCAACTAGCCACCTGCTGCATGGCCTGTTCGGGCTCGGTTTCGATGGAATTGCTCTATTATGCCAAGCCGACGGTCATTCATTATTGGATCAGCCCGTTGGCCTACGCCGTGCAGAAGCGATTTCGCAAGGTCAAGTATATCACGCTGGTCAATCTGCTTTCGACGGGCGAGCTGTATCCGGCCGATTTGAGCCCTTACGACCCGTCTCAACCGGGAGCGGAGAAGGTCTTGTTCCCCGAATACCTCACCTGCGAAGACAAGTCGGCCGCCGTGGCCGGGCATTTGATTCAATGGCTGAAGGATCCGGCGGCCCTCGCCCGACAAATTGCGGCCTTGGAGCAGTTGAAGGCCGAAGTGGCCCACGGGGGGGCTTCGGCGCGGGCGGCAGAGTACATTTTGCGCGAGTTGAGGTGACAACGTAGGCCGGAACAAGCTTCGAGGCACTCCGGGGTACCCGCTTGCGGGTCGCGGGCCGGTTCCGGCATTGGTGCCCGGCGTTCGAGAAATGTCCGCATGGGAAACATTTCGCAGTTGATCGTGGCGATGCCGATCCTTGCCGGAACTGCGCAAGCTTGTTCCGGCCTACACTACCGCACTCGCCACTCCCACCCTACGAAAACGCCGCCATCCTGCTACAATTCTTCTGTTTGGCCCGCGATTTTGTCCATTTGAGGAGTTTTGCCCGTGTTTCTGGCTGAGCCTCCGACAACCAAAGGTGATTTGCACTTCTCGCTGCTGGGCTACCCGGTGCGGATCCATCCCTATTTTTGGCTGATGGCGGCGATGATGGGAGGGCTGGATCAGCCGGCGATCTACTGCGTCTTGTGGGTCGCGGCCGTGCTGGTTTGCATTCTCTTGCACGAGTTGGGGCATGCGGTCGTGATGAAATTCTACGGATACTACCCGTCGATCGTCTTGTATTCCTTCGGCGGCCTGGCAATTCCGCATCGCGGCGCTTATAGCGTCCGCCAGCCCGGCCCCTGGGGCGACATGCTGATTGCCTTCGCGGGTCCGGCCTCGGGCTTCATTCTGGCGGCTGTGTTAGCTCTAGGACTGCGTTACGTGGGCGGCTATGACGTCACGATCTTCGAACCAACGTGGCGACAGTTCGTGCCTACAGTGTCTATCCCCAATCATGAGTTCTTGCATGAATTCCTCGGCGACGTCTTCTATATCACGGTGTGGTGGGGGTTGGTGAATCTTCTGCCGATCTATCCATTGGACGGCGGCCAAATCGCGCAGCAGGTCTTCTACTTGAACAATCCGCAAGATGCGATCCGCCCGGCATTGATCCTTTCCGTGGTCGTGGGCGGATTGGTGACTGGGTATCTCGTCATGCAGATGAACATGAAGGACGGCATGGATTGGCGTCAACTCTATCTTCCGGCCTTCTTCGGCTTTCTGACGTACTCGAACTACGCGAGGCTGCAGTCGCACCAAATCCGCGGCGGTTGGTAGAGCGTAGGCCGGAACAAGCGCAGCGCAGTTCCGGCATGGATCGCCGCGATGCCGATCTCTGCCGGAACTGCGCTGCGCTTGTTCCGGCCTACCCGATGCCCGTCCATCACGCTCGCTAAGAATTCCGGCAATATCCTGTTGCATTTAATTTCGAAGCTGCTACAAATATGTTTAAGAATGCTTTGACAGCTCGTCATTTTCATGCAAGTTGAAGACTTTGCTGAAGTGGATGTTCTGTTCGGGCTTCCCAGGCACACAGGAGTGTGCCGCGAGCGCTCCAAGGATGCGAGGCGAAGGAATCGCATCGAACGAAGCTCACTCGACGATTTGTTTCAGTCCCCAATGCCGCGTGAATGTTCTCGCTCTGTAGTTTGATCGAAGGACATCGTGCGGCGTGAACCTTTGGACGGAGGATTTATCATGGCCAAGAAGAAGGTAGCGAAGAAGGCGGCGAAGAAGGTCGCCAAGAAGACCGCCAAGAAGCCAATGAAGAAGGGATGCAAGTGCTAGGCTGACTTTCCAGCCGAGGTCGTCCTGAAGCGGGCGATCCTTCGCTTGACCCGAGAACCAATTCGAGAACCCTGCGCTGAACCTGGTGTAAACCCCCCGCGATCCGGTTCCAGGATCGGTTCAATGACGAGATTCGACGAGAAAGAGCCGCGGGACCTTCGGGTCCCTGCGGCTCTAAGCCTTTTGGCACCAACAGGTTGCAACCAGAGGCCAAGCCGTAAATTGTGGAATTGGGAAAGCTCAGCTATAGTGGAGCTAAGACGTTACGTTCTCCCATGAGCGAAACCCAAACACCGTGAATGTTTCGGCCGCCCCTATGGCAATCTCCCCTTCTCGTCCGCGCATCGTAGATTTCGTTGCCTGGTCTCTGCTGGCCATCGCTCTGATCTTTGCCACCTATGTGCGGGTCCGGCTGCGCGCATTCCCTTTGGAGCGCGACGAAGGCGAATTCGCCTATGCCGGGCAGTTGATCCTGCAAGGCGTGCCGCCCTACAAGCTCGCCTACAACATGAAACTGCCGGGGACCTATATCGCCTATGCGGCCTTGATGGCCGTCTTTGGGCAGACGACTCCGGGCATTCACCTGGGACTGCTGGCCGTGAATCTGGCAACGATCGTGCTGCTCTATCGCTTCGTGCGGGAGCTTTTCGATCCGTTCTCGGCCGGCATGGCGGCCATCGTCTATGCGATCCTGTCGGAGAGTCCGGCCCTCTTGGGCATGGCGGCGCACGCCACGCATTTCGTCGCTTTCTTCGGGTTGGCAGGGACCTATCTGCTCTGGCGGCACCTGCAATCGGGCCGCTGGTGGTTGTTGCTTTCCAGTGGCTTTCTCTTGGGTACGGCCTTCTTAATGAAGCAGCAGGGGGTCTTTCTGATGGTTTTCGGCGGGGCCGTCGTGGCGGTTCACACGCTTGCGGGTCTCGTGAAGGCTTCCCGCGAACCCCAACCCGGCACAACGAGCAGTCTGAAACTGATTCTCCAGGCCGCCGCATTTTGCATAACGGTCGTGTTGCCCTACGGGATCGTCTGCCTTTGGTTGTGGCGGGCGGGCGTTTTCGACAAGTTTTGGTTCTGGACCGTGACGTACGCGCGGGAGTACGTCGGGGAAATCCCCCTGGCGTACGCCTGGCAGTCGTTCCGGCAGGGCGAAGGTTCTCGCGTGATCGTGGCGGACTGGACCGCATGGACGCTGGCGCTGGTGGGCTGCGTGGGCCTCGCGATTCGATGCCGGGCGCGGCCTGGCCGGGCGTTATTTCTCTTTTGTTTTCTCCTTTGCTCGTTCCTGTGCGTGTGTCCGGGTTTTTATTTTCGCTCTCACTATTTCGTCGTCATGCTGCCGGCGGTCGCCATGTTGGCCGGCGCGGCCTGCGGAGACTTCTTGCGGCTGGCGAACCTGTGGAGGCTGCCGTTTGCCGCCGCGCCGGCTGCGGCGAAGGAATCGCACGGAAGGCGGAAGAAATCGCGTCCCAAGCCGGCGGCAGAGCCGGCCGCGACGTTTGCGCCGTTGATGATTCCGGCAGCACTGGTCGGGCTGGCGACGGCCGCCTGGCCGATCTGGCAGTACCGGGTGTTCTTCTTCCAGTTGCCGCCGGTGACTGCCTGCCGCCTGATTTATACCGGCAATCCGTTCGTCGAAGCCCCCGTGATTTCCAGCTACTTGAACGAGCACATGGCTGCCGACGACACGGTGGCCGTATTGGGGTCCGAGCCGGAGATGTTCTTCTACAGCCGGCGAAATTCGGCGACCGGTTACATCTACACCTACGGGCTGATGGAAGCGCAGCCTCTGGCTGAAACCATGCAGAAGGAGATGACCGCGGAGATCGAGGCGGCCGCCCCGAAATACATCGTGGTGGTCGACTGCTATTGCTCGTGGCTCTTCAACCAGCGATCCAAACTCTTCCTTCAGTACTGGGCCAACGGTTACTTGCGCGAGAAATACGAAGTCGTCGGCCTGGTCGAGCGCCCGCCGGGGGGTGAAATCCTCTACCTTGCGAGCGAAACTGGCGATTCGGGAATGCCGCCGTTCCCCTGGCGCAGGGGCGGAACAGGGGTGTCGGAAACGCCGCTGTTCCCCTGGGCCAATGACGCCAAAACTCAACTCGTCCGTTTTGGCTGGAAAGGCAACCTTAACGGTTATCAACCCAATCCGGGCGCGGAGTGCATCGTTTGGATATGTCGGCGGAAATGAACGGCATCCGCGCCAATTCGATTTCGATTGTGTCGGGTATTTCGATATTGCCGGGCAGATTCCTCGCGCCTTGCAGACGCAGGGGCGGGAGGCAGGCTGCGGTTTGCCAGCATTTTTGCGATGTGCTAGACTAGACAATCTGGAGACGTTTTTTGAAGGAAGACCCTTATGAGCGTTGCAATCGTAACCGGATCGGCAGGACTTATCGGCGCAGAAGCGGTGCGATTCTTCAGCGGCAAGGGTTTTGAAGTAGTCGGCATCGACAATAATATGCGGCGGACCTTCTTTGGCGACGACGCCTCCACGGAATGGAGCTGTCGCGAGCTGGTGGCAACCGTTCCCGGCTACCATCACCACGACATCGATATCCGCGACGCCAGCAGCATCGAGTCGGTGTTCGCCGACTATGGCAACGATATTGCCTTGGTGATCCACACCGCCGCCCAACCCTCGCACGACTGGGCGGCGAAAGACCCGCCAACGGACTTCTCCGTCAACGCCAACGGGACGCTGGTCTTGCTGGAGGCCACTCGCAAGCTTTGCCCGGAGGCGGTCTTCATCTTTACCTCGACGAACAAGGTCTACGGCGACAACCCCAACAAGCTGCCGCTGGTCGAGCTGGAGTCGCGGTGGGAAGTGGCTCCCGGCCATCGGTTTGCCGACAACGGAATCGACGAATCGATGTCCGTTGATCAGACCAAGCATTCGCTGTTTGGCGTCTCGAAGCTTGCCGCTGACGCTCTCGTCCAGGAATACGGCCGCTACTTCGGCATGAAAACGGGCACGTTTCGCGGCGGCTGTCTGACCGGTCCGGGCCATGCGGGCACGATGCTGCACGGCTTTCTCTCCTACTTGGTCAAGTGCGCTGTCTCCGGGCAGACCTACACGGTTTTCGGCTACAAGGGCAAGCAGGTCCGCGACAACATCCATTCTTTCGACTTGATCAACATGTTCTGGCATTTTTATCAGGCCCCGCGGCCCGGCGAGGTCTATAATGCGGGAGGTGGACGTCACAGCAATTGTTCGATGCAAGAGGCCATCGCGCTTTGCGAGCAAATGGCGGGGAAGAAAATGAATGTGGTCTATTCAGACCAAAACCGCATCGGCGACCACATCTGGTATATCAGTGACACGCGCAAGTTCCAGGCCCACTATCCCGCCTGGTCCTACAGCTATGACCTCCAGCGCATCTTGCGGGAAATCTTTTGCTCGGCGTCCAAGCGACCCTGATGGCCCCGGATCGTATAGTGCAATATGGCTTTTGAGAGCATTTTGATTACGGGCGGGGCGGGATTCGTGGGGTCGAGTCTGGCGGTCCGCTTCAAGAGCCTTTTTCCCGCCGTCACCGTGACCGCTTTCGACAATCTGCACCGCCGGGGCAGCGAGTTGAACCTTCCTCGCTTGCAGGCGGCCGGCGTCCGATTTCAGCACGGCGATATCCGTTGCCGCGAAGATTCCGAGCAGCTTGACGATTTCGACGTGCTCATCGATTGTGCGGCGGAGCCCTCGGTGCAGGCCGGCGTCGGCAGCTCGCCGCGCTACGTCCTCAACAACAACCTGGTCGGCACCATGCACTGCCTGGAAGCGGCCCGCTTGCGAAAAGCGCGCTTCGTATTGCTCAGCACAAGTCGCGTGTACCCCATCGATGCCCTCAATCGGCTTGCCTGCTGCGAGACGCCGAGCCGGTTCCGCTGGATCGAGAACTACGAAGTGCCCGGGTTCTCCCCGCAGGGCATTGCCGAGGCGTTTCCGCTGGAAGGTGCCCGATCTTTCTACGGCGCGAGCAAGCTGGCGAGCGAGCTGCTGTTGCAGGAGTACGTCTTCGGCTGCGGGATGCAAGCCGTCGTCAACCGTTGCGGGATCCTGGCCGGTCCGTGGCAAATGGGCAAGGTCGATCAAGGGGTCATTACCTTGTGGGTGGCCAATCACTATTTTGGCCGGCCGTTGCGGTATATCGGCTACGGCGGCCAGGGCAAACAGGTGCGCGACCTGTTGCACGTCGACGATCTCTTTGATCTACTCGTTGCTCAGTTGCAGACCGCGTCGGTTTGGGATGGACGGATCTACAACATCGGCGGTGGAGAAACCGTTTCCCTTTCGCTTCGAGAACTCACGGAACTGTGTGCGGAAGAAACGGGGCAGCGGGTGCCTGTCGCAGCCGTCCCGGAAACCAGCAGCGTCGATCTGCGGATCTACCTTTCCGACGCCCGCAAGGCCGCGGCGGAACTGGGGTGGCGTCCATCCCGAAACGCGCAAACGATCGTTCGCGACATCCATCGCTGGATTGATGAACACCGCACCAGCCTGGAAAGTATTTTGGTCCCCTCTCCCTCCGGGAAAGGGCCAAGGTGAGGGAACTCACGAGAGCCTCCAACCGCGAGCGTGTACCATGAAGCTGTCCATCGTCATCCCGGCCCATAACGAGGAACGGAACATCGGCGAGTGCCTGGCGGAATTGCAGCGAGTGGTTCGCGACGCCCATCACATTCCTTATGAGATCATCGTCGTCAACGACAACAGCACCGACGGCACCGAAGGCGTGATCCGCGAGCAGATGGCGGCCGATCCGAATATTCGCACCGTGAACCGCACGCCGCCGGGCGGGTTCGGCCGCGCGGTCCGGGCCGGCGTGGAGCAGGTCCAGGGCGATGTCGTCGTGATCTACATGGCGGACCTCTCCGATGATCCGGAGGACGTCGTCGTCTACTATCGCAAGATCCTCGAGGGCTATGATTGTGTTTACGGCTCGCGATTCGTCAAGGGCAGCAGGGTCGAGCATTATCCCTGGCTGAAGCTGGTCGTCAATCGCATCGTGAACCGGTGCATTCAACTCCTGTTCTGGACACGGTTCAACGACCTGACGAACGCTTTCAAGGCATATCGCACGAGTGTCATTCGCGATTGCGGCCCATTTCGGGCCTGCCACTTCAACATCACCCTGGAAATGTCGCTCAGTGCGCTCATCCGTCGTTATGAGATCGTCCAGGTCCCCATTCGTTGGTACGGCCGGACCTGGGGAACATCGAAGCTCAAAATGCGCGAAATGGGGCAAGTATCTCTGCACGCTGTTGCGGCTGTACTTTGAGCGGCAATTGATCTCGGACGATCTTATCGCCGAGCGTCTCGCATCCAACCTGGCCTATCAGAAAAACGTTTCAAGCGTCGAGTCCCGGATTCAGAGCCTGGAAGAGAAGGTGGATGCCCTCTTGGAAAGAGTGAACGCGGAAGGGCCGGGCACGGCGGTTAGTTCCAGCGGCAAGACATCCGGATAAGATCGTGGACTTTGGGCTGCATGACGGTCGTCATTCGGAGAGTAATCTGGCAAACTAAACCGAATACGCCTCAGGAGCCATTTATGTCTGAAGTATCGAAATCCCCTGCAAGGGACCGGACCGCCGATCAGCCGCCCGCAGAGCTTGCCGCCAAGCGCGAGAGCGAGTTTTTCGATGCTTATGCGCGAGAAAAAGGTGATTTCAATCCATTTGCCGCACGAGGCTGGAGCACGTTGTCGCGCAGCTTTGCCAAGATGGTGCCATCGTCGCACCCGCTGGAAGTCCTCGACATCGGTTGTGGCACCGGCCAATCACGGCAGATCTATGCGGACAAGTCACGCCGATACGTGGGACTGGATCTCTCGGCCGAGTCGATCGAGCGGGCTCGCCGGAAATTTCCTCAGTCCACGTGGGTCCAAGGGGATGCGCGGTCGCTGCCGCTTCCCGACAACAGCTTTGACCTGGTTGCCTTCAGCTCCGTGCTCCACCATATCGACGGATTGCAGCAACCGCTCTGCGAAGCGCGGCGAGTCCTTCGGCCTGGCGGTTTCGTGTTTGCATTTGACCCGAACCTCTTGCACCCCGCCATGGCACTTTTCCGCCATCCGAAGAGTCCCCTTTATTCCTCGAAAGGCGTAAGTCCGAACGAGTGCCCGCTTCTGCCGAAAACCTTGCGTACCGCTTTTCGCCAGGCTGCTTTCGTCAACGTCGCTCAGCGCTGCCAGGCCAACATTCCCTATCGTTCCGTCGCCCCCAGATTATTGAACGCACTGCTCGGTTTCTACAATGCCTGCGACTGGCTGATGGAAGTAGTCGGTCTGGGACGCTGGTTCGGTGTTTTCGTCTTGACGGCAGGGCGAAAACCCGAGAACTAGAGGGGTTGCGCCAATCAGCGTCAAATACGGTTCTAAGGGCAACTTGAGACGCAAGGTGTGAATACCATGAAATCTCGTCCGCCGATGAAAGCGGCATCCGCAGCGAAACCCCTGCCGACTGGAGGCAAAGCCATAACTCGCCAATCGCTGCTGCAAACGAAAACCTGGTTCCTCCAGCGTTCGCGCTGGATTGCGTGGGTCCTGATCGCGATTGCGGTGCTTTCCGGTTTCCTGTACGTCCACGCCTACGGTGTAGACATCGCCTGGGAAGACCAACTGAATAACATTCCCCCGCTGCTTCAGAAGTGGGATGCGGGAACATTGCGGTTGGGCGATTTCTGGATCCAGATCAATGAACATCGCCCGTTCATCCCGTCGATCGCCCTGCTTCTTCTCGCGATGGCAACCCATTGGAGTATCATGGCCGAATTGTATTTCACTCAACTGATGCTGCTTGGGATGCTGGCGATCATCATCCTGGCAATTCGCCGGACCAATGGCGGGAAACACTATGCGTGGTTCAGCGTGCCTGTCGCATTCATGATCTTCAGTCTGCGACAGAGCCAAAACATGCTAAACGGTTATCAGGTCGTTTTCGTGATGGCGGCCGCCCTGTCGCTGGCGACCATTTTTTGTCTGCAGTTGATGTCGGATCCAAACCGCTTGAAGCTGAAATTCATCGGCGGGCTGATTCTGGCGACGCTCGCCGGTTTCTCCGCGGCGCAGGGGCTTTTGGTCTGGTTGGTGGGCCTGGTCCAACTTCTTGCCCTCTCCCTGCCGCGGCGGCGCAAGATCGGCTTCGCCTCGATTTGGACGCTGATCGGCATTCTGGAATGGGTCGTCTATTTCTGGGGCTACATCAAACCGGGTTGGCACCCTCCCTGGACATTTACCTGGGAATACTTCCTTTCGATCGTAGGAGGCGCACTTTATCCTGGACCGACCCTGCTGGTTGCGCAAACGGCGGGCGGGCTTCTGCTGGTTCTAACCACGGTCGCCATCCTCCTGGCCCTGGGCGATTGGCAGGGCGGCAAGCACATTTTCTGGCTGGCGATGATTCTGTTTGGATTGATAACCGAGGGGCAAACGACCGTCGGCCGGGCCGGCGGTCCGGAAATCGGCAAGTGGGGCGTCGAACAAGCGCTCTCCTCGCGGTATGCCACCTTTTCACTCTTCGTCGTGATTGGCGCTTACGGCATTGTTTGCAATATCACGCGCAAAGAGTTTTCCCGGCAGGCCGCGGCGGCGTGGGGCGGACTGGTGGGCTTGATCGCCATGGGGATCGTTCTCTCGATGTCGGAAGGCCTGCAAGTCGGTGAAGCCTGGTGGCAGGAGCGAGATTATAAGGACTTCGTTTTTTGCACCAGCGACACGCAACCCGACGAAGCGCTCCCCACCGCCTTTTGGCAGAAGGGGTCGGAGGTCCGCCCCAAGCTCGAATTTCTCAAGGAGCACCGCCTGAACGTCTACCGCTCGCCCGACCATGTTGCGAGTTGGACCTTTCCCACGCAGGGCCTGCCCGTCCTGCCGTATCCGCCGCGAATCCAGCCGAATCAGCAAATCAACAAGAAAACCGGCCTGATCACGATCATGGGAATCGCCTTGGACGGCAAGCAAGACGAACTTGTTGGAGGAGTCTTCCTGGAAGTCGATAACAAGATCTACCCTGCCTACTACGGTTATCGCTGCGAGGACATTGCTCAAAGGCTGAAGATCGCTCAAGAGATCGCCGAGGTGCAGCGCCGGCTCGATCAACTGGAAGCGGCCGACCTGCAATTGGTCAACGAAACTGAGCCGCAGGCCATCCAGCGCCGCCGGGAAATCCAGGAGGAGATGCCGGAACTCCACCGCCGTCTGGCCGATTTGCGCAAGCAGCAGGAACTGACGGCGTCGCACATTAGTCGCTGTATTTTTCGCCGCGATTTTTCCGTCCGCCAACTTGGGCCGGGGCGCCACACGTTGAGCATCGGGGCCATATCGAAAGATCGAACGACCCTCTACCAGCCGACTAATCTGGGGATTGAAATCCCAATCGCCCCGGACGAGCCAACCAATCCTGGGAAATGATGCATTAAAATAATATCGGGGAGGACGGTCGGGTTGCGAGCGCGATTCCCGAGCGAATTCCTGCGAGCATTTTGGGCGATTTGGGGGGGAATTTACCGCCGACACCCCAAGCCTTGAAAGGTCGCTGGCGGCATGCTATGCTTTAGAAATTGCCACACCATTGGGCGGTGGTTGCTACGATAAAGCTATAACGAGATGACTTCAATCCAACCGCCAATAGATGGGTGTCCATCGCCGGGTTCGGTCCAATCGTCCGCAATCACTTCGCTCACCAAAGACGACCTGATTGCCTTCGAGAACGACATCGCCGACGAGTTCAACCAGGCCAAGATCAGAGCGCCGGTGCATCTGTACAGCGGCAACGAAGAGGCGATGATCGAGATCTTCGAGCAGGTTCGTCGCGAAGACTGGGTGCTCTGTTCCTGGCGCAGTCATTACCAGTGCCTGCTCAAGGGCGTTCCCCGGGACGTTCTCAAAGCCGAGATCATGGCCGGCAGATCGATCTCGCTTTGCTTCCCCGAGTACCGCATACTTTCCTCGGCGATCGTCACGGGCGTGCTGCCGATTGCGGTGGGCATCGCCTTGTCCATCAAGCGCAGCGGCGGATCCAATCGCGTGTTCTGCTTCATGGGCGAAATGACTTCCGAGACGGGCGTGGCCCACGAATGCGTCAAGTACAGCCAGAATCACGATCTGCCCGTCCACTGGATCGTAGAGGACAACGGCAAATCGGTTTGTACCGACACCCGCGAGGTCTGGAACACCCGCACGTTGACCTACGAAAACACCCGCCATCCACACATCACGTATTACAAGTACCAGACCCATTATCCGCACGCCGGCGCCGGCAAGCGAGTGCAATTCTGATATGCGGTATTTCGACGAACTGAAGCGGTCGATGAATTACCTGGCGGCCGATCCGCGCGTCGTGTTCCTGGGGCAGGCGGTGGCCTGCGCGGGAACGGCCATGACCAATACGCTCGCGGACGTCGCCAAAGTGAAACTCCTGGAGTTGCCCGTCGACGAAGAATTGCAGATGGGCATGGCCAACGGCCTGGCGATTGCCGGGCAGGTGCCGGTGAGCATTTTTCCCCGCTGGAACTTTCTCATCCTGGCGATGAACCAGATCGTCAATCACCTGGACAAGTTTTCCTTGATGTCGGGGGGCCGCTACCAGCCCAAAGTCATCATTCGCACGGGCATCGGCTCGCAGCGCCCCTTGCACCCGCAGCACCAGCACGTCGGCGACTTCACGGACGCCCTGCGGCTGATGTGCGGGAACGTCGAAGTCATTCGCCTCGACGAGCCGGAACAGGTCTTTCCGGCCTACGAAAAAGCCCTCATGCGCAGCGACGGCAAGAGCACGATCGTGGTCGAATGGGGCGATTTTTACAACGAGAAATAGGAAATTCGACCGTGAAGATATTTGTGACGGGCGCGGGCGGCTACATCGGCTGCATCTTGGTGCCGCGGCTGCTTCAAGCCGGCCACTCGGTCGTGGCCCTGGACAATTTCATGTACCGGCAGGTTACCCTCCTGGATTGCTGCAACAACCCGCGCTTCGAGGTTGTCTGCGGCGACGCCCGCAACAGCGACCTGATCGCCAAGTGCACGGCCCAAGCCGACGCCGTGGTTCCGCTGGCCTGCCTCACGGGGGCGCCGCTGTGCAGCCGGGACCCCGTCGGCGCGCAGACCATCGTGGTCGACGGCGCGCGGGAAATCCTCAAGCACCGTTCGCGCCGCCAGCCGATCGTATATCCGACCACCAACAGCGGTTACGGCATCGGCGAAAAGGGCAAGTTTTGCACGGAAGAATCTCCGCTGCGTCCCATCAGCCTGTATGGCCGCGTGAAAGCCGAAGTGGAGAAGATCCTCTTGGACGCCGGCGACGTGGTCACCTTCCGCCTGGCCACGGTCTTCGGCGTCAGTCCGCGGATGCGGACCGATCTACTGGTCAACGATTTTGTCTTGCGCGCCGTGCGCGACCGCTACGTCGTCCTCTTCGAGGCCGATTTCAAGCGCAACTACCTGCACGTCCGCGACGTGGCCGACGCCTTCCTCTTCGCCCTGGAGAATTTCGACCGTTTGAAGAACCAGCCCTACAATGTCGGGCTGTCCGAGGCGAACCTCTCCAAGCGGGAGTTGTGCGAAGAGATCCGCCGCCAGATCCCCGACTTCGAATATTCGGAGTCGGCGCTGGGGCAGGACCCCGACAAGCGCGATTATATCGTCTCCAACGCCAAGATCGAGGCCGCCGGCTTCAAGGCCCGCCGGGGCTTGCAGGAGGGAATCGCGGAACTTGTCAAGGCGTTCCAGGTGCTGCCGCGGCACCCCTACGGCAATGTATGAGCGTCGCAACATCCTACGCAGTGAATAGTGAATTTGGAAGGCAATCGCTATGGCCAGACCGTTTAAGACCACGCTCTTGATCCCCACGCTCAATGAGATCGACGGCATGCGCGCGATCATGCCGCAGATCCAGCGCGATTGGGTCGACCAGATACTGATCCTGGACGGCGGCTCGACGGACGGCACCATCGAATACGCGAAGGAAAACGGATACGAGATTTACGTTCAGCGGGAACGGGGCATCCGCGCCGCGTACCTCGAAGGATTGCCTCTCGTTCGCGGTGACGTGATTATCACCTTCAGTCCCGACGGCAATTCCGTCGCGGCCGAGATTCCGCGAGTGCTGGACAAAATGGAGGAGGGATTCGACATGGTCATGGTGTCGCGCTACCTCCCGCCCGCCAAGAGTCAGGACGACGATTTTCTCACCGGTTTCGGCAATTGGTTCTTCACGAGCACCGTAAACCTGCTCTTTCGGGCGCACTATACCGATGCCATGGGAATCTACCGGGCCTACAAGGTCAAGTTGATCAAGGAGCTCGAGCTCGACCAGGATCGTTGGTATCGGACGCCCGAACAACTGCTTCGCACCCGCGTGAGTTGGGAACCGCTGCTTTCCGTTCGGGCTGCGCACCGTAAACTGAAAATCGGCGAGATCCCGGGAGATGAGCCGCCGCGAATTGGCGGCACTCGCAAGCTTCAGATCTGGCGCTGGGGCTTGACTTTCCTTTATCAGTTCCTGCGCGACTTCCTCATCTGGCGGTGACACCTTGGCTTCCAAACGAGCCCCACAACATCGTGCAAAGGCGCCGCGGAGTCCGCAGCCGGCCCCGGCCGCCGCGCCCAAGCCGGCCCCGCCTTTTGCCCGCTATGTGCCCTGGATCGAATTGGCAGTTGGCCTGGCGCTGACGGCGACCCTCGTTGTTTTGCATATCACTTTTGTGCGGCATGTCGGCGGCCTGTGGCGCGACGAGGTGCAAATCGTCAACCTGGGCAACATGCCAACCCTGGCCGAAATGTGGGACAAGAACGAACACGATTCGTTCCCCATCGCCTGGCACCTCCTCATCCGGCTCTGGACCAAACTGGGGCTGGGGCAAACCGACTTCAGCCTCCGCTGCCTGGGCCTGCTGATGGGATTGGGCATCGTCGCCGTCCTGTGGTGGGTCGTAAGGCAGTTCCACGGCAGCGCGCCGCTGGTCTCGCTCACGCTGTGCGCGCTCAGTCCCACGGTGATCTGGTTCGGCGATTCGATGCGGGGTTACGGGCTGGGAACGCTCACCATGCTCTTTCTTTTCGGCGCGTTCTGGCGGATGGTGGAGTCGCCCACGCGGGGGCGCGCCGGGCTGGCGCTCTTCGCCGCGGTGCTCGCCGTGCAGTCGATGTACTTCAACGCCGTGCTGCTGTTTGCCATGGGGGCCGGCGGAGCGGCCGTCGCGATTTGGCGGCGCGACTGGAAACTGCTGGCTCTGATCGCGGCGATCGGCATCACCGCCGCGCTCTCCCTCTTGCCGTACCTCGATCCGCTCTCCCGGCAGGGCCGCTGGAGCGCAGTCGTCAAGGCGCCCGTGGAAATGGGCCACCTTTACGCCATTTTTTCGCAAGCCATTACGCTCTACGGCAGCTTCATGTACTGGATTTGGATGGGCTTTCCCTTGCTTGTCGTCTTTGCCTGCGTATGGTATTGCAAGCGAACTTGGTCAGTCCGAGGGGCCCCGCGCAAGGAACTGATCGTCTATCTGCCGCTGCTCATGCTGGTCGGCGGGTCGGGCTATCTCTATCTTCTTGTCAAGTCGCAGTTGCCGACTCAGGTTTGGTACTACATTGACATCATGGCCTTCCTGGCGGTGGTGTTCGACTTGGGGGTCGACCTGTTGATTGCCGGTCATTGGATCGGTCGTTGCGTGCGGATGGCGGTGGTTGCAATCCTGGTGGCGATCATCGTCCTCACGATCTGGCCACTGATGCACGTCCGGCTCACAAATGTCGACTTGCTGGCCCAGAAGCTGGAGAGCGTCGCCGGCCCCGATGATTTGATCGTGGTCGTGCGCTGGTGGCCCGGAGTGACGTTCAATCGATACTACCATGGCCGTGCTCCCTGGACGTCGGTCCCGGAGCTGTCCGACATGTCGATTCAGCGATTCGACTTGCTCAAGGAGAAGATGGCCGAGAACGAACCCATCCGGCCCTTGTGGGAGAAGATGGCGAAGACCTTGTCCGCAGGGCATCGCATCTGGTTCGTGGGAGGATTGGTTCCAATGCGATCCGATGAAAATCCAGGTCAGATCCCTCCACTGCCGGAGAATCCACCTGACCCGCAGGACCGATGGCGTCAAGAGCCTTACTTAACGACCTGGACGCGGCAGGTTACTTGGATCATGCTGACCACACTAACTTGAATCGGGTTGAAGTCCCGTGCCCTGAACCCGTTTTGCCGTTCGAGAACGTGCCGCTGGTGGTCGCGGATGGCTGGCGCTGAAACGCTCAGCCCATCACAGGGAATTAAGGATCTCGCAAAGCGCGAGAACCTTCTCTTCTGGCAAATCGGGATAGTTGCCGACATAAAAGCCGTAGAAGTGGATGTGGTCCACGTTCGGATAGCGCAGGCACTCCTCGTCGCCCAGCACCCGCCGCAGGTAGGGCTGGCGGAGCTGGTTGCCGCCGCCCGAAGTGCCGCGACGGAACTCCACCCGATGAGCCCGCAAGGTATGCATTACCCGGTCGCGCAAGGCGTCATCGGGCTCTTGCAAGACGAGCGTGAAGGCATAGTTGCAGCTCCCCTCCGTGGCGAAGTCGGTCTGGTACTTGCCGGAGTCGAGGTTCGCCAGGAAAAGATCGAGGTTCCGCCGCCGCAGCCGATTGTTGGCGTCGAGCCGCTTCAGTTGCGACCGGCCGAACACGGCGTTGATCTCGGTCGAACGTACGTTATAGGCGGGGAAGGCGAAGATGAAATCGGGGTTGAGGTCCGGATGCCGCTGGAAGTACGGCGTCTTGAACTCCTGCTCGCTGCACTCCCGCACCATGCCGTGCGAGCGGAGCATGCGGAGCGTTTCGTACAGGTGGCGATCGTCGGTGCAAACCATCCCGCCTTCGATCGTGCTCAGGTGATGGGCGTAATAGAACGAGAAATCCGACATCAGCCCGAAACTGCCCAGCTTCTTGCCTTGCATCGTCGCCCCGTGCGATTCGCAGACATCCTCGATCAGCGGAATGTTCCGCGCCGACAGCTCCGCGATCAAGGCGGGAGTGAGCGCGTTGTAGCCCAGGATATGCGTCACGAACACGGCCCGCGTGCGGGGGCCGATCTTCTCCAGCACCTGATCGGGCTGCACGCCCAGGGTGCGGCGATCGATGTCCACGAACACCGGCGTAAAGCCGTTCTGGAGCACGGCGGCGATGTCCGAGACCCAGGTCAGCGGCGGCACGATCACCTCGCCCGGGCCCGCCGTCTCGCGCAACGCCGCCAGGGTGATCAAGTTCGCCGACGAACCCGAGTTGACAAAGACGCTGTGCTTCGTCCCCACCCACTCCGACCATTCGCCTTCGAAGGCCTGGACCTGCCGCGCTTGGGTCAGGATCGGTTCGCCGTCGCTCAGAAAGCGGACGACCGCGTCCATGTCCCCCCGCGTGATGTTGTTCTGCATCAAGGGCCAATCGAGGTTTCTGACGGCGGATGCTCCGGCCTGCGTCATGGTTTGTCTCTCCTATACAAGTAGTACGAGCTTTGGCATTCGTTTAACCCGGAGCCAGCGGCGACGGTGCCTTCCGTCGCCGCTGGCTCCGGGTTAAACGAGGGAAAGTTGAAAAGATTCGTAGGTCCGCCGCAAGGCGTCGTCGAAAGCCAATGTCGGCCGCCAGCCGAGGGCCAGCAGCTTGGAAGAATCCAGGGCCTTCAACGGCATGCCGTCGGGCCGCGTGGCATCGAATTCCAGCCTGCCGGCAAAACCGACGACATCCCGGATCTTCTCGGCCAGCGCCGCGATCGACAGGTCGGTCCCGCCGCCCAGGTTCACCGGGCTGCAGGCACCGTGCGCAGCAAGGTCGCGGTAATGTTCCATGACAAACAGGCAGGCATCGGCCAGATCATCGACATAGATGAACTCGCGGCGCGGCCGGCCGCTGCCCCAAATCGAAACCAGCGGATCGCCACGCAGTTTTGCTTCGTGAAAGCGGCGGATCAAGGCGGCAATCACGTGCGAATCTTCCGGGCTGAAATCGTCGCCCGGGCCGAAGGCGTTGGCGGGGATCCCCACCAGAAACTCGTCGCCATACTGTTGCCGATAGGCCTGGCAGAGTTTCATGCCGGCCAGTTTGGCAACGGCGTAGGCCTCGTTGGTTGGCTCCAGGGGGCCCGTGAGGAGATCTTCTTCCCGCATGGGCTGGGGACAAAGCCGCGGATAGCTGCAGGAGCTGGCAAGGTACAAGAGCCGCCGCGCAGCGAAGGTGTGCGCGGCGTGCACGACGTGGACGCTGCCCAGCAAATTGTCATAAGCCAGCTCGGCCGGCCTTTTCGTATTGGCGGCAATCCCGCCGCTGCGCCCCCCGGCATGAAAAACGTATTCGGGCCGGTGCCGGGCGAAGAACGAATCGACCGCCATCGCATTAGCCAGGTCGAGTTGCTCGCCGTAGACCCGCTGGTAACCCTGTTGCCGCAAGACGCGCACGATCGCCGCCCCGATCAGGGTCTCGCCCCCGGCAACGAAGATTACCGAGGTTTTGCGCACGGCGTTTCCCCCAGGTCGCAGAACTTCTCCGCATGTTCCTCGAACGGGTTGATGCAGCCGTTCTTGCGGGACGCTTCTTCACGCGAATAGTCGGTTTCGCGGTCGTAGAAAATGATCTGGCTACCGAAGAACTCGAAATTGCAAGGAACGCAGATCAGTCCCTTGAGTTTCTGGCGGATCGCTTCCTGTTTTTCCGGCGGGGCGAAGAACATCACAAAACCTCCGCCTCCGGCGCCCAGGAGTTTGCCGCCGATCGCGCCGGCCGACCGCGCTTCCTGGTATATGTCGTCCACGCTCGAGTTCGACACGCTCTGGCTCAGGCTGCGTTTGATCAACCAGGCCTCGTGCAACAATTCGCCGAAGGCGCCAGGGTCCTGGTTGCCCGACAAGATCGAAAGCCCTTCCTTCACCAGGTCCAAGAGAATGCGGAGTTGCCGGCGGCGCGGCTCGACATCGTTGGCATAGGTATCGGCGATCGTCGACGCCGTGCGTTTGATCCCCGTATAGAACAACATGATGTGTTTGTTGAACTGCGAAATCCGCTCCACCGGCATGATGATCGGACGGACTGCGATGTCGCCGCTGGCCAGGAATTGGACGTGATTCAATCCCCCGTAAGCGGCCATCACCTGGTCCTGCGAGCCGACCGTCTCCTTCAGACAATCCTGCTCGACGTGGATTCCCTCCATGGCCAACTGGTGCTTATTGACCATTCGCCCCTGCAAGGCGTGCAGCGCGTGCAGAAGGCCGACGGTGAATGACGAACTGGAGCCCATGCCGCTGCGGGCGGGAAGATCGCCGTCGTGGTGGATCTCCACCCCGCGCTCGACCTGCATGAACTTGAGAATCTCGCGGACGGCCGAGTGGGCGATTTCCTCGACCGATTGCACGGTTTCGATTTTCGAATAGACGATCCGCGTACGGTGTTCGAAAAACGGCGGCAGGTAGCGGCAAGTCAGGTAACAATACTTGTCGATCGTGGCGGCGATCACCGCACCGCCATGCTGCCGGTACCAGGCCGGATAGTCGGTTCCGCCGCCCAGGAATGATATGCGATACGGTGTTCGACAAATAATCATCGTTATTCCTTTGCTTTTCTTCGAAAAAACCGCTCAAACCCGCCGGGCCGGTTCGGCTGCGGTCGCAGTCCCCTCGCCACAACAGCCCGAAGTTCCGGCCGCGATCCGCCTTCGAAGGAAGTCGGCCGCTTCGACGAGGTCGTCAGCAACGTGATCTGGCATGATCGTCCCGGCTGCCTCGTGCTCCGCACCGTAACCCGTACGAACTAAAATGGTCGTTGCACCAACACCTCGTCCCAACTCGATATCACACGGCTTATCGCCGATTACGACAGCGTCGGCCGGATCGAACCCCAATTCCCCCGAAGCCCGCAGCAGCAGCCCCGGCAACGGCTTGCGACAATCGCACCCATCTTCGGGCGTATGAGGGCAGATATAGGTCCCCTCCAATTCTACGCCCTCGGCAAGCAAGAGTTCTCGCAAGCGGCCATGAATCTCCTCTAAGCGAGCCAGGTCGAAGTAACCCCGCCCCACCGCGGACTGGTTCGTAACCATCACCAGGCCAAGGCCCATCTCGCTCATCGCCCTCAGACCGGCCCCCGCGCCGGGCAATAATTCCACCTGATCGGGGGAGGAAAGGTACTGGCGTTCCACGATGATCGTGCCATCGCGATCCAAGGCAACAAATCTTCGCTTTCGCAGCACGGAATTCATTCCGTTTCCTCGTCTATTTCCAGCAAAGGGAACAAATACCGTTCTAGGTAACGGGTCATCATTGTGGCTTCCTCGCCGGGGCAAAGAAAACTTCCGCCGCGGCGAACGATTCGGGCGTTCCGATGTCCAAAAACCGTCCGGGAACCGGGTGACCATACAGACCGCGGCCAATCCAGGCCGGAAAGACTTCCCTCTCCAACGACACTGCGCGGTCCTGCGGAATCGTTTCCAGGAGCGGGCGCGTGCAGCAGGTAAACGCCCGCGTTGATCCAACCGGGCCCGCCGCGGGCGCTTTTCTCTTCAAAGGCCAACACCCGGCCGTCGTCGCCGATCTGCACCCGCCCAAAACGCCGCGCATCGCGGATCTCGGTCAGGAGGATCGTCGCCTCGGCCTCTCGTGCCCGATGTGCCGCAGCCATTGCCGGCAGATCGACCTCGCAGAACGAATCGCCGTTCATCACGAGCACGGATTCCGCCGCGATACGGGCTGCTGCGGCCCGTACGGCTCCTCCGGTCCCCAGGGGCGTCGATTCCCGGGAATAGACGATCCGCATCTTGCCAAAAGCCGGCCCGAAAGTCTCTTCCACCTGCGCTGCCATGTATCCAGTGCAAAGCACGACCTTGCGGATCCCGGCCTCTTCCAGGACATCGAGCAAATAGGCCAAGAATGGCCGGCCGCGAACCGCGGCGAGCACCTTGGGGCGGTCGCTTACCACCGAGCGGAGCCGCGAACCGACACCGCCTGCAAGGACAATCGCTGACGTAGGGTCAAGATCACGCGTCAACCAAGGAACTCCTGACCAACCAAACCATCCGGGAAAATGGGTCAAAACGAAGTCGGGTGGACCGTCCCGACGACCCGCGCCGGCAGTGGCTCCGACGCTTCGTTGTCAACCGGCACCGAAAGGCCGCGTATCAAGTCTTCGAGAAAAGTGCGGGCATAAATTCATCTTAATAGTCATGAATCCGCGTGTCAATCGAGTGAACACGCCTTGGTTGGGGGGACCGCGGCGGAAACCCGTGTGCATCGGAGCACTTACGCGGAGTATTCGGTCCTTAACGACTTTACGGTGGCGCCGCCGAGAGACGCAGCGCCTTGAAGCGCCCTTCGCTAAGCTTCTGGCCATCTCTACACCAGCGTCCAGCCCTGGCGATACTCGCGGCGGAGGAACTGATTGGCCTCCGGCAAATTGGTGATCTTCAGGGCCACCGGATCCCAAATCAGCTTGTGCCGCGTTAGCGGCTCGCGCAACTGCGAACGCAAGGCCACATTGCCCAGCAAAACCACTTCGGCCAGTGGGCCGGCAAAATCGAAATTCGATCCCGCCGGGCCCCGACCTTTGCAGGCGTTAACAAACTCGCGGTAGTGGCCAGGTGATTGGGGAATGAAGTGAGTCTTGCCGGCAATGTCGGAACGAAGCGACTGGGGATAAACACTGTTGCCCAGGATGAAGCCTTTTTCGCCAATCAGCAGACGCCCGTTGTCACCCATCATGCGATCCTCGGGCAAGCCTTCGGGACGCGGTGGCCGCAGCCCACCGTCATACCACGTCAGCTTGACCGCCGGCATCTTCACGGCCCCAGCTTGCTCGCCGGAAAGGCCCTTGATATGGGTATTGTTCGTCTGCGGATCGGCACTACGAGCGGGGAAGGAATAGGTCACCATGGAACCCAGCGGATAGGTCTCGGTATTGACTCGCGTGGAGGATGCCTGCACCCAGGTCGGATGCTCCAGCTTCAAGGCGCGGAAGACCGGGTCCATGGAATGACAGCCGATATCACCCAAGGCGCCGGTGCCGAAATCCCACCAGCCGCGCCATTTGAACGGGTGGTACGCCGGATGGTACGGCCGCATCGGCGCCGGGCCAATCCACAGGTCCCAGTTCATCCCAACCGGAAGCGGCGGCGTATCGGTTGGGCGGCCCACTCCCTGTGGCCAGTATTCGTTGAACAGTCCCTGCGACGGCCGGTCGGTCCAGATGTGCACCTCGTGGATAGGCCCGATGACGCCCATCCACACCATCTCACACAGCGCACGCGTCTCCGCGCTGGCCTGGCCTTGATTGCCCATCTGCGTGGCCAGCTTCTTCTCGCGTGCGTACGTGGCCACCTGGCGAGCTTCCCACACCGAGTGTGTCAGCGGCTTCTCGCAATATACATGCTTGCCATGCTGCAGGGCTGCCATGGAGGCAAAGGCGTGCATATGATCGGGCGTGCCTACCACCACCGCATCGATTTCCTTCCTCTCATCGAGCATCTTGCGATAGTCCTGGTAGTACGCGGCCTTAGGGAAGGCATTGAGCAACCCCGTGGCCCGGCGCTGGTCCACATCGCACAGGGCCACGATGTTCTCGCTTTCCAACTGACGGATATCGTGCCCGCCCTGCCCACCGATACCGATACCGGCGATGTTGACCTTCTCACTGGGCGGTGTCTGCCCCTGCCCCAATACATGCCGCGGAATGATCTGCCAGGCCGCTAACGCAGCCGCCGTACCAGCACTCTTTTTCAGGAACCCGCGTCGTGCAATGTACTTCATATGTCCTTTGTCCTTTCTCGAAGAAGGCGAACTGAGCTGTATTAGCTATACCATCGTGGGAAACGATATTAACTCTTCGTCCGGCCGATCACGCGCAAGACGTACCCGGCTGCGCAATAGCCACAGAACGCCCTTATTGTAATCCGCAAGGTCGAGATTACCACTGGGCGGTTGGAGATTAACCGGGCGCCGGGAAGCTCAGCGGCAGTCGTTCAGGTCCCGGAAGGACATGACACCGAGTATTCTGCTGCGACCGTCTCACAGACGCCAGGCCGTCTTAGCGCCTGGTGTCACTTTGACGTGTCGTCGGCTACGGGGCTGCTAAGGCTCTTGCTATACATCCCAGACCGATCGAAGCAGCACGGGCGTCGCTTTCCTTTGGCGAGCATGTCGCAGGCAGTTCTGATCCGACGTGCGCGTGTCTCTGCTTGCTTGGCGGAGACGATCCAGTGAATCCAATCTCGGCGCGCGATGGGCGTGATGTCCGACCACACCTTCCGCGCCCCCGGCGGGGCAGCCACGATAGCCTTCCGCAGATCTGCCGGCACCTTGGGTTCCGGCTCCTCTGCCACCGGCGCGATTTCCAGCGTGACGACGTCGCCCGCGTCCGCGCCCGCTTCTTCTCGCATCTTCCGGTCCACTTTGAGCCAGTGGCCTCCTTGACCGTCAGGCTCAAGCGTGGCTTGAAAGGCCAAGCCGTTGAACGTGCCTTCCACCGACGTCATGCTCCGCGAGGGGAGCTTCGCACTGGCTTCCTTTGGAAGGATCAGAAAGGTCCACGACCGGACCTTCGCCGTCGCCTTCGGCCGCAAAAGTGTCGCACGGAAGTGGATCTTGGACGTGGCTTTTGAATAGCTGAGCTTTCCTGGCGAGCCAACGTTTGCCGACTTAAGGGACATCTTGCCAGCCATTGCGTTCACTCCAATTGATCGACTTGCCTTTGTGCGACCCGCTCTTCTTCATGCCCCTTTCTCTTCCTTACAAACTGGGCGACCGCGGGCACGAGACGCGCAGATTGCAACTGCGAGGTTCCGCCGCCGTTCGCTGCAGCGCATGGTTAGTCGCCGTCGGGTTTACGCACCTCAACCGACAGGCGGTTGCGCGGATTTCACGAGATGTTTCGAATGTAGTCATCGGCTTCTTTGTTTCGGCGATTGTTTGACACGTCTTGGAGATTCTACGTTTGATCCAGCGCGGAGTCAAAACGGCTGACAGGTGAACTGGGCATCACGGAAAATGGATCGTATCTCAACTATGGCGTTTCGATGCGGACGTGGGGCAGACCTCCGCGCAATTGCCATAAGAGGGCCAGCAAAATCCTGCGATTCAAATCGCCTGCAGGTCAAGAACAAACGCGAGTTCTCGGACTTTTTGCCGCCGGCCGTGCCGTTTCGACGCGGCGGTGGGGCAGCGCCAACGAAGCCGCAACCGATGCAACGGATGGCTGCAACTTCAGGTGGGAGTCAAATCGTCTGTGGGTCAAGAAAAACCGGCGGTTTCCTGACTTTTTGCCTCCATCTGTGCCGTTTCGCCGCGGCGGTGGAGGTGACCGCCGCAGACAAGTCGGCCGGCCGAGGTTCCGAGAATAGGCTGGTATTCCCCGAGAACTGGCAAACGGTTGACTTAAAGACACTATGCACCAGCCGACAAATCAAGGTCTTGGCTGGCAAGGCTGTCTTTTAGTGTCCACCGCCGATAGAAGCCGGCGTCCCTGGCGGAGTCGGAGTCGGTGGGGCCGTCTGGGTCTGGACAATCGTCGGTAGAGTCTCGGGCGGGCTGGAGTCGAGAAGCTTTCGCCGCAAGGTGTCCGGTCGACTCCGGAGTGAACCCGAACAAGGGCGGGCGCTCCTTCAGGTTTTTGGTTCGAAACTAACGATGCTGCCCGCCGCCCCGTCAAATGAAGGTTTGTTGTTTCGGAATCTCGCTTTCGGTGGTTAGTGCGTCTATTCCGACACGCCAGACGAGCCAATCACACGCGGCCCCAGGTCGATGGTGTCGCCGACACCGTCGTGGAGGGTGGCGGTGGAGGTGCTGAGCTCGTAGCCCCCCGTGATGCCCGAGGGCGAGGACAAGGCGGCCAGGCACTGCAGATACGTTCCGTCGTTGGTCGACCAATAGCTTTCGATGGCCTCCATGGCGTTGTTGTCGTAGATCGTGCTGCCGGCGATGACGGTGTCCTGGCCGGAGCCGCTGTCGAGCATGTCGTCCTGGCCGCTGCCGTTCATTTGCTGGATATCGCTGATTCCACCCGTGCCGGTTGCCATACCCGGAGGCAGCGTGACGTTGGCGGGCGTGATCTCGCCGTAGAGCGAGACGTTCCAATTATGGATCCCGATGTGGGGAATATCGACCACTGCGGTGAAGAGCAGGCCGACGTGCGTACTTCCGGAGTCCCCCAGGCCGGGGCCGAAATGGATAGACCGGAGCCCGGGGATTGTGAGCGGTGTGCCGTTCGTGTTGAGAAGCGTCTGTGGCGCCCCTCCACTGTGTTCCGGGTCGCTACCGAGGGGGAGGTTGTAGGCGTCGATTTGCCCGCTGCTGAAATTGCCGACCAAGAGGTCGCCGCTGAACTCGCCGAAACCTTGTTGTATAAAGGCCAATCCCCACGGAGATTGGAGGGGTCCTTGCGACGTCGTGTCAGCGCCGAGCTGACTGACAAACGTTCCGTCATTGGTGAACTCTGCGACCGCCCCACCCCGGAAGTCGGGACTGCGATACGTGACGAATAGATCAGCATCATCCTTCCCTCCCATGCCCAGCGAGAGGTCACGGACGCCATAAGGGACAAATCCCGCGGGAAGATAGGGATCGCAGAAGCTGCCGAGGGTCACCTGTTGAAAGGAACTATTGAAGACCTGGATTCCCGGTTTCGTGCCCTCGTTGGCGGCGTAGATGTAATCGTTACCATCGGAGGCGGTGCCGACGGCCAGGCCGGTGTACACCGCCCGTGCCCACCATTTATTGGCCGTCGGGCTCACGATCTCGGCCGAGATTCCGTTATAGGCAACGATGGTGCCCTGGAGCGTGTCAAAGATGTAGGTGGTGGCAACGTCGGACCCCGGGATCAAGAATTCCTTGGGGTGCGTATTTTGGACCACGCCGGTAGGGCCGCTCGGCTCCCTGCGGCCGACCGTGGGGATCGCCACCGGCGAGCTCGTTTCCATGACTGTGAGGCCGTCGGGGCTGATCTGGTACGACGTGGCCACGCCCGAACCCTGGTCGGCGACGACCACGGGAGGATTTATTCCCGGGAGCTGCGGGAAGTTTACGTCCCAGGGGTCGACCAGCTCCGGGTCGGTAATCCGGGCCACCCCCGCAACGTTCGACACCAGGTTGGTTTGCACGTAACTGTCGGCGGGAGCAAGAGGCGAGCCCGACAACATGGCGCGCTCCTCGAGCCTCTCAACAGCCGGTCGGAAATTTCGAGTGGAATGACGCATAAATCACTTCTCCTGAAGATGTAGACGAGAGAACTCTTGCTACGCGAAGACGCGAGACCGGAACCACGATCTGGGAACCACGTCGGTTTTCAGCCGAGTTTCCCAGACGTTTCGGCCAGCCGAGGCGCGGCATTGGCCGAGGGACGCAGGAAATGACCCGGTACTGGATCGAGAATGGACCGCGCTCGCCTTGATATACGGGAATCATAGCGCGATTGTAAAGCTAAGTCCAGCGCAGAGCAAATAAGGATTGGAATTCCTTGAATTTCGACTTTACGCCGGGGCAACGGGATTTGAACCATGCCAGAATCGTTCGTTTTCGGACCGGCAGCAACATGTCCCTCCCCTCAATCGAGCAGGTTCCCGCCGTGTGTCGAAATTCGTTCCTTTTTTGACGCTCAGCCCGTTAGTCGCATCCGCCCCGCACTTTCCCGGCAACGTCAGTCTGAGATCGCCATCTCGGAATTAAAAACGCCGCATCGCCATGAAAATCGAGGTTTCCAACAACGAACGCACAGATGCCTGTGGGGGAGCCATCAATCGCCACTCCGCCCTGAAGCACAGCGGCGCCTTCAACATGCCATGCCGACCTCGGGGGCGCCTCCAATCCGAAACTCTTCGAGCCTGCTTGCCTGCGGATGAGAGGCAGCGCCAACGAAGCCGCAACCGATGCAGCCGATGGCTGCAACTTCAGGCGGGAGTGTCAAATCGCCTACCGGTCAAGAAAGAACGGCACTTTCCCGGCTCTTTGACGTCGGCCGTGGCGCTTCGCTGCGTCGGTGGGGGTGACGAATGGTACTAGCTTAAGGAATGCGGCCACAATGGGTCGTAGTTGCCTTGACGTTCCATCACAAGCTGTTGTAGGGTGGTCAAAGGCTCCACGCTTAAGCTAGTGACATTCGGCCGGGTGGCCCCGGGGCGTTCCCGCCCCGGGGCTCCCACAGACCCGTACGTGCTCGCATTAGAGCATACGGTTCCTCATAACTCCTTCGCTTCGCCAGGGCCGTACGCCGCGGCAAACCCGTCATTCGTTATCCGCTGGCTTTATGGTAACACCCGTTTGAGAGTTCAAAGCCTCTCGGGTGGTGCGCGCCAGCGGCGTAGTTACTCGATGCCTCGCTTCCCATCCACCGGGTCCTTGCGGGTCAAGTTCCCCGGCTTCATCGGTAATATCGAGGCACTACGACTTCCTGTCGCGCGTCCCGCCGTGCTTCGTTGCCTTCGCTTGGCGGTACCTCGGTCGCACTCGCTTGACTTCGCTCCTCGGCGGGCGAGTGCGCCGCCGAGGCCTGGAGTTGATCACCCGGTATCTCCGGCCGGGAATCTCCGAGGAGACGACAGGATCTCTCAAGTTCCTGGGGATTCTCCCTTGGTCGTCCGGTCAGTGTGAGCGTCCTTCAGGGGTTCTCACGATTTGCAAGGCCATGTCGTCGATGAACGCCGGCGACCGAAGCGACTTGTCGCCGCCGCGATGCTTGAACTTCTCGCTCCCCGTTGCGAGGCCAGTCGTGCTGTCGATCCACTCGGCCAGGTAAGGACCAGCCGGCATCAATCAGCCATCCCAAGGTCACCTTCGTCCATCAGGCCCTTGCTCTGTCGGAGGAGCCTGCGCACTTGCCAACATCCTGGCCGCGGCTTCGCGGACCGCCGGAGTCGGGTCGGCGGCGGCGGCCTGTTCGACGAGGCGCGAGGCCCGAGAATCAGACTTGCGCGCATCCCAAATATTGCGAAGCAACTCCACGCGGACGCCGGCCGCGGTCTCCTTGGCCAAGGCATCTTCCTGGGCCTTGAAGTTCGCGGGCGACATCCGGCGGAAGTGGAGGGCGCGAACCGCCTCCAGGCGCGCTCTCGGGTCTCCGTCGCCAAGGAGGACCTTGGCGGTGAGCAACCGGTCGGCCTCGGGGGAGTCGATCCAGCGCAAGGCCCAGGCGGCCGCGCCCCGCAGGACGGGCGAGGGATCGTCCAGACAACGGGTCAACGCGGGGAGCGCATGCGCCGAACCGGCGTTGCCCAGGGCCAATAGCAGCCGCCATCGCTCGTCCGCGGAATCGACGGCCGCCAGCTCTTTCAGCAAGCGCGCGACGATCCTTGCCGCCCGATCCGGCGACTCGTCGCCAAGCGCCGCGCGGCGTTGCCCAGGGCCAGCCGGGCCGTCGTGGCGGCGCTCGCGTCGTACGTCTCGAAGGCCAGCGATAGCAGGGTCCGCTCCGTTTCGAGCGTGGGCGACTCCGCCGCGCCCAGGGCCGGGATGAGCCGTGCCAGGGCCGGCTCGTCCCCGGCTCGGCCGCGAATGGCCTTGCCCAGGGCTGCCTGCGCCTCGGCATTGCCGGCCGCCTCCAAGGAGTCTGCCAGGACGCGCATCTTCAGGCTCCCGACTTCGGCAGTCGTCAACAGTTCGCCCAGTCGCGTACACGACTCCGGCTTTACGATCGCCAGGGCCTTGAACTTGAGGAACAATCGCGTGTAGTCCTGCGCTTGTTCCGGCACGGTCTCGGCCGCCGCCAGGTCCGCCAACAGGCTATCGATGGTCGCACTGCCCAACTCCTGGCGTTGAATATCGAGCCACCCCTCCTCGGGAGACCTGACGACACACAGGGAGACCGGGAGAGCGGTCTTCGCGAACTCATCCGCGGCCGCACGGAGAGCCGCAGCCTCGGCCCGGTCGCATTCTTCCTTCCGCAACAGACGCATTTCCAGATTGAGTGTTCCCTGGCCGACCACTTGGTTCCGGATGCTGATGGACTGCGCATCCTCCGCGGACAGCGCAGTCAGGCAACCATCGGAGTCGAGCGTCATCACATATTCCCCATCGGATTTAAGGTCAGGGGCCAGCACGACGGTCTTGCCTCTCCGCTTCTGGGGCTTCGGTTGCAGGTAGCGGACTTTGGACTTGTGCACGTCGCCGTCCGCTTGCACCTGGTATTTTGCAATCAGCGTGCCATTGGCATCGTCTTCTTCGGTTTCCCAGTCCGGTCCGGGGGCCGCCTCCGAAGCCGGCCCGACGAACTGGGTCGCGGCCAGCAGCGTGCGAACCACATTCTGCGAAAGCGGGGCGGTGGCCGCGTCGAACCGGACCGAAAGCACTTTGCCGTGTCCGTCGAGGAGACCGAGGACGGGCCGGGCTAAGTCGGCTTCGATGGCGCGCGACTGGGCGGGAGCATCCTGGCCTTCGGCCTGGAACTGCACCTGCGGCCCGCGGAACTGGTACAGGATCGACGTGTGGTCGGCGTCGGCCTCCAGAACCGTAACGGCCAGCTCGCCTCGCAGGTTCAATTCGAACACGTGCTGCATGCCCGGGGCCGGCTCCGAAAAGATTGCCGAAAAATCGGAAGCCCCGGCGCTGCCGAAATCGACCTTGTAGACCCGGCGTTGTCCTGGAACGAAGTGGGCGCGGCGAGGGATGGATCGGTTCTGCCCGCCGCCGGACCGAGCGGCGACGCAGACAGCCACGATCACCAGCACGATCAGGGCGGCCGGCACGGCGAACCGCCATCCGGACCGGCGCCCCGCCGGTCCGGGACCAAGATTACTACGTCGCAAAGACGCCATGCTTCGGACTCCGACATTCAGGGCGTAGCGTAAACAAGATCCGCGTAAGGAGATTCACTTGCTTGCGCTTCGCCCTTCGCGTGATGCAGACCCAATTGTGATCCCCGCGCCGCCCTTAACGGTTGGTCGTCCTGGCATTCGGTTTCGCTGCCGGTTTCGCCGCCACGGGCACGATCTGCGCTTGCAAATACTGCTTGCCGCTGGAGTCCAGCGGCGCGAAAGTCTGCTGGATCCCGCTGAAGGAGAAAAACTGCTCGGTAAAGGTCTTGGAAAGGCCAAAGGCTTCGAGGGTGAGGAACCCGCTCAGCGATCCATTCAGGGCCTGCAGGTCGTCTCGCGACACGGTCCCGTAACTCAGGAACGTGCCGCCGGCGTCCGTGCCAAGGGCGGCGCTGCCGAATGCCAAGAGCTTATTGTTCAGCAACGTCAGGTTGCCCTCGACTCCGACGATGGCGCCGGTGTCCAGTACCTCAACACCGGCGCTGGCCTGGCCAGTGGCGTTCGCCTGAATGTCCGGGATGATGTAGCCCATCGCCTGGTTGGGCACCAGCCCGACCCAATACGGCATGGAGATACTCCCCGTAACGCCGAACGTGAAGGAGACCGGCACAACGACGATGGTGGAGTTGTACTGGACCTGGAGGGTATTCGGAAGGGATTGGGTGAACGTGCCTTGCTTGGTCCAGTTGCCGCTCTGGCTCTGGCTGAGGACCACCTGGTCGGTGCCCAGGATGGTGACCTTAATGTTTGCGCTCAGGTTGCCGGTGCTGGGAGCGGAGACGTCGGCGGTGGCCAGCATGAGAGTCTCGCTGTTTCCGAAAATCGAACAGGTGGCGGTGGCTTGACCGGAAAGATCGGGCCCGCCCTCTGCCAGCCGTCATGGTCAGCGATCCGTTCACGCCGGCGGCGAAAACCGACGGGTCCCCGAAGTCTCCGCTAAAACTCTTGGAAATACCCGCCCGCTCAGGTAGCGGAATTGGGTTCACGCCGCCCGGGAGGGGCAGTCTGGCGATTTGGGCCGACTCCTTGCCGGACGACTTGGCCCCCCTGGGCTCCAGCTTGGCGAGCTCCGCCTTGGCCTCTTTGACCTCGGCCTTGGCCTCTTGGACATCCGCCTTAGCCCCCTTAGCCTCGGCCTTGGCCACCTTGGCCTCAGCCTTGGTCTCTTTGGCCTCGGCCTTGGCCAAGGCTTTGGCCTCTTTGGCCTCGGCCTTGGCCTGGGTCTTGTAGGCCTTCACGGCCGCCAGATACTCCTTCTTAGCTTCGGCAAGAGGGGATGCCAACAGGGCTTGCGCCTTGGGGTTCTCTTGGTTGGTGGCCGCGGACTTGGCGATCTTAAGTCGCGCCTTGGGCTGCGTAAACTTCAATTCCTGGACGACGACCTTCTGCTGATTGCCGCGGAGCGAGTAGCCCCACGAGTTGAGGCTCTTTTCAAGGCCGTTGATGGCCGTCAAGCATTTCTCGGCGGCCACCTTAACTCCGTTGGGCAGGCTGAGCACATCGGTCGCGGCCGGCACCTTCCCGGACTTGGGATCCTTCAGATCGTTGAGCGTAAAAGGAACGAACTTCACCGGCGTGAGCTTGTGGGCAACGATCTTGGGGCTGATCTTGGCCATCAGCGGCTTGCCGGTGGGGGCCGCATCGGCCGGCGCCGCATTGGCGTCCGCCGGACCTTTCGACTTCTTCTTCTCCGCGGCAATGCCGGGAAGCATGAACGCGAGCACTACAATCCCGCCAACGAGCAGGAACCAAAGTATGGAGCCGCCATATCTCATGGACGATGTCCTTTCTGAGCAGAGTTTGAGTTGAGGTGGGAGAATCCCCGGCTAAGATCGCATCGGCGCCCGACGAGCGAAAAGGCAACTTGCCCGCCTTCTCGCCAGGGAGCCGGGCTTCAATGCGACAAGCGCCGCAGGGGAATCTCCGGACGCCCTGGAAACAACGTTGGAAAATCTTACGGGGCGCAAATAGCGTGGTCAAGGCGGTGGGCCGGCTTGAAGCGCCCGAATGTTCTTCGCTCAGCGAGCGCTAAGGAATTTCCCCGGTCTGCAACCCTGCGGGAGAAAGAAAGGTGACGGTCATCAAATTTGGGTAAATCGGGAAACTTGAACCGAATCACTGGTCGGGGGCCGCTGGTCGCTGGTATCGCGACGGCTTGCCTGCGGGGGTGGAGCATCACGCCGCCGCGTGCGCAATCGCCATAAGGGCCAGCAAAATCCTTTGATTCAAATCGCCCCTAAGTCAATAAATACCAGAGGTTTCCTGACTTTTTTGATGCCGGCTCTGCCGCTTGCGTGCGGAGTTGGGGGTGACCGACGCACAAGCTGGGCTGCCGTCGTTCCGAAGAACCGGCCGACGTCCACGATGCCTTGGCCTACGCGCACGAATACATGGATGAGATCGATTCCGACCTTGCGGCTGACGACGAAGGGTACAACTCCCTCTACATCGTCTATTGGGAGGAAAACACTGACAAGGAGGAAGTTCGAAAACATATTCACATTTCCGCTCCTCAGCCGTTGTTCGCCGTTCGCTCGGAGTTATTCTTCGTGGGCTTCATGGACACTTGCTATTTCAAGACATGCACGCAAAGTGCGCCGTCACGTCCAGAACATTTAGCTGCCGAAGGCGGCCCCGTGGCGTTTCTTGGCGATATGTCCGAGTCGTGGGCGCGGTCGTCCGGTTGAACAAAAAACACGGGGGTAGTGAGGGGTAGTCGAAAACGATTTTGCTTTACGACCGCGAGGTGCAATTCCTCAGCGGCCTTGACACATGTACACACTACCCCCCCTACCCCTCAGGCCTCAAAACTACCCGTTCTCCCCGCATTTTCCGGCATGTCCTTGCATGCACTTGCAAATATCGGACAATTGGCATAAACTGCTATCGTGTTGCGATTTACAAGGTTCTCAGCAGGGCTTGCGGGGTGCCCTCGTAACCTCTAGGTCGCAGGTTCGACATGATGGGGGTGCCTTCAAGACTCTTGACTGACCTGCGTGTGCCGCATGAAAACCCCTGATAAGACCCTGATAACCATCGCCACCTACAATGAGATCGAGAACCTTCCCTTGCTGGTGGAGGAGATCTTTCGCTTCGCTCCGGAAGCCGATATCCTCGTGATCGACGACAATTCGCCCGACGGCACGGGCCGATGGTGCGATACGAAGGGGGCCGAAGATCCTCGCGTACACTGCCTCCATCGCCCAGGGAAGCTGGGCTTGGGCACGGCTATCATCGCGGGCATGAAATATGCGATCGAGCACAACTATCGCTACGTGCTGAACATCGACGCCGACTTCAGCCATCCGCCCAAGTGCCTGCCGGCGATGATCGGGGGAATGGATCCCCACGGCGGGATGGCGGTCGACGTGATGATCGGATCGCGCTACATTCCCGGCGGCGGGGTCGAGGGCTGGACTTGGAAACGCCATTTCATGAGCCGCGGCGTCAATCTCTATGCGCGCTGGCTACTGGCCCTGAAGCCCAAGGACTGTAGCGGCGGCTACCGGTGCTACCGTACCGCCACGCTGGCAAAAGTCGACCTGGAAAGCATTCAAAGCCGCGGCTATTCCTTCCAAGAGGAAGTCCTCTGGCGGCTGAAACGGGCAGGCGCAGCTTCGGCGAAACGCCGATCGTCTTTGTCGATCGTCAGCGCGGGAAGTCGAAGATCAATTCCGGGGAAGCCTACGATGCGCTGCGGATCATTCTGGTGCTCGGCTTGCGGAATCTTTTCGGCCGCTAGCCGGGATTATTCACCGCGGCCATCCGCACGGCCCTTGCTCAACTGCCGGCCTATCACCGTGGCGGCCTCGAAAAGGTTGTCGACGCTATGATCGGGAACAACCGTCCCGGCCGCGTGATCGGGCGAGGAAAGGTACGGGCGTCCCACGATGATCGTGCCATCGCGATCCAAGGCAACCAATCTGCGCTTTCGTCCAGCGGAATTCATTCCGTAGCGTGGCCTGCTCGTTCCTCATTCCCACTGGTCGATTTTCACCTTTTCGCCGGGCACACCGTAGTTTTCGGTCAAGCGGCTGCGGAAGGCGTTGATCATGGCTTGCGGACCACACAGGTAGTAGGTGGCCGCCTTGCCGTCACCCAGGCAGTGGAACGCCCGCTGGAGATCGATCTGGCCGGAAATCGTCGGCGGGACGGCCCCCTCTTCCGCATAATAGTCCACGCGGAATGGCGGGAACTGCCGGGCACACCGGTCGGCGAAATGCCGGAAGACAAGCAAGTCCTGGCGCCGCGCACCGTAGTGCAGCCAGACATTGCCTTGCAATCCCTTCACCAGGGCGTCTTCCATAAACGCCACGAAAGGCGTGATCCCCGTGCCCCCGGCGATCAGCACCACCGGGTGTTCCACGTCGGCACGGACGATGAAGTCGCCGTAAGGGGCTTTCATCCAGATCCGCCAACCCACGCACAGTTCTTGCAGGATCCGCCGGGTGAACTTTCCCTTGGCAGCGATCGTCAAGCGAACGTAGTCCCGTTCCATGGAGCCGCTGGCCATGGAGAAGGCCCGCGATTCAGGCCAGTGCCCTGACGGATCGTAGGGGTCCAGGGCGAGGTGCAGGAACTGGCCCGGTTTCCACCGCGGATGCGGCGCGAGGCAGCGAAACTCATAGGTCGCCACCTCCTCGCCGTGGCGGAGGATCTTGGTTACTTCGGCCGGGAACTTCACGGGCATGCCCATCGGCGCTACCGTCCCTTCATGAACTCGCGGAATACGCCGCCGATATAGTCGAGTTGCTCGTCGCCCAGACCGGGGTAGACGCCGATGAAGAACGTGTCGTCCATGATCACGTCGGTATTCCGCAGGTCGCCGGCGATCCGATAGGCGACTTCCTCGTAGGCCGGATGACGCACGAGATTGCCGCAGAAAAGATTGCGGGTCTCGATCTTCGCCGCCTCCAGGAAGTTCACCAGCTCGCTCCGCCGGAAGCCGGCGTCGGGCCGGACCGTGATCACGAAACCGAAGTAGCTCGGCTCGCTGCCGGGCGGGGTTTCCGGCAGCAGCAGTCGATCCTCGCAGCAAGCCAGGATCCGCCGCAGGGTCGCCCAGTTCTTTCGTCGCGCGGCAATAAACCCGTCGACTTTTTTCAGTTGCGCAACCGATGGCCGCCTGGATGTCGGTCACCTTCAGATTGTAACCCACGTGCGAGTAGACGTACTTGTGGTCGTACCCCCAGGGCAACGTGCCGAACTGCTGGCTGAAGCGCTTGCCGCACGTATTGTTCTCGCCGCCGCTGCAATAGCAATCGCGCCCCCAGTCGCGGAAGGAACGGGCGATCCGCGCCAGCAACTCATCTTCGACGATCACGGCCCCGCCCTCGCCCATCGTGATTTGATGGGCCGGATAAAAGGAAAGCGTCGCCAGATCGCCGAAGGCGCCGACCGGCTGGCCGTGGAGGGTGGCCCCCAAGGCATCGCAGCAGTCTTCGACGAGCCAGAGATCGTGCTTCCGGCAAAGATCCCGCAAGGCGGCTGCATCGTACGGTATCCCCATGGTGTGGGCGATCATCACGGCCCGCGTCTTCGGCGTAATCGCCGCCGCCACGGCCTCCACGCTGGGGATGTAGGTCCCCAATTCCACGTCGACGAAAACCGGCAGGGCACGATTCTGGATGATCGGGTTGACGGTCGTGGGAAAGCCGGCGGCGACGGTGATCACTTCATCGCCAGGCCGGACGCGGCGCTCCTTCAGTTGCGGCGAAGTCAGCGCGCTGAGGGCCACGAGATTGGCCGACGAACCGGAATTGACCAGCAGGGCCGTATCGCGACCCATGCGCTCGGCCAGCGCCCCTTCGAACTGCTCGGTGAATCGGCCGGCGGTCAGCCAGAAATCGAGACAGGCCTCGACCGCCAGGCCGATTTCCTCCGCATCGAAGACCCTGCCGGCATAGCGAACGGGCGTCTCCCCGGGGATAAAAGGCTGCGGGCTGAAAGCCTGGGCATGGTACTTTTCGACGAGTTGCCGAATTTCTGCACGGATCTGATCTTTGCTCATAATCGCTGCGGGGTCCTGCGAGACGACCTTGGTCATGGGAGCCTTGAATTCTACCATGCGGTGAACGCCGTCATCCAGGGGCATGGTCACGAGATTGCGCCATAACGACCCCGCCGAAAGGCCCGACCGAAGGTCTCCCCTTTCGCGCATGAGACCTTCGGTCGACAGCGTGGCTCGGTCAGAGACCGGCCACAACAGCGGGTCTTGCCGCCTTCGCCCGGTAAACCCCTTCTCGCGCCACCCGCTTCTCCAAGACGAAATGCGCGCGAATCACCTTGCGGATATCCAGGTAAACGTCGTCCGCCGTGATGTGAAAGAGCGTGAGCGGCGATTCGGCCGGGTAGAAAACGTAATCGGGCGGATGGTCGATGAGCACCTGCTCGACCGATCGGACCTGGTCCTTGGTGAGCAAGGTCTGGAGGACCGGCGAGTAGCGGAAGTAGGGACGGATATCGGCTTCCACCAGGTACTCGGTATCGTCCATATCGAGCATGGCGACCGTTTTGCCCGCGGCGGAAAGTTCGCGGATCGCGGCTGTTACGGCGCGAAAGTCCTTGACTTCCTCGCGACCTTCTTCGGAAAGCGGCGCATCGCGGCGGGAAGGAAACAAATAATCTTCTTCGGCCGCAGTCTTACCCGTCCAATGGTTTCCCAGCTGCGTTTGCAGAAGACCGGGATAGTCGGTGAAGTCGGCATTGAAGAACAAGCCGCAAAGCAGTCCTGCCGTGCCCATCCACGGCGCCCCTGAAGCGCCCAGCGCACCGCGGCCTGCCGCGGGGGCACGATAATTCCCACGACTTGCTCTGTGACAAACTGGTAAACGACCAGCAGCAACCGCGTCAGCACGACGCAAAACGGAATGGAAACATTCCGCAAATAGGGCGGATCGGACCGGCCCACGAACAACAGCAGCGTAGCCATTCCGTAAAGGGCGACCAGGCCCGTAATCAGGTCCTCGGCCGTGGCCTTGCGGAACCAGAGTCGCTCGAGCATCCAGAGGATCGCGACCAGGTAGGAGATCAGGACGAAGGCTAGGATCAGATACGAACACCAATTGCCCATGCTATCTGCGATGGGCAAATCGGAGATTCCTCCGCCGTATTCCACCACGGCTTCCAGCCATTGAGACCAGAATTTCGCCTGGAACAAGGTCCCGCGGCTTGCGACCCAGAGGCCGGCCGTGGCGATGGCCAAGAAGGCGGCGGTAGCGCCCGCGACAAACCCCACCGCTCCCCGCAGGCCCACCGCCCGCGACTGCAAACGGGTTACGGCCACCAGGTAGAAGAGGAGGCAGACCGTGAGGTACAGTCCCGTGTCGATTCCAAACAGCAACCCGCAGCCCGCCAGCGCGCCGATCCGCATACCCAGCCAGGCCCGGCCGCTGCGGGCATGAGCGAGGCACGCCAGAAAGAAGAGCATATCGACGGAGTACCGCAGCACGGTGCCCGAAGGCAGGGCCCACGTGTGCGAGCCGACCATGCCGCCGAAACATTGCAGGAAGAGGGCCAGCGCGAGTCCCGTGAAGGCCCAGGAGGTCCTGCGCAGCAAGCTCTGCAAGAAGTAAAACAGGATGCCGTAATAGATGCATCCCCAGATCACACCCATGCGTATGGCCAATCCATAACTCAGCGGCGTGAAGCGGGAAAGCCCGGCCAGCACCAGCGGCCATCCCACGCCATATTGGGCGTAATGCTCGGTGATCAACGCCCCGCCATTGCGATAGGCCAAGGCCGGAAACATGGCATAGGCGTTCCAGTGCGTATAGCGATCAAGCTGATAGTTGAAGCCCGACACGAATTCCGCATGGGGAATGTAAAGCAGGGCGATCACCAGGGCCAGTGCCAACCAGAGGCCGGCGCCCCATCGCCATACAGGCGGCAATGTCGGCCATGGGTACGGAGGTCTTAGCAGCCTTAGCGGAAGAAGATAAAGCAACACCAGCGCCGCAAACCCCAGAATTGCGCTGCCCAGGTTCCAGCCCATCGCGTCGATCCTGAAGATCGGCAGCAGGACGACCACCGCGGCCGCCCAGAAATGCAACTGGGCCCTGACCGGCAGGACAGATTTGTAATCTGTCTTGCCTTGGCTCTCTTCCACACGCACGATCTTGCGGACGCGGCGCCGCCACAGCAAATAGACCAGGGTCGCCAGGACCACCGTCAATGCCGCACCGCCCAGGTAGATCGGCTTATCGTTGTCGGCCTGAAACATCGGCCGCACCAGCGAGGTGTAACGCTCCATTTGGGACTCGTCGATCTCCCGATACCAGAAGGCACGCCAGAGCCAGATCATCAACTGCACGGCGGAGCTGATCGCCAATACGACCGGGCCGATGAGCAAGAGGTCAGTTTTACACCACCCGTTTGATATAGTCCGATCCTCGATGTCTGCACCCTGTGGATTCTCCGGCTTGGCGACCGTGTTGTTCGGATAGTTTTCGCCCGATGCAGGCGTAGTCTGCCCATTTTCCATGTAAGATTAGCCTCATCCCCCGTTGCGCACCGCCGTCAACGTTGGATGCCGCATGATCCGCCCTTCGACCAGATACACCACGTCTTCGGCAATGCTCGTCGCCAGGTCGGCAATCCGCTCGAGATTCCGGCTCACGGCAAGCAACCGCAAGAGCGAGCCGACCTTGTCCGGCTGCTGCTTGATGGCCGTTTCGATTTCCTTGCGGATCGTCATCTTCATGTGGTCGATTTCGTCGTCGCGTGTGCAGATCAATGCGGCATCGGAGGCATTTAGGCTTACCAGCGAGTCAATGCTGTCGCGAAGCAGGAATTGCGTCTTCTCACACATCAGTCCCAGGTCGCAGGTAAGCTCCGGCGGCGGATCGAACACCAATCCCCGCACCTTGCGGGCGATGTTGACGGCCAGGTCGCCGATCCGCTCCAAATCGTGGTTGATCTTCAGGGTGGAAACCACGAACCGCAGGTCGACGGCAACGGGCTGGTACAGGGCTCAGCGTCTTCAAGCACTCTTCCTCGACCTCGATCTCGCGGAGATCGATGTCTACGTCGAGCCGTTCGACCTCTGCGGCCAACTCGTCGTCGCGCATTTGCACCGCCCGGACCGCCTTCTCCACCTGACCCTCGACCATGCTGCAAAGCGACAGGACCTGCTGCTTCAGTTTGCTGATTTCCCGCTGAAAATGTGCTGACATGAAATACGCTCCCGGAAAGATCCCGAATTATAACCACCGTAAATAGTAGCCTACAAGTCCATACTTTACAGGGCCGAAAGAATAGACGATAATTCCATATATTCTATGCCAGAAGTGTTAGGAAACGATGAATCTTGTCCTGATCGGCTACCGTGCCACCGGAAAAACGACCCTTGCGCAACAGTTGGCCCAGCGCCTGGGCTGGGACTGGGTCGACGCGGACGTGGAGATCGAACTTCGGGCGGGCAAATCGATCGCCCGGATCTTTACCGAGCAGGGCGAGCCGGCCTTTCGCAATCTGGAAGCCGAGGTGATCGCCGACTTGTGCAGCCGGGGCCGGCTGGTCGTGGCTGCCGGCGGCGGGGCCCCGCTGCGGGAGGAAAGCCGCCGGGCGATGCGTGAATCCGGGCAAGTCGTCTGGCTGACCGCCCAGCCCGAAACCATCCTCGCGCGAATGACCGGCGATGCCACCACGGCCGATCGCCGCCCGGGGCTGACGAATCGGCCGCCGCTGGAGGAGATTGTACAACTCTTGAGCCGCCGCGAGCCGATTTATCGCGAGTCCGCCCACCTGGTCGTCGATACCGAAGGCAAGTCGCCCGAACAGTTGACCGAAGAAATCCTCGCCGGGCTCAAACTCTCACCGAATTTGTAGGATGGACCTCCGAGTCCGTCCCCTGAAGCTGGACGGACCCAGAGGTCCATGCTACGGCTGCATGACGTGACCCATATCCTATCCATTCCGATCGAAGCCCGACTGGCGGCCCTTTTCGTTCTGGGCTGCTGTGTCGGGGCCGTGATCAATCTGGGGATTTATCGATTGGCCTGGAATCCGCGGCCGATCGGCCCCTGGTCGCGGCCGGATCTCGCCGTCCCGCCGAGGCGGTTCTGGGACCGGCTGCCGGTGATCGGCTGGTTGGGGCTGAGGCGGGAAGCCGCTTTGCACGGCGCCGGCTACTGGATCCGGCCGATGTCTCTGGAGCTGCTGACCGGGGCCGTGTTCGCACTTCTGTATTGGTGGGAGGTCGTGCTCTGCATTCTCGTGCCGCGGTTTCCTCAAGTTTTTGTGCCCGTCGGCAGCTTCGATCCTGCCAAGATTGAGTTCGCCCTTGCGGCCATCCGGCACGAGCAGTTCCTCGCCCACGTGGTTCTGTTCTGTTTCATGCTGGCGGCGTTCTGGATCGACGTTGATGAAATGACGATCCCCGACGGCGTGACGATCCCAGGCACTCTCGCGGGGCTTGTGCTCGTGACGCTATGGCCCAGTGCGCTGTTACCGGATATTATCCCTGCGCCACCCGGCATCAATGTTCTTACTTCCGTTTGGCTGACTTGGCCGCTGGAGTGCCCACCATGGCAAATGCCGGCCTGGATCGGCCGGCCCGCCTTGGCCGCGGCCATTGCGGCCTTCTGCGCCTGGTGCCTGGCCCTGGCGCCAGGACGTTGGTACCGGCGGCACGGCTATTTCCGTGCGGTCAAAATTTTCACCGCGCGCATGGTTCGCGAGTGGATGACCTACGCGCTTCTCGCCCTGGCGGTGCTCGGCTCGATCGCCATCGCCAAGATCTGGTCCATGGGCGGAACGCACTGGGCCGGACTGGAAAGCGGCCTGGCGGGGATCGTGGTCGGCGGAGGGCTGGTCTGGATCGTGCGCATCCTGGCGACCGCCGTTTTGCACCGTGAGGCGATGGGCTTTGGCGACGTCACACTGTTGGCCATGATCGGCGCGTTCCTCGGCTGGCAGGCGGCGATCCTCGTGTTCTTCTTCCTCGCGCCCGTGGCGGCACTGGTCGTGGGACTGGGCCGACTGCTGCTCCGCGGCGAAAAAGAGATCCCCTTTGGCCCTTTTCTCTGCCTGGCAGCCGCAGCCACGGTGCTGGCCTGGCCGGCCCTGTGGGACTTCTACCCCTATTTCTATTTCTGTTTCTCTCTGGGGTGGTGGCTGATCGCGGTCCTGATCGGCTGTCTCGGCATGATGGTTGTGCTCCTGCCGCCGGTCCGCTGGCTCCTGTCGCGACTTCGCCCAAGGTAGCAGGCACAGTCCCTGTGCCGTCCGCGGTGCCTAACGCAGATTTCTCACTTACGCCAACCATCCCGGCCGGGGCGGATACGTCCCGTAGAACCGCTTGATGAAGTGCCGATGCCACCAGGCCGCCGGGCAGTGCGGTTCCCAACCCCAGTGTTGCATGAACCGCTGCGAAATCCGCCAATTGCCCACGTCGCAAAGCAAGGCGTCGCTGTTCTTCAGCCGCGCGATCTCGTCCAGCGCCTCCAGGCCGACGCGGATCGACCGCCAGCTCGTCTGCCGCGCGGAAAGGGCATAGGCCAGGGCCAGAAAGTTGGGAAATCGCCACGGTTGGTTGTAAAACAGCAGGATCCGGTCGCCACGTTGCCGCTGGTGCAGCCATTTGCCCAACCAGAGCACTTCCGGTCCCACCAGGATCTTGGGCCACGGCCGCAAGAGCACACGCTGGAATTGGCCGTCGATGACTTCGATCACGCCATACCGCCGCTGGCGCAGCACGCCGGCGCTGCGGGGAAGATCGGTGACGGAGTTGAACAGAGTCATGGGAGTTGGCCAATGGCATGCACAGGGCAGGAAGGCTCTTTCAATTCTAGCTCGTTGGGAAGCAGAGTTCGGCAAGGCAATGGTCACGGCCCCAACTGGCAAGATCGATCGAATCGCTAACCTCGGAACCGAACCCCCGGCAAACAGCCACTCGCGGGAATTGCCCACTTGCTTCGCGGCATGGGTGACCTAATGAATAAACAGGGAAAACATGCAACTTGACAAGGAAATTGAGCATGGACAGGTTAGGTTCGGCAAGCGCGGATGGCGACCGGCTGCGATGCCTTTCGCACCGATTGCTTCGTGGGCAATGCGGCCATTCGGCCGTGGAGTATGCCGCCCTCCTGGGCCTGTTGATGTTGGTTGCCGGAGCAGGCGCGGCTTGGCTCGGCATTTCCTCGACTCGCTCTCTATCGCTTCTTACCGGCCGGCTGACCGGCCAACTGCCTGCGACTTTACCGGCCGGCAATCCCGACGGCAAAGCGGTTTCCTCCGCCGAGGAGTCACGCTTCGAGCGGACGCCCGATAAACGAGATCGAAGCATGTCGGCATCGTGGCTGTTCCTGGCCCTCGGCGCAGGAATGATCGGCCTGGCCTGCATCCTCCTGGGACGCCGCCGCTATCGCTGCGAGCAACCATTGCTTCTCCAAGACGAAAGCGAAGAGCCCAATCTCGAGGAGCGGCTCTGCACCAAGCGGCAGCACTTGTTGCGGCTGCTCGCGCAAGACCCCGCGATCCTGTTCAAGAATCAACTCGCCGTGCGGCACCTGATGACGACCGACATTATTACGGTCTCTCCCGGCGCCACCCGGCAACGCACCGGAGAATTGATGCGGGAAGCCCACGTTCGACACCTGCTCGTGTGTGGTCCGGGGCAACGGTTGTTGGGAATGGTGAGCGATCGCGACTTGGGCGGCAAGCCGGGCAAGACGGCCGGCGACTTGATGAGTACGCAAGTCAAGACGGTCGCGCCCGATACGCTCATTAGCCCGGCGGCCACGCAAGTCATCCGTGCGGGTATTTCATCCCTGGCGGTAGTCGAAGACGGACGTCTCTGCGGCATCCTGACCACGACCGACCTGGTCCTTGCCTTACAGTGTCTGCTCCAGTTGTGGCTTCACGCCGCCGTGACGATGCAGAGCGAAGCCTGGGAACAGAAGCTCATGGAAACGGTCCAATCACAACTCGATACGGCCGGCGCAGACACCTGCCGCGGAGTGAAAGGCGTCGTCGAGTCGCTGGTCGGCGCTTAGGCGCGTAGGCCGGACCAAGCCTCGGGGCAGCCGGGGTGCCCGCTTGCGCGGGTCGGTTCCGGCACGCATCGGTATCGCGGCCATTGTCCCGCCCGACTTGAGTCCCAAGACGTGCGCCCCTCTCAGAATCACGCAAGGTCAGTTAGCGGCCAATCCTGCGCTCCGCTGGGACAAGCCCAGCGGGGGCGGCCAAAGCCCGGTGGTGGCGTTCGCAGTTGTGGTAATTGGTCCTTCTTGAACCCGGCGAACCGCTTGTCGCGGTATATCAGCGAATCGAATACGTGGGCCTGCCCAAAGCTCAACGGGAAACTCTGGCAGCGAGCCGGGTTCTTGTGGAGCAGATAGCCCACGTCGGCCGCAGGCCGGCGAGTTGTCGTGATGGTCAGGAGCATGCCGAGCCGATTATATCGGCTTGACGTTCTCGGCGCAGGGGCCTTTCGCACTCTGGCCTTCCGTGTACGACACCTTCTGGCCTTCGTGCAGTTCCTCAAAAGTCACGCCTTGCAAGGCCGAGGAGTGGAAAAAAAGGTCTTTTGCGCCGCCCGTCTTGATGAACCCGAATCCCTTGTCCGTCAACTTCTTGATAGTGCCTTCGGCCATTTCTGCGTTTCCCGTAGTGATTGCTCGGATCAGGCACCGCCCGGCCTACGATTGCCGGCGCCGGCGCCGTCCTTGGAAAACAGTGTACCCCGCCTGACGGCTAGGATGCAAGTGGGTTGGGAAATAGGGCAGCATTTTCCCCCGTAGGTCCTTTCTGCCAACCCGCGCTGCGGGTGCCCCGAGGACTATTGTGGGCCGAGTCAGCGAATGCGCGGAACCCTTTCGAGCCGCTTGGAGCACATCAGTCCCTCTCGGCAAGAGGGACCTCCTTGATTTTCCCGTCGCAAGCCCTGTTGCCATCCACGTTTCACGGAGCTATCTTGAACGGACCTGCTTCGGGAGCCTACCATGCGAAACGCCGCACACACGATCCGGGAAGAGCTTGAAGGCATTGTCGAGTTTCTCGCCGTTATCTGGGCCGTGTTCGTCATCAGCCGGTTTTTTCCCGGCCTTGACCAGTTCGGCGTGGTTCCCCGCACGTTGGGCGGATTAATCGGAATTCCGGCCGCGCCCTTTCTGCACCTCAACCTGCGTCATATCCTGAGCAACACGTTTCCCCTGTTCATCCTCCTGGTCCTGCTGGCAGGTTCCAAGGCCCGCACGTGGGAGATCGTGGCCGACATCGTCGTGCTGGGCGGCGGGCTGCTATGGCTTTTTGGACGGCCCAAGACATGCGCCATCGGGGCCAGCGGCCTGATCTTCGGGCTGATTACCTTCCTAATCCTCTCCGGGTTCCTGGAGAAACGGCTCATCCCGCTGGCCATCGCGATCCTCGTGGGCTTCATCTATGGCGGCACGCTTCTTTCCGGCGTCCTGCCCCAAGTCGATTCCCAAATCTCCTGGGAGGGTCATCTCTGCGGCGCGGTTGCCGGCGGAATCGTGGCCTATGCGTTGACCAGGGGGCCCCAACCGCGGAACGAGGAAGCCATCGTGGAACGATGAGGCTTTGCGTCTACCGTATCCAGTCCGGCAGGAATCCCTTGACGCGATCCGTCCAACTCGAGGGTTGGGCCTCGGCCGGCTTCTCGTCGGGGCTCCCAGTACTCTGGGTCGCGGGCTCGGCGGCAGGCTTCGAGGCCAGCGCGGGCGCGGCCTGCGGCAACGGCACATTCTGCAGGAGGAAACGCGGCCAGTAGCCGTTCAAGAGTTTCATACAGTCGCCAACCTGGCCGTTCTGCAAGTTCAAGTCGGCCAGCGTGAGCAGCTTGTAGAGAGCGCGTAACTCCGATTCATTGAACGCCAGATCGAAGAGTTGCACGTCGTCGGCCCAGACTTCGCCGGCGCCCATCAGGTCGACTCGCACGCGCATCTGGGAAAGGCCGTCCAGCGGCAGATCGTCGAACAACACGATGTACTGGCTCCAGGTCGCGGCAATCGGCTTTCCCTCCTGTCCCGGCCCTGGCGGCCGCCCGACAACGGCGTAGCGATAATAGTCGCGGCCAACCAGCTTGCCTTGCACGGCCAGTTGCACGTTGGGCTGGTGCGAGGCATCGGCCACCCGCAGCCAGACCGACATCGTGATCCGGCCCGTGCTGGGCGGCGCGAACGGCTGGCTGACCAGGCAGGCGATCGGCCCATCGCTGGAGATCCTGGCCGACTGCGCCGCCTTGAAACCCTTTTCGGTCGCAAGATCGGTCTCGTGTCCCTGCGTGGTATCGGTAGTAATGGAAACTCCCAGCCCCTTCGAGACGGCCCAGCCGGGCACGGGATCGGCTTCCGTCGGCTTGCTTTGGAAGCCCGGATTCACCAGTACCTTCAAAAGCGGCGGATTGCGGAGCGCGGCGGCCCGCGCCCCGAGTTGGCGAATCCGCTGCCCAATCGCTTCGGCGACGTTGCCCGACAGCGACGCTTGCGGCTGGAGCAGTTTCACGTCGGGCTCCGACAGGGCGATGGCCGCCAGGTCGTAAGGCTCCAGTTCGATGACCCACGACAGACCGTCGCCGTCGTTCCTCAGCCGGCCCGGACGGCCGCTGCCGCTGAGGTCGTCGATCGTGCAGTTGGCGGAAGCGGCCAGACGGACCTGGGCACTGGCCGGGAAGGGCGTGGTGTTCACGGCATAGGCGTAGGTCTTGCCCTCCAGCGTGGCCCAGCGGAACACGACCGGTTGGCCCGAATGGCTCTCTTCCGCGTCGTTGAAATGGACGGGCGGCAGGCGGCGGAAGGCGGCGGCGAAGCGATGCGTCGCCTCTTCCTGCCCAAGAGGCAGCATCCAGCCGCCGTCGATCAGGACTTGCGCATCGTGCGCGGCAAGGCTCTCGGCAAAACGCTGCCGGTTCTGCATGCCGGAAGGGACGGCTTGCGTCAGCAGCAACGCGGAACTCGACTTGATCGCCACTTTCTGATCGAAGGAAGGCAGGCGGACTTCCTGCGGCGGATGGAAGAAGAGGCTGCCCGCTTGAGGCAGACTGCGAAAGAAGAAGGCGGCCTCCGACATCTGGGCCAGTTCCAGATCGACGGCCTGGGCGGTGAGTTGCGTGGCCGGCAAGACCCGCTGCGGCCGCAGCAACACGACTTGCGTGTCGTCGCGGAACAAACGGAGATCGATACCCGCATGCAGGAAGGCCAGCGGCAATGACGACCGCCGCGGCAGCGCGGGGCGAAGTTCGGCCTCGATTTCCGGGCCGGCCAGCATCTCGGCCCCGGCTAGGTAGAGCGGCATCGCGGGCGGGGACACCGGGGCGGGCACCATGCTCGCATGGTCGGCTTGCGTGGCACCCGCTTGTGGGTCGCGGGTCGCCGCCAAGGCCGCCTGGATGCGGTGATAGAACCTGTGGCACTCCGCGGCCCGCCATTGCAGCCAGCGCCCGCATTGCTCGTCGGACGTGAGAAACGCCGCGCGGGCTGCGAAGCGTTTCGCGCCGCTGCCCGGCACGTGCACGCCGCTGTCGTGTTCGAAGCGGGCAACCGTGGCGTCGTCCATGCCCCAGTCGGGACCGGGAAGCTGGGCGTAGCCGTAGGACGAGAGCCGCAGGGCCAGGCCGCGGAAGCTCGGATGGCCGGCGTAACGATCGACCAGTTCCCGCACGGCCGACAGCATCGCTTCCTGTACCCGCGGATCGAGCGTGTTGTAGTAGGGGGCCAGGCCGAGATGGGTCGTATAGGTCTGGCACCACGTCTTGCCGTCGGCCCCGATCCACTCCAGTCCCTGGGCCTCGGCGCCGCCACGGCGACGGATCGCTTCCAAGGCCGGCAACGGCGTGGCAAACTCGATCGCCGGAATCATTTGCAGATTCTCGCGATCCATGAGCCGCAGCAGCATTTCCAGCACGTCCTTGGGCATCGGGTCTTGGCCGCTGGCGAAGAACACCCCCGTGTCGTAGCGCGGCGTTGGTTCAAGCACCCGGCTGGGATAGATCGCACTGCCGTCGGCAGCCACCGAGAGGACCAGACCGTTGTAGCCCGCGTAGTGCAGGTAATCGACCAGCCTCGTGCCGGCCTGGTGGAAGGTCCTCCAGTCTTGCAGCGTCCGCCCGATGCAGGTGTCGAGCACTTCTTCGGCCGAGAAGTTCTCCGGCAGCAGCGGGCGGTCCATGTAGGCCGCCATCAACCGCGGCGACAAGCGGTCCTTGGCCGTATCGGTCATGGGCAATCGTTCCCAGCCGCCCAGCACGCGGATCTTGCCATACACGGCGCGCGACTGCTCGCGGCGATTGGTGATCAACAGCAGCGGCGAAGTGGTCCGCGGCCAGAAGACCAGCCGATGCCGCTCCCAGTGCGGCGCGGCGGCCGCCGCCGCCTCGTCGGAAACGTCGATGCCCGAGTCCAGCCCGATCGGAACCAACGTCCCCGCGGCGTTAATTTCGATGATGCTTAGCCCCAAGGTCTGCGGCACGTCGCTGGGATACTCGACCTCCAAAACGTAGGGCCTTCCCGGCGGGCTGACACTGAGCGTATAGGCTTCCCAACTGACGTCGGGCGAAGCGGCGCTGGGCTTGAGTTGCGAGACATCGCCCAGGGGGTGATGGATGGTCTCGCGCATGCCATTGCCCAAGGGGCCGCTCAATCCGCGTGAGAATCGCGGCAACGGCGGCAGCTTGACCTTTTCCCACCAGCGCGAACTGGTGGGGTCGATCTCCAGGACCTGGCCGAGCTCTCGGCCGCGCGGGCGCGAAGGCTGTTGCCGCGAAATGACGACAAGCTGCACGCGGCGTTCGGCGATCTCGCGTTTCCAGTGCAACGATGGGCGCAGGGCCCGCGGCCAGCCGGCGTTTTGTTGGGCCGCGATCACGAGATCGTAAACGCCCTCATCCGCGGGCAAGGCAAGTTCCAGGGGAATGGCTTCCCTGCTGCCGCCCCGCACGTCCTGCGTGCTGGACCACAACGACCGTTCCTGGGCGTCGAGCAGTTGGGCCTTGATCTCCACGCGGGTATCGGCGGCCACGGGCAGCATGTGCGGAATGACTTCAAAGCGCATCGTTTCGCCCGGATAGAAGACCATCGACGGATGCGACGTGCGGACCAGAAGCGAATCGCCCGGTGCGCGGCGGACCAGCAGGTGATTCTCGCGGTTGTCGAGTTTCAGGTTGTGGAACTCGCTGGTGATGTCGGCCAGGCGAACTTCGATCTGCGGCGCCTGTTGTGCATCGCCGCGCGCCATGTCGGGCACAGTGTCGGGCACCATGTACCCATGGTCGTGGTCGTGGTCGTGGTCGGCGGTGAGTTGTACGATGAGTTTGGCATCGGCCGGGGCGGTGACGATGATATCGGCGCCGTCATAGGCCCGTGGCGAGCGCTGACGGACCAACAACCGGCCGTCCTCCAGCCACATCGAGCCCGGTTCGTCGGCCTCGATCCCCAGCGGCCGCGGCTGGGAAATGGTCCCGCGGCTGACGGCGATGGAGCCTTCCCATAATCTCTCCGTTCCACCGCCCCAAGCGACGCGAACCATGATCGCTTCATCGGCATAGGAGGAGGAAGATAAGAAAAGCAGCAGGAGAAGAACCGCGCAGCCTGAATATCGGGCCGTGCCGGAAGGCTCGGTCGCATGGCAATGAATATGCGATGTTCGCGGACGTCCCTGTCCGGCCATCGTCCACTCAATTCTTTGGAGAACGCGTTCTCGTTTCCTACCGCGGGAACGAGGGTCGGGATTATAGACGAGAGTAGCCCTGCATTTCCATGCCGGATTATGGGGTTGTTTGCTTCGGCGGACGGAAATTGGCTCAACATCGCATGATGGATTGCCTTGGTCTACAAAAGGTGCTACAATGGTATAACGACTATCGACGTTTCTCCGGGGCCTCTGCAATGATGACCAAGAAGCTAAGTAAACATGGCAACAGCCTTGCTTTGGTAATCGACCGCTCCATTCTGGAGCTCTTGGAGATCGACGAACAGACGCCGCTCGAAATCACGACCGATGGCAGGGCGCTGGTCATCGTGCCGGCACCCGACGAGAACCGGAGGAAACGGTTTGAGCAGGCGCTCTCGGATTGCAACGAGCGGTTCGGGCCGGTGCTGAGGCGACTGGCGGAATAGCAGCATGCCACCAGAATTCCTCTCACTGGCCGAGATTCTGGCCATCCATCAGGACCAGATTGCTCGTTATGGCGGCTCCGAAGGAGTGCTCCACTGGGGAATGTTACAATCGGCAATTGCCATGCCCGCCGCAAGTTTCGCAGGGCAGTTTCTTCACACAGACTTATATGAAATGGCGGCGGCCTATCTGTTTCACCTCGTCCAGAACCACCCCTTTGTAGATGGCAACAAGCGGGTAGGCGCCGTGGCGGCCTATGTCTTTCTTTCTCTCAATAATGTCCGCCTGACCGCCGATCCAAGCCAGTTCGAGGAGTTGGTGATGTCGGTCGCACGAGGTGAAAGATCGAAATCGGAGGTGACAATTTTTTTTCGCGATAATTCGGCCGCCACGTGAGATCGAGATCATGGAAGCTTCTATCCGGCCGTAGCCAGTGAAGTTGTGGTGCCCGGCAACCCCTTTGCACCCGTCAATTACGATTCTTGAGGGCCTGAGAGTTTGATCCAAGATTCTTTTCTTCCTTCCCGCCACCCCTTATTGCAAAACAATCGGGAATCGCTAAACTAGGTCTTTTGTAGGTTGTTACAGAACATAGGTAGGAAGAGTTCTAGCAGACACGGTAGGAGGACGGTGCTTCGCCACGAAGAGTGTCGAGCCAGCCCAAATGGAGCCGTCGCGGTAGCAGATGACCATTACCAAAGAGCGGAAACAGGAATTGATCGGGGACTTTCGGCGGAAGCAGGATGATACCGGCTCCCCCGAAGTGCAAGTCGCCCTATTGACGACCCGGATCAACGGGCTGACCGAGCATTTGCGAGAGCATAAGAAGGATTACGCGTGCCGACGCGGCCTGCTGATGCTCGTCGGTCGCCGGCGACGGTTGTTGGACTATCTGAAGAAAGTTGACTCGCGGCGTTATCTGGACGTGATTCATCGCCTCGAAATTCGCAAGTAGTCGAGACGCTTCTGGCACGTGCAGACCCAGTTCCACCCAAATTGGTGGGCTTGCAGGTCGCGGGATTCAGTCGTCCGCCCTGGGATCGCCGCTCACGTGATCGGCACGACACAAATCTGGGAACCATGCACGAGGAGGCCCTCGGCAACGGTGCTGGTGATCATTCTCAACGGGAAGTCTCACCGGCGCTGGAGTGCGTCCGTAGCGAAGCATGGTTGCACGATGCGACGGCCCGCGGGCCCCAGCGCTTCTGCCGCACCTGGGCATGGATTCTTCCCTGGGAACCAATCCGAAGACCCTGATATGACCCTGGAGTGTACCGGGCCCAATCCGCTTCTCGGAGCCGGTTCCAAGCAAGAAGGTAGGAACTAAGTTGAAAGTACGCGTTGAACGGAAGATTGGAGCACAAACCCTTTCCATCGAGACCGGCGAATTGGCCAAGCAGGCCGCCGGCAGTTGTCTAGTGCAGTATGGCGAAACCGTGGTGCTGGTGGCCGCGGCCACGGGCCCGGCCCGCGTGGGCGGCGATTTTTTCCCGCTGACCTGCGATTATCGCGAGCGCGTGGCCGCCGCTGGCAAATTCCCCGGCGGGTTCCTCAAGCGTGAAGGCCGCCCGACCACCAAAGAAATTCTCACCGCCCGGCTCATGGATCGGCCTATCCGGCCGCAGTTCCCCGAGGGCTTCCTCGACGAAATCCAGATCCAGAGCTTCGTGCTGGCCTCCGACCGGCAAAACGACGGCGACGTTCTGGCCATGAATGGGGCCTCGGCCGCCCTGACGATCTCCCCCCTGCCCTTCCAGGGACCGCTGGGCTCCGTGCGCTTGGGCTACATAAACGGCGAGTTCATCGTCTTTCCTTCGCACGACGACCTGGAAGAGAGCGATCTGGACTTGATCGTGTCGGGCAGCAAGGACGCCATCCTCATGATCGAGGGATTCGCTCGCGAATTGCCCGAGAGCCTCATGACCCAGGCCATCGCCAAGGCCCACGAGTACATCCGCGAGATTTGCGACCTGCAAATCGAGTTGGCCCAAAAGGCGAATGTCGTCAAGGCCGTCTATCCGGCTGCCGAGCCGAATCCGTTCCTGGAAACGATCCGCGCGAGGTTCTTCGAAGAGATCAAGCAGGCCAAGCGGACCGAGGGCAAGCAGGCCCGGGCCGAGGCCGTTGCAGCCCTCAAGGAGCGCGTCAAGGCCGAGTTGATGCCCGCTGCCGAAACTGAAGACAAGGCGCTGGAAAACAAGGCCCTGGAAGAGAAGTTCACCGCGGCCTGGCATGCCTTGGTCGCCCAAGCCATTCGCGAACTGATTCTCTCCGGCACCCGGCCCGACGGCCGCGATTGCAAGACCTTGCGACCAATCAGTTGCTCGATCGACGTGCTGCCCCGCGTCCACGGCTCGGCCGTGTTCCAGCGCGGCGAGACCCAGGCCATGGTCACCGTCACGCTCGGTACAGGCAAGGATGAACAGCGGGTGGACGGCCTGGTCGAAGAGTACGCACAGAAGTTCATGCTGCACTACTACTTCCCGTCGTTTTCGGTGGGCGAGGTGCGGCCCATCCGCGGACCCGGCCGTCGCGAGATCGGCCACGGGGCCCTGGCCGAGCGGAGCGTCAAGCCGGTGTTGCCGCCCGCGGAAGATTTCCCCTACACGATCCGCATCATCTCCGATATCCTGGAGTCCAACGGATCCAGCTCGATGGCTACGGTCTGCGGCTCGACGCTGGGACTGATGGCCGCCGGCGTGCCGATCAGCAACCCGGTTGCCGGCATCTCCATCGGCCTGGTCAAGGAGTCGGACCGCTGGACCCTGTTGACCGACATCATCGGCGACGAGGACCATTACGGCGACATGGATTTCAAGGTGGCCGGCACCCAGAACGGCATCACGGGCATCCAATTGGACCTCAAGATCAGCGGCATCAGCGAGGAGATCGTAGCCGCCACGTTGGCGCAGGCCCGCGAGGCCCGCATCGAGATCCTGCGCAAGATGCTCACGACCATATCCCGGCCGCGGAGCGAGATCTCCGCCTCGGCCCCGCGCCTGCTGCGGACCCACATCGATCCGGAGAAGATCGGACTGTTGATCGGACCGGGCGGCAAGATGATCCGCGCGATCCAGGATGCAACCGGGGCCTCGATCGAGGTCGAAGACGACGGCACCGTCACCGTGGCCAGCAGCGGCATGGAAGGGGCCGAAGAGGCCCTGCGCCGCATCGAAGCCCTGACGGCCACGGTCGAGTTGGGCCGGATCTACACCGGCCGGGTCTCCAGCACCAAGGATTTCGGCGCTTTTGTGGAGATCCTGCCCGGCAAGGACGGGCTGTGCCACATCAGCGAGCTGGCTGAAGGCTATGTCGCCAACGTGGGCGAAATCTGCAAGGTGGGCGACGAGATGCCGGTGAAGGTCATCTTGATCGACGACCAGGACCGCGTGAAGCTCAGCCGCAAGGCCGCTTTGCGGGAGTTGGGCATCGTCGACGACAAGGTCCCGGCCGGCGGCGGCGAGCGTCCTCCGCGCGAAGCGCGAAGGCGGCGAGCGCGGCGGCGACCGCGGCGGCGATCGCGACCGCGGACGGCGCGGCAATGGCCGCGGACGGGATCGGAACTGAGCGACGGAATCCGAATGAACCATGACGAGGGGATCTCAGATTTTAAACCTGAAATCTGAGATCTCCACTTTCTCGCACTGACCGAAGTTTCGGATTTCCGTATTGGAGTTTCGTGATTGTTTCGGATTTCGTATTTCGTCATTCGAATTTATTTCTCGCCATGTCTCCTGACGCCGTCAATCAGAAGCTCATCGAGCAGTACACGGAGATTGCCCAGTTAGCGGGCGGTCTGGCCCACGAGATCAAGAATCCGCTCTCCACGATCAAGATGAACATGGAGCTCTTGGCCGAGGACTTTCGCGCAAGCGATGCCCCTCGCGATCGGCGGGCGATGCGGACGATTGACCTGGTGCAACGCGAGTGCCAGCGGTTGCAGGACCGGCTGGACGGCTTCTTGGATTTCGCCAAGGTGCGGCACTTGAAGCTCGAGCCGAGCGACCTGAACGTGCAGGTCGCGCAGGTCCTGGACTTCTTCCGTCCCAAGGCCCAGGAAGGGCGGATCGAGCTCGTCGATTATCTCTCCAGCGATCTGCCGACTGTGCTTCTGGACCGCGAGAATTTTCACGGGGCGCTTTTGAACCTCGTGCTCAATGCCCAGCAGGCCATGCCCGACGGCGGGCAGTTGGTCATTCGCACCTACAACACGGCGCGGGGCGTGGCCTTGGATCTGATCGACACCGGCTGCGGCATGAACGCCGAGACGCAGGCCCATGCCTTCGAGGCATTTTATTCCACGAAACGGGGCGGTTCGGGGCTGGGGCTGCCGACGACGCGGAAGATCATCGAGGCCCACGGCGGGCAGATCACCTTGCAGAGCGAGGTGGGCCGCGGCACGCGGTTCACGATTACCTTGCCGGTGCCGCGCCGGCTGCCCGGCGACGGCGTCCGCACCGCGTTCTTGCCCGCCGCGAGTAACAGTTCGTCAACATGAACGAACGTGCAACCGCTGGGAAAACGGCGGAGAATAGCGTAAAATACGTTCACCCGCGGAAGCAACACAGCAGGCATTTGGTCGCCCGACAGCCCGTGGTATACTTATTATGGGTGCCTTCCAAACCCGGAGAATATCTCATGCCTAGCCCGTTTCCTGGAATGGACCCTTTCATCGAGGGTCAACCGTGGCAAGATTTCCATGCAAGATTCATCAATGATCTTGCGGATCTGCTGATGCCGCAGGTGCGACCTCGATATGTGGTTGAAATTGAACAATATGTTTACCTCGCGCACGACGAGGAGGATCCAGATCGGCTCATCAAACCTGATTTGTCATTGGTCGAGCAAGGATCCGATTCATCGCTTCTCAGGGAAGGGCCTTCATCGCTGGCAACTCTTGCCCCGGTAATCCACACGGTGCCCGTGCCGCGCCAACATGAGCAGAGATTTCTCTCGATCCGTGACCGGCAGTCGCGAAAAGTGGTCACGGTCATCGAACTTCTTTCTCCCACGAACAAGGCACCAGGCGACGGTCGCAGCGAATACTTGGTTAAGCGGAGCAACGTCTTCTACACGCTGGCCAACCTGGTTGAGATCGATCTTCTTCGCGGCGGCCAAAGGCTTCCTACGCTCGAACCGCTGGCACCGGCGGACTACTATGTCTTCGTCAGCCGGGCGGGTCAAAAATCCACGGCGGAGGTCTACGGATGGACTCTGCGCGAGCGGTTGCCAGTGATACCCGTGCCACTGGCCGGCGACGATTCCGATGTGCCGCTTGATCTGCAAGCGGCGTTCAGAAAGACGTACGACCGCGCCGGCTACGACTATTCCCTGAATTACCGCTCTACCATCGAGCCGGCCTTGGAAGCTTCCGTTTCAGAATGGGCGCAATCGGTCGTGGGAAAATAGTGGCCCCGAACGCTCGCAGTCCCGCCTTGAGGCGGATTGGAGCATCGGGACCGACTAAAGCCGGGACTACGAACAACGTACCGTTGACCTCCGCTGCCCAGGACTCTATCATTAAGTCCTTTCGCTTCAACGAGTTTCCGCCGCCATGTCCCACGATATCAAGAATCTGCGCAACATCGGCATCATTGCCCATATCGACGCCGGAAAGACCACCGTCAGCGAACGGATGCTGTTCTACAGCGGCTTTACGCACCGCCTGGGCGACGTGGATCGGGGCAACACCGTCATGGATTTCGACCACCTGGAACAGGAGCACGGGGTCACGATCCAGGCCGCCTGCATCACGCTTCCCTGGCACGATATCACGATCAACCTGATCGACACGCCCGGCCACGTCGATTTTACCGCCGAAGTGGAACGCAGCCTGCGCGTGCTCGATGGCGGCGTGGTGGTGTTCAGCGCCCGCGAAGGCGTCGAGGCCCAGAGCGAGACGGTCTGGCGGCAGGCCGATAAGTATCGCGTTCCCCGCCTCGCCTTCATCAACAAGATGGACCGCGAAGGGGCCGACTTCTACCGCACGCTGGATGAGATCCGCACCCGGCTCAACTGCAAGCCCGTTCCTATCATCCTGCCGGTCGGCCAGGGGCCGGCACACGTCCGCGACCCGTTCCGCGGCGTCATCGACCTGATCACGATGAAGATGTTGAGCTTCGATCCGCCGGAGGGGAAGAAAATCAACGTCGCGGAGATCCCCGCGGAAATGCAGGACGACGCCCAACTCTGGCGCGGGCAAATGCTCGACCAGCTCTCGATGTGCAACGACCAGTTGCTGGAGATCCTCTTGAACGAGCAGCCGCTGCCGGAAGAGCTGATTCGCAAGACTCTGCGCGACGCGACGTTGCACTACATCATGGTGCCGGTGCTTTGCGGGTCGGCCCTGAATAATATCGGCGTGCAACCGGTGCTGGACGCCGTGGGGGCCTATCTGCCGAGTCCCTTGGACATGCCGCCGGTGGAAGGCACGAATCCCAAAAAGAAGGACGCCAAGCTCGCCCGCAAACCGAAGCCCGACAAGCCCTTCTGCGGCCTGGTCTTCAAGATCGTGGCCGAATCGCACGGCGATTTGCATTACATCCGCGTTTATTCCGGACGGTTGAAGGCCAACAGCCGCGTGCTCAATCCGGGCAAAGACAAGAAGGAGAACGTGCCGCAACTCTGGCGGATCCAGGCCGACGAACGCAAGCAGGTCGACGCGGTCGAGGCCGGCGACATTATCGGCATCATCGGCCTGCACCACTCGGTCACCGGCGATACGCTCTGCGACCCGCACGAGCCGATCCTGCTGGAATCGATCCACTTCCCCGAAACGGTGATCTCCATGGCCATCGAGCCGGAGAACTCGACGGAGCGGAAGAACCTGGCCAAAGTCCTCGATATGATGAAGCGGCAGGACCCGACCTTCCGCGCCAGGAGAACGAGGAGACCGGCCAGACCCTGATCAGCGGCATGGGAGAGTTCCATTTGGAATTGATCAAGGAACGCCTGCTCAGCGATTACAAGTTGAACGTGCGGGTCCGCACCCCGCGGGTGAGCTATCGCGAGTCGATCCAGAAGGCCGTCGAGGTCACCGGCGAGTGCCATCGCACGATGAGCGGGCAATCGCATTTCGCCCGGCTCACGATCCGCATGGAGCCGTTTTCCGCCAGTTCCACGCCGATCGCGGTGCCGACGCCCGAGGCGGCTGCGGCGCTCCCGCCGGAATATCTGACCGCGGCGATGGAGGTCCTGACCGAACTCGGGCAGGGAGGCGGCATGCTCGGCTTTCCGCTGATGCACGTGAAGTCGACGGTGCTGGGCGGGCAGACGCACGAGACGGAGTCCAACGAGCTGGCCTTCCGGCTGGCCGCCGCCAATGCCTTCGATCGGGGGCTCCGCGAGGCCGGCAGCGTGCTCCTGGAGCCGATCATGAGCGTCGAGGTCACCGTGCCCGACGAGAATCTGGGTGACATCGTCAGCGACTTGCAGCAGCGGCGGGCGATCATCACCCGCACGCAATCCCGCGGGCAGCAGACGGTGATCGACGCCCACGCTCCTTTGGCCAATCTTTTCGGTTACGCCAACGCCATGCGCGGTTTGAGTCAGGGCCGCGCCACCTGCACGATGGAGCCGGCCAGCTACGGGCCGGCGCCGCCAGAGGTGCTGGATAGCTTCATGTAAGCGGCAAATAATGGAATCATGAGCACCCTCTACTGCTGGACGCTTGAAGAATACGAAGCCTTGGGGGGGTCTCCCAGCAGGTTTTCGACTGGCGGCATCCGCGGCACATCGAGTTGATCCGCGGCCACCTCAAGGAAAACGGCGAGCCGGCCAAGTTATCGTCGGATGAATATCTGGGCATGGTTGAAGCCGGGATCTTCAGCCGGGTTCGCGATAGATTCTTGCCCTCCTTCCGTTGCCGAATTGCGTACCCCCAAAAGATGACAACCCCCGTTTTCCCGGTGTTTTTCCCATGTTCTCCAAGAGTGGCACCAGTCTATTGGAAACACTGAGCCACCCGTACGTTGTGGAAAATGACCGCAAGACCGGCGATAAAATCGATTTCGGGCGAGTTTGGGCAAGAATCCCCATGGCAACTACCCGTGTCGGAAGGGGAGTCGGGCTTTCCGGGACAACCTGCCTGCGATCAGCTCCTTTAAGGCCGGCTGATAATCTAGCCGATATGTAGAAATTATTCTGGCCCGGGCCCAAAAGCGCTCCAGGCAAGCAAAATATTTCTCGTAAGGGCGATTGACGGCCATTTTCTGAATCTATATGATAGATGGTTTCCGCTGTTGGCGGCGGGTGCTGCCAGTGGCGGTTGGATCGCAGTGCGTTGCTGATTGACAAGTAGGGAATCGATTCGCCGGAGGTTTTCCTTGGCCGGACACACTACCGAAATAATCCGGATCCGTATGGAAGCGTATGATCACGCCATCCTGGATCAAAGTGCGATGGAAATCGTCGATACGGCGAAGCGAACTGGGTCGATTGTTCACGGGCCGATTCCCTTGCCGACGCGCATCGAGCGCTATACTGTTTTGTCGAGTCCGCATATCGACAAGAAGGCGCGGCAACAATTCGAAATTCGCACGCACAAGCGCCTGATCGATATCATGCAGGCTACGGCCAAGACGATCGAGGCACTCAACAAACTCAGTTTGCCGGCGGGCGTCGATATCAAGATCAAGGCCACCAGCAGACATTAGACGAACTTAAATCGGGCACAGTATGCAACGGAGGCTTTGCGGGTAAACCGGCCCCAGGCCGGATCCTCCCGCAAGGCGACGTGAATAAGGGCTAGTACGATGGCAGTTGGACTACTCGGCCGCAAGGTCGGGATGACGCAAGTTTTTGATTCCGCCGGACAGGTAATTCCCGTTACCGTAATCCAGGCGGGTCCGTGCCATGTCCTCCAGGTGAAGACGGCCGACCGCGATGGTTATGAGGCGGTCCAGCTCGGATTCCTGGATAAACCCCGTCGTCTGGCCAGCCGCAGCCAACGCGGCCACGTCGCCCGTCTCGAGAGCAAGCGCCAGAAGCAGCGCGCCGCCGCCGGCGTTCAGCCGGTCGCCAAGCCCAACACCGAACCCAAGCGGTTCATTCGCGAATTCCGCACGGCCATTGACGGGCTGCAGGTCGGCCAGGAACTCAAGGTCAACGTCTTTGCCAACGTCAAGGCAGTCGATGTTTCTGGCGTCACCAAGGGCCGCGGCACGGCCGGCGCCATGGTGCGGCATAATTTCGCCGGTCAGCGGGCCAGTCACGGCGTGAAGAAGGTGCACCGCCACGTCGGTTCCATCGGCATGAACACCGATCCGCACCACGTCTTCAAAGGCCACAAGATGGCGGGCCATCACGGTACGGAAAACGTCACCGTCCGCAATCTGCTCGTCGCCCGCCTGGATGCGGAAAACAATCTGATCCTGGTTCGCGGCGCCGTTCCCGGCCCCATCGGCGGCTACGTGGTCATTCGGCAAAGCAATAAGGTTGGTCCCGGAACGAAGAAGTAAAGGCTCGTAGTGCCGGTTTCAGCCGGAATGCATGCGATCTCCGCCGACCATGAGTACACGGTGCCCGGGCGGTACGACAAGAAGGAAGAAGTTATGGCAACACTGGCAATTCACGATCGGACCGGAGCCGAGGTCGGGAAGTACGAGATCGACCCGGCCCAGATCGCTCCGCGGATCAGCAAGCAGTTGATCCATGATGCCGTGGTGATGTATCAGAACAATCTGCGCTTGGGCACCGTGCGGACGAAGAACCGCACCGACGTGACCGGCACGACCAAGAAGATGTATCGGCAGAAGGGCACCGGCAACGCCCGGGCTGGTTCTCGCCGTAGCGGCATTCGCCGGGGCGGCGGACACATCCATGCCCTGCGTCCCCGCGACTGGTCGTATCGCCTGACGAAGAAGGCCCTGCAGTTGGCTACCCGCATGGCGCTGGCTTCGCGGATTGCCGACAACGAAGTGATGCTCATCGATCGGCTTGCCTTCCCGCAGCCGACGACCCGCGAGGCCGCCGCGATCCTCAAGGCATTGAAGCTCGAAGGCACCACGGTGCTGGTCGCGGTGCCGGGCTACGACGCCAATATATATAAGAGCATCCGCAACCTGGCCGGCGTGGCGGTTCTGCCGGTCAGCGAATTGAATGCCCTGAATATCCTGCGGCCACGCCGCTTGCTGCTGACCACGTCCGCCCTGGACGCCATTCGCAGCAAGATTCCGGAACAACAGGTCCCGGACGACAAGCCCGCAAGCAGCGGCGATAACGCTCAGCCGTCCAGCGAGCAAAGCCAACCAGCCGATGAATCCCAAACCAGCCCGGTGGCCGACGCCGCCGGCTCGTCCGACAACTGACCTCCGACCTCCGACTACCATGGCAGCCGAAATCGAACGACATAATTTGGGCCTGGCGCCGCATCAGATCATCATCCGGCCGCTGGTGACCGAGAAGGGCATGCACAAGGCGAATCGCAACAACGCCTATGCCTTCGAGGTCAATCGGCTGGCGGGCAAGGACGACATTCGCCATGCGGTCGAAGAGCTCTTTGACGTGAAGGTGACGGCTGTGCGGACGCAGAATCGCAAGGGCAAGCCCCGCCGCACCAAGATGCGCCAGAGCGTTACCAAGGCATGGAAGAAGGCAATCGTCACCTTGGACAAGGAAGATCGGATCAACTTCTTCTAAGAAGCCGTCCTACGAAAGAACGAGACGAACATGGGTATTCGACGATACAATCCGACTTCTCCCGGACGCCGCGGGGCGACCGTGAGCGATTTCGCCGAACTGACGCCGGGCGCGAAGCCGGAAAAGAGCCTGCTGCGCCCCAAGCGCCGCACGGGCGGCCGCAACAACCAGGGCAAGACCACCGCCCGTTTTCGTGGCGGCGGGCACAAGCGCGATTATCGCATCATCGACTTCCGTCGCGACAAGGACGGCGTGCCGGCCAAGGTGGACTCGATCCAGTACGATCCCAACCGCACGGCCCGGATCGCCTTGCTGCACTACGCCGACGGCGAGAAGCGTTACATCCTGGCGCCCGTGGGCCTGAAGGCCGGCGACAAGGTACAGAGCGGGCAGGACGCTCCGGCCTCGATCGGCAACGCCCTGCCGCTGGCGAAGATTCCCACCGGCATGACGGTCCATAATATTGAGATGCAGCCGGGCCGCGGCGGAGTGCTCTGCCGTTCGGCCGGCGTGGGCGCCACGTTGGCCGCCCGCGATGCCGACTGGGCCCAAATCAATCTTCCCAGTGGTGAAATTCGCCGCGTGCCGGCGACCTGCCGGGCGACGATCGGTTCGCTGAGCAATGCCGACAACATGAACATTGTGCTGGGCAAGGCCGGCCGCAAGCGGTGGATGGGGCGGAAGCCGCACAACCGCGGCACGGCGATGAACCCCATCGACCACCCCCATGGCGGCGGCGAAGGCCGGACCAAAGGCGGCCGGCACCCGGTCAGCCCTACGGGCGTTTTGGCCAAGGGCGGTTCCACCCGCAAGCGTCGCAAGCCGTCGAACAAGGCCATCGTCCGTCGTCGCAAGTCGCGGCGTTACGGCCAGTTGAAAATCAAGTGAGGAGAGATCTTGAGAACTTAGAGCTTAGAGTTTAGGAAGACTCGGCCACTAAGCACGAAGAACCAAGCACGAAGAACCACCATGAGCAGATCACTGAAAAAAGGCCCGTACGTTCATCCCAAGGTGTACGCCAGGGTCGAGAAGATGAACATGACGGGGGTGAAGGATCCGATCAAGACCTGGGCCCGGGCGTGCACGATCATTCCCGACTTTGTCGGTCACACGTTCATGGTCCACAACGGCAAGATCCACGTGAAGGTGTTTATTACCGAGGAGATGGTCGGTCACCGCCTGGGCGAGTTTGCCCCGACGCGGACTTTCCGCGGTCACGGCGGCAAGGGAGGCAAGAAGTAGTCATGGCCTACGAAGCAACCCATCGCTATGCGAAGATCAGTCCCCGCAAGGTGCGGCCGCTGGCCGACCTGATTCGAGGGAAGTTTGCCGACGAGGCCCTGGAAATCCTCCGTTTTCAGCCGCACCGCGGGGCGCGGCTGTTGGAGAAGGTCCTGCAAAGCGCCTTGGCCAACGCGGAAGACCGGCGGGCCGCCGATCTGCACCACCTGATCGTCGTCGACGCTCGCATCGACGGCGGCCCGATGTTCAAACGCATGCAGCCTAAATCGCGCGGCATGGCCTCGATCATCAAGAAGCGGATGTCGCACATCCGCGTGGAGCTGGAGTAGTTTTTACAAGGAATTCCCCGCCGACCCCGCGGGCATACGCTACTCCGGGTCGGTGGAACAATGATTGGTAAGCTATGGGTCAGAAAGTCAATCCCATTTGTTTTCGCACCGGGATCATGATCGGCTGGAAGAGCCGTTGGTATGCTTCCAAGCAGGAGTATGCCGATCTGCTGATCGAGGACCACAAGATCCGCGATTTCGTCAAAAATCGCAAAGACAAGTTCGGCAAGGCGATCTATCCGTCGATCGCCAAGATTGAAATCGAGCGGACGCGGGACGAGGTCAAGGTGATCTTGTTCTCGGCCCGGCCCGGGGTGTTGATCGGCCGCAAGGGCGAGCGCGTCGAGGAGCTGCAGAAGGAGCTCCAGGACAAGACCGGCCGGCGGATCAACATCAAGATTGAAGAGTTGAATCGTCCGGAGTTGGTCGCGCAGCTCGTCGCCGAGGACATCAGCGAGCAGTTGGTCAAGCGGGCCGCCTTCCGCCGCACGATGAAGCGGGCCATGGACACCACCATGGAAGCTGGAGCGAAGGGGATCAAGATCCAGCTTTCCGGCCGCTTGGGCGGCGCGGAAATGTCGCGCCGCGAGAAGCAGATCGCCGGCTCGATTCCCCTTTCGACCTTGCGGGCGAACATCGACTACGGCTTTGCCGAGGCGATGATCGCCCAGGGACATATCGGCATTCAGGTTTGGATCAACCTAGGCACTTATAGCGAGGAAGACATCAATGGCGCTAATGCCAAAACGAGTGAAGCACCGAAAAAGCCAAAGAAGACGTATAAGAGGTGAAGCCACTCGCGGCAACCGCGTCGTCCACGGCGACTTCGGCCTGCAGGCCCTGCAGGGCGGTTGGATCAGTGCGCAGACGCTCGAGGCCGGCCGTATTGCCGCCCAACAGTATCTCCGCGCCGAAGGCCGCCTGTACATCCGCGTCTTCCCCCACAAGCCCATCACCTCCATTCCCTTGGAAACCCGCATGGGAAAAGGCAAGGGCGAGCCGGAGTATTGGGCCGCCGTGGTCAAGCCGGGCACGGTCCTGTACGAGATCGGCGGCATCAGCGAGGAAGCCGCGCGGATGTGCCTGGCCCGCCTGGCCCACAAGATGCCGGTCAAGGTGCGGTTTTTGCGGCGGAGGCCGATATAACGAGGGAAGACCTTGGAACTTGGAGCTTAGGAACTAAGCACTAAGAACTAAGTACTAAGTACTAAGTACCAATCATGGCAAAAATCAGCGAATTGAGAGACATGAGCGACGAGCAACTCCGCTTGCTCGTCAAGGATACGACCGACCACCTGTTCCGCCTGCGGATCCAGAGTCAGACCGAACGTCTGGACACGCCGAGCGAACTGAAGAAGAACCGGCTGTTGATCGCCCGGATTCAGACCGTGCAGCGGCAACGGCAGTTGAGGGCGGCGGTAGCCGCGGCAGCCGCGGCGACCGAGGCGGTCGCCGACGCAAGCGGGACTTAGAACCACAACAGCAATATTCAGTTTTTGGAAAAAAGCCATGCCCAAGAGAGTTGTGACCGGCATTGTGACCCGCGACAAGGCGGCGAAGACGAGGCGCGTCGAGGTGACTCGCCTGGTGCGGCATCCGCGCTATGGCAAGATCCTCCGTCGCCGGACGGTCTGCACCGCCCACGACGAAGAGAACCAGTCGCGCGCGGGCGACCTGGTGGAAATCGAGGAATCGCGGCCGCTTTCACGGACCAAACGCTGGAAGCTGTTGCGCGTGGTCGTCAAGGGCCAGGCGGGCCTGGCGCCGGCCGCCGAAACCGATGCTCCGGCAGGCGAGCCGCAAAGCACTTAGAGCTTAGGGAATCAAGAGCCGGGAACTAAGTACTGAGTACTAATGAACGGGACGAATAAATCATGATTCAGATGCAAACGCGGCTCGACGTAGCCGACAACACCGGCGCCAAGGAACTCTATTGTATCAAGGTCCTGGGCGGCAGCCGCAAGCGCTGGGCGCGGATCGGCGACGTGATCGTCTGCAGCGTCAAGGGCGTGATCGCCGGCAGCGCCTTGAAGAAGGGCGACGTGGTGCGGGCGGTGATCGTCCGCTGCAAGCAGCCGACCCGCCGCGAAGACGGCAGCTATGTCCGCTTCGACAGCAACGCGGCCGTGATCGTCGATAACGATCAAAACCCCCGCGGGACGCGCATCTTCGGCGCCGTCGCGCGGGAATTGCGGGAACGAAACTTCATGAAAATTGTCAGCCTCGCCGCTGAGGTAGTCTGAGATGTGGATTCGATCAAACGATACGGTAGTCATCATCCGGGGTGAGGATCGGGGTACTCGCGGGAAAGTTCTCCGCGTGGTCCGCGACAAGTCGGGCAAGGGAGCGGACCGCGTGGTCGTGGAAGGCGTGAACCGGGTCTACCGGCACGTCCGCCGCAGCCAGCGGAACCCGCAGGGCGGCCGGCTTTCCGTGGAGATGCCCGTTCCGCAGAGCAACGTGGCGCTGCTCTGCCAGGCCTGCGGCAAGCCGACCCGCGTCGGCGCCCGCTTCCTGGACGACGGCGCGAAGGAACGCTATTGCAAGAAGTGCGGGGCGTCGGTGGGAGCGATCTCGCCGGCCAGGGAAGCGCAGGGAAAGAAGTGATCCAGGTGAGAATTCGGATTTATTGACATGTGCGCAAAGAAAAGCAAAGAAGCCGCCGCCGAAAGCAAAGGACCCAAGAAGGTCCCCACGCCCCGGCTGATGGAGCGGTATTTCAAGGAAATCGTCCCCGCTCTCTCGGCCAAGTTCGGCCGGAGCAATGTCCTCTCGCTGCCGCGGCTGAAGAAGATCGTGATCAATATGGGCGTCGGCAAGGCGATCACGGAGAAGAAGTTCATCGAAGAGGCTGTCGAGGCCATGAAGACGATCGCGGGGCAGAAGCCGATCGTGACCCGCTCGCGCCAGTCGATCGCCGGATTCAAGCTCCGCGAAGGGCAGGCCGTCGGCTGCAAGGTGACCTTGCGCGGCAAGCGGATGTACGAGTTTCTCGACCGCTTGATCGCCTTGGCGCTGCCCCGCGTCCGCGACTTCCGCGGCCTGAATCCCGACGGCTTCGACGGCAACGGCAATTACAGCCTGGGACTGACCGAGCAATTGGTCTTCCCGGAATTGAACCCTGACAAGTTTACGAATGTCCAAGGCATGCACGTGACCCTGGTGACCAACAGCGGCAGCGACGCCGAATCGCGGGAGTTGTTGCGGGCGATCGGCATGCCGTTGCGGCAGGCATGAAGAGAAAAGAGCAAACGACGAATCACACGAATCCTACGAATGATGCGAAGCAGGTAGAATGCGGTTTTGTCAGGAGGAAACCTAAGTAACGGATGGGATGAAACGAGAGGATTCCGACGTTTTTTCCTCCTTCGTGTCATTCGTGTAGTTCGCGGTTTTTTACAGGAACCCCAAGTGCATGGCAAGTAAATCGAAGAGGGCTATGGCCCTGCGGCCGCCGAAGTTTTCCACGCGTCTGGTGCGGCGCTGCCGGCTCTGCGGCCGGCCGCGCGGCGTTTACCGGAAGTTCGGAATTTGTCGGATCTGCTTTCGTAACTTAGCGGACGAGGGAGCGATTCCCGGCGTCCGCAAGGCGAGCTGGTAAGAGGAACCCCAAACCTATGATGACCGACCCCATCGCCGACATGTTGACCCGCATCCGTAATGCGGTGCGCGTCGAAAGGCCCCACGTCGATCTGCCGCTTTCCAAGGTGAAGCGCGGACTCGCGGAGGTCCTCAAGCGCGAAGGCTACATCTGGGATTGGGAGGAAGTGCCCATGGAACCCGCCAAGCAGCTCCGGCTGCACCTGAAGTACGGCCCCAACGGCGAGCGCGTGATCCGCACGATCCGCCGCATCAGCAAGCCGGGCCGCCGGGTGTATAGTGGTTCGACCCAACTGAAACCCGTGCTCGGTGGACTGGGAATCTCGGTCATCAGCACCAGCCGAGGCGTGATCAGCGATCGCGAAGCGCGGCAGCGCAAGCTCGGCGGCGAAGTACTGTGCGAGATTTGGTAGAACACCGTTTAACCCGGAGCGGGGCACCCGCTTGCGGGTCGCGACGGTGTGCTCCGTCGCGACCCGCGACCCGCAAGCGGGCGCCCGGGCGCCCCGCTCCGGGTCGAACGAGCCGAAGGCGTTAGCAAGAAAGCAGTCATCATGTCCCGTATCGGAAGAAAACCTGTTGCGGTGCCGGCCGGTGTGAAGGTCGCCGTCGTGGGCCGCGTCGTCTCGGTGGAAGGTCCCAAGGGCAAGCTCCAGTGGGAGTTCCGCCCTGAGATCAGCGTGCAACACGACGCCGCCGCCAAGGCCCTGACCGTCTCGCGCGGCGGCGACGAACGTCTGGCCCGAGCTCTGCACGGCCTGACCCGCGCCGTGTTGCAGAATATGATGGTCGGCGTGACTCAGGGTTATGAGAGGCGTCTGGAACTGGTCGGCGTCGGTTACATCGCCGCCATCCTGGGGCAGACCCTGCAGCTCCGCGTCGGCCTGGCCAACGAGCTCCAGGTGCCGATCCCGCCCGGGCTGAAGGTGGCCTGCCCCGATCAGCAGCACATCGTGATCCAGGGAATCGACAAGCAGTTGGTCGGCCAGTTCGCCGCGGAAGTTCGCGCCCTGCGGAAGCCCGAGCCGTACAAGGGCAAGGGCATTCGTTTCCTGGGCGAGCAGGTCCGCCGCAAACAGGGCAAGGCCATGGTGAAATAGGAGACCTAACCGTGCAACATCAACGACAAATATTGCGGCAGCGTCGGCGGCGAGCGACCCGCGTCCGCAACCGCGTGAAACGCGACGCCTCCCGGCCGCGGTTGGCGATCTTCCGCAGCCACCAGAACATTTACGCCCAGATCATCGACGACACCGCGGGCAAGACCCTGGTGGCAGCCAGCAGCCGCGATCAGGCCCTCCGCCAGGAACTGCGTTACGGCGGCAACAAGACGGCTGCCGTAGCCGTGGGCAAGGCCCTGGCGCAGCGGGCCCTGGAAGCGGGCTTGCAGGAGGTCGTGTTCGACCGCCGCGAGTACAAGTTCCATGGCCGCGTGGCCGCCCTGGCCGCGGCCGCGCGGGAAGCCGGCTTGAAATTCTAATCGAAGTAACGTCCAGCAGAAAAAAGCACAGCACTTATGTCAGCCGAATCAGAATCGTCTACACGCGGTGAGTTGATCGACAAAGTGGTCAAGATCCGGCGTTGCGCTGCCGTGGTCAAGGGAGGCCGCCGCTTCAGTTTCACGGCCCTGGTTGTGGTGGGCGACGGCCGCGGCAAGGTGGGCTGGGGCTACGGAAAGGCCAACGAGGTGCCGCCCGCCGTGGACAAGGCCAAGAAGGACGGCGCGGGGAAGATGATTGCCATCGCCCTCCGCGGCACGTCGATCCCGCACGCGGTGCTGGGCCGCTTCGGCGCATCCAGCGTCAAGCTGATCCCCGCCGCGCCGGGCACGGGAGTGATTGCCGGCTCGGCGGTCCGCGCCGTATGCGAGGCCGTCGGCATCCACGACATCCTCACCAAGAGCTACGGCTCCACCAATCCACACAACCTGGCCAAGGCCGCTATCGAGGCGCTGCAGCAACTCCGCACGCAAGCGGAAGTCGAGCGGCTGCGAGGAGTATCGCTGTCATGAATCTGCACGAAGTCCATCAAGACGTCCATCGCAACAAGTCGCGAAAGCGACTCGGCCGCGGGATCGGTTCGGGCCTGGGCAAGACGGCCGGCAAGGGCCACAAGGGCCAGCGGTCCCGCCCCGGTTACAACGCCCTGTCGATCTTCTCGGGCGGTCAGATGCCTTTGGTCCGCCGCATTCCCAAGCGCGGCTTCCACAACCAGTTCGCCCTGGAAGTGGCCGCCGTCAACGTGGGCGATCTCGAGCGCCGCTTCGAGGCCGGCGAGGAAGTCAGCCCGGCCACGCTCAAGACTCGCGGCCTGGTGAAGGGCCAGTACGACGTGCTCAAGATCCTGGGCAACGGCGAGTTGACCAAGAGCTTGAAGATCTCCGCCCACAAGTTCAGCGCATCGGCCAAAGAAAAGATCGAGAAGAACGGCGGTCAGATCACCGTGTTGCCGGGCAAGAAGCCGGTCGTCAAAGTGAAGAAGGAAAAGAAAGCAGCGAACTAAGAAAAGATCCGCATGGCGAAATCCCAAATCCTGAACAAATTCGAATCTCCAAGAGCGAAGGCTCGACGCGATTTCGGTCATTGCCGATTCGGGTTCTTGAATTTGTTTGGGATTTAGGGTTTCGATATTCGAATTTCGCGATGCCAGGTCGGTTTGTTCTCTAGTGTACGAGGCCCCCTATGTGGGAAAAAATTCGCGTCGTTTTCACGATCCCGGAGCTGCGGAAGAAGATCCTCTTCACGCTCATGCTCCTGGCGGTATTTCGCGTGGGATCGCACATTCCGCTGCCGATCTTCAACCAGGAGAAATTGGCGGCGCTCTTCGACACCAAGGGCGGCGGCGGTCTCTTCGAGCAAATGTCCGTTTTCAGCGGCACGAACTTGGGGCAAGCGACCATTTTCGGCCTGGGCATCATGCCCTACATTTCGGCTTCGATTATCTTCCAGCTCCTGGCAAGCGTCTATCCGCCCCTGGAAAAACTGCAAAAGGAGGGGGAGACCGGGCGGAAGAAAATCAACGAATACACGCGCTATGCCACCGTCTTCCTCTGCCTCGGACAAAGTTGGTTCTATGTCCTGTGGCTTTCGGGCAACAAGGATCTGGTGAATTCCCAGTTCCAGCGTTTTGAAAACGGCGTGCCGTTGGGCATGCAGTGGTCTTGGATCTTCGTTGCCGTCATAACCATGACTGCGGGAACGATCTTTCTGATGTGGCTGGGCGAGCAGATCGACGAATACGGCATCGGCAACGGCATCAGCCTGCTGATCATGGGCAATATTCTGGCTCGGCTGCCGACGGCGATCTACAAAGTCGCGAAGCCGATCATCGCGGGGGGTGGCCTGGAGTTGGGCAGCGGCCGCGGCCAGATGGGGGTGGAAATGGTCCTGATGCTGATTGTGCTCTTTGTCGGCGTGATTGTCGGCGTGGTGCTCATCAGCCAGGGCCAGCGGCGGATCCCCACGCAAAGCGCCAAGCACGTCCGCGGACGCCGGGTCTACGGCGGAACGCGCCAGTACTTGCCGTTGCGCGTCAATCAAGCCGGCGTCATGCCCATTATCTTCGCCAGCAGCCTACTGCTGTTCCCGATGATGATCTTCCAGTACCTCGCCCAGAAGTTTCATCAGCGCCTGGCTGGGGATGCTGGAGAGCCAGTTCCACCGCGGCGAGTCATACTTATACAACCTTTTTTACGTGGCCCTGATCTACTTCTTCTGCTATTTCTGGACCGCCATTACTTTCAATCCCAAGGACATGGCCGACAACCTGAAGAACTATGGCAGTTTCATTCCCGGTTATCGGCCCGGCCGCCGTACGGCCGACTACCTGGAAAAGGTCATGGTCCGCATCACCTATGTGGGGGCGGGCTTCCTTTCTATCATCGCGATCATTCCCTCCATTGTTTCGTCGAACATGAATGTCGACTGGTCGATCGCGGCCTTCTACGGCGGCACGAGCCTGCTGATCGCCGTGAGCGTGGCCTTCGACCTGGTGCAGAAGATCGATAGCCACCTCGTGATGCGGAACTACAAGGGATTGCTGGAAAAAGGGTGATGACGTGCTCGAGCAGGAGTAGCTCCCAGCGTGGAAATCCTTCGGTCCCCGCGAGAAATCGCTCAAATGCGCAAAGCGGGTCTCCTCGTATGGGAGACCTTCGAAATGGTCGGAAAAATGGTCAAGCCGGGCGTGGCGACGATCGATCTCGACAGGGCCATTGAAGATTTTTATCGCCAGCATAATGCCGAGCCGCTGTTCAAGTTCTATCCGAATTCCATCGAAGGCGGCCCTCCCTTCCCGGCCGTGACCTGCATCTCGATCAATCGCGAGGTGGTCCACGGCATACCGGGCAAACGGAAACTGGTCGAAGGCGACGTGGTGAGCATCGATACAGGCTGCAAGCTTAACGGTTGGTGCGGCGACGCCGCGGTGACACTGCCGGTGGGCCGGATCGACCCCGCCGTGCAGCGGTTGCTGAATGTTACCCGTGACGTGCTGCACCTCGCCATCCGACGAATGGGGGAGCGGCGCTGGTGGAGCGAGGTGGCCGAGGAGATGCAGACCTTTGTTCGCAAGGCCGGTTTTTCCGTGGTGGAAGACTTCGTCGGCCACGGCATCGGTCGCACGATGCATGAAGATCCGCAGGTGCCGAACTTCGTGAAACGCGGCTACCGCCGGGGCAGAAACGACTTCCGCCTCCTGCCAGGCCGAGTGATCGCGGTCGAGCCGATGGTGAATATGGGCACGAAGGAGGTTCGCGTCCAGTCGGACCAATGGACGCAGGCCACGGCCGACGGCAAGCCGAGTGCCCATTTTGAGCATACGATTGCCCTTACCGAGTCCGGGCCCGCGATCCTGACCGCTGGGCCGAATGGAGAAAGTTGGTAACTTGGAACTTAGTACTTAGAAGTTAGTACTTAGTACTTGGTACTTGGTACTTAGTACTCGGTACGGAGTACTTAGACCCCTAAGTACTAAGATCCCAGTATTAATAACCCCCTAAAAGTGTATTTGTTTTTTAAAATCGCCGTCGCCAGCATTCGGCGGACCAACGGCGAAGAATTTTGCCGGCCGGGGCCTTGAAGCATTCGGCCAGTGTGCACTATACTGATATACTTTGCCTCTTTCCGGAACTATAGGGCCAAGCTATGGGTCCGGTTGAATTTGCCCTTGGAAGCTGCTAGGACCGCATTCGGCGGGCGCCTGGGCGACAGCCGATTCTGGCAGCTTCTTGGAAAACGGGTGCCGAGCCATGAAAGTCCGAGCTCAGCGTCAAGCGAATCTGTGAACATTGCAAGATCGTCCGCCGTCGCGGTGTGATCTACGTCGTCTGCACCAATCCGCGCCATAAGCAGCGCCAGGGTTGATGGGAACCTTGAGGAGTGTGAAATATGCCGCGTTTGTTGGGTGTCGATATCCCGAACGATCGTCCGACGGTGATCGCCTTGCAGTACCTTTATGGCGTGGGGCCAAGGGTTGCCCGCGATCTGTGCCACAAGGCCGGCGTCGACCCGCAGGCACGGGCCAAGGAACTTCGCGAAGACGAGCTGGCCCGCCTGTCTGCCCTGCTGGACAAGGACTACGTGGTCGAGGGTCAGTTGCGGCGTCAGGTCAACCAGAACATCATGCGCCTGCGCGACATCGCCTGTTACCGCGGCATCCGCCATCGCCGCGGGCTGCCCGTTCGCGGCCAGCGCACCCGTACCAACGCCCGTACCCGCAAAGGTCCGAAGAAGACAGTGGCTGGTAAGAAGGGGGTCAAGGACCTGCGGTAGTGCGTTACCGGACGGGCTTCCCAGCGCGTCGATCGATAGACGGCCTGGGAAGGCCGTCCTCCAGGGCTTTACGGGACAGAAATCAGAGTACCAGACATTTCCGGCATCGTGCCGGTTTTTCCAGCGGAGCAAGAAGCATCGTGGCCAATCCAAAAGCACAAGCACAGCAGACGCGGCGGAAAGTGCGCCGCAGCGTCACCGTCGGCGTGGCCCACATCAAGGCGACGTTCAACAACACGACGATCACCATCACCGACAGCAAGGGCGACGTGCTGTGCTGGGCCAGCGCCGGCACGAGCGGCTTCAAAGGCAGTCGCAAGAGCACGCCGTTCGCCGGTCAAATGTCGGCCCAGCAGGTTGCCGACAAGGCGATCAAATGCGGCATGAAGGAAATCGATGTGAAGGTCCGCGGTCCGGGCAGCGGTCGCGAAAGCGCGATTACGGCCTTGCAGGCGGCCGGCCTGAAGATCAAGTCGATTGAAGATGTCACGCCCTTGCCGCACAACGGCTGCCGGCCCAAGAAACGAAGACGCGTATAGAAGAATCCGAAATCCGAAACAAATACAAATCATAAAATGGCACGTCAAATTTCACCCGTTTGCCGGCTGTGCCGCCGCGAGGGAATGAAGTTGTTCCTCAAAGGCACGCGTTGCGATACGCCGAAGTGCTCGTTCGAGCGGCGCGAGGCGCCCCGGGCATGACCACCGGCCGTCGCGGCAAGGCGACCGAATATGCCGCGCACCTTCGCGAGAAGCAGAAGGTGAAGCGCTACTATGGCGTTTTGGAGCGGCAGTTCCGCAAGTACTTCCATCAGGCCGAGCGGACCAAGGGCCACACGGGCGATGCGTTGATGGTGCTGCTGGAACGCCGTTTGGACAACATCATCCTCCGGCTGGGGCTGGCCCAATCGCGTGCCCAGGCCCGCTTGATGGTCACCCATTGCCATGTCACCGTCAACGGCCGGCTGGTCAACATTCCCAGCTACCTGGTCCGGCCCGGCGACGTGATCCGGATCAAGGCCCGCACGAAGAGCCAGACCTTGGCGCAGGCCAACAAGGCCGCCCACGGCCGGGAGCTTCCCAACTTCCTCAGTCTCGCGGAAAGTCCGGAGCTTGAGGGGCATGTTCTGCGCATGCCGGAAGCGGCCGACGTCTCGCTCCCGGTGCAGACGCAGTTGATCGTCGAGCTTTGCTCCAAGTGAGGATGCCGAACAAAAGGGGATGCCTGTCAAGAAACCGTTTGGTCGAATTCGGGTTTTGTCGGGCATCCTGACGAGCTTTGCTTCAAGTATAACAGGGAATTGGTTTGGAGGCTATTCACATGCGTATTCGTTGGCGTGGACTCGAGTTGCCCAGTCAAGTTATTCCGGACCGGTCGACCTTGTCGGGCACCTACGGCAAGTTCACGATCGAGCCCTTCGAGCGCGGGTTCGGCGTGACCATCGGCAACAGCTTGCGGCGGATTCTCCTTTCCAGCCTGGAAGGAAGCGCCGTGACCCAGATCAAGCTGCACGGCGCCCAGCACGAGTTCACCACGCTGCCCGGCGTGCTGGACGACGTGACCGACATCGTGCTCAACGTGAAGGCGCTGGTGGTCAAGAACCACAGCGAGCAGACCCGCGTGGTGCGGATCGAGAAGAGCACCCGCGGCCTGATCACGGGGGCCGACGTCAAGACCGACGACCAGGTCGAGGTCGTCAACCGCGACCACGTGATCGCCCACTTGACCGAGGACGTGCCCTTCCTGCTGGAGATGGTGATCGAGAACAACCGCGGCTATGTGCCCGCCTCGGAGCAGCCGCAGGCCCAGGAAATCGGCATTATCCTGCTGGACGCCGCCTTCAGCCCGGTGACCCGCGTCCGCTACGAAGTCGACGAAACCCGCGTCGGCCAGAAGACGAACTACGACCGCCTCACGATCGAGATCTGGACCAACGGCTCGGTGAATCCGGAGATGGCCCTGGTCGAATCGGCCAAAATTCTCCGCAAGCACCTCAACCCGTTCATCCAGTACCAGGAGCTCGGTCCCATGGTCTACACCGAGGCCCGCGCCGTGGGCGGCGGCGGGCTCGATCCGGCCACCGAGGCAAAACTGGGCATGAGCCTGGCCGAGCTGGATCTCTCCGTGCGGGCGACCAACTGCCTGGAGTCGGAGAGCATCACCACCGTCCGCGACCTGGTTTCCCGCACGGAAACCCAGTTGCTGGAAGTGCGGAATTTCGGCGAGACGACGCTGCAGGAGGTCCGCGAAAAGCTGGCCGACATCGGCCTCCGTCTCGGCATGCGGCTGCCGCCGGTCGCCGCGGGAACAATCTGAGAAACTTAGGATGCCTAACAGACCGGATGCCGATCAGGAGCCCGTTTCCTCCAGTGCGGGTCCTGCCAGGCATCCTCAGAGAAGACACGATCATGCGACACCGACGTAAAGGCCGCAAGCTGGGCCGCAATCCGAACCACCAACGTGCCTTGTTGAGGAGTCTGGCCAGTGCCTTGATCCTCACCGAGCGCGAGGCCGAAGGCGACGACAACAAGCCCAAGATCAAGGGCCGCATCGTCACCACGATCCAGAAGGCGAAGGAAGTCCGCCCGTTGGTCGAACGGGTCGTGACGATCGCGATCCGTGCGTTGCCGCAAATCGAGGCCGCTGCCCGTTTGGAGCCCGCGGGCGAGCGCAACAGCGAGGAGTGGAAGAAGTGGCGGCACGGGCCCGGTTGGGCCGAGTGGAACAAGACGATCGCTCCGGTGATCGCGGCCCGGCGGCAGACCTTGCAGCTCTTGGGCAGCAAGCAGGCGGTGCAGATCCTTTTCAGCGATATCGCGCCCCGCTTCACCGGCCGGCCCGGCGGTTACACCCGCGTGCTGCGCTTGGCCAAGCCACGGCTGGGCGATGCCGGCGTGCGCGCCATCCTGGAGTTTGTCGGCACGCACGATCGCAAGCGTCGCAAGGCGGTGAAGCCGGCCTTCGAGAGCGAAACCGAGAATGCGGCCGCCGAGTCACACGCCACCGAAAGCGCCGCCGAAACCCCGGCTACGGAAACAAAGGCAGCCGAGTAAGCGAGCACGAAATACGAATGTCAAAATCCTAGACAAATCAGAAGTCCAAAGGCAGGAAATTCAAAACGCCTGCGGTTTCCGTCAGTTGGGTTTTGTGCTTTGTATTTGTTTCGGATTTCGATAATCGGATTTCGGATTTGTTCAGTTGGGGTTTGATTTTACCCATCATGTCACTCGGGTCTGTGCGGATATGGCCGCACGGTTAGACGAGTTCTGCCACATCGACATGTCACAGGTGGCCGTAAGCTTCCGGCACAGCCGCAAGCGGATGCCCTATGGGCTTTACGCCTCCTTGACCCCCTTGCGGTTCCCGGGCGGGCAGACATACTCCCTTCGCCGCGGGCGGAAGTTTTCCATCCAGCGGGTCGAGATCCATGGCCGCGAGATGCTCTACCTGTTGAACTTCTACCTGCCGCGGTTCCTCGATCTTGCTTTCCGCGAGAAACTGACCACCATCGCCCACGAGCTTCTGCACATCGGCCCGCGTTTTGACGGCGACCTGCGGCGTTTCTCCGGGCGGTGTTACGCCCACAGCCATTCCCATCGGCAATTCGACTCCCAAGCCGAGCAGTTGGCCCAGCGTTGGCTTGACCGCGGGCCGGAGGAATCTCTTTACGCCTTCCTGCACCTGGATTTCTTGCAATTGCAATCCGTGCACGGCCGGATCTACGGCCGGCGGGTCGCCGCGCCGAAACTGCTGCCCGCGGAGTAGGGAGAGAGGTTTTATCGCCCAATCTTCCTTTCTCTCATCTTCCTTTCTCTCATCTTCCTTTCTCTCATCTTCCTTTCTCTCATCTTCCTTTCTCTCATCTTCCGTTCTTCCATTTTCCTTTCTCCAGGCTTTCTTTGGTTGGCGGCGACCGATCGATCTACATGCCCGCATTTACCCATCCTGCCATTCCTGTCTTTCCCATTGTTCTGTTCCCTATTTTCTTGTCGCGATCTTTCAGCATTTTTCGCTGTTCATCCCGTCTTGACTCAAATCCTTGGCCGGGCTACTCTTTGCTGCCCCCCGATGGACTCGTTAAACCCGGCCGCCGGCCCCATGCCACGCGTTACCATGCCGCCACCCTCGGCCCGACTGCTGTTGCTCTCGCTTGCGCTAGGTTTCGCGGGCTGCGCATGGCTTGTGCCGGAGACGAAGAATTCGACATCTTCGATCTTGCAACCGACGCAAATGGCCCCGGGCAGCGCCGCCATCGAGGTCTTCTCGATTCGCCTGCCGCCGGGGGAACCTGATCTCACCAGCCGGATCTGGGAAGAGGTCGATGAACAGCACTTCCCCATCGAGCTCCGCCGCAAACTGGAGAAGAACGGCTTCCGCGCGGGGATTCTCGCCGGCCAGATGCCGCCGTCCCTCTCGCGCCTGATGGAATTGAAAGGCAAGCCGAGCGCGGGCGGCGAGGTCCAGCACGTGAAAATCACGGACCTCGTGACGCCGTCGCGGGTTTCGTCGCAGCATCTGCAAACCCGCGCCGGTCAGCGCTACGAAATCGCGGCCTCGGGCGTGATCGAGAAGATGCCGATCCTGGTGTCCGAAGCGGGCGAACTCCGCGGACTGACCTATGAACAGGCCCAGGGCATCTTCGCCTTGCACGTCACTCCCGAGCCTGACGGCCGGGTGCAGTTGGAGTTGGTGCCCGAGATCCACCACGGCCAGAATCGGCAGCATTGGGTGGGCGACCAATCGATTTTCCGCCTGGAAACCGGCCGGGCGAAGCGGGCTTTTGACGACCTGACGCTGACCGCCGTAATGGGCCCCGGAGCGATGCTGCTCTTGGGCAGCCAGCCGAATCGTCAGGGGAGTCTCGGCCATTACTTCTTCTTGGAAAGCAACGGCCGCGATGACCAGTTCGATCAGAAGCTGATCCTCATACGCTTGTCCCAGACGCAGCACGACGACCTGGTCTCGCCCGGCCCCCTGCGGCTCAAGCCGTAGCACGTCGTCATCACCAGGGACGAGGTCGAAGCGATTTGCGGACCACCTCAGCCGAAAACGGTTTCCCGTGGGCCGGATACACGGTCTCCGCTCCTGCGAGAATTCCGGCCTGGAATCGCCTTGCCAATCTGTCCTCGGTTGCTATAATCCAAGTGGCTGATCAGCGAAGAGGGAGGGCCGACACACCGGGCTTCACCGCTCGCCCGATAGGAAACATGGGCAACAGGTGGCCGAGGTTGGCGTACCGCCTCTCCCTCGATAAATCCCGAAGTGAGAAGCCCGCCTCGTTTGTGCGGGCTTCTCCGTTTTCTTGGGGTATCTGTGGTATAGTCTGTTGAACAGTCAGGCCCTTTTCGGAGGACTTCCCATGCCCAGGCCCATTTCCAGGAATGGATCCATTTATTGAAGGCCAAGTCGGGAAGGGCTTCCACACTAGTTTCCTCGCGGTTTTGAGCGAGATGCTAGTCGCGCAGGTGAGGCCGCGATACATCGTCGCCCTGGACTACCGGCTCCCCGTTGAACCGCCGCTGGAGCCAAGCGCGTCCGATTGGGTGTGATCAGTCGCTGCAAAGTCGCGCCGCCCGGCATGAGCATCAACGCCTCGACCGGGCTGGTCACCTGGTCGCCGACAGCTTTTCAGACGGGAACCAGCGCGGTGACCGTGCTGGCCACTGACCAGTTCGGCAACGTGGCGCAACAGGCATTCGGCATCAGCGTTTCACGTTCTTTCGCGATCTACGCTCCCTCATGTCCGAGGAAAGATCGAGCCCTTGTAGGAACCGGAGAACCGAGTTATACTTTGGGTTTCAATATTCGCAACAACCACCCCTAAAAGGGTTGCATTAAGTCCCCGGAAACCGGGCTGATCGTAACAGCAAGCAAGAATGTCAGTCGCTCGGTGTATCATAAGTCATTGTTAGATAACAACTTGCCAGCGTAGCTTCAATCGGCAGAGCACCGCATTCGTAATGCGGGGGTTGGGGGTTCAACTCCCCCCGCTGGCTCTTTGGCAGGGACCTCGTACAATAGACGAGGTTCTCTGGTTTCTTGCCAGCGGCTGTGCATCCCCCGGCCGCGTGGAACGTCAGGAGGTAGTAGATCGATGGTCACGAGCGTGGAATTCGACGTCAAACAGGCGATTCTGGTCAACGGCCCCTTCGGCCCCGCCGAAGTCAAACAGATCCGCGAGGCTGTTTCCAAGGACCACGCGAATTTCCAGCGTCTCCGCGACGCCGTCAATGAGTTGCAGGCCAAGGACGAACAGACCCCGGCCAGTATGGTCCGGCTGGGTGTGGCGCTCTACCTCTTGGGACGTTACTATCGCGCTTCCGAGGTGCTCAAGCAGGCCGATGGCGGCGCAATGGCGCACTTCTACCTAGCCAAGTCGCTGTTCGCCCGCGGGCATTTCCCGCAAGCCGTGGACAGCTACCAGTCGGCGGAAAAGGCGGGCTACGACGCCAGCCAGTGCGCCCTGGGCCGGGCCGAGGCCCTCCGCTATGCCGATAATCCACAGGCCGCCCTGGCCGTGCTGGACAACCTCTTTGGAGCGGTCGAACACACCGCCGAGTATCTCTATCAGCGGGGGGCCACGGTGGCAGCGGTCGGCGGCAATCCGACCGAGGTGATCGCCCTGTACGAGCGGGCTGTCGAGGCCGATCGCGGTCATCCCGGCGCTGTTTGGATTGGCCTTGGAGAACGATCGCTACGGCAACGACGACATGGCCTTGGAATACTACCGGCGGGCCGCATCGGCCTTCCCGGCGCACGTCGGCTCGCTGCTGAATCTCGGCCTGCTTTACGAGGATAAGGACCAGTACGAGAAGGCCGCGCAGTGCTACCAGCGGGTGTTGGATGCCTATCCCGACCACGCCCGCGCCGCCTTGTTCTTCAAGGACACCGAGGCCTCGCACGAGCAGTTCTATGACGACGATGCCGTGAAGAAGCGCGATCGCATGGGCCAGGTGCTGAGCATTCCCGTTTCGGACTTCGAACTTTCGGTTCGCAGCCGGAATTGCCTGCAAAAAATGGGCATCAACACCTTGGGCGACCTGTGCCGCACCAGCGAAGCGGAACTGCTGGCCAGCAAGAATTTCGGCGAGACGAGCCTGGTGGAAATCAAGGAGATGCTCGCCTCGAAGGGGCTGCGGCTCGGTCAGCTTGCCGCGGAACGCCCCGCTGCCGAGGCTTTCGAGCCGGAGCCGCTCACGGCCGACGAGCAGGCCATGCTGGCCAAGCCCGTTTCCGAGTTGAATCTATCGGTTCGTGCCCGCAAGTGCATGATCCGCCTGGGAATCAACACTCTGGGCGAGTTGGTTCGCCGCACCGGCGACGACCTGTTGGAGTGCAAGAACTTCGGCGTGACAAGTCTCAACGAAGTTCGCGAAAAGCTATCGGTGTTGGCATTGAAACTCCGGGGAGAATGAGTTTTCATCTCCACCATACCGACGCCACGACGGCCGCACGGCGATCGACCTTCGTAACACCCCACGGCGCGGTGGAAATGCCGGCCTTCATGCCGGTAGGGACCTTGGCGAGCGTCAAGGGACTGGAGATCGAGCAGCTTCGCGGCACCGGCGCGAAGATGGTGCTGGCCAACACCTATCACCTGGCCCTGCGGCCGGGCGAACAGGTCGTGGCGGAACTGGGCGGCCTGCACGCCTTCATGGGTTGGGACGGCCCCATCTTGACGGATAGCGGCGGTTTCCAGATCTTCAGCCTGGCGCACATGGCGAAAGTCGGCGAGGAGGAGGCCGTCTTCCGTTCGCACATCGACGGCCGGCTTCTGGCCATTTCGCCGGAACGGGCTGTGGCCATCCAGGAGGCCTTGGGCAGCGACGTGGCGATGGTGCTGGATCACGTCGTGCAGTTGCCCAATGAGCCGGCCGTGGTCCGCGATGCCTGTGAGCGATCGATCCGCTGGGCGGCCCGTTGCCGCGATGCGGCCCGGCGTGACGATCAGGCCCTATTTGCCATCGTTCAAGGGGGGCTCGACGCCACCCTCCGTGTCGAGTGTGCCGAAGAACTGGGGAAGCTCGACTTCCCCGGCTATGCCGTCGGCGGGCTGAGCGTCGGCGAGCCGCCCGGCGAAATGTACCATATTCTCGACATCACCGTGCCGCATTTGCCCGCGGATCGGCCGCGCTACTTGATGGGCGTGGGGCGGCCGGAAGACTTGCTGGAAGCGATCGCGCGGGGGATTGACCTGCTGGACTGTGTCATGCCCACGCGCAATGGCCGCAACGCGATGGCCTTCACCGATGCGGGGCCGATTCGGCTGCGGAATCTGCAATTTGAGCGCGATCCCCGACCTTTGGAAGAGGGCTGTCCTTGCCCGGCCTGTCGGCGGAGCCGCGCGTATCTCCGGCATCTTTTCATGGCCGGAGAGATGCTCGGCCCGATCCTGCTTTCGATCCATAACCTGACCTACTATCAGCGCTTGCTGGCCGGGGCGCGGGCGGCAATCGAGTCCGACCAATTTGCGGCGTTTCGAGCGGAAAAGATCCGCGGCTGGGTGCAACCGTAGGATGGGACCAGACTGCGTAGCAGGCGCAGGCCCACCATGACGTACTTTCCAGTCGACGATGGTGGGCCTGCGCTCGCTCCGCTCGCTGGTCCCACCCTACGGTGAATAATCCGCCTAGCGAAATTATGCGGGCTTGGTGCTTGACCCCAACTGCCTTAAGGCATTGCCGAGGGGCTCGCATTCTCGGGAAGAACTGAAACGCTGAAAGCGAAGAAGCCAAGGGGCGCTCTGCCATTTTGGCATGGACCGCCATAGGTGTACAGATGTTTCCTACCGTTTTGGCAGTGCCGGGTTGGCTGCCGGCCCGCGGCCTGCGGCCTGCGGCAGGCCACGCTTGCCACAATATCCGCAGTTATATATAGTTTATTATTATTATTATTATCGCCTGCATGGCAGCGATTGGCACGCGATTTGCAGCAGGGACCCGGTGAGGACAAGGCCGCGCGCATGCGACTTCAAAAACTAAGAACACGGCGCCGCGCCTCTTGACATGACTTCATATGTCTGTATAATTACGTATAGTTACTGATATCAAGACTACCCGTCCCCTGAAAGGAGAGCACCACCCGCCATGAGAAGATGTAATCCGCTGGCCATGGAAGCCCTGAAGGCGATCGACCGGCTCAAACAGGCCAATCTGCAGCGGCGAACGGACGGCCTCTCCGCCGAGGGCCTTACCATCCCCATGTCGTCGCTGTCGGTCGAGGACTTCCACAGCCTCAGCGATGAACAACTCGACGCGCTGGAGGCCCGTTTCCTGGCCAAGTACGGAGAAGACGGAAAAACGGCCGACGCGCCGAGCCAGCAAGGGAAGCAGGAGTGAGGTCCGTTCCACGTCGCGCCGCACCGTCTGTCCGCGAACGTAAACCGTTGCTGGCGGGTGAGTTGCGTGTTCGGTGTCCGGATGCTGTCCGTACACGTGCCCGGACAGTTTGTCGCGCGCGAGTTGCCCCGCATGAGCGTAAGCCGTTTCCAGAAAATGACTTAGGTCCGAGGATTTTCAGCGTTTCGATTTTTTCGTCCGACACCGGTAGCGGACAAAACCGCCAAAGGAGGCATGTGATCTTGCAGCGGAGCCCCAGAGGACATCCGGCAGGGAGCAGGGCCCGCACCCCCTGCCCCTCTCCCGGGTACCCGTGGTACCTGCTTGCGGGTCGCAGGTCGTGGAGGGGGGAGCCGTCGGAGCGCGGGCACCCACAGGAAAACCGCACTCACCCTAACCCTCTCCCAAAGGGAGAGGGGACGGCCAGGAAATCTTGCTGCGGACCCTGCGGCCGTTCCCCTTGTCGCTTATGCTCCAAGAAGTTAAGATTCAGGGCTACAAACATGTCGCAGTGGCCCGGCTGGGCAGGTTCGCCGGGCCGCTTGCTTTGTTGCAAGCGGTTCGCTGTCTTGTGGGGCACCGACCAACCGCTGGGCAGAGGTCGGCAACGTCCGGTTGGTCGAGGGCCCGTGGAATCCAGGGATTTTTGCCGTGAATAGTATTTTGTATCCGCTTGCGATGTTGTTTGCCGAAGGAGATGCTCCGGCCGTCCCCCCTGACGGTGGTAGCAGCTTCCTCCGCTCGCCCATGCTGCCGATGATCGTCGTTTTTGCGGCGTTCTGGTATTTCATCCTCTACTTGCCCATGAAGAAGGAGCGCGCCCGGCAGGCGGCCTTGTTGGCCTCGATCAAGAAGAACGACCGCGTTCTCACCACCAGCGGCATCTATGGCGTGGTCACCAACGTCAGCAAAGAGTCGAATGAAGTTACGCTGCGGATCGACGAGACCACCAACGCGAAACTCCGCGTGACGTTCAATTCGATCGCGCAGGTGCTGGGCGACGAACCGTCTGCCGACAGCCCGTCGAAATAGCTTTTGCAGGAATTCTCTCTCATGCCCTTTTATCAAACTACGTCCTTCATCAATATTGCCCTTTTCATCCTGCTGGTGGTCGCTTCCAGCCTTATCGGCCATTGGCTGGGCAAGTTCTTGCGGGTCGTGGACTACGGCTGGAAGTTCGGCGTCATCCTCTTTGCGCTGCTGGCCAGCGCGGTGGTGGTCTACCGTGGCTGGCCGCCGCGGCTGGGCGTCGACCTGGGCGGCGGTTCGATCCTGGTCTATGAAGTCGATAAGACCAAGACCGAGTGGGACCCCAGCAAGATGGACTCGCTGCTGACCTCGATCAGCAGGCGCGTGAATCCCGGCGGGCAGAAGGAAATCTCGGTGAAAAGCCTGGGCCAAGACATGGTGGAGATCGTGATGCCCAGCGTGAGCGGGAGCACGCGCGAGGAGAAGCAAGCCGAGGCCGATGAAATCCGCAAGATCATTCGCACCACCGGCGCCTTGGAATTCCGCATCGTGGCCACCAAGCGGGACGACGAATCGCTGATCCAAATGGCCAAGGCGGAAAGGAGCAAGTTCCCGGTCGATAAGAATCCCGTCATCATTACGGATTCCAGGACCGGGAAGGAGTTGGCCAAGTGGTGCAATGTCCGCCCTCAAGAGCTCGACAAGATCAAGACGGATCCCAACTTCTCCGAGGCGCTCATGAAGGTGGGAGAAACCACGGGCAAGGACGAGAAGGGCAAGGAGGTGCAAACTGATGTCTGGCAAGTCCTTCTTCTCAGCGATCCTTACAACGTCACCGGCGCCGACATCCGCGACGCGCGTCCCGGAACGGACCCGGAAACGGCCTCGCCCGACGTCCTGTTCTCCTTCAACGCGGTGGGCGGGCAGAAGTTCGGCCGTTTGACCGGCGAGCACGTCCCCCTGGGCGATTTCCGCTATAACCTGGCGATCGTGCTGGACGACGTCTTGCAAACGGCCCCCACGATCCAGAGCCAGATCACGGATTCCGGCCGCATTACCGGCCATTTCACCCGCGCGAAGTCCAGGAAATCGTCGATATCATCAACGCCGGCAGCCTGCCGGCAGCCCTGCAGCCGCAACCGGTCCGCGACATGACCACCGAGGCCACGCTGGGCGCCGAGACCATCCGGCAGAGCACCTTCGCGATGATGATCTCGTCGATCGCCGTGCCGCTGTTCATGCTCTTTTACTACCGCTTTGCCGGCCTGGTTGCCGTGCTGGTCCTGTCGTTGAACATGCTCATGCTGGTGGCCTTGATGATCCTCTTCAAGGCCCCTTTCACCTTGCCGGCGCTGGCCGGCCTGGCGCTGACCGTGGGCATGGCGGTGGACAACAACGTGCTGATTTACGAGCGCTTGCGCGAAGAGCTCGCCCACGGCGCCGCATTGCGGATGGCGATCCGCAACGCCTTCCATCGCGTGGGCGTGGTGATCATCGACGCCAACATCACGCACCTGATCGCGGCCACGGTGCTCTATACGGTGGGCACGGAGCAGATCAAGGGCTTTGCCGTCACGTTCTGGCTGGGGGCCGTCTTGAGCATCTGGGCGACGATGTTCGTGGCCCGCGTGATGTTCGAAGTTTCCGAACGCCGCCGCTGGGTGCAGAAGCTGAGCATGATGCAGTGGATCGGCCACACGAAGATCGACTTCATGGCCTGGTTCCCGGCCTGCGCGACCTTCTCGGTGGTCATTACCGTGCTGGGACTGGTGATTGCCGTGGTCCGCGGACAGGGCTTGTTCGACATCGACTTTACGGGCGGCGTGTCGGTGCAGACCGCCTTCCAGCAGGGACAGAAGATCGAGGACATCCGCGATCGGATCGATGGCAAGGAGATTCCGGAGAACCTCCGCGGCCAAATAACTGCCGAGGAAATCCAAAAGGAACTTCCCGATGCCACAGTTACCGTCACCCACAGCGAGGATGAGCCGGAAAACCAACGCTTCATCGTCGATACCTCGAACCCCGACCGCGAGCAGGTGGAGGACTTGCTGAAGCAACTCTTCGGCGACAAACTGGTCACCCTGACACTATCTTGCACGGTGGGCGCGCCTCTGGCGCCGGAGAAGCCAGCGGCCACGACGGAGGAGAAGAAGCCGGCGACCACAAAAGAAGAAAAGAAGCCCGCGACCACAAAAGAGGAAAAGAAGCCGGCGGCTACAAAAGAGGAAAAGAAGCCGGAGACTACAAAAAAGCCGGAGACCGCGAAAGAGGAAACGAAGCCCGCGAAAACGGCCTCGCCCCCGGTCACGAATCCTCCGGAGAAGAAGCCGACCAAGCCGGAAGACAAGCGTTCGGAACCGCCGGCGGAAAAGCCGGCGCCCAAGCCGGCAGATCCCAAATCGGCCGATGCCAAGTCGAAGCAATCGCGGTCCGACCTGCCGCCGCCGAGCCTCGTAGCCATGACGGGCGATGACGCCCTCCTGTTGGCACTGGCAGAGTCGCCTGCGGGGAAGGCGACTGCCGATCCGAAGTCGGAGACGAAGCCGCAGCCCAAGGCCGAAGCCGAATCCAAGGCCGAATCGAAACCGGGAGAGAAAGCGGAGACAAAGCCGCCGCCCAAGGCGGCAGCGCAACCCAAGACGGAAGCGAAAGCGGAGAACCAACCGCCGCCCAAGGTTTCCACGGTGAATACGCCGCTTCCCACTGCCAAGGTCGATTCCCCGGCAGCCGATTCCGGCCCGCGGCAAACGTTTGAGGCTACGCTGACACTCTCATCGCGTGTGACGAAACTGAAAGACAACGAATCGCAGCAGAAAGATGAGCCCGTCAGGTACGATGAAGATCGCCTTAAGAATGTCATCGAACAGGTACTCGAGGCGAACAGGATTCCCGTCGAGCAGGTGAAAATCGATTTGACTGCTCCCGACGGGTCGAAGAAATCGGATCGTTGGGTTCTGAAACTGGCGCCGAGCATGGAAGGCAAGAACCCCTTGACGCCGGCGAAGTTTCAGACCGTCTTGAGCGCTTTAGAGGCCAAAGTGCGGACGTTGCCGTACTTCCCCATTGAGGACAAAATCGGCTCGGCTGTGGCGAACGACACCAAATTCTGGGCCGTCGTGGCCTTGGTGAGTAGCTGGTCGCTGATCATCCTTTACCTGTGGATTCGTTTCCAGGGCGTGGCCTTCGGACTGGCCGCGGTGATTGCCTTGATCCACGACGTGCTGGTCATGCTGGGGGCGATCGCCTTCAGCAGCTATCTGGCGCTGATTCCCGGTCTGTCGGTCATTACGCTCATCCAACCGTTCAAGATCAACCTGCCGATTGTAGCGGCCTTCCTCACGATTATTGGTTACTCGGTGAACGATACGATCGTGGTCTTCGACCGGATCCGGGAAATCCGCGGCAAGTCACCGACGCTTACACGGCAGATGGTCAACGACGCTACGAACCAGACCCTCAGCCGCACCGTGCTGACGAGTTTTACCGTGATGTTGGTAGTGATTATCCTTTACATCTTCGGCGGCCAGGCCGTGCACGGATTCGCCTTTGCCTTGATTATCGGCGTGCTCACGGGAACGTACAGTTCGATTTACGTCGCCGCCCCGATCCTCCTTTGGCTGCTGCACCCGAAGGAAATGTCGGCGGCATCCGCCATCGATAAGCCCCCGCAGGGCCGGTGAAGTACGCGTAAAGTACATCGAATGTAGGAGATAATACCACTCGATCGATGGGTCGCCGCGCAACTATTTTTCCATTTTTGAGATCTTCCCGCTAGCATTTTTTGCAGCATCGTGTTATGATACGTGTGTGGTTTAGTGCGCGAGGTGGTAAAATCGCTTGAATGAATAAGTCACGCGCCGTGATCACGCGGTGCATTGGACTATAGTCCTCCGGTAGCAAGAGCATTGGGATTTGCAAGGCCGAACGCCGGCGGGCATAACTCGTCCGAATTTCGGGGAAAGCCTTGTTCGAGGCGCAACCCGAGTCGATTTTTTTGTTAGGTTTGCGGTTTTGTCTGCCGTACGGAAAAAAGGTGTGGCCAGGGAGCGGTCCGGTCCAGGAGATTTCAGACTGCGTGCAGCTTGAAGTGGACCGAAGCCTAGCAATGGGAAGAGGTTCGGATCACCGCTGAACCGTTCGCAGTGCAGGTTTTCTCACCTTGGTTGCGGATAGCATTCCCGCCGCCCCTTGATGCCTCCGACGTTCGTGCGGCAAGGTTGGTGTGGGCATGTCCAAACCCAACGTCGAAACATTCCTTGACTTGGTACAACGCAGTGGACTGGTGGAAAAGGACCAGTTCCAGGGGCTCGTTGCGCAGTTGGAAAAAGAGTCGGGCGGCAAGCTCCCTGCCGACGTGGACGAAGTCGCGGGGCGGTTCGTCGCCGCGGATCTTATCTCCCCGTGGCAGTGCGATCGATTGCTGGAAGGCAAGTGGCGCGGCTTCTTTCTCGGCCGTTATAAGCTTCTGGGCCAATTAGGCGCGGGGGGAATGAGCACGGTTTACCTGGGTGAACACGTGCTGATGCAACGGCGGGTGGCCATTAAGGTCCTGCCGAAGAACCGCGTTACCGACACCTCGTACCTGGCTCGTTTCCACCGCGAGGCCCGCGCTGCCGCTTCCTTGGACCATCCCAACATCGTGCGGGCCTACGACGTCGATAACGATGGCGACACCCATTATCTGGTGATGGAGTTTGTCGACGGTCGCGACCTGCAGCAGACGGTAAAACGCAGCGGGCGAATGGACTACGCCATGGCTGCCGATTACATCCGCCAGGCGGCCGAAGGACTCGGCCATGCCCATTCCAACGGGCTGATCCATCGCGACGTCAAACCAGCCAACCTGCTGGTCGATCAGAAGAACGTCGTCAAGGTTCTCGACCTGGGGCTGGCCCGATTTACCGACGAGGATCGCGCCTCGTTGACGGTGCAGTACGATGAGAACGTGCTGGGGACGGCCGACTACCTGGCGCCGGAACAGGCCGTCGACAGCCATACCGTTGATGGGCGGGCCGACATTTACAGCCTGGGTTGTGCCTTCTATTTCCTTTTGACAGCTCACCCGCCCTTTCCCGACGGCACGCTTCCCCAGCGGCTGATGGCCCATCAAAAGCAACCGCCTCCCAGCATTAGCAAGGAGCGGCCCGATGCTCCGCCCGATCTGGTTGCGATCTGCACGAAGATGATGGCCAAGAACCCGGCCGATCGCTTTCAGTCGATGAACGATGTCGCGCAGACCTTGCGGCGATGGCTGGCCGATCAGGGGCTGGGCTCGTCCTCGGGAAGCATCGGCCGTTTGACGGGCGGCGTCGCTACCCCGCGCGTGACGCAGGCCGGCCCGCTCTCCAAACGCCGTGATTCAGGCGAGTTGCCCCGGGCCGTCGCCGTAGCGGCCGTGGCGGGGCAGGTATCGACGGACACGCTTGCAAACCGCGACAGCTCGACCACGGTTGGCCGCAATGGCAATGGCGGCGTTTCCGATCTCGGATCGCGCAAACGACTTCCCAAGGCTACTCCCTTGGGCGCTTCGGCGCCGCCCAGCACCGACAACAAATTGGCCGTTTCCCTGGTCGACGTTTTGGGCGGCAACGCTGCGGCCACGCGCAGCCCTCGGCAATCGGGTGAGCTCAAGACAATTCCCCGACGCAAATCGAAAAATGTTCCCTCAAAATGGGTCTGGATCGGCATCGGGGCGGTCACGGTGCTCGCGACCTTGATCCTGTTGTTTTTATTTCTTCGCGGGGCGCTGTAATTCGACGCGGGCACGCAGCCCCTGATTCTCCAGCGTCAGACCGAAGTCGCCCCTGGCAAAGCCGCTTAGCACGGGCGGGGCCAAGGGGCCTTCTTTCGGCTCGCCGGGGTGGCCGTAGACTGTCGACTCCATCGTCCGATACTTCTTATTCCAGACGTACTTTCCCCCGCCGGGGCAAACCAGCGTCACGCCCCAAACTTGGGCGTGCACGGCCACCGGATCGCGATCGGGGAAGAGCCGTTTCCACTCGTTGAGGACCGGCAAGTTGTTCCAGCACTGGACCTGCATTTGCTCTTGATACTGCTCGCGGAAGAGGAGATTGCCGATCTCCAGAATCCGGCTGTCGACGCGGAGGGCCACGTTCGAGCCGAGCCATGCGCAACCCTCACTCCCTGCCCCGCTCCCGGAAATCGAGGGGAGCCTCTTGCCCGCATCCTCAGCAGGTTTTTCGGCGAGCACCCGATCGATAGCATGTTGCAATACCTGTTCGCTCAGCGTGACCGTCAGCGCCCCGCCGACGCTCGTGTAGTAGATCGCCAGGTTCTCGAAGTTCTGCGGAACCGTGTTCTTGCCTTTGGCCGGCGAGATGCGGACATAGCCTTGATCTCTGTATTTCAGCGATTCCCAGGTCGTCAGTCCCGGGCCGGTCTGTTCGATGAAGGTCCGCGCCGAGGCCAGGAACGCCGCCAGCTTCAGCGAGTTCGTGGAATCGATCCGCACGGCAACCGGCACGCGGCCGATGTTCTTGCTCATGAAGGCCTCGATCTCGTCCTCCTTCTTGACCTTGGCCAGATCGTCCCAGAAGGGATCGTCGTCGGCATAGACCGAGATCGACGGGCCGATCCAGCCCAGCGAGATCGTCTGCCCCATGTTGGCGGCATAGCTCTCGCCCATGCGGAACAGGCGCAACTTGTGATTCAGCGCGAGGATGAACTGTGCCAGGGCCTTGTGCGGATCGCCCGCCTCGGGGTCGAACTTCGCGCCTTGCGATACCTCGGTGAACTCGTTGTATTGGCTCGCCAGGATCAAGGGCATGATCGTCAGATCGGCGCCCAGCTTCTGCTTGCCCAGGCTGATCCGCAGACCGATGGGATCGAAGGCCCAATTCCAATTGCGCTGGTAGCCCATGCGCCAGGCCTGGTAGGCGTCGGCCTCGGTTTTGGTGACCTCGTCCAACGGCATTTCCGCGATGGGGGTCATGAAGCTCAGCGTGCCGTAGACGCTGGAAACCACTCCCTCGGGCTCGAGCCGCAGCGTGCCGCCGCCGAGGACCGGCAGATCGGTGTGGATGGGACCGGGCTCGACCTTGTGCAGAACCAGGGCTTCAAGCTGCGAGGCCTGCAACTCGGCCAGCACGGCGCAGGCGCAAGTGCGGCGGGAATCGGCAATCCGCCATCGTGGTCCGCACCAGCGGCGGATCGTGGCGTCGCTGAGAAAGATCAAGGCCGACTCCTCGGCGTCGCCGCGGGGATAGCGGATGCGGAAGAACGCGTATTCCGGCAGCTCGGCCAGCGACTTCACTTTGCCGTCGCGGACCGCTGCGAGCTGCCGCAACTGGTAGATCGAATTCGTGACCACCACGGCGCCGTCCAATTGGGCCACGTAGCTCGACAGCGCCCGGTCGGGCGAAACGAACCCCTGATAGGCCAGCCCTGCGATCGTGCCGTGAGTGACCTTGGCGTCTTTCACGTCGCCCGCGGCCATGGCGATGCGGGCCAGCAGCAAGTTGTTCAGCGTCGTCGGCTGCGGAGTTTCCAGCAGCACGGCCACGTCGGTCCCCAGCGGAAACGACGGGTCGGAGCCGGTCAGGGCGACGCTCTTGACCAGCGACGGCCCCAGCAGCCGCGCCACGGTGCTCAGCGGCAGGCCGAGCTGACGCTGATAACGCTCCACGACGCCCGCGTCTTCGGCCCTCGGCTGGGCCAATCGCAGCACCGGCGTGTCGTGCTGCTTGGTCTCGTCGGCCACGGCCAGGGCCGCCCTAAAACTGGGGAAGAAGACGACATGTTGGTCGGCCGGCAGCTTATTGGCCAGCGGATCGAGTTCCGGCCGGGCGTCTTTAATCAGCGGCTTCCAGTCGATCTCGTTGATCGTGATGCCTTGCAGCGAATCGATCTTCACCGGGGTCTCGTTCGCGCCGCGTTGTGGCAAGGTCCGATCGAGCTGCAGGTTCTCACTGATCGCCCGGCCGCCCGTGAAGAGTTCGTAGGTGCTGACCAGCTCATTTCTTCCAATCTGGTTGGGATTACGCCATGCCTGGGGACCTTCGGCCGGCCATTTCAACTCGGTTCGGACCAGGCGGGCCTGATGCCGGAACCATGCCCCACCGGGAATGTCGCGGGCCAGCAGGCGATCGTAATGGGCCAACTTGGCCCGGTAAAACGGCTCTTTGGCTTCCGGCTTGGCGGCCGACGCGGGAACAACGAACCGCAACACGTCCATGCCCGATGCATCCACGTTGACGAGGACCAGCCGGCCCTTGATCTCCTTGCCCTCGGGGGCACGGAGGAGGAGGTGATTTTCCTGGGCACCTTCAGGGGCACCGGTCCCGTAGTAGCCTTGGGTGACGGGACCCGCAAGATAGGCTTCGCCGCGGCCTTCGACAAGCGCATAAGGGATCGTCGCTTCCCGCCTCTGGTAATATCGGTAGTTGAAATTGGCGGATCGCTCCGGCAGGCGGCCTTCCACCAGTTTCAGATCACGAAGCGAAAGGTCGTAGTAGGCATCTTCGGCCTGGGCCAGCCCGGCAGAACCGAGCGCCACGGCCAAAACGAGAATGGACGTGCGTTTGAACATGGGAGTTTTTCCTAGCGGGTTTGAGGGGAAGAGCGAGCGCGGTCGCCGGCCGTGCAGCCGGTACATTATCCTGGGCGAGAGTCCACTGCCAATATAACGCGCCGGGGGGAAGAAGAAAACGAGCCGCGTAGGCCGGAACAAGCCGCGTAGGCCGGAACAAGCAGTAATGTGAGTTGACTGAACCGCCCGGGCTGCAAACAATAAGATGAGGGCTCAGTTTCAGGCCCCAGAAGGAGGAATTGCCATGTCAACGCAAATCACCGAATCGTTCCAAACAAAGAAGTGCCGCCCTTGTGAGGGTGGAGTCGAGAAGCTGTCGCATCAGGAGGCAGTCGATAGCCTCCGATTGCTTACCGGCTGGCGGATTGGCCAGGACGGCCTGCGACTTGAAAAAGAGTGGCTGGTGAAGAATTTCAAGGCGGGTATCGACTTCATCAATCGCGTGGCCGAAATTGCCGAAGAGGAAGGCCATCACCCCGAGATCCACTTGACGGGTTTCCGCCACGTTTGGATCGAGATCTGGACCCACGCCGTTGGCGGTCTCACGGAGAACGATTTCATTTTGGCCGCCAAGATCGACTTGCTGCCGGTCGAGTTGAGGGATTAGCGGCCAAGCTCAGGCCGGCAACTCGATTTCTACCTTCCCGACCAGCTTTGCCCGCATGCGGCGGATTTCCTGCTGTAACTCCAGCTTCTCGGCCTGGGTGCGACGGGCATATTCGCCCATGTCAGCCTCGCGCTGATCGAGGTCCTCGCCTCGGGCCAAAAGCCTTGCCGCCTGCTGCTCGACCTCCTCGCGGCACTCGGCAGCCCAAGCGTCGAAATTGCGCTTCTGGCGGACGAGCTTCTCATATTGCTCCGACAACTGACTGCGGAGCTGCTCGAGCTCCTCTTTTTTCTGCTGCAACTCCAGGTTCGCCGTACGGTAATGGTCGGCCAGTTGGCTACGGATGCGGCCGAGCGATCGTGTCAACGCAGCCGGCGGGGCGGAACCTGATAGTTCGGCCCACAATTCCTCGGTAGCCAGGCGAATTTCCAACGTCTCGCGATGCATACGGCCAAGTTCGGCACGGAGCTGCTCCAGCGCCGCATGGGCCTGGTCGGCCTGCTCGCTCCGCTGCTGGACCTCGCGACGCTTCTGCTCGATCTCCGCCGCCACGCGGACCTGATCGGCGGCCAATCGTTCGCGCTGGGCTTGCGATTCCTCTTCCAACCGTTGGCGATCGGCCGTCAATTGCTCGTGGAAATGTTGCATGGCAATGCGTTGCGTTTCCAATTCGGATTCCGACTCGGCCAGACGCCGCTCCCTCTCGGCCAAGGCTTCGGCCATGCGGCGGATGGACTCTTCCTGCAGAACGACGGTCTCGGCCGGCTGGGCCGTCTCTTCCAACTCGGCGTTTCGCTCCTCGAGCCAAAGCTGAGCTGCCCGCGTGTCACGCTCCAGTTTTGCCGCCCAGGCATTAAGTTCGGCCTCGCGATGATCGAGTTCCTGCTGCCGGCTGCGCAGGTGCTCGGCAAGCTGTGACGCCTGGGCCTGGACTTGCCGAGAGATCGCCTCGGGGTCAGGTGGAGGCGACGATGGCTCTTCGCAGCCCCACGATTCCAGATCGATGCCGGCTACCTCGGCAGCGACCACCTCTTCAAGTCGTGCCACGCTGGCAGCCGAGTGTGGCGAATCGATACGGGTATCGGTAACCAATTCCGTGACCGACGGGGCTTTGCTGCCACGAATCTGATCGAGAGACGGATTCAACATGGCCGGGTTCGTCTAGGTTAGAGGAGAGGCTGCTGCCGGAACTGCCTGCGCAACCGGCAATATCTACCTAGACTACTTAATCGGCTAGATTCGCCGCAGAGTTTACCGCAAAACGGATAGAATCACTGACCAGCGCCCATCAACTGCAAAATCGGCCCGGGCCCAAAAAGCTGATCTGCGGGAGCAAAAACGGCTCCCGGATAACCATAACCGAGATAGGACCCGTAATTGGGATAGGCATACTGATAACCGTACTCTGGGTAGTAGGATGAGTATCCGCCGCCTGTATACGGGTAAAGATAGGGCGTACCCGTCCAAGGATTGTAACCAAGGACATAGGGGGTCGCCCACGGTGGAACGTAGCCGTAGGGCGAATAGTAGCCATACGGAGAGTAGGTGCTGCTGTAACCGTAGGGCCGGTACTGCCGTGTGGCGGTAGCCGCGGCGTTGCGGGCTGCCGCCTGTTGGGCCGCTGCCGCTGCCGCTTGGGCTTGTGCCGCACGCCGCGCCGCAGCCGCCGCTGCCGCACGGTTGTAGTTTGCGCTGTTGCTGGGTGTTGCCGCAGGCTGATTAACGGGCTTTGCGGGATTGGCTGCCAGACATATGCCCGCGACAACCACAACCGATGCCCATGTGCCCACCAAAAGGAAGATACGTTTCATGGCCATTTCGCCTTGCTCTGATTGCCCTTTCCCGCTATAGGATATTATCCACGAAAAGCGGCAAAATGCAATGGTCCAGGGTCTGTCAAACCGCAACGAAAACGGCGGAACCGCTTGGCGGGAAACGGGTTATGGCTTGTTGAAAAAAACTTACTGCAACCGCTGGCGAAGCTCGGCCACGACGTCTTCTTTCTTCGTCCGCCACTGCTTCAGCGAATCGCGGTCGCGGATGGTGACCGTGCCGTCTTTCAGGGTCTCGCCGTCGACCGTGATGCAGAACGGCGTGCCAATCTCATCCTGGCGGCGATAGCGGCGTCCTACCGCGCCCTTTTCATCATAGAATACGTTCATGAAGGGCTTGAGATTCGCATAGATTTCCTTGGCCACCTCCGGCATGCCGTCCTTGCGCACCAAGGGGAAGACGGCCGCCTTGACCGGGGCCAAGCGCGGGTGGAGTCGCAGCGAGACGCGCTTGGCGGCCTGGCCGCTTTCATCCGGCACTTCATCCTCGGTATAAGCCTGGCAGAGGAAGGCCAGCGCGGCTCGATCGGCGCCGGCCGAGGGCTCAATGACGTGCGGGATGAAACGCTCCTTCGTCTGGTCGTCGAAGTAGTTCATGTCCTTGCCGCTGCCACGGTGCCGCGGCCTGCCTTCGGCGTCCTCCTCCAGGACCAGGGGTGATTTCTTGTCGTTGGGGTCCGCGTGCACGAGTTTGCCTTCCATGTGACTGCGGAGGTCGAAATCGCCGCGATGGGCCACGCCTTCCAACTCGCCGAACTCGCCCTGGGCGAGGAAGGGAAAGGCGTATTCAATGTCCGCCGTGCCGACCGAATAGTGGCTCAATTCGTCGGGCGTATGTTCCCGCAGCCGCAAACGATCACCGGCCAGGCCCAAGTCGAGATACCATTGGAAGCGCCGCTGGCGCCAATACTGGTACCAGGCGAGCGACTGGCTGGGATGGCAGAAGAATTCGATTTCCATCTGCTCGAACTCGCGGGAGCGGAAGGTGAAATTCCGCGGCGTGATCTCGTTGCGGAAGCTCTTGCCGATCTGCGCGATGCCGAAGGGAAGGCCCACGCGGGTGCTGTCCAACACGTTCTTGAAGTTGACGAAGATGCCTTGGGCCGTTTCCGGGCGAAGGAAGACCTTGCTGGTTTCATCGCGCACCGCGCCGGTGTTCGATTCGAACATCAAGTTGAATTCCCGCGGCTCCGTCAGGTCGCCGCCACAGTGGGGACAAGGGACTTGAAGGCCGGTCTGATTCAATTGCTCCGTGGCTACGAACCGCAATAGCTCGCCAATCCCCAAAGGCTGACCCGGATTACTCGCAACACGTTCTGCAAGCCAAGAGAGTGTGACTTCTGGGTTTCGCACGAGGGCCAGCCCGGGGGCTACCTTCCTGCCTTTGGTCTTCGCCCATTTCATCAACGCGGCGCCGTCTACAGCGAGAAATTCTGTGGATGGACCGAGTTGCAGGGCTGTGCCGAGCGAAACAACCCACTCCGATTCTTTGAGCATCTCGCCGACATGGTCGGCGCGCACGAGTTTCTTGCACTGACGGCAAGTCTGCATGTAATCGTGGAACAGGTCATAGTGGCCGGAGACCTTCCAAACCTGCGGGTGCATGATAATCGCGCAGTCCAGGCCGACCATTTCGTAGGCCGCAGGGGCGCCAGGCGGAACCAGCAGTTCGTTGTGAGCGGTGACCATGTCCCGCCACCAGGCCTCGCGGACGTTGCGCTTGAGCTCCACGCCCATCGGACCGTAGTCCCAAAAGCCTTGCAGACCGCCGTAAATCTCGCTCGACTGGAAGAGAAATCCACGCCGCTTGCACAACGCGACCAGTTGGTCCATTTCCATGGCTAAAATCTCAGGAGTGTTACGATAGTGGGGAAGGTAGTAAGTTTAACGCGCGATCGAACTGCCGGCCAGAGGGGGAAAGGATGAAGGATGAATGATGAATCGGAAAGAGCGCGTTCATCCTTCATCCTTTATTCGGCACGACCGGTGCCTATGCTCAGCACGGCGATTGGCGCAAAGGTCCACGCCTTTGGTGCGGACCCTTTCTGCGACAGAAAGGTCACCAGGCGCACGCCTGTCGCTGCCATGGGCGATTCCGTTGCGGCGGCGGCGAAAACGCAAGACGCCTCCCCGGCTGCAAGCCGAATTGAGGCATAGGATCCGCTGCCGGGCCGAGGACTCATGGGATGGCCAGTCACGGCTTGCGGCGGTAATGCCGATTCTTCACTGCTGCACACGTTGGCCCGTACCATACGGCCGGCGTGGATCAACCCGCGCGTCACGAGGGCTACCGCCCTTTTGGCCAGGCGCCAACGTGTCAGAGTGAAGGACGGCAAAAGGGTTGGCGAGAATTCACGAATCGAAATCGTAGGATGGACCGCTGGGTCCGTCCCTTCAAACTGAACGGACTCGGAAGTCCATCCTACTAGGTTACGGAGGATCGAAACCATGCGCTGGACTCTTGCTTTGGGGGCCTTCCTCGTTTGGGCCCAGTCGGTTGCGGCCGGCGAGCCGCGATCGCCCGCCTGTGATTGCCCGTGCTGGCCCCAATGCCATGCCGCACCGGCCTGTGCCCTCTCTCCCGGTTGCTGCGAGCCGCGCCGCCACTGCTTCGACAACGCCTGGGACGGCTATTGCGCGGAAAGGGCCCGCTGGGATTCATTTTGGTGCAAGGTGGGTACCGGCGCCTTCTTGCACCGTTGCACGCCATGTGCGACTCAAGACGGCTGCGGCGTGGCCTTGGGAGTCCGCCTCCCCCCGACGGCCGCCTGTGGGTGCCAGAGTTCCGGTATGGCGCTTCCTGCCGCGCCGCGGTAACCTGGATTATTCGATTACGCTTCAGGTTTCATGGCGGCACTGCCGATAAATAAACCATCGACCTACCGGGAGGGTGGGACACCTTGTGTCCCATTTCAGGATAAAGATCATGGTATGACGATGGAACGTCGTACCATGATCTTTTATTGCGCGCTGGGTACGTCGGGCTTTCTATCCTCACAAAGTCAGGCTCGGGCCCCACGTGCCCATGGTTGGCCCGACGTACTTCACTTCCTGGCAGGCGGTTGAGAAAAAGGCGGGGCGGCCGTTCTCACAGCCGCCCCGGCAGACGTTGGGATCCTGCAATCTCCAGGCTCAGGGCTTCTTGGGCGGTTCGTCGGGTTTCTTGGAAGTGTCCTCCGCCTTCTTGGGCGCCACCGCGTTTTTCACCTTCTCATAAAGCTCCTTGGCCTCGGGCTTCATGGCAAAGGGCCGGCCCTTCTCCACAAGAATGGCCGCCAAGATGTTCTTCGCATCCCAATCCTGTTGGCGATGGTGAAGGATATAGGCCACATAAGTAGCCGTATCAGGATTGTTCAAGTTACCGCCCGTCGCCTTGAGGGCCGCGTCGAGGTACGCCCCCGCCTCCCCGAACTTACCGCAGCGGAAGTTGACCCAACCCAAGGTCGAAAGCGCGTCGGGGCTCTTGTTGTTCTCCTTGTAATTGCCCTCGGCATATTTCAAGGCCCGCTCCCTCTTTGCCGGGTCATCCTGCTCGCAAAGCGCCAGGGCAATATTGTTCTTGGCGACAAAGTTGCTGGGGTCATTGTCCATGACATTCTTGAAATTCTGCTCCGCCTCCGGCCATTTCTTTTCCCACAAGGCCACGTAGCCGCGGAGCATGTGACCGACGTTGCTGTCTTTGAACTTCTTTTTGTCGGCTCCCTCGATCCTCAAGGCTTCATCGGCCTGCTTTTTGGCGAAGTCGAGATTGCCGTTTTCCAGAGCCCAAATGCAAACGACCTGGCGGACGGCCAAATCGTCCGGGGCCCACCTCAGAGAGGCGTCGAACCATTCCTTGGCTTTGTCCTTGGCATCCGGGAGGTCGGACTGATCGAAAAGCTGCGCCATGATGGCTTCCGGTTGGAGGAACTTCTCGTGGCCAATCTCCTTGGCCGCCTTCAAGATCTTATAGGCATCGTTCCCCTTGCCTTGCTTGAACATGGCCTTGGCCAATCGCTGGTGCACCGACAGGTCCTTGGGCGCCACCTTCAACAGGTCCTGCAAGCGCGACTCGGCCCCCTTCCAGTCCTCGTTGGCTTCCGCCACGGACGCAATGCCGCTCAACACCTGCTGATCCAGGGCCGGCTTGCGTTTCTCGTTCGTATACTTGGTCAACAACTGCTGGGCCTTCTCGAAGTCCATCGTCGCCTCGGCCACTCGCCGCTCCTGCATGGCGATGCTGCCGAGAATGACATAGTTATCCGGGTCGTTGGGGTATACGTGGACGCCGACTTCCAACTGAAACTTGGCAGCGGCCGGCTGGTTCAGTTGTTGAGCGAGAAACTGAAACATCAGCACGTATTCCGAGGGAAGTTCAGGATATTGCCGCACCGCCTTGTTCAGCTTCTTGATGGTTGTCGGCATGTCGCGTGTATTGACCAGATACTGGAAGGCATCTCCTACTTCGGGGTACTTCTTCTCCACCGGCGGTGTAGCAGTAGAACCGGAACCAGACGGCGTTGGCTGGGCCAACGCCCGCGTTGCTCCCGCGCCGAACAGAATTAGCGTTGCGGCTGCCAGGGCAAGAGTGAACGAAAGGAATGAACGTGTCATAGAACAATACCTCTATTTGTGAAGATTAATTGGTGGACTCGTGGGGGTCCAAAAGATTGCGAGAAAGGCATTACACCATCAGTCAGGATTACAGCAAGGGTCCAATCCCTCTACACTACGATGTAAAGTCCTGACTGACAAGACACTCCCCACTGCATTCTTGAAATCTTCACGGCATCGGCATTCATTTTTGCGAACTGCGAAGACTTTGACTTCTCGCTTGCCTCATGAGGTGGGTTACCGTGGTGCCCGATATCTTGTCCGGGTCCAATCAAATCAAAGGGCCCCGTTGGCTCAATGAGCAGCCAACGGGGCCCTTGGGACCGTGAAAAGCGGCTCTCCCCAGGTGTGGAGTGTTCTCGCCGAATGAGCGACTTTACCTAAGATTCACGGACTTGACTTCCTAACCCTGTATAGCAGTTGCCGTGCCAAATCCTGCGCAATGGCAGGTCCTGACCTCGGGAAACAATGCAACTCTCTGTCTGCAAAAGGGCTTAGCAATCTGCTCTCGGACCTGCTCTCTGCGCAGCGTCTTTGCAAGACATTTGTAAGTTTTACAATCGCGTCAAAAAAGGCGGAAAGGCAGGCAGAATAGGTGAACTACGCTTCTTTTCACCAATGCCGCGGAGAAGACTGAGGGTCATCGCGTCGAAAACCCGGCCGATCTCGCCATATTCGCGGTCCTCGGCCTGAAAGAAAATGGTGTAAGTTGTCCCGGCAACCCGCAAGCTGCGAATGCCGGCCGTGCTTGTCAGGTCAAGATAGAAGAAATTCAGATTGAAGCCGATCAACTCGTGTCCGGCCACGGTTTCATTGACCGGTTCGGCTTCCAGGCCTTCGTATTCCTTGCGCATGGCGTCCAAAGCGGTCTGAGCCATCCGGGCTGGCTCGGCGGACGCGGGGTGCATGGCGACCGTCCAGAAGGCCCCGCCAGGACTATAAACAGTGATCGCACTTTGGCCAGCGCGGATCTCTTCGTCATCCAGTTGCCAATTGTCGGGATACTGGAAAGTAATGCCCAAGTTGTCGAAAGTGGCCGGCATAACGGCTATCGTAACAAACGGATGCCGTAATTTGAACCCTGTCGGGAAAAAATGGCAAAACCGGCGTGGCGGCCGACTTGCCGACTTGGTATCCTCCCGAGGTTTCCAAGAATTGCGCCGAATTCTCTATACGGCTTGAATCGATCGGAAGCGTAACGATAAGGAAAGGCCGGTACCATTCTTAACCGTTCGCAGTCTTTGATACTTCTTGCCATTAGCCTGTGGCCAGCAGTGGGGTGCCAATGGGCGGGACTGCGCGATCCTGTTCCCGCCTCGCTGACGGCCTCACGGAAGTTGTCCGGCGAAGGCAACGAGCTTCTGGAGCGGAAACAGCCGGAGCAGGCCGAAGCCAAGTTGGTCGAGGCCGTCAAGATCTGCCCCACCGACTGCGATGCCCGGCGCTACTATGCTGAAACGCTTTGGCTCCGCAATGCTCGATCCGAGGCCGTGACCCAACTGGAAGAGGCCTGCCGGCTGAGCCCCGATTCCGACTTCAGGGTGCGGCTGGCGGAGATGTATCTCGAGATGGGCCGCTTGCACGACGCCTGGCAAAATGTCGAACGAGTCTTGGACCGGAACAGCAAGCTGGCTGCCGCCTGGCGGGTTCGTGGTCGCGTGTGGCGTTCGACGGGCGATTACTATCTGGCCGCTGGCAACCGCGACCAGGCCCGCGCGGTCTATCTTCAGGCCCTGGCCGATCTCCATCGGGCTGCGGGCTACGATCCCAGCGACCGCCAGGTGATCGGCGAAACGGCTGCCGTCTATCGTAGCCTGGGGCAGCCGCAGAGGGCTTTGGAGAGCATGCAAAGCCTTGGAGAAACCTATTCGCCGGGCGAGGAGCCGCAACAGGTCCTGTTTTGGACGGGACTGGATTACATGGCTTTGCGGCGTTATGACGACGCGGTAGCGAGCCTGACCACGGCCCTCTCGCGGGATCGGCCCACGCCGGAACTGCTCTATAGCCTGGGCGAGGCCCAATTTCGCTGCGGCCGGACCCAGGAGGCCGAAGCCCGCCTGCAACAGGCCCTGGCCCTCAATCCGCAACATTCCGCCAGCCGGCAATTACTCTGTGAGATTCAGGTGGCCCAACAGGGTGGGCCGGTGGTGCGGCGGTAGTTCTTCGACAGCCCCCGGTTGCACGTTGCGCGACTTCTGTCAAAATAATCGGCTGAGTTTTTCCTTGCTGTCCAATCGCTGAGAGTCCCGCAGGGAATCTGCGGTTCTTCGCAGTCCGTAACGCGCGGAGAACGCACGCTTCCACTCGGGACACAAAGGAGTTTTTTCATGCCACGACCTGTCACCATGTTCACGGGCCAATGGGCCGACCTGCCCCTGGAAGAGTTGGCCAAGAAGTTTAGGAGTTTCGGTTACGATGGCCTCGAATTGGCCTGCTGGGGCGATCACTTCCAAGTCGACCTGGCGATGGCCGAGCCGGAGTATTGCGAACGGAAACGCGAATTGCTGGAACGCAACGGGCTTCAGGTCTGGGCGATCAGCAATCACCTCGTCGGTCAGGCCGTGCTGGACGTGATCGATGCGCGGCACAAGTCCATCCTGCCGCCGACGGTCTGGGGCGACGGCAATCCGGCCGGCGTCAACGCACGGGCGGCCGAGGAAATGAAGAACGCGGCCCGCGCCGCACAGAAGCTGGGTGTGACCGTGGTCAACGGTTTTACCGGTTCCAGCATTTGGCAGTGGATTTATTCCTTCCCGCCCGTCTCGCCGCAGACGATCGACGACGGTTTCAAGCTGCTGGCCGAGCGTTGGAACCCGATTCTCGACGTGTTCGGCGAATGCGGCGTGAAGTTCGCCTTGGAAGTCCATCCCACGGAGATCGCCTTCGATCTCTACACGGCCGAGCGTGCTTTGCAAGCCCTCGGACATCGCGAGGAGTTCGGCTTCAACTTCGACCCTAGCCATTTGCTCTGGCAGGGCGTCGATCCGGTGGAGTTCCTCCGCGCGTTCCCGGACCGCATCTATCACGTGCACATGAAGGATGCCATCGTCACGCTCAACGGCCGGACCGGGATCTTGGCCAGCCACTTGAACTTCGGCGATCCGCGGCGGGGCTGGGACTTCCGTTCGCTGGGCCATGGCGGCGTGAATTTCGAGGAGATCATTCGCACCTTGAACCAGGTCAATTATCAAGGCCCTTTGAGCGTCGAGTGGGAAGACATGGGCATGGACCGCGACCACGGCGCGAAGGAAGCCTTGGAATTTGTTCGCAAGGTCGACTTCGAGCCCAGCGGCCGGGCCTTCGATTCGGCCTTCGACAAGGAGGAGCAGGCCTGAAGCCGCGGGTTTGGCGAGGGTCTCCGCAGGTTAGGCGAGGGTCTCCCGACCCCGCCGAGACGTTCCGACCGAAGGTCTCCCCTATCCGCCGGGAGACCTTCGGTCGGCGACATGGCTCGGTCAGAGACCGGCCACAACAGCGTTTGGCGAGGGTCTCCGCAGGTTAGGCGAGGGTCTCCCGACCCCGCCGAGAACGTCCGACCGAAGGTCTCCCCTATCCGCCGGGAGACCTTCGGTTGGCGACATGGCTCGGTCAGACTAGGGTTTTGCACTTATTTCGCACAGTTTTTTGGACAAACTGGGCGGGCCTCGATGCCAGGGATTGGGTATGCTTCGGACGTTTCGTCAAAGATTCCGAAGTCCCAAATATGGCAAGGAGGCCAGCTAATGGATCAGCTTATCCCGTCGTTGGAGGTTTTACTAGAGCCGCTCGCGGTCGTTTTCCGCGAGGAAGCGTTCAGCATGTTCTGCCTGACGATCGGAGCATGGATCGTGTGTCTCGGTCGGCGGACGATCAGCCGTGTGTGGGAAACCACGGGGCAGTCGGAAACGCGCGACCACTCCGCCGCTTTCCGCCTGTTCAGCGCGGCGGTATGGAACTGGGATGAAGTCTGCCGGATATTGATCTTGGCCATCGTGGCGCAACTCGTGCCGGGAATGCGGATTTGGCTGGTGGTGGACGATACGCTCTGCCACAAGCGCGGTGCCAAGGTCGCCTTCGGGGGCATCTTCCTGGATGCCGTGCTCAGCACGCGCAAGCACAAGGTGTTTCGCTTCGGCAACAACTGGGTCCTGATGGGAATCATCGTGCAGTTGCCCTTCCGCAAGGACCGCTACTTCTGCCTTCCTTGCTTGTGGCGGATTTACGAGAAGCAGGGAAAGAAAAGTCGTAGTGCGCATCGCAGCAAAAGTCAGTTGGCAGCCGAACTGGTGAATCAGTTCGCAGGCTGGTTTCCAGGCCGGAAAATCCAGGTCGTGGGCGACTGTGCCTATGTCGGGCAGCATCTCTTGAAGAACCGTGCGGCAAACGTCGAGGTGATCGGCCCAATTCGTTGGGACGCAGCCCTCAGCCGCCCCTTGACCCTGGGAACGGGAGGACGGCGGAAAAAGGGCGAGCGCCTGCCTACGCCAAAGCAGATGCTGGCCGACAACCGCCGCTGGCCTGCGCAAGACATGAAGATTGCTTTTCCCAAGGGGAAGCGACGATTGCAGGTGAAGGTGGTCAAGAATGTCTGCTGGTATCAAGCGGCCGGTCCGCAATCGGTGCAATTGGTTCTCGTTCGCGATCCGAAAGGCGAGTGGCGGGACGAGGCCCTGCTTTCGACAGACCAGACCCTCACGGCCAAAGAGGTCATCAAGGGCTATTGCCGCCGCTGGTCGGTGGAAGTGGCCTTCTGTGACAGCAAACAGATGTTGGGCTTTCACGATCCACAGGTGTGGTGCCCAAACTCGGTCCAGCGTGCCGCCCCGATGTCCTGGTTTATTGGTTCCTTGGTCGTGTTGTGGTATGTAACCGCAGGACACAAGGGTGAGCAAGCGAGGAGGCACCGCCCTTGGTATGACAACAAGCCCGAGCCCACCTTCGCCGACATGTTGGGGGCCTGCCGCCTCCACCTGTGGCGGCATTGGCTGAGCGAAGGACGTGGTTCTCGCGCAGACATTAAGGCAAAATCGGACTGGTTCTTGGAATACGTGGCCACTGCGGCGTAGCGCATACCCCCGCTCCCGCATTCTACGACAGATTTCCTGAATCCTCAGCCTTGTGTGACACGGCTCAAGAGTGAAACTCTGTGCGCTTGTACAGGCGAGAAATCTGCAAAACCCTAGTCAGAGACCGGCCGCAACTCTACCTTCCGAAGCGCCTCAATCGCTCCTCCGCTCCCGCCGGCTCGGAGCCCACCAGCGTCTCGATCATCCCCTGCACATCGCTGGTGACGTTCGACATGCGGTGCAGCCAGAGCGAACGGAACAAGCCGGTCGAATCGAACAGGTCGGCGGGAAAGCAGGAGAGAATGGCGGAAGCGATTTGGGCGTTGAGATCTTCGTTGGGACTGACCCGCGCCAGACCGTGTTGGAAGGCCGCCTGCAGGGAAGCTTGCAGCAACGACCAGGCTCGCCGTCCACCTTCCTGGTCCGCTTGATACTCCAGGTCCCGCGAGAACTCCCTTGCCCGATCGATGTCGATGGCCAGATCGGCCACGTCGCCATGGCGGGCGAGGCGCCCGACCAGCAAATCGGTCCAACGCTCCGTGCGGCGGCGGAGATGATTGAGCTTCACTGCGCCTTCGGCGTCGATGCCCGGTCCGCGGACCAACAAGATCAGCACGCGATGCCGCGCTTCCATGTGTCCGATCAGGATGCTGCGGGCCAGCGACTCGAATTCATTGCCGCCATGCTGCCGGTCGTAAAGACAGAGCACCGCGGTCCACACCCGAGTGAGCACCTCGCCGGTGAGGATCTCTTCCAGCACGCCGCGGAGCAGCGGCCATTGCATCCGCGCGGCCGCGGCCTCGGGCACCATGTACCCATGGTCGTGGGCCGCATCCGCCGCGAAACTCTTCAGGCTTCGGGCCCAGCGATCAAGGCGGCATTTGGCTGCGGTCCAATACTGCTGTACACCATGGCTGGAAAGCTGCGTCGTGCTGCGGATGAGCACCGGCCCTTGGGCGGCAAGAATGGCGGCCAGTTCGACGAGCTCTCGAGCGTGCATGGAAGTTGATGGATGTGGAGCAGTTCCGGGAGGTCGCCAATTAGCGTCCCCTGCCGGATCGACGGTTCTCCAGCATGAGCAAACGCAATGCCATGCCCGTCACAAGGAATGCGGCGGTGATGGAACTAATTGTTCTGGAACAACTTACGATTGTTCTCCTCTTCTCAAGCTGCGGCCCTGACGCGCCGTGCACGTTGTCCCCGGGCAACAGGTATTGAGGAGCAATGTCGAGAAAAAGGCACGAGTCGATGGTGCTCGTCGTCCCGGCTCTAGCCGGCCTCCTATACTGTAATTTCCGCCAACCACGACCATGGGTACATGGCGCCCGACATCGTGCCCGGGCGGGACTACTTACGCTCGGCCACCGATTTTGCCGTACGACGGGTTCTCAAGGATGTGATCTGGACCTGAATCGCAGGCCGGGAAGCACCTTATCGAGGGGGTTTTGATCCATCGCGGCCTGATGTATATTTGCGCGTTTGGACTTGGGAAATCGTCATAGGGTCAGGAAAAAATCAGATGAATCAGCATCGGGAACTCCAGGAATGGGTCGAGGAGATGGCTCGTTTGTGCGAGCCGGATTCGATTGTTTGGATCGACGGGTCCGAGGAAGAGAAAGATCGCCTCACGCAAGAGGCTGTCCAGGCGGGCGAAGTCGTCCCGCTGAATCAGGAAAAACTCCCCGGTTGTTTGTATCACCGTACGGCCGTCAATGATGTGGCGCGAACCGAAGACCTGACGTTCATCTGCAGCACGCTGCGCGAGGATGCCGGCCCGACCAACAACTGGATGTCGCCCGAGCAAGGCTATCGCCGCGCCGGCGAGATCTTCAAGGGTTCGATGCGCGGACGGAAGATGTACGTGATCCCGTATTCCATGGGGCCCGTCGGCTCGCCCTTCAGCAAGATCGGCGTCGAGCTGACCGACAGCATCTACGTCGTCTTGAACATGCGGATCATGACCCACTGCGGCACGCCCGTCCTCAAGCAGCTCGGCAGCGGCGGCGAGTTTACCAAGTGCCTGCACAGCAAGGCCGACCTGGACCTGAAGCGCCGCTTGATCCTGCACTTCCCCGAAGACAACACGATCTGGAGTTGCGGCTCCGGCTACGGGGGCAACGTGCTCTTGGGCAAGAAGTGCCTGGCGTTGCGGATCGCCAGCTACCTGGGCAAGCGCGAAGGCTGGATCGCCGAGCACATGCTGATCATGGGCATCGAAGATCCCGAGGGCCGCATCGAGTATGTCGCCGCCGCTTTCCCCAGCGCGTGCGGCAAGACCAACCTGGCCATGCTCGTGCCGCCCGACGGCCTGAAGATCAAGGGCTATCGCATCTGGACCGTGGGCGACGACATCGCCTGGATGCGGATCGACACCGACGGGCGGCTGTGGGCCATCAATCCGGAGAGCGGATTCTTCGGCGTGGCGCCGGGAACCAATTACAAGAGCAACCCGAACATGATGAAGACCATCAGCCGCAACACGATCTACACGAACGTCGTGCTGACGAAGGACGGCGGCGTGTGGTGGGAAGGCGGCGACGGCGAGCCGCCAGCCGAGGCCCTCGACTGGCAGGGCCGTCCCTGGAAGCCGGGCCTGAAGGACGCTGACGGCAACCCGATCGTCGGCGCCCATCCCAACAGCCGTTTTACCGCCCCCTTGACCCAGTGCCCTTCCATCTCGCGGCGCTTGGAGCATCACCACGGCGTGCCGATCTCGGCGATCATTTTCGGCGGTCGCCGGGCATCGCTGGCGCCGCTGGTCTATGAGGCCTTCGACTGGGAGCATGGCACTTTCGTGGGGGCCACAATGGCCTCGGAGCGGACGGCCGCCCAGACCGGCAAGCAAGGCGAGGTCCGCCGCGACCCCATGGCCATGCTCCCCTTCTGCGGCTACCACATGGGCGATTACTTCGAGCACTGGCTGTCGATGGGCCGGCGGATGGCCAATCCCCCGCGGATCTTCCACGTCAACTGGTTCCGCAGCGACGAAGACGGCAAGTTCCTTTGGCCGGGCTACGGCGAGAACCTGCGCGTGATCGAGTGGATCCTCGACCGTTGCCGCGGCGACGCCGACGCCATGCGGACGCCCATCGGCTACGTGCCCACGCCCGAGAGCCTCGACCTCAACGGTCTGGAGCTTCCCGCGGAAAACCTGGAGAAACTCGTCGCCGTGAACCGCAACGAGTGGTATGCCGAGACCGAAGACGTGGCCAGCTTCTTCCAGCAGTTCGGGTCGCGTTTCCCGCGGGCCTTGTGGGACCAGTTGGAGAGTCTGCGGCAGCGGCTGCGGACCCCCATCACGCTGCTCAAGCCGGGCGTGGAGATCCGTCCCCTGGCCAAGGAACTCAACGAAACGATCGAGCGCGAGAACCCGCACGTCTACACGATGCTTTCCGACCTGGGCAAGCGGCTCTTCTTCCCCAAGGGCATCCTGGCCCAAAGCGCCGAGGCCAAGGAGAAGGCCAAGCGCTACGACGCCACCATCGGCATCGCACGGGAGAAGGGCAAGCCGATGTTCCTGCCCGCGGTGATGAAGTATTTCCACGACCTCACGCCCGCCGAGGCGCTGACCTATGCCCCCGCCACGGGCCGCCCCGACCTGCGGAAGAAGTGGCGCGAGGAAATGATCCGCAAGAATCCCAGCCTGGCCGGCAAGAGTTTCTCGCTGCCGATCGTCACCGGCGGCGTGACCCATGCCCTGAGCCTCGTCGGCGACCTGTTCATCGATCGCGGCGACATGGTCCTCTTGCCCGACAAGTTCTGGGAGAACTACGAGCTGCTCTACGGCGTGCGGATGCGGGCCCAGTTGGGTTTGTTCCCCTTCTTCAACGCCGTGGGCCAGTTCAACGTCGAGGCCTTGCGGCAGGCCCTGGCCACGCGGGCCGGAAGCTGGAAGACGGTGCTCGTCCTCAACTTCCCCAACAACCCGACGGGCTATTCAATCACCAAGTCGGAAGCCGATCAGATCGTGGCCGTGCTGCAGGAATCGGCCGACGACGGCCGCAACCTGATCGTGGTCACCGACGACGCCTATTTCGGCCTTTTCTACGCCGCCGAACTGGCCGAAGAATCGCTCTTCGCCCGCCTGGCCAACCTCCACGACCGCATCCTCGCGGTCAAGGTCGACGGACCGACCAAGGAAGAGTTCGTGTGGGGCTTGCGGACCGGAATGCTCACGTTCAGCACGCGGGCTTTCTTCAGCAACGATGCCTTGTACCAGGCCTTGGAGAAGAAGGTCGCCGGGGCGATCCGCAGCGCCATTTCGAACTGCTCGCACCCCAGCCAGAGCGTGCTGGTCAAGGCCCTTTCCTCCGAGACGATCCTGGCCGAGCGGCAGCAGAAGAAGTGCATCCTCGAAGAGCGGGCCAACGGCGTGCACAAGGCCCTCGGCAAGCCCGAGTATGCCAAGTACTGGGAGCCCTATCCCTTCAACAGCGGTTACTTCATGTGCCTGAAGCTCAAGGGCATCGACGCGGAGACCTTCCGCAAGCACTTGCTGGAGAAGTACGGCGTGGGCGTGATTGCCGACGGCGAGCGCGACATTCGCGTCGCCTTCTCGGCCGTGGAGGCCGGCGAGCTGGAGGACCTCTTCGCGCAGATGGGCGCGGCGGCGAAGGATTTGATCGAGGGGAATGGGGCGAAGGGGTAAGAATCAGGAGGATAGCCTGCTGCTTTCCCTGGTAGCGTGGTGCTTTTGCCTGATAGGTATTCGGGCCGCAGTGGAACGAGATTCTAAGTACGTCAGGCTTTCCAGCCTGACCGGCGTCCTGCACGCCGCGTACGTCAGGCTTTCCAGCCTGACCGGCCTCCTGCACGCCGCCTGCCCGCCTCAGGTCAGGCTGGAAAGCCTGACGTACAAGAAGCCGGGGACGCTGCCCGCCCCGGCTTCTTTCTTCTTCGCCAAAACAAGTCAGCCTGGAAAGGCTGACGTACTATGCGCTTTTCTTCACCGGCCCGTTGAACAGCGGCTGCCGGCCGGCTACCACGTCCTCGGTAACGAGAAATTTGCTCGCCGGCGGCTGGTCGGGCAACTCGTAGAGGATGTCGAGCATGACATCCTCGATGATCGCCCGCAATCCGCGGGCGCCAACGTCCTTCTCGTGGGCCTTGTGGGCGATCATTTTCAGCGCCTCCTCGGTGAAATTCAACTCGGCGTTCTCCATGGAGAACAAGGCCTGGTACTGCTTGACCAGGGCGTTCTTGGGCTCGGTCAGGACGCGGACCAAGGCCGCTTCGTCCAGCGGACGCAAGGGAGTCACCACCGGCAGGCGGCCGATGAGCTCCGGGATCATGCCGAACTGCAGAATGTCGTCGCTGGTGACGCGGGCCAACAGATCGCCCGTTTCCAGCTCGTCGTGTACGCACGCCTCCTGGCCGAAACCGATCGAGCGCTTGCCGAGCCGCTTGCCGATGATGTCGTCCAGACCGACGAACGTCCCACCGCAGATGAAGAGGATGTTCGAGGTGTCCATCTGGATGTATTGCTGCTCGGGATGCTTGCGTCCGCCTTGGGGCGGCACGTTGGCCACGGTGCCTTCGAGCATCTTGAGCAGGGCCTGCTGCACGCCCTCGCCGGAAACGTCGCGGGTGATCGAGACGTTCTGGCTGGTCTTGCCGATCTTGTCGATTTCATCGATGTAGAGGATGCCACGCTGGGCGGACTCGACGTCGAAGTCGGCCGCGTGCAGGAGCTTCAACAGCAGGTTCTCCACGTCCTCGCCTACATAGCCCGCCTCGGTCAACGTGGTCGCGTCGCCGATGGCAAAGGGCACGTCCAGAATCCGGGCCAAGGTCTGGGCCAGCAAGGTCTTGCCGGAGCCGGTCGGGCCGATCATGAGGATGTTCGACTTGTCGATCTCGATCTCGCCCGGCTCGGCAGAGTGCATGAGCCGCTTGTAGTGGCTGTGTACGGCCACAGCCAGGACCTTCTTGGCCCGATCTTGCCCGATGACGTATTGGTCCAGGTGTTCGACCAGTTCTCGCGGCGTGGGGATCTTGCTGAACAAGGGCTTGCTCGTCCCCCGCCGGCGGCGCTCCTGCTCGAGGATCGACTGGCACAGGTCGATACATTCGCCACAGATGTAAACGTCGCCCGGCCCCTCGACCAACGGGCCGACGTCGCGATAACTCTTGCGGCAGAACGAGCAAAATGCGTTCTTCTTGGTAGTGCCGCTGCCTCGCCGGCCAGCCCCAAAATCGCGTCCCGACTGCATGTCGTCTGTTCCTTTCCCCACGGTTGCCTTCTCTGTTCTTAACGGTTGGTGAATAAGTGTACTACGGTACACGGGCCGTAAGTGTTCCCAACACGTCTTAACCCGTTTCGTCCTTATTCCTTAACTCAGTCTGCAGTCGCTCCGTCAACGTAGTTTTTATTGTTCGGAATTCTTCGTCGCTCAGCACACCTCGAGAATGCATTTCCCGGAATTTTGTCAGCAATTCGCTGGCGGTGGGTTCCTTTTGTACCGCCTTGGCGCGGATTGTCCCCGCCCAGTAGATACCGATCGCCACGAGAATCGCTAGCGCGGCGACCCCCCATACAAGTTGCTGAATCGTTGCCCAGTCCAACGGGGCCATCATCAGTGGGGGCCAGTAGCTGCTCGATCCTTTCATCGAACCTGTCCGCGAACCAGTGCATGCAACGCTCAGCCCGTGCTGCGGGAGATTCCGCTTCGGCAAACCAGGCCTCCTGTTCCGACAGACGCCTTTGCCCACGCGCCTCAAGGACCTTGCATTACTCCATTATGTTTGGCTGCTGCCGGGGTGTCCAGCAAGAAATACATGCGTGCCACAAAATACAACTTATGGTGGATGCAATATAACCAATAAGTGGTTGTCTGAGGTCCCCCTCACCCCTATTCTCTCCCGGAGCGAGAGGGAGAATTCTCCTTCCTACGGTTTCGGCATCGGCAATCCGTAGAATCGCGAATTCCGTACCGGCCGTAGTTTTCGCTTCAAGTCGGTTAACCGTTACAACCGATACCGGACATGCGCGAATCTGGCCGATGGTTTGTGCCTGCGCGGTAGATAGCGGCGAATGCCTCGCTCGGGAGTGGTGCGATCATGTGGATGGCCTCAATCCTTCAGGTTCTGGCCCTGGGTGCCGCCGACCATGAGTCCATGGTGCCCGCGGCTGCGCCGCTGGCCGCTTCGGCTGCGCCGGCGCCAATCTACTGGCGACAAACGCTGTTCTCCATTCCTTTCCACGTGGAGCGCCCTGCGCGGCATCCAGGAACCAGTCGAGGTCCAGTTGCACGTATCGGGCGACCGGGGCGCGCATTGGGACAACTGGCGCAAGGCCAAGCCACAGGACGGATACTTCCTCTTTAGGGCCGGGGCCGACGGTGAATACTGGTTCGATGTCCGCACGGTCGACCGTTCCGGCCAGGTCCGGCCCCAGGGCCCGAATGCCCCCAAGCTGATCGTCATCGTCGACACGCTTCCGCCCAAGGTTCAACTTGCGGCCGTCCGTGGCGAGGCCGGCCAGATCACGGCCACTTTCCACATCGGGGAGCTTTATCCCAAACTGGATAGCCTGGCAATCGAGTATCGCCTGGCTCCCACGGCTGCCTGGCAGTCGGTACCCGTCGGGCCGAAAGACGTTCGCAGCAACAACGCCGAACATTCGGGCGAGGTCACCTGGTATCCGCAGAACGCCTCGGGGACCATGGAGATTCGGCTGCACATGACCGATATGGCGGGCAATCTGGCAGAGACCCATACCCATATCGTTCTGCCAGCGGCCGGCGGCCCGGCAACAGCCAATCCCATGCGGCCACCCTTGGGAGCTGCCGCGGCAATTCCGGACGGAACGAACCCCCTGGGTCCACACACGCCGATCGCGCCTGCGGCAGCGATTCCAGTTTCACCTGCTCCGGCGACAACGCATGGCGAGCCTGGAGCGTCAGCCCCCGGAAACTCGGCGCCGGCCTCCGGGTACCCGGTTGCCGCGAAGCCTGCCGAAACCTGGCAAACGCTTGGTCCGCCGGCGGGCAGAACGCCCTGGCCCGCGGAGAACGCCCGTCCGGCTTCCACCAACCCGACAACGCTGTCTGCGGCCGAGAATGGGCCCGGCAGCGGTTCGGTGGCCATCCGGGTCAATCCGCCGGTCACGCATCAATTTGTCGCCGACCAGCAGCCGGCATCTCCCGCCGCGCCGTCGGCCCCGGCGAACCCTTTCAACGCGTTCACCGCCAGCCGCCCGACCGAGCCCGCAATGATTCCGGAGGCTGGGGGCAACGTCGGCCCGCCACCGGGCGTGAAACTTCGCTGGATGAACACACGGGTTTTCACCATCGACTATGACACCCGCAACATGGGCCGCGCCGGCGACGTCCCCGTCGAACTGTGGGGAACGCGCGACGGCGGCAAGTCATGGCAGAGCTTCGGCAAGGATCCCAAAGGCCAGAGTCCGATGCTGGTAACCGTGCCCGAGGAGGGCATTTACGGCTTTCGCATGGCAATTCAGAACGGTCCCGGCATGGCGGGAAGACCACCGCTGCCGGGCGACATGCCGGGCTTCTGGGTCGGCATCGATCTGACCCGGCCGGTGGGACGCATCACAGGGGCCCAACAGGGCGCCGGCCGCGACGGCGACAAGCTGTTCATCAACTGGGAAGCCAGCGACAATCGTGAACTGGCCGCCAAACCAATTTCTCTTTCGTACAGCGAACGCTTGGGCGGTCCCTGGACGCCGATGGCCAGCAACCTGGAAAACACCGGGCGGTATGCCTGGCAGCTCACCGGCAGCCTGCCGCAGCGGATGTATTTGCGGCTGGAGATCCAGGACGCGGCCGGCAACATGGGCATCTACGAAACGCCGGAGCCGGTGAGCCTCGACCTTTCCAGTCCGGCCGCACAGCTTCGCGATCTGCGTCCCCTCGGCCGGCAAAACGCCCAGCCGGTTGAGCAGACGTATCTGCGGTGATATACTGCCTGCATGGCCAAACTCCATGCAATCGACTACCTGGGTCATCCTGACAAGCACCCGCCGAAGCCGGTCTGCGTGGCGTTTGGCGACGATCTGTTCCTCCGTCGCCGGGTGTTGCTGGGCATCCGCCACGCCGTGTTGAAGGGTGACGAGGGCGACTTCTCGCTGACGAGCTTCGAAGGCCCCACGGCCGAATTCCGCGAAGTGCTCGAGGAACTGACCACGATAGCCATGTTCGGCGGTCAAAGGCTCGTCATCGTCGAGAATGCCGATGACTTCGTCAGCCGCTACCGGCAGCAACTCGAAGACTACGTCGCCCGGCCAGGCCGAAGCGGCATTCTGCTGCTGGACGTCAGGAGCTGGCCCGGCACCACGCGGCTCTATAAGGCCGTGGACGGGCACGGGCTGGCCGTCGATTGTAGCGCTCCGGCCGGCCCCAAACTCACCCGCTGGCTCAGTGACTGGGCCAAACAAACCCACAACTGCCAGCTTTCACCCGGCGCCACGGATATGCTCGTCGAATTGATCGGACCGGAGTTGGGGCTCCTCGATCAGGAGTTGGCCAAGTTGGCCCTCATGGCTGGCGATGACCAGAAGATCACGCCCGAAATGGTTCAGAAGCTGGTCGGCGGATGGCGGGCGAAGACGACCTGGGACATGCTCGATCTGGCCTTGGACGGGAACGTGACCGAGGCCTTGCGGCAGATCGACCGACTGCTGGCCAACAACGAGGCGCCGATCGGCTTATTGGGCCAGATTTCCGCCTCGCTCCGCCGGTTGGCCGCGGCCACCCGCTTGATTCTCCAGTCCGAGGCCGCCGGTCGCCGTATCGGCGTCGGCCCCGCCTTGGAGCAGGTGCGCGTCAACAAATTCTTCCTCCCGAAGGTCGAAGGTCAACTCCGCCGTCTTGGCCGGCAGCGCGGCAGGCAGCTCTATCACTGGCTGCTGGAGGCCGATCTCGATCTGAAGGGCGATAGCCATATGCCCCCCCGCTTGATTCTCGAACGCCTGATCGTCCGATTGGCAGCGCCGGCCTGAAGTTTCTCGGCGGCGTTCAACTTCGGAACCTAAGTGGTCAAATCCAGAAATAATGTCAGGGTCGCGGACAGCATGCCCGTAGGTGGGACCAGATCCGGGGCACCCGCGCAGCGGGTCGGCGAGCGCAGGCCCACCATCGCCGACTGGAAAGTACGTCATGGTGGGCCTGCGCCTGCTACGCAGTCTGGCCCCACCCTACAGCCTAGCCCTGACACTATTTCTGAAATTGACCACTAAGACTAGGGCCGACAGGTCCTGCTCCCTATTTTGACATTTCTCATCATCTGATGGGTACTCTCTGAGCGGAATCTGCTGATCCCTGTCCAGCCGTTCGACGCATGCCTCCTTTGGCGGTTTTCTCCGACACCGGTGGCGGACAAAAAGACCAAGAATCGCGTTTTTCTCCAGACCGAAGTCATTGTCTGCCAGCCGTTTACGGCGATCCTGCGCGCTGCTTGCGCGACAAATTGTCCGGCAACCTGTACGGAATGTGTCGGCGTGCCAAAGACGCAACTCCCAATCCCGAAACGCTTTAGGTTGTTCGAGTGAGGCACGTCCCAAGATCCGCGGAGGCGACACGCTTCATCGCGCGCGATGCTCGCACGGGCAGTGAAAAGACCGGAAGAGCAAGTAACCAGTACGGGTGATACGAAGACAAATCTCGCTGCGCATCCGCGATCTTGGCCGGAACAGGCGCCTTTTCCCGCCCCAAACTGCGCGCTTGCGCTGTTGCCTCAGCGCAGAGCGCAGAACCAAATTGTCAAAGAACGAATCGACCGTATCCCGACCTTATTCGTCGCCACGGTCCTCGGTTATTCCAGATAACCGTAAATATCCATACGTATTTATAGTTGTCAATTGTGCGGAACGGATTTTCTTGCCGCAGGATCGACAAATCCACATCGTCACCGACCATGACCGGTTTTCGCCGGCGGTTGGGCAGGACGCGCGGATCTACCAGACCACCTTCCGAAGCGGCAAATCCCTCCCGGCAGACGCGAACGTCGGCGACCGCTCATGGGAATGCCTTCGACGGGTCGACGAAGGCTGTACTTGCCGGAAATCGTTTGTTTCGCGCTTTTGGAATCATTGCACCAAGAACGCGTGCCGATCCGAAGCGCTCGCAATCCAGCAAAAACCACAACTATAGTTATCTATCAGCAACTAATATTATTGGTATTGCGTTTGGAATGCAACGAAATGCAACGAAATGCAATTACAGGTAATCTGCCGGCTGGAAAGTCGCGAGCACTTGGTTATTATGAGGGAACGGTTGCTGCACGGAGAGTATCCGAGCGGAGGCGAATTCCCCAACGGCCGCCAGCACCTGTTGCCAACGAGATCGAGACGGAAATGAGAAGAAAGACAAGCATATGAAAAACCCCCGACAATCCGTGATTACTGTCCTTGCCCTGGCCGCGCTCGCGGTCTTGATCCCATCCCTGCCCGCCGCGGAGAAAGTGTCGATCTTGCACCCCACGGACCAATCCGCAGGCATGGCGCGCATCATCTTCGACTCGGACATGTCGAGTGATCATGACGACGTAGGCGACATTGCGTCATTGCACGGGCTGGCTAGTTTGGGGGAATGCAAGATACTGGCCATGATGGTCTCTTCCCGCAACGGAGGGACGCCGCTGTGCATGGATGCGATCAACACCTACTACGGCAAGCCCGGCATCCCCATCGGTGTCCCGCCCGATATCGGGGGAGTCGGGGAATACGCGGGTCAGATCGCTGCCGAGTTTCCCCATACGCTGAAATCGGCGAAGGATTGCCCTCTGGCTGCGGATCTGTACCGTCAAGTTCTGGCATCGCAGCCCGATCACAGCGCGACCATCGTCACGACCGGTTACCTGAACAACCTGCAAGCCCTGCTGCAGTCCGGCCCGGATCAGTACAGTCCCCTGAACGGCATGGATTTGGTCCGCCGGAAAGTGAAGCTCTGGTCCTGCGCCGGCGGATGCTTCCCGAAAGGAGATGAGTTCAACTTCAGGGTAATGCCTGACGCGGCACACCATGTTGTGAACAATTGGCCGGCACCCGTGATGTACGTCCCTTTCGATGTCGGGCAGGCCATCTATACGTGCGGGCGGCTGCCGGAAACTCCGAAGGATAACCCGATTCGCCGCGTCTATGTGGACATCAAGAAGCAGTATCCCTACCCTTCCTGGGGTCAGATCGCGATCTATTATGCGGTTCGCGGGTCTCGGGGCTTGTGGGGCGCTGTGACCAAGGGTCACAACAATGCTGACAAGGCAGGCAGCAATTGGTGGAGCACCGAACCTGACCCATCGCGCGACGGACATCAGGGATATTTGCTGGAGAAAGCGCGGACCCCCGTGCGGGCGAGCATCGATGCACTTATCATGTTGCCCCCCAATAATGGGTCGCCGAGCCGGCCAGGCCAACCGACCGACGTGCGGGCCACGGTCGTGGGCGGCAACAGGGTGGACCTGCAGTGGACGGACAACGCCTATAACGTAAGCGGTTTCCGCATCGAGCGCAAGGTCAACGGCGCGTACACGCAGATCGCGACCGTGGGCGCCAAGGTCACGCGTTATTCGGATATGGGCCCTTCAGCCACCGCCAACAGCTCCTATCGCGTGAAGGCCTACAATTCTGTCGGCGACTCGGACTATTCCTACGTCTGGATCTACAGTGGCTGGACAGAGATCAATCTCGTAAACCCCACCGACCTGCCGTTGTACACCTACTACCAGTCGAGCAACTTGAGGATGAGGGGCGGTGATTTCAGGCCGGATCATGTGACCGTGAACAATGACTCCCGCCACGGCCAGGATGTGACGATCGACGTCGATGTGAGCGCGCTGGGTCATGAAGGGAACTTCTATGTCTATTTCTTCTATCAGGACAAAGACAATTGGTATCGGCTGAACTTTGGTGAGAAGTCGTGCAGATTCGAAAAACGGATCAATGGCACGATCACCCGGCTAGGATCGCCGGCGCCTGTCCAAAACCTCGGCAACGGTAGCCCGCTCCAACACTGGCGGATCGAGGCGACTCGTTCCGGCACGCTGAAGTTCATCCGTGAACTGCCGTTTGCCTCGCCAGCGGACAAAGCGTCGCAGGTGGCAGGCACGCTTCTGAACGTCTCTGAAACCTTCAGTCTGAAGAGCGGCAAGATCGGCCTGGGTGGCTGGGCCCGCACCCCTGTCTGGGAGAATTTCCATTTTGACACTGCCGGCGGTGGGAGGACCGTCGCGCCGACGATCACCAGCCAGCCGGCAAGCGTGACGGCGCCGGCCGGCCAGCGCCGGAAACCATTTCCGACGGCTTTCCGGCACTTCGAATGACGAGATGGCAATCTCGGAACCTGCCGTGCGGGGAATTCCAGCAAACCGGGGAATGATTGCCGGGCTGCCGAAAAAGGGACCTTTCTTGGGGCGGTGGCAATTACCTTGACTTCTCTGCGTTGCCAACGAAGAATTATTGGCCTTTCCGGCAAATGTCGAGGCCTCTCGGCATCAAGTCGTGGCATGTCAGATGCCCGGCCTCACGCGTGAGATTGCGGCCGAGTTGGGTCTTTCGATGGTGGAGACGTTCTCTGGACTAGAGAGGACCTCTGATGGGCCTGGTAGTCACCTGTACGGCCTGCAAAACCAAACTTCGCGCACCGGAGGACTGGGCCGGTCGGGCCGTAAAGTGCCCTAAGTGCCGCGCCCACGTCTTGCTGCCCGACAGCAAGGCGCCAACCCCACGGGCTGCCGACACGCCGGCGACGCCCGCCGATGACCCGCAAGCGACTAAGCCCTATGCACCCGGTCGTCGCGGACGCTTCGCCCTCCTGAGGTTGCACGCCGAGGGCGGCATCGGCCAAGTGTGGCTGGCGGCGATGCCGACCTGGGCCGTGACGTTGCTCTTAAGGAACTGCGGGACGAGCACGGGGCCGTCGCGGACCGCGGCACGCTTCCTCGCGGAGGCGCAGATCACCGGGCAACTCGAACACCCTGGCATTGTCCCCGTCTATGAGCTGGTTCGCTCCGACGCCGGACGACAACCGTTCTATACGATGCGCTTTGTTCGCGGGCGGACCCTCATCGAGGCCGTTCGCGACTATCACCGGGACCGCGGCAAAGGCAAGTCGGCGCCGCTGGCCTTCCGTGCCCTGATCGATGCCTTCGTCGCCGCCTGTAATGCCGTTGCCTATGCCCACGCGCGCGGCGTCGTCCACCGCGACCTTAAGGGGCAGAACGTCGTACTCGGCGATTTCGGCGAGGTCATGGTCCTCGATTGGGGGCTGGCAAAGTTGCTCGGCGCGACGGAGGACCTTAGCGGGCCCGGACGGCTGACCATTGACGCCGACGGCGAACACGAGGCCACGCTGCACGGGCAGGTTCTCGGCACACCGGCCTACATGTCGCCCGAGCAGGCCGAAGGACGCCTCGATGCCATCGACGAGCGCACCGACGTTTATGGCCTCGGCGCCGTGCTCTACGAGATCCTCACAGGGGCTGCGCCGTTTCGGGGCGCCAGCACGCAAGAGGTGCTGCGCAAGGTCGTGGCGGAAGAGCCGGTCCGCCCGGGCGCGGTTGCCGCCGTGCCGCGGCCGCTGGAGGCGATTTGCCTCAAGGCCATGGCCAAGCGACGCAAACTGCGTTATGCGTCCGCGCGCGGCCTGGCGACCGACGTGCAGCGCTGGCTCGCCGACGAGCCGGTGACGGCGTACCGCGAGCCGCTGCCGCGGCGGGTGCAGCGTTGGGGGCGGCGCCACCCGGCGCTCGTGACGGCAGGACTGATGCTGGTGCTGGCAGCGGCCGTGGGCGGGCTGGGGCTGCAGTACGAGCTCGGCGAGCGGGCTGCCGTGGCCGCCCGTGCCGAGGGGGCTCTCGTCGCGCGGCTCGACGGGGAGCGGGCCGCCGCGGCCGCCCGTGCCGAGGGGGCCCTCCTCGCGCGGCTCGACGGCGAGCGGGCCGCCGCGGCCGCCCGCACCGAGGGGACCGTCCTCGCCCAGCTCGACGAGGCCGCCCAACTGCTGCACGGCGCCGACCTGGACCGGGCCCGCGGGGCCGTCGAGCGTGCCCAGGACCGCCTCGCCGGCGGCCCGCCCGCCCTGCAACAGCGCGTCCGCCAGGCCCGCGGCGACCTCGACATGGTGCTCCGCCTGGAGGGCGTTCTCTTGCTGGAAACCTTCACCGCCGGCAAGCACGAGAATCCGGCGGCCAACGCGGCCTACTTGACGGCCTTCCAGAGCTACGACCTTGACCTCATGGGGCTCGATCCGGCGGAAGCAGCGCGGCGGATCAAGGCATCGGCCATCCGTGAGCCGCTGTTGACAGCGCTGGACGACTGGATCTTCGTCAAGCCGTGCGCCGACGCCGCGGGGCGCGAGCGGCTCCTGGCCGTGGCCCGCCTGGCCGACAGCGACGACTGGCGGCAAAAGCTACGCGACCCGGCGACGCATCAAGACCGGGCGACCCTGGAGCGGCTGGCGCGCGCCCCCGAGGCGGCCGTGCAGCCGCCCTCGCTCCTGGTCCACCTGGGCAAGTACCTGGCCCAAGCGGGGGCCTGGGAGGCGTCCGTCGAAGTGCTGCGCAAGGCGCAGGGGCGCTACCCCAACGACTTCTGGGTCAACTATGCCCTGGCGATGTCCCTCGTCGAGCAGAAACCATCACGTCCCGACGAGGCGGTCGGCTTCGCCCGCGTCGCGCGGGCCCTCCGACCGCAGAGCCGCCTCGCGCAATTCCTCTTGGGCCGCGAGTTGGCGGCGCTGGGCCAGATGACGGAGGCCCAAGTCTACCTGCGGCGGGCCGACGAGTTGAAAGGGCTCCAGGAGCCGCCCTGCTACCTCATGCTCTCAGCCCAGGCGGTGCAGGAGGTGGAGCGGGGCGACTTCGCCCGCGCCGCCAGCTTCCTGAAGGCGGCCCTCGACTTGGTCCCGGAGCGGGACCAGGGCCGCCAGCAACTGGTCGTGTTGCTGGGTGCAGTCGAGCGGATGGTAGGGCTGGAGAAGAAACTACCGGCCGTGCTCCGCGGTGAGGTGGAACCGGCGGACGCAGCGGAGAAAGCGTTGTTCGCCCAACTCTGCCAGCAGGGAAACCGCCGATTCTACGCGGCGTCGGCCCGCCTCTATACCGAGGCCTTCGTTGCCAATCCCAAGCTGTTGGACGACATTCGGAGCCAGTACCGCTACAACGCCGCCTGCGCCGCCGCCTTGGCCGGTGCGGGGCAAGGGGAGGACGCGGCGAAGTCCGATGCCGGCGCACGCGCTGCTTGGCGGAAGCGCGCCCTCGACTGGCTGCGGGCCGATCTCGCTTTTTGGGACAAGGTGGCGGGGGCCGGTCCGGCGCAAGCGACGACCGTACGCCTCTATCTGACTCGCTGGCAGAACGACTCCAAGCTGGCCTCGGTCCGAGACGTCGGCGCCGTGGCCACGCTGCCTGCCGACGAGCAGGATGCGTTCCGCAAACTCTGGGATGATGTCCGCAAGCTGCTCGCCAAGGTCGGCGGAGCCACTGAGCCGGACCGCGACCAATAAGACAAGGCAACCGTCACTGAAAAGCACGTTCATCCGCGCCAGAAAACATTACGGCGACAAGACAGTGCGCCTCGGCGACGGAAGTGCCACGCTGAAGTTGAGTGCGTTATACTAAGCCCATCAGACCGCCTGTAGGATTAGGGATTACGAAGTGTGGAGATTTGACTCGCATTATCGGACCTGCAATCGCCGAAGGTGGCCAGCCATGAACCGTCAGCCATTTCAGACGCCACCCCGCTGGTGGGGGCCGAAGTTGAGTCCAGGCTGGATTCGCCTCTGGCAGCCATTTCGCCGCCGTCATCAATTGCAGCAGCAACGCCTGCTGGAAATCGAGGCTCGCGGGCTGGAGCACCTGCGGAGGGCGGCTGAAGCGAGTCAGGGCGTCCTCATCACCCCAAATCACGCTGGCCACGCCGACTGCTATGCGTTCTTTGGGGCGCTGGAGCAGGCAGGCCTGTGCAGCTATTTTATGATCGCCTGGCAGGTGTTTCAGCGGAGCAGCCGGCTTCGGCGGCTTTCCCTGCAGCATCATGGCTGCTTCAGCGTGGATCGCGAAGGCACCGACATGCGGGCCTTTCGCCAGGCGGTGGAAATTCTCCAGACCGCCCCTCATCCCTTGGTCGTCTTCCCCGAAGGCGAGGTCTATCACTTGGGCGAGCGGATCACGCCGTTCCGCGAGGGACCGGCAGCCATGGCGCTCATGGCGGCCCGCAAAGGGTCGCGTCCGGTGATCTGCGTTCCCTGCGCCATCAAGTACCGGTATCTCCAGGATCCGACCCCCGAACTGTTGGAACTGATGGACCGACTGGAAGAGGCGGTTTACTGGCGGCCGCAGCCGGAACTCTCTTTGCCCAACCGTATTTACCGGTTGGCGGAGGGTTTGCTCGCCTTGAAGGAACTCGAATTCCTCGGCTGCACCAGCGCCGGCCCCGTGCCGGATCGCGTGGCCCGGCTGGTTCGTTCCGTCCTCGACCGCCTCGACGGGCGATACGCCGTGAAGACTTCTGCCTCGACAGTTCCCGAACGGGTCAAGACGTTGCGGCGCCACGCGATCCAGCAACTTGAGAAGCTTCCTGACGGCGATCCGGCGCAAGCAACCTATCGGAAATCTGGATGATCTGTTCTTTGTGGTGCAGGCATTTAGCTATCCGGGCAACTACGTGGCCGAGCGGCCGAGCGTCGAGCGAATTGCCTAGACGCTTGACAAATTCGAAGAAGATGTTCTGGGGAGGCCGACCGCGACGGTGCGAGGCACTCGCAAGGCGATCGTGACATTCGATGAGCCGATCGTCGTAGACCCCGGCCGGGATAAGAAGGAGGCGACTGCCACCTTGACGAAACTCCTCGAACAGCGGGTCCAGACGCTTCTGGACAAGACCGAATAACTGAATCGTCGGTGGTCCAGGCACGCCATGAACTTCTTGCGACGCCAATACCGGGAGAGAGTCCTACCGCAACGCTTCTTGCGGATGTGCCGAAGGAACCTCCGTCGGCCCAAGGTTGCCGATTCCAGTGAACTCGAACTGACGGGCGCCGATCTGCTCGCGCGAAGTTGGATCCTCCGTCGCCTCTTGCGCCGCTGTGGGCTGGGCGACGAGGAGAAGTACGTCGCCGTTCTGCTGCCGCCGTCGGTCACGGCTGTGGTGGCCAACGCCGCCCTCGCCCTAGACGTCCGCATTGCCGTCAATCTGAACTACACGGCCGGCGCCGAAGTGATGAATGCCTGTATCGGTCAGTGCGGCATTCGCCACGTGCTGACCAGTCGCCGGGTGATGGAGCGTCTACAGATCGAACTTCAGGCAGATGTAATCTACTTGGAGGATCTTAAGGATAAAGTCACCTGGTCGGATAAGCTAATGGCCGCAGCGGCTACATGGCTGGTTCCCATCGCATTGCTGGAACTCTGGCTTGGACTGGGTCGCGTCGACCCCGACGACGTGGTAACGGTAATGTTCACTTCGGGCACGACGGGTCGCCCAAAGGGCGTTATGCTCACGCATCGTAATGTTGGCTCGAATATCGACGCCTTGGATGAAATCCTCGGCTTGCGGCAGAACGATGTACTGCTCGCGATCTTGCCGTTCTTCCATTCCTTCGGCTACACCGGAACACTCTGGACAATACTGACCATGGAACCCAAGGGCGTGTACCACCACAGCCCCTTGGAGCCACGGTCGATCGGAAAGCTATCGCGACAGCACGGCGCAACGATCATGGTCGCTACGGCGACATTCCTCCGTTCCTATCTGCGTCGCTGCGAGCCAGAGGATTTTGCGACCGTGCAGGTCGTGTTCGTGGGTGCAGAGAAGCTGCCGGGGGAACTGGCCGACGCCTTTGAAACAAAATTCGGCGTCCGGCCTTATGAAGGCTACGGGGCAACGGAATTGTCACCCATCGCGGCCGGCAATATCCCGCCCAGCCGTGGCCCGGGTGCGATTCGACAGGGCTGCAAGTCTGGTACAGTCGGCCGACCTTTGCCAGGTGTCATGGCCAAGGTCGTCGATTTGGAGACGATGCAGGATCTGGGATCCGATCAGGCGGGCATGCTGCTCATCAAGGGCCCCACGGTTATGAAAGGTTACCTCGATCAGCCTGATCAGACCGCCGAGGTGATTCGGGATGGATGGTATGTAACGGGAGACGTTGCCACGATCGATGCCGATGGCTTCATCCGCCTTACCGACCGCCTGAGCCGTTTTTCCAAAATCGCTGGAGAGATGGTCCCGCACCTCCGCGTCGAAGAAGCCATTGCGGCAGCGATCGGCCACGGGGATGAACAGCCGCGTTTTGCCGTCACCTCCATTCCCGACGCCAAGAAAGGAGAACGGCTGATCGTGCTGCACACGGTTCTGCCCAAATCACCCCCACAGGTCTGCCGGGAACTGCGAGACTCAGGCCTGCCTGCGCTGTGGATTCCCTCACCCGATAACTTCTGCCTGGTCGAGGAGTTGCCGGTCTTGGGAACCGGCAAGCTCGACCTGAAACAGATCAGGCAGTTGGCGATGGCGAGATCCTCAACTTAGGCAAGGAAGCACCCGGGCGTTACGGAAGCAACCAACAACATGGTGATCGTTCAATGTGGCCAAGAGTCCTGAATGTCGAGTCGGTCGTCCGAAAGGTCCGCCTCATTGCCCAATCCCCAGACCGTATGCACAGGGTTATGTCATGATCCGACAAGCTCCTGCTGATGCGTTGGCTTTGGTATCGACCGAATTGAAGTTCGGCGTGGGGAGTTTTGCGGAAGCGGGCCGCCTCGCCGGGAGGCTCGGGCGGCGGGCCGTTGTGGTGACAACCCGCAATGCGATGGAGCGACTTGGGTATGCGCAGGAATTGATGGCCGATCTGCGCCGGCAAGGGATCGAGACCTGCTGCTACAACGAGTTTCGCCGCAGCCCAACCACAGACGATAACCGTCTGTCCCGCGCCAGTCACGAGTTCCTTGCCGCGGCTTGGGCCCGTTCGGCAACCCAGGCCCGAAGGAGCTTGTCGTCGGTCTTGCCGGTGCCGAGGATCGGAATGGCGTCGAGACGGACGACATCGTCCAGACGCATCACTCCACGGAATCCGGCCTCGCTGAGAACGACGTGCGCCTGGCGGAGGGCAAGATCCCGGGTGGTGAACAGCACAATCCAGCGGCCTTCCGGGGTTTCAATCCCTTCGACCGCCACGTGCGGCCCGTTTTCCGCGGGCGGGTGAAGCTGGGCCAGCGGCTCCTAACAGAACGCAAACCGAATGCTAACCGAGAGTTTGCCGGGAGTTCATCACGTTCACACAATCTTCCGGCAAAATACGGGTGTTGATACAAGTCGCTCTGGCTGGACGCCGAGGCGGGGAGCAGACATAATCGCCTTCTTTCACCCAACCGGTTAACCCAGGACCGGATCCGCGCGTTTGTGGAGCTTGGATCTGCCTCGGCGGCCAGCCGTCTTTTCACCCAAGAAAACAAGAATGGAGCGCAGGACTTCGCTTCCTGCACTCCATTGGATGCGGGTACGGGCGGCCTCGTTGTTACACACATCTCGGACCCCATCCGGCTCGTGGGTGAAGGAGGTTCTACGGCTACGGCGCGAGAATGGACTAGCTGGGCAACCTGATTCACCATCCAGGCGAGCTGGCTGGGGTCTGATTCTCAACGCTGTCGGTGCTCAGCTGTCCAATCTCCTTCACCATCCAGGCGAGCTGGATGGGGTCGTTGCCAGACTTATGTGTAACAACGAGACGGGCGGCCTCGACTCATTCCGGGGTCGCGGGCGGCGCGGCGGAGCTTTGTCCCATGCCCATGGTCACCAGACGGCCGAAGAGGCGGACCAGGCCCTGCTCGACTTCCAAATGGACCTGAACGCCATTGGAAATCGGCCGGATCGTCAAGATCACATGATCCTTGTCGGGCGTCTTCGTCAACTCCGACTCGACCAGGGCCGCTTTCGGCCGATCCTTGGGCTCGCCTACCGCGGCAGCGAAACTGGCGACGGGCTTGACCGCCAACGAAATCTCCAGTGGCGACACGGATTTTGCGCCAGCCCGAACGGAGGCGTCAATCGCCTTCTTCAAAGTCGTCATGGCATCGCGGCCGGCAGCCAGATAGGCATTTTCCTTGCCAACCCCAATCACAATGTCCAGGGTTTCGCCGATCAACTGCACGGCTTTCTCGCTATCCTTGTTGCCGGCCGGGATGGGAATCGAGATCTTGTGGAAATTGATCTCGCCGCTCTTCTCCGTGTCGAGCTTCACGAATTGATCGAGTTCCGGGTGATCGGCCAGGGCGGCTTTGGCGAGGGTGTGCAGGATTTTATCCAGCAGGGCCCCGTCGGCGACGTAGCCGGCCAACAAACCGGTGGCCGCCTTGGGGCCGACCAGCACGGTGGCCGCGCCGTCCGTATGGCCGCCCTTGACGATCTTCTGTAAGAGCTGGGCCGCATCGTTGAGCAGTTCCTTGGCCACCGCACGCTTGTCCTCGGGCGACTTCTTCTCGATGTCCGAGAGGCCCTTGCCGCGCACGGCTTCAATGATGCTGGCAGCGATTTCTTGCTTGGACGCCGGCAGGGGGCCTCCCCAATTGGCATTCAGCGCCGCGCCGGGCACGTGGAATCCTGCAAAGCTCGTGGTCGCCTTGGCAGCCAGGCCCATTTCCTCGGCCGTTTCCGTGCCCGGCTTGGCAGTCACGCTCACGTCGACGAAGGCCTTTTCCGCCGTGCGATCCAATCCCCAACCGAAAAGGACCTGGTCCAATTGGCCCAGCACGCGGGGCAAATACGTTCCCAACTGGTCGATGATCTTCTTGCGGCTGGCATATTCCTCGGCCGACTCGTCGGCATGCTGCGCGGCATCCTGTTGCAGGCCCTGCTTGACCTGGCTCAGGAATTTCTCGCGGAGTCCCTCCGGGACATTGGCCAGGAAGATGCGGCCGCCCAAAATATAGTTCTTCTTCAGCTTGCCGAGCAGGGCGCTGGGGTCGTTGTCGCAATGGGCCAGCATTTCCGGCTTTTGGGCGAAGCAGGCCCAGGTTCCCTGCTGCTTGACGTAACCAACTTCGCCGTCCCTGGGAGTCAGTTTATAGACCCCGCCTTCGGCTTCGACCGTGCCGAAGAGTTTCAGCAGGCCCAAGGTTTCTTTGAAGTTGCTTACGGGCACGAAAACGTAGCCGGAAAAGTCGGTTTCGCCGCTGGCCTGGACGATCACGCCCCAGGGACGCGTCTTATCAATACCGGCCAGGCCCTTGCCTTGCGTAGCGAGGGCGAGGAAGCCTTCGAGCCCGGCGCCCAATTCCGGCCGCTCGACCAGCTTGCCGACGAAATTCACATCGCTCAGCAAATCGTTGTAACTGGCCACGGCAACGGCGGCGATCGGCTTGGTTTCCGCGGCCCTAGACTGGGGAAGGCCCATGCCGCACACGATGGCGACGGCCATGAACATCGACACGATTCTCTTCATTGCATCTCTCCGAAAATAAAGGGGGTGAAATTGCGGCATGGTTCAGAAATGGGGACAGGCACCTCGCCGGCGTCCATTTCTTGCGGCCTAATCGCTACTGGGCTCGGAGCCAGTCCCCGTTTCTGAACCATGCCGAAATTGCCAACTAGCGGTTATTCGTCCGCCGCGCAGAAATATTGGAAGCGGCAGAACCGCGGAATTGGGGGAAATCGCAGGGTGGGCCGAGCGAAACAAGTCCCACCACCTTCACGCCTGACGTTGGTGGGACTCGTTTCACTCGGCCCACCTTACAATCGCCGCGCAGAATTATATTCTGGCACAATACACAACCCATGGACCGCCTGGAAGGCGCAGCGGACAACGAGAAACGGCAAAAAACGGCAGGGCAACCGATTTACCGCTCGCGGAATGTGATACGACCCTTGGTCAGGTCGTAGGGAGAGAGTTCGACACGAACCTTGTCGCCGGGCACGATACGGATGAAGTTCTTCCGCATCCGGCCGGCAACGTGGGCAATGACCTTATGGCCGCTGTCCAATTGCACGCGAAACCGCGTGTTGGCCAGGGCTTCGGTGACGACGCCCTCGACCTCGATTGCTTCTTCTTTGTTCGCCATACACACCATTCCAGGGGGGAGACAATAAAGCCGGGGAGCTAACCCAAAGGCTTATCTTACCATTTTTGTCGGTAAGCTCCAAGCGAGTTACAAATCCGAAATCCGCGACCCGCAAGCGGGCACCCCAATTCAAAGGAAAAAATCCAAAGGGCCGAAACCACCAGGTTCTGAATTTCTCCGTCTTTGGATTTACGATTTGTTTGGGATTTCGATATTCGGATTTCGAATTTCCCGTTGTATTTCGGTCTTCGGACTTGGTCCTTTCCCCCATCTTGCTTTTCCCAAATCGTTATGCCATAATTACTTGCGCCTTCCGTGCAAGGTTTTTCCCACCCGCGGTAACAATTCTAGTGGCCATGAGGCAGAACAATTCTCGCCCCACGAACGACACCGACGACGAACCAAGGATCAACTGGCCGGCTGTGCTCAGCATCGCACGACCGCTGGCTGCGGACGGTGGTCTATGCGCGCGTCGGTGAAGCTCAAGCCGTGGACGACGTAATGCAGGAAGTCTCACTGGCCGCCGTCCGGCAGCAAGCGCCGATCAACGATTTGGAGAAGATTACCCCCTGGCTCTACCGGTTGGCAGTCACGCATTCGCTGCTCTACCGCCGCAAGCAGGGCCGTCGTCGCAAGTTGATCGACCGTTACGTCCAGCGGGCGCAGCCCTGCGAATTCGATCGGGAGAGCGACCCGCTGGAATGGCTGCTGGCTAAAGAGCGTAAAGAGCAGATCCGCAAAGCGATGAAACGCTTGCCGCGACGCGATGCGGAGATTTTGATGTTGAAATACACCGAAGATTGGAGTTACCGCCAGTTGGCCGGCCGTCTGGGCATTACCGAAAGCGCAATTGAAGCCCGGCTGCACCGTGCCCGCATGCGGCTGCGAACCGAATTGGCCAATTTGGAAGTGATTGAGGTTAAACCATGAGCGTTTATGATGAGAACAACCAGCCGGCGAACCCGGAGGCGCTAGTCGATCGGTTAGTCGATGGAGAATTGGGCGAAGCCGACCGCCGCGAGTTGCTCTTGCAGTTGGAGCACGAGCCCGACGGATGGCGTCGCTGCGCCCTGGCCTTCCTGGAAGCCCAGTGCTGGAAAGCGGAATTGGGCCAGATGGTTCCTCCCCCGGCGCCGCAAGCGGCGCTGGCGGCGCCGGTTTCGCGGGCTGAGCCTGCTGGGCGGTGGCAAAGCTGGCGTCAGTATGTGGCGACGACGCTGACCATGGCCGCCAGTTTCCTGATCGCCTTGGTGCTGGGCATGGGTCTGCGCGGCACCTGGCCCGGCATTACCTTGCATTCCCCCGGTTCGTCGCAGGTGCAATCTACGATCGATAAGATCCCGCTCCCTGAGGCGCCGACCTCGCTTGGCCCGGACTCTTTGGCACATGCCGTGCCGGCACTTGGGGCGTCAGACGGTTGGGAGATGGTCACGCTGGACCCGGGCAAGTTGTGGGACGGTCAGACGGAGACTTTCCGCGTGCCGGCCCGCAACTGCAAGGTCCTCGATCAGGACATTTTGAAAGATATTCCCGACGTCATCCCGCCGGATTTGCGGCAAGCCCTTGAGCAGTCGGGGAATCTTGTCGTGCAGAAACGTGAAATCGTTCCCGTAAAACTGAAAGACGGTCGTCAGCTTGTGGTTCCGGTCGACCGCATCGAGATCCATCACGTCGGCCGGCCGTCGTTGTGAGAATCTAGCCGAGAACCCTGATCTGTGCCGGGCAAGTCCGGTTTTTCGGATAGGTTCTACGAAAGCGTTCACACGTTCAGCCCCGGCACTTGTGCCGCGAGGTGTCTTCTTCACCCCCCCTTCCCTTGCACCACCGGCACAAGTGGCGGGGCTGAACGGTTTTTCGTTGGAAGTCTTCTTAAAGAGGAGGAAACCATGTTGGCGTGGAGACTATGCACAGCGGCTGCCGCGAGTGCCTTGTTGGCGGCCACGGTCGCCCGCGCGGATGACGCGCCGGTGATCGTCGTTGGCACCGCGCAGGGCGAGGCGGGGCCTGGCGTTACCTTGACCGGGACCCTGACTCTGACGGGCACGACCAGCGAGGTGGAGCCCAGCGCGGTCAATCGAGTCGGGGGCGTGGCCTTGATAAACGACCTTGGCGCTATGGCCAAGCGAAGCAAGTACTGGCTCGGCTTGCAGGCATCGCCACCTTTGCCCGCCTTGCAGGCCCAATTGAAATTGCCCAAGGACCAGGGGCTGCTGGTGGAAGCCTTGCAGCCGGAGAGTCCGGCGGCCAAGGCAGGCTTGCAGCAGTACGACATCTTGCTCAAGGGCAACGGCAAGCCCTTGACGAATCTAGGCGACCTTGTGAATCTGCTCGACCAGGTAAAGGACGGCAAGTTGACCTTCGACCTTCTTCGCGCCGGCAAGCACGAAACTGTGACCGTCACGCCCACGAAACGGCCGGCCCATGAGCCAAGCGTAATGGGAGGGATGTGGATTCCCCATCCCCAGGGCCCGGCAACTACCGATTTCGGCTGGATCGGCGCGAACGTCGCGGAAGGTGGACCGCTGGAATTCCGCGTTGTTCGTCAGGGACAGATCCTTCCACCGGGCGCCCCCATGATGGGTCTTCCCGGCGGTGGATCGGCAACGATGGAAATCATCGTGCATGCCAAGGCCACCTTGCTCGATGGTTCCAAGGTCGAAATCTACCGCCATGGTGCTGAACCAGCCAAGGTCACGGTAACGCGCGACAAGGAAAAGTGGGAAGGCACGGCCAACAACTTGAGCAAGATCCCGGAAAAGATTCGACCCGAAGTCGAAAAGTTGCTGCATCCGGCCTTCGATAACCTACGGGTCTTGGCCACGACGGGCGGACCGGGCGGCGGTGTTGCCGGTCCCATGATGGCGCCCGGCGCCGGTCCCAAGATCATCGTTGCCGGGCCGGGCATGCCGGGCAACGGAAATGTAACCTACTTTGGCGGCGGAGTCGCCCCACCGGGACTTCCGGGTCACTTCGCCGTTTCGCCCGACGTCGAGAGACGTCTGGGCGAGATGCAGAAACAAATCGACGAGCTTCGCCGCTCGGTCGATGCGTTGCAGAGCAAGGCCAAGAAGAAAGCTGCACCGAAGCCGGAGTGAGCTCAGCCAGGCGAAGAAGCCGCAGGGTGGGACCCGATCCGGGGTACCCGGGGTACCCGCTTGCGGGTCGCGGGTCGGCGAGCGCAGGCCCACCATTCCTTCTGTTCTGCCGACCGGCGACCCGCAAGCGGGTCGCGGGTCGGCAAGAAGGACCTACTGGTCCGGCCGGCGGCGGCGTTGATACTCGCGGCTGGCGTTCTCGAGGGTGCGGCGTTCTTTCCGCGTCAGGCTATTCTCGCCTTCCCGGGAGATCTTCTCCAGAATACGGTCAACGTCCTCGTCGGCAACCGGTCCGTCGGGCTCCTTTTCGGGCTTGAAGACCTTGAGCGAAGGCCGCGAACGAGTTTTCAGCCAGGCCGTAGCCGAAGGAAAAAGCCGGCCGAAATTCCAGCGCAGGTTGAAATAGGCCAGGGCAAAGGCCGCTCCGGCAAGGTGGGCCGTATAAGCAATCTGCTGGTGTTCCGGGTTGAGCCTCGCTTGCCCCACGGCGCCCACGATGTCGAAGGCGATCGCCAGCGCACCCAGGAGCCAGGCCGGCAGCGGCAGCACGAACATGAAAAGGAGCGTCCGCTTGGGAAAATTCAAGGCGTAGAGCACCACGACGCCGGTAATCGCCCCCGAGGCTCCGACCAGGCTGCTCGGTTGGTTCGGATAGATCAGCCGGTTTGTCACTGCCCAGACCACCGAGGAGAACACCAGCGTCACCAGGTACAGGCGGATGAATTCCCGCGTTCCGTACCATTCTTCGACATCTCGGCCGAGGAAGAACAAGGTCAGCATATTGAAAAAAATATGCTGCAACTGGTTTGGATCGTGCACGAATCCGTACGTCAGGAATTGCCACCACATCCACGGCCGCAGAAGCGTATCATCCTGCGAGGTTTCGACATTGACGTGGGTGGCCAGCGAGTCAACGACTGCCGAGCGATTACGGTGCCCTTCCCCGGAGAAAATCTCCAGCAGGAAGACCGCGACATTCACGAGAATGATGGCGCCGACGGCTGAACGGGGCGCCCTCAGCCGAAAACCGCTGCGTCCTTGGCGGTAGTAGTCGCGATCGTAAATACCCACTCCGTCAATTTGCCCCCGGTCCGAATTGGGCCATGCTGCGCGTGCGGCGATCGATCGCTTCGGCCGCGTCCTTTTGCAGCTTGGCGATCTGTTGTGCATAGAACAGGTTGTTGGTAATGGCCGCTTTGACGGCCGCCAGGTTGTTGGCGAGCAAGCGTTGCAGCGCCTCATAGTGTTGGACCACCGCGTCCCTCTCCTTGTGGGCCCGCTTTTGCTCGAGGGCGACCTGGGACTTTTCTTTTTCCGTCAGGGCCTCCTCGTTCTCCGCATCCTGCTTGGCGTCGTTCAGATACTTCAAATCGCGAGTGATCGATTCCATGCGGTCGGCGAACAGCGTGCGATACGTCTCGCAGGAGCGGAAAACCGCCAGGTAATCGTGCAGCGGCCGTCCCTTCTCGAGCAGCGCGGGCGGGACCAACTTCTTTTGATCGTCCGTCAAGCCTTCGAAGGCCTCGTTCTCGTCGGTGGGGATCACTTCATACAGAACCCAAGGCCCCTTGCTTTCCACCACATTGTCGAGGAGCGATTTGATCTTCGGATCGAACGCTTTGACCATCTGGCCTGTGCTGGTCAATTCGATCTGCCTATCTCTGTCCGTAGCGCCCACGTGCGTTACCTGGAACTCGCCCAGATACTTGCCCGGCGACTGATCGTCGCCTTCTTCGAACGCATAGAGCAACATATGCGGGGCGACAGTGTTCGGAAACGAGTCGTCAGGGCTGACGTTGACCTTCAGAATGCCGGGATGCTGCGGATCGGGAGTCACCCCTCCCTTCTTTTCGCATTTCGCCCAAACGCGGCCGCGGTTCGCCAACACCCGTCCTAAATCGGTGCGCAACTGCTGCACGCAGGCCGTGCCGCCGCTGGGCGCGGTTAGTTCCGCAATGGCGCGCCCCGCATCGATCCGCAACTGCTCAGCGCTCTTCGTCTTGTCCTCGGGGGAGGGTTCGCGATCGCCCGTCCTGAGAAGAACGATCTGTTCGTTGCGCTGCTTCAGCGTGCTTTCAAACTTAGCCACCTGGCCGGTCCAATACTGATAGGTCTTGACGGTCCGGGCAGCAGCGTGAAAGAAGCCCAGCGAGGCAATGAAAATAAGTCCCAGCAAGATTTTATTCCATATGCTCATACGTTAGATGATATTCGGGGCCCAAAAGGGTGTCAAGCAGCGACAATGCCTGTCTTTTCGCTACGGCTCACCACATATTCCCCTAAGAGTGGTATTTTGCTGGTTTTCGAGAACGAAAGGCCGATAATTCCTTCCATGAACATTCACTACTTGCAACACGTGGCGTTCGAAGATGCCGCCAACATTGCCGCCTGGGCCCGCGAGCGAGGCCACCGGCTAACTTGTACCCGCCTGGACCTTGATCAACCGCTGCCCAAGCCCGAAACCCTCGACTGGCTCGTAGTGATGGGGGGGCCCATGAACGTCGATGAACACGCGCTTTATCCCTGGCTGGTCCGCGAGAAAGAGTTCATCCGGCGCGTGATCGATCGAGGCGCCCCACTGCTTGGCGTGTGCTTGGGCGGGCAGTTGATCTCCTCCGTGTTGGGCGGGCAAGTCACAAAGAACCGAGAGAAGGAGATCGGCTGGTTTCCCGTGACCTTCACTTCCGCGGCCGCTGCATCGCCGGTCTTCGCGCGTTTCCCGCAGCAGGTTCCGGCATTTCACTGGCACGGCGATACTTTCTCGATACCGCCCGGTGCGCATCCGCCTGGCCGCAAGCGACGGCTGCGACAACCAGGCATTCCAGTTCGGCCGGCATGTCGTAGCCATGCAGTTCCATTGGGACTATTCGCTGCAGAGCGTGGAGACGATGGTCCGGCATTGCGCTGACGAACTGCTTGCCGCGCCCGGCATCCAGCAACCGGCCGAGATGCTTGCCGACCCGCGCCGATTCGACGAAATCAAGGGGCTGCTCTACAAGATGCTTGACGCCCTGGCTGAAGAATGAGGAATGAAATCCTAAATTCTAATCTCGAAATCCTAAACAAATCGGAAATCCAAAGGAGGAAAGAAATTCAAAAACTGGTCGTTTCGAGCCTTTGAATTTTCTACTTTGGATTTGTTTAGCATTTCGATATTCGCATTTCGGATTTCATCATTCGCTCCCCATTCTCTCCAGGCATTGTTCATCATCCCGCGCGGGACTGTTGACGTATGCCGTTACGGCGTAGGCTTCCATCAACTCGCTCGCAAAGGGACGCAGCAGCGGCAGGATCGGCTCGGGCTTCTGCACGGCCGGATCGAGCCACCGTCCATAGTCTTCGGGGACCACGATCACCGGCATGCGGTCGTGGATGGGGCGGACCAGGTCGTTGGCCGCGGTCGTCAGGATCGTACACGACTCCAGCGCCGAGTGGCCGGCCCCTTCCCATGCCTCCCAGAGGCCGGCGAAAGCCATGGGCCGATCGTCGCGGAGGTGGATGAACATCGGCTGGCGGCGCTTACCGACCGTTTGCCATTCGTAGAAACCGTCGGCCACGATCAGGCACCTCCGCTTTCGCAAAGCCGTGCGAAACGCCGGCTTGTCCGCCGCGGTCTCCGCACGGGCGTTGATCATGCGATTGCCGATCGCCGGGTCGTCGGCCCAACTGGGCACCAGGCCCCAGTGCAAGAAGACGAACTGCCGTTGTGCCTCGGCCGGCGGCGGGGCCATGCGGACCACCGGGACCGGTTGCGTCGGCGCGATATTGAACCGCGGCTTCAACAGCGGAACTTCGAAGAGCGAAAACTGTTCGGCGATGACGCTCGCCGGGACCCGCAAGGTAAAACGCCCGCACATGCGATTATCTAGTTCTTGCTGAACCCGCCGACCTTGGCGGCGAAGTTCTCGCGTCCCAGCGGGTTCTTCACGAACTTGCTGCGGCATTCGGGGCAGAGATCGAAGCGGAGCTGCTGGCAGACCTCTTCACCGATCTGATCATTTTCCGCATCATCCAGACGCTCGATGATGTCCTGGATCTCTTCCAGGTGGTCGTTGTCATCGTCTTCGTTTGCGGCAGAGTCCATTGCGGCGAAGATTTCCATTTTGACCACATAGCGAAGATCGTGCTGCGGATCGAGATCTCGCTTGCAAAAATCACACGAATACCGAATCATGGACCCGCTCCTTCAGTAGCGCCGGTTGCGGCCGGCTGGCGTGAGATGGTAGGCAACGCTAAATTTCATCCTAATGGCACAGCCCGATACATTGCAATACGTCTGGCGAAAAAATTTTGGCGTGGGGGGCCAGTTTTTTTGCCCGGAAGATCCCAGAGGCAGGCGCGCTCGTAATCCCGCCTTTAGGCGGGACTACGAACACCGAAAAACAGAGGCAATGGAATGAATTCCATTTTACCGGGCGGCCGGTGGTCTGGCGTACTGGGAAAAGATACGATAAAATGGAAAGGTCACCGGTCCTGTAGGGCATTGCCCGAACGGCAACTCGGTTCGGGCGCAACTGGAGGAAGTTGCCAGTGCGTGGAACACATCCGGCCAATCAACGTGCGGCCAAGCCGCCCGGGATGCGCAAATCGTCCGGGCCGTGTGATCCCCTTTCCACTTCCCCACCCCCCTCCAGTTCGCTGCACGCCAGCGTCCTAGTGCTCAATCGGCTTTATATGGCCGTTCATGTGATTGGTGTCCGCCGGGCTTTTGCCCTGTTATGCAGGGAATTGGCAGAAGTCATTCATCCGGACGAGGAAGGGGTTTTCGTCAATTACACCTTCGAATCTTGGTTGGAGGCCAGCCGGGAACGGGTCCATTTCAAGCAACCGCAGGAAGATTGGATTCGCTCGGTCAATTTCGAGATCCAGGTGCCCCGGGTGATACGGCTGCTGCGTTACGATCGCTTGCCGAAGCAGGGCGTCCACTTGAATCGTCGCAACGTCTTGGCCCGCGACGGGCATCAATGCCAGTATTGCGGCCGGCACTTCCCCATTCATCAGTTGAGCCTCGATCATGTGATGCCGCGGAGTCGCGGCGGGCCAACCTCATGGGAAAATATTGTTTGTGCTTGTTTGGCATGTAACGTGAGGAAGGGCGGCCGCACCCCCCACGAGGCCAAGATGAAACTCGTCCGCCGGCCGGCAAGGCCGAAACGTAACCCTATGCTTACCCTCAAATTAGAGAACCCCAAGTACGAGAGTTGGCGGACTTGGCTGGACGGCGTCTGTTGGGAAATCGGGGCCCGCGACTGATTTCGAATCCTGCCCATTGTAGGGTTGGTTCAGAAACGGGGACTGGCTCCGAGCCGAATAGCGATTAGGCCGCAAGAAACGGACGCCGGCGAGGTGCCTGTCCCCATTTCTGAACCAAGCCCGATTGTAGGGCGGGTTGCGCACGCAAGTCATTGGTACACGGTGCCTTACGCGAACCGGTCCAGAGCAGAGGCAAGCGTTGTCAAGGGTTTGACTCCATGCGCAACCCAACATTTGCGGCCGGATCGCTTCACGCACCCTACAAACGTACGCCATCCCCCCTAATGTGAAGTCGTGTCCTCGCTGCCGGGAATGTACCTTGTTTCTTGGTTGAAACGTGTTTAAAATCAAGAGAGGACGTGAGTCGTCGAAGGGGCGTTCGTATGCGCACTTGCCGTTGACGCGGAGTGTCGGCCACGGGCGCCTTTCGAGACACATGTTGAAGAACAGTGCCGCAAGGGGCAGTTGTTCGTTACTAGGGGACCGATAGCGTGGGACTCTCTGAAATCGACCGGAACTTGTTGGAGCGCTGCCTTCAGAAGAAGCCCAGGGCGTGGGAGGATTTTGTCGACCGCTTCATGGGCCTGGTGCTGCACGTCATTCGGCATACGGCCCAGGCGCGCAGCATGCCGCCTTTCGCCGGAGGACCGTGATGATCTCTGCGCCGAGGTCTTCTTGGGCGTAATTCGCAATGATTTTGCAGTGCTGCGAAACTTTCGCGGCCAGAGCAGCCTGGCCACGTACTTGACCGTTGTCGCACGGCGGATCGTCGTCCGCGATCTGCTGGCTCGCGGTCCGGGTGCGCGGCTTGCCGAGGGCACGCAGCATTCGCCGCAAACGATTCCCGATCCGCACGTCGGCGCAGAGCAACTGGCGATCGATCGCGACGAGGTCGAGCAGTTGCTCGGCGGGTTGCAAGGCACCGAGGCCCTTGTGGTCCGCATGCACTATCTGGAAGGCAAGTCGTACCAACAGATCAGCACGCTGATCGGAATGCCGGAGAACAGCATTGGCCCCATTCTCAGCCGGGCCCGCGAGAAACTTCGCCGGGCGGGGGCCGGAGCGAATTCGACGGTGAGCTGACAACCCTCACGGCCCGAACACCGCCCGCCGCACGATGGGCGGATAGGGCGTTTGGGGCCCTTTGGCCACGCCCCATAAGATGCGGTTGAGTTGGTCCTCATCGACCCGGTCGTAATCGTCAAAATCCATCTTGGCCGAAATCTTCCAGCCATAGGCATCCAGCCCGTTCACGGCATTCAAATCGACCTTGGGACGCTGCGGCTGGTAGGCGACCGCCTGCGGCTGCTTCTGAAAACAGCCGAACATGGGCGTCGCCGCCGCGTCGTACTGGGTCATCGGCGGCAGGCCGAGGATCAACTCGATGGTGCGCACCATGCCAACCTGCGTGTAAGGCGTGCTGTCGACCGCGCCGCGCCGGGCCCAGGGACTAATCACCAGCGCCACCGTGCGATGGCAATCGACGTGGTCCGGCCCGTTCTGCGCATCGTCCTCGACGACGAAAATCGCCATCTCCTTCCAGAACCGGCTGCGGCTGGCCGCTTCGGCAATCTTGCCCAGGGCCACATCATTACTTCCGACGCAGGCCTCGGGCGTCGGCCGGCCCAGCGCGGTTCCCACGGTGTGGTCCTCGCCCAGGGACATGACGGCCAACTGCGGCAATTCGCCTTCCTTCTCCGCGGCGCGCAGGTCGGCGATCCAACCCTCGATGCGATCCATGTCTCGGCCGCCCTTCCAAGTGCCGCGGCTCTCCTTCGGCACGCGTCCCGCGCCCTCGCCATAACACTTGAAACTCACTCCGTTCCGCCGGCAATGGTCCCACAGATAGCCGGCCGCGGGCGTGCTCATCTCATCGTTGCCGGGCAAGGTGCCGTGGTTCGAATAGCTCATGATCCAGGCCCGCTGCTTGAAATCGGTCACGATCGCGCCGTCGCACCAGTCGTGGCCGTCGACGCTCACCTCGCCATTGCAGTAGAAATTGTCCAAGAGCACGTAATCGCGGGCCAACTGGTGGTGGTTGGGCGTGACGTTCTCGCCGTACAGCACCAGTGCCGGATCGCCGTTGCCCGCCGCGCGGCCTTGGGCATCTTTGAAGTCGCCAAACACCTGGTCGTAGGTGCGATTTTCCTTGATGACGTAGAGCACGTACTTGATCGGGCAATCGCCGCCGGTCTTGTCGGGAATGCAGCAGTCGCTCTTGCCCGCGGCGCGGCGGATTGTCTGCGGCGTATACGGCGAGTTCTGCTTGACCTGCTGCGTGTAGCGCCCCAGGGCGGCAGCGTCGGGCCGCGGGATTACGGCAATCGAGCCCTCCAGGGTCTTGCCCGGATGATCGAATGCCACGCCGTGCTCGGCCTTCCGCGGAACTCGCGGCGGGTAGCTCGGGCGCCCGCTCAGTCCCTTGCCGTTGGCCGCAAATAGCGTATTGCTGTCGGGCGAGACGGCCACTGCGGTTGGATACCAGCCCACGGGAATGAAACCGGCGATCCGCGACGCGCCCGGCTGGGATATATCGACCACCATCACGTCGTTGTTGTCGGCATTGGCCACGTAGAGCGTCTTGCCGTCGGGGGCCACGGCCACGGCGTCCGGCGTGCTGCCTTCCGGCGCGGACGGATAAAGCGAAGTGGCAAGGATCTCCCGCGCGCCCTCCGGCGGGCGCCGCTTGGGGCTGGCCCCCGCTTCTGTTCTTTCCAAAGATTGCGTCTGGATCACGTGGACCGTGTTGTCACCCGAGCAGGCCACGAACAGCCGGCCGTCGGGCGAGACAGCCATATCGTTCGGCCGGACGCCGACGGCCTGGTCGCGGACCCGCTGGCCAGTTGCCGTATTGATGATACTCACGGTGCGGCTGCCCCAATTCGAGACATAAAGATGTTCTCCGTCGCCGCCGAAAATGCAGGAATGGGGATACTGCCCGACGGGGATCGAAGTCTCCAGCTTCAATTCCCGGGAATCGAGGATCCAGATCTCATGGTTGGCCTCGTTCGCCGCGTAGACCTTTCCCGACTTGGCATCGACGGCGATGCCGGCCACGAATACGCCGCGCGTCTTGTTCACCGGCTTTGCCGCCGTGCCTAGCCTGAGCTTCCCGTTTTCATAATTAAAGACGTGGATCATGCCCGAGCTGCCACCGGCCAGGAACACCCGCTTGGCATCGCTGCTGAAGGCCAGCCCGTTCCAGACATGCGGCAGCGGAAAGAACTGCACGACCTTCTTCGAGGCCAGTTCGATCACGGCCAGGCCCGTGTTGTTGTAGCCGGCGCAGGCGGCCAGCAGCACCTTGCCGTCGGGCGAGACGATCATCTTCAGCGGCAAGTCGCTGGCCATTCCCCCAGCCGGACTGCCAAGCTCGGGATCCTGCACAACCGCTTCCAGATGATCCAACGGAATCATGCTTCCGGCCGGAGTGATGGTCCAACCGTTGAACAATTTCGTGCCGGTCTGCCCGGATGCCGCGTTCGAACCTGCCAGCGCGGCCAGAACCAGCGTCGCCGCACTCCAAGCGAAAAAGTTTCGCGAAACCTGGGATGCCATATCGCACCTCTCTTGCTAGACCTCTCTTGCTTGATCGAGCCACTCAGCCTACCATAAAATGGATTGCCTGACAACAATTATACACGTTGCAATTGATGACCACGGAACCTCCACGATCTTCGCCCGGCCGAATCGGCGGAATTGATTACGGAACGGTTAGGATCGGGTTAGCCCTGAGTGATCCCGACCGCTCGATGGCCAGTCCGCTGGAGATTTACACTCGCCGCAATGCCCAGCTTGACGCGAAATACTTTCAGCAGCTTGCAAAAGAAGAGCGGATTGCGCTATGGGTCGTCGGCCTGCCGGTCCATCTCGACGGGCGCGAAAGCCGCAAGTCGCAGGAGGCGCGTCGCTTCGGACAGTGGCTCACGGAAATCACCTTGCTTCCCGTCGAGTTCTTCGACGAGCGGTTCTCCACCGCCCAGGCCGAGGAACTGCTGATGGCCGCCGAATTGACCAGCAAGCAGCGCAAGCAGCGGCTCGACAAGCTGGCCGCGCAGATCATGCTCAGCGGCTATCTCGAATCGCAGACCAAGGGCCAACAGGAACCTGGTGCGCTGGACGACTGACATCGCGATCCACGGGAAATGAATAAAGGAATTCGGTGAAGCTAATCATCGGTTGCGGGTATCTCGGTCTCCGCGTGGCCCGGCGCTGGATGGCTGCCGGTCATGCGGTTGCCGGTCTGGTGCGAAGTGTGTCCAGTGCCGAATCGTTGGCCCGCGAGGATATCGTGCCCATCGTGGCCGATGTCACGCAGCCCTCGACCTTGTGCGACCTGCCCGCCGCCGACACGCTGCTGTATGCCGTGGGTTACGATCCGTCTTCCGGCGCACCGCGATCGGCCGTGTACGTCGACGGGCTGCGGGCTGTGCTGGATGCCGTTGCGCCGAAGGTCCGCCGCGTGATCCTCACCAGTTCGACGGGCGTTTATGCGGAGCACCACGGCGGGTGGGTCGATGAATCGTCTCCCTGCCAGCCTTTGCGCGAGTCGGGCCGGGCATTGCTTGCCGCGGAAGAGGCGCTGGCCGCGCATCGCCTCGGCGCTGTGGGCATAGTCTTGCGTCTGGCCGGCCTTTACGGTCCCGGCCGGCTGCCGCGTCGTGCGGAGTTGGCCTCCGGCGAGCCCTTGCCGATCGCCGCCGGCGAGCACGTGAACCTGATCCACGTGGAAGACGCCGCCGCCGCGGTCCTTGCGGCCGAGGCCCGTGCACGACCGCCGCGGACCTATCTCATCTCCGACGGCCATCCCGTCGAGCGTCGCGCGTATTTTCTCGACCTCGCCCGGCTGTTCGGTCTGCCGCCGCCTGTGTTCCGCGATCCCTTGCCCGGCGAAGCGGCTGGCCGCCGCGGTGGCGACAAACGGGTGAGCAATGCCCGGATGATTGCGGAACTGCAAATCAAGTTTGTCTATCCGACGTATCGCGAGGGGTTGGCGGCGGCGGTGGGGCAGCAAACCTCCTCCGCTCAACCTGCACGGGGAGACCGCTAAAGAAGTCCTGTGCTATGGCAACCAATAGTACTCAGTACGGAGTACTCAGTACTAAATGACCTTTCGCAATCCTGGGACGCAGATGCGTGTAGGGTGGGACAAGCAAACCGACGCGCTGGTGGGCCGGCGGTCGCGGTCTACCGTTATTTCTGCGTTGGTGCAGAGTTGAAGGTTGACCGGTTTGCGACGGCCCACCATGGTCGGCGCGACCTTGTCCCACCCTACGGACACCGTCCCGCGTCCCAGGATTGCGAAAGGTCATTTAGATGCTGTGTTTGCTCGCACTTTTTCAGCGGTCTCACGCGGCCACTCCACCAGCACGGGCTCACTTTGCTCTGTCGACGTGATACAGTTCGTTCCACGTCTTGCCTTCGTCCGTGGACCAGGAGCACGTGCCGCCGCCAACGGGCAGACGCAGCAGCATGCCCCGGCTGGCATCGAAAAGGCGAATCCAATCCTTGTCGCGCCCCGTTTCCGCAAAGCGGAATTCCGCACTGCCGTCGGCCTTCGACTCCACCCATTCCGCTTTCCCGCCGCGTGAATGCCTCGCGAAAGAGCCGGCCTCGTAGACGTACTTCTCCGCACCTTGAGCCGGTTTGACGACCGGATCGCCATTGGGATGGAAGAAGAACGGGCTTTTCAAGAGGATGGCCTTGTCCTCTGCGGTGAGATAGGTCTGGTCCGGGTACTTGCCGTAGATCCCGTCCCACATGAGGGCGTCACCATACTTTTCCGTATCTCGCGGATGTTCCAGCCCGAAGGCGTGCCCCAACTCGTGTCCCAATCCGGCGATCCAGCGTTTCACGCTCTTCTGCTCGGGGTGCTGTCCGACAAGCCCCAACAGGTCGTCTTCCGGCAGAACGGCCACTCCGCTTCCGCCCTGCCCTTTGTTTCCGGGCCCGTCGGAGTAGATCACCCACACATATTCCGCATCTCCCTGTCTTGCGCCGACCAGTCGCCGGGCTTCCGCAAGGCCGTTATTGAAACCCCAGTCATCCTTATCGTCGCCGTTGGGATGGCTGTAGAACCACTTGGCAGCCTTGTCGGACTTCACGACTTCAACCGTGGGCGTGTTCAGTCGGAAAGTAGGACCGCCGAGTTGTTTGCCGTACCATCCTTGCAGGTCCTTTGCGGCGGTCTCGATGCCTTTCTTGAAGTCCTCGCGGACCGTTCGGTCTGCGGAAACGAGGTAAATGATCCTCACAGATTTCGGGCGCGGCAGGGCGATGGCACCGTCGCCAACCGCCAGCCACGCGCACAACGGCAACAGGCAAAGCGATTTCAGCAGCGCAAGCCTCGATCGATCCATGTTTGTCTCCCCTTGTCGTACCAATACGCCCGTAAGAGCCAGATACGGACTTTCTGCGGCGGAAGTGGTTGAAGTAATTCCTCTACAGCGTCCAGCCCGTGCGATAATGGCGGCGGACGTAGGCGTTCGCCTCACGGTCGTTGCCGACTTCCATCTTCTCGCCGTCCCACACCAGCTTGCGCTGGGGATAACGGACGGCCAGGTTCCCCATCAGCACCATTTCCGAGAGCGGGCCGGAAAAGTCGAAGTTCGAACTGGCCGGCTTGCCTCCCTTGCAGGCGCGGATCCAGTCTTTCTCGTGCCCCTGCTCGCCGCCGGGGATCCGCTCGACCGCCAAGGGGGGACGCTTGTAGGCCTGCATCTTCGCCGCCGGGAGCAACTGCGGACTGCGGCCGTAACAGCCGCACATCAGCACGCCCTTCTCGCCGATATAAAGCACCCCGCCGTCGTCGTCGCCCATCCGCCGGCCAGGCTCCAGCTCTTCCGGCCGCGGCGGCAGCATGCCCCCGTCCCACCAGGTGAGCTTCACCTCGGGCATGCCCTCCCGCGCAGGAAACGTGAAGCGCACGATCGTGGACCGCGGGTAATTCTCATTCTTGGGCGGGCACGGCTTCCACAAGTCGTTCCAATAGGTGGAAATACAACCTTCCACGCTCGTGGGATACTTCAGCTTCAGGGCCCAGAAGGGGGCGTCGAGGATGTGGCAGCCCAAGTCGCCCAGCGAGCCGGTGCCGAAATCCCACCACGCCCGCCAGTTGCCCGGATGATAGGTCGGGTGATAGGGACGCATCGCGGCCGGCCCGATCCACAGGTCCCAATCGAGCGAGGAGGGCACGGGCGGCGTCTCCTTGGGACGGTCGACCTCAATGCCCTGCGGCCAGACGGGCCGGTTCGTCCAGGCGTGCACCTCGCGGACTGGTCCGATCGCCCCGTCCCAGATCCAGGTGCAGATCATCCGCACGCCGTCGGCTGAGTGCCCCTGGTTGCCCAACTGGGTGGCGACCTTGTGTTCGCGGGCAGCCTCAGTGAGCAGACGGGCCTCGTAGACGCTGTGCGCCAACGGCTTCTGGATGTAGACATGCTTGCCGCGCTGGATGGCCGCCATGCCGATCACGGCGTGCGAGTGATCGGGCGTGGCGACGATCACCGCGTCGATGTCCTTCTGCTGGTCGAGCATGCGACGGAAATCCTTGTAGACGACCGCCTTGGGATAGTTCTTGATCGTGTGGGCGGCGTAGCCCTCCGCATCGACGTCGCAGAGGGCCACGATGTTCTCGGCCTGGCAGTTGGCCACGTTGCTGCCGCCCATGCCTCCGACGCCGACACCGGCAATGTTCAGTTTCTCGCTCGGAGGCGTAGGGCCGCCGGCCAGAACATGCCGCGGCAGCACACTCACGGTGGCCGCAGCCAGGGCTGTGCCGCCCAAAAAGGCGCGGCGCGTTGTACGGGACGGTTTCTTTCCGGAATGGGAATCGGGGGGCGTCATGTCGGGTCCTCGATCGGCAAGGGGGATGTCGTGGGGAAATGCCATTGATGATACTCCACGCGAGCAGGGGGTGCAAATGGCGGACTCAATCGCTGAGCTGGGCCATGGGGTGCCAGCGCGGCAGGACGACGGGCATTTGCTGGTACAACTTGAGGATCTCCGCCGGCACGTAGGCCCTCTTCACGACAATCATGTAGAGATGCTCGTTGAACCAGTTGTCGTACAGCGACCAGTAGCCTTCGTGGCCCTTTTCCTTGCCCCAACTGTTCTCCACCAGCCACTTGACCGGCTTGTCCTTCTGGAGATCGACCCCCATCAGAACCATGGCATGGGTGGGTCCGCCATCGCAACACGCCCAGCGCTGGGCCTTCGTCAATTTCGCGGTGCTGCCGAAGATCGAAGCGTAGTCGTGGACCCCCACTTCCATGATGCCGCGCACAGCGTCCTGGTCCTTGCCCACGTCGGCGGCGAACCATACGGGCCGGTTGTCCAGGACCGACTTGAGGGCGGCGGCCTTGAGGACCTCGATTTTCACGTTGAGATACTGCACGTCCGGGCTCTCCTCGATATTGCGGGAATGCGTGAGCTGGTAAAGCCGTCCGTAGTCCTGCCCGGGCACGTTGGCAAGCTGCACGTAGTCGTCGAAGGCGATCTCGCCGACGAATTCTTTGTAGAACGACTGCGGCGTGTAGGTCTTCAGGGGACTCAACTTGGAATCTTTGTCTTCGAATCGCCAGGAGAACGTGGCCGGCGGTTCGCCCAGGTTGATCACCAGGATACGGTAGATTTCGGCCAGCACGCGGGCTTTGTCGGCCCGCAGTTCGGCGAGCGACTTGCCTTCTTGCTTGAGCTGGCGGAGCCGCACCGCTTCCACCCGGAGCCTGCCGCGGAGCACGCCGTTCATCTGCGCGGTGTAGGACGAACTGTGCGTTTCCGGCATGATCTCCTGGGGCACCACGCCGTACTTTTTGATCAAAGCGGAAACGTAGTCCCACCAGCCGTCGTCCACGCCGGCCTTGGTGAAGACCGTTTGCACGTCGCGGTCCAGCACTTCGCGATCGGCCAGCTCGATACTGTCTTCGAGAAAGAAATTGGCCTTCTCCATCTTGTCCCAGAAGGCCAGGTAGCATTGCGAGAGCTCGAACTTGCCCAGCTTGTGCTTGACCACGAGCTCGGGCCGCAGGACGTTCAGCCCGGCAAAGAGCCAGCAGCGCCCGGATGCCCGCTGGTCCGTAACCGTGCTGGTCTTGATCTTGTTGCTGAACAGATCGTTGTGCTTTCGCACGATGTCGCGATTCAAGGTGAGTTGGCCGATGTCGAGGCTGGTGATCGCGTTGTACATCGCACGGTCGTGGCCGTCCATGCGAAACGACGATCGCAGGGTCGCCAGCTCTTGCGGCGAGAGGCTTCCGTCGTCGGCGACGGCGGGGACCGCCCAGAGGGCAATCATACACGTTGCGGTCCAGGTCAAAGCGCGGGAGGAGAACAGTTGCATGCGGCACCTTTTTGCTTTCCGCTTGGGTAAGATACGCCGCCCGGCGACTTTCGCCCGAACGGCCCTCCTTGCGAGTGTAATTGCCGGAGCGGGAAAAGCAAGCGGAATTGGCGGGCGAAAACAAAACTCCTCGGCAGAAACATGGGGGACAGAAAGATAAGAAAGGAATATGGGAGAAACGAATATAGTCATTTTCTTTTCTTCCATATTCCTGTCCTTCATCTTCCTGTTATTGCAAACAGCACCGGGTGCTTGCCGATCGGGCCGCTGGCGATGATAATCGGGAATTCGCGTTTTCACGGTTGGTGAGTTTAACGGTAGTCTCCCGTAGTATCATGGAGTTGGCGACGATCCATTGAACTTCGCGTTTTTCCAACTTCACCCGTTCAAGCGAAACAGGACAGTAATGACCCTCCGGAAATGGTTAATTGGCACGATTTTGTTGACAGGCATGATCGACGGACTGGGAATTCCGTCGGGCGAATGCACGGCTGCCGAGTTGCAGAGCCCTGCGATCGGCCTGCGGCGGCGACGCCGGCCGCCGCCCGCGGCCTCGCTGGCCAGCGGCATTGATCAGGCCAACTTCGACAAGGCCGTTCGCCCCCAGGATGATCTGTTTCGCGCGGTGAACGGGTCGTGGCTGGCCAAGACCGAGATCCCGGCCGACCGCTCCGAATACGGAGTTTTTTCCGTACTGGCGGAAAAGGCCGAAACCGACCTCCGCGAGATCATCGATAACTGCGCCGCGGCCAAGAACAATGCCCCCGGCTCGGAAGCCCAGAAGGTAGGCGACCTCTACGCGTCGTTCATGGATGAAGCCCGTGCGGAAGAACTTGGCGTCCAGCCGATCGCGGCGCGGCTCGCGGCCGTGGACGCGATCCATACCAAGGCCGACCTCATTCGCACCCTGGCCGAACTGTCGAAGTTCGGCGTGTCCGGCCCGCTGGGCTGCGGCGTGGGCACCGACGCGAAGAAGTCGGACCAGCACATCCTTCATATAGCCCAAGCGGGGCTGGGTCTGCCGAATCGCGAGTATTACTGGGATGCCAAGTTGAAGTCGAAGCTGGATGCCTATCAGGCCTATGTCGAGCGGATGCTGACACTGGCCAAGATCGGCGATGCCAAAACCTCGGCCGCCGAGATCGTGGCCCTGGAAACCCGGATTGCCAAGGCCCAGTGGTCCAAGGTGCAGAACCGCGACGCCGACAAGACCTACAACAAGATGGGCCTTGCCGAGCTGGCCAAGCTGGCCCCCGATTTCGATTGGCAGCTTTATTTCCAGACCAACGGCATCAAGGACGTCAAGGAGGTCGTCGTCGCGCAGCCGCCCTACCTCACCTCGATGGCCAAGTTGCTCGATGAAGTCCCCCTGGCCACCTGGAAGGTCTGGCTGAAGTTCAACCTCGTCCGCCGCTACGCGGGCCTGTTGAACAAGGAGTTGGCCAACGCGGACTTCGCCTTCTACGGCACGACTCTCCGCGGCGTTCCGCAGAATCGTCCCCGCTGGAAGCGGGGCGTCGGCCTCGTGGAAGGCTGCCTGGGCGAAGCGGTGGGCAAGCTGTACGTCGAGAAGCACTTCCCGCCGCAAGCCAAACAGCGCATGGACCAGATGGTCAAGAACCTGCTCGCGGCGTATCGGGCCGCTTTTCAGAAACTGGATTGGATGAGCCCCACGACGAAGCAAAAGGCCCTGGAGAAGCTGGCCATGTTCACGCCCAAGATCGGCTATCCGAAGAAGTGGCGCGACTACTCGGCCCTGGAGATTCGCCGCGGCGACCTGGTGGGAAACGTCGATCGGCACGCGATCTACGAGTGGAACCGCGACCTGGCCAAGCTCGGCAAGCCGGTCGATCGCGACGAATGGGGCATGACCCCGCAGACAATCAACGCCTACTACAATCCGAGCCAGAACGAGATCGTTTTCCCGGCGGCGATCCTGCAGCCGCCCTTCTTCAACCTGGCGGCCGACGATGCCGTGAATTACGGGGGCATCGGCGCGGTGATCGGCCACGAGACCGGGCACGGATTCGACGATCAAGGCTCGAAGTGGGACGGCGCCGGCAACCTCAACCAGTGGTGGACCCCGGCCGATCGCGCCGAGTTCGACAAACGCGGCAACGCCCTGGCCGCGCAATTCGACCAGTTCGAGCCCTTCCCCGGCTTCAAGGTCAACGGCCGCCTCACGCTGGGCGAGGATCTCGCCGACCTGGCCGGACTGACCATCGCCTACGACGCCTACCGGCTCTCGCTGGGCGGCAAGCCGGCCCCGGTGATCGACGGGCTGACGGGCGACCAGCGGTTCTTCCTGGGCTGGTCCCAGGTCTGGCGGCGCAAGCATCGCGAGGCCGATCTGAAGAACCGCTTGCTCGTCGATCCGCACGCGCCGGCCGAGTATCGCGTCAACGGCATCGTCCGCAACGTGCCCGCCTTCTATGCGGCCTTTGGAGTGAAGAAGGGCGACAAGCTTTATCTGCCACCGGAGAAACGGGTGAAGATCTGGTGATGTGCGGCAGCGTTGCAGGAACATCCGAAGACGTTAAAATGACGGCAAGGTCCAATTAGGTCGTATGCCTCGTCGGGGAATTGTCTTACTTTCCTCGCCAAAGCATCGGTACGAGAGAAGAGCATTTCTCATCGAGGACTAATTCATGTCTACTTCAGCCGCGTTGCCGAAAACCGGAACTCCGCCTGCTCAGGTTTTGCCCGGCCGATTAACTTCGATCGATGCCTATCGCGGGTTCGTGATGTTCCTCATCATGGCCCAGGCGCTGCAATTGATTCGGATGGCAAAGATCTTTCCGGAAAGTTCTTTTTGGGGCTTTCTCGGGCATCATCAAGATCACGTGCAATGGGTGGGGTGCATTTTGCACGACATCATCCAGCCGTCGTTCTCCTTCCTGGTTGGGGTGGTGCTGCCCTTTTCCATCGCCGGCCGGCTGTCCAGGCAACAGCCGAAACGGCGTCTCGTCGGCCATGCGATCAGCCGTTCCCTGATCTTGGTCTTCCTTGGCATCTTTCTCCGCTCGCTCGACCACACGCAAACCTATTTCACCTTCGAAGACACGCTCACCCAGATTGGCCTGGGCTACGCTTTCGTGTTCTTCCTGGCCTGGCGGCCAACGTGGACGCAGTGGCTTGTGTTGGTCTTGATCCTAGCGGGCTATTGGACGGCGTTTGCGCTCTTCCCGGCGCCGGATGCGAATTTCGATTACGCGAAGGTCGAGGTGCACGACAAATGGCCGACCGATGCCACCTACGCGGAGACCCGGCTCTGGAACCAAAATGTCCATGTGATGCCCGGATTTGCCTCGCACTGGAACAAGAACAGCAATTTGGCCTGGAGATTCGATACGTGGTTCTTGAACCTTTTCCCGCGCGAAAACAATAAGGCATTCGTCGCGCACCCAGGGGGCTATGCCACGCTGAGCTTCATCCCCACGCTGGGAACGATGATCCTCGGGCTGATCGCCGGGAGCGTGCTCATCGGCGGCCGCAGGCCGTGGCACAAAGTGCTCTGGCTGGTCGCGGCGGGAACGATTTGCCTGGCCGCCGGTCTGTCGCTGCATTATTTCGGCGTCTGTCCGATCGTGAAACGCATTTGGACGCCGAGTTGGACGCTCTTCAGCGGCGGATTGTGCCTGTTCTTGCTGGCGGCGTTCTACGCCGTTATTGATATCTGGCGATTCCGCCGCTGGGCCTTCCCCTGGACCGTCATCGGCATGAATTCCATAGCCGCCTATTGCATGGCCGAATACCTGTTGACCGGCGGCGACTCGCCCGAACCGGGCTGGATCGAGAAGAACCTGAAAATCCACTGCGGGCAGGATGCGTTCAAGTGTTTCGACAGGTGCTTTCACCTTCCGGCGGGCCAGACTTACGAGCCGGTCTTTCTCGGGGCGGCGATCATGCTGGTGATCTGGCTGATCCTCGATTACATGTATCGGCACAAGATCTTCTTGAAGATTTGACGATCGCGAACGGCACACGGAGTGTGCCTATTACATCACTCGAAGACCAGCGTGCCGAACTTCTTGTACTCGTGGAAACTGGGACCGACGGGCGTCCAGGACCAGGCGGTGGCAAGATGGTCGTCGTAATCGGCGCGATAGAAGTTCGCCCGCCAATGAGTGCCCGGCTGCGGAGGAACGTTGCGCAGGGGCTTGAACAACGCATAAGGCACGAAAACCTCGGCCGTCCAGCCCGTAATCTCTTCGCCCGGTTTGCCCGTTCCGCCCGAGATGGATACCGCCTTGCGGGTCTTGCGGGGGCCTGAGTAATGCCACGGCTGCCAGCCCATTTGCCGGCCGTCGAGGTTCGGCACGAGGATCGCCAGTTCGCGGTCGAGCGGAGAAATCTCGTACTCGAGATAGATGCTCTCCTCCTCGTCGGGCCAGAGGAAGAACTCGAAAACGTCTTCCTGCCACAGGTCGGCGAAATCTTCGCCGATCGAGGCGGTCAGTTTGCGATCGCTGCCGGTCATCAGCACGTACACCCCCGTCGCAGAGTAGAGCAGTTTGAAGCGGGCATCGTAATCGAGCTTGCCGCCGGGGCGTTTCTGCAAAAGCGTCCAGGCGGTTTTTTGCCAGGCCGCGGCGGCGCCGTCGCCACTGACCTCGAAGTCTTCCGTCCGCCGCACGCGGATCGATGACCCGGCGGCCGGTCCCGCACCGGTCGTTGCGGCATGGCTAGCGTTTCCCCGGTTTTCGCCAGTCCTCGTTTTCGGCTTCTCCTTCGAGTCGCCTTCCGTTGCCGCTGGAGGAGAGGCGTTCTTCCCGTCGCCGAAGTACAAAAGCCGTTCGGCGTTCTTGCAATAGATTTTTTCCAGCACGTCCTTGGGCAAGAACACGCCGTAGATCATCCAGAACCCCTGCAGGTGGTGGCTGGCGGCGCAGTCGAAATACTCGTCGTCGGTTTCCAGGAAACGGTAGTAAATTCGATAAGCCTCGCGCCGGCACGTGGTATCGGTGCCGAACATCACGCGGTCCTGGTACTTGATGAGGAACTTCCTCGCCGTGTAGGGCTGCCGGCCGAGCTCCGAGATCCGTGCGTCGATGTCGATTACCAAATTCGGATATTTGTCGAGCCACTCGGCAACCTTCGCCGGATCCTCGGCGTTGTTGCCGAAATGCGCGCCGATGAACGTGGTGCGCGGATGCTTCGCCACCGCGTGGATGAAGGCATCGATCAGTTCCTCGCGTTTCGGGTAATCCTTGCCGTAGAAGAGCCAGTCGGGGTGCTGGTTCAACTCGTGCCAGCGCTCGTTGTCCTTGTCCAATGGCGTGAAGAACGCGGCCGGATCCGCGGTGTGGATCATGATCGGGCGGTGGTACTTGCCGCACGTCTCGTAGATGGGGTCCATCTTCGCATCATCGGGCATGAGGTATTTCCCGTCCTTATAGCGGAACCCCAGGCCGAGCGACTTGTGGAACTTCAATCCCTTGGCGCCCATCTTGAAGCTTTGTTCCAAGCGGTCGGCCTCGCGGCGGCTCCAGCCCTCGTCGTCGAGGCCGTCGAAATTGATCTGCGCGAAAGTGAGAAACCGGCCGGGGTGGGCTTCATCGAGGGCCGCGAGCGTTTCCTTGAGCCTGTCGCCCCACATGCCGTCCAGATTGACCACCGTGCGGACGCCGGCCGCATCCATCTCTTCCAGATAGTGCTTTACCCGCGCGGGCGTGAGCAGCGCCTTGCCCGTCCCCAGATGATTGTGATCGTCGATCACCGGGAACATCGGCTTCTCCACGTTGGTGCTCTTGGTGACCAGCATCGAGCGCGGGGCCCAATCGCGGAGTTTCAGTTCGCGGATGTCGGCGGGATCCTCGGCGCGAATCGCGGGGGAAAAGAAGACGCTGAAAACGATCGCGGTGGTGAATGTGCGGCAGTGCATGGAAAACTCCTTGAACGTGACGGCCAGGTATCGGAACGGCGAAGAGGAAGGCGACGGACGCCCTCGAATCAAGCGCATTCTATGCCATTGCCCCGGCAAATGCTACTTCTTTTCCGCCGGCTTCTCCGCCGGAACCTTGAACTGCTCGGGCCGTTCGCGGAGCACGCGGCGGAGCCAGGCTTCCGGATAGCCGGCCTCGGGATATTGGCCACGGATGTCGCGGACGTAACCGTCGTTGTACTTCGTCATCAGGTGCTCGGCCAGTTCCCGCCAGCGGCCAACCGTCTGCTCGCCGTGCATCACGGAGTAGTCGGTGAGGTACCGCACGGCCAGATTGGGGTTGGTCTTGAGCAACTCGACCGCCGTCTTTTCCACTGCCGGCTGGAGGGCCAGGAAGTTCGACTCGATGTCCTTCTGGCAGGCCTGAATCTCGGGGACCATGTACGACCACTTCAGATAGGCATAGTTCGACACGAAGTTGAAGACCCACCACGCCGAATCCCAGGAGAACTTGCTGTTCGAACCGCCCGTGTAGCTCTTGGGCACGGCGTCGATGCCGCAGTAGAGCGGAATGTAGCAGGACGTGTAGGCGTCGTCCACGCCGTACCAGAAGAGGCCTCCCACGGGATCCGGCATCCAGGCCCGCGACTGCGACACGAACGTGAACGCGGTCTGCTGCGTGGCGATGGGGCGTTCCCAGACGTACTCGGCGCCGTCGACTTTCCAGAGCAGCGGCCGCCAACGTTGCGGCAGGCCGTAGGGTCCGGCGTCAACGCCTTGCGTCATGTCGAATTCCGTGCCCTCGTAGTGGTCGCGCATGAGCGCGAAGACATCGGCCGCCGAGAGCTTGGCATCCGGCCGCAACGACAAGGGATAGGGCTGCGAGCCCGGCTTGGAACGATGGTAGTCGGGCGAGAGATGCTGCGACGGCGCCGCGCGCCGCAGGATACTCCAGACGCGGGTATCGCAGATCCGCCGCGACAGGGGCGACGCCGGGCAATAGGCATCGCAAAAACGGAACGGTTGCCCCGACTTCGGATCGTACCAGCCTTTGCTGCGGGCAAAACTCTCCACGTTTTCCGAATAGAGGCAATTCGCCGGATCGTCGCGGGGGAACTCGCCGATCCGCGAGGAGTTGGCATGACAGGAAACCTGGCCGTCGGGGATGCGCACGGCGACCCATGCCGCCCCCTTGCCCCCGGGACCGGTCCCCACCATCTCCAGGATCCAGGCCTCCTGGGTGTCGGCGATGGAGAACGATTCGCCCTCGTCGCCGTAGGCATACTCGCTCACCAGACGGGTCATGACCTGGATCGCGTCCCGCGCCGTGCGGGCCCGCTGCAAGGCGAAGATCATGAGCGGCTCGCAATCCATCATTCCCAAGGGATTGTGCAACGCTTCGCGGCCGCCAAACGTCGTCTCGCTGATGGCAAGCTGGTGCTCATTCATGAAGCCCAACACCTTGTACGTGTGGGCAACCTGGGGAATCTTGCCGGGCGGCCGCTTGTCTTGCGGACCGCGCGGTTCGATGGCGATCGTTTCGCCCGGCTTGTGGTCCGCGGCAGGGATCAACGACAGGGACGCATAAAGGCCGGCAAGATCGCAACTGTAGGTTATCATCACCGAACCGTCGGCCGACGCCCCGCGCGTGACGAGAATGCTCGTGCAGGCCTCGGCGGGCACGGCCATGAGCAGCGGGATCGCCCACCCCCACAGCGGCAACCGACAGGTACGGAGATGGCGAAATCGAGAATCAGCGGGCTGCATAGTATTCCTCTTTGGATGGCGTTTCCACGAGTCTTGGGGTAAAACTTCCTCTGTGCATGTGCATACTAACTATTAGTTGCGCTGGTGCAAATTGTCAAATGTTCTCATTTACCCGCGCCGGCCATATAATGTCAGGCCATGCCAATCATCGAACTTGCCAAACTGTCAAAATCCTACCGTGTTTTTCAGAAAAAAGAGGGACTCCGGGCTTCCATTCGCGGGCTTTTCCATCGCGCGGTCAAGATCGTCGAGGCGGTCCGCGGCATTGATCTTTCGGTCGAGGCGGGCGAATTCGTCGCCTTTCTGGGGCCCAACGGGGCAGGCAAGACAACCACGCTGAAACTGCTTTCCGGCGTGCTCACCCCCACCAGTGGTACGGCGACGGTCATCGGCTACGTGCCCTGGAAACGCGAAAACGCCTACCGCCGCCGCTTCGCCCTGGTGATGGGCCAGAAGAATCAGCTCTGGTGGGACCTGCCGGCCGCCGAGTCATTCCGGCTGCACCAGCATATTTATCACATCGAGCCGCAACAGTTCCAAAAAACCCGCGACGGTCTGGCCGAGATGCTCGACGTCCATCACCTGCTCGGCCGGCCCGTCCGCGAACTGTCGCTGGGCGAGCGGATGAAGATGGAGCTCATCGCCGCCTTGCTCCACGGTCCGGAGGTCCTCTTCCTCGACGAGCCGACGATCGGCCTGGACGTGGTCGCCCAGCACAACATTCAGACTTTCTTGAAGCAGTACCAGCAGGAGCGGAAGGTGACGATCCTGCTGACCAGCCACTACATGAAAGACGTCATGGCGTTGTGCCGCCGCGTGGTGATCATCGCCCAGGGGCGAATCATCTACGACGGCTCGCTGGAAGGCATTTTGGACCGCTTCGGCGGGCAGAAAGTCATCTCGCTGCTGGTCGCCGACGGCCAGATGCCCGACGACCTGGGCCGCTACGGCGAGGTGCTGTCGATCGAGCCGCCGCGGGCGAAGCTGCGGGTCGAGCGGAACAAGGTAACGGAAGTGCTCTCCTGCATCCTCTCCCGGCACGCAATCGAGGATGTCAGCGTCGAAGACCCACCACTGGAAGAGATTATTGCGAAAATGTTCGAGGATAACAAGTCCTAGTTCATCCTTCATCCTTCATCCTTCATCCTTCATCGTTCATGCTCTACCTGACTGTTCTCCGTATCAGCATCGCCGAACGACTCGTGTATCGCGTCGATTTCGCGCTGGGCACGCTGATGCGCTTCCTGCCGATCGTAACGCAGATCTTTCTCTGGGACGCCATTTTCAACGGCATGAAAAGCGGAACCGACGACATCAGGGGTTACAGCTACCACCAGTTGATCGCATACTACCTGTTGACCATGGTCGGCCGCGCGTTTTCCAGCATGCCGGGCCTGTCCTCGAGCATTGCCCGCGACATTCGCGACGGCACGATCAAGAAATACCTCTTGCAGCCGGTCGACATGCTGGGCTTCGTGCTGATGAGTCGCGTGGCCCACAAGTTGGTCTATTACGGCGTGGCCGTCGCTCCCTTCGCGCTGGTCTTCTGGCTCTGCCAGGACTACTTCAGTGGCTGGCCGGACGCCTGGACCATGCTGGCCTTCATCGCCTCGCTGCTGCTGGCCTTCCTGCTGGGCTTCTACTTGGAGGCCACGCTGGGCATGATCGGCTTCTGGTTCCTGGAGGTCAGCTCGCTGTTGTTCATCTACATGCTTTTGAGCTTCTTCCTTTCCGGCCAGATGTTCCCGCTGGACATGATGCCCGGTTCCTGGCCGGAGGTGTTGAAGATCATTCCCCTGCAATACCTGGCCTACTTCCCGGCGGCCGTTTTCTTGAAGCAAGTCACCGGGGCGGCCCTGGCCCGCGGGCTGGCGATCGAGGTCTGTTGGGTCGGGTTCTTTTACCTGTCAGCCCGGACGCTGTTCCACTATGGCGTGCGTCGCTACAGCGCTTACGGAGGTTGATCCGCATGGGCCAAACGGCTGCCTATTTCCGCGTTTTTCTCACCTTCGCCCGCAACAGCCTGGTCCGCGACATGACGTTCCGCGGCAATTTCATCGCCGACGCGGTCACCTCGATGGCCTGGATGTTTTTGAACTTGACCTTCTATCTGCTGGTGTTCCGCTATACCAATTCGATCGGCAAGGACACGGGCTGGGGGCAATACCAGTTCTTCCTGTTTTTCGCCACCGGTCTGCTGATCAACTCCGTGGTCCAGGCGTTCTTCATGACGAACGTCGACGAGTTGACCGACCTGATCCGCACCGGCGGGCTGGACTTCCTGCTCCTCAAGCCGATCGACACGCAATTTCTGGTTTCGCTCCGCCGCATCGAGTGGTCGTCGCTTTCGAACCTCGTCCTGGGCCTGGTGCTGCTGGGTTATTCGCTCGTGCATCTGGACTATATGCCCGGGCCGATCCAGGTCGTGCTCTACTTGGTTTACGTGATCTGCGGCATAGCGATTTACTACAGCCTGATGATTACCCTGGGGGCGTCGACCGTCTGGATGGGCCGCAATCTGACGCTCTATGATTTCTGGTTCTACATCATCACCTTTTCGCGTTACCCGATGGAGATCTACACCGGGCGGCTGGGCCAGCCGTTGGGGCTGTTCTTCACGTTCGTGATTCCCGTGCTGCTCGTGGTAAACGTGCCGGCGCGGATGCTCGTTTGGCCGCTGGCCGAGCAGCGCTGGTGGCTGGCGGCCTTTGCGGTTCTGGCGGCCGCCGCCAGCGTGGCCGCCTCGCGCTGGGTATTTCAGTGTGCGCTTTCTAGCTATCGCAGTGCGAGCAGTTGATTTGGAGTGCGGGGACTTGTCACCGCTTTGGTTGGGGCACCGTGTCCGGCACCATGTGCCCATGGTCGTGATCGGCGGAGCAGCTTTCTCTTTCTCGTCATTGGCACGGTTGAAATATGGAACTACAAAGAACGAAACGACATAACAAGCCGCGTTGCCAAGGGCGTGAGCGGCTTTTTGTCTCTGGCTTTCTTTTTTCGGCGCCGCCTCCCCAAAGACCGTTTCTCGAAGTACAATGGCGCGATGGCTGAATTCCGTGATGTTGATCCCCGGGAATTGCGAGTCCCGCCTTCCCGTAGCCAAGGTGCCAACCCCGCCAAGCTACAACGGCAAATCGCATTATTCGGCCGTTCGGCCAACCGGATGCCGCCACCGTGGGTCTATGAAGGGTCGGACGGCGTTCTTATGCTGTATAATGGTGTTACACGGGCGACGCGTATTGCCAAGCTTGCACCAGGCGCCTTGATCCGGGTCGAAGTGATCGGTGAACTTCCTAAGGCGTTTGCGGCTGACCCCAAGATCGGAGACCTATTGCTATGACCGATATCCAAAAAGAAGCGTTAGCGGCGCTAGCCGAGGTGTGGGACTTGTCCCCGGACGTTCGGCTCGGGCAATTGATGGCGCACCTGGGCTTCTTGGGCGAAGTTCATATTCAGCGGGGTCTCGGCTACATCGAAGACGACGAGCTCATCGCGATCCTGTATCGTCATCGCGCGGAACTGTTCGGCGCAGGCGCAAGGCGCGCCGGACAAGGCGCCGCAGCGAGCCGGGGCAGCCGTCTCGGTTTCTGGGAGTTCAACCCTGCCGGCTCTGGCCGAACAGCCGTAGGGTGTAGTCGACGGGCACGTCGGCAGTTTGATGGTGGGCCGGCGCTTGCTACGCAATCTTGTCCCACCCTACCCTGCCCATTCCCGCTGCCACAATTCCAGCACCAACAGCGACCATAAGCGCTGACTGTGATCGGCGCGGCCGGTGACGTGATCGTCGAACAACCGCTCGACCGCCTCGGGCCGAAAGAACTCCCGCGATTGCGTCTGCGGGTCCAGGAGGACCTCGCGGGCGAAGTCCCGCATCTCGTGCCGGAACCAATGATCGAGGGGAACGCCAAAGCCCATTTTCCGCCGCCGGCGGATCGGCGGCGGCAGCAGGTCGGCAAACGCCTCGCGCAAGATCCGCTTGCCGCGACGGGCACCATGTACCCATGGTCGGCGGAACTTCAGGCCCGCCGGCATGCGGGCGGCCAACTCGACAACGCGATGATCGAGAAACGGCTGCCGGCATTCCAGCCCAAAGGCCATTGAGGCCGTATCGACCTTGGTCATCAAGTCGCAGGGCAGATAAGTCAACAGGTCGGCCAGGCTCACCGCGGTCACGGCATCACGGCCGCGCACGCGCACAGCGCCCGCGTAAGGAACTCCAATGGGTCAGCATCCGGCAACCGCGCCAGATGCTCCTCGCGATACAGCCACGCCCGACGGGCCTCGCCAAAGATCGAAATCCATTCGAGGTACCGCCGCGCCGGACGATGAGAAAAACCGTCGGCGAAGCGTTTCCAGTGCCGCAGCCGTGATTTCTGGCGGGACGACGAGGGAATCCAGCGCCAATAGGGACCGGCGACCAGCCAGCGGAACACGGCCGGCCAGCGATCGAGCACGTCGGCCAGCCACACCGCGGCGTAACGGGGGTAGCCGGCAAACAATTCGTCGCCGCCGTCGCCCGTCAGGGCCACGGTCACGTGCTGCCGGGTCAATTCCGCCAGATACCACGTCGGCAGGGCCGAGCTGTCGGCAAAGGGCTCGTCGAAATGCCAGACCAGCCGGGGTAGGATATCTACCGCCTTGGGTTCGACCCGAAACTCCTCGTGGATCGTCTGGAACCGCTCGGCCGCCAGCCGGGCATAGCGCGTTTCATCATACTCCGGCACGGGAAAACCGATGGAAAACGTCCGCAGCGGCCCGCCGAGGAGCTGCCGCATCAGCCCGACCACGATCGTGGAATCGACGCCGCCGGAGAGAAACGCCCCCAGCGGCACTTCGCTTTGCAAACGGGCCTCGACTGCCGCGGTGATCTGGCTGCGCAACCGCGACGCATACTCGCCGGCGGGCAAGCGCTCCTCGACGCGGAAGTCGGGTTGCCAGTAGGACCGGACCTCCAGCCGGTCTTCGCGATAGACGGCCAGATGGCCCGGCGGCAGTTTGCTTATGCCTTGCCAAATCGTGCGCGGGTGCGGCACGTACTGGTAGGTCAGGTATTCATCCAGGGCCTGCGGATCGATGTGCCGCGGCAGACCGGGGACCTGCAGGAGGCTTTTCAGTTGGCTGGCGAACAGCAGCCGGCCCGGTTCGTGGCGATAGACCAGTGGCTTCTTGCCCAGGCGATCGCGGGCCAAAAGCAGCAGGCCGCGATCGGCGTCCCACAGGGCGAAGGCGAACATGCCGTCCAGCAGGCTGACCATTTCCGGGCCTTCATCCTCGTAGAGATGGACGAGGGTTTCCGTGTCGCTCTGGGTCTTGAGACGATGCCCGCGGCCTTCGAGGCGGCGGCGGAGGGCGGGGAAATTATAGATCTCGCCGTTCAAAACCACCCACACCGTCTCGTTCTCGTTGGCCAGCGGCTGTCGTCCGCCGGCCACGTCGATGATCGCCAGACGGCGGTGTCCCAAGGCCACGCCCGGCAGGCAAGGCCGCCCGGGACGAAGGGCCAGGTCGCCGGCGTAGAAGCCCTCGTCATCCGGACCGCGGTGACGGAGGACCTCGGTCATGCGGCGCAGGGTTTCCGCGTCGATGGCAAGTCGGGGCTCGATCCAGGTTCCACCGGTGATGCCGCACATAGCAAATGAAATCCGAAATCCGAATAGCGAAATCCGCGACCCGCATGCGGGTGCCCCAATTCAACTGCAGAATGACAAAGGTTCAAAACGGGTCTTGGTCATTTGAATTTCGTCATTTGGATTTGTTTAGGATTTCGTACTTCGAATTTCGGATTTCCTTCCCGCTTTGCTTCTTTCGATTGCATCTTTCCGTTCTTCCGCGGTGATTTCGTAAACGGCATTCCACATCGCCTCGTCGGCCTCGGTCCATTGGCATTTCCGCCGCCCCATCGCCGTGCGGGCGGTGGCGTAAAGCGGGGCCTTGCCCATGCCGGGCGTGATCGCATCGTTGATGTACCAGGTGAACGAGGGAATGAATTTGGGCAGCAATCTGCCGCTGGTCACGAGCAGGGTCATGGCCCCGACGCAGGCGCCGGTGTTCAACAGCGTGCCGATCGAGGTCTTCGTGTGATCGCCGATCAGGGCCCCGACTTTCGTCGAGCCGGTGGGAAGCTGCGTGCGGCCGTCGAGCGTGATTTTGACTTCGGAGTAGTCGTTCTTGAGGTCGCTGTTGGTGGTGAGGGCCCCGAGATTGACCCACTGGCCGACGTAGGCGTGGCCCAGGAAGCCGTCGTGGTACTTGTTCGAATAGCCCTGGATGATCGACTCCTCCACCTCGCCGCCGATGCGGCACACGGGACCGATGGAATTGCCTTCGCGGCATTTGGCCCCCAGCAGGATCGACTTGCGGCCGACGTAACACGGCCCTTCGATGCGGGTGAAGGGATGGATCTCGCAGTCTTCGTCGATATAGATCGGCCCGTGCTCGGCGTCGAGGACGACCATGGGATGGATCACGGTGCCGTGGCCGACAAATATGTCGCCACGGCTGCCACGAATGGCGCAGGGCTCCTCGATTTTGCCTTCGATGCCGCTGTGGCCGGTCGCGCGGAAGTCCTCGGTCAACTGCGCCGGGTTGGCGAGAACCAGTTCCCAGGGATAATTCCAAGTCGGCAGGTCGCCACCAGAGGCCGCGGCGAGATGCTGCCTGGCAGAGATCAGCAGTGTGTCGATGGAGGCTGTGTTGAGTTTCGCGAGGTCTGTAAGGGCAATCCGCGCTGCCAGGACTTCGCCGTTGACATCCAGGGCGATGCGGCTCGGTCCCTCAGCGAACGGCTTGAGTGCGGCCGGCTTCAGGCGGGCGTCGACCAGCACGAGATCTGCATCGGCGAGGCTCCGCGGATCATTCACCGGCCACGTCGTCTGGCAGCGGCAGACCTCGGCCAGATAGGGCGGCGTCCAGCAGGCCACGTCGGCCGGCCGTGCGGCCGCGGCCAGCTTCTCACCCAGCGAAGTCATGCCGCAGCGCAGTTCCCAGATCGGCCGGGAAAGTGCCAAGGGATAAAAGTTTCGCCGCTGGGGCGTGGGACGATCGAACAGTATTAGCCGCATGTTGGGATCCTCCGAAAATGCGTTCCTGCGTGCCGAGTTTGGCGGATGTCAATTCTAGGACGATCGCGCCGTTTGGTAGCCGTTCAAAGCCTTTGCGACGCTTAGACGCCTTACCACTAGTCAAATTGTTATCTATTGGAACACAACCTATCAGGGTTGACAACTCCATGCTCGGTTGCAAAAATGCGGTAACGTGGCGGTCAAAACCGGCTGCGCGGCAAAATTGGATTCGGGACAGCGTATGTTCAGTGATCTTCGTAGTTTCGGGTTCAATGGCCTGGCGGTCCTTGGAGAGGTTATTGCGCGGTCCTCGCATGGGAGCTTGGAGCAAGCGGTGGCTTCGCTCGCGAGCTTCGCGCATCCGGAAACCGTTTCCGTGCCCCGTGGCCACGGCGTGTTCCGGAAGCAGGGATTATTCAATTGATTCCGATAATGCTGGGCCATGGAATGCCATACGTGGAGGTGTTTCAAGAACGAATGCGTGAGACGGAGGTTAAGAATGGTACTGAATATTGGCTCCGACTTGGAGGCTGTTCTCAACGAGGCGGCTAGTCGTCAAGGCGTAACAGCCGAGGAATTGGCGATCAAGGCCCTGAAGGATCGTTTTGTGCGTCCGCGGATTCAGCCGCGGGATGATTGGGAACGGCGATTGCTCGGAATTGGCTCTGACTGCGGCGTGTCTCTTTCCGGGGCATCGAAACCGGGACGCAGCTAGTTGCTTTTGACAAGCGAGACCCGTTTGTGGTAAAGTGACGAGATGCCAAGACGAGCACGAGCAACACCCGGCGGCTATGTGTACCACGTCCTGAACCGGACGGTGGCAGGGCTTCCCCTGTTTCGCAAAGAGGCCGATTTCGAGGCTTTCGAGCGGATCATGATCGAGGCCCACGATCGGCACCCCCTGCGGATTCTGGCATGGTGCGCCATGCGAACGCACTGGCACTTCGTGGTCTGGCCGCAAGAGGAAGGAGAAGTGACTGCCTATTTTCGGTGGCTGGCCCACACCCATGCCATGCGCTGGCACGTGGCGCACAACACAGTCGGCCGCGGACACCTCTATCAAGGGCGTTTCAAGAGCTTTCCCATTGAGGAGGACGAGCACTTCCTGACGGTGTGCCGATACGTGGAGCGGAATGCCTTGGCGGCCGGCGTCGTCCGCCGTGCGGAGGACTGGCCTTGGGGCAGCCTTTGGGCCTGGCGTCACGGGAGCGCGCAGTTGCGCGATGCTCGGCGACTGGCCCTTGGATCGTCCCAGGAATTGGTTGACGCTTGTGAACGAGATCATGAACGAACAAGAACTGGAGAAGCTCGGCGCGTGCATCGCCCGGAACCGCCCATTTGGTGGCGAGCTGTGGCAAGACGAGGTGGCCAAGAAGCTTGGCCTCTCTCACACGCTTCGAAGCGAAGGCCGGCCCAGAGGGAGAAGGAGCCTTGGAAAGAACAATAACTAGCTGCGTCCCCGTTTCTATCCCAAGAGCTTTCCCATTGAGGAGGACGAATAGACCGAGTGCCGGTAGGCGACGCCTGACCGGCGATACCCGCGAGGTAACCCACCATGCAGCAGACCACTTCACGACGATCTTTCCTGAAAAAGGCCGGCCTCGCCTCGCTGGGCGCGGTGGCGGCGGGCCACTGGCTCGGGGCCGCCGCGGCCAATGGCGCCGACGAGCGCATTCTGGGGGCCGCCGGCGTCAAGACGGCCCCCCGACCCCAAGGGGCCTGGAAACCGGTCTCCGATCGGAAAATCCGCGTGGGCATCGTGGGCTACGGCGTTTGCCAGTTCGGCGCGGCGTTCGGCTTCCAAGATCACCCCAGCGTCACGGTGGCGGCCGTCAGCGACCTGTTTCCCGAGCGGTGCCGGGAGTTGGCGAAGGCCTGCCGCTGCGAAAAGACCTATCCCTCGCTGGAAGAGTTGGTCAAAGACGACTCGCTCGAGGCCGTCTTCGTGGCCACCGACGCCCCCAGTCACGCCAGGCACTGCATCGACGCGATGAAACACGGCAAACACGTGGCCACCGCGGTGCCGGCCGTGTTCGGAAACGTCGAGGACGCCTACAAGCTGCTCGAAGCGGTCAAGTCCAGCGGGCGGAAGTACATGATGTTCGAGACCTCGGCCTTCCGCGGCGATTGTCACGCCATGCGGGAGATCTATCGAGCGGGCGGCTTCGGCAAACTCATTTATAGCGAAGGGGAATACTTCCACTACGGAGTCGAACAAATTGCCTCGTTTCGCGAGTGGCGCGTCGGTCTGCCTCCGCAATGGTACCCCACGCACTCCAACGCCTACTACGTGTGCGTCACCGGCGGCAGCTTCACGGAAGTCTCGTGCATGGGTACCCCCAGTATCCGCAAACAATTTCAAGCGGATGCCAACCGCTACAAGAATCCCTTCGGCACGGAAATCGCCCTGCTGCGCACCGGAGAAGGCGGGATGGCTCGAATGGCCGTGAGCTGGGACAGCTTCGGTCCCGAAGTTGAACAGGGCCGCGTGCGCGGCCAGCGAGGCGCAATGTGGGACGCACCCTATACGGGCGAGGAGAAGAAATTGCCGCCGTTGGACTGTCCGCCCCTGCCGCCGAGCGTGGCGCCGGGCGGCCACGGCGGGTCGCACGGCCACCTGATGAACGAGTTCGTCACGGCGATCCTGGAAGACCGCAAGCCGCTGGTCGACATCGTGCAGGCACTCAACCTGACGGTGGCTGGAGTGGTCGCCCATCAATCGGCGCTGAAGGGCGGCGAATTGCTGAAAATACCGCAGTTCACCCGCTGATCAAGGACTGGTTAGCCAACCAGATTCTTGAAAGCCCCTCGAAGCTCGGGAAACTCGTAGGCGAATCCTTGCGCCATGAGCCTTCGCGGAGCACGGCGCTGGCCGGTCAGCGCCAGCTCGGCATTGATGCCGGCAAGCCAGCCACCCAGACGAACGGCCAAGGTCGGGACGGGCGGGCTCCAGGGCCGGTGGAGTGCAGCCCGCAGTTCACGCATGAATTGGGCATTGGTCGCCGGCTGCGGCGAGGCGGCGACGTAGATGCCCTGATAATCGCCGCGGTCGATCGCCTCGCGGTAGATCCGCACGGCGTCGGCAAGATGCAGCCAACTGACATACTGCCGCCCGCGGCCAGCAGCCCCGCCCAGGAACCAGCGGGCCAAGCCGGCCAGCGGCGGTAAAGCCCCGCCCTCGCGGCCAAGCACGACTCCCAGACGTAACACCACTCGGCGAACGCCCGGCGTGGGACACTCGTCAAAGGCCTTTTCCCACATCCGGCACGTGTCGCCGAGGAAACCTCCGCCTGGCGGGGTCGATTCGTCACAGATTCGGTCGCCGGAGTCGCCGTAGATGCCAACGGCGGTGGTCTGGACGAAGACCCGCGGCCCGCGGCGGCAGCCACGGATGGCCTCGCCCACCGCCTGGACCGACGCCACTCGGGAGCGAACGATCAGACGGCGATTGGCCGCAGTTGGCCGGCAGTTGATGTTCCGGCCGGTCAGATTGACGACGGCCAAGGCGTCTTCCAGCGATTTCGCCCAATCGCCAAGCGTCGAGCCATCCCAAGAGACGATCGTTCCCTGGGTGTTCCGTGGTGCGCCGCGGGAAAGGACGATTACTTCATAGCCGTCGGCGAGCAGACGGCCAGCAAGGGCCTGGCCCACAAACCCGCTGCCCCCGGCCAGGACAATCCGCTTGGAAACCATGGGAAAGGATGAAGGCGGAAGGATAAAGGATGAAGGCGGAAGGATGAAGGATGAATAAGAGAAAAGGATGAAGGCGGAAGGATGAAGGATAAAAGATGGGGGATATGGGAATATCCCGTATCGTTCATCCTTCATCTTGCCTTCATCTCTTATTCATCCTTCATCCTTCCGCCTTCATCCTTCACCTCTCGTTATCGCTTGGAGAACTGCGTCCCACGGCGTGCGCCACGGAGACCGTACTTCTTGCGCTCTTTCATGCGGCCGTCGCGGGTCAACAGGGCGTTTTCGCGGAGCTTGTTCATGTCCTCGCCCGCTTTCTTCAGCGCCCGAGCAATGCCCAGCTTGCAGGCATCGGCCTGACCGGTGATGCCGCCGCCATCGACGCGGATCAGAATGTCGAACTGCTCGCGCTTGCCGGTCTGCACCAACGCAGCGACCACCGCGTTCTGGTGCGAGACGCTATGAAAATACTCGTCGAACGGGCGACTATTGATCACGATCGTCCCCTGTCCCGGACGCAGGCGGACGCGTGCACAGGAGGTCTTCCGCCGTCCCGTTCCCAAAATGTCGTCCGCTCGGCCCTTGAGTGTGGTCACTGCCTCTGCCATGTGCTACCTGTTTACTTTGCGTTCCATAGAAAAAAACTCGAAACTTGAATTTCGAAATCCGAAACAAATACCAAATCTGAATTCCGAATGAGCTAATCCGTTTGAAACATCCACCCTTCTTTATTGGGATTTGTTTCTGATTTCGACCTTCGTATTCGGGATTTACTCACTTGATAGCGACCTCGCGCGGTTCGGGTTGCTGCGACTGATGAGGATGCTCGCTGCCGGCATAGATCTTCAGTTTTTGGATCATCTTGAAAGCCAGCTTGTTCTTGGGCAACATCCGCCGCACGGCCTCAGAGAGGATCTTCTCCGGCCTGCGCTTGCGGCGCACGGCGGCAGTCTCGCGGTGCTGCCCCGGATAGCCCGTGTACCAAGAGTACTCTTTTTCGTCCCACTTATTGGGGTCGCTGAAGATGATTTTCTCGGCGTTGATTACCACCACGAAGTCGCCCGTATCGACGTGGGGCGTGTACGTGGGACGATGCTTGCCCATGAGAATCATGGCGATATCGCTGGCCACGCGACCAACCACTTTGTCCGTAACGTCCACCAGCCACCACTTTGCGTTGAGCTCGCCCGGCTTAGCCACGTACGTTTTCGCTATCTTAAGCATGGTTACGATCCAGATAATGATTCTTCCGCCAGCAGCAGGGTAGCCCGCCTGGCCCAACTTACGACTTGCGATCCTGACGACAACTCTTCCGCCCAGACTCAAGCCGGGAATCCTGTAATCTAGCTATATATGGGCCGCGTGGCAAGGGTGTCCGCCGCCGGGAAACGGAGAAAATTCTGCGCACGATCTGTCGAGTACCCAGTCGAGGGGATTTTCAATGACCCGGTTTGACTGTCATAATGCCTCTCCTTGCCCGTTGGTTCCGTACTTGTTAGCTTCTAAGAGCTAAACTTCAGGACCATTGCAGAACCTTACCCCACCGATTGAGTAGAATCATGATCGTTGGCATTCCGAAAGAGACATTTCCGGGCGAAACCCGTGTTGCCCTTATCCCGGCGAGCATTCCTGCTTTGACCAAAGCGGGAATCGATGTCCGCGTACAGTCGGGGGCGGGTCAGGCCGCCGGATTTCCGGATTCCCAGTACGCCGACAAGGGGGCCGGCGTCGTCCTCACGCGCGACGAGGTCTTCACCGCCGACGTAATTCTGCAAGTCCGTGCCGCGGGGGCCAATCCTGAGGCTGGCAAGGCCGATCTGCCCAAGCTCTCCACGGGCAAGATCGTCATCGGATTATGCGATCCCTTGGGTCAACCGAAGGCGAACCAGGAGTTCGCCGCCGGCGGGGCGACGCTCTTCGGCCTGGAACTTCTGCCCCGCATCACGCGGGCACAAAGCATGGACGTACTCTCGTCGCAGGCGACGATTGCCGGCTATCGGGCCGTGCTCGTGGCCGCGCAGGAATTGCCCAAGATTTTCCCCATGCTGATCACGGCAGCCGGAACGCTTCAGCGCGGCGAAGGTGTTCATCGTGGGGGCGGGCGTGGCCGGTCTCCAGGCGATTGCCACCGCCCGGCGACTTGGCGCGGCCGTGTCGGCCTATGATGTCCGCCCGGCGGCCAAAGAGCAGATCACCAGCCTGGGCGGCAAGGTGGTGGAAATGCCGCTGGACACCTCGGCCAGCGAAGACCAGGGCGGCTACGCCCAGGCCATGGACGAGGCCTTTTATAAAAAACAGCAGGAGTTCATGGCCAAGACCGTCGCCGGCAGCGACGTGGTCATCACCACCGCGGCGGTTCCCGGGCAGAAGTCGCCCGTGCTGGTCACGAAGCAGGCCGTGGAAGGCATGGTTCCCGGCTCGGTGATCGTCGATCTGGCGGCGGAGCGCGGCGGCAACTGCGAATTGACCCAGGCCGGCCAGCGGGTCGTCCACAACGGCGTCACGATCCTCGGGCCGCTCAATCTGCCGGCGGAAATCCCACAGCACGCGAGCCAGATGTATGCGAAAAACATTTCCACGTTCCTGCTCAACCTGGTAAAGGACAAGCAGGTGCAGATCAACCTGGAAGACGAAATCATCCGCGACACGCTGATCGCCCGCGACGGCCAGATCGTCTGCGCGCGGATTCAGCAGTTGCTTCAATAGGTCGCATGTTCGGCGCGGGTCTCCCGACCCCGCCGACGCTGTGGCACGGTCAGGAGACCGTGCCACAACATGTGCAGTTGCTTCAATAGACATAGAAAGGACAACGCAAACGATGTCACTTGCCCCCTGGATACTCTTGGCGGAATCGGCGCCGGAAGGCACGATCAGCTCCGCAGAAACAACAGCTTTCCTGACGTCGCTGTTTACGCTGATGCTGGCTACCTTCATCGGCCTGGAAGTCATCAAGAACGTCTCCCGGTTGCTGCACACGCCGCTGATGTCGCTGACAAACGCCATTTCGGCCATAGCCGTGGTGGGATCGATCGTGTTGGCCGGCGAAAAGCCGCCGATTGCCGGACAAAACGCGCCGCTGTTCGCCACGATCCTCGGCGCAATCGCCCTGGCGTGCTCGATGACCAATATCGTCAGCGGATTCCTCCTCACCGATCGCATGCTCAAGATGTTCAAGAAGCGGGAGCCGCGCAAATCATGAGTCAAACGGAAGTCTGGATCCAATTGATCTACCTGCTCGCCACGGCCTTATTCATCCTCTCGTTGAAGTGGATGAGCCATCCCGTGACCGCCCGACGGGGAATTGTTTCTGGCGTGGTGGCAATGGTCGCGGCGGTCGCCGGCGCGATGATGACGCCCGGCATCGCGTCGTACCATTGGGTCATCGGCGCGATCCTCGTGGGATGCGTGCTCGGCGTGCCCTTGGCGATGGTGCCCTTGACGGCCGTTCCGCAGCGAACCGCGCTGTCCCATGCCTTCGGCGGTCTGGCCGCCGGTCTGGTAGGCGCCGCGGAGTATTATTTGCGATGGAATTACAATCGGGAGGAACTCACCCCCTTCGCCACCGGCGCGCTGACTGCCGAGGTGCTGCTTGGTTTTCTGACGTTCACCGGCAGCCTCATGGCCGCGGGAAAGCTCCAGGAACTGATTCCCACACGGCCGATCACCTACAAGGGACAAAACGCGACGAACTTCGCCCTCTTGGGCGTGGCCCTGCTTTCCGGCGCGCTGCTGGTTTGGCACCCGACGTGGTGGCTCTTGTTCCCCATCATCATCGTACTCGCGCTCGCCTTCGGCGTGCTGCTGATCATCCCCATCGGCGGCGCCGACATGCCGACGGTGATCGCGCTGTTGAACTCCTATGCCGGCTTGTCGGCCGTGGCCATGGGCTTCGTCCTGAAGAACAATCTGCTGATCGCGGCCGGTGCCCTGGATGGTTCATCGGGCCTGATCCTTTCGATCATCATGTGCAAGGCCATGAACCGCTCGTTCACCAACGTGCTGTTCGGGGCCTTTGGCCAAGTGCAGGTTGCCAGCGGCGCGATCGAGCAGCGGACGGCCAAGAGCGCCACGGCCGAAGACGCGGCCCAGATCATGGATGCCGCACGGACCGTTGTCATCGTGCCGGGCTATGGCATGGCCGTGGCCCAGGCCCAGCACCGCGTGCGCGAGTTGTACGATACCCTGACCAAACGCGGCGTGGAGGTGAAATTCGCCGTGCACCCCGTCGCCGGCCGCATGCCGGGCCACATGAACGTGTTGCTGGCCGAGGCCGAGATTCCCTACGACAAGCTCGTGGAAATGGACGAGATCAACCCCGAGATGCCCGAGGCCGACGTGGCCCTGGTGTTGGGGGCCAACGATGTCGTGAATCCGGCCGCCCGGCACGACAAGTCGAGCCCGATTTTCGGCATGCCGATCATCGACGCCGACAAGGCCAAAACGGTATTCGTCATCAAACGGAGCATGAACCCCGGGTTTGCCGGCATCGAGAACGAGCTTTTCTTTGCCGACAACACCCTGATGCTCTTCGGCGACGCCAAGGCGATGCTCACGAACCTGGTTCAGGCCCTGAAGGAGTGAACCGGGTCAATACTCCAATTCGAACTTCGGTCCACCGGCTTGGAGCGCGTCGGAGTCGCCGGAAATCTCCACGCCAAGGGTCGTTTCTGTGTTGTACTTTGCCGGAATCTCGTTGCCCTTGGTGATCTTGACACTATAGAACCCGGGGCACACGCCGATGGCCGGATCATCCCCGCCTCGGCTCGGCTGTGCAATCCCGGCGATACCTCCTTTGTCGGTCGTGCCGGTGCCAGTCGTCAGGCCCGGGCCGAGAAAGTCTTCGGGCACGAACTGGACCTCCGCGTCGGCAATGGGCTGAGGTTTCGCGCCGCCTTTCTTACGAAATACGCGGCAGGACACGGTAATACGTCCGGAGCCGTGCTCTTTCCATTCCTTAATCCGTGCGTCGATCTCATCCGCACTGATTTTCAAATCCTTCAACTTGCTTTCGGACGGTTTGGGCCCGCGAAAGGCGCCCAATTTCTTGATCCTCGCCAGTCCGGATCGCAAGCCCGGCGCCTTGGCCAACTCGTTGTAATCGAGAAGGCCGTCTTTGTTGGCATCATACTTTTCAATCGCCCGATGCCCGGCGTCGGACGCGACTTCCATGGGCTGGATCGCGGTGGGGGCCTTGCTCCCGCACCCCACTACGGCCAAAGCGAAGATCCCCACCAGACTAAGACCGAGACAAAGTTCAATTTCCTTCCGCACCAGAACACCTTTCCCTGAGAATGGCTGCGGACACCCCGTTGCTCTGGAGCATCCGACAGCCTGCCATGCCCGCCCCGCCAAGGGACGAAATCGTTATGGTTGGACCGAACTGGATTCTAGCATAACAGACCTCTCGCCATGCGTCAAAAGGGTGCGGCAGCAGAAATGGAAACCAATCGCAGGGTGGGACCAGATCCGGGGTTCCCGCGACCCGCAAGCGGGTACCCCGGGGAACCCCGGATCTGGTCTCACCCTACAATTGAGGGAGCGGCAGTGGGAGCCAGAGACCTGCCGAAAAGGGATTCATAAACCACCCAAATAATTGACGCCAAGGGCCGTCAAAAACCGTTGGCGGGGGACGCTGAATACAGAGCTCTCCCCCGTCCTTAGCCCGCCGGATCCCAGGTCCCATTCAAATCATTGACAGTGAAGTAAAAGGTCGATTATAATTCGGGTGTAGGAACAGACTTCTCGATTGTGGCCGCCCGGGCACCGTGTACCGATGGTCGTGGTCGGCGGCGGCTGGTTTCATTCAGTGGAGGTATCCAACCATGGCGGTTTCTCGGCGGAAATATGCGGCCTTTACGCTGGTGGAGTTGCTCGTCGTCATCACCATTCTCGGTGTCTTGATGAGCCTGCTGCTGCCGGCCGTCAACACGGTCCGCGAGTCGATGCGGCGAACCCAGTGCAAGGACAACCTCGCGCAAATCGGCAGTGCCGCCCTGCAGCATTTGGCGGCGCAGGGCCACTTTCCATCCAGCGGCTGGGGTTACATGTGGACGGGAGATCCCGATCGTGGCTTCGGGGCCCGGCAACCCGGCGGTTGGCTCTACAATTGCCTGCCGTATATGGGAATGGACATGATCCACGATGTTGGCAAGGGCGTCAAGGATTTGGGTCCGAGCGGCAGCACCAACCCGACACAGAACAAGTACTTTGCCCTCGTGGAAGCCAAAGAGGCAGCCATCCCCTTGGTTATCTGTCCCACCCGCCGCAAGGCGATCGCCTATCCGGCAATCGAGAACACTCAGAATACGGCGCCGGCCACCGTACTCAACAAGACCGACTACGCGGCCAACGGCGGCTCGATTCGCTACCTGGGCAACGGCCCAGGCTATGGCGACAACTGCTTCGCGACGTACCCCAAGTGCAATTGGTCCAACTCCGATGCTTCGCTGGCGTCCATGAACGGAGTGTCGAGCGAGCGGAGCGAGGTCAGCCAGATTCCCGACGGACAGAGCAACGTGTTCTTTGCGGGAGAGAAGTCCCTCGATCCCGCCGCGTACTACACGGGAAATGACGGCGCCGACAACGACACCTGCCTGGAAGGCAACGACTGGGACGTCAACCGCTGGGTCGCGAACGGAAGCCAACAACCATTCCCACCCCATCGCGACACGCGCGGCCAAGACGATTGTTCCTCCGGTTTTGGCAGCGCGCACCCGGCGGGGTTGCACTTCGTCTTCTGCGATGGTTCCGTGAAACTGTTGAGTTACTCAATTAATTTCGCGACGTATCAGTGCCTCGGGGTTCGCAACGACGGCAATCCGCCTTCGGACGATTACTGAGAAGGATACTGTGTGCGGCTTGTAGTGATCCCATGCGTTACCAGTAGCGAAAGGCTCATATTATTCTCGACGGTTTACTTTACAAGAGGTTCTCCATCGTCATGAATCGCACTTCTTCCGGCATTGACATGCTGCTTGTTTGCCTTGGCTTGGTTGTGATCGTTGGTTGTTCGAATGAGCCGACGCCGGCGCCGCGTTTTCAAATCGATCCGCAAAAGGCTGCCCAAGAGGCGATGAAACTCTATGACGCGAACGGCGACGGCACGCTGGACAAGAAGGAGCTCAGTGCCAGTCCGCCGCTCTTGGAGCTTCTGGAGAACCTCAAAACGCGGCCTGGCGGCCATCCCGATTCCTTGACCGCAGCGGACATTGCAACCCGCTTTGAGGAATGGGTCAAGGCCCCCGCGAATCTCTTTACGATATCGCCCACGGTCTACCTCGACGGTGCGCCGTTGGCGGGAGCAACCGTGACCTACGATCCGGAACCGTTCCTCGGTTCCTCATATCACCCCCACCAAGGAAAAACGGACGTTCACGGCGGCGCCGGCTTGGAACCAGAGGTCAAGGGTTTTCCGGGCATTTACGTGGGGCTCTATAGGGTCCGCATCTCGAAGAAGGACCCCAGCGGCAACGAGACCCTGCCGGCGCGATACAACACGAAAACCGAACTTGGCCGCGAAGTCGCCGCCGGTATCCGCAATACCCGTGAGAGCGTAGTGTTCCGGCTGACGAGCAAGTAACTGCGAAAGCACTAGGCCATGGTGGTTTGTCGCGGGAAATGTGCGGGCTTTACCCTGGTGGAGTTGCTCGTCGTCATCACCATTCTCGGCATCCTGATGAGCCTGCTGCTGCCGGCGGTCAACTCGGTCCGCGAGTCGATGCGGCGGACGCAGTGCAAGAATAACCTTGTGCAGCTCGGCAGTGCCGCCCTGCAGCACCTGGCGGCGCAAGGCCACTTTCCGTCCAGCGGTTGGGGTTGGACGTGGAACGGGGACCCCGATCGTGGCTTCGGGGCCCGGCAACCGGGCGGTTGGATCTACAATTGCCTGCCCTATATGGGGCTGGACATGATCCACGATAAAGGCAAGGGCGCATCGGCCAGTGACAAATTCAACATTTACCTTGTTGAAGCCGAAGAGGCGGCCATCCCCAGCGTGATCTGTCCCACCCGCCGCAAAGTGATCGCCTATCCGTGTCCCTATCCCGCGTGGAATGCGGCCGCGGCCAGTGTTTGCAGCAAGACCGACTACGCCGCCAACGGCGGCTCCGTGCGGTTCCTGGGCACCGGCCCGAGCCAAAGTGACAACTGCTTCACAATTTATCCCAATTGCCCTTGGAGCAACTCGGACGCCTCCCTTGCGTCAATGAACGGCGTGTCGGGTGAGCGTAGCGAGGTCAGCCAGATTCCCGACGGCCAAAGCAACGTGTTTTTTGCCGGAGAGAAATCCCTTGATCCGGCCATGTACTACACGGGCACCGATGGCGCCGACAACAGCAGTGCCCTGGAAGGCAACGACTGGGACGTCAACCGCTGGGTCGCAAACGGAAGCCAACAATTCCCACCCCATCGCGACACGCGCGGCCAAGACGATTGTTCCTCCGGTTTTGGTAGCGCCCACCCCGCGGGCTGCCAGTTCGTCTTCTGCGACGGGTCCGTGAAACTCATCAACTTTGGGATTAGTTTCAGTACATTTCAATCGCTCGGGGTCCGCAACGACGGCAATCCGCCCTCGGACGACTACTGAGAACGCGAAAATAGAATATCTATTGCTAAAGCTCTATTGCAACACGGAATAAACGGACTATGAAAGCCGCGTATATCGAAAAAACCGGGTCAGTCGATCAGATCATCTATGGCGACTTGCCGAAGCCAAGAGCGACGGGCACGCAGGTGCTCGTCCAGGTCAAGGCAGTGTCGGTCAATCCCATCGACACCTATATTCGTGCGGGCACCGTCTCCATGGAATTGCCCAAGCCGTTCATCCTTGGTTGTGATCTGGCAGGTGTTGTCGACGCGGTTGGTCCCGACGTCAAGCGGCTCAAGACGGGGGATCGCGTCTGGGGAAGCAACCAGGGCCTGTTGGGCCGCCAAGGCACTTTTGCCCAGTTCGCGGCCGTCGAAGAACAGTGGCTCTACCCCATCCCCGAGGAGGTGTCGTTCGAGGATGCCGCGGCAATTGCCCTGGTGGGGATTACCGCCCACCTCGGTCTTTTCCGCGATGCCCAACTGAAAATGGGCGAGAGAGTTTTCGTGCACGGCGGCTCGGGCGGGGTTGGATCGTGCGTCGTGCAAATGGCCCGAGCCATCGGCGCCCGCGTCATGACCACAGCCGGCAATGAGGACAAGGTGCAGATTTGCCGCAGGCTGGGCGCGAACGTGGTGGTGAATTACAAGACGGGCAATGTCGACGACGCGCTGGGCCGTTTCGGCGGCATCGACCTTTGGTGGGAGAGCCTCCGCGAGCCGAATTTCGAGCGGGCCATCAGTCACCTGGCCCTCCGCGGGCGGATGATCGTCATGGCCGGCCGGGACGCCAAGCCCGTGCTGCCGGTGGGAGCGTTCTACACGCGCGATGCCCGGATCTATGGATTTGCCATGTTCAACGCTCCCGCCGAGGAGCAGCGCAAGGCGGCCGCCGAGATCAATCGCTGGCTGGCCCGCGGCAAGTTGCGCCCGCAGATCGATCGGGTCATGAAGCTTTCCGAAACGGCAGAGGCCCACAAGCTGCAGGAAAGCAGCACGTTGCAGAAGAAGGGCTCCCTGGCCGGCAAGATCGTGCTGGCGCCGTAAGGGAACAAGGATGAAGGCGGAAGGATGAAGGATGAATGGCCTTTTTCATCCTTCATCCCTCCGCCTTCATCCTTGCTCGGTTCAGTCGAGCCAGTCTTTGTCCGCGAGCCGTTGCGGCGTGTATTCCTCGGTCACGTAGCTGATGTCCTTGCTGACGAGGGCTTCGACTTCCAGCTTGAAGCCGTTCTCCAGGAGCTTGTGGATCTCCTTCTGCCAGGGCTTTTTGTGGGCGAACCAGGGGTAACCGGCGATCTGCTTGGCCCGCTTGCGATCGTTGTCATTGAGCGAGATCTTCACGCTGTCGGAGAGTCCGCAGCGCTGGAAGTCGATGGAGCGGATGCCGAGGAAGCGGCAGTCGGGGATGGCCATCCGTTGCGACTCGAAGGCCAGGTTGATCGAGCCCTGTTTGATCACGCTGTAGATGTAGTATCCCCACGGATCGTTGTCCAGCAGGCAGTAGATCGGCAGCTTGAGTTCGTTGTGCAAGCGGTAGAGCATCCGCCGCACGCCGCGGGGCGGTTGGCCGCCGCCGTGGGTCAGGATGCAGTTGTTGTTGCGCCAGAACTTGTCCTCGTTAAAGCGCTGCCAGACCGTGCCCTTTTCGACGTGGAGCACGAACTTGGCGTCGCAACTTTTGAACTGAATCACCTCGGGTTCAACGATTGACGGGATGCCGTAGCCGCCGGAGCCCATCCGGGAGCAGTCGATCTCGTCGCCGCTGTCGACCAGGACGAGATTTCCGACCATGTTGCCTTTGACTTCCGCCGCCAGGTGCAGTTCCTCGCGGAGGCTGTCCAGCAAGACCTCCATGTCCTCGACGATCGGGTCGCATTCTCCCTGGTCCTCGAACGTGGGCTCCTTGGTGCCTTTCACGTCGTGCTTGAGCATGTAGAACATCTGCCGCAGGCTGGCCGTCTTGCCTTCCTCAACGAGGCGGCTGACGCCGTGGGCCACCAACACCGTCTGCATGTAGGCCTTGGCCTGCGACAGGTTGAACAATTGCCGGCGGTTGGTGTTGCCGCCCATTTCCAGGATCCGCTTCGACTTGTTGTAGCGGATATTGGAGAGCGTGCGCGCGGGCACGTCGACGGTCGGGTCCCGCCCGCGCTGGGCGGCGGAGACCACGTTGTCGGCCAATTCGTTGAGCCGTTTGAGGGTGCGGGAATCGCGAAGGTTGAGTTTGGGTTTGGTTTTGGACATGGGGCTGGTTGGCAGTGATGGTTGGCAGTGGTTGCAAGGACGACCGTATCAGGTGATAATGCTGTGGCTCACTTCCGCTGGCCCTCACGAGCCGGGACGAGACCAGCCACGCGCGTGTACCAGATGAGGGTTGAACCAATCATCATCTTCACCGCTCGCCCTTCGCTGCCGGCTTTGGCTCTGTCGGCGGGACATCGGCGACCAGGTTCTCGGGATCTTCCTCTTGAGATCGTTTGATGAGTTCGCCCAACTTCTTGAGGTCGTGCCCGCATTCCTCCATCATCTGCCGTCGGATCGCATTGATCTCATCGATATATTCGTCATTCATCCCCAGTCTCCAATCCCATAAGTAGGCGATACCCCTGGCGATAGTCGTTCCACCATTGTCTGGTCGTAATCTGCCGCGCGGCGGTCACGATGACCGGCGATGTTTCCCCGACGATGAAACTCGGAATCGTGCTTTCAATGTAGACCGATAGGAACGCATCGCCAACTTGTACCATTATACCACTTCCCAATTTTCAATTCTCATTTTGCAATTTGCAATTTGCAATCTCCCCGTTCCCCGCCACCCCCGCCTCGGGGTCGACGATAATCACATTCTCGCCGAAATCGGCCTCGTCCTCATCGATGGGCCGGCCGCGATCGTCGAACTGCACGTCGGCCTCGGTCGTCCGCTTCTTCGCCACTTCCAGCAACCGCTCGTAGAGCTTCGTGCGGTCCGACTTGTTGATGCCGCTCACGGCGTCGGCCACCTCGCCCAGGTAGCGAAGGAATATCTGCCGCCGCTGGCCTTCGTGTTTCACGCGGTCGCGCCGCCGCAGGAACATCGCCAGCTTGCGGCCCACGGATTGCAGGGCCAGCCGCAGTTCCTTCTGGATCTCGGGATAGCCGGCCACGGCCTCCTTCGATTCGCTCGTGAACGGCACCCACACGCTGGCCATGTGGACCATCAGCGTGACCGGACCGCTGGGCAGCGAGCCGCGCGACTGGCTCAGCCCGTAAGACCGCCAATTCGTGCTCATCACGGTTTGCGTGATGGCGCAGGCGGCGGCCTGGAACTGCAGCGGCACGCGGTTGGCATAGCGGAGGATGCTCATCGACTGGCCGTCGTTGAGATTCACGTTCCGCATCGCCTCGTGCAGCTTGGCGATCTCCTCAGGTTCGAGCTTGCCGGGCGAGACCCGCGGCCGCATGCCGGCCTCGGCGATGATCTTGTCGGCGGCGTCGGCCCCGATGCCGTCGAACGACGACGAGAGGAACTGCCGCAACGTGCGGGCGTCGCTGGCATCGAGCATTTCCTGCAGGCCCTCGCGCGAGATCCGCTGGGCCGCCGAAGTGCCGCCGAAGGCCAGGCCAACCTCGATCACGAACGGGTTGCCGCGATAGACGGCCGGCGGTCGCGTGGCCGCGGCGTAGAACTCGCCCGGCAACAACTGGTGCAGGCCCTTGAGGATCAATTCCTCGCCGATAGGCACGATGCAGTCGGTCGCCGGGGCGGGAATCTTCACCTGCTGGATCGCCTGGTAAATGGCGTCGGCCTCTTGCCGGCCGCACTTCACGGGACTGCTCCGCACGCCGATCTTGGCCGTCTCGCAGATCTTGCGGGCGACCGCCGGACTGACCCGCGAGAACGACTGGATGAGGAACTGGCCGATGGTCGGCGCCTTCGTTTCTTTGAGCATGCCGATCAGGCGGCCCAACTCGACGCCATAAGGATGCGGCTTGATCTCGCGCGGCTCCGGCGGCAGCACGTCGGTCACTCTGGCGCGGTCCCAGGGACCGCCGTCGGGATCGACGTAGTGCAGCGTCACGTGCGGATTGGCCATGGCCGTCTGTTCCAGGTAATCGTCGACGCTGCCGCGGCCGCGCTGGTAACGGGCTTCCAGTTCAATCGTCACCCGCGTGCCGTGATCGATTTCGATCCATTCGATGCCGTGCTTTTCCCTATCGCGGCGGCCCTTGTCGTTGGGCTCGATGACGACGCCCTCGCCCTTCCCGTTGAGAATCTCGGGACGGTTGCGCTTCGTGTCGATCTGCAACTCGTAGTAGTGTGCGTCCGAGCGCTTGGAGACCTTCGACATGATCTTCACCGGCTTGCCGGTCGTCAGCAGGCCGTACATGCCGGCGGCGCTGATCCCGATGCCCTGCTGCCCGCGGCTCATCCGCATGCGGTGGAACTTCGAACCGTACAGCAGCTTGCCGAAAATCAAGGGAATCTGCTGGCGGAGGATGCCCGGGCCGTTGTCCTGGACGCCGACCTTGAAGCGGTCCTCGCCGACGCGTTCGATGTGTACCCAGATCTCCGGCAGGATGCCGGCCTCTTCGCAGGCGTCCAGGGCGTTGTCGACGGCCTCTTTGACCGTCGTGAGGAGGGCCTTGCGAGGATTATCGAACCCCAGCAAATGGCGGTTCTTGGCAAAAAACTCGCTTACCGAGATTTCTTTCTGACTGGCGGCCATCGACTGCGCAGTCGCCCGACGGTGGTTTTTGCGGGCCTCACCGTTACTGCTTTCACTTGCTTGGCCATTGGATTGGATCAGTTCAGCGCTCGAAAGAGGTGAAAGGGTATCGGACATCTCAGACCTGTTGCGTTTCACGGCGGGCTAGGAAAACATGTCTAATTATAGCGAATCTGCGGGCTGTCTCCAGGGCGATTTTGGCCGCGTTTTTCCGGGAATTTGCCAACCTGTTACGTCCGGCAAATAAAGATTCACCCGCACGTCCGTCCCTGACCGAGATTTTATTTGGAATCCTCGCCAATAAACTGCTTGGATTTGCAGGATGGACGCCCCAGTCTGTCCTTGTATTGGCGGACGGACTCGGAGGTCCATCCTACCGTAACTCACACGAGAGGAGTCGAACATGGCTCATAGATTTTCACAGGCGGCGATGGCCGCAGGGCACCCGGTACTTTGGGTCGTGGCGGCGGCCGCATGGCTTGCCCTGGCCGGGGATGCAGTTGCTCAGGGCTACGGTCTCCCAGGTTGGACCAGCCCGGAGCCGAATTATTATGCAATGCCGACCGGCCCCGAGGGCCTGACCGCGGCGCTCTATCCCAGCCCTCGGCCCACGCCGCCACTGGTCGGAGTGACCTATATCACCTACGAACCGCTGGCGCCACACGAGTTTCTCTACCTGCATCATCAGCATTACAAGACCTGCAACGGCGGCTGCCAGGTTACGCGGACCTCGGTCACCTATGGGCATCACCTGTCGATCCATCCATTGCTGACCAACAGCGTCCCGGGCCTGCACGGGCCGGTCGCCGGATGCAAGTATTAAGGAGTCGAACAACATGAAAGCCAGCTCGATTCTCTGTGTCGTTGTCCTGATTGGGGCCTCCCTGGCAGCCGCGCTTCCGACCCGCGGGGGAGAGTTCCTGTTTCGTGGACGGCGGTCTGGCAGCGCGTGGAATACGAACTACTATGATCCGGCCTGGGGCATGCCCGAAGCCGTGGTCGTGCCGCCGACGGCAAGATGGCAGTCGAACTATGCGTGGGGTGTGGGCGGATCGCGCCTGAATCGCGTGGGCGCCCGAGTATCAGGCCGAAGTGCCCGGACCGGAGTCGTCCTATAATCAGCGGGCCTATCTGCCCGCCCCGCCGCAGCCCAGCGACACGCAGCAGTTAGGCGTGAACTACGTCCGCGGCCCGCGGCCGTAAGTTGTTGCTCACTTCCCTGCCGCGTCCATCGCCGCGTCGAAACGCTCGCGGATCTGCCGCGTCGTTTTTTCGTAGTCGCTCATCAGGGCGTCGCCGCTGGAATAACGCAGCAGGTGGGCCAGCTTGTTCAGCTCCATGGGATCGTGCGGAAGCTGGTCCCGCGCCGTCGAGTTCATCAGTCGCAAGCGGCTTTCGATCGTCCGCAACAAGCGGTAGCTGGAAACGAAGAACGCCTGCTCGTCGGCGCTCATCAGGCCGGCCTCGTTCAGCGCCCGCAAGGCGGCCAGGGTATTGGCCGTCCGCAGGCTGGGATTCTTGCGGGCATGCTGAAGCTGGAGCATCTGCACAAGGAATTCGATATCGACGATGCCCCCGGGACCGCGCTTCAAGTCGCCGGCGCCGACAGTGGCCTCCAGTCGCTGCCGCATGTCCCGGATTTCGTTGGCGTCTTTGCGCCGCCAGCGGTGGCCGAAGGCGGCCCGCTGCACGGCGGCCGCGGCCGCCCGCTGGGTCCGCGGCGAGCCGTAAACCGGACGGGCCTTGCACAGGGCCTGCCGCTCCCAAAGCTGGCCCGACCCTTCGGCATAGTAGCGGCTGAATTCACGCAGCGTCATGGCCAGCGAACCGCTCTTGCCGGTCGGCCGCAGCCGGGCGTCAACCTCGTAAAGCCGGCCCTGGGCGCTCAAGCGGCTCGCCGTCTTGATGATCCGCTGCCCCAACTCGCTGAAAAAGTGCTGGTTCGAGGTGCTGCGGGCGGACCACTGGCCGAAATCAAACGCCGTCTGCCCGTCGGCCTCGTAGAGGAACACGATGTCCAGATCGCTATGGTAGTTCATCTCGCGGCCGCCGAACTTGCCCAGGGCGAGAATCGCCATGTCGCACGGTTCCCCTGCCCGCGGCCCTTCGCCGATCTGCGGGCGGCCGAATTTGCCGATCAACTTCTGATACTCGCTCGCGGCGATCTGGGCCAGGCAGACCTCGGCGATGTCGGAGAGCACGCCGGTGGTGGCCTGGATGTCTTCCTTGCCCAACAGATCGCGAACGCCCACGCGAAGCTGCTGGTCGTTCTTGAAACTGTGCAGGATCGGCTCGATGTCTTCGGCCGCCCAGCAAAGCTCCTTGAGCGTCTCCCGCAAACCCTCGCGCGTCGGCAGCCGGTCGAGCACGAGGCTGTCCATCAGACCGTCGAGCATGCCGGGGTTGCTGGTGAGAATGCCCGACAAGTGCGGGCTGTACGCGCACAGCTCGACATACAGCCGCAGGCTGGGCGGGTTGAAGCTGAACAGCTCCCAGAGCACGCCCTTGCCGCCCAGCGAGTCGCTCACCTGGTCGAGGTTCACCAGGGCCGCGTCGGGATCGGCGGTGGCGCCCACCTCCTTGAGCAACTGCGAGGCGATGGCCGCCAGGAAATGCCGGCAGCGCCGCGTGGAAAGGAAGCGGATCTTCTCTTCCGAGAGGGCCATCAGGTTCTTGTAAGCCTGCTTCACGTCGCGGAAGTGATACTTGCTGAGCACCGCTTCGATCAACTCCGGCTGCGGGTCGGGATCGAGGACCAGATCGGCCTCGGCCTCGGTCTGCTCGTCGTCGCTGAAGGCGTCGTGCAACAGGTGGTCGAGAATCTTGCGGTTGAACGAGGTTTTTTCGCGGTAGTCGGCCAGAAAACTTTCCAAGGCCGGCCGCACGTTCGTAGTACCGGCTTTAGCTGGAGTATAGTCGCGAGTTCCGTCGACTACGACCATGGGTGCATGGTACCCGGGCGGGACTGCGAGCGGGCGATCTTCGTAGCCCATCCGCAGGGCCAGCTTCCGCATTTCGGCATCGTCGGCCGGCATCGTGTGCGTTTGCAGATCGAAGAGGATCTGCAGGCGGTGCTCGATCTTGCGGAGGAAGTTGTAATTCTCGCCCAGCAGCACGCGCTCCTGGTTGGTCAGGCAACCGCATTGTTCCAGCCGGGCCATGGCCTCCAGCGTGTTGCCGGTCCGCAGTTGGGGCAGGTCGCCGCCGTTGAGGAGTTGCAGGAACTGGATCACGAACTCGATGTCGCGAATGCCGCCGTGGCCGAACTTCACGTCGCGGACCTGGTCGTCGCCATGGACTTTCTGCTCGATCCGCCGCTTGAGGGCCTTGATGCCGCTAATGTCGGCCCGGCTCAGGTAGCGGCGGTAGATCCAAGAGGAAAGTTGCGAGAGGAACTGCTTGCCCAGGTCCAGGTCGCCGGCCACGGGCCGGGCCTTGATGTAGGCTTGCCGCTCCCAGGTGCGGCCGCGAACGTCGTAATACGTGAGCATCGCCGGCAGGCTCATCACCATTGGGCCTCGCTGCCCGTCGGGCCGCAATCGCAAATCGACGCGGTAGGCCATGCCCAACTCGGTCTTCTCGGCCAGCAGGCGAACGAGCTCGCGGGCCAGGTGCTCGAAGAACTCATGGTTGCTCACCGGCCGCGGGCCGTTGGTTTTGCCCTCGTCGTCGTACAGGAAGATCAGGTCGATATCGCTGGAATAGTTCAACTCGCAGCCGCCGAGCTTGCCCATGCCGAGGATCACGAAGCGGGCCGTCCGACCGTCCGAAGCGATGGGGTCGCCCCGCTGCGCGCGGAGCTTTCGCCAGGCCGCGCGGAGGGCCCCTTCCAGAATCGCGTCGGCCAGGTAAGAGATTTGCGCCGTGACCGTCTGCAGGCTCTGCTCGCGAATGATATCGCCATAGGTGATCCGCAGCGTCTCGCGGCGCTTGAACCGCCGCAGCGAGCGGAGCACCGTCTGCTCGTGCTCCAGGGCCGAGACTTCCGCCACCAGGTCCTCGACGAGCATCTGCCGGGCCACCGGCGCCCCTTCGGTCAGCCGCAACAGGTCAAGGCCCTCCGGATCGGCGATCAGCAGGTCCGAGAAATGCTGGCTGGTAGAAAAGATCTGGATCAGCGTCGGCAGCGCCGTGGCGTCGCGCTCGAAGAGCGTGCCGATGCTGAGCGGATTGCGGGCCTGGGCCACGAAGCGGTCCAGGTTGTTCAGCGCCATATCGGGATCGGGGCAACGGGCCAGGACTTGGCCGAGTTGATCGCAGATCACGGCCAGGAGATCGAGCGTCACACCCGCCGATGCCATGCTCACCAGGGCCGCGTGGGCGCGACGCGTATCGACCACGCCCAGGCATTTCAAGAATTCCTGCGCGGCGTCGGCATCGTCGAGCCAGTGGCGAAGGGTGGCAGTACTTATGTCGGAGAGCGGCGGGGAAGTGGGCATAATTTGGAGTGCGGCGATTTATCGCCGCTTTGTGGCCGCTTTGCGGCTTTTTCTCGGCACGGACAACGAACTAGCGAAAGCCGGTCGCCTCGCTCGATGTTATTCTTATTCCTGAAAACAACCCTCGTCGACCTCTTCAAATGCTATCATGCATACGACCAAGCATGGCCCCACGAGAAGGACTTACGGCTTTTCCTTCGGGCTGCGAATGCAAATATCATCCGGACACTTGTCGGGATCCGTCTCGCCGGCGTACTTCTTCTGATTGTCCGTCCAACTCTCGCCGTGGTCGTCCCGACCGTTTCTGCCGACGCTATAGAGCAGGTAACCGCCATCTGACGGCCGGTAAAGGTAATCGCGATTGGAACACGGGTCTTTGGGGATTTCGGAGATGTATTTTGGGGACAATTCGCATAGGCTGCGCGGATAGGCGGCGTGCTCGTTGTGATACTTGGCCAGCGCAAAGGCAAAATTCGTCAACTGGGCTTTAGCGGCGACAATCGACTCCGCCCAAACATAACCGGAGCCACTCAGGTTGGGCTCCAGGAGGATCTCGGCAAGTTGTTGCGAAAGTTTCGTTTTCGGAGTCTCTGGCGACAGAAGTTTCCTGAGTTCTGCAGGGTCGTTGACCCGGTTAGCGGCGGCACTGGCGGCCTCTTCGAGTCCCATCAAAGCCTCGCGCTTTCGAGTCAAGGTTGGCTGACGCCAGGCATCTTCCTCCTTGTCCATACTGGAATTGACCGTGCGAAACACCTGATCCCAATCGATACGATGATCGGCGAGCAACCTTGTGCGCGCCTCCTTCGAACGGTCCTCGATGCGCAATCCACTGCAAAGACTCACCGCCGAGGGATTCCCTGAGGCGACATTCCGCAGGATATCAAGGAAAAACAATCGTTCTCCAAAAAGACAGGTCTCCACAGACGGCAGGCATGGCAAAGCCAAGAACTCGCGTTGAAGCTGTTGGAGTTTTTCCGACGGTTGATGCGCGTAGTGAACCAATGCCACGTCCCCGTCGCAGGCCCTTTGTTCGAGTACACGAGCCACGAGTCCGTCGACAAGAAACGCCTTTTGGCTCTCCAGCCGGGCTAGCCGATGGCAAACGAGGAGATCCCGCCACGCATCATCGATCTTGCCTTCAGCGACATGCTGCATCGCGCGAAGCCTCAAAAGCTCTACCGTGCACCGAAAACCGGAAAGATCCATAATATCGAACGAGTCCAACAGCGAGCCGTTCGGCTTGACGATAATTGGCTCGAAGAACCTGGATCGACCGGCCCCGGCGCAGATGGTTTCCAACGGCTTCGCATTGATGTCTAGCCAACTGGCCAGAACGGGAAACTCCTTGCGAGACCACGGCCGTGACTGCGCGATTCTCGATTGGTCAACAATATCGTCCGACCATTTCATCCGTTCCGGCGTGCCCGGCGCGGGACCGTCCTTCACTTGCGCCAAGTGCTCGTACAGTTGAACCAGGTAGTGCCCATCCTCCGGCAGCGGCGGAATCCCTAGAATCTTGAAGAACTGCTCGCGTTTGTCCTTGGGAATGTCCTTTGGCCCTACCGCCTGCCAAAACGGAATCGCGGCGTTGTTTTCCGCCGTTACGCCCTCCTTGCATCGCTCGTTGATCGCGGCTGCATAATCCAGCCAGCCGTCGGACCGAATTGGGCCGGTAAGGTACGTTGTATTCTTGGAAATCGTGATCTTAACCGGCCGGCGAGTTCCCAGTGGCTTGGTGGTCGCCGATGAGTCCTCGCCGCAAAATGCAATAAGCGGCACGAAGGACGCCACAAGAAGCAAGGTCGAGCAGAGGATCGTCTTGCCCTGAATCACGCCGGATAACTCCAACATCGATTTGCTTCTCCACCTTCACCAGTGAGATCCAGGGCCATCCACCCTCACCCCATGCGTCTCTTCGGGGCACCCGCGAAGTGGGGCGTGTGGAGGGGAATCCGGCAGCCATCCATATAGCGTAAACGCATCGGCCTTCTCGATCCTCACCGGCAGGATCTGCCCGACAAGCGTCCGCGGGGCGTGGAAAACCACGATATGATCGCGCACCGAGCGGCCCACAAGCTGCACGACCTCGTCGCTGGCCGCGGCCCGCTTCTGCGCGCTCTTGCTCGGTCCTTCGACCAACACTTCAACGTCCTGCCCCGCCAGGGGAAGATTGTCCTCCAGGCTGATGGCGTTCTGCACGGCCAACAACTCGTTGTTGCGCCGCCGCTTGACCTCGTCCGGCACGTCGTCGGGCATTGCGCCGGCGGCCTTCGTTCCGGGGCGCTCGCTGTACTTGAAGATAAAGCTGTTTTTGAACCGCGCCCAGCGCGCGAGGTCGACCGACTGCCGGAAATCTTCCTCAGTCTCGCCGCAGAAGCCGACGATGAAGTCGCTGGTGATCGCCGCAGCGGGAATGATCGAGCGGATCCGCTCGATCATCTCGCGATAGGACTCGACCGTGTAACCTCGCTTCATCCGCTTCAGTTGTTCGTTCGAGCCGCTCTGCACCGGCACGTGCAGATAGGGCGTGACCTTCGGCAGGTCGCGGACGGCTTGCAACAGGTCGTCGGTCATGTGCCGCGGATAGTTCGTGACGAACTTGATTCGGCGCAGGCCGGCGATCTCGTTCAAGCGGGCCAGCAGGTCGGAGAGTCGCAGCGTCTGGCCGTCCCGCGTGTCCCTATAACTGTTGACCGTCTGGCCGAGCAGCGTGACTTCCAGGCAGCCGTCGGCGGCCAGGCGGCGGACTTCGGCCACGATCTCGGCGGCGGGCCGGCTCTGCTCCGGCCCGCGGACCTGCGGCACGATACAGTAGGTGCAGAACTTGTCGCAGCCGAACATGATCCGCACCATGGCCTGGAACGGCGAGGCGCGCAGCTCGGCCGGACGGGGCGGATCGAACTTGGCGAAGCTCTCCTCGACCAGCGAGCGCCGCTCCTTCATGCGGTCGAGGCTCACTTCCAGTCGCCGGGCGCCCGGCGGGTACCCTCTGGGTGCGGGTCCCGGTAGCGTTGCGCGGCCACGTCCGCCAGGATCTCCGGCAGGCGGTTGATCTGGCCCGGTCCGACGACCAGATCGACGTGTCCGGCACGGCGGAAGATCAGGCCCTGGTCCTTCTGCGCCATGCACCCCAGAACGCCGATAATGGTCTCCGGCCTGTGCTCTTTCAGCGGACGCAAGCGGCCCAGGGCGCTATAAATCTTGTCTTCGGCATGCTGCCGCACGCTGCAGGTGTTGTACAAGATCGTGTCCGCGTCGCGCGGACTATCGACCACTTCGTAGCCTGCCTGGACTAGGCCGGAAACGATCAGTTCGCTGTCCAGCACGTTCATCTGGCAGCCGACAGTCTCGATGTAGACGCGTTTAGTCATTCTTGCATTTTACGCCGCTTTACCGCGTGCTGACCTGGTCTCTTTGGCGGCAGCGGCCTTGCGGCGGCTCTTTTCCTTTTCCACCTCGCCGCGGAATTCGGCCATCACCTCGTTGCGTTTGTGGGCCATCAGCCGCATCAAGGCAATCACGGCGATATACCCGGCCACAACCCATAGGGCGATGTTCCAACTATCCATGTCTTCCCGGCTCCTGTCATCCTGACCGCTGTGCGAAAAACTGCAAAGGGCAAACAACCTATGTTTCAGCCGTTTCCTTTCCTCGCCAGCAGCGCTCTCACTTCCGGCTCAAGTTCCGTCGGTATAGCCATGATAGTGACGCCCTTAGCTTCGTATGCCGCCTCAATTTCGGCAAATTGCTCGTCCTCGGACATGTTCTCGTAATGCGAGATTACCTCGCGCACGCGCTCCGCGTTCCAACCCGCTGGAAATCTATTCTCACTCATCGTGGTCTTCTCCGTTGTCGGCGACGATAGGCATTCCTTGCCTTGCCGCGCAGTTCATAAGCAGTAATCACAAATACGCTTTCAGAATCCTCATCCGGAACATAAATGACTTGCAGATAGCGGCCGGCGGTAGTCCTGCCGAGTTTAATGCGAGAGTCATCCCTTCCGCGCAGATCGTCGCCGCGACCGTACAAAACCTGCGAAACCTCCTCTTCGGTTATGCCATGCCCATGAATGTGCGGCAGTCCCGTTTCTGGGTCTTCGTAGAAGCGTATTTCCATACGACCGATAATTCTACCAGACGGGGGGGTAATGTCAAGGCCGATCATGCCCTTGCGAGCATGTCCTCCGGCCCGAATCGGTCCCCCGGCTCGATCTTGTGCCCACGAAGGACTTCGGCGATCGACATCGGCCGCTTGCCGGCGAGCTGGACGGTTCGCGGGGCTGCGGCACCCTGCCCGGCGGCGATCACGAGCCGATCACCGCAGGCTTCAAGCACTATGCCAGGCGGATGCGACGAGTCGTGCGATTCAATAACATCGACCGGCCCGAGGATCAGGCGGACCGGGACACCTTGCCCGTGATGCCAAAACGTATACGTCCGCGGCCAAGGCTCGAGGGCCCGGATCTGGTTCTTGATGCTTAAGGCCGGCCGGGTCCAGTCGATGGCCCCGTCGGTCTTCTTCAGCCGCGGCGCTTTGGAGGCCACGGCTGGATCCTGCGGTAATGTTCGCAGACGGCCCTCGGCCAGGGCGTCGATCGTCCGCCGTACCAGCCAACCGCCCGATTCGGCGAGCCTTGCTTCCAACTCAACGGCCGTTTCTTCCGGATCGACCATCGTGGCCGTCTGGGCGATGCAGGGGCCGGCATCGACCGTCGGCGACATGTGGATCACGGTAACGCCCGTCTCGGTATCGCCGTTGAGCAAGGCCCAATTGATCGGCGCCGCGCCGCGATACTTCGGCAACAGGGAACCATGGAGATTGATTCCGCCGAGACGGGCCGCGGCAAGCGTCTCGGGGGCAAGGATTTGGCCGTAATCACAGACCACGAGCAGATCGGCCCCGACGCCGGTCAAACATTGCTGGGCCTCCGCCGTGTTGACGTTCTCCGGGTCGTAAATCGGCGTAGCGTGTTCCTGGGCGATTTCGCGCATCCTGCTGGCCGGTTCGACTTCCCTCCCCCGATGACTGCGCAGCGGTCGCGTGACCAGCAATGCCACATCGTGCCGGGCCTCGTACAACTGCTGAAAGGCTGGCACGGCGAATGGTCCCGTGCCCATCATGATCAGACGCATAGACAAGAAAGGCTGAAGGCTGAAGGATGAAGGATGAAGGAATCGCCGCAGAAGAGAGACGCGAACGCTATTGTCATCATGCTCTTTCTCATCGGAATCGTCCACTTCTCTCGGAATCAGTTCTCATCCTTCATCCTCCCGCCTTCATGTCCTGAGCCGTTCCAACTCGGCCAAACGGGCGGCAATTACGCGGTCTTCAGGCATCACCTTCCGCTGCCGTTCGCCGGAAAACTCGGCTTCCAAGGCGAGCAGGTCGTCCTTGATATTCAACAAATGGCTGGGGCTGAGACGATCGATGAAGAGTTTGCCGTCGAGATGATCGTTCTCGTGCTGAAATGCCCGCGCGAACAGACCATCCACCTCGTACTGTTTCTCCTCGCCGGCGAGATTATAGGCCACGGCGACGATGCGTTCGGAGCGTCGCACGGGGGCGTAGATCTCGGGGAAGCTTAGGCAGCCTTCCTCGGCTTCGGCGGTGCCGCTCCACTTGAGAATCGTGGGATTGATCAAGACATGCTCCTGGTCCTTGGCGGCCGCCTCACCGGTGACGTTAAGGATGAAAACGCGGTAGGGCAGATCAACCTGGTTGGCGGCTAGCCCGATTCCATGGAACTGGTACATCAGTTCGAACATCTCGGCGATGGCTTTGCGCAGTTCGGCATCGACCCGCTTCAGCGGCCGGGACTTGTGACGCAAGGTGGGATGAGGATATTTGACAATCCGCAAAATTCTGACTCCAGAAATAAGAAAACCATATTATTATAGGCATACCCCGCATATTCGCGTAGGGCGACCGCGCGTTGACGGGCCGCAGCTAGGGTCCTAGACTAAAGTGATGGCAGTGCGAAGGCCAGTTGCCGGGGCACGGTTCAGAAACGGGGACTGGCTCCGAGCCCAGTAGCGATTAGGCCGCAAGAAATGGACGCCGGCGAGGTGCCTGTCCCCATTTCTGAACCATGCCGTTGCCGGAACCCGTCTTTCTTCACAAGTCTTTAAGCTATCGACACTTGGGAGTGCACCCATGTTGCTTTGCAGGTCCTTCGGAATGCCCCTGCTCCTGGCCATAGCCGCGTCTTGGTTCGGCTTGACGGCCCGGGCAGTCGAGCCGGAAAACGGGCATTCCAGCGGCAAAGCGCCGCTAGAGTCGCCGGGCGAGAAGACCCTGGTCTCGCTGTTCGGCGTGAAGGCCGAGGGGTCGAAATTCGTCTACGTTCTGGACCGATCGGGCAGCACCGAGGGCAAATTACTGGCCGCGGCTAAGGCACAAATCCTGGCCAGCATCGAGAAGATCGACGATCTGCACCAGTTCCAACTCGTGGTCTACAACGAGCGCCCCAAGGCGTTCAATCCGGCGGGGCCCAACGGCCAGTTGGCTTTCGGCACCGATGAGAATCGTGCGGAAGTCAAGCGGTTCCTCGACACCATCGAGGCCGGGGGCGGGACCGATCACGCGGCCGCCCTGTCGCTGGCCATCCGCATGCGGCCCGACGTGATCTTTCTGCTCACCGACGGCGATAAGCCGTTCGTGACGGCCCGGGAGTTGGCCCGCATCGATCGCCTCGGCCCTGGAATCACGATCCACACGATCCAGTTCGGAGAAGGACCACATTCTGACGCCAATGGCTGGATGGGGAAACTCGCTCGGCAAAGCGGTGGCGAGTACAAGTACGTCGATACGACGAAGCTGGAAGCCGAAGCGAAGTAGGGGCCGTTTTGGAGTGCGGCGGCTTGCCTCCGCTTTTCAAAACGGCATTTTCGCTGGCAGGCAACCGCTCTGCGCAACTCCGGCAGATTTGAAAAGCGGTGGCAAGCCACCGCACTCCATATTACCCCTCGCCGTCCCATGCGCCGCCGGGCATGGCGGGCATGACGAAGATCTTGCCATCGCCCATGCGGCCAGTGCGGGCGACTTCGACGATCACCCGCACTACCTCTTCAACGCGGAGATCATCGACCCAGAGGGTGATTTCCACCTTGGGCAAGAAGGCCAGGGAGTATTCGCTGCCGCGGTATTCGTCCAGATAGCTCTTCTGGCGGCCGTATCCCTTGACCTCGCAGACGCCGCAGGCCTCCAGCGGCGCGTGCTTCAGGGCATCGAGGACCTTCTCGACCAGGTAGGGTTTTATAATGGCGATGACTTGTTTCACGCTGCGTGCCTCCAGTGGTATTAGTCTAATGGGATTTACGGGCCGTGGGCAAGGGGCTAGAATCACGGACTGAAGACGGAACACTTACCAAGCGGAGGGTGTGCCACAATATCGTTTCCGCGAGCAGACCAAGCGGAAGTGGTTAGGCAATCGCCCGACCTCCCGGAATTCACCGTCCAGATTACGTTGCACTATCATCTTTTGTGCAAGAACCCTGCAATTCCCTAACCCCTCCCAACCCATGGCCAAACGCACGCCATACCAAGACAAGATTATCCGCCGCTACTACCGGAACCAGGAACAGATCCTGCTCCAACGTCTGGGCGACCTGGTCACCGACCTTTACCTGGCCGAGGGCAAGAACCGCGCCCGCCTCTGGAAGCGGACCGTGGAAATCCTCGAGAAGCTCAAGGTGCCCAACGACCGGGTCCAGCACGTCTGCCAGAGCGATAATCCGGCGCTGGTGGCGGAACTGCTGAAAGAACTGCTGGACAAGAAGGATTAGCTCATTGGCGATGACAACGTACGCCGAACGAGTCGAGCAACTGCGGTGGAAGAAATTCCCCGTCCTGGACGATGGCTTCGTCTGCCTGGTGGACATCATGGGCGATGACCAGGCGGTGGTCCGGGCCGCGCGGGTGAGCTACGGCGAGGGTACCCGGGCAGTCTCCGACGATCGCACACTGATCCGCTACCTGATGCGGCACCGGCACACAACGCCCTTCGAGATGGTCGAATTGAAGTTCCTCGTCCGCGTGCCGATGGACTGCTGGCGGCAATGGATCCGGCATCGCACGGCCTCGATTAATGAGACCAGCACTCGCTACTCGGTGGCCATCGACGCCGCACAACAGACCGCTGCCAACGCCTGGCGCCGACAGGCCAAGTCGAATCGCCAAGGCAGCGAAGGTTTTTTCGACGAAGCCACCGGCGCCGAGTTGACGGCCGAAGAAGCGGCGCTCCAGCAGCAGGCCCGTACCATCTACCAGAAGCGGCTGGAGCAAGGCGTCGCCCGCGAACAGGCCCGCAAGGATCTGCCGCTGGCAACTTACACCGAGGCCTATTGGAAGATCGACCTGCACAACCTGCTGCACTTCCTTGAACTGCGGATGGACGCGCACGCCCAACTCGAGATCCGCGAGTACGCGGAAACGATGGGGCGCGAGATCGTCGGGCCGCTGCTGCCGCTGGTCTGGGAAGCGTTCCTCGATTATCGTGTGGGAGGCATGGCATTGACGCGGCTGGAACAGGCGGTCATTGCGCGGCTCGTCGCCGCAGGCAAGGTTCCGGCCGACGAAGCCGCCTTCCTGGCCGCGGCCGATCCCACCTGGGCCAGCATGACCCGCTGCCGCGAACGCGACGAATGCCAGGAGAAGTTGTTGCGGCTGGGAATTGTAAAGTTATGAAAGGGAATAAACATGTCTGAGTCCGCGACTACAACCGAACTGCTGGCCCTGAATCGCCGCCTGCTGGAGAGCATTGCCGCCGGCGATTGGGCCACTTACGAAGAACTGTGTGATCCGAGCCTCACTTGCTTCGAGCCGGAGGCCCGTGGCCAGTGGGTCGAGGGCATGGACTTCCACCACTTCTACTTCAAGCTGGGCGGGGCCGGGGGGCCGGTGAACATCACCGTCAGCACGCCGCACGTGCGGCTGATGGGCGACGTGGCGGTGATCAGTTTCATTCGCCTCGTGCAGAAACTCGACGGCACTGGCAGCCCCGTAACAGCCCGATCGGAAGAAACCCGCGTTTGGCAGCGGCAGAGTGGACGCTGGCGCCATGTGCATTTCCACCGAACGGTGGGGTAGACTCCGCTCTTGGCGAAATTCGCCCGCCTCTCTATAATCGGCGCCAACCAAGGAGGGACCTATGCGCTCGATTGCCATTATGAACCAGAAAGGTGGTGTGGGAAAAACGACCACTGCGGTAAACATCAGCGCGGCGCTGGCGGAAACCGGGCTGCGGATTTGCCTGATCGATCTGGACCCGCAGGCCCACGCCACGCTGCACCTGGGGATCGAACCGCTGGCCGACCAGCCTTCGATCTACGACGTGCTGACCGGCACGACGCGGCTGGCGGAGGTCCGCCGCCAAGTGGCCGAGAACCTATGGGTCGTCGGTTCGACGCTCGATTTGGCGGCCGCCGATCTGGAATTGGCCGGCGTGGTGGGCCGCGAGATGATCCTCCGCGACAAACTCAACGCCGAGCAGCAGCCGTTCGACTACCTCTTGGTCGATTGCCCGCCCTCGCTGGGCGTGCTGACGCTTAACGCCCTGGTGGCGGTCGATGAGGTCTTCATTCCCTTGCAGCCGCACTTCCTGGCCCTTCACGGGCTGAGCAAACTGCTGGAGACGATCAACCTGGTCTCCGTGCGGCTGAACCCGCGGCTGAAAATCAGCGGCGTGGTGCTTTGCATGTACGACGTCAACACGCGCCTGGCCGGTGAAGTGAGCGACAACGTCGACCAGTTCTTCCGCAGTGCCCGCGGCAAGACCACGCCCTGGTCCGGGGCCCACACCTTCCAGACCCGTATCCGCCGCAATGTAAGGCTCGCCGAGGCACCCAGTTTCGGGCAGTCGATCTTCCAGTACTCGCCCGACTCCCACGGCGCCGAGGATTATCGCCGTTTGGCCGAAGAGGTCAAGAAAGCCGGCTAACCACGCGTCCGCGAGCCTTCGCAGATCGTCTGGAACTCCGGGTCGCCGCGGAGCGAATCGAAATCGGGCTCGTGTTCGACCAGCAGGCGGTAGTTGGGATCCAGGGCCAGGGCCTGCTCGAGATAGGTCAAGGCCCGCCGCTTGTCGCCGGCCACGCTGTGGTAGCAGGCCAGGTTGTAGCGAATCAGCGGCTCGTCGTTGTCGGCAGCCAAGGCCGTTTCCAGGGCCTCGATCGCCCGATCAATGTGCCCGGTGCGCTTGTGGCACCACCCCAAGGCCAACAAGACCTGCACGTTTTCCGGCTCCAACTCGGCCACCTTGCCAAGCGGCAAAATGGCGTCGGCGTAGCGCTCCAGCGAGCGCAGGGCCTCGCCGCGGAGATACAAGGTCCGCACATCGGCATTGCCCGTCACGCCCGCCCCGCTGGCACCATCGGCATCGCCCAACCGGCCAAGCACGTCAAGGGCCTGCTGGGGCAAACCAAGCTCCAGATAGCCTTCCGCCTGGTGCTGAAGCTTCATGCGACGAATTCGATCTTCTTTGGACTTGGTCACTTCGGGAGCCACTGCCACAAAATGAATTGACTTGACTGACGAACCTATCCGAGAACCCTGAAATGGCCGTGGGCTGTGTCGAGCCCAATTCAGTTCTCGGATAGGTTCTCGCGGGAAAGACACGCCTTAACCGCTCTATCATTCATTATAGCGGGCCGTGGCAATAAGCCCAAATAGCATTCCGCAATTGGCTAGGCCGACACGAACGCTTCCTGGTGGCTTTCGACTAGCGATTTCCCCTGGACGGCCAATTTCAACACAGGAGCTAACTCTGTGTACTCCCGGTCGACCTGACTCAGCAGGTCGGCCGGAGAGGTCATGGCAGGACAGATCTGTGCGAATACTGCCTCCCACTGGGGACATTCGATCCAGGAGGGATCGGCCGCCGGAGGCAACAGGGCCGAGACGGCCACGATCTGCCTGGCCGGGTCGCCCGGTTTCTCGCTGGCCACGGCGCCGCCCGCATGGCCCTCGATCCAGGAGGCGAACTCCTCTGGCAATTTCCATTGCCGGGCCAGCAGGCCGGCAGCCTGGCCGTGCGTCCAGCCGAAGGTTTCGTGTTCCAAGTGCGAAAGTCGGCGTCGCCCCTGGTTTCTGCCTTCCAGCAGCTTCACATAGATCTGCGGATACTCCTTGGCCAGCAACGGGACGGCCATGTCCTGCAAGAGGGCCGCGGTAAAAATATCTTCCGTAGTCTTGAGGCCCTGGTGTTTGGCCACGGCCCGGGCAAAGAGCGCCCGCCGCAGCGAGTCCTGCCAAATACTCCTTAGATCGAACGGTCCGCAGCGGGGATTGGGCACGAGGCTGAAGACGGCATTCCACAGGGCGAAGTTCTTGATCGTCCGCACGCCCACCAAAGAGATGCCGACCTTGACGCTGGAGATTTTTCGCGAGAAGCCGAAATACGACGAATTCACGAACCTAAGAACTTGCCCGGCAAGGCCCGGATCGGCCTCGATCGGCCCCGCATAATCGGCCGGGCCACAGTTCGGATCGCGCGACAGTTCCAGCAGCCGGATCGCACTTTGCGGCAAGGCGGCGAGCTGGGTGGTCGCCAGCATTTGTTGAAGTTTCTGACCAGCGCTGTCGTGAACAACTGCCATGATTTCTGCTCCAGGGAATAGGGTCTAGCTAAAACCTACGACAGGAGGTCCACGGAAGCAAATCGCCGGATACGACATTGCCCGTAGTTGTTTTCCGCAACGATGTTGCCAAACCGCAACACACGGTCCCGTGCGCGTGGCGATTTCTCCCCTTCCGCCATGCCAGGCCAGGAATCGCATTTTCTTCGAATCCCTTGGCTGGCTAACGACTTGCGATCTTCGGCAAGCATCCTGGCGGTGCATTGGCCCCACGGTTGCATCTTGCCGCCTTGAAACGAAGTTCTGAGGACCCCTAACACAACCCCATCTTGCCCCTGACATAACGCGGAAAAGTCGGGTTGTGTTAGGGGTTCCGAGGTTTCGCCATGCCCGGTTTCCGTTGGCTGATGATCGCCGTGCTCGTCCTCTTGTGGTTTGCCACCGAGGCCACCGCTCCAGCCGTTGCAACCGAAGACATGTCCACGGGCTGGCGTCGAACCCGCGAAGGTTGGCAGCGTATCGAACTTTTGCGCCCGGCAATTCCCTATCGTCGGCCGGAATTGCATCCCGCCGTCGTCGGCTCGCTGGAGGTCCTGCTGACAATGACGGCAATGCTGGCACTTTCCAAAGCGAATCGCCGCTAAGATTGTCGCACTCTGTGCGAATCCACCCTTTTGGCCAGATTATCGGTTTTGGACGAAAATCTGTACGAAATCTTCTCTTCGGCGCCACTAACATGGGTAGCGGCACACATTGACGCGTACTCTTATCACGAACTCCCTCCAAATTGAGCTGAATCATGCGATTGACCTTGCGCACCCTCTTGGCCTATATGGACGGCCTGTTGGATCCCAAAGATTCCCAGGAAATCGGCAAAAAAATCGAGGCCAGCAAGTTTGCCACGGATTTGTTCCACAAGATTCGCGACGTCATGCGACGGTTGCGGCTGGCGGCCCCATCGCTTACCGAGCGGGGGACGAACCTCGATTGCAACACGGTTGCCGAGTATCTCGACAACGCCCTGCCGAAGGACCGCGTGCCGGACTTCGAAGAAGTCAGCCTTAAATCGGAAATGCACTTGGCCGAGGTCGCCTCGTGCCACCAGATCCTCACCATGGTGCTGGGAGAACCAGCGGAAATCGATCCGGAGAGCCGGCAGCGGATGTATCAATTGCCGACCGTGGCCAACCGCGTCGACGAAGAACGCCAGGCAGCCGTCGAGGCCGCCAACATGCTCTCGGGCGACGGCAGCGGCTCGGCGTCCCCCGCTCCGCCGATGAAGATCCGGCCCCGCCCCGTGGTGCCCGAGTATCTCCGCGAGCCGCGCAAGAAGTCGCGGCTCCTGCCCGCCGCGGCCTTCACGTTTCTTGGCGGCGCCGCGGTCTGCCTGCTGCTGATCGCGCTCAACCAATTCAACCGGGGCACGCCGCTGGGCAACGCCTTGCACTGGGTGCAAGCGAAAATGCACGGCAAGCAGGCCGACGACGAAGACCGCGACAACCGCTACGACAAGAACACCGCCAGGCCGTCGGGAGATTCTCTTGCCGGATCCGGCGGGACCGTCGGATCCAACGGTGCGGCGGCCCCCAAGTCCAGCGATTCGGCCGTTGTCATTCCCCCCGGCGGCAACGACGCTGGCAAGAGTGATGTCGCAGTCCCGCGCACAGAAAAAACGCGAGAGAAACCGGCTCCGGGAATACCATCTGCGGTCGCAGGCCCCGGCGGGAAATCGGCCGAATCAAAGACCCCGCCCGGCGAGGCCGCGGTCGCTCCTCCGCCGGCCAATCCGCCCGGCGAGGTTGCCAAGGTCGATTCGCCACTCGCGGGGAAAGCCGGCCTGACACCGCCGGCAGTTGGTCCCGCCGTTCGGCCTCCCGCGGGCCAAAGCAAGGCGAAGATCGGCCACTACATATCGGACGGACAGGACGTGCTGCTGAGGTTCGAAGCAAACAATGCGGGCTGGCGGCGAGTATTGCCGGAAGATTTTCTCACCGCGCAAAAGCCGCTCTTGGCGCTTCCTTCCTATCGGCCGCGGGTGGCGGTTCTGGATGTGAACGCAATGTTGGAACTGGTCAACGGTACGCGCATCGAGCTCCTGCCCGCCAACGCCCAGGGCCTGCCGGGCGTCGATATCGATTTCGGCCACGTGGTCATCAAGCCCTCGGGCCAGGCAGGCACTCGCCTGCGGGTGGTAACCGGATCGCACGAGGGCATCATTACGCTGACGGGCGTGGACTCGATTGCCGGGCTGGAAGTGACGCGTGTCCACAGTCCGGGCACCGATCCGGAAAAGGTTCTCTCCCACGCGCTGACGAGGCTTTACGTGGCCCGTGGCGGGGCGGTCTGGGAAGAGGGCGAGGGCAGCCAGCCGATCCGTCTGAAGGCCCCGGCAGTGCAGATCCTGGACGACCCGCGCGGGCGCCCTGGCGGCCGACAAGCTGTCCGCCGCGGCGAAAGAACTGCCCAAGTGGCTTACGGCCAACACCGTCAACGAGCTTGACCAACGAGCGGCGATCGACGTGTCGAAGGCCCTTTCCGCCGACCGCGCCGCAAGCCTCGGTCTAATGGAATTGACGGAAGACCGCCGGAAAGAGGTCCGCGGGCTGGCGGCCAGGTGCCTGGGTTATCTGGGACAGTTCGATCCGATGACGGCCGCTTTGAACGATCTGGACATGCGTCCCAAATGGTCTGAATACATCGATCAGCTCAAGGAAGCGATTGCCCGAGGTCCGGAAACGGCCGCGGCCATTCGCCAGTCGCTGGAGAAGCAATATGGCAACGATGCGGCGGCGCTGTACCGCATGCTTTGGGGCTACACGGACAGGGACCTCGAGGATGGGGAGGATGCTCGGCTGGTCAAGTTTCTCGAGCACGAGTCTGCGGTCTTCCGCGTGTTGGCATTTGAGAACTTGGCGGAGATCACCCAGAAAAGTCTTTACTACCACCCCGAGGCCAGCCCGGCGAAGCGTCTCCAGGCGGTGCAAGACTGGCGGCGGCAACAACAGGCGGGCAGGATCCGCTTCAATCCGCCTGACGTGAAGCCGCCAACTGCTCCTGCGGAACTGCCCTCCAAGGAAACCATTCCCGCGCCGCCCAAACCGTTGAACCCGGGCGTACCGTCTGCAGTGAAGCCTGCCGCGGCAACCGAGCCCATTGACTCGGGAGCCGCCGTTGCAGCCCCGCGCGTACGGCCGTCCGTCAGTGTTCCGGAGCCCAATCCGCCGGAAAGGCGTCCTCCTATCGCGTTTCCCGAACCGCAACCGGCGCCGTAAGCGCAAGACGAAGCGGCGCCCTTTACACCCTCCTCCTCCGCCAGCCGCCGAATCCTGCTGTCAGTACCTATAATGAGGGTACTGGAACTTGTAACGCCAGGGATTCCACCATATCGGGGGGAATAATACGCGTCTTAAACCCACTCCCCCTTATCGTCAAGCCACGAAAAGCTACACTGAGATGGGGAGGCAACACGTGCAGCAGTCATGCCTTGGCCTCCGTATTGCGTTTGTCTAACCCCGAGTGGACTGCTATACTGCGTATGATTAAGAATGATACGGATCTTTCCTTGTCAGAGCGCTCAGATCATTTCAAACCGCGAAGAGGATAAGACTTACGGTTTGAATCCATGGTTGGCCCAGGACCTGTACCCGGTCGGGGATTGATTAGCAGGTACTGGATTCGGGGTTTTTCTCGCGACTGTGTTAAGCGAAGGAGTTTTCTCGGTGCAGATCAAGATTTCCGCTCGGCATGGGCATCTCAGCGATGAGACTCAGGCCAAGATTAAAGAGAAGCTGGAAAAGTTGCCCCGCTTTTACGATCGTTTGACGGCAATTGATGTGACCGTCGACCTCGAACACCGCGATGCGCCCGACGTTGATCTTCGGGTCTCGGCCGAACACAAGCACGATTTCGTGTCCGTGTGCCGTTCGCTGGAACTGATGGCATCGATCGATGACGTCGTCGAGAAAATGGAACAGCAACTGCGCAAGTACAAGCAGAAGGTCCAAGACCGTCATCGCGGTCCCGGACACCGGCAGGTTGAAACGCCGGATGTCCCCGCCGCGGACACCTCCGAGGAACCCTAGCAGGGCAACCTCGTCGTAGAGGGCGAGGTGCACCAAAAGGGTCCCCGGCCAGAAGAAGTCCGAGGACCTACAGAAGAGAGAGAAAGGGAGATTGTTGCATGAAGTTTTCCGACTTTATCTGCCGCGATGCGATTCGCGCGAATATGGCGGCCTTGGACAAGGAAGGGGCCATCCGCGAGATGGTCCAGTCGTTGGTCGAGGCCAAGCGCGTCAATGCGGCCGAGTTCGAGAGTATTGTCAAAGCGATCTTGAAGCGTGAAGAGTTGGGCAGCACAGGCATCGGCCGAGGCGTGGCCGTCCCCCATACCAAGCATCCCAGCGTCGATCGCCTGATCGGCACGGTTTCGGTCAGTCCGGCGGGGGTGGACTTCGCCAGCCTCGACGGCGAGACAGTCAATTTGTTTTTCCTCTTGATTTCCCCGCCCGACCGGCCCGGCGACCACCTTCGCGCATTGGAAAACATCTCGCGGCAGCTCCGCGACGACACGTTTTGCCGCTTTCTCAAGGCGGCCAAAACGCCCCAAGATGTCGCCCAGCTCCTGGATGAAGCCGATAACCACCAATTTGGATCCTGATGTGACGCTGTCGGGGATCCTCGGAAACGTTGCGGGGATTCTCAGGCAGAGAGTTTCGCGTCGCCGCGCCCCATGCCCGAGCCAGCCCTGAAGCGAACCGTGACTGTCGCCAACCGCGCGGGGCTGCACGCTCGGGCGGCGGTGATGGTCGTCACCGAGGCCCGCAAGTTCGACGCCCATGTGGTTCTCGCCAAGGGACTGCACGAGGTCGAGGCGACCGAGATCCTGCAGGTGATGTCGCTGGGCGCCGCCCAGGGGGAGCAATTGTCGTTGGAAGTTTCGGGCAACGAGGCCCAGGCGGCGGTCGACGCCCTCGAACAGCTTTTCCTGCGGAAATTCGACGAGGATTGAGCAAACCAAACGCATGCAGAAGCTACAAGGAATAGCCGTTTCGCCGGGCGTTGCCATTGGTGAAGCGCTGGTCATGGACAACGAGGGATTTCGCATTCCGCGGCGGTTCGTGGCGCGCGACACCGTGGACGACGAATTGGGCCGGTTGGAGAAGGCCATCGCGGCCGCGGGGACCGAGATTTCCAGCAATCGCGACGCAATCGCGCAGGAATTGGGCGAGAAGTACGCCGCCATCTTCGACGCCCACCTGCAAATGCTCCAGGACTCGCAACTCCGCAGCGAACTGGAAGACATGATCCGCCATCGCCACTACTCGCCCGAGTATGCCGTCACGCCGCACGTTGCGGCGTTATGCCCAGGTTTTCCAGCGGCTGGAAAGCGCCCACCTGGCGGAGCGGGCCGTCGATATCTTCGATATCGAGAAGCGGCTCTTGCGGCACCTGCTGGGTCGCCGCCGCGAGGCGATCGCCCACCTCACGTCGCCGGTGCTCGTGCTGGCCCACAACCTCACGCCCAGCGAAACCGCCAATCTCGACCGCCGCTTCATCCGCGGTTTCGTCACCGAGGTCGGCGGTCCCAGCAGCCATACGGCGATCGTCGCCGAGGCCCTGGAGATCCCCGCCATCGTCGGCACCGGACCGTTCCTGGCCGATGTCTCCGGCGGGGAAATGGTGATTATCGACGGCGACAAGGGGCTCGTGATCCTCCAGCCCGACGAAGAAACGCTGGCTCACTATCGCCAAGAGGTGGAGCAGAACCGCTCGGCCGCCGTGCGCTTGGAGGCCCTCCGCGATTTGCCGGCCACGACCGCCGACGGTGTGCAGGTCAATCTCTACGGCAACATCGAGTTCCCCTTCGAGGTGCCCCACTGCATCGATCGCGGCGCGGAAGGCATCGGCCTGTATCGCACCGAGTTCCTCTATCTCGGCAGCGAAATCGAGCCCACCGAGGAGGTCCACTATCGGGCCTACTCCCAGGTCGTGCAGGCCATGGGTCAGAAGCCGGTCACCATCCGCACCTTCGACCTCGGCGCCGACAAGGTCCCCCATTTGCCCCCGCCCGAGGACGAGCGCAACCCGTGCCTCGGTCTGCGCAGCATCCGCCTGGCGCTGCGGCACTTGACGATGTTCCGCACGCAGCTTCGGGCGATCTTGCGGGCCAGCGTGCTGGGCAACCTGCAGGTCATGTTCCCCTTGATCTCCACGATGCTCGAACTCCGCCAGGCCAAGATGGTGCTGGCCGACGTGATGGAAGACCTCGACGAACACGGCATCCCCTTCAACCACCACATGCCCGTGGGCATGATGGTGGAAGTGCCGGCGGCCGTGATGATGATCGATCGCTTCGTCGACGAGGTCGACTTCCTCAGCATCGGCACCAACGACCTGATCCAATATACGCTGGCCGTCGACCGCAGCAACAAGGACGTCGTGGGGCTGTACAACCCGGCCGACCCGGCCGTGCTGCGGTTGATCGCCATGGCCATCGACGCCGCCGACAAGAAGCCGATCCCCATCACCATGTGCGGGCAGATGAGCGGCAACCCGATCTACACGATGCTGCTGCTGGGCCTGGGACTGCGGCATTTCAGCGTCTCGCCCGCCGCCGTGCCGGAGATCAAGAACATCTGCCGCCGCGTGACCATTGCCGATTGCAAGGAGGTCAACACCCGTGTGGCCACGATGGAAAATGCAAGAGACATTTCGAATTACCTCCGTGAGGAATTGAAACGACGCGTTCCCGGTTTCGGGAGCGAGTAAGAGAAGAACTTAGTACTTAGTTGGAACTGTGGATCAAGGTCTAGGCACTAAGATCTGAGTTCCAAGAGCTGAATACTGAAAACAGAGTTTTCCGCCACTCTTGTCTTGGCGGAGCAGATTGATTCGAACCCATGGTTCGACCGCGAGTACGCATTCGATTTTCAAAACAGTCGGCACTGCGCCTGATCGGCCACCGGGACTTGATGCGCAGCCTGGAGCGGCTATTTCGCCGCGCCGGGCTGTCGCTGGGCATGAGCGAGGGGTACCGCCCCAAGCCGCGCATGAACTTTCCCTTGGCCTTGGCGGTCGGCATTGAAGGACGCCGTGAAGTCGTGGAACTTGAGCTGAACGAAGCGCCCTGCGCCGGGAGTTTCCCCCCCAGCGCGACCGATGAATTGCTGGCTCGACTCCAGTCCCAGGCTCCCCCCGGGCTGCGCATCGAGTCGCTGGAGGTCCTGCCGCCGGAGGGGCACCCGTTTGCGGGTCGCAAAGCCCGGGCCGTGAGCGCCTCCTACCGCATAGCCATTCCCGTGTCGCGTTTGCCTGGACTGGAAGCCAAAGTCCGGCGGTTGCTCTCCGCATCCACGTTGCCGATCCGGCGCCCCAACCGTTCCGCGCCGATCGACCTCAGGGCCTCGCTGCTTGCGCTGGCCCTGCGGGAAGAGGGGCACCCTGGACTCAGGGTCCTGGAGATGCGGTTGAAGACCGACCCCGGCGGCAGCGCCGGGCCGCGCGACGTCTTGGCCGCCTTGGGCCTGGAGGACCTCGAGCACGAAGGGACCGCTCTCACCCGTAGCGACGTGGAGATCGATTCATGACGGCCAGTTCCTCCGCCCGTCGACGTTTTGCCGCCCGAATGCCCGCTCGTCGGTCTTGCCTCGGCATTGGCAAGAATCAAGTACACGGACAATGCCGCAGAAAGCGAGACCATGAAACAAGAAATGCTGATCAATGTCGCCCAGCCGGAGGAATGCCGGATCGCGATCGTGGAAGACGGCGCCCTGGAAGAGCTGTACGTCGAGCGCACGGGGCAGGATAGCTACGTCGGCAACATCTATAAAGGCGTCGTCGTCAACCTGGAGCCGAGCATCCAGGCGGCTTTCGTCGATTTCGGCGTCGGCCGCAACGGCTTCCTGCACATCAGCGACGTCGAGCCCCAGTACTTCTGCCAGGGGGGCTACGATCCCGACAAGCCGCTCGGTCCTCCGGGCGAGCGGGGCGACGGGCACCGTGTACGCACGGTCGGCGGCGGCCGCCGCAACGGGGCACCAGGTGACGAGGCGGACGGGCACCGTGAACTCGCGGTCGGCGGCGAGAGCGACGACACCGACTTCGACGACCAGCCGCGGGCACCAGGTGCACCTGGTCGGCGGAGCTTCCGCACGGGCGGCCGCCCGCGCTTCAAGCCGCCCATCCAGGAGATCCTCCGCCGCGGCGATGAAATCCTCGTGCAGGTCATCAAGGAAGGCATCGGCACCAAGGGACCGACGCTTTCCACCTACATCAGCATCCCGGGCCGCTACCTGGTGCTGATGCCGGCCCTGGGCCGCATCGGCGTTTCGCGGAAGATCGAGGACGAAGACGTCCGCCGCAAGCTCCGCGACATCATGCTCGAGCTCAATCCGCCCAAGGGCATCGGCTTCATCGTCCGCACGGCCGGGGCCGACCGCTCCAAACGCGAGCTCTCGCGCGACCTGGCCTACCTGCTGCGGTTGTGGAAGGTCATCGTGCGGCGGATCAAGAAAATGCCCGCCCCCGTCGACATCTACCAGGAAAGCGACATGATCATCCGCACCATCCGCGACATCTTCACGGCGGAGGTCGATACGATCTACATCGACGAACAAGCGGCCTACGAGCGGGCCCGCGAGTTCCTGCAACTGGTCATGCCGCGGTACGTCAGTCGCCTGCAACATTATGAAGGCAAGGAGCCGCTCTTCTTCAAGCACCGCCTAGACCACGAGATCGCCAAGATCCACGCCCGCACCGTGCCGCTGAAGTCCGGCGGGTCGATCGTCATCGACCAGACCGAGGCCCTGGTGGCCATCGACGTCAACAGCGGCAGTTTCCGCGCCGAAGGCGACGCCGAAGAGACCGCCTACCAGATGAACATCCACGCGGCCAAGGAGATCGCCCGCCAGTTGCGCCTCCGCGACCTGGGCGGGGTGATCGTCAACGACTTCATCGACATGCACAAGGAACGGCACCGCCGCGGCGTGGAACGGGCCTTGCGCGATGCGGTCCGCCGCGACCGGGCCCGCACGAAGATCCTCCGCACCAGCCCCTTCGGTCTGATCGAAATGACGCGCCAGCGGATCCGGCCAGGCCTGAAGCGGAGCGCCTACAAGGATTGCCCATGCTGCCGCGGCTCCGCGGTGGTGAAGACTCCCGAGAGCATGGCCATCGACGTCGTGCGGCTGTTGATCGTGATCGCCCAGAAGCCGGCGATCGTGCAGGTCCGCGTGACCGTGGCCCCCGAAGTTGCCGATTACTTGAACAACCGCAAGCGGCACGACCTGGCCCGGCTGGAAGACGAAGGCAGCATGACCGTGCAGATTGTGGGCGACGAGCACGCGGGGCCCGAGCACCTCGTTTTTGAGTGCTGGGACGCGGAGGGCCGGGAAGTCAAGTTCCCTTGAATGGCTCGAACAGGGTATTGTGATTGGCCGCAGGTGGGACCAGATCCCACCCCAGTTATTCGCTTTCCCGCACCAAAATAGGAAGTGCCGAAAAATACACCCCACCTTTGGATTGAATGGATTTGAAAAAAAATGCCGCCAGTGCCGTTGACAGGATGGGGTTGGGTCCGTTAAATTAGGAATTGCCGGGATTCTGCCCTCGCGCAGACGCCTGTGCACGGAGTGGTTATGGATGGGCTCTTGCAGGCGACGCGAGAATAGTCGCCAAACCGGTTAAGGGAGGATCCCATGGACCAGTTGCGGGATATGCAACCCGTTTCGCCCGAGTTGCTGGCGCTCGTTCCCCAGACATTGGCCGAGGCTGAGGCCCTAGCCGATTCGATTGAAAAGGCCGTGCAACGAGAAACAGGCGGCGGAGTGGCCAATCTTTCCGTCGTTGTCGACGGCGACTGTGTCTGGCTCCATGGTTCTTGTTCCAGCTACTATTGCAAGCAGCTTGCGCAACATGCCGCCATGACCGTCCCCGCCGGCTTGCACCTTACGAACTGTATTGAGGTCGATTGAGCAACCATCGAACGCGCGTCGCGTGGCGATTACCGTTCGCGGTGTTGTTCAAGGTGTCGGTTTCCGCCCGTTTGTCTATCGAACCGCCAGCGAGCGCGGCCTGATCGGCTGGGTCCAGAACGAGGCCGACGCTGTGCGTCTGGAAATCACTGGCCCCGCGGCGGCAGTTGCCGACTTCCTGGAAGTGCTGGGCAGCCGGGCCCCGACTCAGGCGCGGATCGACTCGGTCGAGATCGAGGAATTGCGGCCGCTCCCTGCTCAAGCCCCGACCGGCGCCCGCTTTGAAATTCGCGCTGTGCCTGGCGATGCGCCGCCGCGGCCGACGATCCCGGCTGACCTGGCCACTTGCGCGGCTTGCCGTGAAGAGATCGCCAACCCGCGGCAGCCGCGCTATCGCTACCCTTTCACGAATTGTACGAATTGCGGACCGCGCTGGTCGATCATCCGGCAGTTGCCCTACGATCGGCCGCGAACCGCGATGGCCAAATTCCCCCTGTGCCCCGCCTGCCAGGCCGAGTATGACGACCCGGCCGATCGCCGCTTCCACGCCCAGCCGATCGCTTGCCCGCGTTGTGGACCGCAGTTGCGCCTCTTGGATGCCCGAGGCCAGCTCAAGACGGAAGGCGACGCCGCGTTGCGGGCGGCCGCAGACGCGCTTTGCGCGGGCCAGGTCGTGGCCTTGCAGGGACTCGGCGGTTTTCAACTCCTCGTCGACGCGACCGATGCCGACGCCGTCGCTCGTTTGCGGCGAAGAAAGCACCGTCCTGACCGGCCTTTTGCCCTGATGTTTCCCACACTCGATGCCGTTCGGCGATGCTGTAGGGTTTCAGAAGATGAAGCCCGCGAGTTGTTGTCTCCCGCCGCACCCATCCTCTTGTTAAGGCGAATAGTCGACAGGGTGCGGCCGTCCCGGCTGTCCAGGGAAGGCGAGAACTCCCCGCCACAGATCGTCGCAAGTGTCGCCCCGGGCAATCCGTATCTCGGCGTGATGCTGCCCTACACGCCGCTGCACCACCTGCTGATGGAAGCCGTCGCGCGGCCGATGGTTTGCACGAGCGGCAATCTCTCGGAGGAGCCGATGGCCATCGAGGTCGACGACGCCTTGCAGCGCCTTGGCGGCCTGGGGCACGTGGCAAGAGAGGCCATTGCCGATCTGCTGCTGGTCCACAATCGCCCCATCGTGCGGCCGGTGGACGATTCCGTCGCCCGCGTCGGCTCCGACGGCCTCCAAGTCTTGCGGCGTGCTCGAGGTTTCGCCCCACTGCCGATCAAGTTGAATTTGGCCGCGCCCCCGATCCTGGCCGTCGGCGGGCATTTGAAAAATGCCGTGGCGCTTGTCGTCTCGCCTTTAGGCGAAAATCCGCCTAGAGGCGGGATGACAAGCGTCGTGCTCAGCCAGCATATTGGCGATTTGGAAAGTCTGCTGAGCTTAAGCGTCTTTCGGCGGGCGATCGACGATCTGCTGGAGTTCTTCACCTTAGAACCCAAAATGGTGGCCTGCGATTTGCACCCAGATTACGGTTCAACGCGATATGCCGAGGAACTGGCTCGCAAGTCTCACATTCCCATCCTGCGCGTGCAACATCATCATGCCCATGTAGCCGCGTGCATGGCGGAACACGGTCTGGAGGGCCCCGTTCTGGGGCTCGCGTGGGACGGTACGGGCTACGGCCCCGACGGCACGATCTGGGGCGGCGAGGCCCTTTCTTGCCACGGCGCGGAGTATCGTCGCGTAGCCCATCTCCGCAACTTCCCCCTGCCCGGCGGCGATTGGGCAGCCCGCCAACCACGACGGGCGGCACTGGGGTTGCTTTACGAGATATTAGGCCCCCCGGTCTTCGGGGGAAGAGAGAGACAGGTTGAAAAACTGTCCTGCCTTGCTCGCGAGTGGTTTTCGGAATCCGAGCAACGGGCGTTGGCCGCCATGCTCGCCCGTGGCCTGAATTGCCCGCGGACCAGCAGCATGGGCCGGCTGTTCGACGCCGTCGCTGCTCTGTGCGGATTCTGGCAGGAAATGACCTTCGAGGGCCAGGCGGCGATGAATCTGGAATTCGCCGCGGAGGCAGAGACCACCGCATCCTATTCGATACCGCTGCGGGCATCGAAAAGCGGACTGATCGCCGATTGGGAACCGATGATCCGGCAGATCGTCGAAGAACGCCTCAGGGGCGAACCGGCCGGCCGAATCAGCGCCCGCTTCCACGATGCCCTTGCCGGCTTGGCTCTCGACCTGGCCCAGGCGGGCGATTGCAATCAAGTTGTGCTTACCGGCGGTTGTTTCCAGAATGCCCTGTTGACCCAGCGGGTCCGAGGGCGTTTACTGGAAGGAGGCTTCACCGTGTATACTCATCAGCGGGTGCCGCCCGGCGACGGCGGGATTGCCCTGGGACAAGTCTTCGTGGCCGCCCAACAATTGCAAGGATCGATCGATGTGCCTGGGAATCCCCGGTAAAGTGGCCGAAACGTATCTGCAGAACGAACTGCCCATGGCCAAGGTCGAGTTCGGCGGCATCCGCAAGGAAATCTGCCTGGTCTACGTGCCCGAGGCCGTCGTGGGCGACTTTGTGATCGTCCACGCAGGCTTTGCCATCAGCCGTGTGGATGAGAAAGAAGCCACGGAGATATTCTCCTACCTCCAGCAGATTGGGGAGGCGGAGAGCGCGGAACCTCCATGAAATACCTCGACGAATATCGAAACGCCGCCGCGGCCAGGCAGTTGGCGGCGGCCATTGCCCGGGCAACGACCCGGCCGTGGAACATCATGGAAGTCTGCGGCGGGCAAACCCACTCCATCCTGCGCTTCGGGCTGGATGAAATGTTGCCGGCGGAAATCAACTTGATCCACGGCCCCGGCTGCCCGGTCTGCGTCACGCCGTTGGAGATGATCGACCGGGCATTGGCCATCGCCGCGCGGCCCGACGTGATCTTCTGTTCGTTCGGCGATATGCTGCGCGTGCCGGGATCGACCAAGGACCTGTTCACGGTGAAGTCGGAAGGGGGCGACGTGCGGATCGTCTACTCGCCCATGGACGCCATCGTCTTGGCCCGGAAGAATCCCGGCAAGCAGGTCGTCTTCTTCGCCGTCGGCTTCGAAACGACCGCGCCGGCCAACGCCATGGCCGTGGTGCAGGCCTCTCGGCTGGGACTGACGAACTTCTCCGTACTGGTCTCGCACGTGCTGGTGCCGCCGGCCATGCGTGCCGTGCTCGGTTCGCCCTCCTGCCGCGTGCAAGGCTTCTTGGCCGCCGGCCACGTCTGCGCGATCATGGGCACGGGGCCGTACGAGCCGATCGCCGAGAAGTACCACGTCCCGATCGTGGTCACGGGTTTTGAACCGTTGGACATCCTCCAAGGCGTGTTGATGTGTGTCCGGCAGCTCGAAGAAGGCCGGGCCGTCGTCGAGAACCAATACTCCAGGGCCGTCCGCCCGGAAGGCAATCCGACCGCCTTGCAGATTTTGAAAGACGTCTTCGAGGTCGTGCCGCGGAAATGGCGCGGGATCGGCGAAATCCCCGATAGCGGCTGGTCGCTGCGCGAGGCCTTTGCCCCTTTCGACGCCGACCGCCGGTTCGGCGTCGCCCATATCACGGCCGAGGAACCGGCGGAGTGCATCGCCGGTCTGGTCTTGCAGGGCCAGAAGAAGCCGCACGAGTGCACGGCCTTCGGCGTCCGCTGCACGCCGGACCATCCGCTAGGCGCTCCGATGGTGTCGTCGGAAGGGGCCTGCGCAGCGTATTATCGTTATCGCCGGCGGAATTGAGTACTGAGTACTGAGTACACAGTGGTTGTTTTCCAACACCTGAACCATTACCGCCTACCACAAGCTTCCGATGTCGCAACCCGAATTCCCAGACTTCACCCTCTCCTGTCCGCTGCCGATCATCGAGCATGCCACGGTGCAACTGGCCCACGGCGGCGGGGGGCGGTTCATGCGGACCCTGATCGAAGGCTTGTTCCGCCCGGCCTTCGCCGCCGATGGTCCGCCGGTCCCCGCCCACGACAGCGCAGTGGTGGAAATCGCGGGCGGACGCCTGGCGATGACCACCGACACCTTTGTAGTTCGGCCACTGTTTTTTCCCGGCGGCGACATCGGCAAACTGGCCATTTACGGCACGGTGAACGACCTGGCAATGTCCGGGGCCAAGCCGCTCTATCTCAGCGCGAGCTTCATCCTCGAAGAAGGCTTGCCAATGGATACGCTCCGCCGCGTCGTCGAGTCGATGTCTGCGGCCAGCCGCGAGGTGGGTGTGCGGATCATCACCGGCGACACGAAGGTCGTGGACCGCGGCAAGGGCGACGGCATCTTCATCAACACGGCCGGCGTGGGTCTTGTGCCGCCGGGCATCGACATCGCGCCGCCGCGTGTGACACCAGGCGACGTGGTCCTGGTCAGCGGCGACCTGGGCCGACATGGCATGGCCGTGATGTCGGTCCGCGAGGGGCTTGATTTCGAGAGTACACTGCAAAGCGATTGCGCATCGCTGGCCGGATTGGTCGAGGCCCTGTTGGTCGCTGGCGCCGATCTGCATTGCCTCCGCGATCTGACCCGCGGGGGGCTCGCCGCGGCACTGAACGAAATCGCCCTGGATGTGCAGGTGGGCATCGAGCTTGAACAAGCGGCGATTCCCGTTTTCGAGCCCGTCGCTGCGGCCTGCGAAATTCTCGGCCTCGACCCGCTTTATGTGGCCAACGAGGGCCGGCTGGTGGCCTTCGTCGCGCCGCCGTCGGCCGAGCGGGTGTTGGACATCTTGCGCCACCATCCGGCAGCAAACGACCCGGCGATTATCGGCCGGGTGACCGGCGCACATCCCCGGCTGGTCGAGGTGCGAAGTCCCCTGGGCGGCGGGCGAATCCTCGATCTACTTTCCGGCGAGCAGATGCCGCGGATCTGCTAGATATGGGCAGGGAGTTGCCCTCGCTTGCGCTTCGGGTTAGAGTAAAGAATGCCCGCCTCACCGTCCGTCACAACGGCGTCGAGGTGCAGAAGGACACCGAAGTGCCGCACGCCACCACGGCATCTCCGTTCCCGGAAGGTCCGGAGCCTAGCCCGCTCTATTTCCAAGACCACGGCAATCCGGTCCGTTTCCGCAATATCTGGCTGGTGGAGAAGAAGTAGGAGCCGGCTAGAATAGAGGTATGCCCGAGCCGCATGACGAACCGCCGCAGCCGCTGCCGGACGAGTATCCACTCTCGCCGGACGAACCACCGGAGTTCCAGCGCCTCCTTCCGGCACCCCTGATCAGGCCCGGCGAACCACCGGTCAATGCCGAGATGAAGCAGTTCTCGCTGGGCGAGTTGCTCGGGCTGGCAACGGTGATCGCCGTGCTCATGAGCGCGATCACCAGCATCGCGCGTTGGACGGGGACTGGCAATTCTCCGGTCAACCTTGTCACCGTTTGTGCCGCCGTGTTCGGGTTCGGGGCCCTGGCAAGCATGATTGTGCTGGCATTCATTCCGAATCCGCGGCGGATTGTCGTGGTCGGTTGGTGGGCACTGTTGAGTTTTTATATTGTCACCGCGGCCGCGGCCGTCTTGATGTCCAAGTGAAGCATGACAACACTTACTCGTTTATCGACCGGCATCGACGGCCTGGATGAGCTCCTGGGCGGCGGCCTGTTGCCGGGCACACTGACCGTCGTCGTCGGTTCCACCGGCATCGGCAAGACCCAGTTCGGCCTGCAATTCGCCCGTGCCGGACTGAAACAGGAGGGCCGGCCGGGCGTGGTGTTCGACATGACGGCCCGGGGCGATTCGCAGAACCACGCCGACTACGCGCGGCGGATGTTCGGCTGGGAACTGGCCACCGGCGATCCAGAGGCCCACGTCGAACTATCCGGTTTCTTCGCCGCCGATCGCCGCCGCGACGAGTGCCTGCACATCTTCAGTTCTCGCGGCCGCCGGGTCACGCGGCAGGACATGGATTTCGACGCCTGGCACGATTGGCAAGCGGAACTGGCCCGCAGGCTGAACGCCACGATCGCCTTCTTCTACCGCAACTTCGTCGGCGGCGTGCGACGGGCGGTGGTCGACGGCATCGAGCCGGTCGATCGGCCCAGCGATTCGGTGCAGATCGAATTGTTCGAGTATATCTATCATCAGATCTTGCGCAAGGACGCCGAGTGGGTTGCACGCGACCTTTTCCGCGAGCATTATCGCGAGAACGCCGCCGCCGTAGCCGGCCACTCCTACGATCCCCAAGCGATCGGCTGCGTGTTGCTCTATACTTCGCAGGAAACCACGCTCGACGGCCTGATCGAACGGTCGTTGGATGAAGGCGATCTGCTGGCCAACGCCAACACGATCATCCACCTCGGCAAGATCCGCGAAGGGATGCACTTTCGCCGGGCGATGTACGTGAGCAAGCACCGCGGCAGCGCGTGCCCCGACGAGATCATTCCCTATACGATCGGCGATCGGGGCATAAGCTTGGGATAAACCATGTCCGGCCGAATCATTGCCATCAGCGACATTCACGGTTGCCTGGCCGCTCTGCAAACGGTGCTGGCGGCCGTCGATCCGCGCGGCGAAGACACGATCGTCGCACTGGGCGACTATGCCGATCGCGGGCCGGACGTTTGCGGCGTGCTGGAAGCGCTCATCGCCTTAAACAAGCAGACGCGCCTGATTCCGTTGCTGGGGAATCACGACGAGACGATGCTTGACATCTGCCGCGGCCGCACCGATCTTCTCGCCGACTGGCTGCTCTTCGGGGGCGACGCCACGCTTGCCAGTTACGGATCTCCCCGTCCAGGCGATGTCTGGCCAACCCATATCGAGTTCCTCGCCTGTTGCCCGTTGGCCTTCGAGACCGAGCGGCACTTCTTCGTGCACGCCAATTATCGGGCCGACCTGCCGTTGGACCGGCTGCCGCGCGAAGTGCTGCTCTGGGAGTCGCTCAAGCGGCACGTGCCGGGCCCGCACGTCTCGGGCAAGACAGCGATCGTGGGTCACACGGCGCAGAAGAGCGGCGAGATTCTGGATCTGGGCCATCTGAAATGCATCGACACGTGGTGTTACGGCGACGGCTGGCTGACGGCCCTGGATGTGGAAAGCGGCCGCTGCTGGCAGGCGGACAAGAGGGGCAAGTTGCGGAAGTAGGGGAATAACCGGCCTAACCCCTATAACCGCTTCCCTTGGTTTCCATCCTTTGCCCACCAAGTCGTGCCCCAGGGCTGCAAAGCGGATGGGGACCAATTACAATAGAGTTTCCGGAGCGCCCCTCCGGATCGCGCGATATTTCTTTCTTGAACTCCCTTGAGGCACGTATGTTCCGTGACAAGAAGGTGGTTGTGGTGATGCCGGCGTACAATGCCGCGCGGACCCTGAAGCGAACCTACGACGAGGTGATGGAACAGGGCGTCGTCGACCTGGTGATCGTCGTCGACGACGCCAGCCGCGACGAAACGACCGCGGTCGCCCGCACGCTTCCCCATACGATCGTCCACGTCCATCCGGTGAACGCGGGTTACGGGGCCAACCAGAAGAGCTGCTATCGCTTGGCCCTGGAAGCCGGGGCCGACATTGTGATCATGGTCCACCCCGACTATCAATATACACCGCGGCTCATCCCCGCGATGGTGGCCATGATCGGCTCGGGCCTCTATTCGTGCGTGCTGGCCTCGCGCGTCCTGGGCCGACATGCCATGAAAGGCGGCATGCCCATCTGGAAATACGTTTTCAACCGCTGCCTGACGTGGGCCGAGAATCTCATCCTGGGTGTGAAGCTTTCCGAGTATCACACGGGCTATCGGGCCTACTCGCGGCAGCTCCTGGAGCGGCTGCAATTCGACGCCTGTTCCAACGACTTCGTGTTCGACAACCAGATACTTGCGCAGATCGTCTGGCTGGGCGAGATCATCTCCGAGGTAAGCTGCCCGACGCGCTACGAGAAGGAATCGTCGTCGATCAACTTCCGGCGGAGCTGCGTTTACGGGCTGGGCTGTTTGAAGACGGCATTCACCTATCGGCTGGCCCGCTGGGGAGTTTGCAATTCACCGCTTTTCCCCAAGCACGCGGCTCTGCCTGCCCGGCTTGAAGAAGCGGTGAAGTAGGTCTGCGAGGATGTGAATCTATCGAGCGTTTTCTTACGTGCAGGACGTAAGTCCTTATTTCTCGGTCGACCGAACGATGAAGAATAACGACTTACGACGACAGTCTTGAAAGATCCACAGCCTCTGCGTACTCAGTACTCAGTACTAAGTACTAAGTACTAAGTACTAAGTTCACAGCAGCGGCAGCGTGGGCATCACCGGGCGGCGACGATGGGCGCGGGCCAGGTTGCTGACCAGCGCGTGGGGAATGGCCTCCAGATACTCCCGCGTGGGAGCATGGTCGAACGAGGCGAATACCCGGCCTTCGTCGCCAAGGATGCGAAGTTGCGTATCCAACGGCACCTCGCCCAGCAGCGGCACGTCCATCTCGGCGGCCCGCCGCCGGGCACCGCCCGAACCAAAGATTTCGTGCCGCGTGCCGCAGGCGGGGCAAAGGAAGAAGCTCATGTTTTCGACCATGCCGAGTACTTCGATCTTCACGTGGCGGAACATGGTAATGGCCCGCGTGGCATCCAGCAGGGCCACGTCCTGGGGCGTGCAGACCACCACAGCCCCCGTCACGTTGAGCAGTTGCGAGAGCGAAATGGCCACGTCGCCCGTGCCCGGCGGCATGTCGACCACGAGGTAGTCCAGGTCGCCCCACGCCGTGTCGCCGACGAACTGCGTGAGGGCCTTGTGCAGCATCGGCCCGCGCCACACGACCGCTTCCCGCGGCGGGACCAACAGGCCCATCGAAAGGACCTTCACGCCGGCGGCCTCGACGGGCCGGATCTTGCCGTCAACCAGCCGCGGCGCCTCGTTGATTCCGAAGAGGTGCGGAATGCTGGGGCCGTAGACGTCGGCGTCCATCAGGCCGACTTTGGCCCCGCAGCGGACCAGACCGCAGGCGAGATAGGCAGCGATCGAACTTTTTCCCACGCCGCCCTTGCCCGCCCCCACAACGATTACGCTCTTGGCAGTCAGCCCGAGTTGCCCCGACGGCTCGGCCGGGCGATGGTGCTCCTCGACATGGACCTCAACTGCCTGCCCGGGGAAGCGGGTCGTGAGCAGCGTGCCCAGTTCATCGCGGATTTCGTTCCACAGCGGCGCCGCCCAACTGGTCAGCCCGAGGGTCACGCAGAGCTTCCCGTCGCGAAGCTGGACCTGGTGGATCTGCTCAAGCTGGACAGCATTGCGGCCGGTTTCGGGATCCTGAAAACTGGATAGGGCGCCGCGGACGGCCGGTTCGCTGACAGGTGGAGGCATTTTCAAACGGTTCCTGGGAGTAGAGGTAGAAGCATTCTACGTTCCCGGCGGGCCCCAGGGTAGGCTTGCCCAGATCCGCTGGACCATGGTTTGCGCAGGCAGCGGCACGTTGGCCAGATGACGGACCACCAGGCCGGCCAGGGGAGTCAGTCGCCGGGGCGACGTGAGGAAATGGACTGCCCCCGCCTCGCGCAAGAGCCACTCGAAACGGGCCATGTTCTTTTGGGCCACCACGGCAATGCGGCCCTGGGGGAAATCCCGCGAGAACCAGGCCATTCGCCGCAAGAGGTTGTCGAGGTTCTCGCGCACGGCTTCCGCGATCACGAAGGCGGATGGTGTTTGCGCCAAAGCCTCCCAGGCCTCCGGCAGGCTGCGGCACTCCCACAGCCGGACGCCCGCCTCGGCCAGTTCGCCGCGCAGAGCAACCGACCACAAACCGCTGCGTTCACAGATGATCAAGCGGGCAGGGGACGATGGATTAGTGTCTTTGGCCATAAGTAGTATAAGCTACGTAGGCCGGAACAAGCTTGCGCAGTTCCGGCATTGATGCCGATTCCTGCCGGAACTGCGCAAGCCTGTTCCGGCCTACACTTCTTCCCCTTCCTCGGCCAGCCCAAGCTGCACCATCCTGCGATACAGCCGCGGCCGGTTCAGCCCCAAGAGTCTTGCGGCCTTGGTTTTGTTTCCTTTCGCGCGGGCCAAGGCCCGGCGGATCAACTCGCGTTCGATGCGCGCCACGAACTCATCGAGCTGGATCGGTTCCTCCTTGCGGCGCGGACGGGCTGCGGCCTCGGCAGCCAGGCGCAGCCGCTCGGGCAGCTCTCCAAGCGCGATCAGTGTAGCGGCGGCCCGGGCATGACACTCGGCGACCACCTGCGCCAGCTCGGCGACGTTGCCCGGCCAAGCGTAGGCGCAGATCTGGTCGAGGGCTTCGGAGGAGAACCCGCCGAGCTGCCGACCGCCGCGGGCGTTCTGCTCCTCCAGAAGCGCCTGGGCCAGCAGCGGCAAGTCGTCGCGGCGTTTGGCCAGCGGGGGCAACTCGATGGTGATCGTACTCAACATCGCGGCCAGGTCCTCGCGAAAAATCCCCCGTGGCGGCAGGTCGACCAACGGCGTGGCGGCGGTGGATATCAGGCGCAGAGGGTACTTGGCCGTCGGCAGGACCGAAGCCAACGCCGCCTGGCTCTCGGCGGAAAGCTGATCGGCATCGCACAGCAAGAGCGTGCCTCCGCCCGGCGGGCCGAGGGCCACGCTACGGAGCGTCGACTGGATCAGTTCGACGTCCAAGAGCCCGCAGTCCAGCGGCACAAGCGCGCCGCACGCTTCGGCCGGACCGCGGTAGTGAATCGCCTCGGCCAGGTGACGGCGGCCGCTTCCCGGCGGTCCCAGCAACAGGACGCTGGCCCGCGTGGCGGCCGCCACTTCGGCCTGGGCACGGGCCCGCCGGATCGCCGGCGTAACGCCCACGACCCGCTCGATACGGTGCCGCAGGGCCGTCTGCTGCCGGAACCGCTGCAACTGCTCGTGAAGGTCCTGCCATTCGCTGCTCTGCGTCGCCACGACGTCCGGCGTTTTCTCCACGCAGTCTTGCGGATCGACCAGGGCCACGATGCACACGATCGCATCATCCGGCCAGCGGAGGGGCACGAAACGGGCACGGCGAAATCGCGTCTGCGGAGCGAAGAGATTGGCCACATCGGCCGAAACCTCGCGGCCTTCCAGCACAGCCGGCGGCGGACAGAGCCCAGCGGCCGTTCGATCCGTGCCGGTCAGTTCGTCGCCGGAATGATAGACACATTTCCGTCCCAGCAGATCTTCCGCATCGGGCCCCAACCAGTTGCGGCAGGCCTCATTCAGGTAGATGATCACGAAGTCATCGTCGAGCACATAGAGCGGCTGCGCGGCCGACTCCAGCAGCTTGACGAGTTCGGAGGCATGTGAGCGACGTCGGGCCATGGTGTGAAATTACGAATGATGAAAGTGTTCGAGATTATTAACCTGAAATTTGAGATCTGAAACCTGAAATTCCAGCCTTCTGCTCCCTGCTCTACTTGCGTGCTCCTTGTTGCATCCTATTGAATTCCTCAATCGTTGGCGCAAGCGGTGGATTGCCGTTTCCTATGACGCCAACCAGCACAAGGCCGTAGAACAAACCGATCAGGAAAAACAAACCCGCCAGCGAATACATGACTTTCTTGAACAGTGCAAACCGTTTCGGCTCATCGATTGCCTCCATGCGGATGGCAACGAACAGCTCCGCAATCGGTCGGAACGGCCAAACCTTGCGGTCGCCCAAGACCGTAAACACTGTGAACACGATGCCAACCGAGAAGCCAATGACGACATTTCCCGCAACGCTGTCTACGTGAAATGGAAGTTGAAACAGTGGCATTCGTGCTACTCTTGATTCTACCAGGTTTTGGCCGCCGGAACCACCGGCAAGGCGGCACGCCTTGCAACCAGCCGTTGTTTTGGCGGTCTAGTGTCGTAATCTTGTCAGCCAGAGATTTCCGTAGGTGATATATCCGGCCAAGAAAGTGGCCAGGGCCGTAACGATCAACAGGCCGATCACATGGATGACGGCAATTCCCAGACCACGCAGTTTCCGGGAGTAGACAAGGTACAGGGGCACGGCAACCGGCCAGGTGAAGAACATGATCCAATGCAGCGATTGCACAATCGGGCGACCGAGAATGCGCGAGTCAACCACACACCAATAAGTCGCTGTCGAGCCGGTCAGCGCCCACAGAATCAGCCGAAGGGCGGCGCTTTCTGGCCGGGTCACCTGGACCGCCCCATTCAAGGCGAGGAGTAGATATAGACACACCACCAGAATGGTAGGGAGGTTTCCGCGCCTGACATGGCTGACGTCACCTTGAGCCCGAGGCGATGCGTAGGGATTGTGTTCCATCGTGTTCGACTCCCTGCTCCCCGCTGTGTCCTGCCTGCTCCCCGCTCCCTGCTCCCTGCTCCCTGCTTGCCGCGTCGACGCAGCCTTTCATCAACGGCCCGGGATAGAAGCCCAATACGAGCACGGCCAGGCTGCACAGCAGGGCCGCGACGCAGGCGCCGAGACCGCCTTCGGCGCGAGGCGTGGCCAGCGGTTCGCGAAAGTACATCAAGCTGACAATACGGAGATAGTAGTAGGCCGCTACCGCCGCGTTCAACGCGCCGAGCACGGCCAGCCCGATGAACCACCCTCGCAAGCGAAGACCCTCGGGATCCTGCACGTTCAAGGCGCTGCCGAAGAGCAGCAGCTTGCCCCAAAGTCCCGCGGCGGGCGGAAGGCCGGCAAGGCTGAACATGCAAACGGCCAGCGCGGCGGCCATCACGGGGCGGGTGCGGCCCAAACCGGCCAACTCCTCGACGGTCTCGACCTGCTGTTTCTCGCGGCCGAGATAGGCGAAGACCGCGAACGTGCCGAGCGTGGCCGCCGCGTACACGCAGAGATAGAAGAAAGTGGCCCCGACGCCGTCCCACATGCCGCCCTTGGTGCCCGGCGCTAGCCCGACGGCCAGGCCGATGAGCATGTAGCCGGCATTGGCGATCGATGAATAGGCAAACAGCCGGCGGACGTTCTCCTGCCAGAGGGCCAGCACGTTGCCCACGGTCATCGTCAGTACCGAGAGGACGAGAAAGATTTTCCAGGCGAACGGTCCGATATCGGGAATGCCCAGCACGATCAGCCGCACCAAGGCCAGGAGTCCGGCCGCCTTGGGCAGGACCGAGAGCAAGGCCGCGTTGGCCTGGATCGTGCCCTGATAAACGTCCGGGGCGTAAAAGTGGAACGGTACCGCCGTAATGCGGAAGCATAGCCCGGCGACGACCAGGACCATGGCCACCTTGCTCAGGATCTCGAACCCTGGTTGCGGCCGAAAGCTGTGCAGTTGCATCGTGCCGCTGGTTCCATAGAGGAAGCTGAAACCATAAAGCGAAATTGCCGAGGCGAGCACGCTCAGATAAAAATACTTGGCGGCCGCTTCCTGGCTGGCCGGGTCGCGACGCCCCAGTGTCAAGAGGATGTAGGTCGGGATCGAGATCAACTCCAGTCCCACGAACAGCAGCACGAGGTTGGCCGCCGAGGCGACCAGCATCAGCCCGGCAACGACCAGCAGGAGCGAGCCGAGATATTCCGGCGTGCCGCCATGGGCCAGCGGTCGCCAGGCCATGAGCACCATCACCGCACCGATCGCCAGCGCGAACCAACGGCCGCCGGCAGACAGGGCATCGGCGCTGACGTAATGCGGGTCCATGGCGTGCTGCAGATAGTGCTCGTTTCCGCCGCACGCCCCAAGCGAAGCAGCGGCCAGCACGATGGCGGCAAGGGCCAGGGGGGCCCAGACCTTTTGCGCCGCGAAAAACGCCCCGCCCATGAAAATGGCCAGCGCCGCCACGACGAGCACGATTTCGGCACTCAAGAAACTGACGACTTCAAGGGACACGGGCAATCTCCGTTGTCGATGGATTGGAATCTTCGCGTCCCTCGTCATACGGGTCCGGGGCACTGTCATTGATTTCAGGGTTGTCCTTTTCCCCTCCGACCGACGGTGGCAGACGGTAGAGCAACGCCCTTTCGTCGTCTTCACGCACCGCCCGGCGAGTCAACCGATCGAGGCTGGGGGCCATGCGGTCGAGAAAGAACCTCGGCTGCACGCCGATCCAGACGATGGCCAGGCACAAAGGCGTCAAGGCCAGAATCTCGCGGAGGCTGAGGTCAGAGATCGGCTCGGCATGCTTCCGCTCCCGCAAGGGGCCGAAGAAGACGCGGGCCACCAGCGATAACATATACCAGGCCCCCAACACGACGCCGCTGACGGCCAGCACGGAAATGATGCGGTATTGCCAGGTCCAGACGGTCGCTGCCGGTCCCCAAGCCCGCTGGAACATGCCCATCAGCAAGAGGAACTCGCCCACGAAACCGTTCAGCCCGGGCAGGCCGATGCTGGCCAACGTCATGAAGAGCATGAAGAAGGCCAGCACGGGAACTTCGCGGGCGATGCCGCCGAAATCGGCGATCCGCCGCGTGTGATAACGTTCGTAGAGCATGCCAACCAGGGCGAACAGGCCGCCGGTCGATAGCCCGTGGTTGATCATCTGCAAGGCCCCGCCCTGCACGGCCAGGGGATTGAGGGCGAAAATGCCCAGCATGCAGAAGCCCAGGTGGCTGACGCTGGAATAGGCGATCAACCGCTTCATGTCGCTTTGCGCAAGCGCCACCAGGGCGCCGTAGATGATCCCCGCCACCGACAGCCAGAGCAGGCAAGGCATGCTTGCGGCCGCGGCATAGGGCAGCATCGGCAGACTGAATCGCAGGAAGCCGTAGGTGCCGATCTTCAAGAGCACGCCCGCCAGCAGGACGCTGCCCGCGGCCGGGGCCTCGACGTGGGCCAGCGGCAGCCAGGTGTGCAAGGGAAAGAGCGGAACCTTGATGGCAAACCCGGCGAAGAGGGCGAAAAAGATCGCAACCTGCATGGCATGGGGCATGGGATGACCGTCCAGGTACTTCGTCAGGTCCGGGATCGAGAATGTCAACTTTCCGCCGTCGTTGGCAACCCAGAAAACGATTGCCAGCAGGCCCAGCAACGTCAGCACGCTTCCGGCCAGCGTGAAAAGGAAGAACTTGATCGCCGCGTAGCGCCGCTGCTCGCTTCCCCAGATGCCGATGAGGAAAAACAGCGGCACGAGCGTGAATTCGAAGAACAGGTAGAAGAGGATAATGTCGCGGGCGACGAACACGCCGAGCATGCCCGTGCCCAATAGCAGCAGCAAACGGTAGTACAGCGACTGCTGGTCCTTGATCGCTTCCCAACTTATCAACACGGCTACGACCTGCAGCAGGGCCGTGAGCACAAAGAGCCAGAGGCTCAGGCCGTCCAGGGCAATGCTGAAGCGGATGTCCAGCGGGATGCCCGCGGCGGCGAACCAAGGATAGTCGGTGGCTGCGAAGGCCACAGCGCCGGCGTGGAAACGGGCAGCCAGCCAGATCGCCCCCACGAGCGTCGCCAGCGAGGCCGCCAGGGCCCAGCAGCGGGCCCGACCCTGGGTACATGGTGCCCGCCGCCCAAGGCCGGCCACGATCGCGGTCGCCGCCGGAAGCAGCAGGGTTACGAGCAACAGGTTTTTCATTGGCTTACCACAACAACATCCCGACCAGCGCCAGCACACCTAGCGCCATCACGAGGGCATAGAACTGAAGCAGTCCGCCTTGCAGCGGACGAAACACGGCGCCCAACACCCGCGGCAAGGCCCCAAAGGCATTCACCGTCCCATCGATCAAGTAGTTATCGGCCAGGGCCAGCAGCGCGGCTAGCGCCTCCAGCGGGCGCACGATCAAGGCCGCATAGATCTCGTCGATGAAGAACTTGCCGTGCGACAGGGCATACAGGCCCAGCGACTTGGCCGCTTTCGTCGCCGACTCGGCCAGGTCCCGCCGGGCCACGTAGAACAACCAGGCCAGGCCGATGCCGGCCGCCGCCACGACCGTGCTGATCAGGGCCACCGTCAGGTTCAACCCTTCCGGCGCGGCCTTGGTTTCCAAGACCTTCAGCACCGGTGTTTGCATGAGGAATCCTGCGTAGTCGCCGCCGACCATGGGTCCATGGCGCCCGAGGAAGTCGCCCGTCCAGTAGAAATAGGCCCCCACCGTCAGCGCGCCGATCGCCAGGATCACCAACGGGCCGGTCATGGCCGCCGGCGACTCGTGGGCGCCGACCATGGGTACATGGTGCCCGCCGGCCTCCTTGGGAATCCGCTCCTCGCCATGGAACGTGAGGAAATAGGCGCGGAACGTGTAGAACGCCGTGAGGAAGGCCGTGATCGTGCCGGCGTAATAGAGGTATCCAAACATCGAACCCGGATGGACCTCCATCGCCTCATGCACCGCGTCCAGAATGGCGTCTTTGCTCCAGAAGCCGGCGAAGGGGAAGATGCCTGACAGGGCCAGGCAGCCGAAGAGGAATGTCCAATGGGTTATCGGCAGCTTCCGCCGCAGCCCGCCGAACTGGCGAATGTCGATCACGCCACCCATGGCGTGCATCACGCTGCCGGCCCCCAGGAACAACAGGGCCTTGAAAAAGGCGTGCGTGAACAAGTGGAACATGCCCGCGGTCACGCCCAACCGGCTGCCCGTGCCCAGCGACAGGAACATGTATCCGAGCTGGCTGACGGTCGAGTAGGCCAGGATCCGCTTCAAATCGGTTTGCGTTAGCGCGATCAGGGCGGCCAACAGGGCCGTGAAGCCGCCGATCGTGGCAACCATTTCCTGGGCGTAGGGCGAAGCCGCATAAAGGGGCGTGCAACGGGCGACCAGGTAAACGCCTGCCGTGACCATCGTTGCCGCGTGGATCAAGGCGCTGACCGGCGTGGGGCCTTCCATCGCGTCCGGCAGCCAGACGTGCAGCGGGAACTGCGCGCTCTTGCCGCATGCCCCCGCCAGCAACAGCAGGCAGATTGCCGTGATCACGGCGCTTTTTTCAAACGGGTGTTTCGTCAGCCGCCAATGCCCGAAGATGCCGTGCTCGACCGCGCCAGGGACGTTGGGGTCCGCAACTTCCGCGGGGTCAACGTGCACGATGGTCCGCGCCGCGTGGCCGTTGGCCGCGGGGATCGTTTCAACCTTCGAATCGTGGAAGTCGAGCGTGCCGAAGGTCGTCCAAAGCAGGAACACGCCCAGGGCGAAACCGCAGTCGCCAACGCGGGTGACAAGAAAGGCCTTCATGCCGGCTGCGGCGGCCGCCGGCTTCTCGAACCAGAAGCCGATGAGCAGATAGCTGCACAGGCCCACCCCTTCCCAGAAGACATACAGCAGCACGAAGTTGCTCACCGAGACGAGCATCGTCATTGAGAAGACGAAGAGGGCCACGTAGGCGAAGAACCGCCAGTAGCCCGGATCGCCGTGCATGTAGCCGCTGGCGTAGATAACGACCAGCGTGCTGACGAACGTGACCATACCGAGCATGATGGCCGTGAGCGGGTTGGCGCGGAGCACGATGTCCATGCGGAAGGCGGTCGGCGCCGATTCGGCAGCGGCGTGCTGAGGACTGGGTACTGAGTACTGAGCACTGGGTACTGCCGGACCTTCCACCGTCGCCCACGTCCAGAGTTTCACGAGGCGCTCATGCTGATGGTCTTTCCCAGCTTGCTGCACGGCGAAGATCAAGAGCACGCTTGCCAGGCAGGAGCCGGCCAAGGCGAGTACGACGGGCCAATGGCTTTGCTCGCCCAAGACCCGCTTGCCCAGCACGGCGACGACCGCCGCGGCCGCCAGAGGCAGCGCGGGAATTGCGATCAGCAGATGGGGAATATACGATTCCATGATCTATTTTCAGACCTTGCGGCGGTAAGAATCTTTCTCGGCGACCGCTCCGGGCAACACGCCCGCGGGGGTCAAGTGCGGCCAGTGCTGGGGCTCGTCGCCGCTTTCCGGCAGAAGCGGTTCTTCCTCGAAGGGCGGCTGGTTCGATTCGCGAAGCTCCTGCCACATGGCGATATCGAGATGGCCTTTGCGTTCGAATAGCATGAGCACCACGGCCAGGGCAATGGCCGCTTCGCAGGCGGCCACGGCAATAATGAAAATCACCAGCATCTGGCCGGCGAGGTCGTGGTGATAACGGCCCCAGGCGACCAGGCTGAGCGATACGCCCTGCAACATCATTTCGGCCGAGAGGAACATGACAATCATGTTCCGCCGGCTCAAGAAACCGATCAACCCGACGCCGAAGAGTACGGCCCCGACGGCCAAGAAGCTCTGTAAGCTGTGCAATACCGACAGTTCAGGAGACATGCCCGGCGCCTCCTTCCCGCGGAATGGCCGCCCATTTCATGGCCGCGCGACCTTGACTCACGATCACCGCCGCGCCCACGAGGGCCACGAAGAGCAAGGTTCCCGCCGCTTCCACGGCGACCAGGTAACGGGTGAAAAGCTCGGCGCCCAACTGCGAGATCGTGGGCGGCCGATCCCCCTCTCCCTCCGGGAGAGAAGTGTTGGTTTCTGTTGTGGCCGGACTCCGACCGAGCCACGCCTCCGACCGAAGGTCTCCCGGCGCAGGTTGAGACCTTCGGTCGGAGGCCTCGGCGGGGTCAGGAGACCCGCGCCGAACTTGGGGCCGATCCCTTTCTCCCTCCGGGAGAGAAGTGTTCTGCGCCGCGGTTTCTGTTGTGGCCGGTCTCCGACCGAGCCGCGCTTCCGACCGAAGGTCTCCCGGCGCAGGTTGAGACCTTCGGTCGGAGGCCTCGGCGGGGTCAGGAGACCCGCGCCGAACTTGGGTGTTCTGCGCCGCGGTTTGCCCTTCTGTCGCCGCTGGCTGCGCGGCGTCCGACAAGGGGAGATTCTTCGCGCTTGTCTTGATCGCCGTTCCGATCATCGTCGTGAGGATGCCCACCAGCACCGCGCCGGTGAAGGCGGCGAGCATGGGCTCCCAACTACGGCGATCGTAGGACGTATGGCCTTCCGGCTGGGAAAGCATAAGCACGAAGAGGAACGTCACGAGGATCGCCCCCGCGTAGACCACGATCGTGGCCACGGCCAGGAACTCGGCACCGGCCAGCAGGAACAATCCGGCCGTGCCGGTGAGAGTCATGCCGAACCAGATGGCGCAGTAGACGGGACTGCGGAAGCTGATGGTGGCCACCGCCGCCACGATCGTCGCCGCGGCGATGGCGTGGAACATACCATTGGTAAACCAGTCGTCGCCCAAGGCGGGCACTTGCCAGGCGAAACAGACAAACCCCGCCACGGCCAGCACGCCGCCCAACGTCCACCGCAGAATACTACTTCCCGGCAAGAGCCACCAGATGCCGACGGCCGCCAAGGCGGTCCCCAAGGCGAGAATCGCTTGCGGCGTAATCATGGCGTGCCTCCCGGAGGCGTAGGACAGGTTTTCAATCTGTCTTGATCAAGATTGCCGGCACGCTTCGAGGGCATCGGCTCGAGGTCCTTGGTCTGGTCGAAAACGCTCAACAGCTTTTCCTTGTCGAAGATCATTTCCTCGCGGCTGGCCCCCGTCAGGTCGTAAAAGCTCGTCAGCTCGATCGCCTCGACGGGGCAGGCCTGCTCGCACATCCCGCAAAAGATACAGCGCAGCTCGTCGATGTTGAAGACCTTGGGGTACTTTTCCCGATCGGGCCAGGGGCTCGGCTCGGCCACGATGTCGATACAGTGGGCCGGACAGGCCGTGGCACAGAGGAAGCAGGCCACGCACTTCACGCGGCCTTGCTCGTCCTTGTTCAAACGGTGCACGCCGCGGTAGTTTACCGGATCCAGGATCTCGTGTCGCTGCTCCGGCGATTGGAGCGTGATCTTCTTATGCAAGAACAAGTGCCGCAGGGCCGTGGTCAGGCCCTTGATGAACAGCATCAAGTAACTCTTGCCCAACAGGCCCAGCTTGGGCGGCTCGACCCAGCGGATTTTCGTTTCGTCAGCTTTCATTTTATTGTAGGGTGGGACAAGATCGCGTAGCGAGCGCCGGCCCACCATTATTTCTATCATTCCTGGTCATGGTGGGCCGGCGCTTGCTGCGCAATCTTGTCCCACCCCACGGTTTCAAGACCCGGCCGGATGTCGGAAGCCAGCGGCAGGCGGCGGGGCTGGTTGTCGCTCATCGGCGGCGCCATCTTCGCGGCCACATATAACGCGGCGAAGAGCACGGCCCAACCGCAGGCCGCCATGGCGACCGGCCGAGGAAGATTGGCGCTAAGGGCCCACGTCTCGCCGTACTCTCCCCAAATGGCCATGTAGGCCAGGTTGACCATGCCCAGCGGCAGCATCACCAGCCAGGCCAGCGACATCAGTTGATCGTAGCGGAAACGGGCCCAGCTCCAACGGGCCACCATGAAGAAGAAGATCATCCCCAGCACCTTGACGTTGAGCACCAAAAACCGCAGGATCGCCTCGACCCAGGTGACGTTTTCGCCCGAGCCGGTCAGGCCCCAGAAGTGCCAGCCGCCGAAGAACAAGATCACGATCAGGAAGGCCGCCGCGACCATGTGCAGGTACTCGCCCACCAGGTACATCATCAGCTTGATGCCGAAATACTCGGTGTGATAGCCGCCGATCAGTTCCTGTTCGGCCTCGGGCAGGTCGAAGGGCAGGCGGCCGGCCTCGGCAAAGGCCGCCACGCAGAAGACGATCATCCCCAGCGGCTGCACCAAGGCGTTCCAAGCCCCCGTCTGCGCCTGGCTCTCCATGATCTTGTCCAGCCGCAACGAGCCCGCGCTGAGCACCACGCCGAGGATGCCCAGTCCCATGGGCAGTTCGTAGGCGATCAACTGCGCGCTGCTCCGCAGCCCGCCCAGGAAACTGTACTTGTTGTTGCTCGCCCAACCGCCCAGTACCACGCCGTACACGGCAACGCTGCCCATGGCAAAGACGAAGAGCATGCCGACGTCGACGCCCGGCGCGATAACCAGATTGATCGGCTCCTTCACGTCGATACCCCAGCTTGCGGGGAAGATATGGCTCGGCAAGACGCTGCCGAAGGGGATCACGGCGAAGACCGCGATCGCCGTGACAAAAATGGTCATGGGGGCAAAGAAATACAGGCCCTTGTCGACGTGAGCGGGCGTGTATTCGGCCTTGAAGAGGAATTTTACGCCGTCGGCCAGCGGTTGACCCAGGCCGAACAGGCGGATTTTCGTCAAGGGAACGCCCACCCGGTTCGGGCCTTTACGGTCCTGGATCCAGGCGGCGACCCATCGCTCCCCCAGCACCAGGTAGGCGGCCGCCGTCATCAGCCCGGCGATTACCAGGACGATCTTGACCAGGGCTACGAAGACGATGGGAAGGGGCATGGAGGCGACGGTTAGAGGTTCAGGACTCGGATTTCAGATCTCAAATCTCAGATTTCAGATTCTTCAATTTCACGCCAATTTGGCCTCCAAGGCACCGGCCAATTTATTGATCTTCATATCCAAACCGGTTTCTGGCAAGGGGCCGGCGGCAGGGGCGAAAAAGAGGACCTCGCGGCTGAGATCGTCCAACACGGCACGGGACTGGTAAAGGCCCTTGCGGCCGAGCATCTGCCAGAACAAAGCGCCCTCCGCCCTCACGCCCCAAGGCGGACGCACGGCCAGGTTCGAGGTTTGCAGCCGCTCGGTGCGGTTCATGTACGAACCGTCGCGTTCGGCGAAGGCCGACGCCGGCAACTCGTAGGTCGCTCGCTCCGATAACGGCGAGGAGAACAGATCCTGCACGACCAGCAGCGGGACCTTCTCGAATCGCCGCGCGACGGACTCCTCGATCCACGGCCCCTTGTAGCCGCCGGAAACCCACACGCCACCGAACTCGATCCGCCCGATCTCCTTGAGGAAGTCCTCGAAGGAGAGCACCTTGTGCATGAAATAAGCGAGAATCTCCTCGACCCCGCGGCGATTGGGCGCCTTTTCAGCCGAGATGACAAACCCGCCGGGAAACTTGCGGTCTTCGCCGACCCTCGGCACGGGCCCCATGGCCAGCACCGCCTGCGGATCGGCCGATCGCAGCAGTTTGGCCAGCAGGTAGGCCTCTTCCACGCTAAGATATGGCGAGAACATGCCGCCCAGGCGGCCGGCGGTGGAAAGCTCTCCTTTCAGTCTCTCGGGCAGGCCATCCCAACTCAGGTTGACCGTCTTGCCGTCCTTGCGCAGCCGCGGAGCGGCCAACCGCTTCTCGTCGTGGACGTGATGATAGCCGTAGCGGCCCGGATTGCAGATCCACCACTTGTTGACCTGGGGATTCTCGCGGGGCTTGAGGCGATAAATATGGTCCTGGTTCTCCTCGATCCAGATCGAGCAGCCGACCGCGCAGCCCGTGCAAACACCCCGGTGCCGACGCATGAACCACACGCGTTGCTGGTAGAGAAAATCCTTGTCGGCCAGCGCACCGACGGGGCACAGGTCGACCACGTTGCCCGAGAGGTCGTTGTGCAGCGGGAAACCGGGCACGACGTCGATCTCTTCCTGGGCGCCGCGATGCGTGACCATCAGTTCGGCCGTGCCGCTCACTTCCGCGCAGAAACGCACGCAGCGCGAGCACATCACGCAGCGGTCGATGAACAGATTGACGTCGCCCAGGTCGCGCTTGCGACTGGTGAAGGGCATGACGTCGGTCCGCCGGCTGGCCTGACCGTACTTGAAATGGTAGTCCTGCAAAACACACTCGCCCGCCTTGTCGCAGATCGGGCAATCGACCGGGTGCCGCAGGAGCAGGTCTTCTTCGACCATCGCCCGGGCCTGGCGCACCTTGTCATTCGCCGTGACGATCACCAGGCCATCCGTGGCCGGAACGGTACAGCCGGGCACGAGCTTGGGCTGCATCTTGATCTCGCCCGTCTTGGCGTCGCGGTTGCCCGTCTCGATCAGGCACATGCGGCAACTGCCCACGACCGGCAGGCCGGCGTGGTAGCAGTAATGCGGGATCTCGATGCCGGCCCGTTTGGCGGCCTCGATGGCGTTCATGCGCTGGCCGTCCGGCAGTTCGATTTCGCGTCCGTCGATGGTGATTTTGGGCATCACAAACAAATTCCAAATTCCAAATCCGAAATCACAAACAAATTCCAAATTCCAAATTCCAAATCCAAAAACGCTGATCACTCGGAGTGCCGCAGGATTGCGTTTAGGATTAACATCAATTCAGTACTTTCCTGGACAAGGCAGCCACGTTCCGCTTCGAGCGCTGCTTCGTCATTCGTATCCAATAGACGCAACCAGTATCGGGTTTCTTTGGCTTCTTTCCTGGAAATGCGGATGTGCATGAGAAAATCCTTCTTACCGAGCCCTTCGTTGGCTTCGATGTAGTTCGCGCCGACCGAACCAGACGACCTCGCTACCTGTTCGACGTCCTCGGCGTTGCAGACAGTGCGCGGAAGCCGCTTCACGAACGCCCGCACGCGACGTGCGAACTGGTAGGTCCGGTCTTCAAGGTCGTACGGTCCGCGGTTTGGCGCATCTGTCATCGCATTCGAACGTTCGTTTAGTATTTTGAATTTCGAATTTGAGATTTGTTTGATATTTCGAATTTGAGATTTGAGGTTTCTTTACTTATGTGGTTTTCCGTTCCGACTGGCCAGGGCCGCAGCAGCTTCTGTGCTGGCATAGCCGGTGGGGTTGGTCCGCTTGATGTAATCTTCCAGCTCACCGCGGAACTTGCGGACGGCCGTCTTGATGGGCCAAGCGGCGCCGTCGGCCAGACCGCAGATCGTGGTGCCGGGCATGATGCCGATCGTGTTGCCGACCTCGGCCAGGTAGTCCAGGTCGATCAACCGTCCGCGGCCGGCCTTGATCCGGTCGAGGATCATCATCGACCAGTGCGTGCCTTCACGGCAAGGCGTACACTGGCCGCAGCTTTCGTGGGCGAAGAAGCGGCAGCTATTATATAGGAAATCGATCATCGCGTAGGTCTCGTCCATCACGATCAGGCAGGCCGTGCCCAGCCCGAGGCAGCCGATCTTCATCAGGCTGGAAAAGTCCAGCGGCGTGTCCAGCTCATCGGCCGTCATCACGCCGGTGCTCAGGCCGCCGGGGACCACGGCCTTGGGCTTGCGTCCTTTCCAAACGCCGCCGGCCAACTCGTCGATCGCCTGCCGCGCCGTGATGCCCAAGGGGGCCTCGTAGCAGCCCGGCCTGTTCACGTGGCCGCTGATGCCGTAGAGCTTCGGTCCCATACTGCCGACGTCGCGGGGGTCCTTAGGGTTGGGCGACACGCCGATTGAGCGGAACCACTGGACGCCGCGATCGATGATGTGCACGACGCAAGCCATGGTCTCCACGTTGTTGACCACGGTCGGCCTGCGGAAGAGGCCTTCCACCGCGGGAAACGGCGGCTTGATCCGCGGCCAGGCCCGCTTGCCCTCCAGGCTCTCGATCAAACCGGTCTCTTCGCCGCAGACATAGGCCCCTGCCCCGCGATGGATGAACAGATCGAGCGCGTAGCCCGAGCCGAGGATATTCTTGCCCAGGTAGCCCGCCGCGTAGGCCTCGTCGATGGCCGCCTGCATCCGCCGGTAAGAAAGCGGATACTCGTAGCGGAGATAGAGGTAGGCAGTCGTCGTCTTCGTGGCATAGGCGCTGAGGATGATGCCTTCAACGATCTGGTGCGGATCGTTCTCCATCTGCACGCGGTTGACGAACGTGCCCGGTTCGCTCTCGTCGGCGTTGACGCAGAGATAAATCGGCCCCGGCCGATCTTTGGGCAAAAACGACCACTTGAGGGCCGTGGGGAAGGCGGCCCCGCCGCGGCCCCGCAGCCCTGCCGTCCGCACCGCGCCGAGCACGTCGTCGGGGGACATCTCCTTCAGCGCCTTGCGCAGGGCGCGATACCCGCCGCCAGCCTCATAGACCGCCAGCGTGTGGCTGTTCGCTTTGTGAATGTTCGCCAGCAGTACGGGTTCGTAGGTCGGCACGGAGGTCAGAGGTCAGAGGTCAGAGGTCCAGGAATCTGAGATTTGAGATTTGAGATTTGAGATTTGAGATTTGAGATTTGGGATTTGAAACCTTCATTTCATCTTCTCCGCCCGCACCATCTCCACAAAGGCATCGATTTTCTCGCGCGTCATGGTCTTGTACAACATATCGTTCACCAGCATCGCGGGGGCAAAGTCGCAGGCCCCCAGACATTCGGCGGCCAGCAAAGTCACACGGCCGTCGCCGCTGGTCTCGCCGGGCTGAATGCCCAGCTTCTGCGCCAGGTAATCCATCAGCACCTCGCCCTCACAGCACGAGCAACTGAGCGAACGGCACATCCAGACCTTGAATCTGCCGCTGGGCTTGTCTTGAGGGAAGAAGTGATAAAAGCTGAGCGCGTCTTGCACCTGGGCCGGCGCCAGCCCCAGCATCTGGGCAATCTCGATCACGGCCTCCAGCGGCACGAAGCCCAAGCGCTCGTTGACCACGTGCAGCGCCGGCAACACGACAGCCCGCCGCGAAGGGTAGCGTGGGTAATAGGCCTCGATCGCCGCACGGATCTCGGGGCTGAGAACCGGCCTTGTCGGCCTCTCTCTCGGCTGCGCTTGTGTGGTTTGCATTGGCTTCCTACCGATCCAACTCCGCCGCAATGATGTTCAAACTGCCCAACACGGCCACAACGTCGCTCAAGGTGTGCCCGCGGATCAAGTGCGGAAACAGGGCGAAATGGATAAACGAAGGCGGCCGGCAACGGGCACGATAAGCCCGCGGGCTGCCATCGCCCACGACATAAAAACCGAGTTCTCCGTTGGGGGCCTCGGTGGCGCAATACACTTCCTCGTTGGGGACGGGCATGCCGCGGTTGGGCATCACCAACTCGAAGTGCGAGATCAGGCCCTCGATCGTTGTCCAGACCTTGCTCGGCGGGGGCAGGATGGAACGCCCGGCGATGGGGGGGAATGTCCCGGCTGTCTGCCAGTCGGATTTTGCCCAGCCGGGAGGTTCCCCCCCATCGCGCGGCCCGACGTTGACCGGCCCCGGGGGAATGTTTTCCACCGCCTGATGGAGGATTTTGAGGCTCTCTTCCATCTCGGCCATGCGAACCACGTAGCGCGCCAGGCAGTCGCCTTCGCGCGCGACACAGACTTGGAAGTCGAAGTCGGCGTAGGACAGATACGGCTCGTCACGGCGGAGGTCGCGGACCACGCCGCTGGCCCGGGCAACCGGGCCCGTGCAACTGCGATTGATCGCCTCTTCCTTGGTCAACAGGCCCACACCCTGCAGGCGATCGACAAAGATGCGGTTCTTGCCCATGAGGCGGTCCATGTCGTCCATCACGCCCGGCATCTCGGCGAGGAATTTGCGGATCATGTTCACGACCAGCGGAGTGATGTCTTGCATCACGCCCCCCACGCGGGTGTAGCTATTCGTGAAGCGGGCGCCGCAGAGGGCCTCGCAAATGTCGTAGATCGTCTCCCGGGGGTTGAAAGCGTAGATGAAGTGCGTGAAGGCGCCGATGTCCAGGCCCATCGCGCCCAGGCAGAGCAGGTGATCGCTGAGCCGCATCAGCTCGCAGATGATCGTGCGGATGTAGCTGCAGCGCGGCGTGACTTCGATCCCCAGCAGCTTCTCGACCGCCATGTGCCAGGCGACGTTGTTGGACATGGGCGAGATATAGTTCATGCGGTCGGTGACCGTCACGTACTGGTTAAAATCGAGGCTCTCGCCGATCTTCTCGAAGCCCGAGTGGAGATAGCCGATGTCGGGAATGGCGTCCGCCACGCGCTCGCCGTCCAGCTTCAGCACCAGCCGCAACGTGGTATGGGTCGCCGGGTGTTGCGGCCCGAAATTCATCGTCCACAAGTACGGCTGAGTACCGTCCTGGGTCTGATCGTCGGCAAGTTCGGAGAGGGTCAACGGCATAATTACTAGCTTTCTCCCCGCTTCAGTACCGGGAAGTTGTGCCTTTCGCCTCGTCCTTGCAGCGGATAGTCTTTGCGAAGGGGAAAGGCCGTGAACTCCTCGGGCATGAGGATCCGTCGCAGGTCGGGATGACCTTCGAAGTGGATGCCGAACATGTCCCAGACTTCCCTTTCCAGCCAGTTGGCCCCCTCCCAAAGGCCCACCACCGAGCGGATCGTCGGTTCCGGCTCGTTGACGAAGGCCCGGACCGTCAGCCGCGACCCGCAAGCGGGTCCCCCGCTGACCGTGCCGGCCAGCAAATAGACCAGTCCGAAGCGGTCCTTCGCACCCGAATAGTTCAAGTAGTCGACGCAGGTGATATCCACCAGCAGGTCGAATCCGTGCTCCTCCTTGAGCAGCTTCAGGGCCTCGTAGACCTTCTCCGCCGGAACGACCACGCGCGTGTCGCCGCGAAACTCGCTGACGGGCAAATCGCCGAAGGCGGCACGCAGGGCGTTGACGGTCTCTGCGATCGGCATGATGGTCCTTTTACTGCTCCTGCAAGGCCCGCTTGGTCTGCTGCCGCGAGGCCACGTAGAACTCCTTGCCGAACATCGTCCCCTCGCGCTGGATCTTCTCCTGCAAATCGACCACCGACTGGATCAACTGCTCTGGCCGCGGCGGGCAGCCGGGGACGTACATGTCGACGGGAATGAAGCGATCGATCCCCTGCACAACGCAATACGTGTCGAACACGCCGCCCGTCGACGCGCACGCGCCCATCGAAATACACCACTTCGGTTCAGGCATCTGCTGCCAGATCCGCTGCAACACGGGCAACATTTTCATCACCACGCGGCCGGCGACAATCATCAGGTCGCACTGCCGAGGGCTGAAGCGAAAGACCTCCGAGCCGAACCGCGAAATGTCGTGGCGGCTGGCCCCTGTGGCCATCAATTCGATGCCGCAACAGGCCGTGGCGAAGGGCATCGGCCAGAGGCTGTTCTTGCGGCACCAACTCACCAACTCGTCGAGCCGAGTCGTGGCGACTTGATCCATCAAATCGGCTACCGCCATCGAAAAACTCCCTTCCGCCAATCGTAAACGAATCCCAAGCCCAACAGCACGAAAAACACCATCGCGCCGACAAAAACGAGGTGCCGATCGCTGGCTAGGCCGGCCTGCACCGCGGCGGAAATGTCCGCTGGAGGTAGGGTGGGCTTCAGCCCGGCCGGGGATAACACTGCGGCCGATTCCGGCTCAACGACTGTCCCGGAAGTCGTAGGATAGGTCCTTAACCTGTCACGATCCGCCGACGTGGTATCCGTTCGTTTGGCGGCCACTGCCCAAGGATAGAGGAACAAGACTTCGACGTCGAAGACGAGGAAGGCGATGGCAATCAAGTGGAATCGGACGTCGAAGCGCCGCCGGGTGTCATGAATGGGGTCCATCCCACTCTCGTAGGGCATTTTCTGCACGGGGCCGACGAATTGCCGCGGATTCAATAGCGCGGCAATGGCGAACAACGCGACGGCCAACCCCGCCACGCAGCCAAACAAGAGAAATACCGGGACGGCGTTCACCGTTTCCATCATCAGCAACCAGATTGAGTCCGTCGGGCAAGCAACTTTTCGACAGACTATTCTAGGGTTTTCGCCCCGAACTGACAACCGTGGCAAAAAGACCCAAGAAAAGGTGAAGGACCCTTCGCGCAGTACTGCCGACGAAGGGTCCCTGGAACGCTGAATCTGGTGGGTTAGCCAGTCCCACCACGGTGCTTGTTCAGTCAAGGATTGGTGGGACTCGTCTCACTCGGCCCACCCTACTGCTGAATCTGGTGGGTTAGAACACGTCCAAATTGAAGTGGTGTCCACCGTAATACCGCCTGTCTTGGGGGTATTCGTTGTGCCACTGTCGATTGTAGACCGGGATTTGCATTTCGGGCGGGTACCGATAGTACATATTCCCGGAACTGCGGTAGTAGTCCGGCCCCCAGAAGTTCTGCGGATAATAAACGTACGGATAGTGGTATAGGCGGTTCCAGTCCTGGGTGCTATACGACTGGCCCCACTGCTGATTGAAAGCCTGCTGGGCATTGGCTTTCGGCGTGAGGTAGACCGCTCCGATGGCGCCGGCGCAAGCCAGCGCAAGGATAATGCGGCGAATCATGGTTTTCCCCCCTTCAATGTAGAACCTATCCGAGAAGCGGTTTGGGCCCTGTACGATCCAGGGTCGTCCCACGACTCTCGAATAGGTTCTCCGAGCCTTTGGAGTGCTTACCATTCAGAATCGGCAGCCGTTGCCATCGGCATTGAAAGAATATTGGGCATAATCGGTACAAACGGAGGTTTTGCAGTTTTCCCACTTTGCCCGCCCTGTTGTGGCCGGTCTCTGACCGAGCCACGCTACCTGTTGTGGCCGGTCTCTGACCGAGCCACGCTACCGACCGAAGGTCTCTTTGCCAATGGGGAGTCGCCACGCTTCCGACCGAAGGTCTCCTTGCCAATGGGGAGTCGTTCGGTCGCATGTTCCTCGTAGTCCTGCTCGGGCAGCATGTACTCATGGTCGGTGGAGGGCTCGTTTGATGCAAGTTTTCCGCCGCGCGCACACCGTTTTCCTAAAGTTGTGTTGATGAAAAAACAGGTTCCGCCGCTTTGGAGTGCAAGGGTTTGCTACGGCTTTTCACGACGGCCGGCCTTCCAACGCACTTTCCACAGCCAACACACTTTCCGCGCGTTTTGAAAACCGGTGGCAAGCCCCCGCACTCCAAATTTGTACCCGGCAGCGGCGTTTGGTAGACTAGGCCCAGGACAAGCCATCATTTTGGAGCCGGGAGACTTGCGATGAGAAATCTGACGAACGTGTTCTGGTTGACCTTCCTGGTCGGGTTGCCGGGCAGTCCCGCCCTGGCGCTCGATCCGTCGGACGTGCCCGCCGACGCTCCCAACGATTCGATCATGGCCAACCCGGCCGAAGTGGCCGAGATGGCCGACTGGGCCGCGGCCGTGTTCATGGGCAAGAGCCGGCCGAAACCGTTTCTGCCCGCCGCCGGTCCGCCGTTCTCGTTCGTCTATGGCGGCAAGGCGTCGGCCGATCTGCTCAAGGACTGGCCCCGCACGACCGAGACCAAGGACTTGCCCGATCGGACCCGGCATCAGGCCGCCTGGACCGACCCCAAGACGGGCCTGCGGGTCTCGGCCGAGGCGGTCGTCTACAAGCACTACCCGGCGGCCGACTGGGTGTTGCGCTTCCAAAACACGGGCAAGCAGGACACGCCGATCCTCGAAGACATCCAGGCCCTGGACGAGCAAATGCGGGTAGGACCAGTCAGTCAGCCGGCCGTGCTGCACCACCTGGCAGGCGACGATTGCAGCCCGCGATCGTTCATGCCGCTGGAGACGCAACTGCCCGCCCCCGGCAAGATCGTCCTGGCCCCGGTCGGCGGGCGACCGTCGAACGGCACGTTCCCCTTCTTCAACTTGCAGTACCAACAGCACGGCCTGTTCACGGCGATCGGCTGGACGGGCCAATGGGCGGCATCCTACGAGCGGGACGCGGCCGGGCTGATGCGGCTCCGCGCAGGCATGGAGCGGACGCATTTGCGGTTGCACCCGGGCGAGTCGATCCGCAGCCCGAGAATCCTGCTCATGACCTGGCAGGGCGACCTGCGGGCGGCGCACAACCGCTTCCGCCGCTTGATGCTTTTCCATTACACGCCCAAGGAGCAGTCGCGCCCGCTGGCCGTGCCTGTCTTCTGGCAGGGCTATGACCGCTATAACGGTCATCCCCTCTGGCCGACGGAGGCCGGGCAGCACCAGGCGGCGGAGGCGGCCGCCAAGACCGGCTGCACGTTCCTCTGGCTCGACGCGGCCTGGTTCCCCGGCAATTTTCCCAACGGCGTCGGCAACTGGACCTGCAAACCGCGAGAGTTTCCCCAAGGGTTGAAGCCGGTGAGCGCGGCCTGCCACCGCCTGGGGCTGAAGTTCATCGTGTGGTTCGAGCCCGAGCGGGTAGCGGCCGGCACGCAGATCGCCCGCGAGCACCCGGAGTTCGTCTTCGGCGGGGCGGGCGGAGGACTGTTCAAACTGAACGATCCCGCCGCGCGGCGCTGGCTGACCGACCTGCTGGTGCGGCGGATCGAAGAGTTCGGCATGGACTGGTACCGCAACGATTTCAACATCGACCCGCTGGGCTTCTGGCGGCAGAACGATCAGCCCGACCGCCAGGGCATGACCGAGATCCGCTACGTGGAAGGGCTGTACGCAATGTGGGACGAGATGATCGGCCGGCATCCCGGGCTGTTCATCGACAACTGTGCCAGCGGCGGACGGCGGATCGATCTGGAGACCATCCAACGCTCGGTCGCTTTGTGGCGGAGCGACACGGCGTGCGGTCCGGGCCGCGGCGATTGGCACCAGGCCCAAGCCATCGGCATGAGCAACTACCTGCCCCTGCACGAAATCTGCGGGTGGACGCCCGACGCCTACGAGATGCGGAGCACGTCGGGCGCGGGGGCCATCGTGCAGTTCGCGTTCCTCGATCCGGGTTACTCGCCGGAGGCCGCGCGGCAGGCGGTGGCCGAAGCAAAGGAAAATCAGAAGTACTTCTACGGCGACTTCTATCCGCTCACCGCCTGCTCGACCGAGCCGGACCAGTTCATCGCCTACCAGGTGCATCGGCCGGACCTCGGCGCGGGGCTGGTCCTGGCATTCCGGCGGGCGAAGTGCAAAGTGCCCGGGCTTAGCGTGGCCCTGGGCGGCATCCGGCCCGAGGCCCGCTACGAGGTCGAGTTCATCGACGAGCAGCGACACAAGACCGTGAAGACCATCGAGGGCCGCGTGTTGGCCGGCGACCTGCCGTTGATGATTCCCCAGAGCGGGTCGAGCCTGCTGGTTCGTTATCGGGCATCGGCCTCCAGCTTGCCGCGGTAGGCCGTGGCCGTAGGGTGGGCCGAGTGAAACGAGTCCCACCAACAACAGCCAAATCGAGCATGGTGGGACTCGCCGACCATGCTGCGCACGGTACCCGTCGGCTCACCCTACACTGGTCCGTTATCGGGCATCGGCCTCGAATTCCCCGCGGTAAAATTGGTCGAAGAGGCCCCATGCCTCCAGGTCATAGGCCCTCAGTCCTTCCGGGCCGACGGCCGGTTTCGTCCCTTCCATGCCGAGGTCCCCGTGCGTGCCCCAGTACCACATGGAGAGTTCGGCAAAGAACTCGTGCTCGTTGCTGCCGGCATAGCTGCCTTTCCAAAGGCCCTTGGCCAGCGAGCGGCGGTATTGCTCGCGGAACTTGCCGCGGACACCGTCCGTCATGCCCCAGTCCTGGATATTGTGGGCAAACTCGTGGACGCAGATGTCGCGGCCGCGGTAGCGGTCCTCGGCAAGCTTGAGCAGGTTCTCCTCGCCGCAGGAAGTCAAGAGCCCGCCCATGCCGCGGGTCCGCTGGTCGATGGTCAGCTTGCCTTCGAAGGGCTTGCCCTTGGCATGCCGCCATTCGGGCAGATCGGAAGTTCCCTGATTGCGGCCGATGATGTGGAGTTCGGCCCCGGCCTGCTGCAGCCTGCGGCGAACGGCAGGCAGTTTGTCGAGCATCATCGCCAGGCGGGCCCGGCCCTGGAACAAGGCCTCGTCGGCCACATCCCTGGGCGCCTTGATGGGGATCCCTTCATAGTCCAGCCGCTTGGAGAAGAAGCCTTTTTCAGGCGGATCGATGATGAGGATCCGTTTGAGCGGCGCGATCTGCACATTCTTGAGTTCGACGCCTTCCGCGCGAAAAACCATCTTCTTCACGGCAAGATTCTCATGATAAGCAATCGCCGTGCGGGCTGCGGCGATCTCGGTATCAACGAGCGTGCCCCCGAGTTTATCATCGCCCTTCACCATCACGCGGACCGTGAAAGGCTTATCGACGCCGATGAGATTCTTGAGCGGACGACCGGAATGCGCGAACCGATCAGCCAGATCGACCTGCAGGTCGTGGACACGCTGCCCGCCGTCTCCCCCCAGGAAAGAAACAAAGAACTTGCCTTTCTTCGCCTCGGCGGGCTCGACGTTGAAGGTCAGCATGAACGATTGGCTCGCGGCGGGGAATGTCGCTTCCTGGGCAATACGCGCTGCGAGCGTCTCGGGCTTCTCGGTTTCGGGCGTTATCTCCTGCATCCACTTCGAGCCGATCCTGCCGTCGGGGAATTGAACCAGTTCGCGGATGGCCAGGATGCCGCCCCAGCCGCGGATTCCAAGCCACCCCGCCATAAGGAAACGCCCGCCGCTGATTTCTGTGATCGAGGGCACGCCCAAGCCGTCGTAGAAATCGAGCCCCTTGGCGACGACATCTGCATACGCCGAGATCGGCGCGTCGGCCGGCTTCGACCAAAGTCCCGTGAAGCCGCCGATGATGTAATCGAACTTGCCCCAGCGGAAGAAGAAGGTGCAGTCGCCTCCGGGCGGGAAGTCCGGACTGATCGAGCGCCAGCCGCCGTCGACCGCTTCCGATTCCCAAATGCCCTTGGAACCGGCGTTGGCCAGCATCCGCAGTTTGCCGCTGGGGTCCGTATAGACGCTGGGGTTCTGGCAGGGGTGGAACGTGATCCACGTCTTTTTGAAGTTCCCCACACCGTCCTCACTGACGGAATAGGTCGCGCCCGCGGGAATGCCGGGTGTCGCGGCACGCTTGAACTCGCCCGTGCGCCCATTCTTCTTCAGGTACTCCCACTGCGCCGGCCACGTTGTCTTTGCCTCCGGGTAGACGCGCCCGGTGTGAAGACTGTAGCTGAGACACAGTTTATTATTGAAGACGAACGGCGTTCCCGTGCCGATGCATTCCCATTGTTCGTCGAGAGGCGCGGCCGCCTCGTGTTCGGTCCACGTCTTGAAGTCGCTTGTGGAGAGGTGTTCGAAGTAGTGCGCGCCGCATCCAAACTTGCTCCCGTGATGGCGGCGGTCAAACAAGTAGAACACGTGATAGCGTCCTTGGTGGAAGAACGTCACGACATCGCCCACCCAATTGTTGTGTCCGGGAGGGGTCCAGTATTGAATGGGCGCGGTGCGGGGCGTCTTCGCCGGCTTCTTATCGGGCTTGATGCCGGGGAGATAAATCGCCGCTTTCTTGACATACTCCGCATCCAGCTTCCACCTGTTCCGGTCCGCCCATTGCGGATAACCAAAGGGGAAGTCGTTATCGAGCAATTCGCCGTCGACATACATCGTCCAGCGCACGCCGGAGAAGTCGAGGACGATTTGGTGCTCGCCTTCGGGTTTCTTGAGCAGAGCGAGCGGAATGCCGACGGTCATGTTCTTCCAATCGGGATGCTCGCGGGAATGGAGCACGATATTCGCCTCGAGAACCGGCACCGAGCCGTCGGGCATTTTGAAGGCCGGATAATTCTGCCGGTTGCGGTCGTGCGGATCGTGCTCACGAAGACGGACGCTGAGCACATTCGGTATTTCGAGAATGGTCTTCTCGCCGTCGAACGTTTTAAGGTCCACCGTAAACTTGACCGTGAAGCTGTCGGTTGCATTCGCGGGCGCCGCAAACTCAGCCTGCGGAGCCTGCGCGGTGAGGGTGCTCTGCGCGGGCTGCGAGGTGTTGAACAGCCAAACCAACGTCAGTAATTCAATCATTTTTTGTCTCCGTCTGTCTTATTGGGCTGAGCGGGCGGCCTCCTTGCGCCGATACACGTCGGTGTACACGGCGACGAGGATCACCAGTCCTTTGACAACGTATTGAAGCGAAAAATGGACGCCCGCCTGGTTCAGTCCCTTGTCGAGGATGCCGATCACGATCGCACCGAGCAGCGTGCCGGGAAGGGCGCCGATGCCGCCGGAGAAGCTGGTGCCGCCGACCACCACCGCGGCAATGGCGCTGAGCTCGAAGCCTTGTCCGGCGGCAGGCTCGGCGGAATAGAGTTGCGAGGCGTGGATCATGCCGGCCAGCCCGGCGCAGAAGCCGCAGAACGCATAGACGGCAACCTCGTGCCGCGCGATGGCGATCCCGGTAAAGCGCGCGGCCTGGCGGTTGCCGCCGATGGCGTAAAGGTGCTGGCCGAAGCGAGTGCGGTGCAGCAGCACGGCGGTCACGGCGAAGACAGCGACCATCACCACGACCGGTAGCGGCAGCCAGCCGCCGAGCCGCGCGTTGCCCAGGGCGAGCATGAACCGCTGATCGTCGCCGATCGGCAAGGGCCGGCTTTCGTTGAAGCCCAGCGCCAGGCCGCGGCCGATGAGCATCGTGGCCAGCGTGATGATGAACGGCGGCATGGGCGTGCGGGCTGCGCAAATGCCATTGGCGGCGCCCAGCAGGATGGCCGCGCCGAGTCCCGCGGCAAGTCCGCCCAGCGGGCCGGCCGCGCCGAGAACCGAAACGCAGATCACGCCCGCCAGCGCCACGACGGCCCCCACGCTGAGGTCGATGCCGCCGATGAGAATCACCAGCGTGAGGCCGAACGCGAGGATCGCGTTGACGGAAATCTGCTGGGCCAGATCGAGGAGATTTCCCGCTGTGAGGAAGCGGTTTTGCGGCACCCACAACGTGAAGATCACCAGCAAGAGTGCAATCGCGGCCAGCAGCGGCAGGTAACTGCGAAGGTGTTTCATGGTCAGTGCAATCGCTCTTGCGTTGTTGTATCGCCCTCGCCGGGCGGACCGTGCTGCGGGACCTCGCGGGTCAACTCGGCCATCACCTGCTCCGGCGTGAAGTCGGCGGCTGCGCCCTGCCGCACGATGCGGCCGTCGCGATAGAGGGCGAGGCGATGGGAAAGGTTCATGACTTCCGGCAGATCGGACGAGATGAGCAACACGGCCATGCGCTGGTTGACGAGCCGGCCGATGAGCGCGAAGATCTCCTCCCGCGCCCCCACGTCGACGCCGCGCGTCGGTTCGTCGAGGATCAGGATCTTCGGCGGCTGCTCCATCCACTTGCCGACGACGACCCGTTGCTGGTTGCCCCCCGAGAGCTGGGCGATCGCCGCGTCGGGGCTTTTGGCTTTGATCGCGAACCCGGCCATCGCCCGCCTCACGATGGCGTCGCGCCGCTGGTAATCGGGCAGGCAGCCGCGGGCCCACAGCCGCGTCCACGGCAGCGCCAGGTTGAAGCCGATCGTCTGCGTCATCACGAGGCCGTCGCGCGTGCGGTCCTCCGGCACGAGGGCGATTCCCGCGGCCCGCGCGCCCGCCGGACTGCGCAACCGAACGGCACGTCCCCCGACGGCAATTTCGCCGGCCGTGGCGGGCGCCAGCCCGGCAAGCACGTGCGCCAATTCCGTCCGGCCTGCGCCAACCAGTCCCGCCAGGCCCAGCACTTCGCCGCAGTGCAGCTCAAAACTAACGTCGTTCACCCTTGCGGCCCGCAAGCCGCGCACGCTCAGTGCGACTTCGCCCGGGGCGTACGGCGGACGGGGATAATGCTCTTTCAGATCCCGCCCGACCATCCAATGGATGAGCTGGTGGATATCGAGATCGGCTGCCCGCTGCGTACCGATGCTGCGGCCGTCGCGCAAGACGGTGATGCGGTCGGCAAGGCGGCTGATTTCCTCGAGCCGATGCGAGATGTAGATGACGCCGACGCCTTGCCCGCGGAGGCGGCGGAGCTTGACGAACAAGGCCTCGGTCTCGGACCCGCTCAGCGAGGCCGTCGGTTCGTCGAGCACCAAAATCCGGACGCGGACCGCCAGGGCGCGGGCGATTTCCACGAGTTGCCGCCGCGCGACATTCAGTTCGCCGACGCCCACGCGCACATCGCCCAGTTCGGGCAGTCCCAGTTCGTCGCGCAACCGCTGGGCGTCGGCCACGAGCCGGCGGCGGTCGAGCAGGCCGAAACGCCGCGGCTCGCGGCCGAGAAACAGGTTGTCGGCAATGGAGAGATTCGGCGCCAGGGCCAGCTCCTGATGAATCAGCCGGATGCCGAGCCGATCGGCGTCGGCCACGCCGCCGATCTCGGTCGCCCGGCCGTCGACGCGGATTTCGCCCGCATCGGGACGGTGGATGCCGCCCAGGATATTGATGAGGGTGGACTTTCCGGCGCCGTTCTCGCCGAGCAGGGCATGGATCTCCCCGGCGCGGAGCTCGAAGTCGACGCCGTCCAGCGCGACGACGCCGCCGAAGCGCTTGCGGATGCCGCGGAGCGCAAGCAATGCCGGGGTTGATGCCACACTGGGTGTCATTGCGCTTCGAGGATGCTGGAGGCGTTGGCTTTCGTGATGAGTTTCACGGGCACCACGATGTTCTTATCGACGGGTTTTCCGGCGAGATGCTCGTAGGCCTTTTCCGCCGCGATGCGGCCCATCTCGCGGGGGAACTGCGCCGAAGTCGAGTGCAGCTTGCCGGACAGGATGGCCGCCGCGCCCTCGCGCGAGCCGTCCACCGTGACGACTGTCACCTGACCCGCGCGGCCGGCCGCTTCGATGGCCGAGATGCAGCCCAGTGCGCCGGGGTCGTTGATGGGAAAAACCGCGTCCATCTCCGGGAAGCGGCCCAGCATGTCCCGCATCACGGGCCGGGTGGCCTCGGTGACCCCTTTTGAATCCTGCGTGTCGAGGATCCGCATCTGCGGATGCCTGGCGGCCTCCTCCTTGAAGCCCGCCACGCGATCGATGCAGGCCTTGTTCACGGAATAGCCAATGACCACGACCTTGGCCTCCGGCTTGACCTTGGCCAGCGCCTGGCAAGCCAGGCGGCCGGCCTCGACGTTGTCGCTCGCCACCTGGCAGAGCACGAGGTCGGGGTCGCTGACGGGCGCGTCGACGATGATCACCGGGACGTGCTTGCGGTTTGCCTCGAGGAGCGTTCCCTTGATTCCCTCCCAGTTCACCGGATTGATGAAAATGGCGGCCGGCTGCTGCTCGATCAGGTCGGCCAGATCGTTCTTCTGCTTCAACGAGTTGAACTGCGCATCGAGCGTGACCAACCGGTCGCCCTTGGCCTCGATGACCGTCTTGAGGCCCTCGTTCACATCGACGAAGAACGGATTGTTCATCGTCTGAAACGAGACGCCGAACAGCTTGCCGCTGCCGCCGGGCGGCGGAGGGGACTTGTTGCATCCGGCCACGGCGAGGATGGCGACCAGCGCGGAGCGCAGAAGATAGAAATAGAAGCGCGATGGGGAGGTGGGGAATGCGACGGCGGTTGTTTTGGATGTCTCGTTCATGGGTCTTTCGTTGTCGTGGTCTCAGCCGGATAGATCGACTTCATCTTCCAACTCTTGACTTCCTTCGCCACGATGTCTCCGCCATGGCTGAAGAGGCTGGCTTCAAGCTTCTCGGGATCATACTTGCCTGCGGCGGCGACGGCCGCCTGACGATCATTGGCAAACACCTCAACCAGATTTTTGTCGATGAAGACCCGCAAGCTGAGGTCTTCGCCGCTCTTGAGTGCAAAAGGCGCGTGGACGTTTCCGACCGTCAGGGTCTTGCTTTCGGGCGTGACGGCAACCCGCAGGCCGTTTTCGCCATTCTTGTCGCAGAGGACATCGATGCCGAATTCCTTCGCCGCGGGCGCTTGGAACGTTACTTCCAGTTCAACCGCGTCGCCGTGGACATCCTTGAGCCGGAATGCCGCATCGTCCTTGACGGTGATCGCCTCTTCCTGTTTCTCGTCGTAGCGCAGCGACTGGAGTTCCCGCAAGGGCTTGATCCGCAGAATGCCGTCGTCGGGCAGTTCCAATTCGCGCGGCAGCGACTGGATCCCGCAGGGAGCAATGGGCAGATTCAGCAGCCAAGCCCACATCACGCGGCGGCCATCCTTGCTCAATACCGATTCCGGCGCAAAGAAGTTGTTGCCATTCCAACTCATCATGGCCTGGAACTCGGGGAGATATTTCTCATCCTTGAAGTCGCCGAGGTAGTAGCGGCAGCCCAATCCGTGGCTGATGCAAAGCAGCATCCACTTCTTGCCGATCTTGAACATGTTGCCGCAGGAGATGTCTTCTCCCTTGGGCATGCCGATATTGGCTGGATATTCCTCGTGCAAGAGCGGCCCCAGGTAGGTCCAGTTCTTGAGGTCGGAAGACTTCATCAGGCTGGGATTGCCGCCGCCGCTGGTGGCGTAGTAGGTATCGCCATTCAACCAGCAATCGGGATCCCAATGACGCATCTCCGCAGGCTTTCCCTCTTTCGTCAAAGGCTCAACGGGATAAGGCTTGGTCCATTGCTCCAGATTGTCATCCAGGGCAAGAGCGATCTGGTTCCTGCCGGATCCCTGCCCATGATAGATAATGGCCGGCTTGCCCTCTTTGGTGAAGAAACCCGTGCCGCTGAACATGCCATGGCCGGTAAACCCGGGCGTGAGCGTCGTGGGGTGCCACTTCCAGTGCACCATGTCGTCGCTGGAAACGTGGGCGAAAGCGAACCCTTGTCGGTGGTTGTAGATGTAGTGCAGGTGATACCGCCCTTTCCAGTAGAAGGCGCAGTTCGGATCTCCGGGCATCGCGCCGCCGGGGCCGGGATGGATCAGGTGGTAGGTCAGCCAGTTCGCGGGCGGTTTGGCCGGCATGGCGGGAGTCTCGGACCCGCTCTGCGCACCGTGGAACGGTTTGGCGGCCGCGATCAGGGTGGCCTCGCCGGTCGCGAGCACGAGCCGCCCGCCTTCGATCTTCGCGCCGCCGCTAAGCGTATTGGCCGGGAATCGCCCCATGCGGTCGGTCTCCTTGCCTTTCTCGAAGGTCCACCAGGCGTACGGCTTGATCGCCGACTCCTTCTTGGGCACGAGCTTCTTGATTTCTTCCACATTCAGGGCTCGGTCGTAGATTCTGGCATCGGCAATGGAACCCTGGAGCATCTGGCCCGTGGTAGAGCCCCAATGCCGCCGGCCGAAGACGACGATGTTGTCGGGGAACCCCAGCAGATCGATGTTGTTGGCCTGGTACGATGCATAAGGCTGGCCGTTGCGATAAATCGAAACCTGGTTGCCTTGATAGACGACGGCCATCTCGACGAGCGTCTTGTCGTCGGATTTCTCGACCGCGTTGGCCCGCTGATCGCCTTGGGTCCGGGAAAAGAAATCGCTGCCGGCCATCCATTTGCCGGGCGCGATTTCGCCGAAGACGATCGCGTCGAACTGGTCGCCGCGCTGGATCGTCAGCGCGCTCCCGCCCTGCTGCGTGGTATTGGCCAGTGCGACCCAAGACACGAGGGTCTTGTCGGCCGCCGTCGCGCTGGAGAGCGCAAGTGTCGCGAAACCGATCATCAAGTTCGCTGTCATGGTCTTCATGGAGTTTCTTTTCCAGGTTCGAAGTAATGGAAGAAATGCCAGAAATCCTGCTGGCAGGCAATGCCCCCGATTCTAGCATGGACGCCAAACCTCGTCGAGAACTGCGTCAGTTGCTTGCACCCGGCCTTTGGCAGGGATAAAATCGGTGAATAATGGGGCACTGAAACTGTAAACGTCCCCACCGACCCCGTGTCGGTGGAACGATGACTGGTCAGCTATGTCCGAACTCGCCAAGCTGGTAATCAAGAGATTTCCCGAAAACCGCAACATGCAACTGGTGTGTCTGCGAGATCGATCGGAATTTCATTGTTCCCGCTGCAAGAAGAAACGGAGGGCCAAGCTGTTGGCGGTGGTGGCGGAGGATTGGGGGCGATTGTTGTGCGCGGCGTGCTATGAGAAACGGCTTTCCGAGAAGCCGGAGGAACCCGCACGCGATGTAATTCCGAAGGCTTGGCTGGGTGCTGTCGTTTCGCTACAAGATGCGGAAAGAAACAATATGCGTATGGGGGTTCCGTTCGGAAATCAGGCTCTGCAATGGGAGGAATTCAGGGCAGCGATGCTCGAAGGGGATGAGGTCTGCGAGTTCTCTGGCCCGTCCGACTCTTCGGAACAGCTTGCCGGTAGTGCCGGCTACGCCCTGGTAAGGAACGGCTCGGCCGTCAGGTGCATCGTGACTGTGGAGAAGTAGGCCGTCACGGTTTCACGCGCTCCAGCACCAGCACCCAGTCTTGGGGCGACGGCACGCCCGGCGCCTTGTACTCGTCGGACGATATCACGACTGTCCCCAGATCGTAGCGTTTCCCGTTGCTCGGATTGAAGTAGAAGGCATGATAGGACACGTCGTGTTCCAGCTTCTTGACGACGACTCCGTTCCAGTTGTAAACGCCGCGGCGGGGTTGATAGATCATACGGACTTCGCCCGGAATCCCGGCGGCGAAACAGCCCGATTCCACCCATTCCGGGTGCGGCGCGAAACGCGACCACGGATACTTCTCGATCAGTTTCTTGCCCAGACCGAGTTGGGTCGAGCCGGGATAGTTCATGCCCTCCTTCCACGTGGTCCAGTCATAGATCGGCGTGATGCCCGGATCGCCTTCCACGCTGGCGTGCCATACGCCCGCCGCGCCGTAGGTATGACCGGCCGAACCGCTGAGCATGTCCCCCCAGAACACGTAACGCTGCACGTCCTGGAAGGCCGTCTGCATGTGGCCCTCATAGCAGTACTCGCCAATCACGACAGGCATTGCCGGCTTTCGGGCGTAGGCAGCCTTCAGTTTTGGAATGGCCCCGAAAGCGGCCTCCCAATCGCCATGCCCGGTCTGCAGCATGTCAAAATCGATGACAGTTTCGTCGGTGACGGATTTACGGGCCGATTCGAAGGGATGTATCGTCGCCGGATGGCGATAGGGGTCGGTTTTCTGCACGTACCTTGCCACCTCGGTCCACTCGGGGCCGCCCGACTCGCCGCCGATGATCCAGATTGTGGGATAGGCCCCGTAGCGCGCGATCAGGTTCCGCCAATGCCGCTTGATGCCGGCGACGCCGGCCATCCGCATCCCGTCGCAGTCGCCTCGGCCCCATCCGCCCACGATTGCCGGGACGATGCCTGCATCCACCAGGTGTTTGATGCGGCGATCTGCATAGGTGAAGTAGGCGGGATTGACGACGCGGAAATCCCTGGTTTCATACGGTTTTCCGCCCTCGTTCTCCCAACGCGGCTCGAACAGGCCTTCATCGGGGTACACGCCACATACGATTTGCACGACTGTGAACCCCTTGGTCCGGCGGTCAGCGGCCAGCTCCTGGAATCCTTCCCAAGTCAGCCGCTTGCATAGTCCCTTCCACCACGTGTCGCCCAGCCAGAAGAACGGCGTGCCGTCGGCATGCTCGAAGTGCCGCTTGTCCTTGGCGATGCGGATCGGTCCGTGGCGATACAAGGGGTTGTCGCCGCGGTAGGCGGATACCTCGATCTTTCCTTCCACGCCGTGCAGCTTCGCGTTGCTGCTGTCCGAACACTCCGTGCGATACACGTGGGCGCCAACGGTGTTCGATGCAAAACGGAAACACCAGCGATTGCCGCCGGCCCAGAAGCCCGGCACGCGGAGTTGCTTTCCATCAGGCCGCGTGACCAGGGCGTCGAATTGGATCTCGGCGAACGGGTTCGTATACGTCTTGTCGGAAACAAGGGTAACCTCGGCGACCCGATTGGCCTCGACCTGTTGTTCGGCGTCGGCCCGTGCCGGGACCGGGAACGTCAAGGTGCACAGCACGCCGGAGAATACGAGGGGCAGAAATCTCATCATCATCTTGTTCCTTTCGTCACAACTCGGCTCGCTACGGCCTTTCGACCACAGGCGCGGTGGCCACGCGGGGGCGGATCGGCAAACGCTCAATGCCCGGAAAACTTGGATCGCCCATCGCGCGGAGTTCCTCCTCGCCGCAGAAGGGACAACAAGCGTCCACCCAGGCAATCAGCCGCCGGCGGCTCAGCGGATCGGCCTTCACGCCGTAGTGCTTGCCGCTGGACGCCAGCTCGACCAACCGGCTAGAGGGCGAAAGGTACTGCATCGGCCGGAGCGTGACCAAACCGCGCGGGTCGTTGGCGCTGAAACCGCTTTCCACGGGAATGGCCCCGGCAATGCCAAAGCCCGGACCGCCGCCCACGGGGTTTCCCCAGCCCGCGGGGCCCACCAGGGTCAAGTAAGGCTCTTTGAAGACGTTCTGTCCGGGCCGCAGGTGGAGGTCGGGCGGTTCGGAGCCCGGCGCTTTCCCCTGGTGACACTTCACGCAGTAGCGATCCAGCACCGGCTGGGCGAAACGCTCGTAGCTGATGCTTTCGTCGCCCCAGGGCGGCGGCGAAAGCTCGGCGGGCGGGTGTTTCATTGCCATCACGCCCTGGCGGGACGGCGCCGTGCTGTGCATCTCGTGACAGCCCACGCAACCCCGCAGCTCGCCGGGCATCAGCCCCGAGAAACTCCGCATGGTTTGCAGGCAGCGGCGGTCGGCGTCCAGCAACTGGAAGTACAGCGAGCGTCCGGCCGGGGCCTTGAAGTAGACCGAGCCGTCCGCCTCGACCGGCACCTCAGAGAGGATCCGCTTCACGGCCTCTTCCTGCACGATCGACACGGCCGGCCCACTGTGGCGGTAGCTCTTGTTCCACGTCGAGTAGGTCTTGTAGTCCATCTGCACGACGCGCAAGTACTTGACGGCGCCGCGGGGCAAATCGGGCACGCCCTGGCACACGTCGGCGCTATAAAAGACACCCGGCGCCACCGGCTTGCGGTCCTTGCCCGTGCCCGGCCAGGCAACGCGGTCGGGCTGGATCGGCGGCCGCGGCCGCGGTTTGACGGGCATCGCGTGCCACACGTTGTGCTGGCCCTCGTAGATCAGGTCGCGGTTGCCATGCACGTCCATCAGGTACAGGCGGAACTTGCCGCCCGCTCCCCGCGCCGAGACGAGAAAATCCTCCTCGGAAAGCGGATAGGCCGTCTTGTAGCCGGTGAAACGGCCCGCGGAGTGGTAGTCGGCGGCCTCCGTGGGGTCTTCGGGCGGCGGGCCGACTTCCGGCCAGCCCAGGTCGGCGGTCACCTTGGTCAGGCCGTGGGGAAAGTCGCGGCCCTTTTCCGGATCGATAATGCCGATCGAGCCCGACCACCAGTCGTGGTGCGCCACGCCCGAGAACATCACCCGGCGGCTGCCGGGCATCGGCCGCGGCTCGGAGAGGTGGTCGGGCCAGACCGACTGGTTGCCCCAGAAGTGCGCGGTGCCCGTGCCGTCCTGGTTGGTTGTCCATAGCTTCTGCAAGCGCCACAGCGGCTTGTCCGTGTATTCCCAGCGGGAATAGATCACGCGGCCGTCATTGAGCAAGGCGGGCACGAAGTCCGGCTCGCCGTTGCAACTGATCAGGTAGACATTCGATCCATCGGCGTCGCAACGGGCCAGGATGTACGAGTAGATAAAGGGCCCGCAGCGAACATACGAGTTGCCTCGCGTGGTGGTAAAGAGGATGTGGCCGTCGGGCAGGTAGATCGGGTCGATGTCGTCGTGCTCGCTGTTGGTCAACTGCCGCAACCCCGTGCCGTCCAGGTCCATCTCGAAGAGGTGGAAGCTCTTCTCGTCCTGCGGCTTGAAGCAGAACAGCACCTTGCGGGCGTCGAACGAGAGGTCCGGCCGCCAGAAGGCGCCGGGCTTTTCCGGGGCCAGCGTGCGGACCCGGCCGCCGGGGTCCAGTCCGTCGAGCACCACCAACCGCCCGCCGGGCACAGCCATGATGCCCATGCGATGGATCGCTTCGTGAAGCGACTCGGGGCCTTGGGGCAACGGCTGGTCGATGAAGAGCAATTGGCTGAAGTCGATCACCGGGTTCTTCATGAGAATCCGGCGTTTGACCTGCCGCACCGCGAAGTAGAGATCGCGGACTTCGGGCGAAACATCGGCATAGGCCGCCAGCGGGTCGCCCTTGGGGTCGGGGAGGCCCAGTCCGGCGATCGTTCCCCAGGGGCCGCCGCCATAGGGTGCGGCCAGCAGTGCGGCCTTCCAGGTCGAGTCGTCCAGGTCGGGCTGGTTCCATTGTGTGACGGCCTCTTTTGCCGCCCGCCACGAGCCGTCGGAAACCACCGCCAGCGCGGGGCCGCTGACGGGCGTAACCACCAGCCGGACAATCAGGCCGGCCGGGTTCTTCGACGGCGCCGGCCGGTTCTCGGCGCGCACGGCGAGCACGTTCCGGCCCGGCTTGAGCAGTTTTCCTACGGAAAAGACGGCCGCTTCCCGCCAGGTATCGTGGGCGCCCACGCGGACGCCGTTCAAATACGCCTCGCAGGCATCGTCGGCCGCGATGTGCAGTTCGGCCTGCCGGACCTCGGACGGGATTTCGAAGCGGCAGCGGAAGAAGCGGGCAGCCGCTGGCGCGTCTTCGGTAGGATTGCCCTCGGGATACCAAATCCAGTTCGGCGCAGCATCGGCACGCCGGGCGGGCGCAGGGACCTGGGAATGGTTGTCCGGCCGGTTGGCGTCGTCGAGCCGCTTCTTCAGCGCTGCCAGCTCCACACGCTCGGCGGACAGGTCGGGGGTCCGCACCCCGTGCGACAACCGGTCGGCCAGTTGCTCGGCCCAGACAATCTCCTTGGCCGCGCGCTCGGCGAGCGGCTCGCCCATGGCCTGGTAAAGCCAGTCGCAGTGCAGGGCGTCCCGGGCCTCATCCGCAGCAAGTGCCGAAGTCTTCGGCGCTTGGGCCGAAGCGCGCGGGGCGAAGCTCGCGGCAACAATCGCCGCGGCGACGAACATCAAAGATCGGCAGACAGGCAGATACGACATGCTGCGGCTCCTAAACCTTCGTTTAACAAAACTCCGGCGGGTCGTGTCACCAATTCCGTCCTGAAGGGCGAGGCCGGAAGCCCCTATTATAACCGAGTCCCGGCTTCTCTAACCTCCAACCCCTAGATGCCCGCGTGGCGAAAGAACTTTTACGGCATCCCCACGCGGCCTCTGACGTTCGACTCCTGACCTCTGATCTTCGCTCTCCTTTCCCCACTCTCGGCTATTTGCTCTCCCTCCCAACTCTCTGCTCACCATCACCTATGGTGTTTAATGGTCGGCCGGCGCCGATTACTCCATACGATTAGGTATAACAGATTTCACCAAAGATATTAAATCTCGCCAGAACAATCGGTCAAACAGCGTCATTTTACACTCTTTAGAGTGGTCACGCTATCTATAAAGAAACTAGACCATGAAACGGTATGAAAATCGGCCCTGACACCGGGAAATCGTCCCGTTTCCCTCATTTTATAACCATGATTAATAATCTAATAAACACCACTATAGGTAATTCCACTCCATCAATACCCCTCGTATGGAAAAATCTATAAGTTGGGTCAATAATTTGTATTTATTCTTTGGCGTGTGATGAGGGCTACATCGAAGACCTGTTCCGCGCGGCATCCGACTTCACCGGATGACTAGGCGATCCAGTTAGCAGTTGAAGTCAGATGTCAGCCGGTGCCGGCGATCACGTGCCGGCTGGCTCCTGACCGGTCTCACGGCGCGCGGCAGACGGCCTCGGGCTACCTCTAGCGTGGGGCGCTCGTTCAAACTTTAGACGGGGAGATGTAGGTGTAGGCCGGAACAAGCTTGCGCAGTTCCGGCATTCACTTTCCGCTGTGTAGATTTCTGCCGGAACCGACCCGCTGGCGGGTGCCCCGAAGCTTGTTCCGGCCTACACTGGTTTGCATACATCAGTTTGAACGAGCACCCCTAGCGGGTTGGCTCGGCGATGATTGCCTTGAAGATTCGGTTGATGTCACCGAAATTTCATGGTACGATTGCGTTATGATCGAGCGTTCTCGGGAAATAGAGGGTATCCGGCGGTTGTTGGGCCGTTATCCGGTGGTGGGCATCACCGGCGCCCGGCAGGTTGGCAAGACGACCCTCGCGCGCCGCCTCGCCGCGGACTGGCGGGCCCCGGTGGAGCTTTTCGACCTGGAAAACCCCGCAGACCTTGCGCGCCTGGCCGATCCGCTGCTGGCCTTGCGTGAACTGCGGGGACTGGTGATCATCGACGAGGTCCAGCGCCAGCCGGACCTTTTCGCTTTGCTCCGCGTCCTGGTCGACCGGCCACGAACGCCCGCGCGGTTCCTGGTGCTGGGCAGCGCGTCGCCCGAGCTTCTCCGCCAAGGCTCGGAGAGCCTTGCTGGCCGCATCGCGTACCACGAGTTGGGGGGGTTCTCGCTAGGGGAAACGGGCATCGAACACCACCCGCGCCTGTGGCTGCGCGGCGGTTTTCCGCGCTCGTACCTCGCCGCGTCGGATGCCGCCAGCTTCCAGTGGCGGCAGGGTTTCGTGCGGACCTTCCTGGAACGGGACCTTCCCCAATTGGGCATCACCATCAACGCCGTGGCCTTGAGACGTTTCTGGATCATGCTGGGCCACTACCACGGGCAGGTGTGGAACGCGTCCGAGTTCGGCCGCTCTTTCGGCGTCGCCGACACGACCGTGCGCGGTTACCTCGATCGCTTGACCGCCGCGCTGGTGGTCCGGCAACTTCTCCCCTGGTTCGAGAACATCGGCAAGCGACAGGTCAAGGCCCCGAAGGTCTACGTCGCCGACAGCGGATTGCTGCACTGCCTCCTGGACATCCGCACTCGGCGCGATCTCGAAGGGCACCCCAAGCTGGGCGCGTCCTGGGAGGGGTTCGTGATCGGGCAGATCATTCGGCACCTCCAGGCGTCTCCCGAGGAGTGCTTCTTCTGGGCAACGCACGGCGGCGCCGAACTGGACCTCCTCGTCATACGCGGGCGGAAGCGTTGGGGCTTCGAAGTCAAACGGACCACGGCGCCGTCGATCACGCCGTCGATGCGCAGCGCGCTGGCCAACCTCCGACTCCGGCAACTCTACGTGATCCACGCCGGCGATCATACGTTTTCTCTGGACAAGCGGGTGCGGGCCGTGCCCCTCTCGCGGCTCACACAAGATCTGGATTGAATCGAGGAGAAGAAGACGGCCGGGAATTGCAGGCGACAGGGGACGGTTGGCTTCGAAGTGCGATAACCATGGGCAGCGCCAAGCTCAAGCGGCCAGGTTATGAGCGTTCGCGGGTCAGGCCGCCATTTGAAATTAGCGAGGGTGCTTTGCAAAGCTGGCCGTTTCCGCTGAAGACGGAGCCTTGTCGAACTTTTGGCCAGCCATGTATATCATGGCTGCTCTTCGGGAAAATCTTCGCGATTCAAGAACCTGCGTGCCGCGTGCCGGACATGCAAGATGCGGACTGCGCCGGCCTGGATGGTGTACAGCACCCTGTAGACGTTCCTGCCGCGACCGCACAAGAACTGACGGATTTCATATTCCACGTGGTCGTTCTCAGGCGCCAATCCGCAACGTTCCGGGTTCGATTCGAGCGTTTGGATTGCCGCGAACATGCCTTCCAGCCAGCGTGCCGCCGCTTCCGGCGATCGGGCCGCGAGCCAGCCACATGCTTCGTCTATGTCATCCAATGCGGGCGGCTGGATGATTACGCGGTGTTTCATGACGTCGCGGGCAGATTGTGCCGCCTGCGAATCTGTTGAAACGCATCATCCAGTGCGATACCCTCGCCGCGTTCCATCGAGGCCAACCCCTTTCGAACGGCCACTACCGCCTCTGCACGGTCAACCACTTCCAGGAAACGTTCGTACGCCTTTGCGTCTTGTAGCACAACCTCCGACCGACCCTCGATAGTCAAAGCGATGGGCATGCCGGTCCGCTTCAAATGATCGATGACTGGGGCGGGATCGTGTTGAAAAGCCGCAAGCGATTCTGTGTCTTGAATTTCCATAGCTGATCCTTCCGGACTGCCGCTGCACGGATCCAAGGGAATATGACGGTAATCGGCATTTGCCACACGTTCATTCTAGCACGCGCCGTCGCCGCTGGACAACCCCAGGTTGGCGACTCGGCGACTTCGCGACTTCGCCGTGATTTTTCCCTCTCTCGGCTAGAATTTGACTTTGCGACACGGCCGGACGATCCAGATGTAGGGCCCGGGCGTCGGGGCGGACAAGGACGTTCGGCAGAGGTCCTGCCATCGGCAAGCGCTCGCCGCCGCGCAATGAATCAAACTCGATCAGATGACAGCCGCTGGCCAGGAACTCCGCGCGCTTTTCCAGGTACGCCTCCAGCCCGTCTTCGCCCGATGCCTTATTGACCGGCGAAAGCAGTTCCATCACCGTCACGACCTGGCCCGTCGGACGATGAATCAACCGCAGATGGCGTTGCATCCGCGGCTCGATGTCCGGGTGATCCAACTCGATCATGGTCGGCTCCGCGACGGTCACCGCTGTTTCTGCGCCGGGCTGCCACGCCGCGCCAGCACTGACCGTCACGTCCGGCGGCACCCGGTGTAGACGAATGTCTTCGCGAGTCACGAACAGGTTCACGTCGTCAAAGTGCAAACAACACAACCTTTAGGGCCATTCATGGCCCTTTCCGCCAGTGTCAGGGCGGTGGTCATCGCCGTTCAGTATCCCATCGCCTTGAGTTGGGCCTCGAAATCGACGGGCAGATCGGCCAGCGGTTGATGCGTGTCGCGGGCGGCATGACGCAGGATGTTGCGCAGCAGCCGCTCCGCCACCGGATCGTTGCCCAAGTGCTCGCGAATGTGCAGCGTGTTGAGCGTGAACCGGCCGGCGCCGAGTTTGTACACCGCCACGGTCAAGCCCGAACTGTAGCCGAGGGCCGTGTTGATCGAGCCGGCCACCACTTCGGCCGGAAGATCCTGCCCTCCCCAGACCGTGTTCGGCAGCACCTCGCGATACACCGTGTGGTCGAGGATGCAGCCGGCGGGCAGACCGTCGAAGATCGGATGGTTTTTCGCCCAGTCGTCCTTGTGGTAGAGCCAGTTGTCCAGCGGATATCGAGTCCCCTTATTGGCCAGCGGCAGCCAATACGTAGTCTTGTCGTTCTTCTGGAACACCTCGGGGACGAGAAAGACGACATGCGAGCCGCGGGCGATGTGCCGGGTGAGCCCGCCGAACGCCTCGGCGCCGCCGGCGGCAGGACGATTGCCCACCAAGATCACTTCCCGCGATGTCTGCGCTCCCGGCGCAAATGCTTTCGTCTTGATGCCGTTGGCGCCCAGCCATTTTCCCAATTCGGGGTCGTCGCCCCAGAGCACGACTTCCGCTTCCACCTTGGGCATCTCCGCGGGGTCGGCTACGTAGAACCCGACCTCGCCGCCGGCCGCCGCCGCGCCCTTCTGGAACGTGGCCAGGAAACGGTACCTGCCCGCCGGCCCGTCGATCACCACGTCCTCGGCAAAAACCGGCAGGGCGAACGCCGGCTCCGGCTTGCCCTTGGGGTCGGGAATCCTGACCGTGATCGTGCGGTCGAAGGCGATCGTGCCGCGCGGTCCGACCACCTGCAATCGGGCTGGGTAGTCGCCCGGCGCGAGCATGTCTTCGTTGGCCAGCACGGCTTCGAGCCGCGCCTTGCGACCGCGATAGACCCCCACCGGCTCGACGAACAGGCACCAGCGGAGCGGCGCGAAGGCGTCGAACATGGCGTCGACCACGCCCGGTTTCAGCTCGCGGAAGATGTTGGCCGTGAGTCCTTCGCCGCTCAGCCCCTGGTCCTGGGTGCCCGTGACGCTGTGGCCGATCACGTGGGGATTGGCCCGGATGGCATTGGTGCCCAGCTTTCGCAGCCCGGCCATCCAGGCCACGCACTGGCGGAAGTAATCGTCGGGATTGGCGAAGGTATCGCCCAGCTCCCAGCGGTTCCAGTCGGCCATGAACTGGTCGAGAAAGCGCCGATAGATGACGGCGTCCTCGCAGGTGGTGTTGCCAAGCTGTTCGAAGTGCCGCGTCAGCCGCACCAGATCGACGGCGCTGCCCATGCCGTACTCGGAGAGCCAGAAGGGTTTTGGGCCGGCGTTGATGGTCCGCAGGGTATTGATCACGCCCGCGTTGTGCGGCAGCGGCTGATACGGATGCTGGTCGGCCAGATCGGCCTGCCACTGGGCGACGCCCGGATTGGCGAAGGCCTTGCCGCCGCCGTCCCAGCCGCCGCTGTTGAGCATGACCATGCGCGTGTCATCGATCGCGCGGACCAAGGGCAAGACGGCGATGGCCTGCTCGACGACGGGGCCGGCGGGCATCTCATTCAAGAGGCCCCACATCACGATGCTCGGATGGTTGCGGTCGCGCTTGACCATCGCCAGCGTCGAACGATTGAAGCGCTCGACCATCTTCGGCGACGGTTCCATGAACCAGCTTGCGTAGTTTTCCTGATACATCATCAGGCCGATCTCGTCGCACAACTCGATCTGGTAGCGCGCCGCCAGACCGTTGAACGAACGGATCATGTTCATTCCCATGACCTTGCAGTTCAGCAGGTCGCGGCGGAGCAGGTCGGGATCGAGGGCCACTTGTCCACCGACGGGCGTCTCGCAGCCGGAGTTGGAGCTTTTCAGGAAAAGCCGCTTGCCGTTGAGGCGGAAATAGCCGTTCTCCAACCGGAAATCGCGGAATCCACAGCGGGTGGAATGCTCGTCGAACGAGGGCGACGAATCCGCGCTCACGCGGGCCGTCACGCGATACAGATACGGATCGTTCAATTCCCAAAGACGCGGACTGGCGACGTTCAACTCGGCCTCAACCAACGTATCACCGGGCGGCAGTTCGCGGTCAAGAGACCAAGCGTGGAGGGTCTCGCCGCTGGTGGCCGGCGAGACGCACAACACGATGCGGCCCGCGACGGCCTGCTTGCCGGCGTTGCGCAGGTTGGCCTGCACGCGGATTCGTCCGCTCTTGGGATCGGGCCGGACGAACAGGTCCTCGACGCGAACGGCGGGGGCGACGATCCACTGGACCGAGTCGGTAATGCCGCCCCAATTGGCGCCGCGGCCCGGCAGCCAAGACCCAGGCGACTTGGCCGTGTGGGCGGTCTCGGCCAGCGTAATGCCGTCGATCGGCACGCTGGTCGGATTGAGCACGCGGACCGCGAGATGGTTGACGGCCTGCGGCTTGACCGCATCGGTCACGTCGAGCACGAACGGCTCGCATGCGCCTTCATGCCGGCCGACGTGGACGCCGTTGAGCCAGACATCGGCCAGGTAGTCGACGTTCCAGAACCGCAGCAGACAGCGGCCTTGCGCGTGGGGATTGGCCGGCGGGGTCACGTCGCGCCAGTACCAGGCCACGCCATGGTACATGGGAAATGCCTCCTGGAGGATGCCGGGCACTCGGGCGGCCTTGGCCTCCGCAGCCGGTTTCTCCCACCACTTCTGATCGCGTCCGACGTTTTTCGGGTCGGGCGCGAGCAGCCACCCGGGCCCGTCCAAGGAAACGACGGCCGCCGACTTGATCGCCGCCGCATGCGGCGCTGCCGCGTGGAGACCGCCCGCTGGAAAACTCGATGCCAGCAGGCTGATGGAGATCGAAAACACGAACCTCAGGTTCGGCGAGGGTCTCCCGACAACCAGGTTCGGCGAGGGTCTCCCGACCCCGCCGAAACGCCCGACCGAAGGTCTCCCCATTCGCCGGGAGACCTTCGGTCGGCGGCGTGGCTCGGTCAGAGACCGGCCACAACCCAGGTTCGGCGAGGGTCTCCCGACAACCAGGTTCGGCGAGGGTCTCCCGACCCCGCCGAAACGTCCGACCGAAGGTCTCCCCATTCGCCGAGAGACCTTCGGTCGGCGGCGTGGCTCGGTCAGAGACCGGCCACAACCCAGGTTCGGCGAGGGTCTCCCGACAACCAGGTTCGGCGAGGGTCTCCCGACCCCGCCGAAACGTCCGACCGAAGGTCTCCCCATTCGCCGGGAGACCTTCGGTCGGCGGCGTGGCTCGGTCAGAGACCGGCCACAACAGTTTTCCGATCGGCCACAGCAATCGGACCGGAATCTCATGGTCATGTCCTCCAGAGTGAAGCGGTATGGTGAATTACTCCCGTACGATCTTGCACCGCGGCAATGCCCCGCGGAGCCGGACGACCCCTTCTTCGGAAATGCCCGTTTGCCCGATCGCGAGCGTTTTCAGCCCCGCAAGTTTCGCCAGGTGTTCGACCGAGGCGTCGGTCACTCCGGCGTTCGCGTCCAGGCCGAGCGCATCGAGCTTCTTCAGCCCAACCAGCTCGGCGACGCCCGCGTCGGTGATTCCATCCTCGCCCAAGTCGAGCGAATTCAGGACCGGAAAGCCGGCCACCGTCTTCAGGCCCTGGTCGCTGATCCGCGTCTGCCGGAGATCGAGCTTCGCAAGGTCCTTCAGCCCGGCGAGGCGTTTCAGTCCCGCATCGTCCACGCCGCAGCGGTTGATGGTCAGGCTGCGGAGCGTCGTCATGCCGGCCAGGTGGACGAGCCCCTCGCCGGTCACCGACGTGTCGCGCAGCAGAAGCTGCCGCAGGCGGAATCGCTTGACGTGCGCGAGGCCGTTGTCGCCGACACTGAAGCACCGTACCAGGGCGAGGTCCTCGATGGGCAGGGCCGCCAGTTGCGCCAATCCGGCGTCGCTGACGCTGCAATCTTCGATGGCCAGGCTCTCCAGCGTGCTGAAGTTCTTCAGCACCGCCATGCCGGCGTCGGTGACGGCGGCTCCGCCGATCTTCAGCCCCTTGAGGGTCTTGAGCTGCTTCAGATGGGCCAGCCCGGCGTCGCCTGCTCCCGCACAGCCGCGAAGGTCGAGCACGCGCAGCCGCGTAAGGTCCTTGAGATGCGCGAGCCCCTCGTCCGAAAAACCGTCCTCGATCAGCGACAACCGCACCAGGGCCGGGAACTCCTTGAGACAGCCCAGGGCGTCATCCGTCAGGTTGTTTGCGCGCCGCAGCAGCAATGTCTGAAGCTTCTTGAGGGAAGTCAACTTCCGCAGCCCGGCGTCGTTGATCTGGGTGTCTTGCAGGGCGAGGTCGGTCAGGTTGGCGAGCGGACAAAGACGCTCCAGCCCGCTACTGGTGATCTGGCCGCCGGAGAGCCGCACGCTGCGGAGGTGCGACAAGAAGGCAAGCACGGCCACGTCGGCGTCGGTGACCGAGATGCGGTCGCCGGCCAGATCGACGCCGACGAGCCGGCCCGCGGCGTCGAATTCAAGCTTCCCGCGCAGCGCATCGATCCGCCGGACGGCTGCCGCAAACGGGCGATCAGCCGTGGCGATCGGCTTGCCGGCCCGCACGGCGACGACGAGGGCCTGGTCGCTCGCCGCGGGTTCGGCGGCCAGTGCGGCACAGGAAACTAGGAGGGCTGGCAGGCAGGAGATCAATGATCGGTACCTTTCGCAAAGCCGTAGGGTGGGACCGGCCGTAGGAAATTACGGCCTAAATCGTCCACGGTGCCCGCATGGGGCGGCTGAGCAGCTTCGTGGCCTCGGCGTCGGCGACGATCTGCTCCTTGTGCGGGTCCCAGGTGACCTTCCGCTTCAGCCGAATGGCGATGTCGCACAGGTGGCTGATAATGTCGCTGCGGACCGCGTCGGCCAAGGGGCTCACGGCGCCCTTGCGGGCCTTCACCGAGTCGATGAAGTTCTGGCTTTGGCTGCGGCTCTCGATCAAGTGCACGTCGTTGGGGCCGATCTTGGATGTGAGGAGCGATTTCGGCTCGGCGTCCCAGCCGCCCCGCGAGATGCGGATCCAGCCTTCGCTGCCGATGAATTTCGTGGAATCTCCGCCGGGCAGGAAGGTCATGGCCACGCCGCCGGCCATCTGGATCTTCACGTCCCAGTTGAAGACCGTGTTGTACAGGCCCTTGCTGGGGATCTCGCCGGTGCCTTCGAACGTCATCGGCCCGGCCAGGTCGGCGTCGCTGCCCCAGACCAGGATGTCCAGCGGATGGGCGCCCCAGCCGGCCAGGTAGCCGATCGAGTAGTCGTAGATCCAATAGGTTCCCGGCGGATGGCAGCGATCGGCCGTGAAGGGCGCCTGGGCGCGGGACCGACCCACATATCGTAATCGAGATTCGGCGGCACGGCGATTTCCTTCGTCGATCCGCCCTGGCCGCCGTTGGGGGCGATGACCTCCAGCCGCGTGATCTTGCCGATCCGACCGCTGCGGACCAGCTCGCAGCCAAGCTGGCAATGGCTCGAACTCCGCTGCTGGGTGCCGTATTGGAAGATGCGGCCATGCTCCTGAAAGACCTTGCGGCAGGCCAGGTCTTGCTCGACGCTGATCCCCAGCGGCTTCTCCACGTAGGCGTCCTTCTTCGCCCGTGCCGCCGCGATGGCGATCGGCACGTGCCAGTGGTCCGGCGTGGCGACGACCACGGCGTCGATATCGGTGCGGGCCAGCATTTCGCGGAAATCTCCATAGGCCTTGCCGCCGCACATTTTTGCGTGGGCCTCCCGCCGGTCCTTGTAGGGATCGGCAACCGCCACGCTCTGGCAGCCCTGGCAGTGCTGAAACTCGTAGAAATTGCCCCGGCCGCCGACGCCGATATGGCCGACGGTCACGCGCGCGCTGGCGGGCGGCTTGTCGGGCCCGCCCAGGGCGGTGGAAGTGATGACGTAGGGGACGGCCGCGCCGGCCGCCGCGGTTTGCAGAAATCCGCGTCGCGTAAATCGATGGCTGGTCATGATGGGTTCCTGGTTGGTTGGGGGTGGAAGGTGGGAGGATGCGCCCGCAGGCTGGTCGTGGAAAGCCCGATGCCGCGCCTGTTCCACGTTCGGCGCCTGCCATGTAAACTCGATGTTAACCTGGCGCTTGCCGGGAAGCAACCACGGCAATAAGATGGAACGCACGGTATGCAACAGGATCGACCCATCGCCGGCGTTTCCGTCCTCCAGGCGCGCAATGTCAGCAAATCGTTCACGGGCGTCAAGGCACTGGTGGACGTTTCGCTGACACTCTGGCCCGGCCAGGTGCATGCGCTGATGGGCGAGAACGGCGCGGGCAAATCGACGTTGATGAAAGTGCTGGCCGGCCTGCACCGGGTCGACTCGGGCGAGATCCTGCTGCGCGGCCGGCCCATCGTGCTCCGCAGCCCGCAGGATGCCATCCGCAACGGCATTGCCATGATCCACCAGGAGTTGATGCCGATCCCCGATCTGACGGTGGCCGAAAACATCTTGCTGGGCCACGAGCCGGCCTCGCGCCTGCCGGGATGGATCGACCGCCGCGCCGTGCAGAGCGAGGCCCGGCGGCTCTTGGACCTGCTGGAGGCCAACCTGCCGGTGACGCGCAAGATGCGGTGCCTCAGCGTGGCGGAGATGCAGACGGTCGAGATTGCCAAGGCGCTGGGGCAAAATGCCAGCGTCCTCATCATGGACGAGCCCACGGCGGCGATCTCCGACCGGGAGGTCGAGGCCCTCTTCAACGTGATCGCCATGCTCAAGCGGCGCGGCGTCGCCCTGGTCTATATCACGCACAAAATGGACGAGGTCTTCCGCATCGCCGATACGATCACGGTGCTCCGCGACGGATCTCACGTGGGGACCTATCCCGCCGCGGAGATCGATCGCCAGACGCTCATTGCGCTGATGGTGGGCCGGCCGCTGGGGTCCGTCGTCCCGCGGCCCGCGGCCCCCAAGGGTGGAACGGCGCTATCCGTCCGCGGCCTCGGTCGCCGCGGCGCATTCCACAACGTCAGCTTCGAGGTGCGACAAGGCGAGATCCTGGGCATCACCGGCCTCATGGGCGCCGGCAGGACCGAGCTGGTCAGCGCCGTTTTCGGCCTTGCGCCGGCCGATGCGGGCGAGATCCGCGTCGCTGGCCGAAGAGTGCGCATCCGCCGCCCCGACAACGCGATCCGCTGCGGGATCGGCATGGTCACCGAGGACCGCAAGGGTTTCGGGCTGGTGCCTACGATGTCGGTCAGGCACAACATGACGCTCGCCTCGCTTGCCGATTGCTGCTCGGGTCCTTTCATTCGCCATGCGAAGGAGGCCGCGCTGGTCGCCGCCGGCATCCGGGCCTTTGCCGTCAAGACGGCCGACGGGCAGCAGGCGGTCAGCCAACTCAGCGGCGGCAACCAGCAAAAGGTCGTCATCGCCCGTTCGCTGTTGGCCGGTCCCTCGATCCTCATTCTCGACGAGCCCACGCGGGGAATCGACGTCGCCGCGAAGACCGAGGTCTATGCCCTCGTCGCGCAACTGGCGCAGCAGGGCAAGTCGATCGTCCTCGTCTCGTCCGAACTGCCGGAGGTGCTGGCCTTGAGCGACCGGCTGTTGGTCATGCGGCAGGGATCGGTCGCCGCCGAATTGAATCCGTCCAGCACATCGCAAGAGGAAGTACTGAGATATGCCATGCCCCTCTGAACGCGGGCCGCTCCCTCGCTTCGACGCCTTGGCGGCCGCGCGGCGCTCGCTGCAACGATTCGGCATTGTGATCGCGCTGGTGCTCATCGGCGCGATGCTGACCGCGGCCACGCCCAATTTTCTCACTGTCGCGAACCTGATCAACGTAGCCCGGCAGATCTCGCTCAACGGCATCCTGGCGGTGGGGGTCACGTTCGTACTGCTGACCGGCGGGGTCGATCTCTCGCTGGGCTCCGTCGCCGCGCTGGCGGGCGTGGTCGCGGCCAGCTTCGCGCATCCGGGCGACTACCCGGTCGTGGTGCCGATCCTGATGGGAATCCTGGCCGGAACGGCCTGCGGCGCGACCAACGGGCTGCTGGTCACGCGCGGCAGCGTGGCCCCGTTCATCGTCACATTGGGGATGATGACCGTGGCCCGCGGGCTGGCCTTGGTCGTCAGCGGCGGGATGCCCGTCTCCAACATGTCGCCGGAGCTGACCCGGTTGGCCGGCGATATCCTCGGCCTGCCGATACCCGTATTGATCCTCGCGGCGGTGTCGCTGGCTGCCTGGGCCTTTCTTGCCAACACCCGCTTGGGCCGCTACGTCTATGCGGTCGGCGGCAACGAGAACGCGGCACGCGCGGCGGGCATCAACGTCAACCGGGTGAAGATGTTCGCCTACACCCTGTGTGGGGGTTTGGCGGGCCTGGCGGGCGTCGTGTTGGCCGCGCGGACCACCACCGGCCAGCCCAACGCGGCAGTCGCCTACGAGCTCGACGCCATCGCCGCCGTGGTGATCGGCGGCACGAGCCTTTCGGGAGGCGTCGGCGGCATCAGCGGAACGCTGCTGGGCGCCTTGCTGATGGGCATCATCAACAACGGCCTCGACCTGCTCAATGTCTCGTCCTACTACCAGCAAATCGTCAAAGGCGTTATCATCGTTGGAGCGGTCTGGCTCGACCGCCGGCAGAAAGAGTAGATTCTGTTGCGGAAACCCCCGTCTACCAGAATCATCCGTATCTCTCTTCGCAGCACTCATGAACCATCGTCCCCGATTCATAACCATATTCACGATCTTACTTCTCCTCGCCGCGCCGGCCGGTTGCAACCGCTCGGCGCCTTCCCGCGAGGGCCCGGTCATCGGCGTCTCGCTGATGAACCTCTCCTCCGAGTTCATCGTGATGGTCAACAAGGCGATGGAGAAGAGGGCCAAGGAACTGGGCGCCACGCTCATCGTCAACGACGCCCAGCGCAGCCCCGAGAGACAGGTCCAGCAGGTCGAGAGCTTCATCGCCCAGGGAGTGGACGTGATCATCCTCAATCCGTGCGAGGTGGAGGCCAGCACGCCGGCCGTGGAAAAGGCGCTGGCGGCCAGCATCCCGATCGTGAACGTGAATTCCGAAACCAAGACTGCCCCCACGGCCTTCGTCGGCTCGCACGACGAGGAGTCGGCCCGGCTGGCCATGGAATACATCGCCCAGCGGCTCGGCGGCAAGGGCCAGGTCGTGATGATGCTGGGCTACATGGGTCAAGCGGCCCAGCTCAAGCGCAGCGCCGGGCGCACGAAGTGCTCGAGAAGAACCCCGGCCTGCATCTGCTCGCCGAGCAGACGGCCGAGTGGGATCGGGCCAAGGCCATCTCGCTGATGGAGAACTGGATCCAGGCCCACGGCGACCGCATCGACGCGGTCTTCGCCCAGAACGACGAAATGGCCATGGGCGCGGTCTTGGCGCTGGAGCACGCCCAGAAGAAAGACAAGGTGATCGTCGTCGGCGTGGACGCCATCGCCGACGCGCTCGAGGCGGTCAAACAGTCGCGGCTCGACGCCACCGTGTTCCAGGACGCCGAAGCACAGGGCTCTCAGGCCGTCGAAACCGCGCTCGCGATCGTTCGCAAGCAGCCCTTCGAGAAGGAAACGTACTTCCCCTTTCGCCTGGTAACGAAAGAGAACGTCGGGCATTACGCGGACGGCAACTCCAGATGGCAAGAGAAACATTAGCAACATCGAGCCGGCAGGCGGCTGCCTTTTTTCGGCTGCGGCGAGTCGTTCGTGCGCAAGATCACCGGCCGCTCTGACCGGAGTCTGCAACTCATCCGCGTTCTTCGCTCCCCTCGCGTTGAAGGTCCGGACCGTTGAAGTTATCCTGTTCTACTCTCGCGAATTCCGCCGGCAGGCCCTTGACGATTTCAACCGTTTCGACACTTACGCGCACGACCTGGCCGACGAGGCGGACAATGTACTCGGGGTCGTCGCGCCGGTTGGGGTCGGAGCGGATCCCGGAGCGTTTGTCCTCGCTGACCTGGTATTGGTCGATAACCCATTCCAAGGCGCTGCGGTTGCCGAGGCGATATTCGAAAACCGCGGGCGGAACGCCGCCCAACGTGAGCGAATCGTTGATCTTGAGCGACTGCTTGTCCTTGGCCAGCCGCATCTTCTCGACATGGCAGGAGAGCGGCACGCCGGGCGTCTCGATCCATTGCAAAGGCCACGGCTGCAGCTTTTCGTAACCGAGGTGCAAACGGGCCAGCTTCTCGCCCGCTGCGCCGAATGCCTTGAAATCGGGTGCCAATGGGATTCGCGGCAATTCCCGCCGCAGGTTCTCGGCGTACCGCTGCCGATAGCCCGGGTGGTGCAAGAGACCGTAGACGTAATAGAAAATGTCCCACTTCGAGAGTTTCTTGTCATCGTAATGCTCGCGGAAGTGTTTGAGGGCCCAATCGGTGATGTTCTCGCGACGGTTCGTGCCATCGGGGTCATAGACGTAGAAGGGGAAAAGTTGGTGGGCATCGACCGGTGCGCACAGGTGTAGATCCGCAATCACGTTGGTTACAAACGCCGAGGCTAACGGCGCACGGTACCCCACGTCGGTAAATGCTAAGGCGATGTTTTCCGCCTCCTGCTGGACGGTCGGGAACATTTCTCGCAATCGGCCTTGGCGCTGGTTCAAGACGGCATCGAAGAAGACGTTTTGCTTCACAAAGGGCCGATACATTGCCGCGCGCACTTTAGCCTTGTTGAATTCCGCATAAACGCCCCGTCTAAATGTCTCCTTGAGGCGGCTGCTCCACTTGATCTTCGAGTCGTCGGCCAAGACGAACTGGTCGATATCTTTGGGTTTCTTGGCTCGATTCCAGCGATCAATTTCAGCGTTATAGGTCTCAATAAACTGCGCGACCTTTCCAACAAGCGCACGTTGCGAGAAATCATACACCCATGCGTCGCGCGTGGTTTCCAATCCGCGGCTGTAAACCGCGAAAATCGCCGTTGCTCCAGCGGTGGACCGTTTTCTGCCGGGGTTGCCGATGGATGGGAACGACGCATACTCGGTGCCGTTCAGGGGAACCAGCCAAGTATTACGCTCATTGGGCACGAGTTGTTGCCATTCCACGCCAGCGACATTTTTTCGTTGCGCCAACCAGGCGAGTTTCTTCTCTCGCCGCAGTTCTTTATCCACGCGGTGAAAGAACACACCATCGTCGCTTCCGCTCGGATGCCGAACGGCGACGGTAATTCCCACGCCCACCTGGATCCCAAAGACATTGTAGATCGTACCAGCCAGACGCGGGTTCTGCCGCACATTGCCTTCGAGGTGCACGTGATAGATCAGAGTAAAATCTTGAAGCAGGTGCTTGCGCATTCCGTCGAAAGCAATTTGGTCGACGAAGCTGTTGTTGGATACAAAACAAACGATTCCATTCCGCCCGTTGAGACGATCGACCGCCCACCGGAAGAACTTCACGTACGAATCGGAAACCGCGTTCTTATTATTGGCGTACGAGTCCTTGGCATAGGTCTCGCTTACGCGACGATCGATCAATTCATACTTGCGGTTCTTATTGTTGTCGTTCTCGTTAAGCTGCCACGCATTGTAGGGGGGATTTCCGATGATAACGGTAATTGGCGCATCACGCTGCCGCTCCACACGCGCAACGTTCTCCTGGGTCATGAACCCGAACGTACTCTGCTGGCCCTTCGCCAAATCGAGCGTGTCAACAAAGCACAGCCCGGGAAACGCCTCATACTCCCCAGTCAACCCGTAATATGCATGCTCAATGTTCAGGGCCGCGATGTAGTACGGCAAGAGCATCACCTCGTTGGCGAAAAGCTGCTGCCGGTACATCCGTGGCAGGTCGTGCTTGGGGATGCGGCGCATAAGATTGACGATGAAATTGCCGGTGCCCGTGCAGGGATCGAGGATTTGCACGTCCTTGTCGCCGAGTGTCTTGCCGAATTCACTTTGCAGGACCTCGGCAACGCTGGCGCACATAAAATCGACGATCTCCTGCGGCGTGTAGACGATGCCGTGCGTGTCGGCCACCTTGACCGAGTAGCCCTGGAAAAACCGCTCGTAAACCGTGTTCAAGAAGTGCTGCTTCTCGGCAAAACTCTCGATCGTGGCCGCGGCCGACTCGATGGCCAGATAAAAGCGGTCCAGCGACTTGAGGAACTCATGCCGGTTGAACGATTTCGAGACCAGGGCGTCGATTACTTTTTCGACCTCGGCGGCAATCACGTTGCGGCGAGTGAAGTCCGGGTTGTCGAAAATCGTGCGGATCAGCCGCTCCGTCAAAAGGTGCTGCACCAGCATCTCGTCCACCGCGGCCCGGCTCAGGTTGGGGTTGAGCGAACTGCGACAAAGCTCGAAAAACGTCCCAAATGCCGCGATGAATTTCGGGTTCTCCTGGTGCGCGGCGTTGATCTTCTCGACGAGTCCCCGCGCAAGGTCCGGCACTCGCTCCTTGAATTCGTCGATGGCCTTACCGAAATCCTCGTGGGCCGGCTCGGTATAGGCAAAGAACGCATTGAGCAGGTTGGCAAGCTGCTGGGCGTTGGTCAGATCGACCACCATGGCCTGCTCGCCGTTTTGATAGAGTTGCGCGTGCTGAGTGTCCTCGAAGATGATGTTGCCGGTCGGATAACCCTTGGCGATCTTTTTCTTGATCTCGGCTTCCAGGTTGTCGTGGCTGTCCTTGGCCTCCCAATGCCCGCGGGTGATGTAGAAGTCGTCGCGAAAGGTCCCGTCGGGCCGGATGTCCTTCCCCGCCGCCTTGTCGGAGAGTTCCGGGATCAGCGTCCACCCATACTGCCGGCCGCACTGTTCCAGCAGGTTCTGGAACGCGGAACGAAGGGCCGTCTCATGCTCCACGTCCTGCCGCTGGTAGGCCGCCAGGGCCTCGTAGTAGGTCTTGATCGCCTTGTGGGCGGGCTTTATCGCGGGAGTTGTCATGCGATTTAACTTAGGGGAACAGAAAATCGCGGTCAAGGGGGCGGGCGGGTTCCGGGCGCGGTCCGGAACTGCGGCAGGTCAGCAATCGTCGCGTAGGCTGTAGGCCGGAACAAGCGAAGCGCAGTTCCGGCATTGATGTCTACGACACCGGGATACACCCCTTGTTGAATTCTCCCGCATTACTCGCCGCGATACCGCTCGGTGCGGAGTCTGCGCAGACTTCTCGCAGTGCGCACACCAATGCCGGAACTGCGCTTCGCTTGTTCCGGCCTACGAAATTACACAATCACCCCCACGGCGCGGCGGCGCTCAGCGCATCTTCTCGATGGCCGTGCGATAGTAACTCTCGTCGTGCGGCTGTTTCCAGCCGTCGCACGGCGCGGCAAGGGTCGGCCGGTGCTTGAACCACAGCGCGTTCACGTAGGGCTCCCAGGTCTGGCCTTGCCGGGCCCAATCGGCGCTGTAGTCCTTGCCGGTGGCCTGTTTGAGGGTCTTGACGAAGTCCGCGTCGTTCTCGAACATCCAGCGGTCGACGTAATCGAAGAAGGCGTCGTGGTTCCAGGCCTTCTCGGCGTGCATCAGCCGCAGGGCCAGGGCCTGGGCGACCCAGGCCACGCTGGTGCAACAGCGGCGATACGACTCGCTGGTGTTCTGGCCCGATCCCCACTTGGCAGGCGGGATGTGCTCGTAGGGACCCCAGTTGCTGCCGCGCGAACGGGCTGCGCCGGTGGCCTCATCGATCCCGGAGTGCCCCGTGAAAACCACTTTGGCGCCCGTCCAACAGTCGCCATAGGCGGTCTGCTCATCCTCGCCGAAGCTGGCCCTGGGGAACGACTTGTTGATATTGGCCAGGACTGGGTCGTCCAGCAGCAGGCCGGCGAAGACAATGGGCAATTTGCGTCCGCTGCCGTGCCCGCCGAAGCCTTCGAAGCCGGGATGGCCCGCGCGAATCATGGCCCCCAGGTCGATGCCCGCCTGCACGTAGTTCACCAGCAGCGGCTCCTTCTGCTCGGGCTTCAGATCGGTACACAACAGCAAGGCAGAGATGCCCACTACGCGGCCGTAGTCCCGCCCGTACTGGGGCATGTTCTCCACCGGTTCCTCGAAGCCGAAGAAACAAGTGCCCACCCACGGCCGCCGCGTAAAGCGCACGAACCGCTCCAGCACGGGCATGCCCTTGACAGCGGCCACGCTGGGAAGCAACTCGCGCTTCAGGTTCCGCGAGAGATAGATCCGCTGCTGGCGGTCGCAGAAGCCGGGACGGAAAGCGTCGGCCGGCTGGGGCTGGGCCACGCAGGTCAGCACGGCGGCCGTGCGGACCGGACTGCTGTCGTCCACGCCCCGTTCGACGTTCTGCCACAAGGGCGCGCGGAGCTTCAGGCCCTTGGGCATGCTGATCGTCGAGACCAACGAATCACCGGGCTTCAACCGGGCGGGCAACCTCTGCACCAGCGCGGGATCGAAGAAGTTTCGCACCCCGCTGTCATAAGCCACCTTCATCGCGGCCGGCGGATTGATCATGAACCCGTTGCGGACCCGACTCGCCTCCGGCCGCTCCTTGTCCATGTGGTCCAACTGGAACTTGGGGATCTGGCTGCCGTAGAGCGGCTGGGGGTCGATCGCCTTGACCGTCACCGGTCCCACGACGTACCAGTCGCCGTTGACGAAGCGGCCGGCGTGGGCCGGCTGGGCAAACGTCCAGGTGATGCCGTACTGCGACACGCTGGGCAGCAGCGGCAGATCGTCGAGCCTGGGCGGCGGCGGCGGATGGTCCTTGGTATAGAGCGTTGCCGGCCGGCTGACGGCCGCGTCGGCAGCCACCGCCTTGTCGTCGTAGGGATCGGCCTGGCCGCCGGTGCTCACGACCTTGACCGGCCCGCCCAAGGTCACGCTGACGTTGGAGACCCAGATGGTCTGCGCGCGGCCGCCGCTCTGGTCGCCCCAGACGGCGATCGAGGTGAAACCTTTGAGATCGACCTTGGCCGGATCGACGGCGCCGAGCTCCTGGCCGTTGTGGAAGACCTGCAGGCCCGCGTCGGGATCGAAGTCGAATGTCCACTTGTGCCAGCCCGGCTTGCGATTCACGCCCAGCCAGAACAACTCGTTGAACCAGGTCTTGCCGTCGTAGAGGGTGGCGGTGTAGCCTTCGTCGCCGCCGAGATAGCTGTTGTAGAGGATGCCGGCCGCCAACACCTTGGCATCATTCTCGATCAGGCCCCAGCGGGGGCCGACGCGGGCGGCCTTGACCTTTTCGGGCGTGGCGCCGTCGTCGTAGACCCAGAGCTCGAGCTTGCCCGATTCGGCCTTGTCGCGTAGTTTGATGAGGGCCTTTCCGCCGGGACCGATCCGCAGCGCCCCGTGCTGGCCCTCGCGGCTCTTCGTATTGTCGAGGCCAACGTCCCCGGTCACGGTCCAGCCGGCCAGGGCTTCCTTGCTGTCGAATGTCCACTGTTTGGTTTCCAGCGGTCCGCAGCCGCAGCCATCATCACTGCGGAGAAGCGGCGGTAGACCTGCGAGGACTGCTGCCGCCAAAAAGAACGCTAATGTCTTTTTCCACATGAGTTTCTCTCCCTGTTGTTGATTGTTCTACCCAAAGCAGCCTAATCTCCAACGGGGCCAGCGTCAAGTTGCCGAAGGCATGGCGTCAGGCCTCGGCAAGCCATGCCTTGGCAGCTTCGAATTCGGCCGAGTCGAAGTAGCGAATCTTGGCCATCGTGAACGGCTTGCAGACCTTGGCCATCCACTTCTCCCAGGTGTTCTCGCCGACCAGTGCGATCCGCCGGATCTTGGTGCAATGCGTGGTCGCGAACTTGATATCGTCCCACAGGGCGTGCATGTCCCAGCCATGGAAGTCGTGGAACTGGGCGAGGACGTTGACTTTGCCTTCTTTGGCGATCTCGGCGTCCACCAGCGGGACGAACTTCTGGTAGTCCTCATCGTGGAGCTTGCCGCTCATTTTGAAACCGACGGTGTGGGCCGGAAGCCCGGTCAGGATCTCGATCATGACAGAATCCTCCTTTGGGATGTTGTAGAGTTCTTCGGCGCCTGGTATTCTAGGCTTGTCTTGGCCACCGGGACAGTACGGCCATGTCCAAGAAACAAGTGGTGGAACGGAGGATGCTTCCATGTCCGCTTTTGTATTGCACCTTGCAACTATGTTGGCCCTAACCGCTAATCCACTCGGTCCAGGCGACCATGTGCGTTCGCTCAAGATGGGCGAAGTCACCCGCTCCTACCTGGTCCATGTCCCGCCGAAGTACGAGGCCAAGAAGCCCACTCCGGTGGTCCTCGTCCTGCACGGGGCAGGGACCAACGGGCAGATCACGGTGTCGTTCTGCGGCCTCAACAAAAAGGCCGACGATGCCCGCTTCATTGCCGTTTACCCGAATGGGACAGGCCTGGCGGGCCTGATGCTAACCTGGAACTCCGGCGGGTTTCGCCGACAGGGGGCCGGCGCGCCCGATGACGTGGCCTTCATCGGCAAAGTGCTGGATGACCTTGCCACCGTCGTCAACGTCGACCCCAAGCGGGTCTATGCCACGGGCATGTCCAACGGCGGGATGATGTGCTACCGGCTCGCCTCCGAGCTTTCGGACCGGATTGCGGCGATCGCCCCGGTGGCCGGCACGATGGCGATTGCCAACTATAACCCCAAGCGGCCCATGCCCGTGATGCACTTCCACGGGGCGGCGGACAAGATCGTTCCCTTTGCCGGGCCGGGCGGCCGCGAACCCCGATTCATGGGTTTCAAGTCGGTCGAGGAGACGATCAAGATTTGCGTCAGGGCCAACGGCTGCCCCCAAAAGCCGACCACCGTTACCCTGCCCGACAAGGCAGGCGACGGTACTCCGGTGACGAAGAAAACCTACGGGCCGGGCAAGGATGGATCGGAGGTCGTGCTGTTCATCATCGAGGGCGGCGGGCATACGTGGCCGGGCCGGCAGCCGCCCGTGAATTTCCTCGGCAAGTCGACCAAGAACATCTCGGCCAACGACCTGATCTGGGAGTTTTTTGAGAAGCACCCCATGAAGTAAGTGTAGCGATTATCGAATTCAGCAAAGATAAATGGGACTTTGCCGCCGGTTTAGCCCAGCCGACACTCCCTTATTGTGAGGGGGGCGGCAGCCATTCGCAGAATCCGTCAAGAATATTATGGAAATCATAAGTACTTTTGCTGTAGGTAGTTACGTCTATTTTTTCACTCTTGTCATGCAATTCGCACAGTTCCCCCTGATTGCGTAAACTTGGCTTTCTGAGTATAATGATGGAATGAAGAGTTTCCGTCTCAACCCAATCATTTGACACAAGTGAATTGGGGGCCTGCCATCGAGCGGAAACAACATTACAGGCCTGGGACCGCGAGCAAGTGGCCTAGGTTTGCACGCCGTCGCCGGCTCGGACGTGGGTCCGTCGCGTTAGCATCTGGAAGAGAGTGCTGACACGACAGCCCGAGTTCGAGTCCCTGCCTGGAAGTGTCCTTCTGAAGTCGGCTTGGAATGCCGGCAAGGAGCGAGAGGAGCGAGAGCGAAATGCGACCCGGGATAACGGAACCCCGGAGCGCCCACCGGCTCGCCGACCACCTGTGGTGGTGGATCGCGCGGGAGCCGAACAACGGAGGTATAGCCGTGAGCAGCGCAGCGAATCTCAAGACTCGAACCGTCAAAGAACTGGCGGAGATGGCTAGGAAGCGTAAGGTTCTTGGCTGGCATGACATGCGTAAGGAGGAGTTGGTACGGGCCCTTGTGAGGCAGGCCAGGAGAGCTTCCTTGAAACGCCATGGGCCCCATCGTTCCAGTGGCATTGCGGGCAAGAATGGCCACGTCAAGAACGGCCGGGGCACCCAGTACTCCGGGTCGCAGATCAGCCAGGCCAAGAATGGCCAGTCCAAGAGTGGTTCTGGCGGCTTGCCGTTAAAGGCGAGTTGAGCAACGGGCACTCCAAGCACGGGTCGCACGCAAAGAACGGCTCAATCTGCCTGCCGGCGCAGCCGCCCAGGTCCTCCGCAACTCAAAACGGGACCCCCGTTCCGCTCTCGGCGATCGAGAAGCAGGCCTTGCTGGCGAATAAGAAACTGATCGAAAAGGGGCCGAAGCCCCGCACGGCCAACGCCGAGCGCCGCTTGCAGGAGATCAAGGCCCGGCTCGCCGAAGCCAAGGACCTGGCGTTCCACACCGTGGAAGAGAAGCGGGGCGGGCGAGACCGGCTGGTGGTGATGGTCCGCGATCCGTATTGGCTGCACGCCTATTGGGAGTTGAGCCGGCGGAGCATTCAGCGGGCCGAGGTGGCGATGGGCCAGCATTGGCATGCCGCCCGGCCGGTGCTGCGGCTCCACGAGGTCAGCCGCAACGGCACGACCAGCGCCGCGCGGAAGGCGGTGCGCGACATCGAAATCCACGGCGGCGTGAACAACTGGTACATCGACGTGCAGAACCCGCCCCGCAGCTACCAGGTGGAAATCGGCTACCTGGCGCCGGGCAACCGCTTCTATTGCCTCGGCCGCAGCAACGTGGTGAGCACGCCTATGCCCGGCTCGTCCGACACCTTCGACCGCAACTGGGCCGAGGTGGCCAAGGAGTGTGATCGGGTTTACGCCATGACCACCGGTTCCAGCGAGCACGAGGCCAACGGCGACCTGAAGGACGTCTTCGAGGAGCAGATGCACCGGCCCATGGGCGACTCGCTGGTCGCGCAGTTCGGTCCGGGGGCGGGCGCATCGAAGCAGGGATTCCGCTTCCAGATCGATACCGAGTTGATCGTCCACGGCGTCACGCATCCGGACGCCCATGTGACGCTCCGCGGCGAACCGGTCCGCCTGCGGCCCGACGGCAGCTTCGCCGTCCGCTTCAGCCTGCCCGATCGCCGCCACGTGTTGCCCGTGGTGGCCAACAGCGGCGACGGGGCGGAACAGCGCACGATCGTGCTGGCGATCGACCGCAATACCAAGGTGATGGAGCCGGTGGTGCGCGATCACGGCGAGTGACCCGATGCCGGCCCTCTACCGTCACCTGGACGACCTGCCGGAACGATTTCGCGGCGGCGTTGTGTCGATTGGAAACTTCGACGGGGTACACTGGGGTCACGCGCGCATCGTCGGGCGTCTCCTGGAGATGGCCCGCCGCCAGGACGTCCGCGCCGTAATCCTCACTTTCGATCCGCACCCGGCCCGGCTGCTGCGTCCCCAGCAGGCCCCCACGCCGCTGAGTTGGACGGAGCGCAAGGCGCGGTTGCTCGACGAACTGGGAGTCGACGCCGTCGTGGCCTATCCAACCGATGCGACGCTGCTGGGACTCGCCGCCGGCGAGTTCTTCGATCGCATCATCCTGGGCCAGCTTCGTGCGCGGGGGATGGTCGAGGGGCAAAACTTCTTCTTCGGCCACGATCGCGGCGGCAACATCGAGGTCCTCGGCCGGTTCTGCCGGCAAGCGGGCATTCCCTTGGAAGTGGTCGAGCCGGTGCAAATCGACGGCCAGGTGGTCTCCAGTTCCCGCGTGCGGACGTTGATTTCCGCCGGAGCGGTCGCCGCGGCCGCCCGCCTGCTCACCCGGCCCTACCGCATTCGCGGGAGCGTGATTCACGGCCAGGGCCGCGGCAACAGGCTGGGATACCCGACCGCCAACATCGGCAAAATCGACACCCTTTTGCCCGGCGAAGGGATCTACGCCGGCCAGGCCTGGATCGACGGCCGGTCGTGTGCCAGCGCGATGAGCCTGGGCAGCAATCCGACCTTCGACGAATCGGAAAAGAAGGCCGAGGCCTTCCTGCTGGACTACCACGGCGATCTCTACGGCCGGCCGATTGAGATTGACTTCTTGGCGCGATTGAGAGACATTAAACGATTCGACTCCGCCAACCAGCTCGTTGAGCAGATGGCCCGGGATGTGCAGCAGACCCGACAGATCGTTCAGGAATACGACCGCCCGAAGGTAGAATTCAGTACATAGAACTGAGTACTGAGTACTGAGTACCAAGTACTTTGCCCCCCGAACCCCAAGCCCTCCATTTTCCCCCATGATTGCCTGGTCCCGATTTGTTGAAATCGTTCGCGCGCATCAGCGCTTCCTGCTGATCTGCCACGTCCGGCCCGACTGCGACGCCTTGGGAAGCGAGTTGGCGATGGCGGGCATCCTGGAAAGTCTGGGCAAAGACGTGCTGCCGGTCAACGATTTCGCCATCCCGCCCACGCTGACCTTCCTCGACCCGCAGAACAAAGTCAGGCAGCTTGGCAAACAGGCAACCCCGGAGCAGCTTGCCGATCGCGAAGTGATCGTCGTCCTGGACACGACAGCCTGGGTCCAGCTTGGCAAGATGGCCGACGTGATCCGGCAGAGCAAGGCGATCAAGACGGTGCTGGACCATCACGTCAGCGCCGACGACCTGGGGGCGGAGCTGTTCAAGAACACCGATGCCGAGGCCACCGGCCGGCTGGTCGTCGAAGCGGCCGACGCCTTGGGTGTGCCGCTGACGCCGGAGATTGCCCAGCCGGCCTTTGCCGCGCTGGCCACCGATACCGGTTGGTTCCGCTTTGCCTCGACCTCGGCCGACACGTTGCGGCTGGCCGGGCGCCTGGTCGATGCCGGCGCAGCCCGATCTGCTGTACAAGCACCTTTACGAGCACGACAGCCTGGCCCGCTTGCAGCTTATCGGACGCACGCTGTCCCGCGCCCGCACGGAACTTGGCGGCCGATTGATCCACACCTGGATCGAGCGCTGCGATTTCCAGGCCACGGGGGCCTTGGCCTCCGACACGGAAGACATTGTGAACATGACGCTCACCGTGGGCGGCAGCGAAGTGGCCGTGATCCTGGTCGAGCAGGCCAGCGGTCAGTTCAAGCTCAGTCTGCGGAGCCGGTCGGACGTCGATTGCAGCAAGCTGGCCGAGACGTTCCGGGGCGGCGGCCACAAGAGAGCGGCCGGCGCCACGTTGGACGGGCCGCTGGAGGCCGCGCAATCGCGGGTGCTCGAAATCGTGCGGGCCGCGATGCACTGAGTAGGGTGGGACCAGATTGCGTAGCAAGCGCAGGCCCACCATAATCGAGTCGAACACGAAAGCAGTGGTGGGCCGGTGCTCGCTTGAAGCTCGCTGGTCCCACCCTACAGATTGCACACCCGTTTTCCATCGTCCCACCTATCCTCGACTGCCATGACCACACCATCCGCTCCTGCCCCGGACGATCGCCGGGGATTTCTGGCAAAGCTCCTGGCCCTCGGCCTAGGGGCCGTCGCCCTGGCCGTGCCCACACTCTCGGCACTGGCGGCATTCCTCAATCCCTGGCGACAAAAAGGCGCGTCGGGCGATTGGGTCCGCGTGGCCTCGTTGAACGATCTGCCCGTCGACGGCACGCCGCAGCGCTTCCCCGTCATCGCCAACCGGGCCGACGCCTGGAACCGCTCGCCGAGCGAGCCCATCGGCCTGATCTTCCTTTGCCGCCTCGGCGATCGAGTCATCGCCTTGCAATCGATCTGTCCCCACGCCGGCGGCCTCGTTTGCTACGATGCGAAGGAGAAGCGTTTCTCCTGCCCTGCCCACGGCGCGTTGTTCGATGCCCAAGGCCGTCGGCTCGATGAGAAGGGCATCAGCCCGCGCGATCTCGACAGACTCGATGTCAATCAGGAGAAACTGCCGGAGATCTACGTGAAGTTCGAAAAGTTTCAGGACGGGACCTCGCAGAAGATCGTAAGAACATGAAGACCTTGCTCCATTGGTTCGATCAACGCACCGGCCTTGATACCTCGCTGGGCAACTGGTTTCAGCGGCCGATTGCCGGCGGCCCGGCGTGGCGGTTCGTCTGGCCCACGACAATCGCTTTCGCGCTCTTCGTCCAGGCGATCACCGGGCTGGTCCTCTGGATGTATTACAGCGCCGGGCGCAAAGCTCGTGGGAGAGCGTCTACTACCTGCAATATCACGTGCTGGGCGGCTGGCTGCTCCGCGCGATCCACTTCTACATGGGCCAGGCGACGCTCGTGTTGGTGGGCATTTACCTCGTGCAGATGATTTTCCGCGGCGCTTACCGCCCGCCGCGCGAGTTCCTCTTCTGGACCGTCTTGCTGATGGGCCTGGCAACGCTGGGGCTGAACCTCACCGGCGACCTGCTCCCCTGGGACCAGAACAGTCTCTGGGCCACGACGATCCGCGTCGCTTATCTTTCGCACTTGCCCGCGATCGGTCCCTGGCTGAGCAAGTTGGCGATCAGCGGCCCGCAGTTCGGCACCCTTGCGATCACGCGCTTTCTGGCCCTGCACGTCGGGGCCTGTACGGCGGCATTCCTGACTTTGGTATTGCTGCACGCCCGCCTCGCTGCACGGCACGGTTTGGAAGAAAGTCTCCCCTCTCCTTCCGGGAGAGAGGCAGGGGGTGCGGGCAGAAGGGAGAGGACCGTTCCCTATTGGCCGCAACAGGCCTGGCGCGACGCGGCCGCTTGCTGCCTTGTGATGGCCGTCGTCGTGGGGCTGTCGGCGCGCCACGGCGTTTCGGGTCCGCAGGCCGGCATCGAACTGGGCGCTCCGGCAGATACTGTCAACGATCCCGGCACGGCACGGCCCGAATGGTCGTTCCGTGGACTCTACCAGCTTCACGAAACGCTCAGCCGATGGCCGGAGATGATCTCGATCTTCGCCATCCCCGGGCTGACCGTGCTCGTGTTTTTCGCCATGCCTTGGATCGGCCGTAACCTTGCCGGCCGGGCCCTGAATATCGCCTTGACCCTCCTCGTGCTTGGCGGCCTGGGAGTGCTTACTTGGCGTTCGTACGTACACGACGCGAAGGACGATGCGTATCAAGACGCGCTCAAGGCCAGCCAGCAGCAGGCCGAGCGCGTCAAGGAGCTCGCCGTGCAACCGAGCCCCGAGGAGATCCAGAAGGCGGAGGAGTCGGGCGAGACTCCGCCGTATATTTCTAGGATTCCTTTCAGCGGCGCTTTGACCTTGCTGCATCCGAAAACCAAGCCCACAGGCCCGCGCTTGTTCAATCAGCATTGCGCCAGTTGCCACGACTATAGCGGTCCGGACAGCGGAATCGCCCGGCCGGAGAAGCCGACGGCCGCCGATCTGTACCAATTCGCCAGCCGCGCGTGGCTGACCGACTTCATGACCGCCAAAGGCTTCGCCAGCCCGAAGTACTTCGGCAAAACGAAGTTCACTCCCAAGAACAAGAGCAAGATGTATGAGTTCATCAAGGAGACCTTCACCGATTTCGAGGCCAAGGAAAAGGAGCAGATTATCCAGGCGCTTTCCCATCAGGCGGCATTGCCTGCGCAGCGAGACGCCGACTTCGGCGATCTGGCGAATATCTTAGCCGGAAATAAGCTCATCAAGGAGAACTGCAGCGAGTGCCACGCCTTCCATAGCCAGTCCAAAGGCACGGGCACGAAGGGCCCCGATCTGACCTGGTACGGCAGCCGCGACTGGCTCATCGCCATCATCGCCAATCCGGCCCACAAGCGGTTCTACGGCGAGCAGAACGACCGCATGCCGGCCTACGCCGACCATGAGTACATGGCGCCCGCGACAACCGATGCGAATAAGAACCTCCTCAGCCGGCAGGAATTGGAATTGCTCGCCGATTGGCTGCGGGGAGAATGGTACGAAGCGGAGTAAGCAGAGGAGTGGGACGAGGTCGCGTAGCGAACGCAGGCCCACCAGACCCGGCGATCGGTGGGCCGGCGCTCGCCAGAAGCGAGCTTGTCCCACCCTGGCCCGCGCAAATCGGCATTATGCTCGCTCTGGACCTTATGCCGGTTTTGTTCCACGATGCGATTAGGCGAGCATGCGCTAAAGGCGCAGCAAATGCCGTATTCCGGTCGCGTAGCGACCATTGACGGTACCGTGGGTTTCAAACCCACGTTGTTACACACAAGTCCGGCAACGACCCCATCCAGCTCGCCTGGATGGTGAAGGAGGTTGGATAGCTGAGCACCGACAGCATTGAGAATCAGACCCCATCCAGCTCGCCTGGATGGTGAATCAGGTTGCAAAGCTAGTCCATTCTCGCGCCGTAGCCGTAGAACCTCCTTCACCCACGGGACGAGCCCGTGGGGGTCGTTTGTCTTCTTCTTATCCGTTCTAGCCATTCAGCCTTGTTCACCATCCGGGCGAGCCGGATGGGGTCCGAGATTTGTGTAACAACGTGGGTTGAAACCCACGGCTACCGTCAGTCGTCGCTACGCGACGGGGCATCCGCCATGCGGAGTGGCGGAACAGAAAAGATCCTCAATACCCACTCCGGTAAACCGCAAAAACGACCGATTTTGCGCAGGCCAGGGTGGGACCAGATCCGGGGTACCTGCGCAGCGGGTCGGCGAGCGCAGGCCCACCATCGCCGACTGGAAAGTACGTCATGGTGGGCCTGCGCCTGCTACGCAGTCTGGTCACCCTACAGCCTAACCCTGACACAATTTCTGAAATTGACCACTTAGCCTGCCGTTATCGCAGCATGGTGTTGACCGTGTTCGGCGGCGCGTCGAAGCGTGCCGGGGTTTCCGACAGGGGCGGCGGCGGAAAATGATTTGCCCCGGCCGGGCTTCCATAGTCTGCCATCGACGGAAGCCCCGCGGGCGGCGGCGCGGCTTGCGGGCCGCTGGCAGGCAACTTGGCCGGCGGCGACGATGCGCTGGCGGCGGCGTTATCCTTGCCCGGCGGCAGGGCCCAAATCGTTTCCACTCCCGTGAGGGGCACGCGGACCAGGTCGCGGTTTCGCTGCATGAGGGGATGCGGGTGCGGGTTCGCGCCGTAATGAACACATCGTTCCTCCACGACGCTGGTCAGGACAACCTCGTCGTGGGTAATCTCCTTGACGGTGCCCTTAAAACAGTCGAACGAGCCGTCGGACGCTGTGGGCGGCACCACCATATCGATTTCGCAGTAGCAGCCCGGCCGGAGTTCCGAGACCTTGACCGGGTCCAACAGCGGCCCCTCTTGACCGCGGAACCAGGGAGGCCCCCCGCCGCAACCCGCTACGGCTGCCAAGAGCAGACAGGCTGCCAGACGGAAAGCCATTTTCTGGGATCGATTGCCTGGGGGAAGCATATTCTGCGGAGAATACCAAGAAGTCCCGGCCGGGAGCAAGGTCAGTTCTAGGTTATTCCGCCTCGTTAAGCTGTTTCTGCACCACCAGTCCCAGGTTGCGGAGTTTCGAGCGCAGCGTGTTGCGGGAAATGCCCAGCAGTTCCGCCGCTTCCACCTGGTTCCCCTTGGCGTGTTCGAGCACGGCGTCCAGCACGACCCGATCGACGGCCGCCTGGACGTGATAGTAGATATTGCCGCGGCTTGCGGCGAGCAACTCGCGGACCAGCCGGCCGACGTCAAGATCGCCGAGGACAACTGCGGACGGCGGCCAATTGACCGGAAAGCCCTCCGGCGACACGATGTCGCCGGGCGTATGGATCAAGGCGTGCTTGATGACGCTCTGCAATTCGCGGACGTTGCCAGGCCAATTGTGCTGCTTGAGAAGCTGCATGGCCTCGGGCGACACGCCGTGCACGCGGCGATCGAACTGGCGGTTCATGCGGCCGAGGAAGTAGTTCACCAAGAGCGGGATATCGTCGATCCGCTCGCGGAGCGGAGGGATGCGGATCGTGAGCACGTTGAGCCGGTAGAACAGGTCCTGGCGGAAGCGGCCCGCCGCGGCCAGCGATTCCAGGTCCTGGTTGGTCGCAGCGATCACCCGGATGTCGGCATGGATCGTGGCGTTTCCTCCCACGCGTTCGAACTGTTCTTCCTGCAGCAACCGCAGCAGCTTGGCCTGCGTGGCCGGCGCCATGTCGGCAACTTCATCCATGAAGAGGGTGCCGCCGTCGGCCTGCTCGAACTTGCCGATGCGGCGGCGGTCGGCGCCCGTGAATGCGCCGCGCTCGTGGCCGAAAAGCTCGCTTTCCAAGAGCGGCTCGGGGATCGCCGCGCAGTTGATCGCCAGAAACGGGGCCCGGCTGCGGCGGCTGTGCTGGTAAATGGCGCGGGCAACCATCTCCTTGCCCGTTCCGCTCTCGCCGAGAATCAGCACGGTGACGTCCTGCGGGGCGATGCGGCCGATCGACTTGTACAATTCCTGCATGGGCGGCGAATTGCCGACGAGTTGATCGCTTTCCACCTCCGGCGGCCCGTTCTCGTCGTACATGGCCGGCGTGCGGCTGATCTGGCTGAGATGCACGGCCCGCGCCACCACGTCGCGGAGTTGCGCCAGATCCAGCGGCTTGAGCAGGTAGTCGAAGGCGCCGAGCTTCATGGCCTCGATGGCCGTTTCGGTGGTCCCGTGCGCGGTGATGACGATCACCGGCAGCCGCGCGTCGATCTGGCGTATCTGGCGATAGGCCTCCAGACCCGACATGTCGGGCAGGCGGACGTCGAGGACCACGGCGTCTGGCGACTCGCGGCGCACGGCCTCGAGTCCGGCGCCGGCCGTGCCGGCCACGAGGATCTTGAGCCGTTCGGAGCCCAAGACCTTTTCCAGCGTATAGCACACGTTCGGTTCGTCGTCGATGATCAAGAGGCTCTGCATGGTAGTTCCTTGCGTGCCGTAGGGTGGGACAAGCTCGCTACGCGATCTACGGAGACTTTTCCTCCTGGCAACTTCCGGGCAGCCAAACGGTGAAGACCGCGCCCCCGGCGGGGCCATTGCTCGCGGCAATCCGGCCGCCGTGGGCTTCGATGATGCGGCGGCAGATCGCCAAACCGAGTCCTAGACCCGTATCCTTGGTACTCACGTAAGGTTCGAAGATCAGACCGACCGGCGCCACCGTGATCCCCGGCCCGTCGTCGGCGACCGTGATCGTGACCCCGTCGTCGCCGGCGGCGGTTACGCGGATGGCGCCGCCGCGCGGCAGGGCGTCGAGGGCATTCAGCACCAGGTTGAGAAACACCTGGCGGAGTTGCTCGTGGTCGGCCTCGATCACCAGCGGCGGGCTGGGCTCCCCGCTCCGCGGGGGAAGGCTGGCGGGCGTGGGAAAATCGCTGCGGACCGTCACCCCTTGGCGACTGGCGCGGGCGGAAACCAGTTCCAAAGTCTGGTTGAGGGCCTGGCGAATGTCGGCTCGCCGCTTCACCAGTCGCGGAGGGCGGGCGAAATCGAGGAACGTCTGCAGCGATCGATCGAGCCGGGCGGTCTCGTCGGCGACCACGGCCAAATCGCGGCCGCGAAGGCCCGCCTCGGGACCCGCCTCGACCGCCGCTTGCACCAGCAGCTTCAGCGACGTCAACGGGTTGCGCAGCTCGTGGGCCAGGCCGGCGGCAAGCTGGCCCAGGGCCGACATCTGCTCCGCGCGGAGGACCTCGTGTTCCGACTGTTGCAAGCGGTCCACGACCGTTCCCACGTGGTCCGCCATGCTCCGCAGGATTTCATCGAGGTGTTCGATCCCGCGGGCGGGAGCAATATCGACCGGGCCGATGACCTCCTCCAGGCGGCCGCTGGCGGCACGGATCGGCACGTAGAGATTCACGATCGAGTGACTGATGCCGCGGGCGATTCCGAAGCCGGCCACGAGTCCGGCCACTGCGCCGCAGGTTCCCAGCAGCCACAGGCCGAAGGCCACCCGGTTGGCCATGTCTTGGTTCTTGTTGCTGCTATTATGGACGAGTTGCTCCTCCAGGGCGAGCAACTCGCGGGCCGGCGCCAACAGGTTCTCGGCGGCCAGGTCGTCGTTCAACCGCGCGACGGCCTGCCGGGTTTCGACGATCGGTCCGGCGGCGGGCAGTTTCTGCCACTCGGCGAGGAAGCTGCGAAATCCGCCGCGAATGCGGCCCGTCAGGGCCTTCTCATCGTCATCGTCCACCAGTTTTTCCGTTTCTGCCAGCCAGTATTCGATTTGCTCGCAGGTGGCGGGGACCGCTTTCAGGCAGGCCCGATCGTCCGCGGCCAGGAACTGGGCCAATTTCATCCGCGTCTCGCCGATCGCAAAGACCAACTGTTCGGCCGCTTGAATGGTCGACATGTCCAGCGAGACGGTCTTCGCGGTGTTCCGCTGCATGCTTTGGACGATCCACCCGCCCACGCCGCCTACGGTCAGCAGCAGGAGGCTGATGAGGATGCTCGGCGCGGCCATGCGTACGGTGAGGCGGATGCTCATGCAAGCAGTTCTACCTGCAAATGGACCGATTTTCAACCAGTGAACTCGATGGCCTTCATTTCCGAGAATGAACCGCCGGGCACCGACTACCGATGCGGCAGCAGCGGCAGCAGCTTCTCCGAAAAGCCCATGATGATCTCGATCAGGATCAGGATGATCACGATCCACTCCAGGCGCACGGAGCGTTCGTGGTCGGCCTCGTCCGAGAGGGTCGTGTACAGCGCGTTGAGCAAGGCCAGCTTGTCCTGGATGCTGCGGTCGAAGTGCTGCAGTCCCATGGCCCGCGAGGCAAGGTCGTAGACGCGGGCCAGGAAGGCATCGGGAAAGGGCTTGAAGGCGTTGGTCACCGCCTCGCTGAAGGCCTGCCCGTCGAGCATCAATTCCCGGATGTGCAGCATCGATTCCTTGACGCTCTTGGCATGCTCGCGGATGTCGTACGATTGCCGCAGGCTTTCGTCGAGCTGATCGTCGAGGTAGTGCAGCTCGCGCATCTGCACGTTGGCCAATTCCAGCACCGCCAGGACATCCGCCATGTTCGTGCCGAAAACCAGCGCCGCGTTCCAGGTGATGATCGTCAAGTCGTCCTCGTAGTAGGCAATCGAGCGGGAGAGCTCTTCCCGCTGTTGCGGGCGGGATAGGGCCTTGGTGTTGCTGCTGAGCACCTGGGCCAGGGCCTGGCGGTGGTCGCCGAGAAAGGCCTCGAGGTCGCCGGCGTCTGCCCCCAGCGAAGGGACCTCGAAGACGAGGTAGTCCTCGGTCTTCTCGCGGACCTTCGCCCTCCGCACCGCCGGGGCAATGGCCGCCAGCAGAGTCTCGGCCCGCGTGCGGGCGTCGGTCGCAAACAGCGTGGTGTCGTACAACTCGCTGCTGAGCTCGGCAATGCGATCCAGGTTCCCCTCGAAAGGCACACGGTATTCCACCGACACGGCCCCGAAGTCATAGATCGTCAGCGTGACGGAGGTCTCCGTCAAGAAATTCCGGCCGCGAATCGGCTCCACGCCCTGGCTGATGCGGACCGGCGCCGGCCGGAGATTCAAGTAGTCCGGCGACCGCGTGTGGTGGCGAAAGCCGCACCGCTCGTGGGCCTCCTGGATCAGGCCCGTCGAGCGCTTCAGATCGACCGCAAAGCCGATATCCAAGGCGTAGTACACATGGCAGCAACCCCGCACGACAGGGCCGCCGCTTTCCATCGAGGTCATGGCAGTTCTCACTTCAGCAGACGACTTCCACTTCCTTGATCGTATTGTCCGGCCGGCAAACGGCAAGGGGTGGGGCAAGCGCCAAGTCCTCGGCCGAGCGCTCGTAGACCCGACCGGGGGTACTTTGCGGACCAAGCGGACTCTGCGGCCATGGAAGGCCCGGCCAACTTGGTGGGAAACGCCGGTCCGCTCGGCGCGGCCAGGCCGATCGTAACGGCTGGCGACGTTGATCTCAATGATCGAGGATTCTCCAGCCGATATGCGCTGCCATGAGACTAGCCATCCCCCCAACTGTCGGCATCTCGGCGATTGCCACCTACGAGCCGCCCTGGGTGCTCTGCAACGATTGGTTCCACAGCATGCTGCCGCGGAAGTTCGTGGAACACTCGGGGATCGTCTCACGCCGCATCTCCCAGGAGGACGAGGTCACGATGGGCATGCGGGCCGTCGAGAACCTGCGGAAGGAGACACATTGCAGTCTCGGCGATTGCGCGGCGGTGGTCTTTGTGGCATCATCCCTGGTCCCGCCCGCGGTGGCCGGGAACAGCCCGAACCAGAATCATATCCTCCGCAAGTACAGCCAAATCGCGGCGCGGCAGTTCTGCCGGCGGCTGGGCCTCTCCGCGGCGCCGGTTTTCAGCATCAACTGGGGCTGCAGCGGTTATTCCCGGGCGATGGAGATCGTAGACCGCTTTGTCCTTCCCGCGGTGCCCCTGCGGCCCCATCAGTTCGTCCTGGTGGTCACGGTCAATCGCACCAGCAAGATCGTCGACTTCGGCTGCAGGCAGACGGCCCCGGTGTTCGGCGACATGGCCCAAGCGACGCTCTTGGCGCGGGTCGACAGCGAGCAACACCCGGTGCACTTCGCCCTCGTCCAGGCGACGGCCGAGAAGCGGCCGGTCGACGGCGTCTTCTTCGATTTTCATTGGCGCAAAAATGTCCTCGTGCCCACGCCGGACGGCGGGCGGCGTTCGCTCCCCCGCCGCCTGGTGTTTTCCCTGAACATGATGGGCATTGCCGACGCGGCCCCGCGGGCCATGGCCGACGCCACCGCCGCCGCCCTGCAGTCGGCGGGGATCTCGCCCGAAGAGGTCGCCTTCGTGGTGCCGCACCAGGCCGGTGCGGGGATCGTGAGACTCACGGCGATGAGGTTGGAACGCCTCGGCATCCGCGGCGAGGTGGTCAACGGGCTGACACGGGACGTGGGCAACGTCAGTTCCTCCTCGGTCCCCTATGCCTTGAAGCAGAACTGGTCGCGGCTCAGCGGCACGATCGTCTGTCCCACGGCGGGCGTCGGCGGCCCGGGCCAGGCCCAGGTCTCGCAAGGGTGCGTCATTCTCCAAGCGACGAGGACCCATGCGGTCCCGTGCCGGGCGGCGTGAACGGTTATCCCCGGGCGTGCTCGCGGAGAATGCGCGCGATCTCGTTCACCGACGTATCGTTGCGGTGCAGTTTTTCGTGGCGTACGGGAACGAACAACTGGCTGCTAACGCCGGCCAGCACTGCGCTGGAAACCGGCACGACGCCGTCGCTCGGCCCGCCAGCGACGGCCATGCCGCCGGTGCCGATGATCGAATGCAGCCGTACACGGGGACTGAAGGGCATCTGCGCCAAGGCGTCGAGCAGCGGGTTGGACGGCTCCAGGCAATCGACGCACGTCGGCCAGGAACGCCAGAGGTAGTCGGCGAAAATATCGCGGTTGTAGTCCATGAGCTGCCGGTATTGTGTCTCCTCGGGTGCGGAAATGCTGACGAGATCGGAGGCGACGCGGCCAACCAGCCGGTTAGCCATGCTCGAACCGCGATGCGGCGTGCCGATGAATACGACGCGACTGACCAGCGGCGAAGGGTCGAAGAAAAACGCCTGCCGCAGGTGTTCCCGCATCGGGGGCGTTGTGCGGACCGCTTCCAGGGGCCGTCCGGCCGCGTGCCGCCAGAGAATATCATAAGCATACGTGACCTGGAACCGCGCCACCAGACCGCCCATGCTGTGCCCGACAAGGACCATGCGATCCAGGGCGGCGTCGCGGTGCGCAGGATCGAACGTCTCCCGTGCCAGAAGCAGCTTCGCCCGCAGCACCGCCGCCGATTCCAGCAGCCCCTTCCCCGTCGGATAGCGGAAAAACCAGAACTGATACTGCCGATAAATATCGCTTTGGCTCCGCAGCCCGTTGGCGGCATCGACCCAGGTGATCGGATCGGACCACAGGCCATGGATGAAGACCACGGGGATCTTGCCGGGCTGGTATGGCTCCATCACGACCAACTCGGGCTTGACGTTGGCATCGCCGGGGTCGAAAAAGCCTTCCATGTATTTGCGGGGCACATCTCGAAGCTGGCAGGCGAACGGCGCCGTCAGGTCTCGTTCCAGCCCGACAACCGTCGGACCCACGCGCAGCGAATCGTGCTGGCATGGGTTGTAAAACTCCAGAACTGGGCCGCAGTCCCGAGGGTTGGCGGGAATGCCGCCGCCAGCCGGGACCTGCGCGGATGGGGCGGCCCGTAAGATTGCTGTGAGCGGGAAGTACTGTTGGGGCGGATAGAACGGCTCGGCGTTGCAGGCCTTGCGTATCGCAACCAGGGAGGCCCCCAGCCCACTGGTCCGGTAATGGTGGGCGATATCTTGACTGGAGAAATCTGCGGCACTGAGCAGTTGGCAGAACTCCTGGGGTTTCCAGGGGAAACCATAGTAGGCTATGGGTACGGGATATCGCCCGCTCGCGTCGGCCACCATCAGTTGCTTGCGGGGATCGAGGCGACCATACCGGCTCCCGCTGGCGACAAGGCGAGCGAGGCTTTGCTGGTAGATCTGCCAGGCGGCCCGGTAGCTGGGATCGGTGGCGGACGCCGGCCGCGACGCCAGAAATTGCCAGGCATCGATGGCCGCATGATAGTAACTGTCGACGCAATCCTCGCGTCCCGCTTTTTCCTGCAGAATGCCTGCTTCAAGGCGCGATTGGGCTTGGGCGACGTTCCCCGAGGCGTTGGCGGCGATGTCGGCGGCTGGCATGTAGGCCGCGTATTGGACTTGCGCGGGAACGGGGGCTTGCCGGTCGCGCAAAGAGTAAGGTTGGCAGCCGGCCGCAAGCGTGGCGCAAAGCAGGAGGGCCGGCAACCAGCACGGACCGGTTCGCCCGAAACGATCCGCGGCATCCTCATGCCGAACCCTTTCCATGATTCTCCCCCATTGGCACGATTCCCTGCCAAACCCTCTGGCAAGTATACCACGGGAATATTGCCATCCGGCCTCGATTCCGTTAACATAACGGGCATTCTTTTTCCTCGAACAGCCCTTTGCCGGGAACCAGGTGATGGAAATTCGCAAGGCCGTGATTACGGCGGCCGGACCTAACCAGGACCGCCTGCCGCTGCAGCGCTTCGTCGATCTGGACGGCACGGAAAAGACGGCACTGCAGATCATCCTCGAAGAGGTCATCGCCGCCGGCATTGAAGAGGTCGGCATCGTCGTCCGCCGCGGCAGCGAACAGGTCTATCGCGAAGCGGCCGGCGACTACTCGCGGCTGCTGGTCTTCGTCGTGCAGCCGAGCCCGCGCGGCTATGGCGAGGCATTGTATCGCGCGGCCCCCTTCCTTGGCGGGCAGGCCTTCCTGCACCTGGTGAGCGACCACCTTTACATCAGCCGGCAAGCGCGGCGCTGCACGCAGCAGTTGCTCGAAGCGGCCCGAACGGAAAACTGCTCGGTCTCCGCCGTGCAGCCCACCCGCGAGAGCATGCTTCGCTACTATGGGGCCGTCGGCGGCTCGCCTATCGCCGGCCGCGGCGGTCTTTATCGCATCGAGCGGGTGCTGGAAAAGCCGACACCCACCTGCGCCGAGCAGCAGTTGGTCGTGCCCGGGCTGCGGGCCGGCCATTACCTGTGCCTCTTCGGCATGCACGTGCTGACGCCGCAGGCGATGGAGTTGCTCGGTGAGATCGTTGCCGAGGCGCCCGCGGGCGAAGGCAGCCCGCCGATCATGCTTACGCCCGCGCTGGAGAAGCTGGCGCAGTGCGAGCGTTACCTGGCGTTGGAGTTGGACGGCACGCGCTACAACATCGGCGTGAAGTATGGCCTGCTCACTGCGCAGCTCGCGCTGGCCCTGAGCGGCAGCGACCGCGAGGAGATTTTGGCCAAGCTCGTGGAATTGCTGGCGGCCCGGTGATTTGCGGAACTCTTACACTGCTGCCGGCATCTGATATACTGTAGGTAGTCCGCCGTTGAAGCCAACCAACTCAGGAGCCAGGCCATGTCGCATCCGCAAGGCATGTCGGGTCCGCAGTTCCGCTCCGACCGCCCGGCCGAGCAGGAAGCGGTTCGCACCACGATCGTAGGCGGCCGGCCGCCGGGCAGCGGCCAAAAGGTCGGCCCGATCCCCCGCGGCATCGAGATCCTGCTGCGCAAGGCCTCGGTTGATCCGGCGTTCAAGGAGTTGCTGCTGGCCAATCGCGGCGGCGCGGCGGAGCCCATCGGCCTGAAGCTGGAGCCCGGCGAGGCGCTGATGTTGGCCGCCGCGCCGGCCGCGCAGCTTGAGGCGGTCATCGCCCGCACCTCCGTACCGCAGGAGCACCGCCGCGCGTTCTTGGGGCAGGCCGCCGGCGTTATGCTCGCGGCACTGGGAATGATGACGCCGGCGGTGTGCGGATGCGGCGGCGAGGTGAAGGGCAGTCGGCCAGACCCGCTACCGCCGGGGGGCAGTCGGCCGGACAGGCCACCTGCTGGGACTACCGGGGGCAGTCGGCCTGACTGGGAACGGGAAGAGAAGCAGCGGCAGGCGGAAGATCAGGTATCGAAGGGCATTCAGCCGGACCGCCCGGAACGGATGTCTCCATCGCAAGGGATACTGCCTGACAGGCCGCCTATGGCCACCGAAGGCGGGACGCGGCCTGAGTAACCCGTCTTCTGAAAGGACAAGTCGATGAGCGGACAGATTCCGCAAGGCATCGAGGTGCTGGTCAAGAAGGCGTCGGTCGACCCAGCGTTCAAGGAGTTGTTGCTGCGCGACCGGGCCGCGGCAGCCGAGACGATTGGCCTGTCGCTTGACCCGGCCGAGACGGCAATGCTGGCCACGATTACGACCGATCAGTTGGAAACGATCATCGCTCGAACCGTTGTGCCATCGGAACATCGACGTGTTTTTCTCGGCAAGACAGCAGCCACGATGCTTGCCGCGCTGGGGGCCAGTGTTGTCTTATGTTGTGGCCTATTGCAGGGTGCTCGTCCGGATCGGCCGCCGATAGAACGTATTCATCCGGACCGGCGGGAAGGGTCGGCGAAGGGAATTCAACCCGACAGGCCGTCCCCAGGCACAGGGGACGGAACGCGGCCCCAGTAACCCGTTTTTGAAAGGACAAATCGATGAACAGACCGATTCCCCAAGGCATTGAGGTGCTGGTCCTCAAGGCCGCCGTCGATCCCGATTTCAAACAACTCCTGCTCCAGCGGCGGACCGCGGCGGCCGCAGCCATCGGGCTGGAGCTCAGCGTGGCTGAAGCGACGATGCTTGCCGCCGTCCCCGTCGCGCAGCTCGAGGCGGTCATCGCCCGTGCCTCCGTGCCGCAGGAGCACCGCCGCGCGTTCTTGGGGCAGGCGGCGGCGGCCATGCTGGCGGCGCTGGGGGCGAGCGCGGCCGCGCCGGCCATGGCTTTTCAAGGCATCGGACCGGGCCTGCCTCCACCCAAGCAAGAGAAGGCGATGACGGTCGCCGGGCGGGTCATCCAGGTCATTGCCAAACGGACGAGCGTCGAGGCCACGCAGATCAAACGTGGCGATGCGCTCGTCAGGGACCTGAAAGTGAAACCCGCCAACCTGGACGAGCTCCGCAAGGACCTCGAGAAGGAGTTCGATATCAAGGTCCCGGCTGCTGACTTCAAGAAGGTCCGCTTCGTGGGCAATGTAATCGCTCGCGTCGAAAAGGCGATCAAGAGCAAGACCCCTCCGCCGAAGCCGTCATCTTCCACGCCGCCCGGACCGCCGCAACCCCCGTTCAGTTGCGGGGGGATGTGGGCCCCTAGGCCGACGAACTAGAGACCGGCGCATCAATCACTGTACTCATCACGCTCCGCCGTGATGGAAGGGCATCACGGCGGAGCGTGATGAGTACGATGGAAACAGCAAGGAGACTTTCCCCCGTGGCCGACATCACCCTCATCAACCTGAACATGCTCTTCATGCGCTACGGCGAGGAAGTCGAGCGCGAGCTGCACGTCCCGCTGGGGCCGCTGTACCTGACCCGTGCCCTGGAGGACGCCGGTTTCTCGGTCGATTTCCGCGACTACCAGTGCGTCGATTCCGACCAGCCGTTCGACATGGAGGTCTTCCTGGACTTCCTCCGCGACCCGGCCCCGGTGATCGGGCTGTCCTGTATGGCGAACCTGCTGCCGTTCACGATTCTGGCCATGCGGGCGATCCGCGCCCGCTACCCAGACCGCGTGTTGGTCCTGGGCGGCGTGGGCACGAAGGCGGTGGAAGAGAAGCTGCTGACCCGCTTCCCCTGGATCAACATCATCTGCCGGGGCGAGGCCGAGCGGACCGCGCCCGAGCTGCTCCATACGATCCGCCGCGGCGGCGACCTGGCCGCGGTCGCCGGGCTGTCCTTTCGCAGCAACGGCCACGTGACGCACACGCCCGACCGCCTGCGGATCACCGACCTCGACTCGATCCCCTTTCCCGCCTTCCAGAAGGTGGACCTGGCGCGGTACAAGGGCTACGGCATGATGACCAGCCGCGGCTGCCCTTACCCGTGCACGTTCTGCTCCGTGGCCCCGGTCTGGAACCTGGAGAGCTACAGCCGCAGCCCGCAAAACATCGTCGCCGAGATGGAGTTCCTCAACCGCGAGGCGGGCGTCGACTTGTTCCTCTTCCAGGACGAGTTCTTCGTCTCCGGCAAGCGGCAGGTGATGGAGTTTTGCGCCGAGTTGGGCCGCCGCGGCCTGGGCGTGCAGTGGAAGGCCTTTGGCCGCGTGAACCTCGTGGACGAGGAGATGATGCGGGCCATGGCCGACAGCGGCTGCGTCGAGCTCCGCTTCGGCATCGAGTCGGGATCGGACCGTGTCCTGCAGCAGATCAAGAAGGGTTTTACCGCGGACCAGGCGCTGGAAGTGGTGCCCAAGGCCGTGGAGATCTTCCCTCGCGTGGACGCCTTCTTCGTTTGGGGTTTCCCCTTCGAGACCATGGAGGATTTTCACCAGTCGCTCTTCCAGATGGTCTCCTTCCGCATGCTGGGCGCGCGGATCCTGCCGAGCCTGCTCTCCTTGCTTCCGCAGACGGAGATCTACCGCGCGTGGGCCGAGCGCGTAGAGCTGGAGTTCTGCCCGTACCTGTTGCCGGAGTTCGTGTTCACCGGGCACGAGGTCTGCCGCGGCGGCCGCATCGAGTTTCCCCAGCGGTACGGCGAGTATTTCGACCTGATCGCGAAGAATCCCGACATTTTTCCCGGGTTCTTCCACATCGACCTGGCGGGCAACGTGCTGCCGAAACTGGCTTTGCTCCGCCAGTTCGGGTTCTATCCCGAGTTGGAGCCGGCCGCCGCCGCGGCCGCCGCCGAGAGTTGCGGGGCCCATTCGCCGCACATCCAGCCGCAGGAATTGGCGACGAGAACGGCACGCTGAACCAAGAAACCACGGGGAGGAAAAACCAATGGCCGAATCGCGATTCGTTGACGCGACCTACATATCCAAATCGCTCGACATCTTGTCATAGAACGCCACGTACTGGTCGCGGGTCGCGTCGCTGGCCCGGACTGCGATCGCACTGCGGGGATGCTCGTTGAGCTGGCCGGTGATCATGTACTGCACGTAAGGGCCCCATTCGATCTGGCGGCTCAGCGGCAAGAGGTGGTCTTGCAAGACCTGGTAGATCGGCCGCAGCTTGAACTTGGGGTTCCGCAGGAAACCGATCATCAACTCCATGGGGCAATTGCCGGCCCCGCGGCCCAGGCCGGCCATCGAGGCGTCGACGCGGTTGGCCCCGTGGATGATCGCCTCGATCGAGTTGGCGAAGGCCAACTGCTGATTGTTGTGGGCGTGGATGCCGACCTCCTTCTTCGTGTCGGCCCCGTAGCGGAGATACTTCTTCACCAGGATCTCGACCTGCTCGGCATACATCGAGCCGAAACTGTCGACCACGCAGACGCAACTGGCGGGCGTCTTGGCGACCTCCTCCAGCACCTGGTCGATCTCCTGCTCCTTGACGGTCGAGACGGCCATCAGGTTGGCCGAGACCTCGTAGCCCTTGTCGAAGGCGTCCTTGATCATGTCCACCGCCTCGGAGACCTGGTTGGCATAGAAGGCCACGCGGATCAGGTCCAAGACGCTGTCCCGCTTGGCCAGCACGTCGGCCTTCCAGTCGCACTTGCCGGCGTCGATCATGGCGGCCAGCTTGAGCGGGGTGGGGTTGTCGCCGACGATCCGCCGCAGGTCGGCCTCGTCGCAGAACTTCCAGACGCCGAACTTGTTGGGGGCGAAAATCCGCTTCGACGACTTGTAGCCCAGCTCCATGTAATCGATGCCCGCCGCCACGCAGGCCTCGTAAACCGCCTTGACCAGCCCGTCCTCAAAAGCGTGGTCGTTGCACAGGCCGCCGTCGCGGATGGTGCAATCCAGGACTTTCAACTCGGGCCGATAGGTGATCCAGGGGGCAGACATGGGGGTTCCTTCATGCGGGGAAAGTACTTAGTTCCAGGCTCTAAAGTCTACGTCCTAATTCTGGTTTTCGGCGACGAAAATGTCAACGGGCGCGCTGCTGTGAATCACGGGGTTGCCAGGCCGGCCGCGACCGGCCAGAATGTCAAGATCGAATAGCTCATCGCCAGCGTTTGGAAGGCTAACCCGCATGAGTGAACCCCAACCCGCCGCCTCTGACCCGCGCCCGCCCTTCCAGTTCAGCCTGCGGACGCTGCTCTTGCTGTTCGTGGTGCTGGGGTCGTCGCTGGCGGTGTTCGGGACATGGGGCATCGTGGTTTTTGCTTTCCTTGGGGGGTTGGCAGTCTACCTTCGCCAAGCAAAGTCGTTCAGATCCTCGGGATGGCTGATTCTCTTGGCGCTGCCGTGTGCTTTTGCATTGCTCGACCTGCTTTCCATGTATTGGTCCGCAGTTTCCACGGCCCGCGAGTCAGCTCGTCGGGCGCAGTGCAGCAACAACATGAAGGAAATTGCCCTGGCGCTGCAAGCCTATCATCAGGCGAACGGTTCTTTCCCGCCGCCATACACAACCGACAAGACCGGCAAGCCAATGCACAGTTGGCGGGTGCTCATCCTGCCCTACCTGGATATGGGTCCGCTTTACAAGACCTACGACTTCACCGAGCCTTGGGACGGTCCGAAGAATAAACGGCTGCTTGCCAAGTGCCCCAGAACCTATCTCTGCCCGAGCGACCCTCCCGCCTCCATTTCCGTTGCTACGCCGACAAGCTATCTTGCCGTGGTGGGGCCAAAAGCAGCATGGGCCAACGAAAAGCCAAGGAGGCTTGCCGATGTTTCCGGCGAGACACGCAACACGATCTTGCTCGTCGAGGTCGCCAATTCGCACGTTCTCTGGACAGAACCGCGAGACCTTTCGCCCGATGCGCTCGGCGTGACTGATGCCAAGTCGTCCCCGCTAGTCGTGTCGAGCAACCATGGCCAGCGAGAGGACTTCTTTTTCAAGTACGACCGCGCTTCGGGCGTCAATGTGGCGATGGTCGATGGCAGCGTGCGTTACCTGTGGCTTGGCAACCGATCGATCGATGACTTGCGAAAGTTGCTGCAAATCGGCGGCTTTAGGGAAGAAGAGAGTGGCGACCCGGTGCGGCGACCGAACTGGCCCAACATCGCCGCGCTGGCCGTGTGGCTGCTTTCGGTCGGCACGCTGCTGACCCTTGCGGTGCGGAGCAGGAAGCCGCGGTCGGTCTCACCGGCGCCGCAGCCAGCGAATTGAGAGATCGCCCGGCCACGCCCCTGCCGCGGCCTGGTGGCTTGGTCCTCGGGCTGGCCCATGCCATCGCTGGCCGTGGTATACTGAGGGTATGGAAGGATCAAGTCCACAACGCCGATGCTTCTATCCCGCACCCGCCTGGCTCATCTACGCCTCGCTCCTGGTGACGGGCTTGCTCTATCTCTCCGAACGCTGGCAGTGGTTCCCGTTCAACGCGCACAAGGGCTGGACGGTGCTTGTGGCGGTGGCTGGGGTGGGCGTGGTGCTGGTGGTGATGCTGGCGTGGTACGTCGTCGCCTTGGTTTTTCGACGCCGATTCCAATTCAGCCTACGGTCGCTGCTCGTGCTAGTCGTCGCTGTGGCCTTGCCGTGCAGCTGGACAGCGGTTGAGATGAAGCATGCGGAACAGCAGAGAAAGGCGGTGAATTACGTTCTGAAGTTGCGCGGGGAGGTTGGCTATGCAGACCGCGCCTGCCTGGGGCCATACGAAGAGCCAGAAGAACAAGGGTGGCTGCGAAATCTTGTGGGCGAGGATTTTTTCAGAACGGTCCGTTTGGTGTCCCTCAGGAACACGCAAGCCACGGACGCCGGGCTTGAGCACCTTGAAAGCTTGCCGCAACTCGAATGGGTATTTCTCGACGGTACCCAGGTGACGGACGCCGGGCTGGAGCACCTCAAGGGACTGAGCCAACTCCAAACGCTGACTGTGGCGACGAGAATTGCGGTCACCGAGGCTGGGCTGAAGCACATCAAAGGGTTGACAAAGCTCCAATCGCTGGACATCGGGTTCAGCAAAGTGACCGACGGCGCGCTTGAGCATCTAAAGGGATTGACCCAACTCCGTGAGTTGGACCTGATCCATACGCAGGTGACCGATACTGGGCTGAAGCACCTCGAAGGCCTGACAAAGCTCCAGTCCCTGGATCTGGGGGAGACTAGGCTGACCGACGCTGGACTGGCTCACCTGAAAGGATTGACCGAACTTCAAACACTCGACCTGCTCTCGACCGAGGTGACCGACGGGGGGTTGATTCACCTCGAAGAATTGACCAAACTCCAAACGCTGGATTTGTTTCACACCAAAGTGACGGACGCCGGACTCGTTCACCTCAAAGGGTTGAGCCAGCTCCAATCGCTGGTTTTGCCAGGAACGAAGATAACCGACGCTGGGCTGATTCACCTCGAACGGCTGACCCAACTCCAATCGCTTTGCCTTTGTGACACCGAGGTGACCGACGCCGGATTGGTTCACCTCAAAGGGCTGACCCAACTCCGATCGCTTATCCTGCCGGGCAAGGTCACCGACGTGGGGTTGGTCCAGCTCGAAGCGTTGCCGCAACTAAACACCCTGCACCTTGAAAACACCAAGGTGACGGACGCCGGACTCGTTCACCTGAAAGGGTTAAAGCGACTCGAATCGCTGGACCTGTACCAAACCGAGGTTGGCGATGCGGGGTTGAGTCAACTCGGAGGATTGACCAACATGCAAATACTCCAGCTTGCCGGCACCAAGGTAACCGACGCTGGCCTTGTTCACCTCAAGGGCCTGACCAAACTCCAAATCCTGGACTTGGGTATGACTAAAGTGACCCAGGCCGGGCTGACTCAGCTCAATGGGTTGTACCGGCTTCACTCGCTTTGCCTGGCGAGCAACCAAGTGACCGACGCTGGGACAAGAGCTCTTCAGAAGGCATTACCGAACTGCCGAATCATTGTGTCTAATTACAACGTCGGCAAGAAAACCGATCAGTAGTAACCTGAAGGCATGACGACGCGAACCAGGGGAGCTTCGTTCGCCCAGCGAAATGGCCGCCTACGTCACCGCAAGGGAAGTCCACGGTGCTGCGGATTTCTTCCGATTTCCTCCCCGTCCTCAAGAGCGTGGTCGTTGCACAGGCCGCCGTCGCGGATGGTGCAATCCAGGACTTTCAACTCGGGCCGATAGGTGATCCAGGGGGCAGACATGGGGGTTCCTTCATGCGGGGAAAGTACTTAGTTCCAAGCTCTAAATTCTACGTCCTAATTCTGGTTTTCGGCGGCGAAAATGTCAACGGGCGCGCTCGTGTGAATCACGGGGTTGCCAGGCCGGCCGCGACCGGGGAGAATGGTGCTTTTGTCCGCAAAGCAGCGGGAAACACGATGTTGCCGTACTGCATTCGCCATGGCGAGAGCACCTGCAACGCCCAGGGGCGAGTGCAAGGGCATTTGAATATTCGGATCTCACGCCTGGAGATTGACGGCGCTATCGTGCGGCGCTACACTCTTATTGATCTTTGCATTGAAAATGAGCCATTGAGTTGTGTGGCAGGGGCGTAGGCCGGAACAAGCTTCGGGGTACCCGCGCATCGGGTCGGTTCCGGCAGGAATCGGCATCAACGCCGGAACTGCGCAAGCTTGTTCCGGCCTACATGGCTCATTTTCAATGCGAAGATCAATAACGAGGTCGGGCGGGGAGGAGATTTGTGAGGAAATCAAGGACTACGACGTGAACACAGGAAAACTCGTGCGGCTCAATCGGCTCTTCTCACACCCGTCGGGGCGAATCTGCTCCGTGGCGGTGGACCACTTTCTGGGCTACAACCTGGGATTGCCGCCCGGCTTGCGGCACATCGCCGCCACGCTGGCGGCGGTGGCCTCCGCACGTCCCGACTCGGTGACGATGAATAAGGGTTTCGCGGCCACGCTGTGGCAGCCCTATGCCGGAAGAATCCCCCTGATCCTGCAAAGCACGGCAGCCCGGCCCGATGATACGGCCCGCCAACAGATCGCTGAGCCGGAAGATGCCGTGCGACTGGGGGCCGACGCTTTCGCGGTGGCGGCATTTGTCCGCGGTTCGACCGAAGCGGACTACGTGCGGACCGTGGCCGAGTGCGTGCGGCAGGCCGCGAGGTTCGAGATGCCGGTGATCTGTCATATCTACCCCCGCGATTCCAGCGGGAGGATAACTTTCACGCCGGAGGATATTGCCTGGGCGGTGCGATGTGCCATGGAGGTGGGCGTGGATGTCGTGAAAACACCCTATTGCGGCGACGTTGAGGCATATAGGCAAATTATCGCTGATTGTCCCGTGCCGTTGGTGGCTGCCGGTGGTCCGCAGGCCGGCACGCTGCGCGCGGCGCTGGAGATGGCCGCCCAAGTCGTGCGGAGCGGCGCACGGGGGGCTGTCATCGGTCGAAACATTTGGGGCTGCGAGCAGATTGCAGCAGCCGTGCTGGCATTCAAAGCGGTGATTCACGACGGCAAGAGCCCCGCGGAAGCACTTCAACAAGCGGGGCTGAACAACACTTAACCAAGGACCAAGCTATGACCAGACCTGTTACTTTATGTGCCGGCCAATGGGCCGACCTGCCGCTGGAAACGCTGGCGGCCAAGGCCCGAGATTTCGGCTTCGACGGCCTCGAACTCTGCTGCAACGGCGACCACTTCGAGGTCGCCAAGGCGATGTCCAACGCCGGCTATTGCGAGCGCCAGCGACAGACGCTGGCCAAGTACGGTTTGCAAATGTTTTCGCTCAGTAACCACCTGGTCGGCCAGGCAATTCTGGATCCGGTCGATCTGCGGCACAAGGCGATCCTGCCGGCGCACGTGTGGGGCGACGGCAATCCGGCCGGCGTGAGCGCGAGGGCCGCCGAGGAACTGAAGAACACCGCCCGCGCGGCCAAGAAGCTGGGCCTGCACGTCGTCAACGGTTTCACCGGTTCCAGCATTTGGCACCTGCTCTACTCGTTCCCGCCCGTCCCGCCGGCTATGATCGACGCCGGGTTCGCCCTGCTGGCCGAGCGCTTCCACCCGATCCTCGACGTGTTTGCCGAGTGCGACGTGAAGTTTGCCCTGGAGGTGCATCCGACGGAAATCGCCTTCGACATCCACACCGCGGAACGGGCCCTGGCCGCGCTGGATAACCGCCCGGAGTTCGGTTTCAATTTCGATCCCAGCCACCTGATCTGGCAGGGCATCGATCCGGCAAAGTTCATTCGCAAGTTTCCCCAGCGGATCTTCCACGTGCACATGAAGGACGCGCTGGTGACGCTCGACGGCATCAACGGGATCCTGGCCAGTCATCTGAATTTCGGCGATCCGCGTCGCGGCTGGGATTTCCGCTCGTTGGGCCGGGGCGGCGTGAATTTCGAGGCCATCATCCGCGCGCTGAACGACATCGGCTACAGCGGCCCCCTGTCGGTCGAGTGGGAAGACAGCGGAATGGAGCGGGAACGGGGCGCCCGCGAGGCCTGCGAGTACGTCCGCAGGCTCGACTTCGAGCCCAGCCGGGTCGCTTTCGACGCGGCGTTCGACAAGTCCGCCCCCGCCGGGGCCTGACAGATCCGTAGGCCGGAACAAGCTTCGGGGTACCCGCACGCGGGTCGGTTCCGGCACGGCGGCAATACCGCGCGGCGGCAACAAACCAGATGCCGGAACCGACCCGCGCTCGTACCTCGAAGCTCGTTCCGGCCTACATTAACCCGCAAAGGTAGACGTTCGATGAATGAAGACCATCACGTTTTGGCGAACGAACTGGAAGAGGCCTTGGCCGAGTTGCCGATGTTCGACGCCCATACGCATCTGGTGGGCGGCCATCTCGGCGCCCGCGGCCTGCACGATATCCTCCTCTATCACATGGTCGTCAGCGACCTCTACGGGGCCGGATGTCCCAGCGGCGCGCGATTGACGCAGTATCCCGGCTGGCCAACGCAGGAGGAGGCCCACCAGCGATTGACCGAAGCCGTCCCCTACCTCCGCTATACGCGAAACACCGGTTGTTCCTGGGGCCTGCGGATGATCCTTCAGGACCTCTACGATTGGCGCGGGCCGATTACCCCGGACAACTGGCGGCGGCTGGACGGGCTGATCCGGGAACGTGCCGACGACCGCGCCTGGTGGTATTCGATCCTCGACCGGCTCAATATTCAGCGGACCTGCACGGAGAGCGCGCGGCGCGGCCAGGGCGAAGACGACGCCCGACTGCAATACTCGATCGAGTGGTGCTTCTTCACACGTTGCCAATGGGGCGAATTCGACACGGCCCTGTATGAACTGGAGCGGGCCTGGGGCCGATCGCCGGAGTTCGCCACGCCAATCGGCGGCGGACAGCGCCCCCCCACGGACCGCACCATCCGTACCCTGGACGACGTGCACGCCGCCGTGGCCCACTATGTGGACAACATCCCCTACGATCTGGTGATTTCTACGGCCGCGGGTGTCTCCACCGACATCGACTTCCATCCGGTCAGCGACGCCGAAATGAGCGCTGCCTTGCTGCGGCGGGCACAGGCCGGTGCGGCGGAACGAGACATCTATGCGTCGTACATCAATGAAGCCTTCTTGACCGCCTTGGAGAAACACGCCGCAACAATCGTCTACCAGTTCAGCCTCGGCGCAGAACCGCTGCCCTTCGAAACGGGCAGCCGCCTGGGGCAGCGGACGATCGGGCAGTTGGCGGAAATGATCGCTCGGCACCCAAGGTTGCGATTCCAGTGTTTCGTCTCCAGCCGGCACGCGAACCAGTCGCTGTGTACCTTGGCGCGCGAGCTGCCTAACTTCAGCCTGGCCGGCTACTGGTGGCACAATTTCTTTCCGGACATCATCCGCCAGGTCATCGCCGAGCGGCTGGACATGCTGCCGGTCAACAAGCAGGTGGGGTTCTTCTCCGATGCCTATTGCGTGGAATGGGCCTACGGGAAAGTCCTCTTGGTGCGCAAACAACTGGCACGGGTCTTGGCCGACAAGATCGAGCAGGGACAATACACGCGGGACGACGCCCTGGCGATCGCCAAAGCCATTCTCTTCGAGACGCCTCAGTCCTTGCTGGGCATGGTCCCCCGGGCCGGAGCAAAATGAACAAACCGTTGATTGCCGAATTCCTTCAAGAGACGATACGACTCCTCCAGCAACTCGACCAGGCGGCGATTGCCCGGGCCGGCGACCTGTTGTTGGACTGCTATCGCCGGAAAGGGCGGGTGTTTACGGCCGGCAACGGCGGCTCGGCCTCCACGGCGCAGCACTTCGCCTGCGACCTGGCCAAGTTCATTATCCCCGCCGGCGGGCAGGCGTTTAACGTCCGCTGTCTGACCGACAACATCGCGCTCTACACGGCCTGGGCCAACGACGCCGCCCGTGAAGACGTCTTCGTCAACCAGATGCGCGGGCTCTTGCAGCCGGGCGACGTCTTGATCCTCATCTCGGTACACGGCGGCAAGGGATTTTCCGGCGATTTGGTCCAGGCCGTGCGCTACGCCAACAAGATCGGCGCGCGAACAATCTCCCTGGTGGGATTCGACGGCGGACTGCTGCACCAGGAATCGACGTGCTCGATTCTCGTGCCGGTGGAATCGACGCCGCAGACCGAGGCGATTCATCTCGTGATTGAACATCTGCTGATGGATTTGTTAAGAGGCGAACTGGCTCCCCCGGGTTGACCCATTATGCACGTCCGCAGTATAATTGCCGTATAAGGCAGGCCAGGGGAGGATTGATGCACGCCTGGGCGGAACGAAGGCACGGTCAGGTCATGAGAACATCACCGAGAACCACATGACGTTCAAAATCGAGTTATGAAGACTGTCGCAGTGGAGGAAACGACCTTGACCGCGGAGGATCTCGCAACGATGGCGCGGAAGGAAATTGTCGTCCTCACGCGCAAGGGCAACCCACTGGTTGCGATCAAGGATTTATCCGGCGCCGATTGGGAGTCCGTGTCGTTGGCGAACAATCCCAGGTTTATTGCGCTGATCGAGGCGTCGCGGCGGTCCTATCGGGCGCAAGGGGGAATCGCTCTCGATGAGGTTCGGCAGCAGTTGGGGTTGCAACGGAAAAGGAAAACCCCGGTGCGGAAACGGGGTGGAACGAAGGCATAATTGCCCGGCAATAAGCCTGCATTTGCGATAGTGACGCGTTCCAGGCACTCAATTCGATGCTCGATGAAACGATCTTCCGGGGCAGCCGGCTGTGCGTGGTGGGGAACATCTGCCGCGACGTGAAAACGGCGCCGATCCGCGCCGAAGAGGGCCTCCTGCGTGACGGCGAGACCCATACGGAATTCATTGTCGAAACGATCGGCGGCGGCGGCGCCAACAGCGCGTTGTTTGCCGCCGGGCTGGGGGCAGAAACACGTTTTGCCGGCAAACTGGGCGCCGACGCCCTGGGCGCGAAACTCGAACAGACCTTGCGGGGCCGGGGCGTCGTGCCGTTTGTCCGCCACGATCCTACGGTGCAAACGGGCAGCTCCCTGGTTCTGTCCTATGCCGACGGCTGCCGCCATTTCATCAGCCACCAGCCGAACAACTACACGCTCGACTTCTCCGACATCGACCTCGCCATGCTGGACGGCGGCGGACACCTGCTGCGGGCTGATGTCTGGTTCTCGCAGCCCATGCTGGCCGCAGGCAACGCCCAACTCCTGCGGGCGGCGCGCGAGCGAGGACTGGCAACGTCTTTGGACCTCAACTGGGATCCCTGCTGGGGCTCTGGTGCGGAAGAATTGGTCCGCGCGCGGAAGGAGTCCGTGCGGCGGATTCTGCCGCTGGTCGACCTCGTGCACGGCAATGTCAACGAACTGAACCTGTTTGCCGACTCGACCGATTTGGCGATCACGTTGCCGCGGCTCGCGGCCTGGGGCGCCGGGGCCGTGGTCATCCATCAAGGCCCCCGAGGCGCCGGCTATTACTGCGGCGGCGAGTTGATCGTCGAGCCCAGCGCGCCGATACGGCAGCAGGTCAACGCCACCGGCTGCGGAGACCTGCTGAGCGTGTGCATGATGCTGCTTCACCACCAGCGGGAGATACCGGCCTCCGAACGCCTCCGCCTGGCCAATCGCATCGTGGCCGAGTTCATCGAAGGAAAACGCGATTTCCTGCCGTGCATGTGAGTGCCGTAGGCCGGAACAAGCCCGCGCAGTTCCGGCATGGAAGTCTTATCGGCGCCGGAACTGCGCAGGCTTGTTCCGGCCTACACGACTGCGCAACTCCCGGTCACGCGCGGGCCTGGCAGTTGAGCATGGAAAAGGCGTCTCCGCAAGCGCGGAAATTCTCCTCCGACATGCCCATCACATGGTACTCCTCGACATAACCGATGAAGCCGCCTTGGGGCGCCGCCAGGCAATCGTAGAGCCGTCGCGCCTCGGCGTGGATCTCCTCGGGCGTGCCTTGGATCGATACCGTCTGGTAGCTGATCGGCACCATGAAACACTGCCGGCCCCGCAACCGCCGCCCCACTTCCGCGATGTCGTTCACGTTGGGCTGCGCGATGTTGAGCACGTCCACGCCGATTTCGTGGAAATCCTCCATGATCGCCAGGAACTCGCCGCAACAATGGTACCAGACGTGCAGCCCCAGTTCGTGGGCCAGGGCGAACTGGCGGGCGTAGCGGGGTTTGAACAACCGCCGCCACAGTGCGGGCGAGATCATCAGGCCGGATTGGGTGCCCCAGTCGTCGGCAAGATGGATCCCGTGGAAACCGTGCCGGGCCGCGATCCTCATCATCTCGCACTCGAACGCCAGGATCCGATCCATGAGGACCGCAAATCCGTCCGGGTCGAGAAGGAAATCCTGCATGGCCTCGGCGAAGCCGCGGAGCAGCGTGTAGACCGTGAACCCGCTGAGATCGAGGCTGGCCAGGCGGTAGCGGTGGCGGCAGGCCTGGGCGAAGGCGGGCACGGCCGACATCCGCTCTTCTTCCCGCAAGGCGGGCACCCGGATCTCTGCGGCGCGGGGCAGTTCGCGGTAGACCGGCGCCACGGGATGGCCCATCGTGCCGTCGCCGAGCTTCTCCAGTACGTAGCCCCACTCGTTGACCGACCAGTCCCAGGCGTTGACCGAACCGTCGCCCGGCGTGCCCAGCGACAGGTGGTAGAGCATCACGTCGCCGCGGGCCTGATCCCGATTCCAGAACACGATGGGAATCCGGTCGGGCGCGCGGATCTCGATGGCCCGGCAAACGCGCTGCCAGCCGGCCATTTCTTCCTGACCTCGTCCCGCAGTATCATTCATGGTGAACTTCTCTACGGCCGGTGGAGACGGTTTTCTGAAACACGAAGCGCAGGATGCCTTGGCGATCCTCACAGCATAAGGTGCCGGCCAGCGCATTGCAATCCGTGCCGGCCTTTGAATCGTGAATGGGAAGTTGTGAACAGCCGTTCGCGAAGGTATCAATGCCGCAGTTGTGCCCGGTCTCCGACCGCAGTTGTGGCCGGTCTCCGCAGTTGTGGCCGGTCTCCGACCGAGCCACGCCGCCGACCGAAGGTCTCCAGGCGAATGGGGAGACCTTCGGTCGGACCTTTCGGCGGGGTCGGGAGACCCTCGCCGAACCGCGGACCGCAGTTGTGGCCGGTCTCCGACCGCAGTTGTGGCCGGTCTCCGACCGAGCCACGCCGCCGACCGAAGGTCTCCAGGCGAATGGGGAGACCTTCGGTCGGACCTTTCGGCGGGGTCGGGAGACCCTCGCCGAACTGCGACCGCAGTTGTGGCCGGTCTCCGACCGAGCCACGCAGTTGTGGCCGGTCTCTGACCGAGCCACGCCCCCGACCGAAGGTCTCCGGGCGAATGGGGAGACCTTCGGTCGGACCTTTCGGCGGGGTCGGGAGACCCTCGCCGAACCGCGGGCGCAGTTGTGGCCGGTCTCCGACCGCAGTTGTGGCCGGTCTCTGACCGAGCCACGCCGCCAACCGAAGGTCTCCGGGCGAATGGGGAGACCTTCGGTCGGACCTTTCGGCGGGGTCGGGAGACCCTCGCCGAACCGCGGCCGCAGTTGTGGCCGGTCTCCGACCGAGCCACGCCGCCGACCGAAGGTCTCCAGGCGAATCGGGAGACCTTCGGTCGGACCTTTCGGCGGGGTCGGGAGACCCTCGCCGAACCGCGGACCGCAGTTGTGGCCGGTCTCCGACCGAGCCACGCCGCCGACCGAAGGTCTCCGGGCGAATGGGGAGACCTTCGGTCGGACCTTTCGGCGGGGTCGGGAGACCCTCGCCGAACCGCAGGACCCGCGCCGAACCGCAGGACCCGCGCCGAACCGCAGGACCCGCGCCGAACCGCATCCTGATCGCCTTTCGTGTCGCTCGGCGATAGAATGTATCGTCGAATCTCCCCTTACCGAGTGCTGCCATGTATCGCCGGGATCTTTGCTTCGCGTCTTTGCTCCTTCTGATCGTCGCACTGCCGTTTTCAGCCGCCGGGCAGGCGCCGCCGAACCCGCGGCCGGCGGCCAACCGGGGGCTGGTGATCGTTACACCGCGGCGCTTCGAGGCCGAGTTGAAAACCTATGTGGAGTATCGTCGCCGCAACTTCCCGGTGGAAGTGGCCATCCTGGAGACCGTCTTGGAAAAGACGCCCGGCGTGGACGACCCCGAGAAGCTCAAGCGATTCCTCTACGACGCCTGGCAGAAACGCAAGGCCCACTATGTGCTGCTGGTCGGTGATGCGACGGTTCTGCCGGTGCGGTACATGGTGCTCGACCGCGTCACCCCCGCCGCGTTCGACACGGCGTTCTATCCGAGCGACTTGTACTATGCCGACGTGGCCCGCAAAGACGGTTCGTTCGAGGACTGGAATGCCCGCAAGGACGGTTTTCATGCCCAGTATTTCGGCGAAGTGCACGGCGAGAAGAACAAGCAGGATGTGATCAATTTCGACGGCGTGCACTACGTTCCAACCTTGGCCGTGGGGCGGTGGCCGGTGTGCACGCCCGGCGAGGTGGCCACGCTGGTCAACAAGACGATCGCCTTCGAGAAGCGAATCCTCGCCGACCCGGCCAGGCGGCCTCGCCTGGGCCTGGTCAATCACGAGGGCTTTGTCGATGCCCGCGACCAGATGGATCGCATGGCGGCCTTGATGCCGCGCTATTGGGCGGTCGAAAGACGCTATTATTCCGATGCCCGACGCAAGAGTCCGCGACCGGCGACCGAACAGGAGGTGGTCGATCTGCTCAACTCGGGGGTCGATCTGGTGGTCCACGTGGGGCACGGCTCGGACACGGCCTGGCAAGGCTGCCTCTCCACGCGCGACTTGCCGAAGATCAAGAATGCCGGCCATTTGCCGGTGATGATTTCGGCGGGTTGCAGCACGGCCCGCTTTGCCACGCTCCCGCCCTACGAGCCCTACGTGGACGTGCAGGGAGTCCAGCACAAGGGAACGGATGCGGGCGAGGTCTTCCGCAGCCCGCCGCCTCCGCCGGCGCCCTACCAGACGGGGCGGCTGAGCTCGATCGGCCTCGGCCGGCAATTCGTTCGCGGCGGGCCGGACGGCGCCGTGGCCTACTACGGCTGCAATACGGGCGGACAAGGCTGCGGCGTCACGCTCCTGGAGGGCTTCGTGCGGACCTGGGGCGAAAGCCCTCAGCCCCGCTTGGGCGATTGCTGGATGGGCGCCGTACGCTACTACTACGACAAGGAAAAACTGGCCACGCTCAGGCCCAACGCCGATTGGTACCCGCCCAGCATTTTTTTCCAAGGCATGAAGTATATGCTTTTTGGCGATCCCTGCTTGCAGTTGCCGCCGTGACTGAATAGGCTGGTGGACATCCAAGCCCCGAGTCCAATCAAGCAAAGGAAATCCAACGATGACAAAACTGACATTACCTTTTGTGGCAGCCGTATTCTGTGCGAGTGCCGCCGCGTGGGCCGTGGAACCTGCCGCGCCTTCCGCGGTATCCGTACAGAAAGAGTTTAATCGGACCGTTGTCTCGCTCGACGGGAGATGGCAGATCGCCGAGGGGAAGATGGATCCGGCCCCCGTGAAGTTCGACCGCACCGTGCCGGTGCCGGGCCTGGTCTCGCTGGCCACGCCGCCTTTCGACGCGCCGGGCCCAAAAGTGGCCAATCGCCAGAGCATTCCGCAAAAGGACCCCAAGCGCGACGCCTTCTGGTACCGTCGCACGTTCACGCTCGATGGGCCGCTGCCCGCCGTGGCCAAGTTGAAAGTCGCCAAGGCGATGTTCGGCACGCGGGTCTTCCTCAACGGAATTCTGCTCGGCGATCATCGGCCGAGTTTCACGCCCGGATACTTTGATGCAAGACCTGCGCTCAAGACCGGCAGCAACGAGGTCCTGATTCGCGTCGGCGCGGATCGCGACGCCCTGGGCCGGGCCTATCCCGACGGCTTCGATTTCGAGAAGGAACGGTACATTCCCGGCATCTTCGACTCGGTGAAACTGATCCTCTCCGGCACGCCGCACTTCGTGACGGTGCAGGCGGCCCCCGACGTTTCGGGCAAGACGGTCCGCGTGCAGGCCGTGTTGCGCAACGATGGCCCGGCCACGAAGGCCGTCGTGGAATTCGCTGTCCACGAGGCCAAGTCCGGCAAGCTGGCCGGACTGGCCCCGAGCAGGCTGGTGGAACTGGCGAAGGGGGAGGAGGCGACGGTGGACATCCGCATCCCAATCGAAAACTGCCGGTTGTGGTCGCCGGAAGATCCGTTCCTTTATTCGCTGGAAGGGGGCGGCGGTGGCGACGCCTTTCAGACGCGGTTCGGCATGCGCGAGTTCAAGTTCGATCCGGCGACGGGCCGAGCGATGCTCAACGGCAAGCCGTATTTCATGCGCGGCAGCAACATCACGCTGTACCGGTTCTTCGAGGACAGCGAGTGTGGAAACCTGCCCTGGGACAAGAAGTGGGTGCGTCTGCTGCACCAGCGCGTGAAGGACATGCACTGGAATTGCCTCCGCTATTGCATCGGATTCCCGCCGGAGGCCTGGTACGACATCGCCGACGAGGCCGGCATCCTCATCGACGACGAGTTCCCCATCTGGTTCGGCGGCGACGTACCGAAGGAATTGACGACCGAAGAACTGGTGAAGGAATATGCCGAATGCCTCCGCGAGCGCTGGAACCATCCGTGCGTCGCCGTGTGGGACGCCTGTAATGAAACGCGAAGCCCGAAGACCGGAGCGGCCTTCAAGCAGGTGCGGGCGATGGACCTTTCGAAGCGCCCTTGGGACAACGGCTACACCCCGCCGCAGGAGCCGGGCGACATGTTCGAGGCCCACCCGTACCATTTCTTCGGCAACTTCCGGCCGCGAAACCTGGCGACTGCCAATCCGCAGCCCGGTGACGGCAAGCATGCCGTGGTGATCAACGAGTACGGCTGGCATTGGGTGAACCGCGACGGCACGCCGACCACGCTGACGCGGGAGCTTTACGAGCATGTCCTCGGCGCCGGCGCGACCCCGCAGCAGCGATTCCACATGCAGGCCACCTGGTTGGCCGCGGACACGGAATTCTGGCGGGCGCATCGCAAGGCGGCCGCCGTGATGCACTTCACCACGCTGGGCTACTCGCGCCCCGACGGCCAGACCTGCGACCACTGGCAAAAGGGCGACGTGGCCACGCTCAAGTGGGAACCGGAGTTCTACCGCTACGTCCGCGAGGCCTTCGCCCCGGTGGGCCTGATGGTGGACTACTGGAAAGACCGGCCGATCCGCGCTACGCAGGCCCGCGTGCCGGTAGTGCTCATCAACGACCTCGACCAGGCGTGGAGCGGGCCGGTCGCGCTGCGCGTGAAACGCGGCGAGCGGACGCTGTTCGAAGCGAAGCAGGACTGCCGGCTGGCGCCGTTGGGAGAGGGCAAGGTGGCCTTTGACCTCGCCTGGCCGGAAGAGGCCGGGCCGTGCGTTTTGGAGGCCGAGATCCGCGGTGCGGACGGGGCGCCGGTGCGCAGCGTCCGAGAGATTCAGATTGTCGACCACGCCGAAGCGGGGCTGGCATTCCAGAAGCCGGTCACGGCCTCCTCGACGCACCCCGGTCCCTACCAGGCCGAGAATGCCGTGGACGGCGACCCGGCCACGTATTGGTCGTCAGAATTCAAGGACGATGCGTGGCTCGCCGTGGACCTCGGCGCGGCGAAAAAGATCGGCCGCGTGCGCATCCAGTGGGAAGCCGCCTTCGCCAAGTCGTTTTCCCTCCAGGTCTCGGAGGATGGCAAGAACTGGACCGAATTGTACAAAACCGACGACGGCAAAGGCGGTGTCAGCGAGATCAAGTTCACCCCCGTCGAGGCCCGGCACGTGCGGCTGGTCTGCACGAAGCGCGGCACGCAGTTCGGCAACGCGGTCTATGAACTGGAGGTGTTTGAGAAATAACCTGAAGTTGCTCTTGGCTCGATCCGCGATCCAAGCTATTCTTTCCCTGTCCGCCTTGACCGTGCGGACCTAAAATCGCTGAATGACTGTCCATGGAAAGGGAGGGGACAAGGATGTCCATTGCATCGACGGCTTTGCTGGAAGGGGACCTTCGCCCGCGTGTGCTGCTGGTGGGCGACGTGATGCTGGATCGTTACGTCTGGGGCGACGTCGAGCGGATCAGCCCGGAAGCCCCCATTCCCATCTTGCGGATCGAGCGTCAGGAGCACCGCCTGGGCGGGGCCGGCAGCGTGGCATCGATGCTTTCTACGCTGGGCGCGCAGACGATCCTGGCCGCCGTCGTGGGCGACGATGAAGAGGGCCGGATCGTCGGCGAATTGCTCGACAACCTGGAAATCAACCGCCGGCTGGTGCTCACGGCCGACGACCGCGTCACGACCGTCAAACAGCGGCTGCTGGGCCGGGCTCAGCACCGCTATCCGCACCAGATGATGCGCGTCGATCGCGAGAGCGTCGCCCCCATCTCCGCCCATACAGTCGATCTGCTCCTGGCGGGTATTTCCCGCTGCCTCGACGAAGTCGATCTCGTGCTGGTGAGCGACTACAACAAAGGCGTCTGCAAGGGCGAGATGTTCCTGCGGCTGATCGAGTTGACCCGTGCGGCGACCCGGCGTACCGGGTGCCCCGTGCCGGTGGTGGCCGATCCGGTCAAAGACGCCGACTACCACCGCTACGCCGGTTGCACCTGCATCACGCCCAATCGCGCGGAGGCCGGCCGGGCCCTGGGCCTGCGCATCACCACGCCGCAGGAGGGCCTGGACGCCGCCCGCAAGCTGCTGGACTTCGGCCTGCAATCGGTCATCGTCACGCTCGATCGCGACGGCATGGTCTGGGTCGATCGCCAGGGCCACGCGCAGTTCTTTCCCGCCCGGCCGCGGCAGGTCTGCGACATCACCGGCGCCGGCGACATGGTGCTTTCGGTGTTGGGCTACATGCTGGCGGCCGGCGCCGACACGGCCTCGGCCATCGAAGTGGCCAACGTGGCGGGCGGCCTGGAAGTCGAGCGGCTGGGTGTCGTTCCGCTCACGCGCCGCGAGATTCTCAACGAGTTGGCCAACGGGGCGTCCGCTGGCGGGTCGTCGGCGACCCGGAGTACCGGGTGCCCCGAGAAGATCCTGTCCATGGCCCAGCTCGCGCCCACACTCCAGCGACTGCGGCTGGCCGGCAGGCGGATCGTGATGACCAACGGTTGCTTCGACCTTTTGCATCCCGGCCACGTGGCCTCGCTGCAAGAGGCCCGCAAGCAGGGCGATTGCCTGCTGGTGGCCGTCAACAGCGACCGCAGCGTGCGGGAGATCAAGGGCCCGGGCCGCCCGGTGATCGACGAGCAAGGGCGGGCCGAGATGTTGGCCGCGCTGGCCTGCGTCGACTACGTCGTGGTCTTCGATGAAGCGAGCGTGGCCGGCCTGGTCGATCGCGTGCAGCCCGACGTGCTGGTCAAAGCCGACCAGTACACGACCGAACAAGTCGTGGGCCACGAATCGGTGCTTCGCCGTGGCGGGCATGTCGTTTCCGTCCCCACCAGGCCGACTTATTCGACAACCGATCTGATCCAGCGCATTCAGAAAATTCCCCATCGTAAACGCAGTGCCGCGTAAAACCGTATCCATCATCATCTGCACGCGAGATCGGGCGGAGAGCCTGAACGAAACTCTCCGGGCCGTCGGCGAAACCCTGGTGCCGGCCGATCTGGCCGCCGAGGTGCTGGTCGTGGACAACGATTCGCGGGACCGCACGCGGCCCGTGGTCCGGCAGGCGAAGATCTGGGGCCAGGCCCCGCGGTACATCTATGAACCTCGGTTTGGGCTATCCTCTGCGCGAAACAGCGGCATGGCCGCGGCCCAAGGCGATGTGCTCGTCTGCACCGACGACGACGTGCGGCCGGGCCGCGGCTGGATCGAAGCCATGTGCCGGCCGATCCTCGATGGTCAGGCCGACGCCCTAACTGGTCGGATCGTGCTACCCGCCTGCCTCGAGCGTCCCTGGTTACAGCCCTGGCATCGAGTCTGCCTGGCTGTCGATGCCTCGACGATCAGTGGTTTCGAATTGATCGGCGCCAACATGGCTTTCGCCCGCGCCGTGCTGGACAAAGTGCCCGGCTTCGATCTGGAACTTGGCCCGGGCGGGCTGGGCTTCTGCGACGACACGCTCTTTTCTCTGCAACTTCGCACCGCCGGTTTCCGTCTCGCCGTGGCGGGCGAGGGCTCGACCGTCGTGCACCACTGCGGCGAGCAGCGGCTGACACACAGCGCTTTGACGGATGTCCTCGGGCGGCAGGGACGCAGTCAGGCCTATGTCGATTACCATTGGAAGCATCGCAGCGATTGGATCCCCACCTTTCGCGGCGCAAAGTCGTTGCTTAGGCTTGGCGGGCTGAGGATTCTCCAACGGCTCTTGGGCGACCGCAACTCGGTCATCGGCCGCCGGGAAGCCCGCTGGTTATGGCGCCGCTCGTACCACCGGCAGATGGCGATCGAATCGCAGCGACCGCGTCAGTACGAGCGGTTCGGGCTGGAAAAGCTGGTTTCTTCCTATCCATTGGAAGCGGTATTTGGCCAGCAGCAGCGGCGCGCGGCCTAGCTCCGGCGCACCGGGCTACCGGGCTACCGGGGTACCGGGGTACCCGCTTGCGGGTCGCGGGTCGCGGGTCGCCGAGAGGGACGAATGTGCGTGCTTTTCATAATCACCGCTTTATGAAAACAGCGTGCGCGCGGCAGGAACTTGCATCAACAGGTCCATCGGCCGAGAAGTTGTTCCCTCAAGAAACCGGCGGAGGGGAGGGTTCCGGCACGCAGCGGCCGGGTAGCGGCGTTATGAAGAATGACAGAACCGTTGCATAACTTTTTATGCAAGCCTCATGAATCACCAGGTCAATACACTTTAACAATCCCTCTCCACGTACTAACCTATTCACTTTTCGGCGCGTTGAACTGGCAATCGGCCTGCCGTGAAGAATCTGACGCAGGCTAACAGACCGCGCGAAGCCGCCGCTGCCCTTCGGGGCAAAAGTCCGGGAGCGGACACTGCTCGCAACCCGGCCGCCGCGAGGTGCACAGCGCGCGGCCGTGGCGAATCAAGAGAATGTGGAAATCCAAGACCAGCCGCGGCGGCACGAGCCGGGCCAACTCCTCATGGGCCTTCGCGGCGCCCACCCGCGGCCCGATCAGACCCAGCCGCCCGCTCACGCGATGCACGTGCGTATCGACCGGCAGCACCGGTTTGCGGCAGGCGAACAACAGCACGCAACCCGCCGTCTTCGGACCCACGCCTGGAAACCGCCGCAGGTAGGCAATCGCCTCGGGTGTCGGCGTGTCGCGAAGAAAGTCGAGCGACAGTTGCCCGCGCTCTTCGTGGATCCTTTGCAAGATCGCCTTGATGCGAGGGGCCTTCTGCTTCGACAGGCCGCCGCGGCGGATGGCCCGCGCGATCCGCGCCACAGGAGCCAGGCGAACGGCCTCCCACGAGTCAAAGCGGCGGAGAAGTTCCTCGAAGGCGGCCGCGCTGTTCGCATCCGACGTGCTTTGCGACAGCACGACACCGATCAGTTCATCCAGGACCGGTTCCTGCGGCGGCGGCTCAACCGGGCCGTAACGCGTCCGCAGTCGGCCGCAGAGCAAGACGATTTTGCGGCGTGCTTCGTTTCGATCCTGACTTCGATCTCGCCTTTTCGGATGGCCGTGTCGATTTTCCATTCCCGGTCTTGAATCGCCCTTTCTCTTGCATCGTACATCCCATGCAGTATACCGAGACCGCCGAGCGTGGTCACGGGGGCAATAAGGAAGAGTCCGGCGCGACCCTTAAGACCGAAAAGGCATGCCCGCACCCGGCCCGCTGAGCAGCGACAGCAGTTGGCAAGGTTACAACCAAGGCTGACTTGCTGTACGTCGCGCCTTCCAGCCTGACAAGGTCAGGGTCGGGCACCATTTACCCATGGTCGGCCTGACGTACTTAGCATTCCAACCCCGTCAGTTTCGTCGCAAAACATTATTAAGTTCGGCAGTTATGATTTGATCCCAAAAACTGCTCTTGACCTGATTTGGCCAAAACGAACAAAATCAAGATCATCGGAAGAAATACGGGAATGGAGTCCCTTTTGATTGGCGTATAGGCCAGCAGCAAGGATGCTGACTATGGTTAATCGTTGGCCCGTGGACGAGCGGCGACAGCAGGCTGCCACGGGAAGAAAGGAGTATTCCAATGCTTGTTTTGTCCCGCCGTGAGAAGGAAAAGGTAGTATTCGCCAACCTGGGCGTTGCCGTCGAGGTCCTGCGAGTCGCCGGCAAAGTGGTGCGACTCGGCATCGATGCCCCCGCGGATATCCGCATCCTGCGAGAAGAATTAACGGACCCGACGGCTGCCAACGCGATGTCCGCCCCTCAGTCGCCGCCGGCCGCCTCGATGGCGCAGACGGTTCGCCACGCCATTCGCAATCGCCTCAACGTCGCCTCGCTGGGTCTGCAGGTCCTGCAGCGGCGGCTGGAATCGGGCGACGCCGAAGCCGCCGAAGCGACGATCGCCAAGATCTTCAATGAGCTGAGCGAGATCGACGCCGTGCTCGATTCGTCCAAGCAGGCGAATTCCGCGCAGCCGCGCGAATCGTCCCAGCCGCCGTCGCGCGGACGCCGTGCGCTGATCGTGGAAGACAATCCCAACGAGTCCGAACTGCTGTCAGTCTGCCTGCAAATGAACGGCTACGCCGTCGAAGTTGTCGCGGACGGAATCGAGGCCCTGTCGTACCTCGACAGCCACGAACATCCGGACTTCGTGCTGCTGGACATGGCGATGCCGCGCTGCAGCGGCCCGCAGACCATCGCCTCGATCCGCCGCAACCCGGCCCTCCGCGGTATTCGCCTCTTCGCCGTCAGCGGCGCCGATCGGAGGGAAGCGGGCGTGGCATTCGGCCGCCTGGGCGTCGACCGCTGGTTCTCCAAGCCGGTCAACGTGCGGGAACTCGTCCGCGAAATGGACCGGAACCTTGAAGCGGTCGCCGTCATCCCCGCCGCATGCGAAGGACCCGATCCAACTCTATTGGTTTGACGGGCTTGACCAGGTGCTCGTCGAATCCGGCCTGGAGCACCGCCAGGCGATCTTCCGGCCGTCCGTAGCCCGTCAACGCAACGAGATAGATGCCGTCTCCGCGCGGGCCTGCCCGGACTTGCCGGGCGACCTCGTAACCGTCGATTCCGGGCAAGCCGATGTCGACCAGCGCCAGGTCGAACTGCTCGCGGCGGATGGCCTCCAGTCCCTGGTTGCCGTCGCTGGCGACGGTCGCGTGACAGCCGTCCATGCGGAGGCGCTGCGCGAGCATCTCGCGGCTGTCCGCGTTGTCTTCCACGATCAGGACCCGCGTTCCGGCAGGCGCCTGGGAGGGCTTTTCTGCGGGAACGGCCGGCGCCTGTACGCTCGTCAAGGGCAGGCGGACGACAAATTCACTGCCACGGCCAACCCCCTCGCTGCGGGCGGTTACCGTGCCGCCGTGCATCGCCACCAGCGCCCGCACGAGCGTCAGGCCGACGCCCATGCCGCCGTCGGCGCGATCCAGCGTCCGATCACTCTGCACAAAGAGATCGAAGATCGTTTCCAGCATCCCCGCGGGAATCCCCGCGCCCGTATCGCGAACGCGAACCACGGCCTCGCCGCCCTCACGGCGAACGCTCAGCCAGATGGTTCCTTGCGGCGGCGTGTATTTTGCCGCGTTGTGCAGCAGATTCACCTGGATCTGCTGCAAGCGGGCCGCATCGCCCATGACGAACAACGGGGAAGGCTCGATATCGACCTCCAACACCTGGCGGCGAGACTCGATCAGCGGACGGGCTGCCTGCACGGCCTCGGTCGTCGCGGCCCGCAGATCGACCAGGTCGCGGTGGATCTCGATCTTGTTCTGCGTGATCCGCGACACATCCAGCAAGTCGTCCAGCAGGCGCGCCATCTGCCGTGCCTGGCGGACGATGACCGCCTGGGCCTTTTGTCGCGCGGCGCCGCCGGCTCCCTCGCGTTCCATCACGTAGGCCGAGTTGAGAATCGCCCCTAGAGGATTCCGCAGTTCGTGCGAAAGCATGGCCAGGAAGTGATCGCGGCGGCGCACGTCCTCGCGGGCCTCTTCTTCGGCCTGCTTGAGGTCCTGCTCCGCTTGTTTCAGCAGCGAAACGTCGATCAGCGTCAGCACCACGCCGTCGATGCGGCCCTTGTTGCGGTAGGGCAGGATCCGCAGCAAGAACCAGCGACCGTGGCGGTCCTGCACGTCCCGCTCGATCAGTTCCGCTTTCTCGAGCACGCGGCGGATGTCGTCCATCAAGGGTCCGTAACAGATGTGGTGCGTAAAGTTGTCGATCCGCCGCCCTACGTCCTGGGGCAACAGGTTGAAGACATCGGCAATTTTCGGCGTGAACTTGCGGATCGTCAGATCGCGATCGAGGAACACCGTGTGGACCTCGGTGCTCGCCAGGAGACTGTCCATGTCGGCGTTCAACTCGGTCAATTCGGCGATCTTCTTCTGGTACTCGGCGTTGACGGTGTACAGTTCCTCGTTGACCGAGTGGAGCTCTTCATTGGTGCTCTGAAGCTCCTCGTTGGAAGCGACCAGTTCCTCGTTGGTCGCTTGCAGTTCTTCGTTGCTGGTCTCCAACTCCTCGATCGTCGCCTGCAGGTTCTCTTTGGTGTAGCGGAGCTCGGTCTCCAGTCCCTGCATTTGCTCGTCGGAGGCCTGGCGGAAGTCGATCTCGGTGGCATCGGGGCGGACCGCGCCGGTGAGCTCCTCGATCGAAACCAGGGCGTAGAGGCGGCTGGAACGGCGGTTGCGGATCGGCTTGACGGTCAGGTTCACCAACCGCTGGCCGTCGGCGAGTTGCACGCGGAGCCCCTTGTAGACGATCGGGGCCGCGTCCTTGCAGGCCCGCTGCAGGGCGCCGGCCAGGGCCATCCGCAGGTCCGTGTCGACCATATCCAGCAGGTCGGTCGAGAGCCGCCCGTCGCGGAGCCGCAGGTAGCGGCTGGCCCCGCCGAACGACTGCACCAAGGCCCGGTTCTCGTCCACGAGCAGGCTGGGCGGCATGTGTTCTTCGAGGATCGCGTCGTAGATCCCTACGAGCTGCATATCGACCTGGCTCAGGTGCGGCAGGGGCGGAATGCCCGTTGGCCGCAGCCCGCTATCGGCGATCGAAAGCGGCAAACGCAGGTCGGCGGGCAGGCGCACGTCGCGCCGCTTGCGATAGATTTTCCAGTGGGCGTCGAGATGGTCGAACTCGTCGCTCAGTTCGCCGGGACTCTCGCTGGGCCCGAGGAACAAGATGCCGCCGGTCTTCAGGCCGAAGTGGAACAGCGACATCGCTTTCTTCTGGGCCGACGGCTGGAAATAGATCACCAGATTCCGGCAACTGACCAGGTCCAGCTTGGTGAAGGGGGCGTCCTTGATAATGTTGTGCGGGGCAAAGACCACCATCTGCCGCAAGTCCTGCGACACCTGGTAGCCCTCGGCCTTGGGCTGGAAGTGGCGGACGATGCGTTCCGGGCTGACCTCGGCCAGGGCCGCATCGCTATAGACGCCCAAGCTGGCAAACTCCAACGACGCCCGGTGCACGTCGGTAGCGAAGATCTTCACCTTGACCCGCCGGTGCATCGCCTCCATGCGTTCCATGAGGAGGATGGCCAGCGAGTAGGCCTCTTCGCCCGTCGCGCAGCCCGCCACCCAGGCCCGGAACTCCTCGTCCGGCGGGACCGCAGCCAATGCCGCGGGGAGGACATCCGTCTCCAGCCGCTGAAACGCCTCGTGATCGCGGAAGAAGCGGGTGACCCCGATGAGCAGGTCTTTATACAAGAGGTTCAGTTCGTCGGAGTTCTCTTCCAGCCGCTTCACGTAGTCGTTCAGGTCGAGCGAATGATTCAAGAGCAGCCGCCGCTCGGTCCGCCGGGCTACCGTGTTGGGCTTGTAGTAGCTGAAGTCGATCCCATAGCGGTCGCGGAGCAGACGGTAGATCGTGTCCATCGGTGTTTCGCGGACAGAATCGGCGATCAGCGGCCGATCGATCCCTTCCGCCGCCGGATGGTGGATGCAACGCAGCAGTGTCGCCGGCATCTCGTCCACGGGGAGCACGAAATCGGCGACGCCGGTCTCCACGGCGCACTTGGGCATGCCGTCGAACTTGGCCGTTTCCAGACTTTGGACCAGGACCAATCCACCCGCGTCGTGGATGGCTCGAATCCCCCGCGAACCGTCGCTTCCCGTGCCGGACAGGATGATTCCGATCGCCCCCTCTCCGACGTCCTGAGCCAGGGAGCGGAAGAAGTGGTCGATGGGAAGCGTCAGGGTCTGGCTGGGGTCTTTGTCGGTGAGCAGCAATTTGCCGCCGGAGACGATCATCTCCTTCTTGGGAGGGATCAGATAGACGGTATCGGGCTCCACGGCCATGCCGTCTTCGACGCGGCGGATGGGAATGGCCGTGCGGCGTGCCAGCAGTTCGTCCATAAGACTGCGGAAGTCGGGCGAGAGGTGCTGGACGACGACAAAGGCCAGCCCCGTCTTGGCGGGCATGTTGTCGAAGAACTGCTCCAGGGCCTCCAGTCCTCCCGCCGAAGCACCCAGCCCGACCACATATCGTGGTTGGCTTGCCACTCTAGTTTCTTCAACCGTATCCACGGTTTTGGGGGATTGTTCCTTTGCTGTAATTTCGATGGAATTGCTGATCGATTTTTCGGTGTCCATTTGCGTGTATCCTTTCCATGACAAACACCGGTCTTGAGAATGTGATGGGGCCTGGCAGTTCCCGAGGCCCTTTTTGCCATATATTTTATCACCCAAAACTCGACGTGGTCCAGAAGCATATACGTATGATTGCCGGTCGGGCATCCGCCCAACAGGAACCTACCTATGTGCCGCAAAGGGCGAGATGGGCCCTGTGCTGCAATTCCTGGACGACGGGCCGCCTGTCGTCCTGATTGTAAAGGGTTCGGTGAGCAGGGTCGCCCTAGCCGCGGAGCGTGAAGGTGGCGGGCGCGGTGGCTTGATACTGCAACCAGACCACAAGCGACGGTCTTCCGTTCGGATCGCGCACGATGCCTTGACGGAACTTGGTTCCGCTGCTCTGTGTCCGGGAGTTGATTTCGAGCTTCGCCGGGTCCTCGCAGTTCCAGTTCCGCACGACGAAACAAAGATTGACGATGGGCCGCTCCGCCGACGCCGCGATGCGGAACGATGGCGACGGGCCCGTAGCGGTGACCACATAGGCCCGCTGCGCAGGCTCGTAGCCAGGGCTGCGGCAATCCGAGACGGTTTCCAGCGGCGGGGCCTGCAACCAGGATTTGGCCAGGCCGACCAGCGCGGCGGCGCTCTGGTCGGTCATCCCTTCCATGAGTGTTTTCTCGAGATAAGGCGCGGCGCCCCGGTGTTGCCCGCTCAAAGGCCAGTACAAGTGGGTGAGCGAACTATGCGCGGCCCGGTCGGGGAAGCTGGCGTTTCGTCCCGAGGAGTCGGCCTGCGCGGTCGGCCAGTGGTTCCACGAGGGGAAAACCGAGTACCACGTGCGCTCACCCGAATAGACATCTCCGCCGCTGAAGCGCTGGATGGTGAACGGATTGTATCGACCCGTAAAATGGACTTGTTGAATGATCTTGTCCCTGAAATCCGGCGCGGGCGGATTGGGGTTCCAATCGTAATCGAACGCTTTGCCGGCCTCGTCCACCAGCGTCAGGACGGGCGATTTTGCGATCACGCTTTCCGGGTGCTGGCCCTCGCCCAGGACGGCGATCGTTTCCTGCCATTCGTGCCATTGGTCGGGTTGGGTCGTGTAACACCGCATCGACTTCGCCGCCACGCCGTCCGGGTAGATGTAGTAATACCAATCGGAAATATCGCCCCAGCCGGTCGCCGGGTCGTAATTGGCCCAATGATGGTCCGGGTTGGATAACCAGCACCGCCAGTGGACGACCACCCGCGCCGGCGTATTCTCCAGGACCCGGACATGCGAATTCCAGCAGCCCTTGTCGGACATGGGCTCATTGTCGCCCGGGGCATTCGGACCGCTCGTTTCATTGAATTCGTTGTTGTACCACTGGTTCGTTTCATTCACGATCATGGGCACGTAGCTGACCCCGCGCCAGAAGACGTATTTGATGGGAAGCTGGTCGAAGCCCACCACCACGTCGGGATATTGCCCAAACCGCCACATATTCTCCCAGGTTTCGTAGTAGGGCAGGTGAGTATAAACGGCCTTGAACTGCCCCCCGCTGCTCGGATTGGGAAGCGTGCGCTTCTGCATGTCGGGCGCATTGACAATGGCTGGGCCGGGATTGAAGTTCTTGTAGGATTCAGCCAGTTGGCGTGCGCTTAGGGCGACATTGTAAATCTTCACTTCGTCAATCAACCCGTCCAGCCCATAATCGCTGGGAAGGGTGTCATGGAGGGCTTCGGTGGGCAGCCGTAGAATGCCTGCCTTGCCGATCCGAACGTCGGCATTGGCGGTTTGCACCCCGCCCGGCCCGGCCCGTTTGCTGGCGACTTCCCGCCCGTTGACATAGAGTCGCATCATGCCGTCGGTTTTGCTGTAAGTGCCGGCGACATGGTACCACTTCAGCAGAACCAGATGGTTGGCATCGGTGTACGGGGGACGGGAGGGAACGCTCAACTGCTGCCATTTCCCGCCGACTTTCACCATGAAACCCGGATAACCATGGCTATCCACTCCCAGGAAGTAACCGTCGTCATCGCCCTGTTGCACGATCGGCGCCCAGTTCCACGGATAGGCGCCCAGGGCGAACCAGCCCTCAAGCGTCAAATCGCCGCCTTGGATCTTCGGCGCCCGGGTTGCCGGCAGGGCGACAACCGTGTGGTAACCGTCGAATTCCAGCGCCGTGCCGGAGATGCCTTGCTTCCACAGGGTCTTGTGGCCGGGAACCGTGAGGCTGAGTTGGGAAACGTTTTCTCGGGTATGCTCACCCTGCCCCTCGTCAAATCTAAACCACGCACAAGGGGCCGCCACCACGGGCCCCGTTGCCGGATTGCCCTTCACCGGCAGGGGCGGTGCCGAACGCCGTGGGTTTTCCCGGCTGATTTGGCTGATGCCGTCCTTGCCCAACTGCAGGACTTGGGTGATTTGGTTCAGCGGATCATTCCACTGGTCAATGGTCTTTGTCCCCTGCTTGACCACGCGGGTGATCCGGCCGCCGGGTGTGATGGTGAACAATTCCTCCACGAAATTGTTCGGGTCCAGGCCGCCACGCGGATTTCCGGCCGTGAAACTCGACAAGTAACGCCAGTGAACGATCACCCTGGACGCAGTGTCTTCGATGATTTCGGCATGGGAGAAGAGGTTGACCCGGTCGGGCATGCCTGCCGGGCCATCGCCATGCCGGGGAACGATCTCCTCCAGGGGCCACTTGCCTTTGTCCGTTTCCCAGTAAGGCAGGTAGCTCCCTCCGCGGCAGAAGACGAGCCGGCCCTCCGGCGCACCCAGTTTCACGATGATGTCCGCGTAATCACCCGTGCGGGAGAATTTCTCGAATGGCTGGCCTGAATCGACGCGCGAGTAGTAGGCGTGGAACTCGGCAGCCACAGCGCGGCCAGGTTGGCGGGCGGCCAGCATGGCCAGCAAGAGGACGGCGAGAGTCGATGATGTATATTTGTTCACAGCCGCCGGACCCATACGCTGCGGAACCGCACGGGGTTGCCGTGGTCCTGGAGGTAGAGCGGACCCTTGGCGGCGATGCCTTGCAGCGGCGCGGCCGTGGTCGGTTCGCCACCTACCGGGATATGGTCCTGAATCAGCACGCCGTTTTGCAACACGGTGAACGAACCGGGCTGGACCTTGCCGTCCGCAAGCTTCTTCGGCGCATGGAAGATGATATCATAGGTTTGCCACTCGCCCGGCTTGCGGCAGACATTGACCAGCGGGGCATTGTGTCCGTAGAAGGCGCCGCACTGGCCGTTGTAATACGTCGGATTCTTGTAGCTGTCGAGCACCTGGATCTCGTAGCGGCCCATCAGGTAGACGCCGCTATTGCCACGCCCCTGGCCGTCACCCTTCACGATCGACGGCGAGGCCCATTCGACGTGCACCTGGCAGTCGGCAAACTCCTCCTTGGATAACAGCCCGCCGTGGGGCGTGGTCTCCATGACGCCGTTTTCGAGTTTCCACTTCGGTTCGGGGCTCCGCTCGCCGCGGAACTTCGACATGTCCTTGCCGTCGAACAACACGATGGCGTCGGACGGCGGGCCGCCGATCGGGCCGGGATCGACGACCGGCGGCTCTTGCTCGCTCTTCGGCTTGCTCGCCCCTGACGCGGTCAGAGCGAAGCCGGCAAGAAGCAGGCCGGCGAAGGCGGTGCTCTGGAGTAGTCGTGACGATAACAAGGTTCTCATGGCAGGTTCTCCTAGTCGCTTTTGCCGGGGCAGGTTATGCCCGAACACTCGGGCGTCTGTCCGGTTGGTTGATTTTCTGGAACTTGGAGTATTACGGACCGTAGCGCGGCCGGTTTCTCCACGTTCCCCACAATCGATTATTGTCGTATGCCGATCTCCGAAGTTCAAGCACCAAGAGTCTGTATAATGAAAATGGGAGGCGTGATCGCGGCGACCACGGCCTCCCATCCTGGCTCTTTATCGTGCCCGTAAGGGCAAGTGGCGAGCAACGACTACTTGTTTGCGGCCTTCTTGACCTCATCAACCTTCTTCTTCGCCTCGGCAGCAGCCTTGGCCGCGGCAGTGCTAATGGCCGCCTTGGCAGCGGCCGCTTTCTTGGCGTCTTCGGCCTTCTTGGCCTCGGCCGCCTTTTTCAGATCCGCGGCCTTCTTGGCCTCAGCGGCCTTGGCCGCTTCATCGGCCTTTTGCTTGGCCTCGGCCGCAGCCTTGGCCGCAGCAGCCCTTTTCGCCGCCTTGGTTTCGCCCGTAGCCACTGGTTTCTTCGCGGCTTCGGCTGCTTTCTTGGCCTCGGCAGCCTTCTTCTGGGCTACGGCCGCTTTCCTGGCTTCTTCAGCCTTCTTGGCCTCGGCTGCCTTTTTCAGATCCGCGACCTTCTTGGCCTCAGCGGCCTTGGCCTCAGCAGCTTTCTTCTGGGCTACGGCGGCCTTCCTGGCTTCTTCAGCCTTCTTGGCCTCGGCTGCCTTTTTCAGATCCGCGACCTTCTTGGCCTCAGCGGCCTTGGCCTCGGCAGCCTTCTTCTGGGCTACGGCGGCTTTCCTGGCTTCTTCAGCCTTCTTGGCCTCGGCTGCCTTTTTCAGGTCCGCGACCTTCTTGGCCTCAGCGGCCTTGGCCTCGGCAGCCTTTCTCTGGGCTAGGGCGGCTTTCCTGGCTTCTTCAGCCTTCTTGGCCTCGGCTGCCTTTTTCAGATCCGCGACCTTCTTGGCCTCAGCGGCCTTGGCCTCGGCAGCCTTTCTCTGGGCTACGGCGGCTTTCCTGGCTTCTTCGGCCTTCTTGGCCTCGGCCTGCTGCTTGGCCAGCGCGGCCTGGCGAGCCGCCTCGGCCCTCTTCGCCTCTTCGGCCCGTCGCTTCTCGGCGGCAAGGCGTGCGGCCTCTTCGGCTTTCCTTGCCTCTTCGGCTTTCTTCCGGGCGGTGGCAAGCTGCTCGGACTGCTCCGCCTGGCGGAGGGCCATCGTCGCGCGGCGAATGTTCCAGACAGATGCGTCCGCGGCTGCCTGCAACTGGGCAGCTTCCATTTGCTTGTTCATGGCAGCCGCGATGGCTGCATCGGCCTTCTGGGCGGCTTCCGCGGCTGCCTTGCGAGCAGCCGCAGCTTTCTGCTGAGCGGCCTCGGCCGCCTGTTGAGCCGTCGCCAACCGCTGCCGGGCGGCGGTGACTTCCGAACCCGCCACAGCTTTGGCGGCTGGCACAGGCGATTTCGGGGCTCGCTTCTTCGGCTTCACTGAATCTGCGGCCATTGCCGCATTCAGGATCAGCCCTAGCGCAAGGGCAAAGGACAAGAGGGGTCGTACCATAACAATACTCCTTATGAGGTGGGACAGAAACTTTGTGCCGGTATCGATGGGAGCATTTCCATCGAACAGGTGGGACCGGCTTTTCAGAGATTAGTCTAATCCCGCAACGCAAGAGATTGCAAGTGCCAAATCAGGCAAATTCCGTAATCACCCGTCAACAGACTGAACCGACACGGCTGACATGAGGATCTATCTTGCGACGGGGCAACACGGAACTGATGCGGGCGGGTTATGGCCTATCGCTCGAAACGGGGGGGTGAAGGTGGTCTTCATTGCGGCGTGAGCCGCATGACTACCGCGCGGTGAAGGACATTTCGGCATACTTCTGCAAGATGCGCTCCGCGGTAGTCGCGGCTCCGGGGAAGTGGGGCTGCTGCCCGTGGATGCCTTTGAACGTCGATAGGATGTACTCGACGTCGTCGCCGGGAATGCCGTACACGTGAAAGAAGGCCGCATCGAGTTCGGCCATCAGTTCGGCCCGTTCGGCTTCATCCCACTTATTGAGTCGCCCGCTGTATTCGGCCTGGAAACTGCCGCTCGTGAAGTGGCAAGCGTCGGCCAGCGGCAGCATGTCTTCGGCGGTGCAGGTGAGCTTGAGTACGCGCTCGCTGATCCACGCCTCCAGCGTCGTGCGATGGTCCCACGGGCAGGGCTTGTCGTACGTGTCGGGAGAGAACAGTGGAAACTGCTCGATGAGGAAAAAATTGAGATTGACGTTCCCGATTTTTCCCCGTGCGACATAATCGAGCGCAAAAGAATTGAGATTCGCCAACAACGCGACATAAGTCCGTGGGGAAATGGTCTCGTCGACAAGCATCAATGGTGCGGAATTTCCGACCGCTGTTCGCGGTATCATCGCCGCGATCATTGTTCTCCGGTTCGTGGGACTGGTTACGTTTTTGAAGGCCAAATAGGCCGGTAGGACTGGTTGACACGCGATCTCTGCGGCATCGACCCACCAGCGGGGAACGGCGAGGAACTCTGGATTTTGGTGAGCCGCCAAAGTTGTTTCATCGGTCTGTCCTTGTCGGAACCAGTTCGATTTGTCTACCACCACGCCAGCGGCGCGATGGTCGTATGCCTGCACCATCTTCGCTTCATAAAGCGGCAAGAACGTCTGCTTCCCCTTGATCCAGCAATTCCCTTTCAGCTTGAAACCCTGCGTTTTCATCGTGTCGGCTTCGCGGAACAATTCGGCATCGTTCGTTTGATCGAACATCCTCTGGAACTGGACGCCCCACGGATTGCCGGTTGGCCCTTCTCGGTTCGTGTCGATCAAAACGGGAACGCGGCGGTAAATCGTTTTGGTAGTTTCCGCGTCGCGCCGCGAGCGGAAGATCGGGCAGGTGCGCGTATTGGGATTCAGCAGCCGGATGTCAGCGGCGCCGAGCGCAATGTGCCGAGTCCGCTCTTCCAACTCTTCGATTTGCTGGGCAAAGAACACGAAATCGGCTTGCGACGTTGCCGCTTGTTCACCACCAAAGTTGAGGATGCAGAACTTGAAGGACGCATGAACCTCTGGAAAGAAGACCTTCTTGTTCTCGAAGTCATACAAGCGGATGAGTCGGTTTGACTCGGCAACCGCGGCGAAGAAATCCTTGGTCGTCATGTCGGACGCGATGCCGGAAGGAACGAGCAGCCCGACGCGGCCGTGCGGTGCCACCAACTGGTAGGCGAGTTCGGCGAACACGGCGTAGGTGTTGATGTCGCCCTTGCCGGTCAGCGGGTAGTGGTCGCTGGTGCGGCAGTACGTCAGCAGGGAATCCGCCGCAGCCAGGGCCTGCTGGTAGCGCTGGTACAGCGCCGGATCGTCGGATTCCAACTCGGCGACAAGTTGCCGTCGCTTGGCCGCATTCGTGGCGGTGGCGATCTCTGGGGCCGGCAAGGAGAAGAATTCGCGTTCTTGCAGCTTCATGCGCTCCCACGGCGGATTGCCGATCACACAGTCGAACCCGGCTTCCTCGCGGTTGAACACGTCGGGGAACCGATCATGCCAATCGAAGCCAGCCGAGTGAACTTCGGGATCGTGAACCAGCGAGTTGCCGTGGACGATGTTCTCCGACAGTCTGGCGAGCAGTTGTCCCGGACTCGCCGAGCGAATCCAAAGAGCCAGTTGCGTGATCTCGACGGCTTCGGGCGAGAGATCGACGCCATACAAATTTTCCTGCAGGATGAACATCGGAATCCGTTGCGAGAGCTTCTTCGCGTCCGGTTCACCCAACTCGTCGAGATGGCCGATGACTTCGTTGTATCGCGACTCCAGCACGTCATAGGCTTGAAACAAAAATACGCCGCTGCCACAGGCCGGATCGACGATCTTGAGGCTCCGCAGGATGCCCAGGCACCGACGCCAGTATTTGGCGTCATCCGGGGCCGTGCCTCGATTCGCGTCCTGCTTGGAGATTCCGAACTCGATGGCCGCAGCCGCGAAGCGCTGGACGATCAGCTCTTCGACGGTGTACTGCACGATCCGCCCGGTCAGTTCCGGCGGCGTGTAGTAGATGCCAAGCTGCTTGCGCTTGGCCGATTGCGGCATCGCTGCGTATTGACTCGCCTTTTCGGCGTCGCAGAACAACCCCGACTCCTTGAGCTTTTCCAATTCCGTGATCGACCGCTCGAACAGATGTCCCAGCACGTCAAGATTCACCTCATCAGCGAAGTCGTATGTGCTGATCGAATTGAAGAAGTTCGTCCAAGGAATGTCCGGCAGTTCGATTTCATCTACCGCGTGCGGCGCGAACAGCCCGCCGTTGTACTGGGGAATGCCGTTGGTTTCGCTGCCGGCGTCGATGAAGCGAAACAGGTTCTTGAAATTCTGCCATTTGGGATTGGTAACGGCATAAAAACCGGCCACGGTGTAAGCCTTGGGGATCGTCTTCTCTGGCAGTAGTTGCCGGTCTTCGCAGAAGGCGATGAACATGATGCGATCGAAGAGGCGGTGGGCCATTTCGATCGCCTCATCCAGCGGTGCTTCTGCTTGATATGCAAGTCCGCAATCAGCTCGGTGCGGTTGCGCGAGTAGTCTTCGTAAAGCTGATCGCTGACCTGCCGTTGACGTTCGGCCGACTTTTTCAGCAAGGCCACGGCGCGAGGCGGTCCGAGAACCGACTTCTCGATCAAGCCCTGGCGATGAAACAGCACATAGAACTGCTTGAACAAATCAAAGTCGCGCAGCGATTGCAGGGTGAAATGCTCGTAAGTCCGTTTCGTTGAGGCCCGTTCGTAGAGTCGGAAACTGACGATGTTGGAGACGATGCCCCAGCGGCAGTCGGGCGGCGTATTCACCAGATAATCCCAGCATTGGCCGACGGCGGTCCTGCCGTTGCTGCGGTGGCGGTCGAGGTGGACTCTCGGTCCCTTGAGTTCGATCACCACCAAGAGCTTGTGGCTCTCCGTCTGCCGAAAAAAGCCCAGGACCGCATCCGGCGTTTCGCCGTCAATGGGATAATGTTGCTCGCGGTGCCAGACCTCCTTGCCGTCGAGGGGGCCAGCGTAACCCAGCGCATCGCCGAACACCTGGGCCAGGAAATCGCCTTGCATCTGCGTTTCATTGAGCGTCGCGAGGCAGCCCGAACTCTCCAAATCGGCCCATTTCACCAGTACGTCGTGGGCGGCGTTCAATTCTTTCGCATCGAGTCGTTTGTCTTCAGCCGCGTCCTTCAGAAATCGCGCCAAGATTAGGCGATCGGTCTTGGGCTGACGCTGCGCAACCACAGATTCGACGGGGAAGAGAGTTGTGTTAGCCATTTTCTCAATCGTGCCGGGCGCATACGGCGCGAATCTCGTGCCCCTCGGGATGCTCGTGCCCGAAAAGTTTCAGATGGGCCTCGGCCTGCTTATCCCATCTTCTTGGGGCCGGGAGCCAGTTTACCTCTGGAAGGCCGGTCCCGCAAGCGACCAGGGGACTGGAGCGGAAAAAGTTTTGGTTTGTGGTGCCGTTTTGAGTGCCGTTTTGGCGTAGCGGTCGGTTGTGGGCAGGCCGAAGGGAACGTCGAGGACGGTTACGAACTGATCGCATCGGGCCGGGAGGACGCTAAAATTGCAGTGGCCATCGAAAGCATTTGGAAACTCGTTCAGGAGAAATACTCATGATTCCGCGACAAGAACGACCACGCAACGGTGGCGGAACGACTGAAGGACTTGGAGAAAGTCCAGATCGTACTCAAGCAGGCTGCTCGTCAGGCCATTTTGGAGCATGAGTGCGCAGGGCAGAAGGTTGCTGTTTGGCGCGACGGGCAGGTTGTTTGGGACGAGCCAACCACCGGGGAAAAGAAGGCCGAATGATCGACTTGGCCTGAAGTGCGACGAGATCGCGGAAGAACTCTGGGGAGTAGGTACGGTTTTAGGTATTGTTCCGACTTCCGGCCCGAAACCGGCAGGGGGGTAGACGACACAACCCTTTGCCAAGCAAAGGGTTGTGAAGTAGCAGCGCAGGGATTCGAACCCCGGACACGCGGATTATGATTCCGCTGCTCTAACCAACTGAGCTACGCTGCCGTAGTGTTTTTTAGCTTGAAAACCTGGTTCTTGTGGTGTATGCTTGAATAGTGGTGTTGGTGACTACGCCTGTTACTACGCCACTACACCCGAAACTACACCTGGGAACCCACATGAAAACCTCGAAACCTTCCAAGCCTACACCTGACTTTCCACTGTTTCCACACGCCAGCGGCCAATGGGCCAAAAAGATCGGCGGCAAGCTAGTTTACTTCGGGCCTTGGGCCGACCCAGATGGCGCGCTGGCACGTTATCAAGCACGCGAAATTATAGCACCGCCAGCAACAACTGCCAAGCGGAGCAAGACGAGCAAGCCTCACCCTGACTTCCCGCTCTACCTCCACCCGTCCGGCCAGTATGCAAAGAAGATTCTGGGGAAAACTCACTATTTCGGATCAGACCGGGACGAAGCACTGGAAAAATGGCTGAAAGAGAAGGACGACCTATTGGCCGGACGGGAGCCTTCCAACGGCGACGGCTTGACGGTCGGCCGGATGTCAAACCTTTTCCTTGCGAGCAAGCAACTGAAAGTGGACAGCGGCGAATTGACCCAGCGAAGCTGGCAGGACTACCACAAGACTTGCCAGCGTATCTTGAAGGTTTTCGGCCCTGGGCGGCAAGTGGCCAATCTTTGCCCGGCGGACTTTGAGAAGCTACGCGCTGACCTTGCCAAGACACACGGCCCTGTTGCGCTCTACAACGATATTGGCCGGGCACGGGTAGTCTTCAACTATGCAGCAAAGAACCTTGACACGCCCGTTCGGTACGGCGACGGTTTCGACAAGCCGGGCCGGAAAGAGCTACGGAAGGCAAGGCAGGCGAAGCCGCCTCGCATGTATCAAGCGGACGAGTTGCGGAAGATCATCGACAAGGCGGGCGTGACGTTGCGGGCGATGATCTTGCTAGGGGCGAATTGCGGGCTAAACAACATGGATTGCGCGTTGCTTCCGACCAGTGCGATCGATCTTAAAGCCGGATGGTTGACCTACGCCCGAAACAAGACCGGGGTTGCCCGGCGATGTCCGCTTTGGCCGGAAACCGCTGCGGCGGTCAAGGCGGCGCTTGCCAAGCGGCCGGACCCCAAGAACGAAGCACACCGGGAACGATTATTCATTACCAAGTACGGGACTACTTGGGAAGCAAAGAGCAAGAGCAAGACCGACAACCCCATAAGCAAGGAAATGGTCAAAGTGCTCAAAGACCTTGGATTGCATCGACCGGGGCTAAGTTTCGGCGCGTTGCGTCACACGTTTGAAACCATCGGGAAGAAGGCACGCGATAAGGATGCCGTCCGGGCGATTATGGGCCATGTGGAAGACGCCAACGACATGAGCGCGGTTTACGACGAAGAGCCGATTGAAGACGGCCGATTGAAGGCGGTAACGGATTTCGTCCGGGCTTGGCTATTCCCGAAAGCCGGCAAGAAGGGGCGAAAAGGCGAATCGAAATCGTAGCCGACAGGCGACCCAGCCTTTCCTACCGAATACCTCGCCGGGGCCAGGTGCGCAGTCGGCAAGTATAATCCAGCGAGCACTAACGCGGCGATATGAAGGGGCTGAAACGCGCGCATTCCGCCAGTCTACCGCCCCAGCCGGGAACGGACAACATAGCCGGCTTGAGGCGTGGAAGGCAGGATCGAAGCGTTCCTGACCCCTCCGTCAGCGACTCGGCCAACCATCCGACCAAGAATCTGAGCAGCCTGTGCGGTCAGCAGTTACGGCATCGAAGCCTCTTCGTGGACGACGCCGACAGGGAAATGCTCGTCCGCGCCAACTCTGCACGATCCAGCAAGGCCAAGTCGAATGCCCCCATAAGATGGGATTTGTAGGCCGTCGTCCCGGTTTTCCCCCCCTGCCGAAGTCGTATCCGGTTGTTTCCCCCCTTGACGGCCTAGCTTGGACGCCAGGCCGGAAATCGTAGCTTAGGGGTAGTTGCAATCCCCCGGCCAACGAATTATTCTGGTAGGCAGTGTGGGGGGGGATATCGGGAGAAGATTGGCCAGCCGCATCAGAGCATCGAGTGCTTGGATCGAGAGAAATTGGAAGTAACGCGAGGTAATGAAGCCCCAATACGGGCGTCACGGCGCGATTGGAACATTTAGCAAAGGGAGGGAAGAGCAATGTCGAGCACTTCTGGCTACCGGCTTGCTACGGTTTTTAGCGTCATCATGGTTGCCGGCCTTTTTTTCGGCCCGTTGAATCCCCGCGAGGCTCACGGCCAGACTGTTCTTGGGAATTGGTACGACGATAACGGCAACCCCATCTCGCTCCCGCAGGCGACTTGGAACGCTTTCTGCGTTGAAGGCCAAGTCGGCTACTCCCTTGATGGCAGCGTCAGCATAACGGGACTTGTTGGTCATTTGACGTTCAATGCTGGATTGAATAACACTATCCCAACCGGCGGCACTGCGTCCTGGTCGAATCCCTTTGTTTGGGACCAGCCGATCATTCCCATCGCCTGGGTCGAGAACTCCTGGGAGAACCTTTTGAGCGGTGGTATTTTCGGTTATAGCACGAGCAGCGGGGCCTCCAATGTGACGCTTGACAGTTTCAACACACTGATTAACGGAGGTCCGACGCAAACAAGCGTGACCGTTCCACTTCCTGGTCTCTCTGAACTTCTGCCGAACCTCACTGTGAATGTTGGAACGACGGTAAGATTCAATGTTTCCATTGATGGCCAGCGCACGGCACTACTAGACCAAAGCGCGACCCTCGATTCGCTGTCCGTTGCCGCCAGTTCTGTCGTGGCTTGTCAGCCCGGCAGCTCCCTTGTCCTTGGGACGGGCACTTCGCAGAATGCTGGAACAATCACGGGGGCCAACCTGACGATTCAAAGCGGCGCGTCGTTGACAAATCTCGGCAATCTCATGTTGACGGGTGGTGGTGTTGGCGGTCAACTCACGAATCAGGGCGCAATGAGTATTAGCGGCACCGGGAACCCGACGATTGGATACTGCACGGATTACAACTCGGGCGCGGTTGCCCAGGGGACCGTGACGAACGCAGGGACGATCACCCACGCCGCTGGCACGACATTGGGGATTGGGAATGGGTCCACAATAAACAATCTGGCGGGAGCGGTTTATGACATACAGAGCAATGCGCAAATAAGCGGTTTCTCCTATGCGTCCTGGCCGGCTTGGCCATTCTCAGCTTACAGCAGCGGTGGCGCGATCAACAATGCGGGGCTGTTCATCAAGTCGGGAACGGGAACAGCGAGTGTGAGTAACACCTACTTCAACAATACAGGGACCGTTGAGGTGGATGGTGGGATACTGAGCATCGGCATGGGCACCAGCACGAATGGCTCCTACGTGTTCTCCAATGGAGGGCAGGCGCAGGTTTCTGTGGTCTGGCAAGGTGAGAACACGGCAACCGGAAGCGGGGTATTGGTGTCCGGCGGGAGCGTGGCGGCGGGGACGACGGCGACCTTTGACAACTTCACGGGCGGGGCCGGCCTACAGTTTGGCAGCATGGCTCCCGCAACGGGAGCAACGCTGACCTTGAACCTCACCGGCAGCAGTGCGGCGACATTGACATCGGGAGCGCAGCTTGGCGGCGCAGGAACGGTGGTGAACCAGGGCAATCTCATGTTGACGGGTGGTGGTGTTGGCGGTCAACTCACGAATCAGGGCGCAATGAGTATTAGCGGCACCGGGAACCCGACGATTGGATACTGCACGGATTACAACTCGGGCGCGGTTGCCCAGGGGACCGTGACGAACGCAGGGACGATCACCCACGCCGCTGGCACGACATTGGGGATTGGGAATGGGTCCACAATAAACAATCTGGCGGGAGCGGTTTATGACATACAGAGCAATGCGCAAATAAGCGGTTTCTCCTATGCGTCCTGGCCGGCTTGGCCATTCTCAGCTTACAGCAGCGGTGGCGCGATCAACAATGCGGGGCTGTTCATCAAGTCGGGAACGGGAACAGCGAGTGTGAGTAACACCTACTTCAACAATACAGGGACCGTTGAGGTGGATGGTGGGATACTGAGCATCGGCATGGGCACCAGCACGAATGGCTCCTACGTGTTCTCCAATGGAGGGCAGGCGGCAGGTTTCTGTGGTCTGGCAAGGTGAGAACACGGCAACCGGAAGCGGGGTATTGGTGTCCGGCGGGAGCGTGGCGGCGGGGACGACGGCGACTTTCGACAACTTCACGGGCGGGGCCAGCCTCCAGTTTAGCAGCATGACTACGGCAGCGAGTGGAACGCTGAACCTGAACCTGAGCAGCAGCAACCCGGCGAACTTGGCCGGAGGATCGCTTGGCGGCAACGGCACGACGCTCAATCTTGGCAGTTTTCTTTGGACGAACGGGTATATCTCCGGCACCGGCGGCCTGACGAACCAGAGCAGCCAGTTCACGATCAGCGGCAACGGCGGGCAGGAACTCAACGGGACGCTGACCAACAGCGGGACGATTACCGAGACGACGAGTGGGGTGCTGACGATGTACGGCAATGGTGCCACGCTGAACAACCTGGCCGGCGCGGTCTACAACCTGCAAGGCAATGCTCAGATTCAGCAGGGCTATAGCTACAGCACGATCAACAACGCAGGGTTGTTCCTCAAGTCCAGCGGGACGGGCACGGCCTACATCTCTCCCAATTTCAACAACACGGGGACGGTCGAGGTGGACAACGGAACGCTGTCTATCGGCATGGGCACCAGCACGAATGGCTCCTACGTGTTCTCCAATGGAGGGCAGGCGCAGGTTTCTGTGGTCTGGCAAGGTGAGAACACGGCAACCGGAAGCGGGGTATTGGTGTCCGGCGGGAGCGTGGCGGCGGGGACGACGGCGACTTTCGACAACTTCACGGGCGGGGCCAGCCTCCAGTTTAGCAGCATGACTACGGCAGCGAGTGGAACGCTGAACCTGAACCTGAGCAGCAGCAACCCGGCGAACTTGGCCGGAGGATCGCTTGGCGGCAACGGCACGACGCTCAATCTTGGCAGTTTTCTTTGGACGAACGGGTATATCTCCGGCACCGGCGGCCTGACGAACCAGAGCAGCCAGTTCACGATCAGCGGCAACGGCGGGCAGGAACTCAACGGGACGCTGACCAACAGCGGGACGATTACCGAGACGACGAGTGGGGTGCTGACGATGTACGGCAATGGTGCCACGCTGAACAACCTGGCCGGCGCGGTCTACAACCTGCAAGGCAATGCTCAGATTCAGCAGGGCTATAGCTACAGCACGATCAACAACGCAGGGTTGTTCCTCAAGTCCAGCGGGACGGGCACGGCCTACATCTCTCCCAATTTCAACAACACGGGGACGGTCGAGGTGGACAACGGAACGCTGTCTATCGGCAGCGGCACCAGCACGAACGGCCGGTACGTCTTTTCCAATGGTGGGCAGGCGCAGGTCTACGCGGTTTGGCAGGGCGAGAACACGGCCAGCGGCAGCGGCACGTTGAATGCCGGCGGGAGCGTGGCGGCGGGGACGACGGCGACTTTCGACAACTTCACGGGCGGGGCCAGCCTCCAGTTTAGCAGCATGACTACGGCAGCGAGTGGAACGCTGAACCTGAACCTGAGCAGCAGCAACCCGGCGAACTTGGCCGGAGGATCGCTTGGCGGCAACGGCACGACGCTCAATCTTGGCAGTTTTCTTTGGACGAACGGGTATATCTCCGGCACCGGCGGCCTGACGAACCAGAGCAGCCAGTTCACGATCAGCGGCAACGGCGGGCAGGAACTCAACGGGACGCTGACCAACAGCGGGACGATTACCGAGACGACGAGTGGGGTGCTGACGATGTACGGCAATGGTGCCACGCTGAACAACCTGGCCGGCGCGGTCTACAACCTGCAAGGCAATGCTCAGATTCAGCAGGGCTATAGCTACAGCACGATCAACAACGCAGGGTTGTTCCTCAAGTCCAGCGGGACGGGCACGGCCTACATCTCTCCCAATTTCAACAACACGGGGACGGTCGAGGTGGATGCCGGGACACTACAGTTGAATGGCTCCATTACTCAGTTCTCTGGCACAACGCTCATTGGCGGAACATGGGTTGCCCGTACAAATTCCACGCTCAGTATCCCGAGTGGCGGCAGTATCACCACAAACGAAGGCGCTGTCACGCTGGACGGCTCCGGGTCAACTTTTAGCAACATAAATACGCTTGCCAACAACCAAGGTTGTTTCGACATCACCGACGGCCGCAGCTTCACGACCATTGGAACTCTGGCCAATTCGGGCACAATCAATATCGGTAACGGCAGTTCGCTAGTGATTACCGGCAGCAACAACCTTACGCAGAGTGCGGGCTTGCTCTTTATCGCCGACGGTGGAACCGTCACTGCCAATATGACGACCATTTCCGGCGGCTCGATTTCCGGAGGCGGACCAAGCGCGAAGATCAACGGCAATCTCAGTTATGATAGCAGCGCTAGCAGCACTTTTCAGGGGTCGATCACGGGTATCGGTCGCACGCTTCTGCTTAACAACCCGGATGCCGTCCTGGTTCTGAGCGGCAGCAACACCTATAGCGGCGGCACGACGGTCGATGCCGGCATGCTGTACGTGACGAACTCCAACGCCATACCCTACGGGACGAGTTTGACCGTCGGCGCGGGCGGCACCTTGATCTTCGAGCCCTCAGTGGCCGTCGCCTCCCCGATAGGCTCGTCGCTTACGTCTTCGCCAGGCGCGGCGGGTGCTGTGGTTCCCGAACCGGGAACCTTGGCACTGTTGAGCGTAGCTGGAATCGTTGCGGCGGCAGCCGCTTGGCGGCGGAGGAAGAGGGCGTGGAGAGGGTGAAGGATTGAACATTCAAGTTGCAATGTTCAATGTTCACATTTTCGATGCGGGGTGAGCCTGCTTGCGATACTACTCCGGTCGCTCACGCTTCCCGCTCGCCGAACCCTGACCCGTTCACCACGTTACCCTGGCTGCCGCAGCAGGCTCCAGGGTCAGGTAGGCGTCCCGCTCTGGGCAAGCCGCATGAAAGGCGGGAACCGACTACCGGCTGCGCCGGAAATGCGCCCGTGAAATGCGCCCGTGAAATCGCCTGCCAGAGAATTCTGCCGCACACACTGAGCGATCCGCCCGCCACCATCGCCACACGGCGGCCCTGACGCCATGAATCGGCGCGGCCTGGGGTCTGGGAACCACCCGTAAGACGCCTCTGTCACGGCAATCGACGCCATCGGCCTCGATCAGGTGCCGCCACGTATCGGGACGCACGAACCGCTGGTCAAGGTGCCGTAGTCGAACCACGCCTGGCCTTGATGGGCCACGCTTGCCCCGCACTGTTTACTCATGGCATAATGGCAATGTTTAGTCCTCGACGATTCATTGTGGACTGATAGGGTGATTCCCGCCGCCAGAATCGACATGGACCCTTGAATCAACTTAAACGATGCGCGAGCGTCGAGAACTGATTCTTGCGATTACCGGAGAGGTCTGCCAACCCAGGTAACGGACTCAGTGAAAATGGACCGCATTGACATGGGACTTATTACGAAGATCGACGCCGCGATTGCACTTGGCGTGGGCATGGAGCTTCTTGAGTATTTCTGTAAGACGTGCCCAAAGCCAAACGCCAAAAGAAAACTTCCGGTCGTCAACACCGATCAAGGGGAGATGATCGACGAGGATGAACTACGGCGATTCCAGCGATTTCTACACGATCCGTGGCCGATGCCAGCGAAGGGCGCTCGTCCCAGTATACCGAAGCCCATCCGAGAAGACATCAAGAGGGAATCGCACCTCGCGTGCGCGATCTGCGGTAACCTAAATAAAGGTGAGGTTGCGCACATTACGGCTGTAGCCGATACCATGAACAATGGTCCTGATAACCTAATCTTTCTTTGCCCTAATCACCACACGGAATATGATTACGGATTCAAGTTATCGACCAATGTTACGGAAGAGGAGGTTCGGGCTGCCAAGCTAATCAAGAGGATGTCGCGCCAGCGAATGATGAAGTATGAGCAGGATGTTACTAGACTGCTCCGCTCATTGCTGGCTTCGATTCGGAAGATTCAAGCCGACATCAAAGGGGCATCAAGCAAGAATTTCACTTCCATATACGAAACGGAAGCGAAGACACTCTTGGGAATTATTCCCGAATTGACAGCCAAGGCCCAAGAAAAGGCGAAAAGTGATGCTCCCTCCGACGAAATTGAGAAACTCCTGGTTCAGAAGTCTCCGTTATTTGCAAAGGCCAGCCTCGGCGTACAAGCTGACAGCCCATCGAAAACGGTGCGAGAGGCGTTATCTGGGGTGTCGGCACTTGCCAACGACGTTCTGGTTGAATTGGACGAAGTGGAGTGCCCTCGGTGTCATGGGCGAGGCATGACCGGGTTGATTGGTAACTTCTGCGCCTACTGCGGCGGGTCTTGCTATGTGACAGAAAAAGAGGCAGAGAAATACGACCCAAGCAAGATCGACGAGGTGAAATGTCCGCACTGCAAAGGAAATGGAGTATTAGGTTATGACCAACACTACTGTCCATATTGCCACGGTGCGTGCCTTGTCTCGTCCTCGGATGCAGAAGAGTACGATCCCGACGAGATCGACGAGGTGAAGTGCCCTCACTGCAAAGGAAATGGGATTCTGGGATACGACCAGCATTTCTGCCCATACTGCAATGGGGCGTGCCGAATTAGTCAGGAAGAATCTGACGAATATGACCCCGACGAGATCGACGAGGTGAAGTGCCCTCACTGCAAAGGAAATGGGGTCCTGGGATACGACCAGCATTACTGTCCGTACTGCAATGGGGCGTGCCGAATAAGTCGGAAAGAAGCAGACGAGTACGACCCCGATGAAATCGACGAGGTGAAGTGCCCTCACTGCAAAGGAAATGGGGTCCTGGGATACGACCAGCATTACTGTCCGTACTGCAACGGGGCGTGCCGAGTAAGTCAGAAAGAAGCAGACGAGTACGACCCCAATGAAATCGACGAGGTGAAGTGCCCTCACTGCCACGGAAGCGGCACTCGCGGACTTGTGGGTGATCCGTGCAAGCTCTGCGGCGGTGCCTGCGTAGTTGATCGTGCTAAAGCCGCCGCCTACCGCGAGAGGTACGGCGACCGTGATTAGGTCTTATACTTTGGGACTTGCCAAAACGCGAGTCGAATCGCCGATATTGTTGAAAGCTATACTTGAACGAGCCGACGGTCAGGTGCAGCGCCTGGTTCGGTGCGGCTGCTTCTACGCTCGCCTCACGACCACAGCGGCTTTAGTCGCCGTCACAGGTTCTTCATTCGAGCCAGCGCCACTTTCATCGCCTTTTCATGTTCCGGGTTCTTCGCCATGTGATCGTTGACAGCTTCCCTGGCCTTGTCCTGATGTTCCGGGTGGCCGGCAAGGTAGGCGTCTGCATCCGAATAGCTGAACTCGATTTTGGCCTGGGTTTCGTAGTCTTGACTGACTCGGACGCGGAACCTGTTGCTTCTCGGGTCGAACACAAGCGAAGTATCGATCTCAGTTCGGCTTACCCTCTCCGAGTGGAAGGTGCATAGCCAAATATCGTTCTGGTCGCCCATCACCAAGGCAATGGGAGGCGCGCTCGTTGAGTGTGAGGTGCCACCGGCTTGGCAACTACAATTCGCGGGAAAGAAGCGAATGCCGGGCTAGCCGAGCCGCCCGACACCATGACCGTCTGAATCTTGCGGGGCCGGGGCTTGCCGCTCGACGATCCTATCGGTACGAATGACGCCACGCATCTGCGATTCCTGTGGTGGGCCATCAGGACGGCGAACCTTTCGCCCCGGCTCGTGTCATGCTAAAATGCAGCAACATCTCCAGCATGGAGCCGCCCGAATGGAACAAGAGATCATCGACACCTCGATCATCGACCCGAACCTCGCTTCCTATGAGCAGTTCTTTGACCACGGCTGGTGCGATCGCGTCTTCGGGTTGGTCGAGAATTCCCCCTTGAGAGCCGCTGTCGAAACCCTCATGCTCGCCTGGCGATCGACAGACGGGGCGCACCGATTGCCGTGGCTCGCGGTTCAACAACTGAAACAGTTCGCGGTGGGCACGAACAAGCCCAGCGCGTCGTACCCGCCAACCTTCGTTGAAGCACTTGTCCAGACCCTCAGTGACAAACTAATAAACTGTGTGCCCGAATTGAACTTCAAACAGCGCTTGGCACTGGGGCGAGCCATAGGAAGGCTCAAGAAAGAGACACTACAGGCTCGCAAGGCCGCAGATTCCCAAATTACGATTGACGTTGAAGGATACTGGAACTCCCTCATTGAAAAATCGGAATTCGACTTCTGCATCCTTGGTGTGCAGCGCATCAATTACGGTTCGCTGTTCTTCGCCTATGAGGATTTTCTTGCAAATACGATCAGGACCAAAGACCCAGATTACCGGTCAAAGAACAACCCGATCAAAGGCGCGTTCGCCAGGCACTTCGGTGTTTCGCTGACCGACTACTGCTGGAACGATGCCGAGGTTGATCTTGCGAAACTCGTCAGACACGCCCTGGCCCACAACGGCGGCAGTTTGGGGACCGATCTTGACAGGTACAAGACTCGCTTTGTGGACGCGACCGGGATGACCTCTGTGCTATTGCAGGGCGACCGGTTCAACGTCGTGAACGGCAAGATACAGATTACCCCCTGCAATACAAAGTATCTGTTTGGCGTCTTGAAGGACCGTGTTAGCAGGATCGTCGAAGAAGTGGCGTAGGAGGAACGAACGTGGCCAGAGTCTACCGGAAGCCGAAAGCCGTGGAACAATTCCTGATTCGGGAATTTGTCCGCGACGCGATGCACCACACGATCTCTTGTCCTGACTGGTGTGAATCACCGGACGCGATACTCACATTGCGAAAAGGAAAAAGAAAAAGGCGAGTCGCAATCGAGCATACTGGCTACTTTAATGACACAATGGCAGGGCAACACTCGCCTCTGACGCCGATTTCGGATTTCTGGAAATGTGTGCAGACAAGTCTCGTGCGCCGAATCGGCCGTCGAAGACGCCTGGCGGACATGATGGGACGGGTGCGACTCGGCACAGGACGATTTGCAGGCCAATGCGATGCCAAGACACAGGAGAAATTGGCCAAGCAATTTGCAGAAGAGATGGTCGATTTCTTGGAGGCCCATCCGATTGCGGAGACCGCACGATTCCCCGCACATTCAGCCGATTCGCCTGGCACCGAGTTCTCCGACTTTCCAACGCTGAAATCGATGGTGTTTTCCATGTCAATACGGCGGTGTCCAGGGCTTGTTCTTTTGCCTCGCTGTAGCTGGCTGTGTGACAATATCACAACTGGTTGTATCGGGCTAAATCTCAACTATATTAAAACCAGCGTCAAGAAGAAGAATGAGAAAGCCGTCAATTATGACTGGCGCTTAGCAGACGAGAAATGGTTGCTGATCGTAGCGGCGGGCGGCAATTTGAGCGAGCAGGCCGGGGGGCCGGAAGAGCAGCTATGGGATGATCCAGAACTGCGCGCACTGTGCTGCGCATCGCCTTTCGACAAAATCTATTTCTGGGAGAGAGTTCGCTGTTGGTACAAATTGCTGAAACCCGATCATCGAATTGTTTGCCCGAGGGTCAGGCCGCAGCGCGCAGGAATCGGCGCGGGCGATGACCCACAAGCTGCCGAGGACATCCGCGGGAATCGCGGTAGGCGATTCCTCAGACAGCCGGCCTTCAACGCCAGGACGCCTGCGGACCCGCAGCGACAATTCCCCGGCCAGGTAGGCCAGGCCACAAGATTAGGCAGAAGCACTGCCAGTCGGAAGCACTCCTGCCCGCACTCTTTCGGCGTCACCCGCCGAGTTCATCGAGCAATCGACGGACCCTACCGCCCAATGGCTTCAGTGATAGCTTTCCAGTCCGGTCCCTTCGGCATAACGAAGAGGCACTTTCCCTTGCTGCGGTCGGCCCACAGGTTGCCGACAGCCCGCTTTTCTTTGGAATCGTCGGTGCTCCAGCGATCCTCGCCCTTGTGCTCGACCACCAGAATCGGGAAGGTTGCGACCGGCACGACGGCATCGGGAATTTGAGTGGCTTGCGGCAACGGGACGAAGGAAAACGGGCCGGCACCTAGACCAGCACCGACGCCGAATCTGCCTGACGGCCGATCCGGCATCGAGAGTCGGCACGTCGGACGGCCAGGACGGTCGTGGTCCTGTCGGCGGCCAGCACCTTATCTACCCTGCCCACAGTGCCAAAGAATCTTCGACGCCTGTGCGGGGCTGTCGGAAATGGACGATCAATACTCGGGCTGATCTCAGGGTTGATCGCCCGAACGATGGCCGGCATCGGCCCGGTAATGGCCGGGGCGACGAGTCACGGTGCCGGCGTCGTTCCGGCGACCATCCGGCTGGCCCCCCCCCCCAAAAAAAAGACCTATGGGCGTCTGGTGGCAGAACTGTCGTGGTCTCGGCAGCCATCAACGCCCTACCTGAAGCAAGGACTTTGAGCTACCAAAATAGCACTCATGCGATAGCCGAGTCCAACTCCTCCGTATGGCTGCATTGGTTTTGTTTGTCACCGTATCCAGAACAGCCCCAGAATTTCTTGCCGTCTCTGCGTCTTGTGCAGATTTTCATGTTGCGCCCACATTCGGGGCATTGCTTGTGCTCCCGGCGCTCCATCGCTGATTGATCCTTCCCAAGCGCGACAACCAGGACTTCGCCAGCACCGTCACGTTTGAGCGTTGCGATACACTCGTTTGTCGTTGCCGCCGTGGTAAGCACGTCATCAAGCAGCAGAATGGCCTTCCCCTTCCAATTATAAGGGGTCTCGAATGCGCCGGACACGGCCATATTGCGGCCCTCCGCGTTCAAGCCCTTGATGCTGCCGTAATCCTTGATGCACTTCAGCCCGTCCTTGATGACCGTAATTTTGTCTGCGACTTGCTCAGAGATCAACTTGAGCGCCGGGGCAAACCTATTCGCCTGCCCTGGCTTCGGTGGAACGCTAACGAGGTAGGCACATCGGTTCCAGAGTTTACCGCCATCAAGCGCGGCGATAAGCGTGTTGGCAACAAAACTATTGTTCACCGAACCACTCTTGAATTCGATGATCCAGTTGGACCAAAGGCTCGACTCGTGGCGAGGATCGTTTTGGGGGTAATAACGCCCCAGGCAGAAACCGACTGAGCGCTCAGGCCCCAGCCATAGCAATGACCCGCGATGGCTAGAACATTCGGCGGATGCGATGGCCAGTTCGCCGATATAGCCTCTAGTGGGCAAGAGATCGGGTTTCAAGAGATAGCTTGCCTTGTGGAACGTGACATCCGGGGCAGCGCTAGCAAAACTGCTCCAATCCTGAACGCCCCAGGCCACACCGACAGAAAAAACGCCGGCTCGATGCGCCGCATGGGTGTCCTTCCAGTCATCGCCAACGCTAATGGCATTGGATGCCGAGACGCCAAGCTGTTCCAAAGCGTGAAGCAATGGTGCTGCGTAAGGCTTCCGTTCCTCGGTATCGTGGAAGGCCACGAGAGTATCGTAGGGAATTCCGAATCTGTCTAGGAGTCGCTCAGCCACCGGTTTGATCGAGGACGTGACCACGGCCACCCGATAGCCCATTTCCTCGAAGGCCGCCGGTAGCTAATCCGGTCGTACCGTGTCATCGAACTTAAACCGCCGCGCCAGGTGAAGATGATCCAACACATCGCCCCATTTGTGTGTCTTTTTGGCAGCGTCCCGGTAGGGAGCGAGCGGTGACGTATCTAGGAGCGTCTGGTCAAGATCAAACAGAATTGCTTTCGACATCCTTCGCACTCCGTTCCAGATTCTCAATTATGGTGGGGTAGTCGGTCACTCCGTTGACCCCGATTGCTGGCGGAAGGTTCGTAAATCTCGTAGTTAGCAATTCTCGGTATGGACCGCTCAGCCTTCAGAATGTCGGCCAATTCCAGGCCGTTTTTTTCGACAATGGCGCGGATGCCACGACTCTTCTCCTCTATTGCGTACTTCGACGGTGGAACTGGTGCAAACAGCAACCGCCCTTGCGTGAGGGTGAAACGGACTGTGTGCATGGTCCCGCCAACAACGTCCGTCTGAAAAACGAACGTCGCAAGCGACATCCCCGATTGCAGCCGGTCCCGCTGTATTAGGTTCTGGGCAAAGGCCCGGCTTCCCGGCGGTTGTTCGCTCACCAGCGCGCCGCCGCCTTCCAGGATTGATTGTGCCAGTTCCCGGTTCTCACTCGGATAGATGGAATCAAGACCGTTTGCGAGGACCGCCACCGTATAGCCGCCGTTTTCGACCGCTTGCCGGTGGGATTCGGAGTCAATTCCAATCGCCAGCCCGCTCACGATTCCGAAGTCGTGGTCAACGAGCATCCGCACCATGCGGCGAGCTACTTCTACCCCAAAGTGCGTGGGGTTGCGAGTGCCGACGCAAGCCACATTGCGAAAGGATCGCCGCAACACCCCCTTTACGAACAGAACCGGTGGGGGATCGGGGATTCGCCGTAGCAGACCCGGATACTCATCGTCATAGAACGACAAGACCCCGACATTCTGTTTGACAGCGGCGGCCAGGACGGCGTGGCCGGCTTCGTGCGCCGTCGCCCATAGCTGTTGATCTCGAAGCGTCTTTCGCGCAGCGGCGGGTACGAGGCTGTCAATATCGCTGTCGGGGGCGTCCAGCACTTCGCGGAGAACGGGAAAACGGGCTGCCAGTTTAGGCGCAGTCTGTCTCCCGACGCCGCGCAAGTTGAGCAGCGTAAGAAGCCCGAGCGGCGTTCTTGTCGGAGTCTCCCATTCCATCATAAGCAGATTATACCGGATCAAAGGACTGGCGTTTCAAAAACGACGCGAAAAGTAAAATAGATAATATAGGACATTTAGAAAGAAGCGGTTCCGGCCGCAACAAAAGCTGACCCGCGAGCCGCACCGTGCCGGCCGTCTTGCTGATCGAATTGCCGGCCATGACCTCCGACGCCATGAATCTGTGCCGGCCGTGGCCGTCATCGTCGCCTGTCGTGGTACTGCCCCCCCCAAGACCTGGCCGGCTCCTCGGTCGTCTGGCAGGCGGCACCATCGACGCCACAAAATGGGCCTACTGCGGGTAGTCCATGTCAGCCGGCGGCCAGGTTGTGTAAAATAAGCGACTGTATTTTGGCCTGGCACGAAACCATGACGGAAGAAGACCATGACACTTTGGCTTAACAGGGCGGGTAAGCACGGTGAACGCGAGTCGAAATGCCTTGACGAAAACCGGATTTACCTGGGTTGGCCCGGATTGAAGTACGATCTCAGCACCGTCGCCACCAAGCCGGCCCTTGGCGACTTGCTGCGAAAGGTGTACCCGGACTCTCCGAAGGGCAAAATCATCCAGAACACTGGTCAAATCTGGCCATTTGCACATGAAATGAAGCCGGGAGATTGGGTCGCTCTGCCCAGTAAGATGAAGGCTGCGATCCATATCGCGGAAATTACCGGCCCTTATGTCTTTGATCCAGACGCCGACGACCCCTACTACCACTATCACACCGTCAAGTGGATCGAGACGGATATTCCGCGCTCGAATTTCGCACCAGACCTGCTAATGGCGCTCGGAACCCAATGCACGATCTGCAAGATTAGACGCCACGACGCCGAGGATCGCATTCGTGCAATGGCGACTACTGGATGGAAGTCAGCCGACAGCGGCAAACCGCAGAAGCAGAAACCGGAACACGACGAAAACGGTGAGGAAGAGCAGGACTTGGAGTTGCTTGCGCGGGACCGCATCGCCAACCTGATAATCAGTCGCTTCAAGGGGCACAGGATGGCAGTCCTTGTTGAGGCTTTGCTAAAGGCCCTCGGGTACATCACGTTTTGCAGTCCACCAGGCCCAGACAAGGGCGTGGACATTCTGGCCGCTCCTGGCCCCATCGGGTTTGGCGATCCGAAGATCGCGGTCCAAGTTAAGTCCGGCGACGGGCCGGTAGACCGCCCCACTCTCGACCAACTCATTGGCACGATGCAGAATGTCGGGGCGTGCCAGGGGATTCTAGTTTCCTGGGGAGGCTTCAAGTCGTCCATCGACAAGGAAATGGCGGTACAGTTCTTTCGGGTCCGCCTTTGGGATCAGAAGGCCCTTATCGACCAACTGCTGGAACACTATGACAAGTTGGACGAAGACATACGAGCCGATTTGCCGTTGAAGCGAATCTGGACGGTTGCAGAAACAGAGGAAGATTCAGGGACAGCTTGAGGAGAGCAGCATGGTCACAATACTTCCATCCAGTGCAATCACGGAGAGAGAGTGGAATTTCCGTGATGACGATAACCAGGAATTTCATAGCGACATCCCTGAGAACCAGCAGTTCATATCCCTCACTCTGAATTGGAAGCCAGACAAGGCCGCAACGAAGGCACGGCTCGTCGGCAAATACAGAATTGATCTACGATTGATGCTGTCCGAGGGACTCGTTCGGAAGAGCGACAAGGGAATCTTCCTTCGATTCCAGAGAACCGGGGAGATTATTGAGATTGCACTCAATCGAGCTAGTCCCGCACTCGTGGTCGGACGTAAGCCTCAACAATGAGCACAAACCGGGAAGTGCCGGAAGACATCGCGACGGAGTGCCACAATGGACGCAATCACGATCAAGACAGTTGAACAGTTCATCGCGCAAGTCCGAGCCGATAGCGCCGGATGGTTGTTCAAGTGGTTCCGTGGCGAGCCCGCAGGGGATACTCCACTGATTCCGAAGCTGTACCGCCCTCGGCCGGACGGACGCACACGGGATGAAAACACGTTGCTTCAACTTTTCCGAATGAGGGCTCCCACGTTCTCCGCTCGCCCCTGTCCTGATCGCGGAGCGACGGATCAATGGCTGTTCTTGGCGCAGCACTTTGGATTGCCGACAAGGTTGCTCGATTGGACTGAAAGCGCCCTTGTCGGTCTATACTTCGCGATTCAAGAGTCGAATCCGCCCAAGCCGAAGCCCCATGTCGTTTGGATGCTTAACCCGACCGAACTGAATCAACGATCTGTGTCCCCTGGGTACGTTTCGAGCGCCTCAAAGGACTTCCCGCTCACCTGGTTCGATCCTCGTCCGAAAGAAACCAACATCGGCTTTATCAACATTTGCGGAGCGTGGGAGAATGACACGCAGGGTGTTTCGTTGCCGGTGGCCATTCGACCTACCAACATTGATCCACGAATGAGCGCGCAGCGAAGTTGCTTCACGGTGCAGGGAAGGGACAAGAGTTCACTCGTACAAATGTTGCCGCAGGTCATCAAACGATACGAAATCGAGCCGAATGATCGCCAGGCCATGCGGGATGACCTACTCACGCTCGGTGTCAGCCACTCGACCGTCTTTCCTGACCTGACGGGACTTGCAAACGAACTTGAAGACTTATATTGACGGCTGGGAAGCAGATTATTTGCAGCCACCAGCACGCAGGCCAGCATCGACGCCGATTCTGCCTGACGGTCGATCCGGCATCAGGAATCCACGACCGTTCGACGCCAAGAGTCTGGAGGCCAGGTAATCACGCCGCGAGTTGAAGCGGGGGTCGCCTTAGCGAAGTCTGGCCTTCCTTCTTGTGGACGTTCCAAGTCTTGCCGTCGCTCTCGATCTTGATTGTGCCGTCCACGTCGGTGCGTTTGACCGGCACTTTCTGCTCTTCCAGCAAGTCCAACGTCCCCTTGTGAGGGTGGCCGTATTTGTTGTCCTTGCCGCAACTGATGACGACCAGGCTGGGCTTGGCGGCCATTAGCCATGCCAGGTCCGTCCCGTTACGGCTGCCGTGGTGTGCGGCCTTCATAACGGTCACGAGACGGAAGAGGCCGCCGCCAGCGTTTTTCATCCACCAAGACCGCTCGCTTTCTTCCGAGTCGCCAGTAAGTAATGCCGAGAATTCGCCGAACTCCAAGCGAATCCCGATGCTGTTGTTGTTCTCGTTTTTGTCTTCTGGCGCTTGCGGAAACAGCCGGAGCGTGACAGAGCCCAAGACGATCTTTCGTTCCGAGTCCTTCTTCGACTGCGCGAACTGGCACCCGGCATCGTTGACCGCTTGCAAGACCCGCTTGTAAGTCGTGGAGGTATGGGCCGAGCCGGAGTCAACGTACAGCTTGGGCTTGAACCTCTTGATTACCGCAACCATCCCGCCGATATGGTCTGCGTGGTGGTGCGAAGTAACCAGCACATCGACCTTCTCGACGCCCTCCCCCTTGAGAATGTCCAATATCCGGCTTGACGGGCCGGCATCAACCAGGGCGACTTTCCCTTCGGGCGTGCGAATGAGCACGGCGTCACCCTGGCCCACATCAAGGAAAGACAGCGAAAGATTGTCCGCCCGCGCGGTCGCGGCCAGGACAAGAACTAGGACGAGGGAGGCTCGCTTCATAGTTCAATATCCTTCCCCGAATCAGTTTTCTTCAACCGGTCCTGCAACTCTTTCGTGTCTTTCTTCAATGCTTCGGTCGAATCGCGGTCAACGTCAATGGCAAGGGAGAGCATGTCGCCGGGCCTGGCTTCCTTTGGGAGCAAGTCTTTCGGAAAGTCGATCTGCTGCCCTTCATCGGTCAAGAGCACAGCGAAGCGGCCTTCGTAACGGTCGAATGAGAGGGTGGTTTTCATAGTGACTGCCATTTTATCACGTCGAATTGGGCAAGACCATCGGCCCACGGCGGCATCGACGTAGTAATACGGGCCGGCCGGGCTGCGGACCCGCAGGAGTCCCGATAGACGGGTCCCGATAGACGAGTCCCGATCGGCGAATCCGTGATCTTGCCGAAGGCCGTCCAGACGACGACGACTCACCGAACAACCGCGACTTGCGGCGAGGCTGGTGAGACGGCCAGGCCAGCGAGCCCGCGTTGCCGGCTTGCCGACAAACCCGCAAGAATCACTGGATCAGTCCACGCAACGTCCGCCGTCTTGCAGGTGCCGCCGTTTCTGCTAGACTGGCAGGCATGGCTATCGACGACAGTACAAAGCGGATGGTTGAACTATCCCGGCAGCTACACCAGGCGGCACAGGACCGCAAGGATGATTTCCTGGAAGCGATGACGGCAGGACTCGTGAAGTCGGCCGAGCGCCTGTTGGCCCGTGAGATCGACCCGACTGTGATCGTCAGGCGTCCCCAGATCGACGGCCGCTGAAAGTTGGTCCAGACGATCTGGACACAGGATTCCTGAAGGTCGAACTGCCGATCAATACTCGGGGCTGATCGCCCGAACGACGGCCGGCATTGGCCCGGTATTGGCCGGGGCGACGAGTCACGGTGCCGGCGTCGTTCCGGCGACCACCTACCACGACCCTTCGATCCACTCCATCTGAACGCCTGCCGGGCACGGTGCCGTCGTCTGCTGCCGACTCGACAATCGACGACTCCCGCCAGTAATCTGGCGGTTGGTAGTCGGCTGGAAAGCTGGCCGGCTCCTCGGTTACACGGCGGCACGGACGCCAGGAATTGGCACGGGCCGTGACGGGCAGCCACGCCGACGCCGAAGACAGCGATCCACGGACGCCACGAGCCTGAGCGGCATGTGAATGGCCGTGGACCCGCCCGACTCAGCAAACAACGATATGGCCGCCCTGACGAGACCAGAAGCGGGCGGCCCGCCCGACGCCTGTACGCTCTGAATCAGATTATGGGTTTATCAAGGGGCACCGGTTCCTGCGGGCGGCCCGTCTTGCGGTCCATCTTTTGACTGATCTTTTGACTCATCTTGCGCCTCATCTTGCGCCTTATCTTGCGGCCCATTCTCCTTGGCCAGCCGCCGGATGATCCGCCACGGATCGACGCGGAGGGCCTTGGCGACTTCGAGAAACTCGACGACATCAAGGCGTCTTCTGCCGCCCTCGTACTTCGCCACGTAGGACTGCGAACGACCGATTCTCTGGGCCAATTCCCACTGGGGAATTCGCTTGGCCTTCCGCACCTTAATCATTAGAGCGCGGAAGCGTTCATATTGTGACGATAGATCGGGTTTTACCATTGCCGTTCCTAAAAACAAATGCCAAAATAGACTTCGTTTAATTCCCTTTTAGAATTTGTATGGTATAATTAAGTATAAGTCAAGTGCAACTTTCAACACACCTCGGAGAAACATCAATGCGAAGTGGCAAGAAACGTAGTATCGTCGGCGATCCGATCAACTTTCGGGGCATGGCCCACGCCCCGGTGAACGAAGCCGGCGTGGTCGCCCTGTTCTGCATGGTCGCGCGTGACCTCGGTTACTACATTCAGGAAATCGGCACCGAGTTCCCGGATTGCATCGTGCGGCGGGACAGCGGACGGGGATGGGAAGAACTGGCCGTCGAATTTGAATGGGATAGCCGCAGTTTCAAGGACCACGGACACGATCCGGCGGGATGCGATGCGATTGTTTGCTGGCATCATAACTGGATCGACTGCCCCGCCGATATTGAGGTAATCCGCCTTTCCGAAGAGATCAAGAAACTGCCAAGCATCCCGATCACTCGATCAGATCGGCCGTTCTGACGGGAACCCAAGGAAGCTACACCGCCCAACCCCAAGCCCAACCCCAACCCCAAGCCCAATCCCCACGAGCAACATGAGCAACATGAGCAAAGAAGAGACCTACCGCTTGGCCGTACCCTACTTCACCGATCCGATGCAACCGTTCACGCAAGCAAACGAAATCATCGAGTTGGTTAAAGCACATTCAGGAAAGGTCGAGTCCAGCCGCGAGGGCACGGTAGAAGACCAGCGTATCATCAGCGCCGCATTCCCCGAGCGATCTGCGGCCCGGAGTTGTCAAGAATCGCTGAGAGCAGCCGGCTACGCAGCCGCCTACGCACCCGCCTACGCAGTCGGACTCGACGAACCGGTTGATTTTGCCGACGAGACCGGCCAGTTCGACGGCGATTGTGACAACGATTGTGGCGACAGCGGCAGGGCCGATGCGTGCCACCCCGTTCTCGATCCCTTGCAGAGAGCGGAAGCACGTTACGCCGATCGTGACGCCGATCTGGACGCCGATCTGGACGCCGGTCTAGGCGACGATCTCAACGACGATCTCAACGACGATCTCGACGATGCTTGCCGAATCGCCACGCAGGAATTCGCTGATTTCATTTTCGAGAATACGCCGGTCATCGAGTGGTTCGACCAGACTCACCAAAATGCTTGCAGAATAGCGAAGCACCACCCCGCGCTCGATGCTTGGCACTTAGCTGAGATACGTTTTGTCGAACGGCTTACGCACGCGGTCCACGAAAATGGCTTTGCAAACAAACCGGTCGATGTATCGGGCGCGATTCGCCGGATTTTGGAGAATGGATTTGGAAATCCCGATGATGGCGACTGAGCCCTGAGATTAGGGAGCTATCCGCAGGAAGTTCCACAACCCACAACACCACAGCAAACATGGCACGAAAAATCAGCAGACGAATCCCAAAGGGCCATTTCAAGAAACGGCCGGATTTGATGTCTTGGATCGACGACGAGCAGCCCGAAGAATTCGATTTCACTTTCGATTGTCCGGTCTGCGTCGTGCAATCCGGCGGTTGCGGGTTTCTCGCCCTAAACTACGGGTTTTGCCTCTGGACAGATCGTGACGCCGCTGAGACTTACCTGGAACGCGCCGCGGATACGCTGCCAGATAATCCTTCTGGTGATACGCTCGACGTGGTTGAGATCGAGAGCGACAGCGATCTACTCGACCTATTGATGCGCGCACACGCCGAGGGAGTGGAGGAAATCGTAGTCGATCTGGCAAGGCCAGATCAGACGTTCGCGCAGTGCCTATATGTCGCGAACGTACTGGACATACTCCGTGAAAGGATCGACTGACTTGATCGACATTTTCAACCTTGACCAGTGGGACGAGATTATCGCTCCGAACTTGCCGGCAGTCGAGCCGGTACTTGAAGCCTGCCTGCGAAGGCTTTGCCACGACACGGGATAACCGGTAGGTAAGCACCGACCGGGACCGCATCAAGGCGGCCTACAACGACCATGTGGGAACCGGCTTCAAGTGATTCGATTCGCAACCTCAACACTGATTATCAACCGACAATGAACACTACGACCAAGTACACGAAAGCCTTTGTTGACACTATCTACGATGAAGCCGTGGAATGGTGGAACACCGCTCTCCGCAAAACCGAAATACAATTCGCCGTTTTCCTGACTCACAGAGCCAATGCGGCTGTCGATCCAGCCCTCGCCTTGCGCATGATCCTCGCCCAGCACTGCCAAACCGAAACAAAACATGATCGCCCCGCGATTCAAAAATAATAGGCGGAAAATCAACCTCTACCTCCGAGCCAAAACGTCGGCCGGTGGAATTCACTTGCCGCCCGTCCTTGAGGAAATCCTTGAGAAAGGCGAAAGCAGATTCCTAAGACTTGGCTTCGATTGGATCGTGTTTGAGAAAGACCTGACCCTTCACTCAATTCAGCTTTTCGCTGAAGTCCGAACGAAATCGGGAATCGTTGTAGACTACGAATTGGATGAAGAGAAGCCCATAGGGAAGGGCGACAACGTTTGGCACATGCCGGCCCGTAAGGGCGCCCATTTCACGACTGTCGTGCCGCTGAAATTCGTGCTAACCCTTGACCCATCCTACACCCCTGCGAGACCATGATCGTCTATCGCGCCTACATCCACCTGGGCAACAACGAGTGGGGCAATGAACTAATGCAGAAGGTTGCCGAAGCCTATGCCGCAGAACACGCCGACAAACGGCCACTGATTGTGTCCCTGCA
>CAWDQE010000019.1:0-675057 GCA_963804375.1 uncultured Planctomycetia bacterium
CAGTGAACCAGACGTTGACGAGCATCATAGTCAGCCCGGCAACGGCGAACGTCGGATCGGACCAGACGCAACAATTTGCAGCCGTCGCCGATGACCAGTTCGGCGCCGCGATGGCCAGTCAGCCGGCGTTTACGTGGTCCGTGCTGTCCGGTGCAGGGAGCATCGATGCCAGCGGGCTTTACACGGCTTCCTATGCCTCGGGGTCGGCCTCGGTCCAGGCCCAGGCTGCCGGCGGCATCAACAGCAACGCGGCCGTGGTGACCATTACCGACGCCGCTCCCACGGTGGCCAACCCGGCCGCGGCAATGCCGAGTACGGTTGCCGACACGACCACCAGCCTTTCCGCCCTGGGGGCTGATGCGGACGGAGGCGGCGAGGCGAACCTCACTTATACATGGGCCGCGACCGTTTTGCCCACTGGGGCCAGCCCGCCCACTTTCAGCGTCAACGGCACGCATGCCGCGCAGAACGCCACGGCCACGTTCAGTCAAGCCGGCAACTATCAACTCACCGCGACGATCACGGACCTGGGTGGACTGTCGGCCACCAGCAGCGTTTACGTGACTGTTAGCCAGACCTTGACTAGCATCACGATCAGCCCGGCGACGGCGAACGTCGGATCGGGCCAGACGCAACAATTCGTCGCTACCGCCTACGACCAGTTCGGCGCGGCGTTTACCAGTCCACCCGCGTTTACGTGGTCCGTGCTGTCCGGCGCAGGGAACATTAACGCCAGCGGGCTTTACACGGCATCCTATGCCTCAGGGTCGGCTTCAGTCCAGGCCCAGTCTGCCAGCGGCGGCATCAACAGCAACGTGGCCGTGGTGACGATCAGCGACGCCGCTCCCACGGTGGCCAACCCAGCCGCGGCAATGCCGAGTACGGTTGCCGGCACGACCACCACCCTTTCCGTCCTGGGGTCCGATGATGCCGGCGAATCGACACTGACGTATACCTGGGCCACGACGGGCACGCCGCCGGCCCCGGTGAGTTTTTCGGCCAACGGCAGCAACGCGGCGCAGAACACCACGGCCACGTTCACCGCGGCCGGAACCTACAATTTCGTCGTCACGATCACCGATCCCGCCGGACTGACCGCTACCAGCAGCGTGAGCGTGACGGTGAGCCAGACGGTGACGAGCATCACGCTCAGCCCGGCGACGGCGAATGTTGGATCGGGTCAGACGCAGCTATTTGTCGCTACCGCCTATGACCAGTTCGGTGCGGCGATGGCCGGGGCACCCTCTGGGTCGCCCGCGTTTACGTGGTCCGTGTTGTCCGGCGCAGGAAGCATCGATGCCAGCGGGCTTTACACGGCTTCCTATGCCTCAGGGTCGGCCTCGATCCAGGTCGGGTATCCACTGGGTGGCGGCGGCATCAACAGCAACGTGGCCGTGGTGACGATCACCGACGCCGCTCCCACGGTGGCCGACCCAGCCGCGGCAATGCCGAGTACGGTTGCCGGCACGACCACCACCCTTTCCGTCCTGGGGGCCGATGCCGACGGAGGCGGCGAGTCGAACCTTACGTATACATGGGCCGCAACTGGTTTGCCCACTGGGGCCAGCCCGCCCACCTTCAGCGTCAACGGCACGCATGCCGCGCAGAACACCACGGCCACGTTCAGCCAGGCCGGCAGCTATCAGTTCACCGCGACGATCACCGATCTGGGCGGACTGTCGACCACCAGCAGCGTGAACGTGAACGTGAGCCAGACGCTGACGGGGATCACAGTCAGCCCGGCAACGGCGAACGTCGGATCGGACCAGACGCAACAATTTGCAGCCGTCGCCGATGACCAGTTCGGCGCGGCGATGGCCAATCAGCCGGCGTTTACGTGGTCCGTGCTGTCCGGTGCAGGGAGCATCGATGCCAGCGGGCTTTACACGGCATCCTATGCCTCAGGGTCAGCGTCGGTCCAGGCCCAGGCTGCCAGCAGCGGCATCAACAGCAACGCGGCCGTGGTGACCATTACCGACGCCGCTCCCACGGTAGCCAACCCGGCCGCGGCAATGCCGAGCACGGTTGCCGACACGACAACCACCCTTTCCGTCCTGGGGGCCGATGCGGACGGCGGCGGCGAGGCCAACCTCACGTATGCGTGGGCCGCGACCGTTTTGCCCACTGGGGCCAGCCCGCCCACCTTCAACGTCAACGGCACGCACGCCGCGCAGAACACCGCGGCCACGTTCAGCCAGGCCGGCAGTTATCAGCTCACCGTGACGATCACCGACCTGGGCGGACTGTCGGCCACCAGCAGCGTGAGCGTAACCGTGAATCAGACGCTAACGACCGTCAGCCTTGCCGGCCTGCCGCTGGCACCGGCGGCCTTCGACCAGTTTGGCAATCCCCTGGCCAATCAGCCGGAAATCGACGCGGGCTCGGATACGATCACTGGTCCCCTGGAGTTGGACAGTGACGTAACCGTGCTTCCGGTTGCCGGCACCCCATTGACCATCTCCGGCGGGATCAGCGGCGCAGGTGGGCTGACCATCGGCGGGGTACCTGGTACTCCGGGTCAGGGCACGGTGATTCTCAGCGGCGCGAACAGCTATACCGGCGGGACTACCGTCTGCGCGGGTACGCTCGTCTTGACCCAATCGTCCGCGATCGCCGCAGGCACCAGCCTGACGATCGGCGCGGACGCGACCAGCATCTTCAATTCGTCGCTTGCCGCGACTCCATCGGCACTCGTGGCAGCCGCGTCCCCCGCGATCGTCGCGCACCATGTACCCATGGTCGCGGCAAATACGACTGCTTCGTCCCATGGCACCTCGTCGGTTGCGTCCCACGACACGACCCTGGCAACTGGCTCACCGCTTACCGCCGGTCAGGCAACTCCGCGCCAGTTCTTGCAATTTCCGAGCAAATCTCACCCCTCCGTCGCTTTGAACGCACCCGCCGCGGACCAATTCTTCAGATCGTCAACTGCCAAGAGGTTTGCCGTGGATCTGTCCTGGCTGAGGCAGTCCTCCGACAGTTCGGATAATTCGGACCAGCACCATAAGAAGGATGCGACAAATCATGCCTTGGACGCCATGTTTGCCCGGTACCGCTGATGGTAGGCGTCATCTTTTATGCGTCTTATAGGATCCCGATAAAGACATTTCATTGGATTTCGGTTAGAATAAGCCTTGCCACTTAATATCGCGCCGAATTAGAAGCGACTGATGAATGGCGGCGAGTTTCGGCGGGAACCAAGGACCGCCCGGGCGCCGACGAACCGTCAAACTCGATTTGACGCGGCACCTGTGACGAATCTTCGCGTCCGTTGGTTCTGGACGTTGTCTTTGAGGAGAATCGGAGATGCCTCGCAAGGGTTGTAAGAAGGTGATCGGAGGACGGGCGCATCCACCCAACGGCAGCGCCGTAAGTTGGTCGAACGAATCTCCATGGGGCGACCGCTTCGCTTGGAGTGCCTCGAAACGCGACGGTTGTTGTCCCTCCAACCGATCATCAGCGAGGTCGACCCCGGCAACAAGACCGGCATCATCGACGTGGCGGGGGCCAATTCGGATTGGCTGGAGCTCTACAATCCCGACCCGACGGCGATCGCCAACCTGTCCGGCTGGTCGCTCAACTATCAAAAAACCGGCGACAGCAATAGCACTTCGTGGACCATCCCCAACAACGTGGTGCTTGGCCCCGGTGAATTCCGCGTGGTCTTCTGCGATTCGACGCCCACCACGGACCCGGTCGGCGAATTGCACTCGGACTTCAATCTCAGCAAGGCCGGCGCTACGGTCGAACTGCTCAATACGTCCTCCACGGTCATCTCGACGCTCACGTACCCGGCCTTGAGTTCGGACACCTCCTACGGCCCGTTGGAGACGGTTTCGGAAACGGATCTCGTGGCGGCGGGGGCCACGGCAAGCTATTACGCACCGACCAGCAACGCGCTGGGCACCACGTGGACGCAGCCCAGCTTCAACGCCTCCGCGTGGGCCTCGGGCCCCACGGGCCTGGGGTTCGCCAACACCGTTCCCGGCTTCGCCTGCACACTTTACAAGGCAAACGTCGGGGTCGGCAGCGTGACCCAGGCCGAGTCGGTCATCAGCACGCCCGCCGACCAGACTTCGACAGTCAGCCAGACCGATAGCGTGTTGAACTTCATGGACACCGGCGGGGGCGGCCACTTCGGCAACGACAGTCCGTTTCCCGGAATGTCCATCGGCGAGGGGCTGAGCAACTACGTTTTGCAGGCCACGGGAACGATTCAGATCACGTCGGCGCAGGCCGGATACTACACCTTCGGCGTCAACAGCGACGACGGCTACACGTTGACGATCAGCGGCGCCAACTTTTCCAACGGCGTGAACACCACCACGTGCAGCGGCGGCACGATGGCCGAGTCCAACCCGCAGAGTCCGTCCGACAGTCTGGCCACGACGTACCTGGCCGCAGGCAGCTATCCGGTCAACCTGGTCTATTATCAGGATGGGGGCGGGGCGAGCCTGGAGTTTTTCGCCGCGAAGGAGAGTAGTTCCTCAGGGGTGACCTCCTTCGACGCCACGAACTCGCACCTCGTGGGCGACACGGCCGACGGCGGCCTGGCGGTCAACAGCGCACCGTTCAACGGGTCCACTAGCAACAGCGGAGTATTTGCGGCCGCCGTGGCCACGAACGTCAAGCCGGCGATCGCGTCGGCCATTGCCGCGGCCGGGGGCACCTCGCTATACACGCGCATCACGTTCAACGCGCCGAATTACACCTCGCTGTCGTCGCTGACGCTGAAGATGCAATACGACGACGGCTACGTGGCCTACCTCAACGGCGTCGAGATCGCCAGTGAGAACGCCCCCGCCTCGCCCACGTGGAACTCGCTGGCCAACGAGGAACAGACCAGCGACGTCCAGGCCACCACCTACGAGAACGTCGACGTTTCCAGTTTCCTCAATTCGGCCACCACCGGCCACTTGACGGCTACCGGCAACGTCCTGGCCATCCAGGTCCTGATGTCCTCGAACACCGACGGAGACATGCTCGTCGTGCCGGAACTGGCCCAGATGACGAGCGTCGTGGGGGGCGACTTCATTTACTCCACGCCCACGCCGGGCGCCCCCAATGTGGCGAGCAACGTCCAGGCCAGCGTCGCCTTCAGCCAGACGGACGGTCTTTACTACTCTCCCCTCCAGGTGACGCTCACGCCCGACGTCACGGTGTCGGGCACACAGGTTTATTACACGACGAACGGCGCGGCGCCCGGCATCCAGCAGGCGGTCAGCGGCATCACCTATAGCGGCACGACGGCCACGGTAACGACTGCGGCTGCCGTCGGTTTTGCCAGCGGCGACACGGTCGAGATCGCCGGCGCCACCCCGGCGGTGTACGATGGCGCCTTTGTGGTCACCGTGACCGGGACCAACACCTTCACGTACAGCTTGCCCTCGACGCCTTCGGCCAATGCCAGCGGAGCGGCGATGACCGCCACGGCGGGTACGCTGTACACCGGGCCGATCACCATCCCCAGCACGGCGCCGACGACGGTCCTGCAGGCGGCGATGGTGGTGGGCGGCACCGCGGCGCCCTACCAGACCGAGACCTACGTCTTCCCCAACGCCGTGGCCACGCAATCCAACACGGCGGCGGAAGCGGCCGGCTTCCCTTCGACTTGGACGGGCAGCATCGACGGCCAGGGCACGGCGACGGCGGATTACGCCATGTCGTCGGTTCCCGGCTACACGACGGCGCAGATCGCCGCCGCCCTGTCGTCGCTGCCGATGATGTCGCTGGTCACCACCAACGCCAACATGTTCGGCCCCGACGGCATCTACGCCAACTCCGAGGACAAGGACTTGGAGGCGCCGGGGTCCTTCGAGTACTTCAATCCCCTCGCCGGGACCACGTCTTTCGGAAGTCTGGCCGAGATCAGCATGTACGGCGGCGTGGGCCGCGACACCCAGTATCTGAAACACGGCCTGGAGGTCCATTTCGAGAACGCCGAAGGCAAGACGTACCTGGACGAGAACATCTTCGGCGACGGTTACCTGCCGGACGGATTGATCCTGCGGCAGGGCTTCAACGACGGCTGGTCGTGGGGCGGGGCAAACACCGCGTTCATCCACGATCAGTGGGTCCGCGACGCCCTGACCGCCCTGGGCACGCCGAACACGCCGGGAATCTGGGTCCAGCTTTTCGTCAACGGGCTGTACTGGGGGGTCTACAACGCGGTGGCCGACATCGACTCCGACTACGCCGCGTACTTCTTCGGCGGCCAACAATCGGACTACGACGTCTATCACTACAGTTCCACCGGTTTCGAGGTCAAGAGCGGGAGCATCGCGCCCTGGAACGAGCTGTTCGACGTGGCGACCTACGGAAACATCAACGGCACGGGCACGGCGAGTCCCACCGTGCTGGCCAACCCGACGGCTTACGCCCTCATGGCGCAGTACCTCAACCTGCCGGACTTCTGCGACTACATCATCGTCAACTACTACGCCGGCAACTTGGACTGGGACAATCACAACTACTCCGCCCTTTACAGCCCGGACCTGGGCTTCGTCTTCCAGGACTGGGACGGCGAAATGACGATCTTTAGCGGCTGGAACAGCAACCCTAATGTCAACAATACCAGCGACGACAACACCGGCGACCCCACGCAACTGTTCGTACAGCTTCTGGCCAACCCCGACTTCCGGCAGATGTTTGCCGACCACGTTTACAAGGACTTGAGCACCGTCCTGACGCCGACCAACGCGGCCGCCATGTACACCAAGGAGGCCAATACGATCAGCACGGCTGTGCTCGACGAATCCGCTCGCTGGGGCAATCTCGGCGAGTTGGACGGCACCTGGGGTCAACTGGGCACGCCCGCCACCTGGAGCGCCCATATCAACACGGAGCTCGGCTCGTGGTTCCCCACGCGGACGGCCGAGATGTTCACCCAGTTCGAGACGGCCGTGAGCTTCACACCGGCCGCCGGCGGCAACACCGCGACGTACACCTACACGATGTATCCGAGCATCTCCCCGCCCGTGCTGAGCGTCAACGGCGCGGTAGAGAACGGCGGGACGTTCACGCTCGGCGCCGCGCTTACCATGACGGCCAGCGCGGGCACCATCTACTATACGACCGACGGCAGCGATCCGCGGACCAGCAGCAGCGGTTTCACGGTCGCCAGCATCGTGCTCAGTGGCACGACGGCCACGGTCACGCTGGACGATGCGGACACCGGCCTGTACAACGGCGAATTGATCTATATCAGCGGGGCCGCGAAAGCGCCTACGACAGCAGTTTCGTCATCGGCAACGTGACGGTGAGTTCCACCGCCGGGACCACCACCTTCACCTGCACGGTGAGCGGTTCGCCCGCTTCGCCCGCTACGCCTGCGATTAGCGGGCAGCCGATCATCGCCGCCACCTCCGTGGGCGGCGCGGTCAGTTCCACGGCCCAGGTCTACAGCGGGCCGATCACGCTCACGCAGGGCGAGCAGATCAATGCCCGCGTCCTTTCCGGGAGCACCTGGAGCGCCTTGAACGCCTCGACGTTCTACGTGAACCTGTCGTCGATCCGCGTCACGGAATTGATGTACGACCCGCTGCCGGCCACGGCGGCGGAGATCGCCGCGGGCTACAAGAGCGTCGACGGCCAGGAGGATTTCGAGTTCATCGAGCTTCAGAACATCGGCGCCACGACGCTTCCGCTCGGGGGACTGACCTTCACCAACGGGGTCAGTTTCACGTTCCCCGCCGTGTCGCTGGCCGCCGGCGCGTACATCGTCGCCTGCTCCGACCCGGCCGCCTTTGCCATCCGCTACGGCTCGTCGATCTTGCAGAGCGAGTATGGCTCCAGTTGGTTGACGGAGGCCGGGTACAGCGGGCACTTCAACAACGGCGGCGAGGAGGTGACACTCAGCGCGCCCAGCGGCGGCGTGCTCCAGGACTTCACCTACAGCAACTCCTGGTACCCGCAGACCGCCGGCGGAGGCTTCTCGCTGGTGGCCCGCAGCGCCACCCAAGCCCTTTCGCTCTGGAATTCCAGCTCCGGCTGGGAAGCCAGCGGCACGCCCGGCGGCACGCCCGGCGGCCCCGAGACCGTCGCCATCCCGCTGCCCGATTCGATCGTCGTCAACGAAGCGATGTCGAACACTTCCGCCGCGCCCGGCGACATGATCGAGTTCTACAACACGACCTCCCAGCCGATCAACATCGGCGGCTGGTTCGTCAGCGACAGCAGCTCGAACTTGATGAAGTACCAGATCGCCTCGGGGACGATAATCGCGGCCAACGGCTATTACGTCTTGACCCAAGACTACAACTTCGGCGTGCTGGCCACCGATCCGGGCTGTCTGGTCCCCTTCGGCTTGAACGCCAGTGGCGACGACGTTTACCTGACGAACAACTACGCCGGCCAGCCCGGCGGGTATCGCGAGCACCAGACGATCCCCGCCATGCCGCCCGGCTATTCCTACGGCCTGTACACCAAGTCGGACGGCACCACGAATTTTACCTTGCTGCAATCGCCCAGCTTCGGCACGCTGACCGGCGCCACGTACTCGGGCGCGGCCAACAGCATCCCCTACGTCTCGCCGTTGGTGACCGACGAGATCATGTACAACCCCACCCAACCAACGACGGCGGAGGTTGCGGCCGGCTACACCGACAGCGACTTCGAGTACGTCGAGCTTTACAACCGCTCGAGTTCCCCCGTCTCGCTCGGCGACTACTATGTGGCGGGCGGGATCGGCTACACGCCGGGCTGGCTCGCCGACGGCCTTCCAGGCGAGTTCGAGACACTGGAATCCGGGGCGACCGCCACCTGGTCACCGACATCCAGCCTTGCCTCGGCCTCCTACACCATCTATGCCCATCTGAACCTCTACGACGGCGACAACAACCCGCTCAGCGACCTGGACTCCTCGGCCCAGTACACGGTCAACTTCGACGGCAATTCGATTCCTGTGCTGGTCGACCAGGACCAGGTCCCGGCAACGCTCAGCGTCACCAGCCTGACGTACGATAACTCGTCGGGGCTAGTGACGGCGAACGCCAACAACTCGCTGATCAACAACAACTCGCTGGTGGCCGGGAGCATCGTCCATATCTCCGGGGCCACGCCCTCGCAATATGACGGCACGTTCGTGGTTCAGAACGCGACTTCGACCTCGTTCACGTATGCGCTGGCCAGCGGGCTGAACCTGGCCGCCGGGGCACCCGGTACTCCGGGTCCAGGCACGATTACGGCCGGGCTGAACGACGTCTGGATCAACCTGGGGACCTACTCCATGAGCGGGACGGTCAGCGTGCAGCTTGCCCGCACCACCGACGCCAAGCCCAGCGAGTGGACTGTCGCGGGTGGGATGGAACTGGTGGCCAGCCAGGGGACCACCGTGCTCGGCGCGCCGGCGTTCAGTTCCTACTCGATCCAACACCCGACAACGACCCTGGCCCCCGGCCAATACGCGGTGCTGGTGAGCAACTACGCGGCGTTCGAGGAACGCTACAACCCCACCGGCAACAACAACATCCTGGTGCTGGGCGTTTATTCGGGCCACCTCAGCAACGGCGGCGACACGGTCGACATCTACCAACTCGGCAATCTCGCCAGCGGGAGCGTGGCGGCGAGCGACGGTTACGTGCCCTTTTACCGGGTGGACCACGTCAGTTACAACAACGCGGCGCCCTGGCCGCTGCAGCCGGACGGCAACGGCCAGGCCCTGATCCGCATCCACACGGCCGACTACGGCAACGATGCCGTCAACTGGGAGGCGAGCAACCTGGGCGGCACGCCCGGCCAGGCCAACCTGGTCATCGACACGTTGCCGCCCACCGTTCCCACCAACCTGGCGGGCCAAGCCCTTTTGAGCCCGACCGCGGAAGTCAGCCTCGCCTGGAGCGCCTCCTCCGACCCGCGAAGCGACGTGGACCACTACGTGATCTATCGCAACGGCAGCGCCATCGGCACTTCCACCACGACTTCCTTTGCCGACACGACGATCTCGGCCGGAACGAACTACACCTATGCCGTGACGGCCGTCAATCGCGACGGATACGCGAGTGCCCAATCGACGGCGATCGTGGCGGGCCTGCCCGCCGTCACCTCCTATGTCTGGCTCGACAGCCAGGACGTGGAGATCTACTTCAGCGAGCCGCTCACTTCGGCCACCGCGACCGTGCTCGGCAACTATAGCATGACCGGCGGGTTCGCGTTCTCCGCGGTGGCCCTCTCCCGCGACGGCACGCTAGTAACCCTCACCACCAAGACGGCCGTCGCGTCCGGAAACGCGTACACGATCACTATGACCGGCCTGGCTACGATCTCGGGCGATAAATTGCCCGCCAGCCTTTTGCTTTCGGTGACGTACCAGAATCCGATGGGCACGATCCTGGACCAGGTTTGGGACGGTTTGGACAGCGGCGACTCGGTCAGCGACCTGACCAGTCCGGCGCTGAACCCCAACTACCCCAATAATCCCACGTACGTCACCTACTTGACTTCGTTCAACGCCCCCTATAACACGGGCGTGAGTGACTACGGCCAACGGGTGCAGGGCTACATCTATCCGCCCACCACGGGCCAGTACGTATTCTGGATCGCCAGCGACGACAACAGCCAGTTGTGGCTCTCGACAAACTCTAACCCCGCCAACATCGGCAGCAGCCCGATCGCCTACAACAACAGTTGGACCAGTTACGAAGAATGGACCGAGTATGCCAGCCAGCAGTCGGCGCCGATTACGCTAGTGGCAGGGCAGCACTACTACATCGAGGCCCTGATGAAGCAGGGCGGCGGGGGCGACAACCTCTCCGTGGCCTGGATGTTGCTGCCCTCGGGCGGCACACAAGTGCCCAGCGCCAGCAGCTCGGTGCCCTCTGCGACCGTCTCGCTCCCCACGCCGGGCGCCATCTCCGTTACCCAAATCACGCGCAGCGGTACGACGGCTACTGCCACGTTCTCGTCGGCCCCCGGGTTTGTTGTGGGGCAGAATGTGACAATCAGCGGCGCCACCCAGTCGGCATACAACGGCACGTTCGCCATTACCGCCGTCAGCGGCACCACGATCAAGTTCACGGTGTCGGGCTCGCCGACCACCCCGGCGACCGGCACCATCACGGCCACACCCGTCGGCATCAGCGCCAGCGGGAAGACCGCCTACGTCTGGTACCCGAACAATGGTTACGCCGCCGGCACATCGATCACCATCGCCGGCGCGACGCCCGCGACGTTTGACGGCACGTATTCAATCACCACCGTTGTCAACAGCAAGTTGTTCGAGTACACCATGTCGGCCACGCCGTCGCCCTTGACGGCCTCCGGCACGATTACCGTCCAGCAGTGCGGCATCACCTACAGCGGCTCGACGGCCACGGTCAACCTGCCCAACAATGGCTACACGGTCGGCCAATGGGTCAACATCAGCGGCGCCAGCCCCGCGGTGTACGACGGGGCGTTCCAGGTCACCGCCGCGACCACCAATACGTTCAGCTATACCGTATCGGGGACGCTTAGCACGGCGGGCAGCAGCCCGGTCACGGTGCAGACGGTGCCCATCAGCTATAGCGGGACGACGGCCACCGTCTGGCTCCCCAACAACGGCTACGCTGTTGGCGACTGGATCAACATCACCGGCGCGAGCCCGACGACGTACGACGGCCTTTATGAGATTACCGCCGTCACCACGAACACGTTCACCTATACCATGTCGAGCACGCCGACGACCACGGCGACGGGAACGATCCTGGCCAACCTCGTTACGTTGGCGGAGACCGTGATCCCCGGCGCGGACCTGTCGCCCTTGATCGTCGGAAATGTGGACCCCACTGCGCCTGCCGCGCCGGCCAATCTCCAAGGCGCCGTGACCGGCAGCAACAACCAGATCACCTTGACGTGGAACCCTGTGCTGGAACCGACCAGCGGTATCGATCACTACGCGATCTATCGCGACGGCGCGCTCTATGCCACATCGACGACGACCAGTTATACGGACACCAGCGGCATTTCCTCGCAAACGCGGCATTCGTACCAGGTGGCGGCCGTGAATTACGACGGCGTGCAAGGCACGTTGTCGCCCGCCGTCAGTCTCTCCCCCGTAGGCATCGCCTCGATCACCACCCCCACCACCACTTCGATGTTGGTCGCCTTCAGCGAGGCCGTCGATCCCGCCTCCGCCCAGTTGGCCGGCAACTACCAGGTCACCACGGAAAACGAAACTGTCACCTCCGCCGTGTTGGAGTCGGACGGCCGCACCGTGCTGCTGACCCTCTCGGCGGCCCTGGACACCTCCACCCATACGTTGACCGTCAGCAACGTCGAGACGCTGGCCCTAACGCCCTTGTCATCAACCTCCTTGACGGCTAATTTCACCTATACGTCGCTGGGCTGGAGCGTGACGGTCTACGAGGCCAACATTGGTTTGAACAACACCATCGCCATGGCTCAAACCCTGGTCAGCACGCCCTCCGAGCAGAGCTGGGTCAAGACCGAAGTAGCGCCCTATATCGATTACAACGTTACCGGCGGCGTGCTCCATTTCACCAGCAAGGAGCGAACTCTGCCCGGCACGACGATGAACACGGAAACCGACAACTTCGCGGTGACGGCCACCGGGACGCTCGTGATTCCGGCCGCCGGGACCTACACCTTCGGCTGCGACAGCGACGACGGTTTCAGTCTCACGATCGCCGGCGCCACGTTCAGTTCGGTGACGAATGCCACCAACTCTAGCGGCACCAATTCGCTGCAATACGACGGTGGCCGCGGAGTGGCCGACACCCTGGGTGTCGTCGCGTTCTCCAACGCCGGTAGCTACCCGGTCAGCCTCCTGTGGTTCCAAGGCAACGGCGGTGCGGCGTGCGAGCTGTACGCCGGTCTGGGCAGCTACACCAGCTTCAGCTCGACCATGGAGTTGGTCGGCGACACGGCCGACGGCGGTCTCGGCATGGTCAGCGGCTACGTTGCGCCTCCCTTCAGTGTCGGCGTCAATACGCTGTCTACCAACAACACCTCGCCCGCGTTGACGGGCACCGTAACCGATCCGGCCGCGTCGGTGACCGTCCGCGTCAACGGCATCTACTACCCCGCGACCAACAATGGCGTCGGCGGCTGGTCGCTGCCGCAAGGAGAGATCTCGCCCCTGGGCGCCGGTAACTACAACGTCGCTGTGATCGGGACCAATGCGGCTGGAACGTTGGCGTTCGATTCCACGGTCAACGAGTTGACGGTCGGCACTGGCACCCCGACGGTTTCCGTTCAGAGCGTGGCGCCGCAAACCGCGCCGATCAGTTCGCTGAGCATTACGTTCAGCGAGCCGGTTTTCGGCTTCAGCGTGCAGAGCCTGCAATTGACTCTCAACGCGTCGAGTCTGCCCCTGGAGGCCGCAACGCTCTCCACCACCGACAATCAACACTGGACGTTGGGGAATCTCAGCGGGCTTACGGGCACGGCCGGCACCTACAACCTGACCGTCACCGCCGCCGGCTGGGGCATCACCGACGCCTTCGGCGACCCGTTGATGAACAACGCCGCCACATCCTGGACCAGGGCCTATCCGCTGGTTCAGTCGATCAACACCAGCGGATCGACGATCACCAATGCGTCGAGCGTCCAATATGCCGTCAGCTTCAACGAGAGCGTGACGAACGTCGTTCCGGCCGACTTCACGCTGGCAACCAACGGCGCCGCCGGCACGATCGCCTCCGTCAGCGGCAGCGGCTCGACCTACACCGTGACCGTCAACAATGTCTCGGGCAATGGCACGCTGGGATTGAACGTCGTGGACGACAATTCCGTCGTGGACCAGAACAATAACCCCTTGGGCGGCCCAGCCCTCGGTGACGGCAATTTTACGGGCCCGCTCTACACGATCGACACGACCGCCCCCACCATTTCGATCGGTTTGCCCTCCACAGTCTATGCGGCCAGCGGGCCCGTCACCTACACGGTGACCTATGCCGACACGAACTTCAATTCCAGTACCCTGGCCATGGGGAACATTACCCTGAACGAGACCGGAACCGCCAATGGCACGCTGAGTGTCTCCGGATCGGGCCTGACGCCGCACGGTCACCATCAGCGGCATCACGGGCGACGGCTCCCTGGGGATTTCGATCGCCACCGGGACCGCCTCCGACCTGGCCGGCAACCTGGCCCCGGCCGCCGGGCCCAGCGCGACCTTCACGGTGGACAACACGGGCCCCACGGTGGTCATACCGGCCAGTGCCGCACTCAACCCCGTCACCGGTACGACAACCGGTCTTTCGGTGCTGGGGGCGGACGTCGCCACAGGTGAAGGAAGCCTGACGTACTGTTGGGCGGTAGCGATGTTGCCCAGCGGGGCCGCCGCGCCTATCTTCAGCGTCAACGCTAGCAACGCGGCGAAGAGTACTGTAGCCACTTTCAGCATGGCGGGGACCTACGGCCTCACGGTAACGATTACGGACCCGGCGGGACTGTCGACCACCAGCAGCGTGAGCGTAACCGTGAATCAGACGCTAACGACCGTCAGCCTTGCCGGCCAACCGCTGGCACCGACAGCCTTCGACCAGTTTGGCAATCCCCTGGCCGATCAGCCGGAAATCGACGCGGGCACCGATACGATTACTGGCCCCCTGGAGCTGGACAGCAACGTGACCGTGCTTCCGGTTGCCGACGCCCCATTGACCATCTCCGGCGGGATGAGCGGCGCGGGTGGGCTGACCATCGCCGGGGTACCTGGTAATCCGGGTCAGGGGAAGGCAATTCTCAGCGGCGCGAACAGCTATACCGGCGGGACTACCGTCTGCGCGGGTACGCTCGTCTTGACCCAATCGTCCGCGATCGCCGCAGGCACCAGCCTGACGATCGGCGCGGACGCGGCCAGCATCTTCAATTTGTCGCTTGCCGTGACTCCATTGGCAATCGTGGCAGCCGCGTCCCCCGCGATCGTTGCGCACCATGTACCCATGGTCGCGGCAAATACGACTGCTTCGTCCCATGGCTCGTCGTCGGTTGCGTCCCACGACACGACCCTGGCAACCGGCTCGCCGCTTACCGCCGGTCAGGCAACTCCGCGCCAGTTCTTGCAATTTCCGAGCAAATCTCACCCCTCCGTCGCTTTGAACGCACCCGCCGCGGACCAATTCTTCAGATCGTCAACTGCCAAGAGGTTTGCCGTGGATCTGTCCTGGTTGGGGCAGTCTTCCGACAGTTCGGATAATTCGGACCCGCACCATAAGAAGGATGCGACGAATCATGCCTTGGACGCCATGTTTGCCCAGTACGGCTGACGGAAGACGAATGTCTAACAAGATTATTCGGCGAGGCTTCTTGGCAGTCGCCCTGGCCGTCGCGGCCGCTTCGGCCCAGGCCGACGTATTCAACATGCCCAGCGGGGATACCAGCCTGCAATTCGTCACTGTGGGCAATCCCGGCAACGCGCCCGACCCCGCGACGGGAGGCTTGTATGGGGCGGTCTCGTATACTTATCAGATGGGCACCTACGATGTGACGCTCGCCCAATACACGGCCTTTCTCAACGCCGTGGCCAAGACCGATACCTACGGCCTGTACAACAGCGCCATGGACAGCGATTATGCTCCGATGGAAGGCATCAGCCAGAGCGGCACCCCCGGCAGCTATAGCTATTCGGTCACAGGTTCCGCGCCCGGCGCGGCCAACATGCCGGTGTTCAATGTGACCTGGGGCGATGCGGCCCGCTTCTGCAACTGGCTGCAAAACGGCCAGCCGACCGGGGCGGAAGGCAATGGAACCACGGAGACCGGCGCGTACACGCTGAGCGGCGATACGACGACCTACCTGGAAACCCGCAACCCGGGCGCGACCTACGTCATTCCCTCGGAAAACGAATGGTACAAGGCGGCGTATTACAATCCGTCGTCGGGAATCTACTGGACCTACCCGACGCAAAGCAACGCCGCGCCGAACAATTCGTTGGCGCTGGCAGGCAGCACCCCTAACGAGGCCAACTATTTAATTGGAACAACCTACACCGACCCGACGAATCACCTGACTCCCGTGGGAACCTTTTCAGACTCTCCCGGGCCTTTCGGCACGTACGACATGGGCGGTAACGTTTGGCAGTGGAATGAGGCTATTATCCTAACGTCGCGGGGTCTGCGTGGCGGCGTTTGGGGCAGCTACGACACCTACCTGGCCTCGTCGGGCCGCAACCGCGGCGGCCCGCAGAATGTCGCGGACATCGATGTCAGCTTTATCGGTTTCCGTGTTGCAAAGGTCCCTGCGCCCGGCGGCATCATTGCACAGTGGAATATGGATACGCTGGGGACCCAGGCCGCTCCGTATAACAGCCCTGCAGCCACCACAAATAATACCCAGGACAAGAACGGCGCGGGTGCGCCTGTTGCGACCGCGCTCGGAATGCAGAACAACTATGCGTTTATCGATAGCGGTACCACCGTCGCCGTAGGCTCGGTTACGGATTGCGACATCTTGTCGACAACTGGCAACACCGCCGCCGGGGGCAGTGGCAAGACTGCCTATGCCTGGCGGATTCGCGGCCCCGGCACAAATGGTTATAACCCTGCCACGGGCACGCCAACCGGCACTGGCAACGGCTGGAGTAATTCTGCTCCGCAGTACTCGCAGGGCGTGCAATTCAACGCCGATACGACAGGCTACAGCAACATCGCCGTGGCTTTCAACTACTACTGTACGAGTCAGGGCATCCGCGACCTGCAGTTCCAGTACACGATCAACGGGTCGACGTGGGTCAGTTTCGGCCCGACGCTCATCTCCGTACCGGGCGACTGGTACAGCAGCAGCGGCATCGTGGAGGATCTCTCGGGCATCCCCGGCGTAAACAACGACCCCAATTTCGGCGTCCGCATGGTCTCGGCCTACGACAGTACGGGCAATCTTGGGGACAACTATGCGAGCGCCACGCTTGCAAGCGGGCTTACGCAACCGTACAACGACTACTCCGGGAACTGGCGATTCGGGACCGTGACGATCGAGACGATGCCCCCCTCGAACCCCGTTTGGGCTTCCGCCGGCCCCGGAAACTGGAGCGATTCGACCAAGTGGACGGGCAGCGTGCCCAATGCCGTCGGCGCCGTAGCCGTGTTCGAACGTCTCGACCACCGCCGCGGTGACCGTCACCCTGAACACACCGGTGACGCTCGGCACACTGCAGTTGGGCAACTTCGGCAACACGAGCGTGGGCTATACGCTGAGCGGCAGCGGCAGAAACACGTTGACCTTGAACAATTCCGGCAGCGCTGCGACGATCGCAGTCGCCAGCGGCACACACGCCATCGATGCGCCGGTGCTCCTGGCCTCGAACCTCGTCGTGACGTCGACCGGCTCGAGCCCCTGGTCGCTGAGCTTCGGTACCGCCGGCAGCATCGCGCAGAGCGGTACCGGCAGCTACTCGTTGACCATGAGCGGCAACGGCGGCACATTGCTCTTAAGCGGCAGCAATACCTACAGCGGCGATACCACGATCAGCGGCGGCACGCTGGCGGTGACCAACCCGGCGAGCCTGGGAGCTGCAAACGGCAGCCTGTCGATCGGACCCGCCACGTTGGAAGTGACCAGCGGATTCTCGTCCACGCGGAATATCGCCTTGACCGACCCACAGGCGACCATCCAGGTCGATCCCTCGGTCACGTACAGCAATGCTGGCGCGATCTCCGGCACGGGCGGACTCAACAAGACCGGCGCCGGCGAGTTGGTGCTGAGCAGCAGCGACACCTACAGTGGCGGGACGGTGGTCGAGGCCGGGACCCTGGAGGTGACCAGCACCAGCGCCCTGCCCACCGGAACGAGCTTGATCGTCGGCGCGCGCGGCACGTTGGCCTTCGATCCCTCAGTAGCCGCGGCCTCGGCAGCAGATGCTCCTGCGGCGGTCCCTGAACCCAGCACCCTTGCCCTGCTCAGCGCCGGTGCCATCAGCCTCGTCGCCTACGCTTGGCGAAGGTGGAAGCAGATGGCATAGCGGACCAGGCATCAGCCAGACCGGAAGCCCGAGCAGCCTTAGTTTCTCGATCGCCAGACTTCGAGAAAGAGAGTTTTTGCAGGAATGGAATATTTATATTTGAAACCCCACCAACCACCCGTCATGGTGTCATAATTACGACAAGGTCACTCGATGCCAGGAGGGATTGTGGCGGGGGGTTGATTTTTTTAATTTTTTTCCCCCCCAATAAAGACATTTCGTGAGATTTCGGTTAGGATGACGATTGTGCAATAACAGCGAGATTTTTCAACCACACCGGCAGAGTGTCGAGTAGGTCAGGCCGACCACCACCGTGGATACATGATGCCCGACATGGTCGGCCTCACGTACACAGTCTTGACATTTTGGCGGATGGTTGAAATGGTCCGCCAGTTTCGCCCGCAGAATTTGGGATAGAGGGACTCGAAAATGTCTTACAAGGGCCGGAAGTCGAGGTCGGGTAGTCGGAGTGCATCCGCGCAGCGGCAGCGCCGCAAGCTGGTCGAACGAATCTCCATGGGGCGACCGCTTCGCTTGGAGTGCCTCGAAGCACGGCGTTTGTTGTCCCTCCAACCGATCATCAGCGAGGTCGAGGCCGCCAACAAGACCGGCATCGTCGATGCATTGGGCAACACGGCGGATTGGCTGGAGATCTACAATCCCGACCCGACGACGGCGGTCAACCTGTCCGGCTGGAGTCTCTCCTATCAGAAGACTGGCAGCGGCAGTACCTCGACGTGGACCTTCCCCAACAATGTGATCCTTGGTCCTGGGGAGTTCCGCGTGATCTTCTGCGATGCCAATGATACTACGCCCAACACGGAGACCGCGCTGGGCGAGTTGGATACGGGCTTCAATCTCAGCAAGGCCGGCGCCACGGTCCAACTGATTAATGCAACTTCCGCGGTCGTCAACTCGCTCACGTACCCGGCTTTGAGTTCGGACACCTCCTACGGCCCGTTGGAGACGGTCGCGGAAACGGACCTCGTGGCGGCGGGGGCCACGGCGGCGTATTATGCACCGACCAGCAACGCGCTGGGCACTACCTGGACGCAGCCCGGCTTCAATGCCTCTTCGTGGGCCTCCGGACCCACGGGCCTGGGGTTCCCGACAGCCGGCTTTGCCTGCACCGCTTACGAGTCAAACATTTCGGGAACCATCACCAGTGTGGAGACGGCTGAGCAGGTCATCAGCACGCCCTCCGAACAGACGTCGGTCATCAACGCGACCGAGAGCAGCTTGAACTTCCTGGGTAGCGGCGGGACCAGCGGGCACTTCGGCAACGACAACCCCTTCCCCGGAATGACCAGCACCAGCGCAGCGCAGAACAACTATGTCTTGCAGTGCATGGGAACGCTCACGATCCCAGCGACCGGATATTACACCTTCGGCGTCAACAGCAACGACGGGTTCAGCCTATCGATCACCGGCGCCGATTTCACTTCGCTGACAGGTGCGACCAACTCCACCGGCAGCAACACGATGGAATACGACGGCACGCGGAGTGCCGATACCCTGGGCACGACGTATCTGACCAAGGGCAACTATCCGCTCAACCTGCTGTATTTCCAGGGCAACGGCGGTTGGAACCTGGAATTCTACGCTGCCAAGGAGAGCAGTTCCGGGGGGGCGACTTCCTTCGACGCCAACTCCATTCTCGTGGGGCCGACGACCGCCACCACGGCCAGCGGTGGCACGAGTTCCACCACCTCGCCCCTGGCGGTCGCCAGCAACAGCCAATCGTATTTGGCCGCTGTGACCACGAACGTCAAATCGACAGTGCAGGCGGCCATTACCGCTGCCGGCGCCACCTCGTTGTACACGCGGATCACGTTCAACGCCCCCAATCTCGCCGCGCTGACGTCGCTGACGCTGAAGATGCAATACGCGGATGGCTACGTGGCCTATCTCAACGGCGTCCAGATCGCCAGCTCCAATGCCCCCGCCTCTCCCACGTGGAACTCGCAGGCCAGCGCCGCGCAGACCAGCAGCGTCCAGGCCACCACCTACGAGAACGTCGACGTCTCCAGTTTCCTCAATTCGGCCACTACCGGCTGCCTGACGGCTACCGGCAACGTCCTAGCCATCCAGGTCCTGATGGCCTCGAAGACCGCCACCCAGATGCTGGTCGTGCCGGAGCTGGCCCAGATGACGAGCAGCGTCGGGGCCGATTTTATTTACTCTACGCCCACGCCCGGCGCCCCAGCACGCTGAGCGACGTCCAGGCCGGCATCGCCTTCAGCTCGACGCACGGGCTCTACAGCGCACCGTTCCAGGTGACGCTCACGCCCGACGTCGCCGGCGCGCCGATCTACTACACGGAGGACAACTCGGTGCCCGCCAACCAGGCGCTCACCAGCATCACGCACAGTGGCACAACGGCCACGGCGACAACCCAGCAGCCTGTCGCTTTCGTGAGCGGCGAGGTGGTCGTAATCGCCGGCGCGACCCCCACGGTTTATGACGGCAGTTTCGCGATTACCTCGACCGGCAGCAACACGTTCACATACACCTTGCCCTCGACGCCCTCCGCCAGTGCAAGCGGTTCGGGGATGTCCGCCACTAACGGGACACTGTACACGCAGCCGATCACCATCAGCACGACGACGGTCCTGCAGGCGACGATGGTCGTGGGCGGCATCGCGGCGCCCTACCAAGCCGAGACCTACGTCTTCCCCGCCGCTGTGGCCACGCAGCCGGCCGCCCCGGCCGGCTTCCCCACGGTCTGGAACGGCACCATCAACAACGAGAGCGTGTCGGCCGATTACGCCATGTCGTCGGTCTCCGGCTACACGACGGCGCAGATCGCCAGCGCCCTCTCGTCGCTGCCCTCGATGTCGATCGTCACCACCAACGCCAACATGTTCGGCGCCAGCGGCATCTACTCCAATTCCGACAACCATACTTTGGAGGTGCCGGGGTCGCTGGAGTATTTCAATCCCCTCACCGGGACCACGGATTGGGGCGGACTGGCGGGCTTTTCCATGTACGGCGGCGTGGGCCGCGACCCCCAATACTTGAAACACGGCTTCCAGGTCTCCTTCGACCAGAGCAACGGCCCGTCGTACATGGACGAGAACCTCTTCGGCGACGGCTACCTGCCGGACGGTCTGATCCTGCGGCAGGCCTTCAACGACGGCTGGTCGTGGGGCGGCGCCAACGCCGCGTTCATCCATGATTCCTGGATCCGCGACACGCTTACCGCCTTGGGCACGCAGAACACGCCGGGCATTTGGGTCCAGCTTTACGTCAACGGGCTGTACTGGGGGGTCTACAACGCGGTGGCCGACATCGACTCCGACTACTCCGCCTACTTCTTCGGCGGCCAGAAGTCGGACTACGACGTCTATCACTATGCTTCCGACGGCTTCGAGGTCAAGACCGGGACCATGGCGCCCTGGACCGCCATGTTCAACGTGGCGACGCACGGAAATGCCGCCGGCACCGGCACGGTCAGTCCGACCGTGCTGGCGAACCCGACGGCCTACGCGCTGATGGCGCAGTACCTCAACCTGCCGGACTTCTGCGACTACATCATCGTCAACTACTACGCCGGCAACTTGGATTGGGACACTCACAACTACTCCGCTCTCTACAGACCAGGGCTGGGCTTCGTCTTCCAGGACTGGGACGGCGAAATGACATTCTTTAGCGGCTGGAACAGCAACCCCAATGTCAGCATTACTGGCGACGACAACACTGGCGACCCCACGCAACTGTTCGTGCAACTGCTGGCCAACCCCGACTTCCGGCAGATGTTCGCCGACCACGTTTACGAGGACATGACCACGGCGCTGTCGTCGACCAACTCGGCCGCCATGTACCAATCGCTGGCCAATACGATCAGCACGGCCGTGCTCGACGAATCGGCCCGCTGGGGCAATCTGGGCGAGCTGGACGGCACCTGGAATCAACTGGGCACGCCCGCCACCTGGAGCGCCCATATCAACTCGGAACTCGGCTCGTGGTTCTCCACGCGGACGGCCACCATGTTCAGCCAGTTCGGCGCGGCCGTGACGTTCTCGCCCGCCACCGGCGGCTCCGAGACCTACACGATGTATCCCAGTTTCTCCCCGCCCGTGCTGAGCGTCAACGGAACGGTCGAGAACGGCGGGGCGTTCTCGGTCGGCGCCGCGCTTACCATGGCGGCCAGCACGGGCACCATCTACTATACGACCGACGGCAGCGATCCGCGGGTCAGCAGCACCAATTTCACGATCGCCAGCATCACGCTCAGCGGCACAACGGCCACGGTCACGATCGACAACACGGCCACCGGATTCTCTAACGGCGAACAGATCTCAATCGGCGGGGCCACCCAAACCCAGTACGACAATAATTTCGCCATCGCCAACGTGACGGTGAATTCCTCCGCCGGGACGACCACCTTCACCTGCACGGTGAGCGGTTCGCCCACGTCGCCCGCCACGCCGCTGGCCGGGCAGTCGCTGATCGCCGCCACCGCCGTGGGGGGCGCGATCAGCGCGACGGCCCACGTCTATAGCGGCGCCATCACGCTCTCGGCCAGCGAGACAATCAATGCCCGCGTCCTTTCCGGGAGCACTTCGAGCGCCCTGAACTCCTCGACGTTCTACCTGAACCTGTCGTCGATCGTGGTCACCGAGGTGATGTACGACCCGCTGCCGGCCACGGCCGCTGAGATCGCGGCCGGCTACGTGGTTTCCGATACGAGCAATCCCAACAGGGATTTCCAGTACATCGAGATCGAGAACGTCGGCACCCAGACGTTGCCCGTGGGAGGGCTGCAAATCTCCGGGGGAATCGACTTCACCTTCCCCCAGTATGAGGGCAATGTCAGCAGCAACCCCGTGCTCACGCTGGCGCCGAACCATTACCTGGTGGTGGTCGCCGATCTGAGCGCCTTCACGATCCGCTACGGGGCGGAACTGCAAGCCAAATTCGGCAGCAATTGGCAGAACCTGATCGTTGCCGGCCAGTTCGCCGACCATCACCTCAACGACGTGAGCGACGAGGTCGAGTTGAGTTCACCCAACGGCGGCGTGATCGAGGACTTCACCTACCAGAGCTCCTGGTATCCGCAGACCCAAGGGGGCGGTTATGCGCTCATGATCCAAAGCCCCACCGAGGCCCTTTCGCTCTGCGCTTCCAGCTCCGGCTGGGAGGCCAGCGGCACGTACCTGGGCACGCCCGGGTTCGCCGACCCCGTCACGCTCCCCCTGCCCGGCGCGGTCGTCGTCAACGAAGTGATGTCAAACCCCAGCGCACCCAGTGGGTACCCGCCCGGCGACATGATCGAGCTCTACAACACGACTTCGCAGTCGATCAACATCGGCGGCTGGTTCGTTGGCAACAACAACTCCGGTATGATGGGGTACGAAATTGCCGCGGGCACGGCCATCGCGGCCGGAGGCTACTACGTCTTGACCCAAGCTTACAACTTCGGCACGCTGGCCAGCGATCCGGGCCGCCTGGTTCCCTTCACCTTGGACCCGGCCGGCGACACCGTCTACTTGTCGAATGCCTACGACTTCACAGTCTCCAGCATTACCGGGTACCCACTCGTGGGTGGTGGCACGACGGCCACGGTCGTGGTCAACAACACGGGGTACCCCCTGGGTGCCGGACTCTCCAACGGCGAGCAGATCAACATCTCCGGGGCCGCCCAAACCCAGTACGACGGCGATTTCACCATTGCCAACGTGACCGTGAATTCCGCCGCTGGGACGACCAGCTTCACCTATGTGGTGAGCGGCTCGCCCGCGTCGCCTGCGACGCCCATCGCCGGACAGTCGCTCGTCGCCGGCCTGGCCGGCGGGTATCGGGAGCAGCAGACGGTCAACAGCATGCCCCCCGGATATTCGTACGGCCTGTACACCAAGTCCGACGGCGCGACCAATTTTACCCTCCTGCAAACGCCCAGCTTCGGCACGCTTGTCGGCACCACGTACTCGGGGGCGGCCAACAGCATCCCTTACGTCTCGCCGCTGGTGACCGACGAGATCATGTACGACCCCTCCCAGCCGACCGCCGCGGAGGCCGCCGCCGGGTATGTCGACAACGACTTCGAGTACGTCGAACTTTACAACCGGTCGAGTTCCCCCGTCTCGCTCGGCAATTACTATGTTGCGGGCGGGATCGGTTACACCCCGGGCTGGCTGGCCGATGGCAGCCTGGCCAACCAGTTTACGGTTTCCGGCATCACGCTCGATGGCACAACGGCCACTGTCACCCTGAACAGCACGAGCACCGGGTTCCAGAACGGCGACGAAATCCACATCGACGGCGCCGCCCAGACCCAATACGACGGCGATTTCAGCATCGCCAACATGACCGTGAATTCCGGCGCGGGGACGACCACCTTCACTTGCACGGTGAACGGTTCGCCCGCCTCACCCGCGACGCCGCTGGCCGGGCAGTCGCTGACCGCCGGCAAGGACGGCGAACTGGAGACGCTGGAATCGGGGGCCAACGCCACCTGGTTGGCATCCGGCTTGGCCTCGGCCTCCTACACCGTCTACGCCCATCTCAATCTCTACGACGGCGACAATAACCTGCTGAGCGACCTGGACTCCCAGGCCCAGTACACGGTCACCTTCGGCACCACCTCGACGACCGTGCTGGTCGACCAGGACCAGGTCCCGGCGACGCTCAGCGTCACCAGCCTGACGTACAACAACACATCGGGCCTTGTGACTGCGGCCGCCAACAACGCGCTGGTCAACAACAACTCGCTCGTGGCCGGGAGCATCGTCCACATCTCCGGCGCCACGCCCTCGCAGTACGACGGCACGTTCGTGGTCCAGAGCGCGACTTCGACCTCGTTCACCTATGCGCTGGCCAGCGGGCTGAACCTCGCCTCGGCTACGGGCACAATTACGGCCGGCCTGAACAACGTCTGGATCAGCCTGGGGACCTACACCCTGAGCGGCGCGGTCAGCGTCGAGCTCACCCGCACCACCGACGCCCATCCCAGCGAGTGGACGATCGCCGGCGGAATGGAGTTGGTGAGCAGCAGCCAGCCGACCACCGTGCTGGGCACGCCGACCTTCAGTTCCTACTCGATCCAGCACCCCACGGCGACCCTGGCCCCCGGTGCCTATGCAGTCCTGGTGAGCAACTACGCGGCTTTCGAGGAACGCTACAACCCCACCGGCAACAGCAACATCCTGGTGCTGGGCGTTTATTCGGGCCATCTCAGCAACGGCGGCGACACGGTCGACACCTACCAGATCGGCAATCGCGCCGGCGGCGACGTGGTGGCGCAGAACGGCTACTTGCTCTCCTACCGGGTCGACCACGTCAATTACAACAACGCAGCGCCCTGGCCGATCCAGCCAGACAGCAACGGTTCGGCCTTGCTCCGCGTCAACACGGCCGACTATGGCAATGACGCGATCAATTGGGAGGCGAGCAACGTGGGCGGCACGCCCGGCCAGGCCAATCTCGTGCTGGACCCCTCGGCACCTTCGATCCCGGCCAACCTGTCGGGCTACGGCGTGTTGAGTCCGACTCCGGAAGTCAGCCTCACCTGGGGCGCGTCGTCCGACCCGCGGAGCAGCGTGGCCTACTACGTCATCTACCGCAATGGCAGCTCCGTCGGCACTTCGGCCACAACCTCCTTTGCGGATACGACCGCCGCCTACGGAACGAACTACGCCTATTCGGTGGCGGCCGTCAACCGCGACGGATACGCCAGCGCGGCGTCGGCGAGCATCGCCCTCGCCCTGCCTTCGATGTTCTCCAACGCCGAGCCCAGCACGACCCAAATCGTGATGTACTTTAGTGAGCCGCTGACGGCCAGCGTGGCCTCGACCCTGGCCAACTATGCCGTGTCGGGCCGGACCGTTTCCGCCGTCGCGCTGGCCCGCGACAATACCGAGGTGACCCTGACCCTTACCTCGGCCATGACGCTGGCGACGGCCTACACGGTCACCATGACGAACCTGACGACGGTCTCCGGCGACCCGTTGGCGGCCACCCTGACTTTCACGTTCACCTATGAGACCCAGGGCACGGGCTCGATACTCTGGCGTTATTACGCGAACATCGGCAGCGGCACGGCGGTCAGCAACCTCACCAGCGCCATCACCTATCCGAACGTGCCCACGACGACCGCCGCCGAAACCTCGTTCGAGGCCCCCCACAGCACCGGGAACACCAACTACGGCGAAACGCTCAGCGGTTACGTCTATCCGCCTACGACCGGCTATTACATCTTCACCATCGCCAGCGACGACAGCAGCCAGTTGTGGCTCTCGACGAACAACAGTCCGGCCGGCCTGGTGGAGATTGCCTGGGTCGAGACAAGCACCGGATACCGCCAGTGGTCCAACCCGAGCAATCCGGAGCAGACGTCGACATCGATCTACCTGACGGCGGGGACGCCCTACTACATCCTGGCGCTGGAGAAGCACGGCACCGACAGCGGCGACAACCTATCGGTCCGCTGGGAGATCCCGGCAACCACGGGCGGTCCGGCCAGCACTTGGGAGCTCAACAGCTCGGGGGTCGCCGACCCAACGATCCCGATTCCGGGCACTCGGCTGGCGCCCCCCACCACGCAACTGGACACGACGACGCCTCCGGCCCCTGCGAACCTCAGCGCCACGGTGACCGCCAACAACACCCAGGTGACACTGGCTTGGAGCCCGCTGCTGGGACTGCCCAGCGGCGTGGCTTACTACCAAGTCTACCGCGACGGCACGGCCTATCTGGGATCCACCCGCTCCATCACCAGCCTGACTTACAGCTCGACGACGGCCGCGGCCACGGCCACGCTTTCCTCGCCACCGGGGTTCATCGTGGGACAGCGCGTGGTGGTCAGCGGCGCGACACAGTCGGCATACAACGGCACGTTCGTGATCACTGCCGTCAGCGGCAACACGTTCAGCTACGCGGTGTCGGGCTCGCCAACCTCGCCGGCCACCGGCACGATTACGATCCAGCCCTACGTCATCTCGACCACGACCAGTTACGTCGATACCAGCGGCATTTCCTCCAAGACGCGGCATTCGTACCAGGTCACGGCGGTCAATTTCGACGGCCTCGAGGGCGTGAAATCGGCCACCGTAACGGCCGCGCCTGCCGGCATCGCCGCGATCATGACACCGAGCACTACGTCGGTCCTGGTCCAGTTCACCGAGCCCGTCGACCCCACAACGGCGCAAACCAAGGGGAACTATTCGATCAGCGGCATCACGATCAGCGCGGCCGTGCTGCAATCGGACGGCTACACCGTCAAACTGACCACTTCCGCCCTCGGCACTTCCAGCCATACGTTGACCGTCAGCAACGTCAAGACGCTGGCCTTGTTGGCCCTGCCGACGAACTTCTTATCGTTCAGTTTCACCTATGCCTCGGGCACCTACATTGCGCCCCCCTTCACCGTCGGCATCAATGCGCTATCGACCAACAACACCTCACCCGCCTTGACGGGCACCGTCACCGATCCGGCCGCCTCGGTCTCCGTGCGGGTCAACGGCAGTTCCTATGCCGCAACCAACAACGGCGACGGCACCTGGTCGCTGCCGCAGGGAGACATTTCCACGCTGGGCACCGGCACCTACAACGTCGTTGCCACCGGGGTCAACGCCTCCGGCGTCGCGGCCTTCAACTCCACGGTCAACCAGTTAAGCATCAACACGACCTTGCCGACTGCGACCATTACCGCCCCCACTTCACCGGTGAATTCGATTGCCATTCATTTCAGCGAAGCGGTTGAGAACTTCACGCTGCAGGACCTGCAGTTGACGCTGAACACCTCCGATGTGCCTGCCAGCGAGCCCCTGGAGGGCGCAACCCTCACCACCAGCGACAACCAGAACTGGACGCTCGGCAACCTGGCCAACCTGACGACCGTCCACGGCACCTATGTTCTCACGCTCGACGGCCTGGAATCGACGATCACGGACCTGTCCGGCAATCCGCTGGTGACCACCGCCAGCACCTCCTGGGCCGTCGGCCCGGTGGTCCTGTCGATCAGTCCCATCGGATCGACTGTCACCGATGCGTCGAGCGTGCAGTATGCCGTCACCTTCAATGAGAGCGTGACGAACGTCGCGCTGGCCGACTTCGCCCTGGCAAGCAATGGCACCGCCGGCACGATCGCATCCCTCAGCGGCAGCGGCTCGGCCTATACCGTGACCGTCACCAACGTCTCCGGCAACGGCACGCTGGGCCTGAACCTCGTGGACAACACTTCCATCGTGGACCAGAACAATGATCCATTGGTCGGCAATTTCACGGGCCAGCCCTTCACGATCGACGCCATCCCGCCGACCGTCTCGATCGGGCCGCCTTCGGCGCCCTTTACAAACGGCACGCCCGTCAGCTACACGGTGACCTATGCCGATGCCAACTTCAATTCCAGCACCCTGGCCGCGGCGAACGTCACCCTCAACGAGACCGGGACCGCCAGCGGCACGATCGGCGTCTCTGGCTCGGGCCTGACCCGCACGGTTACCATCAGCAACATTACGGGTGACGGTTCCCTGGGGATTTCCATCGTCGCCGGCACGGCCTCGGATCTGGCCGGGAACCTGGCCCCCGCCGCCGGGCCCAGCACGACTTTCACGGTGGACACCATCGCCCCGACTGTGGCCACGCCGGCGAGTGCCACCGGGAACCCACTTGTGGGTGGCCAGGTCACCGGCACAACGGCGGCCCTTTCGGTGCTGGGGGCGGACAGTCTTGAGGGTGAGGGGAGCCTGACCTACAGTTGGGCGGCGACGGCGGTGCCCAGCGGGGTCGGGGTGCCCAGCTTCAGCATCAACGGCAGCAACGCCGCGAAGAACACCACGGTCACCTTCACCGCGCCTGGCAATTATACTTTCCAGGTCACCATCACGAATCTCGTCGGACTTACCGCCACCAGCAGCGTGAACGTGACGGTCAACCAGACGCTGACTTCGATCGGTGGTTTAACGCCCGGCTCCGTGACCCTCTCGACGCAATCGCAAGACCAGTTTACCGTCACGGGACTCAATCAGTTCGGCGGCGCCATGGCAGCGCCGGGCGTGACCTGGACGGCCGCCCAGGGGACGATCACCTCCAGCGGGCTTTACACGCCGCCTGCCGCGGCCGGATCGGACACCATAACGGCCCAACTCGGGAGTTTCCAAGCCACGGCCAGCGTAACCATCGTCGCGTCTGCCGGTTGGTGGAAGTTCAACGAAGGCACAGGCGCCACGGCCTACGACTCCAGCGCGAATGGCGATAATGGCACGATCAGCAACGGCACCTGGCTTGCGCCGCCGAACGGCGTCAACGGCACGTCTGCCTTGGGGTTCAACGGCAGCAGCAGCGTGGTGAGCCTCGGCAACCCTACGGCCTTGCAAATCTTCGCGAGCGATCAGATCACGTTTGCCGCGTGGATCAAGCCGGCGAGCATAACTACCAACCAGTACATTATCGTTTATAAGGAAAGCACCAGCAACTACGTCGACCTGATGATCACCAGTTCCGGGACGTACCAGGTGGGCTTTGACGTCAGTAGCAACTTCCACGGCGCCTCCGTGGCGATCCCGTCCCAGGACTTGAACTCCTGGGTGCATTTGGCCGGCACCTTCGACGGCCAGACGTGGCGGCTGTACCGCGACGGCCAACTCGTCGCGTCGTCGGCCGATTCCACCAATCTCATCAATCTGTCGAGTACTCTTGAAAGTTGGGGTATCGGGGCAGCGACCTATCCCTTAGGCGCCGCGAACTATTTCGACGGCGCCATCGACGACGTGCGGATTTACAGTACGGCCATCAGTTCCAGCGCTATTCCCGGCCTTGAGGCGGTTCCGCCTATAGTGGCCACGCCCGCGGCCGCCACGCCTAGTCCGGTGACCGGCACGACTGCGGCCCTCTCGGTCCTGGGGGCTGACGACGCGGGCCAATCGGCACTGACGTATACCTGGGCCACGACGGGAATGCCGCCGGCCCCGGTGAGTTTTTCGGCCAACGGCAGCAACGCGGCGCAGAACACCACGGCCACGTTCACAGCAGCCGGAACCTACAGTTTCCTCGTCACGATCACCGATCCCGCCGGACTGACCGCTACCGGCAGCGTGAGCGTGACGGTGAACCAGACGCTGACGAGCATCGCGGTCAGTCCGGCGATGGCGAACGTCGGATCGGGTCAGACGCAACTATTTGTCGCCACCGCCTATGACCAGTTCGGTGCGGCGTTTACCAGTCCGCCTCCGTTGACGTGGTCCGTGCTGTCCGGCGCAGGAAGCATCGACGCCAGCGGGCTTTACACGGCCCCCTATGCCTCGGGGTCGGCCACGGTCCAGGCCCAGGCTGCCGGCGGCATCAACAGCAACGCGGCAGTGGTGACGATCACCGACGCCGCTCCCACGGTGGCCGACCCGGCCGCGGCAATGCCGAGTACGGTTGCCGGCACGACCACCAGCCTTTCCGTCCTGGGGGTCGATGCGGACGGAGGCGGCGAGTCGAACCTCACGTATACGTGGGCCGCGACCGTTTTGCCCACTGGGGCCAGCCCGCCCACCTTCAGCGTCAACGGCACGCATGCCGCGCAGAATGCCACGGCCACGTTTACTCAGGCCGGCAGCTATCAGTTCACCGTGACGATCACCGATCCGGGCGGACTGTCGACCACCAGCAGCGTAAGCGTGACGGTGAACCAGACACTGACGACCATCAGCCTTGCCGGCCAGCCGCCGGTGGCGACGGCGTTCGACCAGTTTGGCGTTCCCCTGGCCGATCAGCCGGAATTCGACTCGGGCACGGATACGATTACCAGTCCGCTGGTGCTGGCCAACAACGTAACGGTGCGTCCCGCTGCCGGCAGCCCGTTGACGATCACCGGCGGGATTAGCGGCGCGGGCGGGCTGACCGTTGACAATGCGGGGACGGTGGTTCTTGCCGGTGCGAACAGCTACACCGGCGGCACTGTAGTTTCTGCGGGCAAGCTCATCGTGTCCAATTCGTCCGCGCTCGCCGACGACACAGGCCTGACGATCGGCACGGGCGCCGCCCTATTCACGGGGAACCAGATACTCACGAGCATCATCGCTACCGGTCAGCCGCCGGGCACGATGTACCCATGGTCGGCGACGGCATTCGACCAGTTTGGCAATCCCCTGGCCAATCAGCCGGCATTCAACGCGGCCACGGATACGATTACCGGTCCGCTGGTGCTGGTCAACCATGTGACCGTACTTCCCGTTGCCGGCAGCCCCTTGACCATCTCGGGCAGGATTAGCGGCGCAGGCGGACTGACCATCGGCGGGGTACCTGGTACTCCGGGTCAGGGGACGGTGGTTCTCGCCGGTACGAACAGCTACACGGGCGGCACCCTAGTCTCTGCCGGCAAGCTCATCGTGTCCAACGCGTCCGGGATCGCCGCCAACACAAGCCTGACGATCGGCGCAACCGCCGTCAGCCTCTTCAAGGCGTCGCTCCCAAGCCAATCCGTCCCCGCCGCCGCTGTGGACGCGGGGTACCAGGTACCCCGGGCGGGCACCATGTACTCATGGTCGGCGGACCAGTTCTTCGCATCGCGGGGCGCCCAGTACCCTGGGTCGGCCAAGCGGATTGCAGGCGATCCGGCCTGGCTGTGGCAGGATGCAGACCGTGCGGATAATTCGGACCAACAGCCCAAGAAGAATGCGGCAGTGTTGGCCTTGGATGCCTGGTTTGCCCAGTACGACCAATAATTAGCGGGTCGTGGTGCCCTTGGCTTTTTCTGCCAGTTCTTGCATCCGCGCGGCGCTGGCGCTATCGCCCATTTCGCGTTTCATAGCCGCCAGGTTCGTGTAGGGGATCACCAGCACGCTGCGGTCGTGGGCGCCGCGGCGAACGGCCTCTTCGATCAAGTCGGTTCCGTGCTCGGTCAGCTTGACGGCCTTCTTCTGATAGCCCGCGTTCCAGTAGGATACACCCATGCTCACGAACGAATCGCCGAGCCGGCCGAAATCGACCATCGCATCCTGCGGCGGCGACTTGCCGAGCAAGGGGATGGCCTTTTCAAACCAGCTCACAGCCGTGCGGTGGTCCTTGCGGTTGTTGGCATACACGGCGCCCATGCGAAAATAGGTGCGGCCCAACAGGTAGGCGGCCGTAGGCGATTTGTTTTGCCGCCCGCTTTTCTCCAGGTAATTGATGGCCAGTTCGCCGTAGTGCAGGGCCTCGTCCTGATTGAAACGCATCTGATAGATTTGCATGGCGTCGTAGAGCGACATGGCGACCTGCCACTGCAACTCTGCCTTGCGGCCTGGTTCGGGGGCGGCCGAAATCAACACCTCGCCGCTCCTCACCACCTCTTTCGCCCATTTCGCCGGATCGAGCTTGCCTTGCAGGCCGACGTCGGCCGAGAGGGCCCGCGCACTCACGCGGAAGAGAAACTCGTCGCTGCCGTCTTCGCTCTTGACCAGGTCCTGGGCGATTTCCCAGGCCTTGCCGATCCAATTCTCGGCGGACCGCTCTTTCTCGCGCCAGGCCCCCCAGGCAATGTCCTGCAGGCGCCAAGATGGGCGTCCAGCAGGACTTCCTTGGCGGCGACGCGGATCGCCGGATGCTTGTCGGAGATCAGGGCATCGGCCGCCTGCAAGGCCTGCGTGTGCAGTTGAAGGGCCTTCTTGTAGTCAGGATGGGGGCCGGCGGCCTTCAAATCGCCGAGCAAGCACATCACCCGCGCCTTGACGTGGGGCCGTTGTTCGCACAGACCGATGGCCTTCTCCGCTTCTGCCGTGGCCTCGGCAATCTGGCCGGCCTGCTGTAAGGTTTGGGCCTTGGTGACCTGGTAGCGGGCATCGCGGGGCTCGAGGCGGACCGCCGCCGCCGCCGCCGCTACCGCGCTGCTCGTGCTCGCCCAGGGCGCTCAGGGCACGGCTCCGCAGCCATTGGGCCCGCGCATTGCCCAGTTGCAGCTTGATCGCCTGCTCGGCGTCGTGCAAGCTGAATTCGGGCCGGATGTCGAGGTTCGTTTCCGCCCGCAGCACAAAGGGTTCTGCCGTGATCGGCTCCAGCACGATATGGGTGACTTTCTTCAGCGCCTTGCCCGGGTCCGCGGCGGGCTCGAAGGAAAAGAGCACCCCGCGCTCGGGATAGGACTGGCCCAGGACCTGGCCCAACTCGTTGGAAACCAGCACGGGCTGGACCTTGGACAGTTCCAACTGTTCGGCGACCTGAGCGGCCGGGAAGCCGTGTTCGAAGCGGATCACCAGCGAGGTGACCTTGTTGTCGCCCGCATAGGCCACTTCCACGCGCGGGAACGGATCGACCGAGTACAACTGCATCAAGCCGCCGTCGAGTTTTCGCGAATCCTTGGGTTTTCCCCAGGCCTTTTCCACGTCGCCGCGGGTGCTGGCGCCCGGGGTGATGCCGTGGAAACTGGTGACCTCGATCTCGGCCGGTCCGAGGTACTTCGACTCCGGCACGGGGACCAGCGGCGCACCATTGTTGGGGTACCCAGTACTCTGGGGCACGGGCTTCCCGGCTGTAGTCGGGGGCGATGGCAGCGGGGGCGGTTCCAGGGGCTGGGGCCCGCTGGGCGAGGCCAGGGGCCGCGGCGCGGGCGTGGGCACGGCCGTCAGCACGTTTGGCCCTTCCTCCGACGGCAGGGCACTGCCATCGGCAAAGTGGACCTGGTCGGGCCGGGCTGGGCGCCCGGTACTCCGGGAACCGGAGGCGGCTGGACTTCAGCCGTACTCTGGCCGACATCCGCGGCTGAGGCCGAAAGGGTCACCAGCACAAGGCCGAAGAGAAAGAAATTGCGAGCGACTCGAAACCGTTGAATAGGCATGGCGCGTTCCTCCTTGAACGTCGCTGTGCAGGTCTGGCACGGAAACACTATAACGCGCACGCAGGATACCCACGAAGTTCAAGCCGAGTCCAGAGGGATTTTGGCGATTTCCAGAAAATCAAAGGGACGTGCCGTACCTCCCGCTGAGCAGTGACAGCGGTTGGCAAGGCTACGATCAAAGCCCCATTACACATTGAGTTTCTCGATGCGGTTCAGGTCCGGTTGCACGAGCTGCTCCCACCCTGCAGAGCATCGTTCAAGCTCCCTTGAAACCCGCGGATCTTCTCGATCTGTTCCAGCTCAAACGGCACGGCGGCGCCGGGCGGGGGCGGGTGCGGCACCAGGCGCACGGCAATTTCATGGCACAGGCCGTCGATCCCGGCCGAGTGCATCGCGCTGACTTCCACGCCGGGCGGCCGTTGGCCAGGGCCAGAGGCAGGAGGCACGTCGCTCTTGTTGTGTACCCGCAAGGCCGCGGGATGGGCCTCGACCAGGGCCTGGTCCTGATCTGACCACGGCAGCGAGTTGTCGAAGACCAACACGATCAGATCGGCCGCGAGAATCTTCTGCCGGGCCAGATCGAGCCCGGCCCGCTCGATTTCCCCGCCCGTCTCCCGCAGGCCGGCCGTGTCGGAGATTTCCACGGGCCAGCCGTCCATGGCGGTCTGCACGCTGACAATATCGCGGGTGGTCCCCGGCGTACTGTGCACGATCGCCCGCTGGTAACCAGCAATCGCGTTGACCAGGCTGCTCTTGCCCACGTTGGGCAGCCCGGCCACGACGACCTGCCACGACCGGGTAAGGTGCAAACCAAGGTCAGCCTGGGCCAACAGGGCGTCGACCGATTGCCGAGCTGCTTCATTCGCACCGGCCTGCAGGAAGGACTCGATTTGCTCCATGGCCCGCCGCAACGCGCCTCCATACTGATCCAGCAGAACGGCCGCCGTCCGCGTCGTTCGCGCTTCGGCCAGGGCCAGTCGGGCGGCGGCGGCAATCGGGTCGGGCTCCTGGCGGGCGATCCATTCTTGCCAGGACAGTCTCCGACAGCCAGCGCGGACGAGGATCTCTTCCGTGCGGGCGACCGCCGCCAATCCGCCGTGACAGTGGAGTTCGATCGTGGGCACCATGTGCCCATGGTCGTTGGAATGCCAGTTGACCACGACTTCCTCGCCGCCGGGACCAAACCGGCCGACAACGATCCGCCCCGGCGTGAAATCGGCCAGCGGCCGCCCGCTGCGGGTGACGAACTGTCGGGCAACCGCGTCTAAGGCCCCGGGACCCTCGATGCGGAGGCTTGCCACGGCCCCGCGGCCCGGCGGGGTGAGTTGGATCAGCAGCAGCGGCGAAGCGTCGAGCATATTCAAGGAGAATTGATCTTTCAAAAATCGTACCAAATGGGGCGGCAATCATGCAAGCACTGTCTCCAACTGCCGCCAGGCGGTACAATTCAATCTGCCCTATTACTACGAACACCCACGTCCCATCCGCGCGGTCTTGAACGATTCCGATCTCCAGTTCGTCGATCAAACCGTCGCGCGTCTGGGCCGGCGCACCGAGGCCGTAATCCCCATCTTGCAGGCCGTTCAGTCGCATTTTCGCTACCTGCCCCGCGAGGCATTGGAGCGAGTCTGCCAGTTGACCGAAATCACCCCGGCCACGATCACCGGCGTTTCCACATTTTACACACAGTTCCGCCACCGGCCGGTCGGCAAGCACATCATCAGCGTCTGCCACGGCACGGCCTGCCACGTGAAAGGCTCGGAATTGGTGCAAGACGCCTTGGAACGCCACCTCGGCATCGGCCGCGGCAACGATACCGATCCCAAGGGCCTGTTCACGGTCGATAAGGTCGCCTGCCTGGGCTGCTGCACGCTGGCCCCAGTGATTCAGATCGACCATGTGACCTACGGCAACCTCAACGCGCAGCGTTGTGGCGAAGTGATCGAGGCATTCCTCTCCCAGGATAGCGAAGGCCGGCCCTCCAATCTGGCGGCGGCAATGCACGACGGCCCCGTGGGCGAGATCCGAGTTGGGCTGGGTTCGTGCTGCCAGGCATTGGGCAGCGGAAAGGTCCATGAGACCATTTGCCGCACCTTGGCCGCCACCGGGGGCCGGGCGGTGGTGAAGCAGGTCGGCTGCGTGGGGATGTGCCATCAGACGCCGTTGGTGGAACTGATTCCCGCTGGCGGCGGCCCGTCAAGACTCTTCGCCCGTGTGCGGGCCGAAGATGCCCGGGCGATTGTGCTTTCGCAATACCAACCCAAGAATCTCTGGCAACGGATGGGCCATCGCGCGACCGGTTGGCTCGATCGCTTGCTCAGCGACGAGACACCCGACCCCGTCGTCGATCGCGCGATCGACGTTCGGGACCGGCCGGTCTGCGCGTTCCTTGGACTGCAGCGGCACGTGGCCACCGAGTATAGCGGCCAGATCGATCCGACGGACCTGGACGAGTATCTGCACCACGATGGCTTCAAGGCCCTGCGGCACTGTCTGGAAGACCTCTCGCCCGAGCAGGTCATCGAGCAAGCGCGGGCCAGCGGGCTGCGGGGCCGCGGCGGGGCCGGATTTCCCACGGGACAGAAGTGGGCCACGGCCCGGGCTGCGGCAGGCGAGAAGAAATACGTCATCTGCAACGGCGACGAAGGCGACCCGGGGGCTTTTATGGACCGCATGCTCCTGGAGTCGTTTCCCTATCGCATTATCGAAGGCATGGCGATCGCCGCCAGGGCGGTCGGGGCCGATGAAGGCATCTTCTATATTCGCGCCGAGTATCCGCTGGCGGTGAAACGGATCCGCGAGGCCCTGCACAACCTGGAAGACCGCCGCCTGCTGGGCGACCGGGTGCTGAGCACCGGTTTTCGCTTGCACATTTCCGTGAAGGAGGGGGCCGGGGCCTTTGTCTGCGGCGAAGAGACCGCCTTGCTCGCCTCGTTGGAAGGCCGCCGCGGCATGCCCCGGCTGCGTCCCCCCTACCCCGCCGAGTCGGGCCTCTGGGGCCAGCCGACCTCGGTGAATAATGTCGAAACCTATGCCATGGTGCCCTGGATATTCCGCAACGGGGCCGAGGCCTTCGCCCGAATGGGTACGAAAAAGAGCACCGGGACCAAGGTCTTCGCTCTGGCCGGCAAGATCGTGCGGGGCGGGTTGATCGAAGTGCCGATGGGCATCACCGTTCGCCAGATCGTCGAGGAGATCGGCGGCGGAGTGGCCAACGGAAGGACATTCAAGGCCGTGCAGATCGGCGGGCCGTCCGGCGGCTGCGTGCCCGCCGAGCTGGCCGACACGCCGGTCGATTTCGAGGCCCTGTCCGAGGTCGGTGCGATCATGGGCTCCGGCGGCATGGTGGTCCTCGACGATCGCGACTGCATGGTCGATATGGCCCGCTACTTCCTCCGCTTTACTCAGGACCAGTCGTGCGGCAAGTGTACGCTCTGCCGCATCGGCACGCGGCGGATGCGCGAAATCCTCGACCGCATCTGCGGCGGCAAGGGTCAAACAGGCGACCTCGAATTGCTCGAGCAACTCAGCCGCACCGTGGGGGCCGGCAGCATCTGCGGGCTGGGCCGCACCGCGCCCAACCCGGTGCTCTCCACGCTGCGTTATTTCCGCGCGGAGTACGAGGCCCACCTGGCCGGCCGCTGTCCGGCGGGCAAGTGCAAGGACTTGATCGCCTACCGGGTGAGCGACGGGTGCATCGGTTGCACGCTGTGCGCCCAGAAGTGTCCGAGCGATGCCATCCCCATGACGCCCTACGCCCGGCACACGATCGACATGCAGAAGTGTACGCATTGCGACACCTGCCGCCAGATTTGTCCGACCAAGGCGATATTTGTGGAATAAAACGTATCCGGCGCACTCCGTGTGCCGCCTCGAATCAACTGCACACGGCGTGTGCCGAATACAGTATGCCCCACGTCACCATCGACCAACGCGAAATCGACATGCCGGCCGGATCGACGATCCTCGATGCGGCCGAGCGGTTGGGCATCGAGATCCCCACGCTTTGCTTCTCGCGGCAGTGCGAACCGTCGACTTCCTGCCTGGTCTGCCTGGTGAAACTCCTGCCCGGCGGCCGCATGGTGCCGGCCTGCGCCACGCCGGTGACCGAGGACATGCAGGTCGAGAGCGAGACCGACGAGATCCGTGCCGTCCGCCGCAGCACGCTGGAGTTGCTCCTCAGCGATCACCTGGGCGATTGCGTGGCCCCCTGTTCATTCGGCTGCCCGGCGCAGATGAACATTCCACAGATGCTCCGCCAAATCGCGGCGGGCGAGCTCCGCGAGGCCCTGGTCACGGTCAAGGCCGACATCGCCATGCCGGCCGTGCTGGGGCGGATCTGCCCGGCCCCTTGCGAAAAGGTCTGCCGCCGCGGGAACCTCGACGGGGCGATCGCGATCTGCGAGCTTAAACGGATCGTGGCCGACGTCGATCTGGCCTCGGCGGCGCCTTATCTGCCGCCGTGTCGCCCCGCGTCGGGCAAGCGGGTGGCCATTGTCGGCGGCGGGCCGGCCGGGCTGGCAGCGGCCTATTATCTGGCCCAAGGCGGCCACACCTGCACGATCTTCGACGATACGGATACGTTGGGTGGGATGTTCGGCCGCGAGATCCCGGCCGAGAAACTGCCCCCTGAAGTTCTGCAGCGCGAGATCGCCCAGATCCTCCGCCTGGGCATGGAAACGCGGCTGAATACGCGGATCGGCCGCGACGTTTCGCTGGCGGAACTTCGAGCCGATCACGGGGCCGTGGTAATCGCCGTCGGTTGGACCGCCGCCGAGCAGGCGCCGCCTTGGGGCGTCGGCGTTTCCGGCGGCGGGATTGCCGTCAAACGCCGCACCTACGAGACGAACTTGCCGGGGGTCTTCGCGGTGGGGAACGCCTTGCGCGGGCAGGGAACGACCGGCATTCGCAGCGTGGCCGACGCCAAGGAGGCCGCAGTGGCCATCGAACAATATCTCTCCGGGCAGGCGGTTACCGGAACGAGCCCGCCGTTCACCACGCGGATCGGGAAGATGGCCCACGACGAGTTGGTGCAGCTTTCCACGGATACGGCGCAGGTCCCACGCCGCCTATCCATAAGCGACGTCGAACGCTCGGTTGCGGCCGAGCAGGCCGCGCGATGTCTGCATTGCGATTGCCGCGCCCTGAAGACCTGCCGGTTGCGGAAGTATTCCGCGCTTTACGGCGCCGACCCGCGGCGTTTCAAGGCGGAACGCAGGAAATACGATCAGGACACCCGCCATGCCGACATCCTTTTCGAGCCGGGCAAGTGCATCGACTGTGGACTCTGTGTGCAGATCACGGCGGCCGGCGGGGAACATCTCGGGCTGACCTACATCGGCCGCGGCTTCGACGTGCGAGTCGGCGTGCCGCTGGGGCATTCGGCCGCCGAGGCCCTCTTGAAAGTCGCCGCGGAGTGCGTGGCCGCCTGCCCCACGGCGGCGATCGCCTGGAAAAAAGAAACTGTTCTCTGTCAAAATGCAGAGAAATCGCCGTAGTGGCCGGTCTCTGACCGAGCCACGCTGCCAACCGAAGGTCTCGTGAGCGAATAGGGAGACCTTCGGTCAACTGTTTCGGCGGGGTCGGGAGACCCGCGCCGAACCTGGTGGCGCTCTGTCAAAATGCAGAGAAATCTGCTTGACACTCGGTTTGCAGCCTTGCTATGATGCTGGCATGAATCGGTTCCCGCCGTTTTTCGACCGGTTCACCGTGACATTCATACTCGCCGCAAGCGGCCAGGCCCGACCGGGGGCGCTTCGCCGCACCATCAACGCCGACAAGCGTAAAGGAGCGTTCTGTGACTGATACCAACGTAACTCGTCGAGATTTCGTGCGCGGCAGCGCCGTCGCCGCCGTGGGAGCGGCCCTGGGTCTGGCGCCGACGTATACCGTGCGTGCGGGCAACCCCGACAAGGCCGACACCCGTCCGGTCCTCAACTACAATCCGCAAATGGAATACCGCCGCTGCGGCAAGACGGGGCTGATGGTTTCGGCCGTCTGCCTGGGAGGACATTGGAAGCGGATCGACAAGGTCGTCGGCCGCCGGGAGCAAGGCAAGGGCTGGATCAGCCTGGGAGAGGGTAGTTCCGAGTTCGAGAAGAACCGCTTCGACGTCGTCAGCCGCTGCATCGATCGCGGCATCAATTACATCGACGCCTGCGTCAGCCAGGAGGTGCTGGCCTACAGCAAGGCGCTCAAGGGCCGCCGCGACAAGATGTACCTCGGCTACTCCTGGTACGAGGCCGAGATGCGCCGCCTGGGGCACGAGTGGACCGAGGCCGCCAAGGCGGGCAAGCCGCTGCCCTCAGGCTGGATCACGCAGAAGCTCAAGGAAGGCCTTGACTACGGTTTGAAGACCGCCGGGCTGGAGCATGTCGATATCTGGCGGATCACCTGCCACGAGGGCAGCAGTGCCCATACCGACAGGGAAATGGAGGAGACGGTTACTGCCTTGGAATGGGCCAAGAAGACCGGCAAGGCACGCTTCACGGGGATCTCGTCGCACGACCGCCCGCACATCAAGCGGATGATCGAGACGTTCCCCCACCAGCTTGAGGTCATTTGCACGCCTTACACCGCCAAGACCAAGGTCGTGACCGACGAGTCGGGCCTGTGGGCGGCGATGAAGAAGCTCGACGTGGGCTGGTTCGGCATCAAGCCCTTTGCCAGCAACTCGCTCTTCAAGGGCGATAGTTCGCCCGACAGCCCTCACGCCGAGGAAGACAACCGCATCGCGCGGCTCGCCCTGCGGGCCATTCTCTGCAATCCGGCGATCACCGCGCCCATTCCGGGCATGATCAGCCAGCAGCAGGTCGACAATGCGGCCTTGGCCGTGGCCGAGCGCCGCGAGTTGGACGCCAAGGAACGCGCCGAGTTGGACGGCGCCATGGACCGCGCCTGGGCCTGTTTGCCCAGTCACTATCAGTGGCTGAAAGACTGGGAATACGTTTGAACTCGCGTGGCAAGGCAGGACAGGTTTGCAACCTGCCAAGAACACAGCAGATTGGCGATCTGCCCCACATGGGAATACGTTTGAACTCGCGTGGCAAGGCAGGGCACGTTTGCAACCTGCCAAGAACACAGCAGATTAGCGATCTGCCCCACATTGGCATGTCGCAATATAGTATCGGAACGCGCCCTATGATGAAGCATCTTGTCTGGATTGCCGCTTTGGTTATGGTCGTGACGGCCGGCTGGTTCGTTTCGGCTGCGGACAAGCCCGCGGGCCTGCCGCCGCTGAAGGTCGATCCGGCCGCGCCGCTTCTGTTGGACGAACCGCTGGCCAAAGATTCCGCCCCGGCCGATCCCAAGCACCCGCGGGCCGACAACAGCGCGTGCCTGGTCTGTCACGGCAACTTCCAGGACGAAGTGATGGTGACCGTCCATGCCAAGGAGAACATCGGCTGTGCCCGGTGCCATGGCGCCTCGCTTCCCCACCGCAACGACGAGGACAACGTGACCCCGCCGGAAAAGATGTATCCCTCGATCAGGATCGACAACTCCTGCAGCGAGTGCCATGAGGACCATAACGCCTCGGCGCGGAAGGTCATCGCCATGTTCCAGACCCGCTTTCCCCCGAACACGAATCCGAAGAAGGTGGTATGCACCGATTGCCACGGCGAACATCGCTTGAAGGTTCGCAGCGTTCGCTGGGACAAAGACACCGGCAAGTTGCTGGCGCGCGATCCCGCCGCCGCGGAGAAGTCGGGCGTGGGTCGGAAGAAGCCCGCGGACCAGAAGCCGTGAGCATGTTGGAGTCCCGCCCGGGCGAGACTGCAAAAATCCTACCGAAGCCACGATTATCGAGCGCAGGCGCGGCCTGAAGATCGCCGGTACGCCGATCACCATGTTCGACATCCTGGATTACTTGAAGCACGCCTGGCATCGGGACCGAATCGCCGCGCTGTTTCGTTGATCGTCGCGCGACGTTGGTTTGGCGGCGGCACCGGATCCAACCATTCTGGAATGGGCTGCCATCCATGGGCTGGTTGTCCTGAGTCACGATGGCAAGACGATTCCTCCATTCGCCCACGCCCGAGTCGCGGCAGGCCAGCCGTTGCCGGGCGTTTTCCTGGTCGACGACCGAATGCCGATTGGACAAGCGATTGATGAGATCCTCCTTGCCGCGCACTGCCTGACCCCGGACGAGTGCAATGACATGGTCAAGTATTTTCCGATGTGACCGGATCGAAGAATCCGAGCGGCGAGGTCCGCTAATGGAAGTCACTTGGTCTAACCGCAAACCGGTGCACCTGGCATGCGGACGACTCTCCGTATGCGGATGCACTGCATGGGACACACGTCGGCACAGGCGCCGCAACGTATGCACTGGTCCTGATCGATCGCCAGCCGGGCCCGCTCCTGGAAAAACTCGGCCAGCGTGGGTTCGGTCACAGCGGTACCGTTGCGGTGGCCGGGGCCCCAGGCTGGCACGATGCAGCTTTCCGTGGCCTTGACGTTCCAGGCAGGCGCCGCAATGGATGCATTGAGTGGCGTCGAGATCCAACAGGTAACAGCAGAGGTAACAGCGCGTGGCCTCGGCACAGGCCGCCTCGGCCGAGAAGCCCGTCTCGACCTCGGTGGTCAGGCGGCGCTCGGCAACCGGCCGCGCGGGCATGACCTGACGGGCGCACCCATTCATGCCCGGTTCATGGCCCGTAGACGCAGCGTGCTCAACCACCGCCTGCTCGCCCCAGCGCTCCCTGCCGCAAAGAAAGGTGTCGATTTCGCGGGCGCAGCGTTTGGCATGCCCGATGGCGTCGATCAGGCTCATCGCGCCCTGTGCGAAGTCGCCGGCGGCGAACAGTTTCTCGTGGGCCGTGCGGACGGCTCGGCCGCTGGTGAGCCAGCCGTCGTCGCCGACCAATTGACCGCGGAGCGGGGCGTCGATCCAACTCGTATCCGGGAACTGGCCGGTCGCCAGGATGACATTATCGGCCGGCCAGACGCCTTCGCTGCCGGGAATGGGGACCGGCCGCCGCCGGCCGCTGGCATCGGGCTCGCCCAATGCCGTACGCACGAAGCGAACGCCGCGGACGTGCCCGCACCCACCAGTGGGTACCCGGTCGCCCTCGTAGCCCGTCGGCGCAAGCATTTCCTCAAGCGGGATGCCTTCTCGCTCCAGCTCTTCCAACTCGCCGGGCGTCACGAGCATCTCGTGGCGGGAACGCCGGTAACAGACGGTGACCGTTCCGCCGGAAAGCCGTTTAGCCGCGCGGCGCAGTCCATGGCCGTGAACCCCCCGCCAATCACGATGGTAGCGCCGGCCAGCGCGGTGAGCCGTTGTTCGTTGACCTCCAACAGGAAGTCGAGCCCATGGCGAATGCCGGCCAGGTCTCCGCCCGGCAGATCGAGGCGGTTCCGCCGCAGGGTACCGCCGGCGAGCACCACGGCGTCATGTTGGCCCAGCAGATCGGTCAGTGTCACGTCCTTGCCAACCTCCACGCCGCTGCGGATTTCGACGCCGCACCGCCGGACCTGCTCGATCTCGCGGTCGACGATGTCGCGCGGCAGGCGGAAGGCCGGGATGCCCTGGTTCAACATGCCGCCCGGCCGCACGTGCTTCTCCAGCACGGCGACCGCATGGCCGCAGCGTGCCAGTTCCCGCGCCACCGTCAGGCCCGCCACGCCGCCGCCGACCACCGCCACACGTTTGCCCGTCGGCTGGCCGAATAGCGGGGGCAGGGTGACGGGCTCGCCGGCGAAGAAATCGGCGGCCGCGCGTTTGCTGAAGCAGATGGCCAAGGCTTCGCCATTGGCCGGCTGACCGTGCCGGCAGGCCGCTTCGCAGGGCCGGGCACAGACGCGACCCAGCACGGCTGAAAAGACGTTGTCCTGCAGATTGATCTTGTAGGCCGCGTCGAACTCCCCGCGGGCGATGGCCGCCAGGTATTCTGGTATCCGCGTATGGGCCGGGCAGGCCGACTGGCAGGGGATGACGGGCTCGATCCACTGCACATCGCGTGTCGGCTGGCTCGCCTGCCGGGCAGCAGCAAGGTCCTCGGCGGGCCAGATGCGGGCCTGTGGTTCCGTGAGACCGTAGGGTGGGACAAGCTCGCGTAGCGAGCGCCGGCCCACCGTTCCTTCGCTATCATTCTCGATTACGGTGGGCCGGCGCTCGCCGGAAGCTCGCTGGTCCCATCCTACTGCTGCGGAAGCGGTCTCGGCCGGCTCGCTTTCCAGTCTCAGCGCCAGGGCAGCAGTGGGGCAGGCCTCCACGCATTCCCGCGCGGCCCGTTGCAGGGCCGCCGACAAGGCATCGTTCAGCGGAGCCGTAACGCGGACGTCGAATCCGCGACCCACGAAGGTCAGCCCCAACGGTTCGCCGGCTTTTTCTGCCACGCGGAGGCAGTTTCCGCAGCGAATACACTTGCCGGGCTCATAAATGACCAAGGAATGATCGGTGCGGACCTCGACCTCTCGTCGCGGCGCAGGGTAGCGGTTGCGCCGCGCCCCAAGTTCCTGGGCGGCGTCGCGCAAGCGGCAGTTGTCGGCCTTGCGGCAATCGCAACGGCAGCATCGGCCGGCCTCGCGCATGGTTTCCTCGGGGGTCAAGGCCAGATTCCCCTCTCCCGCCGGGAGAGGGCCGGGGTGAGGGGAGACTGGACCGAGATGCGCACTTTCCGCCGCCCTGTACGAACTGCCCTCACCCCCTGCCCCTCTCCCGGAAGGAGAGGGGAGCCTTACGCGCGGCACCGGATCGGCATCGGCCATGAACTGTCGCATCTCTTCCGGCTTCAGGCACTTGACCTGACTGGAAAAAGGCTGGACCTGGCGAACCAACGGGGCCCCGGAGAGGAATTGATCGAGGTAGATCGCCGCCAGTCGGCCGCCCGCGACCGAGTGGACCCGATGGCCCGTGCGGCGCGCGGCCTGACCGGCGGCAAACACCCGCGGGCGACTGGTCTGGAGGAAGCGGTTGACGCCAATGCCGTGCAGGCCGGTCGTCAGGCCGAGTTCGGCCGCCTCGGGGCTGTTGACCCGGCCGACCGCACACAAGACCGCGTCGAACTCGGCCAACAGGTGTTCCATGCCGGCGGCGTCGACGCGCGGGCCGCCGAGTTCGAAATCAGCGCCCAAGCGGCGGATCTGTTCCACCTCCGCGGCCACCACTTCGGGCGGCAACAGGTTGGCGGGAAACTCATCGAACAGGCTGCCGCCGGCCGTCTCGCGCACGTCGAACACCGTGCACGCGTGGCCCCGCAGCAGCAGGTGCCAGGCCGCAGACAGGCCCGTGGGCCCGCCGCCGACGATCGCCACGCGGCGACCCGTGGGCGGAGCCCTGTCGGGGCGGTAGGGAGTTGGTGAAGCCAGATCCTGATCGGCGACGCAGCGTTCGACCAGGCCAATGGCCACGGGGGCATCGAAGGTCTTGCGACGGCACGGCCGTTCACAGGGCCGATGGCATACACGGCCCAAGGTGGCCGGCAGGGCCAGGTGCCGCTTGGCAATGGCAATGGCGTCGGCAAAATGGCCCGCGTGAACCTGCCGCAGCATGGCCGCGATGTCCGTGTGCGCCGGGCAGCTCTGGGAGCAGAGCGAAATACAATCGCCCACGTGGTCGCTGAGAATCAGTTCTACGGCCGCGCGGCGGACTTCCTCGACTTCCTGGGTCTGCGACTCGACCTCCATGCCGTCGGCGACCAGCGTGGCGCAAGACGGGATCATCTGGCCGGTCCGCGTCAGCTTAACCGCGCATACGAAGCATGAGGCCGAAGGCGGGCAGCCATTGCCGCTTAAGCAGATCGTGGGAATGTGGATCCCGATCTGCTGGGCAGCCGCCAGCACCGTGGCGCCGTCTGCAACCTCGATGGCTCGTCCGTCAATTTTGATCGTCGGCATCTTCAGTTCACCCTCACGGCGTGGGTCGGGGACACGCTGTTGTGGCCGGTCTCTGACCGAGCCACGCCGCCGACCGAAGGTCTCCCGGCGCAGGGGGAGACCTTCGGTCGGGCGTTTCGGCGGGGTCGGGAGACCCGCGCCGAACTTGGCCGCGCCGAACTTGGTTGTCCGTCAATCTTGATCGTCGGCATCTTCAGTTCACCCTCACGGCGTGGGTCGGGGACACGCTGTTGTGGCCGGTCTCCGACCGAGCCACGCCACCGACCGAAGGTCTCCCGGCGCAGGAAGAGACCTTCGGTCGGACCTTTCGGCGGGGTCGGGAGACCCGCGCCGAACTTGGCCGCGCCGAACTTGGTTGTCCGTCGATCTTGATCGTCGGCATCTTCAGTTCACCCTCACGGCGTGGGTCGGGCAGACTTGCCGGCAGGCATCGCAACGCGTGCAAAGGGCCGAGTCGATGCGGTGTTTCGCGTAGGGCGTCCAACCGATGGCACCGACAGGACAATGCTGGGCGCACAAGGTGCAGCCGATGCAGGTGTCCTCGATCTCGTAGTGGATCAGGTTCTTGCAGACGCCGGCCGGGCAGCGGCCTTGCAGGTGGGCCTCGTACTCGTCGCGGAAATACCGCAAGGTGGTGATTACCGGGTTCGGCGCCGTCTTCCCCAGCCCGCACAGGCTGGCCGACTTGACCAGGCCGCTGAGCCGTTCCAGCTCCTCCAGGTCGCCCGCCACTCCGGCGCCTTCCGTGAGCCGCTGGAGGATGTCGTGCAGCCGCCGCGTGCCGACGCAGCAGAAGGTGCAACGCCCGCACGATTCGTGCTGGCAGAAGCTGAGAAAGTACTTGGCAATATCGACCATGCAGTCGCCGTCGTCCAACACGACCAGGCCGCCGGAGCCCATGATCGCGCCCTTTTCCACCAGCGACTCATAGTCAATCGGCGTGTCGATCAATGATTCGGGCAGGCACCCGCCGGACGGTCCGCCGATGAGGACGGCTTTGAAACGGCGGCCACCGGCGATTCCCCCGCCAATGTCCTCGACGACCCGGCGGATGGTGATGCCCATCGGCACCTCGATCAGCCCGCCGCGGACCGTCTTGCCGGCCAGGGCGAAGACCTTGGTGCCTTTGCTCTTGGCCGTGCCATACTGGGCGAAGGCCGCCGCGCCGTTGCGGAAGATCCACGGCAGGTTGGCGTAGGTCTCGACGTTGTTGATGAGCGTGGGGTGGCCGAACAGCCCACTCTGGGCCGGATAGGGTGGGCGCAAGCGGGGAATGCCGCGGCGGCCCTCGATCGACTCCAAGAGCGCGGTTTCTTCGCCGCACACGAAGGCCCCAGCCCCCTCGAACACGTCGAACTCAAGCTCCAGCCGACCATGAGTGCATGGTGCCCGCCCGGCCGACAAACCGCCTGGCAAACCGCGCTGGCGGAGGCGGTCCAGAGCCTCGTGCATTCGTTGGACGGCAAAGGGGTATTCCGCCCGCACGTAGACGATGGCTTTCGTGGCGCCCACCGCGTAGGCCGCGATCGACATTCCCTCAATGATCCGGTAGGGGAACGATTCCATGAGCATGCGGTCCATGAAGGCGCCCGGATCGCCCTCGTCGCCGTTGCAGATCACGTATTTCGTCGGATCGGCCGCCTGCCGCACGATGCCCCACTTCACGCCCGAGGGAAAACCGGCGCCGCCGCGCCCGCGCATGCCGCTCTGGCGGACTTCCTCGACCACCTCCGCCGGCTGCATCTTCTCCAGGCAACGGGCCAGCCCGGTGAAGCCGCCGCGGGCCAGGTATTCGTCGAGGTCCAAGGGGTCGCTGCTGCCGAAATGTTCGGTGGCGATATGGATCTGTGGCCCGAAGAAGGCCGCCACATCGGCTTCCCCGGGCGTCACGGGGCGGGTCTGCGGCGAAATCGGCGGGGTGTCGTCCAAGAGTCGATCCAGGGCGCGGGTCACGAAGCTTCGCAGCCGCGCAGCGGCCCGCCGCGGGCGAAAATACCGCGCGACGAGGGCCTCGGCCGACGTCTCAGTGACGTTCGCGTAGACCCGGGAGGACGCGCCGGGGACTTCGATTTCGATCGTTGCGCCTGCTCGCACATCAGCCCGCAGGCCACCCGCTTGATACGCACCGGCACGTGGGTCTCGCGCAGCGTCTGCTCCATGGAGCGGAAAGTCCTGTCGCAGCCCCGCGCCAGGCAGCAGGAATCGAGACAGATCTTGATCTGGCCTTGGGCCTGGCCGTCGCCGGCCGGGGCACTCGGCGGGAACCCACTGGTGGGTGCGGGTCGCAGCGCGGCAAGCGGTTGGCCGTGGCCCAGTCGCGCGTCGATCCGGCGAATCAATTGGGGGATCCCGTCGGTGGTCTGAGGACCGTAGACGTCGTCGCCACCGCGCACCACGGGCGCCAAAGTGCAGCAACCGATGCAAAAGACCTTCTCGACCGTGTACTCGCCGGAAGCGTCGGTATCGTCACTGCCGGTAATGTGGAGGTAATCGCGGAGCCCATCGTAGACCCGCTCGGCCCCCTTGACGTGGCAGGCGGTGCCATTGCAGACGCTAATCAGCTTGCGCCCCACGGGACGGTGCCGGAACTGCGAGTAGAAGGTCGAGACGCTGGCGATCTGCGCCAGGGTAATGTCGCTCTGCTGGGCCACCCGCCGCAGGGCCTCCCCAGGCAGGTAGCGGTAATGACGCTGCAAGACCTGCAAGACGGGCAGGATCCTGTCTGGCTTGCGCCCAGGCGCTCCAGCGTTTCATCGACAAAGGCCAGATCGAGTTCCATCAAGGTGCTCCCGACGCGTCGGATCGGACATGATCGGCGGAGTAACCCGGCGCGGTTGCCACGTCGAACAAGTTTGATTCTAGACGATCCCGCGCCATGTGTAAAGCACGTTGCACGGCTGGATTCGACTGCCAGCCACGTAGGGTGGGCCGAGTGAAGCGAGTCCCACCAAGAATACGCTACACCAAGGATGGTGGGACTCGTTTCACTCGGCCCACCCTACAGGTTTTCCGCAACAAGAACTGCCTAAAACCGCGAGACCTCGAAGTTGAGCGCCAGCCAATGCAAGCCCCAGCGGCAGCGTGCTCCACACGGGGCGACTTTCCCGTCACTGAGCGACGTGAGTGATGAGATAACACATCCCCAATATCAGGGCCGACACGACAACGGCAACCGCCATATTGCCCTTGTTCAATTCGTCGTGCAGGCTCACCCTGGCGAGGGAAACCTTGTCGAAAAGAGCAACTGCCAACAACACCAGGGCAATCCCCAGCAAGCCGAAAACACCCGTGGAAACCAAACCGGGCCAAAACTGTTCGGGAAAGAATTCCGCAAGCAACATCATTCACCTTCCGTCTTCATAAAAAAATGGAACTTCCATAGCACACCGCGTCGATTCCTCGTCCGGGACCAAACCAGCGCACGGGCCTGAATCCCGCGCCCATGGGGCCGGAACTTCATCGCGATCGGGCAAGCGGCAGCCTTCCTCGCGACACCTATTTCTTGGCGAACTCGGCCAAAATCGCATCCGCCTTGGCTTGTTGTTCCGATTCGTCCGTTGCGGCTTCCGCCAGCGACTGTCGATTCATGTCGTTGGCCACCTCGGCCTTGGCTTTGTTGGTGTAGATCCTCTCCTGCAGCTTGGACATGGCGTCGCCAAACTGACCGCTGGCAGCGCCGGCATGGAACTCTTCGGCGAATTGGGACAGGTGTGCCTCGCGCTCCGATTCCTTCAACTCCACTCCCAAGTCCTTGGCCTTCTGCTTGGCCTCCAGAACCTGTCTTTGACCGATTTCCACCTTCTTGGCAAAAGCCTCGTAGTTTGCCTTGTGCTTTGTCAATTGTTCGGTGTTCGAAGCCAACTGCTCCCTGACGTGCGCCAGTGACAAGGCATATTCCTTGCTGCTTCCCTGGGGATCGCCGCTGCCCAGCGCGGTCTTGATCCGACTCGTCAAGCGGGTTTCTTCGGCCGTATTCTGGTCCACGCGCCGCTGACAGCTAATGACCAATTCCTTCTCCGCTTCCAGATCCGCCTTGGCCTTGGCAATCTCGTCCAGACTTTTGTCGAGCAGTTGATCGAGTTGGGCCTGGGGGTCGGCATGGGCAGCCCCTCGGCCGGCTTTTCCGGGCTCCACCTTGCCCAAGAAACCGAGGCTTTTCAGCTTCATTGCCGCGGCAACCGTCAGAACACACGCCATGACGGCGACCACGACGGGAATCGTCCACATGGTTCACTCCTTGACAATCGCAATAACTACCGGTGCTATTTGTTCTCTTCGCTGCTCTTGGCGAACACGTCAACACATTCGGGGTTTACCTCTTCCCCTTGCCAGATCGTGCAATACCCATTCTTGGTCAGCATCTCGACAACCAGATATTGTTCGGTTGACACGCCGTCGATCTCGGTGTCTCGGGAATAATCCCAGTATTTCAAGCCGAGAGAATCGCCGTGCATGGTCTTGACCGCGGCCTGATAGGGAAGTTTCACGCCTCCGCAGCGGGTATACTCTTCATGGACATCTTGTCCCTTTTCGTCCTGGTAATCCACTTTGAAGAGGAGCGAGGGATCGTTGAGCACATCCCGCTCGAAGCCCTCATCATACTCCATCTCGTCGCTTTTCCTCAGAAGCAGTGCCTTGGGTCCGGCGACGATCCTCAATTTGACGCGTTCCTCGCCGCCCTTCAAGTCCTTGGAAACCAGGAGATAATCGGCAAGGAAGTATTTCTTGTCGCCCAAGTCCGTCTCGTATTGTTGGATGTCTTCAACAAACCAGTCCTTCCCGAGGTAATCGAGATAGTCGATCGAGAGCGGGCAGTTCAGCGTGGCCCCAAGGGGGTTGAAGAACTCCACCTTCGCCGCGGGATGATGGAAGAACCCTAGTTTTTCGCCCAAGATCCTGTAAAGCTTGACCATATTCTTATCGTTCCATGAGCTTCGGGGATGGGGGAAACATCGCCCTTGGGGGAATTGAAGTCCGCACGGCCCTATCGCACGCGCCACGGCAATCATCGCTCCGGCCCAACGCCTTGGTCTCCTTTCGGCTGCCACTCCCGAATAAACAACAACCAAACAGCCATGCCGACCAGGACGACCACGACCAATGTCCATATAGCGACCGACCAGACCGGCGGACCGTGCCGGCGCGGAATCGACGAAGCCTTTAGAATACATCAAATCGGGATCGCTGGCCATCGTCGGCAGGACGTAACCGGGGTCTCGTTGCACGTTCTGCAATTTCATTTGTTCGAGCTGGGCCGCGAGTCCGGCATCGCGCGTTACCAGATCTTGATAGCGGGCGTCGTCAATGCTGTCGCGGTGATGGTAGACCCACGCTGCTCGATCAGTACGATTAATCGCGGAGGAAAGCAAGTAGCCGTTCAAGAATGGAGACCAATAATCGTTGTAATTGGCTGGACGGGAATTGCCGTAAAAAACCAGGGCACGGTCGTCGTAGTTCCGGTACCTGCTTTCATCGACGGAGCGGATTCTTTCCACCTTGACATAGTCCGAGGGCGTATAGGTCCTGGAAGTCCCGGCGGGTGTACTGGAGGGCGTATAGGTCTTGGAGGTCGCCGCGGGTGTATTCGAGGGCATATAGCTCTTGGAAGTCGCGGCGGGTGTACTGTAATGTTTCTCGAAAGCAATACGGCTGTCTTCTTGTTGCCCGGCGGAGGTCAAGCCCGAGTTGAAATTCCCCTTCGATACCGCAGCCGATCTGCCGAGGAAGGAGTTGCCGCCCGCGGAGGAATAGGACCTGCCGAAGGGGCTGCCACCGGACGAGTTGGACTTGGCCGCCGGGCCAGGCGAACTCATGCCGAATGACTGGGATTTGCTCGCTGACGGATTGGAAAACGACTTGGGATTGCTGCTTCCGGCGGATGAATAGGACTTGGGACTGCTGCTTCCCGTAGATGAAAAAGGATGGCTGCTGCTCGATGAATAGGATTTGCCGAAGCTGCTGAATTGGCTGCCGGTGGAATAGGAGCGTCCGCTAGAAGAATGGCTGCTTCCGGATGAGTAGCTCCTGCCGCTGCTTCTGGCGAATGCTCCTCCCTGAAGGAGCAGAAAGAGCAATAATATCGAGAGGGTGTTCTTCATCGCTTCGGTCATTCCGCGGCGCGGCTCTTGCCGGCCGTTCATGTCCACATTCCTCAGAACCCCTAAGGAGCGGCGAATCAATCACTGTCGTGCTTCCCAATGTAGTCCGCACACGCCGTGTGCGGAAAACGGCACACGGCGTGTGCCTACTACTCAAGGGTTCTCAGGGAATGCCGCAATTGTAGGCAGTGTTTGTTAGAACGGCAAGACCTCGAAGTTGAACTTCAGCGCATCGTAGATGCCGACGGCCAGCAGCACTCCGCCGGCCACTCGGTTCAGCCAACCTTGCACTTGCTGGGTACGATTCAGGACCGAACCCAGCCAACGCGAGCCGGCGCCCAGCAGAACGGCAAATGCGAGCACGGGCAGCGCCGCGCCCAGCGCATAGATCGCCGGATACACGAGGTGCGATCCACCGCCCGCGGCAATAGCCAACACGTCGACGAAGAAGATCGCGGCCGACACGGGGCAGAAGCCCAGGGCCAACATAACCCCCAACGGCAGCGCGTTCCACGTCCCCCAGGCGTTGATTTTCGACTGCCACTTCGCTCCCACCCCTACCCCCGGCAAGCGAAAGCGGATCAGTTCCAGCAAAACCATGGCGGTGAGGATCCAAACCGGCCCGAGGATCTGGTTGACGTGTTGCTGCAAAAACTCGGAAAGCCGCCAGCGCGAGGCGATGCCTTCGAGGACCAGCCAAGCCAGGCCGACGTAGGCGATCATCTGCCCTGCGGCGTAGAGCAGTGCGGCGAAGAGGGCGTTGACGGGCGAGCCGGCCCGCCGTCCCAGATAGGAAACGGCCGCCAGGTTGGCCGTCATCGGGCACGGTTGCACGGCGGTCCACAGGCCCAAACCGAAGGCCATCGCCGCAGACGGCTCTTGGAGGTTCATGGCCGCTGCTCCTGGTCGGAGGTCGCCAGGAATGCGCGAATTCGATCTTCCAGATGCCTTGCCAGGCCCGCGCGGTCGCCGGTCATGTTCCACGTTTCCGTGAGGGCCGTATAGCGCTTGGGACGACCCTCGCGAAACTCCACGAGCACCACGCCGCCGGTGAGCAGTTGATAGTCGGCCACGTAGTGTTCGTTGCCCGGCGACTGATAGTCGATCGCCCGCCACTGGATGCGGCCGTCGGCCGCTTCGGCGGAAAAACGGTTCTCGACAATCTCGCGCGAACAGGCTTCCAGTGTGCGGCAGGCCGCGCAGCGCGCATTGGCGCGGAAATAATAGACCACCACGGCATTGGGTTGCACGGGAGCCGTGTCGGCGATTGGCTCGCGTCGGGCGGCCCTGAGGTGCCGGACGATCGGCGTCGCAATACTGGCAGCCACGAACAGCAGCAGTCCCGCGGTAATGCCCGTTTTGAAGTTCATTTCTCGCCAACCCCGAGTACGTGGTGCCCGCCGGCCGCGGCGGAGCGCCGCAGAATCTCTTGGAGTTGTTCGATCGACCGGTGCCGCCCCACGAGGCAGACGCGGCCGTCGACCACCAGGGCCGGCGTGAGCAAAACGTCCATGGCGATGATCCGGCGCAGTTCGGTAACGTGCTCGACGGCGGCCGCGATGCCCAACTGTCGCAGGGCCGTTTCCACGTCGGCTTTCAGTTGCCGGCATTCCGGGCAGCCGGGGCCTAGTACTTGGATCGATGGCATGAGGGGTTTTCGCCGGGGATATACGTTCCAGTTTAGATGCTATCGCCGAGAGTGGCAACTGCCTTTGGAGTGCGGGGGCTTGCCCCCGCTTTTTATAACGGCCTCAATGCTGCCGCGGCTGAACGAGACCAGAGACCCTCCAGCCGATTAGGCTTCGCAGCACGATCGCTGGGCCGAACAAAACGCGAAGGATGTCTTCTGACATGGCCAGCCGCTTTGAAAAGCGGGGGCATGCCCCCGCACTCCAAAGAAACCTGACATTGGCACACGGGCGCTTAATCTAAACGATGTAACCCGCGTACCCCCTTGCACCGGAGAGATCGACGTGAAGAAGATCCGCCCAAGCCATTATTGCCTGCTAGACCCTCGTCGGCTTGATCGTCCAGTGGACCGCCGCAGTCCCGATCTGCTCGGGTGGAGACCCAAATTCCGCCGCCCAGAAGCCGGCACTCTCCGTACAGGATCTCGCCGGTAAACGGATCATGGTCCTGGGCGACAGTATCACCCAGGACGGACGCTATGTGAGCTTCCTGGCATGCTATCTCAACAAGCGGTACTCCGATCAGGCGTTCGATATCGTGAGCATCGGCCTTGCCAGCGAGACGACTTCCGGCCTTTCCGAACCGGGCCACCCCTTTCCACGGCCTTGCATTCACGAGCGGTGGGAACGAGCCCTGGCGAAGGTCAAGCCCAAAGTGCTGATCGCCTGCTACGGCATGAACTACAGGCGAAAATCGACAATCTATGCCGCAAGCGGTAGCGAGTTTTCTCATCTTTTTCCCCGAGATCGCTGTTTTACCTAGCCGGGAGATTGGGTAGAATGGACGGGAGTTTTCCGACATACGTCATAATTGCCCCCCGAGCCGATTATGCCCGACCGATCCTTCCGTTTCCTGCATACGAGCGATTTCCGCCTGGATGCCGTGCCGCACGGGTTGACGGAAGTGCCCGACCACCTTCGAGATACGATTCTCGATGCACCCTTCGCCGCCGCCCGTAAGGTGTTTGATACGGCCCTGAGCGAACGGGTTGCTTTCGTGATCCTGGCAGGCAACATCTTGCAGGCCGATCTTACCGGGCCGAGAGGAACGGCCTTCTTGAGTGAACAGTTCCAGCGCCTGGCCGAGGCGGGAATCAGCGTCTACTGGGCGGGTGGCGAATCCGATCCGCCGGAGGCCTGGCCCGCCGCTTTTCCGCTGCCCGACAACGTGCGGGTCTTTGCCAAGGACCGCGTGACCGACTTCCTGCACCAATACGACGGCTCGCCGCTAGCTCGCATTGTGGGCACCAGTCGCGCGTCGAACGGAGCGGCGCTTGCAGTCCCGCCTTTAGGCGGTTATTCGGTCACAGAACCGCCTAAAGGCGGGACTACGAACGTAGCCTCGCGGGCCTTGCAACCAACCGAGTTTTTGCCCGACCCCGTCGGGCTGTTCTCCCTCGGGGTGGCCTGCAGTGAAGTGGAAGCCGCCGCCTTGCGATCGAAGTTGGACGGTCTGGAAGCCCATCCTACGCAAAACGACAGGTTGGCAACCTGTCCTACGCAAGGCATGCACTATTGGGCGTTAGGCGGCCGAACCGAGCGAACTACGTTGTTCGACTCGCCGGGGATCGCCCATTATCCGGGCACGCCCCAGGGTCGAAGCCCGGCCGAATCGGGCGCCCATGGCTGTACGGTGGTCGATGTCGATGATCAACGCCGCGCGCGGATGACCTTCATCACCGCCAACGCCCTGGAGTGGCTGCACGAAACAGTGCGTATCGATCCTGCGGCACGTCGCGAGGGCCTGGAAGCGATGTTCACGCAACGGATCCACAGCCTCGTCCAAGATTCGAAGACCGATCGGCTGATCACCTGGACGATCGGCGGCAGCGGGCCGCTGCTGGCCGAGCTGCGAAACGGCAAGCTCCGTGGCGAGTTGCTGGAATGGCTGCGGATCGAACATGGCCTGTCATCGCCCATCGTTTGGACGGTCGATATCGAGTTGGAATCGCAAGACGCCGTGCCGGCGCCGCTCTACGAACAAGAGACAATCCTCGGCGACTTTCTCCGCGGGCTGCGGGAGTTGGAGCTCGATCCCCAGCAGCCCTTGAATCTGGAATCGCTGCTGGCCGACAGGCAGGCGGCGGGGCTGTTTTCCCAGGCGGTCGCGCTCACCGATAGTGCGACTCGCAAGCGGGTCCTGCACGAAGCGGCCTTGTTGGGAATGGAACTTCTGGGCGGGGTTACGACGGCCCAATAAAACCGCTTTGGCGAATGTGTCGCGGTTTCTTGACATCGATGCTCGGCTACACTTCGGGTTTGATGCCCCACCGCGGAAAACGTATCCTATTCCGCCGCGCGAAGTGTAAACGACAGGCTATCGAGGGGCTTCAACGCCGCTCCTGGCGCGGCCAGATCACCTCGGGCTGCTTCGGCTGCGGTTTTCGCTCGACCTGGATGCCGTAATGGACGAGCGTCGAATCAAGACTGACACCATCGCCGAGCAATCCATCGGCCTGAGTGCGAATTCCGGCCCCGGAGCCCGGCGTCTTCGCCCGCTGACTGCCTGTGCGACAAACCCGTTCGAAGAAATCGGTGGCGGCCCTGTCGTCTCGGTCGCCCGTAAAACGGCCGGACCCGCCCAGAATCACGTAGTCCACCGCGTAGGAGTCGAGCAACTGGGGGAACTCGGCACGGGCCAGTTCCTCGCTGCCAAAAAACTCCGCGCCCACGGCCCGACCGAAGTGCACAAAAATGAAACCCACCGTGCCGTGGGGGATCTCAGGCACGACCCGTCTGCGAACGGCATCGAGTTTGCTTTCCACTGCGGGAGATTTCAGGGCCCTTTCCAGGCTTCCGGTGTCGTTTTCCGCTCCCAGTGCGGAGTTGTTGCCGGCCACGCCCCTCCAAACCTCGCCTTGCGATGCCCCGCGGCGGAGATCGCCATAGACCGACTGCGGCACCTTGGCTCCGGCCGCGGAAAAGGCCTTTTCTCCCTGCCAGCGATGGGCCTCGACGCAGAACACCTCCAGGTCGAGCCGCTGACCGGCGCGAGAACCGTATCGTAGCGGACTGTGCGGGTTTGCATGCCGCCCTTGATCACGTCGCCCATCATCAGCAGGATATGGGCCTCCTGGCTGCGGTTCTCCACGCTGACGACGGGCACCGAGCCGCCGCCCTTCTCGCGGATCACCAGCGTGCCACGGGTGATGGCCTCGTCGAGCGTCTGCCACGTGCCGTGCAACATGGGCACGTCATCGACCAAAACCGGATAGATCGCCAGGCGTTGCTCGACGATCGGGGCGGCAATTTTCACACCGTCGAAGAATCGCCCTAGTTCGGCCACGTGCCGATCGGTAGGCGGTCGCTGGGCAAGCGCCGTGCCGGCGATTGCGATTAACGCTGAAAGGAGAATTGCCACTGTCAGAATAAAACGCGGGAACTTCATGATTCTTGCCTCCTGTCCGAGAGTTGATGAGCACACACTTAACACCAATCATTGGACGTGGTCGGGGGGCTGAAAGTTCCCGTGAACCCCATTGGATCGGAGTCGTCTTCATGGAGGCGGCGGTATTCACAGCGACGTGGCGGAATGAAAGGCCTCCCGGCAGGAGGGACTTACAGATAATCCGCAAACAGTTCCCTGCTCGGTCGCGGCAGCACGATTTCGGATACCAGCAGGCCGCGCTCGCGGGCCTCGTCGGCCGCAGCGTCGACCCCGGCACGCACGTCCGACACGCTGCCGGTCATCAAAAGGAGGCCTTTGCCGCCCAAGGCCATGGCGACGTGGATGCGGAATAGCGTCACGCGGGCCGCCTTCGCCGCACGGTCGGCCGCTGCCAGAATGCTCACGCCGCTAAAAGTCTCCACCACTCCCAAGGCCCCTGCCTCGTCGGCTTGCAAGACCACCGACTGGCCCAAGGCCGGGAACACCGATTCGTGGACATTGGGGATCATCAACTCGTCGATCACGGCGCTCGAGCCGACTCTTGTGCCGGCCTCAACCGAGGCCTCCACGGCGCTTACCGACCCGCCCACCACGACCAGGTATTTCCCGGAACAGATGGTACGGGCGATGATCTGATTGACCGAGGCCGCCTTGAGCATTTCGTCCTGGGCCGAGTAGCCCAGGCCCACGCTGGAGAATTCAATCGCGCCGATCGCTTTGCCGGTAGACATCTTATCTTGTTCCTGTGCTTATCTTTGAATCCAGATCACGCCGCCGCTCAGCGCCGTCACCGTGCCGGCCAACGAGGCGTGCACCGCCGCGCCCATGGCCGGCTTGCCGTTGGCGACCGGCGGACGGCCAATCACCTGCCCCTTGGCCACGCGATCGCCCACCGTGACCAGGGGGTCGCACGGGGCGCCGATATGCTGCTTGAGTTTGATGCCAACCCGCTCCGTGGCCAGCAACTCGTTGTTTAGCGGGCCCACGTTGCGGAACTGCCGCAGCCCCAGCTTCTGAATCAAGCGGGCCATCGGCGCCTTGCGGTTGCCCAGATGCGTTTCCGCACGCTTGGCATCCAAGGGCGGGTTCTCCCATCGCGTCTTCTCCGAGGCCAATCGCCGCTTGTTCTGCGTGCAGACCTGCTTGGGATCGAGGTCCTCCGGGCACGAATACAGGCTGCACAGGTTGCACTCGCAACAGAAACTGGTGCCGATTGTGTTCGCCTCGCCGACCATGTTGAAGCCCAGGCTTCGCATCGCCTTGTGGGGCTCGATCGGATGGCCCAGCAGCCAGCGGGGGCAAAGCTCGGTGCAATAGCTGCACTGGTCGCACGCGCTTTGGCCGATGCGGGCGACCTGCTTCCACGTCTGGTTCCGCCGGCGGACCACGACATGCTCGTCCGGCAGCACGATCACGCCGCCGGTGGTCTTATCGACGAGGGCCTCGTGGTCGGGCTGGAGCGTGCCCATCATCACGCCCCCGACCATGTAGTTGGCATCCGGGACCGTCGCTCCGCCAGCCGCGGCGACGCACTGCGCGAGCGTCACGCCGATGGGCACGCGGAGGGTAACCGGTTCGGCGACCGCGCCGGCGATGGTAAGGAATTTCTCCGTTACCGCCTGGCTTGCCGAGGCGGCCACGTTCACGGCCGTTTCGACGTTCATCACCACGGCATTCACGGCCAGCGGGATCCCGCCCGGCGGAATGATGCGGCCCAACGTGTCGTAGACCAGGATGAACTCGTCGCCCGCCGGGTAGGCGTCGCGGAGGGGGCGGACCTCCATGCCGTGCGGCAGCTTCGTGCGGAGCAGGTCGATCACGTCATGGTATTTTTCCTTGATGCCGACGATGGCCCGTTGGGCCCCGACCAGTTGCATGGCGACCGCCATGCCTTCGATGGTGGCGTCGAGATAATCGCGGAGGACCTCTTTGTCTTTATGCAGCAACGGCTCGCATTCGGCCGCATTCAGCAGGACCGTATCGGCCTTGCCGGCGAGTTTGACATGGGTTGGGAACCCCGCCCCGCCCGCGCCGACCACGCCCGCTTCGGCGATCGTATCCAAAGTCACTTGTGCCATGGAAATTCCTGGGATGTTTCTCTCATCTTCCCCCCGACGCCCGTGTGAGGGGCTGGATATGGGGCGGGAAAGTGGGTTAGGATAGTATACTATTGGCTTTCGGGCCTTGCAAATCCTTAAGTGCGTACAGCAATGAATCGTTACGAAAAAACTCTCGTATTTCTGCTGCGGCTGGATGCAATTATTCTGCTGACGGCCCTCTTCCCTGCCATGATGCCGTTTGCATGGATGCAGGAGATCCATCGATCTTTGGGGATGGGCGAACTTCCGGAGGGGCCGATCCTCGCTTATCTGACCCGTTCGTTGTCGGTCATGTATGCCATGTTTGGCGCAATGGAGTTGTTCGTTTCCTTGGATGTTCGCCGCTATTTGCCGTTCGTGAAGTTCGTCGCCGTGCTGGAAATCCTGTTTGGCCTCTGGATGGCCGCCCTGGATGTTGTCGTGGGCATGCCGCTGATGTGGAGAATCTGTGAAGGACCGTACGTTTTCCTTCTGGGCTGCCTCGTACTTTGGCTGACAGGCCACGTTCAAGGCAATCGATGACGATCCGTTCAAGTGGCTGTTCCTGCCCTATGCGGAGGGCAGCAAGGGGATCGAGAAGGCCGATCGGCACTTCAAGGAAGCGGTCGCGGCGCGGCGCGAGATCATCCCGATTGCCGCCAACTTCCTGCCGGCGGTGCCGGCAGCCAATTACTGATTTCCCGGTGCTCGCTCCCTCCCTGGACACTCGCCCCGGACGGGCTATACTGGGGTTTTCGCCGAGCAGCGTGCCGTGCCCAAGGACAAAGGCACGGCCTGTGCGGCGTCAATGCTTGGGAAGTGTTGCAGTACTGGGTACTGAGTACTTGGTACTGGGCCCTTTGGTACCGCGTATTCCGCTGGAGATTCTTGTCATGGAAAAACGTGTTTACAATTTTTCACCCGGTCCGGCCGTTCTGCCCCTGCCTGCCCTGGAAGAGGCCCAGCGCGACCTGCTGGCCCTGCCCGGCGCCGGCATCTCGATTCTGGAGATCAGCCACCGTTCGAAGAAGTTCGAGCAGATCCTGACCCAGGCCGAAACCAATCTGCGCACCCTGCTGGGAATTCCCGATAATTACCGCGTCCTCTTCCTGCAAGGCGGGGCCTTGCTGCAATTCGGCATGATCCCCATGAGCTTCCTGCGCAAGACCGGCAAGCCGGCCGACTATATCCTCACCGGCACCTGGTCGAAGAAGGCCGCCGACGAGGCCAAGACCCAGGGGACCGTGCAGATCGCCTTCGACGGCAAGGCGGGCAACTATAACCGCGTGCCCGGCGCGGGCGAGCTGAAGCTCGATCCCGGCGCGGCGTACGCCTACTTTACCTCGAACGAAACGATCCAGGGCGTGCAGTTCCCGGCCGAGCCCGATGTGGGTGATGTGCCGCTGGTCTGCGACGCATCGAGCGATATCCTCTCGCGGCCGGTCCCCGTGGGCCGCTACGGAATCCTCTTCGCCTGCGCCCAGAAGAACGCCGGGCCGGCGGGCGTGACGATCGTGATCATCCGCGATGATCTCCTGGCCAAGGCCCCCAAGGATTTGCCGTCGCTGCTGAACTACCCGGTTCTTGCCGAAAACAAGTCGTTGCTGAACACGCCGCCGACGTTCGCGATCTATATGGTAAAGCTGGTGACCGACTGGCTGCTGCGCGAGATTGGCGGCTTGGAGAAGATGTGCGACATTAATCGCCGCAAAGCGGGAATGCTCTATGAGGTCATCGATCGCTCCGACGGTTTCTATCTGCCGCATGCCGAGACCGCCAGCCGCTCGAACATGAACGTGCCGTTCAAACTGGCCGATACTTCGCGGGAAGAGGCCTTCCTCAAGGGGGCGGCCGCCTGCGGACTGGTCGAACTCAAGGGACACCGCTCGGTTGGCGGCTTCCGGGCATCGATCTACAACGCCATGCCCGAGGCCGGCGTCCGGACCCTGCGGGATTATATGGTCGATTTCGCGAAGCAGGGCTGAATTGGAATGTGCAGCGCCTCGATCTCGATGTCGGGTGGGACGACGGGCGTGGGATACTTGCCCTCGTGCAGGAACGTGCGGTTGTGGCCATAGCGCTTGGCCTCGCGCAGTGCGGCTTCCACGCGGAGCAGCACCGACGAAGGACTGTCCTCGTTGTGGGCGCGGGTCAACGCGCAACTGACCGTGATGCGGATGTCGAAATCCTTATGCTCGAAGTGGGCGTTTTCGATCATCTGGCGGCAGCGTTCGATGGTATTGCCGGCGTCGGCCAGCTCGACGTCGGAGAACATCGCCAGGAACCGCTGGCCGGAGAAACGGGCCACCTGCACGTTGCCTGAGCGATTGGCCTCCAACAGCCTGGCAATCGCCTTGAGAATCTCGTTGCCGGCGCGGTAGCCGAATTGTTCGTTGGTTTGGGCCAGGCGATCGATGTCGACCAAGGCCACGCACAAGCGCGTATGATCGGCCACGCTGGCCCACCAGGCGTTCAGGTCGGCCTCGATGCCGGCCCGGTTCAGACAGCCCGTGAGCGGATCGCTGCGATCGGTTGGCTCGGGCGGGCGGCTTTCTTGCTGGGCCGCTTCGGCCATGGCGTTTTGCAGGGCATCGCGGAGCATGTCGGTGGAATTCAGCAGTCGGTGCGTGCGGCCGACGATCTTTCGGCAGCCGGCGGAGAGGTCGCTTTCGTAGTCGAAGTTGGCAATTTCCTGGCACGTGGCCTTGATCTCGGCGTCCTGCATCTGGGCCGCGATAGCCAGCTCGTTGTTGATGCCTTCCCACGCCCCTTGATCGCGCGTAAAGTCCGCCCATCGCTGTTGGGCCAACTCGCGCGACTCGATATAGTTGCGGGCCGTGCTCTCGACGCCGCTCAGCACCGATTCAATCGTGCCCAGATCGGGCGACGCGGCACATTGGCGGAGTTGATCGTCGGCCTCGATGAGCTTCGTGCCGAAGTTGGTTACGCGGCCGTGAAGCTCGTCGACCGCTAAGTGTCCCGCGCTCTTCGGCAGTGGAATTGCCGGCAGGACAGAGGCCGTGACCGATTTCGCCGCCGCCGGGGCCGGCATGGGCCGGACGGGTGCACGGGAAGGGCCGGGAACCACCGGCGGACGGTTCACCACAAGCGACCCCCACATCCGGCGAGCGGCGATCTTACGATACCGCCGGCCAAGCACAGTGGCCAAGGCGAAGCCGGCACCGATATTGACGATCGACAAAAGGCACAACTGGAGGACCAAAGGCCGCCTCCGCTAGAAATAACGGCAAGTATATTTCCTTAAGTGTAGGTTACGGTGCCTTTGGAGTGAGGCGCGGGCACCGAGCGGAGCTTGGTCGCCACGGCTTTTCGAGACGGGCGGGGATCGCATTTAACCAGAACCCCAAGCGGGGGAACGACTTAGGCATAGCATGCGTGATCTCGGAGACTTGTGTGTAACAACGACGGTTTACGCCCCAAGCTATTCTCAAATGTCCATACCGCTTGGGCCGTTTGTCGGGGCGTTTTTTGGGGGGCAAGCCGCGGCGAGGCCCGGGTCCGGCGGCACGATTCCCGCGGTGTAGCCGGCGAGTGGGATGAGTTGACTGGTATCTGCCGGCATATCGCCGCTGGGATGCGGATCGGGGGTCATCTGGGCCAGCAAGCCCGCCAGAGTGGGGGCGGCGTAGAGAAGCCGACGGGACTCCAGGTATTCCAGCGTCAGGACTCGCGGCTTCGCGCCGGCCGGTTTACGGTGCCGCGCGGGCTGCATGCCGATGCACCGCGAGGTAACCGTCAAGGAATCGCCAGTGCCTTTCGCGGCCCCAATTCCACTGCCGGGCCAACTTGCGAGCGACTACCACCAGGAGCGGCGAGACCAATGTGGTTCCCCCGTGGTCGCCAGGACTGCCCGCTGAACTGTCCCAGAATTCGTTTTTTCGGCACGTCCGAGAAATCGGATGACTTGACGGTAAGCCCCGCGAGCCGGATGGCACGCTAAGCTGCCGGGGCCGACTTTAGGGACATTGAACCTCGCAAAACCAGGATGGCGGCCCCGGTCGGCTTCAGCCGTTGGTTGGGAAGCTACTTCGACGGATACAGCCTGTCCCAGTCATGCGCGGTTGACAACACAGGGAATCCGTCTAGCTGTGGACACGGTTCCTTCGCCACCCTGTGAGCGGCCCCAATCAATTCATTGAATCGGGCAACAACAATATGCTCGGTAATCTCTCCGGCCATTTTGACTCCCAACGGTTGCTTTTCGTCGCAGAACAATTTACCAAACGCTTTCTGCACTGGTTCCATTCCGGTGAGCGTGAATTCCTCGGTTTCGTGATCCCAGGGGGTGAGCCAATCAGTGTTCCAGGTCAGATCCCAGATATCGCCGCCCTTTTCGTAGCCGAACCCGTTAAAGTACCAGCGATTGGGGTTGATCGTGAAGCCGTTCATCTCGAAGTACATCGCGCCAACCGGAGTGTTTCGGCTCGCGGCTTGGAAGAAGTGGGCGATGAACGTCGCGGCGTCGTCAAGGTGGTGGAGAAAATCTCGGCCAAGGACTGCGTGGTACGGGGTTTCCTTGATAGACCGCAGGCCGTCTTCAAGCGACCGAATACACTCAGGCAGTTTGCCGTGAGGGACGGTAAGACTGAACATCGAATGTACGACGCCTGACATCGAGGTCTCCGGGAAGTGCGGAACTATGCTGCCCAAATCCAGACCCACATTATACCAAGCTAGGCTTGGGTCTGCGCAGCCGCTGAACACGGCGTGATTATTGAACGGCGGCAGCGCGGCGTGACCAAGCATCCCTTGCCCACGCGAGCACGCCCGCCAAGATCGGCTGGGCTCGAAGAAGGGTGGAATCTCGTTGAAACGGCTTGAATCTCCAATCAATCTACCATCTTCTCAGGGCTTGCACCACCAAGCGGCGACTTGCGCTGCCGCCGTGCCGTGTTCGTCGCTAGTATTCGGTCGCGATCGTCCGTCACCTAGTGCCACACAAGCCAAGCCAGGAACATGAGTCCAGCAATAAATGCCACCGGCGCGCCGAAGGTAATGGCATAGTAGAGGACGTAGGACCGCTTATTCTTAAAGCGAAGAGGGATGTCGTGATCTAGCTTCTCGCGGAGGGAGAGGCCAACGCAGTCCGCTAGGAATTGAAGAAGCACGTCCACCATACGGTAACCTCCTTCTCCTTCATCGTAACCACACGGCGGGGCTCTGTCAACGCGGACGAAGAACCGTCGATGCTGCCTCTGAAAACGGCGTGCCGCCGCCGCGATCACCTTCGCTGCGGCCGCGGCCAAGCATCGCCCGACGAAGCCGGATGGGTCTACCGCGACCCACGGTGATTGACGGCAACAAGAGCCGGCAGTAGGCTATCTTGTGTTCCCGCGAGGTGTTCCCAGCCCTGTCGTGGGTCAGGACCATCTTCGGCATTGGCTTGAGGAGATTCGACCCATGTTCCGGCAATCGTATACGGCGACTTTCGTGGCAATGACCGTGCTAGGCAGTTTCACCCTCGCTTTGGCCGAGGAGCCAAAGGCTGCCCCCGAGAAGCAAATCACGAACTCCATCGGCATGAAGCTGACCCTCAACGCCGCTCAGTCGCCGGCGTCGCTCCCTGCTGCGGCTGTCGCCGCTCCGCAAGGTGCAACGCAGGCGTCGGCGGAGCCTCAGTATTCGGGAAAACCTCTGAGCTACTGGAAGGTGCAGGCGAAGGCCCATAATCCACAGGTGTGTGCGGACGCTGCTGAGGCCCTCGGTAAAATGGGACCGCCGGCGCTCCCGACGATTATGGAACTGGCGAGGGACAAGGATGCCGAGGTGCGTTGCTGGGCCGCCGTCGCTCTTGGCTGGATGGGACCAGCGGCGAAGGATGCAATCCCGACGCTTACGAAAATGGCAAAGGATTCCCGCGTGCGTGGCGACGCCACTCTGGCTCTGAGCAGGGTGGGCCCGGCGGCAATTCCGGCGCTTATTGAGTTGGCGAAAGATAAGGATGTCAAGGTGCGTGCCTCGGCCGCCATGTGGCTTGGCGCGATGGGCCCGGTGGCAAAGGATGCGATTCCAACGCTTGTAGGACTGGTAAAGAACAAAGGTGCAGATTAAGGGGTAGCCGCAGCGGCTCTTGGCAAGATAGGGCCGGCGGCGATTCCGGCGCTTACGGAACTGACCAAGGACAAGGATTGCTGTATACGTGTCTTTGCCGCCAGCGCTTTTGCCGAGATGGGACCGGCGGCGAAGGAGGCGATCCCGACGCGTACGGAGCTGGCGCGGGACAAGGATGCCGAGGTGCGTTCCTACGCCGCCAGCGCTTTTGGCCAGGCGGGGCCGGCGGCCAAGGAGACGATTCCGGCGCTTGTGGGATTGCTCAAGGACGAGCATCCAAGCCCGCGTCAAGCTGCCGCGAAGGCCCTCGGCAAGATCGGGCCGGCGGCGAAAGCGGCGATTCCAGAACTTGTGGAATTGACGAAGGACAAGGACGGGTACGTGAGTATCGAGGCCGCCGCAGCTCTGGGTAGGATGGGGCCGGCAGCAATGCCTGCGCTTACGCTCATGGCTAAGGATAGGGACCCGCGCCTGCGTTCCGTTGCAGCTCTGGGCCTTGGTCTTCTTGGCCTAATGCCACCGAAAGTGAAGGATACAATTCCAGTGCTGACACAACTGCTGAGGGACAAGGATGCCGACGTGCGTACTGCTGCCGCCCGCGGTCTTGGCGGGATAGGCCCGGCGGCGAAAGATGCCATTCCGGCGCTGACGGAACTACTGAACGACAAGGATGCCGGCGTGCGATCCGCTGCCGTGGAAGCGTTGACTCAGATCAGGACCGAGACGCACCGGTAGTTTATGATGTCGTGCCCAGCGCTGAGGTCGCTAGCGCAAACGGCCCGCCCGTGCCCCTCAACGACCACGACCCGATACCTCCGATCCTCCGCGCCCCAGCCTCCTTCTCGGCCTTGCCGCTTCGGAGCGTGAGGCCGATGGGCGATATGCGCCGACGCGGACGCGACGCGGTTTCATGGCCCAGCCCGTGCTGTTTGCAGCATTCGTTATCGGCTCGGCCGATACCCAATCTGCGTATTGTCGCATGCTTTATTGTGAGAAATCCAAAATCGGTACCCGGCTCTTGACTCCTGTTTTGCCTGAAGTACAGTGAAGTCATCCTGGGTGCCTTCCCCCAGCCGGTGATGCACTGGCGGGACACTCGCAAAACCAATCCTTGCAGGCAGCGTCCGCGCCGTCGCCCGGTCCATGCAGGCCGTGGTAATCCGAGCCCGGTGCTTCTAACAACGCGATAGTTCTCCGCTCAGCGGGCTTCGTGCTTGCGTGACGGCGGGAACTTTCTGTCGCGTTTTCCGTTTTGGGACCGTTTGGCGGTCCGTTTGTATGTGGCGTGTAGAAATGGAATGACCAGATTCATGGGAGAAGATGGATGTCCAGCAACTTGGTCGTGAGGGGTGGCCGAGCGGCACGCTCCGTGGCTACGGCGTTGACGTGCTTTGTGGCCATGTTGCTCATGGCTTCCGTGCCGGCCCACGCTCAGATTCTTTGGTCCGCGTCGTCCGGCGACTGGTCCGTAGGTCCAAATTGGAGCGGGGGCCTTGTTCCGACCAGCACCAGCAACGTCTGGATCGCCAACGGCGGAACGGCCAACATCACCCAACTCGGCGAAACGTGCGGCACGCTATCGCTAGGCAGCAGTGCGGGAAGCGGTTCCACGCAAATGAGTGGAGGAAGCCTCTCTGTAATATCCTACGAGTATGTTGGCAACTCTGGTGCCGGCACCTTCACGGTATCGACCGGAACAGACAGTACGTCCGTGCTGACTATAGGCAATAATGCCGGCAGCGTGGGCGCATTTAATCTTACCGGCAACAGCCGTTTGTCCGCAGGGAACGCGACCGTGGGCTCTTCGGGCACGGCGAGTTTCACGCAATCCGGCGGAACGAGCAGCATCACAAACTTGATTCTCGGGTATCATGTCGGCAGCAACGGCACGTACAGCCTAGATGAAAACGGATCGTTGTACGCTTCGAACGAGTACGTCGCTTTTTCCGGCGCGGGAACCCTTACCCAGTCCGGCGGTACCAACTCCCTCCCTAATTACTCGAACAGTCTCTATCTTGGCTTCAACGCCGGCAGCAACGGCACGTATAGCCTGAGTAAGAGCGGGCTGTTGTCGGTCGGGGCGGAGTACGTCGGTTATGTCCCAGGCGCTGTAGCGTTGTTTCAGCAGACCGGCGGCAGCAACACGACCTATGTCGCCTCGATTGGCAGTGGCGGGTGCTACCTCCTCGGCGGCGGTACTTTGCAGGTCGCCGGTCTTGTCAACCATGGAAGCTTTGTCGGCAACGGCGCACCGGCATTGTTGAACGCCAACAGCAGTATCTTGTACATGTCCAGTGGCACCTGGCAAGACCTTGGAGCCATCGTCCTCAGCGCCAGCAATTCTCTCTTGATCGTGGCCGCGGGATCCGACCCAGCAGCAGGCTTTGCTGCCGGCAGCACTCTGGGTTTGACGCACACGTTGGGCACGACGCTTACGCTGTCCGCCGGACAGAGTTTTGGCGGTTCGGGCTCGATTAACGACCCGGTGGTGTGCCAGGGCACGATCAACGCAACGAGCAACGGTTGCATCAATATGAACAACGGGCTCGTTCTTTCCGGCACTGGAAATGTATACCTTGGGCCATTGTATGGCAGTTTGACCGTGAGTGACACGATCTCGGCAGCCACGGGCGGAACGCTTCAAACGAACTCGTTTACGGTCAGTAGTACGGCTTCGCGTGCACTTTTCACGCAATCTGGCGGTAGCGTTAGACCCACGAACCTCGGCGTGGGGACGGGCAAGTACGGTCAAGGGGCCTATATGCTGAGCAGTACCGGCCAGTTAACGGTGGGCTCTGTTCTTAGCATAGGCGTTGGAGGAGGGAATGGAGTCTTTACGCAGTCAAGCGGCGCCGTTAGCGCATATCAATTTGCCGTTGGAGCGGACTCTAGTGGCACTTATGGCAGCGTGGGAACCTATAACATGAATGGCGGTTCTGCCAATGCAGCGAACATTACCATCGGCTGGAATGGAGCAGGGCAGTTCGTTCAAACCGGAGGAACGATCTCAAACGAGGAACTCTGGCTCGACGGAACGTACAATATGAGCGGCGGATTGTTGTCCGGGTTTGTTACGTACGTCGGGCTACATGCTAAAGGGACATTTACGCAGTCGGGGGGGACATGTGAGACAGGACTGACGTTCGGCAGTTCTGATTTTGCCGGTAGTTCAGGGACTTATAACCTCAACGGAGGAGTGCTGATGGGCCTGAGCGGCGCCAGCGGTACCGGGGCGTTTAACATAACCGGCGGGACTGTTGTCGCGATCCCGGATTATACTCCGGAACTCACCACCATCCCTATCAGCCTCGGTGCTGGCGGGCGTGCCACCTTTGACACACTTGGTTATCCCCTTATCATCGCCTCCACAATCTCCGGGGCAGGTAGCCTGACGAAATTGGATACCGGTACGCTGACTTTGGCCGCAAGCAACAGCTATGCGGGTGCAACCGACATCGACGGCGGGACGCTCAGTCTCGCCAATTTTGCCGCGTTAGCTGGCGGTGGAAATATTACGTTTGGCGGCGGGACTTTGCAGTTTAGCAGCAGCAACAGCCAGGACTACTCTGCAAGGATCGTGAGTAGCACGGGTCCGATATCGATCGATACCAATGGCGCGAACATCGCGTTCAACTCCACGTTGGCGAGCAGCAATTCAGGCGGGCTGACCAAGGTCGGCAGTGGCACGTTGCTCTTGCACGCGGCAGATTTATTTAGCGGCAACACGCTGATCAGCGGCGGCACGCTCGCGTTGGGCAGTCCCCTGGCCTTGCAGCAGAGCACATTGGACACCAGCGGCAGCGGCACACTGAACTTCAGCTCGCTGACGACATCCACAATTGGCGGGCTGACCGGCCCAGGCTCGCTCAACCTCGCCAACAGCGCATCAAGTCGCCGTGGCTCTCATCGTGGGCAACAACAACACCAGCACGACGTACTCCGGCATGCTCAATGGCCCCGGCAGCTTGACGAAAATCGGCAGCGGTGCGTTGCTGCTTTCCGGCATCAACAGCTACACGGGTGGTACGACGATCAACGCCGGCGCGCTTGAGACCGCCGGGACTGCATCGCTGCCTGGGTACTCAACGGCAGGGAAAGTCACCGTGGCCAACGGCGGCATGCTCGCCGTCAGCACCGGCGTCACCGGTTGGACGCCGGGAAACGTCACCGCCCTGCTGTCCACCAACGGCAACGGTTTCGCCAGCGGCTCGGCACTGGGCATCGATACTACCGCCGGCAGCTTCTCCTATGGGTCGAACATCGCTGGCAGGATGGAGCTGACGAAGCTGGGTGTTAATTCGGTGACGCTATCCGGCAGTAACACCTACACGGGTGCGACGACAATCAATCAAGGCGGCCTCGTCGTCAACGGCTCGTTGCTAAGCCCGGTCACGGTCAACAGCGGCGGCATCCTGGGCGGCACCGGCACTCTCACCAGCGGCACGGTCGGCAACGGCGGGCAGATTGCCCCCGGCAACCCGCTGGGCACTTTGCACTTCAGCGGCGGTCTGGTCTTGGCCTCGGGGGCCCAGATGGACTACGACCTCGGTACGCCCGGCACCAGCAGCATGATCTCTTGCGGCAATTTGGTTGTGGGCAGTCCACTCCAGTTCTCCAGTTTCGACTTCACGACAACGGCCAATTTCCAGCAGGGCACGTACTACTTGATCGAAGCCAACTCGTCCCTTAGCGGCACCTTGGGGGCCGGCACCAGTGGCACGATCGGCGACTACCCGGCGACGATTTCCGTATCGGGCAGCAACATGATGCTCACCGTCGTGCCGGAGCCAGGGACGCTGGCGCTGCTTGCCGCCGGTGTGGCCTGTCTTGTCGGCGCCGGCTGCGCCGTCGAGGACGACGACAGTCAGGAGTCGAGCCGACCAATTCCAGCGAGGAGTCGCCGGCCACGTTGCCCTTTGCCCCACGCCAGCCCGACATGCCGGCTTTGCGCTGCGCAGCTTGATCTCGCGTGCTGGGCATCATGCCGATAGCAAGGACAAAGTCCCCAGCGCTGCCGCCGGCAGAGAGACTGGGGTGCTATCGCCAGTCTACGGGCGGCAGCGGTTTACTGTTGCATGCTGCTTCAGTGGTGCATGAAAATGCAACACTGCCCAAAGCCGTGAGGCCGGAAAAGCCGCATATCCGCTCGTTGACACAAGGCAAAGCCCTGCAACGACTTGCGGCTCGGAACGAGCGATTCTCTCTATTTGGCACAAGCCGTGCGTTAATTGCTGTGACCGTACTTGTCCGCCCCGCACCACGGGAGTTGCTTGAGCCTCTTGAGCTGTTTTTGCGAAAGGTCTGAGATGAAGTACTCTGCATGTATGACTGCCCTGGGCATCGTTCTTTGCGCGAGCAGGGCTCTTTGTGCGAGCGGCGCCGACTCGCAGACTTTCAAAACGCTGATCCAATTCAGCGGCACCAGTGGTGCGGCACTTGGTGCGAATCCAAATGGAAGCTTGACACTCAGCGGCACAACGCTTTACGGCACGACGGCGCTCGGCGGCACCAACAACGACGGCAGCGTATTCAGCATCGGAATAGACGGTACGAGCTACCAGAATCTTCTTTCCTTCACCGGTACGGGCGGGGCAGCGAGCGGTGCGTTTCCGGGAGACAGCTTGACACTGAGCGGGACAACTTTTTATGGGATGACGAGTAGCGGCGGCGCTAACGGTCTTGGCAACGTATTCAGCGTGGGCGTGGACGGGACGAATCACCAGGATCTTGTTTCCTTTACTGGCTTCAGCGGTACGGCAAGCGGCAGCTATCCAGGTGGCAGCTTAGCGCTCAGCGGTACGACGCTGTACGGCATGACGGAGCAAGGCGGTGCATATAGCGCCGGAACTGTGTTCAGTGTGGGCACGGTCGGGACGAACTACCAGAATCTTGTCACTTTTACGCGTTCGAGCGGCACTGCAATCGGCGGCATGCCAGGAAGAAGCTTGACAGTCAGCGGTACACAACTTTACGGTATGACTTCAGAAGATGGCCTCGGCAGCGGTTACGGTACCATCTACGTCGTCGGCACGGGCGGTACGAACTACAAGAGTCTTCTCTCGTTTGGCGGCACCATAAGTGGCCGATATCCATATGGCAGCTTGACGCTCGACGGTACAACACTTTACGGCATGACTGTGTACGGCGGCAAAGACGGATATGGCAACATATTTAGCGTGGGTATGGACGGCACGAGTTACCAAGACCTTTTGTCCTTCACTGGTACGGGTGGCCCCGCATGCGGCGCGTATCCTTATGACAGCTTGATACTCAGCGGCAACACGTTTTACGGCACGACGACACAGGGCGGCGTCAGGGGTTTTGGGAGCATCTTCAGCGTGGGAATCGACGGTTCAGACTTTCAGAATCTCTATAGTTTCACCGGCGGCACTGATGGCGCGGCTCCAGCCGGCGATTTAACCCTAAGCGGGGGAACGCTTTTTGGGACGGCTTCTCAATGCGGTGACCCATCGTTCTTCAACAATGGTTACGGGGGCGGAACTGTTTTCGCGCTCGCCTTGCCCACGCCCACTCCGGAGCCCAGCACGCTGGCGCTCGTCGGCGCCGCCGCGGTTGTGATTGCTGCGTATCGCTGGCGGAGGACCCTCGTGCTTCGCCCAGGGGAAGTGTGTTCAGAAGGTTCGCCTCTGGAAGCCGTGGACTGTCGGTCCCACGAGGCGGCAAGCTCTAATCTGATACGCGCTCCCCTTGTCTTTGAGCGGTCGGCTATCGATGGAATCGGTTTCGTTCGGATTCGCTACACCGGCATCTTCAAGGAGAAACCAATGAATCTCAGAACGCTTGTTTTGGTGCTCTGTTTCGTGCTCTTCGCCAGGCAAGCACAGGCGAACATTTACGAGTGGGCCATCTCCGGCGGTTCCGTGGTGCAGTCCCCGACGCTGTGCCCCGGCGGGAGCGGGGTTTCAGCGGCGCCAGGAGCCTACCTGACTTACTTAAACCTAACGCAGGCTTATTTGATCAATGCGAACCTGAGCAACGCTAACCTCGAATACGCCACCTTGACCAACGCTTCCCTGACGGGGGCGAACCTGAGCAACGCCAACCTGTCTTACGGCACCTTGACCGGTGCCAACCTGACGGGGGCGAACCTGAGCAACGCCTTCCTCTATTCCGCCACCTTGACCAACGCCAACTTCACCAATGCGACGGTCACGGGCGGGAGCTTCGGGACGACCTCGCTCACGTCCTCCCAGCTTTACAGCACGGCCAGCTATCAAGCGGGGAACCTCCAGGGCATCGACCTTGACAGCAACAACATGACCGGGTGGAACCTTTCGGGCCAGAACCTGACCAACGCCAACCTCATTTGGGTCACCGTGACCAACGCCAACCTCACGGGGGCGAACCTGAGCAACGCCAACCTCGGTGGCGGCACCTTGACCAACGCCAACTTCACCAATGCGACGGTCACGGGGGCGAACTTCGGGTACACCTCGCTCACGTCCTCGCAACTTTACAGCACGGCCAACTATCAAGCGGGGAACCTCCAGGGCATCGGCCTTGGCAGCAATAACATGACCGGGTGGAACCTTTCGGGCCAGAACCTGAGCAACGCCTTCCTCTATTCCGTCACCTTGACCAACGCTTCCCTGACGGGGGCGAACCTGAGCAACGCCTTCCTCTTCTCCGTCAGCTTGACCAACGCTTCCCTGACGGGGGCGAACCTGAGCAACGCCAACCTGTCTTACGGCACCTTGACCGGTGCCAACCTGACGGGGGTGAACCTGAGCAACGCCAACCTGTCTTACGGCACCTTGACCGGTGCCAACCTGACGGGGGCGAACCTGAGCAACGCCTTCCTCTATTCCGCCACCTTGACCAACGCCAACTTCACCAATGCGACGGTCACCTGGGCCTTCTTCGGGTCCACCTCGCTCACGTCCTCGCAACTTTACAGCACGGCCAACTATCAAGCGGGGAACCTCCAGGGCATCGGCCTTGACAGCAATAACATGACCGGGTGGAACCTTTCGGGCCAGAACCTGAGCAACGCCGGCCTCTCTTACGGCACCTTGACCAACGCCAACCTCACGGGGGCGAAGCTGAGCAACGCCTACCTCTATTCCGTCACCTTGACCACCGCCAACCTTACGGGGGCGAACCTGAGCGCCGCCAACCTCGAATACGCCACCTTGACCAACGCCAACCTGACGGGGGCGAACCTGAGCAACGCCAGCCTCTCTTCCGCCACCTTGACCAGCGCCAACCTTACGGGGGCCGACATGCGGGGAGCGACCGGATTGTCCGCGAGTGCCGCCAATGCCACCACCAACAACACGATACTGCCCAACGGCGACGTCGAGGGCCTCACGCTGAATGCATCCAACCCATCGCTCGTCGTCCGCAACTACGCGGGCGGCATCCCGGTACAGATTCAACAAGGGATGACCATGACGGCAAGCGGGTCCCTCGTCTTGGAGTTTGACGGCAATCCCTGGGGGTCAACGATTTCCTTCGATTCTGGAATCCCTGTGACGCTTGGCGGCGACCTGGAGCTGGACCTCGTAGCAGGGGCAAGTGCAGCCGGTCTCGAAAGCGACAGCTTCCAGGTGTTCAATTGGGCGGGCGTCAGTCCATCGGGTCGGTTCTCGGAAATCACGGACAATCTGCCCGCCGGTTATTCCTGGGACACTACGCGACTTTACACGACGGGGACTGTGACGTTGGTGCCTGAACCAAGCACCTTCGCCCTACTCGCCGTCGGCGTCCTGGCCCTCCTCGCCTACGCCTGCGCCGCCGGAAGCAAACGGCATAGCAGCCCTTGAAGCCAAGCGGCACCTGCCAGGAGCTAAAGAAAAGACAGCAAGGTCAGACTTTAACTGCTTCTACAGCAAGAGTTTCTTGGCCAGATCTTTGTGCTTTGCCAGCCACGACTTACGATGCGAATCGTGGGCCACTCGGTTTCGGTCACGATAGTAATCGATCAGGTCCGTTGCCTCGTCCTCGCTGAGCGTTGGCCTCGCAAAGGCCGAACGCAGGACGCGCAGCGCCATGTCCAAGGTCAGGTCGGGAATGTCCCTCTTCACCTCGCGCTTGGTCAGGGTCACGAGCAGATGGGCCAGCGAGACCAGCGCCATGTGGTGATGCCAACTGGTCCAAGCCCGGGCTTCGTAATCTGCCATTCCCAGGTGGGTCTTCCCATCCTCGAAGTACTCCTCCACGCGGAATCGCGTGCCCGTGACCATGGCCAGGGTTTCCCACGGCGTTTGTTCGTTGGCATTGGAAACGTAGTACCACGTCTCTTTGCCATCCAACGATCGCCGGATCACCAGCCAGATCGGCGGGCCGGGCTTGTCGTGCCGCATCGCCCACACGCGGAGCACAGCGTACTCGAAGACCAGCGGCCCCTTGGTTCCCTCACGCAACTTCAGTGGTCGCCAGGCATTCGCGGGCAAACCTGCGGCGACCTCCTGCACCGAGCGGACCTCGTGGTAGCGGTAGGACCCCAGTTTCTTGCGCCGCTTGGGGCCTGGAGTCTTCCCCGGCAACGTTGCCGGATCCACAGTCCACACCAACGTGTTTCTCTTCACCTCGACAACGTAGTTTTGGTGCATGCCCTCCAAGGCATCCAGAAAGTCGCCGCTGGCGCCGTACAGGCAATCGGCAATGATCCAGTCGAAGGACACCTTCCCAGCGGCGTGTGTCCGCCGCATCAGTTCGACGGCGATCTCCGGCTTCGTCTGGAACTTGATCTCCTTGGGCACACGCGTCTTCTTGCGGTGCTTGCGGTCGGCAGCACGCTCTTCCGTCAAGAACAACTGCGTGTCCAACGCCGCCACCCCACCCGGCGTGACGCCGAGGAGAAACACGCCCACTTGGCAGTTCTCGGTCGTTCCCAGGCGACCGCACCACTGGGGGGCAACGCCCACGCTCTCCGTTCCCGCTTTCTCGAATCCCGATTCGTCGATCACGCCCACCGTGCCCAGCGACCACGCCGCGGTTGTGGGCACCAGTTCTTCCGCGAAGACCGCTTGGATCTCCTGAAACACATCCCCCGCTTCCCAAGGCGACCGCGTGAGAAATTCCTGCATCGCCACCACCTCATTCTGCGTGGCCGCCGCACCGTTACGTGCTCGCGCAAACTGCAGCGCGATCGGCTCGACGCTCTTTCGCTTCTGGTCCGACATGAGTCCCTTCAAATAGACCAACGAGTGTCCTTGCGGTTCCTTCCGCCCAAACAAGCTTGCAAATCGCTCGTGCCACTGTACAACGCGCTTGGCCGCAGCGCGTACTTCTTCCCTTGTCATCGGAGTAACCTCCTGAAAGAAACTCGGAAACAAGGGACTGACCAGCCCTTACGGCTATAGCCACCATATCAAGAATCATACGTATACCGCCATAGATATGGCTATCAATCCTGTGGGGCACGAATGCTCAGCATCACTAGCATCAGGCGTCGGCCAGAAACTCTTGCTGTAGAAGCAGTTAAAGTCTGACCTTGCGCCAGTGACAGATCGATCCATTGCGATTACCTGAGTCGACCGTCGATCCCTTGATACTCAATTTGCTCAATTGCCTTCGCCGCCGCACGCCGCATCTCCAGGTCCGGGTCGTTCAGCGCGTTCTTCAGGTCGGCGATTGAGTCTCTTGTCGACGGCCGTAGGTTACCAAGCGTTCGCGATGCCCATTCCCGCACAGACGGATTGGGGTCTTTCGTCGCCTTTCGCAATTCCGGGACCGCCGCAAGCCCGATCCTGCAAAGCGCATCACTCGACCGCGACGCGACTTTAGGCTGTGGGTTGGCAAAGGCCCTGATTAAATCGGGGATCGCCGCTGTCGCCGAATGACCGATCATGTATATTAGGCCCGCCGCGTTTAAGCGCGAGTCGAATCGCCCCCCTTCAGCGCGCGTAGGCATCCTGGAAGGTACGCAGACCTCCACAGCATGTCTCCACACCGCTCATACTTAAGCGCGGATTCGCGCTCCTTGACGCTACCGGTACCCTCATACACGTCCCCGTAGCTAGGGGACTCTGCACCTTCGACGATGACCCTCCTCGATCGGGCTACACGATTCTGTGAATCGATGATGTACTTGAATTCGATGACCGACAGTTCCTCGATCATGGCAAAGTCGACAAACCAGCAGCCATTTTTTTCGACGCACTTTGCGTCGAATCCATCGTGATCAAAGGTGCGACAAAGGACCTTCAGCGGGAGCCCCTTACCGTTTTCGTCGATCTCCTTCACAACCTGGGAGACCTCTTGGGCGGTAAGTCTCGGGATCGGCCACGGCAAGTCGTCTGCGTGCAGCACGCCGATTACGACCTGACATTGCTCCGCAGTTTGGACCCGTTTAAGAAAATAGCCGATGTTGTCCCATGTCACTTTGGCGCACACTTCTTCATCGCGAGCCAAGATTATCGACGGCACCGGCCCCACGGCGGCCCAGGCAAGGGATACGCCGTCGCGAAACGGAAAGTCCTTGCCGACGCCATTGCGATCAACTACGGGCGCATCTTTTCGGCCCTCATCCCAAAGTCGCTTGTACTTCTCTTGCGTTTTGGCATCCGGGAGCGCAAAACGAGGCGGGAAGACCGGCACGTCCGCGCCCACGTCGGGACTGTCCTCGTGGCTCGTACCATCAGCATGGGACACTGGTGCATCCGAGCGCACATCGGGATTCTTGCCGCATCCCGCAGCCAACACGAGGGAAGCGGCCGACCAAAAAAGGACCGCACTGCACAGCAAGTTCATTTGTTTGACTCCTATACGGATCTCCTCGTAAGCATGTCGCGACTTGCCCCGAATCATACCGGCGGAACCGCCCCTTTCCGCCGTACGACAGTGGCATTAGTGGCCATTTTGGCCTCCGATTCCTCGCCCTACACCTATATTTTATCCGCGGCCACGCTGTGTGCAAATTCTGCGGTCTTGCACCTGGCCCCCCCAACGAAAGTCAGCGTTCGGGCCGCAAACTGACTTTCCGCTTGATGTCCGCTACGGTAAACCTGATCGACAATTTTACATCTTGGTTATGCCTGGCTTTGTGACTTCGTGCGCTTTGGGCAAGAACGAAGTAGTCCGGGGGGGGGTCCCAGCGAACTTTCGTTTTCCCGAACGACTGATTCGCTTGCCCCGGGATCGCGTTTCCGCCTGTTTCCTTTGCTTGATTTTGACTCGGAATCCTCAAGTGGTTGCCCGGCAAGCACTTGCGGCGCGATTGCCGCGGCCAGGCGGCCCCCGCATCCGGCTAGGCGAAGATTTCTTGGGATTGTTTTCCAATAGTTTTGGATTTTGTATCTGCGCCGGAAGTCCCTGCGGGCACGAGGCTTAGGGCGACCGCCTCGACGGCGGAGGCGCACCCGGGCGGCAGGTTTTTCCGCCGCGGGGCTTGACACGAATTAATAATTATGGATAATTACGGGTCTCGGGAATAAACGGGGACCGTTGCCACGAATGACATCGGGAGAGGAATGAAAGATGAAGGATAAGGCCGAGCGGGAACTTGCCGGCAACGACCGGAATTGTCCGAATAAGCCCGCGCAAGGCAAAATAGCGCCCGAATAAGGCGGGTTAGCGCAAATTAGCGACCGATTCTTGCTACCCCCTGCCGGGGAAAGCCGTCATAGCCAAAAGCCAGAGACACCAAGTTTAATCCGTATTTGTGCGTATGTATTAAATAGCCATGCCAGCCGATTGGACAACCAGTTTAAGCCATGCGAGGTAGAAAATGAGCGAAAACGACACGCAAAAACTCAATTCTGGCAAAGTTGGCAAGACTGCGGATGGATCTTCCGCAAAGAACGATCGCCATGAGCCGATCGGCAGCGCCGATCGATTGCGATAACGACAGGCGGCCGTTGCCGCCAATCGCTTGCCAACGCGGCCGCAAGCTCTTTGACAATTTGATTCGGCGCTTGCGCGGCAACGCAGCCTGCGCAAAGCGCCCGTTTGCGGGAGTTTTCCGCATGGTGTCCGACGGCGCCCATGCTGGGCTATTCTATTTCGCCGCTTCACGGCTAATCAGCTCTTTGCATGCGTCCAAGGCAAGGACCGCGTAGGTCGTTCCCACGTAGGTGCTCAGTTCGTCGTTCTGGTGGGGTGAGCGGGTGAACCAGCATCCGCTGGTCCGTTGGTGGCCCTTCAGCCAGGACACGCCCTTCTGCAGGCGAGGGTCGTCGGCCGCAATCCGGCCGCCACGGCGCAGCACGTAGACGGCGAATCCCGTACCATAGCCATCGCTCGTCGCTGGGTCCAGCGGTACGCCGTCCACACGTTTCCAGTCACCCAGGCTGGCCATCGCCCAGCCGCCGTCCGGCCTCTGCAGGGCGAACAGGTCGGCTGCCGACTGCCTGCGCTCACGATCCGTCAGCAGTCCATCCACGCAGCCGGCCGCCAACAGGAGCATAGCACGCTGGTGCATGTTTGCCGGGCGGTGCTCGCGGAGATAGCGGCGAATGCGGTCCAGGCCCTTGCGAGCCTGCGGCGTGTCGGCATAATGGTCCGGCGCCGTGCCCACGCCGATGGCTGCCATCGTCACGCCAAAATGGTCGTCGCTTTCCGAGGGCGGTTGGTTGTTCTTGACCCAGTTCCAGCCGCCGTCTTCGCGCTGCAAATCCCAAATCCGGTCCAATGCCTTGCGCGTGAGCGGATGGAGAGTCTTGCCGGTAGCCGCGTCGTGTTGCGCAAGCACGGCTGCCGACATCACGGCCTCCGCCACGTCAAGCGGCGGCGCCTTTTCGGGGTCGAGTTTTGCGACGGGCAGCTTGGCGGCAAACGCTTCCAAGGCCTGGCGCACTTCACGATGTGCCGGAGTCGTCGTGGAAATCACCGGCCGGGCTGGCAGATAAGCAAAGGTGGCATGGCAGGCACAGCAATTATTCTCGTGGGCATGCGCCCGCGCGTCCAGGTACTCCGTCGCCTTGGACAGGGAAAGTTGCGGCAAGAACGGCTCGCTGCCCCGGCCAGACTTCACCAGCTTCCAGCCGTCGGCCGTCGCCTCAAGTGCAGTATGGCCTTTGCAGGCGTCGTACGCGCGGTTCGCCTCGTCCAGAGTATCGAAGTAGCCCACCAAAAACGCCGCGCTGAACAACTGGCCGGGGCGGATGGGCCGCCCGCCGAACTCCTCGATCATGCACACATAGCCGCGCTGGTGACACCAGGCCTCGCAGACCACGGAGGGGTCCAGCGTCATGCCCAACAGCCATGGGCCGTCCTTCTTCGTAACCGGGTCGCGGAGGCGGTAGCCGCGAATAAATCGCTCCGGCAGCGGGTCGCGGTCGCGACGATAGTCGAAACGGGCGTCGGGCGGGAAGTCGGCCAGGAATTCCGCCGCCGGAATCTGCCCGTGGTAGCTCAAATAGATTTCACTGAACGTGTCGCCCTTAGTGTGCCGGACGTGGCCGGGCATGTCGACCCGTAGAAACATTGCCTCGCTGGAATTTACCGCGTCGATCCGGTCCATCGAAAGCAAATATCGCTTGCCCTGGGGGAAGACGAGCAGTTGCGTCCAGACCGACCCAGCCTTCTTGCCGGGGGCCGCCGTGCGGTAGGTGAATTGCTGCCGGATGGCAACGAAATCCTTTCCGCGGATGATTGCCGGCTGCAATTCGCGGGCCTGCGTGCAAATCTGCGGGCCTTCCAAACTCCGCTTGAGTCGCGATCCATGGTAGTTGTGGAACTCGCCGTCCGTGCGATAGATCAACTCCGGGCTCAATCGGTCGCGGTACGCCGCGTCGCTGCCGGGCTCCATGATCCAGTCTACGATGTCCAGCCCGAAGCCCGGATCGCGGAAGCCGGTTTTCTTGTCCAGAAACGACTGGGCGGCGATCCCGGTCACGTAGCCCTTCTTGGCGACCGTCGCCGCCAGTTCCGCGGTCTCGATGTGAATCGTTCGGGCGTCTTCGGAGACCTTGTACGCTGACGGCTCGGCGGCGGTCGCCGACGTAAAGAGCGGAACCAGGGGCAGCATCGCCGCGAAGAACATGCTTCTCATATCAAGCTCCTTCGATGGCATAGTTAATGTGTTGTGTTCAGTGTGTCGTGTTTTCGGGCAGACTGCGGTCAGCGCGCCTTCAGTTTCTTGACCAGGCCTGCAATCCGCTCTCCCATGCGTCGGGCGCTGTCGAGTTCCGGTTCGCTCACGCCGGGGTCAAGCGGGCCGGTCATCGCCGACGCCCCCGGCTCGCCCCACACGCTGCCGGTCTTTTCGTTGCCATACAGGGGCCCGGCGACGATCATGCGGTTGCTCAGCATGAAGAGCAAGAGGCTGGTGACGACGTGCTCTTTGCCTCCCACCTGCCCACCGCCCGTGGAGAAGGCCCCGCCCACCTTGTCGGTGAAGTCCACCTTCATCTTCCAGGACCAGTCGTCGATCGCCGCCTTCATCTTGCCGGGGATGTTGGCGTAGTAGGTGGGACTGCCCAGGATGATGCCGTCTGCCGCTTCGAGGTCCTGTTTGGTGACCTCATCGACGCGCTTGACGACGGCCTTTACGCCCGGCACGCGGCGAATCCCCTCGGCAACCCCGCGAGCCATCTGCTCCGTATTGCCCGTGAGCGAGTAGTACGCAATCAAGACGCGCGGCAACGCGCCATCCGCAATCTTTGGCGGCACAGCCTCCGTGGCGAAGGCGGCCAGCGGAGCCGTGAAAGCGAGAATCAGCAGGATCAACGGCACGATCTGTTTGCGGCAGCAAAGGTGGTTCATGGCAAGGCCCTGTCCCAGGAAAACATACTGCGGTGCGTATTCAGCGATTATAGCGTCGCCGGGCTACAATTGCACCCCTTGAAAAGCGGCGGTTTCTTTCGTCCCATGGTTGACTCCGACTTTACCACCGATAACGCTTCGCGCTCGTGGTGTCAAGACAAGGGCGGACAAAGCCGTGATTCAGACGTAAGCGGCCCCGGCGCCATCCGAGTAGGGTGGGCCGAGTGAAACGAGTCCCACCATCCTTGATTCCTTGATGTGGCGTGTTCTTGGTGGGACTCGTAGAATTCGGCCCACCCTACTTGGCCGCCGCTTACGTCTGAATCACAGCGGACAAAGAGGTTGATTCGATAATTCCCCTTCCCCACGCGCGTAGATGCCCGAGGCCAGCGTGGAATGGTATAATCTCAGACTGTGAACGCCCCCACTGGGCTTGCCCCAGCGGAACGAAAAACGGCAGACAGCGTAGGAGGGTCCGTGCTCGTGGCCAAGCCTTCGCTTCGCCGGCACCCAGAGGGTACCCGGCCCGGCGGGGGCGGGAGATGGCGTTCACGGTTTGAGTAATCAGCATCGGCCCTGCGCCGCCGTCGACAGCCGGACGCCGCGCGGACATTTCCACAAGGAGCGACCATGAAACCTACCGATATCCGACTTTGCGAAACGACGCTTGCCACGCAGTTCGTGCCCTACCGCACGCCCATCAAGTTCGGCGGCCGGGTGGTGCGCGAGGCCCTGCTCGTCGACGTGGCGGTCGAGGCCGAAACCCGCGATGGTCGCCGTGGCCGTGGCCGCGGCTCGATGCCCTTGAGCAACGTCTGGGCGTGGCCCAGCGCGACCGTAGCGCCGGCGGACGCGCTAAAGGCCATGCTCGCGCTGGCCGAGGAATTGGTCCGCCAGGCCAACGACGATCGGCCCAGCGGCCATCCGCTGGAGATCACGCGCCGACTGGCGGCCTCGCATGCGGAGACGTCGCGCCGCCTGGCCGTCACCGCCGGGCTGCCGGAGACCATCCCGCCGCTGGCGCAACTGGTGGCTGCTCAGCCCTTTGGAAGCGGCGATCCACGACGCCTACGGCAAGATCCTGGGCCGTAACAGCTTCGACCTGCTCGGGCCGGAATGGGTCAACGCGGACCTGGCGGCCTATCTGGATGAGCGGTTTGCCGGCGAGTATCTCGACCGCTACACCCTCCGCGCGCCGCGGCCGACGATGCCCTTGTATCACCTCGTCGGCGCGCTCGATCCCCTCACCGACGCCGACATCGCCAACCGCGTCAACGACGGCCTGCCGGAAACATTGCCAGAATGGATCGCCGCCGACGGGCTCACCCATCTGAAAATCAAGCTCAACGGCGACGATCTGGAATGGGACGTCCAGCGGGTGTTGTCGGTCGAACGCGTGGCGGCGGAGGCCCAGGCGGCCCGAGGCTGTTCCGATTGGCGGTATTCGGCCGATTTCAACGAGAAATGCCGCAGCGTGGATTACGTGACCGACTTCCTCGCGCGGATCGGCCGGGGTTCGCCCGCGGCGCTGCGTCGGTTGCAGTACATCGAGCAGCCCATGCCGCGAGACCTGCGTGCCGGGCACCCGCTTGTCGGGCACCCACTTGTGGGTGGCGGCGAGCACGTGGACCGCGTGGCGAAAGTCAAGCCGGTAGTGATCGACGAATCGCTAGTCGATTACGAGAGTTTGCTCTTGGCGCAGGAACTGGGTTATTCGGGCGTCGCGCTGAAGGCCTGCAAAGGGCAGAGCGAAGCACTCTTGATGGCGGCGGCGGCACAGAAGTTCGGCATGTTCCTCTGCGTCCAGGATTTGACCTGCCCCGGCGCCTCGTTCTTGCACTCCGCCTCGCTGGCCGCGCGGATTCCCGGCGTAGCCGCCATCGAGGGCAACGCCCGGCAATACTGCCCCGTTGCCAACCGCGGCTGGGCCGAGCGGTTTCCCAGCATGTTCCACATCACCGACGGCACGGTGGGCACCGCTGTGCTCGACGGACCAGGATTAGGATTCTGAACGCATGATTCCACCCCAGGCGTAGGCGTAGGCCGGAACAAGCTTGCGCAGTTCCGGCATTGATGCCCATCCTGCCGGAACTGCGCAAGCTTGTTCCGGCCTACGGCTTGTTCCGGCCTACGGGCTAAACCGGTCGTTGTACTGCCGTCGTCGTGGGCGTATACTCACGTGTGCATCAGACCTTCTGCCCCGCTTTGGAGGACGACTGTTGATTCCATCCCAGGACGCCGTGAAAACAGGACCGCCGCCGGAACCAGCGCGGATGGGGCTTTGGCTCGTCCTGGCTGCCGCCTTTCTCGGCTGGATGTTCGACGGCATGGAGCAAGGGCTGTTCCCCATGGTTGCCCGTTCCGCGCTGAAAGACCTCTTGGGGACCGCGGCGAGCGACGCCGCTGTGGGCGAGTGGACCGCGTACATCATGGCCAGTTTCCTGCTTGGGGCGGCCTGTGGGGGCGTGGCCTTCGGCTGGCTGGGCGACCGCATCGGCCGCGTCCGCGCCATGGCCCTGACGATCCTCGTCTATTCGGGGTTCATCGGGGCCTGCTGTTTCGCTACCCAGCCGTGGCAATTGGCCTGCCTGCAATTCTTCGCGGCCACCGGTATGGGCGGCGAGTGGGCGCTGGGGGTGGCAATCGTCGTCGAGTGCTGGCCGGACCGCCTCCGCCCCATGCTTTCCGGCGCCATCGGTTCCGCTTCGAACTGCGGTTTCCTGCTGGTCGGCTCGCTGGGGATGATGTTTCCCGTCACGCCCGACCATTGGCGATGGGTCGTGGCGACCTGTGCGGCGCCGGCCGTCCTGGCCCTGTTCATACTGGGCTTTGTGCCCGAATCGAAGCGCTGGCAAGACTCGGCGCGTTGCGCGTCGGCCGGGCCGCTGCGAGAGATCTTCGGCGGCGGCACGCTCGGCGCCATCGTTCTCTTGGGGATCGCCCTGGCCTCGGTGGCGCTGATCGGCACCTGGGCCTGCGCCACGGCGTTCATGCCCTCGTGGGCCCAGCAATTGGCCGGAGACGCCAACCCCTTCGCCAAAGGAAAGACCACGGTGGCGATGGCCTTGGGCGCCATTGCGGGGTGCCTCTGTGCACCCGTCATCGCCGGAAAAACGGGGCGGCGCATCACGTATTTTGCCATGTGCCTGTGTTCCTTGGCCGTGTGCCAATTCCTCTACCGTCGCCTGGACTCGTACGGTTGGCCGTTCTTGTTGACGGTCGGGCTGACGGGGTTTTGCACCGCATCGTTCTACGGTTGGTTCCCGCTCTATTTGCCTGAGCTTTTCCCCACGCGGGTCCGCGCGACCGCCCAGGGATTGAGTTACAATTCCGGCCGCATTTTCGCCATGTTCGGCGTGCTGGGGGCGGGCCAACTGCTGCTCGTGTTTAACGGTCGCTACGAGCGGGCCTGCGCGGCGATGAGCCTGGTGTATCTGCTGGGGATGGTCGTGATCTGGTTCGCTCCGGAGACAAAAGGCAAGCCTCTGCCCGAATAGCGGCTGGCCCATCCTGGCCAGTTGGGTGTTTTGTCAGGCGAGAATCCTGGGCCGCAATGGATAATCCATCCCCATCTGCCGTGCCGGAAGAAAAGGCCCGACTCACGTACTGGCATACGCTGTCGATGCCAGTCGCGGTTGTAGTTGCTTTGTTGGCCATGTTTTGGGCCGGCGACCAGTACGGCAGAGACGGCGTTCTTGTCGTCTTGGCGGCGGTCGTTTTCTTATGGCTGTTATGCTACGTATGGTTTCGGATAAGATTTGGGCGCCAGGCCTGGTGGATTCTCTTGCTGGGTTTGTTGGGCCAGTGCGGTGGATGCCTGGTGACATTCAAACCGCTCGGCAGCTATTTCGTCAACGAATCGCGGTCCGCGTGCGCCGACAATCTGCACCAGATCGGGGTAGCGTTGCAGGCCTATTATGCCACGCATGGCACGTTCCCGCCCGCCTACGTGGCCGATGCCGCGGGCAAACCAATACTTAGTTGGCGAGTGCTGATCCTGCCGAACATGGGCTTGGAGACGTTGCACGACCGATTCGACTTCCATGAGCCGTGGGACGGGCCGCACAATCGAGGATTGAGCAATCACAAGCTGCCCCTGTTTCACTGCTCTCGCCATCGCCGAAAGGGCGGCACAACGATAAGTTACCTGGCGGTAACCGGGCCAAACACCGCGTGGCCGGGAGCAACGGGGAGTAAGCTGGAGGACTTCAGTCACGGGCCGGCAAATACTATTCTTCTTGTGGAGGTTGTGGATTCAGGCATCGCTTCTTGGGCAGAGCCCCGTGACTTGGACATTCGCGACCTGCTCTCGGCAACCAGCGGCCCGCTGCCGTCCAGCAATCATTATGGAGGCGGCTTCAATGCCTTGTTTGCCGACGGCTCCGTCCGATATCTTGACTGGAATCAGGTCCGTGCCCGTTTAGGCCCCGATGCAGCGGTGATTGGGGACCTGAGGAACGTCGAGTTCGAGCGTTGACAGAATTCAGTTCCCGGCATATCAAACAGGGCAGTAAGCCCACGTGTGTGGCGTGCAGGCCGGAGGGCATGTGTTGCGGTCCCGTTTACCGTGATTTGTACAGCCGATTGATGCTCCGAGAACTGGATAGGCTCCGTAGCGACGCCGCTACGCCCGCTGCGAAGCAACCTCCCGGGCGAGACCAGACCGCCGGGCGAGACCAGACCCAAGCGGAGTATGACGCGATGCAGAAACTGCTCGACCGACTGGAACAACAGTCTCGCGACCAGCTCCGCAGTGCCAAGCGCATCGCCTTGGAACAGGAGAAGCGTCGCTTGGGATGCCAGTTAAAGATCTCCACGGAGCAGTTGAGCAGCTTCCAAAAGGAAGTCGAGAAAAAACAAAAAGAGGCCGACTCCATGGGTAAGAGCTCGGTCTCGGCACTCATGGCGAAAGTTGACGTGGAAAACGTCGAACGCATCCTTCGCAGTGTGTCCGAAGAGCGGGAACGGCTGAGAGTGGAACTCAAAGCCGAGCCACGCGTGATGGTGTTGGGCGACCGGAACTCGCCTGCCGCCGTCCCGGAAAGTCCTGATTGATCGGATTACCAGGTCCCCGCGACCGCCGCCGCGCTGCTTGAGAAACGCAAGTAGTTTCTGTTGCGGAACGTGGTGGGAGGGGCCGACGGTTGCGTCGCCGTCACGGCAAGAAGCATGAGCCGCCGGTGAAGCGGGCCACGGCGTCACGATCCAATTCCAGCCCCAACCCCGGCGCGGCCGGGATGGGCAGCATTCCCTCGGAATCCAACCGCCAACCGCCGGCGGCAATCTGGTCCACGTAGGGCGAGCCGGTGAGATACTCCACCAGATCGGTATCGGGAAAGGCCGAAACCAACTGCAGATCGGCCGCCAGCCCGACCGCCGTATTCCAACCATGGGGAATGAAACGCACGCCGTGCTCCTGGGCCATCCAGGCCACGCGCCGCTCCTCGCTGATGCCGCCCACCTTGGTCACGTCGGGCTGCACGATGTCCAGCGCCCCCGCCTCCAGCCAGGGCTGAAACGACTGGCGGCGGGTGAGCACCTCCCCGGCCGCTATCGGCACCGGCGAGTTCCTCCGCAGGTGCGCGTAATCGCCGATCGCATCGGGCTTCAACGGTTCCTCGAACCAGGCCACGTCGAAGGCCGCCAGCATTTGCGAGGTCCGCAGCGCCCACTTGTAACCGTGCTTCCAGTAGGCGTCGCTCCCGCCCGCGTCGACCATCAACAGCGACTCCGGGCCAACCGCCCCGCGAGCCGCGCTTACAATCGCCTCGTCCATCCCGGCATGGCGGCGTCCAAAAGGCCCCCAGCCGATCTTGAACGCCCGGAAGCCTTGCTCCTTCAGCGCGGCCAGCCGCGCGGCCAGCGGGGCGGGCTCCTCCATCAACAGCGAGGCATAGGGCTTGACGCGGTCCCGATAGCGGCCGCCCAAGAGCCGTCCCACCGGCTGGCCCGCGGCCTTTCCCAGGATGTCCCAAAGGGCGATGTCGATGCCGCTGATGGTGTGCGTTACCGAGCCGCCCCGGCCGAGCCAGAACGTGTTCTGGTGCAGCTTCTCGCTTACCCGTTCCGGTTCCAGGGCATTCTCACCGCGGTACAGCGGCTCCAGCAGGGCCAGCGCCGCGCGGACCAGGGCCTCGCTCGTGAATACGCTCCCCAGGCCGATCAAGCCGTCCTCCGTAATCACGGCGATCAGGGTGTGTACGCAGTCGTCGGGACGCAATTCGTCGTCCCAACCGCCCTCGGGCGTTGCCCCGCGCAGGCCAGCCGCGCGAATCTCGCGAATCTTCATTTTCATCACCATTGAATTTGCGACTGCACGGGATTGCGGTGTTGATCGCAACGGTCGGCGATCGGCCACGCGCGGAACTCATCGACCAATTCGATCATTCTCTTGACGATCGCCTCCCAGATCACCTTTCCCTTCTCGGCCGTGGCCGCCGTCGGATCGCCGTGCACGCCGGTCTTGGTCCACCGCCCCCAGTAGTCGGCGAAGCGGACGAAGGGCGTCGTGCTGTCGGAGCTCATGTATTGTCCCACCACGTCATTGTCGACCACCGCCCGCTCCATGCGCACCCGCTCCGGCGCCAGGTGCAGATAGAGCGAGGTCTCGAACTCGTCGGCGTGGGCCAGCACCGCGGTCTGGCGGACCGCCTGAAAGGCCTCGACGCCGAGACTGAAATAGTTCAGCGCGGCGCACAGCGACCGGGTTTCCAACACCGTCCGCCGCGCAACCAGGTCCACCAACGGCCCGTTCGAGCCGTGGCCGTTGACGATCAGGATCTTCTCGAACCCGTGGTAGGCCACGCTCTTGGTGATGTTCAGGCAGAAGGCGACGAACACCTCGGGCTGGATGTGGATCGTGCCGGGAAAGTCGATGTGGTGCCGGTTCAAGCCGAAGGAAACGGGCGGGAGCACCAGCACCCGATCTGCCGCCCGGCGGCCCACTTCCAGGCACGCCGCTTCCGCCAGGAACACATCGACGTCCAGGGGAAGGTGCGGGCCGTGCTGCTCGGTCGAGCCGGTCGGCAGGAGGACCACCCGTTGGGCCGCGATGGCGTCGTTCATCTCTTCCCAGGTCAAGTGGCAGTAGCGATACGGGCTCGTGGTTTCCATGCCTGCAATCCTTTCATTCCCGCAAGCTCGCCTTGTCGGCCGTGGGGAAGTCGGCAGGGACCTTTTGGGTCACCTTGCCCGTCGCCGCCCATTCCACACCGCGCTGGAAAGTCACGATAAATGCCACGCTTTTGAGTTCCTCGGCCGAATGGCCGAGGCAGTTCTGAAATACCCGCCCTTTGCCATACTGGACCGTGAACAGCAGCGGCTCGTGCTCGCCGGCGCCCCCCTTGTCCTTGGGCGCGAAGGCCGTGGCCAGCACGGTAAGGTTCTTCGCCGGGCCGCGGAGCCAGCCGTACAATTCGTCCGGCCCGTGCATGAACACCGGCGGCAGGCCCGCCGTAATGGGATGATTCGGCTCGCGGACGACGAGTTGGAATGCCTGCTTCGGCCCATGCGACCCGCACATGCCCGGGCTGTTGTCGCGCACGATCTTGCCGTCCCGCCAGCGGACATAGGGTCCCCACTTCTCGTTGCGGCCTCCCCAGCCGCCCAAGCCGATCATCTCGTTGTACTGCGGCCAGTCGGGAAAAGCCGCTAAGGCGAAGTGATAGATGACCAGCCCGCCGCCGTTTTGCACGTAATCCGTCAAGGCGGTCTTGGTCGCCTCCGACCACGCATCGCCCTGGTAGTTGCAAATCACCACCTGGTACTTGGCAAACTCGGGCCGGAAGCCGGCCATGTCGGCCAGCTTCGGTTTTTCACCTTTGGCGGCCGGAACCTTGGGGGGCGAGATTGCCACATCGACCGTGAACAGCCCCGTCTGTTCAACGATCTTCTTGAGCACCGGCGTGGTCGCTTTCCAGTCGTGGCCGTTCTGGCCGGTGACGATCAGGGCCTTGTACGGCTGGGCCCACGTGCTACCGATCAAAACCAGCCAAGCAGCCAACGCATAAAACCAGGCTTTGCACAACATCGGATCAACCCTCCTTCAGCAGAAGCAACAGAACAGTAAACGACAATACGCTTAGTTTAACATGGGCAGATTGCTGGGGATAGCACTCCATCTGCCCCTCGCCAATCCAATTTGGACCGCGGATGACACGGATGGGCGCGGATAATTGACATCCGCGCTTATCCGTGTCATCCGCGGTTATATTGCTTTTTTTTGTGCCGGAGTGCCGAGGATCTCCTCGAACTCCCGCTGGTACTTGGAGGTAATCATCGGCAGGAAACCTGGATTGTTCACTTGCGCGGGGGCACCCGCGGGGAGGGAACGAGCGGGAATGCCGCGCCAGTATAGTCGACGATGATATTGCCGAAGTAGCTTTGCGATTTGGCATCGGGATGATTTCCATGCGCGGAAGTCTGGCCGAACCTGATCGAGCCGTAGACTTTCGCCCCGGCGGTCGACTGAGCTGCCATGGTGCTTCCCACTTGGGCGAAACCGTTGGCGGGGTCGAATACGGCCCCGGAGACAGTTCCCGCCTTGCCGTCGAAATGCAAGTTGACCCAGTACGGCTTTCCCACGGTGACCTTCACGTGCGTCGGGCTGTAGGTGGTCTTGCTCCCCGCGCTCGCGCTATGACAGCGAAGATACGGACCGCCTTTGTCCTCCGTTTCCACCTGCAGGACGCCCCAAGTTCCTTCGGTACACTCAAGAAAGTTGATGCTGTCGAATTGGACCCAGGGGATGGTTACGCCTGTGGCGTAGTAACAAGCAACCGTGATCTTGGAGTAACGGCCGGGGAGCGTGCACTTGACGTAATTCAGTTGATTGTTGTCGTTGAACATCCAGGAGCGGGCGCCGCCGGCGCCGGGGAAGGTTGCCCCGTCGACGGTCACGGCGCCCGGCAAGTTGGTCGCATTCCTGGCCGATACCCACATGCGGCCGTTGATACTCCACTTCGACCCGCCGCCGTGGCTGGAAGCATTCATCATGGCCGCCGTGAGCAGGTCGCCGTCCTTGCCGCTTTCCATGTCCTGAAAGATATCGACAGGAGTCGCCGCTAGAATCGCCGCGGGAAATGCCGACACGACGAGAAACACGCTCAAAAAACCCGGGAATACGGGCATCATCGCCGACAAGCGATGCGGTCTTGGGCGTCTCTTCATGATCTTGTCCTCCTTCGAATTTCTCAAGGCTCTGGCGTCGTTCTCATTGGGCCAATATACTCAATTATTCTATACGATGGTGATTTGCGATGCGAGACGACCGAACCAGCCGGGCAGTCACTCGTTGAAAGTTCTGTACTTGGACCAGCCCGAAGAGTGGGACAATCCGTACCGCCTCTTCCGTTGGTGACCAGTTGTGCGGCAGGTTGTCGGCATGGTTCAGAAACGGGGACTGGCTCCGAGCCCAGTAGCGATCAGGCCGCAAGAAATGGACGCCGGCGAGGTGCCTGTCCCCATTTCTGAACCATGCCAGGTTGTCTGCCGGGGAGAAAGTGCAAATCGTGTCACGAAAGGAGTTCCACCATGAATTTCAGGCATAGCTTTACGGCAGCCGGGCTCACGGCACTGCTGGCCTGTGCAGCGGCGCACGGCCGGGAATTGCAAGACGGGACTGCCCCGGCGCGGGGCCCGCTGCGGGTACACCCGGCCAATCCACGCTACTTCACCGACGGCAGCGGCAAGGCGGTCTTCTTGACCGGCTCCCACTGCTGGGACAATTTCCAGGACTACACCTACGCCACGCGGCCCTCGCCTCCCGCCATGGACTTCGACAAGTACCTGGCCTTCCTGGCGCGCCACAATCACAACTTCTTCCGCCTGTGGGTGTGGGAGAGCGCATGGAACCCGCACGCGCTGCAAAGCACGACCTCCTTCGACCCCATGCCTTACCAGCGACCGGGGCCGGGCCTGGCCTTGGACGGCAAACCCAAGTTCGACCTGACGCGCTTCAACCAGGCCTACTTCGACCGCCTGCGGACGCGGGTCGCGGCGGCCCGGAAGGCCGGCATCTATGCGGCGGTCATGCTCTTCAACGGGTTCAGCATCGAGGGCAAAGGGAATGACGGCGGCGACCCTTGGCAGGGACATCCCTTCAACCTCAAGAACAACGTCAACGGCATCGACGGCGGCAAGGCGGTGCACTCGCTTGCCAATCCGGCCGTCACCGCCCGGCAGGAGGCCTATGTCCGCAAGGTGATCGACACCGTCAACGACCTGGACAACGTGCTCTACGAGATCAGCAACGAGGACACGGCGAGTACGGCAGACACCGCGTGGCAGGTCCACATGATCGTTTTCATTCAGCGCTATGAGGCCGCGAAAGCCAAGCAACACCCCGTGGGCATGACGGCGCAATGGCCGGCTGGCGGCGACGAGACCTTGTATCGCAGCCCGGCCGCCTGGGTCTCGCCGGCCGCGAAAGTGCCGGCCGCCGACGGCCGCAAGCTGGTGCTCAACGACACCGACCATTCCTATTTTTGGACGGGACTCAAGGCCGACGGCGTGGCGGCCCAGCGGGCCTGGGTATGGAAGAACTTCACGCGCGGAAACCAGTGCCTGTTCATGGACCCCTACCTCGATCCGAGTCACGACGCGGGCCGCAACCATCCCGCCGGCGGCGAGCCCGATCCCTACTGGGAGCCGCTTCGCGCAGCCCTGGGCCTCACGCGGAGCTGCGCGACGAGAATGGATCTCGCCGGCATGGTTCCGCACGAGGGGCTGGCCTCCAGCGGATACTGCCTGGCGAATCCGCGGCGGGACTACTTGATCTATCTGCCCCGCGGCGGCGAGGTGACAGTCGATTTGTCGGCGGCCGAAGGCGAGCTGGCGGTAGAATGGCTGAATCCCGCGAAAGGAACGAGTCACACCGCAGGCACGGTCAGCGGCGGGGCCAAGCGGGTCTTGAAGGCCCCCTTCTCCAGCGACGCCGTGCTCTGCCTAAGAAAGATGTGACACTCCATTTCATCAGGCGGTTAAGAAACCGGCTCATCCGATGCAAGAATGCGTGGATGCAGGTCGCTAGGGATTCCCGCGTGGCTGGAGTTCCTTCTCGATAAGGACTTCTTCGCAGACGTGACTCAAGCTGGTTTCGGAAGCAAGACCCGAGTGCGCAGCGGCGTATTGTATTGTTCGGAACTCGTCTTGCCCGACGAAGCTAGATGGACTACGGACGATGACCTCAAGTCGCTCAGAACGCTGAGTCGACTCGAATTCTTGTCTCTTGAAGATACCGGCATTTCGGGCGCTGGTCTGAAGCACATTAGTGGCTTGCCTCAGCTAAGATCCCTATCGCTTCGGAACGCATGCTGGTTCACTGACGCTGGGGCGGAGAACTTGCATGACATGACGAGCCTGCGTGAGCTTAACTTGGCCTTCACCCAGGTAACTGAGCCATGCGTAAAGAGACTTCAACAGGCCCTGCCAAATTGCAGAATCGAACACTGAGATGGTCGCGCCCACTCATTCTCTCGCTGCTGCTCGCCCAAGCCCCTCTGGCTCTCCGATCGGCTCGGCTGGCTGGCCCCCGCGAACGTCATCCTCCGCACACGGCAACGGCTCGCACGGTAGCACGGGGCCCGGTGGCGCTGGGTGCGACTGCAAGGAGTTGACCCGGCCTGGCCTGCGCAAAATCGGTCGTTTCTGCGGTTTACCGGAGTGGGTTTTGAGGATCGTTTCTGTTCCGCCACTCAGCATGGCGGATGCCCCGTCGCGTAGCGACGACTGACGGTAGCCGTGGGTTTTAACCCACGGTCCACGGACCGCAGAGGATCCGTTTCGTCCGGGCACCTTGCGCAGCATGGTTGGCGACGATTGAACGCGGCCGTGGGCGCTGGCGTGGCTTTCAGGCGTCGCCGACCATGCTGCGCACGGTGCCCGGACGCGAGGAGTTTGCGCGGGTAGCCTACCGTGGGTTGAAACCCACGGCTACCGTCAATGGTCGCTACGCGACCGGAATACGGCATTTGCTGCCCCTTTAGCGCATCACAATCGGGGCTTGTCGGGGCTGGCGAACGAAAGCGATCTGGAGGCAGCCGCGTAATCATTACGCCGAAGGCGTGCGACCTTAAAGCCCAAGGTCGTGCAGCGCACCCTGGTTGAACGGACTATAATGGGAGAGTCGTCCTCATTCCAAGCGGGGTTTTACGGATTTCTTCCGGCCCTTGCGAGACCAATTGCACGACAGGAGACAAGCGATGGGCAGGAGAGTGATTTCGCGCCGGCAGTTCGGCAAGGTTTCGGCAACGGCTCTGGGCGCATGGACGGGCGCGCCCTGGGTAATGGCGTCGGCCGCCCAAGGCTCGCCCGATGAAAAGCTCAACTTGGCCTTTATCGGCGCGGGCGGAACGGGCGAAACGCTAATTGGGTGGGCGGCAAGCATGGCCAATATCGTGGCCTTCGCTGAGATGGACGAATCCTACGCGGCGGGCGCCTTCAAGGCGCATCCCGCCGTGCCGCGTTATACCGACTATCGCAAGATGTTCGACGCGATGGAGCGGAAGATCGACGCCGTGCTCGTCGCCACGCCCGACCATCACCATTACCCGGCCTCGATGATGGCGATGCAGTGCGGCAAGCACGTCTATTGCGAGAAGCCGCTGACCTACACGATCGAGCAGGCCCGGCGGATGGCCAGAACGGCGCGGGAGAAGAAGCTGGCGACGCAGATGGGCAACCAGGGCAACTCCAGCGACAGCACGCGGTTGATCCGCGAGTGGATCAAGGCGGGCGTGCTGGGCGAGATCCGCGAGATCCACCACTGGAACGACTATCCCATGGCATCTTGAAGCGGGCCGGGGCCTCATGCAGGCCATGGATGGGCCCAAGGGCCAGGTGATCGTCGGATCGGAGTGCAGCATCATGGCCGGCCCCTGGTGCGACGGCGCGAGAATCATCCCCGAAAAGAAGATGCAGGAAGTGGGCAAACGCCCCTGGACGGTAGAAGGCTACGGCGACCACATGGGCAGTTGGCTCAAGGCATGCCGGGAGGGCACGCCGACGGCCTCGAATTTCAGCTTCGCGGCGGCCGTCACGGAGGTGGCCCTGCTGGGGAGCATCGCGCTGCGGCACGGCAGGAAGCTCCAGTGGGACGCCGAAAAGATGCGATTTCCGAACGAGCCGGAGGCCGACAAGTACCTGCGAGCCGAACTTCGTAAGGGCTGGAACGTCTAAATCGCCGCGGAGGAAAAAAATGAGGTTGTTCTTGCCAATTCTGCTGTTGCCGGCTCTCATCCCTGGAATGGCGCACGGGGTCGAACCGGTGCCCGATCAACCGTCGAAGACCATCGTGTTCTTTGGCGGCGTCAAGACCCATGGTGCCGGAGAACACGAGCACCTCAAAGCCGCGCAGTTGTTGAACGGCGAAGATCGAAGTGCCCGAAGGCGGCGTGTCGTCCGCCTCGCCAAAGACCGTGACCATGGACAAACGGCCGTGACCGCGATCAAAGCATGAAAAGAGTTCGCCCGGCCGGTTCATTCATTGGGATCGACAATGACAACGCTGTCGATGAGGCAAGTATTGTCGCCTTTCCCCACGACCGGCGCCGCCGTCAACGCCGACTTGATCAATGTCGCCGAAACCGCGCTAAGCGGCCCGGAGGGACTCGCCGTCGCCGTCACCACTCCCGAACCTTCCACGCTCGTCCTCCTCGGCGTTGGCGCCACCAGCCTGCTTGGTTATCGTTGGCGACGACGAACGGGGCGGCTCGCAGCGGAGCCAACCGCCTCCAGCCAAGATGCTCCAGCCACGGTGTCTTTCCCTTCTCGGACCGAAGCACTTCGGCGCGTACCGTGACGTTGCGTAGTGAGCTAGCGAAGCCCCACCAAGCATTCAGCACGGGCAGCGGTCCGTTGATTCTCGGCCAAGCCACTTATAGAATAGTTGGCGTTGTTCCTTCGCCGGCAGAACCATTCGAGAATGCCCGAATAAGCCAGCAGGAAGGTGCCCATGGTTCTCGTTTTGGAGCAATTCATCCGTAACTTGCGTGAAAGCCGGTTAATTCCGGCCGAGGAGGTTGCGTCGCTCCAGAAGGCCTTGCAAGGGTCGAGAACGCCACATACGGTCGAAGACGTGGCGAAACTGCTGGTCCAGAGCGGCAAGCTGACCGAGTATCAGGCCGCTACGATCAGCCAGGGACGGCCCCAAAGCCTGATCCTCGGAGAGTATGTCCTGTTGAATGTCCTGGGAAAGGGGGGGATGGGCGTTGTCTTCCGGGCCCGGCATCGGCTGATGGATCGCGTGGTGGCTTTGAAGACACTCCCCGCGGGTGTCATCAAGCCAAGGACGGTGCAGCGTTTCTATCGCGAGGTAAAGGCGGCGGCCCGCCTGTCACACCCCAACATTGTCACGGCCTACGACGCGGGCGAGCACGCGGGAACTCACTACCTCGTGATGGAATATGTCGCTGGCCGAGACCTGGCCGCGATCGTCAAGGAGAAGGGGCCGTTGTCGCTCCGCCAGGCGATCGACTACGCGCAGCAGGCGGCCCGCGGTCTGGAATTCGCCCACAAGCACGGCGTCGTGCACCGCGACGTCAAGCCCAGCAACCTGTTGTTGGACCAAGAGGGCGTGGTCAAGATCCTCGACATGGGATTGGCGCGGCTGAACGAGGATTTTGGTGGCACTCCCGAGGCCATGGAACTGACCGGGGCCGGCCAGATCTTGGGAACGGTCGACTACATGTCGCCGGAGCAGGCCGCGGAGGTCCGTTCGGCCGATCATCGTTCGGACATCTACAGCTTGGGCTGCACGCTGTTCTATTTGCTGACTCGCCGCGCGGTGTACGCAGGTGAGACCACAGTCAAGCGAATCCTGGCCCACCGCGACAAGCCGATTCCGTCGGTGATGGAGCTTCGCCCCGATTGCCCTGAAACGCTCGACGCCTTGATCCGGCGGATGCTGGCGAAACGGCCGGAAGACCGCCCTCAGAGCATGGCCGAAATCATCGTCGAATTGGAGAGCTGCCTGGCAAAGCCCGACGCCGCTCCGCCGCTGGTCGCCGAGTTGCCCGAAAGACCTGACTCGGTGCAGAACTGGCTGGAGGATTTGGGAGCCGAGGACGCGACTCCCCGTGCAGAAGACTCACAGGTCCGGGAAGCGACGGTACGTTCCCCGTCCAAGGAAGACGCGCCTTCTCGGCCGCTGAAAAGTGGCGCTGGCGGGTCTTCGATCCGCCGTTTGAAGCCGCAAACCTATCGTGTGGGAGCGAAAAAATCGGGGCCCGCTGGCCGAGGCCGGAATGCCTGGAAGGTCGTCGCCGTGGTGACGTCGGCCGCGGTGGTTGTTGCGGCGGCGATGGTGCTGATTCACAGTCAGGGCGGCAACGACACCGATGCGGTAAGAAAGGACACGGCGGACGCGCAAGCGAAAACCGGCGGGGTTTCGGCGGATGACGACAAGAACGGCGGCGCAGACGCGCCGCCCGAGTCCGATCGGCCGAATCAGGCTTCCGCATGGGAAGAAGCGTGGGCCGACACGAAGGGGCGGGCCGATAACCTGGTCGCCCAGCGGCACTTCGCCATGGCGATCCAAGCGTACGCGACATTGGCCGAGCGCTTCCCAGATCCCCCGTCGAGGAAGCGTTGCAAGGAGGCGATTGAGCGCATCGAGTCCGAGGCAAAGGCTGCTTTTCAGCGCGTGGAGTCCGTTGCCAGTGAAGAGTTGCGTCCGCCGCTGGCGGTGGCCCCCTTCGACGAGAAGACAGCCAAGCTGCACCAGGCCCGTTGGGCCAAGCACCTGCGCGTGCCGGTGGTCCAAACGAACTCGATCGGGATGAAGCTGGTGCTCATTCCGCCGGGCGAGTTCGAGATGGGTTCGCCCGTGGAATTGATCAAGGAAGAGCAGCGATCGCACGCGGGCGACGGTTGGTACACGTCGCGTCTGCCGGGCGAGATGCCACGGCACACGGTTCGGGTCACTAGGCCATTCTGGTTGGCCGCGACGGTCGTGACGCAGGAAGAGTACCAGCAGGTCGTGGGCGTCAATCCCAGCGAGTTCGCGGGGAACCCAGGAAGACCTGTGGAGCGCGTGTCGCGCGATGATGCTATGACGTTCTGCCAACGGCTATCGGAGTTGCCCGCAGAGAAGGCGGCCAAGCGGCGCTACCACTTGCCGACTGAGGCCCAGTGGGAGTATGCGTGCCGGGCCGGTACCGCGACGACGTGGTACTTCGGCCAGGACCAGACATTGCTTGGTGACTATGCTTGGACGAACAGAAATACCCATACGACGGCAGCGGTTGGTCAGAAGCTGCCGAACGCCTGGGGGCTCTTCGACATGTATGGGAACGTGTGGGAGTGGTGCCAAGATTGGTATTCGCTCAACAAGCGTCGTTATGATGCGACTTCGCCGACGAATGATCCGGCCGGCCCTTTGCATGGCGAAAATGGAGTGACCCGCGGCGGCAGTTTTTCTTACGACGCGGAGTTTTGCCGCTCTGCATACCGCTTCAATCTTCTCGGCGGATCACGCTACCACGACGTGGGCTTCCGCGTCTCCCTAATTCCGGCGGACAAATAGCATTGCGGGACTAGCCGTCGGGTCAGAAAAGGTGTCAGGAACCGTTCCCGTGCTCGTCCGCTCCACGGCTTCTTCCAGAACTCTTTCGAAGGCCGCATAGTCGTCCCGCTTCTCGAAGATCGGCATGCGCGCATTGGCGCGGTTGAGAACGCGATACACCAGTCCACCGTCGGCTGCTCGTTTTGGTCTTCCCATACCGCGAGAATCTCCAAATCATCTTCTCTTGTCAAGACCAACGGTTCCTGACACCTTTTCTGATACGGATTGACGATGAAGTCGGTGATGGGATAAGATGTCACAAGAAAGGGATTTGCTTATGAACCGCCCCATACGCCTGCCCCGTGCTGATTCCATCACGCACCGCTGTTCCGGGTCTTTGCCTTTGCGGCGACAGGCCCTCGGTCCTCCGCAAGGTCCTGCCAAACTCTCGCGCCGCCAATTCGTTGCCGGCATGCTTGCGGCCGCGGGCGCCGCAGTGGCAGCGCCCGCTCTCGCCGGCGAACCTTTGCGCTGGCAAATCGGCTGTTATACCCGGCCGTGGGCCGCCCACGACTACCGCGTGGCGCTGGACGGCATCGCCGCGGCCGGCTTCCAATACGTCGGGTTGATGACCGCCAAGAGCAAAGACAACTTGCTCATCTCCGCGACCACCACGCCCGAGGAGGCCGCAGCGATCGGCGCCGAAGTGAAGCGGCGCGGCCTGAAGGCCATTTCGCTCTGGGGCGGCCAGTTCTCCACCGACAGCCCCGCGGGACTTAAACGTCTCATCGACAACTCCGCTGCCTGCGGTTGCCCGCACCTGCTGCTCGGCGGCACGTCGGAGAAACTCCAAGCAGCGTACTACAAGATCGTCGCCGACTGCTGCGACTACGCCCAGGCCAAAGGGGTGGGGCTGAGCATCAAGCCGCACGGCGGCTCCAACGCCAGCGGCGCGCAGTGCCGCAAGATCATCGACCGCATCGGACAGAAGAACTTCCGCATCTGGTACGACCCCGGCAACGTCTTCTACTACTCCGACGGCAAGCTCGACCCCGCGGACGACGCCGCGGCAGTCGACGGCGTGGTGATCGGCATGAGCGTGAAGGATTTTCGCCCGCCAAAGGACGTTGAGCTCACGCCCGGCGCCGGCAAAGTGGATTTTGCGAAGGTCCTGGCCCGGTTGAAGCAGGGCGGATTCACACATGGGCCGCTGGTCGTCGAATGCCTCGCGCCGGGCGACGTTGCCCACTTGAAGGCCGAGGCCGTGAAAGCCCGCGAGTTCCTGGAAAAGCTCACCGGCCAGAAGCTCACCCAGGGTGTGCTGCGCGACCCTTCCCTGAAAGAGCTTTCGCTGTCAAGGGCTGTCCCCAGGTTCTGTTTCGGTGAGTGACCTGTAATGTGCATGGCATCGATCGGGAAGTGCGTTGGGGCTAATTGCTTGCTCGGTGAAACGGAGTCGAGCTCTGCTGGCGAGCATCCCGACAAGGGATAACCAAGTCAAGGGCACGTCAAGGACGCGCGGCTGCCACGGTTTCAAATTCCGGGCAGGGCTAGGGAGTTGAACCGCTTCGTGGGTGGGTGGTTGCGGCCTTGCGCCCAAAGCTCGTCTTTCACTCAAGGCTCACTTTCCCTTGCGGAATCTGCGACGGCCGCGGCACGGTGATTATCTTCAACTGCGGCAACTGCGGCACCAGCAGCACCGGCCCCACGGGCACGCCGGCCTGCCAGGCATAGGAACCGTACACGTCCTGCCCGGTTTCCTCCCAGATGGGCCGGGGGCTGTCCGGTTGGCTGAAATCCCACAATTGCGCCGGGTCGGGATAGGACTTGATGTAGAACCACGGCCCGTCGGGGTAACAGTCGGTCATTTCGTTGCCGTGTTGGGCCTGCTTTCCCTTGTACGGCAGGCGCATAAGGAACTTCGGCGCTTGCGGGTTGCGGGCGTCGATGACCTGGGGCGGCCCGCTGCCGTAGCTGGTGACAACGGCAATCCCCTTCGCGGCGGCCAGCACGTGCCCCTGAGCGGTCCAGAACCACTCGCCGCGTTGGACTTCCAGCTCCGGGTGCCGCAGTTGGGCCAGCAAGGCGGGCTTCTTCGCGTCGGCCACGTCCCATATCAAGAACACGGCCTGCCCTTTCTTCCCCTCCGTGATCCCATACAGCAGCGGGCCGTCGGCCCACGCGCCGACCACTTTGGGGACATCCAGTTTTGCGGGCGGGTATTCGGTTTCGCTGAGCACCGCGCAGTGCGCGCGATCCGCCATGTCGGCAATCGTAAGCCGCAACGGTCCCACGTTGCTTTGCGGCCCTCCCCTCAGCTCATAAAGACGCGTGCCCCAGGCGGCGCTGAAAGGCACATTGGCCGCCGTTTGCCGGGGCCGGTCGGCGCTGAAGTCGATGATCTCCGTTTGTCGGTCCGTGCTTACCACCGCACGGTCGCCGTAAACGTGCCGGACCCGGAACCAGCGGTGGTTCGGCCAGGTGCTCGTGCGCTTCGGCGCCAGCGGATTCGACAGGTCGAAGCGCTGCGCCAGGGTGGAACTGGCGTAGACCGCTTTGTCGCCCCAAGCAGCCACGCGATTCCCTTCGCCGTTGGTCGCAATGCTCGAGAGCACTTTCGGCCGCAGCGGATCGGAGAAGTCGGCAAAATGGATCCCCATCCCGGTACACTCTTCCTTGACGAGGACCAGGGTTTTTCGATCCGGCTGAGGAATCAACTGCATGTTCCGCGTGGGAAAACCGGGATCCCATGTGCCGACTTGTCGCACGCTGGCGGGGTCCGATAGGTCATAGATGCTCAGGTAAGTTCCCTCCCAGGTTCCGACGACCCCGCTGCCTCGATTCCGGGGCGGCACGCTCAGATAAGCGTACTTGCCGCCCAGCGCGCTGAACTGGGAAGCGGTCGGCTCGACGTTCACCGCGGGAAAGAACTTGACCTGCCCGAGAGAAACGTCGAGGACCTGCAGGCGGCCCATTGCTCCGCGCTCCTGGGCGAAGTCACCGGCCGGAAAGAGCAAAACGAAGCGCTTGCCGGGGACCAGCGTTTCGACAACGATCCGCGCATCCGGTCGCCTGGCCTTGGGATCGCTGGGCTGCGGGGCCGGCAGTTCCGGCAACTTGATCGTGCGGCGTGATCCGCCAGGCAGCGGGCTCTCCGCGGAGGTCGATTTCCGCAAGGCTTTCATCGCCGAGGCGGAACCACGCCCGGCCTTCCGGGCCGGCAGCGTCCACTCGGCCCGCCAGGTATTGGCGGACTTCCGTCTTGACGTCCGCTGTCACTTCCGGGAACTCGTCCGGCAATCGCGAGGCATCAAACACACGCGGCTCTCCTTGGTCGTCTGCTTTCCCCGCCTGCCGCCACACGGCCAGATAGCGCGGCGTGAGGGGGCCCAGCCAATCATGTCCGGGCACAACGGCCTTGGCCACCTTCATCCGCCGCGGGTCGCGAAGGTCGAGCAGGAAGATGCCCCGCGGGTCGGTCGTGCCCATCAGTCCCCAGCCCGAATCGAGGACCACAAAGCCGTGGGCGAAATTGGCCACGGGCAACTCGCCGATTTTCCGCGGGGCGGACGGATCGCTTACGTCGTAGGCCCAGACGTGAAAGGCGCTTTCCCAGTGGCTCAACAGCAGCACGTTGCCGCGCCATTGGGCGATCGCCGCGTCGCCGTGAGTGCCGCGGAAGCGGGCCACGATTTGGCTGCGGAACTTCGCCGCATCATGCCCGCCGAAAAAGCGAATGCGACCGGCGCGCGGATCGATCAAAATCCGGTCCGGTGGACACTCCGGGGCCTTCTGCCAGTCGGACAGGTCGGCCGCGAGCGGGCGGAGGGGTTCGCGGCGGCCCACGCGATGCGCGTAGTCCATGCCGAAGATACTCGCGCCGTCGACCAACAGATCGTATCCACCGGACTTGCCGGCCAAGGATTCCACCTTTGCGACGCCGAGCGGTTCTCCCCGGACCATGATTGCCGCCGGCCCGCCCTCGCGCTCGAAGCCGCCAGGCGCGTTGGGCACCCCCTGCAAGGCGGTCCCGGCCCCGGAGTAGCTTGCGCGGCTAAGAACCATGGCTGTAATCGCAGACCACAAGGCAATCTTCCGCATCGCGACAGCTCCTCGAAAAGCGGGAAGGTAAATGCGACCTGACGGCGAACCCTTACTATGAAAAGCCGGCCCCGCGAAGTCAAGCGAATCCCGCTTTTCGAATCTCTGCCGGGGATGCTTGACACGGGGCCGTCGCCAAGTCAGAATCAGACCTGCACAGACCGGGCTGTCGGAACTCCCGACAGCCCTAGACCTCCTGCCGCGACCCACCCCGCACCACCCCCAGCGGGTTCCCTGCCGACTCTAAACCTGGTTTTTTTCAACCCTTTTTCCCTGGGAGACCACTATCATGTTTCGCAAAGTTTTGATTGTGACTGCATGCACGCTCGGGTGCCTGGCGTTTGCCGCCGTGGCCCTGGCGGCCAACCAACCGCGCGGGTCCGAGCCCGCATTGGACCCCATCATGGGCGAGTTCGAGGGCACGCTGACCCTCGACGGCGCGACGGTCAAGGCCGAGGCCAAAGTGATCGCCGATGAGGACCACAAGTACCGCATCGTCCTTCTCTCTCCGCCCGGCGACGCCAAGGCGAAGCGCATCGAGCTTGCCGGCATGGGCAAGGAGGGATCCGTCGCCGTGAGCGGCGATTGGACGGGCGAGGTCACGAAGGACTCGCTCGAACTCGCCTCCAAGCAGGGCGGCAAGGCCGAGATGAAACGCGTTGAGCGGAAGAGCCCTACCCTGGGGCAGAAGCCGCCCGCGAGGGCCATCGTGCTCTTGCCGTTCGAGGAAGGCAAGCTGGCGAACCAGGACCAGTGGAGCAACAAGCAGTGGGTTTCCGAGGACGACGGCAGCATCCTGACGCGCGGGGGCGACACGAAGACCAACCGCGATTTCGGCAGCTACAAGCTGCACGTGGAATTCCGCGTGCCCTTCATGCCCGCCGCGCGGGGGCAGGGCCGGGGCAATAGCGGCGTCTATCAGCATGGCCGCTACGAGATCCAAGTGCTCGATTCCTTTGGCCTGACCGAGAATCCGGGCGAATGCGCCGCGATCTACGGCCAGAAGGCGGCGGACATCAACGCCTCGTTGCCGCCGGGCCAGTGGCAGACCTACGACATCGACTTCACCGCCCCGCGGTTCGACGCCTCCGGCCAGCAGGTCAAGGGCGCGATCATCACCGTGCTGCACAACGGCGTGAAGGTCCACGACGCGGTCGAAGTGACGAAGGTCACCGGCGGGGCCTGGGGCGCGCCGGCCAAGACCGGGCCGGTCCGCCTCCAGGACCATGGCAATCCGACTCGCTTCCGCAACATCTGGATCGTGCCCGTCGGTCCGTCGGCGCGGACGGCCGCCATCCAGGGCGTGCGGCGCAGCGTGACACTCCGGCTCACCGCGACCCCGACGTGGGCGAAGAAGGCCGCCGACATCAACCCCGACATCCTCAAGCGGATCACCGCGGCCTTGCCCGACAAGGCCCCGGCCACTCCCGCCAAACCCCGCAAGCTGCTGGTTTTCACGCGGGCCAAGGGCTTCGTTCACGGCAGCATACCGGTCGCCGCCAAGGCCTTCGAACTGATGGGCGAGAAGACCGGGGCCTTCGAGACGGTATCCACCGACGATCTCGCCGCCCTGGAGGCCGACAATCTCAAGCAATTCGACGCCGTGATGATGGACAGCACGACGGGCCAGATCTTTGGCCCGCCCGAACAGGCCAAGGGCCAGGCCCTTTTGAAGAACCTGCTGGACTTCGTGCACGGCGGCAAGGGGATCTGCGGGGTCCATGCCGCCACCGACTGGTCCGGCTGGGACGAGTACGGCAAAATGATGGGGGGCCAGTTCGCCCAACATCCTTATCGCAACATCGTCTGCAAGAATGAGGACCCGAGCAACCCGATCAACGCCTGCTTCGGCGGCAAGGAGTTCGTGTTCTCCGACGAGATCTACGTCTTCAAGGACAACTACAACCGCAAGGACAAGCACGTCCTGTTGAGCATCGACGTGGAGAAGTCGAAACTCGGCCAGCAGGCCCGCAAGGACCGCGACTATTGGGTGAGCTGGGTGCGTCCCTATGGCCAGGGGCGGGTCTTCTACTGCTCGCTCGGGCATGAAGACGCGACGTATTGCAACAAGACCGTGCTCAAGCACTTCCTGGCCGGCATCCAATACGCGATGGGCGACTTGAAGGTGAACAACGCGCCTTGAGAGGCTATCCGAAAAGCTCCCCTCTCCCTCTGGGAGAGGGGCAGGGGGTGAGGGCTTCTGCATAGCCGTAGGGTGGGCCGAGTGGAACGAGTCCCACCAGGCAGGACACCGAAAGATGGTGGGACTCGTTTCACTCGGCCCACCCTACGGCTTACCGCGCAGCCTCTGAATAGCGTCGTACGATAATGGCAGACCTGGCCGGATCAACACTAGACAAACTGATCGCCGGTCATGAGGCATTCTTGGAGTGCCGCCCGGTGGATCGCCCGTTGATGGGGATGTGGGTCGGCGGCTATTATCCCGCAGAGCAGTTTCCCCGTGGCACGGCCGAGTGGCGGGCGGGCGGGCGGCTCGATCCGCCCGACGTCCGCTTCCGTGCATTTGCCGAAGACTACGAGTCCCTGTACCAGGCGCACCGGGCCGTGGACGACGAATTCTTCTACGTCGGCTCGGCCTATTGGGGCGTCCCTTGGCTGGAGGCGATACTGGGCTGCCCAGTCTCGGTCGTGGCGGCCAATTGCCGGGCGGAAGCCTTCTTGAGCGACCCGAGAGACTTCGCCGGCTTCGACGCGGACCTGGAGGCCAGCCCTTGGCTTGACGCCCTGCTGCGCTTCCAGGAGGAACTGGTCCGTTTTGCCGACGGGCGTTTTCCCGTCTGCCCGCCGCTGTTGCGCGGCCCGGGCGACTGCGCCAGCGCGATGTTGGGCGGGATGGGCTTCGTCACGGGTTTGATCGACCAACCCGACGCTGTGAGACGGCTGCTGGCCTACGCCGCGCAGACCCGCTTGGCGGTGCTTGGGCGGCTGCACGCCGTCCTTCCGGCCTGGCACGGAACGCATGCGGCGGGCGGGTATCCCAGCCGGGTCTGGTGCGGGCGGACCGTGGCCTACTACCAGGAGGATTCTGCGGCGCTGCTGAATCCCCGGCTGTTTCGCGAGTTCCTTTTGCCGTTGGCCCGCGCAGCGTGCGAAGCGGCGGAAGTCAACTTCATCCACTTGCACTCGGCGTGTCTGTATCCCTTGGAAATGCTGCTTGAAGACAAGTCCTTCGACGTGCTTCAGATCAACATCGACCACGGAGGCGTGGCGCCCCCGCTTGCCGAGCTGGTCCCCGCCTTACGGCGCGTGCAGGCCGCCCGCCGCCCATTGCTGCTGTGGGGCGAGTTCACGCCGGACGACTGGCAGTTGATCCGCCGCGAACTGAGCCCCACGGGACTAAGCCTGCAACCCATCGTCCGGGAGAGTAGAATGATCGAATCTGGCTATTCAGGAACAAGGTAAATTGGCGGCAATCAGTCGAGGAGAGAAGAATGAAACGAGCAAGACGAGCAATTCTGGCGGTGATGCCGGGCGTGGTCAGCGTGCTCATCGCCGCCGTTGCGGCGGCGCAGCAGATTCCGGCGGCGGGGCCTCCGCGAAAGATCGTCGTCGGTTCGCTGATGTACGGCATGTGGGGCCAGTATCCGGGCCTTGCCAAGCGCCTTGCGGCCCTGTCGTCCTTTATCGATGCGATGAGCAAGACGGCCCGGCAGAAGCACCATGCCGGCCTGGACATTGCTGCGCTGCCGGAAACGGCCGTCACCGGCGAGGTGCGGGGCTCGGCCAAGGAGACTGCACTGCCGCTGGAAGGAGCGGTCCTGGACACGCTGGGCGCAGCGGCGCGGCGGAACAAGACCTACGTCGTGGCGCCGTTGTACCTGGCGGAAGACGCGGCCAAGACCAGAATCTACAACGCCTGCGTGCTGTTGGATCGCCAGGGCAAAGTGGCCGGTATCTACCGCAAGGTCCATCCCGTCGCTTCCGACAAGGCAGATCAACTGGAAGGCGGCGTTCTGCCCGGCAAGGACTTTCCGGTCTTCGCCTGCGACTTCGGCAAAGTGGGCGTGCAGATTTGCTATGACGTGTACTTCGACAACGGCTGGGAAGCGTTGGCCCGCAAGGGCGCGGAGCTTGTGATCTGGTCCACGCAGTCGCCGCAGATCATCGGCGCGCAGTGCCGGGCGCACCGGCACCATTATTACATCGTCTCCAGCACGTGGCGCAACAACCTCTCGCTGGTCGATCCCACCGGCGCGGTCATCGCCCAGCAAACCAAGGAGCCAGGCCTGCTGGTCGAGCAGATCGACCTGTCCTACGTGCTGCTGGACTGGCAGCCCAAACTCCGCAACGGCGCAGCCCTCACCGAGCGCTACGGCAAGGCGGTGGGCTATCGCTACAGCGAGGCCGAGGACGGCGGGATCTTCTGGTCCAACGATCCTGAGAAACCCGTGATGGAGATGATCCGCGGGCTGGGTCTGGAGTTGCCGGCCGATTCCCTGAATCGCAACCGCAGCCTTCAGGATCGCATGCGCGGTGGACCGCCCAGCGGTGAATGACTTGTCGCCAGGATCTTGAGAAAGCTTGTTCCGGCCTACTCTACTCACCAGCCGAAGTAGCGGTAAGGATCGTCGAACTCTTCGGGCTTATCCAGGTAGAATCCCGTCAGCCAGCGGCCCTCGCCGGCGGCGCCCTTGCCGACCGGACTGGAAAACCGCTCCAGCAGCGGCACGGGCTCGCCGACACCCATGTTCCCCAGCACGCGCGTCACGAGGCAACTTGCCCGCCGGAACGTCCGCTTCTGGTTGAAGTACTTCAGGTAGTCGAACTCCCATGGCACCAGTTGGCAGAAGACGACGTTGGCATCCGGGGCAACCGCCAACACCCCGTCGCCGACCAGCGTCACCCCTCCGGCGAGCAACTCGATATTGCGGGGATCGCGGTTCATGACGTCCGCCGGCCCGACCCCGGCCAGCAGCGAAGTCCTGGCGGGGGGCGGAAACAGCGAGCAGATGTACTCTTGCTTTTGCGTCTTGACGGCGAAAGGCAGGAAGGCATTGGCCTCGTCCTGGCCCAGCCCGACAGCCAAGACGTTTCCGCCCGCCTTGATCCAGCGGCGCACGGCGTCGGCGTGGGCAGCCAGGGTTCGGCCTCCGCCCGGTCCCACCACCAGGACCTCGTCGCCCGCGGGACTGCCGCCTCGATAGGTCGACATGACCAGCCCCATCTTCTCGAAGTGTTTTCGGCCGGCATCCGGGCCGAGGTAGCACACCTTGCGCACGGCCGGCGGCGCGTAGGTGGAAGCGTAGCTCATGATATTGGCGGCCAGCCGAGTGGCTGCCGGATCGTCCTCCGTGCGGCCCGTCACGTCCAGTTGGCAGAGCAGAACGAGGCCCTTGCCCTCGCGATATTCCATGAGCGGACTGAATTCGAGGCTGTATCCGCCGTCCACGATCGGCAGAAAGTTCCCGCAGGCCGGTTTTTCAATCAGCACAGAGGCCACGTTCCCCCAATTGCCGGCCCGGTAGGCCCGCGGGACCTGGATGCCGCACCACTTGATGGTCGGACCGAAATAGGGCTTCATTGTGTAATCCGTCAACCGCGGCGGCATGATCGTCGCCTGGCCGCTCCAGTCGCGAAGGCCCTCGCCGTCGATCCCGGCAAGCAAAGGATGGTCGGGCACGCGGGGGAAAACTTGTCTGAGACCATACTCCTGCACACGGAAGCCGAGGCGCTTTTCCAGCACGTTGGCCGTCTGCTCGAACATCACGACCTTCAGCCCGTGACGAACCCGCGCGATGTCGGGCACCGGCCCGTCGACGGTGAGAGCGGCCTTGCCGACGACCAGCACGCCGTAGCCGCTGAGATCGGCATCCGCGGCCACCGGATCATAGCGCACGCCCATCCGCGTGAGCAGCTTGGCCGTTTCGCCCTTGGGATCGAAAAGGGCCGTCTTAGAAGTCAGCTTGGGCGGCTTGGCGGGTGCCAGGACATTGACGGCTAACGTGTCCTCCTGCGTTTCGCCCGTGCTGAACTTGGCCGTCAGCGCGAGGTGATACACGCCCGGGCCGATATCTGCCGGCAGGGTGAAGCTCAGCGGCACGCGCTGCTGCTCTCCCGCGGGGATGGTAAGCGTCTTGCTCCCGCGACCCGGACCCAGAGTACTGGGTGCCCCACCGGGTGCCCCGGCTGCGGCAAGCAAGTCCAGCGACCACGAGTAGTCGCACTCAACCGTGGCCCGCGAGTCGTTGATAATGATGGCCTGCTTCTCGACCGTTTGCCCAGGCAGGTAGTTGTGCTGCTTGGTGGTGAAGTGCGGCGGCTTGCCGGCGATGTAGGCCAGCAGGGGCCGGTTGTTGCGCAAGAGGGCTTCCCCAGCCTTCGTGGGAATCCAGTCATCGCGCTGGAAGGCGGTGTTGATCTCCGCATCGTTGGCGGGTTGCAGGTAATCCGGACTGATTCCGGGCCTTTGCAGGTTGTCCCAATCGATCTTGATGTCCCGCCTCTGCCGTTTCACCCCGCCACGCAATTCCCAGAACACCGAATAACCCCAGGCGTTGCGTGCCGAGATGCCCCAAGTGCGGAAAGCACGCCAGTTGTCGGCGATGTACATCGCCCAGACCTCGTCCTGCTCCTTGTGGCCCCAGGAGTACGGACTCGACGGGTTGAAGGGATAGTTCCACTTGAACCAGTCCCGCCCGGCTTGCCACTGCTTGGTTTCCCAGCGGAGGTTGGTCTTGTCGCGTTCGTTGAGTTGGAAGGCCCTGTCGCCCAGGAACTGCGAGTTCCATTCGCCCATGCAGAACTCCCAGCGGGCCCGGGCGCTGCCCCAAGCGCGGACGCCCTTGTACCAGCCCCGGTACATGGTCCAATTGATGTCCCAGGGCACCCCGTATTCGCAGAACATCAACGGCTTGACCCCTTCGCTTGCCCAGTGCTCGAACCAGTCCGAGCGTTCCTGGACGGGGACGAAATCCAGGTACAGGTTATTGGTGTGCATGTTGCCCAGGTTGCCCGACGAGTGGTGGTACACGACCCGCGTGGGGTCGAGCCGCTCGACGATGGCCTGGGCCTTCAGGCCGCGCAGGGCGTTTCGATCGGTGCGGGGCCCGATCTTGCCCTCGGCGTTGTGCCGCCCGTCGGTCAAGTCGGGATCGGTGTCTCCGTAGTAACTCAGGGCGTTGTGGTCATGGAGTACATGACGACGGACGGATGGTTTCCGGCCACGCGGGTATAGAACGCCGCGTGCCGCGCGTAGCCGTTCCGCTTCTCGATTTCCGGGGAGTCCCATTGGTAGTGCTGGCAATGGGGCTGCGAGAGCGCCACGAGCACGCCGACGTTGTCGGCAGCCCGCAGCAACTCTTCGAAACTCAGGTGTGCGCCGGGCGGGCAGCCGTAGTTGTGCGTGTAAACCGCGTTGACTCCGAACGACTTGTCGCGGAGCAGCGTCTCGCGGACCGCGTCGTACGTGGCCCAGGCCGCCCCCATTTGGGCGTTGTCGATGGGGACGATGAACGCGTGGAAGCGCGTGCCGTTGAGGTAGAAGTCCCGGCCCTCGATCCAGAACTCGCGGAACCCGAACCGCAGCGGGCGGAATACGTCCAGCACGTGCCCGCCGCGACCCGGACCCAGAGTACCGGGTGCCCCACCGGGCGCCTCGACCAGCGAAACCTCCAAGCCATACATGTTCTGCGGCGTGTTGGTGTCCCACAGCTTGTCGGGCTTCCATGCGGCGGTGAACGAGAAGCAGCCGTCCTTGACGCCGGACGCGGCGGCGGTGAACTCATCGCTGGCGAATTCCTTGACCTTCCGGCCCTTGTCGTTGACCTCCGCCTTCAGGCGGTAGGACGTACCCGGCGCGAGGCCCTGCAAGGCAACGTCGAAAGTAATTGTCCACTTGCGGACCGACGTCTGTACTTTCACCTCATCGACGCGGGCCCCTCGGGGCGCGCTGAGTCAGGAAGACGTTGCCGCACAATCCCTTGCGTTCCACCGACCCCTTGACCGTCTTGGGCGCGCTGGTGTCGGTGAAGGCCGCCATCACCGCAGCCAGGGGCACGGCCTTGACGCACAACGACAAAACGTGCTTCGTGCCTGGCCGGCAGGCGGAGGTAATATCGACCTCGCCGGATGGGAAGTACATGTCGCCCAGCTTCTTGCCGTCGAGATAGACGGCCGCATAGGAGTTGATATATTCGGCATAGACGGCGATCCGCCGTCCTTGCCAGCCGTCCGGAATCGACACTTCGCGCTGGTACCAGGCCACGTCGGCATCTTTCAGATTCTTGCTCTTCCAGGCCGGATGCGGGTAGAGGGTCTGGCTGTTGGAAGACCAAGGCGCCGGGACCTTGTAGTATCCCCAGTTGTCGGCGGGAACGGCGCCGCCTGCTTCGTCGGCCGGTTGCCAGCGCCACAGCCCGTTGATCGAGATCCGCTCGCTGGTCGGCGTCGCCTCGCGGAAGGCCTTGTCCAAGTCCCAGACGGCCGCGACGCCCGCCGGCAGCGGCGCATCGCGACCTGAAGCCGCGCCCTGCACGGCCAAGAGCAGACAGGCGACCGAGGCCGCCAAATGAAGGCCACGTCTTGCACACATGTCGTGTTCTCCTTACCTTTGAACGTAGAGCGGGTTCTCGTCGTAAATCGGGCTGGGCAGCTTCCCCTTGGTCTCGGCAAACTTCGGCAGTGGTTTCGCGACGTACTGCTTCTTGGCGAAGTACATTCCCTGGACCGGCTCGGGTCGCGCCGGCTGCGACGGTGAACCGGCCCTTTCAATCAGGTGGGCGATTCTGGCCCTTGCCTGCCGCAGGACCTGCGGATCGTGAGTGAAGTGGCTCAGGTCTTTGACCACGGCATCGTCCACCGCCAGGACCTGCTCCGCTTCCGCGATGAGGGCCTGATGCCTGGCTGCGTCGGCCTTCTTCAGGCGGGCCACGCTATCCTTGAGCAGCCAGAAGTATTCGTAGTCCTCGACCCCGTCGCGGAAATTCTCCAGCCGGATCGAGGAAAGGGGCTGGCGGTTAGGGCCAGGGTAAATCAACTGGCCGTCACCGTTGTGGGCCATCCCCGCATCGTTCCGCCAGGTCGCCGGCTTCCATTGGACCTCGGGCCACCGCTTCTCGCCGGTCAGGTTGTCCCGCCAAGTGTCCAGACTCCAGTAGAGGAACCCTGTGACGCGGTACTTCTGGTTCTGCCACAAGAGCAGCCGATGGTCGATCGCCGGCCACTCGATCATCAGGTTCGCGTAGGGCTTGCCCGGACCGCAGCAGACATACCACCAAACCGTCTTTCCCTTGGCCTGCTGGGCCTGGAACTCGGCCGCTCGATAGCGGCCGGTGTTCGGGGCCCAAATGTCCAGCACGTCGCCCAGCACGGGGATGGGATCGTCCTTGTAGAAGGTCTGCATCAGCCGCAAGTCCGGCATCGACTTCTTCAGCTCCGCGTAGAGTTCCTGAGCGAAGGTGTACTGTTCCTTGCCGATCTCGTCGTGGCAGTAGACGTAGGCCCGGTCGATCCAACCATGCTTCTTCGCCCGATCGTAGAGCGCGCGGATTTGGGCCGCCTGTTCCGCGTTGTGCTTGCGACGGGCTTCGGGCGGGCCTTGTTCGAACCAGGCATTGGCCAGGCAGAAGGTCGAACCGCCGCGGTCCAGTTGCCGGGCCACGAGCCGTTCCATGTCGGTGTTGAAGCCGGGCCATTCGCACAGCATGACGCTGATGCGGTGGTCGATGCAGAAGTCGATCCACTGTTCATACATCTCGATGGGAACGGCGGGCAGCTTGTAGAACTTCTGCAACTCCTCCGGCCGCAGCAGGAAACACGTCTCCAGGTGCTGCTGCTTGGGGATGGCAAAGTTCCACACGCGGACTTCCAACGGCAGGGAATGGGGCTGGTGGTCAACCAGCCGCAAGGTAACGGTCCCGCGGTACAGCCCCGGCCGGGAATCCGTGGGGACGCGCACGTTGATCCACAGCGGTTGGACCTGGCCCGCGGGCACATCGAACTCGCCCGGCGGCAGAAGCGGGTCGGGCCACCAGCCAACCTTGCTGACCGGATAGGCCGGCTTCTCGGTCTCCACGTAGCCCACGATGTTCCAGGCCACGTTGGATTTGGGGATCGTGCCGCCAGTCTCCCCGATGAGATCGGTGACCTCCAGCGTGGCCGAACGGATCTTCTCGCTGCCCGCCGCCACGACAAGCTGCATGCCCTCGACCTCGTTCCTGGCGGCCTCGATCGTCAGTCGCGTGGCTGGCGGCCGATTCCAAGGCTCATCCCGGAACACTTTCTCCATCGTGTCGGCGCTGCCCAGCGCTGCGGGTGTTGCTGCGATTCCCCGTTGTCCGCCGGCCATGACCGCGAAAGATACAACGGCACCGAGCCAAAAAGCTTTGAATCTCAGTTGGCAGGACATGCTCTTCCTCCATTCAAAACGGACCTGATTCTGTAATCACGCCCGGGGCGTCGTGCTCCAGCTTGTAGGCGCTGTAAATCGTAAGGCTGTTAGGGGGCAGCGTGTCGTGCAACTCGTCCGCCGCCGGGCGCAGCGAGAACTCGGTCTGCGGATTGATCTTCACGTCAGCTCGATCGCGCTGGGCTTCCCCGTAGCGATAACGATAAAGCCGGGTCGGCTTGGCCAGGCCCTGCACGGCGAGCTTGACGCTGAACTCCGCGGGCGCGTCGTTGACGACCGCCAGGGTGAGGTTCCCCCGCGGGCTGCGCAGCGCCGCGCAGTAGACTCGCTGCCACTCGGCAAGCCGGCCGCCCTGGACGCGAATGGCAAGTACCGCCGAGTTCTTCGCCGTAAAACGGCTCAAGAGGCCCAGACAGAAGTAGCTGTTCGGATGGGGCGGGAATTCCTCGAGCAGCTTCTTCTGCCGCGGGTCCCACGTGTCGACAAACTGCCACTGCCCGTCGAGGTCGCCACGATTCAGAAAGCTCCAGCGGTTGAAACCGTCCAGGCCGGCGTTGGCCAGGCGGATGACCAGCTCGCTGCCGGCCAGTGCCGACTGCGGGCTGCTCGGACCGGGCTTATCGGGCACCCAGCCGTAGGCCATCGTCCCGAACTCGGAAAGAAAGACCGGCTTGCCTTCGCGGTGGGCCAGTTTCACCCAGCCTGCCGCATTCCGCTCTTGCGCGGCGATATGGCCCTGGGTACGGAAATCGAAATCCGCGCCGTAATCATGGAAGTCGTAGGCCCCGAGCAGGTCCAGGTAGTCGTAGCTTCCCTGCACCTTGGCGGTAAACCCCGTGGTCGCGTCGGGGCCCGAGATGGGCAGTTTCAGCCCGCGCTTGTCCAGCGCTTTGCGAACTGCGCCAACGCCCGGCCCGATCGACAAAGGCTTATTGGGCGGGGCCTGCCACCAGGAGAAATCGGCGCCCGGTTCGTTGTTGATGCACAGCCATTTGATACAGGTGTAGCCGCGTTTCTTGATCAAGTGCTCCATCACGGCAGCAAGGCCGTCGGCGAAGGCATCGATGTTTGCCGGCGCACTGTGGACGCGACCCACCGGGTCGTCGCGAAACTCCGGCAAGGCCAGCCAGGCGGCGTTGCACCACATCTGCTGGAAGAACACGTCCGCGCCGTTTTTCTGGTTCCAGTCGAGAATACGGTAGAGGATGCGCATCTCCGGGCTTTCCAGCGTGAACTTGCCCCGCTCGGGCTCGTAGATCCGCTGCTCGATCTCCACGCGGTTCCAGTCCAGTCCGAGCCAACTGGCGTGGCGGTATATCTGCTGCCAGGCCCGATCGTCCTCGGCCGGCGGGTAGGCGCCCCAGCCGCTGCCGCCGTGGCTGTAGCCCGTAAAAACCGGATGTTTGACGCCATAGGGGATCGTCGTCTCCATGGCGTGCCATGACGCGCCGATGCCGCCGCGCATGGTGTTGACGACCTTGCCGCAATCCACCGTGACGAGAACGGAATCGCCCAGGCGTGGTGAGGGAGATGTTCCGGGCGGTTCGCCGGCCCTGGCGGAAGAGGCAATCGCCGTAATTGTCAGCCCGATCGCACAGACCCAAGTTCGCTTCATATTCGCCTCCACGGTCAAGAGGGGTACAGATACCACCCAGGATACCATCTTGAAAGCCAGTTGGCCAGTAGCGTCGTCGGCCGTCAGTCGGGCTCCAGGACTCCGACGCGGTACTCGCGGGCCGCGGTGACGGAATCGACCGCGTAGATCAGCACCGCTGCCCAGATGCAGGCGAAGCTCAGAAGTTGCGGGGCGGAGAATGGCTCCCCGAAAGCCAAGACCGCCAGCAGGAATTGCAGAGTCGGCGACAGGTACTGGAGGAAGCCCATCGTAGAGAGTCGCAGCCGCCGGGCCGCCGCACCGAAAAACAAGAGCGGTACGCTCGTTATCGGCCCGCTGAGCATCAAGAGGCCCACGATCCCGAACCCCAGGGGTTCACGATGAGTCGCCGCCGAAAGGTAGCCCAGGTAGGCCAGGCCCACCGGGGCCAGGATCAGGGTTTCGACCGTGAGGCTCACCAGCCCGTCGACCGGTATGAGCTTGCGCATCAGGCCGTACAAGGAAAAGGTCAAGGCCAGCACCAGGGCGATCCACGGCACCTGCCCCACCAGCACCGTGAGCACCAATACGCCGATCAGGGCCAGGCCGATGCTCAGCGTCTGGCGGGTCCGCAGCCGCTCGCGGAGAAATACGACTCCCAGCAGCACGTTGACAAGGGGGTTGATGAAGTAGCCGAGGCTGGCCTGGAGCACGTGGCCGCTGGTGACCGCGTAGATGAACGTCAGCCAGTTGGCGGCGATGAACAGCGTGCTCAGCGAGAGCATAAGCAGCAGCTTGCGACTGCGGAGTTCCCGCCACAGTTCCTGCCAACGCCCCAGCAGTCCCACGAGAACGGCCAGCATGACGAAGGACCACAGTGCCCGGTGTGCGAGCACTTCCACGGGCGGGACACTGGCCACGGTCTTAAAATACAAGGGAATAATGCCCCAGGAGGCATAAGCCGCAATACCATACAGGATGCCGTAGTGCGATCCGTGTTTGCCGATCTGGTTCATCCCGCGTGAGTGCCCTTTCGAGTAATGCCATCGTAGAACAAAGCTCGTCATGTGCCAAGGCCGGCCATGGCGGACTGGGGCTTTCGATCGTCAAGAAACTGGCCCTGCTCTACGGCGGCGACGTGACGGTCAAGAGCCAACCCGACGCTGGCAGCACCTTCACCGTGACGTTCGACCGCTCGTAGTGCCGGCTTTCGTGCGATGCGATTATTGCTAGACCGGCCGGAAGTTCTGCTGCGCCATGCCCCCGGAAATCGGCCGTGCGGCAATTCGCCGGGCAGTCCGTTCGCACCGTCCCGGCGGTACGCGGGAACTGGGGTTCGGCGGTGCCGCTTTGACCGCCATCCGGCCGGTGTTCTCGGTTTATTCGGCACATGTGTTATCGCCACACCGCTTTGCCTGCACTCCGCAGCTTGCCCCGCCGATTCTGCAGGTAATAATTCTTTATCGATTCCTAACCCAAAAGCGGAGGTAGAGAAATGGCGAAGAAAGCCGTCACCAACAGCCAAGCCGTGCGTGATTACCTTGCGACCGATCCGGAGGCCATGCCCAAAGATGTTAGGGCCGCCTTGGCAAAGAAACGCATCGAGGTTTCCAGGCAACTGGTCAGCACCATCAAAAACAGCCTCAAGAAGGCCGGCAAGACGAAGAAGGCACCCAAGCCAGCCGCTGCACCGGCGCCGGCAGCCATCGCCACGCCGACCAAGCCCAACGGCACGATCACCCTGGAGCAGATCAAGAAGGTCGCCAGCACGATCAAGACGCTCGGCGGTTACCAGCGTATGACCGAGGTCCTGGAGGTCATCAAGGAAACGGGCGGCGTGAAGAAGTTTCGGGACCTGGCAGAAGCGATGACGGCGACTGCGACGGACGACATTCCGTTCTGAGTTGCCGGCTGGCTTCGGCGACGTGCCCGAATAGGCCTGAATCGCGGCGGCACGATGCCGTCGTAGTCGTGTCAGACAAAGAAAGAAGCCCTTCGTCGGTCTCGCCGGCGCAGGGCTTCCTCGTTTGAAGCGGGTCGTTGTTCTCGCTGGGGCGGTGGCGTGAGAATGGCGTACTGGCCGTTGTCTCGCGATTTGCAATTCTCCGCTTTCGTTCCCGTCCGCATGCTATAATAGTGCCCGGCGTACACCCGTCTTCACCAACCCCATGGAGATCTATCCGATGCCGTGCAACATTTCCAGCCTGCAACTTCGCTACCTTGTCCTGTTCGCCGCGATCCTGCTTTGGGCCACGAGCCTCTTGGCGGAAGATCGCCCCGGCTACACCGACACGCCCTTCCTGCCGGGCTCGAAGTGGCGCGTCCACGATCGCGACCGCCCGCAGCCGCCGCTGGTCGCCCCCGGCCGCGAGCCGGGACAGCCGCCGGCCGATGCCATCGTGCTGTTCGACGGCCGCAACCTCGACCAGTGGACCGGCGGGAAGCCGGGGGGAATCGAAGACGCCGCGATTAACATATACAAGACGGGCGAGCTCCGCACCAAGCGGGCCTTCGGCGATTGCCAACTGCACGTGGAGTGGGCCACGCCCGCTAAGGCCGACGGAGGGCCCATGGATTGGGGCAACAGCGGCATCCTGTTCTTCGGCAAGTACGAGTTGCAGATCATCGAATCGCACGACAGCCTGATCTACGCCGACGGAATCGCCGGCGCGATATACGGCCAGACGCCGCCGCTGGTCAACGTGTCGCGCAAGCCGGGCGAATGGCAAACCTACGACATCGTCTTCACGGCCCCGCGCTTCGAGGGCAAGAAGCTTATTCGGCCGGCCTACTTCACGGCGTTTTGGAACGGGGTCCTCGTGCAGTACCACAAGGCCTCGCTGGGGCCGATGAAACATCGTGCCGTGGCCACGTACGACTCCTTTGAGTCGACTGGCCCCTTGGCGCTGCAGTACCACAATTCCGCCGTGCGTTTTCGCAATATCTGGATCCGTCCCTTGAAACTGGAAGACTAGGTTCCCCATGGACTTATCGCCACGGAATGAGAGTAAGTCGCGTAGGACGGGCTTCCTGGCCCATCAACGACGGCCTGGGAAGGCCGTACTACTGCGGATCTTCTTTGCCGCAGCAATATCGTTGCTTTGGCACGTTGCCGCTGCTGCCGATCGGCCCCTGCTCTGGATCGACGCCTGCGAGGGCGAGCCGGCCGAGTATGCCACGGTCGTCGAGGACCTGGCCAAGGCCCGCGTGGTCTACCTGGGCGAGCGGCACACTCTCCAGCGGCACCACGCTACCCAGGCCAGGCTCATCGCCGATTTGGCAGGGCAGCATGTACCCATGGTCGGCGGCGGGGGGACCCGGTACTCCGGGTCGCTGATCGTGGCCTTGGAGCCGTTGGAGTCTTCGCAGCAGGCGAGCATCGATCGTTTCAACCGCGGTGAAATCGATTTTGACGGCCTGGCCGCGGCCAGCGACTGGGCCAAGCGGTGGTCGGGCTACCAGCAGTATCGCCCCGTCTTGGAGGCGGCCCGCAAGGCCAAGGCCACGGTGCTCGGACTAAGCCCAAGTCCCGAGGTCATCCGCGCGGTTGTGCGGTCCGGCGGTGTCGAGCGGCTCGACGCGAAACTCCGCAAACAGCTCCCGGCGGAAATGGAATTGAAGGATCCCGTCTACGAGAAACTGCTTGCGGCCCAATTGATGGTCCACATGGCTGCCTCGCCCGAGCGGCTGCGTCCGATGATCGAGGCCCAGATGGCCCGTGATGAAGCCATGTCCGCGGCCCTGGCCGACTATCTTCGCTCCGCAGCGGGCCGCGGTCGCAAGGCGGTCGTCGTTTGCGGCTCGGGACATGTCGCTTACGGTCTCGGCACGCCGCAGCGGGTTCGCCGCCGCCTGGGCGACGCGAACGACCGCATCGTTGTGCTGGCCGACTGCGGCGACGTTCACTTGACCGCCGAGGAAAAGGCCGCCGCCCGACCGCTGGAGATCTCTCACGAGCAGTGGAGACAGATTGGGCGTCCCGTGGCGGATTATTTGGAGATTGCCTGCCCGAGCGGGAAGTGACGGGCCGTGCTACGCCTCGGCGGCCTGCTGTCCTAACGAAAACGTCTGCGCGAGCAATCCACGGTACCGCTGCCTGGCGTCCCAAAAGAGCCATCCGACATAGACGTTCGACGCCAAGAGGGCAATCACCAGCAGACACATCCCCAGCCATGGTCGCTCGGGCTGGGCCGAATTGCCGCCGTTGGCGCCGAGCGGTGCGAGCCACTTGTCGGCGCCCGACGAAGCGGCCCGCGACGATGCGGAATTCGACGGCAGCAGCCGCGACCAGACGGGCGCCGCGCTTGACTTGGGCGAGGCTGAAGGCGGCCGGCTGCTCCCCGGATCCCTGCCCGGCGGCACATAGAATGGCGTGGTTGGAGACGTGGCCGTAGCCGATAGTACGGACGCAGCAGGGCCAATCGGCAACGCCGCTGGGGGCAACGATGCAGCGTCAGGGACCTCGCCCGGCAGTCTTTCGTTACCCGGCGTAATACTAAGGTGGGTCGGCCGCTTTTCCCAGGCGGCCCGCGGGACGTAAATCTCGCTGAGCTGGCCGGGCTGCAGGGCTTGCAGTGTCGCCGGGTTGACGTGCACGATGAATTCCGTCCCGCCATCCGGGGCGTGCCGATAGCCGAGGTCCACGCCCACCAGGGCCAGTGCAAGACATGTCAGCGTTGGGCTCATAAGGAGAACCTCCCTCTCGCGGTTGCGCAACTTCCCTTTCTATGGTACCTTGCGGCGTGAGAATATTCCAGAGGACCGTGAATCGCACACTTTGAACCAGCATAATCGAAACACGAGTGAAGAACCGTTATCGAACGCCGCAGAAACGCCTGGTAGCGGCCGTATTCTAAAAAAAGGCGGCAACCTGCGTCTTGTACTCTGGGCGGAGTTGGCAACATTGAGCTGCACCGGCTTGCACAAATAGGCTGACACACTAAGGCTATTTTCCGGCGGCAGCGACCGGCGGCGGTTGTGTTCCGATCAGGTACGGGTTCGGCAACGTCTTCAACTCGTCGTCCGCGCCCATCTTCGCCGCTTGTGCCCCTGCGGGCAGCGGCAACGGCTTGCCGGTGGCCGACACGATTTCACGCCGCAGGAAAAGCATCCGCGGATAGACCGGGTACTTGTTCTTGGGCGTGGGCACGTCGACCTCGAAAGTCGCGGGCAAGTCCTTGGCTGTATACGTCTTCTGCACGACCGTCGGCGTCTGCGTCGCCCAATGCGCATTCTGCTGGGCGAACAGCGGTTTGTGTTCCTTGTACAACTCCTCGAACGACTTGTCGCGATAGCCGGGGGCATAGGCGTACGTCACGACCAGCTTGTTCTCCCCCAGGGCCTTGGGGTCGGCCACCGTCACCGACACCTTGTTCCTGCCGGGCGAAAGATAGGGAAGCACCCCGGCATTGTTCATCACGATCTCTTCGATTCTCAGCGATTTCAGCCCGGTCTTGAGGGTGACCCTCACCCACACCGAGAGTTTGTCCTTGACGGCGGCGGTGAGGTTCTTGAGGTCCGCCGCGAAGAAACCCCTGCCGCCGTCCGTCGAAACTTCGACCCTTTCGGCGCCTGCGGCGACACCGCCGGCCCTGACCACCAGAAACGGAGAGTCCAAGGCAACCGTCACGCTGGCCGGCAGCCTGGCGTTCTCCGCAACGATCGCCCCCTTCTCGTACTTGCAGTTTTCCTTGGCCACGAACGACTGCATGACGGCGGCACTGCTGAAATCCGGCGCGCAAATCAGCCGGCCGTTGGAGTAGCTGCGAACGCGATGGAAATAGGGCTCAAGGACCGGTCCGGCGGCCGGATCGTTGCACAAGTCCTTATTGCCGCAATCGTGGCCCACAGCCACGTTGTCTTTGATGGGCCAACTCTCCGCGGGCGGGGCCAGTTGGTCCCAGGTGTTCTCCAGCGACAGGCCGGGCCGCAAGTTGACCTCGGCCGAATAGGCCGCGGGACCCCATGCCGGATCCGGCTTGTTGCACTCGTCGCCGAGACCCGTGTGCCGCAGCCACACGCAGTACTTCAATTCGTCGCCGCAGACCAGCAGCGCAGGAGCGGTCCAGTTGAGTTTGCCGCCAATCATCTCTTTGCGGTTGTTTCTGGCGTAGACGACCTTTTCCGCCTCATCGTAGACCAGCGCTTCGGTGACGAGTTTCGCATCCGCCTTGATGTCTTCGTGACAGGCGATGGTCCTTCCGTGGGGCGCATGCGGATCCGGCCGCCACGTGTAGAACTTCGTGAAACAATCGACCCAGTGCCAACTCCCGTCGTATTTCGCCTCCGACATGTTGTGGCCCGGCACGCTCACGCCCCGCCAGTTCCAGCCGGGAATCTGGCTGTACAGAGACATCTGCAGCCCGGCCAATCCTCCGCACAGCGACCAGCCGTAGTTATTGAACCACAGCAGTGCCGGGCCGCCCGGCGGATAGGCCCGATGATAATGGCTGACGCGCATGAAATTATTCAGCGCGATCATCTTGTCGTCGTTGCACTGGCAGTCGCGCGTGACGGTCTCCACGATCGCCTTCAAACTCGAACTATCCGGGGCCTTGTCGGGAAGGACCTTGACGGCCCTCACCAGCTTGTCGGCGCCGCGGGGCGGTTCGGCCGCGCTTGCCCGCCCCGATAGCGATGCGATTGCCGACAGCGTCCCAAGACCCACGCGCAGGGTGCAGTGCATCGCCTTAGCGATCTGGCGCCCGAGCGATCCGAACGTAGTTCCACTGATCATGACTTCATCTCCCGTTCTTGTTGTGTCCTGATTCTATCCTCCCATGTTAGCAACGTGAGGAATCGTTTTCCAGAGGACGTTGCCGCGGGCTAGGATTCAGACGTAAGCGGCCCCGGCGCCATGCGAGTAGGGTGGGCCGAGTGAAACGAGTCCCACCATCCTTGATTCCTTGATGTGGCGTGTTCTTGGTGGGACTCGTAGAACTCGGCCCACCCTACTTGGCCGCCGCTTACGTCTGAATCACAGTGCCGCGGGCAGTCGTGTCGCTGGTCTCTTCGTCTCCCACCGTCCCGCCCTCGCGCTCCACGCCGATGACGACGATGCCGGACATGCCGTTCACTTGATCGCCATGCCATCGATCCAGGCGCGGAACGGCGCGCCGCCCCAAGGATAAAACTCGATGGTTGCCCAGTTCAGCGTCGCCGGGACCTCGCCCTTGAGCTTCCAGACCTGGTTGCCGTGCAGCGGCACCGACTTGTAGATCCACTCGACGCCGCCCTGCCAATTCTTCTGGTCGTCGTAGGGCCGGAGCTCGCAGAACGTGGTGGGCGATTCGTAGAGCGTCACCGTGGGCATCAGCCCCTTCCAGGCGTGGATGTTCGTGTTGATCATCTTGACCCAGAAGACCAGCTCCGTCTTGCCCGCCAGCGAAATGGCGGCATTCTTTGCGCGGATAGAGAATGCTGATGGGATTCCCGGAAGGCGCCACGCACAGCGCCAACGACGAATTGCCCACCAGGCGAACCTCGTGGTCGTCGCGGAACTCGAGCTTGGTCTGCGGGTTGGGGATGGGCACCGCCGGTCCCACAGCCGCTTCACGGCCGCGCTGCACGTGCAGCCCCTCCCGGGATTGTACTTCGCCCCAACTCCATTGGGCGGCGTGGCCCTCCGTGCCGAACTCCGCGACGTCCTCATAGACGAGGAAGTCCCGGTAGTCGAGATTCGAGAAGCGGCCGTTGGTGGCCGTCATGCCGATGCTGTGCAGGCCGATCTTGCCGAAGGCGTGCGTGACTTGGGGCCCGGTGGCGGTCGTCCCGTCGGTGAAGTCCCAGCGGAAGGAAAGCGGATTGCCGCCGGGGTCGACGCTGCCCGAACCGTCAAACACCACCTTCTGGCCCAGTTTCACGGGAACCGCCTGGCCCGGCTTCCCGGCCATCGGCACGACCAGCTTGACCTGCGGCGGCCGGGTGATTTGCGGATTGTCGGCGTGGATGAAGATGTTCGTGTTGGCGCCGCCCTTGATGATGTCGCCGTCGCGGTTGTTCTCCAGGATGTTGCCCGCCATGTCGATCCAATCGGCGAACTCCATGTAGATCCCCCAGCGATTGTCGCGGACGACGTTGCTTTCCAGGACCCAGTGGAAGGCCGTGAACTTGTGCTCCGGCGAGGCGTCGCCGAAGAGGCTGATGCCTACGCCGTTATTGCCGATGCACTTGTTGCCGCGGCAAACCGTATGGTTGCACATGCCGGCCATGATAATGCCCGCCGCGCCCGACTGCGGCCCATTCGGCACGTACCTGAATCCCCACGGGGCGTTGTGGAACCCGCTGGGCAAACCGTTGTAGCAGGCCTCGTTGTCCTCGACGATCGTTTCGTTCGACCATCCCACCCAGATGCCGTGGCTGCCATGGTTCGCTTTGTTGTGGCGATAGGTGTTGCGCGGGCATTGGGCCTCGATGCAGTTGTTGTTGGCGTAGGAGGCGTCGTTCCGCTCGAACGTGTTGCCGCTGCTGGTCCAGCCGGCATAGGGGCGGATGAATACGCCGTCACCGCCGTGCGTGATGTCGTTGTCGGCAAAGTAGTTGTCGTCGGAGCCGGCCTGGACCATTACGCAGGCCGAGTCGCGGGCATGGACTTCGCCGGGCTTGATACGGATGCCCCAACTGAGATTGTTTTTCAGAATCCGGTTGCGGCAGGCAGTCCACAGGCTCAGGCAGGTGTTCGAGGTGTGAGAAAAGTCGTTTTCCTCCACCAGATTGTCGTCCGAGTTGGCCAGCATGCAGGCGTCCCAGACGCGGCTGGCCTTATTCCTGCGGAGCGTGGAATGATCGACGAACTCGAAGACGATCCCACCACGGTGGCCGAGTTCGCCCCAGCCCGCTTCAGGATAGTGGAAGTTGTCCGAGAAATTGCAGTCCTCCACTAACCAATGGCGGCCGTGCTCGACTTTCAGCCCGATGTCCCAACCCTTGGCGTTGAGGTTCTTCAGCGTCACGTTCGACACGCCGACGGCCGAGACGCCCGTACCTTTATAGTCCTTCGGGTCGCCCTTGGTGGCGCCGATTACCCATGCCCCGCGGCCGTCGATGGTGACGTTCGATGCCGTGATGACGATCGGACCGTAGGTCTTCGCCGGATCGAGCACCGTATCCTTGGAGATCTCCAGCACCGGTCGCGTAACCGGTCTTACGGCCTCTTGTGCTGCCGCCACGATGCCCGGACCTGAGAACCAGGACGCCAGACACAACAATGTGCAAAGATTTAACCGTCGATCGTTCATCGCTTGTCTCCAGTAGGGGGCATGGGCATTGTCACAGCCGGATTGGCTAACCGTCGGGCGCCACGACGTCGCCGCGTCGTTCCGGCGGTGTAACCCAGGGCGTCCGACAAGGGCCCGACGACGCAAGCGGCTGCAACCGGTCGATGTGCTATGCGCCGTATTCGCATTCTACGGCGACGCAGTGGCTGGCGGTAGGGACTTCGCCCCTGCCGCGACCCAGGCTTCTATGTTTGATCGCTCGATCTGTTCCATGCTCCGTCGCTTTTGCTGGAATCGTTCGTAGAGGGCCTTTTCGGCGGCGGACCAGGCATTGGCTTCGAGATAGTCGCCGCAATAGGGGACCGCCAGATCGATCCAGCAGGCCAACTTGGCTGACTCCGCGGGCGACAGCTTCTCGCCGCCGTGGCCGCGTTCCAACAGTTTCATAAGGCGGCTCTTCGCCGCGCCGGCGGAATAGGGGGGCAACAGCGTGGGCGGCGACTGCGCGTCGATCCAGTTCACCACGTCGTCCGGATGCCCGACGAGACATACCGGGCCTCCCACAATGCTGGCCGGCTTGCTCTGGGTCAATGCCAAATACGATTCGCTCCAGCGCCGCTTGGCCACGAGATCGACCACCTCGCGAGCAAGCAGGCTGAAGGCGGGCTCGTTTACGGTTGGCACGTCGCCTTGCAGACCATCGACCGACTTGCGCGGCCCGCGCCGGGCGGCGGCGGTTTCGGATGAAGACAGATAGTGGCAACGGATGCAATGTCGGTCGAGAATGGGCTGGATTTCCCGGGGGAAGCTGAAGCCGCGCGGCGGCCCGTAGAAGCCGGCGAGTTGCTCGACTCCCACGCGGAGGGCCGCCGGCATGGAAGCGGCTGGCCGCGGCGTGGAGTTTTTCGACTCGTGGCAGCCGACACAGGCCACCTGCTCGCCCGGCTGCGAAGTCGACCAGCTTCGCATGCTCTGCACCGCGTAGCCCTTCTCGTCCAATGCCTGGAAGTAGACGGGCGTCCTTGCCGGGACTTGGAATGCGGCCGAGCCGTCGTCATAGACCTTGGCTTCGCCCAGGACCGTCTTCGGATCCCAGGCGCCGTTGCCGATCGAGATGGGAGTGCTGCTCAGGGCGGCGCCCGCGGCGCCTTGGCTGTAATTTTCACCAATGCCGGCTGCGCGAAAGCTCAGGGCGATTACGCGGAGCCGCTTGATCGTACCGCGCGGGATGCCTGCCAGGCCCGGTCCGGCGTAGATGTCCTGAAGGTAATACGAACCGTGTTTCTGGCGGTAATCGACGGCGCTCGGACGTGTGGGCGGCACGAGCCGGGGCGTCAGCGGCACGGGTTGGTTGCAGGAGATCGCCGGATCGGCGACCAGCAACTCCCGCCGGCCGTCTCGGTCCATCCAGTAGACGGCGAAATGGCCCTTCGCGCCGGCGGGCCGGAAAGCGACGATGAACTCCGTCTCGCTCAAAGGGTAAGGATATTGAAACTGGTCGCCGCTTTGGCCATAGGCGTCGACGCGAACGGCCGCCGTTTCGCGAACCGGCGCGATGAGTCGCGCCCCTTGGTTCTCCTGTCTGCCGCACGAGGGGTCGAGAATGCCCAGCCAGCCTTTCTGCGCCGTGTGGTGGCCCGAAAAGACGGCGACCGCCTTTTGCGTGCCAGGAATCGCTCTGGCGTGCAAAATGGCCGTGGGAAACCAGGTGTTGTTGCCGTAATAGGCGGTCTGGCCCGTGCCGTCGGGGTTCATTTGGAACAGGCCCTGGGGAAAAATCTGGCCGCGATCGTTGTATTCCCAACGCGTGTAGAGCACTCGGCCGTCGGGCGTCACGGTGGGGTAATTCGAGTGGACCTGGTCGAAACCGAGGCGGCGCAGATAGCGGCCCTCGCCATCGCACGTGTAAAGGTTACTCACTTCGGTCCACCAGCAATCGACCGTCTGCACGCAACGCGTCGAATTGAAGACAATATGGCCGTTGGGGGCATACGCGCCCTCGTAGTCGGCACAACCGAGTCCAAAGGTCAACTGACGCACGCCGCCACTGCCGATGTTTATCTCGTAAAGATGATAGTCGTCCTGGTCAAGCGACTTCTTCCAGGCGAAGAGGACGCGGCGGCCATCGTAGGAAACGTCCGGATCGCGGATCACACCCCCAGGATCGGCAACCAACGTGCGCGCCTCGCCATACAGACCGTGCATGAGGAGCAGGCACAGGCTCGATCCCGGCTCGAAGTGGCGCTCAGCCTGGGCGTCGGACTGGCCCTCCGTGTAGGCGTAGTGCGAACCGCCCAGGTTGTAATGCTTGGTGAAGACGATTTGCGGCGCCTTTTGCAGCAATGTGCGGAGACGGGCGGCACGGCGTTCCGCGCAGGCCCGAAGATACAACTCCTCCCAGCGCGGATCCCTCGGTGTCGTCGCGACCTTGTCGAGCGTCGCCAGCGCGGCCTGCAACTCGGTTGTAGCAGCGGTCAGGTCCCCGGCAATGCGTTTCGCCGCGTGACTGTAGGGGCCCCCCTTGAGCAGACCGTCCTGGAGCCGCCAATCTTCGGCAACGTCTTTCGGAGGGTTGCCCTGACGGGAAGACGTCTGGCCCCATGCCCCTCGGCAGCAGATTGCCGCGAAGGCCAGTGCGAACAAGATCAGCTTCTCCCGTGACATTCAATCAGCACTCGCAGGCCCGGGCCTTTTCCAAAGCCGTTCCAACTCCCCACGGTCCACTATTCTAGCCAAGGCACAACCACAAGGTCAACCGGATGGCTGCCGCCTCTGATTCTCCGGCAACATCCTGGGGGCGCTTGACAACACCACGACGCGCAACGAAACTCATGTCATCGGGCTGCCGTAGCGTGATTTCGGCGGTTCCCACGAAGCTACTCGTCCAAACCCAAGGGAGCTCGCAAATATGTTATGCACGCATCGCACGTTACTCGGCCTCATCGCGTTGATCGTCCTCGGGATAAATGGGACCGAAGAGCCCGCTGCCGCACAATCAAGCGGCAAAGCCGATGCCTGGCCGGCTCTTGCGTGGCAGAAGGCTACACCGTCTCCCTTTGCGCGAGTCGAGTCGCCGACCGCCATGGTTAACGACAAGCTCTACTTGTTCGGCGGATTCACCGACGATCTGGACGCATCGAATCAAGTCAACGTCTATGATCCGGCGAGCGACTTGTGGACACGGAAGAAAGACATGCCGGCGCGACTCACGCATCTCAATGCGGCGGTCGACGGAAATACGATTTGGTTCGCCGGCGGTTTTAAGGGGAAACATCCTGGGCCGGTCACCGCTGAAGTGTGGAAATACGACATTGCTTCGGACACCTGGACCGCCGGGCCGCCGCTGCCGGAACGGCGAGCGGGAGGCGGCCTTGCGATCCTGGAACGCAGATTACATTACTTTGGCGGCTACAAAGCCGATCGCGACTCGAATGCCGGTGATCATTGGAGCCTGTCGCTCGAAGGGGGGAAAGACTGGCGGCGCGAAGCGGATTTACCCGACCCGCGGGGCCACGTGAGTGCAGCGGTGCTGGATGGCAAGATCTACGCACTGGGCGGCGATCATGGCCACGACATCACGCAGATTGATGTGAACTCCTGCCACCGGTTTGATCCCGCCACGAAAAAATGGAGCGAGATTGCCAGTCTTCCGGACGGACGCAGCCATTTCGAATCAAGCACAATCGTTTACAAGGGCCGGATCTTAATCGTCGGCGGGAGGTGCAATAGCTCCCAACCGCCGCGAAACGTTGTGGGCGACTTGCTACAGTACGATCCCAAAGCGGATACGTGGCAGGTCGTCGGCAACATGCCCGAGAAACTGCTCGCTCCGGCGGCAGCGATCATTTCCGCACGCATCGTGGTTACCGGTGGCGGATTGAATAACCCGCGGCCACTCACGGCCACCACGAGGATCGCGGCACTTCCGGCCGGCGAGTAATCCAACGATCGTTGGCGCCGGAAGCCGGCCCGGAAAACCGGTGCAACCAGGCCGGCTCACGGACCGATCCGGGCGTCCAGCGGCGCGGCGGGCAGTCCCGTCTTGTTCCAGAGGCAGTGCGTTCTGCCAACGCGTTCTCCCCAGTGTCTATTCGCCGCCTTTTCCTCAATTCGCTCCGACCATCCTCCTTTCATACTCCTCCCGCGCCTCCTTGGCACGTTCGGCGTCGAAACCCTCCCAGCCGCCAGGGGCGGGGAGCCAGGGCACTACGACTTCCTCGTACGCAGCCTTCTTCGTCTGCTTCCGCTCGGCGATTTCCTTCTTCAGCGCCGCAACATAACGGGCCTTTTCGTCGGCCGTATAAACGTGCGCCTGACCGGCGATGCCCGGCGAAGTTCCCCGCACCGACTCCCACTGCTCGATTGCACGCTCGCACAAGGCGACCTGCATCGCATAGAGCGGCTTGCGCTCGCGTGCCCACTGGGCTTCATGCTGCCAGTACTCCTGCTCCGGCTGGAAGGTCGCCGGTAGTCGCCCGGGCACCGAAGGCAAGTGCGCCGTGAAACCGAAGCATAGTCTCGCATCGACCATATCGCAGCACAGCGCGCCCAAAGTGAAGTTCTTCGCAACCCCGCCGCGCGTGGCCGTCAAGACATAGCGGTCGTCGCGGATATGCGCCCGCAGTCGCCACCATGAGTCGTCGCTCCTGATCCTCATCACCGCGTCAATCGCCGTGCGCACTCGTTGCTGTTCCGACCAATCGTAATCTCCGCCGAAAAGCGGGATCGTGGCATCGCCGACCGTCACCAGCCGTGGTGGCTTGTTGTGGCTGGCCATGGCATCCAGCAGCGCTTCCAAGGGTTTGCCCGGGGCCGAGCTGGCATACAGCCGCAAGAGATTCTCGGGGCCCATCGGCGAACGGACACACTTGATCTTGAAGTCTTCGGGCCGGACGGTCCCGGGGTTCGCCCGCATGCAGGCTTGCGCGGTATAGTTATCGTCGATCATGTGCTGCTGGAAACGCGTCAGCGTCAAGATATTGGGAGTGAGGACCTGTTCGTGGGCCGCCGCGTTTTCATTTCCAGGTCGTGCGAATGAATCGCGACCTAGCCGCGAAAGGGAGCTTGCGCCGCGGATGAACTTCTCGTCTCCAAGGCAAAAGACGTTGCTTCCCTCTTCACCGGCGATCAACGCATCCGTCGACGCGTCGGCCGAGGCGGCCGCCGCTTCAGGCGACTTGCCTTCGCGAATCGCTTCCCGGTAGCGTTCTTGGTAAATCAGCTCGCGGCCGCGATCGAGGAACGGATTGATGAACCACACCTGGTCGCCCGGCAGCAGACTATCGTTCCCCGGCCGCCGTTTCCAGAGCAGGTCCTCGCCGCCGTTGGGCAACCCGCCGGGAATCTCCCGATCGCCAATCAGCCGATTGAGTGCCGCCAAGCCTGCTGTATTGCGCGTCTCGCGGAAGTATTGAATGTATCCCTGGATGAGGATCAGCGAAGAGTACTTGTAGCAGCGAATGCGCGGAATGGGAACGCCATCGTTTTCGTGCACGACCCACAGGTCGGCGATGGCTTCGACGGGCGTGCTCTCAGGGGCCACGACAAACACATCATTGGACAACTTCCAGTGTTTGGGGTTGCGCATTTCGGGATAATCGTCGTCCGGCCTGATGACGGTCCCGGTCAGCGTCGCTTTGAGAACTTGCAGGCGCACTTCCCGCTCTGCTTCGCCCAGCGCGGCCTTCTTCAGGATCTCGCGGGCGCGCGAGGATCCGCTCCTGATCCGCTGTCAAGGGAGGGGTAGAACCCATTTGCCGGGGCGAAACAGTTTGCTGCCCTGGCAAGGGCATCGCGCAAAGCACGATCAGCAAGAGCAATAGGGACGCAGGAATGCGGCAGACGGTCGTACGCGGGCACGAGAATATTGATTGCATGATTGGTTAGATGGTTTTCGGTGGCATCAAAGTACGTCAGGCTAATGGTACCCTGGGCACACCGCGCGGGCAAGTGGGGCGTGGCGGAACGCCACGGGCTGGCCTTCTTGCAATCCGCCCAAGTCTTACCCACATACACGTCACCGGTTCGCGCATACAGGAACTCGCTGCCCGGCCATGACTCACGTCGATCCACGACTTCACGGCGGTTCTTGGCAAGGAGAGCCCGTGGGGACCGAGGTGCCCTTGCCGAGCGAATGACTTCGCCCCGTTGGTTTTTTTGCTCGGTTTTACTGGCTGGTGTCATAATCGTTATGACCGTCACAACCCGCAGGCCTCGTCGCACAAAGACGTTCACCCGTTGGCGACCTTTATCACGGGTCGAATAGGCAGCGCTCATGGGCAATGGCAGCTTTTCGATCTATGCTTGTGAGGCATCACCCTGCATGGAGAAACCTTCGGGAGAAACTGACATGCAATTCTTAGTGGTTGTTTGGATTTGCTCAGCAGTTGTGGCCACAGTCGTTGGAAGCCAACGGCGGGCCGCTTTGGGCGGTTGCTTCTTTGGTCTTTTGCTCGGTCCCCTCGGAATTTTCATTGCTTGCCTATTGGATGAGCGTTTCAACTGCCCGCAGTGCGGTGCTCGCCTCAACGGAGACAAGCAACATCCGTACCCACTTTGCCCGTACTGCAAAACCGAGCTCGTCTGGACCCAATGTGGTCCAAGAGCCGCGTCGCTGAAGCCTATTGAATTACCTGTACGCCGTGACCTGCCTGGACCACCGAGGCATGACGAAGATGACAAAGACGACCTCGAGAGACTTCTTAAGGGGGATAGTGTGCCTCCAAAGTTTGATGAATGGGGACGGCCTTTGCAACAAGGAGGTTGTGCCACGTTGATCAGGGCAAAGTAGCGGCGTGCCGCTGTAGACAAGGGAGGGAGAGCTAATCGTCAAAAAAAGTCATACGTATTCTCGGACTTCCCGAAAAACCACCGTCTACAAGACAATCGGCCGGGCCCCGAAACACCTACGATTCGTGAGGCTCGGGCAAGATCGGCAGATGGCACCCCACGGGGACGGTCTGGCGCTGCGAGAACGGAGCGCTTTTGGGGCCGCTTACTGGCTTGACTTCCTTGGGCAGCTTATTTAGACTCCTTAGACGGCTACGATCTTGCCTTCCCGTTTCGGGCCGGAAATCGATCGTACCGCAGTCCATCACAGGCGTGGGACAACTTCTACCGGGCAGATGAGCAAACGCAGGGAATCCCGCCATGAATCGAACGCCCCGTCGAGCTTTTCTCCGATCCGCATTAGCCACCGTGTCCGTGCCTTGTCTGATTCCTGCCGCGGCGATGGGGGCCAATGGTGCGACCTTGCCCTCGAGCAAGATCACCCTCGGGGCGCTCGGCGTGGGCGATCAGGGCACACGGGATATGCGCGCGTTTCTCAATTACGAGGACGTGCGCGTGACTGCGATTTGCGACGTGAACAAGCGGAACGCGTCGGCCGCGCGGAAAATCATCGCCGACGCGTACGGCAAGCCGGATGTCAAGCTGTTCGCGGATTTCCGCGAGATGAATGCCGATCCCAGCATCGATGCGATCCTGATGGTCCTGCCCGTGCATTGGCACAGCATTCCGTCGGCCGACGCCATCCTCCGTGGCAAGCACCTCTACCACGAAAAACCGATGGCTTTGTCCTTCGAGGAAGCCCGGCGAGTCCGTGCGGCCGTGCGAAAAAAGGGGGTGGTGTTTCAGTTCGGCACCCAACAGCGATCGGATTTGTATTTCCGCTGGGCCTGTGAACTGGCCCTCAACGGACGCCTGGGCAAGGTGCAACAGATCGAGGTTTCCGTGCCGGGAGGCCGGCGGAGCGAGTTGCTTTCCGAGCAGCCGGTGCCAGACTACCTGGACTGGGACCGCTGGGTCGGTCCGGCCGCGAAAACGCCGTTCAACGAACAGAAACTCATTCGTGACTGGCACGAGAACATCGCGAACTTCTCGCTGGGGATGATTGCCTGCTGGGGCATCCACCACCTGGACATCGCGCAATGGGGCAACGGCACGGACGCCACGGGTCCCTCCACGGTGCAGGGAACGGGCGAATTTCCCACGGCGGGAACTTGCGACGCGATCCTGAACTGGCAGGTCCGCTTCGAGTACGCCGGCGCGGCGCCCGTGACTTTCGTGAACAACGGCCGCGGCCCGGACTTCGGTGTTAAATTCATCGGTGATTCCGGCTGGGTCCATGTCAACCGCGGATCCATTCGTGCCAACAACGATCAACTCCTTCGTGATCCGCAGAACAAATCAGGCCGCATGGGCATCAAGCTTCCCGTCAGCGGCGACCACTATCGTAACTTCCTCGACGCCGTCCGAAAGGGCGGCCGTGCGATCTGCGATATTGAGACGGCCGTGCGGAGCGACACGCTCTGCCAGATTGCCTACATTGCCGTCAAACTGGGCCGTAAGCTCCGCTGGGACCCGAAAGCCGAGCAGTTCGCGGACGACCCCGAGGCCAACCGCTTGCTTGCCGCTCGGTCCTTCCGCGGGCCGTGGAAGTTGCCCGAAGTGTAGAGATCCTATTCGCTGAGAGTACCAAGATGCCCAATCCCTGGACCGGAAAAGGAAACCCGTATACGCGCGGAGTGTTGGCTAACTAATACGGACGGCCAACTACATAAGTAAGGCGCACGGTCGTCGAAATTGGTATCAGAAAACCACAAAGAAGGCTGTTTTTATTATACACATGAGAAGAAATCACCCTGGCGATTGAAGAACGCGCCCTCGTCGGAAGGGGGCTGGCGGATGTACCCAAGAAATGGGGTTCCCTTGACCACAGCGTATCGGGAACACATAATTGCCTTGCTAGTGACGGTTCTTTTCGCGAGGCAATACGGAGCGCATGCCCTTGAGAGGCGAGCTTGTGCCCATCGGTCCCAGAGACCTGCGATTACCATCGAAATGGATCCTGTTCGTTGCCCTGAGTATGGTCCTGATCGCGGCGGTCTATTTGAGCTGCGCGATGGGCAAACCGGCGTGGCCGGGCGGGAGCAGCCCGGTGGGACTCGCGTGCGGCGTCGTGGCGGCCGTGATTATGCTCTTCGAGGTCTTTCTCTGGCCGCGGAAGAAGGTCCGTTCCTGGCGCATCGGCTCGGCCAAGATCTGGCTGCGGGCGCATACCTGGCTGGGACTGCTGACCGTTCCCCTGATCCTCTTCCACAGCGGCTTTCTCTGGGGAGGGCAATTGAGCACGGTTTTGACCGTTCTCTTCATCGTGGTGATCTTGAGCGGACTGTTCGGTGTTCTCGTGCAGTGGATCCTGCCGCGCTGGATGCTGGAAAAACTGCCGGCGGAGACGATCTATTCGCAAATCGACCATGTGTCCGAGCAGAATTATGGCAGCGCCGCTGAACTGGTGGCCGCGGCGTGTGGCAAGCCGCTGGAAGGCTGGTTGCAGGCCATGCCCGGCGAGGACAAGGCCGAGCGGCCGTTTGTCGTGGTCGGCGCGGTGCGGAGCGAAGGGAGCGTCTGCGGCAAGGTACTGGAGACGCGGCTGCCGCTGACGGCGCTGGACAATGTCGAGCGGCTGGGCGACGGCTTTGAGAAGACGATCGGGCCCTACCTGCTTCGCGGCGGAGCGTCGGGCTCGCCGCTGCGCAACGTGGCAGAGAGCGCGACCTGGTTTCGCGATTTGAAGCGGGAGCTGCCGCCGGCGGCGCACGGAGTGGTCGACGCCCTGGCGGGACTATGCGAACAGCGGCGGGAGTTCGACGTGCAGCGTCGCGTGCACGCCTGGCTGCACGGCTGGTTGTGCATCCATGCGCCGCTGTCGGTTGCCCTGATTGGTCTGATGTTCCTTCATGCGTTCATCGCCTTGAAGTATTGGTGACGATTGGACATGGCAGCACCCGAATCGAGCAAGCGGCGTGCCACGCGCATCCCCTTGGACTACTTCAAGCGTCCCAACCGGTGGGAGCGGGCCAAGCTCGTTTTGACGCTGCTGGCGGTGCTGGTCGCCGCCGTTTGGTGGACATCGGGCGCACTGCTGGGCCGGCAGGCGGCGCTGCACGCACCGGCCCCCGTGGCAGCCGTGCACCAGACATGGAACGACCAGTGCAATGCCTGTCACGCGGCGTTCCAGCCGGTCTGCGGCGATGCCCTGCCCACGGCCTGGCAAGGCGGAACGCCGCTCGCCGATTCCCTGTGCGCAAGCTGCCATGCCGCTCCCGCACACCAGGTCGCCGAGATCAAAACGCAAGTGCCCGGTTGCGCTTCGTGCCACCATGAGCACCGCGGTGAAGATGCCTCGCTCGTCCGCGTGGCCGATCGCTCTTGCACCGAGTGCCACGCGGCCATCGATCAACACACTGACCCGCACGCGCTCGGAGGGCGAGCCGCCCGCGAACAATTGGCCAACGTGACGCGGTTCGACAAGGACCACCACCCAGCCTTCCGCTCGGCTCGCAAAGATCCGGGCCGCATCAAGTTCTCGCACTTCCAGCACATGATGCCCGGCCTGCACGAGCACGGGGGAGACGACAGGCAGCCGATGCGGCTTTCGGACATCCGCGACCCGCAACAGCGGGAGCGTTACCGCCGGCCAGGGCAAGAAGACGACAACCTCGTGCAACTCGAGTGCAGTTCCTGCCATGTGCCTGACGGCGGCGATTTCGGCCTGAAACAAGTGGCCGGCATGCCGCAATCGATCTTGCCGGCACGTTCCACCGGCGCTTATATGGTGCCCATCACGTTCGAGAACCAGTGCCGGGCCTGCCATGTGCTGGAATATGACCCGCGAAACCCGGCCTCCACGGTGGTGCACCGGCAAAGCCCTGAAGAGTTGCGCCGCACGCTCCGGCAGGCCTATGCCGCAGAATACCTCGCGGGGAATCCGAAGCTACTGGAGGTGTTCATCCCATCGGCGCCGTTGCCCAACCAGCCGCTCGCGCCTGAGGCCGAGCAGGCGGCACAACGCATCAAGGATAAAGCAGGTACGGCCGAGCAGTATCTCTCTCAAGCCGTCTGCGGCAAGTGCCATTATGGTCCGCCGGCGGATCAACCTGGCTTGCAGCCGGTGGCTGCGGCGGACCTGCCGGCGGTGTGGTTCACCGCCGCGCTATTCGATCATCGTGCCCACCGTGCGATCGATTGCCGCGTCTGTCATGCGGCGGCCTACGCCGACAACGCCAAGGCCTCGAAGGATGCCAAGGACGTCCTGGTCCCGCAGATCGACATCTGCCTGAAGTGCCATGCGCCCCACAAGGGTTCCACGACCGATCCGCAAGGCGGGGCGCGGTTCGACTGCGTCGAGTGCCACCGCTACCACAATGGCGCGGCGCCGCTGGCGGGCCCTGGGGCCAAGAGCGAGTGTCCAGCGCGAACGATGAATATCGAGCAATTTCACAGGGGAACACCCCCATAGATAGGGCTTTTCCGAAATTCGTAGGATGGACTTCCCAGTCCGTCCGCGTGAAACTGGATGGACCCGGAGGTCCATCGTACAGCAAAAACATGATCGTCCAAGAACTTCACAAGATCCAGCAGCACTACGGGTACTTGCCGGAGGAGCAGCTCCGCAGGCTCGCGGAACAACTGAATATCAAGCTGCACCGATTGCACGAGGTGGCCAGTTTCTTCCCGCACTTCCATCTCCACCCGCCGGCCACGGTGGAGGTGCAGGTTTGCGGTGTCATGGCTTGCCATCTGGCAGACAGCGAGCAGGTCTGCCGGCACTTGAAGAACGTGGCTGAGGAGCTGGGTGAAAACCAGGTGAACGTGCGGACAACGTCGTGCCTGGGCCGCTGCGACGGGGCGCCGGTCGTTACGATCAACGACCATGTCTACTGGAACAAGTCGCCCAAGGATCTCGAGGAGCTCGTGCGCACGGCGGCCGCGCGGCAAACGTTGCCCGAGCAGAGGACCAGCACGCCGCGGGGGGCGCCGTGTACTCATGGTCCGTGGCGGATTGATCCGTACCAGGGCCAGCCGCGCTACGACGCGGTCCGCCGATTTGTGGAGGCCTGGAAGGCCGACCACGAGCCGGAGGCGGCGAAGAAACGCATGAGTGCAGGCGATCCCTTGCTGCGGATGCTGGAAGAGGCGGGCTTGCGCGGCATGGGAGGGGCCGGCTTTCCGACGTTCAAGAAATGGTCGGCCGTGCGGGGGGCCCCCGGAAAGGAAAAGTACGTCGTTTGCAACGGCGACGAGAGTGAGCCGGGCACCTTCAAAGACCGCGACCTGCTCGTTTTCGCGCCGCACTTGGTGATCGAAGGGGTGATCCTGGCCGGATTGGCCAGCGGCGCGACCAAGGGTTACATCTACATCCGCCACGAATACCAGGAACAGATCGAGTCGGTGGCCGCGGAAATCCGCCGCGCCGAAGATAAAGGTTTTTGCGGCTCCAACATTCTGGGCAGCGATCTGACCTTCCCCGTGGAGGTGTTCGTCAGTCCGGGCGGATATATCTGCGGCGAAGAGAGCGCGCTGCTCGAGGCGATGGAAGACCGCCGCGCCGAGCCGCGCAACAAGCCGCCCATCACGGCCTTCGAAGGGCTGTACGGCAAGCCGACGATCATCAACAACGTGGAAACGCTTTCCTGGGTGCCGTCGATCCTCCTGGCCGGCGGCGGCTGGTACCGCGAACTCGGCGCACACCAGGCCCGCGGCATGCGGTTCGTTTCCGTCAGCGGGCACGTCGCGCGGCCGGGAGTCTATGAAGTGCCGCTGGGACAGACGGTCCGCGAGCTGATCTTCGACACGGCCGGCGGCATGTCGCGGGCGCCAGGCGCTCCTGGTCGGCGGAGCTTGAAGGCGATCGCCACGAGCGGGCCGTCGGGCGGATTTCTGCCGGCCGTGCTCGATCTGACCAAGGCCCCGCCGCGGTTCGTGCAGGCCTTGCGCGACCGCAAGGTGGTGGCGCCCGGGGCGACGCAACTCGACATCCTCGACCTGCCGCTCGATTTCGACGTTCTGCAGCCGTTTCCCGACTTCATGCTGGGGGCGGCCTTCATCGTCTACGGCAGCGATGCCGACATGCTCGAAGCGGCCCTGAATTGTGCGACGTTCTTCCGCAACGAATCGTGCGGCAAGTGCGTTCCCTGCCGCATCGGCACGCAGAAGATGGTCGAGATGATCGGCGCGTTGTTGGCCGGCGAGGGCCACGATGATCTGTCCACGCTCGACGAGCTTGCGCAGGCGATGTTGCTCTCGTCGATCTGCGGCCTCGGCCAGGTGGCCTCGAATCCGCTCCTCAGCGTGCTGCGGTATTTCCGCGAAGATCTCCACAAACATCAAAAGGCGTGACCGCATGTCTTCCTTCGAGGCGCTGGAATTCGACTACTTGATCGGCGATCAGCTCATCACGGTCGGCCGCGACTATGCGGAGCTGGAGTCGCAAGGTCTGATCAACATCAGCATCGACGGCCACCCCGTGAAGATCTCGCGGGTAATGCGGCCGCGGACCGACGCCTCGGGCCGCGCCATCGCCGTCTCGCGGACGACGATCTACGACGCCGCCCATGAGCTGTACGTCAAGACGCTCGGCCGGAAGAATCCGATTCCGACCCTCTGTCATCGCGAGCACATGACGCCGGCGGCGGTCTGCCGGGTGTGCGTCGTGGAAATCAAAGGGGCGCCGCGACTGGCGCCGGCCTGCCAGCGGGTGATCGAGCCGGGCATGGAGATCTCGACGATCCTCACTAGCCAGCGGGTCCGCGCGACGGTGAAAACACTCGTCGAGCTTCTGCTTTCCGACTACCGCGCCGCGCACGGCGGGAACGTCCAGATCGGCGAGACGGGCGAGAACGAGTTGGAATCGCTCGCCCGCAGCCTGGGCCTGGAGCATTCGCGCTTTCCGGCCGGGGCGGCAAGTCGCGCCCGCGATGATTCGTCGATGCTGATCAGCGTTGACCGCAATGCCTGCATCCTCTGCGATCGCTGCATACGCGGCTGCAACGAGATCCGGCACAACGAGGTGCTGGGCCGCATGGGCAAAGGCTACACGGCGCAGATCGCCTTCGATTTGAACAACCCGATGGGCGAATCGTCGTGCGTGACGTGCGGCGAGTGCATGGTGTCGTGCCCCACCGGCGCCCTGACGAACCGCGCCGTAGTGGCCGACACGCTCGCGGGGCCCGAGTACGAAGAAGTGGGACCGGAGGAACTGGCCGCGCATCCGCTGTTCAGCGGGATTTCGCGCGCCTTCCTGAACTGGAACCGCAACGCCGTGAAGCGGCGGCGATTCCAGCGGGGCGCAATCGTCTGCCGCGAGGGCGAGCACGGCTCGACCGCCTTCATCATCGAGCGCGGCCGTTTCGAGGTCCGCCTCAAGAGTCCCTTGCGGCAGCTCGAAAAAACGAAGGCGAGCGGCTTCGGCTTCTTCCGCGGCTTCACGCAGGGGCTGGTCAAGGACCCGAAAACGCACGCCGGCGACCGCTACATTCCGGTCGATGCGCCGGTCGCGTTGGAGTATGGCGACCCGGTGGCCGTGCTCACGCCCGAGAGCATCTTGTTCGGCGAGATGACCTGCATGAGCAATTATCCGCGTTCGGCCACGGTGACGGCCCTGGACGACGACTGCACGGTGCTGGAGATCATGCGCAACGTGCTCTACATGCTGCAGCGCAGCGCGCATTCGCGCGACATGCTCGAGGACGTCTATCGCCGCCATACGCTGGAGACGCACCTCCGCAGCGCGCAGGTCTTCGCCGCAGTGATCCGGGATCCCGGGGAATTCGCCGCGTTTGTCGACTTCCTCCGCCCCAAGGTGCGGCTGGTCCGCGCGCATCCGGGGCAGGTGATCGTCCGCCAGGGTGAGCTGGCCGACCACTTCTACATGGTCCGCTCGGGCTTCATCAAGGTCAGCGAGTCCCGCCAGGGACTGGAACGAGTCATGAACTACATCGGCCCAGGCGGCTATTTCGGCGAGATCGGCCTGTTGGGCAAGGTGATCGAATCGCTCGGCGACCCGGAGTACCGGGTGCCCCCGGCCCGGAGCGCCGGCGGGGCGCCCGTATTCCGCGTCGCCGCCGGCGTGCGCGTGGCCACCTGCAGCGCCTTGGACCACGTCGACCTGGTGCGCGTCGGCGGGGACGCCTTTCTGGAGATGCTCGATCGATTTCCGCAGGTCCGCGACCACCTGGTCAACGTCGCCCGGCAGAACCTGCGCGAGAACGAGCAGAAGTGGGCCGAGTTGGAGCAGGTGTCGTTGGGCGAGTTTCTCGACCAGGGGTTGATGCACGCCAAGAGCGTCCTGGTGCTCGACCTGGAACGCTGCACGCGCTGCGACGAGTGCACGAAGGCCTGCGCCGACTCGCACGACGGCGTGACGCGGCTGATCCGCGAAGGGCTGCGCTTCGATCGCTTCCTCGTCGCCAGCTCGTGCCGGTCGTGCCTCGATCCGGTCTGCCTGGTCGGCTGCCCCACGGCGGCCATCCAGCGGACCACCGCGGGCGACATCCTCATCAAGGACAGTTGCATCGGCTGCGGCAAGTGCGCCGAGAGCTGCCCATACGGCAACATCAACATGGTCGGCATCGATAGCCGGGAGAGCGACCCGAGCAATCCCAAGCGCTTGATCGCCGTGCGGCGGCAGAAGGCCACGACCTGCGACAAGTGCGAGGGAATCGACCCGCCCAGTTGCGTGTATGCCTGTCCGCACGACGCCGCGCATCGCATGACGGGCAAGGAACTGCTGGAGCTGGTCCGGCAAGCTAACACGTGAGGAGCCATGCCGTGCAGTGCAAAGTGTTCATGTTCCTTGGCGTCGTCACCGGGACTGTGTTGCTCGCGGCGCGACCCTGGTATCGCTCCGCGGCCCAGGAGCGGATCCCCGCACCGCCGCCGGCCACGATCTCTCCGCCGACCACGACTACGGCCACGACCACGACCACGACCATGAGTACACGGTGCCCGACATGGTGCCCGACATCGCGGCCGGGCGGGGAAAACTCCATGGGCGTCGGCTCGTGCGCCGCGCCCGCCTGCCACGGCGGGCCGACCACGGAGCCGGCGAAATGGAAGAGCGCCTACACCGTCTGGATCGAGCAGGACAAGCACGCGCATGCCGGCATCGTGCTCTACGAGGACCGCTCCAAGGACATCCTCCGCGGGCTCGATCGCCTGGCGAAGGACGCCGACGTCAAGCCCTGGCGCGACACCCGCTGCCTGGCCTGCCACGCCGCGGCGAACCCCGGTGGCGAAGGAGGATCGGCACTGGCCAGCGACGGCGTCGGCTGCGAGGCCTGCCACGGCGCCGCCAAAACCTGGATCAACGCGCATACGTCGCGGACTTGGAGTCAAATGCCCGACCGCTATCGCAACAGCCACGTCGAGACGTCGGGCCGCGACGGGCGAATGATCAACACGAAGGACGTCAAAGTCCGGGCGCAGGTCTGCGTCGACTGCCACATCGGCTCCGTTGGCGATGACGGCCGGCCGGCGCGGAACATGAACCACGACATGATCGCCGCCGGTCATCCGCGTCTGGCTTTCGAGTACAGCGCCTTTCTGGCCAATATGCCGCACCACTGGAGCGACAGGTCGACCAGCGGCGACGGCCCTCCGCCGACCATGAGGACATGGTTCCCGGTCTGGGCGGTGGGCCAGGCCGTGTCGACGCAGGCCGCGCTCAGGCTGCTGGCAGCCCGCGCCAAGGAGGCCCAGATCGATCCGGCCAAAGCCCCCTGGCCCGAGTTCTCGGAGTACGATTGTTACAGTTGCCATCACGCCATCACGCCCGGCAGTTACCATCGCAAATACATGAAAGCGGCCGAAAAGAACGGCGTGCGGCCGGGCAGTTATGCCTGGGGCCGCTGGTATCTGCCGATGACCGAGCGGCTCTTGCGCGACGGCGTGGTCTTGACAGCGGGTGAGCACCCCGGTACGCAACATGCGGAAATCGATGATTTGTTGCGCATCATGGCCCACCCCGTACCCCCGCCGGGCGAGGTCGCGGCCAAGGCCACCGCGGCGGCCAACCACCTCGAGCCGCTTGCTGCGGCGGTCGAGAAGTCGTCGTTCCCGCCGGCCGCCGTGCAGCGTCTCCTCGAAGGATCGAAGGCGGAAGAGGGATCGCCTGCGAACTGGGACGAGGCCTGCGCCGTCTACTTGCTCTATCGTAGCGCTTACGGGAGCGATCCGGGCCTGCGGCCGGCGCTGTTGGCGGTCCGCAAGACGCTGGAGTTCTCCAGTGGCCCCGTCTCTTTGCCCACGGAAGTGCCCGCGCGTTGGAACAGTCCGCGCAATTTCGATCCAGCCAGGTTCAGCGCGGCGATGAAGGAGTTGCGCGAGCGCTTGCCATCCACGCAACGTTGAAAAGAGAATCGACCATGGTCCTGCGACACCCGCTGCGAAATGTTTTTGCGTGCGTCTTCACGTTCGTTTGCTGCGGTGGAGGGCCCGAGACGGTTATCGGCGACGAACCTGAAACGCCGGTCGTACCCGGGCAGAAAGCGGCCGGCGCCGCAGGGCCAAAACACAAATACGAAGGAGTCGAGTCGTGCGCGTTTTGCCACATCCCGGCGCCCGACCGCCCTCACGTGGATGGCATGAAGTACTACGAATTCAACGAATACAAGACGTGGAAAAACGACGACAAGCATTCCATGGCCTATGAGGTCCTCGGCAAATCGAATTCCACAAGCGAGCAGATCGGGCGGCTTTTGGGCATCGACCCGCAGACCGACGCCCGCTGCCTGAATTGCCACAGCCTGGCGTGCGGTGCCGGGCAATATGCGCCGGAAAAGGCCGCCAGGCTGCAACAGGGCGGTGTGAGCTGCGAAGCCTGCCACGGCCCGTCGTCGGATTGGTCCGACGTGCACAGGCATGAAGATCGCTGGCGGCAGACGCTTTCTCGCGCGGATCGCGTGCAGGCCGGCATGACCGATCTCCGCGATCCTGTCCAACGGGCCGACAAGTGCCTGTCGTGCCACCTGGGCAATTGGAAAGAAGGCAAGTTCGTCACGCACGAGATGTACGCAGCGGGCCATCCGCCCGTCTCCGGTTTCGAGATCGAGACGTTCCTCGGCGACATGCCGAAACACTGGAAAGGGGAGATTACGCTGCCGCCCGAGTACGAACGCCAATACGGCAGGCCTGAAAAGGAATATGCCTCGCGGATGGTGGCTTTGGGCGGGCTGGCGGCGCTGCGGAATTACGCGCGCCTGCTGCACGACGAGGCGCAACAGCGCGGCGCCAGTTCGCCGGAATTGGCCCTGTATGACTGCCAGGCCTGCCATCATGAGCTTTCGGCGCCCAGTTGGCGGCAGCAGCGCGGCTACCGCGGCCAGCCGCCGGGGCGTCCGCGGGTTCGCACGTGGCCGCTCGCGCTGGCAAAGCTGCGCGCCGCCGGCGGCGGCGAGGAATCGCTCGCCAAGGATCTCGACGCGCTCTACAGCGCGCTCGGCAGCAGGCCCTTCGGCGATCCGGACAAGGTGGCTGCCGCGGCCGCGGCGCTGGCCGGCAAGACCGAGGCGGCGATCCGCGTCCTGGCGGCCACGCCGTTCGACGGCAAGGCCGCGTCGGCGATGTTCGCGCGTCTCTGCCGGGTCGGCACGGAAGAGGTGCCCGACTACGAGTCGGCGCGGCAAATCGGCTGGGCGCTGCGCGTCGTCTACAAGGACCTGCCGCCGCGAGGCGGCCCAGAGGCCGAAGTGCAGAAGCAGTTGACCGCGCTGGCCGAGGAGTTGGCCCTCGACCTGCCGAAGGGAAAACAGCCGGCCTTCGATACCTCGATCAGCCAGTCCCTTGCGGCGGCCGCAAAATACAATCCGGAGCGATTCCGACAACATTTGAAGAAACTGGCGAAGCTCGTGGGCGATCAGCCGTGAAACTCTCGCGGCCGTCGCCGCTGGAATGCTCGCGGCGGCGTGCTCGAGGCCCAGCCACACTCGCTTAATTGCGGAAGTTACTGTTTAGCCGAACCTTGATGCCGAAAGAACGTCCATGAGAATCAAGCTTCTTCCCTCCGACGGCGGATCGGGCACTTCTCGTTCCGTGCAATTTCTGACGACGTACCTGGTCAACGACTTGCTGGCCATGGACGCCGGGAGCCTGGGCTGCTTTGCGACCTGGGAGGAGCAGCAGCGGGTCCGTCACGTGGCGCTCTCGCACAGTCACGTCGACCACATCGGCACGCTGCCGATCTTCCTGGAAAACGCCCATCGACAAGCGGGGCGGCCGGTCGTGATCTACGGCAGCGACGCGGTGCTGGACGCCTTGCGGAAGCACGTTTTCAACGATTGTCTTTGGCCCGACCTCGAACACGTCGGCGGCGGAGTCGATCCGTTGTTCGTTTTCGCCAGGCTGCAAGCGGGCGAGTCGATCGAGCTTGACGGTCTCCGTTTGACGCCGGTGCCGGTGGATCATGTCGTGCCCACGACGGGTTTTCTGCTCGAGCAGGGCGGTTCGACGGTCGTCTTGGCGATGGACACGGGCCCGACCGACGAGATCTGGCACCGGGCGACGGCTGCGGGGAACCTGCGGGCGGCCTTTCTCGAGGTGACGTTTCCCAATTCGATGGCCGCTTTGGCCCGGGCGGCCAAACATCTCACGCCGGCGATGTTTGCCGGCGAGGCGGCGAAGCTTCCCGCGACGACGCGGCTGATTGCGGTGCACATCAAGGCCTCGTATTACGACGAGGTAGTTGCCGAGCTCAAAGCCCTCGGCCTGCCGAACATGGAAGTCGTGGCGCCCGGCGAGGAATACGTGTTTTAGGTCATTTGAGTACGGCGCCGAGATAAAATGGGACTGTCGCTATGTCGAGCCCCGAGAGGTGCATCAGGTAGACGGTAATCCTCAAGTCATTGGCCGGCAACCACTTGCGGCGCGTTTTCCGCCGCCGCGCTACCGCCGCATTCGGCGATGCGACGATTTCTGTGGATTATTTTGCAGGAATGTCGGATTCCGTTCCTCCGCCGCAAGTCCTTGCGTGTACAAGGCTTAGGGCGACCGCCTCGACGCCGGAGGCGCGCCGCGGAGGGGGTTTTTCCGCCGGGGGGGCTTGACATGGTTTTAATACTTATGGATAATCTACTATAGTTAAGTTCCCCGTCCGCCCGTCAACCGCTCGTCGTTCCACATACGTCAGGCAACGAGGCCATCCGGCTTGCCTGGATGGTGAAGGAGGCTGTACAGCTAAATGACCTTTCGCGATTCTGGTACGCTGGCCGATGTCCGTAGGGTGGGACAAGGTTGCGCCAATCATGGTGGGCCGTCGCAAGCCGGTCAACCTTCAATTCTGGACCAACGCAGAAATAACGGTAGACCGCGACCGCCGGCCCACCAGCGCGTCTTGCCGGGCCGCACCGTCACCCCATGGTTGCGCGTTGCGAACCGGCCTCCACGGAAAGTCTCGCTGCGGCCAGCCGCGCCGCTGCCGGCGCAAACCCCGCGGCGAAGCCGCCCCAAGCGTGAGCTGGCACGCGCGAAATGGGCGCGTCGCCATCCGTTCCGCTGCGCAACTCGACATCATCCTTTTGGGTGCCGCTTTGACCATCAAAAGAGATCGACACCCTGTTTCGCCCGTGTTTGTGCCATGTGTTTATGGAGCGATACCAGTCCTCCGAGGATCTGGATTGCCCCAAGCGAGGCGGAAAAACGCACACAATCGATATCATTCATTCAAAATCGGCAAATTCGGCAACACAACCATACCGTGGAGGGAGGCAGATGAAGGACGGGGATGAAGGTTGAGAACACGCGGCAACGGTATGGAATGCCGCTTTGAAAGGGAGCTCAGCGATCGACCATCCTCGGACTTGGCCGTCCACACGGCCGTCAGTTCGCCCGAGCGTGCCGGTTGGCTCTTGGGTCCCCAGCGGCCTGCTTCACACCCGTTCGAGGATCAAGGGTGATCATCACGGGGTGCCCGAAAGGCGGCTTCTGCACCTCGACGCGGTGCCCAAGGGCAGTGAGCGCGTCAATCGTCTCCCTGCCGAACGATTCGTACACATACAGGCTGGCCAGCTTCGCTGGCGGTTGGTTGAACGATCCGACGTAGTGGTCGGTGATGAACCGGGGGGCCGTGACCGCCTCGGCTGGCGACAGGCCGAACTCGACGTAGTCCAACAGGAGTTGCAACGTGACCTGGTCCTGCTGATCGCCGCCAGCCACGCTGATCGCGGCTACCGGCCGGTCCTGGCGAAGCACGAGCGTGGGGGTGAGCGTAATCCGCGGCCGTTTGCCGGGCTCGATACAGTTGGGATGCCCTCGCCAGGTATTGAAACTCCGCAGACGGCTGCCCAGCACTACGCCGGTGCGGCCCGCCAGCACCCCGTCCCAGCCGCTGGGCGTGGCTGCTACCACGTTTCCCTCCGGGTTGGCAACCAGGCAGGTGGTCGTGTCCTGGAGCGGTCCACCGGGCAGGCGGTACGCCTCGGGGCTCTTGCCGAGGAGTGCATGGTGCCCGAGAGGATCGCCCGGCCGCTGTTCCCGCGAGGCCTTCGTCATGTCGATCAGCGGCCGGCGCATATCGGCATATTCCGGCGAGAGGAGCGCCCGTAGCGGCACGTCGGCAAACAAGGGATCGGCGTAGTAGGTGTCACGATCGGCCAGGCCGAGCTTCAGCGCCTCGACCACCAAATGCACGTAGTTCGGTCGGTTGTGGCCCATCGTCTTGAGGTCGAACTTCTCCAGAATCCGCAGCGTCTGGAGCAGGAATGGCCCCTGGGTCCACGGCCCGCACTTCGCGATCGTATAACCGCGGTACTCGACGGCCACAGGTTCCTCGACCCGCGTGACATGCGTGGCCAGGTCCGTGTAGCGGAGCAGCCCGCCGTGCTGGCGGCTCCAGGCGTCGATTTCCCGCGCGATCGGCCCTCGGTAGAAGTAGTCGGCCACCAGGCGAAGTCCGCGCCGCCGGTCACCGCCCGATGCCTTCTCCGCTTCGATGAGCCGGCGGAGCGTCCCGGCTAGATCGGCCTTCCAACCCGACCGTTGCTGCTCCAGGAGCTTCAGTGCCGGTTGCGCGGTCTCGGCGAAGGTCAGCGTGCCGTAGCGGTCCAGCGCGGTCAGGCAAGCGTCCAGGGCCGCGGGGACGGCTGCCGTGGTCGGATCGCCACGGCCGGGGATGCGGCCCCCCTTGTGCTGCTCGAAGTAGTCCACGGTAGCCATCCGCGGCGCGGCCCCTTGCCCGCTAAGGACCTCGACCACATTTCGCTTGGCGTCGAAGACCATGATCGGCACTTCGCCGCCGAAGCAGAAGTTCTGCGCGTCGGTCACCGAGAGCACCAGGAGGGCTGAGACGGCCGCATCCACCGCGTTGCCACGCGATAACATCTGGAGGCCTGCATCCGCTGCTTCCGCCCGGCCCGCCACGACGGCCCCGTGCTTCCCGTTGGCCTTCCAGAAGTCGGCCTGCTCGCTGGCGGCGGCAGCCAGAGCAGCCAGCACCACGCTTGAGAATACCCACACAACTCCGCCTAGTCGCCGTAAAAGCATTTTCGTACTTTGTCGCAGACCGCCCATAACCTTTTGCCGTGGACCGTAAACAGCACGCCATTGGCAACGCACGGTGTGCTGCAACTGGTGGAGGCATTGCTCTTGACGATGCTGAGCACGTTCAGGGTCTTGCTTACCGCCAGGATGCTCTTGCCGGCAAACACTTTCCCATCCGCAACCAGCAGGGCGGAAGTCAACACGCCATGATCGCTTTTCAGCTTATAGGTCCAATACTTCTGCCCGGTAACCGCATCCAGGCAGTGTACGACACTGGCTTCGTCAATTACGAACAGCAAGCCATCGGCAATCGCCACGGTGGTCAGCGTCGCGTTCAGCTTGTCATAGCTCCAGATGAAACCGCTGTGGGTGACGTCACCGGTCTTGGTCGCATCGAAACAGACCAGACGGCCCCGGCTGTTCTTACCGCCATGCTGCGGGTCCCCGCCGATCGCCACATAGACTCGGTTGCGATAAAAGACCGGCGTGGCAACTATGTCGCAGGGATGTATTTTGCCGTCCCCTTTGTTATCTCGTGCGTAGAACGGCGCATTGCGGACTTCCGGCGGCAGGCAATCGAACCACCAGATCTTCTTCAAGATCGGGACGTCCGGCACCCGGGCCTTCGGAATCGAATCGATCGGCGTGGTCTGCGGCATCCGGATCGAATAGCGGAACTCCAGCGGCAGCGCCGGCTTCTTTTCGGGCGAGAGGACGTGGTGCGCCTCGGCGTATTGTGCGGGCGTAAGCCCCTCGGTGGCCTTGCCCTCGACGTCGATGTAGTACACGATCGGCCCGCGCAGCGTCTCGGCGATCCACCTGTCCGGAGCGACCTGCGCGGTCGGGTCCGCCGGCTCGAACCCATAACACAGTCCGTTGCCCGTCGCGAAAAGGATCTGCGGCTTGCCATTGACCATCGCCGCCGACGGCGACGACCATTGCCCGCGCCAAAGCTGTTCCCCGATCTGCTCATCATCGCGCGCGACCAACTGTCCGGTATGCTTATCGAACGCAATCAAGCTCGGTGTCAGCGGATAGAGCGGCCGCTCCCCGGCCTGAAAGCGCCCGTTGCCGGTGCACACATAGACGAACTCGCCGAGCACGAGTGGGGAGCAACTGGCCGTATGGTGCTGCTCCACGTGCAACTTCTCGGTCATGTCATATTTCCACACGATGTGCCGGTCGGACTCTTCCGCGCCGGCCGTCGCATGCGACGTCATCCACGACGCCACATTCACGCACACCGCCTCGCCATAGGGTGTCACCAGATAAAGACGGTCGCCCTCGACCGTCGGCGTCGAGCAAACACCCCAGTTTTCGCTGCGGCGGTGCGGCCGGCGGCAGATGAATCGCCCCAACTCCCGACCCGTCTGCTCATCGAGACAGAGCAAGATGTCGTCGTCGGACTCGCTTTGTGTGCCGATAAAAACCCTGCCGTGACTCACGATCGGGCTGCCACAGGTGCAGCCGCCGAGCTTGGCGACCCATTTGATGTTTTTCATGGCGGCTGGATTGAAGTTGACGCCCCCGAGCGCATACCAATCCGGCAACCCTTTCTCCGTTTCGGAAGCCATATTGCGAGACGACTGTCCGCCCCACGACGGCCAATCAGCGGCATACAAGCTTGTTGCCGCCAGCAGGGCGGCGGTGAAAGCTGCGAAAGTCTGCTTCGTCGTTCTGTTCATTGGGGGATCCTCGTTCGCACGTAGGGGGCGCAATTGCGCGTCGCTTGGTAGACGGCCGACGCGTTACCCCCATTATAAGCTTGAATCACTATTTCAGCGCTCTTTCTCCTCCTTCCCTTCCAGCTCGAAGGCGATCGCTGTGGCTTCCGCCTGCTCCAGGGCTCGGATGACCCGCACGTCGGCATGATCACGAACCGCACCCAGCAGGGCCTCGAAGCGTTCCTGCCGTTGACGCCAATGTTGCTCAACCTTCTTCTGCCAGTCTTCGTCAACGCGATCCTTCATGGCCGCTGTCGCTTCCGCGGTCAATTCGCGCCACGGATCGATTACCTCGGCTTCCAGTCGATCGGCAAACTCACGATCGGAGAGATCGCCGCGCAAGTTCTTTTTTATCAGGTCGCGATACTCCTCAAGAATCCGCCGTTCCTTGTCCGGCCTCTCATTGATGACGGCCACGAAATCTCGGGGCGGAGGAGGCAGGAGGCGGGCGGAGAGCAGGACCGCTCCCGTGCCAGCCACGGCCAAGATCCCAATCCGCAGCCAATGCCCCGGCGACCTGGCGGGCAGAACGATCAAGCCGGCCAGCAGCCCGGCAATCGCGCCACCCGCATGGGCTGCATTGTCGATGCCCTGCACCGACAGTCCGAAGAACACGCTGAAGATCACCATCGCGATAATTGCGCTGCGGAGTTGTCGGAGCTGGGCTGGCGGAACCGCATCGCGGGCGTGTAGCAGCAGCCCGAACAGGGCCCCGATGACGCCGAAAATGGCCCCCGACGCCCCAAGACTGACAGCATCCGGATGAAATGCCAAGCTGGCCATCCCGCCGGCGACTCCAGTCAACAAATAGATCATGGCCATCGCCACAGGGCCCACAAGACGTTCCATCAGTCGACCGACATCCCAAAGGACCCACATATTCATCAGGATGTGGAAAGGACCGGCGTGGAGGAAAAGGTGGGTCACCAGCCGCCACCACTGGCCGCCAAGCGTCCGCGGCCCGTAATTAGCCCCCCAGGTGATGCTCGACTCGACAGTTCCTCCCAGCAACGAATGGTCATGATACGCCTTTGCCAGGTAGACAATGACACAAGCCACGATCAGACTCACGGTGACCAGCGGCCGATGGGACTGCACGCTGTCGTGGAACTCGGCCAGTTTTTCGCCGGCCACATCGGCCGCTTGCTGCGGCATGCCCAGGGCCGCCCGCAACTGGTTGATCTGGTCGAGGGTGTAGATCCCGGCCGGCAGCCCAATTTGGCATCCACTGCCGCGATTGACCGATGCCATTCGTTGCCGCGCGGCGCCGGGCTCGACGCGACCAGTGTCGGAGAGCGTCAGGCGTACGGCCTGCTCTTCCCGGTGGACGTCGGCCACGTCGGAGGCCGGACAGCGGAAGTTCGTTCGCCCAAAGCGCAGGGTAAACCAGCCATTGTGAATTGCTATCCGCGGCGGCCGAAATACGGCGGCGAGCATGGTGTAGAAGTTCATGCCGATAAAGGCCGTGAGCACGATCGTAATCAGGTTTGCACGCTGGTATAGCTCGTAGAGGAGCACGGCAAGAACGATTCCGCTGGGGACGATCGCCCCGAAGGAGAACGACCGGCCGTTGACGCAGGTTTCGGCAAATGTCCTCGGGGAGTGCTCCTCGCCGAAATGTTGACTATCCAACTGCATGAATCACCTGAAGGTTTCCGGGAAATCGGGCTAACCTGAAGTGTAACGGGGCGGGCAAGGGGTGGCCAGTAGTCACGGCAGTCGTGGGAAGGCAACCGTGTGCTCGTAGTCCCGCCCGGGCACCATGTGCTCGTGGTCGGCGGAAATCGGGGTATTGGGACCGGCTAAAGCTGGCACTACGAGCGCTGATTGCATTTCTCCTACGTAGCGGCTGGCAATCACTACCCCGGCAAGTACAATAGCGTTATCTGCCAACGCACGCCGTTGGGGAAACCGCCATGCCTACCTTCCTCCCTCCAACCTCTGACACTACCATGAATCACGACAACACCATTCCCCGTCGCACGTTCCTCCAGCGGACCACGGCCGCCGGCATCGCCTTGACGACCGCGGCAACGGTCCAAGCGGACACCCGCCCCGCACCTGCCAAGATTGGCCGCAAGCTCAAGGTGGGCCTGATCGGCTGCGGCGGCCGAGGAAGCTGGATCGCCGGACTGTTCAAGCAGCACGGCGGCTACGAATTCGTCGCGGCGGCCGATTACTTTCCGGACCGCGCGGAACAGACCGGCACGTCGCTGGGCGCCGTCAAGTCGAAATGTTTCTCCGGTCTCTCGGCCTACCGGCGGCTGATCGAGAGCGGCGTGGAGGCCGTGATCCTAGAAACGCCGCCCTACTTCTTTCCCGAGCATGCCGCCGCGGCCGTCGCGGCCGGACTGCACGTTTACATGGCCAAGCCGGTGGCCGTCGACGCGCCCGGCGCGCTCAAGATCGGCGCCCTGGGCAAGACGGCCGCCGAAAAAAAGAGGGTGTTTCTCGTCGATTACCAGATGCCGACCGACCCCTTCAACATCGAGGTCCGCAAGCGGATGCACGAAGGCGGGCTGGGCAACTTGCAGATGGTTTTTTCCATCGGCAACAGCGGCGGCGGCGGTTTCAGCGATCCGCCCCTGGGCAAGACGATCGAAAGCCGCCTGACGGGGCTGATCTGGGTCAACGACGACGCCATGGGCTGCGGGTACATCGGCAATTACGACATCCATGCCATCGACGCCGTGATCTGGGCCCTCGATCGCCGGCCGGTTTCGGCCTATGCCCGCGGCGCCCGCTGCCGCAAAGATCCGCACGGCGATTCCCAGGACAGCTATTTCGTCACCTACGCCTTCGCTGACGGGCTGACCTGGAACCATCACAGTGTGACCGGCCCCACGCACGATTGGCTGAACCAAGGTTCTCTGCAAGGCTCGATCCAAGGCAGCCTGGCCGCCGCGCGGCTGTCTTACTGGGGCAAGGCATACCTCCGCGGCGGTCCCAAGCATTTTGGCGGCGGCGAGGTCGCCGACCTCTACGCCGCCGGGGCCAAGCGGAACATCGCCTCCTTCTATGAGAAGGTGCTGGCGGGCAATTTTGGCAACGAAGCCGCCCAGCGGAGCGTCGACTGCACGCTGACCTGCATCCTTGGCCGCGAGGCCGCCCGGCGCGGTCAGCTCTTGACGATGGACCAGTTGATCAAGGAGAACAAGCGGCTGGAGGTGGATCTGAGCGGGCTGAAAACTTAGCCTTGCCCGTCGCTACACGACGAAAGTGCATTTACGTGTCCAAAGCCCTCAACTTTTCCGCCAGCGGCAGCAATTCCTGCAGGTCAAAAACCATCTTTTCCAACTGGTCTTCTGCGTGCGAGCCGCCAAGCCAGCGAAGACGCAAGAACACGCGGGCGGCGGTCAACCGCAAAGCGAAATCGTCCGGCGCGCCGTCGGGCCAGCGTGCCAGACAGTACTGCTGTTCACAGAAGGCGACCAGATCGTCGTCCCAGCCCCAGGTGAGGCTGGCCAGATCGATCTCGCCGTCGGCCAGCGCGGCCGACTGCCAATCGACCGGCACGTAACGGCCATGATGCATGAGAATGTTATCGGCCTGGTACTCGCCGTGAATGATCGTCGCCGGCGGCAAGAGGGCCGGCAGGCGCCGCTGGCAGCGCTCGCAGAACTCCGGCAGCCAGGGGAAACGCTCGTGCAGGCGGCCGGTGAAGCGGCCGGCCCGCTGGCTCCAGACGCGATAGAACTCGGTATCGTAGCGATGCAGAAACGGCGGCACGGCCGACGTCTCGCCCCAACGATGGAAACGGGCGATCCACCGCGCCGCCGCGCCCAACCCGGCATTGGGCTCCGGCACTAAATGCAAGGGCGCTGCACCCTCGGCGTATGCCAACGCAAGGCCAACCGTTTGCGTCGTCTCGTCCAGCAGCGCACCGTGCAAGGCCAGAACTTCGTCCTGCCAGGCCGGCAAGAGTTGATCGTAAACTTGCGCCTCATAGGCCACGCCAAAGCGCTGCCTTGGCTGCCCGGCTTCGACGGCGGGACCATATTTGCAGAACAATCGCCGGGGGCTGGCATCCGGCATGCGGCAGGTGACGATTTCGCAGTCGCCGCTGGACGGCCCCTGCAACTCGTCCCGCGTGAGGATTTCGACCGCGCCCAGACCGGCGGCGAGCAGCCCGTCGTCCGGCCGAATGGCCCGCGGTGAAACCGCGTCGCGCGGCTTGCCGTCGGCCGCGAGATGCAACTCGCTGGCCAGGAAGATCGACGGTTTCTGCACTTCGGGTTCCATTTTCGTTCCTTCTCATCTCGCCTGCGCCGGACCCGATTACCCACGGTCCCCAATGCGCCATACTAACCGGCAGCGCAAGCGAGGGCAACCCATTCGCCCATCGAGAAGACGGTCATGCCAGCCGTTGCGGCGCGATTTCCGTGTCGTGGTCGAGATACCGCCCGCCCCATAGCCAAATCAGGCCGCCGACGGCCAGGAACGCGGAGACCACGGTGAAGCCGACCGACATGTTCCAGTAGCCCGACACCCTGCCGATAATCGGCGGCGAGATCACGTCGCCCAGCACGTGAATCACCAGGATGTTTACGGCAAATCCGGCTGGCCGCATCGCCGGATGGACCACGTTGGCCAGGATCGTATTCGACGGTCCTGTGTTGAGGAACATGAAGAAGACGGCGGCAAAGATCATGCACCAGGCCCAGGGGAACGGCATGACGAGAAAGAGGAGCACGCACGCCGCACTGAGCAGCAACCCCGCGCCGGATACGAGGAAGTACGACCCTGGCAGCCGCGTACGGAACCGGTCGCCTATCAAACCACCGGCCACGGTGCCGCCGAGCCCAGCCAGGGCTGTGATGATACCGAACACGGTTACCGCCGCGACACCGGAATCCGGATCGGCCTCCAAATAATCGGGCATCCACCAGGCCAAGGCCCCCATGGCGAACAACATCGCCGTCATCCCCAACGTATCCAATACGAACGAGGGCGTCTGGATCAGAATGCGGTAATCTTGCCATGTCATCCGTTTGCGCGTGGAGACCGCGTCTGCCGCGCCGACGGGCGACTCTCGCATCAAGAGCGATAGGATCGCCAGGATCAGCCCCGGGATCACGACCACAAAAAAGGCCCAGCGCCAGCTTTCGTGCTTTGGATCCAGTCTCGCGATCGAGCCACCCAGGGCATAGCCCAAGGCGCCGCCCACGGGCATTGCCGCGTAGAACAGCGAAAGGATATTTCCCCGTTTGGCAACGGGAAAACTATCGGAGAGAATTGTCGGCGCCAACGGCCCATAGGCCCCTTCGCCGACGCCCACGAAACATCGTGTCATCAGCAGCATGATGAAGCCGGCGGCCAGCCCGCCGGCCCCCGTAGCCAGGCTCCAGACGAACACGCCCACGGCGATCAATTTCCATTTCACCTGCGGCCACCGCGAGGCCAAGGCCCCAAACAGCGGCGCTGTGAGCATGTAGGATATCAGGAACGCCGAGGCCAGATACCCCGAATCGGTTTTCGCTTCGGGACTCTTGGGATCTTCCGGGAAAAAAGACCTCCGAATGTCCGGTTCCACCCCCGCCAGTACCTGGCGGTCGATGTAGTTGAAGACGTTGATCGCCAACAACAGCCCCAAGGCAAGGCGGGCCCCGGGAACGGCCCGGTTTGACGGTTCCCGCTGATCAGAAGCGACCTGGGGAGATTTGTTCGCGGGCACCATCGTCATATTCGGTCATCCTGTCCGGGGAATAGTATTTCAGCCACGCTTTGGAGACAACCAGACATCGGGCGGCCAGCAACCGATTTCTAGCAGGCGGCGGGAATTCTAACACCGGCAAGAGGGATTGCCAATCCGCCTTGCCCACCGCGGCGGCCGGCAGATCAGTTTCTGCTGGCTGCCTCAGTGCGCGACTCACCGCCCGTCCACTCGGCGATCGGGGGCGGCACTCTCGCGGAAAATCCCGCGAAGGAGCAAATGGGTCGGCAAAAAAACGCACGTCGGCAAAACGACCATCAGGAGTCCAAGGTAGGCCAAGGGCGGCATCCAGGTTTGCGGCCCGCTGTCGCTCATGCCATAAACGTAGTCGATGTTTACGGGCAGATTCGGGTTGTCGGACGGCGCCGGTGGCGCCGGCATGAGAAAGTAACAGACCAGCATCAACCCCCACGCCAGCACGGTCCACGCGCGAAATGCCCGCCGGTCGTAGCCGATTCGCCAAATGATCCAAATCAGCAACAGCGGCAACCAGAAATGGAATAGCGACAGGGTCCGGGTGAAGAGCGGGATAGTCGGGCTGAACATGTAGGCGGTCATGCCCGTCATTGGCAGACCGGCCAATTCTCCCAGGAAATCCACCATCCAGAATGTCTGCGGCAGCAGGATGCCCACGGCGGGCATCGAGGCCCAAAGGGAGTTTTCCCGCCACAGGGCGACCAGGGCCATCAACGCGGCCACATCACAGTAATACAAGAAGTTCGTCGGCCCGTAGCAATACACGTAGTACGGGACCAGAACGGCCACGAATCCCGTGTAAAGCAGCTTTACCCAAAGCGGGATGCGGCTGCAAGAAGGCCCGTTATTCAAGTCTTTTGCGGCGTCTGACATAGTCCTTGCTTGCGGCTGTTTTGCGAGGGCTCCCCATTGGATCAATCATCGAGGCGAGGATTGAGCGGGGATATCACGACCGTCTGCCGCCCTACCATCTGTAACCCCTCTATAGATGCCAGGCAGAGTCGCCAATTTTACCGAATTCCAAGTATTAACGTCTAGCCCCCGGTGTTGTATCTTGATACAATACCAAGGAACAGTCGAATGGTAGGACTTCGAATTCTTTGGGGCCTTGAACCTGGCGACAATGCGAAGCATGTGGCCGACCACGGGTTGGACATCGACGACGTCGAGCATGTTTTGAGGAACCCCACAAAGCACAGCACCAGCCGCAGCAGCGGTCGCCCGATGGTTTTCGGATACACTCCCTCGGGTGAATGCATCGCGGTCCTTGATGAAGAGTTGGACGAAGACACCGTGTATTCTGTGACTGCCTTTCCAATCGCGGATTGACTTATGGCTCAAGAGAAAGCACCGAAGCAACTGGCCGAGCACGCGGCACGTGTCATTGGTCGCCTGCCCGAAGAGAATAGCGCCGAGCTCGACCGCGTCATGGTGCAGGTGGAAGCGGAACTGTGCGACCGCATCAAGAAGGCAAGCCCCGCGCGGATTGCCCTGGCAAAATTGAAACTGGCTCGTCTGCGTGAAGGGTTCAGCCTAGGCGAGATTGCCGAGAAGTCAGGAATCGACCGCGGCAACCTAAGCAAATTGGAAAACAACGCCGACAACGTCGAACTCAATACGCTGGCGCGGCTGGCCGACGCGCTCGGTTACGATGTCGTGTTGGACCTCCGCAAACGACCGTAGGCGGCCGTTTACGCCTGGACGATCCGCGATCGGCTGCCAACCGTCCCCATGCCGCTTAAGAAAGGCGCCGCCGCCTTCACATTACACCTCCGCCTGCTCGTGGGATTATCGCGATGATTCGACAAACTGTCGCCGCGTTACTGTTCTTGGGATTCACAACGTCGTATTGCTCGGCCGGCGAAGCAGCCCGGACCGCCGCGCGGATGTGGGAACAGGACATTACGATTCCGACCTACCGCAGTGGTGAGCCGGAGAAGGACCCGATCTTCTACAATGGCCGCAGCTACCAGGGCGCGAAAGGGCCCGTTTATCCCTACCCGCTCCTGGATACGCTCAGCGACGTGAAGGAGGACCGCAAGTACCACGCCGTGTTCCTGGAGAATCGCTACGTACAGTTCTCCATCACCCCCGAGCTTGGGGGCCGCGTCTTCAGCGGGCAGGACCGGGGCAACGGCTACGACTTCCTCTACCGCCAGCACGTCATCAAGCCCGCCCTGATCGGCATGATCGGCGCGTGGATCTCCGGGGGCATCGAGTGGGATATTCCCCACCACCACCGGGCCACGACCTTCATGCCCGTCGCCTACCGCCTGGTGGAAAACGCCGACGGCAGCAAGACGGTCTGGCTGGGCGAGATCGAGCGCCGGCACCGCATGAAATGGGTCGTCGGTTTGACGCTCTTTCCCGACCGGTCCTACCTGAAGGCCACGGTCAAGCTGTTCAATCGCACCCCCCTGGCCCATTCCATGCTGTACTTTGCCAACGTGGCCGTACCAGCGAATGTGGGCTACCAGGTGATTTTTCCGCCCGGCACGCGCTACGGCACGCAGCACGGCAAGAGCGAGTTTGTCGACTGGCCCATCGGTCGCGGCGTCTATGGCGGCCTGGATCGCTCCGGGGTCGACCTGAGCTGGTGGAAGAACCTGCCCACGCCCGTATCGATCTTCGCCTGGAACCACGAGGACGATTTCTTCGGCGGCTACGACCACGGAAAAAAGGCCGGTGTGGCGATTATCGCCGACCACCACGTTGCGCCGGGCAAGAAGTTCTTCGCCTGGGGCAACGGGCCGGAAGGCGAGATGTGGAACAAAGTGTTGACCGACGCCGACCCGGAGTACCGGGTACCCCGACCGTACCTGGAGCTAATGTCGGGCGGGTACTCCGACAATCAGCCCGACTATAGTTGGGTCGAGCCCGGCGAGGTGAAGGTCGTGGAACAATATTTCTACCCGATTCGCGAATTGGGCGGGATCAAGAATGCCAACCTCGACGCGGCCGTCAACCTGGAGATTGGCGACCGCATCCGACTTGCCTTGAATACGACCGCCGAGTTCCGCGAGGCCTACGTCGTCCTGCGGGCGGGCGACAAGGCGCTTTTCGAGAAGCATATCACGATCAGCCCGGCGCAACCGTTTGCCCAGGAACTGCCGTTGCCGCCGGGTGTGAAACCTGAAGAGGTGAAAGTCTCGCTGCTCACGGCCGAGCCAATCGCGCGCGGCAAAGAACTGATTGCTTACACTCCGCGGCCACGTGAATCCGCCACGATGCCGCCGCCGGTCCAACCGCCACCCGCCCCGAACGACATCAAGACGGTCGAAGAACTTTACCTTGCCGGGCTGCGATTGCAGCAGTTCCATAGCCCGGCCCGCGAACCGTATCCCTATTACGAAGAGGCCCTGCGCCGCGATCCGGGCGACTACCGCTCGAACGTGGCCTTGGGAATCCTATACTGCGAGCGGGCTATGTATGCGGAGGCCGAAAAGCACCTGCTGGCGGCGGTCGAACGGGCAAGCCGCAACTACACGCGGCCCAAAGACGGCGAAGCGCTCTACTACCTGGGCATCGCCTTGCGCGGTCAGGGCAAAGAGAAAGAGGCCGACGACGCCTTCCACAAGGCGACATGGGACCTCGCCTGGCAGGGCGCAGGCAATGTTGCCTTGGCCAAGAGCGCCTGCCGCAGACACGACTTCATACATGCCCTGGAATACATCGACCGTGCGACCGCCGTCGGGGCGATGAACACGCAGGCCCTGGACATCAAGACCGCGATATTGCGGTACCTGGGCCGCGGTCAGGAGGCGATTGCCGTGGCCCAAAAGGCAAGCAAGCTCGACCCTCTCGATCTTTGGGCGGCCGACCAACTTTGGCGATTGAACGACGATTGGTCTTTGACCATGAGTATACGTGGCAAAAACACGCAATCCTATCTTGAGATGGCTGTCGATTACGGCAATTGCGGCATGTACGAGGAAGCAATCGATGTGCTCCGGCTGGTGGTCAGAGCGTGGGGGAAGACCGGCGTCGATCCCATGGTCTATTACTACCTGGGCTATTACTACAGATTGAAGGATTGCCGGTTGAAGGATGACTTTTGGGAGGAAGCCGACGCGTGTTTGCGAACGGCCGCCCAGGTGTCGCCAGACTACTGTTTCCCCTTCCGCCTGGAATCGATCGAAGTCCTCCGCGCGGCCATGGTCCACAATCCGCGCGACGCCCGCGCGTCGTATTACTTGGGCAACCTGCTATATGACATCCAGCCCGAGGCCGCCGTGCAGGCGTGGGAGCGGGCACGGGAACTCGACGGCAAATGGGCCATGGTGCATCGCAATCTGGCCTGGGCCTACGCCCACACTGAGCACCAGAGCGCAAAGGCCATCGCCAGCCTGGAAAAGGCGGTTGCCTGCGACCCACAGGACCCGCGGCTGTACGTCGAGTTGGACGCGCTTTACGACGCGGTCAATGCCGACTTGCCCACGCGCCTGGCACTGCTGGAGCGGAACCACGCGACGATCGCTCGTCGCGACGACGCCCTGCTGCGGGAAATCTCATTGCTGGTCCTCGTGGGGCGTTACGATCGGGCCCTGGAACTGCTGGCGAACCATCATTTCCGTGTTTGGGAAGGCGAGACGGGCGTGCATGACGTATACGCCGACGCACTTCTGCTCCGCGGGCAGCAGTCGCTGCGATCCGGGAAGTACGCCGCGGCCCGCAAGGATTTCCAGGCGGCCCTGGAGTATCCGGAGCGTTTCGAGACCGCCAAAGCCGGTCGCGGCCAGGGCCGGCTCGCCGAGATCGATTACTTCCTCGGCGTGGTCAGCGGTGCCGAAGGCCGCGCGGATCAAGCGCGGCGCTACTTCGAGCAATCGGCCGCCAGCCCGGCCGCTGCACCCGCGATGCGCTACTACCAGGGACTGGCCGCCCGGAAACTGGGCCAGGAAGCCAAAGCGGCACGGCTTTTCGACGAATTGATCCGCATCGGGCAAGAACGGTTGCACGCGGCGGGCGAATTGGACTTCTTCGCCAAGTTCGGCACCCGGCAGTCCCCGTCGGTGCGGAAGGCCGAGGCGTATTGGCTCGTGGGGCTGGGGCACTTGGGCAAAGGTCACGTTGCCGAAGCGCGGAAGCAGTTCGAGGCGGCCCTGCAAGCGCACGCCTCGCATCTGGCGCGCGGGTCATGCTGGCCACGATAAAGGATTGATTATTTTGCCGACGGTTTCAGCTCGAAGTGATGCTCCTTTGGGATTCGGGCCGTATTGATCTGGGCTTCGAGGTCGCTGATTTGCTTGTCGAGTTCACGGAGCCGGCTTTGCGCTCCTCGGCCGAGCTGGACATTGCGCCAGCGTTGGAAGTAGACATCGTTTTTCTTGAATACGAGTGCCAGGACCTGCTGGGCCTGCTTGGCGATGGGGCCCGCGCAGGTCGCCAGATTGTATCCGCTTGCCAGTTCGTCTTTGCTCGCCGTAGCGGCCGGTTCCCCGTCGATGGTCAGATCGTAACGGTCGGCGGCAAGCCCTTTCACCTTCAATTCATAGCGGTCCAGGTCGTCGAGCACGGGCGCCAGCTTGAGGGCCGGCTCGGCACGCCGGTCGATAGGCATCGGCAGCGCATCGTCTAGGCGGTCGAAGCTCAACGTGCCTTGGTCAACCTTGAGGTTCGATACGCGGCAATTCTTGGCCTGCGCCACTTCAACGCCGTTTGCGGTAACATCCAATTCGACGCTGGAAACGAGCGCGGGCGCGTGCAGGCCCTTGAGGATTGCCCAAGCCATCAGGGTATGGCCGGCCGGGCCGGGGTGCACCGCATCCCCGCCGCCAATGAAGGCAAGCGGATTGGCCGAGCGCTGCTTCATCATAATGGCCATGTACGGGTCGAACTGGTCCACGAAAAGCGCGTTCTCCTTGGAGCAAACCACCTTGAGGCCGTCCGAGAACTTCCTCAGCGACTGGTTGCGCACATCCTTGTCCGGATCGGGGCGGCGGTCCTCGATCGGCTGCGGCGTCAGCAGGGCCACGCGGGCGCCATGCTGCGTGAGGACCTTGACGATTTCCGCCTGGCTCCGGGAGTAAGCCCGGAAGATATCCGGCCGGAATTGTTGGTAAGCGTGGTCATTCATGCCGAAGTCGACGGTCACGGCGGTAGGTTTAAGCGGCAGCACGTCGCGCGCCAGGCCGGCGCCGACGGATTTTTCGACCATTTTCTGCTGCTCATCTTCCTTGGCGGCGAAGAGCTTGCCTTCGTCGGGATGGGCACGCTGGCGGAGCCAGGCCGTGTCGCCGCCCCAGCCGACGTTCCGGAACGTGAACTTCTCCTGGGGAAAACGCGTAAGGACATAGGCTTCCACGTAGGTGGTGTACAGCTTCTGCTCCGTGATGCTGTCGCCCAGGAACACGACGCGATCGCCGTCGTGGAAGAAGAAGCCCGCGTCCTTCGCGCAGGCAGCCGTCACCAGCACGGCCCAAAGCAAGCAACTCGTCAACATTTTTCTCATCATCGTCTGCAGCCCTTTCATCTTGAGGATTCTGATTTGCAAGATTCTTTGCACCCGCGACGCAATCGCTGGACTCATCACGCTCCGCTGTGATGAAGAGCCATCACAGTGGCAGCCCGATGGTATACGAGTTTCGTTGCCGATCTTGGCATTGTCAAGCGCCCCCGCGAGAATTCTACTTTCCCTTGCAACCGCGAAGCCGTTGAACCCTGAAGTTTGCTTGCGCGGCATTCTCTGGCGACGTACAATAAGGCCGTTTGGTTGCCCATGCCTCTCTCGGGTCTCCCAAACTGCTTGTTTTATCCTTTCGTTCGGAGAGCATGGCCACATCGCACGTGGCTGAAAGGCAAGAAACCCTAGCCGAGAGAGCTGATTTGTGCTATCATGGAGCACGGTGCCTGTTGAGTCCCGGCCGGCAGAACCGGTGCGGCCCTTTCATGGATGGAAATCCCCGTTTCCTCTTAACCGGAGGTATCGTGCCATGTCGCAAGGTGACGTTTCGAGGCCTCGTCGCAGGATTCCGATTTGGGTCTGGTTCGCAGCGGCAAACGTTCTGGTGCTCGTTGCCGCTGGAACGGCCTACTACCTGTTTTTTGGCCGCGGTCGCAACACCGCCGTGAACCCCCGGTCGATCGCCCCCGCACCCCCTCCGGCGCAGCCGGGCGATGGGACCGCCGGCCGGCCCAAGTTGACCGTCGGACAGATCATCCGACAGGTCGATCGCGGCGTGGTCTTGATCACGGTGGAAAACGCTAAGAAAAACAAAATCGGTTTGGGCAGCGGCTTCCTCATCGATCGTTTGGGACTGGTGGCGACCAACTACCACGTGATCAGCAAGGCCTCAGCCGCCAAGGCGACCTTTGCCGACGGCACTTCCATCGAACGTCAAGGGCTGCAGGGCATGGGACGCCGACGGCGACCTGGCCATTCTCGAGCTGGCCCGCGTGCCGGACAACGCCCAGGTCCTGCAACTTTGCAAGAATACGAATCGTCCCGCCGGCAGCGACGTGCTCGCCATCGGCCATCCGCAAGGCTTTCGCTTTACGACCACCACGGGGATCATCAGCGCGGTCCATCCCACGAAAGAGCTGCCGGGCAAGTACCGTGAAGCGATCGACGCCCCGGCGGACAACGTCTGGATCCAGACCAGCGCCGCGATCAACGGCGGCAACAGCGGAGGCCCCTTGCTCAACTTCGACGGCGAAGTGATCGCCATCAACACCTGGATCGCCCAGGGGCAGAATCTGGGCTTCGCCACGGACGTGCGCCACCTGGCCAGTCTTTACAGCGACCGGCTGGCCGACAAAGCCGTGAGCCTGGCCGATCTGACCGCCCCCGAACAGCAGGTCGACAACCTGTTGGGAGATTTCGCCAACCAGTACAAGTATCTGCTGGAGGCGGCGGGCAAGTCCTGGACCCAGGCCGCCGCGAAACGGATGATCGAGACCAAACACCCCGCCTTGACGTATCTGCCCAAGGCGATGGAGTTGGCCGACAAGTATCGCAAGCTGCCGGCCGGTTATCGGGCGATCGAGGCTGCCTGCTACATCGCCTCGTGCGACAACTGTCCGCCGCAGTGCGATCCGCTTTTCAAGCCCATCGCCAAGCGGATCATCGACAACTACCTGGAAAAGCCCGGAATGACCCGCGCTTTTTTCAAGCTCGGAGAGTCGCCGCTGGGCGAGGTCCGCACCTTACTGCGGCAAGCGGGGGAAAAAGGGCAGATGCCGAGGACCAAGGCCCTGTCGTTGCTCGCGCTGGCGCTGCTCTTGGAGCGCCAGGCCGGCGAAAAGCAGCAGCAATCCAACGAGGCGATCGAACTGCTGGAGCAGATCCGCGGCAAGTACGGCGACATCGAATGGCAAGACGGGCTGCTGCGCGACTTGCTGGAGCCGCTGGTCTTTGCGCTGAAGCATCTTCAGGTCGGCCGCACGCCGCCCGACATTATCGGCAAGGATGTAAACGGCGCCGAGATAAAGCTGAGCGACTTCCGCGGCAAGGTCGTGGTCCTCGATTTCTGGGTCGACTGGTGCCCATATTGCCGTGAAATGTATCCGCTGGAGCGGCAGTTGGTGAAACGCTGCAAAGACAAGCCCGTGGTCGTCGTGGGGGTGAATTGCGACGAGCCGGCGCGGCTGCGGCAACTGACCGACAACGGCACGGTCACCTGGCGCAATTGGTCCGATGGCCCGCACGGACCGATTCATCAGACCTGGCAGATCACTGCCTTTCCCACGGTTTACGTACTCGACCACGCCGGCGTGATCCGTTACCGGGGCGTTCGCGGGTCGAGCGTCGATGAAGCGGTTGATGCGTTGCTGAAGAAAATGCCTTCGCCCGGCGGCGGCGCTGCCGCCAAGCCGGTCGAACCGCGCGGCGGAACCCCCGCGGCCAAGACCGCGCAGGAAAATGCCAAGCCGGCCGACGCAAGCCAGGCCGGCGAAGACCAATCGCGGCAGTGGACTCGCCGCGACGGCAAGGTCGCGCGCCTGCGGTTCGTGAAAGTGGACGGCCGAAAGGCCAGTTTCCTCACGGCTGCGGGAAAGACGTTTGTCATGTCTCTGGACGATCTCAGCGATGCGGACCAAAAATGGATCCGCGAGCACGCCAAGTGATTCCAATTCGTCCATCCTGGAGATCGCAACCATGTATCGCTGGAAGCAAGTGCTGACGGTCTTCTGTGCCATGGCAACGGCGGGCGCGTGCCGGGCTGCGGAAGATCCGCCGCCGCGGCGTCTGTCCGACCAGCAGCACAATCTCATGCTCTATATCAAGACGGAGGATCGGCCCGCGATTTATGTCGACGTGGCCAACCATTATGACGTTGGCTCGCCGAGCATTTCGCCCGACGGCAAGTGGATTGCCTTCGACGCCAACACGGTCGGCGATGCTCCCCTCCGCGAGAGTTGGCTGGTAAGCACGGCGGGCAAGGGGCTGCGCAAACTGGCCAACGGCGCCGCGCCGCGATGGTTCCCTGACGGAACCAAGCTGGCCTACACCCGCGACCGGGAAGGCCATGCGGACGTCCACGCGAAATCGGACGTTTACGAGCTGGATCTGGCCTCGGGAAAGGATCGCGTGCTTTGCGAAGGCCGCTTTGGGGATTGGTCTCCGGACGGGAAGCGGCTGGTGTTTGCCCGCGGCGGCGAGGTCACCGACAACGGCGGGACGCATTGGGACTCGTTGCTCTATCTGGCCAAGGCCGACGGCAGCGAGGTCCAGGAATTGGGGCGGGGCGACTGGCCCAGTTGGTCGCCCGACGGCAAGAAGGTGGCCTTCGTGCACCACGCGGAGACCGGGCCGCCGCTGGTCTGGGTGATCGATCTGGCGACCAAGCGGCGGCGGCGGCTGGGGGCCGGGTTCTATCGGCCGCAATGGTCGGGCGACAGTCGAAGCGTGCTGGTCAAGGCCTACATGCTGACGGACGACGCCGAGGGGCACATTGCCTTCCCGGCCCGCTTGTATCTTGCCAAGGACCGGGTGGAGTTCTTCGGCATGACTCTCGACAACCCCTGGGCGCCCTGCCTTTCCCGCGACGGCAAGACGATGGTGCTTGTCGTGGACAGCGACAAACCGGAAAAGCCCAAGGATGTCGTCGAACCGGAGGTAGAAAATGACCGAAAATGACAAGGAAACACTCACTTGTGGCAATAGTGACAAGATTCCATGACCGACCGATTAAAGGAATGAGGGTTGTTAATCATAGTAGAATTATCATGGGGCCCTTTTCGCCAGCCGCGGGGTTATATAAGATAGAGTGTACCTGCGCACGGCGAGAGCCCCCCTTCCTACCTGCTCGCACCAAGAGATTGCCATGGCCGACCATACGATCCGCAAGGTTTCGCATTCCGGAGCGGGATACTCGGTTGTCGACCTGAACAACGTGCGGCATGTTTTCGCCGCGGCAACCCCCTGTTCGGGTTCGACCTTTAACCAGCAAGCCGACGACGCCTTGCGAACCATCGAGGCCGTAACGCGCGAGGAGGGCACACGGGGATCGATCGTCCATCAGGCCGTTTTCCTGGCCGATATGTCGCAAGCCGGCCGCTGCCAGCAGACCATGCGCGATTTCTACGGCCCCGAACTGCCGGCGACGAGCTACATTCCCCAGCCGCCGTGCGAGGGGAAACTGCTGGCCGTCGAGGCCCTTGGCGTGGGACAGGGCCGGGGAGAAGTGGAGATCGAACGGATCAGCGAAGAACTGGTCGTTGCCCGCCATCACGGCATTGCCTGGGTCCATTGCACGAAAACCGTGCCGCAAGCCGAGGATCGACCGGTCTACGACGCCAGTCTGGGTGTTCTGGAACAGGTGTGCAAGACGTTGGGCAGTGTCGGCGTCCGCTTCGATCAGGTGATCCGCACATGGTTCTACCTGGGCGGGATTGTCGACAACGACGGGCCGCTGCAACGGTACAAGGAACTTAACCGCGCAAGGACGGATTTTTTCCGCGATATTCACTTCCTCGACGGGCGGGCTCCATGTGCCCCTAGTCGACGGCGGGTTTATCCGGCAAGCACCGGCATCGGCACCAACGGCCGGGGAATCGTGCTCAGCGCCATCGCCTTGGTTTCTGATCGCAGCGACATTCGCGCCCAGCCGCTGGAGAATCCGCGGCAGACGTCGGCCTACGATTATGCAGCCTCCTATAGCCCGCAAAGCCCCAAGTTCTCCCGGGCCATGGTCCTTTCGTGCGGCACCTATACAACCATATTCATCTCCGGTACGGCAAGCATCACGAACTCGCAGACCTGCCATCCGGGCGATGCGGTCAAACAGGCCGAGGAGACGCTGGACAACATCGCCGCCCTGATTGCCGAAGAGAACCTCGACCGGCACGGCTTGCCGGGGCTGGGCACATCGCTTGCCAGCCTGGGTTTCGCCCGCGTCTACATCAAGCGGCCGGAAGACTACTCGGCCGTGCGTGCCGTTTGCGAGCGGCGGTTGGGCATGTTGCCCACGATCTACGCGATTGCCGACGTTTGCCGGCCCGAATTGTTGGTCGAGATCGAGGGCGTGGCGTTTTCCCGTTTGGAGAAATAAAATGTCCGCAGCGTTTGCCGCGGTCCTCGGATGTGGCCGGTCTCTGACCGAGCCACGCCGGCGACCGAACGTCTCCGGCCGCATGGGGAGACCTTCGGTCGGAAGTTCCGGCGGAGTCGGGAGACCCGCGCCTAACCAGTTTGCCGCGGTCCTCGGATGTGGCCGGTCTCTGACCGAGCCACGCCGGCGACCGAAGGTCTCCGGCCGCATGGGGAGACCTTCGGTCGGAAGTTCCGGCGGGGTCGGGAGACCCTCGCCGAACCAGGGGGTCGGGAGACCCTCGCCGAACCAGGGGGTCGGGAGACCCTCGCCGAACCAGTTTGCCGCGGTCCTCGGATGTGGCCGGTCTCTGACCGAGCCACGCCGGCGATCGAACGTCTCCGGCCGCATGGGGAGACCTTCGGTCGGAAGTTCCGGCGGGGTCGGGAGACCCGCGCCTAACCAGGGAGTCGGGAGAGCCTCGCCGAACCAGCCTGACGTACAGTGTTGGAGCAAGTAGGATGTCCGTTTCGTATGCCGCGGTTTTCTTGGCTGCCGCGATTGGCGCCGAACCGGCCCCGGTCGCGCCCGTGCGGCCGTTCGAGAGTCCGGCCGATTCGACACCCGCGGGCAAGATCGACGAACTGGTTTTCGCCCGCTTGAAGAAGTTGGGACTGCAGCCGTCACCGCTTTGTTCCGATGCCGTCTTCGTGCGCCGCGTTTACCTGGACGTCATCGGCACGCTGCCGACCGCGGCGGAGGCCAAGGAGTTCTTGCTCGATCGCAATCCGCAGAAGCGGCGCGTGCTGATCGACCGCCTGCTGGAACGCGACGAACGGGCCGACTACTGGGCTATGAAATGGAGCGATCTGCTGCGGATCAAGGCCGAGTTCCCCATCAACCTGTGGCCGAACGCGGCCCAGGCCTATTATCATTGGATCCGGACTTCGGTCCGCGAGAACAAACCTTACGACCGTTTCGCGCGGGAGTTGCTCACGTCCAGCGGCAGCAATTTCCGCGTGCCGCCGGTCAATTTCTACCGTGCCGTCCAGAACCGGCAACCGGCAGCGATCGCCCAGGCCGTGGCCTTGGCCCTGATGGGCGTGCGGGCCGAGAAGTGGCCGCAGGAACGGCTCGCCGGCATGTCGGTATTCTTCGCGAAGATCGGCTACAAAGCGACAGGCGAGTGGAAAGAGGAGATCGTTTACTTCGATCCCAACCTGACGCCCGGGGCTCGTAGTCCCGGCCTTAGCCGGACTCCTACAGACGTTCCGCCTAGAGGCGGGACCACGAGCGCTCCACGGCCTAACGGCGGGATTACGAGCGAGCCGACCTATCCCGACGGCACGCCCGCCCGCATTCCGCCGGACCGCGATCCGCGCGAGGTCTTTGCCGATTGGCTGATCGACGCCAAGAACCCCTGGTTCGCCCGCAACATCGTCAATCGCACGTGGTGCTGGCTCGACGGCCGCGGCATTGTCCACGAGCCCGACGACATTCGCCCCGACAACCCGCCGAGCAACCCCGAGTTGCTGGCCTATTTGGAACAGGAACTGGTCGCTTCGCACTACGACCTGAAGCACGTCTCCCGTTTGATCCTGAACTCGAAGACCTATCAGCTTTCGTCGTTGGGCCGCGGCAGCAGGCCCGAGGCCGAGGCGAACTTCGCCTTCTATCCCCTCCGCCGCCTGGAGGCCGAGGTGCTGATCGACGCCATCTGCCAGGCCACGGGCACGACGGAGAAGTATTCCAGCGCGATTCCGGAGCCGTACACGTTTCTGCCGGAAGGGCATCGCTCGATCGCCCTGCCCGACGGGAGCATTACCAGCGCCTTCCTGGAGGAATTCGGTCGGCCGCCGCGCGACACGGGTCTGGAGTCGGAGCGGAACAACCGCGTCACGGCGGCGCAGCGGCTGCACATGTTGAATTCGACGCACATTCAGCGGAAGCTGGAACAGAGTCCCCGCATCCAGGGACTACTCGCGGCCGGGCAGCGACCGAGGCAGTTGGTCGAGGTCCTTTATCTGACCATTTTGTCTCGGTTTCCCACAGACGAAGAACTGAATATTGCTCTGAGCTATTTTGATCCCAGCAAGCGGGGCCGTCGCGAGGCCGTCATCGATCTCGCCTGGGCCCTGATCAATAGCGCGGAGTTCATGTATCGACATTAACGAAAGGTGTGATGCCATGAGCAACACGGATGAAACGACGATGGGCGGCGCACTGATTTCGCGTCGCGAAGCGGCTTGCCGGATGTTGGGGGGCAGCGCCGGCCTGGTGATCGGCAGCCAGTTCGGCCTGGCGGGTCTGGCCGCAGCAGAGACCCCCCATCCCAAGGCCACGGCCAAGGCGGTGATCCAGATCTGGATGTGGGGCGGGCCGCCACACACCGACACCTTCGATCCTAAACCGGCGGCCGGCTCCGATTATCACGGTGGGTTCGACAAGCCCATCGCCACGAACATCGCCGGCATCCGCATCAACGAGCTGCTGACCAATCTTGCCAAGCAGGCCGACAAGTACTCGATCATCCGCAGCATGACGCACGGCATCTTCGCCCATGAAACGGCTTCTTACGCCACGCAGACGGGCCGCATGCCGGGCGGGCGGCAGGTCTATCCGGGGGTCGGGGCGGTGGTTTCGCTCTTCCGCGGATACGACGCCGGCTATAAGGGGCTCGTGCCGCCGTACATCGTACTGACCGTGCCCCAGGGACGTTTCTCGGAGGCTGGCTTCCTGGGCATCCGCTACAAACCGTTCGCCACCGGCGGCGACCCGGCCCAGAACCGCTTCGTCGTCGAGGGCGTTGTCGCGCAGGGCATCTCCGACGAGCGGCAGAAGTACCGCCGCGAGTTGCTCGCGGAACTCAACTCACTGGAACATGCCGAGCCCAACGACCCGCGGCTGGCCAGCCTGCAGGAATCGGAGAAGGAAGCCTACGATCTGATCCTCGGCAACGCCGGAAAGGTCTTCGACCTGACGCAGGAGAAGGACGCTCTCCGCGACCGCTACGGCCGGAACACGTTCGGGCAATCGTGCCTGATGGCCCGGCGGCTCGTCGAGCGCGGCGTGCCCTATATCACGATCAATTACCCCGGCTGGGATACGCACAAGAACAATTTTCAGATCATGCGGCGGAAGCTGCCCCAGATGGATAAGGCCATGTCCAGCCTGTTGCAGGACCTCGCCGACCGGGGTCTGCTGGAGCGCACCATCGTGTGGTGGAGCGGAGAATTCGGCCGCAAGCCCAAGGTGGATTGGGAAGCCCCGTGGAACGGCGGGCGCAACCACTGGGGCAAGGTCTTTTCGGCAGTCGTGGCGGGCGGCGGATTCAAGGGCGGCCACGTCATCGGCGCATCCGACGCCAAGGGCGAGGAGCTCAAAGACCGGCCCGTCTATCCATGCGACGTTATCCGCAGCATGTACGAGCTCTTGGGCATCGACACCGAGGCCAGGCTGCCGCATCCGCTGGGACTGGTCGCCCGTGTGACCCCCTCGGCCGCCGACGGCGTTCCTTCCGGCGGCCGTTTGAGTGAGATTATGTAAGACTATGAACCGACGCTTAATTCTCATCACTGCCCTGCTCGCCGGAATCTCGGCTTGCACCTTCCCAGCCCAGGCCCAGCAAACGCCACATATCGGCTATGTCTTTCCGGCCGGGGGAAGGCAAGGAACGGAATTCGAAGTCCGCGTCGGCGGGCAATTCCTCAACGGAGTCGACAAGGCCCATGTCTCCGGGTCCGGCATCCAGATCAAGGTTGTGGAACTCGTCAAGCCGATGACGCAGATGCAGGCCAATCAACTCCGCGAGAAGCTCCAGGCACTCGTCGCCCGCCTCCCGGGCGGAGCCGGTGGATTCGGCAAGCAAGCGGGCAAACAGGGTGGCAAAGCGGCTGCCAAACCGGGCGATAAAGCGGGCAGTGCGCCGGGCGACAAGCCGGCGGGCACCGCGTACTCGCGGTCGTCGCCGCAAAACACCGCTCCGTTAACGGCGGAGGAAAGGCAGTCGATCCTCGACATCCGCAAGAAGCTGTTGAAGTTCTTCAACCAGCCGCCCACTCCGGCCGTCGCCGAGACCGCGGTGCTGCACGTCACCGTAGAGCCCGACGCCGAACCCGGTATCCGCGAATTGCGGCTGCAAACGCCCGCCGGACTGACGAACCCCTTGGTATTCCAGATCGGCGGTTTGCCGGAAGTGGTGCGGAAACCGGTCGACGACAACGTTCTTCCCGGGCAGCAGCCGCTCCGCAAACTCGCGCAGGAGGGGCGTCTTGCCGTGGCGCGCAACCCATGATCGACGTCCAACTGCCGGCGGTGGTCAACGGGCAGATCCTCTCCGGGCAGGTCGATCGCTATCGCTTCGCAGCGAAAAAGGGGCAGCAACTGGTGTTTGCCGTCAGCGCCCGGCAGTTGGTGCCCTACATTGCCGACGCCGTGCCGGGCTGGTTCCAGGCCGCGATCCGGCTCTGCGACGCGGACGGCAAGGAATTGGCCTATGCCGGCAATTACCGCTTCCATCCCGATCCGGTGCTGCACTATGAAGTTCCCCGCGACGGCCAGTACGTGGTCGAGATCAACGACTCGTGCTTCCGCGGCCGCGAGGATTTTATTTACCGCATGCAAATGGGCGAGTTGCCGTTTATCACGAGTGTTTTCCCCCTCGGCGGCAAGGCTGGCGAGGCAACGCGCATCACGATGCAAGGCTGGAACCTCGCCGAGGATCACCTGACGATCGACGCCGGCGCGGGACGTTTGTCCGGATCCACGTTCGGCGCGGGTCTCCCGACCCCGCCGCTATTCGGCACGAAAACAGGGCACCGTCAGGAGACCGGCCCCAACGGTAGGCACGGTCAGGAGACCGGCCCCAACGGTAGTCAGCTCGGACCACCCAACAGCCTACCGTTCGCGCAAGACTCCTTGCCGGAATGTATGGAACAAGAGCCCAACGACTCGCCGGAACATGCCCAGGCGGTGACCTTGCCGATCATCGTCAACGGCCGCATCGATCGCCCCGGCGACCGCGACGTGTTCCGTTTCGAGGGCAAGGCCGGGCAGGAGATCGTGGCCGAAGTCTACGCCCGAAGGCTCGATTCACCCGTGGATTCCGTGCTCAAGCTGACCGGACCCGGAGTACCGGGCGCCCGGCCGGGCGGCAACTAGCTTTCAACGACAACCACGAAGACAAGGCTTACGGTCTGATCACGCATCATGCCGATAGTTGGCTGCGGGCCGTCCTGCCCTCGGCCGGCACGTATTATCTGCATCTCTACGACGCCCAGAACCAGGGCGGCCCGGAATATGCCTATCGCCTGCGGATCAGCCCGCCGCGGCCCGATTTCGACCTTCGCGTCGTGCCCTCGAGCGTCAACGCTCGGGCTGGCACTTCCGTGCCGATCACCGTGCACGCCGTGCGGCGCGACGGCTTCAACGGCCCGATCGAGCTGCAGCTTGTCGACGCTCCGCCCGGTTTCCGCCTCAGCGGCGCGACGGTCCCCGCCGGGCAGGCCAAGGTACGGCTGACGCTGTCGGTTCCCTTCCAACCGGGGCAGGCGCCCACGGCGCTGCGCATGGAAGGTCGTGCGACGATCGCTGGGGAAAAAGTTCGCCGCCCGGTCGTCCCCGCCGACGACATGATGCAGGCCTACTACTTCCGTCACCTCGTTCCGGCGCAGCAGTGGCTGGTCGACGTGATTGGCCTCGGGCGGGGAGCGATTCCCTTCCGCCTTCGCGACGTGAAAGAGGTGAAATTGCCCGCAGGCGGGACGGTGGAACTGCACTTCGTCGGCCCCCATGGACCGATGGTCCAGACGCTGAAATGGAACTTGAGCGAGCCACCCGACGGCCTCTCGATTCAAAAGGTCTCGACAACGGAAGATGGCATCACGATTGTGCTCCGCGCCGATGCCACCAAGCTCAAGTCGGGCTGGAAGGGTAACGCCATCATCGAGGCCGCGATCGAGCGAGTACCACAGAACCCTAACGCCAAGGGCCAGCTCGTAAAGCGGATAGTGTCTCTCGGCGCATTGCCTGCCGCGCCGGTGGAAGTCGTGGGAAAATAGCAGCTCACAATTTGCCGCATTTTCCCTAGGATGGACCTCCGAGTCCGTCCGGTTGCAAAGGACGGCCTCGGAGATCCGTCCTACAAATCCTTGAGGGAACCTTAGTTCCTCACGCCGTACACATACCGCATGGGCGGTTGCTCGTTGTGGACGCGGAACTCGCTGCCGCCGAAGCCCAGCGTGTCGGAGTCCTTCAAAGTCGCACGTTTGACCCGCGACCCGTTGACGTAGGTACCGCTCTTGCCACCCAGATCCCAGACGACCAACTGGTTGTCGACCTGACTGATCAGACAAAGGTAACTGGGATCGGCCTCATCGCCGCGGGCCGGGCCCAATGTTTCCGGGCCAATCAAAGCGGGCAATTCCTGGAGCACCATGCGACTTGCGCTGCCCGTCCCGATTAACTCTACGCTCATGTTTCTTCTCCTTGGCTAAGATCAAAACAATCTGTGTAAGAGCGTAATGCAATTGTGATGCCAAAGCACAAACCGTGAGTGAGCGGGCTCATGGCGACCGGTCTTGCGGCCGAACGGTCTAGGAGACACCGTAAGACACGGCACGAAACCGGCTTTGCAGACCCTGGAAGGCGTCCGGCAAGAAATGGCCCGAATCAGTGCCCGCGCGACAGTTTTGTAACAACCGGCGTGCAGCCGTGACAAAAATGTCGTGGCCTTGGGGGGTATACAACAACCCGTCAGATGTATACGAGAGGCAGGAAGAAAGTAGAAAGGAAGATGATCGCAAGCAAGAAGATGTGGAATCCTGAATTCCATCTTCCTTTCGCACATTTTCCTTTCTACCAATTTGAAAGAGCCGAAGGCGGGGCCACGCCTCGACGCGGCTCCGCCTTCGATCGTTTCACTTGCCGGTCGTTACGATATCGGGCCCTACGGCCTGCTGATCTGCTCACCGCGCACCCAGCCGGTCTTGTCCTTGCCTTCAATCCGCACGCCGATCCACGACCCGCGAATCTCCAATACTTTGAGCTTCGTGCCCTTGGGCACGATCTCACCCAGCGAGCCCTTGACGCCGATCTCGACTTTGTCCACGGCCGTGACCACGAAGTCGCCCGGCTTCAGCGTGGCGGCAAGATTCATGCTATCCGCGGGTTTTGCCGCGGCTGCCGCGGCGGCGACCGCCTTGTCGATGGCCGCCATGGCCTTGCCGGCCGCCTCCTGAAGGTCCTTGTCCTCGTCGGTCGATGCCTTCTTCAGTGCTTCGGCCGAACTCTTGGCCAATGCGCCAAAACCACCCAAGGCCTCGGCAGACAAGACGCGCTGCTGCACCATCGGCACGGTCAGGCCGGCGGTCGCCACGGGCACGGCCTTCGCGGCAACGTCGGCCGAGGCCGGATCGATCTGGGCCAGCGCCCAGGCGCCCATCAGCCGCACGTTGTCGTTCTTGCTTTCCAACTCCATGAGCAAGGTCGACTCGGCCGGGGCAGCATCCTTGCCGATCTTGCCCAGGGCGAATTCGATCGCGGCGAAAGTCATATCCTTGTCTACAGGCTGTTGCAGGGCCTTGACCAGGGCGGGGACCGCGTCCTTCGCACCGGGGCCGATATTGCCCAGTGCGATGATCGCCTCAAGGGCCACGCGGGAGTTCTTGTCTTCCACCAGTTTGGCCAGTTCGCCCGTCGCCGCCGCGGCGGGCGGACCGATGCGGCCCAAGGCATAGACGACATCGCCGCGGAACTTCTCGTACTTCAAGGCGTCGATCAGGCGCGGCACGGCCGGGGCCCCCAGAGCGGCCAAGGCGTCCATGGCATGACGCATCGTCGGCTCGTCGGCATCCTTCATCGCCTTTTCCCAGATGGGCACCGTGATTTCCGGCGCCGGCGGCAAGGCGGCCAAGGCCCGAGCAGCCATCACGCGGGCAAACGGCTCTTTCGCCTTCAATCGCTCGACTAGCTTCTCGGTCGTCTCTCGGCGCAGCTCCTTATCTTCAGGATGGACACGGCAAAGGGCCCACAGGCTCGCCGTGCTCAGCATTTCGTTGTCGCTCTTGACGTTGCTGCGGACCGTCGCTTCGACCTCCTTGGGAATCTGCCCTAGTTCGCCCAGCACGAACGTGGCAGCGCAACCGGCGTGCTTGTCGCCAACCAGGGCCGCAATCTGCGGCACGGCTGGCGCGGCGGCCGCGCCGAAAGCGCCCAGCGTGAGCACGGCCTCGCGGCGAATCTCCGGCTTCGCGTCCTTGAGTTTCTCGGTAATCGCCGGGATCGCCTCTTTGGCCGCGGGGCCAATATCGCGGAGGACGATCAAGGCCCAAAAAGCGGCCTTGTCGTCCTTTAGGCCTTCGATCAGCCCGGGCACGGCCTCGACGCCGCATTCCGCGATGGCGTTCAGAATCCGCCCGCGGATGGCCGGATCGGGGTCCTCCAGCAGCTTGGTGCAAAGGGGGATCATCACTTTCGGTCCGGGGTGAATGGCCATGATGGCCTGGAGGTCGCAGCGACGAACGGTTTCGTCGGGGTCTTTCAGCAACTCGGCCAGGGCGGGCACGGCATCCTTGGCGGCGGCGCCGATCTCGCCCAGCGCGTGTGCCGCGTGGGCGCGGACCTTGGCCGATTTGTCTTTGAGCAGTTCTTCGATCGGCTTGACGGCCTCGGCCGCTTTTTCGCCGCGGGCCCCCAATTCGTCGAGGGCCTTCACCTTGTCGGCCTCTTTATCCGACTTCAATTCCTTGGCCAGGTCCCCCTCGCCCTTGGGGAGAGGGTCGGCGGCGTAAAGCAGCGAACGCCCCAGGGTCAGGCAGCCGCAGACAATCAGAAGCAAAATCCAAAATCTAGTTTTCATGGGCAAACTCCCGTCATTGATCTTTGCGGTTAGAGGGTGGTTCTGGTGGTGGCGTAAAGCAGGCTCTGCAGGAATGTGCGGCAGGCCACGTAGTCCTGCGGCGGCACGCTGCCGATCTGCGACTTCAAGCCGTCGAACATGGTATCGATGTTGTCGCGGACCTGCTTCTGCTCGGCATAGTCCAGGGCGCCGTACTTCACCCACTTGGCCGTGAACTCGTCGATCAGCAGGCGCTGGGCCTGGAAGGCAACATCCTGCAAAGCGGACGGCCAGTACAACACGCCGCTGACCGGATCCATTTGGCTCGCGCTGAGGGCGCGGGCGCGCCGTCGCGGGCCATGCGGGCCAGTTGTTCGGGCGTGAGCCGTGGGCCGCGCTCCTTGGCACGTTCCGCGCGGCCAATATCGCGCATTTGCCAGAAGGTCTGCACGCCTTGCACGTTGTTGCGCAACTGATTGCTTTCCGCCTGGGTCATGTTGACGGCCGCCGCGCTGGTGGCCAGGTTGTATTGCCCCGCGGCGCTGATTACCTGCGACATGCCTTGCAAGGCCGCCCCTTCGGGGGTCTGCGCGCTACCGTAGCCGTAACCACCGCCACCATAAACCGTAGTGGAAGGCGGCGGCACAACCGGTTGATAGGCCGGCCCGCTCCCCGGCGTGCTATCGCCAGTCTGCCCAAGCGTCATAACCGGGCACCCGATCAAAATCATAAAGGTCCAGATTCGTTTCATGAAGTTTCCTCCAACAAGAAGCCAATAATGCGATTCCCTTGTCATTTTACATGCACTCATGTCTTTTTGGAATCGGCCCCCCCGAGAGAATGACAAATCGCATCTACAGCCCATCGGTGGGGCAAAATAGCTGTTACTTCGTCGCCAACTCAGCAACCTCGGCAGGCGACAGGGCCCCGCGGTAAATCCGCACGTCGGTGAGGAGGCCGTGGAAGTAGCGGCCGCTGTGATATCCCTGGCCCAGCTTGAAGTTCTGGCCCGGGTTGGCGGCAAGCGGGCCCTTGCCCGGACCCCTGCTCTTTTCCACGCCGTTGACGTAGAGGACCGACGTATCACCGTCGCACACCACGGCCAGGTGCTGCCATCGGCCGGCCTTGAGCGGCGCTGATCCGGTACCCTGCCATTTCCGCCCGTCGCCGAAACCAAACCCAAAGCAGTTCGTGTTCGTCCCGTCCTGCTGCAGATTGATGCCCACAAACGGCTCGCCGTGGTTGCCGAGGATGTCCGCATGCACGGTCTGCGTGGCCGCGGGATTCACCCAAAGCGAAATCGAAAAAGGCATCGCCAGGTCGGGTAAGAACGTCTCCGTTTCCACGTGGGCATCGACCCCGTCGAACTTCAAGACCGTGCCGCGGGAGTCCTTGCTCCATACCGGGCCGCCGTGCGCCCCTGCAGTATTCCATGGTGCCCGTTGCCCGAACAATCCACCGCCATCTCCCCCTTGCCGTCGTCCAGCCTCCACCAGCCGTACATGCCGCGATAGCGGAGTGCGGTTTGGGAATTGGGGGCAACGGTGCGCGGTGTGCGGGTGCGATCCTTGATATGGTTCACCGTGAGCACGTAGCTCGCGCCCTTGGATAACGGCGACGTTCGCAACGTCACCGTGATCAAGTCCGTCGCCAGCGAGGCTGAGAGAATGCGAACTCCCCGATCGATCGCGTAGTTCGTAACCTTCTCCGCACTGGCCTGCTCGATCGGCTTATTGAAGACGACTCCCACCTTGTCCGGTTCGCCGGCTGCCGCCGCGACAACGGCCGGTAGCATCGTGTCCACGGGAGTCACGCTGACGGTGGCGCGGGTCGAGTCCACGACCCTTTGGCCGTCCGACACGGTGAGCTTGACCATGTAGGTTTCCGGCGCCTTGTAGGCATGCTCCACAGACCGGCCAGTGCTGGTTGCGCCGTCGCCAAAATCCCAGTGCCATGCGGTAATCTCACCCTTTGGACTATGCGAGCCGACTGCGGAGAAGGTCACGGGCTCAAAAACCTCACACACTGGTTGCGAGACCGAGATCACGGCTGCCACGCCGGGCATGCGCCGGTACGTGATCACGGCCGCCTGGGGACGGCGGGGAGTGCTCACCGTCAATCCCTGTTCCATCAAGTCGCGTCCGCTAGCGCGGGTTGGACCCGCCTGGTCCCAGTCTTTCAGTTCGTAAACCGCCTTGGCGTCGAGCCCGCGGAGTTTCAAGGAAATCGATGACTTCTGACTGCGAGGCCGGCGGAAGGCCTCCACCAGTCCATCTTCGCTCTCCGGCCGGTTGAACTGCCAGGCGAGCCAGGCATCTTCCGCCAGACTATACGGCGTCAGCGGATAATAATCGCCATAGTAGTAAGGGGCAACCAGGCGGGCCTCCGTGGCGAGTTTCCGCAACAGCGGGTAATCCAGGTCTTTGCGCCGCAGGTCGTAGCCCAGCACGACGCTCATCGCGTGGCCGCTGCGGATCGTGTAGGCATCCACGGTATCGACCGGCACCGTGTTCGAGCCGAAGTAGGGGATCCAGGCAAACAGACTCTGGTGGAATGCCTGCTTGGCGGCCAGGTGGCCGTAGTTGTAGTCGGTCGGATGCAGGGGCACGGCACGCCGCATGGTCTCCAAGTCGTTGCGGCGGCCGCCCGAGGCACAACTGTCGATCCTCAAGTACGGGTTCCGCCGGCGGAGGGCGTCCCAGTAGGCCAAATAGCCCTGCACGTGCAGGTTCTCAGTCAGCCCCTGCCGGTCCGGCGCGTCGTTCCGTCGCCAGAAGTCCAGCGGGTCCATATTGAAATCCTGGCGATACAGGTCGATGCCCTGCTCCCGCAGCACACGATCGACGTGGTCGGTGAGCCACGTGCGGGTTGCCGGGTTGCCGAGGTTCAGCAGCGTGCCCCCCAGCAGCCATTCCGGATGGTTCAGCGCCAGCCAGGTCCCGCCGGCCACGCGTTCCGGCTCGAACCAGACAAGCGTCTTGATGCCCTTGGCACGGGCATGATCGCTGATTGCCCGCAGGCCCCGCGGAAACCGCTTCAGGTCCGGTTCCCAGGTGCCCGTCTGCGGCCAGCCGTTGCACGGGTACCAGCCGGCGTCCATCCACCAATAGTCGATCGGGATCCGCTCCTCGACATAGCGGTCGATAAAGTAGTTCTCGTCCTTCTCGGTCGCGTTGCACATCTCGTTGAATTCCAGCGAGGTGTTGCCGGGCATGATCGGCGGCGGGAGCTCGCCGTCGGCGGTGCGGGGCAGATTGTGGGCGATCATCCACCGTCGCCAAAGGTTCTGGGCACGCTGCGGATCGGCGCCCTCCCAGAACAGCAAGGCGATCAGTGGCGTGCGGATCTCCTCTCCGGGCCGCAGCACCAGGTGCGTGATCTCCTGACCGGCGACGATCCGCAGACCGCGGCCCTCGTCGCGAGTGAACGTCGTGGCCCACTGGCCCGGCCAGCCCACGGCCATGATCAGCCCCCCGCCGGGCATCGTCAAGTTGCAATAAGGGAAGGCGCGATTGCTGCCCCGCCCGCCTTCCGGCGCCAGCCGCAGTTGGGCCTTGGGCGCAAGGACCTGTTCGAGCGGTTGATAAAGATCCGCCGCGCACGTGTCACCCTTGTTGTACTTCAGCAGATACTCGCCCACCGGACCGCGCTCGATGCAGGTGTCGATGGCTTGGATGTTGGCCAGCATGGGGGTGTTTCCCTGGCCCGTGTTCTTGAAATACACCGTCCATTCCACAACGGGGAAATTGGCGTACTCGATGGCCACGCAACGGACCTCCAAGCCGGTCTTGGCATCGGTCCACGTCAGCGTATGTTGGGTGTGGCCGTTGGAAGCCTTGCCGGCTTGGTTCTTCAGCGGCCAGGCCCGCAGGAGCGGGGCAGACGGCTGTTCGCCGTAGATGAACGAGAACACCGGGTAGTTGTTCGCCGCCGTCGGCATCCGATCCAGCAACCGGTCCTTGAGCCATTGATCTCTTTTCTCCATTTCCTCGGGCTGAGAAAGGCCGGCCGCGCGAATTGCGCTCGGGCACGCCGCGGCGCCGAGCAGGATCGCAAGGGTCCAGGCGAGGGCGGACAAAACGGCAGTTGTCAGAAACAGGGTGCTGCGGGAATGCCTCATGGTAGAAGCCTTTCTTACGTACAGGGGGAATACACAAGTCAGCTTATAAGGTACACGCTGCGGACCACTTGGTCCACTATGGTGTGGATCAACCGAAGTTCTTCCGGCTTTCCACAAAGTCAGGCCGGGGATCTTTCGACGAACGATCAGTCGGCGGCCACTAGGTACTCGACACAGTAGCTGCCTATCTCGAGGCTAATCAAAACCACGCGCGTAACAAGAGCGGGCCGGAAATCAACCATATCCCATCGCGCGGAGATCGTCCTCGGACAGCCCGTGATGGTGGCCGAGCTCGTGCAAAATGGTAATGTGGATTTCCTTGCGCAGCCGGTCGTCGCGAATGCGGCCGTGTCGATCGGCGGCGGCGGTGAGGATGCCTTCGCGATAGATGGTCACCACGTCCGGCAACGTGCCGGAGTGCTCGATGCTGCGGTGCGTGAGCGGGATGCCCGTGTATAGGCCGCAGAGATCGTCGAGATATTCGACACCGCGGTCGAGCATTACTTCCTCCGACGGATGGTCCTCGACGTGAAGCGGCACGCGCTCCAGAAGTTCGTGGACGAGGGGAGGCATTTCGGCCAGCACTCGATCGACCTGCTCGTCGAAGTGTTTGCGCTCGCGGGGATGCACGGGGCTTCTCTTCGGGGTGAGGACTAGAGATTTTACATCGGGCCGTATCATCCTACGATGTTACGCGTCCTGGGGAAACGGGGCAGTTGTGGCCGTTCTTGCTGTTGTAGCCGGTCTCTGGCCGAGCCACGCTGTTGTGGCCGGTCTCTGACCGAGCCACGCCTCTGACCGAAGGTCTCCCGGCGAATGGGGAAACCTTCGGTCGGCCATCTCGGCGGGGTCGGGAGACCCTCGCCAAACCTGCGGCGGGGTCGGGAGACCCGCGCCGAACCTGAGTTGGCAATTCGCCTTGCGTAGGGTAAAATAACCCATAGTTCGTCTGGGACCGACCCCTGCCACCCTACCCCATCGAGGTTTCGCCATGCGTGTCTCATCTGCCCTTTTGTCCCGTCGGGCCATGCTTCGCCATACGGCGGAAGCGGCCGCTTTCACCTTGGGTTGTTCCGCCTTAGCTCCCCTGCTGGCGGCCCCGGCAAGCCGAGGATTCAAAATTGGGGCCTGCGACTGGTCGCTGGGAAAACGCGGCGATCCGGCGGCCTTGGACGTCGCCAAGAAGATCGGCCTGGACGGCGTGCAAATCGATTTCGGCACAGCCGGCAACAACATGCGGCTGCGTACGCGCGAGCATCAACAGGCCTATCGCGAGGCGATGCGGCGGACCGGTCTTGTGGTTTCTTCGCTGGCCCTGTGCGAGATGAACGACGTGCCCTTGAAGAGCGATCCCCGCGCGGCGGCGTGGCTCGATCAGAGCCTCGATGTTTGCCACACGATGGGCCTGCCGATCGCGATGACCGCATCGTTCGGCCGCGGCGACCTCGACATGTCGCATACGGAGGAAATCGACCACTTCGTCAAGGTCCTCCGCGACGTGGTCCCCAAGGCCGAGAAACTCGGGATCATCATCGGCTTGGAAAACTACCTGAGTGCGGCTGACAACCGCAAGATCATCGACCGCGTGGGCTCGCCCCAGGTGAAGGTCTATTACGACGTGGGCAACTCGACCGACAAAGGCCGCGACGTGGCCCAGGAGATCCGCGCGTTGGGCAAGCTGATTTGCGAGTTCCATGCCAAGGACGGCCCGCACATGCTCGGCCAGGGACGCATCGATTTCAAGAAGGTCCGCAGCGCGATGGATGACGTCGAATACAGCGGCTGGATCCAACTGGAAGCCGCACAACCGCACGGGCTGATTCCGGACTATACGGCCGATAGGAAGTATCTGAAGAGCATTTTTCCGCTGAGAGTTTAGAGGCCCACGCACGATTCGTCGATCGAGCATGTAGGATGGACCTCCGAGTCCGTCCTGCCGTGATGGACGGACTCGGAGGCCCATCCTACGAAGGCTCGCAAACGTCATGCCTTGAAATTGCCATTCCCGACAAACCCATGCAACCTACACGCTTTCTATTGGTCGTGGCGCTGACCGTCCTCGGCACGCAGGCACCCGTGGCCTTGGCCGATGATTGGCCCGTCAACATTCTGGTCGAGGCCGAGGCGTTTGACGATTACGGCGGCTGGGTCCTCGATCAGCAGTTCATGGACCAGATGGGTTCGCCGTACCTGCTGGCTCACGGTTTGGGGACGCCCGTGAAGGACGCGACGACGAAGGTCCGCATACCTCGGCGGGAAACATATCACGTGTTCGTGCGGACCCGCGATTGGGTCGCCAACTGGAACGCCCCGGGATCGCCCGGCCGCTTCCAGGTCCTGGTCGGCGGCAAGCCGTTGTCGACAACTTTTGGGACGGAGGGGGCCGAGTGGCACTGGCAGTCGGGCGGAACGATTGAATTGCCGGGTGCGGAGATCACCTTGGCGTTGCACGATCTGACCGGATTCGAAGGCCGCTGCGACGCGATCGTGTTGAGCCAATCGCCCCGCTTGCCGCCCAACGCCGGGCGGGAGATGGACGACTTCCGCCGCCGCTTGCTCAACATCCCGGAGAAGCCGGCGGACGGCGGCCATTACGACCTGGTCGTCGTGGGTGGGGGAATCGCCGGCATGTGTACGGCCATGTCGGCGGCGCGGTTGGGCGCTACGGTGGCCCTGATCCAGGATCGGCCCGTGCTGGGCGGCAACAACAGCTCCGAGATCCGCGTCTGGCTCAACGGCGACACGAACTTCGAGCCCTATCCGCACGTCGGCGACCTGGTCCGCGACTTCGAGCAGCGGCGACGCCAGGAGATCGGGCCTGCCGAGAACTACGACGATCAAGCGCGGATCGCCACGTTTCGCGCCGAGAAGAAGATCTGCCTGCTGCTCAACGAGCGGGTCAACCAGGTGGAGAAGCAGGGCAACCGCCTCGCGGCCGTCGTCGCGCAGAACATCCGCACGGCGCATCGCACCCGCATCACGGGCCGCTGGTTCGCCGATTGCACCGGGGATGCCACGGTGGGCTTCCTGGCCAAGGCCGATTATGAGATGACCGAGCAGGGCCACCAGGGCGGCTCGAACCTGTGGGCCACGACCGACACGGGAAAGCCTTCGCCTTTTCCCCGCTGCCCCTGGGCATACGACCTGAGCCGCAAGCCGTTTCCTGACTATCCGGACCAGTGGGGCAAGTGGTTCTGGGAATCGGGCTTCGACCGCGATCCGATCGCCGAGACGGAGCAGATGCGCGACAACAATCTCCGCGCCATGTACGGCGCATGGGACGCCTTGAAAAACGTCCGCAAGCAGTATCCGAACCACCGTCTGGCCTGGGCGGCCTACGTGATGGGCAAGCGCGAGTCCCGCCGTCTGCTGGGCGACGTGCTTCTCAGCCGCGACGATCTCTTGCAGGGCAAGACTTATACCGACGGCTGTGTGCCCACGACTTGGTCGATCGATCTGCACCTGGCCGACCCGAAATACGTACACGGTTTTGAGGAAGACCCGTTCATTTCCTATGTTGCCAGCGAGTATGAGAATTTCAAGCGGCCATACTGGGTGCCGTATCGCTGTCTGTATTCGCGGAACGTGCCGAACCTGTTCATGGCCGGGCGGGACATCAGCGTGACGCACGAGGCCCTGGGCACGACCCGCGTGCAGCGGACCACCGGCATGATGGGCGAGGTGGTCGGCATGGCCGTCTCGCTTTGCAAGAGGTACGGGATCGATCCCCGCGGCGTGTATGTGGAGCACCTGGCGGAGTTGAAGGGGCTGATGCGGCGGGGCGTGGGACGGTAGGTCCCTTCTGCCGGAAGGGACTAATGTGTTTGGATGCGCCGCACGTTCTCATCCTCGGATCGTGCGAACGCGTTGTATCGATCGTCAAGCCAACCAATAATAGAAACGCAGCGTTGTACGTGGGGACATTGGAAATGACTATGGAAATAACCGTTGGGCGTGGTACTGAGATTGCAACAGCGAGTCAACCGCGTAGCGGTTCGACTCCAAAGCCCAGAGTCGCGCAGCGCACTCTGGGTTGACGAACCGCATCTCGTTCCCCGCACTCCGAAGGAGTGCCACAATTTGTTGCACCGTTACACGGTGCCGTTCGGTGCAACGCCTTATATCCAAGCCGCAACCAAGACTTAGGATTCTTTAGCAACTTGGCGCACATTGGTCCCTTCCGGCAGAAGGGACCTACTTCGGCAACTGCATGACCACTTCAATGTGCGCGGTCAGCAGCGTGTCGACCAGCGAAGCGTGCAGGTCGAGCCCGCGGAACCAGTTCAGCGGTGGGGCGACGTAGCCCTGCGGGGCCTCGGGCACGAAGCCGCCTTTGGGCTGGAATTCCTCCAGCTTGGTCGAGGTCCAGTGTCGCTCCCCGTCGGGCATTTCGCGGACAACGTACTGGCCGCCCAAGGGACAGACCAGTTTTGCTGCCAAGAGGAACTCGGCCGCCTCGCGGCAGTCTTTCACGGGCACGTGAAGCTGCTGGTTGAGCGAGTGCATCAGGCGGATATTGCCCAAGGCCGTCTCCCGCGTGCGGGCATAGCCCCAGTTGTTCAGAAAGGGCGTGATCCGAGCGCCGGTAATGTCGTTGACGTGCAATCGCAGTTGGGCCGGCTGCCGAGCTGGTTCGAAACGCAACTGCGGTGCAACCACGGGCAGCAACTCCGGCTGGAAGGAGAAAAGTACAAACGTGCCGTACTGCAACCGCCACAGTCCGATGATGCTCCGCTGGCAGCCGTTGGCGTCCGGCTGCCCGCCGAACATCAGTTCCACGATCTGCAGGAAGCCGGGGTCGCCTTGATAGCCGAGGTAGCCGACGATCGCATTGCGGAGTTTCAGCCAGGGCATGAAGCGGCCGTCGATCAGTTCGCTGGGCGGGGCCACGTCGCGGAGGCCGCCGAACATTCGCTGGTTCGGCAGGCTGGCCTCGAAAGTGCCCATGTTGCCCGTCACCAAGGCAAGCTGGTCCTTGGCGATCGGGCCGACGATCTTGGCCAGCATCTCGATCCGCCTGCGTTGCAAGGGGGTCATGCGGGCGTCGATCACCACCTGCTCGCGCTTGCCGGCCCCTTGCTCCTTGTTTGTCAGCGACTTGCGCTGCAGGCCGACGAGGATCGGTTCGACCCGGCCCCAGTTCTCCTGGGCGTAGGCCAGGAAACGGGCGTAGGAAGCGGCCTCCGCCCGGCTGACTTGCTGCACCGGCAGGTCGGGTATAGGGATGAACGAACCCCGCCAGCCGCGCACGGAATCGTGGACCTCGCCCTTGCCGAGCACGGCATGGCTGCCGTCGGCCCGCGGGCCGAATCCGGGCGGCAGGAACCCGCCGCCGATCAGTTCCTCAAGCGTGCCGCCCGGCTTCCCCTCGGTGGCCGCATTGAGCTTCGCCAGTTGCACGATCTCGATGTCGGTGGCGGCCTCCAGGCGGCGGAGCGACTCGATGCGGTAGGCGGGGCTGGTGAAGTTGCGGAAAAAGGCGTCGGAGAAGTAGACGAACACCGCGTCGTTGCGATCGAGCGGCAACACGCTGCGGGCGTGGAGAAACTCCGGCGAATTCCCCAGCGAACCTTCGCCCTTGGCCGTTTGCAGGAAACGAGCCGCCAGGGCCCGCGACGAGGTCACGAAGTGGTAATTTCCGCTGACCACGTAATAGGAACGGATCGACCCGTCGGGCGAGGAAAGAAACGAGACATTCTGCCCCTCGATCTTGACTGTTTCCTCCTTGGCCTTGCCTGCCTTGATCCGCGCGGTCCGCGGTCCGGAGAGGCTCGAACCGAGCAACAAGCCGTTGCGGGCCTCGAAGAGGAACCCGATCGCGGCGCCATCCTGCATCAAGAGATCGGTCCCCACCATCGCCACGTCGGAGATGACCGTGCCGCCGAGCATGCGGGAAAGCTGGGTCTGCTCCAAGACCAGTTGATTCTGGATCCGCTGGTTCTTCTGATCGTTCAGGCCGCGCATGGCAACCAGGTTCTGCAGGTCGCCGCCCCAGGTCTCGAGCGTGTCCTGGAACCAGAGGAAGTTCTCGAAGCTGCCGAAGCGGATGTAGAAGAACTCGGCGGGCACGCGCTGCGCGATGGGCTCGATCTTCGCCGCTGGGCCCGGTTTCCCGTCGGGGCCCGACGGGGCGGTGGGAAACTCCAACGGAGCAACTTCCGCGGCGGCCGGCAGCGGCTGGTCGGCGGGCAGGGCGGCATTGGTCAGACCGAGGATGCGGTCTTGCTGGATAGCCGTGCGAATGCCTTCGCTGCCGGCCAGCGCGCCCAACTCCCGCTCGAACTGCGCATAGCCCGATTCTTCCTGCCTGTCCCGCGGGAGCAAAAGGTTCAGGCGCCGGGCCAGCGTGTTGACCAGGTAGGTTTCGACCTGCGGGGGAAAGTCGGGCTTTTGTTGCAAGAGCCGCCGCGGGGCGGCATAGTCGTTCCACCAGGCCTGTAGCAAGCGCCGATGCCCGGGCGGACTAATCCGCGGCTGGATCACCAACGGGATCGATTTCCGCGCTTGGATCGTCAGTTCCAAGGGTTCCCGGCCGCGGAAGAGAAAATAGACGGTCGTTCGCGGCGGACGGTTGAGCACTCCCCGCAGGATGCCGCCCACCTGCTGCCGCACCGGCCCGCCGGTGGTCAGCGGAGTGTCCTCGCTGAGAAGCTCCTTCAGAGCATTTGCCAGGGCGGGAGTCCGCATGGCCGGATAGAAGACCCGGCCAGTCTTTTCGCTCAGGCCTATGCCCTCCAATCCCAGCGGTTCCGGCAGCATCTCGGCCGGCAGGTTCAGCGTGATGGAACCGACGCCGAACGGCTCGCCGGCGAAAGCTTGGGTCTCCATCGGCCGCGGGGCGCTGGCGGGGCCAAGAAGGGCGTCGAGTCTCTTGGCGTAGGGATCGCCCTGGGCGCGGGCGGCGGGGTTTGACGCCGGCAAGATCAGCATCATGCTGGCAAGAATAACGATGTTTCGCGGGGAAAGTGCTGGCATGGTCCACTCCTTGGTTTGTAAGTATGGTATGCTGCAAACGTGTCGCATACAAGCCCCCGGCCGTGTCGCTTGTAGCGTCGGCTTCAGCCGGTCTTCGTAGCACACCCGCCGCCGACCATGAGTACATGGTGGCCGGGCGGTACTACGAGCGCCGAGCCTGAGACCACTCCGGTTCCCCCTTCTTTTCAGTCGCATGCGTCTGCGGTATGCTCTTTCCTATCGAGTTGTTTTACACGTTCCACGTAACGAGAGAGCAATCATGAGCCTGACCTTGGAATCTTCTGCCATCGAGGCGGCCGTGTCGGCCTTGCAGTTCCGCAGCGGTGCGTTTATCGACGGACGTTTCGTTCCGGCCCAATCGGGAAAGACCTTTCCTAGCGAAAACCCTGCCACCGGCAAGGTGATCGCGCAGATTGCCGCCTGCGAGGCGGCCGATGTCGACCTGGCCGTCCGCTCAGCCCGCAGGGCCTTTGAAGGCGGGGCCTGGTCTCGGATGTCGCCGCTGAATCGCAAGAAGTTGCTGCTGAAGTTTGCCGATCTGCTGGAAGCCAATGCGGCCGAGCTGGCCCTGCTGGATTGTCTTGAAGGCGGCAAGCCGATCGGCGACTGCGTGAACACCGACGTTCCGGAAACGGTCCACTGCATCCGCTGGCACGCCGAAACGCTCGACAAACTCTATGATCGCATCGCTCCCACGGGGCCGGAGAACCTGGCCATGATCTTCCGCGAGCCGGTGGGCGTGGTGGGGGCCGTCATCCCCTGGAATTTCCCCACGCAGATGGCCGCCTGGAAGCTCGGGCCCGCTTTGGGCGCCGGCAATAGCGTCGTGCTCAAGCCGGCCGAGCAGACTTCGCTCAGCGCGCTGCGGATGGGCGAGCTGGCCGCCGAGGCGGGGCTGCCGCCGGGCGTGCTCAATGTAGTGCCGGGCCTGGGCGAAACGGCCGGCCAGGCCATCGGCCGGCACATGGACGTCGACATGGCCGCCTTCACCGGCTCGACCGAGGTGGGCCGCCTGTTCCTCCGCTATTCGGCCGAGTCGAACCTGAAGCGGGTGATCCTGGAGTGCGGCGGCAAGAGTCCGCAGGTCGTGCTGGCCGACCCGCCCGATCTGGACGTCATCGCGCAAAACGCCGTGAATGCGGCCTTCTGGAACATGGGCGAGAATTGCAGTTGCGGCTCGCGGGTGATCGTGCACGCCTCGGTCAAGGACGCCTTGCTGGAGAAGGTCGCCGCCTTGGCCAAGACCTGGCCGGTGGGCGATCCGCTCGACCCGGCGACCAAGGTCGGTTCCATGATCGAGAAGCCGCACATGGAGAAGGTGCTGGGCTATATCGCCGCCGGCAACCGCGAGGGCGCGAAGCTCGTGATGGGCGGCAAGCAGATCCTTGCCGAGACGGGCGGATATTTCGTCGACGTGACCATCTTCGACGAGGTCTCCAACAGCATGAAGATCGCCCGCGAGGAGATTTTTGGGCCCGTGCTCTCGGTGATCCCGGTGAAGAGCGAAGAGGAGGCCGTGAAGCTGGCCAACGAGACGAACTACGGCCTGGCCGCCTCGCTTTACACCCGCGACGTGAATGCCGCGCACCGCGTTGCCCGCGCAATCCGCGCCGGCACGGTCTCGGTGAACTGTTTCTCGGAAGGCGACATGACCACGCCCTTCGGCGGCTACAAGGAATCGGGCTTCGCCGGACGCGATAAGTCGATCTTCGCCCACGAACAGTATACGGAGCTGAAGACGGTGTGGATGCAACTGGGGTAGGTAGTTTCGATGCCCGATGGATCGTTAGGCTCGCAGCTAGACCGCCGCCTGACCAACCTTGGTGGGACTCGTAGAACTCGGCCCACCCTACTCGGCCGCCGCTCACGTCGGAATCGCAGTTCTTGGTATATTGGAATGTCTTTGGCTACGCAACCGAGTGTCTTCCGAGGAGAATGAAAATGAGCGTCAAACTGTACCTGGGCATCGCAATGGCGACAATCGTGCTGGCGGCCCTGCCCGGTGGTGCGTGGGCCCAAAGCGGATCGAAGTCCGCGCCTCCTGCGCCTGGAACCCCGCCGACCAGAACGTCGTCGTTTACACGAAAAAGAAGCCGCCCGCAACGCCCAAACTGGAAGACCTGGAACTGAAGGAGAGCGTTTCGCGGTGGGGCGTCACATGGACGTTCGAGAAGCCCGCCCGCGTCGGGCAGTTCGTCAACGGTGACTTCTACGTCGTTGGCCCGGTCACGGTCATGAAGATCGACCCCGCCCCGCGGTATGGCAAGGAGGTGGCCGACAACGAGCTCGACGGCCGCGAGAAAGTCGCGGTTGAGCGGCGCTGCCGCAACGGCTCGATGCTCAACGCGCCCGCTCGACGGGAGGTGGCATGGGACTCCGGCGTCATGAACTACTATCACCCCGAACATCGTGCCCGGCTGCCCATCGCCATGCAGCCCGGCGACAGTTTGGCCTCCAGCATCAGCCTCCGCCGCGGCGAGAAGGTCACCTATCCCTATCATGCCGGCACGGTCCGTGGCGAAGGCGACAACAGTCCCGTCAAGATCGTCGCCGTGCTGACCTGCGTTGCCGGGCCGCTACCGCCCGACGCCTTTCGCCCGGGCTATGCCGGCCACGACGCGAAGATCCACCTGGCCCGCGACCTCCGCCGCGACCTCCTGCCGCACTTCAACCGGCCCGCCGAAGCCCCGGACCCCGTCAAGACCGCCGCCCTGATCCAGCGGCCGTGGTGCGACTCCTGTTTCTTCTCCTTCGATGTCCCCCAGCAGAGCATGCCCAACTACGCCCAGGCAAACGCTCAAATCCTCGCCAATGCCGTCCTCCTGGCCTGTTGCGAGGCGAATCCCGAGGACAAGGAACGGCTGTTGATCAACGTCGTCCAGATCGGCATCGATTATTACGGACTGGTCCGCCAGGGACATCCCGGCTGGGCGGCCCACGGCGGCCACGGCTCCGGCCGCAAGTTTCCCATCGTCTTCGCCGGCGTCATGCTCGGCGACGAGAGCATGGCGAACATCAACAAGAGCTTCCCCAAGGCCGCCTTTGGCGAGGACGAGCAGACCGCCTACGGCGATTGCTGGACCGGCGCCAAGGTCGTCTTCACCGGCCATTCCGGCATCGACGTCGTCACCGGCATCGGCCGCGATTACGTCCGCGGCGGCAATCCCTGGGGGCCCTACGAGCACCTGCCGCCCAGCCAGTGGGTCCCCGAGGAGTTCCGCAGCGACGCCTACCGCCGGGCCAACACCTCTACGTGCTGGGTTGCCCAGGCGCTGGTGCTGCGGGCCATGAAGCTCGAAAGGACCTGGAACCACGACGCCTTCTTCGACTACGTCGATCGCTGGATGTTCGAGGACGACAAGCCCTTCCGCATCGAAATCGCCAAGTACTGTCGCCCGCCTTACAGCAAGGACGTCTACCTCGATGACGACAAGGACTGGTTCCATGAGGGCTATGCCGATCGACCGTGGATCAAGCAACTATGGGACAAGTACCGCCCGCTGTGTGCCGCTGCGACCGACGGCTGGAAGCAGAAGCACGACGACAGCTACTACCGCAACGCCGTCGAAAAGCAGAGGAAGAAGTAGCGCCCTTTACGATTGCCACCCGTGGGGTCGAGAGGCTGTGGAAGAAAATGTTCAGATCGGCCCTTTCTCTGTGCGTTGACTTACTTTCCGGCACGCCCCTTGCATCCGCCGCCGGGCTGCCTGCGCCAAGAAAGGGCTGCTGGTGCCGAAAGGCCAGGCCGGGGCCGTGCGGCAGCGCATCCTGGCATTGGGCGAGGAACGGTGGCTGAGCCGATGCTCTCATCCTCGGCCAGTCTCCGCGTGTCACTCAATGCTCGGTTTCCGAAGCAGGTCAGCCGTCTCAAGGGCGGAACGCGTGCCCAGCAAAATCTGATTTCTCGCGTCAAAGTGCGTTCCTTTGTAGCCGCCCCTCACCTGTAGCCCAGGCTCCGCCTGCCGTGAAACCGCTTGCGGAAGTGCCCGGCGAAGATGACAATAACCGGCTGGACCGCCAGGAAAGACGAAATCTCAGGAGCGACAACCATGATGGGAATCCCCGTATTGACCGCCGAGGGCGATTGTATTGCCAGGGCGTGGGAAAACGCCATGCTACGGCTTTTCGAGTCGGGCTGCGACATCAAGACCCAGTACGACAAGCCGGGCGATCCCGTGAGCAAGGACGCCACAATGATCATCACCGTGCACCAGCCGCTTGCCGAGCCGATGATCCACCGCGACTTCCCAGGCGGGTTCGAGGAATTGCAAGAGTACGTCATGGAGGTCTGCGACGGGATCAAGGACCACTGGGTCCGCGATCCAAACGATCCCACGGATACTCGCTGGGAATACACCTACCATCAGCGGCTGTTTGGGTACGCCGTACCGACGCAGGCCCCGTTTGACCAGATCGAGCACGTTTGCCGCAAACTGGCCGAGACGCCGTACACTCGGCGTGCCCAGGCCGTCACGTGGAAAGTCTGGGAGGACAACAGTTGCTATGATCCAGCCTGCTTGCAGAGCATCTGGTGCCGGATTATTCAACAGGATGACGTGCCTTTGCTGAACATGAACGTCCGGTTCCGGTCGAACAACGCCTACAAGGCAGCGTTCATGAACATCTTCGCTTTGATCCAATTGCAGTCACGGATCGCCGCCCGCGTGCGGGAACTTTCGGGATTGCCGGTCCAATTAGGCCGCTATTGCCACATGGCCGACAGCTTTCATATTTACGGTTCGAACCTGACCGAGTTCCGCGGACGTTTCCTGGGAGCAATTGCCAAGCGGACGTTCGAGGAGCGGACGATGCGATACGAAGATGTGCAAGAGGTGATGGATACCGCCCGGCCCGCCATTCTGGAAAAGGCACGTGCCATGGGGCGTGGATGATGAGGATCAGGGCGATCCGTTGAAGGCTACAGTGTTTCGCAGACGCTTTCGGGAACAAACCGAGAATCAGGAGGCCGGTAGGCTATGAAAAGAGGAGCTGCTGAAGTTCCTGGCTGAGTGCTTCCCGCAACGCAACCCGGGTCCTTGAAGGAGAATGTATGTCACAACAACACCGAACATGGCTATGCCTCACGAGCTTGGTGCCACTTCTGGCATGTGCGCCGTTCTGGCGAGGCTCTTCTCAGGCCGCAGAGCCGATCATCACGTATCCCGCTCCGTCGAGGGAGAAGGCATCGCCCGACTACAAGGTCGAGGCGGGGGGCAAGCCCGTCTTCGTCTACACGGCCCCGGTCTTGCATGGCGGGCCTGTATCGTTCGCGTATTTCGACGTTTCCGCGCCAGTCACGGTTACCGTTACCGCCGTTTCGAGGATTCGCGCGATCAAGATCCGGCCTACGTCCTCCGGCATTGAACCGGCTGTTTCGGGCAACAAAGTCACCTTCACCATCGCCAAGCCTGCCTATCTGACGATTGAACCGAACGGCAGCATTGAGCGTCCGTTGCACCTGTTCGTCAACCCACCCGATACCGATCCGCCTGATCCGGCCAGCAAGGACGTTATCTACTTCGGGCCGGGGGTACATGAGGTAACGACGATTCGTCCGAAGAACGGTCAAACTGTCTACTTGGCCGGAGGCGCGATCCTGCAGGCGAAGATCCCAGCAGGAGAGAAGCCAGTCCAGGAGAAGAACTGGCGGGGGAACAAAGTCTACGCGACCCTGATCGAGACCAGGGGCGTCAAGGGCGTGAAGATTCGCGGGCGCGGGGTCCTCGACCTGGGGTCGCTACCGTGGCATGCGCGGACCGCGATGTGGTTCGACGATTCCCAAGACATTCTGGTCGAGGGCATCACCATTCTCGATGCCCCTGCGTGGGTCGTGGCGATGCACAACTCGAAGAACGTCGTCGTGCGGAACATTAAGCAGATCTGCGCCCGTGAGAACAGCGATGGAGTTGACATCTGCAACAGCCAAGACGTTCTCGTTGAGGATTGCTTCCTCCGCAACAATGACGACGAAGTCTGCGTGAAAACAATCTCCCCTCCGCCCGCCAAGGAGTCGAACAACATCCTTGTCCGTCGCGTTGTGGTCTGGAACGACCGTGCGCGGGGATTGGGGATCACCTCCGAGACGCGGGCAAACATCTCCAACGTGCTCTTCCAGGACTGCGACATCATCCACGACCTTTCGCAGGGGGGCGATTGCGCGTCGCTGGCCGTCCTCGTCTCCGATTCGGGGGCGATGAGCAACATCCGCTTCGAGAACATCCGCTGTGAGGACGTTCGCAGTACGCTGGTCAACTGCTGGATCGGGGCGGACATGTGGGGACACGACAAGACCCGTGGACACATCAAGGGAGTGACGTTCAAGAACATTTCCGTGACCGGCCAGGTATTTCCTATCTCGAAACTGGCCGGCTTTGACGATGCCCACCTGATCGAAGACGTGACGTTCGAGCGGCTCCAGATCCAGGGGAAGCCGATCAAGGGCGCATCGGCGGCAAGGTTGCAGACGAACTCGCACGTACGAGGGATTCGGTTCATTCCCGCTTCGGGACTGCCTGAAGGGAGCGCCCAACCGTGAAGGATGAGCAAATGGTCCACATGTTTACGCGAAACCTGCTGCCGATCACTCTCGCCACTGTCCGTTTCTCTTGGGGTTGGAACGATGAATATATGCTGCAAGTCCTTACGGGAACAAAGGGTTAGTACGCGCTGGCCCTGTCGAAGCGATCTGCGTCATCCTTGGACAGCGGCCCTGATGCGATGTACCAGCAAGTTGTCTTTCTCTTCCGAGCCGCGCAAGTGAAGCATGCTGGCCGCCAGAAAACGGTCGCGCCAAGCGGGCGAGACGTGGTAGTAGTCTTCCAGGACCGCCACGCTGAATTTGTAGTCGTGCGGATCGTTACCTTTGAGCAGTATCAGACGCCGAGCCGTCTCCATGAAGTCCTCCGCCGATCCCTTGGCCTGGAGGTAAGCCAGCGTCTTGCTCACGGCGGCTTCCCGGTCCCGACCGATCTCGACAAAGACTTCTTCGACGGCCTTCGAGCCGTCGCCGGAAAGCCCGATCGCTTTCAAGCGATCAATCGCCAACTCGCCTAGATGGCCTCGGCCTTGCATCGCCTGGCGGAACATGGGCAGGAAGGCCGCGTTCTGCAACAGCAGCAACCGCCGGGTCTGATCGTCGCCGCTGGTCTGGTAAGCGCGGTGCAGGGCGTTGGTGGTCGTGACGGCGTGCAGGGCGACGATGCCCGGTTGTCGAAGGAGCAACTCCGCTGCCCCGCAGAAGATCGCATCCCAGAGCGATTGTGGCGCCGTCCCCCGCCGCAGCAGTTGCAGCGCCACGTGGCATACGGCATCTTCCGTGCCCTGCCGCAAGGCGGCCAACAATTCCACAGTCGCCTCGCGGCTCGGCTTGCCCGCCTGCCATTCGCCTGGGATCTGGGCAGCCAATTCCTGGTTGCGCCGCCATGGATGGTCGGCCGGGGCATCCCGCCGCGTAGGATTGTCCCCCTCGTGTGCCAGAAGCGCGTAGGCCAGCGACCGCACGACTGGCTCGGCATGACGCCAGCCAACCTGCACCAGGACGCGCTGCGTGTTGGCGACGAAGATCGCCTTGTGCCCTATGTCGCGAAAATCCCGAGCCCCATACCGATAGAGCAACTCGAAGACTTGGCTCGACCCAGCCGTGCGGGCGAGCCTGACCACGGCCGTATCCGCCCCCGACTCGTCCCAGTCGTCCATCGCTTGGCGGAACGCCTGCTGAGCCTTGGGGAACTCGGGCAGACGTGATTCGTCCACGGGCTTCATCCTCCAGCCGCCTTCCTGCACGTTGCGGGCCTGCGATGCCTTGAAATAGTCGAGCGCCCAGAAGAGGGCCAACCAGCGATCCGCGTCGGCAGCCGCGAGACTGGCCTGGTAAACCGAATTGACCGCCAGAACGGCATGGAACTTGAATCCGACCGAGGGGCGCGGCTGGATGTTCCGCACCCCGGCCAGAAGCAAGGCGGCGAGAAGCTGCTGGTAACTGAGACCCTTGTGTACGCGAGCGCCGACAACCTCCAGCAGCCGTTCACGCGGGGTGTCTTCCAGCAGGCGGACCAGTGGTTCCATGTCCGGTTGCAACGGGACCGTACCGGGGGCCAGCCTCGCCTCGGCGGCCGAAACCCGCGGCAAGCTGGACAGGAACGATAGCTCGCCCAGTCCCAGCATTGTGCCGCCAGTCGCGGCCCCTCGCAAAAAATCTCTCCGATGAACACGTTGACTCATGGCCGGATCTCCTCGATTGGGGTGGGAATCACATCGACGCGGGCTTCTACTTCCATTGTTACGATCCAGCTCGCAGAGTCAAATGCGCCATGTGCCGTCTCCGCATTTTCCGCTTGCTGACGAACTCCGGCTGATTGCCTAAAATCGACGCCCGGTTGACGGCTGCCACGCGCAGGGTTTAGACTAGTAATGATTCCCGCTTTTGCGTGACCGCTGCAAGTCCGCAGCACCGCCACGTACGGCAACCATCTGATTAAGGACATCATTATGAGCCAGCCGATGTGGTCGGCCGCATTGGTCGTGCCGATCGTACTGAGCTGCTCCGGCCTCGTAACCGCCGGCGTGCCCGCGGTTGCGACGGGGGGCAAGCAGATCACCAATTCGATCGGCATGAAGCTGACGCTTATCCCCTCCGGCCAGTTCACGATGGGCAGCCGCGAGACGGCGGAGGAAGCGGCTGCGGCGTTCAACAAGGCCTACGGCGGAGATCTTATCAAGGCAGGCTTTTTCAAGGACGAGTATCCGCAGCACCGCGTGCGCATCACGCGGCCGTTCTTCCTGGGCACCTACCATGTCACGCGGGGCCAGTTTCGGAAGTTCGTCGCCGACGCCGACTACAAGACGGACGCGGAAAAGGGCGGGAAGCCGGGGGCTTTGGGCTGGAATCCCGACACGAAGAAGTTTGGCTTTAACGAAGATTACTCCTGGCAGCACGCGGGGTTCGAGCAGACCGACGAACACCCTGTGGTCAATGTAAGCTGGAACGACGCGGTGGCCTTCTGCAAGTGGCTCACCAGCAAGGAAAGGCGCTATACCTATCGCTTGCCGACGGAGGCCGAGTGGGAATATGCCTGCCGCGCCGGGACGACGACGCGGTATTTCAGCGGCGACGATCCCGAGACGCTGGCTCGCGTCGGCAACGTGGCCGACGCCGCGTACAAGGCGAAATTCCCGGATGCGAAATACACCCTCAAGGCCAACGACGGCCACGTGTTCACGGCCCCCGCGGGCTCCTTCAAACCGAATGCCTTCGGGCTCTACGACATGCACGGAAATGCCTGGCAGTGGTGTTCCGACAGGTACGGCGACAAGTACAATGCCGCCCCGGCAGACGACCCGCCCGGCCCCACTTCCGGCGATTTCCGTGTGCTCCGCGGCGGTTCCTGGAGCGACGGGCCGATCTTCGCCCGTTCCGCCAAACGCAGCGGGATCACGCCGGGGAGCCGCTTCGACGGCACGGGGTTCCGCGTGGTCATGGACCACACGCCCGCTGCCAAGGAACCGGAAAAAGAGTAGGCCCTTCGCCATGATCACGTGCGGGTGCCGGGTGGCAATGTCGATGGCAGCTTTGTTGTTGCCGGATGTTGCGGCAAGCGCCGACGCGGGCATCGTGTACTCATCGTCGGCGGAAGCCTGCCGGAAGGGCGATGCCTGCATGGAGGAAGGCGATTTTGCCGCGGCCGTCGCTGCCTTCAGCGAGGCCATCCGGCTGGACCCGAAACATGCTGAGGCTTACAACAAGCGCGGCATCGCCTACAAGGGCAAGGGGGAACTGATCAACGCCATTTCGGACTATACGCAAGCCATCCGTCTGGACCCGGAATATGCCGGGCCCTACAACAACCGCGGCATCGCCTACAAGAGGAAGGGCGATCTCAACAAGGCCGTCGCCGACTACACGGAGGCCATTCGCCTCGACCCGGAATACACGGATGCCTATTACAACCGGGGCCTCGCCTACAAGAGGAAGGGCGAGCTCGATAAAGCCATCGCCGACTATACCGAGGCTATCCGTCTCGACCCGGACGACGCCGATGCCTATAACGAGCGTGGCATCGCCTCCGCGAACAAGGGTGAAGACGACAAGGCGATTGCCGACTACAGCGAGGCCATCCGCCTCAACCCGGATTGCACGGATGCCTATTACAACCGCGGCCTCGCCTGTCAAAGGCAGGGCGAAGCCGACAAAGCCATCGCCGACTACACCGAGGTCGTTCGCCTCGACCCGAACGACGCCGATGCCTATAACCGTCGTGGCATCGCCTACCGGCAAAAGGGCGAATACGACAAGGCGATCGCCGATTCCAGCGAGGCCATCGACCTGAATCCGAACCTTGCCGAGGCGTATTGCAATCGGGGCTTTGCCTACGAGAACCGCGGCGAACTCGACAGAGCGATCCTCGATTGCACGGAAGCCATCCAGCTCAACCCGAAGTTTGCCGAGGCGTACAACAACCGGGGGACCGCCTACGCGGGGAAGGGCGAGCAGGCCCTGGCGGACAAGGATTTTGCCGAAGCGAAGAAACTGGGGTACAAGGGAAGCCCCGCTGGGAAGATATGGCGCCTCGATTTCGGTAGTTGGATGGCAATTGTCCTGATTCCGGTAATCGTGGTCGGCCTGGTCGTGTTATGGAGGAAGAAACGGATCAGTGCACGCTCACGGCGCAGCTTCCAACACCGCCGCGGAAGAAATTGAATTGCACGTTTGCATGCTCTGCCAGCAGCGACATCGGCACGGCGCTGTCGGGCAGGCCCTTGGCGATCATCAGCGTCGTCAATCGCATGCCGAAGGGGTTGTCGTGGTTGCCGGCCTGCCAGATGGAGACCTTTTCGGCCTTCCAGGTTTCCACGGGGCCGACGGTGATCGCCATCGCGGGCACCAGCGCAATGTTGCCGCCGCCGCTGGTGCGGGCGTTTTGCGCGACGGTCAGCGGATGGAGCTTCACCACACGCGTGGCCAGCTTCCGATACTCGGCGGGCGGCGGCGGGGCGTCCTTGTAGCGCCCCGTGCGCTGCGGGGGGTCGTTGAAGGCCCAGTGCTTCACGTCGCCCTGGCCGCCTTGCATCACCGCGCAGCGCACGCCCGCCTCCCAACTCTGGCGGTACGGCCCGGTGTCGGCCTTGGGGAAGTGCAGGTTGCTGTCGGGCATGCGGAGCTTCTTCTCGATGCGGTCGAAGCACAACTCGCGGTCTGCCCTCTCGAACGACAGCGGATGCGTGACGGGCGCCTCCTTGCCGTCCAGAAACCATTCGTCCATGCCCCAGAAGTGCGCGCTGTGCAGCTTGAGGCCCAGCGCATTGACGATTCGGGCCGCCAGCGGCAACTGCTCGGTCGGGCCGATGGGACCGCAGATGCCGACCGGGTTGTCGGGCGTGGACTGCCGCCAGGCGGTCACATATTCCAGCGCTTCGGCGAGATAGAACTCTTCCAGCGTTTCGTAGAACACGACCTTGAAGCCGGGCCGCGAGAGCTTGAGCATTGTCTCCGGCGTAAGGGCCGCGGCGTCGCGGATGATCTCAGGGTCAAGGGTCGTGTAATCCCACCAACTGGGAGCAACAGCACTGAGGGGGCGGATGGCGGACTTGGGTCCGGGGTTCCCGGTCTGGACGTGCTTCGCTTGACTCGACATGAAAGTCCTCTTTCCAACGGTCCTACGGGTGCTTCGAATGGTCGCCGGGCGAACTGTTTTCAGTATCTGGCGTTAGCGTAGCACGGTGCCCTGGAGACGTCAATTTGGACGGCCGTGGTATGCCGTAGGGTGGCACGCGATCCGGGGCGCCTGCGAAGCGGGTCGGCGAACGCCGGCCCACCATTCCGACCGCAGAATTCTCGATTCCGGTAGGCCGGCGCTCGCCGACCATGCTTCGCACGGTGCCCGTTGCTTGTCTACGGCCTACCCAAAAGCGGAAGAGCCTCGATATGGCTGACCCCACCAACGGCTGGATTCTGCCAGAACAGTGCGACCTTGACTTGACGGCTTGCCCAAAAGCGGCGAAACTAAGGATAGATTCGTCCCGGGCCATGACGGTGGGCCGCGGAACGATTCATTTTTCGGATTCCTAGACAGCGGAGTTCTTTCATGGGCTCGTCAACAACCAAGGCGCGGGGCGGTTTCACGCTGGTGGAACTTCTGGTCGTGATCGCCATCATCGGTATCCTCATCGCCCTGCTCTTGCCGGCCGTGCAGTCGGCCCGAGAATCGGGCCGGGGGGCCACTTGTCGCAACAATCTCCACCAGATCGGCCTGGCCATGCAGCACCACGAAGAAGCCCACGGCACATTCCCCGCGGGCGGTTGGGGCTGGGGTTGGGTGGGCGATGCCGATCGAGGATGTGATCTGGAGCAGCCGGGCGGGTGGATCTACAACAGCCTGCCCTACATGGACCAGCAGCCGCTGCACGACATGGGGATCGGGACCGACCCCACGGGAACCAACCCTACGGCTGCTGCGAAAATGGCGGCGAATTCCCTCCGCTCCTCCACGCCGCTGGCCGCCTTTAACTGCCCGTCGCGGCGTGCGTTAGGCCTTTATCCTACCACCAATTACGTCCCGGCGAATTACAACAAAGATGTGGCGGTTGCCAAGAGCGACTATGCGGCCAACGGGGGCGACAATTACTGCAGCCCCGGCACGATGGGGATTTGGCCCGGCGGCGACTGTGGCAACAGCGATTGTGGGCCGTCGACCAGCACCATGCCCAGTTTGGCCACGGCTCAGCAATTGAGAATCCAGGTGCAGAACTTTGGCCCCACGGGTATCGTTTGCGCCATGTATGCCTGTTCGGCGGCCGAGATTACGGACGGGCTTTCCAATACCTACCTGGCCGGGGAAAAGTATCTCGAACCCCAAGATTATGTGAACGGCACCAACCTGGGCGATAACGAGAACTTGTATATCGGCGACAACGAGGACATCTCGCGTTATACCGACAATACCAACGGGCCGCCCGCCCAGGACCGCAAGGGCCTGATTAGTTCCCACATCTTCGGCAGCTCGCACATCAACGGCTTCAACGCCTGCATGTGCGACCTCTCGGTGCGGGTGATCAACTATACGATCAACCCCGCGGTGCATCAGTATCTGGGCAACAAGTCCGACGGCCTTTCGTCAACTCCCGCGGGTCTTCCCATCGTACCGCCCGGCCCGTAACGGTGGGTGCTGTCGAAAGACCGTAGGGTGGGACCAGATCGCGCAGCGAGCGCCGGCCCACCGGTTCTTGCTATGGGACTCATGGGTCTTATAAGTCCCATTAGCCCCTAAAATGGTGGGCCGGCGCTCGCCGACCCACTGCGCGGGTACCCCGTCCCTTGTCCCACCCGACGCCTAAATCATGGGCCGGCGCTTGCCGACCACTACGCACGTTGCTCTCGAACGCGCCCCGCCCTGCCCTTCCGCCGGGCTGCGGCCGCGGCAACGATTCCGGCCGCGCCCAACAGCACGAGCGTGCCAGGCTCGGGAACCGCAGCCACCATGCTGGGCGAAACCGCAGCAGGAGGAATGGCCGCAGCACCGAAGGCCGCCAGGTCGCCGCCGACGGCCAAGCTCGTCCCGTCGGCGATAGCCTCGTTGTCGGTGAACACCAACGTGCCGTCGAGCACGGTCGTTCCGCCCGTGTAGGTGCTCGTGCCGGAGAGCACGAGCGTGTTAGCGCCCAGCTTCACTAGCCCGAGCGTGTTCCCGCCGGGGTTCGCAATGTCGCCGGCGTAGGTCAGCGTGCCTCCGCTGGCATTGGTCGTGTCGATGCCGAGGAAAGTGCCGGAAGTCCAGGCTACGGGCGCTCCCTGGCCGCCGACGCCGGCCAGCAGGCCGCCGACGGTGCCGGGGCCGGAAGTGCCGCTGGTGAACTCATTCGGGCCGCCCGCATTGACCGTCAGCGTTGCCCCGCTCTGGACGGTCACCGTGCCGGTAGGCGGCATCGCCCCGGTATTGGCGACTTGCAGCACGCCGCCGCTGATCGTCGTGCCGCCGCTGTAGGTGTTCGGGCCGGAGAGCAACAACTCGTTAGCGCCGAGCTTCGTCAGCCCGAGCATTTTCCCGCCGGGGTTCGCGATGGCGCCGGCGTAGGTCAGGCCTCCGCCGGCATCGGCGGTGTCGATCCCGAGGATGGCGCCGGTGTTCCAGACGACGGGTCCGGCCAGCAAGCCGCCGATGGTGCCGGGGCCGGACGTGCCGCTGGTAAACTCATTCGGGCCGCCCGCATTGACCGTCAAGGTCGCCCCGCTCCCCACGGTCACTGTGCCGGAAGATGGCATCGCCCCGGTGTTGGCGAATTGCAATTCGCCGTGGCTGATCGTCGTGCCGCCGCTGTAGGTGTTCGCGCCAGAGAGGTACAGCATGCCGGAACCGGTAAGCACCAAGGCCAGCCCGCCCGATCCCGCGCCGTCCTGCAGCGTGCCGCCGAAGGTGGTCGTGGCGGCCTGGTTGACCGTCAACGTCACCGGCGTGGCGCTGCTATTGGTGATCGTGCCGGCCTTGCCGGAAAACAAGGGCAAGGCGTTGCCGGCGGCGGTCGTGAGACTGAAACCGTTGAGGTCCAGCACTCCGCCGTTGGCCGTCAAGCCGCCGCTGCCCAGGGCATGGGCATTGCCCAATTGCAGGGTGCCGCCAGTGACGGTCGTTCCCAGATCGTAGGTGTTCACGCCGGAAAGGTTCTGCAGGCCGCTGCCGCTCATCACCAGGCCGATCGAGCCCAGGGTGCCGCCGCTGGCGCCGGCGATCGTGCCGCCAAAACTGGCGGCGCCGCCCGTCGGGCTGAGGGTCAGGGTCGACGCGGCGGTATTGCTGTTGATGACGCTCCCCACCCCGACGCCCGGGTTGAAGTCGGCCAGCGACTGGACCTGCTGGCTGCAACCGTTGAGGTCCAAGGTCGAACTGGCCGCGATCGAGAGCGTCGTCGTCGTCGGCAGCAGGTTGATGCCGCTGGGCAAGAGCTGATTGCTGAAGCCGTACCAGTGCCACGAATCGTTCGCCCCCGTATTGATATTGTTGCTCTCGGTAATGGTCAAGACCCCGTTCGTGCCGGCCGTGTAGATATAATCGAGGTAATTGCCGGTGGAATTCAGGTCTTCGTTGACCGCCGCGAGGGTCTGGGTGCCGCTGCCGCTGATGAACGTGAAGTCGGCGAGGCGATTGGCCGGCGGGGTGGTGGTATACGCGCGATAATAAAGCCGGGCGTCATAGCTCTGCCCGGGCACCAGCCCCGAAACCGTGAGGGTTTCCATGCCGTTGGGGTTGGCGGCACTGGTGCCTGAATAAACAAAACTGTTCAGCAGGCTGTACGTTCCTTGACCGGCGACGGGCTGGAAGCCGGTGGGGAAGTTGCCGGCGCCGGCGAGCGTATTGACGACGGCCGGGCTGAATGTCCAACTGCTGCCAAGATTTCCCGTTCCGCCGGCGTTATTGGCGTTGGCGAACGTGACTCCGTTGATGGTCAGCGCCGTTCCCTGGTTGAAGGCGAGGGCCTCGGTATACGCCAGCGGGCTGGCGCCAATGCCCGAGGTGGTATCGCTCGTGAAACTCATAGTGGTGACGGCGGATGTTATTGGCGGCGGCAATTGCAGTTGCAGCGTGCCGGCCTGGATGACCGTTGGGCCGCCATAGCTATTGGCAAGGGTGCTGGCCAAGACCAGCGTACCCGCGCCGAGCTTGGTCAATCCCCTGGTATTGGAACTGTCCAGAGGGCTGTTGAAGGTCACGCTATTGCCGTTGGTGTCGATGCTCATTGGGGCAGTGCTGTTCTTGATGACGCTGGAGTAGTCGACGACGGGAACGAAGTTGGCTGGGGCGGCATACTGCAGCGTGCCGCCGGCGAAGGTAATGGTGCTGCCGGGCGGAATCGCCGGGGCATCGTTCAGGTTCAACGTGCCGCCGCTGATCGTGGTCGGGCCGCTATAGAGATTCTGGCCGCTGAGAAACAGCGTGCCGGCGCCGAGCTTGTTCAAACCGCCCGAGTTGGAAGCGGCCAAGGCGTAGTTGAACGTCACGCTCTGGCCGTTGGTGTCGATGGCGATGGGGGCGGTGCTATTGACGATCTGGCCGGAGTAATCCGGTACGCCTTCCGCAATGGCGTTGGCGGTGTACTGGAGCGTGCCGCCGCCGAAGGTGATGTTGCTGGTCACGTAACTACTGAGAATGGCCCCTGGACTGGCCACGGTCAGGGTGCCGCCGTTGATGTTGGTCGTGCCGGTGTAGTAGTTGTTGCCGCTGAGGACCACGACGCCGGCGCTGCCGCCGGTGATGGTCAGGCCGCCCGTCCCGCCGATGCTGCTGGCGACGGTGAAGGTGTAGTTCTGGGCATTGAGCGTGGCATTGGGGGTCGAGGTCGTAATCTGGCGGTTGGCGTTCAAAACGATGTTGTTGGCCGCGGGCTGCAAGGTGCTGTCGGCGCCGAAGGTGATACTGCCCGGCCCCAGCACGGCGTCGGCCGTGACGGCCAGGGTGCCGCTGAGGATCGTCGTGCCGCCCTGGTAGCTGTTGGCCGTATTGGTGAGCGTCAGCACGTTGCCGCCGGCGGGCCCGCCGGGGATGCCTTTGAAGAGTACGCCGGGGCCGGTAAGGGGGCCGGCCGCCACGAGGTTGTTGCCGGGGGTCCCGTCCAGGGTGCCGCTGGTGGCCAGGTTGATCGCGCCCGCGAGCGTGTACGTGCCGTAGCCGCCCGCGGCGTAGATCGCCGCCGTGTCGAGCGAGAAACTATTGGCCACCGTCGCCGGCCCGCTGCCCCAACTGAGCTCCACGTAGCCGCTATTGCTGACGGCGATCGTGCCCGTACCCAAGGCCGAGGCGTTGCCCATTTGCACGTAGCTGGCGTTGATGTTCGTGCCGCCGCTAAAAGTGCTCTTGGCGGTCAGTTGCAGTCCGCTGCTGTTCGGGGAACTGACGGCCAGCGAAAGCGTGCCGCTGCCGTCGCTGAAGGCCGTGCCGACGTTGTATTCCGCCCCCACGGTCCCCTGTCCGGCCGAGAGGTTCAAGGTGACGGCCGTACCCGCCGCCCCGTTGGTGATCAGGCCGCCGGGCGACGCGGAAATGATGTTCAGATTCTTGCTGTAACCGTTGAGGTCGAAGATCCCGCCGCTGACGGAGAGGGCCGAATTCTCGGGTACGCCCGAGAGATTCTGCAATTGCAGCACGCCGGCGACCACGGTCGTCGTGCCGCTGTAGGCATTGCTGCCGCTGAGGGCCAGCGTGCCCGCGCCCAGCTTCGTCAGTCCGCCCGAGTTGGACCCGTCCAGCACGCCCGCGAAGGTCACGTTCTGGCCGCCCGTGTCGATGGCGATCGGGCCGGTGCTATTCTTGATCAGATTGGAGTAGTCGGTGAGGTTGCCGGCGGTGTACAGCAGCGCGCCGCCGCCGAAGGTGATCACGGTGCCCGCGGGCAGGGCCGCGGGATTGCCCAGGCTGAGCTCGCCGCCGTTGATCACCAGCGGCCCGCCGAAGGAGTTCGCGCCGTTCATGGCCAGCGTGCCCGCCCCGAGCTTGGTCAGACCGGCCGTATTGCTCGCGGCCAGGCCGCCGTTGAGCGTCACCAACTGCCCGTTGGTGTCCAGGGCGATGGGAGTGGTGCTACTGGTGATCTGGCTGGAGTAATCGGCGGTGTTGCTGGCAGTGAATTGCAGGGCGCCGCCGGCGAAGACGATGTTGCCGGTTGGCGGCATCGCGGCCGAGTTGGCCAGCGACAGTTCGCCGCTGGTGATGGTGGTCCCGCCCGTGTAGCTGTTGCTGCCGCCGACCGTCAGCGTGCCCGTGCCGACCTTGGTGATCGAACCGCTGCCGCTGAGCGCCCCGGTATAGATCGAGTTCTGGTTGTTGCCGCCGACCGTGAGGGCCAACGGGTTGGAGGCGCTGTCGGCCAGTGCGAGACTGGCGGCGCCGCTCAGCCCGCCCAGGGTGAAGGCGTGGGGCACGACCGACGGGCTGAAAACGAGCATGGTGGAACCGGCCGGGGCGTTGAGCGTAGCGTCCAAGAGCGCGCCCGAGTTGGTCAGGATGACCGTGCCCAGCCCGAGGGTCGCGCTGCCGGTGAACGTATTGACGCCGGAGAGGACGATCGAGGAGATGAAGTTGCCCTCAAACGCCATGTTTACGATGCCGGCGCCGTTTTGAATCGTGCCGCTAAAGGTGGTTGCGGAGTTCTGGGGGGCGGCCAAGGTCAGCGTGACGTTGCTGCCGCTTGCGCTGTCGGTGACCAGCGATCCGCTTCCACCGGAGAGCGATGCCACCGTCTGGCTGGTCCCGTCCAGGTCGAGCGCGGCGGAATTGGTGAGCACCAGCGCGCTGCCGCCGGGCAACTGGCCGGCCCCGACCATTTGCAGGGTGCCGGCATTGATGACCGTGGGGCCGCCATAGCTGGCGGCGCCGCCCAACGTGAGGGTGCCGGCGCCGTACTTCGTCAGGCCGCCGGAGCCGTTGAGCGTCAAGGCCGCGGAGAGCCTTACGCTGGAGCCGCCCACGGTCACGGAACTCGGCGCCGCGCTATAACTGCCCGGGTCGGTGACGACGATGCCGTTGATGTGACCAGCGCTATTCAGCGTGGCGTAAGCCGCGCCGCCGCTGCCGACGCCGCCGCTGAATATGACGGGCGGCGGGGTGGCAAAGACCGTGCTCGTATCCGACCTGGAAATGCTGACGGAACTAATGCCGCTGTTGGCCGCGCCGTTCAACGGCTGACTGATCGTGATATTGTTTCCCTGCGTGTCGATCACGACCCCGCCGAAATAGACATTGACATTCGCCGCGGGCGTCGCGCCCAGGAAACTCGCGCTGCTGGCAGTGGCCTGCAACGTGCCGCCGTTGAAGTTAACCGCCGTGTGGCTCGACCCGGACAAGGAAGGGGCTTGCAGGGTCCCTGAGTTGAGATTGACGGTCGTCGTGCCGTTGCCCACCGCCAGCGTGCCCAGGGCCTGCACGAAGCCGCCGTTGAGGTTCAGGATGGCGGCGCCCGGACCCGGAGTACCAGGTGCCTCGGCGGAAGCGCCGCCCAGGTAGACGTTGCTGGCGGCATTGGCGGTCAACGTGCCTCCGCTGATGGTGTAGGCGCCGGACCCGCCGGCGGCGCCGAGATAGAAGCTGCTGCCGCTGCCGCCCTGCGAGACCAGTCCGCCCGTCTGGTAGACCGTCCCCACGCCGGCGGTCCCCGAGCCGATCGTGGTGTTGGCGGCCGAGGAGATGGTCCCGGCCGTGACGAGCGTGCCGGTCCCACCCACCGCCAAGTTCAGCCCCGCGCTGCCGCTGGCGACGGCGCCGCCGGCAGGGACGATCAACGCGCCGTTGACGTTCACGCTGGGCCACGAACTGCTTTCGCCGAGCGTCAAATTGCTGCTGGAAATCGCCAGGCTGCCGCCGCCGGAGATCGAACCTGAGAACACGCCCGGCCCCGTGACTGTCAGCGCCGTGTTGTTCAACGTCAGGCTGCTGGCCGCCGTGCCGTTGAATTTGGCCACGGTCTGTGCGGCGGCGGTAAGATTGAGCGCGCCGCTGTCGGTCAGGTTGGTAAGGCCGGACATGGTCCCGGCCAGATTGAGGGTCGTGCCGGCCCCGATCGTCAGTCCACCGCTGCCCGAGATTCCCAGACCCGGAGTACCAGGTGCCCCACCGATCGTGGCGGTGCCGCTCCCGAGGATCGTGAGCGGATAACCGCCATTGTTGACCCCGCCCGTCAAGTTGAGCTGGCCCGCGGCGGCGATGATCGTGCTGGAACCGGTGAGCGTGATGGGCCCGGCCCAACTGTTGGTCCCGCTCAGGCTGTCCAGCGCCGCCGGGCTGGCCGCGGACCCGCTGCCCGCCAGCAAGAGCGGCATGGCCGGCAAGGCCAGGCCCCCTTGCAACTGCAGGGAGGCCCCGGAGGCGACCGAAACGCTCGACGAAAGGCCCAAGGCGGCCGCGTTGGAGATGTTTACGATGCCCGCGCCGATACTGACCGGGCCCTGGAACGAGTTCGCGCTTTGCAGGAAGACCGTGCCGCTGCCGCTCTTGGTTATGCTCGTCGTGGGGCCCGCGATCCCCGCCGTGCCGCCGGAATTGCTCAGCGTGTAGTTGACGGCGCTATTGTTGAAAGTGACCGAATTGGGCTGAACGCCGCTGGCCTGGATCACCACGTTCGAGCCGGTAATCGTGAGGCCGGTAACGGGGTTCGTGTCCGAGAAAGTGACGTTGCTCCCGTCCTGATAGGAAACGGCGGTGGTGCCGCTGGCCCAGTTGGTTGAGTTGGTCGTTGTGTCCCAGCTCGAATTGGCGCCGCCGCCGCTATTCACTCCCGTCCAATTGAAGTTCGAGATCGAGACCACCTGCGCGTCGATCTGGTTGGGCGCGTTTGGCTCATTGACCTGGTTCGTGAAAACGACTTGCTTGCCCGGCACAAAGAACGTGCTGGCCAACGTCCCGCTCAAGGTCCCCGTATAGGCGAACAATTCATAATAACCGGCGCCCAGCGAACCGAGCCCGCCCGCCCCGCCATTGTTCAGCAGCGACACGGTCAGCCCGCTGGCCGGCAAGGTCAAATTGCCCTGGATGTTGATCAGGCCCGCGTTGCCCGGGCTGACGCTGCTGGTGCCGGGAGTGCCCAGGTAGGCGGCCAGCGACGAACCGGAGGCAAAACTCACGTTGCCGTTCAGCATGAGCGTGCCGATCCCCGTGCCGGTCGCGTTGCCGGTGCCGGAGGAGAGCACGCTTCCCGCCGCGACGGTCACCGGGCCGACAACCGTTCCCGTGCCGCGGAGCGTCTGACCGGCGGCCAGGGCGATGCCGCTGCCGCCCGCCAGGCCGGTCACGTCCAACGTGCCGCCCGAGTTGACGGTGACGGGCGAGGAGGTGGCAATGTTGTTGCTGCCGGCGTTGGAAAGCAGCAGGCTGCCCGCGCCGACCGTCGTCGCGCCCGAGTACGTGTTGCCGGCCGAGAGGGTTAACGCGCCGGAGCCGACCTTCGTCAGCCCCCCCAGGCCGTTGAGCAGCCCGGAGTACGTCGTGTTCACGCCATTGCGCACTACCGAGAGAGTTACCGGATTGGGAGTTCCCGCGTTGTCTTGCAGGGCCAGGCCGCCGGAACCCGTCAGGCCGGCCACGGTGAACGCGTGGGTCGCGACCGAACTGTCGAACACCACGCTGCCGCCCGCCAGGTTCAGCGTGCTGTTGCCGATCGCGGCGGAGTTCAGGAGCTGCAAGCTGCCGCTGCTGACGGCGGTCGCGCCGCTATAGGTGTTCAGACCGCTGAGGCCCATCAACCCCGTGCCGATCTTGCTGACCGATCCGCTTCCCCAGATCACGCCTGCGAAGGTCGCGTTGGTGTTGTCGTTGCCCGAGATCAGGGCCCCATTGTCGATCACCGCGGAACCGGCGACGCCGGCCAGCGAGCCGATCGTCTGCGTGGCGCCGCTGAGATTCAAGGCGGCGGACGAACTCGTGAGGATGACCGCGGTCAGCGAAGGCAACGAACCGCTTCCGCTGGCCGACACGACGATGTCGTTCAGCGCCACACTGCCGTCCCCTGTCGAGCCGCCGAGGAAGCCGACCGAGTAGCTGCCGGCCGTGGAAATCGTGAATGTTTGGCTGGCGGTGGTCCAGCCTGTGGAACTGGCGTTGATCGCGTTGCCGAGGGTGCCGCCGTTAAGCGTGAAGTAGTACGGCTCGGCGGCGTAGCCGGGCCGAAGCTCCTGCCACCAGCTCATCGTGTACGTGCCCGGTGTCAGGGAAAGAGACTGGTTGAGGGAGCTGTCCGCCTGCAGGCTGAATGCCTGGTTGCCGTTGGGATAGGGCTGTGTATAACCCCAAGCGGTAGAGTCGTTGATCAGTGCGCCGCCTGAGGTGCCGCTATAAAGGACGTTCCCGCTGCTTGACCAAACCAAGGCAGCCTGCGAGCCGCTTGTCATGGAGCCGTAGTAAATGAAGCTGTTTGCCGCGAGGGCGGGAGCGGCGAAGTTGCCGTTCTGGAGGGGAAGCGGGGTGCCCAATTGGAGCGCGCCTCCGCGAATCGTGGTAGGGCCGCTATAGGAGCTCGAGCCAACGAGGCCCAGCACGCCGGCACCGAGCTTGGTCAGGCCGCCGGTGTTCGTGCTGCCCAGGTTCGTGAGCGGCACGATGTTGCCGTTGGTGTCCAGAACGATGGGGGCGGTGTTGTTGGTCAGCAGGCTGCCGATGTCCTGGCTATTGCCCACGGCATACTGCAGCGTGCCTCCGGCGAAGAACGGGTGACTTGTGCCCAGCCCGCCGGAGGCGAAGCTGAGCGTGCCTCCGCTGAGGGTGATGCCGCCGCTGAAACTGCTGGAACTGGCCAGCGCCAGCGTGCCCGTGCCGACCTTGTTCAAGGTGCCGGCGCCGCTGAGCAGCCCCGCGAACGTCGAGCTCGCGCCGCTAGCGCCGACAGAGAGGGTCACCGGGAGCGGAGTGGCGGCGTTGTTTTGCAGGGCCAGGCTGCCGGAACCCGTCAGGCCGGCAACGTTGAAGGCCCGCGAGGCGACCGAGCTGTCGAACGTCACCGTGCCGCCACTGGGGTTCAGCGTGCTGTTCTGGATAGCGCTAGGGTTCAAGAGATCCAACGAAGCCGACCCGGTCACGGTGGTCGGTCCGGTATAAGTGTTGGTGCCGTTGAGGCCGAGTGTGCCGCTGCCGGACACCGTGAGACTGCCGCCCGCGCCGCTGTCGGAGATGACGCCGCTGAAGGTGGTGCCGCCGACCGTGTTGACCAACAGCATGCCGCCGGACCCCAGGCTGACGTTGCCGGAGCCTGTCAGCCCGCTCACGGTTTGCCCGCTGCCATTGACGTTCCAGGTGGCGCCGGAGGAGACCGATAGGGCGGTCGTACCGGGGAGGGTCGCGTACTGGCCCAGGTAAAGACCGCTGACCTGGGCTGCGGTCAAAGCGGAATTGAATACGTACGCGTCCTGCAGCGACCCGTTGAGGTAGCCGCCGGCGCCCCACACGCCTGTGGCTGCCTGCTGAGCCCCAAGTGAGAGCGTCTCGGCCGATGTCATGAACAACGGCGTGCCACTATACGTTCCGTTGCTCGCCAGGGCCCCGTTGACGTAGATCGAGTAGCCGGAGGAGTTCACTGTGTACGTGATCATGTTCCAGCCGGACAAGGGGCCCGGCAAGTGGTAGTCGGCGGTGATTGTGAGCCAGGCGGCGCCGGTGCCGATGTCGCCGTGCAGTTCGTAGCTGCCGCTCGCATACTGGTAGTACTGCAAGTCGAACGTGGCATCGCCGCCGTTACGGGTGCTGAAGATCGCCGGACCCCCGGACGCGCCATTGTAGGCGGGCGGCGCGACGTTGACCCAGGCCGAGACGGTGTAGGCGTTTAGCGCCAGGGCCGCATTGTAGGGCACCGTGAGGTACTGGTTGCTGCCGCTGAGCGAAATCGCCTGCCGTCCGAATTGGCCCCCGCTGTAGGTTGCCGGGCCGTTCTGGAGCGTGGCGTTCAAGCCGCTGCCGCTGGAATCGTTGGTATTGCCGTTGAAGGCGTAGTGCGCCACGCCTCCGCTGGGAAACGCGCCGGCCGGCTGCGCGGCCATCTGCAACGTGCCGCTGGAGAGGATGCTCGGCCCGGCATAGGTATCGGCGTTTTGCAGGGTCAGCACGCTGCTGCCGCCAACCGTCAGGCCGCCGGCCCCCACGAACTGCGAGGCAATGGTCGCGCTCTGGTTGACGGTCACGGGCAGGTTGCCGGAGCCGACGTTGATGCTGCCGCCGTTGATCGTATACGCGCCGCCGTTGCCGGTGGGGGCGAAGGTAATGCTGTTGGGGGCAAGCGGGCTGGCAAGCGTGGGATCGATGGTCACCGTGCCCGCCACGCCGTTGCCCGTGCCTGCGCCGAAGACGGCGTCGCTGCCGTCGGTCCAGACACCGCCGGCCGCCCCGTTCCACCAATCGGCGAGCGAGTAGTTCCACGTGCCGGAGCTATCGCTGGGGGCCAGCGAGCCGTTGCCGCCGTTCCAGGTGAGTCCGGCCGCCGCGGCCGGAGTGTCCAACGCGCCCGCAAAAAAGGCTGCCGCCGGCAGCAAGGAAAGCCCTGAGATCACACCCGCACAACGGATGATCGCGCGCAAAAAAGCCAGATTCATGGCAAGCCCCTCCTGATAGCCTCAGACGAGAAACTGGAAGCCAATGGCAACGTATACGATTGCATGTAATATAACTCGAGCTCTACCCGTCGCGTAGCGACGATTGACCGCGGCTGCGAGTGGACGTTTCAAGCATCGCCGACCATGCTGCGCACGGTGCCCGGACGCACGGACGACCGTGCGGGTCCACGTACCGTGGTTTGAAACCCACGGCTACCTTCAATGGTCGCTACGCGACCGAAATCCCCGTCGCGTAGCGACGAATGACGGTAGCCGTGGGTTTTAACCCACGGTTGGCTTCTCGGCGCGAGTTCGTGCGTCGCGTAGCGACGCGTGAAATCTACACGCCGACGCCCGCCTTCCGTCGTCGCTACGCGGGGACGTTCGCGTCGGTCCACGTACCGTGGTTTGAAACCCACGGCTACCTTCAATGGTCGCTACGCGACCGAAATCCCCGTCGCGTAGCGACGATTCAAAATCAGCCCCACACGTAACGCTCGTCAAATTCAATCCCGTGCCGTCTAAGCAATTCCCGATACTCTTCTTGGAAGGTCTTCGTTCGATGATGCTCGCGCTGCCCTTGGATGTAGGCGATCACCGACGGCAGATTGGACGCGCTCACAGTAAAGGCACTGTACCCATCCTGCCAGCCGAAACCTTTCATGGGAGGAAAGGTCTCTTGGATCCAGCCTGACGAACCACCCTTGAGCAATTGGACAATCTTGGCCGGCGCTAACACCGCCGGTGCGCCGAGCAGCACGTGAACGTGATCTTCGATCCCGCCGATCTGCAACGGTTGCATGCGATTGGTTTTCGCGATGCCGCCAAGGTAGGCCCAAATCCGTTGCTCAAACGGCGGTTTGATCCACAGTTCCCGGTTCTTGGTGCTGAAGGCAATGTGGTAGTGCAACGATGTGTACGTGTTCGCCATGTTTTTTCGTGGAGCAAAACCCGTCGCTACGTGACGAAACGGTGCTGAAACGCCTCTGACCGTGGTTTGAAACCCACGGCTACCGTCAGTGGTCGTTACACGTCCGGAATAGCCGTCGCGTAGCGACGATTGAAGCCGGCCGCGAGCGTTCTCGTACATCAATCGTCGCTACGCGACGAACACGTCGTAAAAGGCCTCCGACCGTGGGTTGAAACCCACGGCTACCGTCAATGGTCGCTACGCGACCGGAACATGCCCTACAATCTTCTCCACTACGGCCTACCGCCTCCTCCGCCGCCAGGCGGCGGCCGCGGCCAAAAGTCCTGCCGCGCCCAACAGCACGAGGGTGCCCGGTTCGGGAACCGCCGACAACGCGGCGGGGTACCCGGTACTCCCGGTCGCGGCCGCCGCCAGCGGCGAGACCGGCGGCGTGGTGAACAACGCGAGTCCGGCGGCGCTGCCGACGGCCAAGCTCGTCCCGTCGGCAAGCGCCTCGTTGTTCGTGAGCAACAACGTGCCGCCCAGCACGGTCGTTCCACCCGTGTAGGTGTTCGTGCCGGACAACACCATCGTGCCCGGCCCGTCCAGCAACAGGCCGATCGAGCCCGGCGAGTTGCCCGTGCCGTTGTCCCCGATCGTGCCGCTGAAGGTGGTCGACCCCGCGGGAGTCAGGGTCAGGACGGACGGGCTGCCCGCATTGCTATTAATCACGTTGCCGCCGTGGCCGGGCGTGTTGTCCGACAGCGAGACGACCTGCTGGCTGGCGCCGTTGAGGTCCAGAGTCGAGCTGGCCGCGATCGAGAGGCTCGTCGTCGTCGGCAGCAAATTGGAGATGGCGGATAAAAGCTGGTTGCTGAAGCCGTACCAGTGCCACGAACCGCCCGCGATCATGTTGGCGTCGTTGGTCTCGGAAATGCTCGCCGTCCCCGCCGAACTGGCCGTGTACTGGTAATCGATGTAATTGCCCGTGGCATTCGCATCTTCGTTGACCACGGCGGTCTGCGTGGAGATGCCGTTTGTGAATGTGAAGTCGGCAATGCGATTGTCCGGAACGGTGTTGGCAAAGGCGCGATAATACACCCGGGCGTCGTAGTTTTGCCCGGGCACCAGTCCGGTAAGCGTTAGCGTGACGGTGCCGTTGTTTGTGGAGCCTTCGTAATAAAAAGCGCTGAACAGGCTGTACGTTCCTTGACCGGAGGCGGGTAGGAAGCCGGTGGGGGCGTTGAAGGCGGCGGTGTTGGGGTAGCCGTTGGCGATTGCCTGACTGAACGCCCAGCTCGAGCCCAGGTTTCCCGTTCCGCTGGCGTTATTGGCGTTGGCGAAGGTAACCCCGTTGATGGTGAGGTTAGCTCCCTGGTTGAAGGCCAGGGCCTCGGTATACGGCAGCGGGCTGGCGCCGATGCCCGAGGTGGCGTCGCTCGTGAAACTCGGTGTGGCGACAGGAGGTAGCGATGGTTTCAGTTGCAGCGTGCCGCCCTGGATCACCGTTGGGCCGCCGTAGGTATTGGCCGCGGCACTAGCCAAGACCAGCGTCCCCGCCCCGATCTTGGTCAATCCGCCGGAATTGGAATTGACCAGGGGGCTGTTGAAGGTCACGCTTTGGCCGTTGGTGTCGATCGCCACGGGACCGGTGCTGTTCTGAATGACGCTGGAGTAGTCCACGCTGCTGGTGCTGGCGGTATACTGGAGGGTGCCGCCGCGGAAGGTGACGGTGCTGCCGGCGGGCAGCGCCGAGCCCAGGCTGAGCGTGCCGCCGTTGATGGTGGTTGCCCCGGCGTACGCATTCGATCCGTTGAGGGTCAGCGTGCCGGCGCCGATCTTGTCCAGGCCGCCCGTGTTGGAAGCCGGCAGACCGCCGTTGAACGTCACGTTTTGCCCGTTGGTGTCGATGGCGATCGGGCCGCCGCTGTTGACGATCCGGTTCAGGCTGGAATAGTCGTTGCCGCTGCTGGCAGCCGTGTATTGGAGCACGCCGCCGCCGAAGGTGATGGCGCCGCCGGACGGAATGGCCGCGGCATTGGCCGCGCTCAGGGTGCCGCCGCTGATCGTGGTCGTGCCGACATAGCTGTTGGCGGCGGCGAGGACCAGGGTCCCGGCGCCGATCTTCGTCAGGCCGCCGCTGCCGCTCAGACTCGAGGCGAACTGGACGGTGTCGCCGTTGGTGTCGATCATGGCCGATTGCCCGGTGAGGGGCGCGATGCCGGCCGATACGTCCTGCGTGTTGCCGACCGCCCACTGCAGCGTGCCGCCGTTGAAGAAGATGTTGGGCGAGGTCGTGCTGAAGGGCAAGGCCCCGGCCACGAAGTCCAACACACCGTTGCTGATCGTCGTGCCGCCCTGGTAGCTGTTGGCCGTGTTGGTGAGCGTCACCAGGTCGCCGCCGCTGCCCTCGCCAGTGAAGCCCTTGAAGAGTCCGCCCGGGCCGAAAATGGGGCCCGCCACGACGATGCCGTTGGTCGGGTATCCGTCGATGCCGCCGTTGGCCGCCAAATCGATCGAGCCCGTGAGGGTGTAAGTGCCGTAGCCGCCCCCGTTCTGAATAGCGCCATCGGCGTAGATGGCCGTCTTCTGCGCCGCCTGGCTGCCGCCAACCTGGTGGCCGCCGAGCGTGCTGAGCACGAAGTTGTTGGCCAGCGTCCCGGACCCGGTGTCCCACCAGAGTTCCACGAAGCCGCTGTTGCTGATGGCGATCGCGCCCGTGCCCGCCGCGAAAGCATTGCCTATCCGCACATAGCTGTTGTCGATCGTCGTGCCGCCACTGTAGGCGTTCGTGGCGGTCAATCGCAGACCGCTGCCGTTGCCGGAAGTGACCGCCAGCGAAAGCGTGCCGGCCCCGTCGCTGAGGACCGTTCCGACCACGTATTCCGCCCCCGTGGCGCCCTGTCCGGCCGAGAGGTTCAAATTGACCGCAGTCCCCGCCGCTTGGCTGGTAATAAGGCCGCCGGGCGACGCGGAAATGATGTTCAGGCTCTTGCTGTAGCCGTTCAGGTCAAAGGTCCCGCCGCTGACGACCAGGGCCGTATTGTCGGGTACGCCAGCCTGGTTCCCCAATCGCAACAGGCCGCCGGCTACGGTGGTGGTGCCCGTGTAGGCGTTGCTGGCGCTGAGCACCAGCATGCCGAGTCCTGTGTTGTCGGTCAGCGTCAGGCCGCCCACGTTGGATGCGTCCAAGGGGCTGGCGAAGGTTATGTTCTGGCCGTTGGTGTCGATCCAGATCGGGCCGGTGCTGTTGAAGATCTGGGCGGAGTAATCGACGGTGTTGCTGGCCGTGTACTGCAACGCGCCGCCCAGGAAGGTGAGGGTGCCGCCGGACGGAATCGCCCCGGAATTAGCCAGGCTGAGCTCGCCGCCGACCAGGTAGGTCGTGCCGCCGTAGGCGTTGGAAGCGGCAAACGTGAGGACGCCGGCCCCGATCTTGGCAAATCCGCCCGTATTGGTCGCGTCCAAGGGGCTGGCGAAGGTCACGTTCTGGCCGTTGGTGTCGATCGCGATCGGACCCGTGCTGTTGTGGATCTGGGGGGAGTAATCGACGTTTGCGCTGGCGGCCGTGTACTGCAGCGCGCCGCCGCCGAAGGTGATCGGGCCCGCGTTTGGCATCTCCGGCAGGGCGTTGGAGTTGGCCAGCGACAATTCGCCGCCGTTGATGAAGGTCCCGCCGGAGTAGCCGTTGCCGTTCATAAAGCTGCTGTCGCCGGCGAGGGTCTGCGTGCCGGTGCCGACCTTGATCAGCGACCCGCCCGCGCCGCCGTCGCTGAGCGAGCCGGTATAGAGCGCATTTTGGTTATTCGCGCCGACGGTCAGGGCGACCGCGCTGCCGGCGCTGTCCTGCAGGAGCCAGTTGTACGAACCGCTCAGTCCGCCGAAGGTGAAGGAACCGATCGACGGGGCGAAAACGACGTACGAATTCGACGTGCCGTACACCGTGGCGCCGCAGAGCGCCCGGAGTTGGCCAGGATGAGCGTGCTGACCCCGCAGTCTGCGGTGCCGGTGAACGTATTGACGCCGGCCAGGACCAGCGTGGCATTGAAGTTGCCCAGGTCCGACAACGACAGGCTCACCTTGCCGGCGCCGTCTTGGATCGTGCCGCTGAAGGTGTTCGAGGCCGTCGAGCTCAGGCCGAGCGTGAGCGTGACGCTGCTGCCGGCGACGCTGTTGGTCACCAGTCCACCCTGGCCGGGCGCGATGTCGGTGAGCGAGTCCACCGTCTGGCTGGCGCCGTTCAGATCGAGCGTCGTGCCGCCGGCCATCGAGACCGCGGTCGTGGCCGGCAACTGGCCCGCCTGGCCCTGGTAGAGGCTTTGCACCTGGGCGGCGCTCAGCGCGGTGCCATAGACCGAGACGTTGTCGAGCGCGCCGTTCATGTATTCGCCGGGGTAATCCTGCCCGATTTGCATCTGGGCGCCGGCGGCCGCGGTCATAAAGGTCGGCGTGCCCGACCAGGTGTAGTTTTGCTTGTCGACGCCGTCGAAATACAGTTGCGCCGGTGGGCGTAACCACGTAGGTGACCATGTGCCATTGGCCCGCGCCGAACGACAGGCCCGTCATGTCGACATTGAAGTTGATCCAACCGCCGCCCGTGCCCACGTCGCCATGGATCAATTGACCAGGTCCGTTGACCTTCACATCGAACGTCGTGTCCTGGCCGAAGCGGGTGCCGACCATGCCGTTAGCGGTGGAGGCCATCCCGGCGCTATCGAGGTCGAACCAGGTCGAGACGGTGAAACTGCCGCCGTTGCCGACTTGCAGGCTGGGGCTGTTGGGCACGACGACCGACTGGCTGCCGTTAAAGGCGATGGCCTGCCCGAATTTGCCGCTGACGTAGGTTGGGGTGTTGGGCGTTCCGGCGAACGTGCCGTTGTTGCCGTTGCCGGACAGGTCGACGGTGCTGCCGTCCAGCGGGTAATAGGCGGCCGCGCCGGCGGATCCTATCAGATTGAAAAATCCGAGTTGCACGGTGCCCGCATTGATGACCGTGGGGCCGCCGTAGGTGCTGACGCCGTTCAAAGTGAGCGTGCCGGCGCCGTTCTTGGTCAGGCCGCCGGCGCTATTGGGCGTCAAATTCGGCTCGAGGACCACCGAGGAACCGTTCACGCTCATGTTCGGCGGCGCGATGCTGCTATAACTGCCCGGGTTGGTGATGACGACGCCGGTGATGTTCCCTGCGGCGTTGAGCGTCGCGTAACCCGAAGCCCCGCTGCCATTGCCGCCGCTGAAGGTCACCGCCGGCGGGGTCGCAAAGACCGTGGTCGTGTCCGGTCTGGCAATGGTTGCGGAAGTAACGCCGCTGTTGGCCGCGCCGGAGAGCCCCTGATTGATCGCGATGTTGTTTCCCTGGGTGTCGATCACGGCCCCGCCGGCATAGACGTTTATAATCGTCGAGGGAGTTAAGCCGAGGAAAATCATGCCGCCGGCATTAGCCTGCAGCGTGCCGCCGTTGAAGTTGACCACCGCGGTGTTGGCTGCGGGCGTCCAGGCCGGGGTTTGCAGGGTGCCGGCGCTGAGATTGATGATCGTCGCCGTGCCGTTGCTGGCCGTGAACCCGCTCAACGCCTGCACGAGGCCGCCCGTGATGTTCAAGGTGCCGTTGACGGTCATGTTCGGCAGCGAGGTGTTGCCGCTCAACGCCAACGTCCCGTTGGAAATCGCCAGGCTGCCGCCGCCGGAGATCGAACCGGAGAACGCCCCGGCCCCCGTGACCGTCAGCACCGTGTTGTTGAGCGTCAGGCTGCTGGCGCCTGCCCCCGAGTCGCCAAAGTTGGCGATCGTCTGGGCGGCGGTAGTGAGGTTCAGCGTGCCGTTGTCGATCAGATTCGTAGTGCTGGGCATGGTCCCGCTCAGATTGACGGTCGCGCCGCTGTTGACCGTCAGGCCGCCCGCGCCCGAAATGCCTGGGGCGGTGATCGTGGTCGTGCCGGCCCCGCCGATGGTGAGCAGATTCCCGCCGTTGTTGATCCCGCCCGTGAGCGTGAGCTGGCTGCCCGTGGCCGCGGCAATGGTGGCGGGAGCGGTGAGTGTGACAGCGCCCGCATAGCTGTTGCTGCCGCTGACGCTGTTCAGCGCCCCGGCTGGATTGGCGACAAATCCGCCGCCGGCCAGCGCGAGAGGAAATGTGCCCACGGCAAGCCCCCCTTGCAGTTGCAAGGCGGCCCCGGAGGCCACCGAAACGCCGGACGAAACCCCCAAGGCCGCGGCGTTGGAGATGTCGAGAATGCCGCCGTTGACTTGGACCGGCCCGCTGAACGAATTGGCGCTTTGCAGGTAGACCGTGCCGCTGCCGCTCATGACGATGCCGGTGGTGCCCGCAATACCCACCGTGCCGCCGCTGGCGTTGCTCAACGCATAATTGACGGCGTTGTTGGTAAAGGTGACTGAATTGGGCTGAACGCCGCCAGCCTGGATCACAACGTTCAAGCCGGTAATCGTGAGACCCGTGATGGGGTTCGTGTCCGAGAAGGTGACGTTGGACCCGTCTTGATAGGCCGCGGCAACCGGCGTTGCGCCATTGGTGTTGGCCCAGTTGGTCGACGTGGTGTCCCAGCTCGCGGTACCGCCGCTGCCGCTGGCGCCCGTCCAATTGTAGGTCAGAATGGCCACCTGCACGTCGATCTGACCGGGCGGGTTCGTGAACGTGAAGGCCTTGCCCGGGGGCGTGGTGAACGTCGTGGTCGGGTTGAACCCGCTCAAGGTCCCCTGGTAAGAGAACAGCTCGTACAAACCATTGCCCGCAGAACCGAGACCGCCCAGGCCGCTGTTGTTCACTAGGTTCAGGTTCAGCCCGTTGGCCGGGAGGTTCAAATTGCCCAGAACGTTGATCAAGCCCGCGTTGCCCGGGCTGGCGGTGCCGCCGACCGGCGCGCCCAGGTAGGCGGCCAGCGTGGCGCCGGAGGCGAAGGTCAGGTCGTTGTTCAGCGTGAGCGTGCCGATGCCCGTGCCGGTCGCATTTCCCGTGCCCGAGAGGAGGGTGCTTCCCGGCCCGACCGTAACCGGGCCGTTGACCGTGCCCGTGCCGCGGAGGGTCTGGCCGCTGGCCAAGGTGATTCCGCTGCCGCCGGCCAGGCCGGTGACGTCCAAGGTCCCCGCGGCATTTACGGTCACAGGCGTGGCGGCGGGGATGTTGTTGCTGCCGGCGTTGGAAAGATAGAGCGTGCCGCTGTTGACCGTGGTGGCTACGGTGGAGGCGTTGTTGCCCGTCAGCGTCAGCGCCCCGCCGGCGACCTTCAAGGTGCCGCTGCCGCCGACGGTGCCGGAATACGTGCTGGCCCCCGTGACGCCGAGGAACGTGTTGTTGAGCGTCACGATTCCGGTGCCGCTTCCCGAGTCGGTCAAGGTGGCGAGGGTCTGCGCGGGGATGGCAAAATTGACCGCGCCGTCGACCGAAAGGTTGGTGGCGCTCGCCAGATTTCCGGCGATGTTGAGCGTCGCGCCGTTTATCACGCTGACGCCGGTGGAAACCAGCGACCCGGCGGGGCCGATGGTCAGCACGCCGTTGCTGATGGTGGTTGGGCCGGTATAGGTGTTCGCGCCGTTGAGGAACATCGTCCCCGAGCCGATCTTGGTGACCGCGCCGCCGCCGGAGATGACCCCCGCGAAGGTCGCGTTCGTGTTATCGTTGCCTGAGGTCAGGGCGCCCGTGTCGATCACGCTGGAACCGGCGACCCCGGTCAGGGAACCGATCGTCTGCGTCGCCCCGAACAGATCCAGCGTCGCGCCCGCGGCCGTAAGGTTCACGGCGGTGCCGCTGGGAAGGTTGCCCAGGGGACTGGGTTGGTAGGTAGTGCTGTAAAACCGGATCTCGGAAATGCCCGTGTAATAGTCGGTCGCGTTGATCCCGCCGTAGCTGCTGGTGACGTACATCTCGATATACCGGCCGGTGACCGGCGTGGTGAACGAGTAATCGTTGCCGGTGTAGGAAGTCAGTCCATTGGCCTCGGCGAAAGTAAAATTCTGGGCCAACGTGCCACCATTCGTCGTATAGGGCCCCTGACTACCCCCGTTGTCGGCCGGCAGGGACGAGAGAACGTACATGCCCGCCGTCTTTACGCTACGTTGATAGCAATTGCTGGCAGCTTCGTTGTAGTTCCAGAGGTGGAAACCGCTGAGCGTCTGCACCGACCCCAGGTCAAAGGCGATCCAGGTGGACTGCGTGTCGTTGCTCAGCCACATGGCGTTTTGGGGAGTATTGCCGCACGTGGACGAGGCCGTGACCGGGTTGTTCGGGGTCATGCCGCTGCCATCGACGGCGTGAATTGGAAGTCGGCCATCAGGCGTATAGGAGCTTTGGGCCGCGGCGCTGGTAGGGTCGATGAGGGTCGTCGTCGCGATATTTGTGCCCAGGGCCAGCGTCCCTGCGCTGATAATCGTTGGTCCGGAGTAACTGGAAGTGCCCTGCAAATACAACTCTCCAGCACCGATCTTGAGCAGTCCGCCGGTGTTGCTGCTGTCGAGGTTCGTGGCCGGAACCGTGTTGCCGTTGGTATCGATGGCAATCGGGGCGGTGCTGTTCTTAATGTTGGCGGCGATGTCCTGGGTATTGCCTGTCGCGTACTGCAGCGAACCGCCGGTAAAGTTCAGCTTGCCGCTGCCCAGCGCGCCATTGGCGAAGTTGAGCACGCCTCCGCTGAGGATGGTCCCGCCGCTGTAAGTGTTCGCACCATTCGTGAGCGCCAGCGTGCCGGCGCCGACTTTGTTCAAAGTGCCTGCCCCGCTGAGGAGGCCCGAATACACGGTGTTGGCGTTATTGCCGCCAGCGGTCAGGGTCACGGGGTTGGCGGCGTTGTCTTGCAAGGCCAAGTTGCCGGCGCCCGACAGTGCGCCGGCCGTGAAAGCGTGCGAGGCAACCGAGCTGTCGAACACCACCGTCCCGCTATTGACGCTCAGCGTGCTGTTCTGGATGGCGCTGCTGTTCAAGAGATCCAACGTCGCGGCGCCGCTCACGCTGGTGAGGCCCGTGTAGGTGTTCGCACTGGCGAGGACCTGCGTGCCGGTGCCACCCACCGCCAGACTGCCGCCGAGGCCGCTGTCGGAGATGACGCCGCCGAAGATGGAGACACCCACGGCGTTCACGGCCAACCCGCCGCCGGAGCCCAGATTGATGTTGCCCGTGCCGTTCAGCCCGGTCACGGTCTGCCCGCTGCCGTTGAGGTTCCAGGTAGCGCCGGAGGAAACCGATAGCGCGGTGGTGCCGGGAAGGCTGGCGTACTGGCCCAGGTAAAGGTTGCTGACCTGCGCCGGAGTCAGGGCGGAGTTGAAGATGACCGCATCGTTCAGCGAACCGTTGAGAAAGCCGCCCTGGCCGGTCCCGTAGACGCTGCCGACGCCGCCCCCCCCCTGCTGGGCTCCGAAGGAGAGCGTCTGGCCCGCCTGCATCAACAAAGGCGTGCCGGGGTTGGTTAGGGAACCCGAGCCCACCTGCTTCCCGTTCACATAGATCACGTAACCGGAGGAGCTCACCGTGTAGGTGACCATGTTCCAGGTGCCGGTCGGCAGATACGCGGAAGCTCCCGATGCGTTCGCGGCGATGTCAAGCCAGCCGCCGCCCGAGCCGATGTCGCCGTGGAGCTCGCCGGTGTTCGTGCCCGTCGGGAAGTACTGCAAGTCGAATGTTGTGTCGCTGCCGTTGCGGGTGCTCACCAGCGCAGGCCCCGGACCGCCAGCCGACGTGGGAGGCTGCACGGCGATGTTCACCCATTCCGAGACGGTGTAGGCGTTCAGGTGCAGGGCCGAATTGTAGGGCACGGTGAGGTACTGGGTGGAGCCGTTCAGCGAGACCGCCTCCCCGACCTGGCCGACGGTATAGGCCGCCGGGCCGTTCTGGAAGGTGGCATTCAGCCCGTTGCCGCTGGAGTCGTTGGTGGTGCCCTGGAAGGCATAGTTTGCCGCGACGCCGGTGGGAAAGCCGACCGCGGGGCCCATGCTTACCGTCGTGCCGCTGGAGAACACGGTCGGCCCGCTGTAGGTGGCGGCGTTTTGCAGGGTGAGCGTGCTGTTGCCGCTGACGGTCAGGCCACCAGTGCCCACGAGTCGCGAGGCGATGGCGGCGTTGTTGTTGACGGTAATGGGCAGGCTGCCGCCGCCGTTGGCGGCCACGCTGATGCTGCCGCCCGTGATCGTGTAGGGATTGCCATCGCCCGTCGGTGCGAAGGTGATGCTGTTGGGGGCAACCGTCCCGCCGATAGTGACAGTGCCCGCCGCGCCGTTGCCCGGGCCTGCACCGAAGAGGGCATCGCTACTGTCCGACCAAGAGGCGCCGGCCGCTCCGTTCCACCAATTCGTACCGGTGTCCCACGTCCCGGAGCCATCGAGGGGGCCTGACACCCCGAGGCCGCCGTTCCAGGTGATTGAGGCCGCGGAGGCCGGCGAGTCGAGCGCCGCCACGAGAAAGGCCGCAGCCAGCACGAGAAAGCACCCCGCAAGCAACCCAACACAACGCACGCGCGCACGCAGAAAAGCCGAACTCATGGCAAGCTCCCCTTAAGAGACCGAAGCGAACAGTTCTCGACACCCGTTCAGGACTGCGGAATCGCAGCCCCGATAAACGCTACACGCCGTGCATTATATCATGAACCCTGGGGGGCTTGCCATACTTAGGAAGCGCATTTCCATACCAATTTCGGACATTTCATCGGCTTCCCGCCTCACCAATGGTTTGACAAAAGTGCGAAAAATGGTAAGTTAATGATGGCTTGCAACGGTAGACAAGATTCGGGGTACCCGGTTGCGGGTCGGCGAGCGCCGGCCCACCATCGACTTGTCTCGACGTTTTGGGGCGCCTGATGCCGATTTTGGACAATGAGTACTTCCGTTACTTGCCCGTCAGCCGGCGGGATAAAGATTGGGGTCTATTCGTGACCGGCGTGGGGTATTCGCATGTCCCGCCGCACTCCCCCTACCCGCGCAGCGTACACCCCGATTGTTATCAGTTCGTCTGGGAATCGGGCCGAATCCTGCCGGAGTTTCAAGCGATCTACATCGTCGCGGGCGAGGGCCGCTTCGAGTCCCAGACGGCCGGCGAACGGCGAATTCTGCCCGGCAGCGTGATCCTGCTCTTTCCTGGCGAGTGGCACCGCTATTGCCCGCTTTGGGAGGTGGGTTGGGAAGAATTGTGGCTCTCGTTCGCTGGCCGGCAGATCGAGGACCTGCTGGCTCGCGATTTTCTTGGTCCGGCGGAGCCCGTGCTGGCCGCGGGCCTGGACGACGGCGTGTTGCGGGCGTACCTGACGGCCATCGATCGCTGCCGGAGGGAGCCGATCGGCTTCCACCAGTTGTTGGCCGCCAATGTGATGGAGGTGCTGGCCGCGGCAATTTCGGCCGTGCGCAGCCGCAAGACGGGCCCGCGGGCGGAAAGCGTGGTCCGCCAAGCCCGCGTGCTTCTGGAGCAGCAAGTCCACAAGCCCATGAAAATGGAGCAGGTGGCCGCCAGTTTCTCGATGAGCGAAAAGCATTTTCGCCGCATCTTCAAGCAGCAGACCGGGCTATCGCCGTATCAGTATTATCTGCAAGTGAAAATCTACCGTGCCAAGGAGATGCTTCGCGGGACCACGCTCACGATCAAGGAAATTGCCTCGTCGCTCTGTTTTGAGACGCCGTTCCACTTCTCCAACGCCTTCAAGCAGCGGACCGGCATGTCGCCCAGCCAGTGGCGGAGCGGGGGCAGCAAACAATAGGGTGGGACCAGCACAACACCGGTTTGCTTGTCCCACGCGACGGCGTTGCCGTATAATAAGTTGCACCCGCCAGTTCATAACCCCGCCTTGAATACCCCAGGAGACGAGACGATGCACTTCCGCTTATGGTCGGCCGCAAGCGTCGTCTCTTGTGTGGGGGTTTGGGCCGTGGTTTTCGCTGCCGAGCCTGCCAAGCGGCCGGCCGCGGCGCCTCAGCCCTTCGAAACGGCCGTACTGCCGTTCGTGAAGCAGTATTGCCTGGATTGCCATAGCGGGGCCGATGCCGAACGAGGTGTCCAGTTGGACAAGTACCGCACGGCCGCGGCCGTGGCAGAGGACCGGGCAACGTGGCGCAAGGTGCAGAGCATGCTCCGCGCCGGCAAGATGCCGCCCAAGGACAGCCGCCGCCCGAAAGAGGCAGAGATCGGCACGGTCACGGCCTGGCTCGAATCCACACTTGGCCCTCTCCCGGAGGGAAACGGGAGGATCACCGGCCCCCCCGATCCGGGGCGGGTGACGATCAGGCGACTGAACCGCACCGAATACACGAACACCATCCGCGACCTGCTGGGCGTCGAGTTCAACGCCGCCGCTGATTTCCCCTCCGACAACGTGGGCTACGGGTTTGACAACATCGGCGACGTGCTCACGCTGCCGCCGCTGCTGATGGAGAAATACCTCAGCGCAGCCGAGCAGATCGCGGCCAAGGCCATCGTCACGGGCAAGCCGGGCGAGAAACCCGAAGACTACCCGCCGTCGCATCGCCGCATCTTCTTCGTCACAGCGGGCAAAAAGGTCTCGCCGGAGGCGGCCGCCCAGCAGATTCTTCGCCGGCTCGCCGCGCGGGCCTACCGCCGCCCGATCGGCGACGAGGAGCTGGCTCGCCTGCTGAAGCTGGTGACAACCGCGCGTGCCCAAGGCGAGTCGTTCGAGGCGGCCATCCAACTGGCGCTGCAAGCGATCCTGGTCTCGCCGCACTTCCTCTTCCGCGTGGAACTCGACCCGGAAGCGAACGCCGCCGGGCAGGTCCGCACGCTGAACGAGTATGAATTGGCCTCCCGGCTTTCCTATTTCCTCTGGAGCAGCATGCCCGACGACGAACTATTCGATTTGGCGGCCCGCGGCAGGCTCCGCACGGACCTCGACCGCCAGGTGCGGCGGATGCTGGGCGACGCGAAGTCCAAGGCGCTGGTGGAGAACTTCGCCGGACAGTGGCTGCAACTGCGGAACCTCGAGGGGGCCGCGCCCGACAAAGCCCAATTCCCGAGCTTCGACGACGACTTGCGGCGTGCCATGCGGACCGAGGCGGAGATGTTCTTCGAGGCCATCGTGCGCGAGGACCGCAGCGTGCTGGACTTGCTCGACGCCGACTTCACCTTCGTCAACGCGCGGCTGGCGCGGCACTACGGGCTGGAAGGCGTCGAGGGCGACCAGTTCCGCCGGGTATCGCTCCCGGCCGGCCAGCCGGCCGCCAGCGTCCGCGGCGGCGTGCTCGGGCAGGCCGCGATGCTCACGGTGACCTCGAATCCCACGCGGACCTCGCCCGTGAAACGCGGCAAGTGGGTGTTGGAGAACATCCTCGGCACCCCGCCACCCGATCCGCCCCCGAATGTTCCCATGTTGCGCGACGACGCCAAGGCCGTGGCCACCGGCACGGTGCGGCAACGCATGGAGCAGCACCGCAAGGACCCCAACTGCGCCGTTTGCCATAAGGAAATGGATGCCTTGGGCTTCGCCCTGGAAAACTTCGACCCCGTGGGCGCCTGGCGGACCAAGGACGGCAAGTTCCCCATCGACGCCGCAGCCGAGTTGCCCGACGGCCGCTCGTTCCACGGCCCGCGGGAGCTGAAGGCCATTCTCCGCGGCGGCAAGGAGCAGTTCGCCCGCTGCCTGACGGAGAAGCTGCTGACCTACGCCCTCGGCCGCGGCATGGAACCTTCCGATCGGCCGGCGGTGGATGGCATCGTGCACGCCGCGCAGGCCGGCGATTACAAGTTCTCGACGTTTGTTTTGAATATCGTCCGCAGCGATCCTTTCCAGAAACGCCGCTGTTGTGGCCGGTCTCTGACCGAGCCACATCGCCGACCGAAGGTCTCCCAGCGGACGGGGAGACCTCCGGTCGAACATCTCGGCGGGGTCGGGAGACCCGCGCCGAACCAGGAACGATTCGACGGGGTCGGGAGACCCGCGCCGAACCAGGAACGATTCGGCGGGGTCGGGAGACCCGCGCGAACCCCACGGCTGTTGTGGCCGGTCTCTGACCGAGCCACATCGCCGACCACATCGCCAACCAAAGCTCTCCCAGCGGACGGGGAGACCTTCGGTCGAACATTTCGGCGGGGTCGGGAGACCCGCGCCGAACCAGGAACGATTCGGCGGGGTCGGGAGACCCGCGCCGAACCCCACGGCTGTTGTGGCCGGTCTCTGACCGAGCCACATCGCCGACCAAAGCTCTCCCAGCGGACGGGGAGACCTTCGGTCGAACATTTCGGCGGGGTCGGGAGACCCGCGCCGAACCAGGAACGATTCGGCGGGGTCGGGAGACCCGCGCCGAACCAGCAGTCCACAACAGGAATTAATTGATAAGGAGTAAACGATGAACAAGATTTCCCGGCGGAGCGTCCTGCGGGGCGTGGGCACGGTGATCGCGTTGCCCTGGTTGGAGTCGATCATGCCCCGGCTGGCGCACGCGGCGGAGGGCGGAGGGCCGCGGCGGATGGCATTTTTCTCGGTCCCCAACGGCATGCACATGCCCGACTGGACACCGAAGGAAGAGGGTCCGCTCAGCGTCTTGCCCCCAATCCTGTCGCCGCTGGCGGCGCTGAAGTCGAGCGTGACGGTGCTCAGCGGGCTGACGCTCAACGGCGGCAGGCCGCAGGCCGACGGCCCCGGCGATCATGCCCGCTCGGCCGCCTCGTTTCTCACGGGGGCCCATCCGCACAAGACCAACGGCAAGGACATTTACAACGGCGTTTCCGTGGACCAGGCGGCCGCGGCGAAACTCGGCCGCCTGACCCGCTTCCCGTCGCTTGAATTGGGCTGCGAGCGGAGCGCGCAGGCGGGCAACTGCGATTCGGGCTACAGTTGCGCCTATACGTCGAACATTTCCTGGCGCTCGCCGACCTCGCCGCTGAGCAAGGAGGTCAACCCGCGGGCCGTGTTCGACCGCCTTTTCGGCCCGGCCGAGATGTCGGCGGATGGCCGCGCGCCGCGCCGAACGAGACCGTCGCCGCAAGAGCATTCTGGACTTCGCCGCCGAGGACGCCGCCGCCTTGCGGCGCAAACTCGACTCTATCGACGGCCGCAAGCTCGACGAATATCTGTACGCTGTGCGCGAGGTCGAGCGCAGGGTGCAGAAGGCCGAAGCGGTCGCTGCGGCGCCGGCCGCCGCGCGACCTGCCGACTCGCCCGCGGAGTTCGCCGCGCGGGCCCGCCTGATGATGGACATGATCGTGCTGGCCTTTCAGACCGATTCCACGCGGATCGTCAGCTTCATGTATGCCAACGAAGGCAGCAACCGCAGCTATCCCGAGATCGGCGTGCGGGCCGGCCATCACGAGTTGTCGCACCACGGCCGCGACGCGGAGAAGCAGGCCCAGATCAGCAAGATCAACCGCTTTCACCTGGGCCTGTTGGCCGAGTTTCTGAAGAAGCTCGACGCCGTGAAGGAGGGCGACGGCAGTCTGCTGCGCAGCGCGATGATCATGTATGGCAGCGGACTGTGCGACGGCGACCGCCACAACCACGACAACCTGCCGATCGTGCTGATTGGCCGCTGCGGCGGAACGATCTCCGCCGGCTGCCATCGCCGTTATCCCAAGGAGACTCCCTTGACGAACCTCTACCTGGCGATGCTCGACCGCATGGGCGTCGTCATGCCGAAATTCAGCGACAGCACGGGCAAGCTCGAGATATAGCCGGTAGAGTTCGCAGCAATGGCATTACCCATCACCGATCCGCCGTTGGCGCGTCCAACGCGCCGCCGGTTCCTTGCCACGTCCGCCGCGGGCCTGGCTTTCTGGCAGTTCCGGGTACCTGCTTCCGGATGGCGGGTTTTTGGCCAGGTCACAGGGCCCGTCATGCCAAGACTGGCCGCCTATGACGAGTTGATGGCCACGTTCATGCGCGAGCACAAACCGCCCGGCGCGGCCCTGGCCGTCGCCTATCACGGTCGCCTGGTCTACGCCCGCGGCTTTGGCTTTGCCGACGTGGAAAAGCATGAACCGGTGCGGCCCACTTCGCTGTTTCGTATTGCCAGCGTGAGCAAGCCCTTTGCCGCCGCGACCGTGACGCACCTGATCGAACACGGCAAACTCAAGCTCGACGAGCGGGTGCTTCCGCTTCTGAAGCTCGAACCGCATCTCGAACGAGGGGCCCGCTTGGACCCCCGCTGGCACAACATCACCGTGCGGAATTGCCTGCAACACACGGGCGGCTGGAACCGCGACAAATCGTTCGACCCGATGTCTGCCGGGACCGCCGAACAGGTCGCCAAGGCCCTGAAGGTCCCGCTGCCGGTGCACCCCAGGCAAATCATCCGTTACATGCTGGGCAAGCCGTTGGATTTCAATCCGGGCACGGCCTACGTCTATTCGAACTTTGGCTACTGCGTGTTGGGCCGGGTCGTCGAGGCCGTAACGGGGAAGCCCTACCACGAGGTCGTGCGGGAGAGGATTCTCGCCCCCTTGGGCATTCGCAGCATGCAGTTGGGCAAGAATCTTCTCAAGGACCGTGCGCCCGGCGAGGTAAAATACTACGATAGCAAGCAACGCACGGGCCGGGCCATCTGCGGGCCGAAGATCGGCGCGGAGGCGCCCCTGCCCTACGGGGTCGAATGCGTCGAATCGATGGATGCCAACGGCGGATGGATCGCCTCGGCGGTGGACCTGCTCCGCTTTGCCGTCGCCCTGGACGACCCGCGGCGCTCGCCGATCCTGAGCGCGGAGAGCATTCGCACGATGCTCGCGCCGCCGCCGGGACCTGTCGGCCACGGACCGAAGGGGCGGCCGAAGCCGGATTACTACGCCTGTGGCTGGAGCGTTCGGCCGGCAGCCCAGGCCGACAAGTACACCAAATGGCACACCGGTTTGCTCGCCGGCACTTCCACGTTGCTGGTCTGCCGCGACGACGGCATCGACTGGGCGGTCCTCTTCAACCGCGATGCCGGCAAGGACGGCAAGGATTACGCCGGCATCATCGATCCGCTCCTGCACAAGCCAGCCAACGAAGTCAAGGATTGGCCAGAGGTGGACTTGTTTTCGCGGTTCTGACGTTCTTACTTCTCCACGTATTGTTTCGCCCGGCTCTGCAGGGCGGAGAACTGCGGGCCCCAGGAACCTGTGGCGATCTGCCGGAATAGCGGCCGGGCCTGGTCCCGCCGGCCGTTTTCCCAGAGCAATTCCGCGGTCCCAAAGGACCTGGGCGTTGGTTGGCTCGGCGTCACAGGCCGCGACGAAGGCCCGATCCGCCAGATCGACGTGTCCCTGCTGTCGCAACATCTGCGCCAGGTTGGTCCAACTGGCCGCTTGGTTGGCCTGCACAGAGAGCGGCGTGGTCAGGTAGTCCCAGGCCAGGTCGGTCTCGCCCAGTTCGCCGAGGACACGCGCCGCGGCCTGGCAGGCGGCTGTCGGGTTGGCATCGAGTTGCCGCCAGCGGTCGGCCGCGCGGATGACCCCCGCCAGCAGTTCCGGCGAAGCAGCCTCGTGCAACGGGCCGATCGCCGTGGCCAGCTTCTCATAGCGCGAGAGCAACTGGCCGTAATCACTGCGGATCACGTCGATATTCACCTTCTCGGGCAGGTGCTCAAACTCGATGTCCATGGCCCGTTGGCGGAAGCCGATTGCCCTGGCGGTCATGCCGCGGTCGCCGGCAATCGCTTCGGCCAGGTACCACAACGCGGGCCAGCCGGCATATCGCTTGTCATTCAACACGGTTTGCAGCAAGGCGTCGGCCCGCGGCCGTTGTTTCGTCTGCCGGAAATGCTCGATCCGCGCCAGCGTCAGCCCCAAGCGTTCGCTCTCCGGGGCCCCGCAAAGTGCCATATCGAAGACCTCCTCGGCCAGCGCCGGGTCGTCGACTTGCTGCACTTGGAAGGCAAGATACACGGCTGACTGCCGGGCCCCGGCGTCGATCAACTTCTTGGCGGCCGCGCGAATGGTCGTTTGCCATTGCTGGCCATCGCCACGCTGGAGCACTTCACGGAAACTGCCGTCGATCCGCGGCACAATGCCCGTTTCCAGCGTCTCCGTGAAGAGCTTGCGGAAGCCATCTTCGGCATTGCACGCCCTCGCCAACTCGTAACGGGCGGCGTACCGCAGTCCGGGCACGGTCTGGAATCGCGGAATTGCCGCGGCAAAACCGTCGTGGAATGTATCGGCGGGAAGAACTCCGCGGATCGCCATCAATAATCCCCAGCCGAATTCCGGCGGCTGGGCCGATTCGATGAACGCCAGGACCCGTTGGTGTTCTTGACGCTGTTGTGCCTCGTCGCCCGCCGTGGCGCGGCCGTCATGCCAGCGCTCCCACAGGTCGTGGAACTCGGCGAGCTGCCGGAAGAAATCACCCGTCGGAACCGACCCGCGACCCGCAAGCGGGTACCGCGGGTGCCCCGGCGCTTGTTCCGGCCTACGGCTACGGCTTTCCGCCGGGTCACCAAAATCCTTGGGGCCACCGGGCTGCGACGAGGCCAGGTAGGCGGCCACGTACTTCGCCAGCGGATCGTGGGGATGGTCCGCCAGCGGATCGACCAGGAGCGGATCGCCGCCTTGGAAGGCCTGTTTTTCCTTCGGGTTCCACTTCAGCCCGGCGCTGAGCAGGAGCGTATAGAATCCCACGCGGCGGTCGCCGCGGCGGAAGAACCGCTGGCCGATGATCTGTTTCATTTCCACCGGACCTTCTCCCAGATCGGCGGCGATCGCGGCCAGGGCGTCCTCCTCGCTCCAACTGCCGTAGTTCTCATCCGCAAGCAGTTTCCGCGTCCCGAGCGCCTGTTGGCGGCTCCGCAGCGGCAGCGGCAGCACGACCAGCGCGGCGTCCGGCTTCAACTCCGGCGCGCCGCATGGCGCCAGCAGGATTTTCCGTCGTGGTGCGGGCGTCCCGCCTGCCTCCTTCTTGTCATCCGTGACGCATGCCACCGTTCCGTCTGCGCCGTAGGTCTCGCGAACAAGGATCTTGCCCGAAGGCATCTCCACGAGTTGCCGTTCGGCAAGCCGGCCGTCGGGAGCGAAGACGAGGTGTATGCGAAGGCTGGCCCTCACCCCCTGCCCCTCTCCGGGGTGAGGGGTGATCGGGCCGCTCTGGCCGCTTTTCGCCGCCCTCGACTGTAGACCACCCTCAGCCCCTGCCCCTTTCCGGGGCGCCCGCGCAGCGGGTCGGGGAGAGGGGAACTTGTGCGGCACAATGGCCACGCTCCGCTCGTCGATGCTCACCAGATCCGCGCCGCGGGCCAGGTCTTCTACCGGCGGCAGGGCCCAGGGCACGAGCCGAGTGAAGTCCTGGCGATGAAAACGGCTCACCGTCCGCCGGGCACCGATGCCCAACTCGGGATAGAGGTGCCAGAGGCTCGTGCCGTCACAGATGACCACTTCGCGCAGCCCGGCAGATGTCGCCCGCTGGTATCGGTAGCGGCCCGTGCCGTCGAAGGCTACGGTCAAGGGCGTCTTGTCTTGCTCTTGTGCGATCGTGGCCGTCTGCCAGCCGGCGCCGCGGGCCCGCTCGATCAGCCGCCGAGCACGATCGTCGAACTTGCCGGGCTTGGCCGCCGCCGCGTCGGCCGGGACCTCGGCTTCCAGCACCGACAGAACGTCGGCCAGATTGGTGTGCATCGCGGGGGCATAGCTCACCAGGTCGTAGAAAACGGCCGGGTTGTTGCTGAAGACGGGCGGTTGGTAGGTGGGCACTTTTCGATTATAGCCAGGCAGCACCCAAGCGAGCATCTCGGCGGAGTCAGGAATGTCGCCTGACATCTCCTCGCTTTCGGCCACCGGCGGCGAAGTAATCAGCAGCACTTCGTTGTGGATCACATACTTCAGTTGTAGTTCATCCAGCATCAGCTTCAGGGCCGAGCGGAGCGAAATGCCCTTGAGTTTCTTCGTAATCGGCGTGTTTTCGTCGACGCCCACTTCTTTCAATGCCGCGTAATCAAGTTGGATCTCGATGCGGTGCAGATCCTTGAGATAATCGACGACATCCCTGAGCGGTGTCTCGACGAATTCAAGTTCGGTACGCTGCTTCAAAGCCTGTTCGATCCGCCATCCGGCTGGGGTACGGCGCGAGAGTTCCGTGGTGCCATATTTTTCCGCGCCGGCGTGTGAGTTCCCTCCAGACCTGGGCGTCTGGATAGACGATCGGCGGTTCATCGGGATATCTGATGGGCAAGACCAAATCCGCGACCGGATAGACCTTGGTCCCGCCATAGATTTCTTTTCGCCGCGCGGTCAATTCGCGCCAGACGTTGGGATCGGGGTAGACGATAGGCGGGTCGTCGGGGAATGGGAGACGGAACTGCTCGGCCTGATACATGGCATCGACGAACGCCTTCTGCCGTGCGGCGCAGAGCGCCATAACTTGCCAACCCACCACGGACCCTGACTCGGCGTACGGGTAATAATGCCAGCCCCCATCGGCGTTCCGGTAGGCGCTAAGGTCCCAACTTCCACTGGACGTTTGGTGCTTGGAGAGCCAAGCCAGGGCCGCCCCGACCGATGCGTCCTGGTCGAGCTTAATGTTGCCCACCAAGCCGGCGTCGGAGTTCACGCCCACACCGAACATCAACCGGCCCGTTTGCGTTTCTTCCGACCCAATGAACATTGGCAACTCGCGAAGCGGATCCGAGGGACGACGATGCGTAGATCCAGCGGAGAGAAAAGGAAGGAGTGCCATGGCGGCGGAACCCTGCTCGTGGACTTCCTGCGTCTGGCTGATCACCAGGCTCAACCTCGTCGGAAAGGCGGCGAGATCGCCACTGCCGCCGCTTTCGACCCACGACTTGGACGCCACGGTCTGCCTGATTAGCTCCTCAAGTGCGTTGAAATTGCCTCTGGTCCCACTTTCCGCCCCACCGGAGTCAAGGTCCGACGGCACCCAGACGACAGGCACCGTCAAGACCCCGTTGAACCGCGCACCCGGCCGGTCGAGAATCGCCGGCGGCACCCGCACCAGGACGGTAGAAAGCACTTCCTCTGTCGTGGGCCCCTTCGCCTCTGCCGTACCTGAAGGACTTGGCGGCCCGACAAGCGGCTCAGAGACCACCGGAATCTGCGCTGGGCAGGCGTACATCGCCCAATGGTCCTTCCGCCCGCGGTCCACGTGGTACTGCGCGTACATCTCCTCGTTTTCCAAGACCAAGAGCGACGTGAACGGCGACATGACATACATCGTCTTGCTGAGCTCGATGATGCGGGCCTTGTTCTTCTCGGCGCCCTCGGCCACGAGGCGGTCGATCTCCAGCTTGGCCCAGGTCCGCGGCAGGTATTCGGCCCGTTCCGCCACGCCGGCCACGCTTAGCGTCCACTTCCGCGGCTTGCCGCCCAACTGCCCCGTGACTTCCACGGTCTTGGGCGTTTCGGCCGCCGCGTCGAGCCGCGCGATCGCGCAGAGTTCCTCCCCCTGGGCCAGCGAGTCCTCGCAGGTGAGGAACTGTAGGTCAGCCTTTCCAGGCTGACCTCGGTCAGGCTCGGGCACCATGTACCCATGGTCGGCCTGACCTACATGCACTCCCACCAGCCGCGGCGTGTTGAGCGTTGCCAGCAGGTCCAGCGCCCGCCAGGCAATCTGCTCGTTGGGGTTGATCTGGGTGAAGTAGCCACCGCTTCGGGCAGCGGCCGATTTCATCAATGCCCGCGACCAGCGGTTGCCCACGCCGACGCCGACGTAAGCCGCCCGCTCGGGCACGCGCTTGACCAGGGCATCCAGGTCGCGCAGCCCAAGCACCGGCAGGCCGGAGCCGACGTGGACCAGCACGGGGTTCTCGGCCGCCTCGACCAGCGGCCGCGCGGCCTGAAAGGCCCGGCCGAGGTCCAACGCGCCCGACGAGATGGACGTTCTCCAGGAAGCGAACAGCCCGCTTGACGTTCACCGGCGTGGCCGTTTGCGGCTTGGCCTGGTAGGCATGGACGCGAGTTGCCGCGGTAAGGATCGAAAACGTGTCGTCGTGCTCCGCGTTGTCGAGGATAGTCTTGACGATTTCGACCTGGGCGCGGGCCAGCAGCCGGTCGCGGTCGCCGGACGACTCGAAGAGGAAGATCCAATCCCGCCGCTGCCGCTGTTTCTCGCCCGGCAACTCCGGCCGCCAGCGGAGCATGAGGTATTTTGAGCCGTCGCTAAGGGCGGAGGAGAAGCACGCGGGGGACCCGCGCAGCGGGTCGGCGACGGGAGTGGGGAGTGGGGAGAGGGGAGAAGGGGGAGGGGAGAGGGGAGACGGATCCTCCTTAACATGGTTCGTGGATTCCGGACTTGAGACTTGAGATTTGGGACTTGAGATTTGAGATTTGGGACTTGAGATTTGAGATTTGGGACTTGAGATTTGAGATTTGGGACTTGGGATTTGAGATTTGGGACTTGGGATTTGAGATTTGGGATTTGAGACTTGAGATTTGGGACTTGAGATTTGAGATTTGGGACTTGAGATTTGAGATTTGGGATTTGAGATTTGAGATTTGGGATTTGGGATTTGAGATTTGGGATTTGAGACTTGAGATTTGGAATTCGAAATCATCCTCACAACGATATCCCGATCGGGCCGAATATCCTTTGCGGCGGCATCCAACAGCAGGTCGCCGTCGCGCGTCGTGGGGGTGAGTTGCGGCTCGCACTCAACTCCGTACTCCGTACTCGGTACTCCCTGTTCCCCCCTCCCCCCTCCCCCCTCTCCCCTCCCCGCACCTTTGACGCGGACGTGGACCGACCAATCGCCAATGACCGGCAGGCTGTGGCCGCCGGGAAAACGATACTCGCTGTGGCCGTAGAGCGAAGGCAGGCGTTGCGTGTAGCTGAGGATGATGCGCTTTTCCTGCCGGCCCTCCAGCGGGAAGACCCGCATCTTGAACGTGCTGCCATCGACCCATTCCAACAGCGCCGGGTCCTTCATGCGGTAGACGATCGAGTCGAAGACCTCGCGGGCGTGCTGCCGCTCGGCCATGCCGCCTTCCATGAGCCGGCCGTTGACGTACATCGCCAGCCGCGACAGCGAGGCGTCGGGCGGCAGCGGGAAATAAAACGCGCCCTCCAGGCGGAACGGCTCGTGGTTGAAGTAGGTCTGGTCGATCGTGGTCCGGGCAAAGCCGTCTTCGATATGCACGTCGACGTGGTACTTTCGCAGGCTGAGCCGCGTTTCCTGTCCCTGCGGATCGACCGCCACCAGGCTGCCGCCGGAATACCGGCTGCCGGGAACGAGGGGAGATTGGGCGGCGGCCATCGGCTCTCGGATCCACTCGATCGCATGCGTCGCGCGGGCGCGGCCGAGATGTCCGGCGGGCCCGCCGCCGACCAGGGGTCCCTAGTGCCCGCATCGAACAGCAATTGCTGGCCGGCCAGCACGGGCAGCGGAAGGTCGCTCACCTGCACCTTCCCCTGAGTGACCAGCAGTTCCGTGCCTGCCGGGGCGACGCGGACGTCGAACTTCGTGCCCAGGGCGATCATCTGCCGTCGGGTCGTATTGACGATGAAGCGAGTTGCCGCCGGGTCCTGCGCGACCTCGACATAGATTTCCCCGCGGCGGAGCGTCACCTGCCGTGCGGCAGTGAGCGTGACGACCGTATCGCGGTTGAGATACAGGATCGAGCCGTCGGCCAGTGCGAGCCGCCGTCGCTGGTCCTTGCCCGTCTCCGCTGTCTGGCCGACCTGGAGGACTTGTGGTGCAGCCGTCCCGGCTGCTGATGGTTGTGGTGCGGCGATCTCGGCTGCCAACTCTTCCGGAAGGTTTCCGCCTGAGAATCTGACCGTGCCTGTGTCTAGGTCTGCCCTAAGGCGAACCTCCAGTTCCCTCGACCTGTCGAACTGCTCCTTGGGTGTCGCATCGGCTCCCCGAAATGCCTTGCCATTGATCCAGGCGGGAAAAAGGACCACCCCGCCCACCACTCCGGCCACCACCCCCAAGGCGAATAACAGCCCGGCAGCAGCCACCCAGCCGATCCACCGCTTAACGGGCAATCGCGACCGGGAGGCGGGCGCGGGCCGCGCTGATTCCACGCACTCGGCGGCCGCGGCGTGCATGACCGCGGTCACTCGAGCGAGGAAGGCGGGGTCCGGCGTCTCCGGCCGGTAGGCCCCGGCCAGCAGCCGCTCGGTATTTTGATCGGCGATCGGATTGACGTCGTCCGGCTCTTGTTCGCTGGGGTTCATAGTAGTAGCTCCACTTTCAGGTCGTAGGGTGGGACCAGATCCAGGGTACCCGCTTGCGGGTCGGCGACCGCCGGCCCACTGAAATGTGCTTTGCAACTGATCAGGGTGGGCCTGCGCTCGCTACGCTCGCTGGTCCCACCCTACGGACTGGGGTTCATGACAGTAGCTCCGTATTCAGGTTCTGTGCCAGGGCGAGGAACATCGCTCGAAACGCCTTGCGGGCCCGCGTGAGTTGGCTCTCGACCGCCTTTTCCGAGAGGCCCCGGTCGGCGGCCATCTGTTGGACACTCTCTCCATTGACGTACTTGGCCTCCAGGGCCTCGCGGTAATGGGGCGGAAGCTGCGACATCGTGGCCCCCACGATCTCGCAGGTCTCGGTACGGGCCAGCACGTCTTCGCCAAAAGGTTCCGATTCCAAGCGGCCGAACAGATCGCGGAGTTGTTCGTCGATGCGGCTCCAAAGCGTTTCCAGGCTGACGGCCCCGCTCTGGCGGGCCAATACGCGGCGGATCTCGTTGCGGGCCAGCCCGGCCAGCCAGGGGAAGATGTTCCCCTCGGCCCGATCCGGCTCGTAGCGGCGCAGGTCGCGGATCGCCCGCAACATCGTCTCCTGCACGACTTCCTCGCACAGGTGGCGGTTGCGGCCGACGCGGTAGAAACAGAAGCTGTAGAGCGGCGCCAGCGCGGCCTGGGCCAAGGCGTCGATCGCCTGGGCGTCGCCGGACAGGGCGCAGCGGTGCCAGGAATTGTCGAAGATCGCTTGCAACGCCACGCCTTTCTTGCTCCGGGCCTTCTCGCCGGGACCTGGCCATCTATTATCTTATGTCAGCTTGGTACTGAGAATCCTTCGCGGAGACGGCGGCTCCTTCGTGGTTTCCTGCCATTTCCCCTCTCCCTCCGCGGAGCGCGTGATTTATAGACCCGGCTCCCCTCTCAATGATATGCGTCCTTTGGAGCTTCATTCCGACACCGGTGGCGGACATTTAGACCAAAGAATAAGTTTTTCTCGGATGGAAGTCGTTTTCTGAAAGCGACTTACGGCGACAAAGCGCGACCAGCGCGCGACAAACTGTCCGGCAACGTGCCGAGAACGTCTCCGCTTGCTCAGGACGTAACTCCAAACTCCGGCAAGCTTTACGTTGTCCCATTTTTTTCGACCCTAGTTCGGCACCCACCTTGCGGTGTACCGTTCACGCCTTTCACCAAATGGTCCAGGAGCCGTTCGACCGTATCAGACCTGATTCGCGGCAGCGGCCGAAAGTTATTCCCGAGAACCGTAATTATACATAGATGTGGTTTTATGTCAAGCGGCAGGCACGATTTTCTTCGGCCTGCGCCACGCCCCGGGGCCGATGCCTTGCACCCTCGATCGGCTCGTGGGAAAATCGCGGGAGTGAACGATCGAGATTTCATTACTTTCTACCCGTAAGGAGGAGTCTCATGCACTGTCTTCCCTGCATTTCGGCGGTGTTGTTCTTGTCCTGCGCGGCGATGTCCGCCACTGGCGGAGCCCAAGACAAGGGTCTCGCCGGCGACCAGGTGACCACCGGCAAGGGCGTCCTGGTGATCCATGCGATACACCATGCGACCTTTCTCATGCAGTTCGACGGCAAGACGATCTATGTCGATCCGGTGGGCGGCGCCGAGCCTTTCGCCGGTCTGCCCAAGCCCGATCTCGTGCTGGTGACCCACATCCACTTCGACCATTTCGATCCCGCCACTCTGGCCGCCATCGTGCCCGCTGGGAGTCGGCCGGTGATCGTCGCGCCCGCGACGGTTGCCGAGAAGATCCCGGAGACGCTGCGAGAGAAGACCAAGGTGAAGGTACTTGCCAACGGGGAGAAGACCGAGGTCGAAAGCATCGGCATCGAAGCCGTGCCCGCCTACAACACGACCGCCGGGAAGGAGAAGTTCCACCCCAAGGGGCGCGACAATGGCTACGTGCTCACGCTGGGCGGCAAAAGGGTCTACATTGCCGGCGACACCGAGGACACTCCCGAAATGCGGGCCCTCAAGGACATCGACATCGCCTTCCTGCCGATGAACCTGCCGTACACGATGAGCGTGCCCAGGGCGGCCGACGCTATTCGGCAGTTCAAACCCAAGATCGTCTACCCCTATCATTACCGCAGCGGCGACAAGACGAAGGCCGATCTGGAGGAGCTCAAGCGGCTCGTCGGCGCGGACAGCGGCGTCGAAATCCGGGCCCGCGACTGGTATCCCGAACCGTAGTTCACCGCCTGGAAGGTCTCGGCGGCGGGGTTGGCTTTGCTGTGGCCGGTCTTTGACCGAGCCACTCCGACGACCGAAGGTCTCGTAAACGAATGGGGAGACCTTCGGTCGGGCGTTTCGGCGGGGTCGGGAGACCCTCGCCGAACCAAGGCGCTGTGGCCGGTCTTTGACCGAGCCACTCCGACAACCGAAGGTCTCGTAAACGAATGGGGAGACCTTCGGTCGGGCGTTTCGGCGGGGTCGGGAGACCCTCGCCGAACCAGGAGTAGTTCACCGCCTGGAAGGTCTCGGCGGCGGGGTGGGCTGAGGATAAGCGGGAGGCTTGGGTGTTGGGTTCGAGCTCATTCCGCCCCCGGTTGTCTTTGGAGGTGTCGTGGTACTCGTGGTCTTTCCATTCGTGGTGCTCGGGGTCTTTCCCGCTGTGGTGCTTGCACCCGGTGTTGCACCGCCTTGCCCGGACGTGGTGCCCTTCATGCTTTGCGACGGCGAGGGAGGGCTGTACGGTTGGTACGGATAGCCGCCGCCGAAATAGGGATAAAGCCCGGGCGCGCCGGGATAATAGCCGCCATAATTGTACTGGGGCACATAACCAGCGCCAGGGAACGACGGCGCGGGGACGTTATTGGGCTGCTGGCTAGCCGCCTGCTCGGCGGCCGCACGATACGGCATGGCGAGAATCTCTTGGATGCCCGCACGGATCTTCTTCCGCGTCTCCCGTGCCTCCTTGAGGGCCTTCGCCCTCGCCGCGGCACCGTCGGCACTCTGCACGTCGTCGAATGCCTGGCTCAGCTCCCCCTCATACTTGCTCTTCAATTCGTCGTAGGCCGCTTGTTGGTCGGCATTCAACACGACCCCCTTGGGCAAGGCAAATGCCGCCGCCACGGCATCCTTCGAGCCAGCGGGCCGTTCCTTCTTTTTCGGGCTGCCGTCATCGTTATTTTTCTGGCCGCCGTCTTGGCCGGCCGCCGCCGCGCCACCGGTCGCGTCGTCTTGCGCTTGTGGTTCCGCACCCGGCAGAGGGCTGTTCATCGCAATGAAAGCCGCCAGCCCCGCCGACATCAACCATTTTCCAGAATGAGTACGCATGGGCCTCTCCTTTGTAAAGATCACCGTATACTATTTTCCGCTCAAAACTCCAATTTGTCCAGTCCAGGGTACCGTGTAAATTCAAGCGCCAATTGCAGGCGTGCAACGTTTCCCTGGTCATCCCCTAGGCCCGCTCGACATCCGACGTGGCCTCCTTGCTGAGGAATGATATGATCCCCCTCGGCATTGGGGATCGTCCAGGTCCTTGGAATGCCTGACACAACCCGGTCAGGTCCGGCATGATCTCCGGCAAACCCCAGTTGTGTCAGGCATCCGCACTGTATAATATACAAATTCCAGGAACTCAAGACGCTGCTGTGGCCGGTCTCTGACCGAGCCGCGCCGAAGACCGAACGTCTCGTGAGCGAATAGTGAGACCTTCGGTCGGACGTTTCGGCGGGGTCGGGAGACCCTCGCCGAACCTCGGTCGTACATTTCGGCGGGGTCGGGAGACTCTCGCCGAACGTAGGCGAGCACACCAGCCGTCGATGGGCGCTCGGGAGACACCCCATGTTCGATCCCTATCACAAGTGGTTAGGCATTCCTCCCAAGGACCAGCCGCCCCATCATTATCGCCTCTTGGCCATCGATTTGTTCGAATCCGACGCGGACGTCATCGACGCCGCGGCCAACCGGCAGATGGCCTACGTCCAACAGCGGGCCATGGGCGAGCACCAGGGGGATTCGCAACGCTTGCTCAACGAACTCTCGGCGGCCCGCTTATGCCTGCTTAATCCGCAAAAAAAACGAGCTTACGACGCGAAACTCAGGGAGCAACTGGGAGATCAGCCCGAAGCGACCGGTGCAGGCCCGCCAGCCGACCCGCTGGCCTTTCTGGAATCCGGCGCACCCCCGCTTCGCCGGCCAGTGAAAGAGCGCGCGGGGGCCGCGCCCCTGCCGGCCTTTTTGGAATCCGGGCTGCCGCCGCTGCCCGTGCCAGCGGAAGAGCTGCCGGCCACCGCGCCGCCTCTGCCGGCCTTTCTGGAGTCCGGCGCACCGCCGCTTCCCACGGAAGCCGTAGAGTCGCCCGTTATTGTGCCGATCCGGCCGCCGATCCGCTCGGCGAAGTATCGGCGGCGTTCCCAGGGTTCCCAGCAGTTTCTCAAGTTCTTCCTGATTGCGGCCGGTTGTGTGGCGGCGCTGTTGGTCGCCCTGATCATGTTCATACGGTCAAACGACACGCAGAAACCGCTTGCCGGCGCGGAAAAAACCTCGGCCGACGTAACGAAGACGGAAAAAAAGCGGGAGGTCCCCATCGTACCCTCGCATGATCTGCCCCAGCCGAAACCGGCAATTTACAACGTCCAGATCGATCCGCCCTTCGCCACGCTGGAGGTCAAGGGCGACCGGGGAACGACCTCCGGCGACGGACGGCTGCGGCAAATCCGCATCGATGATCCGTCGCAGTCGGTGCTGATCGTTGCATCGTGCGATGGTTACAAGTCGTCGGAACAGTTCCTCGAACCCAAGCCCGGCGAGAATGCGAACTTGCGGATCGTGTTGGAGAAGCTGCCGCAAGAGAAGCCAAACCTGCCGCCGAAAAAGTCGCCTGCGCCGGCCGCGCCCAAGGAACCTGATTGGCCGCCCCGCGCCAGCAGCGTACTGGCCGGCGCCGTTTTCGCCATGAACTTCGACGTCGATGACCACGGCGTCATGCCGTTCGTCGGTTTCAACCACAATACCTATACCGCCGAGGGCCGCGGCGCGGTCTCGATCGATGGGAAGGTCGGAAAAGGGCTGCGACTGACGAACGGCAGCTTCCTGGTGATTCGCGGAAAATTCCCCACCGCTCAGCAACCGCGAACGGTCTCCGTGTGGTTGAAGGCCACCCAGGGAAAGCAGGAGCAGGGTTATGCCCTCGTCTATGGGGATTCGCGAGGGAACGGTCAGATCTTCAGTATTCAGATTATTCGCGGAAGCTGGTGTTTCTCCCCCCACGGCGGCGTTGCCCCGGTCGACACCCATGTTGCCGTCGACGCCGCGTGGCACCATCATTGCCTGGTCTACGACGGAAAGGCGTTGATCTACACGATCGACGCGGAACCGGTCAGCCCTGTCCCCATACGGTTGAACACGTCGGCGGGAGAAATGTGTCTTGGCGGGCTGTTTGGCAGCCGGACTCCCTTCAGCGGCGACGTCGACGAGCTGATCGTATACGATCGCGCCCTGACGGGCATGGAGATCCAGCAACTCTACGAGATGGGTGAGGACGGCATTTCCATCTTGACGCCCCCCGCACGACGGCCGGATGGCCGTTAATAGTAGTACCGGTGATAATACGGCCAACCGTAGTAATAGCCGCCCACAACGACGGGCGGGGGCGGCGCCTGCTCGACGATCACGGCGGGCGGAGGCGGCACTTCCTGCATCGTTTGGATCACCCGCGGGCTGACTCCGTATTGTTGTTGCAACATGATGATGTCGTTCGTGCTCAAGGGGTAGGCCATGCCATGCGCGCGGATGTGATTGATGATCACGTTTTCGTCGATGCGGTTCTGGGTCATGGCGATCACGTCTTCCTTGGTGACCCTCCCGGCCATCGAGCGTCCGATCTGGGCCTCGATCAGGGCACGATTCCTTTTCTCTTGTTCATCGACCGAATTGCCGACAACGGCGCCGGTCAACGCGCCCACGCCGGCCCCGATCGCGGCGCCTGCGCCGGCATGCCCCGTGGCACTGCCGACCAAGGCCCCTACCCCGGCCCCCGTCGCTCCGCCGACGACGGCACCCGTGCCCGTGTTCGTGGCACAGCCGGAGAAAAAGAGGGGAGCTAACACGACACAACCGAAAGAAAAGCGAATGAGGCAATTCATAACCTATCTCCTTGGGGGGCAATCCGTACCCTATGCTTCCGAATTTTCCGTGATTGGGAGATTAGCCTTGTGGATGGACTTTCCCAGTCCGTCCACTTGCCGGAGGACGGACTCGGAGGTCCATCCTACGGCATTTTTCACAAGTTATTGACGCGGGCCCTGCCCTTGGCTCGCATCGTCACGGTCAATACGGTACTATATATCGGCAGAGCAAAGCGACCTCAATATTATTTGGCGATGCGGGCCGAGAATCCTTAAAGCGCCGGGAGAAGATGGGTAAGATGCAGTTGACGCCGCAACTTCGCCGCCGATGTTTGCCGGCAATCTGGAAAACCCTGGCGATCGCTGCGGTGTTCGCCCTGACGGCTGCGGCAGCCCGTGCCGCCGACCATCCGCTGGAAATCCGGCCCGTCGGCGATGCCTCCTGGGGCGGTCCGATTCCGAACGTCCAAAAAGTCCTCGACTCGACGGCCGAGTCGTTGTGGCCCTACTTTCCCGGGCGGACGCTCAAGCCGATCCTCGTCGAGCCCAAAGGCGGCCCGATTACGTTGTTTCGCCGTGGCCCCAACGGAGAGTATCTGGTGCACTTGAACACGGGCGATCGGCACTGGGCGCAGCACGCGTACCAATTCGCTCATGAGTTCGCTCACATCCTTGCCAACTACGACGAGCACGAGCTGCGCAACAAATGGTTTGAGGAATCGGTCTGCGAAATGGCGTCGCTCTTCGCCCTGCGGCGGATGTCGGAAACCTGGAAAGTTCGGCCGCCTTATTCCAACTGGAAGGATTACAGCCCTTCCCTGGCAAGCTATGCCGGCGAGCGGATGCGGACCGCGCAGTTGCCGTCCGGCAAGACGCTCGCCCAGTGGTACCGCGAGAACGAGCCGCAGCTCCGGCAAGAGCCTTGCCTGCGGGACAAGAACACCATCGTGGCCGTCGCCCTCTTGCCCCTTTTCGAGAAACAGCCGCAGAACTGGCAGGCGATCACCTGGCTCAACGACGGCAAGCCGCACGGCGAGCGGACCTTCGCCAGGTATCTTGGAGACTGGCAGACCCGCGTCCCGGACAAGTTCCGCCCGGTTGTGCGGCAGATCGCCCGGAAATTCGCCGTCGAGATCGAAGACGAAAAAGCCAGTCCGCGTCGAGGTGCAGATGCGGCCTCGGGGCGGCCTGATTATTGATCTTTGCCTTGAAAATGAGCCATTGAGTTGTGTGGCAGGGGCGTAGGCCGGAACAAGCTTGCGCAGTTCCGGCACGAATCGGTATCAACGCCGGAACTGCGCAAGCTTGTTCCGGCCTACATGGCTCATTTTCAATGCGAAGATCAATAAGACTCAATTCCCTGCGATGCTTCCCGAAAAATGCTGACGGCCAGGCCGACGGCGCAGGCATGGCGCCCCACGGCGCACGCACCACGCGCCAATCGCCGCCAAGAGCAGCGCGACGGTGCCCGGTTCCGGCACCGTCGCGATGCCGGCGGCTGGCGGCGCCGGCGGCGCCCCGGCCGCCGCGTTGAACAGCGATGTCGCCGCGCTGCCGACGGTCAAGCTCGACCCGTCGGCAAGGGCGGAACTGCCGAGCACTTCCAGCGTGCCTGCCGTGACCGTCGTGCCTCCGGCGTAACTGTTGCTGCCGCTGAGGATCAGCAGTCCGGGGCCGCTCTTGGTGATCGGTCCGGCCCCGGAGATATCGCCCGAAAGCGTCAATCGGTCGCTTGCGCCGGGCGTGGCGATCGCGGCGTCGGCGACGGTCGTCGGCGCGGCCGATTGTCCGCCTCCGACGATGCTCCCGCTGGAGACCGTCAGGCTTACCGCGGCGGGGCTGGCGCTGGCGGAAAGGGCGAGCACACCGCCGTCCAGCACGTTGATCAGCCCAAAGCGTCCGGAGCCTTGCACTGTGGCGCCGTAATTGACGTTGGTTGTGCCGGTGACCGTGCCGTTGTTCACCAACAGGCTGTCTTGCAGGTCCAGCGCGACGCCCTCGCTCTGGCTGTCGGCGTTGAGCGTGCCGCCGGAGTTGACCGTGATCTGGCCGCCCCCGTAGCTCGTCAGGTCGGTCGCGTGATTGTCGAGCACTCCGCTGCTGGAAATCACCACCAGGCCGGCGTTGTTCCATTCGCTGACGGCGGCCGTGTTGCCGATCGTCAACGTCGCGCCGCCGTTGTTCAGGCCGCCGTCCCAGGTCAAGGGGGCGTTGTTGTTCAGTTGGCCGACATTGGTCACGTCGATGAACGCGGCGCTGCCGTTCTGCTGGAGCACCGTGCCGGTATTGATCGTCGTGGCGTTGAAGCTGTTGGTCGAGCCCGCCATGAGCGTGTGCACGCCGGGCCCGCGGAGGAAACCGCCGTTGATCGTGGCGTTTTGATACTGCACGCTCCCGCCGAGCAAGGCGCGGACGTAGTGCGTATTCAAATTGACGGTCGCGCCGTTGAATTGGAGCACTGCGCCGCTCTCGGCGACCAGCGCCGACGAGGCGTTATCCGCCATCACGGCCAGGGTCCCGGCGGTGACCGTAGTGCTGCCGCTATAGGTGCTCGCGCCGCTAAGGGCCAAGAGGCCGGCGCCGATCTTGGTCAGATTGCCGTTGCCGCTGATTCCGCCGGCAAGCGCCAGGGTGTTTCCGCCGGTGTCGAAGAAAATGCCGCCGCTCCCGCCGGAAACGAGCACGAAGGGAGCGGTGGCGGCAAAGGTCGTTGCGGCTTGGAGCGTCCCGCCGCTGAAATTGAAGGCCGCCGAGCCGGCGCCCTGGGACAACGCGGAAAGCGTGATCAAGCCGCCGTTGAGCGCGTAGGTCCCCACGCTGCCGTTGTTTTGGGCCAGGACGAGGCCGCCGACCGAATTCGTGCCGCCCGACTGCGTGAATACGCCGGTTCCATAGTACCCGATCGTCTCCGGGGACGCGGAAAGCAGGCCGCTGCCGCTCAGGCTGTACGTGCCGAGAGCGCCGGCGGAGAAGCCAAGGTACAGGGTATCGGAGAGCGTATTGGTCCCGCCCGACTGCGTGAAACTGCCGGTGCCGATAGCGCCCACGGTTTCGACTCCCGCGGAAAGCAGGCCGCTGCCGCCGAGTTGATACGTTCCGTAGCTGCCCGTGTTGTACCCAAGGGCGAAATTGACGACCGAATTGGTCCCGCCCGAATGGTTGAAGCTGCCGCTGCCGGACAAGCCGATGTACTCGACGGCGGCGACGGGCAGGGACAGCAGCCCGCCCATCAAGTTATAGGTCCCGGAGGCGCCAGTTCCGACGTACAGGAAGCCGGACACGGAATGCGTTCCGCCGGTCTGGGTGAAGCTGCCGCTGCCGGAGTAGCCGAGGTTTTCGTAAGCTACGGATAACTGGCCGATAGGGCCAAGGGTGTAGGACCCCGTGTCGCCGTAACCGATATACAGGTTGCCGGAAGAAATCGTGTGGGTCCCGCCCGACTGCGTGAAGCTGCCAGTGCCGGTATCGCCGATGTACTCGACGGCGTTGGCGCCGGGCATGGTCAGCAGCCCGTTGCCGACCAGGTTGTACGTTCCGCTGTTGCCGTTGCCGATGGTGAGGGTATCGGACACTGAATGCGTCCCGCCCGACTGGACGAAGGTCGCATTTCCGCTGACGCCGACGGAATCGAAAACGCCCGGTAGATATCCGGCGAGCATTTGCAGGGCGCCGCTGTTGACGGACGTCGACCCGGTGCTGTTTGCGCCGGAAATCGAAACCGTGCCGGTGCCGACTATCGACAGGTTGCCGCCGCCGGTGATGCCGCTGCCGATGGTGGTGGCGCCGGCGCCGCCGACCGTGAGCGTGTATCCCTCGGTGTCGATTGTGCTGCCGTTGATCGTCAGGACGCCGACGGCGCTATTGTTGGTCCAGGACTGCGCGCCGCTCAGACTGATCGCGACCTGTTGGCCGGCGGTGGCCGAGCCGATGGTGACGGCGCCCGCACCCGGGTCGTCGGTGATGCCGCTCGTGCCCAGATTCAGCGTGCGGTCTGAGCCGCCGCCCTCGAGCAGGACGCTTGCCGTGCTGCTGAAAACCAGCCCCAGCGCCGCCTGGTTCGCATTCAAATCGACGGATTGCGGCGAGTTGACGATCGCAATATTAAAGGTTGCCGTGTCCCCGCTGCCAGGAACGGCAGCCGGGTGGGGCGTGGTTAAACTACCATTAGTGGACCAGTCCGCCGTGCTGCTCCAACTCGTGCCGGTCCCATTCCAATAGATGACGGCGCCCGACGCGCGGTGCGTGTCGATAAGCGCCACGAATGCCAGCGACAGGCCGGCAACAGAAACAAGCAATTGGCGATTCACGCTCCCCTCCTTTGCCTGGGAAAACGGACGCTGTGGAAAAGAACATCCTGCAATTCTAGCGCCGCCGAGGGGAAAGGCAAAAAGGGGACTCCTGGTCCCGTGACAGGGCCCTGTGCCCCTGGGTGGCCGGCAATTGACACTCCGCTGGGTGTCCCCTACACTCGATGGAGTAGCTCTTGTTGCCGCGATCACTGAATGGCCTTGCGAAAAGTGGCAGAATTCGATCCCTATTACCAATGGCTGGCCATTCCGCCGAAGGATCAACCTCCCAACCATTACCGGCTCTTGGGGGTCGAGCTCTTCGAGACCAACGTCGACGCCATCGCCAACGCGGCCGACCAGCGCATGACGCACGTCCGCTCGTTCCAGACCGGAAAGTACACCGATCTTTCGCAGAAATTATTGAACGAAATTGCGGCGGCGAAGATCTGCCTGCTGAATCCCGAGAAGCGGACCGCCTACGACCTGCGGTTGCGGCAGTCGATTGCGCCGCCGCTTCCTCCTTCGCCCGTGCTCGCCCCGCCAACCGGGGCACCCGGTACTCCGGGTCGCGTCGATTTTCCGAACCCGCCGCCCATCGCGCCCAGCGCCCCGGCGACGGCGACGCCTGAACCATCGTCGGACCGGAAGCCAATCTGGCTGGGATTAGGGTTGCTTGCGGGGATGACCCTTGTTCTGGCCGTCGTTCTGATCGTCAAGCTGGGCAGAGGTGATAAGGAAGTCGCAGCGACCGAATCGAAGTCTCGGCCCACCGCTGCGGCCCCCGGCGAGATTGCGCCTGTGGGCTCGGAGCCCGCGGGCTTGGAGCCCGAGAGAGATTTCAAGGAACCTGCCAAGCCCGCCGAGCAAGGCACGGTCTTGCCCGATCCTCCGCGCCCGGAGAGTGTGAAGCCAAAACCGGGCGCAGATGCCGTGAAAGAAGTTCCCCCGGTCTCACGCCCGGCGCCGGCCACCAATCCGCCGAAGCCGGCCGATTTGCCGCCGACTGCCGGAATCACGCGCCTTCCGCCTGAGCGCGGTCCCCCAGATGCCGCGCCGGGAACCCAGCAACCGCCGCCGTCGAAGGCCTCTTTGCCTGCCGAAGAGAAACCGAAACCAAACGAACCGCAAGGACCCCCTGAAGAAAAACCGCAAAACGCGGAGCTGCCAGCTCCGCCGCCAGAAAAGCCGCACAACGCCGACGTTTCCACTCCGCCGCAAAAAAAGCCGCAGAGCGCCGAGGCGCCCGCCCCGCCGCAAGAGAAGCTGGCGGTTCCCGATGAAGCCGCGCAGAAGCAAGCCGCGGCGATGATTCGCGAGACGTACGAGACGGGCTACCCGGCTTTCGATAAACTCGGGCTTGTCTACAGGCTGCTCGACAAGGCCGAGGAAAGCAAGAGCGATCCGCCCGCGCGGTTTGCGCTCTTGCAGGAAGCCAGGAAACTGGCAGTGGAAGCGGGCCAGGTTGAGCTGGCGTTGGACGTTATCGATTGTTTGGCAGGCGAGTACCAGGTTCGCGCCGCGGAGGCGAAAGCGGAGGTCATCGAGCAGCTAGCCAAGAAAATTCACTCCCTGCCGCAGCGCAAGGCCATGGTCGAGTCGGCCCTGGAAGTGATGAACGAGGCGATTGCCGAGGACAACGTCGATCTCGCCCGGCAAATGGGCAAGCAGGCCAGCCAACTGGTCTGGCCGACCAAGGATCGAGTGCTCGTTCAGGAAACCGTGGCGCAGAACAAGGAGTTGGAAGCGGCGGCGAAGGCCTGCGCCGAGGCCAAGGCGGCGCTGGCCGCGCTCAAAGACAATCCGCGCGATCCCGACGCGAACCTGGTGCTGGGCAAGCACCTGTGCTTCGCCAAGGACGACTGGGAAAAGGGGCTGCCGATGTTGGCGCGGGGCAGCAACGCCGCCCTGCGGGCGCTGGCCGAGAGGGACCTGCGTGGGGCGGCAACTGTCCAAGAGCAGGTCAAGCTGGGCGATGCCTGGTGGGCGGCGCATGGCAAGCAACGGGCCGCCTACTGGTATGAAAGGGCCCTGCCCGGGCTGAAGAGCCTGGAGCGAGATCTGGTGCGGGGAAGGGTCTTCGGCGAAGCGTTTGGCCGCCGGGCGGTTGACTTGCTGGCCTGGACCGATTTTGAGCGGGACGATGCCGACGGCAAGTGGGGCAAGTGGGCCCGGAACGGGGCGGATGCAACATGCGTTTCGTTCCCGCCGCTGTCGGAGGGCAAGCAGGATGACTGGGCAACACTGGCCTTGCCGGTGGACGCCAGCGGCCAGTACGACTTGCAAGTATCGTTCACGCGCATCAAGGCCGGAGAGACGGAGCACGATGAGATCTTGATCGATTTTCCCGTGGGCGCCCACAACTGCGCCTTGGCGATCGGCGAGTTGGGAAGCGGGCTGGGAAACATCGACGGCAAGAACTGCTATCGGAATTCGACGACAACATCCAAGGTCAAACTGGTCGACGGGAGGCGATACAAGGTCTTGCTGAAAGTGCGTCGCATCGGCGACGCGGCAATGATCGACGTTGCGCTTGACGGCCAACCCTTGATTCATTGGCAAGGCAGGGAGGCGTCGCTGAGCAATGTCAGTCCCTACATCCAGCAGGTCCCGAACCTGCCAAGGCGATTCTATCTGAGCACCCGTTCCCTGGCGACGTTCCACGCCGCGGAATTGCGGATGGTAACCGGCAAGGCCAAGTGGATTCCGTGATTCCAGGAGGCCCAAACCGAGCAGGGTGGGACTGGACGGACTCGGATGTCCATCCTACGGCTGATGGCTCTTGGCAGCTCCGGCGGCGACGCAATAAAGGAACTCGCCGTCGCGGACGAAGATGCGGCCGCCCGCAATCGCCGCCGACGCGCCCGCGCCGAAGTCCCAGCCCCCCAGGTTGCCGCCGCCGATGATCTCGAACTTGGGCCCCGCCTTGACCACGTAGCCCTTCGCGGAGCCGACGAAGTAGATGCGGCCGTCGGCCGTGGCGATCGGACTGGCTGGCGAGGAGACGTCCTTCAGCGGTTCGGTATAGAGCACTTTGCCGGTGAGGAGATTTCGGCAGGTGAGCGCGCTCGACTCGTCGAGCCTGTAAACGTATTGGCCGTCGGCGACCGCCGAACTCCATTGGCCCTCAACGTCGGGGACCTTCCATTTCACGTGCGTCTTGGTCACGTCGCCTTTGCCGGTCGGGTCGATCGCCATTGCCAACCGGTCGTCGCCCAAGTCGGTATAGATCAGGCCGGCACTATACAGCGGCGACGCAGCGAACCCATGCGCGGAAGTACACCACCAGATGGGCGTGCCGTCAGCCGGGTTCAAGGACTGGAGAATCTTCGAAGCCAAGATCACCATCTGCGGCTTGCCTTGGACGTCGATCAGCAGCGGAGTCGTGTTGCACTGGGTACACGTGTTCTTGTCGCGCTTCTGTTCCCACTTCACTTCCCCGTTCCGCTTGTCCCATGCCTGCAGGGTCCCGCCGCCGCCCTGCTCCAGCAGCACGATCACCGCGTCCTGGTACAGGACCATGCTTGCGGCAATGCACGGGTTGAGGAGCGGCGGCTTCTTCAAGAATTCGTCGCTCAGCTCGCGGCGCCAGAGCAGCTTGCTGTCGATGTCCACGGCGGCCGCCACCGCCGAGCCGAACCAGCAATAGACGGCTTTCCCGTCCGTGACCGGCGTGGGCGCCGCGAATGCGCCGATGTAGGCCTGGAGCCGCCCGGGGGCGATGCGGGTGGTCCAGAGAAGTTTGCCGTCGCTGACCCGGCAACAGGAGAAATGATGTTCGGGCATTTCCTTGTTCTTCTCTTGTTCCGGGGTTTGCCTGGCCGACGTGGTGACGAAGGCGCGGTCGCCCCAGACGATGGGTGAGGAATGGCCCGAACCGGGAAGCTTGGTCTTCCACAGAAGGCCTTCGCCGGTCTTGCCGTCCCACTTCAAGGGCAGGTCCTTCTCATCGGTGGTGCCGCAGCCCGTGGGGCCGCGCCACCCCGGCCAGTCGCCCGCCCGCGCCGCGGCGACCCAGAGGATCAACCCGATGGTTGTGCACAGAATTCTTCGCTTCATCGAGGTTTCCGTTCTCCGTGTCATGTGGTGCAGCCATGCCGGCTGCCACGGCAGGCGAGAGGCCCGCACCACCTCTCATTTCTTCCCCTGATAGACCCGCACGTAATCGACGTACATGTCGGCCAGGCCGTTGTAGCGGGACAGATCGACGGGCCAGCCGCCGCCCGTGGCCAGGTTGACCATGAAGAACAGCGGCTTCTGCTTGCACACCGGCAGCGTCTCGTGGCGGACCACCTCGATGTCGTCGCAGTAGTAGATGGTGTCGGTCTCGGTGATCTTGCAGCCGTAGGTGTGCGGCGCCTCGTACCAGGTCGAGGGGATGCCGAACCTGCTCATGTGACAGGGGCTCTTCGTGCGGTAAAACTTGTTGCACATGGCCTCCGCCGCCGAGCCCGGCTGGCTCCAGGCGTGCGGGGTGATCATGTAGATGTCTCTGGCGTTGGGATGTCCCGGCCCCTCGCCGCCGTAGGCCTCGAGGATGTCCAGCTCGTCGCACAGCGTGAACTTGGGGTCGCTCAGGTTATCGGTCAGCAGCCAGAAGCCTGGCCATGTCCCGATGGCGTTGGGGCCGAGGAAGCGGCTCTCGAAATAGCACGGCACCGAGACCTTGATCCCGCTGCCATCGCTCTTCACCGAGGAGATGATGCCGGAACTCTTGGTCTTGTCGCTGGCCCGGATCCGCAGGTACGTGTCCACGTGGACGAACGGGTTGCCGGGCTCGGCGCGGCTGGTGAAGCGGTGCTGGCTGAAGTCCTGCCAGCCGTGGGGCGGCTTGTGGTCGTAGTAGGCCGTCTTCTCGTTGTCGCCGCCGATGGAGAGCGGGCCGTTGAAATCGTCGGCCAGCACGACCGTCATGCCTTGGGCCGCCGGCGGCGGGTCCTTGGGCATGCCTTCGTTCCAGGAGACGCCCCCCTTGTTGTAGAGCTGCAGGTAGCAGTTGTCCTTGAGGGCCCCGTTCTGACCGCTGATCCGCACCGTGATCGGCCCGTGCGGGTAGGCGTTGGCCGGAAAGACGAACTTGCCGTTGCCCTTCGCATCGAGGGCCACCATGGCGACCGTGGAATCCGCGCCAAACCGGCCGCCTTGCTTCCAGCATTTCACGGTCACGCTCTTGAAGCCGGGGGCGGCAAGCGTGACGGGCGTGTCTCCCCGCACGTCGGAGCAATACTCCGGCGCGAGCACCGCAATCTGGCTGCCCAGGGTCTCCTCCACGCTCTTCTCGGAATCGACGCTGAGGGAATCGAAGTATAGATTGCCTTCAGCGGCCAACGGTTTCTCCATTCCGCCGGCCCGTTCCATCGGCTGACCGACGGTGAAGACGACCGTAGTAATGGGATAATCGATCTTGCCGTTCTTGTCACCGCCCCACGTCTCGTGAGGAACGTTAAGTTCAAAGATGACTTCTTTCCAACCGGTGAAGTCGATGATCCCGCCTTGGCCCGTGTTGCTGGAAAGCGACCTGTACTGGTGCGTCTTGCCCTTGGCGTCGAGCACCTGCAGCCCGTAGGAACACTTCGAGTTGTCGCCCCTCAGCCAGTAATGCAGCTTATGCACCGGGCCCTGGATCTCGACCTTGTTTGGGATGCCCAGGTATTGGAAACCCGCGGCGCCGAGGAAGTGGTAATGCAATTTGAGGCATTGCTTCCCGTCGTGCGGCTGATCGGTCGATAACTGGACCGAAGCATTTTCGTTGGGGATGTTGACCACCCATACGCTCGGCGGCGGCGCCTTCTCGAAATCCTGGACCATCACCGGCGTGAGTTTCTGCTCCGCGGCAAAAGCGCGGCTTTCACCGCCGGGCACACCGATCGTGCCCGCGAGCACGACCAACGCCAACATTGCATGCACCTTCATACTTGATCCTCCGATTATTTCTTGCCCTGATAGACCCGCACGTAATCGACATACATGTCGGCCATGCCATAGCGCGACAAATCGATAGGCCAGCCGCCGCCCGTGGCCAGATTGATCAAAAAGAAAAGCGGCTTTTGTTTGGAGACCGGGAACGTTGCGTGGCGGCCAACCTCGATGTTGTCGCAGTAGTAAATCGTGTCGGTTTCCGTGATCTTGCAGCCATAGGTGTGGAACGCCTCGAACCAGGTCGAGGGAATGCCGAACTTGTGCATACTGATCGGATTGTGCATCCCTTGGAATGCCTTCTGTTCCAGGGCCTTGCCGGCCTCGCCCCCGTTCCAGCAGTGGGGGGTAACCATGTACAGGTCGAACGCATTGGGCGAGCCGGGGCCCTCCCCGCCGTAGGCCTCGATGATGTCCAGTTCGTCGACCGGCAGTTTGTCCCAGTCTTTTCTGGTCTTGAAATCCGTCATCTGGTCCGTCAGGAGCCAGAAGCCCGGCCAGGTGCCGATGGCGTTGGGGCCGATGAACCGGCATTCGAAGTAGCAGGGGGCCTTGGCCGTGACGCCGCTGGCGTCGTTTTTCATGGAACAGATCAGGCCGGAGCAATGCGTCTTGTCGTTGGCCCTGATCCGCAGGTAGGTATCGACCTGGGCAAAGGGATTGTTCGGCGATTCGTGGCTGGTGAAGGCGTGTGCGCTGAAGTCCTGCCAGCCGTTGGGCGGCTTGTGGTCGTAATAGGTGGCCTTGTTATTGGTGCTGGAGATCGACAACGGCCCCTTGAAATCGTCGGCGAAGACCAGCGACATGCCTGCCGCCTGCGGCGGATCCTTGGGCATTCCTTCGTTCCATGAAACGCCCCCCTTGTTGTAAAGCTGAAGATAGCAATTGTCCTTGAGGCTCCCATTCTGGCCGCTGATCCGCACCGTGATCGGCCCGTGCGGGTAGGCATCGGCCGGAAAGACGAACGAGCCGTTGCCATTCGCATCGAGGGCTACCGTGGCCACCGTGGAATCGGCGCCGAACTCCCCGCCCTGTTTCCAGCATTTCACGGTCACGCTCTTGAAGCCGGGCGCCGCAACCATGACGGGCGTATCCCCCTTGATGTCGGAGCAATAGGGGGGCGAGACCACGGAAACCAGGCTGCCCAAGGTCTCCTCCACACTCTTATCGGAGTCGACGCGGATGGCATCGAAGTACAGGTTGCCCTCGGCGGGCTGCTTGGCCTGGCTGATCTCCAGCGTGATCTTGCTGATCGGGTAGTCGATCTTGCCGTTCTTGTCGCCGCCCCAAGTCTCGTGGGCGCATCCAGGTCGATGACGATCTCCTTCCAGCCTTTGAAATCGATCTGCATCGTTTCGGCGTTCCGATACTTGTGGGTCTCGTCGCTGACGTCATTCACATACAGCCCGTATCCACACCCCAAACCATCGCCATAGAGCATGAAACGCAGTTTATGGACCGGCGCCTGGATTTTTTTGATGGGCACATTGATACCCATGTATTGCCCTTGCCCAGTGAAATGGTAATGCAGCTTGAGGCACTGTTTTCCCTCGTAGGGATGCTCGGTCGAAAGCGCGATCGAGGCATTCTCGTTGGGGATGCCCACCACCCACACGGCCGATGGCGGCGTGGCCTTCTCGAAGTCCTGGACCATCACCGGCGTCGATTTTTGATCGGCGGCCCAGGCGCGGTTTTCGCCCACGACACCGATCGTGCCCGCGAGCACGACCAGCGTCAACATCGCAGCATGCATTTTCATCCTCATTCTCCTTCTCCAAGCAGTCTGTCGGGTGGGCCGACGGGCACCGTGCTTGCACGGTCGGCGAGTCCCACCATGAGAAACGCGGAAACATGGTGGGACTCGTTTCACTCGGCCCACCCTACGACTTCTGTACAATAGGAATCCGGCTGCCGCCACTCGCCACCCGAAAGCGGGTCCGCCGCTACCTGGTCCAAGCTCGAGAAAGCCAGGCAAGCGACCTGCAAGTGGCGGCAGCCGGGTAAGTTAATGGTTTCGAACTGAGTAGTAAGTACGGTGTGGTCGAGCGCAGCGCTGACCCACCCATTTCCTGACATCTTGTGGTGGGTCAGCGCTGCGCTCGACCACACCCTAGTGCTGAGTACTGAGTACTAAGTACCGAGTACTAATGCCCTTTCCTCCTCCGCCGGACGCCGAATCCGACGCCCAGCCCCACGGCCAGCAACGCCAGCGCGCCCGGCTCGGGCACGGCGGCCACACTCGGCGAAGCGACCGCCCCGCCGGACCCGAACTGCGTGGGATCGCCGACGGTCAAGCTCGACCCGTCGGCCAAACCCGTGCTGTGGGTAACAATCAACGTACCGTCCGAAACGGTCGTGCCGCCGGTGAAAGGATTGCTGCCGCTCAAGGTCAGCGTGCCGGGGCCGGTCAACTCCAAGGCCAGTTGGTTCGACGGGCCATCCTTGATCGTGCCGCCGAAGGTAGTCGTGGCCGATTGGCTCACCGTGAGGGTCGTGGCGCCGCCGCCGCTGTTGTCGGTAATCGTGCCCGCGGTCCCGGCCAGCGACGGCAGGGCGTTGTTGGCGGTCGTGGTCAGGCTGAAGCCGTTGAGGTCCACGGTCCCGGCGTTGGCAACAAGGCCGCCCGTGCCCAGGGCGCTGGGGCTGTCCAGTTGGAGCGTGCCGCCGCTAACGGTCGTGCCACCGTTGTAGGTATTGTCGCCCGAAAGGACCACGGTGCCGGTGGTGGTCTTGGTGAGCGCGGCGGAATTGCCGGCCAATTCCGCGCTGACCGTGCCGTTTTGCACCGCGTAGCTCGTGGCCGTCAAGGACGAGATGGAGGAGCCGGTGATCATGCCGTTGACCAAGGTCACCGCGCCGACGCTGCCGCCGTACTGGTTCAGGTCGAGCACGCCGCCGGAGACCTGGACCGCGCCGGCCGTGGGCAGCGCGTTGTAGGTGCCGTACTGAAGCGTGCCGCCGATAATGGTGGTCCCACCCCCGTAGTTGCTGGCGGTGCTGAGGACCAGGGTCCCGGTACCGAGTTTAGCCAACCCCAGGTTGGCAGTTTGCGCCGCGCTGCTGCCGGCGATGGCCTGGCCGTAAGTGAGGGCGCCGACGGCGTTGCTGGTATCGATGCTGATCGTCGAACCGGCATTCCAGGTTGTGGTGCTGAGGACATTGCCTAGGCTGCCACTTCCGCTGTTGGCGGCATTGAACTCGCCGGGACCACCCACATTCAGCGCCAACGTCGCTCCGTTGACCGTCACGCTGCTCGGCCCCAGTGCGGCCGGAGTGGCGAACTGCAGGGTCCCGGCGTTGACGTAGGTGGGGCCGCTATACGTATTCGTGCCGCTGAGGACTACGGCCCCCGCGCCGGCCTTGGTCAGGCCGGTGGCGGCGGTGTTGTCGGCGATGCTCGCGCCGATGGTCAGCGGCTGGGAGCTGTTCTGAATGACGACCAGGTCTTGTCCGGCCGCCCCTTCCAGCGTGCCGTTGCCGATCGTCGATCCGGCCGTCGCCACGGCGGGGGTGACGAGGATGCCGCCCGTAGTCAGGACGTTGCCGCCGAGATTGAGGGCCGTCGCCTGGTTCTGGTTGAAGCGCAGGCTGGTGACGGCCGTGTTTCCTGCCAGGGTCGTGGTCGTGACGCCGCTCAGCCACGTCGGCGTTGCCCGCAAGGCTGGCCGACGTGCTCTGGGTGTAGCCGCCAAGGGTCGAGAGCCCGACGAGGAAGGTATTGCTTGCGTCCATGGCGGCCCAATCGCTGCCGCCGATCGTGGCATAGGCCACGCCGTTGGCAGTCAAAATGGTGCTGGCTACACCCGAGCTCGTGAGCACGCCGTTGATTGCGGAGAGCGTGCCGCTGGGCTGCGAGATGTCCAACGTCGATCCGATGGTGCGACTAATAGCGCCCAAGTTCAGGCTCAGGGCTGAGGCGCCGTTGGAGTTGAGTACGACCGACGAGCTGCCGTTGGCTTGCACGACAACGCCATACGTGTTCGTGTAGGTGCCGACATTGGTAACAGCATCGGTCTGGGAGTTGCTCGCGCCGGGAGAACCGGTCAACACGAGCCGACCGCCGCCAAGCGTCACAGTCCCGCCGCTGGGGATGATGTTCGATGTCGGCGAGGAAGCCGCGCCAAAGTTAAGATTAACCTCGCCGCCGGCGATAATCATGGGTGCGGTATAAGTGCTAGACCCGGTGAACGTCCAAACGCCTGAGTTAACTTGGACAACGGGCTGGCCGTAGAGGCTGCTCCCCTGAATTTGGATCGACCCAATCGTGTTGCCCGTCGCCGTGCCGCCGAGGGTCAAGTGGGGTGTCGTACTCTCATAACCACCAAAGGTTCCAGTCACCGCGCCAATCACTACGCTGGCGGTCGTGGGCTGAAGGGTTTCCTCGGAATAGGCGGCGACACTCAAGGTTGTGATTCCCAGGTTATAGCCGCTAGCCCCGGTAATGTTCAGTGTCTTGCTGCCTATGTTATAGTCCACGGTCACCTGGTTCAATGTCAGGGTGGTGCCTGCGGCGCCGGAGGTGAGGGGGCCCACGTCAATTACGGCAGGGCTAGTGCCGATGGCGCCGTTGGTGGCGAAATCAACATTCGAGGTCAGGAACGTCGTCGCCGTGTTGTTGCGGAGCAGAAGCGCCGGGAGGAACGGGGGGGTGCCGTTACCGTAACCGTCCCAATTCAGGAAGACAATTTGTCCGGCGCCGCCGGACTTGGGGCCGTCCAACTCAAGCATGGAACGATTGTTGGGAGACAAGATGCCGGTGAATCCGCTGTTGTCGCCGGAAAGAACATAGTGGATCTGATTGTAATTGACGTAAGGAAGACTGAGCTGCCCGCTGCCGGTAATATTGTCCGGGATGGAGAAGGTGCTGGGGTCGCCGTTGTGGGCGATATTGACGGCAACGCTGCCGCCACCGGCGTTCACAACGATGGGCCGAGACGCCGCCAAACCGATGGCGGTGGTCGGCATTTCGAGGGTGCCGCCGTTGAATGTGATGCTGCCGCCGGTGACGCCAAAATTGCTGTCGGTGGTGGCGACCGTGGTGCCGCCGTTGAGGAACAAGCCGCCGGTGAAGCTATTGCTGCCGCTGAGGACCACAGTGCCCCCGTTCACGTACATGCCGCCGGTGAACGCGTTATTGCCGCTGAGGACGAGTGTGCCCGTGCCGATCGCGGAAAGCTTCAGGGGCGTGGTGCCGCCGTTGGCATCGCCGATAATGGAACTATAGGTGTAGCTGCCGCCGGTGGAGTCGATTGCCAGGAAGGCGCCCTTGGCGAAGGTTATATTGCCTGTGCCGTTCCAGATGTTGTCAATATCGCTGTTGCCATAGCCGCTGGCGAGTACGGCCAGGGTGGCGCCGGCGGCGACGTTGACGCTTCCGCCCGTGGGCTGGCTGGCAACTTGGCCGAATTCCAGGGTGCCCGTGTTGACATTGGTGACGCCGGAGTAGGAGTTGACGCCGCTGAGGGTCTGGACGCCGTTGCCGGCCATGGTCACGGCCAGACTGCCCGTGACCGCGCCGCCGAAGTTCGAGGCGCCGGCGGTGTTGACGGTCAACAGAAGCGCGCCGGCGCTGCTGGTGACTACGCCGCCGGACCCGGAGAGGGTGGCGACCTGTTGGTCATGGCCGCTAAGGTCGAGGCCGCCTCCGTTGACGGTCAGGGTCGTGCCCGTGGGAAGGGCGTTGGCTACGCCGAGGACTACCGTGCCAGAGGCGACGTTCGTTGCGCCCCCGTACCCGTTGGCCGCGTTCAGCGTCAAGGTGCCGCCGCCACCGTAGGTCAGACCGCCAGCGCCGTTCACGGCGCCGTTGAGGGCGACGTTGCCGCTGCCCACGATAGCAAGGTTGAAGCCGCCATTGTCAACATTTCCCGACACGGTCATGGTGCTGGCGGAGTTGTTGGACCAACTCTGGGGCTTTGCCAGAGTAATCGGCAGAGCCAGGGTGATAGCTCGCAAAGCGGTGTCGGCGATGCCGTCGCCGCCGATGGTAATGCCGTTGGACGAAGTGATGCTCACCGTGCCGCCCGGATCGTAGCCGTTGCCGAAGATCAACCCGGCGGCGGTCCCCGCAGTCGAGTTGCTAGAGGGCAGATGCATGGACGCCGAAGTCGAGACGAAGAATTGCAGGTCTGAGGCGGTCACTGGGCTGGGGTTGTAGTTCGTCCCGTCGCTGATGTCGCCGCTGGTGGCGCCAGTCCAGTTGGATGGCGGTGGTGGGGGGGGCGGCGCTTGTCCAACGACAGACAAGTCTTCAAAGGCGACAGCGTCCCACTGGGCTGCCGTAACGCCGGCATAGGCCGTGCCGGAAACCGAGAACCCGGTGGCGGAGAAACCGGTCAGCGATGCTCCGTTGAACGAGACGTTCGAGATCGACCCGCTGCTTGTATCAATGGTGTACGCCAGATTGTAAAAATTGGATCTCGAATGATTGCTATCGCCAATGGTGTAACCCAGGGAGACAGGCGAGCCAACTGCCGCACCGTTGATGTAGGCCTGTATGGCATTGTCGTTTACTACCTCCAAGCCGGAGAACGTTCCCGCCGGTGGATTACCGGAACCCCACACGCCGCTTCCCGCCGCCGGCAGGGTCGACCAGAATCCCAGCCCGCCATCCCACCCTGGGTTGTATGGGCCAAATTGGACGTCGGTCGATATGGTCAACTGTCCTTGTTGCGGGGCATAGCCGTTGCCAGTCAGGGGTACGGCAAGGCAAGCATTGGCATAACTGAGTGTGTCGGCCACAACGGTGGGATAACCCCATGACGCCGGATAGAGACTCGGCGGCTGGGTGGTGTCGTCGCCGCCACAGTTCACGCTCCAACTACCACCGGGCAAATTGACAGCCGCGCCCGAAGACAAGCCTAACTGGGTGCCGAGCAAATTGGTCCCTGTAGTAATATTCGTAGAGGGGAAGTCGGTTGCGATAATCGTTTCGGTTTGGCCTTGTGCGGTGGTGGGCAGTTGGGCCAGGGCGAGTCCCAACAGGACCGCGAAGATCATAGCAAGGGCTGTCGCTGCCCTTTCGGGATGCCAGCAATGCGACGGTTCAACACATCGCGGCAGAGGACGGTTCCGATGAAAAACAATAGAGGGCACATAATTCGTCACCCAGGACATGACAAATTCTCCTTGAAAAGAACAATCCAGATGGTTGACTTGCCGCCTACCGTGACAACCTGACAGAGACCGCCACGGTCGGGGCGGAGACTTTCATCAACGCTCAATGTACCAGGATTCTGCCATATTGTCAAGAGTTTTGCGTGCTCAATGAAAACAAATGTAAAGACTGCTTAAAACCGCCTAAAAACAGTGTTTTTTCGATGTTTTTCCAGCGATTCGGCTTTTGGGCACTTGACGTAAACGCCAAGATATTGTAAAGTCAAGGCTATGGAAACGCGACCTGTCGAACAGCGGAAACATCGCAAAATCTTCGAGCATATCCACTCCGCGATTACCCGCGGCGTGTTTGTGCCCGGCGATCGCGTTCCCACCGACGTGCAGTTGATGCGGGAGTTCGGGGCCTCGCGGCCGACCGTCGCCCGCGCGATGCGGGAACTGGAGGTTGCCGGGCTGTTGGAGCGCTGCCCCGGAATCGGCACGTTCGTGCGGAGGGTGGATGCCCTCCAGACCATGCCCTTGGGCCTGCTCGTCCCGCGGCGGGATAAAATGGGGATTTTCGGCCCGATCTGTGACGAAATCGCGCGGGCCACGCATAGCCACGGCTTTCACCTGCTGTGGGCCAACCTGGGCCATGGGGACTCAGAGAAGGCGATCGAGCAGTTCTGCCGGCAGTGTGTGCAACAGAAGCTGGCCGGCGTGTTCTTCGCCCCCCTCGAACTGGAGCCGGAGATGGAGCAGATCAATCGGCAGACGGCCGAGACGCTGGCCCGGGCCGGCATTGCCGTGGTGCTCCTGGACCGCGACGTGCTGCCCTTTCCCGGCCGCAGCGAGTTCGATCTGGTGGGCGTCGACAATTACCGCATCGGTTACCTGCAGACCGACTACCTGCTGAAAATGGGTTGCCGGCATATCGAACACGTGGCCGTTTCCTTGTCCGCGCCCACGGTGGAGGCCCGCACGGAAGGCTACCGGCGGGCGTTCCGTTTCCACGCGGCGAGCTATAAGGAGAGCTGGGTCCGCCGCGGCGACCCGGCCGATCTGGAGTTCGTCAAGGGCCTGGCACGGAAAATTCCGGATGCCTTTGTCTGCGCGAACGATACGACGGCGGCCACCTTGATGCGGAGCCTGCACTGCCTGGGACTCCGCGTGCCGCACGACGTGCGGGTCATCGGCGTGGACGACGACGATTACGCCCACATGGTCTCGCCGCCATTGACCACCATTCGCCAGCCCAGCCGGGAGATCGGGGCCGCCGCGGTGCGGGCGATGACCGGGCGGATCGAGGACCGCAAAATGCCTTCGCGCGACATCCTCCTCGGCTGCACCCTGGTGGTCCGCGAGTCGTGCGGCGAAGTGAGTTAATTTGGAGTGCGGTAATTTATTACCGCTTTCCTCAAGCGCTGTGTACTCCTGGTCGGCGGAGCGGCTTTTTTGGCCTGGCGCAAGCCGATCGTTGATCGGTGAAGAAAACGAAAAAATAAAAGCGGTAATGAATTACCGCACTCCAAGTAATAAGGAACTTCATCATGAAATGCCTGATGCTTTTTGTTCTTTCCATTGCCTTCTGTGCGTGGCTGGCCCTGTCCGCGGCATGCCCGGCGGGCGAGCCGGCGGAGATCGACTCGGCCCACCCGATCGTCGGAACGGCGACCTTCGGCCACACCTATCCGGGCGCGACCGTGCCCTTCGGCATGGTCCAGCTCAGCCCGGATACGGGGCTGTCCGGCTGGGAACACTGTTCCGGCTATCACTATGAGGACAAGGCGATCCTGGGCTTCAGCCATAACCACCTGAGCGGGACTGGCTGCCCGGACCTGGGCGACATCCGCATTACGCCGCTGGGCTCCACGTTGCCTCCCCAAAACAAGGAAGGATACTTATGTCCCTTTTCCCACAAGGATGAAATCGCGCGGCCGGGGTACTACCGTGTTTTGCTGCAGAATCCCAAGGTCAAGGTGGAACTGACGGCCGCCGCCCACACCGGGTTCCACAAGTACAGTTTTTCCGGGGGCGAGCCGGCGACCTTAGTCTTCGACCTGGTCCGCGGCATCGCCAACGATCCGGTGGACGTGGCCCTGGAAGGCGCGGTGGTCATGGAGAAGGACAACGTGCTGAGCGGGTACCGCCGCAGCAAAGGCTGGGCAGCCGACAAGACTTGCTACTTCGTGGCCGAGTTTTCCAGGCCCTTCGATGACGTGGGCATCGAGGTCGATGGCAAACCGATTGCGGCCAAGCACGGCAAAGGCCTGCGCGTGACGGCCCGCGTGGGCTACAAGAACTCCCAGGAGCCGATCCTGGTCAAGGTGGGCATTTCCGGCGTGAGCGTCGAGGGGGCCCGCAAGAACCTGGCCGCCGAGATCCCCGCCTGGGATTTCGAAGGCACGATCACCGCCGCCCAGGCAAGCTGGAACGACATGCTGGGCCGCATCGAGATCGATGCCATCGATCCGGCCACGCGCGAGACCTTCTACACCGCGCTCTATCACGCCGCCATGGCCCCCACGCTCTACAACGACGTCGACGGCAGCTATCGCGGATTGGACCACAAGGTGCATCGCCCGCAAGGGTTCCAGAACTACTGCACGTTCTCGTTGTGGGACACGTTCCGGGCGGAACACGCCTTGCTGACGATCGTGCAGCCGCAACGGGTCGACGATTTTATCGGCACGATGTTGGCCCATTACCGTCAGTTCGGCCAGCACGCGCTGCCGGTCTGGTCGCTGGCCGGCAACGAGACCTGGTGCATGATCGGCAACCACGCCGTCCCGGTGATCACCGAGGCCTATGCCAAGGGTTTTCGCCGCTACGACGTGGAGGCCGTCTACCAGGCGGCCCGCGACGCCTTGATGCAGGACCGCAACCTCATGGCCGACTACCGCGCCAAGGGATACGTGCCCTCCAGCACCGACACCACCACCCCGCGGGGCGAGCAGAACCAGTCGGTCTCGCGCACGCTGGAATATGCCTACGACAACTGGTGTCTGGGCCGCATGGCCCAAATGCTGGGCAAGACGGAAGACGCCAAACTGTTCCTGGCCCGATCGGAGAATTACCGCCACGTGTTCGATCCGGGCGTGGGTTTCATGCGCGGCAAGCTGCCCGACGGCAAGTGGCGCGAGCCGTTCAGCGCCTACCAGCTTTTCTGGGCCGATTACACCGAGGCCACGGCCTGGCAGTACAGTTTCTTCGTGCCGCAGAACGTGCCGGCGCTGGTCGGGCTGATGGGCGGCGACCAGGCATTCGTCGATAAGATCGACAAGATGTTCACCGACAATACACCCATCGTGGCCGCCGAGACGCCCGACATCACCGGGCTGATCGGCCAATACGTCCAGGGCAACGAGCCCGACCATCACGTGGCCTACCTGTACAACTACGCCGCGCGCCGTGGAAGACGCAGGCCCGCATCCGCCAGGTGATGACCAGTCTCTATTTCAACGCCCCGGACGGGCTGTGCGGTAACGACGATTGCGGCCAGATGTCGGCATGGTACGTACTGAGCGCGTTGGGGTTCTATCCCGTCAACCCGACTTCGTGCGTCTACGTGATCGGCAGCCCGCTGGTAAGCAAGGCGACGATTCACCTCGATGCCCGCTATCACAAGGGGCGGACCTTCACGATCCTTGCCAAGAACAATTCGGCGCAGAACATGTATGTGCAGTCGGCGACCCTCAACGGCAAGCCCTTGACACGGTCCTGGTTCAGCCATGCGGAGCTGGTGGCCGGCGGCGAGTTAATCTTGAATATGGGTCCGAAACCGAACAAGTCCTGGGGGGCGCGACCGGAAGATCGCCCGCCCGTGGTGGCGCGGTAACGCTTTGGAGCGCGGTGGCTTGCCACCGCTTTTCAGAACGGCCAATTCCGCGCCAGACGATAGCCATCGCGTCTTGAAAAGCGATGGCAAGCCATCGCACTCCAAAGGCACCGGTCCCGCTTCATAAAACCTCTCTCACAAAGGCATGCAACCATGAAAAGAATCCTGGGAATCGTCTCGACCCTGCTGTGTGTGTCCGCGAGCGGCTATGCCGCGGAGTCGCCGACCAACATCAAGACCCTCGTCAAGCTCGACGAGGTCGATGATGGCCAGACGGAATGGACTTTCGATAACGGGCAGGAGTTCCCCGGCGCCAAGGGCTCGCTGACCATTGTCAAGGACGTGCCGGAAAAGGGGCAAAGCTGCCTGAAACTGGCCGGCGATTTCACCGGCGCCGGCAATTATGTGCAGACCTTGCGGGGCCTCAAGGAGGTCGAAATGAAAGACCTGGCCGCCATCCGGCTGAGGGTCAAGTCCGACAACGTGAAGGCCATGAGCCTGCGGCTGGGCGACCGTTCCGGCCAGTGCCACCAGCGCGGCGGTGTGCCGATCGTGGCCGACGGCAAGTGGCACGACATCGTGCTCAAGCCCGAGGAAATCGCCGGCGGAGAACACTGGGGCGGCGCGAACGACGGCAAGTGGCACGGGCCGGCTGACTACGTTGCGCTGATCATCGGGCCCGGGACGGACCGGCAAGTCAAGCAGCCGGTGGTCTACCTGGCCGGCATCCAGGCCGAGATCATCGCCGGCCCGAAGAAGGACAAGCGAGTTGATCGCATCCTCTTCGAGACGGCCCAGATAGGCAACCTGCTCTATCCCGAGGACAAGCGGACGGTGAAAATCACCGTGGTGGCCACCAAGCCCCTCGACGACAAGCAGAAGGAAGTGTCATGGGTAGTCCGCGATTACTGGGGCGCGGAACAGGGTCCCACGGCCAAGGTGGCGCTCGGTCCCCCGCGGCGCGAGGGCAAGAAGTATGTTTATGACGCCCAGATCGACCTGGGCCGGGTCGCGCTGGAGATCGGCCGCTACTACGAGCTGCACGCCGACATCGCCCGCGAAGGCGACGAGCCCTTCCACAACTACACCTCCCTGGCGATCCTGCCCAAGGCGGCGGCCAAGCAGTACAAGCCCGAAGAGATTCCTTTCACCAGCCGAAGCTGGGACAACCGCATCGGCGAGTGCTTCTACCTGAGCGACCGCCTGGGCGTGCGGATCTGCGGCATCTGGGGCGGCTGGTCGGCCGATCCCCCCTATGAGCCCTACGCCCCCACCATCGAGCTCTGCGAGAAGCTGGGCATGGGCGTGCTGACCGGCTCGCCCGCCTATGCCATCGAGCACCACGACCCCGGCTGGGAGAAGTACGACGAGAAAGCCCTGCGGCAGGGCGTGCGGAACTGGATCGCCAAGTACGGCAAGGTCCGCCCGCTGATGATCGACCTGGGCAACGAGCCGCCGCTGAACCCCGAGCGGATCCGCGCGAACATCGCGGCCTACAAGGTGATCTATGAAGAAGTCAAGAAGATCGATCCGAGCATCATCGTGATCGCCAGCTCGATGGGACCGATCGAGGAATATTTCCAGAACGGGTTCCAGAACTACTGCGACGTGGTCGACTTCCATGCCTATGAGGATTGGGCGGCCATCCCCGGGACGTTCAATGCCTACGAAAAGTATTTCGCCAAGTACGGCGGCAAGAAGCCGATCTGGTCGACGGAAATCGGCTTGAACAGCCAGGGCATGGTTCGCCAGGCCGTGGCCACGACGGTGGTGAAGAAACTGGCGTTGTTCTTCGCCTGCGGCGGCCAGAATGTCTCCTGGTTCGACCTGATGTATCCCGATGGCGACGCCAAGCTGGCCGGCACTTCCAGCGAGGTCCACAACATCTTCGACGCCCGCTACTGCCGCTACTGCCCGAAGCTCGACGCCGTGGCTTACTACAACATGGTCAACGGCATCTGCATCAAGAAGTTCGTGGGGCAGAGAACCTACGACAACGGCGCAAGCGCGTTCCTCTTCCGCGACCGCGACAATCGCTGCCTGCAGGTGCTGTGGAAGGACAAGGGCCGCGCCGACATTCTGCTGCCCATGCCTGGCACGGAGAAGGTGACTCTGATCGACATCGACGGGCGGCGGAGCGAGTTGAATGCCCGCGGCAAGGGCCTGGCGTTGACCGTCACGGAGGATCCGCTGCTGCTGCTCTATGAGGGCGGCGCGAGGCAACTGCCGGAACGGTTGGAGGCGTCGCCGGTCGGGATATCTGTGATCCCCGATGGCCTGATCAAGGGAGTGAGGAGTTCCTTGACGGTATGGTCGTCAAGCCTATCAAGATCCAGCCCAGGGTTCGTCGAAGTGATTGGCCCGCCCACCTGGAATATCAACGAGTTGGAATGGGTCGGGTCGGGGAGCATAATGCATGCCGACTACGCGATAACCGTTCCCGAGACCAGCAACGCCCGCGAGGGAAATCTGATCGTGAAGCTCAAGAATGGCGCCGGCGAGCTACACGCCCGCGTGCCGGTGACCGGCCGCGTGGCGGTGCGGCTGCTGCCCGTCCCGGCCGGGCACCATGTACCCATGGTCGGTGGCAAGCCGCCGGGCGTCCGCCTTTCCATCCGGAACTACTCGGCGGACAAGCAGGACGTCGCGTGGCGGCTGGCCTTGACGGGGGAAATCTCCGTCGTGAACGGCGAATTCGGCAGCTTTGGGCCCACCGCGGCCTATTTTGGCGAGGCGGCCGAAGGGACCAAGACGCTCGACGGCAAAGGCACGGCTGAGATTTGCGTGCCGCTGGCGGGCTACGATCCCTTGACCATTTATCGCGTCAGGGCCAGCGTGAGTGACGCCTCGGGCCGGACGGTGACGAGCGAACGGCCGGTCGCCGGTTTCGCCGCCGTGCCGCGGGCCACCGGGCCGATCAAGCTCGACGGCTCGATGGCCGAGGCCGACTGGAAGCGGGCTCCCGTGCAGAACATCAACGAAGCCCGGCAGTATTTCGCCTACGACCGGCAGAAGACCCAATGGAAGGGCAAGTCGGACCTTTCCGCCACGGTGCAGTTCTTGTGGGACGACAAGTACCTGTACCTGGGCGTGAAGGTGGTTGACGACGTTTTCGCCAACAACAAGCTGGGCGGCGACATCTGGGCGGGCGACGGCCTGCAGTTCATCATCGACCCCGCCCGCGAATCGGCGGAGAAGCCCGGCAAGTACGATATCTCCGCGGCCCTGACCAAGAATGGCCCCGCGGCCTATTGCTACCTGTCGGCCGATTCCCGCGCCCCCGAGGGCCCGGCCAAGGACATCATCGTGTCGTGCAAGCGGGCTAGTGCCGATCGCGGCGACATGACCTACGTGGTGGCCATTCCCTGGTCGCGCGTGGCCCCCTTCAAGCCGGCGATCGGCGCGAACCTTGGGATGTGCGTGGTGCTCAACGAGGACGACGGCCCGGGCCGCGCCTCGTTCATGGGCTGGTTCGGCGACGTGCAAAGCAAACGGGTCGACACGGTCGGCGATTTGATTTTGGGCGAGTAGCGGCTGGGCATTTGGGCCGAAGGCCGTAGACAAGCAAACCGACGCGCTGGTGGGCCGGCGGTCGCGGTCTACCGTTATTTCGGTGTTGATCCAGAATTGAGCGTTGACCGGGTTGATACTCAGTCCCGTCGGCAAACCGGCGGCCGCAAAGCTCTTTGGGGCATGGAGCGCCGAGATGCGGTAGCTGAATGCCTGGCCGCTGGCCGCGTCGAGCTTCGCGACTTTCAGGACCAGCCGATTGAGTCCCTGACTGAACGGCGTGAATGGGACGACCGAGGCCACGCTTTGGGGATCATTGCCGGCCTGCGGGTCGTAGCCGTAGTTGGGATGCTTCCCGCCGGTCCACCACTTGACCGCTTGAGTAAAATCCCAGACGTTGGTCGTGCCCTGGCTGGGGCCATAGGCGGCGAAGATCGGCAGGAAGTCCGGATCTTCGCCGTCCCAATCCGATCCGTGCGTCTCCTTCCAAAACTGGTCCTTGGCGCCGGGGACCTGCGGACTGTCAGGAAGGAACTGCGACCAAGCTTTCAGGTCGGCAGCGCCCTGAAAATCGAAGAGCAGCTTATCGGCGGCCGCGGGATGGCACAACCGCACAGCGCAAAGAATCGCCGGGGCAAGAAATCGAAAAACGAGACGGAGGTGCATGGCCAAGTACGTCCGTTGGAGGGAAGGTGGGACATTTTTCCGGAGGCAACAATTCTAGCCGCCCCTGGGCGGCGCTGCCATCGGTCTGCGTTGCCCCATGATTGACACGCGCATGTGGTGCGATCATACTGCCAGTCACATCGTCAATGACGCGGAAGCGACGAAGATGCTCGTCCGGCCCTACCGCGAGAAATGGAAGGTCTGGTGAATTATCTTGAAAGGTCTACCCAATGAAGCGTGAACTGGTACTAAGAGTAAGACAGCGGCAAGGAATGATCGTGGCCAGCGTCGCCTGCTGGACGGCATTGCTGGGCTGCGTGGCGGCGGCTGCGGAGCCCAAGCCTTTGCGAATGCAATTGGACCAAGACGTGAGCATTGAGCTTCGTGGCCACACGATGGCAACCTACCGCGCGACCCCCTCGCCCAGCCGGCCGTTCCTCCGCGAGCTTTGGACGCCCGGCGGCGTGCAAGTCCTCCGCGACTCGCCGCACGATCACAAGCATCATCATGGCATGATGTTCGCCCTGTGGGTGGACGGGCTCGATTTTTGGAGCGATGAGCCGACCAGCGGCCGCCAGACGCCAAAACCGCTGGAAGACGTGCAGCTTGGCGGCCTTCCGGGAACGGCGCGGGTCGCCTTCACACAACCTGTGGACTGGGTGACGCCGAAGGGCACCGTCGCGCTTCGCGAGCGGCGGACCATCACCGCCTTTGCCGGACCCAAGATCGAAGCGACCTTGCTCACCTGGCGATCCCGCCTGAGCGCGCCGGACGCCAAGCCCGTGAGGCTGGGGGGAGCGGACTATGCCGGGTTGGGCACGCGTTTCGTGGTTTCGATGGACGGCAAGGGACGATTCTTCAACTCGGTGGGCCAGGAAGGCAGCGCGTCAGGTCCGGACGGTGCGGGAATTGGCAACCAACGGGTAACGCCGGCAAAGTGGTGCGCATACACCGCCACCGCCGACAACAAGCCGGTGACCATCGCCCTCTTCAACCACCCGAAATGTGTTTACCCCGGCTATTGCTTGCACCTTCATCCGGAGTTCGCCTTCCTCGGGGCCACGCTGGGCGTGGACGTCAAGCCGATCGAAATAAAGCCCGGCGCACCGTTGGACCTCCGCTACGGAGCGGCCCTTTGGGACGGTGAGATCGACCGCAGCCAGGTGGAAGCAATGTATCAGAAATGGGCAGCGTTAGAACCCTGAGACGATCGGTTCGTGTGTTTCGTTGTCTATCGCGTGCTCGCGCTGGACAATGCCCGGTGCGGCATCGCATTAGCACTCGGTTCCAGCGCCGAAGAGTCCCGCTACCGGCATAGAATCTGCATTCAAACAATTTCATCGGAGAGACTGACTCATGAGACCTTTTGCCAAACGTTTACTGCTCCTTCTGACGAGCTTCGTCCTGTTCGCTGCGACGAAGCCCCTGCTGCTCGACGCGGCCTCGCAGCCGCGCACTGCCGGGGCACCCGCGGCGGCCGACTGTGTCTGGCTGGAGGGCGAGAAGCCGGCCACAATGCCCGACGGCATGCAGGTGGGCGGCGCCGGGCGGCCGCATTTCCTTTCGGGAGGCCACTGGCTGATCTTCACCGCCGAGGCCAACGAAGTCGAGAAGAAAGTCCCCGCCGGTGGCTTCACGATATCTTACCCCTTCGCGCTTGAGCGAGGCGGCAGCCGGCAAGTGTGGGCGCGCATCGGCTTCGAGTTCGCCCGCGCTCCGCTGGAGTGGCGGATCGACGGCGGGGCCTGGAAGAAGGTCGCCCCCGACGAGCTGACCACGGACTTGATGGAACTGAGTTTCTTCTGCGAAGTCGCCTGGTTGAAGTTGGCCGACGTCGATCTTTTGGCCGGTCAGCACGCGTTGGAGATCCGCCTGCCGCGCTATAAGAACGCCAAAGGAGAGAACCAGCGGATGCTCTTCGCGCTGGATGCCTTGTGCATTTCGGCCGGCGAATTCTTGCCGCATGGCCCCCACAGGCCGGGCGAAGCCTGGCGGACCGAGAAAGACGAGCAAGCGGCGCGGCACGTTTTCAAGCTGCCCGAAGCCGAGGGGCCTGCGGTCCGATCCAGCGTAAGACTGGCCGGCCAGTGGGAGGTCTGCCGCCACGACGAGCAGCTTCCGACCGAAGTGGCGGCCCCGATCCACGATTTCCCCAGTCATCCGTTTTGGACCGCGATTGGGGTGCCGGGCGACAAGAATAAGCGCGAGGATCTTGTGTTCGCCCATCGCCTGTGGTATCGGACGCGGGTCAATGTGCCGGCCTCGCACGCCGGGCGTGCTTTCCATGTCGTGTTCCCGGCCAACAGCCTCAACACCACCGTCTGCGTCAACGGCGTCTATTGCGGATTCGATAAGAACCCTCTGGCGCGAGTGCAAATCGACGTGACCAAAGGCATCAAGCCGGGCCAGGTGAACGAGCTCTGGGTGGGCATCAAGGACATCTGGTATGCCCGCGAGTCCGATCCCAACGATCCTCGCAAGCTTCGTAGCACGTTCAACGTCCCACTGGGCTTCTTCGGCAGTGGCTTCCAGAATCTGGTTTACCCCGTCTGGAACCAAAAGAAATCGGGCATCATCGGCACCCCGGAACTGGTATCTGCTGGTCCTGTCTATGCGGCCGACGTATTTGCCAAGCCCTCGGTGGCCCGCAAGGAACTTGCCATGGAAGTGACATTGGTCAATCCGACCGGCCGGTCCGTGGCGGGCGAACTGATTTGCCAGGCGGTGAACGACAAGACAGGCCGGGTCGAAATGACCGCGCCGGCCCAGGAGTTCTCGATCGCGGCGGGCAAGGAGCAACTCCTCGACTTCGCGTCCGCATGGCAGGCCCCCAAGCTCTGGTGGCCCGACGAGCCGAACATGTATCGCCTGCGCACCACAGTGAAACTCGCTGGCAAGCCCGTCGACGTGAAGGAGACGCTCTTCGGCTTCCGCGAGTGGACCATCGATGGTATTCACCTGCGACTGAACGGCGTCAAGTGGCAGGGATTCTCGGAACAGTCTCCAGGCGGCGACACGCCGGAGGCCCTCATCGCGATCATGAAGGATCCCCGCCGCAACTACGGTTTCTTCCGCACGTTTTCCAGCCACGACGGCGAGGTCAATTCCTTCGGCAAGGAGCCGGAAGAATTCTTGACGGCGATGGACCGCGCTGGTGTGCTGATCCGCCGCACGGGCTACCTCGACGGCGAGGCCATCGGCTACATGCCCGCGATCCTCAAACCACTGGCGCCCAACTGGTACGACCATCTGGCGGCCTGGATCAAGGGCGAACGCAACCATCCCAGCATTATGCTCTGGTCGGTGGAAAACGAGCTCAGCTTCATCAACGCCCGCAACATGGGCCAGTTGGATGTCTGGGAACCGATCACGACCAAGGCCGTAGAAGTCGTCCGCAAGGCGGATCCCACGCGGCCCATGATGGTCGACGGCGGCGGGGCCACCCGCGCCAATACGTTGCCCATCCACGGCGACCACTACTCCACCAAGGCTTTCTGGAATTACCCGCAACTGGCCTACGAGGCCAACGCCAAGTCACCCTGCGGCAATTGGACCTGGGACGAGAAGCGTCCCAAGTTCATCGGCGAGGAGCTCTTTGCCGCGGGACTCAACCCGGCTTATGCCTACTTCGGCGGCGAAGGGGTGTTCCAGGGCAAGGCGGCCAGCCGGGCCGCCGTAGGCAAGGCGATGCAGGTGATCTCGCAAGGCTACCGCTGGTTCGGCATCGCCGGCTGCGACTTCTGCCAATCACCCAGCGACGCCGATGGCAGCCAGTACAATGGCTGGGCGCCCTGCGCCGTGCTGGTCCGCCAGTGGGACTGGACGTTCGGCTCCGGCCAGAAGGCCACGCGCACCTTCGGCATCTTCAACAGCACGCGCTTCGCCGATCCGCTCACATTCACCTGGACCCTCTCGCTCGACGGCAAGCGGGTGGCCACGCAAACGACCGTGCACAACGTCGCGCCGGGTGAAAGCCAGAAGTTCGACCGCCAGATCGCGCTGCCCCAGACGAGCCGGCGTCAGGACGGCGAACTGGTGCTGACCCTGTCGGCGGCGGGCAAAGAGGTGTTCCGCGACGTAAAAGCGGTCTCCGTGCTGCCGGCGGAAAAACCGCAAGGCCTGACAGGGCTTTCAGAGATTGAACTGTTCGTCTACGACCCGCAAGGCTCGACCACGGCGCTGCTGAAGGCCAACGGCATCCCCTACACGGCGATGGACAGCCTGGCGCCGCCGCCGGTGGCGGGCAAAGTGTGGCTGCTGGGAAAGGACGCCTTGACACCGCGCGACAGCACCAGCGGCGCGTTGTCGGCCTATGCCGCCAACGGCGGGCGCGTACTCCTTTTGGAACAGCAAAATCCGCTCCGCTACCAGGGCCTGAACCCCGCCGAAATCGACGCGGAAACCAACGTGGGTCGCGTCGCTTTCTGCGAAGACCTCAGCCACCCGATCCTGCGCGGCCTCCAGGACAAAGACTTCTTCACCTGGGAGCCTGGCGAGATCGTCTATCGCAACGCCTATGTCAAGCCCAAACGCGGCGCCAAGTCGCTCTTGCAGTGCAACGAGTCGCTGACCAATAGCGCCCTGGTGGTCATTCCGGTCGGTCCTGGAGTCGTGACGCTTTGCCAGGCGCTGGTCGTCGAGAAGGCCGCCGCGAATCCGGCAGCCCGGACGCTATTGCTCAACCTCCTGGATTTCAGCCGGAACTATAAGCTCGATCACGTGTCCATGGCGGCGGCGGTCGAACCGGCCCTGGCCAAAGTGCTCGACGGCATCAACGTCCAGTACGTCAAGGCGGCCGACCCGCTGGACGCCTTGACGAAGGGTAAGATCGCGGTGGTCTCAGCCAGTCCCGCCAACCTCAAAACGCTGGCGGCCAATCAGGCCCAGGTGCGAACATTCACCCAGGCCGGCGGGCACCTGATCCTGCACGGTCTGACGCCCGACGGGCTGGCCGACTACAATGCGCTGGTCGGCTTCGATCACATGATCCGCCCCTTCCGTCGTGAACGCGTCACCCTGGCGCCGGTGCGCAGTCCGCTGACCGCCGGCCTGGGCCTGGCAGACGTGCAACTGTACTCCTCACAGCGGATCTTCGGTTTCCAGGAAGGCAATTACGTGGCCTCCGATACCTTCAGTTTCGTGGTCGATCTGGAAGACGTCGCACCCTTCGCCAAGATGGGCAACGGCTTTCATTACAACCTGGTCGCGGGTATGACCAGCGCTGACGGCTGGCCGTATATCTGCAACGAACCGGCCGAGAAGAGCGTTTACACCTTCACCCTGCCAAAGCCGCAGACGATCGAGTCCTGGGTCTGGGTGGGCAACGTCAACTACGACCGCACCCTCCAGGTTTCGATGACGGTGGACGGCGACGAGGCCGGCAAACTGTTGTTCGACGTCCCGGAAAAGAGCGAGCCCGTCACCCTGGAGGTCAAACCGCCCAAGACCGGTACGACCTTCACGATCCGCCACGAGAGACACACCGACCTGCCCGACAAGAAGCAAGACGGCAAAATGATCCTCGGCTGCGACAACATCGCGCTGCTGGCCCGCCGCGGGGCCGACTTCCACGCGCGTGTCAAACCCGTGCTCAACATCGGGGCGATGGTCGAATATCCCCAAGGGCCGGGCGGCATTGTGCTCTGCAATCTCCTTTTCAAGGACAACGAGGAAGTGCCCGTCAACGCCGTCAAGAAGCGGGCCGTCCTGGCCACGTTGCTGAACAATCTCAAGGCGCCCTTCGCCGGCAAGACGGTGATCGCGGGGGCCAACCTGGACTATGTGCCGATCGACCTCTCCAAACAGGCGAACCAGTTTCGCAGCGAGCGCGGTTGGTTCGGCGGGGATCCCAAGTTCACTTTCGCCGCGCTGCCGATCGGTAAGCAGACGTTTGCCGGCGTCGGGTTCAACGTGTACGAGTTTGCCACGAGTCCCGTTCCCACGGCGGTGATGCTCGGCGGCCCCGGCGTGCCCCGCAATCTGCCCGAACGTGTCGCCGGGATACCCGTCAACCGCAAGGCCGACGCCCTGTTCTTCCTGCACACGGCGCGGATCGATCAGCCGCGCAACGACGCCGAGCGGAAGGAGAACAAGCGGTTCGAACTGGCCAAGTACGTCATCCACTATGCCGATGGAAAGAGCGAAGAACTGCCGCTGGGCCTGGAGATCGACATCGACAGCTACAAACAATCGGGCGCTGCCCGGGCGCTGCCCGCGCGCAGATCGGCTGGACCAGCAGGTATGAAGGCACGGAGTTCCAAGCCGTGGCTTACGTAAAGCAGTGGAACAACCCGAGGCCCGACGTGCCGATCACGAGCCTCGACTTGGTTTACGGCAAAGACCGGCGCGGTGTGCCGGCTCTGTTGGCCGTGACGGCGGCAACGGTCCAGTAGCAATTTCATCGATTCCAAATGGACAATACAAAGAGAACCAAGGAGCATGAATCATGCCAAGATGCCTATCGCTGGTTTGGGTACTAACCTGCTGCACCGCCGTGGCGACGGCCGCGGAGCCGCTGATCTGGGTGGAGGGTGAACAGGCCGTCAAGAAACAACTCGTGGACAACGCCCCGATGAACGACGTCAATCCCGATGCGCTCTCCGGCGGCAAGTGGATTTGCAGTTTCTCCCATCCGGGTGAGCCTACCGGCAGCGGCGAGTACCCGATCGAGGCTCCGACGGCCGGCAAGTATCGCGTGTGGGTACGCGCCATGCCCGGCTCGGGCATGGCCTATCGCGTTGACGGCGGCAAAGATGCCGTCGACGTGGCGGTCGACAAGGGCCAGGACCCGATCGCCATCTCCGCCGACGCCAACCCGTATTGGCCCGGCCAGGCTTCGTGGTTCGACGCCGGAACGGTAGAACTGACCCAGGGCAAGCACACGCTCACCTGGTACCTGGGCGGCTTGAAGAGTCCCGATCGCTATGCCGGCATGGACTGCTTCGTGCTCACGACCGGCTCGTTCGTGCCAAACGGCAAGTATAAGCCCGGCGAGAAGTCTCCGCAGCCGCAGCCGGCCTTCCGGCCCGGTCAGGCCTGGGACTTCCAGCCCAAGCCCGACAAATTCGACCCCGCCGCGGTGCTGGATCTCCGCTCGCTGAACGAGAAGACGGCCGGCGAGCACGGCTTCATCAAGCAGAGCGCTGACGGCGATAGTTTCGTCCGCGGCGATGGGCAGCCCATCCGTTTCTGGGCCGCCGGCCTGCGCACCGGGCAACGCGACATGAAGGAGTTGCGCCGCCAGGCGCGGTTCCTCGCCAAGCACGGCGTCAACGCGATTCGCGTCTTCGCCATGCTCCCGCCCAAGGGCGAACACTCGAAGATCACCGACGTCGACGAAGGGGACCTGGACTCTTTGTTCATGACCGAGGCGGCCATGAAGGCCGAGGGCATCTACACCTTCACCGGCGCCTATTGGGCCTGCTCCACGCCGCTGCAAAAGAGCTGGGACGTGACCGACCCGGGACGCGGCCAGTGCGAAGACCTGGTCTATTTCGACCCCAAGTTCCAGGTCGGCTACAAGGCCTGGATGAAGGCCCTCTGCGCGGAAGAATCCCTATACGGGCCTGCGGATCGCCGACGATCCGGCCGTGGCCATTATCCAATTGCAGAACGAAGACTGTCTCATCTGGTGGGGAATCATGGGCCTGAAGGGCGACGCCCTGAGACTGTTCCTGGGCCAGTACGCGGACTTCCTCATCAAGAAGCACGGCTCGCTGGAGAAGACCCGCGCCGCCTGGCGGAACTACGCGGGCACCAAGATGCTCGGCAGCGACGACTGGGCGGCCGGATTGCCCGGCATGCTCAACATCTGGGATTTCAGCCGCGACATCACCACCCGCTTTGCGGAGATCCCCGGATTCAAGGTCCGGCTGGCCGATCAGATGGAGTTCCTGGCCCGCGCCTCGCGCCGCTTCAATCAAGACATGGTCGCGTATCTCCGCAAGGACCTGGGCTGCAAACAGCTCATCAACGCCGGCAACTGGCGGACCGTGGACCTCGTGACGACCCAGGACGCCGAATACTGGGCCGACAGCGCCTCGGACGTCCTCGCGCGCAACATCTATACGGGCGGCATGCACCAGGGCGGCGGCAGCGGCTGGCTGGTCGTTCCCAGCCACTTCTACTCCGACGCGTCGATGCTCCTCAGCCCTCTGCAAATGCCGACCAACGTGAAGCAGCCGCTGGGGCACCCCTACATCCTCACCGAGGTCCTCTGGTGCCCACCGAACCTGTACCAGTCGGAGGCGGCGCTGCTGGTCGCTGCCCAGCAGGCCCTGACCGGCCTGGGGGCCGCCTGCTGGTTCTGCAACGGGGTCGAGCCCGACTGGCAGCAAGACCCGAGAACCAAGTGGACTTACTCGACGCCCATGCAGATCGGGCAGTTCCCCGCCGCCGCGCTCCTGTACCGCCAGGGCCTGCTGCGCCAGGGCAAACCGGCGCTTGTCGAGCATCGCAGCCTGCAGAATCTCTGGCAGTGCGCCATCCCCCTCATCGGCGAAGAGCCCGGCTGGGACCCCAACCGCGACCAGGCCAGCATGCCGCGCAGTCCCAACATCAAGACGGTCATCGATCCGCTGGCCTATTGGGTCGGGCCCGTGCGGCGTGGTCTACGAGAGCGATCCGGCCAAGAGCACCGCGGTCGACTTGTCCAAGTATATCGACCGCCAGCGGAAGATCGTCCGCAGCATCACGGACGAGGCCGAGTTGGACTACGGCCGGGGGATCTACCGCGTCAACGCGCCGGCGGCCCAGGCGGCCTGCGGCTTTCTCGCCGGCGCCGGCCCGCAACGCCTGACCGACGTGACCATCGCCTGCGGCAACCGCTATGCCAGCATCGTGGTCGTGCCGCTGGACGGCCACCCGATCCGCACGTCGGGCAAGCTCCTGGTGCAAGCGGGCACGCTGGCCCGGCCCACGGGCTGGAGCGTGGTCCCGCGCGGGCCCGCATCGACGGCAAGCAGGGGGATTGCTTCCGCATCCTCGACGGCGGCAAGATGCCCTTTCAGGTGGAGAACCTCGACGCCACGGTGACGATCGCTAATCCGCGCCTCAGCAAGGCCACCCTCCTGGACATCAACGGCATGGCCACCACCACGCCGGTCGAGGTCCGCCGCGCCGATGGCAAGGCGACGGTCCTGCTGCCGGCCAACACCATTTACGTGGTGCTGGAGTGACCTCCAGCGCGGACGGCGTCGTGGCAGTTAAAGGTCTGCGCAAAGCGCCGGGGGCCGCTTGCACGGGCCTACGTGCTGGATTACCATCGGTTTCGGACCGTTTCCGGTCGCCGTGGCAAATGTCGCGACGCCGTCAAAGCATCACTCCACGGTCACGCTCTTGGCCAGATTGCGGGGCCTGTCCACGTCACAGCCCCGGGCCACGGCAATATAGTAGGCCAAGAGCTGCAAGGGGATCACGGTGATGATCGGCTGCAGAAACTCCTCGACGGCGGGCACCTCGATCAAGTCGTCGGCCAGACGATCGACCTCGCGATCGCCTTCGCCCACGACAGCGATCACCGTCCCGCCGCGGGCCTTGATCTCCTCGACGTTCGACATCACCTTGTCGTAGGTCGGCCCCTTGGGCATGAGGAAGACGCTGGGCGTGCCCTTTTCGACCAGGGCAATCGGCCCATGCTTCATCTCCGCCGCGGGGTAGCCCTCGGCGTGGATGTAGCTGATTTCCTTGAGCTTCAGGGCCCCTTCCAGGGCCGCAGGGAAGTTGAACTGCCGGCCCAAATAGAGGAAGTTGTTGCAGCCGGCGTACTTTTCGGCGACGAGTTTCACCTTTTCGTGGCATCGCAGGGCCTGGCGGACTTTCTCGGGCAGCTCCTGCAGTTGCTCGATGATCCGCATGCCGGCCGCGAAACTCAGATGCCGCAAGCGGCCGAAATAGAGGGCCATCATCGCCAGGACGGTGCACTGCGACGTGAATGCCTTGGTCGAGGCCACGCCGATCTCCGGTCCGGCGCGGAGATAAACGCCGCCATCGGACTCCTGGGCGATCGTGCTGCCGACGACGTTGCAGATGCCCAGCGTGGGGTGGCCTTTGCGCTTCATCTCCCGCAGGGCGGCCAAGGTGTCGGCCGTCTCGCCGCTCTGCGTGATGGCGAAGATCAGCGTGTGGTCATCAAGGGGGGGGTTCTTGTAACGCAGCTCGCTGGCGTACTCGACTTCCACCGGCAGCCGGGCCAGGGCTTCAACCAGATACTCGCCCACCAGGGCCGCATGCCAACTGGTGCCGCAGGCCGTCATCACGAAACGCCGCACACCGCGCAACTGCTGGGGCGAGAGATTCAGCCCGCCGAACTTTGCCGTGGCGGCGTCGAAGTCCAAGCGGCCGCGCATGGCGTTTTCGATCGACTCGGGCTGCTCGAAGATTTCCTTGAGCATGTAGTGCTGGTAACCGCCGGTGTCGATGTCGCCGGCCTTGAGCTCCAGGGTGTGGATCCGCGGATCGACGATCCCGGCGTCGCGATGAATGATCCGCATCGAATCGGCCGTGAGCACGGCCAACTCGTGATCGGCCAGGTAGACGATCTTGTCGGTGTAGCCCGCCAAGGGCGATGCGTCGCTGGCCACGAAGTGCTCGCCGTGACCCACGCCCAGCACGATGGGACTGCCCGAGCGAGCGACGATCAGCAGGTCGGGCCAATCGCGGAAGAGGATCGTCAGGCCGTAGGTTCCCTGGAGTTGCAACAAGGCCTCTTGCACCGCGGCCACCAGCGGCCGGTATTCCAGGGCCGCCATGTCTTCCACGGGCAATTGCCGTTTCAAACAGCTTGCCAGCAGGTGGGCGATGGCCTCGGTATCGGTGGCCGAATGGAATTGATAGCCCTCGGCGACCAGGCGACGTTTCAGCGACTGGAAGTTCTCGATTACCCCATTGTGAACGACGCCAACCTCGCCGTTGCCGCCCAGGTGGGGGTGGGCATTTATGTCGCTCGGGGCACCGTGAGTGGCCCAGCGGGTGTGCCCGATGCCGGTCCGCCCCGCGGTCGATGACCCGGCCAGCCTGGCTTCCAGGCGATCGATCCGCCCGGCCGACTTGCAGACCGTCAGATGTCGCTCGGGGGTGACTAAGGCAACCCCTGAACTGTCGTAACCGCGATACTCTAAACGGCGGAGTCCCGTGATGAGGTAGTCAATGGCCTCACGCGGTCCCACGTATCCGACGATACCACACATAGGCTGATCTTTCTTTGGCGATTACTGCATCTGAACGGCTATAACACAGTCTACCTTACGGACTTGATTCCTTCGGGCCAATGACCGGCCAACTCACTGCCAAGCGTCGATCGTCAGATTCGACTCGGCAACGCCGAACCGGCCGGTCAATCTTCTGTTTGTGGTGCTTGCAATCATGCGTCAGTTCGCAGACAATAGATTGTCTATGCCACCGTTGCGATTTGTCAACGGACGCGTTGTCAAATCAACATGTTTGCGAGAAATCGCAACGAAACGGATCGCCGACGGCGGTTGGGCGGTACGCCGTAAATCCAATTCAGATAAGTAGATACATAGATTTCAGACGGGTCCGGCTCCGGTCCTGGCACATTCTTTGCAAACGAGTCTCGCGGAAGGAACCGCTTTGGGGCGGCAACAATGTCCTAGCGACGACCATGGGTACATGGTGCCCGCAGCAAACGAGAAACGCATTCATGAGCATCGGCACGATTCCTCCTCTGACCCAATGGAAGCGATGGATACCCACGCCACCGGTTATGGTGGCCTGGGGTGTCCTCCTGCTGGGTTTCTTCTGGACGTATTGGTACACGCTGCTTCACATGGTGCATGTGTGGTGCACGACGCCCGAATATCAACATGGCTTCGTCGTGCCCATTTTCGCGGGTTTCCTGCTCTGGCAGCGTCAAGAGATGGTCAATCCCTGGCCCAACAAGGGCACATGGTGGGGGGTGCCTTTTCTGGCAATCTTTGCGCTGTTTCGCTGGTTCAACCTTTTCCTGAACTACGAGCGCGATATCGACTCGCTGTTGATTTTCTTGCTTGGCATGACGCTCGTTTTGGGCGGATGGCGTGCCCTGCGGTGGGCCTGGCCTTCGATCGTGTTCTTGTTTTTCATGGTGCCGTTGCCGGACTTCGTGGCCGCGGCATTGAGCGAGAATCTCCAGAAGATCGCCGCCAAAATGAGCGTCTACGTCTTGCAAACCCTTGGCATCCCGGCCTTCGCGCTGAGTGAGGCTTCCACGGTCATTCAACTTTCCCAGCCGGAAAACAAGCTCGACGTGGAAAGGGCTTGCAGCGGGCTGAAGATGATGAGCGTGTTCTTCGCCATCTGCGTGGGAGTCAGTTTCCTCATGCAGATGCCGATCTGGAAGAAAATCGTTTTGATCGTCAGCGCCGTGCCCATCGCCATTTTTTCCAACGTCCTGCGCATCGTGTTGACCGGCATGTTGTATGAGTGGGTGAGCAAGGACGTGGGGAATTTCATTCATGACTGGGCGGGCTGCTGGATGATGATCCCGGCGATGCTGATGATTTGGGGCGAGATGTCGCTGCTCTCGGCCCTGCTGATCGAGGCGTCGCCGCAAGGGCCTCTTTCCTTCGGCGAGGGAGGGAGGCCGCCGCGGCGACGAGGTCCCACGGCCGGCCTGGGGCCCTTGGGCCCGCGGCCCGAGAAACCGCGGGGTTCGCCGCGACTGTGAAAAGGTGTTGGAAGGCGTTGTACGCAACGTCTCGGTTCGAAGGCATGACGCCTGTGTTTGCGAGTTTGCAGGTGGGGAGCCCCTGTGCGACAAGGATTGGATGCCCTTGAGTTCGAAATCTACTTATTCCGCAGATCTTCTTCTCTGAGACACGATTTATGTCAACCAACGATAATCTAACGCCGTCTGACGAGAATTCCTCCGAGCAGGCCATTACCATTCAGCCGTCGGGCATCACCGCCTATCCGGGATCGGGAGATTGGATGCCGGCCAACGGCAACGAGCCGGGCAAAGAGGGGGCAGGCGGATTGGCCGTGTTGCACGCGGTCCGCCGGCACTGGCTGCTGATTTCGTCGAGCGGGCTGGCGTGTGCGGTCGCGACCTTCTTTGTCCTGCTTTTTTGGGTGTTCCTGCCGCAATACAAGGCCATGGCCCTCTTGCAGTTGGCTCCGTCCAACCCCAAGGTTCTCACCACAGTGGCAGGCGACCAGCAGATCACTGGTGAATTCGATATTTTTCGCGAAAACCAAGCGGCGCTTATGAAAAGCGAGATTGTGATCACGGCAGCCCTCCGCGATGAGAGATTGAAGACCAATCTCCGCAGACAGCAGGAGGATGAGAAACACAATGGCATCGCCTGGCTGACCAGCCAGATCCAAGTCGACTTTCCCTCGAAGAACGCCGGCATCATGCAGGTCAGTGTCAGGGAACCCGATAAAAAAGAGGCGGCAGATATTGCCAACGCCGTGGTAGAAGCCTACTTGGAGGTAGTTGTCAATCGCGATCGGCGGCAGCGGCGAGATCGCCTCGACGAGCTCACGAAAATTGCTACCGAGAAAGAAATCGAGGTCCATAGGAAGCGAGATGATTTGAAACGAGACCTGGAGAACATCGGCGTGGGCGACGAGCAGAACGTGGCGTCGCGGACGAACCTGGCCCAGAACATGTATGTCGAATACCAGCGTCAATTCCTGGCCATGAAGTCGGAAAATCGGATGCTTCAAAGCAAACTCCAGGTGTCGACCCAGACCTTGAAGGAGTTGGAAGACGCCAACATCAAAGATACCGAGAAGGTCCCCGAAATGGAGGTGGTCATGCTCCTCAATAACAACCCCGTATACCGCGATCTGCAAAGCCGTGTCGCGATGCTCGAGCAAATCTACAAGATGCACATCACGACCGCCCAGATGGCCCAGCCCGGCATGAGCCAAAACCCCGGATTTGCTCGGACCATGGCGGAGAGGGAGGCGACCGAGAATCAACTCGAGCTCTTGAAAGCAGAGTCGCGCGAACTGGTGCGCAACGCCAAGGTCATCGAGTTGAAGCGCGAAATAAGCCGCTTGACCCACCAGGTGGATATCTCCGACCGTGAGCTGCAAGGCTTTGAAAAACAAGTTGAGAACAAACAGAAAGAGGCCGAGAACGTGGGCCGCATTTCGGTCAGCATCCAAATGGAGCGGGCCGAGGTCGAAAACATTGAACGCATCCTGAAGACCGTGGCCGAAGAGCGGGAACGCCTCAACGTGGAGCTCAAGTCCGTTGTCGAGCGCGTGACGGTGCCAAGCGGCAACCCGCACGAGGCGGCCGCTGTTCCGGAAGCCGAAGACGGCTTTTGGCTGCGTGTGATGAAAATCGGCTTCGGATCGGTGCTCGCCATGTTCTTGCCGATCGTGGGCATCGTCGTATTGGACCTCCGCAAGGAGCGCATCAATTCCGTAGGGGATGTGTCGAAACGGCTGAAGATCCCGGTCATCGGGGCGGTGCCGATGATTCCGCCACCGGTCATGCGGCGGCTGGGCGATACGACGCCAAAGAGCCAGATCTGGAAAATGCGATTTACGGAGTCGGTCGACGGCGTTGCGGCCCGATTGTTGAGAAAGGCCGAAGGCGATCAAACCCGGGTGGTCCTGATTACCAGCGCCCTGAGCGGCGAAGGCAAGACAACCTTGGCTACCCAACTGGCCATGAGCCTGGCCCGCTCGCAGCGGAAAGCCGTGCTGGTGGACTTCGATTTGCGGCAGCCCCGGCTGGACGGGGCCATGGGACTTCCGCGGGGACCGGGAATTTGCGAGGCCCTCCGCGGCGAAGGCGATGTCATGGACATGGTCCAGCAAACCGAAACCGAGTGCCTCTCCGTGGTTACGGCCGGCTCGTGGGACCGCCAGGTGCTGGTGGCGCTCAGCAACGGCACCGTGGGAAGCGTGCTGGAGCAACTCCGCACGAATTTCGATTTCGTGATCATCGACAGCAGCCCCCTCTTGCCGATCGTCGACACACGCCTGGTCTGTCAACACGTGGATGCCGTCGTGCTCTCGGTTTTCCGCGACGTCAGTCAGGGTTCGAAAGTCCTGGCGGCCCAGGAAATGCTCGACGCTTTCGGTGTCCGCAGCGTGGAAGCGGTGGTTACCGGCGGAGAGCAACACGGCAACGCGAAGAACCTGGCGTACCAGGTGGCGACGCTGGACGAGCAAGTCCCGTCGGCGGAAACTGAAAACGTAAAGTAGACTAGGAGGGGAACGATGGGTAACATCATGGTTCGGATGGGGGTGGTGATCGGGACTCTGCTTACCGTGCAAGCAGGGTTCTGGTATGTCGGCCTGATGATGCACCCCAACGTCGTCGAGCCCGCCCGATCGCTGGAGGAGTTCCCCAAGGAGGTCGCTCTGGAATCGGGGACGTGGAAAGGGCAGACGGCAAAACTTGACGAGCAGACATTCTATTACACGGAAGCAGACGTCGCGGTGTCGCGCGTCTATTTCAAGGATGGCCGCAGGCTGAGTTTCCTCCTGGCAGCGTACAACAGCCCTCGGGCGGGGCTTTATCACAACCCCATGAACTGTTACAACAGCCAAGGTTTTACCCTAGTCAGCGGGGTGGATATGCGGCCATTGAAAGCCCGAAATCGCCCGGAAACCAAGGTCAGCCTGGCAACGTGGGAAAGGAAGAATGTGACGGTGAGTGAAAAGGTGATGGTCGTCTACTGGTATGAAGTGGGCGACTACACCATGTACGAACGCCACGATCTTCTGAAAACGCAGTGGGCCATGCGCGGCAAGCGCCAATGGCCGGTCATGTTCAAAGTCCTGTTGGAAATGCCGGTAGGTGAATCAGTTTCGAAGACCGAGACCGACATCCTGAGCATGGCCGAATATACGCGGGAATGGCTGGCTTCGGCCCAGCCCAAGTTGGACCAGTAATGAAATCAGCAAGTCCCCGGGAGGGCGGAAGGATGAAGGATGAAGGCGGAGGGATGAAGGAGGAAGGCCCGGGCCGCAACGTGGAGTCGGCGGTCCCGCGCGACGACGCGGTGCGTGCCCTTGATCCTTCATCCTTGATCCTTCATCCGTCATCCTTGATCCAGTTGGCTCGGCGGCGGGGAAGGAACTATCTCAAGTTCCGCGTCTGGCTCATGGCCCTGATCCACGTGGTGTTGTTCGGGCTGGTCTATGGGATGGCTTTCTTGCTCCGCTTCGATTTTGGCAGTTCTCCAGAGTTTTCTGCCAATTTGCCGATCTTCTGGGGAACGCTCCCCTGGGTGCTAGGCATCAAGTTCGCCGTGTTTCTGGTCGCGGGCCAGTACGACGGGTGGTGGACGTACGTGACTTTCGGCGACCTGGTGGCCCTGGTGCGGTACTCCGTGGCGGCAACATTCTTCGTGGCTGCGGCCCAGTACTTCCTCAGTTTAGGCTATCACACGCCGCGGGGTGTCATTATTATTGATTGCCTGGGCAGCATCGCCGTGCTCGGCGCCTTGCGCGGCGCATGGCGGCTGTATCGCGAGCAGTTCTGGCCGATCCTCAATCCGGGCAACTTCCGCTGGGCCCTGCTGGTGGGAACGGACCACGCCACGGGGTTGTTGGCCAACCAGATCCAGGCCTGTCGGGAACTGCCCTACCGCGTGCGCGGCCTCTTGGCCATGGAAGACGGTGTCGTCGGTTCGCGCCTGGGGCAGATGCCGATCCTGGGCCGCCTGGAAGACGTTCGCGAAGTTGCCGCCGCCTGTGCCGCCAGCACCGTATTGGTCACGGCGGGCGCCCTGGCAGGCTCCCATTTGCGGAACCTGATGGACGCTTGCAAGCAAGCGAGGCTGGAACTGAAGATCATCCGTCCCATCCAGGATCGCCTGGGCGGCGACCATCGCATTCCCATCCGCGACATCGAAATCAGCGACCTGTTGCGCCGCGCGCCGGTGCAGTTGGATATGAACATCATCGGCCGCCTGGTGGAAGGCCGCACGGTGATGGTCACCGGGGCCGGCGGCAGCATCGGCTCGGAAATCTGCCGGCACCTGCTCCGTTTCAATCCGCGCATGCTGCTGCTGGTGGGGCGAGGCGAGAACCGCATTTTCAAGGTCGAGCGCAAACTGCGGGCCATCTGCTCCAGCGCCGCCCTGCAACCGTGCATTGCCGACATCACGGACGAGGCCCGCATGCGGCAACTCTTCGCGCAGTTTCGTCCGGAAGTCGTTTTCCACGCCGCCGCGCACAAGCACGTGCCGTTGATGGAGACGAATGTCGGCGAAGCGATCCGCAACAACGTCGTCGGCACCCGCACCATGGCCGAAATGGCCCACGAGTTCAACGTGTTGAACTTCGTCTTCATCTCGACCGACAAGGCGGTCCATCCGACAAGCATCATGGGCGTGTCGAAACAGATCGCCGAGCGCTTCGTTCACGCCATGTCCCAGATCTCGTCGACCTGCTTCACCGTGGTGCGGTTCGGCAATGTGCTGGGGTCCGACGGCAGCGTGGTGCCGATCTTCCAGGACCAGATCCGCCGCGGCGGACCGATTACCGTCACCGATCCCCGCATGACCCGTTTCTTCATGACCATCCCAGAGGCATCGCAACTGGTGCTGCAAGCCGCGGCGATGGGCCAGGGAGGCGAAATCTTCGTCTTGGAGATGGGTGAGCCGGTGAAAATCGTCGACTTGGCCCGCGACCTGGTCCGCCTCTCGGGCCTGCCCGAGAATTCGATCGAGATTTGCTTTACGGGAATCCGGCCCGGCGAGAAACTCTACGAAGAGCTTTACCTCGACGACGAGGAAACGCTCCCCACGGCCCACCCCAAGCTGCGTGCCGCGTACCATCGGCCCTACACGCTTCCCGAAGTCCGTCAGACCATCGCCCAGTTGCAAGCACTGATTCACGCTCCCGAGGAGGAACTCCGGCGCAAACTGTGCGACGTGGTCGAGGAGTATGCCTGGCAGGTCCGCAATGCCAGCACCCCACTCACGGAGGCAACGGCCGACCATGGGTACATGGTGCCCGCGCCCGGCAGTATGTCTCCCGTGAACGACGGGGTTGCCCGCGGGGCGCCTCACGGTAGTAACGGGGCTCCTGGCGACCCGCGACCCGCCGGCGGGTGCCCCGGTGCCCCGGCTCCTGACGGCAACGGCGACGCCAAGGAACCTGATCCAGGCCCACTGCCCGTGCGAGGCGTTCCGTAGTCGACCACGACCACGACCACGACCATGAGTACATGGTGCCCGACATGGTGCCCGACATGGTGCCTGCGAGGGGCAAAACGCGCAGCGGGGCCGGCGAGGGACCGCCACTTTTCGGAGTTTTCCTTTGGGGCCTCGCGGACCAAGCTGCGCATGGTGTGCTTGACACCGCCCCAGGGCCCTTGGACGAGAGTTTTGGCATAGCGCCGAAAGGTGTTTTGTAAGCTACGATTAGACTATACCGCTCGCAGTAGAACTAATTAAAATATTTTTCAAAGGGGCCTTGCGCAACCCAGGAGAACGGAGTGCGCGCCGACGGAACGAACATGCACCGTTCGGGCTGGAGCGTGTCCGGACCTTGATTCTCGCCTGTTTTCGGCGATAATGCAGTTTTCGCATCTCGACCGATCTGTAACCCGGATTCCACCGACCACGACCACGACCACGACCACGACCACGACCACGACCATGGGTACATGGTGCCCGACGTGGTGCCCGAGCCGGGTGTCGGGCGATGGCACTGAACCTCGAAAGGCGTCCCCTATGCCTGACGCATTCGATCCCTACTTCAAATGGCTGGGAATTCCCAAGGCCGATCAGCCCCCCCATGCCTATCGTCTCCTGGGAATCGAGCTGTTCGAGTCGGACGCCGACGTCATCTCGAATGCGGCCGATGGCCGAATGGCGCAGATCAAGAGTTTTCAAACGGGAAGGTTTGCCGCGGTTTCCCAGAAGTTGCTCAACGAAATTGCCGCGGCCAAGGTCTGCCTCTTGAATCCGCAGAAGAAGGTGGAATACGACCAGCGTCTACAGGCGCATCTGCAGCAAAAGGTCGCCGCAAACCCCAACCTCGGGAAACCCGAGATCGCCGCCGACCACGACCATGAGTACAAGGTGCCCGACATGGTGCCCGCAGTTGGGGCGGAAGAGGGCGTCGCCAGCCTTCCGTTCATCGATTTCTCAACGACACCAACGCGCAGTACGACCCGCCTGGCCAAGAGGGGGAAACAGCCGGCCTGGATCATCCCTGCGGGGGTTGGCGCCGCGGCAATTGCGCTGGTGGCTGGCGTCGCCGTCTATTTCTCCTTTGCCGGCGATAACAAGGACAAGTCGGCCAATCCGCAGACCGCCGACCATGGGTACGTGGTGCCCGTTGCCGGCGACCCGCGCGGGTGCGCCGACGCCGCCCAAGCTGTCTGCCGGGCCTTCGGAAGATCTGGCCATCGGCACGGGCGCGCCGATTCCGAAGCGGGCTGTCGCGGATTCCACCGGCGCGGCGGAGAACATGCACAATCCTGCTACGCAACCCGCCGCTCCTCCGACGTCGACTTGGACTCCGAAACCGGAAGTCGGGCCCAAGCCGAAGATCGAACTGGTAGATAACCCCGAGCCGGTTGCGACTGCGGAAAAAGCCCCTGGAAACCCGGCTGACAGCATGGTGGTTGTGCGGTCGCCTGCCGCAGAGAAAGAACCCGGGAAAGAACCCGCGAAAAAACCGCCGATTCCCGACAAGGAGCAGTATCAGGCGATGAAGGGCAAGATCGTCAAGATCTTCCAGAAGGAGTTTGCGGAGGCCAAGACGGCGGAAGCCAAGCTGGCCCTGGCCGTAAAGCTCGACGCACAGGGCGACGCGGCGAAGGACGATCCGGTGGAACGCTATTCCCTTTGGCGGATCGCGGCTGACGGGGCTTCGGCTGCGGGCGAGTTTGCCTTGGCCGTAAAGATCGTCGGCAAGATTCAGGCCCAGTTCGACGTTGACGGCGACGCCATGAAGCTCGAACTGCTCAATGCGGGGGCCGTTCGCGCTACGCTCACGCCCGAGGCGGCCCGCGACTTGTGCGAGGCTGCCTTGAAGCTTGCGGATGCCGCGGTTTCCCGCGACGATTTCGACGCCGCCGGGCGGTTTGCCAGGCTGGCGACAACCGCCGCGCACCGCGTAAAAGAGCCGCAATTCAACCGCGACGTGCTGGCCCGCGAGCGCGAAATCGAGCACCTTAAGAGTCGCTATGCCCTCGTGGCGAAAGCCATGGAGACCTTAAGCGGCGATCCAGATAGCGCGGCCGCCAATCTGGCGGTCGGCCAGTGGCACTGCTTTGCCAAGGGCAACTGGGTGAAAGGGCTGCCCATGCTGGCCAAGGGGAGCGATCCCGACCTGGCGGCGATCGCCAAGCAGGATCTGGCCGCGCCCGCCAAGGCCAGCGACCAAATGGACTTGGGCGATGCCTGGTGGAACCTGGCTCAGAAGCAGTCGGCCGCCAGCAGGTCCGCAGTCCAACTTCGGGCGGCCTCGTGGTACAAGCGGTGCCTGCCGGGACTTAGCGGTCTGGACAAAATCAGGGTGCAGAAGCGCTGGAAACCTCGTCCGCTGAACCGCAAGAAGCCAAACCGTCGCCGTTTATCGCACGTGGAGGGGCCGTCGTGTCGGGCAATGTGGCTCTGGCGACCAATGGCACGACTGTCGAAGGTGTCTCTCGCGGCCAGATGCTGATCGACGGCGATGTTAGCGACAAGCTGGATAATTATGCCGCTACGAAGAACGATTTGCCGTTTGATTGCACCATTACCTTCAAACAAGTCTATCGGCTCAGGCAAATCCGCGTGCTGTTTTGGCATGGCGACAATCGTTACTACAATTTCGGCGTGAGCGCATCTTCGGACGGGCAGCATTATCTTCCCTTGGCCGATCGGAGCGTGGGCCAGTGGCGCGGTTGGCAGGTCATCGATTTCCCGCCACGCGCGGTCAAGACCTTGAAGCTCTTCGGCGTGCCGACCAAGGGGACCACCGGTCTGATGGTCGTCGAGATCGAGGCCTACTGTCTTCCACCGGCTGCTAATTCGGGGAAAAAGTAAGATCGCGATGAGCGAATCGACGGTCGTTGTGGTCGTTCAAGCCCGCATGGATTCCTGCCGCCTGCCGGGCAAGATCGCTGCGTCTTTGAACGGCTTGCCGCTGCTGGGCCGTGTCGTGCGGCGCTTGCAAGCGGCGGAGGCGCACTTTCCTTGGGGATTGCGCGTACTGGTAGCGACCACCACGAACCCTGCCGACGACGCGACCGTTTCTCTCTGCAACGATTTGCGCGTCGATTTCTTCCGCGGTTCCGAGAACGACGTGCTTGCGCGTTATCTCGCGGCCACGGCGGGCTTCGGCGACGATCAGACCATCGTTCGCGCCACGGCCGACAACCCTTTGTACTGCCCGCAGCGCACGGCGAAGGTCATGCTCAATCACCTGGCTGCAGGAGCGGACTACACGAGCATCGAGAACTTGTCCTACGTGGTTCCGGAGGTGATGCAAGTCGGCGCGCTTCGCGGCATGGCCCGCCGCGCAACGTCGCCTTTCTGTCACGAGCACGTGACGCCCTATTTCCGGCAGCACCCCGAGGAATTCCGCGTCACCCGGCTTCCGCCGACCTGGGAGGGACTCCGCCCGGAGATCCGCCTCACGGTTGATACGCCGGACGAGTTGCGGCAGATGGCGGCGATCTACGAGGCCCTCGGCCGCGCAAACGATACGTTCAGCCTGGAGAGAGTTTATGAGTTCTGCGACCGCCGATCCCTCGTCGCCTGAGGGCATGAGCCGCGACCCGCGACCCGCAAACCTTCCCTCGCGGAGCGGGGAGCCCAGCCCCGGTGCCCGGTGCCCCAAGACGCTCGCGATCGGCCCCATCCTCGTAGGCGACGGCGAGGCCTGCTGCATTGCTGCGGAGATCGGCCAGAACCACAACGGCGACATGGGGATCGCCAGGAAACTGATCGACACCGCCGCGTTGTGCGACGCCACCGTCGTGAAGTTCCAGAAACGGGACGTCGATAGCGAGTTGTCGGTGGAGCTTCGCGACAAGCCTTACGAGAACGAGAACTCGTTCGGCGCCACCTACGGCGAGCACCGCCGCTTCCTGGAACTGTCGTGGCAGCAACACCGCGAGCTTCAAGCCTATGCTGCCGAGAAGGGCATCCTGTACCTTTGCACGATTTGCGACCTGGCCAGTCTCCACCAGATGGCGCCCTTGGAACTGCCCGCCTATAAAGTCGCATCGCGCGACTTGACGAATTGGCCGCTTCTGGCCGCGATGGCGCAGTTTCACCGTCCGATCATCCTTTCCACCGGCATGGCCGACGAGCGCGAGGTGGACCAGGCGGTCGAGATCATTTCCCGGCAACACGACAAGATTATCGTCCTTCAGTGTACGTCGGAGTATCCGTGCCCCCCCGAACACGTGAACCTCCGCAGTATGGAGACCTACCGCCACCGTTATGGGCTGTTGGTCGGACTGTCGGACCACACGGCGGGGATTATTCCGGCGGTCGCTGCCTCCGTCATGGGCGCTTGTTACGTCGAGAAACACATCACCCTCTCACGCGCCATGCGAGGGACGGATCAGGCTGGGTCTTTGGAGTTGGAAGGGTTGCGCCGCCTGGTAAGCTACATTCGTCAAATCGAGACGGCAATGGGCGACGGCACGCTGGGATTCAAGGCTTGGATGGGCCGCGCCAAAGAGAAACTGGCCAAGAGCCTCTCCTGCAAGCGGGATCTCGAAGCGGGCGACGTGCTCCGCGAGGAAGACCTGGAACTGCGGTGTCCGGGGACGGGAGTTCCCTGGCCGCAGCGGGAGTGCCTGCTTGGCAAGCGGGCCCTGCGGCGCGTTCCCAAGAACACGATCCTGCAACCGCTGGACTTCGCCTGAAACGCGTTCGTAGTCCCGCCCGGGCACCATGTACTCATGGTCGGCGAAAATGCGGCCGGCTAAAGCCGGAACTACGAGCGACTAAGTATGAAGCAATACCAACAACTCCGCGGCGCGATCGTCGGCTTCGGCTCGATCGGGCGCCGACACGCCGAGAACTTGAAGAAGCTGGGCGTGGAGTGCCTTGTCGTGGTCCGCCGACCCAGTGGACGCAATCCCGCGTTCACGCCGCCGGAGGGGGCGTGCATCGTGGCCAGCCACGCCGAGGCGATCGCCGAGGGCCTCGATTTCGCCGTGATCTGCAATCCCACCCGCTTCCATGTGGACTCCGCTTTGCCGTATCTCGCGGCCGGTATTCCGATTCTGATGGAAAAACCGATCAGCGACCGTTGCGAGGATGCGAGGCAACTGGCGGAAGAAGCCAGTCGCCGCGGACTGCCGGCCTGCATGGCCTACTGCATGCGCTATCATCCCGCTTATGCCGCAGCGCGGGAAGCCGTCCGAGCGGGCACGATCGGCCGCGTGCTCTACGCGAAAGCGTGGTTCGAAAGCTACTTGCCCGCCTGGCACCCTTGGGAGGACTACCGGCAGTCCTATGCCGCGCGAAAGGACCTCGGCGGCGGCGCCCTGCGGACATTGGACCATGAGATCGATTTCCTGAACTGGTGTCTGGGCACTCCCCAAGCCGTCGTGGGATCCAGTCGGCGCAGCGGCGCGCTCGACGGCGATGTCGACGACCACGCGTCCCTACTCATCCGCTATCCGGGCGGTGCGATCGCCACGGTCCAGCTTTCGCTCTGCCGCCGCGATCGTTCCCGCGGCTTCGAATTCGTGGGGGAGCAAGGCACGCTGCGCTATCGCTGGGAGGAAGAGAAGCTGTTGGCGGTGGGAGCGGATGGGACGAACGCCTCGGTCCTGCTCGACCACCGGGGTTACGACTTGAACCAGATGTATGTCGATCTCCTGGCAGATTTCCTAGGTACCCTTGCTGGCAACCCGAGCGGAGCAGGCGCCGATCTTCAAGCCGGAGTTCGTGCCATCGAAGTCTGTTGCCAGGCCGAATCGCATTCCTTTTGCAGCAACGAACACGATCACGGTGTTTCCTAAATACTCGAACTGTAAGCGTCCCCACCGACCCCGCGTCAGTGGAACGATGATTGACCAGCTAAAGACGCGTGTGCCCCCATATTTTGCGTCGACCCCGGCTGCACGCGGACCCCGCCGCCCGGTCCGCCGGGCCGGGCGGCGGGGTCCGCGGTGCAGCCGGGGTCGACGCAAAGGGGTTGTGAGGGCGCGTTAGCTGGTCAGTCATTGCTTCACCGGGGCAAGCCCGGTGGTGGCACTTACAGTTTGTGTAAATCAGACGTCGTGATTCAAGGAGAGTTGCATTCCTTTTACGCCAGCGAACACGATGAGGGAATTTCACAACATGGCATCCAATGAGAACGTGTTGACGCGACTCTTCGGACTTAGCGGCCGTGTGGCTGTGGTTGCTGGCGGGGCGGGCCGGATCGGCAGCACCGTTTGCCGAGGGCTGGCGGAGGCCGGAGCCAAGGTCTGCGTGCTGGACATGGCGACGGACGCCGCCTCGGCCCTTGCCGCAGGCCTTGCAGCCGAAGGACTGGCCGCGATTGCGGCCAACGCGGACGCAACCCGGAAAGCGGACCTGGAGGCGGCCCTCGGCGAGATTACCCGGCGGCTCGGGCCGCCGGCGATCCTGGTGAACACGACCCAGTTCCGCGGCCAGGGTTTTTATAGTTCCGACGTCTGCGACTACCCGCAGGAAGCCTGGGAAAGCGTGCTGGGCGTGAACCTCACCGGCGTGCTTCTGACGTGCCAGGTGTTCGGCCGCTCGATGATCGAGCATGGCGGCGGCAACATCGTCAACCTGTCGTCGACGTACGGGGTGATTTCGGCCGACCCAAGAATCTATGGCGCATCGGGGATCAACTCGCCGGTGTCCTACGCCGCTTCCAAGGCCGCGGTGATCAACGTCAGCCGGTACCTCGCAATTCACTGGCGCGACAAGAATATTCGCGTCAACTGCCTGGTTCCCGGCGGCGTTTATGATCGGCAGGACCAAGGGTTCGTCGACGAGTATTGCAAACGCACGCCCCTGGGGCGGATGGCAAAGGCGGACGACTACGTAGGCGCAATACTGTTCATGGTCTCGCAGGCATCGGCGTACATGACCGGTTCCGTCGTCACGGTGGACGGCGGCTGGACGGCTTGGTAGGAAGGATGAAGGATGAAGGAACCAAGCGGAGCCAATTTGGAGTTCGGCGATTGACAGTTCATCCTTCATCCTTCATCGTTCATCCTTACCGTGCTGTCATTTTCGACATGGGCGATATCTTCTTCGATGCCACGCCGTGGCGGCGGGCGCTGACCGCCTGCCTGCAGCAAGAACACGTCGCGATCGACTACCCGTCGCTTTGCCGGCAGTGGGAAGACAAATTGGTCGAGGTCTATTTGGGCCGCCGTGATTACTGGGAAGCCTTCCGCGAACTCATCGCCGACCTCCGGCTTTCGGAGGAGGCCGCCCAACGAGTGTTCGATTTTGCGAAGGCCAAGGCCGCCGAGGTGGAGCAACGGACGCTGTTCGACGGCGTGGTCGAGACGCTTGCCGCCTTGAAGGCGGCGGGCTTGAAGCTGGCGGTGCTCTCGGACACCGAGAGCCGAGAGCCGCGCGTCCGCCAGCGTCTCGCGGCGCTGGGAATCGCCCAGTACTTCGACGCCGTATTGACGAGCATCGACATCGGATCCGTGAAGCCGTCGCCCGAGGCGTACATGACAGCTTTGCGACGTCTGGACGTGTCGGCCGCGGAAGCGATCTTCGTGGGGCACGACCAGGAAGAACTGGACGGGGCCCAGCAGTGCGGATTGACGGCCGTGGCCTACAACCATGAGCAAGGCATCCTCGCGGACTGCTGTATCCGGCATTTTCCCGAGTTGCTCTTGTTCGTCAAGCGAACATGAACGTCGGCAATTACACAGGCGGCGGCTTGGGCGAGGCTTCTTCGGCGCAATTCGACAAGAAGCGTCCGCGGACCGCGAACCGGACGCGATGAGCATGACCACGGAATCCACACCATCCGAATCGGCACGCAACGTCATTGGCGCTTCGGATGCCGAGCTGAGCAGTATTTTCGGGCAAGCCGGCCTTTCCCCAACCGCTGCACGTGGGGCGTCCCAATCTCGGGGATCGAGCCATTCTGATGCAGCGGCTGAACGACGTTTTGGACCGTCGCTGGGTGACGAACGCCGGCCGCTACGTCCAGGAACTGGAAACGGCGATCGCGGAGAAGGTCGGCGTGCGCCACTGCGTCGCCATGTGCAATGCCACCGTGGCCCTGGAAATCCTGATTCGCGCCGCGGAACTCTCGGGCGAAGTCATTGTCCCTTCTTATACGTTCGTTGCCACGGCGCACGCCCTGCAATGGCAGGAGATCACGCCCGTCTTTGCCGACATCGATCCCCGTACGCACAACCTGGACCCCGCGCGCGTCGAGGAGATGATTACGCCCAGGACCACGGGAATCATCGGGGTTCATTTGTGGGGACGCGCTTGCGACATCGAAGGTCTTCAAGCGGTCGCCCGACGGCACCATTTGAGACTGCTTTTCGACGCCGCGCACGCGCTGGGTTGCAGCCATCAGGGAAAAACGGTGGGGTCTTTCGGCGAGGCCGAAGTCTTCAGCCTTCACGGGACGAAGTTCATCAACTCGGGCGAGGGCGGCGCGGTCGTCACCGACAACGATGAGATCGCTGCCCGGATCCGCTTGATGAAGAACTTCGGCTTTGCCGGGCACGATCGGGTCGTCTATTTGGGCACGAACGGAAAAATGAGCGAGTTCTGCGCCGCGCTGGGCCTTACCAACCTCGAATCGATGGAGGAAATCATCGCAGCGAACCGTCAGCACTATGAGCACTACCGCCGCGAACTGTGCGAATTGCCTGGCATTGACTTGGCGGACTACGGCGAGACGGAGAAGGCGAACTACCAGTACATCGTCCTGGAAGTCGATGCGGAGACGGCCGGGCTGTCGCGCGACTCGCTGCTGCGGGTGCTGCATGCCGAAAACGTGCTGGCCCGAAGGTACTTCTATCCGGGGTGCCATCGCATGGAACCATACAGATCGTATTACCCGCATGCGGGACTGCTCCTGCCGCACACCGAATCGCTGTGCGAGCGGGTCCTGTGCCTTCCCACGGGGCCCACGTTGACCGAGGGCGATGTGACCCTGGTGTGCCAATTGATTCGAGCGGCTGTCCGTGCCGGGGCGAGGCTGGAACGCCGACTTTCCGAGCCGTCGGACCACCGGCGCGGGTGACCCGTACATTCCCACCCTTCATGATATCGTGACAACGGCAGGACCCAAGCTGGCGATCTGGGGAGCGGGAGGACATGCCCGCGTGGTTGCCGACATTGTGCGCCAAGCCGGAGGGTACGAACTCGTCGGCTTCCTCGATGACGTCGACCCCCGTCGCAAAGGTGCGCCGTTTTGCGGCAGTACGGTAATTGGCGATCGCGAAAACTTCGCCGCGCTGCGAGCCGCCGGCGTTGAGTACATTTTTCTTGCCGTCGGGAGTTGCGCAGACCGCTTGCGCATGGCCCGAGTTGCCCTCGACGCAGGCTTCCACCTGGCCAAGCTGGTTCATCCTCGTGCGGTTGTCGCCGCAGACTGCAAGATCGGCCCAGGCTCCATGATCGCCGCGAATGCGGTTCTCAATCCGGGCACCGTCTGCGGGGAATGTGTGATTGTCAACACGTCAAGCAGCATTGACCACGACTGCCATCTTGGCGACGGCGCGCACGTCGGGCCCGGCGCGTGCCTGGGAGGGGGCGTCTCGGTTGGCGCGGCGGCATGGATCGGCATCGGCGCCGTGGTCAGCGACCACCTGTCGATTGGCGAGCAGGCCGTGATCGGCGCCGGGGCCGTCGTCGTGCGCGACGTGCCGGCCGGGGTGGTCGCCTACGGCGTGCCGGCCCGGATCATCCGCCCTGTTGTCGCGACTTGATTCCCCTATAGCATGAGCAACGTCATGAACGCCGACTGCCGTAACAGTTTGGATTGCTCCATCATTATCCCGGTCTACTTCAATGAGCACAGCATCGAGCCCACGTTGAGCTTGATCGAGCGCGAGGTCATCGCAAGAAACCAGGACCGAACGTTCGAAGTGATCTTCGTGGACGACGGTTCGGGCGATGGCTCCTTGGATGTGTTGCTCCAGACGCAGCGCCGGAAACCGCAGTTAGTTCGGGTCATTCAACTGACGCGCAACTTCGGTCAGGTTGGCGCGCTGCTGGCCGGCTTCTCCTTGGCACGGGGCAAGTGCGTAATTCCGATTTCCGCGGATATGCAAGATCCGCCGCAGTTGATGAACGACATGCTGCAGGCGTTCTTCGCGGAAGGCTACGAGGTCGTGATCTGCCAACGCGCGGGCCGCGATGAGTCGTGGTACCGTGTCATGACATCGCGGATTTTTTACTGGCTGATGCGCCGCCTTTGCTTTCCCAACATGCCCTTGGGCGGATTCGATTACGTTCTGTTGGGTCGCCGTTCCAGGGACCTCCTCCTGCGGCAGCGAGAAGCCCATCCCTTCTTGCAAGGGCAGATTCTCTGGCCGGGCTTCAGAACGAAGTATTTGGAATACCACCGGCAGGAGCGGAGCCACGGAAAGTCGCGATGGACCTTCTGGAAGAAGCTGACCTACCTGGTGGACGGCGTTACCGGGTACTCGTTCTTTCCGATCCGCTGCATGTCCGTGACGGGGATCGTGGTGGCAATGCTTGGATTCCTCTACGCGGCAGTCGTGTTCGCCGCACGGTTGTTCGGCGGCGTTCCGTTTCAAGGATGGGCCCCTTTGATGATCGTGATTCTGGTGTTGGGCGGTTTCCAATTGCTCACGCTGGGGATCATAGGCGAGTATGTTTGGCGGGGCCTGGCGCAGGCCCGCTGCCGCGATCCGTATGTCATTGAGGCCATCCATGGTGGTGGACCCGCCCAGGCCGACGAGTTGATTTGCAACCGCACGACGACCGCAAAGGAGCTTGATCATGCCTGATCCGGCCAGCGATGCAGACCGGCAACTCGGCACGGGCATCCCCATGCGAAGCACTCTTCTTCTAGCGTTTATGGCGGTCGCGCCTCTGGCGGTTCAGTTGGCGACTCCCATGTTTGGCGACCTGCGCACAACCTACGCCTACACGTTCCTGGTCGACCGCTTCGGCGCGTTGCCCGGCAGCCTTTTCCAGCCCTTTCTCATGCGCGGCATCGGCTACAAGTGCCTCCATTACGGACTGTATCGAACGGCTCAACTTGCCGTCGATAGCCGTGCGCCGTTCGCGTTTGAATTGCTGACGCGAGTCATCTACTACAGCGGTTACCTGCTCCTCAGCGCCTGGTTTTTCTGGCTGCTCCGGCGCCGAATCGCGGCTTGCGGAATTCGCTGGCCGGAGGCGACGCTCGTCTTTCTGGTGGGCGTGTTGGCCACGTCGCATCAAGTGCATCAGCAGCCCGAGGAACTCGCGATGCTGATGACCGTCGGGCTGACTGCATTTTCACTGTCAGACAGTCGGACGCTCAACTGCCTCTCGGGCTTCTTCCTCCCTGTAATGCTCTCCTGCAAAGTGGTGACCATCTGTCCCGCGATCTTCCCATTCCTGATGGTGCTGGCGACCCGCGATCGCCAACGCATTCTGCGAGTCGGGGCAAGTTGGGCCGCCTTCACGGCGGCCACGGTCCTCTTCTACGTTTTCGTCATTCCACAAGAGATCGCCGATACGCGGAATGCGGCCATGAATCAAGCAGGATCGTGGTTCGATTTGCGCGGAATTCAAGCATTTCTCTATAAGGGTGTTTGGTCCATGGCCCACATACCTTTCCTCCTTGTGACCATCGTCTGCCTGCTCTGGCTTCTTTGGCGCGGGGTGGAGAGGAAGCAATGGAAGGAATTTCTCTTGGGTCTCGGCGCAATCGCCATTTCCGTGCCTCCAGTCTTCATCCAGTCGCTCCATCTGCGCTATCACTATCTGTTGTTCTTTCCCGCCGCGTTCCTGATTGCACTTTGGGCAGTCCGATCAATTCCCGATGCCGGCCAGCGCAGTCGTCTTTGGCTGGCTATGGCGGGTGCGACCTTTGCCGGATGGATACTTTGCTCCAGCATGCCCATCGAGCAGGATGCCTATCTCTGGTTGTGGGTCAAGGCCGCCTGGCGCCAAAATGTCACGTTGCAGGACATGGATCGGCAGTTCCGCCTGAGTGCCGAACCGGCAATGCTATTCTTGGCGCCGGGCGACGCGAACTATGTCATTCGCGCCAAGAGCAATTCACGATACTTTGCTCCCGTGCTGCTGATGCGCGCCCACAACAACGAACAACTCCAAGCGACGTCGCAGTTCCGCGAAATGCTGGCGGAAACGTTGGCTTATCACGGAAACTATATTTATCTCTCGGATTGGCTTGAGTTGGACCATATGCCGGAGCTCGAAGCCAAGCTGAAGACAGAGTACGAACCGGCAACCGAGAAGATTCCTCAGTTCTACCCTATTCCCGACGTCCAGCTCTTCAAACGGCGGTCCCTGCCAACCGGGACGGACAAGGAAGTCGCAGCAGCGGGAGCAAATCACCAGGATTGAATGTCCGGCCTCGAGTTATCTTCCGTGACACAAGAGGCACAGTCGCCGGCCGAGGCAAGTCCAGGCGAACGCAAGCGCACGCCCTCGTTCCTTTTCCTTGCCGGCGCCTTGGCCGGCGGGAACGTGGTCTCTTCGGTGCTCCGCGTGATTGGCGGAATCCTCCAGGCCCGGTACGTCGGGCCTGCCGTCCTCGGCCTGTTCAACAGCATCGGACTGGTCCTGGGGTATGCGCCATTCCTCCAACTCGGCGTCTTGAACGGGCTGAACCGGGAACTGCCCTATTACGTCGGCAAAGGCGATCAGGGGCGCGTGCGGGAACTTGCCGCGGCGGCCCAGGCCTGGGCCCTTGCCCTGAGCGTGGTGGTCGGCGCGGCGGTGCTGGCCCCCGCGATATGGTACCTTGTCCACGGCAACTTCCCACTTGCCGCTGGCTGGGCGACCAACGCCCTGGCCGTCTTCTTCCTCTTCTATGGAACGACTTACCTGCAGGTAACCTACCGCACGGGTCACGACTTTGCCCGACTGGCGGTGGTCAACGTCGTGCAGAACGCGGCGGCCTTGGCCCTGGTGGCGCTGGTGGCCTTGCTAAGTTTCTACGGTCTCTGCTTGCGGGCGGTAATCTCCGGGGCGATCGCCACGATCTTGCTGCATTACTGGCGGCCGGTCCGCGTGGGGCCGCGGTGGAATTTTGCCCATTGGAAGCACCTGCTCGTGATCGGCGCCCCGATCTTCGGCGTGGGGCAGCTTTATGCCTGGTGGGCAGTGCTCGACTCGACCTTGGTGCTGTGCTTTATGGGCGAAACCGGGATGGGCCTCTATGCGATGGTCGTGATGGCGGTAGGCACGTTCGACCTTTTGCCGTTGTCCGTGTCCCAGGTCCTTTACCCCCGGATGGCGGAGCAGTACGGCCGCACGGAGCGCATGGATGGTCTGCTGCGCATGACCGTAAAGCCCGTGCTGCTGACGGTCGCCGGCATGGTCCCGATCATCGCCGCCGGCTGGTGGCTGGTCGGGCCGGCCGTGCGGATCCTGGTGCCCAAATACGTCGACGCGGTTCCCGCTATGCAGTGGGGATTGCTGGTGCCGCTGGTCGGCAGTTTCAGCCCGATCAACAATGCCTACAACGTCATAAAACGGCAAGATCTGTACGTCATGGCAATACTTGCCGGTATGGGCGCCTACGTGGCATCGTTGCTGTGGTTGGTGCGTAATCAGGCCAACCTGACCGATTTTCCCAAGGCGATGTTGCTGGGTCGCGTCGTCTTCATGGCTTTGTGCTACGTCCTCCTGGCGAGATTGGGCGGAGGTTCCCACTCTTCCGGGCCGGGCACGACAGAACAGCAACCGGGCTCCGTCAGCAAGCCGGAGGCTTCGCGCTGAATATGGCAGGATCCTTGTCTTCTGGGAGCTATCCGGTTGAAGTTCTTCGCGACATCGAAGAAACCCTATCGGAGCCCCGGTTTCGCGGCGTGCCCCTCGGACCAACCTTGAGCGACCTGTGTGTGATCGAGTTTTACTCCGCTCGCGGAGAATGGGGCGCCATCGCGGGCTGGAAGGATCGCGCCCGGCGGGTAAAGCACTACGTGCGCCCGCTCGTCGCTCGCCAGCAAGCGACTCGCCTTGATCCGGGCCGCGTGTTGGTCACCTGCTCGTCCGACAACTTCCGCGAACGCGAACTAGTCCTCCCCGTGGTCCAAGAGTTCAGACCTGACGAGTGTTCGCTGCTGACGAAATCGCCCGAACTGCTGGCGCGCCTGCCCGCGGGGGTGCAGGGCGTATTGCCGCAAGAGGCGATGCGCTACGACGTGCGGGCATGGCGGGTCGACTACCGTCGCTGCCGGACGGACTGGCAACGCCGCACGCGCATGCTCTGCCGCCGACATCGCCTGCCCCCCGGCGCTTACGACCGCATCATGCTCCACATGATGTTCTCCAGCCAGTCCGTCGCCGGCTTTCTCGAGTGGTTCAAGATGATTCGTCCCGCCACGGTCCTTACGGAATATGACCGCCATCACCTCTGGTCCTGCCTGGTGCTGGTTGCGCGGTCGCTGGGAGTACCCACCTTGACGCTGGTGCATGGCGTGTTGAACGAGCACGCCGTGGGCTACACGCCGGTGCTGGCCAACCGAGTTCTTTGTTGGGGCGCTCACCAACGTGAACAGTTCCTTGCGGCAGGCGAACACCCCGAAAAAGTGAAAATCGTCGGCTGCCCGCGACTGCATCGCGAGTTGGACGTCACCCCGGCGCAAGCCCGCCGGAAGCTAGGCTTGACGGACGATAATCGGGTCGTCATGTTGGCGACTACTCCTCGCAGCCAACAGGCCTGTCTCGGAATGGCGGAATTGTTCTGCACGGCGTTGGCAGGGCTGACCGGTGCATCAGGTGTAGTTCGCCTTCACCCCTCCGAGCGCGTGAAGGACTATGAACTGGTGGCCAGGCGATATCCGGCCGTTCGCTTCCTTGACAATGGAGCTGCGACGCTCGATGAGGCTCTCGCGGCGGCGGACCTGGTCGTGGTCCCCAACTCGGGTTTTGGCAGCGACGCGTTGGTGAAACGCCGTCCGGTGGTGGTCATCGACCTGCCGATAATGCCGTTGGGGCACGGAGCCGACCTCATCCATCGGGCCGGCTGCCCGCGCAACGACGGCGGACGAATTGTCTGCGGCCGTGCGGCGACTCCTGCCCGATGGACCTGAGCGGAACGAACATCTTGCCCGTGCCGATCGTTACGTAAGCGACTTCTGCGCGGCCTTCGGCCAGGAAGCGGCTTGGAACATTGCCGCCTGCGTTCGCGATGCGATTGCCGCGCCCGACCGCCGCCGCAGCCTGGAGTCGGCGTTATGAACGACATCGAGGATAATGGCGCTTGCCGCAATGGGGAGGCGCCTTGCGACATCACGGCGATCATCGTGAGTTGGAATGTCGCCGCAGTGCTGGGCGACTGCCTGGATTCCTTGGCCCGCGACAGGGGTGACCTGAGCCTGGAAGTGCTCGTGGTGGACAACGCCTCAAGCGACAATACGTTGGAAATGCTGCGCACGCGTTATCCCTGGGTGCACGTCATGGCGAACCAGGAGAATCGCGGCTTTGCGCGGGCGAACAATCAGGGGATCGCCGTGGCGCGGGGCGCTTCGTGTTGCTCTTGAACCCGGACACGATCGTCTCGGCAGGCGCGCTGCGGACTCTCTTCGATTTCCTGGTGACTCACCCCGCGGTCGGAGCCGTGGGACCGAACTTGCGGCAGCCGAATGGAAAGCCCGACAATGGAGCGGCGCGCGCACCTACAGCCTGGCGACCGCGTTTCTTGTCGATGCGTTGCGGCTTCAGCCCGTTCCGCTGATTGGACCGTATCTTTATCGACAACTCGTGGCGCCGTATGACAATGGAACAACGCAAAGCGTTGAGGCAATCTGCGGCGCTGCGATCCTGGCAAGACGCGAAATCCTGCAATCCCTGGACGGATTTGGCGAAATGTTCCTGTATTGCGGCGAAGACATGGATCTTTGTTTTCGCATCCGTAGGGCGGGATGGGAAGTCTGGTATGTTGCCGCGGCGGAAATTGTTCATCTGGGCGGCCAGAGTTCCAAGAATGCGCCGGTCAGGACCATGGTGGAATCTACTCTGAGCGCTGAAATGCTCTTCAACAGGTGCCACGGAAAATGGCAGGCGCGATGCTTTCGCTGCATTGTCAAGACGATCCAGGTTCCGGTCATGATCGCGGCAGGAGTGCTCAAATTCATTTTCCTGCGTGGCTCGCTGGCCGACCTGCGCCAGCGGATGCAAATCGCCAGGGCATTATTGCTTTGGCGGCGAGTGCAATCATAGTTTCATGCTCCAATACAGACACGCTGGACTGCAGACGGGCATGGTTTTCTTCGATGAGGAGCCGGGCCCGGAAAAAGTCGACCGGCTATGCTTCTTCCACCGCTCCGCTCCGCTGGCAAACGCGACTTGCCGCGAGGAGTGCACGCTTCTCCTCGATCTTCGCGAGGATCCCCGGGTGCTTCTCAAAAAGATCGAAAAGACGACCGCTTACGAGATCCGCCGCGCGAAGGACAAAGACAACGTCGCCTGCGAGTATCCGGAGCCAGGAAACGCGGACTTGCTGGCCGAGTTCTATGGCTTCTTCACCCAGTTCGCCCTGGCCGGCGACGTGGAGATACCGAGCCGCTGGTTCCTCAATTGCCTGGCGGCAGAACACAAACTCGTGTTTACCGTTGCCAAGGATGCCAAGGGCGAAGTGCTCGGATACCACGCCTACTGCCGCAGCGGAGAACGGGTACGGCTGATGCACGCCTGCACCTTGCACCGAACGGTTCAGGACACTGCCGTGGCGCCGCGATCGGGCGGGCCAACCGCTTGCTGTTTTGGACCGATATCTTGCACTTTCAGCAGCACGGATTGCACGCCCTGGACTTCGGCGGCTGGTATCCGGGCCAGTCCGATACTCGCCGCCTGGGCATCAACAAGTTCAAGGAAGGATTCGGCGGCCAACGCGCCAGCACCTATATGTGCGACCGGGGTTGCACCCTCAAGGGAAAAACGGCGCTTTGGATCCGGGATTGCCTGGCGGCCTGGCGAGGACGAAAGGACGAATGACCATCACAACGCAAACAGGGCCCGATCCGGTTGCTACGGATTCCGACGGCGGGCTGCGCCTGCGGATCGGCGTTCTTCTGGACTCGCTGCGGGTTCCTGCCTGGGTTGCGAAAGTCCTCGCCAACCTCCGCGACTCGAAAGGCTTCGCGATCGCGATCATTGGCATCGCCGAGGCGCGGCGAGCGCGCGGTTGGGGCGCCGCGGCATTCTCGGCGCTGTCGACCCTCTTGTTCCGCGCGTATTCCTGGGCCAACCGCCGCCTTTTCCAAAAAGCGGGCGATGCCTGGCTTGCCGTGGACATCGAGTCGTGGGCCGAAGGCGTGCCGCAGGTGGTCCTCGCTGCCAACCGCCAGACGCCCGGGCACCATGTACCCATGGTCGGCCTGGCGGATGACGTCGTGCGGGAATTGAGTTTGGCGAGGATTGACGTGATCCTCGATTTCTCGTCGCGAGAGATTCCCGACAACGTGGCGGCCACCGCCCGATACGGCGCCTGGTTGTGCCACGAAGGTGGTCCCCGCGAATATGCCGCCATGCCTCCCTTGGTCGCGGAGATGTACGAGAACCATCCGGTCTCCGAGACCACTGTCCAGTGCCGCAACGGCGCGTGCGACTCCGTGCGAATGCTCTATCGGGGCGTCTTCGCCATGGATCGCAACTCGCTTTGCGCCGCGCGAAACACGAGCGCCTGGAACGCGGCCGCCTACATGCTTCGCTGCCTGAATGAGTTGCACCAAAACGGCTGGGCGCACCTCGGAAGCGCGGAGACCTTCGCCGCAGACGATCCATGCGTGAAGAAGACCGTGCGCTCGCCGGGAAACTGGATTACGCTCTGCCTGATCGCGCGTTTGCTCTGGCGCTTCCTCGGCCGGCGCGTGCGGCAACTGCTCTTCGAGGAGCGATGGGGCATTGCGCTTTGCGCAACGAAGGGGCTCGCGTCGTCGTCGCCGAGTTTCGAGGGAGTTCGGTTCCTGGGGCCCCAAGACGACTGTTCCTATGCCGATCCGTTCCTCTTCCGCCGCAACGGCAATGTGTATCTCTTCCTCGAAGAAATGCGCTATCCCGGCGGAAAGGGGACCATCGCCTATACGGAACTGGACGCCGCAGGAAACTGGCATAAACCACAAACGGTGCTCAGCGCGGATTATCACCTCTCCTATCCCTTCTTGTTCGCATGGGAGGACCAGGTGTACCTGCTCCCGGAAAGTGCGGCGCACGGCAAACTCGAACTGTATCGCGCGGTGGAGTTTCCGGAGAAGTGGACGTTCGATCGGGTTCTTGTGGACGACATCATTGCTGTGGATGCAACCATAACGCTCTTCGAGGGGCGTTACTGGCTATTCGCCAATGTGCTGTCCCCCGCGAAGCAAATCGATCAGGAACTGCACTTGTTCCACGCCGAGACTCCGTTGGGTCCTTGGACGCCTCATGTGCGGAACCCGGTGTGCGCCGACGTGCGGCGGGCCCGGCCTGCGGGAAATCTTTTCACATGGGAAGGAAAGCTCATTCGTCCCAGTCAGGATTGCTCGGTCCGATACGGATACGCGCTCACGTGGAATCTTGTCGAGAGGCTTACGCCTGCCGAATACCGCGAGCGCATGGTCGGCCGCCTCGAACCGGACTGGCTGCCGGGGAACCGTTGCACCCACACGTTCGCGCGCGACGGCGATCTGGAAGCGATCGACTTTCGCTATCCGCTGTGGAGCAGTGCATGGCGTACCTGCTGTGGAGTCCGGCGCGGCCAGAGGCGACCCCCGTCGCTGCCGACGGCAAGAAGTTGCCAGTGGCTGCCCGCAGGCCTGGCGGAAGTGAACCGCTGATATGGTTGGAATCGACCAGACCCGAGGAGAACCCCTGACGCGCGACCTGAAGCCGGACGTTTACCTGGCCAGGAGCGGACCGGTCTACGACGACTTGGTCCGCGAGGCCGCCGGGCCGATTTTCCGCTCGCTGTGCGCCATCTGGACGGAGATGGGGCTCGATCCGGACAACCCCTTTCGGGGATGGTTGCGGCCCGGCAGTTGTGCGCTTATCAAGCCGAACTGGGTGATGGACGTCAATTTGAGCGGCGGGGGAATCGAGTGCCTGGTTACGCATTCCACGCTGTTATTGTACATGATTCGGTGGTGCGCCCAGGCCATGCAGGGTCACGGGCGGATCATTGTGGGCGACTGTCCGATCCAAGGGTGCGATTTTTTCGCTTTGTTGCGGCACACGCGGATGCAAGAGGTTGTCGACGCCGTAGCGCGTGCCTATCCCGATTTGCGTCTCGATGTCGAGGACTGGCGCCTTACGGTGCTTCGCCGCGCCGGCGGACCATGCCGCCGGCCCGTCTACACCGATCAGACGCTGCGAGGCAGCCCGGTCGAAGTTGCAGAACACTACACCGTGCTCGACGCTGGCCGGGAGAGTTTCCTGGAAGAAATCTCCGACTGCTCGAATCAATTTCGAGTTACCATGTACCAGCCGAGCCTGCTGCAAGCGCACCATCGTCCGGGGGTGCACCAGTACCTTATTCGCAATGACGTGCTCGATGCGGACTTGCTCATCAATCTGGCGAAATTGAAGACCCATGAGAAGGCCGGCCTGACCGGCGCGATGAAGAATCTCGTGGGCGCAAACGGGCACAAGGAATATCTGCCACACCATCTAAAGGGCTCCTACTTCTCCGGTGGCGACTGCTACTGCAACGATAATTGGTTTGCCGCGCGAGCCGAGGACGTTTATGATCGGTTATGGGAGACTTACGGGGAATCCGGTCGATTGCAGAGATGGCTGCGAAAAAAGAGCTACCAGGCCCTGAAGGCATTAGGTCGATTGACCGGCGCCGACCGGATTACGCCGGGAGGCTGGAGCGGCAATGAGACCGTATGGCGCATGACGTTGGACTTGAACCATCTGGTATACTTCGGTCCGCGACGCTCGAAAAGAATACTCAACGTCGTCGACGGCGTCATCGCCGGGGAAGGTGAAGGACCGCTGCGGCCCACGCCGAAGCCCTCCGGCCTGATCTTGGCGAGCGAGAATCCGGCCTGCTTGGATGCAGCGATCGCTCGGCTCATGGGCTATAACCTGGCGCGGGTGCCAACGGTCTACCATGCCCTCCATCACCGCAAATCACAATTCGCGGGTCCGAGCCTTGGCGAGTTGCCGGTCCATTTCATCGCCGCTGAGAGTGCGACGAGGCGCGGCACCTGGAGCGACGTCGAGAACACGCGCTTCGTTCTTCCCCGTAACTGGAAACGGGCGCGTCTACTGTCATGAAAGAGGTTATTTCGATCGCGGTCGGTGTTTCCGGCAACTCTTGGGACAAGCGGTTTGCATCGGCTCTTGACGAAAATATCGCAAGGGGTGAACCCGTTCGTTACCAGTTCGTGGACTTGGATCGCCACGACTGGCAGGCACGAGTCGAACCCTTTCAACTGGTGCTCTGGAAGCCGGCCCATATGGGAACGCTTGCAAATCACTTCAAGGAAAAAATCTACTTTCTGGAAAAGTATCTCGGCAAGCTGGTCGTTCCCAACTACGACACGGTCTGGCATTTCGAGAGCAAGGTGGCGCAAAGCTACCTCTTCGCGCAAGCGGGTGTGCGAACGCCCGCTACGATGGTGACCTTCGACCATCGCGACGCTGCGGAACAGCTTGCTTGCTGGAAAATGCCGCTGGTCTTCAAGCTCAGTCAAGGGGCCGCCAGTTCGAACGTGCGGTTGGTAAAGGCGCCGCGCCATGCGGAATCGCGGATTCGTGATGCCTTTTGTGGAAAATTGTACCGCGAAGCGAGCGGCTCGCGCGGGTTGCGCGGCTTGCGATGGCTGCGGCTTGCCGGGAAGCGTTGGTTCTGGAATTTCCTGTGGCGCTATCTCACCGGGAAAATGCCCCCAGGCTATCTCTATTGGCAGGAATACCTACCGAACAACAATGCCGATCTCCGCATCACCGTCATCGGGAATTGCTTTGCCTACGGTTTCTGGCGAGATAACCGGCCGGGTGATTTCCGTGCCAGCGGCAGCGGGCGACTCGATTTCGACCGTCCCGTGCCCGAAGCGGCCCTGCGGTACTGCATCGAGCTGAATCGACGCTTCAACTTCGATTCCATGGCCTATGATATCCTCTTCAAGCAGGGTGAATTTGTCATCGCCGAAATGTCCTATGGCTATCTGGACTCTGCGCCCTACCGGACCTCCGGTTATTACGAACAGCGGCCGGACGTACAAATCGATTTCGTGCCCGGTCACGTCTGGCCGCAAACCCTGTGGGTGGCATGGGCCATCCGGAAGGCAAAGTTGCTCGGTTGATGGCAACTCAGGTAACGCATGTGATCGGGCAATTGGGCCGGGGTGGGGCCGAAAAGCAGCTTTTCCGTCTTGCCGCCGCGCTGCAAAAGCGCGGTTGGCAGCAGTCCATTGTGGCTTTCAGTCCCGGCGGGGTTTGGGCCAACCGCTTTCGGGAGGTGGCGATCCCCCTATTCATGGTTCCCAGAAGCCCGATCAAGCCTTGGCGCTTCTGGCAGCTTCTGCGCCTGGTTCGGCGCGTGAAACCGCGTGTCATCGTTTCCTGGTCCGAACACGTGGCGGTCTATGTCGACCGGCTTTTTGCCGTGGGGCGGGTTAAAAGGATCATCACGGTGCGCGGCGATTTAACGAAGCGCAATGGGACGGGCGCCCCGAAGCGGCAGTTGGGGCTGTTGCGAAGAGCGCTGGAGCGGGCCGATTATGTCGTCAGCAACTCGCAGCGAAATCTCGACGCCCTGCGGCAACGAGGTGTGCGATTGCCGCCAGCGGAAGTCATTTACAACATCGTGGCGGAGGGGAAGACGCCCTTCCCGCCGCGAACTGCGGAAGTGCCGCGGATCGTCGCCATCGGCTCGCTGTTTCCCTTGAAATCCTACGATGTGTTGATCGAAGCGATGGCCATCCTGGCGGCGAATGCGACGGACTGCGAGTTGTTGCTGGCCGGCCGCGGCGGCGAGCAACCCCGCCTGGAGTCGCTGGCAAATCAGCTTGGCGTCGCCGAACGGGTCAAGTTCCTGGGCGACGTGGAGGACGTGCCAGGCTTGCTGCATACCGCGGACGTTTTCGCGCACCCAGCCATAACCGAAGGACTGAGCAATGCGATCCTAGAGGCCCTGGCCGAAGGGCTGCCCGTGGTCGCATGTCCGGTTGGCGCCACGCCGGAGATTATCGAGGACGGGCAGAACGGGCTGCTCGTGCCCGTCCGTCAACCCCAGGCGCTGGCCCACGCGATTGGCCGCCTGTTGAACGATGCTTGCCTGCGCCGGCGCCTGGGCCAAGCCGGCGCGGAGCTCGTGAGGGACCGCTTCGGGGAATCAAGCATCGCCGACCAGTACGAGAAGGTCTTTCAGCGCCTGATGGACATTCGGCGCTGACTGCCGGGAGAACTCTATGATCAGAATCAGTCTACTCAGTCTTTGCCTGCTGGTTGCCATCGTGCCCTGGGAAGAGAACTTCGTCATTCCCGGCATCGTATCGATGTCCCGCGTGGTGGGGCTGGTTGCATTCGGGCTGGGCATCGTCAAGGTCGCGTCCAGTGGTCGCCTGCGGCCCATTCCTCGGGAAATGATCTGGTTTGCCTTGTTTATCGGCTGGTGCATGCTTGCCTTGAATTGGTCGATCAATTCGGAAGAGACAGGCAGTCGCATCATCACGTACGTGTTGCTGTTCGCCTTCGTCTGGCTGATCTGGGAGGTGGCCGATACGCCGCAGCGGCAGAAGGCGCTGATGCGGGCCTTCGTGGCAGGAACGGCCGTCCTGGTCTTCAACGTCTACTTGAGGTCGGTTGGCCTTGGTCTCTCACTTACCAATGACGAAGGAAGGGCCACCGCCGCGAATGCCAATCCGAATGGAGTGGCCACCATGTGCTGTATGGCGATCCAGTACGCCTTTTTCTTGATCACCCGTCGCGAAAAGGGCAAGTTCGAATTGCCGAACTGGCTCCTTTGGGGGTTCATCGTCGCCGCAGGGATCGCGATGCCCATGACGGGTTCTCGCGCCGGCCTCGCTTGCGCCGTTCTGATGAGCCTGACGTTTCTCCCCATGCTTCGGCAGATCATGCGGCGATCCGATTGGAAAATGGCGGCGCTGCTTCTGGTCATCGCGGCAGTCGTCGTGGTCATGGTTCCGAGGCTCGCGTCCAAGGGCAGTTTGCAGCGGCTTACCGAAGGATTTGAGACGCATACATTCCAAGAACGCGTGGAAGCCTGGCAGCGCGGGCTACGGGCCTGGAGAGAGTCTCCTGTGTTGGGCACGGGACCGGGAAGTTACCCTTACTTGGGCCAGTTGGCCTGGGACGAACATCTGGCTTCGCATAATACCTACGTGACCATGCTTGTGGAGTACGGCATACCCGGTTCGGTGCTCTATTTCGCCTTCTGGCTGATCATCCTCCGCCGCGTCCTGCGCATGCCAGGCAGTGACCGCTTCTTCTGGCTGGTTTTTCTCCTGGCCATCCAGCCGATGTTGATCACGGGAATCGCGGAATACTACAAATGGTGGTGGTCCATCGGTGCCGTGATCATGTGTGCGGCGGCGAATCCAAAGCCGGCCAAGACGGCGGGCCGGCGTTTTCTTGGTTATCCTGTCCGTGCGCCGGGAACGGCCTTGCGGCCACCTCGCCCCTCGGGTTCCTCAGGGCGCAGGAGTACCTTGGTCGAAGAGCAAGCAACGCATGCGTAAGACGGCACAAACGATCCGTGTACTTGCGGCAACGGTCCTGGTGACTCTGGCCGTAATGCCCTGCCGCGCGAGTGCCGACGAGGCCCAAGAGGCATGGAGCCAGGGCAATGCCGCATGCCTCAGGGGAGAGTTCGATTTGGCCGTCCGCCACTTCAGCGACGCGATCCGGCTCAATCCCCAAGCTGCCGTAACGTACAACAACCGCGGTTACGCCTACTTGCAGACAGGCGACCTTGAAAAGGCGCTTGCCGACTATAACGAGGCCCTGCGGCGCGACCCGAGATATGCCAAAGCGCACTTTTTCCGGGGCAGTGCCTATGAAGACAAGGGCGAGCAGGCCAAGGCCGTTGCGGACTACACCGCGGCCATGCGGCTCGACCCGAAGTATGCCAGGGCCTACTGCAGCCGGGGGCCCACGGCCAAGGCGCCGGCGATGTTCGCCGACGGCCCTGCGCAAGCGTCTCAAGAAGCCGATCATGTTCCAAGAGGCGTGAATTACTTCGTGGCCTCCAACGGCGACGACCGGAACCCGGGAACGATGGAACGGCCCTTTGCCACGCTCTACAAGGCCCACCAGCAGGTCCGGCCCGGCGACACCATAAACCTCCGCGCCGGCACGTACAAGGCATTGATCAGTTGGACCAAGAGCGGCACGCCCGCGGCCCCGATCACGATCCAGGCCTATATGGGTGAAGACGTCACTTTGGAATCTTCCGAACAATATACTTGGACGCGGGTGACCGATCCGACCTTCGGCGACTGCTGGAAGGTCGTGATACCGCAGATGCCTATCAAATATCCAGGATTGCAGCACACCGTTTGGGAGGATGTTGCCCATGCCGGGGCGAATCCCAACATCGAAATCTGGGCAATCGTCAAGGGCGGTTATATGTGCGCCGGATGCACGCGGCGGAGCACTTCGCCCGTCCCCAGGCGGCGCCCGGGATTCCGCTCACAGACAAGGGCGGCAACCTGAAGTTTCCCATCACCTGGTACGACCGAAACATGATGACGCTTTGGTTCAAGCCGGGTCCCTCCCGTGTCACCGATCCGAGCAACCAGCTTTACGTGACGAGCGGGGCGAGCGGCCAATTCAGTTTGGGCGGATCATCGTATCTCAAGTTCACCGGTCTGAAGTTCAAGTACCTCTGCTATCTCCACCAGTACGACTACCCGACGGGATGCGAAATCCATAATTGTGAGTTCAAGCACGCCTACCATGGAATATGCGGCAGCGGCAAGCGTTGCGCGTATACCTCGCTGCTAGTCGACAAGCTGGGGGACTGCGTACTGTGGAGAGACGCCTATTACGACCGGGCTTATTTGTGCCACGGCTTCTACTTCAATGGTTTGCGTTGCGTTGTTTCGAACTGTTTCTTCGGGCGGAGCAACAAAGGCGGACCGATCCAGAACTGGCCCCACGGTGTTTCGGAGAACGTATTCGACGGCAACGTGCTCTATAACAGCGATGGCGGCAGTATTTTTATGGGCAGTGGCAAGAATTACATCACCAACAACATTAGCCTACAAAAGAAAGCTGGCATAGGCCCTTATTTCACAATGCAAGGCTTCACCTTCGCGAACAATTATAGTGAGTCCGCCGTTCCATTCCGTTTTGATTTCCAAGAAGCCAAAGGGGCTTACGCGGGGACTTTCGAGAAGTTCGCAATTACCGGAAACGTGCTGAACAACACGGGTGGATGGATCGACTACCGCGGCAACGTTGTGGATGCCAAGTCGTGCAAGATCGACGGCAACGTGTACCTCGGCAGGCCAGGTTGGCACTTGGGATTGACCCAGGCGGATCCGCCAAAAACCGCCTACAACGACTACACGAGTTACGCCTCTTACGTGGCCGCGTTGCAAGCCTTGCCGAACTGCGGGAGTTGGGAAAAGAAGTCGCAGGCCGGTTCGGCGGCGCCGCGTTTCGATTTTACGTCGTTCGATGCCTTCCTCGATTCCGATCCGCCGCTGGCGGCCGTGCTGCTGAAGACCAGGCAGTATGTGAAGAGTGTGACCGCACCGTTTCCCGGGGCAGGCCCCGCAATTGATTTGCCTGTTGCCGGAGCAGGAAAAGACCCTCGGTTGTGATGGACCATTTACTTCGAACAGGCAAGCTTGCCGCAAATTCTGCCACCCACAAGTGGGTACCCGGGCCCCGCTGGCTCCTGGCCGCACAGATGCTTCTGGTGATCGTTCTCGGGGCGTGTCTGGGGTGGTGGAAGGCCCAGGTTGCGGACGACACGTGGAGTTACGTCGGGACCAGCCGACTGCCATGGCGCGAGGCGTTAATGAGCACGCGCACCGTGGGTTATCCGCTGGTGCTGAGATTGGTGGGCTGCTTTTCGCCCCAGTACCGCGCCATACCCTGGATGCACCTCGCCGCGTTGTGTGCGTGCGTTTTCCTTTTCGACGTCGCCGCGCAGCGATTCGGGGCGTCGGCATGGGACGCCTGCGCCGTCAGTTCGGCGTGCCTCTACGCGGCCTTGCCCTGGCGAACGCCGGTGGCCTTCGTGCTCACCGACTTCCTGGCGATGATCATGGCCGTCGCGGCAATCGCTTGTTTGCTGTGGATAGTCGCCAACCGCCGGCGGGCAGGAGTTTGGATCGGGTTGCTGTTGGCCGTCATGGCGGCGTATCATCTTCGGCCCGCCTACTTGTTCCTGGTGCCGCTGCTTCCATGCCTGGGCGTGCTGCTGTTGCGCCTGCACGCCAGGGCGAAAGGCCAAGCGTGCCGCCTGGAGGGGATTCTCCGTGACTCTCCTGGCGGTCTGTTTCCTTCCCTTGGTCGCCTACTGCGGACTGCGCTTCGCCGTGGTGGGGCAGTTTGGTTTGGTGAGTTTTGCGGGCTACAACCTCTCCGGCCTTGCCGCGGAATTACTGGACCCCGACATGATCGAGCGATTGCCCGTCCGCCACCGGCCGCTTGCCCGGGAGATTCTGGCCGAGCGTGCCAAACGAGACATGGAGAGTGTCTTCCGCGGGGGCTTCGTTGTGGATATGCGCCGTTATGAAGATCAGTTCGGTGTCAATATCTATGACATTGCCGTGCCGGCCGCGAAGCGGTTGTACGGGGACGACCCGCTCGTGCGCGATCAGGAGTTGGCACGGTTTTCAAGAAGCGTGATGCTTCTCAAACCGGGAAAATACCTGCTTTGGATCGCGAACTACATCCCTCGGGTAGTGGCGAAGATCGTCGTCTTTCAATGGATCATTTGGTTGCTGGCGCCGGTGGCGATCCTGCTTGCCGTAGCGCGGCGCCGGGGCACCCGCTTGCCGGGCTGGGCTCCCCGCTCCGCGAGGGAAGGCTTGCGGGTGGCGACAAAGGGGGCGTGTCCCAGCGGCACCGGGGCACCCGCTTGCCGGGCACCCGTACTCGGGTCGCGGAACGACAACAGCCTGATATTTCAAGCCCTTCTCCGGCTTGCGCCCACGTACTTCGTCGCCTATGTTCTGGTGTTGTGCCTGTCAGGAACTTATGCGGACTCCCGCATCGCGGTTCCAGCCGGGGTGTTCATACCGGCACTGATTGCGCTCTGGTGCGTGCGCGAAGGACGGGTGCTTTACGGAATCTGGCGGAAGCCATTCATGGAGATCGAATCTCCCGCTTTGTCGAACCCGTGAGTGCGGAACGTCAACTGCCGGCAAAGGGCGTTTGGATTGTGATCACGGCCTGCAATGAGCAGCGGCGCATCGGCGTGGTCCTGGATGATCTGCTGTCATGGACGGAGAGCATCGTGGTAGTCGACGACGGCTCGCGCGACGAGACTGCCGGCGAGGTGTTGAAGCGGCCGGTCTGGCTGGTCAGGCACGCGGTCAACCTGGGGCAAGGCGCCGCCCTGCAAACGGGGATCGCCTTCGCGTTGCAGCAGGAGGCCGAAACCATCATTACGTTTGACGCCGACGGCCAGCATTGCAGCGCGGATCTTCCGGTCCTCATCGAGCGACTCACGTCGACGGGCGCCGATTTCGTCCTCGGTTCGCGGTTCCTGGGAAAGGCCCAGGGCATTCCCTGGAGCCGCAAGATCGTGCTGCGGATGGCTGTGCTGTTCACGAGGGTCTTTTCCGGCGTGGCCTTGACGGACGCGCACAACGGACTGCGGGCCATGACCCGCCGCGGGGCCCAGCACCTGCGGATCACCATGAATCGCATGGAGCATGCGTCGGAAATCATCGATCAGATCGCCCGTTCGGGGTTGAAGTACGTCGAGGCGCCGGTAACGGTCCGCTATACGGCCGAGAGCCTGGCCAAGGGGCAAAAGACAACGGCGGCCTTGCGCTTGGGCATTAAACTGCTGCTGGAAAAGGTGATTCGATGAATTGGGACCTGCTGCCAACCACGACCACGGGTGCATGGTGCCCGACATGGTGCCCGGGCGTCAATGCGTTCCAGGCGCTGTTCGTCCCCGTGTGCGCCCTGCTGGCCTTGCGCGCCTTGCTGCGCACCTGGCGCGGGCATGCACCGCGATTGTCGGGAGTGCTGGGGATCGTGGTTTGGTCGGCGGCGGCAACGGCCATTGCCCTGCCCGATCTTACCAGCCAGGTGGCCAAACTCCTTGGCATCCGTCGCGGGGCCGACTTCGTCTTCTACTTGGCGATTCTGGGTGGCATCAGTGTCTGCTTCTACTTTTATCAGCGCACTCGCCAACTGGAAAACCTGATCACCGAGCTGGCGCACCGCGAAGCCCTCACGAATGCACGATTGGGTTCCCGATCCAGCATTGACGAATCAGATGACCCCGGTTAATATCCCACCTGTGCCAAAGGCGACATTGGCGGGGGATCCTGCGCAGGAGTCGAGTATTCACCCGGCATCGAAGGCCGGACTTTCCGAACTGAAGCCCGAGCAAAACGGGGAAAACCGCCCCCGGAAAATCCTCTACGTCACTGCGACACTGCCCTATGGCGTGGGCGAATCCTTCCTGATTCCCGAAGTCAAGGAACTGTTGCGGCGGGGATGCGACGTGCGGCTCGTGCCGCGCTGGCCAACGCGGGAAGTCGTTCATGGAGACGCGGCCGAACTGCTGGAACATACGGAGGCAACGTCCCTTCTTTCCTGGGACGTCGTAGTCGCAAGCGTGAAGGAAATCTTGTTGCGGCCGCGCAGGCGCGTTTCGCGCGTTGACGGCCGTGCTCGGCAAGGGCGATTGGAAAACGCAGATCAAGAACCTGCTGGTCTATCCCAAGGGGCTGTGGCTCGGCGGTTTGGCCCGCCGCTGGCAGGCCAACCAAATACATGTTCACTGGCTGTCTACGCCGGCCACGATCGGCATGATCGCAGGCATCGTTTCCCAGACACCGTGGAGTTGCACGGCCCACCGCTCGGATATCTGCTTGAATAATCTGCTGGTGGTCAAATTGGGGCACGCCCGGTTCGTCCGCTTTATTTCCCGCAGCGGGCTGCAGATGGCCGCGTCGCTCGGTGCGAAAGTCGATTCGCGGAAATCGGCAGTGATCCACGTTGGCGTCAACATCCCCGCGCAAGACGGAACGGTCTCTGCCGCGGCGTCTGGAGCGACCGTCCTCTGTCCGGCCAACCTGATTCCGGTCAAAGGCCACAAGTACCTCATCGACGCCATCGGCATCCTCGGCAAGCGCGCGGTCGATTGCAGCTTGCTTGTTGCCGGCCAGGGCAAATTGCGGCAGGAACTCGAAGCCCGCGCCCAGGCTCTGGGGCTCGGCGAGCGCATCCGCTTCCTGGGCCAGTGCTCGCACACCGAAATCCTGGAGATGTACGAGCGAAGCCGGATCAGCATGGTCGTGCTGCCCAGCGTCGATCTCGGCAACCACCTGCACGAGGGGATCCCTGTCGCGCTCATGGAGGCCATGTCGTACGCGGTTCCCGTCGTCAGCACGCAGACAGGCGGTATTCCGGAACTACTCGAGGGCGGCGCGGGGTTGCTCGTGCCGGACAAAGATCCCGCTGCGCTTGCCGACGCCATGGAGCGGCTCGCTAAAGATCCGCTCCTCAGGGCGGAAGTAGGCCGCAAAGGACGGCAGCGCGTCTGCGAGTCATTCAACGTGGAAGTCGTGGTAACTTCGCTCTTGAATCATATCGCAACGCCTCCCGTACTGAGAGATGGTCCGGCGGAAAAGGGCCTGGCGGTGTTCGACGGAACGGTAAGGGGCTGAGGCATGGTCGATATACGACCGCTCGTCACCGTGGTCATTCCCTGCCGCAACGAGCAGAAATGGATCGGCACTTGCTTGGAGTCCGTCCTGCAAAATGACTATCCCGCCGATCGCCTGGAGGTGCTGGTGATCGACGGCATGAGCGACGACGGAACGCGCGAGGCGGTCCGGCCGTTCGTCGAACAGTACACGTCCGTCAAGCTCCTCGACAATCCGAAAAAGACGACGCCCGTGGCCTTGAACGTGGGGATCGCGGCGGCGCGGGGCGAGATCATCATGCGCATGGACGCCCACTACAAGTACCCCCCCGACTACATGTCCCGGTTGGTCTCCTGGCTCGAGAAGAGCGGCGCCGACAACGTGGGCGGCTGCCTGATCATGGGACCGGCTGCGGAAACTGCCGTTGCCCGGGCGATTGCCATCGGCGTGACACATCCTTTCGGTATCGGCAACGCCTACTACCGTATCGGCACCTCCGAACCGCGGTGGGTCGACACCGTGCCCTTCGGTTGCTACCGGAAGACCGTGTTTCAACGCATCGGCGTCTTTGACGAAGAACTGGTGCGGAACCAAGACATCGAATTGAACCGGCGGCTGCGCCGGGCGGGCGGAAAGATCCTGCTCGTGCCCGATGTGGTCCTCTACGGCCATGCCCGGGATTCCTTGAGCAAGCTCTGGCGAATGTACTATCAGTACGGCTACTTCAATCCGCTGGTGATCAAGAAGTCGGGTGGGCGGGTCACGCTTCGGCAAACGGCCACTCCGGCGTTCGTCGCCAGTCTGCTGGTCTGCGGCCTCGCCGCGATCTGGTTCCCTCCCGCGGCATGGCTGTTAGTAGCCATCGCCGTGGCCTATATGGCGCCCGTGCTCATCGCCTCGGCCGCCGTGGCCCGGAAGCATGGTATCCGCTGCGGAGTGGCCATGTGCGCCGTCTTCCCGGCCCTGCATCTCAGCCACGGCCTGGGCTGCCTTAAAGGGCTGATCGACTGGATCGTGTTGCGGCGCAACATGAAAGACCGCGGTGCCGCGGTTCCCCTTACGCGATGACCCGGCAGATACTCCGCAAGCGTCATGAATAATAATTACGACCTGTTGGAACGAACCTTCCGCGAGAAACTGGAAGCCTTCTTCGGCGGCGGCTCTTGTTTCCTTCTCTCCAAGGGGCGCGTCGGCCTGCACGTGGGGCTGCGCCGATGGGCCTGCCGCCGGGGTCCAAGGTGCTTGTACCCGGGTATACCTGCGTCGTCGTCCCCTCGGCGATCCAGTATGCAGGGCTGAAACCCGTCTACGCCGACATCGACCCGCACACCTACAACCTGGATCCTTCGCTGCTGGAACAAGTGCCCGACGGCGTCTCGGCCGTCATCGTTCAGCATACCTACGGCATTCCGGCCGCCATGGCGGCCATACAACGCTGGGCGGCATCGCGCGCCGTCCCGATCATCGAGGACTGTTGCCATACCTTCGGCACGCGCATCGACGGACGCCTGTGCGGCACGATCGGGGCCTTCGCCTTCATGTCGGGGCAATGGAACAAGCCCTTTTCCACTGGCCTGGGCGGCATGCTGCTGGTGAACGACGCTGCACTCGGAAATCGTGTTGCCGAAATCCTTCAGCAAGAGGCAGTTTCACCGGGCGTCCTGAAGAACCTGATCCTCCGCGGGCAGATACTTGCCCACCGTCTCTGCGTGCGGCCAAGTACCGCCGCGTTGATGATGGCCTTCTATCGGGCCCTGAATCGCTGGGGACTCGTGATCGGGAGTTCCACGGAAGGCGAGTTGCGGGGCGAGATGCCGGATCGCTATCTCAGTCGCATGGCTCCCTGCCAGGTCCGGGCGGGACTTCGCGAACTGGCCCGCATCGAGGAGAACATCCGCCATCGCACGGGGCTTGCGGTTTTCTATGACCGCGAACTTCCGCGCATCCGCTTTGCAGTCCTTCACGGGATGCCGTCCGAAGGGATGCCGCTATTGCGATATCCTGTGCGCGTGGCCAACAAGAGGGAGTTGCTGGCCCTGGCTGCGAGAAAGGGCGTGGAGATCGGCTCCTGGTTCGAAGTGCCGCTGCACCCGGCTGGAACCCGCATGGAGGACTTTGGCTACTCTCGGGGCATATGCCCTCAGGGAGAGGCGGCCAGCGACCAGGTGATCAACCTGCCGACGCACCTGCGCGTCAGCGAATCGACAGCGGAGAAGGTCATCGCTTTCCTGCGAACGCATGCCCGGCCGGCATGAGCAAGGGAAACGAAGACGTTATGCAGACGAACTTGCGAATCGGTTGGATAGGCTTTCACATGGAGGGAATTCCCGCCTTCGAGGCGCTCCTGGAGCGAGGGACTCGCCTCGAGGCGGCAATCACTCTCGCGGAGGAACAACTCGGAAAACGCAGCGGTGCCGTCCGCTTCGACGAGCTCGCCCGGCGCTACCATGTGCCGCTGCACAAGATCCGCCATATCAACGATCCCGAGTCCGTCGCACTTCTGAGAACCCTCGACCTGGACGTCGCCTTCGTGATCGGTTGGAGCCAGATTGTCGGACGCGAGGCGCTCTGCGCGGTGAAAGTCGGCATGATCGGCGCGCATGCCGCGGTACTCCCGCACAACCGCGGCAGCGCGCCGGTAAACTGGGCGATCCTCCGCGGCGAGACCGAAGGCGGAAACACGTTGATTTGGCTGGGCGAGAACGTCGATGAAGGAGAGATCATCGATCAGACGGCATTCCCGATCACGCCCCACGATACCTGTGCCACAGTCTACGAAAAGGTGGCACAATCGAATCGCGACATGATCTTGCGATTGCTGCCGAAGCTCGGGGCGGGCCAACGGCCTGCCCGGCCGCAGCCGCCCACCGACGAACCCTTGTTGCCGCGCCGCAGACCCCAGGACGGTTTGATCGATTGGTCGAGGAGCAGTCTCGAAGTGTACAATTTCATCCGCGCCCTGACGCGCCCCTATCCGGGGGCCTTCAGCGCGCTGGATGGCGTGCGATACTTGATCTGGGAGGCAGCGTTGCTTCCCGGCGATCCCTATCCCGACTCCCAGCCGGGCCAGTCGATCGGCCCGGTCGTCGCCCCCTATCCGGGCGTCGCCGGCGGCCAGGTGGTCGCTTGTGGCCAAGGCGCGATCCTTATTCTGGAAGTCGAAGTCCCCGACGGCAGCTCGATACGAGGCCAGGCATTGGCCGATCTCGAATGGAAGGGAAAAATCTGGTCCTATGGCCGATAAGAAAGATCAACGAAGAGTGTTGGCAGTCGTTGCCCACCCGGACGACGAGGTGCTGGGTTGCGGCGGCGCCCTGGCGCTGCACGTCGATGCCGGCGATTCCGTCGCCGTCGTGATCGCCTGCGAGGGCGAGTCGCTGCGCTATGGGACCGGCGCCGTCAACCAGTCGGAAAACATCCGGGAAGCCGCCAAAGTCCTGGGTATCGACGAAGTGCTTCCCCTGAGCTTCGCCGATCAGCGGCTCGATCTCCTGAGCCTCGTCGAGTTGATCACGCCTCTGGAAGAGGCCGTGGAACGCTTCCAGCCGCATATCGTCTACTGCCAGTACGGCGGCGATATCAACCGCGACCACTACGTCCTCTTTCAGGCGGCCCTCGTGGCCACGCGGCCCTTGGTCGCGGGGTTGGGCACGGTCTTCGCCTTCGAGACCGCCAGCAGCACCGAATGGGCCTATCCGCGGACGTTCATCCCCGACACCTGGATCGACATCTCGACGACGCTCGAACGAAAACTCCAGGCCATGGCCTGTTACCGGAGCGAGGTCCGCGAATATCCCCATCCGCGCTCGCTGGAGGCGTTGCGCCATCGGGCGGCGCACTGGGGCAATCAAGTTTCCCTCCCGGCCGCTGAAGTATTCATGACCGTGCGACGTGTTTTGCGCCATGGTGAAACGCCTGTTTGACATCGTTGTCTCGTTGACCGCCCTGGTGCTGCTGTCGCCGGTCTTCCTGCTCACGGCACTAGGCATTCGCCTCTTGGACGGCGGGCCGATTTTTTTCCTCGCCCGGCGGGTCGGACTGAACGGCGAACTGTTCACCATGCACAAGTTCCGCACGATGCGCGTCCGGGCACCCACGTGTGGGTCGGGGACTGCCGCCAGCGTTATCAGCTCCAGCGGCGACAGCCGCGTCTTTCCCTTTGGAAACTGTCTCCGCCGTTTGAAGATCGACGAATTGCCGCAGTTGTACGACGTCCTGCGCGGCAAAATGTCGATCGTGGGACCGCGTCCCGAGGACCCGGCAATCGTCCGCGACCACTATGCCCCGGAACATAGAGAGACACTCACAGTTCGTCCGGGACTCGCCAGCCCCGGCAGCATCTATAATTATACCCATGGCGAGAAATCCATCGGCCGGGAAAACCCCGAGAGAGACTATGTGGAGCGGCTGCTGCCCGTCAAACTTGCTTTGGAGCAGGTCTATGTACGCAACGCTTCCCTGGGTTACGACTTGCGCGTGATCTTCCGGACGGTGTGGGTAATTTTACGAATGGCGTTTGGAAAAGAGTGCGGCGATCCGCCGGAAATGGCGAGAATCGACCGCCTTGTACCGGCCCGAAATACCGAGAACCCCTAACGCAACCCGATTTTACCCTCGATATGACCTGAAAAAGTCTGGTTGTGTCAGGGGTTCTAAGACCTCCCAACCGCAAAACGATTAGATGGCCCCGCTCGACGACGTTAGCCCCCGCTGCCAGGTTCCCTTCTTTCGACCCACGCTTGGCGAGGATGAAATCGCTGAAGTCACTGCCTGCCTGCGCTCCGGCTGGCTGACCACCGGGCCGCGCACCAAGCAGTTCGAGGCCGCCTTTGCCGAGGCCGTAGGGGCCAGGCATGCGGTGGCCGTCAATTCGTGTACCGCCGCGCTGCACCTGGCTGTCGAGGCGTTGGGGCTTCGGCCCGGGCAAGCGGTGCTGGTGCCCACGATGACCTTTGCCGCCACGGCCGAAGTAGTCCGCTACCAAGGGGCCGTGCCGCTCCTGGTGGATTGCGATCCCGTGACGCTCAACCTCGACCTGTGCGATGCCGCGCGGAAGATCGCCGACCTTCGTGCCGGGCGCACGCCGCTCGATCCGGCGATTGAGATCGTCGGCATGATTCCCGTGCATGTTGGCGGGCTGATGCTCGACATGGAAGAAGTGCGGGCCTTTGCCGAAGAGCACGGCCTGTGGCTGGTCGAAGATGCCGCCCATTCCTTTCCGTCGGCCTATCGCAGCGGTCCCCGGCAGCCGTGGCGGCGGTGCGGCGAAAATACCGCGGCAGTCACCTGTTTTTCCTTCTATGCCAACAAGACAATAACCACCGGCGAAGGCGGCATGGCGGTCACCGGCGACGAGCAGCTTGCCGCGCGGATGCGGCAGATGTCGCTGCACGGACTCTCGCACGACGCCTGGAAGCGCTACAGCGGCAACAGCGCTTGGGATTATCGCATCGTGGCCGCGGGTTTCAAGTACAACCTGACGGACATTGCCGCCGCGATGGGCAACTGCCAGCTCCGCCGGGCCGAGGACTTCCGCTGCCAGCGCGAGGCTATCGCGCGAGCAATACCTGCGGTCTTTTGCCGGCCTCGACCAGGTGGCATTGCCGCCGGAGTCGCCCGACCGGATCCATTCCTGGCACCTTTTTCCCATCCGCTTGAATCTTGACAGACTGAGCATTGACCGCAACCAGTTCATCGAAGAGATCCGCCGCTTGGGTATAGGATGTTCGGTCCACTGGCGGCCTTTGCACTGTCACCCTTACTATGAAGAAACTTTCGGCTGGCGGTCGGAACACTTCCCCGCGGCGTCCCGAGAATGGTTGCGGGTCGTAAGCCTGCCGCTGTTCCCCGGCATGCGCGACGAAGAACGGCAACAGGTGATCGAACGTCGTCCGCGGCTTGTGCCTGGATCGGCGCAAAGGAGCGTCGGAATGGCGGTAAGGTCGAGCGCCGTGCGAATGGAGCGCGAGACCTTGGTTGCTGCGCACTTTCGTCGAGAGCAAGCGCGAGGAAGGCGCGTAGGTTGCACGTGAAGGATGCCAAGCCGATAATGTTGCCCGACGGCAAGCGGTTCGTCTTCACGGTGTTCGATGACACCGATTCCGCCACGCTGGAAAGCGTCCGCGGAGTTTATGCCCTGCTTTCCGAGTTAGGCTTCCGCACGACCAAGTCGTGCTGGGTCTTCGATGGAGATCGGCGTCAAGGCAGGTTCCCCGGCGACACGTGCGATCGTCCCGAGTACCGGCAGTGGTTGCTGCAACTTCAGGCGGAAGGCTTTGAGATCGGTTGGCATGGTCCGACCTGGCACGGATTGCCCCGCGCAGACCATTGCCGCACTGGACAGGTTCTATCAGTTGTTCGGCTATTATCCCAAAACTGCCGCCAATCACACGGGGTCGCCAGGAGGTGTCTATTGGGCCGAATCGCGTCTCTCCGGCTTCCTTTCCGGCCTGTACACATTGCTGACCCTCGGGAAGAACCGCGGAAAATACCGCGGCCACAACCCGGGTGACGATTTCTTTTGGGCAGACGTCTGCAAAGAGCGGATTACGTACTACCGCAATTTCATCTTTCAGAATATCAACACGTTGAAGACTTGCCCCTGCATGCCGTATCATGATACGAAGCGCCCGCTGGTGAACTATTGGTTCGCGTCGTCCAACGGCCGCGATATTCAGACCTTCAACCGCTGTCTGTCGGAGGCGAACCAGGACCGGCTGGAGGAGGAGGGGGGCGTCTGCATCATGTATGCGCACTTCGCCTTCGACTTCTGCGAAGACGGCCGGGTCGATCCGCGCTTCGCAGCGCTCATGCGCCGCCTGGCCAAGAAGAATGGCTGGTTCGTGCCGGTGCATCAAGTGCTCGATCATTTGGTCGAAGTCGGCGGACGTCACGAGATCACCGATGCCGAGCGCAGCCGCCTGGAACGAAGATGGTTGTGCGAGAAAATCCGGGTTGGAACGATTTGAGGGCGGACCGTTGCCGGGCAAGCGGCGCGGTGTCGAGGATTTATGGGGATGCGAATTCGCGTTGTCGAGTATGCCGAGCAGTGGAGCGCCGCGCTGGGGGCGTTCAATGCCCGGCTCGCCGCCGCGGGCAATTCGTCCTTTTTCCCCCCTCCTCCCGGTGCCCGCGCCCGGCCGCCGAGTTTCCACGACGGCTTGAAGCAAGTTCGCTACTTGGCCGTTGAGGACGGTCCCGCGACCCAGAGTACTGGGTGCCCCGGCGCCGGCCGTGGTCCTCGCGTGTGCGGCGCGTACGCCTTGAAGTTTCAGCCGTTCTGGCTGGCCGGCGAGGTCGTCGACGTGGCCGACTTCGCGCTTCCGGTCTCCGAAGGGGTCATCGATCGGTCCTATACCCAGGTCGCAGTCCGGCTCTTGCTCGATGCCATCCAGCGCCAGCCGCTCCTCTACGGGCTAGGAATGGGCGGATTCGACGTGGCGGTGGCCAGGTTCCTCAAGGCCGCGGGCTGGCAGATGTTTTCCGTGCCGTTCTTCTTCTATGTTGCACATCCCTTCAACTTCCTGCGAAATATCGTTCATCTGCGCACCGGGTGGTTGCGTCGAACCATGCTCGACCTGCTGGCCTTCTCGGGTTTCGGTTGGGTCGCCAATGCCGGTTGGAAGCTGTTGTGCGCCAAGCGACCTGGTGGCGACGGGGCCCTACGGGCCGAAAGGGTGGCCGATTTCCCGGCGTGGAGCGATGAGCTTTGGGAAACGGCCCGGCGGCACTACGGCATGTGCTCGCTCCGCGACAGGGCGACACTCCGCTGCGCCTATCCCTGCGGGGCCGACGATCTTCAGCGTATCATGGTTCTGCGGGGAGAGAACGCGATCGGCTGGGCGTTGCTGCTGAATTCGCAACTCCACGGCCACCGCCACTTCGGCAATATGCGCTTGGGCTCGATCGTCGATTGCTTTGCCGAGCCGGAAAATGCGGCCTCGGTCATCGAACAGGCACGCTCGGTCCTCGTCCGGCAGGGGGTCGACCTGATCGTCAGCAACCAGTCGCACTCCGCCTGGTGCGCGGGATTGAAGTCCTGCGGGTTCATTTCCGGCCCGTCGAACTTCATCTTCGCCTCTTCCAAGGCATTGACCCGCAAGATCGAAGAAAAGCAGATCCGCCCGCGCGATGTCCATCTCAATCGTGGCGATGGCGACGGCCCGATCAATCTATGAGCGAGGTAAAGCACCATGCAGGATGAGGTTGCAGCCGCCTTCCGCAAGGCCATGCGACTGGACGCCGGTTTTCCTATTGCCGAACCGATGTCGTTCGACGACATCCCGGGCTGGGACTCCGTCGGCCACATGAATCTTGTGACCGAGCTGGAATCGCGGTTCGGGATCAGTCTCGATATGGACGAGGTTGTCGGTCTGGACAGCGTTGGAGCGGTACGTGCCCTTGTTGCCCGAAAACGTGCAGTCTGAGGCGACCCGGAGTACCGGGCGCCCCCGGCCCGCGGACACCGGGGCACCCGCTACTCCGGGTTACCCTGGGTCGACGCTGGTTGCGTCGGTTCTTGCCCAGGCCGACGTTTTGCCGCAGCGGATCGCCATTCGCACTCCGGCCGAGACGGTTTCGTACGCAGCGCTGGCGCGATCGGTCCGTGCCGCAGCCGCAAGGATTCGCCGCGTTATCGGCGGCCCTGGCGAAAGAGTCGTTCTGTGCGGCCCCAACTCTCCCCAGTTGGCTGCCGCCTATTTTGCCGTCCATGCGGCCGGCGGAGTGGCCGTGCTGCTGGATGCGAATACCCCGGCGGAAAGTGCCCGCTGGATTGTTGACGACGCCCAGGCCAGGCTGACGCTCGCTACCCGAGAGCTTGATCTGCCGGGGAACGTCGTCGATCTGGCTGCGTGGTGCCAAGCGGGGGATGGCGAATTGCTCGACTCGCCTCAGGCGGCACTGGCGGACGCGGCCGACTTGATTTATACGACCGGTACGACCGGGCGCAGGAAAGGTGTCTTGTTGACCCATGCGAACATTGCCCAGGCCGCGATGAATATCAATGCCTTTGTGGGAACTCGCCGCGATGACCTGGAGGTCATGCCCCTGCCGCTCAGTCACTCTTTCGGCCTCGGGCGGCTGCGGGCGATGGCCCAGGCTGGGCATTGCCTGTTGCTTCTGCCGGGCATGCGCAATCCGGCGACGGTCCTGAAACTGCTTCTCGATGCCAAAGCCAGCGGGCTGGCCCTCGTGCCGGCCGGCATCGACCTGGTCTTGCGCATGACGCGCGATCGCCTGGGCGATGCACGGGAGCGCCTGCGCTACCTCGAGATCGGCAGCTCGGCCATGCCGCCGGATGCCAAGCGCAAGCTCATGGAATTGCTGCCGCAGACGCGGATCTGCCATCATTATGGACTGACCGAGGCCTCGCGGGCGGCATTCATCGAGTACCATGCCGATCGCGATCATCTGACCTCGATCGGCCGGCCCAGCCCGAACGTGGAAATGGCCGTCCGCGACGACGAGGGCCATGATCTGCCCCACGGCCAGGCGGGTGAAATCGTGGTCCGGGGAGGCATGGTCATGGAGCAGTACTGGAAGCAGCCCGAGTTGACTCGCAACGTGCTCCGCGAGGGTTGGCTCCGCACCGGCGACCGCGGCTATCGCGACGCTGAAGGCTATTATTACCTGACCGGCCGGCAAAGCGACCTGGTCAATATCGGCGGCCGCAAAGTAAGCCCCGAGGAAGTCGAGCAGGCCCTCAACGGCCATCCCGCCGTGGTCGAGTCGGCCTGTGTCGGCATTCCCGATCCACAAGGCATCGTGGGCGAATGCCTGAAGGCCTGCGTGGTGCTCCGCAGCGAAGTCCGTGACGAGCAGCTCATCGAGTGGTTGCGGTCCCGCGTCGAGGAGTATAAAATCCCACGGATCTGGCAGCGCGTCGAGAAGATCGCGAAGACGGCGTCGGGAAAGACCCAGCGGCACTTGATGTAACTGACGAAAATGTCCTCGGCAACCGACGATCTTCTGAATCTCCCGCCCTACGGCGTGCCGCCGGAGGTCAAAACCGCGGCCTTGCTGGCGGCGGTGCGGGAGCAGCTCGTCTATCATTTCGAGCACTGCCCGCCCTACGCGCGATGGCTCCGGCACGAGGGCTTTGACCCGCAGCAGCCGGTCCATAGCCTGGCCGACGTGCCTTTCCTGCCCGTCGGCATTTTCAAGCGTCTTCTGCTTTCTTCGATCCCCGAATCGCAAGTCGTGCGCGTGCTGGCCTCCAGCGGCACGTCGGGGCAAGTGCCCAGCCGCATCCCTTTGGATCAAACGACGCGGAACCGGCAGATGAAGGCCCTGGGGGCGATCCTTGCGCACCGCTTGGGCGGTCAGCGGCGGCCCTTTCTGATCCTCGATGCGCCGCCCGAAAAATCACTCGATGCCGAGCACCAGTTGTCGGCCCGCGTGGCCGGCATGCGGGGTTACTTGATGGCCGCCACGGAACAGCAGTACGCTCTGCGTCGCGACGGCGATCGCTTGCTCCTCGATCGCGAAAAGGTCCTGGCGGACGTCCGCCGCTGGGCCGCGGAAGGCAAGCCGTTCTGCCTGCTGGGCTACAGCTACCTGTTGTACGAGCACGTTGTGCGGCCCTTGCGCGAGCAGTGCCTGCGCATCGATCTGCCGCTATCGACCTTCGTGATCCATTTCGGCGGTTGGAAGAGGCTCAAGGAGCGGGCCGTCGCCAAGCCGCAACTTACGGAGCAGGCCGCCGCCGTCTTCGGACTGGCCACGGGCTCGATTGTCGATATCTACGGCTTTACGGAGCAACTCGGCGTGATCTATCCAGACGATTCCCAGGGCGTGAAACGCACGCCGGCGTATGCCGAAGTCCTGGTCCGCGATCCGCGCACTCTGAAGGTCGTGCCCGACGGCAACGTGGGACTGCTGGAATTCGTCTGTCCGCTGCCGCAAAGCTATCCGGGAATCGCCGTGCTCCTGGACGACATGGGCCGCATCGTTTCCCGCGATCCCGGCGGGGCGCCCGGTACTCCGGGGCACGGCGGGTACGGCACGGGCTTTGAAATCGTTGGCCGTGCCGAGCGGGCGGAAACGCGGGGCTGCGGCGACACCCTGCCGGACTTGAAATCCGAAATATGAAGTTCTACCTGCTCTTTGATTGTGATGGCTCGCGGATCGGGCCGGACGACGGCTATGAAGCGGCGCCCGTGTTCGACGCCCTGCAGCCGCTGGCCGCCCGGTTGCGTGCCGGCCAGGAGCGGCTGCGGGCCGTGGCTTTCGACGATCTCTTGGGGCTGTGCGATGCCGCCGCGCGAAGTTGGACCCAGCCTGGGCATCCGCTGGCCGATTTCATCCGCCAGAGGCGTCTCGGCTTCTTGCCGCTCTGGCTGCGTCGGGCGAATCTGCAGACGCTTGCCCAGCGATCGCTTCGCGGCCGGCCCGACGCGCTCGACCGGTTCGTGCCGCTGGGCGAGAAAGATACGATGCTGGTCCGCGCCCAACCGCGGGGACTGGTCGTGCATTGGGTCGCCGGCAACGTGCCCGTGCTCGGCCTGCTCTCTTTGGTGCAGGCGATGTTGTGCAAGAATGCCAACTTGGTGAAAGTCTCGCGGCACCGCCCGGGCATGCTGCCGTACCTGCTCGCCGCGCTCTCCCAGGTCGCCTATACCAACGCCCGGGGCGAGGTGTTCAGCGGCCGGTTATTGACCGACACGCTGGCGGTGGTTTACGCCGATCGGCAGGACCAGCCGGCGGCTCGGGAACTCTCGCGCCTGGCCGACGTGCGTGTGGCCTGGGGCAGTCGCGAGGCGGTGGAAGCGATCATCAACCTGCCGCGGCGATATGGCACGGAGGATATTGTCTTCGGGCCGAAATTGTCGCTGGCGATCGTCGGCGCCGAACGTCTGGCCGACGCCGAGACGGCCCGGCGGACGGCAAGCGCCATCGCCGCCGACGCCTGCGCTTTCGACCAGCAGGGCTGCAACTCGCCGCATACGGTCTTCGTCGAGCGCGGCGGATCGATCGCTGTGGCCGAGTTTGCCCGCCTGTTGGGCGAGGCGATGGAAGCCGAGTCGCGGCGCGCGCCGCTGGCCGAGGTCGATCCGGCCGAGGCCATGAACGCCCTCGCGGTCCGCACCGAATATGCCATGCGCGGCGAGGCCCACCACAGCCATGACATCCAGTGGGCGGTGGTCTGCAGCGATGAGGACCAGGGGCTGGCCGAACCTTGCTATTTGCGGACGCTCTTCGTCCGCCCGGTCGACGACGTCTTCGCGGCGGTCGCCTTCTGTTCTTCGCAGACGCAGACGGCCGGCCTGGCCGTCGATGATCGGCGTCATGCCCTGGCCGGCGCCCTTACCGCCCGCGGCGTCGAGCGTTGTCCGGCCGTTGGCGCCATGCGGATCTATGACGCCCCCTGGGACGGCCTCTTCGCCATGGACCGCCTGGTCCGCTGGGTGAGCGGCTGATTTGGAGTGCGATGGCTTGCCGTCGCTTTTCATAACAGGCAACGGGTCGTACGGTTCGGAACCGGACAATTGGCCAAAGTGGCCCAATTTCGCGGCGCTTTCGCATTTTTCACACATTTTATGCCTGATGAAACAAAACAGGCAGGAAGCACGTCAATCCAGGGAGTACGCAATCATGAGAATTTGGACACTTTTCGCGGCCGCTTGCGTGGCCATGGGGACCACCGGCGCGTTTGCCGCCGGCGAACGTGTGCCCGTCGGCGAATTCACCGCCACGCGGTTCGAAAAGCCGCCGGTCATCGACGGCAAGGTCTCGCCGGGCGAATGGGATCGGGCCTTCACTACCTCGGGGCTGATGGCGCCGTTCGAGCACGAGCTCCAGGAATCCGAGACGACCATGAGCCTGGGGTACGACGACCAACGCTTCTACTTCCTCTTCCGCTGCCGCCGCGGCAACCATGAGTGGAAGCTCTGGAAACATTCCCGCTTCAACGACGACTACAACTTCGGCGAGCCGTCGGTGGAGGTCTGGGTCACGCCCCCGACGGCCGTGCCGGAGACCTATCAGAATGTCATCAACACGTATCCGGCGGTATTGGACGTCAAGAACATCCCGTCGCGCGGCTACTCGTCGCAAGGCTGGAAGGGCGATTGGAAGATGGCCGAATCGGAAGATGCCGACAACTATGTCATCGAGGCATCGGTGCCGATCAGAGATTTCGGCATCGAGGGCGTCAAGAATGGCGACGTGTGGCAGTTCCTGCTGGCCCGCAACTGCCTGGGGGCCATGCCGCGCTCCCAGGCCTCGTGGTCCGTCACCCAGGGCTTCTCCGAAATCCCGCAGCACCCCAAGGTCCACTTAATGGATGACGAGATGGTCGCGCAGCTTACGGGCGTGTCGACGGTCCTCAGCGGCAAGTACGCCTTCCAGGTGGGCGTGGTCGCGCCGCGGGCCAGCGGGGCCGAAGCGGACGTCGAATTGCGCTTCCACAAGGCCGCGACGCCGGGCCCTCACCCCGGCCCTCTCCCGGCGGGAGAGGGAGAACGCATCGAGCACAGGCACGTGAAACTGAACAAGGGCGAGCGCCAGGTCGTGAATCTCTCCGACGACGTTCCCGCCGGCAAGCAGGGCAATTTCACGGTCACGGTGACCAGGACCGGCGGCCGGCAGGTCTTCCGCCAGAGCTTCACCTATACCGTCAGCGGCTGGACCCCGCAGCGGCCGGTCAAGCCGGCCAATGCCCCGCCCGTCGAGGAGTTGCCGCTCACCGCGCAGTACGGCCCGGAGACAAACACGGTCCTGGTGAAGGCCGACATCCTCGATCTGCCGGGCCGCGAAAGAGTAGCCGCCGCGGAGGCGAAGGTCATCGATCCCCAGACCGGCAAGGTGCTCGCGAGCGTGCCCATGCGCCCCTTCCGCGAGTGGTACGGGGGGGCCGAACTGAGGCTCGAGAACGTGGCGGTTCCCGTCCAGGACTTCCGCGCTCGTAGCACCGGCCTTAGCCGGGATCCGAACGAAAAACCGGCTCAAGCCGGGACTACAAGCGGCAAGAAAGTGGCTACGGTCGTCGTCTTGCGGGACAAGGCCGGCAAGGAGTTGAAGTCGGCCACGAAGCAGCTCGAATTGGTCCGCTACGCTGCCGCATGGATGGACAACACGGTGGGCGTTTCGGACAAGGTGATCCCGCCCTGGACGCCGATCGAGGTGAGGGGCAGCGAGGTGGGCGTGTGGAACCGGACGCTTTCGTTGGACGGTCTGGGCATGGCCCGGCGCGTGCTCAACGGCGGCGTGTCTCAGCTTGCCGCCCCGATGCGGCTTGTGGCCGTTAAGGACGGCAAGGAGATCGAAATCCGGCCGGGCGATCCCAAGCTGGGCCGCCGCGTCGAGGCGGAGGCCGACTTCACCGGCGCGGCCGAGGCCGCCGGCCTGCGATTTTCGGCCCGCACGCACGTCGAGTTCGACGGTTTCGTGAACGTCAAACTCGACGTGGCCCCTTTGGGCCGGGAGCCGGCCAAAGTGGACAGGCTCTTCCTGGAAATCGCCTTGCCGGCCGGAGAGGCCACGCACTTCTGCACCACGGCGGGCGGCTGGTCCGCCGTCCATGACGCCTTGCCCGACCACTGGACCAGCCGGGCGACTGCTTCCGGGATGCTCGTGGGCGATTTCGTGCCTTACGTCTGGCTGACGAACTCCGACCGGGCGTTGCTCTGGTTCGCCGATCACGACCAGGGATGGAACCACGTTGCTCATCACGCTCCGCGTGATGAAGTCCATCAGGCGGAGCATGATGAGTACGCGGACGGGCCGCCGACACAGGAGACCGTGCGCAAGGACGGCAAGGTGTATCTGCGCGTCAATTTCTTTGCGGTTCCCACCGAGGTGAAGGGGCCGCGGACCATCACCTGGGGCTGGCAGACGTTCCCCTCGCGGCCGCTGCCTGCGGGCTGGCGGGCCACGTTCTGTGCCCCCGCGCCGCCCACGCCGCATACGCGGAACAGTTATTTCTGGTGCGACGCCGACTGGGCCGTGCTCTGGCCCTACTATTGCAGCCCCTTCCCCTGGCACATGGACAAATCCAAGGCGCTCCTGGAACAGGCGAGCAAGAATCCGCTGCACCGTCCCTGCGTGGGTTCGATCGCCCACTCGATCGGCCGCTACCAGGACTACGACGGGCACGAGTTTCCCGGGCTTGCGGTGGACTGGGGCGTGCCGCCCGGCCAGATCGGCAACTCGGACGTCACCGCCTCGAAAGGCCCCAACGATTTCCGTCTCTGGCACTATCAGCGCTGGGTCCGCGAGGCCGGCTTCCGCGGCCTTTACGTTGACGAAAACTACCTCGCCCTGGAAGACAACTTCTTGACCGGCAACGCCTACTGGCGGAGTGACGGCCTTTTGCAGCGGGCCTACAATTACGTGGGCCTCCGCGACTACTTCAAGCGAATGAAGGTGATGTTTCACGCCAATGGCGTGCCCGCGCCGAACCTCTGGCAGCACGTCACCTCGGGGGCGGCATACCACGCCTGGCTCGGCGACGTCTTCTTCGAGGGCGAGAACGTGGAGCCGACTGATTTGAACTACGACTATTTCGAGGTGCTTCCGGCCGGCCGGATGCGGGCCATCGGCAGTTCGGTCTGCGCCGGCGGCGTGATGACCATGATGTGCCAGTCGGACCGGCACCGCAGCCCATGGTATCTCAAGCACAACCATCAGTTCCTCGGTTGGGTCATGGCGCATGACATCCTGCCCGAACAGCTTCCGCTCTACCCGAAACTCGTCGAGGCCGGGCATCTGTGGGCGGACAAGGTCACGTTTCTGCCCTATTGGAAGCCGGGCCCGTTCATCGTCCGGCAGACCGACTGCCTTGTCTCGGCGCACATGGCCGACGGCCGCGCGCTGTTGTGGGTCGTCAACAAGAGTCGCCGGGATCTGGAGGTGAAAGTGGCCGTGGACTGGAAGACGGCCGGGCTCGACCCCAAGCAAATCACCGCCAGCAACGCGGAGACCGGTGCGGCGGTGAGGCTCACTGCCGAGGGTTTCAGCGTGCCGGTGCTCAATCGCGATTTCGTGCCGGTGCTGATCGCGCGGTAGAGTCCACGCAGGCCGATATTCTCACGTCTTGATCTTCCGCACGGCCTCGACAAGCTTGCCGGGCCCGTGGCGAATCACGTCGCAGGCCGGCAGTTGGAATTCGTCTTCGACGCGGGAGCATTCGGCTTGCACCTCGCGATCGGAGAACTTGATGCCGTTGACGGCGATGCCGACCACTCGGCAGGGATGCATGAGGTTCGCGGCCGTTTCGTAGAAGTCGACCACCTTCCGCAGCGAAGGCAAGGGCACTTCGGGCATGCCGGAGACGGCCTTGCGGCCCAGCTCGTAACAGGCGATCAGGCCATGGGGCATCGCGCCATGGAGCAGGCTCAAGGTAACGCCCGAGTAGCGGGGATGAAAGAGACTCCCCTGCCCTTCCACGACGATCACGTCGTGATGCTGATTGGCCAGCACGAGTCTTTCGGCGGCGCCGGCCACGAAATCGGAGATGACGCGGTCGACGGCGCAGCCGCTGCCGGCCACGAGGATGCCGGTCTGGCCCGTGGCCACGAAGGCGGCATCGACGCCTGCCGCTTGCAGGCCGCGGGCGACCTCCACGGCGGCGACCATTTTGCCGCTGCTGCAATCGTTGGCGACGGTCTGGATGCGGAGGCACTCGGCGCGAATGCCGCGGCGCTGGGCGACGTCGCGTTCGTCGTTGCGGCGGAGATCGACCAGCGCCGCGCCGTGGCGGGCGGCCGCCTGGGCGAACTCGGGATCGTCGGCCAGGAACTCGTGCAGGCCGGAAATCACGGTCATGCCGCGCGCAGGGCTTCCAGCACGATCCGCCGCCAGTGGGCGGGGATCTTGCCGCCCGGCGGCGCGATGCCCAGCAGCAACGTGTTGGCCGCCGGGGCACCGGCCAGCGCGGCCACGACGGGAATCGCTCCGCCCACGCCCAGCAGTTGGCCGCTGGTCTTCCCGGCCCCCTCGCGATCGAGCACGGCCACGACCTCTTCCGTCCGGTAGCGGATGACACAGATGGCCGTCTTGGCCGTGCTCGTATCGGTGTATCCATCGACCAGGATCACCATTCGACGCGGTGCAGTCATGGCGGTTCAGTTGCCCCTTGTGAGGAGGATGTTGTTGCCACCCATAAGGCTAGGCCCTCGAAACTGCCCAGTCAACGTTTCCATTGGTGTCCCATCCATGCATCACAAACTGTGTTGCGTCTCACGAAACGGCTTTTGTGAGACACAACCGCTTTTGTGTCTCATCCATGAGTCACAAGCCCTTTCCCTCGGTCATAACGAGCCAGCTCCGCATTGGCCTGGCCAATCAGGCGAATGAACTTCGTCCAATCGAGGCGTTCCACGGGTAGTCTGACGGGCATGTAGGGTTGTATGACATCACGTCGGCAATGATGGGGAATCGCTCGAAATATCCCCAGATTGCGGCACGGCAGGAAAACGCCGATTCTACCCCCGCCACGGGATACCGGCAAGCAGAATCGAGAGACGTCCCGGGAGAACTCCCCTAGCCGCAAATCTACGCCGTCGATCCGCTCAGCCGCCCCCGGGGCTGACGGCCCAGCAGGTGCCGCGGGTGCTGGGTAAAGCCGTGGGCTGCGCGGGTATTTCTGCCGGACCGGTGGACGAGCCACATGGTAAGATTTTCGCATAGCGCACCATGATAATCGCCCGGACTTTGCAGTTCACCTGTATTGACTTTCAGGCAGTTTAACGGTAATCTAACAGGTACTTATCTGGCGGCGTTATCGCACCGTCTGAACCTGGCCCGCCGAGCGGGTTTCTCCGGCCGAGGTCGTGTATGTCGATTAAAGTCACCTGCCCGAATGGGCACGAGTTGCAGGTGAAGAACGAATTTGCGGGCAAAACGGGCGTCTGCCCGACCTGCAAGGCGCGGATTGTCGTTCCCGTGCCGGAACCGAAAGCGGTCTCGGAAGACGATTTGCTTGCGGTCTTGGGGACGCCCCGCTTTGTTCCTCGCGTGCCTGTCTCCGACGAGCCGGCTCCGCGGCATTCTCCGGTTGCGGCGCAGGGGGCAGAGGCGAAGAAGGAAGCGGTCGCTGCCGGTTCGGCAATTGGCACCTCGGGCGGTGCGCCGCGGGAGACCGCAGCGAAGAAGGAAGCGGTCGCACCTGCGGCGTCGGCCCTGCTGCGGCGGAAAAAGGTCTGCCCGATATGCTGCGACATCATTTCCGTCGGCCATTCCGAATGCCCGCTTTGTCAAACCTCGCTCTCCGAATGGACTTTCCCTCTGCCGGAGGAACATCCGGCGCACGAGAGCGCCCGAGCTTCGTGCCATTTCCTGGGGCTCCGCAAACAGAGCGGCGCGATCGTCGTCCGCTTCGGCGAGCATCAAATCCTCGACGAGTTGACCGTCAAGAAATTCGCCGATGAGCTGTTCCACGTGTCCGATCGACCCGATTGCCAGAACCTGCTTCTGAACTTCACCGGCGTCGTGGGGTTGTCCAGCGCCATGCTGGGCATCATGCTCATGCTCCGCAGGAAGATGACCAAGAAACCGGGAAAGCTCAAGCTCTGTCAGGTTGGCCCGGAGATCAGGGAAGTCTTCGACACCACGAAACTTGGGCAACTCTTCGAGATCCACGACAACGAGCAGCAGGCGCTGAAGTCGTTTGCGTGAAGGTGCGGGCTTCTGTTTCGCCCCGGTGCAATACAGAGACTGCGGGGTGCGGACGAACAAGTGTCCGTTGGCCACGGCGATGGTGGACAGGATCGGCCCGCCTTCGTCCTCCAGGCGGAATTGGCACACGACTTTGAAGGCCAGCTTGCCATGGCCCCGGCGTCGTTGAAACGGGGCATCGAGAAGACCGAGTTCTCCTGGATCCTTGAGTCGAACAGGCTTTCCTGCGGCAGCCTGGAAAAAGGCGGCGCGACCATTATCAAGCGCTACCGCGCCTATGGTTGGCAGACCGACGACTTGTCCAGTGCCAAGGCGAAAGTATCCCGGGCGCCGCGAAGCATGGAAGCGGAGGCGGTCGGCCAACTGGCTGGGTTCTGAGCCAAAATCGCCCTATCCGAGCCACGGCAGTCCAGGTAGAATTAGCTGTTTCCCGGGCGCGGAATGGGCCTAGTCGATTTCTCGCAAGCCTTGAACTGTCAATATGTTACGATACCTTACCGCCGGCGAATCGCATGGCCGGGCCCTGGTGGCCCTCGTGGATGGCTTCCCGGCGGGCGTCGATCTGAAGGCCGAGGCCATCGATGCTGAACTGGTGCGGCGTCAGGGCGGCTATGGTCGCGGCGGCCGGCAGAAAATCGAAAGCGATCATGTGGAAGTCCTCTCCGGCGTCTGGCGGGGAGTGACTTTGGGCAGCCCGATTGCCCTGCTCATTCCCAACAAGGATTTCAAGATCGACCAGATGGAAGACCTCGACCGGCCCCGGCCGGGCCATGGGGACCTGAGCGGCTCGATCAAGTACCTGACGTCGGTCCGGGCGATCCTCGAACGGGCCAGCGCGCGGGAAACTGCCACGCGAGTGGCCGCCGGTGCCTTGGCCAAACAGCTTCTTGAACCGTTGGGCATCACGGCCTTCGCCTACGTTGTCGAGGTCGGCGAATTGGCGATTCCACCGCTGCCGTGCGGGCTGGAAGAACAACGTGCGCGGCGCGACCGCAGCATCATGTACACGCTCGATCCCGATCGCGACGGCCAGGTCGCAGAATTGATCGATGGCTGCAAGAAGGCCGGCGACACGCTGGGCGGCATCGTCGAGATCCGCGTCGAGGGCCTGCCCTACGGACTCGGTACGCATACCCAGTGGGACAAGAAGCTCGACGGCCGCCTGGCCCAGGCCGTGATGGCGGTGCAGGCCATGAAAGGCGTCGAGATCGGCATGGGTTTTCAATCCGCGCGAACGCCCGGCTCGCAGGTCCACGACCCGATCCGCTTCGATCCCAGCCAGACGCAGGCGCGGTCGCTCGGTTTCACGCGGGCGCACAACAATGCCGGCGGACTGGAGGCCGGCATGACCAATTCGCAGCCGCTGGTGCTTCGCGTTGCCATGAAACCGATCAGCACCTTGGCCAAGCCGTTGGAGTCGGTCAACCTGCAGACGAAGCGGGCGGAGTCGGCCTCCTACGAACGGAGCGACGTCTGCGCTGTGGCCGCGGCAAGTTGCATCTTGGAGAACGTCGTCGCTTTCGAGATCGCCTGTGCCGTGGTCGAGAAGTTCGGCGGCGACAACCTGGAAGAGATCAAGCAGCGACTGGATCTGTTTTACGAGATGGCACGAAAAAAGTTGAACGAGTAAACACGGCTACCCTCACCTTAATCCTCTCCCACGGGGAGAGGAGACGTGGAAGGAACACGGATGTTCCCGCTGTACGACCATACCCGCCGCCAAATCTGCACGGCCGCATTCCTGGGCATGTGTGTGCTGCCTACGTTGGCGGTCACCGGCTGGTGCATCGCCCGCCGTTTACCATGGCACAAGCAGGCGGAAGAGCAACGCCTCAGCCAGGAGTTGGGGCTCGAAGTCTCGATCGAGTCGATGAGGCACACGCTGCCCGGCGTCGTGCGCTATCAGGGACTGAAGCTCGCCGATCCGGAAACAGGCCAGGAGTTGCTCCGCTGTAGCGAACTGGCCGCCACGTGGACCTCGATGACCGACTCGCACGGGCAGACGCGCCCGGCGATCGTGCTGGCTGCCACGCAGGCCGAATCGGCGACCAGCGCGTGGCCGCGGTTGCACGAAGCGCTGCGCCGCCAACTGGAGTGCCAGGGTGGCCGGCCGGAGATCGAAATCCGCGTCACCGCCGACCAGTGGAAACTACGCGACGGCGACGAATCGCAGGTTCTCCAGACCGTGGAAGGAGGCGTGGGGCTGATGCCCAACGGCATCCAGGCCCAGTTGGCGTTCCGCCTTCCCGGCGCCAATGCCTCGCAGCCGCTGCGGATGCGGATCGTGCGCAATCGCCAGATCTCGCCGCCGGAAAACGAATTCGATTTGGAAACGGGCTCCAGCCCTGTCCCTTGCCGCTTGCTGGCTGCCTGCCTCAAGGAGTTGACTGCCCTGGGACCCAATTGCCGTTTCGCGGGCTATGTCCAGACCTTCAGCACACCCGGCGGTTGGTCGGGCGATCTTAGCGGGCAGTTGTCTGCCGTGGATTTGGGATCCTTGACCCGCGAGAACTCCGCTGTCACGATCACGGGCACGGCAGACATCACGCTGCAGAAGGTCAAATTTCAACGCGGGCGGATCGACGAGCTCACGGGCCGAATCGTCTGCGGGCCCGGTGCGTTGAGCCCCGGCTTGGTGACCGCCCTGGCGGCGCACCTGAGTTTGGCGCCGTCGCCGCAAATGACAGTCACAAACCAGTCGATGGCCTTTGATCGCTTGGGGCTGGATTTCTGGCTCGACAGTCGCGGCATCAGCATTGCCGGCCACTGCCCCGGCCCGCCGGGCGCCGTGGCCGTTGCGGCTGGGCGTGCGATTTTGACGGAGCCCGAACTCCGCAAGCAGCCGCAACCCGTCGCCGCCCTGATTCAGGCCTTGGTTCCCGGGAATGAAGTTCCCATCCCCGCCACGCGGCAGACCAGTTGGCTCAGCCCGCCTGCTGCCGGTCCCCGATGCGGCCAAGGCGAATTGAAGAGGCAAGAAATCAACCGCCCGGCACTGTCTCAAGTAGGTCCCTCCCGGCAGGAAGGACCTACTGGCCGCCTCGACGTCCTGACGCATGGCCGCGGGGCCTGGGCACGAAAAAACCGCTCTTGTACCCCAGTTCGCCCCGCGGTATCATCTCCCCCCGTTCCCGTGGCGGGGCACCCTTGCAGGGTGGGTGCCTCGCGAGACTCTTCCACGGCCGCCGCTGGGCGTTGCGATCCTGCAAGAGCAGCTTTTCGGTGTTCTTAACGGGGGGGGGCGGAGACATGCCATGCGCACGCCATCTCGTAACGGACTACTCCTCCCCATCGCGGCCGTGCTGGCCTTGGTGATCCTCATCGCCGGATGCGAGAGCATGAGTCCCTCCTACTCGGCCCAGGTCATGGGCCACGCTCCCCCCACGGGTGCCGCAATGGCCGCCAGCGGAGAAACGAGCCCCGCCGGCAGCACGCACGCCCAAGACCTTCCACCCGCACAAGATCCAAATGGTGCTCCCGGTGCGGCCCCGCAGGGCGCCGCGCGGCAGATGGTCTATACCGCGCGGTTCGACATCGCCACCTCGAACGTCGAAGAGGCCATGGGCCAGTTCATCCGCGCGGTGCAGGCCGCGGGTGGCTACCTGGAGAGCCGCGAGGACTCCCGCGTCGTCTGCCGCGTCCCTGCCGCGCGCTTCCAGGAGATCGTCACTGGAATGCCCTCGCTGGGCAGCATCGTCAGCCAGACAATCCGCAACGACGATGTCACGCGGAAGTATCACGACCTGAGACTGCACATCGAGACAGCCGAGTGGTCGCGGCGACGGGTGCTGGGGCTCTTGGAAAGAGCCGAAAAGCTCGAAGACATCATCAAGCTGGAAGAGGAGTTGTTCCGGCTCACGGCCACGATCGAAGGCCTCAAGGGCACGCTCGAGGATCTTTCGGAGCAGATCGCCTATTCGCGGATCGAAGTCCTGTTCCGGGCGAGGGTTCCGGAATCGAGCCTGGGCCGGCCCGACGCCGTGAGCCCGTTCCCCTGGATCAACCGCGTCGGGGCGGAACAGGTGACGGAGGGTTTTGGGCCCGTCGATAGCAGCGGCAGCCCGGGCGGGGGGCTGTTCTCCGGCGGGCTGTCTGCGGGGCCTCTGGAAGGCTTTCTGATTGTCAGCGACGACCGCTCCGAACTGAAGGCGATCACGCCGGACGCCTCGAAACTCTGGGTGCGGGAGTTCGCGGTCCCCCAAAAGGCGAACCTGGATTTCTGGTCCAAGGCCCTCCGCAGCGACCTGATCGATCACCGCGGCTACCGCCGGATCGAGGATATGAGTGTGCGGGACGGCAAAGGGAACAAAGGTTGGGGGATCGTTTGCGACGTGGTGCTGCAGGGCCAGGCCCAGCGCTACATGATTGTCGTCTACGCCCTGGACGCCCCGTTCTGGCGCCGCGGCAGCACCGTCCGCACCGTCGAGTTCGTCGCTCCTGCCGCGACGTTCCAGAAATCCGCGGCCGTGGTCCGCGCGACCTATGCACAAGCCCTCTGAAGTCGTAGACAAATCTTGTATCGTCCCATCTGTATCGGACATGACGGATCTGCCGGGCGAGCCCAAGACTTGCATCCGGTAAACTGTCGCGGCGGGACCAACCGCAAGGCAAGCTTTCTCTCCGCTTGTGCCGATGCTGATTCTGATGGCGAAGAAATATGCGATTCTGTTGCTGGTAGTCGCGGTGGCCGCGACAGTTGCCGGGCCGATGGCCTATTTCCACTTCATCGACCACGGCAAGACGCCGGCCCAGGCGTCGCAAGGGGGCGTGACACAAGCCGCCAGCTACGCAGTGGCCGCCTCGCCCGGCGCGGGCACCATGTACTCATGGTCGGCCGGGAGCGAAAACTCGGCAAACATCGCCGGCCCGGGAACGCCGGCCACTTCGGCCGTCGGCCGCTCGAACGTGCGGCTGCAAGACGCCAGCAGCGTCTTCAATTTCGAGGTCACGCCCGAATGGATCGTGGCCCGTTGGCCGGCCGTATCTACCGGGCTGGCCCAACTCCAGTTGGAAGGCTACCGCGTGCCGCTGGTCACGGGCACCGCCCAGCACGATCTGGCCGGATCGTTGACCTACTACTTCAATGCCGAGCAGAAGCTGCAACAGATCACCTTCGTCGGCACGACGGGCGACGCTCGACCGTTGATCGGGCTGCTGATCGAGCGATTCCATCTCACCCGGCGACTGGTGAACGATCCGGGCATGGTCATTTACGAGGCGGTCCACGCCAACAACCAGCCGGCCAGCAATCTGCGGATCCGTCTGGCCCCGGTGGCACAGCCCAACGACCTCTACCGGCGTTACGACGTCGAGCTTTCCCTGGTAAGGCCAAGCGAATAGGCGACCTTTTACACGCCGGCGGGCGGCGGGCCGTCGTCGAGATCGCGCCAGACCATCGGCCGCCGCGAATAAGGCTCGATCCGCAGCACCGTCTCGCCGTTCTGGAAGATGCGGACAGTGCCGTTGCTCTGGCTGACTGTGATGGCCACGGCATTCGTGGCACGACTGATCGCCGCGGCCGCCCAGTGCCGGGCGCCAAGCCCTTTGGAAAGCGTCACGTCGGCCGCCGAACAGTCCAAGTAGCGGCAGGTGGCCTCCACCGTGCCATCCGGTGAGACGATGATCGCACCGTCCATCTGGGCGATCTCCTTGATCCCTTCACGAACGCGGGGATCGTTGAGATTCCGCTCCTTGCGACTGTAGCCCTTCACCGGATCGAAACCCACGGAACGGCTGCACGCGAGGACTTTCCGCGAGTCGCCGACGACGAAGAGCGTACCCACCGGCTTTCCTTCCCGGCCCTCACGACCGATTTCCACGGCAAGATCGACCACGATTTTCAGCGTGTCCAGCGGCACACGGATTTCCAGTTGGCGGAGGTCGCGGCCGGTGAGGCGGTTCAGGTGCTCGTCGAGGTTGATCACGCTCAGGCTGTCGATCGAGTCGGCATCGAAGCTGCTGTAGAGGGCCACTACGGCGGAGCCGGGGGCGAGGATATCGTCGGCCACGCCCTCCAGGACGGCCTGGGTCAGCTTTTCGTAGACCGGATTATCGGGCATTTCCAGGCGGATCGGCTCCAGTCCAGCCTCTTTGGCCCCGGCGAGCTGATCGGAAGTGTCGGCGGCGACCAGAATCTTGGTGTCCGGGGCCATATTGCGGAGCCGCGGCCAGTCGGCCGTTCCCTCGACCAACAGCAAGATCGCATCGACCCCCGAACTCTCGGTCATGCGGACCGCGAGCGAGAAAAGGGTCTTGAACTGCTCGGTCAGTCGCAGAGGTTGCATGCCTGGGGCCCCGGTCTGCTTGCGGTACTGGATCGGGACGTGAAAGTGCCGCAGGTTGGTCGCCTGGCCGCCTTGCAGGACGTGCCATCGCTCGCCGCTGGGGACCTTGCCACTGTCCTCGACGCGCTTCTGGTTGGGTGGTTGCGGTGCGCTCGCGGTTCGTTCGACGAACCAAGCCTCCGTGTTCGCTAAGCGCCACATATCCGGAATGTCCAACTAATGGTACAGAGTCTTGAAGTCCGAGGCAACGCCAACCGTTGCACAGGCATCTTGCCGGCGTGGAATTTGTAGGATGGACCTCCGCGTCCGTCGGCCTGAAACTGGACGGACTCGGAGGTCCATCCTACCAATAACCATGGCCCTACTAACAAGCATCGACCGCGGGCGGAGAGAAGTGATTCGAAAACGGCAATTTTCCCAGGCGTCGAGGGTCCCGCGGCGACGGGCGAGTCCAATCTAGCGGTACCACGGGAACAATCGCTGCGCCAGCGACATCGACGGCACCTGGCCGCTCTTCACGTACTGCCGCCAGTGATCGACGTCGACGGGGTCGGTGCCAATGTCTTGACTGCTCGACTCGCGCAGGGCAACCATCGCGCAATGCTGCATGGCGGGGTCGGTGTCGTCCAGGGCCGTGCCCAGGGCGCGGATCGCGGCCGGATCATGTACGTGGCCCAAGGCACGGGCAGCCGCCATACGGACGTCGCGGTCGCTGTCGCTGGCAAGCATGCCTTCAAGCACCGCAGCGGCCTCGGCATCGCTGCGCTTGCCCCAGAGAACGCAAACGCTTATCCGCACGTCAACATCGGGATCCCTCACGGCTACCTTCAATACGTTAGTGGCCGTAGGACCGCCATAGGCCGCCAGGGTCTTGAGGATCTCACTGCGAACGATCGAGTCGGGCTCTTTGTGGACCAACTCCTGGGCCAATCCCTGGCAGATCGACTCGCGCTGACCGGGGTCGGTGACCTCTGGGGCCTTGACCGCCATTTCCCGCAGTTTCGTGATCCGCTCAGTGGGAGTGGTGATGCCGTGATTGTCGACGACGTGATTAGCGAACGGATACCAACTAGGCAGTTTCTGGTCGCAACCGCACAGGCCAGCCGTCAGCAGGCCGAAGATCAGCAAGAAAATTACGCCTCTTCGGTTTGCGATCATCCCAATTATCTCCCTGAACGGAGGATATAATGGCGGGACTATAACAGCACGCGCCCCTACCGCCAAGACGAATTCCTACTTGATTTCAAGAAATCCCTGGCCCAACTAATGAGGGGAATGCTGAGCAATTATCCTCCAGCTTGTCACCAATTCGCTGGTGCTTACCCTGGAAACCCTGGCCCTCAGCCTGCCCATGGGGACTGCGGTGGCCTGGATGCTGCTACGGAGCGATCTGCCGGGACGGAGGACGGGCGTAAGCATCATCGTAGTGCTGCTGTTTCTGCCGCTTTACTTGCAGGCCAGCGCCTGGCAGGCCGGCTTCGGGCAGGAGGGATGGTATTCGCCCCATGCTGAGCGGCGAACCGTGGGTTAGCGGATGGAACGCGGCCCTCTGGGTCCACACCTTGGCTGCCATCCCCTGGGTCGTGTTGTTTGCCGGTCTCGGCCTGCGGACCGTCGAGCCGGCACTTGAAGAGCAGGCCCTGCTCGACGGGACCCCCTGGCAGGTATTCCGGCGGGTCACGCTGCCCGCGTGCCGGCCGGCCCTGGGACTGGCGGCAGTCTGGGTAGCGATGTTCACGGCCGGCGAAATGACGGTTACGAGTACTTTCGCGGTGCGGACCTACGCCGAGGAGGTTTATACACAAATCGCCATGCACGACCAGGCGGCCGGCGCCATGGCCGCCCTGCTGCCGGGCATCGTGGGCACACTCGTACTCCTGGGGATCGGCATGTTCTGTTGCGTCCGGTTGGCCCGTCCTGAGCGGCCGCTGAATCTGAAATCGAGCCGAGTTTTCGCCCTGGGGGGATGGCGCTGGCCACTGGCATTGAGTGTGTTAGCCGCGATGCTGCTCCTGGCCGGCGTGCCGCTGGCAAACTTGATCTACAAGGCCGGGGTCTTGGTCGCCCAAACGGAGGCGGGCCGAGTGCGGACCTGGTCGGCCGGCAAGTGCCTCTGGACCATCCTCCTAGCGCCCTGGCAATGCCGCCGGGAATGCACGTGGTCGCTGGTGATCGGCAGTCTGGCGGCCACGGCGGCGGTCGTGACAGCAATACCGCTGGCCTGGCTGGCCCGAAAGTCGCGGTGGCTGGGCACGTTGGCCATTGCGGTCGCGCTGGTTTGCCTCGTCGTTCCCGGTCCGCTTGTGGCCCTGGCGATCATCGGGCTATTGAACCGGCCGGCCTTGCCGTGGTTGGTTCGGCTGTACGACCACCCGATCTTCGCTCCCTGGATGGCATTGACGATCCGCGCGATGGGGCCGGCGGTGCTGGTCCTCTGGCATGCCGTCCGGACGATCCCCCAGCCCTTGCTCGATAGCGCCGCGACCGAGGGCTGCGGTCCCCTAGGCCAACTCGTGCGGATCGTCCTGCCCTTGCGGTTGCCGGCCTTGGGAGCAGCCTGGCTCATCGGCCTGTCGCTGGCACTCGGCGACCTGACGGCCAGCATTCTCGTTGTGCCTCCGGGGGTCGAAACGCTTTCCATCCATATCTTCAACCTCGTGCATTACGGCGTCGAGGACCAGGTGGCGGGCATCTGCCTGGCTTTGACTGCCACACTGTGCGGATTGGCTGTCACAGTGACGTGGCTGGCAAGGCGGTGAGCCACCCCCCAATGCCCTGGCTATTCCGCTATGCCCTGCCACTCCAAGCGGTTATAATAGAAAGCTGGCTGAGACTGCGCGATCACTATCCTAGGCTGATTCGATTCATGTTCCCCACTCCACCCAAGTCATGCTGGTGCCGTCTGGTTATATTCGTCGTCGCAATGGCTTGTTCGTCGGCCGAGGCGATGGACCACGTGAGTTTTCTTCGCGAGGGACGGACGCAGTACGTCGACGGCCGCATCGTGTTGACCGCCTTGGACGGCGGACTGGTGGTTCTGGGCCGCGACGGCGTGCTCTGGCAAATCGAGCCCGCGGATCTGGTCAAGCGCACGTCCGACGACGCGCCCTTTCGCGTCTACGCGGCAGAGCAAATGACCAAGAGCGTCATGGCCGGCCTGCCCAAGGGTTTCGAAGTCTACCAGACGACGCATTACATGATTGTTTACGACACGTCGCGGGCCTACGCCCAGTGGTGTGGAGCGCTGTTCGAGCGGCTGTATGCCGCCTTCCGCAACGCCTGGAGCCGCCAGGGCTTCGAAATGGTCGAGCCCGAATCCCGTCTCGTGGCGATCATATTTTCCGATAAGGCGTCGTACGTCAAGTACTCGCAAAAGGACCTGGGCGCCGCCGCGGACTCGATCTTCGGCTACTACGATATGAACAGCAACCGGATAATCATGTACGATCTGGCGGGTGCGTCGGTGCGCCGCCCGGGACGGAGCATCGGCATCTCCCATATCAACCAGTTCCTCGCCAGCGCCGAGGCGCCCGCGGAGGTTTCGACCATCGTCCACGAGGCCACGCACCAGATTGCCTTCAACAGCGGCCTGCACCAGCGCTTGAGCGACTGCCCCAAGTGGTTCAGCGAGGGTATGGCCATGTATTGCGAGACGCCCGACCTGGGGCGAAGCAAAGGTTGGGCGGGAATCGGAGTGGTCAATCCCACGCGCCGCGCCCAGTTCTGGAACTATCATCAAAAGCGGCCGGCCGACTCGCTGAGAACTCTCCTTAGCACCGATGACCGCCTGGTGAACGCGAAGCAGGCCGTCGACGCCTATGCCGAGGCGTGGGCCCTGACCTATTACCTCATCCATAAGCACCCCAAGGAGTATGTCGCCTACTTGAAGGTCCTTTCCCGCAAGCAGCCGTTGGTGCGTGATGACAAGGCAACACGGCTGGCCGAATTCGAAAAACAGTTCGGGCCGCTGGACAAGCTCGACGTCGACTTCTTGAATTACATGCAAATGTACCTGCGCTGAGGAAATCCGAAATCAGAATATCGAAGTCCGAAACAAATCAAGAACTCAAGAAAGGAAACTCAAGACCGTTTCCGTCATTCGAGCTTCCCGCTTTGCATTTGTTTAGGATTCCGACATTCGAATTTCGGATTTCCGTCTGGCTCTATCCCGCCGCCAACTGCCGCTCGACCTGGCGAACAGCCTCGTCGATTTTCCAGGTCTGCTCGGTCAAGTTGAGCGGCTCGTCGCGGACCATCCACTCATCGACCCGCTTCTGGGCGGAGATCACCGTGCTGTGGCTGCGGCGGCCGAAGAACGCGCCGATCTCGCTCAAGGCGGCCCGCGTGTGCTTCCGCGCCAGCCACATGGCCAGCATCCGCGGCTGGCTGACCCGGCGGGTCTTGCCGTCGGACTGCAGGGTTTGGGGCTCCAAGCCGAAGACTTTGCAAATGGCCTTCTCGATGTCGCAGAGCCGCACCACACGCATGTTGTGCTGGATCATCTCGCCCAGCGCCTCTTCGGCCAGGGCCACGGTGATCTTCTGCCGTGTTGCCTCGCTGGTGGCCTGCAAGCGGCAAATCGCCCCGGAAAGTTCACGGGCATGTCCCGTCAGCCGCGTGGCCACGAAGCGTTGCACTTCGGCCGGCAATTCGATCCCCAAACGGCACGACAAGTGCTGCACAATCCCCAATCGCGTGGCGTAATCGGGCGGGTCGATGCGGCAGACCATCCCACAGGTCAGACGCGTAATCAGCTCCGGCATGAAGTCGCTCAATTCGAGCGGTGGCCGATCGGCGGCGACGACCAGTTGCCGTCCGTCGCGAAGCAGTGTATCGACGGTGTGCATCATTTCCACCTGCGTCGCGTGCTTTCCAGCCAGGAAATGCAAGTCGTCGAGGATCAGCACGTTCACGCCGCGATATTTGCGGCGAAAGAGCGGCAGCCCGTTGCCCCGCAGGGCTTCGAGGAAATGGCTCGTGAACTGCTCGGCCGAGAGATAGATGGTGGTTGTGCCTCGACCCGCCTTCCGCTCGGCCGACCAGATCCCTTCCAAGAGGTGCGTCTTGCCGACGCTGGTGGGGCCGTAAACGAACAGCGGCGTGATTTGCCCCGGGTTGCGGGCGACCATCTCGGCGGAATGCATGGCGAGCTTGTTGCTTGCGCCGACGACAAAGGACGAGAGCGAAGCGAACTTCCGCGGCGAGAAGGCGGGCGGGCACCATGTACCCATGGTCGGCGACGGCTCCCCCTGCTTGGCCACTCGGCAGGTGCGGATCGCTTCGCCCACTCCCGCCGTTCTCGCCAAATCTTTTTTGTCTTTGCCGTTGAGCGAAACCATCGTGCCTGTACCTGACTGCGCCGGCGCCCGGCAACCGTCCAGCGACTTGCCGGGACGGCTGGCCATCGCATCGGCCGCACCGCCGTTGGGGCCGGGATCCTCGACACGGAACTCCACCGCCGGACGCCGGCCGAGGATCGCCAAGCAGGCATCCTCCACCGCCGTGCGGAAGTTCGCACGGATCCAATCGAGGAAGAACTGATTGGCCGCCCCGATCGTAAGGACGTCGCCGTCCCAATCGACCCGCGTGCGCGGTCCGAACCACAGTTCGAATCGTTTGTTTCCGACCCTGTCGGCCAGTGCAGCAAGCAAGGCCGACACGATGTCCATATCGTCCCTGGTCAATTCCATCACCCCGTCGCGCGCCCCTCTGACCGGCTGAATCCACGACCTAGCAATCATGTCGTTTCGAGCCGATGAGGAGAGACACGCTGGCTGTGCGACGGCCGATGCCGTCTTAGTTCCTGTTTTCCCGACAAGACAGGGGCTTTCCCGGTATCAGGCCGCCGGCAGAAAATGATCCGCTCAATGCCGCGCCCTGCAAGACGGGTTAGCAATCCGTCCTACGTGAGTGCAGTAGGGAATGCTAATCCGTCCTCTGGGTATCCGCGAAAGCCGTCATTCCTGTCGGGCCTCCAACCGTGTCAACCGACTGCCTGATTTTACCGTCGCTAGCAGTGCATGCAAGGGTCTTTCCACGCTGGCAAGGCCCGCATGAAAATTTTCTTGGAAGAGTCGCGCCAGTTTCCGCGAGAATCATGATTGTAGCGGACGGGCAAGCGGATTCTTATTTCGGCATTCCGTCGGCGAGCGCGTGGAAAAACTGTTCAACGGCCAGCCTGCCCCTGGCGTCGCATTCGAGGAAAACAGGGAATCGCGAGAACTTCAACCGGGAGAAGCACGGTCACGCGGTTATCGGTCCGCTCTCGTCGAGAATCCGCACATATACCAACGTCCGATCCCACGATTGGAATCCGGATGCCGCGTACGTGCGCAAGGCGGGCAAATTGGCTGCGTCGACGGCCAGCACGAGACGGCTGCGCGCGGCCCGTCCGCAGAGCCACATGGCGTGGCGCACTATACCCACGCCCCAGCCGCGGCCCCGCGCGGCCGGCAAGAGCCCCATGTAAATCAGTTCCCAGGTCGCATGTTCCGGATGATCGGTCAGGATCAGGCAGCCGATCTCCTCGCCCTGATGGTGGACGATCGAACCACCGCTGGGGGTCGAAATGGCCGGTGGCCCGATATCCTCGCAGCACATCATCGACGCCGCGCACGCCGTTCACGGCCGGGCAGTCCAAAGTTTTCTCGTAGGTGGCATCGACCAACCGGGCAAACCGCTCGTGCAGTGCGGGAGAGTAAGGCGCGAACTGAAGCTCAGTACACGGCGGATGGGCGGGGAATTGATCGGCCAGGCAAACCAGGTAAAGCAAGTCGGACACGTGCCGAAAACCGGCAGCCACCAGCGTATCGGCATCCGCTCCCACATCCGTCGGCAGGAGGGCCTGGACCATGCGAATCCCTGGCCTTTCCAACTGTTCAAGCCCTTTACTGGGAATTTCCGGCCTATCCAATCCTTCAAGCCCTTTACGAAGGAGTCGGTCGGCCGTGTCTCGTGGCTCGCCCGCCACAAGTCGCGGCGGCCAGACGACGGCGGTCCGTCCCGGTTGCGTCTGCACGAGAATCGCCCCAGCCAGCTTTTCCGCATGGAATGCTCCCCAAATCCGATAGCCGCACAGCGGCTGCCGCTGGACCGATGCGCGAAGCACGGCCACCTGCTGCTGGAACTGCGACTCCTCAAGCCCAGCCAAGAAGAGGCGCAGGCCGAGATCCTCCTGATCGGGCGAAAGTTCAACAATGCGAGGGGGGGCTGGATCGATCATTGGGATTTCAAGAGGTATAATTCTACAAACACCGTACGTCAGGCTTTCCAGCCTGACTTCGTCCGGTTGACGGTCAGGCTGGAAAGCCTGACGTACATTGGCGGGCGAATGACTTCCATCGTATGCGATAGTGGACATTTTAGGAAAGGTCGCGGAACATGAAAAAGCATTGGGGCATCGGGATCGTGGTGTTGTGTACGGCAGGGCTGGGCGCAGCATCGCCCGCGTCTGCACAGGGCCCATTGGATCGATTGGAATCGGGCATTCGCAATTCTAACGGCCAGACGGTAACGGCGGTTGCCGCCCCCCAACGGGTTTATCTGGGCGCGTTTGCCGACAACGAGGCCGGCCGTGGCGTGCGGGTCCTGAGCGTCCGTAGCGGCGGACCCGCCGAGCGGGCCGGCCTGCAGACCCAAGATCTGATCATCGGCGCGGCGGGCCGCAAGATCCATTTGCTTGAAGAACTCTCGACCATTCTCAACGCACTCAATCCGGGTGACCACTTGTCGCTGGACTTGCTCCGCGGTAACAAGACGCTGCGGATAGACGTCGTCTTGGGCGCACCTCCGGCGCCACCCAGCCAGGCCAACCGGGCACGCCGCCAAGCGTTCACGGCGCAGGAAAAACAGAAGCCCTTCCGCCGCCACCTGGCGAGGCGCCGCCCGCATTGCCGCCCGAAGGACCAGCAATCGCTGTACCCAATCCGCAGCCGATTATCCCGAACAGCCCGCAGGCGCAGATCGAAGAACTTCGCCGTCGGGTCGATCAGTTGGAGCGCAGGGTCCAAGAATTGGAACATGCCTTGGCCGCGCAGCGGAAGTAATGCGAGGTGCAGGTTCGGCGAGGGTCTCCCGACCCCGCCGGAACTTCCGACGCCAGGTTTTCCCCGCGCCAGGAGACCTTCGGTCGGCGGCGTGGCTCGGTCAGAGACCGGCCACAAGAGCGCAGGTTCGGCGAGGGTCTCCCGACCCCGCCGAAACTTCCGACCCCAGGTTTTCCCCGCGCCGGGAGACCTTCGGTCGGCGGCGTGGCTCGGTCAGAGACCGGCCACAAGAGCGCAGGTTCGGCGAGGGTCTCCCGACCCCGCCGGAACCTCCGACCGCAGGCTTTCTCCCGCGCCAGGAGACCTTCGGTCGGCGGCGTGGCTCGGTCAGAGACCGGCCACAAGAGCGCAGGTTCGGCGAGGGTCTCCCGACCCCGCCGAAACTTCCGACCCCAGGTTTTCCCCGCGCCGGGAGACCTTCGGTCGGCGGCGTGGCTCGGTCAGAGACCGGCCACAAGAGCGTGTGTAATGCTGAGCTACGCCGCGCCGATCACCTCCTCGACCAACTGCCGCGGGGCGCCGATATCGAGCACGTGGACCCGGCCGGTAAACTGCTCGGCGCCGGGAGTCGCGAACCCGCGCTTCATGGCTACAAACGTGCATGTTTCGTCCGCCAGAATAGTATGTTCGGCAGCCGCGCCCGTATCGCAATCCAGGCCGCTGGGCAAATCGACCGCCAAGCGCTTCGCCGCCGCGGCGTTGAGCTGATCGATGACTGCGTCCAGGGGCGGACGAGGCTCGCCCCGCGCACCCGTGCCCAACAGGGCGTCGACGATCCAATCTGCCCCGGCAACTTGCTCCGCCAATCGGTCTGCCCCGTGGCGATTGCCAAACACGTCGATCGGCAAGTCCATCTGCCGCAAAATCCGGAAATTCGCTCCCGCATCGCCCGTCAGTTCGGCCGCATCGGCCCACACGAGGACGCGGACATCCACCCCGCGCAAGTCGAGATGCCGGGCGATGACAAACCCGTCGCCGGCGTTGTTGCCTTTGCCGCAGCAGATGACGACACGTCCCAGCCGGCCGCCGGGCACGCGCTCCGCAAGGCGGCAGAGGACGTCCGCCGTGCCGCGACCGGCGTTTTCCATGAGGACCAACCCCGTCATACCGTATTGCTCGATCGCCCGCCGATCGACCTCGCGGGATTGTTCTCGTGTGATGGTGGTCATAGTCGCGTCAGGCCAGCTCAGCCCATTTCCGTGGAAAAAGGTAGAATACCACATCTCAACCACCTGGACCAAGCGCTTATTGAAAGGGCCCTATCCGATGCCGATTTACGAATACACCTGCAAGGATTGCGGGAGCGATTTTGAACTCTTGATCCGGGGCAAGGAGAAGCCGGTTTGCCCGTCCTGCGGCAAGACGCATCTGACGAAGTCGTTCAGCGTGCCGGCGGCCCATTCCGCCACTCAGACCAGGGAACTTCCCTGCCGTGCCAGCGGCTGCGGCATGGGCCAGTGTGGCGGTGGCATGTGCGGACTGGAACATTGATTTATTCGCATATTGACCGATCCGGCCCGCTTTGGTAAGTTTTAGGGCTTTACCCCCCGGTTTCCCCCCGGTTAGCGTACTCCAGTGCCCTACGACAGTATAGTTTGCGTCAAACAAGTGCCGGATACGGCCAATATCACGGCCGAGGCCATGAAGGAAGACGGAACGGTCAATCGCGCCGCACTTCCCACGATTTTCAACCCGGAGGACCTTCACGCCCTGGAAACGGCGCTGGAAGTCCGCGACCTGCACGGTGGCACGGTGACCGCGCTGTCGATGGGCCCACCCCGAGCGGCCGACGTGCTCCGCGATTGCCTTTATCGCGGGGCCGACAGGGCCATTCTGCTCACCGATCGCCGCGCGGCGGCCAGCGACACGCTCGCCACAAGCTATATTCTCGCCCAGGCGATTCGCACCATCGGCCGTTACGACTTTGTTTTCTGCGGCCGGCAGGCGATCGACGGCGACACGGCCCAGGTCGGTCCGCAGTGCGCCGAGAAGTTGGGCATCCCGCAGATTACTTATCTCGAGAAACTGGTCAAACTGGAAAACCATACGGTGCAGATCCGCCGGAACTTCGGCCATGGCTGGGAGATCGTCGAAGGTCGCATGCCGCTGCTGGTGACGGTCATCGAGTCGGCGAACGAACCGCGTCCGCCCGCGGCCCGTCGCGTGATGCGCCTCAAGCGCGCCCGCGTGCCGGCGGAAGTCTTCGCGGAAGTGAAAGAGCTGATGCCCAACGCCGCGGAAGAGACCCTGGCCGCCGAAGTTCAGCGTCGCGTCGAGGCCCTCGAGCAAAAGGGCCTGCTCCTGGAGCAATGGGACCTCGACCGCATCGGCGCGGACCTCAATCGCTGCGGCCTGGCCGGCTCGCCGACCAAGGTCTTCCGAATCCAGTCGATCGTTTTGACCAAATCGGGCTACACCGAGATCCCGGCCACTCAGGAGGGCGTCAAGCAACTCGTCCACGAACTGGTCATCGAGCATACGTTAGGATAGGAGATTGTAATAGGCACGGAGTACCCGCTTGCGGGTCGTGTGCCGTCCATAATTCTCGGCACACCGACCATGCAAGCATGGTGCCCGGTGCCTGTTACATTACGAGAGCATCATGATTGAACCGAATCGACAGGGCGAAGTTTGGGTCTTTGCCGAACAGGAAGATGGCTCGTTGCACGACGTGTCGCTGGAACTCTGCGGCCGGGCCGCGGAATTGGCCGCACGCCTGGGAGTCAAAACCGGCGCCGTATTGCCGGGCCACAACGTCGAAGCGATGGCCCATCAACTGATTTCCTACGGAATCGACACCGTCTATGCGACGGACGATGCCCGCCTGGGCCATTTCCAGACCAACCCCTACGCCCGCGTGCTCGGCACGCTGATCGAGAAGCATCGGCCGCAGATCGTGATGTATGGCGCGACGGCAATGGGCCGCGACCTGGCGCTGCGCGTGGCATCCAAGATCCAGGCGGGTATGACGGCCGACTGCACGGAACTGGACATCAGCGACGTCACCGATCCGAAGACCAAACAGTTGCACCAGAATCTTCTGCTGCAAATCCGCCCCGCTTTCGGCGGCAACATCATTGCCACCATCGTCAATTACGACTGGTGGCCGCAGATGGCCACGGTCCGCGAGGGCGTGATGGCGATGCGCGAGCCCGACCTCAGCCGCGCGGGCAAGATCGTGCACGAGGCGGTCGAGCTTGACGAGACCGTGCTGGCCTTGAAACTGATCGAGCGGCACATCGAGCCACGCAAGTTGAACCTCAAGGGCGCCCGTGTCATCGTGACGGGCGGCGGCGGGATTGGCAGCAAAGAGAACTTCAAGTTGATCTACGATCTGGCCGGCGTGATCGGCGGCGCCGTGGCGCCAGCCGCGCCGCGGTCGATGGCGGCTATATCGGCAAGGAGCACCAGATCGGGCAGACGGGGACCACGGTCCGGCCGGCGTTGTATATTGCCGTGGCCGTCAGCGGCGCGGTGCAGCACCGGGCCGGCATGGAAGAGTCGGCCAAGATCATCGCCGTCAACATCGACCGCAACGCGCCCATTTTTTCCGTGGCGCACTACGGCATCGTCGGCGACTACAAAGTTGTGCTGCCCATGATGATCAAGGCGCTCAGGGAGCGAGCATAAGATGAAGGATGAAGGCGGAAGGATGAAGGATGAAGGACGAGCAGCAGTAGGCCGGAACTGCGCAAGGTTGTTCCGGCCCACAAGCTGAGGTCCAAGAACTAAGTTCTAAGAACGGTTTACCGACAACTGCCATGGCTAACTTCTTTCTCGACAACGAAGACATCCAGTTCCTGTTCAACCACATCGACCTGGCGGCGCTCGCCCGGCTGCAGGAGGATGACTTCAAGAACGCGGGCGCTGCCGGCGACGACTACGGCCCGCTCAGCGCGGCCGACGCCGTGGACAACTATCGCCGCATCCTCACGATCATGGGCGAGATCTGCGGCGAAATGATCGCCCCGCACGCCGAGCAGGTCGATCGCGAGGGCAATACGCTCAACGAGGACGGCACGGTGACGCTGCACCCGCTGGTGCGGAAGAACCTCGACCGGCTCACGCAGGGCGACATGATGGGCTTCACGCTGCCGCGGAGATACGGCGGGCTGAACTGCCCTAGCCTGATCTATACCATGGCCAATGAAATCGTGGCCCGCGCCGATTGCTCCCTGACCAATCTTTTCGGTCTGCAGGGCATCGCCGAGACGATCTACGCCTTCGCCAACGACGAGATCCGCAACGAGTATCTGCCGCAGTTCTGCGCGGGCCGGGTGACCGGCGCGATGGTGCTCACCGAGCCCGACGCCGGCAGCGACCTGCAGGCCGTGCGGCTGCGGGCCTATCAGGACGAACACGGTAACTGGCTGCTCAACGGCGTGAAGCGCTTCATTACCAACGGCTGCGGCGAAGTGCTGCTGGTGCTGGCCCGCAGCGAGCCGGAAATCGGCGACGGCCGCGGCCTGAGCCTTTTCGTGGCCGAGCGCGGGCCGAAGGTCCGCGTGCGGCACCTGGAAGAGAAACTGGGCATCCACGGCTCGCCGACCTGCGAACTGGTCTTCGACGACACGCCTTGCCGGCTGATCGGCGAGCGGCAGCGGGGGCTGATCACCTACGTGATGTCGCTCATGAACGGGGCCCGCGTGGGCATTGCGGCCCAGTCGCTGGGCGTGGGCGAAGCGGCCTTTCGCCTGGCGCGGAACTACGCCCATACGCGGCGGCAGTTCGGCGTGCCCATCGAGCGGTTGCCCGCCGTGGCCGAGCTGGTCACCGACATGAAGATCGACGTAGAGGCCGCCCGCGCCCTGGCCTACGAGACGGCCCGCGTGTGCGACCACGAGAACAACAATGCCCGCGTGTTGGAGTGGGGCGGTCCACTGGAGAAAGACGAAGAGAAGCGGCGCAAGCAGTTGGCCCGCTCGCTGAAGCGGTTGAACGGCATGCTCACGCCGATGAGCAAGTATTACTGTTCCGAGATGTCGGTCCGCGTCGCGCACAACGCCATCCAGGTGCTGGGCGGCTCCGGCTACATGAAGGACTATGCCGCCGAGCGCTATCTCCGCGACTCGCGGATCACCACGATCTATGAAGGCACCAGCCAGTTGCAGGTCGTGGCGGCCGTGCGGGGCGTGACCTCCGGGGCTTTTGAGACCTGGACCGATCCCTGGGACATGAAGGAGTACGGCGAACCGCTCTTGATCGAGCTCAAGCAGAAGCTCCTGGATGCCAAGCAGCGGATCCTGGAGGCCATCCAGTTCATCAAGTCGCAGCCCACCGCGTACATGGATCTGGCCGGCCGGCGGCTGGTCGATGCGGCGATTTCGGTGATCATCGGTCATCTGCTGCTGGGGCAGGGCGCATCCAACCCCCGCAAGAAGCGCGTCGCCCGCCGGTTCATCGACCGCGAGATGGCGGTCCTGCGGATGAACCTGGAACAGATCCACACCGGCGACATGGCGGTGCTTGCCGAATACGAGCTACTGGCCGGACCCGTGCCGGCAAACGATTAAGACGCGTAGGCCGGAACAAGCCTGCGCAGTTCCGGCAAGAATCTCTCCGCAGCCGCTGACACCAATGCCGGAACCGAACCGTGACCCCCACGCGGGTACCCCGGGTGCCCCAAAGCTTGTTCCGGCCTAATTGGCTACTTGGCTTGCCCCGCGAGGGTCATGTCCGTATTATTCCTAACTGTTAATCGTACAAGTACCGAATTGCATGTCGAAAAAACATCCGCCCGAAGCTGTTTCTGAAACGAGTTCTCCGCCTGTGGAGGAATGTTCCGCTCCCGCGCCGCCGGCGGACGTGCAACCAGAATTGGAGTTGACTGTGGGATTGCTTTCCAAGAAAGTCGGCCTGATCATGGGCCTGGCGAATGATCACAGCATCGCTTGGGGCCTGAGCGAGGCGCTATATGCCGCGGGGGCCGAGCTGGCCTTCACCCATCTGCCCAGCCCGTCCAACGAGCGCCGCGTGCGGCAACTCGTCGAGCCCAAGGGGGCGAAGGTGATCGTTCCCTGCGACGTGCAGAATAGCGAAGATATTGTCCGCACGTTCGAGGCGGTGAGGACGACCTACGGGCGGTTGGACTTCCTCGTCCACTCCATCGCCTTCGCCCCGCCGCTGGAGCTGAGGAATCCCTACGTCAACATGAGCCGCGCCGGCTGGCACCTGGCCATGGACATCAGCGTCTACAGCCTCGTGGCGGTTTGCCGCCAGGCGATGCCGCTGATGACCGCTGGCGGTTCGATCATCACCGTCAGCTACTACGGCGGCGAGAAGGTCGTGCCGGGCTACAACGTGATGGGCATCTGCAAGGCGGCCCTGGAGCACAGCGTGCGCTACCTGGCCTGGGACCTCGGCCACCAGAAAATCCGCGTCAACGCCATCAGCGCCGGTCCGATGCGGACGCTCAGCTCGGCCGGCATTTCGCACTTCGACAAGATGCGGCAGCACGCCGTGAAGAAGGCCCCCTTGAACCGCGACGTGGAAATGGAGGACCTCGGCAACACGGGCGTCTATCTGCTCAGCCACCTCTCTGCCGGCGTCACCGGCGAGATCCTGCACGTTGACTGCGGTTACAACATCATCGGGCTCTAGGCGCCGTGCTTAGACACCGCCGGCTTTGATCACAATATCCTTGAAGAGGCTCGCAATTACGCCGGCGCCCTTGAGACTCGGTTCAATGTCATAGCACAGGTAATCTTGCTCATACCTGTCGTCTTATAGTGCAGGCAGCACGCCCAGGAAGGTCCCTTCATACAACGCCCCGCGGACGCTCAGCGGCAGCGGATCGAGATAGTACGGTGCACAACTGCCGGGCCGATACTGGCCGAGATCGTAGATGCACTCGTTGGGCGGATAAACGCCCATGAAGTAAGGCAGCATGGGCACCGTGGCGAAGAATTGCACCGCCGAAATCGTCGTCTGCTTAACATTGCCCCAGGAGTGGCCGTAGCGTTCCAGTTGCTCTTCTTCGAAGTACAGCGGGTTGTGGCAGGTGCTGGCCGCCGTCCAGGCAAAAGTGATCGGATGCCAACGTCGCGGCTGTAACGGCGTGTCGCCCAAGGAACATTCGGGCGGCAAAGGCTTGTTCCCCTTCAGGTCATCGGCCTTCACGCTGATGTCGGCCGTGATCGTGCGAATCGATTTCAAGTCACCGGGCAAGATACACTTCTGGAACGGCGTCGGTTGCTTGGCAAGCTCTTGCTGTGGCGAAGCACTGGACTCCGAGGACGGCGCAACTTGCAACGCAAGCGGCGGCTCGGCCGCCGGCTTCCGGGCGGGGTACCCGCTTGCGGGTCGCGGCGAGTCCGGACCATCGCCCAGCCGCAAAGGAGGATTGGGAAGCGAGACCGGCTGCGCCGAGTCCAGCGGCAGTTCTCCGCTGACCTGCACCACGCCCGAATCGTCTGCGGCCGACAACGGTCGACCGGAGCCAAACGCGCCCTTCCATTGCAGATCCGGCTCGCAAGGCACGACCGCCGCCGGCCCTTCCCACTTGGCGTGTGAGAAGACCCGTTTCGGCGGAGCACTCGCCGTGACGGACGTCGAGGCCGATACCGCGCCGGATGAAATTTCCTGGTGAACCAAAGTCGCCTGTGCGATCGACGGCCCAGACTCGCAGGGAAGCAAACGCAGCGAACTGCCTGGAGCGGCAACCGGTTGATCGCCAATGGCCAAGGCCAGCCGGGCAGGCAAATCGTCGGCTGAGCAGGGCAAAGGGGAAGCCGCAAATAATTGCGACGGCGAAGAACAGGAATAACGCGGGCGAGACGCTTGTAACACTAAAGCGTTTCACCGCCGGTGTATTCGGTCGTGTAGTTTGGCGCTTCCTGCGTAATGGCGATGTCATGAGGGTGACTCTCCCGAACACTGGCTGGTGAGACCCGCAGAAATTGCGCATCCGTACGCAATTCCTCGATCGTGCGGGTTCCACAGTATCCCATCCCAGCCCGTAACCCGCCCACGAGCTGATAGACGAACGGCCCCAAGGGTCCCTTGTAGGGGACCCTTCCTTCCACGCCTTCGGGCACTAGTTTTTCGGCCGTGCGAGCATCACCGCTCTGGCGGTAGCGCTCGCTGGAACCTTGCACCATGGCGCCCAAAGATCCCATTCCGCGATAGACCTTGAAGGTCCGCCCCTGGTAGAGGATTCTCGCCCCGGGGCTCTCTTCCAAACCGGCAAACAGCCCGCCGATCATGACCACGTGGGCCCCCGCCGCAATGGCCTTGGTGATGTCGCCCGAATAGCGGATGCCGCCGTCGGCAATCACGGGGATTTGCGCCTCCTGGGCCACATGGGCCGCCTGGGCGATCGCCGTGATCTGCGGTACGCCGACACCGGAGATGACGCGGGTGGTGCAGATCGAGCCCGGCCCGATGCCCACTTTCACGGCGTCGGCCCCCGCGGCGATCAGGTCGCGGCAGCCGTCACTCGTAGCCACGTTCCCGGCGATCACGTCGATATCCCACTCCTTCTTGATCTTGCGGACCGTTTCAATCACGTTGGCCGAATGGCCGTGGGCACTGTCGACGACCAGCACGTCGACCCCTTTCTCGATCAAACTGGCGGCCCGCTGGTAGTCATGAACGCCGACGGCCGCACCGACCCTCAGCCTGCCTTGCCCATCTTTGCAGGCTTTCGGAAAGCGCCGCATCATATCAACATCCTTGATGGTGATGAGGCCCGTTAACCTAAAAGATTCGTCAACCAGCAAAAGCTTCTCCACCTTTTTTGCCATTAAAATCTTCTCAGCTTCCTCAAGCGTTACAGTCCCCGTGGCCGTTACCAGGTTTTCCTTGGTCATTACGGCCGAGACGGGGATCTCCTGGCTCTCCTGGAAACGGAGGTCGCGGCGGGTGAGGATGCCGACCAGGCGGCCGTCGGCCTGAACGATCGGCAGGCCGGACACGTGGAACTGGCTCATGACCTCGCGGGCGTGAGCCAGCGTCGCGTCCGGGGGGAGGGTTGCCGGGTTGCGAATAATGCCGTTGGCGCTGCGCTTGACCTTGACGACCTCTTCTGTCTGACGATCGATGGAAAGATTCTTGTGAACGACCCCAATCCCCCCTTCTTGTGCAAGGGCGATGGCCATGTCGCTCTCGGTCACGGTATCCATGGGGGAGCTAAGCAGGGGGATATGGAGGCGAATCCGCCGCGTGAGTTGGGTCGTGACATCCACATCCGCCGGCAGCACCTCACTGTAGCGGGGTTCCAATAGAACGTCGTCGAAGGTCAGACCGAAATGGTCGGAGATCTTGTCGTGCATCGCAGGCCAATCCTTGTGGGTGATGCTGCTTGAGGCCAAGTTTTCGTGGAATCGGTCATTATGTCGCCGGAGATGGGAAAAGGAAAGGGCCGGCGGGGAATGCCGGTCTCGTTTAACGCGGACAGGGCACCCGTTTGCGGATCGCGGCGATGGCGTACGGGCTGCTTTTAGTGCTGCCTCGACGAGTCTCTTAGGAAGATTGGCGTCGAAGGAAATCGAAGGATATATTACGCCGCATATCGTGGCGGCGGTATCACCCGGCTTCGGACTCAGAAACGCTACACGAACTGGCACATCATGCTGACCAGTTTGCTCAGCAGCGAAATCTGGGCCGTGAACAATTTGCCCCCCCTAGGTATACCGCGCTCGCGGGAGAATCTGGATATCTCCGCGGACTTCCAAGGAGTGAGCAGGTGCCTCTCGAATTTCAGTGGCCGAAGAACTCAGTCCAACGGTCACTTCCCGTCGGTGTAGGCCGCCTTGCGGCGGGCGGCGCGCTTGCGGCCGAACAGCCCGATGCGTTCCGTCTCGGGCCGGCTGCCGTAGTTGAGCAACTCCAGCGTGCTGCGGCGGACAAGACGGCCGGCCTTGTCGGTCTCCTTCGTCGTCTGATAGACCACGCCGCCGGGGACGTCCGACGACGACATCGCCAAGGTGGTCACCTGGCCTTTGGGCGTCTTCTGCACCGTCTTGATGCATGCCACGTTCTTGATTTCCGAGAGCACGCGTTGCGGCATGTCCAGCGCCACAACCTCGGAGAGCGATTCACTTACGACGTTGATTCCGCTCGTATCGGTTGTCTTGCTCTGCCGTCGAAGGATATAAGGAGAAAGCGTATCGGAGAAAAAGACGTCGACCAACGTCCGACCGGCGGGACTGGCAACCTCGATCTGCTGCCTGCGGCAGGGGATCTTCCGGTCTTCGATCGAAACCTCGGCGGGCGCGGCGGGCTGGAATTTCACCTCGCCGCCGGCCAGTTCACCATGGAACCCCTGCTTGAGACACTGCGGCTGGCCGTCAAACTGTTTGCCGGCAACTTCCACGCCGACCTCGACCTCCAGCACGACACCGTCGGAATCGACGCGCAGCAGGGAAGTCTTGGTCTCGGTGATATTCACGCCGATGACGCGGCCGTTCTCGTCGAGCGATTCCGTAACCACGCGGACCAGTTTCCAGGCCCCCGGTTGGAAGCGGGCCCAGGCATGATGCCGCGCGGAAATGCCGGCCTCCTCTGCGGCACAACGTTGTACCCCGAGAGTTGTCAACACCAGACCAGTGAGGATCCAGCCCAGCCGCCAGCGCAAGTTGATTGCTCGCTCCAAGAGTGAACGGAATCAGGCGGCAAAGTCGCCGCTTCAACCAGTTTAACTCGGTGCGCCCGCGGGGAAAGTGGGTTCCATGCCGCAAAATGCGAAAAAATCGGATAGAGGGGGCAACCACCAACCGATTGTAGGGGTTGGGAAGACTCGCGGGGAGGGTTGAGATTGAAAGAAAAGACTCAATTGCCGTCGCGGGTGCGGCTACCACTGGCATCTACCGTGGTATGCAGGGCCTGGTCGGCCGTAGGAAAGCTGTCCTTCTCGACCCGCTGCCGAAATTCGGCATCCTTATGCCCGGGAATCAGATCGCAGCCGGGGGCAGAAAGCAAAGCCGCCGTCATGAAGAACATTGCTGCCACCCATGGGCGGATGCGGAATGAGAATCGCTGACCAATCACTTTCGAGGCTCCGTTCTAGTTGGGACGTGGTTGGGCAATCCAATCGCTGGGTGTCTGCGGCTTCTTCGGCTCCGGCGCAAACCAGTTCCAAGACGAGGCCGGCTTTGGAGATGCCGCACCGCTCGGATTGTTTGAGTTGTTCGTGGAGCAGCAGCCCGCAGTCAGCGACCCGACCGTGCAGCACAGCAACAACAGGGTGCAGCAACGGCGAAACGAGGCGGCAAACGCATACACGGCATGACTCCTTCGCAAAGAGGTCGCCGGGGAATAAGGAATTAGTTGCGGAGTGTCGCAAAAAACACGGGCCGCGTCCAGAGAGATTTCTTGCTTGTTCTACTGTTTCAGCACGTCAGGCCAACCATGGGTACATGGTGCCCGAGCCTGACGACAAACCGTATAATGTCAGGCTCGGGCACCATTTACGAAAACTCGGCCTGGCGTACACCTGCCGTGGCTGTTTTGCCCACTATTATCATGCAGATCGCTTTGGTGCATGCGCCCATTGATTCGACAGTTTCCGATCGGGCCCTCGGTCATCAGACACCGCTTGGGCTCTTGATGGTTGCCGGTCCGCTGCTGGACCACGGCCACCAGGTGGATCTCCTCGATGCGGGGCGCGAGCATTGGACCGACGCGCAGATTGTCCAGCGGCTGGACGATCTTCGCCCGGACGTGGTCATGGTGGGGCATTCGGCTTCGACGAAGGCACATACGAACTGCCTGCGGCTATTGCGGGCGGTCAAGGCGTCGCTTCCCGCGGCCGTGACCGTCTATGGCGGCGTCCATCCCACATATCACTTCCAGGAAATCCTTGCGGAGAATCGGGCCGTTGACGTGGTTGTCCGCGGCGAAGGAGAGGCCACGGTGCTTGAGTTGGTAACGATGCTCTCGCAAACCCGCGGGTTGTCGGCCCGCGGCGCCGCCTTCGGCCAGCGGGAAGCGGACTTATCGCGGGTTGCGGGCATCGCTTGGCGCCGCGACGGCCAGGTGGTCCTCAACGCAACGAGACCGCCGCTGGAGGACCTGGAGTCGCACCGCATCGCCTGGGAGCTCATTTCCGTCTGGGACAAGTACCAGGCATTCGGCGTCGGCCGCACGGCGGTCGTGCAGTTTTCTCGCGGCTGCCCGCACCGCTGTACGTATTGCGGGCAGTGGCCGTTCTGGCAGCGATGGCGGCACCGCAAGGTGCCCCGCTTTGTGGATGAGATGGAGTTCCTGCACCGCGAACACGGGGTCCAATTCTTCTGGTTTGCCGACGAGAACCCGACCACCGACAAGCGGATCTGGCAGGCCCTCTTGGAAGAGATCGTCCGCCGTAAGATGGCGATAGGGATGACCTCGTCGCTTCGCGCCCAGGACATCGTCCGCGACGCCGACATTCTCGACCTTTACCGGCGGGCCGGTTTTCTCTACGTGCTGATGGGGGTCGAGACGATCAGCGACGAGATCCTCACAAAGATCCACAAGGAGTCCACGGTGGACGACGCGTACCAAGCCGTGCGACTCTTGCGAAAGCACGGGATCCTGTCGATCATCGACTACGTTTTCGGACTGGAAGAGGAAGCGCCGCGGACGATCTGGCAGGCCTTTCGCGGCCTTCACCGCTACGACAGCGATTTCGTGAACGCGCTGTACCTCACGCCGTACGCCTGGACATCCACGGGGCGCGAGATGCCGAGCCGGGGAATCATCGAGGACGATCTGCGGAACTGGGACTGCCGCCACCAGGTGGTCGCCCTGAAGGGCCTCACGCCGCCCCAGTTGTTCTTGGGAGCGAAGCTCGTGGAGTTCCTATATCACCTCCATCCGCGACGTCTGTGGCGAGCAGTGGCCGCGTCGGACCGCCGCTTGCGCAGGCATTTCCGCTTCGCCTACCAGCACGTCCCCGGCGTTTTCTGGGAGGAGGTCTGCGAATTCCTGCGGGACCGGTCGCGCTCCGCATCCAAGCGATCCTGAGCAGGCCTACCAGATTTCGCGCAGATCGAGCACGAAGCCGGGAAGCGCGGGATCGCAGGCAACGGTCTTCGGGACTTCCAACAACTGGACCTTTCGATGCTGCCTGTAGACGTGGACTTGCCTTGTTTCGGGATCGACTAAGAGCCCCATTTCCGCGCCGTTGACGAGGTACTCCCGCATTTTCAATGCCCCGGCCGGGCAAATCACGGCGCTGTAGACGTCGCGGCGACTTTTGGGGGCGGAGCGAGATACTCCTCGGTCGATCGGCCAATGTAGCGAATGCTGCTGGCCTCGCCGCGGAAGCCGACGACGCTCTTGTCGACGTCGAGCTGTCGGCCGAGAATCTGCCCGCCTTCAACGTCAAATCGCACGCTGCCGATGGTCTCGTATTGCAAGACCTGGGCCTCGATGGCCGGATCATTGAGCGGCGTCATGATCTGCGTCGACATCGAGATCGTGGCGACGCCCGTCTTCACGCTTTCCAGCTTAAAGGTCTGCATGGCGCGGATCCGCCGCAGCCCGCCGTTAGGGAGCGGAACCTCGATATCGTTCTCGCTCGACCAGCGGCTGCCGACCGCCACCGCCTGTTCGGGTAGTTGAATGGTGATCTCGCCCTGCCCCGCCACCGCGGCCTTGACGAAGTTCTGCTTGCGGTGCAAGAGCTTGCCCTGGGCATCGATCGTCACCACGGCCAGTGGCACGCCGACGGCGCGGGCCACGTCCTCGAAACCGTGGGGAGGGCAGAGATCGGTGCGGCTGTTGTAGTGCACCTCGTCGCGACCGCTGAGGCGCTGCCGCATGTCGACGCTTTCCACGCTGTGGTCGAAAACTACCGAGCCGTCCGCCTTTACTTCATGCACGCGCCAGAGCTTGACCGACGTGGTTGTCGTCTCGGCCGTCTGCGTGCTGGTGGTGACCGTAGTGCGGATCCGGCAGCGGTGGACCACGGTCCAACGGAGCGTATCGCCCGGATGGAATTTGTAGCGGAGCAGGTATTCCTCAGGTGCGGCTTGCTGAGCCTTGGACTCTTCGGCCCTGGCCGCCGTGGAGGAAAGATAGACCATGCCGCACAGTAACGATCCAGCAACCATGCCGATTTTCATTCCTCGATTCCTTTCGAGACGAGAACGACTCAATAGTTGGCCACGGATAAAACACGGATGGACACGGATGAAGAACGAGGGAGGCAGAAAAACTCGTCTTGAAGGAACAATCTGTGTTTGCTCCGAGTTTCATCCGTGGCTAATGCCTTCGTGTTCTACGACAGTTCGTTCCTGCGGCGAAACTGTCCGCCCCAATTCAGTTTCTCCCGCAAGGTGCGATAATAGCTGTGGCCGGGAGGGGCGACAAGCCTGAATCGCACGGGGGCGCGGGTCACGCGGACACGATCGCCCTGCTTCAGCCGGCACAACACGCGGCCATCGACCACCGCCGACGTTTCCGGATGCGGCTGGACGACCTCCAGTTCGTAAACGCGATCGGCCGAATCGACGACCGGACGCATGGTCAGCGTGTGCGGACTCAAAGGCGTGATGACGACCGCCTCCAGGTTCTTTCGCAGGATCGGGCCGCCAGCCGAAAGGCTGTAGGCCGTCGATCCAACGGGCGTGCTGATAATCAGGCCGTCGCCACTATACGTTGTTACCAATTCTGAGTCAACGTAAAGATGGATATCCGTCAAGAGAAACGGCGGACCGGTCCGCACGGCGATTTCGTTGAGGCCCATCTGCCGAAATTCGGCTTTGCCGTTGCGGATGATTTGGCAGTCGAACATCAGGTGTTCGATGACCTGCAATTGGCCGGTGCGCAACTCTTCGAGGATTTCGGGCAACTCGGCGGAAGAAATGTCGGCCAGGAATCCCAGTTTACCCAAATTGACGGCGATCACCGGCAGTTGGCGCTGGCCCATCTGATGGGCGGCCCGCAGGATCGAGCCGTCGCCGCCCAGCACGATGGCCAGGTTGGCTTCCGCGTTGGAGACGTCTTCCTGGCCGCTGAAATCCTCGGCGACGATCTCGGCATATTGGCGGATGACGGGACGGAGCCGCTGGACTTCCTCCAGGACATGGGGCCGTTGCCCGGTGCTCAGCAGGATGACTCGCAGGGACTGCGGGCGAGGAAAGGAAATCGACTGTTTGGCGGGCTGTCCCATTACAACCCTATATCGCCGGTGGCGGACCGCGACCCGCAAGCGGGTGCCCTGACATGCTCCCGATCGGCCATCTTGCGGCAGGTTTCGACAATTCCCTGGCTGGAAAGTCCCAGGTTGGCCAACAATTCCGAGCGATCGGCGTGCTCGATATACTGGTCGGGAACTCCCAAGCGGCGGACATGGCTGGTATCGAGCCCGGCATCGCTGGCAGCTTCCAGCACGGCGCTGCCGAAGCCGCCCGTCAGGCAGCCCTCCTCCACGGTAACGACGAAGGGAAGTTCGCGCACGGCCTGCAGGATTGCCCGCGTATCGAGCGGTTTGACGAAACGGGCGTTGATCACCGCCAGTTCGAGATCGTCCTTGGCCAGCTTTTCCGCGGCATCGACGCATTCGCCCAAGAGGGGGCCAAAAGCGACTAGCGCGCCGTCGGCGCCAGGCCGGACCAGTTCCGATTCCCCCAGCTCTATGGGGGAATTTGCACCCACTTGCGAGTGGCGCGGCACGCGGACCACGCTGCCCTTGGGATAGCGGATCGCCGTAGGGTGATCGTGGGCCAAGGCCCAGGGGATCATCAGTTCCAAATCGCGCTGGTCGCCCGGCGACATGATGACCAGGTTGGGGAAGACGCGGAGATAGGCGATGTCGAACACTCCGTGGTGCGTCGGGCCGTCGGGTCCCACTAGGCCGGCGCGGTCCAGCAGCATTGTCACCGGCAGGTCCTGGAGCGAGACCTCTTGGAAGATCTGGTCGTAACTCCGTTGCAGGAACGTGCTATAGATGTCAACCACGGGCCGCATTCCGGCCTTGGCCATGCCGGCGGCCATGGCCACCGCGTGCGACTCGCAGATGCCGACATCGAAGAAACGGTCGGTAAACTGATCGCGGATCGGCTCGAGCATGTTGCCTTGGCACATGGCGGCCGTGATGACGGCGACCCGCGAGCCTTCGCGGCCCATTTCCGCAAGCAGCGTGTCGCGGGCGACCGCCGTAAAGGGCCGCGCGCCGTTGCCGTTGGAAGAGATCTTGCCGGTGTCGCGCGAGAAGGGCGCCGGCGTGTGAAACAAGACGGGATTTTCCGCCGCGGGATCGTAGCCGTGGCCCTTCTCCGTCACCACGTGCAGCAACACCGGGCCCTTGACCTGCTTGGCCATGGCCAGATACTTCTGCAACTGGCGGATCGAGTGGCCGTCGACCGGGCCGTGGTAGTGAAACCCCAGGTCCTGAAAGAGCATGCCGCCCACCAGGCCGGCCTTGACCGCGTCTTTGACCTGGTGCAAGAAACGTTCCACGGGGTCGCCGATCACGGGCACCCGCGTGAGCATCTTCTGCACTTCCGACTTGATGCCCGCATACAGCGCGTTCATCCGCAGGCGATCCAGCGACTCGGCCAACCCGCCGACCCGCGGGCAGATCGACATCTTATTGTCGTTTAGCACCACAATCAAGTTCTTCTTCAGCCCGCCGGCGTGGTTCAATGCCTCCAAGACGATGCCGGAGCTGAAGGCCCCGTCGCCGACAACCGCCACGCAATGGCGGCCTTCCTCGGGCCGAAGCAGGTCGTCGGCACAGCGCATTCCCAGCACGCAACTGGTGGCGCAGCCGGCGTGACCCGTGAGGAACAGATCGTGCTCGCTTTCCGCCGGGTTGGGGTATCCCATTAATCCGCCGCGAACGCGCATGGAATGGAAGTCCTTGTAACGTCCCGTAACCAGCTTGTGCGGATAGATCTGATGACCGGTGTCCCAGATCAGGCGGTCGTGGCTGAAGTCGAAGGTCGTGTGCAAGGCCAGGGTGAGCTCGACCACTCCCAAGTTGGAGGCGAAGTGGGCCGTCCGCCGCGACGCAAGGCCGCAGAGCGCCTCGCGGATCTCGACGGCCAACTGGGTCAGGTCCTGCTGCGACAGCCCTTGCAAGTCGCGCGGGGAGCCGATCGTGGAAAGAATCTTGTCCATCAGTGATTTCTCTCCAAAACGTAACGGGCGAGCGCGATCAGGCCCTCTGCCTGAGGTCCTAGCGGCTCCAGTGCCGCACACGCCTCCCCGATTAATTGTGTTGCAAACGCGGCGCTCTCGTCAATTCCGAGCAGTCGGGGAAAGGTGATCTTGCCCTTTTCGGCATCTTTCCCCACGCGCTTGCCCATGTCTTCTTCCGTGCTGCGGACGTCCAGCAGGTCGTCGGTGATTTGAAAGGCCAATCCGAGTCTTCGACCGTATTCGTCCAACGCCCGTAGTAGTTCCGGCGCAGCCGCGGCGGCCATCCCGCCTAGCCGCAAGGAGACGCGAATCATGGCGCCGGTCTTGCGGGCGTGAATCGATTCAAGATGTTCGCGTTCCTGAATGGCCCGGGGCACCCGGCACTCCGGGTCGCGGCCCGCCGCGCCACGATCCGATCCGCCGGCACAATCGGCGGCAATGTCGTCGGCCTGCCCGCCCACCAACTGACAGGGACCCGAAGCCTCGGCCAACGCCGCGCAACAATCGGCCGGCGACCATGGGGACCCACGACCCGGAGTACCGGGTACCCCGGCCCCGGTGCCCGTCTGGGGGCGAATGCCTTCGGCCAGCACCTGGAAGGCGAGGCTCAGTAAACCATCGCCGGCCAGGATCGCCATGGCCTCGCCGAAGACCTTGTGGCACGTCGGCCGGCCGCGACGGAGATCGTCGTCATCCATGGCCGGAAGGTCGTCGTGAATGAGCGAGTAGGCGTGGATCATCTCCACGGCACATGCGGCCGGCATTGCCGCCGAGAGGCTTCCACCGCAGGCCTCTGCGGCCATCAACACGAGCATCGGCCGCAGGCGTTTGCCGGGGGCCAGAAGGCTGTAGCGCATGGCCTCTCGCAGGGGATCGGGGCAACCCGCCGGCAGGCAGGTATATTTCCGCAGCGCAGCTTCAATCTCCGGACCAAGACGATCCACATGCGGTACAAAAGACGACGTCAGAGTTTTGAGCATGAATAGGCAACCGGCGGAATTCTTCTCTATTCTAATAACATTTTGCTCGGAGGTCTATAAACCCTCTCCACAGATTCGGTGCGGGCCGCCGAAACGCCCGACCGAAGGTCTCCCTATACGCCGGGAGACCTGCGGTCGGCTGCGTGGCTCGGTCAAAGACCGGCCACAAGAGCCGTCTATAAACCCCCGCTTATGGTGAATCCGGATCGCTCGCGAACCCGCGCCGGTGCCCCAGCACGCCGGCCGGTTTTTTCGCGGGTGCCGGTGGCGGGCGGGGGGCCGGCGACTTCTCGTGCCAGCGAGAAGCTGGCTGCATCTTCCATCGGCCGGAGTAGGGGATTTCCCTCGGCATCGACACCGCTGAGCAGGGAAATCCGTCGCTGGGCCGTTTCCAGCAGTTCATAGGCCTTGCGGAGCAGGCCGACGCCTTCCTCATAACGCCCCAGGGCCTCGTCGAGCCCGATCTTCCCCTCTTCTAGCAAGTGAACAATCTCCTCCAGCCGGCCGAGCGTTTGTTCGAAACTGGGTGCTTCGGAGGGCTGATCTTGGGAATTCTCGGAAATCTTGCTGCTTTGGGGTGTTGCCATCGTGGGTTCCTCCCTGTCGGAGATATTCTACACAACCGTACTGCATAACAACAGGCCACACAGTCGCGCGGTGGAACCGGGGAGTCAAAAAATCACGGCGATTCAAAAAACCACTTGACATGATCCGGGGGCTTGGGTACTCTCCCCGTCGACTTTTCCCCAGAATCTCCCGTGGACGATTCTGCCGCTCAATCGAGCCCGAGCCAATCTACCGAGACTTGCCGACGGCATCGCCAGGGGGGCGGTCGTCACCTTGGATACCTATTGTCGAGCTGCCTGTCGGACCAGTAGCCCCTTGCCGGAGCGTACGCGATGTTGCGATCGATCTACGAGAGAATCTTGAGTGCGTTCGGCACAAAGCAACGCCGCCACCCGCGCGGGTACCCGTCCGCGCCGCGCCCGTCCGCGACGGTTGGCTATGGAAAGTCTTGAAAGCCGCAGACTATTGACGGTCACCCTGCTGACGACGGGCAGTATCAGCGACAGCAGTTTCGAGGCGCCGGCATTGCCCGCCAACGCCTACCAGGTCCTGTCCCCGGGGACCCCGGGGGCCGCGGCGTTCAGTTCACCCTGGAACTTCTCAGGCGTCGCAGGCGTGAGCGCCAATGCCAGCGCCTTCACCACCGGTGATCCCAAGGCCCCCAGCGGCAACCAGGTGGCCTTCATCCAAGATAACGCCAGCATCAGCCAAACCGTCGATCTGGACGCTGGCGTCTACGACCTTTCGATGTTCGCCGCGCAACGCGTCAACTACCAGACCCAGGCCGAGGGAATCGAGGTCCTGATCGATGGCGCCGAAGTCGGCATGATCGTTCCCAACATTCCGGTCACTGCCAATAACAAAACCTACACCACCACCTATGCCACCTACGAAACGTCGAATTTCACGGTAACGGCGGGCTTGCACGTCGTCGAATTCCTCGGCACCAGTCCGGCCAGTGCCGACAGCACCGCCTTCATCGACAACGTGGCAATTTCGCCGGTGGTCGACGGGCTGGTCGATGGCGGCTTCGAGACGCCAGCCCTGGCTTCCAATGCCTACGCTACCGATGCCAACGGCTCGGCCTGGCAGTTCTCTGAAACGGCCGGCCTGTCCCGTGATGGCAGCGACTTCCAAACGAACTGGGTAGAAGCCCAGAACGCCCCGGCGGGAATGCAGGTCGGTTACGTCGAAAGCACGATCGTCAACGGCGTGCAAAACAACGGCAGCATTAGCCAGACCGTCTACCTGGACGCCGGCACGTACCAACTCTCGTTCCTGGCTGCCCAGCGTGCGATTTACCAGACGAATTATGAAGAAATCGAAATCCTGGTCGATGGCGTGCAGATCGGCACCCCCATCAATCCGGTAAACACCCTGTATGGCAGCTACCAGTCGTTGCCGTTTGCCGTGACCACCAGCGTGCACACCATCGAGTTCCTCGGTGTGGCCCCGCTGGGAGGCGACAACACGGCCTTCATCGATCAGGTGACCCTCACGGCCAACTCCATCAGCGACGGCAGCTTCGAGACGCCGAACTTGAACGCCGGGACCTATCAATTTGCGCCTACTGGATCGCCCTGGCAGTACACGGGAACGGCCGGCGTGGCTCACAACGGCAGTGCCTTCACCTACGCCAATGGCAAGGCCCCCGACGGCAGCCAGGTCGCCTTGATCAAGGGCACCGGCAGCATGAGCCAATCCGTCGACCTGATTGCCGGCGAATACAACATTTCGTTCCTGGCCGCCCAGCGCGCTGGAAACTCCCAGAGCCAGGGCCAGCAAATCGAGGTGCTGGTCGACGGCGCCGTCGTCGGTTTGATCACCCCCGCCGACACCACGTACCGCGTTTACGAGACGGCGAATTTCCAGATCACGTCCGCAGAGGCCGCCACCGCCGCCACCATCGAGTTCCTGGGCACGGACCCCAGCGGCGGCGACAACACCGCCTTGATCGACGAGGTGGGGCTGGCGGCGGTGCAGGACCAGATCATCGACGGCGGTTTCGAAACACCGGGCCTGGTCGGCGGCGGCTACGTGGTCGCGCCCAGCGGCACGCCCTGGCAGTACTCCGGATTGGCCGGGATCAGCTACAACAACAGCGGCCTCACCTCCGGCACCGTCAATGCCCCCTACGGGGCCCAGGTCGGCTTCCTCATGAACAACGGCAGCATGAGCCAGACCGTCTACCTGGACGCCAACACCTACAACATTTCGTTCATGGCCATCCAACGCGCCGCGGGTCAGACCCAGCCCCAGCAAATCGAAGTCCTGGTCGACGGCGCGGCAGTCGGTCTGATCACACCCGTCAACTCCAACATGAACGCCCTCACCGGCGCCACCTCCACCCCCACGTACACCCTCTATCAGACGTCGAATTTCACGGAACTCACCGCGGGGGTGCATACGATCGAGTTCCTCGGCACGAGTCCGGCCGTCGGCCAGAGCACCGCCTTCATCGACCAGGTGTCGCTCACGGCGGTGGAAAACGCGGTCAGCGACGGCAACTTCGCTTCTCCGGTCATGCCCGGCTACGGTTACCAGTTCGCGCCCAGCGACTGCGCTTGGCAGTTCTCGGGGAGTGCCGGGCTAAGCGGCAATTACAGCGCATTCACCAGCGTTGTCAACGGTAGCCTCAATGCCCCCTCCGGGGTCCAGGTGGCCTTCATCAAGGACAACGCCAGCATCAGCCAAACGGTCGACTTCGACGCCGGCACGTACAACATCACGTTCGACGCCAGCCAGCGCGCCGTGACCTATCAGTCCCAGCCGCAGCAGATCGAGGTGCTGATCGATGGCACGCAAGTCGGGTTGATCACACCCGCGCTGGCCCTCGCCACGTCCAGCACCGCCTCCAACATGATCTACACGTACACGCCTTACCAGACGTCGAATTTCCCGGTCACGGCCGGCCCGCATACCATCACCTTCCTCGGCCTGAGTCCCGCCAGCGCCGACAGCACGGCCTTTGTCGCCGCGGTGACGATCAACACGGGCAGCGCCATCAGTGACGGCAGCTTCGAGGAACCGGCCTTGGCCTGGAAGACCTTTCAGGCCGCGCCCACCGGCACGGCCTGGCAATTCTCGGGAAATGCCGGCGTGAGCAACAATGCCAGTGCCTACACCTTCGGCAATCCCGTTGCTCCCGACGGCGACCAGGTCGCCTACCTCAAGGACAACGCCAGCATGAGCCAATCGGTCTACCTGGCGGCGGGCGTCTACAATCTCTCCTTCATGGCGGCCCAGCGCTACTACTACCAGACCCAGAATCAGGTGATCGAGGTCCTGGTCGACGGCGTGGAAGTCGGCACGGCCACGCCGGACGCCCCCGGCAAGGGCGCCGGCCAGTATCCCGCCGGCACCACGTTCGGCTTGTACGCGACCTCGAGTTTCACGGAAGTAACCGCGGGGGTGCACACCATCGAGTTCGTGGGCTTGAGTCCGGCCAGCGCCGACAGTACCGCCTTCATCGACAACGTGGTGTTGAACGTATGAAAACATCTTTCAGGATTGCAGGAGCATGAGCGATGTTGCGATCGATCTACAGGGGAATTCTGGATGCGTTTAGGACGAACCGTCACAAGACGCCGCGCCGCGCCCGTCCGCGACGGTTGATGCTGGAAAGCCTGGAAAGCCGCAAATTAATGACGGTCACGACCCTGACCGCCAACAGCATCAGCGACGGCAGCTTCGCGGCGCCGGCCCTGGCCGCGCAGTCCTACCAGATCGCGCCCACAAGCTCGCCCTGGCAGTTCTCGGGCGACGCCGGCGTGAGCGCTAATAACAGCGGCTTCACCAACGGAAATCCCAACGCCCCCGACGGTGCTCAGGTCGCCTTCCTCAAGAACAACGGCAGCATCAGCCAGACCGTCTACCTGCAGGCCGGTGTCTACAACCTTTCCTTCGTCGCCGCCCAGCGACTCAACTACCAGACCCAGAATCAGGAAATCGAGGTCCTGGTCGATACTACGGAAGTCGGCGCCGTCGTTCCCACAAGCGACACCTATGCCGAATACCAGACGTGGAATTTCACCGTTGCCTCCGGCGCGCACAACGTCGAGTTCCTCGGGTTGAATCTGGAAAGCGGCGACAGCACTGCCTTCCTCTCCGAGGTGGTGATCACGCCCGTGGTCGACGCGCTTCTGGACGGCGGTTTCGAGACGCCGGCCGAGTCCGCCAATACCGTCGCGGCCGATCCCAACGGCCTGCCTTGGCAGTTCACCGGCACGGCCGGCGTGGCCGGCAATTCGACCTTGTCCACAACCCAGACAGCCCCTGCGGGAACGCAGGTCGGCTACGTGCAAAACACAGGCAGCCTGAGCCAGACCTTGTATCTGGACACCGGCACCTACCAGCTCTCGTTGCTGGCCGCCCAGGATGCGATCGACCAGACGAGTTATCAGGAAATGGAGGTCCTGGTCGACGGTGTATCCTACGGCACGATCGATCCCGCCAACACGGCTTATGCCACCTACCAATCGTCGACCTTTACGGTAGCGGCCGGGGCGCACACCATCGAACTGCTCGGCATGGACCCTCTGGGTGGCCTTAACACTGCCCTCATCGATCAGGTTTCCGTGGCGACGGCCAACGCCGTCAGCGACGGCAGCTTCGAGTCGCCGGTCATCGCTCCCGGGACCTACGAATTTGATCCTACCGGCACGTCTTGGGCGTTCTCGGGCGGGGCCGGCGTAGCCAGCAACTCGAGCAGTTTTACCTCCGGCAATCCCAGCGCCCCCGACGGGACGCAGGTCGCTATCCTGCAGGGCAGCGGCAGCATGGGCCAATCCGTCGAACTGCCGGCCGGCTCGTACAACATTTCGTTCCAGGCCGCCCAATGTGCCGGCAACGCCCAGACCCAGGGGCAGCAAGTCGAGGTGTTCGTCGACGGCGCCGAAGTCGGTTTGATTACCCCTGCGAGCACCAGCTATGCTCTTTACCGAGACGTCGAATTTCACGGTTACACCCGCAGAGGCCGCCACGGCCACCACCATCGAATTCCTGGGCACGAACCCGCAAGGCGGCACGAACACCGCCTTGATTGACCTGGTCTCGCTGACGACGGCGCAAGACGCAATCATCGACGGCGGCTTCGAGGCGCCCGTCTTGGCCGCCAACAGCTACCAGGTCGCGCCCAGCGGCTCGCCCTGGCAGTTTACCGCCTTGGCCGGGATCAGCACCAATGGCAGCGGCGTCACCGCCGGCAATCCCAATGCCCCCGGGGGCAGCCAAGTCGGCTTCATCATGAACGCGGGCAGCATGAGCTATTCCCTCGACCTGGATGCCGGCACCTACGACCTTTCGTTCCAGGCCGCCCAACGCGCCCACGATCAGACACAAGCCCAGCAAATCGAGGTCCTGGTCGACGGCGCGGCAGTCGGTCTGGACACGCCCTCCGGCACCGCGTACACGCTTTTTGAGACGTCGAACTTCACGGTCGCGGCAGGCGTGCACACCATCGAATTCTTGGGGATGAGTCCGCCCAGCGGCGAGAGCACGGCGCTGATCGACCAGGTGGTTCTGGCGGCGGCGAAAGATGCGTTCAGTGACGGCACTTTCGAGGCGCCGGTCTTGGCGGCCAATGCCTTTCAGATCGCACCTGCCGGTTCCGGCTGGCAGTTCACGGGAGACGCCGGGGTGAGCACCAATAAGAGCGCCTTCACCGTTGGCAGCGCCAACACTCCCAATGGGGACCAGGTCGCCTTCATCAAAGACAACGGCAGCTTCAGCCAATCGGTCTACTTCGACGCCGGCACCTACAACATCTCCTTCAATGCCACCCAACGTTTCTGTTATCAGACGCAGAACCAGCGAATCGAGGTCCTGGTCAATGGCCAGCCAGTGGCTTCGATCACCCCCCCACATCAACCACTTCCACCACCTCCACATCCTCCGACATCACGTACACCCCATACCAGACGTCGAATTTCACGCTTGCGGCCGGCACGTATAACGTCGAATTCCTCGGTCTGAGTCCGGCCAGCGCCGACAGCACGGCCTTCATCGACAATGCAGTGATCAATACGGGCAGCGCGATCAGCGACGGCAGCTTCGAGCAACCGGCCCTGGCGGCCAAGGCCTACCAGATCGCGCCCAGCGGCACTTCCTGGCAGTTCACGGGAGATTCGGGGATCAGCGCCAATTCCAGCGGCTTCACCGTCGGCAATCCCAACGCCCCCGACGGTAACCAGGTCGCCTTCCTCAAAGACACCGCTACCATTAGCCAATCGGTCTTCATGTCGGGCGGCACCTACAATATCTCCTTCCTGGCGGCCCAACGCGACAAGTACCAGACCGGTAATGAGACCATCGAGATCCTGGTCGACGGGGCGGTTGTGGGCACGGCCACTCCTGCCAGTCCTGCCAGCGGCAACTATCCGGCCGGCACCACCTATGGCGCGTACGCCACCTCGAGTTTCACGGTCACGACGGGGGTCCACACCGTCGAGTTCCTGGGCGTGAACCCGACGGGCGGCGACGACACGGCCTTCATCGACGAAGTACAGTTGAATTCCTGAGAGGACCTTGCTTGGTTCTCGCCCTAGGAGGATGGCTTTCCGCTGTCTCGATAACCCAAATCCGCCATGCGCATCGTTCTTTGCTACGTCACCAAGCCCTGCCATCTTGAGCAAATCGCGGCCGTCATGCCCGAGGCCGAGATCGTCGATGCCTCCCAGGAGCAGATTGCCGCGGAAATCTTCTCTGCGGACATCTTCTGTGGGCACGCGAAAGTGCCGGTCGACTGGGACGGCGTTGTCGGCCAGGGACGGTTGCAATGGATCCAGTCCTCGGCCGCCGGCATGGATCATTGCCTGGTCCCGTCGGTGATCGACTCGAAGATCGTCGTCACCAGCGCCTCGGGGGCCTTGGCCGACCAGGTTGCCGAGCATACGATTGCCCTGATGACCGCCTGGACCCGCAGCCTGCCGACCTTCTTCCGCGCCCAGCAGAAAAAAGAATTCATCCGCAGGCCGACCCGCGATCTGACCCGCAGTACGGTAGGCATTGTGGGCATGGGCGGCGTCGGCCGAAGACTAGCGCGGCTGCTCAGCGCTTTTGAAACGCGGACCCTGGCCGTCGACATGTTCCCGGTAGACAAACCCGACTGGGTCGAATCGCTCTGGCCGGCCCAGCGGCTTGACGAGTTGCTGCCGCTAGTGGATTTCCTGGTCCTCAGCGTGCCGCTGAACCCGACGACGCGAAGCATGATCGACGCCGAGGCGATGCAGAAGATGCAAGCGGGGGCCGTGCTAGTCAATGTCGCGCGGGGACCGCTGGTCGTCGAGAGCGACCTGGTGGCGGCGTTGGAAAGCGGGCATCTGGCCGGCGCCGTGATGGACGTTACCGAGCAGGAACCGCTGCCCGCGGCGAGCAAACTCTGGGATCTTCCCCAGGTCATCATCACGCCGCACGTTGGCGGCCAGGCGCAGTGGCGAAATGACAAGATCACCGATCTGTTTTGCCAAAACCTCGTCCGTTGGAAACAAGGACGGCCGCTGATCAACTTCCTGTCGGACAAACGTCTTGGTTTCCCCATCCGTGGCGGGGGTTATCCGTTATGGGGAGGGGAATGAGGTAGCCCTCGACAGTTGCATCGTCGATTGTTACGATTAACCATGTTCTTTCCTGCGATGCCCCCTTCTTGAGCTTGGACGAGGCATGTCACCGCGCCCCGTTGAATCCATGAGTGCCACCAGCAGCATCAGCAATCCGGCTCTGACCTCGCCCTTCAGTCTCGATGCGGAGATGCTCCAGCAAATCCTCGATTACGCCCGTCCTTTGGGGCATTGCGAACGACCGCAGGAGTTGAATCTGGGGTTCGGGTTCATGTACTACGGCCTGGTGCGGGCCCTGCGGCCGGAGCATATCGTGGTCATCGGATCCGGCTACGGGTTCAGCGTGGTCTGTCTCGCGCTGGGGCTGAAAGACAATCGCGCCGGGTTGCTGAGCTTTGTCGATCCCTCCTATTCGCTGCTCAAGGACGGGCCGAGCAAGACCATCGGCGGAGTGAATTTCTGGCACGATCCGGAGCAGGTGCGGGCCCACTTCACCCGCTTCGGCGTGGAAGGCATCGTGACCCATTACAAGCACACCAGCGAGGAGTTCTTCGGCCGCTACGACGACCTGGACCTGCCGAAAATCGACATGGCTTTCATCGACGGCAATCACTCCTTCGCCAGCGTGCAGTACGACGTGATCGCCGCGCTGAAACACAGCCGCAAGAACACGTATCTTCTTCTGCACGACACGAACATTTACATCCGCGAGCTCTTCCGCCACGCGGGCGTAAGACGCTGGTTGCGGAAAAAGGCCTCCCGAAAGAAGGAAGCGCTGGAGTATGTCGATTTTCCGCTGGCGTCGGGCGTGGCCGTAATGCGGGTCCTGGAACCGAAGGTATGGAAACAGCTCTTGTGATCGCCGCCGTCGTCGTCGCGGCAACGATTCTTGCGCCGGGGCGGCCAGCTTGCTCTGGCGCTATTGGTGGTTCTGGCGCAACCCGCCGAGGAATATCCCCTCCGGCGAGCACTTCCTCAGCCCGGCCGACGGCACGGTGGTTTACGTCAAGCGAGCCCCGCCCGGCGAGCCTGTTATTTCCTGCAAACAGGGCCAGGCGGCGTCGATTAACGACATCGTTCGCGAAGAGCTGGACCAGCCGAAGATCCTGATCGGCATTTTCATGAGCCCTTTCAGCGTGCATTACAACCGCGTGCCGCTGGGCGCGTCGTTGGCCTATAAGAAGGAGTATCCGGCGGAAGGCAAAAACCTGCACATGGGTTCGATGCACTGGCGGAGCATGCTGCGCCGTCAGCCGATCTACGCCAACAGCCCGCACATCACGCAGAACAACCGGGCAGTAAGCCGCTGGTTCGGCCGGATCCGCGGCCAGGATCTTGCCTACTACGTCGTGCAGATTGGCGGCGGCAGCGTGCATGGCATCGACATTTATCCCGAGGTGGGGCAAGCGATGGAGCAGGGGCAGATTTTCGGCATGATTCGCATCGGCTCGCAAGTCGATCTGGTCGTGCCCGACGTGTCCGGTCTGAGCGTGAAAGTCGCTCCCGGCGATCGCGTCGTGGCAGGCGAAACTATTCTGATCGCGTGAGGCTACGATTTCGCCGTCACTTGCTCTGCGTTGTCGATCGTAAACAACCGCCACCGACTGCTGTTTCTTCGCGATCTGGGCTGCCGTTCAAAGTAGATCTTCATGATGTCGCCAGAGTCCGTCCGCACTTCGAACCAATGCTTGCGCACGTACGATTCCCCGCTGCCATGACGGCAAGGTCCGCTTTCTCGCCAGGTCTTCAGCACCTCTGCGATTTGAATGGTTCGCGATCCCCAGCGGAATTGCCGAGGAAGTCCTGGCTCGCCCGTACTCATCCGGGCTGCATCGAATGTTCCAGTAATCGGCTGAATCGCCGCGCTAATGAATTGTTCAGGCATGCCAACCAGTATTACTCTAATCACTTCCTTCTCATTATACTTGGCCGCGTGAAGTACGTCAGGCCGACCATGTCGGGCACCATGTACCCATGGTCGTGGTCGGCCTGACGTACAGCAAGTCTAAAGTTCTGGCGGATGGTGGGAAAAAAACAAGACTTTTCCCGATTCTCTTCTTGTTGGACAGGTATTTTGGTTTCCCTGGCCACGGTGGGGAGAGAAAAATTCGTTCGCAGTTTCCACCGTCACGAGGCACGAAACGCCCTCGATGACCCTAAGTCGTTCCCCTGCTTGCGCTTCGAGTTAGCGTTGTTCCCTCGTCGACCAGCCGAACACGCTGCCCGATTCGGCTTGCCATGGACTGGGCCAATCGCCAGGGCAAGCGGTATAATCTATGCGAAAGAACTCCAGGTGCCCTTTACGAAATCACCCCCATAACGTTAACATGCCGAAAGAACCGTCAACCTGGGATCAATCTAGCGGCCTGGAGTCTTGGATGTCCACTACAATCTATCTTGAGGGCAAGGGCACCAGGACATGGGGAGGCCATCAGACCCCCCGTATCTCCGGCGAGCTCGTGGGCCGTTACCAGACCATGCTCAAGCAGTCGCGACTGAGCTGGACCGAACACCACCGGCTGGTGCGGATGCTTGGATCAGGCGGGCAAGGGGTCGTATACCTCAGCCAGAGGCGCGGCACCGACGATTTCACGCTCCCGGTGGCCCTGAAAATATTTTCGCCCGAGCGCTACGAAGACGACCGCGCCTACGACGAGGCCATGGGTCGCATGGCGGTCGTAGCCGCACTTGTGGCCCAGATCCAGCAAGACAATCTGCTGGACGTGCATAACTGGGTCGATCGCCATCGCATCCGCCTGATGGAAATGGAATGGGTCAACGGCTACGACCTTAGCTTGTTGCTAACCCACAACATGCTTGATCACATGCATGGCCGCGTAACCAAGGAGCGCTGGAAATATCTGAACGAGGTGATCGTCACAGTCGGTCCCGCCCAGCCGCGACTGAAGCCGGGCATCGCCATGGCCGTCGTTCGCGACTGCCTGGCCGCGCTGGCCGCGCTGCACCGCGAAGGCATCGTCCACGGCGACATGAAGCCCTCGAACATCATGCTCAAACGGACGGGCAACGCCAAGATCGTCGATATCGGCTCGGCCTTTGAAATGGGCAATCCGCCCGCCCGACGGACTTGCACTCCGACCTACGCCGCTCCCGAAGTGCTTGAAGGGGGCGAGTGTACGCCGCGGAGCGACTTGGCCAGCCTGGGTTACGTACTGATCGAAATGCTGGCCGGCCAGCCGCCTTTTGCCGGTCTGACCGGCTTTCGCGAATTGCTCGAGGCCAAACGCTGCCTGGCCCAACGGCTGCCACAAATCCTGCCGAAGGAAGTCGTTTGTAACGAGTTGCTGATGACCTTCTGTAGCAGACTGATCGCGCCCGATCCGGCCCGTCGCTTCCCCACTGCCGAGGCGGCCGATCTGGTCAAGGATGGCGCGGCCGCCTTTCACCGGCAACTGGTCAAAGGCGACCTCTCCTCGGAGTATGACAACGAGATTCGCACCTGGCTGACCGAATTGGCAGAATTGCCGCCGCAGTGATTATCCCAGCGCCATCCTTTTCCCCTCTTGCTGCGACCGCCGGGCCTGCTCCACAATCATCAGGGCCTTGTACGAATCCTCTAAATCGCTGGTTTTTCGTACCAGACTGGTCACCGAGCGATGAAACTGCGTGAGAAGCTGCTCACCCACCGGCCGCTCGCTTTCCAACGACTCCTGGTGTCGCCCGGCCTCGTCGAACCAGACCAACGTGGCGGGAAGATCGACGAACGCTATCCCCCGTTGGCAGGATACTTGCAACGCTGGCAGAGGGCGATAGGTGATCGCTTCCTGCCAATGCGCGGGAATATAGCGACCGCAGCTAATTTGGGCAAGCGTCCCGCTCCCGGGACACTTGGAATCCGAGAAGTCGAGACTCATCATCTGGTAATCTTCGTCGCCTGGCTTGCAAGTGCTTGGATGCATGACGCCCGAGACCCAAGAGGCCTCACGATCCACGACATATCGGCACCAATCGACCAGTTCGACGATAAAGCGACTGCCCGATGGTCGCGGCCAGCGGTGCGTTGACTGGTTGCCGGGCGTGTCGGCCACTGATCGCTGGTGGCAAAAGAGCAGTTGCGGATTGCCGAGCCGCGTGGCAATCAGTTCTTTCAGCCGCAAGGTGGCCGGGGCATAACGTCGGGGGAATTCGGCCATGAAGGCAATTCCCGCCTCTTCGACGCGGGCCTTGATCCGTGCTGCGTCGTCTACGCTGAGCTCCAGGCCACCCGCGCAATAGACCGCTTTGCCAGCCTCACAGGCAGCCAAGACCGGCAGGGCACCATACCATTGGGGGGCAAGAACGAGAACAACATCTACGTCCTCTCGTCGGGAAAGTACACGGAAACTGTCGACCGCAGTAGCGCCAAACTCGGCGGCCACCTGATGCGCGCGATGCGCCACTTGATCGCAGACGGCTCGCAACTCAAACCGATCGGAGAGCATCCGCAGGGCAGGGGCATGGCGATGATGCCAGAAATCACCCAGCCCAATTAAACCAACGCGAAGTTTCATAAAGAGGAGTTCCGCTCCCGGATCGGTATTGCATCCAGTGATTATATCGGCTGTCGGCCGTAGATACCACCTACCACATCCTGGGGGCATGTGGGCCGTGCTCGAAAAATCTGGCCAGAGGGGCAATGAAATTACCTAAATTATTTTTCTCCCAAGGATCACGCAGGCCCCTTGAACCCTCAGGGATGTCGGTTAAACTACAGGCCAATTTGCCTGCCGGGAAAAAACCGGCAGGATGGCACATTTCCACTTAGAACCTCGACGAGTACCTTAAGATGCCCCGGATCGTACCGGGCTCCATCCGGTTCTCACGCTGGTTCTCAACGGATTGAAGGAGACGACTTGTGAACAGCCTAGTAATCATCGCCATGTGCAGCGCCGCCTTGGGTGCCGATGGCGAAAGCTACACCGATGCTCATCAGGTGACCATGAAGACTGGCAAGCCGATGCTGGTGATGGTGAGCACCGAGTGGTGCCCGGCATGCCAGGTCATGAAAAGGAGGATCATGCCGCAGATCCGCGAGCGGGGCCTGCTTAGGCGCGTGGCCTTCGCCACCGTCAACCCGGACCAGGAGAACGAATTGTCACGTCAGTTGATCGGCAACGGCCCGATCCCCGAATTGGTCATGTACCACAAGACGCCGCGCGGCTGGATTCGCCGCGTACTGGTGGGTGGTCAAAGCGTCGAGAACGTCGAGCAGTTCATCAACCAGGGAATCGTTGCGGAGGACGACGCGGCCAAGAACGCGGAACCGACCGAGAAGGCCAAGACGCCCGCCGACGCCAAACCGGCTGAAAAGACGGAAAAGCCCAACGCCTGACGTACACCTGCCTGCATTCCCACCCCAAAAGTCCTACCCGTTTTCCTCCAGCCCGTAGCGCCGGATTTTCCTGTCCAGCGTCGAGCGCTCGATCCCCAGAATGGTTGCCGTGCGGCTCTTGTTCCATCCTGTATGGTTCAAGGTGGCAAGGATGTACCTGCGCTCGATGTCGGCCAGGGAAGCGGGCAAGAACTCGCCGGACGCCGATTCGGCTTCGGCCGTATCGCCGGCCGTGGCCAGCTTGGTCAGCAGCAGATCTCCCTCGTCGATCTGTTGTCCTCGGCAAAGGACCACGGCGCGTTCGATAACGTTCTTGAGTTCGCGAACATTGCCGGGCCACAGATAGGTAATCAGTTTTTCCCGCGCCTCATTGGTGAAGCCGGCGATTTTCCGGCCGGTCTCGGCGTTGAATTTTCGCAGGAAGTAATCGGCCAGGATGGGAATATCCTCGGGTCGCTTGCGGAGAGCGGGGACCGTGACTTCCAGCACGCGGAGGCGGAAATAGAGGTCGCGGCGGAAAAGGCCTTCCACGACCGCCTTTTCCAGATCGCGATTGGTGGCCGCGATCACGCGGACATCGACCGAGATGGGCTTGCTTCCGCCCACGCGCTCGAAGGGATGCCCCTCCAGCACGCGGAGGAACTTGGCCTGCAGGCCGGGGCTCATCTCGCCGATTTCGTCGAGCATGATTGTGCCCCGATGGGCCGCTTCGAACTTGCCGATCTTCCGCTCCGTGGCTCCGGTGAATGCCCCTCGCTCGTGGCCGAACAGTTCGCTGGCCAAGAGCTCTGCCGAAAGGGCCGCACAGTTCAGGCAGACGAAAACGTTGTCGCGGCGGGGGCTGGAATAGTGGATGCCGCGGGCAACCAGCTCCTTGCCCACACCGCTTTCGCCGCGAATCAAGACCGTGGCGTTGCTCGACGCCGCCTGCGCGATCTCGTTGGCCACCTGGCGAATGACCGGGCTCTTGCCGATGATCTGGCTTTGCACTCCCAACCGCTCGCGAAGCTGCACGTTTTCCGTACGCACCTGGGTCAGGTTCACGGCCAATTCCTCGCGACGTTTGAGGTTCTCCAGGGCCACCGCCACCGTGTCGGCCACGGCCAGGGTGAACTCCAGGTCGTCGGGATCGGCTACCCGTTCCGGATCGATGGAATAAAGGTGGATCAGACCAAGCACCTTGCCGCCACGGCGCACGGGAGCGCAAATCACGCTCGTGGTGCGGATTTCGCCTTGGCTGTCGCGGCTGCCCAGCGTGCTGTCGCCCATCACGTTGCGGGCCAGCACCGCTTCGCCCTCCCGGATCACCGTCTCGGCCAGAATGTGGGGCAAGCGATGGTACCGATGCGACGAGGAGCTCCGCGAGGCTATCGTCTCCAAGGCATCGGCCTTGGGCGGTCCCTGATAGTCGTTGGGCAGCAACATCAGTGCGCCAGCGTCGGTTTGGGTGCCTTGTGCCAGGCCGTCCAAGGCCAACTCCGCCACACTGGCGACATCCGGCGACTTGGCCAGTTCGAAGGCCAGACGGCAGAGCTTGGCCGCCGCCCGTCCAGTCTTCGAAACCCCCGGTTCGTCCGCCTGCTCCGGTTCGAGGAAACGCGTCTGCCCCCGACGATGGGTGATCGTGGTCGGGCCGTAGTCTTCCAGCACGCTGGCATCATCGCCGGTAACTATCGGTTCCTTGCCGTCCCGTCCCATGCCGCCGGCGCGGATAATCGCGCTGGGATCGGAGAAGGCCTCGGCCAGGGTATGAACGAAAGTCAACTGGGAGCGGCCGATGCGAATGATGTCGCCCGCCTTGAGGAGATGGTCGCCGACGATCCGCTGGCTGGCAATCATCGTGCCGTTGCGGCTATCGAGATCGCGGAGGACCCATTGCCCGCCGCTGAAGAAGACTTCCACGTGGTTTCGGCTGCAACGGTCGTCTTTCAGGACAATCTGGTTGGTAGGCGCACGACCGATGGTGGCCGCCTGTCCGGGGATGAGCCGGAAGACGTCGCTCCACTTTCCACCTTCGCGAATGACAAGATAAGCGAGTTCCGACACGGAATTTCCGCACTGTTTAGCTTGAAGAGACCTTCTTATACCTTATACTGGAGAGGGCGGTTTTTGCAAGGGTCCACCCCAGAAGAGTGGCAAGGTGCCTTTCGTAGAACGGAGTTTATTCCGTTGCCTTGTCTTCTCCGGGAAAACGGAATGAATTCCGTTCTACGACATTCTGCAAGGTGCATCCGAGCCGAAATTCCTTTGCCGGCCCCCACAAATAGGGAGAAATCCGCTTGCATTTGCTTCTTGATTGGGTTAGGCTAACCTTAGGAACTTCCGGAACTTTCCCGCTTTCACTGTCCTCACGAAGGGGTCTGCCATGCCATTCAGCGATCCGTCCACGCACCGCCATTTCCACCTTTTGCCCACCGTCGCATTGCTTCTTGCCGCGGCGATCGCCCTCCAAGCGGCGCCGGCTGAAGCACAAGTCGGCTACGGCTACCAGCAGGCCGTAGGAGGCATCTCGATCAAGTCCGATGGACTCATCGAAAATGCCAGCGTCGATACCCTGAAAAAGCTTAGCACCGAGCGAGCTCGCTTCGTGCAAAAGATCCCGGCCGACCTCAGCGCCGCTGTCGCGCTCCGCAAGGTCTCGCTCCGGGGACTGGACGAGGCCATTGAAGAGTCGATGAAGTCCGGCAAGGCCCTGCCCAACGACGTTGCCTTCCTGGGCGGCCTGCAAGACATCCGCTATGTATTCGTCTACCCCGAGCAGAAAGACATCGTGCTCGTCGGTTTTGGCGAAGGCTGGCGGATCGACGGGCACGGCAATATCGTCGGCATCACCACCGGCAAGCCCGTGTTGTTCCTCGACGACCTGCTCACCGCGCTGCGGACTGCCGCGACTTCAGCCCAGACGGGCATCAGTTGCTCGATCGACCCGACGCAGGAAGGAATTCAGCAGTTGCGGGCCCACGTGGCCACGCTGCAGACCATGAACAACAAGAAGACGATATCCTCGGGGCTGGAAAAGGCCCTGGGCCGGCAGATGGTCACCTTCACCGGCGTGCCGGCGACGAGCCACTTCGCCGGCGTGCTGGTGGCCGCCGATTACCGTATGAAGCGTCTGGCGATGAACTTCGAGCCGTCGCCCGTTCCCGGCATGCCCAGCTTCCTGAAAATGTATTCGTCGACCGGCGCAGGCATGGACAACATCCTCCAGCGCTGGTGGCTGGAACCGAAGTACGAGTCGGTGCTCCGCTCGCCGGACGGGCTGGCCTGGGAATTCGACGGCGCGGGCGTGAAGTGCATGACGGAAGAGGATTTCGCCACGGCCAACGGTCAGCGCGAGCACACAGGCAAGCCGAGTGCCGTGGCGCAGAAGTGGGCCGACAACATGAGCAAGCATTACGACGAGTTGGCCGTGGCCGCTCCCGTCTTCGGCGAGCTGCGCAACTGCATGCAGTTGGCCCTCGTCGGGGCACTGATTGCCCACGAGCGCCTGGTCGACAAGGCCGGCTGCAATTTGCCCGCCCTGGTGCAGGAATCGACCTTGAAGACCATCGCCTTGTCGGCCCCCACGCAGGTCGACAGCCGCGTGAGCATGGTGAAACAGGGTACCAATTACATCATTAGCGCATCGGGCGGCGTCAGCATTCATCCCGCACAGATCGTCAGCCAGGCCCGCGAGAGTTCCGCTCCGGCCGAGGCCCGCGCCAAGGCTCAGAGCACCGGCAAATCGACCTGGTACTGGAACTGACCTTTGTCGGATGGACCTCCGAGTCGTAGGGTGGGACAAGATCCGGGATACCCGCCAGCGGGTGCCGCGGATCTTGTCCTACCCTACGGCTTTTCGACAATCCATGGTGGGACTCGTTTCACTCGGCCCATCCTACTTGAGGAGTGTTCCATGCGCATTCGCCCGATCCATCGCTGGCTGCCTTGGGCAGCCCTTTGCATCCTGGCCGCGTGGCCGGCGACCGCGGCCCAGCGTCGCGCCCCGGCCCTATCGCTCGAAGCGGCCCGCAACCGCATGGTTGACGAAGATTTGGTCGGCGCGGGCATCAAGGATCCGCGCGTGCTCGAGTCGATGCGGACCGCTCCGCGCCATGAATTTGTGGCGAAGAAGTGGCTCGACCGGGCCTACCAGGACATGTCGCTGCCGATCGGCGAAGGTCAGACTATCTCGCCGCCGATGTTCGTGGCCTATATGACCGAGCAGTTGCAGCCGCAGCCCAACGATCGCGTCCTGGAAATCGGCACCGGCAGCGGCTACCAGGCGGCCGTGCTCAGCCCCCTGGTCAAAGAGGTCTACACGATCGAAATCGTCGAATCGCTGGGAAAGCACGCGCAGCAGACGCTCAAGCGGCTCAAGTACGCGAATGTCTCCGTGAAGATCGGCGACGGCTATCTGGGCTGGCCGGAGCATGCCCCCTTCGACAAGATCATTGTCACCTGTTCGCCCGAAAAGGTGCCGCAACCGCTCATCGATCAACTCAAGGAAGGCGGGCGGATGATCATCCCGGTGGGCGAACGCTACCAGCAGGTCTTCCACCTCCTGAAGAAGCAAGACGGCAAACTGATCAACGAGGCCTTGCGGCCGACGCTCTTCGTGCCCATGACCGGCAAGGCCGAAGAGAGCCGGGAGGTGCAGCCCGACCCGCTGCACCCCAAGTTGGTCAACGGCGGTTTCGAGGAAGTGATCGGCACCGTAGGCGAACCGAAGGGCTGGTACTATATCCGCCAGATGAAAGTCGTCGACGCCTCCGACGCCCCCGAAGGAAAGAACTACGCGACCTTCACGAACTCCGAGCCCGGCCGCGCCTGCCGGGCGCTGCAAGCCTTCCCGGTCGACGGCCGCAAGGTCCACGATTTCGAGCTTTCCTGCATGGTCCGCGCTCCGGGCACCGCGCGCAACGAGGCAGCCCAGCTCGTGGTCCTGTTTATGGACGAGAACCGCGCCGCCGTGGGACAAGTGGCGCTTGGGCCATGGCGGGGAATCGTCGAGTGGAAACGCGTGAAGGGTTTGGTCAAAGTGCCGCCCACCGCGCGAAGGGATCGTCGAAATCGGGCTGCTGGGCGGCACCGGCGAAGTATCCTACGACGACGTGCAGATTCAACCGCCCAAGGGGAAGACGGAAAAGCGGCAGTAGCCGCGTAGGCAGAGTCAAGTGTGGCGCAGGTCGAGGAAGAAGCGGGAGACGGAGCGTGGCGGCGCGCAGGTCCCGTCGGCGAGCGATGGTTGCGGCACGACCGGCCGGCAAATCGCATCCCAGGCAGCGCCCGGGCAATGCGGTGAGGCCCCATCCACCGGCCGTGCCCCCGCCCCGGCCTGCACTTCAAACGGGCCAAGCTCCGCGCCGCCGCACGGCAAGACGCGCCGGTTCCAGGGCTGGCGCGGATGGCTCCTGCGGCTGATGCTTCTGGTCCTCTCGCCGGTTCTCTGCTTGGGCCTTCTGGAGGCCGGCCTGCGGCTGGGAGGATACGGCTACCCTACCACGTTCTTCCTCGGCCCGGATTCCAGCGGCCGATGCACCGTCAATCACTGCTTCGGATGGCGTTTCTTCCCCCGGTGGTTTGCCACGCAGCCGTATCCCTGCACTCTCTCCGCCAAGCCCGCCGGTGCCGTTCGCATCTTTGTCTTGGGGGGGTCGGCGGCCCAGGGCTTTCCCGACCCGTCGTTCAGCTTTGGCCGGATCCTCGCCGTCATGCTGAGCCAGCAGTATCCGGGCAGGCAGTTCGAGGTCGTCAATGCGGCGATGCCGGCGATCAACTCCCACGGGGCCCTGGAGATCGCCCGTGACTGCGCAACCCACGAGCCGGACCTTTTCCTGGTCTACCTGGGAAATAATGAGGTGATCGGACCCTATGGTCCGGGGACTGTTTTTCAGCGTTGGTCGCCGAGTCTGGGAATGATTCGCGCCAGTCTGTGGGTGAAGTCGACGCGCGTCGGCGAGCTGTTCAGCGACGCGACTGCCGCCCTCCGCCGCGACCCGAGCGACGCGAACCGCAGGCCCGGCATGGAAGTGTTCCTCAGCAATCCGGTAGCCGCCGATGACCCGCGGCTGACGGCCGTTTACGACAACTATCGGCGGAACCTCAGCGATATTTGTGGCGTCGCCCGCCGTTGTCATGCGGCGGTCGTCCTGTGCAGCGTGGCCGTGAACCTGCGCGACTGCCCGCCGCTGGCCTCGCTGCACCGCTCGGACCTCTCCGCCGCAGAGTTGGCGCAATGGGAGTCGATCTACAAGGCCGGCGGCGGATTGGAAGCGGACCATCGTTGGCAGGACGCGGCCCGGCAGTACGAAGCGGCGGAGAAGATCGACGATCGCTATGCGGAGCTCCAATTCCGCCTGGCACGCTGCTTGATGAAGGCCGGCCCGGGTACCGGCGCGGGTGGCCGAGGCCCGAGAGCGATTCGAGTCGGCCCGCGATCTGGACGTGCTGCGGTTTCGCGCCGACTCCCGCATCAATGCGATTGTCCGTGAGGTGGCCGCCGCGCAAGGGACCGCCAACGTCTATTTCGCCGACGCCGAACGGGCCCTCGCCGAAAGCGACCCGGCCGCGGCGGGCGTTGCCGGGGGAGAATTCTTCTATGAACACGTCCACTTGACCTTCGAGGGAAACTACGTCCTTGCCCGGGCGATCCTGGGGCCTGTTGCCGCGGCCCTGCCGCAACTGGCTGGCAAGCACGGCGAGGTTCCCTCGCGGCAGCGCTGTGCGGACCTGCTGGTGCTGACGCCCGGCGACGAGTACCAGGCCGCTGCCGTGGCGGTGAACATCACCTCCCGACCGCCGTTCACCAACCAACTGGACCATCCCCTTCGCCAGGCTGCGGCACGCCGCCACCGGGACGACTTGCACCGCCGGGCATTGTCGCCGCAGGCCGTCCAGTCTGCCCGGAATGCCTACCAGGCGGCGATTGCCGAATCGCCGGGCAACTGGGAGCTGCACTACCATTTCGGCGCGCTGGCCCTGGAGTGGGGCCAGCCCAAGCTGGCCGAAGAGCACCTCCGCGTCGCGACGGAAAGCGCTCCTTGGGATGCCCGCACGCACAACCTGCTCGGCAGCGCACTGGCGGGCCAGGGCCGATTCGACGAGGCCGTCGCCAAGTACCGCAAGGCGTTGGAAATCAGCCCCGGTTTTGCCGAAGCCGAGAAGAACCTGGCGGTCGCCCTGGCTGAGCGTGGGCAGCGCGACGAGGCCCTTGCCCACTTCCACAAGGCCCTGGAGATCAATCCTGAATTCGTCGAGGCCCACGACAACCTCGGCAGGCTGCTGGCCGGCCAGGGGCAGTTCGACGAGGCCATCGTCGAGTACCGCAAGGCCCTGGAAATCGACGCCGATTGCGCCGTGGCCCAGGATGACATCGGGCAAGCCCTCTTTCATCAAGGACTGCTGGACGAGGCGGCCGAGCAGTTCCGCAAGGCCGTGGAAATCAAGCCCGACTTCTCCGAAGCTCACAACAACCTGGGGCTGCTCCTGGTCAAGCGCGGGCAGTTCGACGAGGCCGTCGCCCATTACCGCCGGGCCCTGGAAATCAAGCCCGACTACGCAAGGGCCCACTTCAATCTCGGCATGGCCTTGGCCGGTCGGGGGCAGTTCGACGAGGCGATTGCCCATTTGCAGAAGGCCCTGGAACTCGAGCCCGACTTCCTTCAGGCCCGCCGCAGCCTGGAAGCCCTCCGCGCCAACCAGCCGTGACTTGGCGGAGCAGGAACCTCATTTCGAGGACGTGACCGTCAAGGTTTATACCGATCCGTGCCGGAACTGCGCAAGCTTGTTCCGGCCTACACCGCTCCCAACCACTTAGGCCGGAACCAGCCTGCGCAGTTCCGGCATTGGTGCTGCTTGGCTCACACCTCCCAGCCCTTGCGGTAGCTGCGGTGGGTGAGCTCGTTCAGCTCGTCGTGGTTCGTGCACTTCATGGCGGCTACGTCCCACTCGACTTTCTTGCCGGGCCCGGCGTACATGGCCAACTGGCCGGTGAGGATGAATTCCGTGAAGGGGCCGGAGTAGTCGGCGAAGTTCGAACAGGGCGCGCCGTTGTTGCGGATCGCCCAGAAAAGGTTCTCGATCGGCCCGCCGCCTTGCGCCCGCGGGAGCGTCCTGGGCGGCAGCGTGAACTCCTTGGCCCGCGATTCGGGCAAGATCCGCAGCCCGCCGCCGTAGGCGTCGGTGACCATGAATCCCTTGCTGCCGACGTAGACCGTGCCTTCGTCCACCGACATTTTGGCCATCTTCTCGAAATCCTTGACGATCTGCGGCTTCTGGCCCTTGTTGTCATAGGTGAAAATCTTGACGGGCGGTTGCGCGCCGCGGGCGGGGAAGTCGAAACGGATGACGTTGCTCTGCGGGAACATCTCCTCGCTGCCGCCGTGCTGCGAGAGGCACTCGATCGTGTAGTTGTTGATGTCGTGAAGTTTCAAGGCCCAGAAAATCCCGTCCATACAGTGGCAGGCCAGGTCGCCGAGCGTACCCGTGCCGAACTTCCGCCAACTCCGCCACGAGAACGAGTGCAGGCCGTCGTGATACTCGCGGTACGGCGCGGGGCCGATCCATTCGTTCCAATGCACGTGGGCTGGGGCGGGCTTGCCGGGCGGGATGCCGCCGGTGCCGCCGAAATCGCGGTTGAAGATGGTATGCGTCTCGACGACGTCGCCGATCGCGCCGGCCCAGATGCATTCCACCAGCCGCCGGTAGCCTTCGCCGCAGTGTCCCTGGTTTCCCATCTGCGTGGCGACCTTGTGCTTCTTGGCGGCCTCGGCCAGTTTGCGGCATTCCCTGATGTTGTGGGCCAGCGGCTTCTGCGAGAAGGCGGGCAGGCCGCGCTCGATGGCCCGGATCGCCGCCGGGGCATGATGGTGGTCCGGCGTCGAGACCAGCACCACGTCGAGCTCCTGGTGAAGCTCGTCGAGCATCTTGCGATAGTCGTAATAGACTTTGGGCTCGGGCTTGTCGCCGTGGCGATTGCGGTACTCTTTCAAGGCGCCGGCGATGGTGTGGTCGTCGATTTCGACGATGGCCACGAGGTTCTCGCCCAGCCCGGCGCCGAAGGCGTAGCCGCCCATGCCTCCCACGGCGACCGCGGCCACGCGGAGCTTCTTGTCGTCGTTCGGCTTGGCCAGGACGTTGGGGGCAGCGAAGTGCATCGCTCCCACGGCGCCGGCCGCCAGTGCAGTCTGCTTGATGAAATCACGGCGGGTGGTGTACTTGCTCACGAGAATTGCTCCTTGGGTATGGGGGGGGAAATAGGGCGGGAAGGGTACCAGGTCGGATACGTCACAGTATGACATGGAAACCGCCGGGCAGTCAACTAGACCGACAACACCATTCTCTCGGGGGAACCGCCGGTCCCGATCGCGCAAGGTCCATCAGAGTTGCCGGATGTCGCGATCGCCGGGAATTGATGGCGTTCACTTCTTTCTGACTAGTACAATATGCATCATAGGTGGGGATTGCCTGCGACGTTCCGCGCCCCTAGCAACTTTTTTGCAAACCGATTACAATAGGATTTGTCTGGAAGTTGTCGGCATTGGTCCCACCGCGATCCGGCAGCCTGATTCCGCAGGAATTCGGCCCGTTTTCGCACCAGATCCATCTTCGGCCTGCCTCGCAAGAAAAATCCTGGAGTGAAGGAGGTATCCCCTGAATACCAATAAATTCACCATCGGCATCTGGACCGTCGTCATGCTGGCCGTTCTGCGGCTGGCATTGGGCTGGCATTTTCTCTACGAAGGGGTTTGGAAGATTCGCCATCCCGACCTGTTTCTGGGCGAAACGGAGGGGTTCCTCTCCGGCGCCCGCGGGCCGGTGGCCGGCCTCTTTTACGCCATGCTGCCCGATATCGACGGCCGCCAGCGACTGGAGGACAACCTGCCCAGGGTCGAGGGCAAGGACAAAGAAGTCGACATCGAGGCTACCAAGGCTTGCAAGGTGGCCAAGTCGTGGGACGACCTGCGGCAGAAATTTGTGAACTATTACGCCCCTGCGGCCGGTAGTGATGACGCCCAGAAAAAACTCCACGAGCAGCTTAGCGCAGAGGCCCAGAAGGTATACGATTGGCATCTTAAGGGCTTGAACGAGTTCGTCAACGAAAACGGCGGCAAGATCAAGGCCCATTTCGAGTCGCTCAAGCGTTACCAGGACGGGCGCAAGACCGATCCGCACACCATGTTCCAAACCCAGCGGCGTTGGGACGAGATGCAGGACCTGCGCAAGGAGGCCAAGGGCTGGATCTCGGACGTGGACGCGCGGGAAAATGCCTTGAAGTCCGACTTGCTCGGCTTGCTGCGGAAGAACCGAAAGCCCGAGAAGGAAGCGGTAGCGCGGGCCGACAAAGAAGCGGCCGAAAAAGCCGGGGCGAAGAAAACAGCCGACGCGGCAGCGAAGAAACCGGCTGGGGCAGACGCAAAGAAGGCCGACGAGAAGAAGAACGCGCCCTCACCTCCTGCCCCGGAGGGAGAGGGGAAGACGAAGGGCAAACCCTCGTCCCCTGCTCCACTCCCGGCGACAACGGTCGTCCTCGTCGATTTCAGTCCCCTGGCCGACGGACGGCCGGAACTGGGCCCCTTCACCCCTAGTTCCAAACCCTGGGAGTGGACCCGCATCGAGCAATTGGCCTTCCTCCTGACCTGGGCGCTGTTCGGCATCGGGCTGTGCCTGATGCTCGGGTTGTTCACCCGTCCGGCAGCCCTGGCGGGGGCCGGGTTCATGCTCTTCGTGGTCATGAGCCAGCCGTCGTATCCGGGCGTCTATCCGCTCGATCCGCCGCAGTTGGGCCATGCCCTGCTGGTGAATAAGGATTTTGTGGAGATGGTCGCCCTGTTGGTGATTGCCTCCACGTGCCTGGGGCGCTGGACGGGCCTGGACTTCTTCATCCATAAGTATCTGGTCAAACCTTTCTGCTGCAGGTGCGGCGACGAGGCCACGAGCGAAGGAGGCAAAGCATGAGCAATTCCCTTGACGTATCGCGACGCGACTTCCTCAAGGCGGGTGTGGCGGCCGGGGCCGTGGCCGGCGTAGGGCTGGGCGGATTCTACTTCGGCTACAGCGCGGCGATCGGTTCGCCCGTCCGCGTGGGCGTGATCGGCACCGGCGACGAAGGCAGCGTGTTGATCCACGCGTTGAATCCCGAATTCATCGAGGTCAAGGCCATCGCCGACCTCCGCCCCTTCAACCAGTTCCGCGCTTTTCACGGCGATTGGATCAGCAAAGAGAACAAGCCATCGCTCGTGCCGGTCCGCTCCGGGCTGATGTCGGTCTATGGCTGGAAGACCGAGAGCGAGGCCAAGAAGCACGTGAAGGTCTATGGGCCCTACCAGGAGCTGCTGGAGAACGCCAAGCGGGACGGCATCGAGGCGATCATTATTGCCACGCCCTTGCACTTGCACGCCCAGATCGCGATCGAGGCTATGCAAAAGTACAAGCTGCACGTGATCACCGAGAAGCTCATGGCCCAAACGGTTGACCAATGCAAGCAAATGACCCGCGTCGCCGACGAAACGCGGCTCAAGCTGGCGGTCGGCCACCAGCGGCATTACAACATCAAATACTGGCAGGCCAAAGATTGGATCCAGAGGGGCCTGCTGGGCGACGTGCATTCGATTCGTGCCCAGTGGCATCGCGGCAATCTGCCGCCGCCCAAGAACGATAGCTGGAAGATGCCGCTGCCCCCCGGCGTCAAGCGGGAGGACATGCCCGTCAAACTGGATGCCGAGATCGTCAAGGTCCGAAAGGCCCTGGAGCAGTCGTACGGCAGCGAGACCGAGGGCTGGCTGAAGGTCTTGGGCCAGCTCGAGGCCCAGGTGGCCGACGCGGAACTGGCTGGCAAGGACAAGGCGAAGGGCGAGTCTCTGGAGGACCTGGGCTACAAGGGCAAGAAGGTCACCGGCCCCGGCGGCAAGGTCGTCTATGATTGCACGCCGCTGGAAGAACTGATCCGTTGGCGGTTGTGGGACCACACGGGGGCGGGCATGATGGCCGAACTCGGCAGCCATCAGCTCGACGCGGCGAGCATCTTCGTTTCGGCCCTCTACCCGGAGGCACATCCGCACCCGCATCCGTTGCGGGTCGTGGCGGCCGCAAACCGTCCCATTTTCCCTGCCGACCGCGATATCGAGGACCACGTCTGCTGCATTATCGAGTTCCCCATGCCGGGATATGACGAGAAAGACCCCAAGACGCATCGCCAGAAGATCTCGGTGCAGTACGCCTCGATCAACGGCAACGGCTACTTGAACTACGGCGAACTGGTCTACGGCACCAAGGGCACGCTGGCCCTGGAGAAGGAAGAGGACCTCAAACTCTTGACCGGCAGCGGCGACGAAGGCGAGGGCGAGACGGCGGTCAAAGTTTCCGGCGGCGGAACAGGCCCGTCGTTGGACACCCAGTCCAGCGGACCCGTTCGCAAGAAGGGGGGCGAAGCGGGCGGCCCGGTCAGCCGCGGTTATGCCGAGGAATTGGAACATTGGGCCTGGTGCATCCGCCATCCCGCGCCGGAGAACAAGCCCCGTTGCTATCCCCGCCTGGCCATGGCCGATGCGATCATTGCCCTGACGACCAATCTCGCCGTGCGAACCGGCGAGCCGATCCGCTTCAAACCGGAGTGGTTTGACCCGGTGAAGAAAGACACGCCCGAAGAGGATTTGGGGATCGAACAAAAGACGAGTTAAGGGCTCGCGCAAAACAACTGGTGCAACGTGCTGTAGGATGGACCTCCGGGTCCGTCCAGTTTTTGGGGACGGACCCGGAGGTCCATCCTACAGAACCCCACTGATAGGAGAACCGTCGATGTATCTGCGTGCCAGCGACAAAGTGTCCGGCGTGGAGAATTTCCAGAGTGCCGTCGGCAGCAAGCCGATCCGCCGCGAGATGGTCACCAAGGCCCTCCGCCAGGGTCTTTCGCCCCGGCATGGCCTGGAGGCGGAGCACTTCAGGTATGCCAAGACCCTGGAGAAGCCGCTGGTGGTGGGCCTGCTCGGCGCCGGGCAGCAGGGGCTCCGCCTGCTGAAGGCAGTGAATTCCGCGTATATCAGCGTCAAGGCGGTCGCTGATATCCGCCCCTCGAATAAGATCCGCGCCATCAAGACCCTGTTGGGGACCGATAAGGCGAAAGCCCAGGCCACTGGCGACGACGCGAAAAAAGAACCCTCTTACGACGAGTTGACGGCAGCCGCGAAGGCCAAAGGCATTCACGTATACGATTCTTACGAGAAGCTGCTGGCGGCGGCCAAGGCGGATGGGCTGGAGGCCGTGATCATCGCCCTGCCCTCGTACCTGCACGCTTCCGCCGCGTTGGCGGCGATGAACGCCGGCCTGCACGTCTTCGTGGAAACGCCCATGGCCCTCAAGGTCAGCGATGCCAAGGAGATTGCCCGCAAGGCCGCAGAGAAGAACCTGGTCCTGGCGGTGGGCCAGCAACGGCGCTACAACTGGATCTACGATCACGCCTTGGAAATGGTCCGCCTCAATCTGTTGAACGACGTGCATTACATCCGCTCGCAGTGGCATCTCTTGAAGCCGGAGAAGAAGCCCGCGGAAGGCGCAGCGGCCAAGAAAGACGATAAGAAGAAGCCCAAGGAAGAAGCCGAGAAACCGGACGAATTCAAGATCGACTGGTGGCAGGACGTTTCCAAGGATGAGGCCAGCCTGAAGTTCGACGGCTACGACAGCCCGCTGGAGTTGGTCCGCTGGCAGCTTTACGATAAATATAGCGGCGGCCTGCTGGCGGAGCTTGGCAGCCAGCTCTTCGCGGCCGCCGCGATGTTCGTCGCCGCCACGCCCAACCGCGATCCCGAGCGGCCGTATCCGCTGAATGTGGCCGGCTCCGGCAGCCAAATCCTCAAGGATGCCGCGGGCGATATCGACGATCACGTGCATTGCGTGTTCGAGTATGCCATCCAGGGCTATGTCGACGACAAGAGCATTCCCTTCAAGGCCCGCAAGAAGATCGCCCTGCAGTTCGATCTGATCATCGGCAACGAATTCGACGGCTACGGCGAAACGGTCCTGGGCCGGGAGGGATCGCTCGTCCTGGAGAACGAGCAGAAGCCGATGCTCTTCCATACGTCGGACGTCAACAAGAACCTGCGCGTGGTGGAGAAGAAGGTTGGCAAGAATCCGGATGTCAAGGTCGTGCCTGCGATCGAGGTGCCCAAGGACGGCAAGGCCGACGAAGAGTCGCAGGCCCTTGGCCTGCTGGCCTTGCGCGGGGCCGATGCGGGCTTCGCCGCGGAGTTGGAGCATTGGGCCTCCTGCTGCAGGCCGTCGGCGGACGCTAAAGCGGACCGCAAGCCCCGCTGCGATGCCGAGGCCGGCCTGTACGCCACGGTGCTGACGGTCGCCGCCGCCAAGGCCCTGAAGCTGGAGAAGCGGATTGATTTCGAGAAAGAATGGTTTGACGTCAAGAGTGACAAAACGCCCGACAAACTATAGGGTGGGACAAGATCCGGGGCACCCACGTAGTGGGTCGGCGAGCACCGGCCCACTATTCAGAAAGCCGTAGACCCTACTCAAAAGGAGCCTCTCATGTCCTCATGGCCTCTTGGAGTTTTTGCCAGCATCGACGCCGGCATGGGCGTGCATCTCGGCGTGGCCCATGAGTTGGGCGTGCCCACGATCCAGCTTCACGCCCCGCAGGCCGCGAGTCGCACGCCCCAGCGGGCCCGCGAGTTCCTCGCTCGCGTGACCGACCTGGGCATCGAGATCACCGTCGTCTTCGGCGGTTTCGAGGGCGAGAGCTATGCCGACATCCCCACATCCCAGCAGACGGTCGGCCTGGTCCCGGCCGAAACCCGCGCAGCGCGGCTGAAGGAGATGAAGGAGATTGCCGACTTCGCCCGGCTGCTGGGTGTGGATGCCGTCGGCCTGCACATTGGCTTTGTGCCGCACGCGGGCACCAGGTACTCATGGTCGGCGGATCCGGTCTACGGGCAGGTAGTTGCCGTGGCCCGCGATCTGTGCAGCCACTGCCGGGCGCAGGGCCAGCGGGTGCATCTGGAAACCGGCCAGGAGTCGGCCGACACGCTCTTGGAATTCCTGGCCGACACGGGCTGCGACAACCTGCTGGTGAACTTCGATCCGGCGAACATGATTCTCTACGGTTCCGGCGATCCGATCGATGCCTTGAAGAAGGTCGGCCGCTACGTGCGGAGCGTACACTGCAAAGACGGCAAGTGGGCCGCCCATCCCGGCGAAGAATGGGGCGTCGAGGTGCCCTTGGGCCAGGGCGACGTGGGCATGGAGCGGTTCCTCCGCACGCTTAAGGAGATCGGCTACGACGGTCCCTTGACGATCGAGCGCGAGATTCCCCAGGATCCCCTGCGGCAGAAGCAGGAGATCGGCGCCGGCATGCGGCTGCTGGAGGAACTGAAGGCGAAGATCCTGTAGAGACGTGCCCGTGCCACTCAAAACGACGGTACGGCACGGTAGGCAATCGAGTCGAGGACCCGGTTAATCGTCTTTTCGGAAAGGGCCAGGGCTTCAGTCTCGACCACGGAGTGCGTCTCGATCGGGTCGGGTGGAAAGGCGTAGTGAATCACCCACCCCCCGCTCTCGAAGATGAAGTGTACGATACGTGGTCTTGCATTTCAACGATCGGCGATCTTAATGTCCGCGACTCGTACTAGCGCTGCGCAGCGACTCGGCGCCGCTGAACTTCGGCCAGAAGAAGCCGTAGAAGGCAATGAGTGCGAAGCAAGCTATCGGCACGATGAAACCGTGCGACATGTCGTATTGGTCGGCGACGTAGCCCATCAGTTTTGGCAAAATGGCGCCGCCCATGATCGCCATGACGATGAAGGCCGATGCCTTCTTCGCCCGGCGCCAAGGCCGAAAATCCCCAGCGCGAAGATCGTCGGGAACATGATCGACATGAAGAAAAAGCTCAGGAAGACGCAAGCCGTCGAAACCCAGCCCAGATTGAAGAAGATCAAGAGGCAGATCAGAATGTCGAGAACGGCAAAGAGGCCCAGAACCTTATGGGCAGAGTATTTCTTCAACAACCAGGAGCCGAACACGCGCCCCACCAGGAAGCAAACGAATGCCAACGATTGGAGCGCGGAGCCGCCCGCGTCGCTGATACGCCGAACACCGTCCTTGAATTCGAACCAACCGCTCAGCCAATGCTGCAAAGGCCCCCAACTGGGCAGATGCCCCGCGATCGCTTTCAATCCCGAGTCGAACGCCTCGGGGATGGGCGGAACCATGCAGAAACCGGTCCTGACGTTGGGCGTCATGCAGTTGATGAAGAAGCTGAAAATACCGGCTTGGGCGGCCACATAGAAGAACTGGGCAAGAATCGCCGCGGGAAAATGGGGATGCGACCAGGTGCTGTGATGCGAGATCTTCCTTGCCGTCGCAAGGAGAACCAGGGCCGCAACGCCGAGCGACAGGCACTCGGCCGCACCGACGACCATCAACAACGCATGCTCGGGCGTCATCTCCAGGCCGGCGGGGTGAGGAATTCGCGATGCAATGCCAACACAATACGGGCCAACGTTGGCCGTGTCGAGGATCAGCCACAGGATCATGCCGCAGGCAAAGACGAGCACGGCCGAATTGAAAAGCAACAAGAAGTAGGTCAGCACGCGGTTCACCTGTCGATCGACTTCCGCGGAAGGCGCGGCGGTTGCACCTTCCTCGTCCAGCTGATAATCATCTTCGCTTTTGATGTCCGGAACTTTGGCGAAGAAGAAGACGACCGCCAGAACGACGGCGACAAAGGCAATGACGAAATACGGAATATAAAGTGTTTGGCTCCCCGTGCTCGCTCCGGCGGCGTCCTTCGAATAGAAGTACACGCTGCCGATGACTGGGCCACATATCCAACCTACGCCGTTGGCGGATTGAGCAAGGTTGATGCGGGTGGCCGCATAATGTTGGTCGCCGAGCACCGTGGTGTACGGGTTGGCGATCGTTTCCAAGAAGGTCAGGCCGGAAGCAATGACGCAGACGCCCAGCAGGGCCGCCCAGAACTGCGCGATGTGCGTCGCCGGGATGAACCAGAATCCACCGACGGCAACCATCAGCAGGCCGGTGATGATCCCGCCCTTGTATCCCAGCTTGGTCGCCAGCCAGCCCGCCGGTATCGACATCAGAAAGTAACCCAGATAATGCGCGAATTGCACCCACGCGGATTGCGACAAGGTCAAATGCAGTTCTTGCTGGTAGTGCTTGTCCATCGTGTCGATCAAGCCGTTGCAGATTCCCCAGAGGAGGAACAGCGAACTGACGAGTATGAACGTGAATATCAGGTTCGTTCCGTCCGACGTTATGAAGAGGCTTTTCTTTGCGGTGCTCATGACGTGATAGGTGGCGTTCGAGGGACTTCTTTGCGCGCGGCGACAGAAACCCCGATTCTGGCCGCCTGACCGAGAATTGTCAAGACATTTCGCATGTCTTGTTCATGAATTTACTTGACACGTCCGCTTCCCGAGGCAAAATAGGAGGCTCGGGGCCGTCTCCCCCAGTTGCTTCACCATTCAACCAACGAATCTACCCATGAAAACCAGTTGCATAGGGCTCCCGGTCGCAATTCTCCTTCTTGGCGGTGGATTTATCGGGTTTGCCCTTGGGATTGCCGCGACGCGGCCGGCGGCGGCCCGTGCCGGCGACACGAAAATCGACCGCCCCAACGGCAAAACTACTCAGGCGGTCGCTGGATCCTCCGCGCGAAAGGTGCAACGCTTCGGTTCGATGATCGGCCTGCGGCCGGAGAAGAAATCGGAATATATCCGCCTGCACGCCAACTGTTGGCCGGAAATCCTCGCGATCCTCAAGAAGTGCCACATCCAGAACTACTCGATCTACCTGGGCGAAGTTGACGGCAAACTTTACCTATTCAGCTACTTTGAATACACCGGCGAGGACATCGCCAAGGATGTCGCGGTCATGAAGGCCGACGCCAAAACCCGCGAGTGGTGGACGCACACCGATCCCTGCCAGATCCGTCTGCCCGACACCAAGGAAGGCGATTGGTGGAAAGGCATCCCCGAGGTTTTTCATATGGATTGAAGGCCCGTTGTTGATCATGGGGATTTTCATTCCCATCTCCCGAAAAGGACTCCCGTTTCATGCCCCGAATAACATTGCAAATCCCTCATACCCTGGGCCGCGAAGAAGCGAAGCGCCGCATCCAGGAGCAACTTCCCAAGGTCCGAGGCCAAGTCACCGATCTTGACGAGCGATGGCAAGACCACACCCTGACCTTTCATTTCAGGGCGGTGGGCTTCAAGGTCGGCGGCACCTTGGCCGTGGAAGACACGTCGGCGAACCTCGACGTCGACCTGCCGATGCCCGCCATGGTGGTCAAAGGCATGATTGAGCAACGTGCCCGCCAGGAACTGGGTACGCTTCTAACTTAATTGAGCAGTGCAAGCTTGAAGCAGGCGATTTCTTCCCCGTTGCGGACGAAGAGCTTTCCGTGAGCGATCACCGGGTGATTCCAAGTCTTGCCGTCGATGGCCTTGAACCTGCACAGCTCCTGGTGTTTCTCCGGTCGAGCGGAAACCAGCGCCACGTCGCCTTCCTCCGAGAGGATCAGCAACAGTTCCTGGTCCGCCAGCAGGAGCACCTGGCCGTTGCCGTAGCCGCCGGCATGCCACGTTTCGCTGCCATCCTCAAGACTCACGCACACGAGTTTATTGCCGTCGAAACCATAAAGATGGTCGTTGAGCACGACGAAATCGTTGAAGTACGGCCTGATTTTGCGGGAGGTCCATAGCTCTTTGGCAAGCCAATCGCCGGCGTTGCGGCCGACATGGATGCGGCGCGTGCCATTTCCCATGCCGGTTCCCAGAAGCACGTCGTCATCCCCGACCAGTGCCGGTTGCACGATCCGCGCCAGGCCCTCGACCAGCCAGGAATGATGCCAGAGCTCCTTGCCGTGGACGGGCTCGAAGGCCGAAAGGCCGGCGTCGGTGGCAAGCAGGATCTGGTCGACGTTGTCAACGGTCGTCAACTGGGGCGAGCAATAGCTAAGGGCCGCTTTTTCGGATTCCGGCCCCACGCTTGCCGTCCAGGCCAAGTCTCCCTTTTCCTCTTCGTAGGCGACCACCGTTTTTCCGTTGGCTGCGCCGGCGAATGCCACCACCACGCCTTTCGCCACCAGCGGCGAAGCGGCGAAGCCCCATTGCGGCACGGCGGCTCCGGTATCAGCCAGCACGTCGCGCGACCAGAGCGGCTCGCCGCTGGCCGCGTCCAGGCAGTTCAGGCGACCGGTCGCCCCGAACGAGTAGAGCCGTCCCGCGTGAAACGTGGGCGTCGCACGCGGCCCGGGGCCGGCGGCCAACTCGGAGAACCGTGCCGCATCGTGGTGGGCCCACAGTTCCTCCCCGCTCGTCGCGCTATAGCAGACGACATATTCGTCGTTGTCCCGCTGTTCCTGCGTGAAGAGCCGATCGCCGACCGCGGCCAGCGACGACCAGCCCGGACCAATGCGATGCCGCCATAACTCCTGCGGCGGAGCGTGCTGCCAATCTGTATTGATCCGCACTCCCGACAAGCGGCCGTCACGCCGCGGCCCGCGGAAGCCGGTCCAATCGCCGGGCTGTTCGCGGATCTCGGCAGTGCCTTGCAGCCCGGCCGCATGCGCCGGCCTGGATTTCAATTCCGCAAGGAATTTCTGTTCGGCCGTAAGGGTCCACCGCCAACTGAATTTGGCGACGAAATTCCCAGTCATGCCTTCGGCCCGCAACAGACAACAGCCCACGCCCACCGCGAGGAGAACCAGCAAGATACCAGCCCGGCGGACCGGCCAGGGCAGTCGAAAGGAAAGCACCAGCCATCCCAGGCATGCGGTTTCCGCGATGGGCAGGCCGTAAACCACCAGCGCCAGCCCGCGAAAACTCGCGTCGGCCGCGAGCATCGTAACCGCCGTCACTGCCGCAAAAGTTCCCAAGTCCAGCAGACGGTCCGACCAGCGCAGACAACCGGCAAACAGCCACCAGAGCAGAAGGCCCGCCAGCACGACGAGCGGCGCGATCAGCAGGCCGACGAAGAACTTGTAGGAGGCCATTTCCCCCATCGAACTCCAGGCCCGCACCAGCCACAAGAGAGCCACCATGGCGACGCCCGGCCACAATCGCAGGCCCTTTGGCGAGACTGTGCCCGGCGGATCGGCACGGGGAGGAGAATAGGGGTTTTGATCGGCTTGCGTTGGCTGGTCACTCATAGAACATTCCCTCGACGGTGAACGGTTAGGTTCGGCGCAGAAACAAGTCTCGCCTTTCGCTCCGCGAAAGGATGCGACTTTCGCCGAGCGAAATGCGACAACGCGACAATTACTGATTCGCCGGTCCTTAGCCTGGGAATAATAGCGACGGGCGATCGATCGGTCAATGACGCTTCGGCTCGACGGGGATCTGATTTTTCGCAAACCATGCTCTCAGCAGCTTCTAGCGGTCCGTGCGTACGGCGGAGCGGCGATGGTCCTCGGGGTCGCTGCCATGCTCCACGCTCCACCCGTCCCATTCGCGGAAGGCGTGGTAGCTCCAGTCCCAATCGTGGGCTTCGAAGATGTCGATCAGATCTTTGCCGCCAGGTCCAAGGGATCGTCGAAATTCTGCGATGTGGGCACGAAGACGGCGGCGAGAGGGTAGACGACGCGGCCGGCAGGACCCAATCGCACGGCAAGCGTGTTCGGAGCCTCTCTTCGATGGAGGAAAACGGGCGTGATCAATTCAAGCAGCGGGCGGGTGCCCGACTATACCAGAATCTGCTTGGTCGTTGAAACAGGCATGGTCCGCCTATTCCCCGCCGAGCCGCGCATATTTCCACCTCGGTTTGGGTCTTCCGGGCCACGTCGGTCGTTTTTTATGCTAGATAATCTTGAAACCAAAATGGTCCCGCAGCACTCCTAATCGCTACAACCTGAAAAACGCTCATGCTCGTTATTGCCGGATGCGTCATGGTGATCGGATGCGTGCTGGCCGGATTCGTCTGGTCCGGCGGCAAAATTCCGGCGCTGATTCACCCCTCGGAGATCCTCGTGATCGGCGGGGCCGCCCTGGGCGCCCTGATGGTCATGTCGCCTAAGAAAGTCCTCATCGACCTGATCAAAGGGATCTTGCAGTGTTTCAAGGGGACGCCGTTTAACCGCGCGGCCTATGAGGATCTGTTCAAGTTGCTGTACGAATTGTTTCGCCTCGCCCGCCGCGAGGGGCTGATCGCCTTGGAACAGCACGTCTCCAGCAGCAAGGAAAGCGAAATCTTCAAGAAGTACCCGCGGATTGCTGCGAACCATCACGTTGCGGAATTCATCTGCGGCGCCCTGTCGCCGATTATCGAAGGGACGGTAAAGCCGGAACAATTGCCACTGCTGTTGGAAACGGAACTGAAAGTCATCGAAGAAGAGCACCACGCCAGCGTGGCGGCGTTGTCGAAGACGGGCGACGCCCTGCCCGGTTTCGGCATCGTGGCGGCCGTGTTGGGGATCGTGATTACCATGCAGTCCATCGACGGGCCGGTGGAAGAAATCGGCGAAAAGGTGGGCGCGGCCCTGGTGGGGACCTTCCTGGGAATCCTCCTTTCTTACGGCTTCATGAACCCCTTGGCCGCCCGCATGGATTTCCTTGGCCTGGCGGAGATGAACTTCTTCCGCACGATTGCCACGGTCATGCAGGGGTTTGTCAACGACTTGCCCCCCAAGGTTGCCTTGGATCACGCGCGGCGTGGCGTGTCCACAGAGTTTCGCATGCAGCGCGAGGAATTGGACAAGCTCTTCGCCGAAGTCGAGGCGTCTTAAGGTGTCCAGCAAGATCGAAATGGCGGCGAGGCGCACAAACGGTGGCTTAGCAAACTACCGGCCGAGGTGTCTTAAGCGGTTGGTCAAGATGGAAATGGGGTGAGCGACGATGGCAGGCCATGGCGGTGGAGCTTGGAAAGTAGCCTATGCGGACTTCGTGACCGCGATGATGGCCTTTTTCCTGGTGATGTGGATCACGGCCCAGAACAAGCAGATGAAAATAGCCGTGGCCCACTACTTCAACGACCCCTTCAACTCGATGTCCAAGACCTTGGGCCCCCAGGCCGCCGGGTCCATCACGACCGGTCCCTTGGCGCCCGGTTCGAAGACCCTCTTGCCCTCGCACAGGCCTGGCGATCCGGCCGGGGCGAAGCGGCCCAAGAACGCTCCCAAGCCCGTCGGGCGCAAGGTTGAGGAGACTGGACCGAAGCCCTGGGCCGGCGATGGCAAGCTCTCCGGCGGCGTGGGCAAGCCAACCTTGTTCGTCTTGAACAATGGCAAGCAGCAGGGGACGGGCACGATCGTGTTGTTTGGCGAACATGCCAGCGAGCTCAGTGACAAGGCCAAGGAGCAATTGGACCAGATGCTTCCGCTCTTGATGGGGAAGCGGCAAAAGATCGAGCTTCGCGGCCACGCCCGGCAGCGCCAGAGCGGAGGCGAGGAGGATGTCTGGCAACTGTCGTACGCGCGGTGCAAGGCGACGATGAAATATTTGGTGGAAGCGGGCATTGAGGCCGATCGAATTCGTCTAAGTCAGGCGGGTCCCAACGAGCCGCATACAATTCTGGAGGGCGCGGAGAGCGGGACGCAGAACTCGTGTGTCGACATCATGGTCTTGCCCGAGTTGGCGGATGACTACTTTGGCTCGTGTGAGGAGCGAGCCGCTCTAATACGTAGCCCTTAAGAGGGGGTGATTGCCAAGTGCGCGGGACCTGCTGACAGATTTGTTGCAGGATGCGACGGCCGGTGATCCGATGGGAGGCTTGCGTTGGACGCACAAGACCACCCGCAACTTGGCCGCTGCTTTGAGACGACGTGGCGTACAGGTTGGGCATGTGACGGTGGCCCGCTTGCTGCGGGCGCAGAAGTACTCGTTGCGATCGAACCGCAAGCGACTGAGTGGGACGGAAGACCCAGACCGTGAACGGCAGTTCCGCCTGTTGGGGCGGCGGCGGCGACAATTCCAGCGGCAAGGTTGGCCGATAATCAGCGTGGATACGAAGAAAAAGAACTGGTGGGTTACTTCAAGAACAGCGGTCGCAGTACGGTCGAGCATGGGCTTTTGCTGCCGTGCATCGTTGGACACAAGGTTCTACTCGACCAAGGTCAAGATACCCGAGGAAGTGAAAATGACTGTGCGACTGTCGCGACATACCGTCCTGCCCAAATGGAACTACACCATCCGTCCACGAGAACGAAACGGCAAAGTTACTTCTGAACCAGCAGTTCCCGCTGAAGGTGAAAGTGGCCTAAAGAGGGGGAAAAACGGCAGGAGGCTTCGTAAAGAAGTGAACACCGGTATATCGTCCAGCGTAATAAGGGCAGGATGGCGGTTTGCCAGCCAGGATGGTAATTCGGTACTGGGTGAGAAGAGTCGTCGTGATCCTGCCGCGTCCGCCAGAACAACGCACTCCGCCGAAGCGCAAGCATCTCTCGGCCGATGCGTTGTACGCGCTCTTGCGGCTGGAATTTGATAAGATCGCGGACCATCGCGGGCGGGAGTGCCCGATTTCCTTGACGGACGCGATCATGTCGGCTTTCAGCATGTTTGCGCTGAAAGACCCTTCCCTGCTGGCATTCGAAGAGCGCCGCAATGACGAGAACATGGGGAACCTGTTCGGCATCGCGCGCGTTCCGTCGGACACGCACATGCGGGAAATCCTCGACCCCGTGGCGCCGCAGGCAATACGGCCCTTGTTCAACGCGGTCTTTCGCCAACTCCAACGCGGAAAAGCATTGGAGCCGTTTGTCTTCCATCATGGCTGCTACCTGCTCTCCTTGGACGGCACCGGCTACTTCTCCTCTTCTTCCATCCACTGCGACTCCTGCCTGGAAAAAGTGCACCGCCAGACGCAAGAGACTACCTATCAGCACCAGATGCTGGCAGCCGTGATGATCCACCCGGATCACCGGGAGGTGATTCCTTTCGCTCCCGAACCCATTGTGAAACAAGACGGCACCCGCAAAAACGATTGCGAGCGAAACGCGGCCAAACGCTTGCTGCGGCAAATCCGCCGGGAACATCCCCATCTGAAACTGATTGTCGTCGAGGACGGGTTGGCGAGCAACGCCCCGCATATCCGCGAGCTGCAGAGCCTGAACATGCACTTCATCCTGGGGGCCAAACCGGGGGATCATGATTTTCTCTGGGACCAGGTGCTCGCCGCTTGGGAGGCCGACCGAGTGACGACGATTTCCTGGACTGAAGGGAATGTCTACCGCGAGCTTTCCTTCATCAACGACGTGCCGCTGAACGAATCCAACCAAGATTTGCGCGTGAATTGGCTCCATTGCTACGAGATCGGCCCTGACGGCGAGGAACGGATATGGACCTGGGTTACGGACCTGAAGATCTCGCGCCAGAATGCCCGTTGCCTGGTAAAAGGCGGCCGCTGTCGCTGGAAGATCGAGAACGAGACGTTCAACACGCTCAAGAATCAGGGTTACCACTTCGAACACAATTAGGGCCATTTGAAAAGCGGGCGACAGCCCGGGTGTCGCTCCGACGCTTTCTGGACGATTGCGCTACCAACGCAGTTTCTAAAACAGTTTCTAAATCACCTTCCACGTTGCATGAGTTCAATCGACTGTCGATCTTGGCAAGTAGAGAACGCGAGGCGCCTTGTCGCCTCTCGCGCCGGCTGCATATAATCCCAACGAAACCCTGTCCCAATGAGCCGCTCATAGAGAACACATAACACATGGCGGCCAGTCTGCGGAACAAGTCGTATTCCATACGGCTGGCCTTGGCTCTTTTCGAAGCCTACTCATTGCTTATCGATCTGAGAAGGGAGAAGCCGCCAACATGGAAACCGCCAATAGTCAGCATCTTCAGATGGAAGAAAAGGCAGGCCCGGCTGCGGCTACGGCATTGCTGAACGAACAGGGCCGAGACGCGACTGTCGAGGTCGCGGAAACGGAAGTAAAGAGCAGTCCCGCCCTCGCACCGGCTGCGCCGGCTCATGACGCGGACCGAGAGAAAGTCAGGGTCGCAACGAAACCGTTCGGAGTCAGAGCCGCACTACGCCGATGGCAAAAGCCCTTGCTGTTGGCGGCGGCAGCGGTTGCCCTGGCGGTCGCCGGATACTTCCTTGACCCGTGGGTGGTCACGGTTCTGAACACGGTTTCCACCGATGACGCCTATGTCAACGGGCACGTTACTTTCGTTGCTCCCCGCGTGGCGGGCCAGGTGAGCAACGTCCTAGTGGACGACAACTACCGCGTGAAAAAGGGGGACGTGCTGGTGGAACTCGACCCGGAGCCATACCGGGTTCAAGTAGCCATCAAGAAAGCCGCCCTGGAAGCGGCTGAGACGGACTTAGCGACTGCCCAGGCCCTGGTCCGCGGCCAGGTGGCCCAGGCCCGAGCCAATCGTTTCAAACTCCAACATGCCATCGAGGACGTGGACAACCAGGTCGCCAACCTGCACGCCGCCGTGGCGACTCTCGATAGCCGGAAGGCGACCGTGCAACTGGCCAAAGCCAATCTCGGACGGGGCGAGAAATTGCTGCCCACCGCGGCCATCTCCGTTCAAGATCTCGACGTGCTTCGGGAAACGTACACGGTCGCCCAAGCAAGCGTCGAACAAGCCTTGCAGGCGGTCTATGCCATACGAGCCAGCCTCGGCCTCCCCGCGGTGCCTCCGCCGGGGCAGAAGTTGGATCAGGTGCCGCCCGATCTGGACCAGAACTTTTCCGCCGTTCGTCAGGCATTGGGCGAATTGCTGCTAAGCACGGCCCAGTTCGGTTACTTTCCGGCCTCGTGGACCGCGACCCCAAGAGAGGTCATCGCGCACTTCAAGAAACAAGATCCCGAGGGCAACCTCAACAGTATCTTCGCCCAACTCATTCCCAAGGCGCCCGCCATTAAGCAGGCCGAGGCCAAGGTCGACCAGGCCCGCCGCGATCTGGACCAGGCCGAATTGAATCTCAGCTACTGCCGCATCGTCAGCGATATCGACGGCGTGGTGACCGGCCGCGACGTCAACCCCGGCAACTACGTCCTAGTGGGGCAGAGTCTCATGGCCGTCCGCTCGCTCACGCAGATCTGGATCGACGCCAATTTCAAGGAAACGCAGTTGGCCAACCTCCGCATTGGCCAGCGGGCACGCTGCGAGGTTGATATGTACGGCAGCCGGCTGGAGTTCGAAGGCCGGGTCACCGGCTTCACCATGGGGACCGGCCAGAGCCTGGCCTTGCTGCCGCCGGAGAACGCCACGGGCAACTTCGTTAAGATCGTCCAGCGGCTGCCCGTCCGCATCGAACTGACCGACTACGACCCTGACAAACAAACCCTGTTCGTCGGCTTGTCGGTGACTCCGTACGTCTATTACAAGGAGCCGCCCGAAGGGCCAAACGCGGGAGTGTTCCTGCGACAATTGGCGGAGTTGCCTCAAGCCCCCACGGAGCCGCGCGTGTCCGACGCGCCGGACAACCCGTCAGCGCCCACGATGGCGCCGCGGCCGGAAACTCCTCTGGCGCCGAAACGGTGAGCGGAAAGATCGGCGCTACAGACCGACCCTCGCAAAGGACTAGGATTTTTCCATGTCGACCGTGACACTTGCCCCGTCGGCAGCCGTCCGCCCGGCGATCAACCCCTGGTTGGTCGCTGTCGCCGTGGTCATTCCCACGTTCATGGAGGTGCTCGACACCACGATCGCCAACGTCGCACTGCGTTACATCGCCGGAGGCCTGTCGGCGGCGGTTATCGACAGCGAGTGGGTGCTCACCAGCTACCTCGCTGCCAACGCCACGATTCTGCCGATCTCGGGTTGGCTCTCGACCCACCTGGGACGCCGCAATTACTTCTTGCTGTCGATCGCCGTTTTCACGATTGCCTCGGCGTTGTGCGGCATGGCCACAAGCCTCGGGCAGATTATTCTGTTCCGGGTGATCCAGGGATTGGCCGGCGGTGGACTCCAGCCCTCCAGCCAGGGTGTGCTGCTCGATGCGTTCCCACCGGAGAAACAAGGCGCCGCTCAGACGATGTTCGGCGTCGCGGCGCTGCTTGCGCCGGTCGTTGGCCCAACTTTGGGCGGCTATCTCACGGTCCAGTACGACTGGCGCTGGATCTTCTTCATCAATGTTCCCGTGGGCGCGCTGGCCTTGCTCCTGTGCTATTTCGTTGTCGATGATCCGGTTTACCTCAAGAGGGAGCGGGCAGAACTGCGCCGCCAGCCTTTCCACTTTGACTACATTGGCCTGGGGCTGCTGGCCCTGGTCATGTCCTGCTGGGAAATCATGCTCAGCAAGGGGCAGGAATGGGACTGGCTGGGCGACCCTTTTTGCGCGTGCAGACACTGCTCAGCCTGTTTGCTCTGGGCCTGGGCTGCCTGGTCCTCAGGGAAACGCGGATCGCCAGCCCAGTGGTCAACTTCCGGCCGCTGCTGGAGCGCAACTTCACGGCCTCCTGCATCATCATTTTCTGTGCCTACGGAGTTTTATACGGCGCCAGCACGTCGCTGCCTGGCCTGCTTCAGTCCTTATTCGGCTACGACGCTTACGTCTCGGGATTGGTGCAGTCTCCATCGGGAGTTTTCTCCATTGTGATGATGGTGGTCGGTGGAATTCTCCTGGGCCGCGGCACCGATGCTCGCTGGCTCATAGGCGGGGGTCTGCTGGTCATGGCCGCCGGGTGCTACTGGATGGCACTGATGAACCTGTACATCAGCCCGTGGCAGGTAGTTTGGCCGCGCGTGGTGATGATCATGGGCCTATCGATGATCTTCGCTCCGCTCAATGTTGCGGCCTTCAAGTACACTCCCCTGAATCTGCGCGGGGCCGCTGTCGGCCTGTTCGCTCTGCTCCGCAACGAGGGGGGCAGCGTCGGCACGTCGATGGCCCAGACCATCCAGGAACGCCGCGAACAGTTTCACTTATCCCGGCTGAATGAAAACCTCGGCCGACTGAACCCGCATGTTCACTCATTCATGGAGCGAGGTCAAGAGTTTTTCATGCGGCTGACAGGAGGCCCCGCCCTTTCGCATCAGAGGAGCGTAAATGTCCTCGACAACCTCCGCCAGCAGCAGGCCGCATCGTTGGCTTACTTTGACGTTTTCTGGTTGTGCGCCGTATTGGGGGTGCTGCTGGTCTTCCTGGTGCTGCTGATGAAGCGGTCCGTAGCCGAAAAGGGCGCACACGTCGGTGCGGAATGAACCAAGGTGAGTCGCATGTCTGCACAAACAAGAGAATACGATCTGGTCGTGATCGGTGGCGGCCCCGCCGGAGTCATTGGCGCCACCGCCGCGACGGCATTCGGAAAGACGGTTGCCCTGGTCGACTGCCACCATGAACTCGGTGGGACCGGGGTAAACCTAGGCACGGTGCCGAGCAAGACGCTGCGGGAGACTGCGCTGGCGTTGTCGGGGTTTAGGACGCGCAGACTAACGGGCCTGGATGTGTTCGTGCGGCGAGAAGCAACGGTGGCCGAATTCCTGAAGCACGAGCAACAGGTAAAGGCGGGCCTCAGCGCGATGCTATCGCAACGACTCGACGCATTCAAGGCCGACATTTACGTCGGGTGGGGCAGTTTCGTCGACCCCCACACGGTTTGCGTGCGCGCCGCGGAACTGCAGGGGCAGGAAAGTCAGCCGGCGGATATCGACGACGGGGTCTTGCTGCGCGGCCAGCGTATCCTCATCGCGACTGGCTCGAAGCCCTTCCGCCCACCCGTTTTCCCGTTTGACGGTCCAGAGGTCTACGACTCGGACACGATCCTGGAATTGGACCGCCTGCCGAAGACGCTGGCCGTCGTCGGTGCAGGCGTCATCGGCAGCGAGTACGCCTGCACGTTTGCTGCTCTGGGCACGCAGGTCCACCTCATCGACCGACACGAGGTGCTGCTGCCGTTTCTCGACACCGACGTATCGCAGGCCCTGGCCAAAGCCATGGAGCACGGCGGCGTCAACTTTCACTGGAAGGTGCAGGTGCAGGCTTGCATAACGCAGGCGCGAGACTCCGCTCCTGGGGAGGCTGTAGGCGTCACTCTGATGTTATCGCCTGGCACACCACTCACCGTCGATGTAGTGTTGGTCGCGGCCGGGAGAACGAGCAATTCTGAGGGGCTAAACCTGGCTGCTGCCGGAGTGAAGATCGGCAAGCGTGGGCTGATCCCGGTCGACGATTACTTCCGCACCAGCGCATCTCATATCTACGCCGCCGGTGATGTGATTGGTTTCCCCGCACTGGCCTCGACAAGCATGGAGCAAGCGCGCCGCGCTGTGCTGCATGCCCTGGACCTCGGCATCCACTCCGAATTCCCGCGCGTGTTGCCCACCGGCATCTACACAATTCCGGAAGTCGGCATGGTCGGTGAAACCGAACAGTCCCTGCGTGAGCAGGGCATGGATTACGTCGTCGGACGCGCACCCTACGAGGCGAGCGCCCGCGGCCGGATCATCGGCGACACCGAGGGGTTCCTGAAACTGCTCTTTCGTCGCGTAGACATGAAGCTGCTGGGCGTGCATGTCATGGGCGAATTGGCCACGGAGATCGTCCACATCGGCATGATGGCCATGCTTGGCGGCCATACAGTCGACGCCTTTGAGAATGTATGTTTCAACATTCCCACGCTGGGCGTTCTGTACAAGGTTGCCGCCTTCGACGCAACGATCCATGCCTCGAAGGAAGCAGTAGTCCATTCCTTGGAGGTCAGCGGCTGACTTGACGCTGGAGGACCAACGAAGCTTGTCTTTAGTTACTTCCGACGAACCGCCATGGAGTATACGTGATGAACGCAGATGGAGCGCTGTGGCACCGCATTCAGTTCGCCTTTACGATCACCTACCACTATCTGTTTCCGCAACTCACCATGGGGCTGGCATGGTTCATTGTCTATTGGAAGTGGCGGGCGCTGCGGACTCATGAGGAAAAGTATGATCAGGCCGCTCGGTTTTGGGCAAAGGTCTTCGGTCTTAATTTCGGTGTCGGCGTCGTCACCGGTATTCCCATGGAGTTTCAATTCGGCACGAATTGGGCCGAGTTTTCGCGGTATGCGGGAGGGGTGATCGGCCAGACCTTGGCCATGGAGGGCATGTTCGCCTTTTTTCTGGAAAGCGCCTTCGTGGGCGTGCTGATTTGGGGCGAAAAGCGGCTGGGACCGCGCTATCATTTCCTGGCCGCGGTCGCTGTTGCCACCGGCAGTTGGCTTTCCGCATATTTCATCCTGGTGACCAACGCCTTCATGCAGCATCCGGTTGGTTATTCAGTCACACCCGACGGCTCGCTTGGCATTGCCAGCTTAGGCGTGTTTTTGTTGAACCGTTGGGGCATCGTCCAATTTGCGCATAACCAGGCGGCCGCGGTCGTGACCGGCTCGTTCGTCGTCGCGGCGCTGGGCGCTTTTTACACCTTGCGCGGCATTCATCCTCAGCAGGCGCAACTCTATCTCCGGGCGGGCACGTTCGCCGGTTTGATTACGTCGCTGCTTGTTGCTTTTCCGACCGGAGACCAGCAGGCCAAAATGATCGGCCTTCACCAGCCGGTGACGCTTGCCGCCATGGAGGGAAAATTTGTCGGGAGCAAAATGGCGGGTGTAGCTGTTATAGGACAGCCGAACGTCAAGTTGCGGCGTCTCGATAATCCCATCGTGGTGCCCGGCGCCCTCAGCTTTCTCGCCTACGGCACTTTTCAGAGCTACGTGCATGGACTCGATGAATACCGGGAGGACACCTGGCCGGATAACATCGAGCTCTTGTATTACGCGTTTCATCTCATGATCACTTTGGGCACCCTCTTTATTGTGATCATGCTTTATGCCAATCTTCAGCGCTTCCGCGGTCGGCTCGAGTCCAGCACGTGGCTTCTCTGGGTGCTAATGCTGTCCTTTCCCTTTCCCTACATCGCGAATACCCTCGGGTGGATGACCGCGGAATTGGGCCGGCAACCTTGGCTTGTCTACGGCCTGTTTCACACCAGGGACGGTTACAGCAAGCTGGTGAGCAATGGCGACACCATTTTCACGCTGATCGGCTTCACTGGACTCTACTTCGTCGTTGGACTGCTCTTTCTGGCTCTCGTGGGCCGCGAGATCAATCACGGCCCGGAGGGTGAAAAGTCCAGTGGGCTGGGAACGGAGCCGGCAGTATGATCGGAACCTGGTATTTTATCGTCAGCTTCATGCTCGTCACCTATGTGGTGCTGGACGGCCGCAACTTTGGCGCGGGTATGCTCCACTGGCTCGTCGCAAAAACGCCCGCTGAGCGGCGTCAGGTCATCGCGGCGATAGGGCCTCTCTGGTCCTGGCACGAAGTTTGGCTGGTCGGATTCGGCGGCACGCTGTTTGCCGTTTTTCCCCGCGTGCTGGCCTCGGCTTTTGCCGGCTATTACTTGGCGCTGTTCTTGATTTTGTGGTGCCTCATCTTGCGGGGAATTTCCATCGAGTTCGGCGGCCACATCAACGACCACCTTTGGCAGGGCTTTTGGGATTTTGTTTTCGTGATCTCAAGTTTGCTTCTCGCTGTCCTGTTTGGCGCTGCCGGGGGCAACCTGGCACGGGGAGTTCCTCTTGATGACCATGGCAATTTTGCCATGGCCTTCTTTACAGACTTCGGCCAGACTTTGTTGCAGCGGGGCGGAAATGTGGGACTTCTCGACTGGTACACGCTATCGGTGGCCCTCTTTGCAGTTGTCATGCTGGCCGCACATGGCGCAACCTACCTGACGTTGAAGACGGAAGGACCGGTGCATGACCGCAGTGCGTCGTACGCCATGATGTTGTGGCTGGTCTTAGGCCCGCTGGGCGTGATCGTCTCCGTTGAAACCGGGTATGTCCGCCCCGACGTCCTCGGCCACGCGATCAAAAACCCTTTTTCATGGTTGGGACTGATTATGGTCGCAACCTCGGTCGTCACGCTGGTCACGGGAATGCGCAAGCGGCTGGAGTTTCGAGCATTTATTGGATCGACGTTTTTGATCGCGGGCCTTCTCGGCACCGGTGCCGCCGCGATTTTCCCGGTGATGCTCTATTCGACACTGGCCCCGGAGAATTCCGTAACGGCTTACGGCGCTGCCTCCAGTCCCGGCACCCTTCTGGCGGCGCTCGTTTGGTGGCCGGTTGCCTTTATCATGGCTGCTTCCTACTTTGTCTTCATCTCTCGACGGTATGCCGGCAAAGTGAGCACCTGCCGCGACAATCAGGGCTATTATTGAGCCATGACACGCCGGGATGGATCGAATGAATTCTGGGCTGCGGGTTCTAGACCTCGCACGGAACAACAGAAACCGCGAAATCAAAAAACCACCTCGGGCACCGAGGAGACCCGAAGCCGTGGCGTCATCAATCCGCCATTTTGCCCCCGCGGCTACGGAATTCCGGCAAGCGGACGAGGACGACCAGTATACAGCCGGACGGCTGGCCGCAGCGAATCCGAAGCTTTTCGAGACTGCTTGCCTGCGGAGGGGCACTGCTCCGCTGGCAAGGAAGTGGGGTACTATTCCCATCCGATTGCCATAGACGACAGCCTCTGTCGTTGGGAATTTGCTGCCCAGTGACCCGGTTTTTCTTGACATCCAGTGCCGCGTCCCAGGTACTCAGGCAGTCGCCACGGCAGACCTTTCCGGGACGGGTAGGCCGGCCAAGGAAGGCATCGTGAGAACCGGCGCACCGATTTCGAGGCCGCCTGAACTTGCATGCCGCTCGGACCGTTTTGCAGGGCGCTTTGGGGGCTGGGGCAGCCCACTGCGGTTGCCATGAGCAGCCCGAACCCGGACAAAATGTCCGGGATTGGGGGGCAGCGGGAGGGCTACGAAAAGCCTTTGGGCGTGGTGACTTACGGCCAGTTGTTTACAGCTGTTCTGGGCACGCCGGTTGGCAAACGCTACTTGGCCAGGCCAGGACTTTGCGGGCTCACCAGCCAGGAGGCTTACTTGCCCAGGTCCTTTCGGTCTTGGCCTTTAGCGGCACGCTTCGGTGGGCAAGGTTTCCATCGTCTCGACCATGATCCGTCGCATTCGGCGGCGGTGCCTTGGGCTGCTCCACTATAAACCGTGGACACTCGCCCGACGGCATGGGCTCGCGATCAGACGGTACCCGCAGCGCGAGATCGATTCTCGGGGACCGATGAGCGCGGGCGGCTAGTGCTACCGGCACGGAACTGTGGTAAACTGGCTCGCATGCCTGAACTCCAGTTGCGAATCACGATGCCTCGCCCCTTCTTTGCGGAATTGCCGTACTACGTCTGGGGCCGCGTGAACTATGACTCCGAAGGCGATTGCAAGAACCCACTTGATCGCGACTGGACGTGGATGGACCTGGCGAACCGCGAGACCAAGGAGCATGTGGATGTCTCCTCGAAAGGCGACACCTGGACCATATCGGGGGACGAGCCGGCGGCGATCCAGGCTATGACACCAGGGTAAGCTGCGGCGTGGGCGGCCAGCAGTTGCTCGGCACGTTGCATGGTCACGCCCAGTTCGTCGGCAAGTCCGTAGGCGGTCTGTCCGTAGACGATGCCAAAATTCAATGTTTTGCCTAGAGACCGCTGCTGGTCGGTCACGTCGGTTTCGGCGATGTCCAGCACGCGGGCGGCAGTGCGGGCGTGGAGGTCGATATCGTGCTGGAAGGTATGCAGCAGGGCGGCGTCCTGGGAGAAGCGGGCGAGGACGCGCAGTTCCATTTGCGAGTAGTCGGCCTCAAGCAGGACATGGCCGGGCGGAGCTTCGATGGCAGGAAGCACAGCGGCGGGGAGGCCCCTGCAAGTTTGGGTCGCTGCAACTGAATCTGCCGGTAGCCGCCCCCAGCGGATCGAGTTCGGCGCGGACGATGCCAGCCCTTGCTGCGATCGGCGCCCATGGCCGGGGCAAAAAAGTAGACCCAAATTGGCTGGCCAGGACGTAATCGACGGCGGCCGGGTGACTTCGGCGCGGTTCCTGCGTAGAATCTGGGAAGTCGTAATCCAAAAACCAAAACCTGCTTTCCTGGAGGAAAATACCATGTGGAAATATGCTAGTCATCTCGCCATCGTAGGACTGTTCGTCATGAGCCAGGCAGTGTCCGCCAATGATAAAGCCGTCGAGAAGCCCGCCCAGTCCCCGGCGGCGCTCAATTTCAAGGTCCAGTCGCTGGAGGGCAAGGAGGTTGATCTGGCCCAATACCAGGGCAAGGTGGTGCTGGTCGTGAACGTGGCCAGCAAGTGCGGGCTGACGCCGCAATACAAGGCGTTGGAGGCCCTCTACCAGAAGTACAACGGCCAGGGACTGGTGATCCTGGGCTTCCCGTGCAACCAGTTCCGCGCCCAGGAGCCGGGCACGGCCGAGGAGATCCGCACGTTCTGCACGTCGAAGTACAACGTGACGTTCCCACTGATGGCCAAGGTCGAGGTCAACGGGGCGGGCGCTTGCGACTTCTACAAGCACTTGAAGGCGTTGGACGTCAAGCCCAAAGGGCCGGGCGAGATTACCTGGAACTTCGAGAAGTTCGTGATCGGCCGCAACGGCCAGGTCGTCGCCCGCTTCAAACCCCAGACCACGCCCGACGCCGCGGAGGTCATGGCGGTGATTGAAAGCGAGTTGGCAAAGGCCGGTTCGGACAATGCGACGAAGCTAATCGGTGTTTGGGAGTATGTAAACCCGGACGCGTTCGGGTTACCCAAGGGAATTGCCTTTGAATTTACCAAAGACGGCAAGGTCAAACTGAAGGTGGGCGACAAAACGATCGACGAAGATCACGGAACCTATCAGTTGAAGGACGACAAGATCGCCCTGAAACTCGTACTTGACCGCGCGAAGGGAGACTTCACGAACGGCACCTGGATCATCAAAAAACTGACGGACAAGGAACTCCATGTCTATGATGAACAGGAGAGGGAGGGGAGGAAAAAACAGGAATTCAAACGGATCAAGTGACGCGACGGAATCAGGAACGGGAATCCTGATGAAGCCCCTGCCAAGAATAAGCTTTCGATGAAAAATGAACGGTTGAACGTGCCGTCCTTCGAAAGCCGAGGTGGGCCACTGCGGAGACCACGGGCCAGGCTGAAGCCGGACAAAATGTCCGGGTATCGATGGGCAGGAGGAAGCCGATGGGGGCCCTGGCAGCGCATGAATCGGGTCGGCCGGCGGCCGAAGAAGGCCGGATCTGGGTGCCGTTCGGGGTCTGCGGCCGGCCAAAATACAACCAACAAGCTCGAATCCAAGCATATCCTGCCTCTGGCGTTTGGGCGTCGGCGGCCAACCTTAGAGTACAATCGCAATCCATCGCACGAGCCGATGTTGGTTTTCTAGGGCCACTTGTACTCGCGAGACACGGCCTTCACAATCACGTCGATCAGGGAATCGCCGTTATCACTATTGGTCATCACTACTAGACCCTGGCCGGTATGAGGATACCCGATCAAACGGCAGCGATATCCATCGTTGCTCCCTGAGTGGTTAAATGACAGACGTTTCCCCGCGCCGGTCAGAAACAATCCAAGACCGCAGTTCCCGGCTTGCGGCTTCAACATCTCCGTCGCCATCTCTTGGGGCAGAAGCCCGCCACCATTCTTGTGAGTAAACGCTTTCTCCACATCGATTATGAATAGTGCGAGGTCCGAGGGAGTTGTCCACAGGCCCGCAGCAGCCATCTCTGGGTAAACGTGACAACCGCCCACGATCTCAGAACCATTAGCTCCGTATCCATGAGCGGCACAGGCCGCCGCATCTGGTGGCAGGGGCTGCATGTAGGTGCTGTCTGCCATTTTGATCTTGCTTGTGAGCGTACGTGACTGCCATCCGCCAGTTCCCCGGCAGGGGCGCGTTTCCGGGTGTAGTGTTGAGGGGGACCGACGTTCGGCCCCGCCTTTTTCACACTTGGGAGTGGGAACATGACGGGTTCAGGGGATGCAGAGAAACGACGGGCGTGGCAGGCGAGGTTTGCAAGATATCGTTCCAGCGGCCTTTCTGTGGCCCGGTTCTGCGAGCGAGAGCGGGTGTCGACGAACAATTTTTACTATTGGGCCAAGCGATTGAGACCGGCCTCGGCCACAGTGCCACCACGCAGCGAACAAGCGTTGCCGGCCGGCCGCGCTTCGGCCACGCCCACAACAGCCCGCCACGGGCGGCAAGCCGTGGTGCGTTTCCGTTGGAAGACCGGCATGGAGGTCTGGGTTCCGGCGGACTGCCTGGAGGCAATCCGTTGCCTCGCCAACTGCTTTGCCAAGGCCGGCGAGCAGCGCGGCGGGGCGTTCCAGGAAGTGGTCGTCAGGGCGTAAGCGGAGAATCACGGCCGTGCTCTCCTCCACGCTGCTGTCTCCCTTGGGACAGACCAAGATCTACCTCTATGCCAAGCCGGCCGACATGCGGAAGAGCTTTGACGGGCTGCACGCGATCGTACAGTCGGAATTCCGCCGCGACATCCGTGCCGGCGACGTGTTCGTGTTTCTCAACCGCCGCCGGGATCGGATCAAGCTGATCCACTGGGATCGGGACGGCATGGCGATCTGGATGAAGCGGTTGGAACGCGGCACCTTCCAGAGACCGCGGTGTCCGCCGGAGGCCGCGCAGTTGGAGATCGACGCCACCGATCTGGCGCTGTTGCTCTCGGGGATCGAACTGACGAGCGTGAAACGCCGGCCGCGCTACGCGCCGGAGGCGGCCAGTCGCAGAAGCCCGCAGCCGGTTGGTGCGTAAACGAGCGCCTGCCGATCGCGTCGTGACAAATAGTTTCGGAATTATTCCGATTTGCATGGATATGCTCTTGTGCTTGCGGACGATCATGGTATCATTGATTCCATGACGATCAGCGAGCTTCCCCACGATATCGAGAATTGCCATGCGTCGCTGCAAAGGCAGGCGGCGACGATCGCTTCGCTTGAGGCAACCATTGCTTCGCTTGAGGCAACGATCGCATCGCAGGCCGGGAATCTCGAAGAGCTCACGACCGAGATGGAGAAGATGCGGAAGCTCTTGAGCCATCTCGTCAACGGCCATCGCAGCGAGAAACGGATCCTCCCGGCCGAGAACCAGGCCATTCTGCCCTTCGAGAACAGCGAGGAGTTCCAGGCGGCCCGGGCAGAAGCGGAGGCCCAGGCCGCCACGATCGTGCAGACCTACACGGTCAAACGGACCGCCGCCAGGAAGAAGCGGGACGAATCGCTGCCCGCGCATCTGCCGCGAAGAGAAGAGATCGTCGAAGCGGATGAGACGTTAAAGAATTGCGCGACGCACGGCGAGCGGAAAGTGATCGGCTATGACAAGACCGAGACGCTGATCTACGAACCGCCGAAGCTGTACGTACTGGCCAAGCTGTATCCGAAGTTTGCCTGCGAGGGCCATCCCGACTGCGGCATCGCCTCTCCGCCGCGTCCGACTTCGCTGGTGGAAGGCGACCGTTACGACACCAGTGTGGCCGCGGCGGTAGTCGATGCCAAGTGGTTCCAACACCTGCCGATCTACCGGCACCAGGACCTCTTCGCCAGCAGCGGCTGGACGCCCAGCCGCTCGACGCTGCTGAACCTGGTGGGCCAGGTTGATTTCGTGACCATGCCGCTGGTGGTGTACATGACTCGCCTGGTGCAGCAGGACGTGGGCGTCGGCATCGACAACACCAGTTGCCGCATGCTCCTGCCGAGGGATCCGCCGCTGGCCGTTCCCGGCGATGCGAAGAGCCTGCGTCTGGCGGAGAAGATCGCCGAGACGCGGGCCAAGGGCGACTCGAGTCTGCTGGCGAAGATGTGGGGCTACATGGGGCTCTACTCGGCGCCGTACAACATCTTCGACTTCCGCGTATCGCGGCACCGCGACGGGCCGGACGACTTCTTCCGCAACAGCCGCTGCACTGTGCAAGGAGATTGCTTCTCGGGCAACTTGAGCGTCGTGATTCACAGCGACAACCGCTTGACGTTCTCCGCCTGCTGGTCGCACGCGCGGCGCAAGGTGGTGGAGGCCGAGACGTACCCCAAGGAATGCGAAGTGCTGCTGGGCATGATCCAGGCGTTGTACGACATCGAGACCCGCGGGAAGGACCTTTCCTGGCAAGACCGTCAGACGCTGCGCGAGCGGGAATCGACGGTGGTGCTGGAGGCGATCCGCGGTTGGCTGGACACCAGGCCCTTGCAGGACGTGTTGCCCAAGAGCGACTTCGCGGAGGCGTTGCGGTACATCCGCAACCACTGGAAGGAGCTCAACGTCTACGTGCGGGACGGCCGCATCCCGATCGACAACAATCTGGTCGAGCAGTTGATGAAGCAGGTGGCGATGGGCCGCAAGGCGTGGCTGTTCGTCTGCAGCATGGCGGGAGGCGAGCAGAGCGCGCGGATGATGACGCTTGTGAGCAGTGCGCGGCGGCACGACCTGGACGTCCGGACCTATCTCAAGGACGTGCTGGACCAGTTGCTGGCGGGCTGCACCGATTACCACCGGCTGCTGCCGGATGTCTGGAAGCAAAGCCATCCGGAGGCGGTCCGACAGTACCGGGTGGAAGAGCGTCGGGACAAGGCCGAGCGGAAGCAGCTCGAAGCCGCCCGGCGCCGTCTGGCCGCCCGCCGCTCCCCCTGACGCCCCGGCCCCCCGGCCGGACATGGTGCTGCTGACCGCTCGCTCTTGCTTAGCAGCATCTGGCGCATCAGATCGGGAAAAGCGGTGCGTGTCGTGTCTATCAGTAACTGTTGGACGACGCAATAGCCTCCTCCGGAGTAGATATGCTTGGTGCCTGGTTTGACGGCCACAACAATAGGACTCGAATTTGCAGGCGGCAGCCCATCGAGAATTTGCCGCAACGTAGGCAGTTGTGCACCGTAAGGATAACCGCCAAAACCATGCACCGTCAGTCCGGCACTATGGCTGAGCAATTGCCTCAAAGTGACCGGCACAGCCGGACCGTTCCTCTGCTTGCGCACTTTCCAAGAAGTAAGCACTGCGTTGACATCGGCGTCCAACTGCAACTTTCCTTTTCCAACGAGCAACAACGCGGCCGCGGCTGTGACAGGCTTGCTTAGTGATGCTGCCTGAAAGAGAGTCTTGGCGGTGACTTGTTGCCCTGTTGCCAGTGCTCGCTTGCCAAAACCTTGCGCGTAGTCGATCCTGTAGCTTTCCACAATTGCTACGGAGACCCCAGGAATGCCATATCGTTTCATGCTGCTGGCAATTGCCGCGGCGATTCGTGCCTGCCGACTCGTCAAGCCCGACTCAGCGTGCGCCGATCGTTCATTCGCTATGGGAAGCAGTCCGGCGAAAGCGATCACCCAAAGACGAATGAACCTCACGGCTTGCTCCAGGCTTACTGGTAACAGATAGGAATCATGATCTAACGTGACGTTTCTGAACGTAGCAGGGACGCTGACAACTGTCAAGGACCCGCTGCAACTTCACCGAAATTTGGCCACTTGGATCGCCTTGATGGAAGGTTAATTAGGATTGGCGGCTTTCGATCATGCCCGGCCGCGATTGCAATCCGTCCACGTTCTGCCCGCCTTTACTTCGACCTTCAGAGGCACCGTGAAGCCTGGGGGGACGGTTTCCATGGCGTCTCGCACGATCCGGCCAGTCTCTTCGACCGGCGAACAAAATGTTCGGGATCGGCGGCCCGGCCGGGAACGAAAGGCGGCTGGCGGCCGGAGTAGCGCATAGCCGTGGGGTTTCCTCCTCCTCGACCACTCCGTAGTATTCTAGTAAGTGGAGAGTCAGTGCTTCGCTTCGTTCATCGTCGGAGGGAGGCCCGCGATGGGGCCGATTTTCCGTTTCTGCCGGATCAAACGCTGACAATCACTGGAGCTAACTGATGACCATCCTCGATCTGTTTGTGCTTTTGGTGGTGGCCGGGATCTGCGGGGGGCTGGCTCAGTCGATCGTCGGCTACTCACACGGCGGCTGCTTGGTCTCGATCGTGCTGGGCTTCATCGGCGCCCTGTTGGGCACGTGGCTTGCCCGGTTGTTGGCCCTGCCCGAACTGTTCACGCTGGTGATCGGCGGTCATTCCTTCCCGGTGATCTGGTCAATCATTGGCGCGGCCCTGTTCGTAGCCATACTGAGTCTGCTTAACGCCCGGCGCACGCCACCGCCACCTTGAGTGTCAACCCGTACGGAGCATTGTCACCATGAAATGGTTCTGGCAAAATCGTCCGAACTGGGGATTTACGCTGCTAGGAATCTGGCTGATTCTCACTGGGGTCCTCCCATTACTGGGCATCGCGGTCGCCCACAGCGGAACGATACTTTCAATTCTCGCCGCTATCGCTGGGGCATTGATCCTCCTGCGGCGCTAAGGCCGCCGCGTTTTTGGCGCACGGGTCCCCACCGCGCTCAAACCGGTATAGCACGGCTGCGAGGCGCTGTAAATAGTCGAGGAAGATTTGCTGCCTGTCCTGATTGGTGCGCCATTGAAGGGTTGTGGGAGGGTCAAGCAGCCACATGAACTCGTCGCGATGGACAAGTTGCGCATGTGCCGGGATAGAACCCCTCGCATCGGGTTTAAGAAACCATTTCAGAGAAACGAGTGCCCTCTGTCAAGAGGCAGAATTGAGGAAAGGATAGCGGTCTTAGGTACTTCACCTTGGACGCGCAAAGAGCAAGCCGATACGCTGAGGGCCACCAAGACCGCGTAGTTGGCTGGGCCGGTCGGTTTGGAGGCTAGAATGTCGTCGGAAGATCTCGAAACTCGCGGCACCGGATTTGCGGGACCGGAAGATTCGGGTCTGAGGCTAGCCGATTGTGAGTCGTAGTCCGTTGGGCGTATATGCGTTATCGCGGAAAGAAGACGTGTACCCATGAACGGAAAAGAACTTCTCGAACGAGGCCTGCGCCGCGGAATTCCTTTATGGCAAATGGAAGACGAATTGGACTGGCAGGAGAGTGCCGCATCAGCTCGGCAATCCTTGGTGGTTCCGCATTCGCGCGGCTTGACAGCCAAGTGCAGGGCATCGTGCCAGTTGTTGTTGCTCCTATTCGGCTGGTTCTTCAAACGAGCCGTGCATTTGACAAGATCGCATTCCCACCACAAATGAGGAACTGAAGGACATTCCGGTGGTCGTCCTCACCGGCTCGCTGGTTCACCGGGCGATCCTTCAAGTTCAGGGGCTTCATGTGGACGGCTATATCACCAAGCCAGTGAACTTGGACAAGTTCATCGGTGTGGTCAAGTCGCTTCGCCGGTCTTGGTTGGCCGAGCTTGTTCTGTCCCCTTAGTATGACGGGCTTGGCCGGAGCTTGGCTCGCCGTGTGACTATTTGCGACATCCCGCTAGGGTGCCCGTGGAGAGGCGTTGGAATCCAGGCGGGGCGGACTAGGCCCTCGACTGCTCCTGGCGTGCGGCGCATTGGACACAACACGTCGCATAACCGCGACAACCTGGGACGATCTGGGACGATCTTACCCGATTTCGAGGTTCAATTCCGGCACTTTTCGATACAAAGGCCCTTCCTATGCCCGCTGAACGCAAAATCCGGCTTCTCGTTGCAGACGACCAGGAAATGGTCCGCCTTGGCGTAAAGGCCCTGCTGGCCGGCACGGAAATCAAGGTTGTGGCGGAAGTCGCGACGGGTCAGGCTGCCATCAAGCTGGCCCTGGAAAAGGATGTCGATCTGGTGCTGTTGGACGTTCTTATGCCCGATGGCGACGGGCTGATGGTCCTCGACCGCATCAAGCTCGACAAGCCGAGTCTGCCGGTGCTGTTGTTCTCCGCCTTCGACAATTTTGCCAGCGTTGCCCGAGCAATCGCCCTGGGGGCCCGCGGCTTCCTGTTGAAGGGTTGCAGCCGCGACGAGTTTCTGAATGCGATCCGGATCTCAGCCACTGGCGAGCATATCTGGAGCCGCGGGAGGCTCATGAGAGCGGGCCATTCTATGAAAACACCGCCGGTCGGCACTCTCGAAGCCTCGTTGGGCGAACGCGAGGGCGAGGTACTGCGACTGATCGTTCATGGTCTGAACAACGAACAGATCGCCGAGGCGATGAACGTCTGCTGCGAAACGGTTAAGCAGCACTTGAAGCAGAGTTTTCAGAAGATCGGCCTGTCAAGTCGCACGCAGGTGGCATTGTGGGCGGTCAGGAATGGTTTGGTGTGAGCCCGGTTACGTACACCACTACCTGTGAGTCGCCGGCCATCGCCTAACGGGCCAGTTCTTATTGGCCTTCGGGCTTTACACTGCGGGCACCGGCCACGCTGTTGGCGGCCCTGCTGTTGTCACCGGGCTGTCCATAGCAGGCAGCCAACGTCATCTGAACCGCATGCATCGCCTCGCACAGGACCTAGTAGCGCTGCACGGCGGGAATGGCGTCATTCTTGAGGATGTTGTCGCGGAGATACTCGCGATAGGTCGCCGAATCGCCTTGGGCAACATAGAGCGTCCGAACACCCCGTTGCAGTAGCCGCTGGAAGTCCGCCTCGCCAATCGGCTGTTTCCGCTGCCGATACCCGGAGCGCGAGTCAGATTGCCGCCATTGCCCCAGGCGACATGGCTGCCCTGGAAGCCCTATTGCCGGATCGCTGGCTGGCCGCCCATCCCGAGCATCGCCTGGAGCAGCGGGAAGAAGAATCCCGTGAAGCCCAGGCTCGCCGCCGTCGAAAACGGGCCGCACGTCGGGTTGCAACCGCCTCGCAGATGAACGCGGTTTCTTGACGGATGTGGAGACCGCCGCAAGGTCTTTGCAGGTCGAATTCTACTCGCCGCCGCTAAGCTGGCCCGGAAGCTGCTCTCGGGGCACCACCCGTCGTCAGAATGTGGCGCAATGACGGATCGGGCATGGGGGCTAACCACAAGTCGCTACTAACAGGCGATATACGATATACTCTGACGAGAACCGAGCCTATGATCCTAATGGCGGAGGCTTGCTTGGGTGTCGATCATCGCGAAACGAATACTGACCGGTCCCCGGAAAAATCTCGCTTGGGCGATTATCGCCTGGCTGAGCGATCATGGCACTTCTGACCCCGTGGCGTGGCGTTTTCTACAATCAAGACTTCAGCAGCCGGAAGGTGTGGTATCACGGGGGAACATTCGACCTGCGCGTTTCCATTTCTCCCATTTTCGTTCCGCCGCGACCTCACTCCGCCGGGATTCATGCCGTCGTGCGCTGGCCTTGGCAAGCGCCGGACCACCACGAGATGGTCGAACTCGCCGGGATTGGTATTGTGGCGGAAGCCTGGCTCGGTAGTATACTGATCGGCCTTATTTTTGGCCGCCCAATTGCGATCGCCGCACGGAGGAGACCAGACCTTTTCCTTCAGTCCGCACGTGCAATTGCCTACACGCAGATTGTGGCCGCACCCTGTTGCTCCGCGAACAGCGCGGCCAGCACGATAGCTCACTCGCAGCGATCAACGACGATACCAAGGCCCGCATCCAGCATGTCTGCGAGATCCATCAGGCGAACCGGATGCCGCGTTGGGCCATGGAAGCCTGGCTCTTGAGCGGCGAACCCCTTGAAGTCGTCGGCGAACAGACGGGCCAAGAGGTCGAGGTGGTTGAGTGGTATGTTGCGGCGTTTTTCGATCTCGGTGAACGGATACAGGCACCGGGCTTTGTGACTCACGAAGTTATCGGGTCGAAACTCCACGATGGTCTGACACCTGCGGACGTTGATGTGCTTTGGAAACATTTCGCCTACACGATGGGGCCTCATGCCCTGCAAGCCGTAATCGACGACTTCGTCGCGGCCGGTTGGGACGACTACGGCTACCTCGTGGACGGCACCTTCAAGAACGTAAGACTGCCGGAATTGCGACGGTTGATCCACCAGACAATCCGCGTGAAGATGCTCCCGGTGGATAACCTAAAGGCAACTCTTCAGACATTCATGGACGTGGTCAAGTCCGAGCGCCAGCAGCCGACCACGATCGCGATCGTTCAGCAGTTGGTCGTGCTGGTCAACTTGACCGCGCTTCGGTTCCAGGATGCGATGGCAAGCTTGGACAGCCGGGCAACGGAGCCCGTGGAACTGCCATCGGAAGAGGTCGAGGCCCAGGACGCGGCCTGACGTGCGATACGAAAGAAATGGCGGCATTGCCGTCATCACGGTCAACACGACACTCTGAGCATAAGATGGCTTGGCAAACGCATGGAAATAGACGGTACTACTACCGAACGCGGCATGACGGCGACAACGCACGACGGATCTGCGTCGGAGCGGGGTTGGTTGCCGAACTGGCTGCCGCGCAGGACTATGCCGTTCGCCAGCGGCAATCCGAGGAACGCCAAATACAATTAGCCGAACAACAGCGGGTCCAGTCGACCCTCAAGCCACTCGGAGATACCTGCCATACCGCCGAAGCCGGCATGCCAATCAATCGCGTCAGACTCTTCATGCCGGACACGAAACCGGATCTCGTGCCAGCGAGCGAAGGCTGAGCGGCGTATCATCACTGGCACCGGCCATCGGGCCATCGACGGCCCGCTGCGCCCACCAGAGGCCCGCAAGAAGCGCTGAGCGCGTCCCCGGGGCGATCTTCGTACGACCAACGGTAAAGGGTGCCTCCCCAGCCCAGCGGCCTCAGACGGGCCTCACAGCGCGCGTAGCGGGTCACGCCTGTTCTGCCATCGACGCCAGCATTGCCTTTCGGCGACCTGAACTGCTATTGCTCTAGGCTGTCATACGGAACTCACGGTCGAACGGGCCGCGAGCTTCCCCGATTAGACGGCTGGGGTGTTGGCACTGCTACGGCCGATTTTCTGCCAAAGCCCGCCTTGTATACGTCGCCAATCTGCCCGGGCAGCCCCTGATGCTGCCGGCAGTCGATCCCGGCTGCCGCCACGGACAACGGTCTGAACGCTGAGTTGTCAGGTCGTTTCCAACGGGCGGTGTCCAATCAGGCGAAAAAGTCATGATATGAAAGCATTTCGGGCTCACGCGCACCGAGTTCGGTCCAAAACTGCTTCTAAATGGGCTTATCGTGGCCATCGGTGCCATCGGTCCGTGCTTGCAGCCGGCTTGTCAGGTCCTCACGCATCGATTTTTCCCTGCGCGCTGCATGCTCACCTGGGTTAGGCTGGCCGACGTGCAACCGCCGCAGCATCTGGTCCGTTGACCGACTCGGGCCACTGCTCTGCCACGTCTGCCGAAATGGCCGTATCCAGCAAGGTAGCCCAGCAGGCGCACTCCGCAGCCCCGTTGAGTGCCATGCCTGAACGGCAAAACCTATTTCCGGAAATACATTTGGACTGGGGCCACGCGGCAGCCAAACGGTTTGGCAAGCAAGCAGGTCAGCACGTTCCCGAGAACCGCTTCTGGATGACTTCTCGGTGCTTTGCTTGACGTGACTGCAATCTCGGAATGTTTTGGATGGAAAATAAGCCGCAGGGCGGATCGGCAGTGCGTCGGAAGACAAAGCGTTCCTGGGACCGATTTCTTGGCGTCTGCGGAGGGACACCGAAATCCTGAATGGGGAATCGGCGCGCCTGCTGGAAAGTGACGCACTGCCATGCTAACATGGGAGCGATATTGTTGCTCCAGCCTATCCAGGCGGATTTGAAATGAGAAATCCCCGCTTTATGTTGCGATTGCCCCTTGCACCGGGACTTTTGGCCCCAGCCTGACCATCCTGGGAATAATCTGCCGTGACGACCTCCGTCGATCAACCGTTTCGATCGGGCACCACGACGCCGAACGGCCTTGGGGGCATGCAAGGCAAGCTCTACGCCTTCCTCATTGCCTTTATCTCGGCGGTCGGTGGGTTCCTGTTTGGCTACGACCTGGCCATTATCGGCGGGGCCAATGTCTTTCTGAAAGAGCAGTTCGGCCTATCCGATGCGATGTTCGGCTTCACATCCGCCAGTGCCGGGTTGGGGTGTATGATCGGACCGGTGCTCGGAGCGTGGCTCTGCGACCGCCTTGGCCGCCGCAATACCCTGCTGGTCGCTTGCTTCCTGCTGGCGGTGGGCTCGATCTTCACCGCTGTGCCCAACGACATGCTGACGTTCAACGTCTTTCGCATCGTGGGAGGCATCGGCGTCGGGTTGTGCTCGATCGCCTCGCCCATCTATACGAACGAGATTGCCCCCGCCCGTTGGCGAGGCGGATTGGGGCTCATGTACCAGTTGGCCATTGTCATCGGCTCGATCCTGGCCGCGGGAGTGGCTTGGCTTCTGGCCCGCTGGCTCCCGCCCGAAACAAGCTGGCGCTGGATGTTCGGGTCGGAAGCGGTGTTCGTAGCTGTTTTCGTCCTCCTGCTGATGTTGGTGCCGGAAAGCCCGCGCTGGCTGGCCGAGCGAGGCCATCTGGACAAAGCACGGGCCGTCTTTGCCCGGATCGACGGGCCCGAGTTCGCGGATGCCGAACTGGCGGAGATCAAGAAATCACTCTCGGCGGAGTCGGGCACTCTTGCGGAGCTGTTCGCACCGGGGCTGAGGATGGCGCTCGCGGTGGGACTCGGCCTGGCATTTTTCAACAATTCTACGGGCTGGACCGGCATGTGTTCGTACCTGGCTTACCTCTTCCAGGCCGCGGGTTTCGAGAGGTCCGACGCGATCTTCCAGTTCCTGCTGGCTTACGGTTTTATGGGCTTAATGACGCTCGCGGCCTGTCTCGTGGTCGACCGGGCCGGTCGCCGGCCCTTGTGGCTGGTCAGCTCGCTCGTTATGGTCGCCGCCAACATATGGATGGGACTGGTGTTCCATTGGCAGATCACCGGACCGGTGGTGCTGGCCGCCGTATTCCTGTGTGCCATTCCGCATTCGTTCGCCCTGGGCTCGTTGCCCTGGCTGATGATGTCGGAGATTTTTCCCACCCGGATCCGCGCCGCGCCGTCGCCATCACGACCACCTTTATCTGGACCGTCTGCTTCCTGGCACAATACCTATTCCCCGTGATTGCAGGTCTGTCGGAGAAGTTGATCGGTTCGATTGGCGGGGCTTTCTGGCTTTCGGCGGTGATCTGTGGGCTGGCCTTCCTTTTCGGCCTGTGGATGCTGCCGGAGACCAAGGGCCGGACCCTGGAGCAGATTGCCGATTCGTGGCACAGGGGCCGGCACGCGTGAGCGTTCAGAAATGTACGGGGTTAATATGCATGAGCATTTGTTCGACCTGAGCGGGAAGGTGGCCCTGGTGACGGGCGCGGCCCGCGGACTGGGCAGCGCCGCAGCAGTCGGGTTGGCCGCCTTCGGAGCCGACGTTGCCGCAGTCGACCTAGACCGCGAGCGATGCGCCGCGACCATCGACGCCATCGCAGCCTTGCGGCGCCGGACCAATGCCTATGGATGCGACGTGGCCGACGAGGCGGCCGTGCGCCGCACCGTCGATGAAATCGTTCGCGACTTCGGCCGTATTGACGTTCTCGTGAACATTGCCGGTATCACGGCCCGCATCCCGACGGACGAAATTCCGCCCGAGACCGTCCGCCGGCTGACCGAAGTGAACTACTACGGCACTTTCTGGATGTGCCAAGCAGTGGGGCGGCTGATGCTGGCCCAAGGTGGCGGCAACATCGTCAACATGTCGGCCCTCGGCGGCGGGTTGCAGGGCACGGGGCGCGGCAACGCCGCCTACAGCGCCACCAAAGCCGCGATTGCCGGCCTGACCCGCGATCTAGCTTGCGAATGGGGCACCCACGGTATCCGTGTCAACGCCGTCGCGCCCTGTTGGTTCCAGACCGACATGAACGCCACCAGCATCTTCGCCAACCAACGATTCATGGAACAAGTGATGACCAAGCTGCCCATGAAACGCATCGGCCAGCCGCACGAGCTGGTTGGGCCCATCGTGTTCTTGGCCAGCGAGGCATCGTCGATGATTACTGGGTTGGTTCTGCCGGTCGACGGCGGCGCCGCTGAAACCACACCCATCGAATGGAAACCCAATTGAGTTCTCTGGAGCAGCAACGCAACCTCGCCCCCCATGTTTCGGCCTCCAGTGCGCATGAGCTTCGTGCTGCCCAATCCGGCCTCTTATCGCGATTGGACTGAGTTCGATAGCGATCTGGCCTGTATGCGACGGGCCGGCTACGACGCGGTGGAACTGCAAATCCCCGATCCGGCCTTGTTCGATGAAGCCCACGTGCGCCGCAGCCTTGAGGCAGTGGGCTATGCGATGTGTGCCTTCCAGACCGGCTCGACCTATGCGACTCGCGGCAACTGCCTGAGCACAGCCGACGCGGCTGTGCGGCGGCGGACGATCGACCTGTTGAATTCGTTCGTCGACCTGGCGGCCCGTTGGGGTTCAACCATCGTCTTCGGCTCGCTGCAAGGACGCTTGAAGGACGAGCCGGACCGTGCCCTCGCCGCGGGGCGAATCCGCGAGGCCCTGATCGAAGTGGGGCAGCATGCCACAAGTGCCGGCGTGACCCTGGCCTTTGAGCCCGTGCAGCACGGCGAGGTAGGTTTTCACAACACGATTGCGGAAGTGGCCGACTTGGTCCGTGGCCTGGACTTACCAGGCGTGCGCATGATGATCGACACCTTCCACATGAACATCGAAGAGCGCGACATGTTCGCGCCCCTGCCGGCCATTCGTGACATCCTCGCCCACGTCCATTTGAGCGAGACCAATCGCGACGTGTTGGGTACGGCCCACTGGCCCACCGCCGCGTTTCTTGACCAACTCCAGCAGGTCGGGTATCAGCGATACTGTTCGATCGGCGTGTACAATACGAGGTTGCCGCGACAGCAGTGCATCCAGCGCTGCATGGAGGTAATTGCTCATTGGCAGCGAACGGCAGGGCAATGAATTAGGAGCTACGCATTGCTGAAGAAGAAGTTCGGCCGCCATCTGACTTTTTGGGGAGGCGGCTGTGACACGCAGCGGGTCTTGAACTTGGGCTCTCCCCAGCAGGTACGGGCGGAAGTCCGCCGCCGCATTGCCGATCTGGCGCCCGGAGGCGGGTTCGTTTTCAATCCCGTCCACAACATCCAGCCGCACGTGCCTTTGGCCAATATCGTGGCCATGTTCGACGAAGCCCGATCCTACGGAAAATATCCCATCATCAGGAGCAATCCATGAGCGACAAGCCGAAGATGAGCGAAAACGGGCCTTCAGTCCGGATTCGTCGATGCAACCCGATGATGAAAGGGGAGCTGTGCTAGGCGGTACGAAGATAAAGCCAGGGATTACTTGGGCTAAACCGGCCAACGCAGTACTGCCATAGCATGGTCCGATCGACCGACTCGGGCCGCTGCTCTGCAACGCCTGCCGAAATGGCCGTCCCAGCAAGGCAGCCCAGCAGGCGCACCCCGCAGCCTCGTTGAGTACAACGCCTTATTGACACGGCCCGCGCCGCTTGCGACACTGGTGCCGGCTGACATTCCGTTTTGTGCATGAGGCTGTCTCCGTTCCTCCACGACACACGAAAGGTCCGCAACACATGCTGAGAAAGCTTTTGGTCCTTTGGCTGCTGGCCGGTTTTTCCTTCTGGGGCTCGATGCAATTACGAGCAGAAGACCGAATCCAGCTCGTTGCGGATGTTGCAACCCAGACAATGACATTCTCGCTGGGGCGGGAACCGCTGGCGGTTTACCACAACAAGCTCGATCCCATGCCGCACGTCCACTTCCTATACACGCGCGGCGGAGTGAATGTCATCGCCGGCGATTCATCCAAACTACCCCATGGCTGTCACTGGGGTGTGTTTTTTGGCACTTACCTGTCGGATGCAGGCAACCGTCTCGACTTCTTCCACGGCAGTGCCAAGGAAGTCCCTTCGGTCGTCAAGTTCTTTCAGGCGGAAATCCAGGGAACGAAGAAAACGGGCTTCAGCCAGGATTTGACCTGGCGGAGTACGGCAGCAGCCACCAAAGTGCTTCTGAAGGAAAGTCGTAGTATCGCCATGTATCAGCACGCCGGGCTTGCCAGCGTCACGATTCTCGAATGGCAGAGCGAACTGTCGTGCCCTGAAGGCGTGGGCAACGTTGTACTCCAGGGATACGACTTCGCCGGTTTGGGCGTGCGCATGCTGAACGCGGCGGGCGACATTTTCGGCGAAAACCAGCGGTGCGATGCGGGCCAGGGCAATCGATGGATCACGGGCAATTGGCTTGCGTACGTGTACTACCCGGAAAAAGGTAAACAAGTCACCGTCGCAGTCTACGATCATCCTGACAATCCGCGTCATCCCAAGAACTGGTGCGGACTGAACAATCCCTTCGAGTTCGGCTACGTGGGCCCCGGCCTGAATCTCGACAACGATCCCTATACGGTCCGGGCCGGCCACCCCATGAAGCTGCGTTATTGCGTGGCCGCCTGGGACGGAAAGGTCGGCAAAGCGGAGGTTACCGCTGTGATGGCCAAATGGTGCGAGTTGACCGGCGCGAGCACAGCCGTCACCAAGGGACCGGCAAAGTAGAGCATACCTACCTGTGGAGAGTATATTATGACTGCGCGACAATTCACGTTGACCTGTAACATCTTGCTCGCCACTGTCGGTTTGCTGACGGACCAATGCTGGGCGGCACCCAACCCGCAGGAGATACCTTACGGCGTTGCCACCGTGGCCTGTTTCAAGAAGCCGCCAACCGTGGACGGTCGCCTGGAACCGGGCGAGTGGGACGGCGCCTTGCGGACCACCGGGTTTCAGGCCATCTTCGGCTCGACTACGCTCGACGCGCGTACCGGAGCGACCTATTTCGGTTTTTCACGCGATCGGCTATACATCGCGGTCGTCAGCGAGTACCCACCCGACGGCAAGGACCACAGCTCCGGGACCACCCGCGACAAGAACTATATCTTCGATGAGTGCCTGGAGATCTGGCTGGATCCCAACCGGGAGCACCGGGCCGAAGGCAAGGGAGACCTGCGGTTCTACCAAATGATCTGCAATGCCCAGGGCGGCATCTACAACGTCAGTTTCGATCCGAAGAGCGGCCCCGACACGGGCTGGAACGGCCATTGGGAATACAAGAGCACGGTCGACCATGCCAAGCACCTTTGGACTGCCGAGATCAGTCTTCCCTTGGCCGATCTGGGCTGGAAAAGCGGGCAAACCGTCGGCAAGACCCTTGGCGTGCTGATCGCGAGAAACTACAAGGCGCCATGGGTGCAAAGTACCTGGTTCCCCGTCCGCGGGGCCTTCATCGACTGGTACCGTTACGCGGCCATCAAATTGACCGACGACGCCCCGACAGTGCAGATCACGTCGTTGGGCGAAAAGGTGCATTCTGGCGAGCTACAACTGCGGGCCAGAATCGCTAACCCGGGTGCGGCTTGCAAGGCTAAGGTGTCGCTCCGCATCACCTCGTCCGACATGCCCGAGTTGAAGGATGACAAGCTCATGGACCTTCCGGCCGGCGGCGCCACGGCGTGCGCCTACGACGTGCCGAAAGGGCGTCTGCACGAGTCAGCCCAACATGATCTGGTGCTCGATGTCACCTCGCCCGACGGACGAACAACGTACCTGCACTATGCACTGAAGTGGTCGCGTGCGCCGCAGAGAAAGTGGGAATACGCGATCGGACCCGACCGCGAAGCAGCGGTGCGTTTCGCGTATTACCCGTCCTACGGAATGGTTCGGGTGCAGATTGATCCCCGCGAACTCGGGAAGGATCTGGCGCAGGCCAGCCGCCAGGCCCAGGTGGTGATCGCCGGCCCTGACGGCAGGAAGGTCGTCGAACAAACGATCGCCTGGCAGCAGCCTCCGGGCTTGAAGGAGTTCAATGTCGGCGAACTTCCGGCTGGCCAGTACCGGCTTACCGTCACGCTGGACGGCTGCAAGGAGCCGTTTGTGCGGACCTTCAAGCGGATACGGTTCCCGTGGGAGGGCAACCGGCTAGGCATAACCGACGAGGTGCTGCCGCCGCTAAAGCCGATCAAGGTGGAGGGAGCGAAGATCAATGTGGTATCGCGAGAGTACTCCGTCGACGGGCTTGGGCTGTGGCGATCGGTGCGGGCTGAAGGCAATGTCTCGGCCGGAGGCATGAAGGAACTGCTGGCCGCGCCCGTCACTTTGGTGGCGGACGGGACCGTACTGAAAGGACAAGGGCGATTCACCAAGATGGCAGGGCAGGCGGCGGTCTACGAAGGGCAAGCCCGGCATCCGGCCGTGACCGTGCGCTCGCGATGCGCCACGGAGTGCGATGGTTGCACGAAAGTGGAACTGACGCTTGAACCCTCTGGCGGCAACCATCCGCTGGGCGACCTGCACCTGGACATTCCGTTCAAAGATGCCCTGGTGCCTCTTTGGCACGTCACTACGTCAGGACTCCGCATCAATCCGGCGGGCGCAACGCCGTCCGGGCCAGGCATCGTTTGGGACAGTACGAAGTTTCCTGACGGCGAGTGGTTCGGCAATTTCAAGTGCTACTTGTGGCTGGGCGGCGAGGAACGCGGGCTTTGCTGGTTTGCCGACAACGACCGGGGCTGGGAGCTGGATGTCGACGCCGAACACCCGGAGAAGTCGGCGGCTTGCCAGCAACTCATTCGCAAAGACGGGGTGCTGACGCTACGGATCAACCTGATCCAGAAACCGGTAGTCATTACTTCGCCGCGGACCATCATCTTCGGTCTGATGGCCAGTCCGGCCAAACCGATGCCGGCAGATTGGCGACGGCGGGACGTATGGGAGCCGTCGAAGTTCAACATGGGCTACGCCAACATCGCAACGTTCTGCGGCAAAATGCCGTGGGGGAACGATTTTTGCATCGCCGACTGGGCCTACGCCAAGCGTACCGGCAAACCTGGGCCGACAGCGGAGCAGCTTGAGGCATGGAAAGTGCGGAACCTCCCGAGCGACATGCAGCCGAAATTCCGCCAGGACATGATCAACCTGGCCCTCGGCCCGTTCCTGGGCACGTTCGGCCCGGACCAGAAGTACTACAAAATCTACTTCGAGGAATTCCACACTACGTCGCAAATCCATCCCGAATCACACGTGTTCCAGAGCGAGTGGTCGGGCGACTGGCACCGGCCGCTGGTCGAGCGCGAGACCGAACCTTGGCACCACGAGGCCGGGATCAATACGGCAGGCATCGTCGCCAGTTATCGCGACTTCGCCTGCTGGTACGCGGCACAATGGGTGAAGCGCGGGATCGGGTGCTATTTCGACAATGCCTTCCCGATCCGTTCCTACGATCCGCTGACCACCGCGGCCTACCGTCTGCCCAACGGCCAGATCCAGCCTTCGGCCGGCATGTGGGCACGGCGTGAGTACCTGAAACGGATCTGGACGATCCATCGGCAACTTGCCCCGCCCGATGCCCTACCGGCCATGATGATCCACATGACCAACACGCACATCCTGCCTTACATGGTGTGGAACGACGAGAATTTGGACCTGGAGTGGAAATTCGGCCCCGAGCCGCAGCAATCCAAGTTCCCGCACGATTTTCTTCGCGCCGAGACGCTTGGCCGACAGAGCGGTAACGTACCGTGGGCACTGGACCGGATCATGGACTACAAAACGGCTGAAGAGAAACGCATTGCCCACCGCACGCGGTTCGGAGTGATGATGGTGCATGAGATCCGCTGGTGGGGGATGGGCGAAGATGTGGAAGGGCCAATGCTCAAGGCGATCAAGGATTTTGGCTATGCACAGGACGACTGCCATGTTTTCAACTACTGGGACGAGGGGTTCCCAGTCAAAGTGAGCGATCCGGATGCTAAGACGCTGCTCTTGAAACGTGGCAAGGAGTTGATGCTCTTGGTCTGCACCTGGAACCCGAGACCTGCCGAGGTCCGATTTGACCTCGATCTTAGGGCCCTGGGTGTCAGTCCCACTACGGCCTACAACGTAGAATTGCCAGGCGAGAGACTCACCTGGAATGGTCAGGGGGGCGAACTGAAGTTGGCGCTCGAAGGGTATGGCGTGCGAATCCTGCGGCTGAAGTGAGCGCGCGAACTCCCGCGCCAGTCTCATCCGGGCACCGAGAGCGACGTCTTGCACTTTTTTCGCGGGTAACCACCTTGTCTTCAGCCTGGGTCGGATCGTGGCCAGTCGGAAACATGAAGTAACTGTCTGGGTCGATAGCGAACACTTTGGATTCGGGTTAGAATCGTTAAGTTGGAAACGTCGGAAGTCGCAACCATTGAGGCCGATCAGAAACAATTCGACACCCGCAGGAAACAACGACTGTGAAACCGTCCCTGTTCATCCTCTCCGCCCTGCTGCTGGCTCCGCTGACTGCGCTGCACGCGACGGAGCCAGTGGCAGATGTCTCCGCCGCGCAACGTATGGCCCGCTACAACGTCGTCTGGAACAGTCCATCGCAGGATGCTTCCGGCGTGATGCCCATCGGCCACGGCGACATCGGCGCCGGCGTGTATGCAATCGAGAATAGCGACTTGTATCTGCTGCTGTCGAAAAATGACGCATTCAATTCCTCCGGTGACATTTACAAGACGGGGCGCGTGCGGGTGGCACTCAACCCCAATCCGTTCAAGTCCGGCATTCCGTTCCGGCAGACACTGGACTTGCCGAGCGGCTCGATCCGGATCGAGGCGGACGGCGTGACGGTGCGGGTCTGGGTGGACGCACTGCGGCCCGTCTATCACGTCGAAATCGCAGCCCCCCGCGAGATCGCGGTCATTGTCCGTCCGGAGTTCTGGAAGCGTCCGGACGGCACGCAGGACGTGCGGATCGAGCGCGGCGGGAAGATTCTTTGGTATTTTCCCGTCGGCGACAAAAGCGTCTACCGCGCCGACTTGAAGACCTACCAGGTCGAGCACATGGCAGCCACGTTTCCAGATCCCTACCGCTTCAACACGTTTGGGAACCTGATCGAGAGTCCGACGCTGACGCTCAACGAGGGCGCACTTGCAGGGAGGGGGAAGTATTTCGACATCCGCATCCATGCCTGCTCGATGCAGACGCCCAAAGCTGCGAACTGGATCGAGGCCATCGAGAAGCAGGCAGCGCGTCCGGTGGACGCGACGAGAGACTGGGAAAAGCACCGCGCGTGGTGGGCCAGCTTCTGGAAGCGAAGCTGGATCATCGCCTCCGACAACACTGTGCCAGCGGACGCGCGGGAGAAGTTCAAGGGCGAGGCTTCGCCCGACGGCCGCCGCAACGAGGAGGATGGTGCCGCGCTGGCAACGCAGAGCTACAATGTCTTCCGCTTTCTGATGGCCTGCCAGAGCCGCGGCCGGATCCAGACCAAGTTCAACGGCGGGATCTTCACCCAGCAGTTGCGAGTGAAGATGCATGACGACAAGCCAGGATCCGCTGCCGTTCCGCAGCCGCATGGAACGCGACTCACAGGCGAAGACGACCGGCTGTGGGGACGCCGCTTCACATACCAAAACCAGCGCCTGCTGTACTGGCCGCTGCTGGCCAGCGGCGACTTCGACCTGATGAAGCCGTTCTTCGACTACTACTCGAACCTGCTTCCCATGCGAAAGGCCATCACCAAGGCCTGGTTCGGGCACGACGGCGCCTACTACCGCGAGAACATCGCCCCCACGGGCGGTGAATGGGACTGCGACAAGGGCAGCCACCCACCCAAAACCAGGCCCGGCGAAAAGTACGAGGGTTGGTATCACGATTATTACTTCACCAGCGGCCTGGAGACGACCGCGATGATGCTCGACTACGTCAATTACACGGGCGATACCGCCTTTCGCGACCGCGTGCTGGTGCCCTTCGCCCGGGAGGTCCTGCTGTTCTTCGATAAACACTATCCGCGGGGCGCGGACGGCAAACTTCGCCTCGACCCGGCGCAGGTGATCGAGACCTGGTGGATCGCGGTCAACCCGGCGCCGGATGTGGCCGGGCTGCGGTTTTGTTTGGACGAATTGTTGGCCATGAAAGCCGGGACGGACGAAGACCAGGCTCGTTGGCGCAGGTTTCGCACGGAAATTCCGGAGGTGCCCATGCGGACCGTTGAAGGTCGCAAGGCCCTTGCCCCCGCCGAAAAATACGAGAAGCAGGGTAACTGCGAGAACGGCGAACTCTACCCGGTCTTTCCTTTCCGCTGTTTCGGGTTGGGCCTCGGTTCAGGTGAACTCGTGGCTTGGACAATGCAACATCGCACCTGCAAGGACGTTTTTGGCTGCGCCTGCTGGACGCAGGATCAAATCCACTGGGCCTATGCCGGTCATGCCGCGGAGGCGGCCGACGGACTGGTTCAGCGCTTCCGCATCGCCTCGACCGCGTGCCGCTTCCCGCTGTACGGTCGCGAGGGACCGGATTCCTGTCCGGACTTCGATCATTTCGGCGCCGGCTCGGTGGCCTTGCAACGGATGCTCGTGCAGGAAGCGGGGCGAAAAATTCTGCTCCTGCCGGCATGGCCAGCCGATTGGGATGTGGACTTCAAACTGCACGTGACGCGTGGCGCGGTCCTCGCCGCAACTGTGAAAGACGGCAAGCTGATCGCATGGGACATTCAGCCCGCCTCGCGAAAACCGGATGTGGTCCTCTGCCAGCCGCAGGCCAGCAAGCTGCTCGCCGTCCCATCCAATGTTCATCCGCTTCGCGTCGGTTTGGACCAGAACGGAGGAAACCGTTTTCGCGGCGAGATCGGGCGCGTGACGATGTTTCGGGGCAAGCTTTCGCCGCGGACGATTCGAGATCTGGCCGTCGGTGACCGCACCAAGCCGGTCGCGGTCCCGCGGGTTGTCGGTTGCCGACTTAAGCCAAAGCCCGGCGACAAGCTACCGACGAGCGCCGAGGATTTTGTCGGATCGGTCTCCTTCGAAGCGTGGATTTGTCCCGCGGACAAAGAATCCGGCCGCGTGCTCGACAAGCTCACGGCCGGCCAGAACGACGGCTTCTTGCTCGACACTTTTCCGGGTCTGAGCCTGCGGCTGATCGTCGGCGATCAGCAGAGACTGGTCCGAAACGTATTGAAGCCCGGCGTCTGGCAACATGTGGCTGTCGTACTCGACCGCGGCCTTCCGCGCGTGTTCCTCGACGGGCGACCAGCCGACTGAACGCCGTCGAGATCCCAGCGGTCAACCATGAAATGGGAAAACTTTCTCCTGGCGAAACTCACTACTGTTGGAAATCATGCTGAATTTCAGCGATCAGTCACTGAGGGAGGTCTGGGCGGGGAGCAAATGCACCTTCATCACGCTCTTCGGGTTATGTCTGGTGACGGCCGTAGCCGTCGCCGAACCGGCCCCGCTGTTCCCGTTCGTGCTGCCCTGGGACGACGCCTCGCCCGGTATCACCGATCTCAGCGGCTGGCTGCCGAAGCCAGCCGGCAAGTTCGGGCCGGTGCACGTCGGCCCGGACGGGCATCTTTACACCGGCGGACGGCGCCTTCGCCTGAACGGAGTTGATCTGGCCTTCAGCGCGGCCTTTCCCACCCACGACCAGGCGGACAAGGTCGCTGCGCGGGTGGCCAAGTTCGGCAACAACATCGTGCGTTTTCACATCATGGACATGCAGCGATCTCCGAACGGGCTGTTGGCGCGCGACGCGAAGGACACTCGCACCTTCGAGCCCGAGGCGCTGGACCGACTCGATTACTTCACCGCCCAGCTCATCCAGCGTGGCGTCTACATTTACCTCTGTACGCTCAACTACCGCCCGTTCAACGCCGCCGACGGCCTGCCGCCGGAGATCGAGCAGATGAGCGCGCCCTATCAGGGCCGGCACGTGGTGGGGTTTTTCAATCCCAAGGAGATTGAACTGCAGAAGGAGTACGATCGCACCCTGCTGCTGCACCGCAATTCCTACACCGGGAAGACGTACGCCGCGGACCCGGCGGTGGCGATGGTCGAGATCAACAACGAGAACGGCCTGCTCCACGCTTGGCTGGCCGGGACGCTCGACCAGCTCCCGGGGGTATTCCAGATGGAACTGCGTGGGCTATGGGACGAGTGGCTGAAGGGACGTTACGTTACCACTGAGCGGCTGAGAGATGTGTGGTCCGAGGGTGCTCAGCCGTTGGGCGGCGAGTTGCTGAAGAACGCCGACTTCTCCCACGGCCAGGATGGCTGGACGCTGGAACTGCACCAGCCGGCCGCCGCGACTGCGAAGGTGACCGGCGACGTACCGGCCGACCTACATGGCGCAAGATCGGTGTGCGTCAACGTCCAGAAGATCGGCACCGAGTCGTGGCATGTGCGGCTCGAACAGTTCGGCTTGAGGCTGCTGGCAAAGCAGGGCTACACGGCCACTTGGTGGGCCAAGGCCGAGACGCGGATGGCGTTGCGGGTCAGCCTGGCGATGGGTCACGCGCCGTGGCAGACCCTCGGCCGCGAGGGCACTGTGCAGCTCTCCAGCGAGTGGCAGGCATACCGGCTGGTGGTGCAACCGAACAGCGACGAGGAGAACGCCCGATTGGTGTTCGACCCGCCAATGCAGGCTGGGCGAATCTGGCTGGCCGGCATCAGCCTGCGCCCGGCGGTGTGACAGGCCTGCCCGCTGAGCGAGACGTTGCAGGCGGGCACGGTGTCCAGCCTGCCGCATGACAAGCTCGCCGACCGCTCATCACCGGCCACGCGCGACTGGGTGCGTTTCCTGTGGGAGACCGAAGACTCCTACTGGCAGACGCGCTACCACTACCTGAAGGACGGGCTGAAGGTGCAGGGAGTTGTGATCGGCACCATCGTCGGCTGCAGCACGCCGAACCTGATGGCCAAGTTGGACTGCATTGACAGCCATGCCTACTGGCAGCACCCCGTGTTCCCCGGCCGGCCGTGGGATTCATCGAATTGGTACGTGCGGAACGTCTCGATGGTCAACGCCCGCGGCGGCCTGCTGCCCGGGATGGCCTTGCACCGGGTGTTGGACAAGCCGTTCTGTATCACCGAGTACGGCCACCCTGCGCCGAACACATTCTGCAGCGAAGGGAGTCTGCTGCGCGGAGCCTATGCCGGCCTGCAGGATTGGGACTACCTCTCCACCTCACGGTTCGCCCAGAGCAACGACTTCCCTCTGCGGCGAATCCGGCAATGGTTCGATATCGACCAGCACCCAACAAAGATGGTAACGCTGATTCCGGCAGCAGCGATGTTCCTACGCGGCGACGTGGCGCCGGCGAAGCAACAGGTAGTGGCCAGCCTTGACCGCCAACAGGAACTAGACCTGTTGCCTCGCCAGTATCCGTGGAGTTTGGTTGATCTCGGCCCGCGTGGCGTCCCGCCCGAGGCGACGCTGGTCCATCGCGTGGCACTGGCAGTCGAAGGCCAGACAGTGCCTCCCGACGCCCTGCGGCCAGACCAGGTCAAGCTGCCGATTGACGACTTTGTGTCCGATACCGGCCAACTGCGGTGGGACCTGCGTCGCCCCGGTCATGGCGTGGTGACCATCAACACCCCGCGTAGCAAGGCCGTCGTGGGCTACGGCGGCGGCCAGCGTTACGAGCTAGGCGGCCTCGTGATCGAGCCCGGCCAGACCCGCCAGGACGGCTGGAGTGCCGTGACGCTCACCGCCATCGAGGGTGACCTAACCACCGCGCCGTCGCGCTGGCTTATCACCGCCACAGGCCACGTCGAGAACACCGACATGGGCTGGAAGAACACCGAGCACACTTCGGTGGGAAACGACTGGGGCAAGGCGCCGACGCTGGTGGAAGGCATTTCGGCTAGATTCACCGTGCCGTTTGCGGCTGAAAACGTGAAGGTCTGGGCGCTGGACGAACGTGGCCAACGACGGATCGTCGTGCCGTGCCAACCGGCTCCGGGCAGCCATGCGGTGATCGCCATAGGCCCGGAGTGGAAAACGCTGTGGTACGAGGTGGCAGTTCACAGTCCATCGTCTGGCGCTCTCCGGAACCGATTTCAGCCAAAGACTGCCGTCGCTGCCACATGGCCGCGGGCCGCCATCTTGGAGGCCGCGGCCCGCGTGGATTAAAAAAGCGATGGTGAAGATCAGAGGGACTGGTTCTGTTTCTTGATCGGTCTTGCGTGTCGCTCTATCTTGGCTGCCAGTAATCCTATTTCCGGAAATAGAATCGCGTGAGGCCAAACGATGGTAACCGCGGTACGGGCGTCGTGCCCTCGCTCCTGGAGGTCGCGCGTAGCCATGACGCCACGTTTATGAAGTGCTGTTCACCCATCTGCATGCCGACGAGCGTACTGGACTATGTGACCGGGCCTCCAGCCCTGTCCGTCCTGCGATGCTGCAAGCCATGTCCGTCAGCCACGGTCTTACAAGCTGTGGAGATGCCGGGTCGAGGTACCCCCTCTTGATCAAGGCATTGCAGCCATGCCCACGCAGCTCTGCAATCCGAACCCCTTCGCCAGCCCAGCCTTCATGCATGCGGCCTGGCGGTCCTCGCCAACCTCGGTTTCTGGCCGGTGTTCTGGGCCTGGCACTACGCAATGGTCTCGACGATCCTGCTTCACACCCCAGCTTATCGACCGGCCTCGGCCTCCTCGCGATAGACTTTCGGCGTCAAGGTGCCTGCTCAGACCGTCCTTCTCGACCCAGGGCCTCGCCGCTTGCCAGATTAACGGCTGAAGCCCCGGCATGGGAATGCCTTCGGATTTCCAACTTGTCCGGCTGCCTCATCAAGCCTCGTGTCCGGTCGAGTGCTCAGCCGCCCAGGCTCCGCACCAAGCATCGACAGTTCGTGAAGGCGCCTCGCAGAACGCCATGCTCGGCCGCCTCCTCACAAACCCGCCTGAGGTCCTGGGCAAGGCATCGGCTCGGGCGTCTGGCTGCGATCCGGCCTGTGCAGTGCGGGTGGCAACGTCCTCAGCGGCCCGCGTTTGGACACTGGCTCCGGCGCAACCGTTATCTCTGGGACTCCAGTGGCCGATTCAGGTTCGTGCCCCCTCCTCCAGCAAAGGAACTCGACGTGAATGAAGACGCTATTCTCCCTTGGCACGGATGTCGTAACAGGATAGCTCGTCGTGGCAACGGAGGTAGAGCCTGCCCTTGCAGATCACCGGGTGGGCCCATACATCCCGCTTCTTGGCGAATACGAAACTGCCCGTCGTCCTAAAGCCTTCGCCGGTCAATTCCCGAAGGGCCATCGTGCCCGACTCCGAAAGGCAGTAGAATCGTTTATCGGCGTAGATCGCGGCCCCAACCGGCAAATCGCCGGCGCGAGTGGCCTTTCCAGTATCTGGGTTGATAGCCAACCAGCCCTTGATCTCACCTCTTTCACTGGAGCCCACCAGCACACCGCCGCCGTACACCAGTCCGCCCTGGCCGATGGTGACTTCCCGTGTCCAGGCCTTTTCCGCGCGGACCGCGTCGAACCTCACTCCGAGGACTGCGCCGTAATCGCGGCTGGCATTGGTGAAGATGAGCATGTCGCCGGCCGCTGCCAAGACGGGCGTGCTAGTGAGCGTGTTCTTTCGATCGACCTGCGGGACCTGCCAGCAGAGTTTGCCGCTTTCGGCGTCGACCGCAAATGCATACTGCGGTCCGCTGTTGACCACCAGTTGCCGTCCGCCAATAGCCACGAGGATGGGAGACCCATAGCATGCATGTTCTTCCGGTAACGACGGCGTGACCCACACCGTGGCACCCGATCGCTTGTCGAGGGCCGCCATGAGCCCATCCTTGCCGGCAGGTGTGACGAACACGCGGTCGCCGTGGACCAGCACCGATTCGCAGATGCCCCAAGTGATGTTGTCGGCTTTGAATCGCTGCAGGGTGTCGACGGCCCATAGCTCGGCGCCGGTCACCGCCGCGAGGCAGGCCAGCCGGCCGTGGGCGTTCATGTGATATAGCTTTTCACCGTCAAACGTACACGTTGCCCGCGAGCCAGGGACGGAACTATTCCAGGCCTTGCCATTTCGAGTGCTCCAACGGCGGGAACCGTCCGAGCCTAAGGCGCTAATGACCAGATCGTCGCCCTGGTCGCCGGTAATGTAGATCGTGTCGCCCACGACGATCGGCGACGAGTAGCCATTGCCAAGGCCGGAAACCGTCCAGAGTCGCTTCGGCCCGCCCTTGGGCCAGGCCGGCAGGAGTCCGGTCTCCGCGCACACGCCGTCGCGCTTTGGGCCGCGCCACTGTGGCCAGTCAGGGGCCGCCGAGCGGACCAGGCTTGCGACCGGTTTCTCGCTTGCCTGTGCCAGGATCGAGCTAAGCATGAAAACGGCCACGCATGCCGCACGCCACTGTTGTCGATTCATGTTTGTTCCCGTCGATAGTTTCCCGCTGATGGTTGTCCGCCATAATAGCAAGTAACGGACGTGCCAACTAGACCATGCACGCCGAATCGCCGACAGACCTTCCGTCTTCCTCGATACGATTCCTCGCTGGGCCGTTTCACACGCACAGTTGCTGCCTCCCCGTGTGCTTGCCCCGGATGATCGTCTTTCTGCCGCATGCCGTCGGGCCAGGCCAATCCCTTTGTGAGGACGCAATCCCGGACAAAATGTCCGGGATGGGACCGGTCAACTGCCTGAGATTCAATTAACGTAAATAAGATCTGGCTCGGGTCAGCGGTAGTAGTAATGCTTGCAAGGCGCGGGCGTGCGGGGGTAGACTAGCTTGGCGGTCGGGAGGTAATCGCGGGTCGACAAGCAAAAAGGAGATGAACATGAAGACGTTTACTCGATGGGTCGCGCTTTCGCTTATCGGCATGGGGCCGCTCATACTTGCCCCGGCGGTTTCGGCCGCGGAGGTCAACCGCAAGGCCGAAATGCCCGTTCGCCTTGCATTGACGCCGTTGGCGCCCGACGCCGTCGAGCCACAGGGCTGGCTCCGCGACTGGGCCCTGGCGGCACGCGACGGCATTACCGGCCACCTCGACCAGTGGCATCCCACCTTTCGCGATTCCTGGAAAGGCATCCCCGTCAATGGCCCTGGGGCCGCTCCCGACGGGACCGGCTGGCCGCTGGAACAAGGCAGCTACTGGCTCGACGGGCTCCTCCGCCTGGGCTGCATCCTGCACGACGAGGAACTCATCCGCAAGGCTACGGCCCGGCTCGCCCTGGTGGTCGACGGCGTGAACGCGGGAGGCAAATCGTTCATCTATTGGAGGAAGGATCGCCCCGAAGGATTCAACAGTTGGGCCCATTCGCAGATGGGCCGCGCGCTCGTGGCCTGGTACGAGGCGACCGGCGAAAAGCGAGTGCTCGACGCGCTCGTTGCCGCCTACCGCGATTACCCCGTCCCCATGGGACATCTCTGCTTCGACAACACTAGTTCCAGCGGACTATGCAATGCCGATGCGATGCTGGAGACCTATACCTTTAGCGGCGACCAGCGCATTCTGGATCGCTTGCGAGCGGCCATCGACGCGGCGGAGGTGCAGGCAGGGCTGCGGCGATGGTCCCAGCGGCAGTTCCTGTCCGGTCATGCCACCGGCGCTTATGAACAGGTCCGGCTACCGGCTCTCTTCTACCTCTGCACCGGCGAGCCAAAATACCTCCAGGCATCGCTTAACGCCTTCCGCTGGTTCGACGAGAACCACATGCTCTCTTACGGCGTGACCTCCGGCGAGGAATTCGTTTCCGGCATCGGCGCGTTCCGCCTGACGGAGACCTGCGACGTCGAGGCCCGGATCTGGTCTACGCTTTGGCTCTACCGGATCCTCGGCCAGCGGACCTGGGGCGATCAGGTCGAGTGGGCGATGTTCAACGCCGGAGCCGCACCGATCGCCCGCGATTTCCAGACCATGTGCTACTATCAATCGCCCAACCGCATCCTTCCGGAGTCGCTGCCGGGCGAGCAACCCAACTGTCCGGGCCGCGGGTGTCTGAAATTCAGCCGCCTGGGTTACCCGAATGTCCTTTGCTGCGTCGGCACCGTCAATCGCATCGTCCCCAATTACGTCATCCATACATGGATGGCCACTGCCGACCGAGGGCTCGCGGCGACGCTTTACGGCCCATGCCGCGTATCAGCCCTGGCCGGCGAGCGGACGCCCGTGACCCTGACCTGCCGCACGGATTATCCGTTCGAAGAAACGATTCGCGTGGCGGTCGATCCGCAGCAAACGGCCACCTTCCCCCTGTACTTCCGCATTCCCGGTTGGTGCGCCGCGCCGCGGATCACGGTGAACGGTGCGACGGTCGAGGCGGCACCAGACACGAAGGGTTTTGTGCGCCTTGAGCGGCCCTGGAGCAAGGGCGATTCAGTGGTGTTGGTCTTTCCGATGTCGGTCCGGGTGACTCGGGGCTACGAAACCGAATACCCCGAGTCGGCCCGCGCCTACTTCAACTTCATGCCGGCCGAAGTATTCAAGAAGCGGCGGCTGCCCTACGAGAGTATTTTCTACGGTCCCCTGCTCTTCGCTCTGCCGATCCCTGATCGCGACCCGAACACGCCCATTGCCGGCGCACGTTGGCAGTTTGCCTTGGACTGTGCCCCGGGGGCTGAGGGCAAAGAAATCGTGCTGGAGCGCAAGGTGATGCCCAAGAAGTGGGACTGGCCGTTGGACGCTCCTTTGGCACTCAAGGTCCCCGCATGCGCCTTCGACTGGAAACCGACCGATGCACAGGCCTTGCCGGAGCGGCCAGTGGAAGGGAAGACGCCGGAGTCGATCCGTCTGGTGCCCTATGGCTGCACGAAATTCCGTATTTCCATGTTTCCTGTGACGGCCAAGACATGGGGCGAAAACCCCCGCGTGGGATCGCCGGCGGGAAACGCGCCCTGAGAATGGTTCAGCGCGTATCGTCCGGCGAGCGTGTCTCGGCTTGATAGCGCCGAACCGTCTATAATCCAGGGCACCGCGGCCAACCTGCTCGAGCTGGCCCTTGTACGCCTGCACGACACCTTGCCTGCTGACGTCCGTATGCTCCTACCCGTGCATCACAGCGCGCTCTTGGAGGTGCCGGAGTCGCTGGTCGAAGAGACGCGGCAGGTCGCGGTCGCGGCGATGGGCATCGGATTGGGCATCTGGCTGCGATCCGGCCGTGCCTTGCCGCCGGCAAAGCTCTCAGCGGACCGCTGGTGAAGCCCGGCTACGGCGCAGCCGTTGGCGTGTAGTGGTTGTGGGTCCGCGCCCTGGTCGTGCATATCGTCCACCGGTGGAAGGCACCGCCTGGTGTCGAACTCGACGACCTGATCCAGGATGCCCATCTGGCCGTCATGCAGGCCCTGGAGCGCGGAACCTTCAACCCGCGCAAGGGCCGCCTGACGACCTGGGTGTACCGTCAAGTTATTTGGACGTGTCTTCGGGTGATTGAAAAGGCCCAGCGGGAATACTGCGAACGTCTACCGGATCCCGATCTGGTGACAGACACGCGGCCCGAGTTCACCGAAGAAATTGACCGCCGGGACGAGCAGGAACACTGGCTGCGGGCCGTCTTCGCCCGGTGCGAGGAACTGGGGCCGCGCCATGGTGCGGTTCTTATGGCCCGGCGCAGGGCATGAAGCTCTGGCAGATCGGTCAGGATGCGAAGATCTTCTTTCCCCCCGTAGGCAAGGAGCGCGTCCGGCAAATCGAGAGCGAAGCAATCGAATTCATCCGGCAGAGCTTTCATGATCCCGCGAGTGAAGGACGTGTAAATATGCTGCAATCAGCACTGTCGTGGCGATATGAAGGGGCGGAAACGCAGGCATTTAGCCAGTCTACCGCCTCAGCCGGGAATGGGCAACAGAGCCGGCTTGAGGCATGGAAGGCGGGATCGAAGCGTCCCTGACCCCTCCGTCATCGACTCGGCCAACGATCCGACCAAGAATCTGGGCGGCATGTCGGCATGGGCCGGCAGCCTCGCCGCACGGCGGCACGGACGCCGTGAATCTAGCAGGACGGTATCCGTTTGGGCATCCGACCCGACGCCAGCTACCGCGACCCATTGCCGCCAGGAATCGGAGCGCCCCGCTGAAAATCACCAGTCGGAGGGGGGATCCAACATCGGAATTTCAGCAAAACCCAAGGAAGTGACCTATGCTTAATATGTAATCCCGCAGAACAAAGGGGTAAACTCTTACGGCGGCTCTCGTCGAGAACATCTTAGCCACGAAGGGTATCACGATGGGTTCTCCGAAACGCAATAGCCGATTCAAGGGCCGCAAATTCCGCCGTCTGTCTCTGGAAGCCTTGGAAAACCGGACGATGCTTTCGGCAGCCTCGCTATTCGAGCAGACTGCCGAACTCACGGCGTCCGATGGCGGCACGGCGGGGAGTGTATCGTGCGGCCCGGTTGCAGTCAGCGGCAATACGATGGTGCTCGGAGCGACCGGAGCGGCTGGCGGCTACGGGGCCTACGTGTTCACGAAAAGCGGCTCCGCTTGGATCGAGGCCGCCAAGTTAACAGTGTCCGCCGATACTGGCAGCAATTGCGGCCAATCCATTGCGATCAGCGGCAATACAGTAGTGATCGGAGTGACCGGAGAGTTGGGATTATATGCAACGACCGGCGGGGCTGCTTATGTGTTCACGGAGCCCGCCTCCGGCTGGGAGAATATGACCCAGACTGCCACGCTAACCCCTTCCGACGGTGCGGTAAACGACGGTTTCGGCTCTTCGGTTTCGATCGACGGCAGTACGATAGCGGTCACAGAGGCAGTCGGCTTCAAGGGGGCCTACGTGTTCACCGAGCCTGCCTCCGGCTGGACGAACATGACCCAGACTGCCAAACTCACCCCGACCGCCACGCAAGCAGGTTTCCCTACTGAAATTGACTCCGTTTCGATCAGCGGCAACACAATAGTCGTTGGAGCAATAGCCGTTGGAGACCCGGTCGAGCAGGAAGCGTTCGTATTCGTGAAGCCTGCGTCCGGTTGGGCGAACATGACCCAGACTGCCACGCTCGCCCCGTCCGATGTCGCGGTGCGCAACATATTCGGTTCTTCGGTTTCCATCAGCGGCAACACGGTGGTGGTCGGCAGCCCACAGGCCGGCCCAATCGGAGGTGAACCCTCCGGTAATGGAGTGGCCTACGTGTTCACGGAGCCCGTCTCCGGCTGGGCGAACGCGACCCAGACTGCCACGCTAACCGCTTCCGACGGCGCGGCGAATGACGGTTTCGGCTCTTCGGTTACGATCAGCGGCAACACGGTGGTGATCGCAGCGCCTTTTGCCACGATCGGTGGCAACAGCGACCAGGGTGCGGCCTACGTGTTTACGGAACCCAGCTCTGGCTGGGCGAACATGACCCAGACCGCCAAGCTGACCGCGTCCGACGGCGCGGCGAATGGCGAATTCGGCGATTGGATTGCGATCAGCGGCAACACGCTGGCGGTTGGAGTAATGGGGGGGTACAATGGCAACCTCGTCCCAGGGGCGGTCTACGTTTTCGACGCCTTATCGGCGACAACGGTGACGGCGGTGTCCTCAACCCAGGCAACCGGCACGTACGCAGCCGGGACAACGATCCCGATCATGGTTACGTTCAGCGGCCCGGTCACCGTGACAGGCGTTCCGCGACTGATGCTCAACGACGGCGCAACGGCCACTTACACCGGTGGGAGCGGCACTACGACGCTCACTTTCAAGTACACCGTGGCGGCGGGAGATAGCAGTCCCGACCTGGATTATGCCTCGACGGCCGCGCTCGTACTCAATGGCGGCAGCATCGAGGACGTGGCGGGCAAGGCAGTGACTCTGATCCTGCCCGCCACGGGCACCGATGGCTTGGCAAGGCAGAAGATCGTCATCGACACGCCGCCAACGGTCACTTCGGCCGCGAACAAGATTGCGGCTGCCGGCCAGAAATACACCTACCAGATTAAGACGAGCGCCAGCGCCCACCAAAAGATCACCTTCTCGCTCCGTACCGCGCCGGCCGGCATGAGCATCAACGCCTCGACCGGTCTCGTGACATGGGTTCCGAACATTTCCCAAATGGGATCGAGCACCGTGACTGTGCTCGGAACGGACCAGTTTGGCAGTACGACACAGCAGACATTCAGCGTTAGCGTCTACAGTGCTATTCCCACATGGATGTGGCGAAGGCTCACGATGTTTGGACCGGCCCTGCAATCTTGAGGGACGGCAGCAAGGCCATCTTCCAAGACCCTACGCCGCCACGTTGAGCAAACTGGACCCGCCGGCACCAAATCTACCTTGACCACAGTGCCGACGAATCTACGATGCCTGTGGCTGGCAAACGGATAATCCTATTGACTCGATGAATGGAATCAGCCACCCCGGCAAGGCCCCCAGGACGCGATTCTGCGCCAATTCGTCGGCACCCCAAAAAGCCCCACGGTTCTTCCCCGGCGGCCCTGCCTACAGGCGACAATGACCGTTGGCGGCAAGCGGGATCCGATGGGCATTGCCGTATCTAGATCGAACCTGTATGTCGCAAGCTGGGGTGCCGGCACGATTGGCGAGTACACCACGTCGGGTGGAACGGTGATTGCCGCCCTGGTCTCGGGGTTGAATTATCCGAGTGGCATTGCCGTAACCCCCGAACCCTCCACCCTCGCCCTGCTCGTCGCCGGTGCCCTCGGCCTTGTCGGCTACGGCTGGCGGCGACGGGTAGCGAGAACTGCGAAGCCAGCAGTTTTCGACCAACAACACGACGCCCCCGCCATTCTGTCCTTGCCTTCGCACTCGTCCCCGGCGAGCGCGGCACGAAGGGCAGCCTGATCGGGTACGAAGGGCGGCGGTCGTGCAGTGGGTCTGCTGGGCTACGCGTAGCGAAACGCTGAGTGCTAAAGAGAAATCTCGCCCACCTGCCGCCATCCGGCGGCAGGAATCAGCCGTAAATTGATTGTACATAATCCCAGCCAACCTGGCGAAAGTCCTGCCCTCTCACTGCACCGAAAAGGAATCGCGAGAATAGTCCAACCCGCTCGCCTGAACGCAGGCGAAGCCCGACGGTGTCATTCAGTTCTGAGCCTTTTTCAGCCCCCGCACGTCGTGGGGGCAATACTCATCAAACTTGAACGCCAACCTGCCTACCGGGCCCCCAGTCTCCCTGTACAACTTAAACCCCTTCGGCCTAGTGGCGAGGATTTGGTCGAGCTTCTTGCGCTGATCGGACGCGAGGAAACAGGCCAGACCGGTCGTCTGGTTTGGCTGCTTGGAGCTGGTAAGCCCCTTGGGAAGAGGTGCCTTCTCAAGAGTGTTATCGCCTACGTAGTAATCCGTGGAGTTGGCCAGGTTAACTGCTGCCCCCGCCCTGCGGATGGTGTTGTCGCTAATCTCGAGATTCTTTGAAGGCCAGCCCCTATGGGGCTTGTCGGTGCCTGACCAAAGGTGAACCGCTGTTCCTGCGGTGTCCTCAATCGTATTGTGCTCGATCAGGTTGCCCTGGCCTTGTTCGATGGCTACGCCATCCGCCCGATTATGGTTGATCTCGTTGTCCGCAATCAACGTGTCGCAGGAGAAACCCAGCCAGAAACCGTACCCCGAGTCGTTGGCATAGTTCTTGTAGTAGACGTTGCGATAGGCGAAGGTCCCCTCAAAGGCATTGCACGGTGACCACGAACCGTCGTTGTAGGCGATGACGTTGTCGTCCGAGGAGCCTTTGGGCCGGAACTCGTTGGCCTTGGGATCGTAGCCGACGTTGGTCAGGTTCGACAGAAAGAAGCCGTCGCCACCGTGCGTCATCGAATTGCCGACGAAGTAGTTGCGGTTGCAGGCGTTCGCGGCGACGATCGAGGCCGAGTCGCCACAGCCTGGACGGATGACAAAGTCGGCCAGATTCCAACTGACGACGTTGTCCGATGATTGATAAAGCCCGATCCCCCAGCCGGAGTTGCAAGAGAAATCGTTGTCGGTGACGAGACAATGGTCGGAACGAAGCAGCAGGAGGCCGTTCTGGGCGTACAGCCCGTAGCAGCGACGGGCGGCGCCGTTGCGTACCTTTTCCATCCAGATTCCGGCCCCGTAATTCCTCCAGGCGTCCGGGCCGCGGAGGTCCAGACCGCCAGCAACCGCGTGTCCGTGATCATCCATGAGGCGGTGCCCGAGACTATAGCTGACGTCGCAGGACTCGAGTTGGACGTTCTCCGCATCGACGATTCGGATGTTGTACTTGTACCCGTAGACCTTGGCATTCTTGACGGTCACGTTCTTCCGGCCCTGAATGTTGATCCCGATTCCCTTCAGCGTATCCCTCTTCGCCTTGGCGATCTCACAGGACTGGAGCGTAGCACCCTGAAAGTCGACAGTGACATTGTCCGCCTCCACTCGGACTGTGCCTTTTCCCTCGGGATCGGCGAACTCGTAGCGTCCAGGCTTGATCCGAACGGATTGCGTTATCACGTGATTAGCCTGAGTTAGAGCTATCTCGGGCAGGTCGCCCCCGGGACTGCTCGCCGCGCCGGAAAGCGCTGCTGCGCTCGTCAATGCCGCGGAACATGCGGCGATAAGCCATGTGCGCCACAGGCGCCACGCCGGTCTTGAACTTGCCATCTCATCCTCCGAAGTTAGCGGCTGCCCAACACTTACTCCCCTCCTCGCTACCGTGTGAAGCATGGTCCGCAGGAGAGCGACAAGGGGTAAGAGCAGCGGGCGTAAATAACGCGAGGTTATTGTGTGGACAGCGGATTGGGTTGTGGGGTTGCCCTCTAATTTGATCATTCTAAATTTGCGTACTCCAGCTAGTCAAGCCCCCGGCACGCATTACCGCCAGCGTCGGGCTTACGCGCCTCTGCCGTTGCCGTCGCCTTGCCGGCCTCTGCCCACTCTACCGCCACGCTCCACCCGTCCTCCCCATCCGCGGATCGCCAACCCCGCACCAGATTTCGCCTGCTGGAGGTTTTCAGCCGAGAAGGCCGCAAGCACCTGGGCCGTTGGCTAAGGAAAAGGCCCGCCATGTGGCCGCCCTTCGCAAGGCGGCCACGGACTAATCCAATCATCGCCGCCCTCCGACGCCATTGGCCACCTTCAACTCATCGATCAACTCGCTGGCCTGGCCGATGCCCAGGTCTTCGGCGTGGTCGATGCCGTACCGTTCTTGCAGGGTGAGGGTCAGGTCGAGGCCCTGCCGGCTGGCAATGGCATGAATGGCCCGCACCTGGCTGGCCGTGGCCTTGCCCTTGCCGTTGCCATTCGAGGCGGCATGGCCATTGGTGTGGCCGTCTGAAGTGGCGTGGCCGTTCCGCCTGTTGCCTTTGACGCGGATTTCTCTTGCCCAGCAGCTACCCGCGACTCTATTTCCGGAAATAGGATTTGCTCCATTTCCAACGGCTAAAAAAGGCATGCCCGGCGATATGGCACCGGCCAGCCCCTCATCCATCCCACCTGCTAAGCACGTGGCCAATGCAGGTGAGGCGAATGATGCCACTGCCGAACCAGCCGTAACCATCGCTGTGGCAAGAGTACTGCCTTTTCAACAACTGGTAGCCCTCGGTTTCCGCCGGTCTGACGCAGGCGCTGGTAGTCGCTTTACGGCAGTAACCGTCGCAGGATATGACGGCACGAAGGGCAGCTTGATCGAGCACGGCGGGCGGCGGGCACCATCGGCCTGCTTGGCTACACGCGGCGGAGCCGACGGCCAGCGAGAAAGGACCGCTGAGGGCTAAGAAAAAAGCCCGACCGCCTGCCGCTCTTGGGCGGCAGGCATCAGGCACGGTTGATCGACTTTAAGCCCAGCATGTCGGCCATCATGTCGCAGCCCCGTCCAGCACGGCGTTGATGTCGATCTCGCCGGCCTTGATCGCTTTCAGCGTGTCGATCAGGCCGCTTGCGTCGAGCGTGGTCAAAGTGATCAGCGGTTTGCGGAACATCTTCCCCGCAAGGCTGTCCAGGCGACGGATGCCCAGGCCCTGAATGCCCTTGGCAAGCTGCCGGGCATACCCGAGTTGCTTTTCGCTGATGAGCGTGGCAGTGCGGCCATTGCCGTTGGCGGCTTGGTCATTGCCGCCGTTCTGCGATGCTTGGGCGGGCTGTCCGCTGGCGGCATCGTTCGTCGCGTGACTCGCCGTGCCGTTGCCCGGCTGGTGGCGGGCCAACTCTTCGTCCACGGACTGCTGGGCCAGTCGGAACATCTGGCGGATACGTTCCTGAAGCCGCCCTGGGTCCTGAATTAGGCTGGAGTCGAGTTCGACCTCCAGATTCACGCTGGCACCACGGGAGCCGTAATTGTTGTCGGCCACCTTGCGGCTGACGCCGACGTTCGTTTTCAGAGGCATTGATTGCCCTCCTCGATGTTAAGGGTTGCGTCGGTCAGTTTCGAGCCGCCTTCGCGGCCTCTGCGCGGGCGCAGGTAATCTCAGCACCCGGCTCGGTGCTGGCGATGGCGGCAGGGCCGATGGGGCGACGATCTGCTGGGCGAGCAGTTCGGCGACTTCATGTTCGGCGCCGCTGTCGCTGCGGAAACCATGTGCGACGATGTAGCCGCAATAAATCAGAGCCGCAATGATGGCGACGGTTTCCAGCGCCGGCGTCAGAAATAGGGCCCATTCTCTGCGGCTGGCAATCTCCCGTCGCTCGTTCTCCAGTTGGCTGCGTTCCGCGGCAATGGTCGCCAGATCGTTGTGCAAGTCGGTTTGCAACTTTGTCACTTCCTGCCTAACGCCCGCTTCATCATGAATGATGCCGGCCATCCGATCGTTCTGTTCCGCTTGGCGACGGTTTGCTTCCTGCATGACCTTCATGGCGTGCTCCTCTCCGCAGCCGGTAAAACCGGCGAGCAACACGAGCAGCACGCCGATCAGAACGTGCCTGTTGATGGCTATCAAAATAGTCCCTCCATTGTTTCAAGAGCCTTCTGAGCAGTAATTCCAGGGCTTTCCGTAGCTGCACCTGGCGGGCAAGTGCCGTTGCGCTGATAACCAGCGCGATGACCAGTACGATATAGAGAACCAAAGTGATTTCTCCGGGGTTGAAAAGAGCGCCCAGGCCCTGGCACCTGCTTGAAGGCAGGCAACCAGGGCACGGGCGGAAGGGCCGATCGGCAAAGAGGACCGATCGAGAGGTGGAAGAAGGATTAGGCCGCGGTGGCAGCACCGGGCTCATCGCCCACTAAGCGACGCCATGACTCTGCCAACTCGCGGCGCAAGTGGGCGATACGGCTCGGCGTGACCTTGAACCGGCGGGCGGCGTCGGCAGTGCGGTTGCCGAGAGAGAGGTACTGGGCCACTTTGCGGTCACGCGGGGCGAGGCTCTTCAGCCAGTCCTTGAAATCCACGCGGAAGGCGACGACCTCGGGCACAGGAGCGTTGCGGGTGTCTTGGACGACTGCCTCTTCCCAGCAGTCCTCCTCCTCGTTGAACTTGTCCAACCTCTCGACGACAACGCCCTTGTTCTCTTGGCAGTACCTGCTGAGCACGTCCTTGATGTTCAGCGACGAGCCGGTCTTGCGATGGTCGAGGGTCTGCCGGATTCCGAACTTGGCCAGTACGGTCGGGTACGCGAGGTCGAGCTTACCGCGCTTGGCTAGGCCAGCCACAGCGGCGGTTGTGTTCGCGATCACATTTTGCACGAATTCTTGCTTCTACTCAGGCGGATAGCCGCGGAAGGCCCGCTTGGCGTAGCGGATGATGGTGGGCAACATGGCGAGCAGCTTTGCGTGCCATGCGGGGACGGGTTTGCGACGCGGGTCATTACGTCGTGCACTCATCAGCGAACTCCATTGGGATTGGGACCGCCACGAACGCGTGGCGGTCGTGTTGGAAACACAAACGCCTCGCGAACGTCGCGAAGCTGACGAGGTGCCTGCAAGCGGCGGATCGGGGTGGCGTGCAGGCCAGCGCCACAGCCGCCTTACGAGGGCAAAGCGGGGCCACCACCATAGAATGCCGCGAAATTGGCCTTTTCTTAACCTAGCCGGCGGGTGCGGGCTTGCCCGCACAATCACAGGCGAGAAGGCCATGACCAATCGGTATCACCAGCTCGTCACGAACCGGCAAAGGGATTCCGCTGACGGCGAGAGCGGGTCCACTTGAAAATGCCCGAAAAACTGCGATTGTTGAGCACTGCGACGGCCGATGCCGTGGGCACTTTGAGACCGCCTTGCCGCGACCGGCTGGAAGACGTTTTTCGATTCCTCGATGTAGTTCCGGAGCAAGTGCCTTCAGCGCCAGCACGCCGACTGCTTCGGCTTGCGATATGATATAATGGGCACAAAGCGGTTTGTTCAGGGAAGCTGAATCAGTCCGCTAAACGCTGGCTGCCGCTGGACTCCAGATTCCCGTTACTCTCTTCAGGAACCTAATCATGAAACTCCTTTGGAAAACGAAAGTGCCTGGCAATCGTCCCCTGGCAACGCCTGCCATCGCCGATGGACGACTCTTCCTCGGCGGCGGCTTCGGCACCTACGAGTTCTATGCCTTTGATCTCCTGACCGGCGAGATGGTGTGGCAGTACCGCACGAAGGATGACGGTCCTACGGCAGCGGTGGTCGAGGACGGCCACGTCGTCTTCAACACGGAGAGCTGCGAGCTGGAAGTGTTGACGCTGGAAGGCAAGCCGGTGTGGAAGAAGTGGCTCGGCGACCCGTTGATGAGCATGCCGGCCGTCGCGGCCGGCCGGATCTATATGGCCTATCCCGACAGCCGAGGCGACGAGCAGCACTACCTGGCCTGCTTCGATCTCTATAGCGGGCAGGAGTACTGGAAACGCCCCATCGCCGGCGAGATCATCACTGCGCCCGTCGTGGCGGACAACCTGGTCTACTTGGCAACGCTGGAAGGGAGCGTCTATTGCTTCGACGCCCAGGATGGCGAGCTGGCGTGGACAGACCAGACCCAGGCTACCTCCGCCCCTTCGGTTTGGAAGAGCCACTGCTACTACAGCCGACGCCAGGAGGGGCCCTCCAACGAGCCCGGCGATGGTTCGCCTCAGCAGTACGAGGAAATGGCCGTTCGCGGTACGGCCCGGGCCGGCAGTCCGCGCAGTTGTGAGGGCACGCGGCGAGCGGCCGATTACCTTGATTTCAAGTGGCGCTCGCGTTCCCCGCGCAGCGGCAGCTCACACGCCCTCGATGCGGCCGTGGGGTTCGGCGGGAACATGAAAGGCAGCTCCAAGATCCACCAGGCCATGCGCAACCTGGGCAAAGGCACGGTCCATGAAGTCTGGTCGCACGAGGGGGCCAAACCGTTCATCTATCAGGGCCGTATGTTCACCGCTATGGGCGACACCGTCGTGTGTATTGAGCCGGAAACCGATCACGAGTTCTGGCGCAAGCAGTTCCGCTGGAGCGAGGGCGAGCACGAGGGCCGACTCCTCGATACCGCACTCACGTCGCCTGCGCTAGCCAACCGCAAGGCTTTCGTCGGCAGTGTGCAGGGCAAGGTCCTCTGTCTCTCGACCAGCGACGGGCAGGTGCTGGACGAAGCCGAAATCGGCGAACCGGTTGGCTTCCAGCCGGCGGTTGCCGGCGGCCGGGTGTACGTGCCCGGCGCCCATGGGGGCCTCTACTGCCTGGAGACGGGCGATGCGCAGGACGACGGCTGGCTCATGTGGGGCGGCAGTCCTGCCCACAACGGCGTCTGCCAGGACGCGGAAGCGGTATCCGCGTGAGTAATTCCGTTGCCATGCACACGCCACTTCGCCACCGGTGCCGGCCGTGCATGACACGGTGCTGAGGCGGAGGAGCACTGGCGCCGAGGAGTCAAGTCGAACGGTATGGCTGCAATACTACTTTGCCCCTTCGGAGACGTCAACGCCCGGTCCGAAGTACGGTGAAACGCGGGTACCGGTGGGGCGATCCCGCAACATACCGGTTCTGGTTGTGGCCGGTGACGGAGGGCCGGACAAGTGGTAAGACGGTTAACATTCGATTGCGTTCACAGCGAGACCACCCTGTGATGTTTCCTTATGCTTGGTGAAGCTACGAATGCGTTGTTACGCCAGATGCCCTTTTGTTGACTGCTGATTCTCTCCGACGTAGCATGAAGGCTGCGTGAGCAACGAAGCCGAGAACTATATGGAGCCCCCCGTGACCGACAACAATCCCTACCGTTCGCAAGACTGTCCTGCTGCTTCTTCCCGGAAAGACCGCCGTGATTTTCTCAAGTTGGCTGCGGCAATTCCGGCGGCGTTGGGTACCGCACAAGCGTTCGGTGCCGACTCGCCAACAGTCAAGTCGAAGCCCGACGCCACACCGATGCCGCAGATTTCGCTGGGTAAGTATTCGATATCGCGGCTGATCGTCGGTTGCCATAATATCGACGGCGGGTCGCACATGTCGCCCTTCCTGGACAGGGAGATGCACGACTACTACACGCCGGAGCGAGCCGTCAAGACGCTTCGGCGCTGCGAGGAGGTAGGCATCAACGCCTGGCAAGGGCACGAACGCGGCACCCTGCTGGGAATCTACAACCGCCATCGACAATCGGGCGGAAAGATGTACCTCTTCGGACTCACGGGTTCGGATGAGGACATCCGTCCGTTCACCAAGATCGACGGGCTGATCGCCATCGCCCATCACGGAGAAGTGACCGACGCGCTGTTCAAGCAGGGGAAACTGGACGTCGTCCATGACCGCTTGAAACGCATCCGGGACGCGGGCCTGCTAGTCGGCGTGTCCACCCACATGCCTGACGTGGTGGATGCCGTGGAGTCGAAGGGCTGGGACGTGGACTACTTCCAGACGTGCGTTTACGAACGGCACCGCGACGAGGCTGCCCTTGAGAAGTTGCTCGGGCATGTTCCGGTGTCGGTGGGCGAGGTATACCTCAAGAGCGACCCTCCGAGGATGTTCAAGGCGATCCGGCAGACCAAACGACCCTGCCTGGCCTTCAAGATCCTTGCTGCTGGGCGTCGTCACGACGTGGAACACGCCTTTCAGGAAACGTTTGCCGGGATCAAACCCACGGATGCGGTAATTGTTGGGATCTACGACCGCTACAGTGACCAGGCAGGGCAGAACGCGGCTTTGGCTCGCCGATTCGGCTCCCGGTCGTAGGTCGGTCTTCCGGCATGGCAACGGGACACCACAGGTTGTTGACGGTTAGACTTAACAACCATCCCACAAGTCGGTACTGAGATACTTCAAGCCGGAATCACAGATCAGCGTTGCGATCGTTTTTCCCCGGCACGGACCGCCAAGCAGTTGCAGCGCGGCGGCCAAATTGGCCCCGGACGAAAACCCGGCGAAGATTCCTTCCTCGCGTGCCAATCTGCGGGCCGCGGCGATGGCCTGCTCATCGCTCACCTGCAAAAAGCCGTCGATGTGAGCCGGTTCCAGCATGGGAAGGCAAGCCATGGCGTAGCCGCCCCCTTGGATGCGGTGATTCGGGTGGATTACCGGTTGACCAGCGAGAATAGCCGCCCCCACGGGCTCGACGACGTAACACTGAATCGACGGATTGCGCTCTTTCAACGCGGCGCCGCAGCCCGCAAAGGACCCGCCCGTACCGACGAAATCGCAGAACGCATCCACGGCCCCGCCGGACTGTCCGAGGATTTCCGGCCCGGTGTGCAGCAGATGCGCGCGGTAGTTGCCGCGGTGTCGGAATTGGTCAGCGCGGAAAGCGCCACGCTGGGCCACGATCCGCTGGGTTTCAATTTCCACCTGTTCCAGGTCCCCGCCTGAAACCCGGCCTGGCTGCGAGCTGGACAACTGGTCAACCAGGATGACCTCCGCCCCCAGGGCCGCCATCATCCGCACCCTTTCAACCGAGTTGCCCTTGGACATCACGGCCACGAACGGATAGCCTCGGACCGCGCATACGATGGCGAGCCCGGTCCCCGTGTTGCCGCTGGTCAACTCGATGACTGTCTGGCCGGGCCGCAGTGTGCCTTCCGCTTCGGCATCTTCGATGATTTGCAGGGCGATGCGGTCCTTTTTCGATGAGCCGGGGTTGAGATACTCCAACTTGGCGAGAATTCGGCCATTGAGATGCTGCGTGATGCGTGTCAGCTCCACCAACGGCGTGTTTCCAATGGCCTCCAGCGTGGAAGGCAACCAGCGATCGCTTCGAGTCATGTCGGGGCGTGCATTCTTGGTGAGGCAAGAGTCCGTGAATTCAGCGACGACGGATTTCGTGTATTCAAGAATAGCAGACCGATATTCCCGTTGCAATGAGCTTGGAATGTGCCCCGCTACTTGGGCGCGTCTCCAGGACTAGCTTCTGTTGCGGAAGATCGTGGGGCAGGTTGCCAACCTGCCTTTAACAAGGTGTTTCTGGCAGGTTGGCAACCTGCCCCACGCTTTACCGGCGCCTTCCGCAACAGAGACTATTTGGGTACGATCGGGCTGGGCGGCGGGAGGATTTCGCCCGTGCGGTAGAAGTGCAGCAGGCGACGGATATTGTCTTCTTTGTTCGACAACGGCACGAAATCCTTGCCGAGACGTTCCAGCGCCGCAGGCAGGAAAGGTTCGTAGGTGCGGAGGAGGGCGCTGGGCGGCATGTCGGCCTCGATCAGCCGCTGGATCCAGGTGTCCTTCGAGAGGTCGGCCCGAAGACCGGCGTAGACCATGCTATTCCCGTAAAAACACCAGTGATCCTTCACGCTTTCCAGCAGTCGCCGGTACTGGGCGTCGGTCAGTTCGGGCTGGTAACGCGTGGGGATCCGCGTCGTATGGAATTCGAGGCGGAAATGGGCCTTCAGCGGCGGCTCGCCGACAGCGACCCGTCGCGGAAGCGACTGGCTGGGCTGAAGGGAAACGGTCAGCACGCCCGACTCGGCGTCGAACGTAATGCCCTTGGGGGCCGCGCTCATCGCGTCGTCGGGAAAGACGGCTGTCACTCCCCAATCATTGCCGTCGGACACATCGAGCCAACCCGGCGAGCGCGTGCCTTCATAGGTGGTCGTGGCCGAGGTGTCCGCACGATTGGATTTCCAGATGCGATAGTGCCAGCGGCTGTCGACCAGCAATCCACCGACGCGCCACTTGGGCCATCGCATCTTGTCGCTCAACAACCAGTCCCAGTAGTATTCGCCCGAGTTGTCCAGCCGCCAAACGTCCGGGAGCAGATGATCGTTGCCTACGGTCGTCTTGAGCATCCTGGGCAAGAGATCCACCTTGCCCGGCGCGGTGGCGCTGACCATTGCGATCTTTGCCTTGAGGGCCTCGTCCCGTCCGAGGACGTCCTTCTGCAATAGCATCTCGCCGGCAATCTCGTTGTCGGCGTAATGCACCGCGTCGAGGTTGTAACAGGACCAGTAGGCCAGATCCATGGTCAGGCTGCGGCCTTCTTCCAGGCCCTCGACTTGCGCGTGTAGGGCTCGAGCGTATAGGAAGTTTTCGTGAGGTAAATGTCCAACAGATCCATCGGACCAGTAAAGGTGTTGATGAGCGTGTGCCGCTGGCGGAGGTCGCAGATGGCCGCCCAGTGATCCGCTTCGTCCAGCGGCAGGTAGACGTCGCCCTCGCCGTTGTCCTGGAACGAGGCATGCCGCACCTGGCCCTTGCTCGATGCGTAGAAATGATCGTTCGGGTCGGGCTGCGATCCGGCAAACGGTTCGGGATGGGGCATCATCTTGACGTTCTGTTTCCCTCCCAAGACCGTGTACTCGATGCGCATGGAGAGCACGGGGCTGCCGATCTGCAAGGTCATGGTCCGCGCCAGGCGCAGCTCTTTGCCGCCCTCGCCGGGGTTGTCGACGTCGGCGGTGACCACGACCGAAACTTTCTTGGCCGTTTCCGCTACGACGGCCAGTTGATAGGCCGTGCGCCAGGCGTCGTCGCTGCGGTCGATGGCGTCCTCGAAGCCGCCCAGGAAGACCCGCTGCTTGCTCAGGTCGGGCAGTTCGCCATTCTCGTAACGGAAGGCGAAGTGATTCTGCCCATTGAGCAGGTCGCTCATTTCGGCGATCCGTCTGCCCAGGCGCGGCACGATGGAGACCCGCACGAAGCCGTTTTCCAGCATGACCTTGTCCATTCCGTGCCGGGTCTTCGGCCGCGTCAGCTTGCAGGGGATAGCGGCCGCCCGATCAGGGTGAAAGGTCCGGTTCAACTCGGCGAGGCCGATGGCCCCGGCGGGCGACTCGAAGCCCGGATTACTTGCCGTGCCAGGGGCCTGAAACGTGGCGATGCGGCGGCCCGCGAACTCGATTTCATCGATGAAACCGCCACCTGTCGGGTTGACGGTGAACTTGAGTTTGCCAGTGTCAACGCCTGCCGCCCGGCTCGTCGGCAGCCAAGCGGCGATCGCCAAGACGAGGGCCACAAGCGGCAGTAAACGCTTGGATCGGTGGTTCGTGTTCATGGGTGCTTCTCCTGGTTGCGGACCGTTAAGGCTTCCATGAGATAGGGCAAGTCGCGAATCGAATTGCCCTCGAGGCGGACGTGCTGTCCACCCGGTGGAGCGGGCCAGTTCTGCGGCGAAACGTCAACGGCTGCCGTCCCCGCAATGACTTTGAGCAGGGCCGCGAGCGCATCCTGGCAATAGGTTTGAAACTCCTTTTCGCCGGTCAGCAGGTACGAGTCACCGAGGATGCGGAAGTAGCCGCCGGGATAAGTGAAGCTCTTCTTGACGTTCGGCTGGCTGCAGATGCGGGCCATCTTCAAGATCTTGCCGAGCATCTCCTTGTCGCCGGTCAGGTCGTAGTACTCCATGGCCGCCTGATACATGCCGAAGGCCGCCGCCAGGCTGGCGTTCCAATCGTCCTTCGGTTCCAAACAGGCGACATAGGGCGGGTCCTTGAGGAAGCGCAGCAGGGCCTTTTCATACTTCTTGTCGCCGGTCCGCTCCCAGGCACAGAGCAGGCTCTGGCAAGCCGTGCCGTAACGCCCGGGCAATCATACTTTCGCATAGGTGCGTGGGAATCGTGCCGCACGCGCTTGTGCCGCGGCGCTGCACGAATACAATGAATGACCGGGAATCGTCGAAGATAACAACTATTCCTCTTACGTAAAGGAGCAAGGCCATGGCGATTCGTTCACCGGCGATTTCCGCCCTGGTTGCGTGCCGGCTGGCGTTGTGGGCTGTCCTGGGCGTGGCTGCCGAGGAGAAGGTCCTGTTCGACTTTGCCGGACAATCCAGTGTGCATGACTGGGCGCCGGTAAGGCTGCCGGAAGTCAAGACGGATGAGCCGGCGCCGAAGATCGAGATTGTACCAGCCGGCGACGCGCCGGCCAGTGCCGCTTTGGCCGCGGCGGGGAAGAGCCTCAAGATCACTTTTGCGGGAGGCGAATGGCCCGCGATTGGCACTACGAAGTTCCTCGTCGCGGGGAACTGGAAGGCATATCAAACCCTCAAGGCCGACCTGACCGTGGACCGCCCCTCGGTGGCTTACTTCCGTGTCTGCCAGGGCAAACCCAACGCGAAGGGCGAGCAGCACCACTGGGAAAAAACGATGATCCTCCAGCCGGGCCGGAGCGAGGTGACGTTGGCCATCCGCTTCGGAATGGCCGTTATCGACCCGGCCAACGGCGACATTACCTCGATGGTCATCGCCATGTTCCAGCCGGAGAAGGGCCAGTTGCTGCTGGTGGGAAACCTGCGGCTCAGCCCCGACTGGCCGCCGCCGCACGTGACGGACCCGTTTCTGGCCTGGTATTCGCCCTACAACCACGACGGATACTCGGCTGCTGTTGCTCGGGAGTTCCAGAGGACCGGGGCGACGGCGCGATTCAAGGTCCTCGGCGCGGATGCGGAAGTTCCCGGCTCGCGCGATCTGGCCGACAAGCTGAAGGACAAGTGGACGATGCCCGAGCCGAAGACCATCCAGCAAGTGGAGGCTGAGTTCAAGGCCGATCTGGACAAGTTCAGGCAAAGCAGGCCGAAGGCACAAGGCGTGATCCTCCGCGACGGTGAAAAGGGCTGGGATCCGGCGGACCCCGCCAAGGCCTATGCCGGTTGGAAGGTCGTGTACCTAAGCTGCCATGGCCCGGACGGCCCGAATCCAGGTCGCGAGAAGACACCCACCCTTTACGACACGGTGGAGGCCTTCATGCGCCACCGCAGCGTGCTGATGCAGGCCAACCTCTCTTGTATCCCGAGGGACGCGAGCATCCTAGCGGCTAGGCTTGTCATCACGCGGCAACTGGCAGCGGACCTGAAGCCGCCCTCAAAGCCCAACCTGTGGGTCGCCGAACCCTGCAACCGCGACTGGGAGGAGGACTCGGCGAATTGCTATTTCTATGCCAAGGGTAAGCACTGGAAGGCCGTCAGCGGCCTGTACTACGGCGACGACCCCGACTTCTGGCCCGTCTTCATCGCCCACGGTCCGGCCGGCGGCGGAACGGTCAGCGCCTGGGATTTCACCGCGGCGGTGAAGTTCTGGCTCGACGGCCGGCACGCCAACCACGGGTTCTTCCTGTACGGCGATTCCAACGACTACATGCGGATGTACACTCCACGGGCCAAGGATATCAAGCTCCGTCCCGCGATCATGGTCATCTATGAGCCGAAGTAGGACTTGAAGCCTCCCGTGTTTCCCCGGATCAGCGAGCTGCCGAAGCGAAAGTGACCTGCCAGGTGATCGGCTCCTGCTGACCGGCAAGGGTGATCATGAGGAAGTGTCCCGCCCAGCCCTGATGGACCGGCACGGCGGCCAACCCTGCTGCCGTCGCTTCCGCTTTGGCCACGGTCAGACCGTCCGGCACGTTAACGTAAAGCGTGTAGGCATCGCCCGGGACGGTCTGGGAAGTGCCGTGCAGGGCGCTGGCGGCCGCGTCCCATTTCAAATCGAGCACCGAATACGCGCCGCTGATATGCCGGGAAATGCCGATCAGTTGCGGCCGTCCCAGCCACGGGTGGATGTGCAGAACACGCGTGTCATGCGGCTCGATCTCCACTTCCATCCGATCCTTGAAGATGCCCAGCGGGCGCTGGTTCCAGTAGTCGAAAACCACGTAAGGCGTCGCCGGCTCAAGCCCCAGCTTATCGGGGAATGAGATTTGCTCCTTTACCTTCGTCTGACGCCAATTGACCAGGCCCACGACGTCGTAGACACCCGCGACGGCGTTGATCTTCAGGTCGAGAATCTCCGGGAAGCTGTGGAAGTGGTCGTGGGCGTGAAGATGCTTGAAGGTGGCCCACTCGACCACGCTGCCGCGGCTGAATAGGTCCGCCGGGAGGATCGGCAGCGTGGGCAGCGTCTGCCGGATCAGCCGGATCCGGTCGTCCGGCAGTTCCGGCAGCACGCTGGCCAGCGAATAGGCGACTCCCGTCAATGAAGTGAAGCTCACCAGCGTGCGGGCCTCGGCAGTTGTTACGCCAAAGCCGGTCATCGGTTCTTCGCGCTGGCGGGCCGTGTCGATCACGATGCGCGGCCGCCTGCGAGTGGCCTCATCGACTGTCATGCGCGGCCCCAATTCCATCCCTTCGCCGGGCATGACGTATACGGCAATATGGTTCAAGAACGCGTTGGCATTGATGGAGTCCAGCAGTGCGTGCATCCCGTTCCAGTTGTTGTAAACATCGCTGCCGTTGAAATAGGAGTTGACGTACCCGATGCCGTTCAGCGGCGTGCCGGAGGGACACCCTTCCACGAACGCCTGGGGACCGATGGTCTCGCGAATGAGCTTGAGCCGGTCACGGTACGCGGTCACGGGATCGAGCGAAGGGCCGAAGAGCTTGCTGCGGTCGACCGGCGGCGCGTATTTCGGCAGTGCGTGCTCACCGTCGAACTTGTAGTACTCGAAGCCCCATTCGCCCAGTGTCGTGAACATCTTCTTCAAGAACGCCTGCACCTGCGGGTTAGTGCAGTCCAAGGCCGGCGTGCCATAATCGAGCACGAATTTGCCGGACTTGTCACGCAAGTACCAGTCCGGGTGCTCATCGACGCCGCCACCATAGGCATTGGGCACGATCCAAATTCCTGGGTGCAGCCCCTTGGACTTGATGTATCCGGCCAGCCACTGCGGACCGTGCGGGAACTTCTTGGGGTTCCACCGATCAATCCAGTTATGGCCGTGCCGGCCTCCCGTGTCATAACCGTCATCCAACTGGACGTATTGGAAGCCGTAGGGCTTGAGGTGCTCGGCAATCCAGTCGGCATTGCGAACAATATCGGCTTCGCTGACGCTGTTGTAGTAACTGGTCCAACTGCTCCAGACCATGGGCGCGGCAGGGAAATGCGAATCATCCATCGGCGCGTAAAACGGCAGCCCGAGGTGCCGGGTGTAGTAGTCTGGGATCAATCGCACCAGGACTTTTCCCGGCACCGGCATCGTGAGCAGGAGCGACTTCGCGTCGTCATTGGCGCGCCGCATCAGGGTTTGGTCCGTGAAGCGGATGGCGGTGTCGGTCAGACGGTCGAACAGGCAGTGAAAGACCGAGCCTGAAACCGGTCCCAGCGTGAAGTACGCACACTCCCGATTCAACGCCGGAAGGGCTGAATGGTTGCGCGTGCAACTGCCGCCATAGGTCTCCTCAACTTCATTGGTTCCACTCCAGACGACCGGCACTCCATCCTCCTCCAAAAGGCGCGCCGGCAAGCGATCCTTTGCGGTGGGAACCCTGGCGGTGACGACCGCGTCGCTGGAACTGCTGGAGATCCTCAGCGCATCCCGGCTTGGCCCAATGATCCACTGCGTACGAGGGGCTTCTGTGATGATCGACAACTGACGCGGCGTAGTCGACACGGACCATTTCCCCGTCCGCACTAACCCCTTTGGGCCGCGCAGTTGCAGTCGCACATCGTCTAGCAGGCTCCCGGTCCGTTCATGCCGGACCGTCAGCACCGCCTTCTCGAGATCCGCGGAGACGGTCCAGCCTTGTTCCTTCAAGGTGACCGGCGCCGCGGGAACTTGTCCCATCACGACAGGGCAAATCGCGATGGTTGCCGTCAAAGCCGTTGCGAGTCGAACGAGCATAGGACCTTCTTCCCCGTTTGGTAACGCGCCTCTTGTCACTGGCGTCGCGCGGGAGATGTCGATGGCTTCGTTTGGGTTGGAAGCGGACCCACCGTGATGCGATAGGGTCCAAACCCCAAGTTCCATTCTGCATAGGGACGGATGGAATAGACGCCCGGTTGACTGAAACTGCGTTGGGCGGTGACAGTGCGGTGGGCTTCATCGATGGTTGCCCACCGATAATGGATCTCCTTATTATTCTGATCCCGGATGTTGATGGTGCTCCCTTCGCCAACCGGGGACTCGTTGGGCAAGAAAGTCATGGTCCAGGTCCCCACTTGACCGACTTGGAGATTGGTCGGGCCAGTAATCTGAAGCAGGGGCGGCGTTAGAACCACCTCCAACGCCGCCACCGGTACTGCATTCAGTCGGCTGACAAGATTCTTTTCCCATCGCATGTCGGCCACCCCTTGAAGCTGGATCGTGGAACCCCCGGAGCCGTCCGCCAGAACGAGACCATAGCGGCGCATCGCCTCGCCGACAATTCGGGCTTGGGTGTTGGTACCGAGGACGGCATCGGCGCTGGCGTTCCACCAGGAGGCCTTGATGCGGAGTCGCGTACCATAGGGCATTCCGGTCTCCAGATTCCAGGCGCCCGCCGCCGTCCTCGCGGGCCATTTGAACGTGGGCGAGATGTCAGAGTTGTTGACGCAAAATCGCAAGGCATGATTGATCGAGCCCCTGGCCACTTCATCGTAACGCACCACCAAAGGCATGATCAACAGCCCGGCGGCATCCGTTGCCGGCACCCCGGCCGCCGGGACCTCTCCCTTGAGAAGATCGAACTTCCTCCAACTGGCCCCGGCCACGGCAGTGATCCGGTTGCCACTGCGGGTGACCCACGGTTGATAGTACTCCCACAGTTCTTTATAACCGCCGCTCGCTTCGTCACGGACGTAAATGCAGAGGTGGTGGTCCGCACCGTCGGTCCACTTCGCGGTAGGGTAAGTGGTCGGGAGCCGGCCCTCGTAGACAACCGGTTCCGGCGGCAGCAGGTAGGGGCCCTTGGAGGCGGGATTGTAGGCCCAAGTGCCGGGTATGGTCAGAGGAGCGATGTCACCACGCACCACTTGGAACGGCCAGGTGTACCAGTTCCAATCGGAGGGAGTCCAAGAGCCGCTCCACTGCGCATCGATGGTGCCCTTGGCTTTTCTAAGCCGGGCGAGCATTTGGTCGGAATGGGGATCGGTGGAATCCTTGCTGACATCCCGCCTGAATTCCCGAAACCAGGCGCTGTCGGCGGCAAGCGGGTCCCGACCGTGGGAGTCGGGGGTATGGATCGCCGGCTCCTCGGCTTGAGCGACCGATGACCGGCCCAGGTCCAGGGGCTGGGCCGCCAACGGATTGTTCCAGGATACCGCGACCAGAAAGACCGCGTGGCAGACTGCTGTCGCGAGTGTTTTCATTGGTCGTTTGCCTTTCTGCTGATTGGCTCGTTCATCACCTCGCGTAGCGGCAGATGTTGCGCGCCTGCGCGTAGAAGACGTCGCTGACCGGGTCGTAAGACCACATCATCGTATCAGCCCTTGGGCTTGTCAATCGCCTTCGTCCCGGTAGCGCCGCCATCGGCGATTCCGTAGGTGGCGTCTTTGGCGAATCCGATGGGCACGATCTTCAAAGGCAGCCGCATGTACTTTCGCACCAACGGGCACCATGTACTCGGGGTTGGCGAGCCGTACGAGACGACGAACATCCGTTAGACGGCGCCCATCGGTGGGATGGCCGAGCCGATCGTCGTGGGCGAGCGGCTCCTTCTTCTGTCCGAGCCCTACGACCTCGTATGCCTGGACAAGACATCCGGGAAGATCCTGTGGGCGAGGTCGGTCAACTACTTCGAGGCGACACCCGAGGCCAACCGGAAGGGCAACCGGCTGTTCGATGAGGACGCGAATTCAAACTGGTCGCCAAGAACCGTTTGGAGCCGGTCCTGAATGCCGGCACGGGAAACCAGCGGCTGGAGCGGTTCACCGCCGATCCGGTCCTCGACGGCAAACGCATCTACCTTCGCGGGGAGTCGAACCTGTATTGCATCGAGGAGAAATAACGTGCAACGATCATTGGCCAACGCTTCAAGCCGCGACCGTTGGTCCTGCCATGAAGGAATATGCGTAGGAATTGTGGCAGCGTATCACTCGATCGGATTGACCTTCGCCACAGCCTGGACTAACATCGAGAGTATCGGGGCTTTGCGCAAGCAAGTCCTTGCCCGCCGAAAACACTTCCCACCTTACTGCACACCGGAGGTCGTCGCGATGATGCTGCATCTTGCGCGTCGGTTTTCTGTTCTTGCGTCAGTGCTTGTGTGTCTGGGCTGGTCGTTGTGCCATCCCACGTCTGCCGCCGACTGGCCGCAGTGGCGCGGCCCCAACCGCGATGGTGTCTCCACCGAGAAAGGCTGGGCGACCAAGTGGCCCGAGAAAGGCCCCAAGGTCCTGTGGAAGGTCAAGGTCTATACGGGAATGTCCTCCTTCGCCATTGTCGGCAACCGCCTGTACACCATGGGTTTCTCGATGGATAAGCCCGGCCCGGTCGGCAAGTTCGAGAAGGACGAGGAGGGCCGAGCGCTGGGTAAGGATTTTGTCTGGTGCCTGGACGCCGGCACGGGCAAGATGGTGTGGGAGCACTCGTATCCGGCCTTTGGCAACGAGACGTACAGCACGCCGACGGTCCACGATGGCCGCGTCTATACGCTGGGCCGGTTCGGAGAACTCTTGTGCCTCGACGCCGCCTCGGGGCGTATCGTCTGGAACAAGAACCTGGTCAAAGATTTCGGCGGGAAAAGGCCCTATTACGGCTACGCCTGCTCACCGCTGCTGGTACGCGACGTGCTCGTGGTGGAATGCGGCGGCAAGGAGGCTTTGGTCCTCGGCCTGGACGCGAAGACCGGTCAGCCGCGCTGGAAATGCGGCAAGGGAGACGCGGGCTTCGCCTCGCCCGTCTCCTATGAGTTCGGCGGCAAGACCGGCTTGGTGCTGTTGACGCCCGCGATTGCCCTGGGTGTCAACGCCGCCAACGGAGAGGAACTTTGGCGATACCCTTGGAAAGAACGGAAAGAGGGTGTCAGCCCTTGCACGACTCCCATCGTCTATGGGGACAAGGTGTTCCTTTCCGGATCGGGGAACGATCGGATGGACGTCCTCCTCCAGATGACCGAGGACAAGCCGAAGGTCGTCTGGCAGAACGAGGAGATGGCCAACTATTTCCAGTCGAGCGTGCTGGTCGACGGCTACCTGTACGGCACGCACTCCCTCGACCACACCTCAAAAAGCGCCTCGCTGCGATGCGTCCGCTTCGAAACCGGCGAGGTGAAATGGAAGCAGAAGGGCTTGGGGCACGCACCGCTGATGGCCGCCGACGGCAAGCTCATTATCATGGAAGAACAAGGGAACCTGATCGTGGCCGAGGCCTCGCCCAAGGCATTCAAGGAACTGGCCCGCGCCAAGGTCCTCGACGGCCAGTGTTGGACGTGTCCCGTCCTCTGCGGCGGCAGGCTCTACTGCCGGAACACCGGCGGAGATCTCGTTTGTCTGGACGTGAAGGGGCCATGAGCGGTAAAGGTCGAGGATTGCACCGCTGCTCGAATGAAAGTAGTTTAACTCACACAGTGTTCCAAAGGAGGATTGATCATGGAGCATCGAACCAGCAGGTATCGGCTTGCTTTGGCATGCATTTGCCTCGTTCTATTCCTCGCTGGCAGGCCGTTGGCCGCCGCCGAGAAGCTGCTCTTCGATTTCAAGGACGGTGCCGCCCTGAAAGCCTGGTCGCAGTTCCTTCCCGACAATCTCAAGGTTCCCGGCGCCAAGGAGCCGCCGGTCAAGATCGAACTTTCCGGCGAGAACGCCGCCTCGGGCAAGCGGTGCTTGAAGCTTACGTTCTCCGGCGGCAAGTACCCGACCGTGGCGACTCATTCTCCGCTGGAAGACTGGACCGTCTACAACAGCTTCAAGGCCGACGTAACCGCCAGCCGCACGTGCCTGGTCGCCTTTCGTGTCGTTCGCGAGGACGACAAAGAACACCGCGGCTGGGTCAAGCTTGCGTTGCTCCATCAAGGCCGCAATGCGGTCGTGGACGTGGCGCCGACGCCAAGAGGACTGGACAATGGGCGCCCGCTGAAAGGACCGACGCAGTTTGAAATCATCGTGTATGCTCCGCGCGAGGGAGAGGCGATCTTCGTGGACAACCTTCGCGTCTCCACGGAGGTCCCCGACACAGCTACGCCCCCGCACGGTGAGCACGTCACGCCGGGCGACAAGGCCCGCTTCTATCCCAAGCTCGGCAAGATCCCCGTGCTCGGGCTCGGCATCGAGGTGCAGAGCGCCGGGGAATTCGGGAAGCAAATGATGGAACACTGGGTTCGACCTGCAGACAAGACCGTCGAGCAGGTGGAAGCCGAATTCCGCGCCTGTACGACGGGCTGAAGAAGGAGCATCCTCGGGCGGTCATGGCCATCTTCCGCAACGCGCAAAAGGGGTTTGACCCGGCCGCGCCCGAGAAGGAGTACGCAGGCTGGGAATCCACCGGCATCAGTGCTCATGGGCCCAACGCCGTCCTGCTGGAGTCGTTACATAGCCTGGCCGGATCGGAGCGGATGGAGGTGTGTTTCCGCGGCCGGCCGGTGATGCTACGTGTCGATTTTTCCAGCATTCCCCAGGGCAGCCGGATCCTGGCGGCCCGACTGCTGCTTGTGCGGGCGTCGCCGCTGCCGAAAGACTGGGATGCGCTCCGGAACCTGTTTGTCGTCGAGTTCTGCAACCGGCCGTGGAAGGAGGCGGAAGTCAATACTTTCGAGTACGCGAAGGACCAGTTCTGGAAGGAATCGCACGGATCGAACTGGGACGGCGACGATCCGGATTTCCTGCCGATCTTTGCCGCCTACGGACCCAGCCAGGGGATGACCAACGTCTGGGACTTTACGGAAGCAGTCAAGTGGTGGACTGACGGGAAGCACCTTAACCACGGATTCACGCTGTACAACGCTATGCTCGACTATAGGGTCGGTTTCATGGCCTGGTCGCGCTGGGCCAAGGAAATCAGCCGCCGGCCGGCGATGATGGTGATCTATGAACCGAAGCAGTAGACAAGCCATTCAGGTGGACTGTCCCACTTATTGGAGAGGAACAACCATGACACGTGTGTGTTTGACGTGGATCGCATTGCTGCCGTTGGCGTTCGCACCGGCAGCGACACGGGGACAGGCGCAGGCGGCCGTTCGCGGCATCGCGTCGGGTTATCCTGGCGACGCCGGCATCAAGAAGGACCCGGCGGTCATTTTCGCCGACGACTTCGAATCGTGGACCGATGGCGGCGCCAAGCCCCCGGCCGGCACGTGGGACATGGAACCGAAGAAGACCAGCCGGACCCGCGTGGTGCCGGGCAAGGTGGTCGCCGACGGCTTGGCGGGGCCGGGCAGTGGCGTGCTCGAAGTCGCCTGCTGGACGCCGGGCAAAGGCGAATCGTCCGGAGGCGTGGAACTCAGGCTCGGCAACTACAACCACGCCAATGAAGGCCGCGGCGACGGCTACGAAGAACTCTTCGTCCGCTACTACATCAAGTTCGACGGCAGCTACCGCGGCGTGGCGAACCACGGGGCGAACCTGGGCGGACGCGACGTGAGCCGGCCGGGCAGCGCCTGGGCCGGCCAGGCCGCTATCCGCGACATCGCCTCCCGCGGCTACTTCTACTCCGGCCTGCAACCCTATGGGAAGAACGACAGCCGGGAACTCGAGATGGGCTTCTACAGCTACCACCTGGACAAGCACGACCAGTGGGGCGACGAGTACCCGGTCCAGAAACACGTTCCGATCCGGGTCGGCCAGTGGCATTGCGTCGAGCGGCACTTGAAGCTCAACTCGGTCACCGCGGCCGGCGAGGCCAACACCGACGGCCTCGAAGAGCTGTGGGTGGACGGCCAGCTCAGCATCCAGAAGGCGGTGCGTTTCCGTCGCACCCAGAAGCTGCGGATCACGTTCTTCTCCCTTGGAACGTATTATCACGGTCTGCCGAAAGACTACGACGCCGCGCACCCGATCACGGTCTATTTCGACAACCTGGTCATCGCCCGCAAATACATCGGGCCGATCGCGGGCAAAGCGGCGGCTCCGACTGAGGGTGCAGCGCTGGTCCTGGTCGAAGGCTCGCCCCCAGGATGGCTGCGAAGAAAAGAATCTTGGATGTTGGGCGACTTGCGGTGTTTCTACGATTCCCAGGATCTGGGTGCCGTCGTGCCGGGCGTGAAGAAGCCGGGGCATGTCGTGCCGCGGTCGAGACCGAAGGTGGCCTTGCCGGGCGGCGTCGATCATCTGATGGGCGGTTCCTGCTGGGGCGAGGAAGAGTGCCTGCTCTATATCTACAGTCCCGGCTCCAAGCTCAGGGCGGCCTACGAGTTCATCAGCCGCAATTGCCCGCAGATCCTCAGAAACGAAGCCAGCGACCCGACGTGGTCATTCAGGGCTGCGAAGGATTGACCAATTCGAAGGAGACAACTCAATGAAAGACAAAGGAGATTCGCATGTTTTCAAGACCGAAGTTCGTTGGATGGGGATTCGTCGTTCTCTTGTGCTTGTGGGCTGTTTCCAGCGAGGTCTTCTCCCGGGAAATCGCACGCGTCAATTTATCTGCGGGCTGGGCCACGTTCGGTTTGGTGGTCCCGCGGGGACTGGCAATAAATGCCCTTCAAGTCGGCAGCCTGCAAACGCAAACCGACGTTAAGAACCGGTGGGCCGACAACACCGTCAAGTTTGCCGTGCTGACCTGCAAGGTGGAAACCGCGGGGCAATACGTGGTGACGGCAGCTTCCGCGGGCGCCTCCGGGTCGTTCACCCCGCAAGTGCCCAGCGCAGCGGTCAAATTCACCATGGGCGGTAACGGATATACCGCCACGCTCCCTTCTGCACCCTCCTCGGACAACTGGCTTTCGGCGCGCTGGTGCGCGAGTGGCGTGCGGCCGTTGTGCCGGTGAACGCTTCGGGCGCAGCTCATCATATGCTGTTGGTGCTCTTCGACATGCGCAGCTACAACGATGGGACGAGCCGCCTGGATGTTACCGTGGAAAACGATTACGATCTCTCGACCGGCACGACGCTTCACTACGGCGTAGACGTTGTGGCCAACGGGCAAACGGTTTTTCATCGCGATGCCGTGGATCATTGGCTATTCTGCCGCTGGCGCAAGGTGTTCAGCCTGGGCGCCTCGCTGTCGGAGATTACGGATGATTTCGAACCTGCGTTCGAAGCCAACGCGCTTCCGCGATTCTTGCCGGACATCGCGAAGATTGTGAATACGGCCAAAGGACCGAATTACGACATTTTGCGGGCGGGCTCGGTGGATCCGTGCATGCCTGCCTGCGGTGGCCGCGGCGAGATGGGTCCATTTCCCGATTGGACGATTTACTACGTGGCGAACAAAAACCAGGCCCAGAAACGCTATGTGCTGGCAGAGGCGGATCTGTCCGCCTCGTGGCCGATTCACTTCCGGGAACCGCAAGGACCAGTCTCGCGTGGTGGGGCAACGTATGCGGGAATCGGCGGTTTGCGAATGATCTCGATCGACGAGCGTCCGAATTTCTGGCTCGATAGCCGGGCCCCCAGTGCCGACAGGCCGGCGCCTGCTCCTTCCGGCTGGGAGCAGACGGGGTATTTCAAGAGCGTAGCGCCTTTGCTCCCGGACAATGCCCATCAACCGTCGCTCGCATACATCCCCTACCTGATGACCGGCGACCGGTTCTATTGTGACGAAATGGCATCATGGTCAGCCTTCAGCCTGATCAAAACGTATAACGAAGGCGGCGGCAAGGGAGCACGGGGCGGCAGCAAGGGGTATCTCGCTCCAAATGAAACGCGCGGGTTCGCCTGGGCCTTGCGCAACCTGGTGGACGCGGCCGCCTACACGCCGGATGCCGAGACAGCGCTGAAGGCTTATTTCCGCAACAAGGTGCAGAACAACCTGGATTGGTCCGATGCCTATGCTGCCTCCGAGCATGGGCCGCTGGGGACCTGCCTTATTGAAGGAAACGGCATTCCTTACGGAGGCGCGTATGCCCAGCTTGCCTACGCGCTTGACCGGCGCGGCAGCAAGGATTCAAGGGCGGACTGGCGCTGCGGGACGGCCTTGCCAAATTCCAGCTAAAACTGTTTACCAGCGAACCGGACTTCCCCAAGGCGTATGCCATGGGACTTTGGATGAAACCCGGTCCGGTTGACAGCCAGGGAAGGCGGCTCAAAGACAGTACCGGCAAGCTTATCTGGTACAGGACCATGAAAGAGTTCTTCGTTGGCAATTATGGAAATGCTCCGGCAAATCCCCGCGGGAATCCCGGCGATTTCTACGGCCACTGGGTCCGGCTCTCTCTGATCATTGCGCGTGCAGAACGGCTGGCCCGTGCAAAGGCGGCGTACGACTACAATTGGTCTCTTGTGGGTACCGGCCGATGGTGGCAGTCCCCGGATGGGTCTTCGAATATCGCCTATCACGCCGGCTGGGCCATCCTTCCCGATACCGCGGTCCCGGCGCAAACAGAAGCCACGCCAAGCAGATAAAAGAACGCCAATTCCTCCGCGCAAATAATGGGTTTGATTTGCCCCGGGGACGCACAACGCTACAGTCAATAACTCCGTGAAAGGACAATACTCCGCTGCTGGTGGTGGCCGCGAAGTACAGTATCGACCCCTACCGCATCTACGCGACGGGGTTTTCGCGGAGCGGGCACGGATTGCTGGAAACGACGTGGCAGCACCCGGACCGCTTTGCCGCCACCGTCCCGGTCTGCGAGGACATGCGATGAAAGGAGCAGTACAAGCGGCAGAAGATCGACCTGCTCCGCTACCTCCAGCAGACGCTGACCCTCCTGTTGCACCGCGACCACGACAGTTTCCTGGCCAGCGGCAGAAAAAACTGCGAGTTGATGAAGGCCGCGGGGTGCCCGGTGGAGTTCGGCACCTTTCCGGGCAGCCATGGCCCGGACCCAGGCCAGCCCTACCGGCGCGATGAACTGGCTGTACGTCTCCGGCCACGGATGCCAAGGCCGTCAAACCCAAATACCCGACTTGGCACGCATCCTGCAAAGGATCGGGCCGAACTTGATCAAGGCGATGAAGGATTAGGGGAACTGATGATCCTGCCTCGCAACTGGAGTTCGCCAACCTCGCTGGACCACAACATGTATGCCACGTAGGGACGCCTATACGAAAGTATGGTATCGCCGGCCCGGCACCGACAGTATACTGGGACTCAGTCTTTCAAGAGAACTAAGGAGCACGAACTATGTTAAGACACTTATCGCTCGTTTGCGCACTGGCCTGCTTTACTGCCGTGGCGACCGCTGCGGAACCGCTGATTTGGGTCGAGGCGGAGGCGGCCGTCAAGCGGCAACTCGTGGACAATGCCGGACTGAACGACGTCAATCCCGACGAGCTCTCGGGCGGCAAATGGATTTGCAGCTTTTCCCACGAGAAGGATCCGTCCGGCATGGGGGAGTACGCCCTGGAAATTCCCGTGGCCGGGCGCTACCACCTCTGGGCGCGGGCCGTGGGCGGCACGGGCCTGGCCTATCGCCTGGACGACGCGCGGAGCCCGGTAAACGTGGCGATCGACAAGGGGAAGGACGAAATCCCCGTCTCCGCCGATGGAAATCCGTTCTACCCGGGACGCATCGCCTGGTACGCCGCAGGCAGCGTGGAATTGACGCCCGGTAAACACGTCATCACCTGGTACCTGGGCGGGCTGAAAGAAAAGGACCGTTACGGCGGCATGGATTGTTTCGTGCTGACCACGGGTACCTTCACTCCCCACGGCAAGTACAAGCCCGGCGAGAAATCGCCGCAGCCGACTCCCGCTTTCCAGCCGGGCCAGGCCTGGGACTTCACCCCGGCGGCCGATCAGCTTGATCCTTCCGCCCTGCTCGATCTCCGCCACCTCAACGAAAAGGCTGCCGGGGAGCACGGTTTCATCCGGCTAAGCCCCGACGGCAACAGCTTCGTGCGGGGCGACGGCCAGCCCATCCGCTTCTGGGCGGCGTCATCGTCTCCTACGCCGCAGTTCGACCTGGCGTCGCAGAAACACTCCGCGCAGTTCCTGGCCAAACGCGGCGTGAATCTCATGCGCCTGGGCGACAATTCCTTGATCCCGACGGCCCCGGGATCGAAGATCACCGACGTGAACGAGAAGGCGCTCGACGAGATCTTCAAGGGCGTTGCCGCCATGAAGTCGGCCGGCATCTACTCGATGATCATCCCCTACTGGGCTTGCCAGGTGAAGATCCAAGAGAGCTGGGGGGTGACAAATCCCGGCAGCAGCAATCCCGCAGGGCTCGTTTTCTTCGAGCCGATGATGCAGAAGGGATTCAATACCTGGCTGAAGGCGCTTTACACGCGGAAGAACCCCTACACCGGCCTGGCGCTGGCCGAGGACCCTGCGGTGGCCATCATCGAGCTGCAGAACGAGGACAGCCTGCTGTGGTGGGACTTCTCCAACATCAAGGGCGACGCCCAGCTCATGTTGCGGCGATTGTATGCCGACTTTCTGAAGCACAAGTATGGCTCGCTGGAGAAGGCCCGCCAGTCCTGGCAGAACTGCGCGGGCTTCGTGCCGGATGCGTGGGACAAAGGACTCCCCGGGCTAATGCATACGTGGGACCTGACGCGTGACGGCCGTACAAAGAAGGGCAAGATCCCCGGTTTCGAGCAGCGAGTGACCGACCAGACCGAGTTCCTTGCGCAACTGATGCACAAGTTCAACTCCGAGATGGCGGCCTACCTCCGCGACGAGTTGGGCTGCAAGCAATTGATCAACGCCTGCAACTGGAAAACCGCCGACATGATGCTGACCCAGGACGCCGAATACTGGTCCTACAGCGCCAATGACGTGATCGCACGGAACTGCTACGTCGAGGTCTACCACCAAGGCGTACAGGCCGGCTGGAATATTCAGGCCGGCGACTATTACGCCGACGTGTCGATGATCAAGAATCCCGTCGATCTGCCCATCAACGTGAAAAAGCCCCTGGGCCACACGTTCATGCTTCCCGAGATCCTCTGGGTACCGCCCGATCTGTACGAGTCCGAAGGGCCCTTGATGGTGGCCGCACAAACGGCCCTGACCGGCGTCGATATCTCCTGCTGGTCCGGGAGCGGGATCGGCGGTTGGCACCACAATGATTGGTTCTGTTTCAAGTGGGTTTGGGCCGACCCCATGACCTTGGGCCAGTTCCCGGCGGCGGCGCTGATCTATCGGCAGGGGCTCGTCGCGCCGGCGCGCCGGCGGTCGTCGAACATCGCCGCCTGCAGGACCTCTGGGAGCGCAAAACGCCGATCATCTCGGAACAGGGCGGCTGGGACCCCAACCACAACGCGGGCAACATCACATTGACCTCCAGCGTCAAAACGACGGTCGACCCGTTGGCTTACCTGGTGGGTCCGGTGCGGGTGGCCTACGACAGCGATCCGGCCAAGACCCAGGTCGCGGACCTGGCGAAGTACATCGACCGTGAGAACAGGCGGGTGCGGAGCATCACCGGCCAGATCGAAACAGACTATGGCCGGGGCATCTACCGCGTCAACTCGCCCCTGGCCCAAGCCGCAGCCGGTTTCTTGAAGGACGCCGGGCCGCAGCACCTGGCGGACGTGGACATTGCCTGCCGAAACAACTACGCCACTATCGTCGTCGTCCCTTTGGACGGCAAGCCGATCCGGGAGTCCGGGAAAGTGCTCGTACAGGTCGGCACGACATGCCGGCCCACGGGATGGACCACGGTGCCCGCCCGTGCGCGAATCAACGGCAAACAGAGCGACTGCTTCCGCATCATTTCCAGGGGCAAAGACCAGTTGCAAGTGGAAAACACGGAGGTTACGGTCAGCGTAGCCAATCCGCATCTCAGCAAGGCTACTCTGTTGGACATCAACGGCATGGCCACGCCGGCGATGGTCAACGTCACGCGAGCCGCTGGCAAAGTGGCGGTGGTGCTGCCCGCCAACACCATGTACCTGGTTCTTTCCAAATAAGAGAAGCCCGAGAGACTCATGGCAAACAGGACGCTTAGTCCACTACGCCTGCATCTTCGGCGTCGATCCGCAAGGCAAAGTCACCTACGCCAACAGCGGGCTACCAAGGAGCAAGCAGGCATCTTCCAGCGCATCGCCTGGGAAACGGTTACAGTCGAGCCGCTCAGCGGCCGTGACCCGCTTGAAAGACACCAACAGCGGCGTTAGCAAGTGACAGACAGTGATCTTCCAGCGAACCGCTTGGAAGGCGGTCTGTCGCTGAGCCGCTCAGGGGTGTACGGCAACGGGAGGTTGATAGCAGCACTTGTTCCGCTCGGACTGAGCATCGGCGCAAGTGATGCCTGGGTAATACCATGAAACACCGCTCAGCATTCTCGTGCAAGACTGTGAGCGCTTGTCGCGGAGCCAAGAGGTCGCAAAGCCTACCACGAGATTACCACGAAAAACCCTTGTTTCCAACAACGAACGCACAGATACTTGCGGGGGGCGACAATAGCCATCTCACCTTGATGCACAGCGGCAAATTCAACTTGCCACGCCAACCCCGCGGCCGCAGAAGTCGGGCAGGCCGACGTCGACCATCACTCCTCAGTCTGACTTTTTGCGATATCGCACCCGGATTATTTGGAGACTGTTTGCTGCGGAGTTGGCACACCGCCGCAGGCAAGGAAGTGGGGTACTATCCCCCTCGCTTGGCAACATAGACTGCCTCTGGAATGTGGAATTTGCCACCTAGTGCTCCAGTTTCTCTTGACATCTGCTGCTGCGTCCCCGGTGGTCAGCCGTTATTCCAGACGCTCATCGCCCTCAGCGGCACAGACCAAGCCAAGACGGGGCCCGCCGTCATCCCACTCCTCAAGAAAACAATTTCGTGCGCAGCCAGGGTCTCGCGCAGGTCGGCGTCCACCGAGGGGTCGTTGGAGGCGCCAAGGGCCTGCCAGTGCCGGCAGGGCGAAAAGAGGCCCTTGCGTTCTTTGGCAGCGAATTGGCCGGCTAGACCAGGCTGGTGCTTGGCCAGCGTTGTTGACGGCGGCCTATCATACCTCGACCCACTTGCCGGGAATCGGCACGGGATAGTCGCCCTGGGCGTCGGGTTGTACAGGTGCCGGACCGCCGAACTTCAACTGATCGGCCTGCGGGGCGAAGGCGAACGTAGACTTCGTCACTTCGTCCCACGTAACCGCGCGGCCCATGTGGACAGCCGCGCGGCCCATGATCGCCGCCAGGTTCGCCTTGATTCCCCGCTCGGCTTCGTTGTACGGCCGATCGTTGCGGATCGCGTCGATCAGATCCTTCCACTCGGCCTGCCACGGGCTCCGTGACTCGGCGGCGGCGGCCCACTTGATCTGGTCCTTGGCAATGTCCTTGCCCTTGTAGATATGCACCGTGGCGGCGTGGACGTTGCCGGAGAACTGCGCGGCCCGCTGGCTGCCGTGGATGAACGTAGCGAACGGATCGACGTTCTCGACCACGGCCTTGCCGCCGTCCGGGAAGATGTATCCGATCGAGTAGGTGTCGACGTTCTGGGCGCAGTTGCCGGGCCTGGCCGAGAGCAGGCCTACGCCACGGCCGTCATCTGCTCCAGGAACCTGGGCGACAACATCCGAAATCGCCTCCTGACCATGCCTGGGCATCGCGGGGCTTGACGCCGGCCGCCAATTCTGGAGGATGGGAGCATGCTCACTTGCTACGGCGATACAGTGCGACTGCCCCAGAACGGCCTGGCCTACGTGGCCTTCCGCTTGGCGCTCCAGGAAACGCTCACGGACAGCGGTGAGGCGCCATAAGGGATGCCGTAGGCATTCTCTTAGCCAAGCTAAAGCCGCTTGATCGACGGCACGGCCGAGGGTAGGGCCGGGCGGAGGGGCCAAAAGAAAGGCCGCGAAGGCAAGCAATCGCCGGGTCGGCCCCAGCCGGTCAGTGTGAAAGGTGAATAGCCCGCCGAAGCCGGCCCGAGCCGCTTGGCCGCGGCGTAGCTACTGCCGGCGGCCGTCCCGATGGCCTGATTTTACCATTTGCCACGGCAGCGGGGAGCGAGTGTCTGGCATGCTTTGCAGTCCAGATTCGGCAGAGATAGGACGTCGGCCATCGCCAGGAGCTGTCTCGTGGGACGAAGACTGGCGAGATAGCGAAAGCCTCATGGATGTCGATCCAAAGGCTGGCCGGGCAGTGAAGGAAATGCTGGGGATCGACGAGGATTACTATGTGGCCGTGCCGCCTGATCCATCGGCCGAAGAGATGGAACGCGTATGGGTCACGTTGCGAGGGCTGACCGACGGCAGTTGGTGAGAGACACGGACAGGCATGACCTCCAAAGTGGCGTTGCCGCTGGGTTGAACTGGGTGTCCGGCCTTGCAATCCTGTTTCCGGAAATAGAATTACGGCTTCGGCCGTCCACGACGAAAGTGGCCGGGAAGGTAAGCACGAATGCCTTCGGGACCGGCTGAGTCCCGCACTTCGCGGCCAGTGATCGGTACGTTCCGAGTCTCTGATGAGGTCGGTGTTGGTGATAATAGGTAATGCCGGCCACATGATTCACTTCAACACGGCGATCTCGGCCAAGCCAATGTTCGGCGAGTTCGCCTTGACGGCCGTCACGGTGAACTTCACCCAGACAACCGTCTTGGGCTCGAAGGTGATCTCGACACCCTGGCTGGCGGTGTCCGGCAGCGGCTTTTCCAGGTTGATCGAGGTGCCGTCGCTGAAATCCAGCCGGCCGCCAGTCACCTGGTCCAGCGTGTTCGGCCGGTCGAACAGTTGCACGCGGCGGACCGTTTGCGACTCTTGCCAAGTGAGCTTGATCCAAGCGCCGACCCCTTCGCCCTTGCTGGCCCATTCCTGGCCGATGTCGCCTGGGAACCCGCCCACGTGCCCATCCACCGCACCTTCCGCATGATAACCGCTATAGGTCGAGCTGACCTCCACCTTAGCATGCCGCGCGACATTCTGGGGACTGTCCAGCAGATTGCGAGGGACTTCGGGAGGCTTGTCCTGGCTGGTGAGCAGGCGCATCTCGTGCAGGCACAGTCCGTAGCGGGCGCCCGGCGGATTCAGATGCAGCTTTTGCCCGTTCCAATCCGGGGCAAAGTTGGCCGAGTAGCACAGCCAAAGCGTCCTGCCGTCGGGACCGATGAACTTCGATGGGAAGTTGAGGAAGTAGCCCTGCTCGCCGAAGTCCTTCATGTAGACCACCAGCCGCCAGGGGCCGGTGAGCTCGTCGGCCTCAAGGATATATGAGTGCATCTTCGCGCAGGTCGGCCAGCCGTCGGTGACACACATCAGGTACTTCTTCAGCACCGGGTTGTACGTGGCCGTTGCGCAGCCCATGTTGTTGTTCCAGTCGAGAAGCGGCTTGATCCTGGCGAAATCGCTGGTCCAGACCGGCTTCCCTGCAGCGTCGTGTCCAGCAAAAAACTCGTACTTCGTCACGTCGTTGATGTTCTCCGGGCTGGGCGTGACGCGGGCCATGTAGACCTGGTCGGCCGTGATCCAGCTCAGGTTGGCATAGCGGGGCTTTGGGTCATTCTCTTCGGCGCCCATGCCCAACAGGTAAGCCTTGCCGTCGGGCGAGTGCTCCATGTTCTTGCCGAAATCGACGAAGTGCGGGCAGCCCATCTTCGCCGGGCCCATGAACTTCTTCGGCTCTGGGAAGAGTGGCCGCTCGGGTGAAAGCGGCGATGGCGTCCAAGTCTTGCCAAAATCCTTCGAGATGCGAAAGCCGGGCATCGGCCCCAGTACCGGCCAGTTGTAGGTGAAGCCCTCGTGCGCCACCGAACCAGCCGGCCCCAGGCAATACGTGCCATAGTACCAGATGCCGTTGTACACCAGGCTGCCGCACGGATAGCGGCCCTCGTAGGGTCGCGGGCTGGCGGGTTGCGGCGGTGCCGTGTTGTGGATCGCCAGCCGCAGAGGATCGTCGCCTATCAACACCGCGTTGCCCGTCACGGCCCCTGTTCCGCCCGAGCCGGAGCCGACGCCGTCGGTTTGGCCGTCGGTCCAGGGCGAGTACTGCTTGCCGTCGGTGGCCCAGCAGGGATACCACGTATCGCCGCAATGGTAGTCGCTATGCACTCCGGTGAAGAGAACGCCAGTGAGGCTTTTCGAGGGCGGGAAGGGACAATCTTTGGGCGGTTTCGACGGCCAGACCTGCCAGCCGACCGGTGGGGCGTCGACCAGTCGCTGGTCGGCGAACAGCGCGGCGGGAAACCACAAGGCCACAGCAACAGTCAGCACGGAAAATCTCATGGCGGTCTCCAGGATGAAAAAACAAGTGCGGGAGGTCTTCCTAGAATAGCCTACCCAGGGGCTGCTGTGAAGAGTTTGCAAGTCAATACTGCCACGCTAACATAGGCTCTCGCGGGCTCCAGCCTATTTCGTTTAACGGGGCCTGATAGCCCGCAAGGGCGATGCGGATGGCACGCGGCCGAGACCAGGGCCGGCAAAGGGGCCAAAAGAAAGAGGCCGCGAAGGTAAGCAATGGCCTTCGGGACCGGCAGGGTCCCGCACTTCGCGGCCGATGGTCATTGTAGCACGGCGGGTCAGGACGTCGAGGGGCACTCAGCGGCTCGCGGGGCGTTTTGGATCGCTATCGAGGCATAATTACGTGGCCGTGGCTTGAGCCCTGTGTTCGCCTTCCAGAAGTTTCCCTGCGACATCCAGAGGTTCGCCCGCGGGTGTACGCCCCACGTCATACATGCCGTACGTGCGCATCAAGGCCAGCGTCTCGGCGGGATCGACCAGATCGCCTTCGATGCCCTCGTACCGCTCGGGGAGGTGCGCCAGGAACAGGTCCGCTTCGGCCTGCAATTCGTCCCCGACGTGGCTCGTTCCACGAATGAATGCGCCCTCGGCCTCGATCGCTTCCAACACGGCGGTATAGCGGAGTTGGTCGCCTGGCAAGGCGGGGCGGTGGAACACGGCGCGGTTGACCTTGGCCAGCACCATCCGTTCGCGGAACCCGCGCTGCTCATTCGCCAAGATTCCGCCCGTCCAAGCCAGACCTTCCACAATCAGCGAGCAGGGCAACACCGGGAAGCCCGGCAGGTAGTCGCTCAATGGTTCCTCGGTCATGCTCACGTTCTTGATCGCCACGGCACGCTGGCCGCGGACGAACTCCACGAACCGATCAAGCCACATCCAGCGCATGGAAGGTCCCGGGCTGGTCGGGTGCTCCGGCGTGCCCGACAGCACGCGCGCGAATTGCTTTCGCACCTCGCGCAGCAGGTAATCATGGGTGTCCGCCCGCCGAGGATATCGGTTGGCGAGATGGAATGCCTCCACCACAAGCCGCGCACTGGCAACGACCTTGCCGTCGACCGTCCCCTGGGTCACTAGGAGCCCGCTTGCGCTTCTTGCCGCCCTTCTGGCGGCCTTGGCAGGGAGGGTGGCTTGTTCTGGGGCCAGTCTAGCCGCCAAGGGCTTCAGTGACGTCCTGGGGGCCGTGACAGGCTGGCAATCGGAAGGGATTCTGTTTCCGGAAATAGAATTGGCTCTCTGCCCGGCGTTAGAAACTGTGTCTGTGGTCGTGTTCCTGTCGGAACCGGTTTGGTGCTGCTGGACTTCTCGATCGTTATAATACTACAGGTGAGATCAGCGACCCGAGAACGGCGCATACGTTTGTCGAATTAGGTAAACTGTCCTAATCTTCAGGAGATCGACATGCAATGCCGATGGTTAACCGCTACGGCAAGCGGTCTTGTGCTCACGCTCCTGCCGCTACTGTCCGGCCTGGCGGTTGAGTCGACAGCCAGTCGGGTCGCGGAGAGCAAAGAGAAAGTGGCGCCGGTCGTGATCCTCCAGGCGGAACCGTTCCGCCTTCAGGACGTGCAACTGCTGGACGGCCCGTTCAAGCACGCCATGGAACTCGACCGCAAGTACCTGTTGTCGCTCGACGCAGACCGCTTGCTGCACGTTTTTCGCCTCAGCGCCGGCCTGCCTTCTACGGCCAGACCGTATGGCGGGTGGATGGCTCCGGACCACGTCTCTCGCGGTGAATTCGTCGGGCTTTATCTGTCGGCCTGTGCGGAAATGTATGCCGGCACAGGCGACGAGCAGGTCAAGAAGAAGGGCGACCAGGTTGTGGCTGGTCTCGCTGAATGCCAGCGGAAGATCGGAACCGGTTTCCTGCACACCCACGCCGACAGCTTCACTAGCCGGTGCGAGGCACCGCTGCCCTTCTGGTACCAGATCCACAAGGTCATGGCCGGCTTAATGGACATGAATGTTTACTGCGACAACCGGCAAGCCCTGGAAATTGCCGGAAAACTTGGCGACTGGGCCTGTAGAAGCGCGGAGAAGTGGACTGACGCGCAGATTCAGAAGATGCTCGATCTCGAACACGGCGGCATCAACGAAGCACTGGCGAACCTCTACGCGCTGACCGGAGATCAGAAGTACTTGAAGCTCGCGTTACGCCTGAATCACATGGCCGTAATTGGCCCGGCATCCAAACGGGAAGACCGACTAACGGGCTTGCATGCCAATACGCAGATTCCCAAGTTTGTGGGTACCGCACGCCAGTACGAAATGACGGGCGAGCCGTGGCTGAGGACGGCATCCACGTTCTTCTGGGAAACGGTCGTCAACGAGCGGTCCTACGTGATCGGCGGCCACAGTCTCGGCGAGTATTTCACTGCAAAAGAGAAGCTCTCGGAGGCACTCGGGTTGAACACGTGCGAGACCTGCAACACCTACAACATGCTCAATTCGATACCCTTATTGGGCAAAATCGGGCTTCAGAATTCGGATCAATGGCGTGGAGCAGCAGCTTGAGGACAAGCCCGGCAGCTACACCACGGCCGCACGGGTGTGGAGAAATGGTGATGTAGTGGAAGTTTCGATGCCTTTCACGCTGCGTACGGAGGGTTTTCGCGACAATCCGCGACGGGTCGCCTTCCTTCACGGCCCTCTCGTGCTCTGCGCCAACACCAAAGGAACCGCTGGCAGTACTCCTAGCCCTGCCATTGTCGCCGAAGAAGGGCAGATCCTGAACAGCCTGAGGCGTGTGCGCGGCAAACCATCGACCTTCACCGGATCGTCGCAAGTGCTGCGTCTCACGAAGGGGCCCAACGCTCCGGACGTGACGCTCGAACCGCTCTACCGTATGCACGGAGACCGGAGCTACACAGTCTACTGGGACGTCTCGAAGCCACACGATGCCCGCTGACACCGTAGGCGGCAGGGCCGGAGTTGACGCGACACGCCGCCTGTGTCGGCTTACGGCTGGCAGCGTCGTTTGGCCGGACTGATTCTCTGACCAGTGCGCTCGGTGATGGCTCCAGCGATGTTCCAGGAGCTGCTGCGGTTCCGATCAACGAGCGATCAGAGCGGCCGATTCTGGGTACGGGCCGGCTGGGGATTTTGCTCAGCGGAGCAAAAAGCGAGGGACCGGGAACGAAGCTGGCCGAAAGTTGCGCGCCTTACCGCGCGAAATTCGATTAAGCGCCCGTATCGGAGACATTGTCCCACGTCAGGCCGATCTTGCGGACGGCATAGCCAACCTCGCGCAGGTAGTCGCCGAAGACCATCATCCAGTGAGAGTCACGGGCCTCAGGAATCAGCCGTTTCCAGTTGCCCAGGACCTCCACGTCCTGCTGGCTGCGGCAGATTGCATAGAAGGGGTTGTCGCGCACAACGGCCTTGATGCCGACCCAACGAGGCTTTGAGTACTCGGGGCTGACCGCGCAGACTTGCTGACCGATCGGCATCTCGACCTTCGGCGCAGCCCCGAAATCGGACTCGAAATGCGTCATGATCCGCGCCGGCGTGTAATGCTTGCCGTCCATCCGCCGCGGGGCCGTGCAATGGGCGCAGGTGACCATCGCCTTGTGCGGGAAGGTCGAGTTGTGCATGAACACCGGTTTGCCCGTGATGTGGTGCAACAGAATACCCGGCGGCATGACGACGAAGTCCGACTCGCAAAAGGCCATGTAGCCCTCGTCGTTCAACCAACTCAGCGGCATGCAGGCGGCCGTGTTCGACACGCCGAAGATCGTCCCCATGCACGACGCTACCGTAATCGCCGAGGCGTCGTACTCGGCCAGCCATTGCCGGAAGACAACGTAGATACCGAAGGCCCTTTGCACGAACTCCTTCTTCGTCTCCAGTTTCGTGTTGGGCATGGCCAGGTAGCGTTCGGTCCAGGCGGCAAACTGCTCCTGCAATCGGGCGTCGGACTGGATCGGTTTCAACCGGGCCGCCAGGTCCTTGTAGTCGATCGGCACGATGTCCATTTTATAGCGCGTGCGGGCGACCTCGGGCGCATTGCCGTCCCATTTTCCCAGGGCGCCGCCCAAGGCCAGCATGCGACTGCCGATAAAGTTCTTCAAGCCAAAGAGGGCCCGGAACCGCCAGAGCACTTCGTCATAATCGTCGACCACCACGTCGTCGAGTGTGGTGCCGCCGTGGCTGTCGGCGCTGTTGCGCTGCCAGAGCTCGGGCGAAGGAACTTGGAAGTAGCGGGTTCCGAGGCATTCGTAACCGTAGTAGTTCGGGCCCGATCGGTGCCGGACAAAGACCACCGTGTCACGCTTGGGGTCGGCCGCACAACAGGGACGAAACAGCCCCGCGTTCGACGCTGCGTATAGTAACACCGCGTCGAAATTGCCTTTTTGGAGATTCGCAGCCTGCTCCGCGGTCGTCACCTTCGCGGTCGGGAGGACTTCCAAGGGGAAGTCGGCTTTGGCCGAGAGGGCCTTCAATTCCCCCCCAATCCGGTGCATCTCCGCGGCGGCCGCCGGTTCGTTGATGATGTCGCTCCAGCAGCGCCAAGAACGTCTTCTCCCTGGGGACCATCACATCATGTGCAAGGATGGGCTGCACGCGCAGCGGCTTCCCCGTTATGACCATTGGCTTGTCTGGATCCCACGGTTCAATGCTCGGGCCCTCGGCTGCCAACGCCGAGGATAGCCCAAACATGCCGCCCGCCAACCCGGCGGTCGTCATCGTCGCAAACTCCCTCCGACTCATACAATGATCGCACATAATCGAGATCCCCTTGTGGACAATCAGTAAAATATGCGGCGGTTACACGCCTTTCGTCTCCATCGTCGTGACATCCGGGTCGATCAGGAAATGAACAGGACAGCCCGACGATTGTTTCCAAGGACTCCGGCCGCGAGGGTGGTTGGGCTCGCGTAGTATAGTATGTCCGTCTGGCGGGATTCGTGCAACTATCCCCATCAATCGGCCTCGATATTGTCCAAATCCGACTGTTGTGGACCGGTCTTGATTCCAGCAGTGGCGTCTTCCCGCTGATAGACCGGCGTGTCGGCCACCGCCCAGCCATGCCGGGTACCCGGATAGACCTCCGCCTGATAATCGACTCCGGCCTTGTCCAAAGCGGCAGTCAGACGGTCCACCATCTCCGAGGGCATCGAGGCGTCGGTCTCGGCAAGACCGATATGGAGCTTGGCGCGGATCTGTGGGGCAAGATGGTGTGGGTTGCCCGGTGAATCGGCTCCCAGGCCGCCGCCGTGGAATGACGCGCCGGCGACGATGCGGTCCGGATAATGGGCGGCGGCCCGCAGCACGATGGCGCCGCCCATACAATAGCCGACGGCGCCCACCTTGCTGCCCTTCACTTGCGGCTGCTGACTCAGGAACTGCAACCAAGCTCCGGAGTCGCGAACGACGACGTCGGGCGTAAGCTGTTGAATAAGGCCGAACACCTTTGCCCTTTCCGCCTCGGCGGTGAACACCTTCGCGGCGTCCAGGAGCGGCGAGCGGCCGGCCCGATAGAAGAGCTTGGGCTGCAGGACATAATAGTCTGCGGCCGCCAGTCGGCGTGCCATCGCGTGCATTTCCGGGCGGATGCCAAGCCCATCCATGAAGAAAATGACGGCCGGCCAGGAGCCTGGGCCATCGGGATAGAACCCATGGGAATCGGCGATGCCATCCGGCGTCTTGATGTCCAAGGCTTGTTCGGTCATGGGGCTCACTTGGGTAGTGGTGTTCTGATATTGGCAGCGGCCCGCCAAACTTCGCGGCCGATATGATCGCTGCTAGACTTGGTGCCGGGCAAGAACGGGCACCTGACTGGCGTGCACGTCTTCGAACGTGTAAACCAATGCGAACCGCCGCGGGTCCATCTGGCGGTCTACAACTGGGACCACTTGGACCGCGTGAAGATCGACTTGAACGGCATTCTTACTCAGGGCCAGTCGTATCGTGTAATCAACGTCCTGGATTTCTCCGCGTCTGGTCAACGTCCTGGACAACCTGTCACTTGATGCCGTTTCCACTGTGTGCGACCACAAAGTCAGCCAATTCCTGGCAATGAAAGAACTCGTCGCAAACCTGATGGCCTTTGCCTGGGATAACGATCAGTCGCACGGTTCCCCCCAATGCGCGATAGCGACGGGCCAGTTCGCCGGAATTCTTCTCCAACGGGACAACCGTGTCGGCATCACCGTGGACGTGCAGGATCGGCACACCGGCCTTAGCCAGCGAGGATAGCCGGTCGATCGGGTTGTGCTCGGCGAGGTGAGCCTCCAATTCGGCCGCACGGAGGCCATAGGCGCCGCATGCCCGTTCCAGCCCCGGGGAGCTCCGCAGGTCGCACACGCTGTAGATCCCCGCGATACAAGCCACACGTCCGGGATTCTCGGCGGCCCAATTATAGAGCATCGGCCCGCCGCGACTCTGGGGCAACAGGCATGCCTTCTCAGCCATGCGGTAGCGCGTGGTAAGCGTCTCCCACAGCGCCGTGTAGACTTTCCGGCCTTGCGGACTGCCGTACGATTCGCCCACATCCACGCCGGCCATGCCGATCCCCTTTTCCAACCATTGACGGAGCAGCCACGTGTGTTCGGTATTCGGATGGCCAATGACGGGAGCATACCAAACCCAGGGCATTGGCCGGGCCGTTTCTTCGCCCTTCGGCCGGATCAGGAACGCGGGACAGCCATGCACGTCGAAGAAATCCAGGGTGCAGGGGAGTTGGTCGGCAAGTTCTTTCACGGATGGGATCGACCTTGGCCGCGGGTTCGGTTCACCAGCGGTGGCGCGATTCACACCGGTGCCGGACAGATTTACCCAGGCCAGTATCGTCGCCAGCCCGATCACGGGAACTTGCATCCGCTTCATTTTCCCCTCCTTGACCGGCTACCCGGCCGAATCTTGGTATCACATCTCCGCCATGGCCCTTTGCCCCAGCATACGCACCCCAAAACCGGTTTGCCGGCGGGTGTCCTTGTGGAGCACAATCCAACGATCGAGAAACCGCAGCAGCAGCGAAGACTGCTGCGTGCGCGTGAAGGACACCCGCTCGACCTCGGCCAACCCCGCAAGCGGGAGTCGCCTCAGCCTCGCCAAGGCCGTTTACGGCCGTGGACTTTCTGCACGTTCTCGATCGCGATCTTGACGTCGGTCTCGACCTGAAAATCAAACATCCCCGCGATAATGAAATCTGCGCCGTGGCGGTAGGCGTGTGAGAACGCCATCCGCGGCGGAATCGCCCCGGCCGCCATCACCTTGAACGCCACCCAGGGCTTCTCGACGGTTTCCATGAAGGCAATGGTCTCTTCGGGATTGTTGCACCACATGTTGTCGTCGTTCGCGTCGTGGTCGGACGAGTCTGGCCCCATCCAGTCATATTCCTTCCGCCGGGTTTTCGGCGTGGCCGACCAATATCGGTCCATGTGCAGCGTCTTCACATAGAAATCGAGATTGACCTTGTGCTTCTCGCACGCGATGGGCATGTTCAGCGAATGGCCGCCTACCCCGGCCGGCAGGCCTTGGGCCTTGATCAGATCAACCATCTGTCCGATCACATCCATCTTTCCGCCGTTCATCATGTGCGAGTCCGTAACCCCGCCGTGCGAATAGATCAGTGTCGCGCCCAAGTCCACCTGCCGTTTGATCGTCTCGTTCATTTCCGTCTTATTCTCGTGGAGCGTGACGCAGACCATGGTTTGGATCTTGTCGCTCCGCTGCCGGTTGTACTTCGTCACCGGACCCCAGCAAGCAGGGTCCAACTGGATCGTGTTGATACCGCATGCCTGCGCCAACTCCAGGGTCTCGAAGATTTTGGCCTCGGTGTTGTAGGTGGTAAAGAGCTTGGAGGCGTACATCAGGTCGCGGCTATGAGCCCACCCACCGATCAAGTTGCCACCCAGCAACAGCCGGCTGATCGACACCTTGCCGATCTTCCCGCATGGCAGGCTGCCCGGGGGAATATCGGTCTTGGGCCTATCCGTCTTGTCCGCCGCGGGCCGAGCAGCCCCGCTTTCCGTCGCGGCCCGGAGGATATTCTCCTCGATGCTACTGCACGCCGCACCGATCCCGACAGCGCCCGCGACCCCGCGGGCCAGGAAACACCGCCGATCTGTCTTGTCTGCCATGGCTGGCTCCTTTTCTATGGAATGTTTCTTTGCTTGTACTCCAGACCGGGATGAAAGTCAACCGGCAGTTCTCACTATCGGCCATTTTCGGTTGAAGTACCGGCGCCCTTGCGAATGCAGAATAACGAACTTCCGGAACGGATGAAGATTCGCCCACCAGAGATTGCCGGGACGGGGAACTCCGACTTGACCCACAGCAGGTCGCACCACTTCATTGCCCAGTAGTCGGAAAATTCCTCTCGCTCCAACAGGCGATCGATGAGCTTACGGCGTTTGTCGGCAGCGGTATCCTTTAAGAACTCCGATGCCTCGTCGACCGTGGGGAGCGTGCCGATGACATCCAAGTAGACACGGCGCAGGAAAACCCCGTCCGAGCACACCCTGGCCGAGGTAATGCCCAGTTGTCTGAGCCGCCCCAGGACCAACTCGTCGATCTGGCCCTGGGAGACCGGATCGGAGTTGCTCTCAAAAACAGATACTGGGGCTTGTGCTCCAGGCGTGCCGGCCAGGGCCGGCATCCCTATCGCGGTTGCCAAGATTACGGCGACCAGCAAAGATCTTTTCATGAGATGTATGAACTCAGTCATAGTTTCCCAGCGGCATCCCGTCGTTCCGTGCGGCCAGATTTTCAAGCGTCGCGCCATCGATTTCGGTTCGGAGGAAGTGAATGGAACCGTCGGCGAAACAGAAACTTGCGCCCCCGGGGTGATTGCTGCCGAAGGCTTGCAGGCCTATTCCGTTGATACACCAATTTGGATCAGAATTGATCCACCACATGGCGTCGCTTATCAAGACGGTTTCCTGGCCGACTGCAATTGAAATATCGACGGAACCGTGCATTCCCGCCCAGATGGCCCCGTTATGGCCGGGGTTGAGTCCGCTGAGCGTGCATTCGCCGACGATCAGGGTATGGGAAGAGCCATCGGTAATCTTGCCGATCGAAATGTTGCTATTCATGTAGATCACGCCGTTCTCGGTCATTGCGGTTGGGTAGTCGAAGGTCAGCATCGTGATATTCCCCATTACGCCGCGATAGTTCGACTTTCCGTGAAGGTCTTTCTGGTCGTTCAGGACGTTGCCGAGATCCGAGGGACACAGGAAAAGGGGCATCGGCCGCTGGGTGTCGGCGGTCGCGGGAGCCAATATCGCTCCGTTGCCGAATTGCTGCGATTCGACCCCCAATGCCTTGTACACACCTCTTTCCTCAAGGTAAGGCAAAACGTAACTGGACCAAGACCAATGTGGATACCAACAGTTCTGCGCATTCGCCAGGTAGCCAGGCGGAAAGTATTCGTGACTGGAATGAAAGCCGTGCAGGGCTACTCCGAGTTGATGCAGATGATTCTGACAGATCGCACGCCTCGCTGCCTCCCGGGCGGACTGGATTGCCGGCAAGAGCAAGCCGATCAGCACCCCGATGATGGCAACCACGACCAAGATCTCCACGAGGGTGAAACCGTGCGTCGGGCGTTTCATCTAGCGACCTCTTTGCTCGAAGACTACCGAGCTCGCGGATCCCACACAGGCAGGGGGTTTTCAGGAGAAACTGGCCTGCTCTAACGTCATGCTACCTCATTTTGACGGCAGAGGAAAGCGGAGGAGCAGGAAGCGGGGGAAATCCGAAATCCGAAGCAAATCAGAAATAGGAAAGACCGATGAGCCCGACTGGCGGTCAACCCCCGTCCAAGATTCTGCCAGTATTTCTACGCCAATTCCGGACTGAATCCGGTTTATCAGCATAGGGGCCAGTGCAACGTGCGCAGAGGTTGCGCACCCGAATGGCACTAGCTTAAGGAAAGATGTCGGGCGTCGGCCTCGTCATCATATCGGCAGTTCGCCTATCTTGACATTTGGCGTTTGGGCAACAATTGACAGAGCCGCAGTGCCTGTCTGGGCCTGACGTGCAAGGCAACCCGAAACACGCCCCAACTCCAAATAGCGCAAGCTGGGGCTCTTGGCTTTTTGGATCTGTGGAAGTCGAGTGACCGAACAGAGCAGTCTATACAGACGTATAGATACTGAAGGCTGGTCACGGTGATCGGCACATTACATTCTGGCGAGGCAGTCACGTTGACCGAGGGCACGGAAGTACACCCGGGCATTGCGGCCTGGGAATAGGTCCAGGGGGCATCGCGTTCTAATCAGGGGCTGGAATCGCCTTCAATCGGCAGGCGGTTCCATGTCGAGTCTGGATGCGGTACGCGCCCGCTTTGCGCAATGAGGGACTTCCCTTCGCGGATATTTTGACGGAGGCCAGCATCCAGAAGGTGCTCAACGAATATGGCGTGTCGTATCGGGATCGAGTGTTCAGTCCAGTGACGACGATTTGGGGGTTCCTAAGTCAAGTGCTCAGCGAAGACCACAGTTGCCGCGATACGGTGTCGCGAATCATTGCCCACCGGACAGCCCATGGCATGGCGATGTGTTCGCCCAATACGGCCAGTTACTGCACCGCGCGAAGTCGTATTTCCACTGGTGTTCTCTCGACTTTGGCAAAGCGGACGGCAGAAGAGTTGCACGCCAGCGTTGATGACCGGTGGAAATGGAACGGTCGCTCCGTGTTCATTCTCGACGGATCGAGCGTCTCGATGCCGGACACGCCCGAGAACCGAGCGATGTATCCGCAGCCGCCCAATCAAAAGCCGGGGCTCGGTTTTCCGCTGGCACGGATCACGGTGCTGCTCTCCCTGGCAACCGGCGCTTGCCACGATTTGGCCATCGCGCCGTACGCCGGCAAGGGCACTGGCGAAAAGAGCCTCTTCCGACGCCTGTATGACACGCTCAAGCCCGGTGATGTAGTGCTTGCCGACGCCCTGTTCGACGATTACTTCATCGCCTGCGAATTGCGCAATCGAGGTATCGATCTGGTTGTTCACGAGCACTTCGATCGAGTAGGAAGTCAGGTATCAGAAAGCAGATCGGATGGCGATATCCTCGTTTGGCATCGCCCCAACAAGCCGCACGGAATGACGGGAGAGAAATACCGGACCTACCCCAAGCAGCTCTTAATGCGGCAGGTGGCGGTGGACGCGCGTGACAAAAACAATCGCGTCCAACAATTCAAAGTCGTTACCACGATTCTCACGCCCTCGATCGATGGCCAGCAGATCGCGGCTTTGTATGAGCACCGCTGGGCAGGAGAGGTCGATATCCGCTCGATCAAGTGCATCATGCAGATGGACATCCTGCGCTGCAAGACGCCCGACATGGTTCACAAAGAGATCTGGACTCACCTGCTGGCGTACAACTTGCTCCGCACCGTCATGGCCGTGGCCGCCCACGAGAACAACATCGAACCTCGCCAGGTGAGTTTCAAAGGTGCCAAGCAAGCCGTGACTGCCTTTGCACCGAAGATTGAATTTGCTCGGCCCGAGGAACGCGGGCGTTTGGTCGATGCGCTGCTGTCGACCATTGCTTATCACCGTGTAGGCGACCGCCCCGGACGCTGGGAACCGCGGGCGCGCAAACGACGCCCGAGGAAAGCCAACAGGCTTATGCAACCTCGAGACATCGCTAAGTTGCCGCAGAACCGATCCAAGTGGTTCTGATGCGTGCCTTGCAGAGTCATCAACGCCCAACGGCGGTTCTCTCGATGGATGCTGACTTGACCGTGCCGCCAAGGCCCACGGCATGATCCCTTCTTGGCCTCGTCCTCGATCAGACACACGTTCCGGCATGCGGCATGTCCAGGACCGCCATGCGATGGAGCCACACTGCCGTCACCGCTTCGTGCGCCGCCAACGGCCAAACGGACCGCCCGAAGCTTAAGCTAGTGCCATTCGTTGCGCACCCTACTGGATCGCTGCGGGGATGACCGGCAGATTCTCGGCGGCGTCAAATTCCCCGTCGTCATCGCTCAGCCCTAGCCCAGCAGAGCAAAGGCACCGAAGCCGCTCGACTTGCTCGATCAAGCTCCCCTTCATGCTGCTTCCGTCCATCGCGACGGGATGGAAAGAATGGCAGGGCCGTCCTCTTGATCGTCGTCGAAAACAGTATCCCCGGCGACGGACGTATAGAACGCTTCTGACTTCGCCTACGCAAGCCGTAGCCGGGCAGGCCCAAGGCGCACCGGCGGTGAGCAACACCAGTGTGCTCGGTTCGAGGTGTGGTACCGCCAGCGGGTCTTGCCGCGTGATGTCGCTGATCGCCTGAAGTAATGGGACGCGGCCGGGGATGTCAAGAAAAACTGGGTCACCCAGCGGCAAATTTGCCACGCCAGAGGTAGCCAGCATTGCCGATCAGGGGGAAAGCGGTGCATTTCCTTGCGCACGTCGGAGTGTCCCTCGAATGTCACTAGCATAAGCGTGAAGCGTTCGGCCAGCCTACAACGGCTTGTGGTGGCACGCCAACGCAGGTACGATTCATTGTGGTCGCCTGCCTTAAGCTAGTGACATTCGAGTGCCCCTCCGCCGCGTCCAAGGACTCGTTCCACTCAGAGGCAGCTAACCCCGCTGGTGATGCCGTAGACTTGCACCCGAGAGTGCCCCGGTTGCTTCCCAATTTTCACGAGTTCTCGGGGCTTTGGCTGAGAGACGGCAATCTGGGACTGCCTATCCGTAGCCATCGCGTATCCGCCGCCAAGGCGGCCCCGGGGACCTATGGCATGAAAGCAAGGATTTCTCGATTGCGCTGGCTTGACTTCCCTTGGTTTCCCACGAAAACTTATGTGCATCTGCGAAAAACGCCTCAGTCGCGTTTCCTAACTGAGCCCCCTTATGTTGTTAAATGTCCGAAGTCACTCGACTCTTGTCGCAAGTCGCATCCGGCGACCCTCAGGCAGCCGAGCAACTCTTGCCGCTGATGTACGACGAACTGCGCAAGCTCGCCGCACAGAAGATGGCCCAGGAAAAGCCCGGCCAGACGCTCGACGCTACCGGCCTGGTCCACGAAGCCTACTTGCGGCTGGTAGGCGATACGGGAGCACGCCTCGCCTTCCATGACCGCGGTCACTTCTTCACGGCAGCGGCCGCGGCGATGCGCCGTATCCTGATTGACAACGCCCGCCGCAAACGAGCCCAGAAACACGGTGGCGGCCTCCAGCGTCAGCCCCTGGACGCGGTTGCTGCTCCGGAGCCTGACGAGAATCTCCTGGCCCTCGACGAGGCCCTCGAAAAGCTGGCCGCGCAAGACCCCGTCAAGGCGCGGCTGGTGGAACTGCGGTATTTTGCCGGCCTGACCAGCGACCAGGCCGCGGAAGTCCTGGGAATCGCTCCCAGCACGGCCGACCGTCACTGGGCCTACGCCCGTGCGTGGCTCCGGGCAGAGGTCCGGAACGGCTGAAAGCAGCGCCCGAAAGGAATTCGTCGGAATCCGTGGTGCTTTCTCCACCGGTTTTTCGCTTTAACGATAGAGGCCCAAAACGAATGTCGTGGAAGATCCCCATGACCGAAGAAACCCTGTTCCATCTTGCCCTGGAGAAGTCGCCCGACGAGCGAGGCGACTTCCTGGACGATACCTGTGCGGGCGATGCCGCGTTGCGCGAGCGGGTGGAAGTACTTCTGCGAGCCCACGAGGCCTCCGGTAGTTTCATGGACCGGCCCCCATTTGCCGGCGCGGATGCGGTGGGGAGAACCTTGGACCAGCCAGCCCTCCTTCCCCGACATTCCGAGTCTGCTCGCGAAGCCGCAACCGTGCCCCCCAGTGGGCCGGCGTCCGCCGATTCGGCGATTGGAACCCAGGTCCGCTACATTGGCGACTATGAACTCTTAGAAGAGATCGACCGGGGCGGCATGGGCGTGGTCTACAAGGGCGCCAGGTTTCGCTCAACCGAATTGTCGCGGTGAAAAAGATCCTGGCCGGGCAACTTGCCACAAAAACCGACCATGATCGTTTTCACAGCGAGGCGCAGGCGGCGGCGCTCTTGGATCATCCCAATATTGTGCCGGTGTTTGAAGTCGGTGAGTACCAGGGACAACATTATTTCTCGATGGGGTACGTGGATGGCAAGAGTCTCGCAACCCGCCTGACCGAAGGGCCAATGCTGCCGAAGGAAGCAGCGGAAATCGTAGCCAAGGTGGCTGGCGCGGTGGAATATGCCCATCGGCAAGGCGTGATCCATCGCGACATCAAGCCCTCGAACGTGCTTGTTGATTCGACTGGCCGGCCGCGCGTGACCGACTTTGGACTGGCTAACCAATGACGTGATCAGCGGCAATCAGGCGGTCGGGGCCGTGGGCTTCACGGTCCTTGGCGGCGGCCTCCTCAACCTGGGAACCGCGAGCGTGGAGGCTTGCACTTTCTCGAACAACCAGGCCACCGGCGGCGGCGCGTTTGACAACCTCGGCGGCAGCGTCGGCGGGGCCATTGACAACTTTGGCGGCCCCCAAGGGGGCTCCAACCTTAAGGTCAGCGACAGTGTTTTTGACGGCAACCAGGCTGTGGCTGCCGGTGGGGCTTATTATTTCGGCCTCGGCGGTGCGTTTGAGAGCGACTCGGGACTGAACGCCTACAATCCGGCATTGGCCGATGCCTCCACGGCGGCCTTCACCAAGTGCACCTTCGTCAACAACGTGGCGACGGGCGGCCCGAACGCGATTGCGGATGGGGGCGCGATCGTCAACGAGGGGTTTGGAACGACCTTATCGCTCACCGATTGCACCGTGAGCGGCAACCTTGCCGTCGGCGGCGGCGGCGACGGCATCACCACCGGCGATTCGGAAGGAAATGGCGGGGGCATCGACAACGCCGTCGGGACTACCCTCAACATCGTGCGCTGCACTATCGCGAACAACGTGGCCCAGGGCGGCGATAACGCGGTCCTCAGCGACAGCGACCCGTTCGCCAGCGTCGCCTGTGGCGGCGGCATTGAAAACAATGCGAATTCCGTGCTCAACATCAGCGATTCGGTCATCACGGGCAACAGGGCCAAGGGCGGCAATATGACTACCCAGCCAGGCCCAGGCGGCGATGCGCTGGGCGGCGGTATCAGTAACAGCGAGTTCGCTAATTTCAACGATTACTACACCGTAACGCCGCCGTTGCCGCCGGGGACCGTGAACATGACGGACTGCCTTGTGGCCGACAACAGCGCGATCGCCGGGCGCGGTGGCCCGGGCGTCAACACCAACCTCGTGAATGCCCAGGGCGGCTTCGCCTTCGGTGGGGGTGTCGACACCTCGCACAACGGCTCGATCTCCAACATTAAGGACTCCACCATTATCGACAACGAGGCCGCCGGCGGCGCGGGTGGCAGCGGCAACAATGGCGGCGATGCCTATGGCGGCGGCCTGGGGGCCGGGTATGGCATCCTGATGGCCGTTCCCGAAGGCTCCCAATTGACGGTTACCAATTCGGTCGTCGCCAGCAATCAGGCCATCGGCGGTTTGGGCGGCGCGGCGCCAACGGCGGAGACGGCCTGGGCGGAGGCCTGTTTATCAACAACACTTGCAGCGCAAGCGTGAATGCTAGCGTGATCGCTCTTAACTTGGCCCTTGGCGGCTCCGGAGGTACTGGCGGCCAGGGCATTGGGGGCGGGGTTTACAACGATGGAACGTTTGCGAAGGATCACTTGACGGCGATCGACTTCAACTTCGCTTCCTACATGTACGACAACATTTTTGGCTAGCCAAGCGGCGGCGGGAGCGCAGCTCAACTTTCGCAGCGTTTCTTCTGGCAATGACGTGCGCCAGTTGCTTTGGGGCCAACCAGGCACCGACTCCGGCTTTGCCCCCGGCCGTCCAGCAAGCGATCGACAAGCTCACGGCCGACACCCAGGCATTCGCCGCAGCATCCAACAGCCTGGCAGGCACCCAGGCAGCGGCGGCCCAGGCCCAGGCCCTGTTCGCGGCATTGCAGGCCCAGGTGGCGGCCGCCCCCACCAGCGGTGTTGTGAAACCAGTTTCAGTATATTCCCGCCGCGCCCCGAAATGCCATGCCCCGTTAGGCGGAAATCCGCGTGGCCGGCGGCTATGGGTTCCAAAGGCGGTAGATCCGCTGCTTCTGACGGTCGTCGGCGCGGGCATAGGACAGCACGACTTTTTCAAGTCCGTCGCAGAGCCGGCGGACTGTTTCAAGATACGAGAAATCGGCCGCCGCCTGGGAAGCCCCGGGCAGGGCCGGCAAGCGGCCTTCGCCGATGCTCTTCATGCGGGCGTGCGCGGCTGCCAGGCAGGCCACGGCCAAGCGCGCGTGCGCCGCCTCGTAGCTCTCGCCCAGGCCCGCATCGACCAGCCGCTTGTGGAATGTACGGATACCGCCAACCCGCGACACTAGTTGGCCCCAATCGATGACTGGCTGTGACGGCTCCCTGTGCGCCTCTACCGGCTTGCCGTTGACATAGAGCGCGAGCTTGCCGTCACCAGCGGCCGTGGCCGCCACGTGGACCCACTTGTCAGCCGGCAATTTGGCGTCAAAGGAAATGACGCCCGCCTCGACGATCAACCGTAACGAGTTGCCCGGGCACGTGTCCAAGAGGAAAGCGTTCGATGTGCCAACCTCGCTCTTGTCGATGATGCGGCCACCTCCCTGCGGCAGCGTGGCCGGACGGATCCAGGCGTCGAGGGTCAGTGCTTCCGTCAGGTTCAGACGTGGATCGTGGGCCACCTCCAAATACCCGCGGCCGGTGAAGTGCGCCACCTTGCCGTAGGGACTGTCGATCACAGGAACCTCGCCTACGATCTTCGCCGCCAGATGAGGTCCGCGCCGGTTGGGGACGCGACCCGCCTCGCGGTTGCCGGGCATCCAATCGCCGACCAGGCATCGGTCTTCGACAACCTTGCCCGGCGCCGCGCGGGCCAGGTCTGCGATTTCTTGCGGCGCCAATGCCCGGCTGAAGACTCTTGCCTCGGCGATGGCGCCAAGGAAACGGCTTCCCCCGTCGCTGTCCGCCCCGATTCGCAAGGGCCGTTGGTTGGTGACGGCCACCGGCGCGGCGGCGCGGGAGGGAAGCGCCAGCGGGACCACATCGGCCGGGAGGGCGCACGGGTCCAGTCGCTTCGGCACGAACGAATCCGCTTTGGCGTCCCCGAAGACAATCTGGATGACCGCCTCGTCGGGCACCTGCTCGTATGGCAACTGCACAATCTGCGCGGTAAAGTCCTTCCAGGGCTTGCCATTCACGGAAACGCCCGTAATCTTCCCTTGCCCCGCCGTGGCCAGATAGAGCCGCTTCAGGCCGAAACGGATGGGAAAGTGCTGCTCCAGCCGCGTGATCTTCGCTGGGATATGCGGCACGATCGTCAACCCGTCCGCGCGATAGAGGTACTCGAACAGCCCGCGGACCATGGCTGCCGGCACGCCCCAGTTGTCATACACACAGTTGATCGGCAGCCCCGGTTGGTAGGGCGCATTGCCGAAATCGACCAACGGGTTGTCCATACGGAACCGCCGGGCGTAGTCGAGCATCTTCTTCATCGAACGCCGCGCGTCCTCGTGCTTGCCGAGCCGATAATAGGCCATGATCATCCGCGCCTCGCAGGTTGACCAGTGGCCGCCGTTAACCCACGTGCCGAAGCCCCACAACCCGCCGCGGTCGCCCGGCTCATACATGTCGTCCAGCCCGGGATCGTTGGTGATGACCAGGTCGTGGCGGCGCAGGCCAGGGATCGAGGCGAGTTTCCGGTAGATCTTCTCCGACTGCTCGTCGTCGGCCACGCGGAAACAGACGGCGTCGTGATTCGCGACCGCCTCGAAGTACCCGTGCCGGGCGGCGCCATAGACGCCGTGGCGCGTGCCGTCCGGATCGAGCGATTTGATGAAATAACCCTCGTCGGTGGTCAAGAGCGGCAGTCCCTTGCGCAAGCTCGCGGCGCTGGCTGTATAGCCTGACTTTGTCCCCACTGCCGGCGAGTTTTTCCAGTTCAATCAAGCGGTCCAGCGCCGCGATATAGGTGATGGAAAGTCCCGCCAGGTAGGAGGGCTCGAACTTGCCGCCGGGCCTCTTCCAGCCGGCATGGCTGGGCGCCAGCAAGTTGCCAGCGGGCCCGGCCAGGAAGAGGTTGTTCTTCGGATCGCGGCGGCTTTCGATGAAATTAGCCGATCGCTCCAGCATCGGCAGGTAATGCCGGATCGCATTCGCGTCGCGAGTCGTGAGCAGCAATTCCGCTTGCATCACCACGCCGGCGGCCGTGAACTCCATGCACCAATCGTGGATGTCCACTCGGCCGTCACCCTGCTTGGCAACCGACCAGCCCGGCCGGGCGGCATCGCACAGGCAGCCGTCCGGTGGGACCCACGCGAAATTGTTGAACGGTCGCGGCGTCTTGCCGTCGCCCATCTGATCGAACCACAGGTCCTGGGAATTCTGCAGGAAGCAAAGGAACGGTTCCTGCAAGAACGGCAGTGCGCAGTAGGTCGGCCCATAGCTGTTTTGGATCCACCATGCGTCCCAGGTGGGGCCCTCGACCAGGCCGTTCCAGGCGGGCATATAGAACATAGCCATGTTCTGGAACTCGGGATCGGGCTCGAACATCCGCCGGGAGATGTCGAGCAGTTGCAGGTACTCCGAGTCGCCTTCGCCGCGGTAGAACTGCCCTGCGAAATGTTCCGCACCCAAAACCACTGCCGGCGCGATCGAGATCGCCAGGCCGAGGAAGCAGGTGATCCTTGCAGCCACCGCCGATCGCGAAAAGGAGGGATTATTATTCATCGCATGGGCTCCATCTTCAATTGTAGACTGACGCTGGCTTGCCACCGCGCGAACCGCAATCGCGAACATACTGCAAGGCAATTGGCGGGGAATCGCTTGCCGGGGCCAAGGCTGACGGGCTGACCATCGTCGTGGCCGGGAGGTCCTTCAGGTGGTATTTCCGGTTTCGACTCCGCTCGGATATGCCCCGAGCAGCAACAGTGCCCCCCCATGTTAACAAATTGGCGAGTAACTCTCCAGTTAGCAAGCTAGTCCCGCCCCTTGCCTCGTGGCCAGGGAGGCCCTGGGGTGGTAGAATGCCGGTTTCTCGACGGCGTTCTCTACGTGCCCGAAGAGGACGCCTATTACATCTACTACTCGGGCACCACGGGCTCAGTCCAAGATCGGATTGGACTGGCGATCTGCCCGGCGGGTGCCGACGGCTACTCTGGGGTGACCGCGGCTGCAATTACCCGCTACGGCACCGGACCGGTACTGGCCCCGGAGCCGGCTGCGCCCTTCCATGAGGAGATGGTTTCCCAGGCTGCGGTCTTGCGGAACTGGGACGCCACCGTGCGCCGATGGGACTGGTATATGTACTACTCCTACCGCGGGAAGGACGGCACGCTCCCCGGTATCCGCCTGGCCACTTCGCACGACGGCAAGCACTGGACGCGGCAGTTCAACGCCCGCGATCCGCGCGGCATGGGGCAGATCTTTCGCTCGACGCCGAACGCCTACTACGAGTGGCACCAGGCGTTCAAGGTCGATTCGACGTATGTCCTCTGCATCGAGGTGGGCGTGAACCGCGGTGCGCGCTGGCGGCCCGTGCTGGCCGTCAGCAAGGACCCGGCCCGAGACTGGACCCAACTTGATCCCGACACGATGCTCCAGACCGCGTGGTCGGGACTCTACGACGACCGCACGCTCTACCATGTCGCGACGCCGGCGCTCTATCGGATTGCAGGGAAGTGGTATCTGTTCGCCCAGGCCTGCGGTCGGCCTGCCAACGACAACTATATCGACGGCGCCTGGGAAATGTGGTGCATCGCTTGCGACCGCCGCATTCCCACACTTCCGGGTTGCGCCGAACTTCACATCCCCGGCTCGCCTTGACCACGGATTGTTCTCATTTCGACACGCACGATCGTCGAACTCTGCCATCGTCTGCGCGAACCACTCCAGAAGCCCTACCGAACGTTTCATATGACCGTGATGGAGAGCTTCCCGCGAGTTGCATTCGTGCCCCTCGTGAGCAATAATATCGCCCGAGCTTAAGTCCGTCAATCCTCCCTGGGAGAATATCATGGTCCGGTTTCACGCGTGGGCGATTCGGATAAACGCTCGTATTGTCCCCGCTCATGTCGGGAAGAACACCCGACTTACCCACATCAAAAGACCGAGCAATACGCCCCCGAGAATAAGGCTCCCAACGATTAGCTTCTTCTCAATGGGAAGCAACGACTCGTACTCCATTTTCTTGAGTTCGTCGACGAACTTAGGGTCGTTGATGGTCGGATCGTCGATTAACTCGGGCTTATTTGCCATATCAGCCTCCGATAAGTGGCGGTTTCACGCCGTGAAAGAACAACCAGGAGATCGCCAGGCCAATCCAGATAACGAACCCGAACAGGCAGACGAGATAAACGGCAATCAACCTGCCGATCCCTTGTTCCCACAGCTTCTTGAAATTCGACACGACTCCGATCGAAAAGAATGTCATTGTAAAGAAGATGCCGCGAAAGACATTGGCTTCGGCCATCGCCAACTTGGCGTTTGCCTTCAACTTCGGTGCGAATACAGCGATGAGCACGATCACGAGGAAGGTAATGATATACCCGAACACGAACTTGGGGACCCGTTGCCATATTTCACCGACGCGGACTTTATCGCCGGGCCTCCCTTCGATCTTCGTAGACCAGATCACGGCCAGGACAAACGACCAGACTCCAATGAAGATGTCTATGAAAACCTTCACGGTTGCAGCCGTGCCCATCACCCAGCCTTCCTCGTAGGTCATGCCATCCACCTCTTGCTTCTTGGCCCGGATCAAGGAATCCGTTACCGCTCCGGCGGCGACCGCGGCGCCGTCGGTTTTCACGGCCAGTCCCATCCAGGCGCCCGCGACCATCGGTTCCTGATAAAGGAACTTTTGTGCCGCAAATGGAAGCACGATTAATTCGACCATAGCGAAGATCACGACAAGCGACGAAACCATAATCGGCACGGTCGGCCTGGCGCGAATCGCCGCGCCGGTCGCAATGGCCGCCGCGACACCGCAGATCGAGATACCCGATGCCAAGGGAGCGGACCACTCGCGGCTGAATTTGAAGACCTTCCGCGCCACGAAGTAGACCAGAGCCCAATAAATCAAATAGGCTTCGACGATTGCGCATAGTCCGCGAAACATGACGGCGGTCGCCAGGCTCCATTGCTCGATGGCGGCGATGCCCAGGAATCCCCCCAGGATGACGATCGCGGTCTTGATATACCATTCCGGCAGGATCGCCGTCTTGATCGATTCCGCAAACCTCGGGAAACCGTTCCCTACGACCAGACCGGCAAGCAAAGCCAGAAGGAACCCGGCTTCCGCGGTAAAGTTCAACGACCAATGGATGCCTAAACTCTTCAATGTGTCGGGGGTTGCCGCAATGTGCGCATAGCTCCCCGCGATCCAACAAGCATAGCTGATCCAAAAGATTGCGGTGAAGCCGCGTGCGAACGCGCCGATCCGAAGTCGCAGTGCCCGTGCGCCGAGGGTGCTTGCCAGTAATAGGAAGAAGTAGGTTGAAAGTAGCGACAGAATGCCAGGAAGCCAGTCATAAGTCTTCGAAACGGGCACGAATGCGTTGGTTAGCTGTACCCATACTTGGGTCTTTATGCCCCAGCCCAATAGATCGACACCTGCCAATACGCCTAAAGATAAGGCAAAGATCGACAATCCACCCCAAACAGCTAACCAGTCTTCGCTCAGTTTTGGTCTTTCTTCCGACATGCGTCGCCACCTCGTTACCGATTATTGTGCGGTAGATTCTACCAGCCGCATCCACAAGTCGCAACTCAGCCCACGACACAAATGTCTCGCTCACGACGCCGCCCGGCAGCAGCCGAAGTCGGTAACCGTCAATAAATCGCCACCCTTGCGGCACGTGGTAAGCCGAGTGCGTGGGTTCGATCTACCAGCGACATTCGGAGGACCAAGCGATGGCGAGGGCCAGGAGTGCGGATCGGCAGCAGTATTGGCGGGAAGTTATTGAGTGTCAGCAGGCCAGCGGACAGAGCATCGCGGGGTTCTGCTCCAGGGAGGGACTGGCTCCGGCCTCGTTTCAGGCCTGGATACGGCGGCTGCGGCGATCTCGGTGCGGAATCGACCAGGGGTCAGTGACCGCATTGTCGTGGCTGGTCCCACCCAGTTACTTCATCACTCCTTCATCAAATCCCTGCACGCAGACTTTTGCGTCTTCCCTCTCGCGACGACGACCTCCAGCGGGCCCTCGCCCGCAAGCTTCCTGCCACGAAACTCTGCCTGGCCGCCGGAGGGCAGCCCCAGGCTGAAGTTCTCCGCGTTGCTCACTTTCACGACCAGGCAGGACGCGCGGGCCTGGATTCCGTCGGCATCGATCGCCTGCGACCGCGTGTCCAAGAGGATGTAATGCGTTTCGCCTTTCCAAACGACCTTGACCCCCCGCTCGCCCTGCCAGTTCTCGATTGCCGGTCGCGATTCATGCGACGCGTAGGGGAAGAGCACGAAGAGGAACCCTTGGCCCTTCTGGCCCTCGACGCGGCAGAGCACCTGTTTTTCGCTGAACGGCTTGCCGAACCTGGCCTGGTGCCGCTGGGCGACGATTGGCTCGCACTGGTCGTGGATGAAGGTGTCTTTGTAGAGCTTCACCCGCGACGGCACGGCGACGTAGAGATCGGTGTCCACGCCGAACTGGCCCCGATAGCGGGCGCTGCGCTCGGCCAGATCCACGTCGGCGGCGAACCACCAGCCGTTGAAGCTGGGCGTGCGCTGCTCGAACCGGGCCAGGTCGTCGCGGACGACGAGGTAGTTCATGCCCGCCGCCCGGGCGGCCTTGACGTACAGGATGCGCCGCGTCCAAGTGAAGGGCCGATCGAGCGGCACCGTGGGCGGCGCGGCCTGCGCGGCCAGGGCCATGGCGTAGTTGTCTTGCCGCGTGGGGACCTCGGCCAGGGCCTTGACGGCCACCTTGCCTTCCAGCAAGGCTGCACCGGGGGCGTCGGTCGCCAGCGTCACCAGCCCGCGCGTCTCCGTGATCCGCTGCGTCTTCTCGTCGAAACCGACCTGCCAGTGCAGCCGCGGCGCGCGGCCGCCCAAGTCCACGAAGGGCTGGTTGTGATCGTGGTACCAATTGCCAGGCTGGTCCTTGCCGGGCGCAGGCCCGCCGCCGGGGCGGACGTCCCAGGCAAGTGTGGTGTGGCTCGCCGCGGTGCAGGCCATCGGCTGGTACATCGCGCCCTCGAAATCGGTGAGCGGCACGCCCTTCTCGTTCCAGGTGAAACCGAACTGGTCGGTGTTGGCATGGTCGATCATGAAATCGCCGCCGACCATCGCCAGGTACGCCTCCTCGGGCGTGCCGAGTTCCCGGTAGCGTAGAAACGCGCCGAAGCCGCGGTTGACCTGCGGCGCCATCCGCAGGGCGCGGCGCGATGGCCGTGTCGATCACCAGGGCGTCGGGGATGCCCATGCCGCCGCCCAGGTCGCGGCCCCCTTCGTTCCAAAGCTGCACGAGCTGGCCGGCCAGTTCCGGATCGCTCCGCTTGAAGAACCGCGCCAAGATCGCCGGCAGCGGCGAGCTGCCGGGCCGCGTGTCGCCCTCGTTCATGAGCACGCGGATCCCCCAGCGGACGTCGATGGGCTTCATCAACTGCATGTAGTAGCGGGCGAACCGCTTCAATGCCGGCGCGGTGGACATGTCCTCCGCCAAGCCGCTATTGGCCATCGCGATCCAGGCGTAGAAGCTCGTGATCGAGGCGCCAATGTAGTGCGGGCAACTGATGTGCGTGCCGTCCGGCGCATACTCCGTCTGCAACAGCATGCGGAAGTAGCGGCCGGTCTCCTTCATCCACGCCCTCGCCATGGGATGATCGGAAAGGACCGAGGCGAGGATGGCCCGCCCGCCCCAGCGGCCCACGGGCATGTTCATGGAGCCCCAACCGTAGTTGATCTGCTTGTCGGGCCAGGCGTCCGGGGAAACCAGGGCGTAGGTGAGGATGGCGAGTTTCTTTTTCAACGCGCGGGCCTGCTCGGGCCTGCACAGCGGCGCGCCGCAGAGGTTGTCCACCCCGCCGGCCACGACCATCGCGTGCCAGTAGCCCAGCATCCAGCCGGGGTAGCCGACCGTGTTGTCCATGCCGTGCGACCAATAGCCGGCGATCATGAGGTCGGCCTGCCTGTTGATGGCGTCGTAGTCGCGGTCGAAGTTGGGCTGGTCCTGGTGGCGAAGGAAGAAGTCCAGCGTGTTGCCGGGCGAATCAATCCCCTTGCCCTTGAGCCGCGCGTAGTACGCTTCTTTCTCCTCCGGCTTGATGAACAAGCGCGGGTAATCGTTGTTCATCGCCCAGTCGGTGATCCAGTGCCGCGTGATGTCCAGGCCCATCGAGCGCTGCACGCGCTCGGCGTCCAGGGCGGTGGGCGAAGTGGCCGCGGGGTCGAGCATCTCCTTGCGGGTGGAAACGCGGATGGCCCACGCGCGGCGACCCAGGCCGATGGGACACTCGATCTCCAGTTGCCTGCCGCCCTGCCGGGAGATCAGCCGCATGTCGTTGGCCCCCGTGCGGAGCGTGATGCCCTGGGGCGCGGGCAGGACGTTCGGGTTTCGCCACTTGCGCACCGAGTGCGTATACACCGCCACGGCGTCGGCGCCGTCGTCCCTGGTCGGGCTGGTGAGGTACCACAGCACGGCATCGGGCCGCCACTGCGTGTGGCCGGCAAGGTACTTCTCCAGCCGCCGCTGCTTGCCATTGGCAATCGCGTACTCGGCCAGCCCGGGCCCGTGGTTGTCGATGGCCACCCGGCCCTTGTCCGAGTCGGTCGAGGCCTGGCCGTAGTAGGTGATGTGCTTGGGCCGGTAGGCATCGCTCGCCAGGCGAAAGACCCAGTTGTTGGGATGCGTTTCCTCCAACCCCTCACGGTCGCCGTACCAGCTCCACCACTCCCAGGCCAACTCGTCCTTGTCGTCGGCGTAGTGCTTGAACGCGTACTTGTCGTCAGGGCCGACGTCGAAGCTCTCGTCCACGTCGATGGAGTGCGAACCGCTCCACAGCCCCACCTGTACGACGTGCGTCTTGCCGTTGTCGAAGGTCGTCGTCACCCGCGCGGCCAACCGTAGCGGGCCTTTTTCCAGCAACTCGGTCTTGGAACTGACGGGCTGGGCCGATTTCGTGTCGTACGTGCCACCGCCCGTCCACTTGCCCGAGGCCGTGCGTATGCCGAGGATGGGCGAAACGTTGCCCGCTGCCCCGTTGTTCAGCCGCACAGCGGTATGCTTGTTGGCCAACACCAGCCCGCCCTTTTCAATGGCAACGCCCAGGTCCGTTGCCGTCGGGCCCTGCTGGTCGATGTCCGCCGTGAGGGTCGTAGCAGCGTCCTTGGCCAGCCGATCGATGATCAGCAGCACGTGGACGCCGTCGGCCGTGGCGACGACCTGGGCGGGGATCGGCCTGCCATCCCGCTTGACCAGGACCTTGTCGCCCTTCACCCCCGGCAGTTCCCACGTAATTGGTTCATTGATCCAGGGACGGCCGAGATTGTCCTTGATCGTGAGATCGTACTGCGCGGCAGAGCCGGCATCAGCAACGGCCAATAGGCAGCCGCACAGCCCCGCGCAAAGCGTCTGAATGATTCGCATCTTGTTCCTCTCCTTCGTATCATGACTTGTTAGGATTTGACCTCCGAGTCCGCCGATGATCAACTTGGTAGGATGAACCTCCGAGCCCGTCGATGTTCTTTGCGGACGGACTCGGAGGTCCATCCCAGCTATTCGCCAGCTTATTCCGTCCCACATCCTAATTCCAGTTCTGGGTCCTTCGCCGGCCAGGTCGACGTCGTGGCGGATTCCCACGAGATAAACAAGGCGGCGGGCAAAGTAATGTCCGCGGGCCTTGATCGTAACCTTGCCAACGGATGGCGCTGCTGGCGGTGACAAAATTGTAGCCGTTCAACTCCAGAGCGCCAAAGGATTGCAGTTTGGCGATGGAATGGTAGAATATATTGTCCGGAGCCGGGGATGGAAACCAAAAGCAGGCAAGGCAGGAAAGCCACGCAAGGCGAAAAGTTGAACAGTGTGCTTTATATCGTGTGCAAGAATCTGTTTTCCGCGGTCGTAGCACTGTTGTGGCTGTCGGGCTCATCGTCCGCCCAGATGTTGGGGCCGATCCTCTGCTTCTCCGACCTTCAGAGCGGGCCGCGAACCGGCAACTCAGACACCTGAAGGAAGCGATCATGCAGTCTCCATCCGCTGGCGAGAATTCCGCCTCCCACTCCCTGCCTACACGCCGCGACGCGATCAAAGTCGTTTCCGTGGTTGTCGGCGGCGCGCTGGCCGGCGGGGGCATGCTGTCCGCCCGGACCGAAGACCTCCAGACGGGCAAGTGGCATTTCTTCACGCCCGATGAGGCGCGCCTGGTCGAAGCCCTCTCCGAGCAGATCATCCCCGCCGACAAGAATCCAGGCGGCAAGGACGCCGGTGTCGTAGTTTTCATCGACCGGCAGTTGGTCGGCCCGTACGCGCGTTATCAAGCGACGTATCGCGAGGGCCTCCGCGCCTTGCAGGCGACCTGCCGCGAGCAATTCGACAAGCCGTTCGAGGCCCTTGCTTGGAGCGACCAAACGAAGGTCCTGGCCGCGCTCGAATCGGGGCGGGCGCCGCGGGAGCTTTGGAAATCGCCCGCGTGCGGAGAGTTCTTCAATCTGGTTTTGGAGCACGCCATGCAGGGCTTCTACGGCGGCCGGTGGCATGGCGGCAATCGCAACAACGTCAGCTTCAAGATGCTGGGACTGGACGATCCGCGCGAGCCGGGTCGGAATCGGGATCCAAACGGCGGCAAGCCGTAACCTCCAGAGGAGCCGAGGGGTGGCAAATCGACATGTCAACGCGATCGTGGTGGGGTCGGGGGCCGGCGGCGGCGTGGTCGCCAAAGAGCTGGCCGTGGCCGGGCTTACCGTCGTGCTCTTCGAGCGCGGACGATGGGTTCCCTACGAAGAACACGGCGACGATGAGCTGATCTCGCAACGCACAACGGTCTTGGGCAACGGCTACGGGCCCGACGATCGGCGCTATCGCCGGGTCGTGGTCGAATCGAACGGCTCGGCGCGCGTCGTTCTGCCCAGCGACGGGGCCTACAACAACGTCGCCGCGTGCGTCGGCAGCGGAACCGCGGTCTACGGCGCCATGGCCTGGCGCTTCATGCCGCAGGATTTCAAGTTGCGATCGACGTACGGTCCGCTCGCGGGCTCGACGGTCGAGGACTGGCCGATCAGCTACGACGACCTCGAAGCTTGTTACGAGAAGGCGGAATGGGAGGTCGGCGTGTCGGGCGACGACAGCCAGAACCCCTTTGCGCCGCCGCGGAAGAAGCCGCAGCCGATGCCCGCCATGCCGTACAACACCGAGGCCGATATTCTGGAGGCGGCCGCGAAGCGGCTGGGCTGGCATCCCTTTCCGATACCCATGCTCCGCAATTCGGTCCCCTACGGCGGCCGGCGGGCCTGCGTACACAGGAGCAACTGCGTCGGTTTCGCCTGCCCGATCGATGCCAAGAACGGCACGCAGAACACGGTGATTCCCGTCGCGCTGGCCACGGGCCATTGCGAGCTGCGAACGGAGTCGGTCGTCAGCGAGGTCATGGTCGACGACCACGGCCGCGCGCGGAGTGAGGTATTTCGACGCCGCCGGCCGGTTGAACGTGCAGACCGCCGACGTGGTCGTCGTTTCCGCCTCGGCCACCGAGACCGCTCGATTGCTGCTGAACTCCCGCTCGAAACTGTTTCCCCATGGGGCGGGCAACAACCACGATTGGGTCGGGCGAAACCTGCAAGGGCACGCCTACACGGGCGCAAACGGACTGGTCGACACGAATCTCTACGACGGGCTGGGACCCGGGGCCTGCATCGCCTTCTGCGACTTCAATCACGGCAATCCTGGCATTCGCGGCGGCGGCCTGCTGGCGAACGAGTTCATCGCCCTGCCGTATGCGTTCACCCACATCCGGCCGCCGGGCTCGCCGCGCTGGGGCCTTGCCCACAAGGACTTCCAGCGGCGGTGGTACAAGCACACGATGCGCGTCATGGGGCCGGTCCAGGAAATGCCCGTCTTCGATGCCCGCGTCCAGGTCGATCCGGCCGTCAAGGACCACTGGGGAATCCCCGTCGCACGTCTCTCGGGCCACCGCCACCCCAGCGACGTCGAAACGGCGGAATTCCTTTCGAAGAAGGCCGAAATCCTGCTCAAGGAAGCGGGCGCCAAGCACATCTGGCGCAACGTGCCCGGCCTCGGACTCAGCGGCGGCCAGCATCAGGCGGGCACTTGCCGCATGGGCAACGACCCGAAAACATCGGTCACCAACCGTTACGGCCAGATCCACGAAATCGACAATCTTTTCGTGGCCGATGGAAGTCTGCACGTCACCAACGGCGGTTTCAATCCCTCGCTGACCATCATGGCGCTGGGCTATTGGGTCGGCGGGTACATCGCACGAGAGTGGAAAGGAACCCGCTTCCGCTCGACCTGAGCCAGCCATGACGAGCGACTGAACCGCTTCGCGGTTGTCGTGTCACCATGACCCTGCCACTCCCCGGCGAAATGCCGAAGTTATTTCCGACCATGTCCCAAGGAGGCCCGCCATGTCCCTGCTGCCCATTGTGATCGTGTCCGTCTTGGGTGCCGACCCGGTCATGTTCCAGCGGCACCTGATCGATGCCTTTCCCGCCGGCTACCAGGTTGCCGTCGCCAACCTCAACGGTGACGGCCGCCCGGACGTGATCGCCCTATCGACCGACGCCAACCGCGTGGACTGGTACGAGAACCCGACCTGGCAGCGCCGCCCGGTTGCGCGGACCGCCAAGAATATCGACCTGGCCGTGCGCGATCTGGACGGCAGCGGTCACCCGGCCATCGCCCTGGCCAGCGGGTTCTACTTCAACGAATCGACGCGCGGTGGCGAGATCCAGCTCTTGCGGCAGCCGGCCAAGGCCGGCGACCTCTGGCCGCGGCAGCCGATTGCCGTGGACCCCGTCGTCCATCGACTCCGCTGGGGCAATCTGGACGGCAGCGGACGGCCGGCTCTCGTTCACGCCCCAATCTTCGGTCCTGGCTCCCAGGGAACCGAGTCCCTCAAGCCGGCCCACCTGTGGGCGTTTCGTCCGCCGCCACAACCCGGCCAACCGTGGGAAACCTGGAAGATCGACGAGTCGCTCACCGTGCTGCACGGTATCCAGGTCAAAGACCTCGACGGCACCGGGCGGGACTCGATCCTCACCGCGAGCTTCGAGGGTATTCACCGCTTCGACTTCAAGGGGCAGGGCGCGGCGGCCCGCTGGCACAGGGTCCGCCTGGCGGCCGGTGCGCCGCCCTCCAACGACAAGCCGGGCGCCGCGCGTGGCAGCAGCGAAGTGGCGGCTTTCCACTTGGCCAAAGGCCGGATGCTCCTGGCGGCCATCGAGCCCTGGCATGGCCATCAGGTGGTGGTCTACACGCCCGCCAAGGGCGGAGGGCTCTGGCAGCGCCACGTGATCGACGACACGCTGCACGAAGGCCACGCCCTGGTAACGGGCGATTTTGACGGCGACGGGCAGGACGAGATCGTCGCCGGCTGGCGGGCCGGCGGCGGTGGGCTACGGCTCTACAAGGCCACCGACGCCACCGGCCAGCAATTCAAGGCCTACGACATCGACCCCGCCATGCCTGCGGAAGGCGCGGTCGCAGCAGACGTCAATGGCGACGGCAAGCTGGACCTGGTGGTTATCGCCGGCCGCACGAACCAGTTGGTTTGGTATGAGAACCTCACCGGGAGGAACTCCGTAAAACGGAATTCATTCCGTTGAAACGGACGAAAGTCCGTTCTACGAAGAAGGTGGCTCCGCGGCATTTGCCGGGCGAGACACGGTTCACATGTTGGTCGCCAACATTTGTACTGCTGGCCTATGTCATTTTCCGCAGCCTGTAAGAGCCATTTGTGAAGCGGTTTGCTTGTTTAGTCAAATAGGCAAGGGCGCAACCTCTGTCGTCTGGTTCAAAGCCAGAAAGCTTCTCCGCAGCACGGAGTACGCGTCGCGCAGCGACGATCGACGGTAGCCGCGTTTCAACCTTGTTGTTACACACATCTCGGACCCCATCCGGCCGGGTACCCTCTGGGTGCGGATGGTGAACAAGGCTGAATGGCTAGAACGATAAGAAGAAGATAAACGACCCCCACGGGCTCGTCCCGTGGGTGAAGGAGGTTCTACGGCTACGGCGCGAGAATGGACTAGCTGGGCAACCTGATTCACCATCCAGGCGAGCTGGATGGGGTCTGATTCTCAATGCTGTCGGTGCTCAGCTGTCCAACCTCCTTCACCATCCAGGCGAGCTGGATGGGGTCGTTGCCGGACTTGTGTGCAACAACGTGGGTTTCAACCCATGGCTATCATCAATGGTCGCTACGTGATCGGAATACTGGATTAAACGCGGGCCCGTGCGTTCGCTTCGTGGAACAAATTCGGCACACGCTACAGTACTCGGACAATTGAGATTCTTAGCAATCCACGGTAAGATAGGGGCCATGCTCGCCGGCCACCCTGGCGAAGTCGCCCGATCCGCTTTGGAGGAATCTTCATGGCTACGCTGAACCATCAAATCGTCCTTGCCGCCCGGCCGGAGGGCCTGCCCAAGCCGTCCGACTTCCGGCTCGTCGAGACGCCAGCGCCCGAGCCCGGCGCCGGGCCGTTCCTGGTGAAGACCAACTACTTGTCGGTGTACGCGTACATGCGGGGCCGCATCAGCGAGGCCAAGAGCTACGCCAAGCCGGTTGAGATCGGCGAAGTCATGGTCGGCGGCACCGTCGGGACGGTCGTCGAGACCCCCCCCGGACTATCAGCCCGGCGAGGTCGTCGTGGGCCATTGGGGCTGGCAGGAATATGCGGTCTCCGATGGCCAGGGCGTCGAGCGGTTCGATACCTCGCTCACGCCCATGTCCACCGCGTTGGGCGGCTTGGGGTAATCTGAGCACGGTTGTTGCGATTTCGGAAACTGCGACGTTCGCAGCTCACCATGGCGCATCTGGAGCAACTCACCATGACGAAGCAAGTCCGGCCTCTTGTTGGTTGGCTCGCGCTGGCCGCGTGTTTCTGCGGCCCGCTGCGCGCCGCCCCGCCGAGTGCCCAAGTACGGGTAATTTTCGCCGAGAAACTCGGGCCGATGCACATTGAGCGCATGGCCCTGGGGCAGGGCGGACTTTCCGAAGAGCCGATGCTCGCCGGCCGCGTGACGGAGATCCGCGCCCTGCGGCCGGGTATCATTCGGCTCTTCGTGCAAGAGTATTACGACCTCCTGCCCGAGCGGGGCCGCTACCACTTCGAAACGCTCGATCGCACCGTTGACTCGATCCTCGCCAGCGACGCGAAACCGCTGATGTGCCTGTGCTTCAAGCCCCACGCGCTTTTTCCTGAAGTCAACGACAGCATCGTGGAGCCGAAGGATTACGCAGCGTGGGAAGAACTCGTTTCCAAGCTTGTCGAGCATTACCGCCAGCGCGGCGCGGGCATCCGCTATTGGGAAGTCGGAAACGAGGTCGACATCGGCGAGAGCGGCGGCACGCCCTATCGCTTCCAACCGGCGAGCTATGTCCGCTACTACCGGCACACCGCGGCGGCCATCCTCCGCGCCGACCCGCAGGCCCGCGTCGGCGGGCCGGCGCTGGCGAGCGTGCGGTCGCCGATCCTCCCCGCCCTGCTGGACGCGTGCGCAACCAAGGGCATGCCGCTGCACTTCGTTTCCTGGCATATTTACAGCAGCAGCCCGGTGGCGGTCCGCGGCACGATCGATTACGTGCATGGCCTGCTGAAGAAGCATCCCGGGCTGACGCCCGAGACCTTCCTTGACGAGTGGAACATGGACCTGTTCAACCCGCCGCTGGACCCCCGCTACCAGCCTTGTTACGCGGCCGAGACCATCTGGCAGATGAAAGACGCCGGGCTGGACTGGTCGTGCTACTACCACATCCGCGACTACTACGTTTCCTACGACACGTTTGCCAAGTACTTTTCCGCCAACGGCACGGCGTTCATGACGCGGTGGTGGAACCGCCAACCGCAGTTCGACGGGCTCTTCGATTACCAGAACCAGATCCGGCCCGCATATTTTGCCTTCAAGCTGCTCTCGCGGATGGCCGGCGAGCGGCTGCGCGTCAGTTCCTCAAGCGACAAGATCCACGGCTTCGCCACGCACGACCCGCAGTTGCAAATGCACAACGTGATGCTTTGGAACTTTTCCGGCGCGCCGGCGCGCGTCGAATTGAACCTTGACGCGTTGCCCAAGGAGATGCGCGTCCGCCACATTGTGCTCGATGCCGCGGGCGCTGGCGTGGAAGAGAACCAGCGCCTCCGCCCCGAGCCGCTGCAAACGTTGAAAGCAGGCGACCAGAAGCTCTCGCTGGACCTCCAGCCGTGGGGCGTCCACTATTGGTCGTTGGAATAGGATACATCCGTTTTCCCCCTCTCCGCCCCAAAAACAATTTCGGAGTATGAAGATGATCACGCGTTACACATTTATTGGATTATTGGCAGCCATGACAATCGGCCCGATGGCCGGCCAGGCACGGGCCGCCGACGGCTTCCAGATGCTCGACCTCAAATCGATCGTGAACATGGACTGGCGCGACGAGGTCTGGGGCGACGGCAAGGGCGGTTGGACCGACCAAGGCGACAACGACATGCGGCAGATCAGCGTGGGAACGCGGCAGCTCCTGGGCATTCCGTTCGAACTGATCGACCCGGCGCACAACGGCGGCAAGGCCGTGCTCACGCTGGGCTCGAAGAAGTTTCCCGCCGGCCCGCTGGCGGCCACGGCCCGCTTCGGCGGCAAGGCCCGCAGCCTGTACTTCCTCCACGCCGCGGCTTGGTCCGGCGGCCACATGGCGACCTACGTGGTCCATTATGCCGACGGCGCCACGGCGGAGATCCCCATCCGCGACAAGGAGGAGATCATGAACTGGTGGTGGCCGACGCACGGGCCGAAGTACCGCGCCGCGATCCACGTGCCCAATGCCCAGACCGACGACGTGGGCCTGGTCGTCTTCGGCTGGGACAACCCGCATGCCGACAAGGTCATCCGCGACATCGAGCTGAAAAGCCTCAACGCCGACGGGATCGTGGTGGTGGCGGCGATCACGGCCTCGGACAAGCCCGTGCGGCTGCCCGACCCGAAAGACATCCCTGCGCCCGAGTATCTGCAGAGCGACCTGCCGACGTTGGACAGCTCGCAGTGGTTCCCGGTCGAGGTGGTCGAGGACAAGTTCCAGCCGACGCCCATCGACCAGTCGGCTGCCCTCGACGCCCCGGCGGGCAAGCATGGTTTTATGAAGACCGCCGACGGCCACTGGGCCTTCGAGGACGGCGCACCGGTCCGCCTCGTGGCCACGATGCAGGGCACCCCGCACGACAAGAAAGAATCGGCCTACATGGTCCGCTGGCTGGCCAAGTACGGCTTCAACCTGGTGCGGATCGGGCACCTGGTGACCGGCCCGGAGCAGGGTTCCGCGGTCGATTGGAGCCAGCCCGACAGCGGGCACCTCAACCCGGCGGTGATGGACCAGTTGGACTATTTCATCGCCGAGCTGGCCAAGCGCGGGATCTACAGCCGCCCCACGATGCTCTGGTACCGCAAGCTGAAGAAGGGCGACGGCGTGGAGGCCTTCGACGAATCGGTCGCCTATGCCGACAAGAAGGCCAATCGCCAGCCCCAGCCCGGCGAATCGCCGGTGCTGGATTCGGTGGGCATTACCTTCTTCGACGACAAGGTGATGCAGGCCAACATCGCCTTGGAGAAGGCCATCATGACGCATCGCAACCCGTACCGGGGCAACAAGATGTATGGCGAGGACCCCGCCGTCGCCCAGATCGAAGTGACCAATGAGGACGGGGTGTTCTTCTACACGATCGACGGCATCGCTCCGCACTATGCAAAGGAACTCGACCGGCTGTGGGCCAGTTGGCTGCTCCACAAGTATGGCTCGCAGTCGAAGCTGGCCGCCGCCTGGGGCGACAACCTCAAGGGCGACGAACGGCTGGCCGACGCCACGGTCAAGCGGTTGAACATCTGGAGCTTCAACAAGGTCAAGCCACAGCAGGCCCCGCGGGCCCGCGACCAGTTGCGATTCTACTTCGAGCTGAACAACGGCTACTTCCAGAAGACCAAGGCGGCCCTCCGCGCGGCCGGCGTGCGGCAACCGATCTGCGGCACCGGCTGGTTCGGCGTGGGCACGGCGTTCTATCCCGAGCTCTACTCCAACGCGCCGGGCATGGACTACATCGACCGCCACCACTACTACGGCGGCGGCCCGGGCGGCTGGCAGATCCTGCAGGGGATGACGTTCAACTACGAGGCCGCGCTGACGGAACCGAAGCACATCCTCAAACTCGGCATGGAGCGCGTGCTCGGCATGCCCTACGGCATTTCCGAGTGGGCCAATGTGCTGCCCAACCAGTGGCGGCTGGAGGCCCCGCCGATCATGACGTTCTACGGGCAGTGCCTGAACGGTTGGGACGTGCCGATCCATTTCGCCATGGACGGCGGCGGCGGGGGTTTCGCCGGTTTCCTCAAGTGGATGTGGCCGGTCAACGAGCCCTCGACTCTCTGCCAATATCCGGCCCTGGCCCAGGCCATCCGCCGGGGCGACGTCCGCGAGGGGCAGGTAGTCTTCGCCCGCAAGCTCTCCGAGGAAAAAACCTTCAGCGCCCAGGCGATGAAGGACGTGGCCATCAAGGTCGATATCTCGGGCCCCTACGAAATGTCGGCCGAACAGGGCATCAATGCCCGCAGCCTGGCCAGCTACTATGCGGCAGCGGTGGGCAAGACGGGCGTGCAGTTCGTCAAGGCCAACGGCCCTGATTTCTCCATCGATCTGGGCCCTTACCTCGACATGCAGAAGAAGGAGATCCGCTCGATCACGGACGAGCTTTATTGGAACTACGGCCGAGGTTACCTCACGGCCAACACGCCGCGGATGCAGGCGGCCGTGGGCTTCCTGGCCGATGTGCCGGTCAAGCTGGCCGATTGCCAGATCACCAGTCCCAACCGCTGTGCGTCGATCCTGGTGGCAAGCTGGGACGGCAAACCGCTGAAGGAGAGCAAGCACATCTTGATCACCGCCGTGGGGCGTTCGCGGAACACCGACATGGCCTACAGCCGAGGCGGCCAGCGGCTGATCGCCATCGGCAAGCCGCCCGTCTTGTTGGAAGGCGTGCGGGGGACGGTCCGCCTGGCCCGCGGCGGGCCGTGTACCGTCACGGCGCTTTCGCCCTACGGGTACAAGACGGCCGACATTCGCGCGACCAGCGAGGGCGGTGCCACGGTCGTGCCCCTGGACGGCCGCAACAAGGCGGCGTACTACGACGTGCAGTTCCCCTGACAGTCCGGATCATTCACCATAGGGTGGGACACGCTGTAGGGTGGGCCGAGTGCAACGAGTCCCACCGCCTTCGGTCCTCACTCATGGTGGGACTCGTTTCACTCGGCCCACTCTACTCTTTCACCTTCCATCGCAAGACGTTCCAATTTGGTCCGCGGGGCGGGGTTGCCGCGTCGAATTTCAATGGGTCCTGCTCGTAACGGACCGCTTGCATCTTGAGGGACCCTCCGGCCGCGTCCTTTTCCAGCACGAGTTTTCCAGCGGCGGCGAACTCGGTCGCGCCGGCCTCGTCGCGGCGGGTCCAGCCGGTGCAGGCCCCCTTGGCGTCGTAGTGATAGATGTCGCGCCACGACTTTGGCGCTGAAATGTTCGGATCGACGTAGTTGTTCCGAAAAGGGAAGCTCGCCAAGGAGGGATAGACAAATCGCCCCAGCCATTCGCCGTGAAAACGCCGCAGCAGGTCCTTTTCAAAACGGGTCAGCGCCGCCGGATCGGTCGCGGCTGACTTGCGCAAGGGGACTAATATGAGCTTCTCGGGCGAGTCGGCCGCTTCGCGGAACAGCCCCCAGTGGACGAACCGTTCGCTAAGGCTTCGGAACGCGGTTTTCTGGGCGGGAGCCCGCAGCACCTCGGCGGCGATCGTACCGCTGGTACGGAAGAGATACGGATCGGCCGCCATCGCCCGCAGCGGCGCGAGGACCGCATCGCCGACGGTGGCGTGTAGCACGTTTTGTCCCCCGCCCAGCGTTTGTTGTTTGGCCTTCTGCGCGGCGGATTCCGCCTCGCGCAGCGCCTGGATCTCCTTTTCCGGCTTGTGCGCCTTCTCGGCATTCTCGCGGTCCTTCACGGCGGTCTGCCAGGCGGCGTGGCAGCGGCGGTACTCCCCGGCGGCCGCAAGGATGACCTTCGTTTGTTCCGCTGAATAGGCGGCGCGGAGCGCCTTCGCGCCGGGCACGGCCGAGTCGGGCTTGTAGGCCTCCAGCAGGGCCGAGAGGTCCGATGCCTGGACGTCCACCTCGCCGGCCCCGTAGCCGATTTCCAACAATCGCCGGTCCGAATCGTAAGTCCGCGCCTCGCTGTCCAGGAAGAAGAAAGTGATGAAAGCCGGGGCCGAGTAATAGACCCCGTTATGGGCGAAAACGCCGATGTCGACCCGATTCGATTCCAGCGGCGAACCAGCGGCGATCGGGTAGCGGTCGTGCCAGTTGACAAGAATCTCGGCGCCGCGCGGCGGGCAGTCAGCGTCTTGATGGAAACCTTGGCCGGATCGCCGCGAAGGAGTTTCCAATGGAACTCCAGGGGCCTGCGGTTGCGGTCGAAACTGTTCGCGGCGCTGACCAGCATGCGGCGGGTGCAATCGCGTCCGCGCCAGACGCGGGCGACAACCGCCGGCGTCGTGCCCAGTTCCTCCGACCGGCCGCTGGGTTCGAAGTAGTCGCGGCCGGGGACCGGAACGTCTTCTTCCAGCACCGACAACTGAACCATCGGTGGAATTGCCTCGGCGGTGATCTCGTGGGCCATCCGGACCATCGCCAGGGGATCGACCCAAGCCCCGTCGAAGACTGGCGGATGCGCCTTGCCGGTCAGGTAGTCCTGCGGCCCGGAAAGCTGCCTGGCGGTCGAGCGAAAGATCATCTGGATCGCAGGCATGAGCAACCCATTTTGCGCCAGTTTCTGTTTCACCTCAGGCCGCAGGGCTGCCAGCGTCAGCGGCGCGGCCCGCATGAACGGCTGGTCCGAGCCGGACGAACCTTGAGAGATGAACACGAAGGGCGTATTCGTGGGATACAGGTCGCCGTAACCGGGCGTACCATTGTGGCCCGGCTTGTAATCGCAATGCTCTGGATAGATGTAGACGTTGTTCGAAGTGTATTGTGCATACAGCGCCCGCAGGCCGCCCGGCCGGGTGTACATCATGCGGGGATTGCTGCCGCCCGCCGTAGCGCCCGCCGACGTCGACGAATTCCCGAAGAGCACCAACGGCACTCTTCGCAGCGTTGCCGCCCAATCCACGCGGTACTTCAACGCCTGCTCATTGTAGACGGTCTTGCTCAGTTGCGGGAACTGTCCCAGGTCGAGTCCCGAGTGGCCGCGATCACGGTTGTCGTACACATCGCCAACGTTGCCCGCCGCTGTCTTCTCGGCATACCATTTCTTCAGCAAGTCGCCTGCCGGCCCGGACATGGTGGTGACGGGCTTGTCGGCCAGGGCTTTGACGGCCGCCGGATCGCTGGGCTCGACGTGAAAGCCGGGTGCCTTGTCAGAGACCTCGTTCGACGCGGTCGCGGCGGTCCCCGTCACGAGAAGCGTGGAAAGCAAGAGGCAGGTCACAGGGTTCATCATTAACTTCTCAGGTGCTTTTGGAACCAGTCCCGGGCCAGCTTCCACATCGGATCGGAAAGGACGTGGCCGGCGTCCTTCTCGATGAAATGGCTGAACTGGTCGCCGGCGCCGGCCTGCCGGTAGGCTTGGGCGATCCTCTGGATGCCTTCGCGCACTTCCTGGATCGGACTGCCGCTATCGTTCTCGCCGAAGTTCAGGTGCAACGCCCAAGGCGCGATCAGGGCGGCAATGTCCGGGGTATCGCCGTACTGATACAGACCGGGGATGAAGTTCGGGAAGCAGTGCAGGATGTGCGTGCGGTGGATGGCCTTGTAGGTTGGCAGGCAGCAGTTGCCGACCAGGCATTTCAGCCGCGGTTCCCAGGGGCCGACGAGCCACGTGAAGGTCGAACCCATCGAATGGCCGTAACAGCCGATGCGGTCCTTGTGCACTTCCGGCCGGGAACACAAGTAATCGACCGCCCGGCGCATGTCCAGGATGTTCTTCCACGCCAGACACTTGCCCGCAACGACGTAGCGGAGGAACTCGAACCGCTCGTAGTCCCCGCCCTGGAGGGTCTTGTGTTGGCGCTGACCGAAGCAAAGCGCATCGGGACAGAGTACGACGTATCCTTCCTTGACCAGGGCTACGCCCGTATGGTGCATGGGCATGCCGGCCAGGCCGGCCGGTTCGACCTTGCCGAGTTGCCACTGGCCATTGTGCTGATGCCAGACGGCCACGGCCGGCGCCGGATGGTTGGCATCGACGCCGTCGGGGACCAGCAAATACGCCGGGATCGGATCGTCGGGCTCGGCCTCGTAGGTAACCGACTCGATGCGATAGCCCTGTTTAGGGATCGTCTCTTTGATCTTCGGCCGCAGGTCGCAGGGGTCGGGCCACGGCCCACCGAGGCACTGCAGCAGCTTCTCGCGAAAGCCTGTCATCGTAGTCTTCTCCTCAGCCCGTACGGGTCGCGGCGATACTTCTGCCCCAATTGCCAGCGCCGCTGCGGCAGCCGACCGTGCCAGGAAAGCCCGCCGTCGAAGGTTCGTTTCGCCCGAAGTGGATTCTGTCATGGGTTGTTGCCGTTGGTCAGATTTCCTTGCCAACAGCGAAGGCGTGGCCCAGCGAGGCCCCAACGCCGTAATAGACGCGGTTGCCAGGCGAGAAGACGATCGGCAGGACCTTGAGGATGTCCGGCATCCCGGTGATGTCGAGCGTTTGCTCGTCGGCCTTTACGTCGAGGATGTGCCCGACGAACTGCGTGTGCAGGCCGAGTTCGAAGACGTGCAAGACCTTGCACTCCAGGACCAGCGGGCACTCCTGAACATAGGGTGCATCCACGAGGTCGCTGCGAACGGCCGTCAGCCCTGTTGCGGCAAACTTGTCGGTTTCCCGGCCGCTGACCAGCCCGAAATAGTCGGCCTCTTTCACCTGGCCCTGCGAGGGCACGCTCACGGTGAATGCCTTTCGCTCGATCAGATTGCCGTAGCTGTAGGTGGCCTTTCGCAGCGACACGGCCACGCAGGGTGGGTCGGAGCAGCAGATGCCGCCCCAGGCCGCGATCATGCCGTTGGGCTTGCCCTGCTTGTCATAGGAGCCAACAATCCAGGTGGGGGTGGGGTAGATCAGCGTCTTGGCGCCGAGTGAACGCTTCATTGGTGTCCTCATGTGTTGTGGGGAGGATTGGCAATCCGTCCTACGAACCATCGGTGTCTGCCAGAAGCTCTGCGGTGGCATGATACTGGTGGTGCTCGTAGAGCGGAATCTGCTGGAGGGTCAATTCTCGCTCTTGGTGGGCTTCCTTCCAGGCTTCCAGGGCCGATTCGGTGTCGCCGGCGGCGTGGCAGGCCCGGGCGAGATGGTACAGTCGCAGGCCCGTGGGGTCGTTGCCGACCGCGCGGCGCAATTCGGCCACCGCCTCGTCGCAGCGGCCGGCGGCCAGGAGGGCCACGCCCCGCGTGTCCAGGTACTCCGGACACGGCCCGGCCAGCTCAATCGCCCGATCGGCCAGTTCCAGCGCCAGCGCCACATCGTCCTCACGGATGGCCAGGAAATAGGCCAGATTGTTGTAGGCCAAGGCCCGCTGTGGGCCCGGCACGTCGGCCCGCTCGGCCAGCCCGCGGTAGATTTGGCAACGCTCGGCATAGCGGCCTTCCAAATCGCGGAAGTAAGCCAGGAGCAGATCGAGCTGGATGGATCTTCCCTCCGGGCCCGTCGCCTGCTGGAACCAGGCCTCAATCCGTTGAAACCGTCCGGGGTCGGACTCGTCAATGTGTTGGCGGAGGACCTGCAAGGCGACGCCGAGCACTTCTTCCGCGGGAACGTGCTCCATGGCCGCCTCGCATTGATCGAGGGCCTCGTCCAGGGAGCGGCAATGGGCCAGGAACCCGGCCAGAAAGAGGTTGCCTCGACCCGGCTCCGCTTCAGCCAGGCCGCGGACGACCGCCTCGACGGCATACTCCTCGTCAAGCTGGCCGAGCATTTGGCCGGCGGCCGGCTCGCGGTGGATGGCCTGGCGGTAGTCGTCGATGGCCTGATCGTAATCGCCCGAACTGACCCAGGCGTTGGCGCGGCCGGCGTAGGCGGCGGCAAAGTCCGGCGCCAGGCGGATGGCATCGTTGTAACTGACAATGGCCTCGTCGGATTGGCCAAGCTGGTCGAGCAGCCTGGCCCGCAGAAAGTGGGCCGGCGGGCAGTTCGCGTCGATGCGGATGGCCGCGTCGCAATCCTCGATGGCCCGCGCGTTTTCGCCCAGGTGCAGCCAGGCCACCGCCCGGCTATAGTACGCGATCGCAAAGTCGGGCTTCAGCCGGATGGCCTCGGAGAAATCGTCCAGGGCAGCCCGGTGGTCCTCGAGCACGCCGTAGGCGTTGCCGCGGTGTACGTAGGGGACGGGCTGGTCGGTGGCCTGGCGGACCACCTGGTTGAAATCGCTGAGGGCCTCGCGGAACAGCCCCAACCGCGTGCGAACCATGCCTCGCGCTGAGTGCGTCGGCGTAGCCGGGCGCCACGCGGAGCGCCTGGTTGCAGTCGAGCATGGCCTGGGCCAGCCGGTTCTCGATGAAGTGGATGTTGGCGCGGCAGAGGTAGGCTGGCACGCAATCCGGGTCGAGCTGAATCGCCTTCTCGCAATCGGCCAAGGCCTCGGTGAAGTCTTCCAGACGCATCCGCACCGCTGCCCGCGCGGAGTAGGTCTCGGCGTGACCCGGACTCAGGCGCACCACAGCGGTGAAGTCCGCCAGCGCCGCTTCGAGATCGGCCTTGGCCTGTTCCGGAGCACAGGGGCGATCGCGATAGACGCTGCCGCGGAGGAAGAGGGCCTCGGGCTGGGGTGGACCGAGCGACATCGCGCGTTCCAGGTCCGCCATCGCCTTATCGAACATGCCGCAGGTGGCCAGCAGCCTGGCCCTTGCCAGCAGGCACTTCGGTCCATCCGGCTCGAGTTCGACGGCCAGGCTGGCGTCGTCCAGGGCCCGGTCCACCTTCCCCAGGGCATAGTACGTCCAAGCCCGCGCGATGATCGCATCCGTCCAGCGCGGCCTCCGCCAGACGGCTTCGTTGAAATCTTCCAGGGCCTTCTCCGGGTCGCCCAGCATGCGGTAGCAGATGCCGCGGGCCAAGCGGGCCCGTGGAAGCTCGCTTCCCAGACCGATCTGCCGGGTATAGTCGGCGATGGCCAGGTCGAGCTGCCCTTGGCGGTGGTAGATCCTTGCCCGCAAGCCATAAAGCGTTCCCGCCTGGGGAGCGCGGCGGATCCGCTCGGTGAGTTCGTCGAGCGAACACTGCCCTTCGTGGAGGTTGCTCGGCGTCGCGGGCCGGGTACCCTCAGGGTGCGGGCCGCCGGATATGGCAGAGCGGACACGGCGCAGGGCCGTGCGGGACTTCGCGGCGAGCTGGCTGATTTTGTGCAAAAGGACCTGCCAACGCCGACCATGAGTACATGGTGCCCGCGGCCGGGAACGCCCAGCGGCCGCCGCCTCAGACGGCGAGGCTGTCGTGCCGCCGGGAAGCTCCTGGGATGCCGCGGGCTGTCGCTCCAGGAATTGGCGAATTTCCCCGAGAGAGGGCACAGGCAAGACCAGTCCACATGCGCAGGCCACCTGCGTGCCGGCCTGCCCGGCATGAAAGGGGATCTCACGTCCACATCGGCAACGGATGGAAAACGCCATGATTGTATTGTAATGCGCGTGGACCGCGGCGGAAAGGAGGTTACCAGAAAACCATCCAGAGTCCGTGAACCTGCTCGATGTTTTGGGGCCCTACCCACCCCCAGGAAGCGCGATTACACTAGATGTCGACCCCGCTGATTCAACTCCGTCACCTTGAGCGTATAACGCACCATGAAATCAAAGCTCTTTGTGCCCGTCGTCCTCGTCTTGTCTACGTCCCTATTCGGCCAAGACCCGGCGCTGGAAGACATGCCCACGCTACGGACCTTCGAGTCGCACCGGATCACGTCGGCCGATCCCACAGGCGGAAATGCCGATTGGTGGGACATCGGGCCAGGCCAGACGCGCGTCTTGGCCGAGATCCAGGGACCGGGCCGCATCGTCCACTTCCGCGACAACATCACCAGTTCCGAGCCCCATCACCTCCAGCTCCATGTGCTCCGCATCTACTGGGACGGCGAAAAAGAGCCCAGTGTCGAGGCGCCGTTCGGCGATTTCTTCGGCGTCGGCTTCGGTTTCACCGAGCGGTTCAGCTCGGCGCTGATGTGCATCGACCAGCGGCCGGGGAAACCGGCCAACCCGGCGGCCATGGGGGCCGCACGTAATTGCTATATCCCCATGCCTTTTGCCCGCTCTGCCCGCATTACGCTGACAAACGAAGGCAAGCAGCCCAGCCGTCATTGGGTCGAGATCAACTATCGGACTCAGAAGAGCCTACCGCCGGACCAGCTTTATTTCCACGCCCAGTACCGACAGGCCACGCCGCCGCCGGAAGGCCCGTACTTGATCCTGGACGCCAAAGGCCGGGGACACCTCGTGGGCTGCGTGCTGAGCGTAAAGAACAACGACGGCGGCTGGTGGGGCGAAGGCGATGAAATTGTGTGGATCGACGGCAAGCACGCCATGCAGGGCACCGGTTCGGAGGACTATTTCTGCGAGTCCTACGGGCTGCGGGCGGGCTGCTTCCCGTATTTCGGCGTGACGGTGCTGGAGGAGCCGTTCACCACCGCCTATCGCTGGCATGTGCCCGACCCGGTCACCTTTCGCAAGTCACTCCGCTTCCTGATCGAACATGGCAACGGCAGCCCGCCCTTCCGCAGCGGCAATTACTACTACAGCGTGGCGTATTGGTATCAGACCGAACCCCATGCGCCGTTTCCGAAGCTGCCGAGTGTGCAAGAGCGATTGAGCTGGGCGATTAGCCCCGCCAAGGGCGCCATCGAAGGCGAGAACATGAAGATCCTTTCCAGAACCGGAGGCATCACTGAGATCCAGACGGAGGAACGCTGGAGCGGCTCGAAGCAACTTTGGTGGCGCGATGCGAAGGTGGGCGACAAGCTGGAACTGGCCCTGCCGGTGGCCAAGGCCGGGCGGTATCGCCTGATAATGCACAACACCCGCGCCAACGACTATGGCAGCTTCCGCTTCGATCTCGATGGTGAAAAACTGTGCGGGCCGGTGGACTTTTACAGCGCAACGAACATCACGAAACTGGTCACGCTGGGCGAGCGCGATCTGGCGGAGGGCGAGCACCGTTTGACCGCGGAGGTGGTCGGCGCCAATCCGGCGGCGAAGCCTCGCTACATGTTTGGGCTGGATTACGTGAAGCTGGAAGCGGTGAAGTAGCAAGAAGTGCCATGAAACAACTGCTGAAGAAAACCGGTCGATTTCTCCCTGCTTGGACTGGCTCCTACGGGCATATCCCTATCTTCTCGACCCTGCCCGCCGCATTCTTCGCAGCCGTCTATTTCTATTTCGACAGTTGCATCATCAGGTCGTTCATCGGCACTATGATCGCCAGCACGATCAGCCCGACAAGCAGCATCAATGCCAACCACACCAGAACGCCCCAGGCCGTCAACAGGCCGGATTGCCCAGTTCGGTGCAGCCCGACCATAATGCCGATATCGCCCGCCGCCAGGAGCGGCGCCAGAACCCACCAGTACCTGCCGATCGTTCGCGACAGGTTGATAACGAAGCTCGTGAATTCCGGCAATTTGCAGCCGAAATCCTTGAAGATCTTCTCGTACTGGGGTACGTATTTCAGCAACAGACTCAGGACGATCACGCTGCAAATCACGTGCAGCGATAGCCAAACGACAAGCCCGACGGACGATCTTTCGGATCTGCCGGCGTTCATGGCTACGGTCCTCGGAGAACTGCCACAATCTGGATTGGAAACGTGCGCCGTATTCCGCGCTCCCGCTGAGTTCGCAAAACGACTTTGATTATAGTCCCAGCCGTTGCGGCTTCAAGCGGCACGCAAGCCTGGATTGCCGATCGATACGCTAATCGCCCCCAAGCGTTGTTGCCACTCGGGCTATGGTAATCCATCGGCCCAAGTGTAGAATAGAGTCGTAACCGCTCTAAACAGCCCGATTGCTGGGGCCTTTCCCCCGCCATTGGGTCGTTTGGCTGTGGCGCCAGGAGATTTCCCATGCCGATTTATCATCATCTGGGCGTCTGGAAACACGGCTCTGCCATCGTGGTCCGCTTTGGCGATCACCGGGTCTTGGATGAATTGACGGTCAACAAGATCGCCGAGGAACTATATGGCGTGGCCGGCCGGGCAGATTGCCAGCATCTCGTTCTGGATTTCTCCAGCGTTTTGGGCCTTTCCAGCCTGATGCTCGGCAAGCTGCTGATGCTCCGCAAGAAGATGGCATCGAAGGGAGGAAGGCTCATTCTGTGCGACATCAGTCCCGAGGTCGAAGATGTCCTCACCAGCACGAAGCTGAACGAGATTCTCGAATTCATGGACAGCGAAGCCGATGCCCTCAAGGCATTGGCCTGACCGTCGGGCCAACCCATTTTCCCGTCCGGCACAAGCACCGTTCATTCGCGCCAGATGGCCGGAAAGTCAGGCGTCAGGCCCCATTTCCCCATCTCGAAATTCTTGAAACCGAGCTTCAGCGCGGGAGAATTCGGGCGGACGCGGAAGTCGTTCCGCTGGGGATCGATCAAGAGCGGGTCCGCGTACACCGAATGAGCGTCGAACCCCAGGCGCTGCCAACCCGCGAGATCATACTTCTGCCCCTTCTCCGTTCGCCCTTCGCCGCGCAAGGCCTGGACCCTGGCCGTGAACGCCCCCGAGCGGGTGAAGAAACAATTGTTGTCGATTTGCTCGAGCCACGGCCCGCGAGCCGGCGGGGCAATGATCGAGTAGACGTCGTCGCGGGCCATCACCGTGATGTTGCAGAAGTAGCGGTCGTGATTGTATTCATTACCGACATGGAAGCAGGGCGCAACCACGCTGTTGTACCAGATGTTGTTGTGGACCGTCCGCCGGGCCCCCTCGCGGAGCTTCATGCTGATATTCTTGGTGACGTTGTTGTAGATGTCGTAATTCGAGGCGCCGTCGTCCAGGTCGATCCCGAACACCGGGCCGTGGATGCCCTCGATGCTCTCCGGCCGTTCCTCGAAGAAGTTGTTGCGGATGATCACGGGCTCCATCGCATCCACCTCCACCGGGCCCGCTTCCAGGCTATGATTCTTCGTGTAGGACAAGTGCGACTGCGCCAGGGACCAGTACTTGTCGCGGCCCCAGGCGTTGAAAGGGCCGTGATCGCCGGTTTCCCGCACAGTATCGTGGATATGGTTGAACTCGATGACGTGCCCGCCCCAGGTGCCGTCGCCGATGCAGACGGCGGCGCGGGGCATGTTGTAGATCAGGTTGTGCGCGGCCGTGATCCGCTTGGCCCTGGAAATATAGACGCCCGCCGTCTGCTTGCCGAACACTCCGCAGTCGTGGATCAGGTTGTCGCGGGCCTGGCATTCGTAAGGAAACGCCCGCTGGCTGCCGCTGGTGAGCTCCAGCGCGCCGACAAAGGCTATGGCGCTGTCGCCCGCCTCGGTGAACTTGCAACCGCTGACTGCGACGTTCCGGTTGTACTGGTTGACGAAAACGGCATTGCCGCCCACGGCATCGAACCAGCAGTTCCTCACGGCGCAGTCCCGCGTGCCTTGCAGGAACACCGCCCCGCCGCGGTGAATGGACCAGTCCGAAAGCGAAGGAACCTCGTAGGTGCTGAGGAACGTTGAGGCCGTGTGCGCGATGCGAAAACCTTCGATTGCAAGGTGCGAGACGGGCTTGCCCTGACTGCCGACGATGCGGACGACCGACTCAAGAATGGGGACTTCCACCACGGCGGTTTGGAGGTCCAGGCCCGGCGGCGGCATGAAATACAGGATTCGCGCGGCAGTGTCCCAATACCATTCGCCCGGCGCGTCGAGTTCTTCCAGGACGTTCTCGACGAAGTAGCGGCAGCCGGAATCGATGGCAGGCGGGTCTTCGTCCCACTTGGCGCCCATCTGCTGTCCGCCGTCGCCGAACCAAATGGCGTGGCGCTGGTAATCGATGGCCTTGACCCTCCATTGCAGGTTGCCCCAGTAGCCGCCGCGGAAAATATGCACCACGGCCTCTTGCGGCCGCGCCAGTGTTTCTTCGTGAAACTCCCCGGATCGAAGAGGATTCCGCGGGCCCCCGCTCCTGTGTAGGTCATGTCATCGTTGGGGCCGGGCTGGGGATCGACCATATTCGCTGGTATCACGTCGGCCGGGCAAATATAGCCGCTCTTGCCGGGGTGCGAATTGTCATAATTGGGATACCGCGCCCGCACCTGGCGCTGGCTGTTGACAAAGAGCTGCGTGAAATCGAGCCGGCCCGCCTTCACTTCGGGCAAGTCGCACATCAGAATACCGTTGCGGTACGGCCGCCAATGGCAATCGAGCCTGCGGCCCGCGCTCAGCGTAACCCGCTCGCCGGGGTAGGCGGCGTATATGACGGGGGTGTCCGCCGTTCCGGAGTCTTCAGGCCCGAATTCCAACGGTTGCGGCAGGTAGTACGTGCCCTCTCGCAACAGAATCCGAATCGGCCCTCGGGCGGTTTTCAGCCTTTCCCGGACAACGTTTTTCGCCTTTTCCAGGGTGGCAAATGGTTGCTGCACGGTCCCCGGATTGTCGTCGCTGCCCGTGGGCGAAACGTAAAACAGCGTGGTCTTCGTGTCCGACGCGGGAGAGGATGATGTTGGTGATGCCGCCTGCAGCGGAAATGCGAACAGGCAGGGGAGGGCCAGGAAGGTAAGAATGCTTTTCATTTTTGTTTTCGATCGCGTGAGTGATTACTCAAACAGCAAATGCTCAGTTCGACCCGCGAGACTGCTGAAAAAGTTCTGTGCTACCATTATCTATAGTATTCAGTAGTAGGTACTCAGTATTCGATATCGTGTTTGCTCGCATGTTTCAGCGATCTGCCCGCGTCGGTGGGGCGATGATTGGTCAGCTATTGATCTTCGCATTGAAAATGAGCCATGTAGGCCGGAACAAGCTTGCGCAGTTCCGGCGTTGATGCCGATTCGTGCCGGAACTGCGCAAGCTTGTTCTGGCCTACGCCCCCGCCACACAACTCAATGGCTCATTTTCAATGCAAAGATCAATAAACCGGGCGTATTCTCCATATTTCGCGTATCCGGCCAACCGCAGCCCGATCAATGGAGCATCGGAACCTGGCCGGTGAACGTCAACTTGAAGGCGTATGCGGGGGATTCGTAGGGGGCCTTTGGGCCCGTCTTGATCGACAGTTCCTCGGCATTCTGACTGTAGGTCAAGTTCCCCGCAGCGCCTAACAGCGACACGCTCGCCAGGGTCCCCAGGTTGATCCGCGACGCGCCGAGGGTGCGGATGCGAAGTTCATCGTTCGCCCAACCCAGATTCGTGACATACAAGACGGTGTTTGCCTTATTGCGGGTGAAGCGGATACCGTCCTCGGCCGCGATTTGCCAAGCGCGGGTGGCAAAGACCGCCTCGCCGATGATGTCCAGGCAACGGCCCATCTTGGTGAGCATGGCCACGGTTTCGGGCTCCAGTTCGCCGTCGGGCGTCAACGGCACATTCAAGAGCAGATTGCCGTTCTTGCTGACCGTGTCGATCAGCATGTGCACGGCATGCTCGGCCGACATGTACCGGGCGGTGGCATTGCGGATCCAGTACCAATCGGCGCCCATGGTCTTGTCCGACTGCCAATGGTAATGCTGGACGGTCTCGGGATAGCCGAACTCGTAATTATTGACGGCGATATTGGGCGTCCAATCGAGCTTGATCGTGGCCACGGCCTGCAATTTCCCGCCATTCCATTTCTGGTTCTCGTTGTAAAAATGCGCCAACACGTTCAGCCCTGCCTGTTTGAAGGGAATGCCGCCGTCGGTGTAGTACAGATCGGGCTGATACTTGTCCATCAGGTCCTTCATGCGGTTTTCGAACTGCTGCTCGAATTGCGGCGGCCCCACGTCGCTGCGCTGCTCGTACCAGAAGCTGGTATCGTTCCATTTGACCCCGTAGAGATCGGCATATTCCGGGTCCTGGCCGTCATAGGGGACCCCTGCCAGTGGTCCCGAATGGTCGCAGCCGTGCGAAGGCTGCAGCCAGCGATAGGTCCTTGCCACGTGCGAGGCCACGCCCAGGTGCAGCCCATGTTTGTCGGTGGCCTTCTTCCACATGCCCACGATGTCCTTGCCGGAAGTGGCGACGGAATTGAACCGCGGCTGGAACTTGGAATCCCACATGTCGAAGTTGTCGTGGTGCACCGCCACGGGGACCACGTAGCGGGCGCCGACCCGCTTGTAGAGCTCGACAAGGCGGTCGGCCTGGGCCTGGTCGAACTTCGTCGCCTTGAAGAGCTTGCAGATATCCTTGTAACCAACCTTGGAGGGATGGCCATACGTGGCGCAATGGTAGCGGTAGCCCTCGCTGCCCTGCTCGTAGATCCAGCGGGCATACCAGGTGGTGGCCACGCCGGGAATGCTTTGCGGGCCCCAGTGCATGTAGATCCCCAGCTTGGCGTCCTCGAACCATTCGGGAGTCTCGTACTGTTTGAGAGACTCGACCGTGGGCTGGAAGGAAATCCGGGCCGGCTCTGCCGCGGCCGAGGAGGCGATGCCGACATCGCAGAAGGTGAGCGCGGCGATGCCGTTGGCGCCGAAGATGAGACTCTCCGGTTTCCCATCCCAGACCCGTCCCGAAATGTAGCCGATCGTCTTCGCGCTGGAGGGCGCCTTCAACTTCAGCGTGATGACGTTTCCCGAGACCGAGCCCGCGGCGATCAGCCCCGCAACGTCGTCGAGATAGATGTCCTTCTTCATTCCGTCCTTCCAGACCATCGGTTGGCCGAAGTCGAGCGCGATTTCATCTTTCGCTCCGCTGGTAAACCATGCCCGTTTCAGGTTCGGCGCGGTCACCGCCTGTTTCGGAACCAGACCATAGTTGTCCACCTCCACCAACGGGCTCATGAACTGCGCAAACCGCGCATAGCCTTGCAAGTCGAAATGGCACGACCCGCGACCGGCAGTCGGGCCGGCGATGCCGATGGTGGACATGACCCGCAGGTTCGAGAAGAGCCTGGGCAGGGTTCGCTGCGCCTCGCGAATCTGGTCATCCTTGGGACCCATGTTGCAGGGCGCCGGCCAGACCTGGAAGACATAGTAATGCTGGATGTTGGGATAGTCCTGCTTCCAGGCGGCAGCCATAGTGATAAAGTACTGTTGATAGGACTTGTAGTTGTAGTCGCCGGTGGGCGCGCCGAGCCGCTGTCGTTCTCGCCCTGGTGCCAAAGCACGCCGCGGATGCCGTGGGTCAGCCGGGCCGCCGACACGCGGGTCAGCAGACAGCCGTAGATCTTGTAGGGGCTTTGGTAGAAGGCGCCGCTCGTGTCGTAATGATTGGCCGGATTGGGCTGGTGTTGAAAAATGGGGGTGCCGCCATAGGCGCCGTTGATGATGCAGATCGGCATCCGATACTTCTGGACCAGGTTCTTGGCCAGCACCATGCCCCACGCGCCGATCTGATGGCAGCCATAGTTGGGCTTACCCCAGATATGGGTGCGGACTGCGTTGCCCCAGCGGCCCCGCGTCGATCCCTCGAGCTGATTGCCGAAGCTGCGGATCCAGTCGTTGACCGGCGTCACGGGGTCCTCCTCGGGACCGTTGTTCGGGCCCGTGGCTTCCGCATTCGACTGCCCGTCAATGAGGTAGGCGTCGCCACAGACGAGATTCTCTACGGCGTGCAGCACCGTTTCCACGCCCCCGGTTTTCGCGCCGAACTCGACCTTATACTTGATCAGGCCCGGCTTGAGCTTGACCGTGAAGGCGTAGGCCCTGTCCGCGGCGATCGGCTGGGTTTCGGTTTTCAGCAGTTTGCCGTCGGCGTAGACCCGCAGGAACGCAGAGTCGGCCGCCTTGTCCAGCGTGCCGTTGTAATAGAGCGTGCCCTCGTTCTTGTCGTCGCGGGCGTAGAACTGATTGTCTTCGGGTTTCTCGTCCTTCGCGGGGGTCCGCTGCACCCAGGGATCGCGCGGCGGCTCCGTAACCATGATCGGCGCGGTGGCGGTGAAGGCCGCGCCGCCGTTGTCCAGTGCCAACTTGACGGTGAGCTTGCCGCTGTACTGCGAGCGCTTGAGGACCAGTTTGTCGGGTGCAACCTCTTGGATCACGGCCCCGCCGGCGACGGTCCAAACGTAGTGCAGCTTCCCCGCGCCTTTCGCCCGCATCGCGGCCAGGTTGCTGATCACCGGCACCACTTCGATGGTGTCCCGCCCGTTCCATGCCGCGGGCGCCCTGAGCGTGAACACCGGTTCGGGAATATCTTCCTTGACGTTCACGGGAATGTTCCTGATCTTGGTCTCATGGGGGTAGACTGCCTTGAACTGCAACACAAAGGCCGTGTCGCCCACCACCCGCCCGGCGTCCAGGGTGTACGAAAGCCTGTCGACGGCGACGATCGTTTCCGCGCCGTCTCGTTTCAAAACCCAATAAAGCTTCTGCGCGCCCCCGGCCTGGGCGGTAACCGTAACGCTCTTGCCCTCGTCGACCTTGATCTCTGCGGGCGAGACTGAAAAGGCATTGCCCGGCTGCACCAAAGGACCGACCAAGGTCTGCTGGGCCTTCTGGTTTTCATATTCCAGCCCGATCCAGTTGGCGGACCGCGCCACCCGCGAGACCCGTACCTCGTCGATGTCGCCGGCAAAGCTGAAGTTGCCGCCCCGCAGGCCGCCGATGCACATGCCGATGTCGTTCATCAACGACATCGCGGCCTTGTGATAGTTGCTTCCCTCGAGCCGGCCGTTCACGTATATCCGGCTTGTGCCGTTCTCATAGGTGGCGGCCACGTGGGTCCACGGCCCCATCGACAGTTCCGTGCCTGCCGTCGCGCCGCCGGGGCCGTCGGATGCCCAGCCAAGTCTGGGCGGAGACTGGATATTGATCCCCACTTCGTTGCCGTCGCCGGTCCGGCCGTTGTAGCGCGTGGCATACCGGCCCCAATAGAGGATGGTTGAGCCGGCCGCTTCGGGTCCGGCCCGGAACCAGGCCTCCGACGTGAACGGCTGGTCGCTGTAGGGATAGTTCATGATGTGGTTGCCGCATTCGATCCCCTCGCCGCGGTCAAAATGCCGGCCCTGCCCGATGATGCCAGCGGCCGGGGTCGTGCCGGCGTTCACCGGCGTGATTGCGCCGAGCTCATCCTTGAGCGTCTCGTTCATGTGCAGAACGCTGGCGTAGCCGTTGCGCGTGTTGAAGACCGCGGCCCCGTTGGATTCGGAGGCGGCATCGGCCTTGCCCCAATACATCTTGATTTCCTGGCGATCGTTGCCCTTGATGGTCGGTATGCGGACCCAGATGCTTGCGGTGCCCTTGGCCGCATCCCACTGCTCCACCTGGTAGGCCAGCGGTCTGCCGGCGGCAGTGCAGAAGCGGATGTCTTCGCCGTGGGCCTTGGCCTGGCTGAAATCGAACCAGTCTTTGTCCAGCCGGACCAGCAGGGGAAACCCGTCCTCCGATGCCGAGGTGGGCAGATTCGCGCCCTCCGGCGTGGTCAATAGGTAGAGTGAACCCGCATGTTGCCAGCCCTGGTATTGCGCAGTGGCCGTTTGCAGAAGCAGGGCGAGCAGGGCCGCACTTAGGATGATTGGTTTCGTCATTGAGGCGTTCCTTGGTGATGACAGATTTCTTTCGCACTCGATTTACTTCTCCAGCATGTTCTGCACGTCATGCAGGCGCGACGACGGCGTGACTCTCAGATTCTCAAGCTTGCCTGCCCGATAGACGCCTTCGACCACGGTATTCTTCGGCGCGTGGAGCTTGAAGGCGACGTTCCACGACCTTGGCCAGGCCGGGAACAGGAACAGGCGGTCGCCATCGTACTGCAACAGCATGAAATGCAGCGTATTGAGAGTATTGCTGCCGTGGTCCTGGTCGGGGATCCAGTCATTGAATGGTCCCCACATGGCGGGGAAGCGGTATGCGGCGCTGATCGACGCGCGGTCGGCAACCTGCCGGCCAGCCTCATCGCCCAGACCGAGCAACGCGGCCTGGATGCTGTCCTGGCTCCAGCAGGCGTTGGCCCTGTTCTTGCGCGCCGCGTACGTGTCGCGGGCCAGCGCCAGGTTGTCGTGGCCAACGCCGAATAGCCGGAAGGGATAAACACCATAGAGTTCCGGATTCTCCGAGTTCGCGCAATTCGCGAAAGATTCGGCGGGCTGGATCAGTTTTCGGCCGTTGACTTCGCGGACGGGGATGGGCGGCAATTCGCTCAGCATGCGCTGCCACCGCTGCCGCTGTTGCTGGGTCGTGAACGTCTTGGGCAGGGCCAGCAGACGTGGCAGAACGAACTCTAGCCCGGCAATCTCCGGCAACGGGTTGACGGCAACGTGCCACGTCTCGAGCGACTGCGCGGGATCAAAACGGATTTTCCCGTTTGAATCCCGCTTCCAGTATTGATCGAAGAACGAGATCAGCGGATCGGCCAGCGGGACGAGCGTCGTGCGTGCAAACTGCTCGTCCTGCGTGAAGTCGTAGCGGTCCAACATCACCGCGATCAGTTCCAGGCAACCGCTCCAGTAGCGCTTGATGTAACCATTGGCCGGCTCCGGCGCCTTGTTGCCCCAGCCGTAGTCGTTGTTGTTGGGCAGGCCCCAGAAATACAACGTCTCGGGAAAGCTCGCTGCGTTTTCGAACTTGTAGTAAGACTTCATCCGCGCCATGCTGAGCGGCAGTGCGTCGAGATATGCACAGAACCACGGCTCCATCATGTCGAAATCGCCCGCAGGCAGCATGGACCAGTAGGTAGGCCGCGTGTTCTGGAACCAGTAGCAGCAGCCCCACGCCCGCCAGTCGGGGTCGCCGTCGGGTGTCTGCGGCAAAGCGCCGGGCGTTTTTTCCACCGTGAAGATCGAGCCGTTGAACTTGATGGGCGATCCGCCGCGGCCGGCACAGGCATTCATGAAGCGTTGCAGCACGTAGCCCTGGGTCAGGCGCGACGGCTCCGTTTTGTCCGTTTTATCCTGCACGACAACCCAACTGCGATTCCAGAAGGATTTCCACCAGTCCGCAGTCCCACGGCGCGATTCTCCGGGAGCCGATTTCAACGCCTTTCGCTCCATGCCGTCCAGGCGCGCCAGCCAGCTCTCCGCCGTCGCCGTGCGGCCCGACAGGACGCGCACCGAAAGTCGATGTATCGTGGCGGGCGATGGCGATTTCAACCCGCGATCTCCGTCGCGAACCATCCCCTCGCCCGTCATGCTGGCGCCGAAGGTGTTCTTGAGCAACGGGTCCGTAAATCCTCCCCGCAGGGTCTGGAGATTCTGGTTGCGCAGGGTTTCGGGATACAGCGAGCGCGTGTTGCGGTGGTACCAGACCACGCGCGGCGCGGAAGACGTCACGACAACGTCGGGCAGAACGACGGGTTTGAACGCCTGCCGGCTCAAGCCGCCGCCGGAGTGGCTGTCGTCCTGATCTCCAAAAGGACGCTCGCGCAGCCGCCACAGTTCGACCTCCGCACGACACTTCACCGGCTGCTCGGATTCCGCCTCCACGCGAACGACCGGCGCGCTGGCATCGACCCACAGACGAATTTGCACTTGGTGATTTGCAATTCGCGCCTCCAATCTCAATCAGGCCGTCGCGCAGTTTCAACTCCTGCCGGAAGCCTCCGCCGGTCACCGCCAGCGGCGGATCGAACTTGACGCGAATACGGCCGATCTTGCACAAGCGGTCGTTCTCGTCCCAGGCATCAGTCTTGCCGACGTAGAATACCAGGTCGCCGGACGGCTCGACCCAGGCGTTGACTCCGACATCGCCGTTGCCCAGCGGCATGGAGCCATGCGAGTTGTCGCTTGGCGAATTCCAGATCACGTTGCAGTGGTCGAGGTACGCCAACGGATCAACCGCCGGTGCGTCAGCGTCTTTGGTTGCGGACCTTGTCTTGTCCGCGGCGCTTGCGCAGCAAGCACCGCGACAATGAAAACCATGTTCGCTTTTACTCTCTTCATTGCTGTGTCCTTTACTCAAACTGTAAACGTCCCTACCGACCTCGCGAGACTCTATCCGCCACCGGCGCATCGAGAGTCAGCGCAAACACAGTGAAGAATGGGTCCCGGCGATCGGCCGGCAGCGTGAGATCGATCCCCTTTTCCGTCTGCTGGAAGGCAACCGCTTCACCGCCGACGACCTTCTTGACGGCCTTGACTTTCTGGGGCAGCGGCTGGAGATGGAGCGCGTCACCCTGCCAGGTCCGCGCGAAAACGTAGACGGTGTTTCCGCGGTGAGTGGATCCGCCCCAGGAGCCGTTGCGGAACGGGCCGCCGCGAGTGCCGTAAATGGCCTCGGCACGCGGCTTGATCCAGTCGCCAACCTGTTTGAGACGCTCCACCTGCCGGGCTTCGATCTCGCCCGTGGGCATCGGGCCGATATTCAAGAGCAGATTGCCGCCGCCGCTTACGCAACTGACGAGCATGCTCAGCGTTTCATCGAGTGTGTACATCCCGCCGCCGGGCTGATACGACCATTGCCCGCCGACGAGCGTCATGCAGGATTCCCAGTCGTGCTGTAAATCCATGCGTCCGATGGACTGCTCCGGCGTATCGAAATCGCCGTCGGTCATCTTCTTGATCTCGGGCGTTGCCGGACCGCGGTCTTCGGGTGTGCCGGGCCCGCAGAACCTTGCCGCCCGGTTGTTGACGATCAGACCCGGCTGGAGCCTGTACATCATGGAAAAAAGCGCGTCGAACTTCCATTTCCCCCAGTCGCGGCCGCCGACATGGTCGAACCACATGACGTCCACCTTGCCGTAGTTGCTCAAGAGTTCCTCGACCTGGCCCCGATACCACTTGTCGTACTTGGCGTTGTCGCCGACAAGGTAGTCCGGGTGATACCAGTCGCGGGTCGAATAGTAGAGGCCGAGCTTCATCCCGGCCTTGTGGCAGGCGTCGGCGAACTGCTTGATGATGTCCCTGCCATACGGCGCGGCCATGATGTCGTATTGGGTCAGCTTGGAATCGAACATCGAGAAGCCGTCATGGTGCTTGCAAATGATCACCATGTACTTCATGCCGGCGTCCTGCGCGATCTTGACCCATTGGTCGGCATTGAACTTCACGGGGTTGAACTTCTTGTAGAGGTTGTCGTAAACGGGGTCTTCCGTGCGCGGCGTCTGCACGCCGCTGATGTCCCAGGGGCGGTGGGCGTTGCGGCTCCAGCTCAATTCCTTGCCGGAGAGCGACACCGGCCCCCAGTGCAGAAACATGCCGAACTTGGCGTCGCGCCACCATCGCATCCTGGCCGACCGCTGCTGCGGCGTTTCCGTTATCTGCGGAATGTCGACGGCCTCGAGGGCCGGCTTCTGTGAATGCTGCTGCGCCTGCCGGAGCGTACCGGGACTTGCGTCGTTGCCGCCGGACGCGACGTGGTATTCCGCGGCCGCGGTACTGCGGCTCGCGAGAATCGCGAGCACGGTCAACGGTACGGCAAGCGCCTTGTGAACTCGATTGACTTGCACTGGTTTTCTCCTTCACTTGTTGAACGGTCTTCTGTCACTGCCCTGCTGCGAGGTTTTGCCACTGCGTCGGCTCGCCATCCTTGCGATTGCCCAATTGCCGGTGGGTCGCCGGGTCGATGGCGTAAGACATCTTGCATGCCGAGCCGTCGCAGAATGCCACATTGAATCCGGCCTCGTGGGCCGAGCCGAAAGAGTTGGCGTAGTCGTAACCCTTTCGGTCCATCATGGGCGGGTCGCCCGTCCAGCGGCCGATGTCTTGGTTGAAACCGATGTACTGGTTCTCGTTGTCGCCTGACGACTGTCCGGTCAGGTACATATCCACGGCGATATTTTTCTCCCCGAGCAGATAGGTGTAACTGAGACCATCCGCAACGGATGCAAAGGCAAGCGTGCTCATGGGATAATCGATTCCCGTCGTTCCAAAGGCATCCGCAGCCGTCTTCACTTGGGCCAGGGTTGCATCGGTAGGTATCGAGGCGGGCCCGCAATCGCTGTTCATGCAGTTGGAGCTCCACAAGCCCATCGAGCCGGGTTCGACGACCACGTCGCCGCCGTTGGCCGCGTAGTCGCTGCGGGCCACCGCCTGCGATGTGGGGTACTGGAAGTTGCCGCTGCCGTGCGTCCACCAAGTGAATACCTGGACGCGGCGGCGGGTGGGACAGATCGTGATCGCCGTGGGGGTCCCCACGCGTAGTCCGTGCTGGACGTATTTCACGTCTGAGCTGCAACCCTTGCCCATGTCATGCAGGTCCGTCTGATCGACATAGGGGAGGCAATTGTAGATCCAGCCGCCCGGTTGTCGGATCCCGGCGCCGCGGTCGGCATCGCCCACCCAGCCCCATCCCCAACCGCCGCCGGGAAGAAATCGATATGCGGCCTCGAACTCCAGATTCGCCAGGGCCAGGTGCTTGATGTTGTTCATGCACTTCGCCCGACGCCCCGATTCGCGGGCGGACTGCACGGCCGGCATGAGCAGGGCGACCAGCACGCCGATGATGGTAATCACGATCAGCAGTTCCACCAAGGTGAAGCCGTGCGGGTTGGTCCGGTTTCGTTTCGCCGCTGAAGAAATTGCAAACATGGCAATCCTCGCTCAACAAGAAGTTTAGTACTTCAGATCGAAAACCGCTTTTTCCGCCCGTGGAGCAACTTCAGCCCCAAGCGTCGTTTCCACATTGAACCTGGCCGGGACCCTTTCACCATCCTTGGTGATCTGAATGCGATAAAAGCCCGGGGAAAGCCCCTTGACCGAGGGGTTGGCCGCGTAGGGGCTGGAAATCCATGCGATACCCTGCCGGTCCGTGGTGCCGCTGCCGGACTGGAGTCCGTCGCCAAGGAACTTCTCCGGGGCGAAAACGGCTTTCGCACCGGCCAGCGGTTCGCCGTTGTGCAGTACCCGGCAGGATACCGGCATCCGTCCCACCTTGGAATCGGCCCAGAACTTGATCCGCGCCGCGATCTCGTCCGCCGAGATCTTGCCTCGGTGGCTGGTGTCCAGCCGATCCAGGGCGGCCTTCAGCCCGGGCGCCTTTTCCAGTTCCTTGGCATCCAAAAAACCGTCCTTGTTCGTGTCGTACATGTCCATGGCCCGATTCGCCGCGGAGGCGTCGGGAGTGTCGGGCAGGACCGGCGGCAGAACGGCGCTTCCGCAGCCCCCCAGACCCAAGAGCATCGCCGAGAGATACAGTCGCACGATTTTCATTGTCCCCTTCCTCCTCGCGCTGCATTCTAACTCGTCAACTTGACATTGGCAATCTATTTTGCGTTTGCTTCAGGAGGACTGCAAAATCATCGACCGAGCGTTCGTAGTCCCGCCCGGCGCCATGTACTCGTGGTCGGCGGAATTCGCGGCATGGTTCAGAAACGGGGACTGGCTCCGAGCCCAGTAGCGATTAGGCCGCAAGAAATGGACGCCGGCGAGGTGCCTGTCCCCATTTCTGAACCATGCCGGAATTCGCAGCGTCGGGACCGGCTGAAGCCGGGACTACGAACGACTTTGCAATTCTCCTGGCGCTCACTTGCCGGCACGGGCTGGCGGCATGCCGCCGCGCGAGACGTTGAAGACCACGCCGGGGGAGAGATAGAAACGGCAATCCTTTCAGATGACTTCATTCCCATCGGTCGTATTGACGATTTCGCAGCGCGGCAGACGGATCGGACGCCTGGCCTCCCCGTTGAGGACGCAATTCTCCAGTGGAAGGCGGCGTCTCCTGATTTCTCCTCTGGCGAACAGGGGAGTGAGGCCGAGCGTGAGGGCGTGGACAACGATTCCCCGGTACGGCCACCCAACCGGACTTGGGCCATGCTCATCAAGCGGGTCTACGAGGTCGATCCGCTTGCGTGCCCGAAGTGCGACGGGCAGATGAAGGTGATCGCCTTCATCGAACCGCCGCAAGGCGCGGTGATCGAGAAGATTCTGCGGCACTGTGCGCTGTGGCGGGATTCCTCGCCGCGCCCGCCGCCTGGGGAAGCGGGCCTGGTTGTTACACACAAGTCCGGCAACGACCCCATCCAGCTCGCCTGGATGGTGAAGGAGGCTGGACAGCTAGCGCCGACAGCATTGAGAATCAGACCCCATCCAGCTCGCCTGGATGGTGAATCAGGTTGCCCGGCTAGTCCATTCTCGCGCCGTAGCCGTACAACCTCCTTCACCCACGGGACGAACCCGTGGGGGTCGTTTGTCTTCTTCTTATCCGTTCTAAATGACCTTTCGCAATCCTGGGACGCAGATGCGCTGTAGGGTGGGACAAGCAAACCGACGCGCTGGTGGGCCGGCGGTCGCGGTCTACCGTTATTTCTGCGTTGGTCCAGAATTGAAGGTTGACCGGTTTGCGACGGCCCACCATGATCGGCGCGACCTTGTCCCACCTTACGGACACCGTCCAGCGTCCCAGAATCGCGAAAGGTCATTTAGCCATTCAGCCTTGTTCACCGTCGGCACCCAGAGGGTACCCGGCCGGATGGGGTCCGAGACGTGTGTAACAACGAGGGAAGCGGGCCTGGTTTACGTCGCAGATAACGACGGGGGCGCCGAGGCGGCGTGTTGCGACGCGCCGGAAGAGTTGGCTTTGGTTGCCGATCCCGACTGGGACGGTCAGCCGTCCTCGGACGACGTGCCCTGGGAAGTGACCTGCGACGCCTCCGGCGACTCCTTCGACGCCAGCTTCTGATCGACGCGGGGGGACTGGTCCCCGAGCCGCCCAACCCCCCAAGCCTTAGTTGTTTCACACCTTTCCCCGGGTTATACTCAACGCTGAAGGAAATCAAATCTCCTATCAATTCAATTGCGTCATCTCACGTCCAGCAACGCCCTTGCCTTGGCATACAGCCGCTTTTGCTCCTCAGTCGCGTATTTGCTCTCCCTTTGCAGCGCAAAATCGGCAACGTCGTCTCCGAGGACGTCGCGCAGCACCCGGACCATCAGCTTCCGCCGAGTGTCGCTCGTCTCGACCCCAAGCTCCTTGATGATGGGCTTGACCGCCGGGTTACCGATGCTCACCAAGTGGGAGCTCGCGGGAGAAACAAGATCGAGCTTCACGCCCGTCATGCTGACCCCCGGTTCGTCGTCAATTTCGGAAAGGAGCATGGGAACGGCCGCCTCCGCGCGGAACCATCCGAGCATGTTCTGAATATCTTGGTCTCCGGGCCTATGCCGCATTTCGCGCGCTTGTCCGATCAAATCGGCGACGATCGCTCTATACGTCCTTATCGAGTCGAGCGCGACCTCACCCGTATTGCCGTCGTAGTGCTCGGCGAATCGCGGTACGCGGATGGTGTAGGCGCGCGCCGCGAACTCGCCCGTCGTCTGGCTCAGGAGGGAATCGTCGACGGTAATTTCCAAATCGTTGGAAACGCACTCCGTCGGCGACCAGTCGCCGGCTGCGGTCTGCACCTTCCTTTTCGCGCGGACGCGATACTTTCCCGCCACGGTCATGTCGTAGACGAGGTTCAGGTCGACCTGCTCGTCGCGGCTTTCACCCGGCTTCAGCGTGAACGTAATGCCGCTGCCGTCGACATGCGCCGCGTCCGAATGGACTGCAAGTGCCCGGCGCGTCTTGGGCACCGGCCCGCCGGACGAAGATACGGTCAACGTGGGACGCGAGATTGGGCACACGGAGCCAAAGGCGTCAGCGGCACCTACGTCGATCAAACGAATCCCGATGACGACCCGCTCGCCGGGCGCATAGACCCGCTTATCCGAAACCAGGGAAAGGGCCTGCCCTTCGACTGCTTCGCCGTGCGGCGATTTCTTCGCCGCAGCGCCAACCTGCTCGTCGCGGCCTTCCTGCGCCTGCGCTGGCATCGGAAATGCGGCTATTACAGCGAGCGCGGCGGAGAGCGTCGCGACCCGCACCTTGACACTTGATTTGATGTTCATATTAAGTCTCCGATTCTGTTCATTTCTGTTTTTTAGTGTGTTCAATTAGAATCCGCCATGGCCGCTGCTGGTTCCGGCTCAGTTGCTTTGCGGAGCGACTTTCGCTCAGCGGCGCGCCGCAGCAACCAGATTCCGGCGGCCAGCACGACAAACAAGTACGCGAGAACCACGGCAACGCGTACCCGCACATCGCGGTGCGGCCAGAGCTTGCGCACCGCGCCACTGGGCATGTCGAGGACGCAAAGCCCAATTTGAGGTTCATGCAGCCCTTTGAAACGGCCAGATTCGCTAAGGCCAACGGCGACTTTCTTTCCCTCGTCGGAAATCGCAAGCGATTTCCCCGCCAACAACGGAAACTCCAGCACCGGGTACCGCATTTCCAGGGTAGCCGCGTCAAGCACGATAACCCCATCGAAATTGAGTGTCACGGCTAACACTTTCCCGTCCGAACTTGTCGCCAGGGTGGGCCAGAAGCGACATCGCCAGCTTCTAGCTCGCGCGGTTTCGTCGTTGAGTTCCACGAATTGGTACGGCTCCGAATCGTTCGCTTGGCTTTCATGCTTCTGCATCGAGCGAACCGACGCCGATGCGGCACAAGCGTTAATAAAGAAGACGGAGGCCAGGGCCCCGTTCCCCACCCACGCCACATCGTCAGGGCCTGAACTGTCAGCCGCTAACCGTCGTGCCTCAAGCGTATCCCAGATTTCCAGCGTGCAGTACCCGGGATTGATGACCACGAGCCGTCGGCCGTCGTTTGAAAGCCTGATCGGGCAGAACGGAAACCGCGCATTTTTGGACGTTGCAAATGAACTGACCCGGCGAGCGGTCGCGGTGTCGAAGACCTCGACATGCTTGTCATAGCCCACCGCGCAAATCGTCCCGTCCCCGCTTATGACCACGCTGATCGGGTGCGAATTGGTTGTTCGCTCTTTGTCGAACCAGTGTTTCAACTCGGCCGATGCAGGCACGCTCGCCGTCGCGCCGGACGTTATCCGCCCAATCCGCAACCGGCCGTCGTCGAAAATCGCGGCAAAGGCATCCAGATCTCGCGCCATTGCAACGGAGACAGGCGAGCCTTCATCGGACTCGAACGACCGTAAACACCTCCCGTCTGTGGAATCGCAGACGAGGCAGCAGAACTTTCCTGCCCCGCTTAAGGCGACTCCTAACCGGGATCCGTCAGCAGAGATTTGGATGTCCTGAACCTCCGGCGGGAATCGGTCTGCCAGTAACTGCTGCAGGGTCACCGCGCCCGAACAGATCACGGCGACGATGAGCGTCACGATCAGCGATTGCGCTATCGAAAACCGAACTCTTGCAAACCGTCGCATGGTGCAACTCCAACGCCGGCTACTTGAGCGTTTTGCCCTTTTGGAGGATTGCGAGTTGCTCGGGATTCATGCCTTGCCCGAACACGATAGGCGACTGTCCGTTCTTTGGCGTAACAAAATGATAAACCGGCACTTGAATCAATGCCTGCTTATAGAGGTCCGTCTGTTCCGCGGCGCTCGGGACTTGTCCATTCTTTGTTGCGGCCAGATCGAAAACCGTTTTTTTCCGCCCGTGGAGCAACTTCAGCCCCAAGCGTCGTTTCCACATTAAACCTGGCCGGGACCCTTTCACCATCCTTGGTGATCTGGATGCGATAAAAGCCCGGGGAAAGCCCCTTGACCGAGGGGTCGGCCGCGTAGGGGCTGGAAATCCATGCGATACCCTGCCGGTCCGTGGTGCCGCTGCCGGACTGGAGTCCGTCGCCAAGGAACTTCTCCGGGGCGAAAACGACTTTCGCACCGGCCAGCGGTTCGCCGTTGTGCAGTACCCGGCAGGATACCGGCATCCGTCCCACCTTGGAATCGGCCCAGAACTTGATCCGCGCCGCGATCTCGTCGGACGAGATCTTGCCTCGGTGGCTGGTGTCCAGCCGATCCAGGGCGGCCTTCAGCCCGGGTGCCTTTTCCAGTTCCTTGGCATCCAAAAAACCGTCCTTGTTCGTGTCGTACATGTCCATGGCCCGATTCGGCGCGGAGGGGTCGGGGGTGTCGGGCAGGACCGGCGGCAGAACGGCGCTTCCGCAGCCCCCTAGACCCAAGAGCATCGCGGAGAGATACAGCCGCACGATTTTCATTGTCCGCTTCCTCCTCGCGCTGCATTCTAACTCGTCAACTTGACATTGGCAATCTATTCTGCGTTTGCTTCAGGAGGATGGCAAAATCATCGACCGAGCGCTCGTAGTCCCGCCCGGGCACCATGTGCTCGTGGTCGGCGGAATTCGCGGCGCCGGGACCGGCTAAAGCCGGGACTACGAACGACTTTGCAATTCTCCTGGCGCTCACTTGCCGGCACGGGCTGGCGGCATGCCGCCGCGCGAGACGTTGAAGACCTCGCCGGACGTGTCGTTGTAGGCGGCGAATTCGGCAATGCCCGGATTGCCGCTCCGGGTGGCAAGGACCAAGAGTCGCACCTTCGGCGTGGTCCGGCCGACGATCGGCGCCACGAGGTCGGCACCAAGGGTGCGGCCGTTGAAGCAGCCGATCCACTTCGACTGTTTATCGTCCCAGCACTGGATGACATAGCGATTGATCGAAGACGACGCCGCTTCCTTGATCTTGAATTCGTTGACGGCGGCCGGCTTGCCAAAATCGAGTTCGATCCACTGATTTTCGGATGCCGCGGCCCTCCAGGCCGTGGAATCATCGCCGTCGGCGGCCTTGCCGGCCTCGCCGCCGGGCGCCTCCGACGAGGCGCTTGCCGTGGCGGCCAGCCTGGGCGTGCTGCAGGCCTCGCTGAGGTTCTTGAGCAAGCAATTGACGAAGCACGCTTTCTTGTCCTTTTCCGGGTCCATCGTCCGCATGAGGACCTCGCCGGGGGAGAGATAGAATCGGCAATCCTTCCAGATGACTTCATTCCAATCGGTCGTATTGACGATTTCGCAGCGTGGCAGACGGATGGAACGCCTGGCCTTCCCGTTGAGGACGCAATTCTCCATGCGAACGTCCCTGTTCGGGTTCCCGTCGGACGCATAACAGCAAAGCAGGAAACCGGGGCCGTCGGTATCGTGGAACAGGCAGTTCCGCATGGTCATGTGGTCGCAGTTGCCCTCGAAATCGAACGCCTCGCCGTCGCCGCTGCCCAGCCCGATGTCGATAAACCCCCATTCGCTGTCTTCGAAGACCCAATTCTTGCAGCGGAAGAACATGGCCCCGGCCACGCCGTTGAAGGCACGGAACCCGCGGCCAATATCGTGAGTCACGCAGTTTCGCACGGCGCCGCCGTCCACGCCGCGCAAGCCCAAGGGCCACTGGCAGCCCTCTTCGAACAGGCAGCCATCGATCGTCATGTCCGCGAAATTATAGACAAACGACGCGTTCTTGTTGAAATTGTCCGGATTGTTGGTCCAAACGCCGGACGCCAGCCGGCGAAACACGCAATTCCTGATCGTGATGCCGCTCAGCGCAGTCCGCTTCTCGCGCTCGCGGGTGTAGAAACAGACGCCCAGGCCGATCTTGTGCTTCGGGTAGTCCTCGTAGTGCCCGTAGTGCAGGGAATCGTGAAAATAGCAGTCCTCGATCCAAATGAACTTCCGCGCGGGCGAAGCGGCGGCATATTCGCCGTAGATGCCGGTCATGCAGCGGGCGAATTCGATGCCGACGATCTTGAAGCCTTCCTGATCGGCCAGGCGGATCCCAGCAAGGTCTTTCTTGTCGTCCTGCCGGTCGATCAAGGGTTTCCTGCCCTCGCCATACGCGCCGATGACGATAGGATGCTGCGGGGTTCCATTTCCCGTGGGATGCAGTTCCTCGTTCCAGGTGTCGCCGCACTTCAGCAGCATGCGGTCGCCGGGGGCAAGGTCGACCTTGGACGCTCTCGCCAGCGTCTTCCACGGGCCGTTGTTTCCCTGCGGAGTTTCTGCTTGTCCGCTCCAATCGTCGTTTCCCGCCGACTGGCTGACGTAGTAGGTGGCCGCGCTTGCCGGCGCGGCGACGGCCAGTATACAGACGACGAGCAATTGCTTGACGTGTTCTGCAGGTTTCATGGTTCTCTCTTGGCCTTGCCCAGCGCTACGACGCGGAAACCGTAATTGGGCCATTTGGCGCTGAGGACGTCGTAACGCGTGGTCGAGCGCATGTAGTTCTGGTTGTCGTTGATGTACCACGAACCCCCGCGCAAACCCCATTTGCTTCCAGCCTGGTGATCGTTGTATTCCCACATGAGAACAGGTATCTTTGTGTCAGTGTGGAATCGCGGCTCAACGGCGATTAAGGCGATGAAGCCTCGATCGGCACATCACAGAAAGTCAGCGCGGCAATGCCGTTGGCGCCGATCAGCAGCTTATCCTGACTCCAGTTCATTTCTTTAAGATAGGTGATCTTGCTCGCGGCCGAGGTCTCCTTCAACTTCAGCGTGACCACGTTCCCGGAAACTGCGCCGGTAACACCTTTCTCGGCGAACCCATCCAGATAGAACTGGTCGGTCAGCGAATCCTGCCAGACTACCGGCTGGTCGAACTCCAGGGCAATCGACAGCTTCGTGCGGCTGGTATAGTACGCCCGCTTGAGATTCGGCGCCGTGATGGACGTGGCGGGCACCTTTCCATAGATGTCCCGCTCGATCAGGGGTTGCATCAATCGCGCAAACTCGGCCCAGCCGGTGAGCGGATAGTGACAGCTTCCGCCCGGTTTGATCCCCAGCGTCGGCATGACGTCCAGGTTCGAGTAAAGACGCGGCAGGGTCCGTTGCACCTCGCGCAACATGTCGCCATGCCCACTCCCCTGACCGCAGGCGTTGGGCCAGATCTGGAAAACATAGTAGTGCTGGAGATTGGGAAAATCGTGCTTCCATGCCGCCTGCATTTCGAGGAAATACTGCTGGTACGTGTCGGAGCCGTAACCGTCGGTGGGACCGTCCGAACCCTGATCGGCCTCGCCTTGGTGCCAGAGCACGGCGCGAATGCCGTGCGTCATTTTCGCCTGCCGCACCCGCCAGAGCATGCGGCCGTACATGGACTTCAAATCGCCGTGGTTCGCCGGCGAGGGCGAGTGTTCATCGATGCGGGTGCCGCCGACGGCCGCGTTGATGATGCAGATCGGGATCTTCTCGCTGGCCACGAGCCGTTTGGCAAGCTCCATGCCCCAGTAGCCGAGTTCCGCCTTTTCGCCCCTTTCCGCCTTCCAGACCGGGTTGCACCAGAGGTTGGGCCAAGGGTGCGCAGGGTCGTTGGGCTTGCCGAAGCGGTCGCGGACCCAATCGGTCGCGTCCCCCCGACCGGTCGGACCGCCATAACTGCGGATCCAATTGCTGGTGTCCAGTGGAGCCCGCTCGCCGGTATCGGTCGCCAGGGCGTTCGATTGCCCGTCGATGAGATAGGCGTCACCGCAGACCAGGTTGCCCGCGGTGTGCAGCACCGTCTCCTGCCCGCCCGTCTTCGTCCCGAACTCCAGCCGGTATTTGATCAGCCCCGCTTTGAGCTTGACCGTGAAGGCATAGGACTTGTCGGCCGCCAGCGGCCGGGTGTCGGTTTTGAAGGGCTTGTCGTCCGCGTAGACTTTCAAGAACACGGCGTCGGCGGGCTGGTCCAGCGTCCCGTTGTAATAGAGCGTGCCCTCGTTCTTGTCGTCGCGGGCGTAAAACTGGTTGTCCTCGGGCTTCTCGTCCTTTTCCGGAGTGCGCGGCACCCATGCATCTTTAACAGGCTCATGCACGGCGATCTGGACCGAGCGTGTGACGGGCTTGCCGCCGTTGCTCACGGCCACGGTCACGATCAGCTTCCCGCTGTTCCGCGCGCGTTGGAGGACCAGTTTGCCGGGCTGGACCTCCTTGACCTCTACCATGGCCGGAACGGTCCAGTCATACTTCAGGTCGCCTGCATGCTTGGCCTGCATCGCCCGCAAATTGGCGATCTGCGGCACGACCTCGATCGTCTCACGGCCATCCCACGTGGCCGGCGCTTGTAAGGTAAAAACCGGGTCGGGAATGTCTTCCCGGATGGTTACGGGGATGTCGAGGGTCTTCACGCCGCCGGCATAGACGGCCTTGAACTGGAGGGTGAACGATTGGTCTCCCGTCACCCGGCCGGCATCGAGCGTGAAATGGAACCGGTCCACATCGGTAATCGTCTCCGCGCCGCCGCGTTTGATGATCCAATAGACTTTCTCCGCACCGCCGGCCCGCGCCGTCACCGTGGCATGCTTGCCCTCCACGATCGTGATATTCCTCGTGGAGACCGAGAATTCGCCGCCGGGTTGAACCAACGGTCCGACCAGGGTTTGCAGGGGTTTTTGGTTTTCGTATTGCAGTTTCACCCAGTCGGCGGAGCGAGCCACCTTCGAAATCCGCACCTCGTCCAAGTCGCCGACGAAACCGGCGCCGATCTGCATTCGCACCGGCGTGAGGATTTCGAGCGTGGATGACGTGGCGACGGAAACGTCGAGTCGGCCATTCACATAGACCCGTTCGCCTTGGCCGTCGTAGGTGTAGACAACTTGAGTCCACTCCGACTTCAGAAACGGGCTGGTCGCCTGTACGCTTGTCTTGCCGTTATTGATAATAATGTGGCCCGGCGTGCAAGACAGCCGCATATGCACCACATCCTGCTTGCCCCAGTTAAGGACGGTCGAATTCAGTTTTTCGGCTTTGATCCACGCTTCACTGGTATGCGGGCTCGATGCGAACGGGTACTTGGTGATCCTCTCGCCGCAGTTGATTCCCTTGCCGCCGGCAAAGTACCTGCCCCGGCCGATCATTCCGGACGAAGACATGGTGTCCATATCGGTCGACTCCACCGTACCGGCATCATCCTTGACCGGATCGTTCATGTGCCAGACACTCAGATACCCGTTGGACTTATTGAAAACGGCGGAGCCGCTGGACTCGCTCTTCGCGTCGGCGTTGCCCCAGTACATCTTGATTTCCTGGCGAGCGTTGCCCTTGATCTGCGGCACGCGGACCCAGATCAGCGCCGTACCGGCCGCAGGATCCCATTGGTCGATCTGGTACGCCAGCGGCCCGCCGCCGACCACGACCATGGGTACATGGTGCCCGACATGGTGCCCGGCGGCAAAGCGGATATCTTCGCCATGGGCGCCCGCCTCGCTGAAATTGAACCAATCCTTCTCCAGCCGCACGAGCACGGGGAAGTTTTCTTCCGAGGACGTGGCCGGCAGAGTCGCGCCGTCTGGCGTTGTGAGAAGGTACAGGGAACCGGAATGTCGCCAGCGCTTGTATTTCACCGCGGCCATCTCGCTGGGCGGAAATTCCGCCGCCTTTCCTCCGGCTGGGGGAAGGGGAGGATACGCTGTGTCGATCCCGTACTTGGTCGCCAGGTAACCGCCGACTAACGCTTCCTCCGCCGGCGACAATATCGAACGGTAACCGAGGATCTCGGCAACGTCAAAATCGCACGCGGCCAGTCCGTCGTTATTGCCGATCGCGTAACTTGCCTCACTCGGATTGTGATCGTTCACGATGATCTTGAGAACCATGAAACCGGTCAGCGGCGAGCAGTCGAAGGCGGGGCCCGGCAGCACGCTCCCATTCCTGGAAACCGCCGCCGGAAACTGGTCCTGCCAGAACCCGGTGTCATTGCCCCACGTATTGTAACTCGAGCCGCGGCCCTTGAGCCGGCCGAGCAGACCGCCGGGGCCGCTCCATTGAGGACCGGGGGAACGCACCACGATGTAGTGCTCTTTCGCGAAGAACGTTCCGGCCAAGGCAAGCCAGCCCTTTCGGAACTGGACCGCGGGTCTCGAATTGACCTGGTTCAACGCCCGGACCGGGGCGCCGCCGCCGGGCGCTGCGTGATGGGCATTGCCCGATAGGTCGTTCCACGCCTGTACCGTGCCCTTGGCGTCTGCCGTGACGCCGACCCCCGCATCGTACCAACAGGCCAGACCCTTGGTCACGGGAAGCTTCGGCGAGGGCGAACCGGTCGCGGCCCCGCCAACCCAGAATCTCAGCGACTTGTCGGCCCAGAGGCTGTCCACCGCGTTGACGCCGCGGAAGGTGTAGTAATAGCTCTCGCCCGGGGTCAAGCCGGTGAGCGTATGCCTGATCTTTGCCGAGACAGCATTCGTCCAGGCGCCGACACGCGCCGAGTTTTCCCACAGACCGGCGTCCGTTCCGCCGTCAATGGTTCCCCAGTAGACGCGGACATCATAGACCGATCCCGGGCAGACCAGCGTCGCGCCGAGCGTGGCCGAAGTGGGGGCCGTAACCGCGGCCGGTGCGTTGGCCAGTGTGCATGCCGATCTCATGCCGGCATTCGCGGGGTAGGCCGTGGCGATGCCGTACTTGGCCGCAAGATAGCCGCCCACCCGCGCTTCATCGGCCGGCGACAGCGCGGTTTGGAAGCCGAGGATCTCGGCGACGTCCAAGTCGCATGAGGCCCCATCCGCCATCCCGATCTGGTACGTGTTCTTGCTCATGTCCCCGTCATTGACGTCGATTTTCAGGATCATGTACTCGGTGATGGGCCCGAGGTCAAACGGCTGCTCGGGGAGCTTCTTGCCGTTCTTCGACACCGCTTTCGGGTATTGGTCGCCCCAGAATCGCGTGGAATCCCGGCTCAGGCGGTAGCTCGACGCCCGTTTCCATCGGCGGCCGAGGACACAGCCGTCGGCGTTCCACTTGGCATGCGGCGAACGTATGACGATAAATTGCTGCTCCACGAAGAACGGGCCGTCAACGTTGAATCCGCAGGGGCCGGAAGCGGTCCGGAACTGGACTGCTGGTTTCGAATTGATCTGGTTCTGCCCAAGCAGCGGCGTGCCGGCAGCAAGCGTTCCGTAATGATCATTGCCCGACAAGTCTTTCCAGCTCTGCACCACCCCTTTGGCATCCGTGGTGACGCCGACCGCCGCATCGTACCAGCAGACCAAACCGGCCTTCACCGGCAGTTCGGCCGCGCCAGGCGCGACGATTGTAGCCCCGGCCCGGTTGTTAATATCGGGAGCGGCCTGGCCTGCCGCCAGACCGGCGAGATCAACGACCAGTGCCACAAGAAAAGTCGATGCAAAACGTTTCATGCTGCTTTTCCCGCTCATGGAATTCAAAACCAATTTCAGCGAACGCCCCGATCGCCCTGACCGGTCTCCTACTTGGAGACGGCCTTGACGTCGATGATGCCGACGTCGACATACTGCCCGCCCGTCGTCTGGTGGCAGTGGACAGCCAAGACGTTCTTGCCGGGCTTCAGGGCCGCACGGCCTTCGGGCAGCATGGGCATCTCTTCGTACTCGGTGATGAATCCGCCGGCCTTGCCCGCCAACACCCCGTTGATGTAGACCTCGACATCTTCGTCGTGATGAACCATCAATGCCGGATTGGCTGCGGCGTCGCTGCGCCAGTCGAATTGCCGCCGCAACCAGATGTCGTCGGTCTTCCATTCCGTTCGCACCACGGCGCCCGGCGTGCCCTGCGTGCCGAATCCGCCCGGCCCTTCCTTCCAAGCCGAATCATCGAATCCGGGCTTGGTCCAATCGGCGGCCGGTTTTTCCAGCGTGAAACGCCAACTGACGCCTTTGCGCTGCGAAGTCGGCACCACTTCCTGGACCACCGGCGGCGGGGGGAATTTGCCGGCATTCACCGCGGCGGCGCGCTCGGGGATCACCTTGTGTACTTCGCGGTCGTAGGTCAACAAGCCGTTGCACTCGGTCTCCACGTCGGTGATCTGCGTGTAGATACAGGCGCAAAGACCGGATTTGTCCTTCAGCGCCCAGGCCTTGCGGAGCAGGTTTTCATACTTGCGGGTCAGGTCTTCACGGCTTTGCGTGCCTTGGTAACCCCAGCTCTGTTTGCTCCAGGTGTGCCCGTCCACGGACAGGCCCAGCCCGCCGAACTCGCCCAGCACCGCCGCGCGATGCTCTTCGGGTTGCGGTGAACCGGGGCCGGGATAATTGTGCATGTCGATGACGTCGCCGCATTTCGCATCGGTCCAACCGCTGGCATTGTTGACCAACCGGCTGGGATCCAGTTCCTTGACCCACTTCGTCAGGCGCTGGGTATCGTATTGCCCCCACCCCTCGTTGAAAACCACCCACAGGATGATGGCCGGGTGGTCGCGGCGGCCCTCGATCAGGCGCCGCAACTCGACTTCGAATTGCTTCTTGGCCGCGGGGGTCTTGTTGTCGCCGGCAGGCATGTCCTGCCAGACCAGCAGGCCGAGTTTGTCGCACCAGTAGTACCAGCGGTCGGGCTCGACCTTGACGTGTTTGCGGGCGCAATTGAAGCCGAGCTTCCGCATCGTCGCCACGTCCCAGCGCAGCGCCTCGTCGGTGGGCGCGGTGTAGATGCCATCCGGCCAGAAACCCTGGTCCAGGGGGCCGACCTGGAAGACGAACTTGCCGTTGAGCATGATCCGCGTGAGCCCCTGGTCGTCCTTGCCCAGCGCGATCTTGCGCATGCCGAAGTAGCTGGCCACTTCGTCGACCGTCTCGCCGCCCGATTTCAGCGACACGCGCAGGTCATACAAGTGCGGCGAGTCCGGCGACCAGAGCCTGGCGTCGGGGATGTCCAGCTTGAGTTCGGCGCCGGCGGCCCCGCTCACCTGGGCGACCTGCCGGCCGTGGTCCGTCGCGATCGCCTCCACCGTGCCCGTGCCGCCCACCGTCAACCGCAGACAGCCGGCGTCCACGTCGGGGACGAGCAGCAACGATTCGACGTGCGTCTTCGCCACCGGCTCGAGCCAGACCGTCTGCCAGATGCCGGACGTCGGCGTGTACATGATGCCTCCCGGGTGCAAGACCTGCTTGCCGCGCGGTTGGCTGCCGGCGTCGGTCGGGTCAAACACCTCAACCGCGATCTCCTGGACGCCCGACGCCTTCAACGCGGCCGTGACGTCAAAACTGAAATCGTCATAACCGCCGCGGTGAACGCCGAGCGGCTTGCCGTTGACGGTTACCTTGGCTTCCCAATCCACGGCGCCGAAGTGCAGCAATACGTTCCGGCCGCTCCACCCTCGCGGGATCGTGAAACTGCGGCGATAGGTCATGCGCTCGGCATGCTTCATCACGCCCGACAACGCCGATTCGACGGGGTACGGCACGAGGATCTTGGTCTGTTTGCCGTCGGCCAGCTTGATATCCCACAGGCCGTTCAGGTTCAGCCAGTCCTTGCGGACCATCTGCGGCCGGGGATACTCGGGCAGGGCCTTTTCTGGGGAGACGTCTTTGGCCCAGCGCGTCAGCAGCGGCCCGGCGGCAGGCTTCCAGTCGGCGGACCGAGCGAGCTGCGGGAACAGCAGGGAGAACAAAGCAGCAATGATTACGGTAAGGCGTTGCATGAGAGGCTCCTTAAGGTGGTATTGTTTAGCGATGTTGACCATTTTACTCAGCCTTACCAGGACCGGGAATCCTTCTTCCCTGGCCGTACCGGGCAGATTCGCGCCCTCGGGCGTAGTCAGGATATAGAGCGGGGCCGAATGCTGCCAGCCCTGGTATTGGCCGAATGCCGCGTCAAGGAGCGGCAAGAGCAAGGCCACGCCGAGAAGCAGTTTCTTTGTCATGAGACAGATCCTCTCGCAACTTCTCGGCTTGTATGGTCTTGGTTTCTCCACGGATGCGGACCTTGACCTTGCGCGGTTCGGCGGAGGCAATGCGGTAGCTCGCGACCTTGCCATCCTTCCACTGGATGTCCACGGTAAATCCGCTGCGGGCACGCAAGCCCTTCACCGAACCGGTGGGCCAGGCTTTGGGCAGCGCCGGCAAGAGCTCGATCTCGCCCGCGTGAGATTGCAGGAGCATCTCGGCTATGCCCGCGGTGCCGCCGAAATTCCCGTCGATCTGGAACGGCGGGTGGGCGTCGAACATGTTCGGGTAGGTGCGGTCGGGGCGGATGAGGAGCGTGAGAATCCTGTAGGTGTGTTCGGCGTCCTGCAGTCGCGCCCAGAGGCAGAGCCTCCATGCGATGGCCCAACCGGTGGCGTCGTCACCACGGATCTCCAGCGACTTCTTGACCGCCGCCGCCAGCTCCGGCGTGCCGCGGACAGAAATTTGCGAGCTGGGGTAGAGGCCGTAAAGATGCGAGACGTGGCGGTGTTGGAGCTCGCCGGCTTGCAGGTCCCAGTCTTCGAGCCATTCCTGGAGCTGGCCGGCTTTGCCGATCTGATTCGGCGCAAGGCGTGCGCGTGTGGCCGCGAGCCGTTGGCGGAAGGCCTCATCCACGCCGAGCACTTCCGCCGCCCGGATGCAGTTGCCAAACAGGTCGCGGATGATCTGGTTGTCCATCGTCGGGCCGGCACAGACGCTCGCGCCGCCCGGATGCGTGTTCTCCGGCGAGAGCGAGGGGCAGGTCACCAGCCACTTGTGTTTCGGTTCTTCCACAAGCGTGTCGAGGAAGAACTGCGCCGCGCCTTTCATGACCGGGTAGACTCTCGCGAGGTACTTCTTGTCGCCGCCGAATTCGTAGTGGTCCCAGAGATGCTTGCAGAGCCACGCGCCGCCGGTCGGCCAGAAACCCCACGTTGGGCCGTCAATCGGCGCCGTCGCCCGCCACAAGTCGGTGTTGTGATGGCACACCCAGCCGCCCGCGCCCCAATTCACCTTGGCCGTGCGGCTGCCCGGCTCGACCAGCTCGGTGACCATCTGGATCAGCGGGTCGGTACACTCGCCAAGGTTGGCCGGTTCCGCGGGCCAGTAGTTCATCTCGGTGTTGATGTTGATCGTGTACTTGCTGTCCCACGGCGGCGACATGCTCTCGTTCCACAACCCCTGCAATGTCGCCGGCTGACCGCCTGGACGAGAGCAGGAAATCAGCAGGTAGCGGCCAAATTGGAAGTACAGCGCCGCCAACTGCGGGTCGTTGCCCGCGGCGAACCCCGCGATCCGCCGATCGGTCGGCAACTTTGCCTTGTCGGTCACGCCCAAATCGAGCGAAACGCGGCGGAAGAGCCGCTGGTGTTCCGCGACGTGGTTCTGGCGCAGCTTGTCGAACGGTTTTCGCAGCGCCTTGGCCAGATACGCCTGGCAAAGCGCCTCGGGGTCACCGCTGACGTCTCGGTAGTTCTTGTAGCTGGTGGCGGCAGCGATCAGCAACGTCGCCGAATCCGCGCCGCTGACGGCAACGCTCCCTTTCTCGGCGGTCGTCTTGCCGTGCTGAGAGAGAATGCGGACGCGGGCTTGAAACTTCAGCGCCCCTGGGATGCCTTTGGCTTCGGCGTTCACGCCGTGCATGACGAGCGTATCAGGCGATTCCGCCTCGACCGTCGCTTTTTGCGGCGTGGCCATCGTTGCCGTGAAGCTGATCTGGCCCGGCTTGTCGGCCGTGAGGCGCACGACGATCACCTGATCCACCGGGCTGGAGAAGACCTCACGGACGAATTCCACCGCGCCGACGGAGTAGCGGACTGTGGCGATGGCCGTGTCGAGGTCGAGTTCACGCCGGTACGCGGACATGCCGCCATGTCCGGGAAAGCTCAACTTCAGATCGCCCACCGGCTCGTACTGCATTTGTTGGAGCGGGTGCGCCATCATCTTCCGGCCGATCAGATCATGCGCCGCACCGTACTTGCCCTGAAAAATCAGCCGGCGCGCCTCGGGCAGCGCCTCCAATGCCTGCGGATCACTCGGGTCATAGGGCCCGCCGGCCCACAGGGTGCCTTCGTTGAGTTGCAGGCGCTCCTGCTCCGTCCCCCCAAACACCATTGCACCGAGCCGCCCGTTCCCCACCGGCAGGGCCTCGACCCATCGTGTCGCCGGCTTCTCGTACCACAACTTCAATTCCTGCGCGGTCGCGGCTTTCGCCTCGATCGTGCGCGGGCCGTCATCAGCGGCCCGCGCGACAGCGCACAGCAGCAACAGACCCAAGAACAACGTCAGTTTTTTCATCGGCAATCTCCTTCTTCCAAATGGAAATGTTCTCACTTCTGGTTTCCTTCAAGTCGGTCATGGTTGGACGCTCAGTATCCCGGCCCCTCGGATAAACCTGGGATACCGAGCGGCGCTATATTCGCCGGGAGGTTGTATTTGCCCGCCAAGCGAGAGGCCGCGGACTTTCATGCGGCCGTGGAAGTTCAGGTCGAGCATTGCACCCTTTTCCACGATCACGTCGGTCTTGGGGCCAAGACTACCCGCACTTGCCACAGAGAGGATGCCCTTGGCCACCGTCGTCGGGCCGGTGTAGGTATTCATGCCGGAAAGGGTCCAGACGCCCGTTCCCATTTTGGTGAGTGACGTCGTTGCCGCGCCTTTGCGGTCATGGGGATTGGCGATATTGCCGGCGATTTCGCCGCTGCCGGCGGTGGAGCCCGTGAGGACGATGGTTTTCGGGTGGCCGTAACCGGAGAACACCAGGGGGCTGACGAACTTCAACAGTCCGCTGCCTGATTGATCGAGAGTCACCGTTTGCTGTTCGCCGGTGAAATCCATGATACGGTCGGTAACTTCTCCCCTGCCCGTGTAGGCAAGGCCACAATCGCCGCCCAACTCGATGGTGCCGGTTTCCGGGTCGGTAGGTGCGCCCAGATTGCTGCTGGCCTGGCCGCCGACCACGCGATTGAGCGAAGCCACGCCGAGCGTGCCGCCCTCGACGATCGTCTGGCCCGAGAAGGTATTGGCGCCAGAGAGTTGCAACGTGCCGGCACCCTGTTTTTTGAGGATCAGTGCGCCGCCGCCAGGCCCCTTCGAGTCGGCAATGTCGGCCGAAACCGTGACCGGGTCGGTGGCGCGCGAGGTGTCCAGGCAGAAAAACGAACCGCGCATCAAACCATTGTTATTGACCGACGTGGTGAGATTCTTGAGCAACTGACCGACCTGCGGGCCCGTGAACTCGCCCGGGCCGCCGGCGCTGATCTTCAGCGTGGCCGAGGCGGCAACGCGGATCTTCTCGGCGGTCCATTGTGCAGGCTGGGCATCGTAAAGTGCAGCGGCCTTTTTCACGACCAGCGTACTGCGAAGAACGATTGTCGGGCCCGTATATGTGTTGGTACCGCAAAGTTGCACCCAGCCTTCGTTCACCCAACCCCACGGACCCCGGCAGCCCAGCAACGTGACGCCGCCGGGCCCGCTCATTCCGCCGCTCAGTTCATTGAAAGTCAAGTGCCCGCCCAGGCTGGTATTTCCCGTGAGAGTGATGGGGGCGTTCCAACTGCCGCCGCCGTCGATCAGGCCCGCGTTGGACCGCAGAGGGTTCGTGATTCCCTTGATGTTATCCAGTCGGATCCGGCCGTCACTGCCGAGCGTTACCGGCCCCGTGCCCAGTCCGCGATCGGCCACAAACAGGAAGAGCTGGCCGCCTTCAACGATGGTCCCGCCGCTGTAGGTGTTCGTCGGATTGTCGATTCTCAGCACACAGGGCCGGTCGTTGTACTCGGCGTCAGGCTTTGGGCCGGTGCCGTTGAGTATCAGACCGCCGGCGCCTGATATCAAGCCCGTAAGCGTCAGTTCGCTGCCGGTATTCATGCTTACGGTAAGGTCGGCCGCGAGGTCCAAGGGTGTGGCGATCTGGTCGTGCTCGAAGATCGGACTCACACGAATCCCCGGCGATACGCCGGCAGCACGGTCGGGCATGAAGGCAAGGCTGCCTCCGGTCAATTTCAGGCTGTTCCCCTGGCCCACGCTCAAGTTGAGCTGGTTGAGTTGGAAAGCTCGCTTGAGGTCGCTCGCGAGGTCATAGCTGCCGACCTTTTTGAAATTGAGGATGCAGTCCGAACCACCAGCGGCATCCGGCGCCGATCTCACGCCGAGATGGTTCGTCCATTTCGACCCATCGCTCCAGTTGCCGGACTCGGCGCCGGCCCAGGTGAAGGCGCGGGCCTTGTCGCTCTTGACCACCGTTGCCAGAAAGACCCGGTGGGAGCCGTCCTGAGCGGTGACGGTGTAGGTCTGCGGCCTCGTGAAGTCGCGGACCGTGCCGGAAGCCGGAACGGCTGTGGCAAACGGCGACAGCGTAAAGGTCGGCGCAAGGGCCGTGACATCCGTGGCCGTCGGCACATAAACGCCAATGCCGGTCCCGGAAATGGAAGTGGAAGCTGCCCCCGGCAGAACGAAGGTTAGCATGTCCTTGCAGGCACTGACTGGGTTTTTCTTGACGGTTAAGGTATACGTCTTAAGCTCCTTGGCCGAAACCGGCACATACGGCTTGTCTTCCGTGGCGGGAATGGCCGCGCCCGACTCCCTGAATTCATTGGTTGTCGGGGACAGCTTGAGGGCTTTGATCGGATCGATATATTGGGCCAGGTCGCGCATGGCGATGACCTTGTAGTGGTTGTCCTTCAAATACTGCATCATGACCCGGAAGGTTGCCGGCTCAAGCCCGACGGACGGATGCTCCATATCCGGCACGCCATGGAAGGTGAACACGACAATCCTGCCTTGGCTTGCTTGTCGCGCGTCTCTGACAAAGGTCTCGACGGGAACCCCGTCGTGAATCGTGTAGGACGGAACGTCAAAAGGATGGTCGACCGTCGGCCGGTAGGGGCGATCGTGGCCGCCACGGCCGAACGTATACCCATTCTTGCTCAGGGCCGGACAATCACCCCAGGCCACTTGATACATCGGCCAGCAAAGGGTCGTTGGCTTGGGCACATCGTGCGCGGCCAGCTCGTCTTCCATTTCCAGAAAAGCACTCAGGCTGCTGCCATGGCCCTTGGTGTGGTTGCCGATCTCGAATCCATCGGCGTTGAGAGCTCTCATCTGCCGAAAGGTCATGTACCAATCCTTGCGCGTGCGGAACGAATCGAAGTCGCAGACATAAATCGACGCCCCGAATCCCAAGGACTTCAGGATCGGCGCCACGATCGTCGCATGACTGGCAGGGCTATCGTCGAACGTGAGGACCACCAGCTTATCGGGGATGGGCTTGAGGACGATGCCGAGCGGATCCGGCGGCTCAGCGGCAGGCGCAATGCCGGTCATCGCCAACATTGCCACAGTCACAAATTCGAAAGTCCTGGCTGTTGTTTTCATCATTGCTACTCGTAAACTGGACTCGCGATCTACTCCACTCAAACTGCAAACGCCACATCCCGCCCCCGCTGGGCTTGCCCCAGCGGGGGCGTTTGCAGTTTACAATGCCAATCACCATATCTTCGGGTACAGGAAGTTCGTCACGCTGCATTTTCCTGGTCAGCAGGCTTCCACGGCACGCCTTGTCAGTCATTGCGGGGCTGGATGCCGTGCTGGCGAAGTTGGGTCTCGACCCAAGCCTTGGTCTTGGAAATCTCGGCAAGTTCGGGCTTGATGTGCTCGATGATGCAGTTGAGCGGGCGATTCAACTTGCGGATCTCGGAGACCAGCAGGGGGTAATTCATCTCGCCGCCTCCCGGTCCGGGAAGGTCCACGCTCTTGCCTGTCGAGTTGAGCTTCATGTCCTTGAGATGGACCATCTGGATGCGGTCGCCAAGCTCGCGAAATGAGCGACGGAGCTGACGCTTGCGCTGGGGATAGAGGTCGGGAGAAATGAAGTTGGGCGGGTCCAGCAATAAGCCAATCCGGTCGGCGGAAAAGGGGGCGAAGACTTCCTTCGCCAGTTCCAAAGTGCCCACGACATGGGGGAAGTACGGCTCCAAGGCCACCCGCCCGCCGATCGGCTCGATGATCGGCAGGAGGACCTCGCGGATAGCGCGGTGAAGGTGGGCAACGGCTTGGGCGGTGTGGTTGCGCGGATCGGCGCCACCGAACTGCGGCGAGTAGCTCCCGCTCCAGGTGACGAACTGCTTGCAGCCGAACAGCTCGGCATGCGCGGCGACGCGCTGCATGGTCGCCCGGCTGGAATGCATGAAGCCCGTGTCGTCGGGACGGAAGAGGTTGAAGTAGGTTCCAAATGCCACGGTCTTCAACTTCAGTCGGCTCAGGGTCTGGGAGAGCGCCTTGAGTTCCTCCACGGTCGGGTGGAAAAAGAAGGTCACTTGCACCCTCTGGAAGCCGGCGGCGGCGATGGTCTTGGCTATCTCGTGCAGATCGGCAGCCGAATCGCCTTGGAGCATCATGCCCAGGCGGATATTGTCATTGATCGGTTCGTTTGCGAGCAATTTCGAGAGTCCGCCTGCGGCGACAGCGGTCGCTCCGATGGTCCCGATAAAATGCCGTCGTGAGATCGTCGAGTGCATAATAGTCCCTTTCAGCTTCAAACCAGTATAACCGGATGCGGGGGGAGAAGCCACTGCTGCGGCTTGTTACCGGCCCTTCATCACCGGGAACGAGTGTACGAATACACCCAATAATAGAATTCGCTCCAACTCCCGCTATGCGGCGTGGAGGACGGGACATTTTCGATCCGCAACGTCACGCTGCTCTTGTTCCTTGTGTACCTGGCCGGGATCTCGAACTCCACATCTCGCCACAGTTGCTTGGTGTCATGGAACCCGTTGCCGGGCCGGTAATGAATTGGCGAGTAGAATCGCGAATCGGCCACTTCCTGACCGTCCACGTAGACTTTCGCTTCCTGGATATGCGTTTGGATCATGCGCCGGCGCAAGCGGACTCCGTCGTTCTGCGGATGAATCTTCACGCGGAACTCGCTGGACCCGTCGAACTTCCGTCCGTGATCCGCGATGAACACGGTTTCTTCTCCTTGATAGGCGAGCTTCTCCGTCCCGCTCCAGACCTCCCCTCGAACCATATAGCCGTGCTCCTTCTCGGACTTGGGATCGCCCACGTCCAACTCGTCGGTCAGCAGCAAACTGGCCGACGGCTGCAAGTAATACATGCAGAGGCTCTCGATGGCGATCTTCTCCCGGTTGGGTTTCAGCCAACCATGGTGGTAGTCCTCGCCATGTTCGAAGCCGAAGTGGATATTCTTCTGGAAGTTGATCGTGTCGCCGACGTGGTAACGATGGTACCGCCAATCCTCCCAGCCGCCCCACATCGGATGGCTCTCCGTCCGCATTCCATAGCAGAACAGCGGGTAGTCTTCGCCGCCGGTGCCCCACGACTGCGGCGTGAGGTTGTCGTCGATGTAGACCATCTCGTCGTTCTCTCCCAGCATTCCTCGGCCTTTGACCACGCCGACGACGTGCCCGGTCCCTTGCGCCTCCAAGACCATGAAGTTCGCGGGACCCTCCGCGATGCCTGCGGCGAAATGGGTGCAGAAATACGCACACTTGTCCTTTGGATAATCAACGACCGATTTCGGCGTGACCTGGATCTCGTAGCCGAGCGCCTGGCAGTCGAGTTGCGACCGGTTCTCGATTTCGATCCGGGCGGAGGTCCAGTACGGCATGGGGAAATAGAAGTACCACGGCCCGTCGGTGTGCATTCCCACCGGCACCGCTCGGCTGATCGCCGATTCGCCATGGTCGGCGGCGCCGAAGAGATAGCTTAACGGCGCGTTGACTTGGGGTGTGCGACTGCCATCCCAAAAGGCCTTGATCCAGAGATTCACCAGCAGCGCCTTCTGCCGCGGTGTGGGGCTTATCTTGAGGCTGGCGATCGTCTCCTGGCCGCTGCGATCATAAATGGCGACCTTGCGGCCGGCCGGGACCGCGACCTTCCCTGTCACCGTTCGGTTGCCGAATGTGCGCTTCGGATCGGTTCCCGGATGGCTCCACGCCGCTTTGATCTCGGAAAGGTCTTCTTTCCCGGTAAAGGTTGTGATCCCCTCGGCCGTCGGAAACGTGTAGGCGTAGACGTGGTGGAACGCCTCGCCGCGCGGACCATCGGTGCTCACGACACACCGTTTCCGAAAGGGCATTGGCATGAAATTGACGCTCGGCCGGTCGGCCTGACCCAAGGGGCCACAGCCGCCGCACCAGCCACCGATCGTTGTGCTCAGCCGGGGCGTCGCCTCGTCGTCGAAGTAGAACTTCAGATGCACGGGGGGCGACATCCCTCCGGTGCTCCACCAGTGATTCAAGGAACCCGGGCCCTTCATGTCGAGCAGTACTTTGAATCCCTTGGCGTGCGGGTCGGGGTAATAGAATTCGGGATCGTTTGCCGTGGGATGACTGAAGCTGGACCACTGGAACATTTTGGCTCGCCGCAAGTAGGGCAAGTTCTCCAATCGCATGGCCGCAAGCCCCAGGGGCTCCGCTGCCGTCGCCGCGGCGGAGTAAGTGTTTCCCGGCTCATCGGCGGCGACCGGCATGCCGAGGATCGCGGAACAAAGCGAGACAATACTCAGAAACTGCATAGTGAACATCTTCTTCATTCTATTGATCTTCGCATTGAAAATGAGCCATGTAGGCCGGAACAAGCTTGCGCAGTTCCGGCGTTGATGCCGATTCGTGCCGGAACTGCGCAAGCTTGTTCCGGCCTACGCCATAGTGAACATCTTCTTCATTCTAGGCATCCCATGTCAGAGTGATAGGAGACTTTCCTTTTATCCTTGGCGAAGCAGCCAACGATCATCATAGGATGGCATGGACGCCGCTGCAATCGGCGGTTCCTCGATCGCGGGGGCCGTTGTCCTTCGCCTGCAATACGGCTGGCGCCGCACCGCACTCCGAAGCTCACGCATAGCCTGCCAGGACAAAGGCCGCGATCACCTGGGCGTGGCAAATCTCGCCCGACGCGATCATGGCGGGGATCTCGCTGACGGGCCGCAGAACGACTTCAATCCGCTCCAAGGGATCGAGGGTCTGCGCGGTCATGGGCCGGCATCCTTCGGCCAGCACGACGTGCAGGTACGCATTGTTGGTGGACGGGTTCGGCAACAAGCGACCGAGGACGCGGATCGTCTGGAAATCGTAACCCGTTTCCTCGCGGAGTTCCCGCGCGGCGCCGACGTCCGCCGCTTCGCCCGCCTCCAGCACGCCGCCGGGGACCTCCAGCACGACCTGCCGCACGCCGTGCCGGTATTGCCGGATCAGCACGACCTGCCCGTCCGGAGTGATGGGGACAACCATGGCCCAGTCCGACGATTCGCAGACCACGAAGTCGGCTTCGTGCCCCGTCGGCTGGAACAAGTAGCGGTCCGCGCGGATCCGCAAGATGTGGAAGTCGGCAATGTGCCGTGTCGAGAGGTGTTTCCAACTGCGGTCGGGCATTTTATTTGGAGTGCGGGCTTGCGTGTTCAGCGGGTCTTGTAGGGTGGGCCGACGGGCACCATGCTGCGTACGGTGCCCGTCGGCCCACCCTACTCCTCTATCTCAGCACCAGGCGGTGATACTTGTTCCGCCGATGGGCCAGCCGTTCGGGATTCTCAGCCATCACCGACTTCTCGTAGGCCGTGAAATTGCCCTCGTACCAGCGGGTTTGCTCGTCGCCTTCCATGATCAGGAGGTGCGTGCATATCCGATCGAGGAAGAACCGGTCGTGGCTGATCACCATCGCGCAGCCCGGAAAATCCAGCAAGGCTTGCTCCAGAACCCGCATGGTGTTGACGTCGAGGTCGTTGGTCGGCTCGTCCAACAGCACGAGGTTGCCGCCGCGGCGGAGCATCTTGGCCAGGTGGATGCGGTTCCGCTCGCCGCCCGAGCAATCGCCGACCCGCTTCTGCTGCGAGGGCCCGCGAAAGTTGAATCGCGCCAGGTAGATCCGCGAGTTCATCGACAGGCTGCCCAGCTCGATCGTGTCCTTGCCGTCGGTGATTTCCTCGAACACGCTGCGGTTGTCGTCCAGCGCGTCGCGATGCTGGTCGACGTAGGAAAGCTGCACGCTGGGCCCGAGGTAGATCTTGCCGGCGTCCGGCTGCTCCTGCCCGACGATCATGCGGAAGAGCGTCGTCTTGCCGGTGCCGTTAGGCCCGATCACGCCGACGATGCCGCCGCGGGGCAGGTCGAACGAGCATTTTTCCATCAGGTTCAGCTTCTCGCCCTCGACGGTGTAGGCCTTGCAGACGTCTTTGAACGTCAACACCTTGTCGCCCAGCCGAGGCCCCGGGGCGATCTGGATGATGGCTTCGTTCTTGACGTCGTCAACCTGCTGCGCGGCGAGTTGCTCGTACGACTTGATGCGGGCCAGGTTCTTCTGTTTGCGGCCTTCATGCGAATTGCGGATCCAATCCAGCTCGCGCTGCAGCGTCTTCTGCCGCTGCGACTCGCGCTTCTCCGTCACCCGCAGCAGCTCCGACTTCTGCTGCAGCCACGAAGAGTAATTGCCCTCGAACGGCAGGCCGCGGCCGTTTTCCAGTTCCAGGATCCACTTGGTGATGTTGTCCAGGAAGTAGCGGTCGTGGGTGACGATGATCACGGTTCCCGGATAGTCGCGCAAGGTCTGTTCCAGCCACTGCACGGTCTCGGCGTCGAGGTGGTTGGTCGGTTCGTCCAGGAGCAGCAGGTCGGGCTTCTCCAGCAGTGCCATGCACAGCGCCACGCGGCGGCGCTCGCCACCGGAGAGCTGCCGCACCGGCGTCTCGTCGGGCGGCAGCACGAGGGCGTCGGAGGCGATGTCCATCAGGCGGTCGAGTTCCCAGCCGTCGCAGCCGTCGATCTTCTCCTGCAAGCGGCCCATTTCCTCCATCAGCTTGTCGAGGTCGTCGTCTGCCTTGGGATCGGCCATCTCCATGCTGATCTCGTTGAAGCGATCGACGAGGTCCTGGACCGGCTTCATCGAGGTCCGCAAGTTCTCGCGAACCGTCTTGTCGAGATCCAACACCGGCTCCTGGGCCACGTACCGCACCCGCATGTTTTTGGCCAGGGCGGCGGTGCCTTCGATATCGGTATCGATGCCGGCCATGATCCGCAGCAGGGTCGACTTTCCCGACCCGTTCTCGCCGACGATGCCGATTTTCGCACCGTAGTAGAACGACAGGCTTATATTCTTGAGCACGACCCGCTCGCCATAACGCTTGCCGACGTCGTGCATTTCGAAGATGAATTGGGGGGGCATGGATTGTCGTGTTTCGGCCGTTCGAGGCGTTTGGAATCCAGTATTTATAGCAGGAATGGCGCGGAGGGGAACGGGGCGGGCCAATTGGAGTGCGGTAATTCATACCCGCTTTCCATTTACGTTTTTCCAGGTCTCGACGCGCGCGAGAACCGTAACTCGACTTCGTCGTACGGCTTGACTTGTGTCCAAGGGGCTCCTGCCTCGCCTCTTTATTATACGAGTAGTCGTAGAAACCACCCTTCAGCAGGGGGTTGCGACGGAGGTTACCCCCCTTCTTAGGCACAAGATCGGAGGATTTCTCCCATTTCTTACCAAAAAGGGAATCTACCGCCCGGCAATTCCGTCTATAATGAGAGGTAGGAACAGCAGCAGGCCCGATAACAGAGAACCATCATGGCAAGTGGCACGATTTCCACTCGTCCGCAGGCGGAAAGCGCCCCGCGCAGGGACGATACGAAGAGTTCATCGAGAAGCGAGTCGAACACACCCGCCGGCAAGTCCGCCTGGTTGAAGTAGCTTCCGGCATGATGCTGCTGGCAACGGCGTCGCTCGTTTTCTTTCTGGCCGTGGCTGTGCTGGACCACTGGGTCTTTCATCAGGGGCTGAGTTTCACCGCCCGATTGGCACTTTTTGCCCTTTGGGTAGCTGCGGCGGGGGCCTTTGGCTGGCGTTTCTTGCTGCCGCCGCTGGCCAATCGCATCAATCCGGTGTTTGCCGCGCAGGCGATCGAGCAGGGCCGCCCGACGCTCAAGAACAGCCTGATCAATTTCCTCCTCCTCCGCTCGCACCCGCAGGATGTCGCGCCGGTGGTGTTTCGCGCGATGGAACACCGGGCGGCGTCGGATCTGCTGAAGGTGCCGGTCGACCATGCCGTCGATCGCGGCCGCATCGTGCAGTTGGCCTGTGCCCTGGCGGGGGTGATTGCGATCTTTGCCCTCTATCTGGCCCTCTCGCCCAAGAATCCCTTGGTCTCGGCGGCCCGCGTGCTCTGGCCATGGTCGAGCGTCCCGGCCCCCACGCGGGTCCACATCGAAGAGGTCAGTCCGGGCGATAAGACCGTGTACAACGACGAACGCGAGCCGATCTCCGCGCTGGTCACCGGCCTCCGCGACGGCGAACAGGTGACCCTCCTGGTCTGCACGGCTGACAACCAGGCGGTCGAGGATCGCATGGTCATGACCCCGGCCGACGACGCGAACCACTATCGCTGCGAATTGCCGCAGGGCAGCGGCGGTTTTCAGCAAGACACCTTCTATCGCATCACCGCCGGTGATACCGCTACCCCGCAGTACAAGCTGGACGTCCAAACCGCGCCCACGATCATCGTCGACCGCATCGACTATCAATTCCCGCCGTACACCGGGCTGGCCGAGCGCACGATCAAGAACCAGGGCGATATCAAGGCCCTGGAGGGCACCCTGGTAACGATCTATGCCACGGCCAACATGGATATCAAAGACGCCCACATCGACCTGAACCACGACGGCGACGGGTGGGGCCTGGTCACTCGGCCGATGACGACCAAGGGTAAGAAGGCCACCGGGCAGCTCACCTTGGCACTCGATCCCGACAACCCGGGGAAGGCCCAGTTTAGCGGCTATCAGATCCTGTTTACCGACACCAACGGCCACAGCGTCCGCCGACCGGTCCGCTATAACATCGACGTCGACCGCGACCTGCCGCCGGTCGTCCAGATCGACAAGCCGTTGCAAGAAGTAGTCGAGATGCCGGAGGATGGTCAACTGCCGATTCACGTAAAGGCCTCCGATCCCGACTTCGGCTTGCGGCACGTGACGATCCAGGCCGAACGCGAAACCAAGGCTGGGCGCGAAGCAGATCAACTGAGCCTGCCGGTGCTTTTCGACCGCCCCAAGCCGGAAAAGGCGCTACTGAATGTCGATCGCGAATATCTCTTCCGGCCGGCCGAGCTGAAGTTGAAGGCCGGCGACGTCGTACACTATTGGGCCACCGCGGACGACAACAAGGAGCCCCGCCCCAATCATTCCGAAACGGCGCATCGGACGATCAAGATCGGCGGCGCTGGGCAAGGCGACTCGCAAGACCAGCAGAACCCGCCGAACGGCGCCGATGGTCAGCAGCAGCAAAAGGGGGATAAGCCCGGCCAAAGCGGCGAGAGGAGCAAAGCCGAGAAAGGTCAGGGCGATTCATCGGGCAACAAGTCCGAAGAGTCAAAGGGCAGCGACCAGGGTTCGGATGGGAAGACCAAGGAAGATGGGCAAGGCACCAAGTCGCAGGATCCGAAAAACGCTTCCTCCGATACGCCAAAGCGGCCGAAGAGTGGCGAGCCCAACTCGGGTGAGTCCGGCGAGGAGCGCGAAGCGCCGCTCGATCCCAATTCACAGCAAGCCGATGCGATCAAGGAGTCGCTCAAAGACAAAGAAAAACAAGAGAACGGGCAACAGGACAAACCCCAGCAGCCCAACCGTGACCAAAAGCAGAATGCCGGCCAGTCGGGCGGTCAACAGCAAGGCAGTCCGCAGCAGGACGGCCGAAAGCAAGATGACAGCCAGAAACAAAATGGTGGCCAGGGTAACCAGCAGCCGCAGGGCAACTCCGGCGAAAAGAAAGACCAAGGCACTTCTGGCAATCAGCCCCAGGGGAGCAATTCCCCAAAGCAAGCTGGCAAGCCGGATTCCACACAGAACAACTCTGGCAACCAAGGTCAGAATGATCGGCAGAATCCCAGTCAGGGCAATCCGAAGCCGTCGCCCCAGCAGCAGGGCAATACCGGCGGCACTTCCAAAGCCGATTCCCAGCATCAGGCCGGAAACGATGCCCACGGTCAGCTTCCGCAACCGAACGGCAGCGGCCAGGACAACAAGTCGCAGTCTTCGCCCGGCGCGAAACAGGACCAGAACACTGACGGGCAGTCGAAGCAAGACACGAAGCAGGCCAGCCGCGAGAAAAGCCAGCCGAATCAATCGGCCGGCGGAAGCAAGACTTCCGCGAAGCAGCAATCCGGCGGCGAGACGAGCAAGGGCGAATCGGGCAAGGGCGGAAATCCGCAGAACTCCGACAAGCCAAAACCCGGCGGCCAGGGCCCCGGCGATGAACGCCAAGTGGCTCAAGGACCGAAGCCCAACGAGCCGAAGCCGTCTGAGGGCGCCGGGTCCGACAGCCAGGGCAAGTCCGGCAGCGAGAAAAAGGAGATCAAGCCTAAAGAGGAGAGCGGCAATTCCCCGGGCGGCGGTCAAGGATCGCATCCCAAGAAGGAAGAGAGCCAAAAGGGCGGCGGTGATAGCTCCGGCGGTGATAAGCCAAAGTCCGGCCAGGGCGATCCGACGAAAGGCTCCAGCGGCGGCGGCAATCAGCCCAAGGGTGACAAGCCATCGAGCAACCAGGGCGGCACCGCGGACAGTGGGTCGCGACAGCAGGATCCCAGCAAGAAAGGCAATCCAACCGAGCAGAACAGCGGCCGTGCTCCCGAGTCCCAGGTCGATCGGCAAAATGGCAAGCAGAAGCCTGGCGACGCCGAGGAAGGCCTGAGCCCGAAGTCCGACAAGTCGCAGTCGCCCGGCAATAGCCCCCACGACTCGGGTTCCAGCAGCCAGACCAAGGGCGATCGCAAAGGCGGCGGCGGGGAGGGCGGCGGGGAGCAGAACAAGAAGAACGGCACGGGCGCCGCCGGCACGCAGCAGGCGGCAGACAAAGGTGGCTCCGTCTCCCCGGAAAAGGGCGACGGCGCCACGGGCAAGAACGCCGGCGAAGCAGTCCGCGCCACCGAGCGCACTGACTCGCCGCGCAAGGAGTCGGGCAAGGGCAAAGGCCAGCCGCAGGAATCGGCCGACCATCAAACGGCCAAGAACGATGAGCATGCGTCGCAAGGCAAGTCCACGCAGAACTCCAATGAAAGCCAGGGCACGTCCGGCAACAGCCAGGCAGGCGCTCAGTCTCCCCAGCAGGCGGGCTCCCAAGGTGGCGGACAACCTGTCGGTGGCAGCCGGGCGAGCAATGCAGCCCCCCCGCCCGAAGTGCCCCAGCCGCCCGAGAGCAAGCCCGACGAGGCCAATCTCGACTTCTCCAAGAAGCAGGTCGATCTGGCCCTGGAACATCTCAAGGACGAGAAGAGCAAGCCGAAGTCCGAGTTGCTCGACCGCCTCGGCTGGACCAAGGAAGAGGCCCAGAAGTTCCTCGACAACATGAGCAAGTTGAAGGATTCGGCCCAACGGTCCGGCAACGAGGGCGAGTCGGCCAAGAAGGCCTACAACGAGTTCTTGAAGAACCTCGATTTGCATCCTCACATTACGCAGATCAGCGGCGGGAAAACAAAGACCGACGAAGTGCCACACGTCCGCGACAGCGGTCAGATGCCGGCGCCCGCCGAATGGGCCGATCTCTACCACGCTTATTCGAGTTCCACCGGGGGAAAGAAGTAGGCTTCGTAGGACGGAATTTATTCCGTTGGACGGATTTTGTAGAATGGAATTCATTCCGTTGATTCCTTGTTTCCCGAAAACGGAATGAATTCCGTTCTGCGTATAATGCAATTCACCACGCCCCGCTACCTCGTCCCCTTCCGTCCCAAGTCGGTACCGCACTACTTTACCGATGTATTAATCATCGGTGGCGGGCTGGCTGGGATTCGCGCCGCCCTGGGCACCGATCCGCGGCTCTCGGTGCTGATCGTCACCAAAGACGGCCTGCAAAACTCCAACAGCGCCTACGCCCAAGGCGGCATCGCCGGCGTGGTCGATCCGGAAGATCGCTTCGAGGACCACGTGGCCGACACTCTGCAGGCCGGCGGCACGCTCTGTGATCCCGAAGTCGTCAAGCGGGTAATCTGCGAGGCCCCGCAGCGGATCGAGGAGCTCATCGGCTGGGGCACCCGCTTCGACACGGCCGAGGGACACCTGGCCCTGGGACGCGAGGGCGGTCACGGGCACGATCGCATCGTGCACGCCTTGGGCGACGCCACCGGCAAAGAGGTCATGCGGGCGGTCACGGAACGCATGCTTGCCCTGGAGCACGTCGAGGTCTGGCAAGAGACATTCACGATCGACCTGCTCACGCAGGAGGGCACGTGCCGCGGCGTCATCGTCTGGAACCAGCAGCACGGCAAGACGCTCGTCTGGGCCAAGCAAACGATCCTGGCCACCGGCGGCGCGGGGCAGATCTATCGCGAAACCACCAACCCGACCGTGGCCACGGGCGACGGATTGGCCCTGGCCTATCGCGCCGGGGCCGAGCTGCGCGACGTCGAGTTCGTGCAGTTCCACCCCACGGTCCTGTACATCGCCGGCGGCAGCCGCAGTCTGATCAGCGAGGCCACCCGCGGGGAAGGCGCGGCACCTCGTCGATCGCCACGGCCACCGTTTCATGCCCGACTACGACCCCCGCGGCGAGCTTGCTCCCCGCGACGTCGTCAGCCTTTCCATCGTCAGCCAGATGGAGAAGACGCGGCATCCGAACGTCTATCTCGACATGACGCACCTCGATCCGCAGCGGGTCTTGTCGCGCTTCCCCGGCATCGCGGCGATCTGCGCGGAGTTCGATCTCGATATCACCCGCGACCGCATTCCCGTGCGGCCCGGGGCGCACTATATGATGGGCGGCATCACCGTCGATCTCGAGGGCCGCACGACCCTGCCCGGTCTATGGGCCGCCGGCGAAGTCACCTCCACCGGGCTGCACGGGGCGAACCGGCTGGCGTCGAACAGTCTTCTGGAGGCGTTGGTCTACGGCGCGCATGCAGGGGCGGGGGCCTCGCGCGGCCCTGGGCCTGAAAGACGACTTCTTCGCCCTGCCGATCGAGAACCCGCGGGTCGATGCGATCGGCGAACCGTTGAACCTGGACGACATCCGCAACGCCTTGAAGAGTCTGCTGTGGCGGAACGTCGGCGTCCGCCGCGACGGCGAGGGCCTGGCCGAGGCCCAGCATACGGTCAGCCATTGGTGCCGATACGTCTTGGCCCGGCAGTTCAACGACCCGGGCGGCTGGGAGTTGCAGAACATGATCTGCATCGCCCGTTTGATGATCGAGGCCGCGCTGGAGCGCGAGGAGAGCCGCGGCGCGCACGTCCGCACCGATTATCCCGCCCTGGATGATGCCCGCTGGAACCGCCATATTTGTTTTCAGCGGGAGGGGAGATAGCGAGGCCCTTGGGCCGGAACGTAAAAGTAGAACACGGGCGGGACTTAAACCTCCGCAAGCAGGTCGAAATCCTGGACAGCAAGGTCCATCTGGAATCGACCTGCATGGCGGCGTATCATGGAATGTCCGCGCCTGGCGAGAGGTCCTTGAAAACCGATCGTCGAGCTGAGACAGCGGGACCAACATCATCCGCCAAGAGAGAACCATGTCGATTGCAACGTTACCCTGCGAAAACCGCGTCTTGCTGGCCGGTGTGGCCTGGTCCACCTACGAAGCCCTGCTGGCAGACACGCAATGCTGCGGCACAAGATTCACCTACGACCGGGGTTACTTGGAAATTATGTCGCCATCCCGTGAACACGAACACATCAAAAGTCTCCTCGGACGGATGATCGACGCCATGACCGAGGAGTTCGATATCCCCATCAGCAGCGGCGGTTCGACCACTCTGAAGGCCGAGTTGAAGCGGCGCGGGGCCGAACCGGACGAGTGCTATTACGTGGCCAATGAGCCGCGGATGCGAGGGCATGAGGACTACGACCCGGCCGTGGATCCGCCGCCGGACCTCTTGATCGAAGTGGACATTTCGCGGAATTCGCTCGACAAGTTTGCCATCTACGCGGATTTTGGCGTGCCGGAGATTTGGACCTATGAGGATGACGCTCTCCACGTCCATCAGTTGCAGGACAACGGCACGTATGCGCAGCGGGATCGCAGTCCGGCCTTTCCCTTTCTCCCATTGGCCGGCATCCAGGGATTTCTCGATCGCCGGAATGCGACGGACGAGACGACGTGGATCCGTTCCTTCCGCAAATGGGTGCGGACGCTTTCGCGCCCGTGAATTGCATGGCCAAGAAGTTCCAGCGCCGCCGCGCGTGGAGAGAAGCCCAGGACCGCTTCCCCAACCCGTACGCATCGCCAGATTATGGTCACGGGACGCAGCTGAGCGGCTACACCATTCGTCCGCCCAGCCTGGGCAGCTTCACCTGGCCGCGCGACGCCCTCCTCTGCGCGGGCCTGGCACTCCTCATCGCCGTGGCCTATTGGCCCGTCGCCGGCAACGATTTCATCAACTACGACGATGAAGACTATGTCTTCGCAAACGAGTTCGTCAATCAGGGCCTGACCGTCAACCATGTCGTCTGGGCGATGACCGCCTTCCACGAGGCCAACTGGCACCCGCTCACCTGGCTCTCCCACATGCTCGATTGCCAGGTGTTCGGCAGCAACCCGGCCGGCCACCACCTGGTGAACCTGGGACTGCACGTGATCAACAGCATGCTCCTGTATTGGGTCTTGCTGCGCATGACTCGGGCAGTCTGGCCGAGCATTGTAGTCGCCGCCTTTTTTGCCGTGCACCCCTTGCACGTCGAGTCGGTGGCCTGGATCGCCGAACGCAAGGACGTGCTCAGCACGATGTTCGGCCTGACCGCCCTTGCCGCCTGGCTCAACTATCTGGCCCGCCCCGGCCTGATCCGCTACCTAGCCGTCATGCTCTGGTTCGCGGCCAGCCTGATGTCCAAGCCGATGTTGGTGACGCTGCCGTTTGTGCTCCTGTTCCTGGATTATTGGCCGCTGGGAAGGGTGGGAGGAAGGAGCGTGGAGCGAGGAGCAGAAAGTCTGGCGGCTTCGCTGCGCCCGCGTGTCGTGGAGAAACTGCCACTGTTGTTGATGTCGGCCGCGAGTTGCGTCGTCACCATGATTGCCCAGTCGCGGGGCTATGCCGTGACACCACTGGCGCAACGTTCGCTTGGGGCCCGTCTGGCCACGGTCGCGCAGGCCTATTGCGGCTACCTGGAGAAAATGGCCGTCCCCGTGAATCTGGCGCCGATTTATCCGCTGCCGAAAACCGTCAACTACCCGGCCGCGATGGCCTGCGGGACGGCGCTGCTGGTCGTGACCGTCCTGCTCATCCGCGCCGGCCGGGGTCGAAGGCACTTGACCGCCGGCTGGTTCTGGTACTTGGGGATGCTCGTCCCGGTGATCGGCATCGTCCAGGTTGGCGGGCAGTCGATGGCCGACCGTTATTCCTATTTGCCACTGGTGGGGATTTTCGTTCTCCTGGCCTGGTCGGCTGCCGAGGCCATCGAGCGCTGGCCTCGGCTGAAACTGCCGATGGCCTTGCTGACGGCGGCCGGGCTGCTGGTTTGCTGCCTGTTGACTTCCGGGCAGGTCCGCCTGTGGGCCTCGACGGAATCGCTCTTTGCCCATACGGCGGCGGTCACCAAGGACAATACGATGGCACTGACGAACCTGGGCCTCGTCGCCTCGCACAAGGAGAACTACGCTGAGGCCGAGCGGCTGTACCGCGCGGCCTTGCAACTGGAGCCCGCCAACATCTTCGCCATGGGAAACCTGGCATCGATGTTCATCAAGCAAAAGAAGTATGACGCTGCCCTGGAACAGTACGCACGGATTAGGCACTATCGCCCCGATTATCCCAAGCTCTTCGCCGAAATGGCGCGGGCTTACACCGAGCAAGGGAATCGCGCGGCGGCCGAAGAATGCCTGCGCCAGGCCGTCAAATTCCAGCCGGCCAGTGTCTCCAAGCACGCAGACCTGGCCTTGAACCAGCAGGTACTGGGGAAGACCCAGGAAGCCTTGGATAACTACTGGATCGTCCTCCGGCTCAAGCCGGGCGACAGGGGGGCCTCGAATAACATCGCCTGGATTTATGCCACCCACCCCGATTCACGTTTCCGCAACGGAGCCAAGGCGGTCGAATTGATGCAGCCGCTGGCTGCCGCGCCCGACTGCGACGCCAACTTCTTGGACACCTTGGCGGCGGCGTATGCCGAAACCGGCCGATTCGACGATGCCCTGAAGTACATGGACATCGCCATCGACCGGGCTCGGGCTACGGACAAAACGCCGGAATCGATCGCTGACATGCAGCGCCGGGCCGCGCTCTACAAGACTCACCAACCGTACCGCGATCAGCAGCTTTTGGGCCCGCCCGACTCGTCCGCTCCGCCCGCCGCCAGCGGGCAAAAACGCAAGTAGCCGTGGGCTTTCCAAGCAGCATCAACCAGCCGTTGAATCCATGAAGCCTGAATCGTCGAATCCGTCCGCAGGATCGTCTTTTGTCCGGGGCCTCGGTTTGCTGGACTCGACGATGATTGTCGCCGGCTCGATGATCGGCTCGGGCATCTTCATCGTGTCGGCCGACATCGCGCGGCAGGTTGGCTCAGCGGGCTGGCTGCTGGCCGTGTGGCTCGTCACCGGCGGGCTGACGTTGATCGGCGCGCTGAGCTACGGCGAACTGGCCGCGATGTTTCCGCGGGCCGGCGGGCAATACGTCTATCTCCGCGAAGCGTACGGGCCGTTGTGGGGGTTCTTATACGGCTGGACGCTCTTCCTGGTGATCCAGACCGGGACGATTGCCGCGGTGGCGGTGGCCTTCGCGCGCTTCCTGGGTGTGCTGGTACCGTCCATTTCGCCGACGGCTTGGATCATTCCGCCCCTCAATCTCTCGCACAACTACGCCGTCAGCCTGTCGACGCAGCAACTGGCCGCGATCGGGGTGGTCGTATTCCTGACGTTCATCAACACCCGCGGTCTCAAGCTGGGCAAGATCATCCAGGATGTTTTCACTTCGGCGAAGATACTCTCGCTGCTCGCGCTGATCGTGATCGGGTTTTTTCTTGGCCGCAACGTCGCGGCGCTGCACGCCAATTTCGCCGACTGTTGGACGCCGCACGGCGCGGCCGACATCCGGCCGGATTTGGCGTTTCTCCCGGTCGTCACGGCCGCCACCGGCATGGGACTTCTGGTGGCTGTCTGCATTGCCCAGGTCGGGTCGCTGTTTTCCTCGGTGGCGTGGGAAACGATCACCTTCATCGCGGGCGAGGTGAAGGAGCCGAGGCGCAACATCCCGCGCTCGCTGTTCTGCGGCGCCGCGCTGGTCATCGTGCTCTACCTGCTGGTCAATCTAGCGTATTTGTGCCTCCTGCCGCTCGATCAGATCCAGCACGCAGCGGACGACCGCGTCGCCACCGCCGCCGTCACCACGGTCTTCAGCGGCGCGGGGGCTGGGATCATGGCGGCCGCGATCCTCGTCTCCACCTTCGGCTGCAACAACGGCCTGATTCTGACCGGGGCGCGTGTCTATTACGCGATGGCCCGCGACGGGCTTTTCTTCAAGGCGGCCGGCCGGCTCAACGCGCGGCACGTGCCGGCCGCGGGGCTGGTTCTGCAGTGCCTCTGGATGCCCTGCTGGTCCTGCCCCGCACGCGGTCGCGCGATGCGGCCACCGGTTTGCCGTTGCTCGACCCCCAAACCGGCATGGAGCTGTACGACAACCTCTACAGCAACCTGCTCGAGTACGTGGTGTGCGCCACGCTGCTGTTTTACCTGCTGACAATTCTGGGCATTTTTGTGCTTCGCCGCACGCGCCCGCAGCCGAGCGCCCTATCGCGCGGTGGGTTATCCGTTCATCCCGGCAATCTACGTCGGGATCGCCGGCCTGATCATGCTCGTCTTGGCGGCCTACAAGACCCAGACGACCTGGCCCGGCCTTTTGATCGTGCTGACCGGCGTGCCGGCGTACCTGCTCTGGAAGTTTTGCAAAGGAAAACAGTAGAACGTAGGCCGGAACAAGCGAAGCGCAGTTCCGGCATGGATCGGCATCGCGGAGAGCAGTGTCCGAAGGTTCAACATGGACTCCTCGCTTCCGGCACCACTCCACCATGAGTTCCAGATAGGCCTCCTAATCGCCTTGGTTGAAGAAGGTCTGTTGCCTCTGGTTCCCGCGTTGCGTCACGTGGCGGGGCATGCCAGTGATGACGAGGGGGGCGCCGAGGCGGCGTGTTGCGACGCGCCGGAAGAGTTGGCTTTGGTTGCCGATCCCGACTGGGACTGTCATCCGCCCTCGGACGACGTGCCCTGGGAAGTGACCGGCGACGCCTTCGACGCCAGCTTCTGATCGACGCGGTGGACCGGTCCCCGAGCGGCCGGGGAGCGGTCTGCGCATTGCGGGGATTTGGCGCCTCACGCCCACGGGCAACCCCTATTTGCGTGTCCGAGGCGGCGAGCCGTCCGAAAGATTTCGGCAAGAAGGCGACAGAAAAGGCTTGAAAACTGAGGCATGGGGGTTGGGCGGCTCAGCCGCCCAACCCCCCATGCCTCAGTTGTTTCACACCTTTCCAGGGTCGGGATTCCAATGGGACGAGTCTCCGTTGTCGAGCCCGCCTTGGGAATGTACACGCGCCGCACCGGCGGTGCCCGGTACGTGCCGGACTTCGCGCGGTCCAAGAGCGACTGGAGGTTTTCCTCCAGGTTCTCCGCGTACTTGGCCCAGGTCTGTCCGTCCACGCCCGGTGCCCCGTCCTTGCGGGTCCGGTGAAAGGCCGCTTCCAGCCATTCGATGTCCATCAGATAGGCCAGCTAAGTGAACCCCATCTGCGGCGATCGTCTCGCCATCTCGGCTATCCGTTGGTGTTTCGGTAATACGTACATCGAATCTCCAAGTATCCGTCGTATGTCCCAACAACGAGTCCATGTTCCCGATGCCTCGCTTCCCTCCCCGGGGTCCGCACGCGCGTTTGTTCCCCCGTTTCCACGGTACTATCAAGGCACTGCGTGGGGCGGACCCGGGCGCTGGACAGTTTTTGGGTAAAGTTAAGGTGTGCTGTTTTGACTGAGACTAGCGGCCCGCGACACCCCTCCCAGGTGTCGCGCGGCCGCAAAGCCGCCAGTACCTTTTGTTCTGCTAAAAGACTCTCCAGCCTAAGTCGGCCGTAGGCCGAAATTTTAGCGCCGAAATTGTCGTTGTTTTTGTTGTCGATTGGCCCAGTACACGTCCCATGGATATTGGTTATCTAACGATTGATGTGGTCTACGACGACAGTAGAAGTCGAAGTACCACGTCAAGCCCGCCTTCAACTCGGCTACCGTTTCGTAGCCCTGCAAGTACACGTTCTCGTACTTCACGCTCCACCACAGCCGTTCGATGAACACGTTGTCCAAGGCGCGGCGACGGCCATCCATGCTGATCGCAATCCCCTGCTGTTCCAGCACGCCCGTGAAAGCCTGGCTGGTGAACTGCGTCCCCTGGTCGGTGTTGAAAATCGCCGGCCGACCGCGACGTAACGCGGCCCGGAGGGCCTCCACACAAAAGTCGCTGTCGAGCGTATTCGACAGGCGCCACGCCAGTACGTATCGGCTGTGCCAATCCAAAATTGCAACCAAATACATGAATCCGTGCTGCATCGGCACGTAGGTGATGTCCGCGCTCCACACCTGGTCCGCCGCCGAAACCACGACGTCCCGCAGCAAATACGGGTAAATACGATGGTCTGGATGCGGCTCGCTGGTCCGCGGCCGCGGGTAGATCGCCTCGATCCCCATCACCCGCATGAGACGCTGAATGCGTTTGCGGCCCACCGCATAGCCTTCTTGCTGCAAACTCCATGTCAGTCTCCGTGATCCGTAAAAAGGCAAGCGAAGGTGTACCTCGTCCATGATCCGCATCAGCTTCAAATCCTCCGCCGACGTTTCCATCCTTTGGTAATAGCACGATGAACGCGACAAGCCCAGCAACTCGCATTGCCTGGTGATGCTCAGGGCCGCGTGGTCCGAGTCGATCAGCCGCCGCAACTCAGTGATCGAACTGGGCAGCTTTTTTTTTGAGCCACTCGAGCTCGACCTTCAGCCGGCCGATCTGTTGGTACAGGTCGTCCAGCAGGGCCTCACGATCTTCTCGTTGGCCATCGTCCGCTTCCGTAAAGACAAGCTCGATATTGGCCAGGAGCTTGCGTTTCCACTGGCTGACCAGGTTGCCATGCACGGCGTACTGACTGGCCAATTCACTGATCGTCTTGTCTCCACGCACCGCCGCCAAGGCCACCTTCGCCTTGAACGTCGAATCGTAACGCTTGCGACTCCGTCGCTTCGCCATCGCTGAATCCTTTCTGAAACTCGGTTAAGGGCATCCATTCCACACCTTAACCGCGCGCCCAGTTTTCCGGGTCCCGCGCAGCGACTTCCTGCCGGTCCTCCCGCCGTGTTTCGTTTCCGTCGCTTGGCAGTACCACGGGATCACGCACCTTTCGCTCCCGCCGCCGCTGCGTGCGGCAACGTTAGGCCTGGGGTTGTTCACCCGGTATCCCCTTCCGGGTTTCTTCCGTGGAAACGACAGGATCTCCCCAAGTTCCTGGGGAACCCCAATTCCCGTTTGCCCATGTTCTTCGACCCCGGCCGGTCGATGCGCCCCTGACCACAAGCAAGACGCTCGCGTGGCCCCCGCTGAGACAACGACGAAGGCGCCAACGATGGAATTCCTTTCGAGGCTCAATAGCATGGCTTTCGGGCTCGCCGCCTACGTATCACGGTTGGGTTACCCTTCCCCGCGCAAGGCTGGCTTCCAGGCGCTGGTCAGGCTCTCCTGGGCGGGCTTTCACCCGCAGGGCTCCGATAAAAGGTTTCAGTTCACATCAGTGCGTAATCCTCCTTTTCCAAACTTCTTGGCACAATGGCCCCGTCAGTCATCGGCTGCGCTGCAGCCGGCCGCGGCGGGACCGCCGGAGCAGGCCAGGCCGGGGGCGTTCTCAGCCGTTTCGGCCAATGGGAAGGTCGTCATTGCGGACGGGTATCATCGCCTCTGCGCAGTCTACTCGTACGATGGAGATTCGGTGATTCCATGTAAGATCGTGTAGTGCCACCGGCCAGCGCGTGCAGCGGCTGGACCTGCGCGGCCGCTTCGCTGCCGCGCGACCGAACGGCTAATACGGGCGACGAGATGTCGAAGCGGTGCCATGCGACCGTCTTTACTGCGGATCTCCGCCAGCCGGATTAGTTTCGGCTTCAGCCGATTTTTTCACCTCACTGGTTCGATAGGCCGCGAGGCAATCTCTCCGAGAGCCGAAGATACGGTGGACTCCAATCGCCTCGGTCAACTGCTGGCGATCCAGGTCTGCTCTTAGGCTCTCGCTGACCCGGGTCAAGACCAATGCGACATCTCTCTTCGCGCATTCAAGCTGTAGCTCTTTGAGCATCTTGCCAGCTGAATAATCAACATCAGCAATGGCCCCTGCATCTACCACGAACCATCGTACGGGTGACGGTGAATGGGTAACCAGATGTAACGCTTGCTCGGCGAAGTAGTTCGCATTCGCGTAATAGAGCTCGGCGCCGAACCAATACATCACAAGGCCTGGCTCGATCATTTTTCCCGGAACAACAGACTCCATCCGCCAGTGTTCCACCGGATCGGTGAGGATAATCGCCGTATGCGGCCGATAGCCTTGCCGCACATGGTCGAGCAGCGAGAGCACGACCGCGGCGATAATCCCTTCTTTGACGCCGATGAACAGCACGATGGCGGCGATGGCAAGAGCGACTGCATACTCGTTCCAGCTCTTCTTGCGGATTTCGGCGAGTTCGGGAAGCTTGACCAGTTTGACGCCGATCATGAACACGATGGCAGCGAGTACCGCACTTGGCAGGTAGCTGAGCGGCTTTGTCAGGAAGAGCAAAACCAAGAGAACCGTCGCGGCGGTGGTAAGATGCGCTATCTGGCTGCGACCGCGCGCCGTATCAACCATGGCTGTCTTGGTTGGACTGCCATTGACGACGAACGTACCGCTTAGTCCTGCCGCCAGGTTGGCGACCGAGAGGCCCACCAGATCCGTGTCTTCATTGAAGCGCTCGCCATAGCGAAACGCATACGCACGCGAGGTCGCGGCGCTTTGGGCCAAGATAACGATACAGCAAGAAAAGGCGATGGGAAGAACCAGCGGAACATCGTTCCAAGTGACATTCGGCAGCCCGAGATTAGGCAATCCGCTTGGGACGTCGCCTACCAACTTTATGCCGTGATTTCCCCAATCGAACATGGCGCTAGCCGCGATCATTCCTACCACAGCCAAGAGGGCGCCGGAAAGCGGGGAGCGAAACATTCGAATCCGATGATCGTGCCGAGGACACAAAGCGCTATACAAACGCTCGCAGGATCAATATCTTTCAGGTGCTTCGCCGTGAAGAATAAATGGCCCCAGAAGCCCTCGCCACCGTTTTCCAAACCAAGTACGCCATGTAACTCCGCGAATGCGACCTGGGCGCCGACACCGGTGAGAAAACCGACCAGCACCGTACGCGACAGAAAATCGGCGAGGAAACCGAGGCGGAGGCCACGCGCCAGAAGGAGTAATCCGCCCGCCACCAAGGCCACCAGGCTCGTCAGCGCGACGTACTGCGGACCGCCGACATACGAGGCCAATGCGGCACTTATCATGGCTGCCGTGGCGGAGTCGGCCGCGACCACGAGATGCCGCGATGAGCCGAAGATGGCGAAGACAAGGACAGGCAATAAGAGCGTGTAAAGTCCAGTGATCACCGGGGTGCCAATGATCTTGGTGTAGCCCATCACCTCGGGAATTCCCAGCGCGGCCAGAGTGATACCTGCCAAAATGTCGGGACGGAGATTGGACCGGTCAAAAGGAAGAATTCCCTGCAACAATGAGACGTTGGGAGTTGCTGCCTCGGTGTTCGAGTTGCCGATCGATATGCGCATGGCTATCCTGCCTCTTGCTTCGGAGCACGGGCTCCCAACGGGACTCGCTGATTTTCCCAATATTACCGTCTGGGTGAGGCCGATGGAAGAAGCAGCCGGAGGGTCAAAGAATTGCGGGATATTTCCTGGTCTCGATATGGCTTGCTGCCGCCGGAATGCTGGACCTCTCCGGCAGAAGTAACAAAGCAATCCTATTTCCGGAAATAGAATCCGCTTGGTAGCGATCCATTTCCAACGGCTAAACACAGGCGTGCTTGGCCGCATTCGCGACACAACGTCGGCCGACGAGCGCGCGGCCACCGGTGAAACGCCAGGCCGAATACTCTGAAGCCTATGCCGACCGTGCTGACGCCACCCTGCCGGCCGAAACGAAGCCCAGGCGAAAGGCGACGTGCTGCGCATGGCGACTTTGCCACAGCGGCCCAATTGTCCCGGCCGGCACGGTATCAACCGGCCTTGCAGCCAACCGCCGTTGGATCGTGATTGTGCAGGGGAAAGGACGCCGCCTCTGGTCGCAAGTAGCCGCTTGTCGGCAAGCCCTGTAAACCTCAATCTTGTCGGACGGCACTTTGATCACCGAGATGGTACTCTAGGGCAACGCTGCCTTCTCTCACTGCCAGTCCTGACCCAATAAGATATGATGCCAACCTGGAAAAGTACCACACGCAATGGGCCGCCCAATTCTATGCCGCGGCCGAATTGACACGACGGAGTTACGTCGTCTCCTTGACGCTGGGGAACGCCAAAGGAACGGACCTGCACGTGCAAAGCCCCCACGGAAAGCCGTTCTCCGTTCAGGTCAAAGGTGCAACGACCAAAGCGGGGTGGTACGTCGCAGAGCCGCAACCCCCTGTTGCCAACTTTTTCATTCTGGTCTACATTCCCGACGAAAGTGAGAATCTTCCCCCGCAGTTCTTCGTGCTGGAAGGGAAGGAAACCGTCAGCCTGGTAGCGCAGGATGTGCCAAAGTACATTGAGAAGCACAAGGTTTCACACGAAGTGGCCGAAAAGAAGGTGCATAAAGGGGTAGATTGGAAGGATGCTGAACCTCATAAAGATAGGTGGGACAAGCTACCGCCGTGAAATCCGCGGCGAGCGCGTCGAGATCCTACGGCGTATCGCGTTCGACTCCGGCTATGAAGCGGGCGCAGAGGATGCCGGCAGCGGCGAACTGCTGGTCGAAGGGCTGGAACTGCGGTACGCGTTATTCAAGGAAGGGGCGGTGCAGAATCCGGGCGAATCAGCAATCACCTGTATCCCGCCGTGGATGGCCGCACTCTTGTACCACAAGCCGTGGCCGTAGCGTCTCTTCCAGCTGGCGACAACTCGCTGCATCAGCGTACTTCGCCGGGCGATGGCAGAGAATCCGCCAGGCTGATCAGGTTTTGCGGCCTCACACGAATAACGCCATAGCGGGGGGAGTCGATGTCCGCGATCAGCATGAACGCGACCGAGACGATAAGCGGCAGAATCGGAAGCAGCTTGGATCCTGCTTTGGCACTACGCGAACCATAGCCGACCAGCAAGTTGCAGCCGACGGCGATGGCTGCCATCAGAACCCATGCGGCTGTTGGGATGCGATTCCAGTAACCAGCCTGGGTGTATCCCTGTGAATTCAAAACATCGCTCATGCCGGAAACGACAAAGGCCATCACGGGGGTAGGTTGCGCCGCCGCCGGACCACGAATCGCCGACCACAGCTCGTTCTGCAACTGAGCGGTACGCGTGTTGATCTGCTGAAGGTCGTCTTCCCAGTGAGCCATGTAGAACCGAACTCGCCCGTCCAGGTATTTCTTCAGTAATACACGAACGGCAGCCGCATCGGCCGAAGGCAACAAGTCGGCCCGGACGTATTCCGTCCCGATCGCGTTTGCCTCCGCCTCCTCATAGACCTTGCGTTGGTCGTAGCGGTTCGTGGCCATCGAAAAGCTGAATCCGATAATCAGCCCGAGCAAAGTCAATGTAGAAGCCAGGATGAATCCGAAATCCTCGCGCAGCTCCTGGTCCAGCGTGCCCTGTCTTCGCCGAAACGACCATCCGACCCGCGCCGAAAGCCACAGCTCATCGTTCACGACGGGCCAAGAGCATCGCCGGGGCCGGTGACTGCAGGCATGCTTGCAGCGACTCTGACTGGGCCTCACGCGACGCCGCCACCAGCGCTAGGCCCTTCGCCCCACGCGCTGGCGGAAGCACAGCGGCTCGTGCGCCACGCGGCCGCATCGGCCGGAACATCCAGCAGGCGAAGTGGGCGCGGAGTCGGCGCTCCGCGGTGGGGAGGTCGAGTGGAACATGGAAGTTGCGTGGGCGGAGGGCGCAGAAGCGCGGTAGCGTCAGGCTTTCCGGCGTAGCCTCCAGATTCCCAACGCCACGGTGCCCGCAAGCAACAACGCCACACTGCCGGGTTCTGGCACGCTCGCCACGCGAAAGCCCACCGTGGAGTACTCATCGGGGGGCGCGTCATCAACGCCAAATATGCGCCCTCCGCATGACATGTAGTAGGTCGTGTCCGCCCATGACCCGCCGCGAACAACGTGTATATCGAAGCCCGACAAGACCGTCTCCGTAAATTGGAATACGTCGCCTCCCATGTCGTAGGTCAAGTAGGGGCCGGGAGAAGCGGCGAACTCACCCACGGTGGTTAGATATTCGGGCGGATCGGTGTAGCCACCATTCCCGCTGTAGTTCGCGTTGTTCGTGCCGGCAATGGACAGCACGTTGGTGGGCGCAGAATTGCTCCTTGTCGGATACGTCCAGTATCCGGCTGCTGTGCCGCCGCCAATATAATAGGCCGCCTTATACCATTCGTCTTCGGTCGGTAGAAAATACTGTGCTCCCGCGTTGCGAGAAACCGTCGCCAATGCCGCGTCGGTCGTCCCGCCGTTGAGCGTGTATGCACCGGTCTCGGTGGTGCGCACTCCCTCTGCCCCCGTCGGCTGTCCGTTTTGAAGCCAGTTGCAGAATCGAGCGGCGTCGCCCCACGACACCCAATCGACTGGATAGTTCGCTGATTGCGCCGCCACGCTGTAGGTGTAGTTGCCGCTGCTTCCCGATCTCGTGATTCCACATCCGATATACTGGTAGGGCTGTCCGTAAGGTGGCGGCGGCTGGCCCGGCATGGCCGGGTTGTAGAGACCGTACGGATCAGTGGCCGCAACGGCATTGAGGAAAGCGGTGTATTGCGCCGCCGTCACGTCGTACTTACCCATCTCGTAGACGTTCGAGACAGTTCCGCAGGGCCGCGGCTGCCCGTTTGTGTCTGCTACATTGCCCGGATCGCCCACGGTCACGAATTGCAGACTTGCAAGGCCCGTCCACGTTCCGCCGCTGATCGTGCCGCCCATGTTGAACACGTCGGCCTGAGCCGAGACGGCGGAGACCACCACGGCTGCCGCCAACGAGAATCGCACGATCCTCTTCGCCCGACGCCGCCGCCAAACGTAACCGAGCAGCCCAAGAGCACCGACGCCGAGAAGGGCAAACGTGGAGGGTTCGGGAGTCATGTAGGTAACCGTCAGTACTGGCGGGTTTGCACCCTCGCACGAACTGAATCCCCAACTGTCGTTGCCGGTCGGCAACATCGCCCAGCCGTCGTTGGCGGCACCGTTGGCCCAAGCTTGCAACGAAGTCGTGACGTCGGTTGTCGTCAACGGAAGCAGCGACGTGCCGGTGGGACTGACGACGGTGTCTGCCGTAAGGAGCGACTCGATCCCGTCCGCCTGAATGCCGTTAGTCATGCTGTTCCAGGTGGCGGTGGCATCGCTCCAGGGCACCAGCATGCGGTGAAGCTCGCAAGTGGTGTTGGAAGTGTCGCTCGTCGCCCATTGGAGCATTGCCGAAACGATCTTTGCACCCGGCGGCACCTGACCCGCTGCGTTGCCAATGATGTTGTTGAACTCCAACAACCCCTGCGAAGTGCTGCCAGGGCTGTTGACCAGCGTGAGCGTCGTGGCCGATTGGCTGGTTTGGTTGGGCGATGCCTGGAGAAGCATCGTATCGGACGTGCCCTTGTAATTGTTCACCCCTTGCTGAAAACTCACGGTCTGGACGCTGGCCGTGGGATAGGAATTGTACTCGACAACGTAGCCCAGCACCGTACACCACTCCGCGGAGTTCATCTGATCGTTCCACGTGCCAAATTGGCCAGTCGTCATGTTTCGATCGAGCTGCAGGTAGTCTTCTCTATTGTACGCGTTGTTGGGCTCGCCGGGGTTCCAGTTCGTGTAGCTCCAGGATTCGCCGCTCGTCCAGGCCCAATGGCCTGCCGGCTCGGCAAGCTTGTCGTATTGATAGCCACCGATCCAAGGTCCGAAGGTCCCCGACGAATTCGCGTCCCAATACTTCAAATCGGAAACCAGATTGGTGACGAAGCTGTTTTCCACAGCCGATGTAATTGAGGCAAGGTAACCGCCCTTGGCGGTGGCCACCGCGTTGGCATAGGTCCACAGCGTATTCGAGCCCACGTAGACGCCTTCATACCAGTGGCCGTTGCCGCCGCTGGCAACAGTCCATTGAATCGGTGCTGCAACAAGCTGCCGGACGGCGAACAGCACGAACAATGTCACAACCAATACTCGATAACGCTTTCCCATGATTATCTTTCCCACATTCTTTGTTTCAGTAGGATTGTCTCCAAGCGAAACTTCCCTCCCGGCTCAAAAGCCAACAAGGATTGCCGCCTGCAATGACAAGTGCGTTAACTTGTGCTACCTTTCTCTGATCTTCAACCTCTCGCCCTACGTCGCCGCAGGTAGACTGCCCCTAGTCCCAGCAGTGCCGGGTACAAGAGGGCTAAGGCAGACGGTTCCGGGACCGGGATACTGGAGTTGTAACGAATGCTCCCATCGTTCCATGCATTCTGGTTCTCTTCGTCGTACTGCACAAAATTTGCGGCAAAACTCTGGACTTGTCCTCCGCTTCCGTAGACTGCTTGCAAAACGTCAAACTGGCCCGTGAGCCTGTTGTCGCATCGCCCGTCGCCGTAAAAGCAGAGACCCGCACCGGAACCCTGAAAAGGATAGCGGGTCGCACCAAGATAAAGGCCGGGGCTCACCAAAGTGTCATTTGGGCCGACGAAATCCAGTTCCCACTCCCCGACCCTGAATTCCACCACGGTGCCGTAATACGCCGAGAAAGTGGTTCCGTTTTGAGGGGTCAGGGTCTCCGTCAGGCCGCCGCCAACCCAACTCGATGGCGAGCTTGTAAAGTACAGGATGTCTTGCGCACTACCTCGTGAATCGAGAACCACAGTGAGCAACGTGGCGCTCGCCAACCACCCCAACTCGGCAATGCAAGAGAAACCATTGGTTCTTCGCGACATGACATTAACTCCTTATAAAATGAACAGACCTGATGAACACGGTCCTTGTTCCGATTCACACGTTCTTCCCGCTTGGCGCAAGCATCCGCCACGGAGAACACTCAAGGGAAACCAGACCCAGCCAAAGAACGGCGCAGTGCCAGACTCCCTTTGAAAGGCTTCGTATCGAGCCACCGGACGCCGATAGGCTGAAACAACTCTCGCCGGAGCTGCGCTGCTGCGGACGGAGGCTCGCGGGGGTTGCGCTGCCTGCTGCTATCGGGTCTGCGTTGAGGGCTGGAAAATGCATGGCGGCCCGCCGTCTTGCCTCTATGTGAGAGGAACATTTCGGAAAGGACAGGGTGGTCGGAGTTTCGCTCGAAGCAGTCTGCGCTGCAAGCCGCCTCCGCCAACACGCCCAAGCGATCAGCCCCAGGACGCTCGCCCCGAGCAGTGCCGCGGTCGAAGGTTCCGGCACGACGGTGAGCATGAGATCATTGTTTTGCACGGAAAGCGTTGCCGGGTATCCACCGATCGAACCGCTGAGGTTGCTCCCCAGGCCGCTGATCGATTTGGCGTTGACCAACGTATAGGTGCCCGGACTGAAGCCGCCCGTCCAGTTGAAGCCGAAATTGGAGAACCCCTGGCCATTGAAGGTCAAACTGCCCGAGGGCATGGAGACCTCGTCGTCGGTCGAGACCCCGTCCAGTTCGTAATCCATGACCGCTCCGGATGCCAAGGTCAGGTTTCCGCTCAACTGCAAGACGCCCCGCGGGTCGCCTGGGGCCAGAGTTCCGCCCGCGTAGACCGTGACACTTGTCAAAGTGCCGACGCCTGCCAGAGTCCCGCCGCTGACGCTGATGGGGCTGGCGAGCGAACCATCCACCGCGAGCCGTCCCGATTTGACCGTTGTGCCGCCGGTGTAGCCGTTGCTGCCGGCGAGCACTTGCGTGCCACTGCCGCTCATGACCAGGCTGATCGGGCCCAGCGTTCCGCCGCCCTGGATCATGCCGCTGAAGGTGGTCGAACCACCCGTAGGGCTCAAGGTCAGGATGGAGGCGGCGGAATTGCTGTTGATGATGATGCCGCCGCTACCGGGCGTGTTGTCCGAGAGCGAGGCGAGCTGCTGGCTGCCGCCGCTGAGGTCCAGCTTGCCGCTTCCGGCGATCGACAAGGCCGTTGTGGCGGGCAAGTAGTTCACGGGAGTAACGGGGGCAAACAAGGACTTCATGGTGCCGAGGTTGTCGAAGACTGCGGTTACTGTATCGGCGTTGTTATGCGCGGTGGCGGCAATTCCCAGGAGGAAGCCGCCGGCCGTCCCCATCGACGCCGAGTAATTGCCGATGAAGATCCACGACGAATCGGTGGCGCTGGGCGGTGTGGAACTGGTGCTGTGGCTTTCGTAGCCGTTGAACAGGTCCAGCGCAGCGTTGTACGTTAGTCGCAACCAGTTAGGTCCCAGGGACGTGCCGTATTCGAGGGTGCGCGACTGGTCGACCCACTCGAAGTTGACGCCGTTGCCGGACGTTTCGGCAATGAATACGGCAGGATCGGCGCTGTTGCTGGCGTCCTGGCGTACCATGATGCCGGCCTTTTCCCAGCCATCCGTGTTTTGCGTGGTCATGCCGGCGATATGGACCGCCACGTCGAAGCTCTGGCTGGCGGGGACCGGCACGTAGACGTAGTAGCCTTGCTGCGTGGCGCCCCAGATGTCGTTGCCGGCCCCGGTGATCGAGAGCGTATTGCCCGTCAGGCTGTAGGAGCCGGGGTTCGCCGTGCCACCCGCGCGTAATGGTGGCGCCGGTCGGGCCGCCGGACGCGAGGAAGTTGAGCGTGCCGGCGGCGATGACCGTGGGACCTCGGTAGGTGGCGGGCGCGGCCAGCGTAAGAGCTCCTACACCCTGTTTGCTCAGGCCGCCCGCCCCGCTCAAGACGCCGTAGTACGTCGTATTCTGCGCGTTGGCGCCCACGTTGAGCGTGACGGCCTCCGCGGCTGCGGTCGCCAAGGCGATGCTGCCGGAGCCGGTCAGCCCGCCCAGCACAGGGCTGGTAATCCCCGCCGCGAAATTCAGGCTGCCGCCGTTGAGGTTGACCGTGCTGTTCTGGGCCGCCAGACCATGGGCCAGCACCAGGGTGCCGCCGTTGATCGTGGTGTTTCCGCTGTAGGTGTTGCTGCTTGCCAGCGCCAACGAACCGCTGCCCGTGAGACGAATGCCCATTGGCCCGTTGCTGCCGTTGGCGATCGGGCCACCGAGGGTCAGCGCCCGTTGCTGCTGACCGTGAGGTTCTCGTCCAGCGTCAGCGGCGTGCTGAGGGCATGCGTGCCGTTGGTAACCGCGATCAGCGCGCCCTCGCCGGAGTTGCTCAACGTGATTGTGTTGTTTCCCTCGCCGCTGAGCGTATAGCCCGCGCCGGCCGCGGCGGAATTGCCCAGCAGCAGCGTGCCGAGGGTGAGTGGCGCGTCTAGCGTGAGTCTCGCTGCGGATGTGGTGGGAGCGTTAACGAAGGCTATGGCCCCGGCGGCGTTGGGGACGGGGCCGGTCCAATTGCCCGCCTTGCTCCAACTGCCGCTCACGGCCGCGGCCCATGCGGAGGGCGGCGCGATCGCCGGAGCAACCGCCAACCCGGCCCAATACACGCCGCTGGCCAACGTCGAACGAGTGCCGTTGGCCGCGTACTCGTAGATGGTCGCCGGGCCGTTGCTGTCGTCCACGAAGACGTTTCCGCTGGCGTCGACAGCGATCCCGCGCGGATAATTCAGCCCGGACGCGAAAACCGATTCCGCGCCGCTCGGAGTGAATTTGTCGACGCTGCCGCCGGACAGCACGTAGAGGTTGCCGCTGGCATCGAAGGCCATGTTCTCGGGCACGTACAGGCCGCTGGCGAACGTGGTCCGCGTGCCGCTGGGGGTGAACTCGTAGATCGCTCCGTAAGGAGCGGCGGTGGCATCCGCTTCGAAGAGGTTGCCGTTGAGAGGATCATAGGTCAGGTTGCGGCAGTTGCCGCCTACGTTCGTGGTGAAGACGGAGTGGACCCCCGTGGGAGTATACTTGTAGATGCATTGCATAAAGTCGTCCGCCACATAGACGTTGCCGCTGGCATCGACGGCAATGCCTTCAGGGTCCGTTTCGGTGGCGAAAAGCGTGGGAACGCCAGTGGGGCCGATCTTGTAGATTCCCCCCGGGTCGTTCGTAACGAAGAGATTGCCGTTGCTGTCGAACGTGAGGTTGTACGGGGAACTCAATCCGCCGGCAAAAACGGTTTGGGACCCGCTCAGCGTCATCTGTACAACGTTGCCGTTGGAAAGAAAGAAGAGATTGTCCGCCGCGGTCGCACGGCTCATTGCCACGGCCAGAACTCCTACCAGAATCAGGGCCCTCGCTGTACCATCCGTCTTGCGTTTCATGGATTCGCCTTTCAGATCCGCGCAGCAGCACCCGCCACGGAAACACCCAAGGGAAACCAGACCCAGCCGAGAACGGAGCGCAGTGCCAGACTCCCTTTGAGAGTCTTCGTATTGAGCCACCAGACGCAGAACAGACTTCAACGACTTTCGCAAAAAGTCGCGCTGCTGCGGACAGAGGCTCGCGGGGGTTGCGCTGCCTACTGCTTAGGATGTTTTGCGATAGGGCTACCACTTGCAGCCCGCTTTGCGGCAAAGGAACCCTGCATTGCAGGATTCTTTACCAACAGTCATCCTAGTCCGCTTTAGGAATGCTTGCAACGGTTTCGGCGAATTATGCGAATTATTTATCCAGAGTTGTGACATGTTTTGTTGCGAATAAGCATCTGCTTCGCGTTCGCGTCGAAGCGTTTGCACGCGGAAGACGCTCGGCATACCGCTTCGTAGTCAATAGCCATAACTAGAAAGAAGGTGAAGATGCCTCCTTCGGGTGGCACGCCGTCGCGGTTCCTTTTAGCCCTCAGCGATCTTCCCGATGGCTGCCGCTTCCGCCATGCCGGGCCCAATTCACCAGACGTCTGGTGAATTTCGCATCAAAACCTCGACCGGTTTCGACGCCGACCAGCGACCCAGCCCGCTGTCCAAGATAAACAGTCACAAGCGTGTCGGCCACGCCGCCCTGCCGCGCTCGATCAAGCTGCCCTTCGTGCCGCGTGCGCCGGGGACGAATGCGATGGGAAGGACAGGATGGGCGGGGCGTGTTATTGGTTGAAAACCGCTGGCCTCTTGGTGCTGCTCGCAAAGCGTCGCCGTCGCAGGCCGTAGCCGACAAGGCCAATAGCACCGATGCCCAACAAGGCGAAGCTCGACGGCTCCGGCACTGCGGCCGCATTGGGCGAAACTGCAATCGATGAGGCAGCCTGCGAAGAGTCGAAGATCGACGCTGCCTCCGCGCCGACGGTCAGGCTCGTCCCGGCTGCAAGAGCGTTCGCGGTCGTCACGATCAGCATACCTGCCTCGACGATCGTGCCGCCACTATAGGTGTCGCTACCGCTGAGGATCAACTTTCCATCGCCGCTGAGGCCAAGCGCCGCTGGGGTCGTGCCCTGACTGATATTGCCGAGTTGCAAAGAAGCTCCGGCCGACGCGCTGACCGCCAAGCTCCCGGCCAGCACGATGGGGGCGGAGATGGTCTGGGTGCCGCTGAGGACCGCGATCGCGGCCCCGGCGGCTGTCGTGCCCAAGGTCAACGCGCCGCCGCCTGTTCCCTGGGAGAGCGTGTAGCCGTTGGTGCTGGAGAGATTGAACAGCAGCGCCCCGGCCGATTGATTGCCGTCCAGCGTTAGCATGATGGGAGCGCTGGCGCCGGCAAACGTCGCCGTGCCGCTGCTGGGAACTGCCGGGTTGGAGGACCAGTTGCTGGCTTTCGCCCAGCTTCCATTGCCACTGGCAGTCCACGTCCCGCCGCTGAGCGCCACGGCGGAAGCGACGAGGTTGCCCGTGACTCGGACGGATGCGGGAATGCCATCCTCACTGAAGCTGTAAGTCAGGTCGACGGGAATCGTGAGCGTTTCCGTCGAACCAGCCACGGTGAGTGTTACCGGAAGGGTGCTGGCGTTGGTTGCCGCCGAGCCTGAAAGGTTTTGAGAGTAGTATCCGGCGGTCACTCCCAATGCGGGCAGATTTGGGACACTGAAGTTTGTCGCCCCGCTCTCAGTCGTGAATGTTAGTCCGTTGGCCGGGCCGCCGAGAGCGACCGATCCACCGGTGATGTCAAGATCCATGCCTCGCAGGTCGGCATCGCTGCTGAAACTGGTGCCTAATACGCTGATGCTCGAAAAATACCCACCGTAGTTCTGAGGGGATCCTTCGGTATTAGCGCCGCCTAGAGGAGGCTGGTACGCGGTGGTTGCGGCGTTGGCCAGGATGGTGCTGCCGCCCGAAAACGTCAGCGTGGTGTTCAAAAGGTTCGCCGTGAGCGAGCCGCTATAGGAGTCGCTGAGCGAACCAGGCGCCTGTGCGGTGGCGGTGGCGCCATTAACCGTCATGGCGACAGTCAACGTGCTCTGGCTGCTGTTGATCGTAGGGGTGATCGTGGCTGCCGGCCCTTCACTTGCCATCCAGACCAGGCACGCCGCAACAACAAGACCTGCCGTTGGAATCCGACTTCGTCTGCTGGTTGGTGCAATTGTTCTCATGTCTTTGAGTCCCTATTCCCACGATGCAGAATAAATGCAACTTTGGCTTTGCCGACGCCAAGCGGAAAATCACTCAACGCCCGAGAAGGAGGCGTGTCCAAGAGATGAGGCAGCAGCAGCTTCCCGGTCGATCAGCAAGTCCGCCTGTGGCGGCGTCAAAGACTATGACCTTTCACGGGGTTCCTATTACGTCATGCCTGCCGGAACCCCTTCAGCGGCAGGCCGACGACTGCGATCTTGATTGGCAAATAGCGAATCCATAAGCCAACAACTTCCGCTTCAACGGATTCCAACCGAAAGGTCGTCAGACCACGGGTATAGCTAGAGTCTCCACCGCGCCGCGTGGAGCAGCCCTTCGATCAGAGCCGAATTGTCAGAAGTGCAGTCCGAAGACACCCACTGGCGATAAACCAGCGACGTGTCGGATTGCGGCGCTGCCTCCGGGCGTTCAGGACGCCACTTGAGCCTATGGGGTTAGTTCGGCAGTCGGCAGGATTCTTCGTAGAACGGAGTTCACTGCTGCAGCATCACAAGCCAACGGAAATCATTCCTATTCTACCGCTACCATCGCCGGAAGTTCCTTTCCTGCCGACCGCCGTAATTCGACAGCCTAGCCACCCCCAATTCCACTGTCTATGCCCATAATGGGGAGATACTCGTTTTTCCGCAAGTTAGCCCTATTGGACGGCCCCCGTCCTTCAGCCCGCGTTGACAACGGCTATCCGTGGTTCGTATTGCCTGCGGGCCGGGGGCCCACGATTGCGCCTAGTCTACACCCGCCCCCTTTTGTGGTCAAGCAGCACCGCGGATTTTTCTGGCAGGGTCGTGCGGCGGATGAATTCAGGGCGGAAGAACGGCGGGCAGCCGGGGCAGAGAAATCTTGACGGCCGTCCTGATAGGGCCGGCACAGCGAGCAGGTCTCTGCACGTGCGTGGCGGCCTGCGGGCGGCAGGCGGTTGGGATTTCGTCTTGGCCGTTGGTAGGGCGGCTCGACCGGCTGCTATGCCTTGCGATTCCGCCGCCGCCAAGCGTAGCCCAGCAGGCCGATGGTGCCGGCGGCAAGCAGGGCTAGAGTGGACGGCTCAGGCACCACGCTAATCGTCCCGTTCCTATCAAGATTACTGGTGTTCCAACTCAGCCCGTTGCTCAAGGCGGGCAGCGACACTTGGCTGAACGCCCCCGAAAGGCTGCCGCTGAACAGATCGAACGTCTCGCCGGCCTGCGGGCTGAAGCCGTCGATTAGCTCCACGTCGAGGTCTCCCGCGAGGACCAACTGCCCTGCGGCGTCGATCTTGTCGTACTGGCTTCCCGCCGTCGTGCCGTGCAGCTCCATTACCGTCGTGGTCGTTGCCTCCAGGTAGGCGTTGCCGCCGAAAAGGACCTCGGCGGGGGCATCGCCGGGTTGGAGGCCCGCGGCGAAGAACACGTTGCCCCCGCCGCTGAAGCCGCCGCTGCCGCTGAAAGTTCCCAGAAAGACTGCGCTGCTCTGCATGCTACCGGCGCTGTTGACCAGCAGGGCACCGTTCTGTGCGACATTGCCGACAAAGGTCACCGCCGCCCCGCCGTTGACGGAAATCGTTCCCCCGCTGTTCGCAATTTGGCCGACTACGTTGCCGCTGCCAAAGCTATAGCCGAAGAGACCTTGATTGGTCAATCCGCTGTCGAAATGGAATGTCGCGCTCTCGGCGGCAATGATGCCGTTGCCGCCACCGAAGGCGTTGGTGAAGGGCCCGACCGACTCGACCTGCACGGGGGCCGCCTGCGTGCCGAGCGCTTCGATCAGCCCTGCATTGCTCTGCGGCACAGCCCCTGCGAGGAACAGCGATTGCCCGGCCGGGATGCGCACGTCGCCGGTGGACGCGTTGGAGAAGCCCCCGCTGACCTGCGCGCTGCTGGCGAACACGCCGCCGTTGGCTAGGTTGCCCAGATAGGCCGTGCCAGCGCTGTTATAGAAGCCGGCGGAGGGGGCGATCGAAAGCCCGCCGGTAACGGTGGCGCCCGCCACGGTGAATTGGCCTTGGTTCACGGCGACCTGCCCTACGGCAAGCGCGCCTTGCACGGAGATCGCCGCGGGTCCGCTTGTCACGACGCTCCCGGAACCGCTGATGCCGCCGGAAAGGAACTGGTTGCCCGCCAGGTTGAAGACGAGCGTGCCGTTGTTCGTTACGCTGCCGGGGACCATGCCGGTTGCGCCGCCGTTTCCCAGGGCCAAGGTGCCGGCCGAGATGATCGTGCCGCCGCTGTAGGTCTCGTTGGCCGTCAGCAGGAGGGTCCCCGCGCCGAACTTCTTCAGCATCCGGCTGGCACCGCTGACGACGCCACTGACCGTCAGCGTGTCGCCGGGGTTGTTGACGGTCACGTCCAGGTTGCTGGAGAGGACCAACGGCGCGGCAATCGTGTGGCTGCCGTTGAGGACGCTGATGGCGGCATCGGCGTTGTTGCTTGATTCGAGCGTAACTGTCGCGGACCCACTGAGCGTATAGGCATTGGCGCTGTTGAACTGCAGAGTTCCCGCGGTGACGGCCACGTCGACCGTGACCGTCCGCGGCGCCGTGGTCGCGCTGCCGAAAAGCACGCCCGTGCAGTACTCGTTGGGCACGGTCGTGCTCCAGTTGCCGGGGCCGGACCAGTTGCCGTCAGCGTCGACCCTCCAGTTGGCGACGGGCAGCGGCGTGAGGAGGTAGGCGGTGTTGGCAAAACCGTAGACGACGATCTGGCCCTTGTCATTGATCGCAGTCGCGCCGTAAAAACTGTTAGGTTGCAGGGGAGCGGTCATGTTGCTCAGGTTCAGCAGCGTGCCGTTGCTGTACAGAACCGCGACGTTGGTGTTGAGGCCGCTGTACTGGGTCTCCGACATGCCGACGACCTGGCCGCTGTCGTTGATGCCCAACGCCTGGCTGTAGTAGCCGGCAAATAACGAGCCGATGCTCTGGAACGCTCCCCCGGCATAGACAAAGCCGAGGTAGGCGTAGTTGCCGCTCGTGGGGACGGTCGTGCCGACGATCTGCCCAGAGTTGTTGATCCCCGCGACATTGGCCAACGGGTAGCTGCCGATCGGGCCCATGTCATACATCGTGCCGTTGCTGGAGAGGAAAAGTTCCTCGGAGCCGCTGCTATTCTTGCAGTAACCGGCGATCTGGCCGCTGTTGTTGATCGCGCAGGCGTAGCTGTTGGGATAGCCGGAGAGCGAGCCGAGGCTCTGCATGCTTCCGCCGCTGTAGAGGAAGGCGTGGGCGTAGCCGCTGCTATCCGTGGTATATCCCACGACCTGCCCGGCGTTGTTGATCCCGCAGGCCACGCTCGCCGTGCCGCCCATGGTTCCCAGGTTCTGCATCACGCCGCCGCTGTCTAAAAAGGCGTTCATGTGGCCGTTGCTGGCGTAGGCCCAGCCGGCGACCTGTCCGCTGTCGTTGACGGCGGTGGCGCAAGCGGCCGTGCCGCCCAACGTGCCCAGATCCTGCATCGTCCCGCTGCTGTAGAGGAACGCCCGTTCAGCGCTGCTGCTATTGTAAATGGCGCCGACGATCTGTCCTTCGTTGTTGATGCTGGTGGGCGTGACGCCGGCGTAGCCCGTGGGCGGATCGCAGCCGCCCGGCAACGTGCCCAGATTGGTCACGTTGTACAGCACCTGGCCGCGGGCGATTTCTAAGGTCCACAGCAAACAAAACGCCGCCATCGTTGCGATTCTCATCATTCTCATGACATGCCTGCCTTTCTGATTACGAGCGACATGATCGCCCTGGGATTGATTGATCTTCGTCTCACGCAGCGCTCTTCTCAGTCGCAACCCGTAGCACAGCAGCCCGACGACGCCGGCGGCCCCCAGCAGCGCCAGCGTTCCCGGCTCCGGCACGACGTTGAGCACCACGTCATTGCCTTGGACGGCGAGTGTTGCCGGAAGGCCGTCGATCGTGCCGCTGGTGCTGTTGCCCAGCACTCCACTGGGGAGCGATCCAGACTCGATCAAGTAGTACGTGCCGGGCGCGAAGTTCGCCGTGTACGGGAAAGCGAAACTGGAGAACTGCTGGCCGCCGAGCGTCAAGCTGCTGCAAGAGATCATGCTGCTTGTCGAGGGCGTGTCGAGTTCGAAATCCATGTCGGCTCCCGATGACAAGACCAGGCCCCCGCTGAAGCGCATCGTGCCCAGCGGGCTGCCTGGGGCAACCTGTCCGCCGGCGCTGACCGTGCCGCTGCTGAGGTTGCCCGTGCCGCCCAAAGTGCCGCCGCTGTTGACCGTCACCGGGCTGACGAGCGAGCCGTTGACGAGCAGAGAGCCCTGATTGATCGCGGTGGGACCGGTGTAAGTATTGCTGCCGGCAAGGACCAGTTTGCCGCTGCCGACCTTCACCAGCGTCCCCGCGTCGCTGATGTTCCCGCTGTAGGTCGCACTCGTGTTGTCGCTCCCCGTCGTCAGCGTGCCGCTGCCGAGGTCGATTGGGACGTTGCCGCTCATCGAGCCGACGTTCAATGTGTAGTTTGCCATGTTGAGGCTGCCTGGGCTGGAAAGCGTGATTCGCCCGGAAACCGTGGTCGCGAGCCAGAGCGTATAGGCGGAGGAGCTGGAGATCGTCGTGTAGGTCGGCAGGTGCAAAATGTCCACCACGTTGCTGATGCTGCTGCCTGTCCAGCCGCCGGCAAAGACCACGTCGTTGCCCGCGGCCGCAGCCGCCATGGCATAGCGCGCCTGCGACAAGGTGGCCGTCGACCATGTGTTCGTGCTCGTGTTGTAAATGTCCACCACGTTGCTACTGACGTTGTTGATCGCGCCGCCGGCAAAGACGACGTAGTTACCTGTGGCGGCCGCCGCAGGACCGTTGCGTGCTTGCGACAACGTGGCCGTCGACCAGGCACCCGTGCTGGTGTTGTAAATGTCCACCACGTTGCTGTACCCGGTGCCGGTTTCGCCGCCGGCAAAGACCACGTCGTTGCCCGCGGCCGCAGCCGCCACGGCATAGCGCGCCTGCGACAAGGTGGCCGTCGACCACGTGTTGGTGCTCGTATTGTATATGTCTACAATGTTGCTGCCGTTGCCGTTGCCGATGTAGCCGCCGGCAAGGAAGACGTCGTTGCCCGCGGCCGCCGCCGCCACATCCTCGCGCGACTGCGACAACGTCGCCGTCGACCAGCCACCCGTGCTGGTGTTGTAAATGTCCACCACGTTGCTGAAGCCGCTGTACCAGTTGAAGGTGGTGCCGCCGGCAAAGACCACGTCGTTGCCCGCGGCCGCAGCCGCCAGATAGATACGTGCTTGCGACAACTTAGCCGTCGACCATGCGTTTGTACTGGTGTTGTAAATGTCCGCCAAATTGCTGAAGCCGCTGGTGTTTTGGCCACCGGCAAAGACAACGTCGTTGCCCGCGGCCGCAGCCGCCAGGAATTCGAGCGGCTGCGACAACGCGGCCGTCGACCACGTGTTGGTGCTGGTGTTGTAAATGTCCACCACGTTGCTGTAGCCGTTGTTGCCGTAGCCGCCGCCGCAGAAGACGTCGTTGCCCGCGGCCGCGGCCGCCAACGAATCGCGTGGTTGCGACAACGTCGCAACGGTCCACTCAGGCTGCCAGTTCTGGGCTTGGACCACGCCGGCCGCCAGGAGAACGATCAGCCATGCCGAAAACCGAAAAAAGTCTCTCATAGCATCGAACCTCTCAAGTTGCGCCGCCAAGGCCGCCTGGGAACCGGATACGGAGGACGGCGAGAAGGCCGGACAGACTAGGGCAATAACAGCACCCGTGCGGCGGGTCGCCTTGCCGCCACGCTTGACCCTTGCGGTCCACTCCAACATTCCTGCGCTTCGCTTCTGCCAATTCAAGTCCAACACGCCACATACCAACGCACCGACGCATGACCGCCCGACTGGTTTGAAAAAGGGGAGAACGCGACAGGGAAACACCACGATCGCCTGGGCCCGAGGGCCAGCGACCCAGAACCGTCGCGTTGTCGAGAAGCACCTGGTCCGACCTCACCTACGCGGTGCGTCAGAGACCAGATGCACGCTGCCTCAGAGATTTGTGGAGAGAGTGCCTGGGCGAACTGCCGCCAAGGACATATCTGCCAATTTATCGCACGACGCGGAAAATAGCAATAAACAGGGTCAACTTTGTGACGGGAATCGTGAGTCGATGTCCCTCGAAAGAGTGGAAATGAGGGCCCTCAATAATGCTCAGCAGGGGGTCTGGGATGCATCGCACGGTCTAGTTGAGCCGAATTCGACGCTGCGTTGGCTGCGGCAGTCCGCCAAGCAGCTCGACGGCGAGAATTGGCCCAAAACGGGGCTGGTGGCATTGCTTGCAGGCACCTCACCGGCACTCACGCTGGAAAGCCCGGCGGAAAAACCTGGGCAACCCGTCACGATTGGCTAAATATCCGTATATTGCCGTACTCCGCACCCGTTCTCGAAGCACGTCGTAAATCCCTGCCATTCGGGCACGGGCGAAACCCGCCGCGTCACAGGCCCAGATCAAAGCCAGTCTGTGAGGCAATCGTCGAAATCAACCTGGAGTTCGCAGATCGCCAGTCGATATGCCGCAGCAGTTCGATGCCCTGTTGAATGATGTTCTGCAAGAGCCCCATGGCCTCATGGAGAGCGGAGATCGCGAAGTCTTCGCAGGCCCTGGGTGAGCAGCCGCCTTGGATCATGGCGGCGGCGCGGCAGATCTCGTAGAGCAGCGTGCGAAGGGTCGGCGAGGTGCCGTCGTCCTCGTGGTCGAAGAGCGGCGAGTCGCTGGAGCTCGGAGAGGAATTGTTGTGGTTGGGGCAGTGGGTTCATAGAAGGTACGCCCAAGAGGGCTTGGTTAGTCGAGTGCGGCCCTCGGAATTACGGACACGCTGTCCGTAATTGCGGGCCCGCGGGATCGGCTTACATCGATTCCTGGGCCGCGCTGTCGTCCGTCTTGCACGGCATGAGCTTCAGCACTTCCTCTCGCGGTATCCGCCGTTGCAGGCCGGTCGGATTGCTGCTGGGAATCTCTCCGTGGCGAACCCAGTAGCTGATTTCATCAACGTCTTGGCCCGTCAGGTCGGCCGTTTCGGCGATCGTGAATGTCGGCTGGGAGGGAATGCGTTCCTGCTTCCTGAGTGCGAGGCGCGCGTGGACGTTGCGGACGACATCGGCAAAGAAGGCATCGACATCGCAGGTGGCGGGGTCGTCGGGCTGGGGATCGTTAAGTTTGGCGATGGGCATCGTTGTGGCCTTGATGTAGAGGTGCTGGTGACTGGAAGTCTCGTCACCGTAACCACCACGATAGCGCCGGTGCCAGAAATGGGCAAGTCCAAGATCGGGCATTCGCGACGGTGTTCGGCTCGCTGGCTAGGAGAGACGTTGCTCCAGAGATAGCTCAGTTCCACAGGCCGGTTGAGGGCCGAAAGCATGGCGTTTGATGGCTCGGTAGGCCGTGATCGACTGCAAACCGCGGGCAGTCACCGAGCGAGACGAGGGCGAGCGAAACGCCGGTTGAAAGGCTGGCCCGGGATCAATCAGGATACCTCTCTCGGATGGCATGCACAGCGAACTCGGCCGACATCTTGACGTCGCGCTTCCGAGACTTAAGGTTGGCCTCAATGGCCGGTAGGGCGCGACGCGTCCCTATGTGATTGAGCACCGCGTGGCAGTAGGTCTGATCGTATGCGTCCATGGTCGCCAAGAGATGCTTGATGAGCTGCCCCTCGACGTCAGGGTTGGCAGAGTAATCAAGGGCCCGAATGGCCGCATGTCGCACGAGCCAGCGCCTGTCGTCGAGCAGCGGGAAGACTACCGACAGGTCGAAAGTTGGCCCCTTGGGAATCTCGCCCACACGCTGGAGCAGGCAATCGAGGTTGTACTTGTCGCTCTCCGCAGGCAGCAGGTCGAGAAGCACTGCGGCGCAGTGCTCATCCTGCAGATTGAGCCCGATCTTGCCAATCGTGAAGTAGCAACCACGGCGCTTGGCGGTCGGCAAAGTGCGTGCGGCCTCGGCGAGCTCACTGACCATACTGATGTCGGTGAACTGCTCGGCCTCGCGATGCGCAGCCCACGAGACCGATTCCGACGAAGACCGAACCTCTGTCCGGTCGGCAAGCCTCTCGACCAGATCCTCCAAGTACGGCCTCACACGCTCTCTCCGGCTAACAGGTATCCGATCGCAAAAATGCGGTCGAGTGTTACGCTAGTTTCGCGGCCGAGCATGGGGTTGTCAATCCTGACACCTCTTACCGCGAAATGGATTGCGACGGATTGCTAGTTCTGAAGCCGTTCGGCACTGTCCCCATACGCGTCTCCCGTGCCTTATCGGAACGAGGCATGATAGACGGCACCGTGGTCGGCTACTGCCCACCGCCGGTCTTCGACGCCGCTTTGATCGGGAGGAATGTGCCGATCGCGGCGGGCAGAGGTTGCTACGCCGACTACGCGCTCCAGGCGGCCTCATTCGGGCATCGGCAGCGTGTGGACCCGTGCCCCCACCACAGACCTTCTGGTTCGATGATGGCGGGCACGATAATGACCTTCGGGTTCGAGGATCCTGGGATGACCTTCGGGTTCGTACAACTACCGTAGGTGAACTCGGTTAAGATTGTCCTGGTAGTCTCCCTGCTACTCGATGACGGCTGGCCCGGCCATACTTTCAGGGCTTCCACAAGTCGATTGCGACGCATGACGAGTCTTCTCCTCGACGGTCTATTTCATCGAAACGGACCGCTTACCGGCGCCAATGACTACGCCGGCGGCACGGTGAACAAGGCGGGAACGCTTATCGTAGCCAGTGCCGGCGCTTTGCCCGACGGCAGCAGCCTGACGGTCGGAGCGGGCGGGACCTTGGTCTTCGATCCGAGCCAGGCGGCAGGAGCACCGGTCGCGGGAGTTGCTGCCTCTGCCACGGGACTTGCCGCGGTATCTGTAACTTCCACGCCGCTGGCCATGCCCGGCCCGCCGGCCAACGTAGCGATCACCGCGTCGGCCCTTTCGCCAGTCTTGCAAGACAGGTTGAGAACCTTCCTTGCGTGCGGGTCACCGCCCCTGCGGTAGCAAGGCCGGCAGCCATGTCGAGTGCCACCAGCGACGCAGTTTTCCGATCGTATCGATCGACCTTCCATCGGATCGCCGCGCCAACCGATAATGCGCAATCCGTGCGGGCGTGGGCGTGGCTCGCGGCAATAGAAAGATCTTGGAATTACGCGGATCAAGACAAGACGACCGGCTCGACAGTCGAGGCCCTCGACAAGGTTCTTGCCCGATTCGGACTGTGATGGAATTGAGGTAACCGACGGTCGAGAAATACCCGCTGTCACGGCAGCCGTTCTTTTTTGTGTTCGGTCGACGTATCAGTTCCGGCTCCTGAAACCCTGGTCCGTTCGACCGACTCAGGCTGCTGCCCAGCCCGCCTGCCGAAATGCCTCTGTCCAGCAAGGCAGCCCAGCCGATGCCCTCAATAGCGCAGTTGAGCGTCACGCCTTCGCGGCTTCAGACGCTCTTGTCGTTGCCGTGGCGGACGCCGATTGCATCAAATCGCCGGCTGAGCTGCCGACAATCCTGTTTCCGGAAATAGAATCGAGCCGGGGCAGCGACAGGTGATTCGAGCCAGCGCTTGTGCCAATTGAGCCTGCAACGCTGCGATCTCTGCGTCCTGCCGCGTTGATCGTTCAAACCGTGACTCGATTTTCGCAACTTCCAGGCGAAAAGACACGGATGCCACGCCCCAAGCAAGATCGGCACCACGCTTGGCAGGCCGGATTCTTGGAAACTTCCCGGGGAGCTTGACAAAGCCAGAAGCCGCAAAGAAGATCGTATCTATTGGGCTGCCGCAGTGGGACTCCGCTGGCCACGAAAAACATACGGACTCCGTGAACGCTTACTTGATATGTTACAATCGAGATACTGCCGGTCATGACGAATCCCGGCACATGTCTTCCCACCCCATCTTCTTCCTGCCATTGAGGAGCACTCGCCATGAATCGAAGATCCTTGCCGCTAGTCGGCGCCTTGTTGATCCTGATCTCGGTATCAGCCATCCGGGCCGAGGTCATCGTCAGATCCGGACAGGTCAATGCGCCCAATCCGGCCGGGAAGGTCAAGACCGTCCTTGGACCATCCAAGCCGGATAGCGCGTCGCTGCCCAAGGTCACCGACGTGTGGGTCGCCTTCAAGACGCATTTTGATATCGGCTATACCGATACCATCGAAGGCGTTCTGCGGAAGTACCGCGTGAAGATGATGGACAGCGCGCTGGGGATCATCGATCAGGGGCGGCAGTTGCCGCCGGAAAAGCGCTTTGCCTGGATCATTCCGGGTTGGCCGGCGGCACACATCCTCGGGCCGAAACAAGAGCCGGCTCGCAAGCCGCGGATCGAGCAGGCCATCCGGGAAGGGGCGCTCGCGATCCAGGCCCTGCCGTTCAGTCTGCACACGGAATCGAGTGACTTGGAAGACCTGGTGCGGGGAATGCGGTTCTCGTCGGCGCTCGCCCGCAAGTACGGCCGGCCGCTGCCCATCGCGGCCAAGATGACCGACGTGCCTTGCCACTCTTGGGTGTGGCCGACTGTTTTGGCGCATGCCGGAGTGAAGTTCCTGCAGATCGGCAGCAATGGCGCCAGCGGCCACTTGCGCCTCCCGCATCTATTTTGGTGGGAAGGCCCGGATGGCTCCCGCATCCTCTGTAACTACACGCCGGACTATGGTTCGCCCATGGCGGCGCCAAGCGACTGGCCTAGCAAGAACTACCTTGCCATGATCATGACCGGCGACAATCAGGGTCCGCCCTCGTTGGCAGAGGTGGAGAACCTTCGGCAATATGCGGAGAAGAACATGGCGGGCATCCGCGTCCATTTCGGCACACTCGACGATTTCGCCCACGCGGTGCTTGCCGAGAAGCCCGAGTTGCCGGTCGTCCGCGGCGACATGCCCGACACTTGGATCCACGGTTGGCTCTCGATGCCGATCGAATCGAAGGCGGCCCACACGGTCCGTCCTCTGCAGCCGGCCGTCGAGACGCTCGACACGCAACTCCGCGCCTGGGGGCTCGGGCACCAGGTACCCCTGGTCGGCGGTGACCTCGCGCCCGCGCTGGCCGAGGCCTACGAGCAGAGCGTCCTCTATAGCGAGCATACCTTTGGGCCCGCCGCCCCCAATATGGGCTCGTGGACCAGCGGCACTTTGCGCGACCTTTATGGGGCGGCTTGGAAGGCTGCTTATGATCGAGGCGCTTATAAGAAATATGAGCAGGTTTTCGACGACAAGCGGGCCTATGCCCGCAAGGAGGCCGAGATCGTCCACCGTGAGCTTCGCAGCCGGCTGGATCTGCTGGCCAGATCGGTCAAGACTGCCGGTCCGCGGGTCGTCGTCTATAACGCCCTGCCCTGGCCGCGCTCCGGCATGATCGAGATTCCCGCTCGGCCCGGCAAGTTCATTTATGCCCAGGATGTGCCTGCCAGTGGTTACAAGACGATTCCGCTCGATCGCGGCACGGGTATCTTGCCCGTGGAACAAAAGCATGTGGGTCAGGCTGGAAAGCCTGACGTACGGCTCGACACACCGTTTTACGGCGTCGTGTTCGATCTTCGCCGCGGCGGTATCGGGTCGCTCGTCGAGAAGAAGACGGGACGCGAGTTGGTCGATCGCACCAGCCCCTACGCCTTGGGCCAGTTCCTCCACGAGCGATTCAGCAACCAGCAGATGGCCGACTTCACCCGTGCCTACGCTCGTGCCGGCTACAACTTTGCCCGCGGCGGCCTGCCAGGGGACACCAAGTATGCGGCGCTGACCCTGCCGGCCTGGAGCCTCGCCATCGACAAAGCGTTGCATGCCGATGTTGCCACCCTGACGGCGACGGACACCCTCGGCCTGGCCAAAGGCATCGCGCTGGTCGTCACGTTGCCCCACGAGCAGCCCTGGGTGGACATCGAGTGGCGTGTGACGGAAAAGACTCCCGACCCCGCTCCCGAGGGTGGCTGGCTCTGCTTCCCGCTGGCCGTCAAGCAACCGCATTACACCCTGGGACGGCTGGGCGGACCGATCGATCCGGCCAAGGAAATCGTTCCCGGCGCCAACAAAGATTACTTCTGCCTGAGCACGGGACTCGTCATACGCAGCGACGATCAACGAGGCGTGGGGGTCTGCCCCATCGATTCGCCCTGCGTGAGTCTTGGGGAGCCGGGATTGTGGCGCTATTCCCAAACCTTCCAGCCGCAGAAATCGTCGGTTTTCGTTAATCTGTATAACAACGAGTGGAACACCAACTTCCCCGAGTGGCAGGACGGTTCCTGGTCGAGCCAGGTGCGTCTCTGGCCGACCCAAGGCGAGGACCTCGGCAAGAACCTGACTGTGCCCGCCTGGGAAGCCCGCTTGCCGCTCCTGGCCGCGGCAACGGATGGCCCCCGACCTGGGGTACCAGGTGCCCGATCGCTGCCAGCGGTCCAGTCCGGTCTAAGCGTCTCGCGGCCCGGCGTGCTCGTGACGGCCTTCGGCGCTGATCCGGACGGTGTCAACAAGGGGACCCTGCTAAGGGTATGGGATCAGAGCGGTTCCAGCGGCGAGCTTGTGGTAAATTTGCCGGTGGGCTTCCAAGCCGCTTCCGCTACAGCGGTTGATTTACGCGGCGAGAAGACCGGCTCGCCCATTCCGATCAAAGACGGCAGGCTCATTTTCGACCTGCACGCCTACTCCCCTGCTTCATTCATCCTCAACTAACAAGGAGATTGAGTCATGTCCAGTTCCGAATCGCATTCTCATTGTCATTGCGGCTGTTGTGCATCGATGGATCGTCGCGAGTTCATGACTGTTGTCGGGGCCTCGGCCCTGGCGATCAATGTTGCGGCGACGGCCTTGGGAGCGGCGTCCCCCTCGGCGCCGGCGGCGGCCCGGCCGCGCGTGCGGGCCGTTTTTCTCCGTCCCAACACCGACAAGTACTGGATGGGATGGCCCGGCGCTTCCTACGACATCCACGGCCGCCAGGCCGACTACATGAAGACCATGGCCGACGCCGCCCGGAAGCTGGGCGTCGATTTGCAGGTGGACGTCGAGCCGGTCGTGGACCTTGCCGGCGTCAATGCCTTGGCGGCCCAATGCACGCAGTCGCGGCCCGACGGCGTGATCTTGATCGTGGGCGGACTCTCGCCCAATTATTGGCCGCACGCAGAGCTGTTCCTTGCCAAGCGGGGCGAGATTCCCACGATCGTCTTCAGCCCGATGGGCACCTCGTTCACCGGCCAACTCCAGCCCAGCCGCAAGGCGGTCAAGTGCTTTGTGGCCGCCACCCAAGACCATAGTTGGCTGGCCACCGGCGTCCGCATGTTGTGGACGATTGCGCAGATGGACCGCACGAGGCTGTGCATCATCAACGGCGAGAAGACCTACGACGAGAAACTCGCCGCCATCGGCACCACGCTGCACCACGTACCGCTTCAGCGTTGGACCGACGAACTGGCCAAGATCGGCGAGACCGCCGAGGTGAAAGCGCTCGTCGCGGAATTCACGCGGACGACCAAGAAGGTCGTCGAGCCCAGCGCCCAGGACGTGCTGAATTCGGCCAAGAACTACTTCGTGGCCAAGCGGATCATGGCGGCGGAGAACTGCCAGGGGATTTCGCTGAATTGCCTGGGGCTGATCGGCGACCGGAAGATCCCATGCCCGCCCTGCATGGCCTGGTTGAAGCTCAACGACGAGTTGACGCCGGGGATCTGCGAATGCGACTGGAACGCGGGCATCGGGCAACGGCTTTGCCAACTCCTAATCGGCCGGCCGGGTTTCCAGCAGGACCCCGCGCCGAACACGGTCAACAACACGCTCATGGGCGCCCACTGCTCCGGGCCCACCCGGCTCCGCGGGCCGGACCAGCCGGCCGTGCCCATGATTCTTCGCAGCCACAGCGAGTCGGGATTGGGCGTGTCGCCGCAGGTACTTTGGCCGGAAGGGGAAGCCGTCACGGTGATGACCTTCCAAGGGCCGAAGAAGATTCTCGTGGGGACGGGCCACGTGGTAGCGAACATTGACACGCCTCCGGCGGGCGGATGCCGCACCTCAGCCGAATTCCACATCGACAACGTGACGGACAGCCGCGACTGCAAGGGCTTCCACCAATTGTTCCTCCTCGGCCGGCATGAGCGGCTCTTGCAGGCCTATGCGCAACTGGCCGGCCTCGATTGCGGGCCGATCGCCTGAGATAACAGTCCATCGTTGCGATTGTATTGGACAAAGTCGAATCATAGCCAATGATCATACGCATCCACGTCCCACGTATACACATTGGATTGATCTTGGGCCTGTCCTGGCTGGCCCCTGCGCCGGCGGCGTTGGCGCACACCGTATCGACGGTGGAGGGCGAGGCGCTGGTTCATCGCGACAAGGTCGAACTCACGATCAAAGTGCGGCCGGAGGACATCCTACTCTCGGCCGGCATGACCCTTATCATCGCGGATCGCATCGAGGAAGCCGTCATTGTGAAAGGCTCGGAAGCGCACAAGAAGTTCCTGCTCGACGGCTTGGTCCTTAGCGATTCCGAGGGGCGGAGGCTGGCCGGCAAGGTTACTAAGGTGGAATTATTTACCGTGCCAAAGGCCGGCATACCGTTGGAGGACCTGATGTCGAAGACGGCCGTTTATCGTCTCGAATATCCGCTCGCCAGGCCGCCGGCCAGGCTAGGCTTTCGACAGCATTTCAATACCGGCGCGGTCGCCATGCCGGTGATCATGCAGGTGACGGTGTTCCGCGCGGGGGCGACAACCGGTACGCTGATCCCGGTCCCGGAGGGAGAGCAGGCCGAACACGTCACCTTCGATTGGTCCCAAACGCCCGGGCCCGCGACATCGGCGGCTGGGGAGCAGTCTGCGCCGGCGAAACCGGCCGCACTCGACGCCGAAGCGTTCGTCTATATCCAGAACGACGAAGTCCGAGTCGAGATCCTCATGCCGTTGCCGACCCTGGAAACCTGGCAAACCGTCCCGCGAAAGAACAAGGATGTTCTCGAAATTGCCGAGCAGACCGCCGCGCGCACCCGGCTCGAAGCCTTGTTCACGATGCACAACGAGTTGAGGATCGACGGAGTAGTCGTGAGACCCAAACTTGACCGGTTCGACTTTTGCGGCATCGATTTCAAAGACCTTACCGCACGTCCCGAAGCGAGGCGTCTTGCTGCCGCAACCGCGCAGGTCGGCGCAATCCTGACTTATTCGACCAAGGGCGCGCCGCGTCACGTCGAGTTGAAGTGGACGCTTTTCAGCGACAAGGCCCCGGCAGTCCGCGCGGTCGTCTTCGCCTACAACAAGGGCTCCCGCTTCTCGTTCACGCCGAAACAGCCCACGTTCGCGTGGGACTGCCCAGGCGCCGTGCCGCTGCCGAAGATCGACTCCGTCCCCGCCGGGCAGAGCGCTGCCGACGACGCGGCGCGTGCCGCCCTGGCCGAGACGCTGTTGCGCAACATCTACCGCGGCTTCGACTATCGCAGCGAATCGGATATCTACGACGCGCTGGCCCAGAGCGTGGCCGGTGACCTGCTGACCGACCTGTACCTGAAGATCAAGCAGGGCCTTGTCGTGCGGGAACAGGGCGGGGCGGTCGCCCGCGTCCAGGAGGTCAAAGTCACCAAATCGGAAGCTGCTGCGGGCAAGGCCGAGGGCGGTTTCGTGGAGCGCGTCACGTGGCAGGTGGCGGGCACCGTTGAACACTGGGGACACGTCCACACGCGGGTCAATGAATACACGGCCGACCTGGGCATCACCGCGCAGGGCGGCGCGTGGAAAATCGTCTCCATGAAGGTGGTACGGCAAAGCCAGGTCCGCAACGCAGTCTCCTTGAGGAAACTCGGACCATGATCGCCGTCAACGATCTTGATTTCCAGTTTCCGCAGTCGGACTTCCGGCTGGCGGTCCCTTCCTTGAACGTTTCGGACGGTGAGCGCGTGGCGATCGTCGGTCCCAGCGGTTCCGGCAAGACCACCTTGTTGCACTTGATCGCCGGCATCCTGAAGCCGGCGCGGGGCACGATCCGCGTAGGGGAGAATACGGTGAGCGCGTTGGGCGACGCCCGCCGCCGGGCGTTCCGCGTGGCCCGCATCGGACTGGTGTTTCAGAGCTTCGAGCTGGTGGGCTACCTTGACGTGCTGGAGAACATTCTCCTGCCCTACCGGCTCAATGCGGCTTTGCCTCTCACGCCGGACGTGCCGCCCCGCGCCGCACAGCTCGCCGCCGAGACCGGACTTGCGCACCGGCTGCGGTACTTTCCACACCGGCTGTCGCAGGGTGAGAAGCAGCGCGTCGCCATCTGCCGCGCGGTGCTGCCGGAGCCGCCGCTGTTGCTGGCCGACGAGCCCACCGGCAATCTCGATCCCACGGCCAAGCAGCAGGTTGTCGACCTGATCTTCGGGCAGTTGCAGCGCACCGGCGGCACTTTGCTGATGGTGACGCACGACATGGAAATCGCCGCGCGATTCCCGCGTGTCATCAATTGCCGCGACTTTGCGGCGGGAGGGGCGCGATGAAATCCGTCCTGCTTTTAACGCTGCGTTATCTGCGCTTCAACAAGATCAAGACCGCCATCCTCGTCTTTAGCGTTGCCGTGGCGGTGTTCCTGCCGCTGACGGTGAACTTGCTGGTCCGCGATTACCAGCGCGATCTGCTCGCACGGGCCAAAGCCACGCCCTTGGTCGCCGGGGCGCCCGGCAGCCGGCTCGATTTGGTCCTGCACGCGCTCTATTTTCGCGGCAAGCCCGCCCACGACCTGGTGATGAGCGATCTGGACGCGATCAACGCCAGCGGTCTGGCGACGGGCCTGCCGATCCTCAACAAGTACACGGCCGGCGACAAACCAATCGTCGGCACGTCCTTGGAGTATTTCGATTTCCGTGGCCTGCGCGTGGCCGACGGCGCGGGCATGACCCGGCTCGGCGATTGCGTGCTGGGCGCGGCGGCGGCCGAGACGCTCGGGCTACGGCCCGGCGAGACGCTGATGAGCGATCCGGAGAATGTTCTCGATCTCGCCGGGTCGTACCCCATCAACATGCACGTCACAGGCATCCTCGCGGCCAACGGCACGGCCGACGACGGAGCAGTGTTCGTCGATATCAAGACGGTCTGGCTCATCATGGGCATCATGCATGGCCACCAGGATGCGGCCGCTGCCGATCCGAGTTTGCTGCTCCAACGCGACGCCAACAATGTCACGGCCAGCGCGGCCTTGCTCCCCTATCAGGAAGTGACGCCTGAGAACGTCGGATCGTTCCACCTACATGGCGACCCGGCGACGTTTCCCATCGGCGCGGTCGTGGTCGTGCCGCACGACGAGAAGTCCGCGGCGATTCTGCGCGGGCGCTACCAGGACCCGAAGGCAACGGTGCAACTGTTGGCGCCGCACCAGATCGTCGCCGAGACGCTCGACCTGGTGTTTCGCGTAAAGCGGTTCTTCGACGCCCAGTCGCTGCTGGTCGGGGTGGCAACGGGGCTGCTGTTGGCGCTGGTTGTTCTCCTGTCGCTCAGACTGCGACGGGGCGAGATGGAGACGATGTTCAAAATCGGCTGCGGGCGGCGGATCGTGTTCTGGCTGCAGGCCACGGAAATCCTGATCGTTTTGACGGCGGGCGCCGCCATCGCATCCGTGCTTGCCTGGATGACGGTCCGCTGGTTGGGCCTGTCGGGACCGCGGGCCGCGGGCACCACGTACCCATGGTCGGCGGCCACCGCGCCCGTCGTTTCGCCGTCGGCCGGCAGCCCCAAGCGCGTTGCGGTCGTCAACTATCCGCTGGAGTATTTTACACAGCGCATCGCCGGCGATCGTGTTGAGATCGTCTTCCCGGTGCCGCGTGAGGAGGACCCCGCCTTCTGGAAACCGCGGGAGGACGATATTCGGCAGTACCAGCAGGCGGACCTCATTTTGCTCAACGGCGCCGAATATGAGAAGTGGCTACCGGCTGCCGTGTTGCCGCTCACGAAGCAGGTCGTGACCTCACAGTCGTTTGCCGACCGCTACGTCCAGAATGGGGAAGTCATCACGCACAGCCACGGCCCGCAAGGCATGCACAGCCATGGCCTCATCGACTTCAACACGTGGATGGACCCGCAGCAGGCGGCTTTGCAGGCACAGGCGATTCACGACGAACTCGTCCGTCTCGTACCGGACGCGGCCAAGGATTTCGATGTTAATTGTGAGGCACTGAAGGAAGATCTGGCGGACCTCGATAAGCTGTTGGCCGCCGCCTCGTTGCAGCTCGGCAAGGAGCCACTCTTGGGTTCGCATCCGGTGTATCAATACATCGCACGCCGTTATGGCTGGAATTTGCAGGCGGTACATTGGGAGCCCGATGAAATGCCCGCGGAAGCCGAATGGCAGAAATTGAAGGCCATGTATGCCAAGCACTCCGCCAGATTGATGATCTGGGAGCAAGACCCGCTACCCGCCGTCGCCAGTCGTCTCCGCAAGATGGGTATCGAACCGGTCGCCTTTGAAACCTGTGCGAATGTTCCGGCCTCCGGTGATTATCTGAGTGCCATGAAAGCCAATGCCAAACGCTTTGACGCCGCTTTGAAAAAGTCCAAATGACGCGCAACGAAGATTGTCATCGTCTGCGCGATATACAGCCACTACCGTAACGTCGACGGTGAAGCGCATCGACTTTTCCCTCCAACACCAGCACCAACCGGCCTTGGCAAAGCTCTTCGGCCAGCGATCTGAGAAATTGGCGACGACTCAAAACCACACGAACATGACGCTCGCTCATACCACCCTCCTGCCCACTATTATAGACTTGGGTTGGTCGCATACAATGCAGCCGGCCACGGGGAGCCAACAGTCATCGAAGGGAACCGCATGGGGCAACGAGAAAGCAGCGAAATCCGGGCCGTTGCCCTGCCAGATAGCGGTGGCGTCACTGCGGTGGCCGTCCCGACCCGCGAGGCAGTCTTCGCCGTCATCGCGGGGTTCCTGGGCTGGACGCTCGACGCATTCGACTTCTTTCTCGTGGTCATCGCCTTGCCGGCCATCGCCAAGGATTTTGGCGTGTCGGAGCCCGAAATTGCTTTCTCGTTGACGCTTACGCTCATGTTTCGGCCCGTCGGGGCCTTCGTCTTCGGCCTGCTCGCCAACCGCTACGGACGCCGCATTCCCATGATGATCGACCTGGTGTTCTATTCGGTGGTCGAGGTCGCTACGGCGTTCTCGCCCAATGTGACCGTTTTTTTCATCTTGCGGGCGCTGTTCGGCATCGGTATGGGCGGCGAGTGGGGCGTGGGCACGTCGCTGGTCATGGAAAAAGTGCCCGCCCGCTGGCGCGGCGTACTGAGCGGATTGCTGCAGGAAGGCTACGCAGCCGGCTACCTGCTCTCGGCCGTGGCCGCATGGTTCATGCTCGACCGTTTCGGTTGGCGCGTGATGTTTCTGCTCGGCGGTTTGCCGGCGTTCTTGACGCTGCTGATCCGTTTCGGCATCAAGGAGTCGGAGATCTGGCGGCGCACCAAGGCGGAGAATTGGTCACACTTGGGCCGCACTCTCCGCTCGCACTGGAAGATTTGGCTCTATCTCACGCTGCTCATGGCAGCGATGAACTTCGCTTCACACGGCACGCAGGACATGTTTCCTACGTTCATGAAGCAATTCCGTGGCATGGACGCCCGCTCCTATTCGCAGGTGGTGATGCTGATGATGACCGGGGCGATCGTCGGCGGGGTGGCTTTCGGGCTGGCGTCCGATCGTCTTGGGCGGCGTGCAATGATGATCGTGGCCTTCCTCGGTGCCCTGGCCGTGACGCCGCTGTGGGCGTTCTCTTCCGGCATGACTTCGATCATCACGGGCGCGGTGGTGATGCAGTTCATGGTACAGGGGGCGTGGGGCATCATCCCCGCGCATATCAACGAACTGTCGCCGGACCGGGTGCGCGGCTTTCTGCCCGGCTTCGCCTACCAGTGCGGGAACTTCATCGCCGCTTCGATTGCCATCGTGCAGTCCACACTGGCCAAGCAATACCCTTATTCCTACGTCATGGCCACGAGTGCCGCGACGATCTTCCTCCTTGCCATCGTGGCAACCGCGTTGGGCCGCGAGCGGCACGGTGTGGTCTTCGGCGGCGGCAACAGTGAGAATCCCCCGCTGTTGGAGGAATAGAGTTTTGCTGTCGTCAGCAGTCGCCGTTCAATCCTATTTCCGGAAATAGAATCCGCTTGGCAGAGATCCATTTTCAAGGGCTAACAAAGGCGTCCTTGGCGGCATTCGCGACACGACGCCGGATGGCAAGCGCAGGGCGCCGGCGAAAGGCACGTCGAATGCTCCGAAGCCTATGCAGGCATGGCCGACGCCGCGATACCGTTCGATGCGACACCAAGAAGCGCTATAGATTGCTGCACGCGTCGTAGCGCGCGATCGACTGGATGCGGCACGAACTCAGCCTGGACGAGACCTTCCCCAAGGCCGCTGGAGGGCCCTGTGATCGCCCGAGTGCCTGGGACCCGAGGCCGGATGTCAAGAAAAGCTGGGCCACTTATAGGCCAATGCACCATGAAAGAGGCATCCTGGATTGGCTATTATGGGGGCGTGGGGTGTATTTCCTTGCCTGTTGAGGAGTGCCCCCCACGAATGTCACTAGCTTAAGGCAGGCGACCACAGCGAATCGTAGCAGCGATGGCGTGCCACCACAAGCCGTTGTGGGCTGGCCGAAGGCTTCACGCTTAAGCTAGTGACATTCGAGTGCCCCACCGCCGCAGGCAAAGATCGTTTGGTTCTTTGGCTATACGGGCTACCCGATCGAAGCTCGGACAAGCCAGGATACCCGCCTACAGGTCGCGGCAGCCAAATAAGCCTTCAGCACTCGACTGTCCGTGGTCAATCGTCAAATCTCAAATCTCAGATCTGAAATCTCAGATCCATTTCTTCCGCCGCCAGACGCCGAGTCCGACAACCAGCGCCGCGACTGGCAGTCCGCTCACCGTTTTTCGTAGTCAGACGTGCTATATTGTAATGGAGCCGTTAATTCTTGGCGGAAAGCGAGGCGTCCAAATGGGGCGAAGATCAAGGAAGAAGAGTCAGACAGACCGCTCGGGCATCCAGTTCGGATCGGACGGCGGCGCAGCCCCTCTCCCGGAGGGAGAGGGAAGCCAAGCGGCCCCCAACCGCGCAACCGGCTCGCCGCGGGACCCATCGAGCGGCAAGCTGCGACGCTTTCGCGGATGGCGCGGTTGGCTGCTGCGATTGACGCTTTGCGTCCTCTCCCCAATCCTCTTCCTCGGCCTTTTGGAAGTCGGATTGCGCTTGGCGGGCTATGGTTATCCCACGGGATTCTTCCTTGGCCCCGATGCCGGCGGCGCCTGCACGATTAACTACCGCTTCGGCTGGCGGTTCTTTCCGCCGAGGGTCGCTCGCGCCCCGCATCCATGCCTTCTCGTCGCCAAGCCCCCTGGAAGGGTCCGCATCTTCATCCTCGGGAGTTCCGCTGCCATGGGCACGCCCGACCCGTCGTTCAGCTTTGGCCGGATCCTCGACGTTATGCTCCGCGAGAAGTATCCAGGCGTGCAGTTCGAGGTCGTCAATGGGGCCATGACGGCGATCAACTCGCACGTGACCGTGGAGATCGCCCGTGACTGCGCGGCCCGCGAACCGGACCTTTTCGTCGTCTACATGGGAAACAACGAGGTCATCGGTCCCTTCGGTCCGGGAACCGTTTTCCAGCGGTGGTCGCCCAGCCCGTGGGCGATTCGGGCTAATCTCTGGGTAAAGTCGATGCGGTTCGGGCAGTTGCTTGGCGATGCTGCGGCTTACTTCCAAGGCAGCCCGGGCACTCCGGGGCATTGGCGCGGCATGGAGATGTTCCTCAACAACCCCGTAACGGCCGATGATCCGCGATTGACAGCCGTCTACGACAACTACCGGCGGAACCTGATCGAGATCTGCGGCATCGCCCGGCGTGCGGGTGCCGCGGTTGTTCTTTCGACCGTGGCCGTGAACCTGCGAGATTGTCCGCCGCTGGCTTCGCTGCACCGGCCGGGGCTGGCTGCCGAGGACCTGGCGCAATGGGAGTCGATTTACAAGGCGGGCGGCGAGTTGGAAGCCAAGGGCCGCTGGCATGAGGCAGCCCGACAATACGAGGCGGCGGCGAAGATCGACAACTGCTTCGCGGAACTGCAATTCTGTATTGGCCAATGTCTGATGAAGGCCGGCCGCTGGGAAGAGGCGCGGGATTGCTTCGAGCTGGCCCGCGATTTGGACGTCCTGCGGTTCCGCGCCGACTCCCGCATCAATGCGATCATCCGTGAGGTGGCCGGCGAGCAAGAGGCCCGCGGGGTGCGTTTTGCCGATGCCCAGCGGAGTATGGCTCTCGGCGATGCGGACCACAAAGGCATTTTGGGCGGGGACCTCTTCTATGAGCACGTCCATTTGACTTTCGCTGGAAACTACTGGCTCGCCAGAGCGGTTTTCGACCAGGTCTGCGCGGCCTTGCCGCAACTGGCCGCTGCGGGCAAGCAGGGTCAAATCCCCGGCGAAATCCCCTCGCGGCAGCGCTGCGCGGAACTGCTGGCACGGACCCCCTGGGACGAGTACGAGTCGGCCGAGATCATGGTGGATATGACGTCCGGGAAACCGTTCGCCGATCAACTCGGCCACGGCTTCCGCCAGGCCGCAGCGCGTCAGCGAAGGGACGACCTTGGCCGGCAGGCATTGACGCCGCGGGCCTTGCAGGCGGCCTGGAAGACCTACGAAACGGCAATCGCCAATGCGCCTGACGACTGGGACTTGCACCAGCACTTCGGTAAACTGGCGCGTGCAGTGCGGCCGGCCTGACGCGGCCGTCGAGCACTATCGCATCGCAATCGAAAAGCTGCCCCAGGATGCTTCGCTGCACCGCGACCTTGGCAATGCCCTGGCCGCCCACGGAGACGTCGATGAGGCCATCGCCCAGTACCAGAGGGCCCTGGCAATCGAGCCCGATTACGCCGAAGCCCACAATAACCTCGCGCTTGTCTTGGCCGCCTGCGGTCGGGTCGACGAGGCCCTCGCCCACTACCGGAAGGCCCTCGATATCGAGCCCGACTACGCGCAAGCCTACGTCAACCTCGGTCTTCTCCTGGCCAACCGCGGACAGGTCGATGAGGCCGTCGCCCAGTACAAAAAGGCCCTGGGCATCAAGCCCGACTTCGCCGAAGCCCACATCAACTTCGGCGCTCTGCTGGCCGGCCGCGGGCAGGTCGATGAGGCCATCGCCCACTATCGGAAGGCCCTGGAGAGCAAGCCCGACTTGGCCGAAGTCCACTTCAATCTCGGTCTTGCTCTGGTCGGCCGCGGGCAGGTCGATGAGGCCATCGCCCACTACCGGAAGGCCGCGGAAATCAAGCCCGACTTTGCAAAAGCCCACTACAACCTGGCTGTTGTGCTGGCCGGCCGAGGGCGAGGCGACGAGGCCCTCGCGCATTTTCAGAAAGAGCTGGAGATCAATCCTCAGTTTGCGGAAGCCCACAACGACCTCGGTCTTCTCCTAGCCGGCCGCGGACGAGGCGACGAGGCCATCGCGCATTACCGGAAAGCCCTGCAAATCAAGCCCGACTATGCGGAAGCCCACAACAACATCGGTGTCGTTCTAGCCAACCGCGGACAGGTCGAAGAGGCCATCCTCTATTTTCAGAAGGCCCTGGACATCAAGCCCGACGATGCCGCCATTCGCCGCAACCTTGCAGGCGCACGATCCGAGCGGGAACGAAGACACGCATCGCCAGATCCGCGTTAGCTTGCGCCACTACGGGCGCGCGCCCGAGAGCGTCTCTCGCCCCCGCCGGGCTGCCCTCGCCCGCGATCTAGCCAAGCGACCTCCTGCACCATCCGCCAAGGAGGTCGCGTCTGTTTCGTTCACCACATTAGCTATGCAACTCTTTAGTGCTTGTGGGGTGGCGTGTGGTCCGCGACCCTCAATTATAGCAGCCTCATCGCTTGGTCCTCCGAATGTCGCTGGTTGAATCGAACCCACGCATTCAGCCTACCACGCGCCACAAGGCTGTCGATTTATTGACGGTTACCCTGCTTGCCATGTTCATCGTTCTCTCCCCCACTAGGCGATTCCATGCGCACCGCGGTATCAGATGCACGCGCATCCTGTTGAGCTGTAAAGGTTTGCGCGGCGCATAATGGCCTGCAAATTAGCACCGACAATTGACAACGAGAGCCAGAACTTCACGAACAAATCGAAAATGGGCACCAGCTATGCGCAGAAGTACCGCGCTGCGCGGGACCGGCGGGTTTACGTGCAGGTTCCACATGATGCCAGTGGCGGCGGAATCAAGATGTCGCAGCGGCCAGAAACTTAGCCATTTCTCAACCAGAAAGGCGGGGGACCCGTCGGATCCACTTTGTACAACTGATCACAAACGATGGCGAAAAACCGGCAGACTCGTTTCCCCGATCGCATATTCTCACGCGGTTGACTGATACCGGTTTGTTCAAATACCTTAGCGAGAAGCCCACCTACGCGAGCCTTCTCGCTGATCGGGGTCCGGAAAACCTGTTCTAAGATCGGAACACTGCTGCGAACCTGCTTTGGCGTGTTTCCTATCAGTTCTTTCAAATCTCGCGCTTGGCAACCAAGCTGACCCTTAGGGGCATCAGGCTTGAGAAATGATCGGAGGATCGCTTGGGCCTTTGGGCCGATGGCTACCTGGTCCACCAGCACGCCGCCAGTTACCCCCGGAGTTGTACCGGCCATCGTAGGCGACACGGGTGAGCTTCCGTTGGCCAGCCATTCCGCGACGATTCGTCGGTACTTCTCCCTGCTTTCTTCCGATCCGTGTTTTCCCAGGTAAATCCGATGGCCATTCAACTGAACCAACGCCTGCCCGCTCCCTTTGTGAAGACGGTATTTGGGAACTCTAACAGACATGGGCAGTGCTCCTTGAGGTCGAGAAAGGGGTAGGACTACCCTTTTCTCACAACCTTCAAGCCGCACTGCCCAACGCAGGCAGGTATCCTAAATCCAGGATTCGGCAATACTTACGTCAAGTGGAGACGACCGGGGTCGAACCGGCAACCCCTAGCTTGCAAAGCTAGTGCTCTCCCAATTGAGCTACGTCCCCTTCGGAATCTCATTCAAGACCCATCTTACTCTGCCTCTCCGAAGGCGCGAAGGGCAGTACGAATAACAGAATTCATGTCGCTTGCCTGAAAGAGACAAGTCAACGGAATCAATTCTCTTTTACAAAAGCCGCGGAGGCAACCTTCTGGCGACGTGGTTGCGTGCCGGCCAGCGCCGCGTTAGGATTACCAGCAAGTGGGGACGGGCCGAGCGGCTTGCGACCCCAAATCCGGTCTTGAGGTGCCTTGCTATGGTCGATGAGCCGTTTCCCAACGCTCCGGGCGATCCCGATCCCGGCGGACTTTCGTATTTTCAGAACTTCCAGCATACCCCCGTTGGCGCCCGAGTGCCGGAAAAAGTCGGCCGCGGCGTGTTCGCGACCGCCTTGATGGTCCTCCAGACCAATGAACTTTTCGTGCTTGACTTGCTTTCCATGACCTCCCAGCCGCAACAAGTTGTCGGGCGGATCATTATGACGGCCAACAGCTTCTCCCAATTCCTGGCGGCACTGCGGCTGAACGTCAAGCACTACGAAAGCGAAATCGGACCGCTGAAGCCCCGCTTTACTCCGCCGCACACAAGCTCCCACCCACCGCCGGGCGATCGCGGGCCGGGCGGCATCGCAGCGGACGACGCTGGCGGTGGCGGGCACCATGGACCCATCGTCGGCGGTGAGGCAGGTTCTTCGGGCGGCCCATCGCCACATTCCGGCGGTGGCGCCATGCCGGAAACGCCGCACGGCCATTCCACGTCGTCGCCCCCGGGGCCGATCACCGAACTTTATGAGCAAGTGCGGTTCCCCGAAGATCTGCTCGGCGGCGCATTTGCCAACGCCGTGATGATCCGGCACACACCCGAGGAGTTCTGCTTCGACTTCATCAGCAGCCTTTATCCTCGACCGATCGTGGTCAGCCGCGTGTTCACGGCCGCCGGACGGGTACCGTCGTTCATTGACGCGATGGCCGGATCGTTGGAAAGGTACGAGGCCGGCGGCGGAGGGCCGCCGCCGTAGATCCCGCCGACCGCTGCGCGGTACCCGGGTGCCCGGACTGGGACTAATGTGCTCAAGCCATGTGAAGAACACCACGCCGCTCACGGGGGCGACGCACAATAGTCCCTTCCGGCAGAAGGGACCTACTTGCCGGCCAACAATTCCGCAATCGCCTTGCGGACGACTCCAGCCGGAATCGCATAGCTGGCGGTGCGGTCGGCACGGGCGATGTTCAGACCGATCGTCCGGCCGTCGAGATCCACCACCGGGCCGCCGCACTGCGCGGCTTGCAGCACCGTGTCGTGCGTCAAGGCGTTCGGGAAACTGTTATGCCGCTTGCTGACCGTTCCGCCGGCCTCACTCAAGTGAGTCAACGAGTCGCCGTTCATCTTCGGCGCCATCTGGTCGGACGACACCAGATCGACCTTCAGCTTCATCGGCTTGCCGTCGCGAGTGATTTCCATCGTCACCTTGTCGCCCGGCTTGTACTTGCCCATGACCTGATTGACGTCCTTGAAGTCTGGCGTCTTCTGTCCGTCGATATTCACGATCACGTCGCCCGGCTTCAGGCCAGCCTTGGCCGCAGGCAGATTGGGGGTGACTTCTTTGACGCGGGCGTCCTTGGCCGTCTGATCCATCATCACGCCGACGATGGCCCGATTCTTGAGCAGAATCTTCGGCGCGTCGGGAATGGCGCGGGCCGGGATGCTGACAACGCCCAGGCCAAGCACGTCTTTTTCGGCAGCGGGCGTGATCAGCCAACTGCCGGGGACCGGCGGATCGCCGTCGGCCCAGGTGATGGGCACAAGGTCATTGGCATCAACCTTCAGCAAAGCAAGGTCGTCATCGGTCTTGGATTTGACGATGCTTGCCGACAGCTCCCTCGAGCCAATCTTGCACGACAACTTGCCGTGGACCTCGCTGGCTTTGGTGACGATGTATCCGTCTTTGCGGACCACCGTTCCCAAGGCGGCCGGTTTGCCGTCGCAGAGAACGACGACCGTGCTCCGGCCGGCCTGGGCGGCGATCGGGGCGATGTCCTTCAGAAGGCCCGGACTCGATTTGCCGTACTCCAACTCGGAGGCATGGCCTCGCCTCTGCATGGCACCGAGCAGGCCCTGGAAATTCTTGGCGTTTTCGGGCGTCATGCGGAGACGGTAGCGGCCGTTGCCCATGGGCTCGGAGTTCTCAAGCATTTCGCGGAGCTTGGCTAATTGGTCCTTGCCATCGTTGGCAGTTGGTCCGGGCGCGGTCTTCGATGGTTCGGCCTGGTTCGAGCCGGCAGTCGACTTTGCCGGCGGATTCTCGCCCGACTTCGGCTTGGCGGAATCGGCGGCCAGGGCCTTCTTCTCCCATTGGTCCATCAGTTGGTGCATCTGCTCCGGCGTGACCATCATCGTGCCGTTCTTGATCAGGCCCAGGACTTCCGGGTCGCCGGCCAGCAACCGGTCCTGGAAGAGTCTCTGGAACTTGAGGAAGTCCAGCGGTTTATTGGCGGCACTGACGGCGGGTGGAGGCGCGGTCTTGGCAGCGCCGCCCGCGGGCGGCGATTTTTCCCACTTGGCAATCAACCGATCGATGTCAGCGGGTGTGAGATTGAGGCGGCCGTCCTTCATCAGATCGCGGACCTCCGGATCGCCGGCCGTCAGCCTTTGCAAGAGCAGTTCACGGAACTTCTTGAGCTTCTCAGGGCTGGGCATACCATTGGCAGCGTGCAGGTCAGCGGGAGTGCCGATCGCCTTGCCGGCGAGGAGGTCGTTCCACTGTTCGCGGTAGACATCGATCGGCACATGCTGATTTTGATCCACGTTCATACCGATGTTGGAATGGACGCCGATCACGCGGCCGTCCAGATCGAACAGTGGTCCGCCTGAATCGCCGGAGATGACAGTAGCATCGGTGACGAGAAATCGGGCGCCCTTGCCGGAATTGAGGACTCGCCCCAGGCGGATGGGCGGCGTACGGCCCTGCTGAATGCCGCCGGGATGGCCCAAGGCCATGCACCAGGTGCCCGGCTTGATATCGTCGGAATGGCCCATTTCGACGTGCGGCCACTTGCCGGGCTCGGTGATTCTTGCCAGACCGGAATCGCGTGAGAAGTTCGCGCCCAGGGCCTTGGCCGCGGCGCGGCGGCCATCGGGGAAGATCACCGTCAACTCGCTGCCAGGCTTGGCGAGGACGTGGCCGACGGTGAGGATCAGGCCGTCTTCGCTTACCACGACGCCGCTGCCCTCACCCAACCGGCCATTGGTGGCCAGCGACTGGTTGATGACTCCCACGGTTGACCCTACGACACGTGCGGCCACGTCGCGGCTCTTCGCCTCGACCCGCTTGAGGGCGGCCACGGTGATTGGGTCGCTGGCTTGCACCGGGCGGGAGACGAAACTCGCCAGGGCAAGCAGGGCACCGAGAATGCGGAGTGAGATCAAGTAGATCGTTTGGCTCGAGCGTCGAGTGGGCAGGCGGGACATGGCATGAATCCAAAGGTGGGGATGGGGTGGATCGCGGTGGGGCCAGACGGAAGTATTCTCTATTGTTGCCACAAAGAAGCAAATCTTTCCAGTGCGAATTTAGAATTCTTTCCCAAGATCCTTGTTCCCGCGCTCTGCGCGGGAACGCGTCATTGTGGCCGGTCTCTGACCGAGCCACAGCCTCGACCGAAGGTCTCGTGAGCAAATAGGGAGACCTTCGGTCCGACGAATCGGCGGGGTCGGGAGACCCTCGCCAAACCGGGCAACACACGTCATTGTGGCCGGTCTCTGACCGAGCCACACCCTCGACCGAAGGTCTCGTGAGCAAATAGGGAGACCTTCGATCGGACGAATCGGCGGGGTCGGGAGACCCTCGCCAAACCGGGCAACATACGTCATTGTGGCCGGTCTCTGACCGAGCCACACCCTCGACCGAAGGTCTCGTGAGCAAATAGGGAAACCTTCGGTCGGACGAATCGGCGGGGTCGGGAGACCCTCGCCAAACCGGGCAACTTCAGCTATCATATTTGACATGAAGTCGCCGCTAAATCGAGGCGGATTACGGTTCTACCTCGTCACTATCGGCTTGGTCGTCGGCACGCTTTGGGCTGGCACGACCAGTCCCCACACAATTCTGGCCGGTCTCCCATTCCTAATTCTGGGGGCATGGCTGCACACTTGGGCCAAGGGCTGTTTGCGGCAAAACCGGGTCGTCGCCACAATCGGACCGTATCGCTTTGTGCGGCACCCGTTCTACCTGGCCAACGCCTTGCTCGACGCCGGAATTGTGGTGATGGCGGGCTGGTGGCCGCTGGCCCCCCTACTGCCGGTGTGGTGGCTGGCGATCTATCTGCCGGTGATTCGCGGCGAGGAACGCTATCTGACGGAGAATTTTCCGGACGATTATCCGCAGTATAAGCGGCGGGTTCCTGCTTTGATCCCCCGGCGCCGCCCACTACCCTATACGGGTGACGGTTTTCGCTGGAGCAATCCCAACATCGCCGGCGGGGAAGAACTTCCACGGGTGGCGCGAATCCTGGCCTATCCGCTCCTGTTCTTCGTGGTCCAAGGTCTCGCCGACCATGGGTACATGGTGCCCGGCCGGTTGACTTGGCTCGACAACGGATGGAACCTGACCGGGCTTGCCGGGCTAATCATGTTTCACCTGCTGGCTTTGGAACTTCACGGGCATCAACGCCAAAAGCGTTGGATCCTGCCGCCGGCAATGCGGCGCCCGATTCTGCGTGTCGTGGCGAGTGCCGCCGTTCTGGCGTCGGTTTACTATGTTCCGGGCCCCAGGACGAGCTTGGAAAATTATGTTCCCATCGGCGGGGCTGTCTTGCTGCTGCTGTCGGTGCCGGTTTTTTCACGGCGACCGGCCCGAGCGGTGATGGCCGAGATGCTCGCGTTGTTGGGCGTGATCGCTGCGGGCGAATTGCTGTGGCTTGCCCCGATCCTGGTGGTGGTCTACGCAGCCTGGTTTCTCGATTTCAAACTTGCCTCCGTGCCATCGACGGACGGTCCGAGCGATGCGGCAAGTCCCCCGCCATTCTGGCCTTATTTCTACCCGATTCTTGCGGTTGCCAGTGCCGCGGTCATCGGAGTAAAGCTGGTTGGACACGTATGGCCTTCCCATCTGGTAGTATTTTAGCGAGGAATTCCGCTCAGCCCTCCGGGGGAGGGCTAGGGTGAGGGTTTGAGATATGGTAGTATTTTCAACCACCTGGCAGAATCGCAGAAACGTTGTACGTCAGGCTTTCCAGCCTGACAATTAACCGGACGAGGTCAGGCTGGAAAGCCTGACCTACTGTGTCTCCCGAGAAAAACATGCCACCGTTTGTCGGTCTTGTCGAGTTTAGTGCGGGGTTCCGTCCCCGGCCGGATATCCGTTATGTGTTGTTCGATTTCGACGGCACTCTCTCGCTGATCCGCCAGGGCTGGCCGGAAGTGATGGTGCCGATGTTCGTCGAGATGCTGCCGCGAAAGGGCGGCGAGACCGACGCCAACCTGCGGCGACTGGCCTACGACGACATCATGCGGCTGAATGGCAAGCAGACGATTTTCCAGATGATTCAACTGGCCGAGCGGATAGCCCAGCGCGGCGGCGCCCGCGCGAGCCGTTGTGGTACAAGCACGAATACCTCCGCCGCCTCGACCAGCGGATCGGCGACCGGGTCGAGGGGCTGCGGAGCGGAAGACTCCGACCCGACAACCTGCTGGTCCACGGCAGCCGGCAACTCCTGGAGCAGCTTTCCGCCCGGGGGCTTACGCTCTACCTGGCCAGCGGCACCGACGAGCCGCCGGTAAAGGCCGAGGCCGAATTGCTCGACGTAGCCCGCTACTTCGGACCGCGGATCTACGGGGCGCGGGACGACTATCAGAACTTCTCCAAGCAAATGGTCATCGAGCGCATCCTTCGCGAAAACGCCATCTCGGGCGAGCGGCTGCTGGCCTTCGGCGACGGTTACGTGGAAATCCAGAACACCAAGGCCGTGGGCGGATTGGCCGTCGCCGTGGCCAGCGATGAGGCGAACAACGGCTCCGGACGCATGGATCCCTGGAAGCGGCAGCGGCTCTTGGGCGTCGGCGCGGATTGCGTGATCCCCGACTATCGGGACGCCGAAGCCCTCCTGTGCCGCCTGACAAGTGCAGACCCGCAGACCGTAGGGTGGGCCGAGCGCAGCGAGTCCCGCCAAGATACACTTCAAATCAAGGATGGTGGGACTCGCTGCGCTCGGCCCACCTTACCCGGCCTGCAGTCAAGTGCGGATGGAGGCCTAGTATGAGCTGGTCCGGCTTCCCGTCCGATCCTCGTCAACCCCAAGTCTATCCGCTGGCCCAGCGCAAAAGTCTCACGCGCGTGGAGGAAATCCTTGTTGATCCGGCTGCCACGCCACCGCCGCTGGACGCGCGATTGTCGGCCGCACTAGACGACCTGGCGGCCAAGATTCGCGCAGCCCGGCAGCGTAAGGCCGCGGTGATGCTTATCTATGGCGCCCACCTTGTCAAGAATGGCGCCGCACCAATCGTCAATGCCCTGATGGCCCAAGGTTGGCTCACGCATTTGGCCACGAACGGCGCCGGCACGATCCACGATTGGGAATATGCCTGGTTGGGCCGCTCGACGGAAAGCGTCCGCAACGGCGTCGCCGAGGGCTGCTTTGGCACCTGGGACGAAACGGGCCGCAACATCCACATCGCCCTGCTTGAAGCGGGGCTGAGGGCAGTAGGCTACGGACGGGCCCTTGGCCGATTCATCGAAGAAGACGGCGCGACGCTGCCAACGCCCAAAGAGTTGGAAGACGCCATCCGCAGCGACCCGGCGGATTCCCTCACGGCCGCGCGGGCCGATTTGCTCGCGGCCATGCACGAACACCACTTGCCGGCTGGCCGCTACACGGTGCAACACCGCTGGAAAGAGACCTCGATCCTGGCTGCCGCCTTCCGCCACGGCGTGCCGATGAGCGTGCACCCGGGCGTCGGCTACGACATCATCGCTACGCATCCGATGTTCCACGGCGCGGCGATCGGCCGCGCAGCGCAGCGCGATTTCGCCCAATTCACCCACGCGGCGGATCGTTTGGACGGCGGCGTTGTCCTCTCGGTCGGTTCGGCCATCATGGGGCCACAGGTTTTCGAAAAGAGCCTGAGCTGCGTCAACAATTTCCGTCTCCAGGAAGGGCGGCCGATCGTCGCCGGCCACACGATCTGTGTCGTCGATCTCCAGGACGGCGGCGGCTGGGATTGGACCACGGGCGAACCGCCAAAGACCAATCCCGCCTATTATCTCCGCTTCTGCAAGAGCTACTCCCGCATGGGCGGAGACATGCGCTATCTTCAATGTGATAATCTCGCATTTGTTCATCATCTGTTTTCCCGTTTGACCGGACCCCCATGAATTCCATACAATTCCACGAGATTACCGGCCGCTATAGCCACTTGTCGATCGCCGTGCTGGGGGATTTCTGTCTCGACCGCTACCTGGAGATCGATCCAGCCCTCGTAGAAACCTCGCTCGAAACCGGCCTCAGCGTATTCAACGTTGTGCGGGTGCGGGCCCAACCCGGCGGGGCGGGCACGGTACTCAATAACCTTGTCGCCCTGGGCATCGGCCGGATTATTCCCCTGGGGTTTGCCGGCGAGGACGGCGAGGGCTTCGAGCTGGTCCGCGCCATGCAGCGGATGCCGGGCGTCTGCATCGACCGCTTCCTGCAGACGCCGTTGCGCCGCACATTTACCTACTGCAAGCCGCTGGTGGTCGAGCCCGGCAGGCCGCCGCGGGAACTCAACCGCCTGGACAGCAAGAACTGGACGCCCACGCCGGCCGAAGTCGAGCGGCAACTCATCGCCGGCGTGGGCGACGAGTCCCAGCGGATCGATGCCCTGGTGATCATGGACCAGGTTGACGCGGCTGGGACCGGCGTGTTGACGGCAGGTGTGCTGGATGCCGTGAGAGAGATCGCCCGGTTGCGTCCGCAATTGCGGATTCTGGCCGATAGCCGGCGGGGTCTACGCGGTTACCCGGCGGTTTGTTGGAAGATGAATCGTGCCGAACTGGGGAAGCTTTGCGGCGGGGGTCCGCCAGCGGACGTCGAACACGTTTCCCGCGCGGCACGGGAACTTGCCGTGCGGAACGGCCGCGACGTGTTCGTGACCCTTGCGGAAGATGGTATCGTGGCCGCCACGCCCGACGGCCAGGCGGTCCACGCTGCGGCGCTGCCGGTCTGCGGCGAGATCGACATCGTCGGGGCGGGTGACGCGGTCACCGCCAACCTGGCCGCCGCCTTGGCAGCCGGCGCAGCGCCCTTAGAAGCCCTGCAAGTGGCCAGCGCAGCGGCGTCGGTCGTTATCCACCAACTCGGCACAACCGGCACGGCGTCGGTCGCTCAAATTGCGGAAATACTGGGCGTGTGAATTTGCAATGCGCGCCGGCCTGTGGTTTACTATCGCGACCGTTGCAAATCGATCTCCACATCAAAAGGAAACCACCATGCGACATCCGACACTTGTCCTCGTTACAGCCGTTCTCGGATTGGCCGCCGTCGCCCGCGGCGGCGAACCGGTAACGCTCCCGGGCTTGCTGGCGGAAATGGTCGATCGCGATAGCCTGGCCCGATTACCTGCCCCGGCCTTCCGCTGTCTTCAGGCCAGCAGCTACGACCGGGCACAAACGGATCCCGCCGATCCCAAGACCTGGTTCGCCAACCACGATTATGAGCAGTTCATCCGCACCGAAACCAACGAGGGCCGGAAGGAATGGGTTGTCATGGAACACCAGGGGCCGGGCTGCATTGCCCGCTTCTGGATTCCCCTGCTTGGGGCGAAAAACAACCAGTTGATCCGCTTCTACTTCGACGGCGCCAAGACGCCATCCCCGGCGCTGAAGATCAACGACCTGCTTAGCGGACGCGGTTTCGTCAAGCCGCCGTTCGCCTTCGTGGCTTCCGACGAAAAGGCTACCGAGGGCGTCGGCGCCGACCTCTACCTGCCGATCCCCTTCGCCTCCGGCTGCAAGATCACGCTCGATCAATTGCCGTTCTACTACAACATCAACTATCGGGCCTACGAGCCGGGCACGAAAGTGAAGACCTTCACGATGGCCGATTACGAAGCGGCTGCCGAGAAGCTGGAGCAAACCTCGAAAGCACTCGATCGCACCGCACACGTGTCCCTGGCGCCGCCGGCTTACGAAGCCCGACGGAAGGTATCGCCGGGGGCGGATCTGCCGGCCGACCTGCCTTCCGGGAGCTATGCCGTTCGGACGCTGGAAGTCCAAATTGACCCGAAAGACGCCCCGCAGGTGTTGCGTTCCGCCGTGCTTGTGGCGACCTTCGACGGAGAGCCTACGATCTGGTGCCCGCTGGGCGAGTTTTTTGGCTGCGGCACGCGGCTCCGTCCGGTCGAGGACTGGGACCGCAGCGTGGCCGCGGACGGCAAGCTGACAGCCCGTTGGGTAATGCCGTACCAGAAATCGGGCATCATTGCCATCAAGAACCTGGGGAAGAAAGGCGTCGCGGTCCGTCTCGCCGCATCCCTCGGTCCCTGGAAGTGGAACGATCGCTCGATGCACTTCCATGCCAGTTGGCGGCACCAGTACCCGATCGAAACCAAGGCGGCCGCCGGCACGATGGATTGGAACTACCTGGAAACCACCGGCCAGGGAGTTTATGTCGGCGATACGTTGACGGCCTTCAGCCCCTCGCCCGCCTGGTATGGCGAGGGCGATGAGCGGGTCTATGTCGACGGCGAGAAGCTGCCCTCGCACATGGGCACGGGCACCGAGGACTATTACGGCTATGCCTGGGGCATGGCGCGGCACTTCGGCTCGCCGTTCATTTCCATGCCGCAGCGCGACGGCGCAAGCCGCGAGGATTGGCGGGGCTACACGACGACCTCGCGGCTGCGGCTGCTGGACGGCGTTCCCTGGCAGCGCTCGCTGAAGTTCGACATGGAGATCTGGGACTGGGCCGCCACGAAGCTCGCCTACTCGGTGGGCACCTTCTGGTACGCCCGTCCCGGCGCCGGCAGCAATCGCCGTCCCATGCCGGAAGAGGCGGCCCGCCCGATCCCGGAGCTGCCGGCGAGGTTCAAGATCACCGGGGCCGTCGAGTGCGAGCAGATGAAAATCGTCGCCAAATCGAAGGGCTTGCCGGTCGAGACGCAAACCGACATCCTCGAATGGAGCAACGCCACCCAACTCTTCGTCCGCGGCAACAGGGTCGGCGACTTTGTCGAGCTGCTTATTCCGGCCGATCGCACGGGGCCGAAGAAGATCGTCTTGCACGCCACGAAGAGTTGGGACTACGGCATCCTGCGGTTCAGCGTCAATGGGCAGGCCGCGAAAGACTACGATGCCTACAACGCCACGTCGGTTCTCAGTGGGCCGATCGAGTTGGGCACGTTCGCGCCCAAAGACGGCCGATTCATCCTCCGCGTCGAGGTCGTCGGCGCGAACCCTGCCGCCAAGGGCACCAAGGCCTATTTCGGCTTGGACGCGGTGACGCTGCATTGACAACCAGCCTGGAGAGCCACTCGATGAAACTGACACGCTACGCAGGAAACCCGATCCTCTCACCCTTTGTCGGCCATCCCTGGGAAGACCTGGCGGTGTTCAACCCGGCGGTCTGGTTCGACGAGAAGAAGCACGAGTTCCTGCTGTTGTATCGGGCTGCCGAGTCGCATCCCGAGTACAAGTGCTATTTCGGCCTGGCGCAGCACGGATGGATACCACTTCGAGCGGGTTTCCGACCGGCCGGCGCTCGGTCCCAGCGTCGAGGGCTTCGACGGTGCGACGATCCAGGACCCGCGGATCACGAAGATGGGCGAGTGGTTCTACGTGACCTATGCAGCCCGGCATTTCCCTTACGGCCAGTTCTGGATTCCCGAGGCGCGGCAGCGCTATCTCAAGCCCGACGCGCCGGTCGAGTTCCCTCACTATCTCAAGACCAACGCCACCCTCACCGGGCTGGCAATCACCAAGGACTTCAAGACGTGGATCCGCGCCGGTTGGCTCACCGATCCGCTTCTGGACGACCGGGACGTGATTCTCTTCCCCGAGAAGATCGGTGGCCGATTCGCCATGCTGCGGCGTCCGCTTGAATGGGTGGGGCCTGGCTACGGCACCGATCAGGCCTGCGCGTGGATCAGCTTTGCCGACGATCTGATGGGCCTGGCCCATGCCCCGGCCAAGTTGGTCCTGAAGAACAAGAATCCTTCCTGGGAAGTCTTGAAGCTGGGTTTCAACACACCGCCCATCAAGACCCCGCACGGCTGGTTCGTGATCTATCATGTCGTGGGGGCCGACAAGTTCTACCGCCTGGGGGCCGTGCTGCTGGACCTCGAAGATCCGTCGATCGTCCGCCACCGCACGCCGGACTGGATCATGCAGGCGGAGGCGGAGTACGAGATCGAGGGCTATTACCGCGGCGTCTGTTTCCCTTGCGGCGCGGTAGTCGTCGACGGCATGCTGATGGTCTACTACGGCGGGGCGGACAAGTATTGCGCCTTGGCCACCTGCGATTTCGCTGCCTTGATCCGGCACCTGTTGGCCTGCCCCGATTGAAGAAAGTATTTGGCACACTCCGTGTGCCGGATACAGTTTGGAAAGCTCCGTACCATGCATCCCGTCGATCTCGCCGTCATTGTTCTTTACATGCTCTTGATGCTCGCCGTCGGCTGGTGGGTCGCGCGGCGGGCCTCGAAGAACTCGGAATCATACTTCCTGGCCGACAAGGTCATGCCCTGGTGGATCATCGGAATCGCCCACGGCTCCAGCGGACTGGACGTCAGCGGCACGATGTGGTTCGTGACGATGTTCTTCATCTACGGTGTCAAGGGCGTGTGGTTGCTGTGGATCTGGCCGTTGTTCAACGTCATCTTCCGCATGGTGTACTTGGGCACCTGGGTCCGCCGCTCCAACGTGCTCACCGGCGCCGAGTGGATGCGGACCCGCTTCGGCGAGGGACTCGGTTCGGAACTGGCGTATGTCAGCGTCATCGTCTACGCCCTGGTGAGCGTCGTCGGCTTCCTCAACCTGGCGTTCCAGGGCATCGGCCGCTTCACCCAGCCGTTCCTCCAGCCCTTGGTTGCTTGGCCCGTTCCGCCGCATTACTGCGCCGTCGTAATCATGCTGGTGGCGGGCGCCTACTGCGTCGCCGGCGGGATGTACAGCGTGATCCTCAACGACCTGATCCAACTCGTGCTCAAGGTGGCGGCGGCGGTCATCATTGCCGTCATCGCCATCCGCGTGACCACGGCCGAGCAACTGGCCGCCGCCGTCCCCGCGGGCTGGGACAACTTGTTCTTCGGCTGGAAACTAGACCTCGATTGGACGCGAATACCGGCCTTGCAGGAGCGGGTTTACGGCAGCGGCGGCGACGGATACGGGCTGTTCGGCGTCTTCATCGCGGCCTTGTTCCTCAAGGGCGTGCTGGTGAGCATGGCCGGCCCCACGCCGAACTACGCCATCCAGCACGTGCTCTCGACGCGCAGCCCGCGCGAAGCAGCGCTGGAAAACCTGGTCATGGCGATCGTCTCGCTCGCGCCGCGGTTCCTGTTGGTGTCGGGCATCGCCGTGCTGGGGATCGCCTGTTTTGGGCAGGACCTGGCGCAAATGGGCGGCAAGCCCGACTTCGAGCAGATCCTGCCCAAGGTGGTGGCCGGGTACCTGCCCATCGGGTGCAAGGGATTGCTCGTGGCCGCGCTGGTGGCCGCGTTCATGAGCACTTTCGTTTCCACCGCAAATTCAGGCGTGGCCTACATCGTCAACGACATCTACCGCCGCTACATGAACCCCGCCGCCAGCCAGCGGACGCTGGTCCTGCTGGGCTACATGTGGACCGCGCTGGTGATCCTCGCGGGCATTGCCATCGGGCTGCTCACCGGCACGATCACGGGAGTCACCAAGTGGCTGACCTCGGCCCTGGTTCCGGCCTTCGTCATTCCCAACGTGTTGAAGTGGCACTGGTGGCGGTTCAACGGCTGGGGCTTCTTTGCGGGCATGGTCGGCGGAACCTTCGCGGCCGTCGCCCTGGTGTGGGCGCCGATGCACGAGACCTTCGTCGCCCTGATCGTCTTCTCGGTCAGCGGTCTGGCGTCGGTCATCGCCTGTCTGGCGACCGAGGCCGAGGACATGGAACTGCTGAAGCGGTTCTACACGACGGTGCGGCCCTGGGGCTTCTGGGGACCGGTCTATCGCCAGTGCCGCCGCGACCGCGAGGATTTTCCGAGGAATCACGACTTCGCCCGCGACGCCTTCAATATCGGCGTGGGCATCGTCTGGGAGATTGCCATGGTGGCCGCGCCCATGTACCTGGTCATCCAGCAGTACGGGCGGATGGCGGCCTGCCTGGCGGTTTTTACGGCCCTTTCGATCGTGCTGAAGTTCACCTGGTACGATCACCTGGGGCCGGGCGAGATGTATCTTGACTAAGGTCTAGCGGCAATTCCAGAACCAATACCAATAGTCGTCGATCATCTGGCGGTTGGGATCGCGGGGATCGACTTTCAACAGCGCCAGCGGAAGCCTCAGTTTGTTGCGATAGACAACTTCGCAGAGAATGCCCGTCGTCGAATCCAGCGGAGTCCGAACCGGGTCGCACAGGCCGGTCACGAACACGGAACCGTCGAACACCAGCGGCTCCATCTCTTCGCAGTGGCTGGCCTGGAAGGGAAACGAGAGGAACCTGGCCAGATGGATGTGGTACGCCCAGAGGGCGTTTCGACGCACCAAGGGCACAGGGTCCGTCGCGCCCAGATGAAAGACCCAGCGGAGGCGATCTTCGACCGTTTCCTCCGGGAAATGGTCCTCAGACGGCCATTGCCGCCAAAGATCCCAGGAAGCGGTCCACGCCGGGCCGGCCAGCGGATGTATCTGCGTAGCGACGGGATCGAACTGTAACACCATACCGCACCTCGTTGTTGAGCCGGTGTTCCATTGACCTCCAATGAATCGTACGCGACAACGAAGAGCGGAGTATTAGCACAATGTTAGGAATTCGTTAATAATCACGGGTCCGTGACCACCACGGTCTGACTGACCGCAGGCGCGGCGGCCGGCCAGTGAAGCGTCTTGCCGTCAGCGGTTACCGCAGACAACTGGTACTGGAAATCATCGCTCGCCGCGGGAAGTGCCACGTCGTAGACGGCCCGGGCGACATGCCGGGCCGCAATCTCTTGCCACTGGCCGCCGCCCAAGGGCCGCATCCGCAGGGTCACCGACTGCACGGGATGCTTGTCCAAGGCAATCATGCGAAGTTCCAGCGCCTCGCCCTTGGCCACGGAAGTCCGCACCGTGGGAACGATGATCTTTGCGGGGCCGGAGTATTCCCGCGAGGTGGCGCATTCCTGAGGAAGCGGCTGGCCCATGGCAGCCGTGAGGACGTGATCGAAACCGGTCAAGTAGCCCGCACGGACGCGGCTGTGCTGTTCGAGATTGGCGACCGTCCCTAGTTCGCCCGGCGTGCTCACTGTAGCGATCTGGCATGCCATAAGCTCCTCCCACTTCCGCGCCAGGGCAATGCGAATGGGCAGTGTTTCCCGGGCAGCTTGCCTCTTCCCGTCGGCCGTCTTCTCGGCGTTGATCTTCTTGACCGCAGCGGCAAGCTGCCCGCGGATGCTGCCGATCTCGCACATCAGGGCATTGAGTTTGAGCGTATTGCACCAGTAGTCGAAGCGTTCAAGGTTGCCCGCGCCGACGATTTTGCCGCGTAATGCCCCGAATCGGGCAACGTGTTCGAAACGCTTCTTCACTTGTTCCAACGGCGTGTTGTCGGTCCTGAGATCGCCCGGACCGCTGAGCCAGTCGCTGGGGTTGGGGCGCGAGCCGGCGCCGTCGACGGCGGCCAGAATCTGGCCGGCCTCGGCGGCGACTGAGTTGCCAAAATGGGCACGGGCAAAATCCTCGTAGAACGCGCCGATCGGCATCGCCCGCTGGTCTAACGGCGTCTTCACGTGCCCGGTGTTGTAATCGGCGGGCACCCATGACTGGTCCCAGGCGGCGCCGGCCAGGGCGGAGACGTTCGGAGAAAGGGCCTTCGTGCGCCAATGGATGCCCAACAGGCCGCTGCAGCCCAACCGTTTCGCATCGACCGCGTCGTGCCGCATGCGGCCGGCCCAGGGTTGATAGGCCACCAGATTCGGATCGTTCTCCATCCAGGGAATCGCCCAAGTGGGGCGGCCGTGGATGTTGGCGAAGGCGGCCTCGACCGGGTCGTGGCCCACGTTGCGGTTAATGCAGCTCATGGGGCACTCTTTCGGCAACATTTTGTCCAGGGCCGCACGGTCCTGTTGCGGCCCCAGCACCCAGCCGCAGGTGGCCAGCGTACATGGCTTGCCGGTCGCCGCCAAGGCGTCGCAGGCGGCGCGGATGTCGCGGACCGTCGCCGCAAGCTGCGCCGGATCGTTGCCGCCCCAGGTCCAGCCCTCGGGCGTCCAGAGCCAGTAATAATCGACCGGACAGATCGCGCCGATCCGCTTGAAGATGCCGTCGTAAAGCTCGCGGACGACGGCTGGGTCGGCGGGGTCCTTGCCGAGCTGCTTAAGGTGCTGCGCGAACCGCGGCGGGGACGGTCAGCGGCGTCTCGGTGCCGATACAGGTCTTCACGCCGAGCTTGTGGGCCAGGGAAAACACATCGCGAAATTGCGCCCCCGTGCGATTGAACAGCTCGTTGCACTGCTCGGGCGTTTGAGGATGAGGCATCAGGCCCTGCATCACGTCCGGGCCGTACGCGTCGTTGGGGAAGAGCAGCGCCGCGCCGCAGGTAAAATCGGAAGTCTTGGTCGCCGCATAACCCCAGGCCCCGCCGTCGCGCAGCGTGTTGGCCCAGAAGGAATTGTAGCTGAACTTCACCGTTCCGTCGGGGCTGACATCCTGCGGCAGCCCGATCCAGACCAGCGGCTCGGCATTGGGGCCGCCGTCCGGATAGGTGTGCAGCCCGATAAAGTTCATGCGGAGTTTGGCCAGTTGCGTCACGTAGGCCTTGTAGTCGTCCCGGTTCCACCAGTCGGGGCCTTCGGGGAAGTCGTGGAAGGGCTGAATGCCGCGTGTAGCGAACAACGGCTTGTGCCTCTCGTCGAGCATCGGGAGGGAAAGAGGGATCTTTCCGTCGGGGACCACGTCTCCGTGGAGATAGAACCGCACGCCGAGTTTTTCGGAGAGGTGATAGGCCCCGTAGAGCACGGCGATCGGGCTGCCGCCGCTGATCGTCAACATCCGACCTGCGGGGTTGATCGTTTTCAGTTGGTACTCTTCGGCCGACAGCGTGGGATCGATTCTCAAGGCGATCATGTCCGCCTCGGCATCGGCCTTCGCCGCGATCGGCAACAGCTCGCCGCAGCGGAGGTAGACGTAGCGGCGGATCTCCTTGGCCGCGAGTTTTTCCGCGAAGGTTGCCGTATTGCGGCAAAGGATCACGGTCGCTGCGGAGGCGGGCTCCGCTGGAAGGAATTCGAATGTCCCGCAGACCGCGGCAAGCGCAAACCAAGCGACGTAGCGTATCATGATTGCTCTCCGGAGAGGGTGGTGAAATGGCGACAAGCAGTATTTTAGGTCTCTTCCAGATCTGGGTGCAAGGGCCGCGAAGCGCCGCGTAGGGTGAGACAAGCTTGCGGAGCAAGCTTGTCCCACCCTACGGCGCGGCCGCTCGCCCGCCCAATCGCACGTAGTCCGGCAATGGGCCGATCAAGGGCTTGAGATAGGCGGTGCACTCCGGCGTCACGAAAGTGCCCGCGGCGTTGATGAAGTTGTCGGGCAGCGGCTTGGCGCCCAGGGCGACTTCCGCCAACGGCGCCGTGCCCAGCGACCAGCGATAGGGCTCGCTCGACTCGCGGACGATACTGACCATCACGCCTGATGTGCCGGCAAGGGCCAGCTCCACGGCGCGGCGGCCGCAGGCATAGGCCTCTTCGACGTCGCCAGGAGCGGCACGGTCGGCGGCGGACATCTGCAGAGACTCGCAGACCTGGAACTCGCCCCGCCAGCCGAAAGTGGCGTGGATCATGCGGTGCAGCATCATCGCCGCGCTGGTCCCGCCCATCGCGCCGAATTCCACGTTGGAGAACTTGTCGGTCACCCGCGAGGCACTGATCGGCGTGCCGTCGGCGTAGGAGACGCCTTCGCCGCAGACGATGCTGCACCAGCCGTAACGGTCGTAGCAGCGCCGCACCTCGGCCAGGAAACGGTCCTGCTCAAAAGCCCGTTCCGGCAAGAGGATGATGTGCGGGGCGTCGTCGTCGTAGGCCTTGGCCAAGGCCGCGGCGGCCGGCAGCCAACCGGCCGATCGGCCGACGGTCTGGAAGACGACGAACTGATCGACCAGTTTCATGTCGCGGGCCAGCATGCCGGCCTGCTTGACCGAGAGAGCCACGTAACGTCCCGCGCTGCCGAAGCCGGGCGTGTGGTCGGTGCCGCAGAGATCGTTGTCCACGGTCTTCGGCACGCCCACGCCGATCAGGTCGTAGTCCTGCGTGCGGCAATAGGTCTCCACGCGATGGATGGTGTCCATCGTATCGTTGCCGCCGATGAGGAAGTAGTAGCGGATGTTGAACTTCCGCAGCATTTCCAGAATCTTGGGGAAGTCGGCCTCCTTGACCTTATGGCGGCAGCTCCCCAAGGCGGAACTGGGCGTCGCGGGCAGGGCCGAGATCGTGGCCGGGTCCTCTGCGCCCAGGTCGATGACTTCGCCTTTCATGAAGCCTTCGATGCCGAACCGCATTCCCAGCGTGCGGCCGATGGGGATTTGCCCGCCGGCAGCCTCGATGATGCCGGCCAGACTGGCGTTGATCACGCTGGTCGGACCGCCGCTTTGGCCGATGATTGCATTGCCGTGAAGCATGATAGGGTTCCTTTTTGTACGGTGGGACAAGATCCGGGACACCCGCTTGCGGGTGCCCCGAATCTCGTCCCACGCTACGACTGTCCGCCTGCCCAGACCACCAGGTTGCGGAAGAAGCGGGCGTACCAATTACCCACCTCGATCATGCCGCCGCCGATCGCCTGCACAATACGCTGGTCGCCCCAATCGACGAAACCGCCGACCCAGTGCGGTGCCACGTCGGTGGCCAGGGCCGCCGTCCGGCCTGCACCATGGCGGCCGACGACCAGTAGCGGGGCATGGCCGGTGGAAATGAACTCAAAGGCCTGCCCGCCGCGGACGACCGCGGACGACGCCGCGACCGATTCTCTGCCTGCGAGCCGAAAGCTCTTAAGCGGTGCGCTGTGGTGAACGGAAAACTCTGCCGCGGCCAGCAGCGTTTCCGCCCCTGGCTTGGGCGTCACCGCGTTGACCCCGCCGATCCCGGGCGGCTGGTCCCAAGGAAGTCCCGCCAGGATTTCGTGATCCGCCACCTTCTCGATGAGGCACGGCTGAGGGAAGTTGCGGCGATCGTCGCACGCCTGCATCGTCACCGGCAGGACCTCGGCCAGCGGCGACTGGTGATATTCTCCCAGCCGCCCGTGAAAACTATCCCAGCCGCCGATCATCACCAGGCCTGTCCCTTGCTCAACGCGGGCGGCCACGTGCGCCATGGCCGCTTCACCCCATCGCGCGGCGGGGTAGTCGCTGACCACGTAGGCCGAGTAGGGCGTGGAAGCAAAACCCGACGGCGGCGATTCCGCGCTGGGAATGTAGTCGAAGGCCATTCCGTAGTGCACCAGGATGCCGGCCAGGTAGGCCGCGGCCCCCTGCAGGTGGTCGTCGCCGAGGTAACAAATCTTGTCGGGCATCGCGTCCTCCTTAGACCTCCGTCGCCGACCCGCTGCACGGGTACCCCGGCTCCGGGATAAACATCAGGTTGTCCTTGGAAAAAGCACGTCGTATTGCTGGGGGGCGTAGAGGCGGAATTTCAATTCGCGGAGATACTCGACCGCCCCAATGGCGCGTTGGATCTCGACGCACGCGCCGATCTGCTCCTGGCTTGCATAGGCGAGGATCGCCTGCAGCTTGGTCTGGAGCATCGAGTCGGGCGTTTCCAGGCGAATCTGCGGCGGCTCGGGGAAATCGCAGTAAACGGCCAATTCATAGATCCTCGGCACCTCGTCGATCGGCTTGCCAAGCTCGGGCCAGATCCCGCCCTGGGCATGAAAGAGACTGATCAGCAACTCTTCGTGGACGATACGGTGGTCGGGGTGCAGATCGGCATTGGTGGGCAGGAAGAGCCGCGTCGGCCGCACTTGCCGCAACAACCGCGCGAAGGCGATCTGCATGCCCTGCGGCTCGGCGGACTGGCTGGCATTGCCGTGGGCGAAGAAGGCGCCCGGCAGGCAGCCAGGTTTCCATCGGGAAAGTCCAGGAAGTGCAGTCGCCAGGGTGGGAGGCCGAGGATCGCAAACGACTTCTTGGTTTCCTCCGCGCGGACCGCCGCGATCGTGTCGCGCTGCTCGATGTGGCAGTAGCCCATGCGGCCGTCGGTCACCACGGCGGCGTGGACCGAGGCCCCTTCGGCGATTCCCACCTGGAAGACCAGACCGCCGCCAAGCACGACATCGTCGTCGTGCGGCGACACGAAGAGCCAGCATTCCGCCAGCCCCCGCCAATCGTCAAAAAGCTCCGCGACGCAGGAAGTCGTCAGCACCGCGCCTTCCGTGCGGCGGGAGTATCGGAACGTGGCCGACATGCGTTGGTCTCCTTGATTAACTGCTGATAAATTCATTACCGATCTTGCGGGCCCGCTCGGCCTTGTCGAGGTTGATTCCGAGGCCGACGCCGGTCTGCACGAGGATCTTCCAGCCTGCCAGGAGCTGCAAGACGCTCTCGTAGCCTTTGACGCGGGGAATGCGGATCGTGGGCAGAATCGTCTCCTCCGCGGCGATGGCGATGACCGTCATGCCGACGCCATCGGCGAGCGTCGTCTTGAACTTCTCGATCTCCGCCGGGAACGGATCGAAGACCAACACCACGTCCTCGGCGGTCATGACCTCCTCGATGCCGTGCACGGCATAGGTGCCTTCCAGGAAGTCGCTCTTCTTGTGCGTGATCTCATTGGTCTTGAGCGTGATCTCCTCGGCCACTCCGTTGTTGCGGCCGGCGAAGTAGACCACGGGGGCCTGGGCGATCTTCTGGATCAACGCCGCATCGATTTCGCCTTCGAGCACTTCTTGGGCCTTGGCGGCCGCTTCCTGCTGATTGGCAATGAGCGGCGACGACGGCTCCCAGCCGACCAACAGCGAGCGGTAGAACAAGGCCTGTTCCACCACGCTCTTGGTGGCGGCCACGGCGTCTTCCTTGCCGCATTTCAGCGTGTAGCAGCGGTTAGCAACCGTTTCCAGCGTGCAGGGGCTGTTGGCCGACAACCCGAACCGCTTCTGATGCCCCTGCTTGCCCAGTTGCGTGAACAGGGAGATCAATTCCTTGGTCTTGCCGCTATTGCTGGCCCCGAAGACCACGAACTTCGAGAGGTCATACTCGTGGGCCTGGCGGGCGCCTTCCGTTGCCGCGGCCACCGGCACGCCCAGGCGCAGGACCTCGGTAATCAGGTTCTTGGCCGGGAAAATGCGGCTGGAACCCTCGCCCGTGAGAAACAGTCTTCCGCTCTCGCGGATCGCGGCCGCGGCGTCCCGCGCGGCCTGGAAATCGAATTTCCCGATCAAGCCGGGCGTTTCCAGCATTTCGCGGACGAGGGAGAAACTCTTGTACTTGGGGTCGTGAAGATTCATGATTCAGCTCCGGGTAGTGGGGTATGTCTGGAAAAATCCGCCGGGCGGCGTACAATCCTGGAAGCCATGCAGACGAATGATTCTCCAGCGACGGGTCCCAGCAGCCATTTGCAGCCGCAAGTTCGTCCCAGCCTGTTGCGACGGATGAACGAGCGGCGAATCCTGGAGACCGTGCAGGCCCACGGGGGGCTGTCGCGGGCCGAACTGGTGCGGCTGACGGGCATCAGTCCGCCCACGGTGTCGAAGCTGGTCCGGTCGCTGCTGGCTGCCCACCTGCTGGAAGAAGGCGCGGCGCCCGGCGCGGTGCTGGGCCGCCCTGCCAAGGTCCTGCGACCGGCCAACCAGGCGGCCCGCGTGCTCGGCGCGGTCGTCGATATCCGCGAGTGCTCGATTGCCGCCACGGGCCTGGACGGCCGCTTGCAGGCCCAGCGGATCCTGCGTTTCGCCACACCCGGCAGCTACGACGCCCTCCTGGAAGCCATCGTCAAACACGCCCAGCGACTCATGCTTCGCCAGGAAAAGGCCGCCACGCTGGCTCTCGGGTTGACGGCCCCCGGGCTGATCGACCGGCAGCAACAACAAGTGCTTTTCTCGGCAAACCTGCACCAACTCGACGGGCATTTTCTGGCCGGCGACCTGCAAGCGCGACTCGGCCTGCGGACGATCCTCTTGCACGAGACCGACGCCCTCTGTCTGGGCGAGAAAGCGTTCGGCCAGGCCCGCGGCATGGACGACTTCGCCCTGGTCGATGCCACCGGCGGACTCGGCGCGGCGGTGATGAGCCGTGGCCAGGTGCTTGCCGGTCACCGGGGACTGGCGGGTGAAATCGGGCATATCACCATCGATCCGCAAGGTCGTCGCTGCGGCTGCGGCAACATCGGTTGCCTGGAAACCGTCGCCTCGGACCTCGCGCTGGCCAGCCTGATCTCGGAGAAGATCGGCAAGACTCTGAGTTTTGCCCGGGCCTTCGCATTGGTTCGTTCCGGGCAAGTGCGGGCCGACGCCGAGATCGACCGCACGATTCAGTACCTGGCGATTGGCATCGCAGCCATCGTCAATATCTTCAATCCGGCGGCCGTGCTCGTGCAGGCCCGCATGTTCGACGTCCGCGAGGGAATCTTCGAGCAATTGCTGGAATTGGTCCATCGCCGCGCATTGAGCCCCGTCCTGGCCGACTGCAAGATCATGCGGGCCTCGGGCAGCAAGCTGCAAAGCGCTGTGGCGGGGATCATCCATCATTTAACGTCCGTGCTGGGGCCAAGGGTTTAATCCACCAATTCGTTCATCGCCTCTTCCTGGGCCTCGATCGATTCGACCAGCTTGAATTGGGTGCGGCAGCGATCGAGATTGTGGCCGTCGCGATGCACCTTGAAGTAGACATCGCCGGCCAGGTAATCGGCCAGAAAGCGGATGCCGATCTCAAAGGTAATCAATTTGCCGGAAAACGCCAGGTGCTGCTTCTCGGCCTCGTTGAGCATGTCGCCCGCACTGGCCAGGTAGCCGCGGACCAGGGCCTCGTACATGGGGAACTGCATGTAGACCTTCGACAGGTCCTTCTCGTCTTCCAGGGCGGGGCTGGTGGTTGTGCGGACCATGTCGCCGAAATCATAGAGCGCCAGTCCGGGCATGACCGTGTCGAGGTCGATGACGCAAATGCCCTCCTGCGTGGCGTCGTCCAGCATCACGTTGTTGAACTTCGTGTCGTTGTGCGTTGTCCGCTCCGGCAAGACGCCTTGGGCTTGCAGCTCGATCAGCCGCGAGGTGATCGACTTGCGACCCAGGGCGAAGTCGATCTCGGGGCGGGCCAACCTGGCCCGATTGGCCGCGGCGGCCTCGATGGACTGCTCCAAGGCGGCAAAACGCTTGGGCGTGTTGTGGAAATCGGGAATCGTGTCATGCAAGCGCGGCGGACCCAGGTCGGCCAGCAGCCCCTGGAAACGCCCGAACGCCTTGGCCGCCTCGTAGGCCTGCTTCGTCGATTCCACGGCGTCGTAGGTCCGCGCGCCCTCGATGAAGACATAAGTCCGCCAGCAGTCGCCCTGGGGATCGATATAGAACATCCGCCCGTCGCAGGCCGGCACCAGCGTCAGCCCGCGGCGCGTCACGTCGGGCTGGCCATGAGTACACGGTTCCCGGGCCAGCTTGGCGCGAAGGTGATCGGTCACGCGCTGGATGTTCTCCATCAACCCCACGCAGTTCTTGAAGATCTTCTGGTTGATCCGCTGATGGATGTAGCGGATGGTCGCTCCGCCCTGGTGGTAGGTGGCGGCATAGGTGTCGTTGATGTGCCCGGTGCCGTACGGTTCCGCGCTGTGGAAGTCGGCGAGAATCTGGAAATTCCGCGACAAGGAACGAATGTCGTGGCGAAGTTGCATGGGGTTCCCCTTACAAATCGACCGTCACGCCCGCCAGACGCCGGGCGATGGGCTCGATATCGTTGCGGCTGGATAGATCCAACACCGGCGCTTGGCACCAGACGATGCTGAAACGCTCGCCCAGTCGGTCGGTCGCGTATTGTACGGCGTCGGTGATTTCCAACTCGCCGCGCGGCGACGGCTTGATGTTGCGGCAGGCCTCGAAGATCGCCGGGCCGAAGCGCCAGCAATTCATGCTCACGCCCAGCGGGCGGGGCAGTCGGGCCAACGTCGCTTCGTCGGGCTTTTCGATGATCCGCTGCAGCCGCCGGGTACCGTCGGCCTCGGCAATTCCCTCGACCACGGAGAACTTCGAGATCCTTTCGGCCGCGATATTGCTCTGGGCCACCAAGGTCTCCTGGTCAAAGACCGCGACCGCCGGGCCCGGGGCGTCGCGCAGCCCGCAAAAGGCCTGCAGCGGGTAATAGTTATCGGAATTGATCATGATGAAGGGCCGCTGACCGACGACCTTTTCGGCGGCGGCAACCGCATCGGCGGTGCCCAGCGGCTGAAGTTGCACGGCAAACTCGATCGTCATCCGTCGCGGCCGCAGCTCCTCGTAGTACTTTTGCATCGCGCCGTGTTCCGGTCCCACGACCAGGCAGGCCCGCGTGACGCCGGCATCGGCCGCCACGCCCATAACGTAGTCCAGAAACGGCCGGCCGATCGGGATCATCGCCTTGACGCCGGTATCGGCGGCCGCCGCCAAGGCGGGGTCCAGGGCCACTGTCGGATCCGATTTCCGCATCCGTGTTCCCAGTCCCCGGGCAAGAATAACCACCTGATCCATCGTGTCCTCACAGTTGTCGGACTCGCGCAACCGAACGAGATCTCGATCCCGCGGAAAAGGTTTATCTTAGCAAAGCTAAGAAAAGAGTCAAGTGGCCGGGAGCTTGGACAAAAGTCTTACGAGCCGCTCGTGGTTGACAAAAGTCTTACGAGCCGGTCTTGAACGTGACCTCGAAGAGCTCGCCCGGACGGCCGGCAAAGTTTTCCGGCAGGGTGATGCGGACGGGCACGCCCCACTCGGGATACTTGGGGTCGCGGGCCAGATGGACGGGAATCTGCTCGATCTGCGGTCCAACTTGTTCGACGACGGTGCGCACGGTCGGGCTGATGGCTGCCCGTTTGCGCACGTCCACGGCCATGCCCGGTGTCGGATTGACGTGCTGCTCCTGCCGGACGTAGCAGACCAGATAGCGACGCTTGTCGGAGGCAACGGTTACGATCGGGTCGCCCGCCCGAATGGCGGATTCCGGCCAGTGATAGATCGCCGAGATCATCCCATCGAAGGGAGCGTGGATCGTCAGCAGGCCGATCTGGACGTTCAGCTCCTCGATCTTCGCCTTCTGCACCTGGATGGCTGCGGTGATTGGGGCCAACTCCGCCGCGATGTCGGCGGGCAGGAACCTGGGCAATTGGTCCCAACGCTTTTCATCGCCGTTTTTCTGGTTCAAAGGCGTCTCAGCGCTCTTTTTCGGGGTCTCCGCCTCATCCAGGCGCGTTTTCGCGATCTTCTGCTGGGTCTCCGCCTCCTGCGCCACCCTGGTGTTCTCGGCCAGGCGTTTCATGGCTTCGTCGCGAAGGTAGCGGGCGTTGTTCAGTTCGAGCTCCGAAACGATTTTCTTGTCGTACAGCGGCTTGAGGCACTCGTAGTAGACGGTCCGCCGCTGGGCCTCGATCTGATTGACCGCCACCTCCGCCTGCCGCTCCAGCGCGACGAGGCTGCGCTGCTCCCATTCGACGTGCAGCCGCACCGCTTCGGCCATGTACGTCAGCCGGCGATCCGCTTCACTGATCGTCAACTTCGCCTTGACCGCGTCGAGTTCTTTTTGCAGCCGGGCCAGCTCCTGCACGAGGGTGTCCCTCTGGGCCTGCAACGGCTTGTCGTCCAACTGGGCCAAGACGGTCCCTTTTCCGTCCGGCGACGGCCCCTTGACGGTTTCGTAGAGAGTCCACCCCTCTTTGGGCAGTTTCAGGATCCCGCTCAGCGGCGAGGCCACGTCGACGCGGACCACTTCGATCTCGCCGATCGCGTGCGGCATCTCGCCCTGCCCCTTCCACAGCAGGTAAGCGAACACCACGAATGTGCCAAGCCCGATCAGCGGAAGCGTTGTGTATCGAAACCGATGCCACCACAGCCGCCCGGGTGTGGAAATTCGCTCCATGCCGTTTGCCGCCATCATCAACTCTCTTGCCCTATCCCAGCCAGCCTATCAAGAACATACGACGACAGACACCGGACCTCACGCCCATCGCGCAGCCGTACGGAATTGTACGCCGGTGTTCACCCTGTCTTGCCTAACCTCTTACTAATAATCGAAACAGGAGGATTATTCAACCATTTTCCCACCCAAACGGCCCATTTTAGCCTAAAGAAGATTCGACGGCACCCGATTTTCGGCATATTCGATCCAGGCAGCGATCGTAATTCCAGTTCTCCTGGGGCTCTGGCTTGGCAACGCCTGCGGTTCCGGCTATAAGGGGGAATGTGGAGAGGAAATACCCCAACAAGGTGTGATTCGTAAAATCGCTGAAGGGCAGTGCCATGACGCGCTATAAAGTCGCCGCCGGTATGGCCGTCGTCTGGCTCGCATGTCTCGTGCTGGCGCGGGCCGCCGATGTGCCGCCGTTCGATCCGAGTCTGCCGGCCCAGAGCCGGTGCGTTGTGGCGATTGAAGCGGTAAGGCCTACGCAATTCGCCGTCGGTTACCGCGAGGTCGAAGAGCGAGCCCAGAACATCGTCGGCAAGAGTCCCAAGAAGTTCAAGAAGTACATGGAAGAGCATTTGCCGCTGTTGGTCGTGGGGCCGGGCGGAGTACCCTACCTGATCGACGGCCATCACCTTGCTTTGGCGCTGCTGAACCATCGGGTGACCGACCGCTTCGAGGCCCGCATCGAGGCCAATTGGCGCGGCCTGAGCCCCGCCGATTTCTGGAAAAAGATGCAGCAGCACGGTTGGGTCTACCTATACGATAACAAGGGGCAGGGCCCCTTGTCCCCCGATCGGCTGCCGCGGAAAGTCACCGGCTTGACCGACGATCCTTACCGGGCCTTGGCCTGGGAGGTGCGCAAGCGCGGGGGATACCACAAGACCAATGCGTCGTTCGCCGAATTCCGATGGGCCAGCTACTTCCGCAGCCGGATCCCAATCGGATCGGCGCCCGGCGATTTCGATCGCGCCATCGACGCGGCGCTGAAGATCAGCCATTCGCCCGAGGCCAAGGACCTGCCCGGCTATGATCGCCCTGCCGAATAAGGATTCCGCTTAACTTTCAGGAGTAATGGAAATGTTCTGTTCGGAAGCAGTTCGCCAAACCGCCGGGACTAACATATCAAATCAGCCCACGAGGGTTCAGACCTCTTTGGCGACCAACTGCGAGGCGCACCTTCGCAAGGAGAGGAATTCAATTCGACGCAGGTATTTTCGTGCGTCGTGGAATAAGGTTCTCACCTCAGCCGCGACCCTTGCAATTAGTCTTGTCATTTCGTCGCTTTTCGGCCACGAGGCCCCCGAACCCATACCGAAGGAAATCTCGGACCATTTCTTGTCCGTGCGTCTTCATCACGAGTGGGTTTTCGCGTCGACACCGAAAGGCATCTATCGGGCCTCGCCGCACGACAAGAAATGGGCGGCGATCCCCATGCCGAACCGCGTACCTCGCGCAGGATGGCTTGCAAAGCAAGATCCCGCGTCGTCATTGATCTATTATTCCGCGCCAGAACGGGCACGGTGCTGATGTCGCCCACCGCCGACAAGACGTTCGGCCTTTATCGCTTCCATCCAAGCGGCGATAAATGGGAACTCGTCAGCTCAAAGCACAATTTTTCTCAGGTCTACGTTCGCGATGATTGGTCGATATATGGAATCGACGAGAAGGTGCCGGATAATGGAAGCTCGCCGAATCCTTATCAACGGGTTGTCCTGATGTCGGCGGACTCGGGGAGGCACTGGCAAAATATTTCGGAGAAAATGCCTCCTGGCTTTGCGCCCTCGTCGATTCTTCCTGATCCCGATCGCGAGGGACTGATATGCCTCAAGGCTGATACTCGCAAAGGGGATTTCATATTGCAGGCGGACGATACTGCCTATAAGTGGCATACACAGAGCTACTGGGATTGGCAAGAGAGTCATTACCCGACAACGTCATTCTTTCGTCCGTCGTATAGTACTCGTTCGACATTGTTTCTATGTTTCGCGAAGTTCGACAACTACTTTAGCTACCCGTTCGGCGACGAAACGCAGGTCATGGCGTTCGAGATTGGGGTTTCGCGTTCGTGCGATCTTAGAGAGGGCGCTTCGGTAGTCGTGCCCGTGGAGGTGACGTTCCGGGAAGGGTCCGGCGTCAGCGTGACATTGGTGGACACTGAGCGCGGGCACCCCGCCTGGGAACTGAAGCGAATCTTACCAAATGGGAACCGGGAGATTATTAAGGTGGGAGCGAGCAGTCGCGGCGCGGGGTCGGAAAAAGTTACGTCCCACGACGGCACCGTCTTGTTCTCGCCAGCGAAGACTATCACTCGCCCCGGCCAGGACAATTTACGACGGTATCGCCTTACCAACGGAAAGTCGTATAGACGTTTGCTCGATCTCTCGGAGTTTTGCGAGTTTTCCCAGCCGGGCATCTATTACGTCCAGCTCGAATACGACAATGGCCAGATCGCCGACCGTGACAAGGACGAGTGGGTGGGCGCATTTACCAGTCGCGTTTTCGTGGTGAACATTTTGCCATCCGGCTTTTGAGAGCAGTGTTCCAAACGCGAATCCGTCGCCATCACCGCGATCCGCGCCGTGGCGCGAGGCGCTCCGACCAGTGGCGTTTCTTACCGCGAAAAGGCCGCGTTGGCGTTCAATCAATTGGCCGACGTGATGCTCGACACGCGAAGGGGCCTTTCGCGAAGGCCTCTACTACCGCCTGAACGTCGTGCCGATCTTTCTGCCTCCGCTCCGCGACCGGCAGGGCGATATACCCCGGCTGGCGATCTCCTTCCTGGAACGCTTCTGCAAGAAGAACCAGGTCGACGCCAAGGCGTTCAGTTCCGAGGCCATGTGCCTGATGGAAAGCTACGCCTGGCCGGGCAACGTCCGCGAGTTGCGAAACATCGTCGAGCGGCTGGCCATCCTCTGCGATCAGGACCGTATCGAGCCCCATCATCTGCCCGAAGAGATCCGCAAGGCCGCCCCGCGCACGACGGTCAGCCAGCTACCTCAGACCTGGGAGGAGTTCAAGCGGCTCAAGCAGCAGGTCCGCGACGCCGCCGTCGATCAGCTCGAGCGGCGGTTTCTCACCGAAGCGCGTGCAGCGCTGCGAGGGCAATGTTAGCCGGGCCGCCGAGGAGGACGGCATCCAGCGGACGAATTTGCACGCTTTAATGCGCAAGTACGGGCTGGCGTCGGAGGGGTAATTTGGAGTGCGGGGGCTTGCCACCGCTTTTCAAAACGTCTGCAAACACGGCCCCGTGTTCACATTCGAACAGATCAAGCGCCTGCCCAAGGACTTTTGATCTGACTAGACCACCTTCAGCCGCAGCGCCGACCAGTCTTCGTCCACCGAAATCATGGCCACCGCCTGCAAGCCGATCGTGTTGGCGTAGGCAGCAATGCTGTCACGGTTGATATCCGATTTCTGTTTGGAAGTTCCCTTGTGGTACGTAACCCACAACAGTCCCTTGGGGGCGAGATGCGGCTTAAGGCGGGGCAACTGCTCTTCGAGATCCTTGCCCGAAGCGAAAAAGACCTGGATCAGATCTACCGCTTCGGCGGCTTCTTTCAGGACCGTGACATCCTTGGGAATCTCTCCGAGCAAAGCCTTGTAGCCTTTCGGCGCGTTCACCAGCAGGATTCTGTATCCTGGCTTGATCAGAAGTTTTTCGGCGACACTCTTGTCCGACATGCTTTGGCTCCTTGCTTTGTGGCTGTAGTCGTAGCCCGTCGGCCCACCACAACGCTATCGCGCAACATTGTGCTACGCCGTCTTCCCCGGCGCGGGGGCCGCGGGCGGCGCGGGTGGCTTCTTCGGTTTGACTTCAATGCCCAGCTTCTCCGTGGTCAGCAAGCTCAACAGTGCGCCGAGCATGCTGGCCTGTCCGCCTTCGCTGGTGCTGCCGAAATTGATCAACTGTGAGGGCACCAGCGGCTGCTGGCTCTGCCGCAATTCATCGGCAACGATGGCCACGGCGTACAGCCGCGGATCGCGATAGGAATCGATCTTGAGTTGCAAGACCTGGGCCTCGGCCTGGCCGATGGCGGCAATTCGTTTGCCCTCGCCTTCGCCGATCGAGGCCGCCTTCTTGCCCTCGCCTTCGCCGATCAACGCGGCCTGCTTGGCCTGGGCCTCGGCCACCACCAGCAGCCGCCCGGCCTCGCCTTCGCCCTGCAAGCGGGCCTGCTTGGCCGCCGCCTCGGCCTGCACGACCGTGGTTTCCGCGATCTTGCGGGCCTTGGCCAACTCGGCGTCGCCGGTGTTCTCGGAAATGCGGATCTGCACCTGCGACTTGGTCAACTCGGCCTGCAATTGGGCCTGGGCCAGGGCCTCGTTGAGCGACTTCTGGCGGACGGCCGCCTCCTGCTGCTTCTGGTAGGTTTCCACCTGTTCGATGGCAAACTGCCGCAGCCGCAACTGCTCCAGCAGGTTCTCGATCTTCGTGTCGCCGGCCTTGCTCTCCGGCCGGCCAATCAGCACGTCGACGCATTGGATGTCGAACTGCGTGAACTTGATTCGCAGTTCTTCCCGCGCCTGCTTCTGGATCTCGTCGCGGCGGTGGATCAGTTCCAACATGCTCTTTGTATGGGCCACGTCGCGGAAATAGGCGCTCAGCATCGGGTCGAGCGTCTGCGTGATCAATTGCTTGACGTCTCCGAATCGCTGGATCACCGACGGGGCCTTCTCATAGTCGATGTGCACCACGAGCGACAGCGGCAGCATCGGCTCGTAGGCGTCGGCCGTGATCAGCTCGATCGATTTCAGCGAATCGTCGAAGTGATGGCTCTCCGATCGACCGGTGATCCAGTGCAGGACGAAATTCGTGGTCGGCACCAGGACGATCACGCCCGCCGACGTATTGAAGGCATACTTGCCCGGGCCGAGGGCCGTTTCCCAAACGCCTTTCTCGCCTTCCTTGACCCGCTCGCCGTGGCGGAACTCCTTGCCGGAGGTGTCGGCCCCCTTTTTGCCGTAAAAGCTGACGACCACCCCCACGTAGCCGATCGGCACCACGCACTTGGGAATCATCTCGATCGTGGCGAACCAGCGGTTGATGAAGTAGGTGCCGTCGATCAGCGGCGTATACTGCACGCCGCGCCGCCCACCGGCCCGCAGGAAGGCCTCGATGTCTTGAAAGACGTTATGGAAGTTGGGCTGGTCCTTGTCGGTCCCCACGGCCGGCGCGATCAGCTCGCCCGGCGGCAGCGTGGGACCTTCATGCACCGTCACGATGCCGATCTCGTCGGTCTTGCCCGAGATAATCACCGGGCTGAAGCCGCTGAGTTGCCGGAGTTGATGCTGCCACTCCTCCAAACTCTTGGCATATTCGAGCGTAAAGACACGGTCCTCGGTGATCACGTTGAACAGGGCGATGTTGATGGCATACACGCCTTCGCGGAGGATGCCCCGCTGCCGGCCCTTTTGCCCGCCGTGGGCGAGGAACTTGCGGGCGTCCTGGAAATTGTTGCACTCGACGATTTCGCCCAAGGTCTGCGACGGTTCGAGGTTTTCGCCGCCGCGGGAGAAGACATAGCCGATCTTCCCCTGCTTAATCGTGATCAGCGGGAACTTGTGAACGGCAAATTGCCATCGCCAGAGACCGAAGTGGAGCCCACCGCGGAGGATATCGGCCTGGTAGCCGGCCTCGCCGTGGAGGGCGATGACTGCGCCTTCCGTCAGCGACCCGGAGGTCGACCAGAGTTTTTCCACGATGCCAATCCGGTCGTTCGGAATATAGCGCATGGTCAACCAGGCAACCAGGAGCAAGAATAGCAGAACGCCAAGAATTGTCGCGTAATAGTAATAAATCATGGGGGGCCTCCCGATTGTGCGAATCTCGACCGTGACCGTCTAGTACAGTCTACCTTCGGAAAGGGCGGATGCAATACGCATACCCTTCGTAAGGGGCATTAACATGCGGCCGTGAGTGGTTCCCGGCAAGACGAAGCAGCCACCACCCCATAATGGGCCCCGCGCAGCTTTCAATACTCCTGATTGGTCACAATGCCCGGCTGAGGGACGGGATACTTGCCGTCAGCATCCATTTTCAGCGGCGCAGGCGAATCGAATGTCAGTTTGTCGAGGTCTGGCCCCCCAAGTTCCTGCGAATGGGCCAGGGCCTGATCGAAGGTGATGGTTCGACCGGTGTGCGCCGCCATGCGTCCCATGGCCGTAACCAGGCTTGCTTCGGCCCCGCGTTTCACTTCGTTGTAAGGCTCGTTGTTGCGGATGGCCGCGATGAGCGTGTTCCACTCTTCCTGATAACAGTCGTTGCCGTGGGGCGTTCTCCAAAGCGTGGGCGACTTCGTGGACTGCCCGCCGAAGATCTGCGCACGGTTGGTCGAATGCCCATTGGCCGAGATGATGGCCATGCCCTTGCTACCGTGGGCGTAGCTGGCGAACTGATCGTTGCAGCCTGACATGTTGCGTCCGTAGTAGAAGAACTTCGTACCATCGGCGAACGTGTATTCCACAGAATAGGTATCGAGGTTCTGATCGATTGCGTCGCCGCGATAATGGCGACCGCCGAACGCCTGGGCTTCGACAGGCCAGGCACCTTTCATCCAGCAGCACTCGTCAATGTGATGCACGTAGAAATCGCTATAGACACCGCCGCTTGCCCAGAGGAAACTGTGGAAACGCCGGATCTGGTGCAGGAGTTCACTCATGGTGTCCGACTTCGGCGGCCGAGTGTAAAACGCCGCCTGCCCGCCTGTGCGATAGGCCCGCAAGGCGATGATCTCGCCGAGTTGGCCGTCACGAATCCGTTTCTCCAGTTCGATATGATCGTGCGCGTGCCGCCACATGAGCCCTACGCCGACCTTGAGGTTCTTCTTCTCCGCGGCTTCGGCCAGCTTCAACATGCGGCGCATCGAAGGGCCATCGACGGTGACCGGCTTCTCCATGAAAACATTCAGGCCCTTTTCAATGGCGTAGCTGAAATGAACCCAGCGAAAAGCAGGCGGAGTCGTCAGGATCACCACATCGCCCGGCTTCAGGCAATCCATGGCATGACGATAGGCATCGAAGCCGATGAATTGGTTCTCCTTGGGCACCTTGACCGTCTTGGGGAACGATCTCTTCAATCCCCTAAGGCTGCCCGAGAGTCGGTTTGGGAAGACATCGGCCATTGCGACGAGTTCGATCGGACCGTTGGCCACGCTCAGTGCCTGGCCTGCTGCACCGGTGCCGCGTCCACCGCAGCCGACGAAGGCGACTTGGATCGTATGGGATTCGGCAGCATGCACGGCGGGAACCATGTTGGCGGTCAAAGTCGCCGCCGCGGCAATGCGACCAGTATTCTTGAGAAACGAACGGCGAGAGAGACTCTCGTTCCCAGAAGCGGACATGATACAACTCCAGGGTTGGCAGGAAGGATGGCAGGAATGAGCGTCAATATAACGTGGCCGCAAACGGCGTGCAAGCGCGGGGCTAGATTCCGCGTTTCGACCAATTGGCAAAGCCACGGCCACTTGATAGTCTGCCCGCGTGCCGCTTGTCCAGTTCGGCCTCAGATGTTGCATTTTTACAACTATTCTTTGCCATTCTCATAAGGCGATAAGCCGTTTTTCGATCGCCTTCGAAATTCCTTTTCAGCCATCCCAGCTCAGCATCGGGCTGGCTCCCTGGCCTTGGCCTTCAGCAGAAGCCGGCCGGTTTCAAGGCGGTGGTCTCGATTGATTTTCTCAGCAAGGGTCATGTTCGCAACTCTCTTTTTGTCCGAAAGAGAATCCCCGTCAAACGGGATAATGATTACTAATTCGTCCTCCGCGCGTTGTTGCTCAGCGCAATTCCAACGGCCGCCGGGTCGAAGCGAAATTCCTTGTCGATGCGAAACGCCGGGATCTTGCCGGACTTGGCGGCGTCGCGGATAGAACCACGTCCCGCCGTCGAGCCCCACAGTCAATGCGGCCGGACCCGTCCTGGCGTGCGAGTGCCGCTGAGAGCGACGGGGGCCTGGAATGACGGCCGAGGACCGGGGCTGCGGCAGCAGATGTCAAGAAAAACTGGGGCACTGAGCGGAAGAATTACCATGCCTGGTTTTTGCAAAAATGGTCAATCGGGGGGAAGGCGGTGCATTTCCTTGGCTGCGGAGAAGTGCCCCACCGCCGCAGGTAAACGCCCGTCGGCCAGCCCGACTTCTGCGGACCGAAGTTCGCGCGGTACTTTGAAGACGCCGCAGTATGTCAGGGCGAGGCGGCTATCGATGCTCACCCAAAGGTATCTGCGCGTTCGTTGTTGGAAACCTCGTTTTTTTGCGGAGATACGGCGATTTGATTACCGAAATGGCGATCTCGGACTGACGTGGCTGGAAAAGTGCGGGGTGGCCGCAAATCGGCAGCCGAGCGTCAGAAATGGAAGGATTTCTGAAAGGACTATTCAGACCGGTATGCGAGCCGTTTGATACCGTAAGTGTTGCCACTGGTCCTTATCCCGGCCGCTGGCGAGCCTTCAAATGCCAAACCAAGGGTAACCGTTCCACGCCCTGTCCCGCGATCCCTGCTCCAGCGGCTCGTGGGGCACGGTCAGGTCCATTGGAGCGGCTGCTGGCCGGGAAGGAATCACCCTCCGAAGCGGAGGCCGGCGAGGGCCTCCGCGAGTAGCGCTTCCTCACGTGCAATTGATGAATGACCAGTGGCGAGTCGCTCTGCTGATCGAAACGGCCCGCGGCTATGGCCGCCAGGTCCTGCGGGGCATCGTCAACAGGCGCAATTGCGCAATTTCGGCAAATTTTTGCGCATTACTGCTTGTACGTGACGAGATTATCGAATACTATATCGTTGTTTCCATGGGTAGGCGGGAAAACTACTAAGCAAGCCCCCCAACTTTTGATTAGCAATCCTGCCTCTCAATGTGGGAGTTGCATGTTTAGGGCACGTGCATCGCGGATTGCTGTCCCAAATGTAAGCTCGGCTCAATGTGACTCGGTAGCCGCGCCGGGAGGTAGGGTCTGCAGCCAATAGCCAGAACACACCGATGAGGAAATCAGACCGTTTCGCCTTTACGCTCGTGGAACTTCTGGTAGTCATTACCATCATCGGGATCCTGATTGGATTGTTCTTGCCAGCGGTGCAAAGCGCGCGGGAATCAGGACGTCGCCTGCAGTGCGCCAACCACATCCGCAACCTCGCCCTGGGATTCCAGCAACATCTGGCAGACCACGGTTTCTATCCGTCAGGCGGCTGGGGCTGGTTCTGGATGGGCGATCCAGACCGGCCATACAACCACCTGCAGCCGGGAAGCTGGAGCTACAACATCCTGCCCTACATCGAACAAGCCACGATCCACGATTTGGGTCATGATGGCAACCCCAACGCGATCACGGCCACCAAGCAGGCGGGGAACTGCCAGGCGGCCCAGACGGTCCTGGAGATCTTCAATTGCCCAACCCGCCGCCCGGCGCAACTCTGGCCCTGCGTCGTCTACAAGAACTCCGGCACGCAGGTCTATAACTGCAGCCTCGCCGGCTACACGACCGTCACCAACCGCTCCGACTATGCCGTCAACGGCGGCTCGCAGTTCGTGATGTGGGGCGGGGGGCCGACGCCCTCGGCGGGCTACGCCGGCACCGGCTTTGCCGACATGTCGGCCAACGACGGCATCGGCTGCCAGCGGAGCGAAGTCACCACCGCCGACGTGAGCGACGGGACAAGCACGACGTACATGTTGGGAGAGAAGTACCACAATCCGGCCAACTACGCCACCGGCCTGGACTACGGCGACGACCACAGCATCTTTGCTGCCGACAACTACGATCGATTCTGCTGGGCGCTCTCCGATGCGACGAAAACGCAGCCCGCCAACAACCCGCCCATGCAGGATCGCATGGGCTTCGTCGATTTCTGGCGGTGGGGCAGCGCACACACGAATTCCTTCAACGTGGCAATGTGCGATGGTTCCGTACGTCCGATCGGCTACGGCATCGATGGTACGGTGCACGCCCACCTTGCCAGCCGAAACGACGGTCGCGTGGCCAACCTTAGCGCGGACTAAGGGAAGGCAAAAGGATCAGAAGGGAATAGGGAAAGATGAACGGCAAAGATGAAAGGCGGAAGGCGAAAGCAGGAGGGAAATCCAGTCATCGTTCTTACCTAATCTCTCATCCCTTATTCCTTATTTCCCCCTTCTCCCTCCTCGTCCTGCTGGTGATTCTGGCCTCCGCGGGCTGCGGGAACCGCGGCCCGGCGCCGCTCTTGCCGCAAGCGATCGCCACCGACGCGGCGCAGAAGGCGATGGCGCTGTGCGACGCCAACCACGACGGCTTCCTCGACGAGAAGGAACTGGAAAGGGTCCCTGGGTTGGCCGCGGCCAGGCACGAAGTGGATACCAATCACGACGGCAAGATCAGCGCCGACGAGATTGCCGCGCGGATTGCGTCATGGCGGGAGTCGAAGGTGGGTCGCATGGTCCTGACGTGCGTGATTACCCGCAAAGGAAAACCGCTAGTGGGAGCCACGGTGACGTTGACGCCTGAGTCGTTCCTGGGGGACCAATTGACGCCGGGCAGGGGGGTAACTGACGCTCGCGGCCGTGCTTTCATTGCCGCCACAGCCAACCCGCCGGGCCTGTCGCCCGGTTTCTACCGGGTGCACGTAACCGAGCCCGGCGAAAACGTGCCCGCCAAGTACAACACGGAAACCGTCCTGGGCCAGGAGGTCGCCGCCGAGGCCGCCAGCATCAACAGCGACGCGGGCGGACCGACGTTCGATCTAGAATACTGACCGGAGAACGTGGCAGGTGCGTGGAGCAGGCAGTAGGAAACACCCGGTATCGGAAGAACTGCGAAGCGGCACGCCTTGTGACGTCGCTGGCAACAACCCGCACCAGGACTCATGGGTAGCCGATGAATGACCAGTGGCGAGTCGCTCTGCTGATCGAAACGGCCCGCGGCTATGGCCGCCAGGTCCTGCGGGGCATCGTCGAGTACGCCAAGCAGAACGGGCATTGGTCCTTCTATGTAACGCCGGGCGATTTCGAGCACGTGCTGCCTGACGTGGGGCAGTGGGGTGGGACAGGGATTATAGCTCGCGTGCTGACCCCGCGAATGGCCCGCGCGGTCATCTCCACTCGCTTACCGGTGATTGCTCTCGACCCGCCGGTGCCGGTGAGGCCCCTGCTGGAGAAGGCTGGAAACTTTTTCGGTGAACTGATCACCGACTCGGCGGCGGCCGCGCGGATGGCGGCCGAGCATCTTGTGTCCAACGGTCTGCGGCACTATGCGTTCGTCAGGATTCCGGGCCAAGTATGGTCCGACCGCCGCGAGAAAGGCTTCTGCGAAGCGATCGCCGCGGCGGGATTCACCGTGCGGGTGTTTCCCACCGCGGCAAGAAAACACGGCGTGACCTGGGGACGGGAACAAAAATCGCTTGCCCAGTGGCTGCAAGCCCTGACCAAGCCCGTCGGCCTGATGGCTTGTAATGACGATCGCGGCCGCGAAGTCCTGGAGGCCTGCTGGGCGGCGGGCCTACAGGTACCCGAAGACGTGGCCGTGATCGGCGTTGACAACGATTCGCTGTTGTGCGACTTGAGTAACCCGCCACTCAGCAGCGTGGCGCTGAATGCCCATCATGGCGGCTTTGCCGCGGCCAAACTGCTGCACAAGATGATGGCGGGCGAGGCCCGCACACCGGAATCGATCGTTGTTGAACCGCTCTACGTTGTCAGCCGTCGCTCGACGGACATTGTTGCCGCGGAAGATCCGGAAGTGGGCGCCGCCTTGCGGTTCATTCGCAACCATGCTGGCCAGCCGATCCGCGTTGACCGAGTGGCGGAGGCCATCGGCCTTTCACGGCGGATGCTGGAAATTCGTTTCCGACGGCTGCTCGGGCGCTCATTGAATGACGAAATCCAGCGACACCACCTGGAAACCGCCAAACGTCTGCTGGCCGAGACCGACTGGCCAACAGGGAAAATCGCCGTCGCTTCCGGGTACAGCAGCGCGAGTTATCTGAACGTCCTTTTTCGACGATTGCAGGGCGAAAGCCCGCGGGAATATCGGCATCGAACTAGGACGTGGTAGTCCCTCGCTTTCGCCGCAAGGAGCCACGCGTCGGCCCGAGAACTCTTGCCGCGCAAGGCGCCGGCCACCCTTTCTTGGCCTCGTCCTCTTCGAAAACCGGCACAATTGCGCAATTTCGACAAATTTCTGCGCAATATTGCTTGCACATGGCGAGAGTATCGAATACACTATCGTTGTTTCTATGGGTGCGGGGGAAAACTATTAAGAAAGCCCCTCAACTTGTGATTGGCAATCCTGCCTCTCAATGTGGGAGCTGCATGTTAATGGCACGTGCATCTCTGATCGCTGTCCCAATGAAAGCTCGGAGGATATATTTCATGGCTCGCTTCAACGTTGCTTCGTTCCGTTTTCGCTGGATAGCTTGGCTCGGCTTGGGGCTGCTAGTGCTCGGCTCGGCCACGCCGGCTTGGACTCAGACGCCGTCGATTCCCACGCCCTCGATGGTCGATCGCTTTGATTTCTGGAACAATTCGGGCAGCGACACCGTGGGGTCGGCCACGCTCAGCCTGTCGGGCGGTGCGACCATCTCCGGCGGCGCGCTGAATCTGGGCGGCGTGGTCGGTCAGTATGCCAGCATCAGCGGCATCAACGGCGGCAACGGCGTCAGCGCCCTGTCGGCCGTTACATTCGAAGGTTGGGGCACCTACAATGCCGCCACGGGTGCCTGGTCGAGGCTCTTCGACTTTGGCGGGACCGACGGCGGCGGCAACGGTTACGACTATATTGGCCTGACGGTCGCCGCCGCCGCAACCGGCGGTCCGCTGCGGGCGATCTTCAGCAATGCCGATCCCGGCTACTCGAACGAAACCGACGCCTCGGCCGGCACCACGGGGGCGACCGGCAGCCCGGTCTACACCGTCGTTACGTTCGACAACGCGACCAACCTGCTGGCCCTTTACCTCAACGGGAGCCTCGTGGCGAGCAACGTGGCTCCGGCGGGCGTAAACCTCTCGGGCATCAGCAACCAGTACGCCTACCTGGGCAAGTCGCTGTACAACGGCGATTCGCCGCTGAACGGCTCGATCAGCGAGTTCCGCGTCTGGAATGGGGCCCTGTCACCAGCGACGATCGCCGCCCACGCCTTGGCCGGCGGGACGAGTTCCGCGCAACTGGCCACTTGGAACGGCAGCGGCGATTTCTTCGCCAACTCGAGCAACTGGAGCCCCGGCCTTCCCAACGATCCGGTGAACACCTCGATTGTCGTTGCCGGCGGAACGCTGAGCGTCTCGGCCCCCACGACCAGCAACTACATCGGGACGACGATCCTCTCCGGCGGCGTCATGTCGGTCTATGCGGACAATGAACTCGGAGCCGCCGCGGGCGAAATCTCGCTCAATGGCGGTGTGCTCAGCCTCAACGGCAACAACAGTTTCACGTCGTCTCGCAACATCATCCTGGGCGCCGATAGTTCGGGCAACATGGAGGGAACGGTCCAAGTCAATCCCGGGTCGACTGCGACCCTTTCCGGCCAAACGATCAGCGGCATTACCGGCGGCGCCTTTTTCTACACCTCCGGCGGCGGCACCTTGAACGTGACCGGGCCGGTCGTCCTTACCAACGGCAACCACTTCTTCCAGGGCAGCGGCGCGGTCGTCGTCTCGGGCACCGGCTCGATCAGCGCCGAAAACACCGGGAACGACATCGGCTACTCCAGCGGTAACACGCCCTCTCTGACGCTGAGCGGCTCCTCCAGTTTCCTTTCCAACGGCGGCGATTTCAACATCGGCGACACCACCGGAACGGGCATTACCGCAACGGTTAACGTACAAGGCAATGCCACCCTCAGCGCGGGCAATCTCTACGTCGGCAAGGGCGCAAACACGGGCATCCTCAACATCAGCGGCGGCGTCCTCAACGTGAACGACATCCGCACCGGCGACGGCGACGGCAACGGCGACGCGGCCATGGGCACTACCAACCAGACGGGCGGGGTCGCCAACCTGACAGGCTGGTTCCGCATCGGCGAGTATCCGAACTCCGCCGGCGTTTATAACTTCAGCAGCGGTACGATCAACGACAACCTCATGGCCCGCGTCGGCGAGGAGGGCAGCGGGACGCTGAACGTCAGCGGCAACGCGGTGTTCAATATCGGCCAGGACCTGACCTTGGGCCTGCCCATCGACGGTTCCACGCCCGGCAGCGGCGTGGTGAACATCTCCGGCGGTAGCATCAACGTATCCGGCCGCCTGGTCGTCGGCGCCCTGGGCGGCACGGGTTCGATTGTGCAGACCGGCGGCAGCGTGGTCTTCGGAGACAACGACGGGGAGAGCCGCATCGGCGGCGACGATAGCGGCGGGGCCTCGATCGGCTCCTATCAAATCTCCGCCGGTACCCTCACCGTCAACGGCAATTTCCAGCCCGGCGCCGATGGCACGGGCACGCTGATCCAAACGGGCGGCGTCATCAACAGCGGCGGCTGGCACTCGATCGGCCGCTTTGCCGGCGGCGTGGGCGTCGAGACCATCAGCGGCGGGGTATTGAATCTGACCAACACGGGCACGCACCTGATCGTGGGCGAGCAGGGCACCGGCACCCTCACGGTCAGCGGCACCGGCGTGGTGAATTGCGTCTCCGACCTGTGGATCGGCTTGAACTACGGCGGCTCGCCGGGCAACGGCACCGTCAACCTCAACGGCGGCGTGATCAATACGTCGGCCGTGACGGGGCAAGGCGGAACCTCCACATTCAATTTCAACGGCGGTACGCTTAATGCCACGGTCAGCAACACCGGGTTCATGCAGAACCTCACCAGCGCCAACGTCGAGGACGGCGGCGCGGTCGTCAACACCAACGGCAACAATATCGTCATCAGCCAGGCCCTGCTCGCCGGCGGAACGGGAATCGGCGGACTGACCAAGATCGGCGCCGGCACCCTCGGCCTGACCAGCGGCGGCAGCACCTACGGCGGCCCGACCACGGTCGCCGCCGGAACCCTGCTGATCACCGGCAATCCCGCGTTGCTCGGGGCGATCGAAGTCAAGTCCGGCGCCACGTTGGGCAGCGACTCCGCCTTGCCCGCCGTCACGGTGGACGCGGGCGGCACTTTCGCCGAGGGCTATACGTTCTCGAGTCCCGTGCAGATCGGCGATGCCCAGCCCGCCAGCCTCACAACCGCTCCCGGCGCGATCCTGTCCTTCAAACTGTCCAACAGCGCCGCCAGCGGCAACGACCAGATCACCGCAGCCGGCAGCGTCAACCTGGCGGCGGGGACGATCATCAACGTGTCCCAGTTCTTGAACAGTTCGCTGCAAAGCGGATCGTCGTACGACCTGATCACCGCGCCGAGCATCACCGCCGGAACGCTGGCGCTGACCGGTTTGCCGCTGACCCGGCAGAGCTACTCGCTGGTAAACTCCGGGGGCACGCTGATGTTGGACGTCAGCGCGGCCACCCCGGCCAACCTGATCTGGCAGGGCGGTCTGAACGGCAACGCCTGGGACGTGCAAACGACCAAGAACTGGTACAACACGTCCGCCGGCCAGAGCGACTACTTTTATAACTTCGACAACGTCATATTCAACGACTCGGGCAGCAGCAACGGCACGATCAACCTGACGACGAACGTGCAGCCGGGATCGGTGACCTTCAGCATGACCTCGGCCTCTAGCGCCTACACGCTCACCGGCACGGGGGGCATTACCGGCGCGACTGGCCTGGTGATGACGGGCTCCGGCTCGCTGACGATCGCCAACCCCAACAGCTATACGGGCGAGACCGATATCCACGGTGGCTCGGTGATCATCAACGCCGGTGGTTCGCTCGGCGACCCGACCAACACGAACAATACTTACATCGCCGGTCCGGCCGCCGGCGACACGGCGTCGTTGGCGCTCAACAGCGGCGGCACGCTTTCCGGCAGCCTCGTCCGCCTTGCCGAGGCCGCCGGTTCCAGCGGCACCTTGACCCAGACCGGCGGCGTGCTGGTCTCCGGCAACTGGCTCAATGTCGGCGGCTATGGCACGGGTCTCTACAATTTCTCGGGTGGAACCGCCACGAACAACGGCGAGGCCATGCAGGTTCCCACCTGGACCGGCACGGGAACGGTCAACATGAGCGGCAACGCCGTTCTTAACGCCAACGCTTACGGCCTTTGGCTGGCTTCCGATCTGGCGGGAGGACAAGGCTTCTTCAACCAGGGCGGTAACTCGGTGGTCAATATCGGCGCCAATGGCGGCCTGGACATCGGCCGAACCGGCACGGGGAACTACACCGTTTTCGCTAACGCCACGATCAACATGTCCGCGGGTGGAGCATACTTCATTCTCGGCGACGCTGCCGGCGCCAGCGGCACTTTCGTGCAAAGCGGCAGCTCGGTCCTCAACTTGGGCAACAGCGGCGACTATATCGGCTACGCATCGGTCGCGCCGGGGGCACAGGATCGTATACACTGACGAGCGGCACCTTGAACGCCTACACGGATTACAACTTTAACGTCGGCGACCGCTCGGGGAGCACAGGCACGATGTACGTCAACGGCGGCGTGGCCAACCTATACGGAGGGTTCACAATCGGCAAGAGCGGGCCTTCGCAAGGAACGGTCTGGCAGGCAGCGGGTCAGATCAACTTGCCGGCGAATGGCGACAACATGATACTCGGCTACAACAGCGGCGCCGTTGGTTCGTATTATCTCAATGGCGGCACGCTCAACACGTGGGATCTTCGTGCCGGTGGCAACAACGACGGCGTTGGCGGAACCGGCACGATTACGCAGACCGGCGGTGTGGCCAATGTCAACGGGTGGCTGCGCCTCGGCGAAGGGCCAGGCGCGGTTGGTCTCTATAGCTTCAGCGGCGGCACGATCAACGCCAACCTGGAATTCCGGCTTGGCGAAGAGGGCAGCGGAACCATGAACATCAGTGGGGCTTCGGTTCTTAACGTTGCCCAAGATATCACGATGGGTTTGCCGATCGATAACAACACCCTGCCGGGCAACGGCACATTCAACCTCACCGGGAGCGCTCTCGTTACGGTCGCCGGTTCGGTCTATCCCGGCAACGGCGGCGGCACGGGCAGCCTGAACATCGGCGGCAATGCCATGATCAACCTTACGGGCGGCGGAAACTTCGACATCGGCGACAGCACCGGCGGGGCCGGCAACTTGAACACTAGCGGCACGGTGACCCAGACGGGCGGCACGATCACTCTGGCCAGCGGGCAGGTTTGGGTCAGCAATGGCGGGCAAGGAAGCGGCGCCTATAACATGTCGGGCGGCGTACTCAATGCCGCCAACTGGATCGCCGTCGGCCGCACGGAGGGCACGGGTGTTTTCAACATGAGCGGCGGCACCGTGGACAAGACGGGCGGCGGCAATATCATTTTGGGCTCTATCGCCGGCAACGGTACGTGGAATATGAACGGCGGCCTGGTCCTTAACAACAGCCTCCTTATCCTGGGCGAGAGCTGGGTGTTCACCAACGGCGGGCCGACCGTCATTGGCAATGGCAATTTCTATCTTAATGGCGGCACAGTCCAGGCAACCGGCGTCAGCACCAACGGAGCGGGCACGGGCAACTTCTACTTCAACGGCGGCATCCTGCAGGCCTCCGCCGGCAACGGGAACTACCTGGCCAACAACGGCGGCGACTACATCCAAGCCGGCGGCGCGATCATCGACAGCAATGGCAATACTATCACGATTAGCTCGGTCTTGGCGCCGGACCCTGCTCTGGTCGGCATTGACGGCGGCCTGACCAAGCAAGGCGCCGGTTGGCTCACTCTCACCAACGCCAACAACACCTACACCGGCGGCACAAGGATCAACGGCGGCGTGCTCCAGGTACCCAGCGACGGCGCCCTGGGCGCTGTGCCCGCCAACGAGCAGGTGAACATCACCATCAACAACGGCGGCGAGCTGTATAACGACGGTGGCCAGTTGACTCTCAACGCCAATCGTAACATCGTGCTCGGTCCTGGCACGCAGTACTTGCAGCCCGGCTGGGGCCCCAGCGGCATTGCGGTCAACGGCCAGATCAGCGGCTCGGGCAGCCTGGCCGTGGCCTGGGACGGCGGAGTGCTGGCGCTGAACAATTCCAACAGCTACCAGGGCAGCACGACCATCGGCTCGACCGCCGGCCCGTTTTACTGGAACAATGCGGCCGCCAATGTTACCCTGCAGCTCGGCTCGAACGACGCCCTGCCGGGCACCGACCTCGTATTCGGCAGCGACGCCAACAACAACACGGCCACGCTGGACATGAACGGCTATAGCGCCACCGTAGGGGCGTTGACCGGCGGAACCAACGCGGTTATTGACGACGTGAACGGCTATGGCACGAGCGTTCTGACGGTTGGTAACAACAACGCCGGCAGCACCTTCGGCGGCACGATCCGCAACACCACGGGTTCGATCGCCCTGGAGAAAATCGGGACTGGCACGCTGGTTCTCAGCGGTAGCGACACCTACAGCGGCGGCACGATCGTCTCCGCCGGCACGCTCGTTGTCAGCAACCCTGGCGCCCTGCTCGACGGGTCGAGCTTGACCGTCGGCAACGCGGCCGCCTTCCCGGCCGCGGCCTTCGCTGCCGTCCCTGCTGCGGCGTCGGCCACGAGTGTCGCTACGGTTCCCGAGCCGGGCACATGGGCGTTGTTGAGCGTGGCCGGACTCGTCGCTGTAGCAACCGCTAGGCGGCGGAGAAGGAATTGATGTAACCGACAGCGGAGGACAACCCGGCTGCCGTGGCAGTCAGATCGCAGTGAAACGCATTCTCACCCCCAGCCGGTTTAACCCAGCCGGTACGTGTCGGGAACACCCAGGCCTGACATCCGCGTTTCACCGAGCTTGGATCTGCCGCGGCAGCCGGTCTTTTCTTGGCTGGCGGCCTGACTTTCCCGTCAACTCAACCCTTTCTCAAAATTCGCGAAATATCACCGTTTTCTCGGAACGACGGCCGGCTCTCTTGCCTGCGTCGGTCACCCCCTCGAATGGCACTAGCTTAAGCTTCGGGCGGTCCGTTTGGCCGTTGGCGGCGCACGAAGCGGTGACGGCAGTGTGGCTCCATCGCATGGCGGTCCTGGACATGCCGCATGCCGGAACGTGTGTCTGATCGAGGACGAGGCCAAGAAGGGATCATGCCGTGGGCCTTGGCGGCACGGTCAAGTCAGCATCCATCGAGAGAACCGCCGTTGGGCGTTGATGACTCTGCAAGGCACGCATCAGAACCACTTGGATCGGTTCTGCGGCAACTTAGCGATGTCTCGAGGTTGCATAAGCCTGTTGGCTTTCCTCGGGCGTCGTTTGCGCGCCGCGGTTCCCAGCGTCCGGGGCGGTCGCCTACACGGTGATAAGCAATGGTCGACAGCAGCGCATCGACCAAACGCCCGCGTTCCTCGGGCCGAGCAAATTCAATCTTCGGTGCAAAGGCAGTCACGGCTTGCTTGGCACCTTTGAAACTCACCTGGCGAGGTTCGATGTTGTTCTCGTGGGCGGCCACGGCCATGACGGTGCGGAGCAAGTTGTACGCCAGCAGGTGAGTCCAGATCTCTTTGTGAACCATGTCGGGCGTCTTGCAGCGCAGGATGTCCATCTGCATGATGCACTTGATCGAGCGGATATCGACCTCTCCTGCCCAGCGGTGCTCATACAAAGCCGCGATCTGCTGGCCATCGATCGAGGGCGTGAGAATCGTGGTAACGACTTTGAATTGTTGGACGCGATTGTTTTTGTCACGCGCGTCCACCGCCACCTGCCGCATTAAGAGCTGCTTGGGGTAGGTCCGGTATTTCTCTCCCGTCATTCCGTGCGGCTTGTTGGGGCGATGCCAAACGAGGATATCGCCATCCGATCTGCTTTCTGATACCTGACTTCCTACTCGATCGAAGTGCTCGTGAACAACCAGATCGATACCTCGATTGCGCAATTCGCAGGCGATGAAGTAATCGTCGAACAGGGCGTCGGCAAGCACTACATCACCGGGCTTGAGCGTGTCATACAGGCGTCGGAAGAGGCTCTTTTCGCCAGTGCCCTTGCCGGCGTACGGCGCGATGGCCAAATCGTGGCAAGCGCCGGTTGCCAGGGAGAGCAGCACCGTGATCCGTGCCAGCGGAAAACCGAGCCCCGGCTTTTGATTGGGCGGCTGCGGATACATCGCTCGGTTCTCGGGCGTGTCCGGCATCGAGACGCTCGATCCGTCGAGAATGAACACGGAGCGACCGTTCCATTTCCACCGGTCATCAACGCTGGCGTGCAACTCTTCTGCCGTCCGCTTTGCCAAAGTCGAGAGAACACCAGTGGAAATACGACTTCGCGCGGTGCAGTAACTGGCCGTATTGGGCGAACACATCGCCATGCCATGGGCTGTCCGGTGGGCAATGATTCGCGACACCGTATCGCGGCAACTGTGGTCTTCGCTGAGCACTTGACTTAGGAACCCCCAAATCGTCGTCACTGGACTGAACACTCGATCCCGATACGACACGCCATATTCGTTGAGCACCTTCTGGATGCTGGCCTCCGTCAAAATATCCGCGAAGGGAAGTCCCTCATTGCGCAAAGCGGCGGCGTACCGCATCCAGACTCGACATGGAACCGCCTGCCGATTGAAGGCGATTCCAGCCCCTGATTAGAACGCGATGCCCCCTGGACCTATTCCCAGGCCGCAATGCCCGGGTGTACTTCCGTGCCCTCGGTCAACGTGACTGCCTCGCCAGAATGTAATGTGCCGATCACCGTGACCAGCCTTCAGTATCTATACGTCTGTATAGACTGCTCTGTTCGGTCACTCGACTTCCACAGATCCAAAAAGCCAAGAGCCCCAGCTTGCGCTATTTGGAGTTGGGGCGTGTTTCGGGTTGCCTTGCACGTCAGGCCCAGACAGGCACTGCGGCTCTGTCAATTGTTGCCCAAACGCCAAATGTCAAGATAGGCGAACTGCCGATATGATGACGAGGCCGACGCCCGACATCTTTCCTTAAGCTAGTGCCATTCGTCACCCCCTCCTCCGCGCAAATGGCAGGGCCGGCGTCAAAAAGTCAGAAAACCTCCGGTTTTTCTTGACCGGTAGACAATTCGACTCCCGCCTGACTTCTCAGCCGCGACAGCCAATTGGCAGGATGAGCATTACGCTGCCGTGGCACCATAGGCCGCGGTCGCTGCAATCGCCGGGGTGGCGTCTGACGTGCTTATCGGTTGGGCTTCCACGGTCGGCCGATTCGGCGCAGCCAGCTCGTCCGAATCCAGGCACTGCTCCCGCCAAACCGCCCAGCACCGAGGAAACGCTCGTCTGCCGAGTATGGGATTGGTCAACGCGAGCGCCCCAAACTCGGCGAAGCCCTCGCGCCTGGATTCTCTGGCACAAGCCTCTTCGAAATTGCGGTTCAGCATCTGGGCCAGGGCGGAAGGCGTATGGAAGCCGGCAATGCGGCACGAATAATTCAGCGCGTGGCGGATGTCGTGGAACCAGATAACCTCACCATTGGTGGCGTGGAGAAACGAGGTCATGTCCCCCACGCCCTGTCGCGTGAGCGATGACAACCGGGATGCTGCCCCAGTAGGTGAAAGGTGGTGAGGACGGTCAGACTTTTTTGCCCCGACTCCCCCGTTGGCTCTGCTCCACCGGCCGGCACGGTATTTTTCGGACCTTGCTGCGAGGCAAACCTCATGTCGGCCATGGCCTTCCGGCCGCAATCATCTCGGAATTGTGGCGGGTAAACGGGAACACGATGCAGAAAGTCACTGAACCAGTGCATCGCTTGAGGTTTCAGGTTTCCTATCTCCTCGTATTCACGTACGGGCAAAAACCTTACTTGAACAAGGGCAGCCTTACGCTGGTATTGCAGCCAGGCGAACTGGTCACGCTCATCGGAAAATGAAGTCACTTTCATGGGATTGTCCTCATCATGACTACAAGTTCGTTGGCGACCGAGTGGTATGCTGATTACGTACTGATCGAGAAACCTGAGTTGAGGATGTTCGCAGAATAGGAGAACCCATGTCTGCGTTACGGTGCTGAAGTGGGCTTGCGCTGGATATCTGCCCTGAAACGTGGTAGTCTGGTCTTGCCTATGGTCATCTCATAACCCGAAAGGCGCTGGATCGTGAGAACTCAGAGTATTGTCGTACTTTCTTCGCTGGCACTGCTGGCTTCGACTGTGCCAGCCGCCTGCCCTGCCGAAACGGTAGTCAAACCCAATATCGTTCCCATCCTGGCGGACGACCTTGGTTATGGCGAACTTGGCTGCTACGGGCAGAAGAAGATCAAGACTCCGCATATCGACCGCATGGCCGCAGAGGGAATGCGGTTCACCAACTTCTGAAGAACTGCTGAAGTTCCTGGAGAGGCTGGAGGCGAAGAGCGACCCGTAGTTGGCAAGTTCTAGGCGACTTTTGCAAACCATGATAAAACGTCGGGTACTTAGTGTGTTCGAGTGGCTGGGGCGGCATGAGTTCGTGGTGCTGCTGGCCGCGCTGGTCGTCGTGGCGGGCACCTGGGGGTTCATCGCTCTGGCCGACGTGGTGCTCAAAGGCAGGACGCAATCTTTTGATGAGTCGGTCCTCCGTGCCTTGCGGCTGCCGGACAACCCCGCGAAACCGATTGGTCCCGATTGGATGGCCGAGGTGGGGCGTGATGTGACTGCGCTGGGCGGTGTCACTGTACTGGTCTTGGCGACCCTGGCGGTGGCTGGTTTTCTTCTCTTGGATTGAGAAACATCTCTGAGGATTGCCGTCGTGATGCCAACCGTTATGATGGTGGAGGCAGGACCACGGCCCGAAGATCGGTTGGCACGATAGGAGTGAGCCAGTCATGGGAACTCGCCGAGCGAATATCATCCTGTGGACCGTTGTCTCGACGGTACTGATTGAGGCCCTCACGATCTATTTGCGATTCGGCAGGAGTGTGAGTGCCGTCGAGTTCAATAAGACCGCGCCGCTTCTATTGCAAATTCATCACATGTTCTTGAGCATCCCGCTGTTTCTGGTCCTTCCGCTGGTTTGGCGGAAGCCCAGGCTGAGCGGCGCATTGCTGGGAATCGCCTTGGGCTTGATCTTCAGCGATCTCTCGCACCACTTTCTGGTGCTTCCCTTGACCGTGGGCAATACGGGCTGGCACTGGCCCTGAAAGGCGGCTCACGTCTGGATCTGTGGGGCGAAGATGTTGCTGCCTCGACGGCGCGTAGGTTGCCAGTGCCTTGCTTCAGGTGGTCGCCGCTGTCGTCAGCGGCACTACCTAAGCCACCGGCGACGGCATGGTGATACCTACTTGTGGGGCCTGCTATCCCATAAAATATCGTTTCCCTAAAAATTCCTTCAACAGATTTCCACTTCCGTGCAAATAAGAAGGTAGGGGCTGTGGGAGGCTGACCATGAGCGATGACCGCGCAAAAGACGAGGATCTGATGCTGCGGGTGGCTGGGGGCAACCGCGAGGCGATGAGCCCGCTGCTGCGGCGTTACGCCAGTCCGCTATTGACCTTCATCCGTCGCATGACAGGCGATTGGCATCGTGCCGAAGAACTGTTCCAGGAGGCGTTTCTGGCCGTCTGGCAGAACCGCGGCCGATACGAGTATCCACGACCGTTCCGATCGTGGCTCTTCGGGATCGCCGCCAACAAGTGTCGTGCTGATTTTCGCAAGGCTTCGGGCCTGCCGGAACCCTTGTCGGACTGGCTCGATCCGCCTGTCGCCCAGGAACCCTCGCCGGTCGAGGCCGCCATCAGCTCCGAAACGACTACCCTCGTGGCCCAGGCCGTGGCGACCTTACCGGCGAAGCAGCGGGCCGTGCTCGTGATGCGGCTCTGGAACGGCATGGAGTACGCCGAGATCGCCCAGTCCCTGGAACGTACCGAGACCACGATCCGTTCGCAGATGTTTCACGCCTTGGCCGGGATGCGGCGCTACTTGGAACCCCGTATGAGAAGAACTGGGGAGGACTGCCATGATCAACCCTGATGACCATGTTCTGGAATACGTTGACGCCTACTTGCACGACGCCCTGCTTTCCCCGCGCGATGCGAAGCAGGTGGCCGCTCACTGCGAGGCGTGCCCCATCTGCCGTGTTGCCCTGGAGGAGGCCAGGCGTCGGCAGGAGGTGATGCTGTCGTTGCCGCCGATCGAGGCCCCCGAGACCCTCATCCGAGCTGCATTGGAGCGTGTTGATCGGCATCGTGTGTCGCGATCCAAGTGGATTCGCGGGGGAGTTCTCGTCGCGGCGGCCGCGCTCGTCCTGTTGGGCACGGCGAATGTCTACTTCTATAACATGGCTCCCTCGCCGTTCGACTTACGGGTGATGGGGCAGTCCGATCTGCTCACCGGGGCCGATGCCTCGCTTCGCGTACTGTTGTTGGACCCGCGCAATGCCTCGCCGCGACCGGACGTGCCGGTTGAGATCGAACTCGTCGGCTCCGACCAGGCCGTGGTGCAGCTTGCCCATTTCACGACCGATCGCTTCGGCAGCGGCGCCGTCCAGATGCAGATGCCCAACTGGAACCCCGGCCGCTACAAGCTCCGCGTGACGGCCCGGCCGGCGGGACACACCGAGTCGATCGAGCAGACGGTGACGCTCCGCCGTTCCTGGCAGTTGATGCTCACCAGCGACAAGCCGGTTTACCAACCGGGCCAAGTGATCCACGTGCGGAGTCTGGCCTTGGCACGGCCGCAGGCTAAACCCGTGGCAGGCCAGGAGGTCGTGTACTCGATTTCCGACCCCAAGGGCAACGTGATCTTCCGCAAACGGGATGTCACGAGCCGTTTTGGCATCTCTTCGGCCGATTGCCCGCTGGCCGATGAGATCGTCGAAGGACCATACCAGCTTCGTTGCGACCTGGGCGACACGACGAGCACGATTACCGTCGAGGTTAAGAAGTACGTGTTACCGAAGTTCAAGATCGCCATGGAACTTGATGAGCCGTATTATCAGCCGGGCCAAAAGGTCCATGGTAAGCTCTCAGCCCGGTACTTCTTCGGCAAGCCGCTGCAAGCATCTTTGGCGCGGATCGAAGTCATGGCGGTGGATGTCGCGACAGGCAGATTCGCGGACAAGATCACCGAGACGACGGCGACGACGGACGCGGAGGGTAGGGCCGCCTTCGACTTCGTCTTGCCGCAGTCGCTCGTCGGCCGGCCGCAGGACGGAGGAGACGCTCGTTTTCAGCTCACGGCGACGGTGGAGGACTCGGCCGGTCAGAAGCAGTCGGCCAACGTCTCGCGGATCGTCACGCAGCAACCGATTCGCATCGAAGTCATTCCCGAGGCGGGCAGACTCGTTCCCGGCCTTTCAAACACCGTCTATTTCCTGACGACCTACGCCGATGGCCGGCCGGCCGCGGCCCGGATCTTGGTTTCCGGCTTCAACCAGGAAATCGCGACCAACGCGATGGGCGCGGCGTCGATGGAGTTCACGCCGGGCACGGAGAATATCTCCTGGGTAGTTCGCGCGACGGACGCGGCGGGTCTAAGCGGCCGGCGCGAGGTGTCGCTGGAACCGCGGCAGACGGAGGGACAATTCCTCGTTCGTACCGACAAGGCGGTCTACGATGGCGGGCAGACGGTCCACGTCCTGGCCCTGGGCGGCGGCAAGGAACCGCTGTTCCTCGACGTGATCAAGGACGGCCAGACGATGCTCACCGATACGGTCCCCATGGCCAGCGGCCGTGGCGAGTACCAGATCGACCTCCCGCCGCAGGTCTTCGGCACGTTGCAGCTCTGCGCCTACCGGTTGGGCAGCGCGGGCCTGCCGGTGATGCAAACCCGCGTGATCTACGTCCGGCAGGCGGGCGCCCTGAAGATCGGTGCCCGGCTCGATCGGCCGGAGTACCGGCCTGGCCAAAAGGCGAAGCTGACCCTTGAGGTCACCGACGCCCAAGGCAAGCCGGTTCCGGGCGCGGTCAGTCTGGCGGCCGTTGACGAGGCCGTCTACTCGGTCCTCGGCCCCGCGCCGGGCATGCAGCCGATTTTTTCGTCGCTGGAGCAGGAAATCCTCAAGCCGGTCTACGCCATCTATCCCTGGTCGCCGGATATGGAGGTCAAGTTGCCGGCGGGTGAGCGGGATCGGTTTGAGAAGGCTCTCTTCGCCAAGGCCGGGATGGGCCACAACGACCGAGATGCGATCCTGAAGGAAACCATTCGGAAATTTGCCGATGGCGATGAGCGGCTTCTTCGTGTGCTGGATCGGCCGGACTGGGAGCAGCTTGCGGAGAACATGCCCGGCATGGAGAAATTCATTCCCATGCTCAAGGGCCAGGGATCGGTTTACTCGCTGCGTGATTCGACCTATCCCAGGAAGTTGCATGAGATTGAACTGGCTCGTAAGAAGCGGCTCGAACAATTCACTACGATCTGGGTGGGGCTGGGAATCCTCGCGGGGATCGTCGTCTTCGTGCTCTTTCTTCGGACATTTGTGAAAAGCGTCGTTGAAGTCTTGGTAGTTATCGTGGTCATCGGCATGCTTTTTGCGCTGATGTTGCCTGCTGTTAATTCAGCAAGAGAGGCGGCCCGCCGCGCCAGCGCCATGAACAATCTCCATCAACTCGGCATGGCACTGGAGGCCGCCGACGAGGCCGGGGTTAAGGGTCCGCCCAAGGATTCGCAGGCATCAGGGCCACCGGCCCGCGTGCGGGAGTGGTTCCCCGAAACGCTCCTATGGCGGCCGGAACTGATCACCGACGATAAGGGCCGGGCCAGCCTCACCATCGACCTGGCCGATTCGATCACCACCTGGCGGCTGTCGGCCAGCGCCATCTCGGCCGAGGGTCAACTCGGCGGCACGGAATCGCCGATCCGCGTCTTCCAGCCCTTCTTCGTCGACCTGAACCTGCCGGTCAGCCTGACCCGCGGCGATGAAGTTGCCGTGCCGGCTGTGGTCTACAATTACTTGGACAAACCACTTTCCGTCGAGCTTCGTATGGACAAGGCAACGTGGTTTGAACGGCTCGACCCGCCGACGCAGAAGCTGGATCTGGCAGCCGGGGAGGTGCGATCCGTGAGCTACCGCCTGCGGGTCAAGCAAGTGGGACGACACGAACTGACCGTCCGCGCCTCGGGCGGCGGCGTGGCTGATGCGATCAAGCGGACCATCGAGGTCGTGCCCGATGGCCGCCGCGTGGAAAACTCTGCCAGCGGAACACTCCAACAGCCGGCCCAAATCGCCTGGTCCGTACCGGCCGATGCGATCGAGGGGAGCGTGAAGGCCAACATCAAGCTCTACCCGTCAACCTTCAGTCAGCTTGTCGATGGGCTGGAGGCGATCTTCCAGCGGCCGTACGGCTGCTTCGAGCAGACCTCCTCGACGACGTATCCCAACGTGCTGGCGCTGGACTACCTCCGCCGCACGAAGAAGAGCGTGCCCCAGGTCGAGGCCACGGCCCAGCAGTACATCCATCTGGGCTATCAGCGGCTGTTGAGCTTTGAGATCGCCGGTGGTGGCTTCGATTGGTTCGGCAACCCTCCTGCCAATCGCACCTTGACGGCCTACGGGCTCATGGAGTTCAGCGACATGGCCCGAGTCCACGATGTTGACCCGAAACTAATCGAACGAACGCGAACGTGGCTTCTGAGCCAGCAAGCCAGCGACGGCTCCTGGGCGCCCGAAGGTCACCGTTTCTACCATGAGGACCCCACGGGGCGCCGAGAAGACCTTCAACGGCTCAGTACCACGGCCTACATCGCCTGGTCGGTCTTCGCGGGCGAAGCAACCAACACCACCAACGCCCAGGCCGCGTTTGATTACCTTCTGCGCCATGATCCAGCCACGATTGACGAACCCTATGTATTGGCCCAGGTGGTCAACGCCCTGCTGGCGATCCGGCCTGGCGACCAACGGGTCCGGCCTTACCTGGAGCGGCTGGAAGCGATCAGCCGTCACTCGGCGGACGGCAAGCTGAGCATGGTGGGACGCAGGGGTAGATAACCGGACGACGTTCTATGGGGCCGGGCTCAGCGGCAATATCGAGACCACGGCCCTGGCCACCCTGGCGATGATCGAGGGCCGTGGCAACCCAGGCACGATCCGGGCCTCCTTGGCATGGCTCGTCGAACAGAAGGATGTGAATGGCACCTGGCACTCGACCCAGGCGACCGTCCTGGCCCTTAAAGCCTTGCTGGCCGGGACAGATCGGCCGTTGGGTGAGGCCCGCCCGCGGCAGATCGACGTCGCCGTAGACGGCAAGACGGTGCAGACGTTCGTCATCCGAGCCGACCAAGGCGACGTGATGCAACAGGTGGACCTGTCCGCCCAAGTCACCCGCGGCAACCACCATCTCGCGATCACCGACCGCACGGGAACCGCCACCGGCTACCAGGCCACCCTGGCCTACCACGTGCCCGGCGCCGATCGTTCTCACGTTGCCGAGCCGCTTTCGATCCAGCTCGTCTATGATAAGACCGCGCTCGTGGTGGACGACCGGGTAAAGGCGACAGCCACGGTGACGAACAGGACGACCGTTGCCGCCCCGATGGTGATCCTCGACCTGCCGATTCCGGCCGGCTTTGCCGTGGATGTGGAGGACCTTGAAACGCTTCGCTCGTCAGGCAAGATCGCCAAGTACCAGGTGACGCCGCGTAGCGCGATCGTTTACCTCCGTATGCTCGCTCCTTCCGAGCCGCTTGCACTGATCTATCACCTCCGTGCGACCATGCCGGTCAAGATCACCGCTCCGCCCGCCAGGGCATACGAATACTACAACCCCGACTACCAGGCTACGACTGCTCCAACACCGATGACTGTCGCCGCGGTGAAGTAGGAGAGACGATGGTGCCGGTTCAGCCTGACGACGCGGGTAGAAGCATATCAGTTCGACCCATGGATCCAAGGAACGAGCGATGATGTCCATGCCTGGAATGAACAGCGCCGCAAGGAAATCGAGGGCCGAAACGCCAATCGCAAGAAGATCGCCGATTTGATTCGGCAGTCTGAAAACAGCGGACGACGAGCGAAAGCCAAGTGAGGTTCGCGACCATGCGTCATTTACGCTGGAGCTTTCCGCCACCAACCTGGGTAATCTCGAAGTCGGCCGCGGTAGCGCCTGATTCCGTGCCAAGCACGATCTGGAGGATGCCGCCGCCAACCTCCAACCAAGTCACGCCAAGCAGGTATGGGCCGAAGGTATGGATCTGGCTGTCGCCCCCCGAGTAATTGGTTTCAGGCTTGGGTACCTGGCCATCGAACGGAACTGAGAGCGTCAGCACTTGTGATTGCGTCGACTTGAGGTCGAACATTCGAATCGGGAAATGATAGATTTGCTCACCACGCTTGAGAATATAGCCGCCTGCTGGCCGGAAGGCGTGCGTAGGACTATAGGCCACTGGATCGCCTGCTGGCCCAGCTATCAACCATGCCTGAGGTTCTGGTAAGGGCTCGGGCTGGCAGTACCACGCCACGCGGCAAAGCATGTCGTGCCCGCCAAGCTGCCCGCCCATGGTCTGCCGATTGCTGCTGGGCGTCAGTTTGACCATTGCGTCCCGCGGGCAGGCCCAGACCAGGCCCTGCTCGTTCACATCGGCCTGCCAACCGTTGACCATCCTTGGCAGATTCACCATCCCAATGGGCTCGCCCGACTCGTTCAGCTCGTAGACGGTGCAATCGGCCAGGTAGCCTGCCCATGCGGACTTTTCACTGCGGGCGACGGCCACAAAGATACTGTGCTGCAAGTCGCCGCTCCAGCCCTTGCCAGCCGGTACCACCTGGGGACCGGCCACCACGGCATAATCATCTTGCTCAACACGGGCTTTTGCCTTCTTAATCTCCTCCCGAAGCTGCTTGAGGTATTCCAGGTCAGCAAAACCATCCTTTCCAGGACCTTCGGCCGCTAATTTCAAGTCATTCTCTTCATATCCGTAGCGGCCGATATAGTGCGTCCAAACGCTTGGGCCGATGAAGCCACGGCGGAACTCCCAAATCCGCGGCACGCGCCAGGCTTCCTTGCCGCTTAGCGGATTCAGGCATACCAAGTCATCCAGGGGGCCGGCGCACACGATTACCTGCGAGCCCATCGCCGTTAGTTGTTGGATACTTTCGGCAGCATAATCGGGGCGATGGGCTGCTAAAAGGTAGCCGCCGGAATATCCACGCTGCCCCGCCGAACGATAGCTCCGGGACCAGGCTACTGCATCCTTTCCACGCTGAAATCCTGTGACGCGATAACTCTGGAGATTGCCATCTTCGTGGCTGGCAGAGTCGTCAAGGACCGTCGCGCTGAGCACGACCAAGCCTTGCGGATACGGCCGCACGGCGACAACAACATCGGCGGCCTTTTCCTTCGGCTTCTCACTGGGCACATCCAACGGCTTCAGCCACTTGCCGGTGTCCAACCGGAGTCGTCGGACCCGCGCCGGCCTTCCAAAACGCGGGCTCTTGCCCTGCTCTTCGTGCCCCCCTGTCCTGAGAAAGGCAATTTCTTCGTCCGCCGCTAACCATTCCAGCGATCGACCATCCTCGGACTTGGCCGTCCAAGCCGGCTTATTCGTCTGGGCATCCAAGGCCGTGATGGTTTGGTCTTGGACGGCAACTCTCAGCTTTCCAGCCGGGTGCTGGTAGTGCCACGCTGGATAGACCCGTACTGGCTTGAAGATCTTGTCTCCCAGGGTCAAGACGCTCTCGGACAAGCGAGGGCGAATGGCAGGCTTCTTCCCTTCCGGTTTCTCTGCGCCCACCGCGATTGGAATGGATGCCGCCGTCACGATCAGAACGACGATGAACTGCTGTCGCATGGTCTTGCTCCGTACACGGGATTGTTGCGGACGAATTTTGCCAATGCCTCCCATCTTATGCTATTGCGTGGCGGTCAGGGAGTCACCGAGGCTAGCTCGGGGGCCGAAGCTCGAACAGGCGTGTATGCCCTATGTGCAGGCAGCAGCAGAATCCGCTAAACTACCTTGATGTGGGACTCACATTTCAACTCTTACCAGGAGACTAGAACCATGCGTGTCGTTCTTGTTGGCTGGATGGTAATTCTCGCCATCGCAGCGCTGGCCCCGACCGAGGCGGCTGAGCCAGCAGCAAAGGCGACTGTGCTTTCGGCCGCGGATCAAAAGCTCCTCGACAGCCTTATGAAGCAGTTCCTCTTCGATCCCAAGGGCGCGCAGTACGTGCGTGTAAAGACGACTTGCCGGACCGTTTGGGCGTCGACAAGGGAAATCCTACGCGAAGGCTGGCTCGTGCCAGGCCAAAACGGAAAGATCACGACGGTCTGCTTCACGGATGGAGAGAGCATCGCGGCCCCCGGCAAGGACCGAATCGAGAAAATCGACTTCCTGGACCAATGCCGAAAGCGGTATGCCGACGCCAGGAAGCCGGCCGCGGACGACGAAGACCACCGGGCGGTCTTCCAGCGGATGCACCAGACCGCCCTGGGACGGATCGAGCAGCCGGACCTTGCCCTGGCGGCCTGGCTCTATCGCCTGGATCAGCCCGCTTTGGCGGCCAAGGCCCTGGAGCGGGCCGCTGAGACCCGCGAATCGGGCAACCGGGAGGCGCCGCCCCACGAGAAGGAAGAAGTTCGCATGGTTCGCGTGCTCAAGGAAGAGCTGGCATGGCCGGCCTTCGCCGCCATGGTCCACGCCTACATGGTGCGTGCCGATGAAGAGGCCCTGGCCCACGGCGAGCGCCTCTTACGTCTCTACCCGGACATTGTCAAGACGGAGTACGCACAGGCCGAAGCCATTGTCGGCGAACTAAAACGGCGCAAGGCGAAGGGTACCTTCGGCAAGGAACCAGCCTACGATACACCGAAGGGGTTCGAGTCCTGGGAAGTCAAGAAGAAAATCGCCTGGCTCATTGACTCCCTGGAGGAAGTGGATGCACGGCAGTGGGGGCAACCAGGAGGCATTCCGTTGGGAATGGACCGCCGCGTGGCGGCACTCATCGACATTGGCGATGCGGCGGTCCCGGCCTTGATCGACACGGTGGAAAAGGATGAACGATTGACCCGTTCGGTCCACTTCTGGCGCGATTTCGCCCGCAGCCGCACGGTGCTCAGCGTTCGCGAGGCGGCCCTCACGGCGGTCATGTCGATCCTTAAGGTGCGAGTGTTCGAGCCCGCCTCGACCGGCGACAACTTCACCGCACGAGGTCCGCAAGGCGCCGCCAAGATTGCGCAGCGGTTACGGGAATACTGGAAGACCTACGGCGGCCTGCGTTTCGACGAGCGGATGATGAAGACACTTGCCGACCCGAAAGCCGACTTCGAGGCGGTGCGCGAAGCGGCCCACAATCTGGGAAGCCTGGGGGAGAAACGGACGCTTACGACCACCGTCTTCAGCGACTGGTTCGGCGGTCCGGCCAAGAAGCCGAACCCGGCGGTGGCCAAGTTCACGTCGCCCACTGCGGCCGAAGCAATCCTTGCGGCCATGGATCGCGACTTGGCCCACCACGATGCCGGCCAGCGGGATCAGTTGTACGACTACGAGCGTCGGCGAATCGAAGACATTTATCTTGGCCCCTTGGTCATCCTGGGCGACAAGCGCATCGCGGCGGAACTCGCCCGCCGTTGGAAGACGGCAACCGCGGTCCGTATGCGGCGCAAACTTGCTTCGGCCTGCCACGACTTAGGCGATTCCGAGCCCCTGAAGGAATTTGCCCGTGATGTAGAAAAGGGATTGCTGAAGTTGCCCGGCAACAACGAGCCGAACACCAACGAGAATGACCAGCCCGGCACCGTGGAACTGAACGGAATTGTTGCCTCCCTCGTTCACGCTGAGACCGCCGAGTGCAATCGCGCTCTATGCCATGGCCGCCCGCAACCATCCCTATCACACGCTGGCCGCCCAGCGTGTGCTTAGGGCCCGTGTGCACTCTTTTGACGAGGACAGGGCATGGCTGGCGCACCCGTTCTGCCTGGCGATTCTCCGCGACCCGCTCAACGATACGACGCCGACCGGCGCCACATGGAAGATCGAGAGGGACTCTCTCGTGTGGACCAAGGATGGCGGTTCTTCCAGCGAGTCGGTCCCCGGCCAGCTCGCTGATCCGGCGACCCGCCGCCAACAGGCTGCGGAACGCAAGTGCGACCAAGTGGCCGTGAAGATCGGCGAACTGGTTATTGGGCTGCCCTTCTATAGCCCCCTGATGAAGGACGCCGACGCCCGCTTGGCCACCATGAAGGCACTACTGGACCGCTACCAGGGTCATTTCCGCCTGCTCACGGCCGCTGAGGCCAAGTCGCTCGGCCTCACGTTGTGGAATCCCATGTTCGTCCCTGACGTTCGCCCGCTGGGTCGTGCGGCGACGGTCGAGGACGTCGCGAATGGCCGCGCCGTGTTCCATCTTGACGGCAAAGGCAAGCCGGCCGAAGTGAAACTGCCCGCCGTGGCAACCCTGCGACAGGGAAAAAAGGGAAAGGAGTCGCCGCGGGTGCTCGTGGTTCAGGCGGAGGTCGGTCAGGGCGGCAAAACGACTTACGGGATCATCGGCGGCGGCAATATTCGTGCAGCGGCGGCCGAAGAGTTGGTTGGGATCACGCCGATTGTGGAAAAGAAACCTGCGAAGGCGAAGTAAATCAGTTGGAGGGTATTATGCGTCGTCTCTTCGTACCCATGCTGGCGGTAACAACGCTGCTGCCGGCTTTCCACTTTGTGGCCCCGAGTTCGTGCGCCGCTGAGAAAGACAAACCCGCCGCATCCGACGGCAAGACGCTTGACCAGCAGCTTGCCGCCTATCGGAAACTAGCACCAAACGGTTTTTTGGGGAATTGGTATTAACTTTGAGCGGTCTTGTAATTATACTTCCGCGGCAGGGAATGCGACAGTCAAGGAGGCATCACCATGGCCAAGGAAGGTCAAGGATTCGAACAATGGTTGCGTGGGGCAAAGGTCCAGCCTGAACAGTTGAATGATCAACAGCGGGCCGTTCTCCAGGCAGCGTTTAGTTTCCTTCAGCCCAGCGGCGGGGACTATTCCAGTTCGCGGATCGCCGGTTATTTTTTGCTCCACTGCAATTCAGGATTGAAAGTGGCTCAGATCGCACGCCTGGTTGGGATCAGCACTCGGTCGGCCTCCCGCCATCGGAAACTCTCCGCGAGACAAGTGGTCCAACAGATTCAACAGCGCTTCAACGGCCGCCCGTACGGGAAGCTCTTGCTGCGCCATGCCGGCTCCATTGCCGAGTTTCTCTTCACCCACCCCGAGGCCACGCGGGACGACCTGCTCGACTTCATCGAGCGCACGTGGGAATTCCGCGTCTCCAAGGTGGCCCTGTGGGAGTTTCTCAAGAAGTGCGGCTTGGACCGTGGCTCCCTGGAGGAAGTCCGGCAAACTGCTTCCCGAGAGGAAGTGGAAGGCGTGGCGGCCGAGGTGCTCGATGCGCATGCGCCGGGTGGGCTCGTGCCCGTAGTGCCCGACAATTTTTTTTTGCGAACACCCAGTATGCTGGGGCTTTCCTGCTGTGGTCCCAAGTGCAATCTTGGCTCGCCACGGCCCGCGAGTGCTTTAGCGACAACTACGGTTCGCTCGATCGGGGGTTCTTGACCAGCGTCTTCGCCTTGGTCGTCGGATTGGAGCGAGTTTTTCACCTGGACCAGATGCAGGACGTGGGGTTCGCTCTCTTGACCGGTGACGCGCGGCGTTGTCCCTCGCGATACGACGTGGGCGCTTGGCGACGGCACGTGCTGTGGAACGAGGTGGACCGTTTCTGTCACCGCACGAGCCCCTGGGAACTATTGCACGGGCAAGACCTGCGGATGAGCTTTGACGAACACTCGATTCCACGCTGGACCAAGAAATTCGTGATCCCCAAGGGCTATGTGACCACACGCAACAAGTTCATGCGTTGCGAGAAACTGTATTTGGGCTACGAGGTGAATCTGAGGCGTTTCGCCACCATCAAGGCCACGCCGGGCAACGTCGAGTTGCGCGATGTCGCCGGACTGCTGACCCGCAGGGTACTGCGCTATGGCCAGCCCGCCTCGCTGCACGCCCTGTTCGACGCCGGGGCCGGCAAGAGCGATGCGGACGTGCGGGCCCTGATGGACCAGGCTGCGGCGACCGAGAACCTGGAAGTCACTTTGCGGGCTTGCCGCTATCCAAGCCGCGTCGAGCGATGGAAAAGTTTACCGGCCGAGGCGTTCACCAGCTACGAGGAACCGGGCGTCTGTAAGGGGGCTCCGCCGAAGGAGATTCGCGTGGCCGAAACCCGGACGGTGCTCAAGAACGAAAGCGAGGAGAATGCCGTTCGCACGATCGTCTGCCGACAGGTGATCCGCGGGCCAAAGAAGGACCGTTGGCACCCAATGTATACCAGCAGTGACGCCGAAGCGGGCGAAGTGCTGGACGGGTTTCGCCTCCGCCAACATCATGAACAAGGTTTTCGCGTGCAGGTCCATGGTGAGTCCCTCAATGCCGTTCCCTGCGGCTACGACAAGGAGAGCCCCGATCGCCATCATCCACGGTTCCACCGCGGTCCGCCCCAACTCATGGGATGGCTGGCTTGCCTGCTCTACAATGCATGTGCGGCGTTTGCCGAGACGGTGTCGCCAACGCTCACCGGCAAATTCGTCGACACGCTACGTCGCATGTTCTTCAACCTCAAAGGTGACATGTACTGCACTCCGAGGGCGCTGATCGTTTACCTGGAAGAATTCCCCGCACAGCATTTGCTCGTCGATTACATCGACCAATTCAATGCCGCGCAACATCGAGTTCCTTGGCTCGACAATCGACAACTCATCCTCTCGCTTTCTCCTCATCTACCCCGTGCCGGACCCTGACACTGCTTTCTTAACACCAAAAGCCAAAAAACCGTTTGGTGCTCAGCCCCAGTCTTCGAGGCGATCGAGCCCACAAATGTCAAATCGCGGAGATGGAGAAGCACGTGGGCGTGACGGTCGTCACCCAGAACATCGACAACCTCCACCAGGAGGCCGGTAGCACAATCGTCCACGAGATGCACGGCTCGTTGTTCGAGGTCATCACCCGCCATGGTCGCTTCGTCGGGCTGTTGTCGCGGCGCGAGTTGCTCCACATGGCCGAGGCTCTCGACCGGGCACGGCGCGGTTGGCTTGTTCTGCCTCGTGTGCTACTGGCAATTCGTCCCATGGCCGGCCTTGGCCTACGAGGATTGTACTTTCCCCTTAGTGGTCCGTTTCACAAATAATGTCACAGTTAGGCCGCATTACTCTCAAGGGTGGAGATGGCTCCGCCGAGCAAGTTTTCGTGGGCTGCAATCCGCATGAGCAGGGCGGCAAGTTTATCGCGAGTGAACTTCCACGCAAAGGGCTTCGGATGTTGGTTGCTCAGGTTCTCGTAAAGTGCCAGCCGCATGCGAACGGCGTCCAAGTTCAGGAAAGTCGTTCGGCGTGAGCACCTTGCGTTGGATGATCGAAAAATAGATCTCGACTTGGTTGAGCCAACTGGCGTGAACCGGAGTGTGAACCAAGATGATACGAGGATCCACTTTCCTCAGCCGGTTGCAGGCCGCTTCGCCACGATGCGACGAACCGTTATCCACAATCCAGAACAGGCGTTTCGCCGAACGGTAGGGCTCTTGGGCGAGAACTTGATCCACCAATCGGCCAAACGGTTCGATGCCGGTCGTTGCTTCGCAACGTCCCATGACATAGCCACGCCGAACATCCCACGCCGCCAGATACTGCAATGCTCCGCCACGCTCATACTCGAATTCGATCCGTGCTGCGCGGCCCGGGCCAGGTGCCCAACGACGGATGGATTCGGATACGGGCCTGAATGCTCGTCTTCTCATCAGCACTGATGATAAAATCCCCATTTTCCAGGGGTTTTCCGCCCCAATTCCCCGCATACAGGTCGAGGATCGGCCCGGCCTTTTCCATGAATTGTGGGTCTCGCGGAAAGATCCAGTATTCGTATTGCCAGGGCTTGATCGCGTCCTTGTCCAAGATCCGCGACAGCGTGCTGCGGCTGATCACTTTGCCCAACGCCTTTTGCGCCCGTCGCGTGAGGTCGCCCAAGGACTGCCGACTGATCGGCTCGCCGGTTTCCGCAACGCGTTCACAAGCCAGGGCTTTGACCAGTGCGTGATCCCGAGGGGGAAAAAACGGCCTTACGGCCGCGTCCTGCGTCGTCCTCCAGGGAAAAGTCCCCCGCCGCCCAGCGTTTTCGCCAACGCTGGACTTGTCGGCGCGAGAAGCCCACTTCACGGCCAAGTTGCGTTCTGGTCCCAGTCAGGGTGTTCATGCACCAGCAGCACCAATTGTGATCGTTGCACGGAACGGTACGACGCAGTCCTGCGGCGAACTTCCGCCCGAGCTTTTTCCAAAAACTCATCGGGGAAGGTTGGACAATAAATCGGATTGGGCCCAGCCATGGCATTCGTCCTATCCCTGGACTTGTAGCGGTTTCCTTACCAGGGGGGAACTATACCATATTGTGCCTTGGAACTGTGACATCATTTATGAAAACGGACCACTTAGCTTGTGCGCCACACGGCCGTCAGTTCGCCCGAGCGTGCCGGCCGGCTCTTGGGTCCCCAGCGGCCTGCTTCACACCCGTTCGAGGATCAAGGGTGATCATCACGGGGTGGCCGAAAGGCGGCTTCTGCACCTCGACGCGGTGCCCAAGGGCAGTGAGCGCGTCAATCGTCTCCCTGCCGAACGATTCGTACACATAAAGACTGGCCAACTTCGCTGGCGGTTGGTTGAACGATCCGACGTAGTGGTCGGTGATGAACCGTGGGGCCGTGACCGCCTCGGCTGGCGACAGACCGAACTCGACGTAGTCCAACAGGAGTTGCAGCGTGACCTGGTCCTGCTGATCGCCGCCAGCCACGCTGATCGCGGCTACCGGCCGGCCCTGGCGAAGCACGAGCGTGGGGGTGAGCGTAATCCGCGGCCGTTTGCCGGGCTCGATACAGTTGGGATGCCCTCGCCAGGTATTGAAACTCCGCAGACGGCTGCCCAGCACTACGCCGGTGCGGCCCGCCAGCACCCCGTCCCAGCCGCTGGGCGTGGCTGCTACCACGTTTCCCTCCCGGTTGGCAACCAGGCAGGTGGTCGTGTCCTGGAGCGGTCCACCGGGCAGGCGGTACGCCTCGGGGCTCTTGCCGAGGAGTGCATGGTGCCCGAGAGGATCGCCCGGCCGCTGTTCTCGCGAGGCCTTCGTCATGTCGATCAGCGGCCGGCGCATATCGGCATATTCCGGCGAGAGGAGCGCCCGTAGCGGCACGTCGGCAAACAAGGGATCGGCGTAGTAGGTGTCGCGATCGGCCAGGCCGAGCTTCAGCGCCTCGACCACCAAATGCACGTAGTTCGGTCGGTTGTGGCCCATCGTCTTGAGGTCGAACTTCTCCAGAATCCGCAGCGTCTGGAGCAGGAATGGCCCCTGGGTCCACGGCCCGCACTTCGCGATCGTATAACCGCGGTACTCGACGGCCACAGGTTCCTCGACCCGCGTGACATGCGTGGCCAGGTCCGTGTAGCGGAGCAGCCCGCCGTGCTGGCGGCTCCAGGCGTCGATTTCCCGCGCGATCGGCCCTCGGTAGAAGTAGTCGGCCACCAGGCGAAGTCCGCGCCGCCGGTCGCCGCCCGATGCCTTCTCCGCTTCGATGAGCCGGCGGAGCGTCCCGGCTAGATCGGCCTTCCAACCCGACCGTTGCTGCTCCAGGAGCTTCAGTGCCGGTTGCGCGGTCTCGGCGAAGGTCAGCGTGCCGTAGCGGTCCAGCGCGGTCAGGCAAGCGTCCAGGGCCGCGGGGACGGCTGCCGTGGTCGGATCGCCACGGCCGGGGATGCGGCCCCCCTTGTGCTGCTCGAAGTAGTCCACGGTAGCCATCCGCGGCGCGGCCCCTTGCCCGCTAAGGACCTCGACCACATTTCGCTTGGCGTCGAAGACCATGATCGGCACTTCGCCGCCGAAGCAGAAGTTCTGCGCGTCGGTCACCGAGAGCACCAGGAGGGCTGAGACGGCCGCATCCACCGCGTTGCCACGCGATAACATCTGGAGGCCTGCATCCGCTGCTTCCGCCCGGCCCGCCACGACGGCCCCGTGCTTCCCGTTGGCCTTCCAGAAGTCGGCCTGCTCGCTGGCGGCGGCAGCCAGAGCAGCCAGCACCACGCTTGAGAATACCCACACAACTCCGCCCAGTCGCCGTAAAAGCATCTTCGTACTCCTTTTGTCTGTGATCATGGCCTACGCCACGTAAGGAACCCGGCATATTCGATGACTCCGATGAGTCTACACGAACGCCATCGCTTCTGCCATCATGACCGTACATCGCCTTCGAACTGGGGCACCTGGGGCCTTGAATATTGC
>CAWDQE010000020.1:0-215061 GCA_963804375.1 uncultured Planctomycetia bacterium
CGTTACGTTGGCGATGGTGAAATCGCCGTCGTACTGGGTCTGGGCGGCACCGTCGAGGTGGACCTCCTCGCCGGTTACATCCCCGTACTCGTGTTGTTCAGGGTGACCGTGGCCGTCGTGCCGTTGAGCGTGATACTGGAGACTGTGAACTGGTTGGGGTGAGCTGCCGTCGGGGAGCCAGCCCGGAGTGTGCCGCCGATCCCGTTGGCCACGTGGTATTCGTTGAGCGAGACGGGGGAACTCGAGCGGTTGTAAAGCTCGACGTACTCGAAGTCGTTGTCGACATACCCGGCGGCGGCCTCCGCCGCGGTCGGCTGGGAGGGGTCGTACATGATCTCGTCGGTCACCAGCGGCGAGACGTAGGGGATGCTGTTGGCCGCCCCTGAGTACGTGGTGCCGGTAAGCGTGCCGAAGTTGGGCGTTTGCAGCAGGGTGAAATTGGTGGCCCCGTCCGACTTGGTGTACAGGCCGTACGAATAGCCGGGGGGCATGCTGTTGACCGTCTGCTGCTCCTGATACCCGCCGGCCAGAACGGCGGCGAGCGACTGCCCGGCGATGGGCGTCGCAGGCGACGCGGGCGAGCCGCTCACCGTGTAGGTGAAGGTGGTCGTCCCAGCGGCGGAATTCACGGTCACGTTGGCAATGGTGAAATCGCCGTCGTACTGGGTTTGGGCGGCCCCGGAGATGTTGATCTCCTCGCCGTTGGTGAATCCAGCACCCAGGGGGTACCCGGTGTTGCTGACCACGACCGTGGCCGTCGTGCCACCACCCACGAGTGGGTACCCGGTTATGCTCGAGACCGTGAAGTCGTAGGCATTTGACAGGTAGACGGTGTCGCCGTCGGGATCCAAGGCGAAGGGGACCAGGGCACCGGGATCGCTGGCCGGCGTGCCGAAATTGTAGTCTTGCGTCAAGACGTAGTAGCCTCCGGCCGCGATCACCGTGCCCGCGGCAATTTCGTACCCCAGCAGACCGGAGCTGTTGTTGCCGACGAACCAGCCGCCGATGTTGATCGATTGGGAAGTCGTGTTGTAGAACTCGATCATGTCGCCGGGCGGGTACCCACTGGGTGCAGTGGGGTTCGCCAGCACCTCGTTGACGACGACCGCGCCGGGCAGGGGCAGCGTGACGGGGTCGGCGAACCCGGGCGTGCCCAGGTACGTGCCGCTGGCCTCCCAGCCGGAGCTGGAATCGCAGAGGGAAAGGGCCTCGGTGGGGCTTTGGATCATGAGCGCATAACCGCCCCCTTGGGTCTGCGGATACCAGGAGCTCTGGTAGGTGAAGTCCTCGATCACGCCGCCGTTGGGTGAACTCAACTCGACCTCGTCGCTCACGTCGTTGAGGTGATGGTTGGCGAACTGGCCGGCAACGATCAGGTTCTGCCAATTGCTGCCGAATTTGGCTTGCAGTTCCGCCCCGTAGCGGATCGTGAAGGCGCTCAGATCGGCGACCACCACCAGGTAATGGTTCGGCGCCAGCGTGAGCACGGGGTTGGTGCTGACATTGCCCTCGTACTCGGGGAAGGTGAAGTCGATGCCCCCAGAGATCTGCAGCCCTCCCACGGGCAACGTTTGCGTGCCGATGTTCTCGACTTCGATATACTGGAAATCCCTGTAGGGATCGCTGGTGTCGGAAACCACGTAGCCCGCGGCGATCTCGGCGGACGTGGCCGGCAGCGGGTCGTACATCACCTCGGTGACCACGATCGACGACAGGTTCACGTAGAACGTCGAGGAGTTCAGGGCACTCCAGGTGCTTCCGGAAAGGACGCGGGCATTGATCGTCTCGCTGGCCGAGAGCGTGATGGCCCCGGTATAGACGTGGGCCGTCGCGCTGACCGCGCCCCCCACGGCGGTGGCGGCAATCAGCGACTGCCCGGCCAGCGGCGTGGCGGGCGACGTGGGCGACCCGCTCACCGTGCAGGTGAAGGTGGTCGTCCCGGCGGTCGAATTCACCGTCACGTTGGCGATGGTGAAACTGCCGTTGTACTGGGTTTGGGTGGCCCCGCCGATTGAGATCTGTTCACCGTTAGAGAACCCAGTGGCCGTGTTGTCGATCGTGACCGTGGCCGTCGTGCCGCTGAGCGTGATGCTGGCGATCGTGAAATTCGTGCCGCTGACCCGCGGATCGCTGCCGTCGGTCGTGTAGTAGATGGTGCCCGTGCTGGCCGCCATCGTGAGCGCGGCCCCGGGCGCGACCGTCCCGCCGTTCTCGACCGTGCCGTTGACGCTCAGCACGGGCGGGGAGAAACTGGGATACATCGTGTAGGTCTCGGAGCCGCCGGTGGCCGGCGAGAACGTCACGGCCGTGGCGAACTGGCTGAACATGGTGGCGGTCCGCGCGGGGAACCATGAGCCGAGTTCCATGTCGAGCTGGGTAGTCCAGGTCGCGGGCGTGCCCAGTTCATTCCAGGTGCCGTCCAGCTCGCCCAGATTGCCCCAGCGGGCCGACTCGTCGAGGACAGCCGTGCTGATCGTGTTGGCCAACGACTGGTAGATGGCGGCCGCGCCGGTCGGCGACAACGCCGTGCTCAAGTCCTTGTAGACGTGATCGGCAAACATCTGCCGGAAGTCGGGGTTGGCCAAGAGTTGCACGAAAAGCTGCGTGGGGTCGCCGGTCGTGTCGCGGCTGGTAATGTTGCTGGTTTCGCTCCCGTCGGCGGCGTTCAGGAGATTCCCTTCGCCGTCCCAGTCCTGGAAGATGAAGCCCAACCCCGGTCTGTAGAGGGCGGAGTAGTTGTGCCAGTCCCAGTCCCAATTGGCGCCGTAGTAGTTGACGATGATGTAGTCGCAGAATGACGGCAGGTTGAGGTACTGCGCCATGAGGGCGTAGGCCGTCGGGCTGGCCAGCACGGTGGGACTGGCCGTGCCCGTGCCGGCGGCATTTCCATACGTGGCCACGTTGAACATGGCGGTCCAGGGCGCGATGGTCCCTTGTTTGACCTCGAAGCCGTCGGAACTGTAGTGATAGACGTCGTAGTCCGAACTTTGGCCGCCGAAGAAGTAGGCGGCGTAATTGGAGTTGATGTCGGCCACCGCGTTGTAGACTCCCCAATACAGCCCGTTGACGAAAAGCTGGACCCAGATCCCCGGCTGATTCTGCGTCCCCAAGGCGGTCAGCGTGTCACGGACCCAGGAATCGATGATGAACTGGGTGCTGGCCCCGCCCCACGACCAGCCGTCGTTGAAGCCCTGCCGCAGGACCAACCCCTTCGGGAAGTAGCCGTCGCCGAAGAGGTTCTCGTCCATGACCGACGGGCCGTCGCTCTGGTCGAAGACCACTTCCAGGCCGTGTTTTAAGTATTGAGTGTCGCGGCCCACGCCGCCGTACGCCTCGAGGCCCGCCAGCCCTTCCCAATCGGTGGTCCCGGTGAGGGGATTGAAGTACTCCAACGAGCACGGCGCCTCCAAATCGTGGACTTGGGAATTGGAGTAGATGCCGCTGGCGCCGAACATGTTGGCGTTGGTGGTGACAATCGACATCGAGGGCAACGACGACAGGGCGCTGGCGATCTGCGCCGTCGTGTAGCCGGGGACCGATGACATGGCGTAATCGGCCGCGATGTCCTGGCTGCCGATGGTTCCGTCCCAGACCGCGGGGTAGCCGATCGGATCGGCCGGCTGGGTGGCCACGGCGTCGGGGAAGACGTAGGTCTCGGTCTGGTAGGGCGCCGTGCTGCCGCCCGCGACCATCGCCGCCTGCAGGACCGTCGTCGGCGTCGTGCCTGGGATCGTGATCGGCCCGGTGTACAGCGTGCCGTGCGTGGCGGTCATAACCGCTCCGGCCGTCGCGCTGGCATTCGCGGAGGGCGTCGAGGGCAAGGTGTACGTGAACGTATTGCCGTCGATCCCAGTCGTGGTCACCTCCGGCACCGTAATCGCGAAAGTACCGTCATAAACCGCGGGGATCGCATTGGCGATCTGGACCTCGTCGCCGGTACAGAAACCGATGGGCTGCTGGGTTGTCACCGTGGCCGTCGTGCCACTGTACGTGATGCTGCTGACCGCGTAGCTGCCGGGCGTCGAGTTGTCGGTCGTGTAGTAGATCGGCGTGCCCGCCACGTTGGGCGTGAGCGTCACCTGCACAGGGGCATAGTACAACCCGTGCGTCGCGCTGAAGGTGATGCCGGCCTGGACGTCGGCCAGCGTATTGGGGGCGCCCGGCGTGGGCGTGGAGTAAATGAAGTCGCCCCCCACGACGCTCGTCATCTGGGCCAACTCCGGCACGACCAGCATCTGCGTGGCGGTCTTCGAGGCCATCAGGACCTGGATGGCCAGGACGTTGCCGGTAGCCGTCAGGCAGCCGGTCGTGGCCGGATTGAGGAAACTGGAAACGTCGACGTTTTCGTAGGTCGTGGCCTGGACGCTGCTGGTCTGCTGCGCAAGGGCCTGCGAGTTCCACGTGGGAGAGGCAGGGGCGTTGGAGCTGGCGATCTCGACGCCGTTGAGATAGGCCACGTAGCCGTCGGCGTATTGCATCTTCAGCGTCAGGGACGTCAGCGCGGCGAGATTCGGGGCGTTGAACGTGATCCGCGTGTACAGCGAGGTGGCCCCCGCTGCGGTAATGGCCGCCTGCACTGCCGATTTGACGTTCGTCGCCACGGCGGCCGAAAATGCCCCGCTGCTGGCGGTGCCGGTGAACGGCGTGCTGTTGACCGCCAGGGGAGTGGTGGTGGTGCTGGTGCCGCCGCTGGCAGTGGTGGCCGTCGTCGCACCCACGAGAATGGAGTTCGCGTCGAAGGAAGTCACCCCCGCGGAACTGCTCTCCTTGGCCGCGTAGAACTCCATGGCCCAACCGCCGTTGCCCTGGAAATACACCAGGTTGAGCGGATAGCTGCCCGCGGCCAGATACGTCGTGCCCAGGGTGTCGGCCGCGCCCCGGCTGCCGTCGTATTCCATCGTGTTGCTGCCGGTGGCGTTGGTCGCACCGGTCAGCGAGGTGAAGTCGGCGCCGGTGATCGTCAGGCTGAACCCGTCGTCGCTGTTGACGCCGAAGGTGTAATATCCGGCCTGGCTGGACGTGATCGTGAGCGTTCCCGTCGACTGCATGACGTAGTTGTTCTCCGCCGCGCTCGTGCTCGACGTTCCGGGAAACGGGTTGTCGTTGCCGAAGTGGCCGTTGCCCCCGCCAGAGCCCAGGAAGTTCAAGTCGCTCTCGGTCGCGTTGATGACCAACGTCTGCTCCGAGGGCGTGTTGATGACCTGTTCAGCCGTCTCCACGCTGCTGATCGTCCCCGAAATGTTCGACTCGTAGGCGGTGCAGGCGAAGCCGGGAACGCTGTTCGCGAACCCCAGGCCCGTTGGCCCCGACGCCCACGAGGAAGCGCTGAAGCCGGGCTGCGTCCAGGTGGTGCCCAGCGCGTTGCTGGTGGGCGCGTAATACGACGCCGTGGCCCCCGCCGCCACGAGGTCCGTTTCCGCGACCGTCTCCAACGGGCCGTAGGAAGTGTCCGAACTCAAGGCCGGGTACGTGAGCGAGTTGACGACCGCGGAGGACGCATTGATCAGTTGGACCGTGGCGCCGGCCTTGCTGAGATTGAAGCCCGTATCCAACTCGCCCAGCGCGGTCTCCGCGGCTAGCTCTTGCGCCGTATAATTGGAATCGCAGAAGATCACGCGGAACTCCCCAGGACCAAGGACCACATTGTTGGGGAAGGTCCACGTCGAGGTACTGCTGCTGCCGGTCTTTTGGTAGGAGAGACTCCAGCCGGACAGGTTGGCGGCCGACGTCGGGTCGGGATTGTAGATCTCCAGCCAATCCGCCGTGTTGCCCAACGTATCGACGATGCCGGTCTTGTTGGAGGGATCGACCTCGCTGATGATCGGTTGCAGCGACAACAACCGTCGCGTTTCCAGGCATTCGAAGCGAAGCTGTCGCCCCTGGAACAGTCCTTCGCCCAACTTGCGGCAATGCCGCCGACCATGGGTACATGGTGCCCGCGATTCAACCCGATTACCCGACCTCGTCTTCCGGCTCTTGCGAGACATCTTTGATCCCCGTTGCGACAATTTTTGCGAGAATAAATGCCAAAGAGATTCGTTGCACGCTGCGCAATCGTTATCTTAATTGAAATCTAACAAAATGTCACGCTCGGAACCGAAGGACCGAAGGAGTTAAAAAATCAACCGCCCGCCAGAATTGAAAGAACGCCGACTTTAGGCGAGCCCCGAAAATGCCCGCATCCGTGCGATTCCGGCAACCAGCAACTCGATGGCCCGATCGATCTCCCCTGGCGTGGTGGTGCGGCCAACCTGGCAGCGGATTGAATGATGGGCGGCCTCGGGCCGGCCGATCGCCTTCAACACGTAGTCGGGGTCGCGGTCGGTTTCACAGGCGGAACCGTCGCTCAAGGCGACCTGCGGGACCGAGGCCATCAGGCCCTTGGCATCGACGCCTTCCAGCGTCAGGTGCAAAGAACCGGGCAGCCGTTGGCGGGGATGGCCGTTGAGCGTAACGCCGGACAAGCGGCCGGTCAGGGCGTCGAAGAGCCTGTGGGCGAGTTGGTCGGTGCGAACCGCGTCGGTCTCCTGGCGGTCTATCGCCAGTTGGCTGGCCACGCCCAGCCCGACGATGGCCGGGACGTTGAGCGTCCCGGATCGGAGTCCGTCTTCCTGGCCGCCGCCCAGGATCTGGGGCTGGATGCCGGCGCGGAGGGCCTTGGGGCCAAGGTAAAGGGCTCCGGCGCCCTTCGGGCCGTAGAACTTGTGCCGAGAGGCTCAGGGCGTCGATCCCCAACCGTTCTGCGTCAATCGGCAGCTTGCCAACCCATTGCGTAGCGTCGCAGTGGAACAAGACGCCGCGGGCCGCACAGATCCGCGCCAGGTCGGCAATAGGATTAAGCGTGTGGATCACGCTGTTGGCGGCCTGGATGGACACGAGCCGCGTGTCCGCGGTGCATGCGGCATCGAGCGCATCGGGGTGGACTTGGCCCAGCGGATCGGGCCGGAGCCAGGTAACGCGGATGCGGCCGGTCTCTTCGAGGTGCCGGATCGGCTCGGCCACCGACTTGTGTTCGATCGTCGTCGTGATCACGTGGCACGCGGGCACCATGTCGGGCACCATGTACCCATGGTCGTGGTCGTGGTCGTGGCCGGCAGTCAGCCCGGAAATTGCCAGGTTATTTGCCTCGGTCGCCGAGGCGGTGAAGACGATCTGTCCCGAGCGGGCGCCGATCAGCCTTGCGACGGAACTGCGACTTCGCTCGACGGCGTCGCGCGCGGCGCGGCCCAGGACGTGGCCGCTGGCCGGGTTGCCGAACTGCTCTCGCAGCAGCGGAAGCATAGCCGCCAGAACGGCCTCGTCCAGCGGCGTGGTGGCGTTGTTGTCGAGGTAAATGACGTCGGTGGGGTTCATCGCTCCGCCAGCAGCAGCAGGACGCGCCGGTGCGGCTCGCCGAGGATACTCGAACGGCGGAAGCCGGCCTCGATGGCTTGGGATCGGATCTGCTCCGCCGTGTAGTAGGTCTTGTTGTCCGGATTTGCGGGGTACTTGTGCCGCGTAAGGGCATTGAGGAAGTCGAGGATCGCGAATCCTCCTGGGGTACCCGGGGCACCCCGTACGCCGGGTCCGGGTGGCGACAGGATCTCGCGGACCTGGCCGAGCAGGGGCACGACCCAGCGATGGCCGTAGTGCGAAAGCAGGATGCCGCGCGAGAGCACGGCGCCGGCCGACGTCGGGGCACCCGGTACGCCGAGTCGCTCGGCAAACTCGAAGCAACTGGCTTCGAGAAACTCGACGCGGGGCAACCGCCGGGCGGACGCGGCGGCCAGCATGCGCGGGCTGATGTCGACGCCCAAAGCCCGCTCAAAGCGGTTCACGAAGTGGGCCAACACCAGTCCCGTGCCGCAGGCCAGATCGACCAGGAGCCGGTTGGCGCAGAACGCCTTGCGCGCGGCCACGACGGAGTCGGCCGCATCCAGGAAGCGGCGGTAGGCGTCGTCCTGGTTCAAGTGGCAGCACTGGTCGGCCAAGTCGGCGTCCCAATGGTTGGCCTTCTGGTCCCAACGCTGGCGAATCACGTCAAGCCGGACCGCATCGTAATCTTCCGCCCGGCTTGGCGGCATGCCGTAAATATTGCTGGACGAAAGTTCGTCATCTGTGGCGGAAGTTTCTTGGGCCGGACGGGCAACTCGTTGTTCGTGGGACGGATTGGCAATCCGTCTTACGGGCTCGGAGACCCTGTTTCGTGCCGGCGTAATATCATCAGGGCACTGGTGCACAAGAGCGACTCCAACCTGACAACTCGGCAAGGGTTCGTTTGAGTTCATCCAGGCCGAGGTATTCGCGCCAGTGCCACCGCTCGGGCATGCCGAGTTCGGAGGTGACAATCCGGCGGACATACTGCGACGGCACGATTCCCACATCATAGACGAATCGCCGGCCCTCGTTGGTTTGCAGGAACAGGTAAGGCCGGTCACGGAACCACGACGCCGACAGGTCGGACATGGAGCCAATCTCGGCGTGGGGAAACTTCCGCAGATGGGCGTGGACGTTGACCCGTGCGGGAAAAACATTCAGATGGGCGTGATCCACGCAACAGGTGCCTTTGTCGCCCGGAGCGGCCGGGGAATGCTCGAACAGCAGCGGACGGCACCCGTAATGTTCCGCCAGCAGATCGCAGGTTTCCGCCATCAGGCGGTCCAACTCGACGTAGTAGTCATCGGGCAGCCTTGCCATCGAGATGTGATGGTCGCGCGTGGCCAACAGGAGGCCGCCCTCGATGAACTGCCCCAGGGGCGGGAACACCACAAAATGCTCCGTCTGGTGGATGAATCGGGAGGAGAGTTCCTTGCCGAGCATCTCGTGAAAGATCGACCTCCCGGAGCCATCGAACTCCTGACAGAACACGCACTGCCGGTTACAGCCCACGGGCGCGACGGCATTATCGCCGGGCGCCGCAAGGCGGTGCAAGGACTCGATGTCGCGGCCCAACGCCGCCAGGGCCCGTCGGCGGTGCAGGTATCCGTCGCTCGGGCCGGGGTCGTCGGGCACGAACCACTGCGTCAACGGGCCAGGGCCTTCCGCCGCCGGGTACCCGCTTGCGGGTGGCCGCAGGTCGATGCGGCCCGCGACCTCGCCCTGCCAATGCCACAACTGCCCGCCGATCCAGCAGCCGATGTGGCACACCATGCGGGCCCGGTCTGTTGCGCCCGCCAAAAGCCGCTCGATGCCGGCCGCCCCCAACGAGCGGACAACGCATCCGGTCAGCGGGCCGGGAAAACCGGGGTAGGCGTCCAACAGCAGGCCGGCGTCGTCGACCAGGCAAGGCGTGCCCAGCGCCTCGGCGGCCATTCTTGCCTTGTGTGCCACGACGGCCTCGAAATCGAGGTTCTGCAGCTCCGGCAGATCGAAGTCCGGCTTGCGGAGCGAGATCTGCATGCCGGCCAAGACATCGGCCAGTGGGCCGTACTTGCGCGGATTGGTCGTCAACAACAACATGGCAACGCCCCGCAGATCAACTGGGCGGCCCGGCGACACACCTCTTCCGGCGAATCCTCGTTTACGTCGAGAAATACGACTTTAGGCCCCTGGTCGGACAACCAACGATAGAACTCGCGCTCGCGCAGGTGAAAGGCTTCGTCGGACGGACTGGCCGCGTCCATTTCCTGCTCGGCGCCCGACTTCCGCGCGATCCGTTGCCGGCACGTCTCGGCGTCCGCTTCCAGGACGATCGTCAGGTCGGGGACTGCCAGGCGGTCTGCCGCCAACTCGAACAGCGGGAGCAAGGTCTCCAAGCGGGCTGGGTCGTGGGCATAATGCACCGCCAGGGTCGACCACAGCGACCGATCCATCACTTGGAGCTTCACGTCGCCGGCCATGGGTACATGGTGCCCGGCGGCCTGGCGCGACGATTCGATCACGCCCGAAAGGAAATACATGGCCGACGCCAGCCAATCGGCGTCGCGGATCATCTGGAGTTTCCGCGCGGAATCTTCCCAGGCGGCCGGCACGCCGCGGAGCGTGGCTGCGCCCAATGCCTTTCCGAGCAACGCGCACAACCGCGACTTGCCGGTACCGTTGGGGCCCTCGATGGCAACGAGGAACGGTCTTCCCGTCGGCGCCGTCGACCACGACCATGGGTACATGGCGCCCGGGCGGAGGAACTTCATGCGCTCGGCGTCCAACCGCCGCGTCTCGTAGGCGAGAACTTCGCTGGCAAAGCGGATGCAGTCGATGGGCCGCGGGCTGTACACGGTCTCTTTGCCCAGCATGATCGCGTCTGGGTTCTCGCGGGCGATCAGGCTCAGCCCGGAGATTTCGGATCGCAAGGGGACCCCGTTTTCCGCGTAGTATTCGAGGATTTGTGTGGCCACGACGACGGGTTTGCCGGCGCGGCGGGCCGCGGCCACGATACGCTCTTCGGCCTCGGGGAGCCCGACATACTGTACGGCCGGCCCGAGATCGCCCCGGGCCACCATGGTCCCGTCGGCAACCTCCAGGATCGATTCCACGCGATCCACGGCGGATTGCGTCTCGATCTTCGCCATCACACGGACCGGCTTGCCCAGGCCATGATCGATCTCCGCGCGTCCCGCCACGACGTCTTCGGGAGTTGAGACCAACGACAGCGCCACCCAATCGGGCATGATGTCCGCCTGGGCGAAACGATCCAACAGTGCCAAGTCGTCGTCGGTGACCATCTTGAACGGACTGGCGCTGTCGGGCAGGTAGATCGAATTCGAGGATTTCAACGGAATCTCGCCGCGGATCAATCGGGCCAGCGCTGCATCGTCGCGGACCTCTTCCACCACGAATTCCAGGCGTCCGTCGCAGAACCATACGCGGTGGCACGGCGCGAGCTTTTGGAACAGCCCGTTAGGTTGGGGTAGCGGGACGGCCGCCACGCCAGTTTCAAGCTGCGGCTCGACCTGGCGCTGGGCATCCCACAAGAGGATCCGGGCCCCGACATCCAGATGCAAGTCCGTCATGGCCCCCGTCCGCGGCCGCGACGATGGCAGGTCCAGCAGGAGCCGCACCGGTACGCCGGCCTCCGCGGCCACCGCTCGAATGTCGCGGGCGTTCTCCAGGTGCGGACGCTGCCGGTAACCGCACGGCAGGCGGAACCAGCGGGCCCCAGCCTCCACGGCCCGGCGGAGGTCCTCGGGCTTCTCCAAGGTCGGACCGATCGTGGCCATGATCTCGGGCACTTGCTTCATTTCATCAATCCTTCTAATCGTTCGGCATGAAACACGCTCATCGACATCGAACTGAGCGGCGTAGAAAAAACGTACGGGGTTTCCGCGTTTGCCAGGTCGCTATCAGTGTATCCGTCGGCCTGCAAAACGTCGACCGTGTGCTCCAGCAACTCGATCAACTGGCCTTGCGACAGGTAATCGAACGAAACATTGTCTCCCATTCCGCCGTAGCAAAAGCTGGCGAAGTCTTTGGGATCGCGGATGCGGATGCCGTGCCGCTCGGGATGGGCGTAGTACTCCGTGCCGGGGAAGGGAACCAACTGGTGGATGGAGATCTCGTGCGGGCGAAGTTCGCGCATGAAGGCCACCGATTCGTACTGTTCCTCGAGCGTGCCGGGCAGTCCGAAGACCCAGCCCGTCTTGACGCGAATGCCGGCCTTCTTGGCGCTTTCGATGCCCATCCGGATCGACTCGCGGTCCGTGCCTTTGCGGACCCGGCGGAGGACCGCCTCGGAGCCTGATTCCACGCCGAAGTAGATGCGGCGGCAGCCGGCGGCGGCCATTTCCGCCGCAACCTCGTCGTCCAGCGCGTCGGCCCGCATCTGGGCGATCCACTGCAGCCCCCGGCCCGCCACGCACGAGTGGGTACCCGAGGTGCCCCGCCTGCCGGCCAGGGTGCGGCAAAACTCCAGCACGTTGGCTCGTTGGACCAGGAAGATGTCGTCGACGAAGAAGATTTGCTCTGCCCCGTAACGAGTGACAAGGTAGTCGATCTCCTCGCAAAGGCGGTCGCAGGAGCGGATCGCCACGCCTTGCTGCAGGAGCCTGCCCGTGAAGTTGCAGCAGAACGTGCAGCGGTAGGGACAACCGAGGGAGGCCAACATCGAGTGGTGCGAGTAAAGAGGCAGATTGTAGACGTTGCGGTCGATGATCCCCGGATCGGCGCCGGGCAAGCACCGCGCCGGCGCGTTACGAAACAACTGGCTGCCCGACCCGCTGCGCGGGTGCCCCGCCCGGTTGCCAGACGCCCGGCCGACCAGCCCCGGCACCGTGTCCCAAGGGAGGCCGCGGCGGATGCGGTCGACCAGGACCGTCATCGGTTCGCAGCCGTCGCCCACGACTGCCGCGTCGGCCCCGTCGGCGAGAAAATCGTCGGGAAACAGGCTGGCGTGGATGCCGCCGGCGACAATGGGAAGGTCCGGCCGCTCGCGACGCAGGCGCTGGATCTGTTGTTGGGCCACCGGGTAGCTGGGTGTAACGACCGAGAAACCGACCACATCGGGTTGGAACTCGGCAAGCCGGGTCCAAAGCGGTTCGTCGTCCGGGCCCTCTGCGCTCTGGTCGTATACGGTTGCATTGCAGCCCGCCCGGCGCAGCGACGTGGCGATCAGGCCGGCCCCGAGAGGATACTCGCGGTAGGTCTGCTTTGGGCTCAGGCTTCGCGGCACGATCAGCAATACGTTCATTCCACCGCCCCGTTCCCGGCGACCCGGAGTACCGGGTGCGCCGCCCCCTGCATCGCGTCGGCCCCGGCCAACACGTCGCCTACGGCGGCCAGGTTGGCAAGGTAGATGTGCGCCGAGGCGATCACGCCCGTGACCCCGTCGACCGGGACGCCGATCGCATCCGCGACGCGCCGGGCCATTTCGAAAATGCACACCGCATCCGCGTAGAACTTGCGGAAGACGTCCTGACCCCGCGCAAAGTACGTCGCCACCAGCCCCTGCCCGCGACGGAGGAAATGGATCGCGTTGATGCAGGGCACGCGGCCGTCGCCCTCGCCGACCAGGACGATCGCCGCGCGCTTCGACAGCGGCTCGCACTCGAGCAATTCTATCACGTCGCTGAGATCGCGACGGCCCCGCGGACCACGGATCCGATCCCGGTAACTATGCCCGAACCCATTCGACTCCGTGGTGAAGAAGACCTTCCACATCTGTTCGACGTTCTCGCGTGAGGCAAACCGGACCAGCACGGGGTCCGAGTCGTAGTCGGCTTGTGCAAACGAGGCGCAAATGTGCAGCGATTCGCGCGTATCGTCGCCCACGATCTCGCCCGAGTAGTAGACTTCTCGCAGTAGGGCCAGCCAGGTCTCCCCGAGGCTTCGGTAGCGGATTTCCTTCATTTTCTTTCTATAGAATCATTGCCCAGTGATGACGCTGCGTGACGCTTCGATCCGCAATCTAACTCTATTCTAACACGAACCAGTTGTTTGCACACTCCCCGCTTTGGGGCTAGATATCGGAGGACAAAATTCGTCCCGCGCGAGCCTCTGAAGAGTATCGGCCGCTTGCGGATTTCGCTAGAATACCAGGCATGGTTCAGAAACGGGGACTGGCTCCGAGCCCAGTAGCGATTAGGCCGCAAGAAATGGACGCCGGCGAGGTGCCTGTCCCCATTTCTGAACCATGCCGAATATCAGACCGACCCGCGCGATGCCGAGGAAAGAAAAGGTTGAATATTTCAGCCCCCTTGGCGGGGCAACCCAAGCCATTTGGAAGGAGATCAAACATGGAGCTTGTCAACAACTCGTCTGGTCCCAAGTACAGTTTCGAGAACGATATTTCGGGACGGCTGTTTGGTTGGTTGATCGAGTCCGGCCGAGTCGACTTCCAGGCGATGATCGACGAGACGGTCCAAGGCGAGCCGGACCCACAGTCATGGGTAAAGCGGTTGGCCGACGTGCTGGAGGCCAAGGTTGGGCAGAGCTGGACCCCAGCGCCGCCGCCTCCCACCTCCAAGCCGGCCGAAGATACGGCCACTCGCCCCAAGGCCCCCGCCTACAGCATCTGGTTCCGGCCGAGCCCCTCGAAGAAAATCAAGTTCAAAGAGGTGGCCCGCGCGCTGCTGGTCTTTACCGGCCGAATACCACCTGTGGGTGGGTAACGGCCGACCTCGCATCGAGGGTGAAGGCTTTTGCTCCCCTCGCCACGACCCGCCGACCCGCCGGCCCGCCGACCCGCTCGCGGGTGCCCCGAGGTGCCCCAAGGTGCCCCGAGAGGGTTAAGGCACTTGCTCCCCGCGCTCTTCGCAATCGATCGGCGCCGTCGATCAACTCATTGGGATACTTCGGTCCTAGCCCGTCGACACCTGGCCCTGCTGCTACAAGGACCATCGGCCGCGAAGTGCGGGACCGTACCCCCAGTCCCGAAAGCCCTTGGGACCCCGCAGTCCCACTCTTCTGCTTACCTTCGCGGCCATCGAGGAGGCCCTGCTAGCCGCGGCGGAAAACGGCGGGCTGGTTTTCCTGCCCGCCGGCACGTACCTCACCTCCTGGCCCTTGCGCGTGTTGCCCGGCGTAGACCTCAAGGGCACGAACCGGGCCACCACCTTCCTGGTCGCCCGGCCCGACAATTTTCAGGGTGGCTTCCCGGCGGCTAAGCTGCCCGAGAGGGCACGGGCGGCGGCATCGGCCTTCCGCCACGCCGGCGAGAGGCCGATGGTCTATGCAGTTTCCGGCACCACGATCTCCGACCTCTCGCTCCGCAGCAAACACGACTGCCGGAACTGCGCAAGCTTGTTCCGGCCTACGCCTGTGGAAGCGATGCACGCGCTACAAATACGCCACCCCGAACCGCTCGCCGACCAGCCCATAAACCTTCTTGATATCCTCGGCCCGATCGGCGCGACAGACCAAGGTGGCGTCGGGCGTGTGGATGATGAGCATGTCCTCGCAGCCGATCGTGGCAATCACGTGCTGCGGGTCGGAGGAAGCAACCAGCGTACGCTGCGAATCGACCAGCACGTGCCGTTCGGCGGCCAGGGCGTTTTGTCGCTCATCGCGGGGGCAGGTCTCGGCGAACATCGGCCAGGATCCGATGTCGAGCCATTCCAGCGGCATCGGCACCGCGGCCACACGAAAGTTCGCATCGCCGGGCACCCGGTATTCCCGGGTGGCGGGCTCCATCACGGCAAAATCGACGCTCACCTTGCGCAACGTAGGATAGACCTCGTTGAGCACGGCCGACTGTTCCGCAGTACCCCAGGCCTCAGCCACGCGGGCCAACCCGGCGGCGCTGGCCGGTTCAAAACGCCGTAGGCAGTCCAGCAGCGTTTGGGCCCGCCAGACGAACATGCCGCTATTCCACAAATAGCGATCCGGCCCGGCGGTGAAGTAACTCTTGGCCGTCGCCTCGTTGGGCTTCTCCTTGAAACGCTCGACCACGCGGGCGGTGGGCCCCAGCGGTTGACCCAACTCCAGGTAGCCGTAGCTCGTGGCAGCCTGGGTCGGTGCGATGCCGAAGGTCACAAGGGTCTCTGCGTGGTTCTCGGCCACGTCGAAACCCTGGGCGATGATTTCCTGGAAGCGATCGACGGGGCGGATAAGATGGTCGGCCGTGAACACGGCGATCACGGCGTCCGCATCCTGCTTGCCGATCACGGCCGCGCCGAAACCGACGGCGTTGACCGTATCGCGGCCGATCGGTTCGCCGAGAAACTGTTGCGGCGACATTCCGCGGATGGCGTCGAGGATCAACCGACAGTGTTTCTCGCCGGCGCAGATGAAACGGCGTTCGGTCGGGACCAGTCCTTCGAGCCGTTCATACGCGATTTCCAGCAAGCTTTTGCCGGAGATGAACGGGATGAGTTGTTTGGGCAGGGTCCCGCGGCTCATCGGCCACAACCGCGTGCCCGAACCGCCGGCAATAATTAGTGCGTATCGCATAGCTGCCTAGTCATCGCTCCACCGACACGCGGTCGGTGGTGGTGTCTCCAGTCTTTGGGGTTAGTTGGTTCGTCGCGCGTAAAAGGCGTCCATGTTGGCAAGCAGTGCGATCTCGGCCACGCTGTAGCGATCGGCCTGCAGAAAAGCCGCTTTCTGCGCCGCGACGGCTGTGGCCGGATGGAACATCCAGAGCCAATCGCGATAGCCTTGCGGCGAGTCGACGGCGGGAAAGACCCGTGCGTCCCACAGGCTCCGCTTGGCCGGCGGAATGTCGGAGGGCCAAACGTCCTCGGCCTGCGCCCGACCGTCGCCAGCCACTGCACCAACGGTTGACCAGCCAGTGTGCCGCCGCGGTCGAGCGTGTCTTTGAAGGTGTCGCCGACATGATACGCGCGGACGAACCAGGCCGCACGGCCCGTGCGGGTTTCCCCGGCGATCACGTCCAGGCAGGCCCCTGCCGGCAGTTCCAGTGGCGATTCGACATCGACGCCGACCACGACGTTCTGCCCGCAGAGCTTCAAGGGGGCCGCCAGCCGGCAGCCTTCCACCCAACTGTCGCCGCCGAGGATTCGCCCGTCGCCCGTGCGGCGATTGTTCAAACTCAAACACGTGCCCGGCCCCGATGGCTGGCCGTCGTGCTGTAGCAGTTCCAGGCCGCTGGAGATCAGTTGCCGGGTGGTGCCGAAGTGCAGGAACTCGCATTGCGGCAAGACCTGGGCGGAAAACGGCACGTGGGACAAGACGGCGTGGGCGTGTTGGAGCTGCCCAGCGGGCCAACGTGAGCCGCTGACCGCGCAACTGGCCCGATGGTGTTCGGCCGTGGCCTCCGTACCCAAGGCACAGCAAATCTCGCGATAGAGATCGAGACCTTTGTCGAGTACCAGGTCCTCCATGGCCGGCGAAAACCGCGGCCCGGAGTGGTCGGTCTGCACGTCGAAGGCGCGGAACATGGCCGTGGCGGCGGCAGCGTCGAAACTCATCACCGCGATGTCGAGGACCGACTGACCGCGGGCATTGACCGCTCCGTAGCGCTGCTGGTCGGCCAGCGACGGCTTTTGCAGGAAGAGCCGCACCTGGCCATCGGGCATGAAGCAGAACACGCCGTGCTTGCTGGCGGCCTCGGGAGTAGCGTATGCGCCCAGGGCGACGATGCCCGGTCGATTGAAGCGGACGGCGGCGGTGTCGAAGAGCATGAGTGCGTCGCCGGCGGCGACGACCACCTGGCCCGCCCCTCGCGGCCCCTCGGGCAAATTCCGGAATACCGGATAAAGGCGGTCGAAGAGTGTCGAGATCACTTCGCCACGCGACTCATGGGGCGACTCTCCCGGCACGGGCGAGAAGATCTTGCCGCACGCCCCGTAGGCCGGCACGCGGCGAGAATCGCCGCCCGCGTGCAGGATCAAGATGCGAAGGCCGCGCAGGATCCGTTCCAGGGAGAGGAAGTCGATGGCCTCTGCTCCGCTCCGCTCGATTTCAGCCCCCAGCACCCGCATCAGGCAATAGAGCGTACTGCCACCGCTGCCGACGCGCTTTGCCAAGGGATCGGCCACGACGAGGGCGGTGCCGACTTCCGGCAGAAGCCCCGCGCGGCGGCGGACTGCCAATTGGCCTTCATAGCCGGCAGCCTGCCGATCGTTGGAAGCGGTAAGAATCAGGTAATCCCAGGCGTGCGACATAGAGGTTGGAACTAGGAGTGCATTAATTGCCGCACTCCAGAATAGCCACTTCGCCTCGGAATTCAACCGGGGGGTGTCATGACGAGCGGCAAACGGTACAATCAGGAGGAGATGCCTTACTATTGATCGCTTGAAGAGAACCTTGATTTCCGGAAAGCCGTTCACCATGGAAGACTTTGTCACGATTGCCACTTATTTCTCCCTGGCCGAAGTCGAGCCGGCGCGGCTTGCCTTGGAAGCTGCTGGAATTCCCACCTTGGCCACCGATGAGAACATCGGCGAGATGTTGGTGCCCACGGTGTTCGGTGGCATCAAACTGCAAGTCGCCGCGAAGGATGCCGAGCAGGCCAAGGACTTGCTGTCCACACTCAGGGCCGAGTCCGAATCACAGACTGCCGATTCCGACGGCGAAGTCACCCTGGTGTGTCCCCAGTGCGGGGCCGAGATCTCCTTCCCCTCCGAACGCCGGGGACATGTGGAAGTCTGTCCCGAATGCGGGGCTTACGTGGACGTGCCGGAGTAGCGTTTCATCAGTACAGCCTCTCCCCCCGCGCCTTGAACTCCTCGGCCTTTTCCTGCATGCCGACGGCCAGTGCCGTCTCCTCCTCAAGGCCATGCTCGGCGGCGTACTGGCGGACGTCCTGCGTGATCTTCATCGCGCAGAATTGGGGTCCGCACATGCTGCAAAAATGGGCCAACTTCGCCCCGGCCATGGGCAGCGTCTCGTCGTGATAGTCACGGGCCCGCTGCGGATCCATCGACAGGTTGAACTGGTCCTCCCAGCGGAACTCGAAACGGGCCTTCGACAGGGCATCGTCCCAGGCCTGGGCCCCCGGATGTCCCTTGGCCAGGTCGGCGGCATGGGCGGCGATCTTGTAGGCCATCATGCCTTCCTTCACGTCGTTGCGATCGGGCAGGCCAAGATGCTCCTTGGGCGTCACGTAGCAGAGCATGGCCGTGCCGTACCAGCCGATCATCGCCGCGCCGATTGCCGAGGTGATGTGGTCGTAGGCCGGGGCGACGTCGGTCGTCAGCGGGCCCAGCGTGTAGAACGGGGCCTCGTGGCAGACTTCCATCTCCCGATCGACGTTCTCCTTGATCAGGTGCATGGGAATGTGGCCGGGCCCTTCGATCATCACCTGCACGCCGTGCTCCCATGCGATCTTCGTCAGTTCGCCCAGCGTGTCCAACTCGGCGAACTGAGCCGCATCGTTGGCGTCGGCAATCGAGCCCGGCCGCAGCCCGTCGCCCAGCGAGACCGCCACGTCGTAGCGGGCCATCAGTTCGCACAACTCGTGGAAGCGGGTGTAGAGAAAGTTCTCGGCATGATGCGTAAGGCACCACTTGGCCATGATCGACCCGCCGCGGGAAACGATGCCCGTCACCCGCCGCGCGGTCAGCGGGATGTACCGCAAGAGCACGCCGGCATGGATCGTGAAATAATCGACTCCTTGCTCGGCCTGTTCCTGGAGCGTCTGGTGATAGATGTCAAAATTCAAGTCCTCGGCCTTGCCGTTGACTTTCTCCAGGGCCTGGTAAATCGGCACTGTGCCGATCGGCACGGGCGAGTTCCGCACGATCCACTCCCGCGTGGCGTGGATGTTCGCGCCGGTAGAGAGGTCCATGACCGTGTCGGCGCCCCAGCGGGTGGCCCATTGCAGTTTCTCCACCTCGTCGTCGATCGACGAGCGGACGGCCGAGTTGCCGATGTTGGCGTTGACCTTCACGAGGAAGTTGCGGCCGATGATCATCGGCTCACTCTCGGGATGGTTGATGTTGGCCGGCAGGATCGCCCGGCCGCGGGCGATTTCCGAGCGAACGAATTCCGGCGCCATGTTCTCCCTTGCGGCCACGAAACGCATTTCCGGCGTGACGATGCCTTGCCGTGCATAGTGCATCTGGGTGACCGGACCGCGGCCGCGGAAAATCGTGGGCCGTTGCAACTTCTCCGGAATCAGCGTCTCGGTCGCGGGGTTTTTCCGGGCGCGACCACGTCACAGTCGCCTCGCGCACGAATCCACTCATCGCGGAGCGGCGAAAGTCCTTCACGGATGTCGTGATCCTGGGGGCCCGCCGTGTCGTACAAGAAGACCGGCTCACCGCTGATGAGATTGATTTTTCGCACCGGCACACGGACACCTTCGCCAACGTCGACATAGACCCGTTGGACCGCCTCGGCCGGCTTGCTGTTTTCGATGGACGATTGCCCGGCGGCCTCTGACCCTGCCTGGTGGCCGTTTCCGCCGGCCTCCGTGGACTTTACAGCCTGGATGGTGGACATGATGACTACTCCTTCCCTTCGCTGGTATTAGCCAGATCAGGTTCGATGGGTTTGCTCTCAGCCTTGCGGCACCCCGTGGATGATGGAATCGGACGGCTCGAATGCCAAGAAAGGCTGCGATTATTCGCATACGTCTCCCCGGGTGGAGTGACTTTCTTGCGCAGTCGAGTACAATCCAAAGTATATACGGGCGGCCGCAGGTCGAGAAGATTTGTATGCCGCCCATTGCCAAATAGGATAGAATAAAACGGCATGCCGCCAGCCTTCGAAGAAATACCCGATGCGATTCCGCCTTGCCCGAACGGTTCCGGCGTGCTTGGTTCTGCGCTCTGCTCGAAAGCCTCCGAAGATGGCTTTTTTTGGAAGCAGGTCCACGCGGCGGGGCTGGGAGCGGTGGCCGAGAAGGTCGCCGCCGGACTTGCTTTGGATCTGGGCGAGGTCATCGCCTTGAGCCGCGCCAGTTTGCCGCTCTTGGGTAAAATGGTCCAGTTGCGGCCGGCGGCAAGCGATACCGTACTCATCACGCTCCGCCGTGATGTCTTGAATTCTGGCGAGGCAGCCGCCGCCTTGCCGATCGATCGCGTGACTTCGCTGCCGAAGTTTGGGCCGTGCATCGGGCAGGGTCTGGCCGACTGGATTTCGTTCTGCCGGACACTCCTCGCCATCCGCGACGAAGCTCGATCGAACGGGGAGACGATTTCTTGGTATCCCATCGTTGGTCAACCCTTGGATCGGGACCTCGGATGCGACGGCAACCTCACCGGCGCGGAGGTCTTGCGGATGATCGCCCTGGCCCGGCTGGTCCTGCCAGCCGCGGTCCAGGTCCAGGCCCCGCTGGCCGCGCTTGGCCCCAAGGTGGCCCAGGTGGCGCTGGATTTCGGCGCCTCGCACTTGGGCCACGTGGCCCCGGACGGCCAAACGCCCAGCGACCCGCTGATCGCCGATGCGAGCGTGCTCGACGAACTTCTGGAGTCCAATTCACCGACCGAGATATCATGAACATCGATCCCAAGCTTCGCGAAATCGCCGACAAGGTGGAAACCGGTGTGCGGCTTGGACCGGACGACGGCATGCTGCTCTGGACGCACCCTGACCTGCTCAGCGTCGGCCAGATCGCCAACGTTGCCCGCGAGCGGCTGCATGGCAACCTTACCTATTACAACCGCAACCTGCATCTCAATACAACGAACGTCTGCGAAGCGAGCTGCGCGTTTTGCTCGTTCGCGAGATTGAAGGAGGGCATGCCCAGCGCCTACACCATGAGCCCGGAACAGGCCCTGGATTGGATCGAAAAGCGTTATCAGCCGGGCATGACCGAAGTGCACATCGTCAACGGCCTGAACCCGCACCTGCCGTTCAGCTATTACACCGATCTGCTGCGGGCGATCCGCGCCCGCTTTCCGGCGCTGCACTTGAAGGCCTTCACGGCGGTCGAGATCCATTACTTCGCCAAGAAGTTCGGCATGTCCTATCGCGAGGTGCTGGAGCAGTTGATCGACGCCGGCCTCGGCTCGCTGCCGGGCGGCGGGGCGGAGATCTTTGCCGAGCGGGTACGCAAGCGGATCTGCCGCGACAAGGTCGATGCCGACGGCTGGCTCGACATCCATCGCACGGCCCACCAGTTGGGGCTGAAGTCGAACTGCACGATACTCTACGGCACGATCGAGACTCGCGAAGAGCGGATCGACCACCTCCTCCGGCTGCGGGAACTGCAGGACGAGACGGGCGGTTTCCAGGCCTTTGTGCCGCTGGCCTATCATCCCGAGGGCAACCGCCTGCGGAAACTCGGGGCCCCGACGGCCGACGACGACCTGCGGATGATCGCCGTCAGCCGGCTGATGTTGGATAACATCCCGCACGTCAAGGCCTATTGGATCATGCTTGGCCTTAAGATGGCCCAGGTCGCACAACGCTTCGGGGCCAACGACATGGACGGCACGGTGATCGAAGAGAAGATCTACCACATGGCCGGGGCCGAGACCCCGCACGAGTTGACCATCGACGAACTCGGCCGGCTGATCCGCGCCGTAGGCCGCGAACCGGTCGAGCGGACAACGGTGTATGAAACGGTAGGAGCAGAATAACGCACTCAAAAGGACCTAAAGGATTGCAACGACCTAAGGGACAGGGCCTTGATGTCCTTGCAGTCGTCGCAGTCCTATATGTCCTTGGAGTCCTCTATGATCGCCACCCAGCAATCACCTGTTCTCGACCGTCTGCTCAGCAAGGCTGCCGACGGCCACCGCCTCTCCGTCGATGATGCCTTGCAGTTGGCTGCCGACGCCTCGTTGGCCGATCTGGGGCTGGCGGCCGATATGCGCCGCAACCAGTTGTATCCCGGCCGGCGGGTTTCGTACATCGTCGAGCGGAACATCAACTACACGAACGTCTGCAACGTCTACTGCCGCTTCTGCGCCTTTTACCGCGCCCCTGGCCGCCCTGGCGGCTATACGCTCAGCAAAGAGCAACTGGCCGCCAAGATCGACGAGACCGTAGCGGCCGGCGGCATCCAGATCCTGCTCCAGGGCGGGCTCAACCCCGAGCTCGGCATCGATTACTACGAAGACCTGTTTCGCTGGCTGAAGCAGCAGTACCCGACGGTCAATCTCCACGCTCTTTCGGCCGACGAAATCCTGCACGTCTGCAAGGTTTCCAACCTGTCGATCGAGGAATCGCTCGCGCGGCTGATCGCAGCCGGCATGGGATCGTTGCCGGGCGCGGGGGCCGAGATCCTGGTCGATCCCGTCCGCAAGCGGATCGCCCGGCTGAAGTCGGGCGCCGACAAGTGGCTCGCCGTTCACCGCGCGGCTCATCGCTTGGGAATCCCTTCGACCTGCACGATGATGTTCGGCGTGAAGGAGACCTGGCACGATCGTCTGCTGCACCTGGAAATGCTCCGCCAACTTCAGGACGAGACCGGCGGCTTCACGGCCTTTATAACCTGGCCCTATCAGCAGGGTGATTTGAAGCTCGGCCGCGGCAACACGTCGGCCGCCGAATACCTTCGCGTGCAGGCCCTCGCGCGGCTGTTTCTCGACAACATCCCCCATTTGCAAAGCTCCTGGGTCACGCAAGGCCCGTCGATCGGGCAGATCGCCCTGAGCTTTGGGGCCGACGATTTCGGGGCCGTGATGTTCGAGGAAAACGTGGTTTCCGCCGCCGGCACCACCTTCCGCATGAACAGCGATTTCATCGAGTCGCAGATCCGCCGTGCGGGCTATACGCCGTGGCGGAGGAATGTGCGCTATCAGGCGGTGGATTCCCCGGAAGCTATTTGACCGGGCATAGCGTATAGGCTATCTCGTGGCTACTTCTGCCCATAATAGGCCGCCGGGCCGTGCTTGCGCCGGTAGTGCTTTTCCAACACCCACGGCTCCAGTTCCGGGGCGGCGCGGTTGATCGACCAACTGCCCAAGACCATTTCGGCCACGGCCTCCAGGGCGACGGAATTGTCCAACGCCTTCTCGGCACTTGGGCCCCAGGTGAACGGTGCGTGGCCGGCGACCAACACAGCGGGCACGGCCTCGGGATCGAGACCTTGAAAGCGCTCGACGATCACGCGCCCGGTATGGCCCTCATAGTCCTCGGCCACCTCCCGCTCATCAAGCGGCCGCGTGACGGGTACGGGACCGTGAAAGTGGTCGGCGTGCGTCGTGCCCAGGCAGGGAATCTCGCGGCGGGCCTGGGCGAACATCGTGGCATGCCGGCTGTGCGTGTGCACTACGCCGCCGATGCCCTCGAAGGCCCGATACAGGACCACGTGCGTGGGCGTGTCGCTGGAGGGCTTCAGCGTGCCCCCGACCAGCCGGCATTCCAGGTCGACGACGACCATGCACTCCGGTTGAAGTTCGTCGTAGGGCACGCCGCTGGGTTTGATGACCACCAGACCTGTCTGGCGGTCGATGCCGCTCACGTTGCCCCACGTCAACGTCACCAGGCCGGTCGTCACCAGGTCGCGGTTGGCGGCGCAGACCTGCCGCTTCAACGCTTCCAACATCAACGCGTCTCCCGTCGCGCACGATCGCGGATGGCAATCAGGTCCTTCATGACCCCGGACAGCGGCGACCTGCGCGGGTGCCCCGGCGGTCGTGCCGAAAGCGTCGTGCAGCGTACGATAGATGCGGTAAAGCTCGGCGTAGACGGCGGCTGCCGACCCGCACCCAGAGGGTACCCGCCGGGTGCCCCGGGCCGGCTTGTAAACCAGGTCTTTCACGCCGGTCATCTTCCGCTGTGCGGCCTCAACCGTCTTGTAGCCCCCGCCGGCCACCGCCCCGAACACAGCCGCGCCCAAGGCACAGGTCTGGGCCGAGCGGCTGATCTTCATCGGGCGGTTGCAGACGTCGGCATAGATCTGCATCACCAGCGGGTTCTTCTCGGCGATCCCGCCGCAGTTGACGACTTCCTTGACCTTGACACCGTATTCCTCGAAGCGATTGATGATCGTCAGCGCGCCGAAGGCGGTGGCCTCGATCAGCGTGCGGTAGACTTCCGCCGCGGTGGTATGCAGCGTCTGGCCGACCAGCAGCCCAGTGAGCAACGGATCGACGAGAATCGTGCGGTTGCCGTTGTTCCAATCCAGGGCCACCAGGCCGCTCGCGCCCGGGCGAAGTTTCTCCGCTTCGCGGGTCAACGCCGCGTGGGCGTCGCCGTCGGCGGGGCGCCCGCTTGCGGGTCGCTGGGCCGGCGCGAGCAATTTGGCGAACCAGTTGAAGATGTCGCCCACCGCCGACTGGCCGGCTTCCAGCCCGTACATCTTCGGCACGATGGAACCGGGGACGATGCCGCACAGACCGGGGATATCGGGAGGGGCACCCGCTTGCGGGTCGCTATGCATGGGGGCGACCATCATGTCGCAGGTGCTGGTGCCGATGATCTTCACCAGCGTCCCGGCCTTGATGCCCGCGCCGACCGCGCCCATGTGGGCGTCGAAGGCCCCCACGGCCACGGCCACGCCCACCGGCAGACCGACCTTCGCCGCCACCTCCGCCGTGAGCGCGCCGGCCCGCTGGTCGGAGGTCAAAGCGCGAGCCGCATAGCGCTCGCGGAGGACCGCCAGTCCGGGATCGAGGCTGCTGAGGAACTTGGCGCTGGGCAGCCCGCCCCAGGCCTCGTGGTACATCGCCTTGTGACCCGCCGCACAGATGCCGCGGGGGAGCGTGTCGGGATCGAGATTGCCCGTGATGAAAGCGGGAACGAAATCCGCCAGTTCCACCCAGGAATAGGCGGCCTGAAAGACCCGCGGCGACGACCGCTTGCAATGCAGGATCTTCGACCAATACCACTCGCTGCTATAGGTGCCGCCGCACTTGTTGAGATACTTCTCGCGGACCTTCTTGGCCTTCTCCGTGATCTCGGCCGCCTCGGCGTAGCCCGTATGGTCTTTCCATAACCAGGCGTGCGCGGCAAGCTCCTTGGCAAACTCGGGCAGAAGGGCCAGCGGCCGCCCGCTGCGATCAACGGGAATGGGTGTCGACCCGGTCGTATCGACGCCGATGCCGATGACCCGCTGCGGGCGAAAGCTCGGATCGGCAGCGGCCGCCTGCACCGCGCAACCGACGGAAGCATAGAAGCCCTCGATATAGTCGGCCGGGTTCTGCCGCGCCGTAAGCGGGTCCTTGGGATCGAGGAGAATGCCAGCCTCGCCGCTGGGATAATGATAAACGTGGGTGGCGACTTCGCGACCATCGGCGATGTCCACCACCAAGGCACGCACGCTGTTCGTGCCGTAATCGACGCCAATGGCAAATGCCGGTTCGCTTTTCTTGACCATGACGGACCTTTCCTCAAGCCGTGCTATGAGTGGTTTCGCAGTAGTGTAGGCCGGAACAAGCTTGCGCAGTTCCGGCACGGATGGGGACTGCGGGGATCAATCAGTGAATGTCCTCCATGCCGGCAATTCCCGAAGCCATACACACACGATGCCGGAACTGCGCAAGCTTGTTCCGGCCTACGCGGCTTGACCATGACGGACCCCCTCTTACGGAATCGCCATGGCGAAATCGGCCCAAACAACAACCGCTTGCTTGCCGGGATAGCCGGGCAGATTCTTCGCCGGGTCGGCGACGAACGCGCCGAACACGATTACCTTCTGGCTCTCCTTGACGCCCAGCGAATGGGAACTGAAAATCATCACGGGGTTCTCCATGCCTTCCATGTGGATGGTCGTACCAAATAAGCCTTTCCTCTCGGCCACTCGCGCGACCGTGCCAGCCAATACCACGCCTCCCTTGGTCGCCTTGTCGTCGAACAGCTTCTTCGCCGAAGCGGCGATGGCCGACGCCGCTTGCGGGCTGGAAGCAACCTTCTCGGTCAGGGTTCGCAATTCCTGCTTCTGCGAATCGGCGCCCTCCTTGACGTAGGTCACAACTTCGGCCAGCTTGCACCAATCGGCATACGTCTTCGCGTCAACCGTGGTCGCGGCGCTTACGGCTTTCAACGAAGCGGTAAGATCAGCGGCCGGAAACGACGGGGCTTGCGCCGGATTCACTTCCGGCTTCACCGCTGGCTTCACTTCCGGCTTCACCTCTGGCTTCACTTCCGGCTTCACTTCCGGCTTAACATCTCCCTTCGGCTCGGGTCCGATCACCGGGCCAATGTCGGGCTTCAAGTCGGGGACCTTCGAGGGATTCGTGGGCTCCGGCTTCTCCGGCTTGTTGGGAATCTCCGGCTTTACGGGGGTGATAACCTCGGGCTTGGTCTCGGGCTTGCGCTTCGGATTTACGGGAGTAACGGCCGGCGGGTTATCGAACCCATTGTCATCGCCCTTGGGCGGCGTCTCCGGTTTATCAAGGCCTGAAACGTCGGGTTTGGACTCGGGTTTGGTCTCGGTCTTGCTCTTCGGATTTACGGGAGTAACCGCCGGCACAGTGCCGATCCCATCGTCGTCGGACTTAACCGGCTTTTCCGATTTGCCAGGGCCCGGCGATTCGGGCTTGGCATCGGAATTTCCCCCAAAGGGGTCGCCGCTATCATCGGGCTTGGCGGTGGACGGGGTTTTGGGCTTCGTGTCATCCTTGGCAGGTTCGTTCATTGCCAATTCACCAACCTTGCCCGCAGACGGATTGGCGACTGCTGGTTTCTCCGGGGCAGTGGTCTTATCCGACGGGTTCGTCACTGCCGGCCCTTTGCCTGCCGTTGCAGTGTCAGCAGGAGCCTTGCCGGTTGCGGGTTGCGATTGATTCGTTCCTGCGACCTGAGGGGCCTTGCCCGAATCAGAACCGTTCGGAGTGGAATCGGCCGGCGTCGGATTTGTATTCGCGGGCGTGGTGGACTTCCCATTAGACTGCGGCGCATCCGCGTGGACGCTGGACTTATTGGTCTTGTACTGAAGCCAGGTAGGGAGGAAGGGCATGGGGATGTCCCTCCAGACCGCGATTCCATACACGCAAGGCAGGGCCAACAGTCCCGCGACAAGCACTCCGGCGATGCGGACCAACGGATTAGCTTCCCGCTTGCGCTTCTTCTTCTTGACCGGTTCCGCCGCGACAGCCACATCGCCGGGGCTTGCGACAGATCCCGAACCGGGAGCCGCCTTGCCGGTGATCGCGGCGAAGTCGACGTGCTCAAGGCCTTCGTCTTGGTCGGGCTCGGCCAACCCCACGGCCCCCTCTTCCTCGTGCGCGGCTTCGTCTTTGAATCCACCCCAGGCGCCGCCCCAAGGGGCGCTGCCGTCGGCAGGTTCGGCGGCCAAATCGTGGCCGTCCTCCGAAAGCGGCGCGGCCAACGTCCCGGCACCCGCAAGCGGGTGCCCCGGCTCGGCCTCGATGGGCTGGTCGGCGCCCTGAGCGGCTTCCGGGCTGGGCTCAAACAACGCGGCCTCGGCCAGGTGTTCGGCATCCGCGGAACCAAACGGCTCGGCGTGACCGTAGTCGGGCGTCGCCAGTTGCACTTCCTCGGCCGCGAACAGCAGGGGTTCCGCATCGTGCAGCGTCGGTTCAACGCGATGAGCGGCAAAAATGCTGCCTTCGCCCGCCTCGGCCGCCGGAACCGCGATTGCACCTGCCGCCGCCACGCTTGCCTCGACAAGCGGCGCGACGCCCTGGGCTGGGGCGACGGCACTGCCCGCATGAACAACGATCAGCGCCGGCGGCGCCAGCGCAAGGATCTCGCCCAACGAGTACTCGACGGCACAGATCGGGCACCGCACGACGGCATCCGCGGACGTCCCATCCGGGACGAGGACTTGTTTCTGGCACTTCGGACAACTGGATATGAACGCCATGAATTCGACTCCGCTCGGGCGTGAAGTCAACACGCGCAGCCGGATCTCGGCCGCACGCAAAAGGGAGGGTGAGTTATCTGAAACTATCGCAATGTAGTTTAACTCAAATCTATGTGGAAAGCTACTGTCGGCGCGAAAAGGTGCGCGGCGAGACTGCCTGGCAGTCACGTACCACTCCCCTCTCCCCCCGGGAGAGGGCTAGGGTGAGGGCGGTTTTCGCTTGTCGACACGGAAACGTGCGCGGCGAGACTGCCTGGCAGTTACGTACCGCTCCCCTCTCCCCCCGGGAGAGGGTTAGGGTGAGGGCGGTTTTCGCTTGTCGACACGGAAACGTGCGCGGCGAGACTGCCTGGCAGTTACGTACCGCTCCCCTCTCCCCCCGGGAGAGGGTTAGGGTGAGGGCGGTTTTCGCTTGTCGACACGGAAACGTGCGCGGCGAGACTGCCTGGCAGTTACGTACCGCTCCCCTCTCCCCCCGGGAGAGGGTTAGGGTGAGGGTGATTCTCGCTCCCGGAGAGGCGCCGGGGGTGATGGCCCAGTGCCCTCTCCCACATGCCTCCTTTGGCGGTTTTGTCCGGCACCGTTGTCGGACAAAAAGACCAAGAAACGCGATTTTTCGTAGACCGAAGTCATTGTCGGCCAACGGCTTACGGCGACGCCGCACGATATCGGCGCGACAAACGGTCCGGCATCGTGTACGGAATGTGTTCGGATGCCCACGACGCAACTCCCAATCCCGCAAAGGTTTACGTAGCCCGGACTGTCGCGCCCCCAAGATTTGCGAGGGCGACGCGCCGCGTGGCGTCCGCTTCTCGCCCGGAAACGCGCTTCCCGCATTCGGCGCCCGGCATTTCCCATTTTCTTGTCCTCCATTTATCGGTCGATCGTCTTCTGGTGTGGGCGTCAATTCGTGTCCAATCGTGTTCGGTTGCTTGTCGCTGAGCGATGGACCGCATCTCAACGTCATTCGTCGCAACGGTCCCCGTTTATTCCCGAAGACCGTAATTATCCATACTTATTAATTCGTGTCAAGCCCCTCGGCGGAAAAATCTGCTGCCGGGTGCGCCTCCGGAGTCGGGGTGGTCGCCATAAGCCTTGCGCACGCAAGGACTTGCGGCGCAGGCATGAAATCCACAAGTATCGCGAAATAATCCAAAGAAAGCTTTGTATGGCCGGAGGTGGGGGTCGCCTGGGCGCGGAAAAGTCGCCGCAAGTGCTTGCCGGGCAATCACTTGAGGATTCCCAGCCAAAAGCTAGGAAAGGAAGATGCCGGAAAGGCAAATGACGAGCGGGTGCGTTTCCCACGTACTCGGCATGTTCCGCCGTGGAGGACCTCGATCTCTCGTATTACGCGACGGTGTTCGTGGAGTTCTGAGGCGGCCCGGCAGAACACTTACCGCTTGGGCTGAGGAGGCATGCTGCCCGGCGTAACTACCAACGGCTCATTTATTCATTGCGCTCGTTTTTTACGGCCGATCCATCCGCAATCTTGCCACAATTGCCAACGAAACTCATACTTGATACACCTTAAGGACTTCATCCCCATAGTGGTTGATGACCTTCACGGCAATGCGCCCGGTCTCGGGCGCCGTGAAAGGGCGGCTGACGGTCGAGTAGAGGGCTGACCAGGCTGCTACGTCGATCTCGGCCTTGAGCGCCCGCTTGAGCTTCTCATACGGTTCGTCCGCCCCGGTGAAATAGGCGTGGCGGACGAAAAAGCTTTCGCCGTTGTAATGGGTGTCGATGAACCAGCAGGCGATATCGTCCGTGCTACTGGAGCGGATTTCGCCCGTCGTCGGATCGTAGATGTCCAGCCCGTTGAGCTGGACGACGATCTGACCGTCTTTCTGCCGCTTGACTTCCATGTCCGGCTCGCCGAAAACCATGAACAAGTTGCCGGAACCGGTCTTCTTCAAAAGCTCGCCCATGGTCAGGTCCGGGTTCATTCGGGTTGGCAGGACGACCAGTTTGCCATAGCGCCTGGCCTCTTCCGAGACGTGCGGATCAAAGGCGAAGCCGCAGACGATCAGCAGATCGAAGCCAACCCCCTGCACGGCTTCCTTGGCCGCCTCCTTGACCAACTGCGGGCCGACCGTGCCATGCTCCGGCCCGACGCAAACGGCCACCCGCCGTTGCTTGCCGTCGCTGTCGGTGTATTGGCCCTCGCCATGGATCCACTGCCCGGCATAGGGCTGAAGGCTGTCGAACTTGAGCCGCTCTTTCTTGACCGTGTTTTGCACGCCGGCCGTGCGGAGGTTATCGAGGATCATCTGGCCGAACTGGTCCGGCCCGTGGACCTGGATCTTCAGCCCGCTGGGGGCGTGGCCGACTTCCGCGCGGCGTTTCTTCTCCTCGACGCTGATCGTGCGGTGGGGCGAAAGGCTTTCGACGGTGAACGGCCCGCTGACCCGCACCCTCCTGTTCATAATCCATCGTGATCTCGCCGCGTTGGGCAATGTATTCCGGAGGCCTCAGGGTTACGCCAAAGAGTTCCTTGACCGTCGCGACGAGGTCCGTCCAGGCCTGCCTGTTTTCCGGATCCTTCGATATCTGGTAACATAGATTGCGAAGCACTTGTGCTGTCTGACCCTGACCGATAAGGAAACCAATCTCGCCGGGCTCTTTGATGAATTCGCGGTCCGCAAGCCCCGACATGGGCGGGAGGTACGCCACCTTTACATCCGCCGCTTCTTTCGGGACCTCGGAGAACTTGGCGTCCTTGACCGGCACGTCATCGAATCCCGCAAGACGCAACGGACGGCACACGAACAACTCCTCGTTGCTGTAGTCGAACTCGAATCCGCAGTTCCACGGTGTATCGTTTGTGACACCCTCCAAAACGACGTCGATGCGGATGTTGCCAGTCCGCGGCTTTCCCTCGACACGCTGGACATTCCGAACATGCAGGTTTCGCCACAACAGGTTGGCGGCGGGAATCGGGATGGAAATCAAGTCCCGGCGGTTAATGGTTACTCCCGGCCGTTTCTCCGGCGATGCCTTCCCTCCGCGCTTGGCGGTCCACTGTCGCCGCCCGATGTCCCACAGGGCGATTGCCTGCAGGGCACTCGTCTTGCCGGAATTATTCGGCCCGATAAAGACGACCGACTTCCCTAACTCGATGTCAACATCGCCCAATCGCTTGAAGTTGCGTATCCGTAGTCGTGTCAGCATTCTACTTCCTTGATTTCAACGTGTGATCGATTGGCAACGGCTCGGCGGTTTTCGCACTGGCACCGGTTCCAATTTGGGCATCTCGTCCCAGGTGCGTCCTTCGAGTTCACGTCCGGTTCGGCACTTCTGAACGCCACCCCATTGCTTGAAGAAGAACGGAACGTTTGCGGCTTGACACTGGTCACGAATTTCCGTGGCCCAATCCTGCTTCATGGGCCTGGCACTGGTCCCGATTCGCCGCCCACGATAACCCAATCGATGCCGCTCAGGTCCAGATTGGAGAGCGGACCCAGGAGGGGCTCAAGCGACAAGAACTTGGTGCAGGCGTGCGTCTCGCGCAGCTCGTCGATGCGGGAGACATAGTCCTGCCTCTCGACGCTAACGCCCATCCAGATATGCGGCTGCCACGCAAGCTGCGGATCCAACTCCAGCAGGCGTTTGGACCGCTTAGTCAAGACCTGGTACTGATGCCAGTTTGCACGGCCCATGACGTTGAAGACCCGCTGGACGAAGTCGACGGGAATTCCCTTGTGGAACAGATCGCTCATCGAGTTGACGAAGATCGTCTTAGGCTTCTTCCAGGTAAGCGGCAGTTCGATGGCATGTTCGTGCATCGTCACCTTGAAACCGGCCGCGTAGTTCGCCTGGCCCATTGCTTGCAGCCGCATTGCCATGCGCTCGGCATAGCAGTGCATGCAGCCGGGACTGATTTTCGTGCAGCCGGTGATCGGGTTCCAGGTCGACTCGGTCCATTCGATGGCGGAGTTCGTGGCCATCACACAGCCTCCCTGTCGCGATACGTGTTGAAGATGTCGGAAACGATCTTCGCACCGGTCTCTTTGGGCGACGCGAAGAACAGGTAGTAAATAATTGCACCTCGCCTATTTCGCATCGGCATGGGATCGGGGACGTAATCAAAGCCGGCAACCTTTTTGAGGCGTTCCTGATACGCTGCGGCAACCTGCTCGTTTGACGCCTTCGCTTCCCGATCAAAATCTGGAAAAAGTGTGGGAACCTTCTTGTACAACGTGTCCCGCCAGGAGTTGTCGCCCCAAAACGCGTTCATCCGCGCAGCCTGGGAAGGCTGGACTTTATCTGGGTTTTTCCAGAGAACATTCATGTTCGCATCCATAACCATGAAGTTCACGAAGACCTCTACGCTCTTCATCAGTCCTGCATCCCGGACGACCTTCCAGTCAAGATTCAGCTTGTACGGGTCAAGCAGACAGAGGGCGCGGTGATAATCGCCGAAGCGCGCACGCGGGAAGACCTTGCGCAGGAGGACCTCATTACAGTCCTCACTGTATACCTTGACATTCGGGGCGTCACACGTCAACTGTCGCAGGTGTGCCGCTTTGTCCCCGTCCAGGTCGATGAAATGGTACTCGTTGAACGCTGGCTGTACGTTTAGGGCGTTCAAAGGACTGCCAACCACAAATTCACCAGTCTGCTTTGAAATATGGACGCCCGCGCCAGCGAACGCGTCGATATATATGTACTTCCGAATCTCCTTCTGCTTGGCAAGGACCGTGGAGTACGCTTGTGCGTACTTACGCACGATGTCGAGCTTGATTTCCGACCAATAACCGATCTCATCGTACCGAACGTCGTTCATGGCTTTTTTGCCTTCTCCCGAACCCCGTTCTTCGAGCGAAAACCGCAACTACCTAAACAAATATACCCTAACCACGATGGGGCGTCAAGGCCGCGCGGATCTCACTTTTCGCGTTCCATGGGTCGCGGATTTCGATGAACTCCCACCGTCCCCAGGTGCCCGCATTGTTGACCGCCGGCACCCAGAGCGTCTTGGCCGTGGACACCTTGGCTTCCTTCTTGCCGTCCTTTTCGCCGGTGACTTCCAGAATCAGGTTCAAGGGATCGTCGGGGCCGTGGTCGTCGTCGATGCGCACGATGAAATCGGGCGTGTAACTGTGCTGGTCGCCGGCGATCGTGTACGGGATGGTGAAGCCAAGATTTTGATTCTTGACGTAGCAGAGGACCTCGTCCATGTCATCCTCCAAGGTCTGCGCCATCTTCTGCTCCCAAGTCCCGGTATCGGCCACGACGTGCGAAACATGACATTTCGCCTTGTTCGTCTTATAGGTGTCGCGGATCGTGTCGAAATCGACATTGGACGTCGAACCAACCGTGTCGTAGGGTTTGGGGATCGGCAGGAGTCGCTTCTCGCCGTCATCGTTGGCCACAATCGCCTTGTAGATCCGCTCAGCGGCATCGTAGGCGTTCTGGAGCAGTAAGAGCAACTGCGGGAACGTATTGTCGTGCAGAACGAGACACTCGGCCAGCCAGCGGCGGGCAATCGTCAGCAGATCGGGAAAGAGCCACGGCTTCAGATCCTGGGGATCATTGCGGAAGTAGCGCTCCAGGACCAGTTTGGCCAGCAAGAATGCAACTTCTTGCGGACGCCGCTTCTTGATATCGTCCAACTCGTGGATTACGGTCTCCCCCACAATCGGCGCATTCTCGACCTTGGTCGGGATGTCCGCGGTCGTCAGGATCTTATTGGAGTCGGCCGAGAACCGGGCCTCCAGCCGCTCGGCCGGCAAGTCGTAGCGGTAGCCGTCGATGCGGGGGAAGGTGATTTCACACGTGATGCGATCGTCCAGGGCCCGCACCCGCGTGGGGACCGGACCGGGTTTCGGATCGGACGTGGAACCGGCCGATGGAATGAAGGAGAAGGGCACGCCGTAGACTTCAGCGTACTCGACCGGGAACGCCTCGAACTCCACCCGGCGACCACCGGGAAGGCACGCTTCCTGCTTTTCCGCACGGTAACTCATGCGTCGCAGGCCGCGGCCGACCACCTGTTCGCAGAGAAGTTGGGTGCCAAAGGCGCGGACGCCAAGGATATGCGTCACCGTGTTGGCGTCCCAGCCCTCGGTGAGCATGGAGACGGAAACCACGCACTTGACGTTTTCGCCAAGCTTGCCCGGTTTGCCCACGGTGTTGAGCACCTCGCGGAGCAGGTCCTCGTCGGTGAGCTTCTCCGTATCGGCGCCGGGGAACCGCTTGCGGTACTCGGCCTTGAACTCGTCGATTTCGCGGGCGGCGATCTTCTTAAAATCGTCGCTCATCGCCTCGCCCGACTCAAGCTGCTCGGAATCGACAAGGATCGTATTCGGCCGGTCGGTGAACTGGCCGGCTTCGACGTTGCTGAAGATCGGCAGCTTGCCGGGCACGGCTACCGAGGCTTCGTCCGGGAGCTGCTTTTCCCAACCGGCGATGTAATCGAAGACCATCTTCGATACGTTCGTGTTGTTGCAGACGACGATGAACACCGGCGGAGTGAGGCCGTTGTTTCGGGCCTCGGTGTTGGCTTCCCAGCGGGCATAGCACTTGGCATAATTGGCGTAAAGGCTCTGGATCGCACCTTCCAGGGCCACGGGGAGTTTCGGCTCGCCGGAAACCGCGTCGGTCTTCCGCCCCTTTTTTGGCAAGTCGTCGCGAATCCGCAGCCAGAGGTCGCGGTAAGTGGGCTGTTCGCCGGTCATCGAATCGTCGGCCACGGGGACGCGCGGCACCTTGACGACGCCGCACTCGATGGCGTCAATCAAGGAGAAGTCCGACACGACCCAGGGAAACAACTTGCCCTCACCATAGCCCGACCCGCGCAGGAAGAAGGGCGTCGCCGAGAGGTCGTAGATCGTCTTGATGCCGAGCTTGTCTTGGATGGCCCCCAGCCCGCCGATCCAGACGCGGGCCTTTTCCGCTTCCTTTTCGACCTCCTTGCGATCGTCGCCGGTGAGATTTTCGAGATCGTCGCCGGCGCGGCGGCGATAGCAATGGTGCGCCTCGTCGTTGATCACGATGATGTTCTTCTTCGTGCCCAGCGCCCGGCAGACCCGGCGGACCATTTCGCCGTCGGACTCGGTGAAGGGGGAAACGGGGCCTTGCTGCAAGAGGTCCTTCGTCAGCTTGCCGGCTTTGATCTTTTCACGCCGCAGAAAGCCATGAAAATTGGTGATCACGATCTTGGCCTGGCCCAGCTTGTCCATCAGGTCAGGGGGGACGATCTCCAGGAAACGATAATAGTTGCCCGGATCGCTTGGCAGCAGCACGCGCAAGCGGTCGCGGATGGTGATGCCGGGCGAAACGATGAGGAAGGAGTCGGTGAAGCGGGCGTCCTGGGGATTGGCCAGTTTGTTCAGCGTTTGCCAGGCGATGAGCATTGCCATCACCGGCGTCTTGCCGGCGCCGGTGGCCATCTTGCAGGCCAGCCGGAACAAGCCGGGATTGGCATCCTCATTGAAGCGGCGCAGGTCATTCTCGATCCAGGCCTGGCCGTACTTCCTGGCGACCTCGGTAATGTAGATGAGGGTTTCAAGGGCCTCGATCTGGCAGAAGAAAAGTCGTCGGCCGCGGTCTCGCTGGCGCCAATACTCCAGCAGCCGGGCCGTAGGTCGGGTGACGTCGCTAACGTATCGCCCTTGACGCCAGGTTTTGACGCAACGGCGAATGTCGTTGATCGTCTTGTTCTCTTCAATCCGCGTCTGGTTCCAGTCGTCGAAAGACAACTGCTCTTGTCCGGGTTTCTTCTTGGGCTGGGCGATGGGAATGAAGTAGCAACTGATCCGCCGGCTTTGCTCGATTTCACTGGTAATGCCTTGGTCGTCGAACTTGAAATGCCGTTGCGGCTCCTCAAACGGCGAGTTGATGACCGGGTTCTCAATGACGACCTGACGCATCTTGCACCACGCTTCCGCTTCCCCCAGTTACGAGCCCTTCAAATCAGCCAATTGCGAGTATACCGCGCGTGTGCGGGCAATGCTCAGCCGGCGCCGCTGACCGTCTGGTTCTTCGACGGGCGGGCACTTTGCGGCGTTGGCGGGAGGGTTCGCGAAACCGACCATCCTTGATTGTTCCGCATGCTCGGAGCGTCGGAACGAAATGGCCTCCCTGCTTGCGGATGACTTCAGCCGCTCTGCCCATTGTCCAACGGCAGGCGGATCGTAAATCGATCTGACCTGTTTTCCGCCCCTACGTCGACCATGTCGCGTTCGTCCAATCCTCAACGCGGAGGCCCGGGATCCTTGCGAAATCGGTCGTGTTCCGCGTCAGAACCGCAAAATCGTGAACCAACGCAATCGAGCCGATGCGCAAGTCCATCGTTCCCACGCGAACGCCGGACTTTCGCAAACGAACGAACGTAGCCGCTGCGTCCGTGCTGAGGGGCAGCACGTTCAGCTTGCCGAAGTCTGCCAAGACCTGCTCGAACATGGCGTAGCCCCGCACAAGACCTGGAACGTCGCGAGCGCGCTGGATGTACAGATTCCAGCCTGCGACTTGCTCCTGAAAGCTCACGATCGCGACGAAGAAGTCTTCCAGTCGATACCGACGCATCCGGCTGGTCAAATTGCTGAAATCCGGCTCCGTGCGGTTCTGGACGATGCCAAGATGGTCGGTGTCGAGGACGAACACGATCAGGCACTCTCGTCGCCCGAATCGTCCGGATCTACGAGCGAGTTGCGGAAGTCGCGACCGAGCCGCAGCACTTCCGCAAACTCGGGCCAATCCTGGAGCGAGCCGGCCACTTCATCCAGCCAGGCGCGAGGCCGGCGCGTGCCGGCGAGTTCGCGTCTCACCTGTTCCATTGCTGACTCCAATGCGGATAAACGATCTTCAACGGTTGCCATTTCTCGTTTACTCCCGTGCCCCTAGGGCGGCCAGCACGACCATTTCCTTGTGACATCTGATTTGATTCTTGCACGGATGCCGGAGCCGGTCAAGCCCGGACAACGCGGACCTGGAATCGGTCCATGTCGCAGACCACCAGGAGCGGGGGATTCTCCAATGCCTTGCTTTCGCGTCGGGTTGCGATCGTAGTCAGCCGCTCGATGTATATTTTAACTCAAACTGCAAACGCCCCCGCTGGGGCAAGCCCCAGCCCCGGCTCCGGTTCTTGCTGGCCGGACCGCGAATAAAACGGCAAAATGGGCGGGGTCGGCACCTTTCTAGTGGCCAATCCTTCGCTCCGCCGGGGCAAGCCCAGCGGGGGCGTTTGCAGGTTGAGTCAATAACCGCGTGCTCGACCGGTTAGGGCCAGGCTCACTGCGGCGCGCCGCGTTTCTGGGCGAACAGCCAACGGTACAACTCCGGGTTCTCGTACGTGGCAGTCCATGCGTCGTGCCCGGCGTCGGGGTAGACCGTCAACTTCACGTTGCCGCCGGCCGCTTTGATCGCCTTGACCATGCTTTCCGAGCGTTCCGGCGGCACGACCGGGTCCTTGGCCCCGTGGAACACCCAGATGGGCAGGTTCTTCAGTTTCGCGGCGTCGGCCGGATTTCCTCCGCCGCAAATCGGCACGATGGCCGCGAAGCGTTCCGGATGCGCGGCGGCCAGCGACCACGTCCCGAATCCGCCCATGCTCAGGCCCGTCAAGTAGATCCGATCCTTGTCCACCCGGTACTTCGCGGCAATGTCGTCCAAGAGGGCCGTGAGCAGGTCGACGTTCCAGCCCATCCGCGCGCTTTGCGGCGACACGACGATGCAGGGGAAGTCCCGCTTCTTGTTCTCGATCAGCTTGGGCGGGCCGTGCAGCTTGACCTTGGCCAGGTTATCGCCCGACTCTCCCGCGCCGTGCAGGAACATGAGCAGCGGCCAATCCTTCTTGTCGCTCTCGTATCCGGGCGGCAGGTAAAGGAGGTACTTGATCTTGACCTTGATCGTGACCTCCCGCTCGAACTCTTTCTCTTGTTGCGGGGAATCCGCCCTCGCAACCACTGCCGCCATTAGGACGCACCACAACGCTGCTGTAGCCATACACGCCGCTCGTAATCGCATGATGAACCTCTCTTCGCCAGGGAAAATGCTGTTCGGGAATGATCGTACGCGTCAACTTCTGATCATCTTACCGCCTTCATCACCGGGTCGGCTGCGCGGAGATGGCGGCGAGCTTGCCGGATTGCGGTTTGGTTCACTCGTCCCACAGCAACCTCTGCTCATACAGAACTCCCCAAAAGAAGCATTCCGTCCTATTGGCTCCAACCCGGCGAGGACGGCAAAGGTCTTTTGGCCCAACTTGCGGTCATTCTAGCGAGCAGGGGTTCTTCCGGCAACAGCCAATCGCCCTTTGCACTGCCTCCAGATACCCGAACATGACGGCGTACTCGATGGGCAAAGCGGCGATCAACCACTTCACGGTCATCCTCGCCGCCAACCTGGGAAAGCGTGGCATCACGGTGAACTGCGTCGCTCCGGGCCTGACCGTCACTGACTTCACCGCCCATGCCCGGCAAGACCCGAACGTCGTCAAGGCAACCTCGGCACATACGGCCCTCGGTCGCCTGGGAGAAGCCGAGGACATTGCGGACGTGGCCGTTTTCCTGGCTTCTGACGAAGCAAGGTGGGTGACCGGGCAGTACATTGAAGCCAGCGGCGGCATAGGATTGGCATGATCGGCATGCTGGGAAGGAAAAGTCACAGGATGGCTGCCGCGGATACCGGCGGTGGCGGCTGGTCGTCGGGCATGCAACAGATGTGCCGAATGTAGGGCCAGAATCGCGGGATACCATAGCGTGTTCGGTAGTCCGGAATCTGACGCTTTGATGCAACGAGAAAAGGCGGTAAGCCACCATCCCACGGCGGCAAACCGATTATGCTATGCTTGTGTAAGAAGTTATCTTTCCGCTCGTTCGAGCATCAGACGGAGAACACTGCCATGCGATTGGTCTGCCCGCACTGTGCTACAGTGCTCGATCAGCACAGAAACAGCGAGGGCCTGAACTACTGCACGAAATGCGAGACTCTCTTCCGCCCTCCTCCGCAGATACCGGTTCCAGTTTGGATTCTTGGAGTTGTGACGATCCTGCTGCTGAACTGGCAGATACTGTTTTGGCACGCGAGTCGTTGACTACACCGCGGGAATCGAGACAAGCAAAATGCTCCGATTAAGGTAGGGTTCTATAGACTCCAGAGCGGTTACTCCTCGGCAAAACTGAGACAATCCCAGGTACTCGATGAATTTGGAATCCGGTGGAAGGTTGTATGGAAGGTTCACTGGCACTCTCATCGCAAGAGATCGACGGTTTTTTCGCGACTTACGGCTTCGGAGCGCTCCTCGACTGTGTGGAGCGTCGCACATCGGACCGTTGGCTTTATCCAGAGACCCAATTGCTCGGTCCTTACGGAGTGTGGGGATTGCCGACGAGGCAAATGTTCAGGGAAGTCCGCTGCCACAACATCTCCAAGGGAGGCGTTTCCTTCTTCCTGCCCCGACCGCCGGTTTTCGAGCTTGCCGTGATTGAAGTTGGAAATCGACCAATCACCGAGTATCACTTGATTCAGTTGGTGCATTACGTCGAGCATGTTGACGCGAAGAAACAGTATTTAGTCGGTTGCCGCTTTGTCAAGCAAGTCACGATTGATACGTAGCGACGGCATGGCGATGTCAAGCGATGACAAGACGCTCTATATCGGGGGTTCGACCGGCGTCTACGTGGTAAATGCCCAGACCGATTCCTTGCTGTCGACTTTGAGTCTCGGCTATCCCAACAGCCTGGCGTTCAGTGCGAACGACAGTTTGGCCTGCGCACTCCACTCACCATATCCAACAGTGGTGGACGTTTATAAGCACGGCAACGTATCAGGACCTCGGGCAATTTGCGGCGGCCGGTCAATCTTTTCCGATGGATGTGGATACAAGCGGCCGGCACGTGAATCTCCCGCCGCCGCTGCCTCTTTCATTCTTCCGTTCACACGGATCAGATCGCATTCGCCACTCGGCCTCCGAGCCTTGCAAAAAGCAGACTGCGGGCAGACAATAAGAAAGTTGTCCTGGATTGTCGTCGGGGTGGCGGTAAGTTCGTCCCCCCGGGCTATCTGGGATTCGAGTCCCAGGCGCGACGTGAATTGTCGTCTGGGAGACGCCGCCCTATTCAGTCCTCCATCATGCGATTCCGATTCATCGACCGAATTACGCAACTCGAGCCAAGCAAGCACATCGAAGCCGTAAAGCACTTGTCCGGTGACGAGCGGTACCTTGATGATCACTTCCCGAAGATGCCGCTCATGCCCGGCGTGTTGATGTTGGAAGCCATGTACCAGGCGGGACTCTGGCTCGTCCGTCGCACAGAGAAGTTCGTCCATGGGGTCGTCGTGCTGAACGAGGCACGCAACGTCAAGTTCAGCGGGCTCGTCCAGCCTGGGCAGTCCCTGGTGCTGACGGCCGACATCAAGAAGCAGGAGGGCGACCGGACGACCCTGGTGACCCAGGGGACGGTCGATGGCAAGGTCGTTTCCAGTGCGAGGCTGGTGGTAGAGGCATTCCAGCTTGCCGACCGATATCCGCGACGGACAGACAGCCACGATTACATGCTACGCGAGGTGCGCAAGCAATTCGCGCGCGTGCTGTCGGGGACGCCGGAGCACCCGACCAGCCCAGGCCCCTCCATGCGCTGGATGTGGCTCGATCGGTTCGTGGAGTTCATCCGCGGGAAGCATGCTGTCGCAATCAAGAACGTGAGCCTGTCGGAGGAACCATTGAGCGACTACCTGCCGGGCTTCCCAGTGCTGCCTTGCTCGCTGATTGTGGAAGGGCTGGCCTGGACGGGCGGCATCTTGGCCAATGACGCGCGCGGATTCCGCGAACGGACGGTGTTGGCCAAGGTCAACCGGGCCGTGTTCCACCGTCCGGCCTTGCCAGGCGACCAACTGCGCTACTGCGCCGTGCTCGATGCAATCGAAGCCGAAGGCGCATTCATCCGTGGAACGGCCCACGTCGGCGACGAGTTGCAGGCCGAAGTCGAGTTGTTTCTGGCACACCTCCCCGAGCGGACCGAGGGCGTCGAAGGAGACCTGGTCGATCCCGCCGAGATGCTGAGCCATGGTGCGCACCTTCGGCCTGTACGATGTTGGGCGTACGTCGACGGGCAAACCTCTGGATGTCGCGGAGAAGCTGGCCGAGGGGGAACGCAAGGCCCAAGCCGCGGCCCTGTGATGGGCGAAGTCGTGGTCGCGGACCACGGCCCCTCACGCAACGCGCCTTATGCGGGACGGGCTGTCTTGGCCGCCTAAAGACTATAAAGCCGGCTTACGGTGCGTCTTCAATACTTCCTTGTCTGACGCTGAGCCCGTTGGATACGGGCGATGACGCCGGCAGCGCAGCGACTCGGCATCCGCGAGGTCGAATACTCCTGGGTTGCCGAATCGAATTCGCTGTCGCGCGGCAGCCTGGAAAAGGCCGGGGCCAAACGGGTCAAGACGTATCGCCTCTACGACCTCGACATGTCGCCCCGCGAGTGCAGATCAACGGTCATTACCAGTAGTAGCGCCGGTAGGGACGATAGTAATAGTGAGGTCCCCAGTGGGTGCATGCAGACGGCCCCGCTTTTTGGAGATCTGGCTACGGCCACGATTCTCGCGCCGATCGGCAGCGAGAAGTACCCCGTACACTTCAAGCTCGTTTTTGCCGGGGCGGGAATGCGTACGGCCGAGAGCGTGTTCTTCGATTACCACGTTCGGGAAAACGTGTTGTTCCCCACGCCAGAAGGAGGAAGAGGCTGTGCCGCGCGGCGACTGGTGTTCTGGCTCGATGGGCTTGGAATCGGCGATGCAGCGCCCCGTGCCATGGCCAGCGCAACCGCCAGGGCACTCCAAAGAACGCGGATCCGGCCCGAAGAGGTGCAATTCGTCGTGCCCCATCAGGCAGGGAAGGGCATCGTGTGTTTCACGGAAATGAAGTTGGAGGAGATCGGTCTTCACGGCGAGGTAATCAACGGGCTGACGAGCAACGTCGGCAACGTCAGTTCCTGCTCCATTCCCTATGCCTTACTGTATACCTGGAACCGTCTCCAAGGTACCATCGTATGTCCGACAGCGGGAGTGGGACGCCCCGGCAACGCCGAGCTGTCGCAAGGTTGCATTATCCTTCACGCCACGGAGACGAGGGCCGCCGTCAATCTCCCATCTGGCTCGACAGGGGAACTCTGACTCGCAAGACCTTCAGCTTTCATCCCTTTCCTGGGAGTCACCGAGCATGGACCGTTTCTCGGAGGAAACTAACGTCGATCCAAGCGTAGCCTGCGTCGGACTCTCCGTCTGGACTTTTCGGTCGGTTACCATGAGCCAGACGGTTAACATCAGGGCTGAACTGCCTCCAGGCCATCTTGGGCGGCACAACCATACCGGGGGGTGCGCAGCGGTTGCGCACCCCGGCGCGAAAGCGTCGCTGTTCACCGAAAGTTTCAGGTCGCCCTTCGAGCGTGCACAACGGCTGCGCACTCGGGCGCGGCAGCCAATACCGTGACTTCCGCCTTGACCCGTGGTATCCTGCTGATGGCGAAAGGGCTTGCCCATGAAGTTCCACGAATACAAAACCTTGTGGGAAGAGAACCGAATGAGCGATGATACCAGCATTGCCGAAGAGAGCCCACCGGCCGTGGAAGTCCCGTTGCCTCCCAAGCAGCGGCGGAAGAAGCAGACTGCCGACGCCAAGCCGAAACAGCAGCCGCCCTGCGCCGTGGTCTTGTTCAACGACGAGAACACACCTACCAGTACGTCATCGAGACGTTCGAGAAAGGGAAGCACGATGAACCGCCACCGAGCGCCAAGTAAGACCCGACCGGGGGACCTCTTCGCCGGGTTGCGTGTGGGCGGATTCCTGCTGCTATTGCCGGCGGTACTTTCGGTTTGCCGTGCCGATCCGCTGGCCGATTTCCGCAGCCTGGCCGATAACCGCATCGCGGTCCGCACTTCTCTGGGCGTGCGACGCGCGGAGCCCCTGGGCGAAACTCAAGTACAATTGATCCTGGGCATGAGTGTCACGCGAGCCTGCCAGAGGGCGGCGTCCTACCGCATCATCAGTTTTCATGACGACAACTATTCCTATGCGAAGTTCGTCCAACCGCGGAAGGTTTCGGCACGCACGGAGATCGAAGTGGAAGGCCCGGCCGGGTGCCCGTTTGCCCGCTTCGAGCGGACGACTGTCACGCTCGACTTGCCAAGCGCGATGAAGGAGGACGTGGAATACTTCGTGGTCGCCCAGGGATCGCAGGGGGAAATGGTCACCGGCGGGCACACCGCGCAAGGCTTCGTCTTCCGCAAAGCCCAGACGCGTCTGGCCGCGGACGACGCCGTGGACCTGGCCGTCTTGGGGTTGCGCCAGTTGGAACCGGTTGGGCCGGGAATTCTCAAGCTGGAGTTCGGCCCCAATTTCTCGGCCGACGCGTCTTCACGGACACAGAACTACCTGGTCCGCGTAGCAGGCAAGCCAGTGAAGGTGGCGCAACTGGGGCGCATCAGCCGGATCGACACGTACCTGCCCACCGGCTGGCCCTTCGCGGCCATCCCCATGCACGAGGTGTTCTTGCAATTCGACCCGCCGCTGCACGATGGCGAGCTGATCGACGTCGAGGTCAACCGGGCCGTCACGGTGGCGGCAAACCGAGCATCGCTCCGCTTCCACGAGAAGCAATCGTTAAGTAACTCGATCAAGGTCAACCAGGTGGGCTACTTGACCGATTCACCGGTAAAACTGGCGTATCTCGGCCGCTGGCTGGGGTCCTTCCCGGAGAAGATTCCGGCGGCCGAATCGCGCGAAGCTCGAACCGATGACAGGGTGGCGCAGGCGTTTTGGGACCAACTGCAAGAAGCGAAAGGGCAGCCGGAGAAGCCGGACGGCAAGACGACCGCACGGCCGGCCTCCGCCGCCGGTGCCTTGGCCTTCGACCCGCCGCCCGAGTTCTGTATCTGCCGGGAAAACGATCTGTTGGTGGTTTTCCGCGGCAAGGCGCGGCTGGTGCATCGTGCGGGTGAGATGACCGAGGGCTACTACAAGGTCGATCACTCGGGCGAGAACGTCTATGTGCTCGACTTCACGAGCTTTACGACGCCGGGCAGGTATTTCGTCACGGTTCCCCTGGTTGGTCGCAGCCTGCCGTTCGAGATTGGCGACGATGTCTACAAGAAGGCGTTTGAAGTTCAGGCTTATGGCGTGTTCGCCCAGCGCTGTGGCATGGAGCTTGGGCCGCCGTATAGCGAGTGGCGGCGGATCGCCTGCCATACGAAGGGCCTGACCCTGACCACGCAACTGCACGACGAACCGCACGAGATCCAAAAGGACTTGGCAGGCAACGTCGTGCGGCGGGCGCTGGACGCAAAGCCGGACCCGAAATTGGCCAAGCTGAACCAGGACCCAGCGCTACTAGCCTACTATCCGCTGGACGGAAACTTCAAGGATGCCTCCGGGAATGGGCACGATTTGGCGCCGGCATCGCCGGGGCAACGTTTCAGCCCCGACCAGGAAATCCTGCCCGGCGACAATCGGGCATTCGGGCCAACCGAGGCCGGGCGCGCCAATGGAGCAACTGGCAGAGCCATTCCCGCCGATACCCGAAACGGCTATACGATGTGCGGCTGGTTCAAAAAGGACGAGGATGCCGATTTCCATGGCACGTTGTTTGGATTCGGCAGCGGCGAGTGGGGCAAACCGCGGATGATCGTGACCGTGGGCTGGGGAGTCATTTCCTTCAGCGTAGGCAGCAAGAGCCCTGGCACGCAGCACGTGCGGATCAACGACCACACTTGGCGCCACGTGGCGCTGGTGGTCGCGCCTGAAGCGGAAAAACCGCGGCGGGCCTCGTTATACGTCGACGGCCGCCTGGCGTGCTCGGCCGAGGCGGGGGCCGAGACGGCGGCCGATTTCTCCCTGGGCACGATCACCGGCAAGGGAAGCGGCAATGCCTTCTTCGATGACTTCCGCCTCTACCGTCGAGCGCTGGCCACCGAGGAACTGGGCGTGCTGGCGACGCCGCGGCCGGCACGGGCGCCCGTGATGATTGCGGCGCACGGCGGGCATCACGACGCGGGCGACTATAACCCGCGCTCGCACCTCGACGTGGCCCAGACCCTCATGGACGCCTATGAAATGGCGCCGCGGAAGTTCTACGACGGGCAGTTGAACATCCCGGAAAGAGGCAACGGGGTTCCGGACATCCTCGATGAAGCGCACTCGGCGCTGCGCCTGTGGTTGGACCTGCAGGACGCCGACGGCGGCGTGTACCACGGCACTGAGTCGGCCGGGGACCCGAACTTCGTCGAGACCGTCGAACTCGATCACTTGGGCGACTATGCCTACGCCAAGGATGCCGCGGCATCCTACAGCTTCGCCGGCGCCGCCGCCCAGGCCGCGCGCCTCTGGCGGTCGCTGGGAAAGAAACAAGAAGCAGAAGACTTCCTGGCTCGGGCCCGGCGGGCCTACGTCTGGGCCGAGGACCATCCGCCCCGCGCAAAGACCCCCCGGCAATACGCCTCGGGCTACCTCGGCCCCAGGGCCTACGCCGCCGCGCAACTGCTGCACACGACCGGGGAGGCCCGCTTCAACAAGGACTTCCTCGACGTTCTGCGTCTGGTCGCGCAAACCCGACGCCGAGCTCAACGTCTACAACCAGTACGACCAGAGTCTGGCGGCCTGGGCCTACGTCAATTGCCCGCCCGCCACGGTCGACGCGGGCGTGCAACAGGCGGTGCGGCGGGCGATCCTCGCCCGTGCCGACATGTTCATCGGCTACTGCCAGACGATGGGCTACGCTTTCATCCGCCATCCCATGGCGCCCATCAACTGGGGAACCGGCGCCTACGAGAATTCCTTGCCCGTGATCTTATGGTCCTACGCTCTCACGGGCGACCAGAAGTACCGCGACTGGATGGTGCGGACCTGCGACAACACCCTGGGGGCGAACCCCCTGAATCGCAGTTTCATCGTGGGGTTGGGGACGCGAACTGTGCGCGCGCCGCTGCACAACAGCCGTTACTGCCATTTGGGCGAGGTCGTGCCGGGACAGCAGGTCGAAGGCCCCGTCCAAGGCGCCAACGGTTATCGCGTGGCCGAGACCGCCTATCCCCAGGTCCGCGAGAATTTCGCCAGCCTGCAGACCTTCGTCGATTGCCATTTTGCGATCGACATGGACGAAGGCGTCGTGGCGTCGCAAGCCAAGACCATGGCCGTCTTCGGACTGTTGTTGCCAGATCACGAATGAGGAGGTTGTTGATGAAGATCAATCGGTTATGGGGCATCGTGGGAGCGCTCGCCCTGGGTGGCCCAGCTTCGGGGGCAACACTGGATCTGACCGTTGCTGACGATGTCGGCCAGCCCGTGGCGTTTCGCGTGCAAGCGTTCCAAGCGGGCCGGATGGCGGCTCAGGCTTGGGAGCGAGGCCGTGTCCGTCTGGCGTTGCCTGCTGGGAAGCAGACCATCCTGGTGCGCCACGGCTTTGACCATGACGCCGTAAGCATGGAACTGGACCCCGGTCAGCAGGTGATCCAGAAACACGTGACGCTCAAGAAGCGTTATGACGTCAAGAGCCTGGGGTGGTACTGCGGGGAGAGCCATTTGCACGGGCAACACGGACACTCCGACAAGCCGCAGTCGTTTGCCGACGCCGCGCGATTGGCGGAGGCCAACGGCCTGGATTACGTCCAGATCGCGCAGTGGTGGACCCCTGATTTCGGCTGGACGCCGCTGGAGAAACTTGATGCGATGGCCCGCCAGGCCAGCACGCCGCAGGTGGCTGTCCACTGGAACATGGAGAGCCCCAAATGTTACTTCACCGCGGACGATGGCGGCGCCAGCGGCAACCTGCATTGTTACGGTCACGGCTGCATCCTGGGCATGAAGTACCGGCCCTACGACCAAGCCTTCTGGTTCACCGGGCCCAATTTCCGCATCCTCCAGGAAATCCATCGCCAGGGGGCGGTGGTGACACTGGCGCATCCGGCCCGATTCTGGTTCAACCAGGGGAACTTCGTCTCCAATTGGGCCAGCGAGATCGCCTTCGACTACGTGGCCGGCCAAGGGTACGACGGGGTGGACATCTTCAATGACGGCGAGCCGGTGTTCTTCCAGCACGAACGCGTGTGGTGGAACCTGCTCAACATGGGCTACAAGGTAGCCGGCACTGCCAATAGCGATGGCTCGATCATCGGCGGCCAGGCGGGCCGGTTCCGCACCTACACCCATATCGACGGCGACTTCTCCTGGGCCAAGATCGCCCAAGGGATCCGCGCGGCGCGTGCGTGGCCAGCTCCGGCCCTATGGTGCTGTTCGAAGTGGAAGGGCAACGACCAGGGGCGGAGTTCCCGGCCGACGGCCAGCCGCATCGCGCCCGCATCACGGCCTGGTCCAGTCCTTTGCCCGGCGAAACACTGGTCTCGGTGCAGGTGCTTCGCAACGGCGAGATCGTCCAGGCATGGGACCTGCGCAGCAAGCGGGCGAGGCACTGGAGCGGGGAATTCGAACTGAGCGACACGGACTACGCCTGGTATGCGATCCGCGTGACGTCCACTTGCCGCGACCCCGAGTGCCTGGCGGCCTGGCGGCAGCCGGCGGAGATTTATGAGGTCGCCGTGGCCAACCCAGTATATTTCCTGCCGAAGACGTTCCACCGTCCGCAGCCCGCGCTGGCCAAGATCCGCCTCAAGGTCGCCGATCCACAAGGCAGGCCTTTGGCGGCGACCGTCCACGTGGTTGATGCGGGACAAGAGGTTGCCCAGGTAAAAGTCGGTCTCGGCGGCGAGGCCAACTTTCAGACGCCCGCGACGGCCGCGTTGTTGATCCGGGCCCCAGGCTTTGCGGAAACGAAAAAAGACTTGTTTCTGGACTCATCCCTGGTGGAGTTCTGCCGCAACTTCAATGGCTTTTACACACCCGAGGCCTATCACCACGTGCGGGAGTCGCTTGGTAAACTGGAGTTCGAGGTAAAGCTCAAGAAGGCCGTGCGGTAGAGCGGTGCTTTCCTGACTTCCCCGAGCCTCTCCGTCATCAAACTCTTTCCGAAGGAGTTTTCCATGGGGTATACATCATCGTGTGCGGTATTTCTGACTTTGGGCATGTCCGCCCTGTTGGGCAACGCCCAGGAACGGGCCGACCCATGCCTGGACAAAGACCTCGGTACTCTCGATCTCTGCTCGTGGCGAACGACGCCGTCCGGGGAGTTGACCGACCGCATCGCCGTGCAAATGGCGGGTCCCGGCAAGGTCTACGTGGCCAACTTCCGCATCCGGGGACGGTTGGGGAAGGAGTGGCAACGGAAGATCGAGATCGATCCCAATGATGTGTCCGGCCGATTGGCCGCCGCCGGGCTCGTTTCCAAGGAGCCGGTTAATTGGTTCACCGGACGCTGGCCATATATCAGTTTCCTGGGCGGAATGGTCATGGGCAACCGCTCCGAGGACCTGGAGTTTTTCTACAACGAGCCGTTCCGTTGGCACAGCACGGTTCTGGACTACGTGCTTACAGGCGGCGGCAAGGTTTACGGTCTGCGGGCCAGGTTCCACCGCTACAAGGAAGGCGCCAGCCCCAAGCCGCTGCAGAGCTTCCTGCTCACTATCCGCACCGATGTGTTGCTGGCCGAGTATCATCCCAGCTACATTCTCGCCAACGGCCGGCGGGTGTGGGATTTCAAGAAGCATAAGATGGGCGCGGGCTCGATCCAAGTTCCTTTCAGCGTGGAAGAGCCCGCCGACGTGACTGTCGACCTGGTCGTGGATCTCGATTACACGCCCGATACCAAGGGTCTGGCCTTCCGCATGTTCTTCCTCAACTACCTGGGCGACGCGGGCGTGAAGGTCGATCTGGCGGGCGCCGAGACGAAGGTCTCCGGTTCGCCAGCCGAAAAGCTTCGGCATTTTGTCTTTGGCCTTTATCCCAGCGGCTACGACTTCTGGACGAAAAAAGGCGTGCCTGTGGCCGAGATTCGCAAGAAGTGGAAGCCCAACTTCCGGCCGGATTATCCGACCGACGACGTGGGCCTCTGCCCGTTCTGCTTCGACGGGGTCGCCAAGGGCAAGTACCACGAGTTCATGATCACCTATGGCGGCTGCAACGTGGCCGGCAACGGCGCCACGGCCGAGATCTTTCGCGGCAATCCGTATCTCCGCGGCGCACTGTCTTCGATCAAGGACCCCGCCGACGCGCGGCGAATCCTGGCCATCGATCCCAAGCTGCGCGCCTTCTGGTTCCGCGGTGAGGGAGGCTCCGCGGTCAGCGAGACCGCGGTGGTGCGGGCCGCCAAACGCCAGGCCGGTAGCGACGACCGCATCACGGCGATGTACGAGCCCTTCCCGCCCACGCTCAATAGCTGCCGAGAATACGAACGCGGCAGTGACCTCGTGATCTTGAAGAACGAGGAAGACCCGCAGGCCAATATCATGATGGCGATGGGCCGTGGCGCCGGTCGCACGTTCGGCAAGTCGTTCGGCTTTTACTGGGAGCAGACGCATTACCCGTTCCCTTCGCTCGACGAGAAGTTGCACGTGTGCATGCTGTATTACCTCTCCGGCGGCTCGTGGATCAGCGCCGAGTTGGACGAGGCCCCGTCGTTTGCCGGCGACGTGGTTGCCGAGTGGGTCTATCCGCTCGTGCAGGCGATGCGGTTCGCCATGGTGCATCCGGCCCGGGGCCGACCGATCGTGCCGGTGGGCATCGTGTACGGCGGCGAGGATGCGTGGTGGATCCCTTACAATCCCTTCGGTCAAATGGACACGTTCCAGCGTTACATCGGCTACGACCATGCCACCGGCAAGCTGACCTGCGAGCCATCGTTCACCAAGGTTTTTCCCTGGATGCCGCAGGAAGGCGCCCAGTGGGAGTGGCGGCGGTTCGGCCACCTGGACCTGTTCCACGATAAGCTCGACGAGCTGCGGGGGTACGACCTGTTGGACGTGTTCTTCCCGAATTACGGCGATGCCTACACGGCCCACATCACCCGCCTGCTCACCGGCACGCCCTACGGCCCGGTGGACTTCGTACAACTGGAGCGCGCCACGGCGGAACACCTCCGCACGTTCGGCGTACTGGCCGTGTTGGGCAAGGCTGCGGTGCGACTGGCGACCGAGGACAAGCTCAGCGAAGCCGCTCGTAGCGGCGCGCATGTCATCGTCGCCGCGCAGGACTTCCCCACTTGGCAAGGGAGCGTGTCCGGCAAGCCATTCGGCCTGGCCTTTCTCAAAGGCAGCCCGGAAGTGCGGGGCCAGGTGACGGGCATGCCGGAGGTCTTCGCCGGCAAGACCGCGAGCTATGCGGGCCTCGTGTTCAGCGCCCAAGGCGATGGCTGGGAGACGGTGGCTTCCATCGGCCACCGGCCGCTGATTCTGCGCAGGCCAGTGGGCAAAGGGATGGTCTACGTGTACCTGGGCCGTTGGGTGTGGCAGGGGGCCGATGCGCTGCGCAGCTTGCTGGCCTATGCGGGGCGGCAGGCTGCCCCGCTGGTCTTTGACAAGCCCGACGATCAACTTGAATACGTTGCCTACCGGAAGGGCCGTGGGGCCTGGGTGGCATTGTTCAACCATGGGAACATCGTGATCGGTTGCGACCGTCTGGACCCGGCCAAGTGGCGCGTGGCACCGCCGGAGCCGCTGTTCACAAGGCCCCAGGGCCCTTACCGCGGCACGATCGAGTTTCGCCTGGACCGCCTGGGACTCGACCCTTCCGGGGATTTCGCCCTCTACCAGGTGCTGGGAATCGATGGCAAGGCGCTGGACGGTGTGGTCTCCGGCCGCAAGATGTTCGAAGTGCGAGACATTCCTTTTCAGTCGCGCGGCGGCGTGATCCGTGCCACGGTCGAGATCGACAAGCGTGCCGAGTACGTAATTGCGCCCCGCGGCGAAGGCGAGGACGTGTTCTTCGGCAAGCCGTAAGCTGCCTGCCGTTTTTTCGCCTGGTCCATTGAATCGCCCGAGCTACTTCGGCCGCCTTTCGGCCTCCGCGACGGCCTTCTCCACCGCCTCCTCCAAGCCGTCGCCATCTCCCTTCGCACGACGCACACCGCAGCATCTCGATCGCAACCTGAAGTTGCGAATACAACGCATGTTCTTTTTCCGCAGCGAGATTACGTGGTGCGGCCTCTTATTGATCTTCGCATTGAAAATGAGCCATTGAGTTGTGTGGCAGGGGCGTAGGCCGGAACAAGCTTGCGCAGTTCCGGCACGAATCGGCATCAACGCCGGAACTGCGCAAGCTTGTTCCGGCCTACATGACTCATTTTCAATGCGAAGATCAATAGATGGCAGGAATGCCGAGGCTTTGGTTCGGAAGCATATCAGCCGAAGCGCCCGGTGAGATAGTCCTCGGTCTCTTTCTTCGCGGGACAGGTGAAGAGGGCCTGGGTGGGACGGAACTCGATGAGCACGCCTTCGTAAAGGAACGCCGTGTGGTCCGAGACCCGCGCGGCCTGCTGCATGTTGTGCGTGACAATGATGATCGTGTACTCGCCCCGCAACTCGCCGATCAGGTCCTCGACACGCGTCGTCGAACGCGGATCCAGCGCCGAGCAAGGCTCGTCCATGAGAATGATCTCCGGGTGTACGGCAATCGCCCGGGCGATGCACAGGCGCTGGTGCTGGCCGCCGGAAAGTCCGAGGGCCGACTGCCGCAGCCGGTCCTTGACCTCGTCCCAGAGGGCCGCCCGTTGCAAGCTCTTCTCCACCGCTTCGTCCAGGGTGCGGCGATCGCGGACCCCGCCGATCCGCAGCCCGTAGGCGACGTTCTCGTAGATCGACTTGGCAAAGGGCGTCGGCTTCTGGAAGACCATGCCCACCTTCTGACGCAACTCGATCACGTCGGTCGAGCGGTCGAGAATCTGCTCGCCGTCGACGAGAATGCTGCCAGTGGTGTGGATGTCGTCGATCAGGTCGTTCATGCGGTTCAGGCAGCGGAGCAAGGTCGACTTGCCGCAGCCGGAGGGACCGATCAACGCCGTCACCTGGTTCCGCGGGAAGTCGAGGGTGATATCTTTGAGGGCCTGGGTGCGGCCATAGAAAAGGGACAAATCGCGCACCTGCACGATCGCGTCTTGCGCAGCCGGCTCGGCGGAAACGGCGGCGGCGGGCCGCGCCGCGGCTTCAATCTTGCGGGCCTCGGGAAGGGTCGGGCTGGGATTGTCCATCGTGAACCTCGTCATATCGTTCGAATCTGCAGGGTCCTGCGCATGCGGTTCCGCAAGTAAATCGCCAGGCTGCTCAGAATCAGGACGATCAGGATCAACAGCAAGGTGACGACGTAGACCATGGGGCGGGCGGCCTCGGAATTCGGCGCCTGGAAGCCGACCGAGTAGATATGAAAACCCAGGTGCATGAACTGCCGCTCCAGGTGCAAATAAGGAAACGTGCCGTCCAGCGGCAGCGTGGGGGCCGTGTTTACCGCGCCGGTGAGCATCAGCGGCGCGACCTCGCCCGCCGCCCGCGCCATCGCCAGGATGAATCCGGTCAGGATTCCCGGCGAGGCCAACGGCAGGACCACGCGGATGAGGGTCTGGAACTTGGTGCTGCCCAAGGCAAAGGAGCTTTCGCGGACGCTCCGCGGAATCACGCGGATCGCCTCTTCCGTGGCGACGATCACCACGGGCACGGTAAGCAGCCCCAGCGTCAGGGCGGCCCACAGGACGCCGCCCGTGCCGAAAACCGGACCCTTGGCGGAAAGCCGGTAGGCATAGAACTGCTGGTCGATGTGCCAACCGAGGTAATTGATGAAGAATCCGCAGCCGAAGATGCCGTACACAATCGAGGGAATGCCGGCCAAATTGTTCACGCTGATCCGCACCAGGCGGACCAGCACGCCGTCGCGGGCGTATTCGCCCAAGTAGATGCCCGCCAGTACCCCCAAGGGGAAACTGGACAGCGCCATCAGCAGGATCAAGGCCACCGTGCCGAAGATCGCCGGAAGCACGCCACCTTCGGTGTTCGCCTCGCGGGGCGGCGTGGAGAGCAACTCCCAGACTTTCGCAAGGTAGTGCCCGATTTTGCTCGGCAACCCCATAGCGTTGGGATGGAAGGCGCGAACGATGTCCAACAGCGCGATCGACCGCTCGGTTCCCTGGTCGTCGAGGAAAACGGCGACGTTCTCACGCAGGGCCGCCTCGGTCTTCGAGCGCTCGGCGACAAGCCGCTCGCTTTCGTTCTGCACGCGCCGTCGCCTCCGCACTTAACTCCTGGAGCTGGTTCTCCAGCGAGGTGATGGCATCTGCATTCGGCGGAGTGCGGGCCTCGGCCTGCTGCTTGCGGTAGGCGGCCTTGAGCTGTGCAAGTTCAACCCGGTTGCGCTGCACGGTCACGGCGGCAATTCGATCCAGGAGCGGATCGAGCCTTGCAGCCCGCTGGACGGCGATTGCCCGCAGGGCCTGCTGCAACGACCCGCGCGGGTGCCCCGGCCGGGTCGCTGTTCTCGGGTAGTTCCAGCCCGGGCGCTTTGACGTTCGCGCAAGACCCCGTAGAAATCGCCATTGGCCTGGCGTTCCAGGACCGTGACGTCGGCCGGACATTCCATGGCAACAATGTCGCTTTGCGCCACCCAACGGAAATCCTGCCGGTCAGGATGGAACTCGCGATTGGCCGTCTTGAAACGGACTTGCGTGCCGCGCTGCGGATCGGACTGGCTTTCCAGCCGCCGGCCCAGGAAGTGCTTGCCATCGGCGAGCTGCACCTGCTCGATGCGGGCAGGCCAGAACACGCCCAGCCCGTTGTAGAGCACGACGAGCAAGAGCGTCAGAGCGCCCATCAGGACCGTCGCCAGCGCGCCGCCGGCAACCCACACCAGCGGCTCGCCCTGGCTCCAGAAGCGATCGCCCTTGCGTCGCGCAGCGCGGGCCGGCGGCGCTTCGATCTGGGTGTCGGATTTACGGGCTTCGTTCATTTTTCGTTTTCGTTCTCGTCGTATCGCGTGCCGGAGGATGGACTTCCAAGTCCGTCCCGTTTCAGGTGAGGGACTTGGAAGTCCATCCTACGAATCATTTCAACCCCCCGCATTTCTTGAGCCAGTTGAACCATGATTAAAACTGCCCAAAACGCTTGCGCAAACGCTGGCGGACGATTTCGGCCGCCGTGTTGAGCACAAAGGTCATCATGAAAAGGACCACCGCACACAGGAACAGCACGCGGTACAGGGTGCCATCGACCGGCGCTTCTGGGAACTCCTGGGCGATATTGGCCGAAAGCGTCCGCATGCCGTTGAAGGGACTCCAGTCCATCTGCGCCGAGTTGCCGACGGCCATCAGGAAGACCATCGTCTCCCCCACGGCCCGTCCGAAGCCGATCATCACGGCGGCAAAGATGCCCGGACTGGCCGACGGCAGCACGATGCGCCACAGGGTTTGCCAGCGGGTGGCCCCCAGGGCCATCGACGCCGCCGTCATGCTGTGCGGCACGCTGGACAGCGCGTCCTCGGCCAGCGTGAAGATGATCGGAATGACCATGAAGCCGACGCCGAAGGCGATCAGGATGCTATTCCGCTGGTCATACACCACGCCCAGGTGGGTCGAGAGCCACATCACCAGATTGCCGCCGAAGAGCCGTTGTTCGACCGGCGTAGACAACAACGCCGCCACCGCCACTCCCACCGCCAGCAGCATGCCGCCGAGGAGGAACTCGCGGCTGCGGACCTGCCGCTGGGCCGCAGGCAATTTGCGGACCTGTTGCCAGACGAACAAGAACGCGAGGAACACCAGCGGTATGGAAACAGCGCTGAGGAACAAAGCCACCAGGCCATCCTTGATGATCGGCGCAAGCCACATGCCGACCAGGAACCCCAAGACGACCGAGGGCACGCAGGCCATGATTTCAATCGCCGGCTTGATCCACGCCCGCAGGGCCGGCGAGGAGAACTGGCTCACATAGATTGCCGCGCCCAAGGCCAAAGGGCCCGCCAGCAGCATGGCATAGAAGGTCCCCTTCAGGGTGCCGAAGACCAGCGGCGCCAGGCTCAGTTTCGGCTCGTAGTCATTGGTACCGGTGGATTGCCAGGAGAAGTCCGGCGCATCGTGACCTTCGTACCAGACCCGCCCGCAAAGCGAGAGCCAACTGACTTCCGGGTGCAGCGTGGTACTGCCCAGGCCGAAGAAGCTGCCCTCGATGCGCCAGGCCTTCAGCGAACCGCCGGCCAGCGCCAGAACGATGTCGCCGCGCGAGGAAAAGGCAAGCTGATCCACTCCGTGGAAGGTCTTCAAGCGGCGCTCGCTGGTCGTGTAGTCCATGGTGGCCACGCCCGACGCGTCGCGGACCAGCAGCGCGCGATTCCGCGGCGAAGGAACGATACTCTGAATGCCGGCGGCATGCGACTCGAGCGATCGGACCAGGGTCAGCTTCTTGATTTCCTTCTTTGCGGGAGAGGCCTGCGGCGAAGCATTTCCCCGCGCCTTCGCCACCGCCGTTGCCGGCGCGCTGGCGCCGTCGGTCTTGTTCCGTTCGGACTCCGGCACCACGAAGAACCAGTTGGTTACGCTGCCCGCGGCATCGCCCACAACCAGCGTCACGTCGCCGAGCATCAGTTGCAGGCACGTAATCGCCCGCTTCTCGAAAAACGGCGGCACGACGTCGTGGTTGATCACCTTGTCTTCACCCAATCGCCACCAGAGCAGCAATCCGTTTTCCGTGCCGGCATAGAGCGTGCCGCCGGCATGGTCCATGGTCAGGGCCGTCACCCGGCCGGGCACATCGTCTTGAATCGTCAAGCGGCTTGCGCTGATCGTCTCCTCGTCGGTCATCTCGTTCTTGATTACGTTCTGCCGCACGACGACGATGCGGTTACCCTCGTACAAGGCCGCACAAGCGCTCGACTTCTCGCCTGTCGACCGCATCACGGCGGCCAGGGGCACGCGCGACCCAGAGGGTGCCCCGTCGGGCGGGATGACGGCGCGCGTCTTCAACTCGAATTGCGGCACCGACCATGGGTACATGGTGCCCGCGACGGCCTGTTTTCCGCGGGGCAAGACGACCACATCGACCAGGGAAACGGCGCCGTCGGACCAGCGCAGCGTGAACGAGGCCGGTCCGCTGGAGTCGGCCGAAAGGACCGTGCGGGGAGCGGTTGCTCTGCCCTTTTCGGCGCGACCCGCACCCACAAGTGGGTTCCCGCCGGGCGCCCCGCCGCCAGCCGAGTTCTCCGCCGACCATGAGTACATGGAGCCCGCGCCGGCCTTCAATTCCTGGATCACTTTCCCGGTCGCCAGATCGACGCTGCGAAACGTGCCCGATGCATCCACCAGGTGGGCAACTTGCCAGCGGTCGTCGGGCGCCGATTCGATCCCCAGCCCGAGCACGCCCGCCGCCTTCACCGACGGGGGCAAAGGCGTTTCGGCCAGAAGGCGTGCTCGCGCCGGAAGGAACAACGGCAAGGTCGTTGCCAGGATCATGACCAGGATGCCGATGACGCTGGCGATCACCACGACGCCGCCGAGCGTAACCACCCAGCGGGCCAGGAGATCGTGCCGTTTCAATCTTCGCAGCGTAGCCTGGCTAGGTTTGGGCATGCGTCAATCGAGCTGTTTGATATTCTTCTCAATCATCTTGTCGGGCAGTTGCCCATAGCCGTCCTTGACGACAATCTCCTGGCCCTGGCTGGAAAGGACAAACTTGAGGAACTCTTTCACCAGCGGCGGCAGCGGCTCGCCCGGCTTCTTGGCCACGTAGATATACAGCGTGCGGCCCAGCGGATAGGTGCCATTGATGGCGTTGTCGAAGGTAGCCTCGACCAGCTTGTCGTTCTCGGTCTTGGCCAGCGGCACAACGCGGACTTCCGACGTCCTGTAGCCGATCCCCGAATAGCCGATGCCCTGGCGGTCCTTGGCCACGCCGCCGACCACTGCCGAAGAGCCGGGCTGCTCCTTGACGCTGTCTTTGTAGTCGCCCTTGAGGAGAGCGTGTTCCTTGAAGTACGCATAGGTGCCGCTCGCCGAGTTTCGGCCATAGAGGCTGATGGGCAGATCGGCCCAGGCCGGATCGTTCAGTCCGGCCTGACCCCAGGTGGCGATGTTCTCGTAACCGCTCTTGCGGGTCTTCGAGAAGATACAGTCCAACTGCGCCATGGTAAAGCCTTTCACCGGGTTGTCCTTATTGACGTAGACGGCCAGGCAGTCCAGGGCCACGTCGAAGCGGGTCGGCTTGAAGCCGCGTTTGGCCTCAAAGGCGTCTTCTTCTTCCGGCTTCATCTTCCGCGACATGGGGCCCAAAAGGGCTTTGCCCTCGGTCAGCGCCGGCGGGGCAGTGGCCGAACCCTTGCCCTCGATCTGGCAAGTCACGCTGGGATACATCTTCTTGAAATCTTCCGCCCAGTAGTTCACCACGTTCAGCAGCGTGTCGGAGCCGATGCTCGTCAGGGTGCCGGACAGGTCGCCGGCCTTTTCGTATTTCGCCGGGCCATCGGCCCTGGCCGACGCAGCGACTACCAACAGGGCTGCCGTGCAGCACGCCATAGCCCAACGAGTGGGCCGTACGGACGGGAAGTACCTCATTGCATTCTCTCCTCATGATTTGATTGTTTTGGCCCTGCCGGCCATCCTTGTTTCACCCAGGAAAAAGTCGGCTCGGACACTCGGGGCACCCGGTACTCCGGGTCGCGGGACCTTTCCCACGAGAACAGCAATGAATGCTAACCTGAATATGTTAGGGAATTATAATAATAGTGTTAGCAGTTTGTTAGAACACTAGTCCCGGCGGAGGGGTAGAATGGGCAATTTCAGCATGGACCCCTTGCCGTTCTGGCGGCAGAACGACTCGCCGGACCGTCAAGGGATCACCGAGATCCGCTACGCCCTGAAAGGCCGGTAGCGCGGAGTTCATTCCGACTATAGCGCGCGGTCAGATTGACGACATCTCCCGCCGATCGTACGGATCGACAGAGTCCAATTCTTCGGCATAAGCCGTTTGCATGCTTTAACTTACGAAATGCCATTACTTCGTTGGCACCGGGATTGCTATCAAAGGGGATTCCATCTTCACCGACCGTTTCGTGGCGACGGAAGCGAAACGGCAGACACCCCTCCAACGCAAAAGGAGAAAGCCATGCGACGTCTTGTTTTATCTGTGGTGGCGGCAATGGTCCTTGGCCTGTGCGGAAGCGCGGGCAGACTACCCGTACGGCAACGTCCCTGGGCCGTACTACGCGCCAAATTATGGGTACCAGGTCAACAACTATTACAATCCCAGTTGGCCTCGGTCGTACTACGAGTCGTACGACCAGGCGGTCCAGCGGATCGAGGCCGCGCATTCGCGTTACCGGTATTTCACCCACCCGCTCTCGCTCCAGAATTCTCCGCCCGTTCAGGCGGACTATTACGGCTGGGGGTATTGAGTCGGCAGGCGGAAAGCTCCCCTCTCCCGGCGGGAGAGGGGCAGGGGGTGAGGGCTGCTTGAGGACCCGCAGCGGGCTCTTGCCGAAATCTCGACTCCAACTACCCTCACCCCGGCCCTCTCCCGGTGGGAGAGGGAGACCATTGGCAATGCCCGCTAATTTGGCCCGGCGAGGCCGCGCAACACGGTCATCAACTGCCGCGCGAACCGCGGCCCATCGCACAACGGCGAGGCGGCCATCTGCTGACGAAGACCGGCGCGGATCGCGGCCAGATGAGACAGGTCGGTGGCCAGCCCAACCGCAATCTCGACGTACTCTTCGCGGCTGCCGGCAATCGTCTCCGTCAGCCCGACGGTCGACAGGTAACTAAGCGCGTGACGGCTGGCAAACGTCTCGCCGGGCCACGTCACCACCGGTACGCCCATCCATAGGGCGTTGCAGGTCGTCACACCGCCGGCGAAGGGAAACGGATCGAGCGCCACGTCGATGCCGTTGTGCCGGGCCAACAGCTCGCCCAGGGGCGACCAGCCTTCAATGTCGAGCCGGTCGGCAGAAATTCCTTGCGCGGCGAAGAGGCCGAAATAACGGTCCCGCAGGCCCTCGTCCTCCAGACCGCGATATTTCAACAACAACCGCGCCCCCGGCACGCGGCGGAGAATGTCGGCCCAGGCGGCGACAACTTCTCCATTGATCTTGGCCAGATTATTGCAACTGGCAAATGTCACGCAGCCCGACCGCAGCGCCGGCAGCGCGGAAACCGCGGGAGAGTCTTCCGGCGGATCGTAGCAGAGATAGCAGTCGGGCAGCCGCAAGACCTTTTCGCGGAAGTACGTTTCGACCTTCTCCGGCACCATGTAGCGGTCGGCCAGGAGATAGTCGATGGCCGAGAGCCCGGTCGTGCCTTCGTAACCGATCCAGGTGATTTGGATGGGGGCCGGCTTGCGGACGAAGGTGAGCATGCGGTTGCGGGCGGTATGGCCGGCGAGATCGAAGAGGATGTCGATCTTGTCGTCGCGGACCTGGGCCGCCAGCCGCTCGTGGTTCCAGCCGAGCACGTTGCGCCAGAGCGCGGCGACCGTTTGAAATCGTGCGGTCATGCTGTCCTTGGCGACGCGATCGCTGTAGCAGACGATCTCCACCTCCTGGCGATCGAGATTCTCCAGGGTTCGGATCAAGAAGAATCCGACCGGGTGCTGGCAAAAGTCGGGCGAAATGAACCCCAGCCGCAGTCGGCGCGCGGGGGGCGCCAGGTACTCCGGGTCAGCGGCTCCTGCGCCGGCCGGGGCACCCGCGCAGGTCGCAGGCGGCGGCGACCCGCAAGCGGGTGCCCCATGGCGGCGGTCGAATTCGGCATGGGCTTCGGCCAACTCCGCCAAGGTGACGCCCGGACGATAATTGAGCGAAAAGATCAAGTTGCTGCGGACATCGGCGAAGTCGGGCTTGAGCTCCAAGGCCCGCCGGTAGCAGGCGATGGCCTCGTCGAGCTTGCCTTGGTCCTTCAAGGCGTTGCCGAGATTGTTGTGGGCCTCGTGCATCTCGGGCTTCAGTTGCAAGGCCCGCTGGTAGTAGGCGATGGCCGCCGTGAACTGGGCGGCATCCTTGAGCACGTTGCCAAGGTTGTTGTGCGCATCGGCCATGTCGGGCTGAAGCTGCAAGGCCCGCTGGAAACAGGTCATGGCGTCGGTCATGCGGCCTTGGTCCTGCATGCCGATGCCAAGACTGTTGTGGGCGTCGGCGAAGTCGGGCTTCAACTCCAGCGCGCGTCGGTAGCAGGCGATGGCCTCGTCGAGCTTGCCTTGCTCCTTCAAGGCGGTGCCGAGACTGTGCGGCGTTTCGGCCAGGCCGGGAGCGATTTCCTGGGCCCGCTGGTAACAGGCGATGGCCTGCGGCAGTTGGGCCTGGTCCTTCAAGGCGTTGCCGAGGTTATTCAGGGCCTCGGCGAAATCGGGCCTCAGTTCCAGGGCCCGCCGGTGGCAGGCAACCGCGTCGTCGAGCTTGCCTTGTTCGCGCAAGGCGTTGCCCAGGTTCGTATGGGCCTCCGCGTAATCGGGTTTGAGCTCCAGGGCGCGGCGATAGGCGGCCACGGCCTCGTCGAGTTGGTTGCGGTCTTTGAGGGCGACGCCGAGGTTGTTATGGGTTTCGGGGGCGTTCTCCTTGAGCTGCAGTGCCCGGCGGTAGGCCGCGATAGCCTCTTCGGTCCGGCCGAGTTCCTTCAGCGCCGCACCGATCCCGTGGTGGGCTTCGGCATAGCCCGGCTTCAGTTGCGCGGCCCGCTGCTGGGCGGCGAGGGCCTCGGCCGGCTTGCCAAGGGCCTGCAAGACATTCCCCAGATTGGAATGGGCCTCCGCGTAGTCTGGGTTATGCTTTAGTGCCCGGCGGAAGCAGGCCTCCGCGGTAGCCGGGTCGCCCTGGCTCTGAAAGGCCACGCCCAGGTTGTTGTGGGCCTCGGCGTTGTTCGGATTCAATTCCAATGCCCGCCGGTAGCATGCCACTGCCTGGTCGAACCGCTTGAGCTTCTGATAGGCGGCGCCGAGGTTGGCGTGGAAGGCGGTCGAGCTGGGATTCAATTCGATCGCCCGGCGGATGTAGTCGACGGCCAGCTCATGGTTATTGACCTGCGAGCCGATGACGCCCAACAGATGCCAGGCGTCGGCGTTGCGGGGATCGGCCTGGAGGACCTGGCGGTAGATCTGCTCGGCTTGCGGCAATTGCCCCGCGCGATGATAGGCCACGGCCTGGGCAAGAGATTCAGGTATCGAGGGCATAGGATTCTCCGAGGAGCCCGGTTATTCTAGCGAAACGGGCCGGTTCCGGCAATCTGGACTTGAAAGATCCACGGCGGGCATCTATGCTTGATTCAGGTGGTTTTGCGGTTGCAGTTTCCTTGTTTCGCTTGCTTGACAGGAGTTGCTTCCATGGGGGGAACTTGGTTCCCAGTTCTTCTGCTTGTCGCCTCGGCGTACCTGCTGGTCAAGAGCATCCAGGGCATTCGCGATTTGATCATCTGGTATCGGGAAGGGCGGGCTTTTGCCGCGGAGCAGAAGCGGCTCAGGGCCCTGCGGCGTCAACAGCGGTCCGCCGGGATCAATATGCCGGCCCTGAAAGAACGGCCGACCGATTCGTCCAAGCCGCCGAAGGGCGGCACGGCACACTAACCCGAAGCGCAAGCGGGTAGTGTAGGCCGGAACAAGCTTGCGCAGCTCCGGCGAAGTTCGGTATCGCGGCGATCGATTGCGGAACGTCTCCCATGTGGACGTCTATCAATTCGGCAGATAAGAATGCCGGAACCGACCCGCAACCCGCAAGCAGGTACCCCGGGTGCCCCGAAGCTTGTTCCGGCCTACGGCTTGCGCTTCGGGTCAGTACGGCGCACTCTGCGCCGCGACGGCCACGGGTTCGCCGAGGCTCGGCAAACATAATGGGAAACGGAGCGTGAACGTGCTGCCGCGGCCGACCACGCTCTCGACGTGTACCGATCCCTGGTGGGCCGTCATGATGTGCTTGACGATGGCCAGGCCCAGACCGGTGCCGCCCAACTCGCGGCTGCGGGCCTTATCGACCCGATAGAACCGCTCGAAGAGCCGAGACAGGTGATTGGCCGCGATGCCGCAGCCGTTGTCGATCACGCGGATCACCGCGCTCGATTCGTCGCGGGCGGCGGTAACGCGGACCGTGGCCCCCGCCTGGCTGTACTTGATGGCATTGTCGATCAGGTTGATGACCGCCTGCTCCAGCAGGGGCGCGTTGATCTTGGCCACGAGGTCGTCGGGACATTCCACGACAATTTGAATCGACTTGTCCTGCGCCTTCTTGTCACACGTTTCCTGGGCCACCTGCAGTACCGCGACCAGCGGCTCGGCATCGGTCTCGATACGCGGGTCGTCGTTGCCCCGCTCGATGCGGGAAAGCAGGAGCAGGTCGTTGATGATCGCGTCCAGGCGATTCACCTGCCGCGACACGATGGCCAGGAACCGCATGGCGCTGGCCTGATCTTGCAAACCATCGTCCAAGAGCGTTTCCACGAAACCCTTGATCGAGGTGATCGGCGTGCGAAGCTCGTGGGAGACGTTGGCCACGAAGTCCCGCCGCACGTTCTCCAGGTGCCGCAACCGGGTGACGTCGTGCAGCACGATCAGGACGCCGATTTTTTGCCCGCGGGCGTCGTGCAGGGTCGTGCCATGGGCGTGCAGCCAGCGCTCCTCGGGACTGAAGAAACGCAGATCGCCGTCCAGCGATTTGCTGCTGGCCTGGGAGTTCTCGATGAACTTCAACAAGTCGGGCTTGCGGAGGGCCTCGTAAATGCTGCGGCCGCGGAGCTTGTCGGGATCGACGCCCAAAAGGCCGGCACAGGGGTCGTTCACACTCAACACCGTGCCGGTGTGATCGACGGCCATCACGCCTTCTTCCATGCTGGAAAGCACGGCCTGGTGTTCGCTTTGCTGGCGCAGAATCCGTTGTATCCGCTCGTCGAGCTGGGCCGCCATTCCGTTCAGCGATTCAGCCAACATGCCGATTTCCTCCGAGGGGTTGTCCGGTAGACGATATTTCCAGTGGCCGCGGGCGAATTGGTCGGCGCCGTGGCGGATCTCGTTGATGGCGCGAACCAGCCGCCGCGCGGCGAGGAGACTGCCGGCAGTGATCCAAAGCACCGCCAGCAGGCCCACAGCGGCGATTTCCGCATACAGGGTCCGCACGCCGGAGGTCAGCACCGCCTGGGGTTGCGCGGTCCGCACGACCGCTACGATCTGGCCGTCGCGCCGCAGGGGCATCGCCAAATACAGGTACGCTTCCTGCCGGCTGGTGCTGGGTCGCGCCGAGCGGCCGGTCGCGCCGGATAGCGCGAGTTTGAATTCCGGCCGTTCCTTGTGATTGTCCAGAACGGCCGGGTCTTCTTCGCTGTCGGCGATCACTTTGCCCGAGGGCAGGATCACGGAAACCCGCACTCCCAACCGTTCGCTCAACTCCTTACAAGTATCAGCCAGGTGCGGTGGGCTGTCGGTGCCCCAATTGACGGCCAATCGCAGCACGCAGGCGTCGGCCGCTGTTTCCAGTTTCGACCAGACCCACTCTTCTCGCCAGGCGCCGGCACGGTGGGCGACGTAACCGCCCACGGCGATCGCCGACAAGAGTGCGATGCTGAAGCTTGTAAACGCGATTTGCCAAAACAGGCGCCGCCGCATCGCTCCAGAAGAACCTACTCCTTGAATCGGTAACCCACGCCCCGGACCGTCTCGATGTATTTGCCGGCATCGCCGAGTTTCTTCCGCAGGCCCACGATCTGCACGTCCACCGCCCGATCCGTAATCGCATAGTTGTCGCCGTGCACACCGTCGAGAATCTGCTGGCGGCTGAAAACCCAGCCGGGACGACTGGCCAGGAAATAGAGCACGCGGAACTCGGTGGAGCTCAGTGTGACGGGGTTGCCCTCGACCCGCACCTCATGCCGCCCGGGGTGAATCACCATGCCGTGCGCTTCGATGACCTCGTCGCTCTCCTCGCCCTCTTCCTCCGCGGGCGCTGCGGCCGGCGTGCGGCGAAACACGGCCCGCACGCGGGCCAACAACACTTTCGGGCTGAACGGCTTGGTGACATAGTCCGTCGCCCCCAGGTTCAGGCCGCGAACAATGTCGGCCTCCTCGCTCTTGGCCGTAAGCATCATGATGGCCACGTCGGCCGTCTTCGGCGCTGACCGCAGCCGCTGGCAGACCGTCAGACCGTCCATGCCCGGCAGCATGACATCCAAGAGAATGAGATCGGGGGTCTGCTTCTCGGCGACCTCCAGGGCCTCTTCGCCGGAAGCGACGCCGGCCACCTGGTAGCCTTCCTTGATGAGGTGATAGCTGACTAACTCGCGAATGTCCTCCTCATCTTCCACGATCAGGACGAACTTTTTCATTGTCGCGGTTCCGCTATCCGGGTGCATCGGACGCTGCGTGAGCAAAGCATTAGCAATCATTACCGGAGTTTACACAGTCCGTGTTAGGGAATTGTTAGCGTTTCGTGAGAGTTTTGCAAGTTTACTCCATTCCGGGCGCAAATCCATGCCGCATCGTGTTTTCCGTAACACAACGGGGCTCGACAAAATGCAACAGGTAGTCGGCCCCGCCGGCCTTGCTGCCAGCCCCGGAGAGCCCGAAACCGCCAAACGGCTGGCGGCCCACCAGGGCACCGGTGATCCCCCGATTGATGTAGAGGTTCCCCACCCGAAATCTCCGCCGGGCGGCCTCCAGGTGGGCCGGCTTGCGGCTGAAAACTCCTCCCGTGAGCTTGTAGACCGAAGCGTTGGCGATTTCCAGTGCCTGGTCGAAGTCGGCCGCCCGCATCACGGCCAGCAGCGGGCCAAAAATTTCCTCGCAGGCCAGGCGGTGATGCGGCTCGATGCCGGAGAAGACGTGCGGACCAATGACCGGCTTGCCGATGCGCTCCTCCAAGCCGGCAGGCACGTCGCAGGCCAGTTCCAGGCGGCCTTCGCCGCGGCCGACGTCGATATACTGGCGGATCTTGGCCGCGGCCGCTTCGTCGATCACCGGCCCAACATCGGTGCCGGGGTCGGCCGGGTCGCCGATTACCAGGGAGCGGGTCGATTCGACCAACCGGCGGAGGAACTGGTCGTGGATACTGTCCACCGCAATCGCCCGGCTGCATGCCGAACACTTCTGGCCGCTGTAGCCGAAGGCCGACTGCCGCACGGCCAGCACGGCTTCGTCGAGATCGGCCGATTCATCGATGATGATCGCGTTCTTGCCGCCCATTTCGCAGACGACTTTCTTGACAAATACCTGACCAGGCTGAGGATCGCCGGCAATTTTCAGGATCCGCAGTCCAACCTCCTTTGAACCGGTAAAGGCGATCAAGGCCACACGCGGATCGCCGACCAGCATATCGCCCACGTCGCGGCCCGCTCCGGGCAAGTATTGCAAGACGTTTTCGGGCACACCGGCGCGCCAGAGGATTTCGCAAAGCAGCCGGGCGATGCCGCGGGTCTGCGACGACGGCTTGACGATGGCCGTGTTGCCCGTGACCAAGGCGGCGGTAGTCATGCCGGCACAGATGGCCAAGGGGAAATTCCAGGGACTGATGATCGCGGCCACGCCGCGGGGTTGATGCCAGTGGTGGTTTAGTTCGCCCACGAAACGCCCAAGGCGCTGCGGCTGAAACAGCCCGACGGCCACTCGGGCGTAATACTCGCAGAAGTCGATGGCCTCGCAGACGTCGGCGTCGGCCTCACGCCAGGTCTTGCCCGCCTCGCGAATCATCACGGCGGCCAATTCATCGCGGCGGAGCCGCATGGCGGCGGCGGCTTGAACAAGGATTTGCGCCCGACCCAAGGGCGAGCCGTCGCGCCACGCGGGAAAGGCCTCGCTGGCCGCGGCGATGGCCTGCCGGCACGCGTCCAGGCCGACGCTTGCAATCTTGGGCACGTTCGCCTCGGCCACGGCTTTCGCGAATCGCTGCCGTTGATCTTCGCGGGAAAAGTCGCGCCATGGCTCATTGAACATGGGCAGATCGCCGCCCATTCCGGCCACGGCGGGCGAAAGCCGATGCCGGGTCGCCGCGGCCCGCGGGATCGATTCGGCCGATGGAGCGGCAGGCTCCGGCATGGGTTCGGGTGCGGCCAGCAGCACGTCGTCGGGCACTTCGGCCGAGAAACCGGCCCGCAGCCACGACTGGTTCGACGTGTTCTCCAGCAGGCGGCGGACGAAGTAGGCCATGCCCGGAATCATCTCTCCCACGGGCACGTACTCGCGAACCCGCAGACCTCGTTCCACTAGGGCTTCCCGCAGCGGGTCGGCCATGCCGTGGAGCTTCTGAATTTCAACCGCCGAGAGCGGTAATCCGCGTTGCTCCAGCAGGGCCAGGGCATGGGCGATCGAGCGGACGTTGTGCGATCCCAGGGCCAGCTTCACGCCGCCTTCCCCGCCGCGCTGCGGAATCGCCTCCACGAAAATCGCCGCCATGCGCTCAAAACAGGCGTCGGTGGCCCGTTTGTCGGTCCAGACCGGCACCGGCCAGCCCATCCGCTCGGCGTTGATCAGTTCATAGTCCCAGTAGGCGCCCTTGATCAGCCGCACGGTCACCTGCCGGCCGCTGCGGCGGGTCCAGTCGATCAGCCCGGCCGCATCATCCGGGCCGCTGCGGAGGTAGGCCTGCATGGCCAGGCCGGCGGAAAAATCGATGGTTTCACAGCAGCGCTGGAACAACGCGATTGTAAGATCCTTGACGGCCGCCTGCTCCATGTCGAAATAGACCATCACGCCGCGCTGGGCCGCTTTGCGGAGGATCGGCTCCAAACCGGCCTCAAGGGTCCGCAGCGAGCCCTTGAAATCGATGGGGTCGGTCCGCGGGCTCAAGGCGCTGATCTTGATCGAGATGCTCGTGCGCGGCACGGGGCCCAGGTGATCGCTCTCCAAGCGCGGCTCGGCCGGCCAGCGGGCGACTTCCGCCGGCAGGACCTCCAGCAGATCGAGATAGCGGCGCTGGTAGACCTCGGCCTCGGCCTGACTGACACAGGCCTCGCCCAACAGGTCCACGCTGAAGGCCAGGCCTTGTTTCCACAAGTCGCGGAGCAAAGGCAGGGCGGCCATGGCGTCGGCGCCGGCGATGAAATTGCCCGCCATGGCCCGGATGCGATCGGTGATCGTCTTGGCCACGAGTCCCTTGGCCAGGCGCCCCGCTTTCATCCCCAGATCGAGCCCTGTGGGCAAGGTCACGCCCGGCTGGCTCAGGTAGTCGGCCAGGTAATCGTGGATTTGCTCGGGCGAGCGCAGCATAGGAAAGACGTCGATGAAGCGAAACAACTGCGTGCGGAACGACGGGTCCTTCATGGTCCACGACACAAGTTGATCGGACCAGAAGCCAGCCGAGAAGAGCCCTTTGCGATGCTTTCGGGCACTGGCCAGAAGCCGCCCGCCGATTTCCAGGGTCCGCTGCTGAAGGTCACCGCCCGATGACGATTCGGCCAGGGGAGTTGTATGTTTGCCTGCGAACCATGCCATAGAACGCTCCTTCGGGCCCGTGCGTTGCGTGCCGGCGCTTCAGGGCATTATACGGCTTCTGCGGGAAGATGGCAGGAGGCGGGCGATTATGGTGCGGTGGGACCAAATCCGGGGCCGCGCAGCAGCCTTAAAATATGGTTGGAAGCGACCCGACTGTTGCCCGTAACTTGCCGATTACCGCAACTCGAAGCCGATCCACCGGCCCAGAGCTTCCGCAGTTCCTCAGCACCCAGGGCTCGCCAAAGCCAAATCTCGCCTCGCTCCTGCCGTTTGTACCGCTTTTGCCGTTTTTTTCGCCTGCCCCTTCCACGTTGTCTCTTCCAGGGCACGAATTCATATTGACTTCCTCACCCGCCCCGCGACGATAATGAAGGCGACAACCTAGGATTTTGTTTTGGGCATGGATGCGCCCAGGATCCATCGGCTCGTGAGCGCCGGGGGACCCACGACACCCCGGTCTGCGCGTCTCATGCTCGAACACCGTGATCTGAAAAAGGACCTGCTGGCCCTCGGCTTGCTTGCGCTCGCCGTGTTCTTGGCGGCTGCGCTGCTGAGCTACGACCCCGGCGATCCGCCCAGCAAGCTCGTCTATCCGCCGCGGGCTGAAGTCTTGAACGTCTGCGGCCGCTCCGGCGCCTTCGTCAGCCGTTACCTGTTCAGCGCCCTGGGACTGGGGGCCTATTACCTCGTGATCTCGCTGGGCGTGCTCGACGCCCTGCTCCTGGCCCGCCGGCCTTTGACCCAGCCGCTCACGCGCCTCTGCGGCTGGCTGATCTCGCTGGCCGGACTGACGACCTTCGCGGCCATGGCCGTGCCGCAGTTCTCACCGGGCCCGGTGATCGGCGCCGGCGGCTATCTCGGCGCGGCCGGGCGCGGACTGCTGGAAATGAACTTCGCCACGGTGGGGGCCTACATACTCTCGATCAGCCTGGTGCTCGGCGGACTCCTGCTTTCCACCGACTACCTGCTTGTACATATCGTCGCCTTTGTCGTGGGCAGGCCGGCCCAGGGCATCGGGCAAGGCATGCTGCAAGTCGGCGCGGCGGCGGCCAAACGACTCCGCCGCAAGTCGGACCTCGACGCCTATGAACCCGGCGAAGGCGAGGCCGACGGCGGGGGCAAGATCCTCTCGGTCCGCGTCAAGGGGCGGCCCAGCGAACAAACCAAGCCCGACGCCGCAGCCGCTGCCCCGCCGGCACAGCCCGAGAAGAAGGCCGAGCAGCCGCCCGCTGCCGTGCCCGAACCGGCTGTTGCCCAGTCGGCCGGCGGCGGCTTGAGCTCACTGCTGCGGATCCGCAAGCCGAAGGCGCCTAAGAAGGACGAAGACCTGCAGCTCGACGAGCCGACGCAGAACGCGGCCGACTACGAGTTGCCGAGCATCGAACTTCTCCTGCCCAGCGAGAGCTTCAACTTCGACGAACAGGAAAACGAGGTCCGCCGCAAGGCCAAAATCCTCGAGCAGACCTTCAAGGAGTTCGGCTTCAACATCCGCGTGGTCGAGATCCAGACCGGCCCAGTGATCGCCCAGTTCGAAGTCGAGCTCGAGGCCGGGCTGCGGCTGAGCAAGATCACCGGCCTGGCCGACGACCTGGCGATCGCCCTGCGGGTGCCCAGCGTCCGCATCGTGGCGCCCATCCCCGGCAAGAACACGGTCGGCATCGAGGTGCCGAACACCACGCGGCAGATCGTCCGCCTCCGCGAGGTGATCGAAGAGGCCAACGGCAAGGTCCAGAAGATGCGCATCCCGGTCTACCTGGGCAAGGACGTATCGGGCAACCCCATGACCGTCGACCTGGCCACGCTGCCGCACCTGCTGATCGCCGGCCGCACGGGCACCGGCAAGAGCGTCTGCCTGAACTCGATCATCACCTCGATGGTCATGACTCGGCGGCCCGACGAGGTCCGCATGTTGATGATCGACCCCAAGATGGTCGAGCTCAGCTCCTACAAGAGCCTGCCGCACCTGATGCACCCCGTGGTCACCGACATGAAGAAGGCCGAGGCGATCCTCGCCTGGGCCGTCGAGAAGATGGAAGAGCGGTACCATCTGCTGGCCCGCGCGGGCGTGCGGCACCTCAGCGGCTACAACCAGTTGGGCGAGGAGGAACTGATGGAGCGGATCCGCCCGGAGAGCGAGGACGAGCGCCGCCAGATTCCCACGCACATGCCGTATATCGTGATCGTGGCCGACGAGCTTGCCGACCTGATGATGACCTCCGCCAAGGAGGTCGAGACGCACATTATCCGCCTGGCGCAGAAGAGCCGGGCGGTCGGCATCCACCTCGTGCTGGCCACGCAGAAGCCGACGGTCGACGTGATCACCGGTCTGATCAAGTCGAACCTGCCGGCGCGGATTTGTTTCCAGGTGGCCAGCCGCACCGACAGCCGCGTGGTCTTGGACGAAATGGGCGCCGACAAGCTGCTGGGCAACGGCGACATGCTCTTCCTCTGGCCGGGCACGAGCACGCTCTTGCGCGGGCAGGGCACCTACCTGAGCGACGACGAGATCAATCGCGTGATTGCCGCGGTGGCCACGAGCGAGCCGCAGTTCGTCAAGGAGCTGGTGCAGTTGAAGGCCACGACGAAGGAAGGCGAGAACCAGGGCGGCGTGACGCGGTTCGCCGACCGCGACGAGCTGTACGAAGCGGCCATCGACGTCGTGGTCCGCGAGGGCCGCGGCAGCGTATCGCTGTTGCAACGGGCCCTGGGCATCGGCTACGGCCGCGCAGCCCGGCTGATCGACTTCATGGCCGAAGACGGCATTGTGGGCCAATACAACGGCTCGCAGGCCCGCGAGATCATTATCTCCTTGGAACAATGGGCCGAGATGAGCGGCAGCGGTTCCGTGAAGCCGGTCTCTGCCGAGCCGCCGAAACGCAACAACACGATCATGCTCGCGTCGCCGGAGGAGCGACGGTCCACCGCTCCGCCCGATGCCGGGTTGCGGGCGACTTCGGCAGCCGGCATCGCCGAGGAAGACGAAGAACTCGACGACGAGGACGAAGACGAGTTCGACGATGACGAGGACGGCGATGTCGAAGAGGACGAGGACGAAGAGGATGACGACTTCGACGATGACGACGAGTACGACGAGGCCGGCGACGCATTGGACAGCGAAGCCGCCGAAAAAGTCGAGTCGGAGGCCAATTCCTCCGCCGGGCCGAAACGGGGGTGCGCGTAGTTTCCACCGCCCCAACTCTTGACTCCAGCCGCTAATTGGCTAGACTGGCGCAAGGGTCTGGCCGTTGGGCGGACCCGCAAAACGCGCCCCAAACACTTCTTTTCTACCCCGGGAGAACCCGATGAAACGCCTTTTCTGTCGCGATTATGCCGCAATTTCCTGGCTCGTCCTGCTCGGCCTCGCTCTGGCGTGGGCGGGCTCGGCCCGCGCCGCTGAAGCCATCCCTTCCGATCCGATCGAGAATTCCGCCGCAAGCGGACCAAATTTGAAGTTCCTTCCCAAGAATTACTGGTTGGCCGCCGAAGTGGATTGCGTGCCCCTCCAAGGCGCTGGCCACCCCCCAGGCCCAACAGAATCCCCAGTACGCCCAGTTCAAACAGATGATGGAACTGGCCAAGGCCTTTACGGGCATCGACCTGGAGAAGGAAGTCGACCGCGTGACGGTCTTCCTGGCGGGCGATCCGGACGGCGAGCTGCAATACCTGTTCGTCGTGCAGGGAACGTTCGACAACCAGGTCGTCGAGGGCAAGCTCACGCAAACCTTGGGCAAGATGGTCTCGGAGAAGACCTATCAAGAGACGACCGTCTATAGCGGGTCGGAGTGGGCACTCTCCTTCCCGGTCGCGAAGACCATCCTCTTCGGCAAGGAGCCGTTGATTCACGAGTCGATCGACCGCCTGAAGGGCAAGAAGGCGCCGCTGCCCGCGGCGGTCAAGAAGGTGCTGGAGCGAACGCCCGGCGACCATCTTCTCTGGGCAGCCATTCGCCCGCAGGCGATCCTGGGTTCTCGGGCCTTGGCCGAGTGGATTGAGAAGAACAAGGACCTGCACGAGAGCTTGCAGAAGCTGGAATGCGTCTCCTTCGCTTGTTCGGCCGGAGACGACGGCCTGTTGGTCAACGCTTTGGGCTATGCGGGAGCGACGGATGAGGCCAAGGAAGTTTACGACTACTTGAAGTCCCGCAAGTCGGCCCTCTTGACCAAAGAAGGCTCCAACGTGTTTGCCGCCTCATTCCTGATTCTGTCGGAACTGAATACCAGCGGGCCGTACGTGCAAGGTTCGTTCCGCTTGACGGCCAAGGCGATCGAGGAGCTTTGGAAGACGAAGGTGATCGTCAAGCCGAAGTCGCCCGCCTCCGGTCCGCGGCCGAAACCAGCGGGGTAGAGCGACAAATAACGAGAAGGATCCGGCCTGTTTCTCCTCCTGTTTTTCCCATTTTCATGCGAAACGGCCCTTGACGCGTGCGGTCGCGTACGTTAGAGTTTATTGATTAAATAGCTACTTGTGAACCGATGTTTGCCCATCCCACCAACCCGAATCGCCTTTTGGTCGTCGTAAATCGCGATGTCGCCGTGGCGATTATTATTGGAGAGGTTGGGGCCTAGGGCTTTCGGTTCTTACCGAAAAATGTTTTAGGCCCTGAGGCCCCACAAGGCCTGAGGGCCTTTTTTCGTAAGCAGAAACTCTCAACGTCCCCACCGAAGAACGTTTCGGTGGAACAATGACTGACCAGCTATGGCCCGCATCCAAATCTACGATACGACCCTCCGCGACGGCTCGCAGGCCGAAGGCATCAGCTTCTCGTTGCAAGACAAGCTGGCCATCACCGAGCGACTCGATAGTCTCGGTTTCGATTATGTCGAGGGCGGCTACCCGGCCTCGAATGAAAAGGATGCGGAGTATTTCCGGCGGGTCTGCGAACTGCCGCTGAAGCACGTGCGGGTCTGCGCCTTCGGTATGACGCGCCGCAAGGACAAGAATGCCGCGGACGACGAAGGTCTGCGGGCGTTGTTGGAATCCCGCGCCAAGACGATCACCCTCGTCGGCAAGAGCTCGCTCTTCCAGGTGACCGAGATTCTCCGCACCAACGCCGACGAGAACCTGGCGATGATCCGCGAGAGCATCGCCCACCTGCTGGCCAACGGCCGCGAGGCGATTTTCGACGCCGAGCATTTTTTCGACGGCTGGAAGGCCGACGCCGCCTATTCCATCGCCGCTTTGCGGGCGGCAGCCGAGGCTGGGGCGGGAATGGTCGTGCTCTGCGACACCAACGGCGGCACCATGCCGGACGACATCGCCCGGGCCGTGCGGAACGTGCTCGAGTCGGTCACCGTGCCGGTGGGCATCCATTGCCACAACGACTGCGAGCTGGCGGTGGCCAATTCGCTGGCCGCCGTGGCCGCCGGGGCCGTGCAGGTCCAGGGAACGATCAACGGCTTCGGCGAGCGCTGCGGCAACGTCGATCTGATCTCCGTGATCGCCAACCTGGCCTTGAAGAAGCAGGGCTACGAGCTGCTGGTCCCCGGCGGCGTCGAACATTTGACCGAGCTCTCGCGGTTCGTCTATGAAATCCTGAATATGAACTTTCGCCCGCACCAACCGTTTGTCGGCAAGAGCGCCTTCGCGCACAAGGGCGGCATGCACGTCAGCGGCATCGCTCGGAACACGGCCGCCTATGAGCACATCGCGCCCCAAGCAGTGGGCAACGAGCGCCGCGTGCTGGTGAGCGAGCTGTCCGGGCGGTCGAATCTCATGGCCTTGACGCAGCGGCACAAGATTCCCAACGATTCCAAGCTGATGGACGAGATCCTTTCGCAGGTCGTGTCGTTGGAGAATGACGGTTACCAATTCGAGGCGGCCGACGGCTCATTCGACCTGCTCGTGCGCAAGTGCCTGGGCAGTTTCCACCCGCATTTCGAGCGGCTCAGTTATCATGTGAACGTGGAAACCAACGCCCGCGGCGAGATTCGGACCGAGGCGACGGTGAAGATCCGCATCGGCGACGAAGTCCGCCACGAGGTGGCCGAGGGCGACGGTCCCGTGAACGCCCTGGACGCCGCCATGCGGAAGGCCCTCAACGGCCGTTTCCCCGCCTTGCGGAAGCTGCACCTGGTGGATTACAAAGTCCGCGTGATCAACTCCGAGGCCGCCACCGCGGCCGGCGTCCGCGTGGTGATCGAGAGCCAGGACGAGACCGACGTCTGGGGCACCGTCGGCGTGAGCAAGAACGTGATCGAGGCCAGTTGGATCGCGTTGGTGGACAGCTTTGAGTATAAGCTGTATAAAGATCAGGAGTAAGACGATGATGTCGATTACCGTTGAACTTACTGAGGAGCAGGCGGGAGGGAGGAATGATCGCGGACTTGGTGGGTACGGTCGAGAGTGGGGCGCTAAAGCTGGACGAGAGTTTGCCGTTAAGGGAGCGATCAACCAGCAGGTCCCCCTCTCCCTCCGGGAGAGGGCCGGGGAGAGGGGGAATTACTAAATGACTTGCAAACAACAGGACCGATCCGTATCGCAGGCTGTGAGCAATCTCGCGTTGCTAACCGCGATTTTTTCGAAGCAGCTCGCTATGTGCTAGAGAAGAATGCGGAGCTATATTGCCGTTTGAGTAAAACGAATTCGTCATCCCAACGACCAAAATCAGACTGAAACTACGCAGCTTATCATGAGTGCAAAACGACACGCTCCAAATCCGGAAACCACAGGACGCGCTCGCGAGCTGCGCGAACAGCACGTGGCCTGAGAAAATCGTCTGGGGCAAGTTAAGGGCTGGCCGACTTGGTGGACTGAAGTTCCGTCGACAGCATCCGATTGGGCCGTATGTTGTCGATTTCTTTTGCCATGAAATTGGGCTGGTCGTGGAAATCGATGGTGCAAGCCATGAGGATCGTGCGGAAAAGGACCGCGAACGTGCGGCGTACTTCGAACAGCAGGGATTGAGGGTATTTCGTGTGACCAACGCCGACGTGATGAGCGATCCGGAGGCGGTGGGCATGGGAATCGCGAGGGCGGCGGGCGTGACCATTACATAAGTTTTTTTGGGTAAGGACCATGAAGTTCGAACTTGAGCCGGATAACCCATCAATGGATTCGTCGGCCGAACCGCGATTCGATCACCCCTCTCCCCGGCCCTCTCCCGGAGGGAGAGGGGGACCTTGCTCGCAAATGCCCCTGAACCCCAAACCATAACAAGACTTCCCTCTCCCCGGCCCTCTCCCGGAGGGAGAGGGGGACCGTCCCATGTCTGACCTCCCCAAGCAATACAATCCCGCCGCCGCGCAGCAGCGCTGGTACGCCTGCTGGGAATCCAAAGGCTTCTTCCATAGCGAGCCGAACCCCGCCAAGAAGCCCTACTGCATAGTCATCCCGCCGCCCAACGTCACGGGCGCGCTGCACCTTGGCCACGCCCTGAACAACACGCTGCAAGACATCCTCGTCCGCCAGAAACGGATGCAAGGCTTCGAGGCCCTGTGGATGCCGGGCACCGACCACGCCGGCATCGCCACCCAGGCGGTGGTCGAACGCCGCTTGTTGCAAGAGGAGAAGCTCAGCCGGCGCCAGCTCGGCCGCGAGGGGCTCGTGGCCCGCATCTGGCAGTGGAAAAACGACTACGAAAAGCGGATCCTCGGCCAGCTCAAGGAGATGGGCTGCACCTGCGATTGGCAGCGGACCCGCTTCACGCTCGATCCGCAGTGCGCCGCGCGGTGCGGCATACGTTCTTCAAGATGTTCCGCGACAAGCTGATTTATCGCGGCAAGCGGCTGGTGAACTGGGATACCATGCTGCAAACGGCCGTCAGCGACGACGAGGTCTTTCACGAAACCGTGAAGGGCAATTTCTGGTACTTCAACTATCCCGTCATCGACCCCAAGCCCGGCGAGCCGAAGTGCGTGACCCTGGCCACGACGCGGCCGGAGACAATGCTCGGCGATACGGCCGTAGCCGTGCATCCCGAGCCTGCCGCCGCGCTCGACAAGGCCGAGGCCGAACTCAAGGCCCGGCTGGAGGCGGCCGGGGCCAAGGAAAAGCCGGACCTTCAGAAGCAGATCGACGATCTCCAGGAGCGTCGCCGCACGATGCTGGCCGAGTTGGAAACGCTGGCCCGCATGGCCCGCGACGGCCGCAAGGTGCGGCTGCCGCTGCTGGACCGCGAAATTCCGCTGGTGGCCGACGTTTGGGCGAAGCCCGAACTGGGCACGGGCTGCGTCAAGATCACGCCGGCCCACGATCCCAACGATTACGAAGTGGGGCTGCGGCAGGGGCTGCCGATGATCAACATCCTGAATTTCGACGGCACTCTGAACGAAAACGCCGGCCCGTACAAGGGGCTGACCGTGCAAAAGGCCCGGCAGGCCGTCTTGGTTGACCTGGAAAAGCAGGGCCTCCTGGCCAAGACCGAGGATCGCGAGATCGAGCTGGCCCATAGCGACCGCTCGAAGACGCCGATCGAGCCGCTTCTTGCCGACCAGTGGTTCGTCAAGATGGACCATCTGGCCCAGACGGCCATGGACGCGGTGAGCGACGGCCGTGTGAAGATCATCCCCGAGCGTTACGCAAAGAGCTATCTCGATTGGCTGGGCGAAAAGCGCGACTGGCCGGTCAGCCGGCAGCTTTGGTGGGGACATCAGATTCCGATCTGGTACTGCAAGACGGCCGGCGCGGACGAGCTGCAACGGGCCTTTGCCGGCCGCGACGACGTGGTCTGGCATCGCGACGAGCAGTACGGTCAGTGGCTGATTTGCGCCCAGGAAAAAGACCTCGACGAATCGGCCGTGCCGGGGCACACGCTCGTCCGCGAGCAGGACGTGCTGGACACCTGGTTCAGCTCGGCCCTTTGGCCCCATTCGACCCTCGGCTGGCCGGAGCAGACGCCCGAATTGGCCTACTACTATCCCACGAGCGTGCTCATCACCAGCCGCGACATCATCTCGTTGTGGGTCGCCCGGATGGTGATCACGGGCTTGTACAACGTCGGCCAGGTCCCCTTCCACGACGTGTTTATCCACCCCAAAATCCTCGACGGCTACGGCGAAGGCATGTCGAAAATGAAGGGCAACGGCGTCGATCCGATCGACGTGATCGAAAAATTCGGAGCCGACGCTCTGCGGTTCGGACTGGCCGATCTGACTACCGAGACGCAAGACATCCGCATGCCGGTCGAGTTCGAGTGCCCGCACTGCGAGAAGCTGATCGAGCAGACCAAAGAGAACCGCGTCCGCCCGCGGGTCAAGTGCAAACACTGCGGGAAGGAGTTCTCCACGCAATGGGCCGAGAAGGAGGCGGACAAGGCCCTGCCCCGCGGCGCGGTGGTGAGCGAGCGATTCGAGAAGGGCCGCAACTTCTGCAATAAGCTCTGGAACGCCTCGCGGTTCACCCTGATGAATCTGGAAGGTTATACGCCTGGCGCGGTGGCCGACGCCGACCTGCTGGTCGAGGACCGCTGGATCCTCAGCCGTCTGGCGACGGTCACGCAAGAGACGACGGCGGCCTTGGCCGAGTATCGCTATGCCGACGCAGCGAAGGGTTTATACGACTTCGCCTGGGGCGAGTTTTGCAGTTTCTACGTGGAGATGGTCAAGGCCCGTCTGAGCGACCCGCCCGCGCGGGCGACGGCCCAGCGGGTGCTGGCCCACACGCTCGACACGCTCTTGCGGCTCTTGCACCCGATGATTCCCTTCGTGACCGAGGAGGTCTGGCAGTTGCTGGCCGAGGCCGCGCCGCAGCGTGGCATCGAGCAGATCGCCAATACGGCCGAGAGCATCATGATCGCCCCTTGGCCGCGGGCCGACGTGGCCCGGCAGAACGCGGAGATCGAGGCCCGATTCGCGCGGTTCCAAGAGGTTTTGCGAGCGGTCCGCGACATTCGCAACCGGCAAAGGGTGCCGGCGCGGACGCAGCTCGCTTTCGCCGTCCGCTGCGACTTGGCCACGGCGGAGTTGCTCGCCCCGATGGAGCCGTACTTCGTTTCCATGGCCGCAGCCCGGCCAACCGGTTGGGGCCCGGAGGTCGCCGCGCCAAAGCTCTCGGCCAACGTGGCTTTGGCTGGCATGGAGGTCTTCGTCGACCTGGCCGATTTGATTGACGTCGGCGCGGAAGTCGAGCGGAATCAGAGTGACATGGTCCGCCTCGAAGGTCTTATCATCGCCAAGCGCAAGAAGCTTGAAAACGCCAACTTCGTGCAGCGCGCCCGGCCGCCGTGGTGGAAGGCGAACGGGCGGCCCTGAAGGATCTTGAAGATCAGTACGCGGCGGCCAAAGCGGTCGTCGAACGCCTAAAGGGAGGGTGATAGTTCTTTCCAGGGCTGCGCCCTTCGCTGGACGAACCGACGCCGCTTTGGGGCTCGCACTCCCTGCCTGCCCTCCTACCGCTTCTTCTCGAGTTCCCAGGCCTCGATCACGACTTCGCAACCGGGGGTCAAGCGGCGGACCTTCTCGGCAATGACCGCCTTCTCGGAAACGGTCGCCGCGGCCAGTTTCCGGGCAAAAAGTTCGAACTTCTTCTTGCGATGACGACAACGCTTTAGCTCTTGCTTCCGCTCACTGAGTGACAAGTGTATGCTCCCGAATAATGAAAATGTCTGAATAACCTCTTGGAAACCCCTTTTTCTACCACAAGTCGCTTGGCCGGTCAACTCGGCCGGATCCGGCGATCCGGCTCAAAGGGGCCTGGGAATGCGGAAAACGCATTGACGCTGGCAATCTCCAGGAGCTTTTCGTCCAAGAGGTCGTAGGTTTCCCGCTCGACCCTGTCCTCGGCCACAAGGTTATAGACCTGGACGGTGTCCTGCTGCCCGTAGCGATGGATGCGGCCGATCCGTTATAGCCGGTCGTTTCATCGCTGGTCACTTCGTAGTTCGGTCGGACGAGCCTTGGAAACGCTGCTTCCCGTTCAGGGCTCAGATGTCGTATCCCTTGGCTCTTGCCCATTGCAGCCAGGCCTCCGTCATCTTGGTGATGTTGCCAGCGACTTCTTCCGAGATTGGATTTGCCCCAGTGATTGCCGTCAAGGCCCAAAACCAGTCTGCCTTGGATACCTTCATGCGGTTGCGACGGTTCTTCTCTTCCTGTTCTGGCCGCAGTCTTGATCGGCCGACAATTGGCGCGCCTGTTTTTCCCGAGGATTTCTGGGGGTAGCATCCACCGTATTGGTGTACAATCTTATTCGTTGGAGTTAGAAATACGCCGGAATTCCCAGTAGAAGGTCGTTTTTTGGCCACTTTGGCTAAATCACCCATCGGTGTGCACACGCCACATGCTCATCCTCGGTTTTCTTCCCATACCGGTACCGGAAAAAAACTCCGAAGGAAACATGGGCTATTGGGTTAACCGCCTGCGGCGTAAAATGCCCGTAGTCACGCCGGGATTCAGATGTAAGTGGCCTCGCAGTAATCCGAGTAGGATCGGCCGACGGGCACCGACGCGCACCATGCTTGCATGGTCGGCTTGGTCGGCGAGTCCCACGATCTCTCGATGTCGTTTTTTGGTGAGACTCGTAGAACTCGGCCCACCCTACTCGACTGCAACAAGGACGCCCAAGCAAAATACTCCTTATGTCCAATGTTTCGCCAACCCGTGTCTCCGGCCAGCTAAGAGCCATTTTCGAGCAAGCCCAGGAAGAATCGGCCGTGCATGCGGCCAAGCACCCGGAACCCGACCGCAAGGTGATCATCGTCTTGTTGACCACGTGCGTCATACTCACCCTGCAGAACTACGTTTTCCGCAACGGCAGCTTCGAACAAGTGCCCGCGTTGCTGGAGTGGTTTGGCGGCAGAGATTTGGCCGCCTGGATCTACGTGCGGACCTACGAAATTCAGGACCGGCAGTTGGCCCAACTGCTCTTCTGGGCCGCGGGCAGCGTGATGACCTACGTGATCATCCCCGCTTCGGTCATTCGATTACTCTTGCACGAGCGGATCGCCGACTACGGGCTGAACTTCCGCGGCATCTTCCGCAGCAGTTGGGTCTACCTGGCGATGTTCCTTTTCATGATCGGGCCGCTGGCGCTGGCATCGCAGACCCAGGCATTCCAGGCGAAGTATCCCTTTTATCACCTGCAGCCCGGCGAGCCGTTCTGGCCGCGGCTATGGATCTGGGAGATGGCCTACGTTGGTCAGTTCTTCGCCCTGGAGTTTTTTTTCCGCGGTTTCATGGTTCACGGGTTGCGGCAGCGCTTCGGCACTTACGCGGTTTTCGCGATGACGGTGCCCTATTGCATGATCCATTTCGGCAAGCCGATGGCGGAGACTTTTGCGGCGATCGGCGCGGGCTTGATCCTGGGACTGATGAGTTTGAAGACGCGTTCGATCTGGTTTGGCGCTTGCCTGCACGTCGCCGTGGCGATGTCGATGGATTTTCTGTCGCTGTGGCACAAGGGGATGCTGTAATCGGCTTTGCCTGTCAATTTGGCACCCGTGCCGCTCCACCCTCCAACTCCATGGTCCTCGGGAAACTCTTGCACATCTCGCAACCTGCTGGCAAATAGCACTTTACGGTGTTTTTTCCGTCTTTGGCACACCGCTTGCATTTTGAACGGGGCTAAACGCAGTCGGCTGCCAAGTTTGGTCGTGGTACGCCGCAAGCAATCGAAGGCATAAGAAGACGGGATTAATTCCGTTCTACCAACAAGCCCGCAACAGGAGGATTCCACTGTGGCAAAACAGATGGTGTATGAGGACGAAGCACGGCAGCCGCTGGCCGCCGGCGTCAGCAAGTTGGCCCGGGCCGTCGGGACGACCCTGGGACCCCGAGGCCGAAACGCGGTCCTCGACAAGGGCTGGGGCGCCCCCAAAGTCACCAAAGACGGCGTGACCGTCGCCGAAGAAATCAGCCTGGACGACCCCCAGGAGAACCTTGGGGCCCAACTCGTCAAGGAGGCTGCCTCGAAGACCAACAAGATCGCCGGCGACGGCACGACCACGGCCACCGTGCTGGCCGAGGCCCTGTTTCGCGAAGGCCTGAAGATGGTCGCCGGCGGGGCCGATCCGATGTCGTTGTCCCGCGGCCTGCAAAAGGCGGCCGAAGCGGTGGTCGCAGCCATCGGCAAATTGTCCACGCCGATCAACGAGAAAAACAAGAAAGAAATCACCCAGGTCGCCACCATCGCCGGCAACAACGATCCCTCCATCGGCAACGTGCTGGCCGATGCCTTCATGAAGGTGGGCAAGGACGGCGTGATCACGATCGAAGAAGGCAAGCAGGCGGAGACCACCGTCGAAGTGGTTGAAGGCATGCAATTCGATCGCGGCTACCTCTCGCCGCACTTCGTCACCAATCAGGACGAACAAATCGTCGAATTCGAAAAGCCCCTGGTGCTGATTCACGAAGAGAAGATCAGCAGCGCCAAGAGCCTCGTGCCCCTGCTGGAGGCGGTCAGCCGGGCCAGCAAGCCGCTGCTGATCATCGCCGAGGACGTCGAGGGCGAGGCCCTGGCGACCCTCGTGGTCAACAAGATGCGCGGCATCTTGAACGTCTGTGCCGTCAAGGCCCCGGGCTACGGCGATCGCCGCAAGGCCATGCTGGGTGACATCGCCGAGTTGACCGGCGGCAACGCCATCTTCAAAGACCTGGGCGTGCAGCTCGACTCGGTGAAGCTGTCCGACCTGGGCAGCGTCGATCGCGTGACCATCTCGGCCGACGACACGACCATGGTCGGCGGCAAAGGCGACAAGAAGAAAATTGCCGGACGGGCCGACCAGATCCGCAGGGAAATCGAAACCACTACCAGCGACTACGATCGCGAGAAGCTTGAGGAGCGGCTGGCCAAGCTCTCCGGCGGCGTCGCCCAGATCAGCGTCGGGGCCGCGACCGAAACGGAAATGAAGGAGCGGAAGTTCCTTCTGGACGACGCCCGGGCGGCGACCAAGGCCGCCTTGGAAGAAGGCATCGTCGCCGGCGGCGGCGTGGCCCTTCTGCGCTGCGAAAAGGCCGTCGATGCCCTGCAACTCGAAGGCGACGAGGCCCTGGGCGCGAAGATCGTTCGCAATGCCCTGGAAGTTCCGCTGAAGGCCATCGCCGACAACGCCGGCCAAGACGGCCCGGTGGTTGTCAATCGCGTTCGTAAGCTCAAGAAGAACGAGGGCTACGATGCCGACAGGGACTGCGACTGCGACATGCTCGAGGCGGGCATTGTCGACCCGGCCAAGGTCGTCCGCATCGCCTTGCAGAATGCCGTGAGCGTGGCCTGCCTGCTGTTGACCACTTCCTGCCTCGTCACCGAGATTCCCAAGAAGGACGACGGCAAGGCCGCTGGACATGGCCCCGGCATGGGCGGTGGGATGGGTGGTGGCATGGGAGGAATGGGAGGCGGCATGGGAGGAATGGGTGGCATGGGAGGAATGGGAGACTTCTAGTCCACCGTCCCGTCGCCCCGTATTAGCCGGGGCCGTTGGCTCCGGGTTAAGCGAAACACAACAATTCATAACCAAGAATCACAGGAGAATGATAGGAACATGGCAAAAGACAGCATCAACTTGCGTCCTCTGGACGATCGCGTCGTGGTAGAGCCGAAGGAAGCCGAAGAAGTGACCGCGGGCGGGATCGTACTGCCTGATACGGCCAAAGAGAAGCCCCAACGCGGCACCGTCGTCGCCGTCGGCCCGGGAAAGTTGTTGGATAGCGGCGAGCGCGGCACGCTCTCGGTGGGCGTGGGCGATGAAGTCATCTACGGCAAGTACTCCGGCTCCGAAGTCGAAATCGATGGCCGTGAGGTCAAGATCCTCCGCGAGACCGACATCCTCGCAAAGGTCGTCAAGTAAGTCCCCTCGCCCTCCCGCATACCAATCACACAAGGAACCGCCAACGTGGCTAAACAACTACTTTACGATGATCAGGCCCGGAAGCGTCTGCTTCGGGGTGTGGAAAAACTGGCCGACGTGGTCGCCGTGACTCTGGGCCCGACCGGGCACAACGTTGTTCTCGACAAGTCCTATGGCGGTCCGACCGTCACCAAGGACGGCGTTACGGTCAGCAAGGAAATCGAGTTGGAAGACCGCTTCGAGAACATGGGCGCGAAGCTCGTCAACGAGGTCGCCTCGAAGACCTCGGACAAGGCCGGCGACGGGACGACGACGGCCACCGTGCTGGCCCGCGAGATCTTCCGCGAAGGTCTGCGGAACATCACCTTCGGCACCAACCCGACGTCCGTTCGCCGCGGCATCGACAAGGCCGTGGCCGCAGCGGTCGACCACCTGCGCTCGATGGCCAAACCGGTGAGCGGCTCGGACGACATCGCCCACGTGGGCGCGATCAGCGCCAACAACGATCCGGCGATCGGCAAGCTCATTGCCGAGGCCATGGAGAAGGTCGGCAAGGACGGCGTGATCACGGTCGAGGAAGGCAAGACGGCCGAAACGACTTACGAGGTCGTGGAAGGCATGCAATTCGACAAGGGTTATCTGTCGCCGTACTTCATCAACACCCCGGCCACGATGACCGTCGAACTGGAGGACGCACTGATCCTGATCCACGAGAAGAAGATCAGCAACATCCGCGATCTGATTCCGCTCTTGGAGAAGGTGGCCCACAGCGGCAAGCCGCTGTTGATTATTGCCGAGGACGTTGAGGGCGAGGCCCTCACGACCCTGGTGGTGAACAAGCTCCGCGGCGTGCTCAACCTGGCCGCCGTGAAGGCCCCCGGCTTCGGCGACCGCCGCAAGGCCCTGCTGGCCGACATCGGCATTCTCACTGCCGGCACGATGATCAGCGAGGACCTGGGCCTGAAGCTCGAGAACCTCACGCTGGAGCAACTTGGCCGGGCGAAGAAGATCTCGATCGACAAGGACAACACGACGATCATCGAAGGGGGCGGCAAGCCGGCCGACATCAAGGCCCGCGTCGAGCAGCTCAAGCGGCAGATCGACGCCAGCGACAGCGACTACGATCGCGAGAAGCTCCAGGAGCGGCTGGCCAAGCTCTCCGGCGGTGTGGCGGTGATTTCGGTCGGCGGCAGCACCGAGACGGAAATGAAGCAGACCAAGGCCCGCGTGGAAGACGCCTTGCACGCCACCAAGGCAGCCGCCGAGGAAGGGTTGCTGCCGGGCGGCGGCGTCGCTTTGCTGCGTTGCAAGGCGGCGGTCGAGAAGGCCCGCGGCAGCGCCAAGGGCGAGGAAAAGGTTGGCGTGGACATCGTCCTGCAGGCGTTGTCCGCTCCGATCAAGCAGATCGCCCAGAACAGCGGCGTCGATGGTTCGGTCGTGGCCGACGAGGTCAGCCAAAAGGCCGAGAATATCGGTTTTGACGCGTATAGCGGCAAATATGTTGACATGTTCAAGGCCGGCATCATCGACCCCCTGAAGGTCGTCCGCACGGCCTTGGAGAACGCCGCCAGCATCGCCGGACTGATGTTGACCACCGAGACCTTGGTTACCGACCTGGAAAAGGACGATAAGAAGAGACTGGTCGAGGGAGCCGTCCGCTAAACCGGAAGTGGCATTCAATGGCGGGGCCGCCTCTGACCCGGGGTGGCCCCGTTTTTTTGCCGTACCTGCATCGCGTCGAGTAGGCTACAATATGGTGACGATGGCTGACAAACGCGACTACTATGAAGTCCTCGGTGTCGATCGCTCCGCAACCAAGGAGCAGATCTCCGAGTCGTATCGCAAATTGGCGCTGAAGTATCACCCCGACCGCAACCCGGGCGATGAAATGGCGATCGCCAAGTTCAAGGAGGCGGCCGAGGCCTTCGAGGTGCTGAACCACACAGAGAAGCGGGCGAAGTACGATCGCTACGGCTTCCAGGGCCTGCAGGGGAACGATGCCCCGCACTTCCGCGACGTAAGCGATATTTTCGAGGCCTTTGGCGACATGTTCGGCGAAGGCCTCTTCGGCGAACTCTTCGGCGGCGGTCGCGGCCGGGGCCATCGGGCCCGCCGGGGCGGCGACGTGCAGTGCGAAGTCACGCTCGACCTGCTGGAAGCGGCCAAAGGCGCGTCGAAGGTCGTCGAGTTCGACCGGCACTCCACCTGCGATACTTGCGGCGGCTCGGGGGCCAAGCCCGGAACCCGGCCGGAAAGATGCCCCTACTGCGGCGGCAACGGCCGCGTCGTCCAGGCCAGCGGGTTCTTCTCGCTGCAAACACCCTGCCCGTCCTGCCGCGGCAGCGGCCGCGTGATTCGCGAAGTCTGCCCGTCTTGCCGCGGCAACGGCTATGTGCCCCGGCGCGTCAGCCGCAAGGTCGAGATCCCCCCCGGCGTGGACAACGGCACGCAACTCCGTCTCAGCGGCGAAGGCGAGCCGAGCACCTCCGGCGGTCCGCCGGGCGATTGCTACTGCGCGATTCACGTCAAGGAGCATCCCTTGTTCCGCCGCGATGGTCGGGACCTGGTCTGCCAGGTGCCAATCACTTATACACAGGCCACGCTGGGTGCGCCGATCAAGGTCCCCACGCTGAACGGACCGGAACAGGTCGATGTGCCGCCCGGCACTCAGCCTGGCGAGGTCTTTACGTTGCGCGGCCGGGGCATGCCCGACGTCCGTTACCACGGCCGCGGCGATCTGCACGTGCAGATCGTGGTGGAAGTGCCCAGGCGGCTTTCCGACCGCCACGAGCAGTTGCTCCGCGAGTTGGCCGAAATCGAGAACGCCGACGTTTCACCGAAGCGAAAGAGTTTTTTCGAGAAGATCAAGAATTTGTTCCACGTGGAAGAGACCCCATGACGGTTCTTTGCCGCGAACGGTTGGAAATCAAAGGAGACGCCCCCTGTCGCCACAGTCGAGATCACTTCAAATCGTGCAGGGCATACCATGAGCGACGAGAATAACAATCCCACAAACGGAGCCACACAGCCGCCGGCGGGCAATGCCGAATCGGCCGTTGACAACAGCCCGGCGGACAGCCCGGCCGAGGCTGCGGAGGAGAGTCTGTTGGATCAGTTGCGCAGCGACCTGGATGAGGCCAGGGACCGCGTGCTCCGCAGCCAGGCAGAGCTGGAGAACTACCGCAAGCGGGCGGCGCGAGATCGAGGACCATCGCCGCTACGCCAACCTGCCGCTAATGCACGACCTGCTGCCGGTGCTGGACAACATCGAGCGGGCAATCGCCGCGGCGGAAAAAACGCAAGACGTGGCCGGTCTGTTGGAAGGCGTGAAGCTGGTCGCGCGGCAGTTCGAGGAAACCTTCGCGCGGCACCATTGTCTGCGGATCGGGGCCTTGCACTTGCCTTTCGATCCGCACCTGCATCACGCGATTTCGCAGCAGGCGACCGACGAGTTTCCGCCGAACACGGTAGTGCTCGTGGCCCAGCCCGGTTTCCAGTTGTACGACCGCGTGGTGCGACCCAGCCAGGTGATTGTGTCGCGTGCCCCCGATGCCCCTGCTAAAATCGAATAAGTTCACCCCAGTCCCGAGTCTTTCGGAGTCCAATATGCCAACCTATGATTACGTGTGCGATTTCTGCGAGCACCAGTTCGAGCTGTTTCAGTCGATCAAGGAGGATCCGAAGAAGCAGTGCCCCATGTGCGGCAAGAAGAAGCTGCGCCGACTGATCGGGCCGGGCGCGGCGATCGTTTTCAAGGGCTCCGGTTTCTACACGACCGACTATCGCAGCGAGTCCTACAAGAAGGCCGCCGCCGCCGACAAGCCGGCCAGTTCGTCAACTTCCACAGAGAAATCCAGCGAGGGGGGCAGCGGCAAAAAGGAAAAGGCCAAGGCGGAGAAGAACTGAGCAGTTGCCAGACGAGGGTGAGCGAATTATAGTGCTGGGTAGCGCTCGCCACGCGCCCTCACACCTCCCCCCAATCGTCCAAGGAAGTCCGCCATGTTCCGTTCTCTCGCCACTTCGTTGCTCGCCCTCCTTGTCCTTGCCAACCTGGCCCAGGCCGAAAACCCCAAGCCAATCAAAGTCCTCTGGTGTACCGGCGGAACCGTTCACGACTACAAAGGCCTGCAGCCAATCCTCACCAAGGCCATCCAGAAGCAATCGCCGCTGCCCATTACGTTCACGGCGTCGACCGATCCCAAGCAATGGGCCACGAAGGGGTTTGCCGATAAGTACGATGTGCTCGTGCTCTTCTTCACCCTCCACGATCCGGCCGGAAAGCCGATCGTCGATAACCTGGCCAAGACGATCCGCGACGGCAAACCGGCCGTCGTGATTCACGGCACCTTTCACTCCTATCGCGAATTGAACCATGGGCGCGACGCCTTTTGCGAGGCCATCGGGCTGACTTCCGTCAAGCATGATAGCGCCAAGCAGATCGCTACCAAGAAGGTCTCCGAGCACTGGATCGTGGCCGATTGGCCGGCCGATTGGAAGACCTCTCGCGACGAACTCTATCAGAACGTCAAGTTCTGGCCCAATGCCACGCCGTTGCTCACTGCCTATAGCGACACGTCGAAGAGCGAGCAGGTGGTGGCCTGGATCAACCATTATGGCAAAGGCCGGGTGTTCGGCACCACGCTCGGCCACGGCAGCCCGACAACCGACATGGGAAGCTTTCACAAGCTGCTGGCCAACGGCCTGCTATGGGCGTATGGGTACGAGAAGAAATAGCGACGGTTCCATGAGCCAGCGCCGTTGCCCAATGTGTGAGCGCCTCTTCGATCCGGAGCAGAGTTCGGTGTTGCCGTTTTGCAGCACCCGTTGCCGCCTGGCCGATCTGAATCGCTGGCTCAACGAGGGCTATGGCCTTCCCTACGAACGGCCAGAGGACGACGAGCGAGCTGTGCCGCCGGAAGAAGAGGAATGACACCAACATGTAACCGCGAAGCGGTTGGACTCCAAAGCCCAGGGTCGCGCAGCGCACCCTGGGGCAGCTTCGCGGTTAACTCGATCACGGCTTTCATTTCATTTTCTCCTTCTCGACCGGCCCGAGCAGTTCCTCCAACTTCTTGCCGAGTTGCTCGCCGCGGACATTCAAGGCCAGCACCTTGCCGTCCTTGCCGACGAGGATCATTTGCGGGATCGTAAAAATGCCGTAATACGTCGCCATCGATTGGTCGGTGCCGCGGGCTTCGTTGCGGTCCAGCAGCACCGTCCAGGGATACTTCTCTTTTTCCAGGAACTCTTCGATTGCCTTGCGGTCGCGGTCAATGCTGACTCCCACGACGTCGAAGCCCCGCTTGCGATAGGCCTGGTAGCACTTCGTAATGTTCGGTATCTCCTCGCGGCAGGGACCGCACCGGGTGGCAAAGAAATCGATGAGCACGACCTTGCCCCGGAATTTCTTCCAGTCAAGCGGCTTGCCGGCCAGCGTCGCGCCTTCCAGGACAAGCGGTTTGCCGACAAGTTCCAACCGCCGCGCCGCGCCGCGCATCGAAGCAGCGCTGGCGACAATTTTCTCGTTGTCGCTGGCGGCGAGAACCTGTGCCAACTCCCGGTAGACCTTCGCCGCCAACACCGGCCGATCGGACTGCTCCGCGGCCAGGGCGACATTCGCGGCAAGCCTAGCCGACGCGGCGTCGATCGGACTGTCGTTCAAGAACCCCTTGAGGCGCTCGACGAGCGCGCCGAATTCTCGATCGTCCATCGCGACGGCCCGCTCGCCACGGCTCTCCAAGGCCGCCAACTGAACATCGCGAACCATTTCTTTCAGGCCGAGTTTCTCAACTTGATCCGCGGTGGCGTCCAGCCTGGCCTGCGCCGTCGCATCGCCCAGCCTGCCAAGCAGCGTGAGCGCGGCGACCTTCACCCGAACCGCCGCCTGGGCCTGCACCGGGGTCGGCTTGGCCGCCAGGATCTTTTCGCAGGCCTGCAGTTGCGCAGCCGCGCGCTTCTTGTGCAGTGCCGCCACTGCCGGCCGCAGACTCGACGAGGGCTGGATCTTATTCAAGCCGTCGATGTATTTTTGCAATTCCTCGATCGTGCCGTCCGGCACCGCGAAGGGATCTTCTCCGGCTGTCTTGTTCTCCTCCGCCGGCTTTGCCAGGGCCTTGCCATTTCCGTCTTCCGCCGCAAAGGACGACCACGGCCAGGCCAAGAAAAGAGCAAGGACGATTGCGGTCAGAATGCCGTCGGAACATCGACGCGACATGCCAGATTCCTTCTTGCCAGCGGAGACTCGGTGGATAATCTGTAGGACGGACCTCCGAGTCCGTCCCGTTTTTGCGGGAGATGTAGGGTGGGCCGAGTGAAACGAGTCCCACCATCTGTCGCCGTCTTTCTTGGTGGGACTCGTTTCACTCGGCCCACCCTACGAGAGTGTTCACAACGGAAACTTAGTATCGGAAACCGCCCTTCGACTGTCAATTGGCGCGCATCAGCCGCGACTGGATCAGCCGGAGGAGGGCCTTGGCTACGCGGCGCTTGCTCCCCGCCACCGCGGCGAGGATCTCGCCTTGGGCGTCGATTACTTCGATCTTGGTGTCGGCCGCGTACATGGCGGCAGGGCCGTTCACCACGATGAGGTCGCACTTCTTGCGTTCCAGTTTCTGCATGGCCCGCATCCGCAAATCTTCCGTCTCCAGGGCGAAGGCGACCATCCATTGCGAGGTCCTGACCGCGGCGAGACGGGCGACAATGTCCGGGGTTTCGACGAACTGCACGTCGAGCGTGCCGCCGGTCTTGCGGATCTTTTGCGCGGCGACGACCTTCGGCCGGTAATCGCACGGCGCCGCGGCGGCGATCAGCCCGTCGCACTGGGGAAAAACGCCCAGGCAGGCCTCGAGCATCTCCTCCGTCGAGATTGCCGGCAGCACCCGTGCAGCGGGCGGATACTGGACTTCCACGGGCCCGCTGACGATCACCACCTCGTGACCGGCCTCCAACGCGGCTTCCGCCAGTGCCTTGCCCATTCGGCCGCTGGAACCGTTGCTCAGGTAGCGCACCGGGTCGAGGTACTGACGGGTTGGGCCGGAGGTGAGGAGAATGCGGGACATGGTGAAGGCAAGACCTTAGAACTTAGGACTAAGAACTAAGATCTATCTTCCGAAGTTGCTCCGCAATGAAGTTGAAGATCACCGCAGGCTCGGCCATCCTCCCGATTCCAACGTCGCCGCAACTCAGATGCCCGGCCTCGGGATCGATGATTACCATGCCGTCGGCCCGAAGCTGGGCGATGTTCCGCTCGACGGGCGGTTTGCGCCACATCTGGCAGTTCATCGCGGGAGCCACGAGGATCGGCCCGTCGAATGCCAGCATTACCGTGCTCACGATATCATCGGCCAACCCCAAGGCCGCCTTGGCGATGATGTTGGCCGTGGCGGGGGCCACGCAGAGAACCTCTGCCTGGCGGGCCGCTTCGATATGCGGATGCGCCCCGCGGCCGAAAACGGCCGTGCCGACAGGCCGGCCACTGAGGGCCTCGAAAGTCTTCGGGGCCACAAGCTTCGTGGCCGACCGCGTCATGATCACCGACACGCCAGCCCCGGCCTGCGTCAATTGACTCACCAGGGCCGCCGTTTTGTACGCGGCAATTCCGCCGGTGACGGCGATCAGCACTTCACGGCCATTCATCGTACATCGATTCCTTGCAGTTTGACTTACAGCATGCGGAAATCGACCTCCGGCAGGTCACTCGTCACTTGCACGTTCATCTGGGCGTCGAGGAAGATCTTGTCTTGCAAAATCTCCTGGATTACGATCTCCATCTTGTTCGCCACCTTATCGCTGATCAGCGGCCGGGCCCCGGCGTTCAAGGCCACGAGACGCTTCTGGATCAGGGTCGAAAGCTTGAATCGTCCCCCCACCTTGTTCACAATCGCCTCTTCACGCAGTTCATCAATCATTTCGCTCTTTCTCCTTTTCCTCGGTAAGAATGGTGCATATTTCCTTCACGGCCCGATCCAAGTCGTCGTTCACGACCCGGTAACGATACAGGCCGGGCAGGTGGGCCTGGTCCATTTCGTACTGGGCCCGTTGCAAGCGTTTTTCGATTTCCTCGCGCGTATCCGTGCCGCGGAGTTCCAATCGGCGGCGCAGCTCTTCCATGGAACTGGGGTGCACGAAGATCGTGATCGCGCTATCGAACCGCTCCAGCACGGCCGCCGCGCCGTGGACGTCGATATTCAACACGACCCATTTCCCGGCCTGAATGCCGGCACGCACCTCGCTCCACAGCGTGCCGTACCAGCATCCCTGGCCAAAAACCTCGCAACATTCCAAAAACTGGCCCTGCTCCCGCAATGCCTGAAACCGCTCCGGGCTGACAAAGTGGTAATCGGCGCCATCGGCCTCCTCGCCCCGGGGCAAGCCGCGTTGTGACCGATACGCTCCGCACCAACGGCAGCGGACAGGTCTGGAAGAGGCGGTCGACGAGGGTCGTTTTCCCGGCCCCCGCCGGCCCCGAAACCACCACGACTCGCCCGCACGGCACGCCTTCCATTATATTTCGGCACTACTCAATGTTCTGGATCATCTCGCGGATCCGCTCGATAGCCGTCTTGATCTCAATGACTTGCTTGGCAATCTCCACGTCGCTGGCCTTCGAGCCGATCGTGTTGGCCTCGCGGAACAATTCCTGGGTGAGGAATTCCAGCTTCCGCCCGGAGCTTTCCGGCAGTTGCATGATCGAGTCGAATTGCTCGAGGTGGCTCTTCAAGCGAACGATCTCCTCGGAGATGTCGCCGCGATCCGCATACAGGCTGACTTCGCGAATGATGTCGGCCGGGTCAAGCGTCACCTGGTATTCCGACAGCACCTTGTTCAACCGCTCTTCCAATCGCGTGCGATAGGAATCCAGGACCAACGGCGATCGCCGCTGGATTTCTTCTACGCCGGCGGCGATGGCGCGGCAATTGGCCGACAGGTCATCGGCCATGGCCTGGCCTTCGCGCATCCGCATCTGGGCCAGGTTCTCCAGCGCCGCCTGCAAAACCTTGGAAATCGCCGGCCAATCGTCCTCCGGACTGAAAAGGATCGACTGGTCGTTCACAACGCCGGGCAAGGGCAGCAAGGCTTCCAGCGATACCGTGGCGCTCTGGTCCCAGTTGCGATACAGGGCCTGAAGCTGATCACGGTATCCGCTCAACACGTCGCTATTGATCTGGAAATCCTGGCATGACCGCAGCCGATCGACCCGCAGGTTCACCTGCACGGTACCGCGGCGGATGCTTTGCCGCGTGAGTTCCTCGATTTGCGGTTCCAGCGAAGCGTAGCCTTCCGTGGCCCGCACGGAAAGCTTGAAGAAACGGCTATTGATTGCGCGGACCTCCACGGCCACGGCCAAACCGTCTTGCTGGCTGTGAGCTCCGCCGAAACCAGTCATGCTCAGAAGCACGTCAGCAATTCTCCAAAAGAGGATACGCCGCGCTTGCGGGCGTCTTCGTAAGGCCTCGCATCAGAATGAGGTGCAAGGTTCTTACCCAGTATTTCAATGGTTGAAGCTGCTCCTGCGCGGCCTCTCGGCAAATCATCCGCCGCGTGGAACACTACTTGGTCGGCGCGGCGGCGCCGGCGCAGGCGGTGGTGTCGGCGACACAGACTTCTCAGGCGACTTTTCCGCCGACTTGCCCGCAGGCTCGCTTCCCTTGGCTCCCTTGTCCGCGGAACTGGCTCCCTTGCCGGCGGCACTGGTCGCTGCCGACTTGCCGCTCTTCTCCGTCTTGCCCGTCGCGCTATCGGCAGACTTGCCGGGAGACGGCGTCTCAGGCGTTTGGGGTGCACTCTGCTGGACATTGGGATTTTGCGCTGCAGTAATCTGGTCACCCAAGTACGGGGCGTAAATATCCGTCAAGATGCTGATCAGAATCCAGAAAGAAGCGACTCCGACCGTGATCTTCGTAAACAAGTCGCCGGCCTTTGTGCCAAACGCGCTTTGGCCGCCCATCCCACCCAGGGCTCCCGCAAGGCCGCCGCCTTTTCCGCGTTGCAGCATGACGAGGATAATCACGATGATGGCCGATGCCGCAAGTAAGAACTTGATAAAAATCTCGAGCATGACGATTCCTTTATTTCACTCTGCACGGCTTGGAGCCGTCCGACCCGTTACGATAGGGGGAGGTTCATACTACCGACCGTTCGTTGTATTTCCGATGCGCCACTCCACGCCCAAATCTCATTGATCCCGGATGGCGAGCCGGCTCACGCCCCCGCCACGATCCCCATAAACTGGTCCACCTTGAGGCTCGCGCCCCCGACCAGCGCCCCGTCGATGTTGGGCTGGCCAAGCAGATCTTTGGCGTTATCGGGCTTCACACTTCCCCCGTACTGGATGGGTACGAACTGGGCAATCTCATTATTATAGCGTTCCGCGATGATCTTGCGAAGGCCGAGATGGACATCTTCAGCCTGCTGCGGCGTGGCGACCTTGCCGGTACCGATCGCCCAGACCGGTTCGTAGGCGATAACCACCTTCTTAAGCTGCTCGCTCGAGACGCCCGCCAGCGACCCCTCGAACTGGCTCTGAATCACATCGTGCGTCCGCCCTGCCTCGCGCTCGGAAAGCAACTCGCCGACGCAGAGGATTGGTATCAGCCCCGCTTGGAGGGATGCGTGGATCTTCTTGTTGATTTCCGCGTCCGTTTCACCGAGGATATGCCGCCGCTCGCTATGACCGAGAATGACGTATTTTACGCCCAAGTCGCAGAGCATCGAAGTGCTGATTTCGCCGGTAAACGCCCCATTGGGCTGGTGGTAGACATTCTGCGCGCCCAAGGCGACCTTTGACCCCTTGATCACCTGACCGACCGTCTCAAGGTAACATGCCGGCGGGCAAACGGCCAAGTCGACACCGCTGAACTTCTCCGCCTCACGGGCCACCGCCTCCGCCAGGGCCAGGGCGGCCTTCCGGTCCAGGTTCATCTTCCAATTGCCGGCAATAAACTTGCGTCGCATCTCGATACTCCTCAGATCAAGACAAAAAATGAAAAAATGACGTCAAAAATGTGTTGACATGCACTCTTCAAACCTCAAGTCCAAAACCTGAATTCTCAAATCTTCGTCACCCCACGGCTTCCGTTACGGGAAACGCTCCCAACACCTCGAGCCTCAACGCCTTCCGCGCAAGTGCGGCCATTGCCCGCCGGAATCGCGACTCGCTGGGATGGGTCTCGATCTCGGCGAAGAATAGGTAGGCTCGATCGCTCCCCGGCACGGGAAACGACTCGATCCAGGTGAGGTTGAGCTTGTTCCGCTTGAAGACGTTGATGGCGTCGGCCAACGTGCCCGGACGATGTTCCATTTGGAACAAGATGGCCGTGCGGTCGTTGCCGGTCCGAGCGGGGATTTCCCCTCCGATCACGGCAAAACGGGTGGCGTTGTGCGGATTGTCTTCGATGTTCTCCGCCAGGATTTCCAGGCCATATTCCACGCCGGCCTGCTGGCTGGCGATGGCCGCCGCGCCCGGCTTTTCCGCAGCCAACTGCGCGGCCATGGTGGTGCTGGTAACCTCGATCGTGCGGGCAACGGGCAGATGCTTGGCCAACCAGTCGCGGCACTGGCTGATGGCCTGCGGCTTGCTGTAAACCTCGCGGATCTCGGTCCTCGAACACTTGGCCAAAAGCGTGTGATGGATTTGCATTTCCACCTGGCCGCAGATCCGCACCGGCAGCCGGGTGAACATGTCCAGCGTATCGGCAATGCGGCCATCGGTCGAATTCTCCACCGGTACCAGGCCGAAATCGGAATGTCGCTGGTTGACCTCTTCGAAGACGGCCGAGATGGTTCCCACAGGCACGAAGTCGACCGCCCGGCCGAAGCGGTGCAAGGCGGCCAAATGACTATAGCTATAGATCGGCCCCAGCAGCGCTATCCGCAAAGGCCGCACCAAGGCACGGCAGCCGCTCATGAGCTCGCGGAAGACGGCCCGCATCGCCGTTTTCGGCAGCGGGCCAGCCGCCTCTTCCACGATTCTGGCCATGGCCAGGTCGTCGAATCCCGAGGCACAGGCAGATGCGGCCGTCGGCGATGCGGCGGCCTTCACCACTTCGGCCCGCTGTTGGAGCAACGCGGCGATTTGGCGATCGATTTCAGCGATCTGCGCGGCATCGGGCTGGACGCAAACACGCGCCGACCCGGCGGTCTGCTTTTTCTTGCTCGCGGATGCTCTTGCCATGGGCGTGCCGGGGGTGCTGCGGACATAAACCTTTTATCTATAACCGGCCGCGGGCAAGCTGTCAACGGGGGGTGCAAGCTAAAATGGTCGAGCAGCGCGAAAGGAGAAAAGGACTGCAAGGACAGGAAGGAATTCGTAGCCCCTGACCACATAGTCCTTTGTGTCCTTGCAGTCCTTTATGTCCTCTTTTCCGACTCGGGCGGCCCTTTACCTAGCCTTCTTTGCTTCTCGCGTTCTTCAATTCTCGCCCGAGTCATTCGTTCGCGCAGACCGCCCTCTTCAAGAAACGCCTTTTCCAGGTACTGCAACTGCCTATCGAGGAGATAACTGGCAACCCGAATCAGACCAATGATCACGTTTGCCGCAATCACCGGGTCTTCATTCTCAATCCCCTTCTGAAAAGTCGCGTAGGTCGCGCCACGTATCTGATTCAACTCCCGCAACCGCCGGGCGTAACGATGCTCGGCCGGCCACTCTTCAGCCTTCCGCTTCCGCAGGAAATCTCGATAGTCGGCCAACAACTCCTCCAAACTGGACCGGGCGACGTTGGTGAGCTTGAATTCCATTTCTTTCGAGGAACCCGAGGCCATGCTCCCTTCGATGATGTTCTGTTTGCCGGAACGCGCGGCCTGGACCATCTGGTCGTGCGTGCGGCTCCGTTTGTCGATGTAACGGTCGCAGAAGAAGACGGTCGCGTCAAAAACGATCTCGGCCTTCTGATAGGAGAAGAGTCGCTTGTAGCCCCCATGCTTGGGGATAAAGTGGCCTGCCATGGGAGAGGATCTCCACAGGTGATGATCACCGGAATAAAGTCACATGATCGCACAAACGAGCCCAAGAAGAAAGGACCCAAAGGACCGCAAGGACTGCAAGGACAGGAATTCGTAGCCCCTGACCACACAGTCCTTTGTGTCCTTGCAGTCCTTTATGTCGTTTGATCGTTTCCCTGTCATTTTGGCAGCCTGGCGATTTACTGCCTCCCGCTCGTAATCTCATATTGGCAGTTTCTCCCGCGATCGACGCCGCCGTGGACCTATCAGAATCGCCATAAGACATTATGCCACAATTCTTTGCGCTGACAAGCTCACCCGGCTTGTCATGCGGCATGACCTTTGCATAAGGGTGTCCGGGAATCCAGCCTCTGTTCAGGATTGACGAAAGGAGCATCACAGCATGGCCCAAGGGGAAAAAATCATCGGAATCGACCTGGGAACAACGCTTTCCGTCGTTGCCGTCATGGAGGGCAAAGAAGCGAAGGTCATTCCCAACCAGGAAGGGAACCGGCTTACTCCAAGCGTCGTCGCCTTCAACGACAAGGGCGAAACGCTCGTTGGCGAACCGGCCAAGCGGCAGGCCATCACCAACCCGCGGCGGACCATCTATTCCATCAAGCGCTTCATGGGCCGCCGGCATAATGAAGTCGCCGCGGAAGAGAAGATCGTGCCCTACAAGGTCGTGGGCGGTCCGGAAGAGTACGTCAAGATCCAGATCGACAATCGCCAGTACACCCCGCCGGAAATCTCGGCGATGGTCCTCCGCAAGCTCAAGGAGGCCGCCGAGGCCTACCTGGGCCACAAGGTGAACAAGGCCGTGATCACCGTGCCGGCCTACTTCAACGACGCCCAGCGCCAGGCCACGAAAGATGCCGGCCAGATCGCGGGCCTGGAAGTGATGCGGATCATCAACGAGCCGACCGCCGCCTCGCTGGCTTATGGGCTGGAGCGGAAGGTCCAGGAAAAAATCTGCGTCTTCGACCTCGGCGGCGGCACGTTCGATGTCTCCATCCTGGAAGTTGCCGAAGGCGTCTTCCGCGTCATCAGCACCAACGGCGATACGCACCTGGGCGGCGACGATATCGACCGCGTCCTGGTCGATTATTGCGCCGAGGAGTTCAAACACGCCAACGGCATCGACCTCCGCAAGGATCCGATGGCCTTGCAGCGGCTGCAGGAGGCCTGCGAAAAGGCCAAGAAAGAGCTGAGCACGCTGCAAACCACCGATATCAACCTGCCCTTCATCACGGCCGACGCATCGGGCCCGAAGCACCTGCAGGTTTCGCTCAACCGCGCGAAGTTCGAGCAGCTTTGCGATCACCTTTTCGAGCGTTGCCGCGGCCCGGTGCAGCAGGCCATGAAGGACGCGCATCTCAACTACAGCGAAATCAACGAAGTGGTCCTGGTCGGCGGTTCGACCCGCATCCCCAAGGTGCAGGAGCTCGTCAAGACGATGTTCAACAAGGAGCCGCACAAGGGCGTGAACCCGGACGAGGTCGTGGCCGTCGGCGCGGCGATCCAAGGCGGCGTCCTGGCGGGCGAAGTCAAGGACATTCTGCTCCTGGACGTCACACCGCTGTCGCTGGGCATCGAGACCCTGGGCGGCATCATGACGAAGCTCGTCGAGAAGAACACGACGATTCCGACCGAGAAAAAGAACGTCTTCAGCACGGCTGACGACAACCAGAGTGCGGTTACCGTGAAAGTCTACCAGGGCGAGCGGGCCATGGCTGCCGACAACCGCCTTCTCGGCGAATTCAACCTCGATGGCATCCCGCCGGCGCCCCGCGGAGTGCCGCAAATCGAAGTCGCGTTTGACATCGACGCAAACGGAATTCTGCAGGTTTCGGCCAAAGACCTGGGAACGGGCAAGGAGCATAAAGTACGGATCGAGCAGAGCGCCGGCCTTTCCGAAGACGAGATCGAACGTCGCCGCCGCGATGCAGAGTCGCACGCTGAAGAAGACAAGCGGAAGCGGACGCTGGCTGAGCTGCGCAACCAGGCCGACACCATGACATGGCAGCTCGAGAAGCTGTTGCAAGAGCATGACGCCAAGCTGGCGGCCGGCGACAAGGAAGCGGTCGGCAAGGCCATCGAGCGGACCCGCACGGCGGCCAAGGGCGAGGACGTCGACGCCATCAAGGCGGCCCTGCATGAACTGGAACAGGCTTCGCACGCCTTGAGCAAGACACTGTACGCGAAGACCGGCGCCCAGCCCGGCGGACCGGGCCAGCCCGGCGCTGGCCCCGACGGCGGCCCGCAGGCCGCGGGCGGGCAGGCCGGCAGTGGCGGGACCGGTGGCGAGGACGAGCCGATCGATGCGGAGTTCGAAGTGAAGTGAAATGCCGTTTCGCTATGAAAAGCTGACGATCAAAGGCCAAGAGGCCGTGGCCAACGCCCAGTCGTCGGCGGCCGACCAAGGCCATTCGCAGATCGAGCCGCTCCATCTGCTCGACGCGCTGCTGCACGAGAGCGACGGCGTCATCGCGCCGCTTCTGGATCGTATTGGCGCCAATCGTTCCCAGTTGGAAAGCATCGTCCGCTCCGAGTTGCAGCGACTGCCCAAGGTCAGCGGTGGCTCGCCCCCCCAGCCCGGCAGCGAATTGGCGCGGGTGCTGGAGACCGCCCAGCGCGAAGCCGACGCGATGAAAGACGAGTTCGTCTCGACCGAACATCTCCTGCTGGCCCTCACGAAAGTCGATTCCAAGGCCAGGAACATCCTCAAGCTGAATGCCCTGACGGACAAGGAAATCCTGCAGGCCATGCAGGCCATTCGCGGCAGCCAGCGGGTCACGGATCAAAGTCCCGAGGCCAAGTTCCAGGCCCTGGAGCGCTACGGCATCGACCTGGTCGAGCGGGCCCGGCAAGGAAAACTCGACCCCGTGATCGGCCGCGACCAGGAGATCCGCCGCGTGATCCAGGTCCTTTCGCGGCGCACCAAGAACAATCCCGTGCTCATCGGCGAGCCGGGCGTGGGCAAGACGGCCATCGTCGAGGGCCTGGCCCTGCGGATCGTCGACGCCGACGTGCCCGAGAGCCTCAAGAATCGCCGCGTCATCGCCTTGGACATGGGGGCGCTGGTGGCCGGGACGAAGTTCCGCGGTGAGTTCGAGGAGCGGCTCAAGGCCGTTTTGAAGGAAGTTTCCAGCGTGGGAAACGTCGTGCTCTTCATCGACGAGCTGCACACGGTCGTGGGCGCGGGCCGCGCAGAAGGCGGCAGCGACGCCGCCAATCTGCTCAAGCCGGCCCTGGCTCGCGGCGAGCTGCGCTGCATCGGGGCCACCACGCTCGACGAGTACCGCAAGTACGTGGAAAAAGACGCCGCCTTGGAGCGGCGTTTCCAGCCGGTCACCGTCAGCGAGCCGAACGTCGAGGACACGATCGCCATCCTTCGCGGCCTGAAGCCTCGCTACGAGGCCCATCACCGTGGCGTGAAGATCAAGGACTCGGCCCTGGTAGCCGCCGCCAACCTTTCGCACCGCTACATCGCCGACCGCTTCCTGCCCGACAAGGCCATCGACCTGATGGACGAAGCGGCCAGCCGCCTGGCCATGGAGTTGCAGAGCGTGCCGCAGGAGATCGACGAAGTGCAGCGCCGCCTCGTGCAGCTCGAACTGGCCGAGCGGCAGTTGGCCGACGAAACCGAGCAGCACGCGCGGGAGCGCCGCGAGGAAATCCAGGCGGAAATGCAGGAGCTACGCCGCCGACTGGCCGATTTGCGCAAGCAATGGGAGCTGGAGAAGAGCGGGCTGGGCGACGTGCACCAGATCCGCAGCAAGCTCGACGAGGCCCAGTTGCAATTCAACCAGCTTGGCGCCGCCATCAAGGAGAAGCAGTCGGCCGGCATGCCGGTCAACGAGGCCGATTATCAGAAACTCTACGAATTGGACATGCAGCGCAAGCGGCTTTCGGAGCAGCTCGACGCGACCGACAAGACGCAGGCCCCGGTCAGCGGCCGGCGGCTTTTGCGCCGCGAGGTCGGCCCGGAGGAGATTGCCGAGGTGGTCAGCGCCTGGACCGGCATTCCCGTGAGCCGCATGATGGAGACCGAACGGGCCAAGCTGCTGGTGATGGAGGAACGCATCCATCAGCGGATGGTCGATCAGGACGAGGCCGTGGCCGCCGTCTCCAATGCCGTCCGCCGCAATCGCAGCGGTTTGCAGGACCCCAACCGGCCCATCGGCTCGTTCATCTTCCTCGGTCCCACGGGCGTCGGCAAGACGGAGTTGTGCAAGGCCCTGGCCGAGGTGATGTTCGACGACGAAGCGGCCATGGTCCGCCTCGATATGAGCGAGTTCATGGAGCGGCACACGGTGAGCCGGCTGATCGGGGCCCCGCCGGGCTACGTGGGCTATGAAGAAGGCGGCATGTTGACCGAAGCCGTCCGCCGCCGGCCCTATGCGGTGATCCTCCTGGACGAGATCGAGAAGGCCCATCGCGACGTCTTCAATATCCTCCTGCAGGTCCTCGACGACGGCCGCCTGAGCGACAGTCTCGGCCACACCGTCGACTTCACGAACACGATCGTGGTCATGACGTCGAACGTCGGCAGCCAGGTCATCCAGGAGATCACCCGCGAAGGCGGCAGCGAGGAGCAGATGCGCGAGGCCGTGATGGAGACGCTTCATGCACGTTTCCTGCCGGAGTTCCTCAATCGCGTTGACGAAGTGTTGATCTTTCATCCCCTCTCGCCGGAAGCGATCCACAAGATCGTCGTGTTGCAGGTCGAGCGGCTGCGGAAGATGTTGGCCGAAAAGGCGATCGAGCTGGAAGTGACCGAGCGCGCGATCAGCGCGATCGCGCTGGAAGGCTACGATCCGACGTACGGCGCCCGGCCGTTGAAGCGCGTGATTCAGCAGCGCCTGCAGAATCCGCTTGCCGTGGAGCTGCTGAAGCACGAGTCGGTGGCCGGCACACGGGTGCGGATCGACTACGTCGACGGCGACTTCACTTTCGACCACGTCCCGGCCGCCGAGGCGCAGGCGTAGGCCGGAACAAGCGCAGCGCAGTTCCGGCAGGCAGCGGCATCGTGGCAATCAATTATGGTTCGCCCCCCATGCGCACTTCCCGAAACCGCGGGGAGCAATGAAAGCGCGGGCACGAATGCCGGAACCGACCCACGACCCGCAAGCGGGTACCGCGGATGCCCCGAAGCTTGTTCCGGCCTACCCTTCTACCCTTCTTATCTCATTTGCCGAGGGGGCGCAGTAGCCCGAATCTCTGTTAGGCGATCGTTAATCGCGATGCAAAGCGGCACTAAAATTACCACACTCCAAAGGGGGTGTATCCCCTTGACTAGGAGCTTCTGGCAGATTACAAGTGGAGGAGTTCACAAATTCCTTCCTCTGCCATCATGAACAACATCACGATCGAAGTCTGGGACGCCACGGGCAACAAGAAGCAACTGGTCGAATTGCCGGCCGACGCGCCCGTGAATCGGGTCATCGCCGTACTCGTCGAGAAGATGAATCTGCCGCGATATAGCCCGGACAACCAGTTGATGAGCTACAAATTTCAGCACCGCGCCAGCGGGCGCCAGCTCCTGGACGACGAGACGCTCGCCTCCGCCGGCGTGCAAAACGGCGACATCGTCCGCTTGCAACCGGAGATCACCGCCGGAAGTAGGTCCTTTTTGCCGGGAAGGACCATTCTGCCGGGAGCCGCCGGAAGAGCCCAAGGCCTCCACGAAATCCCGACGCATTAGTCCTTCCCGGCAGGAAGGACCTACGGGGCCGTATCGAAGAACCACGCCCACGAAAGACGCTCGCATGCCGGAACTGCTTACCGTCAAAGACGCGGCCGATGAGGACCGCTTTGCCCGCCTGCGATTGATCAGTTGGTGGGACCAGCAGCGGTTGTCTGAGGCGAAATTCCTGGTAATCGGGGCCGGGGCGTTGGGGAACGAGATTCTCAAGAACCTGGCCCTCTTGGGCGTCGGCAACGTTCTGGTGGCCGATCGCGACCGCATCGAGAACTCGAACCTCTCCCGTTCCGTCTTGTTTCGCGGGGAGGACTGCGGGCTGTCGAAGGCCGACGTCGCCGCCGCCCGTGCCCGCGAAATCTACCCCGGCATGCGCGTGCAGCCGCTGACGGCCAACATCGTGCACGACCTGGGTGCCGGGGCCTATCGCTGGGCCGACGTGATCCTCGGCGGTCTCGATAATCGCGAGGCCCGCGTGGCCATCAATCGCGGCGCCGCCCGGGCAGGCAAGATCTGGATCGACGGCGCGATCGAGCGTCTCCAAGGCGTCGCCCGGGTCTTCGATCCGGCCTGCGGTCCGTGCTACGAATGCACGATGAACGAAATCGATTGGAAGATGCTGCAAGCCCGGCGAAGCTGCGCCCTCCTGAGCCGCGACGACATGGAAGAAGGCAAGGTGCCGACCGTCTCCACAACGGCGTCGGTGATCGCCGGCATCCAATGCCAAGAGGCGGTCAAACTGATCCATGGCCTGGAGGTTCTGGACGGACGCGGTTTCGTCTTCGAAGGCATGACGCACTCCAGCTACGTTGTCGCCTACACCCGCAAGGACGACTGCCCGGCCCACGACGCGGATGAGCCGGTACACGTCCTGCCGCTGAGCATCGCCCAAACCCGGACCGGCGATTTCCTGGAGCGGGTCCGCGGCGACCTGGGCCCCCAGGCCGTGATCGAGACCAGCAGCGATCTGCTTTCCTCGCTCTATTGCCCCGAATGCAAGGACGAGGAACCCTGCCTGGCGTCGTTGGGAAAGGTCAATGAGCGGCAGGCGCGTTGTCCCCAGTGCAAGGGGCACCGCACGCCGAACCTCTACCATACCATCAACGGCAGCGAGGCTTTCATCGATCGCACGTTGGGCGAGCTCGGCATCCCCCTATGGGATGTTCTGGGCGGACGGTGCGGGCCCGAACAGACGTTCTACGAATTCGCCGGTGACCGTGCGTCGGTCCTGGGAACCATTGGTACGGAGTGAACCTGCGAAGGAGTGATGCCCTCATGGCCGAGAAAAACGATCCCTTGGATGTTTCCCAGATCGCCAAGCGCGATCTGAGCGAGACTGCCTTTCCCGCCGGTGGCAAACGCGACTTTCGCGTCTTCATCGATCGCAAGATTCACGATCGAATCGCCGCGCATGCCGCCGAGAAGCTCTCCCTGGAAATCTGCGGCGTACTGGTCGGCCACTGGCATCGCGACGCCGACGGGCCCTTCGTCCTGGTGAGCGAGTCGATCCGCTGTGATAAGGCCCTCAGCAACGCCGGCGACGTGACCTTCACCCACGAGGCCTGGAACGAGGTCCACCAGCAGATGGACACAAAGTTCACCGATCAGGACATTGTGGGCTGGTATCACTCGCACCCCAACTTCGGCATTTTTCTCTCCGACCGCGACTGTTTTATCCAGGACCATTTTTTCAACGGGCCGGGCCATATCGCGTATGTGGTCGATCCGGTCAACGGGACCGAGGGAGTTTTCGTCTGGCGCAACGGCAAGGCGAAGCTTTTTCCGCACTTCTGGGTGGGCAACGAGATCCACCTCTCGTCGAAGGGCGGAGCCCGCAAGCCATCGTCGGCATCGCCCGCCGGGGAGTCGCCCGCTGCCATGCCCAAGCCGGAAGTCGCGCCGCCGCTGTCGTCGTCGATGACCTGGCTTCTCACCGTAGTATGTTTCCTCTTGCTGGGCTACCTTGTCGGCAGTAAGTTGACGGCGATGGACCGCGCGAGGACCGAGTTGGGAGCCGTGGCCCGTTATGGCCTCTTCAAAGGCTTGAAGCCGGGCATGCGGGAGGACATGGATCGGGTCGACGAAAACTTGCAGAAGATCACCGTAGCCGTCGACACGCTGGCCAAGGAGCACATTGCTCTGGCCGGCGACGCCGCGGAGGAGACGAAGAAACGGTGGTCCGACGTCGAACTGGGGTTGCTGATGACGGACAGGATGGTTCAAAAAATCAATAGCGTGTACAGCTTGACCCCGGAAGAGGCTGCCGAGGTGCAGCAGTTGATCAACGCCAAGGAGGCTGAGCAGGAGAACGTGCAAGTCCCAGCGGCCAAGGATTCTGCGGCCCACGATTCGGGAGAGAAAACGACCGGGGCCAAGACAACGGGAGCGAGCCCGCCCAAGACCACGGCTGCGCCCGGCCAAGGCGCCTGAGGTGAAGCCGGTGGAGAGCAAGCCCGCAGATGCCCTAAGCCGGCGGCAACGGAGAAGAAACCGTAGCGGAGAATTCAACCATGAGCGACGAATCCCGAACCCCGATCCGCATCGACACCAGCGATCTCTATTCGCCCCAGGTGAACGAGTTCGTCGAGATGCAGCAAGCCCTGCGCCGCGATACGGGGCCCATCGATCCGCAACCGTTGATCGTGCGCATCATCTATTCGAGTTGGTTCTATTTGTCGATCGCCAGCGGACTGGGTGGCCTGCTGGGATGGGCCGTCCTGGAGCCATTCTGTGACGAGAAAGCAATAATCCGTGGCAATCAGTCGCTACTTACGATCCTTGTAATGCTTCTTCTCATCTTTCCCATAATCAGTTCGACGATCGGTTTGTTCCTTGGCGCCGCCGAAGGGATCATGTGCCGAAATCCGTCGCGGGCAGTCGTGTGCGGGCTCGTCGGGCTGGGCATAGGCTTTGGCGGTGGGCTGCTCGCCCTCATCCCCGCCATGTTCATCTTTGGGATCATGCATAATATTGCCGCGGGATTCGCAAACAATCGTCACGATAAGCAGCCCACTGGATTCGCACTGTTGATCTTGATGATGGGGAGAGGCGCAGCCTGGGCCGTGGCGGCAATTCCCGCCGGTTTGGGCCAGGGCATCGCCCTCAGGGAAAGAAGAGTCATCCTGAATGGGATCATCGGCGGCGTAATGGGGGGCCTGGTCGGCGGCCTGCTCTTCGATCCGATTGACGTGCTCTTGCATGCCGAGCGGGCCACGGTCGCCCGTGCTGTTGGCTTTACGATCATCGGCCTCTCGGTGGGGCTGTTCGTCGGCCTGGTCGAGGGCTGGACAAAGACGGCCTGGCTGCTGATGCGCGCCGGGCCCCTGGCCGGCAAGCAATTCGTTCTATTCCGCGATACGACGGTACTGGGCAGTTCGCCCAAGGCCGAAGTCTATCTTTTCAAGGACGAGGCTATCGAACCGCGACACGCCCTGATTTATAATCGAGGCGGCCGCTTTGAGATCGAAGACTGCAACACCCGCGACGGGACCTACGTCAACGGCGTTCCCATCCGGCGACAAGCCTTGAATCATGGCGATCAGGTCGTGCTGGGAAAAACCGTGCTGGAGTTCCAGTTGAAAGAGACCCGCCCGTCCTGACCCCTGTGAGAAGGAAAACACCGTGCCCATCAAGATGAACTGCCCTTCGTGCGGCAAGACGCTCTCCGCACCGGACGCCGCAGCAGGCAAGAAGGCCAAGTGTCCGTCTTGCGGACAGGTCATGACTGTGCCCGCGGTCGTACTTAAGGCCGAGAACGTTTCCGCGCCGGCGCCGCGCCTTCCACCCCCGTCAGCCCGCAACCCTCGGCCGGCCCTAGGGAAAACTTGACTGATCCAATGCGGGGGCCGGCCGTAGCCCCGACACCCTCGGGCCCGGGCGGTGAGGCACGGCGGCCATGCCCCGAGTGTGGTGAGATGATTATTGTGGGAGCCGCGAAGTGCCGCTTTTGCAACGCCATCTTCGATCCTCAACTCAAACTCCTGGAAAAAAACAGACCAGGCAGCGCGAACGAGAACTTGAGGCAGGTTGCTACCTATCAGCGGGGACTCATTTTTTGCATCCTGATCTACATCCTCGCCGCTGTGGCTTACGGCGTATTGACTCAAGTGAATCGGTTTTTGGCAGTCATTCCGAGTTTGGTGGTACTATGTGCAATTATCGCGGGCATTGTCTTTGCGATTCTCGTTGCCACAAGGGTCTACTCCACGGGGACGGGCATTGTCCTGGGTATTTTGGTCATCATTCCCTGCGTGGGGCTCGTGATCCTGTTGGTCATCAATCAGGCAGCGACAAAGATGCTGACGGGCAATGGCATCAAGGTCGGTTTCTTCGGGGCCAACATGTCGCAGTTTTGATATCAGCCCTTCGGATACTCGCCCCACCTTCCATCACCATCCACATTTTTTGTCGGGGAGACAACCGTGCCCATCAAAATGAACTGCCCGTCGTGCGGCAAGACGCTCTCCGCACCGGACACCGCAGCAGGCAAGAAGGCCAAGTGTCCGTCTTGCGGACAGATCATGGTCGTGCCCGAGGCGGTACACGACGCCGAGGAGCTGTACAGACCGGCGCCCGAGCCTTCCACCCCGTTCAGCCCGCAACCTTCGGCTGGCCCGGCGGAAAACTGGCTTGATGAAGTGCAGGGGACAGCAGGCACGCCAGCGGCCTCGGGCCCGGGCGGCGAGGCGCGGCGGCCTTGCCCGGAGTGCGGTGAAATGATCGTCGCCGGGGCGGCGAAGTGCCGATTTTGCGGTGCCATCTTCGACCCTCGTCTAAGAGGCAGGGCGGGAACGAACAGCTACCAAACGGTACCAAACTACCTCGCCCAGGCAATTCTGACAACCTTGTTTTGCTGCCTCCCGTTCGGCATCGTCGCCATCGTCTACGCTGCTCAGGTGAACGGGCGCCTTCAGGCGGGCGACATGCGGGGGGCGAAAAGTGCGTCAGATAGCGCAAAGATGTGGTCTTGGATTTCATTCGGCCTCGGACTCGCGGTGCTTGCTTTCTACGTGATTCTGGGTATTATCGGCGCCATGGCGGGCCACTAGGGGCGCAAGGAGTGCGATGATGATAACGCTTTGCAGATTCTCGGTGGGAATCGTAATGACTTGTTGCGTCGTCCTCCTATACTCCGTCAACCCAGCGCAATTGCGCATCTATCCGCCGTGTCCTCTCCACGGGCTTACCGGCCTGTATTGCCCGGGGTGTGGGTCCCTCCGTGCCATGCACCATGTCTTGCACGGTGACGTTCGGGGCGCCTTGGGACTGAACCCGTTGATGGTGGTCTCCATCCCCGTCTTGTGCTTGCTGCTGGCAATTCCGAGATGGCGATATCATCCTTGGGTTTCCTGGTGTGCGCTTGCGGTCTTGTTGGCATACGGCATTCTCAGAAATATTCCGCTCTGGCCGTTCGATTACCTAGCGCCACATTCCTAAGAAGGAGACAAGCGTGCCCATCCAAATGAACTGCCCATCGTGCGGCAAGACGCTCTCGGCGCCGGACACCGCAGCAGGCAAGAAGGCCAAGTGCCCGTCTTGCGGACAGATCATGGTCGTGCCCGAGGCGGTACACGACGCCGAGGAGCTTTACACACCGCCGCCCGAGCCCTCCACCCCCTTCAGCCCGCAACCCTCGGCTGGCCCTGCGGAGAACTGGCTCGATCAAGTGCAGGGGATGACAGCCACGCCAACGGCCTCGGGCCCGGGCGGCGAGGCGCGGCGGCCTTGCCCGGAGTGCGGCGAAATGATCGTCGTCGGGGCGGCCAAGTGCCGATTCTGCGACGCCATTTTCGATCCGCGACTGCGGGGCACCTCGATGCAGCGTGGTCAAAGCTATCAGGGCTTCGCCGTTACAAGCATGATTCTCGGAATCGTGGCGCTAATAACCGGCTGTTTCGGCATTGTGATCGGAATTGTTGCAATCATCTTTTCCTCCGTCGCCAAGAATGGCATGACCAAGTCGAGGAATCTTGAGGGCAAGGGAATGGCGACCGCCGGCATGGTCATGGGTATTCTCGCTGCAGTGGGCTGGACCATTATTTATGCGATCATCTTCATTTTTGTATTTGCAAACGGGGGCCGAAACTTCTAAATTGAGTTTCGGAAAGATCGGCTTGAGTTTCAGGCAGAAAACGGCTTCGCCCAAGCTGATCCCTCCGCAAGAAGGAGACAACCGTGCCCATCCAAATGAACTGCCCGTCGTGCGGCAAGACGCTCTCGGCGCCAGACACAGCCGCGGGCAAGAAGGCCAAGTGTCCTTCCTGCGGCCAGATCATGGTCGTGCCCGAGGTCGTGCATGACGCCGAGGACATTTACGCGCCTGCGCCCGAGCCCTCCACCCCCTTCAGCCCGCATCCGTCGGCCGGCCCTCCGGAAAACTGGCTCGATCAATTGCAGGGGACGGCCGCCGCGCCAACCGCGTCGGGCCCGGGCGGCGAGGCGCGGCGGCCCTGTCCGGAGTGCGGCGAAATGATTGTCGTTGGAGCAGCCAAATGCCGTTTCTGCGGCGCGATCTTCGACCCTCGTATGAGAGGCCAATTGGCTAAGAGCAAGGACGATGAGGCCCTGACCGCCGTGGATTGGATCCTTTGCATTCTCTGCTCAAACATTGGCTGCATTGTGGGAATTGTTTATGCGGTTCAGGGCAAGTCGAAGGGCATGAAGATGGTCCTTATTTCGATCGTTGTCAACGTAGTCGGGTTTGTCGTCGGCATGCTCATTCAAATGGCAAATGCCCCTCATCATTTTCGATGACCTTTCCGCCGGATCTCCACCTGCCATGTCCGAAATCATCACTTGCACCTGTGGAGCTCAGGTCCGCCTGCCGGAGCAGACGGCTAACCGGGCGTTTCGCTGTCCGCAGTGCAAGAATGGCATCGCCTTGACCTTGGATGCCCAGGTTCTGACTTCCAGACAGTTGAAACCGGGCGATCTAGGCAACTCTTGCCCGATCTGCCAGTCGGCAATCGCCGCCGAGGAGCCGGTGGTGACCTGCCCGGCATGCGATCAGATCCACCATCGCGAGTGCTGGGCGGAGATCGGCGGCTGCGGCACCTATGGCTGCAAGCAGGCGCCGTCGCTGGAAAAGGGCCAGGCCGCGTCGCAGCCCCTGACCGCCTGGGGCGATACCAAGAAGTGTCCGGCCTGCGGCGAAACGATCAAGTCGATCGCTGTGAAATGCCGCTATTGCCATACCGATTTCGGCACCGCCAACCCACTTTCGCTGGCCGACATGCATCGCCGTGAGAAGCGAAGGCAAACCCAAAAGGGAATGCTGAACACCGTCGTTGCCCTGTTCGCAATTAGCCTGTTGATCGGCTGCGTAGCCCCCTTAATGGCGATCATCAACTGCACCGTTTTGTTGCCCAAGCGACGCGAAATCGCCGCGGCCAGTCCGGTCCACCTGGTGTTGGCTTATACCGCGATCGGAATCTCTGTGTTATACTCGATCTTGATGCTCTTGTTCGCTTTATTCTGGGGGTTGCAGTGACCGACGAGAAAAATGTTGGCTGATTCGCCCTATACGAACCGAACTGCCGGCGACCGCGAGGCCGGTGCCCGCTGCCCGCACTGCGGGGGGACGATCGCCCACGGCGAGGAGATCGTGGCCTGCGTGCGCTGCGGCGCGGTCCATCACGTCTCCTGCTGGCATTCCAAAGACGGTTGTGGATCTTACGACTGTGCCCCGGCCCGGCGGATCCTCGGCGAGAACCGGCAAGCGGAGCTGCGGATCACGGTCGACGAGGTGGCTCGAGTCCAGCCTCCCCCCCGGTCAGTGGTCGTGCCAGCCTCCTATTTTCCCGGCAGCACGGTCAGCCACGATCCTTTGCAACCCCGCCGCTGGTCGCGGTTGGCGATCGCCGCGGTAATCGTCGGCGCGGCCGGCATTCCGCTTTTTGGCGTCGTGACGGGCTTGATCGCCATCCTCCTGGGCAGCCTGGCGCTGGGTGGGATCCATCATACCCGCCAGCGTGGCGCTGGGCTCGCCGTGACCGGCATCCTGCTCGGTCTGGCCGACGCCGTGGGGTGGATCGTTTTTCTTGCCGTCTATTTTGGTTCCGGCGGTCATCTCACCATCAGCCTGGACGAGTTCGAGCCGGATGTCGACGCCCTGAATCACATGGCGCCCGCCATCGCCCGCAGCGTCCGGGCCAACGTGCTGGTGGAAACGAAGAGCGGCGGTCTGTTTGGCGGCACGGGCATCGGCTCCGGCGTGATCCTGCAGATCCAGCACGGCTCGGCCCTGATCGTCACCAACCGGCACGTTGTCGATCTGAACTTTCGCGGCCAGGAAGCAACCGACGAGAAGGGAGGTCCGCCCGACGGCAAACTGCAGGTCAAGCTCATCGGTCAGCCTGCTCACCCAGGCCGGGTCGTATGGACTGCCCCCGACGGCATCGACCTGGCCTTGATCAGCGTCGATGTCGACGGCACGGGCGCGCGGGCCGCTTCCTGGAAGCCCAAGACCGAGCTGGTGATCGGCAGCGAGGTCTTCACCATCGGCAATCCGCAACACCTCGATTGGACGCATACCCGCGGCAGCATTTCGCAACTGCGACTGCAACACCGCGGTTTGCGGCAAGTCCACGTGATCCAGACCGACGCCCCGCTGAATCCGGGCAATAGCGGCGGCGGCCTGTACGACAAATCGGGGGTCCTGATCGGCATCAACACCTGGACGAACGACAAACGCTTCAGCGAAGGGCTGGGCTTTGCCATCGCCCTGGATACGCTCTTGGAACTCGATCCGCCGGGGGTGCATGCCGAAAAAGAGGCGCCGGCCAAAGAGGAAGACGAACAGGACCCATAGGATCGGTTTCACCGTCATGAGCACCGTGCGGCTGCGGCGATTGCAAGCGGACTACGAGAAGCTGCGGGCTTTCCTGGCCCAGCAACCGCGGATTCGCTTGATCCAGGTTCAGGGCACGCCGCCCGAGCGTTACCAGTTGGAATTCCAGATCAAGGGTCTCCGCGAGGTCGACGAGCAGTTGCAGACAGTGGCCAATCATATCGTGGAGATTTCGCTTCCGCTCTCCTACCCGCGCTTGCCGCCCCAGTGCCGGATGCTGACGCCCGTGTTTCATCCCAACATTGCCCCCCACGCGATCTGCATTGGCGACCATTGGGCCGCTGGTGAGCCACTCTGGTCGATGGTCGCACGGATCGGCGAGATGATCGCGTATCAGAGCTACAACACGAAGAGCCCCTTGAATGGCGAGGCGGCACGCTGGGTGGAAGCGAACCAGGATAAACTGCCGTTGGATCGCACGAATTTCGTCATGGACGACCGGTTGCCCGAGCCCGCCGACCATGGGTACACGGCGCCCGGCGACCCGTCGATCATCCCCTTTGCGGCGGACCCCGCCGCGATTCCTCAGCCCGTGGCCTTTGCCCGGCCGGCGGTCCCGCCGCTGCCGATGGCGGTTAACGCTCGTAGGGTGGACTTTAGTCCGCCCATGGGAAATGCGGCGGCGTCCTCAGCGCCGCCGATACGCAGCGGCACGGAGTCGCCTGCCTACATTCCGCCGATGGCGGTTCCCGCCGCACTGCCACCGGCGGCGGGACCCCAGGCCCTGCCGTGGGCCCAGCCCATATTGCCGACCGCGGTCCCTGCGGCCTTGCCGCCGCAGTTTCAACCGCCGCCGGCCGCGCCAAACCTTGTCATCGAGTGCGGCCAGTGCCGATCTCGTTATTCGGTTCCAGCCGGCGCCGCGGGAAAGAAAGTGCGATGCAAAAAATGTCAGGCCATCCTGGTCATCCCGGCAAGGCAACCCCTGCCATAATCGTCGCCAACGACGAATTGCCCAACGACCCGCATGGATCGCAAACCGAGCTGCAACTGCTGCGGCGCCACCGGCAGATGCTGGGGATCGCCTGTGGGATCATTGTTCTGTCGCTGGTGCTCAAGGTGCGAAGCGACGACCATGCGGCGTTCTGGTTTCTTCCCGACTGGCCCATTCCCTCGTCGTGTCCGTCGCAGGCCATTTTCGGCGTTGACTGTCCCGGGTGCGGGCTGACGCGAAGTTTTATTTGCTTGGCCCACGGCGACTGGCATCGTGCGTTCTTGAAGCATCGCGTGGGATGGCTCCTCGCACTGGCCGTGGTCCTGCAGATTCCCTATCGGCTGACAGCTCTCTTGGGCCGCAATCGTCAACCGTTGGGAAGGCGCTTCCCCGAACTCTTCGGCTTGGCCTTGATCGTGGCCCTGATTGGAAACTGGGTGTTGCAGGTTTTCCACGTCTGATTACTATCTTTTAGGTACCTCATGTCGCCAATCGCCGGTAATCAACCGTGCCGAGCGATTCCACGTGAAGTAATTCCACGCCCACTGAAAGAATATCAGCAGACGATTCTGGAACTCGACAATATACATCAGGTGGATGAAGAGCCACATCAACCAGGCCAGCAGGCCGGAGAACTTGAGGGGACCAACCACCGCCACGGCTCGGGCGCGACCGATCGTGGCCATGTTGCCGCGGTCGCGATATCGAAACGGTCGCAGAGTGCCACCGCGCAGGCGATGACGGATGAGTTTTGCCACGTAGTGCCCCTCTTGCATCGCCACCGGCGCAACCCCCGGCAGCGGCGCAGCGTCGGGAAAGGGGCGGACAAGGGCCATGTCGCCGATCACAAATACCTCGGGATGCGTCGGCAATGACAAGTCGGGTGCGACGGGCACGCGGCCTTGTCGATCGGGTTCGAGGCCGGCGGCGTCGGCAAGCACCTTGCCCAGAGACGATGCCCGCACTCCGGCTGCCCAGATCGAGGTAGCGGCCACGATTTCTTCGGAGTGCTCGTCGCGACGAATCGTTACGCCGCTCGATCGGACGTCGGTGACCAAGGTATTCAGGCGGACAGTAACTCCAAGCTGCTCCAATTGGGCCTGCGCCGGGCGGAAACCTTTGGCGGAAAGGCGTTCAACACGCGCTCGCTGCCTTCGATGAGGTAGATGCGGGCGTCGGATGGGTTGATCCCGCGGAACTCGCCACGAAGCGTATGACGGGCCATTTCCGCTACTGCCCCCGCCATTTCCACGCCGGTCGGCCCACCGCCAATAATTACGAAGGTCAACTGCTGACGAACATGGACCGCGTCACGCTGCCGTTCGGCCGTTTCGAAGGCCGTCAGCACACGGCGGCGGATGTCGGTCGCTTCTTCGATGGTCTTCAACCCCGGCGCGATTGCATCCCAGTTCTCGTGGCCGAAGTACGACGTTTCCGAGCCGGCGGCCACGATCAGGGAGTCGTAGGTGATACTGTCGTCGCTAAACAAAACACGGCGGCCGGCGAGGTCGAAGCCGCAAACCTCGGCCATCAGAACCGCGATATGCGAGTGCCGTGCCAGTACGGCCCGCAGCGGCGCCGCGATGTTGGCGGGAGACAAGCCACCTGTGGCCACTTGGTACAGCAGCGGTTGAAAGAGGTGGAAGTTCCGCCGGTCGATGAGGGTAACCTGGACCGGCGCCTTCGCAGTGATCGGGCGCAATAAAGGCCGCCAAATCCACCGCCGACAATCACCACATGATGTTTTACGCTCAAAATCGGCTCTCCATGTCCGGTATCCGTAGCAATTCGCTCGCTACATTTTATACCCGTTGCGATTATAATAGACGGTTTTCCGAAAAACGCTTTCCCTGGCTCCTTATCATGCCAACCCCCGCGCAGCCGGCCCGTTTCCTTTTTGTCACCTGCCAGGTGGGCGCGGAAAAAGCGGTCAAAGGCGAAGTGGCCCAGCGCTGGCCAGACTCTCGGTTCGCCTACTCGCGGCCCGGATTTCTGACATTCAAACTGCCGGAGCAGCAATATCTTACGCCCGACTTCAACCTCGCATCCGTCTTTGCTCGGGCCTACGGTTTTTCGCTGGGAAAGGTGTCGCCGACCCGCTGCGCAGGTACCCCGGATCGAGCCGACGCTGCCCGGCAGGTCTGGAATCTACTCGGCGAGCGGCCGATTCGTCAGATCCACGTCTGGGAGCGCGATCGGGCGGAAGCGGGCGTCCACGGTTTTGAGCCATCGATCACGCCGGAGGCCATTGCCGTCTACGAGGCACTGCGGATCGCCTGCCTTCGCCCGGAGCGTCTGGCGCCAGGAAACCACCTTCAGCAGCAAGCCGCGCCGGGCGACTGGATCGCCGACTGCGTGCTGGTCGAGCCAAATCAGTGGTGGGTCGGTTTCCATCGGGCCCGATCCGTTGCGTCCTGCTGGCCTGGCGGGATATTCGGTCGCGACTTGCCCCAAGATGTGGCGAGCCGTGCCTGGCTGAAAATGGAAGAGGCCCTCGACTGGTCGCAATTACCGGCCGCGGCGGGCGCCCGATTTGCCGAGATCGGCAGTTCGCCCGGCGGCGCCAGCCAGTCGTTGTTGGGGCGGGGATTCGAGGTCATCGGCATCGATCCGGCCGAGATGGCCCCCCAGGTCCTTGAGAACCGAAAATTCCGCCACATTCGCCGTCGCGCCGTCGAGGTTCCGCGCCGGGCGTTTCGTAAGGTCCGCTGGCTCACCGCCGACATGAACGTCGCGCCCAACTTCACGCTCGACGCCATCGAAGCCATCGTGACCCACGCCGAGGTCAATATTCGGGGGATGCTCTTGACCCTCAAGCTCCCGCAGTGGCAGTTGGCCGCGGAAGTGCCTGCCTATCTCGCCCGAATTCGCAGTTGGGGCTTCAATCTGGTTCGCGCCCGGCAATTGGCCCACAATCGGCGGGAAATATGCGTGGCGGCACTCCAGAAGCCGTTTCGCCGCAAGCCGGTGGTGTAGGGTCCGACAAGCAAGATCCAGGGCACGGGGTACCCGTTTGCGGGTCGCGGGTCGGCGAGCGCCGGCCCACCATAGTGTGCTTTCCGGTCAAGCATGGTGGGCCGGCATCGCCGACCCGCAAAGCGGGTACCCCGGATCTTGTCACTCAACGGACTGGACGGACCCGGAGGTCCATCCTGCAGCCTGGCGAAAATTCCCGCCCAGCAGACAACAGACGGCCAGCAAACGCTGCGAATCGGCGTCGGGCTGGAGGGCATGACAGGTTTGTGCCGCGCGCTGTGCTTCGGCCCAACAACCGGCGCGAAGATGGAGCAAGACCTGCTGCCGGGCCCGGCGACGGGCTAGATCGGCCTGGCGCAGCAAGCGCAGATCGCAACGGCAACGGCGACAAACGTCGGACCACTCCTGGGTCGCCCGACAGACGGGGCAGACGAAACGATTATCCAGCGAACCTTCCGGGCACCGTGTATTCATGGTCGCGGCATCAGGCGTCCTGGAGGTAGAAGACGAGGTCTTCCAACTCGGCGCCGACCTGCTTGAGCCGCGGAACCGATCGGACTGCCGAGGCCTCCTCCAGGTCCTTGACCAGGCGGTCGATCTCTTGCCGATCCTCGTCGCTGGCGTTGGCCGCCACGCTCAGGGCCTTGGAGATCAGGGCGCTGCTGCGGTCGATGGCGGCCGCCACGTCGGCGGGAACGTCGGCCGCGCCGCCGGCTCCCGAATCCCCACCCGCTCCTGGAGCCCTGCCGCCCGCTGCCGAATCGCTCGTGGCGGGGGCTGCAACCTCTGCCGCCGGCTTCAGCGAGGCCGCCCCGGCGGCGGCCGGCCGGCTCTGCCGCCGAAACCGTGATACCGCATTCTCGACGGTCAACTGTTTCTGCAACCCGGTAGCCTGCTCTTCGGCCGTGACTTTCAAGATGCCGTTCAGATCCAAGGCGAAGCGGACCAGGATCTCGTTGCCGGCATCGACTTGGGAAAGGCCCTCCAGCAGGAATTCGCCGATGAACTGGTTCTCGCGGACGTCGGCGTTCTCGCCCTGATAGACCGAGATCATGGCCTGTTTCTGGCGATCGTGGGCGGTCGAGAACATTTCCGAGCGCGTGGCGGGCAACGGCGTATTGCGACGGATGACCGGCACGAATTTATAATCCGTGAGCATGCCCTGCACTAGGCCCAGGGCCTCGATGCCGAGGGTGTGCGGCGTGATGTCGACCAGGACCGGCCCCACGTCGATGCCGTTGATCAGGCCGCCCTGCACGGCCGCGCCCATGGCGACACACAGGTCGGGATCGACCTCGGTGTGCAGTTCCCGCCCCAGGCGCCGCTCCAGCAGGCGGTGGACCAGCGGGGTCCGGCTGGCCCCGCCTACGAGGATTACCTTGTCGATCTGCTGGGCGTTCAAGCGGGCGTCGTCCAACGATTGATCGACGCAGGTGAGCGTTTTCGCCAAGAGCGGCTCGATGAGGGCTTCGTACGCCAGACGCTCGAGTTCCAGGTCGAGGTGCAAGGCCGCGCCGTCTTTCTCGGCGATGAATTCCTCTTGGATCGCGGCCACGGCCTCGACGGACAGGACCTTCTTGGCCTCCTCGACGGCGCTGAGCACGCGCGACTTGGCCACCAGCGACTTCCGCAAATCGATCTTGTGCTCCTTGGCGAACTCGTCGCACACATAGTCCAGCAGCAGTTGATCGAAGTCGTCGCCGCCCAGGTGCGTGTCGCCGTGGCTGGAGAGGACCTCGACCACGCCCCGTTCGACCTGCACGATGGAAACGTCGAACGTCCCGCCGCCCAGGTCATAGACCAGCAGCCGTTCCATGTTCTCCGTGTCCGGATCGTAGGTCAACGCGGCGGCGGTGGGCTCGTTGATGATGCGGACGACTTCCAAACCGGCCAACTCGCCCGCCTCGCGCGTGGCCTCGCGCTGCACTTCGTTGAAGAAGGCGGGCACGGTGATCACGGCCTTGCGGACCGCGTGCCCGAGATATTGCTCCGCCCGCTCCTTCAAACGCCCGAGAATGATGGCCGAGATCTCCTGCGGGGCATATTCGCGATCGCCCAGCCAGACCTTGCAATCCTCGCCCATCTTGCGCTTGATGGAACGAATGGTCCGCTCGGGGGCCAAGATCCACTGGTTCCGGGCCGGCGTGCCGACCAGCAACTGCCCCTGCGGATCCAGGCCTACGACCGAGGGCAGAATGGCCTCGCCGTCGGTGCGGATCACCTCCGGCCGCCCGTCGCGGATCACGGCGATCTCGCTGTTAGTCGTTCCCAAATCGATTCCTACGATCGGTTCCAGCATGTTCATTCCTCAGAGGTTCAGGAGTGTTGATTCGTAGTACGGGCCGCACGGACTTCCGCAAAGCGCACGACTTTGCCGTTCCAGCGATAGCCGGGGCGGATTTCCTCAACCACCGTGCCGGGGGCATGGTGGTCCTCGGCGTCGACCACCTCGATCACGGTCATGGCGTGCGGATCGACCGGCAGCCCCACGCTGGCCATGCGGTACAGACCTTCTTTGGCCATCGCTCGATGGAGCCGTTTGCGGACCATGGCGTAGCCTTCGGCCAGGGCATCGACGATCCGCTTGCGGTCATCGGCATCGGCCTGCCAGAGGTCGCGAGCGGCGGCATACCAGGAGCGGCAGAGCCAGCGCTTCCATGCCGGCTGGGCCGCATACAGGTCGGCGAGTCGCAGGCGAAAAGCGGTCCGCGACTCGTCGCCCAGCCGGCCACAGGCCGACTCCACCACGACCTGGGCCCGTTCCAGGGCTTCGTCGAGATCGGCCATCGACTCGATCAGGGGCAAGGTCGCCCGCCGTGCCGCCTCGGCCTCTTGGGGCTCGACGGCGCGGAAGTGACGGGCGGCCTCCTCGATCGCGGCAATGGCCGCAGCGGTCTGCTCTTCCAGCCCCCGCGAACTCTTCGTCTGCAATTTGACTTCGTGCCGCAGGGCGGTGAATTCGCGCACCAGGTCGACAAGCCCGAACTCGCTCACGGCATCTTCCGCGGCGCTGCCCTGGCCGTCCGGTTGGGGCGGCGGCGCCGTTGCCACGGTCCGGCTCTCCTCGCGGACCTGCTCGAGCCAGGTGCGAAATCTATCCAGCAGATCATCGGTCTGGGGCCAATCGGTCATCACAACTCCCTATCGATCACGGCTTGACCAAGGTCAACAGAGTCTTCGTCGGGATGCGTGCGTTGCGGAGGTGGTTGCGAACTTCGGCAATCATGGCGGGAAGCGAGTCCTCTTTACCCACGCCGAACAGCAGCGACCGCAAGCGGACGGCTGGATCGCGCAGTTGTTCATACGCGGCCCGGATCGAGGCAAATTGCTCCGGGGCGCGATCGGGCGGGAACTCGCGGACCAATTCCAGGTAGCGGGTGCGAATCTCCTTTTCGTCGGCCTGCGGTGAAATCCCCAGCGTTTCATACGGATCGACCATCTATTTCCTCCCTTCCGTCCCGGCGCCGAGGGGCAACGCGCCCAGGAATTCATCGATCGCCTCCAGGGGATCGACGCCCGCCGCCGCACACACCTGCTTGATCGCTTCGATCATTTCCTCCCTCGGACTGCGGCCGCTCAACGCGCACATCTGTTTGATTATTTTCATCATTTCCTCCCTTGGACCGCGGCTACTGAAAAACCCCGGCGGGAAACCGTCAAAATCGCTCGCTGCTCGCGGTCCCCGTCTCCGCGGCCCTCCCCCATCGTCCCGGCCCAAGAGCCGCAACCGCTGGCTGGCAGCCTGCTGAATCTCCTTGGCCTTGGGGTGCAGGGAGGTCTTCGCGGTTTCGATCGCCATCTCGAAACATTTGCGAGCCAGGCGGCGATCGCAGAACGTGGGCCCCCGCCGCATTTCCACTTCTCCCCGCATCACGTGGAACTCCGGCTCCTGGGGAAACTTCTTGCGGCCCGTATCGAGGAATTTCACCAGCGGCCGGCGGACCTCCCGGAACTGCTGGTCCACGGCAACTTGATCGAAGAAACGGCAAACGTGCAACAGGTCGTCGGCCTGCCAGCGGATCCGCGAACAGCGGCTCACATACTTGATGACCCGCTCCAGATAGTCGTTCAAAAATGCGTACTTTCCGGAAAGCTCCAGCTCCTCTCGCATGAAGGCCCACATGCGTCGCGACATGGCGCCTGCGGCCCGGCCGCGGCGCTTCTTCATGGAAGACAGCCAGTGGTCCTGGAACTGCACGGGCATGCCTCCAAGTTCAAAGGGCAATTCATAGCGGACGGATTCGATGGAGAGGGCCATGTAGACGTCGGCCGGATCGTCGCCTCCGCTCAGCGCTTGGTCCACCCAATGGCGACCTGCGGCCGGCTGGCCGGCCTTGAATTCGACCATCGCCCGGCAGACCGGCAGGTCGTAGGCGGCAGCACCCGACGCGGGACCGGCCGCCGCGACTGCCGCCAACTCGGCACGGGCTTCGTCCCAGCGGCCCTGGAGGGTCAGTGTCCGGGCGGCAAGGAAATGCCCCGCCACGGCCATGTTGAGCATCTCGTCGCTCGCCGGTTTGAGACGCCGCGCCTGCAAGGCATAGTCACGGGCCGCAACCTCGTCGCGTTTGCGGTGGTAGCGGAAGAGAAAGGTGATTGCGCCGATGTCGTCGGGGACCTGCGCCAACAGCCGCCGATGAACTTCGGCTGCGGCATCCTCTTCTCCCCAATGGACGTAATTCCCGGCCAACGCATGGTAGGCAGCCGAAAAGCCGGGTGCCAGACAGATCGCCTTGTTGAAGTACTCGACCGCCTTCGCCCGCGCCAGACGCCGCCGATCGCGGCTGAACTTTTCGTCCTGGTAGTACTCCGCGCCCTCGTCCTCTTCGTCCTCTTCGTCTTCCTCATCGTAGTCGTCGTAGTCGTCGTACTCGTCGGCCCACTGTCGCCCGAGTCGTTCCCAGACCATGGCCTGCGCCAGGGTTCGCTCGCCGGGTTTCAAGTCAGGCATGGAGGCCAGGTCGTCCAGGTAGGCGAGCCAGAGAACCTGGGCTCGTTCAAGATCCTCTTCCTCTGCCTCGCAGATCATCGCCCAGGCCCGATTCCAGCGGGGGTCCCAGCGCGGCGGATCGATGGCGGTTGTCAAATCGCGCAGCCGCTTTGGATTGGTCTTTCGCACCGCCATGTCGTAGAAGAGGCGATCGAGCCGTTGGGCGATGCCGGGCAGGGCCGCCTGAAATTCCTTTTTCCAACGGCGGAGCGCGAACACCGCCTCGCGCCAACGATGGTCCCGCAGGCTTTGTTGCAACGACTCGAGATACCAGACCACCGGTCCGCCGCAGAGGTCCTTTTCCAAGATGCGAATCGCTTGACGGAACTCCTCCTGGTCCCCGCCAGCCGACGCGGGATCGGCCAGGCGGCGCAACACTGCCGCTAACCGGGCGGGGAAGCGGTCGGCATCAAGGCGGTCCCAGTTGGCACGCATTGCCTCGTCATTACGACGATAATAGGCCGCCAGGCCGCGGATAAAGAGCCTCCATGCGGCGAAGGGGGAGTTTCGGGGCACATCGCCCAAAGCGGCCATGGCCGCACCCTCGTCGCCCCCGTCGAGCGCATCGAGGGCTGCGCGGACCCCTGTCGCCCCCTCGCGAATTCCTGACAACGACGCCGGCGCCGATGCCGGATCGACCACCGCCCGATCGGCGGCACGCGCCAACACGACAGGGTCGGCCTCTTGCCCATTGCCGCAGATCTTGCCCGACGCGACCGCCTGATCGTAGAGCCCGACGGCCAGAAGCAACTCCGGCAACCCCTGCTGCACGTCCGGTTGCGAAACGCCCATGGCCAGCAATTCCTGGGCTGCCGCCCGCCCCTCCGTTTGCAGACCCGCACGGGCCAACTGGAGCCCGCGGGCCAACCATGACCGCTCGAGGATTTGGCGATGTTCGTGGCTCGGATCCTGCCGAAAGCAGACCTTGGCGTTCTTCAGGGCCTCCTTGAAGTCCTGCTTTTCCATCGCCCTTTGGGCATATTGGAATAAATCGTTCGCAGACTTCTGCCGTCCGTGCTTCTTAGCCTTGTTTCCCATGATCGCGACATCCATGTTCGGGCTGGAACTGAACTGATTATACATGAAACCAAAAGGCTGCAAATACCTCTTTGAATTCTCAGATTCGCAAATCGCGACCAGCCAAATTATAATAAGGGAAAGCCCCTTCCTAATTCTTGAGTGACCCGCCGTTAGATGGGGTCACCTGACTCATCCTGCTGGAGTTTCGCTTTGAAGAAGGTCACCCTGATCGGCGTTGGTCTTGGCCTGGGAATTGCCGTGCTGACCCTTGCCGCAAACCGGCCCACGCCGCAGCTCATGGCGCTCCAGTGCCTCGGCTGGACCATCGCCGCGGCTTGCCTGGTGCTTCTCCTGGGATGGCAACTTCGCCGCGACCTCCTGCCCGATTATTTGGGCCTCTGCAAGGACAAGATTTTCGACCGCGACGGTTTTTGCTTTGGCATCTCGTTGGACCGCGACGATGCCGTGGCCACATTCACGATCATGTTCCAGAGCCGTTATCTCGGGCCTTCGACCGCTCGGATCGCCTTGCGGCCGGCGACCCAGGGTACTGGGTGCCCCGCCCGTGTGGCGACCGTCTCGCCCGAAATACGGTGCGGACCAGCCGGGTTTGGGGTGGCGAGGTTCCCCGTCGCCATCCCGCTACGGCACCAGGGCAAGACCGTTTCCTTCGAGATCGGAGTCGATGTCGAGTATCCGCTGGGTAAGGGCCGCGAGGTTCGCTATCACACCGGCCGGACGGTCCGCCATGACAGCCGATTCGGGCACCATGTACGCATGGTCGGTCCGAGCGTCGTCGCGCCGGCCCTCTTGCGCCGGCTCGTGGGGCATTTTTTCGTCCCTGTGCCCACCGTGGTCCGCTTGACGCTGCCATCGAATGTTGCCGACTTCCTTCCGGACAGTGCGGTCGGCGATTCGCAAGTGTTGTGGAGCTTGTCGCAGAACGAACCGCTGCGCTACGCGATGGAACGGTAAACCGAACCCTACACCCGGAAAAACCCCGCCGCATCGATCGCCGGAAGCCCCTTGGGAATCCACTCGCCGGCGGCATCCCGCGTGTAAAGCTGTTTGCGCTGCGGTGTGGCGGCGATTTCTTCCAGGGCGTCGCCCAAGCGCAGGACGTCATCGACTCGATTGCCGATGCCGAAACTGGCCCGCACAACGCCGTACATCGACTCGCGACGGCCCGCCAGGACTTCGCCGCGGATGGCGGCGACTTCCCTCGGCGAGAGGCCCAAAAGCCGCGCGACGTAGGCGAACTGGCAGAGATGCCCGTGTCGCACGCCGATGCCGAACTCATGACTCAGCCGCGCGGCCAGCAAGGCATGCGGGTGGCCTTCCAAGACAAAACTCACGATCGCACACTTGCGTTTCGCACTGTAATCCAACTCGCCCAACACACCGAGGCCGTCGATCCGCGAGAATCGCTGCCAGGCTGCGTCGAGCAGATCCTGCTCGTGCTGCGTAACGGCGGCGAAGCCCAACTTGTGCTTCAAGACCTGCGCGGCGACTGCCATGGCCACGATGCCGGCGGCGTTGGGCGTGCCGGAGTTCTCGCGGCGAAACGGCTCGGCGGCCAGGTCGTAATGCGCCGGCGTGACGAAATCGACCGTGCCGCCGCCGATCTCGTCGGGCGCGGTGGCCGAAAGCAAACGGGCATCGCCCAACAGAACCCCGGCGCCGAACGGGGCATACATCTTGTGGCCCGGAAAGGCCAAGAAGTCGAGATGGTCGCCCTGGCCGCTGCCGCGCATGGAAATCGCCCGATGCCCGGCCATTTGGGCCGCGTCGACGAACAGCAGCCCACCGTGGCGATGCGTGAGTCGGGCGATCTGGCCGATCGGCGTCAGGCCCCCGGTCAGATTCGAGGCCCCGGTCACGGCCACCAGCGCCAACGAACCGCCTTGCCGCCGGGCAAGATGATGCTCCAAGACATTCAAATCCAATTGACCGTCGTCGCCGGCGGGGATGCGGACGGGATTCAAGCTCCGCCACGGCAGGTCGTTGGAACTGTGCTCGAATTCCGAGAGCAGTACCGTGTCGCCGCGGTCGGCCCGCAGGTCCAGCTTCCGCCGCAGCTTATTGACGGCGGAAGTCGTATTGCCAGTGACACAGAGCAACGTTTGAAGCGGATCGGCGTCCACGAACTCGACGATTGCCTGCCGCGCGGCGATGAAGATTTCCGTCGACCGGCGGGAATTGGCCCCACTGCCGCGATGGACGCTGCCGTACGTCGAGAGGAATTCGAGCACCTTCTCCTCGACGACCGCCAGGGGCCGGGTCGTGGCCGCGGCGTCGGCGTCAATATACTCGACGTCGGGGCCCAGGATTGTGGGAACGCAACGGTCCTGACCAACCAGCGGTGGAAAGCGGGATTGCAGGCGAGTGGCGAGCATAGGAGACTAGAAATCGTTGGCGTAGCCGCTGAATTCTTCGAAAGGCTTCTCGGAGAAATCGCGGAAGCGGGTGTATTTGTCGCTCCATTGGAGTTTGATGTCGCCGGTCGGCCCGTTGCGCTGCTTGGCCAGGATCAGCAGCCCCTGCCCGACGATGCCCAACTCCTCGGCCTTCTCCTTCGTGTGATAATATTCCTCGCGATGTACGAACATCACGACATCGGCGTCTTGCTCGATGGCCCCCGATTCGCGCAAGTGACTCAACCGCGGCCGGTGCTCTTCCTTGCCGCTGACCTCCACCTGCCGGTTCAACTGGGCCAAACAAATAATAGGAATGGTCAACTCCCGGGCCAAGCCCTTCAGGCGCCGCGCCATTTTGGCCACCTGCTCCTGCCGTGGGTCGCGGGGATCGTCCGGTTGAATGAGCTGCAGGTAGTCGATCACGATCAGGCCCAGGTTCTCCTTCCGCTTCAGCCGGCGGGCGCAGGCGGCAATTTCCGTGATGGTACGACTGGGCGTGTCGTCGATGAACAGCGGCGACTGCGACAGCTTGCCGGAGGCTTCCATCAGCTTCTCACGCTCGTCGGCCGAGATGAACCCGCTGCGAAACTTGCTGCCGTCGATGCTGCCCTGCGAACATAGCAATCGCTGTGCCAGTTCCAAGCGAGCCATTTCCAAGCTCACGAACAAAACCGGCACGCGGGAAATAATTGCCACATTTTCGGCGATATTGGTGGCCAGGGCCGTCTTGCCCATGCTGGGCCGGGCCGCCAGGACCACAAACTCGCCGGGATGCAGCCCGCCAGTCAATTGATCGAGATCGTGGAAGTGCGTCGGCGTGGCGTCGCCCGTGCCCTTGGCCAAACGGGCGTCGATGCGATCGAAGGCCTCGATCAGCAGGTTTTCGATGTGGGTCACGCGATCGGAACTTCGCCGGTCGTGGACAGCGAAAATCTTCTCTTCCGCGTGGCTGACCAGTTCCTTCGGGTCATACGTCGGGTCCCAGGCATCGCGGAGGATTTCGGTGCTGGCATGGATCAACTCCCGCACGGTGGCCTTGTTGCGAACGATTTCCGCATAGTACGGTGCGTTGTGCGCGTAGGGGACCGATTCGGCCACTTCGGCCAGATAAGCAGCCCCGCCGATCGCCTCGTACTGGCCTTCTTGCTTCAACCACTCGACGAGAAGGGTAATGTCGATCCGCTTCCCCTGGTCGTGCATTGCCAGTAAAGTGCGATACAGCCGCTGGTTGGCGTCGGCGTAAAAATCAACCGGCCGCAGCAACAGGGCGATTTCGTCGCACATCTCCGGAGCGAGCAGGAGGCTGCCCAAAACGCCCTTTTCCGCCTCCAGATTCTGCGGCGGCAAGCGATCGAGAATTTCCGAACTCAGGCGGGGGGCCGTGCGAGTCCGTTCGGTGCCATTCGAGTCGGCCATGGTCTTCCGTGCTCCTTGGTCGGGCGAGAGATGAGTAAGAAAAACGGGAAGACCCAATGATAAGCTTTGTGCGCCCGGTCGGCAACCAGAGGCGGGTCAAACAGTCACCGGCAGATTGACGAGCCATTGCTCGAAGAAGGTGACAATATGTCGCAGGGGGATGTGGCTGCCCCACGCCACCTGGCTGATCACGCCTCCGGCCCCAAAATCCAGGGCCTTGCGAACGCGAAGAACGGCCTCGCGAATGTCGCCGCAATGCGAGGGGGGGTCCACCTTCTTCCGCTCCACGCCACCCCAGAAGGTCACTCGGCCGCGGTGCCGGACTGAATGTTTGTCGAATTCCTCCTGCGGCCACTGGGCATGGACCGCGTCGATGCCAATTTCCACAAGGTCATCCAGGGCCTCGCCAGACGTGCCTTCGCAGAGGAAAAACACGAATTTATCGTGCCGGTGAAGCAGATCGCAGTATTCCTGGAAGAGCGGCTTGAACTGTGCGCGCCAGATCTTCAGATGCACCCGGGAGGCCGCAACCCAGGCCAAATCGTCGCCGAGCACCACGCCGTCGACTTGGGTTCTTGCCCAAAGCTCGATCTCCTTCAGAAAGAAATCGTGCAGTCGGGCGAGCAACGTGCAAAGATCCCGGTTGCCATCGCAAAGTTCGGCGACGGCAGTTTCCGCGCCCCGCAACTGGCGAAGGCGGTCCAACGGCCGAACTTCGCTGCTGGCCAGCGCAAACCGCCCGGTGCCTTCGCAGGCCGTGTTGACGCGGGCGAATCGGGCCGGTTCGAGCAGTTCCACCGGCGGCTCGTAGCTGGCGACGGCCGACCCGTCCGCCAACGGCGATTCGAGCAGCCCTGACTCCGCGCCATGCTCGTCCAATTGCCAGGTGCATCCCCAGGCATCGGTACGAGGGCCAGCCTTTTGAGCGTGGCCTTTGCTGCGTTTTCCGGCGGGCCATTTCGTTTCCAAATGCAGCATGTCGCTGGGAAAACGGACGTGCATCTCGGCCACGTCGTCCGGCCGGACGGTTTCCATGCCCGGCAGAAGCCAAAGATCTCGCGGCGCACGATCGATCGACTGGTGGTTCAACGTTCGAATGACACGATCTCGCGAGATCATCGAATATTCCGCAAAAACCCCTGGACTCCGTCCGCAGGAAAACCCTCGGGGCTCGCTGAGGGTTTCACAAGCCAATATCCAAGCCCTGATATACCATTGAAGAAACCGCACGTCAACGCCTGGCCCGTCTCCCGCAGCAAAACCGCATAGTCGCAGCGGGAAAAATCTGCGGCTTGCCGCCGAAAAAAACTGTTGCGGCCCGAGATTCTTGACCTATATTAAAATAGCAGGTCGCTGCCAGAATTATATCTTACCGTGGGTTGGGGCGAAGAATCAAATGTCGCTGTTTGCACCTAGAAAAGAATCGGCCGTTCAGGCGTTTGTCGTCTCATTGCTGAACGAGAGCTGCCACGCAGTCCAAGGGCAAGAGGACGGGCCGCGGGTCGAAAGACGCGTGAATTTGACCAAGGTCGTCATGGTCGTGCCCGTCGAAGCGAAGAAACTCCTGGTCAATCAGGCTTTTACGGCGATCACCAAGGAATTCTCGAGTACAGGCGTGGCAATGGTCGTCGATCATGTCTACGGCCCGGACGAGGCCGTGCTCGGCTTCCGTTCGAGGGGCGGTATCACCTGGGTTCGCGCCAAGGCCAAACATGTGCACCCCATGGGTGGCGGTTTCTTTCAAATTGGCTTCCGTATGACCGAGCGGCTGGTTTCGGCCGATTATCCGGAGTTGGCAAAGCTCGTATTCTGAACGTTCGCGCGTTATAATGCGAAAACTTCCCCCTACACAGAGGTTTTCGCCATGCCCCTTGTTCGACGGACATTTGTTCTGCTCTTGTACGGCTGGATGCTGACAACCCTTGGTCCCTCGTTTGCTGTGGCGGCAGAGACACGCGAAGCCGGCAGCCGACCATGGGTACAGGGTGCCCGGCTTTGGGTCTATGTCGGCACCTACACGAAGACCCCCGATGCCGGGATCAACCTTTTCCAGCTCGACCTCGACCATGGGAACATGGTGCCAGGCGGACGCCTCACAAAGCCCTCGGTGGTCGCGAAAATCCCGAATCCTACGTTCCTTGCCCTGCACCCCCGACGGCCGGTCCTTTATGCCATCAGCGAAGTTTCCGAGTTTGGGAAGAAGAAGGTCGGTTTTGTCAGTGCCTACGCGATTCGGGAGAAGAGCGGACAACTCGATCTGCTCAATCAACAATCCAGCGGGGGTCCGGGGCCTTGCCATGTCAGCGTGGATCATACCGGGCAGGTGCTGCTGGCGGCCAACTATGGCGGCGGCTGCGTGGCCAGCCTGCCCATCCGGCCGGACGGGAGTTTGAAACCGGCTGCTACGGTGGACCAGCACCACGGATCGAGCGTTCATAAGACACGTCAAACGGGTCCCTTCGCCCACTGCATCGACGCCGATCCCAGCAACCGTTTTGCCCTGTCGGCCGATCTGGGAATCGACAAGCTGCTAATCTACCGGCTCAACATCGACGAAGGAACCCTTGCGCCGCATCAGCCGGCCTTCGTGGAGACCACTCCTGGGGCCGGCCCCCGGCATTTGACCTTTCATCCCAACGGCCGATTCGTTTACCTGATCAACGAGCTGAACTGCACGATCAGCGTTTTCGGCTACGACTCCAACCGCGGAACTCTGCAATCCGTACAAAACATTTCCACCCTGCCGGGCGACTTCTCCGGCGAGAATACGTCTGCCGAGATCCAGTTTCATCCCTCGGGCCGTTTTCTTTATGGTTCGAACCGGGGTCACAACAGCATCGCCATCTTTGCCGTCGATTCCGAAACAGGAAGGCTTCGCAGCCTGGGTCATCAGTCAACCCTGGGCAAGACGCCGCGGCATTTCGCCATCGATCCCAGCGGACAGTACCTGTTGGCCGCCAACCAAGACAGTGGCAGCGTCGTTGTTTTCCACATTGTCCCCCAATCCGGTCTGCTGCACGCGACGGGCGCCTCGGTCGCCATCCCCATGCCGGTGTGCGTGCTGATGATGCCGCCGGTGCAGTAGATTTCCCCTCCGTTTAGGTTCCCGGCAGTAACCGAGGGACCGTAGCAGGTGTATAGAAGAGTGCCAAGAGCAGGTTATACTTCGCGCGGTTGCAAATGAGTAACCCGAAGCGGGCACCATGGAGCCATGGTCGGCGAGGACCGTAAGTCATTTCCTCGCTTGCGCTTCGGGTTACTATCGCAAGCACATCATGGCAACTAAGCCCTCCTATCGCTGGTTCAACCCCTTGCTGGCAGCAATCCTGTCTTTGCTCGCCATGCGGGGGGGATTCGCCGCACCGCCCGATTTCGCCCAGGTGCCGGCTGAGATCGATTGGTTTGTCCATGTCGACATCGACGCCTTGCACAACTCGACTGCCCTGCCGCAGATCTTCAAGAAGGCCTGCGCGCGATGGAAGTCGATCGCTGTCGGCCTCGACAACGTCAAGCAGCAATATGGCATGGACTTGGCCAAAGATTTGCACAGCATGACCGTCTACGGGCCGCGGCTGTCGCAGCGCCGAGCGGTGCTCATCATGCGGGCCGATTGGGCCGAGGAGACATTCCGCCGAAAGTTGGCCGTCGCGCCGAACCACACGGCAGTCATGGAGGGTCCATACGAGATTCATCGTTTCACGCAAAAAGACCGCGGCCATGTTCGGCCGGTCACTGCGGCGCTCTGGAAACAGGGGACCTTCGTCTTCGGGCAGGCAGCCGACGAGGTGAAATTCAGCCTGGAAGTGCTCGACGGCAAACGCCCAAACCTCTCCGGGAGCGACGCGTTGCTCGCCGCGGCGCCGCCGGCGGGGACGATCCTTGTCGCGCGGATGGTCTGCGTTGGCGACCGTTTGCCGGTCGAGTCACCGCTGCTGAAGCAGACCGAGCACATCGACTTCGTCTGCGGCGAGAATGCCGGCAAGTGGTTCATTCACGCCAAACTGCAAGCCAAGTCGCCCGAGGCCGCGCAACAAGTGAAACAAGTCGCCGAGGGGCTGCTGGCCATGGCGCGGCTGCGGCTGGCCGGCGACGCCGATTCGCTCAAGCTCTTGGACCGTGCCGAGCTGCGTGTCGACAAGCAAACGGTCGAACTCGATTTTCGCGCGCCCGCCGCGGACGTGGCCCAAACTCTGGAGAAGGCCATGGAGCCGCCTTTGATCATGCAAACCCTGTCCGACTATACGCCGAGCAACGAAGATCTCGCCGCGCGGGCGCAGCAGGGTTGTCTGCCGAGTTTCGAAGAACTTTTGCGGCGGTTCCAGGTCCCACTGTTGCACTTCCTGCGGCGCGTCGGGCCGGAATACGACGCCGAGGACGTTTTGCAAGAGACGATTCTGCGGGCCTACGGGCGCCTGAACCAATTCCGGCCACAGTGGCGGTTTTCGACCTGGTTGTTCACCATCGCGCGGCGAACGAGCATCAACTATCAAAGGCGGCCACAGCCGGCAAACCACCATGAATTGCTGTTGCGGTCCGTATCGCCCGCGCCCGGACCGGAGCAACTCGCGATTGCCGCCGAGAGCCGGCAAGTCCTCTGGTCGATCGCCGCGCGGATCCTCGGCGAGGAAGAACAGACGGCCCTGTGGCTGCACTATGTTGAAGAAATGCCGGTCCGAGAGATTGCCGCGGTGCTGGACCGCTCTTCCGTCGCGGTCAAGACGATGATGTTTCGCGCCCGCAAGAAGCTCCTGCCGTTGGTCGGCCATCTGGAGCCGGAAGGGCGGAGCGCACGGCCGGCAAGACCGGCGGAGGTTTCCCATGGCTAATCGAAAACGAAGCGAAAGCGACGATCCCCTGGCCGAGCCGATGTGGCGCGAGGCGCAACTCGTGCGGCCGGAATTCTCCGAGGCCCTGCACGCGCGGCTCCGCTCCGCGGTCCGCAGCCACCCGCAAGCGGGTACCGGGCCGGTCGGGCCGCAAGCTGCGGTTGACCGCTGGCAGAAGCTCCGCGGCGATCTCCTGAGTTGGATAATCGCGGCGGCAACGGCGATCGCCCTGTTGGTCGGCTTGGCCCTTTTCTGGCACACTCCGCGACAGCCCTCCGTGCAAACGATCGCGCACGCGCCGACTGAACCCGTCCAACCGGCAATCGATGATCCCGATCCCACGACGGCCCTGGTGGAAAGCACCGCCACGGGACTGCAACAATGGATGGAGGCGACGGTCGACGACAATCAATGGGCCGGCCTCGACCGCGACGCCGTGGCAGCCGTGGCAACCGTGACCGGTCCCCTGCCTTTCGACCTTTCGGGGGCAGTAGCCTCGGCGGATCCGACGAAATAGCGGGAAGCTGGTCCGATCGACAGCACAGCGCTCGGAGGAGTTACGGCCGCCGACGTTCCAAAGGCCATGGTATCAGCGCCGATGGCCAAGCTCTTCCCGTCCGTGCGAGCAGCCGCTTACGGTGGCAGATCGGGCATGGGTGGATGATGGGGAAGCCACCGGGAAATCTTGCTGCCCACCATCTTTCTTTCCTAGCTTGCAGGGATCCCCTGAATTCGTATAAAATGCCGACACGGCGGGTGTTTGGAAATTATTGGACCCGGTTGAAAAAAGGAAACGTGCCATGCTGGAAAACGAGGGGGTGGCGCGACTGCGCAATTCGTTGGTCGGAAATCTTCCCTTGGCTGAGCATCGCCAAGAGCTTTCGCTTGGCCGTGACGTTCCGCCTGCTGTGCTTTGGCGCGGCGGCGGTATTGCTAACCCTTCTGGGGTGGTCGGCAATTGCGGGCATGTTCTCGCATGATGGAGTGCCTAACGACAGTTGGACCAGCGCCTTCGGGGGCCAGTCGGCCTGGCAAGTCATCGATCATTCGGTGCCGAGCACGCGCCCCACATTCGGTGTTCCTGGCCCAGAACAGGTTAAGGCCGCCGATTGGTCCGGCCTGAACATTCATGCGCTGGGTCCGATGTTTCATACCTGGGCAATGCTCAGTCGCCCGGTGTGGCTGATCCTGTCGATCGGATCGCCGGGATCGGACGAGTCGATGAAGGCCGGTGATTTTTTTGCGCTTCTGCTCTCGGCCCTGTGGAGCCTGGCAGTCTGGGCCTATTTCGGGGCGGCCATCAGCCGCGTTGCCGCGGTGCAGTTGGCCAGCGGCGAACAGGTGGGCTGGGGGGCAGCGTTGCGTTGGGCCCATGCCAAGTGGCCGGCCTACTTCTCGGCGCCCTTGCTGCCCATGCTGGGAGTCGCCGTGGTCGTGCTGCCGATTACGGTGCTGGGGCTCCTGATGAGAACCAGTTTCCTCGCCTTCCTGGCCGCGCTCATCTGGCCGCTGGTGCTGATCGGCGGTTTCGTGATGGCCATCCTCTTGATAGGCGTGCTACTGGGATGGCCCCTGATGTGGGCCACCATCAGCGTCGAGGGAACCGACAGCTTCGATGCCTTGAACCGCACCTACGCCTACGTTTTCCAGCGGCCGCTCCGCTATCTTCTCTACGTGATCGTGGCCGCAGTAATCGGCTGGATGGGCTGGTTCGTCGTGGAGAATTTCGCGGCGTCGGTCATCTGGCTCGCTTCCTGGGCAGCCAGTTGGGGCGCGACATCGAAAGGAATTCAGGACTTGACGACCGGTTCGGGTGATTCCTCGCTGGCCCATGCCGCCGGGTGGCTCATGGCGTTCTGGGGCGGGTGGGTAAAACTGCTGGCCGTCGGCTACTCGTTCAGCTATTTTGGCGTCGCCTCGACCGCCGTTTATTATCTGCTTCGCCGTGATCTCGACGCCCGGGAAACCGACGAAGTCTACCTCGATGCCGATACGAGCGAACAGAAATTTGGCCTTCCCAGGCTCCAGAAGGATGCCGCCGGTGCATCCGAGATTGCGGAAAACCCCTCCCAGCAGTCTGGATCGGCCGAGGAGAAAGCCAAGGAGAAGACGGATTCGGTTAAGACAGAAGACAGAAAACAGGAAGAGAGCAAGAACTGAGGAGGAAGTGAGAACCAGGAATCAAACGAGGGATACAACAGAAGAGAAATAACAGAAAAACCAAGGACAGAAAAAGTGGATTTTCCTGTCCCTCATTTTCCTGTCATGTTCTCCTCGCTGTCGTGTAATTCGTGGATTCCCTTCTCCTGACTTTTCAGACTGCTCCAGGCCCGCGGTTGCCCTCGCCGATTTGAATCGCCTCCATCGCGGGGAGGACAAAAATCTTGCCGTCGCCGATGGTCCCCTCCGGGCCGGTGCGGGCGACGTTGATGATCGTATTGATGGTCCGTTCAAGAAAGTCGTCGTTGACTACGATTTCCAGCGCCACTTTGCGGAGCAAGGTGGTCGTATACTCGTGTCCCCGGTACATTTCCGTGCGGCCCCGCTGCCGGCCAAAGCCCTGGGCATCGCACACCGTCAGCCGCGTGACCTCGATTCTCTCCAGGGCCTCGCAAACCGCCTTGAGCTTTGTAGGCTGAATGATGGCAATCACCAGTTTCACGCGGATAGCTCCTTTTCGGCCGTGTCGGATCTAGCCTCCAAGATACTCGGGAAACGGCGAGAAGCAAGCCCCCACTGTTGTGGCCGGTCCCTGACCGAGCCACGCCGCCGACCGAAGGTCTCCTGGCGAATGGGGAGACCTTCGGTCGGACGTTTCGGCGGGGTCGGGAGACCCTCGCCGAACCGCGCGAGACCCTCGCCGAACCGCGCGAGAAGCAAGCCCCCACTGTTGTGGCCGGTCTCTGACCGAGCCACTCCGCCGACCGAAGGTCTCCTGGCGAATGGGGAGACCTTCGGTCGGACGTTTCGGTGGGGTCGGGAGACCCTCGCCGAACCGGGGAGACCCTCGCCGAACCGGGGAGACGCTCGCCGAATTGGGCGAGAAGCAAGCCCCCACTGTTGTGGCCGGTCTCTGACCAAGCCACGCCGCCGACCGAAGGTCTCCTGGCGAATGGGGAGACCTTCGGTCGGATGTTTCGGCGGGGTCGGGAGACCCTCGCCGAACCGCGCGAGACCCTCGCCGAACCGGGCGAGAAGCAAGCTCCCGGGCCGCAAAACCGCTGTATTTGCTGTTATGCTCATCTTGCCTATGTCTCCTTATTGGTTTTTCCAATGCTGCCTCGCCCGATATAATGTATGCGTAACGCGCGAAGGCAAGGCACGCTACGTGAAACGGCATGCATTCCGTTCTACGGAGATTCCCGGTTGTTGGAAACGATGAGGGCGAATATATTACCTCCGGTGAAAACGACGAAATGCGCGGAATTGGGTGTTCGTGAAAGGAAAGGGCAATCGGTTCATGCGAAATGGTAGCTTCCCGGTGAAGATTCTCCGTTGGTTGACCGGAGTTGCGTTGTGCCTGGCCGCGACGGCGGTCTGGGCGCAGCCGCCGGATTTGGGGTTGCCCCTGGACAGCGGGCAGAACAATCCGGGACTTGGCCTTGGCCTCGGCGAGGCGGTTTTGGGGGAGGGCGATCGTGTCCCGAAATTCGAAGCCGGCTTCACCTCCCCAGGGCCCGATCACGTGGCCCAGTTGTTCATCATTGCCACCTTGCCGCCGGGGGCCCATACCTATTCGATCACCCAGCCGCCGGGCGGACCGCTGGCCACGAAGATTAAAGTCAAGCCAACCGAGGAAGTTCCCTCCATCGGCAAGTTTCAGAGCGTTGAATCGCCCCACATCGAGCACGATGAGGATGCCTTTCCGGGAATCACGTTGGAGTCGCATTCCGGCAAGGTGAAGTGGGTCGCTCGAATCCAGCTTGCCCCTGGAGCCAAGCCCGAGACGCTCACCATTGAAGGCAAAGTCAACGTGCAACTGTGCGACGACAAGGGGTGCGCGCAGCCGAAGGATTATCCGTTTTCGGCCGCGCTGCGCGCTGACGTGAAAGCCGTGGACGTGACAAAATCACCAGGGCCGAAGGAAACTCCTGCTTCCAAACCGCCCAAAGCGTCGACGGAATCGAATGTCCCGGCGGCCAGTCCATCCCAGCCGCATAGCACCGCCGCGCCGAGCGTTTCGGAAGTTACCGGTGTCGCGCGGGGATCTTCGAACACGGGCAGTCAGAGTGAAACGGCTAGCGCGCCCCGCAGCAAAGGGAGGGCGGCTCACTTGGGGTCGGTTCACAACCGTGGCTGCCCTGGGCGAGTTGGTTGGCGGTGGCCTCAACCTGGAGCAAGTCCGCGCCAATGTCCATAGCGAAACGGAGAGCCTGGGAATGGCGGGCGCTATTCTGTTAGGTTTTCTGGGCGGCTTGATTCTGAATATCATGCCGTGCGTCCTGCCTGTGATCGGCCTGAAAATCCTGTCGTTTGTCGAGCAGTCCGGAAGTAACCGGCGTAAGGCGTTCGTGCTCAACGTCTGGTACTCGGGAGGTCTCCTGACGGTGTTCTTCATCTTGGCCTCGCTGGCGGTCGGTCCGCAGCATCTGGGTTGGGGGCAGTTGTTCGGCGAGACCTGGTTCACGATTGCTTTGACGGCGGTGGTCTTCGTCATGGGCTTGAATTTCATGGGCCTGTGGGAAGTTCCGTTGCCGACTTTTCTGGGAGGCGGCAAGGCCGGCAAGTTGGCCGCGCAGGAGGGCGCCGCGGGCGCGTTCTTCAAGGGCGCTCTGACGACGCTGCTGGCCACGCCGTGCAGTGCCCCGTACCTTGCTCCTGCCCTGGTTTGGGCCACGGCACAACCGGCCTGGTTGACTTATACCGTGTTCCTTTCCATGGGCTTGGGCATGGCCAGCCCTTATCTGCTGGTCGGCGCTTTTCCCGAGTTGCTGCGGTTCCTGCCCAAGCCCGGCGCTTGGATGGAGACCTTCAAGTATTTTATGGGCTTCGTGCTCATGGGCACGGTCGTCTATCTTCTCACTGTGCTGGAGGCATTTAACGTGGTGCCGACCGTTGGCCTGCTGTTTGGCTTGTGGTTCACCTGCTGGTGGATTGGCCGGTTGAGCCCACTGGCCGATACGGGTTCGAGGCTCCGCGCGTGGGCCCAGGGCGCCGCCTTTTCGTGCGCGGTCTGGATCGTGATGTTTCCAGGTCTCGGCAAGAAGGTACTCGGAAGTTACGCCTTTCCTGGGCTCTCCGACATCATGGCGGAGCGGCTCGGGATAAACGACGAAGACGAAGAAGACGACAGTCCGCCGCTGGTCGGTCCCAAGACGGTCCTCATCGATTTCACAGCCGACTGGTGTTTGACGTGCAAGCAAAATGAGAAGGTATTGCGAAGCGCTCCCGTGGTCGAAGCGATTCAAAGGCTGGGTGTTGTGACGCTCAAGGCCGATTGGACGCACCGCGCTAAAGCGGTGGAGGTGACGCGCATGCTCAACGTCCTTGGCGGCCGGCAGGTCCCCGTGATTGCCGTCTTTTCGAGTAACGATCGCGAGCGCAACCATCCCGGGGTTTTCCACGCGGGTTACACGCAGGAGGAAATTATCGGCGCGCTGGAGAAGGCCGGGCCGTCGCCGGGGGCGGGCGGCGTAGCGCAGGCGAAGTGACGCCGACTATTCCTTCGTCTTGCCCGAGCCGGCCCCGCCGACGATTGCCAGGGCCTCGCCCAGCCGCCCTTGGAGTTCCCGCACCACAATCAGCCGCAACTATTACCTGCGAACAAGGAAAGATCGACGCCATGCAAATTCACCCCTACCTGTTCTTCGAAGGCCGCTGCGACGAGGCGGTCGATTTCTACCGCACCGCGCTCGGCGCCGAAGTGCTGATGCTGATGCGGTACAAGGATGGCCCGGAACCCCATTCATATTCACCGGACAGCGCGGAAAAAGTGATGCACGCCAGCCTGCGGATTGGAAACTCAATCGTCCAGGTTTCCGACGGCCGATGCAGCGGGAAGCCGAGCTTTCAGGGCTTCGCGCTATCGCTCACTGCGCCCAGCGATGCCGAAGTGGAGCGGCTGTTCGCGGCCCTCAGCGGCGGCGGCCAGGTTCAAGTGGCGCTGACCAAGACCTTCTTCGCCACGCGTTTCGGCATGGTCATCGACCGCTTCGGGGTACTCTGGATCGTGCATACGGCACAGTAGAATCACAACTCTCCCCAGACGACGCCTCGCGGGCCCTGTTCGGCGAGGCCGATCCGATAGGTCTCGATGCCGGCGCCCGTGAGTTGCTCGCGAATGCTGTCGGCGCGGGAATCGCGCACCACGAGCACCATGCCGATCCCCATGTTGAAGACCTGGTCCATCTCGGCCTGCTCGACGCCGCCAAGCCGCTGCAGCCAACTGAAGACCGGCGGCACAGTCCAGCGGCGACGGTCGATGACAATCTGCACGCCGGGCGGTATCACGCGGGCCAGATTCTCGTGCAGCCCGCCGCCGGTGATGTGGGCGATGGCGTGCACGACCGTCGTTCCGCCATCCTGCGTCAATACTTGCCGCACGGGCCGGACGTAGATCCGGGTGGGCGTGAGCAAGGCCTCGCCCACGGTCGCGCCAAGCTCGTCCACACGGTCCGTGACCTGGTGTCCGCCGACCTCAAAGGCGATCTTGCGGGCCAGGCTGTAACCGTTGGAATGCAGGCCGCTGGAGGCCAGCCCCAGCACGGCGTCGCCGGGCGTTACCGCGCTGCCGTCGATGATCTGGCCCTGCGAGGCCACACCGACGCAGAATCCGGCCAGGTCGTAGTCGCCCGGAGCATAAAGGTCAGGCAGGATGGCCGTCTCGCCGCCCAACAGCGCACAGTCGGCCTGGATGCAGCCGTCGCTCACCCCTTGGACGAGGTCTTCGAGCAAGCCCGGATCGTCCTTCGGCATGGCTACATAGTCGAGAAAGAAGAGCGGTTCCGCCCCGCAGCAAAGGGCGTCGTTGACGCTCATGGCTACCAAGTCGATGCCGACCGTCTTGTGATTGCCTACCGCGCAGGCCACCTTCAGCTTGGTGCCCACGCCGTCGGAACAAGCGATCAACACCGGGTCCTCGTAATTGCGGGCGAACAGCCGGTTGGCAAAGTCGAGGCGGAAGAGGCCCGCGAATCCACCATCGAGGGGGAGAACGCGGGGACTGTACGTCCTGGCCAGCAACTTCGGCAGCCTGGCCATCGATTCACGATAGACGTCCAGATCGACCCCGGCATCTTTATAAGTGACTTTCGCCATAGTGCTCCCTAATTTCTTACCGATGGCAGTATAATCGCAAGGGCGGGGGGCGGCAAAGGGGGCAGGGATCGTTGATGCTCCGCGCGGCTGCACATGATAGTAACCCGAAGCGCAGGCGAGGGCCGTAAGTCATTTCCTCGCTTATGCTTCGGGTTATCACCGAGCGCGTCAATCGGCATGGTTCAGAAACGGGGACTGGCTCCGAGCCCAGTAGCGATTAGGCCGCAAGAAATGGACGCCGGCGAGGTGCCTGTCCCCATTTCTGAACCATGCCCGTCAATCTCGCCCGCGCGAAGCGTAACCCGGATGGGTCTACTGGCGTACCCGCTTGCGGCTCGCGGGTCACGGCAACGGAGCCGGGCTTGACATTGCCGGGGTTTGGGGGAAAATAGGTAAATTGTCAAACTAAATTTCCTCGGTTATTCTTTGATGGAGATTCGCATGACACGTTTGCAAACATCGTTCAGATTCGTCGGGCACCGTGTACTCATGGTCGGGGCTGTCCTTGCGGGGGCCTTATTGCTCATCGGTACTTCGGCGTCGACCTCGGCGGGCGACGATGCCGCCGCGCCCAAGTTCTCGACCTTCGCGTCGGCCGCCGATTTGGCCACGGAAGTGAAGTTCCTGGTTGGCGACCTGGTAAAGTCGGTTGCCGACAAAGACGAATACGACAGCCAGGTTGCGGGGCGATACACGCGTGACGGCAACACGATTACGCTGGTCGCCATCGCCTTGGGCCTGCACGACCAGGACAGCTCGTTGAAGCCGCATGCCAAGGCGATCGCGGCCGCCGCTCGCAAATTGGCCCAGGCAAAAGACTACGCCGCGACGAAGCAGGCCGTCGAGGACCTCGCAGCGGCGGTCGATGGCAAAGGCAGCGGCGGCGATGAGCTGAAATGGGGCAAGGTGGCAACGCTTAACGGTCTGATGAAGGATGAAGTGCCTTACATTAACACCAAACTGCAGAACAGTCTCAAGCATTTCAAGAAGCGGGCTGCCGAGGCCGCGGGCCATGCGGCCACCATGGCCCTGATTGCGGAAAACGCGAAACTTTACGTTGCAGACACGAAGCAGCCCAACGAAGGAGCGAAGTGGGCCGACTTTTCCGCGAAAATGCGGTCTGCTGCTTTCGATTTGGCCGCCGAAGTCCATGCCGGCAATGAAGCGGGTTCGCAGGCCGCAATGGATAACAAGCTGAATCAGTCGTGCCACGATTGCCACGTTGTTTTCCATCCGGAAAAAGTCGACGTCACCCCAGCCAAGTAGTTTCTGTGGCGGAACCGTAGGGTGGGCCGACGGCCCACCCTACAGGCCGAATCGTTGCAAGTCCTACGTCCCACGAAAGGCCCGCGGCGATTCATGGCCCAGTGGCCTTGCTTTCACCGCTGTTGCAATCGCCCATCCCAGCACGTTCGTACCGTACCGAGGACAAATAGTCGGTGTCTTCGGTAGCCGATCATTAGTCCGCGAGTGCCATTTGAAACGACTGCCGGGTATGCTGCGGGTAAGCGAAGGGATGACGCCGCGGACTGGGATTTTCATTTTTCGCAAGGTGCTCGTCCGAAGTAGTGAAAACATCGGCGGCCGTGCCAGACGCGATTGCCCGGCGCCGGCCGTCCCTACCTCCCTGAATTCGGCTACCGGTGAAAAAAGATGTCGCTTGATATCAATTCGTGCTATGCTTCGGATGTTGCGTTTTATACAGGTTGCACCATTGAGTTTCCGGCCATGTCGCAGCGGCAAGCGGCGCTAAAGTTCACGCACCCCCTTCCGTATGGTGGCATTGTTCACGATGGAGGGGTCCAGTTTGTCGTCTTCAGCCGTAACGCGACCGCTATGCGCGTTCTGCTGTACGACGGCGTCGACGACCTCGACCCGGCAGACATTATCGAATTCGATCCCGACCTGAACCGCTGGGGTCATATTTGGAGCGTGTTTGTTCCCGGAACCATCCCTGGACAGCTTTATCATTTCCAGGCGGATGGTCCCCATGAACCGCAGCAAGGCTACCGCTTCGATCCCCAGGCCCGTTTGATCGATCCCTATTGCAAGGCCCTGGCCGGAGATTTCCTGCCGGCCGACGGCGGAATCCTGCGTCCGCCGAAATGTGTGGTGATCAGCGACGAATTCGATTGGCAGGGCGATCGCCATCTGCGCCGCAGCCTGGCTGAGACGATCATTTATGAAACCCACGTCCGCGGTTTCACCCAGTCGCCGTGCAGCAAGGTCGAGTACCCTGGCACGTACAAGGGCATCATCGAGAAGATCCCCTATTTGAAGTCGCTGGGCATCACGGCTATCGAGTTGATGCCGGTACACGAATTCCCCATCCTCGATTGTCTCGGCAATCGACCACCCCGGCCCAACTACTGGGGTTACGACCCGCTGTGCTTCTTCGCTCCGCACCGCGGATATGCCGTGAGCCGGGAAGCCGGGCGCAGGTCCGCGAGTTCAAGGAGATGGTGCGGGCCTTGCACGCCGCCGACATCGAGGTGATCCTCGACGTGGTTTTCAACCATACGGCGGAAGGCAACGAGCAGGGCCCGACGCTGAGCTTCAAAGGGCTGGAGAATCGCGTTTACTACATGCTGGAGAACGGCGGCCAGCACTATCGCAACTACACCGGCTGTGGCAACACGCTCAACGGCAATCACCCCATCGTTCGCGAGATGATCTTCGACTGCCTGCGGCATTGGGTGCACAACTACCACGTCGACGGGTTCCGCTTCGACCTGGCGTCGATCTTGAGTCGCGACCGGGAGGGCAACCTCGTGCCCAATCCGCCCGTCGTGGAGACGATCAGCGAAGACCCGCAACTGGCCGACACGAAGATCATCGCCGAGGCCTGGGACGCGGCAGGAGCTTACCAGGTGGGCACGTTCGGCAGCCTGCGCTGGTCCGAGTGGAACGGCCGCTATCGCGACGATATCCGCCGCTTCTGGCGGGGCGATCCGCACATGATTGGGCCCATTGCCACGCGCCTAGCCGGTTCCAGCGACCTGTATCAGCCCAGTGGCCGCCGGCCCTATCACAGCATCAACTTCGTCACCTCGCACGACGGCTTCACGCTCAACGACCTGGTGAGCTACAACTGGAAGCACAACGAGGCCAACGGCGAAGGCAATCGCGACGGCGACAACAACAACTACAGTTGCAACTACGGGCAAGAGGGGCCCACGACGCGGCGCTCGATTGAAACCGTGCGGATCCGCCAGATCAAGAACCTGATGGCCACGAACCTGCTGAGCCAAGGCGTGCCGATGATCGAGTTCGGCGACGAGTGCCGGCGGACCCAGCAAGGCAACAACAACGCCTACTGCCAGGACAATGCGATTTCCTGGTTCGATTGGAGACTCGTGCAGCGGAACGAGACGCTGATACGCTTCGTGCGGGCCTTGATCGCCTTCCGCCGCCGCGAGCCGACGACGCGGCGAAGCGACTTTCTGACCGGTCAGCCTGCGCGTCCGGGCGGGCTGCCCGACGTGAACTGGTTCAATCCGTGGGGCGATCCGGTCGACTGGTCGCAAAATGGCAACAGCCTGATGTGCGTGATGGGGGCTGTGCCCCGCAGGGACTTGACGGAGTTGCCCAACCACCATTTGCTGTTCATGTTGCACGCCGGCGGGGCGCCGCAGAAGTTCGTCTTCCCGAAGATCGTGCGACCATATCACTGGTGGCAGTTCATCAACACCGCTGCTCCGTCGCCAAAGGATATTTACCCCGACCTGGATGGCCCCGCGCCGTCGCCCGACTGGACGGTGGAACTGGAGAGCCGGTCCCTCGTTTGCTACATTGCCCGCGACGAATCGTGACCCATGGGAAACGAAGCAGCCGTTTGCGGCGGGAAAGCCCGTCACCAACGGCTGTCTTGGTTTCAGGCATGCTTTCGCTGCGACAACTCGCGGACTCCCAGGGTGGCCGTCAAGGTCTCGCTCTGGAGGTCAGCGGCCGGATCGGCCAGGCGATGGGCCATGAACTCCCAGGCGAGATGACACATCCGCTCGACCGGCAAGAGGACCGTAGTCACCGGACAGGGCATGAAACGGGTTTCCTCGATACCGTCGCAGCCAATCAGGAGCACATCTTCTCCCACGCGAATTCCCAAGTCGCACATGCCGCGGTAGGCGCCGATCGCCAGGTCGTCGTTGCGGCACAAGAAGGCGTCCGGACAGCCGTTGGCGCGGACGTGGGCGACAGTCGCCTCGCGCGCGGCGTCGCGCGAGGCGCTGGTCATCGGAATCAATTCGATTTCCAGCCCGGCTTCCTGCATTGCGGCGGAATAGGCGTCGCGAGGGGCAAGAAACACACTCGGGGAAAACTGTGCGTCCGCGGGAAGCATGCGGGTAACATAGGCAATCCGCCGGCAGCCTTGGGCAAGCAGATGGCGGGTTGCTTCGGCAAAGGCGCCGCTCAAGTCCAAATGGACGCTATCGGTATCCGGGATGCACGACGTGCCCATGCTCACGATAGGCGTCTTCGCCGAGGGCCGAGCGTCGAGGACCTCTCTCGCCCAGCCGCCGCAGTCCATCGCCAAAATGCCGTCGCTGGGCCACACCGCCACGTTGCGTGACGAATGGCCGGTTTCCCGGGCAGAGATGTCGGCCACGAGCAAGCCAATACCCGCCTGTTGGGCCTGCCGCTGCATTTCAGCCATGACCAGGCCGAAGAACGTCTGATAGGGGGGATAGCTCCAGAGCGTCATCAATCCGGTGCGGCCGGTTGCCAAGGCCCGCGCCGTATGGTTCGGCCGATAGCCAAGTCGGCGGGCAACTTCCTCGATGCGGCGGCGGGTTACCGGGGCAAATAGCTCGGCGCCGTGGCCGCTGAGGACCCGCGAGGCCGTGGCTTGCGAAACGGCGGCTTCCTCGGCAACCTGGCGAAGTGAAGCAGGCATGATTCACCTTTACCTGGGGCTTTCAGACTTCTAACCGACGCCGGAGTCGTCGAACAACAAGATGAGACGGGAGAATTCAACTTCAATCGGTTTAAGCCCCATTATCGTCAGATCGACCGAAATGTCAAGCACTTGACGCCCTCGGACTTCCTCCTGATCGACGAGCTACGCTGCTGGCGAGACCCGGCCCGTTATTGCGGCATGGTTCAGAAACGGAGACTGGCTCCGAGCCCAGTAGCGATTAGGCCGCAAGAAATGGACGCCGGCGACGTGCCTGTCCCCATTTCTGAACCATGCCCTTATTGCTCACCTGGCGCAGGGTCTGGCGTAAGGCTCGAAGATGAACGAAAATGGGCCTCGGATTGGCCGAGAAATAACTCAAACTGTAAACGTCCCCGCCAACCCTGTGTCGGTGGAACGATGATTGATCAGCTAAAACTGCGAATGGGGTTGTGAGGCGGCGTTCTAGCTGGCCAATCATCGCTCTACCGGGGCAAGCCCGGTAGTGGCGTTTACAGTTTGAGTCATAACTTCCGCAAGTCCGCGAGGCTGGCCAGATCGAGAAGTTATTCTTCCCCCGATCCATAGCTTGAAAAACTCCAACCCATCACGCCTTTTCGGGAGAATAATGATGAAAACGAGACTGAACCGCCGCCGGTTTCTCACAACGGTTGCGGCGACAACCGTGGCGGGCTCCAAGGGGTTGCAATGGGGCCATGCCTGTGCGGCCGATAATCCGGGCTTGGCCGGCAAGCGCGTTTTCGTCGCCGCATTTGCCCATGAGACCAACACGTTTCACCCCCTTCGGACCACAAGTTACTCCGTCATCGAGTCGAAGCCGGGCGCTACCACCGCTGTTCCCGGCGTAAAGGAAGGCGGTTTGGTAGGCATCGCCGGCACTTCCGCTTATCCCAATGGAGGCGGCACGATCGATGGGCCAGCTTGCCGCGGAGCCATGGACCGGATCGTCGAGTCGCTACGCGCGGCGATGCCCGTCGACGCCCTCTTTCTCCAGCTTCACGGGGCCATGTATGCGGACGGGGTTGGGCCGGCGGAGACCGTGCTGGTCGAGCGTCTCCGCGCCGTGATCGGCCCCAAGGTGCCGATCGCTTGCACCTTCGACCTGCACGGCAACATCCCGGCCCGGTTGGGCGAGGCGGGCGATATCCTCGTCGGCTTCAAGACCGCCCCGCACATCGATCAGCGGCAGACGGCCGAGCACGCGGGCAGGCTCCTGGTGGACGCGCTCCTGGGGAAGATCCATCCAGTGTCCTATGTGCTGCCCATTCCGATGATCCTTCCCGGCGAGAAGGCGATGACTACGGCGGAGCCTTTCCGGTCGCTGGTGGCCGAAGCGCGGCGCGTCGAGAGTCAGGGGGTGCCGGGACATGCGGCGAAGATCCTCGCGGCGACGATCTTCGTCGGCTGCGCGTGGACCGATTCGTACGATACGGGCATGTCGGTCATGGTCACGGCGGACGGTTCAAAAGCCGCAGCCCGTGCGGCAGCCACCCATCTGGCCCGGCAGGTATGGGACGCGCGGCGGCAGTTCGCCTTCGGCTGCGAGACGGCGGAATTGGAGCAAGGGGTTGCCCAGGCGATGGCGGCGAAGCAGTCCACAGTCTTCCTCACCGACAGCGGCGACAACGTAACGGCCAGCACGCCGGGCGACCTGCCGGTCGTGCTCCGCCACCTCATCGACCACAAGATCCCCAGCGCCGTAGTGGCCGGCATCTTCGACGAAGCGGCGACCCGCCGCTGCTTCGAGGCCGGGGAGGGAAAGCGTCTGCGGCTATCAATCGGGGCGACGGTGGAGAAGCGATACGGGCCGCCGCTGGACGTCGAGGCGGAGGTTGTTCGCTTGATTCCGAAAGGCGTGCGGATGGCCGTTGTCCGCGCCGGCGGCGTGGAGGTGATCCTCACCGAACAGGTCGTCGCCTTTACCGATCCCCACCAGTTTCAGGCCTGCGGCATCGACCCTCTCAGCCGCAAAATCGTCGTGGTCAAGGAGGGATACTTGTACCCGAAGCTGTCGCAGATCGCCCCGCGTCACATCATGCTCCTCACGCCCGGCACGGGGGACATGCGCATCGAGAAGCTAAAGTATGTTCGACGGCGCAAACCTTTGTTCCCGCTGGAATCGGATGCCCGCTTCGAACTGTAAAGGCATCCCGCAACTCTATCAGGGCAAGATCCTGGTGCCCTTCCGAATCGCGTCGGCGCTGTCCGGAGTCCGCACGTGCTTTGATTACGGTGTCGTGGATTCCTGAGAACACCAAGCGGATGGGGACGGATTCGACGCGCTTCCCCCAAACGCATCCAGTATAAGCGCTTAGCAGAATCGCGAAAGAAACGCCTATTCAGTCGTCCCGGCCGACTTTTCCCCGGTGGTGGGCCCTCTCCACGAACTTCTGGTCGCCGCTTATCCTTCAGAAATCGCGGCGACAGAACACCCACGCCGCCCAGGCCAACACCACGAATTCGAACGCCAGCGAGGTCCCCACGATCCAGAAGGGCGAGCGTCGATAGAGAGCTTCTTGGAACTCCCGCTGGGCGGACTGCATGGCTTGTTGCTGGGGGCTGTCGGGCTGCGGTGGGAGATCGGCCAGGCGGACGAGCCACCGTTGCAGCAGGCTGATCGTCTCGGTCGTCTTGGGAAGCACCGTCATGATCGCGTGCAGGATGCGGTGGGCCACCTCCAGCCCGCCGGCATTCGACCCCTCCCGATCAGCCGCGACATCTTCCCCGTCCGCGGGCGGGCGGCTTGCGTCGCTGCCGTGCGCCGAACCGGCTGGGGCGCTGCGCGCGTCGGGTCCCATGCCGGCATGGTGTTTTTCCATCGTCTCGAACAGCAAAATGCTCTGCTCGGCCGACCCGATCGAGTAGACCACGAACCAGAAAAGCAAGGTCAACAACAAGGCCGCCACCGTGGATCGCGTGAGGACACCCAGCAACGCGCACACGGCGAAAAGGTAGCTGAAAAAGCACACCACCACGGGCACTGCCACCAGCAGGCCCGGCTCCCAGGCCCCCCCGCGCAGGCCGATCACCAGGAAACTGGCCAGACTGAAGACAGTCACTTGAAGGGTCACGAACAGCAGGCCGGCCGCGTACTCCGTGGCAAACAGGCGCAGCCGGCTGATGGGCCTGGAGACGAACAAATCGATCGCGCCGTCGCTGATCAGGTCGGGGAAGATCCCCGCGGTAGAGATCAGCGCCAGGATCGTTGCCAGCCAAGAGAGCCAGAAACCGATACCCCCGTAGACGAACAACTGTTTGTAGAACTCGGCGGGCGGAACGATTTTGGCATTGAACACGGAGTTATCGAATTGCCAGAAGAGCAATTTGAGCCCCCGATCGTTAATCCCGACGCAGGCAAGCGCGGCCACGACCAGCCCCGAGATCGCCAGCGCCAGCCAGAACAGCTTCTTGGCGTTGACCCTGCGGTAGGCGTCTACGAAGATCGCCGCGGTTTGGCTCATGCCGGCTCTCCTTGCAAGTTTGCGACAGCCGGCAAAGCGGCGCCGGACACCGTCTGGATGAAGTAGTCTTCCAGCGACTGGCGCACCAGCCGCACACCTTGGATCACCAGGCCCCGGGCTCGCAAGGCATCCAGCACCGGCTGGATCCGCAGGGCATCGCCGGTGCCGATCCGCAGGCTGTTCCCCACCAACTCCACGGTCTCGCCCGAGGGCAAGGCGCCGCTCTCGGTCCATGGTTCATTGCCTGGCGTGGCCGTGCGGGCTTCCGCGACCAAAACCAGCGTGCAGGGCAGTGCGGCGCGGATCTCGGCTTGAAGGGCTTGCAAGTCGCCGCCGCCCAGTTCGATGATGTAGCGCGTGCTTCCGATCGTCAATTCGTTGATGGTCCCCTGGCAAACGACCTTGCCCTCCACGAGGATCGCCACGCGATCGCAGAGCTGTTCCACCTCGCTCAGCAGGTGGCTGTTGAGGAAGATCGTCTTGCCTCTGGCGCGAAGTTGCTGCAGCATGTCGCGGGTTTCCTTGCGTCCCACCGGGTCCAGACCGTCGGTGGGCTCGTCGAGCACGATCAGCTCGGGATCGTTCATCAGCGCCTGGGCCAACACGATCCGCTGCTGCATTCCCTTGGAATACGTGCGGAGCTTCGCGTCGGCCCATTGTTCCATGCGCACGAGTCCCAGCAACTCGGCCGCGCGGCGTTTGCGGGTTGGGCGGTCCACCCCGGCCAAGGCGGCGAAAAACTCCAAGGCCTGCCGTCCGGTCAGGTAGGGCGGCAGGCGGAAGTGTTCGGGCAGGTAACCCACTCGCGCCAGCGTGGCTTTGTCCCTCAAGGGCCGGCCCAACAGGGTCCCCTCGGCCTGCGTGGGCCGGATGACAGTCATCATGATCTTGACGAGGGTGCTTTTCCCTGCCCCATTGGGTCCCAGCAGCCCGAAGATCTCCCCGGGCGAAACCCGCATCTGAATCCCCCGTAACGCGCGGACCCTGCGCCCGTAGGTCTTGACCACATTTTGGAGATCGATTGCCGCACTCTCCATCACCGCTCCCATGATTCTTCCTGCCCACGGGCTATGAGTTGACTAAATCCACATAGGGTTTTCAAGAATCGGCTATGCCACTCACGGCGTGTGTTTCTTCCTCAGAAGGATATCAAGCGGATGGGGAGGAACCCGAACATACCGCGGAATCCTCGGGAAATACGGGGTCTTGTGAACGAGGCGCTGCAGAATCCGGTGCAGTTGCCCTCGTACCAGCGTCAATATACCAGGAATTGGCACTGGTCGTCCAGAAGTGGGCCGATCTACCTGGATCTGCACGCGAGCAGATTCTCGCAATAGTCCGGCAGGCCAGAGACCGGCAATAGCGTGCCTGTTTTCCGACCAGACTCAATGACCCTCGGCCGTGAGGCACGGGACTCAGCCGGTCCTAAAGGCACGGTTTCTACCCTCCGGCCATTTCTTTTGGCCGTGGCGTCTGGCCCTGGCATCGGCCATCTTGTCCATTGCCGCAACGAGACAATCGAGCAGCCACGCCTACCTTGGCAGCCCAAACCACGACACCCAGAGCCCAAGACGGCCTGACGGGGAACGGATCGTCGATGGACCTTGCCGACACGGTACAATGCCTATCGGCCGCCAAGTGCAACAGGCCGCTGCCCAGATCAGACCGAACCACTCAGAAGTATCCCATGACCGATCAAGCCCCGGGCATCAAAACAGCGGATGGTACTGCCGATTCCCATGTGTTCTATCCCGATGGCCCAGGCTCCTGGCCCGCCGTGATTTTCTTCATGGATGGCCTCGGCATCCGCCCGGAAAAGCACGCCATGGCACGCCGACTGGCGGCCGCAGGCAATTATGTCGTGCAGCCCAATCTCCATTACCGCGCCGGCCGCTCTCCGCTCTTCGACGCCGCGAAGGCGTTCACCGACGACGCAGAAAGGGCAAAATTGTTCGGTTTTATCAAACAGCTTACGCCCGACGTCGTCGTTCGCGACACCAGGGCCTGGTTGCAGTTTTTGAGCCAGCAGCCGCAAGTGAAGGGCAGCAAGCTGGGTGCCATCGGCTATTGCATGGGCGGCGCCATCGTGCTGCGGGCGGCCGCTCATTACCCGAACCGCATTGTCGCCGGCGCGTCATTCCATGGCGGCGGCCTGGGAGCCGATTCACCGGACAGTCCGCACCATCTTGCCTCAAAGATCCGCGCCAAGCTCCATATCGGTCTTGCCGAGACCGACGCCTCGATGCCCTCGGAGATGGTGGACCGTCTGACTGCCGCTTTGGACAAGGCCGGAGTCGATTATCAGGCGGAGGTCTATCCGGGTACCCGGCATGGCTGGGCGGTAGCTGACACGCCGGTCTATCAGCGAGAAGGCGCTGAACACCACTGGGACCGCCTGCTCGCTCTCTTCCGCGAGACTTTGCAGGCGGGGTGAGGATTGGGCCGCCGTGGAGCGAGGCGGGCCATTGCTCATCGCGGCCTTTCTCTTGGCCGTTCCGGCCGGCCCACAGTTTGGTTCGTCGTGCCCGATGGCTAAAGAGAGGGAGTGGGCGAGGAAGGTTGGCGGACGCCGATCGCAGGCCAAACTTCACGGCGAAGATCGGCTTTGTATCCAGGGTTATGGCTTGCTCATGGGCCGGGATCGGATACACTAGACGGCTTCTCACCCGGGATACGGGTCCAGTTGCAGTTTGTTCACGGGCCGGGGATCGCCTCATGAAAACCATTGCCATCGATCTGGACGACGTGCTGAACAACTTCACGGAGACGTTGCAGCGGATGCAGTTTGTCCGCGACGAAACGTACGCCCTTTCCGAGGACGTGTTTCAGGACTACCTCGCGAAGTTGCGCAGCGGCTGGACCGAGAGCAGTGACCTTCTCTGCACCGAACACTCGTTTTTCCGGTCCAAGATCCACCAGCGGTGCTATGAGCTTGCCGAGGCCCGGACCGATGGCGTCAGCTTCATGCAGTGGCTCAGGCAAAACCGCTGGCGCATCGTTATCTGCACCTACCGCGATCTGCGGCGGGCGCAGGACTGCACGAGGACATGGCTGGGGGATAACGGGATTCCGTTTGATTACCTGTTCATGACCGGCAACAAGATCGGCTTTTGCAAAGCTTGGGGGATTAAACACCTCATCGACGATGAGACAGTCAACATCGCGCTGGGACCTCGCTTTGGAGTGAACGTCTATTACCCGGCCGCGGCGCGGCGCCCCGTGCCGCAGGCGAATCCCGTCCCCATGCCCGCAGCGGCCTGGGCATTCCAAACCTTCGATGAAATCAAGCCATGGATCCAAGGGTAAGCCTGCTCAAGAAGTTTTACCGGGGATTTCCCAAAGACCGGGCCAAGCTTGAAATGGAGGAGTACGGCTTTGCCTTTCTGGAGCGGCTGCTGACCGACGGAGTGACCCTGGAATACGGCGAGCTGACGCCTGCGGGGCTGGTGCATAAGTACAAGCTGGCATGCATCCCCGAGCGCCGGATGGACGAGTTCCTTCTCGCCCACGTGGAGAAAGCCTGCAACGTCTGCCTCTACTTCGACATTCGGGCGAACGACACCTTCTGTTTCAATCTCGACAACAACCAGCAGGTCAACAGCAGCCAGATCATTCCGGAGATGGACCTCGCGGTCCACGAATTGGGAGGGCATCTGCGGGGTCTGGGGTGCGAACCGCTGATCGTGGCCAGCGGCCGCGGCTATCACGTCTGGGGCCGGCTGGAAGCCGCCGTCGCCAACGAGCGGCTCCACGACTTCATGCTCCGCTCTGGAGCGGCGACCTTGGCGGCGATTGTTCGCCAGGGTCTTGACCGACATCAGATAAAATTCAACTTCTATCCGGACCCGAGAAATCAGCATGTCGTGTCGCTGCGTCTGTTTGGATCCCGACACGTGAAGAACAAGGTCTTCAGCCGCATTCTCACGCCGCAGGGGTTGCTCGACGAAACCGCCTCCTGGGAATTCTTCGCCGATTACTTGAACAACCGGACCATCGCCCTTGCCCGCTTCCATGCCGCCCACCACTCCCTGCTGAGCCCGTCCTGACTATGCCGGCGTTCAAGCTGTGAATGGACGGCCCCAGGACGTCGCTGGAGCCCTCGACGCCCAGGCTGGCCCCAAACAGCCTCCCGGCCCACCACGCCCGCCAACGGGGCTCCAATCGCACAAGGGGTACTGGCGACGGCGGCCGGCTTGTGGCGGTTGCCGGCGTCCTTTCCCGGCCGAACCTGAACTGCAAGCCTCCCATGTGCCCGCTCCCCCTGCCGTGGCAAATGGTAGAATGAGGCCACCGGGACCGCTGAACTATTTCTATTTCCGGAAATAAGATTCGCTTTCGCCCGCCAGCCTACCACGGCGTCCAACAACGCCGCTGTGGCCCTCGGTACCCGTCCTGGTCCCAACAACCGCCTCTGCCCGCCGAGGCGGCAGGTTGGCTCCAATGTCAATGTGCTGGGCTACCGCCCGACCATCTCGACCTTGCTCGGCCGCACTTGCCCGGCTAGGAGCCGGTGGCATAGGTCGTCGGCCGCCTGCAATAGATCGTCGGCATGGCCCCGCGTAGGCCGCGGGCATCGACTATGCCGTGGCCGGCGTGCAGGCGACAGACCGCCCGTTGCCGAGAGCCTTCTTGATCTGGGCGGCCAGGGCCTCCAGCACGGCGGCCACATGCTCGTTCGACAGGCCCGTGCTGGCGGCGACGGCGGCCAAGAGTTCGGTGGGAGAAGATTCTTTGGCCACGGTCATTTCTTTCCGCGTCGGGCAAGAACTACTCCGGCTCCGGCCGGCCCGGTTCCACGGCGTTTCATCGCCACCCGCTCCTCGACGTTCCACCCCGGCTTGAACGTGGCCGTGAACCGCTCGCCGAGCATGATCTGCTCGCCGGTTATTGGATTGCGGGCCCGCTTGGGCTTTCGCTTCTTCACCACGAAGACGCCGAAGTTGCGGAGTTCGAGACGGCCTTCCTCGGCCAGGACGTTGATGATCGCGTCGAGCGTTCGTTGGACGAGCGGCCGTGTTTCAAGCTCGGTGCGGCCTAGTTCGCTGGCGATACGGCGGACGATGTCTTTCTTGGTCATCGTGTGGTTCCCGCGATAACGTCTGAGCATATCCGCAGAGCCGTCACGTTTCAATGGAGTGGTCTCCAATCACGGTATTGGCTACCTTCGCGGCCTTTCCCTTGCCCCTCCGCCCGGCCCTGGTCTCGGCCGTGCCGTCGCTCATCGGCCGCGTGGGGTCGGGGGCTTTGCTGCTAAAGGCCGGCGTCGATCTCGGCATCTATACTATGTCCGGCGCTGGATTCCTTCGCCACCACCCCTAACCAGAACCCCGAGACCCTCCCATGCCCAAATCCACAGCCAAGCACCAGATCACGTCACCACCGCCGCAGGATCACCCACTGTGCTCCTAATGGAGTCGCTTGGCTTGGTCGAAGTCCTCAGCCGCCTTTTCGTGGTCGCCCTTGGCCTCGTAGGATATGCGTCGGAAAAGGTACGCATCGGCATCTTTCGGATTGAGATTGATGGCCTCGGTGTAGTCGGCAATTGCCTTGTCGTGCTCACCTTTGGCCGCATAGGCACGGCCCCGGTCGAGATACACACCAGCCCACCTCAGGCCCAGTCGAATGGCGTTGGTGCAGTCGGCAATCGCTCCATCAGGCTCACCGTCCTGCCAATCCTCATAGGGCGGTTTGTCCCAACGGCGGGCAATCATTATCATCCCGCGGGCCATAGCCCAATCGAACAGTTCAGGGTTTTCCAGGAGGCACTGTGTCGCATATTCCTGCTCTGCTGCCTCCGCCATTTGGAAAAGGAGACAGCCCCACACTGCGCACAGAGAGAAAAACGTGAAGCAATTGTGAATCCCTAGTGATATCCAAAGTACCAGACACAAAAAGCCAAGAAATCCTCCCACCGTCTTGCCTTTGAGTACCACGGAGGCGGATCGCGCTGTCCGAGCGGTCGCCACCCACGAAACGGCAATTCCAACCAGCAACCACCAATTGCTTTCGTAGTAGGCCCACAATGGAACAAGAACCAGTGGCCCTATTTGGTAGAGCAACGCCAGAAGATTGAAAATGGCTTTTCGGGCCCCGGTAAGCAAGTGACTGGGTTGACCGAGACAACTGAACCCGATTACTCTGTTCCGCATCCCAACGACGAAATCGACGTGCGTGATGCCCTTGTTTTTCTCGATGACGTGCTGCAAGAACTGTCGCTGAAACTCTGGGGTGCTCGTGCTCTCTAAGGCGCTCTTGACCACCTCGCTCATCGGGTTGAAGTCGTGATTGCAGGCGGGACAAGACACAGTGGTCTCGAGTGTCTCGCCGCTCACCTCGAATAGCTGCTTGCACTTCGGGCATGTGGTCTTTTGATTCATGGCAACTCTCCCGGCCGAACCTGCGTTCTGAATCCTGGCGATGCGGAAGGGGCATCGCGGTCGTGCCCCCTCAATAGCGTAGCACGGCAACAACTCGCTTACAATCGCCAGCAAATGTACAATGGAGACCATCGGGACAGCCGTGGGCGACTTGCAAGCGCCCCGGCGAAGCGGCTTGGGCCGGCCCGGCGGGTTATTCGCCTTTCACGCCGACCGGCCCCGGCCGACCCAAACAATGAAAGGCGAAATCATGGCAGCGAATCTTGCCGCACAACTGGACGCACTCAATGCTCTTTCTCTCGCTTATCAAGCCGCGCATGCGGACTTCACAGCCCCGTTACTTCGGATCGGCTTTGGGAACCCGTCGATGCCATACGGGGACCTGCCAGGGCCACCGTCGGAATGTGTGTGGCCCCCGGCGGGAGTTGACGAAAGGGAAGTCAATTCTCGCTTACATGCCGCCGAACATTTTCTAAAAGAGCGGGGAGACTTGCCCCTGCGCATAATCCGAGACATCGGCGCGGCGCAGATCAGCTTGACGGCATCAGGATTTGACGACGCTCGGGCACGTTCCCTAATCATCCTGAACCTGTTGGACAACATCAGGGGCGCTAGGCTCGGTTATCCCAGCGCAAGCGTTACCGGAATCCTGAACACGGTTGCAGCCGAAAATGCCGCCCTTGAAGCGGTATTGAGGGAAATCTCGGTTGATTTAGTGCTGCTGAAGGGGAAGATCGCCGCCGCAAAAGAGTCCGAAGCGGACAACGAGGCCGGCTCAGCACCAGACCAGGTGACCGGCAATGCCGGCTCGCCACCGGCGAATCTTGCCGAACTCATCGCGCCGTTTCAATCTGCCGCTCGGCTTTATCACGACCTGGCATTTCGCAACGGACGCGACTTGCCGGACCTACAAAATGAGTCCGACACGTTCGCCGCGATGAACCGTTTGGTGGAAGTCGGAAAGGTCCTGGCTGCTGAACTCGAACGGGCCGGAAAGGACTCGACGGAATTGCATGGGCTGCTTGACGCGGCTTTCATGGGTCTTGGACGGGACCGATACTTACCCGCATGGGAATCGGTGCGGGTTCGTCTTGCCCAAATAGCAACAATTCTTTCCGCGCTGCCGCCGACCGCCATACCGAGTAAAGGCGCAGGGACCGAGCGGACGGTACGGCCGTTGAACGCGGCACCGCTTATTCCTCCCTTGGCAGAGATTCCGGACCAGGGATGGCCGGCCGAGGCAACGCTAAAAACGGAACGGGCCAGGACGCGCCGGATTCACCGTATTGCCGAAGACATTCGTGTTGTCGGTTCTCAGGACAAATGCGAAGATCGCGCGGCATTCCTCGTTGATGCGATGATCGAAGCATGGCGAGATTGCCGCTTGTTTGGCGACCCGAAAGCCTATGCGCTTCTTCGCGGGTTGCTTGCGGAGCCAGATCGAGTGCCGCGGCGAACGCTCTGGGGATCGCTTCGAACTGATTACGAAGGGGACTGGTATGGAACGAATGCGCGGCTCGCCGTGTGGCACGCAATCGCCTGTCTCTTCTTACGGCAAGACGACTACCCCAACACGGCAATGATGCGATCAGCGTTCTGGGGCCAGGCTTGCACCGTAATTGCTGACCGACTCGACGCCGAGGCCGAGGGGATCGAGAAGACGATAATCGCCAAGCCAAACAAAGGCGAAGGCAACGGCGGGGTCGGCTCGGCGCCTGACGAAGTGACGGGCAACGCGATGGGGATTCTGGACACACAAGCGAACAAGGGCGAACGAAGAGTGCGGGCGGATACGACTGATCCCGACTTCCACCGACGATTTATGGAGTTGGCCGTCCAAGAGGCCCGCAAGAGCAAGGCCGAGGACGGTCGGGTTCATCCCAAAGTGGGCGTCGTCGTTGTCAAGGACGGGCGCGTCCTGGCTACCGCCTATCGGGGCGAGTTAGGGCAAGGGGAACACGCGGAGTTCACTGTACTGGAGAAGAAGCTACGTGATGAGCTAATTGCAGGATCGACAGTCTACACGACCCTGGAGCCATGCACCAGCCGCAACCATCCCAAAATCCCATGCGCCGTTCGGTTGATCGAACGAAAAGTCAAGAGGGTCGTGATCGGGATGCACGACCCCAACCCCACGGTTTATGGAGGAGGATGGGCACGGCTGAGAGAGGCAGGCATCGCCACCGCGGACTTCGACCAAGACCTGACGGCCGAGATCCAGGAGATGAACAGAGAGTTCATCCGCCACCACGAGCACGCGAACAAGCAGCTTGGCACGAGCCAGGAGAACAAATCATCCGATGAAGAAGTTGGCCCCCACCCCGACCTTGTCACTGTGGCCGATTGGTTACATGCCCTTCAGCGCGGCGATAAGGTAGTGAACCTGCCTGTTCCCAAGGGAAGTGGCTCGCTGGTCCAGCGGATTCGGGAGGGCAAGGCAGGCTCCGGCCCCAAATACCCGGAGGTCTACGTGGCCCAAGACGAGGCAGCCCGGCTCATCGCGGAGCATTTCGGCGCACGGCCGTCGAAAGACCCAGAGGTCGTAGTGCAGGCGGCTTGGGCGGTCGCAAACTACTTGAAGTGCCCTACCGATCGTGTCTGGAAGATGCGGTTCATTGAGTTTCGTGATGCCCTAAAAGAAGCAATCTCGGGACCGAATGGAGCGGTCCACGCCCAAGCTCGAATAAAGCGATTTCGGGTTGCCTTGTCGTTTCCAGGGGAACACCGGCAGTTCGTTGCCCGAGTGGCGGACACCCTCGCCGCCAGCCTTGGACGCGACCGAGTCTTCTACGACAAATACTACGAGGCAGAGCTGGCTCGCCCAGACCTCGATACCTATCTCCAGCGGATCTATCACGACGATTCCGACCTGATCGCCGTGTTCCTATGCACCGAGTACGAGAAGAAAGAGTGGTGCGGCCTGGAATGGCGGGCGGTTCGGGATCTGATCAAGCGCAGAGACAACGCCGCCATCATGCCCTTCCGTTTTGATACCACAACGATTCCTGCCCTGTTCTCAATCGACGGTTACGTTGAGATCGGAAAGCGGCCGCCCACTGAAGTCGCTACGCTTATCCTGGAGCGATTGGAACACAACGATCGGGTAGCAGACGGAGCGTAAACCATGCGACCAAGGCCGTTTACGAATCGAATGCCTCGGGCCGCAACGGCCTCCGCCACTTCACGGCCCTTCTGTTCGATGATGTCGAGCAGTTCCGCCGGCATGCGCGTGTCTTCGTCGGCCTGATTGTTCTCCTAGCCAACACGAACTGCAAGCCAGGCAGCCCGAGAATCCTGATCCACACGCGCCAAGGCAAGATCGCATCTACTGCGACCAGCCGGCCAAGATCCTCGAAATCGAAACCCAGGATAGCCCCAAGTCGGCCACCGAGCCAGGCCATCGGGGATTTCTCTCTGTCATTTGCCCCCAGACCAGCGTCAAAGTCGTCGGCGGCCAGGTCACTTCCGTGTTCCACACGCTGGCGATGGCCCTTGACGACCCCTCGATGGGCGGGGATCTGCGCAAGAGCTAGCTGCGCATGCGTGGCGACGGCCGGACGGCTCCTGGCGGTGGCCAACGTCCTTTCTCGGCCGAATCTGGATCGCAAGCATGCCAGGTGTCCGCTCTTTGCCGAAGCGGGGAAATGGTAGAATAAGGCCGCCGGGACGGCCGCCAGTGATTGCAACGTTGGGGCCAAGGGAGACTTGTAAGACGAACCTTTCCTTTTGAGGTGTGTCCAGTCAGGGGGTAGGGCCCTGGCTGAACCTGTTGGCCGGCGTGCCCCAACTCCCTACCAAAGAGGAAGCTGCGAGAGCCCGTGACGAAAACTTTAATCCCTACGCTCGACCCAAAGGCCTTTGGCGGTTTCACTCGTGACTGCCTTATCAGTATTCTGAAGCAGTCTCCTGCCAGCAAATCGTCGAGCAACGAAGTAATTGCGGCCACCCTCCTGGCCAGCTTAGATCCGCATGGCCCAAACCCCGGCAACGATGTAATTTCGATTGCATTGGACGTTCTGCGCGCACACGGCACAACCCTTTCCCAGAATCTTCTTTGGCAGGCGGCCGAACATGCCAAGAATGCACGCATCCGCGTCGAGGCCATAAGGCGAGCCGGCCCAATTGCTGACCCTGAACGGTGTTCCCTTCTGCGGAAATGGGCAACTGATGGGTTCCCGCCATCAGTGAACTTCCAACACGACCAAGTTGATGTTGAGTGCGTCCGGGAGGCGGCAACAACGGCCCTGGGTGAGATTAAGAACCCTGCCGCCGAGGTCATCGAAACCATCGTCACCATCCTTTCGGAGCCTCCGGATCAGAAAAACCCCTCCCGGAGGGTGTTCGACACCGCGTGCGAGGCATATTGGAAGATAGGAAATGCGGCGTCTTTGACTTCAATCTCAAAACTACTCTCGCAGCGGTGGGCTGACGACAGAGGTATTTACCTGACATCCTTAGCAGGCAAGTTCTCGCCCGAACAGCTAAAGCCGCACGCTGATGTCCTCCGGAAGGCTCTCCTTGAACATTCCCGCCAATGGCAGGGTACTCGTGTCCAGGCGAGCCGTTTGGTAGCGCTGGCTGAAGGAATTTCTTCACCGCGGTTCTTCACCGAATGGGCAGGGAACTACGGTGCGGATGGGTTAGGGCAAGGCCGTGGCAGCATTACCAAGACGCTCCTGTCCGCGCTTGCCGAACGAAACGCCGAGGCGGCGACCGGGCTCTTGGTCCTTGCCCGATGGTCGGGCAACCTTGCGCCGGAAGGCCCCGTTTTTCGGGGCCTTGCGGAATGTACCCAAGGGGGCCATGGCAAACTAGTCGCCAAAACAATCATCGAGCAGCAACAGCAGGATGGGTACCGAAGGCTGCTTGAGTGTGGCGAGATTCTCAGTCTGTACGAGTCTTTCGCGGCTGCGCTTGCCAACATCTGCGACGCGCTCTCGGAATCTCAGACAATGGTTCGGCAGCGCCTGGCCGATCTCGTGGCAAAGGGCATTCTGGTTGCCGCCTCTCGGATTGCTTCCGCGGACAAGAGCAAGAGCCTCGACATCAGGACCTTGACAGGAGCAAGCGGTGGACGCGAGCCCAAGGCCGATCACGACGTTCTGTTACGATGCGTGAACGAGATCGAACAGCTTGGTCCGTCTCGCAATCCGTTCACCATTGTCGGCCGTCATCTATGTCCACCCGCCTCAATGGAAGGCGCAATGTCACTTGCTCAGGTGTGGTTGGGGATGGACGAGGCTATCGCAACCGGAATCATGCGCGCTATCGTTCAGCAAGCAGGGTGTCCAGAAGCATCTGATCACAAGGCCCCCATGCTTGCGCAATTTGAGCAGTGTGTGCTGGTCCAGGGCCAGCAGCAATTGCTTCGCAAGCTGTTCGCCACAATTCTGGCCAATAGCGTCATGCTCGACGAACAACTGAATCGCTACGCGTTGGCCGTCATACAGCGAGAGAAGTTATCGTTCCCGGTCGCTGCGAAAACAGCTTTGGAGAACATCCGCTGCACGGATGACGCCCAGTTCTTATTGGAACAGTTGCGCCACGAAGGAATGTCCGCGTTCGACGTTGTCGACAGAGGCGTCAGCTACCACAGAGACGGCGACTCGGAACTTACAGCTTTCGTCCAAACCGCCTCAATTGCCTTGGCCACCAGTCTACTTGTCGGAAGCGAAGACTCGAAGCGGCGGGATGGTTTTGCCCAGCAACTCCATCAACGATTCCAGGATCTCCCCATGGTACGCACGGCAGCCTACCAAGCGTGCGGTGACCTCGGTAGCTTTCTCAGCATTAGGCCGTTGAGGGAACGGCAGGCGAAAGAAACCGATAGTACCGCCAAGGCAGTAATGGGTAAAGCACTGGAGTCACTCGGGGATCGCCTGGTTCTACACAAGCCGCAGCAGGGCAAGCCAAACGAGATCAGGCAGTGGTTGGATTTCGTAGCCGATTTGGGCGATTCCGGCCTGCTGCCGCACATCAAGGGCTGCTTGATTCCTCCCCATTCCGATCATAAAGTGCGAGAGTCCGCGCTCAATGCGATCGCCCGCACGGGTGGTCCCGATGCGTTGGCCGTCGTCAAGCAGTTCATCAATGATACCGCTCCCGGAGGTGAGACGCTGGCCGTAGCCCGGCGTGCCCGCATGATTCTCGAACAGCGGAATGACATGGGTCTGTTCGACGTGCTTGCGAAGTTCTACGATCCCGACGCGGATGTCATGGACCCGGCTATCAATTACGAGCAGATGTTGGGGGCCAGCCTTGTGCATAACACGACAAAAGCACTTCAAAAGGCCCAGACTTTCTGGGAGGAAGCCCACTGGGATGAGTTTGTTACGAAGATTAGCGGTCTCGTTGAGGCGCTGGTTCGACAAGTCGTCCGAACACACTACAGTCAGATGCATTGGGACCAAGCCAAAGCCGAGATTATGGCCCGCGGCAATTTTGCGAACGTCCTCAATTCGACCGAGTTTCGTAACACCTTTGGAAAGCTGCAAGCGCATGCCAATACGCTGTATGGCTTCCGCCACGATTCCTCCACGGCGCATGTCATGAACACGGACGGGAGCCCAAAAGGTGAAGCGACGCAGGAAGACGCCGATTATGTTCGCGACGTGTTCCTGCAAGCCTTTGCAGAAGCCGTCGATGCCTTGCGATAATCGCCAGGACGGCCCAGGTGGGTCCGTAGCGAGTGGAAACGAAGCCCTGCACAGTCCTCCCGGTCCGCTTGGTCGCGCCGATTGCAACACGGCAGCGACCGGCCCGGAGCTTCGTTGTGCTGTTTACTTCTCAAATAAGTCCCTATCCGTGTCCCTCGGTTTTGCCTTGACTCTCGGTGCTGCCTTGTGTGTCCGAATGTCTCGGCTAGGCGGTGCGTCGATTCCTTTGCCGCCAAGTAGTTCGGCAACGGTAAGTATCTGGATTCTAGGATGCTTCGTCGATGCACCTGCGCTATCTTTCCACCCAGACTCGTAGAACCCAGCACTTGCGGCCTCTTGACGCATAGGCTTCGTCGGTTCTTCCATCGTGAGCAGAACGCCGATTGCGGCCTTTTCTCGGTCGAGAACTCCCCGCAAGTCTCTGACGTGCGACACTTGAACCTTTCCGGCCTTGACGCTGAAAATTATTTGCTTCGTCTTGGCGGACTCGTGCTCGTCATGAAAGAACAGGCGTCCGTCGATACCCTTGTCTGCTCCCTTCTTTCCTTCGGCAGGTCGCGCATTGACGAGGCCCAACGCCCACCACTGAAATTGATAAGGATCGTCGGCGGCGAGGGATGCAGCATCGCTGACGGCGGTAGGCTCGCCGATGACCTGATACATCTTCTTGATGTCGTCTCCGAAAGCACTGTGCAGGCGATGCTTGATTAGGGATACCGCCAAGCAGGTAATGTCAATTCCCAGCCAGCATCGATTAAGTTTCTGCGCTGCGGCGATTGCGGTTCCGCAGCCGCAGAACGGATCAAGCACAACATCGCCTTCGTTGCTGCTGGCTTGAATGATGCGTTCCAGGAGGGCTTCGGGCTTCTGCGTGGGGTAGCCCAGGCGCTCTGCTGCTTGCGAGTTAAGTGGCGGAATGTCCATCCAGACGCACCCCATGACTGGGCCTTGCATTTCGTCAAGATATCTCTTTAATTGCGGTCGCTTGGTGGTCGAATCTGGATACCAAATACGACCTTCTTCATCCAAACGCTGCATCGTTTCCCGTGAATACCGCCACCCGGCAGGCGGAGAGGCGTGACCCTTCCATTCATACATCATGTTTGGGCGAGGGTGCGGACTCGTCATGTTATCGAGTCGATAAGGCCCACGTCCATCGCCGTCATCGTGCCGATACTTTGATTCAAGGTAGGAGTCAGAATAGTTTGACCTCGGCGTGTTCCAAATCACCTCGTCGGTCTTGCCGTAATACAACAAGATGTCAGCGACTTCGGCCCAACGCTTCGAGTCGTTGTGGGCAGTCGTGCGCTGCCATGTAATTTCATTACGGTAGTTCTGCGGTCCGAAAATGGCATCCATCAGCATCTTCAAGTAGTGGCTTGCCGTAGGGTCGCAATGCAGGTAGATACTGCCGGTTGGTCTCAGCACTCGACGCAGTTCGACGAGGCGCGGGGCCATCATCGACAAGTAGGCGAGCATGTCGCTATCGCCCAGCACCGTGCGGAACGCTTGCATTGCCAACGAAACCTGCCCACCCTGCTCGACAACCTCTTGAAAAGCGGCGGCTGCCGACGTATCCCACTGCCAGGTGTCCTCAAAGGCGTGAATCTGGGCGGCGGATCGTGTTCCGTCCTGTTCGGCGAACAGCACGTTGTAGTTCTGGTCAGAATTGAAAGGCGGATCGAGATAGACAAGATCGACGGACTCGTCGGCGATGTGCCGCCGGAGAACGTCCAGATTATCGCCATAGTAGAGGGTGTTTTTCACGGGCGGGCCTTTCGTCGCCTACTGCCAATCAGTATTGGGTCTTGTCGAGCCGCTTACCGGAATGGACGCAGCGCTCTTGGCGGACGCGGGCATGCAGTTGGCCGAGGGCGAACGCATTCTTCTGCGGCCGCACAAGACCTTCCCCGCCGACGACATTCTGGGCCTGGCGGTGAAGGTTGCCGCAGAGAAGAAGGACAAGGCCACGTTGGATCGCCTGGCCAAGATCGCAGAGAAACGCGAAAACGCGGCGCTAAAGGACCAGGTTGCGGCGGCGCAGAAACTCGCAGGTAGCCAGTCGCGAGCCATCGATTCCGCGTTGATCGTGTCACTGGATGAGATTACTCCCGAGCAGTTTCTGGTTTACCAAGAGCTGGTCCGGGAGCTTCAGCGGGCAAGGATCCTCGGCGACCGGGAAGCAATTGAGAAGCTCGAAAAAGCGATCAAGGATGTGACATGGTTGCCCGCGAAACAACACGACCATCTGCTGAAGGTCGTGTCGGAAAGCCTTGCGGCGATGCCAAAAGCGAGCGTCGCAGATCCAATGACCAAGGCGCTACACACGTTGCTGACCGAAAGCAGGGCGGCTCGGAAGAAGCCTGCCTCAATAGCGCCGCGTCCAACTGTTGTACGCCCGACAGGTGGGTCTCGCCCGACAGGTAGTTACCGCCCGACAGGTGGGTCTCGCCCGACAGGTGGGGCTCGCCCGACAGGTGGTTACCGCCCGACAGGTGGTTACCGCCCGACAGGTGGTTACCGCCCGACAGGTGGTTACCGCCCGCCGGTAGCTCCTCAACCTCTTTCACTCACGATTAACGGCAGCTATCAAGGTGGCGGCGATGACCAGAGTGGTGGAGACCAGGGCGGCTATCAGGGTGACAGCGACGATCAAAGCGATGGAAACCAGGACGCCGGCCAAGATAGCGACGCGAACGCAGCGGGACCCGAAGACACGACCACAACCTACAGCGCCACTATTCGACTCATTGCGAGCGGTCAGCAGCACCATGTCCGGCCGGGGGGCCGGGGCGTCAGGGGGAGCGGCGGGCGGCCAGACGGCGCCGGGCGGCTTCGAGCTGCTTCCGCTCGGCCTTGTCCCGACGCTCTTCCACCCGGTACTGTCGGACCGCCTCCGGATGGCTTTGCTTCCAGACATCCGGCAGCAGCCGGTGGTAATCGGTGCAGCCCGCCAGCAACTGGTCCAGCACGTCCTTGAGATAGGTCCGGACGTCCAGGTCGTGCCGCCGCGCACTGCTCACAAGCGTCATCATCCGCGCGCTCTGCTCGCCTCCCGCCATGCTGCAGACGAACAGCCACGCCTTGCGGCCCATCGCCACCTGCTTCATCAACTGCTCGACCAGATTGTTGTCGATCGGGATGCGGCCGTCCCGCACGTAGACGTTGAGCTCCTTCCAGTGGTTGCGGATGTACCGCAACGCCTCCGCGAAGTCGCTCTTGGGCAACACGTCCTGCAAGGGCCTGGTGTCCAGCCAACCGCGGATCGCCTCCAGCACCACCGTCGATTCCCGCTCGCGCAGCGTCTGACGGTCTTGCCAGGAAAGGTCCTTCCCGCGGGTCTCGATGTCGTACAACGCCTGGATCATGCCCAGCAGCACTTCGCATTCCTTGGGGTACGTCTCGGCCTCCACCACCTTGCGCCGCGCGTGCGACCAGCAGGCGGAGAACGTCAAGCGGTTGTCGCTGTGAATCACGACGCTCAAGTTGCCCGAGAAGCAATCTCCTTGCACAGTGCAGCGGCTGTTGCGGAAGAAGTCGTCCGGCCCGTCGCGGTGCCGCGATACGCGGAAGTCGAAGATGTTGTACGGCGCCGAGTAGAGCCCCATGTAGCCCCACATCTTCGCCAGCAGACTCGAGTCGCCCTTGGCCCGCGTCTCGGCGATCTTCTCCGCCAGACGCAGGCTCTTCGCATCGCCGGGAACGGCCAGCGGCGGATCCCTCGGCAGGAGCATGCGGCAACTGGTGTCGTCGATGCCGACGCCCACGTCCTGCTGCACCAGGCGAGTCATGTACACCACCAGCGGCATGGTCACGAAATCAACCTGGCCCACCAGGTTCAGCAGCGTCGAGCGGCTGGGCGTCCAGCCGCTGCTGGCGAAGAGGTCCTGGTGCCGGTAGATCGGCAGGTGTTGGAACCACTTGGCATCGACTACCGCCGCGGCCACACTGGTGTCGTAACGGTCGCCTTCCACCAGCGAAGTCGGACGCGGCGGAGAGGCGATGCCGCAGTCGGGATGGCCCTCGCAGGCAAACTTCGGATACAGCTTGGCCAGTACGTACAGCTTCGGCGGTTCGTAGATCAGCGTCTCGGTCTTGTCATAGCCGATCACTTTCCGCTCGCCGTGCGTCGCGCAATTCTTTAACGTCTCATCCGCTTCGACGATCTCTTCTCTTCGCGGCAGATGCGCGGGCAGCGATTCGTCCCGCTTCTTCCTGGCGGCGGTCCGTTTGACCGTGTAGGTCTGCACGATCGTGGCGGCCTGGGCCTCCGCTTCTGCCCGGGCCGCCTGGAACTCCTCGCTGTTCTCGAAGGGCAGAATGGCCTGGTTCTCGGCCGGGAGGATCCGTTTCTCGCTGCGATGGCCGTTGACGAGATGGCTCAAGAGCTTCCGCATCTTCTCCATCTCGGTCGTGAGCTCTTCGAGATTCCCGGCCTGCGATGCGATCGTTGCCTCAAGCGAAGCAATGGTTGCCTCAAGCGAAGCGATCGTCGCCGCCTGCCTTTGCAGCGACGCATGGCAATTCTCGATATCGTGGGGAAGCTCGCTGATCGTCATGGAATCAATGATACCATGATCGTCCGCAAGCACAAGAGCATATCCATGCAAATCGGAATAATTCCGAAACTATTTGTCACGACGCGATCGGCAGGCGCTCGTTTACGCACCAACCGGCTGCGGGCTTCTGCGACTGGCCGCCTCCGGCGCGTAGCGCGGCCGGCGTTTCACGCTCGTCAGTTCGATCCCCGAGAGCAACAGCGCCAGATCGGTGGCGTCGATCTCCAACTGCGCGGCCTCCGGCGGACACCGCGGTCTCTGGAAGGTGCCGCGTTCCAACCGCTTCATCCAGATCGCCATGCCGTCCCGATCCCAGTGGATCAGCTTGATCCGATCCCGGCGGCGGTTGAGAAACACGAACACGTCGCCGGCACGGATGTCGCGGCGGAATTCCGACTGTACGATCGCGTGCAGCCCGTCAAAGCTCTTCCGCATGTCGGCCGGCTTGGCATAGAGGTAGATCTTGGTCTGTCCCAAGGGAGACAGCAGCGTGGAGGAGAGCACGGCCGTGATTCTCCGCTTACGCCCTGACGACCACTTCCTGGAACGCCCCGCCGCGCTGCTCGCCGGCCTTGGCAAAGCAGTTGGCGAGGCAACGGATTGCCTCCAGGCAGTCCGCCGGAACCCAGACCTCCATGCCGGTCTTCCAACGGAAACGCACCACGGCTTGCCGCCCGTGGCGGGCTGTTGTGGGCGTGGCCGAAGCGCGGCCGGCCGGCAACGCTTGTTCGCTGCGTGGTGGCACTGTGGCCGAGGCCGGTCTCAATCGCTTGGCCCAATAGTAAAAATTGTTCGTCGACACCCGCTCTCGCTCGCAGAACCGGGCCACAGAAAGGCCGCTGGAACGATATCTTGCAAACCTCGCCTGCCACGCCCGTCGTTTCTCTGCATCCCCTGAACCCGTCATGTTCCCACTCCCAAGTGTGAAAAAGGCGGGGCCGAACGTCGGTCCCCCTCAACACTACACCCGGAAACGCGCCCCTGCCGGGGAACTGGCGGATGGCAGTCACGTACGCTCACACTCATTAACAAATCGCCTTATGGCGTCAATGTAAAGCTATGTGGCGGAAACTTCTATCCGTTGGCCAGCGGACAAGAGTTTCCGCAACTCCAGCTCACGGCCGAGAATCAGCAGCCATTTGTTGCGGTCGGCCAGGCTGACGCAAGCTGGGGACCCGGATGGAGCGTTTATGACGGAGGAACATTCGATGTGTCCTACGATCCAAACCGCAGCGATCCGCTCTATATTACTCATGAATAATCGCAGGTTCGATTGCCTATCGGACAAGGGCAGTGAACTAATGTAGCCACTTGCCAGCCTTGGAAGGCACATGACAGATGTCAGGGCAACGCAGTACAGGCAACTAGTTCTGGGCCGGAGCGTGAACCCGCCCAGCTTCCAGTTTGTTTCACGTGCGACAAGAACGATTGCCATGCTCCAGCTTGCTGGCCATCGGTCCATTAACGATTAGGAGACTTGACATGATCAGGATAGTATTCTTTCGACAACTGACGGTGGTGGCACTCGCTCTGTACGCGGTGTTTTCGGCGGAGTGCATTGGACTGGCAGGCGGTGAAGATCAGGGATCTGCCCTTTTCATCCACTTGAGCAAAGAGAACAAACCGGTGGTGGACCTTCTTCCACCATTCTCTTCTTGGAATACGGTGGAGGGCGAAGGATTGGTTGTCTGGGCCGATGGTGAAGGCGAACACTGGCGGGCTCTTCCGTCCGTGACGACATCGCATGACGCTGGGGCGGTTCTCACCAGGGCATCGCGGGCTGATGATTCCGGCGAGGGAGAAGGTGGAGTCGCGCTTGCCGCGACCACGTTGCAACTTTCGCAGACTTGGATCCAACCCCGCATGAAGGGTGCGTCCCTTCTAACTCCGCCAGAAAAGGGCCGCTGTCTCAACCCGCAGATTACTATCCGGCGGCGGTGCGCTTCCCATTTGCCGCAATACCCTGCCGTCAAACTGCTGCTTGCCCGCGGCAGCGAGACGATCTTAACAATTCCGTTTCAGGAAGGTGTGGCCAAGCTGAAGTGGTCCGATATTCCCAATCTACCGACGAATCTAAAGAACGGTCTGGCCCCAGGTGAATACAGTTTGCGTGCTGAATCGGGAAGGGAGTCCACGATTTTCGTCGTTGAAGATGCCGAAACGCGGGCCTGGGTCATGCAACGCCCCGATGAACTGACCCGGCTGCTTGGCGGCAAGGAATCGCCGCTTTACTTGCAGGTGGCTGTCGAGCACTTGCTCGGCCAAGTCGATCAAGAAGGACGGCCGCAGCCTTATCTGAGCGATGCAATCGACGTGCTGGAAAGCGTATCGTCCGAGTCATCTACCCCATACCTGAAGTGTTTGGGGTCCAGCATCCTTGGCAACCTGGAAGGCAAGCCGGCATCCGCGCCCATTGCTGCGGGAGATGATCCAACCGGGATTGCAGAGATCGATGAAGCGAGAGGCTCCATTTCTGAGGGAAAATGGGATGCCGCAATTGCCAAACTCGCCGGAGCGCAAGCAAGCAAAAACCCCAGGCCTAAAGCACTGGCCACCCTCTACCGTGCCGTGATTTTGGCCGAGTCGGGACCTGCGACAGCAGAAGAGGCTCTGCCCGCTTTCGACGATGCTCTTGCGCAGCTCGCCAATGGGCAGCCCGTCGATGTCTATCGTGTTCAAATCAGTTATGCCAACTTCTTGGCATGCCGGGCGCAAGATGGCCTTCACAACCATGCCTTTGAGATGGCTAGCGGCGTCAAGAATCCGCTCATTTATGCCCTAATCAATTGGCGCGAATCGTTGACACACTACCAAGAGGCCCTAGCACTGGCAGACAAGCTTGGACCGGGGCACTCAACGGCCGTTGAGGTCAACCTTGCCCGCCATTATAGCCTGTTGGCCGACCTAATCCGTACTTTGGATGTTCCAATTCGTGGGAAGCGATTGTTTGCCGCTGGAGACCAGGCGGCGGAAGAGCAGGCTCGACGATTTGCCTCAAAGGCGATCCGGGAAAGCTCGGGGGTTGACGACCAGACGGCTGCCGTGGCGCACAGCGTTCTCGCGCAGATTGCGCTAAGGGCCGGTGACAAAAACGTTTGTCGAGAGCACGCGGAACGGGCCGAGATCCTGTGCCTGCGGAGCGGTGCCCTGGCTGCCGTCGAAAGTGTCGAACGGATGCTTGGTCTGGCGGAATTGCTGCGCGACAATGCCAGTTCAGACAGTTCGTCCAGGGCAAAAGCCCGCAAGGAATCGCTTCGCCACTTGTTGATCGCGCATCTACTTTCTGAGTTGCTCCGGGAACGCATTCCGGGGGACCAGGTTGGCCTGACGCGCGCCGGTTTCTTCGCCCGCCGTGCGTACGTTAACGAACGGATTGTCGAGTCATTAATAGATGACGACAAGCCGATCGAGGCACTGAAGTATGTGGAACTGGCAAAGGCGAGGGGCCTGCAAGACGTGCTTCTCGCCGCGGGGCACGGAAAGGCGATCGAACAAGCCGAAACGCAAGAATTATCGGCCGTTCTTGCCCACTGGCCGAAGGACGTTGTGGCACTGGAGTACTTTCTTGCTACCGAGCGGGCTTGGGTATTCATCGTCGCCGGCCCCGGAGACGTTACCGTCCACGCCATCACGACCGAGAAAGGGCAACCCGTGTCGTCGCGGGACCTGGTGCTGCGGGTCCAGCAATTCATCCGCGGTATTGACAGGTACGGGCTGAGTGAGGGACCTCGCGTCGCCCAACTCTATGAGGCAAGGAATCGCGATAGCAGCGTTAAGATGGATTTCGACACCAAATGGCAAGATGAACTCCACGACTTCTACCGAATGCTGATCCCGGTAGAAGCTGCAAAGCGGCTTCAAGACGCGACTACAGTTGTCATTGTTCCACACCATATTCTGCATTACTTTCCCTTTGCAGCATTGGTCACGGAGCGCGATCTGGCGGCGGCGAAGGCGGCGAGGATCCCCTGCCCGAAGTTCTTTGTCGAAGGACCATTCAGCCTCATACATGCTCCTTCCCTTGGAACCTGGCACGCGCTACGGCAGCGCGACAACCGCGCGATGAATGACGTAAGGGCCGTTGGAATCGCGGACTTCGGAAACCTCGCGGCGCAATTGCCCGGTGTCGAACAGGAGCTTGAAGACTTGCGTTCCGTTTTCGGAAATCGCGTGCGTGATGTCCTGGTCGGAGATCAAGCCAACAAAGCCAATGTGAAGAAGGCGCTCGAAAGACAAGGTGTTCTTGTGGTGTCTACTCATGGTCAAAAGATACCAGACCATCCGTTGGATGGATTCTTGATGTGCCATCCAACAGAAGACGGTGATTGTGCCCTCACCGCCCGAGAAATCTTCGGCGAGAGAGTCGGTTGTGGTCTTGTTGTGCTGAATGCCTGTTATGGCGGCTTCGCAGATCGGTCTCCGATGCCTGGGGACGACCTGTTTGGCGTACAACGCGCCTTGGTCCATGCCGGTGCTCGCACGGTTGTTTCGGGATTGTGGGACATCTACGATGGTACTGCGCCCGACATCATGCTGGGCTTCTGGAAACAAATCGCGTCGGGTTCGCCGGCACCGATGGCGCTGGCGGAATCACAACGAGCTTACATCAAGACGTGGCGTGAGACAAAGGTCGACGCACTGAGGCTCCTTGCTCATCCATACTATTGGGCCGTATTCACCGTCGCTGGCGATGACCGAACCTGTTTTCAGAAAGGAATGTACAAATGAGGTTTGTGACACACCGGAGATGTCTTTGGCAGCTACATTGTGGAGGCATGATCATTGGCCTGTTGCTTCTCGGGCCTCTTGCAGTGGTGGGGGCTGATTCTGCTACGTCGCGCGCTCCCACCCGACTTCGATTCGCGCTCCTCGTGGGCGTGCAGGACTATCGCAACTTGGACGCACGGGAGAAGCTTGACGGTTGCCGAAACGACGTGGCCGCAATCAAAAAGCTTCTTGTGCGTTTTGGTTTTCCCCCGGAGAATATCACCGCCTTGGTAGACGGCGAAGCGACGAGCGCTGCTGTTCGCGAGCATTTGCGGAGCCTTGTTGCCCGAGTGAAAGCGCTTCCGCCGGGCGGTCCTAAGCCTCAGATTGTCTTCTACTTTAGCGGCCACGGCTCTCTGATGCCGGACCAGCCGGAAGGGGATCCTGACTGCGACAAGGAAGACGGTGTCGACACGACGATTGTGCCCTACGACGCCGAGAGAGAAGGTAGCGACAAAGACATACGTGACGATGAAATCATGCATTTTGCGGACGGCATCTGCCAGGACGATCGTGCGACATTGCTTGTCGTACTCGATTGCTGCCATTCAGGGCGAGGGGTGCGCGGCGTTGGGAAATTCCGAGGACTGGAACGTACGTTTGCGATTCCGCAGCCCGTATCGGGAGGGAAACGAACGGTTACTCCCAAGACATTGCCTGCCGGCGCGGTCATACTCAGCGCATGCCGCAAAGCGGAGAAGGAACCGGAGTACGAAGAGGAAGGCCAATCGCATGGACTGATGACGTTTTTTCTCACTCGGCTTCTCGATAGAGAATCTGCCGTTTCCAAGGTGGACTATGAACTGCTTCGCGCGGCGCTCACAAGGCAGTATCAGGAGGCGGGTGTTGTCCCGGCCCCCACGCCCACAGTGGAAGGCGACTCCCGGACATTGCGCAGCCCTATTTTAGCCGCGGACGCCGGCATGGATCGACCGCCATTCTGGCCGGTGGAGATACCTGGAGCCGACAGAGGTATCGTTCGGATCGAGGCTGGCTTGCCACACGGGGTAACGAAGGGCTCGTTGTACGAGATTTACGAGAAACCTGAGCAAGTGTCCGAGCGTTTTGAGCAGCACTCCTCCGCAAAGAACTTGTCGGTTGGGTGGGCGCGAGTCGAAGCGGTGGAGGGTGCAACTTCGAGCGGTCGGACCTTCGTGTGGGACGAATCCAGGAAGGAGCAGATCGAGCAGCCCTTGGGGCGCAGCTTCAGTCGCGGCATCGCGGTCGAACGGTATCATCATTGCAGCGATATTGCCCTCAAGGTCCGAGTTGTCAATGCCATGAGTGTGAACAACGACGGTCCTCCCCTCGGACCGGACGACAGATCCTTGCCCGCCGTCGTCCGAGATGCGCTCACGAACATCCGCAGTCCTAATGAATCGGCTTGGTTGACGTGGGTTGCGGATAAGTCACCGTGCGATGTGCTCTTGCGTATTGATGGCAACTATGCGGCCATTTTTCCGGCGACCGGAGGTGCCGAAGAAGGGGAAGCCCCACGCGCGGCAGCGAATCGCCAAATTCCAGCCTCCCTACTTGGCGGGTGGGGGCCTATCGAGTTGACGCAGCCCGAATTGGGAAAGAAACGACTTTACGATTACTTCTGGAGAATCGCTCGCGTGCGAAATCTGCTGCGCGTGGCAGCCACGCAAGCGCCCGGCGCATCCTCAGGAGTCCAAGTCCAGATGGAGTTGTTGTCTGTCAAACTGGATAAGCCCGATCCCCAACACGGCAAATACGGCAGTCTAACAGGCTGGAGTCCGTGGCCGAGGGACAAGGACGGAGCGCTTGTCGCGAAAAACGGTGACTACCTGGCAATCCGCGTAAAGAACACTGATTTGGTAAAGAAGCCGTGGTACGTAACGGTCTTGCTCATCGACCCAGATATGCAAATCCAGACATTATTCCCTGAGCGAGAAGTCATTGGCGACTTGGAGAAGCTTCGGGTGGATCCAGGTGATGAGAACGCTCGCGTAACCGAGCCATTTGTTTGCGAATCGCCTTTTGGGCGAGAGACTGTGATTGCGCTCGGAACGCGAGAACCGAACAGCTTCGCCTTTCTTGAGCAACCTGCGTTGCGGACCGTGAAAGGTGGACCCAGAAACACCAGTGAGTTGTTTGAGCTGATAGTCGAGAGGGTATACTTCCAGACAAGGGGACAGCCCCCGCGACCGCAGAAGATGTATGATCCAAGTTGGTCGGCAGCAACACTTTCTTGGGATGCGAAACCATAGAATGGTCTCTGCCGAAGGAAACGCAGGCACGGAAACTTCGAGGCGGTAGATGAGGATGGCGATGAATAAGCACCTTTCCCTTTCACGTTCACGGCGAATATCCACAGCTCTTGGAGTGCTCTTGTCGGTATTGGCACCGCTGGCACAGGCGGCCTATGCGGTTGCGGCCGATGCAACGCCGCAGACATCCCCTGTGCTCCCGGTAGCGGGTGCCAATCGCGCACAACAGGTATCCACCGCGCCTGGCCTGGATGCGGACGATGGCATTCTTACGGCCAACGACATTGCAGCAATGAATCTGGATGGCGTCAGACTCGTTATGCTCTCAGCCTGTGAGACGGGGCTTGGGAAGACGGCTGGGGGGGAAGGACTGCTGGGTCTACAACGCGCCTTCCAGTCCGCCGGGGCGCGGACTGTCGTGGCCACCTTATGGTGCGTTCAGGATGATGCCACCGAGGCCCTGATGGAGCGGTTCTACGAGAACCTTTGGCAGAAGGACATGGGCGCGCTGGAGTCCTTGCGGCGGGCGCAGTTGGATATGCTGCATCACTACAATCCCGAGGACGGTAACTCTAAGGGGATCCGGAGATTAGTCCCGTCGTCGAAAGCCGGATCCACGGGAGCATTGCCGCCCTACTACTGGGCGGGCTTTGTTTTGAGCGGAGATTGGCGGTGAGCACGAGTCGAGATCAAACAAGAACATGGGTCGTAACAACGCGGAGGACTAAAGATGTTTCGGGCAAACTGCAATGGAGTCATTGTGGGTTTTTTGCTGTTGCTTTTAGCGCAGATCTCGGTGCCCCCAACATACGGAGCCACGGAATCAACCCGCTTGCATGTTGTACTTATTGGAGACACGGAGGACGAGTCCATTGGCGAGAGCGTGAGTCAAGACTTGAAGAAACTGCATGGTACTCTCAATTTCGGTATCCCAGAATGCCGACTGACGGTATCGCTCTTGTCTGGCAAGAATGCAACACGGGAAAATGTTCTGGCACACCTCCGACAGCTTGATGTCCAACCCGACACAAGTCTATTCGTCTATTACTCCGGTCATGGTGTAGTTGATCCCAAACTCGGCCATGTCATGACTATGAAACGAGGCAACCTTGTCCGAAAGGAACTACTGGACGAGATTCGGCGCAAAAAGCGCGCCTTAGTATCCTAATAACTGATTGCTGCGCAGTCTACTCGCACCTAGCTATCGCACCAGCACCCGGGGGGACATGGGATACATTCCGATCTCTGTTCTTCCTTCACGAGGGGGAGGTGGACGTTAACTCGGCTCGGACTGGCACGTACGCCTTTTGCGATTCTGGCGGCGGCCTCTTCACCACGCATTTGTGTCTTGCAATCAGAAGCGCAAGTGATGCCCCTCAAGGCACCATTGTTACTTGGCGGGATTTCTTGTCCAAGGTCGACGACGCCGTGAAAAAAGACGCGGCGAGACGACTCAAATCTCCGTGGGATGTTGCCGACAGCCGTGCGCTTGTGCTTTCGAAGACTGGCACCGCGGTGAGTTTACAGGTACAGGAAGCGGAGATATTTGGCCGCTTGGCTACGCCGAGCAGAACTCGAATGCCACTGAGCGGCCAACCCCTCGGAATAGTTGTTGAAAAGGCGGGGCAGGACGGCGTCAAGCTTACCCGCGTAATCGAAGATTCCCCTGCGGCGTGGGCAGGACTTCGGTCAGGTGACCTGCTCGTGGACATTAATCACATCACGATGCGAACGCCTGAGGAACTTGCTGCGGCGATCACCACGTTATCAAAAGCAAATACGTTTAGCCTTCCTATTCTCCTGAAGGTAACGCGAACCGGGAATCCGAGTCCGATCGAGATTAAACTGTGGTTGGAAGAAGACCGCGAAATGGCGCTCGGCAAGGAATTGAACGGGCGCCGCAGAAGTTTGATGTCTGCGCTACAAAACGGCAGGTACGACGAAGCTGAGCAAATCGGTCGCGAATTGGTGGCTAAGAGTCGTGATAGCGCCGAGGATCACTACAACTTTGCTGCTGCCCTGGCAGGCGACAAGAAAGCCGATGAGGCCCTTGCGCGACTTCGAAGATCCATTGATCTTGGGGCGATTGAAGAGTACTGGAAAATAAAACATGTAAATCTCGTGGCGCAAATGGTAGGCAGCAAGCACTTTTCTTCGATGAAGACCGATCCTCGTCTTCCTGCACTTGTTGATATGAGTTGGAGTCGTTTGCTGGCATGCGTTGGACCTGATCGCGATTCGCTTGCCGCATTGGCGCTCAACGCGCAAAAAGCAGGCGACTCAAAGAAGGCTTTTGACATTCTAGAACGAGCTATCGGACAAGGACTCAACACGGATGCATTCATTTTCAAGGACCCAGCATGGGCGTCGCTGAAAGCCGATGCGCGTTTTGAGGAACTTCAGCGGCAGGCATCCCACCAGACGGTACTCCTCAAGGAATTGCAGGCCGCCATGGGGAAACGGGATCTACACGAAGCTGACCGAATAGGCAGGGGCTTGGTGGCTGCATCTCCAATGAACCCAGAATACCATTGTCTTCTGGCCGGCGTACTGGTGGGAGAAGAGAAGGCCGACGACGCTCTTGAGCATTTGCAAAAGTCCATCGCCCTCGGACTTCTTGAGAATCACTGGAAGACTGGCCGACGCAATATAGTTGCTCAATTCGCGGCAATTAACGCGTCAATTAAGAGCGATCATCGATTTGCTGCCATATTGGCTGCCAGTTGGGAGCGTCTCCTGGTGAAAGCCGGGTCAGACCGAATCGCTCTCGCTAACCTCGCATTGGATGCATTGAAGACAGGCGAATCAACGACGGCATTGGACATCTTGGAACGGGCCATCAGTCAAGGTGTGGATGCGGACGCTTTCGTTTTCAAAGATCCGGCGTGGGAGCAACTTCGATCTGATCTGCGCTTTCAACAGCTTGAGCGAAAGGCAGCAGAGGCAAGTTGTGACGCGGCCGCGAAAGCCGCACTTCTCAATCCCACGTCATATGCCTTCTACCAATGGGCAAAGTCCTTGGCTCGACTGAAGAAATCAGACGAAGCTATGCAAAAGATCGAGCAGGCGGTGAATCTTGGCCTCGACCCGGACATGTTGCTTTTGAAGGACGACGTGTTGCAATCGCTGAAATCCGATCCACGTCTGCCGAAGCTCCAACGGCAGGCTGCCGAGACAAGCTGTGAGGCCGCGGCGAAGGCCGCGGCTGCTGATCCCAAGTCGGCGTTTGCTCTCTACAACTGGGCGCGATGCCTAGCTCGCCTGAATAAGGCCGACGAAGCTTTGCAGAAGCTTCAGCAGTCCGTTGAGTTGGGAAGGACTCCCAATCTCGATGCAATGTCAAAGGACCCGGCTTGGGCTTCCGTTATCAAAGACAGGCGTCTGCTTCCGGTCTTGGAACGCGCCAAGAACGGAGCACACAGAGGGGCACCGCAACGATGAGACGCCAACAGACGGTCCGTTGGCGCACGGCGCGTCCGGGAGAAGAAGCATGCTGCGCTTGACCCGATATATTACAGTGACCCTGTGCATCGCCGCGACAGTATCGACGGTGACGGTGTTCGCCGAGGATCCTGCCCGGTCATTTCGCGAGCTGTTGCAAGAGCATGAACGCCTTGTGGAGGAGACCAGAGAAGCAAGCAAGGCCGGCAAGCGTGATCAGGCAGTCTCGGCAGCCGAGCGGGTGTCTGATATCGAGCGAGAGTTGTTGGCCCGGCCAGAGCGAGAGGCGGCCAATAACCAGACGGATCTTGTGACACTGCGCAACACCCACGCCGATACGCTTCGGTGGCTGAGCAGGCTGCTACGAACAGCGGGGGGATTTGACCGAAAGGGGATTCAGCGCAATCGGCTCGCGCGGGGACTGGAGTGCCTTGTACAACTGGGTCACGCTGATCGCCAGCATGCTCGCGCCAATGGCGCTTCCGCCCACCGCCCTACCCAGCAAGGCGGGGACGCTCCTTTCTCTCAGGCCTACCGGAGGCAAGACTTGCTGCTCCACCGGCAGGCCCATAGCCGCAGCTCAGCCGCTCCCGAAGCGCCACCGCGTCCGACAGCCGGTGGAGGTCTACAATCAACTTGTCTTGCCCGTCCGCAAACTGCACGGTGAGGCGCCAACACCTTTGTCCGAACACTCCTGACACACAGCGGACTTGGAGCCGGCGGCAACCAGCGAGCGAGATGCGCTGCTCGTGCCAGCGCAGATAGCCCCGCCTTGCGACCGTCACCTCTTGCGGCCCGGCATCGAAAAACACCCGAAGCTGTAGGAACCAGACGTATATCCAGATCGCGCCGAGCAGAAGGGCTGCTATCGCCCCGAGCAGGAAGGAGCCGTGCGCCGCCTTGAAATCGAGACCCAGATTGACGCCGAAAAGGCGGTGCGCCGAGATCGCGGCGGCCAACCAAACGGCAAAGATTCCGAACGCCAAGGCCGGGATGCGGAACCAAAGCGGAACCCGGCCGGAATCGAACAACGTGGTCCGCGAGGAAGCGATGGGCATGGAAACGTCACTCCGTAACGCCGTCGCTGGTGCCCAGCCCTTGCCCGCGGCAGAGGGCCTGGAACTCCTGGTCGGAACGGATGGGGTCGAAGTCCGATTCGCCGGCCACGAGCCGGCGATAGCCGGGGTCCAGCGATAGGTAACCGTTGACGGGGTTCTTGCCGTTGTCATGCCTGCCGGAACCCCTTGGCGGTAGGCCGACAACTATTGATCTTGAATGACGAAATTGGGCTTGTCAAGCCGTTGGACGAGTTGGAGTTCGTGATCCCTGCCCAAGAGAAGAACAAGGACGGTGGGTACTGGATGGACCTCGTCGTATCGATCGAGATGCGGTAGACCGCTTGGGCCGGGGGCAGACGCCCCAAAGCAAGACAAGCTTCGGTGAGCCCGGACAGCACTTCGCCTGGGGACCGCCCGCAAAAACCGCACGGTGCGGTTTTTGGACGGCCGCTGTCTCGGGCGTCTTGCCAGCCGGGACGGTCGCCGAGAGCCAAAAAACGCGAAAAACACGCAGAAAACGGGCCAATCCTGGTCCTGTCTTGCTGTCTTGTCTTACTTGGTTGGAAGAGACATATATAGATACGCACACGAGAACGTACACGAAAAAGAACCCCTATATATATATATCTATTTAACAAGACAACAAGACAAAGGGGCTTTTGGGGCCCCAACCCCCGTATTTCAGGCACTTCCGTTGTCTTGGGCGCTGTCTTGGCCGGCAAGACTCGCACCCTCGGGCAAGACAGGCACGCCGTCGCGTGCCGCCGCGGACCCTGCACCGGCTTTTGCACGCTGTCATGGCAGCACGCACTTGGGACGACACTCACGGGGGAAACGCAGGGACAAGAGTGGCCGCCGCCCTAATTTCGCCTGCAAGTGCGACTGAAATGCACACCTGCACGCTAATCTCTATGCTCGTCTTCATCCCGTGCGAAGCACTATGGTCAAAACGGCGATAGAGACACCGGTACGGCCGCGTGTCGGAGTGGGACGTGCGGTTGCGTGCTGCATCGGTTGGTGGAGGCCCGGTCGGGAGCGGCACATCAGGCGGCCAGATCAACCCCAGTCTGGGCCGCGAACATCGAGAGCAGCACAGAGTTGTGGTCTTGCCGGTCGGTGTCTCGAAGCAGTTCGAAGCCGAATTCGATGATGGACTGCACGAGCCCGCGACAGCCCCGTTCCTAACGTGTCATTCCGCTCGGGCCCCTGGACGAAGCCTTCAGCTTTATCGTAAGGAGCACCTTCGCGGCAGGCTTCCGCCACCCACCGCACCGATCTTGCTGGCGGCTGCTTTGGCAGACCGCTTGGCGGGTTGTGCAGGGCGGCCGTGAAGATCGTGGCCCGGATGGCGACGGAGTCATGGTTTCGGCCGCCGAGTGCAATCGTGTTCGAAAAGGGCGGCTGAGCGACATTTCGAGTTGGCGATGGTGGCCAAGGCACGACGGCCGACCGAAGGCATGAACGAGGAGGTCGACGCAAGGCCGATGCCAGAGCCCTGGATGCAGGTCTGGCTGGACACGGGTGCGAAGATCGTCGGTCAGGCGGTACGTTATTTTCAGACACCAACTCAACGCTGGAGCAGTTCGTCGTCGGCTTTGATCGGGTCGCCTGCTCGCGTCTACTCGGAAATTGCTTCACGCCCGTACCCTTAAAGAGGATAACGTCCGGTCAGGGAGCATTGCAGAGCCCGCCCCACCCGTATTTGGGGGGGCGGAGCGAACAGCGTCTGCTTTTCGCACCTTGACTTCTCGGCACGTCTGCGAGCACGGACCCGCAGTGGGCCGGCCGCTTTGGTATTTTTGTTTGTACGGCCTCGCTCCGAACCAAGATGACCGGCCCTCTAAATCTTGAATAGGAGAATAAATTATGCTGATTGCAGGATCTATTTTCAATCCGCAAATGTCCTTCTGGCATCTGTATGACAATGCCCTGATGCTCCTGTGGATGGCAGGAGGATCGATGTTCGTTTTGAGCTTTACCCTCTGCTCCCTCCAAGCATGTTCTCCCAGGGTCATTTGGAAGGTGGGGATCTTTACTCTCGTCGTGTTCCTGATTTGGTTCTTTGGCCCAACAGCAAACGTAGATTTCAGTCTCGAAAGCGGCAACTGGTAAGTTGGTCCCTTTCCATGATCATCGTAGAGAAACTCCGGCAGTTTCCGCAAGAAAGCGAACGACCAGCCATAGAATCCCACCGGGAATCAAAGATCATCCACGAAATTTCGAAAATCGACGTTGATGTCGGACCCACTGGAGTCCGTCCGGTTTCCGATAATGACCGTGAAGGGCGAAGACAAACAAGCCATCCAAGACATCGGAAGAACCATGGCAAAGAAAGCAAGCAAGAAGACTAGGAACGTGTATTTTACCGTAGTTCAAATTCGTCATTCAAGGCCTCTTACGACTTTGAAGGCTTTGAAGAAGTTGCTGTCGAATCAGAAATTGCCTGAAACAACAGAGCTTTGGATTCTGGATTCTTCAAAGTTCGAGATTGATGAACCGAAGTAACTGCCCCCTGCAATAAGGAGAATTGGAATGAGTTATCGTTGTGACGAATGCAAGACAGCCACGAAACGCTGTCAGAAGCTGCTGAAGCGGATCGTCTACAGGACGGTGCGGCACCCCAACGGCAGCGAAGGCACGCAAATCGCCAAGGAGATCAAGCTGTGCCCCGATTGCCACAAGAATCACGCGGATGTAAAGTGATCTTCCGACAGCAACTTCTGCGCCGAACCGATTGCGGCTCCTGCAATCTTCAGCGTCTTTGCACGAAGAGCCTCCTGGGCCGAGTCCCAGGGGCTCCCGTGAAGGAGAATTCCCGGAATTCTGATTGCGGTTCCGAATGTTGGACCCACAGGAGTCCGGCCAGTTTCCGATAATGAGCATGAAGATCAACGACAGGACGAGAAATCACGCGGCAAGGAACCCATCATGATCTGCCAGAGCACGAAAGAAATTATGCTGCCCTACGGAACGAATGACCTGGACCCCCGAGTCATCTGCGTCAGCCAATCCCCGCGCCGGGTCCGGTGTTTTGTGCGGGGCTGCCGGCACATCCTCTGCACCCCGACCCGGTACGAGAAAGGGGAAGCCTGCCCTGATCACGGCATCCGTTGTCATTATTCCTACTCCGGCGCCACGTACAGCTACGCCGATGTTCGTGGCAATATCATTGCCTCCCCCGACCTGCTGGCCACTCGTGTCATCGGTCATCCATTCAAATTCGAATCCAACCGCCTTGGGTTGGAACGATCCGAAGATGCCGTCTCCTGGAACGTCTTCCGGTCCCTTCAGGAAGCCGGCTGTTTGGGCAGGTTCGCAAGGGCCATCACGGGCGACGAATGCACGGTCGAGCCCTTCCTTTACCTTTGGGGAATCTGCCTCACGGAAGACAGTTTTGACCCGATGGCACTCTTGATTGCGGCCAGGAAGCGATTCGAGTCGAACCTGCCTGTCGAACGCCCCTTTACGGAACCCGACATCATGATCCATCTTCCGGGTCGGTACTTGATCCTGATCGAGGCCAAGTTTACCAGCCCCAACATGACCTACGAACGCGGGCCTCGCAAGGACGCCCAATCGTTGACGTTGGACGAACTCTTGGAAATTTACCACGACCCGAGCCTCCAAATCCTGGACCATGCAAGGGCACGTGTGCAATCCCGAATCCATTACCAGCTTTGGCGGAACATGACATTTTCCGAATGGATGGCCCGTGAAGACCATCCCAAGACCAGGGCGTTCCACGTCAACCTGGTCCGCCAAGGTTTTGAGAAGGCCAGCGCCGTCCAGTTCCGCTCTCTGCTGAACCCGGACTTTGGCAACCGCTTCCGCCGGCTTACCTGGGAGAGCATGTACCGGTTCTTCTCCGACAATCCGGACCTGGAGACGATGCGACAATATCTGGAAACCAAGACCGCCGGGCTTGTGCGGGCGTTCAATATCCGCAAGGACAAACCTGTGCCGACGGAGTACAATCGGGCTTGATCGGTCCACAGGAACGACGAGCAATTGCCGAATCCCAAGAACCGCGAGACAACCATGGTGACGAAGAAGCCAAGGCCGAAGACGGCCACCAGGAGAACAACCAGCAGCAAGGCAGCAGTCCAACTGCGACCCGAGAAGATGCCGTTGGGAGTCTGGCGATCCGGCATCATCTTGCAAAGGATCCACGGCGTCTTAGATGCAGTCGATGCGATCCGGCAGGAACCAATCACTCGGACCAGGTTCAAGAACCACATGGAAGTTCTGATCGGCATCGCGTCCGACTACTTCTGTTCCTATCTGTATGCGGTCGCGAACGGGAAACGTGCCCGAGCAGCACGGCATTGGGAGGAGGTTCAGGGAGTGGTCGAATACGAAATCCCGCTGGGACTTCTCCTTCCGGTCAAGAGGCTCAAAAAGTGGAGCAGCCGTGAGAAGGCGATCCAGGAAGTCCTGCCGATCATCAAGGCGGAACTGGTGGGGCACAGGAAGTTCGTGGAACGCCAGTATATGGATAATGGCCGCAAGGGTCCCAGAAGTTCCTACGCGTGGCAGGCATTCCATCTCACGAAACCCTTGGTACGGCCTACCGAGAGCCAGTTTCAAGAGTTTTTTGCTTGGGTCAATGCGGTCATGGTCGAAACCTACAACCATGAGGAATGTGGACGCTGAAGGAACACAGGTTTGTCTGATGTAGACACAAATAAGCGACTGGCGAAGCAGATTGTGGATCGGAGTACAATGGCCCGTGGGGTTATTGTGCTTGACGAAACTGTGGCGGGGTTAGCCTCTGCTTTGCGAGAAGCCAACATCAAGGTGGTGGAAATCCCGGCGGGGATGACAGATGCCGTAATCAGACAGAACTATCTCTTTCATCGAATTGTGGTAACGAGGAACACAAAGGCTTTTCTGGACGAGGCCCCGATCCATGAATACGGGATCGTATCCTTGGAAGGGCTGAGCTTGATTGATGAGCATCTTTCCTTTGCCGACAACAGGACTGCACGGTTAATTTCGCACGAGATTAGTGCCTTCGGTCTCTGGTCGAAGGGGGCGAGGTTTCTGCTGGAGTTGCGGGATGACGGCCAGCACGGACTCAGTTTCCTAGAGTGATACACACGTTTGAAAGGATAGCCATGACGACGAAGAAATCGAATCACGCGAAAGCGCCTACGAAGAAGCCGGCCACCGCAACGGAAATCCGCAAGCGGCCCGAGGAAGACCGCCGGGCCCGGCAGGCTGTCCGGCTGGCGAACGTGATGCGCATCCAGGAGTTATTGCTCGGCCGGGGAAGATGGAATGTCAAGACCCTGGCCGCCGAACTGGAATGTTCCGAGAAAACGGTTCAACGGCATTTGGCCGTCCTTGAAATCGCTGGTGTTCCCTATTACTACGATTCGCACGACCGTTGCTACCACGTCAGGCCGGGCTTCAAGTTCCCCGTGGTGAACCTTTCCCCCGACGAACTATTGGGCCAGGCCGCGGCTACGGCCGTGGCGAAGGCGGCGGGACTTGATGCTGGTGCGGATGCCAGACCGGCAACCCGAAAGATCGCGGCCGCCTCTTCCCAGGAGGCTGCAGCGACCTGTTGTCCGATGCCGATGCAGTGATGGAAGTCCTGAACCTGAAGCTGGCCGATCACAGTCGGCACCAAGAGATGATCCGCAGTGTTCAGTGGGCGTTGATCCAGAAGAAACAGGTGATCGGACAATACGTCAGCCCCTACCAAGAAAAGCCGGTCAAGTTGGCGTTGAACCCCTACCGGCTTTGCTTTGCCGGCCAGGCCTGGTATCTCATTGCCCGTCCTGTCGAGGAAAAGCAGCCCAAGACGTACAGGATTGCCCGTTTCCAATCCCTGCGGATGATCGACGTGGCGGCCCAACGGCCCGACAAATTCAGCCTTGACGAGTATTTCGGCAACGCCTGGGGTGTTTTCCGCGGCAAGGATTCCTACGACGTGGAAATCGAGTTCACCAAGGAGGCGGCATCGCTCGTCACCGAGACCCGTTGGCACAAAACCCAGGAAATCAAACGCCAACCGGATGGCCGGGTAACGCTCGCCTTCCGGGTGGACGGCCTCGATGAGATCCTCTGGTGGGTCCTGGGATGGTCCGGTCGGGCAAGGGTGATCCAGCCAGAGAAGCTACGAGAGATGGTGCTGGAGAAACTGAAGGTCGCCGTTGAGATGAACGGAGGTTAGGGCAGCGAATCAAGGTGAGGGGCAAGTTCGGTGAGGCCCCAGGCGGCGATGCGAGGGGTGGCCTTCCTCGCCTGAAATAAAGCCCGACCGTCTGATTTTTTTGAAAGTGTCGGTCCCACAGGAGTCTCGCACCCCTCGTATCGTTAATGGCAGACCGTTTCTACAAACCCGTTTTCTTTGCAATGAGGAGATTTATCATGGGACGAATGGACTATTTGTTTGATCGTGATTCTGTGCAAACCGACTTGGACATGCAGACTCTGACCCAGTGGCAGATGGCCGATGACATCCGTGCCATGCGCAACGGGAGGAGTGGAGTGCCCTTGCTGACCAGGGGAATGCGGAGTGGCGGCCATGCAACCTCGGGTTGGAAGAACCGGGGGATCTTCTTCTGGATCGTCCTGGTTTTCTGCACCTACTGGTTCCTCCTACGGCCGCTGGGGCTGTAAGCTGGTGAGCTATTTCCGCGCAAACTCTACATCGCCCCCAAGGTCATCATCAGATCCATCGAGCCCGTAGGAATTAGGGATATCACTCGTTAATGGCTTCGAGCGAAGAGCGGAAGCCAGCGCCATCAAGAACTAGACTTGCTTGAATCGCATCGGCTGCAGGCCGCACTAGGCGATATACCTTGCCAGCCAAAGCTGCTTCTGTAAGCACGTTGATCGCTTCTTGAAAGCCGGATGCTGAAATGAAGCCAGACGACAGCACGGCCGCCTCATTGATGCCCAGGAGTTGGGTGCTGGCGGTGGCCGACTTGGGCTTGACGCCTTTGGCCGGGTCGCCGCCCAAGGCTTCGATCTGGGCGTTCGTCTGGTTCAAGCCCTCGACGGGCACGATCGCTCCCTCGGCAAAGTCGCTGTCGCCCTTGTGCGAGATCTTCAGGCACTTGGCCAACTTCTCGTTCACGGCGCGGAATTCGAAGCCGTCCATGATCGAGCCGGGCAAGAGGGTCGTGTCGCCCCGGGATTCTACGCGCACATGACGTAGCATCTGTACAACAACGATCTCGATGTGCTTGTCATCAAGAGTGACGCCATGGCTGCGGTAAACGTTCTGGATCTCACGGACAAGGTACCGCTGTACAGATTCCACGCCGCAGATGCGGACGATATCGCGGGGGTCCACTGGCCCGGCGACCAGGATCTCTCCGGCACGAACGAACATGCCCGAGTGAACCAGCAAACGTCTGCCGGTGGTGAAGAAATGCTCACGCTCGATGCCACTTTCACTGCGGATGACGATGGAACTCTTACCAGGGAGTTCCTCACGCTCGAATATCCTATCCCCCCGACTCACATACTCGATGTTAGCTGCTCTGCCGCGACGCCTCTCGCGCAGGAGTTCCACCGTGCCGTCGATCTCGGCGATGACGGCCGGGTTCTTGGGCTTGCGGGCCTCGAAGATCTTCCCTAAACGTAATAGACCACTGGTAAGGGTGTCGTCCATATGGGATCTAACCACAGTGAACTTGTTGCTCCGTTCAATCTCCTCTACAGCCACAGTGCCCACACCAATGGGGCCGTTCGGGAGGGCACCGGTGGAAAGGTCCATGCCGTAGCACAAGGCGCAGATGCCCAGCGGAGCCTCGCAGGTCGCCTTCCGAGGTCGGAATGAAGTAGGAATGTCCCACACCGAGTTCATGGTCCTCAAACGCCCCGTTTAGCTTTGCCATGACCCTTGCAAGCCCCTCGCCAGTTTCCGGCCTGCCGAGTTTTCTCCAGACAGCCTTAACGACATCGACGCTCGGCTCAACAAGGTGCAGCCCGAAGCGTCGCCGAATCGCCACGTCAATATGACCGATCGACCGGTCCGAAGAGTTCATGGTAGCAATGATGTACAGGTTCTTCGGGATGGTCAACTCGGATTGGCCAGCACGCGTTGTGAACGGCAGTTGTACCTTCCTACCACGGTACTCCAAAGCGTAGACAAGTTCACCAAGCAACTTCGGTAGCATTCCTCGATTGATCTCGTCGATGATAAGTACGGCCTTCTGTCCCTCCTCCAGGTTTTTAGCCGCCGCGCAAAGTCTCATAAAGGTTCCCGGCTCGACGGAGAACCTCACCCCGCCGACATTGTTACTGTTGGCTGGCTGGGGCGCGGCATTCGGGCCGTCTGGTGTCGGTACAATGCCGCCGACAAACTGCTCGTACTCGTAGGCGGGGTGGAACACGACAAGCTTATAGCAACCGAGCGATTCCTGGACGTCAAGTCGTGAATACACCTCCTTATCCGATGGCCAGAACTCGTCGGCAGCCGGGGGACGGGGTTCAATTGGCGAGTTCTTGCCCAACAAGGCAAATGCGGTACGCTGCGCCAGGCGGGTCTTGCCAGTGCCGGGAGGTCCATAGAGGATCACTTGGCGGAACTGTAAAAGCAACGCTATAACCTCGCTCTCAGTTGCCACGGCACCCCCAGGTGGCAAAAGACGTGGGCCGCCTCCGTCAACATTCCTTTTCGCGAAGAACGTAAGCCGTCGCTCATCGCCACCGAAAACCAAGCCGTGCTGCGAGGCAGGGATCAACGCAAGATCCTCCTCCATTCGGCGTTTGGTGTTGTCATCTAGCTTCTCTGCCCTGACGATTACCCATCCGGGCTTACTGCCAAAATCCATTAGATGTTCGTGTGCATTGCGAAACTCTTGGTCGTACAGACGAACGGCAATACCCTCCGCGTTGTTCGTGTAGAAGAACCATCTAATGCGACGAAAGCGGTCTTTGCGCAACGCGGCAAACAGTTCAGGGTCATAGGTCCAGTCCACGTTCGCCCCCGTCAAGGTTTCCCATGTATTCACGAGAGTCTCAAGGTTATTGCACTCCAATACGAATTTATCCGCCATCGACCATCCTCCAAGTTATTTGACCGGCTTAGGGGCCAGCAGGTTAGGCGAGATTACTTTCCGCCACCATCATCAAGATACCCAGAACAGAAGTCGCAAGCAACTACCCCAGACCTCCGCGAGTTCGCTCCTTATCGTCCAAAAATACACAAACTTTCCGACGCATCGTCAAGTGCCTCATCCTCCGATACTGCCGTCCGGGAACAACTGGCCGATAAACTGGCCCGAAGCATCCCCGATGGTCCCATCAGGGAAGATCTGGCCTACGAACTGGCCAGCGGCGTTGCCGATGCTGCCATCGGGGGACACCTGTCCGACGAAGTTGCCTGCGGAATCGCCGATCGTGCCGTCAGGGAAAACCTGACCCTGAAACTGCCCCATGGCATCTCCAATTCCGCCCGAGACGGAGAAAAAGCCTGCAAACTTGCCTGAGCCATTCATGTTCTGCCTCTCATTGCTGGACAATGTTTCTACCGCTTGATCACCCCATACGTACTCGCACGCCCGGTCACGTCGTTAGGCTCATTCTTCTCCAGCCATGCGAGGGCCCTATCGCGCTCTTCGGCCGTCGCGTACCACTTGTACTTCTCGACGAACTTAGGTGAGAAAAATGCAATACCCCAACGCTTTTTGAGCCTCTTCCGCGGCTTGGGTGTCTTCTCCTGATCGGGCTGATCTGCCCTGCCGAATTCCTGGAGCCGCTCCAGGGCAGAAAGTTCGCCCTTTGCCCGGCTGTGCAGCCTGTTGCTGCGGCAACCATTCCCGCACGAAGCAAGTCCAGGGCAACGAGCAAGCCGGGCAGCGGCAGTACGGGGTAGCCAGCCTCAAGCAACTCGGCATAAACTAGCCGTCGCTCCTCCATGTCGGCGGCGACCAGCAGCAAGTCGTGTCGCGGAACGGGTTCGTCCGGAGTGTAAGTCATTTCAATTGTTGGATGACACCTCGAAACCCGTTCCCCGGAGAAATGCCAGCAGGCTATCGAAGCAGGACTTTCACCCGTAGATTCACACGCCCTCGACGATTACCGCGCGATATTCGGCACCTCTGAAGCGATGCTCGCGCACCTCGCGATAGGCGGGGCTGTCGTACCATGCCTTCGCCGCGTCGATGGAGGGGAATTCCAGGATGACCACGCCCTCAACCTCCGGTCCTTCGACCACCTTCTGGCGACCATAGGCGGCAAGAACCTTAACCGGGTGCCCGCTCAGGGTCTTGCCAACTTTTTGCGAGTAGGTCTGGAGCTCCGATGGGTCGCGGGTGCTTTCACGGGTGAAGACCATGTACGTTGCCATTTTTCCTCCGAAATCAATGTAATTGTGGATCGGTCAGGTCGAAATTCGTTAACGTATTTTACCCCCGCCATGAGGTCGGAGCGAGCCACGCCCCTCACATCGCCGCCCTGAACACGATCTGCCCATTCACCTTCACGATCACGACCTGCCCCGCCGATACCAGAGCCTTCAGCAGTTCGTCGAGGGCGTCGGGAGAAACTTGGACGACCTTTTCCAGTTCTTCGCGCGATACGCCAGCCGCGCCAGATTTTGCAATAGCCAGCGCAAGCGTCGTCGCGTCGGGAACTTCTACAGGGCGACGTTCCAGCCACTCTCGAAAGGACGGTCTCTGCATGGAATATCTATGCTTTCCGGCAAAGCTTCCAAGGGCGGCTTGACGGACGATACAGGGTGGCAAAACGGGAATGGGCTCGATTATTCAGCGCGGTCAACCCGCACTCCCCTTGATATGGCAGAAATCCTAGCCGACAATGGTCTGCAAAGGAGACTGAATCCGCCCATGAATACGCTGCTGCTGATCTCGTCGTTGACGCTCGCCATTTCGGCTTTGCCGAAAAGCGAGTCTTCCACCTTGCCCGTCCAGCAAGGCACGCCGCATCCGATGGCTTGTTCGGACTACACGCAGGGGAAAGTCTTCCTCGTGTCGGCGCAGGGCACGGTCGAGTGGGAATATCCCGCGCCCAATTGCGACGATCTATGGCTACTGCCCAACGGCAATTTGCTGTTCGTGACCGGTCATGGCGTGATGGAGGTCAGCCGGGACAAGAAGGTCGTATTCGACTACCGGTCCAAGAGCGAGATTTACGCCTGCCAGCGTCTGCCCAATGGCAACACTTTCATTGGCGAATGCAACGCCGGGCGACTGCTGGAGGTCGATCCATCCGGCAAGATCGTCAAGCAAGTCCGCCTGCTGCCGGAGGGCAAGGACGGCGGACATCTCTATATGCGCAACGCCCGGCGACTGTCCAACGGGCACTACCTGGTCACGCATTACGGCGAGCAGGTGGTCAAGGAGTACGACGCCGAGGGCAAGGTCGTGATGGAAATCCTCGCTCCGGGCGGACCGCACAGCGCGATCCGCCTGCCCAGCGGCAACACGCTGATCGCCTGCGGCGACACGGGCAAGCACGCCAAGGTCTTCGAAGTCGACAAGACCGGCAAGACCGTCTGGCAGGTCACGAGCAACGAGTTACCCGGCATCAGCTTGCAGTTCATGACCGGTCTGCAACGATTGCCCAACGGCAACACGGTGATGACCAACTGGCTCGGGCACGGCGAATTCGGCAAGGCACCACATGTGATCGAAGTCACGCCCGACAAGAAGGTCGTCTGGACGTTCGCCGATCATAAAACGATGAAGACGATTTCCAGCATCCAACTCCTGGACATCCCCGGCGATGCTACCAAGGGAGAAATTGTTCACTAGACGAAGCCAGCAAATCCGGATAATAGACGCCCGGCAGATCGCCGCCAGGGATGCGGGAGTGTCGGGCAATACTGCCAGCGATAGTTCGGTCCCGCCGAGCCTATCCTCCGCCGGAACAACCTTCCGACCAGCGACGAGGAATGCCGGTTTCTCGTCCCATTCCACATCGAAGGCGTGCGACCGTTGCTCGGGAATGGGTGAGCCATGATTCTAATCCGCCGACTTTCCGGCGATACACGATGAGCGGAGCCGCAATAGTCCTGAAACAGAACCGCCTCATGCGGAACTTCCGTGCCGCCGGTGCAACCAGCCCGGCGACTGCCAGGACGCCAGAGGATATCGGTTGCCGCCAGGGATGGATTTTCCGCCGCATGGTCGCAAGAGGAGTATTCATCCCGGCTGGGAACGCCAAGTTCTACATGGACGAGGAAGCCGCACGGACCTTCGTCCAACGAAGACGGCTGAAGGCGCTTATCGCCCTCGCCGTGGTCGTAGTGGTGTTCCTCGTTGTCTGGCTCGCCGCGCATCACTAAAGGTAAATGACCAATGGACTCACAAGCTCGCGCCCCTGGCTGGAAGGTCCGCTGCCTGAAGTGCGGATTCACCGAGGACTGGGGCAAGTATGGCGTTCGCCTTGGCGCGGCTGGCAGAAGTTACACCTGGGGCTGGTGCCCTCGCTGTTTTGTCAACTACACCGGGTTCAGATTCTTTCTGCGGCAAGATAGATAAGATAGCGAGAGTTTCCGGTCTCTCGCTTCGCTTCAATACGGAACCGCCGCCGATGCCGATTCCTTACCTATCTCCTGGGGCGACATCATGGATGCAGGCGCAAGTCCGGATTTGATCAGTCAACTGCTGGAACAAACCTTCGCCGAACTCGGGGCGACTGGTCCAATGGTCCGCACGATCCTCCTTCGTGACCGCCAGTTTGTCGGTCAGAAGTTCCGCTGTGAGGGATTCCAGGCGGTCTTGCTCGCGGGTGAGAAAGAGATCGAGTTTCACGACCAGGCGGGCGTATTGCTGAAGATGGGAGCGGGCTGAGATACGCCTTCAGTTTCGGGCTGGAAATGACCCTCAGTGCGAGCTAGGCAGCGCATAGGAACAAGCCGAGCGCATAGAGCGACCCCACTCGGTACGTCGTCAAGAACGCGGAGCTGATTGCGTTGGCAGAGATGATCGCTACGGTTGTGGTCCGGGGAAGCTCCCGGTGCCGTCCACGCCAACCAGAGGCGCAGGCCGCTGGGCCGCCGCCGTCCCTTCGGTTAGCGACTGCGGTACTCACCGCAACTCGGAACAAAGGCGTAAATCGGAGCCCGGCACTCCTGTGGCGAGCAATCCGCGGAACGCCTTGCAGAACGAGGGGCAAGGGTTGAGCCGCCTCGCGGAGGGTCGGCCGCCTCGCGTCTGGCGAGGGGCGGACTGGGTTCCCCCCGGCCTGCCGGCTTGCTGGCGATGTGACATTGAGAGCAACTACGACCCAACCGCGGCCAGGTCGGAGGTCAATCGGTGGTGTTCTGCGATAGCGTTCTCCTCAGTTCAAAATCGCCTCGCCGTGATGTGTCGGCTGATCGAAGGTGGTGGTGGCCACAGGGCATCCACTCTGGGAGCCGCAGGTCTACACCGCAGTTATCGACTCCCCGACAGCCCAGTTCCGGATCGGGGCGAAAAGTCCCTCAAAACAACGAGCCAAGCACGACAGGGGAATTATCACTCAGGGAAGGAGACTTGGGAAGGAGACGGGGAAGAAAACATGCGTAATATGCGCGCTTTGGAAGGAGACGAAGGAAGGAGAAGTGATGGCGACTTCCAGCCCGAAACCGAAGGCGTTTTCGCGCCCGCCGCCAGAAGACGGTCAGTTTGGAAGAAACCGAGAAGAAGATCGCTGCCTAAGCCGATTAAAGACCAATGAGGGTCATGTCTTTACTTCTAGCCCTCCTCTGGCGATCAGGGGAGGGCTTGTTTTGCTGTGTCGCTCAGTGAAATCTTGACAGGCTCGTCCGACTCGTCACCCGTGGGATTCCTCGCCACACGGCTCCCGCATCTCCTTGAATCTCGTCAGTTCGATGCCGCAGAGAACTTCAGGAACGGGATCAGACCATGGCGTAGCCCGCAGCTTTCCAGGCATCGACGCCACCCTGGAGAATCCTCGCGTTGACGAAGCCTTCGTGGAAATACTTCTGTGCCTCCTTTGTCGCCGCCTCGTCGCGGGAACTGGCACAGTAGAAAATCACGTTCTCGTCTTTCGGTAAGGAAATCGCCCGCTTGCGGAACTCATTGAGGGAGATGGCTCCCGGTAGGTCGAACTGACGGAATTCCTCTTCCTTCTCGTAGGCACACACGAGCACGACGCTCGGATCTTTCGCCAGCATGTCGTGTGCCTGTTGTGCAGCGATGGTTCTGGGATGCTTCTTGGACATCATTGCTCTCCTGTAGCTGTGCCTCAGCCAATTCTCCCCTGGCAATCACCAAATAGGGCGGCTTGACGGCGTTGATGAAAAGAAAAAAACCTGCGGCTCCAGATTTGCCTCAGCAGGTCGCTACTGGAATCATATGGAAAGCCATGCCGGGCGTGAAGTGGCAAATTAGAAGAGGAAAAAGGAGGAAAATTATGGGACAGGGGGAGGTGATTTACACTTCCATGGAAACCGCACCCGCAGCCCCTCACTCCCCACCCGCCAATTCCGCAACGACCTTCTCTAGTCCCCGCACCACCCTTGCCAGACGGTCGAAGTTCACCTTGTCGATGGTGTCCTCGGGCGTGTGGTAGAACGGGTAGCGGAAATTCGCCGTGTCCGTCACCATCAATGCCGGATAGGCTGCTTGGGTCGCCTTCAACATCATCCGCCGGTAGTCGCGTCCCATCGTAATCTTGAGGATGTTCGACCCCATGTCGAGGATGGCACGGGCGGTCTCGACCAGCACGCTCTCTTGCGTGAACTTGTACGTGGCACCGATGGTCTGCGTCCCAATCACGTAGTTGAAGGCATCGACATCGGACAGCGGTGTCAACGGTTGTTGTGATGGATCAGTCCTGTCGCCGTGTTCGGCTCCAGCCACGAAACCGTGAATACCGACCACAATGGGAGCCCCGGCACCAAGTCTAAGGAAATCTCGTCGGTTCATGTTCGGTTATAGGGGGAATAGAGCCGGAACCGGGCTATGAACTTGAGCAGCCCGTCGTAGGACTTGCTTGAGCGGTATTGCCGGGCGAAACAGAAAAGCTCGTCCAGAACCCTCTTGGTTGCGTGGGCATCCCATTCGTCCGCCGGGGAGTGACCGTCCAGCCATGCCTCTTGGTTCTCGGTATCGTTCATGGCGGTGACCTGTCTGGCTCCGAGTCCTTTTCCTGTTCGACTAAGCCTCGCCAGGACCCGCCGCTGAAGCTGAAACGGGCTGTGCGTATGGCGATATTCCGAATCGGGAGGACGTTAAGGTTTCTATTCTCGTCTGTCTCCACAATATAAAGCCAATAGTCAAAATCTTTTGTCCGTTCCACGTTATCGGGTGCTTTCATTAGCAGCGCATCTTTGACTTGCGTGTCCGACATTTCCACGGCTTCTTCAAAGTTCCACTGCCTACCCCGCCCCTTCACCTCTATCCTCCGCACCAGTCGTCGGTCTGGATGCCCTTCGGGATGCGTGTAGCTGTCCAGATCATGCCCCGACTGGTTCGCACTCTTGGCATCGGGATGGCGGTCATGTTTCCTCTCGTATACCATCGCTGCCTCCCGGTATGGATCGTCCGAACGGAACTCGCCTCCGCTCGTAACCTCACCCTCGACTGGAGTGACATCAGCCGTCAAACCTTCGTTCAACTGTCGATGGAGTTCCTTTATCTTCTCACGAATGCGGCTGTTGCGTGCTTCCCTAGTCTCATAGGTGTACGTGCCGCCAGTAGCCAACTCGCCTGGCTTCTGATCTTCGGGCGGCAGTGTGTGTGCTGAACATCCACTTGTTTCAGTCGTAGCATCGTCGCGACGTGGTGAGTGCGCGTTCTTCTTCGATATCGTGCCATTCGATTGTGCTGACACCGCCCTGCCTGGTCCATTCGCAGTTTCAACAACGCTCGTTGGCACCATGGGTTCCGGCGGCGCAGCCAGCACATTGGGTTTGGGCTCCTCCTTCGGGGGCTGGAGTGTCGTGCTTTCTGTTTGCGCTGAAGCTACCCTGCCCGGTCCGTTCGCGGTTCCAGAGGCGCTCGTCGGCACCACGGGTTCCGGCGGCGCAACCAGCACATCGGGTTTGGGCTCCTCCTTCGGGGGCTGGAGTTTGGTGTCGTCCAGTGATCGTCCAGCATTTCGCCGCCAAAGCTCCCACTGGTCGACGACCTTGCGTAGTTCATTTACAAGCTTGTCTTTCTCGTCCGCGTTCGCGTCTTCCGTTACCTCCTGAAGATATTCAAGCAGTGTCTCTGCCGACGCGGTTGGTTTCCATCGGTTTGTGATGTACTGAGTTGGAACGATCGCGGCAAGTACGGACGGCCGCAGTCACTACAACGATCATAGCGCAAAGTGAATTTCAGCGCTACTGCAAAATCGAAGCACGCGGGACGCGGAGAATCTGCCGCCTGGAAGCGTATGCGCGGACCGTGCAAGGCATGCCCTTTAGGGGCCGCAGGACTGTGCGCTGACGACCATCGAGGTGAAGAGGGTCTCGGAATCGGTTCAAGTGGTCGTGCGCCAGGTGAGCGCGTTTGGCATGGCGCTCGACGGTTCAGTCATGGCGATCGAAGGCAAGGGCAAGGCGTGGGCCCGTTCGGCGCGTGTGGTTGGCACCGAGAATTTTCATCCTGTGATCAAAATTACCACTACTATCAATCACACCGAAAACACGCCACGCGACTGTTTCAGTCGTGCCTCGGCGCTCGTCGAGGATCGTGCTGGTCGAGATACCAGTCTATGCCCTCGGCAGCGACCGGCGCCGCCACGATCTCCAACTGAACGGCTCGGGTCTAACCGCATCGGTGTTTCCCACGATCTCCAATTGGAGCCAAGGCTTCCATTCGGAGCCGTTGCCCGCACGATCTCCAATTGGAGGTTTTGCCCCCCAGAGGTGTTGCTTCTCTCCACTATCTCCGCTTGGAGTCGCTGCTAGCGAAATCTACAACCGAAGTTCCAGCCCCGACCGCGCCGCCGTTCTCCGTGATCTCCATTTGGAACCATGATCTCCAACTGGAACGTTTGTCGGCACAATCTCCAAATGGAAGTTTTGGCCCCCAGAGGCAGGAAATCCCCCTCGGATAGCTAAGAAAATCTCCAATTGGAGCCGCTGCTTCCACGATCACCACTCCGGGCCGTGGCTCGCACGACCTCCAATTGGAGATTTCGATAGCCAAAGGGAGTGTGTGTCGCCCCGTGATCGCCGGCCGGAATCGATGTCCTGCGGTCACCAGTCGGAGCGTTTCCCAGCGGAACCTCCAATTGGAGATTTTGACCCCCTAGCGATTGGCTGAGGACAGGGGACGCGGCAGCAGATGTCAAGAAAAACCGGGTCACTGGGCTGCAAATTCCCCACTATATATGTAGTCGTCTATGGCAATCGGAGTGGTATAGTACCCCACTTCCTTGCCAGCGGAGGAGTGCCCCACGAATGTCGCTAGCTTAAGGAGGCCGACTCCAAGGGGTGGTAGCTGAGTCCATGCCCGATCGCAATCGGTTGTCTCCTAGAACCCGGTTCCACGCTTAAGCTAGTGCCATTCGAGTGCCCCACCGCCGTGCGCTGAGGCTCGTTTCGTTGGCCATTCGGCCGTCCGACTGGGGAGCGGTTGTCGACGTTGGCTTGCCCGACTTCCACGACTGGCTGCTGCCGCTGCTTGAGTAGCCCGAACTGCGCCTGCGATACACTTTCCAACCCACCATAGGTATCTGTGACTTCGTTGTTGGAAACCCGAGTTTTGAGGGCTTTCCGGCGCTTTGAATTCCGGGATGGCGATCTCGGACTCAGTTTGTCGGGAAAGTCGGCCGCAGGCCGGTGGATAGGCCAAACGTCAGAAAAGACCGATGAACGATTATGATGCGCTTTCCGGCCTGCTTTGCGGGGCAAGCCACACCCACGCCTTCTACGCGAGGTCGATCAGTGAGGCGGTAATCGTCGCGAATACTTCCAACCGACCCAGAACAGGGCGGGCGAGCAGAAGATGCCCGAGATGAGCGGACCACTCTGGGGCCAAAGGGATTCCAGAACCGCGGTAAACACACATGCAACCGCCATAACGTAGAACGAGCCGCCAAGGAGCGCCGCTATGCAGCCCATCGCGACGGCGAGTTCGAGGATAAGAATCGGTGGGAGACCCGCGATCGGTGCGCCTATGCGTTGGTACTGCCAAACAGTGAGAAAAAAGCCGATCCAGAAGAAACACAATATCTGCACGGTTTGGCGTTCAACCAGGGACAGCCTTGGGCCACTACGGAGCCTACAGAACCAAAACAATCCGAGCACGGTAAGGCACATCGCAACCCAAATGGCGAAGTAGGGGCCGTGACTTTGCACTCCGGTCCACAACAGCCAACTCTTGGCGAGGCAAATCAAGAAATAGGCGACCGCGAGCCCCATCCAGATGCCGCTCCAGAGCCTCATCACTTCCGTGTAGCGCGTCTCGCGGAGGACCGCCCCGAACAAGCGACTCGCCGCTGCGTGGTCCGCGCGGACCGGCTCGCCGCGCAGGTACGCCGCCAGGTCTTCCGCCAGCGATTCCGCCGACGGGTAGCGGTCCTGCCGGGCTTTCGCCAGGCATTTCAGGCAGATCGCCTCCAGCGCTCGATCGACGCGCGGATTGTGAACGCGGGGCGGCGCGGCGCTTGTTCTTCAACCAATCGCAAAGTCTCCTGTACGGATTCGCCGCGAAACGGCGGCCGACCGGTCAGCAGCTCGTAAAGGATCGCGCCCAGGGCGTAGATGTCGACGGCCGGTCCGATGTCCCTGGCCTTGCCGGCAGCCTGCTCCGGTGCCATGTAGCTCGGCGTGCCCAGGATCGCGCCGGTGCGTGTGGCGCCGCTGTCCTCGCTCACGAACTTGGCCAGGCCGAAGTCGGCGATTTTCGGAATCCCGTCGCCCGTCAGCAAGATATTGGCCGGTTTCAGGTCGCGATGCACGACGCCGCGGCCGTGGGCATAGTGGACGGCGCGAGCGAGCAATTCGACGAGTCGGGCGGCCTCCATGTCCGATGGCGGTAGACCCTTCAGCCGCGCAGCAAGGCTGCCGCCGTCGACATACTCCAGGCAAAAATACGGCAATCCGTTGTGTTCGCCGATTTCATGGATCTGCACGATATGCGGATTCTGCAAACGGGCCACCGCTCGCGCTTCGGTGAGGAAACGCGCCATTCGGTCGGCGCCCGCATGCTCGCCGGCGAGGATCATCTTCAGCGCCACCAGGCGCTGAAACTTGACGTGCCGGGCCTTGTAGACCACCCCCATGCCGCCCCGGCCAAGCTCTGCTTCCACGCGGAACTGCGGCAGCACACGATTCAACTCTTCCACCGCCGAAGCGGCCGATTCGTCGCTCGCCTGGGCCTTGGTTGCGGTTGCCGCCAGGCCCGGATTCGGTTCGCCCAGCGCCCCGCGGGCCGGTGAGCTTGGATGGTATTCCTGCAGCTCGAAGCGCAGGCCGGCCAGCGCCTCCACGTACGGTGGCGAAGTTACTGCCGCTGGGGTCGCAAACCGCGCTAGCTCATGTACGTCCGCCGGCACGTCTCCCATCCCCTCGCGTACGATGCGCTCGAGCTTGGCGCGACAGCAGTCGCACACCTCCGCATGTCGCTCCAGGGCCGCAAGGTCGGTGGGGACCTGGTCGTCGACAAATTCCGGACAGTCGGCCATGTTCTTACGCTTCCGCATCCAGTTCTTGCAGCTTTGCCACCTCCTCTTTGAGCATGTCCTGCATCTCCTTGGCGGCCACCAGCACCGCCGCCACGGACATGCCGAGCCGATCGGCGACCTGGCGGCTGGAGCGGCCCTCCAGGATGCCCCAGAAAGCGTCCCAGCGCTTCGGGTTGCGGACGCGCCGCAAGACCCGCCGCTTGGCCTCGCGCAACAGCATCACCCGCTCCAGCTTCTGGGGGTCGAGAACCTCCTCGATCCCCTCCGACAGCCGGTCCGGATGCGAGGACCGGGCGGGAACCTGGTACACCTGCTCCAGGTTCGACGTACCTCCCACCCCAGCCAAGCCGAGTGGTTTCGGCCTTCGCATGGCGTCATAAACCGCGTTCTTCGTGACCCGGCGGAGCCATGCGCGAAACCTGCCGGGCTTCCGGCCGGCGGCGTAGTCGAACTGCGGGAGCGCCCGCTGAAGTTTTTCGAGCACCTCGCAGGTCATGTCCTCCGCTTCGTCCGGGCCCATGCCGCTACCCCGGCAGCAACCATAAATCAGCGGGTGGTAGCGTTCCACGAAGTGTCGCCAGCCATCGTGGTTCTCAGGGTCCTTGACGGCGTCCAACAACGCCGCGTCAGTTGTTTCCAGCATGATGTCTGTACCCCGGCCTCTTTTCAGGCGCCAATTTGGACGGAAGAATTTTACGGCGCCGCCCTTCCGAGTCCAGTTCTCTTAATGCCCGCCGTAGTAGCTTATGTGCCCCCTTGGTGCCGCTCGCCGCCGGGATCCGCGGCGAGGCTCGCTTTGCCCAAGTGTCCACTTCGAGAAAAAGATCGCGACCGCCGTACCTGTCGTGGGCCTTTTTTTCTCGGCAAATTCGCGGCCTGTTGACCGCTTACCGGTTTTCGTGATGCAAGCGTAAGCTCCATTATATCAACATGTTACACATCGAGCAGGCTCCACGAGTCAGATAGATTCGAAACATGCGAGAAATTTGACTGATAATGCCGGTTGGCCAAGAATTGCCAAAGTTTGACCAGACGGCTTTTCGCCAACCTGGATTTCAGTGTGTAACTAAAGTGTGCAATACACCGCAAAGGAAAGCTGACCTCGATTAGCGGTCCGGCACGATGCACTTGTTCGTGACCGCGTCCGGATCCGCTCGTGGTTCCAGCCTTTGGGTAGGCATTCCGCCCTCACCGTTGCCAAGGAGACTCCGTGTGAAGCACTTTCAAGTTAAACGTAACGCTCGACGCCCCAGGAACCATCGCCGCCTGGCGTTCGAAGGCCTGGCGAGGAGCGGTCGGCCAAGGGCCCTGCGAATCGAGCCTCTTGAATCGAGGCTGCTGCTCTCTGCCGACGACCGGCTTGGCGGCGCGGCCGCCGGTGCCCTTAGCCCGACTTCGAGCTTGGCCTCGGCAGCGACACCGGGAGCACTAATGTTAAACAATGGATTCGCTCCAGCCGGCATTCGGCAGATCTATGGCATCGACCAGCTTCTCAACAAAGGCGACAACGGGAAAGGACAAACAATTGCGTTGATCGACGCTTACGACGACCCTGATCTCGTGGACAGCACCGATCCTGGTTTCGACAGCAGCGACCTGCACATGTTCGACCAGCAGTTCGGACTGCCTGATCCGCCGAGCTTCATCAAAGTCTCGCAGACAGGAAAATCGGCGGCGGCGGACCTCCCCCCGATCGACCCAGCCAGCTATGGCTCCGGTGCCATTGCATCCATCACCCTTAACGGCACGTCGCTTTCTACCACGTGTACGGTGCAATCAGGAGGGAGCGGCTATAAAGTCGCACCGCAGGTCAGTTTCAGCGGCGGCGGTGGGTCGGGTGCGGCAGCAGTTGCCGTGTTGAATAATAGCGGCGTGGTGACGAGTATAAACGTCACGAATACCGGGTCCGGCTACACATCCGCTCCCACGGTCACTCTCGCAAACGATGACTGGGAGCAGGAGGAGGCGCTCGATGTGGAATGGGCGCACGCGATTGCCCCATTAGCCAACATCATCTTGGTGGAGTGCAATAGTGATAGTCCCGACGACCTATATGATGCGGGGGCCGACTGGGCAGCGACCCCTGTCGCTAATGGTGGCGGCGGTGCGACGGTCGTGTCGATGAGTATCGCCGCTGCGGGCGGCTCTGCCGGCGAAACGTCGTACGACCGGGATTTTAGCCCCAGCACATATCCGGGAGTGACCTTCCTGGCCTCTACTGGCGACACGGGCTCCGTTGGTGGTCAGGGGGGGTATCCGGCCGATTCGCCGAATGTTGTCGCCGTCGGCGGTACGACCCTTACAGAGGATCCTGGCTTAACTACCGCTGGCATCACGGCCGCCAGCAATCCGACCTGCACTGTTCTTAACGAATCGGTTTCGACCTGCACAGTCGCTCCAGGAACGGGAGGGAGCGGCTACAGTGTCCCGCCGCTGGTCAGTTTCAGCGGTGGCGGTGGGTCCGGTGCGGAAGCAGTCGCCGTGTTGAATAGTAGCGGCGTGGTGACGGGAATCAATATGATCTCCGGCGGCTCAGGCTACACTTCCGCTCCGACTGTCACCTTGACGCCTGGCTTCATCGAGAGCGCATGGAATGGAAGCGCAGGCGGCCTCAGCCAATATGAACAGCTTCAAAACACCTTTCAGGAGAGCCTGACCATTCACAGCGGCGCCACGGTCGTTACCGACAACGGTGCGCGTGCCACTCCCGATGTCGCCTTCGACGCCGATCCGAACAGCGGAGTCGAGATCTACGACTCTTTCAACGCAGAGTTCAGCGTCTCGGGGGCCAGCCCCGTTAGCGGCGGTACTGACTATGCCGTTAACGATGTCTTGACTGTGCAGGGAGGCGTGGGAACGCCAGCTTATCTGGTTGTCGATTCCGTCACCACCAGTGGCGGGATAACAAGTGTTAGCGTCGATCCCGAAACCGCATATCCGGGAACAACCCCGCTGACTGGCGGGCTTTACACCTTTGTTCCCCCCAACGCCGCGACCGTGACGGGCGGTCAAGGATCAGGTGCGACATTTAACCTGACCACGCAACAGGATAATTTGCACGAAATTGGCGGCACCAGCCTCGCTTGCCCGTGCTGGGCCGGACTCATCGCCATTACCGACCAGATCCGCGCCGGTCTCGGCTACACCTCGGTTACGGGCGCCAGTCAGACATTGCCGGCCCTTTACGATATTTACAACAACCCGACCGAGTACAGCCGCGATTTCAACGATATCCAGACGGGCGGAAACGGCACCTATAACGCAGGCCCGGGTTACGATCTGGTCACTGGAATCGGCACACCGATCGCCAACCAACTCGTTCCAGACCTGGCGCAGTCTTTTCCGACGCCGGCCCAACCCCCAACGCCGACGGGCTTTGGATCGTCGGCCTTATTGCCGGCAACGCTGCAATCGCCACCCTCCGCGCCTTCCAATACAGCGGAGCTCAATGGCAACACCTACACGCTTACGACCCTTCAAGGAACCGATGACAGCGGTAATAGCGCCGAGTTCTTATATGTGTCAGTAAATGGCGGAACTCCGGTCCCTATCCGAGAAGGTGACGAGTCGTCACCAGGCCCAGCGGTGGCGGCACTCGATTATGGGGTTCTCCAGTTCGCGCAACCCTCCATTGCGGCCTTCGACAATCAGCTCTACATCGCCTGGACAGGGGTCGACCACGACCAGCACGTAAATGTGGCCACGCTCGAACTGACAGGCGGCGCTCCCACCGGCTTTTTGCTTAGCTCCCAAACCCTTGCCGGTGATACCAGCAACGACCAACCCGCGCTGGGGGTCCTTGATAATGCGCTCTTCCTCGCCTTCGTCGGCATGGATGCCAACAGCAGCATTAACCTGGAATTCATCAATCCAGGCGGGCAGTTTCCCAATGGGAAGGTTGTCACTCCGAATAGTTCTTCTAACGCGTGGTTGTCGTTGTTCGCCGTTAACAACCAGCTCTATCTGGGATCCTTCGACCTCGGTAGCCTCAATCCCTTGGCTCCTCCCCTTCCGCCGTTTTTTGACCTCGTCAACGTCACCGTGCCCGGCGTGATAACCAACCCGCCAACGTTGACGCTTACAGGCGACAACTCGCCTGGCGAATCGGACTTCATTACTGTCACCACGGACATGGCGGGTGGTGTCCAGTTCAATCAGTCGTTCAGCGGGCCCGGCCGGACGGTAACCGAATCGTTTGCTCCGGGCACGATAACCACCCTCGATATCCAGCCGCTGGGAGAGAACAATACGGTTCTGATCGATAGCCTCCCTGCGGGGGTTACGGTTAATATCGATAGTACTGGATCGGATACTATCGAAATTGGCGACGGCACGTTGGCGGATATTCAGGGGACGGTTTCGATTCAGGGGGATGGAAAAGACATCCTGTCCGTGGACGACAGCGCGGACGCCAGCCCGAGCACCGTCACGCTGAATGCCGGCTCGCTGGACTTCGATGGCACGCTCGGCCTGATTTCCTGGAGCGGGCTGCAACAACTGAACGTCTACGCCGGCGGCGGGGCCAATACGATCAATGTCCTGGCAAGCGACACCGCGACCGATCTGATTGGAGGAAACGACTCCAACACCTTCAACATCGGCTTCGACACCGCGGACGCGAATGACGGCAGTCTGGCGAATCTGCTCGGGACGGTGACTGTTTCCGGCGGCAGCGGGCCCGACAACCGCCTGCTCATCAGCGATGCCATGGATAGCGCGGGCGACATCGTGACGGTCACCAATGGTTCGGTGACATTCACTTCGGCGGCCTTGCCAGCCGCGGGCGCGCTCATCGACTACAGCGGAACCTTTGCCGTCCCCGGTGGCGTCCCCGACGGCATTGCCTTGTGGGGGTCGAACAACGCCTCGGCCGACAACACCTTCAATATCCAGAGCACGCTGGGCGGTAGTACGACGGCAATCGAGGGCGGCGCCGGCAACGACACGGTCGAGCTTAGCGGCGGCACCATCGCCGGGACGCTCACGGCATCCAGTGGGGTGACGGCGATCCTGGCCAGCGGCACCCTGACGATCGGCAGCGGCGGCGCGACGTTCGATTTCCCCGCCGGCGTGTTCCAGTGGACCGGCGGCTTTATCAACCCCGCCGGGAACACACTTACTAACACCGGGGTCATGACCCTGGCCCCGGCCAACTCCAACGATGTGTATCTAGGCTATCTTGGCGATGGCGGTACGCTCGCGAATCAAGGCACGATCGACGAAACGGGCACGGGCAACCTCGCTTTCTACGGCGGCAACGGGCTGACCCTCGACAACCAGCTCGGCGCGACCTTCGCCTTGCAGAGCGACGCGGGTATCGTCAACTATTCCGGCTACTCCCAGACCTTCAGCAATGAAGGCACGCTGAGCAAGACCGGCGGCACGGGCACCTCGACGATCGGGGGCATCGGCTTCACCAACGCCGGCAGCGTGGAAGTCGATTCCGGCACGTTGGCCTTGAATAGCGGGGCTGAGAACCTCGCCGGTGCTAATCCTTACAATGTCGCCCAGGGGGCGGCGTTGAACCTGAATAACGGGAGTTTCTCGGGGAACTTTTCCTTTACGGTGGCGGAGGGTGCGGCGGTCGACCTCACGGGCGGGGATTACCAAGGGACTTTCACCGGCTCGGGCGGCGGGACGGTCTTGGTGAACAGTAGCAGCGACCTGACGATTTCCGGGGCGACAACGTTCAACTTCCCCGCCGGCATGTTCCAATGGACCGGCGGCTTTATCAACCCCGCCGGGAACACACTGACCAACACCGGGGTCATGACCCTGGCCCCGGCCAACTCCAACGATGTGTATCTAGGCTATCTTGGCGATGGCGGTACGCTCGCGAATCAAGGCACGATCGACGAAACGGGCACGGGCAACCTCGCTTTCTACGGCGGCAACGGGCTGACCCTCGACAACCAGCTCGGCGCGACCTTCGCCTTGCAGAGCGACGCGGGTATCGTCAACTATTCCGGCTACTCCCAGACCTTCAGCAATGAAGGCACGCTGAGCAAGACCGGCGGCACGGGCACCTCGACGATCGGGGGCATCGGCTTCACCAACGCCGGCAGCGTGGAAGTCGATTCCGGCACGTTGGCCTTGAATAGCGGGGCTGAGAACCTCGCCGGTGCTAATCCTTACAATGTCGCCCAGGGGGCGGCGTTGAACCTGAATAACGGGAGTTTCTCGGGGAACTTTTCCTTTACGGTGGCGGAGGGTGCGGCGGTCGACCTCACGGGCGGGGATTACCAAGGGACTTTCACCGGCTCGGGGTCGGGAACCGTCTCGCTGGCCAGCGGCACGCTGACGATCGGCGCCGGCGGCGCAACGTTCGACTTCCCGGCGGGCGTGTTCCAATGGACCGGCGGCTTTATCAACCCCGCCGGGAACACACTGACCAACACCGGGGTCATGACCCTGGCCACGGCCAACTCCAACGACGTGTATCTAGGCTATCTTGGCGATGGCGGTACGCTCGCGAATCAAGGCACGATCGACGAAACGGGCACGGGCAACTTCGCTTTCTACGGTGGCAACGGGCTGACCCTCGACAACCAGCTCGGCGCGACCTTCGCCTTGCAGAGCGACGCGGGTATCGTCAACTATTCCGGCTACTCCCAGACCTTCAGCAATGGAGGCACGCTGAGCAAGACCGGCGGCACGGGCACGTCGACGATCCAAAGCGTCGTCTTCAATGACGGCGGCACGATCGACGTGGAGACGGGCACGCTATCGGTTGCCGCGGCCCAGGGCACGCCATCCGTTGCCGCGGCCCAGGGCACCAGCAGCGGAATGTTCCACGTGGCCCCCGCGGCCGCGCTCGAGCTGGGCGGCGGAAACTACGCCGGCAGCTACGCCATCTCCGGCGGCGGGACGTTCGACATGAGCGGCGGCAGCTACGTCGACTTCAGCATCTCTGGCAGCGGGGCGTTGGCGCTCGACGGCTGCACGATCGCCGGGACTTTCACCGCATCCAACGGAACGACGGTGGCGCTGGCCAGCGGCACGCTGACGATCGCCGCTGGCGGCGCGACCTTCGACCTCCCCGCCGGCCTGTTCCTGTGGACCGGCGGCACGGTCAACACCAACGGCAACACCCTGACCAACGCGGGCGTCATGACCCTCTTTGGCAGCAACAACCTGTCTCTCATCGGCGGCGGTGAGCTGGTCAATCAGGGGACGATCAATTTCGACACCGCGGGCACGACGACCATCGTTGGCCCCATCACCAACGAGGGCACGATGCGGGCGACGGCTGGGACGCTGGCGATCTCGTCGCTGGCCGTCGACGGGCTAGGTCTCCTCGACAGTACGACAATATCCACGGTCACTGTCAGCGGAAACCTGCTCGGGAATACGCAGGACGCCAACCTGTATAATCCCCAGGGCACGTTGATCCTCAACGGCCCCGGCACCGCCGCAGCCCCGCAACTCCTGGAGGCGATGGGGAGCGATCTGGGCCTGACGGCAAGCGGATTTACCGACAATTTCGCCTATGGCACGCTGGCCCTGGCCAACGATACCTACGTCCAACTCGTGGACCAGTCGCAAAACACCACCAGCGGCGCGCCCGAGGCCCTTTATGTGAACTCCCTGATCGTGCCCGCGGGCACGACGTTGGACCTCAACGGTCTGCACTTGTACGTCCGCGCTGCACAGATCGCAGGCGCCGTATTGAACGGGACCGTGCAAGAGCTGGCGGGCGGCGGGCCGCTGGCGTTGGCGGCGCCGGCGTCCGCCGATTTGGCCACTGCCGGCGAGCTGGATGACTGGACCTTCTTCGCCCGCGCCGGACGCGCGATCACCGTGGCCGTCAATCCCGGCGGGTCGGCCGTGCCGGGCTGGCCGTCGGCCCTCTCCCCGGTCCTCAACTGGGCCCAGGTCCAACTTCTGGATCCCAGCGGCAACGTGCTGGCTACGGCCTCCGACGCCAGCGCCGGCGCCCTCGTCGAGCTGAGCGATGTTACGCTGCCGGCCGACGGAACGTACACCATCGCCGTCGGTGCCGCGGCCGGCCAAACCGCCAGCACCGGCAACTACGTCGTGGCCGCCTATGACGTGACGCCCAACGTCCAGGCTTTGAACCTCAACCAGCAGGTCGTGGGCAACATTGCCACGGTCTTCAGCCTCGACCAATGGACCTTCTCGGCCGCCGCCGGGACGCAGGTCCAATTCAACCTGGCCGATGGCTCGGCGCCCGGATTGACCTACAGCCTGACCGGGCCTAACGGGTTCGCCGTTGCCACCTCCGGTTCGCAGCTCATCGATCTCGCCCAGTCGGGCAGTTACAGCCTGAACGTCCAGAGCAGCGGCGCCCAGGCAGGCAGCTATGGGTTCACCCTCAACACGATCACCCAGACCAGCCTGGCCACGGGGGTGACCTACAGCGGCACGCTGGCGGGCAGCGGCGAGGCGCAGGTCTTCGCCATCGCGGTGACGACGGCCGGCCCGCTTTCCCTGGTCTTGGCCGACGCCGACACGGCCGACCACAACGAGCTTTACGCCCGTTTCGGGGCACTACCCTCCGCCCAAACCTACGACTACGCCGCCACCGGAACGGGCGCGAGCCAAAACCTTTTAATACCGGACGCCAACGCCGGCACGTGGTACGTCCTGGTCTACTCCGAGGACGTCGCCTCGCCTCCTGGCAGCTTTACGCTTCTTGCCACCTCCAGCGAAGTGCTGCTGACCGGCGCCGCGCCCAACCTCGGCGCCGCCAACACCGCCACCACGCTGACGATCAGCGGCGCGGGCTTCAACCCGGGCTCGACCGTGAGTCTTGTCTCCACGGGCGGGACCGCGTATCCCGCCACGAGTTCGAGCACGGACCTGCCCACGCAGATCACCGCCGCCTTCGCCGCCGGGAGCGTACCCGCCGGGACATACGGCATCCAGGTGACGCAGGCCGACGGCACTTCCGCGCAGCTTGCCGGCGCCTTCACCATGGCCGCCAGCGGACAGGGGGTGTTGAGCACCCATCTGGAGGTCCCCGCCTCGATAGGCCGCCATGAGCCCGAGACGATCTACGTCGATTACACCAACAGCGGAACGGCGGCCATGCCGGCGCCCCTGCTGGTCCTCAGCGCCACCAACGCCCTGGGTCAACAGGGCGCCCTGCTCACGATGGATCCGTTGCTGGAGGGCATCGGGCTCTGGACGTCCGCCACCCCGGTCGGTTTCTCGCAGACGATCGAGATCCTGGCCAGTGGCGCCACGCCCGGCGTGCTGCAGCCGGGAGAATCGGAGCGGATTCCCGTCTACTACGCGGGGTGGCTGGAAAGCCAATGGAACGCCACCGCGATGCTGGACTTTTCCTTGCAAGTCATTCAGGCCAACGACACGACCGCCGTCGATTGGCCGTCGCTGCAGGCCTCGCTGCAGCCGCCGGCGATCAACGCTACGGCTTGGAGCAGTATTTTCACCGGACTTGAGACCCAACTCGGCAACACGGCGGGCGGTTACGTCCAGTTGCTCGACAACGAGGCCTCGTACCTCGCGCGGCTGGGCGAGAACGTGACCGACGTGCAGAGCCTGTGGGGCTTCGCCGTCCAGCAGGCCGACAACGCCCTCAGTCCGGTGGGACCGACCCTGGCTTCGGCCACCGATGACACGCTGGCCACGCCGGGCAGTCTCTCTTTGAGCTTCAGCCGGGACTTCTCAAGCTCGATCAGCGGCCGGGACACGATGAGTACGCTGGGGATGGGCTGGTCCACGCCGTGGCAGACCACGGCGAGCATTGCCTCCGACGGCACGGTGACGATCAACGGGGCCAACAACGCCCAGCTCATCTACCAGCCCGATTCGCGCACGCCGGGCGCCTATCTCTCCCAGCCCGGCGACAGCAACACGCTCAGCGCCGACGGCAGCGGCGGCTACCTGCTCACCGCCGCGGATGGACTTCAGACCGATTACAGCTCCACGGGTCTGCTCAACTACGTGCAGGACACCGACGGCAACCGCATCACCGCGGGTTATACGGACGGGCAGTTGACGAGTCTCACCGCGTCGAGCGGACAGTACCTCGATATGGCCTACAACGCTGCCGGGCTGATTTCCTCGATCAAGGACTCCGCCAACCGCACGACGACATATACCTACGACCCAACCAATACCTACCTCATCTCGGTGACCGGGTACGACAGCCAGACGACGTACTACACCTACGACACGGCCAGCGGTTCGCCGGCCCAGAACGCCCTGACCACGATCGCCTTCCCGGGCGGGACCCACCAGTACTTCACTTACGATGGCCAGGGGCGGCTGGCCAGCAGCTACGCCGATGGCGGCACAAAGCCCCTGTCGTACAGCTATTCGTTGGGCCAGGTAAGCGTGACGGACATCCACGGCGACACTTCAAACACCTATTTCAACGAAAACGGCCTCGTGGCCAAGACCGTCGATTCCCTGGGAAATCCCACCTATTACACCTACGACGCCAACTTCAATCTGACCAAGGTGACCAACGCCCTGAACGAGTCGGAGACCTATACCTACAACAGCGCGGGCGAGGTCGCATCGTCCACCGATTTCCTGGGCAATACGACGAACTATGTCTACGCGGGCCTGTTCAACGAAATGACCTCGGTGACCGACGCCAACGGCAACACCACGGCCTACGCCTACGACCCGTCCGGAGATCTGCTCAGCACCACTTACGCCAACGGCACGCAGCAGACCACCACCTACAACCCGCTGGGGGAAGCCACGTTGTTCGTCAACGCCAACGGCCACCCGATCAACTATACGTACAACGCGGCCGGACAAGTCACGCAGGAGACGTTTGCCGATGGCTCGTCGTACACCTACACGTACGCTGCCGACGGTAACCTGCTTACCGCCACCGACGCCAGCGGCACGATCACGTTTTCCTACTCCGACCCGGCCGACCCCGATTTGCTCACCGAGGTCCAATACGCCGACGGCACGTTCCTGAAATTCAGCTACAACGCCGCCGGCCAGCGGACCCAGAGCGTCGACCAGACCGACTTTACCACAAATTACGTCTACAATTCCGCCGGCTGGCTGACGGGGTTGACCGACGCCAGCGGCAATCCGATCGTCACCTACGACTACTGCACTTGCGGCCGTCTGGAAGACAAGATCAACGCCAACGGCACGGAAACAACCTATACCTATGACGCCGACGACGACGTGCTCAGCATCACGAACCTGGCGCCCGATCACCAGACCGTCAACTCCTTCGACAATTACACCTACGACGCCCTGGGCAATGTGCTCACCGACACCAATCAGGACGGCCAGTGGGTCTACAGCTATGACGCCGACAGCCAGTTGACCCAGGCGGTGTTCACGCCCAACAGCACAGACCCGGACGGGCTCGCCGCTCAGAATCTCCAGTACGCCTACGACGCGGCCGGCAACCGCCTCAGCGAGACCGTCAACGGGGTGGTCACGACCTACGCCGTGAACGACATGAACGAATATACCTCGTCCACCACGGCGGGCGTAGGGACCACCAGCTATCAGTACGACGCCGACGGCAACCTGATTGCCGAGATCGCCCCCGGCGGCACGACCAGCTATGCCTTCAACCAGCTCAACCAGTTGACCGCCGTCAACGGCGGCGGCGTATCGGCCAGCTACGTCTACGACCCGTTGGGCAATCGCATCGCGCAGACGATCAACGGTGCGACGACCAATTTCCAGATCGACCCGGCCGGCTTGGGCAATGTCGTGGCAACCTACGCCAGCGCCACTGGCCCAGTGACGCATTACACCTATAGCCTGGGGCTGGTGAGCCAGGTGAGCGCCAGCGGCGCCTCGGCATTTTACGATTTCAACAAAGTCGGCTCGACGGTCGGAATTACCAATGCCGCGGGTGTATATGTCAACGAATACGCCTATCTGCCGTTCGGCCAGGTGACCACGTCGGCGGCCCTGTTGTCGAACCCCTTCACGTTCGTCTGGCGCCGCCGGCGTGCAGGACGACGGGAGCGGGACGCTTGACATGCGGGCGCGGAATTATGACCCGGCGACGGGCAAGTTTCTATCGCGTGACCCTTTGGGATTGCTTGGCGGCGACACGAATCTCGGGCGTTACAGTAACAACAATCCAACCGATGCGGTTGATCCAATTGGAACGGGGGAATGTTCTTCCTCAACCGGGACACAAACCGGGACACAAACCGGGACACAAACCGGGACACAAACGGGAACACAAACGGAGACACAAACCGGGACACAAGCCGGGACACAAAGTCCATATGTGTCAGAGACTGAACCCGTGGACGAAGCGGCTGAGCGTTGCCGGTTTTAATCTCGTCGATCCAGACATGCCACCCACCGCCTCGCAACCCAGCCAGGTTGCTGGGGGCCTCTTTTTAGTAGGAGGGGGAGGCGGGGGGAGCGGTGGGCCATGCGGCGGGCCCAGCGGAGGCGGAGCGGGCGGTGGAGGTGGCAGCCAGGCCGACGATCCCACCCCCAAACCGTCCGGCGGTGGCTCTGGCGGCAGCGCGCAGGACTATCCAAGGCAATCGAACGATCCTAACGCCATGTACGGCCCGGCCGGGTACGGCACGTCCAACTTCGTGCAGCTCGCGGGTGCGGTATTCCCTTACCAGATCGACTTCGAGAACTCGCCCACGGCGACCGCCCCCGCGCAGGAAGTCACCATCGCCGATCAGCTCGACCCGAACCTGGATTGGAGCAGCTTCCAACTCACCGGGATCGGCTGGGGCAATTTTTACCTCACTATCCCCGCCGGCAGCCAGGCCTACCAGACTACCGTGCCGATGACCTACAACGGGGAGACCTTCGACGTCGAGGTCCAGGCCGGCATCCACACGGCCACCGGCCTGGTCTACGCCACCTTCTTGAGCATCGACCCCCAGACCGGGCTGCCGCCGTCGAATGTGCTCACCGGCTTCCTCCCGCCCGAAAACGGCACGGGCCGCGGCCAAGGCTACGTCAGCTACCTGGTCGCCCCCAAGTCCGGCCTGGCAACCGGGACTCAGATCACCAACGTCGCGCTGATCAGCTTCGACCAGCAGCCGCAGATCGCCACCGATCAGGTCGACGACGACGATCCGAGTCAAGGCGTCACCATCACGAAGGAGGCCCTGGTCACCATCGACGCCGGCCCGCCCACCAGCAGCGTCTCGCCCCTGCCGGCCACCGAGCCCTCGACGAGCTTCACGGTAAGCTGGTCCGGTCAGGACGACCCGGGCGGCTCGGGCATCGCCAGCTACAATGTTTATGTCTCGGACAACGGCGGCGCGTTTACCCTTTGGCAGTCGGCCGATACACAGACCTCGGCCACCTTCACCGGGCAGAACGGCCATACCTACGGCTTCTACAGCATTGCCACCGACAACGTCGGCAACCAGGAAGCCGCCAAGGCCGCCGCCGATGCGAGCACTACGATTACCTTGCCCACCGCGCAGACGTGGTCGGGCGGGGGCACGGACAATCATTGGTCAAGTGCGGCGAACTGGTCGCCGCTGGCCGCGCCAAATCCCGGCGAGAGCCTGGTGTTCCAAGGGGCTGCCCAAACCACGACGGACAATGATCTGCCGGAAGGCACGTCGCTCAAATCGATTACCCTGGCCTCGCCCGGTTTCCTGCTCGCCGGCAACGCCGTTACCCTGGCATCTCAATCGACGCCGGTGGTCACGCTCGCGGCCGCCAGCGGCACGATCCAGCTTCCCATCACCTTGGGCAGCGACGCTACCATCGCCGTCACGGACCCGCAAGGAAGCCTGGCGGATTCCGGGAATATTGATAACGGCGGGTATAGCCTCACGTTCGATACGAGCAGTTCGCAAAGCTCGACGCTGAGCGGTTCGATCTCCGGGGCCGGCGCCTTCATCAAGACCGACTCGGGAGCGGTCGTCCTCAGCGGGTCCAACAGCTTTTCCGGTGGGACCCAGGTCCTGGCAGGCAGCCTGGTAGTTACTTCGAGCGCAGTTTTGCCGGATGGAAGCAGCCTGACGGTCGGCGCGGGTGGGACCTTCGTATTCGACCCGAGCCAAGCCGGGACGAGTGTTGCGGCCGCGGGAGTTGCCGCGCCTGCCGCGGCGTCCGAAACTCCCTCGCCGATCGGTGCGGCCAGCATACTCGCCAAGGCATCGGTTACCGCTCCCGTCGTTCCAACCCTTTCGCGGCTTGTTCAAAGACAGGCTGAAAACCTGTTTTTCGGGCCGGCAGTCATGTCGAGGGCCACGATCGATGCCGTTTTCGCGTCGCATCGATCGGCCGTCGATCAGACGGTATCGTCGCCGGGCATCCCGCACTCCGCAGGTTCGTGGGCATGGCTGGCGGCGATCGAAAGCTCTTGGAATTCCTCGGACCAAAACAAGACAACCGAATCGAACGTCGCAGCCCTGGACAGGGTTCTTGCCCGGTTCGGAGTTTGATGAAATCGAGGTAACCGATGACCGAGAATCAGCCGGCTGCCGTGGCAGGCTTTCCCGCGCTTGGATCTGCCATGGCAGCCGGTCTTTTTCGTGTTCGGCTAAGCGATCGTCGCATTGACTCAAACGTTTTCGGGGACTTGCCGAAATACTACCGTATTTTGGGAAATCTTCTGACGAGGTGGACAACGCCATGCTCGACGACGAAAAAGGCGTAATACTCGACCGCATTTTCGCGGTCGAATACCGTACGGCAAACAGAGGGGATATATGACTAGGTCGCCGAGAAAGCTCCTTTTCATGGCCTGGGGGTGGTTGGCCATCCCCTGGGTGCTGGCCTCGCTTGTCGTGGCCTTCTCTGTCCACTGGGGGTTCGGACTCTGCCTCGCCGCGCTGCTCGGGCTGTGGTTTCTAGACATGGGCGAGACCACCTGCTCGCGGTGTAACTCCTACGGAACCGGCCGGTGCGGGGTGCAGTCCTGGCTGGTTCCGTTGTTCTGGGCAAAGCGAACGATGCGCAGCGCGTCCCGGTTCCGGGTTCGGCTGCACTTCTACTTCGATCTGCTGATGATGGTCGTCGGGGTGGCCGTGTTCTCGTTCGTCCCGGTAGCGCTGCCGTTCTTTGTTTTGTGGTTGGCCATCGGCTGGGTTGTCGTCTTCGGCCCGAAGGAACACCATGGTTTGCTGCCCTTACTCCGGATAGTTCCTGAGCAGGACCGGCGCGGCCGGTCCTGCTTGCTCGTCCCCCCGAGTACGGTCGCCGCGGCAACCGCGTGGGAGCAAGCCGAATCCCACGCTCCACATGAACCGCCGCCCGGCGCGGCTGCTGGCAATTCGGTGGTTATGGAGGGCGGCGGTACTGATCGCAGCTTTGCTGCTTGCGAATATCGCGGCGAGGGCTGATGCGGTGACGCCGCACGAGCAAAGTCCTTCTTCCTGGCCGCCGCGATGACCGGTCCGGTCCCACGCGCCGCGGCCGATTCGCTGCCGGACGGGACGAGTTTGACCGTCGGCGCAGGCGCGACTTTGATCTTCGACCCCTCCCAGGCCGGCTCGCCGATCACGAATTCGTCCGCTTTGGCCGCTGTGCCCGAACCTTCGACTCTCGCCCTCCTCGGCGTCTTCAACCTCGGGCTCCTGGGATACGCACGGCGGCGCCGCCGAAGCTAAGTTTGGGTCACAGCCCGCATCTTTCAAATGCTCAGTCACACCGTTCCGGGGGGGACCCTTTCCATGCGCCCTCCCCGACGGAATGGACCCATTTCTCGGAACCACGTCAGCCCGCTAACCTGCGGCGGTCACCCCCACCGCCGCAGCGAAGGCGCACAGCCGGCGCCAAAAAGCCAGGAAACCGTCGTTTTTTCTTGACCGGCAGGCGATTTGACAGTCCCGCCTGACGTTGGAGCCAAAACCACTCCGAGATTACTCTCCCACGCAACACCGTCTGGCCCGGCAACCGGGCACGGTCGTCCTGGGAACGCCCCAATTCCGTTGGCCATTCAGCGCCAGACTGTGGATTGGCCGTCGACTTCGGCCCGCCCGACTTCCGCGGCCGGCGGTGCCACGGCGTGACGTCACACAAACAATGAGGGGTAACTGGTGATTTGCAAGCCGCTTGGTTAACATGGGAAGTCTATCACCCCTCTGCGCGTATCCGAGCGAAGTCCAAATGAGAAATGTCAATTATGAAAAGACCCTGTCGAACTTGCGCCGTCTTGGCCGTTTCCCTGCTGTACGTGATTTTTGCGACTGCCTGGGGCGCGGATACCCTTGGCGCCAAACTCACCGGCGCGATGATCTGGACCGCCGAGAAGCCGGCGGAGCAAGGCTATCTGCACGCGGGATTCCGGCGCGACTTCGATCTCGCCGCGGTCCCGGCAGCGGCGTCGCTGCATCTCTTTGCCTACACGCGCTACCAGCTATTCGTGAATGGCGAATATGTCGGGCGCGGGCCGAGTCGTTTTCAGAACCAGCGGCCGGAATATGATTCGTGGGACGTGCGGACGCGGCTGCGGCCGGGACGGAATACCATTGCGGTGCTGGTTCACCGCGACCAGCCAAGCGGGCGGGTGATGCATCATGCGCCGGGTTTCACGGCATGCCTGGAGATGTCGCTGGCGGGTGAAACAAGGCAAGCCATCGCGACGGATGCCACGTGGCGCGGATTCACGGACTCGGCCTATGGACCGCAGCCGGACGTGTGGGCCTCGTTTGCGGAGAACCTCGATGCCCGCCGCTCTCCAGGCGAATGGACCGCGCTTGACTTCAACGCCTCGGCGCTGCCGGCCGCAGCACCAGTGGACATCTCCGATGCGAAAGTCTGGCCGACGCTGTCGCCTCGCAGTATCCCACTGCTGCGCGAAGCTGAGCCTTCCCTTTACCACCGGGACGAAAGGCTCGGTAATAGTCGAAGGCGGCATGTTCGTGCTGGGAAAGGGTGCGGAGTTGTTGCTCACGGTGCCGCGAATTGTGCAGGCATACCACGTGCTCGATATCGAAGCGGAAGGCGGTGCGAAACTCGAAACGACGCCCCTGCTGCCCGACGGAATGAAGCTCCAGCCGAGCAGCTACATCACTCGCCCGGGCCGCCAGCGCTGGATTGGCGGCGATACTTGGGCGACCAAGACGTTGTCGGTTCGCGTCGTCGAAGGGCGAGCGAAGGTGCGCGCCGTGCGGCTTATGGAGGTGTTGTATCCTTTCGATCTTGTCGGTAAATTCTCCTCCAGCGATCAGCTCCTCGATCGCATCTGGGCAATCAGCACGCGATCGTTGCAACTACTCAGTGAAGACGCCTACGTGGATTGCGCCGACCGCGAACGGGTGGAGTGGATGGACTGCGATCCGCCGGCCTTCGACGTTACCCGCGTCGCCTTCGCCGGCCCCGGCGAGCACGGCCAGCCGCGGTGGGCCGACCCGCGCCTGTTGGCCGCCATGTTGCGCCGCACCGCGCTCACCCAGCGCGAAGATGGCATGCTCAAGGCCCACACCTGCTCCGAGCGATGGGACATCCATGCGATCATGGAAGATCGGGCCTGCGACTGGGTGGAGGGCCTGCGGAAATACTACGAGGCCACCGGCGACAAGGCGCTCGTCCGCGAACTATGGCCGCAGCTCACGCGGTTGCTCGATTGGTTCCTTGACCACCGCACCGAGCGGGGCCTGGTCCGCGCCCGTGAATGGGTTGCGTGGGACAATCCCCTGACCTACGCGACCTGCGAGGGCGCCGCGAACAACGCATTCATCCAGCGGGCCTTTGCCGACGCCGCCAGGCTCGCCGCGCAGCTCGGCGATACGCCGTCCGCCGCGAAATGGGGCGCCGCGGCTGCCGCATTACACAAGGCTTTCAACGAGCATCTGTGGAACGAGACTGAGGGGGCGTACGCCGCCGCCCTTGGCACGCCGGAAGTGCTGCCAAATGACCGGATGTTCAAGCAGGGTATTCGTCTCAAGAGCACCGGCAACCTCGTCGAGCCAACCTTGCACGCGAATCTCTTCGCGCTCGACCGCGGCCTTGTGCCCGCCGCCCGTCGCGACCGCGTGATCGCGTGGACGCTCGCGCACGCCGGCCAGATCCAGCAGATCATGGCGGAGCATTTCTTCTTCAAGCTGCTCTACAGTCTCGACGAGCCGGCCCACGACCGCACTGTGCTCGCTCGCCTGCGCACTTGGAAAAACATGGCCGACTCGCCGTGGCAAACGACGTGGGAAATGACCGACGGCGGCTCGAAGGCGCACGTCTATGGCATGGTTCCCGCGTATACGCTTAGCACCTACGTGCTTGGCGTACGACGCGATGCGCCCATCGTTGCAAAATGCATCGTCATCCAGCCGCACCTTAGCGATCTCACACACGCCGAGGGCATCGTCGTCACAGAGTTCGGTCCGGTGCCCGTCTCATGGAAAGTCGTCGATGGCACGCTCGATTTCGCTTTCACCATGCCCGTCGGCGTGAAGGCGGCTGTTTTTCTCCCGGCTGGCCCGTTTGGCACTGTCACGCTTGACGGCCGGCCCGTGGCGACTCGCGCGCGTGGGCGGTGGCGGACCCTTGAACTCGGCCCCGGAAGCCACGAGGGAACGTCCCGCTAGATGCTCCCGAGAATCGAGCGTTTCTTCCGAGCAAATTGTCGTCAATCTCGATAGTTGCCAGCGGCGGTCACCCCCACCGCCGCTGCGAAGCGGCAGAGCCGACGTCAAAGAGCCGGGAAAGTACGACCGCGCGGCCAGTGGCGACCTGATCCTCGTGGCGGAAAAGACTTAGAACTTATTTCAGAAAGTGGGTTGATTTTAGTGTTTGCCTCGGCGTTCAGTGGTTTCTGAAATAAGTTCTTAGGAACCACAGCCTCTCACGGTCCGGGCTTCGCCGGCGTGATCAGCAAGACCTCGTCCTGGATCTTGTGGGTCAGCTTGAGTTCGGTGAGCATCAGCTTCAGGCCCGCGTCGAGGGAAACGTCCTTGACGTTGAGCGTGATCGGCTGGTACGCGTCGATCTTCGCGCTGGCCATAGCCCGCTGGTCGAGCTGGACTTCGATCTTGTGCAGGTCCTTGATGTAATCGACAACGTCCTTCAGCGGAGTTTCGACGAATTCGAGGGCCGTTTTCGTTTTGAGGGCCTCCTTGATCTTTTTCTCGGCGCCGGGCGGACAGGCGATGTCGGCCAGCGGCGTGCCTTGCCACTTCTTCGCGCCCACCGGCGTGGTGATCACGAGGAACTCCGGCAGCACAACGCAAGTCAGCCCTTGCTGCCGCAGCATCAAGACCATCGCCGAACGAAACGAGACGCCTCTCACGTTGATCGTGATCTCGGGGTCCTTGGCCACACCCGCCGCTCGGATCGCGGTACGGTCGATGCGGATGACGAGCTTGTGCGTCTCCTTGCAGTAGTCCACGAGATCCGTCAGGGGCGTCTCGACGAACTCCAGAATGGCCGGCGATTGGAGTTTCTCGACGAGGGCCGCCGGCAGTTTCACGTCTTCCGCCCAGCCAGGCGGGGCGAAAATCGCGGTAAGGGAAAGACTCGCCACCAGGAAAAAGACTCGAGCGGACATTTTGCGATTCTCCTCTTTGGGCAATAACTTGGGACAACCATTCTCCTACCGCACTGCCGGGTGAATTCGTCCCTCTCCGAAGATTGGATGTTCAGCGGGACAGATTGGTTCCCGATATTCTGGAACACATGTAATCTTCCTGTCAAGCTTACGTTGGCTTCCCGGTCTGGAACTGCCGGCCTTGGCGGCGGTTAGGTCGCGGCGGGCCTTGCGGGTAGGCGTTCTGCGGCGTGAAAAACACGTTCAGCGGGGCAACACCACCTGGGGCGCGGGTTCATCCCATGTTCGCAGCAACCGGGTGACCAGCCGCTCCCGCAACCTGCTCGACCTCCGCCCGCCATGCCTATAGGAATTACCTTTGCCGGCCCGCTTGCCTACGGCGGTCACCCCCACCGCCGCAGCGAAGCGGCAGGGCGCGGAGCAAAAAACTGGAAAACTTCCGGTTTTTCTTGACGCCGGGCCGTTGTATTGTCAATCGAGGGGCAGCGATGCTTTTCCTTGCGCGGAGAAGTGCCAAACGAATGTCACTAGCTTAAGCGTCGAGCCTTCGGCCAGCCTACAACAGCTTGTGGTGGCACGCCAACGCTGCTACGATCCATTGTCGTCACATTCCTTAAGCTAGTGACATTCAAGTGCCAAACCTCCGCGCGCAAAGCTGCCAACGATAATCGCATTGGCCGCGTCTAGTCGCCGCAATAACCGCAGACGGCCTACGGCCTCAACCAAGTCAGCGTGTCCGGGATCAAGGGCGACGGCGCGGGCCACACGATCACGTTGCTCGATGCGTACGACAACCCCAGCTTCGTGAATTCAACCGACCCCAGCTTGGATAGCAGCGCATCGCATATCTTCGATCAAACCGCCGGTCTGCCCGATCTGCCGACTTTCACCAGGGTCAATCAGAATGGCCAGACCGCCCCGCTCGCCCCGGCTTCTCAACTCTTCGGCTGGAGCTTCGAAATCGCGCTCGACATCGAATGGGCCCATGCCATGGCCCCCGCGGTCGGATTACGGCCATCGCTCCTGGCGACACAGCTAACTTGGAAACTCTGTTGCCTTACCGCTGAGTGGCTGCCCATCCCGAGCACGGCTTGATAACAGATGCCCCTTTTTCCCGCATGTTGCGTCAGTCGGACTTGAGGTTGCCTCGCGCAGAGCGCCGGGAATACAATAGGTTGACATCCGCCTATGCCGTCCCGATCCAGCCGAGAGCGTTTTCGCCAGTACCGCCGCGAGGTCCGCGAGCGGACTTTCGATCCATCCGGCAACGGCTCGCCACCCGCAAGCCGACCATCCAAGGATGGTGCCCGCCCGGCCGCGCCGCAGCATCCGCACGGCGACCGTACGAAGTACCGCCGCTCGCGCAGCGTCTTCCAACTGCTCGGGGAGTTTTGGGGGCTGATCCGTCCACATCGCGCGACGATCTACGTCGCCCTGGCCACACTCAGCGTCTCGACGCTTTTGGGACTGGCGCCGCTCTATGGCACGAAGATCGTCTTCGACAACATCCTCGGGGACCACCCGCTGCCCCAGCGGCTGATCCGTTTCGTTGCCTTGCCGGCCGACCGAGGCCAACTGCTCGGCGTCGTGGCCGTGGCGATGGTGCTCTTGGCGGTGGGCAGCGAATTGGTCAGCCTCTGGTCGCGGTGGAACATGACGCGGGCAACACAGCTTGTCCGCATGTCGGTCCGCAAACAGGTCTTCGACCATGCCGTGCGGCTACCGCTGCATCGCGTGTATGATCTGAAATCGGGCGGCGTGGCCTCGATCCTTCGCGAAGACGCCGGGGCCGTCGCCGATCTGATCTTCTCGCTGCTCTACAACCCCTGGCGGGCGATCATCCAACTGCTGGGCAGTGTGGCGGTGCTGGCGTTCGTCGATTGGCGGCTGCTGTTGGGGTCGCTGGTGCTGCTGCCGATCGTGTGGATGACGCACCGCACTTGGATTGGCCGCATCCGCCCGCTGATGCGCGACATCCGCAACACGCGGCAGAATATCGACGCCCACACCACCGAGGCCTTCGGCGGGATGCGGATCGTCCGCTCCTTCGCGCGGCAGCAGCACGAGTCGGGCACGTTCACGCGCAGCGGCAACTTCATGAGCCGGCAGGAGGTTCTGACATGGTGGTGGATGCGCGGGATCGACGTGGCGTGGTCGGTCCTCATCCCCGTCGCCACGGCCACGCTGCTTTATTTCGGCGGCCGGCAGGTGCTTGCCGACAGCGAGCGGCTCAAGGCCCATCTCATCACGTCGGAGCAGGCGCTCACCGTGGGCGATCTGGTGATGTTCCTCGCCTACCTCGTCGCGCTCTTGGGACCGATCGCCTCGCTGGCGGCCAGCGCGACCGGATTGCAGACGAGTTTGGCGGCGCTGGATCGAGTGCTCGATCTGATGAACGAGCCGCGGGAGATGCCGTCGACAAGCACCGCCGTCGCGCTGACGAAGCCGCAAGTGCAAGGGCGGATTATCTTCAAGGACGTGTGTTTCGCGTATCCGGCGGCCAAATCTGGCGGCGGCAGCTTGCGAGACGGCAAGTCGACACCGGAGAATTCAGAAGCGGACGCAGAGCCCGCTGTGCCGGCACTACGCGACATCGATCTCGATGCGGCGGCGGAAATCGCTCAAAGCTCAAAGCTCATAGCTCATAGCTGCGTTCTGTGCGACATTAACCTCGACGTGGCGGCGGGGCAGGTCATCGCGCTCGTTGGGCCTTCGGGCGCCGGCAAGACGACGCTCTGCAATCTCGTCGCGCGGTTCTTCGATCCCACGAGCGGCTCAATTGCGCTGGACGGCCGTGACATCCGCGATATCACGATCGATTCGTATCGCCGCTTGTTCGGCATCGTCGAGCAGGATACGTTCCTTTTCGACGGCACGATTGCCGAGAACATCGCCTATGGCCGGCGAAACGCCACGTACGCCGAGATCGAGCAGGCCGCGAGTTCGGCGAATGCGGAGGAGTTTATAAAGAACCTCTCCGCCGGGTATGAGACCTTGATCGGGGAACGGGGCGTAAAGCTTTCCGCCGGCCAGCGGCAGCGGATTACCATCGCCCGAGCGCTCCTGGCCGATCCCCGCATCCTCATTTTCGACGAGGCGACGAGCAATCTCGATACCGAGTCGGAACGTCTTATTCAAGCGAGCCTGCAGACGTTGATGCAGGGCCGCACAAGTTTCGTCATTGCCCATCGTCTGAGCACGATCGCCCATGCCGACCGCATCCTCGTCATGGAAAAGGGTCGGATTGTCGAGCAAGGCCGGCACGAGGAGCTGATGCAAGCGAACTCGCGCTATCGCGAGATGGTGCTACTGCAAACCAGTCCGCCGGCGCCGCCGCGGCGCGCGGCGCCGAGCGTTTTATGAGGACGCGAG
>CAWDQE010000021.1:0-763793 GCA_963804375.1 uncultured Planctomycetia bacterium
TTCAGGGGGTGAGCTCGGGTGCAATCCGAAAAACCAGGCATTCTTACGACCACGACCGATCTTCAAACCCGATAAGGACTTCGCTAGGTGAGCTGATGCCCTGCATAAATGGAAGCCATCCCATCAGGCATTCTCACGCACCGTCGCCAACTCCAATTCCCACAAGGCATTGACCGGTTGAGCTACCCCATCCAGCCCATAACCGTCTTCCGCGACAGCGGATCAGACATCCATGACGTATCGGGCTCTGGCAACCTCCCTGCCGCCTCTACGGTCAGCCACCCCTTGGGCAATGCCATCGAACGCAGTTTGCCACTGCGGGCGAACCAACGCATGACGCCTTGAGCTTCGCACGTTGTCGCCAGATCCATCGTCGTCTTCACGTCCTGGGCGACGTATTGCAAGACTTCTTCCCGCCGCCCTTGTGCCCACAGCACAGGAGCAACCGCACCGCTCATGCCTTCGGTCTTCCCCGCAAGCCCCATTCCCTTGGCAGCAGCGTCAAGGCCGACGCCGTAGCCGAGTTGGCAGAGGACATGGAACATCATGTCGACATGACCAATCGCCAGGCGGCGGCACTCGGCGAGCATGTGAGACTCCTCCGCCAGGATGTCGAAATCAAATCCGAGACCATTCCAAGTGACGATGGTGTAATCGTTCTCGGCCTGCGTTACCAGATATTCGACCAATTCCCTGGCATCCTGCGGGCTCATTCGGTCTGCCGGATGTGTACGGTTTTCCCCGCCGTGCCAGAGTCGCAACTCATTGGAATCGGCAAGGAGCGTTGCCGCACAGGAGATGCCCAACGGCCGGCAGGATCTCCAATCAGCCCCGTCCTCTGTCGTTTTTGCGGTTTCGATATCAAAAGCCAGGTATTTGCGTTTTGTGTCCATACTCTCATTATCGTAGGCAGGCAGCAAAAATTAGAAACCGACAGAAAAATTATCGCGTCACGGCCGAAATGTTGAACATTTGCATCGGGCGACAGTCTTCGGTCGCCATCAAGCGCAGTATCCCCGTGTCCAATCGTCTCAGGCAGCCATTTTCCAACCATTCGGGCAAATGATCGCCTCGACCATCTCCTCAATTCGCCTTCTTTCTGTAATCTCCTTCGTGGTTATACCCGCAAACACCAGTGGAATACCCTTTTCCCACCATGATTGCCAGTCGCCTTCAATCGTCGTTTCCGTAGAGTATTGCTCCTCCTCCCCCCCTTTATATAAAGAAGCAGCAATCGCCCAGAACTTCTCGGACGGCGACCACTTTGCCGCACGTTCACCGACGATGTAGGTCGGATCCTGAATGTCCACCAGACCTGCACCGTTGAGCATCTTTCTGATCCAGGCAAATCTTTTGGCGTTGAATGACCGGTGAATGACGCCCCGGTTGCAAAGGCAGTCCCAAAGCTTCTTCGTCCGCGCCCACGGCAGAGTACCATTTTTATTCATCTGTTTTCCAATATATTCGAGCATGGCGCAGACGATTCCCACGTCTTCACCCGTAACGACCAGACGGTTGTGGGCGTTATTGCCGACATGAACTTCGGCGGGCAGGAGGCGCTTTCCGAATTCGACCCACCGGTCGAGGCGCTTGGGGTCGACACCGGTACAAGGAATACTTCCCGCCTGGCGCATCTTATGGATTTTCGCGGCATGAACCTCCGCCTTCGCCGGGTCCACTTCTATTGGATTCGCCGCCATCAGGGCCCGCAACTCGTGGCCGGTGTAGACCGGACTGGTTTTCAACTCCCCAAACCGTTCCCAGTCGCGGGGCAGTTTGGCAAGCATGCCTGCCGTATGCTGCGGTGCGCCGTCCTTCCAATAGACCGTGGCGCAATGTCCCTTGATTTCGACGGTATCCAACTCAATTCCCGTTTGGGCAAGAATGCCTTTGAGCCAATCGTCGAATTCCTTGAGTAGGGCATTGTAATCCAGGTCCGCCCACAGGGTCTTGTCGATGATGAGGAAAATGTGGGCGCCCGCGCCATTGGTACTGGTCTCGATGTAGCAGCCGGGGAGAAATCCGGCCCGCAGATGGCCGGCAAACTGCATCGACTCCTTCGGTCCGCCGACCTTGTGGGCATCGATGTCGATCATCAACAACGTCAGGCATGGCTCGTCCTTCCTGGTTCTCTTGCCCGTGAAATAGACCGTTTCCGGTTTGGTGATAATCTCGCCGTTGATCTTAAACTGGCGCTCAACACCGTCGAAATGCTGCATGATGAGCCGCTGGGAGAGGCGGTCAAGCCAGATACGCGACGAACGTTTGAACTCGGCATTACCCCGTGAGTCCCACGGCGAGTCGATCATTCCGTCGAGTCCGCTGATTTGCGGGACTTTCTGCCAGGCGCCACGGGAAAGCGCCGCTTCGACGCGCTCGTTACTGTTGGCATGGACGGGGCGGGGCTTGTCGGCGTTGCGGGGCAGCACCCGGATGCCCCAATCGTCGCCGATGAGGGTTTGCAGCCACTTGGCTGCTTTCCGTTTTTCTTTTTGTCGCTGGCTGTTTTTAATCATCCGGTCTGGTCCTCCTCCCATTGCCGGATAATTGCCTCCACCGCCTCGTCGCCCGCCAATCTACGTTGTGTACCGTCCTGAGCAACAGCGACGATTTCCACGAGACCCGTCAACCATTTGGCTGCTTCCCGTTTCTGCTTTTCTTTTTCCTTTCTTCGTTGGCTATTCTTGATCAATGCAATAAACAAGCCGCAGGCAAATGTCGTTCAGGGTGCGAACAGACCGGAACCTGCGGCTTATGTATTTTCTGTATTCCGGCTTGTCCCGCACCCTTATCTTAATGTAGTAGATCGGGTCGAGGAAATGCAAATCGAATATGATGTTAATAACGGATTATTAACGGATTTCAGACATAGTCTGCTCGTATTCGGCAACGGCGTCTTTCTTATCCTCGTCCGTTAGCGGCTCGTCTTGCCAGATGATAATGTGGTGGCCTCGGACGACCACCGCCTGAGTGACGCGGTCGTCAGCGACCTGCCATTGATCGTCGCCGTGGAATTCAGCAAGCCATTGGCTCAGGTCGGACTCAGGTAATTCGCTCAAGGGTCTTTGCTCAAAACTAAAATCGTCACATTCATACTTTGCGGTCATTCGTTTCGCTCTCCTTCTGCTGGGTCTTGTGTCAATTAACGGGCCGGAACGCATGTCCGTCGCCCAGAAAGTTCCAATCTACAACATCGTCGGTAAGAACAGCAACCTGATTTGTCGATGGGGCCGGGTCGCCGCTCGTGATCATTGTCGTTGCCATCGCTCTTCTCCTTCTGTCGTTGCTTGCCACGGCCAACATCGGACGGTCATTGATCTTCTGTCCGGACACAGCCCAGAGAGGCGGCGATTAACGACTGCAACCAAGTCGTATAGTCCAACGTCCGAAAGCCGCTCGACCAGCGGCCCCCATGGCTTTCATGGGTCAGTCCAGGTCATTGCTCATCCTCCTTGTCCTTGACTCCGAAGAACCTTTTGCCGGGCTCGGTGAGCTGCCAGCATCCCTCGACCTTCCACCCCGGCAAATAGTCGTGAAGCTTGATGTCATCGTCGCACCACAGTTTCTCCTCGCAGCACGGAGTTAATCCGAGCCCTGTTTTCTCCTCGAACGCGTCGAATAGTCGACCCCAGGCTGCCAGGACCTCATCCGAGATGTCTATGTCGTTGCCGTCCTCGTCGGACATGTCGTAACCGTCATACAGGCGCAAAACACCTCGAACGACAGGTCTTGCGCTTGCAAGGCGGATTGGAATTCGGCGAACGCTTCGGGCACCGCGTCCTGGATCCGTCCCTCGCACACCTTTTGGTCAGGACTGTTCATGTCGGTCCTCCTCCTCTTCGTGTATGTCCTCCAGATGGCGTCTTCTTTGTAACACTTCCACTACATACGCGAGTTCCAACCAGGCGAGCAGTTCCAAGGTACCTGGATTCTCAGCTAGCTCGCGGATGCGCTCCGTCGTTTCCCCAACGAGGTCTTCCTTAATCTCGTGCGAACACTTCTTCCAGCCTTTGCCAAACCGGCGGTAGATTCTGCGGACGTTTGCCGGATCGACAAGGTCTGCAATCCGAGAATCCCGGTCACTCATCATACGCTGCGCAATGTCAGCTTCGACCATCTTGTTAAACTCGCATTCCGATTTCCTACGTTGTTTTCGCTGTTTCATCGTTCTTTTCCTCTGATATTGAAAACGCCTTGCCAAGCCAACCAGCCGATACTAACAAGAAAGGCTATCCCCTGGACGGCCGTTCTTACCGGCCGGCAGCAAGACTACGCCTGCTGTTTCGCACTGGCCTTCTGTTCCTGAAGGGCAGCAAAGAAATCTTTCTCGGTGAGTATCGGCTTCGTACTAGACGGCACACTCGGCCGCGGCTCTGTTCTAATAAACGCGGAATCTCCTGCCTCTGCTTCTATTTTCGCCATGGAATCCACTACGACTTCCGTATTCTCTGATGCCGCCCTTTCGCCTGCGCCCACGCCGAACCGTGTCGTGTGCCAGCCAAGATCTTCGGGCCCAAAGGTGCGATTCTTGTGGGTTGGGTGTGTAAGCGTTGGAAGAGCAGCCGACCACTTGTCCCTTGGCACACCTTCGGCCTGCAGCTTTTCTAGGATGCTCATATACTGCTCGTCCTGGGTCTCCAGGTCGGGTTCCGGACCGAGTTCCTCAATGTATTGGAAATCGTAGGTCGATTCACAGTTCTCGTCTTCGCCACACCATTTCACGAAGAACTCCCCCGCCTGCATCACGTTCTCTGCCTCGCAGTAGATATAGTGCGTCTCCATGAACCAGTACCAGACTCGGTAACGCTTGATTTCCGATTGGCCGGGTGGCTCTTCCGGCGAAGGTGACTTGTCTTCATCGGTCTCCGGTTTGTGACGCCTATTTCGCCACCCCGTGTACAACTCTCTTACCGTGGCAGAATACTCGGCCCTCGGCGGCCTGTCTTCAATCGGCACGTCATTTCTCGCAAGCCCCAAGTCGTCGATGCGCACCACAAAGTGTCCGTCCATCTGGTCATGTTTCCAGAGGCAGCCATAGAGCCAACCTAACAACTGCTCCTTGTTCTCGGCCTCGTCCTCCCTAAACTCGACGCTCTGCTCCCGGAACCAGATTCTGTAGCATTTCACGTCCGGCTGACCGGAGTTACCGTCATCCACATACGGCGATTGAGTGTTTTCAACTGATTGCATGATTATTTCTCCCATAAAAACTGTTGTGTTTTTCTGCGGCCTCGCGGTTCAAGGCGCGGATTCGCAGACTTGTCGGGAACGCACCTACGCGGTGCAATCCCTCTCCTAACTAAGTTTGCCCTTTACCGACTTCGTCTGCCCTGACTCCTTCGAACCTAACAGATCCGGAGCAAGAAAAGCAAGCTGAATTCTGTGCCGTGTGTTCGGTAAGCAACGCGAGGATTCATGTTTCGGCCGGTAGAGGCCAACAAGAAAGCCGCCCCTGACATGGACCGTCCTTCTTGTTAGCCAGCAGGCTACTTTGCTTTTTCCTTGCGCTGTGTCGCCTCTTCCTTCAGCCGCTTTGCCTCTTCCTTCAACTGCTTATTGCGGTGGAAGTGGTAGAGATCGTCCTTGACCAGGCCCGGCTCATTACTAGAGGACTTGCAGTAATTCTCCCAGGCCACACTCTCCCATGCCGCCATTTCGTCACGCTCTCTCGACGGGCGAGCCGCTTCGGCGTCCACATCCTCGATGCGATCAAGGGTGTAGATCGTTATCCCGCCGTCGTGTTTCTGTCGCTCTTGGAAGAACCACTCAACGGCCTTTTCCTCGCTCTCGGCCTCGCATTCGACGCTGCGTTCTTCCACGAACGAATACCATATTCTGTAGCACCTGACTTCCGGCTGGCGGGGCGTGGCCTTAGGCTCAGACGACGGCGTTTCATCTTGTGCAGTGCTTGGTTCTGGCTGCGTCACTTCAGCTTTCTCCAGCCGCGCCGCATGGGCCGCCTTCAACTCCCGCGCCGTGGCGAGAAACTCGGCATGAGAGAGCTCTTGCACCGATTGGCCGGCCTTCACGACCCCCAGGTTGTCGATGCGTTGCGCTTCGTGGCATTCGTACCCATCGTGACGCTCGTAATAGTGAAAAAACCAGTCCTTAGCCTGCTCTTCATTCTCGACCTCGCAGTCTACGGCAGCAAAGCCTTCGGCCCAGAACCACAGTTTATACTGTCGCAGTTCCGGCTGGCCGGGCGTGTTGTCATGTACATAAGACGCTTGATTGTTACAAACCGATTGATCCATGATTATTTCTCCCATAAAAAGTGTTGTGTTTGTCGCGGCCCCGCCGTTCACGGCACGGTTCCGCAGACCTGACCTATTGAGGAGCCCACCTACGCGGTGCAATCCCTTTCCTAACTACGTTTGCCCTTCACCGACTTTGTTTGCCATGATAAATCTCATCCTCAGATCGTGACGAAAACCACAGGCTGAATCCTGTGCCGTGTGTTCGGTAAGCAACACGACGAGAATTCATGTTCCGGCCGGCAGAAGCCAAGAAGCAAGGCCGTCCTCGGACACGGGCAGCCCCCCTTGTTAGCCAGCAGGAAGATTACACCTGCTGTTTCGTCTTTTCCTTCAGCTGCCTCAGTCGACCGACGAAATCATTCTCGGCCAGCCCCGGCTCCATGCGCAACGGCTTGGATTCTCTTGCCCGCGCCAGATCCTCCTCATGCTGCTGCGCCATGCGAGCTGCTTCGACTTCCATGTCCTCGATCCTCTCAAGGCTGTAGGTGGTAATCTCGTCGTTGTGCTCCTGGCACCATTCGTGGAACCACACTGCTGCCTTTTCCTCGGTCGCGGCCTCGCATTCGAGTGCATCTAAGACCGCGTACGAATACCAGATCCTGTAGTTCCTGATTTCGCGTCGGCCGGCCTTTTCTTCTAGCGACGCCGGTACGTTCAGCGATGCATGTTGCCCAGTGGTCGATTCTTGCTGCGTTAATTGGGCGTTCCTTTCCCGTGCCAAGTGAACCTGCTTCACCTCCCTCGCCATGGCGAGAAACTTGGCTTCGGGAAGCTTCTCGATCGGCTGGCCATCCTTCACAAACCCCAAGTAGTCGATTCGTTCCACAAAGTGGTAGTTAAGCGAATCGTTGCGCTGGTAATGGTGAAAGAACCAGTCTGCCAGCTCTTCTTCGTCGTGGGCCTCGCACAGCACGGCATTAAAGCCCTCGCACCAGAGCCAAAGTTGGTAGCGTTTCATGGCCGGTTGGCCAGGCCTATCGTCATCCACATGAGGCGAGTGATTTGTCTGAACTACCTGCATAGTTATTCCTCCCATAAAAAGTGTTGTGTTCTTCTGCGGCCCCGCCGCTCTGGCAAGGCTCCGCAGACCTAACCTATACCGGAATGCACCTACGCGGTGCGGTCCATTTTCGTGGCAACATTGCCCTGACGCCTTCGAACCTATCAGATCCGGATAAGAAAAAGCAAGCTGCATTTATTGACGTGTGTTCGGTAAGCAAAGCAACGATGATTGCCGCCCACGGTTCATTGACCGTCCAGGCAATTACCGTCCCCTGCGGGTCGATGATTTCATGCCCCATGGTGCCGACCAGCCGGGCTTGGAAGAGGGCATCAGTTTCCATCTGTGCGCTTCGCCTCCTTCTTCCGCCGTTTGTCGGCAAAATACGCCGCAACCCTCTGCACATCGTTGGCGGTGTAGATCCGCTTGCCCGCAACGCGGTACTGCGGTTCCGGCAATCGTTCCTGGGAATGGGCATACGCGATCTGGTGCGGGGCAATCCCAACCGCCTTGCCGCAGTCCCTGATTGAGAAAAGTTGTTCGGTCATGTCTGCCACCTCCGACATATAACCCACTTTCCGCAAATCTGGCTTTCATTTTCTCCGAATTCTCCGAGGGCGGCAAGTCATCGGCCGTAGTCCTGGGCAGACAGTGCAAGTAGCTTGATGAGCCGGCGTTGCAAGCGGCTCAGTTCCGTGACCATGACCTCGGCGGGCTCTCCGCGGCGCTCCAGCACGTGTCGCTGCACGGTCTCGAAGAGGTCGATCACCCGTCGTGCTGTTGGCCAACGACAGCGCCGGCCCTCGGGATAGATCGGCAGCGCCTCGATCTCCTTTTCCTGCATGGCTTGGCGGAGTTGCCGCTCCAGCAAGGCTTCCACCAGCAGCGCGAAGAAGTAGACGCAGAGCATCGCCTGGATGCGATGCACCGACTTCAGATACACCGGCGCCACCTCAAAGTCGGTCTTCAATTGCGAGAAACGCTTCTCGATCGTGGGCTGCCGCTTGTAGGCTTGCAGCAACTCCCGCGGGCTGAATTCGGCCACATTCGTCACCAGCGGGAAGATGCCGTCGCTCTTGGCGTCCTCCGCCACACGCGTCTCGTCGATGCGGTAACTCAGTTCGAACCGCGTGGCCACCTTCTTCACATAACGCGTGTCCTTGCCCGGCCGCCCGCGATGGTCCTGGTGAAACGTCTCCGTGATCTGCGGTTGAACTTCGGCGACGATCCAGTTTTCCGCCGCGCACGCCTGAAGGATCTCGGCCACGGCCATTGCCACCTTGGCTTCCTGACGGTAACGGGTTCGCGGAGAGCGGAGTTTCGCCCGCAGGGCCGCCAGTTGCTTCAAAGCGCGTTCGATCCGCCCGCTGCGGGCCACGGCGTCCTGCTCGGCCTTCCGCCGGCTGTGATACCAGACCAGCCGGTAGCCTTCGGCGGTGGTGGCCGGCTGGTCGCTGGTGGAGTAGGGATCGAGCACCTCGCCTTCCTCGTCGGTCTTCTCCCACAACGATTGCCAAGTGACTTGGCCCTTGGCCACAAGTTGGCGAAAGGCGGCGTCTTCCGAGCGGGTCCGCGGCAGGACGGTGACGAAGCGGCCTTGACGCTGGTGGATATGGGCCATGTTCTCGCTGGTGGCCAGCTTGCAGTCGGCCACGTAGAGGAAGTCGCGCCGGCCGGTCAATTGGCAGAGCAAGTCCCAGGTGTGGCGGTGGGTCTGGTCGTCGGTCACGTTGCCGCTGGCCGCGCGGAAGTGCAAAGGCACGCCGCCATCGGCGGTGACCGTGAGGATGAAGAGCAATTGTTTCAGGTCGGGACGATGGTCCTTGTTGTGCCCGAAGGTGATCGCCAAGGTGGGGCGGCCGAAAGCCCGCTGCTGGCCGTCGGCGCGGGTATAAGCCCCGCAGAAAGTAACCGTGGTGGAATCGTTGTGCAGTTCGTCCAGGGAAACGCCAAATTCCCGCACGACGTGCGTGGCCACGGCCAGGACCAGCGAGGGCACGTCGGCGACGAACAATCGGTCCAGTGCCCGTCCCACGCCGTCGTCGTTGAGCCGCTCGATCTCCAGGGGAGTCAGTCCCAGGGCATCGGCGGCATGGCGTGCCGCCCATTCGCCGACGCCGTAAATCGGCTCGCGCGAGACCAGAAGGTTACGCAGCAGGACCAAGAGGGCCTTGACCGGCGAGAGTTTCATGCGGCGATCCTCCGGCGGCAACGCCGCACGGAGGAATTCCGCCAGCCGCATGCGCCGCAGAATGTCGTTGAGAATGGGTAACGCACCCACCGTGGACGACCGCAGCGTATGCCGCCGCGTGCGCGCCGTGGGCGTGACAGGCTTCTCGGCCAAGGGACGCTCTGACTTGCTCGCAGGAGATTTTTGGGCAGACATGATGTTTGGCTCCTTCCGCATAGGTGTGACCAGGGCTTGCCGACTCCGCTTTCGGTCGCACGCCGCGACTGAAATGAGAGCGAAGCCGGGCCGTTGGTCACAGGAAGGAAATGTCCAGCGGCGGCAAGAATCAAGGACCGCGCGCGGTGTAAAAATACTTACGACGAGGGCCATTGACGTAAGTTCTGTACCGCTCGATTTACGTCAATGGCTTTTTTCGTAAGTTCAAGTCCGGTTTCGCGGCCAACCGAACTGGACATTGCCCCCGGGTGCGACTGGCGTAAGGATTCACCGTCGGTGCGACTAATCTCTGACATCTATCCGTGTCAGGGAGATGCCGCCGGCTCGTGATCCAATGACGCTTTCGCCCAGCCGCATGCGGCCCGAAATTCCAAGATATCACAAGCCAGATTTGCGGAAAGTGGGATATAATAGTGTCGCCGTCGTGATTTTTGTCGTGGTGACGGAAATCTAGTTTGCGGCGAGACCGCGCCCAGTATTTGCCACGAGTCCCACAGTCTGTTCGACCAAGCCGAAGTGTCCGGCAACTTCTGGACGGCGATACTGCCCTAGCAGCGAAAACGTCGGTCGGCCCCGCTGCCCGAGCATCCGCACCACATCCCACAGAAAACAAGGTTGGTTTATTCATAAGTACTTGCTTTTCATGGCGTGCCGTCCATTAACGGCACTTTGTCCGTGTCTCGGTTGATTGTTCTGAAGCGAGTCATCCATGATTTACTTGCCTAAAGGCGTAGCGTGTTCTTGCTGCCCCGCTAACAACGTGGTTGGTTCCACTCTGCGCCGGGAATACTCCAGCGGTGAGGGAACCGAACAGGAATAAAAGACGCAGCAAGCGTCTATTTGATTCCCCCGAGCCAGTCTGGGAAAACCCTTTACTTTCTTCACAGCCGACCGAACATGATTGCAATCTGGTGGAATACTCCCGTGGACGAGGTTTTTATTCTTGCGCCTGGCGAAAAAACGTGCCTTGCGGATTAGTCGGATGTTTGCGTCTCGTCTGGGGGAACGATTGGTCGCCGGAATGCCGCGATTTTCCCATTCGCTTGCACTTTGCACAGAGTAGAGTGCAAAGTTCAAGCGAATGGGAAACGACGAGTGTCCTGCAAGTGTCGACTCGCTGCCGTGGCCCGTGAGTGATTCAACTATCCATCGGACCTTAGGCCGGCCGGTTTGTCCGTAGCGTCCCGCAGGCTCATCGTCCATTTGCCAAGGACGGATCAGGCCCGAACGGACTTGCGCCCCGAATAAAAGCCTCCGCCCTCTGGCAGTATTCCGGGTTGATTTCTATCCCGATGCCTCGGATGTCGAGCCCGTATTCCCTGTTGAGCTCGACTACGGCCCGCATTGCCGAACCGCGACCCATGAACGGGTCCAGCACGACCAGATCGGGCTTCCTTCGCCGTGCAGCAGGATGCAGCGTTTGACGAGTTCCACCGGGAACGGGCAGGGATGTTCGGCTTCCTCCATTCGGGTGTCATAAGGAATAAACCACTGGTTCCCTGCACAGTGGATCGATGATCCGAACCGCATGGCGTTTGTCCGGTCGGACTGTTCGACCCCGATGGTCTGGCGATCGAGCCTCACGTTGCGGTGCTTGGTCAAGTGCAGCAGGATCTCGCCGCAACGGTTCAGCGATATGTCCCCGCCCAGACTCCTGAAATGCCCGATTTGCCGGGATGGGATCGGCCTTGCACAGTGCGGGCAGTTTCTTTCGGGGATCACGAGGCTTTTGATCCACTCGATACGATTCTGCAAACGGAACAACGGTTGCAGCACGCCTGCCACCTGGAACGGTGTCCAGCCGTCCCCTTCCAAATTTAGGAAGAAGCTGCCGTCGTCCTGCAACTTTTCCTTTATGCCCTCGAATCGCACCCGCAACCACGCCAGGTACTCGACAAGCGGCCTGGCGTCGTCATAGGTTTTCCCATAATCGATTCCGATGTTGTACGGGATCGATGTTACGACAATGGCTTGGTCGGGGAGGGTTCGCATTATGTCCAGACAATCACCGCAATGGATTGTGATGTTGTCCAGCCTGATCGGGCCGCAAGGGTGGACGATCAGCGGTTTCGCGCGCGTCTTGCGGCGTTGCTTGCGCATCATCTGGCCGACTCTTGTGGCGAGAAATTTTCGGTCCTCTAGCAGGCAATTGCAGATCGGCTGTCCGCACTTGGGGCAACACACACCGTTCACCTTTACTTTTGAAGGCGGTGCCACTGTGATCGGGACTTTTTGAGCCGGTTTCATGTTCGCTAAATCAGCCATACTTTCTGGTGGAAAGGCTGGGTGCCTTACAACCCGACGGGTGGGAAAGACTCATTGTCGGCCCGAGCCAGGCAGTCAGGTCTTCGAGCAGCGTTAGCCCCCTGTTGTCCGGGCGGTACATTCTCCATTTCCGTACACTTTGCACCTTCTACGATGTAAGGTGTAAGGGAATACGCATAGTCACTTCTTGGAATCCTTTCCATCCCCGTTGGACGCCAGCGACGGCCGTTCCTGCACCGCGGCCTCGATCAGGTTTTTCCGCTCGAGCTTCCAAACGGGTGACGTACCTCGCACATTGATCATGGGCGGTTGGACGATCTTCAACTGGCCGACATGGTTCAAGTCCTGCTTGTAGTTGAAGTAGGTCTTCCGGCTCAACCCCGTGACCTGCTTGAAAGCCACGACCTTTGCTTCCACTGACTCCAGGCTCGCGTTGTTCTCCAGCCGTTGCACCGTCCACTTAGGATCGTCGTCGGTGTACCGTTCCAGGAAGTACCGCTGCCAAGGCTCTTCCGCGGCCTTCCAGCCGGCGGCGTTGTTGTAGGCCCGACAGGTCAGGTTTACGACGTGGTGCAGGTGGGAGGCGATGAAATCGAACACCTCCTGATCCCAGAACCATTCGGCGACGTAGCTCTGGATGCCGTAAGGCGTCGGATCGAAGTGATAGAGGTTCCCTCGGTCCACGATCTTCTCGTAGAACGGATCGGCTGGGTTGCTGATCCAGCGGTTCAGGATGAAGGCCACCCTGCTGGTCGTCTTGTACTGCTGCGGACACCCGTCCAGTTGCTTGCAGGTAGTCGGCCAGCTGATCCATTTATCCAGCTTTTGTTCCGTGAACTGCCGCACCAACTCCTTTCCGTTGTAAGTGGCCCACAGCCCCTCTCCGTCCGTGATGATGAGCAGGCGGTGCAGATTGTCGAATCCGGCCTTGTAGGTCGCCAACGGTTTGCTCAGCCCCGAAAGCGGCGGATCGACCGCCAGTCCGGGATACTTCGTTATATATTTCTGAAAGATCTCGTCCTTCCCGATGCCGGGGCGACCGAGGATCATCAAGGCCCGGGGATCATCGCCCGTAAAGAACCGCTCCACAACCTTCTCGATCTCCGGATAGGAGCGGATGGTAATTGCTTCGCGCGGCACTAGACGGCTTCTTGACATTGATGACCCTCCTGTTGATTCCGAGCTTTCCCTGGCCGGTCGCCGTGGCGCGTATCGGTTGGGTTGTATCACATTCGTCTGGTCACGGACTTTCTCGTCGTCGTGCTTTCCGTCTCCATTCACTCTTGGCGTTCGAGCACCGTAATCGGCTTCATCTGGTCCCGCCTGATCTTCGACTGCGATTTCGATACTGGGCTCAGGCCGATTGTTAAACGCCTCCAGCACGGTTTTGCCCGCGAGGCTTTCGCGGTCATCGTGGTTGTCGCGGATCGTCATTGCCCATTCCAGACGCTCGAAGTCGTAGCCGAAATTATCGATTACGTAGTTGAGCCACCGGTTGGCTGCTATCCGCTTACGCTTTTGGAGCTTGCGCAGGCACTCCCACAGCAACCAGTAGGCATCGGCAGTCATCCCCGTGAAGCTGTCATTGCAGGCACAGTTCCTTTCCGCGTGATTCCGCGAGAATACGAGCGGTGGCGACGTGGGTTTCGCTTTTGAACTTGGTGCGTTTGGGTGTGATCTTCTTTGGGCCGCGCGGGTGTTTGCGGAAACATTCCAGGTTCACGCGCTTCGCCACTGCCACCAGGAGATTTGCCATTTGCTGGGCGGTTCGCTTGCCAAATTGCTTTTGCCAATGCACCTCCGGGATCTGCACCATCATTCCACGCATCATCCCGCGGATCTCATCCGCTAGGTAATAGGCGGAGATGTTCTCCAAACACGCTTCGCCATGTGCTGCACCCAAGGCAGTCCGTATCACGCTCAGGATGTTAAAGGCCAGCAATCCCACCCCAAATGCAAATAGAGCGGCGGGCGGATAGCCCAGGCTGCTGATTTCACAATTCAACGCCGTAGCCAATTCGCCGAAAGCTCCCTCCAACCTCCAGCGACCGTGATAGGCTTCGGCAATCCGCGTGGCTTTCACGCGTTTGGGCAGGTTGGTAAAGATGTGAATCTCCGTGTCGCCGTCTTCCGTCGGTTGGTCCAGATAGATTGTAATCCGCCGCGCACTCAGTCGTTCTCCCCAGTCATCGCTCAGTTCCACGCGCTGTTCATAGACCACTCCCGTGGGCGTCCGCCCTACTCTGCGATTCTCGCCAATGGATTTCCAGCGAACGTTCGTGGCGTGCTGGCGAATCACGAAGTACGCATCGTTGAGGGCCGTCTGAAGCAAGAACAGGGTCGTGCAGAAGTTCCGGTCTGCGATCCACACCTGTCCCGGCTTCTGCGAGTCCAACACGTCGGTTAGCAAGCTCCGCTCTTGCGCGTGGGCATCGACGCAGGGAAAGGCGTCCACAATCAAACGCCGATCCGGATCGAGAACCGCCAAGGTTTGCCCCGGCAGCGGCCCAGCCGCGATTTCTCGCAGTTCCTTGATGCGATGTTCCGTGGCTGCCAAGTGATTGCCGTCGAGGATGCAAGTGTGAAACCCCGGTAGCAACGGCCTTTGGCCAGAGCGTTTCTGGAGTTTCCGTACCACAGGTTCCAGACGCTGGGCCGTTTGCCGCACCAGTTCACGAGTGATACACGGCTCGATGTGATTGATCTTGCCGTACAGGGCGCGGCGGCTGACCGAAAACCGTTGGCATTGTTTTTGATAGCCGGCATAGACCGACGGAAACACCTTGCACACAACGCCTCCCATCAAATCTACCACGTCCGAAAAGAGCAATTCCCGCGTGTACTGTCGCTGCGCCGTGTTCTCAAACAGTTCGTTCACGAATTGCTCGGGGAGAGCATACTCCAGACTACCGCGAATCATCACACACACCGGACTCCCCTCCACAAATTTCTCAAATGCCTTGCTGAGTATCATCTGTCACCTCGTAGGTAAGAAATTGGCCCCCAGGTGAATCATATACGTGGCAGCACTTCATCTTGGGCCCGCAAGGAAGCTAGCAATGACAGCTTCGCGGGGATGGCATCGGCAGTCCCCGTGCTCAAACCGACGTAGTATTTGTCCGCAAACCGGTCCAGTTCCGCCGTGGTGTGCGACTGGAAAAGGTTGTCTCCGTTGTTCTCTGCGTCTGTTTTCAACTGTCGGATTCCTTCTTCTGCCGATGCATTATGAACGGCGCCGCTGCCCAAGCTCCAAGCGACAGCTCGACAATCACGCCGTCGGCGATTATTTGCATAAAGTCATTACTTGCCATCACAACGCTGAATTCTGCGAGGGTCTCGCCAGAAATTCCTTGATCCTGGCTTCGGCTTCGCGGCAATACTGAGCATTAACCTCGATGCCGATGTATTTTCTTTCACCACCGGCACGGAGCACGCCTTCCGCAGTCGAGCCAACGCCCATGAATGGGTCGAGGACGACGCCGAACTCCGGGCACAGCAATCGGACAATCCACTCCGCCAATTCCGCAGGATACTGCGCCGGGTGGCTGTTGCCCTTGGCGTTATGGGCCAGGCGGTCAAATGATGCCGGTGTCGTCAGGCGTAGGCACCTCGTAGTGGCACAGGTATACGCGCTTGGCGGCGGCGACCTTTTTCTGCATATCGTCGTCGCCCCACACGGTGAAAAACCTCTCACAGCCATATGTCCAGGACCAGACCATTCTGCCGGTGTCGGGATTGTCGTCCACGCGGTAAGGAACCAGCTGCAGCCGTGCGCCTCTCGCCAGATGCCGGCGACGACGTTCCATGCGGCTTCCAGACTCAGACCCTCGCCGACCACGTGATCGTATTGGGAGCGCAGTTGTTTCATGTCCTCCATGCTGGGGAGGTACTGAGCGCGCAGCAATTCCAAGTTCTCGCCCGGGTCATAGTTCTCAAACGCGACATCGCTTGACTCAATTACGATGTCGACCCTGTAACAAATCATGATCTTTCTCCTCGACAAAAAAGTCTATTTGACCGTCAGTGTAGAACCTGGCTTCGGGCAGGTCGAAAAACCTCGCCGCCCAGTCGCGCAGCTTTTTCCGCGTGACCTCGACATCCTCATCGGCGGGCGTTTCGCAACTCTGGTATATCCGCACCTGCCCCGCCGCATGATCTCGACCGCCGGTCGAGAATGCCTCCACTAGCGAGTCGTTCCAAGCGGCGTCGGGGAACGCCTGCCAGTGTCGCCAAGCAGCAAGGGTAATGCGGGTGGTCTTATTACGCCTCCTAATTACTCGGGTTCTCACCCATGGGATGGCGCGAGTTGTACTCGTAATCGCGGACTCGTCGCAGATAAAGCGTTGGCTCCTTGACGTGCGTGGAATCCAGCTCCTCGCCTCGCTCGAAGCGCTTTTGGCAAACAGGGCACAGATCCTCCTGAGCGATCTGACGAAAGAGGGGCACGCGCAACGCCTCCCCGATGGCGGGCCGAATCTCCTGGTAGAAATGCCCGCAGACGCAGGTAATCTCGGTCATAATATCCCTCTCCAAAATGGTTAGTGGCGCGCCACGACGGCATACTCCAAGTGGGCGCAACGGAGTGCGTCGCGCCCTAGGGCTATGCCGTCACTTCAGCGTCGTCAGCGACAGCGACAATGGTCGTTGCGAACACCTTGCCCTCGCGAACCGCCGCCTTGCCGTCTAGGCACTTGTGCAGTACGACATGGTCCTGCCCGATCCGCACGACATAGCCGTACCAGCGGCAACGCTCGTTCCTGCCGTCCGCGCCGAACTCCACGGCGTCACCAAGATGCCAGTCGGGTACGATATAGAGGTAGTCGTCCCCCTTTGCCTTGCGGGCGAACTGGCGGTCGAGCCCCCCGGATTGCGATGGGTCGATGGCGATGACGGCGAGCCAGTTTTTCGCCGTTTTGCCCGGCCGCCAAATAGGCACTTCGATCAGCGCGCCGTCCTCGATGGTGTAGTCCTCGTCGCCATCCTGTAGCCCGAGGGACGCGCGGCGGGCCGCCTCGGCTTCTCGTGCCGAAGCCTCGGCGGAAGCGTTCTGACCCTCCAGCTCGGCGATCCACTGGAGCGCCTCGGGACTCTCGACGATCTCCGTAGGAGCCGCCAGCGGCCATGCAGGCTTGAGCTGCACGTAGGGGGTCGAGCCGACATGGAAGTCCTCCGCCACCGTCTTCCGCTCACGGAACACCTCCAGGACGGTGGCGGAAAGTTCCGCCAATTCCTCGTCCTTACGCTGCTCCTCGGCGGTGATCCTAGCCTCCAACTCGGCAACCAAGGCCGCTTCCGCCAAGGCGTTTGCCGTCTTCAGCTCCGCCAGCCACAGCTGTGCCTCAGGAGCCTCCAACACGGTGGGGTCACTGTACGAGGACGAAGGCCATGCAGGCTCACTCTGCGTGTAGTAGCCCGAGGGATGGATCCCTGGATAACGGCTGCTGCTACGCTCGACACGCTTTGAGGACTCCCGCGTTGACCTTTTCCTCAGCACCTCGACCGTATCCTCGTGACGCTTGCGAAGCGCCTCGGCCTCCAACAGGGCGGGAGCATCCAGGGCCTCCTGTACCGTGAGTACATGATCCCACGTGCGATCAACCTTGAGCACGCACACACTCTCGCCACCAGCTCGCTGATGGATTTTTGCCGCTGCCACGACCGTAGCGTACAGCGGATGGTCGCGTTGCACGACGATCTCCTGTTTTACCTGACCGTCGCCTCCAGCGAGCAGACTCGCTTTCTGACCGTCCTCGTTCAAGAACATCTCGATAAAGACTCTCATCTCAATCTCTCCATTTGCCACCCTGTGCCACCGCAGGCAAGCATTCTCGATAGGTCGTGGCCACCAAAGTAAAATCCATACCAGCTCGGGGATTACCTTCCCGGTCTGCTGCTATCACCTTTCTCTTCCAGGCCATGGATCAGCCTCAGCATGTCGCCGGCAAATCTCACTGATCCACGGTCGAAAACTGATCGTGACGAGGACATCTTAATGCCGAAAATGAAACCGAAGAAATGCGAACCAAATACGAACCATTTGTGAACCATCTGCCAGAGCGCCTTGGCGGAAGGCCGAGCAAAAAAGGTTACGGCTTGATATGGATTGACCATTTGCCACCGCCAATATCGTGAAACGTCTTGGGCTTGTCCCCAAGGCACTTTAAGACTTGTTCCTCGGGTAACTCGGTACTAAGACTGATTATGTATGGCGTGGCCGGCCCGCCGGTCGTGAGAAAACAGGCAATGCGGTCGAACGGATTCTGAGAAGCGGTCGCTGGTCGGGCTCGCGCCGATGCGCCGACGCTGCCGTCCTTCGGCGACTTCAGAGCTGTCCGTGGCTGGTCATGCGACGGCAACCTTTCGCAATGGGACTTGATCCATTTGATTGCCGCTTTTCGCGAGAGCTTGCGTTTGGTTTTGCCTGTCAGGCCGTTATCAGGGAGTTTGGGGCGGACCTTCAGGAGATCGCGATAGTCAACGTCGTCGTATCCGTGTCGCTTCGCTTCCTTGGCGATGTCGACTGCCCTGGCCCACTTGGGCCCGTGACGGGTTTCCACGCTGGCGTGTACCGCTGGCGCAGTTGCCACACCTGGCCCGCGAACATTGCCAACAGCAAGTTGCTCCGGGCCAGGTGTGGTTGAGTTAATTCCACGCGGGCCGAGATTCGTCGCCGTGTCCACCTGCACCGCAGGGACCACAGGGGTAGCCGAGGTGCTGGAATTGAGAGGCTTCGCGGCCTGCTGCTCGACGGCGGCGGCGATACGTTCGTTGGCGGCAGCGTCACGTTCCGTCGCGACGACGAGCCGGTCCATTAGGAGGAGACTCGCCTGAAGCAAATCTGTTAGAAGAGTATCAGCGGGCGAGTTTTCGACACGCTGAAGCGGGGAAACCGAAGCACCCGGAGTTTCGGGGTGCTGGTCTGGCCGAGAAGATGCCGTCCGGCATCCGGTGAAGAGAGGGTTCGTAGAAGTCATTATCCTTGTCCTCGCAACACACCCCCAGCGGGGGTGCCTGGTGCATTGCGAGACAAGGAGCGGCGACTCAACGTCGCCAGCATTCTCGGTTGTCCTTCTGACTGCTGGCGGGAACTATCCCCGCGGCACTACACAGTCAGGCAGACCGAACACATTATAGAAGTTTTTTGCCGGACAGTAAACCAAGAATTTGCGGACCGCATTAAATCGTGGCCGCCACGCCCATCCCCGATATTGTCCCGACCCCCAGTCTCCGCGGCCACCCATCGATGTTGCGAGATCCAGGCGGCGAACATAGTTGCCCACGGGGATTCGATGCCATGGGGATCAACTCTCGACTTGGCCGGGAACGAGGGATTACGCAGCGCCGCCCCCGCCACGGCCGCTGCTCACCCGGCGGCTGCCTGCCACTGGGGAAGCGACATTGACCGGCCGGCTATGTCACTTGGAAGGGAACTTACGGCAAGTGTGCTGCCGTTGTTCCCCAGCCCCGGCGGCTGCCTGCCACTCGGGCTGCGAGACTTAGGCGGATCGCTTGGTTTTCAGATGGGATTCGTGAGGGGCGTGGAATCGACTCTCGATGTGGCCGGGAACGAAGAAGGACTCAGCACGGTCGGCCGGCGGCTGCCAGCCTCGGAGGCGATGCTTGGGCGGCTCACTTTGGTCTTTGGAGGGGATTTATAGAGGGCCGTGGAATCGACTCTCGATGCGGCCGGGAACGAAAAAGGACTCGGCGCCGTCGCCTGGCGCCGCCGTCCCCCGTCCCCGCCACGACCGCCGCTCGGCCGGCGGCGCCCACGGAGGCGATACTTGGGCGACTAGTTTGGTCGCCCCGTGGGGACTTACGAGGGCTGGGAAGCCGACTTTGGATGCGATTTGGAATAGACGGTTTGGAACGAGGAACGTCGCCCACATGGCCCCGCTACGTCTTCGCAGCTCGGCGGCTACAACCTCCACGGACGCGAGAACTAGGCGGCTCGGAGGGTTGTTGGATGGGGACTGGAAAGGGCAGGGAGGCGCCTTGGAGGTAAGATCGGGGTGGGGTAGGCTGCCGCTCAGCCGTCTTCGATTTTGAATTCCTTCCCCAGCCACTCGATGGCTTCATCGAGCGGCGCGAACGGCTGCCCGTCGAAGACGTTATAGTGCTTGTCGGCGATAGTTGCCAAAGCGTGCCCAAGGTATAGTGAGTCCAGCGAGAAGAATCTGCGGTCGCTACGGAGCTTGGAAGAGCCGGTCTTGCGGAGATATTTCAACTGCTTGTCGGGCAATTTCGGCTTCGCCTGCGTCTGCTCATCAGGCAACGTCGGCTTAGTCCTCTTCCGTTTTTCGGGCAATTTCGGCTTCTTCATGCTCATGTAACGACGGAGCAGGGAACACCAGACGGACTCCTGAGTTTTTCCATTCTTAACGATCAATTTGCTGACGCAAAGCGGTCCACCGGTCCGGTTCGTCAGCGCCAAGACCGGATCAGAGCTAAGATGTGATCGCAACAGCCGGGCAGTCCTCGTCCACAATTTGTAGCTGACCAAAGGTGGGTGTTCGTGCCGCCGCGTCTTGGTCCGCTGCCGAACGATGCGTCCCTCGTCCAGCCGCAGCTCCGACTTCAACAGTGTCCCGACATCTATGCTGGTGAAACCGCAGTTAAGCATGAGCAGCAAGTAAAGCTGGAAGTCCTCGGGGACACTCTCCAGCGTCTTATGCAATTCATCCGGCGTCCAAAGCAGTTCGGTGCGCGTTTTTTTGGCTACGCCGGTCTCGTCAAGGTGCGTCAGGAACACGAACTCTCTGGAATCAATGTTCTTTGGAAGGTTCTCCAATTCGACATCGTCCTGCCGCCATGCCCACCGAATCCACTGACGGGCTGTTGCAAAAATGCTCTTTCTTGTTTGCTGCCCCCAGGAACTCTGCAACAGCCACTTGTAGAACTCGGTGATCGTGGTGCCGGTGATCGTTGCGACATGCGTGCCGGGCTTGATCCAACTAATGAAGATGGGCAACCGTTCTGCCAGTGTTCCCCAGGTTCGCGCTTTCAGGACACCGCCACGCACCTGCATCTCCTTGAACGCCAAGAATCGCTGGACCTGATGGTCGACTGTCTGGGGTTGCTTCCGCTGATGCGACGACAGCACGCCGAGTTGCCGTATGCGTTCCTGCCAGACACCCGGCGGCGACCAACTCAACGAGCCGAATCGCGTGTCGTTGAGGCGAATGCCCTCCGGTCCCACAATGCGGCTCTCGTCGCAGAATGTCAGGAGCAGATCCTTCTCTGAATCCGTAACACAATCCGGCAGGCAATCGGCGACGGACGGCAATGGCTCTTCCGAGGCAAAACGTGCTTCGAGATTGGCAACCAGCTTGGCGATTTCGGCATACAAGTCTTCCTCGTCTGCTGGCGTGCCGAACCGCCCGTACCAGTCGAGGCATTGCCGGAACACTTGGATGTGGTGTTCGTACTCCGCTCCCAGCGGTCGGGTGTGCTTCCGTTCGTGCAGCCAGGCATGGTACTCAAGCACTGCCGCTTCGTAGCCCTCTGCCGTATCCGGCTGCTTGAAATACTTGACTTCGCCATCGTGATATTTCTTCCAGCACTTCCGGGGTGCAAACCACGAAAGCACGAGTTTTCCCCCCTGTTCTTTCTGCCGTTGATGCCAGGGCTTGGGCATGATCTTCCCCTCCTGCGGTGCCGGGCTGAAACGATGCCCGGTATCCAATGGATTGTATCCAATTCGACTTTAATCCTACCACGAATTGGATACATAGGGAAGCATAATACCCCACACAACACGGCAAATTCGTGATTTGCCTTGTTTCTACGGAACCGAAGGTTACAGGTTCGAGTCCTGTCTGGTGTACTCCCTAAAGCCTTGTCAGATAAGCACTTCTGACAAGGCTTCTTTTATTCACTTCCGCTTTGCGTTTGGCTTTTCTCAAAATTTCTCAAACCAGGGCCGTTATCGGGTCGTTTGGGGACGGATTTGGGGTGCGGCCAACTGGCCGATCCTTCGCCGCTGGCGACTTACCCAGCTTGCCGATCCCTCTTGGCTAGGTCGGCGGTGATCGCGTTTGCCAGAGCCCAATTTTCGCAGGCGATGGCTTCGTTGAGCCGTTGTAGCAGCGGATCGACGGGATCGGCCTTATACCCGTAACGGAGGGCAACGTCGGGAGACAGGCTCGCCACGATTCTGGCGAAGGTCCGATTGCTCCGTTGCCGCATTTCTTCGTCGGTTTCTTTGACGTAGTTTGTCATCAGAACCCCTGCCCCTACCCTCGCGTCCGCAGCCACCCGGCGATTCACATCCTCGCCCGCCCGAGCATATTGAAGGCTGGTTTTGCGGAAAACATGGATGCAGGCCGAACCGTTCGGCAGCGATTTGGACCAATCGCTGATCCGATTGTAGAACCAATCGCCAACGTCTTTGGGGCAGAACTCAGTCTTGAGGCGATTGGCGAGCCAAGGACGACAACTGCTATCGTGGAACTGACGCAGTTGGCGGTTGTAGGCGGCGAAAACGTAGGGACTTTCAGTTCTGACTTGCAGTAGTTCCTCGTATAAGGCTTCGGGAATTCGGAACCACTTATCGACTGCCCATTTCCCTACAGTCTCGAAATGACGCTCAAAACCACCGCTCTCGTTGCCCACGATTTTCGCATCACCCCATCGCAATGTGGCGATTTCGCTCCTGCGGCCCCACGACCAAAGAAATGTTTTGGCAAGAGCGGTTGCAAACGTCACGCCCGGCCAATTGCAGTCGAAGTAATCGAGGAGTGAAACGAGTTCCTGTTCATCAAATTGCCGAATCTCTCGCTCAAATCCTTCGATCCACTGGAACTTGTTCGGCGACAATTATTCTTTCCCTTGAACAACAATTAGAATTCCCTTCCTTTCCTTCCAAGAACCAGAGGCGTGCCGCCCCCCCTTTTGTGAAGCGCAGCGCAGCGGAGCGAAACAAAAGGGGGGCGGCACGCCTCACGCCGCCGATGCCCCCTCCCGTCCCTTACGCCGCCTCGGGCGGCTTGGTCCGCTTGGCCTCCTCCAGCCGGTAACTGGCGATGTTCAGCTCCAGGATCACGCTGTGATGCACCAGGCGGTCGATCGCCGCCGCCGTCGTCATCGGGTCCTTGAAAATCACTTCCCACTTCGAGAACGGTAGATTGCTCGTGAGCATCACCGTGCCCCGCTCGTAGCGCTCCGCCAAGAGCGTGAAGAGCACCTCCATCTCCTCCCGGCTCTGTTGCACGTAGCCGATGTCGTCGATCAGGACCACTTCGTACTTCGAGAACCGCTTCAGCGCCCGACTGAGCTTCAGGTCTCGCTTGGCCACCAGCAGTTCCTGCACCAATAGGCGCAGGGCCAGGAGACCACCTTCCGTCCCTTACGCACCAGCTCCTGGGCAATCGCCGACAAGAGGTGAGTCTTCCCCGTGCCGGTCTTGCCGAACAACAACAAGTTCTCCCGGCGGTCCACGAACGAGCCTTCCAGAAGCGTCCGCACCTGGCGAGAGACTTTCGCCGGAAGCCGTGAAAGGTCGAAACTCGCCAGATCCTTGTCCAACGGCAAGCGGGATTCCCGCAGCATCCGCTCGGTACGCTTCGCCCAGCGGGCCTGGCACTCCCGCTCCACCAACTCCAGCAGATACTGCTCGTAGCTGGCCGACTCTTGCGTCGCCCGCCGGGCCAGTTCTTCAAAGCACTCCCGCAACGTCGGCAAATGCAGTTCCCGCAAGTAGGCCATCAGCCTCTCCGTCACATCCCCCTTCGCACCCATGCCACACCTCCTTGTGTGAAAACAAGTCATCGAAATCCAACAGGTTCACTTCCTCGACGGTCACTTCGGTAACCGCCGGAACTTTTTCCGCTCGCTGGACCAGCGCCTCGACCGCCGCCTTCGTCAGGGGTTGATCCCCAGCCAGAAGCGTTCGCAACGCCTCGTCCACCGCCGTCTCGCTCTGGCGTGCCGCCAGGTAGAGAATCCCTAAATACTCCTTGTCGGCCCGCTGGCCCTCCGTCTCCCCCAAGGCATCATAGGCCATGCGAAAGCGGCTCGTAGGAAACAGTTCTTCCCGGTACACGTAGTTGGCAAATGCCCCCGGCTTTCGCACCAGCCAGTCGATGATGTGCCGGTAGTTGACGGCACGTTTCTGCCGTCCACGCAGGCGAGGGAAACGCTCCACTTCCCGCTGCGCATACCAGACCTCGACGTGCTCCACATAGAGCCGCACTTCCACCCGTTCGCCGATCAAGCGGCTGGGAACCGAGTAGGTGTTCCGGTCCACGTGTATCAAGCTGCCGCTATTGACCGGCGCCCACAGTCGCTTGCAACTCTCCCGCCGTCGCTCCGGCAGACGCCGCAGCTTGGGCAGTTCCTCATCTAGACGCTTGCGACAGGCGGCGTTGCGACCATGCACCACCTCTTGCAAGAATCGTTCGTAGTCTGCCCGGCTTTGGAAATCCCGGTTGCCCCGCAGCAAAAGGGCCTGCTCAACCGTCTCCTTAAAGCGGCGATGCGATTGCTCGGCATCGCCATTCTCGTTCGGCTCCTCGGGCTGGATCTTCTCCATCTCCAATCCATAGTATTCCAATAAACCCGTGTAGCGCTGCGTGAATTCTTTCTCGTCCGAGGCGTTGTTTACCGCCAGGCTCATGCGGTCGGTACGATGCCGCTGCGGCACTCCGCCCAATTCCCACAGGGCGTTCTGAATCCCTTCGCTGAGGCTCTCGAAACTCTCGGAAAAACAGATCGTGACCGATTCCTTACCTCGACTACGCCACGAACGCACTTTCGCCCTGCATTTGCGTTGGCCCGCTCGAAAGCGGCTTGGAGGGCAACCGACCATTTATAGATTGTGTTGGCACTGAGGTTACTGACTTCTTCTTTGCTCTTCGGATACTTCGACCGCCAGTTCTTCGGCAATTTCAGTGCATCATTCTGAAATCGTTCGCAGTCGTCCTCCGTGGCAAGTGTAATGGGCTTGAGGCCGGTGATCTCCCTGAAAGCGGTGATGGCCTCCAAGCAAGCCCCCAGCGACTTCTCGGCTCGTTTTTTGGCATCAGCCCCTTGCTTCTTCCCAAAGTGCCGTCGCTGAATCGCCTCGAACTCCTCGTCCGACATGACGCCATCATTGGCTTGGCTTTTCTGGCCGCCATTTCCAAGCATGTCATTGACGGCAGCCGCCGCATCGTTGAAATTGACATGTCCGGTCGATTTACGGGTCTTCAGACCCGTCCAATAGGCATACCAAGACCACGTTTATCGTGCCGAGAGCGGGCATAGTATTTCGTCGTATCATGTCTTTCTCTTTCACCTGACTCGGGCAAGCTGTTGTATTTCCTGCCCGAAAGCCACCATCAAGAATCAAGCCTAGCGCGAAATACATGAACGCGCAAGGGCGGTCCACTTTATTTCTTTGGTCAACGCAAATCTTGCCATTCAGGCCCGTTACGACCGAGTTCTTGCCCTCGACCAAGATGCCGTTATGTAAGGCTTCGGGCGGAATTCGACCCCACGGCCATCAAATCGTTTCACAGTTTCTCTCAATCATTTCCTACGCCGCTTATCCTTGATCCACGCCTTCCTCGCGTTCTCGCCAACCTCGACAACCGTGCCGACTTTGCGGATCGCCTTCTCGACCTCAAGGCCGCGCAGCACCCAACGGTAGCAGCGAGCCTGCAAGTCCTCGTCGTTGGGGAATTCCGTTTCGACCGCTGCGATCACGTCCTGGGCGACCGTTTCACGCAGGGCGGCCAGCGGCATCTTGCTGAATTCGTCCCGACCGCTTTTGAGCAGCAGGAAATCACGGAACCGTAAGTCCACCATAGGAGTCTGGTTGATTCGATCAATTTCGAGGCGATCATAGCGAGCGGGGATTGCAGCCTTGCCGACGAGCTGCCGTTCGTTGTAAAGCCCGGCCAAATTTTTCGCGCGTGGCACGAATCGTACTGCGAGCTTCTTCGCCCGAACCAAGTTATTGCAACGCTGAATGTGGGGATTTAGATCAGGACGGCTTTTTGCCCGACCCTTGCGAACCCAAGTTCGGACCACCTGCGAATCAGTCAGGATGGTGCCACCGGGCCGCAATAGTTCAGCGGCCCGCAGGACGGCGAGCAATTCCAATTCGTTGTTGGTGACGCCGGGCTTGAGAATTTCCTGCCGTTCCAAGAGCGTACCGTTGCCATTCAACAGCGTGTAGCCACCCCCTGTGGGCGATGGATTGGGATGGAACATGAAACAGTCAGCGTGGATCGTATTCATGGGAATCTGTTGTGCGTCATTCATTTGTCGTGTCTCTTCTCTCTCTTTCTCCTTGAGGATACAGGCGATCATCGAGCGTCTGGCTCCTTTCGCTCTGTTAAGCAGTCTCGCCTTTCTTTTTTTTCACGGTTTCTTCTAAACGGCCCGCCAGCCGCCAATTCTCTCGTCGCCGCGACTAAATAAGGTATGGCTGAATTTCGACACTGGCTGGCCCAAAGAGAGAGGATACCGGGCCTCGATCCCTCGGACCCGAATGCCCTCGTCCATGTGATCGCTCGCTGCGGCCCGGCAGGCATCAGCCGCCGCGACCTGGGCAAGATCGTCAAACTGTCGCCGCCCCTTCTCAGCCAACTCCTGGCGATGCTTTGTTCTATGGGGCAGCTTCAAGTGTCCACGATGGGCGGCCAAACGATCTATCGCGCGATTGTCGGCTGGTGACCCGATCCTAAACATCGTCTCGCTCATGGCAGTGGCCCAGCCGTCTCACATCGTGTGGGCCGTACTCAAGAACGCCTGTCGGCGTATTTGCTGCCCGCCGCCGAAGGTCTAAGGCCCGTCGCCACTGCCCGCAGCCGCCTAATTCGAGCCTTTCTTGGTCTCCTTTGGAAAAAAACGGCGTCGAGCCCGCTTAACAGGCTACGAACTCTGCTTTCCCATTTCGCTTCCCTCCTCTCCCAGCCTTTTTTGGCAGGAGACACAAGGGAACCGAGGGGAGCAAGCGTCGTGTCGGTCGCCGCTAGCTCGCTAACTAGGCGACCGCAAGAAAGGTTCAAAATGCAAGATGGATTTTTCCGTTACGTCGGTGGCAAGGGTGGCAACAGTCGCAAAGGCGACTTGGCTCGCCGCATCTTTGACGAGCTTACCCGCTTGGCCGAGGAATTACATGGCCCGTGGACTTTCGCAGAGCCGTTCGTCGGGTCCGGTGTGATTGCGGCCAATGTCGTGGCCGGTTTGCGACCGAATCGAGTTTGGCTGAATGATTTTGATCCTGCCATCGCAGCACTGCATGACGTGGCGATTCACCACGCTGCCGAGTTGTGCCAAGCAGTCAACGCAACGCCCAAGCCGACCAAGGAAGCGTTCACACGACTTCAGCGGCAGTATAAACGGTGCGACTACCCTGACGATCCGATCCAGATTGCACTTGGCAAGTTGCTGATCCAACAGTTGGGAGTTTCGGGCCGGGATCGCGGTATGTCCAACGACCAGCGTTGGTCCCATCGTTCCCTGATAACACGGGTGCGTCGGTGGGAAGGTCTCTTCGCGGGCAAGACCAACGTCACCTGTCGGAGTTTTGAAAAGGTTATCACGGCTCACGGCCGGATGCTTTTATACCTGGACCCGCCATATCCAGGGAAGAAAGGTTACCAGTACGACATGACGTGGAATGAACACGAACAACTCGCGGATTTGCTGCGAGCTACTCGGCACCCGTGGGTGCTGAGTTATGGGAACAAGAAGGCAATACGTAAGCTCTACGACTGGGCAACGATCCAAGAAGTGGACGCCGAGTATTGCATGGACGGACAAATGCGAAAGACCATTGAATTGATTATTACCGGCTCGAACGGGCAGAAAGAGAGAAAGAAATGACCAACAACCAAAATCACAACTCGCAAGAACAGTTGATTGCCAAGTTTGACAAGGCGTACCAGAAGGTCGCCGCAGGCAGTCGGAAACAGGCCCCGGACTACTGGGACTTAGGCGACGAGGCCATTCGCTTGAAGCAAGTGATCGGCCAACACGGAGAGTGGATTCCGTGGTTGAAAAAGAGCAAGTACGTGATCCGCACCACTCAGAAGGCCATGCGGATTTGCCGAAACTTCTCTCCTGAAAAAGGAGGCAGGGTAAAACTCGTTGAACTCAAATTGACCGTTGAGGAGGCCGAGGACTACGGTCGGAAAAAGAACGGCAAGAAGAAGGCCCAGTCGAAGTGGGCTGAATTATTGGCCGAAGCGAAGACCTTCGATGCGAAAACGGCGGAATTGCAGGCGTGGGATGTGTTTCTGGGAAAGTTCCCTGATCCAGAGCGTGCCATGATGCTTGCCCTCGCTAAGGTACGGACCTTCACGATGGGAGAGACGCCGTGATCCCACAGCCATTATCTCAATTACGTCGTTCGCTGACCAGCGACCGATGAAAAGTGCGTAGCGTCGGGCTAAGCATGGGTTCGAGTCCCATCGCATTGCTTGCGGCAATACCGCAGAAAGAGAGAACTTATGAATGCTGGAACCTGGAAACGGAAAACTAGGGAAGAACCTGGGCATTTGGACCTTTGACCTTCCCCCCGGCGAACCCCAAAACAACGGGACGTGCCCTGGCTGTTCAAAAATCTGCCGGGCAATCTGTTACGGCGATTATGGAATGATGGTGAGTGGAGAAGCGTTGGTGGTGCGCGAGCAGAATAAGGCGGCTGCCATGCAATCGGACTTCGTTGAAACGATGGTGGCCGAGATTTTGGAAAACGCTGCGAACATCGAGGTAATCCGGTGGCACAGTACCGGGGACTTTTTCTCGGTAAAGTATATCCGTAAGGTGCATCAGATCGTCGTCCAATTGCAAAATATTACGACAACGCAGCATGTCATTCATTACGCTCACACCCGGTCGTGGAATGTTGGAAGGCTGCTTCCGCACTTGCTCGACCTACGAGCCGAACCGAACTTCTTTCTGTGGTTCAGTTGGGATCGTTCGATGCGGAACGCAGCCCAAGTCCGCAGTGAAGTCGGCGGGCGATGGTGCTACTTGGCTCGTACCAACGCCAACCCGCCGCCCTGGCCGTGTGAATTGGTCTTCCGGCATCCGATATATGCCCCGCCAGGGGCTCCGATATACACGCCAATGCCAAATGGGAAGATGGGCGGCTCGAAAGTCTGCGAGCATGAGACTGGTGAGAATCCCAAGCAGTGCTGGCAATGCCGGTATTGCTTCAAGTGAAAAACGCCGAACGGCGCATTTCCGCGAACGGCAATCAAAGTCGGCTTCGTGGTCCTCGAATTCCGCGCGATACCAAACGGATTGGCTCGGCCATCGGCGGAACCATTTCCCTCTGCGGCACGAACATGACGTACATGAAAAACGCCGCTCGGCGTTTTTGCCGAGCGAGCCGGTCCCTTGTAAAGCACTTTACACGCCACCACCAAGAATGGGGGCGGCCATCAGGAAACGACTCGACGCTTGGCTGGTCTTGTGGAGACGGCACGTAAGATGATGCCCTGATTGCCAAGCACCCTGGCAAATCGGCGGTGCCGTTTCCCAACGTAGGCGACGAACGTGCCATATTTCACCCCCGTCTCCTTCCCGCCGCATCCCTCCGAGAACCGAGGGCGTTGTTCGGGCAAGAAGATGGAGCCCTCCAACAGAATCCGAAACCAGGGAGAATCAATAGAAACCAGCATTGTGTGTGGCCCGACAACGACGGCCTCCGTCACTCGGCCCGCTTCGATCTCTTCGGCCAGCTTGACGATCCAATCCTTCCAGCCGGGGCCAAAAGGCGGATTTAAGTAAGTCGCGCCGTGCCACTTTCGCGTCAGGCCATCCTTGTCCTGATCGAAATACCGCTTTGCCCCGATGGTCTTATTCGCGGCTCCGCACGAAGCTGGGTCCGTGTCGATCTTCTCCATGACCCGTCTAGCCGCCTTCGCAAGCCAATGGGGACTGTATCTTTCCCCTGCAATTGCCATCGCATGATCGGTGGCGATTTCCTTCCAAATTTTAAGCGGGGTCTTGCCTGCTTCCCTCGCAATCGCGCGTTGGTCCTCGGCTGAAAATGGCCGCAAGACCTTGGCCTTGCTTTCGGTGATGTAGGTATTCCTGTGCGGTTGACCAAGAGGATGGCCCATCACTTCATGCACGCTCCCGACCATTACACGGTCGAGGAGGCATTCCGCTGGGGACAGATCCTTGGCTTCGGCGGCGAACCGGCACTGGTGCGAGCCGTGAACTCCACTCGCCTTGCCCGCGACTTCGACCATGAAGCGTACTGGGCAAAGGTGATCGAGTTCTTCGTCCACCATGCGGAACTGGTCATCGGACACGTCGGCCCCATTGTCGAATATCTCCGCTTCCAAAAGCATTTCTACAAGCTGAAGCCGCCCCTGCCTGAGAAACGCAAGGCGGTCATTCGGCTGCTTGAGGTTGCTGCGAAGTGGCAACCACCGACCAGGGCCACCAGCAGCGCCCGCAGCATCCGATGGGACAGCATGGGGATCAAGGGCCTGGAATACGAAGAAGCCCAACGATGGAGTCGCCGGACGTGGACGATCAGGGAATTGCTCGATAGCAACGAACTGATCGTGGAAGGCCGGGTAATGCGACATTGCGTTGCCCGCTACGTTGGCCGGTGCGCGAAGCAACGTAGCTCCATCTGGTCGATGACCTGCTATAGTTGCCTCGGCCAAGAGCATGTCCTGACCATCGAGGTCGATCCTGCTACGCGGACCATTGTACAGGCCAAAGGTAAACGGGATTCGCATCCGTCGCTGGAAGGCCGGAAGATCATGTTCAGATGGGCAAGGCAGGAGGGGCTAAAGGTGGCCGACCACGTTTGAGCGAACCTGACGCCGATTTCCGTGTCTTGGATTCTGCCGAGAATCTCTTCCCGATTTGGAATGAAAGGAAACTGCAATGGACAAACTCCAACCCGTACTGAGAAGTCAATGTGCCACGCACGTTGGTCCGCTGTCCCCGTGCGACTACTGGCACTACGTCCACAGCACGGGTTTCCTCATTTCCACAACTTATGGCACGAAAGCGAAACAAGGGTACTTTGAATCCGGTTGACGAAGAACAAGAACAGGCGGTGCAGCAGCATCTCCAATCCCTCGGCCTTGCAAACGCCGAGAATTACAAAGCATGGTGCCGCAAGCACAGCTTCAGCGGTCGCCTGGACAAAAGCTGGCCGCAGCGGCAACGGGAGTATTTGGTCGCTACTCGGGAAATTGCTACCGCTCGGATGATCGAGTACAAGAGAAGAGCCAGATTCCCCGACGCGATTCTCGACATTTTCGGCGGCAGGCTGCATCGGACTGAAACTCGATCTCCTTCCTTGGCCGCAATTCAGCGGGCCAGTGACGCCACCGAACGTGACCACTCTGCTCGGGAACGACTCCTCTCGCTACTCTTGCACGTCCAGCCCACTACCAGCTTCTTGGATGGCTCGTCCGCCATGCCGCAATACGGACATCAGGCGGGCAATACCTGGACCGACGCCCTGGTGGCCCTCGCCCATCATTGGCGGGACTGGTTGAGGCGAGTGGAGGACTGGCGACCCCGGACTCACAATACCCGCCGCCAATTCGCCAGCTTGGTTCGGCACCTTTTGACGGAATATCCGGTGCCGACCTTCCTCGACTCGGTGTGGTTCATGGGGCTTGGCCCTGTCGCTCTTCGCCGTCAACGGTGGTACATCCACATCGCTAGCGGCCATAATCTTCGCAGCGCCGACGTGCCGATCCCTTTGACCAAACGGATGGCCCACCATTTCATGCTGGCTCCGAGCCACTTCACCGTCGATCAGGCATTGCGGTGGGGGCAAGTTCTAGGGCTTGGTGGGAATACGAGGCTGGCCGAGGCCCTTGCCGCCACCCGGTTGGCCGACCATTTCGAGAACGACGATTTCTGGATCTCTGTCATCCGGTTCTTTATCGACAACCCGATACTCGACCTTGTTCACGTTGGCCCGATCATCGACTTCCTACAAGATCAGCGTTTTGAGCAGCGGGAGGAATTCCAGGCTGCGGGTGTGATTCAACGTCTTCCGCCATCGCAGCCCAACCTCACGATGAAGGGCCGCAGCCCCGAGGCACTGTTGCGTCAGGTCGAGCGATGGCATCACCGACTCGCCAACGAAAGCATCGACCTCAAGGCCCAGTGGCCGCTTTCAGGCATCAATGACTTTGACTGGATTGAAGGCCGGGAGGGCACACCCAATCTTCGTCGTTGGACGATTCAAGAGCTTCTGACCAGCCGTGCCCTTGTGGCCGAAGGTCGGGCTATGCAGCACTGTGTCGCCACCTATGCCCGATCCTGCAATCGCCGGGTGACATCGATCTGGTCGTTGCAAGTGCAGAACCATGAGGGCAGCCAACGCATCCTTACGGTCGAAGTCCGGTTGCCGCACAAGATCATCTGTCAGGCCCGTGGCAAGAGGAACGTGCTACCTGACGACAAATCACGGAGCATCCTGCGGCGGTGGGCAGCCCAAGAGGGACTGCGGCTGGTCATTCCGTGATGGTTCTGATACCATCGAGTTCATGGACCCAAACCCGTACAAGCACCCGGCAATTATCCTCGCCAACATTCGGACGGCCATCGGACCGTCGTTGCTGGCTGCGGGCTTTCGCTTCGACGGAAGAAATAAGCCAAGCAAGCCCCTCCACCTTTATCTGGATTATTCTCGGCAAGGCGAATTGTTTCGGTTGTCTTGGGACCGCAGGGATAGCAACCGTTTCATCGGCTTCACCGCCGAAATCGTTGGCGAACCGGACGGCTGCAAGACAATTGCCAAGATAGACCTATCTGGTATAGCCAAGTTGCCGAAAAACGAGGCCACTGCTGAGATTCAGATACGAATCGACTCGTTCATTGAGGCCGTCAATGCCTTCCTGGGCAATTTGGCTTCGAGCGAAACCCCATGAAAGTCCTTTTTCTTCACGGCTGGCATTCGACACCGGGCGGCGTAAAACCGACCTACCTGAAGGACCACGGCCATGAAGTCCTGAATCCAGCCCTGCCCGATGACGACTTCGATGCTGCCGTCCGCATTGCCCAGGCCGAGTTCGACCAGCACCAGCCCGATGTCGTTGTTGGTTCCAGCCGAGGCGGGGCCGTGGCGATGAACATCGCCGCTGGTTCGACGCCGCTCGTCCTGTTCTGCCCGGCTTGGAAGCGATGGGGCACGGCGACAACGGTCAAACCCGGCACGGTCATCCTACATTCCAAGGCCGATGAAGTGGTTCCGTTCTTGGATTCCGTGGAATTGGCGCGGAACAGCGGCCTGCCCGAATCGGCTCTGATCGTAGTCGGCCATGAACACCGGCTGGCCGATCTCGAATCTCTTGCGAAGATGGTGGAGGAGTGCGAGAGGGTGGCTGGGTTAGAAGATGCTCGACCCAATTCGAGGGAACTGGTAGAATATGCCGTCGTCAGGGTTACACGCCTCCTGCGATCTGACCGAGATTTTCAGGGAACTGAAGGCGTGTGCAGGCGGCCACAGATAGGCGACCTGGGTACGATAGTCTTCGTCTACGAGCCGACTGCATTCGCCGTCGAATGCGTGGACCAAGATGGCATGACGGTCTGGCTTGCTGATTTTTCTGCTGACGAGTTGGAACGTGTGAAGGATTGACCAATGGAACGGCCCCGGCGATTTCGCCGGGGCCGTTCCTAATAAAAAGCATAACTATGGACTTGGAAACATTCATTGCCGAAACCTTGCGGCAGATCGTCAAGGGCGTCGAAACGGCCCAACAGCATTCCGATTGCAAGAAGGCAACGATCAATTACACAAGTGGGACAACGATGATTGATTTCGATGTTGCCGTTACCGTTTCCGAGGGAAGCAACAAACAGGGAAAAGGAAATATCGGGGTTGCGTCGGTTTTCGGGATCGGCGGGCAAGCTAACTCGACTACCGCGAATACGTCGGTTAGTCGAATCAAATTTCAGCTTTCGGTTATCCTTCCCGAACCGGAACGGCGGTAATCCCCACCCGCAGCCCCCGTGGGATTTCAGGAAGGCCGCACGGGAGAAACGAAAGGCGAAACATGAGTAGGGCAAAGAGAGAACCACGCAACCACGACTATGAATGCGGCGGCATTCATTTCAGCATTGCTATCGAACGTCTCGACAGCAAATATACTTTTGATTGGACTTGCCCACGATGCGGCAGCCCGAATGACCACCCGAGCATATACGACAACCCGGATGATGCGATTAGGTGGGCAGAAATCGGCATACGCACCCATGTTGACCAAAAACACCCGCAGAGCTAGGCCCAACTCCCATGCCACACTACAACACGAATTTGGCGGCAGAATTCTACGTCCTTTCGGCGTTGCATCGTCTTGGCATTGATGCCGACTTGACCCTTGGCAACAAGAAGGCCGTTGATATTGTCGTTGTGCATGATGCTGGCAACGCGATTACGATTGATGTCAAGGGACTAGCTGGCCGCACGTCATGGCCGGTTGACAACATCAAGGCCGGGCGAGAGGGGCATTTCATCGTCTTCATTTGTTTCATGGACGAAATATCCGACTTGTCGAAGACGCCGGAGGCATACATTGTTCCCTCTCTGGACTTGGACGCCCTCGACCTTATTTACAATGCTCCCAGCGGCAGGCGGGTTGTGCAACTCTCCCGGTTGAAGAAGTATGCCGAGAAGTACCACAACGCATGGGACTTGCTAAAGCCGGGCAAGTCCAAACCGAAACGATTGCGGCTATAGGCAACGATCATGCCAACGGGAAAACAGCATTTATACTTCTGCGGCAAGCGGTGTTGGGACATTCCATGCCTTTACGACCGCCGTTGCCCTCTCGACAATCGAAAGCGGTTCATTGCGGGGGAGAATTGGAAATCATTCCATTGGCGGATTATCCGCGAAGTGCTGCCGACGATTGACGGAACCCCGACGATTGACGGCTGCGTGATCTATACCCAAACCGTCTTGGACGAAATGAACCGGCATTTCGATTTGTTCCTTTCGCAATTGCCCGGCATGTTGCCCGAACGTTTCCGGCCCTGTTGGAAGGCCCATCTGATTGCCGATTGTGCTTACAAGTATTGGTATTGGGGAACCGGGGAGCAACGCTATATCAGACAACTACCCGACGATCATCCCTTTTGGGTCTTCGTCAAAGACGTGGGAAAACGCATGTTGGAACAAGAGCAATAGAAACGGCCAGCCGAACGGCTGGCCGTTTCTGGTCCTCTCCAACGCCCCCTCGTCATCGCGTGGTTACGGCACCAAACCACGGGCTACGATTCCATGAAGATCGCCAGGATCAAGGGCAAGCGGCGGGAAGTTCGACGCATGCTTGCCCAGCGGTCCAAGGAATTGCTGGGCCGGTATCGCAGGGGAGAATCGGTCGGGGAAGATTGTCCGCTCAGGAAGGCATTGGCGGGCGGCAAATGACCTTTACCCGTACTTCTTGATGGCCTGCTCGAAGGCTGGTCCCGCCTTCTTGAGATCGTCGGGAACCATCACGGGGACGATCTCCAAGCTGGCGTTGAATGCGAGGAACCAGGGTTCCGCCAAGGCCGGAATCTGCGAGGCGTCTTTCATGTCCACGATCAGAAGTGCGGTTCGCTTCCCGTTGGACGCCAAGAAATACGCCGATTCCGGCTTCAAGTCGTCCAGAATGGACTCGATTGTTTTTGACAGGCTACCGTCCTTGATCGCTGCATTGCCTGCTTCAACCGGCCATTCCGCCTTCAAGAGAAATCGCATGGGGCACCTCGATGGATACGTGGTTCAAGTGATTCGACTGTCGGAATTATTCCATCGAGCGGCAAATAGGCAAGGAGGAACGGCACGGCCCTGCCCGTCGCACCCACTGCCAATTCTTGATGCGGCAAAGGCTACTCCTCCACCGTCGCGCCACTGATCGACTTCTTCAACTGGTAAAGCACGTTGGCGAGATACTGCCGTAGGCCGACTTTCCCGACCAAGCGAACCCCGGCTGCGATCCAAGCCTGCTCATCAACGGCAGCCTCGAAGGGCGGAATCCCGGCCAGCACTGGATTGCAGAGGATGCCGCCGACCATCTCCTTGGTCCATCCGTCCTTTTTCCAGTCAGGATCACCTTGGTACGAGACATTGGGCAATGGAACCTCGCCCTCTGTCCGTCGCTGGGGATAATCGCCAATCGGCAGCGACTCGCCCAGGTACTTTGGCACCGTCAGCCTGAGAATATGGAGCAGATCGGTGAGGAACTGGGCCAGCCCGTTCTCCTCAATATCCCGTTCGCAAGTCAGTACCCAGTCCTCATCCGAAATCGAACGAGGATGCCTGCCGATGCCCGTGGCGATTGGGTTGATGGTCACGCCCCGCAATTCGGCATTCGACCACGAATCGGGCGACGTGTTCAGATCGGGCCAACGGACTTTTGCTTTCAGCTTTCGTGTCATGGTTTACTCCTATTGAGCAATCTTACCCTGCACATGCCGAATCGCAAGATGGCAAAATGCAAATCACTGCCTGCTCATTCGCCGCCGCCGAAACAGAACACAGATGCTCACTCCAATTCCTCCAAAGAAGCCGACTCCATAGGCCGCAAGGTGTGCCCAGAGGTCGGTCAAGAACGCAACATGTTTTGCCGCTGGAACTCGGTAAGCCAGGGAACCGACCAGTTGTACGCCACCGGCCTTGGCAACAAAGTGGCCCAGTACACCAGCCAAGAGCGATGAACAGGCCATGATGATTAGCAGGCAGCCGATTGGCCGGACCAGATAAGCAGCGTCGAACTTCGGCCAGGAACCCAGTCGGGATGCAAGCACGGCAGGAACGGCCAGAATCGCCCCCATCCACCAAGTCGCAATGACTCCCCAGCCGAAGGCAAGCAGCGTCGGGTCGTCTGTCTGGAAGATTGGCGGGTGCCCGATGGTGAAATACTCGACGCAGACCCTTGTCGTAACCTGATCGTGCAGAATGCCGTAGACGATGGCGGCGACGATGCACAGGACGACGATTTTCAGTGATTCGATTGCCGTCTTCATCGGCTGAACACCTTCCCCTTATTCTTCCTTGCTCGCTCCCGCATTCTCGATTGGCTGCCCGTGGAAGCGTCCTCCCCTTATCGCCCGCTGCACGGCCTTCAGATATTCGGTGCCGTCCTTGGCGGTTGGAGTCAGGTATCCACCTTCGCCGTTCTCATTCCAGGCGTAGATCAAGAGGAGCCGCTGGGGCGTGGCCTTATCGGGGTGCTTTTCAAGCCACCGGACACCATGCCGAACGAACTCCTCGACCAGCTTTGGTGAACGGTCAGGATACCAAACCGACATTTTCTCGGGCGGCAACTGGCCCTTTTCCCAAGGCCGTCGATCCCATCCGGCAGTGATGACCGGCATGCAGGGGAGCGACGTTTCTTTGGCAAACTGCTCGAAAATCCGGTCGCTGTCCTCAATCAGTTTTCGGAACGGCTGGCTGCCGCCGCCATTCATCCAACCACCGTTGTAGTTGTAGCCGGTCAAGATCGTGTAGCCCGAGCGAGCAAGATCAGCGAAACTCTGCCCAGGCCCGGTGCAGGCAGCAATGGACACGCCCGCCAGTCCCACCTTCTTGGCCTTGGCCCGTAACGAGTCGAATGCCTTGCGGACCCCTTCCACGCCGCCGAAGGCTTTTTGCAATTCGCCGGGGGAGAAGAAGATCAAGAGCGGTTGTCCGTCCACTCGAAGATGGCTGGGTTTCTGGAATAATTCGATCCATTTCTTGCAGCAGGCATCCCAGTCCTTCGGCCCGATGCGGAAACCTTCATGGTTCGCCACCAAGAGGCAGAACTTCAATCGCTGGCAATTCGGGGCCTTCAGGTACAATTCCAAGGCGTTGTTGCACGGCATTGTCTTGATCTCGCCCTCGGGATAGTACCAGTCGAAGGCCCAGAAGGCGATGTCGTGGTCTGCACAGTAGTCGATCTGCTTCTGCATGATCTCCACGGTGTCGTCCCTCCAGCCCCAGACCGGCTTCCGGTCGGCAAACTCGGTCGTCAGCAGCTTGGTGAGATGAATTTCATCGGTCTTGCCACTCCATCCGTCGAAGTAATAGAGCCCGACCATTGCTTTGGGTTTGGCATCCTGGGCATGGGCGGTTGCTGGAAGTGAGGCGGCAAGGCACAGTAAAACCGATAATAGGCAACGTCGATTCACGATGGATTCCCCTGGGTGGCAGCGTCGATCCCAGTAGTATAGCGAACTTCAGCCCGGATTTCATGCCACGCTAAGCTGCCGTCGGATTACCGCCCCTGTCGTGCCGCCCCTGTTGCCAATCGCCTCTGAACCGTGGCCTCCTCCCTGCCCATTGCCCGCTCAATCTCGCGGAGGAATGCTGGATCGCCACGTCGCTCGGCATACTCGCGGGCCAGGGCCTTTACTTCCCCGACTACCCGCTTTACGACGAAGCGGCCGGGGCTGCCCAGGTCCGGTCGCCCAACCAAGCTCTTGGTTTCCTGCCCGGCGAGTCTGGCCGTAAGCACGGCACTGCCGAGTTCTCCAAGCCTCGACTGAACGAGTTGCCGAAAATCAAAAATCACGCTCTCGTCATCTTGACGGCCCGCACGATCCGGTACGTCCGTCACGTCTCCTGGTCGGAACTCTTGGCCGATGGAAACGGTGGGGATGAGCCTTCGGCGGTTTCTTTCTTTTTCCGCGATGTTCTTGCAGGCATTTGCCACCGACCTTTTCCAACGAAGATCAAAAGGGCCATGCCTCGTCTGGTCGTAATCCCTGAATAACCCACCGGGCGAGACGAGCAGCTTCACGACGCAATCGTGGATTTTTTCTTGAAGGCTGGCCTGATCCCTGAACCCGGCATTTCGCAAGGACGCGGCGATGTAATTGGTCCAGCCGTAGCCCAGCAGGCCACGAAGCCGGGTTTGCTCGGCCGGGTCAGAAATTCTCGGCAAGAGTCGCTCAAGTTCCTTGTCGAACAGGGCATCATATTCTGCGGGGTTGAGGTCGTGTTCTGCGAAGAGCAGCCAAAGTTGGAAATCCATCATCATGTAGGTATATATCCTGGTCACCTTCCGTTTCCTGCCTTGATTCCCAAGGGGTGGTTTTGTCTATCAGGAGTAATCATGCCGCACAAACCGCCGAAGATCGAAATGAGGATTATCAACGTCGTATTCCCGAGATTCGTCATCGTGGACGGCCGTGGCCGGTATTGGACGGGCGACGAAAGGCCGGGCAAGGGATGGAGCCGCAGGCTGCGTCGGGCCTTACTCTACGCGCATGCGGAACTACTCAGGCAGGACATCGAGAAATTGACGAAGAACTGCTCCTGAATCTTCCCAATCTGGGAAGTTCCTTCGCATCGCAGCCGAGGCAGTCGCTTTTTCCAACCACGTCCATTGGCTCTTTCGGCCTGGAACGTCTCCAATTGGAGACACGCCCATCAAATAGGAGCAGCTTCCCGCGTTCGCGGGAAGCTGCTTTCCCCCATTATTTTCACCGTCTTTGTTACGGCCTCGCCGGTCTCTCTCTCATAGAAAGGGACTCAATCATGCCCAGCCAAAAACAAATTCGTGAAGAAATCACCGCCAAAATCATCGAGGCTCTCGAAAAAGGCGTGAAGCCCTGGCGGCGACCGTGGACCGTATCGCCCAATTCGGGGCGGCCGATGAATTTCGTGAGCCACCGGCTCTACCGGCCGTTTACGAAGACCGTTGAGAACGACAAGGGCGATCAGGAAGAACACGACTACATGCTCATGCGGACCTTCGTCGTCTTCAATGCCGATCAAGTCGAGGGCCGCATCGCAGAAAAGCTACAGGTCAAGGACGAACCGGCCAGCGGGATCGTCCTGCCCAACTACGGCCCGGCCGAGGAACTGATTGCCGCGACCCAGGCCGATATTCGTCACGGCGGCGACCGGGCCTACTACCGCCGACCGGAGCCCGAAGGCTCCTGGCCCAGCCACAACGATGGCGACTTCATCATGCTGCCGCCGAAGCATCGTTTCAACCCGGTCAACGCCTACTATGAAGTGGCGATCCACGAATTGTCCCACTGGTCCGAGATTAGAACAGGGTGGGACCACGGCAAACAAGGCTACGCGATGGGCGAGTTGGCCGCCGAGATCGCCGCGTCTTTTCTCTCGACAGAACTCGGCATCCCGCAGGGCGAAGATTTGTCCAATCACGTTTCCTATTTGGCTTCCTGGCTGAAAGAAATGAAATCCGACCCGGCCTACATCTTCAGGGCTTCGACGCAGGCTTCTCGCGTGGCCGACTATTTGCTTTCCTTCGTGAGGAAGGAAGAGCCGGTGGTGGCAAGTTGAAGAGAAAGCCTTTCGGCCTTCGGCCGAAAGGCTCTTTGCCTACCTGCTTCGATTCGTTCCCAATTGAGTCATGGAGGAGAGCCCTTCGCGCGGCAAACCGTTCTTCCTCTACCGATGTTTCCATCATTTATTTCTATTGCTATTTTTTCAATCGCCACGGCCTCCTGGGCATTCTGGTCGTCCCGATGACGAACATTATTATTTTATTCAATTCTATCGTTGTAATATAATTCCTGGCCTCATCCAGCCACAGCTTCCCTTCCTCGGCACTTCCCAAACTCCTGCTGGACGGAATCCGTCAGTTTGTAGCGGCTGGAAAATGATCCTCGACGGATGAATTTCTGCCAGCCTCCCTGGATAAGTCCGTGCTGGCGGAGAAGGATCTTGAATTTGAGGGCGGTCTTCCTGTCTTCGTCGTCGGCTTTCAGGTCCAGCATCCGGTTCAAGTGCAGGAAGTGGATATTGGCCTCACCGCCTTGTTTCCAGATTTCGTTGAGGAATCTGCGGCTGAAGCGGACGAATGGGTATTCTCCCTTTCGCTTTCGCATGGTGGCTATTAGCCTGCCGTTCTTGTCTGCTTGCTTCGTCGTGGCAATTTCCAGCAGCTTTGCCAGGATGTTCGGCGGCAATGGATCGTCCAAAAGTGGTTTTTGTCGTTCTTCCGCCTTGTTGTCGTCGTCATTCTCGTCTTGCTCAATTCGACTAAACCCACACTTACAATGGATACAGAATAAGGCGTTGGCTTTGTCGGTTTCCGCCCCAGTCCGCATGTAGTGATGCAGTCGCTCAATACGGTGCGGATAAATCAGGTCATTTGCCAGGATGTTGCGGTAGTAGTCCTTGACTGCCCGGCAGGTTTTCTTCTCCAAAGTCTTGACCATTGCCCGGCATACACGCCTGATTTCCATGATGTCCCTGGATACAAGCCCATTGTTCTTGGCTGCAACCCACTGGACCAATTCATCCTCGACAAGTCTTTGCCTATCAGGATTATGGGCAAAATCCCGAAAATACAGGCATTGGCCGAGAGGTTGCAGGTAATCCTCGTAGAGCCGGTCAGGTGTTGTGACGCCTGCCACGGCCACATTCTTCAAGGCAGTCCAATAACGACGACCATCTTCCTGCAAGGCTTCCATCGTAAGATGCCTGGGGGTGGGACGAGTAGGCTCGACTCGCTGCGCGAGTCGGGCCGTAGCGAGTCCTACCCTGACCCCGGAGCGAAGCGGAGGGGGAAATCGGTAATCATAAGTGGCTTCCATCAGGGCCTTGTACCTGGGGAACACACTGCCGAGTTGGCCGTGGGCCTGGATGTAATCGTTCAAGGAAACCGCGTCGGACCAGCCGTCGATCAACTTCAATTCCCGGTCGATGAAGACGGTCTTGCCGTAGCAGCCCGGCATGGAAACCATTTGAGTCTGACTGGGTTTGACCTCGATCTGGCCGAGGCCCGGCAGACCGACTTCCCGAAGACGATGGTCCAGGTTGGCGTCGAGCCCGGTCAAGAACTCCCTGGCCGTGGCATGGAGCCAACGGGTATCGAACATCCGGCCCAAGGTCGCCCAAAACTGGATGCCCGAAGCCTCGACTTGGCGATATTGGCAAAAAATGCTGCCGCCGCCGAGTTGCTGGACGAGGACAGGCAATTCCCGGCCCAAGATTTCCACCAGTTGCAGATGGGCGGCAATTTGCTCGGCTGTCGGGCTATGACAATCCACGTCCAGGGCAAAAAAACTGGTTTTTTCACCGCAGCGTATTGAAAAAGCCTGGGCCAAGGCATCTCCGATCCTGATGCCCTGATCGTGGCAGCGGCGATGATGGAATCCCTGCCGGATGATCGACCGGACATCCCAGCGGTAATTCGACATCTGCCGCCAATCGTCGGTGCGATACGGCTGGTAGCCGAAGATGTCGGTCCTGGTGACGAAACGGTCGATGAGACAGGCGATGGCGAGGGTCTTGGGCTTCGGGTTGGTCGTCTGGTCTTGATGGTAGAGAGCCCGCCGATCTCCTTTCCATTCGATGAAGGCCGGTGAACGATCCCTGACGCCCTTGCCGAGTTTCCGCCGCATCCCAGGACTCGAACCGGACGAGACGAACAATTCGTGCGTTTTCAATTTCCTTGCTACTGAAAATTTCGTCCCGGCACGATATTATAGTATTGAGGGACGTGGTGTTTTCTGGTAAACTACACATATACAAAGTTTCCTTTTGCCCGTCGCAGATTTCCGGTCTGCGGCGGGCATTTTTATTTCAATTCAGCAGGCCGTGGTCGTGGGCCATGTTCAACAGCCCGGCCACGCACCGGCGAAATCTCCGGGGATCTCGACGTGCAGCTTCTCGGCAAGCCGCTGAATGTCCTGTACAGAAAATGCTCGCCGGTGACTGAGCCACGTTTCTGGTTCCGGCACCCGGCCCATATTGAGCAAGTAGGCGATCTTGTACGACGGCACCTTCAGGATGGCTGCCGCCTGCTTCATTGAAAATAGATTGTTCATTTGTCCTCCTCGGATAGGTATGCGGAAAGCCGCATTTATCCCAAGTAATAGAGTGTGTTTCCAAGAAAAATCTCCGCAGGCAACGGGCGAGGGAGAAAATCAAGCCGAGATCGGCTATGGGCCTGTCCAGAAGGACGAGGCGGTTAGAGAAAGTTAGCCCCAGTATAGCAGAAATGGGGACGGTGTGGAAGAGAAGAACTGGAAGAGAGCCTTTTTCCGCGAAGCGGAAAAAGGCTCCTATCTCAACGGCCGGTCTTCCCTTCTGTCACGATGACAGATTTCTCCGTCCTCCATTCCGGCCCAAAGGTTTCTTTCCATAGAAATGACCGCCAACTCCATCACCTACCGTGGCACCGCTTTTTCGACCGCGAACTTTGTCCGCTTGGTCCGCCGTATGCCACCGTAGATGGGAACTACCGGGGTCGCCTCTACCGCATCAACTTGGAGCGCGGGGAGTTGCAACTGGATTTCAGCAACGTAATCGTCCCCGTGGCGGCCGATACCGTGGTCGAGTTGTCCGATGGCATAAACGAAATTGCCTTTTGAGTCGTAACAAGGAAAACCATGACAAACCAAACAATCACCCCCGAAACTCTGCAATCCGATCTGGCCCAATTCACGGGCAGCGAGCATTACTACCGGCACGGCCTGAACCGCAATTTCATGCACACCGATGGCGTCAATTATCTGGCCGAGAAAGCCGGGGCCTTCTGGCTGATTGACTTGATTGCCTCGCACCAGTTGTCCCGCAAGGTCCGCTCCGAGCCCTTTCAACTCTGGACCCTGACTTTCACTGGCGAGAAGAATCCTATGGCCGTGGCCGAGTGCCGGGCCGACACCGATGCCCCGGTCTTGGCTCGCCAGAAGATCGAGTACACCGATTTCCCGTTGAAGTCGATCAAGTTGTACTGCGTGGACGGCGGCGAAGGCCAGAAAATCCTGATGCTGCCGAGCGAATACTAAGAACGCCCCGGCTCCGTTATAGATGCCCTTCTGCTTGGCCGCCGCCAAATCGTTGCAAGAGAACGATTCCCCATCCTCCTTCTCACCAGCCCGGTTATGTCTTGAAAAGGAACAAAACAATGAACTACGGCAAAAAACTTGAGGCGATGGGTCTGACCGACGCCCAGATTGCAACGATTCTTTCCGGCTGGACGTGCGATGCCATCGAAGCCCTGCTGCGTGGCGAGAAGAACCCGCCTTCGGAAGAGGGCCTCTTGGAGGCAATTCTGGCATGCGGTGCCGATTGATTCCATCGACATCCAATTCAGTCATTTCCATTCCGAAAGAGAGTAGCCCTATGCCACGCCGCAAATATCTCTTCGGCTCCCGGCAAGAGGCCGAGGACAAGGTAAAAGAGATCGACCGCATGGCCCATCAGCAATTGCGGCTGGCCCGAGCCTTGTACACGGGCGGCGTCCAGTGGGTCAAGAATCCGCATCGCGGCCCGTATCGGATGGGAGCCTTTGATCTGAAATCCCCAGGTGGCCCGCGAATCGTCCTCGTCTTCGCTCCAGCCGGGCAAGAGCCTGATCTAAAAGTCTATGACTTCGATGGCAAGGATTATACAGAGTGGAAAAACTGGTTTTTCACGAAATACCATCGCGCCGACGACAAAGAGGCCGCATCGCTGGCCTATGCGATCCAGGCCGTGGAGAAGATCATCGGGCGGGCATTGAAAGAAGGTCAATGATCCGCGTAATCACGCTCGCCAACGGCCGCCAAGTCACCCTCGGCCAGTACGTCAAGGCCATCAAGTTGGCGAAGGCGAACCCCGACGCCACCTTCAAGTACGGGCTAACCGGCTGGTGGCCGGTGAAGGGCCGCGAAATTGTCGCTCAATTCTGGCAGATGGTCCAAGACCTGATAAACCGGCATCTGCCGCCAATGCCCGAAGCCCCCGATCCGTCAACCCTGCTCTTGAACCATCTGCGAGTCCACGGCCGCCAGTGCCGATGGTGCGGCCAACAGTTCAAGCCGGTGGGATTGTGGCAAAAATGCTGCTGCGATAGCTGCCAGCGTTCGTATCGGGGCTAATGGCTCTTCCACTTTCTCGCTTGTGGTCGCCTCACTTGTCCGCTGGAACCAGGGAGACACGCAAGCCCAGGATGAAGTTCCGGTCGCCGGGCACGGTGTAGGAGCGGTCCGCCGACCGGCAGAACCACGCCGGGCAGAAGCAGCTACCGCCGCGAATGATGCGGTTCGAGCCACCAGTCGGACCATGCGGATCGTCCTCTGGCGACTCCTTGTAATACACGTCCTTGTACCAATCCTGACACCACCCCCAGACGTTCCCGTGCATGTCATAGAGCCCCCAGGCATTCGGCTTCTTCTCGCCAACCGGATGGCTCTTCTTGTCCGAGTTCGGCAAATACCACGCATATTCTTCCAGTTGCTTTTCATCGTCCCCAAAGCAATACCGCGTCGTGCTTCCGGCTCGGCTGGCATATTCCCACTGGGCTTCCGTGGGCAATACGAACTTCCCGCGTTCCGTGCCGACCTTTGTATTGAGCTTCTCAAGGAACTTCTGGCAATCCTCCCAACTCACAGTTTCCACCGGATTCTTCGGACCCTTGAACTTGCTTGGGTTGTTGCCCATCACCGCCTCCCATTGCTCCTGCGTCACCGCAAACTTGCCCAGGTAGAAGGGCTTCGTGATCCGTACCCGGTGCTGCGGTTTCTCCCAATAATTGGCTTCCTTGGCCGAATCAGGCGAGCCCATCTTGAACTCACCCGCTGGAATCAAAATCATCGCCAGCTTAACGCCCTTGCCAAGGTCCACCGTGAGTTCCTTCGGCGGTTGCTTGGGGGACTCGCTGAAAGCAGTTCCCGCCATTGCGAGAAGCACGACGGACCAGATCACGAAGTTTCTCATATCAGCCTCCCATTCGAGATGTTCCAGGCTCGGCAGCAGTCTTGATCTACGGTCAGTATATCCTGGCAGATGCCGACAAACAACCGGCCTTCACGTCGTCCTGGTTGTGGAAATACGCCGGAATCGCCTTGAAGAGACTTGCTTGCCGCTTCGCGGCAAGCAAGTCCTCCAATCACTTTCCCCGCCCTCCATTCCAACCGGGAGGTTCATTCAGAAAGAAAGGGAAATCATGGCAACCTACCTGAAAATCGAGAACCCTGGCGTCTGCCCCACCGAGGGCTTCATCCTCCTGGGAGCGACCAGCAAGCGGCTGGCCGACAACGACTCGCCCTTCACAATCGGGCAATTTGGCAGCGGCAACAAGCACGCCGTCAATGTCCTGCTTCGTGCCAAGCTCTACCCTATTGTCTTCTGCGGCAATCACCGGCTGGAATACGGCACCAAGCCCGGCAAGATGAAGGCCCTGGAAGGCGAGGCCGCCTACAATCGGGTCGTGGTCAAGCATGGTGGCACCGATGAGGACGGGACCAGCGTCACGTTCACCGAGGAACTTTCCCAGACCGACGAGTACGGCGTACTGGATTGGAATTGCCTGGGCATGGCCTTCCGAGAATTCGTCTCGAATGCCATCGACGCGGCAATCGCCGTCAACCGGCAGGCCAACGGCAACGCCAAGTGGCCGTGGGATGGAGTCAAGGTGGAACTTGTTCCCGAGGAAAAGGTGCGGGCGAAGCGTGGATACACGCGCGTCTTCGTACCGGCCGACAACGAGGAAGTCATTCGTTTCTTCGCCAACCTGGGGAAATGGTTCCTCCATTTCTCGGAGCCGGAAACGATCACGCAGGCGATCCTCACGAAGAAGGCTAGGAATCTCGACCCCGACTGCCACACTGCGGTCATTTATCGTCGTGGCGTTCGCGTTCGTGAAATCGACCAGTATTCGTCCGAAAGCCTGTTCGACTACAACCTGAACGATCTGCGCGTGGACGAATCCCGCAACGTCGATGATTATCAGTGCCGGAATGCAGCGACGAAGGCGATGGCGAAGGCCAGCCCTGAAGCCCTGGCCGCCTGGATGCGGTCCTTTCGTGGCGGCACGCTCTATTGGGAACACCAATTCGGCGGCTACGAGTTGAAACCGCAATGGGGCGAAAGCCCCGAGGAGATCGCCTCCCGCAAGGCCAACTGGAACAAGGCCCTGGAATTGGTCGGGGATTCCGTCGTCCTGGCCGTGAAAGACGGGCCGGTTCAGACCCTTGCCCGCAAGGGATACGATCCTCTGGAAGTGCCGGAAACGGTCGTGCGGGCCGCCGAGGAGTACGGTTGTGCCACGCCCTCCAAGATTCTCTCGGCCGACGAGTTGGATGGCCGCGAATCATTCGATCCCACGCCGGATGCCGTGGCCGCCCTGGATTGGGTCTGGGAGCAAATCGCCCTGGCCGGAATGGACGACGGCAAGGCCAAGCCGCCGATCCGATGCTTCCGCAAGGTGATGAACGGCGGCACAGTCGTTCGCGGTTTCCTGCGGGACGGCATCGTGTACGTGAATGAAGACGTTGCGACCGGGGCCAGCGTCGAATTGCGGCAGACGCTTTTGGAGGAACTCGGGCATTTTCTTACGGGCTCCAAGGATGAAACTCGCGACCTGCAAGACTGGGCCTTCAAGTTGGCCGTGCGGGTGGCGATGGCGGTGGAACTGGTCGCGGGATGACCAGAGTCGAATTGGCCGTCGCTACTTGCCCTTACCTGCATCCGGCTTCCTGATCCCTTCCTTGTTACCGAGTACCTCTTTCTTCCAGTTTTCAATTTCGGCGGCACGCTCCTTTTCATATTGTTCTGGATGTTCATGGTACTCCGCCATTCTCTGATTGTAAGAAGCGACCATGATTTGTGCTGTCTGAACGCTCGGAGAGTTTTCCCCACCCACGAAGAGAAATGATGGGGCCTTGTAACCATGCCACTCGCGGACAACAAAAGGGCCGTCAAACTCGGTGGGCTTGGAAACGAAACCTTTGGGTTCCTCCTCGATAATCAGACGCAGCTTGACGAGTTTTCCTTTGCTGTAGTCGTTAGACGCCCAGACCTTGGCGGCAAAGTCAGTATTGGTCCGTGCTTCCATTTCCCAAATCGTTTTCGACCACGACAAACGTAGCAGACAGAATGCGGTGACAATGTTCGTGACCAGCAAGACGGCTAGAAGAATGTTCTTTTTCATCAGCCTACCTTCAGCGTTTCGATCCAGATCAGGCGTGCCGAGCTTAGACACGGACGAGGCTAAATTCTAATCCGGTCGGTGGCTGAGCATGCAAGCGCCCCTTCCTGGCCGAAGGCCAGGAAGGGGCTTCTTTCATCGGCCTCCGTTTCTTGGCGGCGGTGTCCTTTCTTTCAAAGGAATCAATAATGCACAACATCCAAACCGGCAGCGGCACCGTGACCTACAAGGCCGTGCAGAAAGCAATGAACGGCGAGCTGTTCACTATGAACCTGACCGATTCCGACGAAATCCAGGCGATCATCGCCGCTGTAAATCAGGGAATCGATTCCCATTTGGAAGCCTGCTATTGCCCAGACCGTGGCGACCGATACGACGGCGGCACCAGGAAGGTTGGGAAGCTCGTCCTTTGTCGGACGCTGGAATGCGTCATCAGCAGCGAATCCCTGCCGGTCCTTCTCCGTCGTCTTTCAGATTTGGACGACGAGGCTGGCCCACGGCTCGCCAGTGATATTTTGACCGCCCTCGGTTTCAACGACTGCGGAAAGTTCGTCGGCCGCGAGGCATTGGGATTGGCGTAATTCATCAGCTTCCGCCCGGCCTCGCCGGTCTTGTCTCTTGAAAGGAACACGCAAATGACCTACGCACAAGCACTCGAAACTCCGAAGGCCGGTTGGAAATATGCCAGCGACGAGCAACTTCTGGCGGCCCTTGCCGAAATCTTGGCAAGGCACTGCTGCCTGAATGCCCAGAAAGTTTTCGAGTGGGCACAGAAACACAGCAATTACCGTGACCTGCGAAAGGCGTCCAAACGACTGATCGCAAATGCGGCTGGCATGGAACTCTTGACCGCCGTCATCAATGACTTACCCCTTGGATCGTAATCCCCTGCCATGTTCAAAGTCACCTGGACCACTTCGCAGAGAATCCACGCCACGATTGACGGAAAAACCACGATCTGTGGACACGATTTCAGCGGCGGCCCCGAGAATGCCCATTCTGTTCACGGAGAATTGCATAAGTATAAGAAACGGCATTGCCGCACCTGTTTTGTGAAGAAACCCGATTTCAAATCACCGTGGTTGCCAGCTTGCCTGGACCAACCTCTTTGAAAGGAATCCGCATGAACCTCCTCACCCTAACCGAGAACAAGCTGGTGACCCTCCACCGGCAGGCCAGCAACGAAATCGCCCGGCGAGCTAAGGCCGCGATCAACGGTCACGACGCTGCCAGCATTATTTGCGGCAATGAAATGGCGAAGCGGGCCTTGTTGGTTGCCGCCGCTGGGAATCATTCGATTCTTTTCATCGGCCCGCCGAATTGTGGCAAGACCATGCTTCGGGCTGTGGGAGTCGAGCTTGGCCTTGGCAGTACCTTCGAGGCCCGGCCCTGTCCCTGTGGCTACCACGGCAGTCCGCGTCGGGCCTGCGATTGCTCATGCTCCAAAATCGAAAGATGCCGGGCAGCATGGCCGGTGGCCGACATAACCATTGAGGTAGCCGAGCCGCCGCAGCGCGAACTCAATGGACGACCGGGAACGGGTCTGGCCGAGATGAAGGGCCAGATCGCCAGCATGTCGAGCCACACCGACCTGACTCTGGACCAGGATTCGGCCAATTTGCTCAAGGCTGCCTGCGTTGAATATGCCATCGACCCGGATGCCCGCAACCGCATCATCGCCATCGCCCGCACGATTGCCAACTTGGACCGAAGCGAGCGAATCGAGCCCCGGCATACCTGCGAGGCAATCAATTACCGAGCGTTCCGGTGGTGAATTTCAGCATCCTTCGTCGTTTCTCGACCGTCTATTTCGTCCAGAAGGGAAAACAATCATGGGTCTCACCATTCACTACGGCCTGACCAGCAAAACACGATCCCCGGCAAAAGCCAAGGGGCTTGTCGAGCAAATGCGGCAACTCGCTCTCGATCTGCCTTTCGAGTTCGTTGATGACAAGGTTCGGCATCTTGGTCCCGACGTGTGCCAGCGGCCCCTGGATGACCTGCGGCCCAACGACGACGTGTTTTCTGCCGTCCTCGATGGCTGCCAGCGTGTTGACATCCCCTGGCATCGCAAGCAATCGGCACGCACCACCGTTCAGCCTTTGGAAATCCTGTCATTTTCGACCAATCCCGGTCATGGCAGCGAATGGGCCAGCTTTGGCCTTGCCCGGTTCCCGGCAGAAATCGAAGTGACGTACAGCCCCAGGTCCGATGATCGCTTTATCAGAACGATCAAGGACGGCCGCTCGACCCGGTGGGAGTTTGATTGGGGCCGGTGGCGGCGATGGTTGCAACGCAACGGCCACAGCCGGTGGGATCGTCCCGACGACGAGAAGTTTCAGCAGAAGCGGAAGATCAAGACCGGCCTCGGCTCCGGTTGGCGGTACTCGTCATTCTGCAAGACGCAGTATGCGTGTTCGCCAGCAGAGGGCGGGAGCATTCCGAACTTCGTGAAGTGCCACCTTTGCGTGATCCACTTGCTCGACCGGATCGGCAAATTGCCGACGATGAAGGTCGAAACGAACGACGAAGGGAAGTATGGCCGCAGCTATTACACCGACGATCCGTGGGCCGAAGAACGAGTCTATACATGGCACGACGGACAATATGACGTGAAGGCCCTGGTTCAGGAGGTAGGCGAATGGAACACGATGATCGCGGCCACCTTCGGGGCAATGAATGACATGCTCAAGGCCAGCGGTTCGCCCCTTGCCTTGGAGTCACCGATCTCTGCATTCCCCAATTTCGAGAACTTGGAATTCAAGGGGCAAAATCAGAAGCACCTTGCCCCATTCCTTCAGGCCATGAAGCAACTTGCCGACAAGCAGCGAGAGGCGTTGCCGAAGGCGGGTTGAGAGGAAACCCACCCGGCCGCAGGCCGGGTGGGTTCTTTCAGCAAAGACGGGAGCGAAACCAATGCCAAGCATGACCACTATGATTCCCCTTGGATCATACCAACGCATGACGGAGCAACTCCCACTTAGGCCGCAGCGTGCCGTGCTGTTTCGTTCTGGCGGGTCGTGGTGGTTGCGATACGAAGATGGCTGGACGTGCAACACTCACCATGCAGCGTATCCCCCAGAAGGCTTCCGCAAAGCCGACATGGTAAAGATCGTTGCGGGGCCTGGAACCGGACCCGGCGACCAGAAATAATCGGGAATAGGGTCACGCCATCGCGTGTTCGTGCCGTTGGATCGGCTGGTAGCCTCCGGGGGCGGTGCGGAAAGCGATGTTTAGGCGGTTCCACCCGTTGATCGACACAATGAAGGAATGCTATACCGGCAATCTTTGGAAGGAAACCGACCGAATGATAGGCTTTTTCAATCGCGGCGACGGTTCTGTAAAGTGCTTTACGAATGGGCTCGAATCCGAAACAAAAACGCCAGACGGCGTTTTTCATCGACTTCCGTTCGTCCGCAGCGGTCATTTCTTTCATGCCCTACATCTACCAAGCTGATCTCTGGTGTGATTCCTGTGGTCGTGCAATCCGCAGGCAACTTCGACGTGAGGGCCATGCCCCGGCTTATCCCCAGGACGAAACGAGCTACGACTCGGACGAGTTCCCGAAGTATGCCGCCGATTCTGGCGAAGCCGATTGTCCGCAGCACTGCGGGGCCGGTGAAGATTGCCTCGAAGCCATCGAGTTGCCATCGGGCCGGAAGATCGGAGCCCTGCTCTCGACGGACCTAACCGGCGACGGTGTTCGCTATACGCAGGAAGCAATCGCAGCGGGCGGCGAAGTGGCCGAGCTGTGGGCAGAAGAATTTGCCCATTATCTGTGATGCAACCGCCCTCGCTTTCGCTCGGGCGGTTTTATTCTTATCGGAGCCAACCAATGCGACTTGATGCCAGCACTGCCGAGATCGCTCAGTTCCTTCAGAAACAGGGCTACCGGGTGAATCACCCGGTTGAGGCCGAAATCGATGACGGGCAAGCCCGCATTACCCTCGAAGGCAATCGGCATGTCATCGTGACACGCGCAAGCAGCGGGTTGCACGCCGAATATGAGAGAACCACGCCACCTGACCGTGAATCCAACAGGATAAATGCAATGGAACATGAACGACTCACCAAGGCCCACCAGACTGCACAACTGCTGCTGGCCGATGTTCGGGAAGTTCACGCCAAGGCCGATAGCGTGGCGATGGACGAGTTGATGATCGGCGTCGTGGCCCAGGTCGCAAACATCACTCGACTGCTCAAGAGGCTTTCGGAAGAGGCATGATGCCACGAACAACGAGACCGATGTTCCAAGTGCAAGTCTTGGAAGTCAATGCTCCGTGGGGTTTGTGCCGCCATCTCAAGGTGCAACGCACAGATGGGAAAGACGGCATTACCTGGGACCAGTTGCAGCAGATCAAGGACGAACATCTGGGACCAGAAGTGGCGGCAGTTGAGTTCTATCCTCCCGCCACGAACGTCGTGAACGAATTGAACATGCGGCACCTTTGGGAAGTCCCAGAAAGGTGGCTGCCGTTGCACCGAAGGTAGCACAGTGGCCCGGCTTTGGGCCGAGACTTTCGTAACCAATTGGAGACAAATTATGGCACTTTTGCCAGGGCACAAGCAGAACTTTGAAACCTTGCGGCAGGCATTCCTGGCTGGGGATGTCGCCCTAATCGAATGCCAGTCGGCATCGACCGGCGAAGCCGTCGCGGTCCTCTGTGCGGCCAATCGCCAGGATGGCGACGTTGATTTCGTCCCCTTCGCCACGCTCTTCAACGGGAATCCCTATGAAGCGGTCAATCCGCCCAAAGCTGACGGCGGATTCTTTACCCAAAACGAAATCTGGGGTGAAGACGGAAAAGAGCTGCCTTCGGGCTAAATGCCCGGTCATTTTGTCCAGAAAGGCAAACGTCATGTTCATTGCAGAATCGGTGAGCAAACGAGGCTCTTGCAGCCACTCCATCGAGAAGACCCTGGCCGACGCCCTGGAAGTCGCGGCTGTCTGGATTCGTGCTTGGCTTGAATCGGATGGTTGCGATAAGGAACTGGCCGAGCGGATCAGAAGTCTGTTTGCTGAGGGAAAAGACCTGAAGGCAATGGCCCTCTGGAACAACAAATCGGAAGATCAGCTCGTTACCATCCACGAAATCAAGATCACGAAAGAAAACTGCCATCACGAAGCCCTGGACGCTGGTGACGGCATTCGTTTCGCGGTGGAAACCACGTACAACCATCCCAGCCACGTTTTGTTCGTTACCCAGGACGAAGCTCTCGCCTTCGTGGCGCTCAACTTGGTCCGCCTGTCAGCGGAGAAACATATCTTGCCACGGGTCCGCAGAAGAATCAGGCGATTGCTCCATGAAGGAAAGCGGGCCGAGGCCCTCGACGTATGGAATCACAAGGCCGCCGAACCCAAGATCGCAATTCACCAGATCCAGCTCGTAAGGACCAACGTCCAGCTCGACTGATGTCCTGACGGCAAAAGGAAAGACCATGCCCTTTGTTCTTTATCGAAACACAAAAGATCGAGTCGATCACGAACAGGAAGCCGACCTGATCGACACAATGGATGCCGCCAAGGAACTGATTGACTACGAAGATTTCATCCACGACTTGGAAGGTCTGGACGAAATCGCCGCGATCCTGGGATATGGAGAAGACCTGCCGTTGCGGGACGATTGGAGCGTCAGCTTTGCGAAATCCACCTACGGCGGCTTGCCGTGCCGTATCTTCGGCCACACGGAATGCGACTTCATTTTCCTTCGGGCTGAGGATGCCGACACGCTCCGAACGGCATTCGCCCACAACATGACACCGCTGGAATGGCAGCGGCATACCGCTTTCGGCAATGGCGGCGTCGATCCACGCTGACCGGCTGATGTTTTTGGGCCGAATAGGCATCGGCCTCCGCGGGATGGCGGTGGTCTTTCTTTTCGAGAACCAATGGAAAGGAAGGCAACCATGTCCGTGCAAGTGAAACCAGTTTCCTTCCCCGAGAAGCACAGGCAATCCCTGGAACAACAGAAATACACGCCAGAAGAGATGGAAGTAATCGCCCTGGCCCAAGGTTTGTACGACGCCAAGCACTCTGCCGAAGTCGGCCAATTGATCTGCGATTACGTCGGCCCCAAGTGCAAGCTCGTTCTCACCTTTGGCGAGTGGGACGGAGATAACGTCTATTGCACCAGCCGTACCGGGATGCGTCACGTCATTATCGGCGGCTGGTGGGGACACCGCTATATTCTGCGGGGCCTTGTCAAGCCCCGCAGCAAACGTCTTCGCTTCCGCTTTAGCTGGCTAATCAACGGACAGGCAAGCACCAATGCCGATCAAGTGGCCTACTTCGCTGAACGAGACGAAATCGGATTTCCCGAATTCAAAGAGATCGCTGACCAGTATCAGGCAGCAATGAACAATGCCGCCGCACGGCGAGAACTGCCTTGACCACAGAGCAGCGGTCTTTCTGCGTGAAGAAACAAATGAAAGGCAATTTGCCATGATGTCACTGGAAACCCTCCGTCGCGTGAACGACCGGCTCGCTGTCGAGGCGGCCGAGGAAGGGCTGGTCCCTTACGCCCCCTACGACGCCGACGAAATTGGTTGCTGGCCGCCGATTCCGTTTCCCGATCTGGGCTACCTTCAGCCCGATGGCTGGGAGCGGACGGACCAGACGTGGCTCGTTGATAATACCGGCCACGGCTACGAGTCCGAACCGGCCCTAACCGCCGAGCAATTCAAGCAAGAACTGCGAGATTACATCGCGGCCAACCCTGGTCATGGATTCGCCATCACCGAACACGGCGAATTCCAGGTTGTCGTCACCGCTTTCCGGCCGATGGACGAGTAAAAGGCCAGCGACTAAGAAAATGAGGCTACCCGCCCTTGGCGTGGAGATCGAATCGCGCGAGGATGAAGGACTACGCAGACCGAACGTAATGGAAAGGTCCGACATGGACTCCAACAAGAAAGCAACCGAAATAAACGATGCCGTTCCCACGTCCTTGTCGCATCTCGTCGGGCAGAAGCAAGTCATTGCCCAGGTCACGACTGCGATGGATGCGGCCTTCGAGGATGGAACTCGTTTCGAGCATTCCTTGCTGGTCGGGGCACCGGGCCTTGGGAAATCGCAGTTGGCCTCCGTGCTTGCCCAGGAAATGGCTACCGATTTCCACGAAGTCCTCGGCCAGTCGATCAAGAACATCGGGGATCTGAATGCCCTGTTGCTGGAAGCTAAGGACAAAGACATTATTCATATTGACGAATGTCACCAACTGGGCAAGCAGTTTCAGACGGCCATATACTTGGCCGTCGATAAACGAAGCATTTTCGTGAACAGCAAGCGGTCGCCGCAGCCCATTCCCATCGCGGACTTCACGTTGCTCCTCAGCACGACCGACGAATACTGCCTCCTGCAACCCTTGCGGGACCGGATGAAACTGACATTACGGTTCGAGTTCTACAACGAAGAGGAACTCATCCAACTTGTTCGGCATCGCTGCAAAGCCCTTGGTTGGGAAGTAAATCAAGAGGTTCTGCCGCTCATTGCGGCCCGATCTCGCGGCACACCACGGCTGGCCCTCAGATTGCTGCAAGCCTGCCGCCGTGTTGGTCGGAGCCAAGGGGATCACACGATCATCGTCCCACATTTCGAGCGGGCATGCTCTTTGGAACAAATTGACGACCTGGGCCTGGGACCGACCGAGCGGAAGTATTTGGCGATCCTGGCCGAAGGTCCAACCCGGCTGAACGTGATTTCCACAATGCTGGGTCTGCCTACTCGCACCGTCTCCGAGGTCACGGAACAATTTTTGATTCGTTCCGGCCTTATCGACAAGGACAAGACCGGAATGAGGCAATTGACCGCGAAAGGATTGGAGCATGTACGGGCCAAGTGAACCTAAGACCAAGGCCGTCGTGAGCGTTGCCGAGATGGCCCGTATGGTCGGGCTGAGCCGGTCACGTTTCTACCAACTGATCGGCACGGCCTTTCCGTGGCCTGTCTATTCAGTGTCTACAAGGCGTCCATTGTATGACGAAAAGATGCAAGAATTGTGTCTTGAAGTCCGTCGCCGGAATTGCGGCATCGATGGCAAGCCGATTCTCTTCTACTCGCGGCGGCCGGTCATGGCACTGCCTGTTCGGCAACCGAACAAACCCAAGCCGCCGAAAGAAAACCACGCCGATCTGATCGACGGGCTGAAGGGGCTCGGGATAGTCAGCGTGAATGCCGCCCAGGTGGCCGAGGCCGTGAAGGAACTCTACCCACGGGGGGCAGATGGAACAGCCGATGGGGAGGTCTTGAGGACGTTGTTCCTTCACCTTCGCCGCCAGAATACGGGAAATAATGTCGGGAAATAATAACCCTTATCAGCCGAGTTAGCGGCTGGGAGTGTCTGAATCGTGTCTAATTCGCGTAAACAAAGCCGTAAGAATTCAGGTGATAATGTTTTTCACGCCATCTCTGTCGGGCCGGGCGAGACTGCCCTGGTCGAGGGATACCTGGGCGATCAGGATTTTGCTGCCAACACCCGCCGAGCCGTGGTCCAAGATTTGCGTAAGTTCGCCGGTTGGTTTTCGGCCGCCAACGCTGAACCATTTTCGGTTGGCCGAGTGACGACCAGGGACGTGACCGACTTCAAGGATGGCCTTCGACGGCAGCAGGGTCAGGCCGTGGCGACCATCAATCGTGCCCTGGTCACGCTTCGCCGGTTCTTCGGCTGGCTGGTCGAGAAAGGTCATGCCAAGGCAAACCCAGTGAAGCCGGTCAAAGAGCTGCGGAAGCAGCAGCTTGCCCCAAAGGGAATGGAGCGTGGGGAAGTGCGGCGGCTCCTGCGGGAGATCGAGCTTCGCCAGGACATTCGGGCCGGTGCGATCTTCTCATTATTCTTATACACCGGCTGCCGGATCAGCGATCTGGTCGCATTGGAACTCCATGACTTGATGATCGGGGAGCGGAGTGGCTCGGTCGTCTTCCGGCTGGGCAAGGGTGGCAAGCAAAGGTCCGTGCCTTTGCCACTCCCCGCCCGTCATGCATTGCAAGCGTATCTTGAAACTCGGCCACCGATCCAATCCAACAAGGTCTTCGTCGGAGAGCGCGGCCCGCTTGGAGATCGTGGCATCCGGTCCTTGTGCGACAAGTATTCGGCCTTGATCGGCGTGAAATTGCATCCCCATCTGCTGCGGCACACGATGGCCCACCAATATCTCGAAAACAATCCTGGGGATCTGGTCGGCCTCGCACAAATCCTTGGGCACGAAAGCCTGAACACCACGGCCCGGTACACAAAACGAACGGAAGGGCAGTTGGCTGATGCGACGGATAGGCTGACCTACTGATTGCCGTGGCCGTGGATCATTTTCTCAACGCTGGAAATAAGGAAAAATAATTCCCTGCTGCCACGGGACGATGGGAATGCCCTGGAAGTCGTCCGATTATCTGGAATTGATTGGCAATAGAAAAGAATGAATTGGATAGGCCCTGTCCCCGCGAAGCGGGGACAGGGCTTTTTCGTCGCCACGGCCAAGGTCAGCACAATCGACCCGCACAAAGCCGCCACGCCGGTTCCCGGCGTGGCGGCCGTCTCTTCGCTATTTTGTTTGCCAGAGCCGGTCTCGAACGAGAAAAACTTTTCTCGGCCCAAAGCTCACCTGTAGCACCGGCCAACGAGACAAAATCCTGTGCCCACCTGTAGCGCGGCTGGGGCCTGACGATTTGGAAAAAAGTCGTGTCGAGTCGGCTTAAGAATACGTCAGCGACCATGACAGATCGAATCCAGCCCCTCGCCCGCTTCGCGGTGAAGGGGATTTTTTCCTGCTTCAGCGAGCAAGCGGCGGTCTATCTAAGCGAGACGAAAGGACATTTCATGTTGAACATAGCAAACAAACGGCTTTTCATCCCCAACGCCGTCTACATTCCCACCAAGGATGGGAAAGAGGGCCAAGATTTCGACCGAGCCGACTGCACGCTGCTCCTCGTCAATGGCGAATTCAGCCACGGCGAGGTCTACAGCGAAGAGGCGTGGAAGACGGGCGGTGAACCGGCCTACATGCAGCAGCGAGGCAAGTTCTTTCTGCCCGATGGATCGGAACTTCCGGCCGGTCGCGTCCAACTTCTGCCCGATACGTGCATCATCAAGTTGCCCGAGCGGCGGTATTGGTGCGAGGACGTACAGAAGCTCGCGGCCAGGATATTCGGGGTATATGCACTGGACCGCCGCCAGCATTTCCATCTTTGCGAAATCTGTGCCTCCTACGAACTCTGGTCCCTAGAAACCCAGTACGAGGAAACCGAGGAAGTCGCGGAGGACGAGCAAAAACGCGACGAGCTGAACCAGATGATCCTCGAAGGCGACGGCCAGACCGAGCCGGTGACCTACATGCACGTTTGCGACATCGAACCGATGTTCCGGCGAAACCGCCGTTGCCGTCCTGGGCAATTGCCCCAGAACGATCATGGTGGTGGCTACCGGCTGCGGGGAATGACCGCCGTGACCTGGGATGGGGTGATGGAAGAAATTGCCGAGCTGCGATGCAACGGCAACATCTGAAAGGAACGAAGTCATGCTAATGAGCGAAATCAATGGCGAGTGGATCGTTGATACCGACGATGGTGGCTACAAAGTCGAAATCGACCACGGCGATCACCTGATCCTGGTGGCCGGTGCCACCTACGGCACACCGGCCGCAAACTTCCAGCATCCAAACATCGTTGCCCGCAAGTGCGAAGTCCACGAATTCAAGCACTATCGCAAGGCGGGGAGCAAGTTTTGGACTGCCCGGCCCGGCGTGAATTTCTATCTTGCAATCCCGAAGGACCGAATCGAAATGATCCCCGAGCGGGGATACAGCTACGTGCCGGTCAAGATCAACGGCCAAAAGCTCGTCCTCAACGTGAGTGGCGGCGGTAGTTTCGATCATAGCGGTTGGACCGATTGGGTTCACCGGATCGTGCATACGTCGGTTGGCTTCTCGAAGCGAACCCTCAAGCTCTTGGCCGATGCTGCCCTCAGTCCCGAGGAATGCAAGGCGAGAGGAATCACCTTCCCTCTTGTTGGCCCCGATGATTCGGACAAGCAACGGTTCATCCGGCTGGCCGCCGAAAAGGACACGAAGCCGACGATCAAGGCAGGTAGCAAGATCGTTGTGGATACCAAGGCTTGCACCTGGGATTCAGAACTTTCACCCCTCTTCACGGTCGTTGCCCGAGCGACCGGACACACCTATCGCCGTAGTAAGACCCAAGCGGACGGCACATTCTTTCTGAAACCGACCGATACGCTGCAACAGAAGGTGCTGGCTACTGACGACCAGGGGCACCAGTGGCGAATCAAATTCTCCCAGGTCGATTGGCGGAAGACGGCCGAGGCCAACGGCATCCCGTTCGCCAACCCTGATGCGGTCAATCATATCGGGCCGGTCGTGACCGAAGAGGAAATGAAGAAAATCGAGGACGAGGCGGCTTAATAGACGGAAAGGAATTGAACAATGAGCAAGCATGTAGCAAAGTCTGTCCGCTTGTATCGTGAGCCTACCGGCAGTTGGTTGACGTTCCCCTTGCCCCAACCAATCCCCGTCAAAGTCAAAGTCACGGGGAAAGGCAAATGCCGGGTCGATCCCGAGCATCAGGACCAGGAGGCTTTAGACACCATCGAGAAAATGGTCGATACGCAATTCCCCGGCTGGGGAATTCATGGACTGAACATTGCCCAGGATGGCGGCGAAAGTCCTGACGAGGAAAACGAATGAATCACCCAGAGCGAAGACCCCTCTATGTCGTCAATTTGGGCGACGGCCAGGGCTACTACGCCGCTGACGTGGTTTGGAAAGGCGTGCCCAAAGCCCAGGCCGACAAGATGGACCATAAGAAGGCCAGACGAGTTCGCGACCATATCCGGCAGCCGAAAATCGGTTTGGTTCATTCTTCCGTCGAACCTGCTTAACAATTGCAGCCTGAGCTGCCCCTGGCCGGGTCAAAGCTGAAAGGAAACCAACATGAGCATTAGCCGAATTACGACCGTGGAAGAATTGCCCGATCTGGACGACATGATCGAGGCCACGATGGACCAGCCCCATCTCGACAGCGTAAACGCCATAGTTGAGCGGATCTTCGAGGACTGGGATTGCCAAGTCCCGTTGGCCGAAGTGAAGGCTGCCGTGTGGAAGGCGGTCGATACGAAGCGGAACGAAGGCGAATAGCCGCACAAACAGCCATTCCCCCGGCTGTGCCGGGGGAATGGCTCTCTCGTACTTTGTTTGAGAAAGCCTGCCTGCCCGAAGGGCAGGCAGGCCAACCATCTATTCTGAGTCCACCTGTAGCCCGGCTCCCTCCGTCCCCTGCCGAATCTTGAAAATAAATCCGGTCGGCCTCGCTTAACAGGGTGGAAAGGAACGAAACCATGACACCTACAATGCAGACCAAGCCAGTGGACCGGCCGGAAACCAAGCCGGTAAAAGTCCCGGTGCTGCCATTCCTGCAAGCTGCCTCCGTCGAGGAGCTGGCGAAGCAGGTTCCTCACTGTGCCCTGGTGCGGTGGGGCCTTGTGGCTGCATAGAAAGGAACGAAACGATGCGAAGTCTCGAAGCAATTATCGCGATAAATGCCCCGAACGCCCCGAAGCGTCCACCGCCGACTATGGTTTGGGTGCCACCCAAACCGGCCCCGGCTTTGGCCCCAGCAGAACCCGTCAAGCAGTTCGATTTCACTGGGGGATTCGCTTGGCGAACCAGAGAAACCCCTGATTCCAGGTGATTTGTTTTCGGGAAGCCTGCCTGCCCGAGGGCAGGCAGGCTTCTTCGACGGCCATCTTTTCTAAGTCCACCTGTAGCGCGGCTGGCAGGTAGGAACAAAACCGCAGCCTCGTCGGCCGAACAGCGGTTCATCTGGAAAGAGCATTCCCGTGAATTTCTACCATATCACCATCGTAGACGGCATCCCAGGAATCCACGGGCCATATAAAGACGAACGTGACCGGAGCCGAGCCGCCAAGCATTTCTGGTTCGGTGCCATGATGGGCCGCGACCTGATCCTGAAACTTGACATTGACGACGATGGCACGCCGTCCCTCGGGATGTATGCTCCCCGTGACCTGGACCCTTTGTACGACTTTCTCCTGAACCCGCACCTGTTCCCACCGGAAGAAGAACCTTGAAATCCTTGCTTGCCGAACACTTCCAGCAAATCCGACTACAAGAGGGCCTTCGCCTTGGTCCACTTGCCCGGCTCTGCGGTTACAAGAACGTGTCAAAAGGTGCCCGCCGAATCGACAATTTCGAGAAATGGGGCAAAATCCACGGAACGCTTCTGACGAAGCTGGCCGCCGCTCTCGCCATCGACAGCCAGACCGTCGCCCGCCTGATCGAGCAGGATCGGCAGCGATATATGCAGGAATGGAACGAATGGGCCGACACGCCTATTCCTCCAATGCTTATCCTCGGCCATGTCGGCGGATTCGGGTGGACCGAGCCGGTGCCGGGAGGAATGTCGCGAGACGAAGCAGAACAATATGCTGCTGGCACTGCCAGGGAAATGGATCGGCCAATCGTCCTGGTGCTTTCACGCCGACTTTCGATTTGGTTCGACGGCCACGGTAATCGGACTTCTGTCAAGGAAGCGAAACCCGGCGAAACGCCATACCTTCGGTTTGGCCGTGGCCGAAAGGTCAACATCGACCTTCGCAGCCGCACGATGAAGCCGGTGGACGAACCGCAACAACCAGGGCCGGAAGAGGTTGTCACCGACTTCGGCAATGGCATTCGGCTGCGGTCGAGCTTCGAGATTACCCAGGAAGAACCGGGGCAAGTAAGCATATCTATCGAAGGGCCGTTTTTTGAATTCGATGACGATGATTTGCCAGACGGCCCAGACACCGAGCCCGATTGCGGCATAGATTGAAAGGAGATGAAGATGGCCTTGTCCAATACGCCCCTGTGGCCCTGTAAATGCCGGTGGTGTGACACGATCATCACCAAGTATGACAGCTACGGCTGTAATTGCTGTGGGGCCTACGTCTGCAAGAATTGCTGGGGACCGGACGGGAACGTGTGTATCTACTGCTATGAGCGTGCCGAGTATCTTGACGATCATCATTGCCAAATCTGTGACGACGAGGACGAGGATTGCGAAGAGGACTGTGATTGCGGGGACGAATGCGACGATGACGACTGTGGCTGCGAGGACTGCGATTGCGACGACGATGAAGATGATCGATAGGCGGCCGGTTGTGTTCGCACAAAGCCGGAATGGCAATCGGCTTCAAGTGGGCCTGGGCGATTCGAGTGTCAAAAGCAACAATCGAACAATTATTTTCACAAAAATACCGGAAGGGACTCCTGGCCTACCCGTTCAGCAGCCATTTCCGCCGTTTCTTTTCTTGGGACTCCTGGCTGGGCGACAGCGGGAAGGCTGCGATATAATGGGTTTCGTCGTCTGGGCGAAGGCAAGTGAACGAGGGGGCCAGTCGTCGCAATGGCGGCCAAGGCCCCTTCGGCAACGCGATGGTTGAATCGTGCGCGACGTAGATCAAGTTATCGCTGAAATCAAGAGAAGACTCCCACAAGTCTGTTGGTCGCAATTGCAGGTGAAACACCCTGGCGTGGATGACGACGGCCTGTGGTTCTTCCGCCTGCCTTCGGGCACGAATGAAGTCCAAATAGAATCATCGAACGGAACCTGTCCATTCGTGGTTGAACACAATGCGACCAACGAGCGGTACACTGGCCGCACGGTGTCGGAGGTTGTAGCCAAAGTCGTTGAATGGCTGCCACTTGGAATCCCCCAAGACATCGAAGTGGCTATGACCTTCCTCCGCACCGAAGAAGGCGGGCGGAAAAGCCCTGTCTTTTCAAGCTACCGCCCGCAATGCCATTATCAAGGCGAAGTGGGCGATGCCTCGCATACCTACCTCGGCGTCGAACAAGTCAATCCTGGCGATACCGTGACGGCCCAACTGAAGTTCTATTGTCCGCAGAACCACGTCGGCAAGGTCGCCGTAGGCATGGAGTTCGAGATTCGAGAGGGCAAACGCACGGTGGCGACGGGCCGCGTGACCAAGGTTCTGCACTTGGAGGAGAATGCGATAAACTCGGCCCAGCAGCAGAGAGCGACCCATGATTGAATGCCGCTGCCCGTCCTGCCGTCGCATCTTCGAGGTTGCATCCTCGACCTTTGGTGTCGAGACGACATGCTCATCGTGCGACCACACATGGCTGCTGGACACGGACGCACTCGCCCATTTCGAGTTTCCATCCGAAATAACGGTGCGGTTGGCCGATTCGTTGGGCCAGCCAGTTCGAGAAAGTGGAATCAAGGTTCAGGCCAAGAGGGGCTTTCCGCTCACTGAGGTTCTGACGGACGCCGATGGAACAGCCCGCATAACGAGAGATCATTACGAGCGATCACGAATGGGCTGGTATTCGTGGTCGATCATGGACCATCCTGGGGATCACTCGCTAAACCGTTTCGTTGCGTTCTGGGCGGAAGGACCGCGAGCTTTCGGACCTGAACGACTTGACTTGGAAGATTCGGGCCAAAACCCGACCGTGTGGCTGAAAGAGAAATCAGCTTAGGTATGGGACAAACCGATTAGTGCGGATAGGAACTCAGCCTCATCCACCGCCAATCGGAAATCGTGGACTTTGGGAAAAGCAGCCAAGTTGGGACCGTATAGGCCGACAAGGTAGATGCCCGTGGACGCCTTCTCGGGCGCATTCTCGAACAGGACGAAGGATCGGTACATGCTGATACTGTAGTCCTCATAAGTCGCTTGGCAACGTGCGTTACATTGCGGACAGCGATATGCTTGCACCCGCTCGGCCACACCGTAGGTAAGCTGGCCCTCCCGAGGAAATCGCTTACCAATAATCTCCGCAATAAGGATTTCTGAATCGACCACGGCCATAGGAGCAACGCCGTAGTCCTCGAATTTGAATGATACCAGCTTTAGGAAACCAGGGGTGCGACAGAAGCACCCACGTTCCCAGGAAGCAAGAACGGTCGGAAGGACACGGTGGCGGAATTCATCTGGGGTCATGTAAATCGCTATTGTTTGCGGCGAGACTCGATTATACCAAAGCCCCACCAACGCAGCCACGGTCAAGGTGGCCCTTCCGCGCGACGACTCCGAACGAACCCCTTCACCCATTCCCTTTGTTCTTCGGTATCGGGAACGGAAAAGCCTCTTGCCCGCGAGATCATCGCAAATGCCTCATCCACGCCGATGCCTTGAGATTTGAGCAAGCAGGCGGCGATTAGGGCAGACCGCCCGATTCCCATTCGGCAATGGACGGCGACCGCCTTCCCTGCCCACAATTCCTCCAAGATCAGGTCAAGGATGCGGCCTGCTTCGGGCATGGAGAACGGCACGCTTCTATCGGGGATTGGGAACGAGACGAAACGAAGGCCGCAATTGTCGCAGAGCCGTTCTTCATCTTGGAGTTCAAGTTCTGAAACTTCGTCGGCGGTGAGCAGCGACACCAGCACATTGACCCCTGCCTTGGCAAGGGATTGAATCTCGCCGTCAAGCCAATCGCCGCCACGCGGACGCGGCATGATGCCGACTCGGCCTACCTCTACACGGTCAATCCAGAAAACTTCGGAACGCATTATGGATGGCTGAGCTGCCCTCATGGGAACTCTGGAATGTGACCTTTTCCGCAATAACCGACAATGCGGCGTCATCCTCATCGTCCCAATTGGCAAAGATGAAGAAACGGCCCCCACCCCGATGCCTGTATTCAGCCAGCGCGTAGAGCATCATGTCCTCGGGGCGATTCTCCTGAACCTCAATCACGTTCTGGAAAAAGACTGAAATAACCGTTTCATCAGCCCCTCGAATCGTTACTGCAAGACTTGCATTCCGATGCCGTACCGATGTGACAACGCCATCGTGAATTGCAGCAGGACCGAGGTATGCGATGAAATCGCCCTGTGCCAAGTTCGCAGCCAGACTCGGCAGGGTTGATGCAGGGCCGAGGGAAAAGGCCGCTTCTTCCTGATACTTCGGGACATTATCTACGAAACGGCTCGAAAAGAGGATAAGGCGGTCAATCCGTACAGACGGCACCACGAATCCCCTGTTGTCTTCCAAGTAGCGTTCCACAGCACCAGGAAAGGCGGGATCGTCCAGGCGGGCCAGCGTGATGTGCGGCGTATAGGGACGTTCTTCGGGCCGAAACCCAATTGCGTCTGTCAAGACAACACCGATGGCACGATGAAGCTCGGTCAGGCCCGCATTGGCCTCCACGCCTGCCCACAGCACCTTGGCGTGCCGTTCGGACGAGAACATGCCCACGCGGCTGACGTTGATCGTGAAGGCGTCCCTTCTGACCGTTGCCAGAGCCGCCCTCACCGCGCCAAGTTCGTTGGCCGCGACTTCCCCAAGAAAATGCAACGTCAGGTGCAGTTCCTCGCGTGCCAGGATTCGCATACCTGGAATGGCGGGCGGCTGGACGGCGACGAGGCGATCTCGGGCGTCGTCAGGGAGTGGGATGGCGATGAAATAGCGAGGCATGGCGTGCTTTCAGCTTTGTCGCTGCTCGGGCGGATCGAGGGGGCGGCTGGTTTGGAGCTTCTTCACAATCTTTTCCATCTCAGAACTTTTCAGTGGCGTGGGGCGCGTCAGCGATAAAGGATTGTCGATGGGGTTGTGCCCGTAGCTCCGTTTCCGCCAGAATTCAACGTGCTGCCGCTCCTCGTCGGGAAACTCCTTCCAATGTTCACGAATCATGGCCGCGTGCCATTCGAGCAACGTATTGCCGTTGTCGAGATCGTGGACTACTCTCCATATTTGCTCGTCGTAGGGCCATGCAGCCAGGAACGTAAATGAAAGATATGGCTCGTAGGGCGACATACACCACATCGCGCCGCACATCTCGCAGCGTTGCAGAATGACGTAGTTGCCCTTGTCCACGTCGGACAGCTTGGGGAAGTTGCCACAGCCCCAAAGAACGCGATCTGGATGGCCGCAAGTCATGCACTCAGTAGTTGTTGGGATTGTCGCGGGCGCAGCCTTCGTTTTTCGCAGAATTGTCCTCTTGAACCAGTCGAATAGGCTATCAAGATGCACGGCGAGGAGAAGCAGTCCAAAGGCGACCGCGTTACACCCGATAGCCCCTATTCCGAGACACCAGCCTTCGCAGCCAAGGAATCGTAATACGGGCAGACTGATTGCCGTGGTGACGCCGATGAGAGCGGCCACGAACAGGAACTCGGTGCGCATATCGTCAAATGCCATTAGCCGATCCTATCCAATGCAACTCTGGCCGCTTGATGTGCGTACTTATCCCACACGTCCTGCGCGTCGGCAGGATCAGCCGCGAAGTCAGCCAGGGACTTACAGGCGGGCCGCGCGATTGGCCCAAGCCGCCCTAACCGCAGAGCGGCCCAATTCTTCTGCCAGGAAGTGCCTTCGGACAGGGCCTCGATGAAGATGGGCATAGTCTGTTCGACCAAATGGTTGCAATCTTCAAGCAGCGATGCGGCGGCAAAGCGAACGGCAAAATCGGCGTCTGCCAAGGCCCCCGCGACCGTGTGAAGAACTGTCTCTGCATAATCGCCCCAATCGGGAGGCAGATCATTACGTTGTCCCAGGAATTGCGTAGCGAACTTGTGCGGTTCTCCACCACAATGTCCGACCTGCGCGAGCAGTTGAATTGCCTGCCCACGGCAGGCTGCGTCGTTTGCGTGGCATTGTCCTAGCAGGAATGGAACTGCCGCAGCCCCCATGTTCTCAATCGCTACTCGGGCCACGTCCCTAACGGCTACAGTATCCTTCACCGCCAGTTCAAAGAATCGCGTGATTTCGGGAAACGTCAGGTGGGGAAACTGCCTGAGTTTGAAGACCGAAATGGAGCGAAGATGTTGGTCTTCGCCGTGAAGCTGCCGCAAGAGCAATTCGGCGTCGGGCGGTTGACGGTTTTCGCTATCGTCCGTCATTACCCGCCTCCGCTACGAGAACTGGATACCCTTTGAACTGCCTCCCACAACTGCGGCGAAACATCGTGGGGATGCCCAGCCACGATCTCCTTCAACGTCTCGTCAAGACTGCCGCCCTGGACTATGAAAAGGGCAGCGGCCACGATGGCGGGGGATCGGCTCATGCCCGCTCCGCAATAGACCAGCGTGGGGAGTCGCCTCTTCAGCAAGGACACGACCGTTTGGATCGCCACGTCGAGAACACGCAGATCGTCTGGTGCCCCGTCCATCAGCGGGAAATGGCAATAAATCATGCTGCGGGGCAAGACGGGCGACGGCTCTTCGGCCGCAAGGTTGACGACGGCCACGACACCAGCCGCCAGCAGGCGTTCAGGATCACGGCCATCGCCCGCGTTGCCGATCCAGAGTTGGTTGGGGAGGATTTCACGCATGGGTCATTCCGCACTATTCGCAGCAGCATTCTCACGTTTCCAGCATACGAAGCGATTGTTGTCAGTGCAACACATGGCACGACAGAACGCATCGTGGTCAAACCCAGGAAGTTTACCCATCCGTTCCGCGATCTCGCTTACTCCAACAGCCTCTTGCGGCACCACATGTTCCAGTCCGTTCGCCAGAAAAACGAAGAATACGTCCTCCACGAAAGGCCCATGATCCGTCGTGTCGATGAAGACCGCCTGAAGATCGTCCCAGTCCACCGATCCCACGGCCCCATCCCGACCGACTAGCCGTATGCCTTGATCGTCAAAGGATACCGTGTCCCGTGGGGCGGGCGGCTGATGTCGGAATCCTGATTTCAACCAGTTCAGTAGACCCATGAGAGCTTCGCCCGAATCCCGGTGTTGTTTCCTTCGGCATCGCGGACTTCGTGGCCGACGACGGCTGTGCTTAACACAACCAACTTGACTGCGGCCCGGAAATTCGCTGCCATCCCGTGGCTTCAAACACCTTGGACATAGCTTCTTCGATGTAATGGCAGTCGAGGAGAGCAGCCTGCGGCACGACGAAGTCGTATTTCCCAATTCCTGACGAATAGAAACGCATGGGGATTCTGATCCCGTAGGATGGTTCCTCAACTGCCGCTTTGCGAAATTCAAACGTGTTCCAAAAGCCGCCTGGGATTCGGAAAGTCCCTCCGATGGCGTCTGGGCCACTCCCATCTCGATCATAGCTGATCTCAAAGTGGCGGCCAAGACAGTTCGCCAGCGGCACATCCTCTCCGGTTGGCATCAGCCGGGACTCCTCGATGCGATTATAGGCGTCGGGTTGGGGGAAATGGACGACATAGAGCCACCCCGATGCACCGCAGCGGCTTTTTTCAACGAAACAGGACGTGCGCCAGATGATAACCCCATGTTCTCCAAGGATTCCGCCGTCACCTGGATCGGGTGGCAGCCTCTCGATCACTACCACTTTTTGTAGAGGCAAGAACGTAGGCAATGGATGCGAAGAATGCGTCAACTGGAAGGACTTGAGGCCCTGTTCCAATGCTTCTGCTTCCACTTCATCGAGTTCTTGGCGACGTGCTTCAGCCCCTTGGACGACTTCGGAAACCATCCGCCGTAGTTCAGGATAATCCGACCAAAAGGATGGCTTGATTCCCAGCACCGCATTCAACAAATCGCCTCGATAGAAGTCTCCTTCCGTGAAAGGGTCATTGTTCAATCGTTCAAGTGCGATGGGCAAAAGGTGTTTGAGGCCAACGTTTTGCCCGATGGTAATCCTCAAGTCCTCGACGGTGAATTCGTCCAGCGGCTTGTGGCGAAGCTGATGGATTGTCGCAACAAGATGCGAGTCGAAAGTCGGAGGCCCCCAATCCTTGTCCTCCAATTCGGTCAGCGTCTTTCGGCGGTCGATCTCCATGTCATCCTCGGCTGCAAACACTCGATTGAAGCGAACCGCTCCAACCGCAATCTTATTTTATCCCTTCACCGCTTCCGTTGGAATTCCAGTTGAATAAGTCCAGCCTCGCTCCGCGAGGCTGGACTGTTCTACTGGATTCTTCATTGACGCCGCCCAGATCGGTCAATTGCAAATCTCTTCGTCCCGAAACTGCTCCCAAAGCCGCTGGAACCGGCTTTCGTAGATCATTTCATAGAGTTCCTCGCGGTCGGGGTAGAGTGCGAGGCAATACTCGCGGACCTTGTTCTTCTCGATTTCGATGTCGATTGCGGGTAGATCGCTACTGAGGATCAGCGTGCAGACGCGATCTGCCATTCGTTGAAGTTCTCGCATTGGTTCTCTGGCGTCGGGCATTGGAGCGGCCTTCTTGTCCACAGGAATTCTTGCCTCGGCGGGCGGGTAAGGGTGGCTGTTGGCGGCGATACCGGCCTGATATAACTAAGGTAATCTGTAACCGATCTGGAAGCCAAAAGCCATGAACCTTGCCCAAGCACTTCATACAGCGGCTCGTCGTTACTGCATCGACCAGTTCGCATTTTGGTCGAATCGGTATTCCGAATTGGACCGGCAGGGGAAGAACCGCCTGGACACGGACGATGGCTGGGAATACACGGCCGAGGCATTGGCGACGTTTCCCCGCTACAACGTGTTGAAGGCAATTCGGGTGGAGATCGAGCGGCTGGACGCCGAACAGCTTGAGGATTTCGCAGAAACGCAAGAGATTCTCCTGCTGGCCGGGGCGACCGGCGACGACGAATTCACTCGGAAGCCTATCGGTCAGATCGACGCCTTTGCAACCGCTGATGAGCGGGAAGCCTTTTGTCGGTTCGTTCGTGGTCTATCGGAAGGCGACCTTGAGGCTATTGAACCACTGCCGTACCAACGTGTTCTGGCCGCCGATGAAGCGAAGCAGCTTTGGTCGCGTCTGCGGCAAAGGTGGCAAATTACGGAAGGTTATTGGTATCCCCTTGCCGTTTGCCCACTTTCGACCATCGCGGCGTTCCAAGATCGGCCATTCTACGAAGCAGTGCCGCCCGAATCGGTCGAGAGAATTCTGAGAGCACGCCGAATCGAACGGGTATGGGAATTACGGGAATCCGGCCCAGAATACGAACTCGACGTGTCTTCCTGCCAGCCGTATTATAACGGGGCTGAGGGCTATTGGTCCTCGGGCAATCTGGATTGGATCGTTTACGCCTCGCATGAAAGTTCGGTGACAGTTGGCGGCTGGCTTCTGGATGAAGTGAAGGCGATCTGGCCGTCTTGGAGAGAGAAGATTTGGACTTCGCCCTTCTTCTAACCACGATTAGTCCCAAGCGTCGGTAGGATGACATGAACACCTGGAAACAGATTCGAGCAATCCTTCTGCTCCCCGGCATGGTTCTCGTCGTCATTCCGGCCACGATCCTCTATACTTCCTGGCGAGGCTGGCCGCCATTTCCGTGGAATGTCGTGCTGCCGGTCTGCGGGTCCGCCTGCATTCTTCTCGGCCTGACCTTGATGGCCTGGACCAACCGCCTTTTCGCCACGGTCGGGCATGGCACCCTGGCTCCCTGGAACCCGCCGCAGACGCTCGTCGTTCGTGGCGTCTATCGGCACGTCCGCAATCCGATGATTACCGGCGTCTGCTGCATTCTGCTGGGGGAGTCGGTTTTCTTCGGTTCTCTGCCGCTGCTCGGCTTGTTCGGTTTCGTAGTGGCCGTGAACATGATCTACATTCCCTTGGTCGAGGAGCCGGGGCTGGCGAAGCGATTTGGCGATGATTACCTGCTCTATAAGCGGAACGTGCCGAGATGGATTCCACGGCTGACGGCGTGGGAGGGCTTATCCGGCCCGGTAGAATTCAAGAAGGAAGGAGATTCGCCATGAATGACGTTTTCGTGAAGCGGGTCCAGGCTGCCGCCATCGCCGGATGGTGGACGGTCTTGATCGCCGTCCTGTTCATCACGCTGCAATGGATCATCTACCTCATCGTCATGTCGGCTCGACCCGCGTGGCTTTTGTCGATGTGGGGACCAGGAACAGACTGGCCCTTCGTCCAGCAGGTTTGGTTTTGGGCCATCGTGTTCCTCAAGTTCGTCTTGTGGCTGATGGTCTTGATCGTAATCTGGCTTACGCTATGGGCGAGGCAGTTGCGGAAGCGGGCGGGAAACCCGTGAGCGAGGCGGCCAGATGATCGGCAAATCGATTCTGATTTTCGGCATCGTGCTGGTCGTGGTCGGGGCCGTGGTTTGGCTGATCGAAAGCCTTGGCCTGCCGCTGGGCCGCCTGCCGGGCGACATTCGGATGCGGGGAGAAGGTTGGTCCTTCTCGTTCCCCATCGTGACCTGCATCATCGTCAGCGTCGTGCTGACGGTGCTTTTGAATCTGCTTTTCTGGTTCTGGCGGCAGTGACGAGCCTCCTTCAACCGACAACCATCGCCAAGACCACCACGGTCGCCAGCACTGCGAAACCCTGGAAAAGCCACAGCAACCATTTCGGCTGCGGGATACGGAACCACTTGAAGACGATAGCGACTGCCGCAAAAAGGATCGACAATGCCAACCAGATTCCCTTGATCTGAAACGCCAAAAGCCCAGGCTCGACCGTCATCGCGGACTCGACAACTGCGGCAACAACGAACAGGACACAGAGATACCAGGAGAGAATGGGGATGGTCATGGGGATTGCGGGTTATGGGTTGGACGTGATTCGGCTGCCTCCCGCAATGCTCGCTCATACTGGGCACGCTCGAATACGAAAGGGCCAAAGCGAGCATAATCCCAAACAGCCGACTTCCCTCGGCCAGTTCGATGCGGTTGCTGAAAGTCATTCCAGATCACCCTGTCCTCGGCTACCGCGATCCTTGCCAAGATCGGCCAGCAGCCGATTTCACCGCAACCGCCGCAGAGCAGTAGCTCGACCCGCTCCTCCCGCGTTTCGGGATGGGCCTGCTCACCAAAGAAATGTCTTGATGGCAACAAGTATGACGAAGCCGGAAGCCCAGAGTAGTCGCCCGCGATCTTCGGTGATCCTTCTGCCCTAGCAAGAGGCATCTCGAATGCCCTCAACTTGGCAGCGAGGCTTTCGCCGTTGATTTCAATCTCGATTTCCTCACCGAACCAGTGTTCGGACGGTCGAACCTTGAAAGTAATCGTGTCCATCTTCGTGGTTGCTCACCTGATGTAATACCCGCTCACCCGCCACTTGCCACCCTTTTCGAGCATCGGCGTCACCGTCTCGATTGCCGACTTCTTGTTCTCGAAGGAGGTCTTGAACTGGATCACGACGTACTCGCCATCGGGAGCCCCAGGCAGGCTGGTCCGGTAATCCTCGGACTTGACCTCCCTGGACTTCAACGTGCCCAGCGGCTTGCGGGCGGCGGTCATGGACTTCACGAAGGCGTCCTTGGTCACGGCGTTCTTCAAGTAGTCGGCGGCGGCATCCCAGCTTTCGGCGTATTTGCCATCATCGACCAGGGCCAACCAGGATTCGGCAGCAGCGACGGCCTGTTTCTCGGCCTCGTCGTGCTTTTCGGCGGCGAGGGCGGAGACGGGGACGGCGAGGATCAAGATGGTGAGGGCGATGGGTTTCATGGTTCAGGCTCCTTTGCCATTCATTTTATCGCCTTTCCACAGGCAGGAATACTGGCCGGTCGCGTGAAGCGGTACATCAATATATTGTCCACATACTTCCCCTCCCCCAGCTTGATCTCGCGCGGCTGGCGATCCAACCCATGCGTTCTCCCCTCACAACCCAAGGTCCATAAAGACTGCATCGGGCAGCGGGTTGTATCTGTAAGGCGGAATCTCGGTGAACCCCAAGGATCGGTACAGCCCCGCCGCTTCTTTCAACGACGTGAGGCTGTCCAGTCGCATCTTCTGGTAGCCGAAGGTTCGAGACTCTTGAATAATCGCTTCGGCCAGCTTACGACCCAGGCCCTTGCCCCGATGTCCTGGCCGCACGTAGAGCCGTTTCATCTCGCAGATGCCGTCTCCCAGCTTCCTCATCGCCACGCATCCAACGGCATGATCGTCTTCGACGGCCAGGAGTAACTGCCCATCCGGTGGAGCATAATCGCCAGGAAGCCCGTCGAGTTCCTGCTGGAATCCCTGGAAGCAGAGGTCAACGCCCAGCCAATCGGCATATTCCATGAACAACTGACGGGCGACAAGGTGATCGTCGTGGGATTGGGCGGGGACGAGATCCATCGTTCACTTTGAGATCGGCATCGTAGTCGCTTCCGTGCTAGTTGTCGCTCATCGGGAGCGGCGAACCTGTTGCCTTCAAGAGATCAGCCACTTCGTAACCTTTGGCTGTCACCCCATAGTTATTGTTACGCTCTTCTAGCAGGCCAGAATGAACCAAATCGGCAATCGCTTGCTTCCAAAGCGCCTCCAAACGTGGATTTCGTGGTTCCTCGGTAAAACCTCTGCCGTTGGTCTGGATAGTGAAACACCGCTTCGAGGGAATGCACCGCACCAACCCCAGATTATCCAAGGAGGCTTCTACCAAGAGAGTACGCGCCTCCGATGACAGATTGTAGCCTGCAAGCTGATCTGCTTCCGTGGCAATGAACTCATCGCCGCCCTTGATGTCCAACGCCAGAATGCGATTGAGTTCCTTTTGGAAATCAGGCCACCGCGTCTCGAAGTTCCCCTCCAAGAGCGTCTCATTATTCCGTTTACCTTCGTCCAACACCTTGTTCAGTGAGCGGATCATGGCAAGGGTTTCGGCCTTCGTTGCCACCGTAGCCTGCCACTTTCCCAAGGGGCCGTCCGACAACATGCTCGGTTCGATGCCGACGAGATATGGGCAGACGCGGACGTGTTCATCATTCTTGGCGGCAATCGCGCCAGTCTCGTAGTAAAGCCAGGGGGAGCGGACGTTTTCTGCGGTCATGCAAATGATGCAGAGCTTGGCTCGTCCAAGGAGGCCCTGAAGCTCCGCGAACCATTCGGTGCCTTTGTCAATGTCCTTGTCCGACATCCAAGGGGCCACGCCAGGAAGAACCGTGGGAAGCCAACCGTGGAAAAGCGTGGCGACCTCTCGGCTGCGGCTCTTCGACCAACTAATCAGAACGTCCATATCGACCTTGGCCTGTTCGGCAATCGCTTCTTGCTGGCGGTCAACCTGTTCAACGCGATGCAAGACGATCTCTTTGACGAAAAGGCTGCCATCGCTTCCGGCCGATTCCACAACGCCGAGTTGCCTGAATCGAGGAATGATCCGAATATACTGCTCGTCGTCCAATCCGTTGTCTCGCTTGATCTCATCGGGCGTAATAAGTCTGAAGTTGCTGCCGCCGCCAGCGATCCACTTCTGCTCAAGGTAGCGGAGAACGCGCTGATCGGTTTCGTCAAGTTCTACTTCGGCTTCCATAGTTCACGGTTCTGGCTTCTACAGCACCGCCCCATCGCCAGGAACGTGTCGATGCCAATGCCCCGACTCTGCTACGCCGCGTTTCAAAACTTGGCGTTCAATCTCGTCCTCGTCAAAAATGACGGTGGCGACCTGTGGCTCACGGTCATGGGCGTACATGAGAAATCGCAAGGCCGCACCTTCAAAGCGAGGAACGTCGGGTCGATGCGAATGATGCTTGGGCAAAGTCGCACGTTGGGTCAGCACGAACAACTCTGATACTGCGCCAGGATGAAGGGGCCGCCGTCCCATAAGGGCTGATTGTCCCTGCGGATTCGCTGTGACGATCCAATCCTTTCCGCTACGATAGTCATTCCCACGAATCTCACTCTGAAATACGACATACACATCTTGGGCGGTCGCCGTTCCCGAATTGTGGATGCGGACATCGTAACTAATGTCAGCCCCGTCTGGCATAGGAAGTCCTTTCGTGTTCAGCTTAGTCTGTGGCTTGACCGTAACGGCGACTTCGACCCACAGATGCGAATACGTATGCGGATAGAACAGATGCCGAAGCAACGCTGGGCTGGGGATCACGAAGTCGTCGCCAGCCCGAATGTAATACGGCTTGTTCGTCAGGTGTTCAGCACGGTGCGGCTTGAACGGACTCTCGGGGATTAGGCAGACGACAAATCCAGCCCCGCTTGCCCCTGGATCAGGATACGATTCGACTTCCACTGTCAGCACGGGCGGATCGGTGGATTGATGGTGCAGTTCCATCAAGCGGGATTTCATCGCGTCAGGGTCGGGAACCAAACTGAGGGACAGAGCGTGATCGACTCCCGCTTGGTCCTTTCGAGCATCAATCCCCCAGATCAGGACGCCACCTCCCGTGTTTGCGAAGCCTGCGAGTGCCTTGCTCCAAATCTTTTTGATCTCATCGGGGGCGATTATCGCTGCCCCCTTGAAGTCCACCCATTCCTCCTCGAAGGTTGGCGGGGACGACTTCACCATGCCGTTGAGAACCGATAATCCCCCAGCCTTGATCTGGTCAAAAAGAACGTGGGCTGACGATGATCGACCGTTCATGGGGGCACCTTCGGGCAAGGTTAGTTGCCAAAGACATTGAGCAACTTGTCATGCAATCGCAGGAATTCACCAGCCAATTCTTCCAAAGCGAGTTGCTGCTTTTCCGCGCGGTTTTTCGCTTGCTTAATCTGTAGATTGAGGTCCGCCATGCGCGAAGGAATCGTTCGCATTTCAATGAACGTCTTGCCCACACGGGCGGCGTTTTGCCAATTTGAACGGTCGATGGTCCAGGCCCGCACAAAGTTACGGCACAGTGCTGGGAAGCGTGTGCCTCCGATATAGTTGATTTCCGATGGGTCAAACGACGTTAGGAACTGTTCAATGAGCGGGCGTATTCCATCAAGTGATACAAGGAACGCTGGACGTACCGCAACGTCCTCGCTTGATGGCTCGGGAATACCCTGCCCGTGCTGTGCCTGAAGTCCAGGTTGTAGCACCTGCGGAGCCGCATCCGACGACGGATGGGCTGGTTTCATCTTTGCAGTCTTTTTGGCAGCTTTCTTTTTCGCCACTTTCTTGGCATGTTTCTTGGGCATGGCGATGGTTTCCTCGACTATCGGAACCGGTTTAGGGAAGGAATTTCAATCGAGCGGGAATCATCTCCTGGCAACCTCGATCTCACAAATCTTTACTGTACCACCCGCCAATGGGCCGTCAACGGCTCCCGTTTGCCAGGGCCATCACTCTTCAAGGGGATAAGTAGGCTTGCGGGCGGCAAGGATTGGAAAAGTCAGCCCATCAACGCCATTCTCCACCCGCACCCCAAGTCGATCAGCCCCCACTGCAAACATCGGCCCGAAAACCAAATTGATCTGAACGCCGTGGTTCACGACCGCGAAGAAGGCCAGCCCGCCCAGGATCAGCAGGCCGCCGACGCCTTCCCATTTTCAGCCGACTATCATCGTCAGGATCGCGGCGAACAGAAGCCTCATGGGAGCGGCTGGGGGAATGGGATTTGGGAGGCCGTCACCAATGGCTTTGCAGGCGGGCGCGAGCAGATCGGGCAACGGACCAACCGGCCGGTTATCCTAACAATACAATTCCCCGGTTACAGAGGGGCATCGCATTTCCCGTAAGACCTGAGCGAAACGCTGCTTCACTTCGCATCCTGGCAGTCAGGCGTTCGGGCTAGGGGGAAGAGAATAACCTTCTCGCCGGTTATCATGTCGATGTCATGGAGCATTGTCACGACCTCGACACCAGTGACCCTTTTGACCATCGCCTCCATGACGGGACGGGCCGTTTCAAGTAGATGTCTCCGTTCTTGCTTCAGCAAATCCCGCCCTTGCTCGGCTGGACACGACTTGACAACTTGTTGCTCGGCTGCGGTTAAGACGCCTTGGAGACGCACGACGAGAAAATCCCCCAACAGGTGGACTTGGATGATCTTAGGGCATCGCCCCATGTAATCCTGCTCAAAGCGACCGATTTCTTCGCTGATTGCAGCTTCAACCTCTTCTTTGGTTCTCATCGAAATTCGTCCTCACCGATGCAGTTCGGTCCTGTGCGTCTATCAAAAACAAAAAAAGCCGACGTGGTGCAACACCCGAAGGCGTTCTACCACGTCGGCTTACTCTTCAACGAACCCCCCGGCTGGGCCGAGTTGTTCTTCGCCTCGTCATCCGACGACAATGAATTGTAAGGCCCGGAATGAGGAATTCAATAAGTGCGATTCCGGCCAGGATCGGGCAGGCGGAAAAACGGCAGGGCCAGGGCGACGGAGATTCTTGGAAGCAGCCGCAATGCCTGCCAGCCGACAAGCGGCTGGGCGAACGGATTCGGCAGTCCCTCACCGATGGCTATGGCGGCGGCCAGGAGCAGGCCGGGCAGCGGGGCTGGTTTCGGCACCAGCATAGGCCCCGACTCGTCATGCTACTTCGGCCGTGCGTTTGAAAATCACCGGGGGCGGCTTTTTGAGCCATAATCGGAGCCGGTTGACTAGCCCCCTGGTCAATTCCCTTTCAACGGCTTGCATTGCCTCTTCTTTTGACGGAAACCAGCGCGGACGCCAACCATTCTTGACCGGCCCAAACTGGATAACGTAGCTCCATTTCAATGCCTTGCGATGGACACTCGCCACGCCCCGAAGGTCGGTTGCAGACGTTGAAGAATAGGCCGAATATAGCCTTCCTACCCTCTCTGGAATCCAGACGATCATACTCTTGCTCCGGTTCTCCCTTCAATCAATATAGCGACGTGCATTTCAAGCTACAAGAAACGCAACCCCTAATAAGGCCAACGAGAATCGTCAGCATGGCGGTGAAAAGCAGGCTCAGGGCCAACGGGATTGGCGAGCGAGTTCCATTGCTGCTCGGTAAGATTGGATTGTTGGCAAAAGTAACCATCACGGTACCGGTAAGACTGCCTCGCCCGCAGGGCGAGGCAGTCTTACCGGTAGTTTCAAGATCGGAGGAGCGGACATGAATAAGGACGAAAAGAAGCCGGGCAAGGTCAAAGTCGTTTACGGCTGCTGTGCCGAATTAGATATGGCCGGATGGACCCTCGACAGAATTCGCGTTACCCTACGCGATTTCATCGACATCGGTAGCGACATCGACGTGTTTTTGGACGGCAAGAGGATCAGCGCCGGGAACAGAAAGGTCGAAGCCGGTCAAGTGCTTGCTTTCTTTCACGACAGCCTGAAAGAGTGGCGTGGGAATTGCCTGCAATGCTCGCGGAATGGCAACGGCAACGTCAGTGTTGTCTACGGAGCTTACTACAATAACGTGAAGTTGGCTGGATACACCGTCGCAGAAATTCAGGCTGGTTTGCGTGACGAGATCGGCGTGGCGATGGATACGCCAGCCTGCGTCGATGGGCGTCGAGTTGTGGACAAGAACCAGAAGGTTGAAGAGGGCCAATGCCTTGAGTTCTCTCCTGACACGAAGCCAATTCGGAGAAGGGCGAACCGGCGAGGAGATGAAGCCGGTGGCCGAGAAACTGAGTCGTAATTCATGGTAAATCGTAAACTATTTCCAGACGACGACACGGCCGATGAAGCGGTCAAGAGACTGCCGTCGCGCCCCCTTCAAGCCCCCGCCCGCGCCCCCCAAAAATTTGCCGAAGTGGACAGTTTGTTTTTTGAGGCGTGGCGGCTATGATGACGGCTGTTGATCGTCGTGAAGTCGATCTGCGATGATGATGCGGATACGGTTTTTGAGAATTCTCAAGAACGGCCGGACTAAGTTGGCTTGGCGACCATTTCGGGACGCCAACTGCGGATATGCTTGAGAACGCAACGCCTTTGCGAGCGTCGGCTTACGACGTAAGTTGTTGATGCACCTATACTTCGGAAGAACTTTTGGGACTAGCTACGGAACCGAAGGTTACAGGTTCGAGTCCTGTCTGGTGTACTCCTAAAGCCATAAGTGATAAGCACTTATGGCTTTTTTGTTTTATGGAGTTCGCCGGGCAAAATCACTTTTCGCAAAAATTCGCATAAACAGCCCCTATCCCGCTTGAGAAGCAATAAAGCCCATGCCGGTCGGAATGACCGGCATGGACTTTATTGTCGAGGGGTGTGAGAGGCTATCCGGAAAGTGATCTTGCTCCAAATTACCTGAATTACGTATTGTGCGGCCTTTCGTTTCTGAGAACCAAGGAGCCTGCACATGGACATGCCAGCACGCGAAGCCTATCCGACCGACTTGACCGACGCACAATGGGCCATTTTGGAGCCGTTGGTTCCGCCAAGCAAGCATGGCGGTCGGCCGCGGACAGTCAATATGCGGGAGGTAATCAACACGATCATGTACCTTAATCGCGCCGGTTGCCAGTGGGACATGCTCCCTCACGATCTGCTTCCCAAGAGCACCGTGTACGAGTATTTTGCACAGTGGCGCGACGATGGCACTTGGGCCAAGTTCGGCGATGCGTTGCGGGTCCAGGTGCGTACCCAACAAGGCCGGGAACCCACGCCCAGCGCGATGTGCATCGACAGCCAATCGGTCAAGACCACGGAAGTTGGCGGGGAGGAGCGGAGCTACGACGGAGGCAAGAAAATCAAGGGCCGGAAGCGGCATTTGCTGGTGGATACCCTGGGATTGCTGGTGGCGGTGCTGGTCACCGCAGCCGGGACCGACGATGGTGCCGCCGCACCAAAACTCCTTGGGCAAATCACAGCGGAGGACTTCCCGCGGCTGACGGTCATTTTTGGCGACAACAAGTACCACAACCATGGATTGGAAGCTTGGCTGAAGGAATACCGTCCAGGCTGGCGGATCGAAGTCAAGAAGCGTCCAGAGGGTACTCGCGGCTTCACCCCTTTGGAGAAACGCTGGGTGGTCGAGCGAACGAACGCCTGGAATGGCCGATGTCGTCGCAACAGCAAGGACTATGAACAACGCGTCGAATCGAGCGTGGCCATGATTCAAGTTAGCAACATCCATTTGATGCTCCGGAGACTATCGCCGGTCAGCCAACCTGCGTTCCACTACCAAGCCGCCGCATAAAACCCACGAAAATACGAGAAAACTTTTCGGATAGCCTCTGAGTAGACGGCCTATCAAGCCTGAAGCCGCGCCAGAAGCTCCTTCGCCAGAAGCCAGTCCTTGGCTTTGACCGCAGCCGCAAGCTGGTCTTCCAGGCTGACCCCTTCCTCGTCGGCTCGGAAGCCATACCGCTGGGCCACCTGGGGACTTATTGCTGCCACTAGGCGGAAATATGTACGGTTGCTCGCCTGACGGAGTTCCTCGTCGGTCTCATCGACGTAGTGCCGCATCATCACCGCTTCGGTGACTTTTGCATCCTGCGCGACTTGGCCGTTGCGATCATCGCCCCGTCTGGCGGTTTGAAGTGCCGTCTTTCGGAATGAATGATGGCTCGCCCGTTCCCGCCCCGTCACTTCGGCCCATTTCTTAATCTTTGTGTGGAACCAACCGTAAAGGAGTTCGGGATCGAACTCCAGGCCGACCTTCTTGGCAGTTTGCGGACGGGCACTCTGTTGGTAGTGTTCCCGTAGCTGTTCTGTGTAGGAGGCGAAGACGTAGGGACTGTCAGTGCGAACCATGAGCAACTCTTGATACAGCCCGGTCGGAATCCTGGCCCACTTTCGGATGCCCCATTTGCCAATGAAGTCGAAGTGATGTTCATTCCCGACAATGCGGAGGTTTTCCCAGCGAAGGCTCGCAACCTCTGCCCGTCTCGCCCACATCCAAAGGCTTGTCTTGGCGAACAAGGCCCCTGCGGTCACACTGGGCCAACGGCCTTCAAGATAATCGAGAATTGACAGAAGTTCCTCGTCAGATAGATGCCGCTTTTTGGGGGCGGTCCCATCAATCCAGGTGAAGTGTAGCCGACCATTCTGTGCGGCGAGGTTGGCGGGCTGAGAGTTGGCGTTGCTCAGTGCAATGAGCGCGCAGAGCAATGCCCAACGCCAAGGCCTGAGGCGAAGAAGGTTTGAGACTGAGAGCGAAGACGACTTAAGTGTTCCAAGTGCTCGGTGAACATTGGAAATGTTCGCGGCTCGCTCAATCGATGAAGATGCGTACTCTTGCCAAGACTTCTTATCCATCCGGCAGGGGAAGCACCCGATCCAGCAGGGATGGGCTGTCGGCTTGCGATTGGCCGTCGATCAGGCCGAGTTTGGCTGCCAGCCGGGCGAAGCAACTTCGGCCGGCTTGCAGCCAGTGCCCGATTTCTTGGATCACGTTCGATAGCGTAAAAACAGAAAGATACTGATGTAGCGATTCCAACACGCTCACGATCACCGTTTGACGCCGCGCGCCAGCCGGCGTCTTGTTGGTACGGCCCGTCTCCCGGGCCTGCGCCGGGGAGCGGAGCGTCCGCTCGGCCTCGTTGTTCGTTCCCGAGACTGTCATCATTTCGCCGTTCGGCTTCGCCACCGGGACGGCCGTCACGAAGGTGAAGAATTGCCCCGCCAGCAACAGCCGCATCAACTCGTTGCACAACCGTCGATATTGGTCCTCCGGTCCTTCACCGGGCGGTAACTGCTCCACCCACATGTCAACACAAAGCTCCAGGACCTCGTCATTCAGCGCGCCGACTTTCTCTGCCCGGCCCGCCGCGCTCAGCCGCTTGTCGCGCTGCACACGACAAGCCTCGTGGTAGATCTCCAACAACCGATCCGCAAAACAACGGTACTCGGCATTGGTCCGTTCCAGCAACGTCAGCTTGATCGCCTTCCGCAGCAGATGGGCCCAGCACTTCTGCGCCTGCGTGAAGTTCGCATACACGGCCGCGTCGTCGCTGATCAGTATCCCCTCAAACGTCGCCGGATCGAGAATTTGCCCAAGCGTCTGCGCGTCCTTCGGCACGCCGAAGAATATCACGCGGACCTTCTCCGAGAGAAATGCCCACACGCTCTGGATGCTCCAGCCCGTCTCGTCCGTATGCACCACCAGCGAGTTCGCCAGCAACATGCACAGCACGTCGAATTCCTCTTCCCACTGCCGTGCCAACCGCTTCATCAGCGCCTCGGCCTGCGATTTCCGCAGATTGAGGCCCTGGAAAAAGTTCATCAACAGGCATGCCTTGTCGAACGACAAGCCGACGATGTACACCTGATACGCGATGGCCAGTACGATCTCGATCCCGAACTCGCCGCGGCCAAAGACGCCGGGAATCTTGCCGTATCGATTGTTTGGGCCGCGATAGATTTCATAGGCCACAAGCACCGCCTGGCCCTTCTCGACCCGCCACACCGCCCAAGTGTGCGACAGCCAGCAGTCTGCTTCCGGCACGCCCACCGGGAACACAGTCTCGGTTCGCACTGCCTGGGCGACCTTCTCTGCGGTCCTCTTTCGCCCACCCCGCGATCGTTGCTTCCGCTTCCGCTTCTTGCCCCGCGCTTCCTGTCGCTGTTCTTCCGCGCGCACCGAAAACGGCTCCGAACACTTCTGCGTCGCCGAGACGCCCAATTGCCGTTCCAGATCTTTGATCCGATTCTCCGCTGCCTGCAACTTGCCCAGCACAGTCACGACCAATTCAATAAGCCGATCCTGTGGGATCTTCCCCAAGCGAACATCCTCCTTGAGTTGCTCAACGTCCATGCCCCCTTTATAATGAACTTCCCAAAATCACGCAAAGTCAGTTTCAGGAAATAGACGGCTACGCGGGAAGTCTTCCCCACTGCGGAAGCCATCATGGCACAGTACTACTTTCAGTTCGGGCGCGGCAGCGGGCATTCCGAGACATGGTTCAAGGGCGCTCTAACGATGGCCGCGGACGATCTGCTCACCCGTCAGGCCGTAGCCATCTGGGCTCTGGAAAGCGGCAGAATCGCCTATGCCAAGGAACAGACCGAAGCCGCACTGCGAATCGAGGCAGCCGATCCCAAGAAGTACAGCGACAGCAACGTGGGCCATACCCTTCGCGGCCTGGTCGCCTTGTGGGAGAATGACTGGCCGGATGCCGAGAACAACTTCCAAAAGGTGATCGACAAATCTCCGAAGGACTTCGTCGCCAGGAACAACCTCGCCTTGGCCCTCGTCGAGCAGGACGACCCGGCCAAGAAGCAGCGGGGGTTGGACTATGCCGAAGCCAATCTGCGCGACAACAAGGACAACCGTAACGCCTTGGTAACCTTGGGCTGGGCCCACTTCCGCCGAGGTGATTTCGAAGTGGCCGGCGTGGACATCGAACAGGCCATCTGGGCGGCCTACTGGAACCTGGACAACGATACGGCGACCTACTGGGCCCATATCCTCCACCAGCGCGGGCAGGATTGGGAGGCGAAGGCTACTCTGGAGTCCAGTCTCCCGCCGAAGGATTACGGGCCCTTTTGCATGAGGCCGGAGGCCCTGAAGCTGTACGAGAAAGTGAAGGACGCCAAGAAGCCCGAAGGCGCTCCGGCAGCAAAGACGCGCTGAGACGATCGAGATTGCTACCAGGGTAAGAATTGCCCCGCTTGACCTGAACGAGGGTGCGATGGCCGCGGCCTCGCCGCCATAGCTGCCACGCGGGCCGTCGAAGGGCACAAATCCAGACAACGACCTCAGTGGACAGGCGGCGTCCCTCCAACCCCTTTGTCAGGATTGTATAATGCTGGCGAAATTGTACAATGCAGGAATGGGCCATCAACGACCAGTCGCAAGGTCCGCCTTCGGACGGCTGACAACTTGGTCAAACCGCGAATCGAATGAAGGAGAACGTCATGCAAACAAGCTGTCTTGTTCATTTTGCTCTGTTCGCAACAACTCTCTTGCTCGGTGGCTGCGGCGCCGGAGCGAGCAAACAGGCCGCAGAAGCGACCGCCACTAAGCTCTACCAGGCGCGGTCACAGAAGGATTGGGATGCCGTTCTGCAACTTTATTCTCCCGAGTTTTATCAGAAAACCAGCAAGGAACAGTGGCGTGGCATGATCCTTGGTCTGCATGAGAAACTGGGGGACTATAAGGACCACCAGTTGAAGAACTGGAACTATCAGACTTTCTCGGGTGTCGGGGGAAGCACAAAGACGATCGTGCTTATTTATCAAGTCCAATACGCAAACGGCGAAGCCACCGAAACGCTGACTTTTGTGGGCCGTGGTGACGAGAAGACGTTGAAGATTACCGGTCACCAAATAAACTCGCCTGCTTTGCTAATGCCTGCCGTCTCAAGCAAATCATCGGATACTGGCGGTGTCCCAAAAGAAAAGAGCCGCCCGTAGCCGGGAAGGGAAGTTTCACGGAGTCCCGCCTGTACGCGCCGCTCGTATTTTGCACGACTTCACGCCTCGATAAATTCGGCAACGGAAGACGGTTCTGGGATTTCCAGGCCGTCTTCCTTCATGCCCTCGATATGCATCTGAATCGCCTCCTAAGTTGATCGAAATTATTGTCCGCGTTGAGCTACGGTCGATTCTACTGCGCCACGGCCCGCAATACCATGAGCCGAAGCGCGGAGCGTCGAACGCAACAAGATGGACAAAGTGGCCCAGATCGAGAGCGAAGCGGCTCGACTTTCCACTTTGGATAGTGGCTGGACGGCATCATAGCCAGAATCGGCGGCCCGATAAGGGACCCGGCCAACTCCTTGCAATCGAGTCTGCAACCAGTTGACGCCGCCCGCATTTGCACTCCGCCCACGTCCTGCCCGCCTTTACTTCGACCTTCAACAGCACGCTGAAGCCGCGGACCTGGAGATGGCCGGCTGGCGGCCGTTAGGTTCGCTCGCGGTCAGCCGAGGCACAATCGGTGTGCACAAAGTAGCGCCGGACGTACCACAGATAGCCCAGCCACACGGCCCCGCCCAGTAAGCCCATCCAGGGCATCCAGCGAGACATCGTCTCGATCATGCCCGACTTCCGCATCATATCCAACTGGGCCGCGGGTATGTGCATCTTCTCGTACATTTCCATCAGGCCAGTCTGCGAGAAGGTAACCATATTCAAGATCCCAACGATGAAGAGCAGCAGCGTCCCCCACCAGGCGACCATCTGCAACCGATATGTTCCCCAAGCAAGGTAGGCCATCGCCAGCGTCAATGGCAGAATCACTGCCGCGCCGGCTGCACCGGAGAGAATTACGCCAAACGCTGGCATCACCCAGCCGTTAGCCGCCGCCGAAAGCATGCACAACGCGGATATGGCGTAAAGGATGCTCAGTGCGAGCACCGGCATCGGGCAGCGGTCGGTCCAGGGGATCTGCGGATCGCGCTGCCGGCAAGTCTCGCGCATGGACTCTCGGTGGTAGAAGACCAGAAACAGGGCCGGCAGGAGAAGGTAGGTACAGCCCAGGATCGCGCCGGTCATGATTTGCATGATCATGAGCATCTGCGGCGGCAGTTTCGCCTGCTGTTGGGCCGCCGCCGACATCATCGGCCACGCGAAAAGCACGAAGAAGACGGCCACAGCTATACCCATGATCAACCACATCCACGACAGAACAACAGTCAGGGTCCAGGCCCAGCGGCGGGTACGGATCGAGCCGATCCCCAGCCAGATGAACCCCACGGTCAGCACGAAGTATAGAGCTATGGCCGGAATCATCGGTGCATTTGTCGCCTGGCCCTGCGGCGCCCCAGCCATTGGCCCCAGCAAGGGGACGACGGCCATCATCACTCCCAACAGGCCGCACAGACAGCCAAGCAGAATCTGAACGGTGCCAAGGACCATCAGCCAGGTGCTTCGATCGGGAAGATCATGACTCGTGGCCGGCGGTTGAGCGAGCGACATCGTAAAGCTCCGTAATCGGGCAGTTCCTATTCGAGGTGAGCCTGGGACCGATCCCGGCTTGCACTCCCATTCATTTTACATATGTAGCTCCCAGCGTCTATCGCCCGAGGAGATTCTCTCTGTTTGGCAGCAGTTTTCGTTTGGCTCCCTAGCCGCACGGACCGATTCGGGGTCAGTCGAGGGCCGTGGAAGGCCCATTCGAGGGCCCGATAGCTGCGGGCAGGCGGGTCATCAAGAAGATTTCTGGTGGCCGGCATAGCGCCGCCAACCCGGACAAAATTTCCGGGATCGCCGGGCCGGCCGAGGACCGAAAGACAGACGGCGGCCAGCGCATAATCAAGGCGCCCGGCGGCCACGACCCCGAAGATCGATGGCCCCGGCCTCGCCGCCATAGCTGCCACGCGGGCCGTCGAAGGGCACAAATCCAGACAGTGACCTCAGCACGCGGGTGGCGGCGGAAATGACGGGACCTTCCTGCCCCGCACCGCCATGCCCAGCAGCGTGCCAACCGACGCAAGCCACACGGCCAGGGCGGCGATGTTGGAGGCGGCGGACCCATTCTCTCTGTTCGTGACACGTGTGACGAGTGCGAGCTGCTTGACATGGCCATACCTGGTATGGAGAATACGACGGTACTTTCCGAAACTCCGGCAGGGAAATGTCGGCCATTTCTCGTGAGAAAGGGTACATCGATGGAAGAGGGTGTCGAGGAGTACCCGCTTACCGGATTCGACCCAGCCGGCGAGCCATTCATTCGCCGGACTGCTGCCGGGCGGTTATGGCTGTGCATCAACTTCATGCCCCCATCTTGGGCAGATGATGAGGATCTCGGCGGGCCTGCAGGTCTCGGTCCGTGGGCCGACTTTGAGAAGCGGATGGAACAAGCAATCGGTGTTCCGGTTGTGTGGGAAGATCGGGAGTGGTTCCGCATCGACCGCCCGACCACCGACACGGTGTCGGCGATCCAAGCGTTTCTCGTGTCGGTTCGGCGGCAGTTCGACCCACGCGAGGCAGAGAGGAACCCGTGACGTTCGCCAGCGACGACCCCAGCACCACGAATAGCAAGAGCAGCGTCCGCAAGCTGAACTGGAAGGGCGGGCGGGGCGGTGTGGGGTGGGAGGCTGGTTTGGTCATATTTTGACGCTGCGTTCCTGATTATGACCGATGACGCGGTCGGCCATCATCTCTATCAACTCGCAACGACACGAAGTTCCCAAACGTGCCAATCCGGTAATGTCGACGGTGATTACGTGAATGGTCTTGCCGGATATGCGCCGAATTGACGGGCTCTCATGCCCGCTTGACCTGCTCGGCCAGCCTTTCCTGGCAGGCCAGTAGGCCCCCGAGGTTCTTGAAATGAACGCGCTTCAGCCGGGTCAGGACGGCCTCCAACCGCGCCGCCAGCTTGGTCACCCACTCCTGCGTGATGCGATGGCGCGACCGCGGCGACAACGTCCGGTCGGCACGGTCAACGATCAGGGCATGGAGCGGCGTGCCGGCCGGAACATTTAGCAGAGCAGGGGTCTGCATGCTTCGGGCCGTCTCAAGCGTCTCGGCCAGGAAATGGAGAACCGAGTTCAGAGGATTGCTGACCTGAGCGAAGTCGTCGGCCGGTAAATCGGGGTCTCGTGCAACGGCAAGAACGATATCTTGCAAACACTGTCGCGCGGCCATCGTCCGCCGCAGAAGCCCCTGGACCGACAAATGGAAACGATAGCGCATCAAAAGCTCGCCTTCGTGCCCGCTTTCGGGGCTCCCCGCCAACTCGTACGGGTCGTCGTCGGTCTTCGCAGCGCGGTCGAGATGCCGGGCGACGGACCAATGGGCCAGAAACACCTCGCCGTCGAGGGCAACGCGCGACTTGAAGCTCGCGTGGAGTTCCTCGTCGACCATGGCAAACAGCCGCGGCAGGTCGGCGGCTGCATATTGTTGACCGCGAAACGGAAAGGTCTTGTCCTTGGGCGACACACGGCCGCTTTTCAGGCTCTCGAGGAGTTGGTGCTCCGCCTGGAGTTCCTGATGGGCCTCCACCCGCCGTTGCAGGTCGGCGGGAGGCCATGTGGCAAGCCAGGCGGCGGCCTTGTCCCAAGGCCAAGGTTCCGGCAATACCGACAGGTCGCCCGGACTGATGAAACGGTCGTCGTAGAACTGTTGATAGCGCGGATCAAATGTGCTTTCAGCATGCTCGGCGTCGATAACGCGCTGGACTTCGGCGGCCGGGCGAGGCTGGTACGGCTCCTTCCGCCGCAGAATCTGCCGGTAGAGCTCGCCGGTCACCGTCGTCTTCAGGGCCGCCGGGTTGCCGAACAGCAGCCAAGCAGAGCGGTCGTCGATCGGGCTGCGGACATACACCCGCTTGGCGTTCTGCTCGCGCAGATAGTCGGCGGGATGCGAACTGCAACGGTCCGCGGGGCCGGCGGTCACAGGCGGGAAGACATGCACTTGGACGGTTGTGTCGGGCGGCAACTCCGGCGGAAGGCCCAGCCGCTCGTCCTTGGCGCGGTGGCGGAGCCGGCAGGCGGCCGCCGTCTGATGATAGAATAGGTCGTCGGAGAAAAAACCATGATCGGCGGCCGCGTCCAGCGACTGGATGGCCTCGGCCATGCATTCGGTGGCGAATTTCATGCGGGCCAGCCCGTGGATCAGGGCGTCGGAACCGGTGAGCCGAACGGCCGCGTTGTCGGCGTTGTATTCCATCTGCCGGCCGAGGGAAAGGTAGAGCGTGTTCAGGCCGACATACATGCCGGCAAGGATCTTGCGCACCACCCAGAGAAGGCCCTTGAGCCCCCAGGCGGGGAAGAAACCGCGTCCTTCCTCGTCGCGGCACAAGCGGTCGACGACGCTGTCCAGCGCGTCGCGGCTGTAGATGATGTCGTGCATGATGCGGTTGGCCACCGCCAGGTAGGTCCCCAGGCCGAGGCTGCGCTGGGCGAAGTGGCCGAACTCGTGGGCCAGCGCCGCCTTGAACTCGACCAGGTTTACGACGTTGACCAGGCCCAAGCCGATGAGCAGGTCCTTGCGGGGCGGCAGGATCAGGTTTACGAGCGACGTGTTGTAGATCATCGCGGCGTTGACTTCGGGCGAGACATAGACGCGGCGCGGCCGGCGGGCGCCGACGTCGCGGTAGACGCAGCGGATGAAGGCGAACAGTTCGGGGTGGTCCTCCTCGGCCAGGGCGACGTGGGCTGCCCGCGGGGCCTTGTGCCGCTTGAAAAGCCCCTTGAAAAGGAACAACCAAAGCAGCGCGGCCGCCAACGCCCCGCCATACTTCAGGGCGATGAAGAACCCTAGCACCCAGCCGCCGGCGTGTGCCAACGACTCCCAGGGCACCGGCAGAACGAGGAGGCCATAGGCGATGATCCCGGCGAGGACGATGAACACCAGGTATAACAGCAAGAACAGCAATAGCCCGGCGATCACCGCCAGCACGCGCAGGCGGTAGCCGAGGTCGAGACGAATGACCGGTAGTTTTGCCGAGGGGGCCGGAGGATAGAAGGAATCCGAGGGCATGGAATCCTCTTTGGGTTCGGGCAAACCATGTCTTAATGGCGTTGGCAAAAAATCGGCTGGCCGCCAAACTGGCACGTTATCCGACACCGCCCCAACCCGGAGCACCGAGCGTCGAGCCGTCTCTCATTCTACTGCGCCGCGGCGGGCTGTGACACAAGGGGGGTGGCCCTGGCGGCGCATAAATCGGGGCGGCTGGCGGCCGCCTTATTTGCGTTCTAGCTTGGGGACCGAAAGGCCGCCGGGGGCAAGCAGCGGAGCGATCCACGGTGACGATTTCGGACGTTCGGCTGAGTCGAGCATCGCCCGCCACTGTGCATCGTTCAGGCCTGCCGGGTGGCTGGGCTTGGGGGGTGCCGATTTTTGAGGACTCGGACATTACGTAATGAGGGCCCGTTGAAAAGGCAGTGTGGCCATCGGCCGACCGGAAGCGGCCAGGGCACGGCCATCTGCGACGCTTGGCGGCCCTGACCCCGCACCGTCGCGGTCCAGCGAACGATAAGGTCGCCTGAAGCCACGAAGGCGTGACGCTCAACTGTGCTGCCGAGGGCGTCTGCTGGGTTGCCTTGCTGGACAGGCATTTCGGCAGGCCGGGGATGCCTTTTTTAGCCGTTGGAAATGGAGCAAATCCTATTTCCGGAAATAGAATCGCGGGTAGCTGCTGGGCAAGAGAAATCCGCATCAAAGGCAACAAGCGGAACGGCCACGCCACTTCAGACGGGCACACCAATGGCCATGCCGCCTCGAATGGCAACGGCAAGGGCAAGGCCACCGCCAGTCAGGTTCGGGCCATCCATGCCATCGCCAGCCGGCAGGGCCTCGACCTAGCCGTCACCTTGCAAGAGCGCTACGGCATCGACCATGCCGAAGACCTCGGCATCGGACAGGCGAGCGAATTGATCGATGAGTTGAAGGTGGCCAATGGCGTCGGAGGGCGGCGATGATTGCAGCCCCATTGTATCCCAATCAGGTTGCCGAGCGGTTGACCGGGCGGGCCTACACTTCCTGGTCGGCGATCACGACTTACCAGGGCTGCGGATTGAGGTACTTCTACAGGTACGTCCATCGCCGCCGCCCGCCGTCCGATCAAGCTGCCCTTCGTGCCGCGTGCGCCGGGGACGAATGCGAGGGGAAGACCGACAGGATGGGTGGGATGTCGGGTTGGTCGAAGGCCGCTGGCTTTGCAGTTCTCGTTACACTCCTTCGCCAGCCGCAGCCGCTCCGGCGTTGTCTCCAGATTCCCAACGCCGCCGCGCCCGCAAGCAATAACGCGATGCTACAGGGCTCAGGCGTCTGCACCGCGATAAAATCCGGCTCGTTCATGCCGGAACTGGCGAAGACGGAGCCGGCTCCGTTCGATCCGAGTTTCACAATCGCGTCGGCGTTCTGATTCACCACGTAGAGATTGCCGCTGCCGTCAAACATCAAGCCGTCGGGCGCACTCAAGTTCGAGGCGAACGTGCCCAGGTCGGTTCCGCTGGGAGAGAATTCTTCAATCGTGGTCCCCCAGTAGTTCGCCACGTAGAGATCGCCGCGGCTGTCAAAGGCAAGACCCGCCGGATGATTCAAGTTCGAGCTGGCGAAGACACCCAAGTCCTGGCCGGTCGAGGAGAATTTCTCAATGGTGCTGGTGCCCCAATTCGCAGCGTAGAGATTGCCGCTGTTGTCGAAGGCAATCCCTCCCGGGTGGTTCAAGCCCGAACTGGCGATCACAGCTAGGGTCTTGCCGGTTGAGGAGAATTCTTCAATCGTGTTGTTGCTCCAATTCGCCACGTAGAGATCGCCGCTGCGGTCAAAGGCGAGTTCACAGGGGTTGTCCAGGCCCGAGCTCGCGAAGACACCCAGGTCCTTGCCGGTTGAGGAGAATTTCTCGATCGTGTTGCTGCCCCAATTCCCCACGTACAGATTGCCGCTGCTGTCAAAGTCGAGACCCTGAGGTTCGCTCAAACCCGTGTCGGCGAAAACGCCAAGGTTGGCGCCGGTAGAAGAGTACTCCTCAATGGTGTTGTTGTTATAGTTACTGACGAAAAGGTTACCGGCGTGCGCGAAGCCACCGGCACAGAAGAAACAGGCGGGCACCGCGATTCCGAGGAAGAGTGCTCGGCTTGGCGCCTTGACCTTCCTTAATCGCCGCCGCCACGCCCAACCGATCAGCCCCACAACGCCCGCCCCAAGCAGTGCCGCGGTCGAAGGCTCCGGCACGACGGTAAGCATGAGGTTATTATTTGAGACTGAGAGTGTGGCCGGCAGACCGTCGATCGAGCCACTGAGGTTGCTCCCCAAGCCACTGATCGATTTGGCGTTGACCAGCGTATAGGTGCCCGGGCCGAAGCCAGCCGTCCAGGTGAAGCCGAAATTGGAGAACTGCTGGCCGCTGAAGGTCAATGTGCCGGAGGGCATCGAGATCATGTCATCGGTCGGGAGCCCATCCAGATCGAAGTCCATCGCCCCTCCAGCCGAGAGCACGAGGTTTCCGCTCAAGTACAAGACGCCCAACGGATCGCCTGGAGCCAGAGTTCCGCTGGCGCTGACCGTGACGCTGCCGAGATAGCGCGTGCCACCCAGAGTGCCGCCGCTGACGCTGACGGCCGAATTGGTCAGCGCGCCATCGACGACGAGTTTGCCTTGGCTGATCGTTGTCGGGCCACTGTAGGTGTTGCTGGCGGATAGAGCGAGCGTACCGCTGCCGAGCTTGGTGAATCCACCCGAGCCGGAAAGCGCTCCGGAAAGCGTCATGCTGAATCCGGACGAGTCCAGTGTTGCCATATTGCCGGCGCTGGCGCCCAAGGTCATGGGCACGCTTGTCGAGAACGACTCGCCGGCGCTCAGGGTGCCGCCGTTGAGAGCGACCCGCGCGGTCCCCGAGCCGGCCGTCAAAGCCGACGCGACAAGTTGCCCGCCGCTGAGGATATAGCTCCCGCTTTGGACGACGCCAACCACCAGCGAGCCGACAACATTTGTCCCCCCAGACTGTACAAATGAGGCCGGGCCGCCGCTATTGTAGCCTACGACCTCCGTGCCCGCGGAGATTACACCGCTGCCGCTGAGGCTATAGGCGGCGGAGCTGCCGCCCGAACCGACGTAAAGCGCGTTGGTCCAATTCGCACCACCCGACTGCGTGACGACACCCGTTCCGAAATTGCCCAGGGTTTCGGTGCCGGACGAGAGCAAACCGTTCGACAGACTATAGGCGCCGTCGCCGTTTGTTCCGAGGTTGAAGACGGCGGCAGCGTTGGTCCCCCCCGACTGAAAGAAATTGGTATCGACAACGCTGGAGAAGGTGGTCTGACTCACGTTTTCGGTAGTCGCCTGAAGAACCCCCGCACCCAGCACGTAGGTCGCCTTGCTGCCGGTGCCGCTGCCGATCCAAATCGTCCCGGCCGAATTGGTTCCTCCAGAATGGCTGAAATACCCGATGCCCTGATTGTGGCCGATGAACTCGCTGGCAACAGTAATCTGGCTGTTGCCACTCAAGGCATAGGTGCCGCTGCCGCCAAGCGTGTAACCGACACCGAGCAAAGCCGAATCCTGGTTGGTGCCGCCGGATTGCGTAAAGCTTCCAGTGCTGGAATTGCCGACGAAGCCGCTGGTGGCCAGCACGAGACCGCCCATTTGCGTGAAGACTCCGGTACCGTTGGTGCCGACATTATATACACTGACCGCCAGCCATCCAGCGGCGATACCGGACGCCGGGTCGTTCACCGTCAGCGTCCCGCTACCGAGGCTGACGCTTGCCGTTCCCGACATCGCCAAGCCGTTATTCAAGTTGATCGCGCCGCTCGTCGCGGCCGCAATCGTTCCCTGGCATGTGACCGGGTCGCCGATCGAGCCTTGTCCGCCGATCGCTTGTCCGGCGGCGATCGCCAGCGGGCTGCCGGCAGAATGCAAGATTCCGGCATTGCTGTAACTGCCGACGACCGCTCGGGGATCAAGTCCCGCGGGGATGATCAAGAGCGAATTCGCATCGAGGCTGAGCGAGCTGTCGCCAAGATTTTGGAGCGTTCCATGGGTGAAATCGAGGATCGAATTGACGGCGATCAACGAGGCGGTTCCACCTCCGCCATCGAGCGTGCCTTGGCTGACGTATCCGCCGTTCTGGAACTGGAGCGTGCCGCCCGTCAGCGAGTAGCCGCTGCTGGCAGCGATGCTGAAAAGGCCGGCCGTGTTGTTGCCGCCGGTTTGCTGAAAGGCAGCGGCGCTTCGGATGTACTCGCTGCCAGCCGAGAGGACTCCACTTCCGCTGAGCGCGTAGACGCCGTTTCCGGAGGCGGGAGAGTAACCGGCGTAAAGCGTCCCAACGGAGTGTGTGCCCCCCGATTGGACGAAGGACCCCTTGCCCTGCCAGCCCAAGTACTCTGTTCCCACGGTTAGCAGGCCGTTCCCACCGAGGTTCACGTTTCCCGTGCCCGAACTGGTATAGCCGATGTATAGAGTAGTGGCCACCGAAGCCGTCCCGGCGCTTTGCGTGAATGATCCCGTGCCGCCGTAGCCGACGTAATCGCTGGTTGCCGATAGCGCGCCGCTCCCGCTGAGGAGATAAGAGCCGCCGGAACCCGTGCTTTCCGCAATCAGGAATTGCCCCGAGACGGCGTTCGTCCCGCCTGATTGCACAATTGTTGCCGGAGAGCTGGCCGAAAAGCCGACCTCCTCGACGCCGGTTGCCAACACGCCCGCTGTGAGGTTGTACGTTGCATTGCCTCTTTGGTTCGAGAACGTGGAGCCCAAGTAGAATGTGCTGGAAACCGAATTGGTGCCTCCCGATTGGTTGAACGTGCCGGTGCCGCTGTAGCCCAGATTCTCGTTGCTGGCCAGGATCAGGCCACTGCCGCTGAGGTTGTAGACGCCGTTGGTCCCATTTCCAACTGTGAGGCCGTTGACACTGTTGGTCCCAGACGAGTGCATAAAGGTTCCGGTCCCGCCGCCGATCCATTCCTCGGAAGCATTTACAAGTCCGCTGCCGCTGAGGCTGTAGCTGCCCCACGACCCCGCATTGTAGCCGACGTAGATTGCGTAGGCCGAATTTGTGCCGCCGGTGTGCGTGAAGCTTCCACTGCCTGAGTAACCGATGTACTCCGTATTGTTCGTGGACGGGGCCGACAACAGCCCGTTGCCGCCGAGGGTGTAGACGCCGCTGCTCCTGGCGCCGCTGCCAAGATAAAGCGCGGCGTTCGAGGTGGCGAGGTTGTTGGTCCCGCCCGACTGAGTGAACGCCCCCGTGCCGCTGAGGCCGACGGTTTGATTGTTGGTAAAGAGCGCTCCCCCGGTCATGGAAGAGGAACCGCCGTCGGTGGTCAAGTTTCCTTGGCCGCCAAGATTGATCGAGCCGGTTCCTGAAAGCGCCAGCCCGCCCTGCAGCGAAATCGACCCGCTGGGAGTTGCGGCAATCGTTCCTTGGCAATTGACCGGATCGGCGATCGAGCCGGAACCGGTAAAGCCCATGCCGACGGGCACCGTCAAAGTCGTGCCGGCGGTGTGGGTAAGTCCCAAGGTCTTGTACGTGGCGAAGCCAGTTGCGGGATTGAACCCGGCAGGGACGATGAGTAGGGAATTGGCCGACATGTTCAAGTTCAGGGAAGCCAGGTTTTGCCACGTGCCGGCCGTCATATCGAGTATGCTCGCCACTTCCAACGTGGCCCCGGTTCCCCCCGCGGCGAAGGTGCCCGAATTCGTGAGCGATGAGTTGTATTCCAGCGTTCCTCCCGTCAAACGATAGACGGCTTGCGGGCCGATGACCAGAACCGTCGTCGCGTTGAGCCCGCCCGACTGACTGAAGTTGGCTGGTACGACGGTGCCCAGGTACTCCGTGGGGGCCGAAAGCTGGCCGCTGCCGCTGAGGTAGTAATTGCCGGTTCCGCTGTTATAGAGGGAGCCGAGGCGGAACTGGGAGCTGACCAGATTGGTTCCCCCGGACTGGTTGAAAACTCCTGTGCCATAGCCGCCCACGAACTCGCTTGTCGTCGAGAGCAGCCCCGTGCCGTAGAGGTTATACGTGCCGAATGCGTCGTCACCGAGATAGAAATAGCAAGTGGAGTTCGTGCCGCCAGAGTGCGTGAAGGTTGCGGAACCGCTAGCGCCGACGAACTCGCTGCCAGGAACCGAAAGCCACCCATTGCCACTGAGGTTGTAGTTTCCCGTGCCTAGCTCGAAGGAGCTGCTGACGGAGTTGGTTCCGCCGGAGTGGTTGACGGTTGCGGCGCCCGGCCAGCCGATCAACTCGGTCTGCGCGCCCAGGCTGCCGCCGATGACTTGCAATATGCCGCTTGCCCCATTGGTGGCGATCGTCAGTGTGTTACACGCGTCGCCGGCCGAACTTACGCTGGCGGTCGCACCGTTGGTGATGAACGCGTTGTCGCTGCTAGTCGGCAATGTTCCTCCCCAATTGGAAGCAACTGACCAGTTCCCAGCGGAAACCATCCAAGTGTAATTGGCCGCATGGAGCGGTGTGGCCGCGAGCACAATCGAGGCGGCCAAAAAGCTCGCGACGGCGACGGCCGGCAACCGGGCCGCCCGGCAATTGCTTCTTGGGGAGGATTTGGCAAGCATTCTTCGTCTCAAGCATGCAAATTTCATGGTTTCGTATCCGCGTCTGAAAGGTGAACGGGAATCACGGCCACTCTCGCAGAGGGCCAACCGATCCGGCCAGCGTCCCGTCTTCGCCTTCGCCACCCGTAACCCAGCAAGCCGAGGGCACCGGCGGCGAGAAGGGCGAGGGTGGAGGGTTCGGGGACCACTACGCTACTTGCAACTCGGAATCCTATTCCGGGCGCTTGACTGGTTGGAAGAGCGTCTCCAGTCGCTGTCTCCGGAAACAGGTTACCTCCGCCATCTTCAAAGCTTGAACCAAGGTAAACGCGGATGGTGCTGCCGAGACCGACGTCCTCGACCCATTGGCACACGTCGCCGCCCATGTCGTAGGTCCCGTAAGGGCCGGGAGACGATGAGTATGCGCCCACTTCCGTTGTGTAGTATGTGTTGTCCAATGGCCCCAATCCCACTTCGTAGTTGGCTGATCCCGGAGGCTCGGCGCGGCCGGGCGGAAGTTCTGCTACGGGCATTGTGTCAGACCGGGTCGAGAAGCCCCAATAGCCCGCATTGGTTCGTCCACCTTTGTAGTACGCAGCCTTGAACCATTCGTTGTCATTGGGAAGAAAAAACATGGCACCTGTATTTCGCTGGATCGTGTGGCCATCCGAGCCGTTGTAACCGTCCAGTGTGTACGCACCTTCCTCTGTCGTGGTGGCATTCTCCGCCCCCTTGGGTTGACCGTTTTGTAACCAGTTTACAAACCGGCATGCATCCCAAAAGCTGACTTCAGTCACCGGCCGATTAGCCCAGTCAGACGCGACCGAATAGGTGTAGCTTCCCGCAGAGCCGCTGCGTTGAATGTTGCAGCCCGAGAGGGCTGGCTGCCCCATGTACGTGCTATACAGTTCGTACGTGTCCGTTGCCGCTACGGCGTTGAGGAACTGACAATACTGCCCCGCCGTGACATCGAACGTGCCGATACGATACGTGTAGGCGACTGCGCCCACTGTGGACGGCATCCAGGGTTCGTGCTCGCCGCTATAAGCAATGTTGCCAGGGTTGCCCACAGTCAAGAATTGCAGGCTCGCCAAGCCGGTCCATTTTCCCGTCGTTGGGTTGCGCGTGCCACCCATGTTGAAAACGTCGGCCTGCGCCGAGACGCCAGAGACCAAGAGGGCCGTTGCCAATAAGAGTCCCACCATCGTCTCCATCGCCCTTCGCCGCCGCCAACCGTAGCCCAGCAAGCCGAGGGCGCCGGCGGCGAGGAGGGCGAAGGTGCCTGGCTCGGGTACGACGTTGAGCATCAGATCGCTGCCTTGCACGAAAAGCGTTGCCGGATAGCCGTCGATCGTGCCGCTGGTGCTGGTGCCCAGCGTACCGCTAGGAGTGGATCCAGACTCGATCAAGTAATACGTGCCGGGCGCGAAGTTAGCCGTGTACGGAAAAGCGAAATTGGAGAAATATTGGCCGCCGAGCGTCAAGCGGCTGCAAGAGATCATGCTGCTGGTCGAGGGCGTGTCGAGTCCGAAATCCAGGTCGGCCCCGGCCTCCAGCACGAGACTGCCGCTGAGGGTCAAGACGCCCAGATAGTTGCCGGGCGACAAGGACCCGCCGGAGGCCACCGTCAGGCTGGTTAGGCTGCCGGTGCCGGCGAGAATGCCGCCGCTGTTGACCGTCACCGGGCTGGCCAGCGAGTCGTTGACGACGAAGCCACCCTGGTTGACGATTGTGGGGCCGGTGTAGGTATTCGAACCGGCCAGCGTCAGTGTATTTGCGCCCAGCTTCGTCACCCCCATTTTGCCCGCGATGTTCAACCCATAAGCGAAGTTGCCCGCCGTGGTCTCGATGCCCAGCGCCGAACCGGCGGCGAAACCGCTGCCATTGCTGCTGAGCAGCGAGGCGATGTTCGCCAAGGTCCAGCCACTGCCGCCCGCGCTGACGGCGAACATTCCACCGTTGGCCACGGTCAGTTTTCCGGCCGTGGAGTAGCCGGGCAGCGAGGCAGTGCCTGCGGCCTGGAGCGTGCCGGCGCTAATCGTCGTCCCGCCGGAATACGTATTCCTGCCTTGCAGCATGAAGGCGCCGGTGCCTGCCTTCACGAGCCGCCCCGCCCCGCCGAGGCCGTCGGCAATCACGCCGGAGAACGTCGAGGAGAGGTTGTTGCCGCTCCCGACAGTCAACATGTTGCCGTTGAGCTGCACACTGGCGCCGTTGGGGACGACGGTCCCGCTGTCGCCCAAGGCGCCAAGCGTCTGGCCCGCACCGAGGGCGAACACCGCGCCGGATGCGACGTTCACCGTCGTTCGCGTACCCAGCGCCGCGGCGTTGTTCGAATTGAGCGTGCCCCCATTGACGTTGACGGTATCGCCCGCATTCAGGGCCGCTGCCGCGGCGCCAAGCGTCAACGCACCGGAATCGGTCTTCGTCATCGTGCGGGCCGTGCCCCCGTCGTTCAGCGCCGAGCACCAGCGTGCCGGCTCCGGTTCCGTTATTGGCCACGTCGAATCGGCAGAAACCGTCACCACATTTGTCATCGACGATGGCGTTCCCCCCGTGGCAACGATTTCAATGCCGGTAAGAGAAGCCCATGGCTCGTTGATGCCCTGGACCGTCAGCGTTTGGCTGATCCCGAACAACCCGTTGGCCACCACGTAGTTTCCCGTGGGATAACTTCCCGCGGTGCTGTTGGTGATTTGCATATAGTTGGCGCTGTTGGTCGTGCCGAAGAAGTACGAGTTTCCGCCTAAGGTGACCTCCTCGGAACGCCCGGAAGTGGAATCCGCAATGTAGGCGTAAAGGCTGTACTTTGAATAGGGAATGCCGCTGATCGTGGCGGATAGCGGCGAGCTGACTGCATAGATATAGCCGTTGAGAAGTTGGTTGCTGCTGCCGGAGGACCACGTTTCCACCGCGTTTGTTGTGGTCAGTGACGCCGGGCTGGTATTGCCGTTGCAGTCGGTCAAGGGCGAGCTGGTGACGCTCGAACCCGAGAGGTTGTCCCAGTTGCTCATCGCCGCCACGCCCGACAGACCGGTGACAAGACTGCCATTGCCCACGAAATGGATACCGATGCTGTTGCCTTGCGGAACGAAGTCAAGGCCGAGCGTACCGCCGGCCAGGATGATAGGGCCGGAGCCAACCGCAAGGTTGTCAGTGACTTGCAGCCTTCCCGCTGCGATGGTCGTCGCTCCGGTGTAGGAACTTGCGCAGGTAAGCGTCAACATGCCGCTGCCGACCTTGGTAAGAGCGCCTGGGCCGGTTAAACTCCCGACGTAGGTAGTCGTCTGGTTGTTGTTGCCTATGTATAGCGTGACCGACTCCGAGGCGGCGGTCGCCAGGGCAATGCCCCCCGTGCCGGCCAGGCCGCCCACGGTAGGATTGACGATACCCGCGGCAAAATTCACGGTCCCGCCGGGACTCACGTTGACGGTGCTGTTTTGCACGGCCAGGGGATGCGCCAGTGTCAAGGTGCCACTGACGGCCGTGACGCCCGTGTAGGTGTTGCCCGTGGCCAGTGCGAAGCTCCCGCTGGCAGCAAGGCTCAATCCAGCGCTGCCTTGCAGCGAAGCCGATACCGTGCCACTCTGGGCGACGAACGGCGAACCGTTGTTGACGATCGCGCCGTCTTGCGTAACACCCCACACAAACGAGACCGCGGCCGAGGTCGTCTTCGTGAAGCCGCCGAAATCCAGTGTGCCCCCGTTGACGGTCAAGGGAGCGTTGTCGGGCACGCCCCACTGGCTGCCGAGCTGCAAGATGCCGGCCAGGACCGTGGCGCCGCCACTGAAGGTGTTCGAGCCGCTGACGACCAGCGTGCCATCGCCATACTTGGTCAATGGCATGCCGGCGCCGCTGACGTTGCCGCTGAGCGTCAAGGTGTCCCCGGCATTGTCGACGATCACGTCGGTGGCGCTTGCCAGGATCAAGGGCGCCGAAATCGTATGACTGCCGTCGGCAACGTGGATTGTGGCGTCCACGGGGCTGGCCTGCAACGTAATCGCCTGGGGCCCGGCAATTGTGTAGCGGCTGGCGTTGTTGAATGTCAGGGCGCCAGCGGCGACTGCCACGTCCACCGAAACCGTCCTTGCCGCAGTGATGGCGGCGCCAAAGGTCACTTGCGCATTGGTCCCGTTGGCCGAGCCGTTGTCCCAGTTGGCGGCGTTGGACCAGTTGCCCCCCGCGTCGACGTTCCACGTGCGCTCGGGGAGATTGGGGAGAGTGGGGAGGTAACAGAAAACCGTGCCGTCGCCAAAGCTGCCGCCGTAGGCCGTGGTCCCATAAAGCGCGGAACCCACGACGGTCAGCCCGCCAACAGGGTTCTGGCTATTGATGCCGTTGAAGGAGTACAGCGAGGTAAGGCCGCTGCCACCCACGTGAATGCTGAAAAGCGTCCCCTCGCCGTAGGTGCCCCCGTAGAACGTCATTCCATAGATCGTGGAACCGCTGAGGGTCAAGTTTCCCATCGGGTCCGCGCCGTTGCTGCCGTTGAAGGCCAGCAAGGTCGTGAGAGAACCACCGGTGATGGGAAGGCTGAAAAGCGTGCCTTCGTTGCCCGGGCCGTTTAATGAGGCCGTGCCATAAAGTGTTGAGCCACAGAGCAGCAGACTTCCATAGACACAAGGGCCTTGACCGTTGCTGCCGTTGAACGTCGCCAGGGTTGTTAACGGGCCCCCGGTTACAGGGACGCTGAAGATCGTGCCGTCGTTATAGGCGCCGCCGTAGTAAGTCGTCCCATATAACATGGAGCCGCTGAGCAGCAGAGCGCCATACGGCGACGAACCGTTGGCGCCATTGAACGTCGCGAGCGTTTTCGGGCGCCTCCCCCTATGGACAGGCTGAAGACCGTGCCGTCGTTAGAAGCGCCGCCCTGATAGGTTGTCCCGTACAGGGTCGATCCGCCCGGCGTGACGCTCCCTAAGGGGCACGAACCGGGGCAAGTTCCGCCCGTGCCGCTGAAGGAACATAGGACTGTAGGGCTGCCGCCGCTCAGGGGCACGCTAAAGACTGTGCCGTATCCGCCGATGCTGTTGCCGCCCCCCTCCGCCGTTCCATAGAGAGTCGATCCGACGAGCGTCAGGCCGCCATCGATGCCATTACCGTTGGTGTTGTTCAGCGACGCCACGGTCGTAATGACACTTCCGCCCACGGGAATGCTGAATATTGCACCGTCGCCATTGGCACCGCCTGAAAGGGTCGTTCCATACAGAGTCGAGCCGCTGAGCGTTAAGTTACCAAAAGGATTCTTCCCGTTATCGCCGTTGAAATTGGCCAGCGTGCTGAGCTCCTGCGCATCGCTCCGACCACCGAGCAGGGCGGACAACATGTTCAGGACCCACGCGGCCCACGCCGCCCCGCGAGGCAGTTCCTTCGGCAAGAACCGAGCACCACTCAAACTGGCAATGAAACTCGTCATATGGTTCTCCTTCTGGTCCAAAGGCCACCAGTCTGCATTGTTTACTTCGTATCTTCGTTTCCGAACAACCCAGCCCGTTGGTCGACAGTTTGTCTTCCTCTTCATGCTGCCCGCCGCTTTCCTTCCTGCCAAGCCGAAGCGCCACGCGGGAACAAAAGCGTTTCCGGCCGTTTCTTCCTTCGCGCAAATCGAAAAACGGCCAGACCGGCAAGCCCGTTGCCCAAAAGTACCAGCGTCGTGGGCTCCGGCACGACGTTGAGCACCACCTCGTTGCCCTGCACGGCGAGCGTGGCAGCCAGGCCGTCGATCGTGCCGCTGATGTTCCTCCCCAGGCTCCCACCCGGGAGCGAGTTGGCTTCGATCAACAAGTAGGTGCCCGGTTCGAAAATCGACTTGTGCGTGAAGTCGAAATTGGAGAACCCAAGCGGACTGCCGACAACCAGATTGCCACACGAAATCATGCTGCTCGTGCCAGGCAGATCGAGGTCATAGTCCAACTGGGCCCCGGAGGCCAGGAATAATCCGCCGCTGAAGTACATGGTGCCCAGCGGGCTGCCGGGGGCAATCTGCCCGCCGGCATCGACCGTGCCGCTGGTGAGATTGCCCGTGCCGCCCAGAGTGCCGCCGCTGTTGACCGTTACCGCGCTGGCGAGCGAGCCGTTGACGGCGAGATTGCCTTGGTTAACCGATGTGGGGCCGGTGTAGGTGTTGGAGGCTGTCAGGACCAGCTTGCCGCTGCCGAGCAAGCTCAGGCCCTCGCTGCCGGAAAGCACGACGCTGATCGTGGTCGTCTGGTTGTTGACCGTGATCGTGGGCGGGCCTGTTGACACCTGGAGGGTCAGCGTGCCGCCGCTGCCGGGGGCGAGCGTCCAGTTGTAGGCGTTCCCCTGGTCGCCAAAGATCAGGTTGCCGATCGTGCGGCTGCCGTCCAGCGTGACCGTGGCGTTCGCCGCAAGCGTCTGCTGGCTGAAGTCGGCCGTGTTGCCGGCGCCGTCGGGCGGTCCCGCCGGGATCCACTTGCCGGACGTCGTCCAACTCCCGCCGCTGGCAACATTCCAGACGTAGTCGTTGGGAATCGACAGCGCGAAAACGGTGCCGTAACCCCAGGTGGGGTTTCCAGAACGTCGTGCCGTACATGCGGTTACCAACGACGCTGAGGCCTCCGGAAGGATTGGCGCCGTTAAAGCCGCTAAACGAGGCCAGCGCCGTCAAGCTCCCGCCACTCAGCGGGAGGCTGAAGACCGCGCCGTCGCCCTGGGCGCCGCCCATTACGGTCGTGCCGTACAGGGTGTTGCCGACGACGGTCAACTTGCCCACGGGACCCGCGCCGTTGCTGCCGCTGAACGAGGCCAGCGCCGTCAAGCTCCCGCCGCTCAGCGGGAGCTTGAAGACCACGCCGTCGCCGCTGGCGCCGCCATTATAGGTCGTGCCGTACAGACTGTTGCCGACAACTGCCAAACTGGCCCATGGACGACTGCCGTTGCTGCCGTTGAACGAGGCCAGGACCGTCAAGCTCCCGCCGCTCAGCGGGAGGCTGAAGACCACGCCGTCGTAATTGGCGCCGCCCCCTACTGTCGTACCGTAGAGGCTGTTGCCGACGACGGTCAAGTCGGTTTCGGGATTTGCGCCGTTGCTCCCGCTGAACGAGGCCAGGGCCGTCAAGCTCCCGCCGCTCAGCGGGAGGCTGAAGACCACGCCGTCGCCGTAGGCGCCGCCCCCGCCTGCCATACCATAGAGGCTATTGCCGACAACGGTCAAGCCGGCGCGGGGATTGGCGCCGTTGCTGCCGCTGAACGAGGCCAGGACCGTCAAGCTCCCGCCACTCAGCGGGAGGCTGAAGACCGCGCCGTCGCCGTTGGCGCCGCCATCATTGGTCGTGCCGTACAGGGTGTTGCCGACAACAGTCAAACCGGCATCGGGATTGGCGCCGTCGCTCCCGCTGAACGAGGCCAGGGCCGTCAAGCTCCCGCCGCTCAGCGGGAGGCTGAAGACCGTGCCGTCGCCGCTAAGGTAGCTGCCGTTGTAGTTTGTGCCGCCGTAGTATGCCGTGCCGTACAGGGTGCCGCCAACAACTATCGAACCGATCTGGGGCCCATTTCCGTCACTGCCGTTGAACGAGGCCAGGGTCGTAAGGGTCTGGGCGTACACATTGCTTGCAACCAGTCCCAGAACAAGCAAGACGCCCGCCCGCATCGAGTTTGCTCTTAGGGCGGTGATGCCAACTGAACTGGAACGAACCAGATTTGAAACAGAGGATGTCATCACCAAACTCCTGCTAAACATGGATGGTCTCCTTTTCGAGCGCAGCAGCCCACCACGGAGAACACCCAAGGGAAACAGACCCAGCCAAGATCGGAACGCAGTGCCAGACTCCTTTCAGAGCCTTCGTATCGAGCCACCGGACGCCGATAGGCTGAAACAACTCTCGCCGGAGTAGTGCTCGTCCGGAACGAGGCTCGCGAGGTTGCGCTGCCTGCTGCTATCGGGTCTGCGTCGAGGGCTGGAAAATGCATGGCAGCCCGCCGTCTTGCCTCTATGTGCGAGGAATATGTCGGAAAGGACAGGGTGGTCGGAGTTTCCCTCGAGACAGCCTGCGCTGCAAGCCGCCTCCGCCAACACGCCCAGCCGATCAGCCCCAGAATGCCTGCCCCGAGCAGTGCCGCGGTCGAAGACTCCGGCACGACGGTGAGCATGAGATCATTGTTTTGCACGGAGAGCGTTGCCGGCAGACCATCGATCGAGCCGCTGAGGCTGGTCCCCAGGCCGCTGATCGATTTGGCGTTGACCAACGTATAGGTGCCCGGACCGAAGCCGGACGACCAGGTGAAGCCGAAATTGGGGAACCCCTGGCCGCTGAACGTCAAAGTGCCGGAGGGCATGGAGACGTCGTCGTCGGTCGAGAACCCGCCCAGGTCGTAGTCCATTCCCGCACCGGCCGCCAGCACGAGGTTTCCGCTCAAGTGCAAGACGCCCAGCGGATCGCCGGGGGCCAGAGTTCCGCTGGCGCTGACCGTCACGCTGCCAAGATAGCCCGTGCCGCCCAGGGTGCCGCCGTTGACGCTGACGGCTGAATTCGTGAGCCAGCCATCGATGGTCAGTTTGCCTTGGCTGATCGTTGTCGGGCCACTGTAGGTGTTACTGCCGCTGAACGCGAGGGTGCCGCTGCCGACCTTATTGAGACTGCCGGCGCCTTGGAGCGTTCCCGAGTAGGTTGTGCCGGCGTTGTTGTTGCCCACGCTGAGAGCCACGGCGGAGGGCGCCGAATTGGACAACGCGAGTGTGCCGGGGCCGGTGAGTCCTCCAAGAGTTGCGGCGGTCAGCGATCCGAAGCTCAAGGTCCCGCTGCCGCTGGTATCGAACGTGCTATCTTGCAAAGCGAGCGGGCTGCCTAGCACGAGCGTGCCGCCACCGATCAGGGTATTGCCGCTGTAGGTATTGGTTGCTGCCAGGGTCAACGTGCCGCTATCGATCTTGGTGAGGCTGCCGGGGCCGGAAAGGGGGCCGGAGAGCGTCAGAACGTGGCCGGCCGTATCGATCGTAGCTCCGCCACCGCTGATGCCCAGCGTCATCGGCAGCGTGGTTGAAAACGATCCGTTGGCCTGGAGCGTTCCGCCGTTGAAGTTAAAGAAGGCGGTTTGCGCGCCCCCGACTAGCGAGGGGATGCTCAATAATCCGCCATTGAGATTATAGGTCCCGGTGCCGCCGTAGTAGCCGAGGTAGAGAGTGCCGGGCGTGGTGTTGGTTCCGCCGGACTGTGTGAAGATTCCCGTGCCGTAGTAGCCCACGTACTCATTGGTCACATTGCCGTTGCTGGCGCTACACAAGAGGCCGCTGCTGAGGACGTAGCTGCCGTAACTGCCGGCATTGGAGCCCACGTAAAGTGCGCCGACGTAAGCGGTGGCCGTAATTGTGTTGGTTCCGCCGGATTGTGTAAACGACCCCGTGCCGGACAAACCGATGGTGAGGACCTCAACGTTGAGCAGGCCGGTTCCGTGCAGATCGTAACTCCCCGCAGCTCCCGAGTTGTAGCCGAGGTAAATCCCTCCCGGGTACCCCATAGTGGTATTGGTGCCGGCAGATTGCACGAAGGACCCCGTGCCGGAGAAACCAATGCACACCCTGTTGCCGTATCCATAGTTGTCATAGGCTTGAAGTTGGCCGGGGCCGTTGAGATAGTACGTCCCGTTGCTGCCGGCGTTGTAGCCGATATAAAGGCCGCCGCTGGTATTGTAGTAGTTGATCGTGTTGGTTCCGCCGGACTGCGTGAAGATTCCCGTGCCGTAGTAGCCCACGTACTGGCTGAAGGTGCTCAACTGTCCGGTGCCGCTGAGCGTGTACGCACCCACGTCTGCAGCATTATGACCGAGATAGAGGCCGGTGCCGGAGTAGGCGCTGATCGTGCTGGTGCCTCCCGACTGCGTGAGACTCCCCGTGCCGGAATAGCCCACGTACTGGTTTGTGCACGCAAGCCGGCTGTTCCCGCCGATCGCCGACATCATGTCGTTGACCGTCAGGCCGCCGCCGCCGAGGTTGACAGCGCCGCTGCCCGAAAGGATCAGCCCGTCGTTCAAGTTGATGGAGTAGGTGGAGGAAGCTGTGATGCTGCCTTGGCAGTTGACCGGATCGTTGATCGAACCGGCGCCACCGAAGCCCGTGCCGCCGGAGACGTTGAGCACGGTTCCCGCCGCGTGGACCAGGCCGGAGGATGAGAAGCCGGCAAAGGCGCTGGACGGATTGAAGCCCGCCGGCATGATCAGCAGCGAATTGGCGGCCATACTCAGCGATACGCAAGTGAAGTTCTGCCAAGTCCCGTCCGTCAGGTCGAGAATGCCGCCGACGACCAGTGTAGCCGGCGAGTTGCCGCCATTGAAAAGCCCGCAGTTGACGATGCCGCTGGTGCTTTGCAGCGTCCCACCTTGAAGTTGGTATTCGCCGTTGTTGCCGATGGAAAGGCTGGCAACGGAGTTTGAGCCTCCCGTTTGCTGAAACAGTGCGGTGGCCGAGGGATCGTAGGCGACATACTCGTTCGTCGCGGACAGCACGCCGCTGCCGCCGAGGGCGTAGGTCGCGTAGCTGCCGGGCTTGTAGCTGAGGTAAAGCGTCGTGGAAGTGGTATTGGTTCCGCCGGACTGCGTGAAGGCGCCCGTGCCCGAATAGCCCACGTACGATATGCCCGCAACAGACAATAGGCCGCTCCCGCTGAGGTTGTAAGCGCCGCTGCTGCCAGCGTTGTAGCCGAGATACAAACAGTTGGCGCCCCCGCTGATTCCGTTGGTCCCGCCGCTTTGCGTGAAAACTGCGGCGCCGGAGTAGCCCACGTATTCAACGCCGCCTACGGTTACGCCGCTGACGAGGAGTTGTCCGCCGCCCAAATTATAGCTGCCGTTGCTCGTGGAGTTATAGCCGAGATACAGTTTCGCGCTGCTGGAGTCGTTGAATTGCGCGAGCCCGCCGGACTGCGTTATGGACCCGATGCCCGAGTAGCCAATGTAGCCCCGGGCCCCGTAGGACCAGCCTTGCGCGAGAAGTTGGCCGCCGCCGAGACTATAGGCGCCGCTGCCGCCCGCGTTGTAGCCCAGGTAGATGCCGCCGCCGCTAGCGGTCGAGTTGATCGTGTTCGTCCCGCCCGTCTGATTGAAATTTCCCGTTGTTGAATAACCCACGTACTGCATCGATGTGGTCAGCAGGCCGCTGCCGCTGAGGTTGTAGGCGCCGCTTCCGCCCGCGTTGTAGCCGACGTACATGCCGGTGGGCTCGGTTTCGATGATCGTGTTGGTTCCGCCGGACTGCGAAAAGGTCCCCGTGCCGGAGGAGCCAACGTACTCGTAGCCCCTTTCGGAGAGGCTTCCGCCCGCCATCTGCACGGCGCCACTCCCCGCACTGCTGCCTAGCGAAAGCGTGCCGCACGTTTCGCCGAGTTGGGTTACGTTGGCGGTCCCGCCGTTGACGATCCAGGCGTTGTCGGTGCTTGTGGGAACAAAGTTCCCGCTCCAATCCGAGCCTACGGACCAGTCACCGGATGACGTGGACCAGTAAACCTGCGCGTGGCCCGGCGCTGAATCTACGAGCATCACAGCCATAAAGCACGTCAACGCCGCAGCCAACGAACGGGCCGCCCGCCAACCGCCCCTCACGAACAACCTCTTGGACATTTGTCTTCTCCCATGATTCTCGTCGTTCCAGTTCGACACACCTCCTACCGACACACCGACACGCGACGGCCCCGACCGGTCAGAGAACGGGGAGAACGCGACAGGGATACGCCACGATCGCCTCGGCCCGAAGGCCGGCGATCAAAGAACCGTCGCGTTGTCGAGAAGCACCTGGTCCGACCTCACCTACGCGGTGCGTCAGGGACCAGATGCACGCTGCCTCAGAGATTTGTGGAGAGAGTGCCTGGGCGAACTGCCGCCAAGGACATATCTGCCAATTTATCGCACGACGCGGAAAATAGCAATAAACAGGGTCAACTTTGTGACGAGAATCGTGAGTCGATGCCCCTCGAAAGAGTGGAAATGAGGGTCCTCAATAATGCTCAGCAGGGGTTCTGAGATGCATCGCACGGTGTAGTTGAGCCGAATTCGACGCTGCGTTGGCTGCGGCAATCCGCCAAGCAGTTCGACGGCGAGAATTGGCCCAAAACGGGGCTGGTGGCATTGCTTGCAGGCACTCGTGGGGCACCCACGCTGGAAAGCCCGGCGGAAAAACCTGGGCAACCCGTCACGATTGGCTAAATATCCGTATATTGCCGTACTCCGCACTCGTTCTCGAAGCACGTCGTTAAGCCGAGCCATTTGGGCACGAGCGAACCCCCCCCGCGTCACGCGACCAGATCGATGCCGGTCTGCGCGGTGATCATCGAGATCAGCCTGGAGTCGGGGGTCCGCCAGTCGGTATGCCGCAGTAGTTCGATGCCACGCACAACGGCGTCTCTGAGGAGCCGCATGGCCTGGTCGATCGTCGAGTCGTCCACGAGGTCGTATTGGACCCGCCACTCAATCCGGCGCATCGCGAAGTCTTCGCAAGCCCTGGGTGAGCAGCCGCCACGGATCATGGCCGCGGCGCGGCAGATCTCATTGAGCAGCGTGCGGAGGGTCGGCGAGGTGCCGTCGTCCTCGTGGTCGAAGAGCAATCTGGCGAGTCGCTGGAGGTCGGAGAGGAATTGTCGTGGTTGGGGCAGTGGGTTCATAGAAGGTACGCCCAAGAGGGCTTGGTTAGTCGAGTGCGGCCCTCGGAATTACGGACACGCTGTCCGTAATTGCGGGCCCGCGGGATCGGCTTACATCGATTCCTGGGCCGCGCTGCCGCCCGTCTTGCTCGGCGTCAGCTTCAGCACTTCCTCTCGCGGAATCAGCCGTTGCATGCCGGTCGGATTGCTGCTGGGAATCTCTCCGTGGCGAACCCAGTAGCTGATTTCATCAACGTCTTGGCCCGTCAGTTCGGCCGTTTCGGCGATGGTGAATGTCAGCTGGGAGGGAATGCGTTCCTGCTTCCTGAGTGCGAGCCGTTCGTGGACGTTGCGGACGACGTCGGCGAAGAAGGCGTCGACATCGCAGGTGGCGGGGTCGGCGGGCTGGGGAGCGTTAAGTTTGGCGTTGGGCATCGTTGTGGCCTTGATGTAGAGGTGCTGGTGACTGGGAATTCTCGTCACCGTAACCGCCACGATAGCGCCGGTGCCCGAAACGCGCAAGTCCAAGATCGGAGATTCGCGACGGTGTTCGGCTCGCTGGCTACGAGGAACTTTGCTCCAGAGACAACTCAGGTCCACAGGCCGGTGGAGGGCCAAAAGCATGGCGATTGATGGCTCGGTAGGCCGCGCGACTGCCAGCCGCGGGCAGTCACCGGGCGAGACGTCGCCCTACGCACCACCCTTTGCCCCACGCTGCCCGCGACGACGGCCCCGCATCCGCGGCCAGGCCAGCCGTGTCGATCGTGGCGGGCGAGGGCTATTTGGCCGCGCGGGAATATTGTAGGCGATAAGAACCGATTCAATACCAGCCGGATAAAGCCAACCCACCCATGCCTCCGCTGTTAGCGAATATGCGAGTGACTCTTGTTTGCATTATGCTGGCCGTCGCGGTTTCGGCCTTCGGAGCCGACCTTGACGCGAAACAGGTCCGCGAGCACTTCAAGAGCGACAACTATACCGTCGAGTGGGGAAAGGCGCGGACCTTCGACCCCACTGCGGAACTGGAGATCGGCGACGGGTCCGGCCACGGGTTCACGCTCAATTGGCTGCGATTCCGGCCAGGCGATAAGCGCGTGGAGGTTCTATCTGTCCAGCTTCATCAGGGGCTGCATCCATACACGTCGAAGTGGCCGCCCGACCGTGCGCCCGTCGCTGTCACACGCGCTGAGATGGAGCCCGATGCCTATGCCGCGCTGCTGCGCGACTTGGCCGTCGTGGACGCAGCCAAACTCAGCCCCGTGGCGCAGGAACCCGGCGAGTTCTCGTTCACGGGGTCGTCTCGGGACTTCTGGGTCTACGCCCGGCTTACGGCGAAGAACGAAACGCTCGTCGATCTCGACTGGGCGGGCTACTGGGGAAGCCTGCACGAGATCGACTTTGCCAAGCCGCGGGCCACCGTGGGCCTAGCTCATGCGGCAATCAAGAGCCTCGACTTCAAGGAACACGCCGTGACCGAGGAAGAACGGCAATGGGCCAGTACGGAGTTTTCCCGCGACTGGAAGAAGATCAAGGACACGAAGGCCCACTGGTGGGTACGGGAACGGTACATCATCATGGTCGGCGTGGTCGGCGATGCGTCGGCCTTGTCGGCGCTACGCGATGCCTCGCAGGGGAATCCCAAGGACCGTTGCGTCTACTACGCCATCAATGCCATCACCCGACTGACGAAGCAGGACTTACGCGACAAGCCGGTCGAAGAGATGGATGTCGAGAAGACGCGACAACGGGTACTCGATATGCTTCGGGACAGGAAATGAACCGGACATGGCCCTTTGGCCCCCACGCGCTCGCCCTTGACCCGTGCGCGGCCCTTTGCCCTCTCTGCCGGTCTACGCGCTCCCCGTTGCCCCACGCGCTGCCCTCGGCCGTGGCCCCTCACCCTCAGCCCGTCCAGCCTTGGCAATCTAGCGGACGCGCCTGGCGTGGGCAAGCGATGCTGGGCCGCGCGGGCTGGACAGAGCCGCGGAGGTTCGCGTAGCGGGGCAGCCAGTTGGGTTGCCCCTGAGACCGCCTACGCGCCCGCCTGAAGCACCCCCCTGCGCTTCGGGTGGAAAACCTGCCCGAGCATCTAGCTGTGCTCCAGTGGGTGCCTGGGGAACCCTGATTGGCAATCATCCTTCTTTCTCGCCTGCTTGCGCCGTGGTTCCCAGATGCTGGGCACCCAGGCGGAAATCGGACACGGGCTCGAGTGCTGCAACTGCACTCTACTTGACCAGTTCGTTGGTACGCGTCCATTGAGCAATGGGGCGGGCGTCACGCCGCCACCACGACCCAGCCTGGTCCTGTGGCCAGCCGGCCGGTGAGTCCTCCCACGTCTCCTGCCGGCCGTATGGAGTGAGGTCGAGCAACTGCAGCGTAGGCAGCATGGCCTCGATCCCCCGCCACTTCGTTTCATACGTTTTGAACACCTCGTCGCCCGCACGTAGGTAGCAGCGGAGGTCACCACCGGTTCGGGTCGCCAGCACATCTGCGGAGTCGGCGGTCGAATACCAGGGCGTCGTCCAGCCCATGAAGTCTCGATAGGCGACGATCTCGTTCCACGGGCCGCTGCTGAAAACGGCGTAATTCACGTTGCGCTCGGCCAGATAAGCGCGGACGGCGGAGTTCATTGCGACCTGACTGTGCGTGCAGCCCTCACATTGCTGGTGGTGAGGTGCGCCCTTCTTCCACATGAAGTGATACACGATCAACATGCGCCGGCCTTCAAACACATCGTGCAAAGGCACGGGTCCGTGCGGCCCCACGACGTTGAGCGGCTCCATCCGCGTCATCGGCAGACGCCGTCGAGCGGCAGCCAGTTCGTCGCCGGCGTGTGTGTGTGCCTTTTCGCGGACCAGCAGTTCAGCACGGGCTCGTTCCCACACATCACGAGCAACGATTTTTGGGGTTGCCGATTCGGTCATGACGTTCTCCTATCCAGCCCAAGATAAAAGGGGCGTTGGCTCCATCGCGATGTTCTTCAGCGCTCACTTGGGGCATTCTACGTTGCCGCTGCGTGAAGGTAAAGCGTCCTCATCCGGCCCGAGGTCGTATGCGCGGCCAGGGACGCCTTGCACCTTTGCTCGCCCTACGGCCCTGTGCGTCGGCAGGTGGATTGCCAGCTTCGGCGAGTGGTCCGCGGCAGAGGGTACTTGGCCGAGCATACCGAAGCTGAGCGCGGCAAATCCCAAGTCCGCACCCCAAGACCTATTCCGGTTGCGGCCTTCTTGGACACGCGCTAGCGCACGATAGGAACCGAAAGGCCCTGGGAGCCGTCTTGGGGCCAGAAAGCGCTCCAGCGCGCGCCTGGGGCGCTCAGGAGGGCGGGGCTTCGGGCTGCTGTTCGGTGACAAGGGTCGCGCATAGGCTTAGGACGCCCCGCTTGAGCACAGCCCGTCGTCGGCACCGTGTGGCGTCTGCGCTCGGCCTCGACCATGACGTTCTTTATCCGCCAGATGTGCGTGTCGGTGCCAACTCCGAATCGAGATCGCGCTCAACTAGCTCTTAGGAGGAACCGGCCAGTGCGGTCCCTCAACTTCTATAATCGCCATCGGCAATTCCATCCGCGTGGCGATCGCGGTGGCCGCGACGAAGACCTCGGTAGCATGCGCCACGGAATGTCGGCCAGAGGCAGCCAACGATCGGCCGCGCACTTTCCTTTCCATCATCGTTTGCGACAACCATTTGTAACTCGCCTATGTTATCTTGAAAGAGATGCGGCTTTCCGCAAGAGCCTCTCACCCACGAACCGTGTACGATTTCCCATCGCAGGATTCGGTCGAACAACCACGTTTTCCCCTCGCGCGGCAGGGAGACTTCCCTCTTCAAGAACGAGATCACCAGGGTCGGTCCACGGGTTTGCGCTCGCGCAAACCCCGTCGCTATTATAGCGGGAATAAGAATCGCCAGGCCCAGAGCCACGACTGTGCCACACGCTGCCGCGATCCATTTTTCGGGAAAACTTGGAGTGCAGAAGAGGAAGGCCAACACGCCCGCGCCGACAGCGAGACCGAGAATAGCGGATGCTGCCATCGCCCCGCGAGGCGTTTTTGCGGGAACAATTTCAATGGACTCCTTCGTATACAGCAGCTTCCACGGATGCGGCGGTCCATAGTATAGAGTACCCGACAATCGAGGCCAATCGAGGGGATAGATTTCCATTGCGGCACCCCATGGGCAACTTTGGCGGAACTTGCGCGCTATGATCGACGATTCCTGGCACGCATATCGACGTTCCGGGGTGCGGGTTTGCAGTAGCCGTTCACCCCCTGGCACGCACCGAGGTATCCAGTCGAACGGTACGGCTACGATTATGAATCGCTCCTGCAGCAATGTCAAACATTCGGCAAGATTCTCCATCACCCGCATCAGCTCGTTGCGGCTGGGGCAGGCCGTTGCGGCTGGCGGAATCGCGCTCGACTGCCAACTTTGGACAGTCATCGGGCGGCGCAGTGCGCCACACGTCGCCCTATGCGCCTCCCTTCGCCCTACGTGCCTCCCGTCGCCCCACGCGCCTCCAGGACCTCGGCCCCGCATCCCCGGCCAGGCCAGCCCTGTCGATCGTGGCGGGCGCGGCGATTTGCACTGCCGCCGTGCGCGAGCGATTGTGGCTTGATCGGACCTAAGCCGCCCACACTTGACGCCAATGTCAACCGGAAAAACTGCAAAGGCACACCCCCAATACGGGTTGCGTTAGCCGCTAGTTCCCGCGTAGTGTCTTCTGTTGCTCTGGGGTCGCTTAACTGGTAAATTGCCGTTTTCCCATTTCCAGTCTCACGGAAGGTTTCTGCTATGACAACGCGATTGGTTTTTCTGACCGTGGTTTGCGTGGGGTCGCTGGCGTTTGGGCAAGACCCGAAACCACCAGCCACCCCGAGACCTACTCCCGACACGGCGAAGGCACCCAAGACGCCTGCACCCGCAAGCTACCGTATTACCGTGCCCGGCACGCCACCTGTGGAATACGATATTATTCTGCCATCGGGGACGCCTTCCAACAACGGTCGGCCTGCCCTTCCCAGCATCGCTCCTACGCCGCCTAGCCCTTATTCCAATCAGGTGGGAATTCCCTTATTCCTCGCAGTCCCCGCAACGTTTGCAACGCCTGCACCAGTCGTGACGCCTGCACCCAAGACGCCTGCACCCAAGGCGCCTGCACCCAAGGCGCCTGCACCCAAGGCGGATGCACCCAAGACGATTAACTACGGTACGATTATGTTGCCACCTGGGACGCCACCTGGGAACTACCTTATTATGGTGCCACATGGGACTGAAATCACAGAAGCGGCACCTGGGGCCTACGCTATTACGGTGCCACCTGGGATGCCTACCAACGTCGGTACGATTGCGAAGCCTGCACCCAAGACGGCAGCCAATCTTCCATTGCCACCTTTGACGATTCCCCCGACGCCTGCACCTCGATACTATTTACCCCCGACGGCTGCACCCCAGACGCCCGCACCTCTCTATCTAGTGTCCGCACCCGGAACGTTTGGAGCGCCTGCACCCGGAACGCCTGCCGCAACGCCTCCACCCACGGAAGCTCATATTACGGTGCCACCTGGGACTAAAATCACAGCAGTTTCAGGTCAGACAATAGCAACAATGGCACCTGGGAACTACTTTATTACGGTGCCACCGGAGACGGATGCATTCAAGACGCCTGGACCGCCTTCTGCGAGTTGCACGATGCCTAACCCCCGCGGTACCATTGGGAAGCCTGCACCCAAGACGCCCGCACCCCGCTATCTAGTGCCTACACCTGGAACGCCTGGAGTGCCTGCACCTGGAACGCCTGCTGCAACGCCTGGACCCCCATACCCCACACCCGCAAGCTACCGTATTACCGTGCCACCTGGGACGCCACCTGGGGAATACGATATTATTGTGCCAGCAGGGACGCCTAGCAACAACGGTCTGCCTGCCCTTCCCGGCAAGGCTCCTGCGCCTCAACCTTTTTTTACTCCATCGGGGGAAAAGCCAAGAACAAAGCCAAAGACACCACCTTGGGACTACATCAATAAGTTGCCACTTGGGAACTACATTATTAGTGAGTGGCAGAGTACGTTGCCACCTGGGACGCCTACCAAAGACGGAATGATTGCTGACGCGCCTGGGCACTATGATATTTGGTTGCCACCTGGGTCAACTATCATGGTGCAACCCGGGATGCCAATCATTGTTACGATTGCACCACCCAAAGACGGTACGATTGCGAAGCCTGCACCCGAGAAGCCTGCACCCGAGAAGCCTACGGGTTTTACCATGCACTTCCACATGGGCGGGAATCTCGACGCATCTTTTGAGATGAATGTCGCGCAAGGGAAAACGGAGCAAAAGGAATCCCCTGCAAAGAAACGCAAGATGCAGCAAGACAACCGCCAGCCAGCTAATCCTGCTATTCCACCAAGCGGCTACACGACTCCGCTTCGTTAGGACCAGTCGTCATTGCGGCTTAACGGTTCAACTAAGGGCGGCCTTGGTCGCCCTCTTTTGTTATGCGGACTAAAATATATAGGTTACTTCGCCTTGCTGATTACTTCCATTGCGATAAGGGCTAAGCGTTCCGTTGCTGTTGCCCTACGCCGTTCCCTTTGCCCCACGCCCTGCCCAAGACCTCGGTCCTTCATCCCCGGCCTGCCCCAGCCCTGTCGATCGTGGTGGGTTCCGCGGGGGCAGAGGACACGGGCAGAGGACAATTGGCCGCGCATATGGTAAGATGGATGACCGAACGAGTCTGGATCGGCTCCAGGCTCACTACAAATGGGAAATGTCAGCTTTCAATTCAGGAGGACCTGTCATGCTCTGCAAGTCGATGTTCTTCGGTACCACGCTGCTGTTTATCGCCGGAATCACCTGGGCGGAAGAGTTTGACGCGGTGATCAACGATGGGACGCGAGGGTTCACCACGCAGGCAAACTCGCCGGAGAAGTTCTTCTACGGCCGCGTTACGCTCGATTCCAAGGGCCAAATCGTCCATACGTTCATCAAGGAAGGCACGGTGACCCGCCAGACAAAGGTTGCCATGGGGAAGTTCAATGAGCGGCGCAAGCAATGGACGCCGGGTGAGGCGATCGAGGGCGGCGTTGGGGCTGAACTCTTTACGAACAAGGGCAAGGTGCTGCGGGTGCGGATCACGTTGGCAGACGATAAGACCACGATCAAACGGATTCTCGTCACCAACACCGAGGAGAAAGCGGCCCCGCAGGCCCGGGAGTTCGACGCCATCTACAAGAACAAGGGTCTCCGCACCAACGGCCGCGGCACGATCACCTTCATACGGATCGAGCGGGACGATAGCGGCAAGGTGATCAACAAGTTCGGACTGCAAACGGGCCTGGTAACGGCGGACACGAAGTACGTCATGGGCAAGTACAACGAGGCGGAGAAGAAATGGGAGTCCGGCGATGAGATTCCCAATGGATTGGACGGCGACCTCCTGAAAGACCCCGGCTCGAAGACGATCTACGTCCGGATCAAACTGCGTGACGACCGCCGCGGCATCGCGCAGTTCCTTGTGACCCAGATCGGCGAGCAGGCCGAGAAATAGCCTGCCGCTCGCGACGTACGCTTCGGAGCACGTTGGGGCGGCTGAGGCGCGTGCGGCCAGAGACGGCATCACCGGTAGACCTGCGGTTCGCTTCTCCAGTCGAGGTTCTTTTCGTGGGCCATTTCCGCCACGGCAGCCGCCGCCCCGTTGCCCCAGATCCGCCTACGCGCCCGCCTGAAGCCCTCTGCCGCTTGCCTAATGCGCCGCCTGCCAAAGCTTGATCTCGCGCCCCAGCGAGCGCCCTACGCACCCACGCGGGCCCGTGCCGGCATCGGCAGCGTGTGGACCCGCGCCCCGCTAACGCACGGTGCCGTCGGCCGCAGGCACCGAAATTGACGCCGCCCTCGGGCCGGCGGTATACTATGCCAAGTGGGGCTGCCAGGCGACCCGGTTTACCGCTCATTCCGCGGAGGCGAGCGATGAAGAAGCTTCTCTCTTTGATGGTCGCAGCTTTGGCCGGCCCCATCTTGGCCGTGCGACTCGTGGAAGTGGAAGAATCCAAACCGGCGGCAGGCGTGATGCAAAAGGGCAAGGCGTGCCTGGACAAGAGGTGTCTCCGATGATTGACCGGTTGCAACGAGCCGCAGCCTGGCTGATGAATCGCGTTCGCGTGAATAAGATTCAGCAGCGCCTGCAAGACGGCACACCTGTGTTCGTAAAGCGACGCCGAACCGGCGGAAGCATTGTCATTTGGTTCGGGAACTACTTCCTGTCGCTGGCTCACAGCGGAGTCCGCATGTTCGTCCGGGCCGACGAGTGGGTCGATTGGGAGGTCCATTGCGCCCGCCTGCTCTATCCGGAGCAGCCTCCCGTAAAGATAGGTCCCGGTCCGTCCGTGATCGTGCCGAAAGTGAGCGGCATCAGCCTGCGGCAATTGCTTTATCGGCAGGAAGCGGGCATCGCCGCGTTCGTCGCCGCGGCGCGCGAGTTGCGGCGAGTCCACCAGATTCCCTGCAGCCGATACCAGGGGGCATGGTCTCACGGCGATCTGCACCTGGACAACATCCTTTATGACGCGGTCGCCGACCGTGCGGTCGTGATCGACTTCGACACCCGCCATGACTTCCGGCTGAACTGCACGCAGCGTCACAGCGACGACCTGAAAGTGATGCTTCTAGAGCTTATGACGCTGCCTGGTGAGCAATGGCGCAAACCGGCGACCGCGCTTATCGAGGAGTACCGCGAAGTCTCCGTGCTCGGCGACCTGGCCCGGCAGCTATTCGTTCCGCGCGGCTTCGCGAGAATACTCTGGTACGTGCGGACCAGCGGTTGTTCGACGCACCAAGTCAACGAGCGGCTGCAGGACCTCCGGACCAGCATCGAAAGAGTTGTGGCCGCCGCGAGCACTGGGCCCGAAACGCAGCCCTGTTGCGGCGCAGGATAAGGAGAACGGCTGTGTTTGCAGGACCGCTAACGATCGGGCAGGACAGAGCCTTGCATATCCGCGAGGAACGCCTTGCGACGGGGCGCGATGTGTGCCGCCTGATGTACGTGAGCGATATACACCTTCGACCGTCACGTTCCGACAAACTCTGCCGGCAGGTGATCGAATCGGCCCACAGTGCCGAGATTGATCTTCTGCTGCTGGGCGGCGATCTGGTGGACGGGCCCGGAGAACTAGCACCAAACGGTTTTTTGGGGAATTGGTATTAACTTTGAGCGGTCTTGTAATTATACTTCCGCGGCAGGGAATGCGACAGTCAAGGAGGCATCACCATGGCCAAGGAAGGTCAAGGATTCGAACAATGGTTGCGTGGGGCAAAAGTCCAGCCTGAACAGTTGAATGATCAACAGCGGGCCGTTCTGCAGGCAGCGTTTAGTTTCCTTCAGCCCAGCGGCGGGGACTATTCCAGTTCGCGGATCGCCGGTTATTTTTTGCTCCACTGCAATTCAGGATTGAAAGTGGCTCAGATCGCACGCCTGGTTGGGATCAGCACTCGGTCGGCCTCCCGCCATCGGAAACTCTCCGCGAGACAAGTGGTCCAACAGATTCAACAGCGCTTCAACGGCCGCCCGTACGGGAAGCTCTTGCTGCGCCATGCCGGCTCCATTGCCGAGTTTCTCTTCACCCACCCCGAGGCCACGCGGGACGACCTGCTCGACTTCATCGAGCGCACGTGGGAATTCCGCGTCTCCAAGGTGGCCCTGTGGGAGTTTCTCAAGAAGTGCGGCTTGGACCGTGGCTCCCTGGAGGAAGTCCGGCAAACTGCTTCCCGAGAGGAAGTGGAAGGCGTGGCGGCCGAGGTGCTCGATGCGCATGCGCCGGGTGGGCTCGTGCCCGTAGTGCCCGACAATTTTTTTTTGCGAACACCCAGTATGCTGGGGCTTTCCTGCTGTGGTCCCAAGTGCAATCTTGGCTCGCCACGGCCCGCGAGTGCTTTAGCGACAACTACGGTTCGCTCGATCGGGGGTTCTTGACCAGCGTCTTCGCCTTGGTCGTCGGATTGGAGCGAGTTTTTCACCTGGACCAGATGCAGGACGTGGGGTTCGCTCTCTTGACCGGTGACGCGCGGCGTTGTCCCTCGCGATACGACGTGGGCGCTTGGCGACGGCACGTGCTGTGGAACGAGGTGGACCGTTTCTGTCACCGCACGAGCCCCTGGGAACTATTGCACGGGCAAGACCTGCGGATGAGCTTTGACGAACACTCGATTCCACGCTGGACCAAGAAATTCGTGATCCCCAAGGGCTATGTGACCACACGCAACAAGTTCATGCGTTGCGAGAAACTGTATTTGGGCTACGAGGTGAATCTGAGGCGTTTCGCCACCATCAAGGCCACGCCGGGCAACGTCGAGTTGCGCGATGTCGCCGGACTGCTAACCCGCAGGGTACTGCGCTATGGCCAGCCCGCCTCGCTGCACGCCCTGTTCGACGCCGGGGCCGGCAAGAGCGATGCGGACGTGCGGGCCCTGATGGACCAGGCTGCGGCGACCGAGAACCTGGAAGTCACTTTGCGGGCTTGCCGCTATCCAAGCCGCGTCGAGCGATGGAAAAGTTTACCGGCCGAGGCGTTCACCAGCTACGAGGAACCGGGCGTCTGTAAGGGGGCTCCGCCGAAGGAGATTCGCGTGGCCGAAACCCGGACGGTGCTCAAGAACGAAAGCGAGGAGAATGCCGTTCGCACGATCGTCTGCCGACAGGTGATCCGCGGGCCAAAGAAGGACCGTTGGCACCCAATGTATACCAGCAGTGACGCCGAAGCGGGCGAAGTGCTGGACGGGTTTCGCCTCCGCCAACATCATGAACAAGGTTTTCGCGTGCAGGTCCATGGTGAGTCCCTCAATGCCGTTCCCTGCGGCTACGACAAGGAGAGCCCCGATCGCCATCATCCACGGTTCCACCGCGGTCCGCCCCAACTCATGGGATGGCTGGCTTGCCTGCTCTACAATGCATGTGCGGCGTTTGCCGAGACGGTGTCGCCAACGCTCACCGGCAAATTCGTCGACACGCTACGTCGCATGTTCTTCAACCTCAAAGGTGACATGTACTGCACTCCGAGGGCGCTGATCGTTTACCTGGAAGAATTCCCCGCACAGCATTTGCTCGTCGATTACATCGACCAATTCAATGCCGCGCAACATCGAGTTCCTTGGCTCGACAATCGACAACTCATCCTCTCGCTTTCTCCTCATCTACCCCGTGCCGGACCCTGACACTGCTTTCTTAACACCAAAAGCCAAAAAACCGTTTGGTGCTAGTTCATACAGGCTTGCCAGCCACCCCAGCTTCTTCATCGCATCGTCCAGCAGCCTGAAAAGCACATTGAGATCGGTGGGGGCGGGCTGAGAAAGGCCCTTGATTTCGGGCGGGAGGCCGCCATCGCTGGGTGAGTCTCCTTCCTGCTTCTCCTTCGAGGCCAGAGCATTTCTGCTCTGTCTCCTTCCTGTTTCCTTCGCGGCGTTACAGTTTGCCCTGTTGTAGCGTTTTGCCTGTCTTCCTTCATTTTTCCTTCCGATTTCCGTAGGAAGCGGTTCGCAGGCGATCAGCAGATGGCGTGAGAGAGGGACAATGGATAAAGGGCAAAGTGCCCGAGGAGGATAAAGCAGATCCTCCTCGGGCTGCCCCAGGGAGTCGTCACCTCCCATGGGACAGATTCAGCATAGCAACGAAGGTTGTGTGTCCGCCAGCCGGCGGCTGGGATGGCGAACCTGTCTGCGCAAAGGCTGTGGGCGGAGATTCCGGGCTCGGCGACATAACCAACGCTACTGCCAAGAACCGGAATGTCAGAAGGAACTGCACCGCTGGCAGGCAGCCAAGCGTCAGCAGAAACGTCGTGCCGGCGTTGAAGGACACCGGCAACATGCCGAGGCGGAACGGCAGCGACGGAAACGGAAGGCGGACAGGGCCGGGGTGCTGGAAGCAGAACAAGCCGCGACCGCCGCCAGGCCCGCGCGTGGTCACGCAGCAAAAAAACATCCTCAAGTTTTTTGCGATCGGCCCGGATGTTACGAGCCCGTGCGAGCGTCTCCGTGTGCGCCCGCCTCGTACTGCGGCGACGCCTGCCGTGGGGCCATGAATCGGGCCCGAGACCGTGAACGCAAGTGCTTGCTGCGCAAGCGTCCAGCGGGGCGCATCAAACGCTGCCTGGAATATGAGGCCGCACGCCTGAAACGTCGCTTAGGGCGCGGCCTTCTCGACGGCTCCGCAGCATCGCGTTCTTCGCCGCCGCCCCGGCACTTGCCGCCTGCGGTCGTAAATTCTGGGTTGGCAAACGTTTCGCGGCTAGACTTCACGGATACTCGGGAGATGAGCCGCCATGATCCCCAAGCAAATCCTGGTTCCCGACCGCGTGCGCCGCCCGCCGGCGGAGGGCTGGTCGTGGATTGATCGGTGTTTTCTGCGGGAACACGCCCCGCGCTTGTCGCACGAGGCGATCGTGTTGTATTTCTTCCTGGCCGCCGTGAGCGACAAGAACGGCTTGTCGTTTTACGGCGACCCCTCGATCGCGCTGCACCTGCGGATGAGCGAAGCCGCGGTGGTCGCGGCCCGTGACGAATTGGTGGCCGCCAACCTGGTGGCCTACCGGCGCCGTTGGCGCAGGTGCTCTCCTTGCCCGTCGCCAGGCTCCAGCGTCGCGGCGGCGGGCTGGCGCAGTTCGGCGAGATCCTGCGAAGTCTGGGCGGTCCTTCTTCCCCCGACAGCCAAGGGAGGTCCTCATGAAAGTCTCACTCTGGGCGGAAATCCGCCGCTTGCACGAAATCGAAGGTCTCTCGGCGTGCGCCATTGCCCGCCGTCTGCACTGTTGTACCAAGACCGTCGCCAAGGCCTTGGCGTTGTCGTCGCCGCCGGCACCCGCAAGGGCGCCAAGGGAAAGCATTCTTGACCGTTACCGCGCGGATCGACGCCCTGGTGGCCAAGTACCCCGACCTCTCCGCGGTGCGGGTCACCGAGGAGATCTCCAAGGGAGAGGACGCCTATCGCGGCAGCGTCTACCCGGTGCGGCGTTACCTGTGCCAAGTGCGGCCGCCGCGGGGACGCGTGTATCAGGAAGTGCTCTACGAGCCGGGCGAGGCCATGCAGGTCGATTGGGGCGACTGCGGGAGGGTGACGATCGGCCAGACGCCACGGCGGGTCTCGGTCTTCGTGGCGGTACTCTGCTACAGCCGGCTGTGCTATATCGAGTTCAGCCTCTCCCAGCGCAAGGCGGAGTTCTATCGGGCGTTGGTCCATGCCCTGGAGTTCTTTCAGGGGAGTCCAAAAAAGATCATTTTCGACAATCTCAAGGCGGCGGTCGTCAACGGTTCGGGCCGGAATGCCTGCTTGCATCCGGAGTTCTTAGCCCTCTGCGGCCACTTCTGCCTGGAACCCATCGCCTGCACGGCGCGGGACCCGGAATCGAAAGGGATCGTGGAGGCCAAAGTGCGGTACGTCAAGCACAATGCCCTGGCAGGGCGGGACGAAGAACTGTTGACGTGGGAGGACTACCAGCGTTTCGCCCCGCAATGGCGCGACGACGTGGCTAACGTCCGGCTCCATGCGACTACCAAGGAACGCCCCATCGACCGCTTCCAGAAGGAGCGCGAACGGCTCCGCGCCTTGCTGGCCGTTCCCTACGACACCGACGAGATCGTCTCCGTCGTCGTCACGCCCCATGCCCGTGTACACTACGACGGCAACCGCTACTCCGTGCCGCCGGGGCTGGCCCGCAGGACCGTGATGCTCCGCGGGGGCGCCGGCACGGTGCGGATTCTCGATCAGGGCCGGGAGGTGGCGCGTCACAGCCGCTGCTACGAGAAGGGCAAGCTGCTGATCCATCCGGACCACAAGCTGGCGGCCTTGAAGATGCGTCGCCGACGTCAGGCGGGCCAGCGCGAGGAGGAGTTCGATTCCCTGGGGCCGGAAGCGCGCGAGTTCCACTTGAAACTGCTCACGATGCCCATCCAGCCCGCCATTCACTTGCGGCGGCTGTTGGGGCTAGTGCGGCTTTACGGCCGGCAGGAGGTGCTGGCCGCGGTCGGCCTGGCCCTCCAGTACCAGGCCTACGACGCGGCCTACGTGGAGACCCTGCTCTTGCAAGAGCGTCGTCGCCGTGAGCTTCCCTCGCCCACGCCCCTGCAGCCCAAACGTCGCGAGTTGATTGAAGAGATCCGCCTGGAAGAGCCGGACCTGGGACGCTACGACTCGTTGTTCGGAACTTCGCCGGAAGAGGAGAGCAAGCCATGATCACGCCCAACCCGAAACGACGTGAGAAACTCCTCGCCGATTTGGCGGAACTGAAACTCCATCGCATCGCCGAGGTCTATCAGGAGGTGCTCGACGAGGCGGCCCGCAAGCAGAGTTCGATGCTGGATGTGCTGGAGATCCTGGTCGCCGAGGAGCTTGCCGTCCACCGCAACCGGGCCCTTGCCAATCGCATCAAACGCGCCGGCCTGCCGCCGCGCAAGACCCTGGAAAACTACGATTTCACCTGGCCCAAGCGGATTCCCAAGCAAAGCATCCTCCGCTTGTTCGATTGCGACTTCGTGGCCCAGCACGCCTGCTACGTCTTCATCGGACCGACGGGGACGGGCAAGTCGCATCTCCTCAATGCCTTGGGTTACACCGCCTGTGAAAAAGGCATCTCGGTTCGTTTTACCCGCGTCGTCGACATGATTAACGATCTGGTCACGGCGCAATGTCGCGGGACCCTGCAAAAGGCCCTGCGGGACTACACCCGCCCACAACTTCTGCTCCTTGATGAGCTGGGCTATCTGCCGATCGACAAACGCGGCGCGGATTTGTTGTTCCAGGTCGTAGCCGCCCGGTACGAATCCGGCTCGGTGGTGGTCAGCACCAACCGCGCCTTCCGGGACTGGGGCACGACCTTCGACGTGGACAGCACCTTGGCCAGCGTCATGATCGACCGGCTGATGCACCATGGGGAGCCGATCGTGATTGAAGCAGAAAGCTATCGCATGAAAGGCAAGAAGCTCGACTGACCGACCTCGCCACACGACGGCGGAGGAGGCGACCCGCACCCGCAAGCGGGTACCCGCCGGGTGCCCCGCCGCCGACCGCCGTCTGGGTCGGTGCGGCTTGGGGAGTCCAGCCCGCCCTTGGGAATCTCGTTCTTCCCAAGCGGCCGACCGGGCGTAAGACGGTACACCCTTGCCCCTCGCTCTGAATCGGCATTCTCCGGAAAGCCCAGCTTGACAGCGCGGCATCCGAGCCACGGCCGAATTCACCGGGTAGCGGCAAGCGGCGAAGCCGGCGACGCCAGCCGGCGGCGGCCTCAGCCTCCGATCCTCTCGACGATACACATCGCGGCACCCGACACCTCCGCCTCCGCCGGCGTGTGGCAAACACCTCCTGGCAACTTCTCAGTCTCCGCGGCCTGTGCCGCGCCGAACGGGGCGACTTTCTCGCCACCGCAAGTTACAAACCTTGAGCGATGGCTGCCTCCCGCCCGAAATCAAGGGCCTTTTTCAGCCCGCCCCCAATCGGTCTCGGATCGCTCCCCCAATTTCCAGGCGATGTGAATTCTGGTCGTCCGACCCTCACGTAACCATGACCTGTACTCCTCGCGCCGAACAATCAGGTCGCGCTCGATATCGGCTATCCGCAGGATTAGTCCAGTGTAGGTGCTCTTGTCGAACACCTCTCGCAAACTGTCCACGGTCGTGCCAAGCCTGTCGAATTTCGTGGAAACACGACTACAAAATCCGACCTCCATGACCGCGGCCAGTACGCTGCCCGATAGTTCAATCTTTCGAGTCGGCTGGCTCGTAGCCTGGTTGGAACGTTGTCGTTTCCGCATTTGGGCGATTGCCTTGGTCGAACAGCGATTGATCTCGTTGACCAGCCTTATTGACTGATGGAGAATGTTCGCGATAATTCTCACTACAGTGTTAGCCGCGTCGAAGATCAGAATGTCTTCCGGCGGCTGACTTTGACCTGCCCTGGGATTTCGGAGCCAGGGACATTAAACTAGGCTAGGCTTTTGGCCGAGGCCGGAGGGGGACGGGGCATTCGTGCCCCGTCCTCATGTTTTTCACGCTCAGGTCCATCCGGCCTGACTATCCCATCTCCTTCGCAATCTGCCGGGCCTGCTCCAGATTCTACTCGGCGTAGACCTCGGTAATGTCGGCCCAGGCATGGCCCAAAGCCACCTGCGCAGCCTCGATGCCACTTCAATAATCATGTTTCAGGCATGGCCGATGGTCAACGGGGCACCCCACCCGGCCATGACGCTCCACCATCATCCCATCTTCCCCATGACCTCCTTGGCCTTCTCGCGATCGATTTCGGCGTAGATCTCCGAGGTCACCGCCGAAGAGTGCCCCAGGATGATCCTGGCCAGTTCGATCCCGTAGGCGGCACGGATGCGGGTAGCCGCTCTTCGGCATCAAGTTCCTTGGATAATGGGCACGACCGGGCTGCGATAGCCGGCGCCGCCGCCGTTGCCCGCCTCTGCCGTACCTCAACCCATCTCCTTGGCGATCTGCCGGGCCTGCTCCAGGTTCTTCTCGGCGTAAATTTCCGTCGTGTTGGCCTTCGCGTGGCCTAGAGCCACTTGGGCAGCTTCGATGCCGTACTTCTTCCGGACCTCGGTGCCGCGGTTGTGCCTCAACTGGTGGGGATGCCAGTGCGGGACCACTAAGCCGGCCTTCTTCGCCGCCTTGAACCCGTATTCTATCGCCTTGCGGTACGAGCCGGTATAGTACCGGTCCCGCTTCGGCCGCTTCGGTTTCCGCTGCTTCCTTCGGGCTTCCTTGAGCTTCTGCCGCCGCCGAAGCTCCGAAGGATAGATTTTCGTCTTCCGCTCCCTCCCGTGGTAGGGCGGACGATGTTCCAGACGCCAGGCTTCGGCTTCCCGAGGGCTAAAAAGAAAAGCCTGCGGATCGCGGTTCAGGAAGGGCTCCAGGACCCGCTGGGCCTCCGGCCCAAGCGGAATTTGCTTGCGGTGCCCCCGCCAGCGGCCGTTGTGCTCGAACGGCTCGTAGATCCAGATGTCGCCCGAGGTGTCGATGTCGCAGAGTCGCATCAGGACCAGTTCGCTGCCCCTCATCCCGCTGAGCCGCTGGACCTTGATCATGGCGGCCACGTGGGGGCTGACGAATGGCAGGACGACGGCGACGTAGAGGTCGGGCACGGGCCGCACGGGTTCGGTTTCACGCGCAGAACTGCGGCCAACAGTCAGGCCAGCGACGGTTTGTAGCCCATGGTAGACGCTCGAAGCCACCAGTTCTTCGGCCGCTGCCCATTTGAATGCGCGTTTAATTTGGCCGATCCGCTTGTTGACCACGCCACGGGAAAGCCCCGCCTCGATCAAGTTGTGGCGAAGGATTTTGAGGCTTTTCGGGCCAAATTCGCTGGCAGGTGTGCCCCCGAAGAGATTTCGCAGGTAGCGCAGTGCTGCTCGAATTCCCGCGAGCGTGTCCGTAGGTTTGCCGTCTTTGACGTAGTGCGACTTGGCAAACTGCCAGTAGGCAAGGATCAGGTCGTTGATCGCGAAAACCGGCTCATCACCGTTGGTCGAGGATGGAAGCGGGTCTTGCAGCATTCCCGCTTGCCATGCGGCAATGAGACGTGCGTACAGCTCATGACTTTCGGGGGATCCGTATGGGCCAAGATAGTGGTTACGGCCCTTGATGGTGACGACCGCGCAGTTCCGGGCGCGGTGTCGACGGTAGGTAGGTGGACGGGCGGTACGTGGCATTGTGCAACTCCGATGGCTTGCCAAAACGGTACATGTACCGTCTTGGAAAGAACATCTTTGCCGCACTGCCGACCGCCGGCGGGTAATCTATCTACTGATTTCGGCCAGACTTATGTCAAATGGGCGCACCAAGATTCGAACTTGGGACCTCGTCCTTATCAGGGACGCGCTCTAACCAACTGAGCTATGCGCCCAAGACACCGTAAGTTGTTGATTCTGCTGGACTTCCGTCAACGGTCGAGGCAGGCTTGAAGTTGTCAATTTCGGGACTGACACCCGGCAGGGCGGCATGGCCCTTGCGACCTGCCCTTTATTTCCGGAACCACTCGCAACGTCTATTTCAGATTCTACCACATTTCCCAGGCCCGCCAAGCCCGTCACACCGGTGAGCCCTAGGCCGGATTTTCGCAATTGCGGAACCGCCTGGCCGAACACTACTTCCCGTGGGTTCACAAACGGGCCGCAAGGCTCGCCCGAAGGATGGAACTTCGCGACCGGCCCAAAGCGGTCGGCGAAGTGCTGTTGGCCTTGGTCGAATCGATCGTGCCGGGCTACGACGGCACAAGCGACTTCTAGGGCTAGGCCTACGCCTGCACGAAGCACTAACTGTTCGGCGCGGAACTAAGGACGCACCGCATCTTCGCGGACCTGCCGCCAGCCCGCCCACGCGCAATACTCGCCCAGGCACCCGACCGTGGGCATTCCGACAGCCAGCGGGAGCTGCACCAACTTCAATGGAATGGCTGAACAAGTCACAGATGGCGGTCCTTTGGCTGCGGGGGGAGTTGCGGTCTGTTGGTCGAGGAGGTTGCCCAGCGTTTGCAACCATCGCAACCGACCGTGGAGCGTCGGATCGGCATGGTCGTGGCGAAAATACGCAGAATGGCGGATCGTCGACAACTACGTGGTGGGGCACAAATCGACTATTGGTGATAACAGTGGAAAACAGCGAATTTCGTTGGCCCCTGAAGGAGTCTTTCGGGAAGTCGCAAAACGCAGGGGACGGACTCGGAAGTCCACGGCTACGGAAACAACCTCGCCAGGTGCCAGTCGGCCCACCCTACGGTTTCCGCTCAGCAATACCATCAGTTGGCACGCTTACGATCAAGGCCTCGAAGGGCGAGTCCATGCCGCCATATCTCACGTAGTTTGTGTATTTATCGCATTTTTGTCTGCGAACCGCTCGACATCTCAAAACCCGCCCACGCGCTCTTGACCTTCCGGCCAAGAAACCCGACTATGCAAGGGCCATGAACAGGCAACGGAATCAATTCCGTTTTTCGAATAGGAAGGATCGAGATCATGAATTGTAAGCTCCCGGCCGCCGCCGGCTGTCTTGTTGGTGTCGCCGTAGCACTGTCGTGCTGCACACCGATTTTGGCCGCTAGTGCCACCCTCGAACAAGTCCTGCAAGTGACTCCCAGCCAAGGTGGCGTCGATTATGACCGGCCAAGACCCGAGGATGTGCCCCGCTGCAAGATTGCAGTCAAGAAAATCGATGGCCACGCCGGTTGGATCGTCGAGAGCCCGGAAGGCGTCCTCTTGCGGAAATTCCTCGACAGCAACGGCGATAACGTCGTCGATCAGTGGAGCTTCTACAAAGACGGCGTCGAAGTTTATCGCGATATCGCCACGAAGCCCACGGGCAAGAAGGACGAGTTCCGCTGGCTCAATACGGCCGGCACCCGCTGGGGTATCGATACGGTCGGCAACGGCAAGCTCACGGCCTGGAAAGCCATCTCGGCGGAGGAAGTCACGGCCGAGATCGTGGCCGCAGTGGCGAATCGCGACAACGAGCGCTTCGCCCGCGTGCTGTTGACGCCGGAGGAACTCCAGTCGCTGGGGCTCGGCAAGGCCAAGAGCGAAGCCGTGTCTGCCAAGGTCGTCAAGGCGATGGCCGATTTCCGCACGTTGGCAAATCAGCAAAAGACTGTGACTCCCGAATCGAAATGGGTGCAGTTCAGCGGCAATCGTCCCGGCGTTGTGCCGGCCGGCACCGACGACTCGACCCGCGATATCGAGGTCTACGAGAACGTTGTGGCCATCGTGCAAACCGGCGACAAGAATACGCAAGTGCAGATCGGCACCTTGATCCGCGTGGGCAACACCTGGAAAACGATCGACCCGCCGGTCATCGGCGGCGAAGGTCAGCCCGAAGTGGCCGCGATGGGCTTTTTTTTCCAGGCGGCCCAGGCTGCTCGCAGCGCTGCGGCCTTGGTCGGTCCTAGCGAGGAATCGCAGAAGATCCTCGCGGAAATGGAAGGCATGGAACCGGGCGATCCGCGGCGCGTGGAGATCATTCAGAAGCTTGTCGATCATGCCAAAACGGCTGAAGAACGCATTATGTGGTCGAAACAGTTGGCCGATACGCTCAGCGCGGGCGTGCAATCCGGCAGACTGCCCGACGGTGAAAAACGCTTGCAGGCCCTCTGGGAGAATGCCCAGAAGGATCCGGACAAGAACCTGGCGGCCTACATCAAGATCCGGCTGCTAACGGCCGACTATGCCCTGGCGATTTCCGCGCCCAAGGCCGACGTGCCCAAGATTCAGGCCGATTGGCCGAAGAAGCTGGAACAGTTCATTTCCGACTACCCGACGAGCCCCGACGCGGCCCAGGCGATGCTCGAATTGGGAATCGCGCGGGAGTATGCCGGGCAGGACGACGACGCGAAAAAGTGGTACGAGCGGATCGGCCGGGAGTTCGCCGATTCACCGCAGGCGAAGAAGGCGGCCGGCGCCGCCCGGCGTATCGATTCCGTCGGCACGGTCTTGAACCTTAGCGGCAAGGGACCCGGCGGCGAAACGGTCGATCTGGCCTCTTATCGCGGCAAGGTGGTGCTCGTTCAGTTCTGGGCAACCTGGTCCGAGTCGGCCAAGAACAACATGCCGGCCCTCAAGCAGCTCGCTGTGAAATACGGCAACTCGTTCGCGGTGATTGGCGTAAGTGTCGACAGCGATACCAAGAAACTGAATGCCTATCTGGCCGAAAACCGCTTGCCTTGGCCGCAGATTTTCGAGGAAGGCGGCCAGGAAAGCCGGCCGGCCAACGCCCTAGGCATCATCACGGTGCCGACCATGATCCTCGTCGATGCCCAGGGGAAGGTCGTGAATCGGAGCATCCAGACGGCGGAACTCGAGGCCGAGTTGAAGAAGTTGCTACGGTAAATCTGGAGTGAGGTAATTTATTACCGCTTTGCTTTTGCCGCGGAGCGGCTTCTTCGTGTTTTTTTATTCGAGAATGCGTCTTCCTGAAGTCCTTGGGTGAACAAGGCGCTGGGATTTTCATGCGGTGCGTTCCCCTCCTGCACAAGGCAGTTTCGACCGATCCGCTCGCGGAGCGAGGCGAGTTTCTTCTGGATATCGCCCCCCAGCGATAGGGCTTCAGCACGTTTCATCATGTCCCTCCATCGGCTATCGTCGGAACGTCGGAAACGTCTTTCCTACGAGTAGTATAGCGGCACGCAAAGCTGCGTAAAGGTTCGCCAGTGCGACATATCCCGCGATCGTTGATCGCGAAGAAAAGCGGCGATGACCAGGCCAACCATGCTACGCACGGTGCCCGCGCCGTACTCCAAATCATCGGATCGCCCCGGCTATCACTTCGGCGGCGATCGTATGCCCGGCGGGGTTCCAGTGAAAATCATGAGCGAAGGTCATGCGATCAAAGCGGCCGCTGCGCTTGGCGGCAAGCATCGCGGGCATAAGATCGATCGCCTCGATGGCCAGATCGCGGGCCAAACGATCGAAGGCCTGCCGGGCGGCAATCTCCTCAGGCAGGGAAAGATCGCTTGTGGAGGTCACGTCGTCCTCGTCCAACTCGGCCTGGCCGGGCACGTAGGCGGCCAGGAATCGAACCTGCTTCGCACGGCAGGCCTCCTGCAACTCAGCCATGTAATGCCGCGTGATCTGCACCGCCGGGCCGCTGTCGCTGGTGTCGGCCTGGATCTGCTCGGGCGTAGGCAAGGGCCGCGTGACGCGATCGCCGAGGTTCTTCAGGGAACGACCTTCCTGGAAGCGATCGATACAGTACGTCGCCAGGTTGAAGAGATACGAAGTGTCTTTCATCCAGTTCTTCCACTGCCGCGCGCGTGAAACGGGCTCGGGCGGCACGAGGCGGAACCGTCCGTTGTCGATCGTGGCGTACAATCGGCCGCGGGAGTTCAGGCCCACGTTGTCGCCGAAATCGTTGTTGAAGAAAACTAGCACGACGGTGTCGCCGGGCTGGAGCCGATCCGCGACGTGCGCTTTGAAGAGCAGGTATTCCTGGACCGTACCGGCGCCGATCAGGCCCAGGTTGTGGATCCGCCAGCCGCTGAGCCGTCGCTGGATCTGGTTGGTGAGCAGGTCGTGCTGGCCGACGCCGTAGCCCCAGACAAACGAGTCGCCCAGCACGTAGACATCATGTTGGGCAGCCGGGTCAAGCGCCGATTCGTTGCGGCGGAAGCCGTCGGCATCGTGCTCGACTAAGACGTCGAAGTCCGTGCGGCGGAAGCGACCCACGAAGTTCGGCTTGCCATGGCAGCCCAATTCGCTGTCGGGCTCGAAGAACGAACCCGCGGGATTGGTGTAGTTACGGCCATAGCCGCAGATTCTCAAGCCGACTTCGGCAACTCCATAGGCGGTGACTAAGGCCAGGCCCATGGCGAGCAAGGGGAAGAAAATCCGCCGCACCGGCGAGGATGCGCAGCGGGCCCGCCGAGCCGAAGGGACGCGTGGTGTTTCCCCCGCGGAAAATACCAGCGAGGGAGCAGCGGCCGCCGCGGGCCTTGCTCGGGCTTTGCCGAGCAGGGCGCGGACGGTTCTCTGGAACCGATTACTCTTGAACGTCGTATCCTCGCGCATGGGCAAATGCAGAACCTCCCCATTCGTGGGTGGACAAAACAGCAGACGGTATCCTACCGAATTACCCACCGGACACACAAGAGGAAAGCGTCTCTTCCCATTGGGCCGCCCCTGGTGTAGATTGTCATGATAATCGCCTCTTTGCGGAATAGCTGAATTGCAAACGGCCCTGCCTTTTCCACAATTCCAGGAGTTTCTCCCATGCGAACAACTGTGCTCAACCGGCGGATCTTTCTCAAGGGTTCTATTGTCGGCGGTGTGGCGGCCATGGCCGCGGCACGAATTCCAGGCTTGGCAGCGGCGGCCGAAGCGGCGGCAGGCAAGTCTGCCGCCCGGATCGCGTTGACTGCCGGCGCTGACCGGGCTGCCAACACATTCCGCGGCCTGCAACATTTCCGCGACGAGGTGGCGCGGGCCATTGGTGAGCGGCCGGTGGTGATCAAGCCCAACAACGTGGCCATCGACAACCAGCTTTCCGCCACCCACGCCGACTGCATCGAGGGGATCCTGGAGTTCCTCAAATCGATCGGCAAAGCAGGCAACGTGATGATCGCCGAATCGGCCGCCGACGGCCCGACGCTCGACGGATTCGCCAACTTCGGCTACACGCGGCTGGCGGCGAAATACGGCGTGAAGCTGGTCGACCTCGACCAGGCGGGGCACGCGATGGTGCAGGTTTTCGACGAGGGCGATTTCCGCCCCCACGCGGTGCGGATGTCGCGTCTGCTCCTGGATCCCAAGACGTTCATCATTTCGGCGGCGAAGCTGAAGACGCACGACCGAGTGGTGGCGACGCTGTCGCTGAAGAACATCGTCGTCGGCGCGGCCGTGAAAGACCTGGGCTTTCGCTGGGGTCCGGGGGCCAAGCCGGGGGCCAAGACCGACAAGCCGATCTGCCACGGTTCCGGATTCCGCGGCATCAACTACAACTTGTTCGCCCTCAGCCAACGGCTCCACCCGCACCTGGCCGTGATCGACGGCTACGACGGCATGGAAGGCAACGGCCCCACCATGGGCAAGGCCGTGGACCATCGGGTTTGTGTCGTCGGCAGCGACTGGCTGGCCGCCGATCGTCTGGCGGTGGAGTTGATGGGAATCGATTTCGCCAAGGTCGGTTACCTGAACTTCTGCGCCGACGCCGGACTGGGCCAGGCCAACCTGAAGAAGATCGAGGTCGTCGGCGAGCCCGTGGCCAGGCACATCAAGACCTACAAACTCTCCGACAACATCGAGGCCCAGTTGATCTGGCGGAAGCCGGCGCGGATGAGGCCCGCGGCAAGTTCTGCGGCGCGTAGAGAAACCAAAGAAAGGAAATCGAGCATGAAGGTTACATCTCTCATTTCGCGGCGGCGTTTCCTGAAAATGGCCGGCGCCTCGGCCGCTGCACTGCATGCCAGCCGGCTGCTCTCCGGCCACGAATCCGCCGGCTTGGCCGCGGAGGCCGCGATGCCGCCTGTGGCCGTATTCGGCAAGATCTTCCAGGAGTTGAAGCTCGATTTCGAGCAGTCGGCCCAGACCACCGCCGACGCGGGCTTGGACGGCATCGACTGCGCCGTGCGGGCCAAGGGCGAGGTCCTTCCCGAGCAGGTGGCCGAGCAGTTGCCGCGCTACGCCGACGCGCTGGCCAAGCACAAGCTTCGCCTGCTGTTGATGACGACCGATATCCGCGGCGTCGATTCGCCGCATGCCCGCGAAATCCTCAGCACGGGCAAGAAACTGGGCGTCGGCGACTATCGGCTGGGCTATTGGCTGCATCAGCCCGACGTGCCAACAAAAAAGCTCTGCGCCGAGATCCGCGCGGCTGAAGGAACTGGCGGCTATGAACGGCGAATTGGGCGTATGCGCCCTGCTGCAGAACCATTCGTCCTGGGCCGGCAAGGACCGGGGACCGGCCGGCGGCGACCTGGATGAGCTCTACGACCTGGTGAAGGATTTCGACCCGCAGCGGATTGCCGTCGCTTTCGACCTGGGGCACGCCATCGTTACCCATGGAGACGCGTGGCGCGTGCGTTTCAAGAAGCTAAAGCCGCACGTCCGCGCGGTCTATGTGAAGGACGTGCAGCGGCCGACTCGATTTGTGCCGTTTGGCCAGGGAGAGTTTGGCCGCAGCGGTTTCCTCCCCATGCTGGCCAAGATGAACTATCGCGCGCCGCTTTCGCTGCACGTTGAATACGAATGGGCATCCCCGGGGAAAAAGACGCAATCGGCGCTGGCGGCGGTCTTGAAGGAGAACCGCCGCATAGTCGGGCAATGGTGGAAAGGCGCGTCCACGTGACATGAAACGAGCAAGACGCGCAAACTATTGACGGACAACGGGTTGGTTAATATCATCGAGGAATGCACCATACCGATAAGTACGCCGCAAGATGGATGAGATCCAAGGCCTATGCGGATTATGCGCGGGTCGTCGAGGAGACTTTCAAGCGGTTCATGACAACGCCCGTCAACGTCTTCGCCTGCCTGACTGAGGCACGCTTGAACGAAAAGAACGCGGTGTGCGCGGAACGTTCGCGCAAGACGCTCCGCCTGGAGGAGCCCCAGGCAGATCCGCCCGCGGAACTTTCCAGCCAGGCCGTCGCGAAATACTATCTCCAGGCTGCCCGCATGTATGAGGCGGCGGCCACCTATGCGGTCCTGTTGGGCGACCTTTGTCGAGCTTTCAAGCGTTTTCGAAAGGCCGCCAAGTGCGGCCAGCGGTGCAACGAGCTATTGGCATGCGGCGATCCCGAGATTCTCGCGGCCGTCAAGGACTACCGGGAGAAGACGGCCCTGATCCGCGGCGAAATCGCCCGCCGCAGCGTGCGGCGCAGAAGACTGACCTTCGGACTAGGCAGGAGGTTACGATAAGAGCCGTGCAATACAAACATTTGCGAATCCGTGCTGAAGGCAACGTCGCAGTCGTACAAATACTCGGTGTACGCATCGCCGGGGTCCTGGAAACCGAGGAACTGGGACACGAGTTGTACCAGTTGCTCGATGAGGAAAACCACACCAAGATAGTCTTGGATTTGTCTTTGGTCGAACACATCTCCAGTTCGATCTTCGGCAAATTGATCCATCTGAACGCCAAGGTCAAAGCTCGCGGCGGCAGGATATGGCTTTGTAGTGTCCAACCCGCCGTGTTGGAGGTAATCCACACCTGCAAGCTGGACAGCATCTTCGATATCCGGCAAGACGAGGCCGATGCACTGCCGCGGTTCTGAAGGTGCCGGGGACAGTAAATCGCATGTTTCAACCTTGACGGAATGGCCGATAAGTAGAATAATCAGTTAAGCGATTGATTTTATAATGATTAGTGCGCAGGGCTGTGATTATTTGGAAACTTCGCGCAGCCTGCGCCGGGGCGCTTTGGGTATAATCGAACCTTTCAGATTACCACAAGCTGGCGTGTTAAGCGATTGATAGACGGGCTGGGAGGCCCATCTTACGTCCCTTTCCCGCCTGCCGCCACCTAGCGCGTTGAGTCCCAGGACCCCATTGATGAGTGGATTTTCGTTTCGAATCGACAACAGCCCTTTTGACCAGCATCAGGCGGAAGCCCTGAACCAGTTGCTGGCTACGCTCACGCCCGACCAGATGATCTGGCTCAGCGGCTATCTGGCCGGTTTGCGGAGTGCCGCGGGTGCCCCTCATTCCAGCGCCCTGCCGGAGGGCGGGGGGTTACCTGCGCCGCGGGTCGCTACGTCTGGCGCGGCAGCGATCCAGCGCGACGTGACGATCCTCTTCGGATCGCAGACCGGCAATTCCCAGCGCTTGGCCGGCGAGATGAAGAAGCGGCTGGAAGAAAAAGGCTTCGTCGTCACGCTGTCGTGCATGAGCGAGTTCCGCACGAACAACCTCAAGAAGGTCAAGCAGCTTTTGATCGTGGTCAGCACCTACGGCGAGGGAGATCCGCCCGACAAGGCAGTGCTCTTCCACGAATTCGTCCATGGCAAACGGGCGCCGCGGTTGGAAGGCATGCGGTTCTCCGTGCTTGCGCTGGGCGATGAGCTTTACGATCAGTTCTGCAAGACCGGCAAGGATTTTGACGCCCGGCTGGAGGATCTCGGCGGGAAGCGGATGTACCCGCGCGTCGATTGCGACGTCGATTTCGAGGCGCCCGCCAAGGCCTGGATGGACGGCGTGCTCGATGCCCTTATGGGTGCGGGCGGGCCGCCGGATCAGGCGGCGGAAGGGGGCGATCTCCTCGAACGGATCGCGGCCGATACGCCAGCCGGCGGGCTGACGACCGTAACGACATCCGGCGCGGCCCCGGCCGCTCAGACGGTCGCCGCCCCGGCTTTTACCCGCACGAATCCCTTTACCTCCGAGATCCTGGAGAACCTCAATCTCAACGGTCGCGGATCGGAAAAGGAAACCCGCCATCTGAAGCTGGCCATCGAAGGCTCCAGGCTGTGTTTCGAGCCGGGCGACTCGCTGGGCATCTATCCGCACAACGATCCGCAACTGGTCGACGACGTGATCGGACACATGGGCTGGAATGCTGAAGAAGTGATTCCCGCCGGTAAGCAGGAAGTGCCGCTCCGTGAGGCATTGATCCAGCACTACGAGGTTACGCTGCTGAGCAAGCAGTTGCTCAAGCAGGCGGCCACCTTCTCCCAGGACGGCTTGCAGGAACTGGTCCAGGCCGATGCCAACGAGAAATTAAAGGCCTATACCCGCGGCCGCGACCTGCTGGATCTGGTCCGCGACTTCTCCATCAAGGGCATCCCGCCCCGCGAGTTCGTGCCCTTGCTTCGCAAGCTGCCGGCACGGCTGTATTCGATCGCCAGCAGTTTCCGGGCGAACTCCGACGAGGTCGACTTGCTGATTGCCGCTCTGCGCTATCAGGCCCACAATCGCGATCGGCTGGGAACGTGCTCGGTACACTGCGCGGAGCGGGTCGAGGTGGGCGATTATTTACAGGTCTTCGTGCATGCGAATCCGAACTTCCGCCTGCCGGCCGACCCGGACACGCCGATCATCATGGTCGGCCCCGGCACGGGCGTGGCCCCCTTCCGGGCCTTCGTGGAGGACCGCGAGGAAAGCGGCGCCGGGGGCAAGGCGTGGCTTTTCTTCGGCGACCGGCATTTCCGCACCGATTTCCTGTACCAGGTAGAATGGCTCCGCTGGCTGAAACTGGGCGTGCTGACGCGGCTGGATGTGGCCTTCTCGCGCGATCAGGGCGCCAAGGTCTACGTGCAGCATCGCATGTTGGAGAAGGGCCGCGAGCTGTACGCCTGGTTGCAGGAAGGGGCCCATTTCTACGTCTGCGGCAGCGTCAACCCGATGGCGGCCGACGTGCACGCCGCGCTGGTGAACATCGTCGCCAGCGAAGGTGGCCAGAGCAAAGAAGAGGCCGAGGCCTACGTGGCCGGCCTGCGCGAGCAGGGCCGTTATCAGCGCGATGTGTACTAACGAAAGCGCTCCCGTGCCAGACAACGAAAACAAACCATCCGCCAAAAAACGGGCCGAACAAGAAAACGTCAAGACGGCCAGCAACTTCCTCCGCGGCACGATCCTGAAATCGTTCGAAAACCGGGTCACGGCATCGGTGCCCGAGAACGACAACATGCTGTTGAAGTTTCACGGCACCTACATGCAGGACAACCGCGACCTCCGCGACGAGCGGGCGCGGCAGCGCCTGGAACCGGCCTTCGACTTCATGGTCCGCATCCGCGCGCCCGGCGGCATCGTCACACCGCAGCAGTGGTTGCAGTTGGACGACCTTGCGCACAAATATGCCAATGGCGAACTCCGCCTCACCACGCGGCAGTCGTTCCAACTCCACGGCGTGTTGAAGTGGAACCTGCGGCAGACGATCCACGACATCAACCTGACGTTGCTTAATACGCTGGCAGCCTGCGGCGACGTGAACCGCAATGTGATGTGCAACCCGAATCCGTACCAGTCGGAAGTCCACGGCGAAGTCTACGAGTGGGCGAAGCGGCTCAGCCTGCACCTGGCCCCGCGGACCCGGGCCTATCATGAGATCTGGCTGGGCGAGCAAGCAGTCGTACCGCCGCCGCAGGACGAAGAGCCGCTGTACGGCGCGGCGTACCTGCCGCGGAAGTTCAAGATCGCCATCGCCGTGCCGCCCTCAAACGACGTGGACGTGACGGCCCACGATGTCGGGCTGATTGCCATCGTCGAAAACGAGCGGCTGGCCGGTTTCAACGTCTCTGTGGGCGGCGGCCTCGGCATGACCCACGGCGAGCCGGCCACGTTTCCCAATTTGGGCTGGGTCATCGGTTTCTGCCGGCCCGAGCAGGTCCTCGACGTGGCGGAAAAGGTCCTCACCACGCAGCGCGATTTCGGCGATCGCAGCAACCGCAAGCACGCCCGCTTGAAATACACGATCCTCGATCGCGGCGTGGATTGGTTCAAGGACGAGCTCCAGCGCCGCCTTGGCTGGCCGCTGGGGCCCGAGCGACCGTTTCATTTCGAACATCATGGCGACCGTTATGGCTGGGTCAAGGGAACCAACGGCAAGTGGCACCTGACGTTGTTCATCGAGAATGGCCGCATCCGTGACCCGCGACCCGGAGTACCGGGCACCCCGGGGTGCCCGGAAGACTATCCGCTGATGACCGGCCTGCGGACGATCGCCCAGTCGCACGACGGCGACTTCCGGCTCACGGCCAACCAGAATTTGATTGTGGGGAACGTTTCGGAAGAGAACCGGCCACGAATCGAGCAACTGGTGCAGTCGTACAAGCTCAGCGACGGACAGCGACCCGGTGTACCGGGCGCCCCTTCTGCCCTGCGGCGGAATGCTATGGCTTGCGTGGCCCTGCCGACCTGCGGGCTGGCGATGGCCGAGTCGGAACGCTACCTGCCGAGTTTGGTCACCAAGCTGGAGGTTCTGCTGGCCGAAGCGGGTCTGGCCGACAAGGAGATTGTGATTCGCATGACCGGCTGCCCCAACGGCTGCGCCCGGCCCTACTTGGCTGAGATCGGCCTGGTGGGTACGGCCTTGGGCAAGTACAACGTGTACCTGGGGGCCGACTTCACCGGTACGCGGCTGAACCGCCTCTATCGCGAGAACATCGGCGAGGAGGAGATCCTTGCCGCGCTGAAGCCGATCATTCACCGCTACGCCCAGGAGCGACAGCCGGACGAGCATTTCGGCGATTTTGTCGTGCGCGTCGCGTATGTCCGGGCCGTGGCCGACGGGCCGGATTTCCATCGGATTTTCATTCGCAAGGGTGAAGGTATAATGGATATTTGAACGTTCTGTGCGGGCGGGCGTTTTTTCCGCCGGTTCGGCGAGGGTCTCCCGACCCCGCCGAGACGTCCGACCGAAGGTTTCCCCATTTGCAAGGAGACCTTTGGTCGGCGGCGTGGCTGGGTCAGGGACCGGCCACAACGGCATTTTTCCTCACCCCCCTGCCGGAATGCGGAAGCGAAGGGATGAACATGTACGGGCACGCGGGCGCGAAGCACGAGCTACGATTCTCGATGATCGGCATCGCCTCGGCGATTTTAGTTCTGGCCCTTGCGACCGGTACTTCCTGCGGCCAGGATGTGCTGCCTGCCCCGCCGGCCGGGAAGGGCCTACCTGCCAAGCCAGCTTCTGCTGCGATTTCTTCGACAACTCCCGCGCCCAGGGCACAAATCCAACAGGCCGTCGCGGCCCTGGGAAGCCCCGACTACACCGTTCGGGAGAGGGCCTCGCAAGAGCTTTGGAGCGCCGGCGCCGAGGCGGAACCGGCCTTGGAGAAGGCCATCCGCGAGACTGATGATTTCGAAGTTGTCTATCGCGCCCGACAGCTTCTTCAGTCCTTTCAGTGGGGAATCTATGCCGACACGCCCCCGGAAATCGTAGTGCTTATCGGCCAGTTCCGCTTGGGCAATTTCCAGGTCAAACAGGTCGTTATCCAGTCCCTGAAAGCAAAGGGCAAGACGGACCTCGTGAAGCGGCTGATTGCGAAGGAAACGAATCCTGGGGTTCGCGACCAACTGAACCAGTTTGTCAACGGTACGACGGGTTACGCGGTGGCGGGCTACGCTACGACCGTGGTCCGCCCGGCGCCGCGCGTGCTGGATGCGGCGGAGATTGCCCGCCGAGTGCGGCTCCGGCTGGCGCAGCGCAAGGGTGACGTCGGCATCGCCAGCATCGAATTGCAGCTCCGCCGCGGCAGCAGCGATGAAGCGGTGCGGGACTACGCCGCTTTCTTGCTGAGCCAGAACAAACTCGACGCGGCGATCAAGACGTTGCGCGACGGTCTCAAGCCCGGCGATGCCACTGGGCAGCGACGGCTGGCCTGGATGCTCCGGGCCAAAGGCGATCTCGCGGGGGCGTTGGCCGCGGGCAAGTTGGCCAACGACAACGAGTTCGTCGAGGACTTGCTGGCTGAGATGGGTGATTGGAAGGAGTTGGCCAAGATCTATGCCAAGGTGGATGTCGAGGCCTTGGCTGCCAGTCCGAACGGGGGACAGAAGCTGGCGAGGATCATGGTTTTCCGCCATCTGGCAGGCGAGAAACAGGCTTGCGACCTGGCGGCTGCGGCAGCCTTGAAGGCGTGGAAGCAGCGTCAGGGACACGGGCGCTATCAATCTTTACTTGGTGCGCTGGTTGCGAACGATCGGATCGACCAGGCGATTGAAGCCGCCAAGCCGCAGGAAGTGAGAGCCGCCTTCGAACTCCTGGTTGCCCAGAGCCGCATGAAAGAGGCCTTTGGACTCGTCAAGATCGACGTGCCGATCCCCGCCAAGATCGATTGGAAGGCCTGGCTGAAAGACGCCAAGGGGGCGAACATTCAGGAACGTCTGTTGCTCGCCTGTCAGGTCCTCCGCGCGCTGCACGTGGCGGGCGGAAGCGAACAGGCCCGCGAGTTGACGGCTGCGATGCTGGCCGCGATTCGCGACGAGCTGCCGGAAGAGGCCAGGGACGTTTTCGCCCTGAGGTTGATGGAGGTGGACGTTGTCGTCGGCCGTGCGGAGAGCAGCGATGCGCTGGCTGCGAAACTGCTGGGCCTGAATCCTGAGAATCCGGAGCGGGTGTTCTTTCATTTGTATCGCGATCAGCGCCGTCGCAGTGTTGCTGTGGAAGGCCCTCCGCAAGCAGTTCTCCGCCGAAGATCCGCCGACGGCCCTGAAGCATTTGCGGCGGCTCTTGACCGGCAAGCCCGATGCGAAGGCCGTCGAGGAACTCGGCCGCCTCGCAGTCGCCGTCGAATCGCAACTTGACGCGGACGATTCCGGCGATGCGTCCGACGACGAAACTTCCGATCCCCGCGCCCGCAAGCTGCTGGCCCTGGCGACGCTCTATCATCGCTATGGCCAGAGCAAGCTGACCGCGAAATATCTTGCCCGCATTCCTGCGGCGGGAGTCTCCGCCCGGACGCTGATCGATCAGGGCAATCTGTATGCGGAAGGAAAACAGTGGGACGAGGCCGCGAAGTCCTACGAGGCAGCCTGGAGGAAGGATCCTCGCAGCGCATCGGCCTTGTATCTGCTGGGCTGGGCACAAAGCAAACACGGCGAGGAGGCCGCGGGGCGCAAGCGAATGGAACTGGCCCTGCTGGTTCCCTTGGGCGACGGCGAAATCCGCCGCGACCTGGTTGAAACGCTGGTTCGATTGCATCAGGACGACGAAGCGGCCCGGCAACGGCAGTGGGTGCTGCGACTTGCGGCGCCGCACGATCGGTCGATCGTAATGGCCCTCATGGAAACCGGTGACGCGGCCGCCAACCATGGGTACATGGTGCCCGAGGCCGACGCAACCAACCTGGCGACGGTCTGGCAGCGGGTCGCCGCGGAACTGTTGGGCAGCAACGATTTCTTGCCCGAGGCGCGATATTACGTGCAGTTTTCCGCTTCCGCCCACAGCGCTCGGGCACGCGAGTTGCTTCGTGCGGGCAAGACCGCCGAGGCGCTCGAGGAACTGCATCGAGGGGAAGCGGTCCAGCCCGCCAACCTGCAGCTTTCCTTGGATTGCGATGCCGAGCTGCGGAAGCATGGCGCCGCGGGCGAGGCCGACGCCCTCTATCGGCGGATGCTGGAGCAGCACGAGGCATTGTGTCGCGATTTCCCCCGCAGCGGGACTTATCACAACGATCTTGCCTGGCTGGCGGCCAATCTCGATCGTGATCTCGACAAGGCCCTGGCCCATGCTCAGTTGGCCGTCGAGTTGGAACCCCAATCGGCCGGCATCCTTGACACGTTAGCCGAAGTCCACTTCCGCCGCGGCAATCGCAACGAGGCGGTAAGGCTGGCCAAGCGCTGTCTCGAGATGGACCCGGACGGTGCGCATTTCAAGAAGCAGCTTGCCCGTTTTGAGGGCAGTCCGGCGACGGCCAAGAAATAGGACGTGCCAGAACAACGCTGCCGTGCCTGGGCATGCTGGGGTGGCTGGGGCATAGCGTAGCGGTGCTCCAGCGAACCGCGGATTGACACCATCTGCTGGGGTACTGGTACGGGAACTGCCGCGAACGGCGGATCTCGTCCTGGTCGGCCAGCCGCGCCGCCACGTAATCGACCATCTCCCGGTTCTCCGGGCCGATGACGCCGTGGCGCACTAGCGTGTTGAGGTTCATGCGCAACGCTTGCGCACCCATCTTCCGGGCAATCGCCGCCCACACAGCCGGACCCTTGGCCGTGTCGGCCAGGGCATGCTTCGGCTCCAGCGTGTAGGCCTGGCCGCCCGCCTCGTTTACGGTATCGGCCCGGACCAACCGGCTCTTCAGACTTGCGAACAGACTCTTGTTGGCCATGGTGACCTCCTTCACAAAAAGATCCGACGAGGGGTGAGCAGAGTCGCCATGCCTTGCGGCACTGGGAAGTTCCCACTTCCCTGGCATGATGGTGGGATGTACTCCACACGGTCGGTCGGATCGTGTTTTATGCACTCGACGAAAGGTTGGGCAGAGTTCCGGCCCGGACGATTGCCTCCGAAGCGGGCCGGGCGGGGTTTGAACCCGCAAACCGTTTGACGGTTTTGACCATGTACTCCACCACGGCAGTCGAGCGTGTCTCCGTATGTATCAAAAGGACCGACGAGGGTGTGGTCAGAGGTTTTACGTGCTCTATCCACTGAGCTACAGCGCCAAATCGGTAAGCAGCGCCGGTGGGAATCGAACCCACGACCACGGCTTTCGAAGCATGTACTCCAACCGGCAGTCGGTCTGCATTCAATGGGCGACGAAGTATTTATCAGAGCGTGATTGCTCTACCGTTGAGCTACGCCCCCATGGATTGCGGCAGGCAAAGTGGAGGCGATTGGATTCGAACCAACAACCGATGTACTCCGACGGGCAGTCGCCCTTGTGTTTCTCATCAAGGCCCAACGAGGATTTCACCGAGACCTCGCATTCCTACAAAATGTAGTCCCGGCAGGCAGTTGGGCTGTCAATCAAGACCATCCAACGAAGTAAAAGGTTCAGACAGGGTCATCTTAACAGGATGTAGTCCGAACCAAGCAGTTGGACAGTCAGAGGCACCGGTGGGAGTCGAACCCACTTGGAACTGCTTTGCAGGCAGCCGCCTTACCGTCTGGCTCCAGCGCCACGATATTCAGTGTCCTCGCCAGGAGTCGAACTTGGTCTACGACCTTCGCAAGGTCGCGTGCGATCCGCAACACTCCGAGAACATTCAATCACGCGCCCCGCCGAGGAATTGAACCCCGTCTTGCAGATTCGTAGTCTGCCGTGCTTATCCGGTACACTTGCAGGGCGTAATCGGGGGCCAGCCTCGCGGCTAACCCCTTCTATCATTCGCGGCGACCGTCGGTCTCACCGATCTTCAACACTCCATTGCCCAAGCCCATGTAGACTCGGGCGTTGGCGTTGCGGGCTAGTTCCCGCAGCGCCTCGATTTCGGCCAGCCGCAGCAAGCCGGGGTGCTTCTCCAGGGCCTCGGCCGCCTTCTGCCGCTCGACCAGTGCCCGCGTTTCGTTCTCGGCCATCAGCCGGGCGGCCTCCGCCTCGGCCTCCAGTTGCAGCCGCCGGGCCACGGCGTCGGTCTCGGCCTCGCGCCGCTTGGCCTCGGCCCGCGTCTTGCCCTGGATCTCCTCGACCTCGGCCTTGGTGCGGGCCTCGACAAGCTGCGCTTCGCTATTCCGCTGGGCCGCCAGCACCCGGTTCATAATCTCCTGGAGGTTGCCAGGGAAGACCAGGTCCTTCACGTCGGCCCGGCGAATCGCCACACCGTAGCCCGCGGCGACCTCCTTGACCTCGGTCAGGATGTCTTCGCTCAGGCGGTTACGGTTGGTGAGGATCTCCTCCAGGTTCATCGAGGCCAGTGAGCGCCGGGCAGCAAGCTGCACGTCGCTGTAAAGCCGCTCCTCGTAGTTCTCCACGGTCTGCACTGCCGCCTTGGCGTCGGTCACCCGAAATTGCACGAGGATGCTCACCCGCAAGGCCACCTTGTCAGCCGTGAGGATTTCCTGGCCCTTGATCGTCAGGTCCCGTTCGCGGACGTCCACCAGGACGCATTCGACCGTGGGCAGCCGCTTGAACCACTGCTTCTGCACGGGGATCTCGTAGCGACCGGCCTCCAGTACCTTGACGAGCTTGCCGTCCTCGTACCACAGACCCCGGTGGGTGTCCTTGATGATAAATTCATGTCCTTGCTTGGTGATGGTGGTCATGGTGAACCTCCTTCCTATACTGCGGCCCCGTAGTGGCTATCCAGGTGGAGTACGAGTTGCCCAGATCTGGCGATCCGAGCGGCTTGTGCCTACTGGCTGCCGCAGTAACCATTTGGTGGCTCGCTCCTGACACCACCGGGGCCTGTAATCATTCAAGTGTCTCGACCAGGTCTCGGACCTGGATCTGGACCTTCGGAGGGTCCTATGCGATCCCTTGCACCATCGAGACATCCAGCGTCCCGACCTGGAGTCGAACCAGGCGGGCACCGCCGCGTAGCGGTGGTCGGCTTTAGGAGTGCCCTGTGCGATCCGCTACACCATCGGGACAGACAAACCAGAGCCGACAACTGGATTTGCACGAGTATCGAGCGGTTTCGGGCACCATGCGCAGCATGGTCGGCCGCCGCCTTTCTCAATCGAGCCACGTCGGCAACTCAAGCAGGAGTGCAAGGATTTGAACCCTGTCGGGCGGCTTTGGAGGCCGCTTCCTCTCCCAGGAGGACACTCCTATATCGGCCCCGGCCTTGCGACCGGGGACCGTTGGCGTAACAACTACTCCTTCAGCGTCACGTTCCAGTACGCTTCGCTGATGAACTTCGACCAGCTTTCCATCCGCATGCTGTGGTCTGCGTAAAGCGGCTTCCAGGCCGGACGGACCGGCTTCTTCTTCACGCGCATCTTCGCCTGATCCGGCGTGCGGTCGGCCTTCCGCTTGTTGCAGGCCATGCACGCCAGCACGCAGTTCTCCCAGCTCGACACGCCACCTTGCGCAGAGGTACGACGTGGTCGATAGTCAACTCCTCGCTGCCTGGCTGGGCACCGCAGTATTGGCAAGCGTAATGGTCACGCTTGAAAATGTTTCTGCGGCTGAAGGTCACATGGGCGACCGGCAGCCGGTCATAATCGGTCAGCGCGACCACTTCCGGCACCCGCAGCTTGAACCGCACCGCCTGGATATGGTCCTCGCCGTCGCGGGGCCGCAGCTTCGCCCAATCCTCGCAGGTGTAAAGCTGGAAGTCCTTGGGGTCCACGACGCGGGCCGACTCGTTCCACAGCAGTACCAGCGCCCGAGCCACGGTGGCCACGTTCACCGGCTGCCAGTTGCGGTTCAAGATCAGCGTGGGCCGCTGGAGTACCTTGGTCATTGCTGTGTCCTTTCCATTCAGGGGTATCTGACCGGAGTCGAACCGGCACCTTCTGGTTCACAGCCAGGCGTGCAGAGACCGCTACACCACAGACACCATATATAATTGTCAAGTTCAGCACCCCGACCAGGAGTCGAACCCGGAACATCTCGTTAGAACCGAGACATGATTTCCATTTCACCATCGGGGCACAAATAATCCGGCACACCAAGCGGCAGGCATGGGATTTGAACCCACATCCCTGTTACGGGGCACGGTTTAGCAAAGCGGCTCGGCCAGCCGTATCCGACTACCTTCCGAATTGTTAATGGTCGGGTAAGGAAGCAGCGTTACCGCTGCTCCCTCCCCAAAGAACCGTGCGTGCAAGTTTCCCCGCACACGGCTCAAGTATTTGACAATTGCTTGCATTGGTTGGTTCACGTGCTTCGGGCAGCCTGCCGTTACCAGCAGCGCATGCAAGGTATGGGAACAGATAGGATACTCATCTGTCGTCTTTCGACGCACTCCTTTCTTGCGACATCGTGTCGCACGACCGACCGGGAATTGAACCCGGATCTCCAGTTCGCCGAACTGGCATCTTCACATTGGACCATCAGCCCGCAATATCGAGTGGACCGCCGGGAAATCGAACCCGGGCACCGACGCGCAGCGTTGGTCACCTGGGTGCAAACCAAGCGTCTTCCCTTTGGACCAGCGGCCCGCATCATCGAGAGGTCCGTCCCGGAGTTGAACCGGGTCTTCCTCCTTACCACGGAGGTGTGCTGCCAAAACACCTACAGACCATTTCGCGTCAGTGATCCCGGCTGGAATCGAACCAGCGCTTTCCTGGTTGTCACCCAGGCGTCTTTGCCGCTAGACGACGGAACCTTTCACTTGATAATTCACACTCGCTTTCCATTCAGCTATACTACGTCAGTTGCTAATAACGAATCAGTTCCTTTTGAAACGGAGGCGAACAAGTGGAAAGCGAAAGGGCGGAAAGGGAAACGGTCGACAACGTGATACTTCATCTGCACAAATACGTTGTGCTGGATACGCTAAAGACGCACTTGAAGACGATATTGACGGTGGGCAAAGTCCAAAAGGAAACTAGGCTCAAAGGTGCTTGGGAGCTTTACGACGTACTGGAAGACGAGGACAAGAGCAAATTCGTCGCCGGTTTCGTTTCAATTGCCGAGATCGCTGTGCAACTTGTTTTGGACTTCATCGAGAAGTATACTTGGTTCGAGTCGGCAGACAACGATGATGAGTTCCCGCGCCTGTCACTGATGTATAATTCCCGTTCACCCGATGGTGTAAAGACCGTCGAACTTTCTCAGTTCTGCCCCGTAACGGAACTGAAGCCACAACTCCGGGAGTGCTTCAAGACGCTGGCGAAGAGCAATCAAGTCCGCGACCAGGTTGAATCCGCCATCAAGGCAACCGCCGAGCGTTTGGCACGTCCCAAAGGGGTGTAAATGGCTCAGGCGTCTTCGCCGTTGGACCACGGGATCGTGTTCCTTGTCAGTGACCGAGGTGAGATTTGAACCCACAGGCACGAGGCTCCGGGCACCGTGCGCAGCATGGTCGTCGCCGCTATGCCAATTTGCGTACCCGGTCAAACAAATTGCGGGTCGGGGAGTTGCACCCCGGAGTCCGGGCTGACCAACCTTCGGTCGGTGCGCGGCCCAGTTGAGCCTGCGCCCACCCGCGTCAAGTTGCAGGCCCCGGTACCGAGCCGGGCACACCGGCCTTATGAAAGCCAGTTGGACACCTGTCCGCCTGCAATAATCAAGTGACCATGGGGAGAGTTGAACTCCCACGCCTCAAGGGCACGACGTTCTGACCGTCGCGTGTCTGCCAGTTCCACCACATGGTCATATTCAGCAGCCCGTGCGGGAATCGAACCCGCCTTTCCGGCTTGAGGGGCCAGCGTCCTAAACCGATAGACGAACGAGCCATGTTTCAGTGCGACGAGCAGGAGTTGAACCTGCAAATCCTTGCGGGATGGCTGGGTTACGGCCAGCTGGGCTTACTAATGCCCAATCGTCGCGTGTTGTTCAAGTGGCGCAGGCGGGAGTCGAACCTGCATTCACGAAGGTTTGAGCTTCGTCGCTTTGCCGATTTGCGTACCGCGCCATTTTCCAAGCGACCTCGACGGGATTTGAACCCGTGATCTCCTGCGTGACAGGCAGGCGAACACTCCAGGCTGTTCCACGAGGCCGTTGATCGTCCTAATCATTCGCAGTGGCTCAGGTGGGAGTCGAACGGGCACCGCTGCGCAACAGTGGTCGCATCCCTGGTTCTAAGCCAAGGTGGTCGGCCAGTTGCCTACCGAGCCGCAGTGGTCCCGGATGGAGTCGAACCATCGTTTCCTGGTTGTGGGCCAAGAGTCGTTGCCGTTGGATCACGGGACCGTATTTTTCAAGTGGAGTCACCGGGAGTCGCACCCGGATCTCCAGCGTGCGGAGCTGGCGTCGTCCTGTTGGACCATGACCCCTTATTCGTTCAAGCGGAAGTCGACCACCGCTGCGCGTCGGTGCCCGGCGGAATACCAGGCTTTCCTACGTCCTGATCATCGAGAGCGCCCAGCGGGAGTTGAACCCGCACTTTCGCCATGCGGGCACCGTGCGCAACATGGTCGGCGACAGGCTGCCGCCGACCAACCTTCGGTCGGTGCCCGCGTCTCAGCTACCGACCCAAACGAAAAAAGCCTGATGTCGTTGTGACACCAGGCTTTAGGTATTCTTCGGGAGCAATTACGGCCTGATGTCACGTGCGCAATGGATAGAACGGGAGCATATTCGCCGAATGATCGGCGACGATGCCCGTCCCTCTTCGCGTTTCGCAACTCAGTCGTGTTGAAGTCATGGCTCTTTCTGGCATGGTTCAGAAATGGGGACAGGCACCTCGCCGGCGTCCATTTCTTGCGGCCTAATCGCTACTGGGCTCGGAGCCAGTCCCCGTTTCTGAACCATGCCCTCTTTCTCGCTCACGGGCAGCCCGACAAGGGCCGCCGTCATGTATTACTATCGTTTAGACGCCGCTGAAGCTGAAATGGTTCACGGAAAAACTCTGCAAACCTGCGGCCCTATATCTAAGACGCTGAAAACGGCAAATTATTCCCGCATTCCCCGGGAAATCTCAAACGGTTGTCTGGCGGGCTCCGTCATGCATGACCGAGAAAGTGGTTCTTCAGCCCACAACGCGGCGGCCGGTCACGATATCCATGATTTTATGCCCTTAGAATGATCGCGGTCAGCCGTTCGATCAAGGTCGTCATCGTCGACGCCGTGCCTTACATGCAGGCAGCGACCCGATCCGTCTGCGACTTTCGGCGGGCCGCATCGTCAACACGAGCCCGCAATTCCTCCAGGTACTGCGTCCGGGATGTCCCGTCAAACAGAATCTTGCGATAAGGCAGCGGCAGTTCAGGGAAGTTCGCCCGAAGCAAGTCGGCGACGGCGGGCCAAACCCGAGGTCGAGGATTGATTGCATCGATCCAGATCCGGTCAACGCCCAGATCAGCGGCCTGCTCCAGCGGGGCGTCTATTGCCGCTTGGCTGTCGGAAAGAAACGGCAGCAAAGGACCGAACATTACGCTGGTCTGGAGCCTCGCATCCCTGGCCGCCTTGATTACCGCCAGCCGCTCCCGGACGCTGTTCGAGGCGGTCATGGCGGGCCGGTCACAGCCAAGGATCTTGTCGCGGTCGAGTCGCCAGGCGATGCGCTGCTTGCGTCGTTCGATTTGCTTTCGTATCTTGGTATTCACTCGAAAACCTCCCTGTTTCGGGGACGCGGAATTTGTAGACATTTCCAATACGTCCCCAAACGCCGAAGGTCTTCGAGTTCTTTCATGCAACGACCCCAGCGAGCCCATCCGAGTTCGCTCGTTTAAGGCCCTAGGAACGCTAGCAATGACAGCAGTTGACAAGGTTACGATCACGGCCGAGATCACGAATATTGTCGCCATGCGATTATTTGTCGTGATGTTCGGATTTCTTTGCTTCGTGGGTCTATCTGCAGCAGCGCTGCATGCGGAGACGCGCGAATTTCCCGCAATGAAGCTGCGTGCCTACGGAAAGCTGACAGGGGAGGAAAAACGTGATGACACAACCTCGTCGCTGATCATTACTGCCGAGAACGCAGAGAAAGCCAAGCTGGTTCTGGCAAAATATCTGTCTGATATGGATGAGCTGCCGGGAGTTGCGGCAATCGCTATCAACACGTCTCGCGGCGCTGTCACGGCACACGCGATCGAAAAGCAGGGGGCGATTGCTGCGCTGCGATTTGGAGATCGTGTTGCGATTCTTGCCGCGCCAGATGCCGCGGCGTTTTCGCAGCTCATTGACTCGACCGTGCCGAAGGATGCGAAGATCGACGCCAGCACCGCGGAGGTTGAGGTGCCGATGTATCTCGACCGCTGGGACAAGTACGGCTTTCGTTTTTATTACGGCCCGTTCACCAAGCCACGCGATAAGCAGGGGCGCGACATCCCCGGCCACTACGACCCGCGGCAGGATTTTGAATACGCCGACAAGTCGAGCAAGACAGGTTTGGTGGTCTGGACATCGCCCTTCAATGCACCGGCCGCCGACAACATCTTCGATCTCGTCTCACGTGAATGGGCGTTCAAAGCCGCCAAGCAACGCAAGCTGCCGCTGGGCATCAACATTGGCCTGACCGACGGGAATATCGTGCTGACCAATCGCTATCCCGATGCAGTCGCGCCGTTTGCTGACTGCTACCTGGGCGGCTGGTATTACGAAGCGCCTGCAGGAATTCCGACGCTGTCGTTCGCTTCACAGCGCTCGCGCGAAGCCGGCCTCAGTCAGCTTAAAGATGTCGTCGCGAATCTGAACGGTAAATACAGCAACATCGTCAACTGGCTGGAGCCTCACGAAGAAATGGGACATGGCATTGCCGACCTGCTGGATGACCACGGCCCCGACGCGCGACAGAGCTTTTATGAGTATTTGCAGATGAAGTTCGGTAGCGTGGGCGAAGTTTCCAAGCGATACGCGGAGCATTATGCGAAGTGGGACGATGTGCCGTTTCCCGAGCTGGCGACGTTCTTCGGATACGAGGGCGACGTAATCGACCTGGAGGGCATATGGAGACTGAGCACGACGGCGGCGTATGACGCCCGCTCCGCTCGGCCAACTGTGGACGATTCCAGATGGCCGAAAGTACCTGCGCCGGGCCATGCCATCGCGCGCTTCACCCCGCGAAAGCCCACGGTTCTGCGACGGCACATCAATATCGATGCGGCATGGCGTGCCAAGCATCTCAAGGCGTGGCTCTATTGCTGGGACTTGGAAAACACCGGCGACAAGCCCGTCTACATCTACGTCAACGGCGAGCTTTGCCCGGAGAACCCGGAGATGCGCCGAGGCTGGCATTTCTCGCGCGTAGAAATCAGCGGCGCACTCAAAGACGGCGACAATCTCATAACCCTCGAGCTACCGACAGGTTTGATCATTTATCGCACTTACATCACCGGCGAGCCGCCGGCGACGTATCCGGCGCTGGCGACGGTCGCGATGAACGCGCGCTACGCGGATTGGTCGGATTGGTGCTCCTGGTCGCGCGGGCAAGCGCTGCGCCGCGGCATGCAGATGATTCGGCAGGTCGATCCGGACAAGCCCATCACGCTAATGGCTTCGGGCGCATGGTGGAGCGACTTCAAACAGTCTGCCGAGGATTACGGCGGCATCCTCCATGATACCGGCGGCATGGCCGGCTTCTGGAACGATATCTGCCCATCGCTCGCGCAAAGCACCGGCTTGCCGACCGACTGCGAGCCCGGCGGTCCCGCGCTCGATCTCGACGACTTCAAACGCTTCATGGGCCGATGGAGCACCGAGAATACGCAGGGCGTTGATTACTTCATGCATTTGGGCGATGTGCTGTGGCGGCCGGACATCAAAGACTACTTCGACAGAACGCAGCCGCTCTGGCACGTCATGGGCAAGTATCATCTGCCGCAGCCGGAGGTGGCCGACCTGACCAGTCTGCGAGCCGAGCGACTTTTCAGCTTCCCGATGAACCTCGGCGATCATGGCTCCAGCGCGCCCGACCTCATCGCGCAAGGCCCCGGCGTTTTTGCATCGAGTCTTGACGGTACGGTTGCCGCGACTTACTCGCGCGGCTCGGTCATTGAAAGCGATTTCGCCAATGGCGACGCCGACCAATACCGGGTCATCATCGATACCAACAGTTCGATTCTCGATCCCGACGCGATCGCGCACATCGCGGAGTGGGTCAAGCGCGGCGGCACGTTCATTACCTTCGAACAAACCGGCCGCCACACGTCTACGCAGCACGATGCTTGGCCCATCTCCGCGCTGACCGGCTATGACGTCACAGCCGTCGAGCGCAAAGGCCGCAATCTGCAGCCAGCGGCTGGGCAAACGGTTCTGCCGGACAATGCGCTGCGCGTGTTGCCGAAGAATTGGGGCTTATCGTTGAAGAAGCATGATGCAAATGATGCGAGCTGTCAGGACGTTGCGCTGTGGGAAGATGGCACGGTTGCTGCCGGTGCGCGAAAGCTCGGCAAAGGTCGTGTCATCGACTTTGGCATGTTCGAGTCCGTGGCGCTCATCACCCAGGCGCTCGACAAGATGGGGATCAAACATGTGCCCGGCCACGTCACGAACCAGAAGGTCATCTTGCGCCACTTCGTCAGCAACAACGGGCTCTACGACGTATGGACGATGTGGAACCAGGAGAAGCCGGCGTCTACGACGGATCTGGTCTTCGACATGGAAAGGCCGCCCGTGTCGGCTATAGACGTAAACACCGGGCAAAGCGTGCCGATTTCATCTGGGAAGACGAGTGCAAAGATCGCCGGCCTTGCTTTTGGATCCTTGCAGACACGCGTGCTGTTGACGCCGCGCAACCAACTCAGGGATGCTCCGACCGAATGGTTCTCGCTCCAACGCGGCTGGTGGCGCGGCACCGCCGACCCGGGCAAGCCGATGGCAAATTACGCAGCGAAAATCGCGCTCGACCTTACCGATGATAACGCACTGAAAATCCTCCCCGGCGACGGCAAAACCAATCCGCCGGAAGACGCCGCGCTATCCGATCCAAGAACCGACGACACTTCCTGGCCCAAAAGCTCGCTCGGCACGTTCGATATTCCCGAACATACCGACGCCCACCACGCCGTCTTCCGTAAGCATTTCACCGTGCCGGCAACTTGGAACCACGGCCAAGTTTCAATCTTCGGCAAGTCCGAACCGCCCGGAAATGGCAGCATCCGTCGCTACATGGACGGCAAACCCTTCGGCGGGCAAATCGTGCGCGATGACCTGGGCGGCATCCTCAAACCCGGCACCGAGCACGTGCTAACAACCGAAATCTGGGGCGACAAACCGCCGCTGGGCACCGTGACGCCGGCTTGGATCAGTTATATGCCTGATCCTGATTCAGCCCTCATGCTCAATACCTGGACGTACGCCCCTGATTTCCTGACGCATGACAAAGAGGCAAAGCCGCTTCCATATCAAACGCCGGATCACGGCGCGTTGCGCTGCATCGTCGAAGCCGACCCGAAATTGGCCGGCAACACCGTGATGCTTCACGTGGTGACGAGCGACGCGAGCCTGGCCGCATTGATCGTCAACGGCCACTTCTACGCCGGCTACGGGAACATTTACAACTTCATGGACGTCAACGCGACGCCGTTCATCAGGTTCGGCCAGAAGAATGAGGTGATCGTCGTGGTGGGGGGAAAGACAATGCTGAAGGAGGCGCGGCTCGGATTTTATGAGAAGGGGATTTACCCGTAGCACAGGTTTTCAACCAGCGCCACAGCCCGCGTTCACCGGCGAGGGAAGTTAATTCTCAGAGGCGCTCACGGACATCGAACTCTACCGCTGAGCGTATCCGACACTAGCCCGACGCGCGAGTGACGGTAACCTGCGTCCGCAACTTCAATGCTGCGGGACAGTTGCAATTCGGCTGAGTATTTTGACCTTACGCGGCTTAGAGCGACCAGCCTTTGCGATATTCGCGCCGGACGTGCTGATTCAGCTCCGGCAAGTTTGTGCAGCGCATGTTCGCGCCATCCCACTCGACCTTCTTGCCTTCCCCGGCGAGCTGGGCCAGGTTGCCGACCAAGAGGGCCTCGAGATACGGCCCGGAGACGTTCGGGGAAATTGGAGCTGGGCGGATCGCCGCCCTCTTTGACGGCCCGCAGGAAGTCGGCGTGGATGCCGCGGGTCCGTGCATACTTCTTCGGCGGCGGCGTAAACTGCCGGTGCTGCTCCTCGGGCACGATCCGCGCGCCGCCGCAGTACTCGTCGCAGTACATGTAGCCCTTGTCGCCGACGAAGATGGTTCCGCACGAGGTCAGATCGCGGCCATACTTGGCCGCCAGCTCGTCGGCCACGCGCGGGTGGTTGAGATTCTTGGCGCCGAAGAGCTGGTCGTCATGGTCCTTGGCGATCTGCTCGCGGCGCTTCCCGCCGTACCAATAGGCCTTCAGCGGCGGAAGGCCCGGCCGGGGGAATTCATAGCACAGCGTGGTGAACGCCGGCCAGACTCCGGGATTGCTTTCCTCCTGTTGGAGGACCGTGACGCTCGCCGGGTACTTCAATTGCAGGCCCCAGTGAACGGCGTCAAAGGCATGGACGCCCACGCAGGGCAGCAGGCCCGTCCCGTAATCTTTCCAGAAGTACCAGGCAGGTGTGCCCCCACCAGGGTGCAGGCCGGGGCGATAATGGCACCAGGGGCCCGGGCCGATCCACTCGTCCCAATGTACGCCACTCGGCGCCGGCTCGTCGGGCCTTCGCACCTGGTCACCATAATATTGGGATGTCCAAGTGTGCGTCTCCCGCACGGTCCCAATCGCGCCGGCCTCAAGGTACTCGCGGAGCACGCGGATGCTTTCGCTGGCGTGGCCCTGGTTGCCCATCTGCGTCATGACCTTGTACTGCCGCGCCGCCTCGCCCAAGGCGCGGGCCTCGTAGATGTCGTGCGTCAGCGGCTTTTCGCAGTAGACGTGCTTGCCCAGCTTGATGGCCATCATGGTGGCGCATGCGTGGCTGTGGTCCGGAATGGCGATGAACAGCGCGTCCACTTCCTTATGCATCTCGTCGAACATCTTGCGGTAGTCGTAGTAGGTCTTGACCTTCGACCGCGTGCCAGGGACATTCTTGTCCAGCCAGTCCAAGGTCGCACCCATCCGCCGGTCGTCGATGTCGACCAACCCGACCAGGTGCTCGCCGGCCGCGACTGGCACGTGGGCCATCCCGCGCCCGTTGGCGCCGATACAGACCATGTTCAGCTTGGAATTGGGCGATCGCTCGGCCAGGACGGCTGGCACGCCCACGACCGAAGCGCCGGCCGCCAGGGCAGCCACGCCTGCAGAATGCTTGAGAAACTCCCGACGTCCGAAACGGCTAGACATAGCAGACCCCCTTTAGGTTGTGTTGGCAGGATGAATCATGGAGGCGGGAACCAATGGCCACGGCACATTGGCAGGCAAAGACCGCCGCCGTTGGTTCGGCGGTCAAAACGCCTGTCGCCATTATCGTTGCCGCACAGGCGCGTTGCAAGCGACCCTGGCAGGTGTGGATCAGGATTCTCGGGCTGCCTGGTGGCGTGGTCAGGGCGCCGGTGATCGCGACGGCACGGCCGAGACCGGGGGCGGCCGGAGGGGCCAAAAAAGACGGCCGCGAAGCTAAGCAACAGCCTGGGACTGCGAGGGTCCCAAGGGCTTCGGGACCGGCGGGTCCCGCACTTCGCGGACGATGGTCATTGCAGGCGGTGGAGGTCACGCTGTCGATGGGTTAGGGGCAGGTGGCGGTGTACGGCAGGCCGACGTCTTGCCATTGTGGCCATGGGACGGCCACCGCCGGCCTTGTACCGTTTTGTACCGTTTTACGGTCTTGTACCGTTCTTGTACCGCGACAGTTTGCTACTAAACGACCACGCCCGTAGGGCGTGGGTTTGGCCTGCCCCGCAAAGCGGGGCGGAGACGTGGGGAAGGCCCCGTTGGGACCGGTGTTCGTAATGCAAACCGTGCCCGCACACACTCAACCGCCTCTGACCCAGTCCGCCGTGCTTCCCAACGCCGTATCACCAGCCGTAGGGATGTTGTGCTCCGGAAAATCGCGCTGGTAGCGATGCAGAAGTGCTGGGACGTCGGCCGGCACGATATAGATCTTGCCACGAATTTGCTTCGTTTCCCCCCGCTGTAGTCCACCGAGGCGAAAATCGGCGTGCAAACAGCGAATCACGCCCTGGAACAATTCCTGATAGGGTTCCCAGGCCGTGGCGAAGATCAACTTATCGTCAGCGCTGAAGCATCCGATTAAGCCATTGCTGGGCACCAACGGACTCAAAGGACGCGGGTTGACGTCGGTACGAGGCACGTTTCTCGGGCACCAAACCTGCCCCGGTGTATAGCGTGCCTTAGTCGCCCACTGCCGAGTCGGCAATCGCGTGAGCTGCCCATCGAGAAAGATGAAACATTTTGGCAAATAATCGTCCAGATTCGCCGATGGCGGGTCGTAGCCTGTGAAGGGGCCCAGTCGCGGACAGGCTTGCGCCAATGCGCCTCCGAACGCTTGGAACCCGGATTGTGGGCAGTAAGGCGGAAATCTACCTCGTCGTCGTGGGCAGTGATCGTGTGCTGCACGGTCACGCCATCCGCCAAGGTACATTTGAGCCGCAATACCTTGTGATCGTCGTCGAGTGAGAGAAGTTCGGTATGGTGCGGGATCACCGTATGCTTGACCCAATCCGCGTCGGTTGACTGGGCCCGGCAATAAGCCTCCAGGTAATTGATGCGAATCACTCCGCCGGGCAACCGCGGCCCATGGATGATCAGCCAATTGTCCGTGCGTGAAAGGGTCAAAGCCGGCGGAGCCGCAAGGCTTGTCGCCGTGGCGAGAGCAAGAGCGAAAACTACGAAACAAGCGAGCAGGAATCTCATGATCTGCGTACCTCGGGACCATTCGGCGCCGCCCCACGGGGTTGGACATCTATCAGAATAAGGCATTGTACCGTGAGACTCAATCGCCGGCACGCCGCGTCCGCGTAGCTATCAGGCCCTCGAACCGGGCCTTCCTCGGCCGTCGACTGGCCTCAAACCGGTCCCTTGCGCCCGGCATGCTGGCGCCTCGATGATCGCGGGCAACATGGTGCAAGCCAGGAATCGCCCCGGAGATTTTCTTGTTGTGATGAAAACGTGACTGCCAAGGCGGTTTCCGAGCGAGCGCGTACGCGAGTCGCTGGCGCAAGATCTCCCCAGGTGGCCAACGTACCGACTAGCGCCCGGACGGCCGCCAGCGCGCGCCTGGGGGCCCTTAAATGCCAAATGGGTGGTAACGAGCGTGGCATCGAATGTTGGCGTTCTGGCGCATCCCGGAAAACATCTGGCTCAATGCGATTGGGCCCCAAGGCCGTGCGTCCCGTCGAGCTTCAACCAATGTTCCAGGAAGGCCACCTCCAACGCCAAGGCTTCGGGCGTCGGTACGTGCGTGGGGCGTGCGGTCAGGGCCACACGGTGCTCGTAGCCCAACAGGTGGTTCACGGCGATGAGGTGGTTCAGCGCCACCCAGTTCCGCGGCGGGTCCTGCACTCCGCCGGAAACCAGCACTGGCCGCGGCGCCATCAAGGCGTGCAGGTCCACCAGATCTTCGCCCGCTTCGACCAAATCCTTGTACAAGCCGGTGCGCATGTTGGTGGACGAAGGCACGCCTGGCTTCCGCTGGACCTTTGAATCGTAGCCCAAGTACCACGGTTCCCAGTAATTCACGTTCGCGTCCTTTTCGTTGAACACGATTCCGGGATCGGACCAGACGGCACAGGCAAACTTGTCGTAGAGGCAGGAGGCAAACATCGACCACTTGCCGCCGTAGGAAAGGCCAATGATGCCGATCCGCGCGGAATCGACCTCCGGCATCTGCGTGAGCGCCGTGTGGCAGTTGGCAGCGGCATAGGCCAGCAAGGTGAGCGGCTGCCGCCGTTGCTGAACGCCGGCCTCGACCAACAGTTGGCGCGTTTCCATGCCGATCTTCTCGACCGAGCCCGGCGTACCGATGGAGAGCGTAACGAAGCCGCGCCGTACGAGTTGCAGGCCGTAATCGTGCGTGCCCCGCCCTTTCGTCCCTTGACCGATGCTCGTCAGCGGTTCGTAGAAGGGCACGAGGACGGCAGGGAAAGGACCGGAGCCAGCCGGCACCAGCAGGTAGCCGTCGGCCACCTGGCCCTCCGGCGAGATTTGCACATGGACGTGGTACTGGGTGTAGCCCTCCCGTTGGATGGTTTCCAATCGCTTTACGGCAGGTCGTTGGAGCAGCGGCGGCCATGCGCCCAGCCGCCGGTGCCAGATGGCCAGGATCTCCTGTCGCCGTCGAGCCCAGTCTTGCGGTGACCTGACCAGCGTTCCGTCGGCGAACTTAAGAGGCGAACGGTACGGCCCAAATTTACCGGCATACTCGGCAGGCGGCTGGTAATACTTTTCCAACGCCGCCCAAGGATCTTGCGTGCCCCGCAGGCCATCGGCCGCAGCGCCGACGCCGGTGAGCATTCCGGCAGCCAGGAGAGAGCCCCAGAGCAGAACCTTCACGCTATCTCTTGCGCTCATACAGTACCTCGGAAAGAGAGAAAAACACCTGTCCCGAGCGATGACCCGACAACCTGTCGGATGTCACCGGCAGAGACAGTATATCTATGGGCTGAAAAGAAGCCAACCACCGCGGGCTCTTTACAGCAATCCGGCGCGCGTCTAAGCCCCTAACCAAGCAGACGGATCGGCCTCTCGACGTCCCGCCAGGCATCGAGGGCCCGCGGCGTCCACACGGTTCACGATGTGGTTCTCGCCCACCTGCATACCGACGAGCAAGCTGGACTTCCGCGCAGCACTTTCGCCAAACCCCGGAACGTGGTAATCTTTGGATCGTCATCGGACCTATCCCCAATATCGACCTTCCCGCGTTTGGAAGAAAGGACGCCATCATGTCGTACGCCGTTGAAATCATCGCAGTCATGGCACTGAGCAGCTCCCTAGGCGCGGCCGAGCCTGCCACCGATGACTATCGCAATCTCCGCCGCCATCCGGATGCGGTGACGGTCATCACGGAGACCGGTACCGTGGCCTTGGTGGGGGGCGCAACGGGCGTCTGGAGCGGCGCCGGCATCCGCGTGACCACGGTATCCAAGCCTGATGGCCTGCGCGTGAGCCTTGCTGCACCTGAAGCGGCGGTGAAGAAACTGCGACTTCATTGGCAGGGAGCGCCGGAGAGAGGATGGAAGTACTTGGGCGATGCCTGGGAACGGGGCTACGGCGACTTGGAGTGGCGATCGCTCGACGGCAAGCGTCTGATGCCCTGGTATGTCCTGGCGAGCGATGGCCGGCGCACCCACGCTTACGGCGTGATGACGCAGCCGGCGGCCCTGTGCTGTTGGAAGCTCGATGAAAGTGGCCTGACTCTGCTGGCGGATGTGCGTTGCGGAGGTGCCGGCGTGCGGCTCGGCACGCGGACCTTGGAGGTATGTACCGTCACTTCGCGTCGGGGCCGAGATGGCGAGACTCCCTTTGCCGCCGCCGTGGCTTTCTGCCGCCAATTGTGCCCCCAGCCGCGTCTGCCCAAAGAACCGGTTTACGGTTTCAATAATTGGTATTGCGATTACGGAAACATCAGCGCCGACAGCGTGCGTCAGGATGCCGCCTTCGTTGCTCGTCTTGCCCCGCAGGGCGGCAACCGTCCCTTCATGGTCATTGATGACGGTTGGCAGGCGAACCATGGCGGTGCCAAGGGTGCCTGGGACCACGGCAATGCCGAGTTTCCCAATATGGCGGCGTTGGCGGCGGACATGGTCAAGGCCGGAACGCGGCCGGGGATTTGGGTGCGCTTGCTGGCGGCGCAGCCGGGCCAACCGGAAGGCTGGAAGCTGGCCCGTGACCGCGCCTATCTCGATCCCTCGGTGCCCGACGTGCGTGCCTATGTGACCGCCACCGTACGGCGTCTGCGCGGCTGGGGTTACGAACTGATCAAGCACGATTACTCGACTTTCGACCTTACCGGCCGTTGGGGCTTTCAGATGGCTGACGACGAGATGACGGCCGACGGCTGGGCCTATGCCGATCGGAGCCGTACCACGGCTGAGATCGTCATCGACCACTACCGCAGCATCCGCGATGGTGCCGGCGACGCCGTGGTGATCGGGTGCAACACGATAGGTCACCTCGCGGCCGGCGTCTTTGAACTCAACCGCACCGGCGACGACACCAGCGGCCGGGAATGGGAACGGGTGCGCAAGATGGGCGTCAACACGTTAGCCTTCCGCATGTCCCAGCACGGAACGTTCTTCGCAGTCGATGCCGACTGTGTCGGTCAGACGGCGACGAATTCCATTCCCTGGGACAAGAACCGACAGTGGCTCGACCTTGTGTCGCGCAGCGGTACACCGTTGTTCGTGTCCTTCAAACGCGGCTCGGTGACACCCGAACAGGAAAGTGCGCTCAAGGTCGCCCTGGCCGCTGCGAGCAAACCGTTACCTACCGGCGAACCGCTGGACTGGTTCGATACCCGGCTGCCCCGGCGCTGGAAATTGGACGGCAGCCAGAGCGACTTCGACTGGTCCGATCTCCATCCGAGGCTGCCCAAGGCGCCATTCAAGCCATAGATCGTGTGCGGCAATTCGATGGCGCCAATACCGAACAACACACTACCATCGGGGGTCGAAACCTCCAATTGGAGATCGAGGCTCCAAACCTTCCGAATGGAAGCCTTGGCTCCAATTGGAGATCGTGGGAAAAACCGATGCGGTTAGACCCGAGCCGTTCAGGTGGAGATCGTGGCGGCGCCGGTGGATGGCGAGGGCATAGACCGGTATCTCGACCGGCACGATCCTCGACGAGCGCCGAGGCATGGAAACGGTCGCGTGGCATGTCCTCGGTGTGATTGATAGTCGTGGTAATTCTGATCACAAGATGAAAATCTCGGTGATCCAAGCGGCCCCGCCCCGAGCCAACGTGGCAAAGGCGGCGGATATTCCTGAGAGCGGCGACAGCCAGTCCTTGGGCTATGGCTATAAGTTGCGAGCGGAACGATCGCCCAAGCTGGCCGACTTGGAGGAGAAACGAATGACCGATCCGGCCCAGTCCGCACGCGGCGAACGGCAGGTGGCCGACAAGAAGCTGGCCAAGGAACAGATGGCTGAGGAAAACACGGCCGCGTCGCCCTTGCGCAAAACTGAGAAGCGATCGGTCGCAAAGTCGGAGATGGGCAGGCTGGAACCGCAACATAGCAAGGACAAGGAATCCGATGCCGAGCCGGCCCAGACGGCACCGACACAACGCGTGAGGTTCGTCCTGCAAGTGGTCGATCGAGTGAGCGTGGAGCGATGGAACCGCGCGGCCGCAGCCGAGGCGGAATACGTCCCGCCCACCCCGGCAGCCCCGGCAGCAAACCCGCCGAAGAAGTAGGTTATGCTGAAGCGAGCGTGTGGAAAGTGCTCGCCACTTTACCAGACCGTGCCGTGCAGCCTGAAGTGTAGCCTTCGAGACTGGCGGGGTCCCGTCTCCGCGGCCGATGGTGTTTTTGGGCACGACGGGACGGGCTTGGGCCGCCAACGAAAGCAGCTTCGGCCCGCAGGTTGACGCCGACCGCGAAGATACTTAGAATGGTCATTTGTCGTTCAAAGGACTCTTTTATGAAAATGAAGGAGAATGCGGTGAGCAAGGAATTGAAGATCGGACGCCGCGCGGCGTGTGCAACGGTTTTGGGCATCGGAGGCGGTTTGCTGCTTGCGGGCGACGCGGCGGCGGCCGTCTGGACGAGGCGCCGGGCAGTCGCCCCGGCGGCGCTTAACAACGCCAGTTTTTATGACGCCCAGGGCAAGTTCAAGACTGAGACCGCCAAAGAGGTCTATCTCCGTTTTCTGGAAGCGGCCCCTTACCCGATTCCCGAACGGCTTCGCAAGGAAATCTGGGTGTCTGATTTCGGCCTGGGGCACTTCACTGAGGTCGGTCTGGCCGGGATGTTCTGGGTCAACAACCAGAAGGACAACTACACGAGCCTCGATTTCTTCCTCTTGCCGGGCCAGATGATCCCCGAACACTGGCACGTGCCGCTGCCAGCCGACAATGTGCCGGTCAAGATGGAGTCGTGGCACGTTCGCTGGGGTTCAACGTATACTTACGGCGAGGGCGAACCCGCGGACAAGCTCGCTGTGAAGATCCCCGAGTGCGAGCAGAAGTACGTCACGGTGCGGCACGAGAAGGCGTTGAAGTTGGGTGACGTGGCCGGACTGACTCGGCCCCAGCAGAAGCATTGGCAGCAGGCCGGGCCCGAGGGTGCGATCGTCACCGAGACCTCGACGTTCCACAGCGGGGCCGCCGTGCGGTTCACCGACCCGCGGATCAAGTTCTGACGAGCCGCGACTCGGGTCTCTGTGGTACAGGCGCGTAGGGTGCGCTAGGTGACAGCATTCTTCGGCGGTTATCGGTGCCAGAGCGGAGCCAAAAAACCAGTGGCTTCTTCGAAGGTCGCTTTTCGCCGGAAATCGGCCGGATCATAGACCGCGTTTCCCGGATCCGAGTTGGCCCAGCGCGGATGCTGGCGTCCGAAGTAGCTGCCGTAGAATTGGTAGTTGGTATCCACCCATCGGCTCAGGACCATTAGCTCCATTGCCGTGAGCATTTTGGAATGGTCGTCCTTAGCGTTCTTCGCATGCGCCGGTTGGGTCAGCATGGCGATCATCGTGCTCGTAGAACAGCCCAGGCTCCGAGGCGGCAAATACGCACCGTTGTAGTTGCCCCGATCTCCCTGGCGCAACGAGGTGAACTCGGCAATGATGGGACCGGCCAATTCTCTTGTGGCAAGCTGTTCGTAGGAAGTGCTGTAGAAAAGGGTGACTTCCCCGGTCAGCCTCAACCCGCCGGCGGGATCTTTGACGCCGTGGCAGGAGACGCACCTGGCGTTGAAGATCGGCTGGATATCGGTGGGGTAGTGAATTACCTGGCCCGCACATCCGTTGCCGCCATTGGCTTTCAGATCGCATGGCTGCGGCTGGGGCGTGCTCGGCGGCCGGGTCAGGGCCAGGGGCATCGCCGCGCCGTACCGCGGCACCGTGCGGTGGAAATGCCCGTGACAGCCCGTGCAGGAACGCACTTCGCCGGGCGCGTAATTCACGTACGTCCGCTCGCGTTGGATCTCGCGGAAGCTCTCGTCCAGGGCCTGAAAGAAGATGGCGCGGTTCGCCGGCACTACGAAGTGGGCGGAACCGTCTTTTTCGACGGGCACGACGCCCCACTGCACGCGAGGCCAGAGAGCAGCCTTCCAACTGGCGCTGTCTACGGATGGTTCCCAGCGGCGGCTGGTAGACCAGTAACGCGGCAGCGACTCGTTGATCCGCAGCCATTTGACTTCCCCAGGCTTGACCCCCTCCATGCCGTGGTAGACGTTGCTAACGACGCACAAGGCCTGATTGGCGGCGCCGTATTTCGGATCTCGGATCGACGGCACTTGCGGTGGAACAGGCCGAGCGACCAACGGCAGGGGATGCCAACAGGAGAGTTTAGGATCGGCATGGACCAAGCGCTGCCGCCCGTCGATGTCGATCAGGCACAAAGCATAGGCGTTGGCGACGTTGTGGTAATCGTCGGAAGGGTTGACCTTGCAGGAAACCAGGAACTCCCGGTCGCTGACGGGATAGGGATGCGTGTAGAGGCGCCCACTCCGGCCTTCCCCATCGTGTACGTACTTGCCATCTCTGCTCAAGAACTCCCAACCCGGTTCTGACCGGCGCCGAACGAAAACATGCGGAGTGATATTGACCACCGGGCGCCGTGCATCCCGTTGGCGGGCACCATCTACTAATGGTCGGTCCGTTTCGTCCGGATCCGGACCGCGCGAGGGAATACCCATGCCGAAGTCCACCAGCAGGATCGCCCCCAGGCAGCCTCCTTGCGGACAATGGCACGTGCCCACGCAAACGAAGCGATGATTGCTGCCGGGAACGGGTTGAGGGTACATGCACACGGTCGTATCATCGTGGTCCAGGCCAAAGAGTTCCTGGGGCATGGTCCCGTCGGGATTCATGCTCCACACGCTCTTGCCGACTCGAGCGCCCTTGTCGATATACTCCCAGCGGTGATACATGACTCGGCCGTCATCGAGGACCACGGGACAGAATTCGCTGACCGGGCTATTTGTGAGCTGTTCCACATGGCCGCCGTCGGCGTCCATGCGGTGCAGACCGGGCGCCACCAATTGCGCGGACCCGCCGCAGAGGACCGTGTGCTCGCCACGGGTCGAGGAGAAGATGATCTTGCCGTCCGGCAGATAGCAGGGGTGGATGTCGTCCGTGTGCCATCCCTTGCGCCACCGCGCCGCCTTCTCCGTTTCGTCAGGCGGCGGGAACGAGACCTGGCGGAGGCCCGTGCCGTCGGCGTTCACTTCCCAGACGCGGAACCCGGCCCCCGGATCCTGGCGGAAATCGAAGATGATCTTCTTGGCATCCCGGGACAGGCTGATCTTGCCGATGAGGCCCTTGCCACCCGGCATGGCGGCGGCCCGAAGGACGGCCCGCTCCGATCGGGTGCGGAGATTGTAGACATAGATGCCGTTGTCGGCAAGAAAGCGGTCGGGACTGGTGCCGCTGTTGATGTCCGTGTAGTAGTGGTCCGAAGAGAAGGGTTTGCGTTTGACGAAGACGATCTCGTCAAAGCCCAAGGCGTCCGGCCCAACGGCGGTCTCGGTCGCAGCCTGGCCTCCGTTGGACGCTGCGGTCGCCTCGCTCGCCGGTGCGGCCCCAGTCGCTCCCGGGTTGTTGGCGACGGTCGCCATCGTCAACAAACCCAATAGGGTGAAGGCCGCCCGCGGAACCCTCGTGGCATGGAACACCCGACACCTCCAGACAATTTTTTCAGGAACGCCAAAAGTCCATCGATCCTCTAGGATACCTGACAAAACCTGATGGGGACATGCACGAATTCCGCCAGTTTCCGGTCTTGTCAGGCATCCTCAGTCTAACCGGTGACACCAGAGTGTCAACGGTCCGGTGAATTGAGGCCCCGCATCTATATCACCCCCTGCTGCTCTCGCCCCTGCCGACGGGTACAATGGATCGTAGTGGACCCGTGCCGGGTCTGAACAGCCCCCGACCGTCCATTCCGTTCTAGGAGCGTGCTATGCGACGTTACCGCATGATTGCGGCATTGGCCGTTGTGGTTCTCGGCCTGTCGACGAGCCTGTCCGCTGCAGAATCCTTCCGCGATCTGATCGAGGCCGACTGGCTGAAACAGGCCAACGCATGGGCGGCTAATCCGCCGGGAACCTATCCAACAACGGATGTCCTGGAGCGGGGACGGCATCTGGCCGCCAACCTGCGGCGGGCCGGGATCGACACGCAGCGGCACGAGCGCGAGCTTGACGAGATCGAGGCCCAGTGCGGGCAATCACCGCCGGCGGCCAAGGCTGAGAGCGTTCGGGCGCTTTACCTCAGGGCACGCTGGGCCGTGCGGCGCTTGGCGCTGTCCAATCCGTTATTGAATTTCCGTCAGGTCGTGCTATGCAAACGGTTCACGCAGGAGACTTATCCGGACGTGTGCTTGAACCACATGCCTTGGGTCTCCCGCCCCGGCGGCGACATCTGCGTGGTCACCTTGGCCGGGCCGGAAGGGGAGCCGGAGGTGCGGCCGTTAGTAAATGGCGCCCTTGGGCCGGGGCACGTCCACGGAATGGACCTTTGGTGGAACGCCGATCGCCTGGTCTTCGCCTACGCGAAGTCCAAGGACGGGCAAACGGTCCCGGGTTTCCCCGGCCGGCTGGGGCACGACGTGCGACTGAGCACCGAGCCGACGCACTTGTTCGAGATCGGCATCGACGGCCGTGGCCTCAAGCAGTTGACCAACCACCGCCTGTGGAGCGACCTGGACCCCACGTACCTGCCCAACGGCGGCGTGGCGTTCGCCTCGGAGCGGTGCGGGGCCTCGCTCCAGTGCAACGAACTGGACAAGGACGAGACATCCTGCAACCTCTACGCGATGGGGCCTGGCGGGAGCAAGATCCGGCGTCTGAGCGCCAGCAAGGACGGTGACTACCTGCCGCACTGCCTCGACGACGGCACGATCGGCTACACACGCTGGGAATACGAGCAGCGAGGCTGGGCCAACATCCAGTCGCTGTGGACCGTGCGTCCCGACGGCACCGGCGCCGACGCCTGGTTCAAGCAGCACTTGAACAACCCCTGGGCGCTGGAGGATTTCCGCTCGATCCCCGGCACGGCCAACAAGCGCCTGGTTGCCATCGCCACCGGCCATCACACGCTGGCCGCCGGCCCCGTCGTGATCATCACACCCAGCCAAGGGATGAACGACCCGCGGGCGATTGCCATCGTCACCCCCGGTGTCTCCCCGCCGGAGGGCGGCATGTCGGGCTTCCCGGTTCCCGAGGGAGGCGTGGTCGATCGGGCCGGCTTCTACATGACCCCCTGGCCGCTCTCCGAGAAGTACTTCCTCGCCTCGTACTCCTACAGTACTCAGCAGACCGAGCCGGCCGGCTACGGCATTTACCTGATTGACGTGTTCGGCACCAAGGAGTTGCTCTACCGGGACCCGGCCATCTCGTGCTTCACGCCGATTCCGCTTCGCCCGCGGCCGACGCCGCCCGTGCTGCCCGACGCGACCGATCCGACGAAGTCGTTCGCTGTGTGCAGCCTTTCGGCGGCGACCTTCGGTTGCCCGGGGATCGAGCCGGGCCGGGCGAAGTACGTGCGGATCACCCAGGGGATCCAATGGCCCTACAGCGAAAAATACGGCGGCGAGCGCTATGAGCCCGACGCCAAGGGGACCGAGCACTGGAACCCGGCCCGGGTGATCGGCACCGTGCGACTGGAGTCGGACGGCAGCGCGCTCTTCAAGGTGCCGGTCGACGAGGCCGTGTACTTCCAGCTCCTCGACGAGAATCACATGGAGCTGCGCCGGATGCGGTCGTTCATCAGTTTTCAGCCGGGCGAGCAGCGGGCCTGCGTCGGCTGCCACGAGACCAAGGGCGTGGCCCCGTCACCGGACGTCCGGTTCCCGCTGGCCATGCTCCGCAATCCGGTCGATCCGGCGCCGCCGCCGTGGGGCACCGGCGCCATGAGCTTCCTGCGCGACGTGCAACCGATCTTCGACGCCCACTGCACGAGTTGCCACGGCGGGCTGAAACCGGCCGCCGGTTTGGATTTTTCCGGGGGCCTGACCAGCGGTCCCAATGGCCGCACTCGCAATGTCGCTTACGACACGATCTTCAACCACCGGCTGATCGCCCGGTCGAACGTCAACGAGGATGCGCGAATCACCATGCCGCTGGATTTCGGCTCGCACCGCAGCAAGCTGGTCCAGGTCCTGCGCGAAGGGGCGTGCAGCAAACGGGCGAATCTCTCCGAGGCGGAGTGGCTGCGCCTGGTCACGTGGATCGATTTGAACGGCCCGTACCACGACCGCTTCATCAACAAGCGGACCGAGCGGCCGCCCTACGACGTGGCCGCCAACGTCCAACTGGCCTCCTCGATCCAGGCCGTGCATGCGAAGCGGTGCGCGACGTGCCACAAGGCGGAGACCATTTCGCAGCTTAGCCTGATTGACCTCCACCAGCCCGATCGCTCGGCGTTCCTTGTGGCCCCGCTGGCCAAGGCCGCCGGGGGCACGGCCAAGTGCGGCCAAGCAGTCTACAAGGACCGCGACAACGCCGATTTTCAGGTCTTGCTGAAACTGGTCCGCCGGGCGGTCGAGAAGGCATGGCAGTTCCCCCGCCGCGACCTGGAGAGCCTCGTCGGTACGAAGCCGCGTTGAATAAAGTTGCGCGATCCTCGGAGAATCACCCTAGGGCAGACTTGAGTCCACTCTGCCTGCTCGCAATGTTTGCCTCGAAATTGCCGTTTCACACGGCCGCTTTGCGAACACGGCCCAGCGCGTCGGCCGCGATCATGGCGTCGACGACGTCATCCGCAGTCACCGGAAACGGGTGGTTGTGGCATAGCGAGCCCTTGCCTGCACAGGCTTTGCCGATCTCCGCGAGCCTCTCATGTGCCACGCCTTCCAGGTTGATGTCGGCGAAGGTCACCGGCAGGCCGATGGCGATCTCGAAGTCGACGACAGCGTTTCTATAGTCCACGTCGATCTCGTCTTCCAGGCAGAGTTGGGTGATGATTCCGAAAGCGACCTTTTCACCGTGCATGAACCTTTTGCACTCAGGGACGTTCGACAGCAGGTTGCCGACCATGTGGGCCGTGGCAAGCCCGCCGCTCTCGAAACCCAAACCCGACAGCAGCACATTGGCTTCGATGACCTTCTCGACGGCCGGGGTTAGCGCCTGGTGCTCCAAGTCGCGTTTTGCGTCGAGTCCATGTTCCATGAGGGTATCGAAGCAGAGCCGTGCGATGGCGATGGCGGCCATAGTCGGCCGGCCACCGGCAAGGTTGGTCGCGCAGCGTTTGCCGGCCGCCTCAGTTTCGAGCCACGTCGACAGGGCGTCGCCCATGCCGGCCACGAACGCCCTAACGGGGCCTCTGGCGACCACCTGGCTGTCGACCATCACGATATGGGGATTGTACGGCCAGCATTCGAAGTTGACAAAATTGCCCTGCTCGTCATACCACACCGAGGCCGCGCTGGTAGGCGAGTCATTGGAGGCGATCGTGGGGCAGGTCACCATCTTCAGGCCGAGGTCGACGGCAACGGCCTTGGCCACATCCAGAACCTTGCCGCCGCCGACGCCCACCGAGATATCGGCCCCTTGCTGGCGAGCCAGTTGCCCCACACGCACCCGTTCGTTGAGTGTGGCTTCGCCCTGAAACATGACTTCGAGAGGTTCCATGCCTGAGTGCCGAATGCTCTCCAGAACCGTTGTCCCGACAATTCCTTTCACACACTCGTCCCACAGAATCAACGGTCGCCGGCCGAGTATCGTCAAGTAATTGCCCAACTCCTTGAGAACGCCACGTCCTTGAATATACTTGTGGGGGGCGATGAGCACGGATTTCATGATCGGGTTCCTCGGGTGTGAATGGCAAAAAGGCGGAAAGGTTAAAGGAAATGGAATGGCGCACTTCCGTGGCGGAGGGAAGTATGTGTTGCGAGGAATCTCTCTTTCTTACGAGGACACAGATCTACAGTGGGCTGTTTATACCGCTTGGCGACCGTGTGCTCAAGCCCCCCGGGTAGCGTCCACATTCCGGTCATGTCAGAAACGCCTCGAAGAGAGAATGGCTTATGGGCCGGGTTGCTGGGTAAAGGTCACGATAGGTGCGAATCCATCGAGCGTAATTGGCGGCACGGCCAGTGTCTGGCTGGTAGGTTGTGCCAGGGCGATATACGTGCCGCCACGCGTCTTGCAGATCATCGTAGAGGCCCACACCGATCCCCGCCAAGATCGCCGCACCCAATGGCGACGCCTCGGCTACCTCCGGTACCTCAATCGCTTGCCCGAGCGTGTCGGCCTTGTTCTGCATCCAGAAATGATTTCGCGTGGCCCCACCGACCATCACAAAACGCTCGAGCGGTTCTTCCAGCACGGCCCGAAGGGCGCCGACCATCTCCACGAACTGATAGTCGAGCCCTTCGATCAGGGCGCGAAGCAGGTCGCCGCGTGTGACACACGTGCTGAGTCCTACGAAAGCGCCCAGGCTTCGGGGGTCAACAATTGGACAGGCCGCTGAAGACATGTGCGGCAGGAACATCACGCCTCGGGCCCCGGGGGGAGACGCCTGAGCCTCGGCCATCAACGTTGCCCAGGGCACTGTGTTGGCGCTGTCCGCGGCCGCCGGCGCGAATTGCTTGCGGAACCACTCCAGCATTTCGGCCGCGACGTTGCCACCCCAGATCGCGTGCTGGCCACGTGCGACGTGGGCCTGGACCGTCATGCCGGCGCAGCGCAGGTCATCCTTCAACACGGGCTGGTCGGTGACGGTCGTGACGGTCTCCCATGTGCCCGTCACGTTGAGCACCATGCCCGGCTGAAACACGCCAACCGGCAATGCCCCGCAGAGATGATCATGGCCGCCAAGCACGACCGGCGTTCCTTCGGGCAAGCCCGTAGCCGCGGCCGCCGCACGGTGCACCTGGCCGATGGGCGTGCCACTGGGCAAGACCTCGCATAACAGTCGACGGTCGATGCCGGATAGCGCGAGGAGTTCATCGGACCAGCGGAGGGTCCGCTGATCGAACAGGAGCGTGCAGGACGCCATGCTGTAATCGGTGACGCAGCGGCCGCAGAGTTGGACGTTCAGAAAATCTTCGATCAGCAGCCATTTGCTGGTTCGCTTGAGGATTTCCGGTTCGTGCTCGGCCATCCATAGGATCCGCAGGGCGGTATTGATCGGCCAAAGGGGATTCCCGCCGATCGAGAAGACCTTGGCTGCGCCGATGTGCTCCTGCCACCAGTCGAACTGGGGACGGGTGCGCGGATCATGCCAACTGATGAACGGATAAAGCCAGCCGCCGCCGTCGTCGACGGGCAGACCGTCCATGCCCATCCCCGTAACGGCCACGGCCCGGATCGACCGCGGCTCAGCCAACTGGCTCACCGCTTCGCGGATTGCCTCGCGAGTACCCCCCCAGATCTGCTCCGGTTGCCAAACGGTCCACTGGGGATGCTGCGGGTCGGGGTGGAACTGCTGCGTGGGCCGACTGCCGCTGGCGAGCACATTGCTGTTCAGATCGTAGACGATGGCCTTCAGGCTGGTTGAGCCGAGGTCAATCCCCATCAGACAATCCATGGCGGCACCTCGCGGAAAACGGCCGGTCGGAAAAGCCCATCGCAGGGTGGGCCGACGGGCACCGTGCGCAGCATGGTCGGCGAGTCCCACCGAAATCAGGCCAAATCAAGGATGGTGAGACTTGCCGACCATGCAAGCAGGCTGCCCGTCGGCCCACCCTACAACTCCACCACTTCCGCAACGGAAACTACCATCAGCCGACGCCAGCCCTTACGGCCGTGGCAAGCGTCTGCGCAGAGGCAAGAGCGGCTTCCTGACCGGGGCCGGCGCGACGGCCGGAAGCGGGATCACCGACAAGGTCGCCGGCATCTCCCACGTAGTCGCCACGAAGCCGGGGAACGGCCAGTTCATGTTGGAAACCACGACCGTATTGCCGCGGACCAGGGTCTCGCAGGGCTGGGACAGCTTGCCCTTTTTCTTATCCTTGACTTCGCCGTTCTGGCTGAACGTCGCAATCGTGCCATCAGGGCTGATCACGTTAATGGCGTTGGCGGCCGAATCCGGCACGTACAGTTTGTCGGTGCGCATGTCGCAGGACATCCCGTCGCAGGTCTTCATGAAGGGAGCCTGGGCAAACAGCTTGTTGGACTTGACATTGCCCATGGCGTCAAACTCGATCTTGAACAGGATGCCGTCGCTGAACAGGCCCACGAACAAGTTGCCCTTGCTGTCAAAAGCGATGCCGTCCGCGCCGAAGGGCCACTCCTTCTTGTGGCTCTCGAACGTGGTGATGACGTGCGGATCGTCCTTCAGCGGCGTCTTGAGTGTCACATTCTCCTCGTCCAGCTTGAAGCGCAGCACGCCGCTCTTCATCGTGGGGTTGTAGCCTTCTTCCAGGACCGACTCGGTGATGTAGACATAATCGCCGTGGACGGCCGTGCCGTTGGCGACGTTGAAGCCCTTGGCCACCAGGACCATCTTGTCCACCTTGCCGTTCTTGACCACCAGCCGCCACATGCGCGACTTCTGATTCTTGTCCTTCATGTACTGCATGTCCGCAAGGTACAGATCGCCCGACGGGGCCCGGCTGATGCCCATCGGGGCGATGCGGTTGATCGGCGCGTCGTAGCCCGGGTAGGGTGTGGGGAACCTGTGGAAGACCTCGGCCTTGTTCTGCGGGGTGATCCGCATCAACAAAGGCGGCGCCTGTTCGTCGTTGAAGTTCGGGACGGAAAGGATAATGCTGCCGTCCGGCTGGAGCGACATGCCGTCGACCGTGTTGCAAGCGTCCGGCAGCGCCACCAGCAGTTGTGCCGGTGTACCCTTGGCCTGCACGACGTCGTCCGCGGCAGTTGCGATTTCCGCCAACAGTAGTCCTGTAACCAGCCCCACGATTTTCACGAACTTACCCATGGTATTGCTCCTCGAAAGAAAACTCCATTGGTTTGGAAACGAACCGACATTATAGTATGGCGTGCGGGCACGTTCAATCGGGCGGTAAGCCGTCCTTGACAATGAAAATCAATGGGTTTAACATCGAAGGCCGAATCTTGCATCTCCGATCGATCCGAGGAATGATTCATGAATGTGGAGAAAATCATTGACTTCGCGGGACGGAGCGCACTGGTCACCGGAGCGGCCGGCGCCATCGGCCAGGCGATTGCCAAGGGGTTGACGGCCAACGGTGCGAGCGTATTTCTCACGGACGTGAATTCAGGGGCACTGGAGGCAGCGGTTGCCGCAATCCCCGTTGAAAAGGACCGTGTCCACGGTTTGGCGGCAGATGTTGCCGATGAGCCGCAGGTCTGCGGACTTGTTGCCGCGGCCAAAACGGCGCTGGGCGGGCAAATCGACATCCTGGTGAATGTGGCTGGCATCGTTGCGCAGGGCAAGGTCGAAGACATCTCGATCGAGCAGTGGGAGAAAGTCTTCGCCGTCAACTGCCGCGGCACGTTCCTGCTGACCAAGCACGTCGTGCCGCTGATGAAGGCCGCAAGGTACGGAAAAATCATCAACTTCTCGTCAAAGTCTGGAAAGACCGGTTCGGCGCTGATGAGCCACTACTCGGCGGCCAAGGCGGCCGTCATCGGTTTCACGCAGTCGCTCGCCTATGAACTGGCCGACTGCGGCATCACGGTGAATTGTCTCTGTCCGGGCATCACTGAGGACACCGGCGTCTGGAACACCGTCAGTGCCGGCTACATCCAGAACCTCGGCAAGAGCCGCGACGAGGTGGTGAAGCAGTTCACCTCCAAAGTCCCACTCAAGCGCCTGGCGAAAATCGATGACATTGTGGCGGTCACGCTGTTTCTGGCCAGCAACGGCGCAGACTACATCACCGGCCAGGCGATCAACGTCACGGGCGGTCGCGAAATGCACTAGAGATGGAGGCCTGTCCTGTGACAACTATGAGGGCGGTCGTCTATCACGGCCCGCGCGACGTGCGTTGTGAACAAGTGCCGCTTCCTGGATGCGGTTCCGATGAGATCCGGGTGAAGGTGGACGCGTGCGCGGTCTGCGGATCGGATTGGAAGGCCTACCAATCGGGCAACCCGCGCATGAAGCCGCCCATTGTCCTGGGCCACGAATTCACGGGCCTGATCGAGACCGTAGGCGGCCAGGTAAGCGGTTATGCCGTCGGTGAACGCCTGGTGATGGCGACCAGCATTTCCTGCGGCGAGTGTCTCTATTGCCGGCGCGGCTGGCGGAACTTGTGTACCGATCTGCGGCCCATGGGTTTTCATTACGATGGCGGCATGGCTGAGTTCGTGACGGTTCCGGCACGCGCCGTGCAGCAAGGCCACGTCGTCAAGGTACCTGCCGGCGTCGCGGCCATCCATGCCGCACTGTCCGAGCCATTGAGTTGCTGCGTGAACGCCGCCGGGAATTGTGCCATTGCGAAGGATGATGTCGTGGCCGTGCTCGGGGCCGGGCCGATGGGCATTCTCAACGCTTGTGTTGCCCGCGAGCATGGCGCAGCCAAGATCATCCTCAGCGAACCCAATCCTGTGCGCTGCGCCAAGCCGAGGTGTTCGGGTTCGCTCGGCTGGTGAATCCCGCCAGTGAAAACCTTGCCGAGGTGATAAAAGACGAAACCAACGGCTACGGCGCCGACGTGGTCATTGTCGCCGCGCCCGCCGCACAGCCGCAGGAACAAGCTGCGGCGCTGGTGCCGAGCGCGGAACGGTTTGCCTTTTTGCGTCGCTGCCGTCCGGCAAAAGCATGCTGTACTGCGACAGCCGGCCGATTCACTACGGCGAGCTGCGCATCGTCGGCAGCAGCGATTCGACGGCGGCCCACGTCGAGCGCACGGTGCAACTTATTGCCGGCGGCTCGCTGCCGATGGAGAAGATCGTCAGCCACGTGCTGGGGCTCGACGACATTCAGCGTGCGCTGGCCTTGATGGAAAGCGGCGAGGCGCTTCGCACGGTGCTTGTGCCCTAGCAGGGGATTGCACTCAAGTGCAGCGATTGTCCATTGTTGTGACAGGAGACTTTGATCCATGGACCTGAAACTGAAGGACCGAGGCGTGCTGGTGACCGGCGGTTCGCGCGGCATCGGCAAGGCAATTTGCCTGGCTTTTGCGGCAGAAGGCGCAAAGGTCGGCGTCAACTACCTCAAGGGCCGCGAGGAAGCCGAATCCGTCGCCGACGCGATTGGTCGTCGGCAGGCCATCGCGATCCCCGGCGATCTGGCGAAGGCCGAAGCAATCAAGGCGATGTTCGATCAGTTCGAAAGGGCGTTTGGCCCGTTGGACGTGCTTGTCAACAATGCCGCTTACTGCCCGAGCGGCCCCATCGAGAGTTACACGCGCGAAGAGTGGGAGTACACGTTTGCCGTCAATGTCACCGGCGCATTTCGCGCCAGCCAGGAGCTCATCACGCGTCTTCGCGCCGCGGTGCGCGGGGAACGATTGTGAATGTCGTCTCGCAAGCGGCATTCCTCGGTTCCACGTCCGGTCACCTTCCTTACGACGCCAGCAAAGGCGCTTTGGTTAGCATGACCCGCTCCATCGCCCGTGAAGTTGCCAAGGAAGGCATCAACGTCAACGCCGTGGCGCCGGGCATGGTCATGACAGAGATGGTCGCCAGGATCTGGGAAGAGCGAAAAGAGACGTACCTCGCTCGCATCCCTCTGGGCCGGATCGCCCAACCGGAGGAGATCGCCAACGTCGTGGTTTTCCTTGCATCGAATGCCGCGAGCTACATGACCGGCGCAACTGTGGACGTGTCAGGGGGCGTGCTCATGCGATAGTTGCAGAGGTCTATTCCAACGTCGGCCGGGCGATCTCGCCACGGAGTTGGGCCTCGCCGCCCTCTTTCTCGTAGACGCCGTAGAACAACGACAAGCAGTCCAACCAGAGCGTCAGCCGGTGCATCTCCTCGGCGGAGAGTTTTACATCGTAGTGGCCTTTATTGAGCACCTGGTAAAGTTTCGAGGCCCGGGCCCCGAACCGGCCGGGAGTCGTGCGATAGCCGTCGCCGTAGTCGTGGAAACCGTACTCCTGGACCAAGTTAGCGTAGGAGGCGTACCAACGGCCCGTCAGCGGCCGGCTCGCCAGACTCATCGTCTTACCGGCATTCTGGGCGTGACACTGGACGCAGTGGCGATCGAGCACCGGTTGCACCAGCCGCGGGTAGCTGAAGGGATTCGACCCGTCCACATCGGGCTTCAGGCGAGAGGGCTCGCGACGCATCGCCAGAGGCCCGCTGCCGACAGGTTGTGGAGAGCGATGTTTCGGCTCGTGGCAGCCAGCGCACACCAGCCGCTCACCCTCGTGCAGATAGGTCGCCGAGCGCATCGACTGCATGGCCAGCCCCTTGGCGTCCACCGCCTGGAAGAAGATCTCGCGATTGGCGGGTACGACGAATTGAGCGCTGCCGTCGGGCTCGACCGGCGCGGTGCCCAGGACGTACCGGACGGGGACGACCGAATCGCCCGCCGTGGCCACACGGAGCCCCGTCTCATGTGGAGGGCCGCCCGAGGGAACCGACATCGGCAGCAACTGCAGCACGCGGATCTCTTTGATCCGGGTGCCGGCGGGCCAAGGTTTCAGGCTGTCGTACACATTGACCACGGCCAGCGTCGCCTCGGGCGAGTGGTCAGGCTTCGGCGCCCGCGTGGCCGGGTTACTCTCCGACCCACGTTTGACCAGCTCGGGAGCAATCGGCGGTCTGACCGTGGGCCGCACCGGGATCGGACTCAGGCAAGCGATCTCCGGGTCGCGATAGATCAATTCCCTGTTGCCGAAACTGTCCACCAGGTAGATCCCGTAGTTTCCCGGCTGGTACGGGCTGCCCTGCGTCCCTGCGCCGGGCTTCATCATCGCGTCGTAGACGCAGAGGTAGTAGTCTTCGCTGAGCGGCCGGGCGGTGCCATAGACCTGGGCGCCGCCCTGACTTTCGGGGAAGCCGACCTCGGGTGTGATCCGCCGGACAGGGGCCATGGCGTCGTCGTCGGCAACGTGCGGATCGATCAGCACGAGCGAGCCGTAGGCCTGGCCGTGGTGCGGGGCGGCCGTGGCCACGAATTTGTGTGATCCGGGGATCGCGCGGCAGTCCAGTTCCATGTCGGGCCGGAGGTTGCGCGGGGCGAAGTTGCCGTGCACCGCGCGGGAGTCCCGCCCGTCGAGCGTCGTGATCCACGGCAGATGCGCCGTGCAACCAAATCGATCGACGTAGTCCCACCGTGTGTAAATGATCCGGCCGTCGTGCGTCACGCTGGGGGCCCATTCGTTCGTCTCGTGGAAGCTCAGGCAGGTGATGTCGCTGCCGTCGCCGGCCATGTCGTAGAGCGTGTACGTGGGGCAGACGCGACCGCACCGCAGATAGCCCCCGCGGCGCTCCGACATGAACGCGATCCGGCCGTTAGGCAGCCAACATGGATCGAAATCGTTCCACGTGCCATCGGTCAGTTGCTCGAGTGCGGAACCGTCGAGGTTGACCTTGAAGATGTGGAAGCAGCGGCCTTCCGCCCAATGGCCCCGCGTCGGATCGGTGTGGTGCCGGTGGCGTTTGTCGCCGTTGCACTCGACGTAGGAGAAAACGACGGTCTTGCCGTCATAGGAAAGATCGGGAGCGAGGAACGAGCCGCCCTGGGTGTCGGGCCCGGAGACGTTGCCTTCTCCGTCGAAGGACAACGGCGGCGGGATGCTCGGGCCGCCGGCGAGTTTTTGGCCCTTGAGCCGGCCCTGGCGGAGCACGGCATCGGCTGAGCACGTCGCGCAGTTGGGGCTTGGGACCGAAGGGGTCGGAGAGGACGTACAATCCGCCGCCGGGCTGGGCGGCCATGCCGTAAAACTGGTCGCACATGTGGTCGTAGAGTGAACGATGCCGCTTGATGAACAGCAGTTGGTCGAAGCTCAACAGCGGGTTGCGAAAGGCGATCTGGCGGCGGACTCGACAGGCGTTGGCGAACAAGGCATAGCGGGCCCCGGCGCGGCTCGGGTCGATCGCCGCATTGGCCGCCTGGAGCCCGGCCAGCTCCTGCTCCAGCGCGGCAAGTCGCGTGGCGGCGGCGGTTCGCTTCAGATCGGCCAGCAGCGCGGCGGTCCGGCGCAGCACGACGTCGGCGGGGTCGCGGTCGCCGTCGCAGATCAAGGCCTCCGGCCGGAACGTCTCCTTGGCCACTCGGGCGAAATGTCCGCGGTTGGCGACGTCGTTGCGGAGGGCCTCGAACTGGCTTTCCCACTCCTGCTCCATGACGGCGTTGCCGGCTGTGGCCAGAAACTCCGGCATCCCTTTCATCGAAAGCAGAATCGCGTGGCGGAACTGCCTGGTTTCCGGCACGTCAGCGGCAGCGATTTCCGCCCACAACATGGCGGCGGCGAGGGCCCCAAAGGCAGCGAGGAAGCGTTGGGCTTGGGCACGGGTAACTCGTGTCATGGGTTCGACCCTCCCGATGACGGGTGAGGTAATGCTTGTCGAGTCGTTGGCCGCAAGCAGCCTTATCGAGCCGGCATGGGCTGTATTGGTCTGGTGGGAAGGTTTTGCGGCGCTTTGGCGGTCGGCTAGGCAGGATGATTGAGGGGTTGGGCTGCGGCTCTATTGTAATGTGCCGGTGGGGTGGCAATCAATAGCGGCCTTGCTAACGAAAGTTGGGGTGGATTGTCCGCTCGTGGATCGTCTCGATAACGGCGACCGACCAGCAGATCACTCCACGTCCGCCCAATTTTTCTCCAGCGCGATTTCAAGGGCGGCCAGGGCCTTCACAGATCGTCATCCATCGAGGGGTCAGAGCCATGCCCGCTCACCCACCAGGGTGAGTTGGCGCAGCCTCATGGAATTGGCGATTCTGGCGATTAGGCTTGCGGAACCTCCGACGCAATTCCGTACGAAACCCGTATTTAGCACTGAGTTCTAATCCCTTTCCGCCGCCGCCAGACGCCAAATCCCGTAACCAACCCCCCCGCCAACAGCGCCAGGGTTCCCGGCTCGGGAACGGCTTGGGCCGTTGGTGAGGCTGCTGACAAGGCTAGAGGGGAGGCGACGGCCGACGAGGAATCGAAGGCTGCCAGGTCGCCGCCGACGGTCAAGCTCGTCCCGTCGGCAAGGGCCTCATTGTTCGTGAGCACCAACGTGCCGTTGAGCACGGTCGTTCCACCCGTGTAGGTGTTCGTGCCGGAGAGCACCAGCGTATTAGCGCCCAGCTTCACTAGCCCGAGCGTGTTCCCGCCGGGGTTTGCAATGTCGCCGCCGTAGGTCAGAGTTCCTCCGCTGGCATTGGTGGTGTCGATCCCGAGGTTGGCGCCGGAGTTCCAGCCTACGGTGCTGCCCGCCTGGCCGCCGAGGCCGGCCAGCAGGCCGCCGATGGTGCCGTTGCCGGACGTACCCTTGGTGAACTGATTCGGGCCGCCCGCATTGACCGCCAAGGTTGCCCCGCTCCCCACGATCACCATGCCGGAAGGCGGCATCGCCCCGGTATTGGCAAATTGCAACACGCCGCCGTAGATCGTCGTGCCGCCGCTGTAGGTGTTCGCGCCGGAGAGGATCTGCGTGCCGGGCCCGTTCATGACCAGCTCGATGGTGCCCGCCCCGCCGGCAATCGTGCCGCCGAAGCGGCTGACGCCGCTCGGACTGAGGGTCAGGGTCCCCGCAGAGCCGAAATAACTGTTGATGATGCTCCCCACTCCGGCGCCCGGATTGTAGTCCGACAGTCCGGCGACCTGCTGGCTGACGCCGCCGAGGTCCAGGGTCGCACTGGCTGCGATCGAGACGTTCGTCACCGTCGGCAGCACATTCGTGCTGCTGGGCAAGAGTTGGTTGCTGAAGGCGTACCAGTGCCACGAACCGCCGGCGATCATGGTGGCGTCGTTGCTCTCGGTAATCGTCAAGACCCCGTTCGTGCCGGCCGTGTACTGAAAATCGATGTAATTGCCGGTAGAAATGGTCTCCCCGGTGCCGGTGAGAGCGCCCTGGTCTTCGTTGTACGTGCCCGACAGCGAGGTGACGCCGCTGGAGAACGTGAAGTCGGCGGTGCGACTATCCGTATCGTTGCCATACGCGCGATAGTACACCCGCGCGTCGTAGTTTTGCCCGGGCACCAATCCCGAAACCGTCAGCGTGACCGTGCCGGTGGGGTTGACGTCGGTGCCTTCATAGAAGGAATTGCTCAACATGTTGTACGTCGCTTGACCAGCAGCGGGCTGGAAGCCGGCCACGAAGCCGCCGCCGGTAGCGTGCGCTATGGGCGTGAACGCCCAACTGCTGCCGAGGATTCCTGTGCCCTGCGGGGGGGTGGCGGCACCCGGGTACGGGACCCCGGTAAACGTGGCCCCGTTGATGGAAAGCGTACCCGCCTGGTTGAAGGCCAGGGCCTCGGTGTAGGCGTTGGAGGCAATGCCTGAGTTGGCATCGCTCGTGAACGATATCGGATTCGGATTCAAGCCGGGGCTGAAGACATTCTGCGTTTGCAGTTGCAGCGTGCCGCCCTGGATCACGGTGGGGCCGCCATAGGTATTGACATTGGTCAGGACCAGCGTACCAGCCCCGATCTTCGTCAATCCTCCCGAGTTGGAATTGTCCAAGGTGTTGGCGAAGATCACGTTCTGGCCGCCAGTCTGGCTGGTGTCGATGCTGATCGGGCCGGTGCTGTTCTTGATGAAGTTGGAATAGTCGACGTTGCCGCTGACGAGGCCATACTGGAGCGTGCCGCCGCGGAAGGTGACAATGCCGTTGGTGGGCAGGGCCGAAAAATTGTTCACGTTGAGCGTGCCGCCATTGATCGTGGTTGCGCCGGTATAGTTATTGTTGGTGCCGAGGATCAGCGTGCCGGCGCCGCGCTTGTTCAAGCCGCCCGTGTTGGAAACGTCTAGAGAGTAGTTGCTGAAGGTCACGGTCTGGCCGTTGGTGTCGATCGAGATCGGGGCGGTGCTATTGAAGATCTGGCCGGAGTAATCGATCGGTGCGCCTCCAATAACGGTGTTGGCGGTGTACTGGAGCGTGCCGCCGCCGAAGCTGATGGTGCCGCCGGAGGGGATCGCGGCGGGGTTGTTCAGGCTGAGGGTGCCGCCGTTGATGTTGGTCACGCCCTGGTAGCTGTTTGCGCCGCTGAAGACCACGAGGCCGCCGTTGATGTTGGCGGCGCCGCCGTAGCCGTTGTCGCCGCCGAGGGTCAAAACGCCGGCGCTGCCGCCCGTCAAGGTCAGAGCACCGTCCCGCCAATGCTGCCAGCGATGGTGAAGGTGTAGTTCTGGGCGTTGAGCGTGGCTGCGGGGGCGGAGATCGTAATCTGGCGGTTGGCGCCCAAGACGACATTGTTGGCCGCAGCCTGCAAGGTGCTGGCGGCCGTACCGGCAAAGGTGATGCTATTGCCGGTCCCCAGCACGGCGTCGGCGGTGATGGCCAGCGCGCCGCTGAGGATCGTCGTACCGCCCTGGTAGCTGTTGGCCGTGTTGGTGAGCGTCAGCACGTCGCCGGCAGTGGGCCCGCCGGGGATGCCCTTGAAGAGTCCCCCCGCGCCGGAAATGGGGCCCGCCGCCACAAGGTTGTTGCCCGCGGTCCCGTCCAGGGCGCTATTGGTCGTCAGGGCGATCGGGCCCGTGAGCGTGTACGTGCCGTAGCCGCCTTCGGCGTAGATCGCCGCACTGTTGAGCGCGAAACCGTTGGGCACCGTCGCCGGCCCGCTGCTCCAACTAAGCTCCACGTAGCCGCTATTGCTGATGGTGATCGTGCCCGTCCCCAATGCGGAGGCGTTGCCCATTTGCACGTAGGTGCCGTTGATGTTCGTGCCGCCGCCAAAAGTGTTCGTGCCGGTCACAAGCAGACCGCTGCCGTTGCCGGAGCTGACAGCCAAGGTGAGCGTGCCCTTGCCGTTGCTTAAGGCAGTGCCCAGTGACAATTCCGCCGGGGTGGCCGGCGCCAGAGACAGGTTCAACACCACGGCCTTACCCGCCGCCTGGCTGGTGATCAGGCCGCCGCTGAGGGCCGACGCGGAAATCACGTTCAGGTTGTTGCTGTAACCGTTAAGGTCAAAGGTCCCGCCGCTGACGGAAAGGGCCGAAGTCTCGGGGACGCCGGCTTGTTTCTGCAATTGCAGCACGCCCGCGACGAGGGTCGTCGCGCCGCTGTAGGCATTGTTGCCGCCGAGGGCCAGCGTGCCCGCGCCGAGTTTGGTCAGTCCGCCCGAATTGGACCCGTCCAGCACGCCCGCGAAGGTCACGTTCTGACCGCCGGTGTCGATGGCGATCGGGCTGGCGCTATTCTTGATCCGGCCGGAGTAGTCGGTGAGGTTGCCGGCGGTGTACTCTAGCGCACCGCCGCCGAAGGTGATCAAAGCGCTGGCGGGCAGGGCCGCGGAAGTGCCCAGGTTGAGCTCGCCGCCGTTGATGTCAAGCGGCCCGCCGAAGAAGTTCGCGCCGTTCATGGCCAGCGTGCCCGCCCCGAGCTTGGTCAGACCGGCCGTATTGCTCGCGGCCAGGCCGCCGTTGAGGGTCACCACCTGCCCGTTGGTGTCCAGGGCGATGGAACTGGTGCTACTGGTGATCTGGCTGGAGTAATCGACGGTGTTGCTGGCGGAGAATTGCAGTGTGCCGCCGCCGAAGGTGATGTTGCCCGTTCGCGGCAGCGCGGCCGAGCCGGCCAGCGACAGGTCGCCGCCGTTGACGGCGGTCCCGCCCGTGTAGCTGTTGCTGCCGCCGAGCGTCAGCGCACCTGCGCCGACCTTGGTGAACGAACCGCCGCCGCTGAGCGCCCCGGTATAGGTCGAGCTCTGGCCGTTGCCGCCGACCGTAAGGGCCAACGGGTTGGAGGCGCTGTCCGCCAGGGGGAGGCCGACGCTGCCACTCAGCCCTCCCAGGGTGAAGGCGTGGGGCACGACCGACGGACTGAAAACGACCATGGTGGTGCCCGCCGGTGCGTAGAGCGTAGCGTCCGAGAGCGCGCCCGAGTTGCCCAGGACGACCGTACCCAGCCCGAGGCTCGCGGTGCCGGTGAAGGTATTGACGCCGCTCAGGAGCAGCGAGGAGATGAAGTTGCCCTCGAACGCCACGTTCACGATGCCGGCGCCGTTTTGGATCGTGCCGCTGAAGGTGGTTGCCGCGTTCTCGGGGGCGGCCAAGGCCAGCGTGACGTTGCTGCCGCCGGAGCTGTTGGTCACCGTTCCGCCCCCGCCGCTGCCGTCGGCCAACGTGGCCACCTGCTGGCTGGTCCCGTCCAGGTCGAGCGTGGCAGTCTTGGCGAGCGAGAGCGCGGTGCTGCCGGGCAACTGGCCGGCCCCGATCATTTGCAGGGTGCCGGCATTGATGACGGTGGGGCCGCCATAGGTGTTGATGCCGCCCAAGGCAAGGGTGCCGGCGCCGTACTTCGTCAGGCCGCCGGAGCCGTTGAGCGTCAAGACCGGGCTCAGACGGATCGTGGAGCCGCCCACGGTCATGTTCGGCGGCGAGCTATAACTGCCCGGGTCGGTGATGACGATGCCGTTGATATGACCGGCGCTATTCAGCGTGGCATAGGCCGCGCCGCCGCCGCTGCCGGCGCCGCCGCTAACGATGACGGGCGGCGGGGTGGCAAAGACCGTGGTGTTATCCGCCCTCTGAATGCTCGCGGAGCTCAAGCCGCTGTTGGATACACCCAAGAGCGACTGAGTGATCGCGATATTGTTTCCCTGGGTGTCGATTACGACCCCGCCGTAATAGACGTTGACGTTTGCCGCGGGCGTCGCGCCCAGGAAACTCGCGCTGCTGGCACTGGCCTGCAACGTGCCGCCGTTGAAGTTGACCGCCGTGTTGCTCGACCCGGACAAGGCGGGAACGTGCAGGGTCCCCGAGTTGAGATTGATCGTCGCCGTCCCGTTGCCCATCGCCAGCGCACCTAAAGCCTGCACGAGCCCGCCGTTCAGGTTCAGGACGGCAGTGCCCGGACCCGGAGTACCAGGTGCCCCGGCGGAAGCGCCGCCCAGGTAGACGTTGCTGGCGGCATTCGCGGTGAGGGTGCCTCCACTGATGGTGTAGGCGCCGGACCCGCTGGCGGCGCCGAGATAAAAGCCGCTGCCGCTGCCGCCCTGCGAGACCAGTCCACCCGTCTGGTAGACCGTCCCCGTGCCGGCGGCCCCCGAGCCGATCGTGGTGTTGGCGGCGGAGGAGATGGTTCCGGCCGTGACTAGGGTGCCGGTCCCGCCCACCGCCACGTTCAGCCCCGCGCTGCCGCTGGCGACGGTGCCGCCCGCGGCGACGATCAGCACGCCGTTCAAGCTCGGCCCGGCGAAGAGGTTGAGCGTGCCGCTGTCGGTCAGGTTGGTGGAGGCGGACATGGTCCCGGCCAGATTGAGGGTCGTGCCGGGTCCGATCGTCAGTCCGCCGCTGCCCGAGATGTTCGGGACGTTGATCGTGCCTGCCCCGCCGATCCTGAGCGGATAACCGCCATTGTTGACGCCGCCCGCCAAGGTGAGCTGGCCCGCGGCGGCGGCGATCGTGCTGGAACCGCTCAGCGTGACCAGCCCGGCCCAACTATTCGTCCCGCTCAGGCTGTCCAGGGCCGCCGGGCTGGCCGTGGTCCCGCTGCCCGCCAGTGACAGCGGCATGGCCGACAAGGCCAGGCCCCCTTGCAACTGCAAGGAGGCCCCGGAGGCGACCGAAACGCTGGACGAAACCCCCAAGGCGGCGGCATTGGAGATGTTCAGGATGCCTCCGTTGACGGCAACCGGGCCTTGGAACGAGTTCGCACTTTGCAGGAAGACCGTGCCGCTGCCGCTCTTGACGATGCCCGTCGTGCCCGCGATCCCCACCGTGCCGCTGGAATTGCTCAGCGTGTAATTGACGGCGTTATTGTTGAACGTGACCAAGTTGGGCTGCACGCCGCTGGCCTGGATCACCACCTTCGCGTTGCTGACTGTGCCGCCGGTGACCGAATTGCTGTCGGAGAAAGTGACGTTCGCCCCGTCCTGATAATAAGCTGCCGTTCCCGTTGTGCTATTGTACCAGTTGGTCGAGGTCTGCGTCGTGTCCCAGCTCGAATTGGCGGCGCCGCCGCTGTTCACTCCCGTCCAATTGAAGTTCACGACCGAGACCACCTGCACGTCAATCTGATTGGGCGCAGCCGGCTCATTGATCTGGTTCGTGACAACGACTTGCTTGCCCGGGGCAGTAAACGTGCTGGCCGTCGACCCGCTCAAGGTCCCCGTATAGGCGAACAATTCGTAATAACCGCTGCCCAGCGAGCCGAACCCGCCCGCCCCGCTGTTGTTCAGCAGCGACACGGTCAGCCCGCTGGCGGGCAAGGTCAAATTGCCCTGGATGTTGATCAGGCCCGCGTTGCCCGAACTGAGGCTGCTGGTGCCAGGGGTGCCCAGGTAGGCGGCCAGCGTGCCGCCGGAGGCGAAACTCACGTTGCCGTTTAGCCCGAGCATGCCGATCCCCGTGCCGGTCGCGTTGCCGGTGCCGGAGGAGAGCAGGCTGCCCGCCGCGACGGTCACCGGGCCGACGACCGTTCCCGTGCCGCGGAGGGTCTGACCGGCGGCCAGCGTGAGGCCGCCGCCGCCCGCTAGGCCGGCCACGCCCAAAGTGCCGCCCGAGAGCACGGTGACGGGCGACGCCGCGGGAATGTTGTTGTTGCCGGCGCCGGAAAGCAGCAGGCTGCCCGCGCTAATCGTGATCGGGCCCGAGTACGTGTTGCTGGCCGCGAGGGTCAACGCGCCCGGGCCGACCTTGGTCAGCGTGCCCGTGCCGCTGATAATTCCGCTGAGCGTCACGGCGTTGGCTTGCGTGTCCAGCGTCCCCGTGATGCCGGGATTGATGGCGATATCATTGGCGACCGTTCCCGCGACACCGGCCTGCAGGGTGGCGTTTCCGGCAAAAGTCGTCGTGCCGCTGCCCAGCCCCGCCGGGTTGCCGAAGTTCAACGTGCCGGCCGCCAACTGCGTGCCGCCGCTGTAGCTGTTCGAGGCGGCGAGCGTCAACATGCCCGTGCCGCTCTTGACCAGCACGCCGCTGCCGCCGATAACGCCGGAAAACGACTGCCCGCCGAGCAGGTTGTAGACCACGGTCGCGTTGTCGACCATGCTGCTGCTGGCGGCGATCGAGCCGTCGCTCGTACCGCTGCCGATCTCGAGCGTGCCGCCGCTGACGGCGGTCGCGCCGGTATAGGTGTTCGGGGCGCTGAGGCACATCAACCCCGTGCCGATCTTGCTGAGCGATCCGCTTCCCGAGATCACGCCCGCGAAGGTCGCGCTAGTGTTGTCGTTGCCCGAGATCAAGGTGCCGCTGTCGATTACGCTGGAACCGGCGACACCGCTGAGCGAGCCGATCGTCTGCGTCGATCCGCCGAGATTCAAGGCCGCGCCGGCGGCCGTGAGATTGACGTCCGTGGCGGCGGGCAGGTTGCCTGTCGTAGTCAACGTTCCGCCGCTGATCGTGGTCGGGCCATGGTAGCCGTCGTTCCCCGCCAGCAGCAGCGTTCCCGCTCCGATCTTGGTCAGGCCGCCGGTGTTCGTGCCGCCCACATTCGAGACCGACACAGTGCCGCCGTTGGTATCCAGGGCGATCGCGGCGGTGCTGTTGATGATGTTGGCCCCGATTGCCTGGTTACTCCCCGCGGCAGACTGGAGCGTACCGCCGGTGAAGCTTACGGTGCTGCTGCCCAGCGCGCCATTGGCAAAGTTGAGCGTGCCTCCGCCGACGAGGATGCCGCCGCTGAAATTGCTCGAAGTGCTGAGCGCCAGCGTGCCGGCGCCGACCTTGTTCAACGTGCCGGCGCCGCTGAGCAGCCCCGCGTACGTCGAGCTGGCGCCGTTGCCGCCGACCGAGAGGGTTACCGGATCGGGAGTTCCCGCGCTGTCTTGCAGGGCCAGGCTGCCGGAACCCGTCAGGCCGGCCACGCTGAAGGCCCGCGAGGCGACCGAACTGTCGAACACCACGCTGCCGCCCGCCAAGTCCAGCGTGCTGCTGCCGATGGCGGCGGAGTTCAGGAGCTGCAAGGTGCCGCCGCTCAGGCTGATAAGGCCGGCGTAGGTGTTGGTTCCGGCGAGGCCCAGTGTGCCGCTGCCGGACACCGTGAAACTGCCGCCCGTGCCGCTGCCGGAGATCACGCCGCTGAAGGTGGAGCCGCCGACGGTGTTGACCGTCAGCGCGCCGCCGGACCCCAGGGCGACGTTCCCCGCGCCGGCCAGCCCGCCCACGGTCTGCGCCCCGCCATTGATGTTCCACGTGGCCCCCGCGGAAACGGAAAGCGTGGTGGCGCCGGGCAGGGCGGCGGCCTCGACCAGGTAGACGCTTTGCACCTGGGCGGCAGTCAACGCGCTGGGGTAGACCAAGACGTCGTCGATCGCGCCGTTCATGTATTCGCCGCCGAAACTGTCCCCGATTTGCATCTGGGCGGCGCCGGCCGCCGTCATGAACGTCGGAGTGGCCGACGCCCAGGTGTAGTTTTGCTTGTCGACGCCGTCGAAATACAGTTGCGCGCCGGTGGGCGTAACGACGTACGTGACCATGTGCCATTGGCCCGCGGCGAACGACAGGTTGTCGATATCCAGTCCGGTGGTGATCCAAGCGCCGCCGTTGCCCACGTCGCCATGAATCAGTTGATCGGGTCCGTCGACCTTCACATCGAAAGTATTCTCCTGATTGAAGCGGGTGCCGACGATGCCGTTGAGGGTCGAGCCCGTCCCGGCGCTATTGAGGTTGAACCAGCCCGAGACCGTGAAGCTGTTGCTCAGTTGCAGGCTGGTGCTGTTGGGCACGACGACCGACTGGTTGCCGTTCAGGGCGATGGCCTGGCCGAATTGCCCGGCGGTGTACGTCGGCACGTTGGGCGTTCCGTTGAACGTGCCGTTATTGGCGTTGCCGCTGGAATCGTTGGTATTGCCGTCGAAGGTGTAGTGCGCCACGCTTCCGCTGGCATACGCGTTGGGCAACTGCGTGCCCATCTGCAGCGTGCCGCTGGAGATGATGGTCGGGCCGGCATAGGCGGCGGCGCTTTGCAGGGTCAGCACACTGTTGCCGCCAACCGTCAAGCCGCCGGCCCCCATGAGCTGCGAGGCAATGGTGGCGTTATTGTTGACCGTCACTGGCAGGTTGCCGGAGCCTACGTTGATCTGGCCGCCGTTGATCGTATAGGCCCCGCCGTCGCCGGTCGGGGCGAAGGTAATGCTGTTGGGAGAAACCATCGCGCCGATGGTCACGGTGCCCGCCGCACCGTTGCTCGCGCCTGCGCCGAAGAGGGCATCGCTGCCGTCCGTCCAGGAGGCGCCAGGCGCTCCGTTCCACCAATTCGTGCCCGTATCCCACGTCCCGGAACTATCGCTGGGGGCCAGCGTGCCGTTGCCGCCGTTCCAAGTGAGTCCGGCCGCCGCGGCCGGCTTGTTCAGAACGCCTGCAAAGAAGGCTGCGGCCAGCAGCAAGGAAAGCCCTGGGAACACGCCCGCATAACGGATGATCGCGCGCCAGAAAGCCAGATTCATGGCAAGCCACTCCTAATGTCTGTAGACGAGAAATTGGAAGCCAACGGCAACCTGTACAATCGCACGTCTCCACTGGTGGGCCGGCGAAAACTGAAGTGATCGGCAACCAAAGGCCGACCAACGCCCCGGTTTGCTTGTCCCGCCCTACGGCCTACCGCCTCCGCCGCCGCCAGGCGGCGGCCGCGGCCAAAAGTCCGGCCGCGCCCAACAGCACGAGGGTGCCCGGTTCGGGAACCGCGGACAACGCGGCGGGGTACCCGGTACTCTGGGTCGCGGCCGACGGAGCCGCCAGCGACGAGACTGTCCCCGCCGGGAAAGCCGATAGGTTGTTGCCGACGGCCAAGCTCGTCCCGTCGGCAAGGGCCTCGTTGTTCGTGAGCACCAACGTGCCGTTGAGCACGGTCGTTCCACCCGTGTAGGTGTTCGTGCCGGAGAGCACCATCGTGCCCGGCCCGTCCAGCACCAGGCCGATGGAGCCCAGCGTGCCGCCGCTGGCGATCGTGCCGCCAAATGTGGTGGCCCCGCCGGTCGGGCTGAGGGTCAGGATCGCTGCCGTGCCGGTATTGCTGTTGATGACGTTCCCGACCCCGACGGTCGGATTGACGTCCGAGAGCGAGGCCACCTGCTGGCTGACGCCGTTGAGGTCAAAGGTGGAACTCGCGGCAATCGAGAGCGCCGTGGCGGTGGGCAGGAGGTTCGAGGCGGCGCTGGGGGCGCTGCCGAGCACCTCAAGCTCGCCGTAGCCGACGTAGCCGTTTTCCTGGCTCCCAAAGTTGAACTGGAGGGCGTAAACGTTAGTAGCCATTGGGCCGCCGGTGGCCGTGAACGTGACCTCGTTCGTAGCGGGCCCGGAGTTCCCGGCTGTGTAGTTAACGCTTGTGTTGGCGATGGGGATGAAGGTGTTGGGGGCGAAGATCGTCGAGTACTCGATATTCGTCAGGGTGATTTGCGACCGCCCGTTGTCTGCCCAGCCTGCGAAAAGATTGATCGTGGAGATGTTGTAGTTCTGGAAGTTGGCAGGAAGCGTATACGTGAGGGATGCACTATTTCCCACGGTTAACAATTGGGGATAGCCCGCCTTGCTCGCCAGATTCGCGGACGTCGGCAATTGACCGTCGGTCAGTACCGCGGGATCGCCCGTGCCTTCTTCCCCAGGTGCGGAGTTCGTTATTGCCGAGGGAGTTAATCCGCCGATCAACGAGGCGCCCGTGAGGGTGCCCCAGGTCCCTGTGCCGGTCCCGGCAGTCGTGCCTGGCGTACCTACAAGGTTGGCGGCGAGTTGCAACGTGCCGCCCTGGATCACCGTTGGGCCGCCATAGCTGTTGGCACTGGCGCTGGCGATGACCAGCGTACCCGCTCCGATCTTGGTCAATCCACTGGTATTGGAACTGCCCAGGGGGTTGTTGAAGGTCACGCTTTGGCCGTTGGTGTCGATGGCGATCGGACCGGTGCTGTTCTGGATGACGCTGGAATAGTCCACGGTATTGGTGCTGGCGGTGTATTGGAGGCTGCCGCCGCCGAAGCTGACGGTGCTGCCGGCGGGCAGCGCCGAGCCCAGGCTGAGCGTGCCGCCATTGATGGAGGTTGCCCCGCCGTAGGCGTTCACTCCGTTGAGGGTCAGCGTGCCGGAGCCGATCTTGGTCAGGCCGCCCGTGTTGGAAGCCGGCAGGCTACCGTTGAACGTCACGCTTTGGCCGTTGGTGTCGATGGCGATCGCGCCGCCGCTGTTGATGATCTGGTTCAGGCTGGAATAGTCGTTGCCGCTGCTGGCGGCCGTGTATTGGAGCACACCGCCGCCGAAGGTAATGGCGCCGCCGGACGGAATGGCCGAGGCGTTGTTCGCGCTCAGGGTGCCGCCGTTGATGTTGGTCGTGCCGCCGTAGCTGTTGACGGCGCTGAGGACCAGGGTCCCGGCGCCGATCTTCGTCAAGCCGCCGCTGCCGTTCAGACCGGTGGCGAACGTGACGGTGTTGCCGTTGGTGTCGGTCATGGCCGATTGCCCCGAGGAAATGGGCGCGATGCCGGCCGATACGTCCTGCGTGTTGCCCACGGCCCACTGCAGGGTGCCGCCGTTGAAGACGATGTTGGGCGAGGTCGTGCTGAAGGGCAAGGCCCCGGCCACGAAGTCCAACACACCGTTGTTGAGCGTCGTGCCGCCCTGGTAGCTGTTGTTCGTGTTCGTGAGCGTCACCAAGCCGCCGCCGTTGCCGCCGCCGGCGATGCCCTTGAAGAGTCCGCCCGGGCCGGAAATCGGCCCCTCTACGAGGAGGGGATTGCTCGGGAAGGCGTCGATGCCGCCGTTGGCCGCCAGGGTGATCGAGCCGGTCAGGGTGTAAGTACCGGCGGGGGTAGCACCGACGTAGCCGCCGCCGCCGCCATCGGCGAAGATAGCCGCTTTCTGATTAGGCTGCTGACTGCCGACCTGGGCGCCGCCGATCGTATTGAGGACGAAGTTGTTGGCGAGCGTCCCCGACCCAGTGTTCCACCAGAGCATCACGAACCCGCCGTTGCTGATGTTGATCGGGCCCGTGCCCAGCGCGGAAGGATTGTTCAGCCGCACGTAGCTGTCGTTGATGGTCGTGCCGCCGCTAAAGGCGTTCGAGCTGGTGATTTGCAGCCCGCTGCCGTTGTTGGAAGTGACCGCCAGCGAGAGCGTGCCAGCCCCGTCGCTGAGGACCGTTCCGGCGACGTATTCCGCCCCCGTGGCTCCCTGTCCGGCCGAGAGGTTCAAATTGACCGCAGTCCCCACCGCTTGGCTGGTGATGAGGCCGCCGGGCGACGCGGAAATGATGTTCAGGTTCTTGCTGTAGCCGTTCAGATCGAAGGTCCCGCCGCTGACGGCCAGGGCCGTATTGTCGGGCACGCCGGCCTGGTTCTGCAATTGCAGCACGCCCCCGGCCACGGTCGTCGTGCCGCTGTAGGCGTTAGCGACGCTGAGCGCCAGCGTGCCGCTGCCGCTCTTGGTCAGGCCGCCCACGTTGGAAGCGTCCAAGGGGCTGGCAAAGGTCACGTTCTGGCCGTTGGTGTCGATCCAGATCGGGCCGGTGCTATTGAAGATCTGGGCGGAGTAATCGACGGTGTTGCCGGCCGTGTACTGCAACGCGCCGCCCAGGAAGGTGAGGGTGCCGCCGAACGGAATCGCCCCGGCATTGGCCAGGCTGAGCTCGCCGCCGACGAGGTAGGTCGTGCCGCCGTAGGCGTTGGAAGCGGCAAACGTGAGGACGCCGGCCCCGATCTTGGCAAATCCGCCCGTGTTGGTCGCGTCCAAGGGGCTGGCGAAGGTCACGTTCTGGCCGTTGGTGTCGATCGCGACCGGACCCGTGCTGTTGTGGATCTGGGGGGAGTAATCGACGTTTGCGCTGGCGGCCGTGTACTGCAGTGCGCCGCCGCCGAAGGTGATCGGGCCCGCGTTTGGCATCTCCGGCAGGGCGTTGGAGTTGGCCAGCGACAGTTCGCCGCCGTTGATGAAGGTCCCGCCTGAGTAGCCGTTGCCGTTCATAAAGCTGCTGTCGCCGGCGAGGGTCTGTATGCCCGTGCCGATCTTGATGAAGGACCCGCCCACGCTGCCGTCGCTGAGCGAGCCGGAATAGGTCGAATTCTGGTTGTTGCCGCCGACGGTCAGGGCGACCGGGTTGTTGGCGTTGTCGGCGAGGAGCCAGTTGTACGAGCCGCTCAGTCCGCCGAAAGTGAAGGTGTGGGAAGCGACCGACTTGTCGAAAACGACGAACGAATCGGTCGTGGCGTACACCGTGGCGCCGAGCAGCGCCCCGGAGTTGGCCAGGACGAGCTCGCTGAGCCCGCAATTGGCGGTGCCGCTGAACGTATTCACGCCGGTCAGGACCTGCGTGGCGGAGATGTCGCCCTGGAACGAAACGCTCACCTTGCCCGCGCCGTCTTGGATCGTGCCGCTGAAGGTGTTCACGGCATTCGGGGCGGGGTTGAGCGTGAGCGTGACGCTGCCCCCGGCGCTGTTGGTCACCAGTCCTCCCTGGCCGGAAACGATGTCGGCGAGCGATGCCACCGTCTGGCTGGTGCCGTTCAGATCGAGCGTCGCGTTATTGGCAATCGAGACCGCGCTGGTGGCCGGCAACTGGGCCGGCAACTGGGCCAATAGGCTCCCCTGGTAGAGGCCTTGCACCTGGGTGGCAGTCAACGCTCTGCCGTACACCGAGACGTCGTCGATCGCGCCGTTCATGTATTCGCCGGCGAAACTCTGCCCGATTTGCATCTGGGCGCCGGCGGCCGCGGTCATGAACGTCGGGGTGCTCGACGCCCACGTGTAGTTTTGCTTGTCAACGCCGTCGAAATAGAGTTGCGCGCCGGTGGGCGTAACCACATATGTCACCATGTGCCATTGGCCCGCGCCAAAGGACAGGTTGTCGATATCCAGTCCGGTGTTGATCCATCCGCTGCCGTTGCCCACGTCGCCATGGATCAGTTGACCGGGTCCGTCGACCTTCAAATCGAACGTCTCGTCCTGACCGAAGCGGGTGCCGACGATGCCGTTGACGTTGGAACCCATCCCGGCGGCATTGAGGTTAAACCAGCCCGAGACCGTGAAATTGTTGCTGAGTTGCAGGCTGGCACTGTTGGGCACGATGACCGACTGGCTGCTATTCAGGGCGATGGCCTGCCCGAATTGCCCGGTGGTGTACGTCGCGGCGCCCGAGCTGATGGTGCCGTTGTTGGCGTTGCCCGACAGGTCGGCGGTGCTGCCATCGAAGGGGTAGTAGGCGGCCGTGCCGGCGGGTCTTCCCGAGGCGACTTGCAGGGTGCCGGCATTGATGACCGTGGGGCCGCCGTAGGTGCTGGTGCCGCCCAAGGTGAGCATGCCGGGGCCGTTCTTGGTCAGGCCGCCGAGGCTATTGGACGTCAACGTCGGCTCGAAGACCACCGAAGAACCGTTCACGCTCATGTTCGGCGGCGAGGTATAGCTGCCGGGGTTGGTGACGACGATGCCGTTGATGGTGCCGGATGGTGAAAGGGTCGCATAGGCCGATGCGCCGCTGCCGGCGCCGCCGCTGAAGGTCACCGCCGGCGGGGTCGCAAAGACCGTGGTGGTGTCCGGCCTGGCAATTGTGACGGAAGTAATGCCGCCGCCGCCCACCCCCAAAAGCCCCTGATTGATCGCGATGTTGTTTCCCTGGGTGTCGATCACCACCCCGCCGGCATAGACGTTGACATTCGTCGAGGGGGCCGTGCCGAGGAAGCCCGTGCCGCCGGCATTGGCCTGCAGCGTGCCGCCGTTGATGTTGATGTTGACGACTCCGTTGTTGACCGCCGTCCAGGCGGGGGTTTGCAGGATCGCCGGGCCGAGATTGATCGTCGTCGTGCCGTTGCCGGCCGTGAGCCCGCCCGTCGCCTGCACGACGCCGCCCGTGAGGTTCAAAGTGCCGTTGCCCGCACTGCCGGCAGGACCGCCGACGACCAGGCCGCCATTGGCGACCACGGTGCCTGCGCTGAGGTTGTAAACGCCGGTCCCCCCGGCAGCGCCAACGGACAAGGCGCCGCCCGCCCCGCTCTGTGTGACCACTCCGGCGGTCTGGAAGACCGAGCCGTTGACGGTCATGTTCGGCAGCGAGGTGCTTCCGGTCAACAGCAATGCCCCGTTGGAAATCGTCAGGCTGCCGCCGCCGGAGATCGACCCCGAGAACGCCCCGGCCCCCGTGACCGTCAGCGCCGTGTTGTTGAGCGTCAGGCTGCTGGTGCCCGCCCCCGAGTCGCTGAAGTTGGCGATCGTCTGGGCGGCGGTGGTGAGAGTCAGCGCGCCGTTGTCGATCAGATTCGTGGTGGGGGACATGGTCCCGGTGATCATGGTCGTGCCCGGTCCGCCGATGGTAAGCGAATTTCCGTTGCCGTTGATACCGCCGCTGAGCGTGAGCTGGCCTGCGGCGACGGCGATGGTGGCGGGAGCGGTGAGTGTGACGGCGCCCGCATAGCTATTGGTGCCGCTGACGTTATTCAGCGCGCCGGCGGGGTTGGCGGCAAATCCGCCGCCGGCCAGCCCGAGAGGCAAGGCGCCCACGGCAATCCCCCCTTGCAGTTGCAAGGCGGCCCCGGAGGCCACCGAAACGCCGGACGAAACCCCCAAGGCGGCGCCGTTGGAGATGTCCACGATGCCCGCGTTGATCGCAACCGTGCCTTGGAGCGAATTCGGGCCCTGCAGATAGACCGTTCCGCTGCCGCTCTTGACAATGCCCGTCGTGCCGGCGATCCCCGTCGTGCCGCCGGAATCGCTGAGCGTGTAATTGACGGCGTTGTTGTTGAAGGCAACCGAATTGGGCTGAACGCCGCTGGGCTGGATCACGATGTTCGAGCCGGTAACCGGTTTGCCGGTGATGGGATTCGTGTCTGAGAAAGTGACGTTGGACCCGTCTTGATAGGCAGAGGCAACCGCCGCCGTGCCATTGGTATTGGCCCAGTTGGTCGAGCTTGTCGTGGTGTCCCAGCTCGAATTGGCGGTAAGGCCGTTGCTGTTTACGCCCGTCCAATTCAACGCCAGGATGGCCACTCGCACGTCGATCTGATTATTCTGATTCGTGAACGTGAAGACCTTACCCATAACCGGGTTGAACGTCATATTCGGGTTGAATCCGCTCAAGGTCCCCTGGTAGGAGAACAATTCGTAATAGCCGTTGCCCGCGGAACCGAGACCGCCCGCACCGCTGTTGTTCAGCAGGTTCAGGTTCAACCCGCTCGCCGGGAGGGTCAAATTGCCTTGGACATTGATCAAGCCCGCGTTGCCCAGACTGGCGGTGCCGCTGCCGGGCGTGCCCAGGTAAGCGACCAGTGTTGCGCCGGAGGCCAGGCCCAAACTGTTGGTGAAGGTGAGCGTACCGATGCCCGTGCCGGTCGCATTTCCCGTGCCCGACAGGAGGGTGCTGCCCGCCGCGACCGTGACCGGGCCGACGACCGTGCCCGTGCCGCGAAGGGTCTGGCCGCTGGCTAGGGTGATGCCGCTGCCGCCGGCCAGGCCACTGACGTCCAAGGTCCCCGCGGCATTGACGGTCACGGGCGAGGAGGCGGCAATGTTGTTGCTGCCGATGTTGGAAAGATAGAGCGTGCCGCTATTGACCGTGGTGGCCGCGGTGTAGGAGTTGTTTCCCGTGAGGGTAAGCGCCCCGCTGGAGGTAACGGTCAAGGAACCGCCCCCGCTGATGCTGCCGGAAAAAGTGCTCGTCCCGGTGACGGCCAAGGCCGTGTTGTTGAGCGTCACGCTGCGGGTCCCGGCCCCTGCGTCGGTCAAGGTGGCGAGCGTCTGGCTGGCGTTGCTGAAATTGACGGTGCCGTTGGCCGTCAGGTTGGTGGCGCTGGGCAGACTTCCGGCGACGTTGAGGGTCGCGCCGTTGCTCACGCTGGCGGCGGTGGAAACTAGCGATCCGGCGGGGCCGATCGTCAGCGTGCCGCTACTGACGGTGGTCGCCCCGGTATAGGTGTTCGCGCCGCTGAGGAACATCATTCCCGTGCCGATCTTGGTGACCGAGCCGCCGCCGGAAATCGTCCCCGCGAAGGTCGCGTTGGTGTTGTCGTTGCCTGAAATCAGGGCGCCGGTGTCGATCACGCTGGAACCGGCGACCCCGGTCAGCGAACCGATCGTCTGCGTGATGCCGTTGAGATTCAAGGCGGCGGACGAAGCGGTGAGGTTGACCGCAGTCAGCGACGGCAGCGAGCCGGGATTTCCGCCGCTCAAGAGCCCCAAGACGACGTCGTTTAGCGCGACACTGTTGTCGGGGTTGGCGGTTCCCAGAAAGCCGATGGAGTAGGTGCCAGGCGTGGTGATCGTGAAGTTCGTGCTGACTTGCGTCCACGCGGTGTTGGTGGTCGAGAAGGTGGAGCCCACGTCGGCGCCGTTGAGCTGGAAATAGTAAGGGTTGTTCTGGCCTTGTCGCGAGGCCTCGTACCAGCTAATCGTGTAGACGCCTGGATAGAAGAAGAGGGATTCGCTCAGGCTAGAGTTATTCTGTAAACTGAACGCCTGACTACCGACCGGATAAGAAGTGTTGTAACCCCAAGCGGAAGCGCCGTTTACGATCGCGCCGCCGTTGCCGCCGTTGCCGCCGCTTGTCCACACAAACGCAGCCTGTTGGGCGGCGGTGAGGCTGGGGTAATAGATATAGTTGTTGGTTCCTACGTTCGGGCTTGCAAAGCTGCCGTTCTGCAAGACGGGGGGTAAACCGCCTAGTTGCAGCGTTCCTCCGCTGATCGTGGTTGGGCCGCTGTACCCGCTGTTGCCACTGAGGCCCAGCACTCCCGCGCCGAGCTTGGTCAGGCCGCCGGTGTTCGTGCCGCCTGGGGCCGCGATGATGACCCTCTGGCCGTTGCTATCGATCGCGATCGGGGCGGTGCTGTTCTGGATGCTGGCCCCGAACGTCTTGCGTATTGCCCGCGGCATACTGAAGCGTGCCGCCGGCAAAGGTTATCGTGCTGCCGCCCAGCGCGCCACTGACGAAGTTGAGCACGCCTCCGCCGATGATGGTGCCGCCGTAAGTGTTCGCGCCATTGGTCAGCGCCAACGTGCCGGCGCCGACCTTGTTCAAATTGCCGGCCCCGCTGAGGAGGCCCGCGTACGTCGAGCTGGCGCCATTGCCGCCAACACTCAGGGTCACGGGGTTCGGCGTGGCGGCGTTGTCTTGCAGGGCCAGGTTGCCGGCGCCGGACAGTCCGCCGACGTTGAAATGCCCGCCGACCGAGCTATCGAAAACGACCGCGCCGCCGCTGAGGGTCAGGGTGCTGTTCTGGATGGCGTTGGTGTTCAAGAGGTCGAAGGTGCCGCCGCCCACGGCGGTGACGCCGCCGCTGAAGTTGTTGCTGGCCGCGAGGCCGAGGACCCCGGCGTTCACGGTCAGGCCGCCGCTGCCGGAAACAGCGCCACTGAGAGTCATGGTGCCGCTGCCAAGCTGGGCGGCATTGGAATTCAAGACGATGGGCACGGAAATCGTATGCGCCCCGTCCATCGCGTTCAGCAGCGCCGTGCCGCCGACGTCGGCCTGCATGGTCAGGGTGTTCGCCCCCGAAAGCAAGTAGGAATTGCTGCCGGCGAATTGCAAATAACCGAGCGTCACCGGGGTGTCGAGCGTGATGGTCGTGGGTGCAGCCGCCGCAAGGAACGAGGCATTGCTGTCGGGCCCGTTCGGTGCGGTGCCCGTCGACCACGTCAGGGCGCTCCAGTTGCTGTTGCCGCTGGGTTGCGTCGTGTTGTTGAACGTCTGCTCCAGCGACAAGCCATAGGTGTGCCAGGTGTTTGCGATATTCTCCGGCGTGCCCGTGATGGTCTCGGTGGCCGCGTTGGCCACGAACGTGTAGCGGAGAAGGTTGCCGTAGCCTTGCCCCGGGGCGCCCATGTCGACATCGTAGGTAGTGCTGCCGCCATCCGAGGTCACGACATCTTGCAGGCGGTTTCCCGCCGCTTCCCAGGAACTGGTGTAATACGTCACCACGTAGGTCTGGCCGGGCGTCAGGCCGCTGAACGTGTAGACGCTGGGATTGCCGCCGTAGATGAAGGTACTGAGAAGCGTGCCGAGACTACCCTGGACCTGGCTGTTGAAACCTGTAAAGGTACCGCCAAGCCCGCTAACCGAATAATTGGTTCCCGAAGTAGGATTGCCGCCGCTGTTTGCGGCAAAGGGGACGCCGTTGATCGTCACCGCGCCGCCGTTGAAGTTCACGGCGGCGAGGTACGTTTTGCTCGTACTCAAACCGACGGTCGAATCGAAATTGCCGCTGCCCAGATAGGCAGTCGTGAAAATTCCTGCGGCGTGGGCCGCTCCGGCGGTTGCAACCAGAAGGCAGCACCCGCAAAACACCAGGAAAAGACGACGCACGCACGCACGCAAGAAAGCCGAATTCATGGCAACCTCCCCTTAATGGACCGAAACGAAAAGTGCCCGAAACCAGTCCAGGGCTGCGGAACCGAAGCCCTATAGACGCTAGATGGCGTGCATTATATCATAAACTTGGGGGGGTCTGCCATACGCCGGAGGCGCATTTCCATACCAATTTCGGACATTTCCTCGATTGCACTATTCTGCAAGCGCTTGCATCGCACCGCGAAGGGGCTCATCCGGAGGGCGTAGGGTGCCTTCGCCCGCTACCGGGATAGCTTGCCTGACGATCGGCGTGTACTTCTTGACCGTTATGAGTTCAAGGACATCACCGTCAAGGTGGTTGGTGTCGGCAGCGTGGGCACTTTCTGCGCCATAATCCTGCTGATGGGCAGCGAGCACGCTCCCCTTTTCCTCCAAGTCAAGGAGGCGCGCAAGTCCGTGCTGGAGGCTTACGTGGGCAAGAGCCTTTACCCCAGTCCGGCGTCCACCACATGATCGGTTCTCCTGAAGCACGTGTTCGTCGAGAAGCCGATCGGCGTTGGCGCCAAAGATGCAGTGGAAATTGCCGATGTCGTGGAGAAGGCGGGGATCTTGTTCACGATCGGGTATCATCTTCGCACCATTCCCAAGTACATCTTCGTCAAGCAGTTGATCGACAAGGGCACTTTCGGCAGAATTGTTCGCCTGTAGTGTTCTTTCTCGAACGATTGTCTGCTCCAGGGGGTATTCGACAAAGAGTATAAGTGGACGGTCGATCCGAAGTGGGGTGCCTTGGGGGGCTTCGCCGATACGGGCACGCACGCGCTCGACATGCTCATGTGGATCATGGGCGACGTTGAAGCGGTTTCGGCCGACATCCGAACGGTCACGAATCGCTACGCTGGCTGCGACGAAACGGGCCAAGCCTTGATCCGGTTTCGTAACGGCGTGACCGCATTGCTGTCGGCAGGCTGGATTGAGCCAGAAAATCCGGTGGCGTTGCTGGTCTCGGGAACCGAGGGCCACGCCGTGGTGTTCAATGACCATTTGTACCTTCGGACCAAGAAAGTTGCGGGCGCCGACGGGGCTCGTCCGTGGGGAAAGCTCCCTCCCGGGCCAGACCATCCCGTGCTTCAGTTCGCCAGCGCGATCGGTGGGAGCAAGGACATGCCTTTGGTGCCGGCTCGGGAGGCGGCAACCCGAGTGTAAGTCATGGAGGCCCTCTACCAGGCGTCGCGGCGGCGCCTCTGGGTGACGATCGGTTCCGGAATTTCTTGAACGCTTTCATTTCGTCGTGGCAGCGGTTCATTCGGCGATGTAGCTCATCCGACAGGAAGGACACCCTATCGCAAGGATGCCGGCGTCGTCGGCTCGGGTTTGGGTTCGGGGTGAGGCGGCAAGAGAATACAGCATCGACTTAATGAAGAACCGTGATCACCCAGGCGCCATCGAGACCTTCATGAACATTCTGGGCTACTGGACAATAGCGGTCCTGGGGGCTATGCGGCGGCCGGTCCGGACGCCAGGCGGTCGCCGTCATCCGCCAAGAGTGGAAAGCGCCCTGCAAAGGTCGCATCCGCAAGCCTCCCCGTGGTCAATCGTTTCCAGATCAACGGCCATTACTAGGTTGGTCGTACTCCTCATGGGCGGCGTGTTCCTTGCCCTGGAAATCATGCGTCACGTCGATTGACCGTCGCGATTACCTCGCACAGGGGCCCCAGACCCCGACGCTGAAGATGATCGACGGCATGGCCGCGACCAAGGCCGGTGCCACGGCCAAAAAGATGGCCGCGAAGGTAAGCGACGGAGTGGGACTGCGGGGTCCCAAGGGCTTTCGGGACAGGCGGGGTCCCGCACTTCGCGGCCGAGGGTATTGTAGCAGAGCCGGGCTGGGTGTCGATCGTCAGTCCTTCGCCAGGCCGGCGTACCGGCCCAGCAACCCGCCTGCCTTTCTTGCTGCCGCGGCGGCTTGGTTCATCGTGATTCGCCACGTAGGCAAACTCGCTGCAAGGCCCGCTGACGCCCTTCTCGCGCCGGATGGATGGTGCGGCGTCTTGGCCTTGGATCGCGCCACAGAGGAACGCTGAGCGCGTCGGTACGGCGGCGGCGACGAAGCCAGATAATGGCTGCGAAGCAGCGAACCTGCTGGAAAGTAATGTACTGCCTTGCTAACATGGGACTATTCCTGCTCGGAGCGTATCCGAGCGATGTCGAAATAAGGAACAACCGTCAAGAAAACCAGCCATCCGTCCGCAGGGTCAACCGTTCGCTCATGTGTCGTGCGGAACAACTGGCCCGTTGGGCCGACTGACCACCAGACATCAATTTCGATAGTGCTTCCGGACGTTTTGGGATCAATGAACCGGGCTCTTCGGGGCCGAGTCAAGCCATGTACGCATCACGTTACTTCCGACCTGCTCGTTACGTCGGCCTGTACGTTTTCGGAGTCTTCCTGTTCAGTACGATACCGATGGTGGGTGCCAAATCGAACAGGCCCTCCCCCGCGCCGGCATCTCCCACAGTTTCGCCCGAAATCGCTGGTTATCCGCTCGGCCAGACGCGAGAAAAGATCGATCGCGGCCGGCAGTTGGCCGCCAGGCTTCGCGGGACGGCCGATGCCAAGCGACTGGCCGCCGCCTGCCAGGAACTGGAAAACACGGCCGAACGGCTCGGCCGGCTCCGCAAGGCGACAGATCTCTCGGAACCTGCTCGCAAGGAGATCTATCTCGACGCATCCCGCGGTGCGCCAGATTGCTTTCTGTAACCCAGCATTGGATTTCTCGCGGTTGCTCTTCGTGAAGCGGCATGACGCCAAGGGCGTGTTTCACATGTGCGATCAGTTCTATGGCTTCAATGCCCGGCATGGCGGCGGGCTGTTCGTCCTCGACGACCCTTTCGGACCGTCGGCGAAAGTGACGAACCTGCTGGCCGACGTGGTCGTCCAGCGCGGCCGGCTCAAGGGCCGGAAACTGACCGAAGGCTCGGTGCTCTCGCCCGATCTGGCGTTCGATGGCAAGACGATTCTGTTTGCCTACAGCGAGTGCCAGGGCAAGGATCTGGAGTGGAGCCCGACGGCCAGTTACCACATCTTCAAGATCAATGTCGACGGCACGAACCTGGTCCAGTTGACTGACGGCCCCTGGGACGATTTCGATCCGTGCTTCCTCCCCGGCGGTCGAGTGGCGTTCATCAGCGACGCGCCGTGGGGGATATCTGCGCTGCGGACGGTGCTGCCCGACCTACACGCTCTTCTCGATGGAGGCCGATGGCAGTGACATTACCTGCCTGAGCTACCACGAGACGCACGAATGGCAGCCGAGCGTCGACAACAACGGCATGATCGTCTACACGCGCTGGGACTATTTCGATCGCGACTCGGATATCGCCCATCATCTGTGGACCTGTTACCCCGACGGCCGCGATCCCCGGGCGTTGCACGGCAACTATCCCCAGCGGCGTGAAAGCCGGCCCTGGATCGAGCAGAATATCCGCGCCATTCCCGGTTCGCAAAAGTACGTTGCCACGGCGGCAGCCCATCATGGGCACGCGTTCGGATCGCTCGTACTCGTTGATCTGCGGATCCCGGACGACGGGGCCATATCGCAACTCACGCGGCTCACACCGGAGGTCCCGTTTCCCGAGTCCGAAGGCCGGCCGGCCGAGTGTATGGTCTATGGTACGCCCTGGCCGCTGAGCGAGGACGACTACCTGTGCGCTTACGACCCGAAGGCGAAGAACCACGGCATCTACTGGATTGATCGCTTTGGCAACCGAGAGCTGATCTACCGCGACGCAACGATCGGCTCGGTCAGCCCGATTCCGCTGCGGGCGCGTCGCCGTCCGCCGATCTTGCCCGATCGTACAACGCAGGCAGCCGCTGCCCGGCGTTCGGTACAAGAGGATCGGGCCACGATCGCCGTGATAAACGTCTACAACGCCGACTTCCGCTGGCCCGCAGGAACCAAGATCAAAGAACTGCGGATCCTTCAGGTCCTGGCCAAAAGCACCGCTCCGCCTAACGTGCCGCGGATCGGTGTGGCCGAGCAAACCAATGCCCGGGCAGTGCTCGGCACGGTCCCGGTGGAAGCCGATGGCAGCGCCTACTTCGAGGCCCCGCCCGGCAAGGCAATCTACTTCCAGGCGATCGGCGCCGACGGGATGGCCGTCCAGTCGATGCGGTCGGTGACGTACGTGCATCCGGGCGAGCAACTTGTCTGCAATGGATGCCACGAACCGAAGCATCGGCGTTCTGCTCCGGGGAACGGTATTCCCCTGGCCCTGCTGCGCGCTCCCGCGACAATCCGAGGCGACGTGGAGGGCTCCCAGCCCTTCAGCTATGTCCGCCTGGTGCAGCCCGTGCTGGACCGCAACTGCGTGAGCTGCCACTCGGAGAAGAAGGTAGTGGATCTCTCGGGGACGATTGAAGGTAAGTTCGGCTGGAGCCGTTCCTACACAAACATGGCGGGGAAGTACGGGTTCTATTTCACCGTGTTCAACGGATCGATCGAGAATCCCGTGCATGGTGGCAGTCGCACGACCGCCGGGGCTTTCGGCGCCTGCGCGTCGAAGTTGATGAACTATCTCGACACGCGACACTATGGCGTGCAGCTTTCGTCTGAGGATCGACACCGCATTACGCTCTGGCTCGACTGCAACTCGGAGTTTTACGGCTCCTACGAGCACACGGCGGCCCAAGGCCGGGGTGAGGTCGTCTGGCCGACGCTGGAGTAAGAATATGAAATCTCCCTAAACCCGCTTTCCCTTAGGAGTCTGTCCCATGTCTCGGGCGATAGTTCTGACCGTGTTCGGTTCGTTCGTCTTGTTCGTGTCCCTGCTTCATGCCGCACAAACGAACTCTCTCCAAGTGATGTTGGAGCGGCCGATCGTCGGCCCGGCACTGCCGATGTGGGAAGTACAGCGATACTGCGAGGCTCGTGTGCCACGAATTCCAGTGGTCAAGACGGTCGCCCAATGGGAGGCGGAATCCGATCGGCTACGGGCAGCGGTCCTGGATCGCGTGGTCTTTCGCGGCGATGCCGCCCGATGGCGCGACGTCCCGGCGAAAACCGAATGGCTGGAAACATTGCCTGGCGGGCCGGGCTACTCGATTAGGAAGCTCCGCTTCGAGGCGGTGCCGGGTATGTGGATCCCCGCGCTGCTCTACGTTCCCGAGAAACTGGCCGGCAAGACGCCGGTCGTCCTCAACGTCAACGGCCACGTGGGCTCCCCGGGGAAATCGATCGCCTACAAACAGATCCGCTGCATCAACCAGGCAAAACGCGGCATGTTGGCATTGAACGTCGAGTGGCTGGGCATGGGGCAACTGGGCGGCTCGGGCTTCCACCACGACCGCATGAATCAACTCGACCTGTGTGGTACCAGCGGGGTGGCCCCCTTCTACCTCTCCCTGAAGCGGAGTCTCGACCTGCTGTTGAGCCTTCCCAATGCCGATCCTAGCCGCGTGGCCGTCACCGGCCTTTCTGGCGGCGGATGGCAGACGATCTTCATCAGCGCGCTCGATCGGCGGGTGACGCTCGCTAATCCCGTGGCGGGCTACTCCGGCGTTCTCACCCGCATCCACTACACGGAAGATCTGGGCGATCCGGAGCAGGCCCCCAACGACCTGGCCGCGCTGGCCGACTATACCCACCTGACCGCGATGCGGGCCCCACGGCCGACGCTGCTGACCAAGAACGCCAAGGATGATTGCTGTTTTGCTGCGGGCCATTCGCTCTCTCCACTCATGGAAGCCGCCCGGCCGATCTACGCTCTTTACGGCCGCCAGGACGCGCTGCGGTCACACGTCAACGATAATCCCGGCACCCACAACTACGAGTTGGACAACCGCCAGGCGTTCTACCGGATGGCGGGTGATTTTTTCTATCCTCACAGCAAGGACTTCGATCCCAGGGAGATCGCGTGCCAGTCCGAGATCAAGTCACAGAAGGAGTTGGACGTTGCGTTACCAGCGACAAACGAGGATTTCCACAGTCTGGCATTGCGACTCTCGAAGGATCTGCCGCGCCAGCCCCGTCCGCCGCGGGACGAGGCCGACTTGAAGGTTTGGCAGCGCCAGCGCCGCGTACAGCTCCGCGAGCTGGTGAAAGCCAAGGATTACGAGGTAAAGGCCGTCGAGTCAGGCCACGAAGAGAAAGAGGGCGTCCGCTGCACGTCCTGGCGGCTGCAGATCGGCGAGGCATGGACCGTGCCCGCCGTGGAGGTGACCCGCGGCGCCGCTGGCAAGACTGCCCTGATCGTGGCCGATGGGGGCCGCTCTGCGACTGCCCCGGCCGTCGAGCGGTTAATGGCCGATGGCTACCGCGTGTTGCTCGTCGACCCGTTCGACCTGGGCGAATCGAAGATCGCCAAGCAAAACCACTTGTGGATGCTTCTGGTGGCCAGTCTCGGGGAGCGGCCGTTGGGCATCCAGGCCAGCCAGATCGTGGCTGTCGCCCGGTGGTCGCTGGCCAAATCTAAGACCGGGCCGGTCACGCTGGTCGCGATCGGGCCGCGGTCCAGCACCGCTGCACTTGTGGCGGCGGCGCTGGAGGAGAAAGCCGTCGGCCAGATCGATCTTCGGCAGCCACTAGGCAGCCTCAAGGAGGTGATCCAACGGGACTGGACGGTCGAACAGACGCCAGAGATGTTCTGTTTCGGACTACTGGAGTGGTTCGATATCTCCACGCTCAAGGCAATGGTGACCCCACGGCACGTGAAGCAGTTGCCTCACTCGATCGGGGAATAGTCCGCGCCTTACTATGCCGCGTTTGGCGCTGAAGTTTGAGGAATGGCCGCTGGATTATTTCGTCGCCGCCGCCGTTGTCGTTTGCATCGGGGACGCCTCCTGGGTGGTTGACGACGATCGGACAAGTTTGCACCTTTCGTTGCACCTTTCAGGTGCGTTTTTGATCTTCTTGTCCGGTACCGGTGCCGGACAAAACCGCCAAAGGAGGCATGCGATCGAAACGCGTTGGGCGCGTTGACTCTCGCATGGTGCCCAACAACAATGGAGGCCGTAGCGTGGGATACGGTCACACCACTTTCGGAGATAGCCGGATCGCCTCCGTGAAATCAATAATAGCCCTGGCGGTGTCACCTTTTCTCAAATACACTTCGGCTCGGTTGTGATATGCTGGCGGGGCCGTTGGGGCGAGTTGGATGGCCTGCGTACAGTCGGCAACCGCCATATCGAAATCGCCTTTCTCGCAGTACGTGATGCCTCGACCACAATATGCTTGGGCAAGGCGTGGGTCGAGTAGTAAGGCTTCCATGAAGTCAGCGATGGCTTTATCGAGATCGCCCATTTTTCGATAAATGGTGCCGCGACCACAGTAAGCTCCACCGCATCTCGGGTCGAGCCGTAGGGCTTCCGTGAAGTCAGCAAGGGCTTCATCGAGCTTGCCCTCTTCCCCATAAGCCACGCCCCGGCCTGCATACGCCTGACTACATTCAGGTTCGATCTGAATAGCCTTTGTGAACTCAACGATGGCCTTTCCAAAATCGCCTTTTGATCCATACGCACTTCCCCGACCGCCATACGCCTGACTGCATTTGGGGTCGAGTCGGACGGCCTCCATGAAGTCAGCGAGGGCCTCATCACAATCGCCTTTTGCCCCATACCCACTACCCCGACCACAATATGCTCCGACGCATTTTGGATCGAGCCGTATAGCTTCCGAACAGTCGCGGATGGCATCGTCTGGATTCCCCTGCAAACCATAGGCCCGACCCCGGTTGCAGTACGCCTCAACATCTTCCGGACGGAGGCGAATAACTTCCGTATAATCACCAATCACCTTGTCGAGATTGCCCTTTTTCTCGTAGGCCCAACCTCGACCACTGTACGCCTCTGCACAATCTGGATTTATGCGTATGGCTTCGGTATAATCGCTAATCGCCGTATCGTATTCTCCCGTGTGACAACGAGCAGAAGCACGCCCGCAAAAGGAGTTGAAGTCGGTCGGATTTATGCGAATGGCCTCGGTGTAATCCGCAATCGCCTTCTCGTGTTCACGCTTTTGTAAATAGGTGTAGCCTCGGTAGCTATAAGCCACGGCACACTTCGGATTGAGGCGAATGGCCTCGGAGTAGTCGGATATCGCTGCGTCACAGTCGCCGGTCTTCTCGCAGCGGGCTATTCCCCGATTCCAATATGCGAGTGCATTTTTCGGGTTGAGTCGGATCGCCTCGGTCAGATCCGCAATTCCTTGGTCCAAGTCGCCTTTCACTATGAAGGCCAGCCCACGATGGTTGTATGCCTCGGCACAAGTGGGATCGAGTCGGATCGCCTCCGTGAAGTCTGCGATTGCCTTGTCGTAATCGCTGCCGCAAGCCGCTAGGCCAGGCTCACATGCTTCTTCTGCTTCGGTTGTCATTGGTCAGTTTGCCTCTCGAACAATGATCCTCACTCCGTCCAGCAACTTCCTCGGCCCGAGCGAAATCCTCTTCCGAATTGCAATTCCACCGAATCAAGCGATTTCTCCCCGCTCATCTTCATGATACCGCTCCCAATCTCCTGCCGCCAGCCGATAGAACCGATGCAGCAGCCCTGCGAACTCGAAATCCCGCTCGTATCGAAATCCCAACTTCTCCATCACCCGCTGGGAGGCCAGATTGACCAGCAGCGTCCATGATCCGATTTCGGCCAGCCCCAGATGCTCAAAGCCGACATCCAAGCTGGCCTGGGCCATCTCCGTGGCAAATCCCCGATTCCAGTAGTCGGGCATGACAGCGTAGGCCAACCCAATTACATCCTCGCCGTCGATCTGGTAGGTCTTTAGCCCGCCACGTCCGATGAATTGACCATCCGATTTTCGATGAAAGACCCAAAATCCGAAACCGTGCTGCCGCCAGTGGTCAACGGCCTGCCGGATGGTTTCGTCGATCTTTTCATCCGCGAGTGGCTTCCCGTCTGCGGAAAGGGTCTTCATGACGAGGGGATCGGTGAGCAGGCGGTGAAGCTCTGGCGAATGTAACGGCGTGATGGCCTCGGCAAGCAAACGGGCTGTGGTCAGGGTGGCGATGGGGTTGGGCATGATCAACTGTATCTCAGATGTTCCTTTCCGATCACGGCGTCATTGAGAAAGGCCGCAGCGATCTCATGAATTCCTGCTGCCAGATCCGCATCGAAGCGGTAATCCGCCCGTTGGGCACTGCCCACGCTGACCGTCTTAACTGCTTGCCCATCGATCAACAGAGCCATTTCCGGCCAAACGCCACCGGCCGGGCTACCCCAAGCCTGAATGGTAATCAGATACCTGCCAGTGGTAGAGATGCGAACTGTCTGTCCCACCCGCCCATTGCTCCAAAGGTTCCAGCGGCCACCCCGATTCGGTCCGCCCTCCGTCCGAATGGCCGCGTTTTGAGCTTCGATAACCAGGGCAGCCTCTGCCTGAACAGGAAGCAGGCCGAGCATGCCGACGACCAGGAGAATTGTTGCCCAGCGATGGATCATACCTTGCATCCTTCCGTTTCAACGGCGACCTGCCGCACTCCTTGTTCAGCGGGGACCGCCAGTCGCTTCATCAGCCAAGCCATATTCTCCGCCAGCTTTTTCACGGTGTCCATGCCCTCGGCGTCATTTCTGACTTCACCCTTTTCGCGGCCGAAGGCCACGTTCCAATAGGTGGAGCCGGGCACGATCATCTCGCTGATGAGGAAGAAGTAATTGAGCTGGGCGAAGGTGAAATTCTGACCGGCACGCCGGGCAACGACAATGGCTGCTCCCACCTTCCGCCGCAGCAACTGGGGATGCTTCCGGGCGACGTAGCCCACTCGGTCCAGCAAGGCCATGATCTGCGGCGTGGCCGAGCCGAAGTACACCGGCGAGCCAATCAAGATGCCATCCGCCTGTGCGAACTTGTCCAGAATTCCCTCGAAAGCAGGGTCGTCCTGGACGCAACGGATCGTATCCGACGCGAAACAGCCGCGGCAGGCAACGCACGGCTTGATCGGTCGGTTGGCCAGCGAGAGGAACTCTGTGTCCAGACCTTCAGCGGCCAAGACCTCCAAGGCGGTGTTCACCAGAATGTCCGTGTTTCCGCCAGGTCGCGGACTGCCCGAGATGCCCAAAACTCTCATATCTTGTTCCCCCTTTTATTGTCTTGCTCGACAGCTTTCCACGGCTCCCTCGTACACGGCCGCCGCCGCTTTGGCCATCATGCGAATTGTCTCGCGTGGCGGCATGAGCGGCAAGGACTTCAGGCCCAATCGCTTGACCACGACGTCGGCGATCGCCTTCTCCAAGTCCCGTTCCAGCTTATCGACGATCTGTTGGTCCATTATTCGTCCTCCTGTACAATTCGCCCTTTCCCTAAGTCGTACACCATCGTGGTCGTGAGGATCGTGAAGAACTCTTTGAACTTGCTTAGTGCTGGGTGTGCAGGGGAATGACGACGCAGGGAAACTCCGATCCTTTAGGTGTGGCGGCGTTTCTCTCCGTCCAGGAGGCGGCAATGGCCGGTGAACGTGTTGCGCTGGATGCGCCAGCCGAAATAGACCAGTTCATCAGCCCAGAAGTATTGCCCGCCCAGCGTCTTGGACTGGATGTTGGGCAACTCGACCTTCGGCGGCTCCGCGGCGGGCAGTGGAATGGCCATCGCCAGCAGCAGACAGGCGGTCAGCCCTACGACAAAACGAATGAACTCCATGTTTGGCTCCCACGATGGAGGGTTCATGATGCCATTTTATCCTGTCATGCGGCCCTCGTCGACCAGCACGCCCTCGCGATCTTGAACCGACAGCCGGGTCCCATCGGTTCAAGTCCTTGCTCCAGTAGGCCCACACGGCGTCGGTGTACTCGAAGCCGTCGAGCCCGACGTGGTTCGTGAACAGGAACCAGGTCTGGTTGGCCGTCTCGAACACCCGCACGTCGCGTGCTCCGAGAATGTCACATCGGCCAGGGCCATCTCCGTGCCGGAGCACAACACCGTGGTCTTGGGCATCCGCGCGGTACTTTGCAGCCGGCCGCCCATCCCGGTAGGTCGCGGCAGGCGGAACGGCAGCGGGCTTCCCCGTGGGTTTCAGGTTCTGCGCAAACCATGACCGCAGCAGTTGCTCGCGGTCGGTGGGCGACTTCGCCCGGCCGTGGTCCTCGGGATCAGCACCGTGCTCGACGCTCCAGCCGTCCCATTCCCGGAAGGCGTGGTAGCTCCAGTCCCAGCCGTGGGACTCGAAGATGTCGATCAGGTCCTTCAGGTAGCGGCAGGCACTGCCGTCCGGCGCCCAGCGTATGGCGCTGAACTCGCCGATGTAGATGTGGACGTTGTACTTCTGCTGGAACTCGACCACCGGCTTCAGCGCCGCTTCGAGCTGGGCCTTGTCCCATCGTTTGCCGTCGATCTCGCCAGGATAGCGGTAAGCCTTGCTGGCCCCGAAAACGCCTTGGTGCGTGAACGCATGGGGCAGGTACATGTGGACGCTGTAGACGATGCTCGGCACTGCCAGCGGCCGAAGCTCCCGTAGCCCCAGGGGACTGCCCCACTCCGGTGGCTCGACGATGATCGCTCGCTCCGGGTCGATCGCCCGGATCGCCTTGGCGGCCTGCTCGGCCATGTCCTGCCAGTCGGCCAGTTCCTCGCCGGTCGCGGCCTCGACCGGTTCGTTGGCCAGGTCGTAGCCCCAGATGGCCTTGGAGTCCTTGTACCGCCTGGCCATATGTTGCCAGACCTCGATGAACTTCCGCTGGCACGCGGCGTCGTTGAAGAGGCCATGGTCCGACCCGGCGTAGCCGCCGCTCAAGCGGTGCCCGCCGGGGGGCGAGTGCAAGTCCACCACGACCCGCAGGCCGTACTTCTCACACAGCGGCAGGGCAGCGTCCAACTGTTTCAGGGCCGATTGCAACCAGCGATCATAGGCGGCGAGATCGAGTCCGTCGTCGAACTTTTCCGTGCGGATGAGCTGCCAGCGGACCAGATTGGCGTTCCACTGCTGGCCGAGCACGCGAAGCCCCTCGGCGTCGATGCTTGGGCTGACCATGGCCCCGCGGAGCCGCGGCAGGTTGTGCCCCTTGTACGCTGTGCTGGCCGTCACCTGCGGCCCTGCGATCGCTCAGCGGCTTCCAGGCGACGACGCGGATGTCGTCGAACCATGCCTTGCCCGTTACGGATTCCAGGCCCACAACCAGCGTGACCTGCTTGGCGTCGCCGGGAATAATGGCCCGGAAGGCGACCTTCTGCCAGTCGAACGTGCCTTTGGGCAACTCGGCGGCGGGCCATGTGTTTTCGTGGTCGGTCACAACGGCGGCCATGAACTTCACGCCGTTCCACGGCTGCGGCTTGCGGCTGACGTTCTGGGCCTTGATCCGGGCCGAGAACTGCACGACGTATTCCCGCATCTTCTCCACGGGCAGCGCGATGGTGGCCGTGGTGTAGGCGGGACCCTTCTCCGCCGGGCGTTCCACGACCAGGGCGTGCCCGCCTTGGAACCCTTCGTCCAGCACGCCGGGGCCGGACCAGCCCTTGAGAGCCTCGCCGCCCTCAAAATCCGTGGCGAAGAAGACATGGCCGCGCGGCAAGACCGCGTGCTCCTGCGCCCCAGCAAGCGTTGGCAGAAGGCAGATGATTAGTCCCTGGATGAACATGATGCTGATGCCTGCCGGGAGCCTTGAGGCAGCCGGCCGCTTTGGTCGCTCCTGTGAGGCCGCCAGATTCACCCATGCCAGCATCGCCTCCAGCCCGATCACCCTCCGCGCCAGCTTCATCTTTCCCTCCATGGCCGGTTGCCCGGCCAAGATCCTGGTGTCACTTGTCGGTCAAGACAACTATGCCCTCAGAATACGTCCAGAGAAGCCCGTTGGCCAGCAGGGCGATTGAAAGCCCTGCCCGCTCGTGCTACAACCATCTGGCGGCCGGGACGTGCCAGGGCCGTCCCCCGGCCAAACTGAATGCCGAATGTCCCGGCCGCGTTTTTTGTCAGCGACAAGTCGGCGAAGGCGATCATGGCCGTGCTTGAAGGGTAACCCCGCATGAGAAGAGTATCCGATCTCAACATCGCATCCAATATTCCGCTGCCTGCACCAGCGCGAATGCTCCACGAAATCCCTCGTTCGCTCGCTCAGGAGGAGTTTGTGGCTGAGTCGCGGCAACACATTCGCGACATCCTTGTGCACGTCGATCCTCGGTTCCTGCTGATTGTCGGACCGTGTTCGATCCACGATATTCGCGCTGGCCTGGAATACGCGAACCGGCTGCGCGGGTTGATCAACCGTGTACAGGAAAAACTGTTCCTTGTTATGCGCTGCTATTTCGAGAAACCCCGTACCACCATGGGATGGAAAGGGTTGATCATGGACCCGCACCTGGATGGTTCGGACGATATTCCGGAAGGATTGCGAATTGCCCGGCGGCTCTTGCGGGATGTCATCGACCTGGGGGTGCCCACGGCCACTGAGCTTCTGGACCCGATTACTCCGCAGTACATCGCCGACTTGATCTGCTGGTCGGCCATCGGCGCCCGCACGACCGAATCGCAGACGCACCGCCAGATGGCTTCTGGACTCTCCATGCCGCTGGGATTCAAGAATGCAACGCCGGGCACTGTCGCTCCGGCCATCAACTCCATTAAGGCCGCGAGGCAGCCGCAGACATTCCTGGGGATCAGCGGGGACGGAGTGGCCTCCGCGGTCTCCACTACCGGCAACCCCGACTGCCATCTCGTCCTGCGCGGGGGTGACAACGGGCCGAACTACTCAGCGGAACACGTGGCTGAGGCGGAACGGCAGTTGGGGGAGGCAGGTCTCGACAAGACCATTTTAATCGACTGTAGTCATGGAAACAGTGGCAAAGACCCGAAGCGCCAGCCTGAAGTCCTGCGGAGTGTTGTGGCTCAGCGGGTATCCGGCACCGGCTCACTCATTGGGGCCATGCTGGAAAGCAACTTGGTGACTGGCCGCCAGCCGTTTCCGGGCCCGTCCAGCAGTCTGGTCTATGGCCAGTCTATTACCGACGCCTGCATCGATTGGGAAACCACCGAACGGATCGTGCTTGAGGTAGCGGATAGATGGTGACCGACCCGGCCGTGGCGTGGTTCCTGGCCGACAACGGCGGCCGGTTTGTTTCGAATGGCTTCTCCGTTGGTCCTTGACCTGCCGGTCGGATGGACGACAGTGGACGGCACCACGACCACGATAACGGCGGCCATCCATGAAACCGGCAATGAGTGTCAAGACGCAGAAATCTGAAGGTCGGCCCGAGGGCAAGTAGCATCATGTCTGCTGATGAATATTCATTCCGCAAACTATTGCCCGGCTTCGTCATCCCGGCGGGCACCCAGGTCGTGCTGAAGGCCGCGAAGGTGCTGCCGGGTGGCGTATGCTTCAAACCGTCAGGCAGCGTGGGCATTGTGCTTGAGTGCCCACCGGACAATCAGCATCCGTACCTGGTTCGGTTCACAGACGGCGAAACGGTAACCGCGTATTTCGACGAATTGGCCCTGCGGCGGCGCGAAGTGGAAGACGAATTGGGCGAGATCCAAGAGGATATGTGGCCCTGGATTATCTACCGGTGCCAGGTTGGCTCAAAGGCGTTTGGGCTGGCCTCCGAAGATTCCGACGACGATTTGCGCGGCATCTATCTGCCGCCTGCCCGGCTGCACTGGTCACTGCGGCGACTGCCGGAACAACTGGAGTTCAAGGAACAGGAGCGGGATGAGGTCTACTGGGAATTGGAAAAATTCCTGCGGCTGGCCCTGAAGGCCAACCCCAACGTGCTAGAGACGCTCTGGACAAACTTGGTCCTCATTCTGGAGCAGATATTCTCGCCCATCGTGGTCCTGGGCTGGGAGTTCCTCGACGAGCTGCGCCCGCTGGCCGAGCGCTGTATCACCCGGCACCACTATCACGACTACCGGGGTTTCTTCGCGACCCAACGGAAGTTGATCGCCAAGGAGGAGCCGAAGCGGGCCAAGCCGGTGCTCTATGCCTACCGCGTGCTGATGACGGGCATCCACTTGTTGCGAACGGGCAACGTCGAGGCCAACCTGCTGCGGCTTAACGAGCATTTCGGTTTCAAGTTCCTCGACGAGTTGATTGCCCGCAAGGTCGGCGGCGAGAACATCGGAGTCGGCGATCTCGACTGGTCCTTCCACGAGGCGAGGCTGACGGAACTGGAGGCCGCGCTCGATCAGGCTTTCCAGGAATCGAAGCTGCCGGAGGATCGGGATCGGAAACCGGTCAATGACTTGCTGGTGCGGTTGCGGCTCAAGCAGCAATAGCGGGGGCCGGTGCATGCTTCACAATCACGGCTGGTTTGCGGTTGCCGGAGGCCGTTTGGTACACGTCCGCCTTGATCTGGCACTGGCCCATGGTCTTGTAGACGTGAGGCGTGGGGCCTGGCGGCTGGGCACAGGCGATGTGCGGCAGGGGCGCCATCTCGGAAACGAAGGACACCGCCGCGCCCTGGTCCGTGCCCTGGATTTTGTCGGGCAAGGCGCCGATTCGGGCAAACCTCAGGATGACCGTCCGCCGGGTGTCACCGGGTGTGTCTAGGGGGACGTTATAGGTCTGCCGCCACGCGCCCGTCGAAGGATCGTAGTCGGTCTGCCAGTAGTCGTTGCCGTGGGCCGACTGGTCCAGCCGGGTCGAGGTGCCGTCGCGCACGATCCACAGGGAGTATCCCTTGTAGTCGGCGAGGCCCGTGAAGGACACGGGCAGTTGCGCCAGCCCCCCGCTGATTTCAATGGACGCGGACTGGTCGGGGCCGACGCGGACGACCGGTGGGTAGGATCGCTCCAGCGAGCCAGTGAGGCACTTGACCTCCAGGGAGTTTCCGGCGGCCTGTCGGGCGACCGCCTGCCAGTCGTCACCGGAGCGCGCCAGGTGGGTGCGTAGGTTTTCGTTGGGGCCGTAGTAGTCGGCGGCCCTGGCCGGCAGGATTACCATCTCGACGGTGAACTCGACGAAGTCGCCCGGCTGGAAACTCTTGGAACCGGTGATGAGATTAGCGGAGGCGTGGCGGCCTTGGCTGGTCCCGATGATCGCTCCGACCGGCTCGGCCCCGTCCCTCCCGCCGACCCGTGCCGACCAGGCGCGAAGGATCATGCCGCGGTTGGCCCAGCCGCCCTCGGCTGGCTGGCCGGCGGCACGGTACAGCGCCACCCACGTGCCGGCGCCGGCAAGCGAAAAGGTCTGCTGGCATCCGTCCTTGCCCGTGGCAGGGAATGTCCTGACAACCTGGGCTCCCTGGCCGTAAGCGATCTGGCTGGCATCGGGGTCATTGTAGCGATCGGCGCCAAGGCGAAAGAGTTCCAGCCGCTCGGGGGCGACGGCCTTGTGAAAGTCGTACCTTACGTGGTAGTACGCCCGGACGATGTCGTCGCAGCGAGGGCTGGAGACTGTGGCCCGCACGGAGAACGCCTCGTCGGGGCTGATGCCGGCGTAGGTCACGCCGGTCAGGCACGGGCCGGTCTGGCGGTACCAGGTGCGCATCCGCTTCAGGAATCGCCGCCCCTTGTTGTCCGGGTCGTAGTCGGCGAAGTCCCCGCCGCCCACGTTATGCGTCCAGGTCCACTGGCCGCCATTCATGCCCGTGACCATCAGCGGACGGACATCGTCGATCATCCCGCGCTGCAGGTTCACGTCTGGGTCGTAGCAGATGCTCTCGCCCCAACTGCCGATTGCCGACTCGTCCCAGATCTGGTCGGTGCCCCAGCCGATCAGGCATAGTTGTGCGTGTGAGACCGCCGGCAGCGTGCCCCACCAGCCGTGGGCAATCGTCAGTTCGACGTCGAGCACGGCAGCGGCAGGCACGCGCACGCACGTTATCGCGTGCAGCCAGGGACCCTGGTAGAGAAGCTCTCCCCCCTCCCGCCGGTGCCAGTTCTTAGAGATTTGCACGGGGATACCGGTGGGCTGGCCCTGCGGGTCCCGGATCATCGGCGTCAAGCCGGTGATGTGGGCCGGGTTGTCACTATTAAACAGCAGTCGAAAGACCTGCGGCCGTGCGGATGTGTTCTTCAGCCGCACCGCGATGCGGTCGAGCCTGTCGGCTTTCGGACCCTCGTACCAGGCCTTCTCCGGCAGCCGCACCACATGGCAGTGGCGGCTGGCGTCGTAGGCGACGGAGATGGCGTTGTCCGTCTTGATCTCGCGGGCCTCGACGACCTGTGGAGACTGAGCAGGAGTCTCACTTGACCAAAGGAGGGCAGTGGTCGTCTGCGTCTGTCCCTTGAGAAACTCCCGGCCGGTGACGGAATCAGGTGCGGCACCATCATGCCGGATTCGCAGCGAGGCGTTGGGGAGCCGTTGACTCGGCGTGATCTCCAGCAGGAGGCAGAGGCGGTCAGGCCAGGCGACGATTTCCAGTCGTCCAGCGGCCGGAAGACGGCGGCCGGCGGCGTCCTGAAACACCAACTGCTCGATGTCCGCCCGCTGGAGGAACCGGCCGGAATCAATGAGCCGGGAGGCCGGGGCCTCGGAGCCGGTACAGGTGTAGGACGTGCCATCGACGATGACCTCAAGGCCCACGGGCCGTGGTGGAAGGGAGAAGATGGCCTCGTTGCCCTGCACGACGGCTTGCTCGGCCGGAAGGGGCTTGGCGATCGCCCCCAGGTGCAACACTTGCACCTTACGCACGTCGATGGCCATGCCGTAGTGCCCGGTCTGGAAAGCCAACACCTTCGCGGGGCTTCGCCAGCCGTTGGCCCACCACATGTACGCATAATCGGTCACGGCCGGCATACAGTCGGAGGGCTTTACGGCCCGGACCTCCTGGCCACCGCGGAGAGACGAGATGAAGACCATCAGCCCCACGGCGACCGCAAGGCCGGCTGCGATCGAGCGGCAGTGTGGGAACAAGCGTCGCTCCAGCTTCATGGGCAGGGGCTCCTCTTCTGCGAAAGTCCCCAGTTCCGGTCGTTCAACCCTTACATATTCCTTGTATTGCATGCTCACCGAGATGCTGTGGTTCCCCGCGTTGAAGTTGATGACCTCGTTTTCGCCCAGCCGCCGGTCGAAGACGGCAGACGACATAGGAGAGGTTTCTTCTAACAGAGGCTGTTCAGTTCCTCGACCACCTCGTTGGTCGTCCTCAGCCGTGCGAACTTCCGCCGCCAAATGTCGTAACATGCCAGTTGGATCTCCGGCCACAACGTCGCCACGGCGTCCGCAACCACCGTCACCCGGTAGTCACGGTTGGCGGCGGCGAGAACCGTGCTGTTGACGCAAATGTCGGTGGTCACGCCGGTGATCAGCAGGTAGCGGATGTCTCGGCTGCGGAGGGCAAGATCCAGCGGCGTGCCGTAGAACTTGTCATAGGTGTGGGCGGCAATCACCAGTTCACCGGGAATCGGTGCCAGTACGGCAATGATCTCGCCCGAGTTCGGCCCGTGGGGAGCATCGGCGGCGACCAGGCAGTTGCCCGAGGGACGCCCAAATCCGACTGTTGCTCCGGGAGCTGCGGGCATGTGTTCCGGCCCGAACGGATCGCCGCGAAGGCAAGGAATCGCCATGGTGTAAACGAACTGCGTATGAACAACGGGGATCGTCCGTGCGCGACACTCCTCGATCAAACGTCGGATGTTCGGGACGATGTCTCGTCCCTGCGGCACTTCCAGGGCGGCCCCCGGCTCCAGGAAGCCGCGCTGCATGTCGATCACCAGCAGGGCCGTCTGCCCCGCACGGCAGCGGTGCAACTCGTCGATCCGCTCCTGTTTAGCGTGGAGAACATCGTCGGCGTCTAGCATTTCTCAGTCCCCATGAACCTCAGTGTGACAACGCCATCATCCCATAGCGCCGAGCGGCGTTCAACCCGGCCCCTTTCCGCGGTTCTCCCGATCCTCCACGGTATCGTATATCCACGGGCTGGCGTGGTCCCGATTCAACTTGCCCTTCTGCTGCTGTTCCCGTCAGTCCCGCACTCAGCAGGCAGATGGCCGATAGCCAGGCTAATCGAAAGCGAAAGACAGATGTAATCACGACGTGTCTCCTTAACGAAATTGTACCGGCACATGCAGCGCGGCATTTATTCAGATCAACCTTGCGGAAAGCACTCGGCCAAGAAAGTCAGCAACTCCTCACAGATGGGGACGCATGGGGTGGCTCCGGGTTTCTCCTTACGGCTTCTGTAGCACGACGATGTCGGTCCACTCCAGCGGCATTTGCAGTTCCACACCTGCCGTCGTCCGCGTCACGATGATGTTTGCGCCCTCCGTGCTTACCGGATCACGGAAGGGGCCGATCGAAGCCAGGCCGATCCTCAGCTTCGGGATCGGCTTGTAGGTGTGATTTACCAGCACCAGGGCCGAGCCTTCCGGGCCGGTCAGCAGACTTGCTTCCACGACGGGTTCTGAGAGCAGGACCACGGGCGGGGCTTTCAATCCACGCCGTAGCGGAAGGGAAATTACCGCCCGGGGCGGATGCGGCCAGACCTCGTCCAGAGTGGTTTGGCCAACCTTGAACGGTGAATATGCCAGCCCCGGCAGGAAGCCGACGCCGACAACCGCTCCCCGGCCGTGGTTTACGGTCGCCCCGGCGGTGCGGCCGTCTTCGTAGGTGGCCCAGATCGTGGCCGGGCCGAGCTTTTCTCTCAGGTCAAGGCGGCAACCGATGACCGGTATGGAGGAATCCTTGCCTTCCAAGACGAGCTTGGCGCGTGTGATGGGCCGGATCGTCGGCAGATCCGCCCGCTCGTTGTAGCGATGTCCCGACTGCCGGAGAAACCGCTCGGCGGCCCTGTCCGGCCAGACGACCGTGGCGAACGGCGGCACGTACGGTTCGTAGAACTCGTCGCGGGTGGCGGCGCCGGCGGCCAGATAGACGACGCCACCGGCCTTGACCCAATCGTCGATCCTCCGGGCAGCTTTCCGCGTCAGGCATTGTCCGGTCACGTAGAGGACTTGGTAGGCGGCCAACCGCCCCGCTTCAACGTCTTCCTCCCGCAGGAAATCGGGCTGCACGCCGAGATGCCGCAAGGCGGTCCAGGTAAGGCGGTTCTCGACGAAGCTCGCCGGATCGTCGGTGTACCAGAGGTCGTGGCTGACCGAATACAAAACGGCTACCGGATCGCGCACCGGCTTGGCTGGATAGAGGACCTTCTCCGATTTCTCCAAAGCCCGCGTGAACTTGGCGATGCCGCCGTATTCGCTACGGAGATCGGACCAGTAGTTTTCGGTGCCGATGTACGTGGGGCCGAAGGTCCAGAAGAAGAAGCTCTTCGCGCCCTGACCGAGCGCCGTGTAGGCCTTCAGCCGCAAGTAGCCGTCGTCGCTGGGCGTGATCAGGCCGCGGAGGGCGACGGGACGGTCGCCGATCCCGCTACGAAGAATCGCACTAAAGTATCCGAACGCCGCGGCCCCGGTCCAGGTAGCGCCGGGACCGTACATGTGATTCAGACCGAGCCAGTCTTCGGCAGAGAGGACATCGACCGCTTGCTGTTCGCCGATTTCCAGCAAATCGAGTCCGCGATAGCCCATGCCCATGTGCGGCGGCCCCCAGGCGTTGAAGAAGCTGTGGTCAGAGGGAAGGGTCTCGGTCTTCATGGGCGAGGGAAGCCCGGCGAACGTGCGGTGGATAAGGTCGCTCGTCTGGCGAAGTTGCCGTACCGACCACCATTGGCCGAACTTCGCGGCATAGTAGGCGATCTTCCGAGTGGTCAGGTCGGCCTGGCGGGGCAACGTCTTCTCGTACATGGCCTGGGCCGGATACTCGATACTCGTGATCGGACGGCCGAGCGAAGCATCGCTCTCCCCGCAGCGGCGAAGATAATCGCGGAACCAGGCGTCGAGCCGGGCACGATCGACACCACGGAAGTCGAGTGTCTGGATCTCGTCGGCGATCACGTAGTGGGCCATGTGCTCGTAGGTCCACCGTCCCTCGTCGGTCGCCATGCTGCGGGCGATCTGGGCCGCCTCGCCCTTGTTCCACTCCACAACCGATCGGTCGGGATCGGGCACCAGGTGCCACGTGGCCGTATAGGTCCGCATACCGGCCTCGCGCAAGACGGACACGGGGACACCGCCCAGGACATTGAACCCCAGCAGTCGCAGGGTCTCGGTCGCCTGCCGCGCGAGCAACGGATCGTAATGTCCCCAGACACTCGTGATGAGATCGAAGTTGTGGAGGCGCCGAGCGCGTCCATCTGTTGCCTCTCTTGCCCAAGCCAGGTGTCGGGCGGTCATCTGCGAGCCCGTTTCAAACTCGCCCTTCTTCTCCCGCAACGGATGCGGCAGCAGGAACGCGATCGAATCGGAGCCGCTCCGCTCGGTGAACACCAGGACGACGGCCTGCTCTTCGGGCTTGTCGGCCAGTTGGACCTCGAAAGTGCAACCGCGGATGGGCTCAATGCTACCGAGTCGGGCGAGCGATAGTTTGATCGCCGGCCACTCGGCCAAGCCTCCCTCGCGATCCAATCGGCGGTGGAGTGGCCATTTCCGCAGGTCGATCCACTGGCTCCGCTGGCCGCCTTCCACATCGACGGTTTGGGCCGGCAGATACCAGTTCTCGACGTGGATGAAGCCGCCCAGCGTGACGCGGAACTTCCCGGCCGGCGGGTCGACGACCTTCAGCCGCACGAACACCTCGGCAGCCCGACCGGTCGCGGCCGAGATGCCCAATGCAACGCCAACTACCAGGCAGAGCGTGAAGATCGGTTTCATGGAGTGTCGTCGCCTTTCTTACCAGGTTTCCCTAACGCGGATCGGTTCTTCCAGGCTGGCCGCTAACCAGCGACTAGCACACCGATCCATCGCCGTCGCCGTTGTCGATCAAGTTACTCCTTCCACCCGGCGGGGACGACCGGTCCCCAGTCGTCCAGGATGATCTTGTCCCGGCCATGTGGCATCCCCGCAGGAAGCCGCCACGCGCTTTTCGGCTTGGGCACGTCAGGGATCTTGATCTCGGGCAGGGGCAGGAGCATCTCAGCGTCCCCGCTGGTCAAAACCTGCCCTGAGTCCGCGCTCGCTCTCTGAGCCTGTTTGTCTGGTGAGGGTGACGCCGGCATCCAGACGTTCCCGCGGGCATGCACGGGGTCCTTCGCAGCATTGCGAATTCCAACCCCGCCGAAGAAGTATTCCTCCACGATTTTCGGCCAGAGGAAGACCTCGAATTCCTCCAGATGCACCCAGTCTACGACCTCGTCGTTCACTAGCCGGAGATAACGGTAATTCCCCTTCGGGAACGCGTACGGAACGACCAGTTTGTGCGGCCGGGCGGTCTCCTTGCAGAGCAAGGTCTCCTCGCCACGGAACTCGCCCGTCTTCGAGCCGAGTATGCGGAAGACGCGGCAGAAATCGTGGGTGTTCCCGTCGCGGGGGAAGAGAACCACGCTGTCCACCTCGCGAACGTCCTTGAGGTCCACCTGGAACCAGTCTCCCACGCCGACGTGCCCCGGCGCCCAGGCATGATCGTCCCCGCGATAAACGCCGTCGAGGGCGCGTGCGGCGGTTTCGGGAGAGCATGACGCCGAAGCCACGCCCTTGGCAGCGAGGTTCTCCGGGCGCGGCGATTCCAACTCGATACGATTACCCTGGAACCGAGTGCCGGAGCTGCCGGCCTCGACCACGAGGGTCGTGCCGTTGCGCGAGAAGCGGTTCTCCCGGATCACGGCGTCCTGGGTCTGGGCCAGGTAGATCGCGGCCTCACGGCAGCGCCGGACCTCGTTGCGAAAGATCCGCGCGTCCCGGGAGGGGTTGTGGCGCTTCGGGTTGTTGGGATCCCGCTCCGGCGGGATCTTCCAGAAGTTCACGCCCTTCCCGGCGTTGGCGATGAGGTTGCCATCGACGAGGTTGCCCGCGCCGTGCTCGATGGCAAGCCCGTCGGCCAGGCAGCCGTCGATCTCGTTCCGGATGAAACTGCTCCGGCTACTGAAGCCGGCCCAGACACCGTAGCCGGAGTCGCGACAGACATTCCCGTAGAAGACGTTGTCGGTGGAGAACGTCGCCTCGATCGCGTTGTGGGGGGAATACGAAAAATCATTAAAGGCCACCAGGTTTCGGCTGGACGGACTCTCCAGCGACTCTGCCGCGGCTGAGAGGAAGAAGCCGTCGCCGCTGTGCGTGGCCCGGTTGTAGGCGAAGAGATTGTCGCAGGAGCCCTGCATGACGAGGATGCCGGCAGAGTCGCCGCCGGCGGAGTCCTTGCCCCATTTCTCACAGCGCACGCAGAAGTCGAAGCAGTTGTCCAGGACGCGGTTGGTGCTGGAGCCATGCATGGCCAGCCCCCACGACGAATTGAAGGAGGCATTGCAACCGAGGACTTCGCACCCACTGCAATCGATCATCAGGATTCCGTTCTGTGCATGGAGACTGCGGCATCCGGTCATTCGCACGCCCTTGCATCGGTCCAGGAGGAAGCCGGCTCCGTAGGACTTGCGCCAGGCGTCCAATGCGTGGCCATTAAGCCACTGTCCCCAGCCGGCGATACGCTCACAGCGGTTGCCGGAGGCGTCGCAGGTCTCCAGGTGTATCCCGAGGCAGTCCTTGGCCATAATCCCCACCATGTAGCCGTTGACCACGGCGTTGCGAAGGGTAACATCGCGGCAGCCATCCAGGAGGATGCCGATGCCCTTAAAATCATTGCCCGGGACTTTTGTCCGGTCGGCGCCCTGGAGGACGGCGCCTCGGAAGTCCACGGTGAATCCCTGGCCGCGGATTACGACGGCGGCCTGATCCGGAGACGCGGGCCGACGGTAGACTCGCTTCTCCAGGGTCGTGCCGGCAGAGACCACAGGCTGGCCATCGGGGAGTAGGACCCCGCTTGCGTCCGCGGCCTGGCATGCAGCCACTTCAAGCCCAGCGAGGACGACGAACGCGATCGTGGCGGCAGCCCAGCAACGATCGGAGAAGCATAGCGCGGCAAGTCTTGTCATGATTCGTTTTCCTGTTGGACGGGTTGGTCCACGTCGGTTGGCATGAAAGGCGAATAACCCGTCAAAGCCGACCTGATCCGCTTGGTCGCAGCGTAGCCATTGCTGGCGGGCGTCCAGATGCTCTCATTCTACCATTTCCATGCCTTGATGGAGAGCGGGCCCTGGCGCAGCGCACCCGGGGAAAATGAACGTCCGGCAATTTCTGACCCAGGAGGGGTCACAGCGCCGAAAAGGCTACGACCCCTCCGGGTTTGGAAGGTGGTTCGCGATCTTGTACCGGTGGTGGCGCCGACCATGAGTACATGGTGCCCGTTACCACCGGCTAATGGCTATGAACCCTCCGGGTTCGGATTGATTGGACCGCGCACGCTTCGGTCGGATGAACCCGAAATGAACGCTTTGAAAGGGAGCTAACCGAATCCCTCGCCGACCATGAGCACATGGTGCCCGCTTCGGGTTTCGATGCCCACGGCAGAAAACGTACGGCCGTTCTTGGCAACGCAGCCACAGGGCAGCCCGCAGGAAATAATCTACTCGCTTCACTCAGCGTTGGCGATCGGTCCTTTGGGCGAGGTCAGGAGACCTCCGCCAAGCGCTGGGCAGTCTATTTCCTGCGGGCTGCCCAAGCTCTTTGACAATTCGATCCGGCGCTTGCGCAACAAGGCAACCGGCGCGAGCGCCCGTTTGCGTTTCACTCAGGTTATCGCAGAGGATCCTGGGCCGGAACCGGCATTGCGCCGGGAACACTCGGCACGGTCAATTGCCGCGGCGGCGGAGTGCCGCCGGTCTGCGGGCCCACCATCGGGCGGTAGATCTCCAGGTCGAACGGATCGTCGCTGACCCGCCAGAGCTTTCCGTCGTGCAAGTACATCCGCTGCTGCTCTTCCTGGTTCAAGGGCCGAGCCCCCACGCGGCCGAACACGGCCAACTGATTGCCAGACTCATCGACGGCCCGATCGCGGTCCAGACCCTTGGAGATTGCCAGGGCGCGGCCTCGCTTGGGCATCGGGAAGGTCGCGATCAGCCTGGCGCGGGCCGCGGGCTAAAGCCGATCGAACCGGGTGTTTCCGGCGAAGTCAACTGGAGCACGCGCAGACCGTTGCAACCGTCGGCCAGGTACGCGAACTCGCTGGCGTTGGTGATACCCAGTTTCACGTCGTTCAGGTCGTTGATGCAACCTTCCCCGTTGTAAACCTGGTCCACGATCGGCCGTGGCGGATTGGTGATGTCCAGAATCACCAGCCCCTGCTTGCCCGCGGCCACGTAAGCGTAGGTGCGGGCCAGGTAGATGTTGCGGGCGTCGGCCAAGGGCAAGGCGGCCACCAAGTCGCGGCTGATCGAGTCGCGTTACGTCGAAGACCTTGATCCCTTCGCTGTCGCAGACATAGCCGAAGCGGAATTGCACTTGCACTGCGGTCGGTGCTTTCAGGACGTCGCTGCCGACCACGCAGGCGACCTTGGGATCGGTCGGATCGTCCAAGGCAACCACCACTAGTCCGGCATCGCAACAGACGTAGGCATAATTCCCCACGACGGTGACGTTCCGCGCTCCGCAGAGCAGGCCGTCGGGATTGAACGTCACGTCGCGCTTGAGGAAATTGTTGAGCGGGTTCCCGTCGAGAAGCGTGCCCGCTCCTACCAGGATCAGGCCCTCGTACTTGTCGGCGACGTACAGGTAGCCGTACAGGGCAGCCACCTTTTGCTCGCAATTCTCCGGGCGATGCGAGCGCGTGGGATCGGGGGCGATCGTGGCCGGCGAAGCGACGGCCGCGGCATACTTCGTGGCGACGAAGAAGCGTTGCCCCAAGGGCGATACGGGGGCGGTCGTGATCCGTTCCGAAAAACCCTTGTCGTCAATGAAGGCGATGTCAAAGACGCGCAGCCCTCCCTCGCCGCAAGCGGCATAAAGGTATTCGCCGCGGGCCTGAAGGCTGAGGATCTCGTTCTTGCGCAAGGGGTGCAGGACGTTGTCACTGATGTCTTTGCCCGGGTGCTCGTGCGCATGGCGGAGAATGCAGCCGCCCTTGACGTGCTCGCGGTAGTCGTCCGGGTAGGCCAGGGCGTGCAGGCTGCTGCCGATGACGGCCTGGGGCTCTTCCCGCTCGGTCACCTCCACGGCATACAAGCCGCTCTCGCCGGCGCCAACCCAGCAGTAGCGGCCGATGAAGTTGACGAAGTTCGTGCCGTGCATCAGGAGCTGGGCCATGACGGCATTGTTGTCTTCGTACTTCGACACATGGCAATCGCTGCACATCTTGGTCTCGAAGGTGCCGGGCCGGGCGAATTGCGCGGGCCTAGGGGCACAGCCCTTCGGCAGGCCGCCGCGCACGGTATGCGGCACGTTCGTGCTGAAGGCGATGCCGCTCAGCCCTTCGCCGGAGATCGTTTGCTGTTGCACGTAGATCGACTCGCGGTTGGCATTGTAGGAACCGACGTGGATGGCGGAGGACCGCGCCGGTCCAATGCGGTTCTGCGTCGCATTGCCGTCGCGGGCCAGCATGAACACGTCGTCGCGGAGGGTCTGAAAATCGTAGGAGATATAGTTCCTGGATACATCGCCTTCGAAGTGCAGGTTGGGCATCTTCATGTTCGCCCGTTGCGGAAGATGGCAGCCGAAGCAACTTGGATTCCAGGAACTATGGCAGGCGACGCAGTTCATTCCCTTTTGATGGGCCCATTGGCATCCGCCCGGCCGGCCCGGACCCAAAGTGTTGGGTGGCGACCCAGAGTACTGGGCGCCCGCGGCGCCCGCCCCAGGTAAGCTTGCCGTCGGGTCCGAATCCAACGGTCTTCGCCATGTGCGACCGGACGTTGTAATGGTCGCTGGTCGGATCGATGGTATCGGCCGTCTGCACGACTTCCCAGGAAAGGTCCGGCTCGACAACCGAGTTCTGGTAGATCCGCTCCCGGCCTCCCTCCACGCGCTTTTCGAATCTCAGCTTGCCGAAGGGGGTTCGCAGCGCCGCGAGGTTGTGACCCCCGGGGGGAGACGCCGGGCCGCTGGTCACCAGCCTTGCGCGATCGGTGGCCGAGCCATGGCAATCCTCGCAGGTGATCTCGATCGCGGCGCGGACCTCGCCATAGAGCCTGGTGTTTCCGTGGCTGTCCTGGCCGAAATGACAATCGGCGCAGTGCATGCCGCGTTCCAGGTGGACATCCATGAGGTGCACGGGAACGCCTTCGCGACGTTTGCCGGTCTGCCGTTCAACGTCGTTGGCCGGCGCCATCGCGGCCATGAGCTTCTCTGTGGTGACGTCGGGTACGATATCGCCTCGGTAATCGAGCAGGTTGCCGGCGCGGTCCTTCTTGAAAACGGCCCGGAATACCCAGCCATGCCCATGAAAATCGGCGAACTGCGTGTGCCGTGCAAGGGGATTCAATTCGGCGACACGGGCCAGGAATTCGGGATCGGACCAGTTGCCCTTCGCCGCCGCCTCGTCGGGATTCGACATGCTTGCGCGGACCAGCTCTTCGGCCGTGGGACGCTTCTGCTGCCGAGGATACATCAATTCGCCGTCGGTCTCGTTGTCCCACCACATGAAACCCAGGTAGCTGTTCATGACGTTGGTGCCGGGATGGATGTGGCAGACGATGCACTGACTGCTGGGAATCGAAAGCGTGAACTGGTGGGCGATCGGATGCCCGGAGCAATTCTTGGGAATCGCCGGGTCGGGAGAAAAACTCGTGCCGCGATTTCCGAAGCGGGCATAGGGGCCCGAATGTACCGGCGAACGATCGTTCGCGTAGATCACATGACATCCACTGCAGCCGCTCGACCGGTAGTCGCCGGGGTGATCGTTGGTTCCCAGAAAATTCAGCGTGGGATCGAGCAGGCGGGTCTTTTGCAGCCCGAGAAAAACGGGGTCCGTGCGATTGGCCGTGCCCAGCCCCCGATTGCTCAGCCGCGTGCGGGGCCGGCCGGGATCTTCGTCGGGTTCCGGAATGCCCGTTTCCGGGCGAAACCTTCCGCCCCGCTCGAAAACGCGGAGGATGTTGCCCGGCTGGGTAATCTCAAACCGCGGCAGCGGATCGAGATAGCTCAGCACGGCCTTGCGTTCCATCTCCTCGGGCGAAGGCGGCGGCACGCTCTGGATCCTCTGCGGCACGCCGTTCATGCTGTAGCTCTCGCCATAGCGTGCAGATTTGTTCGGGACGGCGCCGTTGTTATAGAGCGCGGATCCCCAGAGCATGCAGCCGTGGGTCATCATGCTCTTGCGGACGGCGAGGGTTTCCTTGGGATGGCAAGGGCCGCAGGTCGCCGCCGCGACGCGCAAATCGCCCGGATTGAAGAATCGCACGAATTCCGGCGATTCATGGTTCAGCAAAGTATACGAACGGACCGGATTGCCGGAGGCAGGCCAGGCCTCCGGAAAACTGGGATGGACGTGGGCTTTCTCGATGGTCGCGGCAGCCGGATTGCCGCCGTGGCAATCGGCGCATCCGAGTCGCACGATCGGTGTGCCGTCCGGCGCTTGCCGTGCATGTCGCCTACGCCCTGGTGACATGCAGTGCAGCCCTGGCTTTTGGCGGCGGCTTCGGCTTCCGTCTGCCGCAGCAAGTCATAGCCGGCGGCGGCCGGCAGCGCGGAACTTTGCGCCGGGGCATATACTGCGGGCGGCGCAGCGACGGCCAGGTTTGCCAGACATGCCAATAGCCCTAGAACGTCGAAATACGAAGGGCCCATGTCCAAAACTCGCCAACCCAGGGTGTTTTGAACCTTTCTCATTTGCACTTGTATTTGGTTCGTATTTCCCCTCCAGGGCGGGATTATTCCAAGCCTGCCCTAATAAGTCAACGTCACATCAAGGAACCCGGCAATCTGAGTGGGTACGCCCCCGTCAATATTGTCGTAGAGGTCGTGGAAGCCTTGACCGGGGATCAGGCCGGAGATGCCGCCGTCAATAATGCAGTTATTGTTCAGATAGGGGCGATATTCGGCCCCCAGGCTCAGGTCGGTGCCAATATGGCGATGGATCTTGTCCTGAAACACGAATTGTTCCAAGACGTTGGTGCTGTCGAACCAGAGAAAATTGACGTTGCTGATCAGGCGGAGCTTCGGGGTGACTTCGAAATCCATGCCGGCGTTCATCAGCTCCAGACCCGGATTCACGAAGTTGGCCTGCCCCTCGTCCTTGGACGCGCGGAGGTCGGGCAGGAGGCTGAAACGATTGACGAGATTCACGCCGAGCAAACCGATCTGCTGTCGTTGCCAGTAGCTGAATTTGCCGCCGGCAAAGTTCGGATCGTCGAGAATCGAATCGAACCCGGTCGCCGCTCCGCCGCTGATGTTATGATCGCCGGAGGCGTAGAGAAACGACGTGCGGAATCTTACCCAGTCGCGATCGTACGACAACTCCAGGGCGGCCAGTCCTGCGGAGATGTCCACCGGCCGGCCCGCCAGGGGATTGGCGTCGTCGTGGCCGCACACGTAGTAAAGGGCGTCGCTGATATTGAGCCTTCCAATGTGCCCATCGCCGGCAACGCCGAAATAATACGCGTCGATCTGGTGCGGCTGGGCGATGCCCGCTGGATCGGGCCGCACCAGGAAACCGTTGTCGTCGTAATGAACGGTCGCCTTGTCGTGGTCGTAGTGGAAGCTGACCTGTGCGGTATAGCCCGGCACGAGGAAGTCTTGCCGGTAATAGTTCATGATCAGCACGTACTGGCCGCGATCGTTAAAGGTGTTCAGTTCGCTGTCCGTGTCTTTTTCGAGCTGGTCGAAAAGCAGGACGTTGAATTGGTCGCGGTTGGAAAGCCGCGTCCCGAACAGGCGCACGGCGCGGTTCGTGTCGCTGAAGATGAATCCGCGAAAGTCGCTCACGAAAGGTTGCGAGCCGACTCGCGCGGAAAGGAAGTCGTAATAGGGGCTGGTGTCGGCCAGCTTGCTTTCGACGAACCATTCTTGCAGCGCAAAGTAGTCGCGGCCACGGGAAAGTCCGTCGGTAACGTCCGGACTGACGATCCCAAGTTCCGAGACCGTCAAATAATTGACGTTGAAGACCGGCTGCACGCGGACCCTCCAGTCGGCCGGCTTGAAGGCCGAGTCGCCATGGGAAAGTTCCACGCCAAGCCGGAAGTACTGGGTATAAAGGAACTGGTTTCCGTTGCCGATGAAGTTGGTCTGGAAGGGGTTCGAGGTGCTTTCGAAGCCGGTCGCCGGCGTGGGAACTTGCCGGGCTTCGAGCAGCATTTCCGTCGAGGCCGTGATTTGCAAGAACGTGTGTTGCCCGATGATCGGATAGTCGCCCTTGAGGATGTTCTGGTTGTACGGGTCCCACCAATGGCCTTCCACATACGGGTAATCGTCAACCGGCGGATGGCCCTTGTCGTATCGATCCCAGGCTGGGAAACCTGATCTCCAGCGATCTTCCATCGGCAGGAAGTCGCTCGTCTCCTGGTATTCGCCGGGAAGCACGCTGCTCCGGCCTGTATAGCCGAGAGGTGGGTCGATGGGTTGCTGCAAGAGCGGCTGGGGCTGTCCCGTCTCCGGCAGCGGCGGCGCCTCGACCTCGCCAACCGGCGCGCGGAGGATAGGCGGCGCGCAATCTCTGCGTCAGCGGCCTGATCGGATAGGAATGATGCGAATTGGATCGGCGGCGTGTCGTTCTCATCCTCAGCCAAAACCGCGTTGCAAAACGCCTGGAAGTCGTCGGGCACGTCCGCGTGCAACTTTTCCAATCCACCGGTGACCAGCCACGAGCAGGCAAGAAGGCAGGCGAAAGCTGCCGGTTTCCGCGGGCGCACCCGGTTTTCAATCTGCCGAGAATGGGTAGGCATGCAAAACCGTCAATGATTACGGAGTCTGACGAACGCCCGCTCACAACAGGTATGCGTTAAGTCCGCTAAACGGCCGCTCGGAAACCTTGATGGTTGTATCAACTCTATCTATCGTATCGGTTCTGCCGGCGGAACGGGGTGATTTGAAAGAGCAAACCGCCGCCGAACTTCCTGCCGCTTCCAGGCTTCCTGCCGCCGTAACCGACAAATTAGGTAACACAGGCGGAGATTGCGGCCAGCTAGTGAGCTGGTTGAACCGCAAAATGCAAATGTCCCAGGCTACCACCGTCGGTGGGGATGTATAAAGCATTAGTTCAGACGTATCGGCTTTGCATGCGTGTGAGAGTACGGGGTTTGCTCCAACTTTTCGCAACTTGAGGATTTCAAGGATCGTAGCGGCCTTGATTCTGGTATTGATTATGCCGCCGCCAGGACGTGGTCGAGCGGGAATCCGCCTGTCGGCACGCACGCAAGCTAACGCGCATAATCCGACTAACCGACAAATTAGGTAAGGCCAGACAAGTCATCGCTGACACCCCTTCGGGACGGGAGAACGGCACTCATGGCTAAGAAGAATTACCGAAAAACTGTGAGGAGGTCGCTCGGCATTGAAAGGCTCGAGCCCCGCTTGGCCCTGAGCGTTTCGTACTTGGCCGATCCGGCGCTCTTGCCTGCCCAAGTCGAGCAGTTGCTGATTCGAGCCTCGGCGGCGGCCAATACAGAGTCGGCCATCATCGCCGTGGTCGATCGCAACGGAGATATCCTGGGAGTCCGCGTGGAAAGCGGCGTCACCTTCTCCAGCGCCGCCGAAGAGGTCTTTGCGATCGACGGCGCAGTCGCCGAGGCGCGGACCGCGGCCTTGTTTTCCAGCGATTTTCCCGATGGTTCGCCCCTGTCGTCGCGCGCCATTCAGTTCGTCAGCCAGTCGACGATCACGCAGCGCGAGGTCGATTCCAGTCCGGAAAGCACCAACCCCACGACCGCAGGACCGGGGATCGTAGGCCCGATCGGCGTGGGCGGCCTGTTTCCGCCGGGAATCAGCAACACGGCCGTCCCCGACCTGTTCGCGATCGAGACCACGAATCGCGACACGCTCATGGATCCCGGGCGATTCAATACGCCAACCTATGTGCCGGGGTTCAATGCCCTCATTTCGTATGGACAGGCGTCGGGAATCATGCCCAGCGCCCAGCCGCGAGGAATCGGGACGCTTCCCGGCGGTGTGCCCATTTACGAGAACAACGCGTGTGTCGGCGGCATCGGCGTCTTCTTCCCTGGTCCCAACGGCTATGCGTCGTATGAGCAGAACAATCTGCCCGGCGCCAATCAGACCCAGGTCCAGAGAGAGATGCGCCGTTGTGCGTGGAGGCCGAATGGATGGCGTTCGCCGCCGTGGGCGGAAGCACCGGCGCCGGCCTTCCGGTGGGCGCAATCAACGGCGCCGCCGCGCTTCCCGGCACGTTCAATATTCCCTTCCTGCCGGGGGGAATCAGCCTGGGAGGCATTACGGTCGATGACTTTGGCGCCAACGGAACCTATTTCGGTCCCCTGGCGGTGAAGCAAGAGGGAAAGTTGGTAAGCCCCGGCGGCGCGCCAACGGAACCGACCTGCCGGTCGATCCGTCAAGCGACAAGTACCTGAAAGCTCAGGCGGTGCCCTATGGATGGCTCGTCGCCCCGCGCACAAGTCCCGACGGCTCGTCCGCGCTCACCGTGGCGCAGGTCACGACAATCATCGATCAAGGGGTTACGGAAGCCAATCTGGACCGCTCGCAGATTCGCCTGCCGCTGGGCAGCACGCCAAGCATGGTGCTCTGCGTCACCGACCAGGACGGCAACATCCTCGGTCTGTACTCGATGCCGAACGAGACCGAGTTCTCCCTCGGAGTCGCCGTGGCCAAGGCCCGCAATACGGCCTATTATGACGGTCCGAACCTGCAGCCCAGCGACCAATTGGCCGGCATTCCGCTAGGCACGGCCTTCACCAATCGGACCTTCCGCTTCCTGGCGGAACCGCGGTATCCCGAGGGCGTCGGCAGCACGCCCGGCCCCTGGTCGGCTCTCAACGACCCGGGCATCAACCCGGCAACCGCCGAAGATTCAGGACCCGCGCTGCCCGCCTCGGTCTATATGCAGAATTCGACGAGCGAGCTCGCCTACGCGGCCTTCGTCCCCAACGGCAATTTGCACGAAGCAATTACCGCGGCGAACGCGAAGAATCAGAACGGCGTCGTGTTCTTTCCCGGCTCGGCAGCGGTCTATCTGAACGGGAAAATCGTGGGCGGGCTGGGAGTCAGCGGCGACGGCGTCGATGAGGATGACGTCGTGACCTACTCGGCGGCCGTCGGATTCGATCCGCTCTCGTCGCACCGAGTCGACCAGTTCTTCTATCGGGGCGTGCGCCTGCCCTACCAGGAGTTCGACCTCAATCCACGGAACAAGTAGCCATGGGTAAACTCAAGCTGAGCTTCGTGGTCGTCGTCGCGATGGTCGTCTCGGGGCGGTATGTAGGCTACGGACTGTCGCCCTGCCCTGAAACGCCTTACGAAGGCCACGTGCGGGCCGGGTGTCCGCAGGTCGTCTCACGTTGCGCGCGGCCTTCCGACACGCCGAACAACGGCGGATATTATGTCGGCGGCGGCGCGGCCATCCACGGCCAGCCCCGCCGCCCGAACGAGGGCACTTGGGGCTGGGACTTCTGCGGCCTGATTCCGAAGTGGGTGGCATTGAATTGGTGGCACGGCAAGCACTGGCAAGGCGGCGGCGGGGCTTATGCGACGGACCATAAATAGGCGTGCCGTTGGAAGGACAGCGAGAAAAACGGAGGGTAGATGCCAGCCATCGGATCTTGAATAACGAACATGACACACCTTTCTGATTTCGTTATAATCAGGCCGGTGCGGTGAAGTCGGTTCGCCGTCTCGGGCAAAGCTCCAACCTCGTCGCGGAGGATGATTTATCGCATGGGTCATGAATTCGATTTGGTGGTGATCGGCTCCGGTCCGGCCGGCGAAAAGGGCGCCGCGCAGGCGGCCTACTTCGGCAAGCGCGTGGCGTTGATCGAAAAAGAGCCAGTCCTTGGCGGCGCAGCGGCCAACACGGGGACCCTGCCCTCGAAGACCTTGCGGGAAACGTCGGTTTTCCTCTCGGGCTTTCGTCACCGCGAATTGGAAGGCGTTGATTTTCGCGGGCTGAAGGAACATGTGACCATTGGCCAGTTTCTGCGCCGTGAGGGGATCATCAAACGGCGGGAACGGTTGCGTATCGGCGAGAACCTGGAGCGGCACCATGTCAGCGTGCTGCACGGCACGGCGGTGCTCCAGGATCCGCATACGGTCTCCGTCCGCGCTAACGACGGCCAAGAGACCCGGGTCTCGGGCGAGATCATCATGATCGCCACCGGGTCCGTTCCGTTTCGGCCGGCAGAGTTCCAATTCAGCGATCCGCGGATCTACGATTCGGATTCGATCCTCACTCTGCGCGAAGTGCCGCGAACGATGCTCGTGGCGGGCGGTGGGGTCATCGGCAGCGAGTACGCTTGCATGTTCGCCGAGCTCGGCGTCCACGTGACGATCGTCGAAAAGCGAGACCGTCTCGTCGGCTTTCTCGACAATGAAATCGGCAGCGCCCTCCAAGCGGCCATGCAGTCGATGGGCGTGACGCTCTTGACCGCCGATTCCATCGACAAGCTGCACTACGAATCGGACCAGATCGTCGCGCAGTTGAGCTCGGGAAAAACGATCCCCACGCAAGCCGTCCTGGTCTCTTCGGGGCGAGTAGGCAGCACGGCGGGAATGAACCTGGAGCAACTGGGCATCGTGGTCGATCGTCGCGGTCGCATCCAGGTCAACGAATACTACCAGACCGCCGTGCCGAATATCTATGCGGCGGGCGACGTCATCGGCGGCCCTTCGCTGGCTTCGACTTCCATGCAGCAGGGCCGCGTGGCGATGGTGCACGCATTCGATCTGCAATACCTGAAGAACCTTCCCCAGATTCTGCCCTACGGCATCTACACAATCCCGGAATGCTCCATGGCGGGAGAAACCGAGGAGAGCCTGCGAGAAAAAGGAATCGCCTATGTCGTGGGAAAGGCGGCCTACGCCTCCAATGCCCGCGGACAGATCGTCGGCGATCGGGATGGCTTCCTGAAGCTTGTTTTCCGCCGACCAGGAGTACCCGGCGCCCGCGACATGCAGCTCGTCGGCGTTCACATGATCGGGGAACAGGCCACGGAGCTGGTGCATATCGGTTTGACGGCGATGATGCTGGGGGCCGGCGCCGATCTTTTCATCAACAGTTGCTACAACTATCCGACCTTGGGCGAGTTGTACAAATACGCCGCCTATGATGCGATCGGCCGTCGCAGCCGCACAAGTTGAAACGGGAGCCTTATGGGCGCTTTGTGGGAAATTCGCATTTACGAGAACCAGCAACTGGCGCATTCTGAAGAGGTTGAAGCGCCCGTGGAGCTGGGCCGGCAGCTCGCCGATGAGCCCGGGCCGTTTGCGAAGCTTTCACGGCCGCAGGGATGCCGGATCGTCATCGCCCCCAAGGGAGAATCCGCCATATCGCGAAAACACGTCCGCCTGGAAGCCGCGCCGAACCATCGTCTGCGGGTCGAGAACCTGAGCGCGTCCTTGCCGGTCGGCATCGGTGACGGCCTGCCGATTCCGCCCTCCGCTTGGCGCGAAATATCGCTGCCGGCCCTGCTGACCCTCGGCAAGTGCGCGGTGCGGATCCGGCAGGTCGCGGCGACGGAACCGGATGCCATCCGCATCCGCGGGCTTGCCGAGGCCACCTGCCCGCCGACGTTCGATTCCCCGTCGCTGAAGCGCTTTCCGGGCCTGGGCGAACGATCCGCAGTGTTCGACAACCGCAGCCGGCAGTTGCTGCAATGGCTCAAGACTTCGATGGGCGTTTTTCAGAGCGCGGCGGGCACCGCCGAGTTCTTTCCCAGGGCTGCCCAGGCCGTCGTCGAAATCATCGGCCTCGATACGGGCCGCGTTCTGCTCCTGGAGAACGATGCCTGGCAAACGCGGGCTTTCGCTTCGGCGTCGCCGCAAATCGTGGAAGACGATTGGCGTCCCAGCCTCAGCATCTTGAACAAAGTGCGAAACGAGAAGCGGACATTCTGGGAATTGCCGAGTCAGTCGAGCGAGCAGGCCGCCAGTCTGACCGGCGTCAACGCCGTAGTGGCGACGCCGTTGCTGGCCCCCGACGGCACGGTCCTCGGCGCCGTCTATGGCGATCGGCGCCGCTCGGCCGGCATCTTGCCGCAGGCGGCGATCACGGAGCTCGAGGCGCTGCTGGTGGAATTGATCGCCAGTGGAGTGGCCGCCGGAATGGCCCGCATGCACCAGGAACGCGCCGCGCTGGCCGCGCGCGTTCAATTCGAGCAGTTCTTCACGCGCGAGCTTTCGGAGCAACTAGCCCTGCGTCCCGATCTGCTCGAGGGGCAGGACGCCGAGGTGACGCTCCTGTTCTGCGACATTCGAGGTTTCAGCCGGATCAGCGAGCGCCTCGGACCGGGCAAGACCGTGCAATGGATCGGCGACGTGATGGGGGTCCTCTCGGATTGCGTCCTCGCGCACGCCGGCGTGCTGGTCGATTACATCGGCGACGAACTGGTGGCGATGTGGGGCGCCCCGGCCGAGCAACCGGAGCACAGCCGACTCGCCTGCCTGGCCGCGGGCGACATGCTGGTGAGTTTGCCGTCGCTCAACGCGCGATGGAGCGCGGCCCTTCAGGAACCGATGGCCTTCGGGATCGGCATCAACACGGGTATGGCGCGTGTGGGGAACATGGGTTCGCGCCACAAATTCAAGTACGGCCCGTTGGGAAACACCGTCAATCTGGCCAGCCGCGTTCAAGGCGCGACGAAGTATCTGCGCTCGCCGATCCTGATTACCGGTTCCACGAATCGCCAAATCGGCGAAGGATTCCTCGTACGACGCCTGTGCCAGGTCCGCGTCGTCAACATCGTCGAACCGGTGGAGCTTCATGAGTTGGCCGCGCCCAATCAACCGGGCTGGGACGACTTGAAGCGGCGCTATGAAACGGGTCTCGCGGCCTTCGAACGCGGAGACTTTCGCCGCGCCGCACAATTAGTCAGCGCGTTGCTGGAAACCTGGCCCGACAACGGCCCGTCGATCCTGCTGCTCTCGCGGGCCGCCGATTGCCTGATCGAATCGGCGGCCAGTTTCGATCCCATCTGGCAATTGCCCGGCAAATAGAATCAGAAGTTCCAGTTCGCGAAGCAGCGGAGTTCGCCGTCGAAGTACCGGTCATTGGTGACGGGCGTGGCGTAGCCCACGGTAACGGTCGTGTTGCCGAATACCGCATGGGCGCCGACGGTAAGATCGAGATCGTTGAACTCCGCGGTATTGGGCGCGAGGGTGAAGCTGCTCGTGGAAATGGACGAAGGGGCGTTGAGGCCGCCCGTGTAATGCGCCTCGACCACCGCCGCCAGGCCGGAGAACCGCGCGGCCGAATTGCGGTAGAGCCACCGTCCGATCGACGCGTCGACAAAGATCAGCGTCTGGTCGTAGATCGTTCCGACGGGGGCAAGTCCATTTCCCGTCTGGTTCAAGGAGACGGGATTGCCGTCGGCGGCAACATCCACCTGCACGTAGAACTGGGCAAACCAGTCCTCGTTCGGTTTGACGAGCAAGGCTACGTAAGGCAGGAGGTGCGTCGACTGATTGGCGATCTTCACCAGCGGGCCGCCGGCGGCATTCGCGACATTGACATCCGCCGCCGTCGGAACCGAGACATCCATTCCCATCCCCAAAGCCCAGGCTTCGTCCCGATAGAAAAGTCCCTTGACGATGACCTGGATGTCGCCGAACTGGTCCGTCGTGCCCAGACTCGAGCCGGCGGCGGTGAAGTCGCTCGATGCCAGGTCGCCGAGCGGAAATCGCATTTCCACCGACATGCGGCCGTCGAGGAACGTCTTCTCAAAGCCGGGGACGAAGCGACTGGCGTCGCTGGGCGTGCCCAAATCGGCGTTGTGGAAGAAGCTGTAGTCGCTGAAGAGGCGATCCGTGGGCAAGGTGCAGTCGTTATCCGCAAACCGCTGGCAGCCGAGGATGTTGGCGCTTGGACTGGGAACTCGAAGGCTCGTGACTTTTGGGCCCCCCAAGCCCTCCAGGAAAACCATTTGCAGAGTCGGACCGCCCCCCATGTCGCCGATCATGTTGGGAGTATAGCTGCTGGCGACAGTGGATGCCGATTCTTCACGCCTTGCCGCCGCCGCAAAATCGACCGCGGATGGCGCCGCAGCAGCACCGGGAGGCAACGGAGCAATCGCGTCGTTTGTCGCGGTCGCCGACGGCGCGCGCACTGAGGATCCGCCGGTTGTGGCCGGCCCCGGCGGATCGTCGCTCCGCGCCATAGCGGTCAAAGCGAACACGACGGCAAGCGTTCCGATCGGCATCAAGGCGTGCTGTCGAATTACTTTCATGGCGAACCCAGCCGTGGAAAATGCATCCTATCATCTTCCTAATCGGCATATTCCTCTCTTCGACAACAATGATTATTTCCCTTTGTTCAGATCGGCCATGAGCTTCTTGATCTCATCCACCTCCTCCTTGCAGAAATCCGCCTTTCCCACCCGTCTTGCCACGTCGAGGGCCTTTTCATAGGATTCCGCCGCCTTGGCGGAATCGTGCACGGATTGGTCGGCATTTCCGATCTTCATGTACCCCAGCAGCAGGTCGCGCTGGGCATCGAGGTTCTTGGCGTCCGCCTCGGCGAGTCGCTGCTCGATCGTCAGCGCCTTCTCGTAGAAATCCAGCGACTCCTTGTTCTGCCCCAATTGCACTTTCATATCGCCCAACTTCTCGAGGCTGAAACCAAGATCGCGCTGGAACTGGACGTTCTTGGGGTCGGCCGCCGCGAGACGCTCGCGAATCGCCAAGGCCTTCTCGTAGAAACCGAGCGCTTGGGGCTTCTGGCCCATTTTGAGCGACACCGCGCCGAGCTTGTTGTAGCACACGGTCAGGTTGCGCTGGTGCTCGGTATTCTTGGCGTTGGCGGCCACCAGACGCTCGCGGACGGCGCGTGCCTTCTGGTAGTACTCGATGGCCTTTTCCGGTCGATCCAACCGCAGGGCCACGTCGCCGACTTTATCGCAACTGATGCTCAAATCGGTTTGGACCCGCGCATTCTTGGGATCGGCCTCGGCCAAGGCCTCGCACAGCGCCAATGCCTGGTGGTAGAAATCCTGGGCCTTGCTCAGATTGCCGAGTTGCTGCAGGACATCGCCCATCCGCGCGCAACTGACGCTCAAGTTGCGCTGCGCTTCAGTATTCTTGGGATCGGTGCCGGCTAAGCGCTCGCGGATCGCGGCGTCCTTCTGGTAGAAGTCCAGGGCCTCCTGCGCCTGGCCGAGCAGCATCGCCACGTTGCCGAGCTTCTCGCAAGCGACGCTCAAGTCGAATTGGGCCTGGAGGTTCGTCGCGTCGGCGTCGGCCAGAGTCTGGCGGATGGGCAGTGCCTTCTGGTAGAAGTCCAGCGCATCCTGCGTCTTGCCCAACTGCATCGAGACGTCGCCGAGCTTCTCGTAGCTGACGCTCAGCCCGCGCTGGGCCTTGGCGTCCTTGGGATCGAGCGCCACGCGACGCTGGCGGACGGCCAATGCCTTTTGATAGTAATCGAGAGCCTCCGGCGTCTGTCCCAATTGCTGCGAGATCATGCCGAGGTTGATATAGCTGATGCCCACGTCGCTTAGCGCGGAAGAACTGTCCGGGTCTGCCGCCGCAAGCTGGACTGCGAGGTCGGACCCGCTGGTGTATTCTTTCTTCGCGGCCAGCGTATCGCCGATTATCTGATCCACGTCGCCCATGCGGAAATACGACCAGACGAGCGTCTGATCGGGGTTGCCTTGCCGCTCGGCCTCGTGCAGCAGCTCTTGCACGCGTTTGCGGGCATTTTCCAACAGGTCTTTTCGCAGGTCTTCCGTGCCCCCGCGGGCTTCAAGCTTGGTTTGGATGCCCTGCACCATGTCGTTCAAGGCATCCAAGGCCAGTCGGAATCGCCGCTGGGCCTGATCGCGGGCCTCCGCCGCCTGCTGCCGGGCCGCTTCGGTCAAGATCTGCTGCTTCTTGACAAGGACCGTGGTCACCGCCAGGGCGATCGCCGCCACCGTCACCAGAGCGAACGAGCTGACGACCAGCGTCTTGTGCTTGCGGGCCCACCGCGCAGCTTTGGCAGGCAACCGCTCGCGATAGGCCGAGACCGGCTCGTCGGCCAGCCAGTGTTCCACGTCGCTGGCAAGATCCTTGGGCGACGGGTAGCGGTCTTCGGGCTTCAGCGCCATGGCCTTCAGGCAGATCGCCTCCAGCGGCCGGGGAATCTGGCCGTTGACCGCGCGGGGAGGCGGAAACTCGCCACGCTCCACGTTGTGCAAGATAATTTCCACATTCGCGCCCTCGAACGGCGGGCGGCCGGTCAGGACGTAATAGAGTGTCGCTCCCAGGCTATAAACGTCGGCCGGCGGTCCGAGCAGATCAAGCCGGCCAGACGCCTGCTCCGGACTCATGTATTGGGGAGTCCCGATGGCCGACCCCATGAGCGTGGCCGACGAGCTGCTCACCGTGCTCGGCCGGATCGGCCCTTCTGCCGATTCCGACTTCGGTCCTGCCAGATCCTGGGTCTTGGCCAGTCCCCAATCGACGACCAGCGTTTCGCCATATTGCCCGAGCATGATATTCCCCGGCTTCAGATCGCGGTGCAAGACGCCGCGGCTGTGGGCATAGGCAATCGCATTGCAAACGTCGATGAAGCGGCCCAGCAGCGCCCGCAGCTCGACGGCCCGCTCGCCGGCATCGAGTCGCTTGTCTTGGCCGACCCTGCGTTCAGGGTCCCCGTGGAACCGGGTGACGGCCTCCTGCAGGCTGTCGCCGCGGATAAAGCGCATGGCATAGTACGGCCGGCCGTCGGCATATTGCCCCAGGCCGTAAACCGGCACGATGCCCGGATGTTCGAGGCCGCCGGTGATCTCGGCTTCCAGCAGGAAGCGCGAGCGGCTTTCGGGGTTGTCGGCGTGCCGTTCCTGGATCTCCTTCAGCGCGACCTCGCGATGCAGCTCCTCATCGCGGGCTACAGAGACCTGTCCCAGGCCCCCACGGGCGTGCGGGCGAAGGATACGGAAGCGACTCCCCGACGACGTGGAAGCGCCGACGCCGGATTGGGCCATCGTGGCATACCGGTCTGGCGGGCGGGCGGGCGCGACATGCGCCAGCGAGGCCTGGATGTCAGCATCCTCGATCTGTTGCAGGTCCGCCCGCATGAATCCTAGGGAACTGACCGACGCGAGGCTTTTTCCCGGGTCATTGCCGTGTTGCTTGAGGTGTTCCTGGACCAGCGCCTCCAACAGCGCGCGGCGGTCGGCCGTCATCGCCTTCTGCTCCACCAGGATTTCGCCCAGCGGCTTGCCTTTGGTGATGACCCAGGCGTTCATGGCCGTAATCAGGGCGTCGCGGCCGATAAAATCCATTTGTACGGCAAGAATGCCGAACAGCAGATTGCGATCGTGGCTAGCTGTACTCATACGTTCTCCGAGAAGTTGCTGCGGGCACCATGTCGGGCACCATGTACCCATGATCGTAGTCAGAGGAATAATACCGATTCCGAGTGAGAGATTCCAGCGAGTGCGGGATTTGGCCAACCATTCGCAGGCGGTGTAGTTCTTCTGGAGGGTATGAAGGAAAGACCGAGACCCCAGGAAAAGGTTCGCGACGGCGGCCAGAGGCGTTCATGACCGCGCCACGGTCTGCACGGCGCGAGGCATGGCAACCTGCGCTGTCTCGTTGTCGGCCGCATCGGCGGTTTCCACGCCCACTTTCTGGCCACCGGTCGGCAAACTCGGGGCCTCGCCCTTGATGATCAGGTCGATCATCCGCGGCAACAGCGCCGCCTTGGAGTATCGCGCCGCACTGCTGGCGCGCTGTTGCGCGTGCCTCCAATCATTGCGGGCAGCCGCCTCTTCCAGACACTCCACGACCAGCTCCACTTCGCCGTGACGGGCCGCCGTGCCCTGCTCGCTCACGTCGCCTTCCGAGAGAAGGTCGGTGAGGTGCGAGGTTTCCGGGCCGATGGCCAGGAAGGGCGCCCCGATCCGCAGGACATTATAGATCTTGCAGGGATGGACGATCCCGACGAACGGATCGCCCATGACGACCACGTGCAGGTCGGCAGCCGAGAGCGACGCGGAAAGCTCGTCAAGCGGTTCGTAAGGCAGACAAACCACGTTCTTCATTTGCCGAGCTTGGGCGAATCGTTTCACTTTCGTGAATTCCTTTCCGCCACCCACGAAACAGAACGCCAGTTTGGGATGGTTGGCAAGCCGCCCGGCCGCTTCGAGCAACGTATCCAGCGGATGGCACGGACTATGATTTCCCGAGTACATTACTACGAACTTGTCGCTCAGACCGTACTGCGTTCGGAAGCGGTGGCCTCCTTGCGCATCGTAGCGGATCGACTCGTCGTGCGACCACGGCGGGATGACGACCACTTTTTCCGCGGCGACGCCTTTTTTCACGATGCGCTCCTTCATGAAACGATCCAGCGCCACGATGCGGTCGGAATGGAGCAGACTGTACCGCAGCATGAAGCTGAGCATTTTGGCGAATGGTCTTTGCGGGCGCAGCCAACCCGCGGCTATCGCTTCGTCGGGATTGAGGTCCATCGCCCAGAAAACGAAACGCTGCGCCTTTCATGCGGGCAAAGACCGCCCCCAGAAACGAGATCAGCGGCGGCGAAGTCAAGGCAATGACGACATCGAACCGGGGGAGCAGCGCCAATCGCAACACGCAGCTCACCCAGTAACTGGCGAAATCCACGATCCGCCGCCACTTCGAACGCTTGCCCAGTCCCAAGCTGGGGATACGAATGATCGATATGCCCTTCCACATCTCACGCGCCGGATACCGCGTAGCCGGGTTGTCATAACCGCGACGGCTGGCCAACACGGTTACGGAATGTCCCTCCGCGGCGAGTCCCACGGCCAGGTTGGCCAGATGTTGGGCCGTGGAAACCACGTCCGGATGGAAACACTGGTTGAGAAGCAGGATCTTCATAGCTGATCAGTCATCACTCCACCGACCCGGGGTCACTGGTGGCGTCTGACTTCTGACCCCGGACTCCGGATCTCCTATATTCCAGCCACCCGACGGGTAACACGCTTCCGGTTCCCAACAAAACGGCGGCGGCGATCAATAAGCGAACTGTCATTGGGTGATCGACCTGTGGGTAGTCTTGGAATTGAATAGAGCGCTTCAGCTTCCTGCCAGTCTCGACAGGCGACTACCGCGGCGGTGCGGTTGCGGCTTCTTGGCCCGGCGACCCTCTCCCACGCTGGCCACGATGGCCTTTTCCGCAAAATCCTTGAGGCGAAGCTCGAAGGGCTCCAGGATGTCTTGCACGAGCTTGATGGCCGCGGCGTTGGAGTGACCGTTATTTTCCCCGGCAATTTCCAGGAAACCGACCGCGTGGCCGGCAACAAGCAGCGGCAATCTCATTTCCCAGCGATTTCCCGGCTCCTGCTGGACCGAACTCTCCCAAGAGCCGCTGAACGCCTCTTCGATCGCCGGGGCGTTGACGTGAAGATGGATCATCGTCAGGTCCAGCTTGTTGGCCGACTCCGTCAGGGTTGCCCAAAGGGTCTCCCATTTCCGCGAACCTTGGATTTGAGCCCTGCTCTCGCGGGCCGCGGCGTTGTTCACGTCGGAGCGACGCACGAGGGACCGGGTGGCATGCCAAAGCCGCGACGAGAGCAACACGAATTCTCCCCGCCCGAACCACCCGGTTACCGCCAGCGTCGCAACCACCGCCAGCGAGGCCACCAAGGCCACCATGTCGTTCTTGATCGCGGTGCTCACCAGGGCGAATCCGCAAGTTGTGGCGGAGCAGATCGCCACGCATACGAGCACCGTGGACTTGTTTCCGAAGTGGGCCAGGAGCCGATGGTGCAAATGGCCGCGGTCGGCGGCATAGATGCTCTGCCCCGCCAGCCGCCGCCGCAGAATGGCGGCGAAAGAGTCGAGCATGGGAATGGTCATCACCGCCAGCGGAGCGGCCAGCAGCACGGTGCCCGCCCCCTTGACCGTGGCGCGAATGGAAAGGCATCCGACAACAATCCCAATCAGCATGCTGCCCGCGTCTCCCAGGTAGATCTTCGCCGGCGAGAGATTGAAGGGCAAGAAGCCGAGCAAGGCCCCGCCAAACACCAGCGCCGCCATGGCCACCGCCGCGTGGCCGGTCAAGTGCGCCAAAGCGCAGATCGCCAGGCTGAGGATCAGCCCGATGACGGTCGCCATCCCGTCCATCCCATCCAGGAGATTGAGCGCATTGATGGCGCCGCTGAGCCAGAAAATGGTGACGGGAACGGCGAGAATGCCCAAGTCGATTTCCATGCCGAAGAGCCCTATGTTCCGGATCAGCACCCCACTGGCGATCAACACCGCCGCGGCTACGACCTGGCCGGCCAGCTTTTGCCGGCCCCGCAGACCGAAGCGATCGTCCAACAGGCCCAGGGCCACGATCCAGGTGCAGGCGATGCTTGCCCCGAGAAGATTCACCCACGCTTCGTTGACGTGCATGTGCCAAGGGGTGCCGGTCGTGATCAACCCTCCCAGCACAGCGGCCGACGCCAGGAAAACGGCGGCCCCTCCACCCAGCGGGACCGGACGAGTGTGCAGTTTTCGCTGCTGATCGGGACGATCCACCAGCCCGATCCGCGGCGAGAGACGGATCGCCAGCGCCGTCAGGACCGCACTGAGCGCGCACGCCGACACGAAGCTCACAATTGCCGTCGCAACCATAATCTGGCATCTCCTTAACCATTTCCTCACGTAAGATACGAAATGTCGCGAACCCCGTCAATAACCAGCATTTTGTCCCCCGATTCTGATTTTCGATCTGGAACACGCGCCAGAAAAACTCCTCTTGACTATCCGTGTAGTTACCGGATAGAATTCGCCTACACTGATAGTTACGGAGTAGAAACTCATGTCCGACCCGAAAGCTCCCTTTGGCTCCACCGAAATCGAGATTCTCCGTTACATCGGGGACCATCACCCGATCAGTGTCGGTGAGATGGCCGAACACGTCGCCGGAACCACCGGGCAGGCACGAACCACGGTCCTGACGATAATGGAGCGTTTACGGCGGAAGGGCCATCTCACCCGCAAGAAGATCAGCGGGGTTTATCGCTACTCGCCCAAGGTCGCCAAGCAAGTTCTGCTGCAAACCTTGGTGCGGACCTTCGTGGACACGACGCTTGGCGGTTCGGTTTCTCCATTCGTGGCGTTTCTTTCCGAGAGCGGCCCCATCTCCACGGACGACCTGGACACGCTCAAGCTTCTGGTGCGTGATCTGGAAGATAAACGGAAGGAACATTGATCACGATGGAACCTTCTCTGCTGGATGCCTGGGCGGCGGTCATGTGGAAAACCTGTTGGCAGGGCAGCATCGTCGTCCTGGCGGTATGGTTGATCTGCCGAATCATGCCGTCGATGCCCGCACGCTGCCGATGCTGGCTCTGGCGACTGGCTATTCTGAAGTTCATGGCCGTCCTTCTGCTGCCGACGCTGGTCAATTTGCCGCTGCTCCCGCTCCATTCCGTTCCCAGCCCTATTCCCGACGTTGACGTTCAGGTCGCCAATCAACAGGTTCCCGCCAGCCCAACGGACCAAGCGGGTGGCTTTCCGAGCTTGGAAACTGCATTGCCAACTGTTCGGGCGATCCTGGCTTTTCTGTGGATTATTGGAGTCGCGTGGTCTTTGGCCCGACTCCTGGTTGCTTGGCGGGGAGCACGGCAACTATGCAAGCAGAGTGGCATTATCGAAGATCCGCCGTTGATCGAACAACTGGCAATTCAAGCTAGACTATACGGTGTGCGAAGCTCACCGGCATTGTTGGAGGCCAGGGGAAATGGCAGTCCGATGCTTATCGGAATTCTACGCCCTGCTATCGTGGTTCCCGCTGGAACGGTCCGTAAGTTGAGCGTTCCCGAACTTGCAATGGTGTTGGGACATGAACTGGCCCACATTCGGCGAGGCGATCTGCTCTGGAATCTCGCTGCCGCTTGCGTGCAAACCGTTTTCTTCTTTCATCCTTTGGTTTGGTTGAGCCAGCGGCAGTTGAATTTGGCCCAGGAGGTCGCTGCCGATGAACTGGCGATCCTGCGGCAATATCACGATCCAGCCAGCTACGGAACGCTGCTGGTTTCGGTTATCAGCAAACTTGGCCCGAGCCGATTGATTCCCACGATGTCGATGGGAACGGCAGGGTCAATCCAGTCCTTGAAATGGAGGTTAGTTGTGATGGCGAGTATTGGTCGTGCGTCCCGTGGAGTTATCGTTGCCTCGGGCTTTCTCTTGGCAGCAACGGTTCTGGTGGGCATCGTTCCCTGGCGGTTGGTTGCTGCGGAACCCCAGAGTGCGAACGATGTCAAAAGCCTGCAAGGGACTTGGCAAGCGGTCGCCCTGGAAGGCAACGGGGAGAGAAAGCCCGACGATGAGGCGAAAGAACTGAAAGTCGTCTTCAAGGGGGACGAGGTTTTCGTTGTCAAGTCGGAAGGCGAGGGCCGAAAGGTCAAGTTCAAGTTAGACTCCAGCAAGACACCGAACGCAATTGACCTGATTGCCATCGACGGATCGGACAAAGGGAAGACTGCCGCTGGAATCTACTCCCTGAATGATGGCCGACTTAGGCTGTGCGTCAACCTTTTCGGCAAAGACACTACCCAACGGCCCACGGAATTCAAGACCCAAGCGGGAGATGGGGTAGGCTTCATTACTTTGGAGCGTGCCAAGCGGAAGTAGGCATCCCGCAGCAAGCAGGGGAAGATACGCAAACGAATCGGCTACGCCGACATCACCGCTGTCGAAGTCGGCTGCACTTCCATCCTCGACTGCTGGGGCATCCATTACTTCCCCGGCCACGGCTGGACCTACAATTTCTCGGGCTTCGGCTGCGTGAAGCTGACGCTGGGCCGGAAGATCGTCCGCGTCGGGACCGACGACGCGGACGATCTGGCGAAGTCCCTGGGCGAGAAGACCGGCATCGGCAGGAAGACCGAATAAAAACGACCGCGGCACGTGACAATCTGCAGCCTTTCTCGTCCTAATAAATGGGCAGACCACAATCGAACGGGCTACGGACCAGCCGTTCCTTGAGACGAGGCTTTGACGTCGATGTTTAGGATTTCTTTGCCGGTCGCCTTTCTGGGGATCGGTGCTCTGTCGCTTGTCCTGTCCCAATCTGCAAATGCCCAATGCCGTGGCGGTGGCGGCGGGATGGGCGGCGGCCGTACGGGTGGTCCCATGGCTGGCGGCCCAATGACTGGTCCGATGGGCAACGGCTACATGGGCAGCGACTTTATGAGCGGCGGTCCCATGGTCGGCGGCTGCGTTGGCGGCAGCTTCATGGGGGGCGGCTCGGGACGGTCCGGCGTCATGATGAACAACTCTTGGGGACAACCGCGTCCCACATTGACGACACACTCCGGCATGAAAGAAGTTCTCGCACCCGCAACTTGCACAGACATCCTGTAAATGTGAATCTCGACGATACTTTTCGCGACGCTGCTTCCAATAAAGAACTAACCATACGATGCCTGTTTGGGGCGGACCCGGCGCGCTGGACAGTTTTTGGGTAAAGTTAAGGTGTGCTGTTTTGACTGAGACTAGCGGCCCGCGACACCCCTCCCAGGTGTCGCGCGGCCGCAAAGCCGCCAGTACCTTTTGTTCTGCTAAAAGACTCTCCAGCCTAAGTCGGCCGTAGGCCGAAATTTTAGCGCCGAAATTGTCGTTGTTTTTGTCGTCGATCGGCCCAGTACACGTCCCATGGATATTGGTTATCTAACGATTGATGTGGTCTACGACGACAGTAGAAGTCGAAGTACCACGTCAAGCCCGCCTTCAACTCGGCTACCGTTTCGTAGCCCTGCAAGTACACGTTCTCGTACTTCACGCTCCACCACAGCCGTTCGATGAACACGTTGTCCAAGGCGCGGCGACGGCCATCCATGCTGATCGCAATCCCCTGCTGTTCCAGCACGCCCGTGAAAGCCTGGCTGGTGAACTGCGTCCCCTGGTCGGTGTTGAAAATCGCCGGCCGACCGCGACGTAACGCGGCCCGGAGGGCCTCCACACAAAAGTCGCTGTCGAGCGTATTCGACAGGCGCCACGCCAGTACGTATCGGCTGTGCCAATCCAAAATTGCAACCAAATACATGAATCCGTGCTGCATCGGCACGTAGGTGATGTCCGCGCTCCACACCTGGTCCGCCGCCGAAACCACAACGTCCCGCAGCAAATACGGGTAAATACGATGGTCTGGATGCGGCTCGCTGGTCCGCGGCCGCGGGTAGATCGCCTCGATCCCCATCACCCGCATGAGACGCTGAATGCGTTTGCGGCCCACCGCATAGCCTTCTTGCTGCAAACTCCATGTCAGTCTCCGTGATCCGTAAAAAGGCAAGCGAAGGTGTACCTCGTCCATGATCCGCATCAGCTTCAAATCCTCCGCCGACGTTTCCATCCTTTGGTAATAGCACGATGAACGCGACAAGCCCAGCAACTCGCATTGCCTGGTGATGCTCAGGGCCGCGTGGTCCGAGTCGATCAGCCGCCGCAACTCAGTGATCGAACTGGGCAGCTTTTTTTTTGAGCCACTCGAGCTCGACCTTCAGCCGGCCGATCTGTTGGTACAGGTCGTCCAGCAGGGCCTCACGATCTTCTCGTTGGCCATCGTCCGCTTCCGTAAAGACAAGCTCGATATTGGCCAGGAGCTTGCGTTTCCACTGGCTGACCAGGTTGCCATGCACGGCGTACTGACTGGCCAATTCACTGATCGTCTTGTCTCCACGCACCGCCGCCAAGGCCACCTTCGCCTTGAACGTCGAATCGTAACGCTTGCGACTCCGTCGCTTCGCCATCGCTGAATCCTTTCGGAAACTCGGTTAAGGGCATCCATTCCACACCTTAACCGCGCGCCCAGTTTTCCGGGTCCCGCGCAGTTATCGATACGAGCACAGGCATTCCGATTACCAGGTAAGCTCCAAAATCTGGAGAGATCACGATAACAACGATCGGTGTCGCGAGTAAGAGAATCGACAGCGTATGTACGACAATCAACGACAGCCTTCCTCGGCCAACAACTCGTCCGACCAAGTCGGCAAAAAGATCCACCGCACTTTCATACGCTCGTATGAGCGTGTGGCACAAAGGATCCAAGATAAGAACCTTTCATCTCGCTGGCCGATTGGACAGCCCACCCGGTCTGGTGAAGCTGATCATCGATTTCTTCGCGGGCTTCTGGTTCGGGCGTCATGGTTTATGTGCGGTTACCGTGCGATCCCACCTAACGGGTGCCAAGCATTTTCGCCGTCCGCACTCCGTCCTCCTGGGTTACGCGAGGATCTATCCTCGGCCCTTTGACTGTTCCCACCGATGGAAGTGTGGGAAAGCATGTTCGTGCGGGCGGCTTACGAAGGCAAGTTACTACCTTACCTCCGAGGGGTAGGACCCCGCAATGAACCGGCTGGGGTAAACCGCACCCTCCTTTGGTATCATACCGGGTACGCCGTTTGGAGAGACTTTGCTGGGTTGCCAGCGGTCTCTCCGCGTTCGATAACCAGTTTACCAGAGGGCTGGGACAAACAGCGAAAAGGACCAGCGAGTGTGCATGGGAGGACCCTTCGATGGAGATGCTATATATCGTAATCCGGGTGTGGCGGGTGTGCCAGTGGGCTGGGGTTTGGACGATCGCCAAGCGAAAGTGGTTCTTCGGGGTCGAAATTTGTCGGCAGCATTTACGTCAGCGTTCGATCTTGCAGTTGGGCAACGCCTTCTGGAGTCTTTTCACGCCGGCGTCCGTGACCTTCGTGCCATTTAGGTACAATAGTCGGAGTGCCGTCAATCCGCGGAGGTTTTCCAACCCAGCATCAGTTACCTTCGTGCCATTCAACTCCAAGTTGCGGAGAGAAATCGAACGTTTGAGCTTCTTTAGCCCGGCGTCTGTGACCTTCGTGCCACCCACGCACAAGCTCTGGAGCGTGGTCAAACGTTCGAGCTTGTCCAGCCCGGCGTCCGTGATTCTCGTGCCAGCCAGACTAACGCCTTGGAGTCCGGTCAATCCTCTGATGTTGTCCAATCCAGCGTCCGTGACCTTCGTGCCATCCAGCTTCAGGACTTGGAGTGTGGTCAACCCGCTTAGGTTCTCCAGCCCAGCGTCCGTGACCTCTGTTTCGTCTAGCAGCACAACCTGGAGTGCTGTCAACCCTTTGAGCTTTTCCAACGCGGCATCCGTGATCTTCGTATCGTACGACTTCAACGTATCATACGTAATTCTGGGACTATCAGTGTAAGCTCAGCATTTCGCTGAAGGCGGGAACCGGGCTGTATTTGGGATCAAACGCAAAGTCAATGTTCCAGTCTATCGGGGCTGCGATGCCGACGGCATTCGAGAAAAACCCATCCCCAAGTAGTCGTTGCAGCCAGACTGGTCCTGGCGGACGTGCGTTAAGAAGTAAATTGCCATTTGCACCGACTTTCCAATCATAAGTAACGGACATGCCCAGTTCTGTCAGGCTATTTACTATTTCGGATTGCCTCCTGGCTTCCTTCATTTCCATCCCCAACCAACTGAACGGCAGGGCGACAGCGAAGACCAGGACCAGCAGCGAGCGGAGGCTGAACTGAAATCGCAGGCGGAAGATCAGGGCGATGCCCCACCACAGCAGCATCAGCAGCAGCACCACGCCCACGCCAGCCACCGCCATAAGCACCGTCCAGCCCTTGTGCTCGTTGAAGGCGAACCAACGCCAGCGTTCGGAAAGGAACAGCAATCCCGTCACCGCCAGCGAACCCAGTACCAGCCAGGACGGCGTGGGATAGTAGGGGCGGCGATGGGGAGTGGGAACGGTCATGTCAGTCAATATACGAGAGCTTTCAAGCCTTCGCTCAATCGAGCTAAAATGCCAAGCATCCCCTCACTGCTTTTTTGCACGGTCGTACCACAGGGGCGATAACCGAGTATGCGATCGTCATGTCGGACTTTCCCTGCTGGCCAAAAGCCAAAGGCACTCGAATCCCTCGCCGCCGTGGCATTCCAGCTTCCTCCACCGCACTCAAGTCTACCGCCGGCGAAGATCGATGGGAATTGGGCGATACCGCTCGAATGCAGCCGTCAGCGGGTGCGGCGTGCCCCAATGGTCGTACTGGAGACTGAAGCTGGCGGCTTCTGATGCCATCGGCAATCACCGCGGCTGCCGGCGATACAGCATATCCATGGCGGCTGCTGCGAACGCCGGCGGTGGCGGCTGGTCGCTGGACTGCGGAGGGCGAAGTAAGATTGGGGGGTGTTGGCTGCCCCGCCCTTGGACATGATGACGGAAAGATTCCGTTGACACAAGCAGGGGGACAGTGCCGATACTTATGCAACTGGAGGACGCAACGCTATGAGTATTCTCATTCTCGTGCTCGTCGGCCTGGTATTTGCCGCATTCACGGCACTTGTATTTGCGGTGCTGACCTTGGTATTGGGCAAGATGTTCACAAGTTTCCAGGTTTCCGGTCCCGACGATTGGTCCTTCTTTGACTTCTACAAGCGATACTTGCTAATTGCAGCGGTGTATGTGTTCGTTTCTTTGCCTCTAGGCAACGGACTGCTCGGCATCGGAGCTTTGGCTCTGGCGTACAAGTATGTGTTCGACGCTGGCTGAGTGCAGGCGGCGGTCATGGGTACGGTTGGGGGCATCATCGCCCTGGTGCTGTTCGTCATTCTCTTGACCGCTGTCCTCACACCCTTCGGCCTCATGACAGGCAACTGACCGAGATTCAAAGGAAAAAGCCCTGCACCGGCGAGACCAGTGGAGGGCTTCTTCTTGAGGCTGAAATGACTACCGTAGTATCGGCATCCTGCGGCCGTGATCCACGCCTATTCGGGCACGTCGCCGAAGTCGGGCACGACCGGCAACTCAGAACGGGATGTCTTTCGCTTCCTGGCACATGATCGCTTCGGCCAGATCCCGAAACTTCTTCACGCCGCCCGCTTCCTTGATGACCGCCAGCACCTCGGTCATCTTCTGGAAGCTGCCCAGGGCCTTCACCGTTGCGGCGACCTTCTTGATCTGCTCCAGCGTGATCGTGCCGTTGGGTTTGGCTGGGGCGGGCACTTCGACAACCACGGCGGGTTTTGCTGCCGGTACTGCTTTGGCAGCCTTCGGTTGAAACTCGTGGCTGCAGTGGGGGCATGCCTTCCATCGGGTGCCTTTAATCCACTTGTTGCAACTCGGGCACAGCCTTTGACCAAGACGACGTGTTTTCTTCGCCATGTTCGGTATCTCCGTGGGTTAGGATTCGATGAGCAATTATTGCCTATGGAAGCGATGAAGCAAGCTGCGGAGGACAGGCAAAGCGGTACTGGCATGGCGGGTGTGCCGGATTTGACGAGAAAAGCGGCTGAACATCGTCGCTCTGAAGCGATCTATACTTTCCTTGACGGCAGCCTCCTGCCGGACGGCACCCCGAAAGACTGCCCACCGAGAAGCCACGCATGAAAATACTACCTTACCCAGAGACAAGACAGGTCTATAACTTCGATTGCGGAGCGAATGCCCTCGTATCTGTGCTCGTCTATGCAGGAGTGCGAGAGCGGGAAGACCGCGTGGCAATTCTCGCCTGCACAAGCAAGGACGGCACAAATACGACGGACATCGTCCGCGTACTCCGCTATTACGGCATCCCGCACCAGGCCAGTCGCAACATGCGGCCCAACGACTTGCGACGGGCGATCGACGCCGGTCATCCTACGATTCTCACCCTGCAAGCCTACCGCAACTCGAATCACCCATACCCCAAGCTGTGGAACAACGGGCACTGGGTTGTCGCTATCGGGCACGACGAGAATCGAATCATTTTTGAGGACCCAGCCAGTTTCAGCCGGACGTGGCTAGGCGACGAGGAACTTCGCCAGCGGTGGCATGACGTGGACGTGGGCAACCGGCGGGTCGTCGGCTGGGGTGCTACGGTCCTGGTCAGTGTTTATAAGCCTGATGCCCTGGAACACATGGATTAGACGTTCGGCACGCAGGGCTGACGTGCTGAGGCAGATTTTGATAATGTGATGAAAATCGGCCGCACGAGGCAGATGATGGCGTAGGCTGCTTCGGCGTACACGTGCGACTGTTGGCAGCAGCGGTCGGCGAGAGCGGAGGGCGTGGCAGGACATCCGTGCGACCGCGAAAACATCGAGCTTCAAATGCGGGTGGCACGACCTAAACGATTATCGGTTGGTCGAAGCCGAGTCTCGAAATGGCTTGCAATCTGTCATCGGGCTGAACCGGAATGAAAGCTTCCTTGCACTTCTGCCTGATTCGGTCCTTTAGCGGTTCCGTCTTGTCACGCACGGCACGTGCATGTTCCCAATCTTGATTGGCCACGGCTTCCTCCTTTTCGCGTTGCAGCGGCTCCAATTCCGCACGAAGGGCCCCAAGAGCCGAACTATGCTCTGCCGGTAACAGGCCACGGATGATCTCCTCGACCAGTTGGGAACGGTGCACCCGGAGAAGGAATCTGGCGAGTGGCTTTGTTGAATGGTCGCATTGCTTGCCAAGGCGATAAAGGAAGGCGAACGTCGAGGCCGGCACTCGCAGAGGAAGCAGATCATCATCATTGATTGCCGACGCGGCTTCTATTAGCATCGCCGGAACCGATCGAAGCCACGCGTGTTTCATGTTCGACGCCACCTAATGTCCTGGCAAATCGAGGCCAGCACGCCACGCGCTGCCTTCTTCCTGGCCAAGTCGATTTCCCGATTATAGTCGCGGCCGCCGGCGTCAAGTAGCGGGCGGGGCATCCGCCTGCGGATCGGCTCGTTAGTGGCGGCACGCTGAAACGCAGTCTTGGACGGTGCTTGCGACCAGTTCACTGATGTCGTCCTTCGCCGCTTTGTTTGCAGCATCCGCTTCCATGGCAAGTCTCGATTCGTCAGGCATTCCCGGCAGCTTAACCTGAAGCCAGCGGATCCATGCGTTCGTTGGCCTATGAACCGAATAGGATCGCGGATAGAAATACATCAAGGAGACGTCGGATCGATCGCAGAAGCCGATCATGATCACGAGTGCCTGGCTTTGATAGGCATTCACGATTCCCGTCGATAGTTCGGCAGCCATCGGATTTGCGTCAAGGGAAGGGGCTGGCAGATGAGAAACAACGACTGACGTATCTTCCCGCAGGAGCCTTGGCTGGCGGATGTCCTTGGCGTGGAGTGTTTGCATGAACGCCGTCGATACCAGTCGCTTCTCCAACTCGCCCCGAAACTGAACTGATCTAACCTCGACGCCATCGCAATCCGTTTGAGCGACGGGGATAGTATCGGCAATGCCGCCGAAACCTACCAAGAGCCTGGGGCGGTCCACATAAGCCCAAATGATCGAGTAGAACAACACAACGGCGAGAAGCGAAGACAACAAAACACGAGGGTTAGAAAGCGATCGCCAAATAGTTGCATCGCGATCGACTTCGCTGGCCTGCTTTGGCGACTCGGAGGGATATAAGTCGTCAGCCATGTTTACCCTGACGCCTCTGCTTACCGGGGGTGCCACTACGCCCGCATTCTACTTCCGCCTCCTGCCGCGAGCAATCAGCGGGCAGGCATGCCCTGCTGGCTACCGCGGCTTTCGAACCGCACGCCGATTTTCTGCCTTCGCTGCACACCTCAAGCACAACGCCGCATAGGGAATCGCTGCCAAGCGGGCCTTGGCGATGTTTCTGCCGCATTCTTCGCACTTGCCGTAGCTGCCATCTTCGATCCGCTTCAAGGCTGCGTCGACCTGCTCCAGGACCTCCTTTTCGGTCCCCAGCAGATCGAGAGTTAGCTCCTGCTCGAAGGAATCCGTGCCAACGTCGGCCATGTCGCTCGGCATGCGGATGGGGTTGCTCTCCTGCAAGGCGGTGTCGGCCAGCTGGTTCATATCGCCCAGGAGTCGGGCCCGCAGACGGAGAAGCTGATTGTGTTGGCCGTTCGGGTTCATGGTGTTGCTCTCGGTGTGGTGTTTTGGGTCTCTATCTTCCAGGATAATCGATCGAACAGCGGTGACAAGGCACCGGTAGCGAGCGGATCAACGTCGCAAGTATCACGCCCGATACCTCGCTCCCGGCTCGTGCCGCCAACCTGTCCTCTCCCGGACGATAACCCGTTGGAGTGGGGCGGCCGAAAGTCCTCCGTTTTCGCGGGGAATTCGCGGGTCGCGGATCGGGGCGGGGTCGGCGGGTTACCTTGCTTCTGGGGTCGGCCGGGCCGGCATGACGCAAAGCGGCAACCAGACGATAAGGACAGGCCGCCGCCGGTATTCGCGTTGCGGCTGGCGATGCTGCGGGCACCGGAGACAATATAAATATGTGACTGACAGATCTGCGATGCGGGCGGGTTGTGGCCTAGAGAACGTCTTGTGGCGGGGCTGTTGACCACCTATTCGACTGCAAACATGCCACCTGGTGCCGGGTAGCGTGTTGCCCAGAAGAGTGCGAAATGCCTCATTTGCCTCATTTGGTGCTCACGGGGTCGGCGAGCAGCGTCGGCTGCAAATGAGGCTGGGGGCCGGCAATTTCGTGCTGCTCGGCGGCTGCGACAACGCGGCATGGCGGTAGCAGCAGATGCAAGGAGTCGGCGAGCCGAAGCAGAAATTTGATGTTGAGACGGAACTCTGCTACGGATGAGCGATCGGCGGGCTTAAGAGAAATGGTGCTCGCATCGGGGACACACCCGCGTAGCCACCGAGTTCTTCCTTCCGCAGTTCGGACAGGTAAAAGACGCCTCCGATTCCTTTTGCCCACGATCTACCTGCAAATCGGCGTCAACGCGTCGTTCTTCTTCCCCTCCTGGCGACATAATCGCGATAACAATCAGACTAATCGGGCCGAAGGAAACTCCCACGGTATAGCAAAGCCACCGCCGATAGCCCTTATAGTCACCGTATGCAGCCGCAGCGACTCCTATCAGAATCCACCAAATCATTCTTGCCCTTGTGACAAGTTCTCTCGACAACGCCCTGCACGAGCGGCCAGCGTCGAGCTACCGCTGATTATAGGACGCCGGCGGGGGCTGCGGTACGCCCCGCCCGATTGACACGACCGCTATTTTAGTGGGAAATCTTTTCGCCTTGACTGATTATACTCGATAAGCTACGAGACTCCCCCCAACGTAGCTTCCCAAAGGTGGCCTATGTCTAAGCGGCTCCTAGTCGGAATGGTCCTGCTTTGCGGCTGTGCTTCGGCACCAGTGCAGCAAACACCTCCGCAAGTTTGCTGTCCTTCCACATCCTACGGCCCTTCTTTGCCACCACCGCAAGGTTATGCCTATGCGGCCCTGCCGCCAGCTTCTCAAGAGCCGTCGTGTTTGGAGCAGGCAGCTCTAGCTCTTCGCGTTGGGTTCTATTTTCTTACAGGAATTGGTGGTCCTCCGCCTTGAGCAGGCCCCCAATATCTAGCGTACATGTTCACGTACCGCAATTTGAGCGGCTCTGCCATAACAGCATCAAGAATCCTCTTGCGGCCTTTTCTGGCAAGAGGGCCATACCCCTAAAGATTTTCCCGGCCCGAAAAACCCCGCAAAGACAAGAGTCTTTCGCGTAGGGTCTATTCAACCGCAGTCTTGGCATGTCGTGGGAAGCCAGAAGACTTTGATAACAAGATGAAAATTGAGGCCGTGCTTCGCTGGCATCTTCACTCAAGATGAACTATCAGTCGAGGCAGACGGCGTTGTTTCCGGTTCTTCGGCTCTCTTGCGTCGCACCCAAATCCAGTAGCAGATGCCGGCCCAAATGATGAGAGCCGCGAACGGTAAGGGCCAGCGAGTAGGCAAGCGATTAGGCCGATTCCCCAGAACCATTTACCCCAGATACATGCTGCCGGGCCGAAGTAAAACCCCGACGCACTCGTATACTGGAACACGTTGCGAACGCATACGACGTAGCCGATTCCGCAGGCCGCAAACGCGACAACAACCGCTTTTCTCACCCAGTTGAGGCGGTTCAGATACCTGCGATAATCGGCTGAATCTGGGGTAGGCATGGCTCTTTGGCTAAAGGTCGCCCTTTGCTTCGCTCTGGCCCTTCATTCATACTACTGCCGCCATTTCGCGTTGGCAAGCAGCCGGACCGACCGGCTTGCAATCTGCCCACGTCCTGCCCGCCTTCAGCTTGACCTCAAGCGGCACGCCAAACCCTTCGGGTATGCTTTTCATAGCGTCGATCGCGGCGTGGAGGGATTCTTCGACACAGCATTCGCGTGCTTCAAACAGCACCGAGTCATGGACGGGCAGCAGCATTCTGACCTCCTCGGGCAGGCGTACAACCGACTTCAACTGGCGAACGAGCCTGTGGAATCGCCGGCAGCCAGGCCCCAACCACGAAAACGAGGCGGCCGTGCCGTAGGGCATCGGTGAATTTGCCTGCCGACAGGGCATCTGGAATGCCCCCGCAGTGGCATAGCCGCTTGACGGCGGCCATGCCGGCGACGAAAATGATGGAGGCCGTTGGTCGAAGCAGAGGTGCGGCTGTCCACGGGCGGCTGCTTCTGCGATTCCGCGTTTAGAAAGGCAATCCCATGAACCGTGCCATTCTCCTGCTGCTGACGCTGGCCTTGTCGCTTGCCCCCGTTCTCTGCTGGGCGGCAGAACCGAAGGCGGAGGAAGCGAAGGCGATTGCCGAGATCGAATCCATCGACTACTCGCATCCAGGCATTTATCGGGACTTCCCTGATTCGCTTGGAGATCGGACGGCAATACGGGCACGGGCGTCAACGCTCAAGGGCGAGTCCGACGCAGATACGATCCGCAATGTCCTGCTCTGGATGGACCAGAACCTGAAATACGACGAAACGAAAGCCTATCACTGGCGGAATTATGACGATGTAATCCGCGAGAAAACCTACGGAGGATGTGCGGATCAGGGCATTGTTTGCGGAGTTTTGCTCAAGGGAGCCGGTATTCCCGCCGTTTGGGTCAAGACGATGGACGTGGCCTGGATTTGGAGTTTCAAGAAGGGCCGCCCATTCACGTCTTGGTCGGGGCACGTGTTCCTGGAGGTCTTTGTCAACGGGAAATGGTCGCTGCTGGACCCCGGCGGCAAGACCCTCTATCAGAACTACTCTCCCAAGGTGAGGATTCTTCCAGGGCAGCGGTTCGCATACCACAAGGGCAATGATCCCAAGGCGATGATCATGTCCCTTCAGTGGGAGCCATGGAAGCAGCAAACCGCCGCCTATTTCCGGCAGTTGGACGAGACGCTCCTTCCCGTTGACGAGAGAGACGGGACTTCGCTTGTGCGGCAGGCCTACGTGATAGGCAACTCGCCTTACTATCAGGCGTTGTCGGCGATGGCGGTCGAGTCAGGCTTGCACGTTGCCAAGTCGTTCAATTGCGAATACGACACGTTTCTGCCGCAAGCGAAGGGCCAAGTCATTCTGATCGAAACTCACAAAGGCAAGCCGATCGTTCCCAAAGACGTTTTGGAACGGTATTACCCCAATGCTTTGACCGGCATGTCCCGTCCCTCGAAGTCGATTCGGATCAAAGACACGACACTTGTCTTCGTCGAATTCTCTGAGCAACTTCAATTTCTTGCCAAGACCGAATCCAACAAGGGAAAAGAAACTGCCGGCAACGCGGGCGAGGCTAAGCGGTGATCATCCGGCCTTTTGTGAAACGAAGCCGCGATAAGGACGCCATTCGGGACCACCATCGGGCTGCATGCCGATTGATCCAGCGAACTGCGGAGCGGCCGTAGAATTGGCAGATAATCCATTGACATGACCGACCCCACCCCCACCCGCCGCTCCTTCCGCCCCACGCCCTCCTGGCTGATCTTCGGCTTGCTGGTCGTGGAGGGGCTGTTCTGGCTGTCGGAGCGGTATCGGTGGTTCTGGTTCAACGAGAAGAAGGGCTGGACCGTGCTGATCGTGGTGGCGTTGGTTGGCGGGGCATTTCTGGCCACGCTGCTCTGGTTTACCATCGCCCTTTTGTTCCGTTGGCGGTTCCAGTTCTCGATTCGGTCGCTGCTGGTCCTGACCGTCGCCGTTGCCATCCCTTGTAGTTGGTTTGCCCTGGAAATGAAGGAGGCGAGGAACCAGCACGAAGTGGTGGTGGAGATTGAAAAATCGTGCGGATTTAAGGGGGGCGGAGTCTGGTATGATTATCAATTCGATACGGCCCTGGGCTTCTCCACAAATTCAAATCCACAATCACCAGTGCCGCCTTGGTTGCGGAAACTGCTCGGGAACGACTTCTTCTCGCACGTTTGTTACGTCAGCACCCACATAACGGATGTAGGGCTGGCACACGTTGCAGGATTGGCTCGACTCCAGAGGTTGGACATCATCGACAGCAACCAAGTCACGGATGCAGGGCTGGCACACCTCGCAGGGTTACCCCACCTGCAATCCTTGTTGCTCGACCATACCGCAATCACGGAAGCTGGGCTGGCACACCTCGCGGCGACGACCCAGCTCAATCGGTTGGGCGTTATCAACAGCAACCAAGTCACGGACGCATGGCTGGCACACCTCGCAGGCTTGAACCAACTCGAATTCTTGGGGCTCGCCGGCACCAAGATCACGGATGCGGGGCTGGCACACCTAGCAAGGTTGAACCACCTCCAAGTGCTATGGCTCAACAACACCGAGATCACGGATGCAGGGCTGGCATACCTCGCAGGCTTGAACCAACTCGACGCCTTGTGGCTCAGCGACACCAAGATCACGGACGCAGGGCTGGCATACCTGGCGGGGTTGACCCAGCTTCAGGTGTTGTACCTCGCCGACACCAAGATCACGGACGCAGGGCTGGCACACCTGGCACGGTCGAGCCACCTCTACGAATTGGGCCTAGAAAACACCAAGGTCTCGAATGCAGGCGTGAAAAAGCTCCAGCAGGCATTGCCGAAGTGCCAGATTCGCCGCTGATTAGCCCGCGTTCCCGTCCTCGGCTCCCCCGCAACCCGGCACCGGCACCAGCGGCTGCCGGGGGCGAAGGGCGGCGAGAGGGAGGGGCTGGTTGGGCGGCTATTCCTTGATCCAGATGTTGCAGTCCGGTAAGCTTTGCTTGAGTTTCGTCACCCCCTCCTCGCTCATCCGGGACTTTTCGACGTGCAACACTCCAAGTCGGTTAAAACCCTTCAAACATTCAAGGCTGGCATCGGACACATTAGTTCCTTTGAGGTCCAGTTGTATCAGTTCCGTCAAACCCTTCAAGGGGGCCAGGATCCCTGCTACGAGCGGTGAAGCAAGCAGTGACCACAGCGAAAAAGTGAGAAAAAGGAGCGGCATTAGGTGGGCGGGAATCTGAGGGTACTGAAACACGCCCTGGCCTGGTGCCCACCAGCCTATATCGGTCAGCCGTTGCCGCTGCCCATGATCCCTCTTTGTCTGAAACCCCTCATAGCTCGCATTCGGTCAAGTATGCCCATAACCGACCGTCTGTGCGTAGAGCACGCGTTGCTCGGGCCGCAGCTTCAGTTCGGCGGCCAGGGCGGTCTTGTTGCAGTTGTGGAACCAGGCCGCCAAGCCCTGGGAGGCTGCGAACAAATAGACGTTGCCGGCGATCAGCCCGGTCGCCACGTTGTAATATGACTTCTGGATCTCCGGGTCTCTCAAGCCCGGCTCTTGGAACGGCGCCTTGGCGAACTTGGCGATGTCGGCGACGAAGATCAGGCTCACGGGGGCCTTGGCCCCGGCGCCGCTGCGACGGCTCGCCTTGGCACGATGGTCGCCGGCGACAACGGGAGTCAGTCGATGGGGCACCGCCTCGTACAGATAGATGCCTTCGGCCATCGCAACGTAGATGTCGATCTCCTGGGAATTGCTGGCGGATGCAGCGGTCCTGCCGATCTGACCATGAGGTCCGATTTGGCGATTTACACCCCACGCGGCCCAGAGCAGATTCGATAGCACCTGGAGGGGAAGCTTCTGGTCACTGACATTGCGGTTCGTCTGGCGTTCCCACAAGGCCGCCAAGACCGATTTGCCGCCGTCTTTCTCGGGTTTCGGCAAGATGATCGGTTGCAGGGTTGTGGTGGCTGGCTCCTCGGCGACAGCAAGCACAGCGTCCGCCAGTACGGTCAGGGCAGGCAGGGTCTTGATGAAAGTTCTGCGGTCCATTGATAGCTCCCATTCGATTAGGTGTGTTGGAGGCTTGAATATCCGTCAACTTATCCGCCTGAAAGCTGCCTGGCAAGAGGGTCCGGTTGTGCTTGAATCGCAGCCTTCCTGGCCCGGAGACCGACATCGGTTACAATACAAGCGGCAAAGATCAAGTGGAGCCAATGCAATGCGGCATTACCGTCAAACCGTGCTTCTATCAGCGATTCTGGGCAGTTTTGTGGCGAATCTGCATCTGGTCGCGATGGCCGCCGAGACGCTTCCCGCGAAGGTTGATCTAACCCCGGAGTACGAGCGGCTCGGAATCCTCCCACAATTACAGGGAGACCGCGACGTCTGCTCGTTGTTCGCGGTAACGGGCGTCGCCGATTTTGAGGCTGCTCGACATTCGCCTGGCCCTCAGCCACGCCTCTCGGAGGAGTTTCTAATCTGGGCCGCCAAAGTAGCGACGGACAAGACCCGTGAACAGGCCATGTTCTATGAAGCCGTTCACGGCCTGAACAGGCGGGGAATATGCGATCGGTCGTTGATGCCTTACCTCATGTCGAGCGATACACACCGACAGCCCTCGCCCAAGGCAATAGCCGACGCCAGGCAGAGGGCCGAGCGGTGGCAGGTCCATTGGCTCCGGCGTTGGGACGTGAGCCGCCCCATGAGCGACGGGCAGTTCTTAGGACTCAAACGGGCCTTAGCCAAAGGTCATCCAGTAGCCTGCGGCCTGCGTTGGCCAAAATCTCCGAAGGGCTCGGCGATCCTGTCGGACAACCCGCCGGGAGGCGTGGTCGACGGCCATAGCATCGTGCTTACCGCCTACGCCGATGACGCCGCACCCGGAGGCGGCACCTTTCGCTTCCGCAACAGTTTCGGCCCTAAATGGGGCGAGCACGGTTATGGGCGAATGTCGTACGCTTACGTCCGCAAGTATGCCAACGACGCCCTGTGGCTGGGGTTCGGCAAGCCAGGCTCGGAACGGCCCGTCGAACGCTTTGAAGCGGAGTCGCAGCCGATCGTGCATCGCGAGAACTGTGACGCTCAGTCGCAGAGCATGGATGATTTTGGGGGGAAGCTCTGGAGCCGGGGCAAGCAGCTTTTCTGCATGGCGAAACGAGGCGGAAGCGTGGAGCTCGCCTTTAACGTGCATACGGCCGGGCGTTACCGCCTTCGGCTGCTGGCCACTGCGGCTCCCGATTATGGGGAGATCGTTGTGGCATTGGACGGAGCGGCCGTTGGTACCGTGTTTGATCTGTACTCCGGCCGCGTGTGCCCAGCCGGTTCGCTGGAGCTTGGCCAGCACAATCTGGCAATCGGCAAACACCGCCTGCGATGCACCGTTGTCGGAAAGAACCCGGCCTCCAGCGACTTCCGTTTTGGTCTGGATGCAATCGACTTGTTGGCGATCCAATGAGACGGTTGGCTGCGAGGGTGCTCAAGGGTCATGCGGCAGACCGCATCGAGAGTCAAGTTCTTCAAGCAGTATGCCAAGCCGTAAGAGGTTTTCGTATGCGACCGATTTTCGTCTGCATCATTGTGACCGTCGCGGTCTCGGTCTTCGGTGCCGACTCCAACGTCGAACAGGTCCGCGAGCACTTCAAGAGCAACAACTACACGGTCCAATGGGGTACCGCACGTACGTTCGATCCCGGCGCGGAACTGGAGATCGGCGACGGGTCCGGCCACGGCTTCACCCTTAACTGGTGGCGTTTCCGGCCAGGCGAGGAGCTGGTGGATGTCCTTTCGTTTCGACGTCGACCAGGGAAAGACCTCCGTGGCCACGATGACCTTGGGATACTGCTTTGCCGCCGGGGCCAGGACGCCTTTCAAGTATCCGGCCGCCTCGTCGCCCAGGGTCTGTCCCGCGATCATTGCTTCCCGCCTGCGCAAGGGGTACGATGGCCTTGTCGGGAAGCGGTTTTCACCTCGCACTCGTCATCTCGAAAGGAGGTGCGACAATGACCAAAGTCGGCAACACTAGCACTGGCGGGCCGGCGTCCGCTCCAGCACCGTGGGACGGTCTTTCCCGCAGGTCCTTTCTCGGTCGCGTTGGCATACTGGGCATGGGGGCAGCGGCCCTCTCGGCCGGCACGGCCCGACAGGCCCAGGCACAGTACGGACCAGGCTCCGCGGGCGACGTGCCCAGGGAGCAACTCATCAAAATGTACGAAGACATGCTCAAGATCCGGGTCTGGGAGTCGAAGATCAAGGACCTGCTCCTTGCCGGGGGCTTTCGCGGCGTATCCCATCTGTACGTGGGCCAGGAGGCCGTTGCCGTGGGAGTCTGTCACGCCCTGCGCAAGGACGACTACATCGCCAGCAACCACCGCGGCCACGGGCACCTGATTGCCAAGGGCGGCGACCTGGGGCGCATGTTGGCCGAGATCAGCCACAAGGCCACCGGCTATTGCAAAGGCTACGGCGGCTCGTTGCACATCACCGACGTTGGCCTGGGCATCCTGGGGATGAACGGGATCGTCGGCGCATCCCACCTGTTCGGCGCGGGGGCCGCTTACGGCATCAAGGTCAAGGGGACCGATCAGGTCGCCGTGAGCTTCGGCGGCGACGGCTCCATTCAGGGCAACTTCTTCTCCAGCGCGGCCAATGCCGCCGCCACCTGGAAGCTGCCCTGGATCAGCGTTATCGAGAACAACGGCTATCAGATCTGGGTCCGGGCTTCCAACGTCTATGGCATCGTTGACCTGGCCCAGAGGGCCCAGGGCTACGGTATCGAGGGGCGCGTGGTCGACGGCAACGACGTGCTGGCTGTGTACAATCTGGCCAAGTACGCGGTGGCCAAGGCGCGCGCCGGTGGCGGTCCTACAATCATCGAGTGCAAGACCTACCGCTGGTACGACCACTACGGTACCGGAGGGGCCAAGATCGGTGTGGACGGTGCATTCGGCCTGGGCTACCGCTCGGACCGGGAACTGCGTCACTGGATGGCCAAGGACCCCATCGCCCGCTTCCGTAGTACCCTGGTCAGCGACAAGATCCTTACCGAGGATCGCGCCGAAGAGATCGTCAAGGAGGTGCATGAGGCGGTAGATAAAGCGGCCGCTTTTGCCAGCGCGCAGCCCGTGCCCAAACCCGAGGACGGGCTGCTGAACGTGTTCGCCGAGGGTACCGTTCCATTGCACACAAGTTGATCAAGGAGGCCCAGTCATGGCCAAGAACATGACCCAAGCCGTCCTGGAGGCCGTCCAGGCAGAAATGCGCCGCGACAAGCGGCTGACCCTGCTCTACGAGTACCAGAGGCCGGGGCTGAACCTGGAGGGGGAGTTCGGCCAATGGCGCGTGCGGTACTGTGCGATCGACGAGCAGTGGATCGTCGGCGCGGCGCTGGGGATGGCGATGATCGGGGTGCCCGCCATCGCCCACATCCCCAGCATGGCCACTTTTATTGCTTACGAGCTGATGTTCAACCACGCGGGCAAGCTGCGCCAGATGACTGGCGGCCAAGCCGCTCTCCCCATGGTCCTCTGGGCCGACATGGCCGGCCGGGTCCCCTTCCAGGCGGCCCAACATGCTGACGCGGGCCTGGAGTCGTCCTATGCGCGCCTTGCGGGGCTGAAGGTCGTGATCCCCTCGAATCCCTACGACGCCAAGGGGCTGATGATCTCGGCCATTCGCGACGTGGACCCGGTAGTCTTCTGCCACTATTCCATGCCCTCGTCGGGGCCGCCCGTGCCCGACGAGCCCTATACCGTGCCCATCGGTGAGCCCGCGGTTCGCAGTGAAGGCAAGGACATCACGCTGGTGGGCTACGCGCCACAAACCGTCGAACTCGCCGGGGCCCTCGATTTGCTCAAGCAAGACGGGATCGGTGCCGAGCTGATCGACCCGCGCACGCTTGCGCCACTGGAGGGTGTGATGCCGACGATCCTCAAATCGGTAAAAAAGACGGGCCGGCTTCTCACCTCTGACGATGGCTCCTACAGTTTCTCGAACTGCACGGAGATCGTGGCTCGGGTGGCCGAGGCCCTGCCGGGCACGAAGATCAAGCGTCTGGCATTCCCTGACGCGCCCGCCCCGGGCACCCGGAGATGCTCAACTACATGCGCGTGGACGCGGCCAAGATCGCGGCCGCAGCCAAGAAGCTGGTCAAGGGGTGAGCGTCGGTAGGGGGACGGAAAACGGCTGCATGAGGCGGGGCCCCCGCCAATGTTCCTAGCAAACCTACGATTACAGCTCACTTCACCGTTGGCAGGTATAGCTGGTCGACCCAGTGGACGCCTTCCGGCAATCGCTGCTCGATTTTTTTTAAGTAACCAGGATCCAGATTCGCCGTCGTCGATTTGACGGCCCCAGCGCCTCGGACTTGAACGTCCTGGGGATAAGGGACCATGGGAGGCGCCCCAACGTCGTGCAATCGCTGTGGCAATTGGTCTTGGACCTCTCGCGGATTGCGATCGCTGGCCAAGAGTAACAGCAGATGCGTCCCCGGCCGGTCCTTGGGATCCACTCCGACAAGCTTGTTTCCCGCCGGGTATTCCGCCGCGCGCTCGGGTTGTTGGGAATGAGCGACCACCGCCACGACGCCCTCGGTGTCGATCCACACGAGATACCAATGGGTCGGGCGATTGAACTCGGTCTGAAGCTTGAAGTCGTCGTCGGCAGCCAGCGGATCCAACTCCGGGTTGCTCTTGCCCGCCCCCGGTTCGAGCAGCAGTTTCTGGACCGAGAGGTCGTCCCCATGACGGCGCACGAATAGGACCGCCTTTTCCACGCAAACTGCCGGTTGGCCGCGAGAGGCTTTCCATGTTCCCCAAGCCGCAAAGGTCACTACCAGCAGCAGCGTGCCGAGGGCCGCTGCCCGCGCAAGGCGCACAGACCTTCGCCGCGCCGGCACAATGCCGCGCAGCGCCGTCGGGGGCGGTATCGGATCGTCCGAATTGAAGTCGTGTCCTTCCGCTGCCAGCAAGGCCGGTAAATCTGCGCCTCTCGCAGAAGGGCGCCAAGGCGGCCATCACCTCCGCCGGGCAGTTAAACCGCTCCTGCCGCTCCTTGGCCACCATCCGCTCCAGCACGCCCTGAAGCGGCTGCGGCACATCGCCGCGAAGTGTCGAGATCGACGGAAACGGCTTGTGCACGTGGGCGGCGACCTTGGCGGTGAAACTGGCGTGGTCCGGCGGGCCAAAAGGCGGCATGCCGGCCAGGAGATAATACAGCGTGCAGCCCAGGCCGTAGATGTCGCTGCGAATGTCGATGTGGGCCTCGCCGCAGGCCTGCTCCGGGCTGACATAATCGGGGTTGCCCAAGAGTTGGCCCGAAGCCGTCAGCCCTTCGCGCGGCGGCAGCGAATCCTGCAACCGCGCCAGGCCCATGTCGAGGATCTTGACCGTGCCGTCGTTGGCAAGCATCACGTTCGAGGGCTGGATGTCGCGATGTACCAGCCCCTGGCGGTGAGAGTGGTCAAGTCCCAGGGCCACCTGCCGGGCGATCTCGCAGGCATCGGCCACAGGCAGCCGCCCGCAGCGGCGGACCAGGGCCGGCAGGTTCCGGCCTTCCACGTATTCCATTACCAGGAAGCAAAAACCGGCGTCCTCGCGGGCGTCGGTCGCGGTGACCAGGTTGACGTGGTGCAAGCGGCCTACGGCCTCGATTTCGCGCGTAAATCGCTCCAGGGCCTTACGGTTGGCGGCCCAATCGGGCCGCAGCACCTTCAGCGCCACCAGCCTCTTCAATCGCCGGTGCCGGGCCTTGTAGACCACGCCCATGCCGCCCCGACCCAACTCCTCAATGATCTCATAATCGCCCAAGAGCGGCGGCACTACCAAGGCCACAGGTCTCTTGCAGGCGTCGGGCGAAGTGCCCCGCACGAAGCCGCCGCGAACGGCCGCGGCGTCGGCTGGGAAACGCTGCAGATAATCTTCCACCACCGGCTGCTGGCCCGCGACCTGGCGGTGCCAGACCTCGATTGCCAGCAGTTCGCAAAGCAGATCTTCGCGCACATCGACTTCGCCTTGCATCAGAAAATCCTCGATTCGCGGTCCTTCGCCCGCCTGCAACTTCGTTTCGAACTGGTTGCAAAGCGTATCGATGCGTTGGGAGCGAGCGGCGCTCGGCGTCAAAGGCGGCCGCGTTGACCCATCGCCGTCTTGGGTGGGAGCGGTCGGGGAGAATGCCCGCTTTGTCGACCCAGCCTGGTTTTCGCGATCAAAAGGCTGCTTCAGATCTTGTGTCATGGTTCAACTCATTTCCAATCGCCGCTGAGGACGAAGGAGGCCCAGTAGAGGGGCGAAAGCGACTTCTGCCCTGGGGGAACTTCCTTCGCCCCGGCCAGTTTCTCCGGAGCGACGGGCCGCTCCGGTCCCGGCCCCCGCAATTTGCCCGCCTTGGGGTTGTACTCTCGCAGCATCGTCAATTGGGCCTGGCGCAAGGCCTCCAGCTTGGGCAGTTTCTTCTCCCACAGGTTCTTGTAGAATTCCACCATCAGGCTCTTGGTGGCGGCGTCGTCCACGCTCCACAGGCTGGCGACCACGCTCCGCGCACCGGCCGACTGGAAAGACCGTTGCAGGCCCAAGACCCCTTCGCCGGAGGCCTGCTTGCCCAGCCCCGACTGGCAGGCGGAAAGGACCACGATCTCGACGCCGTTGAGATTCTGCACGCCGATTTCCTCGGCCGCCAGGATGCCATCGTCTTCCTGCCTCCCCTCCAGCGCTTGTGGTAGCGGGGCAGGCGGTGAAGACAACTTGCTCCCCTCGCCCGCTGGGAGAGGGGCAGGAGGTGAGGGCGACTTGCTCCCCTCTCCCGTACTCGGGAGAGGAGCTGGGGGTGAGGGCTGTTGCTCCGCAGAGCGATTTGCCCCCGCCAGCGCCAGTCCGGAGAGCAAGGCCGGATAGCTCGCGCCCGCCTCCGGTCCGCGAACCATTGCCTGCAGGGGGCCTGATTCGTGGGAACCCACGGCGGCCCTGGGCACCCGCTCTTCAATGAAGAAACCATGCGTGGCCAGGTGCAGATAACCGTACTGACGGGCCTCGGCCAGGAAGGCCTCCTTGCCGGCCTGGGATTTCCTCAGCGCGGTGACCCCCTCGGAACCGACCTCGTGGCGATAAACGTCTTCGATCGCCGCAATCTCGCCCTCGGTGCCGGGAAGAGGGGCAAAGTGCAAAGTCCCCGGGCGCAGGCTGCGGGAAGAGGGTCTCAATCCGTCACCACCGGGAGTTGCATCATCGTCGTTCGGCGCGTCCTTCGAGACAGGTTGAAAACCTATCCTACTCTTGGCGGGCGGCGCGTCGTAATCGACGTTGCCCAACAACAGCAGTTTCTTTCGCAACTGCTTGCGCCCTTCCTCCCGCACCAGTTGCGGGATCAACTGCGGCACGGGGACCACGGCGAAGGTGAAATCCTCGATCAGATAGCTCCCCGGCGTCTTGCCCGGCAAGGCCCCGAAGGGCAAACGGCTGAGGGCCCCGTCGGGCGAAATGAGCACGATCTTCGCCCCGCGGAGTTTCTCTTCCAGCGGTGCCCATAACCGCTCGCGCAACCGCCTGGCCGCCCCGGCCCCGTCCGCCGACATGCCAAACGTCACGCGCCAGGTCTCGATGGCTTCGTCAATCGGCTGCATCGCCCGCAGGGAGACCATTTCCACCGGCCGGTCCGGGGCGACGACGAAGGCCGCGAGCCGACGCTCGGACATTGCCTTGCTGCCGGACTTCTTATCGGGCGGCCTCTGGTACGAATACTCGACGAAGTCGACCAGCACGCAATCCTTGGACAATGCGCCTTGCAGCTCCTCCAGAGGAACCGCTTGCTTCGCTTGGCGGTATTCCGCGCTGCGGGCCGAGAGTTCGGCCTCGAGTTGCTCCATCTCGGCGGAGAGCTTTGCCACCCGTTGCCGCCAATTCGCCTCTTGGCGGGGATCGGGGGTGGCCCAGGCTAGATGGGTTAATTGCCTCGCCACGCGCTGCAAACGCGTGAAGGTCACGGCCAGTTCCGGGCTTTGCATGCCGGCGCGGGCCAGGCGATTTCGCCGCAGCACCATGCCCTTCCAGGCAAGTAATTCCCGATAGGCCGGTTCCGAATACTGGCCGCTGTCCACCGCCAATCCCAGGTAGCCATCCAGATAAAAGCGATTGGCCTGGAGCATCGCCAGTTGCTGCCGCTCCGACTGGATTATTGCCGTTGCCTCAATGTGGCTGTGGATGATAGTTACGGCCTGGCGGAAAAGCGGTTCGGCCTGCGGATAGTCGCCTTGGTCCCAATACAGGAGGGCCAGATTGTTCAGGCTCTGGGCATAAGCGGGATGATTCTCACCCAGGACTTTCTTCCGGATCTCCAAGGCCCGGCGGAAGAGTGGTTCGGCCCGCCGATAGTCGCCTTGGGCCTGATACAAGTGGGCCAGATTGTTCAGGCTGACGGCGTAAGGGGGATAGTTCTCACCCAGGTTCACACAAATCTCGAATGCTCGGCGAAAAAGCGGTTCGGCCTGCAGATAGTCGCCTTGGGCTTCACACAGGAGGGCCAGATTGTTCAGGCTCTGGGCATAGTCGGGGTGGTTCTTGGGCAGGACTTTCTCACGGATTTCCAAGGCCTGGCGCACCAGCGGTTCGGCTTGCCGATAGTCATGTTCACTCCAATAGATGAGGCCCAAATCGTTCAGGCAGGCGGCATAAGCGGGGTGGTTCTCGCCCAGGAGTTTTTTTAGGATCTCCAATGCCTGGCGGCAAAGCGTTTCGGCCCCCCGACAGTCGCCTTGGACCCAATACAGGGCGGCCAGATTGTTCAAGCTGTTGGCATAATCGGGGTCGTTCTCACCCCCGACTCGTTTGAAGATCTCCAATGCCTTGCGCAACAGCGGTTCGGCCCGCCGATAATCGCCCTGCTCCCGATACAGGTTGGCCAGATTGTTCAGACTAGTGGCACAACCGAGGTCGTTGGAGGTCTTCTTACATATCTCCACCGCCTGTCGGAAGAGCGGTTTGGCGCCCGGATAGTCGCCTTGGTCCTGACGGATGAGGGCCAGATTGTTCAGGCTTTGCGCATAATCAGGGTCATTCTCGGCCAGGATTTTCTTGCGGATCTGCAATGCGTGGCGGCAGACGTCTTCGGCCCGCGGATAGTCGCCTTGGTCTCGATACAGGAGGGCCAGATAGTTCAGGCAGGTGGCATACTCGGGGCTATTCTCGCTGAACAGCAACTTGCAAAGTTCTCGGGCTTTGAGAACGACCGGCACCGCCTTGTCGTACTCAGCGCGGGCGGACAACGCGCCCGCCTGCCGCTTGAGATGTTCCAACTCGTCGAGCTTCTTGTTTCGTTCAGCGGGAGCGAGCCTGATTTCCGTCGGCCGTGACACGTCGCCCTTCGCTGACCCCTCCGCCGGCGTATCGGCCGCGGCGCCGATCTCGATGAATCCCGCGACTGGGCCCCCGCAACCGAGCAGCAGGGCAAGCAACGCTCGCCACGCTCGTGTTTCGCAAACGCGTCGGGTCTTCATGAAGTGTTCCTTGGCTAGGCCGATGGAAGAGCGATACTACGAACCCACAGGAAACCTTGCCCCTTTCGCATCAACCGTAGTAACGGCAGAGGAAGCAAGGGCACAAACGAACCATTCTACACTCCACACTACGTTCTGCAATATTCTGGCGGGCACCGTGGCCCCGCTGCCAGAGTCCCAGGGTTTCCTGCGTTCGCTCCATTTTGGTAATCCCGTTTGGTCGCCCAAGCCATCACGCCCTCCGGCGAAAATCGCCAAAGACACCCGTTCTCAGAGGGCACCCGTCTTGCGAACAGCTTTATGTCGGCCCCAAAAAAACCTGATCGCCTGCCGCCCAAAGGCGGCAGGCGTCAGGCGGAATCGGATCGTGCCACTCGTTCCCGGCAACATTGCCGCGATTGCCGCTGCACTCACCCAGCGGTTACGGTTTTACGGTTACCGTGTAGGAAACGAACACGACGGGCTCGCCGTCAATGATGCCCCCGATTCCCACCGTATGTTCTCCCGGCGTCAGTGCCGAAAGAAAAGCGGCGGCAACGATGTAATGGTGGCCCGCAGGCGTTCCGTCCGGCAGCGCTGCGGTCTTCACGCCAACCACATAGTCATCGCAGAGGATCGTGGGTTCGTCGCTGTCGACCTGCACGAAGAAGTCCGTGGCGCCGAAATCGTCATAGGCCAAGTCGGCGAGGTAGTCGGCATCCTCATCCTGGTCGCTGATATTCTTGGGAAAGGGGGGTACGGAAGGTGGCCCCGAGTCGTCCGCGTAGTAGACGGGCACGTACAGCATGGCGCCGGACTTTACCGTATAGTCCGCGATCTCGGGCACGAGGACCTCAAACGGGACCTTGGGGAGGGGCTCGGTTAGCCCGTCCGCTTCCCCGGTGTTGTAGACGGCCGTTTCCACCGCCATGTCCGAGAGGGAATAGCCCTTGGGGGCTGCATCGGGCGGGAGGACCCGGCCTCCCCCGGTTACGGTTACGGTATAGGAAACGAACACGACGGGCTCGCCGTCAATGATGCCCCCGATTCCCACCGTATGTTCTCCCGGCGTCAGTGCCGAAAGAAAAGCGGCGGCAACGATGTAATGGTGGCCCGCAGGCGTTCCGTCCGGCAGCGCTGCGGTCTTCACGCCAACCACATAGTCATCGCAGAGGATCGTGGGTTCGTCGCTGTCGACCTGCACGAAGAAGTCCGTGGCGCCGAAATCGTCATAGGCCAAGTCGGCGAGGTAGTCGGCATCCTCATCCTGGTCGCTGATATTCTTGGGAAAGGGGGGTACGGAAGGTGGCCCCGAGTCGTCCGCGTAGTAGACGGGCACGTACAGCATGGCGCCGGACTTTACCGTATAGTCCGCGATCTCGGGCACGAGGACCTCAAACGGGACCTTGGGGAGGGGCTCGGTTAGCCCGTCCGCTTCCCCGGTGTTGTAGACGGCCGTTTCCACCGCCATGTCCGAGAGGGAATAGCCCTTGGGGGCTGCATCGGGCGGGAGGACCCGGCCTCCCCCGGCCAGCACAGAGGCTGTGCAGGTGAGAACACCAAGAACGGCCGAAAAGACCTTCGTGGCCCAGCCACGATGGTATCGATGACCGGAAAAACAGAATCTAAGCATCGCGTAACTCCTCAAAAAAAGAAACAACACCGGCTAGGGGCCGGCGAACATCTCCCGGAAAACGCCGGGCCGCGAGCAGGTTTGCTCTATTTGGGTAATCCACAGTTGCGCGTCCAACCCATCACGCTTACGGCGAGAAATCCCAAAGATACCCGTTGTCAGAGGCCATCGGGCAAGCTGAGAAACGAGAAACTGGTCCCCCTCTCCCGACCAAGCCTGGGTCGGCGCCCGCAAAGGGCCGGGGTGAGGGGCGATCGGGCCGGTATCGCCACTTTTCGCCGTCCTTGCTTGGTATGGAGCGGGCCGGACGGCGATGTCCCGGGGATGGCGTCGTCAAGCCTTCGCCCCACGACGCCATCGCCGTGCATAGGCCAGCAAGCCGATGGCGCCGACGCCGAGCACAAGGACCGATCCTGGCTCCGGCACGGCGGAAAGGGTTGACACCGTCGCCGCGCCAGCCAACGAGGGATCGAAGATCAACGTCCCGCCGCTGCCCACGGTCAAGCTCGACCCGTCGGGCAGGGCAGCGTTGTTCGTGATGATCAGTCTGCCGGCGTCGATATTCGTCCCGCCGCTGTAGGTGTCGCTGCCGCTCAAAATCAATGTGCCGCCTGTGCCGTTCATGGTCAACGAGTAGCCGCGGCCATCGTCCGTGATGCTGCTGGCCGTCCCGAAACTGAGCGTCCAGGCAGTCGTGCCGCCGGTCGTCACCACGAGGTTGTCGGCCAGAACGATCGGTGCGTCGATGGCCTGACTGCCGCCAGTGACCGTGATAGTCGCCCCACTTCCCGAATTGTTCAAGGTCAAGTAGTTGCTGCCGCTGCCGCTCAGCGTGTAGCCCACATGCGCGCTGCCGGAATTGCCGAACTGCAGCGTGCCGACGGTCTGGGGGCTGTCCAGCGTGATCGTCAATGCGGCGGTGGTCGAGGCGTTGAACACGGCCCCTGCGCCGGCGGCGTTGGGCACGACGCCGCCCAACCAGTTGCCCGTCGAACTCCAACTTCCGCTGACCGCATTCGCCCAAACGCTGTTGGCCGGCTGGGGAAGCGCTGCAACCCGGAAACCGATATCGAAGTAGGCGGCGTACGGGTAATACGCGCCCTCTCGGTAGGATGAAATCATTTCTGACGCGTTGGCGTCGAAGGCCCCTCCGCGAAAACCTCGATAGGAGCTCGTGACTGCCGTTTCGTTCCACTGAAAGACGTCTCCGCCCATGTCATAGGTCCCATAAGGGCCGGGGGAGGCCGAAAACGCTCCTACGGGGGTCAAGCCGTTCGACGGGTCAGAGTATCCAGAGGAGTAGTAGTTGGCGTTGTTTTTCCCCGCCGCCGAAAGCAAATTACTCGGAACGGAGTTGCTCTGCGTGGGGTACAACCAATACCCGGCATTTGTTCCGCCCCCTACATAATACGCAGCCTTGTACCATTCGTTCTCCGTTGGCAGGAAGTAGGTGGCGCCAGGATTGCGAGTAACGGCCATCAGTGCCGCGCCGGAAGTCGCACCGTCTAAGGTGTAGGCCCCCGTCTCGGTCGTGCTGTTACCTTCGCTCCCGGTCGGCTGGCCGTTTTGCAGCCAGTTGCAGAACCGCGCCGCAGCACCCCAGGAGACATCGAAGATCGGACAATTGACGCCTTGGCTGTAGGTGCCGGTGACCGCATAGCTATACTTGCCGGGACTTCCGCTCTGCACGATGGGAAACGTCGGAAAGATCGAGCCACCCATATTGCTGTTGTACAACCCGTCGGGGTCGCTCGTCGTCGCCACGGCGTTGAGGAACTGGAGATACTGGCCAACCGTCACGTCGTACTTGCCCATCTGGTAGACGTAGGGAACCGAGCCATAACCGGTCGTGCCATCATCCATCACTTGCGTGTCCGGCGCATTGCCAGGGTTGCCCACGGTGACGAATTGCAGACTGGTCTGCCCGCTGGGCATGTTGAACACGTCGGCCTGCACAGTTACGGCGAAAACCAGCAAGGCTGCCGCCAACAATCCTCCCGCCATGGTCCCGTCAGCCATTGGTCACCCCACTTATACTCCGCACCGGTATTTTCTGTGGTTTTCGCCGCTACTTTTCGTGTTGCACGGTTTGCAGCCACGACCGCCTATACCGCGATTGATTATACCACAATAGTGGGGAGACCGTCAAGTATTTTGCACGTACGTTTTTGGCATCATTGCCGTGCGGCTATAACCCGTTACCGGCGTGGGCTGGCCTTACGGTTCCCAAAGGGAAAGCGGACCGGAATTTCGACTTTCCGTATAGCCTCTCGCCGGGCGCCTGTCTTGCGATCGGCGGCATACCGACTAGAATGACCAGCAGAGGTTGGGCATTGAAACGGCTGATTTTCGAGCCGTGTCATGCGTCTTCCATCTCAGCACCGACGAGGGACTTTTCGCCATGTCGCACTCCGACAACTCGGTCAGCCAATGGATCGACGGGCTGAAGGCCGGCGAGGAGGCGGCCGCGGCCAAACTTTGGCAGCGATACTACCTGCGTCTGGTGGGCCTGGCCCGCAAGAAGCTGGGCGATAGTCCGCGGCGCGTGGCCGACGAAGAGGACGTGGTTCTCAACGCTTTCCAGAGCTTCTGCCAACGAGCGCAAGAGGACCGCTTCCCGGACTTGCGCGACCGCGACGACCTGTGGCGTCTGATCGTCCACATTACGGAGCGAAAAGCCTACGACCAGTTGAAAAATCAGACACGGAAGAAACGAGGTTCCGGGTTGGTGGCGGGGGAATCTGCGTTTGTGGATCTGCAAGCATCCGCCGGAGCGGCGGGGATCGATGAGGTGGCCGGCCCGGACCCGACCCCGGAATTCGCCGCCGAGATGGTCGAGGCGGTGGATCGGCTCTTCGACAAACTGGCTGACGACGAGTTGCGGCAGATTGCCCGGCACAAGCTGGAAGGCTATACGAACGAAGAGATCGCAGGGAAGATCGGTCGCTCGCTGCCTACGGTCGAACGCCGCTTGCGGCTGATCCGGGAGATGTGGCAAGGTGAGGTCGTCGCCGAATGACAGGCTGTGAAAGGTCGGCCAGCAGTTGCAGCCGACGAAGAGGTGGGGTGACCGCCGCAGGGAAGTCGTCCGGCCGAGGTTCCGAGAATAGGGTGGTATTTTGGGACTCCGAGAAAAGGGTTGGCTTGATGCGACAGTTTTCAGGCCGACCAGAGCGCACTGGTTACTCCCTTTCTCTCCCTCATTGCGTGGACATCGTTTTCATCCAGTAGTACCCGTGCTCCTAAAGTGGTCAATCTCAGAAATAGTGTCAGGGTTAGGCTGTAGGGTGGGACCAGACTGCGTAGCAGGCGCAGGCCCACCATGACGTACTTTCCAGTCGGCGATGCTGGGCCTGCGCTCGTCGACCCAAGACCCGCAAGCGGGTACCCCGGGTGCCCCGGATCTGGTCCCACCCTACGGGCATGCTGTCCGCGACCCTGACATTATTTCTGGAGTTGACCACTAGGGGCCCTTCTTTCTGCTGAACTTTCCTGCCGCACCTGCCGCCTGATAGATCGCGGCGGTTTTATCCAGCGATGGCGACGGGGCAGCGTAGACAACGACCGGGCGCGGGGCGAGCATGCCCAGCACCTCGGGAATGTCGCAGACCCGCAGAACGTTCAAGAGCGCGGGGGCATCGGCCTGCATGTGGCTGAGTGGCGGCCTGTTCAAAATAGCGCCTGCAATTTCCGGCTCCCACAAAGCGGCGTATGCGGCCAGCGCGCCCGCCGGTCCTTCGCCCAGAACGTAAACCGGCGTCTTGCGGCCATGCTTGCCGTACAAGTATCGCGCCACGGCAGCCACATCCCAAACTCGGCCGGCATCGACCGTCCGTCCCAGCAGCACGAGCGATCGCTCCACGTAGTTGGGCGGGTTCTTCCGCGTCCAGCGCGTACGGTCTACGCCCCGTGGGGCGCAGAGGTACACTTCGTCGCCGGTTTCCCGGACGCTCCGCAGCCACTCGGCAGCGGGCGGTTTGCTCTCCGGGTTCCGCACGACCAACAGAACCCGTTTGATTTCCTTGGCGGACTTCATTGCGGCGACGCACTCCATTCCCACTTCGATCCCCGGCTCACTTTCCAGACGCGCATCGTCAGCCCGGACCTGCTCAATAAGTTTCGCCGGCGGCACCCTCGCGGGCAGGCCGCGGAAAGTCACGCGGAGCAACTCGTCCCGCAATCGTGTCCGCCATGCGTCAAATTCCCCTTGCCGTGGCGGCAACACCTGGGCCATCGGTACGAAGTGCTGGTCGATGGTCGTGTTCAGTTCATCTTTGGGAAGGTCGGAATCCTTGGGGAAGACCTGCAGCTTCGCTGGCTCGATGGGGTACCGTTTCTCGTCTCCCTGGACCGCGACGAGATCCGCCTCGCTGTCGGCCACGATCCGTGGGTCGTCTTTCAGGTGCATGTTGATGAAGCGGTACGCGGCCTGGCGGAGGTCTTTGCGGTAGGCGTGTCCACCCATGCTCACTGCGGCGCCGACCAGGTCGCTCGCCCCGTAGAGGCTGTAGACCCGCTTCAGCCGGCTGATCACGCGATCGTTGGCGTCCATGGGGAAAATGACGTCCTGGTCGCTGTTGGCAAACAGCAGCGGCCGCGGCGCCACCATCGCGGCGATCCGCGTCCACGGCCACTGGAACGTGTTATAGAAGGTCATGCAGTCGCAGTGGCCGTTGATCACACGATCGGTCACATACGAGTGCATGTCGGCCATGCCGCTGACGGGTACAGCCGCTTTGACGCGCTCGTCAGCCGCCGCGATCCAAAAGGTGGCCGCGCCGCCGCCGCTGATGCCCGTGACCGCGATCCGCTGCGGATCGAACGTCCGCTCGGCTGATAAGGTAGTCGATGCCGCGAGTGCCGTTCCAGCACTCCACGCCCGCCGGCGTGTAGCCCCGCGAGTGCCACCACCAGCGGCCCTCTCGATACGTGCCGTGATGGATGGCCGCGATCTCGCCCAACTGCAAGGAATCGACCACCAGGCAAACATAACCGTGCTTGGCGAACCAGATGCCGTGTGACTGGTAGGCTGTCTTGTTACCCGGCCGGCCCTGGTTGGAATGCCCGCACACGTAGAATACCGCGGGCAGGCGCTCGCCCGGCTTCACGCTCTTCGGGCGGTACACGTTTCCGGTGACATACAAACGGGGCTGGCTCTGGTAATGGACCATGTCGACCACGTAGCCGTCGCGCTCGAGCGTGCCCGTCACCGTGGCATGGAGCGGCGTCCTGGCCGGCAAAGGCCAGAGCCCCAGCATGTAAAAATACTCTTCTTGGTATTTCGGCCGGAGCCGTTCCCAGGCTTCTCGCGAATGGACGCCCTTGAGAAAACCCTCGGGGGAATCGGCCTCGATCTTCTCTGTTTCACGGGCAAGGTATGCCTGGATCATCGGGTCCCCGGGGGCGTCCCGGTCCGGCGGGCAATACCCTTGACCGGCGGCAGAGGCGCAGGCGAGAGACACCAAGAGGCACACAGAAATGAGTTTGGCTGACCGCATGATTTTGTCCTTTGTCAAACAGCTAAATTAGGCGTCTGGAATGTGCACGGGATTCGCCGGTATGGATTGCCGGCTCCTGGGCTTGAGTGACCGATGACCGACCCAGGTCCAGGGGCTGGGCTGCCAACGGAATGTCCATGATACCGCGCCCAGAGAGACCGCGTGGCAGACTGTTTTCGTAGATTTTTCTCATCGGGCGTTTGTCTTCCTCTTCGTTGGTTGGCTCGTCACCTCGCGTAGGTGAAGCGGTACGATAAGACTTTCTGAGGCCACCGGGCTGGCGCTCATGTTCTCCTTATAGGCGATGGCTTTCAACGTACAGGTCGCGCCAACCAGGCCATTTCCAGCAACATGGCACCTGCGAGCAGCGTGTGGATGGTGTGCTTCATGTTATTCCTGTGTTTGAGTTGTTTGCCCCGCGTCGGCAACGAACAACTGCGCCCAGAACTGGTCGTAGAGATCCCATTTCATGAAGTTCACACCCCAGTGCGGACTGGCGCCGGTGGTCCAGGCGGTGCATCGGCCGCGCCTGATATGTCGCTCAGCCAGCAACGGATACCAACGCGTTCCGTTGCGGATTTCAACGATCACATTGCCGCCCGAGGACGGGCGGGTTTCGTTGAAGCCCAGGATCGGGGGCGCCGCGGACCAGTCCAATCCCTGCACCGCCGGGTGCGCGAAATCGGCCGTTCGCACCTCGAAGGCGGCGGTCGATTCGATCAGGTCGTCGCCGTCGATGCACTCGACTGGCAAGACCCGCTCCGCGGTGTCCTTCTGCCAACGGCTGCGGCCCCAGCCGCCGTAACCCTGCGTTCCCGAGAAGCTGAACCAGCCGCCGTTCATATGGAAGTGCCCGCCGCTGGCGATCCATTCCTTAAGGATGTCGAAACGGTCGGGAAAGGTGACATATCGGGTGCTGAACTGATCCTTGAAGAACGACGGGTTGAGGTGCAGCGATTGGGTCTCGACATCGCCGAAAATAATTGTAGTAGCCCAATTCAGCCGCTCGTCGAACTGCTCGGGTGACATGTGGTAGAGTTCCCACGACGGGATCGACTCCACCTCCGCGCCGGGAATTTTCTTCAAGGCGCGGATCAGGAATTTCGCGTAATTCAAGACCTCGAAATCCTTGACCGAGGAACGGAAGGCGGATTCACGGAACTCGTTGCCCCAGTCGGCGCACCAGTTGCCGACATGCCAGATACGAAGCGCGGATTTGCTCATTGTGTGGTTTCTCTAATTGTGTAGCGTTCAGTCAGTAGTATCGTACAAATACTTCTCGAACGCTACCCGCCCAACGCCCAACGGGCGCAAACCCAGAGTCACTATCGCCTGTTGAGCCACGGCGATGCGACGTGCGGTCCGTTTCCGTCGGCATCGGGCCTGAGCCTCGCGGGATCCTTCTTCCCGCTGCTCCAGCCGGCGTTCAGGATGAGCGGCCACCGCGTGATCTGGCAGTAAGGCATCCAGGGCAGCCGTGTCTGCCAGGAGCGACGGCCGCATTGCATTTGAACCATTTCGCGACTGCTTGCGCACGGCGGTGGCGGTGACCGACGCAGGTTCGCTGGCCACGCGCGCATGAAAAAAGCCCCGCCGGAACGGCCCGGCAGGACTTCTGAAGAACTCGAGTTTCGCGTCCACGTTCAGCTTCGATGGCACCGCCAGGCGTAGCCCAGCAGGCCGAGGGCGCCGACAGCAAGCAGGGCGAGGGTGGATGGCTCGGGCACGGCAGCCGCAGCGGACGAGTCCGCAACCGGCGAGCCAGCCGCCGAGGGGTCGAAGATCAAAGTCCCGGCCGCCCCGACAGTCAAGCTCGTACCATTGGGGATTGCGCCGGCGCTGGTGATTTCAAGCGATCCCGCCTCGACATACGTGCCGCCCGCATAGCTATTGCTCAACCCGCTGAGGATTAACAACGCGGCCGGATTGTCCAGGGTGAGCGAATTGCCGCTGCCGGCCAACATGCCCTGATAGGTGCTGGCGGCAGAGCTGGAGTAAATCAGGTTCGCCGTAATCACTGCCGCCGGGCTGTCGGCCAGGAGAATGCCACCGGTGATCTCGACGCTGCCCGCCGATAGCATGGCGCCTGTGCCCATTTCCAGCGTGCCGGCGGACTGCGAGAGGACGCCCGTGCCATTGTCAACGACCATCGTGCTCGTCGCGCCCAGGTCGATCCGGCCGGCGTTGGTCGCCAGCGGGCCGGTAACGAAGAAGCCGTCGCCCACGCCGCCCAGTACCAGGCCCGCGGCCCCGTTGGCAAGACTGCTGAAGTAGTTCTGGGCCGGATCGCTGCGGTAGGTCCCGTTGTTGGTGAAGCCGCCGGCCCACGTCACCGTGGTGGAGGTGCTCTTGACGAAACCGTTGTTGATCACGTTGCCCGTGAAGATGGCCGGGTTGTACGAGATGTTGATCGTCCCGCCGGAAGCGTTGGTGACCGGGCCGTTGACCGTCGAATTGCCGCCCGTGAGCGTCACCACGCCGTAGTTCACGAGTCCGCCCGTGCGAAACGTGCCGTAACCGGAGATTTCCGCGGAATTGCTCAAGGCGAACGAGTTGTTGTCGAAGACGCCGCCCGTCAGGTTGATGGTGCCGAGATTAGCGGCCAGTCCCGACGAGACGAACAGCTTGCTCCCGTAGTCTACGGCGAGAAGACCGCCGGCGCTGTTTTGAATCGGGCCGGCGAGCGTCAGCGCGCCGCCGACTGACTCGATCGTGCCCGTGTTGTTCACGGCGTTGGATACCAGGCCGTTGCCTTGGATGGTGTTGGTGTTGGTAATCGACCCTCCCGTAAGGACCGCGGTAAAGCCGTCGAGTTGAATGGCCCCCGAATTCACAAAGGCGGACGTGATATTTGTGCCTCCCGCGGGGACGGAAAGCACGCCTCCGGAGTTCACAAACGGCGCCGTGATCGTGCCCGGCCCGACGATTTCGCCGGTGGTGTTGTTCAACAGCCCGCTGCCTGCGAGCGTGGACGAGTTCAAGTCGATCGTGTTCTGGTTGTACAGCGTGCCCGAACTGAGGCGAAGCTGGTAGCCGGAGACCATGGTGATCGTCCCTGCGTTGGTCATGCTGGAAGTTCCCGCGGAGATTGTAAGGACCCCGCCGCTCTGGGTGATTTGGGCATTGTTGATGATGCCGACGCCGCTGGTGAGCGCGCCATAGCCGCTGATCAGCCCGTTATTGACGATCGGCCCGCCGTTGCCGGCGCTCGCTCCGCCGGCGAGCGTGCCGCCGGCGAGGATGAAGGTGCCTTCATTGTCCAGCGTGGAGGATCCGCCGCTGGTGGCCAGCAGACCACCGGAGGTCACGATCATCGTGACGTCATTCTCAATTCCTTGCCCGGCGTAGAACGGGCCGCCGAAAACGGCCGTTCCCTGGTTGACGAGCCTGGCGTCGAAGGTGCCGCCGTAGTAGCTGAAGGTGCCGGCGTTGATGAGGATCCCCGGCCCGATGGTTCCGCCCGACTGCGTGAAACCAGACTGCGCCCGACGGAGGTTGTGCCCGCAGAAAGGTATCCGCTGCCGCTGAGGCTGTACGAACCGCTGCTGCCGGGGTTAAAGCCCAGGAAAAGGGTGCCTGGGACGGAGTGCGTGCCGCCGGTTTGCGTGAACGCCCCGCTGCCGGAAAAGCCAACGTCTTCGTAGGCAGCGACAAGGTATCCGCTGTCGCTCAGGTTGTACAAGCCGCTGCTGCCGGGGTTAAAGCCCAGGAAAAGGGTGCCTGTTACGGCGTGCGTACCGCCGGTTTGCGTGAACGCCCCGCTGCCGGAAAAGCCAACGTCTTCGTAGGCAGCGACTAGGTATCCGCTGTCGCTGAGGTTGTACGAGCCGTTGCCGCCGGTGTTAAAGCCCAGGAAAAGCGTGCCTGGGACGGAGCACGTGCCGCCGCTTTGCGTGAACGCCCCGCTGCCGGAAAAGCCGACGGCCTCGTAGGCAGCGACTAGGTCTCCGCTGCCGCCGAGGCTGTACGAACCGCTGCTGCCGGCGTAGAAGCCCAGGTACAGGGTGCCTGTTACGGAGTGCGTACCGCCGGTTTGCGTGAACGCCCCGCTGCCGGAAAAGCCGACGGCCTCGTAGGGAACGGTCAGGTATCCGTTGCCGCTGAGGTTATACAAGCCGCTGCCGCCAGCGTTGTAACCCAAGTAGGCGTTGTCTGCTACGGAGTTCGTGCCGCCCGTTTGCGTGAACGCCCCGCTGCCTGAATAGCCGACGTACTCGTTGCTCGTGGCAAAGAGCAAACCGCCGCTGAGGTTGTACGATCCGCTGCTGCCGGGGTTGTAACCCATTAAAACGATGGGTGCAGAGTTCGTGCCGCCTGATTGGGTGAACGCCCCGCTGCCCGAGTAGCCGACGTACTCGTAGTAAACAGCGAGGTATCCGCTGCCGCTAAGGTTGTACGAGCCGCTGCTGCCGGCATTGTATCCCAGGTAAAGCTCGCTCGGAACCGAGTTGGTTCCGCCCGACTGCGTGAAGCTGCCGCTTCCGCTGTAGCCCGCGTATTCGTTTCCTGCGGAAAGAAGACCGTTGCCGCCCAAGCTATAGGTTCCGCTGCTGCCATCGGCGTATCCGAGGTACAGAAATAACGATCCCGTATTGGTTCCGCCCGACTGCGTGAAACTGCCGCTTCCCGAGTTGCCGATGTACTCGTAATTTAGGCCGTACTCATAACCTAGGGAGAGCAGGCCGCTGCCACTGAGGCTATACGTGCCGCTGCCAAAGTTACCAACGTACAGTCCATACGCCAGCATATTGCTTCCGCCCGATTGTGTAAAGCTGCCGTTAATGATATTCACAGAGAACGCCGACAAGGCCCCGCCGCTGAGATTGTAGTTTCCGCTGCCGCCACCGAAGTATCCGAGGAACAGGCCGTCGGGCGCCGAATTGGTCCCGCCCGATTGCGTGAAGCTGCCGCTTCCGTTGTAGCCCACGTATTCGACCGCTGCGGAAAGCTGACCGTTGCCGCCCAAGCTATATGTTCCGCTGCTATTGGCGCTGGACCCGAGGTACAGACTGCCGGAGGTCGTATTGGTCCCGCCGGATTGCGTGAAGTTGCCGGCTCCGGAAAGCCCGACGTACTCGCTGGTTGTGGCAAGCAGGGCGTTGCCGCTGAGGCTGTACGAGCCGCTGGCGCCGGGGTTGTAACCCATGTAAACGATGGGTGCAGAGTTCGTACCGCCCGATTGCGTGAACGCTCCGCTTCCAGAATAGCCGACGTACTCGTTGTTCGTCGCGGAGAGCAATCCGTCGCTTAGATTGTACGAGCCGTTGCTGCCGGCGTTGTCACCCAAGAAAATGGAGCCACTTGCGGCAGAATTCATTCCGCCTGTTTGCGTGAACACCCCGCCGCCGGAATAGCCGACGTATTCGGGGCCCGGTGAAACGAGCGTGCCGCCGCTGAGGCTGTACGTGCCGCTGCTGCCGGCGAAGTACCCCAGGTAAAAATTGTTCGCGGAGTTCGTGCCGCCTGTTTGTATGAACGCGCCGCTGCCGTATTCGCCGATGTACTCGGTGGCAGCGAAGAGCGAACCGCCGCTGAGGCTGTACGAGCCGGTGCTGCCGGAGGCGCCTCCAAGTGAAAGCACAGACGTGACGCTCGTGCCGCCGGTTTGCGTGAACGTCCCGCTGCCTAAATTGCCGACGAAAACGCTGGGAGCGGCCAAATATCCGCTCCCGCTAAGGTTGTACGAGCCGCTGCCGCCGGTGCTGGTACCCAGGACAAGGTCGGTTGCGCCGGAGTTCGTGCCGCCCGTTTGCGTGAACGCGCCGCTTCCCGAGAACCCGACCGACTCATCGCCCGTCACAAAGAGCGAACCACCGCTGAGGTTGTACGTGCCGGTCCCTCCGCCGGAATAGCCTAAGGCAAGGCTCCCAGCGGAGTTCGTGCCGCCGCTTTGAATGAATGCCCCGCTGCCGGAATAGCCGATTTCCTCGGCTGCAGCGGCGAGGTAACCGCTGCCGCTCAGGTTGTACGAGCCGTTGCCAGAGCCCACCGAAAGGGTGCTTGTGACGGAGTTCGTGCCGCCCGTTTGGGTGAACACCCCGCTGCCGGTATTGTCATAAGGATTGCCGACGTACTCGTAGGGAGCGACGAGGTATCCGCTGCCGCTGAGGTTGTACGAGCCGATGTCGCCGGGGTTGGAAGCTACGCGAAGGCTGCCTGCGACGGAGCACGTGCCGCCGGTTTGCGTGAAGGCCCCGCTGCCGTAATAGCCGACGGACAGGTAGGGCGTGGCCAGCGATCCGCCGCTGAGGTTGTACGTGCCGCTGCTGCCGTCACCCACGTAAAGGCCGCCTGTGGCGGAATTCGTGCCGGCGGTTTGAGTGAACACCCCGCTGCCGCCATTTCCGACGGACTCGCTTGCGGCAACGAGGTATCCGTTGCCGCTGAGGTTGTACGAGCCGCTGCCGTTATAACCCAAATCTAACAAGGTCGTAACAGAATTCGTGCCGCCGGTTTGAGTGAACGCTCCGCTGCCGGATACGCTGACGTACTCGTAGGGAGCGACGAGGTATCCGCTGCCGCTGAGGTTGTACGAGCCGCTGCCGTTATAACCCAAATCTAACAAGGTCGTAACAGAATTCGTGCCGCCGGTTTGAGTGAACGCTCCGCTGCCGGATACGCTGACGTACTCGTAGGGAGCGACGAGGTACCCGCTGCCGCTGAGGTTGTACGAGCCGCTGCTACCGGCGTTGTAACCCAGGACAAGCGAGAAAAGGTTGGCTGCGACCAAGGTCGTTCCGCCAGTTTGAGTGAATACCCCGCTGCCGGAGTTGCCCACGATCATGGTGCCTGAAAAAACCACGAGCGAGCCACCGCTAAGGTTATAGGTCCCGACGCCGCCCGATTGATACCCCACGTCGAGCTCGCTGGAAACCGCGTGGCTTCCGCCCGACTGCGTGAAGCTGCCGCTGCCGGAATAGCCGACGTGCTCGGTTCCCGCCGCTAGGTAGCCGCTGCCGCTCAGGTTGTACGACCCGCTACTGCCGGGGTTGAAGCCAAGGTAGAGATTCTGAGTGCTATCGGTTCCGCCGGATTGCGCGAAGCTGGCCGTATTGCTGTAGCCGACGTACTCGCTGGCGGGCGCCAGCGTACCGCCGGGCATTGCGAGCGTGCCGCCATCGACCGTCAGATTGCCCGCAAACGTGTTGACGCCCGAAAGAGTCAAAGTGTTGGAACCAATCTTGTTCAGTCCTCCGCCACCGCTGAGCGCGCCGGAGAGCGTGATGCTGCCGCCGGTGGTGTCGATGGTGGCGTTGCCGCCCGAACCGGTAAGCGTCATCGCCACCGAAGAGGACCAGCCGGCGGAAGCGCCAGTGTGCCGCCGCCGAAGTTCAGCGCCGCGCTGCCTGAGCCGGCTGTGAGACCCGTGCCGCTCAGCAGCAGCAAGCCGCCATTGAGGTTGTACGAGCCGCTGCTGCCCGTGTGGGAGCCCAGCAAAAGGCCCGCAGTGGCGGAGTTCGTGCCGCCGGTTTGAGTGAACACCCCGTTGCCGCTGTAGCCGATGTACTCGGTGGCCGTGGCGAGGTATCCGCTACCGCTAAGGTTGTACGAGGCGCTGCTCCCGGCTGTGTCAGCCAAAGCAAGATAATTTGTGGCGGAATTCGTGCCGCCTGTCTGAATGAACGCCCCGCTGCCCGATACGCCGACGTTCTCTATGGCAGCGGCGAGGTACCCGCTGCCGCTCAGGTTGTACGAGCCGCTGCTACCGGTGTTGTCACCCAAAGCAAGGCTGCTTGTGACAGAGTTCGTGCCGCCTGTTTGCGTAAACGTTCCGTTTCCAGAATAGCCGATTCCCACCGAGGGAGCGACGAGGTATCCGCTGCCGCTAAGGCTATACGAACCGATGCTGCCGGCGTTGGCGCCCACGTAAACGGAGCCGCCACTCGTGACGGAGTTTGTGCCGCCGGTTTGAGTGAACGATCCACTGCCAGAAAAGCCGGCGTACATGTTGGCCGCCGCGAGCGAACCGCCGCTCATGTTGTATGCGCCGCTGCTGCCGGCGTTGGCGCCCACGTAAACGCTGCCGCCGTTTGTGACGGAGTTCGTGCCGCCGCTTTGAGTGAACGCCCCGCTGCCCGAATTGCCGACGAACTCGTTGCTTGCCGCCAAGAGCAATCCGCTGCTGAGGCTGTACGAGCCGCTGCTGGAGGCGGCGGTGCCCAAGAAGATGCCTTCAGGGGAAGAGTTCGTGCCGCCGCTTTGCGTGAACGCCCCGCTGCTGCCATTGTTGAAGCCGGCGTACTCGATCGCGGAGCAAACAAGGTACCCGCTCCCGCTGAGGCTGTACGAACCGCTGCTGCCCGCGTTCAAACCCAACAAAACGGAAGCCTCGGTAGAGTTCGTTCCGCCCGTTTGACTGAATGTCCCGCTGCTTCCGTCGCCGATGTACTCGGTGCCGGCGGAATAAAAGTATCCGCTGCCGCTGAGGCTGTACGAGCCGGTGGCCGGGGCGTTTGCGCCACGTAAATGACTCCGGCGGAGGTTGTGCCGCCGGTTTGCGTGAATGTTCCGCTGGCGAAATTGCCGTCGGTAATGTAGCCCGCGAAGAGCGAACCGCCGCTGAGGTTGTAGAAGCCGGTGGCACTGCCCGTGTGACCCACTACAAGGCCGCTTACGGCATTGTTCGTGCCGCCTGTTTGAGTAAACGTCGCGGCGCCGGTGTAGCCGACGTATTCGCCGCCACTGGGGACCGTCAGGCTGCCGCCGGAAACCAACTGCACGCTTCCGCTGAGGGCGCCGCCCAGGGCGAGCGTGCCGCAAGTTGCCGACACACCGGAGGAGATCGTGGTCGACCCGCCATTGACGACCCACGCGGTGTCGGCGGGGCCGGGCACGGTGGCAGGATTCCAATCGGCGGCCGTGGACCAGGTGCCCGACGAGACGTTCCACGAGTAGTTTGCTCCACGGGCTAGAGGAGCATAATCCGCGCCGAGGATTCCCAGCGCAGCCAGGATAGACAACCGAGCGAAACGGTCCATACCGTCCCCCTTTTTCTCTCCACCGCCGACTTGCGGCGCCAGCCAAGATGTCCAAAAAGACCCGTGGCGGCAAAGGGGACACCCCCCTCCGACAAGTTGGACGGCCGTAGTCATGCCATCCATTCCAGCCGAATTAAACCGCCGAATTGTCGCATGAAATCTTGGGAATAATATGTGGACTGGGACGGAAGTCAAGTTCAGTTCTCAAGAAGTCATTGGACGGGACCAATTGGCGGATAATCGTGTTGTAGAGTGTCACGAAGGGTTTGTTTCTCGACGCTGGGACGATCCACCCGCACTGCCCATGATTCTCCCGACAAACCGATTCCGAGATCGCCATCTCGTCAATCAAAGTGCCGCATCGCCGAAAAACTTGAGGTTTCCAGGACCAAAGACACAGATACCTATGGGGGGTAGCAGCAATAGCCACCTCGCCCTGATTCATAGCGGCGTCTCCAACGTACTATGCCGATCTCGGGGCCGCGTGATTCGGACAGGCCGCTGTCGATGACTACAACCGATAAATAACGGTTGGGGATCGCAAGGCCGGAAGCCACATGCCGAAGCCCCGAACGGTCCTCCCGCAAGGGAGAAAATGGAAAGACAAGTACAACGCGCAACTCATGAACGGCAGGCGGCAGAAAAACCAGCGACTGTTGGCCTTCACGGCGGAGGGTAGGGATGAAGTCCCGATCGCTGGCCGACAAGCCGGAAGCAGCTCTTAACGGGGTTCCTTCAACGTGTTCTCCACCGTGATGCCGTCCACGTACACGTGCTCCTTGCCGGCCAGATCGATTCCCTGCTCCCGCACGAGCGTCTCGAACGCGTGCAGGCGCGGGTCGCCGCCGGTCTTCATCATGATCCGCCCGGCAGCCTTGTCGTAAGCGAAGTCGGACCACGGCCGGCCGTCGCGGAGGACCTTCTTCGGCTCAGCGGCCAGCGGCGCAAACCAACTGCCGGCGGCCCGCCGCCAGCCCTCGATCAAGTCCGCGCCGCTGATCGTCACTTTTTCACCCTTCATGGCCCGCACGGTCACGCCGTCCCTGCCGGGTTTCAGCGTCTCGCGATAGACGCCGCCGCGCAAGATTACGGTCTCGCCGGCTTGCGCTACTTCCATCGCCTTGGCAAGCGTTGTCAGCGGCACGCCCGGATAGCCCCATACCGGTTCGTCGGTCGCCGCCGGATGGCGGGGATCAACATAATAGACGTTGGGGTACTCCAGGGCCCCGATCGTCACGCCGCCTTTGCCCGCCGCGACGGCCGGGCTGCCCTTGAGCAAGCGGAAATTGCGGTGCTGGGAATCGACGAAAAGCGGATCTTTGCCGTTGACGTTCGTCCCGCCCGCCAGCGGCGCGGTCCTGAACGTCAGGTTGTGTTCGATGAGCGGTCTGGAGGGCGTGAAGGCCTCGTCGCCGTCAACGACGGCCCGCTGGGCGCGGCAGAGGATGTTGTTGCGGATCTGCCCGTTGGTCGATTCCTTGCCCCGCAGGCCGATCGTGGACCAATTCACCGTCGAGAAGGTGTTGTTCTCGATCGTCACGTCGGTGGTGTGGATGATATCCGGGCCCCAGCCCCCGCGCATCGTGGGCGAATCGGTCGAGGCGATGTTACCGCGGAAGGTCCATCGCCCCAGCTCGGCATGCGGGCCAAGCGTCTCCACCATGCACATCTGGTGGAAATCGAAACAGACGTTGTTCTCGAAGAGCACGTCCACCGCGCTCTCGCCGTCGCGGGGGAATGTCTGGATGCAATCCACGTGGGCCGTCCTGATCTCCCGCTGGGTGCTGCCGTGGTAGTAGTTGCAGCGTTGGACACAGCCCTTGCCGAAGAATCGCGTGTAGTCGCAATCGTCAAAAGTCCTGCCCGGCGCGTACATGAACAGCCGGTTGACCTCGTTGTTCTCCACGAGCCAGTCCTCGCCGTTGAGGAGGAAACCGTATTCGGTGTGATAGACCTTGTTGTAGGCGATGCGATTATGGACCACCGCCGAGTAGTCGCGCTTGCCGGAGGGGGAAGTCTTGTTGCCGCCGGTCCCCGTGACCCCCTCCATCATGTCGTGGATGTAGTTGTCCAGCACTTCACAGTGGCTGCCGCGGAGTTGCACGGCCGTAGCCGGCTTGTCGGCCGTAAGCTCAAAACCCTCCACGCGAATATAGTTCGCTTCCAGGTCGAAGCCGCCGACGGTCGCCGAGCGCCGAGGCATGGCCCGGAACGTGATTGGCCGGCCTTCCGCCCCGCTGGTCTTCACCACGACCCGCTCCTTGTACCGGCCCGCCATGACGTAGACCGTATCACCCGCTTTGGCCATGTCGGCGGCGCGCTGCACCGACTTGAAGGGTTTCTCCTCGGAGCCCAGGTTGGTATCCGCCGCGGCGAGGGCCGCCGCATCGACCACGTAGACAGCCGCTCGGGCCTGGCCCTCCGTGCCGGCCAACCAGGCCCAGCACAAGCCCAGGCAAGCGGCGACGAGCACGGAAACTAGCGAAGGCAATTTGGAGTGCGGCGCGGGCACCATGCGTGTTCTTCTGATGATGTTTCCGGCGTATGTCATAATCCGGGAATTCCTTGTTTAGAAGTGTATTACTCAAACTGTAAACGCCACTACCGGGCTTGCCCCGGTAGAGCGATGATTGGCCAGCTAGAACGCCGCCTCACAACCCCCTTAGCAGTTTCCGCCAACCGTCGCGTGGTGCCCGCCGCACCGGGCGGCGGGCACCACGCGACGGTCGGCGGAAACTGCTAAATACGCGGGGGATACGCGCAGTTTTAGCTGATCAGTCATCGTTCCACCGACACAGGGTCGGCGGGGACGTTTACAGTTTGAGTGTATTACAAGTTCACGAGGTAAAGCGGTATTCGAAAAACGTATCCATAGCAGTTGATCGGCGGAAGAATAGGCATGATCGGCCACGGGTTGCCCAGCTAAGGTGATGGACGGGGCATCCTTGGAAGTTCGTGAAACTACACGCTCATTTTGCCAACTCCACAACCAGCGACTTCATCACCGGCGTGGACTCGCACGTAATGGTATAGGTCTCCGCGGGACTACGAGCCACGTGGACGTCCTTCTTCTCCAGCCCGCCCTCCTCCCAGACGTAGGTCACTTGAATCGGGCGGAAGCCGCCGGCCGGCTCTTGATAGTCCGCGTCGATGCGGGCATTGGTCAAGGCCAGCGTGTTGCGGCCGATGGCATGGTATCGGACCTGCGCCGAGCGCGTGCCGGCGGGCACGTCGCTAACGGTGACGTAACGGCCAACCCAATTTCGCGGCAGCGTCAACCCCTCGGGCCGGTCGACGGTCTTCCAGGTCTTGCCCCCATCGAAGGAGACCTCGATCAGGAACACGCTGTCCTTGCCGCTGGAGAGGAAGTGGTCGGAGATCCGCAGTCGCGTGATGTCGCCGGGGGTCTTCACGGGGAACGTGAGGCTCTTCTCGCCCTCGCCTCGGGGGAAGGCGTCGGGAGCGTAGCCGTCGAGCTTGGGATGGAAATCGCTGAACAGGAGTTGCTTTCCCTTGGAGCTCGGCTCCATGGCGCCTTCAATCGTGATCGTGCCTTCCTGGGGCCCAGCGGAGAAGTTGATCTTGTTGTCGCCGCGGGCCAGGGCGGGCAGCGGGCGCTGCGAGAGCTGCACGTCGTTGGTGAAAGTGAGATTGTCCAGCCCGGTTCCCTTGCCCTTCATCACGAAGCGGACCACGTACGCGTAGCGGCGAAAAATCAGGGGCTTCAGGTCGATGGTCTGCTTGCCCGCCGCACTGACCGCAGCCACTTGCTTCCAGTCCAGGGCGTTGTTGTCGGAGACGAGCACTTTGATCTCGCCGCCCTCGCCGAGCACGGGCGCGAACGCCAGGCGGCCGGCGAGGTAGACATAGCTGGAAGGCATGCGAATATCGAGCACACCCGGGCTCTCCGGGTCCTTGACGTGGACCGCGGGGCTAGTATGGTCTTCGGACTGGGAGGCCAGATTGTCGGCCCGCAGCGCGCCGCCACGGAAGGCGCCGCGACCTGCAAGCCTTCCCTCGCGGAGCGGGGAGCCCAGCCCCAAGGGCACGTTGTATTCCAGCGTGCCGTTGCCGACGCGTCCCGGCGCGAGGTCGCCCCACCGCGGCGAATGACGCAGCGAGCCCTCGCCAACCTTGGCCGTGAGCGATCCCGGCGCCGCGCCGCCGTCCATGTTCACGTGCAGGCCCTTATTAAACCAGTTCCGCGTGAGTTTCTCGCCCTGGCGGAGTTGCACGTTCACCCGGTAACCCATCGAGTAGCAAGACTGCCAGTCGTTGTTGATCCGGCCGAACTGCAGCATCGTGTCGCCCCAGGCGAACTCGGCGCAGGGCAGCCAGCCCGAATCGTCGTAATAGGGATTGCGCAGAAGGATCTCCGGGCCGGTCTTCCAGCCGGGCTTCGCCATGTAGGCGTAACGGTTCTCCTTGTTGACCGTGGCGTAGTCAGGGTGCTCGGCCTTCCACTTCGCCACCGCGTCGACAATCTCCTTGATCGAGGCGATCGAGCCGTCGGCCTTGGGGAAGTATTCGATCAGGTCGGCATCGAACATGTGCCAGGCGTTGTCGTAGTAAATCTCGGGCACCACGTGGGCATTGATCGTGTAGCAGCGGGCCGGCAAACCGACGTAGCGGGCCAGGCACATCACATTCGCCGAGCTCACCGAACAGAGCGTGTAGCCGTAGACGTTGAACAGCTTGATGGGATCCAGGACGGCGTCTTCCCGCTGAAGGTACTCGGCGGGCGGCGCATCGGCCTGCTGGAAAGTGACTTCCGTGTTGAAGATCGCCAGGGCCTTGTCCTTGTCGCTCATCCCTTCCTTGATGAACGATTTCTTCCAGGCCTCAAGGCTGGAGACGTCGGGGACCTTGTCCGAGAGCACTTTGATGTTGCTCACCACACCCACCGGCCCAGCGGCGCCTGGGGTTGCCTGCCCGGCGCCCGTCGCGGCTGCGACCATGGCGAATACTGCGACGGCGGCGCTCAGCCATTTGCCATAAAAAACTTTCATAGCACCACTTCTTTCTTGGATTAGGATGACCTCGGCCTGGATACACCCGGACCTTACAACCGCCAGTGTAGCTTACGGACGATGCGATGTCCAATTTCCGCCTTGCCGGCGGGTGAGGGGTGTCCACCTGCCGGCTTGACTTCTCTGGGCAGCGGAAAAGAGATCCACCGTTATGACGGCGGCCGCGAAGCGCGGAGCTTCTCCTTCACTCCGGACGGCAACTTCGCCGTAGCGGAGAGCTTTCGCGCCGCGCTGTCTGTCTTCCGGCTGCCAAGCGAGAATGGGACGGAACCGTAAGTAGTGGCCATTGGTGCTCCCTCCTGCGTTGCCTTGAAGTTGTTTTCCAGAACCGTTTCCGCTTGTTCCAGAGAACCGTAATTATCCATCTTGATTTTTGTGGCGCGGAGTTCGGGGACCCATGACGAACATGGTTGATCTGGCGCGCGGAAGCTCCCCGAACTTCGTCGCCGCCCTGGCGCAGGGCGTATGCCTCTTCTGGCGGTCTTGTCCGGCACCGGTGCCGGACAAAAAGACCATAAAACGCGTTTTTCCTCGGACCGAAGTCTTTGCCTGCTAATGACTTGCGCCGCCGCCGCGGAGTTCTTGCCCGACAAATTGTCCGGCATCGTGTACGGAATGTGTCTGGATACCCAAGGCGCAACTCCCAATCCTGAAAAGGTTTACGTCGCCGGACCAGGCGCCCGCCCAGGCTTGGTTCCGAAACGGGGACTGGCTCCGAACCGAATAGCGATTAGGCCGCAAGAAATGGACGCCGGCGAGGTGCCTGTCCCCATTTCTAAACCATGCCGAAATATTCAACATTTCTGTTTCCGGAGATCCACCCAGGCTGGCCTGCGGCCTCCTCGTTCTTCCATTCTTCGGTCCACGATTTCTTCCCATCCGAAGTCTCCTTGCCTTGCGGCGGACCGGCCACCGCCGATGCGCACGTTCGCGCCCACACTTATAAGTACGCGCGAGACCGCGTTTAGGGATACGATTAGGGATAGTCGTGCCAAAAGTTTTTTGGCCGCCGGGGGTTTAGGGGCCTTGGGCAAGGCCCCTTCCATCCACCTCGTCGATTCGTGGCAACGGCCTCCGATTATTCCCGAGAACCGTAATTATTCAGAAATATTACTTTATTTCAATTCCGGCCATTTCTGGCCAGCGGAAGGCGTCATATCGGGTGTCATATCGTGTGATTCTCTATCCTTGACAGGATCGGAGGGAACTCGTCTTTGCAAGTCGGTCTGTCAGCGAAGCGCAACGCGTCGTCTGGCAAGACAGTCAAGCAACAGAACTTCGAGAAGTGAAGGAAGCAGTATCACATGAAGCGATGGGATCGATTAGTAGATCAGTACATGGAGGAGTACGAAGCAGTGCGACGGGGTCAGGCTTGAATTATCAAATGTTATTATTGCCCATGATTGCAGGAGATGATATTCTAAGAGCATGGCACGCCCACCACGCATCGATTTTTCGAATGCCGTTTACCATGTCACGAGCCGTGGCAATGGGCGGGCGGTCATCTTCTGGAGCGAGGATGACCGCCAGCGGTTCCTCGCGCAGTTGGCCGACAGCCTGCATACGGCGGGTGTGCGGCTTTACGCTTTTGCCCTGCTGGAGAACCATTTCCATCTGCTCGTGCGAACGCCGCGTGCAAACCTGTCGCGATTCATGCAGCGGTTGCTCACGCGTTACGCGCTTTACTCCCGCTACAAGCATCGCCGGCCCGGCCACCTTTTCCAGGGCCGTTTCAGGGCCAAACTGATGGAAGACGACGTGTATCTTACCGCCGTGACACGCTATATCCACCTGAATCCCCTGAAAATCGCCGCTTTCCGGCGGGTCGGTGCCCGCGAGCGGCTGCTGTATCTTCGGTCTTTCGCTTGGAGCAGCTACGCGGGCTATGTGGACGCGAGCAAGGCCCAGGAGTTCGTCTGCTACGATGTTCTCAAGGAATACAGCGTCGAGATGGCGACTACCCGCCGACACGAGTGGCGGGCGATTGGTGAGCACCATTGCCTCGGATCAGGAGCGGTCAGCGCCATTCATCGAAAGGTCCAGAACGACTGGCATAACGTACTGCCGATCATCAACGCGCTTGCCTCGCGACTCCAGAGCAAGCGAGCACGGAACAATCGATAATTGATAATTCAAGCCTGACCCCGTTGCCCAAGGGACGCACTCGTCAGCCCGACGACGCCTTCCTCGTTGACTGCGGGCTCACACGCAACACCGAGGCGGCCGAGGTTGCGCTGGCCGTCCGCCGCGCAGTAGCCGGAGTTGGATTAGTTGACCCATTGTTCATTCACGCAGATGACAGTTATCCGGGCACGCTGGAAATCCTGCCTCTATGGGACAGCATGGATTGGATCGCTTTTATGGTGGAACTGGAGCGAGAACTTGGGCGGACGGTGCCGCAGGGTTCGGAAGTGATGCCCAAATCTGACCCAACGACGGTCCGGGGCTTAGTGGCCCTGGTGCGGGAAATCTTGGAGCGGTCCGAGCGTTAGCCGCCAACAGCGCCCGCCCGCAGAGCCGCTGCGCGGACGCCTTGACGCGGTGCAAGCCGCCACGGCGCGGTAGAATCAATCGTAGCTCGACGCTGATCGCCCTGCTAAGGGCGGCGTCAACTGCGGGAATGGGCCTACGCCGAGGCCCTTCCGATGGACAGTGCGACAGTTCGGAACCCCGCTGTGCGAAGGCACCGTCATGGAATCCGAGGCACATTTCGAGAATCTTGTCTTCCGCGATGGCTCGTCGGCCACGATCCATGTCACGGCACTCGGCGGTGAGCGGTATCGCATCGTCGGCCCGGAGGTTGCGATTCTCTGCCAGCCTCTCGCGTTCCATGATGTAATCGAAGCTCATCGCGATAGCGAAGGCCGCCTTGTCGTAGACCGTCGCGTAGAGAAGAGCAGCGCGTATCGGACTTTTGACTACTTGCTTCGCGAGGGATGGAACGAGCGACCGTCTGTCAGGCGAATCCTCGACAAGGTCCGCGAGCTTGGCGGTGACTGGGAAGGCATATTTGGCGGGATCCTGATCATTTGCCTGCCACGCCACGCCGATTACGATCCGTCGAAGGAAATCGCTGAGGCAATGGAATAGTCCCGGTAATGCACAACGACGCCATTTCCGCCCGGCACACCGCCCACTTGCCCAGCCCGTCCTCGCGTCCGATAATTGAAGTGGCTCGACGCTGGATGCCCTGGTAGAGGCGGCGTTGGGCATGCGATCCGCTGGGCATAAGAAAATGAGATGTCTGAGGCACAAATGGCGAATTCTGTCCGGCTTGTCCGGCTTGCTTCTGCTCTTTGCAGGGTTGTACTATGCCTACTGGTGGTTCTAGGCAACGGGGTCAGGCTTGAATTATCAATTATCGATTGTTCGATCGTCGTAAAGGTCAGGCTTACGCTTTCTCTACAGCAAGAGTTTCTTCGGCAGCTCCTTGTGCTTTGCCAACCAGGACTTACGATGCGAATCGTGGGCGACCTTGTTTCGGTCGCGATAGTAATCGATCAGGTCCGTTGCCTCGTCTGCGCTGAGTGTCGGCTTGGCAAATGCCGCACGCAAAACGCGCAGTGCCATGTCTGAGGTTAGATCGGGAATGTCCTTTTTCACTTCGCGCTTGGTGAGTGTCACCAACAGACGGGCCAGCGAGACCAACGCCATGTGGTGATGCCAACTGGTCCAAGCCCGAGCTTCGTAATCCGCCATTCCCAGGTGGGTCTTTCCCTCTTCGAAGTACTGCTCCACACGGCATCGCGTGCCCGTGACCATCGCCAGGATCTGCCACGGCGTCTGCTCGTCGGCGTTTCCGTCTACTCCGCGCGGCGGCCTTTCCAGTAACGCTCGATTTGTTCCAGCGTCCGCCCCTTCGTTTCCGGGATGAACAGCGCCACGAAGACGAAGGAGAACAAGCTCACGCCGCCGTAGATCCAGAAGGTCTTGGCCGGCCCGATGGCGGGATTTTCTTTCAGCATGGGGAAGGTCAAAGAGACGATGTAACAAGAGATCCAGACACTCATGGCGGCCAGCGACATGGCCCGGCCGCGGACGCGGTTGGGAAACACTTCCGAGCAAAACAGCCAGCCGATCGGCCCGATCGACACGGCAAAGGCCGCCGTGAAGGTGATGATGCAACCGAAAAGGGCCGCCTGCTGAGGATCGACCATCGAGCCCACGACTTCGAATACCCTGACCAGACCGGCGGGGACCTGCGTCGGGGAAGAGAACATCCAGCCGATCATTCCCAAGGCGATCGTTTGCACCGCCGCGCCAAACAGCAGCAGCGGTCGGCGGCCGAGCTTGTCGACGCAGGCAATCGCCACAAGCGTTGCGATCAGGTTGATCACGCCGATCGAAGCCGTCGCGGCGAAAGCCGAGGTGCTGTCGGCCCCGGCCGTTTTGAAGATATCCGTCGAATAGTAAATGATGGCGTTGATGCCGCAGAACTGGGAACACAACATGAGCACGACCGCCAGCACCAGCGGACGCAAGTAGACGCCGCCGAACAACTCCGAGAAATGGCCTTCCTCCTGGCCGATGGCCTCCCGAATCTCGGTCATTTGCTTCTCGGCGTGGACGGTCCCACCCGCCCTGGAAAGGATTTTGCGGGCCTCTTCTTCGCGGCTGTTCTGGGCCAGCCAGCGCGGGCTCTCGGGGACGGCGAGCAACAGGAGAAGGAAAACGGCGGCCGGCACGGCCCCGACGCCCAGCATCCAACGCCAGCCGAGGGCCGCATTCCAAGCATCGTCGCCGCAGCCCTGGATCAGCTTGTTGACGAACAGCGTGATCAGAATGCCGACGACGATTCCCAGTTGGAAGAGCGTCCCCAGCCGGCCGCGCCATTTCTCCGGCGCCAACTCGGCGATGTAAACCGGGCAGATCATCGACGAGGCCCCGATGCCCAGCCCGCAAATGAACCGCGCGACGAGGAACTGATTGAGGTTCGGAGAGAGAGCGGGGAGAAAGAGGACGGCCGACAAGCCGTACAATATCGCGCAGAGGAACAGCAACCGCTTGCGGCCGAAGCGATCGCTGAGCCAGCCCGCGAACATGGCTCCCGGAATACAGCCCAGGATGGCGCTGGCGCCGACGAGCCCCTGCTGGAAATCGGAGAGGTCCCAGTGCGCCTTGATGTAGGAATTGGCGCCGTTGATCACGGCCGTGTCGTAGCCGAAGAGGAAACCGCCCGTCGCCGTGACACAGGTGGCAAAAAGAACGAACAACAAGGAACCGCGATTGGAGTTTGGCATGTTATCAACCAGGGGGAGTTCGCACGGGCCGGACCGCCACCGGACCGGCGACTTGCGGCTCATTCTCGCAGCCGGCTGGGGCGATGTCAACCACTATCGTCGGTCCCGGCAAGGTAGTCGCACCGTCGCCGTTGGCTCCGGGTTAAACATGCTCTATAATTGGGCCGTTCCCTGCGTTAACGCATCGCCATCTCGAGCCCGCCCATGAAAGCCCTTGTTCTCACCGCCTACAACCATCTGGAAATCCAGGACTGGCCGCGCCCCGAGATTGCCGGCGACGAGGTCCTGCTCCGCGTCGCGGCATGCGGCATCTGCGGCAGCGACATCCACGGCATGGACGGCAGCACCGGCCGGCGGCAGCCGCCGATCATCATGGGCCATGAGGCGGCGGGGACGATCGTCGCCGTCGGGCCCGAGGTCTGCGATTGGACGGCCGGCGACCGGGTAACCTTCGACTCGACGATCTACTGCGGTCGCTGCTGGCATTGCCGCCGCGGCGAAATCAATCTTTGCGACCACCGCCGCGTGCTGGGGGTCTCCTGCGACGATTACCGCCGCCATGGGGCTTTTGCCGAGTTCGTCGCCGTGCCGCAGCGCGTGCTCTACCGCCTGCCGGCGGAAGTCGCCTTCGTCCACGCTGCGCTGGTCGAACCGCTTTCTATTGCCTTGCACGGCGTGGCACGCAGCCGCGTAACGATCGGCGATACGGCGGTCGTGGTCGGCACGGGCATGATCGGCCTGCTGGTGGTGCAGGCCCTCCGCGCGGCGGGCTGCGGCCGGATTTATGGCGTGGACGTTGACGGCCACCGGCTGCAAATGGCCTGTCAATTCGGGGCCGACGAAGGGTTCCGCTCCGACGCCTGCGACGTCAAAGCCGAAATTATCCGCCGCACCGGCGGGCGCGGGGCCGATCTGGCCCTGGAAGCGGTCGGCGGCACGGCCACCGTGCAACTGGCCATGGCCTGCCTGCGAAAGGGCGGCCAGTTGACCCTCGTCGGCAATCTCGCGCCGACAGGTCGAGTTCCCCCTGCAGGCCGCCGTGACCCGCGAGATCACCATCCACGGATCATGCGCCTCGCGGGGCGAATACCCCGCCTGCCTGGAAATGATCGCACGCGGCCGGATGCAGGTCGCGCCGCTGGTCAGCGCCGTCGCTCCCCTGGACGATGGTCCGCAGTGGTTCGCGCGGCTGCACCGCGGCGGCGAAGGGTTTTTGAAAGTGGTTCTCGAACCATAAGAGACCTATTAGTTGTAGGATGGACCTCCGAGTCCGTCCCCTGAAACTGGACGGACTCGGAGGTCCATCCTAAGGAAAAACAGGGATACCGCTCGCATGAATCTGCAAAACAAATCGGCACTCGTCACCGGCGGTGGAAGCGGCATCGGGCTGGGGATCGCCCTGGCCCTGGCCCGTGAGGGCTGCCGCGTGGTCATCTGTGGACGCAATGAGCAGAAGCTCCAGCAGGCCGCGGCCACGCATCGGGATCAGCCGCCGATTCTCGCCCGCGCATGCGACGTGGCCGATCGCGGCGAGGTGAGCAAGCTGGTTGCCTGGTTTCACCGCGAGATCGGGCCGATGGATATCGTTGCCCACGCGGCCGGCATCAACATTGTCCGCCGCAAGATGGCCGAAATCGACCCTGAGGATTTCGACCGCGTCTTGGCCGTCAACGCCACGGGCCTGTTCAACGTGCTGCACGCCGTGCTGCCCGAAATGCGCACGCGGCGGCAAGGCCTGATCTTCAATATCTCGTCCGTCGCCGGCAAGCGGGCCCTGCCGTTGGCGGGGCCGGCTTATGCCGCGTCGAAATTCGCAGCCACGGCCCTGGGCACCGCCGTGGGTTTGGAAGAACGCGCCAACGGTATCCGCATCACCAACATCTATCCCGGCGAAGTGGACACTCCGTTACTGGACCAGCGGCCCGTGCCCGTGCCGCCCGAAAAGAAGGCCGTGATGGTCCATCCCGAGGACATTGCCGCCTGCGTGATTTCGATCGCCAAATTGCCGCAGCACGTCGTTGTGCCGGAACTGGTGATCACGCCGGCCTATCAAGAATATCTGTAGAGTTCGGCGAGGGTCTCATGACCCCGCTCACCTGGAGCTGACTTTACCCGCGCAAAAAAAATCCGGCTGTCGCGGCAGATCCAAGCTCCTGAAACGCGAGCGCCAGTCTGGGGGTTGCGCTGGCACTATACCGGCTCTGGGTTAACCGGTTGGGGTTAGAAGTGCGTTCCACTCCTGTTGGCCTGCCACGACAGCCGGTAATAACCAACTATCGCAAACCGCGGGAGTTCCTTTTCCAGATCCCCTGCGGTTGTCACCACTTCTCAACGGCAACATTGTTATCTTACACTAAACTGGTTTCTTTGGCAACTACTTTGCTCGGTTTCCTCAAGAAATTCGTAAAGCACCACGCTTTTACGAAGAGTCAACAAAAACGCTGCAAAAGCATCCCCGCTTGCCCAATGTTTCCACGACACAGGCATTCAAGCAAAAAACATAAAATATCCTGGAAAGCACCGATGGGGACGACGCCACTCTCGCAAAACAATACAATGAGCAAATGTTCTGACTTTCTCCACTTGCGTTTTTCATTTCTATCCGCACACCTTGCCAACAACTTCGTCCTTTATTGAAACCCGTGGCCTGTCGCGCCACTACCGCGTCGGCCCGGCCGAAATTCGGGCTCTGGCCGAGGTGAATCTACAGGTCCAGCGCGGCCAATTCGTGGCGGTGCTCGGCGTGAGCGGTTCAGGGAAGTCGACTCTCTTGCACTTGCTGGGCGGCTTGGACACGCCGAATGCCGGTAGCGTGTGGGTCGACAACCGCGACCTGGCGACCTTGAGCCGGCAGCAGCGGACCATCTACCGGCGAACGATGGTCGGTTTCATCTTCCAGTCGTATTATCTCGTCTCCAGCCTCACGGCCTCGGAAAACGTCGCTTTGGCACTCACCTTTCAAGGCGTCTATGGCGCCGAGCGGGCACGCCTGGCCGCCGAATCGATCGAGCGCGTCGGCCTGGCGAATCGGGCCGCACATCGCCCCGGCGAGCTCAGCGGCGGCGAACAGCAACGCGTGGCGATCGCCCGCGCGATTGTCCATCGACCGCCGTTGCTGCTGGCCGACGAGCCGACCGGCAACCTGGATCGCGCCACGGCAGCCGAGGTGATCGGCCTGATCGGCGAAATCCATCGCGAGTTGGGCACGACGGTCGTCATGGTCTCGCACGACGAGGAGATGGCTACGCGCTTGGCCGATCGCGTGTTGCGGCTTCGCGACGGCCGCCTGGAACCCGGCGGAGGGGGGGCCCAATGAGAGCTCTAAAAATCGCCGGCCTGGCAATCAACGGACTGCGGCGGTCGCCGTTGCGGATGACGCTCACCACGCTGGGCGTGACCTTCGCTACCGGCGCTTTGGTGACCATGATCGGCCTGGCCCTGGGCGTGCAGCGGCAAGCGGAAACGCCGTTCCGCGCCCTGGGGCTGCTGAACAACATTCAGGTCAAGCCCGCGGAGCGGAGCGCCGGCAAGAAACCGCCGGTCTTGAACGACGCCGCCCTGGAGAAGTTCGAGAAGCTGCCGGGAGTGGCGACGGTCTATCCCGATTCGCACGTCAAGAACATCACGATCCGCTCGGGCGACAAGGAAACCACCGCCATCGGCCTGGCCATGCCGCGGGAAGCCGCGCTGGTGGACATCGCGGACGAAATCCTCATCGCCGGTCGCTTCTTCGACGAGAGCAATCAGCCGGAGGCCATACTGGGGGCTCAGCCCGCCAAGAACCTGGGATTCAACACTCCCCAGGAGGCCATTGGCAAGCAGGTCACGGTCGAGGCGGCCGGCCAGTCGCCCGAAGGCGGCAGCGATCACAAGCTGCTGACGGTGACCATTGTCGGCATTTACTCGGCCCCGCCGCTGATGCCGCCCTCCGCGCAGCAAGGCATCTTTCTGCCCGTCGAGTTGATGAAGCAAATTCCCGGCGTGTATCTGGAGTCGGCCTTGGCCTCCGGCTATACCAGCGTAACCGTGCGGGTCCGCGATCCGGCCCTCCTGGACGGCGTGCAAAAGGAGATCGACGGCATGGGCTACCGCGCGCGGACCATCCTCAGCAAGCTGCAAGACATGCGGCGGTTCTTCCTGGCGATCCAGTTGTTGCTCACGGCCGTCGGCGGCATCGCCCTGGCGATCGCCGCCCTGGGCATCGTAAACACGTTGCTGATGGCCGTGCTGGAGCGTTACCAGGAGATCGGGCTGTGCAAGGCGATCGGGGCCTCCGACGGCGATTTGTTCGTGCTCTTTCTCACCGAAGCCGGAATCATCGGGCTGTTGGGCGGCCTGACCGGGATTGGGCTCGGCTGGCTGATGTCGTGGGGCATGGAGACGCTCGCCTCGGTCTATGCCCACCGGCACGACATTGCCGGCCGCTTGGATCTCTTCGCGTTTCCCCTCGGGTTGCTGGCCGTCTCGCTCGCTTTTTCCGTCCTCGTCAGTGTGGTGGCCGGAATCTATCCTGCCCTCCGCGCCGCGAGGGTCGATCCGATCCGGGCCCTGCGATCGCATTAGTCCGCCCGCTTCACTCAATTCCCAGCTTCTTCTGGATTTCCTCGAGCGGCACCCCCTTGGTCTCAGGCATCACCCACAGGACCCAGAGCAGTTGCAGCACCATCATCGCCGCGTAGAAGGCGAACGTGTAGCCGCCGGAGGCCTCGGCGAACATGGGGAAGGTCCAGGAAATTGCCGCGGCCATGATCCAGTGCGTGAAACTTCCCAGGGCCTGCCCCGCGCGCGGACGCGATTCGGAAAAATCTCGCTGATGAAGACCCAGATCACCGCCCCCTGGCCGAAGGCGTGCGAAGCGATAAACAGCAACAGGCTGACGAGCACGACCGTTCCGCCGGTCGCCACCGAGGCCGTGAGCGACGCCGGAACGTCGGTATGCTCCTTCAACGCGCGGCCAATGGCGCGGAACGCGTCGCCATAGGTGAAGAACGCCCAAGCGGCACTGCTCAAGCTGACGATGTAGCCGATCGAACCCAAGAGCATCAGGCGGCGGCGTCCGAACCGGTCGATGATCGACATCGCCGCCATCGTGAAGATCAGATTCGTGCCGCCCACGGCGACCGCTTGCAGGAGCGCACTGTCTTTACTGGCCCCGGCCATGCGGAAGATCGCCGGCGCGTAATACATCAAGGCATTGATGCCCGAAAGCTGATTGAAAGCGGCAATCGCCACGGCCAGCATGATGGGCCGCAGATAGGCCTTGCGGAAAAAGGGTTCGTCCAGCGTGTGGTGCTTCACGTCCAGCGAGGCCTGGATCTCGCGGAGTTCGCCGTCCACGTCTTCCGCGCCCAGGCGCTGGAAGACCGCGCGGGCCTCGTCCGCCCGTCCCTGCGCCATAAGCCACCGCGGGCTGTTGGGCGTGAGGAAGAGCAGAAAGAAAAAGGCCGCCGAGGGAATCGCCACCACGCCGAACATCCACCGCCATTCATTATTCTCCGCCGCGCCCAGGTTCATCTTGACGATCAGGTAGTTCGAGAAGAACGCGAGCAGGATGCCGGCGACGATGTTGAACTGCGTGACCGCCACCAGGCGGCCCCGGCTTGCGGCGGGCGATATTTCCGCAATGTACATCGGCGAAGCCACCGAGGCGCCGCCAATCGCCAGGCCGCCCAAAAAACGGAAGCAGAGGAAAGAGCCCCAGTTCCAGGGAAACGCGCTGCCCAACGAGGAGACGACGTACAGCACGGCGATGGCGATCAGAACGGCCCGCCGGCCGTAGGTGTCGGCCGGGCGGCCGACGACGATCGAGCCCACGATCGTGCCGATCAGCGCGGAGGCCACCGTGAACCCCAGCCAGAATCCGGGCACGTCGATTTCCAGCCAGAGGGTGTGGACGTGCAAGGGGGCTTCGAGGTGAAAAACGACCTCCAGGGCGTCGGTCGTGCCCGAGATGACTGCCGTATCAAAGCCGAACAGCAGGCCCCCCAAGGCCGCCACGATGGCGCTGCACAAGAGATAACCGTTAAGTTTCATGGTTCGCGAGTCCTCAAGTCGGAATGTTAGCGGTTCGCCAGGGATCGAGACCTCCGATTGTATCAAGTGACTCACTACCAAGCCATTATCCGATCCTCTTTTGACGGCCCATCGTAAAATGGGACTGGCCTGCGCCGAACCGGCGGCTCAGCAGGACGAGACGTCTACACTCAAATCGAATCGCTTGTTATCCGGGTTGACCGTTGCTATGCTGGATCAATCGCCCGTGACCATCGGCTAGGGATCAGGAGCCTTATCGATGAACCTGCTCGACGAAGCGAAATCCATTGCTGACTGGATCGTGAACTTGAGACGGCAGATCCACCGTCATCCGGAATTGACGTACCGGGAATTCCACACCAGCCAGCTCGTTCGCGCCACACTCGACGAGCTGGGCATTCCTTATCGCTATCCATTGGCCGAGACGGGGATCGTGGCGATGCTCGGAGACGGCAACGGACCCGGCGTCGCTTTACGCGCGGACATGGACGCGCTGCCAATCCGCGAGGAAGCCGAGGTCTCGTTTCGCAGCGAGGTCGACGGCAAGATGCACGCCTGCGGCCATGACTGCCATACGGCCATGTTGTTGGGAGCGGCCCGATTGCTCAAATCCCACGAAGCCGAGCTGCGGGGCACGGTCAAGCTCATTTTCCAGCCGGCCGAGGAGTCGGGGGCCGGCGCCGATCGCATGTGCCGCGACGGGGCGCTTGAGCACCCGCACGTGGAACGGATCTTCGGCCTCCACGTTTGGCCGGGGATGCCGACGGGAACGGTCGCCGTCAGCCCGGGCGTGGTCTTGGCCGCGGTGGGCTTGTTCGAGCTCACGGTGCGGGGCAAAGGCGGCCACGGGGCAATGCCGCACCTTGCCGTCGATCCGATTACGTGCGCGGCCAAGATGATCGTGGAACTGCAGACGATTGTCTCGCGCGAAACCGATCCCTTTTCGCCCACCGTCGTTTCCATCGGATCGATTGCCGGCGGCGAGGCCATGAATGTAATCCCCGCAGAGGTCAAGCTGACCGGAACGTTCCGGAGCCTCTCAGAAAGGGGCCTTGCCTCGGTCAAGCAGCGCGTCGAAGAGATCACTGCCGGTGTGGCAACGGCGAATCGCTGTACGGCAAAGATCGTTTACCCCGTTCGCGATTATCCCCCCACCATCAACGACGAATCGTGTTCGGCCGCGGCCCGCAAGGCGGTCGAAGGGCTGATCGGTGCTGACCGCGTCGCTGCCATGCAACCGATTCTTGGCGGCGAGGACTTCGCGTTTTACCAGCAACGCATTCCCGGCTGCTTTGCCGCCCTGGGTGTAGGCGACCCGACCTGGGAGACGAAGCACGGGCTTCATCACCCCGAATTCCGGGTCGATGAGGCAGCACTTCCGCTAGGTACCGCGTGGCACGCAGCGATCGTCATGGATGCGCTGGCGAAACCGGCGGGGTAGCAACGATTCACGATATTTCTTTACCCGCCGGATTGATTGCGGTTACGGCTTCGCTGCCCCCTCAACACGTTCCAGCCGCAACCAGGGAGTCTTGGAGAACAGGCCGTCGCCCGCTTCGGCAACGAAACGGGCCAGGTTCTCGGTGGTGTCGGTGAAGCGGGAGGACTTGTTCTTCGGATCGATCTCCCCCTTGACCTTGCCGCTTTCGATCGCCTGCCGCTTGGCATCATCATTGATGTTCCACACCGTCAGCTTGTCGCCTTCCAATTGGTACTTGAGGAAGAAGTAGGAATTCGCCGTCTCGTCGGTCCAGCCCTTCTGCTGCAAGAGATTGATTTGCTGTTCCTCCCCGCCCGTCAGGTTCAAGTAGGTCTTGGTTCCGAGGACCGTAGGGAAGAGCAGGTATTCCACCGGGCCTTTCATTTTTCCTTCCTCGTGCATGATTGCCACGGCCCGCATGACGCTGGGAGGCAGCTTTTCGCCGACAACGCCGATGTGGCAGTACATCACGCCCTTATCCCCTCGCATGCGCCATACCCCGGCCAAACGTGCATCGGCCTTGGACTTGAGCGGGTCGGAGAGGGGGTGGGCCGAGTAGCCGCAACCGGTTAAGAACAGGGCGGAAGCGACAACCACCGACAGCGAATACGAAGGTAGTCTCATGACCTGGCTCGTGGATGGGTTGCGGCGGGTTGAACTGATGACATTATATCGCTATCGGCTCGGCAAGGCGAGCAAAATCAATTTCGAGTGCAGCTCGGTGCCCGCGCCGCACTCCAAATAGTCACGGCAGTACTCCGAAAGAAAGGGCCTATTTTCACGGTGGACCATAGGGCCGCTTGCCGATGGGCCCCGGCGGCTTCTTGGTCGGCGCCTTCAGCGGGCGTGTAATCTTCTTGGACGGTGGCTTGGCAAATCTGTTTGGCCGCCGCTTCTGCCGGGCAGCCAGGTAGTTCGGGTTTTTGGTTTGCCCGGTGATTTCATACAGGAACCGGCTGGGGATCGTGGGCCGGGGCTTGCCCCATTTCTGCCGGCTGAGGGCCAGCGTCAGGGTCAATCGCCGCCGGGCCCGCGTCACGCCCACGTAGCACAACCGCCGCTCTTCGTCGATGGCCGCCTCATCGCCGGCAACCGAGCGGGCGTGGGGCAAAGTGCCTTCCTCCATGCCAACCATGTAGACCTCGGGGAACTCCAGCCCCTTGGCGGCGTGCAGCGTCATCAGCACCACGGCGTCGCGCTCCAACTTCGATTCCTTGTCGCGATCCTGGTCGCTGGTCGTCAGGGCGATTTCCTGCAAGAAGCCGAAAATCGTGGGCTCCTTGGTCCGCTTGGCATAGCTGCCCAAGGCGTTCGCGACTTCCTCCACCGCCTGCCAACGCGACTCCTGGTCCTCGACTTCGGGATACAGCCGGGCAATCTCCCGGCGATAACCGATCTCGTGGATCAGGTCGCGGACGACCTCGACCAAGGGGTCCTGATGGCAACGGCGGCGATAGCGGGCGATCAGATCGCGAAATTTCGTCACAGCCTCGATGCCTGCCTCGCCGAGGACGTCCCACAGCGGCTTGCCCTGCCCGGTGGCCTTTTCCAAAAGGACCTTCACGGCGCCCTGCCCGATGCCGCGCGGCGGATTGTTGATGATCCGCAGCATCGAGACCTCGTCGCGGGGGTTGGCGAGCGTTTTCAGATAGGCCAGCAGGTCGCGGACCTCCTTGCGATCGTAGAACGACATGCCGCCAACCAGCACGTAAGGAATCTTTCCCCGCCGCAGTTCCATCTCGAATACTCGCGGCTGTTCGTTCGTGCGGCAGAGAATGGCGAAGTCACTGTAACTGCGCTTGAGCTGCGTCACCCGCGAGGCAATCTCCTCGACCACGGTGCGGGCCTCGACCACCTCGTCCTCAGCTTGCAGGATCCGCGGGGTCTCGCCGGCGACGCTCGCCCGAAGGACCTTGGCGTGCCGTTTGCGATTGAATGCGATCAGGCGGTTGGCCCAGGCGATGATCTCGCGGGTGGAGCGATAGTTGTCCTCCAGGCAAACGACTTTCGCGTCGGGCCAGTCGCGCTGGAAGTTCAAGATGTGGGTGATTTCGGCACCCCGCCAGCCATAGATCGACTGGTCGTCGTCGCCCACGACGCACAAGTTGCGGTGCCCGGCGGCCAGCGCCTTGACGATGCGATACTGGCTGCCATTGGTGTCCTGATACTCGTCGACGAGGAGATGATCGAAGCGATTGGCCTCAGCAGTGCGGATTTTTGGAAAGCGCGTGAAGATCTCCTCGGTCAGCAACAGCAGGTCGTCGAAATCGACGGTGCCTGCCGCTTTCAAGGCATTTTGATAGCGGCGGTAGGCCGAGGCGGCCAGATGCTCCTTGTCGGTCTGTGCGACGGAGACCGCCTCCTCGGGCCGGATGGAGCTGTTCTTCCAGCGGCCGATCAGATAGAGCAGATCGCCCGGTTTGAGCACGGCCTCGGCAACTTTAATTTCGCGAAGGACGGCTCGGGCAACACTTTCCTGGTCGCCACGGTCGCAGATGCCGTAGGCGGCCGGGTAGCCAAGGTGCGTGATATGCCGCCGCAGAATGCGTACGCAAAGTGAGTGGAACGTGGAGATTTCCGGTTGTTTGGGCAGTTTCTTGCCCAGGAGCAGGGCCAACCGCTCCTTCATCTCCGTGGCCGCCTTGTTGGTAAAGGTAACCGCCAGGATGCGATCGGGTGTGATGCGGTGGCGAATCAGCTCGGCGATACGGAAGGTCACCACCCGAGTCTTGCCCGTGCCGGCCCCCGCTAGGACCAGCAGGGGCCCGGAGAGCGTCTTGACGGCCTCTTGTTGCGGCGGATTGAGATCCATGGCATGGATCGTAAGGCAGGATTTGGTCGGGGGAAAGGGGGGAGCGCGGGTAAGCAGATCCCTCCTGCCGGGAGGGACTAATGTGCGCTATGCCATGTGAAAAGACGAAAGTTCTCCGGCGGAGTTCCGCACGATCGTCCCTCCCGGCAGGAGGGACCTACAAGCGTTCTAGCGGGTGGTTGCGGAAAATCCGGCCGCATAGCGAACGAAGCCCGCCTTGACGCCCCTCACTTGGAGGCGCTATACTAATCAGTCAAACTGTAAGCGTCCCCGCCAACCCTGTGTCGGTGGAACGATGATTGATCAGCTAAAACGCGCGTATCCCTCGCGTATTTCGCAGTTTCCGCCAACCGTTGCGTGGTGCCCGCCGCCCCGGGCGGCGGGCACCACGCAACGGTCGGCGGAAACTGCGAAGGGGCTTGTGAGGCGGCGTTCTAGCTGGCCAATCATCGCTCTACCGGGGCAAGCCCGGTAGTGGCGTTTACAGTTTGAGTAATCAGTCTATCAGGGGCTTACTTGAATCACGAGTGAAAGACTATGAAGCGCGAACGTCGGCATGAACTGCAGCATAACGATCTGGCCGAGTGGATTCTCAAGGGCTACGAGCGAATCGTACCCTACAAGAACGCGATCCTGGGCGCAAGCTTGCTCCTGGTCGTGCTTGTGATTGCCGCGGTGCTGTGGCACAGCCATAGTGTTGCGGAGGCGGGCGAGGCCTGGAACTCGCTGGGAGTTCCCGTGCAACCGCACTTCGACGCTGAGCAGTGGATTGACGTTATGGCGAAAACCGCCCAGACCTACCCTGGCACGGAAGCGGCCCAATGGGCCGAGGTGTTTGCGGCCGACACGGCCCTGATGTGCGGCACGAACAGGATTCTTACGGAGAAGAAGAACGGCATCAAGTACCTGACGGATGCCAAGGGACGCTATGCCAAGGCGTTGGAAACTCTGACCATCAAAGGGGCCCAGGAACAGGCGCTGTTCGGCAAGGCTCGGGCGATCGAGTCGTTGATCGAAAACACAGAGCAACTGAAGGAGGCCACTGCGGCCTATCAGGAGTTGATCGACAAATTCCCCCAGGGCATGTACAAACCTATTGCCGATCAGCGAATTGAGCGACTTCAGAAGCCGGAAACTTTGAAGTTTTATGAAGCTCTCGCCAAATACAAGGGCGAGCCACGCAAGACGGAGAGCCCGCAAAGTCCGTTGGAAAGCCCGCGTAGTCAGTTGGAGAAGATGGGCACTTTGCGGGAGAACCCACCCGGCGAGCCGCTGATGCCAGACAAGCCGCCGGTTCGCAGCGAAGGTCCTCGCACCGGGCCGCCAGGAATTCCGGGGCCATCGTCGACGCCCATCGAGCCCGACAAGCCGCCAACGCCCAAGGCGGAGACTCCGAAGACACCACCCGCGAAAACGGACGCGGTGAAGCCAGACGCGGCGAAACCGGAAACTGTGAAGCCGCAACCGGCCAAACCGGACACGCCGAAACCGGAAGCACCGAAGAAAGATAAGTAGGCATCTGACGAATATCCCGCGATACCCGACGCTCTCCGACGAGCCGGTCGAGTTTGTCGTCGGCGAGAGTGAGGCCGGCCAGCGACTGGACGTGCTGCTTTCCCTGCACTTTCACAGTTACAGCCGGGGCCATCTGCGGCGGGTAATTTCGGCTGGCGGCGTGCGCATCGACGACCGTGGCGGAAAGCCGGCCTACCGAGTTCGCGCCGGGCAACGGGTGCGGGTTATCCTGCCGGAGATTCCCCGCCAGGCCCCGCGGCCGGAAGAAATCCCTTTGCAGATCCTCTTTGAAGACGAGGATGTCGTCGTCGTCAACAAACCGCCGGGCATGGTTGTGCATCCCGCCCGCGGACACTGGTCGGGAACCCTTGTCAGCGGCTTGCAGTTCCATTTTGGCCCCAGTCTGAGCAGCAGCGGCGGACCGCTGCGGCCGGGCATCGTACACCGCTTGGACCGCGACACCAGCGGCGCGATCCTCGTCGCCCGGCACGACCAGGCCCATGGCCAGTTGGCGATCCAGTTCCAGTCGCGGTCGATCGAGAAGGAGTACTTTGCCATTGTTGTCGGCGCGCCGGAAATGGACAGCGACATCATCGATCGCTCGATTGCCGTGCATCCGCTGCACCGCGAGAAGATGACGACGGTCCGCGACGAAGACGCAGGCCGGACAGCCCAGACGTTTTATCGTGTGGGCGAGCGGTTTCGCGGGTTCGCCGCGGTGCAAGCGATGCCGAAGACCGGCCGCACCCATCAGATTCGCGTCCACCTGGCCCATATCGGCTTGCCCGTGCTGTGCGATCGGGCTTACGGACATCGCGCGGAACTGACGCGCGGCGAGCTCAGCGGAGATTCCGCCGACACGACGGTCTTGCTCAATCGTCAGGCCCTGCACGCGCGACGATTGCGGTTTGCGCATCCGCGCAGTGGCAAGCTGATCGAGATCGAGGCGCCCTTGCCGGCCGACCTGGAGGCCGTCCTGGACGATCTGAGGAAGTATCGCAAGTAGCGTGGGCCGAGTGAAACGAGTCCCGCCAGTATTCAGCGCCAAGGACTGGTGGGACTCGTTTCACTCGGCCCACCCTACGGCGTTGCTTAGGACCGGAAGATCCGAAAAAACGGAAGGCGGTTATCTCGGCTCTTCGACCGCGAACAAAAAGCCCATCAGGTCGCGGGTGCCGATGGCGCCGGGACTGGCCAGCACCTCGCCCGCTTCAAAACCGGCAGCCATCCCTTGCTGCTGGGCATAGGCGCGAAAACGCCTCAGGGCCTCGGCCTTGGCCGGCGGGAATTGCGTCTTGTAGCAGGCAATGGCGGCCATCTTCGTGTCCAGCACGTCGCTGATGTCAAAGATGATCGTACCCGGTTCGGTCGTGGGCTGCAATGAACGGAAGGCAAGATAACAGTACAGAAGCGCCGGGATGACATGGACCGGGTAATGGTCGAAGTACTCGTCCCACTTGGTCAGCCGCGAGTAGAACACGCCGGCTTCGGTGATCTGCCGGGCTTGCCAGTGGTCGGGCGAGGCCAGCGGCGTGCCTGCGCCCAGGCCGATGACCAGGCGGGGGCGATACTTGCGAAACTGCTTGGCCAGGGCCACACGCGCCTCAAAGGTGTCGAACAGCCGGCGATTGGGCAAGTCGAGTGTCACTCGGACCTTCACGCCCAGCACCTCGGCCGCCGCGCGGGCTTCGGCCAGGCGGACTTCAGGGCCGGGCGAGGCCGGCGTCGGCTCGCCGTCGGTCAAATCGACAATCCCCACGCGGTAGCCCTGCTGGGCCAGTTTGGCCAGCGTGCCACCACAGGCAATTTCCACGTCGTCGGGATGCGCCCCGACGGCAATCACATCCAACTTTTCGTCGTCCATGAGAACAAGGTAGCCGGCACACTCCGCGTGCCGTCCGCCCTGCGGCGCACACCGCAGAAAAACTTGTGGCTTGCCGGGTACAGAAGCTTGTGGCTCCTGGCGGACGGCACACGGAGTGTGCCTGCGACTTTGCCGTCCGCAGATTTCCGCCCATTATACCATCCGTTTCCGTGGGGGACAATTTCGGTAGCGGCGCTCGTAGCCCCGCCTTCAGGCGGCATCCAGGCTGGAGTCCCGCCTTGAGGCGGTTCCGCGTATGGACCGCCGCCTAAAGGCAGGACTCCAACCGGTAAGGCTTGCCGGATGCCGCCCTACGCTCTAAGCTGGTGTACCATGAACACGAGCAATCAACGCCGCGTGCTGGCAGAAGGAAGATACCTGCGTTTGGTAGTCCAATCGGGTTGGGAATGGGTGGAACGGGTGAACGCCGCCGGGGCGGCCGTGATCGCGGCGTTGACCGAGGATGAGCGCCTGGTGCTCGTCGAGCAATACCGCATACCCATGCAGTGCCGAGTGGTGGACCTGCCGGCCGGCCTGGTTGGCGACGACCCTGGCGCGGCCGGCGAGGCGATGATCGACGCCGCCCGCCGCGAGCTGTTCGAGGAGACCGGCTTCGAGGGCTCGGACTGGCGCATCGCCGTGAGCGGTCCCGCATCGCCGGGCCTGGCCACGGAAGTCTATTCGCTCTTCATCGTCCGCGGCGTGCAGAAAACGGGCCCCGGCGGCGGCGATGCCCGCGAGAACATCGAGGTCCACGTCGTGCCGCTCGGCGAACTGGACGCCTGGCTCGACGCCAAACGGCAGCGCGGAGTGATGGTGGATCCGAAGATTTACTTGGGGCGGTGTTTTCTGACTCTTCCAGCTTTGGGTGCGGAAATCGGATGATCGTAGGGTGGGCCGACGGGCACCGAGCGCAGCTTGGTCGGCGAGTCCCACCAAGAACGGGCCAAATCAAGGATGGTGGGACTCGTAGAACTCGGCCCACCCTACGGCTACCCTTCCTTCCGCGGCTCGACGTGAATCACCACCCGCCCCACATTCGCCACGCGGGCGCGGAGGTGGGATTCGAGCGCGACGGTCAAGGCGTGGGCGTCGCCGATCGGCATCTGCGGATCGAGGCGGCAATGGAATGAAATCTGGACCTCCCCGCCGGCGCGCTGGACCTTGACGTTGTGGAGCTGCGCCACGGACGAATCGCCGTGAAAAAACTCGTCGACCGCGGCGAGAACTTCCGCCGCATCGGCCGGCTCGGCCTGGAGGATGGCCGTACTGTCGCCGACCGGCTCGAGATGCGAGACAATCCGCATCATCCCCGCTACGCCGGCTCGCACATCATTCTCGAAGAGGGTGGCCTGGCGATGGGCCTCCTCCAGCGTGATCGATTCCGGCACTTCCAAATGGAGTTCCAGCCAATGCTGCGAGTTCTCCTCGTAAAGGCGGATGGCGTGCGCCCCGAGGCCCCGCCGGGCGGCAAGGATCCGAACCTGCGTGGTGATGTCGTGGTTGCTGAGGGCCAGCGGCTCGGCGTGGACCACCACGTCGGCGCCGGGCATGACCGTACGGACGGCCTCGGCCGCCTCGTCGGCGATTTCGTGGGCCCGTTCGAAGCTGATCGTGTGGCCCACCGAGAGCGTGATGTCGGCAAACACTTCCGAGCCAGCCCGCCGCATGCGGACCTTCGTAACCGCTTCCACGCCGCTGACCTGCCCAGCGGCGTGCGCCACCTTGTCGCGGAGGTCGTCGGGGATGCGGTCCAAAAGGTCGTCGACCGATTTCTTCCCCAGTTTCAGGCTGACCCCGACCACGACTCCGGCCACGGTCAGGGCGGCGATCGTGTCGGCTTGGGCCAGCCACGGGAGACTGAAGTGCTCCGCCGTCAGAACGCCAACCAGCCCCAGGAGCACGACGCACGACGACCAGATATCGGTGGAGAAGTGCAAGGCATCGGCCTCCAGGGCCTGGCTATGGTACTTCTTCGATACCCGCAGCAAGGCCCGCGAGCGAGAAAAATCGACGACGATCGAGAGCATGACAACCAGGAACGCCCACGGGCTGAGAATGACGTCCTGCTCGTGGAAGAACAGCCGCCGCGAGACCTCGTAGACGATCCAGACACAGGTGACCAGCAGGAGGACCGTTTCGAACAAGGCCGAGAGGTTTTCGAACTTGCCGTAGCCATAGGTCTGCTTGCGGTCGGCCGGTCGCGACAACATGTAGACGGCCAAAAGCGTGACACTGGCGGCCAGCAGGTCGAGGCCCGAATGGGCCGCCTCGGCCAGGATGCCCAAGCTATTGGTTATGATTCCCACGACCAGCTTAAGGACCGTCAGTACGGTCGCCGCCAGGAGCGAGGAAATGGCCACGCGGAGTTTTTCGCGGCCTGATTCTCCGCGCGTCGAGGACGTTGCACCGTTGGCCATGGTTCGATCCAAGAGCGGAGCGCGAGTAGTTCCAAGGCATCACAGCGGAGCGTGATGAGTACTCAATCGCTACTTGAGCGTTTTCAGCCGAATGTTCCGCACGGCGCCGACCGTGTCATAGGTGGCGATGCCCAGAGGACGGCAAGCGTCGCACTCGATGCGCAGGCCGAAGGTATGCTCCTTGCGGCTCTGATCGACCACCTGGTCCTTATCGATCCAGACCTCGATCTTGTCGTCGGTCACACGGATGCGAAACTTGTACCACGTGCCGTTCTTGAATTCGCGGCTGGAAGAGGTCGGATTCTCCGAGGCGTCCATGTGATCGACGTTGGAAAGCCCAATCACGCTGCCGCCCCAGCCGCCGGTGACGAACGAACAGTAATCGTCGCCCACGGGAAACGTCGTCGTACAGAAGAAATCGCTACCCTCGATCCGCTTGCCTTCGAGGGTCAATTCGTAGTTGTTGCGGGGCGGCTTGCCGCTCCAGGTGATGCCGGTCATCTGGCTGCCGCGCTGCATGACGATCGTGCCGTCGCGGACTTCGACCTTTCCCTGCCCGCCGAAATCGGTCACCTTCCAGCCTTCCAGCGTCTTGCCGTTGAAGAGTTCCTTGGTCTCCGGCGCCGGTTTATCGGCGCCCTGGAGCGCCAGCGTCGGCACAAAGCCGACCAGTATCACTGCGAACACGCACAAGGTATGACGTATCATGGCGAAAACTCCTATAAAGGGTTTTGTAGGATGGACCTCCGAGTCCGTCGTTGCTTTCGTTTAGGATGGACCTCCGAGTCCGTCCTGAGTCTATCGGACGGACTCGGAGGTCCAACCTACAACAACTAAAACTCTTGGGGTCCGGAAAATCGTGGCTTGGCGGCCGTGCCGGGGGGCCCGAACACCGGATCGACCGCCCTTTCCTCCGGCTTGCTTTCGTCCGGCTCGCTATGGACGGGCCTTCGGTCGGCCGTTTTTTGCACAGCCGAGGGCTGCGTGACGTTGATGCTCACGTCGGCCTCGATCGGTTCCGCCGCCGCGGTTGTCTGAATGCGAATGCGCGTGTCGAGTTTACCTGGCGTGTCGCCGCCAAGGAAGACGACCGGCAAGCGGTGGACGGTCGACGCCATGGCCGGCGGAAGATCGCAGCGGAAGCGAGGATTGCTCGATTCCACGCGGGTGATCTGGAAGGGCGATGCGCTGACGACCACCAGCGGCCGCGTCACGGGGATTTGCAGCTCGCCCGCCGCCACGGGGTCCATGATCAGCGGCGAGGGATGCACCGTCACCGGGGCCACGACCACGGCTTCCACGGGAACCGGAACCCGTTGCGCACGGGGATTGGGATCGTTGGTCACGAGATTGAGTTCATCGCGAGAGTACCCGGCCTTGGCGTGGGCCGACAGGTTCACCGTGAGATCGTAGGTCACCATGCCGCCGCCACGCGCAATCTCCACCGCCTTGCCCGTAACGTCGGGGTTGGCACATTCGATCCGCTGGATCTGCCAGTCGGGCCGGCCGGCATAACGCACGCTCACCCGTTGCTGCGCGGCATTTCCCTGTGCCGCCTGCAGGTGCACCGAACCAGGAACGAGGACCACGTCGGTGCGGATGTAGCAGTGGATATTCAACAGCACCTCCGCCGGGAACGGCTTGTCGAAGGTGACCTTGATCGTCACGTCCTTCTGTCCCTCGAAATGCACCGTATCGACTTTGGCCACCACGTAGGCCTTCTTCCACGTCTTGAGAATCTCGACGGGCACTTCCGGCGACGTGCAGCCGCAACTCGCCTTGGCCGACAAGATGTGGGCGTCTTCCAGATAGATGTTCTCGACGCCGAAGCGGTGCTCGACTTTCGCGCCGCGGGCGACCGTGCCGAAATCGTGGCTCGTATGGTCGAACATTTCGCGAGCCCAATCCTGGGCCTGGGCGCGGCCGGCGGTCAAAGCCGCCAGCGACCAGAGGGCGATCCATGCAATCGTGCGGGCCGTTCGTTCCATGAGAATCTGCCCAACTCCTCTCCTCATTGCCGGGCGAGCGGACTGTGTTCTGTCCCAAATGATGATTCCAACCTCCAGTATGCCAAACCGGGGGCAGTGTGTCAATTGCGCAAACCTCGAGAGCTATTGCCCAGTTTGTGTAAATATCTCAAATTAAACCTGTCGGAACCTCAGAAAACTAATCTCCAAATCAGAGCGCCAATGAAGCCAAGGCCGATCGCCCCAAATGCGAGGGATACGAACCAGAACTCGCGACGCTTGGTGAGAACAGAAATCGCCCCGACCGCAATGCCGACTTGAAACATCGTGAGTCCCCTCGAAAGTGGGACATGTTCATCATGGTGAGTTTTCGACTCGCCCTCTAACTCCAACGCCTCCTTCTTGCACTCATCCTTGTCCGTCTTGTACTTCGCCAGTCTTCTCTCCAAGTCCGCGAGCTTGGCCTTGTCTGTCGGATCGGGATCCTTCTTGAGTTCGGCGATGAGCTCTTTCTGGGTCTCGAGGACTTTCTCCTTGGTGCTGGCGGCCTGAAACTCGTTCCATTTGTCGGCGGCCTTGACCTGCTCCAGCATCGCCTCATTGGCAAAATGTTCGGCATACAAGGCAGTCACCGCGGCCATCGCGGCCAAAATGGCGGCCGTCAACGCCACTCCCATCACCCAAGGCTCAGACGAGCCATGGGCATGGTGTTCGATCGTTTCGTGTGCATGTTCCAGAGGCACTTCCGGCATACCCATGATCTCTCTCCAGAATGAGGATTGGTCTGGAAAGAATTATATCACACCAGGCCCGGCAAAGGAGAATTCATGTCGAAAATCGGCTCCTCCGCTCGAAGCGAAATACCCCGAAAACGCCTGTCCGCGCACGGGGCGACATTGCCGCGGAACCGGACCTCTGGTATCGTCTTAGTCAAGGAGGTCGATCGTGTCGCGCAATGCAAGCAAATTAGCCTTTTCTCGGGCCCAGCGGGTCATGCCGGGTGGGGTCAACAGCCCTGCACGGGCCTTTGGCGGCGTGGGCGGAGAGCCTATTTTCATCCAGCAGGCCGAAGGACCCTGGCTGGTGGACATCGATGGCAATCGTTACCTGGACTATATCGGCTCCTGGGGCCCGATGATCCTTGGCCATGGGCATCCGGCGGTCGTTGCCGCCCTGGAGGCCGCCATCCATCGCGGGACGAGCTACGGGGCCCCGACCTTGCAGGAAACCGAATTGGCCGAATTGATCGTCGAGGCGGTGCCTTCCGTGGAGAAGGTGCGGCTAGTGAACTCGGGCACCGAGGCCACGATGAGCGCCATCCGCTTGGCTCGGGGTTACACCGGCCGCCCGATCGTAGTCAAGTTTGCGGGAAACTACCACGGGCACGTCGATAGCCTGCTGGTAGCCGCCGGCAGTTCGGCTGCGACCTTGGGCGTACCCAACTCGCCCGGAGTCACGGAGGGCACGGCCGGCGACACGCTCGTACTCCCCTACAACGATCCGCCGGCCCTTGAGGAGGCGTTTGCCCGCGTGGGAGACCGCATTGCCGGCGTGATCTTCGAACCTGTGGTGGGAAACATGGGCTGCGTCGTGCCGTCGGAGGCATTTCGCTTTGCACTCCGCGACCTGACTGCCCGTTACGGGTCCTTGTTGATCTGCGATGAAGTCATGACCGGTTTCCGCGTCGCCTATGGTGGGGCCCAAGCACTTTGGGGCATGAGGCCCGACTTGACGACCCTGGGGAAGGTCATCGGCGGCGGACTGCCGGTCGGTGCCTATGGGGGAGCGGCGAAGATTATGGATCACATCTTGCCCGCCGGAAAGGTCTTTCAGGCGGGGACGCTCAGCGGCAACCCCCTGGCCACCGCGGCCGGCATCGCCACCTTGAAAGTGCTGCGCGACAGCGATGCCTATGCCCGCCTGGAAAGCAGCTCAAGCCGGCTGGCCGAAGGTCTCGTCGCGGCGGCCCGGGCAGCGCACATTCCCCACACGCTGGCCCGGGTGGGCTCGATGATGACGCTGTTCTTCAATCCGCAGGCCGTGACCGATTGGGCGGCGGCGGCGCTGAGCGACACGCAGCGCTACGCCAAGTTCTTCTGGGGCATGCTCGATCGCGGCGTTTACCTGCCGTGTAGTCAGTTCGAGGCATTGTTCGTCTCGACGGCGCATAGCAACGAGCAGATCGACACCACGATTGCGGCCGCAGCCGCTGTTGTGGCCGGTCTTTGACCGAGCCACGCCGCCGACCGAAGGTCGCCCCGGCGAACCGGGAGACCTACGGTTCGACGTTTCGACGAGGTCGGGAGACCCTCGCCGAATCTGGGCGGCCGCCACAGGAGAGTCGCACACAGGTTTGCCGAGTTTATTACTTGATCGGCGGTGAACAGAATGTCAACCCTTCATTGGGGTGGGCTATCAAAACTGGCAGTGCACGGAGCGAGCGATTCGCACTGGTGAAAATGGGTATTCTAGGACGAATTAAATCTGTTTTCTGGGCTTGCTGATTACGTGGAGTTGGGTAAACTTTCCACCCATAGTGAATTCTGCGCGGAGAACGGCTTGGAGAATGCCGAAACAAGCGGTTAATAGCCTCCGATCCGGGTGCGGCGATAGGAACCTTCCTTCGCTCGCCTTAGCCCTAAGGAGCCCCCTTCAAGTCCTGCGCGTTTGACGGAAAAGCACCCGAGAACCAGCATGGCATTTGGCCGGCCAATTCGACCGAAGTTGCCAGGGTCGCGAAAAGCGTCCGGGAGGTTTGCCGTCGAAATTGCGCTGCTCCTGACAACGATCCTGTGCTTATCAGTCAGACCTGCCTGCGCCCAGTGGGCCGCGGAAGCGCCACCCATCGATCCGTTTGTGCGAGTCGCTCGGGCCACGGACGCCGCTGATCCTCCTGCTGCCAACGGACCTCTCTTGCCGCCACCGTCTGCGCCAGCGACCAATGGGCCGCCCGGACCAATGGCAGCGCCTCCAGGCACGTATTACTCGACGATACCGCCAAGCGCGCCGATGGCCGGTCCGCCTCCGTTTGTGAACCAGGGACCGCAGTTTCAGGCCCCCGTGCAGTTGCCGCCGGCGGCGCCGGCGGTCTACCCGGCCGATCCGGCGAACATGAGTACATGGTGCCCGGACGATATCCCGCCGGATAACCCGTCGCTGATTCCCACCGGGACAAATTCGGCCTATCGCTTGCTCGATCATCTGGAAGGCAATATCGTGGCCCGCGGTTATTACGTCAACGATCAGCGGCTCGAGTGGTCCGGCATGGAAACGACCTTCGGCGGCGAAGCGGTCCTTACCCCGCGGCTCCGCCAGCGCTGCGGCGATTTCGAATTCCTCATCGATAGCGAGCTGAACATCAACGAGCCTTATGACCAAAATCAACTGCTCAACGATGCGGAACGAAAATCGTATGCGGCTAATTTTCAAGTAAACCAGTTCGACATTTCGCAACTGGCACTGGTGACGGACTACCAGGAGTGGACGTTCAAGGCGGGCAAGTTCGCGACTCCCTTCGGACGCACCTATTTTCCGCTTTATACCAATTCCTATTGGGACGCGCCGTTCATTCGAACGGAAGTGATCCAGTGGCGCGAGACGGGCATCTCGGCGCACTACAAGTCGGGTTACTTCGTCGCCGACGCCGCCTTCACCAACGGCAGCGAGAACCTCGCGACCAACTCCGGAAGGGCCGTCGTGGCGCGGGTCGGCCTTGAGGAGTCGAACCTGTGGGCCGTCGGCCTGTCCGCCAAGAAAGGCGCGGGCACTGGTTCGGAAGCCCAAAAAGAGTTCGATAGCTACTTCGGCGTGGACATGATGTTCCGCGTCGGTCCCTTTCAACTCTCCTCCGAATGCGTCTACGACGAGTATGGTTTCGGCCGTCCGGGCTTCAATCCGCTGGACATCACCTGGGTCAAGAGCATCTACTATCGCGACGAAAGTTCGGGTTATCAGGGAGTGCCCTGCACCGGCATCGGCTACTATGTCAACCTGGGCTATGCCGAGGGCCGATGGAATACGCTGCTAAACTACGGCGACTTTTACCCCTTGTATACGGGCACGGCGCCCGACCAGCGCGTGCAGCATCGCGGCCTCGGCAAGGTGGCCTATCAGCTTGCCAAGCCCCTGCAGATCTACTCGGTCCTGATCCTGGAAAACGGCGGCTACGTCGCGCAAGAGAACGAGAAGCGCATTCCGGTCGCCGTACTGGAAGGGTTCCAGTTGACCTTCTGAGAAGCCCCGCCGATCCTTGACTCGTTGCGCAGTATGGTCGTAAACTATACTGCATTGCTGAGTACGAACCGGGACGATCGGAACTGACACGACAGAAAGTACAGGATGGATCAAGCAAAAGAGCCTCGCGTCATGCTGCCCTCGATTGGGTCGCATGTTCAACAGTTTAGGAAGTCTGGGCGAAATGCGTTGCTCTTGGTTGCCTGCCTGGTGTCCTTGGGGGCGTTTGCGGATCGCGCCGAGGCGACAGGCCCGGCTCCTGTGTCCCGGATCATCGTGGCCCTGGACGCCACGCCCGATTTTCTCTTGGAATTGGCCCCCATGCTGCGTCAGTGGCAGGACGCTCAGCTTCTGGTCGCCTCGGAAGGCAATCGAGCTTCCGTGACGGAGTACGTCGAGCGTTATCCTGAGGCCGAGGTCTGGGTGCTGCAGCTTGGGCTTTGGGATCTGAAGGTCACCAATCGCTCACAGCGATTATTCGAGGGCGATGCCGATGACTTGCTGCAGAAGCTGCGGGCCGAGTGCTGGCCCCGGCCCGAACTCGCCGTACTGGCCGACACGTCCGACCGCCAGCAGGCGACGCTCGGCGCGGTGTTGGCCGCTGCCCACCGCGCACCGTTGTATCTGCTGGACCGCAAGAAGGCCAGTTTCGCCTTGCCGCTCCTGCCGGCAGTCGCGCGCATCATGTGCGTCGGTCGTGCGGAGCAGTGGCCGGCGAAACGCATCATGCCTGGCGCACAATGGAGTTATGTTCACGACCCTGATGAGATCCTCGACGCCTATGCGAAGTCGCTGAATCTTGAATGCACCGAACACCTGGTGGTGATCAATCCTGCCGGGAAGGAGCTGGTCGATTGCTCCAGTCTGGCCGTGCCCTACGCCTTGCGGCACCACGCGGCGATATGGCTTGCAGGCAATGCCGCGGAAGCCGACAAGCGGCTTGCCGGCATTCTGGACAAGAAGTTCCCGCACGTCAAGTACGTAACCATTTTGGGAGACGAATCCTGCTTGTCGCCCACGCAGGTCCCGGATCCCGCCGCGCCCAGGCTGCGCCTGCGAGCAACGGCCAGATACCGCGAGCAGAAGCCCGCACCAGTTCAACGGGTGCCATCGAGGATGCCGACGAGGAGTTTGCCGCTGGCCCTGCACCCCCCGCACAGCCGGCCACCGAGGCTTCCAACGGCCCGAAAAGGGTCGCGCCGGAACTCCTCAGCGGAGTCCGCTTCCGCCAACCGTGCGTCTATCGCGTGGGCAGAATTACCGGGGCCACCCTGGACGCGGCTAGTCTGCTGGCCGCCAATGGACAGTCGCGCAAAGCGGTTTCGGCAACCGCGGCCCCCGCCAGTTGGATGATGGCCAACGTCGGCGAAAAAAACCTGCCCTTGCTGGAGTGCCTGGCCCGCTCGACCGAGCGGAATTGCCTCGCGCATGGCTGGCAAATGACATCCTGCTTCGGACCGCAGAAGGGGCCGATCAATACCGGGCCCGTGCGGGCCGCCGAGGTGATCATCTACCAGGGACATACCGCCAACCTGGGCAAATTCACCGCCGTCCGTCAGCAGTTGCCGACCCTGCCGCCGAGCTTGTTCCTGCTGCAAGGCTGCTTCACGTTGCGCGATGCGGAGACCTTGAACGTGCTCCGAAGCGGCGCGGCCGGCGCCGTCGGCGCTACTTCGAACATGTATAGCGCTTCGGGCGGGGCCTTTGCCGGCGTCTTTCTCGACTCCCTGCTCGGCCGTCACGATGCCGGCACGAGCATGATGGTTGCACGAAACTACTTGTTGGCGCTTACCTTGTTGAAGGAGAAGCGGGGGCATCTGCAGGCGGGACGACCGCTGCGTGCCGCCATGACGTTCAGTTTGTGGGGAGACCCCACATGGGAGCCGCACGGCAAGGTGAACGCCCCGCCGGCCCTCAACGGGGTGCGTGCCGTGCGGCACGGCCCGCGCGTCGATCTGCAGATTCCCGCCTCGTGGCTGGACGAGAGCCGCGCAGGCCCCTACTTCGCCGACATCCCCATGGATGGGCGGTTGGCGGGCATCTACACGACGAAGACGGGCAAGAGCGACGAGCGACAACTCGTGCCCTTGTACTTCGCCGTGCTGCCGATCGAGAACTGGGGCGGCGACGCGCCGCCGCAACTCTCCAGTAAGTTGCCGGCCGCGGAGTGGGTCAGCCTGTGGGACGCGCGAAACCGTTGGCTCTACCTGTTGGTCCGCGGCAAGACCGGCGCGGGGGCCGATCACGGCAAGGTCATCTCGTTTGATCTGCACTGACAGGGTCCTAAACAAGGCCTTTTCCGTGCTGCGATCTGCCATCTTCCAAGTGGATCAATAAGATGGAGATCGCCATCCAGAAGCCGCAGAGGACAGTCGTGCAACCCCCACGCATTCAAGGAATTCTTGCGGACTCGATCACCCGTCACATGCGGACAGAGTTTGCCCGGCTGCATATCAACCAGACCATTGGCGAGGCCCTGACCGCCGTCAGGGCAAGTCCTCCGGCCAGCCGGGTGATCTACTTCTATGTCGTCGATGACGCCGGAAGGGTGCAGGGGGTGGTGCCGACTCGCCGCCTGCTGCTCAATCCTCTCGACAGGCGGATCGACGAAATCATGGCCAAGGACATCATAACGCTGCCGAAATCCGCAACGGTCGTGGATGCCTGCGAGTTCTTCATTCTGCACCGCCTGTTGGCGTTCCCCGTCGTCGATGAGGATCGCCGCATCCTTGGCGTTGTGGACGTCGAACTCTACACGAGCGAACTGGTGGACCTCGATTCCGTGGAACGGAGCCATGACCTGTTCCAGTTGATCGGCGTGCACCTTACCGAAGCCCGGCAGTTGTCGCCGGCGGTGGCCTTTCGCAGCCGCTTCCCGTGGTTGCTGGCAAATGTCACCGGCGGCATCCTGGCAGCGTTCTTAGCGGGCATCTTCCAGGCGGAACTGGAGAAGGTCGTTGCTTTGGCTCTCTTCATCCCGGTGGTTTTGGCTTTGTCCGAGAGTGTGAGCATCCAATCGTTGAGCCTGGCCCTGCAACTGCTGCACGGGCGACAACCCACGCTGAAAGCCATCCTGGCGATTATCTGGCCGGAAATGACCACGGGCCTTTTCCTGGGAGCGGCAAGTGCCGCCGTGGTTGGTTTCGTCGCCATCCTCTGGATCGGCAAGGTCCGGCTGGTCCTGGCGTTGTCGGGCGGAATTCTCGGCGGCGTGACCTGTGCGGCTGTGATCGGCATGGCGATGCCCAACCTCCTCCGCTTGTTTCGGCGTCAACTCCACGTGGCCGCTGGCCCCATTGCCTTGGCCTGCACCAACGTCGTGACGCTCCTGATCTACTTTGGTCTGGCGCGCTGGCTGCTGAAGTGAATCACCGACAAAGGCAGTAGACAAGATCCGGCTGGCGAGTGAGCATTGGTCAGACGATTGCTCTTGCCAAGAGCCGCTCCCGGCCTGACAATAGACGAACCTGCCTGAATTCGGTGTCATGCCCGCTGGCATGCGCCGTAAGTAAGACAGGCCCGGCCTCAACAGCGCCACGCGCGACGTGAATGCGCTCAAGAGCGCCATTCGTTAGGCCCTCCGCCGGGCCGTGCTCCTGCGGTTGCGGGGATCGCACAGGTCGTCGCAGCCCTTGAGCACGGCGGCCGCGCGCATGAGTCGCTCGGGCGAATCGTGGAAGAACTGCACGAACTGGGCGGCGTGCTGCGGCAGCCGCAACTTCGACATCGCGCTCTCTTCGATCTGCCGAATCCGCTCCTTGCTCACTCGCAAGATGCTGCCGATGTCGCTCAGGCTCAGTGGCTGCTGGCCTTGCAGGCCGTAACGCATCCGCAAGACCTGCCGCTCGCGAACGTCCAGGTTGCGGAAAATCTCCTCGATCCGCCGTTCCAGAGTGCTCTGGTCGAGCCGGTCGCTGGGGCATTCCTGGCGGGGATCGGCGACGATCTCCGCCAGCTTCCGCGAACCCTCCTTCACGCCCACCCCGTCGATCGATAGCGGTTGCCGCTGCACGCGGAGCAGGTTCTCGGTCTCGCGGACGCCAAGGCCCGCGGCGCAGGCCAACTCTTCGGTCGAGGCCACGGCCCCGCAGGTTTGCAGGTGCTCCTGGCCGGCATTCTGGATCTTGTCGAGCTTGCGGGTCATCACATAGGAGGTGCGAAAGCCGTTGCGCTGCTGCACGAGCACGCGGCGGATGGTCTGCCGAATCCACCAGAAGGCATAGGTCGAGAAGCGGAGTCCCCGCGCGGGCTCGAATTTGTCTACCGCCCGCATCAGCCCGAGATTCCCCTCCTGGATCAGGTCCAACAGGTCGTCCTGCGTGGCGGAGTATTTTTTGGCGATCGAAACCACCAGCCGCAGGTTGGGCAACATGAACGCATGGCAGGCCTCTTCGTGGGCGCGGCACAGCAAGCGGATAGCGACCAGCCGCCGCGGCAGCGCTTTGGGGCTCTCGCCGGTGAGCCGCACCAGGCGGCGCAACTCGCCGCGGGCCTCGCGCCGCCGCGCGGCGTTGGCGGGCGTGGGATCGAGGAGCTTGCCCTGCACCACGGCGGCGGTCATCCGCGCGGCGATCCGCGACAGGCCGGCCAAGGGCTTCTTCAGCAGGGCGCCCTGGAACTGGAGCCGCTGGATTTGACGTGCGGCCGCACGGCGGCGGCGCCTGAGCGATTGGCGGGCTCCCCTTCGCCTTTCCGCCGGTTGCTGCCGATCTCCGGCAATCCGCAGGTCGCGGCGGTTCTTGCGGAGCGTCCGCTCGAGCAGTTCCACTCCCCTATCGAGGCGCTCAAAGGCCTCCTGCCGTGCCGCCACGTCGATCCCTTGCACGTCGACGACGTGATCGATGCGCAGCCTGTGCACGGCGGCCTTGCGGGCCGCGGCCAACACGACGCGGAGCGAGTAGTCGTTTGCCAGCAAGCCAGTGAGGTACGCGCGGCGGGCCTGGCAGACCTTTTCCGCGGTTGCCAGTTCCTGCTCTCGGTCCAAGAGCGGAGTCCGGGCGATCTTCCGCAGATACATGCCTAATTCATCGGGGGTGCGTGGCAACATGGGTGTTTCTCCGTGGGTAAGTCGGCAGGCGGGGAGCTTGCTACTTCGACGCCCTCTTGATCGCTGCAATGAGGAAGTGAAGGGTATAGTGATACGGCGGGGTGAACGGGTTCGAGGCCGTGCCTGCCGGAGGTTGCCCTTGCGGAAAAGGGCCTCCGGGCGTCGCTCCTGCAGGCTGCGGGATCCGGGTGTCATCGGGCGACGCGCCGGAGGGTTCCTTTTCCGACATGGTTCACGGTCCTTTCGGCAGGGTTTTGCTCATTAACCTCGAATCACCAGGAAACGGCTGCCTTGCGCGGTGCGGACCAGCAGCAAGACCCCTTTGGCCAAGGACTTCTCGTCCAAGGCCCGGGACAAGTCGTCAACGCTCTTGACGGCCGCGCGGTTGGCTTCCACGATGACCGCGCCGCTGACGAGGCCGGAGCGTTCTGCGGCACTGCCGTCTTGCACGCTGGTCACCACGACACCCTGCTCCGCCTTGATTTGCAGTTTCGCGGCCAGATCGGGCGTGAGGTTCTGCACCTCCATGCCAAGCTTCTCCAGTGTCGCGCCGCGGGCGGCATTCTCGCGGGAAGCGACGGCTTCGCCCGCCATCTCCGTAGGGCTGACCTTCAGTTCCACGCGCTTGCCGTCGCGAAGCACGACCACGGCCTGCTCCTTGCCGATCGGCGATTGCTCGACCAGTCCCTGGAGTTCCTGCGGGCTGGCGACGGCCTTGCCGGCGAACTCCACGATCACGTCGCCGGGCTTGAAGCCGACCTTGGCGGCCGGGCTATCGGCACTAACTCCGGCCACCAGCACACCCTGGTGCGTTTTCACGCCCAAATGCTGGGCCAACTCGCCGGTCAGCGGCTGAATCATCACGCCAAGGCGGGCCCGATGGACGGTCTCGCCGTCGGTCAGTTGCTTGGCTACCCACTTGGCAAGGTTGATCGGGATGGCGAACCCGACGCCTTCGTTGCCGCCGCTGCTGGACGAAATCGCCGTGTTGATGCCGATGACTTCGCCGTCGAGGTTGACCAGCGGACCGCCGCTGTTGCCGGGGTTGATCGCGGCGTCGGTCTGGATGAAGTCTTCGCGCTGGTTCAGGCCGATTCCGCGGCCCTTGGCGCTGACGATTCCCGCGGTCACCGTGCCTTCCAGGCCGAACGGATTGCCGAGGGCCAGCACCCAATCGCCGACTTCGGCGTCGTCGCTATTGCCCAGTTTCGCCGCCGTGAGGTTATCGGCGCCCGCGATCCGCAGCACTGCCAGGTCAGCCTTGGGGTCGGTATGGACCTGGGTGGCCTTGTACTCGCGGCCGTCGTGCAGGCGGACTGTGATCTCGCGGCCGTCGCGCACCACGTGGGCGTTGGTGAGAATCACTCCCGAGGTATCGATGATCAGCCCGGAGCCCAGGCCGCTTTCACCGTGCCGCGGGGCACGCGGCATGTCCTTAAAGAACTTCCGCAGCTCGGGCACGTTGCCCAGCGGGCCGCCGAACTGCCGTTCGAGCGAATCGTCATCGCCCGGCTCCTGGTTTTGCAGCCTGACAGGCAGGGCCGTTTCGCTCTTGATCATCACTACCGCCGGCTGGACGGCCTTGGCCGCCTCGCGGAAGGCCTGCGACAGCGCCCGGGCGGGGGCCGCGACCGAATTCTTGTTCGCACTGGGCATGACCGCACCAATGCTCGCCAGCGATGCCGCGAGCAACAGCCCGCACATCACCGGCATGACGACGGCCCGATACGGCCGCCGATTCCATACATCACTTTTCAGAAAACTCATGGTACTCTCCTTGGAGATCTTGGTGCGGCGCGGCGCCATCCAATACGCCTTGGACGGCTGCCGGCCGCAAATTGGGAACATCTCGTAGGGTGGGCCGAGTGAAACGAGTCCCACCGTCTTTCCGCGTTTTTTGTGGTGGGACCAATTTCACTCGGCCCACACTACGGTTACATCACCTTTCGCAACAGTAATTAACTAGCCAGCACAGGCCGGGCACTGCTGGTATGGTTCATCAGCTCCACGATCAAGCGATCGCCTTGCCCTCGGGCAATGGCACGCAGCAACCGGCCTTTGAAAATCACACCAATCACCTCCCTGCCTTGCACGACCGGGAAGTAACTCTGCTCGGCGAATAAGACGCGCGTCACTTCATCGGCGCGGGCATGGGCCGGCAGGACGATGAACGACGGGGAACCCTCGGCAGCCGGGTGGGGAGGCGGCGGGGATTCGGACATCTTGGGGCCCGGCGTCGCCGCACGGGACCGCTTGCGCAGGGCAAGCACGGCGGTCGAGCCCGCCAACGCCAAAGCGCAGCAGGTGAGGGCCGCGAGTAGGCAAAAGGTCGCATGGACCGCCGACGCCAGAACGGCGCCGGCCGCTAGCGCCGTCCATGCGACCAGGCTGGGCGCAGTCAGAAATGGACGAAGCCAGGATCGCTTGGAATGCAACGTATTTCTCATGATTCGCTTGCCTCGCACATTCGTTGCGTGCGGTATAAAGCACAGCTTGTGCCAAACTGTGCGCAGCAGGCGAAAGTGACTACAATATGCGGAGAAAACCACGTACAATGGCATTTGTGGCCATAGCGCGGGGTCCTCCCGGCGCACGGCAAAACTCCACGGCGGGGCAAAACGCCACAGTTTACGAAACGCCCGCTCGCAGTCCCGCCCGGGCACCATGTACTCATGGTCGGCGGTTTCCTGCGGCAATTACCGCCTGAACGCGGGACTACGAGCGTAAGGGATTCACGATGCGGTTGGCACTTAAACTCGCCCTGATTTTCATGCTGGCCAATAGCGCGCTGGCCTGCATCTACGGATATTTGGCCGTCCGCCGCGAAGTGAGACTTTTCCAGAAGGAGGCAGCCGAGGAGGCCGAAGAAATTGGTCCTGTCCTGGAGAAACTGTTGTGCGACGCCTACCGCAACCAGGGCGACCGCGACGTGCAGGAGATGCTGATCAAGATCATCGACACGAAACAACAGCCCGTGGGCATCCATTGGGTATGGTTCGATAAAGTCGAGCTAGAATCGGCTCTCGTACCCCCTACCGAGCGGCCGACGGCGATCATCGTTGAGCGCGAGGAGGAGGGTCTTTCGTATCTGCACGCCTACTGGCCGGTGACCCTGGCCGCCCAGCGGCCGGGCGGACTGGATTTCACCCGCCCCGAAACCGAGTTGGAATCCAACAAGCGGGAGATCATCCAGCGCACCGCGCTGTTGGTCATCGGCATGCTCCTGATCAGCGGGCTGTTGGCCGTGCTGCTCGGGGTCCGGCTGGTGGGGCGTCCGTTGGAACGGCTGATTACCAAGGCCCGGCGGATCGGCGACGGGGACCTGACTGGCCCGGTGCACCTTCGTACCCACGATGAGCTGGCGGAACTGGCCGAGGACCTCAACACCATGTGCGAAAAACTGGCCGAGTCGCAGACCAGGCTTCGCCAGGAAACAGCCGCGCGGATCACGGCCCTGGAGCAGCTTCGCCACGCCGATCGCTTGAAAACCGTCGGCCGGCTGGCCTCGGGCATCGCCCATGAACTTGGCACGCCGCTGAACGTCGTCGCCGGCCGGGCAGGACTGATCGGCTCCGGCAAACTCGATGCGGAACAGATTGCCGTCAGTGCCGCGGCGATCAAGCTGGAGGCCGACAAGATGACCGCGATCATTCGCCAACTCCTCGATTTTGCCCGGGCCAGTGCGCCGCGCAAGCTGCCGGTCGATCTGCGGACGGTTGTCCGGCAGACGATCGACATGATCGGTGCGATTGCCGCGAAGCAGAAGGTCGAGTTGGTCTTCGCGCCCGATGCGGAAGAGGCCGTCGCCGAGATCGACGCCGCACAGATCCAGCAAGTGTTGACGAACCTTGCCGTCAACGCCATCCAAGCCATGCCCCAGGGCGGCCAAGTGCGGTTTTCCATCGGCCGCCGCTCGGGTCGTTCGCCCGACGGCGGCAGCGACGGCCCGGCGGAGTTCTACGCCATCGAGATCCAGGACCAAGGCGTCGGCATCCCGGAAGAGCACATGCAGCAGCTCTTCGAGCCGTTCTTCACCACGAAGGAGGTCGGCGCCGGCACCGGCCTGGGCCTGTCGATCGCCTACGGCATTGTGCAGGAGCACGGCGGTTGGATCGACGTGACCAGCCGGGTCGGCGAGGGGAGTTGCTTTACCGTTTTTCTGCCGCAAAGATCATTCAAGCAATGAGATGCGGGATGGACCCCCGAGTCTGTCCAGTTTCCAAGGACGGACCCGGAGGTCCATCCTACGACAACGCGCAAGGAACGAGACCATGAAGCCGCGGATCCTGATCGTCGACGACGAGCCGAGCATGTGCGATCTGCTGGAGACCGACCTGCGGCTGCGGGATTTCGCGCCGCGCTGCTTCACTTCCGCCCGCGAGGCCTTCGAGGCCTCCTGCCGCGAAGATTTCGAAGTCGTGCTGACCGATCTGAAAATGCCGGGCATGGACGGGCTGGAGTTCTGCGCGGCTGGTGGCCAACCGGCCTGACATGCCGGTCATCGTGATGACGGCTTTTGGCAACCTGGAGTCGGCCATTGCCGCCATTCGCTGCGGGGCCTATGACTTTGTCACCAAGCCGATCGAAATGGAGTTGCTGGCGGTCATCCTTCGCCGCGCGGTCGAGCGGCGGCAGCTTCAGCAGCAAATCCATTCGCTCCGCGAGACGTTGCAGGCCGCGGACCGCTTTGCCGACTTGTTGGGCCAGAGCCCGCCCATGCTCAAGCTCTACGATCATCTGGCCCAGATCGCCGATTCCGAGGTCTCGGTGCTGATCCTGGGCGAAAGCGGCACGGGCAAGGAGGTGGTTGCCCGGGCCCTGCACCAACATAGCCAAAGGCGGGAGATGCCTTTCGTCGCGGTAAACCTTGCGGCCCTGCCCGATACGTTGCTGGAGAGCGAGCTGTTCGGGCATAAGAAGGGTGCTTTCACCGACGCCCGCAACGACCGCAAGGGACTTTTCGCGCTCGCCGAGGGGGGGACGTTGTTCCTCGATGAAATCGGCGAGATGCCGCTGGCGATGCAGCCCAAGCTGCTGCGGGCCCTGGAGGAGGGCAAGATCCGGCCGATCGGCAGCGAGCAGGAAGTTGCCGTCGACGTCCGCCTGCTGGCCGCGACCAACCGCGACCTAGAGACCGCTGTGGACGAAGGCCGCTTCCGCAAGGATCTTTACTACCGCATCGACGTGATTCAAGTCGACCTGCCGCCGTTGCGGGCACGGGGCACCGACACGCTGCTCTTGGCCCAGCATTTCATCGAACTCTATGCCGCCCGCGCGAAAAAGCAAGTACAAGGCATCTCGCCAGGCGTGGCCGAAAAGCTGCTGGCCTACTCATGGCCGGGCAACGTCCGCGAGTTGCGCAACGTGATCGAACGGGCTGTGGCCCTGACACGATTCGACAAATTGACGATCGAAGACCTGCCGGAGAAGGTTCGCGACTATCGCAGTTCCCAGGTCGTGATCGGCGGCAGCGATCCGGGCGAGCTCGTGCCTTTAGAGGAAGTCGAGCGACGGTATGTGCTGCACGTGCTGGAATGTGTCCAAGGCAATCGCACCCTGGCCGCCAAGAAGCTCGGACTCGATCGCAAAACACTTTATCGCAAACTGCGGCAGTACGGCGTGTTGCGAGATGGGGAGGAATGAAGCCAGTGCACCACGTAATTGACTTTCCATTGCTCGTTTTCGCGATCTCCTTTGTCGCGATGTGGCTCTCGGCACAGGTCGGATGGTCGCTGCTCCGCCGCCGGCGGGCCCTGGACAAGGAAATACTGGAAGACTTCGGCTTTATCCTGGCGGCTACGCTGACACTGCTCGGGCTGATTATCGGGTTCAGCTTCTCCATGGCCACAAGCCGCTACGACCAACGCAAGAACTACGAGGAGGCAGAGGCCAACGCCATCGGGACGGAATACGTGCGGGCCGACTTGCTGCCTGACGCCGATGCGGCCCGAATACGCGAGCTGCTGAGGAGCTATCTCGACCAGCGCATCCTCTTCTACAAGGCCCAAAAGGAACAAGAACTCCAGGAGATCAATGCCCGGACCGCCCAGTTGCAGACCGAGTTGTGGTCCGCCGTCCGCGCACCGGCCGCAGCGAATCCAAATCAGGTCGTTGCCCTAGCCGTTTCGGGCATGAACGATGTCTTGAACTCACAAGGCTACACCCAAGCTGCCTACTGGAACCAGATCCCCACGGCGGCATGGACCTTGTTGGTACTGATCGCCATTGGCTGTAACGTGCTGGTTGGCTATGGTGCGCACAGCGTCCGAGGGGGATCGAAACTGTTTCCGATCCTGCCGCTGGTGGTTTCCATCGCGCTGATGCTCATCGCCGACATCGACAGCCCGCGTCACGGCATTATCCGCGTGCTGCCGCAGAACCTGATCAGTCTGGCCGAATCTCTGCGGCCGCCAACGTGAATCGTTCAAAGCACTGGCCACCTTTGTCTTCGTGACGTGCCGTGATAGAATAGAAGGTTGGGCAATTGAGGTAGCCGAATGTGGCGAAGATGCAGGGAGAAGAAGCGGACCGACGGGCATGACATCCCAGGCCCATTGGGGGCCGCTTCCGGGCCGTCGTCCAATCCGTCCAGCCGTAAGACGGGCCACTTTCGCGGATGGCGAGGATGGGTCCTGCGGCTGTCGCTGTGCGTCCTCTCACCAATCCTGTGCTTTGGGCTCCTGGAAGGCGGTTTGCGGTTGGGGGGCTATGGTTATCCCACGGGATTCTTCCTGGGGCCGGATGCCAACGGCGTGTGCACGACGAATTACCGTTTCGGATGGCGTTTCTTCCCTCGTCCGCTGGCTCGGGACCCGCATCCGTGCACTCTCTCCCTCAAGCCCGCCGGTGCAGTCCGCATCTTCGTCCTGGGGGGTTCGGCCGCCATGGGCACACCCGACCCCGCGTTCAGCTTCGGCAAGGTGCTCGCCGTCATGCTCCGCGAGCAATATCCGGGCGTGCAGTTCGAGGTCGTCAACGGAGCGATGACGGCGATCAACTCGCACGTGGCGCTGGAGATCGCGCGGGACTGTGCGGCCCGCCAGCCGGACCTTTTCGTCGTCTACATGGGAAACAACGAGGTCATCGGGCCCTACGGTCCGGGCACCGTCTTCCAGCAATGGTCGCCGAGCCGGTCGATGATTCGGACCAGTCTCTGGGTGAAATCGACGCGCGTCGGGGAGTTGCTCGGCGACGTCGTCGGTTACTTCCGCGGCGATCAAGGCCCCGTGGGCCATTGGCGCGGTCTGGCGATGTTCATGAACAACCAGGTAGCGGCCGACGACCCTCGACTGGCGGCCGTTTACGACAACTACCGTCGCAACCTGACCGAGATCTGCGGCATCGCCCGCCGCTCGCACGCCGCTGTCGTGCTTTCGACCGTGGCCGTGAACCTGCGCGACTTTCCGCCGCTGGCCTCGCTGCACCGCCGCGATCTGGCTGCCGGGGAGCTGGCGAAATGGGAGTCGCTTTACAAGGCGGGCGGCGAGTTGGAAGCGAACAAGCGCTGGCCCGAGGCGCTTGCGCAGTACGAGGCCGCGGCGAAGATCGACGACCGCTTCGCGGAACTTCAGTTCCATATCGCCGAATGCCTTATGAATGCCGGCCCGGGTACCCGCGCGGGTGGCGGAGGCCCGGGACCGATTTGAACTGGCCCGCGATCAGGACGTCCTGCGGTTTCGCGCCGATTCCCGCATCAATGCCGTCATCCGCGAAGTGGCCGGCGCGCACGAGGCGGCCGGCGTCCGTCTGGCGGACGCCGAGCAGGCGCTGGCCCAAGGTGATCCGCACTCCACGGGCATTCCGGGAGCGGACCTCTTCTACGAGCACGTCCACCTGACTTTCGATGGAAACTACTTGCTGGCGCGGGCCGTTTTCGATCAGGTCTGTGCGGCCTTGCCGCAGTTGGCCTCCAAGGACAGGCAGGGCGCACTGCCGTCGCGGCGGCGCTGCGCGGAATTGCTGGCGCTGACCGCGTGGGACGAATCCAAGGCGGCCGCCGATATGGTCGATCTGACGTCCGGAAAACCATTCGCCAACCAGTTCGACCACGACCGCCGCCAGACCGCGGCACGTCAACGAAGGGACGACCTCCGCCGGCTGGCTGCGACGCCAGGAGCCAAAGACACGGCCTGGCGGACCTACGAGTCGGCGCTCGCCAAGGCGCCTGACGACTGGAATTTGCACCGCCACTTCGCCGCGCTGGCGATGCAATTCGGCCGATCCGAAGTGGCGGTCGAGCACTTTCGCATCGCGCTGGAGAAGGTGCCCTGGGATGCTTCCATCCGCGATGACCTCGGCAGCGCCCTGGCCGACCAAGGACAGATCAACGAGGCCGTCAGCCAATACCAGCAGGCTCTGAAAATCAACCCCTATGACATGGCGGTCCACTACAACCTCGGTTGCGTGCTGGCCGGTCGGGGCCAGGTCGATGAGGCCATTGCTTGTTTGCAGAAGTCGCTGGAAATCGAGCCCGACTTCGCCAGCGCCCACCTCAAGCTGGCCGTTGTGCTCGCCGGCTACCCGCGTGCCGGTGGGGGACAGCTCGACGAGGCCGTTGCCCATTATCAGAGGGCCCTGGAAATCAACCCCGAGCTGGCGGTCGCCCACAACAATCTCGGCGCCATCATGGCCCGCCGCGGTCAGTTCCGCGAGGCCGCCGACCATTACCGGAAGGCCGTGGAAATCAAGCCGGACTACGAGGAAGCCTACAACAACCTCGGTCTCCTTCTCCTTTTTCGGAAGGGAGCTGTGGATGAGGCGATGGCCGATTTCCAGAAGGCCGTGGCAATCAAGCCCGATTTCGCCGAAGCACATTACAACCTCGGCGTGGTTCTCGCCAGCCGCGGGCAGTTCGACGAGGCCATTGCCCATTTGCAGAAAGTGCTAGACATTAAGCCCGACTTCGCCGCGGCCCGCATCAAGATGGCGGAGCTTCGCGCCTCACATCCGGGTTCCGCCACCCGCGCGGGTGCCCGGCGAAAGGCCGCAAGGCACGGCGACCAAAGAGAGTGGGAGCAAGCCATGAGTCGGGCCATGTTCAAAATGACGCCGACGGTGGTGGAGCACGCCAGCCCCGCGAAATCTGCGCTGGCGGAAACGGGGAAGGTGAAGTCCGCAGGGTCTCCGCGCCGGTTGCTTGCCGCACTGTTTCCGCCGCGCGTGGTCCTGTTCGCGGCCCTGTTTGCCTGGATCTTGCACGCTTGGGTGGACATGCGATTGGTCTTCCAATGGCGGGAAAGCCTGTTCCTTTTGAACTTCCGCTATCTGGTCAAGTTCCTGGCTCGACCCGGCGCTTTGATGGAATGGACGGATCGCTTGATGGTGCAGTCGTGCTACTGGGGTTGGCCCGGGGTGCTCGCCCTGACTGCCGCCGTGTGGCTGCTGCTGGTGGCAACGATCGGTCTCATGCGTACCGTGGCGCAGGCGCGGGTCGGCGGCACGTGGCTCGTGCCGGCAGTTCTTCTCACAGCGATCTGCGGGCAATACGAGTTCCGGGCGTCCGTGGTCGTAGGCCTGGCACTGGCCGTTACCGCCGCCAACGGCTGGGCCAGGGTCCCGGTTCGCCGCCCGTGGTTAAGGCTGGTCCTGTTCCTTGTGATCTCCGCCGGGCTGTACTACGTGGCTGGCCCGGCGTACTACAGTTTCGCGGCGTGCTGCGTAATCCACGAGGCCCTGACGTCGAAACGCCGGGTGCTGGCGGTCTTGTGCCTGCTGGCGGCCGTCGGGGTGAAACTCGGCGCGGACGCTGTTTTTTCCCGCATCAGCCTGGCCTTGGACTGCGTTGACGCGCCGCCCGCAGCAGGCTACGAGAGGCCGGTCTTGAACTACGCCGTCGTGTTCCTCTACGCCTACTTTCCCGCCTGCGCGGCGCTGGTCAGCCAGTTCGTAGTCCCGCCTTTAGGCCGTTTTGTGCCGCAATCTCTGCCTAAAGACGGGACTACGAGCAGGAGGGCGTTGCGATGGACCGCTGGCACGGCCCTGCTGTTGACGACAGCGGCAGTGGCAGGATCGTACGCCCTGGACCGGGAACTAAAGACAGCCCTGGAGATCGATTACAGCGCGGAGCATGGTTTATGGGCGGATGTCCTCACGAAGGCCAGAGACGTTCCGCTGCGCCTTTACTCGCCCTGCGTGAATCACGACGTCAATCTGGCGCTGTACCATACGGGCCGGCTGCCATACGATATGTTCACTTATCCGCAAATGCACCTGCCCTTGCTCACCTACCAGTCGGTTCCTCGCGTCGGGCTGATGCGCAAACCCTTTGATCTGCTGCTGGAGTTGGGCCGCGTCAACGAGGCTGAGCACGTGGCGCTGGAGATGCTGGAGGAAGCGCCTTGCGGCGGGACGCTCAAGCGCCTGGCGCTGGTGAAGCTGATCAAGGGCCAAACGGCAGCCGCGCGCGTGGTCCTGCGAGTTTTGCGGGACGATGTCGTATGGGGCCGCTGGGCCGAAGAATACTTGCACCGCTTGAATGCCGATCCCACTCTCGCGGACGACGACGAGATCCAGCAGACGCGGCGACTGATGATCGTTGAAGACGACACGCCGCCGACAGGCAATCCCGGTGCGAGCGGCGCCTATGGCGCGATTCCCGTCCTCTTGGAAAACTCGCTACGGCGAAACAGTGGGAACCGGATGGCCGTGGAGTACCTCATGGCGATAAGGCTCCTGCTGCGCGATGTCCGCGGGGCGGCCGCGGTGCTCTCCCATTTGGACCGCGCCGCCTATCCCGCGCTGCCGCCCCTCTACGAGGAATCTCTGCTGATCCATAGCATGGAGCAGCCCGACGAGCTCATGACGACCGGCGACGTAGTCTTCTACCGCGGGCGAAAGATCAGCCAGCCGACGGTGGACAGGTTTCGCCGCTTTCGGCAGATCATGGGCCATTACGGCGGACCCACCGAGCAGGCCAAATCGGTTGCGGCGGGCGAGTTTGCGAGCAGCTACTTTTACTACTTCTTTTTCCATGAATTGAGGGGCCGATCATGAGCCGGCGGGGCCGAATTCTGCTTCTCGGCACGGCAGCGGCGGCGCTGCTGGCGCTAGTGATCGGCGCGGCGTGGCGTCTGGCCGGCCGGGCCGTCGAGGAGCCGGCGGAGTGGACGGCCGTGAAACGCTTGCCACGCATCCGGCCCGACTATAGCGGGATCGTGGTTCCGCCCAACATCGCTCCGCTGAATTTCCTGGTGGAGGAACCAGGCCTGGAGTACCGCGTGCAAATCCGTGCCGCCCATGGCGCCGACATCCTCCTGACCTCGCGCGGCCCGAGCATCGTCATTCCCCCGCTGCCCTGGCGGGAATTGCTGGAAAAGAACCGCGGGGGCCGGATCGAACTGGTGATCTACGTCAAGAGCGAAGATGCCGGCTGGCGGCGCTTCAACGCGATCGAGAACACCGTCGCACTCGAGAACATCGACTCGCATCTCGTCTACCGGCTGCTGGGACCGCTGGCCAACCTGTACCGCAAGATGGGGATCTATCAGCGCAACCTGGAGACCTACGACGAGTCGCCCGTCTTGGCCAACGAGTCCATCGGCGGCGGTTGCGTGAACTGCCACAGTTTTGCCAACAACAGCCCCGATTGCTTTTCCCTGCACGTTCGGCCGGGCCCGCGAAACAGGCCCGAGGCGGGGATGATCGTCGTCCGCGACGGTCGCGCGGTGCGAGCCGGGACGCGGACGAAATCAGCGCCGAAACCACCTGGCTTCTCCGCCTGGCATCCCGGCGGTTCGGCCGTGGCTTTCTCGATGAACCAGCCGGGGTTGTTTTTCCGAGAAGCCGGGTGCGAGGTCCGCGACGTCTTCGACCTGCAGTCCGATCTGGCACTGGTGAACCTCCAGACGGGCGCCGTTTCCGCGCCGACATCCGCAAGCGGGTACCCGGCGGCCGGTCCCGGCCGGCTGGAGTCCTTTCCCGCCTGGTCGGCCGATGGCAAGACCCTCTACTTCTGCGCAGCCGACCGATCGTGGGGTCAGGACAGGCTTCGCGCCGTCGACGACTTGAAGAAGGTCAAATACGACCTGATGCGTGTACCTTACGACATCGACAAAGACAAGTGGGGCGCGGCGGAACCCGTGCTGACGGCCGCGGAGACGGGCATGAGCATCACCGAGCCGAGGGCCTCGCCCGACGGCCGCTATCTTCTTTTCTGCATGTCGGCCTACGGCGGATTTCCCGTCTACCAGCCCAGCAGCGACCTCTACCTGCTGGACCTTCGCAGCGACAAGCACCGGCGCTTGGAGTGCAACAGCGACGCGAGCGAGTCGTGGCACTGCTGGTCGAGCAATTCGCGCTGGATCGTGTTCAGCAGCAAGCGAGACAACGGTTGGCTCGCCCGGCCATATTTCAGCTATATTGACGCAGAAGGGCACGAGCATAAGCCGTTCCTGCTGCCACAGAAGGATCCCGCCTTTTACGACACGTGGCTGAAGACGTATAACCTGCCGGAGTTGATAACCGGCCCCATCACCACGCCGCAAGAGGAGTTGCTGCGGGCCGTCAATTCGGGCAATGCCGCGGTCGATGAATCGACCGGCTCTCCCGCGGCCACTCAAGGCAATGAGGGCCTGTACCAGCAATGAATCCTACAGTCCGCCAGTTACGAGCGGTGGATCGCTCAGCGGCTTCCAGAACGAATCGTGGGTCAGGGGTACCGAGGGGTTGATGGCCGCAGGCGTCGTGCCTTCGACATGCCCGTCCGCGTACAAGACATTCATCGTTTGCCCGCCCCCATGCCGCGCACGACTGGCTCCCCAATGCCCCCAGTAGTACGACGGATTCGAGTTCGTCATCGGAGGGGTCGGATACGTCAGGTCGGTCTGTGCGGGGTTGACGACACTTGCCACCGGCAGGTAATACTCGACCATGAGGATCTTGTTGGAGTCTTTCAGGAACGCCCCCGAGCGGTTGTTGATTCCGTAGCTGACTTTCATGCTGCCTCCCACGGTCCACGCTGAGGGTGGTTCGAAGGGATCGAAGACCACCTGGTTGCCGGGCGGCCCGAGCAACTCATGGGTGAAGCCGTGCCCCCACGCGTTCCCACAGGACTTGCACTGCAGGCTCCCATCGGGCTGGGGCACGACGAGGACGGAATTGTCCCAGGTCGTGTTCAAGGCCAGGTCTTCGAGGATCAGGACGTACGAATCCGGCGTGGGCAAGCTGGTCAAGGGCGGTTGCAAATTCTGGTAATCGGACGGCTGCGCCAGCCAGCAGAAGGTGGACTTGTCGCCCGGAACCAAGGGCACGAACAGGTTGGTGTTTTGGATCGGGTGAAATATATACTGGTTGAGGGGCGGCGCGGGTTTCGTTTCAGTGTCCTCGGGACAGATGTACGTGGTCACCTGGCCCTCAAGGTAGGGAAGAAGGTTCGAGGTCCAACCCCAGGTGCCGAGGAGGCTGCTGGACGTTGCCTCGAGGTAGTTGCCGTAGGCCGTTCCGATCTGGTGCAAGTTGTTCTTGCACTGCGCAGTCGCACGGCGCCCCGGGCGGCGTTGACTGCGGGCATCAACAGCGCAATCAACAGCCCGATAATGGTGATCACCACGAGCAATTCAACCAAAGTAAAACCGCTGCGTTTCTTGTCGTGCATGGCATTTCCTCCTTACTGTTTTTCTTGCCCTTTCTCTTGTTTTCCCCTGCCCGCCCGGAACTCGCGTTCCACCGCTTTCTTCATTTCAGCCATCTGCTGGCGGACCTTCTTGATCGCCTCGACACGGACCTCGTGCGGGGCGTCCGGCTTGAAAATATTGTCGAAGAACATGATCGACCGCATGGCCGCCAGGGCCTGCACCCGCACCACGTAGGAATCGTCGTCCAATGCCTTGAAAATATCCTCAAGGCTCTCTTTATCGCGCATCTGGGCGATTCCCATGATCATGATTGCCCGAACTTCCGGCGATTTGCTTTCGTGGAGCACGCGCCGCACATTCGGCAAGGCCGGTTCGCCCAACTCGATCAGGTCCACGGCCGCCTTCTGCTGTCCCACGGGATCGCCGCCCGCCAGCACGGCCTTTTCCAGGTCATCGGCCGCAGGCGGTTTCGAAGCCAGGAACCATCCGGACCCGTAGACGATTATGACCGTGAGGAATAGAACGGCTGCCAGGCCGACGAGCAGTAGGGTTCTCTTCATGCGACGCGTTCCCGGATAGATCCCGCCTGCAAGCCAGGTTGCGGCCAGTTCATGTCGGCAGAACCTGGACATCCACAGGATCTTGTGCCAGTTTAACACAATCCTGTTGAATGTCAACAGTTTCGCAGGTTTCTGGTGCCTGTGGAGGCGCCGCCGCCCACGACGGGCCCGCCGCCAACCAGCACCGCCACGGTCCACCCCGCGGCGCAACGAGCGCCCCGCACCGCCGGACGGTGAGCCGCGAGGCGCCCCGCCGCCCCGGCCGCCGTGCGGAGGGGGGAAAAGCGGCCCGCCGCGGACCACGCACGCCCCGTAGGCGACCCGGACCGACCAAGCCCGCCCCCCACGTCACGCCGCGCCCTGCGCTCCGGCGCCGCCACCCCGCCCGCCCGCCCCGGGGTCGCCCGCCTGGGAGTGCCGTGAGGGGAAAATACCGCCACAACCGTTGCGCCGGCCAGGGCGCCCCCACACCCCCCACTCGGCGGCGTGAAGGCCGCCAAATTGCCGCCGACGGCCAAGCTCGTCCCGTCGGCTACACGTATCAAAGTCACCAGGGCGGGCATGGCGGCAGTCGAGAGAGCGCTGCCGCACTGCACAATACGCCTTTGAGGGTCTGTCCTGGTCCGCTGTGCCGGTCCGACCCTCGGTAACCGATGATATGGACACCAGAGCACCCCGAAGCCGTGTCCCGCTCCCTCGCCCCTCGACGCCCTCGCCAGCGGGTTCGAGGCGGCGGCGACTGCGTCCCGAAGCGGCCTGCGTTGGCGTGAGCAAGGGCAGGCGGCTCGCCTATGTCCCGGGGACGGGGGCGGATGGAACCGGACGCCAGGGGAAAGGGTTTTTTGGGGAGAAACTTTTCGGCCGATGGGCCGGTTATGCAAATCGTGGCCGTGCGCACGGTCTTCATAAAGTCGCGATTGTGAAATCGGAGGTTTCTTGACGGCCTGATGAAAGGTGTTAGAGGGCCTTACGGGCTCTGGCAAGCAATATAGGCCGAACCCGCTGGGCACTGGCTTTTGCAAACGCCGGGCATTATGATCCGGGAATCTACCCCTGCAACCAGCGATTCAGAGAGCGAAGCGATGAAAACAGGCGCATCGACGACGGGAACTTTGCGGGCTGCCGTCGCCGTTGTTCTCGCCGTGTGCGGTACAGCGGCGGCAGCGGACAAGAACGAGCCGCTGCCCACGTTCGAGGAAACGTGCTTTCAGGCCCGGCCGGCTGCCAGTTTTCTCCCCATGGCCGATGCCCGGCGCATGCTGGAAGGCATTGGGCAAGATAGCCGCCTATTTCCTGGCGACGGCAACAAGGTACGGCTGAAGGGGCTGTTCCGCCTCCGCGATTGGACGCCCGAGAACGCCGTGCGCGTAGCCCTGCAGCAAGGAAGCCATTTGCGGATCCACGTCTGGGGAGAGGGCCATGGCGTTTCGCTCTTCCTTACTCCCGCAGGCGCCGCCTACCGCATCACGCAACAGCCCGGCGAGGCCCTCTTGAAGCAGGATGTCCGCTTGGGCCTCGCTGCGCTCTTGACGACCGACGATCGTCGCGGCGCACGGTTACCGCACGCCGCGTATCAAATCCGCTGTCAGGACAGGGCTGTCGTGGTGACCAAGGGCAACATCCGTGTGATGACCGTTCCCCTGGAAGGTCCGCCGAAAAGTATTTACCTGCAAGTGCCGAACAACGCGATGCTGCACGACCTGGCGATTTTTCGCAGCGGACCGGCGCCGGAAGAAATCTCGCCCCCCCATCGGGTCGTGCTCGACGGCAGACGGCCGACCGAACTTCCTTGGAAGGCGACGCTGCCCAAGGGCGCCCGCTTTGAGAAATCGGGCGACGGCAGCGTCGAGATCGCGGTGGAGAACACCGCTGACGTGGCAATGGCAAGTGTGGCCCCCGCCGGGCCGGGCCTGCGTGAAGTCGTCGCGGAATTCGACGAGGCGACTCCCGGTACCGGAATTACCTTTCTCGACGCCAAAGGCGAGCCGCTGGATGGCATCGAATTCGGCCGCGAAGGCAAATCGACGCTCGCCTTCGGCTTTGGTACTCCCCGGGGGCAGGAGTATCTGGGCAATTTCGACTTCGTCAATGGCCCTGTGCCGCTGGCCGGTCCGAAGCAATGGTTGCGGCTGGTCGTGGCCGGCGGATCGTCGCATTGCTGGATCAGCGGCGACGGCATCCATTGGGGCCGAGTGCTCGTTGGGCACGACCGCTACGGGTCTTGGAAAACGATTGCGATTTACGCCCGGGCAGCCAACGATCGCACGAATCCGGACAATGCGGCCCGTCATATTCGCTTGCGAAGCCTGCAGGTTCGCGAACTCGGCGGGCTTACCACCGCCGCCGGGGATTTGCTCGCCAAGGCGGCGGCCGGCGCTGCCATGAAGGCCGACCAGGCTGAATCGCTCCAGGCCTGGTCGCTGCGCGTCGCTTCTCTGGCGCCCGCGGGTCCTTCGCCAGCGGCGTGGCGCTATGCCTGCGCGATCCAGGCGCTGGCCGCCCCCCTACAGATCGACGCTGCCGAGCCGCTGCTATATCGCGCCGCGTACGATCGTCTGAGCGAGCTTCGCTCGATGCGAGCCAAGATCGATCTCCTGCAGGATGCGGCCCTCGTCTGGCGGTTCCGCGAAGACTTCGCCCGACGGCAGTTGGAACTTTGGGAACGGCTTGGCCGCGAAGTGGTCAATGGCGGCAGCCGGGCTGATTTCGAGCTTTACCAGCAGGCCCTCGTGCAGGCTTCGCTTGGCGACCTGCCCGATCGCAGCGGGCCTGTCTCCTGGGACCTTGCCCGTGATGCCACGATCTTGTACTTTGCCGATCGCCGCCAGAGCGATGTGGCCCGCATGATGAATATGATCACGTTTTGGCGGACAGACGACCCGCAGGTGTGCGGGTCCGTGGGCGAGCAACTCGACCGGTTGCTGCAATGGTTGAATGCTCACCCCATGAGAAGGAAGCCGCGGGGAACGGCGACGGTGACCAATATTACCGGGGCGGTGACTCCGCAACTGAACCGGGCGGCCAACAACATCCTCTCGGATTTGCAGTCCATGTCGGAGGAAAGGCAATATGTCGACGCGGCACGGATCCTGGTGGCCTCCGCCCCGCCGACCCACTCCGCCGGTACCCCGGATGAAGGCCTCGTCCTCGCACCGAACGACGACCAGCTTTTCGAATCGTTTCCAACGGCGCTCCGGCTGCTGATGCAAGAACATCCTGGACTTTGCGAGGCCATGGTCCGCCAGATCGGTCCGGCCAACCGCTTCAGGATCGAGCAGGCGCTGGCCCAAGGCGATCCGGCCACGGTCGAGGCATTGCCCTTGCAGTACTGGGGCACTCCTATCGCCGCCTTGCCCTGCCAGTGGTTGGGCGATCGGGCCCTGGCTGCAGCGGACCTTGCCTCCGCCATCGCCTGGTATGGCGAAGGCCTCCGCTGGGCTTCCCCTCCGCAGCGACCCGAGCTTGCCGCGCGTGGGCGCCTTGTTTCCGCCATGTTGGGAACGGCCCAGGGACAGCCGCCCACTCAGCCCATTTCGTTCGGCAGCGTGAAGGTGCCGCCACAGCAATTCGAAGGCTGGGTCCGCGATCAGCTTGCCCGGCGGCGGACCGCGGCGGAAGCGGCTTCGTCGGCCGATTCGCTTCCTACGGTCGCCGCTGCGCAACCCGTGCAATTCCAGGCGGCTGTTTTCGGCCAACCCAACGATTCTGTGGAGCGCGGCTTCAAGGCAGACGAGCTGCAGTACGAAGCTCGCGGCATCGATTGGACATGGCGGCACCTGACGGTGCTCGGTGAAGACTCGGCTTTGGCCGTCGAGCGTGCGCGGATCACGGCCTTCGATCTGGCGGGAGGAAAGGTCCGCTGGGATTTTCCCCTTGGCAACGGCATGTCGCCCCGCCCCGTGTGGCCGCTGGTCCGCGGACAAAGAATCTACCTCCGCGCCGCGGTGGGTGGCGACCGGGCCGGAGTGGTCTGCCTTGACGGCGGAACGGGCCGCAACCTTTGGCTCCGCGATTGCGGCGGCACGGCGGCCTGCAATCCGCTCTGGTGCCGCGGGCGGCTGTTTGTCCTCACGATCGGGTCGGCCGGCGAAAGGTTCGTCGCGCCGTTGTGTCTCGTGGAACTGGATCCCGAGACGGGCGATGTGATTTCCAGGCGGCAAATTCTTGAAATAAACGATCGCGAGAAGTTGCCCAGCGAATGCCAGGTCTCCTGGGCCGGCAATCGCCTCATCGTACTGGCGGCGGGATGCGTGATTTCGACCGACTTGCAAGGTCGGATCATCTGGCTCCGCCAAGATGCGACTTTGCCCTACGCGATCAACCCCGTCGCCGTTCCACAAAATTGGCCGCCGGTAATCGAGTCCGAGGGACGGCTCTTCGTCGAACAGCCCGGAAGTTGGACGATTGATTGCCTTGCCTCAGAGACTGGCCAGCGCCGCTGGCGGCGGAGTATCATCGGCCTGCAGAGCATCGCCGATCTGACGGACAACCGCCTCTTGGCGAAAACCGCGCGGGGACTCGTCGCCTTGAACAAGACGACGGGCGACGTCGTTTGGCAGTGCGAGTCGCCCGGCATGCTAGCGGCGTTCGCCCGCACAACGTCCGGCCTGATCCTGGGCGCCCGGCAAGCGACCGTCGGCGTCAAGCCGCATTTGGTGTTTTTCGGGATCGATCCAGCCATGGGACGAACACGGGCCCACGACGCTGTGCCGCTGGAGAAGAACCAACCCGTCCTTTTCGGACCGATCACCGTCCGCGGCACGGGGCTCGGCGGTAAGGCGTGGGGTGCGGTGATCGTCAGCCCCTCCGTTGCCACGCTGGGGGTCGAAGAGATTCGCGGCTTGGCGCGGCGGCTGCGTGAGGCCCCCAACCCCGGACTGGCTGCCGCGGCCTTCGGCGATGGCCGCCGGATCGAGGGCAACCAGGCGTCGGGTTGGCGTGGGAGCGGTAGCACCATCGCCCGCGATGGACCGGCCCAGGCAGAGGCACGGTCGTCGCGGGACGGTTTGGCTGCGGAACCGGCCCCGCAGTCGGATTCGTGGCTGGAATTTCACAACGGCGACCGCATCCGCGGGACGATCTGCGGCTACACAGCGGCTGCGACGCAGCCCGGGCAGGGCGCGGGCGCCCAGGTGCTGGTGCAACTTCCTCAGGATTCCAGCAAACCCGCTGAGAAGCCGATCGCCGTCGAAGCCGATTGGCTGCGGCGGATCGTGTTCGATGCGGCCGCGACCCGGAGTGCCGGATACTCCCCGCGGCATTGTCCGCCGCGGTCGCTCGTCTGCCGCGACGGGCGCGTCGTTGCTTTCCGCGCGCTGCGATTCAGCGGCACGGGTGTGAGCCTGCTCACCGATCAAGGCCTTGCGCGGCTGGCTTACCGCGATCTGTCGGAAGTCGTGATGCCGCCGATCGACGCGTGGGAGGCCTATCAGCGGCAGCTTGCCAAAATCGATCCCACGTGCGGCGCGGACATCATCCGCCTGGAGACGGGGCAAGGCATGGCGCTGACCGTGTCTGCCGCGGGCGGCCAGGTTCCAGAAGCGGCCGGATCGTCGTGCTTCGTGCGGCCGGCCTGGAGCCACACGCCGATCCCCGTCTTCGGGTCTTCCGTACGCAGGGTATGGCGGGCACCCGCTACCGTCGTTCCACTGTCGCTGTTTACGCCCCAGCAGGTCACGCAGCACGGGGCCCTGGGCAGCAGTTGGAAGTGGCAGGTCGACCGCAGCGTGGCCGGCGGTGAACTACGTAGCGGCGGTGTCCGCTGTCTTTGGGGGTTTGGCGTCCACGCGCCCAACGAAATGGTCTTCCGCCTGCCCGACTTTGCGCGGACCTTCCGCAGCGGTTTGGGCGTGGATGCCGTCGTAGGCGATTCCGGGTGTGTCGTGGCGAAAGTCTACCTCAACGACGCGTCCGGAACACCGGTTTTCCGGAGCAAGCCGCTGACGGGCTCGCAATCCGCCATTTCCATCGGCGATATCGCTCTTGCGAGTGGTAACTCGACAGCTCGGCAACTGGTGCTGGTCGTCGAGGATGGCGGTGACGCGCGCGGAGAAAACACCGATCCGCTGGACATCGGCGATCATGTCGACTGGCTCGAACCGACCCTCTTGCTCGACCCCGTCAAGCTCCGTGCGGCCGTGGCGAAGTATCGGCCGGCCACAAAGTAGCTTGTAGCTGTAGGCCGGAACAAGCCTGCGCAGTTCCGGCATTGGCGTCGGCGGCTTCTGAGTGATCCGTGCCGGAACTGCGCGAGCTTGTTCCGGCCTACTTGGCTTTCGTGAACGACGGAGATGATGGAAAGCGACGAATTAGAAGAGGCCGCCACCACCCATGCCGCCGCCTCCGAGTCCGCCGCCGAGGCCACCGCCGCCGAGGCCACCGCCGCCAAGACCGCCGCCCTGGGCGCCGCCCTGACCGCCAAGGGCGCCGTTGCCGCCTTGACCTTGGCCGCCGAACCCGGAGTAGCCCGCCCCGCCCGTGCCCACACCGGGCGTGCTCTGCGTCGTTCCATCAGCCATACTAAAAGTATGGACATCGGTGACCGCCGAGAACAAGGGCACGGTCGTGATGCGGACGTAACGCCGGTCGGCCGACACCACGCCCGTCGCCATCAGGTTCGTGCCTTCCGGCAGGGTGATGATGATCGGCTGATAGCCGACCGCGCTTTGCAGCCCGTTGGGCCAGAACCCGGGAAAGGCCAGCGGATTGATCTGCTGCGAATTAACAGCCGATGCACCCGCCGCGGCCTGTTGGACCGCACCCAGGGCCGCCGCCGCCTGCGGGTCGTTCGCCGCGGCGAGCTGCTGGGCCAGAATCTGGCGGGTCACGTTCGTCTGGGCCACCGCGGCCACCGCCGCGTTGATCACCTGTTGCTCTTGGATCGACTGATTGCGACGGCCATCGGCCACCTCGAACTTGACCAACGACTCGCTGCTTCCCAATGGGATATCCTTGACAACCGTCTTGACCTTGTCGGTATGAAAGTGCGTAATCAACGTGACCTTGACGCTGCCGGTCGTCAACTTGCCGAACACGCGGCGGATCAGGAGTTGATAGTTGCCGCTAAAGGCCTTCGGGCACGAGTAGACCGCCACGTGTCCGTGGATGCTGGCATTGTTCTCCGTCGTCAGATCGCCGACCAGCATGCCGCCGCTGGTCGTCCGCTGGTTGCGGAGCGAGCAAACGGTGCCCGCCGGCTCTTTCACCATGACGTCGATGTCGGCATCGCCGGTCCACTGCACGGCAACCAGGCAGTCGCGCTGCACGGCCTGGTCGAGGATCGCTTGATAATGGTTGGCTTCCTCGTTCCGCTTGTGGTCGCGAAGGTCTTTGAGCGCGGCCTCGGCCGCGCGATAGGCGTCGTCCCAGATCTTGGCCTGCTCCTGCGGCCATGCCTGGCCGAGAATGCCCGCCGTCGACCACTCCAGGCCCGGCAGGTCCTGGAGCCTGCGGGCCGCCAACATGCCCTGGTAATAGGGCTCCGGCCAGAGCGGTTCGGTCTGCGCTACCTGGTGGAAGATCTGCAATGCCCGGCGATCCATGTTGACTTGCACCAGGTAGGCGCCGAGGTACATCAGGTTGGCCGAATTCTGGGTGAACTCGGCGGCCGACATGATCGCCCGATCGATCTCCTCTTGCGGCTGGCCCGCCTCTTTCATGCTCAGCGCGAGGATTTCATACATCCAGGGCTGGGCCTGGTCGTGGCGGAGCGCGGCCTCGATCAGCGCGATGATCTCTTCGTGCTTCTTGGTGGCCTCGTCCTTCTTGTCATGCTTGAGGGCCTCCGCAACCGCTTCCTTCAACTGCTGCACCGTTTCCAGCACGGCCTGCTGCTGCTTGACCAGGCGGGCCCGATATTTCTTGAGGTCTTCGGGGCTCATCGCCTTGAGCTTGGCCGGGTCCTTTTCCGGCTCGTGCTGGGCGAAGAAGTTCTCCCAGGCTTGGCCAACATCGGCGCCGGGGGCAAGGTCCAGCTTGATCGCAGGGAGCTTGGCAGGGGCCCCTTTCGGCGTGGTTGCTGCCGGCGGGGCCGCTGGCTGGCCCGCAACCGACTGTCCCAGCATTAGCGTCAGAGCACCGATACCGATATAGCCTAGTGACCGCAAACGACTCGTGAATACGAACATCAGAGACCCTCCTCGAAATAATGCTCGCCGTTGGCCCGCGCTCAAAAATAGTATACACCAAACAGCCGAATTGGAAAAGCGGTTTGCAACCGGAATGCGTTTTTCGAAGATGCCTATCCTGTGGTATCCTCATACCCCCTTTTGGATGCATTGACCGGCTGCCGCGGCTTACTACAATAGACACAGAAGGCCCGTTTGACAGTGATCTTCAAAAGCCGCTGCCTTGGCGTGGACGATCGCACTGGATTTCGGGCCTTCGCTTTTTTCTTGGGTTTCTGTAACGCATCTGCCTACCTTCCTACCCCGGCAAAATGATTGCACTCCTCACGGTCAACCGTTGGGCCGTGATTCTGCTGCCCACTGGGGCGTGACAGGATTGGGTGCAGTCCTGCCCGGATTACGTTGCCGACTCGCCCGTGGGGGAAAGACAACGGGAACCGTGCCAATGAGGAGTCAGCCAGCACCATGTCAACGAATCAAGACGGTCCTGTGGTCGAGGACTCGCACCCGCGCACCGTGGTTCCACCTCGCTTCCAGTTCGGACTTGGCACGCTCTTCTGGGTCATGACCGCAACGGCCATCGTCTGTGCGTTGTTGTTTCCCATGCCTGCCGAATTCGCCATCCCGCTGATGCTGTTCGTTAGCTTGGCGTTGTTGCCGGCCGTATGGACAACGGTAATTATCTACGGACATGGTTACCGGCGGACCTTCGGCATCGGGGCCATGTTTCCTTCGGGCATCTTCGTGCTCTCGATGGCCTTCGATCATTTGAATCTGTTTCGTTGGACGTCAATAAGAGGCGATGACTTCTGGGCCCGCATGCTGATGCTCGGCTTCTGGGTATCGAGCCTCTTGGTCGGCGGGGTCTGCATGGGCGTGCGAAGGCTTGTCGAAAAGCGGCCCGCTTCACCGCCGGACCAGGGATACGGTGGAAGAACGGGTCTCCGTGGACCATCGCAACGGTAAATCCGTATCAAGTTGTATCCACCCCGTTGTCCTCGCTCACGCTTTGGGTTAGTATAGCAGACTCTGGCCGTGATTATCCGGCATAGGACCGGCGAATCAATAAGTGTCAGTAGTAGGTACACGCCGTGTGCCGTATTCCGCACACGGCGCGTGCGGACTAGATGGGAAAACACGACCGGTGTTGGTTCGCCGGCCCATAGGAGATTTTTCATGCGTGAACTTGCCTCTCTTGCCGTGACTTTCTGTCTCGTCCGGCTCGTGTTGCCACCGTTCGGCCCTGCCGCGCGGGCGGAGGTCTGCAATCTTACGGTGACAACCGACGCCTCGCCCGACTACACCGATATGGCCAGCATGATCCACAGCATGACGGCCAAGTGGCCCACCACCCAGGAGAAATGCTGGGCCATCTGGTACTGGAACCACCTCGCGCGGCGGCAGACAATGCCCATCATGCTGCACGGCCTGGCCTGCGCCGATCCCGTGCGACAGTTCAACGACTACGGCTACATGATGTGCAGCACGATTGCCGGCGCGAACTGCGCGATCTGGCACAACATGGGCCTGAAGGTCAAGTACTGGGACGTCGTCAACCACACGGTGCCGGAGGCGGAGTACGACGGACGCTGGCACATGTACGACGACTCGATGTCGGCGATCTATACCCTCTGCGACGGCAAGACGATTGCCGGGGTGGAAGATATCGGCAAGGAGGGCGCCTGCCAGGCCTCCGGCGGGAAAAAGGAGCTGGGGCACGTCGCCCGATACCATTGCCTCGCCGCGACCAGCCCCAACGGCTGGCTCTCCGGCGCCGATTGCGCAAGGTCGCTCAAAGACGAAGCGGGATGCTTCAATCCCACGAGACTCGCCTACCGCCCCTATTACAACGACTGGGACTGGGGACACCGCTATGTCCTGAACCTGCGGGAAGGCGAGGTCTACACCCGGCACTACAAGCGGCTGGACGGCTACAACGCGGCGGTGATCAACGACGCGAAGCTGTACCGATCGGACCCGAAGTACTATGTGCCCAACCCGGACGCCAGCGGACCGATCAAGGACCCGGAACTGGTCAACCTGCGGTACTTCATACGCGGCAACGGCCTATGGACGTTCACGCCCGCGCTCCGCTGTGACCATGGTTGGCTATCTATCAGGGAATCGGTTCTTGACCCTCCCGACTCGTATCGTTGTGAGAACATCGAGGAGGTTCCGAGCGGCGGTCTGAGACCGGCAACCGCCGGGTTTCCCAGCGAAGTTGTCTACAAGATTCAGTCGGCGAACGTGGCGACCGGCCAGATCATCACTGCGGCGTTCGCGCGCAAGACCGACGCCGACGCAGCGCGGATCGCCGTGAGCACCAGCAACGGGCTGCATTGGAAAGAGGTCTGGAAGGCGGGAGGCGTCGGCGCGGTCCCGGCCAGGATCGAATTGAGCAGCGAAGTCAACGGGGCCTATGAAATCCTGGTCAAGATTGAAATGCAGGCCAAGACCGCTGCCGAGGACGTATGCCTCAAGAACCTCGAAATTCAGACCATCACGCAGATTAACAGCAAGACTCAGCCGAAGCTGGCCCTGGGGAAGAATACGATTTATCTCGGCGCCGGCGAGCAGACGGAAACACTCGTTTTCTGGCCCGATCTGCAAGGCGACCGCTACAAGGAACTGATCGTCGCCGAGAAGAACATCAAGACCAAGAAGGTCCATGAGGGCTGGAACGCCGTGCTGGAGCCGCGGGATCCGAACGAGGAAGCCAGCCTGGTCTACAAGATGGAAACGCCCGGCGACATCCGCCGCATCGTCTACGGCGGGCGGTTCTACAACCGCGACCCCAAAGGCAAGGCCCAACTGCTGTACTCGACCGACGCGGGCAAGACCTGGCAGAAGGCGTGGGAGGCGACGAACCCCGAGGGCAAAATGCCCTGGGACCTGATGCATTACCAGACGGTGGCTTTGCCCAAGGGCACGCGCTCGGTATTGATCAAGTACGCGCTTTGGAAATGGGGTCTCTACGCGCTTCGCGCCGAGGCCGACTACGAGCCCGGCAACACGCAGTTCAAGCCGCTGGAGGTGACCTTCACCTGGACCGAGCGCCACGGGGACGAATGGGGCAAGGGGCTGGTCGAGCGGAGCCATACGCAGTTGGTCGAGAGCCTGCCCTGCCGCTACACGATCAACGTTGGCGGCGACGACCGGCCGGACATGGAATCGCTGCGCGTCAATCTGAAGGGGGCCGTTGCCAAAGTGCAGTACGGCTACTCCGACGGCAAGGACGTCGGCGGCGAGAAGTTCGTGGGCAAGTGGGCAAGCTATGGGAGGAACCTGGCGGTCGGCAAGAGCTATACGGCGAGCGCCCCTCCGTTGCCGAGTACGGCGCTGCGCCTTGGGAAACCAAGAAACTTACCGACGGCGTTGTCGGGCCGTGCTGTCTATGGAGTTGGGGGGCCGGCCACCTTTGGAGACCAAACACCAATCCGACGATAACGCTGGACCTTGGCGCCGAGGGCCGCTGTGCCGCCATCGGCTTGAACTTCCTCGACATGGGCGATTTGCTGCGTAACAACCTCGCGGCGAGAACGCGGATTGAGGTCGAAGTCTCTTCCGACGGCACGAATTACCGGTCGATAGGGCTGGTGAACACCAAGTTGCGGATGAAGGACCTGCCGGTGAACTGGATCGCGCCGGACGACGAATCATTCGGGGCTTTTAGTTTCTACCTCATTCCGAAGGCGCCGGTGACCGCGCGTTACATCCGCTACCGCGTGACCAGTCCGGGCTTTTTCTGTTGCACCGAATTGTTCGCCCTGGACTCGATCAAGTACGATCCGTTCGATTTGCGAATTGCCCTGCCCGACGAGAAGTAGTGTTTTCGCGAGAGGTTATCCCCCATGCCGGCGTTTGAACTAATCCCCCGAAAAGTCCCCGTTGTGCAGACGAAGTACCGCAAGATCGTTACGGAGATCCCCGTACCCGAGTCGATCGGCATCCTGGAAAACCTGCGGCGGTATGAGCCGGTCTCGATGAGCGGCCAGCCGCCGGTGCTGTGGGACCGGGCCGACGGCATCCAGGTCCACGACCGCTGGGGCAACATGTGGCTGGACTGGTCGTCGGGCGTCGTGGTGACCAATACCGGACACGGCCATCCCCGCATCCGCCAGGCCATTGTGGACCAGGTCCAGCACGGATTGATCCACAATTATTGTTTTCCGTCGGAGATTCGCGCCCGCTTGACCGAGTGCCTGGCGGGCGTTGCGCCGGAAGGATTGAAGAAGGTCTTCCTGCTCACCACCGGGGCCGAGGCCTGCGAATGCGCCGTCAAGCTGGCGCGGACCTGGGGACGCAAGCTGGCGGGCGACCGCAAGATCACCATCGTGACCTACCAGAACGCCTTCCATGGCCGCACCCTCGGCGCGCAGATGGCCGGCGGCATTCCGGCCCTCAAGGAGTGGATCGTCAACTTCGACAAGGACTTCGTGCAGGTGCCCTTCCCCGACGGCTTCCGCGGGCCGGACACCACTTTCGCAGGCTTCTTGAAGGCCCTGGATGCCCAGGGAGTCAAGCCGGAATCCGTCGCCGGCGTCATGACCGAGACCTATCAAGGGGGCAACGCCAGCTTCGCCCCGCCGGAATATATCCAAGAACTCCGCGCCTGGTGCGATCGCCAGCAGGCCCTGCTGATCTTCGACGAGGTGCAGGCCGGCTTCGGCCGAACGGGCAAATTCTGGGGGTTCGAGCACTATGAAGTGACGCCGGACCTGATTTGCTGCGGCAAGGGGATCACCAGCGGCATGCCGCTGTCGGCGGTGATCGGCCGCCAGTCGATCATGGACATGTACCCGCCCGGCTCGATGACCTCGACCCACACGGGCAATCCGTTGTGTGCGGCGGCCGCACTGGCCAACGTCCAAGTGATCGTGGACGAGGGACTGGTCGAACACTCGCGGCGGATGGGCGAAATCCTCCAGCCCGAGTTGCGGCGCATAGGCGGACGTTTTTCGCAGCGGATCGGCGCGGTCCACGGCAAGGGGCTGGTGGCTGCGCTGCACATTGTCAAGCCGGGCGGCATCGAGCCCGATGCCGCGGGGGCCGGCGAGATCGTGGAGCGGTGCGTCGAGAAGGGCCTCTTGATGTTCGCGCCGGTGGGATACCGCGGCGCTTCCGTGAAGATCGCTCCGCCGTTGGTCACCCAGGAAGAGCCGTTGCGGGAGGGCCTTGCGGTGCTCGAAGAGGCCGTCGCGGAGGCGCTGCGATGAACGGGTCATCCCCAGGCAAGCTGGAAGTTGCCATTGTCGGCGGCGGCATGATCACCCGCGACCAGATCCTGCCCTCGCTTTACCACTTGCAGCGACCCGCAAGCGGGTGCCCCGGTTGCGTGGGCGGCATTCGCGTCTGCGCCTTGAACTCGGCGCCGCTGCGGGCGTTGGCCGAATCGCCGCTTTTTGCCCAGGCCTTCCCCGGCCAGACGTTTCAGTCCTATCCCGGCCTGGAGCAGCCGCCGGAGCGAATGTTCCCCGACTTGTTCCAAGAGGTGCTGGCCTCGCTGCCCCCGCGGAACCTCGTGGTGGTGGCCGTGCCGGACCATCTCCACGACGGCGTCATCCGCCAGGCCCTGGCTCGCGACCAGCACGTCTTGTCGGTCAAGCCGCTGGTGCTGAAATACGCCCAGTCGGTCGAGATCGAACGCATCGCCCGCGAGAAGGGGCTGTTCGTCGGCGTGGAGTATCACAAGCGGTTCGACCGCCGTGCCTTGGACGCGCGGCTCCAGTACCGCGAGGGCCGCTTCGGCCGCTTCCGCTGCGGCGAGGCCAAGCTGGTCGAACCGTATTACTACCGCCACTCGAACTTCCAGACCTGGTTCACGCGGGAGAACAGCGACCCCTTCACGTATATCGGCTGCCACTACGTCGACCTGGTCTATTTCATCACCGGGCTGCGGCCGGTCGAGGTCTCGGTCCGCGGCGTCGAGGGCACGTTCCCCAACGGCAACAAGGGCTACCTCTGGTCCACGGGACAGGTCGTCTGGGAGAACGGCGCGATCCTGAGCCTCTTGAACGGGCTGGGATACCCCGACGAAGGCGCGGGCACGAACGACCAGTGCCTGTCGATGTTCTGCGAAGGGGACGACTGCGGGGCGATCCTCCGCCACGACGATCAGTTTCGCGGCGTCAGCCACGGCTACGTCGACCGCCGCAGCGGCGCCGTCTTTCGCTACGTCAGTCCGGACTACTTCCGCCTCGTTCCCTGGGAGTGCGACGGGCTGAAGCCGGTTGGCTATGGGTATGATTCCATCGAAGCGAACGTTCGCGCGGCACTGGCGGTCAACGCCGCCGCTGGGCCGGGCGATGCCGACGCCCTGGGCAAGCGGCAGAAGCTGCTTGCGGAGATCGACCGGCGGGGGATCCTCGCCACGCCCGGCAACAGTTCCATCAACGAGCGGGTGACGGAAGCCGCCCGCTTGTCGATTGCCGCGTCGGGGCGGTGGGTCGCGATCGACTACGAGTCGGCTCCGGCGGTGCGTCCCGGCGGGTAAGGAGCGCCTACAGAAACGCGTCGTCAGGTTTGCAAGAACGGGTTGTCGCGGTCGACCCTTTGGAGTGCGGGGGCTTGCCACCGCTTTTCAGAACGGCCAGCACTGAGGCAGAGACGGCCCTCGCTGCGAACTACAACATTTCTCAACCATTTTGAAAAGCGCGACCAGGCAGCGCCCGGTGCCCGGCCTTCGCACTCCGAAGTACGCCATTCGAGAGGATAATAGGATGAAAATGCGTCAGAACGTTTTTGCGGCAATTATTGTGGCGGCGTCCTGCCTGGACGCTACCGCCAACATCCCCTGGGAACCTGTCGGCCTGACCGGCAACGGCGGCATGTTCGCGCCGGCCATCAGTCCCGTAGATCCCAACCTGATGATGCTCAACTGCGACATGAGCGGGGCCTACCTAACGCACGACGGCGGACGGAACTGGCAAATGATCGATCACAGCCAGCTCCGCTCCAGCACTCGCTGCCGGCCGGCGCTGCATCCGATCGACGTGCGGATCATCTTTGCCGCACAATCCGGCCACGGAATGAAGGTCAGCCGCGATGGCGGCAAGCACTTCGAGACCGTGCCCGGCACGCCCCAAAACCTCTATGGTGAAATTGCCATCGATCCGGGGTTTGCCAACCGCATGATGGCCGGCGACCGCGAATCGGTCGTCCTTTCCAGCGACGGCGGAAAGACCTGGCAGACCTGCGCGGGTCCGAGCGGCCAAACCATTGCCTTCCATTTCGACCAGACGAGCCCGTCCGAGAAGCGCGTCTGCTTCGCCGCCACCAGCGACGGCGTTTGGCGGTCGGATGACGGCGGGGCGACGTGGGCGGAAAAGACGGCCGGACTGCCCTGGAAAGGGATTCGCTCGTTCTGCGGCGGCTCCCGCGCCAGCGACAAGCTGACCGTTCTCTACTGCGCCATTTCCAGCCGTGCTGAGGACGGCCGCTTCGCAGGCGGAGTCTTCAAATCGACCGACCGCGGCGAAACCTGGACCAGCGTTATGGGCGGCGGGATCAACGTGGACATTACCGCCGCCGATCAATGGGCCGAAGGCCCCGTCGCCCAGTACCAATGGGTGCTGACGAACAACGTCGATCCGAACATCGTCTACGCCCTGAACTCGAACACGGGCGTTTATCCACCGCATCACACGGCCGTTTATCGCAGCCACGACGCCGGCAAGAACTGGCGTGCGACCTTCTATCCAGACCCGCGATTCAAGATCTGCAACGCGGAGCCCGATTTCAACACGGTGAGCGACGGCCAGTTCTATCAGCAACCGGCGCTGGGGGCGGCGATCGACGCCGCCAACCCCGATCACCTGATGTGGGTCAGCGACTGGGTCTACTACACCAGCGACGGCGGCAAGACCTGGAAGTGCGGCCATGCCCGACGGGCCGGGGGCAGCGGCAAAGAGGCCACCTGGCTGTGCAATGGGCTGGTCGTCACCACGACGTGGAACTACTACATCGACCCCTTCGACTCCAATCGGCATTACATCGCCTACACCGATCTCGGCTTTGCCCGCTCGTTGGACGCGGGCAAGACGTGGATCTGGTGGGGCAAGGGCAAGGCCCCCTGGCGAAACACCTGCTATGAACTGGCCTTCGACCCGCAGACGCCGGGCAAGATCTGGGGCGCCTTCTCCGACGTACACGACATCCCCAACGGCAACATCATTCACGGCGGTCACCGCGCGGATCGCGAGGGCGGCGTGTGCCTGAGCACCGATTTCGGCGACACCTGGCGGCCGACGACCAGCGGCCTGCCTCGATCGGCGGCTGTCTCGATCGTGCTCGATCCGAAAAGTCCGGCCGGGCGCCGCACGCTGTACGCCAGCATGTTCAACCATGGGGTCTTTAAATCGACCGACGACGGCAAGACCTGGAAGCCGGCCAGCCAGGGGCTCGGCTCCCCTGCCGACATGCGCGTCTGCCGCTTGCAACTCCATCACGACGGGTCGCTCTTCGTGCTGGTCACCGCCATGAAGAACAAACAGGGGCAGTTTTCGAAGGCGGGCCCCGGGCTGTACCGCTCGACCGTGGGCACCATGTACCCAGGGTCGGCGGAGCACTGGCAACTGATTACGCAGGGCCGCCCCTTGTTTTGGCCCAAGGACTTCACGGTCGACCCCGATGACAGCCGCATCGTGTATGTCGGGGCGTGCGATGCACGGGCCGACCAGGCCGGCCTGTGGCGGACCAGCGACGGCGGCAAGACGTGGACGCGGCTGGTCAAGCGCGGCCCGGAGCATTTCGGCGCGTATTTGTCGCCGGCGCACAAGGGTTGGATCTACATGACGTTGACCGAGGACGCGCCGGGCGCGGGCTTGTGGCTGAGCAAAGACAACGGCCAGACCTGGAAGGCGATGGGCCTGCCGTTCTCGAACGCCCAGCGCGTGCATTTCGACCCGGCCAACGACAAGATCATTTACGTCACCACGTTCGGCGGCAGCGTATGGCGCGGGCCGGCGGAGGAGTGATGGGTTACCGTCTTGCGAAAATGCTCAGACGATTTCCCAACCCTTGCGGCAAGGCTCATTGATGAGAGCGTCGGCTGCGGCCACACCCGGGACCCTGAGGTTCAGCGCGTCCCAGGCGATCCGCTTGCCGAGGCGCAAGGCGAGGACTCCCAGCAGCACCAGTTCGGTAAGCCTGGCGCCGTACTGGAAGTTCGAACTGGGGGTCGGCCCACCCTTGCAGGCGTTGATCCAGTCGCGGTGATGCCCCTTGGAACGGGGAAGCGTCTTCGCCGGCTTCTTGTAGGCGGCAGTCCTCTCGTACGGCAGGAGCCGCTGCTGGCCAGCCCATCCATCCGTGAGCAACTTCCCCTTGTCGCCGATGAAGAGGACACCATGTTCGGGCAATGGCCGCCCCTGGCCCATTTCCTTCGGCCACGGAGGTTGCAGGCCGCCGTCGTACCAAGTGATTTTGACCGGGGGCTTGTCGCCGCGGGGACCAAACTCGTAGTAGCAGATTTCACCATGGGGCGCGATCTCGCCATCCATGTTGCCGGCGGGGAAGGCCTCCACGCTCAACGGCGCGTCCAGATCGAGGGCCCACAGCGAGTTGTCCAGGTCGTGGCAGCCGAAGTCGCCCATCGTTCCCGTGCCGAAGGCCCAGAAATCGCGCCATTTAACCGGGGCGTAGGCCGGATGGAACGGCCGGGGCTCGCGCGGACCCAGCCACAAGTCCCAGTTCAGCCCGGCGGGCATCGCGGCCGCACCCGTGGGCCTGCCCGTGAGCGACGGGTTGAACCGCCCGGCGCGCACCCAAATGTGCACCTCGCGGACCGGGCCGATCACGCCGTCCCAGATCCACTCGCAGGTCTGGCGGATCGTCTCGCGGGAGTGCCCGAAATTGCCCAATTGTGTGGCAAGGCCCGTCTCCTTGGCCACCGCGGCCACCTTGCGGGCCTCCCCGATGTTGTGCGTGAGCGGTTTCTCGCAGTACACGTGCTTGCCCGAGCGCATGGCAAGCACCGACACGTAAGCGTGCAGGTGGTCTGGCGTGGCACATAGGACGGCATCGACGGCCTTCTCTTTTTCGAGCAGCACACGGAAGTCTTCGTAGTCGGTGCAGCGGAAGTCGGGTGTCTTCTCGCCGTAGTGCTTCTCAACCTCGGCCTTGACCGGCATGCGTCCGGCATTGCCCTTGTAGTACCACGCGTCGAGATTCCAGTGTTCCGCGGGATCGGCCACGGCAATCACCTGCACGTCGGGCTCCTGGAACAAGGCCCGCGTGTTCTCCCGTCCTTGCCCACCCGCGCCCACCAGGGCAACATTGACCTTCTCGCTAGGCGGAACGAAACGGGGTCCGCCAAGTACGTGGCGGGGAACGATCATGGCCGCCGCGGCCGCGGCAACCGAGCCCATGAATTGACGACGTGTGGTTTTCATAATGGTTCTCCTGAAAGGGTGACTTGCCTTTATGGTGGATGATGCTGCGGGGCCTGTCAATGCCTCGTGTCGAAGCCCGCGTCTAAGGGGCCGCAACGAGCGCCGCGGCGCAGAGGAAATCGGAGAGACCCGTGAACCCTTTCGGCGGCCGGGAGGGATTTGCCTCCTTCTAACGCCTCTTGCGGCGCCGCGTTACGCTGCCGATAATGGTGCTGTTGCCGTTTGGAGCGTTCCCCGGCAAAGGCGCCTATCCAAGCCCCAGGATGAAGTTCAACAAGCAAGGGAGATCGATCATGCTCAAGCGTTTCAGTCGGCGGAAGTTGCTCAAGGATTCTGCGATCGTCACAGGTGCGGTTGTCGGGACCCAACTGTTCGGGGTCCCCGCGATTCTTGCGCAACGCAGTCCTAACTCAAAACTCGGCACGGCCATTATTGGGGCGAACGGCCGCGGATTAGCCCACTTGGAAGCCGCGATGAGCGAGCAACTGGTCGCTTTGGTCGACATCGACGATAACCGCATGGCCGGTGCCATGGGAGAGGTTGAGAAACGCCGCGGCGGCAAGGGGCCGAAGGTGAAATCGTATTACGATTTCCGCAAGATGTTCGACGAATTGGCAGGACAGATCGACGTGGTGTTCGTGGCCACGCCGGACCACACGCACGCCTGCGCGACGATGGCAGCCCTCAAGCACGGCAAACACGTCTACTGCGAAAAACCGCTTACCCACGACATCTACGAGGCGCGGGCCGTCGGCCTCGAGGCCCGCAAGCAGAAGGTCATGACGCAAATGGGCAACCAGGGGCATGCCGGCGACGGAATCCGCGTCCTCCGCGAGTACCTGGAGGCCGGCGCCATCGGCACCGTGACCGAAGTCCACTCGTGGCAGGACCAGCGTTATGGCACGCGCGTCCGGCTTCCGAACGTGCCGGTGCCTGCGGGCATCCATTGGGACGAGTGGCTCGGCCCGACGCCGAAGGTCCCCTATCGCCCCGACGTGTGCCCGTCCGTGGGAGGCCAAGATGATGACACCGGCGTGGGAAAGGGTTGGTACCAGTTGAAGCCCTACGGGACGGGCCTTTTGCTCTGCGTAGGCGCACACGTGTGCGATCCGCCCCATTGGGCCCTGCAATTGAAGTATCCCACCAGTTGCGTCTGCTTGGAACAAGAGGGCGAGGACGAGGACTCATGGGGCAGCATCCATCGGTTACTCTTCGAGTTCCCGCGACCCAATCAGCCCACCGTCAAGTTCTACTGGTACGACGGCTACCGGCGCAAGGCCCCGAACGCCAAGGGCCCCAACGCATGGACCCTGATCCGCCCCGAACTGGCCGACGAACTGCAAGAGAAGTTCGGGCGGAAGTTCGAAGGGGGCGGCACGCTCTTCGTAGGCGAGAAGGGAATCATGCATTGCGACATCTTCGGCGGCGGCCCGCGAATCGTGCCGGAGGAGAAACACCGGGAGTTCCCCGTGCCGGCCGTGAAGTACGCCCGCGTGGACAAGAAGCATTCGCCGTTCCAGATTCACTCGGACTTCTTGCGGGCGTGCAAGGAGGGCGGGGCGCCGCCTTCCTCGAACTTTCCCGAGGTATCCGGTCCGTACATCGAAGCCCTCCTGGTGGGAGATCTTGCCATGCGCGGGGGTCGGCAAGAAGGTGGAATGGGACGGCGTCAACATGAAATGCACCAACATTCCCGAGCTGAACCAGTTCGTGAAGCCCGAGTACCGGCCTGGCTGGATGCTCTGAGTATGCTCTAGCGGCCGGCAATCGGCCAGACTTTGAGCACGAGTTTCCCGTCACCGCGAAGCTCGATCGGTCCCGGGAAGGGATTCGCGTTGTTCCGCTTCTTGCCAAAGTAATCGGTGGCGACGCGGAGAGTCGAACCGTCGGCGTTTTCGAAGGGTAGATTCGGAATTGTCACCTTAAGGCGTACGGAGCAATGTCATGCGCGGGGAAAAGGTCACGCGCTGGGAAGGTGGCACACGCGCCGCCTCGTTCTGCGCTGGCCGGGCATGCTAAAGCCGGCCGACGTTGACCGGTTGGCGGCGCACATCGATGTCGTCCCAACGTTGGCGGAACTTACGGGAGCGAAGGTTCCGCGGCAGGTCGCCGAGAAGTGTGATGGCCGGAGCCTCGTGCCATTGCTAAGGAATCCCGCCGTGGCCTAGCCTGACCGTTGTCTGTCCACCCATGTCGGCCGTTGGCCCAATGGCCAGGCGGCCGCGTCGAAATATCGGCAATGCCGGCGCGGAACCAGCGGTACAGCCTGGTCTGCGACACAAAGGACGGTTCGAAACGCTGGAAACTGTACGACCTGAAAGCCGACTACGGCGAGAAGCACGACATCGCCGGAGAGCATCCGGAGATCGTCAAACCATTGGAAGCTGCCTATGATGCATTGTGGAAGGACTTCCTGCCTTGTATGCAAAATGAGACGGCGGTTGGCCCGGCGGTCAATCCCTTCAGGGAACTCTATTGGAAGCAATTCGGCAGGGAGAAAAACAGATGGCAGTTCATAGTAAGACAGGTTTCCGGCAGGTTGCTCACCGCCGATCGGGCCACTACAATGCAATCTATTCTGCAGATCCATAGACTACAGAAAATCTCTTTTTCGAGGAGTTCCGTCATGAACATGGCACAGAATCGACGCAGTTTCCTGCAAACGGCCGGAGCAGCGGGCACCGCGCTGGGCCTAGGGGCATTGGCCTTCGCTGAACCTGCCAAGAGGGTCGCCTCCGCCACCCCGCACGGTGACAAGCTCGGCTGGCGCCTGTCCAACACCTGTTATACATTCAACTCGCTCTGCTTCTTTGACGCCGTAGAGAAGACCGCGGGGTTGAACGTGCGGTACGTGGAAGGCTTCTCCTGGCAGCCAGTAAGCAAAAACCGGAACGAAGGCCAGATGAACGAAACGATGCCACTGGCGTTGCGCAAGAAGGTGAAGCAACGTCTGGACGACCAGGGCGTGAAACTCCTGAGCTGCTACATGGCGGATCTGCCCAACAACGAGGCTGCCGCGCGGAAGAAGTTCGAGTTCGGCAAGGACATGGGCATGGAGTATTTCGTCTCCGAACCGGCGCCGGCGGCGATGGACCTCATGGAGAAACTCTGTGACGAGTACGGAATCTCGATCGCTATCCACAATCACCCCAAGCCTTCGTCAGTCTACTGGAATCCCGAGAAGATCGTCGAGGTGACCAGGGGCCGCACGAAGCGACTGGGCGCCTGTTGCGACACGGGCCACTGGGTTCGCTCAGGGCTGAAACCGGTCGACTGCCTGAAGCTCTTGGAGGGCCGGATCAAGAGCTTCCATCTGAAAGACATCGACGAGTTCGGCAAGGTTGACGCGGAGGAGGTCCCGTGGGGTACGGGCAAGAGTGACATCGAGGGAATCCTCAAGGAGATCCGCCGGCAAGGAATCAGGCCGGTGATTGCGATCGAATACGAGCGTCAGGGAGACACCCTGCCCGCTCTTCGGCAGTGCATCGCTTTCTACGAGAAGACGGCTGCCGAACTGGGCCGTGGAAACGGCCTGTGACGTCTGGGAGGATCAGCATGTTTCGAGTGTGGCGTTTCATTGTTCGTTGGGGTAGCACTGGTTCTCGTGGCAAGCCGTTGCGGGGCGAAAACGCCGGCGCCGTTCCCCCCAAAGAAGCGATGAATCGCCGCACGCCATGAGCAAAGGAGCCATCGTATGCCTGTTGAACGGCAAACCAACTTCCGACTCGTCAGCCGTCGGCGATTCCTGAAGCAATCCGCCGCTTTCGCCGGGGCTCTGGGGCTTCCCGCGATCGTGCCTTCGTCAGCCTTGGGTAAAGCGGGCGCCGTAGCGCCGTCGAACCGCGTCGCGCTGGGGTGTATCGGCCTCGGCATTCAAGGGATGGGCAACATGAGAACGTTCCGCGGAAACCCCGATGTCCGGGTCCTGGCCGTGTGCGACGTGCATGAAACCCAGCGAAACCAGGCCAAGAAGGCGGTGGACGAGTTCTACGACAACAAGGATTGCACGGCCTACAAGGACTTTCGGGAAGTCCTGGAGCGCAAGGACATCGACGCGGTGCAGATCACAGCGCCCGACCACTGGCACCCGCTGATCGCGCTGGAAGCGATCCGGCGCGGCAAGCACATGTACTGCGAAAAGCCCGTCGGTTGGAGCGTCCGCGCTGCGCAAGTCCTCCGCAAGGCCGTCAAGGAAAGCGGCGTCGTGTTCCAGTTCGGAACCCAGCAGCGCTCCGACGGCAAGTTCCGGCGGGCGTGCGAGTTGGTGCGCAACGGAAAGATCGGCCGGTTAAAGACAATCCTGGTCGGCGTGCCCGGAAGTTGGACGTACCCGAGGCAACCCGCCGAACCGGTCCCCAAGGAGTTGGACTACGAGTTGTGGCTCGGCCCGGCGCCCATGGCCCCTTACTGCTATCAGCGGTGCCGGCCGTGGACCCAGGGGCAAGGGTGGGGAGGATACAGCATCTGGTACTGTATCTCGGACTATTGCCTGGGCATGATCGGCAACTGGGGGGTACATCACCTCGATATCGCCCAATGGGGAAATGGCAGCGAGCTCAGTGGGCCGACGGAAATCGAAGGCACGGGCGTTTTCCCCAAGGACATGCTTACCGACTGCGCCACAAGCTGGCAGGTCGAGAATCACTACGCCAACGGTGTGACACTGGTCCACATGGACGACGGGACCGCCCCAAAGCACCCCTTGCAGCAGGGAGGCCACGGCCACGGCGTGATGTTTCTCGGCAGCGAGGGCTGGGTCCACGTAGACCGATCGCGAATGGATGCCCATCCCAAGTCGCTGCTGACGGCGAAGATCGTCTCCAGCGAAGTCCGTCTCTTCAAGAGCGACAACCACCATGTCAATTTTATCGATGCGGTCAAAGGCCGGACCAAACCGGCCGCACCCATCGAGGTTGCCGTTTGCTCGGACATTTTGTGCAATTTGCAACAGATTGCGATCAAGTTGAAGCGAAAACTTCGCTGGGATCCAGCCCGTGAGGTCTTCATCAACGACGACGCGGCGAACCTGATGTTGGACCGGCCCATGCGCCCGCCGTGGAAACTGTAATGAAATCGGGAATACAACGGCAGGACGTTTTCGGCATGGACTACCATAAGCGGCCGGCCGACATCGAATAGCAGTTCGCTCAGTGCATCACTTTCTTCGACAACACAGCCAAAGACCTGTCTTCTGCATAAGGAGGATTACAGTGCCCCCAAGACTATTATTTGCCGGTCTTGCCTGGAGTCTGTTTCTGCTCGGCGCAAATGCAACGGCCAGTGAGTTCCGCGTGGGTGCCGCGAGCGCGGATATCACGCCGAGCCAGCCGGTGGCGTTGGATGGCCAGTTTGAATTGCGCGTCTCGCGAAAGGCCGATACGCCGATTACGGCCAACGTTCTTGCCCTGGAGTCCCGTGAGGGCGATCGTTCCCTGGATGCTGCCGTCATGGTGTCGTGCGACCTGGTGGCGATTTCCGACACGCTGCTCGACCAGGTGCGTCACGTGACGCAAAAACGCCTGCCGGATCTCGACTTGAAAAAGTTGTTCCTCAACGCAACGCACACACACACCGCGCCCGTGACCCAACCCGACGTATACGAGATTCCCAAAATGGGTGTCATGCAGGTGGAAGACTATTGCGAGTTTGCGGCGGAACGCATCGGCGAAGCGATCGAGAAGGCGTGGAAGGGGCGAAAGCCCGGCAGCTTTACCTGGGGGCTGGGGCATGCCGCAGTGGCCGAAAATCGCCGCGCCCTATACGCCGACGGCCGTGCGGTGATGTATGGCAAGACAGACCAGACGGGTTTTCGCGGTCTGGAGGGCTATGAGGATCATGATGTGGGGACACTGTTCTTCTGGAATGACTCGGGAAAACTCATCGCCATTGCGGTCAATGTGTCGTGCCCATCGCAAGAGGTCGAGGGCCTGAGCACTCTGAACGCCGACTTTTGGCATCCCGTGCGCGAGTCTTGCGCAAGCGGTATGGCGAGGATGTGTGCGTGCTGGGATGGGCTGGTGCAGCCGGCGATCAATCGCCGCACCTGATGTATCGCAAGAACGCCGAGGAACGAATGCGGGCATTGCGACACCTGACACGGTTGGAGGAGCTTGCCCGGCGGATCGTCGCTGCTGTTGACGAAACATTCGTGGCGGTCAAGAATGACCGGCATGCTGGCGTTCCCTTGATTCACAAGGTGGAAACGCTGCAACTGCCCCTGCGACTAGTTACCGATGCGGAATATGCCGAGGTGAAAGCGGCGATAGCCGCGGAAAAACCGGCCCAGATGAGGAACGTGTGGCAGAAACAAGTCTTGAAGCGGTACGAAAGCCAAAAGACCGATCCGCGGTCTGCCAGAGCAGCAGAGATTCACGTGCTGCGGATTGGCGACATTGCAATTTGCACCAATCCGTTCGAGCTGTTCAGCGACTACGGGGTGCAGATGAAGGCCCGCAGCCGCGCGGCGCAAACGTTTGTAATCCAGTTAGTGGGCGGAGGTCCGTTCTGTTATCTGCCCACGGAGAGAGCTGTTCGCGGAGGCGGCTACAGCGCGATTGTACAGAGCAATTTAATAAGCCCGAAGGGCGGCCAGGTACTCGTCGACGAGACCATCAAGTGCATCAACGGACTGTGGCCGTAGCACGCGCTTGCGGCCGCTGAAAACCCAACCAGGAAAGGGAAAATTGCAATGGGCAACATCCAGATCGGTCTGAATTCGGAGTTCTCCCGAAGTTCCGACAAGCCGTTCGAGTGGGCCGTCACGAAGGCGGCGGAGATGGGCTACAAGTACTTCGAGCCCATGGTCCACTTCGGCCGCGAGCTGATGAGCGAGGCGGGCTACTTCCACACCGTCTCGATGTTCGATGACCCCTGGCGCATCAAGGATGCCTGCGACAAAGCCGGCCTCACGATTTCCGCCTTGCAGGCCCACGGGCCGCTGGGCCGGCCCGACGTCCACGGCGAATACATCAAGCTGGCCATTCGCGTGGCCGGCGAAATCGGCGTTCCGGTCGTCAACACGGACGAAGGCATCAAGGCCAAATGGACCACGGAAGACGAGGATTTCGTGTTGATCAAGTACACGCTGCAGGAGGCGGCATTCATCGCCGAGCGCCGCGGCGTGAAGATCGGCATCGAGCCGCACGCGCAGTACTCGCGCCATCCCGACGGCCTGGACCGCATCTACCACTTGGTCAAGTCCCCTGCCATCGGGATCAACTTTGACACAGGCAATGCCTATCTCTGCGGCCACGACGTCTACGCGTGGCTGGAACGGGTCGCTGATCGCCTCGTCCACCTGCACGCCAAGGACATCTCGATCTCCCACTCCGATGCGGAACGCGGCAAGGTCACCGGCACGCCGGTGGGCTGCGCATGCGGCGAGGGCGTGCTCGACTGGGCGCGGATCGCCGACATCGTCCGCCGCAAGTGCCCCCGCGACATCGTCTTCTCCGTCGAGTGCGGCACCCCCGTGCAAGCGGCCAAGAGCCTGGAGCACCTGGGCCGCGTGTTGGGCGGGTGACAACGGAAAACAGGCTGTGAATACCATGGTTTCTTGCAGAACGGTTCTTGTAGTTCTTCTCCTCGCGGCGGCGCTGCAGAAAACTGCCGTCCCGGCTGAGGAGAAGACCGGCTGGCTCAGTGGGGTTGAGAGCTGGGGTGGGCGACCGGCGTTGCCTGCCTTGGTGAATCCGGTGGTGACCTGGCCCCTGCAATCCGTTCTGCGGTTGCGTGGCGAGTGGGAGTTTGTCACGCGGGAAACCGCCCCGCTGCGTCACCCGGGCTGGAATGCCTTTTATGCCAAGCCCTGGCCGGGATCCCGCGCCATTCAAGTTCCCGGGTGCTGGGAGGCGCAGGGGGTGGGAACGCCGGGCATGGGAGATTCCTGGGACTGCAAGTGGGATCATTGTGCCAAGCCCTTGCGCTGTGTTTACAAAGGCGACGCCTGGTACCGCAAAACCGTCACCATACCCGAGGCGTGGCGCGGACAGCGAATCTGGCTCAAAGTGGGCGGCGTGCGATCGCAAGGCTGGTTCTGGGTCAACCAGACGCCGGTGGCGTGGGTCGATAATTACTGCGGCACCTACAAGTACGACATTACCGATCTCGTTCAGCCTGGGTCGCAGGCCGTTGTCGTGGCCGAAGTCAACAACGTCCTACCCAGCCGGAAGGGTCTGTTCAGCAGCACCCACCGCTTTGGCGGTCTCTACCGGGATGTTGAACTGGAGGCCACACCCGACGCGCGAATAGACTACGCATGGGTCCGCGGGGATTTCGACCGCCAGGCGGCCGAGGTTCATGCGACCGTGGCCTACGGCAACAAAGTATGCATGCTGAAGAAACCGGTGCTGCGGGTAACGCTCAAGACCAGCGACGGCCAGCCGGCGGGGGATCAGGCCCAGAACATTGAGTTTGATGCGCAACGCAACACTGCCGAGCTTACCTGCCGAATTCCGCTGACGCGCTTTCAGCCGTGGTCGCCTGATTCGCCCGCGCTGTACCTCGCCGAGCTGGTCTTGTGTGACGGCGACCAGCCAGTTCACGGTTGGGTGGAGCGGTTCGGTGTGCGCAAATTGGAGGTTCGTGGCAGCCGTTTCTTTTTCAACAACAAGCCGTTCTTTGTGCGGGGGTACGGGGACGACTTCGTGTATCCGTTGACCCTGGTCTCTCCCGCTTCTCGTGAAGAGCATCTGCGGCATTTCAAGGCGGCCCGGCAGGCTGGGTTTCTCTACGTCCGCCTGCACACCCACTGCGAACTGCCGGAGTACTTTGAGGCTGCCGATGAGGCCGGGGTCCTCGTGCAGCCAGAGCTTCCCTATTATGGCGACTATCCGACCGAGGCCTTCACCTTTGATCCGATCCGGGATTTGAAGGAACTGATCACGCACTACCGCCGTTACGTTTCGCTGGCCACCTACTGCATGGGCAACGAAGGGCTTCTGGGACGGCCGCTCGGCATCGAAATCTACAAGCTCGTCAAGGAAATCGACCCTGACCGGCTGGTTCTGCACCAGGACGGGACCTTCAACACCCGCGAAAACTCCGATTTCAGGAACGGCCCCATCACGGTTTGGGAACCGGGCAGTTTTTCCTGCGATGCTCCCTTTGTCGCCCATGAATATCTCAACCTCTCGGTGAAACAGGACCCGCGTCTGGCAGCGAAGTTTTCCGGCGTCATGCTGCCTCCGGTTCCCTTGGAGACACGCGACCAATGGCTGGCCAACGCCGGGCTGAATCGCCGCTGGGGCGACGCTTGCCAGGATGCCGCGCATGTCTTGCAGCGCCATTACCAGAAGCAGGGCCTGGAAGCGGCCCGGATGGACCCGGCCTGCGGTGGCTATGACTTCTGGACCATCGTAGACGTGGTGGTCAAACAGGGAAACACCTACAGCGCACAGGGTTTTCTCAACCCCTTCTGGGAGGCCAAATCCAAGGGCTACACTCCACGGGAGTTCGGCGTCTTCAATGCGGCCACCGTGCTGCTCCTCAAAACCGAGCCAAGCCATCGGATTGCCGTTTCGGGTGACCGGGTGCGGGCTGATTTCTGGATCTCGCACTATGGCACGGAACCCTTGAAACAAGCCAGGCTCACTTGGACGCTGCGGGCCGACAAGGCGGTGCTGGCCGAGGGAATGGCCGAGGGCGGCGACGTTGAACTTGGCGCGGTTCGGTCCTTGGGGCAATCGAATTTTGTGATACCTGAGCTGCAAAAGCCGGTTCATGCGGTCTTGCGAGTTTCCCTTGCAGGCGGGCTAGCCAGCAACCAATGGGACTTTTGGCTCTTCCCCAAACGCGCGCCGCAGCGATTGACGGGGATCACCGTTTCCGGGCCTCTGCTGCCCAAGCTGATGCCGCTGTATTCGGGATTGGTTGCCACCGGGAATCCTGGAGCCGGACCGGCACCCGTGCTTATCTCGTTCCTCGGTTCAGCCGATGTCGAACCCGCCCTGGCAGCCGGCAAACGTGTCCTCCTCATTAACCGGGCGATGGGAAAACCCAACGTCAGTCTGGGCTGGTGGTCGATGGGAGAACAAGTGGGGACCGCATTTGCCAGGCACCCTGCCTTGGGCGATTTCCCACACGAAGGACATTTGTCTCCACTGGCCTTTCGCATCTTGAAAACGGGTCGGAAGCTGCCAAGCCTGGCGGGCCTCCGTCCAGACGACATGTTTGTCGTCGGCGAAGGTTTGGACAGTTATTTTCTCTACGCCGGACAAGCACGGGTCAAGCAGGGACGGGTCCTGATGATCTTTGGGCTGGACCTGCTCTCGGGCCATCCGGAAGGAACCTGCCTGCTGGATGGGCTGATTCGCTATGTTCAGTCCGATGCCTTCAATCCGCAGGGCGAAGTTGCCTTGCCCGCGATGAGCGCGAACCTGAATGGCTGGCAGAGAACGCTGAAAGCCGGCGACGTCGGCTACGACCACCTGCCGGTGAACGGCTTGCAGCTCGATGTAGCCCGGGCCATGAAGGGAAAGGAGGAGTTGATCTGGGAAACCCGCCCCGTCCCGCTGGATGCTCATGATCACAAGGAGTTCTCCGTTGCGTGGGAGGGAGGCATGGGTTATTTCGCAGAACATCCAGGGACCTTCGCTCTTTGGGTGAACGACGAAAAGATGACGGAGATTCCCGCTATCAGCGAACAGAGCACCGCATGGTTCAACGCCGACAAGACGGTCAGGCTGAAATATGAGCGGGACACCTCGCGTCCGGAAATGGGCCTCCTGACCCTGACCCTACCGTCGTCCCAAGTTGCGCTGGGCCGGCCGTTACGTCTGAAAGTAACCGGTAGCGACTCGAACAGCCGCCGTTGGTTCGGTGTGTGCGAGACTGACTCTGATCCAGGTACCCCTCCGCGATTGGGGCCATCGCCTTAGTGTCCGCAGGAGACAGGCCCGACATCGGGCTCAATCCGGTAGTAGATCTCGGTTCTTGGAGGGCCTCCAGAGGCAGAAATCTGCGGAATCTCCCGATTTCGGGGAACTTTCCCCTACGGCAAACGTCTATTCTATCGATGTTGTGGCGAAATCCCCTTGTCTGCTTTCGCTCTCCCTCAGTCGGGGGCTTTTTGACCTATTCTTATACGAAGAGTTCTCATTCACCCCAAGAGTATTGCCATGCGATCTCGGAACCTACCTCTCTGGCTGGCCGTGGCCGTGGTTTCGGCCCTGCCTTCGACAGCCCTGGCCCGTATTAAACTCATCACGCTGCCCGTGCGGGAGCGTGTGGAAATCCAACTCGACAACCCCAGCGCCACCCTGGTGGAAGAAGAACGAATCGTTCCCCTCGTGCGGGGAGTCAACCAGGTCGATTTCTCCTGGGCCAACACCCAGATCGATCCGGGCACGATCGTCTTCCGCGTGCTGGGCGGGATCGATGGCGGGGCGAAAGCCGATGCCAAAGCCGGCGAGAAGGCCGATGCCAAGGCTGCCGGAAAGGAAGCGCCGGCCCTGGATGTCAAAGTCCTTTCGGTCAGCTATCCGCCCAACGAACCGTCGCTGGTCTGGCAGGTATCTTCCAGCGGTTCCGGCTCGGCCCGCGTGCGGATCAGCTATATCTTGGGCAACCTGAACAAGAGCTTCAACTATCGGGCGATCGCAGCCAACGACGAGAAGACCCTCGTCCTCTCCGAATACATCCGCATCGACAACCTGGCCAATGAATCGTTCGGCTCGACCGGTCTCTGGGCCGGGTTTGGGCCGCGGTTCCTCAAGCCGATCGGGCTGAACGAGACCAAGGAGATGCTGGTCGAGAAGTACGCCGCGGTGCCCGTCAAGAAGACCTACACCTGCGATCCCGGGGCCCACGGTTACCTCGATCGGCCGCAGAACAAGCTGCTGGTGCCGATGCACTACGTGCTGAAGAACGACAAGGCGAACCACTTGGGAACCGCCCCGCTGCAGTACGGCAAAGTCCGCATCTTCCAGGAAGACGGTCACGGTGGCACGGCTTTTATCGGCGAGGACTGGGGCAAGTTCACCCCGCTGGACGACGAAATGCGGCTCTATGTCGGGGTCGCACAGGACGTGGTTGTGAAACGGACCATTGACAAGAACGAACAGCGGCGGGTTGCCGGCAACCTGTACGACCGCGAAGTGGTCATCAAGTTCGAGATCGAGAACTTCAAGGACAAGGCCGTAGTGCTCGACGTATCGGAAAACGTCCGCGCCATCCGTAACGAGCTCTATGGCGACAACGGCCGCGACGTGCAATGGACACTCGGTGAGTCGACGACGTTTGCCAGGCCCGACAAGGAGAAGAGCACCTTCGAGAAACTACTCTTCCACGTTCCGCTGCCGGCCCGCGGCGCTGACGGCAAGGCCGAGAAGATTGTTCACAAGCTCCACCTGGTCATGAAGAACGAGTGGTAAGAAAGGGAAGACCCATGCGAAAACTATTGATCCTGGGAACGATGGCCCTGGGAACCGTGCTCCTGGCGGCCCTTGCCGTCCGGGCGGAGAACGTCGATCTTTCGACCGTCCCGAGCCGCAATACCGTGCAGCTTACGATCTATAACTCGGAAGACCTGACGCTCGTCCGCGAGACCCGCAAGGTGACCTTCAAGCCGGGTGCCAACCCCCTGCAATTCAGTTGGGCCAATACGCTGATCGACCCCACGTCGGTCGAACTGCGGTTCCTCACCAGCCGCGAGAAGCTGACCGTGTTGGATACGACCTTCCCCCACGCCAAGCCGCAGATGCTGTATTGGAACGTGCAGAGCGAACTGGACGGCGAGGCCACGATCGAGATCACCTATTTCACCAGCGGCATCAGTTGGTCAGCCGATTACATCGGCATCGCCGACCGAGATGAATCACAGTTGAAACTGGAAGGCTTCGTGCGGGTGAACAACAATTCCGGCGAAGAATACGAAGACGCCCAAGTCCGCCTCGTCGTCGGGCGGATCAATCTCGTACAGAAGATCGCCGAATTGGCCCACATTCCGGCCAGCGAAATTTACGCACTTGCAAAATCGGAACGGAACCGTTTCCAAAACGAGGCCGCACGAAGGGCGCTCGAGGAAGCGCCCGTTACGCTCCCGGCTGGAGCGGCAGCGCCTGCGGCTCCACCGCCGGCTCCCAAGGCGGTCGTCAAGGAAGGCCTGGGTGAGTATTTCATCTATACGATCGAAGGTACTGAGACGATTCGTAACGGCTGGTCGAAGCGGATGCGGAGCCTTGAAGCGGCCAAGGTGCCCTTCAAGATCCAATACCGTTATCGACCTGCAGAGTATGGCGATCAACTTGTGCGGATGTACCTGCTGACCAACGACAAGGACTCGAAACTCGGTACCACGCCGCTGCCGGATGGTGTCGTTCGCATTTTCCGCGAGAACGGTCGCGACGGCCTGAGCTTCTTGGTGGCCCAGCCGGTCAAGTACATTCCAATCGGCGACAAGATCGAGTTGAACCTCGGCCCCGACCCGGAGGTCATTTTCGAGCTGATCAAGTTCCGTACCTGGCGAGATAACCTGTGGATGCAGCTCCAAGGAGCGAGTGTGTTCAAAAAGGTTGGCGAACCCGGAGTGGAGGTCGAGGTGAACAGCTCCGTCGTGGGCTGGAGCGACCATACGCTCTACGGCCAGCGGGTCCGCAACTACACGAAGAAGCCGGTCGACCTGGAAGTCCGCCGGACCTTCCCCGGTTATGTGGTCTTCCGCAGCGAGCTTCCCGCCAAGAACCACGACTACCAGACGGTCGAGTACACGGCAGCGGTGAAGCCCGCCGAGAAGGTTGATCTAATGTACGAGGTTGTCCAGCACCAGGGCCGGCTGGCCAAGCAGAACAACGTCACGATCGAACGTGCCCCGGTTAAGCCTTAAGCGAGGCTGGTATGATGTGGCAATGGGCTAAAGCCGCGATGTTCCTGGCGCTCTTCGTAGCTGCCGCCAGCTTGGCGCAGGCAAAGAACGTCGATCTTTCGACGGTACCGGCCCGCCAGGGCGTCCAGTTGACCATTTATAACTCCGAAGATCTGACGCTCGTCCGCGAGACGCGGAAGGTGAGTTTCAAGCCGGGGGCTAACCCTTTACAGTTCAGTTGGGCCAACACGCTCATCGACCCGACGTCGGTCCAACTCCGATTTCTTACGCATCCCGCCAAACTGGATCTGCTCGACACGACTTTTCCGCACGACAAGCCCCAAATGCTCTACTGGAACGTGCAGAGCGAGTTGGATGGTGAGGCGATGATCGAGATTTCCTACTTCACCAGCGGGATCAGTTGGTCGGCGGACTACTTGTGCATCGCCAACCCAGGCGAGACCGAAATGCGTTTTGAAGGTTTCGTCCGAGTGTATAATAACTCGGGCGAGGAGTACGAGGATGCCCAGGTTCGCCTCGTCGTCGGCAAGGTCAACCTCGTCGAGAAGATCGCCCAGTTGGCCCAGGCCTTGGGCAAGAACAAGGAGCGGTTACTTGATAAGGACGAAAAAGAGCTGCGTTTCAAGGCCATGGAAGGTTTGGTGAAGAAGTCGGACGAATCAAAGTCTTGGGCGGATGCAGAGGATTTGGGAGACCAACGCGAGGCGGGGAAACCGAAAGAAGTCATCAAGGAAGGTCTCAGCGAATATTTCATTTACACGATCGAGGGAACGGAAACGATCCCCAATGGCTGGTCCAAGCGACTACGGAGTCTCGAAGGCACGACCGTGCCCTTCAAGGTCCAATATCGCTACCGCCCGGCCGAATACGGCGACCAGTTGGTGCGGATGTATCTGCTGACCAACGACAAGGACTCGAAACTCGGTACCACACCACTCCCTGACGGCGTGGTACGGTTGTTCCGCCAAAATGGACACGATGGGCTGAGCTTCCTCGTCGGCCAAGCGATCAAGTACGTGCCCATCGGTGACAAGATCGAACTGAATCTGGGCTCCGACCCGGAGGTTATCTTTGATCTGGTTGAGCTTCGATCATGGCGTGACGACTTGTGGATGCAGGTGAATGGCACCAGCATCTTCCGTCGTGTCGATCAGCCGGGCGTGCAGATCGAGGTCAATAGCTCCGTCGCCGGCTGGGACGACCACGTGCTGTACTGCCAACGGGTTCGTAACTACACGAAGAAGCCCATTGACCTGGAGATTCGCCGGGCTTTTGGCGGCCACGCCATCTTCCGCAGCAAACTGGCCGCCAAGAACCACGACTTTCAGACGGTGCAGTACACGGCGGCGGTTCGGCCGGGCGAGAAGGCGGACCTACTCTATGAGATCGTTCAACGGCAAGGCCACAACGCCAAGCAGAACAATGTGACCATCGAGCGGGCACCGGTGAAACCGTAGGCGATGAAGCGGATGTTGTCGTGCTGCCGTATCTGCCACTACCGCTGACGGCGGCCAAGCTGAGCACCGGCGGAAAGAAGCTAAAGTGCGTTTCGATCGCCCAAAGGAGAATCCCCCAGAACCCTACGACACTCCCGAAGCTCCAGGCAGCTCCTTTAGGAAACCGGGTCCGGTCGCCGGACCGTTCAAGGCGCCCCTCGGCGATGGCAGCGTGGTGATCTACTATTGGTATCGTTTCGCCGATCAGCCGGCGATGCCGAATGCTGATCTGACCAAGGAGGAGCGTGAGAAGATGCAGACGAAGGTTGAGGAACTGCACCGCGCCTGGACGAAAGACCGCGACTACCTCGCGCCGCCCACGGTCGACAAACTCGCCGACCTCGACCCAGCTCAGCTCGTCACCCCACCCAAGGGACTCGAAATCGGCTATGTGCCCATTGCCACGCGGCAGGAGCAGGAAACCTCGCGTTTCGCTAAGTATCTGAACCGATGTTCAGAAATGGTACGCGATGGGCGAGGCGATGCTCGAATTACTCAAGAACCATGGGCAGTAAGCCACTGTGGAGAACATCGGAGCGAAGGAGAAGCAGATGATGCTTAGAATCGACAACGGCGGAAACGTTAAGGTCGCATTGCTCCTGGCGTTTCTGGCCGCAACGCCCGCGGTGCTGCGGGCCGACGTGAAGCTGCCCCGTATCTTCACGGGCCTGAGCCCAAAAGGAGTCACGCCACAATCGTTGTAGGTTGTTGTCGCGTAGGATGTTGAGACTGCGGGGGTTGGACCTCGTTATTCTCGTTCAATTCGGCGATGGTGTTCGGTGCGTCCCATCGCCAAGCAAGGCGGCGATCACGCGCCATCGAGTGCCGGACCCGTGTGAGCGTTTCCTCCCAACGATCGCAGAGCAACGTTGCACGCACGGCAAACACGGCTTCGGCGTTTTCTTGCCGCCAGTACATCGCGTTGCTTTTCAGTCGTTGATTAATGACGCGGCGGATGGCACTCTCAATCGCTCCGCTGCCACACGGAATGCCACGACAACGGAAGGTGACATAGCTCAGGTGCCCTTCCTCGCCGTGGATGGTCAGATAACGAATCTCTGTCCAGATGTCTTTGTTTTCTGGTTGACTACGTGCCCACTGAATCAACTGGCGGGTGACTTCCTCCCAACGGCTGTTCTTCAGCAGCGTGCGTAACCGGCCATAGGTTTCGCGCCGCATGGCTTCGTCCCAACCAAGGGTCTGTAATGCCAAACTGACGTGATGCGCCGCGTGACAGAAATCCAGCACATGCACTGTCCGTGACGGATCCAGCCCGGCACGCCGCTCGATCCATTCCAGGCGATCCCAAATCCAATGCGCCCCGTCAGACACAAAGACCACCAACTCCGCCTCGGCCACTCCCAGACGGTGCAGATGATAGGCCGCCAATTCCGCCACATGATCCGGCCCCAGCAGCGTTCCGTCAATCAGTGGTTGCTGGTGCTTCTTGGTCATCTTGCCCTGCGCGTCGATCTCGAAAATGGTCACAACCTTCGGTTCTCGCCAGGGTGTGTCGAACTTCTCCCGTTCTCCTTTGCGCCGCTGCTTGCGACGTGGCTTGTTTTCCCGCATGCGAATGCGCCCGCCGTCGAATTGTACAACCACACGCTTGCCGCGAAAGTCCTTTCCCGCGGGTAGCGCACCTGCCCGCCACGCCAGCAATTCCCGCTGCCGCAATGCCAGCATCTGCGTTCCCAACTGTTCGGCAATGCGGCGGACAGCCTTCTTATCCAGACGCATTCCCTGACGCGCCAGTTCCTTCTGCGCAACGGCGATGGACGGACTGAGGGCCACGATCCGTGCCACGATCGATTGCAGCGCAGGACTGCACCCCTTGAAAAAACCCAACGCGGCTAGCTCCGGATACAAACCGGCCTGCTGTGCGTGGGGCTGTGCCTTGTTCCCTTTGCTACGCCGCGGTGCAGAGTATGCCGTGCTGACGAACAGCATCAACCCGCAGAGCAGGCGGAGTTGTAAGCAACGTGGCTGAGGCGCGCGCAAGGCGACCACCGACGCTTCTTGAATCTCTTCCACCTTTTCCGCCATGGCCGGTTGTGTCGTAATCTGGCCTAACAGAGCCGCCACCAACTGGCCTGCTCCCTGGCGGTAGTGTTCGTCGATCTCCCGCTCCATTTCCGCCAGGCTGTCGGGGTTGTCGGATAAGCTTCTTCCCCATTGCGTTTGACGATCCTGTGTTTGTCTGGCAAAATGCTTGATGACTTCCGATGGCGACAAAACCTGTGGACCTTGAGGCGAATCCAGTCGAACGATCATTGCGGATTCCTTTCCGTTGATGGCTGATGTAACAACAACCAACAGCGTGAGGGGAATCCGCTTTTCTTACAAGAGAAACTGCGGGGATTAGTGGAACTAGGCAAGACAAAAACCAGAGCCACGGCTTGGGACTAGGCCCATCTTCACCGACCACATGGTCCTCCAGCAGAAGCAGCCGATTGTGGTTTGGGGCAAGGCCGATGCGGGCGAACAGGTTTCGGTTTCGCTGGGCACAAACACGGCGACCGCCACGGCCGGCGCGGACGGCAAGTGGGATATCGAGCTGACGGCGATTGCCGCTGACGGCAAGCCGCTCGAACTGGTCGTCAAAGGGAAGAACACGGTGACGCTCAAGGACGTGCTGTTGGGCGAAGTATGGCTCTGCTCCGGACAATCGAATATGGGCCGGCCCGTCGAGGAACCTGCGATCAAGGCGGCCGAGTTTCCGCAAATCCGCTTGTTCAACTCCTCGGGCCAAACCCCGCGCCGCGACGATCTCGACGACCCCTCGGGCTGGATCGTGTGCTCGTCGGAGTCCATCAAGGCTGCCGGCGATTCGCTCGGGCCCAGCAAACCTGGCCAGCGGCGCGGCTTCTCCGAAGTTGCATACCATTTCGGCCTCAAGCTGCATCAGACTCTGAAACTGCCCGTCGGTTTGATCCAGGCGAACCGCGGCGGATCAACGGCGAAAGATTGGACACCGCCTCCGCCTGAGGTCGTGGAGAAGATCGTCTACGACCAGTCGATCGAGAAGTTGACCCACCAGTATGGTCTGTTGTATTGGATCCGCCTGCGTCCGATTGTCCCGCTATCCATCCGCGGCGTCATTTGGTATCAGGGCGAGGATGACGGCCGTAATCCCGACTATGGAAAAGACCTGGCGGAACTGATCGCAAGCTGGCGCAAGCTGTGGAACCAGCCGGACCTTCCGTTCTACTATGCGCAGATCGCCCAGACCAGTTACGCCGGCGGCATGTTGGGTGTGTGGGAGGGGCAGGTCAAGGTCGTGAACACCGTGCCGCACACCGGATTGGCCGTCAGCAACGAGATTTACGACGGCACGACCAACGGTAGTTTCAAAGAGCGGCCCGACAAGGTCACAGGCTGGCTGCTCGTCGGCGGCGGCAATCCGCATCCCAGCGGCAAGCGGCGCGTGGCGGCCCGTTTGGCCGACATCGCCCTGGTGAAGACCTACGGGCAGCCGGACCGTGTCGTCTTCGGTCCGATGTACGACTCGCACGAGATCAAGGGCGACCGGGTGCTCGTGAAGTTCAAGCACGCTGGTAGCGGGCTGACTACCCGCGACGGGAAATCGCCCGACTGGTTCGAGATCTCCGACAGCCGCAAGGATGGCCAGAAGCTGAAGTACCTCAAGGCAGAGGCGAAGATCACCGGGCCGGATACCATCGAAGTCTGGTCGGCCGGCGTGAAGGAGCCGAAGTACGTGCGTTTCGGGTGGAATACCCTGGCGCGGTTCAACCTGGTCAACAAAGAGGGTCTGCCCGCGGTGTCGTTCCGTGCGGAAGCCAACCTGAGCAAGTGAGCCCGAAGGATTCGCTGCGAATGGAGAAGACGGCACCTTGGTTATTTGTGATCACCCTGTGGACCCAGGTTGGCCTCGGTGGCGAGGCTGTGCGCCCAGTCCCCATTCCCAGCCCGGCGCAGTACCGATGGCACGAGCAGGAGCGGATCATGTTCGTCCATCTGAGCCCGGTCACGTGGCAGGGCGTGGAACACGACAACCTCTCCACTCCGCTGGACCGCATCACGCAGTCCGTCGCGGAACCGGTCATCCGCTCGTTCCAGGTGTTTCACGTCAGCAATTTTCGCCTTGCCGCCGGCCAGCCGCTGCAAAGCCCCTGGAAGCAGTGCGGCTCCTGGCGGGCCAAGGACTTCAAGGAGGGCAACGTTATTCTGAACATCAAGCTGACGCCGGCCATCACTGAAACCGGTCAATGGAAGGTTTGCTTTCGATCCGCCAGCGGGAACAATATGACGCTGAAGGAACCGCGGATGATCGAGGACGGCGTTCCCGCTACTGCTGGTATGATCGCCCGCACGGAGGGCCTGCCGAGCGCCCTGCACCTCACGCGATCTGCGTCGGTGACCAGGGAGAGCAACAACATGTTGCAAGTACTCATTGACAGCCCGGACATCCAGGTGAAATGCACCACTGGGCCACGGCCCGCCTCACATTCCGCAATTGCCGGCGTCCCGTCGTCGAAATTGGTGGCCACTGCCTCTATAAGACCTGTCACAACGCTCCGTACGCCCGCGGCCTGGAAGGGCCCAAGTTTCCCTGCACCCTTGCCCGCCTCCTTGAGTGCTCGCGTATCGGTGAGCAGTATGCCGCAGTTGGTGGGGATGCCAGTGCGGGACCACGAAGCCGGCTTTCTTCGCCTTCTTCATGCCGTATTCTATCGCGCAGCGATAGGAATTTGTATCGTACCGTTTGCGCTTCGGCCGCTTCGGCTTCCTGTTCTTCCGGCGAGCCTCCTTGGGTTTCTGCTGCCGCTTCAGTTCGCAGGGTAGGTCTTGGTATTCCGTTGTCGGCCATGGTAAGGCGGCCGATTCTCCAACCGCCAAGCCTCGGCTTCCCGAGGGCTAAAAAGAAAGGCCTGCGGATCGGGGTTCAGGAAGGGCTGAAGGGTCTTCTGGGCCTCCGGTCCAAGCGGGACCTGCTCTCGGTGCCCGCGCCACCGGCTCTTGTGGTCGAACGGTTCGTAAATCGAGATGTCGCCCGAGGTGTCGATGTTGGCCGGTCGCATGATGACCAGTTTCCCAGCCCGTACACCACTCAGCCACTGGAGCTCGACCATGGCGGCGACGTGGGGGCTCACGAAGGGAAGGACGACGGGGACGTAGAGGTCCGGCACAGGCCGCACCGGCTCGGTTTCACGCGCAGAACTGGGGCCAACAGTCAGGCCAGCGACGGCTTGCAACCCGTGATGAACAGACAGCGGCACAAGTTTCTCCGCCACGGCCCACTTGAGCAGCCGCTTGACTTGACCAATGCGGGTATTGACCACCCGACGAGATAGCCCAGTTTCGATCATGTGCTGACGAACGGCTTTTAGACTTTTTGGACCGAACCCAGCGGCTGGGGTGGCCCCGTAGAGTTGCCGCAATACACGCAGGGCCACCTTGATGCCCGCCAGCGCACGTGTGGGCTCGCCGTTCTTCGTATAGTGGGACTTGGCAAACTGCCAGTAGGCCAGAATCAGGTCATCGATGGGGAGGGCCTCTTCTTCCTTCTTTTGTCCGTTAGGAGTAGGGCCCGACATTCGACCGCCGACCAGCCATTCGGCCAGGGCCAGCGCGCACTCTGGGTAATCCTGGCAATATAGGAAGATTTGCGCTTTAGCGTGTAATGTGGTACACCATCGTCTGTGTCTTTTTGTTTTCGATCCAAAAAGGGAGAACGGATGATGGCGAGTAGTGTGCGGGTAGATTTGAAGGAAGTCGTAGAGCATTTCAGGCAGTTGGAGGATCCGCGGTCGCCGGTGAACCGGTTGCATCCGCTGACGAGTGTTATTGTCATTGCCATCATGGCCGTGCTTGCCGGAGCCAATGGGCCAACAGCCATCGCCAGGTGGGCAAATCTCAAAGAGGAAATGCTCTTGAAAGTGCTGGACCTGCCAAACAGGATTCCCCAGAAAGATGTCTTCCGCCGCGTTTTGCTCACCTTGAAGCCCGACGCCTTTCAAGCCTGCTTCACGATGTGGTTGACGGCGCTGCGTGCCGCAGCCGCGGAGGCAACGGGCGTGGAACGACCGACTCTGGCCGTGGACGGAAAGACGGCGCGGCGAAGTCACGATCGCCGCCGGAACCTGGGGCCCTTGCACTCCGTGACGGTCTGGGCGAGCGAGTTTGGTTTGACGCTCGCGCAGGTGGCAACGGAGGAGAAATCCAACGAAATCACGGCAATTCCCACTCTCCTGTCGCTCGTGGATATCGAGGGAGCCATCATCACGATTGACGCGATGGGAACACAAACGGCCATTGCCGAGAAGATTATCGAGGGAAAAGGAGACTACGTGCTGGCGTTGAAGGGAAACCAAGGAACGTTGCACGACGCCGTCATCGACTACATCAACGAGCAGACGAAGACTGACTTTCAGGGGATCGGTGCCCGTCGCCACGACACCTGCGAAAAGAAACACGGCCGGATCGAAAGCCGGACTTATATTCAGATGCCCGCTCCCAAGAGCCTGCCAGGCTTCGCGAACTGGAAGGGATTGCTCTCGATCGGGATCGCGTTTCTGTGGTCCGCCCGCGACGGAAAAGAGACCAGCGAAGTGCGTTACTTCATCAGCAGCCTGCCGGTGAAGGTGAAACAGTTTGCCCATGCGGTTCGCAGCCATTGGGGGATCGAGAACACTTGTCATTGGTGCCTTGATGTCACCTATCGCGAGGATGAGTCACGTATCCGTGACGAGCATGTTCGTGAAAACTTCGCCTGGCTCAATCGCCTTACGTTGTCCCTCCTGAAGCAGCATCCTGATAAGGACAGTGTGGCCATGAAACGCCGCGCGTGCGGTTGGAACGATGAATACATGCTGCAAGTCCTTACTGGAACAAGGGGTTAGTAAGCGCTGGCCCTGGGCCCCACCCTTTTCGTCGACAGACAGTGCGGCTGGCACATACTGGGTCTCCATCTGGAAAGGCTTGTTTGGGGCCGAGGGACGCGAGTCGAGGAGTAGGCCGGCATATTCCGGATTCACCTCGGCGGAGTGCGACCAGAAGTAGGGCGTGAAGAAACACACCGGGCCTTTGAAGTTCTTGGTGTTGAGGAACAGGGTCCAGCAGTTGTCGCCGGTCGGGACGTACTTTCCGCCAGTGGTCGCCTTGGCCACCGTCAGCGGCAGCGGCAGATAGCCATAGCCGAACAGGTCACCGCAGGTGCCCTGCTTGACGTTCAGGCCATCGATCGGGAAGAGCAACCAGGGGCTTAGCTGGGCCACACCATAAAGACCTTGGGGCTTTTCCCAGGTCCCGCGACCATGCGCGGGCCCATTGGCGATCTCTTTGAAGTTCACGGCTACGCCGCCCATGATGAACTTCGGCGTCTCCGTCGGGAAACGCGTGTCGTGCCACCAGCCCAGTCCGCCTTCGATGTCAGAGTAAAGACGAGCAGGTGGCCTGCCTTCATACTGCGCATGCATCCATGTGCCAAAGAGACCCGTCTGGAAGCGATGCCCAGGATACTCCTGTAGCAACGGCCAAGCCGCAGTGTAGAGCGAGAATCCAGCGTTGTAGGCATCGGGGACCTTGTCCGTGGCAACTAGTAGGTAGCCCGCCATCTCGGCCTTCTGGCCCTCGGCAGGGGAGGCCGCGGCCGGCAGAGCGATCGTCAGGGCGGCGTTGATGGCCATAAGAATGTGTCTTGTCTTGTTCATTGGGGATTCTCCTTCGCACGCAGAGCGACGACCGTTCAGTTCTCAATTTAGCCGGGCACCCCGGTACTCTCCCATTGTAATGACACCAAGCGTAGTGTCAAAAATGGTTGGATTGTCAGCACGGTTGCTTGGACGGGCGCTGAATGGGGACTTTGGTTTTCGTGACACACAAGGAAATCTGCGACGCCACGAAAATCAGGCGGGAGTCAAATCTCCGGTGGATCAAGAACAAACGACAGTTTTCTTGTCTTTTTGACGTCGGCCCTGCTGCTTCGCTGCGGCGGTGGGGGTGACGAATGTCACTAGCTTAAGCGTCGAGCTTTCGGCCAGCCTACAACAGCTTGTGATGGCACGCCAAGGCAGCTACGACCCATTGTGGTCGCATTCCTTAAGCTAGTGAAATTCGTGGGGGTGACCGCCGCAGGTTAGCGGGCTGACATGGTCCGGAGAAAAGGTGGTTATTCGAGGCGGCTCACGTCCAACGACTCTCCGGCACTGGCGCCGGTGTGCCGACGACCTCACGCGGGCAAGTGCGTCGGTGTGCCGCCGACACATGCAGTCGACACCAGAACGGAGGGGGGCGGCCACCAGCCAAGACATCAAGGAAGTCGAGTATTCCGGCCCTGCTCAGAATTGCAAATGGGCTGCCGCGTTAGTATGCTGCAGGGCGGCGCAGCCGCGCTTGCCAAAACCGGTCGAACCTCGTCAAGGAACCGATCGCTCGCCGATGGAGGTCCTCCAGTTTGACGCAGGTACGTGGCAGAAGCTCGCGGACGTCAAGAGTACGCCGGTGGATCGTGGCAAGCGAAGCAAGTCGCACCGCCTTTCGCAGGAACTGGAAGAACCACGCCTCGAAGACCATTAGGAGAAAAAGCCATGCAAGTGATCTTCACCCTCATCTCGGCAGCCCTGCTGCAAGCCTCCCCGGGCGCGGCCCTGCAGCCGTGGGCCTCCAAGGCCCAGCCCGGCGACGTCGCGAAGCGTCACGTCGAAGAGATCTCCCAGACGGCGCACACCTACAGCGTCGTCCACGGCGGCACGGTCGACGGCGAGTGCTGCCGCACGCCGATGGGCTGCGGCATTAACCGAGAAGGCGTCATCGACCAAAGTTGGCAGTCCAACCGCGCCGTGCGGATGGAAAACCTGGGCCAGACCGACCTGGTCAATCCCTGGCTCTCCAACGGGCGGAACAACTTCCGAACGCTCGATGAGATCGTGGCCTCAGCCATCACCCCGGGGATGAGCGACAAGGAGAAGGCCATTGCGCTGTGGCTGCAACACGTCTCGCGCCGCTTCCACCGCGGCGGCTACGGCGGGAACCTCTCCGACCCGGTGCTGGTCTTCAACTGCTACGGACACCACGTCTGCGGACAGGATGCCCAGATCCAGAGCCTTTATTGGCAGAAAGTGGGATTGAAGAGCGCTCCGGTCCGGCTGGTGACCCACGCCATCGCCCAAGTGCAGTACGACGGCGGTTGGCACGTGCTGGATGGCGACCTGGAGAGTTTCTTCCTGCTGCGCGACAACGAGACCTTGGCCAGCGACTGTGAAATTGCCCGCGACCATGACTTGGTCAAGCGGGCCCACGCCTTCGGCCTCACGTTTCCCGACTTGCGCCGCTTTGACGAGTCGTATGCGGCCATGTTCGTTTGCGAAGACCCGGTTCGGGGCGACCGTGCCGGCAACTCGACGTGGACCATGAACATGACGCTCCGGCCGGGCGAGGCCCTGACGTGGCGCTGGGGCCACCTCACTCCGGCTAAGTACAGTTGGCGGTCGGCGGAGCAGCCCGACTACCCCGACACCGTCTGCAACGGACTCTGGGAGTACCGGCCGGACTTCAGCACCGACCTCTGGAAGAAAGGCGCAACCAAGATCGAGAACATCGTCAGCGGCCCCGATGGGCTTCGCGCCGAAGACGGCAAGACGGGCACGATCATTTGGACGATGCGGAGCCCCTACAATTTCGTCGGGGGGCAATTCGAGATGGAAGGCAACGGGGCCGTCTTGGAGGTCTCGGAGGACGGCAAGAAGTGGGTGAGCACGGGGAAAGACGCCGAGGGGCACGGCGTGGAATACCATTTCTTCTCGAACTGGGGATCGCAACGTTTCCACTATCTCCTCCGTTGCCGACTTTCCGGCGATGCCCGGCTCAAGCGACTGGCGGCGATCAACGATCTGCAAATGGCCATGATGGCGCTGCCCGAGATGGTCGTCGGCGAGAACGCGTTCACCTACACCGACCAGTCTCCCGGGAAACGGAAAGTGCGGATCACCCATGAATGGACGGAGCGCACCGTCAGCAGGGCGGGGGCGCCCGAGGCGGTTTACCCGCCCGACGGCGGCCAGGCCGAAGGCACCGACTTCGCTTTCCGCTGGAATGTCCCCCAAAAGGCGGAGGGAGAGAAGATCGTGGATGCCTTCTTCGTGCTCTCCGATAAGGCGGATGCGAAATTGCCGTTGTCGACCAACTTCTACAAGCTCATCTCCCGCACCGCGGATAAGAGCAAGCCGCAGCAATACACGCTGCCGTACACCGGGCTGCTGACGGGCGGCAAGCAGTATTACTGGCGGGTGCGGGCCAAGGACGCGAAGGGCGTTTGGAGCCCGTGGAGCAAGACCTTTAGCTTTACGACGAAAGCCCCGAACTACCCGCTGGACGTCGCAGTCAACTACGACAAGGATAAAGATGTGGGGACTCTCAAGTGGAAAGCCAACCCGGCCGGCGAGAAGCCGGTGAAGTACCGCGTCTACGGCAGCGACGAGAAGGGCTTTTCCGTAAGCGACGTGCCGTACACCGTCAATGTCGGCACATCGAAGGAGCTAAAGCCGGAATTCCCAGGGAACTTCATCGCCGAGACCACGGGCACGGAAATGGCGGTTCTGGGCAGCGAGGTGGCTCTGCCCGGAGCCAACAAGACCTACTACCGCGTGGTGGCGGTGGACGCCGATGGCAAGCGGAGCGGACCGTCCTACTATGCCGTCGCGCCCCGTCCGGTGATCTACAGCAGGCCGGCGCTAACGGCCAAGGTGGGCACGGTGTACCGCGGCCAGGTCTCCGCCAGTCGCTCTCTGGGCGACATGCGGACACGCGGGACGGGAACCAGCTTCTGGGACATCGAGCACCCCAAGTATGCCTTGAAGGGACCGAGCTGGCTGAAGCTGGACGCGGACACGGGCGCGCTCTCGGGCACGCCCGATGCACCAGGGAAGTTCGAGGTGGAAGTCACTGCCACCATCGACCGGGAGGTGCGGAAACTGGATGAGGGCGCGCTGGGCTGGGGGCAAGAGAAAGTCCTCTCCACCTCCACGGAGCGGGTCGGCAGCGCCAGCCAGCGATTCCTCATTGAAGTCCGCCCGTAGAGCGATCTCCGTAGGCTGCTTCCGCCGTGTGAAGTCCCCAACTCCATGCGACTTCGGCAAGTTCTTGATCCTGCGGCAGGACGGAGTGGATGAGTTCCACGGCCAGAAGGTGTCGGGTGGGAGGGCAATCTCGGAATGGGTTTGCGGGGAAATCAGGCGGGAGTCAAATTGTCTGTAGGTCAAGAACAAACGACGGTTTCTTGACTTTCTTACGCCGGCCGTGCCGCTTCGACGCGTCGGTGGGGGTGACGAATGGCACTAGCTTAAGCGTCGAGCCTTCGGCCAGCCTACAACAGCTTGTGGTGGCACGCCTAGGCAGCTACGACCCATTGTGGCCGCATTCCTTAAGCTAGTGACATTCGTCACCCCCACCGCCGCGCAAAACGGCAGGGCCGGCGTCAAAAAGTTAGGAAACCTTCGGTTTTTCTTGACTGGCAGGTGATTTGACACTTCCGCCTGACTTTCAGCCAAGGCAGCCAACTGGCAGGGTGAGCATCACGCCGCCGTGGTACCATCGGCCGCGGTCGCGGCAATCGACGGGATGGCGTCGGACGTGCTTATCGGCTGGGCCGGCACGGTCGGCTGATCCGGCGGAGCCGCTTCGTCCGCATCCAGGTGGTGTTGCCGCCAGACCGCCCAGCACTTGGGGAATGCTCGCCTGGCGAACACGGGGTCCGTCAAGGCGAGTGCACCAAACTCGGCGAAGCCCTCGCGTGCCGATTTTTTGGCATACTTGGTAAGTAGCACGTCGCCGCAGTCGATCTCTGCTACCCAGACAACACATCAAGCGGTGCTGTCCCTGATGAAGTCGGCCTATGAGCGTCGCATTCATGGTCATTGCCATGCGGGGATTCGTATCGTGCGCAATGGTCCAACGCTGGTGCCAACACTCGACGCCCTCGCCGAACGTCAACCCCATCACTCGGTCACAGTTTCTCCGGTGCGGATTGGAGACGCACAATCTGTCGGGCGACCGCCTCGCGGGTCGCGTTGAGTTGCCCCAGCGACGCGGCCTTCTCCGGATCGACCACGCCGAGGCCGTCGATCGAAAACCGAGTGCCGCTGTCGTAGACTGTCCAGTCGTCGGCGATCGCGTCGGAAATGCCTTTGAGCAGGGCCTCGGCTTTGGCAACCTCCGCGGCGGCCTTGCCCGCCTTCTTCGCCTCCGCGATCAGTCTCTCCAATCGCAAGAGATACTTCAAGTCGTCGATCCCCTCGCGGCTCCGCTCGTAATCCAGGGTGGGGTAGACAGTGGTGCCTTCGACGCGGACGACCGAGCCGCGATCGTTCTTGCCCAAGTTGTAATACCACTCGACCTTCCCCCGGACGCCGTACTTGGTCATCTTCCAGAAAAACAAGCCGAAGGCAAACCGGCCGGTGCCGGCGTTGACGAACCAGGGGATGGCCGCCGTCTGGCCCTGTAGCTCCTCCAGGAACTTGCGGTTCAGCAGGTGGCGGCCCTTATTGTGATTGTCGATGCCGCTCCAGCCGTTATTGAAGGTCGCCACGTTCAGCCACGGCGCCATGGCCATGACCTCGTGGTATCCATTCATGTCGCTCGTGGCGGCGATCTCGGGCAGTTCCTCCCAGGTGAGCCGCGCCAGCTTGCCGGCGATCTTCACTCCCTCGACGCCGCGGTTGGTCATCTCGTCGCCGATGCTCATCACGGTCGGCACACCGTGCCGCTTGACCTCCCCGCCGAGTGCCCGCATGACCTTGATGTACTTCTGCTGGAAGCGGCGGCTGTCCACGTTGCCGTAGCCGGCCAACGTGCTCAGTTCCAGTTCCATTGGGGTGGCGAAATAGAACACGGCCGGGTAGCCGGCCTGCTTGTACGCCTCGATGAACTCGCCCAGCTCGGAGGTGTCGCTGTCGTAGACCGGGAGGTGAAAGTTGTACAAGGCCGCGACCGTGGTCATGCCGTGGGCTCGCATGTCGGCAAGCTGGGCCTGCAGGACCTTGCCGTCCTTGGGACTGGAGTAGTTATAGCCCAGGGCGAAGGGCGGGTCCCCCAACTTGATGGGCAGGACCTCCAGCACGATGGTGATCGCGCCGATCTTGCGGCTGGAGGAGGTCACGGCCGCCTCGCCCCGGTAGATTCCGGGCCGGGCGTCGGCAGGCACCTTGACCGTACACCAGAAGAACTCCGTCGCGTATGCCGCCATGTTCCAGGGCTTGCCCAGGGGCACGAGGATGCTCCGGCCACGGCCGTGAAACTCCTCGACGCTGGCCACGGCGACGTTAGCCGCCGGGATCACCCCGGCAGGCCCCCGCAGCTCGCCGGCCGCGATCATCACGTCCTCGATACCCTCCTTGGGCCGCAGGAGGAAGCTGAATGCCTCGTATTGGCCCGGCGATGCGAAGATCGCGGCCTCGCGGACGTTCTTTCCTTCGCGGGCGGGGACCACGGCCACCGCGGTCGGGGCCTTGTGCACGATGGTCCGCCCGCCGACTTTCACCGTCACCTCCTCGGCATGGGGATAGTTGATCGCCCGCGTCGCCAGTGGCGTCTGCTCGGGCGACGGGTCCTCGTTGTAATCGGTGACGAACAGGTCCAGCTCGACCGCGCAGGCGGGGCCGATGAGGGCCAAAAACAATAGCCCGGCAAGCAATGTGTTTCGGCTCATGGCAGTCTCCTTAGTCATCTGGGTTTCCGCCCACGGGCACCAGCGACACGTCGTCCAGCCAGATCGTGCCGCCGCCGGTCACGTAGAGATACACCGTGTAGGTCGTCTTGCCGCCTTCGGGCTTGCCGATGACCGTGACCTCCTTCCATTGCGGCGGCATCTTCTGGCGGAGCGTTCCGCTGACGCCCTCTTCGAAGTTGACGAACAACTCGTTATCGCCCTCGCCCTTGGCCCAGAGGGTCAGTTTGTACTCCTTGGCCCCGGGGACCAGCGGCAGTGGCGGGGTGCTGATGCCGATGCGGCCCCGCTCGCCCTTGCACTCGATTCGGGCGGAATACTTGCCCGAGTGCACGTGCTCGGGGCGATCTTCCCACATATTCACGTAGTTGCCGCCCCAATCCCAGCCGCCCCACCACAGCCAGCGGCTGCGATTGGCCGCGGAATTGCGGTTGATCTGCTCGAAGCCGCCATTTTGGATAAAGTTCAGGGGCGGGTTCTCGACGGAAAGGGCCGCCGGTTTGAATGTGCCGGCCAAGCGGCTTTCTAGCATGGCTTTGCGCTTCGCGTAGCCCGCCTCGCTCAGCAGACCCTCCTTCTTCTGCTGCTCGATGGCGCGGATCGCCGCTTCGACCCGCTGCGGGGTCCACAGTTTTCGGGTCAGGGTCTCGACGGTCTCTTCGGCGGCATCTGCCGCAACGCACAATAGTCCCGCTGTGGCCGCCGCGAGGATCGCGATGCCTGGTACTCGTACTTTCATTGCTGGTCTCCTGTTAGGGATCGTGAAGCTTCCACATTCTTTAATTGCCGATGCTGCGGCTGTCAAGCGGCAACGCAATCTGTCAAGTAGCCGTTCAACCCCTGGCGCACGCCGAGGAACCCAGTCGAACGGTACGGTTGCGAGTTAGTTCAACCACCCATTTCTCGGAACCTCGGGCAGCCGACTTGCCTGCGGCGGTCACCCCCAACTCCGCAGGCAAACAGCACAGCCGGCGTCACAAAGTAATGAAACCAGCGGTTTTTCTTGACTGGCAAGCAATTTGACTCCCGCCTGACTTTCGAGGCAAACCCAATCCGAGAACGCCGTTCCGGAATCCTCTTGCTCTTTCCCGCGCCGGTCATCATCATGGAGGTCGTCTTCCTTGCCCCCCGTTCCCCGCCCGCCGGAGGTTCCCATGTCCCGTACGAAGCTTGACATTCTCGTCGTCTTCATCGTCATCGTGGGTTTATCCCCGGAGCGACTTTATTCCGAGACCCGCACCGCTGCCGACTTGACCCCGGAGGCCGTCGGGAAGGCGATCAACACGGCCCAGGACGGCGACACCGTGCAACTCCCTGCCGGCACGGCCATCTGGTCGAAGAAGACGTGGAACAGCGGCCATTCGCCCAAGGTGAAGGCCATCACCATCCGGGGGGCTGGCATCTACCAGACGATCATCACCATCGACAAGAGCCAGTCCGGCACTACGTCGTTCAACCTGGAGGGAACGGAAGGTAAGCCGTTCCGTGTCACCGGCATCACCCTCGACGGATCGTTACACCCCAAGGAAGCAAGTTGGGGCGCACTGATGTATATTGGCGGCACTTGCAAGAACTTCCGCATCGATCACTGCAAGTTCAAGAACTGCGACCTGATGCTCGGGATTGACGGCGACAGCTACGGGCTGATCGACCATTGCCATTTTGACGGGGAACTTTCGCACGGCGGCTGCCTGCAGCCGGTCTATTGTTCCGGCCCCGGCATCTCCAACCTTCGCAAGCCGCTCACGCTGGGCACCGCCAAGGCGATGTACTTCGAGGACAACGAGGTCAATCTCAGCGGGGTCGTGGCCAGGGGCGACAACCCGTTCTTCGTGGGCATCAACGCCGCTCGCGTCGCCATCCGTCACAACAAGATCGTCAATGCGGAAATCGAGATCTACGGCCCCGGGCAGAGAAAGTGCGGCTGCCAGAGCGCCGAGATCTATGACAATCAGTTTGCCACGGTCGATGGGGGCAGGCCGGGGGGCCCCATCTTCATCAATGCCGGCGTGGCCCTCGTCTTCAACAACACGGTCACCGGCTACGATTGCCGCGTCATCGAACTAACAAACCACAGGGCATTCATGGAAATGCCTCCTTGGGGCAAGGCCAACGGCAAGAATCCGCTCGACGGCAACCAGATCCCCGCCGGCCAAGTCGGGGCGGGCTATCCCTGTTTCGGCCAAGTCGGCTGGGCAACCAACGTCGACGGCGTCTTCAAGCCGACGCCCTGCTACGCCTGGAACAACACCCGCAATGGCGAAAAGTTCCTCATGGCCGTGACCAACCGCAATCCGAACGTGTTGGCGACGATCAAGGAAGGCCGCGAGTTCTTCAACGAGAAGCCGCCGGAGGAATACTACAAACCCTACGTCTATCCCCATCCGCTGCAAGAGGGCTGGGAAGCGCTGATGAAGTCGGTCACCCCCGCCGACGCGAGCAAGCACCAGGGCCGGCGCCAAAAAGTCAAAACCCCTTCGGTTTTTCTTGACCGGCAGGCGATTTGATTCCCGCCTGACGTTGCAGCCAACCGGGGCGTCAGGCTGGAACTGGAAGACGGCCGCGTGATCAGTGTGCCGCTGGAAAAGCTGAGCGAAGACGTAACCGTCAAAGAATCGCCATCGCCTACCAGAGCGCCGCTGCGCGGCGAGGGTAAAAGGGAAAAGAGCCAAACTGCAAACGGTAACAAGGCCAGATGCCATAGTTTACTGAGTCCTGGCAACGCGGAACCCAGTGATGAAGTGCCGGTCGTCCGGCGAGAGCCAGTAGCGAGCGGCGGAACGGACGAAGCACGCCCCGTCGTTCCATGTACCGCCCCGAAGGACGCGGCACCTTCCGGCGTCCGGGCCCTTTGGGTCGTCTACGGGCGATTTGCCGTAGTAGTCCGCGCCATACCAATCCGCGCACCACTGCGAGGCATTGCCGTGCATGTCGTAGAGTCCGAAGGCGTTGGGCTTGAATTGGCCCACCGGCGCTGTGAACACGTAGCCGTCGCTCGCTTTGAGCGTGCCTATCCAGTCCGGGAACTTGTTCTTGAACGCCGCGTCGGCCACGTTGCCGACCTTAACCAGCGTCTCGGGATCTGCGCCGCTGTAGTACCGCGTCGTCGTTCCGGCCGGACAGGCGTACTCCCACTCGGCCTCGGTCGGCAGCCGATAGGTCTTGCCCTCCTTCTTGCCGAGCCATTTGCAGAAGGCCACCGCGTCGTTCCAGCTTACGTTGACCACCGGGTGCTCGTCGGTCTGCTCGAAACCCGCGTTCCGCCAAGAATACTTCTCGTTGAAGAAGCCGTAGCTCTTCTTCTCGGGGTCCCTCTGGGTGGCCCATCTCTCGGGGTCCCATCCCCAGCCCCCCGGCTTTTCGCCTTTCTCCGCGTCTGTCTTGTACCCGCTGTCCTTGACGAACTGGCGAAACTGGCCCCGCGTGACATGGTATGTGCCCAGGTAGAACGGCTTCGTGATCCGCACGCGGTGCTGCCGGTGTTCGTCCTTGTAGAAGACTGCCATCGAAGAACTTAAGTTGTAGTTCTTATCGAAGAAGACAGCGGTTTCCTCCGCCGACTCACCGCTGCCCATCTTGAACTCGCCCGAAGGGACGAGAACCATTTCCATCTTCACTCCACCGCCCAAGTCTACCGAAAGCTTCTTCGGCGGCTCTTTCGTCTCGCTGAAAGCTGTCCCCGCCATTGTGAAAAGCACGATGCACGCAATCACGAAGATTCTCATAAAGTGTCCTCCCATAAGATAGACGCCGGCGCCCCTGGTGGAGTCGGCGGGATCGTCTCCGTGCCGTGGGGTTGCGTTGACGGCCGAGGCTTCGGTGTTGTCGGCGGCGTTTGCGTACCGGGCGGCAACCGCGGAACCGCAGGCTGCGAAAGTTCAGATGCCGGAGCTTGATTTTCTTTCTGCTTAAATCGCTCTCGTGTCTTGGCCCACTCCGCTTCCGCGCGGCGGAGCCGATTCTTTATCTCGACGTTCTTCGGGTCCTGCTTGGCGAGCCAACGGAGATGGAACGCGGCGGCGAACCCGTTTCTCCTGGCTTCCCAGTGCGCCGCCTCGCTTTCGTGCAAAGCCCGCCGACTTTCTTCGAGAATCGCCGAGCGGTATTCGAGCCAGGCAGGCGACTTGAAGATACCCGCCCAACTGGCGGCGGCCCCCCCGGTGGATATCGGATGGAGCGCTCCATCGATGTCCTCTTTGTACCCCGCAGCGACCGGGACGTAAGCGGCGATCCAGGCCGGATCATCCGGAAGTGATCGCGGAACGTGCCATATCCGAGTCGTGAAGTCGTGGCCGGCAGTAATGACCCTCGTTCCGTCGCGGCCAAATGCCATGGCAAGAACCGGACCATCGTATCCCCTCGGCGTGCCGAGTGGCATGCCCGCTGCCGCGTCCCAAAGCCGCACCTCCCCTCGCTGCCCTGTCCCTCCCCGTAAAGACAAAAAAAGGCTCACGGTTGCAATCTTCGTCCCGTCTGGACTGAACGCAACGAGGGAAACCGCGCCGCCGTGCTTCACCGGCATTCCTAATGGTGTTCCCGTTGCCGCATTCCACAGCCGCACCGTCTTGTCCCGGCTCGCAGTGGCGATCTTTGTGCCGTCCGGACTGAATGCCACGGCAAGCACCGCGTCGTCGTGCCACATAGCTGCGCCCGACGGCTTACACGTCGTCATGTCCCACATCCGCGCCGTCCGGTCCTCGCTTGCGGTGGCGATCTTCGTTCCGTCGGGGCTGAACGCCACGGCGTTCACTGGACCATCGTGCCGCATCGGCGTGCCGAGTGGTATGCCTGTCGCCGCGTTCCACAACCGCGATTCCCCCTTACGCCGAACCAGGTCAAAGCTTGCGGTGGCGATCTTCGTCCCGTCCGGACTGAACGCCACGGCCCGAACCAGCATGTCGTGCTTCATCGGGGTCCCAAGGGGTTTGCCCGTCGCTGCATCCCAAAGCCTCGCCTCCCACTTACGCCGAACCGGGTCACCACTCGCGGTGGCGATTTTTTTCCCGTCCGGACTGAAGGCAACGGAATAAATCGCGCCGTCATGCTCCATCGGCGCGCCCAGGAAACTGCCCGTCGCAACGTCCCACAGGCGGGCCGAGTGGTCCCAGCTCGCAGTGGCGATCTTCGTCTCGTCCGGACTGAACGCCACGGCAGTGGCGACGTCGCCGCGCTTCCTCGGCATGCTCGGCATGCGCAGCGGGTTGTTCGTCGCCGCGTCCCAAAGCCGAACCGTCTTGTCTCGGCTCGCGGTGGCGATCTTTGTCCCGTCCGGACTGAACGCCACGGCATCAACCCAGTTGTCGTGCTTCATTGGCTGGTCCGCCGGGTTTCCCGTAGCCGCGTCCCAGAGTCGCGCCGTCGCGTCGTTGCTTGCGGTGGCGATCTTCGTACCATCCGGGCTGAACGCCACGGCATTAATCCCATGGTCGTGCTTTATCGGCTCGCCTAGCGGTGTGCCCGTCGCTGCGTCCCAAAGCCGCACCGTAGCGTCATAGCTTGCGGTGGCGATCTTCGTCCCGTCCGGACTGAACGCCACGGCCGAAATCGCGCCGTAGTGCTTCATCGGCATTCCTACCGGTGTGCCCGTCGCTGCGTCCCATAGCTGCGCCGTACCGAGATCGCTTGCGGTGGCGAGTTTCGTCCCGTCCGGGCTGAAGGCCACGGCATTTACAAGGCTGCCGCCGTGCTTCATCGACATACCAAGCGGTTTGCACGTCGCCGCATCCCACAGCCGCGCCTCTCCGTTGTGTTGAGACGGGTCGCCGCTCGCGGTTGCGAGCTTCGTCCCGTCCGGACTGAACACCACGGCGTCCACTGGACCGTCGTGCCCCATCGGCGTGCCGAGTGGCATGCCTGTCGCCGCGTCCCACAGCCGCGCTGTCTTGTCTCGGCTCGCAGTGGCGACCTTCGTCCCGTCCGGACTAAACGCCACGGCGCTTACCCAGCCCCCGTGTTTCATCGGTGCGCCCAGCGGTTTGCCGGTTCTTGCATCCCACAGGCTCGCCGTGTTATCCGCGCTCGCGGTGGCGATCATTGTACCGTCCGGGCTGAACGCCACGGCATTAACCCAGTTGTCGTGCTTCATTGGCTCGCCTAGGGGCATGCCGGTCGCCGCGTCCCACAGATGCGCCGTTTTGTCTTGACTCGCGGCGGCGATCCTCGTCCCGTCGGGACTGAACGCGATTGCATTAACTGGACCGCCGTTAATGAGGACACGAGGCAAGTCACAGTCCCAACTCCCCAGAAGCGCGCAACTGCTCAGCACGAAGATCGGGGGCACCGCTTCCCGCGCGATAGGCTTGACCGAGGAATGCATAGCCCTGCCTCTGGTCGCCATGCTCCAGTTCATTGATGCCCCGATCGATAAAGGACACGGCGAGCTGCCGCAGTGCCGACTTGGCGTTGTTTTCGGCGCAAGGCATTGGCGTCAGCGATACTTTTCTCCGCCTCGACGTTCTTCTTTTCTTGCACAACTTGCCCAAGTCGGTCACCTGCGAGCTTTTCGCCTGCCTCGGCGCGTTCGCACTGCCTCGTGGCCGCGATCGCGTAGTACGAGGAGACCGCCGTGCCCAGCACGAGCGACACGACAATGGCTGCGACCAGGCCGGCCACCACCGGCTGCCTCTTGCACCACCGCCAAAGCCGCTCCGCCCGGCCTACCGGCCGCGCCAGGATCGGCCTGCCTGCCAGATAACGCCGCAACTCTTCGGCCATCTCGGCCGCCGCCGCATAGCGACGCCCCGGACTCTTCTCCAGGCACTTCAGTGTGATCGTCTCCAAGTCCAACGGGATCTGGGCATTGAGCTGCCGTGGCGGGACCGGCTCTTGCTCCAAGACCGCAAGCAGCGTGTCCATGGGACTGGCCGCTTGGAACGGCGGACGCCCCGTGAGCAGGCAATACAGAATCGCGCCCAGGGAATAAACGTCTGCCGCCGGACCGATCTGCTCAATCTTGCCCACCGCCTGTTCCGGAGGCATGTAACTGGGTGTGCCCAGGATCTGCCCGCTGCCGGTCAAGCCGGAATCACCCCGCAGTTGCTTCGCCAGGCCGAAGTCGGTCACCCGCGGGTGGCCGTTGCAATCCAGCAAGACGTTGGCTGGCTTCAGGTCGCGATGAATGATCCCCTGCTGGTGAGCGTACTGGATGGCCGCCGCAATCTTGACCATCAGCTCTGCCGCTTCGCGGGGCGGCAGCGGACCTTCGGCCACTTTCGTTGCCAGGCTCGATCCCTCGACGTAGGCCATGGAGAAGTAGTGCTGTCCCTCGTGCTCGCCGATTTCGAAAATGGGCACGATGCCTGGATGGTCGAGCTTCGCCGCTGCTTCTGCCTCGGCATGAAACCGCTCGACCTCCTGCGGGCCGGCCAACTGTCCGGCAAGGATCAACTTCAAGGCCACGATCCGCTTGAGGTTCACCTGGCGGGCCTTGTAGACGACGCCCATCCCGCCGCGCACGATCTCCTCCAGCAACTCATAATCGCCGAAGTAGCGGAGCTTGGCGCCGGGGCCCGCAGGACACACGGAGGATTGATCGAGCGTGGGCTCATCGACTCCAGGAAGCCCGGCCGAGGCACGGAGCGGCGCAGCGGCCTGCTCGAAGCGGTCGCGGTCGGCAAAGAACGAGGCCAAGTCCCGGGCCAGGTCCGGGTGCTTCGCCAACAGCGCTTGCTGATCGAGGGGATGGCCTTCCTCGACCGATTTCAAGTAGTCGGCGATGACCTGGTTGACGTGCTCCTCATGTCTCGATTCGTTCGGGTTGGACGACATGGTTCATTCCTCCGTTGGGAAGTGGTTTCGCAGAGTGCGGAGCCCCCGCTTGATCAGTCCGGCCACAGCGGCCGGGCTGCGTCCGAGGTGCCCGGCAACCTCGTCCAGCGTCCACCCCTGCAAGTGATGCAGGGTCAGGGCCTCACCTTGGGCTTCAGGCAGGCTCGCCAGGGCATCGGCGAGTTGCACGGCCTGCTCGCCGCGAACCGCCCGCTGACTGGGGGACGTTTGATCGGCTGCCAGCCACGATTCGAGGCGGGCCGACAACTGCTCCAGATCGGCTTTTATCGACCGTTCACGGCGTACATCACGCTTTTGACGCCCCAGGTCGCGGATTGCACCGGCCAGCTTATTGGCCAGGATCTGCCGCAGCCAGGCGGCCATTTCGGCGTCGGTTTGTCCGCGGAACTCGTTGACGCCGCGGATCGCCTGCAGCAGGGTCTGCTGGACAATGTCCGAGGCGTCCACCTTGGCCTGGAGCCGCCGATCGAGCTGGAGCCGGGCCAAGAGATGCAGGTAGGTCCGGTATCGCTCAAGTGCCGCTGAATCGTCAAGTGAATGATTGCTCATGCCGTTCCCCTACAGACCAAGACACCGTCGGCAGGTGAGTTCGGCGCGCCGGGCTCGAAAAAGTTCCATCCGAATTCGGTCTAGTATATCGACCAACCCGAAGGGAGCATCAGTGGCGTCTTTAACGCGCCATGCCGGCCTTGGGCGGCGTCCCACCCGAAGCAGTTCGCGACGGCGGAGAAGGGGCACTTCGCCGCGCGGGATCGCCATAAGACAGATTGGCAAAATCCTGCGATTCAAATTCCCCGCCGGTCAAGAAAAACCGCCGATTTCTGGCTTTTCTTACGCCGGCTGTACCGTTTCGACGCGGCGGTGGGGGTGACCGCCGCAGGTTCGTTGGCCTGCCGTCGCACCGAGAAAACGAAAACGGTGGTATTGTGACACGTCGCGGAATAATATGCTTGATGGGACGGACCCGCCGGCCGCCGACTGCAAGTAAATCGTCTTTCACGGTCTCAAGATGGCAGTCGGCCGAAGACGACCATTGCCATGTCGTCGCCTTGAGGCTGACCGGCCGAGTGTCTCGACATGTCCGCCAGGAGGGCCTCGCCGATCGCGGCCGGATCGGTCGTCGTCATGCCAGCAATTCCCGCGCGGATGCGTTCAATCGAGTACAGCCGCTGCCGGGCGTCCATGGCATCCATGGGATTACATCTCTGCCGCAGCTCAAATGGAGGGCAGGGCGTCAGACTCATCTGCGCGGATATTGAACAGCTTGTCGAGCTTCATTACCGTGAACACCTTGAGAATATCGGGGCTGAGATTGGTCAGCGTCAGGGTCCCCTGGCGAGCGATTACTTGTTTGCGAAGATTGATTAGCTCCCCCAGCATTGTGGTTGAGATGAACTGCACGTCGCAGAAGTTCAGCAGCAGATGCGTATGCCCCTCTTCGACCAGTCGCTGAAGCTCCGCTCCCACTTCGCGAATCTCGCCGAAGGGGTCACGAAGGGAAACCTCGCCCATTCCCACCCAGGGATTGGAAAGGGAAGGATCGGTAAACCGGACCACGGTTACCGGAACTTCCGAAATCCTCAGTCGTCGATAGTCAGCCATCGCGATTTTCTCCAGGAATTACTCGATTCGGGGTTCGTACTCTAATCCGCGGCCCTTATGGCCGTCTCAAGCATGTCCTTGGCTTTCTCGACAGAATCTCGCCCGTCTGGTTGCCGTTTGGGAGACAGTTCCCATGGATTGAAAGAAATGAACTCCTTTTCGCTCTTTGCCCCGAACATCTTCACGGCGGCCGGGTTTCCGGAGGCGAACCTCCAGGAAGGAGGCTCAGCGGTCACGATGGCGTCACGGGAGCTTTCAAAGAGGCCCCGGTATTTCTTCTCGGACTCTCGCAGCGAGTCTTCTCCCTGTTTGTGCCTGACAGCACCGGCGAGTACATCCGCGACGGCGGTGAGAAACCTCTCTTCCTCGGCACTCCGAGCATGCCCTTCAGACAGATAGAAAGTAATCACGCCGATAACTTCACCGGCGGAAACCATGGGAATACAGTAGTGCCCGTGGGGCTGCATGTCGGGGTAACTTCTTTCATGGCGCTCGTCCACCCGCGAAGCGAACACAATCTGACATGTCATCGCGGCTCGCCCACAAAGACACGTGCCCACCGGGACCTGACGGCACTCGTTGAGAACCGACAACGCCAGCCCACGTTGGGCTTTCATGATGAGAACGCCGGGGTTCTCCTCCATCAGGAAGATTGCCGCCCGAGATTCCAGAGCAATCCAGGAGACCCCAAGGAGCCGATCGAGGGTACGCTCCAGGAACTGCTGAAGGGGCATGGATTCCTGGGAATCGCGGAGAATCGCTCCGAGCACCTTCTGAATCTCCAGGTTCCGGGCGAGTTCTCGCGCCGCTCGCTCGCGATCGGTGGCGACTAGGAGCTGCTCGTTGAACCGGCGGTCCGCCTGCTCGGCCCGCTTGCGGTCCGTAATGTCGCGGAGAATGACCTGGATGCCTTGCCCCTCCCGGTCAGTAAAGGGCGATGCGGCCACTTCGACATCGACCGCCGTCCCATCCAAACGCACGACCTTCTCCTCAATAAGCTCGGCACGTTGTCCCTCCCCTAGCTGGTGGATCCGCGCACGGATGGTCTCATGGTAATCGGGGTGGAACAGCTCAAACGGCGACTTTCCCAGGAGTTGATCGGAGGAGGATGCACCGAACAACCGAACGGCCGCTGGGTTTGCGAACGTGAACCGATTGTTGCGGTTGATGAGAATTGCATCCGGTGAAAGCTCTACCAGACCGCGATACTGCTCTTCGCTCGCGCGGACTACCTGCTCTGCCAGCTTTCGGTCGGCGATGTCGCGGATGACTCCCACCACGAACGGTCCGCCGTCCAGCCAACCCTCGGAGAGCGAGAGTTCGATCCAGAACACTTGGCCGTTGGCGCGGAGTGCGGAAAGTTCGACAGTCTTGCCTATGAGACCCCTTGGCTTCCCCGTGGCAAAATATTCCTCTCGGGCTTGATGATGCCGCTGACGATGCTCCTCGGGCATGAGAACGTGTACTGGCTGCCCCAGGATTTCCTGGGACTTGTGGCCGAACATGTGTTCCGCCGCCGGATTGAAAACGGTGATCAGACCATCTCGATCAATCGTAATGATGGCGTCCTTGCTGGCTTCGACGACAGTGCGGAATCTCTCCTCGCTCTCCCCCAGGACCTGCTCGGCCCGTGTGCACCGCGTTAGGTCCTGCATCGCCGCCACAGCGCCGGTCGCCTGCCCACCGGAATCGTACAATGGTTCCAGTTGCTTTTGGGTGTCTCCGCTGTTCATGGATTTCCGCCTCCAATTTGCTTCGGCACAATACGAGTTCCCCCACCATTCGCCGCACACAGATCGCCAAATAGCATGCAGCCTCCACCAACTGCTTCAAGCCTTTTGACCACGCTCAGCTCACTTTCCCAGAGTGCCGGTACTTGTCTCGGGGCGAGCGTTATTGAACTTGAGCCGCTCGGTTGACTCCTTCCGGGCCTCTAGTTCCTTCCGCCACTTGGTTGCCTCGTCTTTCTTCTCCAGGGCCGCGTAAACCTGCACTAAGCGCTCCAATGCCTCGGTCAGGCGGACCTTGGCTCGCGGCGGAATCTTCGCCTCGCGCTGTTTCATCCCCTCGTAGCCGGCCAGCAGCAACGGCTCGGCCTCGGCGTATTTCTTTTGACCTGACCGCGCCGCCGTAGCCCGCGCCGGTGCGGCCTCGGCGTATTTCTTTTGACCTGACCGCGCCGCCGTAGCCCGCGCCGGTGAGGGTCAGACCGTCATTCAACACTTTCGCCTCTTCCGCAGTTGTGCCGCAAGCGTCTCCACGACCTTCATTTGTTCGCGCCGCGCCGCCAGCCGGCAACGGTTCGCTGCGACCGCCGTGGCGCCGATGCCTTAGAGCCTCTTGGGCTCAAGTTGAAAGCGAATGCTGAGGACGGCGCCGCCCGCCGGGCCAAAATCCCCGGAGATGCGAATTCTCTCCAGGGTCATGCCCTTCGCGACGGGCCGATGGATATTAAGCGTCACTCGCTTCCGTTCACCCGCGGCCAGTTCCAAGCGGCTGGGAATCTCGACGTTCCACCCATTCGGCGCAGCGACCGCCAGTTTGCCCGTGACGGGCGAATCCGAGAAGTTATAGGCAAAAACAGAAACGGCTGTGTCCTGATCGGCCGCGGCCCGATATGCGGACTTCTCCACCGCGACACGGTCGCGAGGCCAGACGGATTGGAAAACGACCGGCGACGGCTTGGCCTCCTGCCGCTGCGGCGTCGTGGGCGGTGCCGTAAGCGTCAACTGTCGTCCCGTGCCGCGCGGCAAGACGGCGTAAATTGGCGCGGGACTCAATCGCAACATCGTTCCCTTCACCGGCATGCTCCGGCCCAGATGATCAAACAGTGCGGCCGGTGCGACGGGCAGTTGAACCTCGACGTGCGGCTCCGTCGTCCAGGCCACCATCACCTCCGCGTCCTGCCCATCGGGCCGCGCGCGGAAGAGGAAGGCGCGGGCTTGTTCGTTGGAAAGCTTCCATCTTCCCAACGGACGGGCATCTGCCAACAGACGGCCGACCGCCGCCAGGGCCACATAGGCCGGACGCGGCGTGAGATCGCGATGCACGATCCCGAATTGAATCTTGCCCTCGGTGTAGTGGGGGAAGAGGAAATAGAATGCCTCTGCCGGGCCTTCGTGAAGCGAAGAGGCAAACACGATCGGCACGCGATGGGCCTGGAGGCGCTGATCCGCCGCCGTGGGCTCTTGCGCCTTGGAGTCACCGGCCCACTGAACGGGCTGGCTGAACTCGGTCACCCACAAAGGCCGGCCGGCCGAGACCTGCCGGAACGCGGCATACCACGCCGGGTAGTCGTCGGACCGGATGTAATGGTGCAGATTGCAAGTGTCGAAGTAAGGCCAGGCGGTGTTGGCGGCGAGGTCGTCGAGCGTGTCGGGCCGGGCGATGGCGAACACGTTCAGACAGGCGATCGCCTCCGGGTTGCCCGCCTTCAGGCCCAAATAGGCGGCCTTCTGCAGCGAGGCCATCTCCGCGCCCGTATGACCGCCGAACATGTCGATGTCGGCCTCGTTCCACGGCTCGAAGGCCTGGACCCGGCCTTTCCAGCGGGCGGCTGCGTGGCGGAGAAAGCGGTAGGTGTCTCGCAGATCATCGGGAAAGTGCTTGGAGCTTCTGCCCGCCCAGGCTGGGGTGTTGTGTTCGACCTGGAGCACGTGAAGTCCGGCCTCGGACTGAAGCCGGGCAGAGTCGTCGTAGCGCGTGGACCGGAGGAACTGTTCCCGGCTGGGCTCGATTTCGCCCCATGTCATCCGATCGCGGACCCAGGTGATTCCCGCCAGTTTGCAGAGGTTGGCCGCCGCAGCCTGTTCCGCGGTCGTGTGATAGAACCAAGACATGGCCAAGTCGACGGCGATCGGCGACGACTGAGGGACCGGCGCTTGAAGCGGCGCAAGGACGCCGATCGTGGTGGCCGCCTCACCTTGCCGCAAGTCGTAGTACCCAACCGGGAGCCGGCCAAGCCGCGCTTTGCCGCCTTGCGCCGTTCCACGCGTGACCGCCTGGCCGTCGTAATCGACCAACTGCCAGGTCGCGCCGTCTTGAGCAGAGGTCGGGACGACGACGTCTTCGCCCGCCAGAAAGACATTGCCGGGGTGGTCCGGCAACGGCCGCACGGTTGGCATATGCACATCGACGTTTCCCGCCGTAAGCTCCGCCGCCGCTTTCTTCCCGCCGACATGCTGCGCAATAAGAAGAATCGACATGGTTGCCGCAGCACCGGCAAGTTTCAGGAATTGTCGTCGTTTCATGCTTGAAGGCCCATCTTGGAGGATGCTGATTGCGCAAACCAATGGTCATGCTCGCTTTTGCGATTATGACATTTCCAAGGGCGACCGTCCAGGGACACGTGCGGCAGTGGCCGCCAGAAATTCAGCCGTACCGTTGGACGGCGACCGCTTGCCGCGCCGCCTCCTGCAGTTTATCATGGCAGAAACTCAAATCGGAGGAACGAACGATGTGCGAGCATTGGGTGATGGTCTACGGCGACTACCTGCGAGAGATCGGCTACGCGGTGCGAAAGATCGGTCCGACCTGGGACAACGTTTCGGATGGGGACGCGTGACTTGTGACAGGATGTTCCATGATGAAGCAATTCGGGAAAATTCTGCTGTTACTTTGCGCACATGGCCTGACCCTCGGCCAGGCCCGTGCGGATTCTAACGCATGGCCTTGGACCGACGCCGTGCCGCCGGCGGGGACCAAGATCGGTTACATCCGACCCAATGTGCCCCTGCTCTCCATAAAGCCCGTCGAGGGCAAGACCTACGAGGACATCGTCCCCGACACCACGGACGTCGCCGAGATGTCCAAGCTGGCGATCAACGTGCTGACCTGCGGCACTGATCGGATGCAGGACTACGAGCAGTACTTCTCCGTTTACATGGGCAACCCGCTGCGCATGGCCCACAACTTCAGCGACTGGTGTACGCCCAAATACATGGAAGCCCTGGCCCTCTTGCGCGTGGTCACCGGCAGCAGCTACATGACCCAGGTGGATAAGACCTGGCAGGACGTGATTTTGAAGTCGATCGGCCCCGACGGCCTGTATTACTTCCCGCTGCAGGGCAAACCCTGGTACGGCAAGGAGCTCTGGTGGGCTCACGCCATCGCCTGCAGCAACGGCACCTTGTTCACCGTCGAGAAACCGGACCCCAAGCGGCTCAAGGACCTGGACGTCTACGCCACCGCGGGTGCCCATTCGCTGATTGAGGAATCGGGAATCAAGCAGTTTGCCCACCCCCAGTCCGATGGCCGCATCACGAACGTGATGGCGATTTACGCCATGCGCGACGACAATCCGCGCTGGAAAGAGATGATGCAACGAATGGTCGCCCGCTCCGACGAGTTGGCGATCAAGCAGGGCGACTACGCCTACTTCCCTGCCTACCTTTATGAACCCAACGCCCGGTACGATCCTAAGAATCCGAAGGCCGCCATGCCGGCGGGGACCGAGGGTGGTGAAATCAACGGCCGCTTTATCCGCGCCTGCGCCATCGAGTACAAGCTGACGGGCGACAAGAAGGGACTGGAACTGGCCAGGCTGCTGACCAATTTCATGCGTTACCACGACGGCAATTACTGGGGCCCCAGCGGGGAATTCGCCGGCGATCATCACTTCCACTCCCACACGAATTACCTGATCGGCATGCTGGAATACGCCGATGCGGCCAAGGACAAGGAACTGCTGGAGTTCTGCCGAAAGAGCTTCCAATGGGCGAAGTCTCCCGCCTCCGGGTTCGGCCCGGTCACGGGGTTCAGCCCCGAATTTGCCGACGTCAACTACGCCACCTCCGAGGGCTGCGCCGTGGGCGACATGGAAGTCCTGGCCTGCAATCTTTCCGCCTTCGGGGCTGGGGATTTTTATGAAGACGCCGAGCGTTGGGCCCGCAATTACTTCTCGGAGATACAGCTCACGCGGGCCAAGGCCGACAACCTGGTCCGCCACGGCCAGACGATGCCGCCCAAGAGACCGCTTTACAACGAATGCACAGACCACGTTGCCGAGCGCAACCTGGGGTCCTTCTCCAGTTGGGCCAAGGGCAATGACTGGTGGTGCGGCTCCCAGGAGAACCTGCTCATGCAATGCTGCACCGGTAACTGCACTCGCGCCCTGTGGTTCCTCTGGCGCCACAGTCTGGACTTCAAGGACGGCGAGTTGAAAGTCAACATGCTGCTCAACCGCGCTTCGCCCTGGGCGGACGTTTACAGCTTCATCCCTTACCAGGGCCGCGTCGAGATCAAGGTACACCAGACCTGCAAGAATGTGCAGGTACATGCGCCGGAGTGGATCGTTACCGGCAGCAATGAAATCACCGTGCAGGTCAGCGGCCAGCCGCGGCTGTTCCACTGGAAGGCGCGCTACCTGGACCTGGGCGAGGTCAAGGCGGGCGAGCAAATCGTCATCCGGAGCCCGATCGGCGAACGGGCGGTTATGGAGAAGATGGGCCGGGTGAATTACACGCTGCTGGTGCGTGGCAACACGGTCGTCTCGATCGATCCGCCCGGCCGCATCTGTCCGCTCTTTCAGCGTGAATACCTGCGCGACAGTGAGCCGCGCTGGCGCAAGGTCCAGCGCTTCGTCGCCGACCAGCAAATTAACTACTGACATTGGTTGTGTTGCCCTTGTTGAGGACGTTGGACACGGCAATCCTGATGCTGATGCCGACAATCGTGAGCACCAGCGAGAGAAAGGGCACAGGACTGAGGGCGAGGTTCCAGTTCCAGATCCCTTCGGATAATACCTGTACCTCCTTGGGAGAGAATATCCATGGGAAAACATCGGTTTCTGCGGATCGTAGCCGCTCTCGTGCTCGGACTGGCGGCCGAGGCCGAGCCCGCTGCCCTTGCCAAGGCGGAGTCGCCGCCGGATGGCCCGGTGGCGGTCGAGAACATGCCCGAGATCATCCCCGACAACTCCGCCAGCGATTGGGTCGTGGACCGTTTCGCGGGGAACAGCACCGCCGGGCCGGAGTTCTTCCCCGGCCCGGCCCGCGAGGTCGGCGGCCTGGGCCGATGCGGCGCTTGCCCGTTGCCCGACGGGCGGGTCTTGATCCCGTTCGCTGGCGGACTGGCCGAGGTCGGGACCGACGGCGTATCGCAGTTGTTGGACGGCTCCGGCGTCAGCGGCACAACCGGACAGGTGACCGCCGCAGTCGTGGCCTACAACCCCACGGACCAGCGGATTTACATGGGCGGGCCGAGCTGCGTCCGTCGCCTGGTCGAACAGCCCGACGGCGCCTGCAAGGTCGAGCTAGTCGCCGGCACGCCTGGCAAGAACGGCTATGACGACGGGCCGGCCGACAAGGCTACCTTCACCCGCGTCGACAACATCATCATCAACAGCCGAGGTACGATCTTCATCCTGGACTACAACCAGCGGCTGCGCAAGATCGAGAACGGCCAGGTGACGACGCTGAACAAGCACTTCCGCAGCGGCAAACGGATCGATGGCCCGGTGGCGAGTGCCGGATTCAGCCTGATTGGACTGGGGGGCAACATCTGCCTGGGCGAGAACGACGACGTGCTGTACCTGTCGGACCACTGGAACTTCTGCCTGCGGAAGATCGACCTGAACAGCGACGTGGTGAGCACGGTCGCCGGCATGCCCAAGCCGGCCCAAGGGGACCGCAAGTTGCAGACCGCCCAGCAGCGCCGCTACAACCGCAACAGCGACGGGCCGGCCATGACCTGGGCCAGCTTCAACTCCGGCTGCGCCTATGTTTGCTACGATCCGGTGCACAAGGCGGTGTGGTGCGGCGGTCCGGATGAGAGCCGCCTCCGCTGGTTGCGCAATGGCGAGATGCGAACGGTAGTCGGCGCCAAGCCGGACCAGTACCAATGGCCCAAGGACGGCCTGGGCACGCCGGCCGAGAAGGCCTTCTTCGCCTGGAACGCGGTGATTGCCGTGGACCCTCAGGGCCGAGTCTACACGTCCTGCTCGGGCGAGCCCAACGGTGTCTGGCGGGTCTACAACAAGAAGCAGGTGAAACCATGATGCGATTCGTTTTCGCCCTAGCGATATTCGCGTGGACGGTCTCGGCGCCGGCCGAGGGCCTGACCGTGGGCAAGGATGAGGTTATGCTGCCGGCCGGCGAACGGGGCAGCAGTATCCAAGCGACCCCCGCCATCGCCTTCGGCGATAAGGTCTACCTGGGTGCCTGGCGCGAGGGCTGGGCCGGCAAGAACGGCAGGGCCCGCATCTTCGCGACCCGGATTTCCGTCGAGGGCAAGATTCTCGACCCACGCGGCATTCAGATCGCCCCATTCGGCCAAGGCCTGCAGGAACGTCCGAGGGTCGCCTTTGGCGGCGGGGTGTTCCTGGTGGCCTGGCAGGATTTCAACGGCAAGCATTGCAACATCCTCGCCGCTCGCGTCGACGCCGACGGCAAGCTGCTCGACAACCGGCCGATTGCCGTGGCTGTCGCCCCGCGGACACAGGCCCTGCCGGACGTCGCGTCCAACGGGCGGAACTTCCTGGTGGTCTGGCAGGGGCTGGTGGGCGAAGAGACCAGCTACCGCGGCTTTGCCGCGACGGTTGGCGCCGACGGCAAGGTCGGCGAGCCAGTCGAGACCGGGGCAACGCCGCAGCCAAAGGTTGCCTGGAACGGCAAGAACTACCTGGCCGCCTGCGGAGGCGCGGGGTTCTGGTCCGGCGAGGTCCGCGGCGTTCTGCTGGGCACCGATGGCAAACCGGCCGGCAAGCCCACTCCCCTGCTCGGCGGCACCAAGGCCGCAAACTTCTCCCTATCGGCTGCGCCGCACAAAGGCTGGCTGGTGGTCAGCCACCGCTCTCCGCCGGACCCGTGGGGCTGGGGCGGTCCGGGGGCGATACGGGCCGCTTTCGTCAATGTCGAGGGCAAGCCGGAGAACCAGGTGAAGGAGGAATCGCCTCAGAGCCGGCTGCCAAACTGGCTGGATGTAGGACGTGAGAAGAGCAAGACCGCCACTTGGCCATGGGGCGCCGGCGCCAGCGCGTGGGACGGAAAGCAATCGGTCGTCGTTTGGCAGCGGCACCACCTCGGCGGTGAAAAGATGACCAATTTCGTCGGCAGCGACCTGATTGCCGCCCGCGTGGACGGTTTCAAGTCGCTTGATCCGGACGGTGTCCCCATCGCTACCAGTGACGCGGAAGAAATCCGGCCGGCGGCGGCCTCCGACGGCGCGGGAACTACGCTGATTGTTTACGAGAAGCATGCCGAGAAGGGCGGCAGGCCTGTCAAGATCGCGTTGCGGTTGCTGACAACCCGGTGAGGCCAGTAGTTGCGAATCGGAAAGCCGTGGTGCACCGGGTTCAGAATGCCGCGTGCAGTGCCGAAGGGTTTACATCTCCACGACGGCGATCTCGTACGTGCGGATTTCCGGCACGGTGAAGGCCACTTCGCCGGCCGCCTGCTGAAACGGAAGCGGCATGTCCTTCTCGTGCTCCGGACTGGCCAGGCGAACCGAGCGGACCTGCCGTCCCGGAAAAGTCCGCAGGCGGACCTTGACTTCCCGGGCCGGTTCGCCCGCACGATAGTTTACCAGATGGACCATTTCCCGGTCGAGCTGCCTGGTCAATTCTGCGCATAGGCCATGCGGTCCTCGCACGCTGCATGAAAGATCATCGCCGCAGGCCCGGCGCACCGCCGCCGGGAAGTCGCCCTGAATCCCGGTGCGGGTCAGGGCCGTATCCGGCAGGTCGTCCAGCGCGGGCCTGGCCCGTCGAATCTTCCATTGGTCGTGCGTAGCCACCGGTCCGATCAGGCACAGCCGCCCGCCCGAATGCACGTAACGCCGTAGTAGCTCGGCCTGCGGGTCCGACATGGCAGTGCAACCGGCCAGGACCACAGCCCGGTAACGGTGCAAGTCATCCAGTTGCTGGTCGTAGATGATCTGGAAGGGGATACGGTTCTCGATCAAGGACTGTTCCACTTGCCAGGTGATCGGGACTTTGTTCCCGTAGCAGAAGGCCAGTGAGGCAAAGCTGCGGAGCACGGCCACGTCGGCCACAACGGTTGCGTCGCGCAGGAGTTCACGCCGCTGGTGGAAGAATTGGACGAACGATTGGATGGCCGGGTCCGTCGGGTCTTTGTTGCCGGGAAAGTTGGTGATCCGGCCGTACTCGAACCAGCACACTGCCCCCAGGCAATCGAGGTTGAAGGCCATCGACTCGGCCAGTTCCAGCGGTGTTGTGACATAGGTGAAGGCCGAATTCTGCATCCGCCGCGCGATTTTGTAGGTACGGATCCGGGTTTGTAGTGTTTTGTCGTGGTAGCCGGGCCGGAGATCCTCGTCCCAGAAGGCCTCGCCGCCGCCGATCAGCCGGCCGTGGTCGATGGGCGGATCGATCCGCGGCGAGATCCCGCCCGGGTTACACTCCATGAGTATGTCCGGCCGCAGCGAGCGGGCGTAGCGGGTCATGCGATAGTACGACTCGGCCAGCGACGCGCAGCAGAAGTCGCGCCAGGCACATTGCAGCGTCCCTTCCGTGCCGGGCGCCGGCGGCAAGATCCGGTCCAAGGCGGCCGCCCCCATGCCCGCACGCTGCTGGGGTGTGAACAAGTCGCCGAGGTAGCGGCGGAACCGATCCACCGAGCAGGCCTCCCAGCCGGGGCCAATTTCATAGTTGTCGAAGTGCAACAGGTCCGCACGAATCTCTTCGACGGCGTAGCGGACGATCTTCTGGTGGTAGGCCTCGGCGTCCGGATGGTTGCGGTTCCAAAAGTAGCGGAAGCGGCCGGCGCCCCAACGGTAGGTGACCGGTTTCCCCTGGGCGTCCAGCACGAGCCAGTCCTTGGCCTCGGGCTTTTCCTTGAAGAAAAGCTCCCAGAGCAGGGTGCCGCTGGTGACGTAAACACCCACGCGGAGACCCGCCTTATGGCAGAGTGCGGCAAACTGCGCGGCGTCGGCCATGCTCTGCCGCTCGGCCTCCATGCCCGCTCCTTTGTAGCAGTGGATCATCACGAAGTTGACGCCCAGGGCCTTCAGCCGCGCGATCATTTCCGGGCTGTGCTCGCGTTGATACGCGGCCGTTTGTTCGGGCGTGGGCGTATAGCCCGATCCCCCATCGCGTTTCACGCGGAACAGCAGCGGCTCCCAATCGCCGGCCATCACGATGCCGTCGCGCCGCAGCCACTCGGGGCGGCGCGACGGCGGCAGCGTGAGCGTCTCGTCCAGAACAACCCGGGCGGCTCTGCCAGAATCGGCTTCCGTATAGCCATTCAACCGGCTGACGAGGTACCCGCCAGCGATGGCCTGGGAAATCGAGCTGTCGAGATTACAGACCAAAAGCACCTGACCGGGAATTCTCTTTGACGGCGGGCGCGCGTTTTCGGCATGGGCCAATATGGGCGGCAGACAAAGAAATGCCAAAGCGATAAAGGTTCGCCTCTTGGACGCTTCCGTGGGCAGAGAGAGTCGTTTCGTAGCGCGAATCATGAGTACTCCATAGCGGTCACACGTTCTCGGAAACCACAAATGGGTTGCGGTAGTGCCCGCGCGCGAACTCATTGGCGTGGCGTACTGTTTCCGAATCGCCCGAAAAACGTTCGCTGGAGGGATCCATTTCCAGCCAAGGACCGACGACGAAGCGAGACTTCGATAAATCGACCCCGTTGGCGGCAAGATGCTCTTGCAGGCGGCCGAAAGCGTCCATGGCGTCGCGGCCGCGGTCCTGGATGGCCTCGCGGGCTTCCTCCGCCGAGTGTTCGGCGCCTAGCCGGTACGAGATGTTTGCCATGTGGACCAGGGCCGTGGATAAGTGCCCTTCCAACACGTCGGCGCGCAAGTCGGAGACGTTGCGGCTCCTTACAGCCGAGAGGAAATTGAACAGATGCCCTTGGTGCGCCGAGTATCCGCCCGTGCCGCGGTACTCGCCCGAGGGCCCCGGGAGGTTCGCCGCGCCGCGCTCGCAGCGGGCCTTGAGGTCGAGCAGCTTCGGGCCATTCTTCATCGGGAAGTTGCGAAGCTCGAAGATCACCAGCGGCCCCGGATCATACTGGAAAAGGGCGAGTTGCGTGTTGGGAGTCTCGCCATTGTCGTCGAAGAGGAACCGCCCGCCGAGACTCATCACGCGCTTCGGCAGGGTACTCTGCCCGAGCCGCAATCGCAGGGCGTCCAGCGGGTAAATGCCGTTGTTGCCGATCTCGCCGGTGCCGGTAGGCCACACCCAGTGCCAATCGTAGTGCAGGTGCTTGCGCATCAGCGGCAGGAGCGGCGCGGGGCCGGTCCACAGGTTATAGTCCAGCGACGGCGGGACAGGCTGTGGCGCCGTCACCTTGCCGATGCTCTGCCGCAGCCGCTCCAGCGAGGCGTGCGCAACGAGGATCTTTCCCAGGCCGGCGATTTCCAACCGCAGGGAGCCCGTATGGTGCCCGTGCTCGTGATTGCCGATCTGCACGATGCGGTTGTACTTGCGGGCGGCCTCGACCATCTTGCGGCCTTCCCAGAGATTGTGGCAGAGAGGTTTCTCCACGTAGACGTCCTTGCCCGCTTGGCAGGCCCAGATCGTCACCAGGGCGTGCCAGTGATCGGGGGTCGCCGTGGTCAGGGCATCGATGTTCTTGTCCTCCAGGAGCTTGCGAACGTCGGTGTAGCCCCGCACGTTTTCACCGGCGTCTTTGGCCTCTTTCAGCCCCCGGTCGAGTACGGTCCGGTCAACATCGCAAAGTGCCGTGACGCGAACGCCGGGCAGCTTTCGCAGGCAACGAAGATGGACCGTTCCCTGGCCGTGAAAGCCGACCACGGCCACGCGAAGGTCATCGTTGGCCCCGAGCACTCGGGCGTAGGATGCCGCCGTCAAGGCAGTACTCCCCGCCGCCAGACAACCCATTTTCAGGAAGGTTCGCCGTGTCGTTTTCTGCATGATTGATGGCCTCGCTTTCGTTCACTTCCGCAGGCTTTACAGCGGTATTCCCGCGCCGCCACGCTCTTTGCTCGATTCAGGCGATCGCCGCCACCGGAATCCCGGCAAGTTGGCCGTAGGCTCTGAACATCCGCTCGTGTTTTCCCAGCACGAACAACTGGTGGAAGCCCTTTACGTCGCGCGTGTCGGCGACGCCGTCGAGTTCGATCTCCACCGCGGTACGGCAGCACCCGGTGGGCGGTTGCTCGATGTTGGCGACGACGCGGCCCGTCCCGACGAAGATCCGCAGCGATTGCACTTCCGCATGCACGATGGTGACCGGCTTGCCGACGGGCCAGAGCACTTCCGGCGCGACGCCCGTCCGCGTGTGGTAGTTCCGCAACAAGTACGGGGCCTGGTATGGCTTGTCAAAACCTTCCAGCCGCAGCGGCGAAGTGCAATGGGCGCCGATGAGCGTGTTGTTCACCGTGTTCGGCGATGGGTCTTGCTGGAAGCCGGGACGCTGGAAGAGCAGGTGCGTCAGCAGCATGCCAATGGTGGCGTTGCAGTCGGCTTCACAAGCGGCGACAATGCCTTCGTCGCGGAGTTTCGAAAAGGCCAGGCAGACCGGGTCGTGCCAGCCCAGGCAGTCGATGGCGATGCCCTGGCACTGTTCGGCCTCCATCAGCCGGCGGCAGACGACGTAATTCTTTACTGCCTGGAGGATATCGTCTTCGCTGGGCTCGACGACCTTCTGGGCGTTTTTGGCATACAGCGCGGCGGTGGCCCGAACCTCCGCCGTCGCGGCCACTTTCTTGAACTCCTCGGCGAACCGCGCCTTGGGAATCCAGTGGAATACGGTCCCCATGCCGGTCACGGTCGTCTCGTGATTGTCCTTGCCCGCTACGAAGAGGACCCGCGTGTTCTTCGTTCGCCAGATCGTGTAGAGCATCCGCAGGGCGAAGGCCAGCCAGCCGACGTCTTGGGTGGCGCCGAGGTACGTTTTCGGCGTGTTGCGCCCGCACTGGAGCTGACTGGTAAAGCCGCTCACGTGGCTGTATATGACCGTCGGAACGTCGCCCTTGTCACGGACGACCTGATTGGACAGCTCCCAAAGCTCCAACTCCATGGCGCAGACGATCAAGCCGTCGGGTGGTGATTGCTTGATGGTCTGCATCAGCTTGGCGATCTCCTCCCGCTTGTTGATCGGCTGCGATTGCACATCGAGCTGGACGCCGAGTTGCCCGGCGGCGTCTTGGAGGGTCTTGGTGAACAGGGCCTGCTGGGCAGGAACGTCGCAGTTGCCCCCGGGCCAGCTCACGATCGGTGTCACCTCCGAACGGATGAAGACGACCCGCACGACCGGTTTGCCGGCCGGCTTCGGATCGGCGGCGAACAATGAGGAGGCAAAATTCAGCAGTCCGGTCTCCGCCGCTACCGCCGCCGCGGCTGTACCGGCCAGAAAACGGCGACGATTCAAAGAAGTCCGGCACTGCGACGATTGACAACAACGGCAGGAATGCATGGGAAATTTCCTTTCTTTTGCCTACGGCAGGTCGCCAAAGGGCCAAGGCAACCAAGGGAGCTTGGCGATCTACCCCAGATTCGCGGGCGGTATAGTCCGACACTGACGGTATAGCCTAGAGTCTGAACTGGCCCGGCCGCGAAGTCAAGCGCCGCAGAGTCTGTCGGCGAAAGGGCGCAAGGGAAGCAGCCCAAAACGTCGGCTTGCCGTCCGGAGGCCGCCAATTCAAACGCGGGGCAGTGCCGGTTGGCTGAATCCGGCGTGGAAAGCATCCGGCGCGTCGGACGATCCGGGATAACACCACGATTCACGGTAATGGACGCCGTTTTCACCTAAGGCTCGCACAAAGAACCGCTGCTTCCAGACGACGATCTCCGGTGGCGGATCGAAGACCGGGATGGCGATGGTGCTTACGAAACGGTTGTTGCGGGTATAAAGCGTGATCTGTTCGGTCATCCGCATGATGGATCGCCTCACTTGAAGGATCTGGGTGGTGAACCGTTCTCAACCTCTTAGGACGAATCGGTGCAGAGATTGTCACGATCTGCCCGTGGCCGCCCTGCGCCGTCGTCCAGCCGCGACGGCGCGAAACAAGCAGTCACGAGAAACCGTCCCGCAGACTGTCAAGGAGCGTGCCGCCGCATTATAATAGCGACGGTGGCGACATACGCCGAGTTTGCCGGGGCCTCCCGGCGGACGGGAGGACGTTGGCAGATCAGTAGCGATGGACGAAACAAGGATCACCCGACGCGCAGCTCTTTGGGTCGCCGGGGCACTCTTTGCCGCCGGATGCTCTCGTTCTGAGGACCCAAGGAAACCCATCGAAAACGAAGAAAAGGGCTCGAGTGTGGAATCGGTCACAAATTCATGGCGTCGGATCGAGGCATGGCTCTTGCGCAACGCCCCGAAGATTGTGCGGAACCTGAATCCCGGCGCGACCGCCGCCGAGCTGGCTGCCGCCGAACGCGAATTGGGCCATCCCATGCCCCAGGACTGGCACGAGCTTTACCACGTCCACAACGGCATGAACGATACCGGCAATCAGGGAAACCTGTTCTTTGCCATGACGTTCCTGCCGCTGGGTCGGGCCGTGAGTGAGCACGCACTGGACAATACGCCTGGTGCCAAGCCGCTTCCGGTTCGCGCGGCCGATCCGGGCATTCGCAAGGACGACATGCACAATCCGAAGTGGATTGCCTTCGCCCACGACAACGGCGAGACGTTGCTCCGCGTCGATCTCGATCCGGGCCCGGGCGGCGCCGCAGGACAAGTGATTTTCACGGACCATGCCGACGACACGGTCATCTGCGTGGCGCCGAGTCTCTCGGAGTTCCTCGCGGAATTCGTACGCGATCTGGAAAGCGGCAAGTACTTCCTGGATAAGGACGCCCTGAAAGAGGGCGATGAGTTCCTTGCCTGCGCCGAGGAAATCGATATCATGAACTGGCACCTCGCGCCGCGATGGAAGCACCTGAAGCGGTAATGGAAGCGGAGATGCGGAACTGCTTCAACCTCAAGAGGGGAAATCTGTGAAACTTTCAATGAGCCGGGACCCAACGAAACTGATGAGAAGCTTGACTTTGCTCGGTTTGATGCTCCTAGCGGCGAATGCAATGGCGGCTGAGCCGGCGACCAGGCCCAGCCCGGTCATCAGCCGGTGCAACAAGCCCTTCATTTTCGGGTTCGGTTCGTGGGACAAGGCGCCCAAGGAATTCGCCGTGCAAACGGACGGAATCCATATCTCCGCCAAGAACGGCCAAGGCGGGGCGGGTATTGCCGGTTTGAACGTGAACGTGACCGGGTTCAGCGACTGGTCGCCGGCGATGCTGCTGACCGTGGGCGAGCAGAACAAGGCGGGCATGCTGAACCTGCATCTGAGCAATAGCCAAGGCACCAGCCACCAATACAAGTTCGACTTGCGCAAGCTCAAGCCCGGCGTGTCGCAAAAGGTGGTGGCGGACTACGGGGCGTCGTTGGCTGAGCCGGAGAAGGTGGAGAAGCCGGGCAAAACGCCCGGCTTGGCCGACGTTGCAACCTGGATGGTCATCGGCGACTGGAGCGGAAATCCGGTCGAGATCGTGCTCTCGGGTATTGAACTGGTGCCGCCCACCGACGCACTACGGGCTGGGCGGGCGAAGCTGAGGGAGCTTCACGCCAGGGAGGCAGAGCAAGCCCGTCTGGAAGCCGAGGCCAAGGAGAAAGCCCGCCGGAAACTGCTGGACGGCGGCGCTCCACATCCGGCCGATGGCCCCGAGGTGCGGCACGTCTGCGCGGTAGCAGCGGACGTTATCGCTATCACGTTGCAGGCGGGGAAACACGCGAATAACCAACTTGTGCCCTATGTTGCCCAGGCCGGCGATGAAATCGTCGAGGAGGCCAAAGACAAACCTCGGCACGCGGTGAAGGACGGCAAGGTGGTGGACTATTATCAGAAGGCCCTTTACCGAAAGGTGGGCAACGAACGAACCAGGGCGGGCCTGCTGTCTCCCGACGGCAGACTTGTGTTCATCGAAGGCCAGACCGCGGGCCAGTTGCTCGAGGAAACGGTGGTCGATGTGCCCGCCGCCTACACGATCCAGTCTGCCGATGATCCGGCTTATGCATTTCCAGCCGCGCCAACGGCGGTCTTCCGCAAGGGCAAGCCGAACGGTTTCAGCCAGCCGCTTCCCTTCCTGTACACGATTTCCATGAAACTTCCCGCACCGCTCAAGAAGGGCGCGACGTACTCCATCCGCTTCAAGGGCGTCAACACATCGCAGGAGACCGCCGTCTATGTCCACAAGCCCCGTCAGACGCGGAGCCTCGCGGTGCATGCCATTCAGACCGGCTACCGCCCGGACGACCCCTACAAGCGCGCCTATTTCTCGTTCTGGATGGGCGTAGACCAGGGCGGCAAGCAGGGCAGCAGCTCGCACCGTCCGGGCACGTTCGAGCTGCTGGATGCCGCCGGCAAGGCGGTCTTCATCGGCAAGGCGGAGCTGGCCAAGCCGGTCGGCGCCGACGAGCAGATCTGCATCCACGAGAAAATGGATTACACCAAGGCCGCCGTGTATCGCCTGGACTTCAGCGAGCTCAACACGCCGGGCGAATACCGCGTGTTCGTGCCCGGCGTCGGTGTCAGCGGCCCGTTCCGCATCGCCCGGGACGTGTGGGAGGCGCCGTTCAAGGCGGCCATGCAGGGGATCTTGGCGCAGCGGCAGGGGATCGACCTGGGGCCGCCCGCCTGCACCTTCACGCGCACGCGCACGTTCCATCCCGACGACGGCGTGCATTACTACCAGATGGATATTCCTCTCCAAGCGGGGCAGGAAGGAACGCGCGGACAGAGCCTGATTGAGCTGTCGAAAGCCGGCCCGCTTCAACCTGTGACCGGTATCTGGGGCGGCTACCAGGATGCGGGCGATTGGGACAGCCTGGGGGGCCACCTCAGCGCGACCTACGATCTGCTCGGCCTGTACGACCTGAATCCCAAGGCGTTTGCGCGGATGAGGCTTTCGTTGCCGGCGGAGGAGATGAAGAACAATCTCCCCGGCATCCTCGACGAGGCCTTGTGGCAGATGTCGCTGTGGAGGCGGCTGCAACTTCCCGACGGCGGGGTCCGCGGCGGCTATGGCGTCGGTTGGGATTGCTACAACGGCGAGACCAGCTCCATGCAAAAGTACGCCGGCGTCTATGCGGTGGACCATGAGACGACGATGCACTACGCCGCCGCGGCCGCACGCGCCGCGCGAATTCTTACGGCCTACGACAAGAAGTTGTCGGCCGAGTACCTGGAGTCGGCCCGGCGGGCCTGGACCTGGGTGGAATCGCACGCCAAAGCGGACGATGCGACCTACAAGAAGGTTCTCGGGTTCGACAAGGAGCTGCCGAGGAACCTGCGCAACAAGCGGGCCATGGCCGCTGTGGAATTGCTGGCAGCCACGCTCGATCCGGTCTACGACGAGGCATTCAAACAGTCCTCGGAGCTTTCCGCAAAGGCGGCGCTCTACCTGGACCAGCTCGAGGCCGATTTCGCCTACGCCCGTCTGCCGGCAACGTTGGGCGATCCGGAGTTGAAGACGCGGGCCGTGGAGCGCATCACGGCCTATGCCGATCACGCCATCGAGTTCAGCCGAAAGAACGCCTATGACATCATCGCCGGCGTGCGCACCGATTATCCGCTGATCTTCGCCTGCAAGTACTTCAGCACCCCGGCGCAGGGCGGCTTCGCGCTCATCTACGCCTATGAACTGACGAAGAAGCCCGCCTATCTGGCCGCCGCGGTGCAGGGGGCGAACTACAGTCTCGGCGCCAATCCCGACAATCTCTCGTACTGCACGGGCATCGGGTACAACGCGCAGCATTTTCCCTTTCTGGTGGACGTGCAGGTTACCGGCCAATACCCGGACGTTCCGGTCGGTCACATCCCCTACGGACAGGGGAACGAGGGGAACGCCATGAGCCGGAGCGGGAGCGGTTGGGTGCAGCAATGGTTGCTGAACTTCGGACCGGCGAAGAAGATGACCCCGAACTGGTTTGATTGGCCCGTCACCGAGCAGTACATCGACTTTGGCCGCTACCCTTTGCACAACGAGAACTGTTTCAACGTGACCACTGTGCCCGCCGCCTGTTATTGGTTCTATCTGGCCGCGCGGCCCTGAGAACGGCGTGGGACGCTTTATTCCGTCGGTCCCTGAGTCCGCCCAAGAAGGAGGACTGTCTCAATCAACCGACGTGCCCCGGCATCGATAACGCTATTCTGGCGTCCGTTGGGGCAACGCGCCATAGGACCTCTCTACCGCGCCCCGGTCCCGGTGGTCTTTCGCTGCATCTTGAGCACGGTGAGCGACAACGGAGGGAAGCGGTGGGCGAGCTTCGCACCGTCGAGCGCGGTGTTGCCGGGCTCGGTGCGGATGCGGTCGGGATGGCGCCAGTCGTTGGCGGCGTCGCGCTCGCCGGCGCCCATCGTGTCGGCAAGCGTCCAGACTTGCACGCTCTGGTCCAACGGGGCCAGCGCGGCGAAGTCCAGAACGCGTGACTGGGGTTCGGTCGTGGGGTTCACGACGAACAGCGCGATCGTACGGCCGTCTTCGCCGAGCGTGGCGCTGATGTCCAACGAGGGGTCGGACGCGAGTCCGGCATCCGTGCGGATCTTGAGCGGCCGCGTGCCGCCGTGCGCGGCATAGAGCTGCTGGGCATAATAGGTGGGGGTTTTGAAAAGGCCCGTGCCGTTCGTTTGGATGATACCGCTGCAGAAACTGTCGGTCAGGTTGCTGCGATTGGCGATCTCGATCATGTCGCAGTGGCGGTGCATGAAGTTGTGGTAACGGCTGCACGACAAGGCATTGTCGAGGGTCCACAACATAGCCCGGCCAAGCCCGAAGTCGCCGGCGGTCGTATTCCACTCGGTAATACCCAGGCGGATGCCCCGGCCCGGCGCGTTTTCGGCGATCTGCTTCCGGCAACGTGCAACGTCCTCTTCCATTGCCGAGAGATTCTGGCAACCGTAATGGTGCGGGCAGACATAGTCGATCCACGGCCCCGCCCTTTGCAGCAATGCGGGCGAAGGAAATGCAGCCAGCAGTTTGATCCCCGGGTCGACCTCCTTCATGGCCTTGCAGAACTCGGCGACCCCCTTCTGATAGGCCGCGTCACCCAGCTCGTTGCCGATCTGCCAGTAGCGCACGCCGTAGGGCGCAGGATGCCCGTTTCCGGCCCGGAGTTTGCCCATGGGCGTCGTGGCCGGACCGTTGAAGTACTCCACCTCCTCGGCTGCCTGTTTCGGCGTCCGGCCGGTGAAGCGGACGCAGACCAGGGGCTCGGCGCCGACCCAGCGGCAAAGCTGGACGAACTCCTCCAGGCCCGCGTTGCCCGGTTCCAGCCCGCCCCAGCAGGTCGTAAACGGCACGCGCGTGGCTGAATCGCCGATGGTGGCGGTCCACTCGAAGCCTTCGGTCGTGCTGCCGCCGAAACGAATGATTCCCGGCCGCAGGGCCTTGAGGGCTTCGGCCACGTCGCGCCGCCATCCGCAGACGTTGTCCGCCGACATCAGCGAGACCTGATCGATCCAAAGCGTGCCGGGCCCGCGGAACGAAATCGAGAGCGTCGCCGCAGGGTCCGTGCCGTTGGGCTCCAAGACCGTCTCGAACCGCTGCCACGCTTGCGCGGGTCGAAATGTCGCACTCGCGTAGGTTTTGCCTTGACCCCAAATCGCCACCTGCACCGGCGACTGGAGTCCGCGGGCGCGAAGGTACAGAGAACACCGCAGCCGCTCTCCCGTCTTGACGTGCTTGCCCTCTTGCGAGACTCCGAGCGTGCAGGGGTCGCCGGGCTTCTGCGTGATCCGCTGCGATACTTTGCCGTTGAACGGCGCGACGGTGTCGAGGGCGAAATCGCCGCGATGGACCGCGCCGTCGGGATACCACGGCTTTTCCAACCGGTCCGTCTCCTTGCGGAACTCGACACGGTAGGGCGGCACGCCCTCGAAGCTGCCGTCGAAGACCTGCTCGGCGAACATCGACGGGGTCAGCCCGCAGAGATACTCGATGAACTGGCCGTATTGATAGGGGCTGATCGTCGCGTTGCAGATCGGCTCGTTGGTCACGGTCAGCCTGGCGCCAACCGCGTCGCTCTCCTGCAAACGGGACGATTTGGCCTTCGGCGTGATCGTTGGCGTTGCCTGCTCGTCGCCGCGGGCGGCAACGATGCAACCCAGGCCGATCGCCCAGCCGAATCCTAAGGCCAGCCGGACAATTCTGAGATCGGCAACGCTCGCCCTGACTTTTCGCTCTGACATGCGTCCGCTCCGTTTTTGGCAGGATGGTCCACTGGCCGTGCCGCCAGTTGCACCGCGTATCGCCAAAATACGGGGCCGAACGGCCAGTGTCAACCGCCAGGAGAAGTGTGGCCGTTCGTAGTCCCGGCTTCAGCCGGTCTTCTTCGCACATTTTCCGCCTAAAGGCGGTACTACGAGCAGAAAAAAAGACTTGACGTGCGGAATAAATCGATTATGATAACCAAAGTAAGCGGTATAGTTTTACTCGTTGGGGATATAGCCCAGATTGCTGGTCTGAATCCCCTAAAAACAGGTGGCGTGACGTTCTATGCACACCTTGCTCGAAGCAGAACCGGTTGCTCGGCGACGAGTCCGAAGCCGTCGTGCCGGGCGGCGGTGCGCGCCGGTCGGGTCGGACCGGTGGGAGCAGCGATTTGCGGACCTGTTGGCCTTCAAGGCCGCGCACGGTCACTGCAACGTGCCGTCGGGCTATCGGGAAGATCCGTCGCTGGCCGTCTGGGTCTTCAACTGCCGCCGTCAGCGGAAGCAGGGGGTACTCGCTGCGGATCGGATCAAGCGGCTCGACGCGATCGGTTTCGTATGGGCCGTGCGGACGCGGCGGTTCGTCGCTCGGGATTGGGATGCCATGACGGCCCAATTGGAAGCGTTCCACCGCGACCACGGGCACGGCAACGTCCCGCACGCATGGCCGCGCAATCGGGAGTTGGCCGCGTGGTTGCACGGGGTCCGCTGCAACAAGCGGTCGGGCCGGCTTGCCGCGGACCGCGTGCGGCAGTTGGATGCCCTGGGCGTGGTTTGGGAGCCCAACCAAACTCGGTGGGAGAAAATGTTCGCGGCGCTGGTCGAGTACCGGCAGCGCCATGGCGACTGCAACGTGCCAATCGGCTGGCCGGAAAATCCCGCGCTTGCCAAGTGGGTTAAGGGGGTGCGGGCTGCGCAGAAGCGGGGCGACCTGGACCTCGAGCGGATGGGGCGGCTCGAGGCGATCGGTTTCGGCTGGGATCGCGGCGGCGACTGCCGCTGGGAAGAAATGTACGCCGAGTTGGCCGACTACCAGCATGTCCACGGTCACTGTCGGATCTCCACCCTGTCGGAAAATTGCCGGTCGCTGGGCAACTGGGTGCACACGCAGCGGACGCTCCGCAAGCAAGGGCGATTGGACCAGGAGCGGATCGCCCGGCTCGAGGCGATCGGCTTCACTTGGGATCTGCGACGCGAGCAATGGGACGCGATGTTCGCGGCGCTTCAGGATTACCGCCGCGCGACCGGGCACTGCGACGTTCCGCTGCGGTGGTCGGACAATCGCAAGCTGGCCAACTGGGTCATGATGCAGCGGGCGGCCTACAAGGCGGGCCGGCTCGACGGCGAGCAGGTCGAGCGGCTCCTGGCAATCGGCTTCCGCTTCAGCATCGTCGGTGATCGGATCCTGGTGGCCCGTCCCGCGAAGCCTCGCCCGGCGGCTCGGCCCGAGAAGCGGCGTGCGGCTTAGCGCGTAAACGCCTACCACCGGTAATAGCGGTAGGGATTATCTCCCATGGGGAAATCATTGCGATAGTCGGGATAGTAATATCCGAGAGCCCCGGCTCCCGCCGGCTTGGGCTTCAGCGACATTGGCATGCCTCCGTTGCCCACAAGGCCGCCCTCGTTGAAGCGATCGGCCATGATGTCGAGGGGATGGAAGATCCGGCTGTCCCCTTGAAAACTGGCGCCTAGGTTGGCCAGGATCTGGGCCACGGCGCGGGTGGACCTCCACCGGGTATAGCGGAAATAGGTCTTCTCGTCTGCCCGGAAGCGATCCGGATCGATCTGGCAGAAGACAGCCACGCCTTTTCCGATGACTTTGCGGCCGATCAGACCGTCCGCCCCGATCTCCGCGCCGGCGCTCACGACCCACGGAGCGGCATCCAGGTGGGTCCGCCAGCGAAGATCGGACGCGCTCAGGCCCCTTGCTTCGGGCCAGTTGGGCACAGACAACGACCCGGCGAAATCGGCTGCCGCCGGCTTCAAGGCGGTGCCGAGCCCGCCGTCGACCTGCGAGCGCGGCAAGAAGCATGCCCTGCCGCCATCTTTCAGGTACGCGCTGAGCGCCGCTGTATCGACGTTCGCGTCCGCGCCGACGAGCAACACGGCGCCAGCGTTCAGCACGGGCGAACGCTGATAACTCACCCCGATCCTGTCCAGCCATGCCGCGCCGGCCGCGCCGCCGAAATAGACGACCTTGCTCGCCCGTGGGGACAGCGGAGAATAAAGCGCGTAATAGATGATCCGCCCGGCCATGCGCCGCGCCGCAGGATCCGCCGCCACGTGGTCTTCCAGGTCCAATGTGCAGACGAGCAGCAGCCCTTTGCCGTAGTCCAGCTCCATCAACGGCGTATAGGCCAGGTCGAACTCGCATTCCAGCAGGGGCCGCCAGCCGCTGCAGTGGGGTTTCTCGATGGGAGCGCTCGCGACTCCGCCGCGGTTGCCCCAGTGCCACCCGGCGTAGGGCTGATCTCCTTCGTTCCCCTTGAGGTAATTCCCCTCGTATTTCGGGTAGGCCGCAATCAGCGTGCTGTCGCCCGTCCAGTCGCGCAGGTCGTCGACGTCTATCCCGCGGGTGACCGGGCAATCCATGGGGAAGACGCGGCGCCTGACCTGCGGGCATATCCGCCACCCCATGGCCGCTGCCATCCATTGCGGGTCTTGGGCACAGATCACTGCCCGGCCTCCGCCGCGCACGTAGTCCTCCAGCCGGGCCGCTACCGCCGGGTCTTCCTTCAAGGCATTGCGTCCGATCACTACCAACGGCGCCGCCTCGCCATTCCAGGCGCGGGTCGTATAGCCCAGGTTCGCCAGCATCTTCCTGGCCGCGCCGGTTGGATCGACGACAGCGATCTCGCGTTGGCCCGGCGGGTCCTCTCCAAAGACGCGAAACGCAAACGTGTCCTGATGCCTGGTTTCACCTATTGTTGCGGTCAGCGCGATCTGGCCGTCGGCCTTGCCACCGGCTTCCTGCGCGGGAGCGACGATCTCGATGGGTATGAATCGGATCTCCGAGACCGCCAGGGTACCGTCCTTCTCGCCCCGGCCCAATTCCTTCCCGCCGACCGCGGCGGTCCAGGCCGCCGTATATGGCTGGGGCCGGCGGGTATCGTTGATCAGGACAATCTGCTTCTCGAACTTCTGACCGGAGCGGAAGTGGTGGTCCTTCGCCGTGTAGGCCCCTGCCGGGCCGGCGATCCACGCCAGAGTTGGGCCGTTGTTCTCCTTGAGCGTGTCCTGAATCCACGACCAGGTCCGCAGGCCGCCCGGCAGACCCGCAGTCCGCCAACTCCGCCAGGTATTGGTGCGGTAGAGCCGCTGGATCTTGTGCATGTTGGCGTATTCGTCCAGGCGGTTCTCGGAGCTGTTGTAGAGCATCCCGCCTCGGAACAGGTCATGCAGGAATTGGCGGTACTTTGGCTCCTCGGCAGCATAGGCGTCTTTGCCAAAGTAGATGGCGCTGAATTCGGTCAACAGGGGTTCGCTCGTAATGTTCGTGGTAAAGCCGTCGCGCCGCGCCGGAAGGTGCAGTCCATGGGGGTGCCGAACTCGACCATGGAAATCGGCATCTCTCCGCTTTTCGCCCACTCGCTCAGCCAATCTTCGCGCTCTTGGAGCGGTATTAGATCCAGGTAGCAGTTCATCGTATAGACGTCGCCCGTACAGGCCCCGGCGTGGCTGTAATAGACCCGCGTGGGGTCAAGCCTCTTGAGCCCGTCGAACATCTCCGCGCCGGCAGTCAGGATCCGCTGCCAGCGCTGCTTGTTCTGGTCCCAGTCATGGCGGCCCAGGTGGCGCGGATCCGCGTCGACCGCGCTGTTGAAGAAATTCATGCCGGCAACCCACATCACCACGGACGGGTGGTTGCGGTAATGGCGGATCCACACGGCGGCCCGCTCCAGCGCACGCTGCCGGTTCCGCTCCCAGACGAGCCTATTGCTCGGATCGATGAGGTACTTATTGGCATTGAGGATATACTCCGCCGCCAGGTATCCCTTGTGATCGGCGTCGTCAAGATCCGCTCCCGAGTCGCTGGCATCGCCGCGGGTATCCACCGTCGGGCGTCCGATCTCCCAGAAGTTCTCCCCGACCTGCGGGCGCTCGCCCCAGTAAAAGCACCCCTGCCGCAGGCGGATTTCGGTTCCGTTGAGAAAGAACTTGCGTCCCTCCACCCAGAACTCTCGGAAGCCGAATTCCTGGTTGTACTCGTCGTCCAGGCCCGCGCCCTTGACTTTCAGCCGGAGGGTATAAAGGTTGGGCTGGTCCACATCCCACAAACGCGGGTTGGCCCAAGGCCAGGTGAGCGCAAGGGTCTGTGTCTGGTGCGCTTCTACGACCGCATCGGCCGTGAAGCTCTTCTCCACCACACCCTTTTCGTCGAGCATCTCCGCGACGCACTGGACCGGGCCAGCCTGCTTGACGCCGGTAAGCTCCACGTCCAGAGAGATGTTGTTGTGTCGCGTCGAGGGACGTACGAAGACGTCGCTCACCCGCGCTTCGGACCAGCGGCTTTCCAAGAGGACGCTTCCGGTCAGGCCCCGCGTTTCGAGCCCGGCCGACGTATAGGAGACGCTGCTCAAGGCGTTCTGCCAGAAGTTCCCCACTTTTTCCGCATCGGCGATGGCCGCCACCAGCAGGCGGATATCGGCCGTTTTGCCCGGCGTTACCGCGCGTGTGATGTCCACCGATCCCCAGGGCCAGGCGACTCTTCCGCACGGCGTGCCGTTGACATAGACCATCGCGTCCGTACAGACCCGCTGCAAGCGGAGGCTGATCGCACGACCTTGCCACTCCGCCGGAATGGGCGCCTGGCGCACGTACCAGGCCCGCGTCACCAACGACCCGTCATAAAGGTCCCACTGCGGGCCGCCGCCTTGGGCCAGGAAGGCGGAAGGCTTACCCGGGTGCATCTGCCAGTCGCCCGGCACCTTGATATATCCCCAGCCCAGCTTGGGGGGATCCGCCGCCGCTTCGGCTGCGGGTATGAAACGCCAGACGCCGTCGAGGGAGACCTGCGCCCGCCTGGCATTCACCGTCTTGACGCTGGTCTTCTCCCAATCCAGCTTTGCGCCCGTTGGCAGCACGGCGTCGCCCAACTGCGTCGCCGCGGCCATGTGGGGCGTGACCGTGAGGTCGGCGATCTCGAACACGCCCGTAGAATAGAAAAAAGCGGGCTGGATGTTCAGGCGGGTCGCCCCCTTGGGCACCTTCAACTCCACCGATTTCGTCACCCAATCGGAGTCGGCCCTCAGATCGGGAACTTCGGGGGGGTAGCCGAATGAGCCGCCTTCGAACATCAGGGCCACGCGGGCCGTGTGCCAACCTTCCTTGCCCGGTTTCAGGTTCGTGGCTTTCATGCGGACCGAGACGGTCAGCGACGCGATCTGCGGGCTGACTTTCACGAAGGCATGCACGTAGTCGAGCTGGCGCCCGGCGTCGCGATTCTCGATGCGCAGCCAATGCTTGCCATGTTCCGAGATAACTCGGAATTCCTGATTGTTCGGGATATTGAATCCCTCGGCCCAGCCCGTACTGACGCCGGGGTTCTCGAAATTCCCCTGCGGAAGCAGGTTCACCTGGGCCGAAGCGCGTGCCCCCAGGACGCAAAGCAACGCGATAACCGCCGGAAGCTTAGTAGGCATGTTCATTCTCGAATATATAAGTGGAACACGGTCTGGCAGGAGTTCTGATCCTGCGCAAATCACCAGTTAGCCTATTGCTATTCCCTATTTCTGTCAATCGCCGCCAGAAACGAGCCCTGTGGCAAAGAATCGACTCGTTTTTCGGATTTCATTCCCCTTCCACGTCCGCGTAGAATTTACTGCCAGCGATCAACTACGGCACCTTTACCGTGAGGCAGTGTTACATTATGAGTCAAACCGCGGCGCTTGATTACAGTCTCATCGGTGCGAACTCCACCCTGGCCATCGAGAAGGGGCTGGCCGAAGCGGACTGGTACACGTGTCCCGTGCCGAAGGCCGAGATGCGCAAGCTGCTGGAGCGGCGGAACGGCCCGGCCATTCGCGACACGCTGCTCTGGTTCACGCTGCTTCTCGGCTTCGGCGGCTGGGCCTACGCCTGGTGGGGCAGCCCTTGGGCAATCATCCCCTTCCTGCTGTATGGAGTAATCTACGGGTCGACCTCCGATTCCCGCTGGCACGAAGCGGGCCACGGTACGGCGTTCAAGACCGACTGGATGAACAACGCGTTGTACGAGATCGCCTCGTTCATGGTCATGCGCGAGGCGACCGTCTGGCGCTGGAGCCACAATCGCCATCACAGCGACACGATCGTCGTCGGGCGCGATCCGGAGATCGCCGTGCCGCGTCCTCCCAGCATGCGCAAGTTCTTCCTCCTCTTCTTCGGCGTGCCCGCGGCGATCGCCTATTTCAAAACGGTATCCATCCACTGCACGGGACGGCTCACGCCCCAGGAACGGACGTTCATTCCGCGTTCCGAGTACGGCAAAGTCATCTGGCGGGCCCGGCTCTGCGCCTTGATTTACGCGGGCGTGATCGGCCTGGCCCTGTACCACAAGAGCCTCCTGCCGCTGATGTTCATCGGGCTGCCTAATCTCTACGGCGCGTGGCTGACGCCGATTTACGGCTACACGCAACACGCCGGCCTGGCGGAAAACGTGCTCGACCACCGGCTGAACTGCCGCACGGTCTACATGAATGCCATCCACCGCTACCTATATTGGAACATGAACTACCACGTGGAGCACCACATGTTCCCCTTGGTGCCCTACCACGCCCTTCCCCGCCTGCACGAATTGGTGAAGGCCGACATGCCCACGCCCTACGGCAGCATCCGGGCTGCCTGGCAAGAGTTGCTGCCGGCTGTGCTGCGGCAGCGCAACGACCCCACCTACCACGTGAAGCGGCAGTTGCCTCCGCCGCCCGCGAAGGCCGAAAAGCCCATCCTCACCACGCAAGCCAGCCCCGACACCGAAGGCTGGATCGAAGTCTGCGGCGAAGCGTGTCTCGGTCGCGAGGAGGCCCTGCGATTTGACCACGGCAGGAAAACCTTCGCAATTTATCGCGACGCGGCCGGAGCATGGTTCGCCAGCGACGGAGTCTGCACGCACGGCAACACGCATCTTGCCGACGGCCTCGTCCAGGGCGGGCTGATCGAATGTCCCAAGCATAATGGACGCTACCACCTGGCCGACGGCTCACCCGCCCGTGCGCCGGTCTGCCGCGGGCTATGCACCTACCCCGTCGAAATCCGAGGCGGCAAGCTCTTCCTCAACCTGCTCCGCCCCGGCGGCGCGGGGACCCGCATGCCTAAGACGCGGCGCCTGCGGGTGGTCAGCAATCGCAGCGTGGCGACCTTCATCAAGGAGATTTTGTGCGAGCCCTGCGAACGGGCCGAGCCGATCGATTTCACTCCGGGCGACTATTTCCAGTTCGACATTCCGGCCTACGATTGCATCCACTTTCGCGATCTCGACATCCCCCCGCCGTACGCCGCGGTCTGGGAGGCGCAGCACGTCTTCGACCTGGTGGCCCGCAATCCGGCCGCAGGGCGTCGCAACAACTACTCTCTGGCCTGCGATCCGTCGACCGAAGCGGTGCTCCGCTTCAACGTCCGCATCGCCACGCCCCCGCCCGGACAGGACTGCCCGCCGGGGGCCGGCTCGGTCTACATGTTCAGCCTCAAGCCCGGCGACACCGTCACGGCGATCGGACCTTTCGGCGACTTTCACATCAAGCCCACGCAGAAGGAAATGGTGTACATCGGCGGCGGTTCGGGCATGGCGCCGCTGCGGGCCCATCTGGCGTATCTGTTCGAAAGTGAAAAAACGGCCCGCAAAGTGAGTTTCTGGTATGGAGCCCGATCTCGGCAGGAGCTTTTCTACCAGGATTATTTTGAAGCCCTGGCGGCGCGGTTCCCCAACTTCCATTTTCACGTCGCGCTTTCCGCACCGCTGCCGGAAGACCTGTGGACCGACCATTGTGGCCTGATCCACGAAGTTGTCCTGCGGCAGTACCTGCAATCGCACGAGAATCCCAGCGCGGTGGAGTATTATCTCTGCGGGCCGCCGCTGATGATAAAAGCCTGCCTCAAGATGCTCAAGAGTCTCCGGGTGGACGCAAGTCAAATCGCCTTCGACGAATTCTGACTACCCTGGCAACGGTTCCACGGTCACGCCCAGCGGAAACTCGATTTTTTTCGCAGCGTAGAAGTCGGGCCCGGCCGAGCGGATCTGATCGCGTTTCAACTCGGCCAGTTCCCGCGTGCCGGACCAGACGATCCCGCGACCCTGGTGATGAACCTGCTCGGTCAGTGTGTAGCACTTCTCCAGCGGGTAGCCAAATACCTTGTTCAAGGTTTCGACCACAAAGCGGAACGTGTGCTCGTCGTCGTTCAAGAGCACGACCGCATAGGGCGGTTGCTTTTTCGGCCGGGCCGCGGACGGCTCTTTCTTCTGCTCCGGCTCGATCTGCGGCGGACTCTCCACGGCAACGGCGGCTTGATCGTTCACCGGAATTCTCCCCTTCTACGGAAATAACGTGGGCCGCCGAAAAATCGAGGGCCCACGTTGCTAAATTTATTATACCGCGGCTATTTGTGCTCGCTGTTCTTCAGGCGGTTGAGCTCGTCGCGCAACTCGCGGATTTCGCGATGCATCTGCTCCATCTGGCGGCGCAATTCCCGCATCTCCTGCACGCTGGCGCTGCTGCCTTCGGCCTGCATCCGCTGGATGATCTCCATTATATGCCGGGCCTCGCCCTCAGCGCCGGCGGCCATCAGGTTCTCGGCCGCGGCGCGGAGGTGCTGCAGGCGGGCTTCGCGCTCGCCGCCGGGCTGCGGACCACCCGGAACGTAGCCCCCTTGCGGATCAAGCCTGGCCCGCAAGGCTTCGGCTGCCTGCCGCAATCGCTGGACTTCTTCGGGATTGCCGGCCTGCATGGCCCTTTCGATCTTTTCGTGCAGGGCCCGCATTTGTTCTTGGAACTGCTCGCGCTCAAAGCCGCCGGGCACTGCTATGGCATGCGGATCGATCTTGCTGTAGAGAGCCCGTGCTTCGTGCTGCAAGCGCTGGACTTCCTCCGGCTTGCCGGCCTGCATTGCCTTTTCCATCTTCTCACGAATCGCGCGCATTTGCTGTTCGATCTTCGCACGGTTGGCAGTCGCGGCGGCCGGGATTCCCGGTTCACTCTGGGCAGCCGCGGGGGCGGGCGCGGCGGCCAACATCGTCCACATTGCCGTCGCCACGAGCGAACAGCGCCACGAATTACTCAACACATTCATCGTCGTATCTCCTTGCACCAGGTGTACGTTGGAACGGAACCCAGGCGGTTCCAACAGTCGCCGCCGATGCCACCAGCACCGGCAATGGGCAAGAGCTATCAGCATTTTCTCGCCCAACTGCACCCAGTATACTGTACCTGTTGCAGGAGGGCGAGAGTTTTGCCCCGGGAGATCATTCTCATGACAACGGTGACGAAGACCTTGGGGGCCATTTCATGCCATTGCGACGCGATCACAAGGACGATTGGGAAGACGACGAAGACGAATCGTCGTGGGACGAGGAGGGCGACGACGATGGCTACACCATGCCTTGCCCATACTGCAAGCGGCCGATCCATGAAGATGCCCAGCGGTGCCCTTACTGCGAACACTATCTGTCCGAGGAAGACGCCCCGGCTGCCCGGAAACCATGGTGGATCATCGCCGGCGTGGTGGTTTGCCTGTACGTGATTTATCGCTGGGTCGCGGGGTGAGCCCGTGCAGCGAAATTGGGCATAAGCCTTCCGACAAAAAAACGTGGGGCAGAAAAACAGGAAAAGAAAGGCACGTAAGAAAGTATGGTCTTGTTCTCTTTTCGTCCAGTTTTCTGCCTTGCGGCCCTCTTCTCCACGCTTCTGCTTTGCCCCCGGTTGCTGGCTGCCGATCTGGCCTCCTATCGGACGGGCAAACCGGAGCCGCAGATTGCAAGCGTGCCGGCCGAAATCCGCCAAATGATCTTTACGCAACCTGGCGAAACGATCGAGCCGCTGGTCCGCGGGCTGGTCCGCGACGTGAAGGATGATTTCCTGAAGGTCAAGATCCTGCACGACTGGGTAGCCGACAACATCGACTACGACGCGGAGAGCTTTTTCGCGGGCGGTTCGCCCGAGTCGTCGTGGCAGGCCACGCTCACGCGTCGCAAGGCCTTTTGCCAGGGCTATTCCCAGTTGCTGCAGCGGATGTGCCAAATCGCCGGCATTCCCTGCGAAGTGATCTCCGGCTATGGCCGCGGCCTTGGCTTCCCCATGGGCCAGGCGGAAAAGGTCCAGCAGTCCAATCACGCCTGGAACGCCGTCAAGATCCAGGAGCACTGGTACCTGGTCGACGCCTGCTGGGACGCCGGCCATGTCGCGGGACAGAGCTACCACAAGCAATATGGCACGCACTATCTGTTCGCCGAACCGCTGTGCTTCCTGCATACTCACTTTCCCACGGATGCGAAGTGGCAGTTGCTCGAGCGGCCGTTGTCCGCCGAGGAGTTCGCCGCACTGCCGCTGTTGGAAGGGCGGTTCTTCGAGAAAGGTCTGCGGCTATCGACACCCTTGCGGCGCATGCAGCCCGTTGGCGAGTCAGTCCAGTTCTCGCTCTCGGGGCCTGAAGACGTATTGCTCATGGCAAGCCTGGTCGAGCCCGGCAAGCGCGGGACCGACAAGTTCGAGGGGCGAACGCTCGTCCGCCGGGGACACGGCGCGATCAACGTCCTCGTAACCTTTCCCGCGGCGGGAAGTTGGGGCGTCGAGTTGTTCATAAAATCGCGACAAGACCGAGGCACCTATTGGCAGGCCGCCACGCTGGAATTCGTGGCCAGCGCCGGCACGCCCTGGACGTTTGCCCAGGCCTACAGCTCGGTGGAGGGCATGGATTCGTTCCTGGAAAGCCCCGTCTACGTGCCTTTGACGACCGGCAAGGACCAGCAGTTCACGATCCGCGTCCGCAACGCCAAGACCGTGCAGCTCCGCATCGGCGAAAGGAAATGGATTCCCCTGCAGCCGGCCTCCGACGATCCCGAGCGGTACCAGGTAACGGCCTCGGTGCCGCCCGATACGAGCGTGCAGATCGTCGCCTTGCCGCCGCGCGGCGGCAACACGTATTGGTCGCTCGTCGATTTCACGCCCAAGCGGAAGTGAGACAAGTATCATGATCAACGAAATCTGGTTGGCAGGTGGCACGCGCACACCAATCGGTGGCTACCTGGGCGCCCTGGCTGAAGTCCCGGCGCCAACTTTGGAAGTGTGGCGATCAGAGAATCCCTGTGCCGCGCGGGCCTGCCCGCGGACCAGGTCGATGAAGTGATTCTCGGCAACGTCGTGGGGGCGGGCCTGGGGCAGAACATCGCCCGCCAGGCCGCCATCGCCGCCGGGCTGCCCCCTGCGGTGGGAGCGACAACGGTCAACAAGGTCTGCGGCTCCGGCATGAAAGCCGTAATGCTGGCCGCCCAGGCGATCCAGTGCGGCGACGCCCGCGTGGTAGTCGCCGGCGGCACGGAAAACATGTCGGCAGCGCCGTACCTCTTGCCCAAGGCCCGGGCGGGCTATCGCCTGGGACACGGCGAACTGCTGGACGCGATTATCAAGGACGGCTTGTGGGACGTCTACAACAACTTGCACATGGGCCCGTTCGGCGATCGCTGCGCCGCCAAGGAGGGAATCTCCCGGCAGGAACAGGACGATTTCCAAGATCTTCGAGTGCGACGGGAGGCTAAGCACCTCTTACCGCCGGCCTACGGGGATCTTCTTCCAGCAGGTGCCCGCAGCGGTGTCTGTCAAACAGACGCCCATCGACAAAAGCTCGTCCCGCAGGGCGTCGGCCTTGCAAAAATCGTTGGCCCGGCGTGCCTGGGCTCGCTCCTCGATCAACCGGGCCACCCGTTCGTCCGACTCCTGGCGATCGAAGTCGATCACTGCCAGCACCGCGTCCACCTGGTGCACGAAGTCGAGGATTTGCCCGGCCTGGTCGCCGTCCAGCTCTCCGCCATTCAGCAGCCGATTGACCTGGCGAATGAAAACGAAGAGCCGGCCCAGGGCCTTGGGCATGTTGAGGTCGTTGTCCAAGGCTTCCTGCCAGCCGGCGCGAGCCTGGTGGAGGATCTCGTGAATGTCGGGGCTGGGCCGGCCCGGCGCGAAATGCTCCAGCCGGGAAACGAACTCGTTGAGCCGCGCCACCGACTGCGCGGCCCGCCGCAGCTCGCCGGGCAAGTAGTGCAGCACGGTGCGGTAATGGGTGGCCAGCAGCCAGTAGCGGACCGCCGCGCCGTCGATGCCCTGCTCCTGCAGGTGTTGCAGCGTGAGGTCGTTGCCGGCCGCGCGGCTTACTTTCTTGCCTTCGGACATGACCACTTCGGAATGCAGCCAGAGGCGGGCCAGAGGCTTGTCTTTCAGCCCGCAGGCGATGGCGATCTCATTGTCGCCGTGAGGAAAGGCCAGGTCGGTGCTGGCGGTGTGGATGTCGATCGGCTGGCCCAGGCACCGCACGGCCATGCATGCGCACTCGATGTGCCAGCCCGGCCTCGCGTTGCCCCAGGGAGTCGGCCAGAAGATGCCCGCCTTCAGCTCGGCCAGCGTGGGGCGTTTGAAGAGGGCAAAGTCGCCCGGGTGGTCTTTCTCGTAGTAATCATAGGTCGTCGATGCGTCGATCCGCATCTGCTTCAAATCGATCCCGCACAGCTTGCCGTAGTCCGGAGAATTCTTGATGCGGAAATAGACCGATCTGAGTTTCTCGTAGGCCAGTCCTTTTTCCAGCAGGCCGCGGGTCTCTTCCACCATGTCGGCGACGTGCTCGCTGGCCCTGGGGTAGTGGTGCGCACGCCGGACGCGAAGCGTATCGAGGGCCTCAAAAAACACCTGCTCCCACCTGGCAGTAAACTCCTTCAGTTTTCCACCCGTCTTGAGACATTCCTTGACGGTCCGGTCGTCGATGTCGCCGAGGTTCATGGCGTGCTCAACCCGGTAGCCGCGGTATTCGAGGTAGCGCCGCAATACGTCGGAGAAGACCATGCGGCGGCACAGTCCCAGGTCGGGCGGCCCATCCAGGCTCGGCCCACAGGAATAGACAGTCACCTTGTCCGGCGAGGCCGGCTCCAGTTGGTCCACGCGGCGCTGCAACGTGTTGTAGAATCGCAGCGGTTCAGGGACCGTCTCGGAAACGAACAGCGACGTGGAAAGGTACCGCTCTCCGCCATCCGGCAGCAGGGCCACGACGATGCCTTGGCCCAACACGCGGGCCTCGTCGATGGCCACCTTCATGGCCGCTCCGGCGCTCATGCCCACGAAAATCCCTTCCTCCCTCGCCAAACGCCGGGCGGCCTCGTAGGCCGAATCGTCGTCCACGGAGACGATCGCCGAGAGTTCGTCCGGTTTGAAGATCCCCGGCGTGTAGCTCTCCTTCATGTTCTTGAGGCCCTGGATCTTGTGCCCCTTGAAGGGTTCGACGCCAACGACGCGAACAGCCGGATTGAGTTGCCGCAAGATGCGGGTTATGCCCATCAAGGTCCCGGTAGTCCCCATCGTGAGCACCACGACGTTCACTTTGCCGCTGGTGGCCTCCCAGATCTCCTTGCCCGTGCCCTCGTAGTGGGCTTGCCAGTTGGCGTCGTTGTTGAACTGATCGACCAGGGTGTATTTGCCGGGCTCTTCGCGTGCCAGGCGATAGGCTTCTTCGATCGCCCCGTCGGTGCCCCGGTAGCCTGGAGTGAGAAGGATCTGGGCCCCGTAGGCCCGGAGGATCCGTTTGCGTTCCTCGCTGGCCGACTCGCTCATCGTCACCAGGAGTTGGTAGCCCTTGACCGCACAAACCATCGCCAGCCCGATGGCCGTATTGCCGCTGCTGGCCTCCAGAACGATTTTGCCGGGGGTCAGCTCACCGGCGGCCTCGGCTTGCTCGATCATCCGCAGGGCGATGCGGTCCTTCACTGAACCGCCGGGGTTCCTCATTTCCAGTTTTGCCAGGAGTTCGACGCCCGCGGCCGGGTTCATGCGGTTGATGCGGACCAGCGGCGTATTCCCGATCAAATCGAGAACGGATTGGACTTTCAGGGGCGCCATGACAGCATTCTCGGACATCTGCGATCGATGTACTTGGACCTTGAACCAGTAGAGCAGCAGGAACATTCCAAGTCAAGGACGCGAATGGGCGGTCGTGCCGTGGCGCCGCCGGCCTTGCCCCCGCATTCTGCCCGCCGCCTAGTCTGCGGCATGGGTGGGGGGCTCTGCCGCGCGGTGGCTTGCGCTTGTGCTATAATGCACCCGGCCGTGAAGTGCGGGGCCGCCCGTTGTCCATATTGAATGCTATGACAACCGTTTTCGAATCATTGGCAATTGCCGTCCAACACCACCAGGCGGGGCGACTCCAGGCTGCCGCGCAGCTCTACCAGCAGATCCTCGCCGTCAATTCGAATCATGTCGATGCACTGCATCTGCTGGGAGTCATCGCCCACCAGATGGGCAATCAGCTAAGAATGCTCACAACGGGTGGCATCATAGGCCCACGTCACAGATCGCCTATTATCGAAACCTATTGAAACGTTTTGAGTTAGCGTTATACTGGTTTTGGCGTGCTACGATTCCGTTTGGTTGTTTTGTGCGTGCTACGGTTCCACTTGCCGAGATGCGTAGCACGAAACGTAGCACGGAGATCCCGGCAGACACACCAGATTCGAGGTCAGGTATGGTAACTTCTTTCCCTTTCACCGAGCCGAAAATCAAGGCCTTGCAGCCGCCCGCAGGTAACGATCCGAACGCCAGGGACTTCTACAAAGACGACAAGCTCCCCGGCTTGCAACTGGCGGTCTATCCCACCGGGGCGAAAGTCTACTACTACGTCAAACGCATCAAGGGCAAGCCGACGCGGTTCAAGCTGGGAAGCGCGCTGGAGCTGTCCGTCGACAAGGCCCGAAGCGCGGCAAAGGTCCATGCCGGCAAAGTGGCGGCCGGCGAGAACCCCCAGGCCGATCGCCGCGGACAGCGGCAAAACAAGACCCTGAATGATCTTTGGGAGATTTGGAAGCTCCACGCGCGGGCCCACAAGAAGCCGCGCAGCGTGGGCGAGGACGAGCGGAATTGGCGGCTGCACCTGGCGCCGTGGGCAAACCGCAAGCTAGCCACGATCAGCAAGCGGGACGTCCAGGAGCTGCATTCGACGATGGGCACGAAAAACGGGATCTATGCGGCGAACCGGACCCTCGCTCTCTTGCGGGCAATGTTCAACAAGGCCGATGACCTGGGCTATCGCGGCGCGAATCCGGCCGCAAAAGTGAAAATGTTTCACGAGGAGGCCCGCGACCGCTTCCTGCAGCGCGGGGAGCTGGAAGCGTTCTTCAGCGCTTTGGAGGCCGAGCCGGCGGTCTTCCGGGATTACTTCCTCCTGCTGCTGCTGACCGGCGCCCGCAAATCGAACGTGCTGGCCATGCAATGGACCCAACTCTTGCTTGACGAAAACGAGGGCTTTTGGCGGATACCCGAAACTAAGGCCGGCATGCCCGTATTGCTGCCCTTGACCGCCTCGGCCGTGGCGATCCTCACGGCACGCCGCAGGGCTTCGCAAGGATCGCCCTGGGTCTTTCCCGGCCAACGCAAGGGTACGCACCTGCAGTCGCCCCAGGGGGCCTGGAAACGGATCAGGAAACGATCGAAGCTGGGGGGCCTCCGAATCCACGATCTGCGCAGGTCACTCGGTTCCTGGATGGCCGGCGGCAATGTGAGCCTGGCGATCATCGGCAAGGTCCTCGGCCACAAGACGCCCAAGGCCACGGCGATCTACGCCCGCCTGGCGATCGACCCGCAACGGCACGCCATGGAAGGCGCCACGACCGCCATGCTGCAGGCCGGCAAGCGGACAAAGCTCCTTACCATCGACGTGAAATCCAAGGAGGCCGGCGGGGATGAATGACGACGTCGTCGATCAAATGCAGCTCGCCCGTCCGAAGCGCCTCACGAAAAGCCTTGAGGAAGTGCTGGAGATCCTCAAAAGAGATACCCTCAAGTTCCTCGAAAGGCCGCTGACGAGAGAAGGCCGCCTGGATGCTTTGAAGCTGTGGCATTTGCTGACCATCCAGTTGTCCGACTCTCTCGGCCGCGGGCTTGACGGTGAGGCAATGCTCGTGATGATGCTCGTCGGGCAGCTCGTCCAGAAGCTTCGGTTGCGGCCTTCCGTTGAACCTCTGATGCGCCTGGGGTTGAAGTACCGGGCCTCGGCAAAGATCGCGGCGGCCGAGAAAGCAGAACGTTCCGAGGCAGTAGCCGAACGCGTTCGACAGTGGCTCGAGGCTCGCCAGGTGAATCACCCTGAAGAGGACGATCTTGAGCGCCGGAAAGCGGCGCTGTGCAGACTCAACGACAAAGGAGAGAAACTAGAGCCCGGCGATCGTCGGCTGTCAAGAGACAAGCTCCGCAGGGCACTCGGAAAGAAAAATTAGGCGAATCGTCGGTTCGCCACAATTTGCCAAGATTTGCGCCTTGACCAGTTTCCTCTTTGTGTTTGAATGAAATCGTTAACGAACGATATGAAGTTCAAACGCTTGGAGAAAACAATGTCACAAGATACCTTGGAATCGACCTCGGCGCCGCCGTTGGTCGTCTCAACTCTGCTCTCAGAATGGCTGCCGCGCGAATCCGCCGCGGCATACATCGGAGTCAGACCGTCGACCTTGGCCCTCTGGGCCCACACCGGCAAATATCGCGATCAGTTGCCCTTCGGAAGGGTGGGAAAACGGGCTTACTACAGAATTTCCGACCTGGATCGCTTTCTCGCTTCCATCTTGCCTTCCGCAACGAGCGTGCTGGAAGGCGCTTCCTCATAGCCAGGAAACGGCGAAACCCAGCCTTCACCGCAAATGTAAGCTGGGTTTCGCCAAAAGGACTAACGTATGGATTATGCCAACCAAGGAGCGCAAAGTCAAACCGTTGTGGGGGCGGTCCCAGGTCCGTTGGCCAGCCGCCATCCGCTCAGCCGATTGGAACGGGATCGCGACATACCGGGCCAACCCAAACGGCTGTTTCGGTTTCTCTGTGAAGAGGCAGGGCTTCTTGAGGGCAAGAACGTCGTAGGCCAGGTCATTATCACGACCTGGGCGAAAATTGCGATCGAACTGGGAAGAGCTAGAACTTCAGCCCACGAATGGACCAGCAAGCTTATCGAGGCCGGCTTGCTCCGAGTCGATGATGAAGAACAGGCCAGGACCAAGCGCCGACAGGGCAAGAGCGGCAAGAAGCGATTCACCATCTTGAGCCTGTGTCCCGGCGACGGCTGGGACCAACTACCGCTTGACCCACAACAGAAAATCTCCTTTTCGGATGGTGCAAACTGTCGGGAACGGTTAACGGAACCCGACACCCCACTGTCGGGAACGGTTGACGAAACCCGACAGTCGAAACAGGTTGATATCCAAGGAGTTGCGGCGAGAGAGGACCTTAACTGTCGGGAACCGTTGACGGAACCCGACAGCCGCCCCCATGATCATGAATCCATTGAGGGGCGGGCAGGGGTAAAGAACGGCGCTTCATCTCCCCCCGCCCCTAAAAATCCACCATCATATTCAGAAGGGCGCAGCCCTTCCGGGTCGTCCCCGGCCTGCGCCGGCCCCGTCTTCAGCCGCAGCGCTTGGGCGACTGGTTTACCATGCTCGCGCAAGCCCGGGCCGGCTCCGGCCCACTGGGGGGCCAATATGAACCGCTGAAGGTAAGTCTCAAAGAAGCGTTGGGCATCCGCCTCGATTATGTGTTTGAGCACGGCAACGACAAAACAGCGCGGGACGAAATGCGCCCCGAGTTGGTGAAGATCCTGAGAACCGTGGTGGCCGATTCGGATCTCTGGGAGAGCGTCGATATCGATTACGCAAATCGACTCATGGACGGGCAGAGCGATCCAGGCCTGGTCGCTGAAATACTTGTTTGGGTCATTCAAAAGGTGCGGACCGGGGGCATCAGAAAAACGTCCGGGAGACCGTACAGAGAGTCCATGGACAAACTTTTTGGGATTGTTCGGCCATCCCGTTGCGTAACGGCTACCGTAACGGATGACGTAACGGATGACATGGACCCCGATACCTGGGACAACTACGTCGCGTCGCATGAAGATCAGGGAGGGCAATCGTGATGGAACGCTCGCTGCCCTTGTTCGCCGCCTTCGAGCAAACCGTCCCGGAGCCAACGCCCTTGCCGCCGAGGATGGATCCGCCCCCAGACGACCGGCCGCCCCGCAAGCTGGCCCGCGACACGCAGCGAGCAGCTCGTCAGCGCAACAGCGCCGGGAAGCAAGCCAGGGCGGTCCTGGATTTTCTCTCCCGCCGTGGTCCTCATGGCGCAACGGATGAGGAAATCGCCATCGAACTGTCGATCCGGTTGAACTCGGCCGGCGCCCGCCGCTGCGAGCTGCGCGACCGAGGCCTGGCTGTCGATTCCGGCCGGCGACGCGAAACCTCATCCGGTTCCCTTGCGGCGGTGTGGGTCCTGGCGGGGCCTGGATCGCTGGATCCGGCGCCGTTGCCGGCGAGGAACGATCGCACCGGGGTCCCCTCCGCAATGGCTGCCGGCACCATCGACAATGGAGGGCCCGACCGATGAGCATTACCGCCCCAGTTGTGTTACCGGCCATTGTGCCCGATTCCGCGGCACTCAGTACCAGCGAAGCCACCTCGCTGGCCGAGCTCGAACAGGTGATAGAACGCGGCCAGAAAGTCTTTGTCGACGTCGGTTCCGCCCTGTCAGCCATCCGGGAGCAACGACTCTATCGTGCCACCCATGCGACGTTTGAGCAGTATTGCAAAGACCGCTGGAAATTTGGCCGAAGCTATGCCTCGCGACTTATCGAGTCTTCTAAGACGGTCGAAGCATTGTTGCCTATAGGCAACATTCTTCCGGCCACGGAAACCCAAGTACGGCCGCTACTGCAATTTCCTGTTGAAGCGCGGCTGGAGGTATGGCAAACGGTCGTCAAGATGAACCAGGGCCAGCCGCTTACGGCAAGGCAGATCGACCAGACAATCAAAACGGAGATCCACATTGCCGCAAGCGGGCCGTTCAAGGAGCGCCGCCTCGAAATTAGACGTGCCAGGCGGCAGGTGGCCAGAATGGATGCGGAGTATCGGGCGGCGTTGACGAAAACAAATACCGCGACGCCTGAGCAACAGGAGCCCGATCGGAAAGTCCGCGAGCGTAGCAAGGTGATCTTCATAGCCAACGAAGCAATCAGCAGCTTGATGCGGATTCCGAAAGACGACCCGTTAAGGTTTCGCGCTTATCAAATCGTGGCCGATTATATTCGGCTCAACTGCCCTGAGGCGCTCGCTGCGCCGCTTGCCACAGGGAGGCCCGGCCGAGGCCAGCCAAAGTGATTGAGAATCTGCAGTGATTCGATTAGACAAAAATCCGGAAATGAGTACACTGTGTGGACGGTGGGCCTCAGATCCAAAGAGAGAGGACTTTCCGATGTCTATCGAGTTCCAAACCATCGAGCTTGCCGATGGGCGGCAAGTGCGGCGCGCGACGTCCCGGCCGGATCGGCTCGCCCTTCACGGCAGTACGGCAGCGAGGCCACGCCCCGAATCCGTCGACCCGCAGGTCCTGCGGGAGATGCGACGCCTTGAGGTCGAGAACTCGGCGCTGAAAGCCGAACAGCGCCGCAGTCAGCTCGGCCTTCAATACAAACGCCGGGTCGATAGCCTTGTTCTTGCCGGAACCAAACGAGCCCGGGCCGTCCAAATGGCCAGTCGTGAGAACCCCGTCGGCCGCGCGGCGTACCTTCAAATGACGAACCGTGCTGACCGCCGCGAGGAAATCGAGGCTCAGACCGTGGCGCAGCCGCTGAACGGCGGCTCCGCTGCCGACCAGGCCCGCGCCGACCTCTTCGAGCGAAAGGTCTCCGCCGAGTTGAAGCGGCTCGGCGGCGATCGAAGGGCAGCGATCCGTTGCGTCGGCCGGCAGTTCCTCAGTCTGCACCAAGCGTGGTGTCGCTGCAAAAGTGGGGATTACGCCGGTCGCTGAGCACAGGTTTTGAGCGTTCCTAGTCGCTTTTTGTGAGAAGGAGAAGTCATGACAACCGGTTTGATGCCTGGCCGACAACACCCGCGGCCGTGGATGCCCGAGGCGTCCCCGCCAACCGAGGCCGCGGCCAAACCATCGGAAGGCACGGAGACCAGTGCCGGGACCGCTGCGACGATCGCCCCCGAGGTCATCGCCGCGATGTTCGAAGAGCCGGGGCAGTACGGCCCGGAAATGATCGCAGCTCGCACCGGTATCAAAATCGAGGTCGTCCTGGCCGCCTCCGAGCGGCGGGAAATCTCTTCCGTGTGCGCCACTGATAAGCGGGTGGCCGGCAAAAAGACGTGGACTGGCGCAAAGGTCGCTGCCTGGCTGATTCGTTCCGGGTTGCCGCTGAATCCGCCGGCCAGGATTCTGGCTCTGGCCAAATCCAAGGTCGAGTGGGCATGCGGGCAGGCCGAGGCCAAGAAGCAAGAGGTTGCCGCGGCCGCGCGGCGTAAAGAGCAGATTCGCGAGTCCTATCGGAAAGCCGTGAGGGAAGCCCCAATTCTTCGAAAAATGCTCCAACTTCTGAACAGCATGGCCGCCGGCGGCTTCTCCCCGCTGGACGTGTTGAAGATGTTGGAACCGGAAGCAGAGGAGCCGATCGCCACACCGACCCAGGTGATTGGGTTGGATGTCCGCGGACGGGAAGCAGTTTCGGCGCCGGCATCTGCGGCCGCCGAACCGGCGACGGTGGTCACGACGGCCGCGGCAGCAGGTGATGAAGAGGCGGTAACCGCAGCGCCGCCGGGCCGCAGACGTGCGAAACATGTGTAAGAAGCCTCCCGAGCAGGGACCCTGACTTCCCTTACTCGGTCGAAGGCCTCCGGCCGGCGCCAGATCGTCTTATTCCTTTACTCGTCTGGCGCTGGCCGTAGGAAAAAAGAGCCTCCTACAAGACCGACGAATGGGCGGTTCTTGACAGTCGAGGCTCCGGCCGGGGCGCCAGAGCAGTGATGCCCCGGCCGTCCGAACTTGCTTTCTGCGTTAGAAGGAGGAAACCATGGCCTTTGTGACTAATCCGACAAGTTTGATCTCGTCCAGCGTGTGGTACCGCATCGCCGACCTTGCCGCCCTCTTCGGTGTCAAGATCGCGAGAATGGAGGCGATTCTCGGCAGCGGGGGCTACGATCGCGTCCAGGGCGGTCGGGTTCTAAATTGGATTGCTACGATGGGCGGCTCAGGAAGCCCGAATTGGATCGACTCCTCGCTCATGACGAGCCAATCCGTGGCCACTTTTCAGGCCCTGACTCGTGCCGTGGAGTGAGGCCGATGGTTGCTTTTGAAACGCTGCTTGCCGTCCCGGAAAGTGTTTGCGACAGCCTCGGAAGGATTGCTGGACGTTTATTACGCCGCCAAGGGGCGGGTGGTACGCAATTCCGAGTTGCTTCCTGCAGCTCGGCGTCTGTTGAAGGTCAGGAAGCGTTAATGGCCAAAAAGACGAAACGAAAACGCCGCCCGACATGCGTCTGCTCGAGGAAGCCCGGGGCCGGCCTTTGTTGGGTATGTTGGAACGATCCGACGAAGCGACTCGGGAAGTTTTATCCGAAGCGGGGCCGTCGGCGATCGCCGCGGCCACCGGCGAGGCCGGCGGTGCTGACGTCCGTATCGCCGCCGACAACGATCCCGGCCGAGACTGACCATATCACCAAACAAAACTTCTCGACGCGGAACCTGGCCCAAAGCCGCGGCGATTTTTCCGGGCCAAGAGAGGAACCGTAAATCATGGCCGTGCTTGCAGTGGATACTTTTCGTCAGGCCGTCGAAGGCGCCTACGCCAACTACAAGTTGCCGTTTGCCCCCTTCACAAATCCAAATCGAATCAGCCTCTATGCCTTCGCGCAACAGGTGGCCGCGGCGCTGACAACGTTTCAGCAAAACGCGACGCCCGATGACCTGTGCGCAAATAACAGAGACATCCCTTAACCGCCTCGGCCGGCGGGGCGGCCGGCCGTATCGCCGGCGGCATCGAGCCCGGCCGAGGTCTTGAACACGTGAGGAAATCCCTATGGCCTTCCAAACAAACCCCGCGACGCTTATTTCAGCGGCCAGCCTCTACAAAATGTCCGCCCTGGCCAACCTGTTCGGCATCCCGCTGAACCAAATGCGGGTTGTTCTACTGGACGGCGCGGTCTATCAGATCCTTGGGGCAAAGGTCCTGAACTGGGTCAACAGCCTTGCCGGCAGCGGGAGTTTCAACTATGTCAACCCCGCCGGCATGACCGCGGCCACCGTTGCCGCCTTCCAGGCAAATCACTAGATGAGGCGACGCCAGGACTTGCTGGCCAGCCACTGACCAGCTCGGAACCGTTGAAAGGAAAGCAAAATGTTCGACCCCAAAAACTCCCCACGCCTTCCCGGAGTGCGGATAGACCTGACGGAGGCAACCAAGACGGCCGTCAAAGAAGAAATGGGACTTGAACCCGGAAAGTATCGCATGGTGCCCGATCCGGGCGATCCGAAAAACGAGATTTTGGAACGCGTCCCCGTTCTCCGTGAACTGCCGACTATCGAGATCGGTTAACCAAGGAGGGTAGTTTCATGCCGGCGCCGATCATCATTGCGACCAATGTCGGCCTGCAAATCTGGGAGGACAACCCGGAATTTCAGGCCTCGGCCAATTCGATCACGCAAAAGTACAACATAGTCGGGGCGCAGGGGCTAACCTGGACCAGGTCCGCGCTGCCCTCCTCAATTATGCGCCGGTCAGCAACTCACCTGCGGGGGCAATCTACGCGTGGCCCCGCCGGGCCATGACCCTCGAGGAAGTCGAGGCCACTTCCGGCATTTACAAGGCCTCGATCACATGGGCCTCACTTTCCTACCAGTATGCCTTCAAGCTCGGCGGTCAGCAGCAGCAGATCCGCTGTGACATTAGCCTCACCAACAGCTACGGCAACGTCCCGGGTGATCCGAGCCTTGTGCCCGGTGCCAAGGGTACGGTTATTGGCTGGGATAAGCAGGCCGTCCACGGCTGTTCGATTTATGTGCCCCTGGTCACCTGGACCGAGAGCATCGAGGTCCCGGCCAGCCAATGGTCTTTTGATTACGAGGCCAAGGTAACGGCGATGAACCAGGCCCCCGTCAACAATGCCACGTTCCGAGGCTACCCGGCCGGCGACGTGCTCTTTCAAGGAATGCAGGCGAACGCATCGACGCAAAATCCTGATTTTGTGACTGCTTCCTATGAGTTCTCCATGTCAAAGGGAAACTACGTAGCCAGCGGCAACGCGCTGACCATCGGATCGATCACAAATATCGAGAAAGCGGGCTGGGATTTTCTGGAGGTTTCCTATACCTACGACAAGTCCCAAGATGGAACGCGAATACTTGCCTTCCCGGACTATGTACTGGTTCACCAGGTTTACCACCGGTCAAGTTTTGCGGTCCTGAACATCGGCACGGGCACAAATCTGCCCTTGTGGGGTGCGGCCTAGCGAGACGCATCGATCGAGGTCTTGAACATGTGAGGAAATCCCTATGGCAAACTTCCAAACGAACCCGGCGACGCTTATTTCTCCGACCAGCCTCTACAAGATTTCGAGCTTGGCCGCCCTGTTCGGCTGCCCGCTGAACCAAATGCGGGTCGTTCTACTCGATGCAGCGGTTTATCAGATCCTTGGGGCAAAGGTCCTGAACTGGGTCAACAGCCTTGCCGGCAGCGGGAGTTTCAACTATGTCAACCCCGCCGGCATGACCGCGGCCACCGTGGCCGCCTTCCAAGCCGGTCACTAGATGAGGCAACGTCAGGAGATGAACAAATCCCGAAAGCGCTGGGTGCCAAAGGAAGATCCCCTCGGGACTGCGCGGCTTGTCGCCCGTCGCCTCCGGGATGAAGTCGGGGCGCCATTGGCCGAGATCGTTTGCCGGCGGTTCAACGAGCTGGGGTTGGGCCGGCCTTGGCATTCTGAGGCCAATCCATCCCTCAAGCGCGAAGGCGAGTTTCTCGTCCGCCTCTTTTCGAAATCGGCCAGCCTGGAGATCATCGTATCGGCCAGTGGCACCGTCGACGGCCTGGAGCTGGTCGTGAACGTCGATCGAACGAATCAAGAGCACCGGATGAGTCACGTCGGCTGTACCTTTCCCCTGGCCGAAGTTGAAGCGGCCGGGGAATGGATGTTTGGACAGATCTATCAAGCAGAGGAGCTGGTGATTCGCCGGCTCCGCGCGAAAGGAACTGCGTTATGAGCACAGGCACGACAGGCGCAATCAAAGGCGGGATGGCCTACGTCCAGGCCTACCTGGATGATAACGAGGTGAGCAAGGGTCTGGCCAAGCTGCAGATGAAGCTGAGGAGCTGGCAGGCGAGCCTTTCCAAGGCCGCGGCGGGGGCCTACGGGGGCGAACTGCCTGAGCCGTTCGCTGCCCTCGCTCGCTTTGCAGCGAGCCCGGCGGGGGCGTTTTCGGCCCTTCTCGGGGCTGCCAAGCTGACGGCCGACGCCCGCGAGGAAATGTTCCGCATGTCGGAGACCACGGGCGTCACCGTGGAGAAGCTCTCGGCCCTGGCATACGCCGCCCGGCGGGCCGGCGTTTCCAACGAGGCCCTCGCCTCCGGACTCCGCAAAATGCAGAGCAAGGAATTTCAGGCGATGATTGGCGGGGGGAAAAAGGCTGGCCAGATGCAGGGCATCATGGCCGGCCTGGGGCTCGACAAGTCGAAGGACGCGGCCGACCAGTTCCGCCAGATCGTGGCCCAATTCGAAAAGCTGGATGCCGTCTCCCGCGTGGGGCTGGCCAAGAAGCTGGGCATCAGCGAGCTGCTGCCGCTCATCAACCAGGGCGTCGACCAGCTCGATGCCTTCACGGCCCGGGCCAAGGAGCTTGGACTCGTGATGAGCGAGGCCGACGCCAAGGCCGGCAAGCGGTTCGGCCTGGCGATGGGAGATCTGCACGACGTGCTGATGAACAGCGTCTCGGCGATCGGAGGGGCCCTCGTCCCCTGCATCACGGGCCTCACGAATATCACGGTCCGCGTGGTCACCGGCATTCGCGATTGGCTGAAGGATCACCAGGCCCTGACCCAAGCGATCTTCTTTGGGACTGGGGCGATCGTCGCCGGGGGCGTCGTCCTGAAGGGTTTTTCGATCATGCTCGGGATCGCCGCGAAAGGTGTGAACCTGCTCGGGTATGCGGTCAAAGGCCTGAAGGTTGCCTTCGACGTGCTGAGCGTCGGCGTAAGCTGGCTGCCGCTCTTGGCGAATCCGTGGGTCCTGGCTGGCCTGGCGATCGGCGGGGTCGTAGTGTGGATCGCAAAACTTAGCGGGGCTTTCGATGGCCTCAGTAGCGTGTGGAAGGGGTTCTCAGCGGACTTCTCCGACTCCTTCGGGGCGATAAGCAACGCCCTGGCCAAGGGCGACATCCAAGCGGCGTGGAACGTGGTGACGGCCTTCCTCAAGACCGAGTGGATCCGGGTGACGAACTATCTCGGGCAAGCCTGGTCCAACTTCAGCGATTACTTTATGGGGTTGCTCGATAAGTATGCCCCGTGGGTTTCGACGGTGTTGCGGGCGATTGTCAAGGCCTGGGACTGGCTCTGCGACAACTGGCGAACTGGCTTGAAGTGGCTGACCAATACATGGTCCAGCATGTGCGGCTTTCTCGAAAAGACCTTCGGGGCGACCGCCAGGTATATCATGGGCCTCTGGGACAAGATTCTCGACAAGATCGCCGAGGCGCAAAAGGCACACGACCTTCAGGGCGTTCACAAGGCGCACTATCTCGCCACGGAAGATGCAGTCCGCCGCAACGCTCGGATGGGCGGTTTCGACGAAGAGGCCGCAGTCGCGGCCTGGAAGGCCCAAGGCAAGGCCGGCCAGGCCGTCAACACTTCTGACCCCATCAGTGGCGCGGCCGCCCGTAAGCAGGATGCGATCGACCTTGCGGCCAAAGAAAAGGCCGAGTTCGAAGAGCGCAAGAAGCAACGGGGGTTGGAAGCCAGTGCGCGGCTTGAAGCGGCCCAACTCCAGTTGAAGCAGGCCGTTGACGCGGCCAACGCTGGCGGCCCAGGAGGTGGACTGACTGATAAGCAGAAGAAAGCCTTTGACGCGAGCGCGGCGACCGAGAACCGCGGCACGTTTAGCGGTTCGGTTGCTGCGCTCTTGGGTGGAGGCGGTAGCGTTGCCCAACAACAGCTTAAGGCAGCTGAGGAGCAATCCGAATATATGCGAAAGTTGGCCTATTTGGCGCAAGCGCAGTACGATCAGGGCAAGATTTTGGGCCAACTGATCGCGGCCTTGAACGTCATCGGATAGCTTTGGAAGTACTTCAGCGGGCCCGGTCGAGGGCCGCGGCGGCATATTTCCTGGGAAATGAGAATTGCAGATTTTACGGATTTGGGAAGCGATTCCGTTTTCCGTAAAGTTTGCAAAAATGCGGGTGACCGGATGCCGGATCCTCACACCAAGAATGGCGGGGTGGCCTGGTTGCCCCGTCGAAACCGGCGAGCCGGGCCCCGACATCGACCCTAGAAAAAGATTTTCCCTTGCACGTTTTTCCCTATTTACAAAAATTCCCGATCTGCTAACTTAGGGGTATTGGCCCTTCATCGGGGCCACCAGGGCTTCAAACCCTTCCATAGGTTCTACGATGTTCAACAAACAGGCCCAGGGCCGTGGCGTCCGTGCGCGTAACCAAGCAATAATCCGCGATGGCGGGGAGCAAGGTCGCGCGGCAGTCTATGGCTGCTTTGAAACGGGTGCCACGGCCCTGGGTCTTTTCTTGGAAAGGCATACTCATCATGCAAAACCAGGATGTTGACTCCCAATGTTCTACGCTGGTCGTCGTGGAGAATGAGATTTTCGGAACCAGGGGGAGCTTTCGGACTGAACTGACGCCCCGACGCGTCGCCGAATTTGCTCTGTTCTTCATCGAGGTCGACTTCATCGAGGCCGGAGAGGTCCACTTCATCGAGGCTGGAACGGTGAAAGCCTCTTCATTCCCGCGGCCCAACGCCGAATATTGCGATTGCGGATCTGCGGCCGTCGCGATCGTGCTCGGCCCGAATCGGGTTCTCCTTCGCTACCATGCCGTCGGCGACTTGACCGAGGCGCGCCGCTGGTTTCTGAGGAACGATCATCTTCGGGCCGATGGCGCGATGGGCCCGCACGTTCAAGAGACCGGGAGGACCGTGCGATGAGACTTACCATGGACGAGACAGTCCAGTCCGGCCCGAGTCCGTACGATTTCCATTTTCGCCCAAAGGACTTTACGGGGAGCTGCCCAATTTGCGGCTTTCCAGAGGCCGCTAAGAACAGGCAAAGGCAGCATCGCGCGGTCGCTGAAGACGAAGGGCTCGATGCGATCTGGATCGAACGAATCAAAGGGCCCCACGGGTACCGTAACGTGGCATTCGGCAGCCGCCGCCCAGTGACCAAGGCGTTGCCCGCCCCGGTTCCAAAACCTCCTAAAAAAGTTGACGTCGGAAGCCCGCGTGGCCCGTCGCAAAAGACCATCGTGATTCTGGGAAAAGCGGCCGCCATGCTGGCAGCCGGAAGAACCGTTGCGGCCGCCTGCAAGGAACTCAAGATCGACCTGTCGGACTTTTCCGAACTCCGCCGAAAGCATTCTGGGCTCTGGCAAGGGGTGATGTCAACGGCTACCGAGAACAGGCTCATGGCGATTCGTGCCATGGCCGGGACCGCCGCCGTTCTCGATGATGTAGACGCTTACCTGATCCGCGTCAAGCATGCTGAGGAGTTTTGCAAGGCGACCGGTACTCTGCTCTTTCCGCACGATGGTCAGAAAACCCTCTGCGATTTCTTCCAAGGCTACTACCTGCCCAATCAGCTCCAGGCGGTCGACGCAAAGCCCTGTACGATTGAACAATATCGGACCGTCCTGCGCAGATGGGCCGCTGTGACAGGTGACCCGCCGTTGGAAAAGATCACGGTCGAAACTCTGACCTTGTTTCGTCAGTTCCTGGAAAGATGCCCAGGTAACAAGGGGCGCCTCAAGGCATCGACGCACACGGTTCGCAAGGGCCTTCGGCATGTCTTGACCGTTCTCAACAAAGCCGGGCCGCCCGGCCCACGCTGTCGCGATGCGGCCGGGATCCTGCCCTCGACGCCCTGGATCAGGTCTCCAAAGGCCGAGGACTCGGTCCCGCGCACGGTATCCCCGGAGGTCCTCTCCGCGGTTTACGACGCGGCCGCGTGCATGGATGCCCCGTGGGTCGAAGGCATCAAGCCGCCGGCCTGGTGGAAAGCCTTGATCGTGCTGGCCTTTAACACCTCACTGCGCCGCCGGACCTTGTTCGAAATGAGGTTGGACGAAATCTCGTGGAACGACCACAAGATCCTGCTCGGCGGCGAGCGTTTCAAAAATCGTCGCAGAATGACGGTCCACCTGAACGCCGTCGCCTTCGAACATCTTCAGACGATCCGAGCTCCGCAGCGGAAGTTGGTGTTTCCTTTTCCGTTCAGCCAGGGGCATTTCAATAAGCTCTTCCACAAGCTGCAGACGATCGCCGGCATTCCCAAGAAGGAATGGTTCGGCCTTCACGTCATCCGGAAAACCGCGGCCAGCATACTTTGGGACTTTTCCCCCACGACGGCGCAACTGGCTTTGGGGCACAGCACGGCAGAAGTGACCCGCCGGTATTATGTCGCCGGCATGGAAAAAGTTGCGAGAGCCTTCGACGCGATGCCCCAGCCCGCCGCTTTCGTGAAGGCAATACCTCCCGACCCGGCGGGCGCCGATCGCCGTGAAGTAACCGCCCAGGCCTTGGCGAGGGCTGGGATCACTTTGGAGCAGGTCGCAGAGTTGCTAAAGGACCCCGGCTTGCGGTCGTCCATCGGCGTCGACGGATCGAGCAAGGGTCTGTAGAATGGAGTTGACGCCCCAGATGCCTGATCGGAGAGACTACGATGCAGTGGAAAGTAAAACTGGTCGACAACTCTGAGAAAGTCTTGAAAGCGTTTCGTCGCGCCAAGTACGTCGCGCTCAAACGTCTTGGTTTCCTAATCCGGAGAACGGCCCAGGAATCTATCCTTAACGAGGAAGGGCCAAGCGATCCAGGCACGCCTCCGCACACGCACTCCAAAACCACGAAGAGTGGTAGGAAGGTTCAATATCGCGTCGGCAAAACCGCCGCAACACGCGAAAGCCACGCTGGTTTGTTGCCTGCGTCGATCGTCTACAGCATGGACAAGCAGACGGAAAGCGTCATCATTGGCCCGTCCGCGAATGTGGTTGGCACCGTCGGCGGAACCCTTGAATACGGTGGAGAGCGATTCGGGCGAGAATACCCTCCCCGCCCGTTCATGGAACCCGAATTAAAGGCGAAGATTGGGGACCTGCCAGGGCTTCTCAAGGAAGAGTACGGCAAGATTCAATGAAATACGTAACCTGCGTAATCTTCAACAGCCACGAAAGAGCGGCGGCTTTCATGGATTCGGTCGAGAAGATCGCTGGGTGCAAGGTCCGGATGGTGATCGCCGTGGACGACACCCAGCACGACAGCTTGAGCGTGATCGCCTTGGCCAAGCAATTCAGCGGCGAGATTCTTAGTCGTGAGGAGCTACGCGAGGAATCTGCCAGCATGCTTCTCTTGGACCCTGACGCGCGGTACGCGGCAGATCGAAACTGAGACCGCTTCCTCCCCGGCGTACCCCCGGCCGGGCCATAGGTTCTTTCTTGCGGCCGGAAAATCGAACCATTGTTCCGGCCGGCGATCGGCTCCAAGATATAGTGCGTGCGATGAAAATTTGAGGCCCTAACCCCTGTTTTGAAGCGGAGTTGCGACACCGGGCCGCCCGCCACCCGTGCGATGGGCACGACAAGCGATGTGCGCACATCGGATTTGACCTTCGGCCCCGCCCGTCGCCCGCGCGGGGAGCCCGCGGTGCAATTCGACTTCGCAGTGGGGTCCCCGCGGTGCAATTCGGCTTCGCAGCGGGGTCCCCGCGGTGCAATTCGGCTTCGCAGTGGGGTCCCCGCCGTGCAATTCGGCTTCGCAGTGGGGTCCCCGCGGTGCAATTCGGCTTCGCAGCGGGGTCCCCGCGGTGCAATTCGGCTTCGCAGCGGGGTCCCCGCCGTGCAATTCGGCTTCGCAGCGGGGTCCCCGCCGTGCAATTCGGCTTCGCAGCGGGGTCCCCGCCGTGCAATTCGACTTCGCAGCGGGGTCCCCGCCGTGCGCGGCCCGGTAACATCATGTAACCAGGCGCGGCCAAAACTTCGGAGTTGACTCCGCGGTTTCGGCGCCGCGCGCGAGGACCGGGGGCAGGCCCGGGAAATGTGAAGAATCCCGCCCCCTTCGATCATCGGCTGAAAATTTCGAGCTCAATCGCGCTTCGAGGGTTTGGGGCATGATAGAATACGGACAGCCCACCGCTGGCACCACGTGTCTGAACCCCGCGTGATGCCCCAGGTAGAAGCCCCCGGCCTTGGCGGCCGGGGGCTGTCTTTCTTATCGCGATCGCTTACCGCCGCCGGCGGCGACTGTGACGGATCCGCCGATTCGGCCGGCAGTTTAGGATGAAGGTTGAAAGCCGGCCAGCCCCTGGTCATCGTTCGGCTGGGGGTCTTTCTCGATCGCTCATCGCCGCCCGCGGTGGTCCGGGCCTCCACCGATGCCCCTGGCGAGCGTCTACGGGGGTCCGGTCGATCTTTTCGGGCGGACGGACTATATATTGGTCGCGAAAGGTGCCCGGAACAATCGTTTGCTTTTCCAATCCCGAGAAAGAACCTATAGCCCAGCCGGGGCTGCCGGCCGATCGGTGACACCGATCGAACGGCTGGTGTCAGCTCCTGGAGCCATCGACCAGCAAGGCGGTCCGGTCCGCCCCGAGCATGATGGCGATGCCAGCTCTTTTCCTTGGCGGGAACGGATGGCTTCAGCACGTGGCCATCATCGGCGTTTCCGGCGCGGGCGCCCGGGCCGGCCCGCAATTCTCGGCTGGGCCCGGGCGCAATCTCCGAATCAAGCGGGAGGGTACCGACAGAGAATAGGCTTCAGAGGGGTGGAAGGCCCCGGCCGCAAGATCATCCCACGGCTCGATGATCAGCAGTTCACCATCGGAACCGATCGCTCGCCAGATGCCCGGCCGCTGAAGGTGCTGAACAAGACTTCCAGGGCTAATGAGGGGTTCCATTTCGGCAGTATACCCCTCGCGAGGCGAAAATATCAAGCCGGCGGGCAACGATCGGCGCCAGAAATGGCCCCGGCGGTCGATCTTGGCACCCGGTTTTATTTCCCGGGAAATCTCCCAGGGAGCTTCGAGCGCGTAGCACATACGTAGCATGTCGTTTTTTACCCTCCATTGGGGCAAAAGAAAAGCGTTGCGTAAATCATTGCTACGCAAGGATTTACCATGGGTTGGTGACCGGACTTAGGCCGGCGACACCCAGATGGGCAATCAGGAGCTTGCCATCGAGTACATTCGACGGGCGATAGGGATTAATCGGACCGAGGCTGTCTTCCATAACAACCTGGGGGAAGCTTACCGCGCCCTACGGAAAATGCCCCAGGCGGCCGCCTGCTACCGCCAGGCCCTGAAATTGAAGCCGAATTATGCCGAGGCGCACAACAACCTGGGAATTGCCTTGCAAGCCCAGGGAAAGCTGGAGGAGGCGGTGGCCTGCTACCGCCGGGCCCTGAATCTGAAGCCGGACTTTGCCGAGGCACGCAACAATCTGGGTAATGCCCTGAGGGAGCAAGGGAAGTTGGACGACGCGGTCCGTTGCTACCGCCGAGTGCTGGACCTGAATCCGGACTTTGCCGAGGCACACAACAACCTGGGCAATGCCCTGAGGGAACAGGGCAAGTTGGACGAAGCCGCGGCCAGCTATCGCCGGGCCCTGGACCTGAAACCGGATCTTGCCGAGGCGCATAACGGCCTCGGCAACGTCCTGCGTAAGCAGGGGAAGCTGAACAACGCGGAGGCCTGCTTCCGCCGGGCGCTGGACCTGGAGCAGGACTTGGCTGAGGCACACGACAACCTGGGCAATGTCCTCAAGGAGCAGGGAAGGTTAGACGAGGCGGTGGCCCGCTACCGCCGAGCCCTGGACCTGAAACCGGACTTTGCCGAGGCATACAACAACCTGGGCATTGCTTTCAAGGAGCAGGGCAAGCTGGACGAGGCGGTGGCCTGTTACCGCCGGGTCCTGGAACTGAATCCGGACTTTGCCGAGACGCACAACAACCTGGGCAATGCCCTCAAGGAGCAGGGCAAGCTGGACGAGGCGGTGGCCTGCTACCGCCGGGTCCTGGACCTGAATCCGGATCTTGCCGAGGCACACAATAACCTGGGCATTGCTCTCAAGGAGCAGGGGAAACTGAACGAGGCGGTGGCCTGCTACCGCCGGACGCTGGGCCTGACGCCTGACTTTGCCGAGGCACACAACAACCTGGGCGCCGCCTTCCACGAACAGGGGAAGTTGGACGAGGCGGTGGCCTGCTACCGCCGGGTCCTGGAACTGAAGCCGGATCTTGCCGAAGCACACAATAACCTGGGGATTGTTCTCAAGGAGCAGGGGAAGCTGGACGAGGCAGTGGCCTGCTACCGTCGGGCGCTGGAGCTCAAGCCGGGTTATGTCAGGGCCCATAGCAATCTGATCTATACCCAAATGTTCTGTGCAGACTACAATCCCCAGACGCTCTATGAAGAACATTGCCGATGGGAACAAATCCACGCAGCGCCTTTGGCGAAGTTCGTGCAACCGGACGGCAACGACCGTTCTCCCGATCGCCGCTTGCGCGTGGGATATGTCTCTCCAGACTTTCGGTACCATCCTGTAGCACGGTTCCTGCTGCCACTGTTGGAATCGCACGATCGTACGGGCTTCGAGATCTTTTGCTACGCTTCCGTGAGAATCCAGGATGCTATGACCGGCCGTTGCCGTGCCCATGCCGACGTGTGGCGAAACGTGCTCGGCTTGCCGGATGCACAGGTCGCAGACGCCATTCGTAAAGACGGAATTGATATCCTGGTGGATCTGTCGATGCACATGGCCGAGAACCGCCTCTTGGTCTTCGCTCGCAAGCCCGCCCCGGTGCAGGTGACCTATTTGGCCTACTGCGGCACGACGGGACTGAGGACGATCGACTATCGCCTGACCGATCCGTATCTCGATCCGCCGGGACTGGACGATCGATTCTATTCGGAGCAGTCCGTTCGACTGCCGGAGACCTACTGGTGTTACCGGCCGCCGATGGAAACACCGCCGGTCAATGCGCTGCCTGCTGCGGAGGCGGGGCATGTGACATTTGGCTCCTTGAACAATTTCTGCAAGATGAGCCCTCAGACGCTTGCAGCTTGGACCCGGCTGCTTACGGCAGTTCCCGAGTCACGGTTGTTCCTGCACGCTCACTCCGGCAGCATCCGCGACCATGTGCGAAGTCTTGTGGCCGGCGAAGGCATCTCGGCCAACCGTGTGGACTTTGTCGGCTTCCAACCCTTGGCGGAATACTTCGACGTATACCAGCGTATCGACGTGGCTCTCGACCCGTTCCCTTACGGTGGCGGCACCACGACATGTGACGCCTTATGGATGGGAGTGCCGGTGGTGAGCCTGGCAGGGCAGACGGCTGTCGGCCGGAGTGGCGTGAGCATTCTGTCGAACCTCGGTCTAACCGAATTGGTCGCCAATGATCTCGATCAGTATTTGCGGATTGCCATCGGCTTAGCTCAGGATTTGCCCCGTCTGGGCAACTTGCGAGCCGCGCTGCGCGAGCGGATGCAGAATTCCCCGTTGATGGACGCCCCGTGTTTTGCCCACAACATCGAGGCCGCCTACCGCGAGATGTGGCGGACCTGGTGCAGCGGAAATACTGACTGAAGGGCAAAAAGGAAACAATCCGCCCCAAGGCCCATCGAATCTGCCGCAAAGTGGCCCCTTTGTGCCACCGCCAGGGCAGGGTCCCTACAATCCACTGCAAGGTCCATACAATCCGCCGCAAGGCCCATCGAATCCGCCACAAGTCTATCCACCGCAAGGCCCATCGAGTCCCCCGCAACGAGGCCCGTCGATTCTCGAAGGAGGCCCGCCGCTACCCGGGCAGCCCAATACGCCGCCACCCCAAGGATACAACCCGCGACAGGGACAAGGACCCTATACACCGCCACAAGGATATCGTCCGCAGCCAGCAGACGCATCTGCTCCAGAAGCCGTAAGCAGCCATTGTTGTAGCCGCCCTGCTGCCGGAGCGATGGGCTGCCTCCCATCCCGAGCACCAGCTTGAGCAACGGGAAGAAGAATCCCGCGGTACCCAGGCCCGCCGTCGTCGGAGACGATTCGCCCGTCGCTCCGGTGCCGCGTCGCAGGTCAAGGCGATGCTTTGACGGTTTGGTCGCAAGTCCGGGAGAACAGAATATAGTCAAAAGTAACGATGGTTGGGCAAAGCGGCGGCTTCGGCCACGCGCGCCGCCAGGGCCAACAGCATCGTTCGCCTGGGCCGCCACAGACGGGCCGGCCGAGGATCACCCGCCGTCGGTGTCGCCGAGCCGGCGGCTCTCGGCTGCCAACGCTCGCCTGTACTGAGCATCCGCCACAGGATCGTGGCCATCCGCCGCATCACCGCCACCCGCGCAATGTTCGCGCCTCGACGCCGTTTGATCCGCTGATACCAGGCCCGTACGGTTTGATCCCGGCGCAGCAGGTGCAGGACCATCTGGGCCAGCAGGCAACGCACCAGGCGGCTGCCCTCCTTGGTGATCGAGCGCAAACGCTCCATTTTGTCCGAGTTGCGGAGCCTGGCGTGAGACCGAGGAAGTTCGCCAGGCTCCGACCACGGGGAAACCGCTCGATGGGCATGATCCGGCAGGTGATCGCCAGGGCAATGTAAAATCGTCATAAGAGGGCTTGCAAGACCCTGCGATTCAAATTGCCGGCCGGTCAATAAAAAACGAAGATTGTCTGACTCTTTGGCGTCGGCTGCGCGGCTTCGCTGCGGAGGAGGGGGTGACCGCCGCAGGCAAGGCGGCCGGCCGATGCCCGTAGACATGGGTGGTGTGTTGGGAAGTGTTCGAGAAGGTATGGCTTGTTGGGAAAATCAGCCAGCCAACGCTGGAAAGACCGGCTGCCGCGGCAGACCCAAGCTCGGGAGAGCCTGCCTCGACAGCCGTTGAAATCGATTCCACTTGTCCGTGGAGGGTATTATTTCTTCCGCCGTGAGCGAAGGCGTTGATAAACGGCCACACCGCAAACGGCTACGGTGAACAACACCAGCGTGCCCGGTTCCGGCACCGCCGCAGCCGCACCGGTCGAAACGGCCCCGCCCGCCACCGGCGACCCGGTGACTGTCGGATCGAAGATGAACGTCCCGCCCGCGCCGACGGTCAAGCTCGTCCCGTCCTCCAAGCCTTGGGCGCCCGTCACGTACAACGTGCCGGCGGTGACAACCGTGCCGCCGGTATAGGTGTTCGTGCCGCTGAGGGTCAGCGTTCCGGGGCCGGCCAGCACCAAAGCCAGTTGTTGCTGCGAGGGGCCATCCGTGATCGTGCCGCCGAAGGTGGTCATGATCGATTGGTTCACGGTGAGAGTCGTGACCCCGCCGCTCGTGCTGTCGGTAATCGTGCCTGCCACGCCAGCCAGCCACGGCAAGGCATTGTTATTGGCCGTAGTGAGGCTGAATCCGTTGAGATCCACAGTGCCGGCGTTGGCCATCAAACCGCCCGTGCCCAGGGCACTGGCGTTGCCCAACTGGAGCGTGCCGCTGCTGACCGTCGTGCCACCGCTGTACGTATTGGCCCCGGTCAGGAGCAGCCTGCCGGCGCCGATCTTCGTCAGTCCGCCGTCCGCCGCGCCGCCCAGGGCGGGATCGGTCAGCAAGGGCTGGCTGACGGTGACGCCGAAGTCCTGCGTGTCGATGATCGCACCGCCGGCCTGCACGTAGGCCGCGGTCAACGTGCCGTCGATCAGCGTGGCGGAGGAGTTGGCCTGGAGCGCGCCGCCGTTGAAATCGAAATAGCCCGTTCCGTGGGCCAGCGTGATCGTGCCCACATTGAGCGTGCCGCCGCTGAGGCTGATGGTGCTCGTGCCGCCGCTGGTGGACGGATGGGCGTAGGTTATCGAGGGCAGCGACATGTAGCCGCTTCCACTGATGGTCAGCATGGCGCTCCCGCTGACACCGTGGTTCAATCCAATACTGGAAATGAGCGAGCCGCCGCTGATGCTCATGGTCGAGACGCCGCCGTTGTTCGCAGTGCAGAAGAAGCCATTGACGTTGTTGATTACTAGTCCGCCGGTCTGCGTAAAGCTGGCATTCTGGCCGCTGTTGCCGAGGATGAAATTGGACCCGTTGACCGTCAGGCTGCCGCCGCTGATCAGGAAGGTGGCCGCTCCGCCGTTGTCGACGAAGAAGTCTCCGCTATCGGTCACGGCGCCGCCGGTGATCGCCAAGTTGGCCGATGGTTGGTTGCCGCCGACGCCGACCTGCAGCGTGCTCAGCGTGATGGGGTTGGCCGGCGCGAGGACCTGCGTGCCGCCGCCGGCATTGGCCCCACGGACATACAACGCGCCGCTGATGCTGCCGCTGAAGGTCTTCGTCGCCGCCCCAACGTCGAGGTACATTCCAGTGCCGTTGTTGTTCACGACGGCGCCGCCTCCCGCGAAGTAGCCGATGGCGTCGCCCAGCCCGTTCACGTCGAACGTCCCGCCCGTGTTGACGGTCGCGGTCGATGCATTGTTGATGACATTGCCCTGCAGCATGCGGTATGTGGCGCCGCTGTTGACGACGATATCGCCCTGGATGGCGCCGTCGCCGCCGAAACTGCCGCCCACGGCCAGGGTGCCGGCGTTGACGGTCGTAAGGCCGGTATACGTAAAATTGCCGTTGGCGCCGGTGAGGGTGAGTGTGCCGCTGCCAGTCTTGGTCAGAGCCGTGGTTCCCGCCTGGTAGAGCGTATCGAGAATCCTGCCCGCAAACGTCGAGTTGGCATTGTTCTCCCCCACGACAAACGTGACTTGCCCGAAGTCGGGATTAGCAAGGTTGTTGGCCAGGTTGCCGCCGCTGCCGCTCAGAGAGCCGAGATGGATGGTGTGGTCACCGGCCTGGACGTTGGCGAGATTGCCGGCGTTGACGACCCATGCTGCCGCCGGGCTGCCTGCGGTGTCGCTGTTGAAGAAAGTATTGCTCACCGCGTTGACGAAGGTGCCGCTGAAGCCCGCGTTCGTGCCTGACAGGAACAGGCTGTAGCCGCCGGTCTTGGTCACCGTGCCGGAACCCATGAGATTACCGCCCAGGATCATGTTGTAGCCGCTTGGAGCGTTGAAAACGCTGCCGGCCACGGGGTTGATCTGGATGTTATTCATGATGGCCGGCGAGCCGGCGCCGCCCCCGCCCACGATCGTGGTTTGCAGTATGCCGCCGTTCATGGTGATCGTGCCCGTGCCAAGGGCAGCGGGGTCGCCGGCGACGACCGTACCATTGCTGAGCGTCGTGCCGCCGGTGTAAGTATTGGGGACGGGCAGGGTCAGCGTGCCGGTGCCGGCCTTGGTCAGGCTGCCCGTGGCCGCCGAGTTGCTCAGGCTCAGGTCGCTGATCGTGCCGCTGAAGGCCGTGGAACTGTTGTCGATGCCGATCGTCAGGTTGGTGGCCGAGCCGGCAGCCGCGTTGCCCAGCACGACGCTCGACATGCCGGCGCCGCTGCTGGAAAGCAGGCCGATCGCGGGCGCGGCGCTGGTGAAGGCCAGCACGGCCGTGCCCGACGAGGGATTCAAAGTCACCGGACCGTTGCTTAAGGCCGCGTCCGCCGCGGCCGTCAGGGTCCCCGAGAACACGAAGGTGCCCGCGTTATACGTGTTCGCGCCGGCCAGCGTGAGGTTGCCGGGGCCGGCCTTGGTGAGGCTCATGCCCGTGCCGCCGATGGCCCCGCCCACGGTGAGGTTGCCGCTGGTTACCGTCACGGTGCGGCTGGCGGCCATGGTCACCGGGCCGGTACCAAGATTCAAGTCGTTTGGACCGTTGAAGACGACGTTGGTGTTCCAGCTCTGCGGGTTGTTGGCCGTGAGCGTGACCGCGGCGCCGCTGGTGTTGCCCAGCGTGCCGCCGGCAATCGTCAACGTCCCGGTGCCCAGCGCCGTTGCGCTATTCACATTGAGCAGTCCGGCGTTGAGTTGCGTGCCTCCGCTATAGGAGTTGGAGTTGGCAATCGTCACGGTCCCCGAGCCATTCATCATCAGCGGGCCGCTGCCGATAATGCCGTTGGAGCCGCTGATGGTGAAACTGAGCGAGTTGTTGTTGAAGGTGACGCTTGCGGGGAAGACGTTGCCGCCGGAGATGGTAACGCTGGTGCCGACCGCGTTGTCGTTGAAGACCACCGTGTCGCCGGTCCGGAAATCGGTAGCCGTTCCCGCTATGGCCAGGACCCAGTTGTTCTGGCCCTTCCAGGCCGTGCCATTGGCGCCTGACCAGATGGGGTAGTCGCCGGTGACCACGAGGTCGAGTTCGCTGCCCGTATCCTGCAGCGAGGGCGTCTGGCGAACGCCGAACCCGGCATGGCTGCCCAGCGCGAACGCCAAATCGCCTAAGCCGCCAATCGAATCGCCGCTATAGCCCAGCAGCCGGTACGTGCCGTTGGCAACAAGCATATTTGGCAAGTTGAAAACGACCGAGCCTGGATCGCTATTGGCGGTGACAGTGCCCCCGTTTATCGCCAGAGCCGACGAGTAGTTCGTGAGCGACCCCAGGTTGATTGCCGCATTGCCATTGAAAGTCAAACTGGCCAGGTTCAAGGTGGTGTTGGCCCCATTCTGGGTGACATCGATAATGCCGCCGGGAGCGACGAGGGCATTGCCGGCGCTCCCGCTGCCGCCCAACGCGGCCCCGCTGCTGACGTTGACCGCGCCGCTCGAGGGCAGCATGCCGTTGACGAGGAGCGTGCCGGCATTGATGTTGACCGTACTGGAGACCAGCGAACCGTTTACGACCAGCCCGCCGGCGTTGACGGTCGTGAGTCCCGTGTAGGTGTTGCTGCCGGAAAGTACGGTCGTGCCGGAGCCATTTTGATAAAGGTTGCCGCTGCCGCTGATGACCTGGGAGAGATTCAAACCGGTGTCGCTGCGGCTGAAGACCAGCGTAGCATTGTTCGTGACACCGCCCATTCCCAGCGTGCCATTGTTGCCACCGTTGCCGACCTGGAGCGTGCCCGCGCTGATCGTCGTGCCGCCGCCGTAGGTATTTGCGCCGCTCAAGATCGCCAGGCCAGCCGTCGTCTTGACCAGCGCCGAGGAACTCCCGCCCAAAGCCGCGCTGATCGTGCCGTTCTGCACGTTATAGGAGGCTCCGCTCAATACGCCCGAGGTGCCCGTGATGGCGCCGCCGACGAGCGTGACGGGGCCGGTACTGCCGCTATACGTGGCAATGTTCAGCGTGCCGCCGTTGATGGTGATGGCGCTGGTGGCGGGCAGGGTGTTGTCGGCGCCGTAGGCCACGGTTCCGGCATTGATGCTGGTTGTGCCGTTGTAGCTATTGGCGCCGCTCAGTGTGGTGGTGCCCGATCCCTGCAAGACAAGGCCGCCATCCGTGGCGCTGACGCCGCCGTGCGCCAATGCCTGGCCGATGGTAATCGCGTAGCCGCCGTTGTCGATGATGCCGCCGGCATCCTCAACGGTGGCGGCGGTCAGGCCGGCCATGAACGAGGCGTTGTTGCCGCTGGCGATGAGCAAACCTCCGTTGAAGTTGAACGTTCCCGTGCCCGCCGCGCCCTGGCCGGGGAAGTTCTGCGAAATAGCGCCCGCCGTCAACGTGCCGCCGGTGAGCAGGTTGACCGTGCCGGTACAGGCCGGTTCCGTCCAACCGACCAGCGCCACCGTATTGGCGGTCACGGAACCCGACCCGCTGATATTGAGGGTGCCGGCCCCGCGCTGCGTGAGCAGGAACGTGTTGCAGGTCAAGATGCCGCCGCTGATGCTGGTTTGCGCGATCGATCCGTCCTGGTTGGCCTGCCAGAACCCGCCGGCCAGCGTCACGCTGCCGCCGGTCTGATTCCAGGTGCCGTTTCCGTCATCGGCAAGCAAAACCGCCGCACTGGAGTTGCCGGTCAACGAGATCGAACCGCTGCCGATGTTGACCGTGCCCGTATCTCCGGAATTGACGCCGACGTAAATGGCGTCCCCGCCGTTGCTGCTGGTGAAGTTTCCACCGGCAAGGTTGAAGACCGGCGCAGCGCCGCCGCTGCCGGTGACGATCAACTGCCCGCCGCTGTTGATCGCGCCGCCGCCGGTGAGCGTGAGCCCGCCGTTGTTGACGATGGTGCCGCCGCTATAGGTGTTGGCGCCGGAGAGCACCTGCGTGCCGGTGCCGGTCTTCGCTAGGCTTGCGGCTCCCGCGTTGTCCTGAATTACTCCTGCAAAGGTGCCGGACCCGTTCGCGACGCCAACTACGAGACTCGGGTAATCCCAGCACCCGTAGTCCTGCGATATCGAACCGCTCCCGCTGAGGGCGTCGACGACGACCTGGTGTTCCTTGAGGCCGACCGTGGCCCCGGGCGCGACGTAGAGCGAGGCCTGATTGTTATACCAGAAACCGTAGCCGTAGGATGAGGTTTCGAGGTAGCCGGACTGGAGATTGATCTGCGCCCTGCGGAAAGATTTACGTTGACCTGGTAGGCGGCGCCGCCCTGGCCAAAGGTGAGCGTATTGGTGCCGGTCACATTGAGCGTTCCCGTGCCCGTGATCGTGGTCGCCACGGGCACGATCTGCCCTCCGCTGGTGTTGTAGGTCAACGTGCCGCTACTGCCGATGTAGATATTGCCCGTGCCCAGCGCGCTGCCGTTGGTAACCTGGATCGCCCCTTGGTTGATCGAGGTGCCGCCGTCGTAACTGCTCGCGCCGCTGAGCGTTAGCGTACCGGTACCGGTCTTGCTGAGGCTGCCGCCGCCGCTCAGCGCGCCGCTATAGGCCGTGTTGGCGTTGTTCGCACCGACAACGATCGTCATGGGGTTGCTGGCCTGATCGTTCAGCACGAAGTTGCCCGCCCCGGCCAGACCGCCGAGCACAGCGGTGCCGAGACCGCTGCTGAACTGCAATCCATTGTTCGCCCCGACGGTGACCGTACTGTTCTGCACGGCCGCCGGGTTCCCCAGGACGAGCGTGCCGGAGTAAATCGCCGTAGGACCCGTGTACGAATTCGGGCCGTTGAAGGTCACCATGCCACCCCCGGAAAGAGTTACCGCGGTCGAACCGCTGATGCCGATGGCGTCGGCACTGGAGAACGTGTAGGACAGGGCGTTGTTCTGAAAATAGAGGTTACTCGTGGAAACGCCGCCGGCCGCAACGGTGATGTTGTTCTGTGCGATGGGATTGGAACTGCCGCCGTTCCAATAGACGTCGGCGAAGGTCACGCCGTTGAGCGGTGTTTGGGCTGAGCCAAGGGTAGTTGTGGCCAACGGGGCAGTGTAGAGGTTCGTGGCGAAGTTACTCGATGTCGTATCCAAAATAGCGGGGTTGTTCGGGTCCGTGCCGGTCCAGTAACCGAGGTTCGTCACATCGCGGACCTGGAGGGCGTTCATTTGGGTGCTGTAATTGCCTACGAGAGTGAATGGCTGCGAGGTGGCATTGGCAAGGAACAGGCCGGTTGTGTACTGCCCCAGGGCCCCCGCGGAGTTTGCCGGATAAAGCAAGTTAACGGTGTTTGCGCCACCGCTGACGGTCTCGGCACGATTCTGGCCGTTGTTCAGATTTCGCGAGTCATCGACCCAGAATTGGACGACGTACTGGTGACTGCTGGTGAGGTTATTGAGCGTGACGGTTTCAGAACCGCCATTGTCCCATGCTCCTCCGATGAGCATATTCTGGTAGTTACTGCTCAGAGCCGACCATGGGGTGTTAGCGCCTCCACCAAAGTATGGTCCGAAACTCCCTGGGAAACTCGACGTGACGTCGCCAGCGCCGCCGAGGTTGGTAGCGCTGCCGGCGGCCGCGAAAGGGACACCGTTGACCGTCGTCGCAGTATTCATGTCGTAGGCGTAGTTCAACGCACCAACCGTGAACACGTCGCTATCGCCGGAAATCGTTACCGGGCTGGCCCAAGTGATCGCTGCCTGGGCATGCAGAACACCTGGCAAAAGACCTGCCAGGAAGGCTGCCGCGGCGGCAACGCGAATCGTCTGCTTTGCCAAAAGTCCACAAGGGTACGTCGATAACATGATAAAGCCCTCCCAAATTGGAAAAATCTTCGCTCGGTATTGGTGAATGGTTAACTCAGTTTGGAATGTCAGTGCAGCGTAGAACTGGACGGCCCTTTCCCTGTCGAGGAAAAAGACGTGAAGAACCGGCAACCCGTTACCTCCCGCTAGAAACCCCAAGCTGGATTAGAGCAGAAAAATCGGAAAAAGTCAACGATTCGGCGCGGGAAGGCCGGATTTCCGGAATAATCCCGCTTTGGCTTCCCCTTTCCGACCCATGGAGAACGACGTAAGTGGTTTATTTACAAACGTTTAGGATTGCTTATCCCGCAACACGATCCGTCGCGTGGCGAGGCTATGGGTAGGCATGGCTTCTAACCCGGTCCACTCGCGCCGAAACGCCTTCCGTGGCTCGAAACCCACGGCTAGGACACCATTTTCACGCGCAACCGCAAAGACGGCCAAGATACCACCCAGCGGCAGACCGTCGATCCTGCGCGGGCTAACGGCGTGCTGTTTCGGAAGGAAAAGAATTCTGGGAGCAGGGGCGGCGATGGCGACAACTCCACAGCCATAGGAGTGTAAGCAATTTGTGGAAGATGTTATCAGGCCCTTCTGGCCGAACGTGCAATGGCACGACCCACGGCCGCGGCGTGGCAGGGTGGCGCAGAATTGACGGCCGGTTGTCCGCATCCCAGGTGCAGAGAAGACCGAACTGCCATCCTGTTCGATACCAGCCACCCGCGGTTCCACCGGCCTTGCGAGGCCCGTTCGCAAGAACCGAGTGTCCAGGCGGCCCAATTTTTCGCCCTTGTGGCCGATGCCGGAAAGTGCTGATCTTGTTTGCCATCAACGACTTCCGATGTGGGCGATCAAACTACAGGAGAGTGCGCCGGATGATGCTTGCCTGCGTTGGCATACTGAATCGCGGACGACCAAGCGATGACCGCCATAGGGCGAAAGCAAGGCCGCGCGGAAGTTCTAAGCTGTTTCCTGCCAGGTATCCCCTGATACGGATTAGGAAACGAATGCTACGATAACGCCAAGTCCGTCCGTCCAAGCTGCTGGGGGGCTTCCTGACGCACGGGGCGAACCACGTGACCCGTCCGGTGCATCGCCTGGTTTGGCTAAGAGACAGGCTTACTTTTTCTCGATACGGGCGATGAATTCGCGAATGGTCTTGTCCTTAGCTGCCAACTTTGCCACGCCCGCTTTCAACTCGTCGAGTGTCGGATCGTGGTCGGGGCGAGGCAGCACGTCCACCACGTCGATTGGCACCTGCGTTAGCCTGGGCGGGTCGGCCGTCAGATCAACCAGGAACACGCGACCCGCATCCGAATGACGGGTTTGCCGCGGCGTACGGCCCTGGCGAAGCGAAGGAGTTACTTGAGGAACCGTATGCTCTAATGCGAGCACGTACGGGTCTGTGGGAGCCCCGGGCCGGGAACGCCCCGGGGCCACCCGGCCCGCCGCAGCGAAGCGGCACGGCCGGCGTAAAAAAGTCAGGAAACCGCTGGTTTTTCTTGACCCGCAGTCGATTTGACACTCGCGCCTGACTTTCGGGACAAACGCCGAGAATGGCCGCGGTTTTGATCCAGCCCTTCGCCTCTGCTTTTCGTGCCCTTGCCGGCCGCCAAAGCCACCCACGTCTCCGACCGGTCCGTTTCCTTTTCCTGGCTACAATTAGGGCGCTGAGATCAGCGGGCTGGCCCCGGTCGAGCGGGCACCGTGCTACCGTGCGAGTCGTTGCCCGTTGCGGACGATGATCTTCGCCCCGGCTGGTAGCGGCTTGGTTACAATCTTCTTGAATACTGCGCCCATGATTTTGCCTTTCAGTTCTCCCCGTGTCGAGCCGGTCGTTTCGCCCTGCCTTCTAGCGTTCGATCACGCAGTCTGGCAACGCCTGCCGAAACCTCTTCACACCTTCATCGGTGACACCGGTGTCGCGAAGTTCCAGCCGCTTGAGGCTGCGTAGTCCCTCAAGTCTTCGTAGGCCGGCATCCGTAATCTGATTCCCGTCCAACCCTAACTCCTCGATCCGGACCAGCCCCGCAATTTGCTCCAAACCGTCGTCGCCAATCTGGCAACGACTGAGAAACAAATGGTCAAGTTCGGGCAGCGAAGCGATTTGCCGCAGGCCATTCGTGGTGATCTTCGCGTCGTACAAAGTCAGCCAAGTGAATCTTCGGAGCGATACGACACACGCCAGGTCGGCATCTGTAAACGGCTCGTCACAGCCCAGGCATGCACTCTGGACATCAACGAAGAAATCGTCTCCCAAGGCACGACGCAGCCATTCGGGGGCAGTCAATCCCTTGTGCTGCGGCGTTTCGTTGCAGTCAACGTGGCCGGGGAATCGATCGAGCGTCATTCTGGCAACCTGTTGCGCTTTTGCCTTCCTTATCTCCACCGCCACCCAACTACAGGGGACTGCGACGGCGACCGTAAGAACAAGAAGCGACCGAATCGAGAACTGAAATCGCCACCGCAAGAGCAGGCTGATTCCGAACCACAGCAGCATGACCAGCATCGCCACGCCCACCACCGCCACGCCGATCAGCACGGTCCAGCCCTTCTTTTCATTGAACCAAAACCACGTATACCGCTCCGACAGCCAGAGCAGCCCCTCCACGACCAGCAAGCCGAAGATGAGCCATGCGGGCGTGGGACGGAAGGGGCGGCGTTTCGGTTCAGGGGCATCCATGCCTGCCAGTATACCGCGCCACCAGCGGCCCTACCAGAATGAGCCCGTGAGCGAGGCCCCTGCACGCCCGGGTTCCGGTTGCCCTTGCCCGCCGCATCGAGGTTGCCGGCGATGTCGTTTCGAGCCGGGATTACTGGACGTGACACGCTTGTGTCGCAGCCCTGCGCGGCGCAGTAGAATGAGAGGTGGCTCGATGCTAGACGTTCCGGTCGGGGCGGTGAATGGAAAGGCGGCCTCGGCAACGTGAATCGACAGGTCTTGCCGCGCAGCCGTTGCCGTAAATGCGGCTGAAGAATAACATTGCACGTATTGGCCATTCGAGTCCCTGCCTATGAATCGTACCACGATTTGTCGAATCCTGACTTGCGGCATTGCGGTGGTCTGGATTGCGATGGGGCTGTTCTGCAAGGTGCTGAACATGGTCCCCCGTCACCAGGAAATTGTAGCCCGCATCCTCGGCTCCGAATATGCGCCGGTGCTGACGAAGGCCATCGGGATTGGGGAAATCGCGATGGCGGCATGGATTCTCAGCGGAATCCTGCCCCGCCTCGCCGCAGTGACGCAAATCCTGGTCGTCGGGGCAATGAACGTATTGGAGTTCATCCTTGCGCCGGACCTGTTGCTCTGGGGCAGGCTCAATGCCGTCTACGCGGCGATGTTCATGATTGTGGTTGGTTACAACGAGTTCGTCCTACGTCGAAAAGCTAAGCCGGGATAACATGCTTGCATGGTTGCAGAATCATCCGTTTGCCGTGGAGGCATTCTTCCGGCGGTCGCTGGTATTGACTTTCGCCGTCGAAAGGGAAGAACTCGCAGCCTTGATCCCTGAATGTCTGTCGCTCGATGTTTACCAGGACCGCTGGGCCTTCGTGGCCGTGGCCATGGTCGAGACCGCCGGACTCCGCCCGAAAGGTCTCCCGGAACTCTTCGGTAGCGACTTCTTTCTCATTGGGTATCGTATCTTCGTGCGCTACGCGAATACCGCCGGCAGGCGATTGCGGGGACTCTACATCCTGAAATCCGAAACGAATAGCCGCTGGATGGAATTCTTCGGCAACGTCTTCACGCATTACAAGTACACCACGACCGACATCCGGCAGACGCAGCGCGGCGATGAACTCGAAGTGCTGTCTGCGGGTTCCGATTTTTGCATCGCGATCAAGACCGGCGATGAAGACGTGCCGCTACCCGAGAAATCGCCCTTCGCCGATTGGAAGGAGGCCCGCAAGTTCGCCGGGCCGATGCCCCACACGTTCACCTACAACGCGGCTGCCAGTCGGGTCTTGATCATCGAAGGCGTGCGCGAGCATTGGGCGCCGAGGCCCGTGCGAGTGACGCACTGCCATGTTTCCTTTTTGCAGACGCTGCCGCTAAAATCGCCGGTGCTGGCCAACGCGTTTGTCGTCGAAAACGTACCGTACTACTGGAAGAAGGGACGGACGGAGCGATGGAACGGATAAGAAGGCCCTTTCAGGGCGTTGCGAATGTCGTCCGATTCAACTGGCCCCTCTACCTGCTGTCGCTGGGACTCGCGGCATTCCTTCTCTCAGTTGGTCGCGTTTCGGACGAGCCGTATCGCGCCGGCACGACCATCGCCGGCCTGCTGCTGGCCGGCGCCGCGCTGCTTTCCGTGCTCGTCTCATTTTACGTCTACGATTTGTCTGGCCTGTACCGCATGGCTTGGGCGGGCGAATGTCCGCGGAATGCCTGCATCGTCAATGTCCATGCGGGCTTCGATGAAACAAGCACTTTGCTGCAAGCGAAATGCCAAGGCTGCGAACTGATCGTGTTGGATTTCTTCGATCCAAAGCGGCATACCGAAGCGTCGATCCGCCGCGCGCGGCGGGCCCGCCGGCCCTTGCCGGGCACGCGCTCCATCGGCACGGCGGACGTCCCTTTGCCGGACGATTCGGCAGACAGAATCTTCCTCACGCTCGCAGCCCACGAGATCCGCAATCGCGATGAACGAATAGTCTTCTTCCAGTCGTTGAAACGGTGCTTGAAACCGACAGGCCAAATCGTGGTTACGGAACATCTGCGTGACTTGCCGAATTTCTTCGCCTACACGTTCGGCTTCTTTCATTTTCTTTCCGCCGCATCGTGGCACGAGACCTTTCGGCAAGCGGGCCTGCGCATCGCCGCCATAAGGAAAACCACTCCCTTCATCGCGACTTTTGTTCTGGAAAAACATGGAAATCCAGCTTAAGATCATCGGCGTCTTGTTGATCGCGTTGGCCCTGCTTCACGCCGTCTTTCCCACGTACTTCCGGTGGAGCAAGGACTTGGCTGGGCTGCAACCGATCAACCGGCAGATGATGTACGTACACGCTTTCTTCATCGCGTTGACCGTTTTCTTGATGGGGGTCTTGTGCGTGACGTGTTCGCCGGAGATCACCGGCACCCCGTTGGGAAGAAAGGTGGCCTGCGGGTTTGCCGTTTTCTGGGCTGCGCGGCTACTGGCACAATTCTTCGGGTACTCATCGAGTCTGTGGCGAGGAAAGACGTTTGAGACGGTGGTACACGTTGTATTCGCAGTCTTCTGGACTTATCTGGCCACGATGTTCTCGGCGATTGCATGGGCGTCAGCGCGGACGATGCCATGGTGAGGAGGCCCTGCGCCCGCTAACCCTATATTATCAACGGAGCCATCTGAACTGGCCCAACATCGCCGCCCTGGCCGTGTGGCTTGCGTCGGTCGGTACGCTACTGACGCACGCGGTGCGGAGCAGGAAGGCCCCGTCAGTTCCGCCGCAGCCACCCGCGTGCTGAGGTCGTTGTCTGGATTTGTGCCCTTCGACGGCTCGCGTGGCAGCTTTGGCGGGCAGGCCGCGGCCATCGATCTTAGGCTCTGGTTTGAATTCACTGGACGACCGGATAGCGCCCCCAACGCCCCAAAGACGGCCGGGAAGTCCTCCAAGGCCCGAACGGCCGCCAGCGCGCGTCCAAGAAGCCCACAGAGGGCGTAGGCCGCAATGCCAGTCGGCGCAAGTAGCTCCAATTGAAAAGGGAGCCCCGGGTCTGAACCGTTAATTCTTCTTTGCCTCGGGAAGAAATGGCGACTCGGCCACGGCATACCTGCGGACAGTTGGAGCGGGAACGGATCAAGTGATAGGTCACAAAAAAGGACGTTTTGCCATGTTAGTTTTATCGAGGAAAAATCAAAAATCGGTGGTGATCGGCGGGTCGGATGGGTTTCATCGCCTGTTCCGAGCCAAGGTGCTGAAGATTCGCGGCGCGAACGTGAAACTGGGCTTCGAGGTCGATGCGGATGTTCCCGTCCATCGGGCCGAGGTTTGGGAACGTACCCAAGCCAAGGCCGGTCAGACCGACTGATGCCTTAGGGTTTGAGCCTTTACGTCAAGCGGTTTTAGGCGAGTGGCATGGATAAACTACCCGCCACCAGGTCGGTAAAACGGATTGACAATTGTCTTACGAGAGGTTGCTCGTTAAAATACGAGACGATTGCGAGAATTCGACTTTATTTTGGGAGAATCGGTATGAAACGCTTTTTTGCATTAGTCTTGATTGCCGCGATGGGTATATTGACGATCGGTTGCGCAAGTAAGACCGACTACAAGCTCGAAAAGAAGACCTCGCAGACCAAGGACGGCAAGACGACGGGCGACACGAAAACAACGGCCGCCCCGCCTGCCCCAGACGGTGGCAGCACACCGAACAAGAAGACCACCGAGACGACCAAGTAGCGCTTGCCAGGCAGGGCTGGTTGACAATTGGAGGAGAAACCAGTCATGAACGAGTCGAACAGGACAGTCAGGGAAGCGGCACGCGACGGGTCTTTTGGCCTCCGGCCGACTCGACTTTCACCGCTGGCCAACCCGTCGATCCCGGATATTTTGTCCGGCTTCAGCCTGCGCTAGCAGGCGCGACGGCCTGCTCTGGCTCCAAATCGCCATGCAAAACCGAGCAAGCTGCATGCCAGTTCAAGCGGCCGCAAAATCCGCGCCGTGGCTGCCAAAGGGCCTTCTTTGACCGCCGATCGGTTCGATCATGCGCTGCCCAGGACCTCGGCTCGCCGCCATCGATATACTTCCAGCCGACTCCCACTAGAATTCGGAAGTGGCATCAATCCGGTCGCATGAGTAAAGAGAGAGGCTCTGGGAATGGCATGGCGTGACACCTTCCTACGCTACTTTGGTCCCGGTCTGCTGGGCGGTATCACGGCGGGCGATTGGGTGAAGCGGCTCCGCGACAACCATTTCGCCGTCGCCCCCTCCTGCCTTAACCGGGTGATGGCGATTACCTTACACAGCCTCCAGAACAGCGTCTACCGTAGGTTCGAGCAATGGCGTTATGGCCCCAAGCTGAAGGACGTGGTCGTTCAGTCACCACTGTTCCTCCTCGGTCACTGGCGCCACGGGACGACGCATCTGCACAACCTCATGACGGTCGATGAGCGGTTCGCCTTTGCGAACAACTATCAGGCCCTCTTTCCCCACAGCTTCCTCTCCACGGAGGCCAGTGCTTCCCGGCTGATGGGCTTCTTCATGCCGAAACGGCGTCCGATGGATAACGTCGAGTGGAATCTACAGTCACCCCAGGAGGACGAGTTCGCCCTCTGTATCGCCAGCGGCAAATCGCCGTGCATGGGCTGGGTGTTCCCCCAACGGCAGGAACACTACGACAGATACCTTACTTTCCAGGGCGTCTCCAAGGAGGAAGTGGTGTGTTGGCAAGAGGCATTGCTGTTGTTCATGAAGAAACTGACGTGGAAATATGGACGTCCCCTGGTGCTGAAGTCTCCCCCGCACACCTGTAGGATCAGGCTGCTGCTAGAAATGTTCCCGCACGCCAAGTTTATCCACATTCAGCGTAATCCGTATCCCGTGTTCCCATCCAGTAAATGGACGTTCCAAGTAAACTATGAGATGCACCGCCTTCAGCACTCTCGGCCGGACCACATGGACGAATGGGTGCTGCGACAGTACAGGACGATGTACGAGTCTTTCTTTGAGGAACGGAAGCTAATTCCCCCGGAGAACTTGGTAGAAGTCCGCTTTGAACAATTAGAGGAAGACCCTCTTGGCGAGTTGAGGCGTCTCTATGCAGATCTGGGCTTGCCGGACTTCGGCCTTGTGGAACCAGCAATCCAGCGCTACGTGGATTCGATCGCGGGCTACAAGAAGAACACATTTCCGGAGCTGTCTCCCACCTTGCGCAACCGCATCGCGCACGACTGGCAGCATTGCTTTGAGGAGTGGGGTTACCCGGTAAAGCCGCCCAGCCCTTTAGATCGCCAACCGGGAGCCGGTCGGTAGGTCTGTCTTCCGGCGACCGCATGCGGCAGGGCATCCTTCCACGGGGGGAAAGGAATCCAGTGGGACCAACGCGCTAATCTGCCAGTCCGCGGCTCTCGCCGCCAAAGCGAAGGCCAACACGCCGGTGACGGTCACCATGGTCGTTTTCATCGTGTTCATCCTCATCGGTTGAACGTCACAACGTCCAGATTCAGCTCGTCTCATCGATTCTTCCACGCTGAGTTCATTTCGTAAGCCTTGAATGACTCGATGGTAAGCGACCCTCCTTGGGCGCTGAGCGTGTTAGTGCCCAGGGGCTTGCCCATGTCGCCGCGGCTGCTGGTCTTGTGGCAGGCGCCGTCGCCGCCGACCACTTCGTACATCGGGCGGTCCACCAGCACGCGGAACGTGACCTTGCCGTCCTTCATCTTCAGCGGCATGTCGTCGAGTCGTTGGCGGCCGAAATCGTACGTCACCGCATTGTTGCCGAAGCGGAGCACCGCTTGTGACGCCGTTCCCTTCTTCAGGGTAATCACGATGTCGAAGAGTTGGCCCGTCACGTCGAACGTGGCCAGCGGCGCCTCGGCCGTCAACTCCTTGTTCTCGGCCGTTTTAGGATTCGGCTTGCGAAGCCTCTCGAGTTCCTTGATCGGATAGGCGAACAGGCGGATGCCGTCTTCGGTCGTGTGCAGCGTCAGGTTCGTGGGCAGGCTGAACGTCTGGTTGAACGGCATGCCGGGCATGTTGATCTGGGCCCAGCCGATCTGCACGACGCGTCCGTCGGGCGGATTACTGAAGCACTGTGAAGCGTAGTAGGCGCCCCAGTGGACCTGGTGCTTGCCCTGGTGGTCGGGCGTGAACTTCTTGCCGTCGAACTGCCCGACCGCGTAGCGGGCGTCTCCGGCGTAGACCACCCACTTCTTCTTCGCCGGGTTGTCGTCGACCGGCAGCTCGAACATCTCGGCACATTCGAAATAGCCGGGGATGCTGCTGGCGTATTCCCACACCTTGAGGTCCTTGCTGGTGTAGATGCTGATGTTGCCCCCGTAGGGCGCTCGTTCGTCAAATAGGGCAATGACCCAGTGCTTGCCCGGTGCATACCAGATCAGCTTCGGGTCGCGGCCGGAGTGCCGGATGATGGGGTTGCCCTCGTAGTACTTCCACGTCTTGCCGCGGTCAGTCGAGTAGGCGAGCGACTCGCCGCAGCCGGTATCGGTGAACACGACGACCATCGTCTTTTCCTTGCCCGTCTGCCAGCCGGCAGTGTTGTAGAAATCGATGTTCCCGCTGCCGGAGAAGCAACTCGCGTCGGCCATGGACGGGTGGCGGTTCGCGACTCTGCCGCCGAAGGGACGGATCGCGTGGGCCAACTCGGTCCAGTGGACCATGTCGGGGCTGGTGGCGTGGCCCCAGTACATGTTCGCCCATTCGCGGCCCGCCGGGTTGCACTGCCAGAAGAAATGGTACTGGCCGTCGTAGTAGCACATTCCGTTGGCGTCGTTGTTCCAGCCGCGCATCTGGCTGATGTGGAACTGCGGCCGCAACGGCTCGTCGTAGAGCGGCTGGAGGTGGCGGATCTGGTCGCTGGATTCGATCAACGCGAGGATCTCCGGCGGTGCGGCGGCGGCGACCCGCGCGGTCTTGCCAACATATTCCGACATGTCGAGCCAGCCCCACCAGTCGATGGCCGCGCTGTTCTTTGGGAAATCGCAGTCGAGATTGTGGACCAATTGGTCGCCGACGACGATCGTCATCCGGCCGCGTTGCCCCTTGTTGGAGACGGGGAAGATCAGGTGCTTGCCCGTGATCTTGATCTCTTGGGCGTGTTCCAAGCGTGGCGTTGCCCCGTTGCGTCCGGGTGGCGGGATGGATTGCTTCTTCGCCGGCGTGTCGCTTTGCAAAATGTGATCGACGGTGATGTGCCCCCAGCCACCCGTCGCGTCGTCAACGATCTCGAGGACGGCCTTCTTGCCTTTGTATTCTTTGACGTTCCAGTTTTCCCAGTTGAGGAACTCGCTGCCGCCGGGCTCGGTATTGGGGCCGGTGGCGGAGAGGACGACTTTGCCGTCGATCAGCAGGTTCATGCAGGTCTTGCCCTTGAAGCCCCCGCCACCGATGAGGAACTTGATATAGTCCCGCTCGATGGTGAACGCGGGCGACGTAAGCTTGCCGGTCGAGCCGTCGCCGCCAAAGTAGGAGTTGACGAGTCGCTGGCCCTTGTACCCGCTGACTTCCATCTGCCCCGGCAACGTGCCCTTGGCCGGCCCGGGACCGAACGCCGTGCCCTCGACCTTCCACTGGCCGTAGTCGGCCGCCTCGAAATCGTCGATCAGGATGTCGTCGGCAGCAATTGCGCACGAGGGCATCGCGGATGCGAACCATGCGAACACAAAAATAGCCTCAATAAGTAGCAACGTCTTCATGGGGTTCTCCGATAAATACGATGTCGTTCTTCGCCTAGAAATGGGTTGACCGCGTAAACTTGATTTTCCACTCGACGCTCTTGGTGGTTACCGGCACGACGCGGATCGTCGCCGTTTCCGCCTGGTTGGCGATTTCCACCTTTTCGCCGCTGACCTCGGCGCTCTGAAGCCGGTATCCATGCGGCAGATGCACGGTGAGCACGTAAGGATCGCGGGCAACGACCGCACTTCGGCCGGAAAGGGTGTTTGTCGCGGCGTCCCATCGCTCATCGAGCACATCGACGCCGCCCTGGGAGATATGCCGGGTCGTCGAGAGCACCCAGGGGTACTCGCGGGCCTCGCGGATGGCGAAGACCTGGAGTGCGTTGCCCGCCTCTTGTGCCGGAGCCTTGAAGGAACCCTTGAACTTGCCCAGGAACCTCTGCGTCCAGAACTCGAACACCAGGTACTCGCGCCGGGGTCGAGGCCAAGATCGGCAAACTTCACCTCCTGCTCCGGCACCATTGCCCGCTTCCATTGCAAGTCCCCCCGCCGCCAGTTGAACCGCGCCAGCACCGACCAGTGCTCGAAGGGCCGGTCGATCTCCTGCAGCCACCAGGTGCCGTTGCCGCCGTCGTAGAGTTGCCCGGGCACCGTAAAGAGCACTGGGGCGCTGCGCTTCATGCCCTCGATGTTGCTGTCGTTCTTGTAGTCCGCCGCCTTGTCGCTGACCATGAGCACGCCGCCGGCCATCGACACTACGCTGGGCTGGTCGATCGTGTCCGACATCGCCGCGGCGGCGCCGAAGGTTTTCATCGTCGTCTTGTCCTTGGCTCCCGCTGCCATGATGTCGCAATGGTCGGGGTCGCTCCGCCACAACACTCCATTGGTGGAACTGTTCTCCAGCAGGGTGTTCCATTGGAACCCGTCGCTGCCCAGCCGGCAGCCGTCCACCAGCCCGATCGAACAGCGACCCGGCCCCACGCCCCAACAGCTCAGGATGTAGATGTCCCGCCCGAGTTCCTCGCGGGCCACGCGGTCCCAGTTGCGGAGCGACTGGTCGGGCGTCGAGCCGATCCGCTTGAAGTGTTCGGCGGCTGGTTTCTCCATATCGGAGTACAGCATGTCGCCCGCGCCGTCGATCTTCACATAGTTCCAGCCCTGCTTCCGCAAGCCGCGAAAGAGCGGACGTACCATTTCGTCCAGCGCGTTCTTGTTCCTGGTGTTCAGGGTCCAGATCCCGTAGCCGCCCTGGTAGATCTTGCCGTCCGCGGTGCGCACAAACCAATCCGGGTGCTGCTTGCCGATGTCGGGCAGATAACGATCCACATAGGACCGATATACGCGATGGACCCAGACGCCGGGATTCATGCCGGCGGACTTGACTTTTTTCACGGCGTATTCCGCGCCGCCGGGGAACTTGTTCTTGTCCCATTCCAGGAAGGATTTCGGCCCGCCGCCGCCCGGGGCGTAGCCGGCGTCGATCTGGACGTACTTATAGCCGAAGTCGGGAAGTTTCTTTTCGGCAAACACGTCCACCAACGCGTCCAGCGTTTTTTGACTGATGCCATCGCGGTAGGCCCACCACGTGCAATACCCAGTGACCGAGCCTTTCCACACCCGGTAAGTCCACGGCTCGAAGTTCGCAAGTTCCCGGTGCTTCTGATAAAACCGGGGCCGGAAGACGAGTTCGAGCGCGGTCCCACGGCTCTCCCAGGCGAAGGCGATCTCCTGCTTCTCCGTCGCTTTTGGCTGGATCCGCGTCGCCCCGTCGGCCGGGCCGACCAGTACCCAGTCCCAGCGGCGATCGTAGACTGCGTTGTTGCGGAGATTGTGACTGAGTCCTACGCTGTTGCGGACCAACGGGAATCGCTTCTGTGCCTCGCCAACGGTTTCGGCGGGGAATGCCTCTCCGCTACCGGTGACGGTGCCGCGCAAGACCAGCTTCAGGCCTTCCTGCGGTTTGGCCGAAACGAAGTTCAGACGCTGCTCGACCTTGTTGCCAGGGATTACCGCCGGTTCCAGTTTGACCTCGACCCCGGCCACTGGGCGTCCCGTTGCGTCTTCGCTGCGAATGGCGGCATCGAGAATCACGCCGCCATGATAACGGAGGCTCAGCCGCCCGTTCCCGGCATTCCACTCGACCGTGGCCGGGGCGTTGGGCGGGGCTTCGACGGGCTGCTGGGCAAGAGCCCCCGGTGCAAGGACCAGCAGGGCCAAGATACTGAAGAGGGAAAAGAGTCTCACGAATGCTCTGGCAGTGATCTTGATGTCCTTTCTCGTGGCGTCAGGGTTCTTCATATTCAGTTACTGGGCCACCGGTAGGAGTTCTTGTTTGGGCCTCGATCTTCTGCCATGTTACCGCCTGGCCTTTTCGCGGTCAAACAGCGCCTGCCAGGGCGCTTCGACACCCCCGGGGCGAGTCCGACGCCGCGGTTATCTGTATGGAAAGACGGTTTTTCGCTACACCGAGAAAGGCATGGCCTGGTGTGATGGCAATACACTTGGCATCCAGTACATCTACCCTGCCGGCGCCATCGGCCTCGATAGCAATCCGAAGCTCCTCGTGATTTCGCGGAACATGATCGATAGCATGAGCCGCTGGCTCGACGGCAACGGTGCCTCCTCCTGGTACACCGCTTGCGCCCGCGTTGGCTATGACCCTGCGCAGATCCTCGCTGAGCTGCGCAACATGTACGACCACCACTCCATGCCCAACAAAGTCCTCGCCTTCGGCGGCGGCGGAATCGAAAATGTATCACCTTCGCTGGCTGTGAACGAGATGCTTCTGCAAAGCCATGAGGGCGTCATCCGTTTCTTCCCCTGCTGGCCAAAGGATCTCGACGCCCGTTTCGGCATCGCGTAGGGCCGCGGGGATTGCAAAGGCATATGGCGTGCCTGGTCGCGAAGGAGCCAACAGTCGGGCCGGGTGAGGACGCTTTACTTTTACGCAGCGTCTACGTAGAATACCCGACGTAGATGGTTGACCGGCGGCGTGCAAAGGAGAACCGATTATGGCTCAGACACCGACTATCATTCCTTGTCTCTGGTGCGACGGCCGAGCCCTGGAGATGGCCGAATTCTACATCTCGCTTTTTCCCGACTCGCACATCGATCGAATTCTCAGATCGTCGGTCGATACGCCCGGGGGCAAGAAAGGCGACCCGCTCTTGATTGAATTCACTTTGGCGGGCAAGCAACACCAGATCCTGAACGGAGGGCCGCATGCTCCGTTCAACCTGCCCGATGCGATCTCCCTATCGGTTCTTTGCGGTGATCAGGCGGAAGTCGATCGACTATGGGACGCACTGACAGCCGACGGCGGCCAGCCCATACAGTGCAGTTGGCTGAGGGACAAGTTCGGCATCGCCTGGCAAATTGTACCGGAAGCCCTGCCGCGGTTGCTGCATGACAAGGATCCCGAGAAAGCGAAGAGGGTGATGGAAGCCATGATGCAAATGGTCAAGATCGACGTTGCGCGGCTGCAAGCAGCGTACAATGGTACGGTAGCTCCGTTGCTGGAGCCAACGCCGACTACCCCTTGATCTTATGGACGGTTTCGATTTACAACGATTATCTAGCTTGGAGGTACACGGGAGAACGCCATGACAGGATCGGCAACCTCGAAGCGGTGGTGACCTCCGCTGTTACCTACGTGTGGGCGACGAGGTGTTCGAAACGTATGAAACGAGGTGGCGAGGGATTGAGGCCATGCTGCCTACCCTGCAGTTACTCGACCATGCCCGCGGTGTCAGCCGCCGGGCCAAAGGCGTGCGAGGAGTCCCTTGTCACGCGGTGGCGATTTGGCTCCCCCGGCAAGCGCGGCCTCGGATCGTCGTTTCATGTACGTTTTCACCTGGTGCAGGAACGCCTCCAGCATCGCCCGTTGACTGCGCTCGACAGCAGAGTAGACGAGGTTCGCAATCGGAATCCCGCCGTGGTCCTCTCGAATTCGACGTGTGACAGCGCTGGAAACCGTACCCAGCATGCAGTTGAAGCAGACTGCATTGATTATCCCGTCCGCGCCGTGGCGGGCGAAGTCTACCATCTTCGCCACATTGAGCACCAGAACTTCGTTCTGCTGCTCGCCGAGATACGGTCTTGCCATGTCCAGAACCTCCTGGTAGCCAGGCTCGTCTCCGCGCTTGACCTGCCCACGGAACATGCGGCGGACACGCCAGCTCTCGACGTTCTTGCGGAGCATGAGGGCGCCCAGAAGTGCGGCCTCGCCGAGGGTCCCTTTCGTCCAGTCTCGGCGGAGGGAGAAGTCCGTGATGTCCACCAGGAATGGCGCGGGCCAGACCTCACAGCCCTGCTCCTCCAGCCACAGGAACAGATCCTCGTTGCCCACCGGGTTGATGCGGGTGTAGATATCGCCGGCCACACCCACGACGGGCCGTCGCGCCGACCGGTCGACCGGGATGAGCCGCAGTCGCGAGATCGCCATCGTGAGGGCCGCGGACAGTTCGTCCGTGGTAATGGCCGTTTCGATATCCTTGATGTTCTGGCAGTGCACCTCGTCCGTCTGACCGTGCTGGAGTTCGTAGGGCCGCGTTTCACAGACCATCTTGATCAGCAGGTCAACCGCCACGAGTCCACGCCAAAGGCGGGCGCCGATCTCGACCCCCACAAGAGCCTTCAGCTCCTCGATCCCGGGCGTCAAAACCGAAAGGTCAGACACCTTCATCCGCTTGAGGAGCTGACGATGGCCCTCGCCGTACTGGTGAAGGAGGCAGGGAATTGCAGTCCCGAAGAAGAAGAACACTTCGTCACCTTTGCGCGGCGAATGCGCCAGGTGCACGAGGTCGCCCGTGAGCAGGCTGTAGGGGTGGCATTCCTTCCCAGACGTGCTCACCTCGCCAAGATGCCGAATCTCCTCCGATGGAAGCGGGAGCACGCGCGCTCGATGGCCCGCGGCCCGCAGCGCGCCCGAGTAGGCGTACGCATGGTCGGAGAAGTAGGGGATGACGAACGATTGAACGTCGGGCCGAGCACGACCAGGAGTACCTGCTGCCCGCGTCTGATCATTCGTTTCGAGCGCGGCGCTTAAGGCCGGCAGATTGCGAGAACCCTCGATCTCGTCGAGAAACGCCTCCAGCCGCGTGATGAGCCCCGCTTCGGCACGGTGCTCGTCGAACTCCAAGACGAGCGACGGCCGGCCGTCGAGCATCGGCGCCAGGATCATCTGCGTGAAAGCGTCCGGCCCGCAGCCGAAGCTCGAGACGAGCACCGGGAACAGGCGGTCATCGCCCTGGCAGTAGTGAACGGCGCGGATCATATTGCGGTTCAGGTGCCAGGGGAGTCGATCGGATGGCCCTTCGAGCGCAACGTCCTCGATCGGCAGGTACCACATCGGCGTCGCAGTCACGCCAAGACGTCTCAAGTGTTGCAGCAGGTTCAGGTTCAGGTACGGATCGAGGACATTGTACGGCTTGCCGATGACGATGATCGCCCGCTCAACGCCATCGAGCACCTCGCGACCGGCATCGACAATCTGGCGACGAAATTTCGACCAGGCGGCAGACGCTTCACGGTATGCATCGCCGATCTCGTGCCGGCCGACGCCCAGTTCCGCGAAAGCCGGCGCCAGCCCCGCAACAAACTCGTCCTCGCCGTGGGATAGATGAACCTCGGGCGACAGAAACGACGCGGAGAGAGCCGCCTTGATCATGTAGGGCACGGCCTGAACGTAGGGACAGGAATGGGCGAAGCTCGCGTTGTCGCCTGATTGCGTAAGGATCGACGGCAAGAAGATGCGGTCGACACCGGCTTCGAGGAGTTCCTGCACGTGGCCGAAGGCCAGCTTGATCGGCAGGCAGGTCTCGGCCGGGAGCCGGCGTAACCCTGCCTGAAGGGTCGCCTGGGAACTCGCTTGCGAGGCAACTACCTCGTAGCCCAGTTGCCTGAAGAACGGGACCCAGAACGGAAGTTGACCAACGAGCGTCGAGGCCCGAGGGATGCCGATGCGTCCGCGCGACTCAAGCGGACGTGCCAGGTAGGGCTGCTCGATTTCCTGCCAACGCGCGGCAAGGTCGGGCAGGTCCTTCGACGTATGACCGGTGGCGCGGCTCGAGTATCGCTCACAGGCGTCGCCAAAGTAGACCTTGTGCCGCTCGATGAGGATCTGGTTCACCTGGCAGCGGTTCGCGCATGCCGGGCACTCGAACGATTCCACTTCCTGGTCGCGACAGGCGTCGAAGCCACGGAAGGCAGTCGTGGTCGGATGGGCCCCGCGTACGAGGAGCGCTGCACCAATCGCTCCCGAAACCTTGGCGTAAGGATGGACGCGGATGGGCGCCCCAAGGATCTGCTGGAACGCAGCAACGACCGACGGATTGCTTGCCACGCCGCCCTGGAACATGATCGAACGCCCGATGGGGCGCGCGGAGACGACGCGGTCGAGGTAATTGCGGGCAACCGAGTACGCCAGTCCTGCGCAGAGATCCGGCACGGAGGCACCGCAACGTTGCGCGGCGACAACGTCGCTGTGCATGAAGACGGTGCATTGGCACCCGAGTTCGGAAGGCGCGGTGGACGCCGCCGCGAGACGCGAAAACTCGTCCACGATCGCCACGCCCAAGTACTCGGCTTGCTCCTCGAGGAAAGACCCGGTGCCCGCCGCGCAGATTTTGTTCATCACGAAGTCGTCGCTGTGCCCATCCCGGACGTGGATGTATTTCGAATCCTGCCCGCCGATCTCGAAAATCGTGTCGACATCGGGCGCAACCTGGACCGCGGCACGGAGTTGGCAGGTGATCTCGTTCTTGACCAGGTCCGCGCCCAGCAAGTGCGCAGCCAGATACCGACCGCTCCCCGTGACCGCGACGCCGAGCACCCGCAGCTTCTCGCCGACAGAATCGCGGAGGATATCGAGCCCCTGGCCGATGGCCTCAATGGGCCGGCCACGGGTGGGTAGGTAGATGCCCTCATAGACCTTCCCGTCCGGGCTCAGGAGAACCAGGTTCGTACTCACCGATCCCACATCCACGCCAAGGTAGGCTTCTACGGGCCCTGCGGTCGGCAGCGGATCCAGCGGTGCGGCGGGGCTCGGCTGCATTGCCAGCGGCGCGAGGGTCGCGCGTGCACTCCCCTCTCCCCTTGGGAGAGGGGCAGGGGGTGGGGGGTTGCTTTTGGACCGGTGCGCCCGAGCCTGACCATCCGCGAGGTCAAGCGTCAGCATGACGTCAGTCCACGGCACCGCGGGGATCGCGTCGCACTCCAGCGCTGCCAAGGCGGCTCCCACCGCTCCTTCCCCGCCCGGGTTGGGCGAGATACGGAGTGCTTCCGCGTTGAGGCCCAGGACCTCCGCGAAGGCCCGCACCAGGCCCTCATTCGCAGCAGTGCCGCCGACAAGAGCCAACGGGGGCACGATCTGCCGGCCGCGGACCACCGCGGCCATGAAATTCCGCGCCATCGCCAGACATAAACCGTAGGCGATCTCCCCGACAGGCGTTCCCTTCTGTTGGAGATGGATCATGTCCGATTTCGCGAATACGCTGCAGCGGCCGGCAACCGTTGCCCCACGCGGCGCGCTTGCCGACAGCCGCGCGAAAGCCTCCACGTCGAGGCCCAGACGCCCTGCCTGTTGGTCCAAGAAGGAGCCCGATCCAGCGGCGCACTGCTGGTTCAAGCCGTAGTCCAGCAGCGTGAGCGTGCGAGGTTCGATCACCACGTAGCGGGCCGAATGGCCGCCGATCTCGATCGCCGTCCGAGCGTCAGGGAAGAACAGAGGGAGGGCTCGACTGAGGGCCACCACCGCGGTTTCCCGGCGGACGGGGCCACGCACCAGTTCGCAACCGTCGCCGGTGACCCCGATGCGGACCGCGATCATCTCTCCCGCGGGCAGGTGTAGGATAGGTTGCCAATCTGTCTCGCCTCGAATCTCGGCGATGAGACTCGCCAGCGCTTCCGCGGGTTGGCGCAGGATGGGGCGAGACCAAACGCCGAGCAAGTTCCCACCGGGGTCAACGAGCGCCAGCTTGACCGCGACAGATCCGATGTCTATCCCCAGAGCATGGGGCATAACCGCCTCGCAGTGCCTAAGTACCGGAAGCGGCAGCGTGGGCATTAGCCCACCCCCACATTGTATTTTAGAGAAGGCGGGCTAATGCCCACCCTACAATTAGACTTCGCGGCAACCCGTTCCAGGCACTGTAATTGTAACGCGAATCCCAGGGATGACAAGGAGAATCCACTCGGGGGGCTACGAACGCAGCCTTTTCATGGCACTTGCGAGGGCCTGGAACGAAATGGAATCTCCGTGCGACAACGAGAAGTTTTTGGCTCCTATCTGCCAGGAAGGATCACCCGATGGTCAGCGCTTCCGAAAGGTTTCCTTCAGCAGCCCCGATCGGCAGCCGCGCGTCGCGGCAGGTCAAGGGTTGACAAAGTGTCGCTTGCGGACCGTGGCCGGAGGCCAGACGTTGGGCCGCTTCGTTCCATTCGTAAAAAGTCGGCGGTTCGTAGGTCCAGCCACGTGCGAGCCTTTTTTCCTCGCGGCGCATTTTCCAGTAGACATACCGCCCGGCCAAGGCCGCGTACAACCGTGATTTCAGGCCGAACTCGCCGTGCAAGTCGTTGAGAACCGCCTCCATCTTTGCACGTAGCGCGGGACTGTCCCGGTAGTAAAACCGCGCTGCCGCGACTACCGCCGGGTAGACGGTGGACAGCTCACGGGCTTCCCAGGCGAAGCGGCGGCGGACGCGCGGATTCGGATGGTTCTTGTGCCGCTTCCAGCCGGCAAGCAACGTCCGCGCCATCCGCACCATGCTCGGGCCGTTGACCTCGAAGTCCCGCTGAAAGGCCCGCACGATGAACTCCGTCTCAAGGCTGCCGTGGATGTGCGGATGCCGGTAGTTGAAGAGCGACTGTCCGTGAACGTCGGCCAGGTTGCACTCGCTTTCGTCTTTCATCCGCCCCTGGGCCGAAAGGTCGGCGTGCAGCGGAGTGCCGGGCAGCGACGTGTAAAGCATGAACTGGTGAAAAACGGTATCGTGGCCTACGGCGTGCTCGATCACCTGGTCGATGTTCTCTGGAGTATGGCCTTCCAAACCGATAATCGTCGAGCCCAGGACGCGCGTGCCCTGGGCCTGGAGCCGGCGGACCAGGGCCCGCGTGTCCGTGCCATGGAGCTTCGCATACCGGCTGTTCTCGCCTTCCAGACCCAGCCAGACCCAAACCAGCCCCAGCCGCACCAGTTGCTCCGTGCTGTAGAGGCACAGCGCGCTGGCGGAACTGAACATGTAGAAGGTCCATGCCTTATCGTGCCGTTCCATGAGTTCCAAGAGTCGCAGGGCCCGCCCACGATCCAGCAAGAAGTTCTCGTCCATCACGAAGAACGACCGGACCTTCAAGTTCCCTTCAAGCTGGCACATGATGTCGAACAGCTCGTCGCCCGTCTGGTAGAAGCGGACCGAGTGCCCCTTGCCGCCGAACATTGCCGAGGTGGAGCAGAAGTTGCAACCCACGGGGCAGCCGACCGACGGAATGACCGTTGCGGTCATGTCGGCCGCATTCTCCGTAACGTTGATGCCCACGCTCCGCGTACCGTGTCCGGAGATGATCTGCGGGTGGCGGAGAGGCTGCTCGGGGTCTTCGCCCAGGAATGTGCGAAACCATCGGACCCCTTCGCCTCGAACGACATAGTCGGCGTCGATTCTCTCTGCCAGGTCGGGAATGTTGGCGACATGTCCGCCAACGATGATCTTTGCCTCGGGAAGATGCTCTCGAACCAACTCGCACATCCTCTTGACCTTGAGAAAATTCGGCACGATACCACTGATGCCGACGATGTCGTAGCGCCGGCTGCAAATCTCCTCAATAAAGCGCTTCAGGCTGGGATAATCCAGTAGCGTACACGGCGCGTCAACGTTGGCCTGGATGAACATCAGACCCCAGGAGCGATGAAACAGACGCAGCGAAAACGGCCCCTGCACGCGAGTCACCTGGTTGTGATACAACTCCATCGGATTTCTCAGCCGGCTGCCATATTCGTCGTCCTGGGCATAAGGTCCAAAGACGCTGCTCAAGAGAATAGAGGGCCGATGTCCCCGAGGAAACCTGCCATGCGGTGGCAATGCCGTGAAGAGGGTCGGTGGGTGGCTGGTTGATGAATTGTTGATGACGGATCCTTTCAGACACCATACGATGGGCTAACCCTGATATTGTACGTCGGATTGTAAGGTCTTGGGTAAACGCCAGGTACTATCCGTGTAATAGATTGGTAATAGATTAGAACACGTTCCGAGAATAGGGCGAATTTGCGGGATGCCGAAGAAGGATGACCTAATTGAAACGGCCGTGCCAGGTTCCTCTCCGAACGCGTTCAAGAACCGGTCAACCCTTCGATCGCTTGGCGGCAGGCCGATTGGGTTGACCGACGTTCGCGTTCACGAATTGCTCCTGATCCTCCGCTGGCTGGAGGAATCGTGCGCGCACATCAAAAACCGGATGCCGTCTGCCTTAGTCGCTGGACTTCAAGAGCGCCGTGAGTTTTTCCAGTTGATCACAATAGGCACCGAGCGAAGCAGCGATCACGGCCGCGAAATGCTCCGCGTCGGACCACCGCCGATCCTCGATCGCCTCGCGCACGCCCGGTAGCGTCTTGACCCCATAACCCGTCTTGAGCCCCGGAGCATAGATCATGTGCTGATACCATTCGCGGCCCGGCAGCCCCTTGCGGCTCGTAAGCCTTTGCTCCAGTGATCGCAACAGTCCGTTAACCTCGGCGCGCCGCGCATCGCTCAACTTCACTTCGGCCTGGAACGCGCCGCACGCGCGCCTCGTCGAAGGCTTTGGCCACTTTCTTCAATCGTAGCAGAGCGTTGTCGAGCGGCGCCAGATTGAGCACCGGCACGGCCGCGTCGCGTTCGGGCGGACGGTAAGCCTTCGTCGGGTCCGCTGCCAGCGTGTAGAGCTTTTCATCGAGCAAGCGGTGCTGCAACTCGGTGCTCTCGCGCATGCCATCGGCAAGCTTGTGCACTTCATCGACGTATTGCGCGACGGCGTCGGACAAATCGCCCACCCGCAGCGGCAGGAGATCCGCCTCGGACATGCGCAAGGCAACCCGGCCTGCGACTTGCGCGAGGGCCACCCCGTAGACAAAGCCCGGATCGCCAAACCGCGAATAATGATCGAAGGAGTCGTAGGCTGAATGATAAACGCCGCCCGTTTCACTCTCACCACCAAAGCCAAGATTGAGTGAGGCGATGCCGAGGTGATCAATGAATGCCGTGTAGTCGGAGCCGGTGCCGAGTGCCGCGATCGGGGGGTCGCCGCCGCCGCCCACGATTTTCGCGACGCGCTTCAATTCCTCGGACGCGCCACGGCGGCTACTTTCCACGAGGATTCTCGCCTTCAGCCGCTCGAGGACGCTCGCACCGGTTTCGGGGTCGCGCACGGCGCTGGCCGCCTGGTTGACCAGCATCTGCAGCGAATGACTCCCCTCGGCGCTGAGGAAGCCGCGGCCGTTGGCGTCTGAATTGAGATAAAGCACAGCCTTCTGCTTGAGTTCGTCCCCGTGCGCCTCCGCCCATTCGGTTGAACCGAGCAAACCCGGCTCCTCGCCATCCCAACTGCAGTAGACCAGCGTGCGTTTCGGGCGCCAGCCATCCTTCACCAGCCAGCCGATGGCTTTCGCCTCGGCCATTAGCGCGACGTTGCCGGAGAGCGGATCTTCGGCGCCGAACACCCACCCATCGTGGTGATTGCCGCGCACGATCCACTCGTCGGATCGCTCACGGCCTTGCAGCACGGCGACGACATCATAGATCGGCTTGAGGGTCCAATCCGACGACACCGTGAGGTGAACCTTCGCCGGTCCCGGGCCGAAGTGATAGGTAATCGGCAGCGAACCGCGCCAAGTCGCCGGCACCACCGGACCGTCGAGCGCCGCCAGCAACGGCCGTGCATCGGCGTAGGACATCGGCAGCACGGGAATTCTCAAGATGGTTTTTGCGTCCGCAATCGCAAGGCGCTTGGCACCCCCCGTTGCACCGACACCCGGCGTCAGCGGATCGCCAGGGTAAATCAGCATGTCGAGCACCGAGCCGCGCTGGACGCCGTCGGCCGGGCGGAATGCCCCCTTTGGATAGGCGTCGCCCGCGCCGTAGCCGTCGTCGCGGGGATCCGAGTAGACGATGCAGCCAATCGCACCGTGCTCGTAGGCGAACTTCGGCTTGAGCCCGCGCCAGCCGCCGCCATAGCGCGCGATGACGATCTTGCCTTTCACGTCGATACCGTGCCCCGCGAGTTCCTTGTAATCATCGGGCATGCCTTGGTTGACATAGACCAGGGCCGCCGTCACGTCGCCATCGGCGCCGTAGACGTGGTAGGGTGGAAGTTCGTCGGCGATCTGCGTCGAGGTGCGATCACCAATCACGGCTGGCTCTCGAAGTTTCGCGACGAAGTGCGTCGGTGCGATTAGTTCGACGGCCACCTTTTTCGGCGTGGGGTAAAGCACCTGGAAAGTCTCGATGTGTGCGTCCCAGCCCCACTCCTTGAACTTCGCGAGCATGAAGTCGGCGTTGGCCTTGTCATGCGGCGAGCCAACGTGGTTCGGCGCCGCAGCCATCTGCTCGAGCCACGCCTTTTGGTCGGCGGCAGAAATGTGCTCGTCGAATTTCCGCTCCAGTGCAAGCTGCGCCGCGGCACGACCGCTGGTGAACCCAAGCAGCTTCGTCGGTGGCGCGTCCGCGGCCTGGGTTGAGCGGGCCGCAGCCAGCAACGAGAGCAGAGACAACACGACGATATTCCGTGAAGAAGCAGGACACATGGGATACCTGGGCTGGGATTGCGAGCGTTGTCCGGGCAGCGAACAACTGCCAATAGGAAATCTGATTTCCCACAGAACCGAGTCTAAACCAGGAGGAACTGGCAAGTCAAGCTGGTGCAGGAGGGGGGAAGCGGCCATGGCCGTTTTCCCTCTTGCACCCATGCCATAGGCAGGAAGCTTCCTTACCTCGACGGCAGGTGTCTTACGCGGCACGGATGGCTGCCACAGGCCGTCGAACTCCCAGACGGGAAAGCTCGAACCATTCCGCCAGCCCAAGGGAACGTCCCAGCGATTGAGGTGTACATTGCGCACCACGCCCATCAACTCGCCCTGCGGAGGGCCTTTTCCTTCTCCGCAAGGCGGAAAATCCGCCGCGCGTTGCCGTGCATGATCGGATCGACGAGTTCCAGGGCGTCGTCGAGGCTCAGCCAGCGCTCCTCGACCAGCTCGCTCAATGCCAGCGCGATGCCGGCGCGAGCGATCATGGCATGTCCCAGAACCGGCTCGACGACGATGTAGTCGCCGCCGAAGGTCAGGATCTTGTTCGCCGGCGCCGTCACCAGGTATTTCTTCAGAAAGTCCTTGGCCGCAACCGGGTTGATGATCCACGACCAGCACATGTCCACGTAGGCGTTCGTCCATTGCTTGGCCAAGGCGATCAATTCCTCGTAGTAGGGATAGCAGATGTGCATGAACACGAAGGAAGCGTGCGGCGCACATCGGCACAACTCGCAGGCCGATCCGGCGTTGTGAATCAGCCGCGAAAGCGGCATCGAATTCTGCCCGGCGTAGTAGCCCGTGTGCAGCTTTACCGGCAGATTGTTCTCCGTGGCCTTCTGCACCGCATACCAGAAAAGGTGGTCCTCGAGGGCCTTTTGATCCTCCGCGACGACATGCTGGCCTTTTATCTTCCTCTTGAAGACCTCGGCAGCCTTCTCGGCCGGGGTCTGCCGGTAGTCGATGTCCCTGCTGTAGGCGTTCTGGGACTTGACTGCCACGGCGTAGCGGCCGTATTTGTCGAACCACCAGTCGATGACCTTGTGCCAGTCAGCCAGCTCGGCGACGGCGATCCCCGTGCCGGCGCTGAACGTGGGGAACGCCGGGCCAGCGAACATCCCCACGATGCTGAGGTCCTGCATCAAGAGCGTCGGCATCTTGGACTCGCGAAACGGCCTGCCTTCCAGGGCGTTCACTTGGCAGGATTCTATCTTGCCCAAGTCGCGGAGGATGTGTTGGTAGAACCCCGGCTTTCGCGTGCTCTCATAGCCCGCCTGCACCTTCTCCACCGTATCGGCTGACAAATTATCGACCCCGTAGAGGTACCGCACCGCAATCCGCACCGCGCGTCCATAGCCGGTGTTCTTGACCGCGGGCCAAAAGGGCGCCAGCAGATCCCATTTCTCACGGGGAGACGGTCCCTTCGCGAAGAACCTGTTGTAAGAGTCGCTTGGCATCCCCGCGGTCAACAGATCCGAGTCGAGGTAGTGTGACAGGAGCACGCTCCAGTCGTCTGCCTTGAGGCCACCGTGGGAAAGGCGATCTTGTTCCTCGCACAGGTGCTCGTGCGTGTCAATCAGCGGCGTGCTCCATACTTTCGAGAAAATCTGCGTTTGCAGATCGTTCGGGCGCGGCGGCGGTTCCGACGCTGCGAGCACGGGCTGGCCGCCCGCTCCACCTCCCAGCAACGCGGCGGTGCCCGCGGCAGTGGCTGACTTCAAAGCAGAACGCCTCGACACACGATGTTCTTCGGTCATGGTTTAATCGCTCCTCACCTGGGAGATCGTGAACAACAGGGGGGCCCCTTGTACCGGTCAATTGAGGGCATTCTACCGCGCCGCTTCGCGTTGTGCCAGCTTGCCGCCCCGTGGCCTTCTGCACTCCTCTCCGTCCCCTCCGGCAGCAGCCCAATGGCCAGGTATCCAAAGGGTTCCCAGCCAAGGCTTCACAGGCCGGCTCAGCACGGTTTCTCGTCGCCTGCCATCTGTCCTCGTCCGCGGCCACGGCTGGGAGACGAGGATCGCCGCCAGCCTCGCCGGCCAGACTTCACGGGCCGTAGAGTGCCTTCGTCAAGTCTGCCGGCGCTTACCGGCAATTTGAATTACGAGATGGCAATCTCAGAATGGGTTTGTCGGGAAAATCGGCGGCCGGGTGGGTCACGAAACGAACCTGTCCTGACTCGGCCCGACTGAGCAGTTTCGACGCGTCGGTCGAGCTTTCCGACGGGCAATGGAGCTTACGACCAACCGCCCACGGCTAGGTCGTTCGCCTCGCTAACGGATATACCATAGGAATCCGTAACTGGGACGGGAACGGATCGCCGAGTACCGCTCGTGAGCATTCACGGGTTAATACCTGTGGTTTTAATCGACGCGATAGGGTTTTTCAAGTGGCGTTTCCGCTGGAGTTTTCCAGAGTTGGTATCGTGTCAGTGGCCATGTCATCACGCTCTGTCAATACGTGAACCGCTACTACCGCTCAATTGCAAAGGTGACCCTTCGGTACTGCCACCCCGGCATCGAGTGTCGCTAGTGTAGCCGGGCGGCAGCCAGCACGGCAAGCGCACCTACAGTACCTAGTCGACACGGTAGAGCCAGCGATCCCGCAACGACTGACTTGTGACTGGTGCTCCAGACCACTCGCGCCATACCATTAGGACTTGTTCGAGGGTTGCCCGCGCCCGATAGTCTTCGCGGCATGACTCGAAAAGGTCGCGAACCAGCGCGGATACAAACGGCGTCTGCTTCCGGCAGACATAGGTGAGGACAGCGACCAACGCGTCCAACAGCCATTCTCCTTTGTTGCTGTTGCAGTTAGCGACTAATTCCGCTACGACGGGGTTAAGCGCATCGGCGTTCGCTTCCGGGCCAGTGCTAAGCACTTCGAGGATCGCGGCGGAGCATCGGATGCTCCAGCATAGGCGACCGTCTGTTGCGACCGCGGCAAGTGACTCCTTAGCTTTCTTCAGGTCAGACATCAGCTCAGATGGCAGCGCGGTTTCGGAAGCTACATGGCGTCCGACGCCAAACATCCTCAAATGGCTGAGGATCAGATCGGCGATCTGCGGAAGGACGGAAGATTCCCCATGCTGAGTAAAGAGGCCCAAGACACCGGCAATGACCTCGATGTCACCATAACGATGATACAGCGGGGAATGCTGTTGCCGCCTCTCGTAAGGCAGCGACAACCGGCAAGCACCGAATACTAAAACGCGAAGTGCGTTCGCATGGGCGGGGGCATGTTTCATCAGGAAGTCCCAGCACCACGGAACAGCGAGGATAGGGGCGGGGTCAGCCTGCAATCGTGGGATAATGTCCCCGACAAATCGGCTCAGCGTATCGGACGAGTCAAAGCGAGTTCCCGTGGTACGCGAAAGTACAACAGCAAGTGCGAGCGCCAGTCCGGGAGAATGATTGTAGCATTCGACCAAGTCCGATTTTGTCACTGGCTCACGGGCCTCGAATCCGAACTCCCACAACATCCTTCCCTCGAAAGGTTCAAACCGAACCTCACCGGCGGTAATCATCGCGGTGAACTCGTCATCTTTCGTTTGGCCAATTCCTTCCGCTACGCTGGCGAGCGTCGTGCCCGATGGAACTTTCGGCAGCGGGAATTGAATTGCTCGGCGCAGCGGGAGGAGTAGGTTATTTCCGGCCTGGTGAATCGCCTGAAGGATAGCGACATACGCCGTCCGGGATCGGGTTTTTGAGAAGCGCAGTAGGAGTTGGATAAAGTGGAAAATACCTGGGGCGTCTTCAGCTACGGCGGCTTCATTGGCTGCCCCGATAACTTCCTCGACGTTGTCGGCCGATCTCGGGAAGCGGAAACGAAGGTTGCCGATCGCGACGTGTTCCTCGACCGGGCGTTCGTGCCAGCTCAAGAATAGCAACGGCAGAAGGGATGCGAATTGGGGAGCTAAAACGCTGGGAACTGGCGGGCGCTCTGCCGAATTATTCCGAAGGAGCCATACAGCACCCGAGATAACGTCGGCACCCAACTCAGCCCAGTTCGGCTTAGTCAGGAGCTGCAACAGTAGCGAAGCAAACCATCTCGGGACTTCGAGACGGTCCTGTTCATGCCAACGCCGAGAAAACGATTCGATGACCGCGCCAAGGTAACTTCCAGACGCCCGGCTCAAGAACTGTTGCACCTCCGGAACCCGCTGATGTGTGTCAGGTAGAATATGAGCCAGAACGATCGCAGCCCCGATGTTCTCAGCAGGGGCAGATTCCCTCAGTTTGTCCAGCAGGAAGGTCAGCAGCCATGCCTTACTGTTTTCCTGAAGTACGTTTAGGAATGTACTGAGGCGCCCGATATTGGCGAAGGCGGCCATCGGGGTCAGACAGTCGCGAAAGCTTTGGCGAACTGTCTTGTCCTGCTCCAGCACACCCTCACTCAGCAGCCTCGCGGCAAGCAGGGCCCCCTTGCCGGCGCGCGGCTCAGCGCGGCGAAATCGTCTTTGTCCCCGTCGTTGAGACGCCTGAGTTGATCGATGGCAACACTCAATTCCGTACTCCGGTCATTCTCCACCAACGAACTAAGCAGAAAATGAGTAACTTCCCTCCAGTGCGCATCGCCAGCCACGATCGCGATCCGAGTACGCAACTCGTCTGCCTTCACGGAATCGTACAGGCACTCTGCGGCGAAGAATTCTTGAAGTTGCCGGATGTCGAAGCGGAGCTTGGTCCCGTGCTCTGGCGTGTTGATCAGCACCAGCCGCTCGGTGGTTGCCTTGTCGAGAATTTCGACTTTCTGTTCCACATTGTCTTCAACCATCTGCGAGACCGTCTTAAAAGCAAGCGTACGGAACTCCTCACGGGCAAGACTCGTCTCGGCGCCTTGGCTAGTCTCGGCGTCAGCTTGAAGTCTAAATCCCACCCGATTATGCAGTGTCTTCAATAGCTTTTCTTCTCCACCCAGCAGACGAGCCAGGCGAGCGTCGGGGAGGTTTCGGTTCGCCTCACGGCGTCGAATAACATCATAGAAGCGAGAGTATAGCTTCCATCGACGGTCCGGCGGTCGCTCCCCATCCCTTACCACGACAGCAAGAATGTGGGCCTGCAGCGGTGTCGTCAGAAGCTCTCGGATGGAGGGGGAATTGGCCGAGGATTCAAGTAGAGCGATCGCCTTTTTGCTATCCTCGGTAGACCGTTGGAACGAGATAACGGGGCGAGCACAGGCCAGTGCGCGGTCGGTCGGTAAGGGGAGCAAGTCTACCGTAGCGCTATCGAGATCTCTAAATTGTCCTGAATACCCTTGAGGTCGCGACGTACAGAGGCTCAGCAGGTCGCAGCACTCCTCAAGGGCGACCTGCGTGATAAACAACGTGACTTCGGCTGCCACCTTATCCTTCACGTCCTCAGGCACTTCGTCGAGACCGTCAAACACGGCTACCCAACGCTGCCCTTTCAGGGCTCGCTTCAAAGTCCCCACTTTGACAGGCTGCTCAATCGCGGCGCCCAACGCCTCGGCGATGAAAGTCAGAACACCTTTCGAACTGCCGCTTTTCCTCTTCTTCCCGTACCACTGCGCATAATCCTTTAGTTCGACGTGAAGCGGGATGCGGGGCACCACTGGCCAGAAACCGTCACGCAATGCTGCCGTACGCACTTCCTCCGCAGTCGTATGTTCGATATGATGTGCCCTCAGAATGCCCGTGCCGTTCGTACTGCCAGACAAGATGAGCGCCGCCCGCTGGATCTGACAGTAATACTGCCCTACGGTCGATTTACCTTGTCCAGGTCCTCCCCGGAGAAACCACACTCGCGCACGTCGCGGGTTCCTGGCCCAGATCCTCCAGTCCGGTCCTTCTTGCTTGCCAACCACTGGCTGGTGTGCCTCATTGCCCGCACTGGTGAAGCACGCCATAACGTCTGCCTCAAGTCGGTGCTCCCTGCTAACAAACGGCAGATCGACAAACAAGTCATGGATCGCGGGCTTGACGTCTGCCTGCGATCCCGCCTGTTCAAGCTTGGTTTGTTTCTGGTCTTTGAACTTCCTCACGATGAGTTGCTGAAGGATCGCATCGACATCCGCGCGGGCCTCCTTCATCTGCGCCATCAGCTCGGCCAAGAGGTTTCCAGGCGTCAGAAAGTGGGCGTACCGCTCCGCGACGTGCCGATGTGCGGAGAGGTAGTCGATGAGCTTGGCACCTCCCCAGATATGGAAATGCTTCTCCAGTCCGGGCTTTGCAGCCTTAACAAGTGCTCTGGCTTTATCGAAAGCCCCTGTCTCCGGTACACCCGAAGGGTCGATGTTCGTGGCGACGATCCAGTTGGTCGGCCACTTCCTCTTGGAGTCGGGTTTTCTAAACTCATTCAGTTCTTCACTCACCTTCTGCAGAAGCCACTTTTGCGGGTCATCTGAGAGGTGTGGTTTGTGAAATTTCGACTGAATATACCATACGCCTCCCCACCTTTCGGTGGTGCTGGGATATGGGGCCTCACCCTCGAAGTACCCATCGCGCCCCCCGTCCGAACCCGGTCCAAAGCCAGTCGCACCCGCACCGAGCACGATCAGTGCTAAGGCGTTTACCATGTGCTCAAAGGTATCCGGTTCCAGTTTTGTCAGATCGAAACTATCGCTCATCTCCAATCCCTTCTCGGGTCGACTTTGTAACCTCTCCTTGACGGGACATGCGCCGCGCACGTCGATGATTATATTGTAAAGAATCCGCCGTGTAGCGTGTCACCAAAGCTAGTCGCATCTTCCGCCGGTTGGCCCGACGAATCGATAATGCCGACATCGAGTCCGCACTTTGGACCGGACCGAGCAGGTCGTGCCTCCGGCCATTTTGATCGTCGGCGACTAAAATAACAAGCCCCACCCGACACGGTGACGTTATTGCTCGCATTGCTATAGTCTGCCCCCGCCTACAGGTGGAAGTTGTCGACGATCGTTGCTGCGTCGGAATGCCACGGTTTCTTGGGAACGTCGGCCGCTTACGGAGCGCGAGTCGGTCACCCCCACGAATGGCACTGACTTAAGCGTGGAGCCTCCGGCCAGCCTACAACAGCTTGTGGCGGCACGCCAAGGCAGCTACGACCCGTTGCGGTCGCATTTCTTAAGCTAGCGACATTCGTCACCCCCCCGCAGTGAAATCGCACGGCCGGCGTCAAAAAGCCAGGAAAGCGGCAGTTTTTCTTGACTCTCGGCTGCCCGCGCGGTCCGCGGCTGATTTCTCCGGCATCTTCCGCCGATTCCACCGGATTCATAGTCGGCAGTCGGCAACCTCGTATACTGCCGACATGCTGCGGTTGTTGCGAGCCATCGAGTGCCGGGGGCGGGCCTTGTCGACTAGCCAATGCTTTGCTTGTTCGGTCTATCGAGGCCGCAAGCTCAATCATCGCCACAACGCCAATCGGCCGAATCGCTGCCAGGCGTCAAAGTGAGATAATTGACTATGACAGCCCTGGCTGTCTATAATTGGCCTTTGCGTTGCCACCGGTTCCAGGGCCCACGCCGTTAACGGTTTGCGATTGAGGCAAAGTTGGCTCGGCGTGAGTTTAGGTATGAGCTAGATTCGTCTTCCTTTGCCCGCAAGCAATCCTGCGCGTGGATGGAGCGATTCCCGCCTCTCTTTTCGGGATACCCCACATGAAAACGCTCCTCCACGAGTTCCGCCCGACAAAGTTCTTGGTCATCGCCGTGGTGCTTTTGGCGCTGGTTTCGATCGCTTCGGGGCAATCCATCAACTTTACCATAAACACTTTGCAGACCGTGCCCATCTCGCCGTACATCTACGGCATCAACGGCTCATCTGTCGGCAACTACACCGACGCCACCTTCGACCGCATTGGCGGCAACCGGTTGACGGCATACAACTGGGTGAACAACGCCTCGAACGCCGGCAACGACTGGTATTACGAGAACGACAACTACATGGACAGCAGTACCGTTCCCGGCCACGCCATGGTTGCTCCCATCAGTGCCGCTTTGGCCGCCAATGCCGGCATCTTGGTCACCGTCCCCATCAACGGCTACGTCGCGGCCGACACGGGCCCCGCCGGAGACGTGAGGTATCTTAACAACGTGTGGAACGGCTCGGGGTGGGTCGACGGCACCGCGAACCCCAACTACCTCACCCCCGGCGCCACGAATGCTCGCTTCGACTACGAGCAGCCGACCAAGCCCGGCGCCCCAGGCTCGTTCACGCTTACCCCCAATCTCAGCAACTACACGGTGTACCAAGACGAGTTCGTGAACTGGGTGAAACACTACTATCCGACCGGATTCACGACCAATACAACGACTCCCATCTGGTTCGCGCTGGACAACGAACCGGACCTCTGGGCCAGCACGCACGCCGAGATCCACCCCAACGCCGTGACTTACGCGGAGTTGGTCAGCAAGAGCACCGCCTACGCCATGGCCATCAAGAGCGTGGCGCCCAACACCAAGGTTTTCGGGCCCGTGAGCTACGGATGGTACGGGTACACCACGTTGCAGGGCGCGCCCGACAGCGGCACCAATGGCGACTTCCTCGCGTATTACCTCAACCAGATGGCGGCAGCCAGCCAGTCCGCCGGCAAGCGCCTGGTCGACGCCCTGGATCTGCACTGGTATCCTGAGGCGACCGGGGGCGGGGTCCGCATCACGACCGCGGACACGGGCTATAGCGGGAGCACGTTGTCGGCGCTGATGACCGCCCGCATCCAGGCCCCGCGGTCCTTGTGGGACCCGACCTACGTCGAGAGCAGTTGGATCACTTCGTCGCTTGGCAACCAGGCAATTCAACTTTTGCCGCGCGAGCAAGCCAAGATAGCCGCCACCGCCGCCACGTATACCAGCGGCTATACCGCCAACCAGATCTCGATCAGCGAGTACAACTACGGCGGCGGCGACAACATCTCCGGCGGCATCGCCCAGGCCGACGTGCTGGGCATTCTTGGACAACAGGGCGTGCTCTCCGCCAATGAGTGGCCGCTAAACTCCGATGAGTCGTTCATCGGCGGCGGCTTCCTTATGTATCGAAACTACGACGGCAAGGGCGGCACCTTCGGGAACATCTCCGTCTCTGGCATCAGCAGTAGCGCGGCCAACGCCTCAATCTACGCCAGCGACGACTCGACGAACTCCGGGCGGATGGTCCTGGTCGCGATCAACAAGACAACGGGTAACCTCACCGCGCACGTCCCGCTCCCGAACGCCCCTGTGGGCAAGCCGTTCACGGAAGCCGCCCTTTACGGCCTGACCGCTGCCAGTTCCACCCCGCAGTTCGTCGGATATATCGCCGTCACTAATCCGGCCAACTTCAGTTACACGATGCCCGGCTACAGCGTCACCACGATCGCCCTGACCGTAGCCCTGCCTACGGTTTGGGCGTCGGCCGTCAGCGGGAGCTGGAGCACGACGGGAAATTGGACGGGCGGCGTGCCCAATGCCATCGGCGTAGTCGCCGCGATCAATGCCTCGACCACGGCCGCACTGACGATCACGCTTGACACCCCGCAGACGGTCGGCATGTTGGTGCTGGGCAACTCCGCGAGCCGCAGCATGGGCTACAGGCTGGTGGGCAACGGTAGCAACACGCTGACCTTGAGCAATTCCGGCAACGGCGCCGCGATCGCGGTCAGCGACGGAACGCACGTCATCGATGCGCCGGTGGTATTGGCCGACAACCTCGTGGTGAGCGGCAGCGGGACGCTGGCCTTCGGCAGGTCCAGCAGCATCGCGGATAACGCCAGCGGCTATTCGTTGACGATGAACGGCGCGGGCGGGACTTTGATCCTCGGCGGCAGCGACAACTATACCGGGGGCACGATTGTGGACGCGGGCACGCTGATCCTGGCCTCCAGCAGTGCCGTGGGCGACGGTTCAAGCCTGACCGTCGCCGCCGGCGGGACCTTGATCTTCGACCCGATGCAAGCCGTCGCATCGCCCGTGGGCGGGCTCGTGGCGGTGCCCGAGCCGGGCATAGCGGCCCTGTTGCTCGCCGGACTGGTCGTAGGATTTGCTGCCCGGCGGCGTAGGAAGTGCGGAACATGAACTTACGCGACTGCCGTGGCAGTATGATAACAAGCGAAGAGATCACCTCCCCTGGCCCGACGAACCAAGGCGCCGGTACGTGTCACTTGCTTTTCCTGGCACTTGCGTTTCGCCAAGCTTGGATCTGCCGCGGCAGCCGGTTTTTTTCGTGATCGTGTGGCTGACTTTCTCTTACGCCATACCTTTGCCAAGACTCGTATAAACCGACTGTTCTCGTAGCGACGGCAGAGCAACGAACCTGCGGCGGTCACCCCCTCCTCCGCAGCGAAGCGGCAGGGCCGGCATCAAAAAGTCAGGAAACCGTCGGTTTTTCTTGACTGGCAGGCGATTTGAATGCTGGACTCTTATGGCGATTGCACCCGGGTCGGCGTGCCAGGCCGCCGCGCGTAAGCAGTCGCGAAATGCTTGGTGTGCGATGCGGCCAACGGTCTGCTCCGAGCAATCTGGGGATGAAGCGACGCCTCCGGTTGGAAGAGGCCGATCGGACTCGCTATCAACCCGACGGTTCCTCGTGGGCCACCTGCTGGCTTGACTTCTCCAGGCCGCTAACGAAAAATCATAGCACTACTGCATGGTCGGCCGCTCGCCCGCGTGGTTCATTCGAAGGGTTATATGCGCAGGCATATGATCTCAATTCTGCTTTCGCTTCTCGTGCTCCCGCTGTCCTGCAATAGACCAGAAGAGATAGGGCGTCAAGTACAGCCGCAGCCACGCGAGTCATCTTTTGGCACGGGCAATGTCGCGACCGGAGGTTTTGAAGGGCGAACTCCCAATTACCTGGATGGCGACCTGATGGTCTATATGCCAATGTCCAGATATCCGGGCAAATCATTGGGACCCGCCTATGTCCTGGTCATGCGACTCAATCCCGGCATGCCAACCCTTTACGATAGCGGCCTAGGCGCTTCCGATGACTACCTGGAGATCGCCCCAGCCCAGACGGACGTCAACGGACACACGTTCCGCTTCTGGTACAAGGTCAGCGGCAAGCCCCCAGTAGAAGCGTTTTCCGCAGACGGCCAGAGCGTTATCCGCTGGCTTGATGGTAACACCCGTTTGAGAGTTCAAAGCCTCTCGGGTGGTGCGCGCCAGCGGCGTAGTTACTCGATGCCTCGCTTCCCATCCACCGGGTCCTTGCGGGTCAAGTTCCCCGGCTTCATCGGTAATATCAAGGCACTACGACTTCCTGTCGCGCGTCCCGCCGTGTTTCGTTTCCTTCGCTTGGCGGTACCTCGGTCGCACTCGCTTGACTTCGCTCCTCGGCGGGCGAGTGCGCCGCCGAGGCCGGGAGTTGATCACCCGGTATCTCCGGCCGGGAATCTCCGAGGAGACGACAGGATCTCCCAAGTTCCTGGGGAATCTCCCTTGTCCGTCTGCACGTGTTCTTGCCGACGCCGGCAGGACTGCTCGCACCAGACCATTACGGTGCCGCAACGTGGCCCCTGGACCCCCAGGTGCAAAGGCTCCCACGAAAGGTCTTTCGACGCCCAATAGCATGGCTTTCGGATTGGCTGTCTACGCCTCGCAGGGCAGATTACTCCGGTCCCACGCAAGACTCGCTTCCGGTTGCTGGTCAGGCTCTACCGGATGGGCTTTCCACCCACAAGATTCCAATGAGAGGTTTCAAGATTGTTTCCTTACATCTCTATCCTCCTCTCCCAAGCTTTGCTTGGCGCAATGGGGGTGACCGCCGCAGGCAAGTCGGCCGGCCGAGGTTCCGAGAATAGGTCGTTGATAGGATTCCTGAGATACGGTTGACTTCATGAGACCGTCGGCCGTGAGTAAGCTCCGAACTCAGCTATGGCGTCGAACATCGCCACGACGTTCTCGACCGGCGTTTCTTCCAGGATCGTATCGTGACTGGCGCCGGCCACATATCCGCCGCCTGGCTTCATGGCTTCAAGCACCTCGCGAGTATTCTCTCGCACGGTATGAGGATCACTCTTGATCAGCACATGATGTGAGTCGATGGCCCCGTTGAAGAGTATTTTGTGGCCGTATCGCGATTTGAGCAACTGCAGGTCCATGCCGCGACAACACGATTGGATCGCGTGCAGTCCATCGAGACCCGCAGTAATCATGGCGGGGATCAACGGCTCGAAGCCGCCACAGCAGTGAAGCTGGACTTTGAGGCCATGGGCGTGGCCTAGGTCAATCAAGCGTTTCAAATGCGGAAGCAAGAATCGGTCGAATTGAGAGGGGCTGAGCAAGGGGCCATTCTGGCTGCCAAAATCGTTGCCGATGAAGAAGACGTCGATTGCGTCGGCTGCAGCGGCGAAGATGCGTTGGCTGACGGCCGTGTAGTAGTCCACGAGATGCTGTAACAGCGCGTCCACGAGTTCCGGATCGTCGTACATCTTGAAGTAGAGCGCCTCCATGCCGAGCAAATCAATCGCGTCATGCCAGAACGGCGACCAATCGCCACCGAGAATGGCGTATTGCCGGTTCCAAGCGAGCGCATCGGCGCGGATCTGCGAAGCATCCTGCCACGTCGGATCGGGCCAGGGATAATCGTGAACTTGCCGGAGCGTTGCGGCGGCGAGCGGGTGACTCAACGGTTGGCCATAGCCGAGCCCCGCACGTTCGATGCCGAAGACGGTGCGGTACACGGCCCCTGGCGAAAGCGGTCGTTCCGGACCAGTGTACCGAGCGACGACGCGGCGGAAATCGTCGCCGATACGCACAAAGAAACTTTCGTTGTCCAACAAATCTAGTTGCCGGCGGGCCTTGGCGAGAAACTCCGGCGACGCGCCGCACCAGCGCGGTACGCGATCAGGTTCGATGTGGTTGAACGCTGCAAGAACTCGTTCGCGTGAGGTCATGGTGTTTTCGCGGGGCCGGTTGCCGGACCATCGAGTTCAGATTTTCCAACACTGTCGACAATACGCGGGGAATCTTCACCGGAGACCAGCAAAGCTTCGTCTCCCTTGATTAGCGGGAGTTCGTAGATACCCTTTTCAATCGGTTTGACTGCGGCAGGGCGGCCGTTAACCAACAGTTTCGGTGGTCCGTCAAAGCCGGGCTTGATGCGGCACACCTGGCCGGCAAGGCTCTTAATCCGAACTTGGGTTGTCTTGCCGCCGCGGCGCGTTGCGCTGACGGCGAAGCCGCCCTCCGCCCGAAGCCGGTCAAAGCTGGCGTCCTTCCACGCTGTGGGCACGGCGGGGAAAATGCGGATTTTGCTCGTGCCCAGGTCGACGAGCCACCGCGATTGCTCTCCGTCCTCCCTGGCCGCTAAAGGGGCGGACTCCGCCGGTGCGGTGGCCGAAACGAAGAAGGAAGCCACTAATAAAAATGGCACGATCACAGGCAAGAACAGCCGCATTCAGGGTTCCTTTCCAAACAGGGGGTTCTGGGATATCAGGTTCCGAATCTCTGCTGTGATCAACGCTTCCGCAGTGTCCGCCACATCATCCCTTGGGCAATCTCAGCGCCGATGATCGTTTCCTTCAGGGGGCAGTATCGCTTGTCGCTATTCGGATTTCTCGGGCGGCACGAGGGCCTTCCGCGCCTCCGGATCCAAGAGCGTCGTGACGAACCTGGCCATCTTCTCCAAAGAGAAAGTATCCTCTTCCACGGCCACCTCGCTTCGAGCGTACAGGCCCTTCCCAACCGGCTTGAAAATCATCGACGCACGACGGGAGTCGCCGAGAACCCGGTAGGGAGCGGCGAAACCGGAGAAGGCGATCCGGCCGCTGCCGTACGCCACGAGGCCCTTGTCGGGAAGCCCGAGTTTGGCCGCCAAGGAGCTGCTGGTGGCGATCGTAGCCGTCGAAGGAGGCTTGACCAGGCTGTCGCGGATCCAGATTGTCGACGCGCCCGTGGAAGCCAGCCGCTGGGGCTCGGCTCCAATTCCGCCGAAGGAGCCCTTGGGAGCCTTCAAGCGGAACGTGACGGTCCTCTCCGTGATGTACTTGGCGGGTAGCGTCAGGAAGACGTCGACCCAGCCATTCTTGTTGCCCTTGGGCTGAGGCACCCAGACCGTCTGGAGGTCGGTCCAGGTGACGCCATGGTCCTCGGTCACCTGGAGCGTGAATCCTTTCTTTGGGAATGGAGCCGTGCGCACGCGGATGAGGTGATCCCTGCCGGGCACGGCCTTCATGGTGAACTGCATGGCCGCGTGCAACTGCTCCTGCTCGCCCCAAATGAAGAAATGGTCGCGGATGATCGCTCCGCCTTCGAGGTAAGGCATGTTGTACCAGCCTTCCCAGTAGGCCGACCACTTGCCGGCCTGCCCCAGGTTCATTTCATCAACCCAGTGGAAATTCTCATCCAAAGCCGGGTTGGGTTCATCCATCGCCAAAACGAACCCCGAAGTCTTGTAGTCCACTTCGAACGACGACTCTCCAAGCGTCCGTTGGAGGTGTCGGCTGAAGGGGATTCCCGAGTTCGCTTCCAGAACGATGCCGCCGCGTTGCAGGAACAATCCCAGCAGTTCGTCGAACTTCTCGTTGCACCAGAAGGTCGGCTTGCGGTTGTACGTAGCGCCCGAGCCAAGGATCAGCATCCTGGTGTTCAGGCCGTCCGGAGTCAGCAGGGCGGCGCGGAAAGTAGCCGGATCGGTCGGGAGCGTCGCATCGATCGCGAGAACCTTGTGGGTCTTGGCAAGCTGGGCACGCAGGTCCTTCTGCCCGGCCGCCGGCCGTGGACCCGTGGAAAACAAAACAATGTCGCTGTGGTCGAACTTCGGCTCGGTGGGGGCGAACTCTCTGAAGTGTACCCGAACCGGATCGACCTTAAGCAACTGGTAGGTCACGACAACCGATAGTGTCTTGCCGGCCGGCAGCGAGGCAACGACGGGCGCCAAGGCTTGGCGATAGACTTCGGAGGACTTGACGTCCACGCCCCTTCCGTCCACTTCGATCCGGGTGATCCGGGAGAATGGGATCAGGACATTGAGCGTTACCTCGACCGTGTCCTTGCCGGCGCTGGAGAGCGTGTACGTCCGCTTGCCCTGACCGGCATCGGCTATGGCCAGGTCGTACGAGTTGCGCCCATGGCGATTCTCCTGAGCGCGTAGTTGTCCCATCGGATCGGGCTGTAAACACCACGCGGAAGACGCGGCGTGAGAACGAGCCTCTTGTGGACTGCGTCGGGTTCCATGCCGGTGAGGTAGTATAACGCGGCGTCAAGGTTAATCCCGCTTTCCCAGGGACGGAGACGATTGGCCCGATAGACCGTACGGTAGTCCTCGCCCGGCGCCATCCATTCGGTAAACTCGCCCGTGTCGCCAGCGATCGTGAGCAGGGCATAGAAGGCTTTTTCCGACCAGGGATGGTTGATGGCGGCCAGGCTGTGCAGGCACTGGCCCTGGAGCATGCCCACCGTTACGTCGTAGCCGACGATCGGGTTGAATATCCCATTGTCCTCCATCAGGTATTCCATCATCCGCTCCACGTTCGAGCGGCTCCTACGGTCGCCGGGCTTGCCGTAGCCGCTCCAAAGGACGTTGGCGTTGATATTCGCCATCGGATAACGGTTGAGTTGCCCATCGCAGGCGATGCTCATGCCCTGGGCGTAGAAACCCAGGTCGTCCATCCAGTAATACTTCTCGGTCAAGGCCCGGGCTTTGGCGTTGATGCCGGCGATCTTGTCCGCATCCGCGCCTTTTCCCAGGAGTTTGCCCATTTCGACGAGCGCGTCGCCGGCGGCGACGAACTCGAAGCTCGAATCGGCCGAGTAGATATTCCCGCCAGGATAGCTGCTCTGCTGGAGATCGTAGCGGTTCTCCCACAGGGCTTCGCCCCCGGAATAGATGAACGTCTCATCGCCATGAAAGGGCAGTTTGAAGTCGGGACGCGAGATCTTGTCGGCGGCGTTGTCGATCTGTCCATAGTAAAGTCGCTTGAGGTATTCCCAGTGCCTGGCAACAGGTTCAAGGTTCCCCGTATAGCAGAGATACCAGTAGTGTTGGAGGACCAGCCAGTTCGGCACCTCGGCACTGACGTGGTCGCCACCTCCCGCGTTGACGGAAATCTTGGACCAGTCATCGATCGACGGCCATTCCTTGGCGATGTCCACGTCCATGCCGACCCAGTTCAGCACACAGCGATTGGCCACCGACGCGGTATAGAAGTAGTCGATGGCCCGCCGGGCGTTGTCGCCCCTGCCGGTCCGCAGGAAGCTCTTGATCGGCCCGCAAGCGTCCCGAATCCACTGATCGCTGAAGAAGGACATCGGCCCAACGGCCCCCGTGCGGGCGAACTGCTGGGTCTGGACGAGCATTTTCTCGTCATCGATAAAGTCTCCTACCCGCTTGCCCCAGCGGCCCGGCGCCTCCAGGTGCGTCGTTTCCTGGTTGTAACGCCGCCAGTATTGCACCGTCTCGTCCAGCAGCTTGTAGTTCTTGGCCCTGATCGTGGCCAGCGTCTTTGGCGCATCGGAAGTCAGGGGCTTGTTGTCCCACATCGACAGAGAGAACACGCGATACGTCATCTTCTTGGTGCACTGCCCCGGGGCAACGTCGCCTAGGCTGATTTCCAGCAGGCCCTGGTTGTTGTCGGGGCCCATCTTCGCGGTGGCGGACTCCTCCTCCAGCGCGCCGACGATCATTGCTCGCCGGTTGGCTGCTCCGGCCTTCATCTCCGGGTGAACAACAAACTCCCTGAGCGTCTTGCCCTCGACCCGGAGGCCGTCCGGATCGTTCGCGCTGACCGGGTGGCGTCCGACGGCCACAGCAACTGTGACATTCTTCAGCGGTTGCTTCGCGCGGTTGGCCACGGCGAAAATTCGGACCAGGGCCTTGAGATCCGGCGGTGCGAACGTCACGGCGTAGAACACGAATTCGCCCTGGGGGTCGGCCGCCGCCGTCACGATCACGTCCGTCTTGCGGATCTTCCACATCCACTGGTTGCGCAAGTCCACGGGCTTGCCGTCGGAGGTGATCGACAATCTGTCGCCCGCAAAAGTCGAACCGGGGTTCCACTGCACCGGGTACTGGTACTCCGGCCCGCACACGACGCCGGTGTTGTAGAACGGGTAGCCGCCCTGGGCTGTCCAGACCCAACCGTTGCCGATCGGGTACGCGGAAATGCTGTACGAGTCGCCCATCTGCGTCGATGGATTGCAGATTGCCTTCGCGTATTGCTCGGCGAGGTCCGCGCTGGGCACGATCTTTCGCAGGCGCTGCGTCTCGGCGGCCAGGTCGCGATACACCACCTGTTGGCTCCAGTCACTAGCCTCGGCCAGGAGCGGCATCGCCTGCCGAATAACGTCCCAAAACGGCGGCGGAACGTCCGGAGCGATCTGCTCTTTCAGGTCTTTGGGAAGCCGGATGCCCAAGCGTGCTGCGGGGTCCGCGTTCGTTCGTACAGCTTGCCAGTTGGCCGGGTTGAAGTCCGCCCGGATCCACGCCGGTGGCGCGTCGAACGAAGCCAGCCATGTAGCGTCGGTGCGGAACTCCGTGCTTTGCGCACCCTGGTCGCCGGCGATCTGCACCTCGCCCTGCATCCGCACGGTGGCGGTGGCCGGGGCCTCCGGCGTGCCCGCCGACCACAGATGGGACTTGATCGCAAGCGTATTGCGGCCGTTGTGGAGCAGTGGGGCGAGGTCCACGGCCTCTTCCGCCACCCGGAAGGAACTGGGTACGCGACCGAATCGGCTCCGCGCCGCCTCCTTGCCGTTGACGTACAGGATGAAATCCGTGGCGCTAATGGCGGTCCATGCGTGTCGCATCCGGCCTGCCGGCAACTCCAACGCTTTGAAGAAGTAGGTATCCGTCCTGCCGAATTGCGGCGGCAGTGAGATCGTTGCGGGAGGGACGTCCGGTGGCGCGGCCGCAACCGCAGTGGTTGCGACGCTGAACAGGAGGGCGAAGAGGGTTTTTAACAAGTGGAGTATCACGGTTGTCTCCTGGTTGGAAATTGCACAACGCTTCACGGTGATCTTACCCTTGCTGCAGCCGCCGGGATCCCACCACGGCAGCCCAGAAAATGTGATCTTCGTTGCCGGTTATCGCTTTGTCAAGCGTCCTGCTAGCAATTCCATTCCGAGTGGTGCCCATATGGGAAATCCCGGATATCAGCACCTTCAGCCTGCCATCCACCGTCTACCTTCTACCGAGGACCACCATGGACCTTTTCGACGCCATTGCCAAACGCCACAGTTATCGAGGAGACTTCAGCGCCGCACCGGTGCTGCGAGCCGATTTGGAGAAGATCGTCCAGGCCGGGATCCAGGCCCCTTCGGGCAAGAATGAACAGGTGGTCTCGTTCGTCATCGTCGATGACCCGGGCCTGCTAGAACAGATCGCCCAGATTCTCAGCAAGCCGGTGTGCAACACCGCCCGGGCGATGATCGCCTGTGTCGTCGATCCGCGGCCGGTCCACGAAGGCGTTTCGTTCGGTGTGGAGGATTGCTCGGCCTCGGTCGAGAACATGCTCCTGGCGATCACGGCCCTGGGCTACGCCACGGTCTGGCTCGACTACGCCTTGCGCGAAAACGGCAATGCAGTCAAGATCGGTGCCCTGCTCGGCGTGCCTGAGGACAGGTCGGTAAGTATCCTCCTGCCTTTGGGCGTCCCGGTCCAGGCGGGATCGCAACGGGAGAAGCTTCCCTTTCACCGCCGGGCATGGTTTAATCGATACGGCTTAGAATAGAATGCGGTGGCTGTCCTCTCTCGCTTCGGCCAACTGATCAGGCAGTTCTCCTCCTACGATCGCGCGAAGACCACGCCGGCTGACCCGATGACGTGGTTCGCCGACTCCGATCTCGGCAATTACTTGCGGGTGGAACATCGCGACGGCCGCACGGAATCTGAAAATGGCGGAGCAGTAGGCCCGCCTGGCTGGTCGCGAGGAATGGCAGGGGCCCGGTTGCCTGGGCAGTAGGTGTCGAGCAGGGTTTGTCTCGAACGTCAGGCGGGAATCAAATCGCCTGTGGGTCAAGAAACACCGAAGGTTTTCTGGCTTTTTGACGCCGGTCGTGCCGCTTGCGCAGGAGGGGGTGACCGCCGCGTCGAAGCGGTTGGGAACGACCGTACTTTGCTCACCGTCGCCGCCTTCGATCAGTGGGCAGAAGGAGATCTCGCCGCTCGCCTTGATGCGTAAAGTAGGTGAGGGGCGGAAGAAATTCTTGCAGCGGAGCGCCTCGTCGCTGAACACAAGCGACTCAGCGTGCGAAGGGCGGAGTTGCGCAGTTGCCAACGTCGATGATGTTACTCACGTAGTTGCTCTCGTCGCCGATGACGCGCTCCACGGCCGTCATCGCGTCGGGCGCCGGGCCGAAGAGGCGGGTGGAGACAGCGGCGACCCAGGCGTTTGCCGCGGCCCCCGAGAGGCCGATGCCGATGACTAGCGACACCCGCGGCGACATGCCCGCGGCGCGCACCTTGTCGAATCCCTCCATCACGCGACGGTACAGGCCTGGCACCTGGCGGGTCCGGTCATGCACCTCTTCAGGGCCGTCGAGGCTGAAGGCGACATGGGTGAGGCCGGACATTCGCAGGTCGTCGAGGTAGGCGCGGTCGTCCGCGTAGTGTCGGTCCGCCGCGAAGAACCCCGTCTCGCCGAGGAACCAGCCGCTGGTGAGCACCGACGTGTGCGTCCCGCCCTGCGCACGGATGTACGCCACCAGATCAAGCCAACCCTTGCCGTAGAGCATGACCTCGCCGCCGATGAAGTCGAAGCGATCGAGGCCGATCGGCAGCACCGCGTCGACCACGCGGCGGAGGGCCTTGGGATCGGCCGTGGCCTGCGCCTTGATACTGCCGTTGCGGCAGTGCAAGCAGTCGAGATTGCAGAGCGTGGTGTACTCGAAGACCACCCGGCGAAGATTCTCCAGCGGGTTCCGCTCGTAGCGCAGGCGCACCGAGGCCAGATCGACGTCGTCCCCGACCTCCTCGACGAAGCCGCGCGACTGGAGCGGTTGCAAGGCCGTGCTCGTGGCAAACGGCACCGCACCGCGCGTGTGGAGATCGGCGAGGAGCCGGGCGTCGGCATCCGCCGGCCGGTTCTCGCGCTGGGTGGAGCAGGTAACGGTGGCCGTAATGGGTAAGGATTCGCTGCATAGCCGCACTTGAATAATACGGCACCTTCACGGCCATTGTCAAGGTTGGAGAAGGAATCGCTCATCCGGCAGGCGGGGTGAGGACGAAGGGTTGCCGGTTGAAGGATTGCTTGGGTAACGATGCCGAGAAGTCCTACGCACCCAGCTTCTTCTTCCATCCCCGGCCCAAGAAATGCCTTCCCCAGAATTCAGCGATCTCGTCCATCATCGGAGCCGACTTGGGAATCAGTCCGGTCCCATAGTGCGGGTCGTATTTCTCGGCGTACTTCCTCGCCACTTGGTATCCGAGGATCGAGGAGTGCGAAGGATAAAGCAGGCACTCCATCGCCGTTTCCACGATCAGCAATTCCCAGCACTCGATGATCCGCACGCCGCCCCATCGTTGCTGCTCGACCTTGCTCTGGGCGTCTTTTGCTCGCTGGTGGAACTCCCACAGCTTTGATTCCGTTGCCTCGGTGGGCGACTTCAAGAAACGGGTCATAGCCGGGATGGCCCGAGCAACCAGTTGCCCGTACTCGGGCCGCTTCTTGCCAGAGCGTGCGTTGAACTGCCGTTGGGCCAGCTTGGCGATATAGACCGCAAACTCGGCAGTAGCGCCCGGATCGGAGCAAAGACTCTTGATGAGGGTCAGCCGGGTGATGTTGAAGTGCTGGCCGTGGTGGAGATCGGTGGCGAGCGTGGCAAGCGTTCGGATTTTCTTCATGACCGCAGTGGATGGACTGTTCGTAGTCGCCATGTGTTAACCTCAATTCACGAAGACACGTTCGGGTTCAATCCGTTGGCCGCTTTTTCCCTGCACCCAGCCCGTTTTCCCAGTCATTCGATTTTGTTGGGAGAAGTCCGAGAGACCGGCAGGCGAACACCAGACCGTCTTCCGTGATCCGCCAGAAGTCCTCGTAGCGGCCCATGAGGGATCGCAACCACGTATACTCAAGCTGCTTCGTCCGCCACAAGGCCGTCAAGGCAGGCCCGTGGCTCGGATACGCCTCTTCGCATCGACTACCCACGGAACGAACGTCGAAGAGCGTCCCGTAGGCGTCGAAGACGAGTGCTTGGATCATTTTCTTTCTCCTCGGTGAAACGACTCCGACCACGATCTCGCCTTCCGCCCAATCTCGCCCTACGCGGCAAGGGAAATCGAATAGCGAAATCGGCTCCCGGCAACACGATTTCTGCTGCCCTGAAGCAGTCGAACCATAGCCCTGTCGCCCGGCAATAGCAGCAAGATTCGCAGAATAATCTGCCTAATCCAGCTATTCTACCACTCTGCATCTGGCGAGAAACCGGGACGCTTCGGCGCGACCCCGGAGTCGCGGTTGCACTTCCTGCCGAAACCATACGCCAAGGAGGTCCTGCCGCAGTTGCGAAAAAAATGCGAGGGGACGGCGCCGCCGGAAGCGCTCAAGGCCATCAACAAGTGCATTGCGGATATCGAAGTGAGCAACGATGCGCCGACGCTTGTGGACCTGAAGGATTTTATCGCACACGCATCCGCCAATGCGGATACGTCAAACAAACTGAAGAAAGGAAAGCCATGAGAAACACCGTACAGAGTGTGAAGTTCATGATTATCGCCGTGGCTCTTGGCGTGATGCCGGGGATCGCCAGTCAGGCGGGAGTCACTTCTCCGCGCACAATCGCCATAAGGTCTAGCAAAATCCTGCGATTCAAATCGCCCGCAGGTCAAGAAAAAACACCAGTTTTCTGACGTTTTGAAGCCGGTCCCGCTGCTTCGCTGCGGCGGTGGTGGTGACCGCCGCAGGTTGGCCGGCCGGCCGAGGTTCCGAGAATAGGCGGTTGATGAGAATCCGATCAAAGGTGACTTGATGAGACGGTAGCGAGCGGAACGCCAATGCAGTAGTCCCGCTCGTGATCGCCGAGTCGGACCCCAGCACGGGCGACAAGGGCATCAGATCCGAGATCACCAATTTTGTGAAATCCGAAGGGCGCCGGGCCAACGGCCGGCATTCATGAGTCAATCGCCGGGCGATGTCGGAGAAACAAGGTGCCGAGTCGCTGAGCGAGTCTCCATTTTGAACGTGGGCAGCTTCTTAATGGCCTCCGCGGCAATCATCCATATCTCCGTGCCCGAACCGAGACGGAGATCGAATGTGATTTTGGACCCATCCGGCGACCAGGCGGGCATGGTGAGCCAACGCGACGCCACCTGGCGGGCCATGCCTGTTTCCACGTTGAGAATGATACACGGCATTGGGTCGTCGGCGTTCCACCCGCCGAAGCCGAACTCTCGGCTGTCGGGCGACCACCCGCCCAGCATGCCGTTTCCCTGAGGCAGGACAAATCGCTTGGCGACTTTCCCGTCGTCCAGTTGTTGAATGACCAGATCGCCGCCGCTCTTGTAGGCTACGCGCCTCCCGTCCGGCGAAACGATTGGATACTCGTAAGGCACTTCGGATCGCACCCTTGGGGGCGAGAACTGGCCGTTTCCGGTGACTTCGGTGGACATGAGCTGGTTTCGGCCGAAGACCTCGAAGAACAACGTCTTGCCGTCGGACGACCACGAGGGCATGTAGCCGGCCGACACCCGGAATGGCTTGCCAGTGGGAACTTCGGCCACCCAAATGGTCGGTTCTGACCCGGCCACATAAGCGATCCACCGGCCGTCTTTTTCCGCCCAGGCCGCATCAAGACCGTCAGTCGCGACCGGAGTGATCTTATTTGTTGCGATGTCGCACACCAGTATTCCATTATGGCTGAAGACGATTTGGTTGCCGTCCGGCGACCAACCCGATCGCTGCCCAAGGGCCACCAACTTACCGTCCAACTGTTCGATAAGTTGGGGACCTACCTGGGGCACCTGTGTACGCGCATCGGCGCGAAGCTCTTTCGTCAGCGCGACCGCCTTTCCGGTCTTTCCGATCCGCATGTAGTCATCGAGCAAGGTCGTCCCCACCCAGCGACGCGCGGGGTCCTTCTTTGAGCCGGGATATGCTTGTTCGAAAAGCGGCAGGGCCAGGTCCAACTTGCCGGCAGCCTGATAGGCCGCGGCCAGACTGTCCATACATTCGAGCGTATCGGGGTGCTCGATGCCGAGCTTTTTTTTCATGAGCGTGAGTTCTTCTTCGAAGAGCGGTATCGCGAGTTCCAGCTTGCCGGCAACCTGATACGCCTTGGCGAGACAATTCATGCTGGCGAGCGTGTAGGGATGTTCGGGGCCGAGCTTTATCGCTTGCATGAGCTTGAGCGTCTCCTCGAAGAGCGGCAGGGCCAGGTCTCGCTTGCCGGCAGCTTGATAGGTTTCGGCGAGGCCGTTCATGCACTGCAGCGTGTCGGGGTGCTCGAGGCCGAGCGTCGCTTTCATAAGCTTGAGCGCCTCCTCGAAAAGCGGCAGGGCCAGGTCCAGCTTGCCGGCAGCCTGATAGGCCTTAGCAAGGTTGTACATGCATTCGAGCGTAGCGGGATCCTCGGGGCCTGGCGTCGTTTTCATGAGCTTGAGCGCCTCCTCGAAAAGCGGCAGGGCCAGGTCCAGCTTGCCGGCAGCCTGATATTCCAAGGCGAGGTTTTGCCGACGGACTGCAATAGAGCACGGCTTTAATTCCAACAGTGACAATCCTGCGCTGCCAGCGACATATTCATCAAATCGGTTGCGATGAGGACGAATATCAACGCACATCCGATTGCCATCGGCGGACCAGCGGGGCAGCGCGTAGGGCCCCGCCAAGAACTTCGTCGCACGATGACTACGAACATCATAGATCCACAAGTCCTTCGACTCCACACGGACGACGGTACCAAAAGCAATCTGGCGGTTGTCCGGGGACCAACTCGGCATTGTACCATCCCAGCCGGGCAAGGGATGTCTGTCAACGATTTCCTTCCTCGCGATCGACCAGATTTGCAGTTCGCTGTTGCGATATTCGGCGACGTACTGCCCGTCGGGCGAGATGGCGGCATGGAGGCAGACATCGTTCAACAAGGTCTTGGGCATCGCCTTATCGCCGGTCACGTCCAGCGATTGCAGGGCAGGCTTGCCGTCCATGCTGGTCCGATAACAAACCGTCTTGCCGTCGGCCAACCAACCGGCGAACACTCCAGTCGCAACGCGTTTCGCCTGCATGCTGCCCAAGTCCACGACCCAGATCCCGTCCTCCTTGTCGTCGTTTCGCTTGTCGGTGAATGCGATGAACCGTCCCTCCCCCGGCGACCAGGCCGGATCCCTTCCGGTCTTCGTAACGACTTCAATGGCTTTGCTTGCCAGCTTGAGAATTCCGATTCCATTGAAGACGTAGTGAGGTCCATTCCACTCGACACCGTAAGGCCCAAGATACGACTCAATGCCGGCAACATGCGCGAAAGCGATTCTCTCGCCATCGGGAGACCACGTTCCCTCTGCCGCACTGTTGACGAGCGGCCGCGGCGGACCGAGCCCGGGGCCGGCAAGAAAACCCTTGGCTTCGGCAAGCCGTTGCTGCCACTCGGTGTTCTTGGGCTCCATCTGGCAGAGCCAGCGTAAGTGGAAGGCGGCGGCAAACCAGTTGCTGCCGGCCGCAGCCGCATCGGCTTCATTTTCATGCCAGGCACGGGCCCGCCGTTCCGCATCTTCTCGGCGATACCGGAGATACTCGGGCCAGGCAAATGACTGTTGCACCTCGTGCCAGGCGCCGTCCGACTGCCCGTCGGAAATTGGACGCAGCACCGACTCTTCATCCTCCTTCCATCCCGAAGTGGCGTCCACGTAGGCGGTTACGAAGTGCGCATCATCGGGCAGCGGACGGAATACCGGCCACATTCGGAGGGTGTTGTCCTCGCAGGCCGTGGCGAGCTTTGCGCCATCCGGGCTGAAGGCCACGGCCAACACCTGACCGTCATGCTCCATCGGCACGCATAACGGAGTGCCCGTTGTTGCGTCCCAAAGTCGGGCCGTTTTGCCCGCGCCGGCCGTGGCGAGTTTCGTGCCGTCCGGGCTGAAAACAACGGCCTGCACCTTGCCTTGATGCGCCATCAGTGCGCCTAGCGATTTGCCCGTCGCCGCGTCCCACAGCCGGGCGGTCTCGTCTTCGCTCGCCGTCGCGACCTTCGCGCCGTCCGGGCTGAAGGTCACAGCCCGCACCGGGCCGTCATGCCTCATCGGCAGGCCCAACGGTCTGCCCGTTGCCGCGTCCCACAGCCGGGCCGCCTTGTCATTACCGGCCGTGGCGAGCTTTGTGCCGTCGGGGCTGAAGGCTAAGGCCAACACCTGACCGTCATGCGTCATCGGCAGGCCCACCGCTATGCCCGTCGCCGCGTCCCAAAGTCGCGCCGTCTTGTCCTCGCTAGCTGTGGCGACCTTCGCGCCGTGCGGGCTGAAGGTCACGGCCAACACCTGACCGTCATGCTTCATCGGCAGACCTAACGGTTTGCCCGTGGCCGCGTCCCACAACCGGGCCGTCATGTCCTCGCTAGCTGTGGCGACCTTCGTGCTGTCCGAGCTGAAGGTCGCGGCGCCGAACCCGGCCGCCATGCTTCATCGGTTTGCCCAGGGGTTCGCCAGTCGCCGCATGCCAAAGCTGGGTCGTGCCCCCGTCAGCCGTGATGACTTTCGTGCCGTCCGGGCTAAAGGCCAAGGTCGCAATCTCGCCATGGAACATCCGTCCCAGCGGTTTGCCTTTCACCGCGTCCCACATCTGCAGTTCGCCCAGAGCGGAATTCAGCAAAATATTATTCGCGGCGACCTTTGTACAATCCGGGCTGAAGACCGCTCCCGTCATCCCGTTACTATAGCCCTCCTTCTGCAAGGCTACCGCTCTGCCTGTCGCCACGTTCCATACCCATAGCCCGCCCGGTTGGAAAAAACTAGCCGTAGCGAGCTTCATGCCATCCGGGCTGAAGGCTCCAGCCAACACTTCACCGCCATGCTTCATCGTCAGACCCAGCGGTTTGCCTGTCGCCGCGTCCCACAGCCGGGCCGTTTTGTCCCGACTTCCCGTGGCGACCTTCAAGCCGTCCGGGCTGAAGACCATCATATCCACGAAGTCTTCATGCCTCATTGGTTCGCCGAGCGGCTGGCCCGTCGCCACGTCCCACAGTTGGGCCGTCCAATCACCATTTTCGTAGATCCCCCCGAAGTGCATAACAAACTTCGTTCCATCCGGGCTAAAGAAACGCCTACCCAAATCGTCATACTTTTTCGGTGAGCGCAGCGGTTGCCCCGTCGCCACGTCCCATATTCGGACTGCGCCCCGGCTAACCGTCGTGACCATCGTGCCGTCCGGGCTGAAGACCACCGTGTCCACCGGTCCTTCATGCTTCATCGGTGCACCCAGTGGTTGGTCCGTCGCCGCGTCCCACACCCGCACCATATTCATATTATTGTCGACGTTGGAAAACGTGGCGACTTTCGTGCCGTCCGGGCTGAAGACTACCGTGTTTACCTTGTCTTTGTGCTTCATCGGTGCACCCAGTGGTTGGTCCGTCGCCGCGTCCCACAGCCGCACCGTATTGTCGATGTTAGAAAACGTGGCGACCTTCGTGCCGTCCGGGCTAACGGCCGCTTCCACGATCCCGGGCTCCATGTAGGTACGGCCATGCTTCATTGGCGAGTCGAGCGGTTGGCCTGTCACTGCGTCCCAGAAATGGGCCTTTGCTAGATCCCGGCGAAAGCAAGTGACCTTCGTGCGGTCCGGGCTGAAGGCCACTTCCCACCATCTGTCACGGCCTTCCAAAAATAGCCGATTTTCACAGGTCGATTGCCAGGTCCCCAGGAGATTACAGATACTACGGCGAAGCCCGGCGTCATTGGCCGCATTCGCCGCCCTGTACGCCTGGCCGAGAATCGCGAGACCCATTCTCTTGTCACCATGTTCCAGTTCTTTGATGCCGCGACCGATGTAAAACAGGGCAAGCTGCCGCGTCGACTTTGTCTTCTCGGCAGCGACCTGGATCAATCGCTTGCTCGCCAGCTTTTCGCTTGCCTCGGCCCGGCTCTTCTGCCGCTCGGCCTCGGCCTGCTTCGCTTCGGCGTCCATCTTGGCCAGGCGTTCCCCCTCGGCCCGCGCGGCCTCGGCCTGGCGGGCCTCTTCTTTCTCCGCCGTCTCACCACGGGCGATCTTCTCCTGCCGTCTGGCCTCGACCAGGCCCCAGGTGGTTCCCGCGATACCGGCCAGCAGCACGCAAAGGACCAAGCCCGCCGCGACAACCGGCCCCTTGTGGCGCTTGAGGAACTTGTTCAGCCGATACCCCGCCGACGGCGGCCGGGCCTCGACCGGCTCATCGGCCAGGTACCGCTGGACATCCCGCGCCAGGCCATTGGCTGTCTCATATCGCCGGTCGCGTCGCTTCTCCAGGCACTTCATCACCACCCAGTCCAACTCCCCGCGCAACAGCGCCATCAGCTTCTTCGGCTCGATCTGCCGAAGCGCCGCCAGCGACGGCAACGACTCGTCCGTCGAAAGCCGCGTGCTGGGCTTCGATGGCTCTTCCTCCTGGATGATGCGGATCATCTCGGTCATCGCTGCGTTCTTTAACCGTTTGGCGTCGACGGGCCGCAGGCCCGTCAGCAACTCGTAGAGAATCACGCCCAGCGAGTAGATGTCCGCGCGGGTGTCGATGTCCTCGCCGGAGAAACCGGCTTGTTCCGGGCTCATATATTCCAGCGTGCCAACCACCGCTCCGAAGTGTGTCGACATCGATGCGTCGGTGAGCCTTCCCGCGGTGGCCTTGGCCAGCCCGAAGTCGATCACCTTGGGTACGGGTTGGGCGTCCATCAGCGTGACGAGAATGTTGGACGGCGTGAGGTCGCGGTGGACGATACCCTTCTGATGGGCGTGTTGCACCGCCTGGCAGATCGGCACGAAGAGCTCCAGCCGCTCCTTGGGCGTCAGCCTGGCTTCATCGCAGAACTTGTTCAGCGGCAAGCCGTTGACCAGTTCCATGACGAAGAACGGCTGACCCTTGGGCGTCATGCCGCCATCGAGGACGCGGGCGATGTTCAGGTGATCCATCATTGCCAGCGCCTGCCGTTCCTGCTCGAAGCGGGCCAGCACGGCCTTGGAATCCATGCCCGTCTTGATGAGCTTGATCGCCACCTTGCGTTTGACGGGTTCGGTCTGCTTGGCCACCCAGACCTCTCCCATACCACCTTCACCGAGCTTCTGTTGCAGCGTGTAACGGCCGGCAATGACCAGGCCAGGCTCCAAGTCGGGGCGGTAGTCGGCGGTAGGAGCAGCGGGCTGGGGCGGCCCGGCGGCGGGTTGCGGAGAATACTCCCCCGTGGCACCATGTTTCCCCGCGCCTGGGTCAGAATCGAGGGTCTGGACCAGATCCCGCGGCGGTTTGTCGAGGATGTTGCCAGGCTTCGCGTGGGCGGCGAGGAGCGCTTCGACGGCAGCAAGGAGGTCGGGGCGTCCCGCGCACGCTTGCAGCAGGAACGAGGCACGTTCCGCGGGAGATCGGGATAAAGCTTCCTGGAAAATGGTTTCTTCGGTCATGGCAGTCTCTTGGTTAAAGCCGATTCGAGCCTGTACTCAATGCGCCGAAAGGGCGTCGCCAGCGTCACCGATTTTTTTGAATTCATTCATCTGCGACGCCGCCCTCCATTTCCCGACGTAGCCAGGCGCGGGTGTAAACCCAGTAACGGTCGGCTGTTTTGGGGGAGATTCCGAGGATTTGGGCTGCCTGATCGCCGGTCAAACCCGCGAAGTAACGTAGTTCAACCAGCCTGGCCTTGACGGGATCTCGCTTGGAAAGCCGGGCAAGAGCGGCATCGAGAGCGAGCAATTCGTCGTCAGGGACATGAGCGGCGCAAAGGTCTGGGTGCAGTTCCTGCCGCCGTCGGCCGCCGCCGTGAATCCGGCGGCCCTTCTTGCGGGCGCGTTCGATCAAAATTCGCCGCATGGCCGTAGCTGCGGCTGCGAAGAAGTGCCCCCGGCCGTCGAATCTCTGGTCCCCAACCAACCGCAGGAACGCCTCGTGGACCAACGCGGTCGCCTGCAGCGATTGGCCAGGTTTTTCCTGGGCCATCTTATGAGCCGCCAGCTTACGCAGCTCGTCGTACACTAACGGCAGAAGTTGGCTGGCTGCCTGGGGATCGCCCTGTTCGATTGCACAAAGGATCTGGGTGACGTCGGTCATTGACGCGGCTTAAAGGAAGAAGCATGTGCGAATAATTTTAGCTGTCGACAGACGCCGAGGTGCCCCCCCCAATGTCTAAGACTATCCGAATTGTCGCCAGACAGCGTCCCAAAAGAGGTTCGGTTTCCGCCGAGCGGCCGGCGATTCGATCCTGCCCCTACTGTTGAGCGGAGCGGCTGCTTGCCTGCGGCGGTGGGGCACGCGAATGTCACTAGCTTAAGGAATGCGACCACAATGGATCGTAGCGGCGTTGGCGTCCCGCCACAAGCTGTTGTAGGCTGGCCGGAGGCTCCACGCTTAAGCTAGTGCCATTCGTGGGGCACGCCGCCGCAGGCAAGGAAATGCACCGCCACCCCCTCCGAGTAATAGAAAAGACTGCCTCTGGCGTGGTGAATTGGCCGCCAGGTAGCCCGGTTTTTCTTGACATCTCCTGCCGCGGCCCCGGTACTGCGGCGATCGCAACGCCCACCGGCAGCTTTGGAAAGGTCTGAGGCCGGAGCCGGCCAGGGCGAGGTCTGGCAGTTCGGTGCGGCTGCGGCGATCGGTGGCCGGCGAGAATTAAGGCCAAATTGGCCGGGGTTGAAGAGCGCCCCGGCGATCTGAACGGGCTGCACGCATCGAGCGCGAACCTGGTGGCCGTTCTTCGTGCGGCCGAAACATCACCGGAAAGCGGGCAAGATTGAAGGGGTGGGCCGGTGGGGGGGCAGACCTGGCCGGCAACCTGGATCGGCAAAATGCCCGACTCGAAGTGCTTAGCCGGAGCATGATGCTCGGCGGCTGGCGTGACGGTTGTCGCGAGGTCGCCCTGCCAGTCTGGCATTTTCGACACGAGAAATGAGCAGGGTTCTCGGCCATGGCCGCGGGACCGGGTATTTGGGCACGTTTGACTGAGGTATATGATCGCATGTACACTACAGGATGCAGCTTAGCTACATAGCCCCCATGCGAGGGGCACAACGGGAGGCTCAATCGCCTTTTGATGCAGCGAACTATGACGGGGGCGCACCACCACTGGTGCTGCTTCCTGTTCCTCCGCCACCGGTGCTGCTTCCTGTTCCTCCGTTGCCGGTGCTGCTGCCCGTTCCTCCGTTGCTGCCGCTATTGCTGCCCGTTCCTCCGTTGCCGCCGGTTTGGCTTCCATTTCCTCCCTGGTCGCCCCTGCTCTTATCTTCACCCCTGTCTTCCCTTTGACGATCTCGGTTTCCTCTGCGCCAGCCAGCAGGGGGTCCATGGGCAGCCATCGACGAAGATGCCGGAATGACTAGCGCCACCGCTCCAGCGCCTGCGAGGAGCAAACCTTGCAGGAAACTTCGCCGGCTCGGCGCGACGCCCTCAGGCGCTGATTGTACACCACTCAGATCGTTGTTCGACATGGTTGCAACTCTCCTGAATTAGTGAATGCTACGTTTCGGTCGTACGCCTCAGCATACGCCTTCAGCTACACGGTCATCCAAAGGAAATATACGTCAGGATTTCCCATGCGACTGGGGGGGCAACTCGTGGGATTTGCCACGAACAACGTCACGTGGCCTGGAACGCCTTTGACCGACGCAGGCAAGTCAGCCGACCGAGGTTCCGAGAAAAGGGTTGGATGGGAATCCCGGAAACCGTATGAGTTGATGAGAATGCCACGCTCCGAACAAGAAAAAGCACCGGCTGCCACGGCAGATCCAAGCTCGGTGAAACGCGGGTGTCGGGCCTGGGTGTTCCCGACACCCACCGGCTTGGTTAAACCGGCTGGGGGGTGCGAATGCGTTTCACTGCGATCTGACTGCCACGGCAGCCGGGTTGTTCATCGTTGTCGATAGGGTCAATTCCTTCTCCGCCGCCTAGCGGCAAGAACGGCTGAGCAATACACCGCTCGTCAAGAGCGCCAGCGTACCGGGCTCCGGCACCGTTGCCGCAGCCGCCGAGTCTGAAACCGGCGACCCGGCCGCAGAGGGATCGAAGATCAACGTCCCGCCCGCGCCCACCGTCAAGCTCGTCCCATCGGGAATGGCACCCGCGCTGGTAATTTCAAGCGTTCCGGCAGCGACCACCGTGTCGCCCGTATAACTGTTGCTCGACCCACTGAGGATTAACAGCGCGGCCGGATTGTCCAGGGTGAGCGAATTGCCCGCACCCGTTAGAATGCCCTGATAGGTGCTGGCCGCGGAACTGGCATAAATCAGGCTGGAGGTGATTGTCGCCGCCGGGCCGTCGGCCAGCAGCGTGCCGCCGTTGATCTGCACCGTGCCTGCGGAGAGCGTGGCGTTGGTGCCGAGTTCCAGGCTGCCCGCGGTTTGCGTGAGCGTGCCTGCGCCGTTGCCCACGAGCATCGTGCTCGAACCGCCCAGGTCGATATCGCCGGCGTTGGTTGCCGGACCAGTAACGAAGAACGTGTCGCCCACGCCGCCCTTCACCAGTCCCGTGGCCGCATTGGCAAGCGTGCTGAAGTAGTTGGTGGCCGGATCGCTGAGATAAGTTCCGTTGTTGGTGAGGCCGCCGGCCCACGTGACCGTGGTCGACGTCGATTTGATGAAACCGTTGTTGGTTGCGCTGCCGGTGAAGATGGCCGGATTATAGGAAACGCTGATCGATCCGCCGGAGGCGTTGATGACGGGACCGTTGACCGTTGAGGTGGCGCCGGTCAGGGTCACAAGGCTGTGGTTCGTAAGTCCGCCGCTGCGGAAGGTGCCGTAGCCGGAGATTTCCCCGCTGTTGCTCAGGGCGAACGAGTTGTTGTCGAAGACCCCGCCCGTCAGGTTGATTGTCCCGAGATTGGCAGCCAACCCCGACGAGACGAGGAGTTTGCTGCCGGCATCAGCGGCGAGCAGACCGGCCGCATTGTTCGTCAGCGAGCCGGAGATCGTAATTGTGCCGTTAAGCGAATCGATCGTTCCCAGGTTGTTCACGGGGCCGGAAAGTGTGAGCCCGCCGCTGATCGACTCGATGGAGCCGGTATTATTGACGGGGCCGGAAAGCGTGAGGACGCCCCCGATCGATGCGATCGCGCTGGTGTTGTTGACGGCACTCGCTACGAGGCCGTAGCCCTGGATCGAACCCTGATTAGCGATCGATCCCCCGGTGAGCTCGGCGGCGAAATCCGCGAGCTGGATGGTTCCCGTATTCACGAAGGGCTGGGTGATATTCGTATTGCCTGCGGGCAAGGTGAGCATTCCGCCGGCGTTCTGGAACGGTGCGGTAATCGTTCCCGGCCCGACAACATTGCCGGCCGTATTGTTCAAGAGTCCGCTGCCGGCGATGGTCGAGGAATTCAAGTCGATGGCCCCGGAATTCGTCAGCGTACTTCCGCTCAGCCGGAGCTGGTAGCCCGACACCAGAAAGATCGTGCCGGCGTTAATCATGCCCGCCGTGCCGGCGGAGATGGTGGAGTTTCCGCCGCTCTGAGTGATCTGGGAGTTGTTCGTGATGCCGACCCCGCTGGTCAGGAAGCCGTAGCCGTTGATCAGGCCGTTGTTGATGATCGGGCCGCCGCTGCCGGCCGCCTGTCCGCCGGCGAGCGTGCCGCCGGCCAAAGTCACAATCGCCTCATTGTCAAACGGGTTGGCACCGCCGCCCGTGCCGATGGCGATTCCCGCGGGCGCCGTGAGGGTCGCGTAGTTTACGATTCCTCCCGCCGCGTAGAACGAGCTGCTGAAGAGACACGTACCATTGTTGACAAGTTGGCCGTTGAAAACGCCGCCGGAGTAGCTGAAGACGCCGAGATTCAGGAGCGGCCCGGGTCCGAAGGTCCCGCCGGCCTGAGAAAACGACGACTGGGCGTTGACGGCGACCGTGCCGGCGGTGAGCAGCCCGCCTGTCAGGTTGTACGATCCGCTGCCGCCGCTAAACCCCAGGTAGACGGTGCCTGTCGCCGCGTTGGTGCCGCCCGATTGCGTGAAGCTGCCGCTGCCGGACCCGCCATTGAGTCCCCCGCCGATAAATTCAGTCGTGGTGGTGAGCAAGCCGGTTCCGCTGAGGTTGTACGTGCCGCTTGCGCCGCTGTTGTAGCCCAGGCTGAAAAAGGCCGAAGCGGAGTTCGTGCCGCCCGTCTGCGTGAAGCTGCCGCTGCCGCTGTAGCCGATCGACTCCGAGGGCGTGGCAAGCAATCCGCCGCTGAGGTTGTACGAGCCGCTTGCCCCGCCGATGACGGCCAGCAAAATGCCGCCTGTCGCGGAGTTCGTGCCGCCGGTCTGCGTGATGACGCCGTTGCCGTACTCTCCCACATACTCGAGGGGCGCCGTCAGCCATCCGCCGCTTAGCGCGTAGGAACCGCTGGCTGTGGCGGAGTATCCCAAATAGAGATAGTCCGCCAGGGAATTCGATCCGCCCGACTGCGTGAAATTGCCGGCCCCGGCATTGCCGACGTACTCTATGGACGCGGTAAGCAGGCCGCTCCCGCTCAAGGCGTACGAGCCGCTTGCGCTGGGGTTGCTGCCCAGGTACAAGTTGCCGGTCGTCGAGTTCGTGCCGCCCGATTGCGTGAAGCTGCCGCTGCCGCTGTATCCGACGTACTCGGCGAGCGCGGCATAGAGCGAACCGCCGCTGATGCTGTACGAGCCGCTGCCGTTGCCACTGTACCCCACAAAGAGCGAGGATGTTGAATTGACTCCAGCGGATTGAGTGAAGGTTCCGCTGCCGGCGTAGCCCAGGTATTCGTTCGGCGTGGCAAGCACGCCGCCGCCGAGGCTATACGATCCGCTGGTTCCGGTGTTATATCCGAGATTCAAGTTCGTTGCGGAGTTGGAACCGCCGCTTTGGCTGAAACTGCTGCTGCCGTAGACACCCACATACTCGTTGGGAGTGGTGAGGTATCCGCTGCCGCTAAGGTTGTACGTGCCGCTGCCGATCGGGGTCTCGCCCAGATCGAGGCGTGCCATCGTGTTTGTGCCGCCCGACTGTGTGAAACTGCCACTGCCGAAGTCGCCAATAATCAGTTCTCCCGCGACCGCCAGCGATCCGCCACTGAGGTTGTAGGAGCCGCTTGAGGGCTGGTTGCCGACCACGAGGTCGGTCGCTATGAAATTGGAGCCGCCCGATTGCGCGAAGCTGCCGCTGCCGGAGTAGCCGATAAATTCGGTGCCTTCGACGATGATTCCGCTGCCGCTGAGGTTGTAGGTCCCGACTCCACTGGTGGCCCAGCCCAGAACCATTTGGCCTGAGGCCTGGTTCAAAGTGCCGCCCGTGTGGATGAACGTGCCGCTGCCGGTGTCACCAATAATCAGGTCTCCCGCGACCGCCAGCGAGCCGCCGCTAAGGCTATATGTCCCACTGCTGCCGGCGAAGTTCCCGAGAGTGATGAACTGGCCCGCGAGGTGGCTTCCGCCGGACTGCGAGAAACTTCCACTGCCGCTGTACCCGACGTACTCTTGAACTGCCGTCAGCGATCCGGCGCTCAAGCTGTACGAGCCGGTTGCGCCCGCGTTGTAGCCGAGATAAAGCGCGCTGGCCGCGGAATTGGAGCCGCCCGACTGCGTGAAGCTGCCGGTGCCGCCCAAGCCCAGGTACTCGGTCGTCCCGGAGAACAGGCCGCTGCCGCTGAGATTGTACGAGCCGTTGCCGGTGTAGCCCGCCACAAAGAAGTTCGAAGAGGAAACCGTGCCTCCCGACTGCGTGAACGCGCCGCTGCCGCCGTAGCCGACGTACGATTCGGGCGCGGAGAATGATCCGCCGGTCAGGCTGTAGGAACCGTTGCCGCCGGAACTGTATCCGGCATAAAAGGTCGTTAAGGAGTTGGCGCCTCCCGATTGGGTCACCGCTCCGAGGGCGGTGTTGCCGACAGTTTCCTGAACGGCCGTCAGCCCGCCCCCGGCCAGCAGTTGCACGGTCCCGGCGAGGGGGCCGCCGAGGGTGAGCGTGTTGCAGTTGGCCGCCACGCCGGACGAGATCGTGGCCGTCCCGCCGTTAACGACGTACGCGGTGTCGGCGGGGCCCGGCACGGCGGAAGGATTCCAATCAGCCGCCGTGGACCAGGTGCCCGAGGACACGTTCCAGGAGTAGGTTGCTCCACGCGCTAGAGGAACATAATCCGCGCCGAGGATTCCCAGCGCAACCAGAATAGACAACCGAACGAAACGGTCCATAACGTCCGCCTTTTTTTCTTCACCGCCGATTCGCGGCGCCAAGATGTCGAAGAGACTCGTGGCGGCAAAGGGGACAGCCCCCCTCCCACAAGATGGACGGCCGTAGTCATGCCATCCATTTCAGCCGAATTCAACCGCCGAACTGTCGCGCGAAATCTTGTGAATAATATGCGGACTTGGACGGAAGTCAAGTTTAGTTCTCGAAAAGCCAGTGGACGGGACCAATTGCCGGATAATCGTGTTGTAGAGTGTCACGAAGGGTTCGTTTTGGCCATGGTTCAAACTACGGTAACACTTCGGCCGGCCGAAATTCTGTAGGGAACGCCCTCCGTGGTGTTCCGCCGGCCCTGGAACGCCACGGAGGGCGTTCCCTGCAGTGTTACCCAAACGGCGCGCAAATTGAACCATGCCTCGTTTTGCAACACCCAGCAGACCGCTCGCCAGTTCTTCCTGATTTCCAGGCAGCGAGACTCCGAGATCGCCGTCTCGGTTATCAAGTTGTTGGAAAGTCGTAAAACTTGAGGTTTCCAACAACGAAGGCACAGATACCTATGGTGGGTAGCAATAGCCGCCCCGCCCTGATACACCGCGTCGTCTTCAACGTGCCATGCCAACCTCGGGGCCGCAGAAGTCGGGCCGGCCGACGCCGTCTCGATCATTCCAAGTCAGACGGCCGGCCGTGTCGCATCCGAAGCATTTCCCGACTGCTTGCCTGCGGAGGTGGGGCATTCCGCAGGCAAGGGAATTCACCGCCATCCCCTCCGATTACTATGAACAACTGCATCCGTCGTGGTTAAGTGGCCGCCAAGTGGCCTAGTTTTTCTTGACATTCGCTACCATGTCCCTGATGTTCAAGTGATCAACTGGCCCGCTGGCGGCCTGGGGAAGGTTTGGGGAAGGTGCCGTCCAGGACGAGCTCCGGCGCCTGGAGCGAATGCAGGGCGGCCTGGAAGTGATCGGGTTGGCTAAAGGCGAGCCGAGAGGATTTTGCTCGGCTGAACAAAATCTGAAAGCAGCGATTCAAGCCTTCTTCTTGCCCTACTCAGAACCTCTATCCTCGGCCTGGATTGTTGGCCTCACCGTTCCACCACTTGCCCCACCGATCGCTGACGGGCGTCGGAATGTGCCGAGTCCGCAACTCGGCGAACTGCTCGGCGGTCCGCAAGATCTCGCCGGGACGTGTACGACTGCGGACGAGGAAATCGGCTTCCGGGGGATGGCAGGCGACCGGCACAAAGCCGGGATCTTCCATTGTGCGCCCCAGGGGCGACGCTTCGCCAGGCAGGCGAGTGATCTTGGCATTGGTCGGCAGAGAGGCACTCTGATAGCGAAGGTCCATCGACCAGCGGACGATGTCGGTCGTGTTCTCGTAGCTGCCGTGCGGCGTACGGTTCGTCAGCAAGAGCGCACCACCTTTAGGCACCGGACAGCAGATCCGATCGCCCGCTGGCAGATCCTGTTCGCCGATTTCAAGATAGGCCTTACCCTCGGCCGGACGATGGGGTGCAATCCCGCCCGTATGAACACGGGGAATCACCCAAAGGCAACCGTTCTCGGCGTTGGTATCAACCAGGGGAATCCAAACGGTTAGGACGAGGGACTTGTCGCAGTACGGCTCGAAGTAGGCCGAGTCCTGGTGCCAGGGCACCGCGCCGTAGTTGTAGTTGGGAATCTTGGGCCGCAAACGATAGACGCTGGATGCAATCAGTTCTTCGCCGCAGAGCAACTCGGCTACGTCGAGCAGCTTGGGGTTGGTGATCAGTTCAAAGAAACCAGGCCCATGGAGCACGCCGTTCCAGAGACCGAGGGCGACCTGATCGGTCTCGCGGCTGATCTGGGCCAGGCGATGTTCAAAATCGAATTCGGCGTAGCTCTGCGACAGCGCTCCAGCAGCCAACAACTCCAGAACCTTGGCATCGATCGCCCGGTTGATGTCGTCAATGGCCGGCTGAAGGTCTTCGTTGCCGAACAAGTCGGTCAGGACGAGGTATCCTTCGCGATCGAAGAATTCGACCTGCGCGGCCGTGAGTCCGCGCGACTTCTCTTGAACCGTGTTCATCGGAGCGCTCCAGGGGGGGTGGGACATCGTCCCAGATTCCATTCATTGTAGGCGCCCCGAAGTGCAGGGCAACTTCGCCGCTCCCTTGTGCCAAGGGCTAAAGAAACGAAAATGCCTGGGGGCGGCCAAGGGCGGCCGCCATCAGGCGCAAGAGAGGTTCCCTGTTGCTCGAACGCCGCCTGCTAGCGAGTGGCCTCGACCGCCGTGGCGTCGCTTCCCTATTGCGATAGTCAACTAACTTCGCTATGTTTCGCTCCTTCCGGCTCCCGAGTGCAGATCGTGGAGTTTACTTATCTTTCCCAAATACACCCCTGGGACGCGGCTTGTGGCCCGGATCAGTCCTCCCAGAATCGGCGCTTGCATCGCAGCGGCCATGCTGTTGGGCTGGGCCGCGACGGCTTGGGGACAATTGTCGGACACCTGCGACAACTGCTTCTCTTGCGGCCCTGTCGGCCAAACGACCCCCTTCGCCCCTGCACTACCGGACGACAGGTCGGAACAGATCGTCGAGCCCGAGGGCTGCGGCTGTTCACAAGGCACCATCTGGCTCGATCCGCTGCCCGACGATTGCCGAGACCCCGCGGCGCAAATGCCGCCGGCGGCCGGGCCCCAGGGGGGATTTCTCGACCGTCTTCGCGGGCATGGACCGATCGGCATGGTGCAGGATCCGCTGGCGGTTCCGAAGGCCGGGCTGCCCGCCGAATGTGACGAGATCGACGTTGGTCCCGATACACCCTGGGACGTGAGCCTGAAGCGGTGGTGGACCCGCGATTTGCAGGTCTTCGCCGGGATTCATGGCTTCAAAGGCCCGCTGGACCAAGGCCGAAACGGCAACTTCGGCTTCCACGAGGGCTTTAATTTCGGCGCCCCGCTGGGGATTTTCGACTGGGGCTGGCAGATCGGGGCCGAGGCCACTCAGAGCAACTTCTCCGGCGATGACGCCGTCGATCCTCGCTCGGCCGATCGCAACCAGTTCTTTGTTACCGGTGGAATCTTCAAGCGTGCTCACGAGTGGGGATTCCAATGGGGAGTGGTCTACGACTGGTTGCACGACGACTATTACGTGCAGGCCGACATGAAACAGATCCGCAGCGACACGAGCTTCCTCTTTCCGGGCGGAGTGCATGAAATTGGCTATTTTGGGGCCTATGGAACGGGTGGGGGAAACTGGGTGCTCATCGACCGGCCACTGAACAATTTCATCGTGATGGAAACGACCGATGTGTTTGCCTTTTATTATCGCCGTTATTTCGACGGCGGCGGCGACGGGCGGATCTGGCTCGGGTTCTCGGGTCGCGGCGACGGCCTGGTCGGCGGCGAAATCCGCGTGCCGATGGGCAAGAACTGGGAACTGGAGAATCGTTTCAATTACCTGATTCCCAAGCAAGGCAGCGGCACGAGTGCGGAAATCCAGGAATCGTGGGGCGTCACGATCGATCTGGTATTCTATCTCGGCCACCCGGCTCGGTGCGAGCGCTATCACCCCTATCGCCCCATGCTGAACGTGGCCGACAACACGCTTTTCATGACCAATACGTTCGTGCCGTGAAACGCGATGCCTTGGCTCACCTTCCCAAGGTGCGGAAAAAACCCTATACTTGCGTGATTATCGACCGTGCTCGACGCGCTCGATGCATCGCGGTGCGCGACAGATTCATCGCGGTGTGAGAGAATCACTCCACCCCATTTTTGGGGATTCGTCCCCAAACCAATCATGACCGAACCAGACAAAACCGATCATTGGGCCTCTTTGGCGAGCAACCTTGGAGCGGAACCGGCTCCGGAAGAGCCAAAGGAAGCGGCAGTGTCGGCGGAAACGCCAGAATCCGGCGCCCAAGGGCAAGCGGCGCCGGCGGCCCCGCCGCCGTCGCTTTCCCGGCCGGCGGCCAAACCGGCGCGGGCGTCCCGTCGTCCGGCCCGTCCCCCGTCCTGGGACCAGTTGGCTGGCGATCTGGGGATCACGCCGGCGCCGGCGCCGCCCCTGCCGCAGCCTGCCGCAAGCACACCACCGCGACCGCCGCAGCCTGCCCCAATCGCAGAGCCGCCGCAGGCTATGCCACCCGAGTCGCCGCCGCGGCAGGGGTTCGTGGAAGCGGAAGTTGCGTTGCCCAGCTTTACCATCGCAGAGCCGCAAGCGGCTGAGAAACCGGACGTGTTCGTCGAGGCGGAAGCGGCGCTTCCGGTTTGGGACGAATTGGAGCCGGCGGCCACCGAGCCAGAGTCGTTCGAGCCGCAAGAGGCCCTGGACATCATGGATGAGACCGCGGATGAGTTCGACGATGAGGAGTCGGAAGCGACTGCCGCAACGTCCGAGCCTGCCGGCGAGCAGTCGGCCAGCGAGCGGGCTGCAACGGAAGAGCGAAGATCCCGACGCCGTCGCCGTCGTCGCGGACGCGGTCGGGGCCGCGAAGAGGGTCCCTCGGCGGAAGCTGGGGCAGCCCGCGAACCCGGTGAAGAGCCGGCGGGAGAAGGGTCGGCCGATGACGAAACGGTCGTTTCCGAGGGCCTGGAGTTCGAACGTCGATAGCTCGGCGACCGAACCGGCCGAAGAGGAGAGGCCCAAGGGCGACAGGACAGAGCGGCGCGGCCGCCGCCGTCGTGGCCGCGGTCGCAGTCGCAGCCCCGATCAGGTTCAGGACGAGCAAACGGCTGGGGAAGACGACGCCATCGATGAGGGACAGGGCGATTTCGGTGACGTTGAGGAAGAGGAATCTGCGGTCGAAGCCGAGGGCTCGGACGAGCATGATTTCGATGACGAGGAAGAGCACGACGGCGAGCACGATGACGATGGCGGCGATTCGCCTCGCATCGGTTTCCGCAACATTCCCACCTGGCAAGATGCCATCGGCATGATGATCGCCAAGAACATGGAAGCCCGCGCACGAAATCCCGGCGGCCCGCGTGGCTCGGGTGGACGTGGTGGCCGCGGTGGTGGCGGACGTGGTCGCGGCCGCCGGCCGGATAGGCGGTGAATGACCGCAGAATATGTCTTCCGCTCCCTTAGCAACGGCGGAGTCCGATCGGCTTTTGCAACTGATCGGACGCCTCAAGGCGTTGCCGGACTTCGCGGAGGTCGTCGACAGTCTGCTCGCGGGCCATGCGGCGACGCTGGACGGAGTCTGGGGGTCGTCGTGCGCGCTGGTGGCGGCCGCGCTGGCCCGAGAAGCCCCAGCCGTGCTCGTGATCGTCTGCCCGCGGCTGGATGAAGTCCAAGGGCTGATCGGCGACCTGAACCTCTTCTCTCCGCTGCAGCCGTTCCACTTCCCCGTCCACGAATCTCTTTCGACCGAGCGGATGGTGCAGGATGAGGCCGTCGGCGATCGGGTCCGCGTGCTCAAGACTCTGCTCGGTCCGCAACCGCCCAAGGTCCTCGTCACGAGCATTCCGGCCCTCTTGCAACCGGTCCCCAGCCGGTCGCGATTGGCCGAACAGACCCGGACGCTGCGGGTCGGCGGGCCGCTTTCCGTCGAAGAGATTTCCCGCTGGCTCGTGGGCAGCGGCTTTCAGAACACAACGGCCGTTGAACTGCCCGGCGAGTTCTCGCATCGTGGTGGAATCATCGACATCTTCGCACCCGACTGGTTCAACCCCGTGAGGATTGAACTGTTTGGCGACGAAATCGAGTCGATCCGCCGGTTCGAGGCGGCCAGTCAGAGGAGCTTGGAGCGGCTCGAGGCAGTTGATATCACGGCGGTGGTGGGCGGGCAGGGAGCGGGAAGCGAGGGTAACGGATCGTTTAACCCGGAGCCAACGGCGACGGATGAAGCCGTCGCCGTTGGCTCCGGGTTAAACGAGCCACGGGCGATGGCGCCGACCCGGTCGTCACCTATTGCGCATCTCGCCGATTATCTCCCCCGGCAAAGCTGGTTCCTGCTGATCGAGCCGGGAGAACTGGAAAGCGAAGGCCGGCAGTACCTTGAACGCCTCGAACGGCAGCAAGGATTTCATAGCGTGGCCGAGGTGATCCGCCGGGCGGTGCAGTTTCCTTCCGTCACCGCCTCGGCAATTGCGACGGGCTCGCTGGAAACGACATGCCGGCTGCCGATCGAGTCGGTGGAACGCTTCAGCGGCCACATCGACAAGGTCCGCGAAGAGTTGGACGACGCCGGCCGTGGCCAGGAGGTCTTCCTGGTCTGTCAGACCGAGGCCGAAATCCGCCGCCTGGGCGAGGTTTTTGGCGGTACGCAACTCGCCCGCGACGGCCGCCTGCACTTTTCGATCGGTGCGCTGCAGAATGGCTTCCGGCTGGTGCCCGATCGCATCGTGCTGCTGGGCAGCGGCGAGCTGTTCCGCCGCGTCGACGTGCAGCGTCCGGCGGTTGCTCGCCGGCGGCTGGGCAGGGCGATCGACAGTTTCCTGGACCTGCACGAAGGCGACCTTGTGGTACACCTCAGCCACGGCATCGCCCGTTATCGCGGCATGAAGCCGCAGGAGAAGAACGGGCAGGTCGAGGAGCACCTCGAGTTGGAGTTTCAGGGCAAGACCAAGCTGTACGTGCCGGCTTCGAAGATCGGTCTGGTGCAGAAGTACGTGGGCGGCACCAAGGGCCGGCCGATGCTGGCCAGGCTCGGCGGCCGCCTTTGGGAGAAACAGAAGAAGCGGGTCGAATCGGCCGTGACCGACATGGCCGCCGAGATGCTCGAACTTCAGGCCGTTCGCGCCTCGCGGCCGGGCATCAGCTTCCGCGTGGAGACCGAGTGGCAACACGAATTCGACGCTTCGTTTCCCTACAAGGAAACGCCCGACCAGTTGACTTCCTTGGAAGCGATCAAGCAGGACATGCAGGCCCCGCGGCCGATGGACCGGCTGCTGTGCGGCGACGTCGGCTACGGCAAGACGGAAGTGGCCATGCGGGCGGCCTTCAAGGCGATCGATTCGGGCTACCAGGTAGCGCTGCTCGTGCCCACGACGATCCTTGCCGAGCAACACTTGCGGACCTTCACGGCGCGGATGGCCGAGTTTCCCTTCTCGATTGCCGCCCTCTCGCGGTTCTCCACGCACAAGCAGCAAGCCGAAATCGTCCAACGACTGGCCGCCGGCTCGGTGGACATCATCATCGGCACGCATCGCCTCGTGCAGCCGGACGTGAAATTCCACAATCTGGGCCTGATCATCATCGATGAGGAGCAGCGGTTCGGCGTCGAAGTCAAGGAACGCCTCAAGGCCATGCGGCAGACCGTCGATGTGCTGACGATGACCGCCACGCCGATCCCGCGCACACTGCACATGGGTTTGATCGGCGTCCGCGACATTTCCAACCTGGAAACCCCGCCCGAAGACCGGCTGGCGGTGGAAACCCGCGTCACGCGCTTCAATCCCGAGCTGATCCGCCAGGCCGTGCTGCGGGAGCTTAACCGGCAGGGGCAGATCTACTTCGTCCACAATCGCGTCAACGATATCCAGGCGCTCGCCAAGCGGCTCAGCCAGATCGCGCCCGAGGCCCGCACCCGCATTGCCCACGGGCAGATGGCCGAGCACGAGTTGGAGCGGGTGATGTTGGACTTCGTGGCCCATCGTTTCGACCTTTTGCTGGCGACGACGATCATCGAGAGCGGCCTGGACATCCCCAACGCAAACACCATTTTCATCGACGAGGCCGACTGCTACGGCCTGGCCGACCTGCACCAGCTTCGCGGCCGGGTGGGCCGTTACATCCACCGGGCCTATTGCTATCTCCTGCTGGATCCGAACAAGAACCTCACGTCAACTTCCGCACGGCGCCTGAAAGCGATCGAAGAATTCAGCCAGATGGGCGCCGGCTTCGCCATCGCCATGCGCGACCTGGAGATCCGCGGCGCAGGCAATATCCTGGGCACCGAGCAGAGCGGGCATATCGCCGTGGTGGGCTACGAGCTGTATTGCTCGCTCCTGCAACAGGCGGTGCACCTGCTCAAGCGGCAGCCGATCAAGCAGGCGATCGAGGTCGATGTCGATCTGCCGGGCGAAGGCCACATCCCACGCAGCTATGTGCCCGACATGCGTTTGAAAATCGATCTCTACCGCCGTCTCGGCCGGATTTCCAGCATGGACGAGCTTCGCGATCTGCGGAACGAACTGCAGGACCGCTTCGGCGCCCCGCCGCCGCTGGTCGAGCATCTGCTCTGGCTGGCCGAATTGCGGATTGTCGCCCACAGTTGGCGGATCGAATCGATCCACGTGGAGCCGCCCTACGTCGTCTTCCGCTACCGCTCGGCACGGCTCATCCGCGAACTGGCGGCCCAAAGTGGGGGAAAGCTGAGAGTGGTCGACAACCAGAGTGCCTATCTTCCCCTGGAGGGCGACAAGGAATCGCCGGAATCGATTCGCCGGCAGGTCAAATCGCTGTTGCAGTTACGGACGGAGGATGCCTATAATCGGCCCCCGTCGTGAGAGGCTGTCCGGCAACCTTCCCTCTCCCACCGTGAAAGGGGCACGACAAGCTCCCCTCTCCCTCCAGGAAAGGGGCACGACAAGCTCCCCTCTCCCTCCGGGAGAGGGGCAGGGGGTGAGGGCTTTTCGCTACAGTCATAGGCCCGCCAAAATCGAAAATGATAGAAGCAATGGCGGGCTGCAATTCTCCGGGGCGATTCTCGTGCAACATCGGTTCATTATTCCAGCGGGTGCGGGACTCATCGCGAGTCTTCTTCTGGTGAGCCAGGCGCTTCTATGGGCCCAGGACCCCTTTCCTCCGGTATCACCCGGCAGATACATGCCCGGCGGCCAGGCCTCGAACGGATACAATCCGGTCCAGGGCTACCAACCCTCGGGTGTGCCGTCGCAGCCGGCGGAGGTGATCCGGCCCAATAGTTTTCCCGGAGGCCCCAGCCCCCAGGCAACGCCTGATGGGGGCAACCCGTTCGGCGTGGTCCCCTCCGCCGCTCCAGCCTATGGACCGATCTACCAGCCGGGGCAGCAGCCGGCGCGGGGCGGCGCCATCCCGGCGAGCTATCTCGGGCAGCCGCATCTTCCGGGCGGCACCGTCCCCGGCAGGCAAGTTGCCCCGGCGAAGCTTTGCAGCGGGTCACAAATGCTCGCGCGCGTGGGCAATGATGTTATTCTCACGTGCGACGTCCTGATTACCGGCGTGGAGGACATGATGGCCCAGGTTAAGGGTCAACTTCCGCCCGCGAAGGTTGCCGAGCAGTGCGCGGGACTGGTCAAGGAAGTGACCGAAGCCATCGACGAATTCAACGCGCACTACAACGATCCCGACCCGGCCAAGGGCATGTCGCTGGCGCATCAGACGCTTATCTATTCCCTCTTGCAGCGGCAGATCGAAGTCAAACTGCTTTACCAGGACTTCCTCAAGACGGTACCCAAAGAGAACTGGCCCACGATCCAAGAGAGCGTCAACAAGCAGTTCGACGAAGGCCAGCTCAAGGTTCTCATGAAGCGCGAGAATGTGGTTTCACGGGCCGATCTGGAGAACAGCCTTCAGGCCAAAGGGAGTTCCCTGGACCGCGAAAGACGCTCTTTTCAGGAGAAAGTCATAGCCCAGGAATGGATGCGCCAACAGGTAAAGAAGGACGACGAAAAAGGCCATGAAGAAGAAGTGACCCATGAGGAGATGCGGGCCTGGTATCAGGCGCACATCAAGGATTTCGAGCAGCCGGCCAAGGTTCGCTGGGAGGAACTGATGATCGCGTTTTCCCGCCACGCGAGTCATGACGAGGCCTATGCGGCCATTGCGGCCCTGGGGAACCGGGTCTTGGCCGGGGCTTCACTGGCCGACGTGGCCAAGTCGGCCTCCGATGGTCCGACCGCCCGGCAGGGCGGGCAGCAGGATTGGACCCGCCAAGGCAGTCTAAACTCGGAAGCCCTCGATCAGGCGATTTTCAGCCTGCCGGTGGGGCAGCTCAGCCAGATCCTGGAGTCGGACCGCGGCTACCACATCATTCGAGTGGCGGAGCGGAAGGAAATGACTTGTACGAGCTTCTTGGACGCGCAAAAGAAAATCAAGGAGAACATCAAGCAGGAGCGGCTTGACAAGCGCTTGAAGGACTTCGTCAAGAAGCTCCGTGCCAAGTATCCCGTCTGGACGGTCTTCGACAATTCGCTGCAAAAGCCGAAACAAGCCGAAGAAGAGGACCGGTAATCGAAGCTGTGGCTGGCATCTTGCAAGCCACGTAGGCCGGAACTGCGCAGGCTTGTTCCGGCCTGCGCTCTCTGTTTACCGGCAAATTGGCGCAACTCCTTACAGAACCGTAACATAGACTTGGGTTGTCAACTGTCGATCGCCGCTGTATAATAATCGATTGTAAACTGGCGTATTGCCTTTACTTAAGCGACCGACAAGGCGAACATGGACCTGAGCAAACTCCGCAATATCGGCATTTCGGCCCACATCGATTCAGGGAAGACCACTCTCAGCGAGCGCGTGCTGTACTACTGTGGCCGCATCCACCGCATGCAGGAGGTGAAGGGAGGCGGGGCAGGCGCCACGATGGACCACATGGACCTGGAGCGGGAGCGCGGCATCACGATCACCAGCGCCGCAACCTCGGTCGAGTGGAACGGTTACAACATCAACCTGATCGACACGCCCGGGCACGTCGACTTCACCGTGGAAGTCGAGCGGAGCCTCCGCGTCCTGGACGGGGCGATTCTCGTCCTTTGCGCCGTAGGTGGGGTGCAGGCCCAATCGTTGACCATCGATCGCCAGATGCGGCGCTATCGCGTTCCCCGGCTGGCGTTCATCAACAAGATGGACCGTACGGGCGGCAACCCCCAGAAGGTGGTTGAGCAACTCCGCGGCAAGCTCGGCTGCGATGCCGTGCTGGTGCAGCTTCCCATTGGTCTGGAACACAACTTCGAAGGCGTGGTCGACCTGCTCCGCCAAAAGGCCTTGTACTTCGACGGCGAAAACGGCGAAAACGTCCGTGAAGAGGCCATTCCGGCCGGCATGGCCGAGGAAGTCAGGGCGGCCCGCCAGCATTTGCTGGAATTGGTCTCGATGTATAGCGACGAGATGATGGAGCTCTTGTTGGCCGAAGAGGATCTACCGTTGGCATTGGTCGATCGCGTCATTCGGGAAGCCGTGCTCAGCCAGCAGTTGACCCCCGTTTTCCTCGGATCGGCCTACAAGAATAAGGGCGTTCAGCCGCTCTTGGACGCGGTCACCCGCTATCTGCCATCGCCGCTGGAGAGCCCGATCAAGGCCCTCGGGGCACCCGGTGGGGCATCCAGCACCCTGGGTCCGGGTCGCGACGATCCGGGCAAGGACGTGAAGTTGACTCCCGATCCTAGTAAGCCGATGGTCGGCATGGGGTTCAAGATCGTGGAAGACTCCTACGGCACGCTGACCTTCATGCGGGTGTACCAGGGCTCGATCAAGAAAGGCGAGAGCTACTTCAACCAGCGCAACGGCCGCAAGGAGCGTTTCAGCCGGATCGTGCGGATGCACGCCGATCAGCGCGAAGACATCGATTCGGCCGAGGCGGGCGACATTGTCGCCGTTTTGGGCCTCGATGCGGCCAGCGGCGATACCTACTGCTCGAAATACCCCTATTGCACGCTGGAAAGCATGTTCGTGCCCGAACCGGTCATCAAGGTGGCGGTTGCCCCGGCCAAGCGCGACGGCGCCGACCGCCTGAGCAAGGCCCTGCACCGCTTCCGCCGCGAAGACCCGACTCTGCATATTTCCACCGACGAAGAGACCGGCGAAACGATCATGGCCGGCATGGGCGAGTTGCACCTGGAAATCTATATCGAGCGGATTCGCCGCGAGTACGGCGTGGAAGTCGAGGTCGGCGCTCCCAAGGTCAACTATCGCGAGGCCCCCACCCAGGCGTGCAAGTTCAATACCAAGCACAGGAAGCAGACCGGCGGGTCCGGCCAGTACGCCCACATCGTCGGTCACATGGAGCCGCTGCCGGAAGACTCTGTGGAGAGTTTCGTCTTCGAAGAGGAGGTCGTGGGCGGACGGATTCCCAAGAACTTCATTCCGGCCATCGAGAAGGGCTTCCGCCAGATGGTCCACAAGGGACCTGTCGCCGGCTACCCGGTGGTGGGCCTGAAGGTGACGGTGGAAGACGGTTCCTATCACGACGTCGACAGCTCGGACATGGCCTTTCAGACCTGCGCTCGGACCTGCATGCGAGAGAATTTTCCCGCCACCCGGCCCGTGCTGCTGGAGCCGGTGATGAAGATCGAGATCGAGTGCCCGACCGACTTCCAGGGATCGGTGGTGGGCAATTTGACCTCCCGCCGCGGGATGGTTGTGGCCACCGAGGTCAGCGGCGCGATCTGCCGCATCGAAGGCGAAGTTCCCCTCTCGGAGACCTTCGGTTACTCGACCGACCTGCGGAGCATGACCCAGGGCCAAGGCACGTTCACCATGGAATTTGCCAAGTATCGCCGCATGCCCGGCGCGATCGAGCGCGAGATCATCGCCGCCCGCAAAGTGCAAGCTATGGCCGAGGTATGATCCTCTTCCAGGTTGAAGGCATCCAGAAGCACTATGGCCCCGAGCCGGTCCTCGACGGGGTGACGTTCGAGCTGCGCCCCGGCGAGCGGATCGGCCTGGTGGGGCCCAACGGCACCGGCAAGACCACCCTGATGCGGATCCTGGCCGACAAGGAGGAGGCCGACGGCGGCTCGATCGTCCGCCATCCTTCGCTCCACGTCGGCTATCTCGAACAGCAGCCCGAGTGGGCGCCCGGCCGCACGCTAATCGACGAGGCCAAGAGCGCCCTGGCCGGTTTGGTGGCCATGGAAGCGGAGCTGATTTCGGTCGCCGAGGAGTTGGGCCATTGCGACGACCCGCTGGAGCACAAGCGGCTGGCCGATCGCTACGACCACCTCCAGCACGAGATGCAAAGCCGCGACGCCTACAATCTCGACCACAAGATCGAACGCGTCCTGGAGGGGCTTCGTTTCCCCCGCGCCGCGTTCCAGCAGCCCGTCGAGTCGCTTAGCGGCGGCGAGCAGAACCGGCTGATGCTGGCCAAGCTGTTGCTGGCCGAGCCGAACGTGATGCTCTTGGACGAGCCTTCGAACCACCTCGACATCGAGGCCACCGAATGGCTTGAATCATCCCTGGCCGAAAGCGCGGCGGCCATGCTGCTGGTGAGCCACGATCGCTATTTCCTCGACCGCGTGACCAACCGCACTCTGGAACTCTTCCAGGGCACCGTCGAAAGCTACACCGGCAACTTCTCCGCCTACTGGACGCAGAAGGCCGAGCGGCTACTGGTCTCGCAGCGGACGTACGAGAAGCAGCAGATCGAGATCGAAAAGGCCAAGGACTTCATTCGCCGCAACCACTATGGGCAGAAGCACCAGCAGGCCGAAGACCGCCGCAAGAAGCTCGACCGCATCGAATTGGTGGCCGTGCCGCGGGCGATCGTCCTGCCGCCGATGGGCTTTCCGCCCGCCTCGCGGAGCGGCGATATCGTGGTCCGCGCCGAGGGGCTGGCCAAGGCCTTCGACCGGCCGTTGTTCTCCGCGGTCGAATTGCAAATCGTCCGCGGCGAGCGCTGGGGCTTGATCGGTCCCAACGGCTGCGGCAAGTCGACCTTGCTGCGCTGCCTGCTGGGTGAAGAGCGGCCCGATGCCGGCACCGTGCAAATCGGCGCGGGCGTGAGCATCGGCTACTTCGATCAGCACCTGTCGGGCGTGTCGGATGACGACGACGTGCTGGATTCGATCCGGCCCGAGGTACCCGGTACTCCGGGTCGCAAGCAGTTCTTGACGCAGCAGCGCCGGGACCTGCTGGCCCGCTTCGGCATCACCGGCGACACGGCCTTGCAGAAGGTGGGCAAGCTCAGCGGCGGCGAGCGGAACCGCGCGGCATTGGCCCGGCTGGCCGCGGCCGAAGCCAATTTCCTCGTGCTCGACGAGCCGACGAACCATCTCGATCTTTGGGCCCGCGATGCCCTGGAACAGGCCCTGACCACCTTTGACGGCACCGTGCTCTTCGTGAGCCACGACCGCTACTTCGTCAACCGCGTGGCCGACCACTTGATCATCTTCGAGCCGGGCGGCGTGCGGGTGATCGAGGGCAATTACGAGGCGTATCAGCTTTTCCTGCAGAGCAAGGCCGCGTTGCCCCCCATGCCGCAGCCGGCCACGGCGCCGAGAAAGGAAGAAGCGGACAAAGGGAAAAAGGGAGAAAGGAAGAAGGGCAGAAAGGGAGAAAGCGAGAAAGGGAGAAAGGGATCCGCCCGCTCCCCTTCTCCCTCTCTCCTGGTCTCCACACCGCCCGGCAAGGACCAGCACGGCGGCGAAACCGTTGCGGCCCCGCGCAGCAAGAAACGCCGTTTCCCCTATCGCAAGCTCTCCGACATCGAAGGCGAGATCTTCCAGCGGGAGACGCGGATCGAGCAACTCAACGAAGAGTTGGGCGATCAGGCCACGTTCCGCGACGGCAGCCGCGTTCGCGCCCTTAAGCAGGAACTGGCCGATCAGCAATCGGCGCTGAAGAAAGCTCTACGAGCACTGGGAAGAAGCGAGTGAAATGAATTGGTAGTATTTATCCGACGAAAGGCGATCAAATGAGACAATTGCACATCGTTCTTCTTCGTGCCGGCGCGGTGTTGGCCGGCCTCCTGTTAGCGCTCCAGCCTGCGGCGGCGGCAACCCTGAAAATCCTGCTGCCCTTGGGTCGCACCGCGTATCAGACCAACGAGCCGATCGACGTCTCGGTGGTGCGGAGCGACGCGCAGGCCCTGCCTGCGGCCGATCTGGCCGTGATCCTGTCGAGCGGTGACGGCAGCCGGATGTCGTTTGTATTCCCGGTGGGCCCCGCGGCCGCCAGCGGCAAAGGCGCAACGGCCACCGAGCATCTGCACCTGAACGGCTGGCTGCTGCGTCCCGGCCGCTACACCCTTACTGTGACGGTCCACGGGGCGACCGCCTCCACGGAATTGGATGTCTACAGCCACTTGCGCCGCAGCACTTTCAAGAACATCGACTGGGGCTGCCGCGTGCAGGGCCCGGAAATGGCGGTGCTCGGCGAAGACAGCATGGGCTTCAACTTGCTCTATGGCGACTACCGGCAGCAGGCCAACACGGCCAACGCCCAGGCCACGCTCCGCGGCGGCGCCGATTACATGCAGTGCTGCGCCATGGGCGGCGGTCACCAGATGGATCTCCGCGCCGAGTGCGACTGGTCCGACCCGCTGGTCCTCAAGGGAGGCGCAGCCCGCGCCGCGCAGCAGGCATTCTTCGACCGCACCAAGCCCAACGCCCTGGGCGTCCACTTCTACGACGAGCCGGGCCTGACCTGGGAAAACGGCACGCCGCATGCCGTTTCGGCTCAGCTTCGCGCCTTCCAAAGCGCCTTCGGCGGCGAGCGAATTCCTTACACGGCCGTCAAGCCGGGCGACCCCGACGCGGCGGCCCGCTGGCAGCAGTGGGGCCGCTGGAAGACCTCGTTCCTGGAGGCCGCCTGGAAAGACGCCCGTTTCGCCGTCGAGCAGGTACGGCCCGACCTGATCTCGGCCACGCAGTCCCAATATGCCTGGAACGCCTATGCCGACGGCTACTACTTCAACGCCGCCCGCAGCCTGCCGGTCCTCAGCGGGCACGGCGGCTACGACGACGGGCCGGGCAGCTACTTCTACCCTCCTTACCACCACGAGTTCGGCCGCATCCGCCAGCTCGGCAAGCCGAACTGGTATCTGCCCAACTGGGGCAACACCAGTCGTGACGAGTTGTACCGCCTGGAACAGTACCTGTGCTTTATGAACAACCTGCAGGGACTGGCGAAGTCGCCCGATCCGGTCATGAACAATCCGTATAGCGCCGCCTCGTCGCCGAGCGTGGTGGAAACCAACAAGCTGGGGCTGCGGCTGGGGACCATTTTCAGCGCGATGGACGCCACCCGCGGCGAGGTGGCCGTGCTCTACCCATTGTCGCAGTGCCTGGACGCCGAGATCAAGTCCGGCATGAAAGACAACTACCTGGGCGGCGGACTGACCCGCGGCCGCCTGCTGTCGCTGTACTTTGCGGGCAAGATGATCCGCATTCCCCTCACGCCGGTCGTGGAAGAGGATGTGCTCGACGGCTCGGTAGCCGCCGACTACAAGGCCATCGTGTTGACGAACGTCAATTATCTCGATCCCAAGGTCGTCGCCGTGCTGGAGGACTACGCGGCCAAAGGCGGACTGGTGCTCATGACCGACGACTGCCAGGCCCGGATCAAGGGTGCGAAGAACGTCGGCGCCGCGGCACTCGACCTGACCGCCGAGATCGAGCGGGTCTGGGCCGCCGGCCAACAAGAGAAGTCGATGCAGATGCGGGCCGCCGGCCTGTTCTTTCGGGCTACGCGACCGCTGGCCAGTGCGCTGCGGGCGAAGCTGATGGGGGCCGGCATTCGGCCCATCGCCGAGTGCGACAACGAAGAAGTGGTGATCTCGCGGCAGGCGCAGGCCGACATCGAGTACTACTTCGCCGTGAACGCCGCGTGGGACGAGAAGGAAGGCACGTTGCTCTCGATCAAGCCGGTGACTGCCACGCTGGGCTTCGCGGCCGACGGCCGGCCGACCTACGATGCCGTCCGCGGCGGCCCGGTAGTCGAGTTCAAAGAGAAGCCCGCCGGCGGCTTGTTCCGTTTCGGCGCGGGCGAGATGCGGGCCTTCGCGCGGACGGTGCGGCCCATCGGCGGCGTGCAGGTGCAGGCGCCTGTCCTTTCGAGGGATTTCACGCTCGACGCGGCCCCCGTCAGCATCACCGTCGACGCCACGCTGGTGGATACAGCCAACCTGAAACTCGCCGGTGCGGCCCCATTGCAGGTCCGCGTCGTCGACCCGTTGGGCAGCCTCCGCTATGACCTGTACCGCGCCACGGAAATGGGCACGCTCAGGCTCTCGCTGCCGCTGGCGGCCAACGATCCGGCGGGGACATGGACGGTCACCGTGAAGGAACTTCTCGACAACCACGCCGGCTCGGCGAAGTTCGTTTACAGGCCGGCCGGCCAGTGCGGCGCGCTGGCCGGGGCCACGCGGCGGGCCGTCTTCTTCGGCAACGACCGGGAGAACATCTTCCGCTTCATTCGCACTCATCAGGACGTGACGATCGTAAAAGGGACAAGCGATTACTGCGGCCCCGCGGCCGAGCGGTTGGCGGCGAGTCTTAAACCCTGGGGCGTCCGCGCCACGATCGTCTCCGCCGCGGAGGTCAACAAGCCGCGGACGCTCACCGCCGAAGAGGCGAAGACCTGGGTTGGCCTCGACTTCGGCCGTGCCGAGGCTGGCTCCGGCAACCGCCCGCAGAAGGTCGGCTTCGTGCTCGCAGCCCCGGCCATTCTCGTGGGCAACCCGGGCGACAATCCGCTCCTCGAATTCGTGCGGTCGACGGGCTTTTTACCCTATGCCCCCGCCGCGGAATTCCCCGGCCATGGGCGCGGTTATCTGGCCTGGCAGCGCGACGCCCTCGGCGCAGGCAGGAATCGATCGCCCTGATTGCCGACAACGCGCAGGGTATGGCGGAGGCGGTCGGATCGTTCTACGAGGCGGCGGCCGGCATCGACCCGATGACGCGATGGGCGACACCCGCCGCCAGCAGCGTAGCCCCCGCTACGAAGAACCTGCAAGCGGCAGAGGCCGCCGCCCGCTGGCAGGTCATCCTGCCGGATCGCGTGCTCGCGCTGTCCGTCACGGCGCCGGGCGAAATCACGGCCCTCTCGCTTGACGGTTCCGCCACACTGATCCGGGGCGGCAAGGTGGTCTCGCAGCGCGCGGTTGGCGCGGCCGGGATCACGGCCGCGAAGAAGGCGGCCGCCGTGAAACCCGCCGTGCCCGCAGCCCTCTCCAAGAAACTCCTGGCCGATCGCGTGCCGAAGTTCATCGTCACCGGCAACGGCGGCGCCGCCGTTGCCTACTGGGGCGGCGCCTGCAGGTCTTCCATGCCGACGGCACGCTCCGTTGGCAGCAGCTCCAGCCACAGGACATCAGCGCCCTGGCCTGGGCGGGCACGACGATCATCGTGGGACAGTCCGACGGTTGCGTGCTGGCACTGGAGTAGTGATTCCAGCAGATGGGTTTTTGCGGTCTGTGGTGGAGTTATTCTCACAATCGGGTTGACCAAATAGTATACTCCACTAGACTTCCAGCGCGGAAAGGTGCATGGATATGGCAAGTGCTACCGTGAAAATCGACAGCGAAAGCTACGCGAAACTGAAAGCCACTGCCGAGGAAACGGGCAGGCCGATGATCGAGGTCTTGGCGATGGCGATCGATTACTACTCGCGGCGAGCTTTTCTTGAAGGCGTAAATGCTGATTTCGCCGCGCTGCGAAGCAATCCCCAGAAGTGGAAGGCGGAGCTCGCCGAACGAGCGGCCTGGGATGCCACCCTCAGCGACGGCTTGGAGGTGGATTGACCATGCCCAAACCTCTCCGTGGCGAAATCTGGATGGTCGATCTGGATCCAACACGCGGACATGAGCAGGCCGGTGCCCGGCCGGGGTTGGTGGTTTCGTCCGACGCTTTCAATGCCGGTCCCGCCAGCCTTGTCGTCATTCTTCCGTTGACGAGCCAGGAAAAGGGAATCCGTTTCCATGTCCCTGTGTCTCCGCCCGAGGGCGGTTTGCGCAAGCCTATCAACGACATGCCGTCAGGCCTTCCGCCGTAGGCGGTAGTAGGCCCGACATTTCGTTTAGTAAGCAAGCCACGGCAGGACCAGCCCGATTGCCGCTCCCCCGAGCACCAGCCAAGCCGAATTCAGACGATAGCGAAATAGCAGCAATCCACTTACGATGGCGATGGCAAAGGTCGGGGTATTGACGAGGGCCTCGCGGCCGAGGCTCCAGGCGGCCGCGGCGACGAGGGCCAGTGCGGCCACATTGACTCCGTCGAGGAAGCTGCCGACCAGCGGCGATTTCCGCAGCCGGGGAAAGAGGGCCCCGCCCAAGGCGATGAATAGGAACGACGGCAAGAAGATGCCCACCGTGCCGGCCAAGGCCCCCAGCCAACCGCCGACGGGCCCGCCGCCGCGGTAGCCAAGGAGAAAGCCGATGAATGTGGCCGTGGTGAAGAGCGGGCCGGGCGTGACCTGGCCGGCCGACGTGGCGTCCAACAGCTCCTTGGCCGTCAGCCAGCGCGGGACCAGGTCGCCTTGCAAGAACGCCAGGAGCACATAGCCGCTGCCGTACAGCACGGAGCCGATCTTGAGAAAGTAGAGAAAGATCGCTCCGGGGCCGGCGTGGGCCGGATCGCTTTCCGCCGCCACTTGCGCTGCGGTGAACAAATGTGGCGCGTGGATCAGCGCCAGGATGCCGCACACGGCTGCCAGCAATAGGGCAAGAGCCCACCGCGAGCTTGTCGCTTTGACTTGCCCTGATCGTGCCAGGCATTGGATTGCGCCGCAGAGGAGCACCACCGACAAGGGATCGAGCCCACAGAGCGACGCTGCCAAGGCCGCCACCGCGATCAGACCGAGCCAGGGTGTCTTGACGGCCATCGGACCAAGTCCGAACAGGGCCTGGACGATGATCGCGATGACCACCGGCTTGACGCCGCGGAGCAGCCCGGCGACCTCCGGCAAGTTGCCGTAGACCGCGTAACCCCAGGCCAGGCCGGCAACCATCAGCATTGCCGGAAGGATGAAACAGACACCGCCCAGCAGCAGGCCCGGCCAGCCGGCCCGCAGGTAGCCGACGTAGATCACCAATTCCGTGGAGTTCGGCCCGGGGATCAGGTTGACGGCGCCGAGCATGTCGAGGAATTGCTGGTGGCTGAGCCATTGGCGACGGCGAACGAACTCCTGTTGCATCATCGCGATGTGCGCAGCCGGTCCGCCGAAGGCCGTTGTGCCCAGCCGCAGAAAGACAAGGGCCAGTTCCGCGAGCGATTGCCCCGCGGGGGGCTGCGAGGGAGCGGAATCTGGATTTGCGCAAGACATGGTTATACATCATAGTCAACCAATGGTCTGTGCGAAATAATTCCGGGGACAAAGTACCAAACTATTGGCGGAGCGGTCGGGGGCTGATGAATTTGGTGAATGGCCAGAACGACCAGTTGCTGAAAGTGGCCCCGCTGTTGGCGATGATTCCCGACTGGTGCGCCTTCGTGAAAAGGGGTGCTCGTTCATACTGATGTTAGACGGGGAGATTTAGGTGTAGGCCGGAACAAGCCTGCGCAGTTCCGGCATTCACGTTCCCCTGTGTAGATTCGACTGCAGCGCGCGGTCCAATCAATCCGAACCCGGAGGGTTCACAGCAACTTCGCCTTTCGCCAACCTCGAAGAAGAATTGGTCGAGTTGCTCGAGAAGGCCGGAATCGAATATGACCCCCAATACCTCGATTGACGCCGCTGTGACTCCTCCGGGGTCGCGAATCGTACGGCGACCGGGAACCCCGGGTGCGCTGCGCGACCCGAGGCTAATGGCTTTCATCCGGGATGGAAGAAGATTGGACACCGTTTCCACGTTTTCATTACCGAATTTCGCATTCACGACGCGCATCCGCGTATTCTTGCGTCGGATGAGCCTCAAGAACGCACGGCGCCATACTTCCTGGCATGGCCGGCGTTGTCGCGGACCTGATCGAAATAACGTGGAAACATCCCCACGATCAGGCCGTCGATGGGCTTGATGTTCGCAAAGGCATACTGGAATTGCTCGGCGACTTCCTTCTGATTCCAGCAATAACGGCCGGCGGCAAGGATCTTGAAGCCCATGCAAGGCTTGGCCACCTGCCGAATCATGGCCGTCATCTCCGTGCGATCAGATTCGAACATCGGCTCTCCGACGGGGACCATGCCGAGTTTCGCCTGCATTTCCTCCCGCGGCCGGGTGAGGCAGTAGAAAGCACACATGAAAAAATCGTTCTCCCATCCCTCGTCGACCATCCGCTTGATGTTGTCGGGCTTGTGCGAGGAGACGGCCGCCAGCAGCCCTTGGTCCTTCACCTTCTTGACGAAGTCGCGGACCTCCTGGGCCTTGCCTTGCCGGAACTTCCCGTCGGTCACTCCGCCATGGTGCACGATGGCAATGGGTTTCGTGTCGCGGATGACCGTCGGGATGGGAGCATCGTGTTCCCGCTCGGCGTGCAGACAGAACACTTTGGGTTCGATTCCCCGCTCCCACAGCTTCCGCAGCGTTTGCACGGCATGGGGTTTATGATCGTACTGCCAGGCGTTGATGCCGTTGCGCATGCAATCCTCCAGGAGCGCCACCGTGCGGTCCACGGTGAACCACTCCCGCATGGCGTTCGCCATATCCTTCGTGGAATGCGAGTAGCCCTCGATGGGGTTCCAGCCGCACACCAGCCGGCTGATGCGATGCGGGCCGAGCTGGATCGAGGGCAAGGCAGCGGCAGCCGCGGCCGGTGCGGCGGCGGGTCCGCTCTGGGCCCCTTCGGCCTGGGACAAGCCCAATGCCCCTGCGGCCGCAACGGCGGAAACCTGCGTCAAGAACTCCCTGCGTCCGGTTCGATCGTTCTGAGCCATGTGAAAATCCCTTCTGTTGTGTCGTTAGGATAAGTCAAGACATTATAGGAGACCTTCTTGATTCCGACCAGTCGGCAGGCCGGACAACGTCATTCGGCTCGCAGGGCCAGCCGTTCAGCCGGCGAAGGGCGCAGCCCTGGCAGCGCGTCCTCAATCGGTCAGCCCGGCGCCCTCCGGATTGGGCGGCCGCTGGCGGCAGAGGCTGTAGAGAACCGGGGTCAGGTAGCGGAGCAGAAAGAGCGCCAGCAGCATGCCGCCGATGACGACGATGGCCAGCGGGCGCTGGGCCTGCGCGCGATGCGTGTGGAGAGCGCCGCCGGGAGGAGCCCGAAGATCGCCGTGAAGCCGGTCATCAGGATCGACCGAGTGCGCAACATGCTCCCTTCCACGATCGCCTCGTGCACCGGTTTGCCCTGCAGCCGCAGGCGGTGGAAAGAGGACACCAGGAGCAGACCGTCCATGATCGCCACGCCGAAGATGGAGATGAAGCCCACGGCGGCCGAGATGCTGAAATTGGTCTGCGTCAGCAGCAGCGCCCACACGCCGCCGCAGCCCAAAGCCACGACGTTGGTGAGCACGATCATCACGTCGACCAGCGATCCGAAGGCCAGGTACAGCAGCACGGCCACCAGGGCCACGGCCACGGGGATCACGATCCGCATCCGCGCTTCGGCCTGTTCCATCTCCTGGAACTCGCCGCCCCAGGAGAGCCGGCAGGGGGCGTGCACCAGGTCCTTGGTGGCCTCCTTGGCCTTGGCCACGGCACCGGCCAGGTCGACGTTGTCGATGTCGAACTTGACGACGATCATCCGCTCGCCCCGCTCGCGGTAGATGTCCGAGGCCCCGCGCTGCAGGAAGGAGCCGTGCTCGTCGAGCCGGCCGTCGGGGCCCAGCGGCGTGACCAGGTCGCGGAGCGGGCGGCGCGGGGTGCGGCTCAGGTCGTTCATGGGGGCGTTGGAGCTCGAACCGGTCAGCGGTGGCTGCGCGGCGCTGGTGCCGGTGGGCGAAATGCCGGTGGTGGGGCCGCTGACGGGCGTATCCCCCTGTCCGTTGGACTGGCTGTTGACCACCGTGTTCTTGCTCACCTCGATCGGGATGTCGAGGATCGCGTCCAGGTTCGATCGCAGGGCGCGCGGGTAGCGCAAGGTGATGTCGAAGCTCCGTTCGCCCTCGATCATCTGGCTGAAGGCTTTGCCGCCCACGGCCGTGTCGACCACCGCCTGCACGTCGCTGACGTTGAGGTTCCACCGCGCGCACTTGTCGCGGTCCACCGGCAGGTTCAGGTTCGACTGGCCGAGGATGTGGAACGCCCCGACATTCGCCAGACCGCGGACCTTCTGCAGGGCGCGGATCACGCGGTCGGCGGTGTTTTCCAGCTCCGCCAGGTCGGGCCCGATGATCTTCACGGAGTTGTCGCCGCGAACGCCGGAGAGCGTTTCGTTCACGTTGTTGCGGATGTTCTGCGAGAAGTTCCAATCCGTGGCCACCAGCGTTTCGGAGATCTCGCGATTCAGGGCGTCGACCAGCTCTTGCTTGGTGCGGGGGCGGGTCTGGCCGGGGGGGATCGGCCACTGGTCGTGCGGCTTCAGCGGCACGTAGTTTTCCGTGCCGTAGAAGCCGCTGGGATCGGTGCCGTTGTCGGAACGGCCGACCTCGCTGACGATTTCTTCGCACTCCGGGTAGCGTTGGACAATGCGGCGCATCGTCTTCACCCCCTCGCACACCTCGTCCAACGACGATTTCAGCGGGAACGTGCCCGCGATCCACAGGTTGCCCTCCTCGAGCTCGGGCAGGAACTCGCGTCCCAGCATGGGGATCACGGCGGCGGTGGCCGCCACGAACAGGGCGAAGAGTCCCAGCGTGAGCACGCGGTGCCGCAGGCAGCGTTCCAACTGCCGCCGATAAGCGGCCTGCAGCGTGCGCACCAGCCAGTTGTTGGGCCGCGGCTGCAACTTCGGCAGCAAGATCGCGCAGAGCACGGGCGAGAGGACCAGCGCCAAGAGCAAGGCCCCGGCCAGGGCGAAGGCGTACGTGTCGGCCATGGGGCCGAAGATCTGTCCTTCCGGGCCGGCCATGGTGAACAGCGGCAGGAACGCGCACACCATGATGGCCGTGGAATACCACAGGCTCTTCTGCACCTCGCCCGTGGCATGGAGAATCCGCCGATCGATGGGCAGATCGGTATCCACGCCGCTGCTCAAGTGGCGGAAGATATTCTCCACCATGATCACCGACGAATCGACGATGATGCCGAAATCGACGGCGCCGATGGAGAGCAAATTGGCGGACTTGCCGCGGAGGAAGAGCACGGCCACCGCGAAGAGCAGCGCCAGGGGTACGTTGAGGGCCACGATCAGCGCGGTGCGGACATTGCTGAGGAACAACAGCAGCACCACCGTAACCAGGCCCATGCCGGCCAGCAAATTTTCCTGGACCGTGCGGGTGGTGACGCCGATCAGCTCGGTGCGGTCGTAATAGGGCTCGATCTTCACGCCCGGCAGCAGGCGGCCGGGGTTTTCCTTGAGCTGCTGGACCAGGGCGTGGATGTCGTCCAGGGCGGGCAGCGATTGGTCGCCCTTGCGCAGGATCACGATGGCCTCGACGACTTCATCCTCGTCGCGCCACACGCGCCGGCCTTGGGCGTCGAGCACGTCGCGGCCCTCAGCGTCGCGGGCCGGCGTGCTGCGCATCACGTGGCCCAGGCGCGTCTGGAAGCCCATCACCACGCCCTGCGAGGCGAGCGGCGAACTGCTCCGCAGGGGTCCGCCTTCGACCACGTCGTCGACTCGCACCGGGACGTTGTTCGTGGCGCTGAGCACGATCTGGCGGATCTCGCAGAGGCGGCGTTGTTCCTCGGCCCGCAGGTAATCGCGTGCGGCGACGGCGTCTTTCATGCCCATCGCGGTTTCCATGGGGTCTTGGCCCCTGCCCAGCAGCCCCAGCGAGCGGACCACGTGGGCGGCGCCGCCCCCGACGATGTAGTCGCCGCCGACGTTGGAGTTGTTCGAGGCGATCGCGTCCTTGAGCTGTTGCAGAGTGATGCCGTAGCGCTGCATCCGCGCCGGGTCGGGATGGATCTCGTAGCGTTTCACGGTGCCGCCGTAGCTGGACACGTCCGCCACGTGCGGCAGGCGGCGGAAGAGCCGCTCCAGCGTGCTGTCCTGCAGTGACTTGAGGTCGTTGGGATCGTAGATGTCGCGGCCCGCGGCGTCCTTGGGGCCCACCAGCACGTAGCGGTAGATCTCGCCGGTGGGTGACCGGGGAGAGATGTCCGGACTGACCCCGGATGGCAGGCTGGCCAGCCTCAGACGGTTCAGCACCTCCTGCCGGGCCTGCGCCGGATCGAGGCCGTATTCGAACTGGCAACTGATGTGGCACAACTCGAACAACGACTGCGTACGGGTGATGTTCAGACTTGGCATGCCGGCCAGGGCCACCTCCAGCGGGATCGTCACCTGCCGCTCGACCTCTTCGGCCGACGCGCCGGGATAACGGGCCACCACCTCGACGATGGCCGGCGCCGGGTCGGGATAGGCCTCGACGTTCACCAGGCGAAAAGCGTAGATGCCGTAGGCCAACAGGCCCGCGGCCAGCAAGATCACCACCAGCCGGTTGTGAACGGCCCAGCGAATCAGACGATTGATCATCGGTGCCTCGGATCTACTCAAAGTGCGGCTGCGTTCTGCTGCAGAGTGTCGAGGCAGGCGGACAACTGCACGACCCGCGACACGACCACCTGCTCACCCGGCGCCAGCGGCTGCAGCCCGCGGCTCTTCTCCGCGGGTGTGGGCTGGCTGCGGATGTACACCTTGTCGCCGCGGCGGCGAGTGACGGCCACACTGCGGCGGACGTACGTCGCTTTGCCCTCCGCCTGCACGAAGACATACGTGCGGCTGCTCTCTTCACACAAGGCCGACGCGGGAACCACGACTTCGCCTGGCGCCGGTATTTTCAACTGTGTTTTGACGAATTGCCCCACGCGAAGCTTGCGGTCGGGGTTGTCGATCCAGCCCATGACCAGCGCCGTGTGCTGGTTGGGATCGATGATGCAGCCCACCTGCTCGAAGCGGCCGATCCGCGTGGCGGCGTCGCCGCCGGAGCCGACGCTCACCGACCACTCCCGCTTGGTGGCTGGCAGCGAATCGAGCGTGGGCAGGTCTTCTTCGTAGGCGTGGGCCAGCACGCCCAGCCGCGTGAGGTCGGCAATCTTGAACAGGTCGGCGGACGTATCGACCAGCTCGCCGAGGGTCACGTTGCGCTCGATGACCGTGCCGTCCAGGGGAGAGAGCACTTCGAGTTTCGCCCATTGCGCGACCATCTCCTCGCGATCGGCCATCTTCTCGCGCGTGAGCCGCCTGGCCTCGGCCCGCACCTGGTCGATCTCCTCCTTGGAAATCCGCCAGCTTTGCAGCGTCCGCACCGCGCGCGAAACGGCAATCCGGTCGGCCTCGACCTTCCGCTCGGTATCGCGGAGGACTCGCTCGGGAACGGCGCCCTCGGCCGCGGCCTTGGAAATCCGCGCGAGACTGTCTTCATCCACGCGCAGTTGCGACAAGGCGTCGATCAGGTCGCTCTTTTTCTCGCCCAGGTCGCGGCTCCAGATCACCGCCAGCACCTGCCCCTTGTGTACGCGACGGCCAAAGGTGATCGGCTGCGACCCGTCGCCTGCGCCCAAAGCGACAACCTCGCCGGGAAACCGCGCGTGAACGTGCGCCAGGCGATCCGCGTCGAGGATCAGCGAGCCCGAAAGGTCCAACGTGGCAGGCGCGCTCGATGGTCGCACCGGCTCGGTCTGCACCGCCAACCGCTTGGAAACGTCCGCCGGCAGTGTCACTGCCCCCTGCTCCCCGGCGGCCAACTCCGGCGCTGACGGGGGCTACCACGGCGCTGGCCGGCGCCGTGATGCGGGTCCACCAGGACACCAAGGCCGAGCGGCAGGCGAGCCCGCCGCCAATCGCCGCAACCAACAGCACGGTCGCAACGGCCGCATTTAATCTGCGATAGACGGATCTCATCGACACTCCCCTTCGTTCTCTGGATGATGTTGTTCGAATCCGGCCAGGGCTGGCCGTGGATCAAGGTCTCGCGAATGAATCAATCGTTCAGGCTGGCCCTTGCCGGCCGGCGCGACGGCCGAGAAAGACCGTCCTGCATGAAAACGTGGCTCAGGCGATTGTCTACGCGACGTTCCCTGAGCGCCTCATCAACCCGGGACGAGCTTCCGGTGAGGCAGCGACGCTGGTCCGGCGGTCCATGGTCTGCGGTCGGGATGCGGGACGCGCATGCGTGCTGCGCAGGTCGCCGGCTCGCCCCAGCCGCCGCAAGCTCGTTCGGCGAGTACCCTGGGGCAACTCAGACCGTGGGCGGGGCGCGGCTCAGGAAAGAGGAGCCGACGTTGCCGGACGCCTTCGGCTCCGGTAGCCGAATCGCATTTCCGGGAATCGACTCGGCAAAGACGGGGGCAGCCGTTGAACCGCCATACGCCGACAGCAGGCCGAGCTTGCAGATCGGGCAACCATCGGCATCGTGGATCGAATGTGATGGGCTTGTTGCCCGGCCAAGTCCGTCGTCGCGCGGGCATTCGGACGCATGGTGGTCGCCCACCGATGCGTCCCGCGACAGCCGGCCACCGGAGAATTGCACCGAGTGACCACACCCGGGAAGCAGGTGCAAACCCGCTTCGGTGCAGACGCTCGTCGCATAAAACACAATGACGAGCCAGACTGTCTTTCGCTTCCCGCGTGTCATCGCGATGGGCAGATCATCTGCCTTAGAACTCCAGATGGGGGAGATATGATACGAGCCAACAAACCGATCATCCTTTATTCTACGATAGTTCCGCAGACAATTCCCGTCAATTTCCCAAAAGCAAGAGGGAATCATCACCAAACCGGCGCGCGGGTTCGACCCGCGGACAGACAACGGGCGTCGAGGGCCTGCAGCATGGTGGTGACGCCACCCGTCAGTATCATTTGAGCCACCCATCCGATGGGTTGGTTTGGCTCGAGCACTCAGCCCGTCGCCAGAGATGGCTCTTGAATAGGCGGCGACGTTCCTTTGGCCGCCGTCAAGCTCTACGACTTCGTAATTTGTTATACGTGGGCGCCTGGTGCCGCCGCGTGACCCCTGTTGCAACCCTTGCAATCGCGATATTCGTTATCGCCGCCGCCCGGCTAATCATCACCTTTGCCACACCCGATACAAGCCTTCAGACAGGCGCATCAGCTTCAATCGTTACCACGCGTTGCGAGAGTTGGCATGAAGAGCAGGCACGGATGGGGTATCGCTCTCGCCGTGATATTGGGCACGTGCATGAGCGGTTGTTGCTATGACACGCAGTGCCGGGTCGACAGCCGAGTGGCCTCGGCAGGCACTTGCCCCATGGATCTGACCCCGCCGGCCGCACCTGCCGCGGACGCAAACGGCAGCGGGACGCTGCCGAGTTCCAACCGTGCGCCGCGACCCGGAGCACCGGTCGTCCCGGAACCGCCGACAGGTGCCGTTTCTCGCGAGAACCGCGACTTCTCGCCGAGCCGGATCGTCAACCCCGGCGGTCAACGGAGCGTCTGCCAGTCCGTGGCTTACGATGCCCCCGCATCGGCTCGGCCGGCGCAACCCGGAGCACCGGGCGCCCCGGTTCAGCCGCTGGAGATCCCCAATGCGATCCCGGGCAGCGCGGCGCCGCCGCTGGTTTTGCCGGAAAGGCGCCCTGGGGGCTACACGGCCGAACAACGCAGCGCGATCGAAGCCCTCTTTGCCGACTTGGACGTCATTCCCCCCACGCCCGAGCCGGTCCTCGCGCCGGGCCAGGCACCGCTGACGCTCGCCCAGTTGCAGTCGATGGCGGCGACCCGCAATCCGCTGATTCGCCAGGCCGCGTCCGATGTGGAAGCAGCCCGCGGCAACATGATTCAGGCCGGCGCCTATCCCAACCCGCACGTGGGCTATCAGTCGGATGATGTCAATACGGGAAGTACCGCCGGCTACCAGGGCGGCGGCATCAGTCAGACGATCGTCACCGGCGGCAAGCTGCGGCTCGCCAAGGCCTCGGCACAGATCGATCTGCACAATGCGGAATTGGCATTGCGCCGGGCCCGTTACGATTTGGCCACCCAGGTGCGGTCGAACTACCTCGGCGTGTTGGTCGCGCGGGAGCGCGTCAAGGTCAATGATGCCCTGACCCAATTTGCCAACCACGTCTATCGCATACAAGCCAAGCGGGTTGCGGCGGGCGAGTCCGCCGCCTATGAGCCGCTGCAGCTCCGCGTGCTCGCCGTGCAGGCGCAGACACAGTTGATCCAATCGAACCAGCAGTATGTCGCTGCCTGGCGCAAGCTGGCCGTCACGCTCAATTCTCCCGAGATGGCCCCGGCGCCCTTGGCCGGACGCATCGATGGTCCGGTGCCGCTGATCAGCTACGAAGCAGCCCGCGAGCAGATCGTGCGAACCCACACCGACCTGGTTACGGCGCAGAATGCCATCGCGCGGGCACAATATCAACTCAGGTTGGCCCGGATTACGCCCGTCTGCCCCAACATCGACACCAATACCGTCATCGAGCACGATTACACGACGCCCCCTTATGGCACGGTCGTCAGCCTGCAGGTCGGCGTTCCGCTTCCCATTTTCGACAACAACCGCGGCAACATCATCGCGGCCGAGGCTGCGCTGGTTCGGGCCTGTAGCGAGTACGAGCGGGCCCGCAACGATTTGTTCACCAACCTGGCCGATACCTTCGCGCGTTACGAGACGAACCGGCAAACGGCCCAGCAGTATCACAGCAGTATTCTCGTCGACCAGGTTCGGGCCTATCGCGGCGCCTACCAGCGCTACCAGGCCGATCCCGACTCGGATTTCAACGACGTGGTCACTTCACAGCAGACGCTCGCCAGCACGATTTCGACCTACATCCAGCTTCTCGGCGACCAGTGGCAGTCCGTTGCCGATCTCGCGGGGCTGATGCAGAGCGATGACATTTTTGCGCTGGGCCAGGTGCGGTAAAGTCATCGTTGGATTCCAGTCGTTTGGAATGGCAGGCAACCTTGAGTAGCGCGCCTGGGCCGGCGGGCCGCGGCGGAAAGGCAGCCGCGCAGCGGACTCATGTTTCCAAAGTCAACCAGAAAACTGCGCAACAAACGCCAAGGAACCGGCTTGCTCCAATTTGCCCGAATCATTGACTTTTGATCAGGCCAGCAGCGGGGAGTACGCCTCTTTCACCTGCCGCACCTGCCGGATTCACAACGGGCCGTGCAAAATCCCGCCGTCTTGACGCAGAGTGCATGGTTCCTCTATCCTGACCTTCACAACTCCGGTCGGCCCAGCATCGTGGGCAACCGATACTGGACAAAACAAGAGCACGCGCCTTCAGCCACAAAGAATATGTATCCTAGACCGTTACGGATCGGGCTATGGGAGCGTCTGGAGACTGTGCGCTCCCGGCAGCAAAGGGCCGCTCTGGGAGGGTCGGTTCGTGGCGCCTTGTTTCTCGTGCTTCTTGCCACGGTCCAAACCGGTCTGGCGGCCGAAGATGGGAAGAGGAACCCGCCAGCCGCCGCAAAGACGGGCAAGACCGTCGACACCATGTGGCGGTTCGACGGAAACGGTCGCTTTCCAAACATCCGGCCGCCCGCCGATTGGTCGGCCGGCAGGAATGTGCTCTGGAAGACCCCAGTTGAGATCGGCGGCTATTCTTCGCCGATCGTCGCCGGGGAGCGGGTCTTTGTGACGGCCGAAATGGGCAGCCTCATCTGCCTCGACGTCGCCGACGGGAAGATCCTCTGGAAGAAGGACCTGTTCAGCAAGGACAGCAAAGACATCCCCGCCGATCTCTCCAAGAAACTGATGCGGGGATGCGGCGGCGAGAGCAAGCAGTCGACCCCCACACCGGCAAGCAACGGCGATCTCGTATTCTATATCAACGCCATGGGGCTCTGCGCCTGCTACGATTTGCAAGGGAAGCAGAAATGGATCCGCATCATCGAGACGGCCGAGGACGAAGAACACTTCTGTTCGTCGCCGATCTTCCGCGGGGACCAAATCATCCTCTCGTGGGGCTGCCTCCTGGCCTTGAGCGCGAAAGACGGCAGAACGCTCTGGAAGGCCGCCGACGCCAAACCTACCTACGCCACACCTGCGATCGCCATGATCGGCGGCGAAGCAGTCGCCGTCACGCCGGCCGGCGATATCGTGAGGCTTCGCGACGGCGAGATCCTCTGCGCGGGGCTGTTCGAGTCGCCCTACACCACGCCGCTGATCGAAGGCAATGCGCTTTACGTCATCGATGCCAAGGCCCTGGCCCTGGAACTGCCCGCCAAGGCCGAGAAGGGCCTGCTGCCGAAAAATCTCTGGAAAGCCACGCTCAACGGCGTGTTTATGGCCTCGCCCGTTTACCGAGACGGCCTCATTTACACGATCGAGAAGAGGTGCCGGCTGCATATCATCGAGGCGAAAACCGGCAGGGTCTTCACCGTCAGCCGGGTCGTGGATGAAGCGACCAGGAGCGAGAAGATCGAGTCGGGCACGAAGATCGAAGGCCTGGCGCCCGCACGCTACGTCTATGCCAGCCCGGTTGCGGCGGAGAGAAACGTCTTCTTCTTCGACGACGCCGGCAACGCCGCCGTGCTCGAACCCGGCCGGCAGTACAAGCTGGTCCGCATCAACCGAATCGACGACGGCTTCTCGGGGACGCCCTTCTTCTTCAAGGACAAGATCATCATCCGTGGCAGCCGGACTATTTATTGCATCGGAGCGAAACACGAATGGGAATCAAAGACGTGTATCTCGGCAGCCTGCTCATGGCGTGGCTGATGTGTGCCTCGGCGGCAGCGGCGGGCGACAAGACCGCGTGGAGCGGACCAGGCGTTGCAGACTGGCCCCATTGGGCTGGGCCCAAGGGCAATTGCACGACCGATGAGAAGGGACTGCTCAAGGCATGGCCGCCGGAAGGTCCCTCCGTGCTCTGGAGGATCCGCGTGGGCACCGGCTCCAATCATCCTTCCGTTGCCGGCGACGATCTCTGCTTTGCCCAGTTGGATGACGATCAATCGCACGAAACCGTCAAGTGCGTTGACGCCAACACCGGCAAAGAGAAATGGAGTCACACCTACGAAGTGCCTCCGGTGTGGGGCGTGGGCTGGGGTGAACTGGGCGTTCGGGCGACGCCGACGATCACCGACCAATACGTGTATGAAGTGGGGACTTTTGGGAATGGTTTCTGCTTTGAGCGGAAAACCGGCAAAATCATCTGGGAACACGACTTCCGGAAAGAGTCTCCCTATCTGGACGGATCGCTGAAAGACAACGGCAACCTGGAGTGGAAAGGCTTCAACGGCTCGCTGGTCCCCATCGGCGACAAGCTCGTGGTGTTCTACTGGCAGGGCGGGAACCCCGCCATTCCCGCCTGGGACAAGACGGTAGTAACCGACAAGATGCAGGTCTTCGCCTACGGCGCCCTGACGGGCAAAGTGCTCTGGAAGTTCGAGGAAAGGTGTTCGCCCGGCTGCCGCGGTCCCGGCCTGATCTTTGGCGGCGGGCTGCGGATCACGTTCAACCGGGAAGACTGTATCGTGGTTCATGGCAATCGCCAGTGGAAGATCCTGCGACTGGCAGACGGCAAGCAGGTCTGGAACTGGCCGTGCTGCGGGCCCAATGAAGCCCCGGCCTGGGCCTGTGGCGGACTCAATCCCGCCGGAGCCAATCTCTATCTGGCCAATCTGAACGGCTGGCAGTTATCGGCGGTGGAGTGCGATTTCTCCCAGGCGGATCCCAAGCCCAAAGTGCTGTGGACGGGCAACCCCGTCCATGAAGCCATTACACCGCCGGTGATCTTGGACGGTTACGTATATGGTCTCTGGACCAACGTCCGCCAGGAAGCCTGGGAGATAAGCGGGAGTCCGGGCAAAGCCAATTTCTCGCTCCGCTGCACGGAATTGAAAACCGGGAAACTCCAATGGTTGCGGCCGGGCTTCCACATGGGGCTGTCGATGAGCGCCGCAGACGGGCATATTTACCTGCGCAGCCATCAGACCGTTACGCTGGTCGAAGCCAATCCGACCGCTTACGTCGAGCGGGGGCGGATCGAGAAGGTGCATAACCTGCGGAACTCGGGACCGCGCAGCCAGAAGGGTTTGCTGGATTGGAACATGCCGGTGATCGCCCGCGGACGATTGTACATCCGAACCCCCGTCGAGATCATTTGCTATGACATCAGGGACCGCAGGGCCGTTAGCGAGAAAGCGAAATAATTCGACATCGTAGGTGTGTTGAGGTTACAATTGACTACAGCGTGAAAGGGCCGCGCAAGTGTTTGGGTTTGCCGGCTTCGCCGTGAAACGCCCGGCCGGTACGCGGCGAGCCGCCCTCGCCCACCACCTATTAGGAGGTGTTCCATGGAAGGCCCGCATTCGCCCCTCGATGGTCCCGCCGCTCCTCCACTCCGGCCGCCGGCAAGCGCACGTCCGAGGGGACTTCGGTTCCAAGCGGTTGGTCGGTTCCTCTATACCCACAACCCGTTCTATGCGATCAGCGCATCGCTGGTCTTCTGGGGACTGGAAAGCTCCTTTGACCGGAACGTTTACTCGTTTCAGTCGCTGAGCCTTGATGGGCGGGCTGGTCGCCTACACGCTGGTCTTGTCGCTGGCAGCCTTCGTGGTCATCCGACTCGGAAAGGTTTGGGACGACGGCCGGAGCCTGCTCCTCCTGGTCGTTTTGATGCTGCTGGCAACTTCGATCAGTTTCGACGGCGCCCTGGCCAAGTATCCCCGCAACGGAACGTTCTGCTCGCTGGGTGGACTGTTGTTCTCGGTGCTGGTGACCGAAGGGCTCTTGCGGGGCCTTGCGATCCGGTTGCCGGCCCTGTTCCGCCTGCCGTACTACCTGGTATTGGGCTTGTTCTTCCTCTATCCCGTCGCCCTGCGATGGTCGCCGATGTTTGTCGATCCTTACGGCGCCGGGATCCAGTGGGCGCTGCTGGCCTTTCCATGGCTGGCCGCGGTCGTCTGCCTGTCGTTGCTGCCGGCGGTGCGACGCGGCCCGCATTACGTGTGCGATAACGGTACTCCCTGGCCGTGGCCGTGGTATCCCTGGACGGTATTTTTTATGATCGGGCTGGGCATCTGCGGGCGGAGTTATTATCTTTGCCTGTCGATGCAAATGGCCGGCGGGTTCACGACCATTTTTGCCCCCTATTTCCTCGTGCCTTTTCTGCTCGCCGCCAACCTGCTTCTGCTGGAAGGCGGCCTCGTGGCGGGCTCGGCCGCGGCCAAGCGCATTGCGCTGCTTGTGCCGGCGGGCCTGATCCTGCTGGCCATGGTCCCGCCCAGCGGAAAACTGGGCCTGCGGTTCATTCACGAAATCCTGCTCCCGGCGATCGGAACCGGGCCGCTGTTCTCGACAACGATGGCTGTCGCCGCCTTCTATGGGTGGGCCATTCTGCGGCGGGTTTCCTATGCCGTGGAGGCCCTCTCGGCCGTACTTTTGATTCTCTCCCTGGTCGGCCCGGACACCGTCAGTGTGGCGACCACTTGCGTTCCTCCACAAGCGTATCCGATCCTGGCACTTGGCGCAGTCCAGGCCCTGATCGCCTGCCGGCGGCCTACCGCACCCCGCTGGTTCATGGCAGCGTGCTGCGCGGTGATTGGGGCAACGCTCGAGTTCCAGGGGACCGCGCTGACGGCATACCGCGGCATCATCCCCGAGCACTTGCTGCTCGCCGCGGCGATGTTGCTGGGCGCGGTGTTCTCCGGCGCCTTTGCCCGCCGGTTGCAACATGCCGGGGCGGCGCTGCTCTTCATGGGAGCGCTCGCCGCCTTGACCGGCAGCCCGGCCCAATTCGGCGACGTGCCGCCGAACTGGCTGGCCGTCTATCCGGCGATGGTCGTCCTCGTCGCGGTCGCCTATGGGTGGCTGGTCCGTAACCGGCTGTGCCTCGTATCGGCGGCGGCGACGGTTGCCTGCTGGCTGGGAATCGGCAGTGTGCAGGGGTATCGGCAGTTGCGGCCCGTCATCTCCGGCCTGGACTACATCCTCGGCGGAGCGATCTCGCTGCTCGTGGCCATGTTCATCAGCCTGGGGAAGACAGGCTTCCTGCAACGGCGTCTGTCGCGGTATCGCCAGCAGGAGAAGCAGGGCCGCCCGCCCGAGGACCGACCTGCCTGACGCCTGTTGCCGTTTTTGTCACTGAGTCGCTTCGGGCACGCCCTGGGTGTGGTGCCGATGGCCGCGGCGCGGTAAAATCGACCGTAGCTCGACGTTCGAGCTGGCTTCGGGTAGCAGTCCGTTGGCGGAACCGTAACCAATAAGATTTAAGTGATCATGCAGAACTCGGGGCGCCTGGTCGTGATGTTGGCGGTTGGCTTCGCCATCAGTGTCATTCCACTCTTCACGGCCTTGCAGGGGGCCGAACCCGCGCTGCCCAGCGGCGAGCCCGATCCAAACTGTTCCGACCTGCGTCTTTGGTTGCGGGCCGATGCGGGGGTTCGCGATGCCGCGGGCCACAGTCCCTCGGACCCTGCGTTCAGCGGGTGGGTGACCGCCTGGAGCGACCAGTCGGCCCGCCATTTCGATCTTGCAGCGCCGCCAGAGCGGGCGCCGTGGTACGTGGGCAGCCAGCCTGGGGCAGGCAACCGGGCGACCGTCGCTTTCGGCGGAGGGCGGATGCTGGCGCGGCCCAACGATACGCTGCACGACCACGCGAACTCGACCACCTTGCTCGTCTTGCAGATCAAGCGCGGCAGGCAACAGGGCAATTTCGTCTTCTGTGCGGGAAATCCCCTTCAACAGTCCGAAGCACTTTTCTTCCCGCCCGGCGGCCAGTCCGATGCTTCGCCGGGCTGCGTGCGATGGTTGTCCCCGGCCAGCAACGGCCTGCACAGCGTTGACGATCCGCTCCAGATTGCCGCCGATGGCCGCTTTGCCGTCGTCACTCTCCACTCGGGCGGCGAAAACTCATGGGTAGAAATTCAAGACGGCCTGGGCGACTTCCATGGCGCGAACCGCAGGGTGTTTCCCCCGGGAATCGCCGCGCTGAGCGATCGATGCGGCCGCGGCTACTGCCTCGGCGGACAGAAACTCGACCAACCGCACATTGCCTACGACGGCCAGATTGCCGAGGTGCTGGTCTACAACCGCGCCCTCTTGTCGGCCGAACGCCGCACGTTGGTGAGCTATCTTCGCCGCAAGTACGAACTCGACGTCCTGGAAGCGCTGTATCCGGCCGGCACGATGCTGATGCACACCGAGGATTTTGACGGCTCCTGGCAGTTTGTCCCCCGCCGGGATCCGGCGGCCGCGAAGTGGCTCGGCCATAGCATGCAGCGGACGGTTCTCATCTCACAGCCCGGAAAATACGCGGTGTGGGTATTCGGCCTCGACTTCGACCTCGGAAAGGAAAGCGGGCTGCGGGCGAGCGTGGGCGGCAAGCCGCTGGCCGTCACGCATGTGCAAGGACTCAGGATTCCGAACTGGCAGCTTGCCGGCACCGTCGACCTGCCGGCGGGCGAGACGGAAATCGCCGTCCGCGGCGAAGGGCCCGGCCGCAAGGAGTGCGACGCCGTGCTCATCAGCCCCACGATCACCACGGAGGCCGGGGTCGAAGAGGTTTGTGCCCTGGCCCGCTGGCTCCGCCAGGCGCCCGGCCCCGGCCAACTTGCCGCGGTTTTCGACGATGGCCGCCGGATCGAGGGCAACCTTGTGTCGGGCTGGCGTGGCAGCGGTCTGCGAATCGCCCGTGACGGCCCAGGCCGGCCTGCGCTGCGCTGCTTGCGGTTGGGCGGCTTGGCCGCGGACGCGGCCCCGCAGCCCGACACCTTGTTGGAATTCCACAACGGCGACCGCCTGCGCGGGACGATCTGCGGTTACGTGGCGGCTTCGACCGAGGCTGGGCGGAACGCGGGCGCCCAGGTGCTGGTGCAGCCATCCCGGGAATTCAGCAAAGCCGGCGAGAAGCCGATCGGGGTCGAAATCGATTGGCTGCAGCGGATCACGTTTGACACGGACGGGCCGCCGCGCGACTGCCCGCCGCGGTCGCTCGTCTGCCGCGACGGGCGCGTGCTCGTATTCCGCGCGCTGCGATTCAGCAATGACGGCGTGAGCCTGTTGACGGATCAAGGCCTCGTGCGGCTCGCTTACCGCGATTTGCTGGAAATCGGCATGCCGCCGAGCGACGCCTGGGATGCCTATTATCGGCAGCTTGCCGAGATCGATCCGCAGGGCGACGCAGGCATCATCCGTCTGGAGACGAGGCAAGGCTCGGTTCTCACGGCGTCCGAGAGCCGGGTCACGGCACTTCGCGGCGTTTGGGAACAGGCCGCGTCGGCCTGTCTCGTGCGGCCGGCCTGGAGCCGCACGCCGATTCCTGTTGCCTGGTCCGCCGTCCGCACGCTGTGGCGCGCCCCCTCCACGGTCGTTCCCTTGTCGCTCGTCGCGCCGCAGACGGTCACGCAGCGCGGGGCCCTGGGCAGCAGTTGGAAGTGGCAGGTGGACCGCAACGTGGCCGGCGGCAAGCTTCGCAGCGGTGGCGTCGGATATCTGTGGGGTTTTGGCATCCATGCGCCCAATGCACTGGTCTTCCGCCTGCCCGACTCCGCGCGAGCATTCCGTTGCGACCTGGGGATTGATGACGCCGTGGGCGAATCCGGATGTGTCGTGGCGAAAGTCTTCCTCAACGAAGCAACCGGCACACCCGTCTTCCAAAGCAAGCCGCTCTTGGGCGCGCAGTCGGCCATTTCCACCGGCGAGATCACACTCGCGCGTGGCAACTCGGCCGCCCGGCAACTGGTGCTGGTCGTGGAGGACGGCGGCGAAGCGCGGGCCGCGCGCCAATCCGCTGGACATCGGCGATCATGCCGACTGGCTGGAACCGACCCTCGTGCTCGATCCCGTGAAGCTCCGGACGGCGTTGGAAAAGTATCGGCTGGGGAAATAGGCGCCTATGCGGGGTTCTTGACGTCAAAGCAATATAGGTGGGTATCGTAACGGAGATAGAGACGGCCGCCGATCACCACCGGGTGCGCCCAGCTTGGACCGTTGCCCTTGACTTTCACCTTTCCTTTGAGTTGCAGGCCGTCGGGCGAGCAGGTGGCCAGCCCGGCCTGGCCGGCGTCCTCGCTGAAAAGGTACAGCATGTCGTCGGCAAAGCAGAGCGAGCCTTTGCCCACCGCCCTCTCATGCCACTTCTTCTGCCCGGTCTTCAGGTCGAGGCACGTCCAGCCGCCTTCGTGGTTGCCATAGATGTAGCCTTCATGGATCACGTAGCCGCCGTGGTGGCAGACCATGTCATGGGTCTTCCAGGCCACCTCGGCCACGACCTCGTCCCCGTCCTTCGCAAGCTTCAGACAGATCCCGCCCCTGCCGTAGCCGTTGGCCCAGAAGACGTAACCGTCGGCATAGGCGGGCGTCGGGCAGTTGGCCGTATTGCCCGCGGACCAGTCGTTCGACCAGAGCAGCTTGCCAGACTGGGCATCGACGGCGACGATGCCCCGGTTGGTCCCGGTGACGATCATTTTCTTGCCGGCGAAAGCAACAGGGATGCAAGAGCCGTACTCGGGTCCGGCCTCGAACCCGGTGCTCTCCCAGACGGTCTTGCCGGTGGTCTTGTCGAGGGCAACGATGCAGTTTTTCCCGCCGGGCTTGAAAACGACCAGCTTGCCGAGCACCAGCGGCGATTCGGCATAGCCCCAGCCGCCGGGCCCGCCGCCCCACTGGCGCGACTCCCTGGTCCACTTCTTCTTGCCCGTCGCCTGGTCGTAGCAGCCCATCAGCCCGTTGCCGTCCAGGATGTAGATGTTCCCGTGATCGATCACGGGCGAGGAGCGGGAACCGTCCGGGCCGCCGCGCGATTTGCCGCATGGGGCCTGCCAAAGCTGTTTGCCGTCGATATCGAAGGTGGTGAGGATCAGCTTGCCGTCCTTATCGCCGGTGACGTAGACCTTTCCGCCCGTGACCGCCACGCTTGCAAAACCGACGCCGATCCCGCTGGCCTCCCAGAGCAGCGCGGGCCCGCCATCGGGCCACTCCTTGAGCAGGCCCGTGTCGAGCGATTTCCCATCATGATTGGGACCGAGCCAGCAAGGCCATTCCCCGGCTGTCCCACCTGCCTGGGCCGCGCCGGCCCACAGGAAGATTACCCCGAATATCGCCACCACGTTCTTAAGCCGCCCGTTTCGCATCATGTTGGTTCCTATCGCATCACAGGTTGATTCCGCCATGCCATTGAAAGCCCGGCCCACGCCGGGCTTGGCCTAACGGCGCCGCAATCAGTCTAAATCGACCGCCGATGAGAATCAAGCCCGCAGGCGACGAGGTCTTCGTATCGGCCCTCCGCAAGCCCGGAGAATAACTTCCCTGGTTGTCGCCTGGGGTAGCATGGTTGCCGCGTCACGACAACCGCTTCGCGGTTGCAAGGGAAAACGCATGCTCGTTTCCGAACCGTACGCAAAACGGAATTCATTCCGATTGCGTCTACGACCGGCACTTTGCAGTTCTCCGAAACCGCCCTCCCGCGGTAGCTGGAACCGCGAGCGAGCTTCGCCTATAATTTGGCGTCTACTTATTTTCTTCTCGGCATAAGAGGTCAGCCATGTACGAGCCCGTTGTGTCCGGCGTTTTTCTGGTCTTGTCGATGTTCTTCTCAGGCGGCGGAGTCGGGTTGCCGCTGGGGATTCCTCCGGCCCCCGAAGACCCGGCCATGGCCCGCGTCGCCCCCAGGGAGTGCCTGTTCTACGCGACCTGGTCGGGCCTGTCCGTGCCTGATCCGCAAAGTCGCAACCAGACCGAACAGTTGCTGGCCGAGAAGGAAGTCCAGCAATCGCTGAAGCTCCTGGAAGCGCAGATCGTAGCCGGCTTTCGGGCTACGACGGCCGGCGACCCGCAGGCGGCGGCGATCATCGACGACGCTCACACGGTCGCCAAGGCGGTGTTGACCAGTCCCACGGCGGTCTTCATTTCCAAAATCCAACCGCCCAAGAGCGGTTCGAGCGACGCGCCCGACGTCCGCGGCGGGGCGATCGTCAACCTCGGTCAGCAGGCCCCCGAAATCGCCAAGCGCATAGGCCGCATCGAATCGGCTCTGCACTCCCCCGATGCGCCCAAGCCTGCCGGGGAGTCGGCCTGGCATCGCTTCCCGCTGGGAGTCGACGACCCCGCCGCCGATCGAGGCGGAAGCGTCCAGTGGGCCGTCAAGGGTCAGTACCTGGTCATCGGTCTGGGCGAAGGCGAGGCCGGGAAGATCGTCGAGCGCTCCCGGCAGGAGCCGCCCGAGTGGCTCCAGCAACTTCGCCGCCAGCTTGCCGTGCCGCGGCCGGCGAACCTGGTCTATGTCAACGTCGCCGAACTTGCGAAGATCGCCGGCGGCGCCGAGCGCGAACTGCCCAGGATCCTCGAAGCCCTCGGGCTCTCGCAGATCCGATCGTTGGCCAGCATCACCGGCCTGGACGAGTCGGGCTGCATCAGCCGGACGCACGTGGCGATCGACGGCGATCCGAAGGGTCTGCTTTCGGTTTTCACGGCCGAGCCGTTGGCCAAAGAGCATTTGACGGCGATCCCCAAGGACGCCACGCTGGCCCTGGCCGTGCGGCTGGACGCGGCCAAGGCCTACAAGGAGCTGCTGGCGACCGCCGGCCGACTGGACCCGCAGGGGCGGCAAGAACTGCTCGGCGGCCTACAGCAGTTTGAAGAGCGGCTGAAAGTGAAACTCTACGAGGACATCTTGCAATCGTTGGGCGACGTGTGGCGCGTCTACACGTCGCCGAGCGAGGGCAACCTGGTCTTCACCGGCCTGACGGTGGTCGTCGACGTCCGCGACCACGACCGCCTGGTGGCCGCCAACGCCAAACTGGTCTTCGGCTCCCTGTTCGGCGGGATGGCCAAAGAACTGAACCTGCCCGGCGGCCGGCCGGGCCCGCAGATCAAGCAGGTCAAGTACGGCGAGCATACTGTCTTCTACCTGACACGGATGGGCGACTTCATGCCGTTTTCGCCGGCCTGGTGCATTACCGACAAGGAATTCGTGTTCGCCCTGTTTCCGCAGAATGTGAAGGCCTACTTGGAGCGGACGGGCAAGACCGGCGGGCCGTCGCTGGCCGACGTGGCGGCCGTGACCGGACCGTTCGAGCCGATCGGCACAATTTCAATAAATCGGCCGGTTTACGGGCCCCAACCGATTGCCGTCAGTTACGTCGACACATCAGCCATGTTCAAGCTGGCCTACCCGATCGCCCAGATCATCTTGGGCTTCGCGTCCAGTGAAATGGGGCGAGGAGGCCTCGCGCTTGACATTTCCGTGTTGCCGCCGGCCCCGTCGATCGGCCGGCATTTGCAGCCCATCGTGAGCACGGCCGCGCGCACCAAGGACGGCATCATCGTCGAAACGCACCAGACGCTGCCCGTCGGCAGCTTGACGATCCTGCCAACCCTGATGCTGTTGGAGCCCATGGGGCCCCCGCGAATGAGCCCGTTGGCGACGCCGCAGCGTGTCTCGATGAACAACATGAAGCAGATCGGGCTGGCACTTCATAACTACGCTTCCACTTTTGCGGCGTTTCCGCCGGCAGCCGCAGGCCGGAAACCGAAACAGCCGCCGGTGAGCTGGCGCGTGCTCGTCTTGCCCTATGTGGAAAGAGCGGATCTCTACAGTCAGTATCGCTTCGACGAGCCGTGGGACAGCGAGAACAACAAGAAGCTGATCGCGCGGATGCCCAAGGTCTTCAAGGCCCCGGGCAGCCGCAAGGCGGCCGACGGCAAGACGAACTACCTGGCAGTCGTGGGTGAGCCCTATGCCCTGGCGGCCGACAAACGGCGGAATTTTGCCAGTTTCACGGATGGCCTATCCAATACGATCCTGTTGGTGGAGGTCAGCGACGAGCGGGCTGTGCCGTGGACGAAGCCCGATGATTTTACGCCGGACAAGACGAAGCCCGTCGCCGGGCTGGTTGGCTTGCGGCGGGGCGTCTTTCTGGCGCTCGCCGCCGACGGGGCCGTCCACCTGGTGCCCGCCGACATCAGCTCCGCGACGCTTCACGGGCTATTCACTCGGGCGGGCGGCGAAGCGGTCTCCTTTCCCGAGCTCGGAGACATACGCGCCCGAGGCCGCCAACCCCTTCGCGCCCGTCGAGGTTCGGAAGCCGGCAGCGAGCAAATCAACAGAGGCCAAACCGGCACGCCCCGTTGAGCAGCCCCTCGAAGCGCCGGAGAAGAAGCCTTAGACAAGGCGTAGGCCGGAACAAGCTTCGGGGCACCCGCGGTACCCGCTTGCGGGTCGCGGGTCGGTTCCGGCACGAATCGGTATCAACGCCGGAACTGCGCAAGCTAGTTCCGGCCTACATGGCTCATTTTCCTGGCAGTTGCCGGATGCGATTGTACGCCCGTTTACGGGCGTTTGCGCCGCAGCCGGTATCAGGCCCGTGCCTTAGCACGGGCAAACGGGCACAACAACTGTGTCCCTTTCCGTTGTCCTCCAAGTCACCCATTGCCGATCAAGGGCGCACCCCCTCGATGTGGAACTGGACAAGGTACTTGCACTCCTCGTCGCCGATCGGCAAGTGGTTGAGATTGCGGAGCGACTTGATCTTCTCGGGGTCAAACTCCTCCTCGCCTACGATCAACGACAGTCGCTTTCCGACGAACCCCTCGCCCTGCTCGATGAAGAGATACGATGCGCTCGGGTTGTGCTCCACGTTGTCGTGGGTCAGGCGGTTGCCCATGATGAACGAACAACTCTGATCGTCGTCGTTCTCCAGAAACAGGGGTTTGGCGTAAATCGCCTGATTCACCTGTCCAGCGGCGTCGGTGGTTGCCAGGACACCAAACCCCTTGGCTTTCTCGAAGTATTCGCGGAGTGTCATGTTAGTCCCTTTCCAGGAAAGAACTCGGTTCTCATCTGCATCGCTTTATCGTAGTGTTCCCGGGGGTGGCAGGCAACCTCACACCTTCACAGAATACTCGATTCCGTCTCCGAGAGGCAGCGTGGCTGTGACAAAGCCATTGGCGGGATTACGAACGAAATCAAGGTACGCGGCCACGTCGTCGGGGAAAAGGGTCACGTCATCGGCCAGGACGACGGAGCCCTGGCGAAGGCTGGGCATCACGACCTTCAACACGTCGGGATAGATGGGCTTCCAGCCGTCGAGGAACAGCAAGTCCACGGTGCCCGTATCCCGCAGGGTTTGCAGCGCATCGCCCGCGCGAATGTCGGCAAATTCCGAGAGCCCTGCCTCGGCAAGATGCTGGTTGGCTTTGGCCACCTTGCTGTCTTCAAGTTCGGAACCGATGACCATGCCGCCGCCGTTGTCTTTCAAGGCGGCGGCAAAGTAGATGGTCGATACGCCGAACGACGTGCCGAACTCCACGATCCGCCGGGCCGAAATGGAGCGGGCCACGCCATACAGGAATCGTCCCGCGTCCCTGGAAACGGGCAGCAAGGCGTCGGACATCAACGCGGCCTTCTGCCGCGAAGTGGCGGCGTTCCAGACGGCTTCGTTGCCGCGAACATTTTGGACGATGGCCTCGTCGCGGGAATCGGCCAAGGAATGCAGCCGTTCTACGACATTGTGAACTTCAGGGAGCAAGAGGGTGTTCAACGTAGGTTCCATACTTTCATGCTTACATTTGGCGAATTCACGGGTCAGGGCCCTGGAAGGCAACGGTACGCGTGTCGGGGATCTCCAGGCAGGTCGCATTGTTGCGAGCACCAAATCGCGAAGCGCCGGATTGCGCCCGAAGTTCGACACAGCTTTCTCCCTTGCCGGTCGTGCAAATCACGCGCTGCAGCCGAACGTCGGTGACGCCGGGCGCGACCGGCTGCGGACTCCAAATGCGGGCCTCGCGGAGCGGCCGAAGCATGTCGAGAACCGCCTGCTCATCGGTCTTGCCGCGGTTGTCGAGCCGGCCGAAACCGTTCTTGAGCTTGCTCTCGTCGCCGCCATTGAGATTGCACTCTAGCATCATCGCCTTGGCCGGCGGCTTGGACGTGTCGCGCCACACGCCGTCGGCGTCGACGTCCTTGCACGGCGCCCAGAACATGTTGCCCAGGCACAACACGCCGCAGCGGGCGCCGTCGCCGGCGATGTCGATGCGGGCTGGAAACGCAGTACCGACGGGAAGCAGCATGCTCGTCAGGAGGGCGAACTGGCCCTGGAAGTCGCGGACCTGTACGAGGGGCTTCTCGGGCGAGGTTTTGTAAGAAAACCGGGTGGCGTCCACGGATAATGAGCCCGCGTCGTCCAAGAGGATGCCCTGGGGACTGTCGCCGCTGACCTCGTGGTAAACACTCCGCACCACCAGCCGGCCGCCGCGGGCGACGTGGTACTGGGCCTCGGCGGTGCCCGTGGCCCCGCAGAGCACCGAGACCTGGCCCGGCGCGGGCTTTCCCGCCTGCCGTAGCGGTCCGCCGAGCACGCTGACCCACCTGCGGCAGAACGTGCCTCCCTGAAGACAGCGGAGCAGGACGTCGCTCTGCTCTACGCCCGCCACCACCACGCCCCCGCCGTTCTCCTGCGGGCTCCGCCCGGAGACGTTCAATTGGTCGCAGAAAACCTTGCCGCCTAGCTGGTCGCAGCCCTCGACCACAATCCCCGCGGCGCGGCCCGCCTGCAGCGACAGGTCGCGGAGCGTCGCCCGGCTGGGACCCTCCAGGCGGAACATCGGCCCGGCGCCGCTGCCGGTCCATTGCAGGACCGTGGCCGTCTCCGCCGCGCCGTCGCCGACGACCGGCACGTCGCAGTCGGGCGGGATGACGATCGTGCGGTCGATCTTGTACGTGCCCTTGGGGAGGTGAACCAGCGCATGTCTCCTCACCAGCTTCGCCGCCTCGTCGATGGCCTTCTGGATGACCGTCGCGCTGGCCGTTGCCGGCAACTCCCATACCTTGCGGTCGCGACGGGGCGGCGTGGGGGGAAGCATCGGCGGGTCGCTGCTGACGGTCTCAGGCGCCACGATCTTCTCGGCGTACCGCACGCACCGTCCCGCGGCCTTCACGGGGTTCGCCACCGTGTAGGTGTTGCCCACCAGCGCCTGGTCGCCCCAGGTCATGACGATGGCCGGCTTGTCGCTGCCCGGCCGGCTCTTGATGACGTTGTCCATCACCAGGTAGGGGCCGCCGTTGCCCAGGCGGATGGCGAAATCGCCCGTGGGCTCGATGACCCGGTTGCCGCTGATCAACGTCGGGGAGCCCCAACTGTGCCCGCCGGCAAAATCGAGGAAGCAGGCCGAACCGATCGACGTGTTGCCCACGAAGGAGAAGACCATCAGGTTGACGCTGGCGATGTCGGCTTTCTTGGAGCGCAGGAAGAGGCACTGGTAGGCGTGGAAGTTGCCCGCCCCGTTGTAGAGCCCGTAGTCGCAGTCCTCGAAACGGCAATGCCAGGCCCAGATGTCCATGGAGTTGAAGTTATTGGTTTGCAGCCCGCGGGAGCAGTGGCGGAACGTGCAGCGGAGGACCTCGTTCTCGGCCTGACCGTTATCGGCGGTGGCCATCGACATGCCGGCGCCAGCGTCCTGAAAAACCATGTCGGACGTCTCGTTGTAGGTCGAGAAGGCATCGCCGTAGGCCAGCGCCACGTCGGCCTTGCCGGCGCCGTCCAGCGTCAGACGGCTGATCTTCGAGTACCAGGCATCGTACTTCAGCATCATGCCGCGTGGCTTGCCGTCCCAGCGGAGGACGGTCGTGGCGGGATCTTCGCCAACGATCGTGACCCCCATGCAGTCGGTGTGCGCCTTGCGCACGGTCTTGATCGTGCCGGTGATGCGGTACTTGCCTGCCGGGAAGTAGAGCACGCACGAGTCCTTGTGCAGCCGCAAGTCGTCCAGGGCCTTCTGGATCGCCGCCGTGTCGTCGGCCCGGCCGTCGCCGATGGCGCCGTAGTCCGTCTTGACATTCTTCCAGCCGTCCAGCGGACCGACGAACTCCTCGTCGCCCAGGGCCGGGTTGCCGGCCACGGTGAAAACCACGGCCACGATGCCTGCGAAGATAATGCGGTTCAGTTTCATGGGCGCCTCCAAGGTCAAGATCCTGCTTGATCTGGCGATTATGGCACATCGGCGGGCGACCTTCCAGCACCGCCTGCCAAATTCCCTGGACAAAGGAGGGGGAAATTTCCACATCGGTACTGGAACGGGACTTTCGCCTGGAGTATACTTGCGCCCATCCTGGCCATCTTCCAGCGTTAGAATTTGTTGCAAGACCGAGGCAACGCCAGTCGTTTTCCGAGATCATCGTAAGGTTTTGAAACTGCCGAGTAGGGTGGGCCGAGTTCTACGAGTCCCACCGAGAACACGCCAAATCAAGGAATCAAGGATGGTGGGACTCGTAGAACTCGGCCCACCCTACTCGGATCCCCACCTAACAGGAAAGGTCCCCTCCATGAGCGACACGAAACCCACACGTCCCAGCACGATCCCGTTGCGGACCGCCTCCCGCCGCGAGTTCCTCAAACGTTCGGCGCTGGCGGGCATCACGGCGGCCACCGCCAGCTTGAGTATATCACGCGCCGCCCATGCCGCAGGGAGCGACCTGCTGCGCGTGGCCCTCATCGGCGCCGGCGGACGCGGATCCGGCGCCGCCGAAAACATCCTCAGCACGAAGGCCAACGTGAAACTGGTTGCCGTGGCCGACGCCTTCGAGGACCGCATCGAAAGCTCGCTGAAGAACCTTGCACGGCTGCAGAAGGATCGGGTCGACGTGCCCCAGGAGCGGCGGTTCGTCGGGCTGGACGCCTACCAGAAGGCGATCGACTGCGGCGTGGATCTGGTCTTGCTCTGTTCACCCCCCGGTTTCCGTCCCGGACATTTCGAGGCCGCCGTGAAGGCCGGCAAGCATGTGTTCATGGAAAAGCCCGTGGCCACCGACGCGCCCGGACTCCGCCGCATCGTGGCAGCCAACCAGGAGGCCAAACAGAAGAAGCTGCTCGTGGCCGTCGGACATCACCTGCGGCACGAAACGAAGCACCTGGAAGTCGTCAAGCGGATCCACGACGGCGTCATCGGGGACGTGAAGTACATGCGCGTTTACTTCAATGCCAGCGGCATCTGGAACCGTCCGCGGAAGCCGGGACAAACGGAAATGCAGTACCAGGTGTCCAACTGGTACCACTTCACGTGGCTCAGCGGCGACCACATCGTGGAACAGCATGTCCATGACATCGACGTTGGCAACTGGATCAAGCAAGCGCACCCCGTGCGGGCCGAAGGGATGGGCGGACGCCAAGTCCGCTTCCAGCCGGGCATCGGCGAGATCTACGATCATCACGCCGTGGAATTCGAATACGCGGACGGGTCGCGCATGTTCAGCTACTGCCGGCAGATCCCTGACTGCTGGGACAGTTTCTCGCAACACGCCCACGGCACCAAGGGGCATGCGAGCATCGAGGGGCATGGAACCAGCGAACTGTTCGTCGACGGCCAGAAAACCTTGAAATGGAAACGCACCGCCGATGGTCATCAGGTCGAGATGGACGACCTGGTCGCCGCCCTGCAGGCCGGCCAAGCCTACAACGAAGCCGATTGGGCCGCCGATTCGACGATGACCGCCATTCTCGGGCGGATGGCGACCTACTCGGGGAAAATGGTCGAGTGGGACGCGGCCTTCGCCTCCCAGCTCGACCTGGCCCCCGCTCATTGGACGTGGGACGCCGAACCGAAGTCCAAGGCCGATGCCAACGGCATTTACCCGTGCGCCACCCCCGGGGTGACCCAGGCCTGGTAGCCGGTCTTGCTGCCGAAACCGCCGGCAGCGGCAAAAAGCCGGCCGGTCTTCGCGAGCCGGCCGGCACGGGTCGGCGCGTCATCGACTATTGAACGTGAATGACGAATCTTTGCGTCGCTGTGCCGACCCGCTCGGTGGTGGTGGCCAGCACCTTTTCGTTGCCCCAGACGAGCGCCTTTTCATCCAGCTTCCGCACCTGCCGGTCAATGGTTGCGGTGATCGCAACCTGCACTTCGCCCGCGGCGTCGGGAGTGCCGGAGAGCACGCCCGTGGCCTCGTCGATCTTGAGCCAGGCCGGCCCGCGGTCGAGCGTGAACCGGGGCTTCTCGATGTCAAAGTAGCCGCTGACCTGGTCGCCGCCCTTCATTCGCGCGGTGAGGGCGCCGAGCGAGCGATTGGCATGCGCCTGGTAGCGGTACTCGGCGCCGAGCTTGGCTGTCCGCAGGGGCTTGCTGTAGATCGTGGGCCGCGGCCCCGTCGCGTAGTCGGAAGGCCCGCTGCGCTTGCCTTGTTCGTCCACCGCCACCACGCGGTAATAGGTCTTGTTGGCTGCGGGCGAGGAAACGTCGCCGCCCATCACGGCCAGTTCCGTGGCCGTGGTCTCGGCGACGAAGTTCGCCGGGAAGCGGGGATTCCAGGCCGCCATTTCCGTCTGAGTCACACCGACGGTGCTTTGGAACGGCTCATCGGCGACCGTAAAACCCTTCTCGTCGCTGCCATAGACCCGGTACTTGGCCGGCTTCTTCCCCACCGGGTTGGCCTGCCACTTGAGGATCCCCACGCCCTTGGCCTGATCGTAGTCCAGCGTCACCTGCTGCGGAAACGCCACTCCGCGCACGGTGAAGCTCCACGTCTTGCTCCACGGCCCCCAGACTCCTTTGTCGTTCATCGCCCGCACGTGCCAGTAATACTTCCGGTCAGGCGTCAGCAGCCCCGGCAGGGCGAGCGTGTATTGGCACTTGGGGGTGGCGCTGAGGATGCTGCCGTACTTGTCCCTCTCGGTGGTCGCGTCGGCCGTCCGCGAGATGAGCTTATAGAAGTCCATCGACAGCGGCAGTTTGAGGTCAGCGCGCTTCGACAGCTCGAACTGGTAGTCCCCGACCTTACCGCCGCCGCGAACTTCCGCTGCGGTCCACTTGAACACGACGTCCGTGCCATCGCTCTGGCCGCCGTCCGGCGGATTCACCGCCCCGGCCGGCGCCGCCGGCGGTTGGGAGGCCGACTGCTCCACCCAATCGTGCGTGATCCTGACCTTCCGTGGGCCGTCGCTCTCGTCGGTGTAGGTGAAGACGTTTTCGCCGACCACCATCTCCGGCAGCGTCAAAGGCGCCATTTGCAGGTCGTTGATGATCGCCAGCTTTCTCAGCCGCGCGCCCGCCTCCAATTGGCACTTGAGCTGATACTGATACCGCGCCGGTCCCACGACGGAGAAGAAGTTGTTCATGTTGTTCCCTGCGGGCTGCCACGTCTTGCCGCCGTCGGTGCTCACGAAGAACCGCCTTGGTCCGCTGCCCTGGGCCTCGATCCGTCCTCCCACGAAGACGTACGGGCTGCTCATCGTCCACACGATCGTCCCCGTTTTTCCCGCCTCCGCCGCAAGGCCCTGCGGGCCCGAGGCCACGTTCTCGACCTTCGCCCCTTGGCGCCGATTCTTGCGCGTGAAGTCCGGGCGATACTCCCACAGGCCGTTGCAGATGATGAAAGGCACTTTTTCGTAGGTGGGCACGGTCATGAGCGCGCCGTGATACTTCAGCGGGTTCAACTGCCCCCACCGCCACACGATCGCCTCTCCCGGGCGGAGGACCATGTTCATCGTCGTGTCGGCTTTGCCCGACCGGTTTCCCTTGACCTCACCTTCATAGAAGTAGAGCGCGGGCATTCCCTGCGGCTCCCACCAGGTGTCCGGAAAGAGGATTCCCTGCGAGTGCGTCCGCTTGACCAGGTCATGGTCGCGCACGATGTCCTGTTCGCCGGCCACGGTCTCGTTGTCCCGCAGCAGGTAGACGCAGTGCAGGTCGCCGTCGTAGAAGTGCCAGCGGTTGTCGCAGAAGGCCTGGGAGATGCAATGCCCCAGGGCCCGCGCGGCGCGACCTCCAGACCGGCCTGGCGCCAGAGCGTCGCCAGGCAGATCGAGTCGTTGCCGCAGGTGTTGTAGCCATAGACGTTGAAGACCTTCACGGGGTCGCCGAGCTCGCTGTTGTCGCCGCCGGAATGGTGGCGGTAGCGGATTTCCTGGAACCACAGGGCAAGGGCCTTCTCGGCGTCGGTCATATCGGGCGTAACGGCGGCGGCGACGATTTCCGGCACGCTGCGGAAGTTGTTCCGCCCGTTGGAAAGCCAGGGGTTGACGACGTCCGTCTCGCCCACGTTTTCCATCCGCACCGAGCGGTTCGACTCCCAGGTCTGGTAGAAGGCCCCTTCGCGCGACATTCCGCAGCCCATCGGCGTCCGGCAGCTTCGCCCGTCCATGGTGCCGCCCTGCACAACCGTATACTTCTGCGTTCCCGCGGTGATCTCCTGCACTTTCGACTTGGCCACGTCGGTCGGGTCGGTGTTCGTCGCCCAAGGCCGGAGCGGCGCCCCGAAAGCGGGTGCCGCGGCCGGGGCCGCCTGGGCACTCCCCGCCGGGGCCGCCGCCTGGTACTTTCGCGCCACCGCGGAAATCCGCACCTCATCCAGTTGCCCGTTGAGCGCCATCGCGTTCTGTGCCCAGGTGTGGCCGCCGAGGCGCATGCCCCCCTGGCCCTCGCCGAGTTTCGCCTCGACGATGCCTTCCGGCTCTTCCGCCACGTCCAGTTGGCCGTCCACGTAGACGCCCGCCATCTTCGTGGCCTGGTCCCAGGTGATCGCCACGTGTGTCCAGCGGTCCACGGGCACGGCCTTGCTCCCGGGCACGATCCGCCAAGCGCCGTCAATCCAGAAATAGGCCTCGACGTGCTCGCGAACGCGGATCATGAACTGGCCGGTGCGACAGACGAGGTCCCCCGACGCCTGGTCGCGGAACTTCACCCAGCATTCCGCGGTGAGCGCCGTCAGGCCCTTGGTCTTGGGCAGATCCGCGAAGTCCACCCAGCCCTTCGTGCCATCGCCGCGCATGGCTTTGCCGAACTTCCCCTCGGCCTGCGTCGCCCCCACCACCTTTCCCGGCTTCCCTCCGGTTACCGCGTCCTTGACCTCTCCCGAGGCAACGTCGTCGAGGTGATAGAGAGCGATCGTATCGCTGTCCACCTCGAAGGGCCTGGTCAGGTCGACCAGAGCCGCCCCCGCTGTCCGAGCCGCTCCCAGAACCGCAAACGCCCAAGCCGCCCATACCACCACAGTTTTCGTTCGCATGGCAATCTCCTCCACGTAATCTCCGAGTCGCGCTGCCGCCGGGATACGCTCCGAGCGACAATACTTGCCATCTTAACGCAGAACTGCGGTAGATTCCAGCCGCCTGAATCTCAAATACGTCAGGCCGCGGAGCGCAGTCGTTTGGCCCGGCCGGCAGAAATCACCTGGGCGCCGGGGACCAATGCCTTCCAGCATATGCCTTCGCCCGTGCCGTCGCCGGAGAAATGCAGGAGCCGCAGTTCCTGGTTGCGATTCAACCACTTGATCGTATCGTGCAAGCGGCGTTTGGGAGCGACATTGCGTGCGGGCGGAAGCGGGTCGTCGATACGATCGGGCCACCCTTCTTCCTCGAATGTCGTGAGCACGATCTCTTGATTCGGCGAGGGGCGCATGAAGCGCTTGACGACCTGCTGGCCGACGTACAGCGTGCCGCTCTTCCTTTCCCAGCGAGGCATGCACGCGGCCTCGCTCCGTTGGGCGACTCGATCGCGGAAGCGGAGCAGCGTCGGGCCGGGACTGATGCTGCCGGCAAAGGAAAGCCCCGCATCGGTCAGGAGGAAGCGCAGCTTCCTGTGAAAACGCGGTATTCTCGGCCGGAGCGAACCTGCGCAAGGTCGCTTGGCTGGGTGACCTCGCGGGCGTGCGTCACATAGCCCTTCTCCACCAGCCAGCGGAGATCACTGGCGGTCAGGCCAAGCTCCATCAATCGCGAGATCTCGACCGCAAACTGCCATGGGTCGCACTCCACGTCGCAGGCATAGTCGTGGGCGATCGCCAATTCGACGATTGCTGTCTTCATCCCGCGCGGGAGATTCGCAACCACGGTCTCCCACCTTTGTCGCTGCTGTGTAACCATCATGGACAGATCTCCCAGGCAGCATTATCCCCAAAATCTGCAAAAAAGTCAAGAAAATTGCACGCCGGCCGTTTAACCCCCCCTTGGTGTGGAGCTGCGGCTTACTTTTCTTTCGCGAACACGCGACGGCCGCCGAGCCAGGTCTCGCGGACCTCGATGTCCTTGATCGCGTCGATGGGGCATGTCAGGATGTCTTGATCGAGAATGATGAAATCGGCCAGCTTGCCCGCTTCCAGCGAACCCTTCTGTTTCTCGTCGAACGTCAGGTAGGCATTGTTGATCGTGTAGAGGCGGATCGCCTGGGCACGATTCAGGGCTTGCTCGGCGTGCAGCGCGGCGTCGGTCCACCGCGGCCGGCGAACCAGCGTGGTCCACATGCCGAGGAACGGGTCGTAGGAGTTGATCGACCGCCGCCGGCCGATCTTCTGCATGTGATCGGAGCCGCCGCCGACCGTCACGCCCCGCTCCGCCAGCGCCTTGTAGGGCTGGAACCAGGCCAAGCGGGCGTCGCCGAATTGGTCGCGAAGCGTCGCGCCGTCCAGATACAGCCAGATGGGCTGCATGTCGGCCACCACGCCCAGCCGGCGCATCTTCTCGATCGCGCGGGGCGTCATGAAGTTCGCATGGCTCATACACGGGCGCAGGGCGCGGACCGGCAAATCCCGGTCGACCCGCTCGTAGGCCTCGGCCAGCGTCTCGACGGCGCCGTCGCCCACGCAATGTGCGGTCAGTTGCAGGCCATTGCCCAACACCAGCCGGGCTATGCGGAACAGCCGCTCGGGCTTGATGAACAACAGGCCCCGGTACTGCGGGTCGACGATCGAATAGATCTTGCTCTTGCCCCAGGGCTCGCGCATGTAAGCGCTGCCGGTCAGCATTCCGCCGTCCAGGTAGATTTTGATCCCGTGCAGCCAGAGCATCGGATCGGGATGGTGCAAGGGGTGCGCGGCCGCGTGGCGGACCTTCGCCTCCAATTGGTCCCAGGGCAACTGGGCATCGACATAGTACGTGGCGCGGATGCGGCAGGTCAGTTCGCCACGCTCCTTCAACGCCTGCCAGATCTGCATGTCGGCGTCGCTGGTTTCGCGGTCGGTTACGCTGGTGATGCCGACCTCGTTATACGCGGCGAGCAAGGCCCGCAGCCGCTTGCGCCGGTCGGCGTCGTCCGGGGTCCGCAGCGACGGCTGGTACTTGACAAAGCGGTGGCAGTTGCGGAGGATCCCCGTGGGCTCCCCGGTTTGCGGATCGCGCTCGACTTGGCCCGCCTGCCCGTCGGCGATCTTGAAATCGCGGTCGATGCCGCTGAGCTTCAAGGCCAGCGAGTTGACGGCCGCGTCGGGCCCGGTGCGGAAGAAGACCGGGTTGTGCGGCGCGGCCTCGTCCAGTTCCTGGCGCGTGGGAAACCGCCGCTCGCGGAGCCGCGTGATGAAGACCTGCTCGATGCCGATCCATTGGCCCGGCCGCAGGGCGGCCGCCCGCGAACGTACGTAAGCCAGCACGTCGGCGATCGAATCCATCTCGGGCACCTGGTGATCGAATTCGTACATGGCCGACGACATCAAGTGCAAATGCGAATCGATCAGTCCCGGCAGGACGGTTTTGCCCCGCAGATCGATTTGCCGCGTCTGCGGGCCGGCCAGGCCGCGTACCGCCTGGTTGCCGCCCACGGCGACGATCCGGTCGCCCAGGACGGCCATCGCTTCGGCCAGGCGGAAGCGGTCGTCGACCGTCACGATCTTGCCGTGGTGCAGGATGAGGTCCGGGGGCGTGGCGGCCGCGGAAACTAGCGGCTCCCAGACGAGAAGCAGTGTCAAAGCCAGGATTGTGCGCATCGTGGAACTCCCGTAAGAAAGATCCAGTATAGCACACCGCACGCTGTGGTGCAGGCGCGTGCGCCTGCCTTTGCGGATTGGTTAGGTTTTGCTCAGGCCAGACCGAGGTTATAATAGCCGTTTGTATCGGCCCCCCGATTCCAAAGGAGCAAGAACACCGTGTTGAACAGACTTCATGTCCAGAAGACGCTCTTGGTTTTGACGATGGTTTTGTCGTGTTCGTTCGGCAGCCGCTTGTCCGCCGAGGATGCCAATAAGGTGGGGATCGTCAGCCACGTCAAGGTGTTGTCCGACAAGGTGGAAGACGTTTCCAGCCCCGAGGCCTGGAAGCGGTCGTACATCACGCCCGGCATGAGCGATCAAGAGAAGGTGCTCGCGATCTGGCGCACCGTGGTGAAGTATCGCCATCAGATCGACCCGCCGAACGAGTATCTTCAGGACGACGTACACGACGTCTTCAAGACGATTCACGTCTATGGCTACGGCCAGTGTTGTTGCGCGTCGAGCCACGTGGAGACCCTGGCCCGCTACCTCGGGATGGAGGCCCGCGGCTGGGCAATCAACCTCCATAGTGTTCCCGAAGTGCGGTACGACAATTCCTGGCACACGGTCGACGGTTCGCTGATGAACTACTTCCTCAATGCGGACGGCCGTATCGCCTCGGTCGCCGACATCAAGAAAGCGGTGTTGGAATGGCACTCGCAGCATCCGGGCTATCGCGGCAACGACGGCAAGCTGCGGGAGTTCGCCGCCCACGGCGGCTGGAAAAAAGGGCCCGCCTTGCTGGCCTCGACAGGCGAGCGCTTCTGGGACGCCAACGGCATCAACATGGCCGGCTGGCACGGCTGGCCCTCGACCATGCAGGAGTACGATTGCAAGGAATTCGTTTTCGATTACGGCGGATCGATGGGCTACGAGCTGAACGTGCAATTGCGCGTGGGCGAGCGCCTGACGCGGAACTGGTTCAACCGCGGCATGCACGTCAACCAGCTCGAGGGCGCCGGCGATCACGTGCTGGCGAAAGATGTCTCGGCCCTGGGGATGTGCCGCAAGTTCGGCGACGTGGCCCCCGGGCGGATCGGCAACGGCACGCTGGAGTACTATGTCCCGCTGGCCAGCGGCGAGTTTCGCCTTGGCGCGCTGGCGGCCGAGAACCTCGCCACCCGTGAGGAAGACGCTTCGTCCCCGGCGGCCGTACACGTGAAAGACCCGGCCAATCCCGGCGTGCTGGTCCTCGACATGCCCTCCAGCTACGTCTACTTGAGCGGCCGAGTGAAACTGCAAGCCGTGGTTGGCCCGGGCGGGTCGATCGTGGTCGCTTTCAGCGACAACCACGGCTTGGATTGGAACGAGATCGCCCGCATCGGCGCCTCGGGGCCCCAGCAACTCGACCTGAAGAAGCAATGTTATCGCCGCTACGACTATCGCCTCAGATTCCAATTGCTGGGCAAAGGCACGGGGCTGGACGCCCTGGAGATCCGCCACGACATCCAGCACTCGCAGGCCCCCTTGCCGGCCCTGCTGCCGGGCGAGAACAAGATCAGTTTCTCGGCCGGCCCGTACGAAGGGACCGTTACGCTGGAAGGCGCCACGACCATCAACTTCCGCGACAAGGAAAGGAACCTGTTCTACAAGGCGTTCCATCCGGTCATGACCGGCGGAATGCGGACCGACGGCATGCGGGCCGGCGCCCAGGGCACTATTACCTTCCCCATCGCCACGCCGGGCGAAATGACGCGGCTGCGGATGAACGCCTTCTGGCGGGCCCGCGACAAGCGAGACGGGTATGAGGTCGAGCTGTCGTTCGACGGCGGCAAGCACTTCCGGCAAGTGGCGAAGCTGGGCGGGCCGACGGCCGGCACGAGTCGCTACTTCACGTTTGCCGACATCCCGCCGGGCAGCAAGGCGGCCCAGTTGCGCCTCAGCGGCCACGAGGTCAACACGGCCATGCTGTTCGGACTGCGGATCGACGCCGACTACAAGCAGCCCTGTGGCGGTTTCCGCCCGGTAAAGATCACCTATACGTGGGAGGAAGACGGCAAGCCGCAGACGAGCGAACATGTGGCCACCCGGCCCGACGAGACCTATACGATCCATGTCGGGCCCAAAGCGGTGCTCAAGGGCTTCGCGGTGGAGTTGGCCCGCTGATTTTCGGTTGCGCATCCTTGGAAACGGGGGCCTCTTTTTTCGCATCCGCGGCAGGCGACTTGAAGTACAGGCGGACCGTCGAGATCACCGAGATCTCCGGATTCATCGGCAGCTCGTGGGGCTGCACGTCGCCGTCGCTGTACAGGCCCCGGTAATAGGTGTTGCGCGGACGATAGGCTGCGATGAAGGGGACTTCGCGGCGGTTGAACCCGGAATATCCGCTGCCTGCCTGGTCGGCGACGTTGGTAAAGGAACGGTACAGAGATTCGGGATAGCGGACCGTCGTACGCTCCTGGACGTTGATCAGCGGCGGCCGCTCGGCGAAAATAGCCCCGACCAGCGCGTCGGCCTTGCCGCGAGCCGCCTTCAAGGCCTGGAGGCGGACCTTCGCTTTGACATCGTCCAGGTCCTTGCTCCAGTAGTCGAAGGCGATGATGTCGGTGATGTCCTGTTCCAAAGCCAGACGCAGCGCCGCCCGGGCCTCGGCCTCCCCTTTGGCGGCCAGATGCACGTTGGTCTGCATGCGATAGCCAACCTTCTTCTCGACTTCCACGTCGACGCCGAGCTGTTTCTCCATGGTCCACTGGTAGCGGGGCAGAACGGCGATGAAATCGACGACGATCCGCTCCGGCCCGATCCCCAGCTTGGTCCACGCCTTTTTCAGGCTGTCGATTGTGGCGTCGATCGACTGCTGGCATTTCTGCGCGGTCTCGGCTTCGCTGGTCACCGCCAACACCATGCGGACGTCCGTCGGCCGTACGCGGACTTCCGCACGGCCCTCAATGGTGATATAGCCCTCGGCCACCTTGGGATCGAGCGCGGCCAAGTCGGTCCCTTCGAGGCCCTCGCGCTCAACCCCTCCGCGAAGACCGGCCATCTGCCCGACGGCAATCGGCGAAAAGCCGCTTGCCAGAACGAGTGCCACGGAAAAACCCAGAAACAAACGAATCATGACGATTCTCCTTGAAAGTGCCAGAGGCCCATAGGTAAGTGACGACACACCCTATTATAATTCCCGCTTGTTGATCTGCTTGCAGGCAACCGCCCCGTTTGCTCATAATGGTGCTTGCGGTCTGAAACCCGGTCATTGAAAGGACCCCTCCCATGCCCGCCGAACCCAAAATCTGCCGTCAAAAAATCGCGGCAATTGGCTTTCTTGGACTGCTGGCCTGGCCCTGGGCTGCATCGGCCGGGGCGCCACAAGGCCAGTCGAAGCCGAACTTCATCGTGATCCTGATCGACGATCTGGGCTATCGCGACGTGGGTGTCTACGGGGCCAAGGACATCCCAACGCCGCAAATCGACTCCCTGGCCCGCAACGGCACACGGTTTACCAACGGCTATTCGGCCTGCCCGGTGTGCACCCCGGCGCGGGCGGCACTCTTGACCGGGCGCTACCAGCAGCGCTACGGCCTGGAATGGGTGATTTCTCCCGATCGGAAGACGGGCAAGACCCGCTTCGGTCTGGACGTTCGCGAAAAGACGCTCGCCAACCTGCTGCGGGAACAGGGGTATGTCACGGGGGCCCTGGGCAAGTGGCACCTGGGCGATCAACCGCAGTACTTACCCACCAAACGGGGTTTCGACTACTTCTACGGTTACCTGCAATGGGGCCATTACTATCTCAATCCAACCCCGGAGGAGCTTGCGCATCCGACCGATCCCTGGATCTTGTGGTGCAAGCTGGCGGGCGGCGAGGACACGGCTCGCTATATGATGGACGTCTCCAACAGCCCGCTGTATCGGAACGAGCAGGTTGCCGGTTTCCAGGGCTACTTGACCAACGTCCTCAACCGGGAGGCGGTGCAGTTCATCGAGCGGAACAAGGACCGGCCGTTCTTCCTGTACCTGGCCCACGCGGGGCAACACGTGCCGGTCCAGGCGACCGAGAAGTACCTCCGCCGTTTTCCCAAGCTGTCCGACGAGAAGCAGCGGCGGACCTACGCCGCGGCGTTGAGCGCGATCGACGACGGCGTCGGGGAAATCCTCGCCAAGCTGCGGGAGCATGACCTGGAAAAGAAGACCGTGATCTTCTTCACCAGCGACAACGGCGGTCCGAGCTTCTGGAAGCCGCGGCCGGAAATTCTCGACGTGATCAATGCCGGCACGGCGATTGTCCCGCCTGCACAGGGCAAGCTGCTGGGCTACCGCTTCGTTTCCGAGTGTTTCCAGCGGGCGATCGGTGGCAACGGGTCGGTGAACTTGCCCTTGTCGTTCGGCAAGGGGGTCCTTTACGAAGGGGGCGTTCGGGTTCCGTTCATCGTGCAGTGGCCGGGCGTGGCCGGGGCGGGGAAAGTGAGCGATGCGGTGGTTTCCCACCTGGACATCCTGCCGACCTGCGTGGCCGCCGCCGGAGGCAAGCTGCCCGCGGACCGCGAGTATGACGGCTTGGACCTCCACGGGCATTTTGCCGGCACGCCCGGCAATTGGGCTTATCGCCCGATGTTCTGGCGCGTATGGCGAGACCGGGCGGTGCGGACGGGAAAGTGGAAACTCGTCTGGAGCGGCGACGCGCGGCCGCGGCTCTATGATCTGGCCGCCGACATTGAGGAAGAGAAGGACCTTGCGGCAGAGCAGCCCGCGACTGTCAGCAAGATGCAGGAGGCGTGGAAGACGTGGAACAAGAAGAATATTGCCCCCTTGTTCGAATTCGAGTTGAAATTCGGGCCCTGGAAAGGCGATGATTGAGCTTTCTGTATCCGGCACACTCCGTGTGCCGGATACGATCTTGCGACAATGATTGAGTGATATCGAATGAACATGCGCAACGTCGGCTTGACCGTATCGCTCCTGCTCTGTAACTGGCTGCCAGGTCCGCCGGGACAACGTGCCGCCGTCGCCGCCGAGCGAATCACCGTTCGGCCCGGCGACACCGGCGCGGCGCTCGTGAATCCCGACATGGGCTGGACATTGCACTTCTACTCGAACATTCCGGCGAACTACGGATCGAAGCTCGATCCGGCCGATACGCTGGACGACTTCCCCGGGCTGTCGACCGTCTACCTGCGCGTGCCTTGGGCCTACCTGGAGCCGGCCGAGGGCCGGTTCAACTGGGCACTGTTCGACACGCCGGCCCAGCGCTGGATTGCCAAGGGAAAACAAGTGGCCTTCCGCGTGAGCTGCTCGGAGAGCTGGCTCCGCTTCGCCACGCCCGAATGGGTGAAAAATGCGGGCGCCGCCGGTGTCTTCTTCCACCTGGGCAAAGGCCCTGCGAAGGACGGCCCGCTCTGGGACCCGGACTTCGGCGATCCGGTCTTCCTGGCGAAGCTGGAGAACTTCCTGAAGGTGATGGCGGCTCGCTACGATGGCAACCCGAACGTGGCCTTCGTCGACGTTGGCTCCTATGGCATGTGGGGCGAAGGCCACACGGGCATGAGCAGCCAGGTACCGGAAGACAAGGCCGACGTGTTCGTCCGCCGCCATATTGATCTCCACGCAAAACACTTCCGCCGGACCCTGTTGGCGATCAACGATGATGTCGTGGGCCACGACAAGCCGGGCCGGCATTTCCCGCTGACCGATTACGCCATCGCCAAGGGACTGACGCTCCGCGACGACAGCATCTGTGTCCAGCCGCCGCCACGGTCCTGGTATCACGACGAGATGGCCCAGGAGTTCTGGCCCCGCACGCCGGTGATCATCGAACACGAGCACCTGGGTAGTTCGAAGCTCCGCGGGGCGTGGGGCGACGGTACCCTGCTGGCCAAGTCCGTCGAGGCCTATCACGCCAGCTACATGTCGATCCACTGGTGGCCCCGCGAGGAGTTGCAGGAGAACAAGGCCGTCATTGATCAGATCAACCGCCGCATGGGCTATCGCCTGCAACTGCGCCGATGAGCTGGCCGGCCAAGGCGCCGATCGGCCGGCCGTTTATGGTGGAAAGCCAATGGGCCAACGCGGGCGTGGCCCCCTGCTACCCCGGCGGATTCTTGGCCGTTACGCTCAAGGACTCCAAGGGCGGTCTGGTCGCCGTGTTGGTTGACGAGGGATTCGATGTCCGCGGATTGAAGGTCGGCCCGCCGCGGCAAGCGCCGGTGCAAGTCGTTCGCAGCGAGTTGACCGCCGGGCGGGTCGCGCCGGTGACGCGGCCGGGGACCTACGACGTCTTTGTTTCGGTCGGGCAGCGCGACGGCACGCCGCGAATCGCCTTGCCCTTGGCAGGGGACGACGGCCAGCGGCGTTATCGTCTGGGCAGTATTGCGCTAGTCGAGGAAGAGGCCAGTCTACGAGGTCGGCCATGAACACCCAGCGATTCCTGGACGCAATCACTCGCCGGATTACGTCGGGTCAACCCGTCTTCGGCACGGGGACGTTGATCGTCTGCCAGGAATTGATGGAAGCGGTGCAAGCCGGGTTCCCCGAGGCCCAGATCGACGCCGGCGCCGATTGCATCCTGCTGGCCGACCATGCCACGCGCGACCTGTGCAGCCCCGCCGCTTATCAGGATTTCCTCCTGCCGCTCCATCAGCGTATGGCCGCCGAGATAAAGGTCCCCCTGATCCTGCACATTTTCATGCCGCCAGGCCGCTCGCCAGCGTCGCGTCCGTCGGGTAAACTGGCTAACGACCCGCGAATCAAAAAGCGTCGCAAGAGCGTATGCTGCACACTCCGTGAACCGTTTCCCCCGGCACGCGGAGGGTGCCGAATACAACATGTTTCAGAAGCAAGGAGAAGGCCCATGTGCCGCAACCGTTTCCGCGATTTTCTCGCTGTCTTTGGACTTGTTCTCGTCGCTCTGAGCGGCTTGAAGATTTGCCGTGCGGAAACCCTGGAGATCGGCAGCCCAGCCCCGGCGTTCAGCCTGCCGGGCGTGGACGGCAAGACCTACAGTCTGGAGAGCTTCCGCGATGCGGATATCCTGGTCGTCGTCTTTACCTGCAACCACTGCCCGACCGCCCAGGCCTATGAGGGCCGCATCCAGCAGCTTGCCAAGGACTACAAGGACAAGAAGGTCGCCCTGGTGGCCATCTCGCCGAATGACCCCGAGGCGGTGCGGCTGGACGAACTCGGCTACAGCGACCTGGGCGATTCGCTGGCGGAGATGAAGATCCGGGCTAAAGACAAGGGCTTCGCTTACCCCTACCTTTACGACGGCGCGAACCAGAAGGTCTCGCGGGAATACGGCCCCGTCGCCACCCCGCACGTGTTCGTGTTCGATCGCGCTCGAAAACTGCGCTTCGCGGGTCGGATCGACAACTCCGAGAACCCCGCCCGAGCGACCTCCCATGACACGCGCAACGCCATCGAGGCCCTGCTGGCCGGCAAGCCGGTGCCCCTGCAAACGACCAAGGTCTTCGGCTGCTCGATCAAGTGGTCCGACAAGCGCGAATCGGTGAAGCAATCGCTGGAGACCTGGGCCAAGGAGGAAGTCGGCTTGCAGCTCATCGGCGAGAAAGGCATCCGCGAGCTGGTGAAGAACGACAGCAAGAAACTTCGCCTGATCAACGTCTGGGCCACCTGGTGCGGCCCGTGTGTGGCGGAATTGCCCGAGTTCGTCACGATAAACCGCATGTACCGTCAGCGCGACTTCGAGTTGATCACGATTTCCGCCAACGCGCCTGAAGAGAAGGACAAGGCCCTGGAGGTGCTCAAGAAGAAACAGATGTCGGCCCGCAACTACCTCTTCGACGGCGACAACAAATACAAGCTCATGGATGCTGTGGATGAGCAGGCATCCGGTCCCGTCCCGCACACCATCCTGGTCGCGCCCGGCGGCAAGGTGCTTTACCGCCATTCGGGTTCCTGCGAGCCGGCGGCGATCAAGCGGGCCATCGCGGACTACTTGGGACGAACGTACAAGTGAGAACCCTTAACGCAACCGGATTTTCGCCGGTCAAGTCAGGGGCAAGACCGGGTTGTGTTGGAGGTCCTAAAGCAAAAGGCAGGCAGGAGCATCGACATGGCCAAGTCCGATAAAACCGATTCCTCCAAGCCGAAAAGCTTCGCCGCCGAGCTGCGGCGGTTGTTTCAGAAGCACTTCAGCAACCCGCAGGCGCCAAATCTCGAAGAGATCGGACGGATGGCCGAGGAGGTCCTGCTCCGCAATTCCGAACTGGAGAGCAAAGTCGGCAATCTGAAAAAGACCGTCCAACAACTCGAAGCGTACCGGGATCGCTATGTCGATCTGTACGAGCTCGCCCCCATTGGCTATGTGACTCTCGACGAGGAGGGATATGTGCAGGAGATCAACATCGCAGGTTCGCAACTGCTCGGCGCCGATCGCGATGAGTTGATTGGATACCCCTTTGAAAATCACGTGGGCACGCAGGACCGGGCGGCCTTCCTCAAGAGATTCCGCAAGTGTTGCCGCGAGCATCAGGTGTTGAATTGCGACGTGGGGATCGTTCGCAAGGACGGCAAGTCGATAACGGCGCACCTCCGCGGGGTTCCCATCGAGTCTCCGGGAGCGGAAGCGAGTTTCTGCAAGATTGCCATGGCCGACATCTCCGAACGCAAGGCGGCCGAAGAGGCGCTCAAGGCCTCGGAGGCCAACTACCGGACGGTCTTCAATACGGCGAACAACGCTATTTTCGTGCATGACGCCGAGACGGGAGCGATCTTGGACGCCAACCAGAAAGCCAACGAGATGTATGGCTATACCGTTGCCGAGATTCGCGACGCGAACATTGGAGTTCTCAGCGAGGGAAGTCCTCCGTACTCCGGGCAAGACGCGGCACAGTGGATCAAGCTGGCCAATACGGGCGAACCGCAGGTCTTCACCTGGAGATCCAAGGACAAAGGAGGAAGGGTCTTTTGGACGGAAGTGAATCTGAAGAGAATGATTCTCAACGGCGTGCCCAGGCTGCTGGCGATCGTGCGCGACATCAGCGAACGCAAAGAGGCTGAGGAGGCCCTGCGGGCAAGCGAAGAGCGCTTTCGCACGATGGCCGACTACACCTACGACTGGGAATACTGGCGGGGCATGGACGGCAAGTTCTGTTACGTCTCGCCTTCTTGCCAGCGGATCACGGGCTATGCAGCCGAGGAGTTCATGGCCGATCCAGCTTTATTGGAAAGGATCGTCCATCCCGACGACCGCAGGCAGGTAAGAAGGCATCTGCGCGGCGAGAGCCCGGCGCCGGGGCCGCATACGGCCGAGTATCGGATCATTTCCAGGGCGGGCGAAGAACGCTGGATCGAGCACATCTGCCAGCCGGTGTACGGCGTCGATCAGCGTTGGCTGGGGCAGCGGGCCAGCAATCGCGACATCACGGACCGCAAGCGGGCTGAGCTGGAACTGAGAGAACGGCTTGCGACCCTGGAAAAACGCCTGGCCGAGCGGGCAGGTCAAGGGAAGAAATGATAAGATAAGTCACGTAGGCCGGAACAAGCTTGCGCAGTTCCGGCGTTGATGCCGATTCGTGCCGGAACCGACCCGCGACCCGCAAGCGGGTACTCCGGGTGCCCCGAAGCTTGTTCCGGCCTACGCCCTTGCCACACAACTCAATGGCTCATTTTCAATGCGAAGATCAATAACGGCGCCGCGGGCCTGGAGCGGTTTCAGGCCCACGGTCCGGGAAAGCCGAATCGGCGAAACGTTGGAAAGGACAGGAGATATGAACCAGCAAGGTACGAGAGTCTTAAGGCGGATCGGGCGGGTCGCGATCGAGTGTGGACTGGCAGTCGGATATGGCGTGGGGGCATGGGTCGCCGGGGCAACGGCCGCGGAGCCCGCCTTGAAGCTGTATACCGACCCGCAGCACGTCGACGCCGACTTCCAGTTCCAGGGTGAGTACGCGGGCACGGTTTCCCAGCCCGGCGGCGGCAAGACCCGCTTCGGCGCGCAGGTTCGCGCCTTGGGCGACGGGGTCTTCCGCACGATGTTCTTCGCCGGCGGGCTGCCCGGCGACGGCTGGGACGGCAAGACGATCATCCAGAAAGCCCCCAGCACCGACAACTCGACGCCCGAGGACGCCAAGCGCGAGGGGAACAAGGTCGTCATCGACCAGGTCTACAAGGCGGTTTGCGACGGCCGTACGCTGACCGGCCGGACCGACGCCGGCGTGAAGTTCGAGCTGGCGCGGGTCATGCGCAAAAGTCCGACGCTGGGGGCCAAGCCGCCGGCCGGAGCGATCGTGCTGTTCGACGGGAGCAACACCGACAAGTGGCAGAGCGGCGCCAAGCTGACCAAGCAGAAGTGGCTGATCGGCGGCGCGACCACCCGCCGCAAATTCCAGGACTTCACGCTGCACGTCGAATTCACGATTTCCTATGTGCCCCAGACGCGGACCATCTGGCAGCGGCCCAACAGCGGCGTCTTCCTCCAGCAGCGCTACGAGATCCAGATCCTCGATTCGTTCGGCATCGTGATGCGCCAGCACGACTGCGGCGTGCTCTACGCGCAGGTCACGCCGAAGATCAACATGTGCTATCCGCCCCTGACCTGGCAGACCTACGACATCGACTTTACGGCCGCCCGCTACGACGCCGCGGGCAAGAAAACCAAGCTCGGCCGCTGCACGGTGAAGCTCAACGGCGTGGTGATCCTCGACGACGTCGAGATCAAGGGATCGACGCCCTCGGGGATGCCGGAGAGTCCGCAGCCCGGCGGCATCTACCTCCAGGAGCACGGCTTCCCGGCGTTCTTCCAGAATGTCTGGATCGTGGAGAGAAAATGACGCCGCGTGAACGGGTCCTGACCGCGCTGGATTATCGTCCGCCCGATCGCACGCCCCGCGACTTCTGGGCCGAGGCGCCGACGTGGCGGCGACTTTTGGCCCACCTGGGCTGCGACGACAAAGAACGCGTGCTCTGCGAGCTGGGCGTCGACGTGCGGCATCTGGAAGTTGCCGGACCGGCCGAATCGGCCCTCGGCGACGGCCTCTACCAGAACTTGTGGGGCGAACGCTACATCTACCGGCAAACGCCCTGGGGCCCCATGCGCGAGGACGCCCCCGGGGCGCTGGCGGGAGCGTCGCGCTTCAGCGATCTGGAAGGCTTCGCCTGGCCCACGCCCGATGGGTTCGACTACTCCACCTTGTCCGCCGAGTGCCGGCGGCGGGATGAATATGCGCTGCTGTACGGCTTTGCCGATATTTGGCAGCGGCCGGCGTTGGTCCGCGGCTGGGAGGGCATGTTCGTCGACATGGTCGAGCGGCCCGAGTGGACGCACTTTCTGTGCCGCAAGTTTACCGACTTCTACAAGCGAGACTACGCCCGGGCGGCGGAGGCCAGCGGCGGACGCATCGATCTGTTCCTGCTGATCAGCGACCTGGGGAGCCAGAAAGGGCCGTTGATTTCCTTGGCGATGTTTCGCGAGTTCGTCGCGCCGTATATCAAGGAGATGGTGGATTGCATCCACGGTCTGGGGGCCAAGGTGCTCTATCATAGTTGCGGCCTGATGCGGCCGTTCATTCCCGAACTGATCGCCCTGGGAGTGGACGTGCTGGACCCCATCCAGCCGGTTGGGGCGGGAATGATGCCCGAGCGGCTCCAGCACGATTTCGGCGGCCGGATCTGTTTCCACGGTGGCATCGACATGCAACATCTCCTGCCGCACGGTACGCCTGAGGATATTCGCGCCGAAGTCCGCCGCTACTGCACGACGCTGGGAGGCAGCGGCGGTTACATCCTGGGCCCGGCCCACTTGTTCCAGCCCGACGTTCCCCCGCAGAACATTTTGGCGGTTTATGACGGTCGCTCGTAGTCCCGGCTTCAGCCGGTCCCGACGCCACGAATTCCGCCAACCACGAGTAAATGAGGGCCGGGCGGGACTACGAGCGCTCGGTCGAAGACTTTGCAGTTGTCCTGCGCTCGATTCGGGTAGCTTGCACCCCGGTATCCGGGGTGGTAGACTATTGCAACGTCTACCCGCCGGCGAGAACCGCGAACGTACGCAGGATTCCGCCGCCAACCCTATTTTGAAAGGTGCTGAACCATGTTGCGATCCTGTTTTCTGAGCGGTCTCGTGTTGGCCCTGGTGGCAACCGTATCCTATGCCCAGCCCCCCGGAGGTGGTGCGGGCCGCGGAGGCTTTTTTGGTGGTGGCGGTTTTGGCCAGATGCGCATGCCGGCCAGCATGTTGTTGATGATGCCCGAAGTCCAGACGGAACTCAAAGTCACCGATGAGCAAAAGACGAAGATGGACGAGATTCGCACGGACGTGCAGAAGGATGTTCAAGCGGCCTTTTCGGGCATCGACTTCCAGGCAATCCGCGACATGAGCCAGGAAGAGCGGGACAAGAAGATGGCCGAACTCCGCACCAAGGGCGAGGAGCTCGGCAAGCAGGTCGACGCGAAGATCGAGAAGGTCCTTGACGCAGACCAGATGAAGCGGCTGAAGCAGTTGCAGCTCCAGCGTGAAGGGGCCGCCGCCTTCTCGCGTCCCGAGGTTGCCACGCAGCTCAAGTTGACCGACGACCAGAAGAAGAAGATCAAGTCGATCCAGGACGCCGTCGGCACTGCGGCCCGCGCCGCCTTCAACCCCGATTCCACGCCCGAGGAGCGTCAAGCTGCCAGGACCAAGATGCAAGAATCGCGGACCAAGACGCTCAAGGACATCAAGGCCGTCTTGACCGACGATCAATTGGTGGAATGGACCGAGTTGACGGGCAAGGAATTCAAGTTCCCGCAAGGCTTTGGCGGTTTCGGCGGCCGTAATCGTCCGCAGCCCAAGCCGAACAACAATTAGTCTTATTCCGCCTCTCCGCAGCGGGGAGAACGTAGGGTGGGCCGAGTGAAACGAGTCCCACCATGAGGAACGCGTAAAGATGGTGGGACTCGTTTCACTCGGCCCACCCTACAAACTCCGCAGCGGGGAGTACCCGTCGCCTCGCGACGATTGATGGTAGTCGTGGGTTTCAACCCATGGTCCGCGGATCGCACAAAATCCGGTTCGTCCGGGCACTGTGCGCAGCATGCTGGCCGGACGCTGAGACATCCGTGCTGGCATGCGTACCGTCGGTTGAAACCCACGGCTACCGTCGATGTTCGCTACGCGACCGGATTACCAGGAGAAAGAAAATGTGGAAAACGAAAGTAACACGGCGCGAGTTGCTCAAATCGGCAGCCCAGGCCGGCGCGGTCATGGCCCTGCCGGCGATCATTCCGGCAAGCGTGCTGGGCAGGAACGGGAGTGTGCCGCCCAGCGAGAAAATCGTTGCCGGGGGCATCGGCATCCAGCACCGCGGCATGGATGACCTGCACGCGCTCATCGGCCAGCCGGACGTGCGATTCGTGGCGATTTGCGACCTGCAGAAGAAACAACGATTGGCGGTCAAGAACTTCGTCGACAGCCGCTATGGCAGCAAAGACTGCGCGATGTACCCGGAGATCAACGGCTTCCTGGCCGCGCGCCCGGACATCGACGCCGTGCTGATCGCCACGGGCGACCATTGGCACGCCCTGGCCTCGATCCTGGCGATGCGGGCCGGGAAGGACGTCTACACCGAAAAGCCGTCTTGCATGACGATTGCCGAAGGCAGGGCCGTCGTGGAGACGGCACGCCGCTACGGCCGCGTCTACCAGACCGGCACGCAGCGTCTCAGCGAGGCCAACCACGTCTTCGCCATCGAGATGGCCCGCACGGGCCGGCTGGGCAAAATCCACACGGCCTATGCCCACATCGCCCCCTGGGACGCCGCCGAGATGCGGCACGACTGGCTGCCGGGCGTCGCCCAGCCGCCCAAGGACGAGGTGGACTGGGACGCCTGGCTGGGCGCATGCCCGTGGCGACCCTACAACCCCGATTACGTCGCGGGCGGTTGGCGGGGATTCTACGACTTCCACACCAGTTGCATCGGCGAGTGGGGCGCGCACACCTTCGCCCAGGCCCAGGCGGGACTGGATTGCGGCGAGACCTCGCCCGTCGAGTATGAGTATGTCGCCAACGACAGCGGCGACGGCATGGTCACCCATTTCGCCAGCGGCGTGCGGATGATCCTTTCGCGCACCAACAAGTACTGGCACGGTTCGTGCGGCGAACGGTTCGACGGCAGCGAGGGCTGGGCCGCTGCCGCCGACGGCTATTCCAGACCCAACGTCTCGTCGCCGGCCATGCTGGGCGAGTTCAAGAAGGTCGTGGGCGACTACGTGGCTCGCACGGGCCGGTCCCTCGACCACATGCGGAACTTCGTCGACTGCATCAAGAGCCGCCAGCCTGCCGTCGCCGGCCCGGAAGTGATGCACCATTCCATGACCACGGTCCATGCGGCAAACATCTGCATGTGGCTCAAGCGCAGCTTGAAATACGACCCGGTCAAAGAGGAGTTCGTCAACGACGATGAGGCCAACCGCCTCCGCTCGCGGGCCATGCGAGAACCATACGTGTATTAACCGCAGGGTGGGACCAGCTTGCGCAGCAAGTCGCCGGCCCACCCTGCTCTAACCGAATATCGCACTTAGCCAAGTAGGCCGGAACAAGCTTGCGCAGCTCCGGCATTGGTGACTGCGCGTTGGGAGAGATTCGTGCCGGAACCGACCCGCGACCCGCAAGCGGGTACCCCGGGTGCCCCGAAGCCTGTTCCGGCCTACATTACTCGAAAACAGGAGTTGCCGTCATGTTGAACCATAAAAACCTCGTACTTGCCATTGGCCTGCTGGCCGCTACCGCTGCCCCGTCTCTCGCGCAGGAAGCCAAGGAGGCCAGGCTGCTCGCTGTGCTCAAGTCGGGCGCCAGCCAGGAGGAAAAGTCAGCCGCCTGCCGTCAGCTCGCCCGAATCGCCACAAAGCAATCCGTCCCCACGCTGGCCTCCCTGCTGGGCGACGAAAAGCTCTCGCACATGGCCCGCTATGCCATGGAGACGATCCCCGACCCGTCCGTAGACGAGGCCCTCCGCGACGCCTTGGCTACGGTCAAGGGCCGGCCGCTGTTGGGCGTGATCGGCAGCCTCGGCGTGCGCCGCGACGCCAAGGCCGTCGAGGCGATAGCCAAACTGCTCGCCGCAGCCGATGCCGGCACGGCGCAGGCCGCCGCACGCGCCTTGGGCAACATTGGCACGCCCCAGGCCGCCAAATCCCTCGAAGCAGCGCTGGTCGGCGCGTCGGCGCCAACCGGGTTGCCATTTGCGAGGGTCTTTTCCGCTCGGCCGAGGCCCTGCGGACCGAGGGGCAAGGGCCTCGAGCGCAGGCGATCTACGACCGTCTCCGCACTTTGACGCAGGCACCGCAACCGATCCGCGTCGCGGCTCTAAGGGGCGCGATTCTTACCCGTGGGAATGCCGGCATCCCGCTCATGATCGCGGCCCTCCGCGGCTCGGATCGTGCCTTGACGGCCGCGGTGGCGAGAGTGGCCATGGAAATGCCCGCGCCGGAGGTCACCGCTGCGCTGTCCGCCGAACTGCCCAAGCTGCCCGCGGGCAAGCAAGTGTTGTTGATCAATACGTTGGGCTACCGGGGCGACGCGTCGGCCGGCCCCGTTCTGCTCGCGTTGGCTGCCAAGGGCCCCAGTGCAGTCCGCCTGGCCGCCGTCCACAACCTCACGCACCTGGGCTATGCGCCGGCCCTGCCGCTGCTGGCCGAGTTGTCGCTGACGGGCGAGGCCGACCTGGCCGCCGCCGCGCGGACTTGCCTGGGCAATTTCCCCGGCAAGGACGCCGACGCCACGATCCTGGCCATGCTCGACCACAATGACGCCAAAGTCCGCAGCCTGGCGGTCGAGATGATTGGGCAGCGGAATGTCGCCGGATCGACGGCCCGGCTCTTGAAAGCCGCTGAAGACGCCGAGGAAGGCGTTCGCCTCCAGGCCTTCAAGGCATTGCGTCAACAGGCCGGGTCCGCCGATCTGCCCGGGGTGTTGAATGTCCTGGTCAAGGCACGGTCGTCTGCGGAAGTTCAGGCAGCCGAGGGCGTGCTGCTTGCCCTCTGCGCCCGCGAAGGCCGGCCCGCCGGCGGAAACGTTGTCATCGTCAAGGCCGTGTACGGGGCCCTTCCGGCGGGGCCGTCGGCCGACGTTACGAAGAAGGTGGCTGCCCTGGTCAAGGCCGGCGCGATGGCGATCGACGCCTCCAACGACAATTTTGGCGACCCGGCCAACGGGGTTGCCAAGAAGCTCCGGGTCGATTACAGCGTCAACGGTGTGAAGTCGAGCAAGACGGTCGGCGAACAAGAGACGCTCACGATCACCGCCACCTCGACGCCGCCGGCCATCGTCCAGGCCATCTGTGAGGCGGTGCAAGGGGCCCGCGGCGAGGCCAAGCTCGCCCTGCTGCGGTCGCTGCGCACGGCGGGCGGCGCAAAAGCCCTCCAGACGATTCGTGCCGCCATGGCCGACAGCGACCCCCAGGTGAACGACGCCGCACTCCACATCTTGTGCGACTGGCCCACACCCGACGCCCTGCCCGCGATCAGCGACCTGCTCGCGGCGCCGCCGACAAAGACCATCAAGATCCTGGCCCTGCGGGGGCTGGTGCGCCTCGTGCCTCAGGATGATGCGCCCGACGCGAAGAAGTTCGACACGTTGAACCGCGCGATGACCCTCGCCGATCGCAACGAGGAGAAGCAACTCGTGCTTCAGCGCCCTGGGCAACGTCGCCACGGTCGAGGCCCTCGCGCTGGCCGCATCTTGCCTGGACAATCCCGAACTAAGAGAGGCAGCGTGCCTGGCCGCGGTGACCATCGCCGAGAAGGTCGTCGACCGCCGCGATGCCCGAGTGACCGCGGTGATGAAACAGGTCGCCAAGGCGACGGCCGACAAGGAACTGGCCGCACGGGCCAATGCCGTCGCCCGCGGGGCCAAGGAGTAGCGTAGGTTCGGCGCGGGTCTCCCGACCCCGCCGAAACGTGTGGCCGAAGGTCTCGATTCGCTCACGAGACCTTCGGTTGGCGGCGTGGCTCGGTCAGAGACCGGCCACAACGTACGCACGGGCCAATGCCGTCGCCCGCGGGGCAAAGGAGTAGCGTAGGGTGGGCCGAGTGAAACGAGTCCCACCATCCTTGATTTGGCGTGTTCTTGGTGGGACTCGTTTCACTCGGCCCACCCTACATCAAATCGCGGAGGGCCGGCATGGGGGCAATCGCCCGATTCCTGGGCAACTTGCGGATCTGGCCCGGACCGGTCCTGGCCGTGGAATTGGTCACGATGTCGCGGCGGACGCGATTTTTTTTCCTCCGCACGTTGTATGCCGCCGCCCTGTTCCTGGCTCTGTGCTTCACGTACCTGACAACGCGCTTGGGCGACATGAACTCGCTGGCCGCCTTCGCCTCGGCCTTCTTTACGGCCTTCGGCGTCATGCAACTGACGCTCATCCTGCTCGTTGGTCCCGCCCTGGCTGCCGGGGCGATCGCCCAGGAGCGCCAAGCGCCGCACGATGGAGTACCTCTTTGCCACGCCGCTGAGCAGCCTGGAGATCGTCATCGGCAAACTTGGCGGCCGCGTGGCGCAGATCCTGTATCTCGTCCTTTCCGGCGTGCCCGTGCTGGCCCTGGCCATGCTCCTGGGCGGCATCGCAGCACAGGCCATCCTGTCGCTGACGGTCATCACCCTGAGCACGGTCCTCTTCGTGACGATGGTTTCCATCGCCGTCTCGGCCTGCAGCGCCAAGGCCCGCGACGCGGTCCTCCGCGCGTACCTGGCATTCTTCTGTATCTGGGTGCTGCCCCATCCGCTTTCTTTCCTGCTGAACTGGTCATGGGCCCCCAACTGGACGACGTCAGCGATGTGGCAAGTCGCCGCCGCCAACCCGCTGGAGACCTTCTTCGGGATATTCTCCGGCATAGGTCTCGGACCGGGGGACGGGCCTTGGCAACTCGTCTTGATCCTGGTCCGCAACCAGGCGCTGGTGGGCGGGGCCGGATTGCTCTTGGCAACCCTTTTCATGCGCCGCATCCATCTCCGCGATGCGGCGGCCCGCCAGCGCCGCCGCCGCCGGATACGGTTCTTTCGCGGCGAGATCGGCGACAATCCGATGTACTGGAAAGAACTGTATGTCGAGTCGGGCTCGTCGCGACTGGGCCTCTTGGGCTACGTACTGCTGGCGCTGATCTTCATCGTGGTCTGTGGACTCACGATCTATTTTCTGCTCGAATCGCTGCAGACCTCCTACGCGCGGGGCGGGGGAGGCGGGGGAGAATCCTTCTGCGCTTATGCCATCGTCACGTCCACCGTTCTTTATTGCTGCGGCCTGCTCGTGGTGATCGCCCGCGCGGCCGGTGCGATCACTGCGGAAAAGGAGCGGGATAGCTGGGCCTCGCTGATCAGCACGCCGCTGGAACCCGCCGAGATCATCAAGGCCAAGGTCCTGGGCAGCGTCTGGTCGCTGCGCGGGCTGGCGCCGCTGCTGGCCGTGGTCTGGCTGCCGGCTGTGCTGCTGCGGCCGTCCTATATCTTGGGAATCGCCTTCTCGCTGCTGGACATGGCGATCCTCACGGCCTTTGCGGGCACGCTGGGCGTCTATTGCTCGCAATCTGCCAAGAGCACGCTTCGCGCCACGGGCGCCGCGTTGGGAATCGCCACCCTGATTGGCGGCGGCACCATGTTCTGTTGCTGCCCGATAAGCTGGATCGGCGCGCCGTTCAACGTGCCGTTCCTGCTGGCGGGCCCCAGCTTCGCCAGCCTCGCGATCGGCTCGTCGTCGGAAGTTTCGTTGAGCTGGCCGGTCCTCGTGGCCGTCGGGGCATACCTGATTGGCACGGTCGGCTACGCGGTCGCCGCGCGGATCATGCTGTCCAGGGCCGTTCGCCAGTTCGACAAGCGAAGCGGAAGAACGGAGCGTCGTCCGATCATTCGTGCGCGTCTGCCATCTGAACAGACGTACCGTGCGCCGTAGGGTGGGCCGGGCCTGCGCAAAATCGGTCGTTTCTGCGGTTTACCGGAGTGGGTTTTGAGGATCGTTTCTGTTCCGCCACTCCGCATGGGGGATGCCCCGTCGCGTAGCGACAACTGACGGTAGCCGTGGGTTTTAACCCAATACCGTTGAAATAGGCGCAAGTCACAGCCTCCGCTAAAGTTAGGGCTGGAAGTTCTACCCCTAGCAAGGAGGCTGTGACAATGGAGCAACAAGGACGTTGCGTGCTTCCGGCCGACGAAACGGGCCGGGTTTTAGATCGGCTGGCTGTCTTAGAAGAGATTATCAGACCGACAGACATTCGGCAAGTCCTGAAGGACACCGATCGTGTCAATCCGCGGGCTTGCAAGTTGACGCACGAAATTATGATGTGGATTGTATTGGCGATGGGTATTTTCACCAAGTTGCCGATTCGTCAGGTGTTCAAGCACGCACGTCGGTTGCGCGGTCCTGTGGATACTCCCTGTCGCTCCGCGCTGTGTGTGGCGCGACAGCGGTTGGGCGTTGAGCCCGTACGAGAACTCTTTCAACGGACTGTTCGACCTCTGGCCACCCCGGAAACGCCTGGAGCGTTTTATTGCGGCATGCGATTGACGGCTGTGGACGGTACCCTTTTCGACGTCCCCGATACGCCGGCTAATGAGGCCGCGTTCGACCGCCCGTCGGGTAAACGTGGCGATGGCGCCTTTCCCCAAGTGCGTAAGTTGAGCTTGGTGGAAGTGGGAACCCACGTCGAGTTTGCTCTCGCCACGGGCTCCTATCGAACCAGCGAGAGGGCGCTGTTTCCCCAGTTGCTGCCGCACTTGCAGCCGGGCATGCTGCTGTTGTGCGACCGCGGCTTTTTCAGCTACGAACTCTGGAAAAGCCTGGTTTTGCGGGGCGTACATCTGCTGGTCCGGCTTCAGAAGGGCATGATCCTCAAGAAGATTGAGCAGCTTTCCGATGGCTCGTATCTGGCGAAGATTTATCCCAATGCACGCGCCCGAGAAAAGGATCGTCAGGGAATCGTCGTGCGTGTGATCAAGTACACGCTGAACGATCCACAACGTGTCGGCCATCAAGAAGAACACACGCTCCTTACCGATCTGCTGGACGCAAGCAAATATCCGGTGTTGGAATTGATCCCGGGGTATCATTGGCGTTGGGAACACGAACTTGGTTACGCTCAACAGAAGACGTACCAAGACCCGCCGCGTGCCAGCAAGCCGACGCACCTCCGTAGCGAAACGCCGACGGGCGTACGTCAGGAAATCTATGCCTTGTCGTTGGCTCATTTTGTGATTCGCTCGCTGATGTTCCAAGCTGCCAGGCGGGCCGGGCTGGATACAGATCGCCTTTCGTTTACCGGATGTCATCAGACTCTCGAATGCCGGATGCCGGAATGCGATAGCCGCTCTCCGCAGTCGTTTCAAACCTGGTATGCGGCGCTGCTGGATGAAATGAGCCATGAACGAACCGACCCCCGCCGCAACCGCGTCAATCCGCGTGTCATCAAACGGCAAGTGAAGAAATGGCCAAAGAAGCGACCGGAGCACCGACACCTGCCTCCTTTGACGAAAACCTTTATGGAGTCGGTAGTTATGCTTATTTGAACGGTATTGGGTTTTAACCCACGTTGTTACACACATCTCGGACCCCATCCGGCTCGCCCGGATGGTGAACAAGGCTGAACGGCTAGAACGGATAAGAAGAAGACAAACGACCCCCACGGGCTCGTCCCGTGGGTGAAGGAGGTTGTACGGCTACGGCGCGAGAATTGACTAGCTGGGCAACCTGATTCACCATCCAGGCGAGCTGGATGGGGTCTGATTCTCAATGCTCTCGGTGCTAGCTGTCCAACCTCCTTCACCATCCAGGCGAGTTGGATGGGGTCGTTGCCGGACTTGTGTGTAACAACGTGGGTTGAAACCCACGGCTACCGTCAATGGTCGCTACGCGACCAAAATACGGCATTTGCTGCGCCTTCAGCGCATGCTCGCCTAATCGCATCGTGGAACAAAACCGGCATAAGGTCCAGGGCGAGCATAATGCTGATTTCGCGCAGGCCAGGCCCACCCTACGGCTCACCCCAACCGCGATCACTCGCGCGCGTCTTCCTTGAACAAGGGCAGGTAACGGTAGTAGACTTCCAGGGTCAGGGCCGAGAGGCTGGTCTGCATGAGTCGGCCGCCGCGGCTGCCCCAGGCGTCCTTCTGCGGGGCCCAACTGCCGTTGGCACACTCGTAAACGTCGCGGACTTGGGTGTGGACCAGCAATTCGCGCATCTTGTGGTTCCAGGTGTCCCACTCGGTGCCGTACATGTTGTGCATGACCTGGGTCGCGTAGTACCAATAATAGATGTTGGGAAACTCTTCGTCGGGCAAGTGCTTCAACAGGTAGCTCATGCCGCCGGTGAGCATGGGGTTGTCGCGCTTGGCGCCAAGGTACTGGCGGCAGAGCAGGCCGACCGAAGTCATCGTGGCCGATGGACCCTGGCCGGGCTGGTAGGCATACTCCGTGCCGTCGTGTACGGCGACCGAATCCAGCCACTTGCTGGTGCCGGAGAAGGCCGACCCGCCGACCGCCAGTCCGGCCAAGCTAGCGCTCTTGAGGGCCATCAACTGCCAGCCAACGACGGACGTATCGCCGGGGTCCCTGGGATTGTAGCGCCAGCCGCCGTCGGCCGCGTTCTGGGCATTGAGGATGAAGTTCACCGCCCCCTGCGCCGCCCGGCCAACTTCCTTGTCACCGGTCAGCCCGTAAGCCTCGCAAAGGGCGATTGTGGCCAGGCCGTGCGAGTACATCATCTGCGCCGCGCCCTTGGCCAGGTTGCCATCGGGCTGCTGGTGCAGGATCAGCCAGGCGAGGCCTTTGCGGACATGTTCCTTGTAGGGGCCCTTGGCCTTGTGCGTTTGTCCGGCGGCCAGGAAGGGCAGGAGGCCCATGGCCGTTGCCCCGGCATCGGCGGAAATCTCGCCCGTGCCGCTGCAGGTCTTGTCGGTGCAGCGCTCTGTGTAGTGTTGCAGGCTCCAACTGCCGTCGGGCAACTGGTGGTTGGCCAACCAGACGAGGGCGGCATTCACGGCGCGTTCGCTACGTTTGGGGACGACGATTTGCTTGCGGCGCTCGAGGCGGCCGGTTAAGGTACCGTCACCGACGCCTGGACCCTTGCCGGGTCCGATGTCGATGTTTCCGAGGCCGGTCACCTTGGGTCCTGGACCCAACGGCAGCACTCCGCCGCCGAAACCTGCGTCCTTCACGCCGTCGCGCCCGCCGCTGCTTGCGGCCTCGGCGCCCGGTATTCCACCGTCGTTTTTCGCGGTCTGAGTGTCCGGGGCGGGCGGTTTCGGAGGGGGCGTGATATCCAATACTTGAGGCTGGGTTTCGTCGGGTGGGCCGATTTCGAACGGGTCGATTCTCTCGGTTGGCTCCTTTTGCGGTTCTTCCTGGGCTTGCGAGACGAAAACAGTCGTGTCGTCCTGATTCTGGCCGCCGCCGAGATTCGGCAACAGCAGCAGAGCCGACAGCGCGAGAAGATGAAGGCTGAAACTGCCGGCGTACCAGACCAGCTCGGTCCGCACCCAGTCGATGAATCGTTCCATCAGGGTTTCCTCCGGGAGCTGACCTTCGTCGGCGACCGGCAACGGATTTTTCGTAGTTCTTGCCATGAGCGTTCCCCTTTCAATTGAATGGTAAAATCGGCCGGCGAATAGCTTCCGCAAAAGGAAACGTGACGTTCGCCGCGTTGTTGTCTTAACCACGATTATTCGTGAACTGTCGGCGCGGAGCGAACGCTCGAGAAATATGGTGGTTTACGCACGGAGTCGAACCCCTGAAGACGCTTGCTGGAGTTCCGGCGTCCGCTGGCGCAACGCAACATAGTGCAGGGAATTCCGTACTCCACCCATCCTACGGTGAATAATCGGGGCTAGAGGGCGATCCAAGTTACCGTTACGACCGAAAACTATTCTTCACTTGGTCCTTACGGCCTATTACTCGCTATGCCCACAGTTGGATTCGTCGTGCTCCCCGAAGATTATTCCCGGACGCGCTACTTGACCATTGAGTGACAGGATCGAATAATTCCGCGGACAAAAACCGCAGGAATCAAGGAGTAGCAATGAATCCGGAAAGACGTGAATCGAAGGACCGTCTGGGCGTTGATCTTGCGCTGCTGGCGGCGCGAGTTGTTCTGGGGGTCATTTTCGTGGCCCACGGTTCGCAAAAACTATTCGGGGCATTCGATGGGCCGGGGTTGAAGAAAATTGTGGATATGATGGGGCCGATCGGTTATCTGGTTTCGATCGGGGAGTTTTTCGGCGGTCTGGGGCTGATCGTCGGCTTCCTGAGCCGCTTCTCCGCGGCGTCGCACATCGTCATCATGATCGGGGCCATCGCCATGGTCCACGGCAAGAACGGCTTCTTTGCGAACACGGGCGGATTCGAATACAACCTGGCCCTCATCGGGCTGGCGGCGACGATCGTGATCGCCGGTCCCGGGGCGCTGGCCCTGGGGCGATTCTTGCCGCTGCTGCCCAAGTCGACGCGGACGGGACGGCCGATTGCGGTGTTGGAGTAGGAAAGGGATCGATCGAGATAAAACGCAGGGGACTGCAGTGGATATCGTGATTGGAGTGGCAATTGGGTTCACGGCATGGGTGCTGGTGCGCTGTATCCTGCTGGGGTTTTACACGGTGGACCAGAACCAGCGGGCCGTAAAGACCGTCTTCGGACGCGCCCAGCGACTGGGGAATCTCACGACGTTGGCCGATCCGATCGCGGAATCGTTGCGAGAGGACGAGAAGGAGCGGTACTGTTTCCCTCAGGTCCGGGTCATCATGCCGGGCGGGCCGTACTTCAAGTGGCCATGGGAGAGAATATACAAGGTCTCGGTTGCTACTGCGACCGCCAACATGGCCTTTGACCCGCAATCGCCAGAGGCAAACAAACGCGGAACGGTACTGGAAGCCGTCACCAAGGACCAGTTGAACACCGGTCTGACGGGGCAGATCCGCTTCCAGGTGTCCGAGCGGAACCTCTATGCCTACCTCTTCGGCGTGACCAATCCGATCGCGCACGTGATGGGTTACTTCGTCTCCGTGCTGCGGGAAAGGATCGCGACGTTCGAGGCCCCGGGGAAGACGGCGGCGGAAGGGACAACGGACGTGGTTTCGGTCGAGGGCATCTCGATCAACGACTTGCGCAAGAATCTGCGGGATCTGAACGAGCACATGGATCGGGAATGCCAGTGTTCGCAAGCACGCTACGGCATTCAACTTGACGCTTCGCTGATCACCGGGATCGACCCGCCGTCGGAGGTCGAATCGGCGTTGGCCGCGATCAACACGGCCCATAACCAGGTGTCTTCGGACATCAGTCTTGCGACGGCCGCAGCCGACCAGCGGATCGTCGAGTCCAGGCGCGCGGTGGAAATCGAAACGCTGAAAGCCGAAGCGGATATCGAGCCGCTGCGGCGTCTGGCCGCGGAACTCGTGGAACTTGAACATAGTAGTGGCAAGGCAGCGATGGACGCGTACGTGCGGAATGCGAAACTGGCCCTGTTTTCCCACGCCAATCGCGTGATCACGGAGGTGCGGCCATGATCTACCTACTGGCCACAGCCGGTTTTTCCTTCCTGGCCTTCCTGATCGGCGTACCGCTGTTGCTAGGCGTGGCACGCGCTCTGGGTGTCTACACGGTCGTGCATGAGCGGCGATGCCACGTGTACGTGTTGTTCGGAAAGGTCATCGGAATCCTGAGCGAGCCGGGGCTCTGTTTCCTGTGGCCGCGATTGGGATGGAAGGCACTGTTTGTCCGGTGGCTGGGACGCTGTGAGGTGACCGACATGCGCCTCGATCAGGAGTACCTGCGCAGCGCCCCTGTGAACTCCGAAGAAGGCGCCCCCATGGGCATTGGAATCTGGTACGAAATGTTCATCAGCGACCCGGTGGCCTACCTGTTCAAGAACGTTGATCCGCGTGGGTCACTGGGAGCCAACGTCAGCAACTCAACGGTCCGCTGCCTGAGCAACCTGCCGCTGGCGAAGATGCTGGTGGACCGCCACGCGATGAGTTCGACGGTGCGCGACGAGGTCACGCCCAAGTCGAACGAGTGGGGTTACCAACTGGGGTCCATTTACATTCGCAAGGTCCATTTCCGCGACCCGGAAATGATCAGGCAGATCGAGAGCAAAGTGGTCAACCGCCTGCGCCAGGTCACGGCGGCGATCAAGCAAGACGGAGTGAACCAGGTGAGCATTATTACGAGCACGGCGGAACGCCAGGCCGCGGTCGAGTTCGGCAAGGCGGCGGCCGTGCGGCCGGCCATCGTCGGCAAAGTGTTGGCGGAGATCAACCGTGACGCCGAGGTGGCCGAAGCCATGTTTGCACTTCTCGAGACGCAGCGCATCGTCGAGGGAAAAACCGACCTCACGCTCGTCCGTGCGGCGGAGCGCGCCTTGATCGCCGATCTGCTGGCGGCCGAACCGGCCGCCAGCACGGCAGTCGCCGAGAACCAATCTGCGCAAGCGCGTCCCCGCCCAGCCGCCGGGACCAAACTGCCGCCTGAAAAGTGAGTCGCGGCATTTTGTGAGAAGAGATTGGGCTCTAGGGCGAAGCTGCGTCCAACGTCACACTGGAATTCCCAAGTGTTTGCGGCTCACGGAGTTGCGCCGACTTCCCGCCCTCTGTTCTTGACGGCGTGTTCGCAAGAATAACGTTTATTGCAGTTATTTGGCGATATTTTCTGCGATTCTCCGCCCGCCGCAAGCGCTTGCCGGGAAACGACTTGCGGCAATCGCCGCCGCCGCGCGCCACGCGCCCGGCGAAGAATTCTCGCCGCCGCCACTTGACAAGACGTTCACACTATGGATAATTACGGTCTGTTACTCATTACCAGAGTCATCGCCGCGAGGAGAACGCCATGTCTGCGATCGTGCTGCGCCGCTGCCATTGTCGGATCCAAGCCCGCAACACCAATGCCCCAGGGTCGGTTGATCTGCGGCGTGGCCCACGCGGACGAGTTTTGGCAAATTCTGACCATACTTCCGAAAGATGGAATGCGATAGCCAAAAGAGCGGAAAGCCTCGTTTTTCCCGAGGATTCCTGGGGGTGGCATAGTTCTACTGGCTACAGCAACATTCCTAAGTGGAGTTGGAAAATGGCCGAAATCCCCTGCAAAACCTCGATTTTTGGCCACTTTGGCCAAAACATGCGAAAATTCCGTTCTACGAGAAGGCTGCTGGTTTACTTCCGTCTCGCGGTAGTGTATTCTTGCAAGCGCATGGCATCCCCGGGATCTTCCGGGCTCTTGGCCTTTCTGGCCAAGGAACAGAGGCAAATGGCCCCGCCGTGCGGGCCGCATAACCGAAGAGGAGTGTCGCTATGAGCAGGTGCTGCCTGACTGTCGGTCTTTTCTTGGCCCTCCTGGCCCCTTCGTACCAACCACTGACCGCCGCGGATAGCCCGCCGGTCTATGATCCCAGCGACGTGCCGCTGGCGGCGCCGGCCGTGCGGCAGGCGATGCAGGATCGCAACTTCGTCGAGGCCCGCAAGGCCATTGACGAAGCCGCCAAGAACAAGGACGCGCCCAGCGACTACCTTGCCTATCTGCGGGCCTGGTCGCTGGAACTGGAGAAGCAGCACGACCAGGCGATTGCCGCGCTGGAAAAGTTCGAGAAGGACTTTCCCCAAAGCACGTGGTTGCGTCGCGCCCGCTTTGCCAAGGCCCAGGCCATGGTTGCCAAGAGCGACTTCCGCGGCGCCCAGGCAATCTATGAAGCGGAGGCCAAGTATCTGCTCTCCGCCGCGCGGCGGCAACAATCGGCGGCCGTTTACCTGGAGTTTGCCGACGCGCGATTCCAGCCCCGCCGTGAAGATCAACAGCCCGACTACCGCAGCGCGCGGGAGTTCTATGCCCTCGCCCTGGATACCGGACTGGCGGCCCCGCGGCGTGCGGAAGTCGAGTTCCGTATCGGCTATTGCCTGCAGAAGCTGAACATGCCGGCCGACGCGGCGAAGGCCTACGAGAAGTTTCTCGCGGACCAGTCCGACGACCCGCGACAGATGGAAGCTCGCTACCGGATGGGCGAATGCCTGCTGGCCGCCGGCAAGCTGCCGCAGGCGCGAAAGGCCTGGCGGGAGTTGTTGAAGACGGTGGCATCCGTGCCGCCGGTTCCCGGTGCCGATGGGAAGGTGAAGTCGGACGGCAAGGCGGAGGGCAAACGGATTGTGCCTGCTGCTTTGCGCGATTGGCCGGCAGAGGCGGCGTTCCACCTGGCCGAGACGTGGCACTGCCCCCAGCCCGGCAACGACGAAGATCTGCGCCGCGGCGTCGCGGCCCTGGAGGACTTCATCAGCCGCTTCCCCACGCACGAACTGGCCCCGGCGGCCCATCTGCAGATCGCCCAGAGCCAGCTCCATCTGGCGCATTATGACGAGGCCGCGGCCACGCTGCAGCATTTCTTGCAAGACCCGCGCTGGAAGAATTGCAAAGAACTGCCCCAGGCCCGTTGGTCGTTGGGCCAGGTCTATCACAAGCAAAAGAAATATGCGGAAGCCCTGGCCGTGTGGCACGAATACCTCACCCGCCATCCGGCCAGTGAAGGCTGGAGCGCCGTGCAGCAGTCGATCATCGACACCGAGTATCTTGTCGGCCTGGAGAAGTTCAAAGCGGGCGACGACGAGGCGGCGAGCAAACTGCTGGCCGAGTTCATGGACCGATATCCGCTGGACGCCCGCAATCCGGGCATCCTCTTCACTTTCGGGCAGATCCACCATCGGCAGAAGAAGTGGGAAGCGGCCATCGCCGATTGGCAGCGGCTGGTTACGAAATATCCACGCAGCGAGGAGGCCTCGCACGCCCAATTCATGATCGCCCGCACGCTGGAAGAACCGCTCAACCGCTATGACGAGGCCCGCGAGCACTATCGCCAGGTCACCGGCCACGACGCCGCGGATGCCCAGGCGGCGGCAGCCGCGATCCGGGCGAAAAGCATGTTGGTGGAAACCGAGCGGGTATTTCGCTCCGGCGAGAAGCCGCAATTGAAACTGGCCACGCGGAACGTGCCGGCCGTCAAGATCCGCGTCTACAAGATCGACCTGGAGACCTATTTCCGCAAGGTGCACTCCATCGCCGGCATCCAGCGGCTGGACGTTCTCGCTGATCGATCCCGACACGACGCTGGACTTCGCGGTCCCCGACTATGCGAAGTACAAACCGCTGACAAGCTCGATTCCCGTGCCGCTGCCCGACGGCGACCCGCGAGTACCGGGTGCCCCGGCCGGCGTGGCGGCGGTCACGGTCAGCAGTCCGACGCTGGAGACCACCACCTTGCTGATCCAGAGCGACCTGGAAATCCTCGCGAAGGCATCCCGCGACGAGGTGCTGATCTTCGCCGAGAACGCGGCAACCGGCAAGCCGTGGCCCGGAGTGCGCCTGTTGATTTCCGACGGTCGCAGCATCTTTGCCGAGGCGAAGACGGGCGACGACGGTTTCTTCCGCCAGCGCTACCCGGAGTTGAAAGACACCGCCCGCGTGCATCCGAACCAACAGCTCTTGTTCCAATGGGGGACTGAGCGGAATGCCGAGGTGAAAGGCACGTCTTGCCTGCGGGTCTTTGCCGCCGCCGAGGGCGGGCACGTGGCCTCGACCGCCGTGCGGCTCGAAGGCGAGCCGGTCGCGCACCCGTTGACCGACAGGATCTACGTGGATACCGATCGCCCGAGTTATTTCGCCGGTGAAACGGTCCACGTTCGCGGCTGCGCCCGCCACGCCGATGGCGACCGCTTTACGATCGAGCCGGGCAAGAAGCTGACCGTCGAAGTCCTGGGCGACGCCGATCGCCGGCTGCGGCGGCGGGAGGTGACGCTATCGGCCGCGGGCACGTTTGCGTGGAACTTTCTCCTGCCGATGGAAATGCCCGAAGGGGCCTACAAGGTCCTCGTACACGATCAATCCGGGCATCACCAGGCCACCAATTTCCAGATCGGTCGGCCGCAGGAAGAGACGCTGCGCCTGGTCTTGGACCTGCCCAAGCCGGTCTATTATCGCGGCGAGACGGTCGAGGGAACGCTCCGCGCCGTGCTGCCCCAGGACCGCTCCTTGACGGGTGTGAAAGTGAGCTACAAGCTGGGCAATGCGGCGGCAACCACCGCGACGACCGACACCCGCGGCGAGGTACATTTTGCGATTCCCACCGCCGAGTTGGAGTCGTATGGCAGCATGACGTTCGACGCCGGCATCCCGTCGCGATCGCTATCCGTGCAGCGCGACTTGACCGTTGCCACGCGCAGGCTTCTCGATCGGCTTCGAAACGACCCGCTCCGTTTACCTGGCGGGCGAGACTTTCGATGTCCACGTGAAGACGCGCGACGCCGCAGATCGGCCCAGCTCGGAAAAACTCCTGCTGAAGGTTTTCCGGCAAGACCACGTCGGCGAAACCACCCGCGAGGAACTGGTCGCCGAGCATCCGCTTGCCACGGCAGCCGATGGTACGGCGCAACAAACGCTCAAGCTGGCCAAAGGCGGCGAGTACAACCTGCGTGCGACCGGTACCGATCGCTTCGGCAATACGATCGCCGGCGCGTTGAATCTGACCGTCTCCGGCGACGACGATCCACGGCGTTTGCTCCTGCTGGTCGATCGCACGCGACTCAAGGCCGGCGACGCGGCCGAAGCACAGATCGTTTGGCGCGGGCAGCCGGCCTTGGCCGTAGTCACCTGCCACGGCGATCGGCTCATCCAGCAACGACAGATCGCGCTCCAGACCGGATTGAATCATTTGCAGATTCCAGTGACCGCAGCCATGGCCCCGGGGTTCACGCTGACAGTTAGTGTCATGGCTGACGGCCTCCCCTCTCCTTCCGGGAGAGGGGCAGGGGGTGAGGGCTTTCGCGCACAGCAGGCCGTTTATTCCCGAAGTTCTGGTCCCAGAAGCCCTCACCCTAGCCCTCTCCCGCAGGGCGAGGGGACCTACCGCCTGCACGAGGCCGCTTGCGCGTTGCGTGTCGATCCCGATTTGCAGGTGAAGATCGAGTGTCACCGTCATGGTGATGCGTCCGCTCCGCCGCGCCCGGGCGAAGCGGCAGACGTGACCGTCACGACCTGCGACGCCCAAGGCAAGCCGGTGGCCGCCGAGGTCAGCCTGGCCATATTGCCCACCGATCGGGGAACTGACGGAGCGCTGTCCGGGATATCACTCCCGTCCTTCTTCCGCACTCGCGGTCGCACGGCGCAATTCCAGGCGGCCTCCAGCATCCAGTTTCATTATCGGCCCGCCATTCACGCCCTTGCCACGGCCGAGCCCGAGGAAGACGTGGCCGCTGTGCCGGCGCATTTGGCTGCGCAGCAGGGAGTTCCCATGCCCAAGCCGGATGCACGCAAACCTGCGCGCCACCGGCTGCCGCCGAGGATCCCTTTGGCGGCTCTCCAACCGCACCGGCGCCGTCTGCATCAGTCCCATCGGTCCCATCCGACGATCCCTTTGGCGGCGAGGAACCCGCACAGCAAGTAAGCCCCGGGCGGCCGGTGCAGAAGGCGGCGGCCACTCGCCAACGTCCGAACCGGCGGTCGGAACGAGAATCGACGGTCTCGCGAATTCCTCATCCAACTTGGTCGGGCTACTGGAATCCCTCGATCACAACCGGGCCGGACGGCCGCGCGACGATCGCGCTGACGCTGCCGGAAGATGCCCTGAACCTGACGCTCGTGGCCAAGGCGATTACGCCCGAAACGCTCGCCGGCCAGGCATCGCAAACGCTCGATCTGAAGAAGGATCTTTGGGCCGCGCTTCATCTCCCGCCGGCCTTCACCGACGGCGACGAAGTGGAGCTGCCCGTCGTCGTGCAGAACCAGGTCCTCGACCGGGGAACGCTGGAAGTGGCGATCAGCGCGAACATCGACGGCGTCGCGTGGAACGACAAGAAGACCCTCGAAGTGAAATCGCGCGGCCGCTTGGAAACAAGTTTCAAGACGACCATTCGCCTCTTGCAGCGGCCGGGTCAGGAAAGTGGATGCCTGTCATCGCAACCGCAGGCCGAGTTTACGGTTGCGGTAAAGGCCGGAGCACAGAGCGACGCGTGCCGCCGCATCGTGCCGATCCTGCCCTACGGCGAGCCCTGTCAGGTGACGACCTCAGGCGTTGCCAGCGGCGAGGCCACGGTCACCATCGCGCCGTCGCGACACCATTGGACGACGCCGAAGCTGCAAGTTGCGGTTAGCCCGAGTATCGAGCGGAGCTTGCTCGATTTGCTCGCGCCTGCAGGGAACGCGGGGCACCTGCTTGCGGGTCGTGGCGTTCCGTATGAAGGGCAGTCGACCCCGACATGGAACGCCGCGGAGGGCGTTCCCTATAGCCTCGGCACGGAGGGCCTTCCTGCCGCGAGCGATTTGATGGCCGCGCTGGCCTTGGCGAAACTCTGCCCCGCCGACAGCCCGGAGCGCAGCACGCTCGACGAGCGGATCCGCACTACGTTGAGCCTGCTGATCGCCGGACAGCACGACGGTACTTGGCCAGTCGACGGTCACGCCGGCACGGTCGCGACCACTGCCCAGGCGCATTGGTCGCTGGTCCTCGCCGACAAGGCCGGGTTCGACGTGCCGAAGGAGATTCTCGCTTCCAGCCTGGCGCGGCTTCGCGGCAGCGCCGGCGGCGACAAGGAGAGCGACCTGGAGACCAAGGCCATCGTGTTGCACGCCTTGGCGATTGGCGGCCAGGGCGACTTCGCCCTCGCCAATCAACTGTTGCGCGACCGCAAGTTGCTTTCGCCGCTGGGGCGGGCCTATCTGGCCCTGGCTCTGGTGCAAATGGACCGCAAGGAAACGGCGACCGAGGTTCTCGGCGCTCGTAGTCCCGGCTCTAGCCGGAATCCCAAGGACATTCCGCCTAAAGGCGGCACTACGAACCCAGACATTCCGCCTAAAGGCGGGACTCCAACGGACGAAACTCCAACGGAAACCGAAGCCCAGGCAGTTACCGCCTTGGCCTTGCTGGGCCTCGACCCGGCGTCGCCGCAGGCCAAGGTTCTGATCGAAACGATTTTGGGCCAGCGCGCGGGCCTCCGCTGGACGCCGGAAAAGGCGACCGGGCCGGCCGTTCTGGCCGCGACCACCTGGCTGGCGAAGGAGCGCGCGGCCGCCGGGGCGTGCCGGCTGGCGATCACCGTCAACGGCAAACCGGTCAAGACGCTCGATCTGGATCCGCAAGGCCCGACGCAGACGGTCGAAGTGCCTCTGGCCTTGCTCGTCAAAGGACAGCAGCGGATCGAGCTGCATCCCAGCGGTCCCGCGCGGTTGGCCTATCGCTGCACGCTGGAGGGCGTCGATCCGGCGGAGTTCGTGCAGGGAAGCTCGGCCTCATGGAGCATCCGGCGGAGCTATCAACCGGGCCTGATGGAAGTCGATGAAAACGAGATCTCGCGCGGGTTCAGCGTCCTCTCCGGCGATGCCTCCCGCGGTGAGTTCGCCAATCGCATGACGCAGCTTCCCGCCGCCCGGCGGGGATGCGTGGGACTGGAAATTCATCTTCCCGCGCCCGCCGGGAGAGGGGCAGAGGGTGAGTCGTTCCCCTCGCCTTTCGGGAGAGGGGCAGGGGGTGAGGGCAGCGCCAGCCCGGAGCTGCTAATCGTCGAGCCGCTTCCCAGCGGTGCGAAGGTCGTGCCCTCGTCGCTGGAGGGCTGCTTCGATCGTGCCGAGATCCTCCCCGGCCGGATCGTGTTCTTCCTCAGTCGCGTGCATTGGGACGGCTCGATCCGCTACGACCTGGAGGGCGTGTTCCCAGGCTCGAATCTCGTCAGCCCGACGGTCCTTCGCCGCGTCGGCCACGGCGTGCCGCTGGCCGTCGCCAAGCCCAAATCGCTGGTCGTCCTGCCGCAAGGTGTACGCAGCACCGATCCCTATCGCCTCTCGCCCGACGAACTGCTGGCGCTGGGCACGATCGCCAAGGGCAAGGGCGAGGCCGATGCGGCAACCAAATATTTCACGGAACTCTTGGACTCCTGGCACGGTCAGCCGGGCTTTGGCCTGTCGGACGCGGCCTACAAGCAGACGATCGTCGCGCTCATGGAGTTGGGCATGGGCCGCGCGGCCCCGGCCAAACTCGTGCAGTACTGCGAAGTCATCAAGGAAAAGTGGCCCGATCAGCCGGTGACGCTCGACCAACTGCTGACCGCCGCGGGGGCCTACCGCGAGATCGGCGAGATCGAGCGGAGCTACATGGCCTGCCGCGCGGCGGTCGAAGGCAACTTCACCCGCGAGAGCGGCGTGGCCGGGTTCCTCGACAATCAGGGCGAGTTCCTCCGCAGCGTCAGCCACATGAACCGGCTCTTGCGCGACTATCCGCCCGAGCCCTATCTGGCCGAGGCCGAGATGGAGTTGGCCCAGCGGGTCTACGCCAAGGCCGCGGAGGCCCAGGCCGCGCCGCCCCAGTCACCTCTTCCCCAGGCGCACCAGCCTAAGCTCGATCGCGAAGCCCTCATCGGCCGCGCGTGGCAGAAGCTCGAGGCCTTTCTGACCGGCTACCCGGCTGATACGGCCGCCGACCAGGCCGCTTTCGCCGCGGCCAACGCCCAACTCGATCTGAAGCGGTACACCGACGCGGCCCAAGCCGTGGTCGCCTATGCCCGCCGCTATCCGCAAAGCGAACTGCTGGACTCCTACTGGTATATTCTGGCCTACTGCGACTTCGCCACGGGCCAGCACGCCGCGGCGATCGAGATGTGCCGCAAGGTGGCCCAGGCCCAGCATCTCGACAAGCAGTCGGGCCGCATGGTCGATAGCCCCAACAAGTACCGGGCGATCTACATCCTCGGCCAAATCTACCAGAGCCTTGGCCAGCGGGCCGAGGCCATACGCGAATACCGCCGCGTGGAGGACCGCATCCCCGACGCGAAATCGTCGGTCACCTATTTCACCCGCAAGCGGATCTGGCTGCCAGACTGCACGACGCTCAAGCCCGGCACGGCGGCGGAAGTCGAGCTGAGCTTCCGCAACATCGCCGCGTGCGACGTGAAGGTCTATCGCGTCGACCTGATGAAGTTCTGCGAAGCGGGCCAGGCCCTGGGCGACCTGTCGCAGGTCAACCTGGCCGGGATCCGCCCCTTGGACCAGTCCTCGGTCACGCTCCGCGGCGGCACGGATTACAGCGATCACGTGCAGAAGCTCGCCTTGCCTCTGAAAAAGGAAGGGGCCTACCTGGTCGTGTGCCGCGGCGAGGACCTTTACGCCAGCGGCCTCGTGTTGATCAGCCCCTTGGAGATCGAGTCGCGGTTCGATCCGGCGGTGGGGCAGGTCCGCGTCTTCGTCAAGGACGCCGCCAGCGGCAAGTACGTGAGCGACGTGCAGGTCAAGCTCATGCCGCGCGCCGCGCCGGGAGTGGCGAACGTGGTCGGCACGACCGACCTGCGCGGGGTCTTCGTGGGCAACTGCCCGGCGGCCGCGGCGACGATCGTGGCCCAGGCCGGCAGCGGGCGTTATGCCTATTTGGCCACCTCGCCGCCGGCCCCTGACCCCCGTGGGGCGATCGCCGCAGCGGGACCGCAGGAAGACGATCCGACGGGGCCCTTCGAGTCGGCGGATTTCGAACCGTTGGAGAAGCTGATAACGGACACGGTGGCGACGAGGCGTTGGGCAGAGAACGGTGGTCCAGGCATCCCCCCGCCGCGATCTGCTTCGGCGCCGATGGTTCCCCTGCCGGAACGTCCCTTGCCGCCGCCGGGTCCCAACTCGCCGACCCAGCTTGCCGGCGACGAGGGCCCGTCCGAACGGAAGATCCGCGCGGCGCTCGCCCAGCCCACGCAGCTCGAGTTCGTCGAGACGCCTTTGAAGGACGTCATCGACTACCTGAAGGACTTGCACCATATCGAGATCGAACTCGACACGGCCGCGCTCAAGGAAGCGGGCGTCGACGACTCGACGCCCGTGACCAAGAACCTCAAGGGCATCTCGCTCCGCTCGGCCTTGAAACTGGTGCTGGATGAGCTGCAATTGAAATGGGTCATTCACAATGAAGTCCTCTTGATCACCAGTCCGGCAAAGGCCGAAAGCGACGAGTACATGGTGACGAAGGCCTATCCGGTGGGAGATTTCGTCACCCCCGATCGCGACGGGGGCGTAGACTTTCAGCCGTTGGAGGACTTGCTCACCAACACGGTGGCGACCAAGACGTGGACGGAAAACGGCGGCACCGGCAGCATGTCGCACATGATCGTCGGTAATCGTCTCTTGCTGGTCCTCTCGCAAACCCAGGAGGTCCACGAGGAGATCGAGGACACGCTGGAAATGCTGCGCAAGGCGGGCGGATTGAAGTCCGCCGCCGAGCGCGTTGCCGGCGAAGAGAACGCCGAGGGCGAATTGCCCGGCACGGCCCGACCGGCGCCGCACATCCGGCGGCCTGCAGCACAAGCGGGCGGCATGGGAGCGATGGGTGGCGGCATGGGCATGGGCGGCGCAGGCAGCCAGAGGCCGTTTGCCATCGGCAGCCAAACGCCGTTTGTCATCAGTGCCATTCCCGTGATCGGCGGCGGCAGTCCAGGCGGCGATGCCAACCTGCTGGGAGGCCTGAAGAGCGCCAACGCCGCCAATCAGAAGGCGAAGGTCCTGCACCTCAAGCAACGCCAGGACGCCGGCCAAGGCGTCATTCCCGCGGTGGGCGGCGGCATGGGCGGCATGGGCATGGGCGGCGGGATGTTTTGATGACGATTTGTCCAACCATGATGTCTGTTTTCTACGCCCGCAATCCCAGAGAATTGGAGACCATCGAGCCTGCACAGTTTCAGTTCGAGGAGGCCGTGCCAGACCCTTCCACGACCAGGCGGTTGTCGATCTGTCGCACGTCCGGCTCCAGAGCCAGGACGCTGGGCAGAAGGACGCAATCGTGGGCCGTGCGGACGGTGCCCTGCACGCGCAGTATCGTTGCTCAAGTAGACATCGATGCCTTGACCGGAGAGCATGCCCTTGGAGCGCGCGATCCGCGTCAAGAGGTCGGACAACTCCGGCGAGCGGGTGAAGGGCTGCACGCCTCGGGGCGCAGCGGCTGCCGCAGCCGTGCCAAATCGCGGGACGGTCGCCGCGGAAGCGGTTGCTGGCCCGCTGTCCGTCGGCATCACAAGGCCCTCTCCGGCCGCTCCCGTGTTTTCCTGCGCAATGGTTTCCGGCGACAGGGCAGGGTTCAATCCCGGCTGCGCAGCGGGCGTACTGCCGGCCGCTTGCTGCTGACCGATCTGCCGCCCAGGCGTGGTGAACATGGCCGAGCCGTCCGACCGCCCGACCGAGAGAAAGCCCCCTTCCGGGCCGGTTTGAATCCCGCCGCCAAACGTGGCGGGGCTCGGCACAAAGGATTGTCCCAGCGTGCGATTGCCAAACGTGCCATAGGTTTGGTTGCTCTGGGGCACAACTTGGACCGTAGCTTGGCCCGCGACCAACGGCGGCATGCTCAGGGGCAAGACCGCAAATCCTCCCGGTGCAACGGGGGGCGGCTGGCTTACCGCGGCCCTCTGCACTGGGGTTAGAGCCAAGACCCTCTGCGCTGGGCTCACAGCCAAGACCGCCATCAGTCCCAGCACGCAGTATTTCCTCATAACCATTTCATCACCCCGTCATCCGACAAGTTTACGGCAAAGCCGAGATCAAGCGCGAATCAAGACTTTCACTGTTGAATTCTACGCCGCCCCAGTGCGAAGTCAATTCAACGGATTGAAGGCACGTTCACGTCGCGGCGCTCGCCTGCCGCGGCGATCTTCTCTCCAGCGTCTCCATCAATTTGTCGAACGGCTTGTTGAACTTCTCGACGCCTTCGTCCTCGAGCTGCTGCGTCACCTTGTCGATGCTGATGCCGAGTATCGGCAATTGCCCCAAGACCCAGCCGGCCCGCTCGACATCTTGCTCCAAGCGGGGCTTTGGATCGCCGTGGTCGCGGTAGGCGTCGAGGGTCTCGACCGGCACTGTATTGACCGTGTCGGGCCCGATCAGCGCTTCGACGTATTTCACGTCGCTGTAGTCCGGATTCTTGGTGCCCGTGCTGGCCCACAGCAGCCGCTGCGGGCGAGCGCCGTTGCCGGCAAGGTTCTTGAAGCGAACGCCGCCGAAGGTATCTTTGTAGATCTGATAGGCCGTCTTCGCGCTGGCGACGGCAACTTGCCCGTGCAGTTCCCTCGCCAGGTCTGTTTTCCTTTCGCCTTGTGCGGCGCATTTTTCCAGCAGCGGATCCACGAGCGAATCGATCCGGCTTACGAAGAAACTGGCCACCGAGGCCACGTGCTTTACGGGCTTCCCCTCAGCCGCCCGCGCTTCGATGCCGCTGAGATACGCCTCCACCACCTGCCGGTAACGCGGCAAGCCGAAGAGCAACGTCACGTTGACGCTGATCCCTTCGCTGATGAGTTGCCGGATGGCGGTCAGCCCTTCGGCCGTGGCGGGGACCTTGATGAACACGTTGGGCCGGTCCAGGGCGACCCACAAGCGGCGGGCTTCCTCGATCGTGCCGCGGGTGTCGTGCGCCAGATGGGGATTGACCTCCAGGCTGACATAACCGTCTTTGCCGTCCGTGCTTTCATACACCGGCCGGAACTCGTCGGCGGCGCTCTGCACGTCGCGCTGGCTGAGGGCTTCATAGACGGCATCGGCGGATTTTCCCGCAAGGGCCATGGCCCGAATGTCGTCGTCGTAATCGCGGCTCTCGACAATCGCCTTCTCGAAGATGGCCGGATTCGAGGTCATCCCCCGCAATCCGTCCTCCTCGATCAAACGCCGCAATGCGCCGCTGGCCATCAGATCGCGGCGGATGTAATCCAGCCAAACGGACTGGCCGAAGGCACCCAATTGCTTCAGAGGATTGGTTTTCACGATCGAGTCTCCTGATGATGCCGAAGATAACGGGGAACAGCGCAGAATTGTATCGCAATGAACGAGGGAGACAAGGAGCGGTGTCGCAAGCCATTGACTGCCATGCGGTTGCAACACGCGATGACGGCTTACTTCTCTTTCCGCTTCAACTCGCTGTCGTGATCTTTGATGAACTGGCGAATTTCATCCGCGAACGCCAGGAGCCGGTCCCACTGTTCCATGTAGAGGGTAACTGGCATGCGTTGCAGGCCGTAGACGCTGACCGCCCCTTTCTCGCTGACCTTGCAATAGAGATTACCGCGCTTCGGCTCAGCCAGTTCGGCGGCAAGCTTGGAGGCTGCCTCGCCTTCCATTCCGCCAGCGGCGAGTTTCTTCAGGATCTCTTCTTTATTCATGGCTTTCCTCATTGGTTGTGGTGATTGTCTGCCCAAACCATCAAGATACCGCGTGCAACGGCATTCGCAAGGGGCCGACTGGCAGCCCACCTACACCTTGCAATATAACATCACTGGGGGGGCCGAACTTTTCCTCCTTCCTTAGCGTCTAAATACTCGGAGCAACCCTTTCTTTTCAGGAGACCGATCATGTCCGTAGGATTTCCCAGCGTTCGCGTGGGCGAGCCCGTTCGCCATCAAACCCTGTCCGTGTTCCCGTTGTTCGACGGCTCGCAAGTGCCGGTCGAATACCTCTTGTCCGATGAGGGGATCGGCTCGGGATGCGTGGCGGTTGAAGAGGTGTCGGAAGCGGGATCAGTGCCGAATCTCATGGTCGAAAACAAGGGCGACGTGCGAGTGCTGTTCATCGAGGGGGAGGAACTTGTGGGGGCCAAGCAGAACCGCATCCTGAACACCTCGGTGCTGATCGCCGCCAAGAGCAAGACGAAGATTCCGGTCAGTTGCGTGGAGGCAGGACGCTGGCGGTTCCGCTCGAAGCAGTTCGGCTCCAGCGGCAGCCACTCGCCCTCGAAGTTGCGGTATTTTCTGAAGATGTCGGTCAGCAAGTCGCTTGCGGCCAGGCAAGGGCACCGTTCCGATCAGGGCAAGGTGTGGGAAGAGGTCGCCAGGCAGCAGAAATCGCTGGGTGCGTCTTCCGGCACCCGTGCGATGTCGGACACCTTCGAGACCTACAAGGACCGCGTGCAGGAGTTCCGTGAGAAACTCCGCTACGTGGACGGCGCCAGCGGAATGGCCGTTGCGATTGGCAAGAAGATCGTGGCCGTGGACCTGTTCGACAAGCCTTCGACGTGCGGCAAGGTCTGGGACCGGCTGATGTCGGGCTACGTTCTGGATGCCTTGGAGGCTCAAGGCGAAGAGGGCCAGGCCGAGGCCGCCGACGTCCAGCGGCTCTTGGGCGCCGCCAATGGAATGCCCTGGGAAAAAGCCGAGCCGATTGGCGAGGGCGAGGAGTACCGGGCCCAGCAAGGCGAGGAAGTCCACGCCTCGGCACTGACGCTTCACGATGCGCCGGTGCACTTGAGCGTGGTGGTGGCGGGGTAAGTCGATCATTGGGCCAGCGCTTGCCGACCCGCGAAAGGAATAAATTGGAGGGACCACCATCATGTCGCGTATCCGATCCTCTCCGGGGGATTTGATCGGGAGTTGAAAGAACTGTAGTTACTCCTATGCCTGCACTCATCATCGTCGATGTCCAAAACGACTTCTGCCCTGGCGGCGCCCTCGCCGTGCCCGAAGGCGATCAGATCGTGCCGCTGATCAATCGCCTCCAGCCGCACTATGACCTGGTCGTGGCCACGCAGGACTGGCATCCGACCGACCATGGCAGCTTCGCCTCAAACCATCCGGGCCGCGCACCCGGCGAGATCATCGAGCTGGCCGGCCTGCCACAAATCCTTTGGCCCGTGCATTGCGTCCAGAACACGCCGGGCGCGGAGTTCCACCCAACCTTGAATCTCGACCGGGTTGCAAAGGTCTTCCGCAAAGGCACAAACCCGCAGATTGACAGCTATAGCGGATTCTTCGACAACGGGCATCGCGCCTCGACGGGCCTGGCCGAATACCTCCGCGAGCGGGGCGTGAAGGAGGTCCACATCTGCGGCCTGGCGACGGATTACTGCGTCAAGTTCACCGCCTTGGATGCGGTGGATCTGGGTTTTGAAACTCACTTGCTCGCAGAAGCCTGTCGTGGCGTGGAACTTCACCCCGGCGACGTGCAAGAAGCGATCGAAGAAATGCGGCGGCGGGGAGTAAGCTAGCCCGCAGGACGGAACAAGCACCGCGCAGTTCCGGCCTGCCGGTTGTGCAACGCGACGACCGCAACGAGCATACGCCGGAACGGCGCTGTGCTTGTTCCGGCCTACACAAGAACACAACTCTTGACATCCCGGATCATGGTGGGCCGGCGGTTGTCGGCCCGCACGCGGATATCCCGAATTCGGTCCCCCCTACGGCTTCACCGGCAGCAGCCTGAACTCATCATCAAACTGGTAGACCGTCAGATCCTTGCCGATCGGCAGCTTCCGCAGTTCGGGCTCGATCGTCGCCCGATCGCCCACGACAACGATCGCCAGGCGGTCCAAGGCCAGGTACTTCTTCGCCACGCGCATCGTGTCTTCCGCCGTCACGGCGCGGACCCCGGGCACAACGCTGTTGAAGTAGTCGTCGGGCAACTTGTAGACGAAAAGCGTCTCCAGTTGCGTGGCCACCTGCGCGGGCGTCTCGAAACCGGCCGTGTAGCCGCGGGTAACGTACTTCTTGCAGAAATCGAGTTCCTTCTCCTCCACCGGCCGGGCCCCGACCATGCCGTCCAATTCCGTGAGAAACTCGGTCAGGGCCGGAGCGGTAACCGCCGTCTGCACGCTCGACGTGGCCACGAACGGCCCGCGCTCGTGCACGCGCCAGTCCCAACTGCTGCGGGCGCCGTAGGTGTAGCCCTTCTGCTCCCGCAAGTTCAGGTTCAGACGGCTGGAGAACTGCCCGCCGAAAACCATGTTCATCACAGTCTGCGGGAAGAAATCGGGCGTGTTCCGCCGGGCGCCTACCAGGGCGACGTGGATCACCGACTGGGCCGCGTGCGGCTTGTCGATCAGCACCAAAGACGTCGGCCGTGTCTGGGGCAAAGCAAAATCGGGATTGACGGGTGCGGGCGAGGCCGACTTCCAAGTCCCCAGCGCGGCTTCCAACTGCTGCTTGAGCTCGTCCAGCGCAATGTCGCCGACGGCAATCACCGCCGCCTGCTCGGGCTGCACGTGCGTATCATAAAATCGCTTCAGAGCGGCCGGCTTCAGGCCCTTGATAACGGCCGGATTGCCCCAGTGAGGATGACCGTAAGGATGATCGTATCCATAAAGAAGCTGCGCGGCAGCCAGCGACGCCAGGACCGTCGGCTCGTTGCGGACTTGGGTCAAGCGGCCAATCGCGGCAATTTGTTGGCGATGGAGCTCCTGTGCCGGGAAGCTCGGCTCGCGGAGGACATCGGCAAAGACCTCCAGGGCCTTGGGCAGGTGCCGCTTCAACGAGAAGAGCCGCGCACTGGTCGTATCCCAATCGGCCGAGACCGAAATGCTGGCGCCCATGCCGCCCAGTTCCGCAGCAATTTCCTCGGCCGATCGTTTGGCAGTTCCTTCATCCCAGACGGCGGCCGTCATCTCCGCAAGCCCCGGCGTCTGTTGACCATCGTTGGCCCGGCCAGCGGGGAAAACGACGTGCAGATTGACTAAGGGAAGCTCGTGTTTTTCAACCAACAGCAGTTGCATGCCGTTGGAAAGCACCGCCCGCTTGACGGGCGGCAGGCTGAACGCCGGTTCGGCGCCGCCCTCCGGCAAGGACTCGCGGCCGGTGCCCTCTGCCGACCATGGGTAAATGGTGCCCGCCTGCGGTGAGAAGGCAGGCAGAGCCGGGAGCTGCTTGGCCATTTGCGCGGGCCGCCTCGGCTCGAACCAGCGGGTTAGGCTCAATCGAAACCTGGCTTCCCGGCACGACTTCCACGACCACGCGGCCCGGGCCCAGAAATTGCTTGGCGGTCTGCATAACCTGTGTAGCGCCGACCCTGCAATAGCGAGCGAAATCCTTGGCCATGTAGCCCGGATCGCCGGTATAGGTATTGTAGAGGTTCAAGCGGTCAGCCCGCCCGCCGAACTCGCTGACCGACTCCAGCGAGCGCACCAGCCGGGCTTCGAAGGTATTGATGGCCCGTTCCAGTTCCTCGGCCGTGGGCGGCTCGGCCTTGATGCGGTCGAGCTCCTCGGTAATGGCAGCCTCAACCTCGGCAATCGTGTGGCCGGGGCGGACCGTGGCCACAACGGCAAACTCACTGGTCAGCTCCTGGCCGTCCTGATAGGCCTGCACGTCCTGGGCGATCTGCTTCTCGCGGACCAGCGCACGGTAAAGCCGTGAAGTCTTGCCGCCGGCCAGCACGTGGCCCAGCACGTCCAAGGCGGCGTCTTCCGGCGTGAACTGCCGCGGCGTCGGCCAGACGAGGTAGACCCGCGCCAGGCCGACGCGATCGGTCATGTGGATCCGACTTTCTTGGTTTAGGACGGGCGTCCAAGCTCGCGGATGCACGACCTTCGGACCGGCAGGGATGGGGCCGAAATACTTCTCGACCAGGCGCTTGGCCTCCGCCGGATCGAAGTCGCCGGCGATGCACAGGCTCAGCGTTGGCGGGGTGATAGTAGCGGCGGAAGAAATCGGCGATGTCCTCGCGCGAGGCGGCGGTGACGTCTTGCATTGAGCCGATCGGCGGCCAGTTGTAGGGGTGATTGGGCGGATAGAGCGCGGCCAGGATCGTTTCGTGGACCAGGCCGTAGGGGCGGTTCTCGTAGCTCTGGCGACGCTCGTTCTTGACCACGTCCCGCTGATTGTCGAGCTTGGCCTGCGACATGGCCGGGAGCAGAAAGCCCATGCGGTCCGATTCCATCCAAAGGGCCAATTCCAGGTAATTCGCAGGCACGGTCTCCCAATAATTCGTACGATCCGTGGCGGTCGAGCCGTTCAGCCGCCCGCCCACCGACTGGATAGGCCCAAAGTAGACCTTGTCGAAGTGCTTCGAACCCTGGAACATCATGTGTTCGAAAAGGTGAGCAAACCCGGTCCTGCCCGGTCGCTCGTCCTTGGAGCCGACGTGATACCAGACGTTCACGCCGACAATGGGCGTCGCGTGGTCTTCGTGCAGGATGACCTGTAGACCGTTGGCAAGCGTGTATTTTTCGAATTTCAGTTCCGGAATTTGTGGCGTGGGCATCGTGGGAGCAGCGAGAAGAGTTGCTGAGCAAAGGGTGGCGGCCAGGGTCAACATGGAACGATTCTTCTGTTGGGGTAGTGCAGGACTGGTTCGGGGCAGCAGAGGTTGTCGTGGTTCGAACCATGCCCCAGATCTGAACGCAATCGCTTAGTTTACACGATTGCGAGCAAAGAAGGAAGCATTGCCAAATCGGGCCTGGATCGTAACGGTGGCAAGTGCAGCCTGCCGCGTGCCGCCCCGCCACAGGTCCTTAGCCTTCGGCCTTCGACGTCCCCCTCCCCGCGACAAGCAGATAGAGCCAGAAGCCGATCGCGACGGCAATGCCCATGCCGACCTTGAGGGCCTCGGGAATGGCGTCGCTGGGAGTCACCAGACCCTCGAACAATCCGGCCAGCGCGAAGGCGGGAACCAGGCCAACGGCCAACTGCATGGCCCGCACGACCTCCTCGCGGAGGGCCCGCAGACGCGTCCGCTGGCCCGGTGCCCAGAGGCCGCAACCCACGATCAGCCCTGCGCCGCCGGCAATCACGATCGCGCTCAGCTCCAGGGCGCCGTGCGGCAGGATGACCATCCACATCTGCCCCTGGATGCCGCTCTTGGCATACGCGCCGGCGAGGCCGCCCAGCATCGCGCCGTTGACGGCCAGGACCCAAATCGTGCCCAACCCGAAAGTGATCCCCAGGGCAAATGCGGTCAGGGCAACGCGGATGTTGTTGGTAATCACCATGCTGGAAATCAGGGGGTTGCCTTCGTGGCCGAAGCGTTCGCGGATGTCGGCCAGCGACTTCTCTCCGTAGAATTCCCGATCGCTCGTGCCCATGATATCAGCCACTGTTTGCGGCGAGTCTTGCACGGTCCAGTAAGCGGCGCAGGCGGTGACCAGCGAGATGAGGAAACTGGCGATCGTGAATTTCCACGTCTGGCGGAACAGGCGGGGATAGTCTCGGAGGAAAAAAGCCCCCAAGCTCCAAGGGCTGGACGGCGCGCCGCGGTAGATTTGGCCGTGCGCGGATGATCAGGCGATTGAGCGGTTCGACGAGGTCCGGTCCGGCGCCGATCGACCGCAAGCGGGCCAGGTCGGCGCAGGCCGATTGATACAGCTCGACCAGATCGGCGAGGTCCTTGGTCGGCGTGCGGCGGGGCCCGCGGCGAAGCAGTTGATCGACGATCGTCTCCAGCCGTTTCCAGACCGGCCGCCGCTGGCGCAGCCAACCGTCAAGATTCATGGTGCCGCCCCTTTGCCAGGCGCACGAGGTAGCTTTCCGCGTCGTAGTAGCCTCCGCCGTATTTGTCGTACAGCGGACGGGCCAACCGCTCGGCCAACTCGTCGCGGGCCTTGGGCAGCAGTTCGTGCCGGCGTTGCAGAAAGCCGGTCACCAGGCGGCGTTCGGCAGCGGTCAACTCCGCATTGATTTCTTCGATCGCCAGCGGCCGCAGCTCATACTTCGTATCGGCGTTGGCGCGGTAGTCGAGTTTTCCCTCCTTGATGACGATGGTGCCCGCCGCGATATCGCCCAACCGCTTGGACAACCGGCTGAAAAACATCACGATCGCGCCCACGCCGTAGGCGACGGGCAGGAAATCGATCAGCCGGAGCACATTCCGCACCAGCACCTCATAGGCCGTGGCCGGCGTGCCGTCGTCGCGAATGACGCGGACTTTCATGGCCTTCTTGCCCGGCGTCTGGCCGCGCATGAGCCATTCGAAGAGGATGAAGTAGCCTTCCGAGAGCAGCGCAATTCCCAGGGCGACGATTCCGGCGACAATCCATTCGCTGCCGCCCTTGAATTCGAACCACGCCGCAGCGCTGGCCATGAGGCCGATGCAAAACAGCACGGCCGTGATTGCACCGAGCAAGAGGGTGTCGACGAGCATTGCGCAGAACCGCGTGCCCAGACCGGCCAGCTCGAACTGGACCTGAATGTTCTCGGGCGTTTCCAGCGTATATTGTTCACCAGCGGACATGGCGATAAAGCCCGTTCTTGCAAGATTCGTGCAACGATCATCCTTCAGGCAGCTTATCACGGCGGGGCGTGTCCGGCAAGTGGCGGAAGAAGTAATTCATAGTCCCGGTTTTAGCCGGTCCTGGTGCCGCAAGTTCCACCGAGCATGTTGGCCCATGGGGAGAAGACCGCCAAAGCAGCGACACGAGCGAAGGCCGGCTAAAGCCGGGACTACAAGCGGGGATTGACAGCCGTGGTCTTTCGCGTAAGCTTAAAATTGTGTCTTGTGATTGAAAACTGCTCGGCAAATTCACTTTCGGGAGACTTTCCATGCAAGAATTTCGCCCCATGAGTATTTCGGATATTCTGGATCGGACGTTTCGGCTGTATCGCGACCGATTCGTGACCTTCCTGCTGATTGCCTTGACCGTCTATATCCCCTTTGCGTTGGTAGCGAGTCTCCTCTTATGGTCGATGGGGATCAATCCGAACGGATTCGTGGAAACTTCGCCTGCGGGAGATCCGCAGATTAATGCGCTTGCCTTGCTCGCTGCCGCGTGCGGGTTTCTCGTGCTCGTTGTCGTCCTGATTCCGCTCTGTTCCGCGGCCCTGACGGAGAATATATCGGCCGCCTACCTCGGTCATAATCTGTCGGCCGGGGAAAGTTACCAGCGGGCGCTGCCGAGGCTGGCGGGACTCATCGGCTCGCAGTTGTTGGCGGGACTCGTGATCCTTGCCGGATTTTGCATGCTCTTTGTGCCCGGAATTATTTTCTCGCTTTGGTTCAGCGTGCTTGCGCCCGTCGTGATTATCGAGGGCCTCAGCGGCACTGCGGCGCTGGGCCGATCGCGGGAGTTGATGCGGGGCAACATCGGCAAGGCTTTTGTGCTCATGTTCTTGACTGGACTGATAGCCAACATCGTGGTTCGGCTGCTGGGGGTCGCCATCAGTTTAATCCCCTGGCCACACCCGGTTCTGTCGCTGTTTCTGCAAACCGTAAGTGTTGCGATTGTGTTGCCCATCCAGACCGCGCCGCTCACTTTGCTCTACTACGACCTGCGGATCCGCAAGGAAGCCTTCGACCTCGAGATGCTCTCCACGGCCATGGCGCAGCCGGCGATAATACTATGAGCGGATATTGCGGCATCCTGTTGGCTCTGGCGGCTGCCGCGGCCGGAGACGAGGCCCGCGTGCAGCCCTTGCCCGCCACCGCAACTGCGGTGAACGAGGCCGGCAACACCTATCGCGAGCAATCCCGCCAGGCGATCCGTGAGGTGCTGGCCCGCCGCGAGTTCGCCGATCTGCACGCCGATCCTTACGCCTTCTTGCGGATGATCAGTAATTGGGTAGAACGTTTTGTCCAGCGCGCCAACGATCTCCTCAAGGGCCTGCCGGAATGGCTTTTCTGGACCGTGCTGGTGTGGATGCTCCTGACGCTGGCGGCCATTCTCGCGCACTTGATTTATACGCTGGTCATACTCCTGCGGGGAACGTCACCCTCGCTGAGCACGCACCGCAAGGGCCGCCGCATCGGCGGCGAACTGTTGGGGATCAAGGACCTGGATTTCGACACGGTCTATGCCGAGGCCCGGCGGCTGCTGACGGCGGGCGATTGGCCGGCTGCCACCCGCTATTTCTACGTGGCGGCGATCCTCTGGCTCGATCGGCAGGGCTGGATCGTCTTCAAACGCTCGAAGACGAACCGGGATTATATCGACGAATTGGCCTCCCGCGCCGGGATTCAAGGGTCGTTCCGCCGACTGACGGCCGATTTCGAACCAATCGTCTATGGCGGTTTTTCGCCGCAGAGTTTCACGATTCAGGACATCGCCACTACCGTCGAAGGTCTGCTCCATGAGCCTGCCGGCACTAGCCCGCGTTGATCGCATCCTGCTGAGCATCCTCTTGCTGGGAGCGCTGCTGGCGGCGCTATTGCATTGGCTGCTGGCGGCGCCGGAAAAGACCGGCGGCCTGGAGCGGCTGCCCTCGACCTTCTATAACGTCGGCACCGGCACCAAGGCCGCTTACGAGGTGCTGGATCAACTGAAGTATCCGGTCGCGCGGCTCCGCCGCCGCATTTCGCCGCAGTCGTTGCAGGGAGTCGGCGTGCTGTTCATTCTGCGGCCCACGGCGGGGTTGGCCCGCCAGGAGGTCGCTGCGCTAAAAGATTGGATTGAAGAAGGGCACGCCCTGGTCGTGGTGCCCGGCGCGGCGTCAACACTCTTTGCGCCAGTTGACGAAAGCCCGCGCGGCGGAGACTTCTTCGACGATTGGTTCGACTACGTGGATGTCCCGGCGAAGTCAGTGAAGAAAGCCGATGGGCTTCCCCCCGCCGAGCGTCCCGCTCCACTGCGGAGGATTGCCGCGGACGACGCATTCACCGCAGGGATTACCGAGCTGGCGGTGCCCGAGCTTTCGCCCGATGGCCGGCGATTCGATCCCAAGACGCCATGCCGCGGACCCTTGCAAGATGCCGCGGCCCGTGTCTTCTGGAAGGATCCCCAGGGAACGATCGGTCTGGCCGCCGAGTTGGGCGACGGCATGGTCGTGGCCCTGGCCGACGAGTATCCGCTCACGAATCTCGGCCTCGGCGAGGGCGACAACGGGCTGTTGCTGGCGAATCTGGCCCGCGAAATGTCAACCCGTTATCCGGGCCAAGTGGCCTTCGACGAATTCCATCTCGGTTTTGCCGCGAGCGACGTTTCGCCGGTGGCGATCGTGAGGCTCATGCTCGACGGACCGTGGCGCTGGGCGGCCCTGCAGGCGGCGCTGGTGGGGGTGCTGGCCCTCTTTGCGCGGGCCGTGCGCTTCGGCAGCCCCCAAGACGTGCTTCGCAAGCCGCGCCGCCAGCACCGCGAGTTTGCCGAGGCCGCAGGACGCCTGTTCGACGAGGCGGGGGCCACCTCCCTTGCCGCCGAGACCCTTTATCGCTATTATCGCGAGCGGATCTGCCGCGCCCTGCTCATCGATCCTCAAATTGAAGATCGGCACCTTTGCGAGGCGGTCCAGCGGCGTGCCGGCGCGGCCGTCGCCGCCGAACTGCAACAGGCCCAGGCGGCACTGCAAGGGTCGGTAAGCCGGCAGGAGCTGCTGCCCTGGGTCGCCCCGTCGCTGGTCGAGGCCAACCGCCGCGGGTCCCTCAGCCGCAAGGATCTTCTCGCCGTTTCCCAGAAACTTCACCGCTGCGCCGGGGCGGTATGTCCCGGCCATCACAGCGATTTGGCCGCCGGGAAATACCCCCCCGGCGCGATGGAGGCGCTCGATCATGGAACTTGAAGCCGTAGCCCGCAAGGCCGAGGCCATTCGGCGGGAACTTTGCAAAGTCATCGTGGGCATGGATACCGTGCTCGACCAGACCGTGGTGGCCTTGTTGGCCGGCGGCCATATCCTCCTGGAGGGTCCGCCCGGCACGGCCAAGACGCTGCTGGTGCGGGCCCTGTCGATCGCCATCCACGGCGAGTTTCACCGCATCCAGTTCACGCCCGATCTCATGCCCGCCGACATCATCGGAGTGAACATCTTCAATCCCAAGTCGCTGGCCTTCCAGTTCTCGGCGGGCCCGGTGTTTTGCGACTTGCTGCTGGCCGATGAAATCAATCGCGCCCCGGCCAAGACGCAGTCGGCCCTGCTGGAGGCGATGCAGGAAGGGCAAGTCAGCGTCGACCGCGAGGTCCATCGCCTCAGCCCGGTCTTCCTCACTTTCGCAACCCAGAATCCGATCGAGTACGAAGGCACGTACCCCTTGCCCGAGGCCCAGCTCGATCGCTTCCTCTTCAAGATCGTGGCCGGCTATCCGCAGAAGCCGCAAGAGATCGAGATCCTGAACCGCTGCCAGGCGGGTTTCGACGCCAGCCGCCTGGCCACCTTCGGGATCGAGCCGTGTACCAGCGTTGAGGAGTTGTCCGAAGTTCGCACGGCCGTGCGGACGGTCAGCGTCGCGGCACAAGTCCTGGATTACATCGTTTCCATCATTCGCGGCACCCGCGAGTTGCCCGCGCTGACCCTGGGCGCCAGCCCGCGGGCGGCCGTCATGTTGTTGCAAGGGAGCAAGGCCCTGGCGGTTTTGCGGGGTCGCCCTTACGTCACGCCGGACGATGTCCGCGACCTGGCCGCCCCAGTGCTGCGGCACCGCATCGTCCTCAATCCGGAAGCGGAAATCGAGGGCATGACCGCCGACCAGTGCGTCGCCCGCGTGTTGGAGCGGATCGAGGTGCCGAGAATATAAGAGTAGGATGGACCTCCGAGTCCGTTCCGTGTGTGATGGACGGACTGGGAAGTCGATCCTACAGGTCGATGGACAGGCTGGGAAGTCCATCCTGTAGAAATACGAGCGCTCGCTAACGACTGCCATGCTCTTGCCCACGCCGAAACTGCTGCTCCTGCTGGCCTTGCCGCTGCCCGCGCTGATCGTATTTCCCGTGCAGACCGTGCTGGTATTGGCGGCGGGCTACGACCTGGCGTTGCTCCTGGTCGCGGGGCTCACCGTGCTGGTTTCGGCCGGTCCGCGGCAACTGCTCATCGAGCGGCGACTGCCGGCGCACCTTTCCTTGGGAGCGATGAACCAGGTGGGTTGGGAAATCCGCAATGAGTCCGGCATGGCGGTCCGATTCGAGGTGACCGAGGACGTGCCGGAATCGCTGCAGCGGGAGATGCCGCAGGTATCGGCCATCATTCTGCCCCGTGCCACGGCCGAATTGCACTACGGAGTGACGCCGACGCGGCGCGGGCTGTATGAGCTCGGCGACATTTTCTTTCGTTGGCGATTGCAGTTGGGACTTCTGCTCCGCCAGATGCGGGTCAAGACCCGTTCCGCGGTGAAGGTCTATCCCAACGTGGCCAGCCTGGCCCGCTATGAGTTGGCCGCCATGCGGCATCGCACGATGGAGGTCGGGCTGGCCCCGGCCAAGCTCCGCGGACGGGGGAGCATGTTCGAGAGCCTGCGGGATTATGTTCCCGGCGACGATCCGGCCGATGCCGCCTGGAAGGCCACCGCCCGTCATGGCCGGCTCATGACGCGGAACTTCGAGACCGAGCGCAGCCAGAACATCCTCGTGGTGCTGGATTGCGGCCGCCTCATGCTCCCCCAGGTCGATCAGCTCTCCCGGCTGGACCATGCCATCAACGCCTCGCTGCTGCTGAGCTACGTGGCGATGAAGCAGGGCGATTACATCGGGCTGGTCGCCTTCAGCGACCGGGTGGAGTCCTATGTTCCGCCGATCAAGGGCAAAGCGGCCTTGGCGCGGATGAACGAGGCCCTCTACCGCCTGGAAGCCGTGCCCCGCGAATCCGATTACGAGCGGGTCTGCAAGTTCCTGGCCCTCCGCCATCGCAAGCGATCGCTGATCGTGATCCTGACCGATGTGATCGACAAGGACGCCTCGTCGATGCTGCTGGCCTACACGGCACGTTTCGCCCGGTATCACTTGCCGTTGTGCGTGACCTTGCGGAACCTGCAGGTCGAGCGCATGGCCGCCGCCGGGCCGCAGGACGTGGCCGAATGTTTCAGCAAGACCGTTGCCTTGCGGATGCTGGCCCGCCGGGCCGACGCCCTGGGCCGCATGCGGCAGTCGGGCGTCGACGTGTTGGACGTCGATCCCCGCCAGTTGACGCCGCAACTGCTGAATCGCTACCTGTTGCTGAAGCTTCGCAATCGCCTGTAAGCCGGACAAGAGTAGGCCGGAACAAGCCCGCGCAGTTCCGACAGGGATCGCGACTCGCGCACTTCATCATGCGGCTCACACGAATGCCGGAACTGCGCAAGCTTGTTCCGGCCTACGTGGCTTCGCAATCGGTTGTGACTTATCGCTCCGGAACCTCTTCAATCTTATCAATGACCGGCGGCGAGGGTCTAAGTGTGGTAATCAACCGGCCAATCTCCTTGAGAACCTCGGCCGGGACGATAGTGTGGCACTCCACTTCGTCGGGGCCAGTCGTCACGGCCATGGCAATCGGGGGCGTCGGGCCGAACTCGGGGATCTTCACCGGGCTGCCGGGAGGCAAGGCCATGGCCATCGCGCGCTTGAGAAAATCGAACATCCCGCTGGGGCTGAAGTAGAGGCACCACGTCGCGCCGGGCGGCAGCAGTGCGGCAACCTTGGCAACCTCTGCATTGCCCGCCAGACCGGGCTTGCCCTGCTTGATCGCCGCGATCGCCTTCTGCAGGGGCCCTTGGTCCATGTAGCTGAAGACCACGGTGTCCTCGTTGCAGGGCACGATCCAGGCCACGATCTTGCCACCGGGCCCGTACATTTTCTCTATCAACTTGGCACTCTCGGGCGGCATATTGGGCATCTGCGGCACTTTCATGGTGATCTTCAGTGCGCAGGGCCCCGCCCATTTCAGTCTTCTCGCATTGCATCGGCTGAAACATCGGGCTCTTGAACTTCTCGACAACCCGGTTATACCGCGCGAGGTATTTTTCATAGTCGGCAAGGAACGTCTCGCTATTGTCAACGCGCATCACGCCCAACATCCGCGCAAACATCGTTTCGCTTCCTTGGCCCGCGCCGAGGACGAAGGAAACGCCACGGATTCCCGGGAACTTCTCTCTACCCAGCTCGCTTATCGCTTGGGCCTGTTCCTCGCTCAGTCCGTACATGCCGCGCAGACTCTTGATCAGAGCGAAAGAGGCATCCATTAGCTTGCGCATCGCGGCCTCCGAGAGCGGTCCGCCAGCGGCAACGACGAAGGGCTCGTCCGGCAGACCCGCCAAAGCGTCTTGCTTCGATGGTTTCACGTCGGCGACGAAACTGGCCCACTTGCCGCCGGCCACCAGGCGGATCCGTTTCGTAAGGCGAACCACGCCTTGCGCATCACGCTCCACGCCGAGGCCGAAAGAGGCGACTTCCTTCTCGGCCGTCTGGAAGAACATCACGTACATGTCCAGCGCCGCCGCGGCCTGTTTCATCTGATCGCCGCCCTGGGCCAGGACCGGCTTGACGGCGTTAATTCCCTGTTGCACCTTGTCCGAGAGCGAGCGGATTCCCGGCGCGAGGATGACCGCGGCCGCGTCTTCCTTCGCCAGCCAGGTCCGCCACGGGGCCAGGCCGGCAGGGACCTCGTCGGCAAGTTTCACATCTTGCAGGGCCTCGCGGGAGACGGGCGGTCCGCTAATCGCCGCGTAACTGCCCACCTTGCGGACCAGCGACGCGCTGCCCCAAAGTTCGATCTTGGTCACGCCGGCTTCCGTGTCGTCGGACTTGAATTGCTCGAGGAACTTGGCGTAATCGCTCACCGGGACCAATACGATCGCGGCCGGGATACCTTTGTCCTTTGGCGGCAGCACCAGCAAGGCGATAGGCCGCTTCTTGTCGAGCCCCGCACGGATTCCGCCGGGGCCCTCAAGCTTGGCGAGCAAGCTGGGGATGGGCAACTTCATCTCCCGGCCCAACTGTTGGAGTTTGGCGTCCGCGGCCGCCGGCCGGCTGACGACCACGAATCCCAGGGCCTGCTCGGGAACCAGTTTGAGGATCTCATCCTCGGCCCTGCCGTATCCCGCGATGCCAGCCATCGCGGCGAGACAGGCGAACAACGCCACTTGTGGAAAGCGGCGTCTCAGACCATAGAGACGCCGCACGGAATCAGCGAACCGGTTTCTTGCACGCAACATGGAAAACCTCCCTTTGCTTCGGCATTCGGGCTCGACAACTGCGCGGGACGCGGAAAACTGGGCGCGCGGTTAAGGTGTAAAATGGATGCCCTTAACTCAGTTTCAGAAAGGATTCGGAGATGGCGAAACGACGGAGTCGTAAGCGTTATGATGCGACGTTCAAGGCGAAGGTGGCGTTGGCAGCAGTTCGAGGAGACAAGACGATCAGCGAGCTGGCGAGCCAGCACGCCGTGCATGGCAACCTGGTGAGCCAGTGGAAGCGGAAGCTTCTGGCCAATATCGAGCTTGTCTTTACGGAAGCTGATGATGGCCAGCGGGAGGATCGTGAGGCCTTGCTGGATGACCTTTACCAGCAGATCGGCCGGCTGAAGGTCGAGCTGGAGTGGCTCAAAAAAAAGCTGCCCAGTTCGATCACTGAGTTGCGGAGCTTGATCGACGCGGCCCACCCGGCGCTGAGCATCACGCGGCAATGCGAGTTGCTCGGCCTGGCGCGTTCATCGTGCTATTACCAAAGGATGGAAGTGTCGGCGGAGAATTTGAAGCTGATGCGGCTCATGGACGAACTGCACCTTCGGCTGCCGTATTACGGGTCAAGGAGACTGGCATGGAGCTTACAGCAAAAAGGCTATGCGGTGGGGCGCAAACGCGTGCAGCGCCTCATGCGGCTGATGGGGATCGAGGCGATCTACCCACGACCGCGGACCAGCACACCGCATCCGGACCATCGCATTTACCCTTATTTGCTGCGGGACTTCGTGGTTTCCGCGGCGGACCAGGTGTGGAGTGCCGACATCACCTACGTGCCAATGCAGCACGGATTCATGTATTTGGTTGCAATTCTGGACTGGCACAGCCGATACGTACTGGCGTGGCGCCTGTCGAACACGCTCGACAGCGACTTTTGTGTGGAGGCCCTGCGGGCCGCGTTGCGACGCGGTTGGCCGGCGATCTTCAACACCGACCAGGGGTCGCAGTTTACCAGCCAGGCCTTTACGGGCGTGCTGGAGCAGCACGGGATTGCGATCAGCATGGATGGCCGCGGCCGAGCTTTGGACAACGTCTTCATCGAGCGGTTGTGGTGGAGCGTCAAGTACGAAGACGTGTACATACAGGGCTACGAGACGGTGGCGGAATTGAAGGCGGGCTTGAAGCGTTATTTCGACCGCTACTGTCGCCGCCGGCCCCATCAATCGTTAGACAACCGCTTTCCTTGGGACGTGTACAACGCGGATCGAAGAAAGCAAAACAAACGAAAACTTCGGCGCTAAAATTCGGCCTAACGGCCGACTGTGACGGAAAGCACAACAAAAGACGAAATGTACTCGCGGCTCTGCGGCCGCGCGACACTTGGAAGGGTGTCGCGGGCCGCTAGTCGTACTCAAAACACCACACCTTAACTTTACCCAAAAACTGTCCAGCGCGCCGGGTCCGCCGTCAACGATCGGAGCGGCACCGTGCCCTCCGGCGTCGACCACCCATATCATAGTGGACCGCACGGCGCGCAGCAATGATGCACTTCCTACGTAGAACGGAATTCATTCCGTTGGCCTGAAATAGGCTAGACAACGGAATGAATTTCGTTCTACGGAAATTGGCATGCTTCCACCGCAGGCTGGGGTATTCTACAATACGGGCCGGGTCGGTTGTCACCAAACGCCCTGTTTTCGAGGAGTTGCCCATTAAACTGGCCAAGTATCGGTTTGATCTTGCCGAGGCGCGCGACGACGACGATCTGCGGGCGGTCCTGGCCGCGACCCCCATGCCGGGAATGATCTCGGTCGGTTTTCGGCGCGAGCCGAGTTATTTTGGGGCTGCGGTCGTGGACGGCCGTTTCCGGCAGGTAGTTGTCGCCCGCGATGAAACGGCCGGCCGCATCGTCGCGTTCGGCGCCCGATCGGTCTCGGACCGGTATGTCAACGGTTTCCCGAAACCCATTGGCTACCTCAGCAACCTTCGCGTGCTGCCGGAGCATCGCCGCGGCGGACTGGTCGGTCGCGGCTATGCGCTATTGCGCAAGCTGCACGAAGACCGACGGACATCGTTGTATCTGACCACCATCGCCCAGGACAATCTCTCCGCGGTGCAACTCCTGACCGCAGGCCGGGCCGACCTGCCAACCTACCACCTTGCGGGATGCTATCACACCGCGGTAATTGGGCTTAGGAGTGGTGCAGCCGTCCCGGCTGCTGAGCCCAGCCGGGACGGCCGCACCACAAGCGTTCAGGGCAGCCGGAACGGCTGCACCATCGAAATCCGCCCGGCGCAAAACAACGACGTGCCGGCGATCTTGGAGTTCCTGCATGCGGTTGGGTCGCGGCGGCAGTTCTTCCCTTGCTATGAGCGCGACGACTTTTTTACGGGCGACGGCTTGTTATGCGGGTTGCGGCCCGAGGACCTGCTGTTGGCGTGGCGCGGAAACCGCCTGGTCGGCACGCTGGCCGCTTGGGACCAGACCGCGTTTCGTCAGATCGTCGTCCACGCCTACAAAAAGCCATTGTGCTGGCTCCGGCCGCTTTACAACTGCTGGACCGGCCTCCTCGGCCGGCCGTGTCTTCCCAGGCCGGGCAGCCCGCTGCGATGCCTGATGGGGGCGCTGCCCATGACTTGCGATGATGATCCGGAAGTACTTCGCACGCTATTGGATACACTCATCCGCCAGCGCAGCGGTCAAAGCTGGGACCATCTGCTGGTCGGCGTGCACGAGTCCGATCCGCTGCTCCCCGTGTTGCGAGAATATCGGGCCGGCTGTTATACGACTCAGGTCTATCTCGCCTGTTGGGAAGACGGCGAGGAACTGCGCGGGTCGATCGACGGGCGGCCGTGGTACCTTGAGCTAGGAAGTCTGTAGATCATCGGCGCGGCACTCGCATTTGGAAGTCGTCGAAAATTATGGGCGCACCACTCGAAGGCATCTTGGTTCCCCTGCCCGCGGTCACGCCGGCCCAGCGCGAAGCAATGTTTCGGCTGCTGGAGCGTTACTATGAGAATGTCACCCTGACAGATTTCCTGGCGGACCTGGCGGAGAAACAATGGGTGATCGTGCTCTTGGACCGGCGCAGCGGGGAATTGTGTGGCTTCTCCACCCAGATGCTGATGCGGGTGGCCGTGGACGGCGCCGGCGTCACGGCGCTCTTTTCCGGCGATACCATTGTGGCCCAAGAGCACTGGGGTGATATTGCCCTGGCCCGCACCTGGGGCCGGCTGGCGCTATCGTTGATCGACCGCCATGAACCGGAGGGACTTTACTGGTTCCTGATCTCCAAAGGCTATAAAACGTATCGTTTCTTGCCGCTGTTCTTCCACGAGTTCTTCCCCCGCCATGACGTTATCACGCCCGACTGGGCTTGCCGGTTGATCGATCGGCTTGCCCGTGACAAGTACCCGCGGGCCTACGATGCGGCGCGGGGCGTGATCCGTGCCGATTCGCAGAAGGACCGTCTGCGGCCGGGTATTGCCGATCCGACCCCGCAACGGCTGCGCGATCCGCACGTACGCTACTTCATCGAGCGCAATCCAGGCTACGGCCGCGGCGAAGAGCTTTGTTGTCTGGCCCAACTCAGCCGCGCCAACTTCACTGCGGCGGCCTATCGCGCGATCGGTCAAGAGCCGGTTGCGGTGGGAGGATCGACGTGAGCCTCCCCTGGCTGCTCAATACGGCATGGATGTTCTCTTGCGCTCGCGAGGCGAGGGCCTTCGCCAGCGCCACCCGGCAGGTCGCCGCGACCCAGGCGGAAGTCCTCGCATCCATTCTCCGGCAGAATCGTGATACGGAATTCGGACGGGCGCATCATTTCCACGGGATCGACGGGCCGCATGCGTACCAGCAGCGCGTGCCCTTGTCGCGCTATGAGGATTATGCCCAGGCCATCCACCGGATCGCCGAAGGAGAAAATCACGTGCTAACCCGTGCCCGGGTCGAGTTGCTGGAACCGACCAGCGGCACGACGGGCGGCGAGAAGTTGATCCCCGCCACGGCCCCGCTTTGCCGCCAGTTCCAGCGGGCGGTTGCGGCCTGGGTAGCCGATCTGTTCCATCACCGGCCTGGCTTGCGACGTGGCCGGGGGTACTGGTCGATTTCGCCCGTCTTCGGATCACCGCGCCGGACCGCGGCGGGGATTCCGATCGGTTTCGAGAATGACGCGGACTATCTCGGCGCCGGCGGGCGCTGGCTGCTCAAGCGGCTCATGGCGGTTCCCGCGAGCGTTGCCCGAGTTGTCGACATCGACGAGTTCCGCTACCGCACGCTTTGGCACCTGCTTCGCGCGCCGGAGCTGACGCTGATGTCGGTCTGGAGCCCAACCTTCCTGCCGACGCTGCTTGCTCCGCTGGAGGCTTGGTCGGACCGGCTTGGTTTTGACCTGGAGCGATGCGGCGAAACAACGCGTGCCGCGGAACTGAGGCGGATATTCCGCGTACCCTCCTCGACGGCCGAGAAGCTGCGCCGCATTTGGCCGCGGCTGGCCCTCATCAGTTGTTGGGCCGATGCCGGCTCAGCCCGGTATTTGGGGCAACTCCGCGAACTCTTCCCGGAAGTGGAGATCCAGCCCAAGGGCTTGTTGGCTACCGAAGGCTGCGTGTCGTTTCCGCTAACCGGCCGCCCGGCGCCGGTGCTGGCAGTACGGTCGCACTTTTTCGAGTTCCAGGAGATCGATGCGCCGGAGCGCCTGCGGCTGGGGCACGAACTGGAGCGGGGCGCTCGGTACCGCGTGGTCCTCACCACGGCAGGCGGACTTTACCGCTACGAACTGCGCGACGAGGTTGAGATCCTGGGCTTCGAGAACCAATGCCCACTGCTGCGGTTCTTGGGCCGATCGGACGGCGGCTGCGATCTGGTGGGCGAGAAACTGTCCGAGCGCCACGTGCAAGCCGTGCTCGAACGGCTCCTGGAGGGGCACCGACGATGTCGGCCCGCGCCAACCGCGCAGGCCGGATGTCCGGTTGACGCCGGACGGTATCCCCTATTTCCATTTGCCCTCCTCGTGCCCGTCGATGATCGGCCTCCGCGATACCGCTTGTTCGTGCAGTTCGCCAGTTTGGACTCAGACCCCGCGGCGGCGCTCGCCATGGCCAGCGGCTTGGAAAGCGGTCTGTGCGAGAACCCGCATTACGCCTATGCCCGGCGGTTTGGCCAGTTGGCTCCAGCAGAGATCGCGGTGCTCGATCCACACGGAGAATCGGCCTGGGAACTGTACCAGCACGAGTGCCTTTCCCGCGGCGCGCGACTGGGAAACATCAAGCCCCGGGCACTCGACGCTTGGGCCGGCTGGTCGGCGGTCTTTGCACCGCTTCATTGTGCGATGGACCTCCGAATCCGTCCCCGAACCTGGACGGACTCTGAAGTCCAACCTAGGGGTAAATAGAGTTTCGGTGCGTGGCTGAGCCTCAGCCACCAGCGCCTCGTTGAACGTTATTCTTCAGCCGACCCTAAGCGGCAACCCTATGCGGGGTGGCCTTCGGGCTCGACCAGCGGCGATTCGATAAAGAAATTGGACCGCAACGCCAGCAAGGCGGCTTGGGTCCGGTCCTCGACGTGAAGCTTTCGAAGGATGTGCTTGACGTGCTGCTTCACCGTTTCGATGTCGATTGCCAGCTTCTCGGCAATGCCATCGTTGGAAAGACCATCCATAACCAACCTCAAGACTTCGACCTCACGCGCGCTGAGCGGATTTCGATCGTTAAGCGCAAGCGCCTCCGAGGCCGCGCGACTGACCACCTGGCGAATCTGCCGCGGTGTCCAAGCACTTTTTCCCATGGCAACCCGGCGGATGGTCCGTAAGAGGTCGTCCCGCGACGTTCCTTTGAGTATGAATCCTTCAGCACCCAGCTTCCGGGCATGCGCCATTTCCTTGACTTCATCGGTCGACGAGAAGATCAAGACCGCTATCTTCGGGTTCGCGCGCTTGATCTGCTCCAAGGCAGTCAGACCGTCGGAGCCTTCCAATCGCAGATCCAATAATAAGACGTCGGGCTGACAAGTGAGAGCATACTTGACGGTTTGTTCAGACGTTTCCGACTGGCAAACTATCTCGATTTCGGTACCTTGAATCAGACTCGTCACGCCTGCCCGAATCGCCACGTGATCGTCAGCGATCATCAATCGAATGCCCATTTTCGCCCTTACATGAGAAAGCCATTGTTCCCCGACTGTATAAAATATTATATACCACTCATGCTAGTAGCGCCAAGAGGCCCAGCGTCTGAAAAGTTTGCGAATACCCATGCGATTCTAACCGAGATTGGTTATGTCTATCTGGAACCTGAAGTATAAATTCGATGCGGAGTCGATGTGCCACCTTCCGCATGTTGCTTCCGGACTCTTCTCCCCAGGTACGCGGACCTGCACGTTCTGGAGCCTCACGTGAGCATTGCCGACTGTGGGGATTTCTGCTATGGATAGGAGGAGCACTGGCACCAAATCTCCGAGGAAAGAAGCATGAACCGACGAACCGCCTGCCTATTGGTCTTGGGAATCATCGATCTGGCGAGTCTCTTGCCGGCGGGCCGAAGCGACGACTGGCCGCAGTGGCGGGGCGCAAATCGCGAGGGTGTCTGGCGGGAACACGGCATTCTGGAGAGTTTTCCCGCCGCAGGTCTCCCAGTCTCCTGGCGGGCGCCGCTGGGCACCGGTTTCTCAGGGCCGGCCATCGCCGGCGGACGAGTCTTCGTGATGGACCGCGTTCTCGCCCAGGGAGCTCCAAAGGATGTCAAGACGCAGTGGAACTACCGCGATAAGACGACCGGACGGGAGCGGGTCGTGTGCCTGGACGAGGCCACCGGCAAGGAGCTTTGGACCCAGTCGTACACGTGTTCCTATTCGATCGCTTATGGCTCCGGACCTCGGGCTACGCCTACGGTCTGCGGCGACAAAGTCTACACGCTCGGCGCGATGGGTGACCTGCTCTGTCTTGACGGGGCGACCGGCCGTATCGTCTGGCGGAAGAATTTTGTCCGGGACTACGGAGTTGAAGTGCCGGCCTACGGTTATGCCGGCGCACCGCTGGTCGACGGTGAACGGCTCATCGCCGTGGTTGGAGGCGAAAACCATGCCGTCGTGGCCTTCGACCGCGATACCGGCCGCGAATTGTGGAAGTCCGGCAGCTCGTCGGAACCCGGCTACTGTGCGCCGATCATCCGCACGCTCGGCGGCAAGCGGGAACTGATCGTCTGGCAATCCGACGCCCTGATGGGCATCGAGCCCGAGTCCGGCAAAGTGCTCTGGTCGGTGCCGCATAATACCATGGCCGGAATGTCCATCTCCACGCCGGCTGTGGACGGCGACCGGCTGGCGGTGTCGAGCCAGTTCGAAGGCACGATGCTGCTGGAGTTCAGCCGCGAGGCGATCGAGCCGAAGATCGTCTGGAAAAGATCGGCGGCCGGCAGTGTGCCGGAGAAACCGTTCAAGAAGGCGGGCCTCAACACGACCCTGAGCACCGTGTTGTTGACGGGGAACCATGTCTACGGGGTATCAGTCTATGGCGAGACGTGCTGCCTCGACGCCGCCAACGGCAGCCGTGTCTGGACGACGCTGCAACCGACCAGCGGTGGAACGGAACCGCACGACCGCTGGTGTTCGGCCTTCTTCGTGCCCCATGGCGATAAGGTCTTCATCTTCAACGAGAGGGGCGATTTGATCCTGGCCCGATTGAAGCCGTCGGGCTATGAGGAGATCGCTCGTACGCATCTTCTCGATCCTGACATGCCGTCGTCCGGCGGTGGCGGCCGGAAGGTGATCTGGTCGCACCCGGCATTTGCCAATCGTTGCGTGGTTGTCCGCAACGATCACGCGATTATCCGTGTTTCGCTGGCCGCGGCAGAGCAATCGGCGCACTGAGCCCGAAATGCAAGCGGGGCGGCAGTTCGCCTGCCGCCCCGCTCAAGAGTTCACAGTGTTTGGACGACTAATCGTCTCATTCAGGTGCCGTCGCCGGATTCGGGCGCCTTGGGAACGTGCTTGCCCGTGCCCGGCTTGGCATGGGCCTTGCCGCCGCCCTTCTTGATGCGCTCTTCAATCTTCTTGGCAACTTTCTCGATCACGGTCCAAACATCGCCCGTCGAGGCTTCCCAGCGGATCCGCAGGGTCTTGTCCTGCACGGTGGTTTGCAGACCGTTGACGAGTTTCATCACGTCGGCGTCATTGGAGAACCGCAAGGTGCCGAGGGCCTTGAAGCCGTCGATGATCGACTTCACCTGCGTGGCAGTCTCGGGCGTCTTCATGACTGCGGTGGCTCGATAGAACGACTTGCCGTCATTCTCGCCCATGGCGATGCGGAACGATTCAATCTGCTTGGAGATGGGACAGCGCGCGTCCTGGGGAATGGCGCACGAACGGACGATCACGGTCGCGCCCGCCGGGGGGGCCCCGGCCAATGCTCCCTTTGGACCGCCGGGCGACTTGCCGTCCAGCACGTCAATGGCCGCGGCGACACCTTTCTCGCAGGAGGCAAAGACCATCACATAGGGCTTGTAGAACGCGCCGGCCGCGGTGTGGGTCTTCCCACCGTGTTTGTCGGTCCAGGAGTGGATCTCGATCGCACCGTGCTTGGTCACCTTGTGATCGGTGGCCTTGGCAACCATATCCAGCAGGAGCTTCTGATTGCAAGCGGAGTAGACGATGGCCACGCCGTGCGTCTTGTCGGTGTCGGGACCGTAGAGGGTAATGCCGTGCAGATCCTTGCGGAGATCGATCCCGACCTTGTCGCGGATCATGTCAAAATGCTTGCCCGAATCCTTGAGCATCGGGCAGGTTTCAAAGGCCTTCTTGACGATCTGGGAATCGCGGACGGCGTCGACATTGATGTGGACGACCCACTTGGCGTCGGCCGCGACGTTCTTCAATTCCAGCGGGGCGGCCTGCCCGACGGCGGCAAACAGCGCCAGGGCGGCAAAGGCAAACACAAACCGTTTCATGGAAAACTCCTCATTCTGGGGTGATGATGTGAGAACCTATCCGAGAACCAAAGTCAGCTCGGCATAATCCAGGGCATCCCAGGGTTCTCGCAGGCTCTTCGAGAGCAACTGCGCACAATATACACAGTTCCCCGGCGGCCGGTTACAGCCATTTCAAGCGGTTTTCGTATATCGTTTTCGCGACACCCGTCAAAATCGCTCTTCCACCCCAAAGCACCTGACTGTACACTGCGGGGGGGGTATGGATCCTCGGCACCTTCGGTTCCATGAAACGCAGCAAGAAAGAAAACCTCTGGATCTTGGCCGTCACCGTTGCGATGGGCATGGCCGTTGCCGTCGTGGGATATTATTATTTCCTGAAGATGGCTGCCTGGCCACCTGTGCTGAAGGCGGCCTTGGTCGGCCTGATCTTCGCACTCACCACGGCCGCCACCGCGGGAATCATCGTCGGCGTGGTCTGCCCCTGTTTGTCCCGTTTGACCCTTCGAGAGTCAGTCGTTTGCATTTCGCTGGGGTTGTGCTGCGGCTGGGGGCTGGTGCTCGTCATTCCCGTCATGCCACCCCTGGGGCTGATGCCCGAACACTGGCTACAAGTGACCGCCACGGGCGAGAAGAATCCGCTGTCAAAGAGTCCCGACGTCTGGGTGGTTGGGCTGCTGGACCGGCGTACCAGGCAATTTGTGGCCAATGCTTACGACTTCCAGCAACACGGAAACTGGCACGCGCTTACCCCGCAGCTTATTTTCACGCAAGTCCCCGGCACGCTAACCTGGAACGGGCGCGTGACTTCAGCCGTGGTTCTGAAAATCTACGCTTCGTGGGCAGCCGGCAAGGTGCGCATTGTCTGGGACGGCAAAGAGCAATTGCTCGATCTCTACGCCCCAGCCCACCCTGCAATCCCGAAAACGATTCTTCTGGAACTGTCCCCAACGCCAGACTACTGGACACCCAAACGAACCTTCGTCTCGCTGTGCGCCGCTGCCGGGATGGCATTTCCCCTCATCGTCGTTTTTCTGTGGTTTGTCAGCCGTTCGCCCGGCCCGGCGGTCGAACGCAGGTGCCCTTCGGGCGCCGCCCGCCTTTCCGGTCTGGCATGGCTGGGCTATGGGCTGCCGTTGTTGGTCGCGGGGGCCGGCTACCTGTCGGTCTTTCCACCGGCGCTGATGAGCAACGATTCTCTGAACCAATGGATGCAAATGCTGTGCGGAACCTACTCGGATTGGCATCCAGCCTTCCATACGATGACGAACTGGCTGATCACGCGGATCTGGTTCTCGCCCGCGGCCGTCGCCTGGACGCAACTTATTGCCATGGGCCTTGTTGTCGCTTGGACCCTGAAGCGATTGCGGCAATGGGGGCTGTCGCGGCCTTTGGCTTGCACGGCCAGCGGCCTCGTGGCGATCATGCCGGCAGCCGGAATCCTCTGCATCACCTTGTGGAAAGATATCCCCTATACTATCGGGTTTCTGCTCGTGGCCCTCTGGGTCATGGAAATCGTTCAGAGCCGCGGCCAATGGCTCGAGCGGCCGGCTTCCGCCTTGGTGCTTGGTGTCGTCCTGGCCCTGGTTGCGATATATCGCCACAACGGATTGCCCGTCGCCCTGGGAACACCCTTGTTTTTGGCTGCCGTTTATTATCGGCAAGCGTTTCGGCTGGCTCTGGCACTGCTGGTCGCCTGTGCGGTGATTTGGGGAGTCCGTGGTCCTTTGTACCAGGCAGTCGCCGCCCGCGCGCTGCGTCGGGAACCAGCCAGGAGACTGGCATAAGCAATGTGCATGGCTTGTTCAAGGTCTTCGTCGCTATCGACCATATAACCGCTCAGTTGGCGTATGGCACGCCTTTGACGGCCGAAGAGCAAAATCTCTTGAACGGGCTCCGTCCCTTGGAAAATGGCAAGTGGGACTATGATCCCTACCTGTTCCTCGGTCCCATGGATATCGAGCACCGGCATGCGTGGAAGGAGTGGGAAGAAAAGGAGAATGACCTGACGGCCCTTGCCATCCGTCTGTTCCGGCGGAACCCCATGGCCATCGTGCGGCATGTGGTTTCAAGGTCTTCGTATCTGTGGTGCATCACGGGTCCTGCCGATGCCAATTACTACACGGTTGCCTTCAACAATGGCGGGCCCGTGACGTACCAAAAGCTCCGCGACGTAAACATCGGCGGTCAAGAAGGGGCCGAATGGGTCGAACCGAAACGGCCATTGCCCCGCTGGGTCGGATGGACCTTCGGCCACTCGTGGCTTTTCTGGCGGCCGGCCCTCTATCTGCACGTAACCCTGTTTTCGTTGGTCATCGCGATGCTCCGCGAAAAATCGATGCGGTTCTACCCGTTTCTGATTCCGATCTTCTTGCAGACTGGAGTGCTCGCGGTGGTCGCGTTCTCGCAGGAATTCCGCTATCAGTTTCCGGTCTACATGATCAGTCTGCTGTACAGCGGTTACTTCCTCTTCTGCCTTCCCCGACGAGCGGCCATGCCTACGGGTCGTCCCGATCAAACCGACCCTCTTGCAAAAGAAGGCAATCGTCCTTTTGTCTCTGCCCTGTCGCGGCTTGCAATGAACGCGCAGGAAGAGTCCTGCTCGCACTCGATCGCGACTCGCCCGTGAAATTGTCGGATGACCAGGCTGGTTATCAGGGCTCGGTCGAAAGGAGGGCCGGCAAACGCCCTCGCCGCCGCACGCGCCACAAAAGCCCGCTTCCACCGGCGGCAAGCATTAACAGCAGTGTACTGGGCTCGGGGACCGGGCTTGAGGCTGGCTGCGAGGCTGCTGCGAAAGTATCGATGGCGGAAAATGAAGAAATCGCCGGGTCGCTACTGCTGCCGGGCGCGAGAGAATCGGGGCAGGCGAGGAAGGCCCCGCCCGCACCGACGACCAGGTTGCCGCCGGACGGCAAGGCCCACGGGCTGAGAACCATCAGGACGCCGCCGGAGACCGTGGTGCCGCCGCTATAGGTATTCGAGCCCGTGAGAATTAACTTTCCCGGACCGCTTTGAATGAGAGAACCGTTCCCGCCGACCGCGTTGCCCAGCGTGAACGTGTCGGAAGGACTCAGCAGCAACACGGAGTTGTCGACGACAGGCCCCGTGCCCAGGGCGCCGCCGGCCCCGACTTGCAATGTGCCGGCGCTGATGGTCGTCGTGCCGCTGTACGTGTTGCTGCCTGTCAACACCAACGTGCCGGCACCAGTCTTTGTCAGGGCGCCGCCGCCGCTGACGCTGCCGCTGATGGTCAAGCAGTCCGCCGGGTTGGTCACGTTCATGAGATTCCCCGGCGCCGCCAGGACCAGCGGAGCGGAAATCGTGTGGCTGCCGGAGAGGACGTTGACCAGGCACTCGCTCCCCACTCCGTTGGTCGAGGACAAGGTGAGCGTCTGGCCCGGCGAGGCCGCGATCGTGTAACCGCCGCCGCCGCTGTTGTCGAAATCGATCTCCTCGACGCTTGCCGAGGCGTCGAGCGTGACTGTACCGCCGTGGGCCGAACCGCCGAAGCGGGCAACCCCGTCGCTGTTCTGCGGCAGCGTGCCGTTACTCCAGTTGGCCGAGTTGCTCCACAACCCGCTACCCGCGCCATTGCTCCAGCCGTTGACCGCGCCACTCTCCACGTGTACCACAAAGGCCCCGCCGGCAACCTGGCTGCCGTCACTGAAGACGGCGACGGGCACGATCACATTGTCGCCGGGGGCCAGGGCGGTGGGACTGAGGCTAAGAGAACCGTACCCAGAGGGTGCCGAACCGCTGGCCTGCGCCACCACCCGGCCCAGACACGTCAGCTCGGTTTGCGACACTATGCCGTCGCCGGAGGCCGCGAGCAGGCTGATCGTCGCCGCCGACGAGGTAAGCGTCAGGTTGCCGCCGCTGAAGTTGATCGAACGGCCGTGGTTATTGACCACAATCTCTTGGGCCGCATAGCCTTCCGACGCGGCCTGGGCGTTATTGATCGCCACGATGCGGACCTCGTGGACGCCGTCGGACAGGTTCGTCGTGTCGAGGTTGAACGTCCCGCCGGCCGACGTGCCGGAAGAACTGACCAGGCCGTCCACGAGCAACTCCAGCCCGCTGATGCCCGTGGCAATTTTCGGATTGACGAGTCCCGCCGAACCGCTGATGGATATGGTTCCGGCGACGGCGCCGTAATTGCCCGGCCCGGAGGTGAACGTAACCTTGGGAACGTCGGCAGACGGTTGCGCCAGCATGTCGCCCAAGGGCATCTGAACGTCGGGCGCGGCGACCGACTTGGCAAACGCTTCACCGAGCGTCGAACCATCGGCGATGAAGGTGTAGATCGAGGAATTGGTGAAGCGGTCGCCAAGGGCGTAGGGCTCGACCACGGCGCCGGTCGTGCCGGAAGCCCCGGCGGCAATGAAGGCCGTGGCCTTTGTCTGGCTCGTATCGCAGAAATCGCAGCCGTAGCTGGTCAGGTTGTCGGCCCAGGAACCGGGCAGATAGGTCGAGCCGTTGGTGAGCGTTACCGCGGCCAAGCCGGTGGCCGCGCCGCGGACATTCGTCCGGTCCAACGGCGCAGCGCCGGGGGTGTTGTCCTCTTCGACCGCGGAAATGCCGCGGGCGGCGAGTTGCGCTATGGTTGCCGGCCACTCGCCTTGCCGTGTGGTGGAGCGGATGTCGCCGTTGTCTTCGAAGTAGATGGTGCCCGCCGGGTGAGTCCCATCCGCGGCGACGGCGCTTTGCAGGCTGGCGATGACCTGGGCGACCGTGTTCCCGCCGAAGCCGGTGTAGCCGATCGTCCCCGACATGTAATACTGGGTGGTAATATTGGTGCCAAGGTAGTTCACGCTGTAGGAAGCAGAGTGAACGACGGCGGCGTTGCTGCCAACGGCAATGGAGCCGGGGGTCGAATCGTAGAGCGCCGAAATCGGGCCACTGTCAATATTGTAAGTGGCGTTTTGCAAGGTCAACCCCGACCCGTTGGTCAACGGCGTCAGCAAGTCGAGGGCGTAATTAAGCGAGTTCGCATTGGTAGCCGGCGTGTTCGGCAGGGGGGTGATCGAGTAGCAAGTGGCCTCGCCGATCGTGCCGATGTAGTCGATCTGGTTCGTCAGTCCCTGGTTCTGGATGTAGCTGGCGATCGGGTTCAGATAGTAACTGGCGACCTCCGCTTGCGAGATCGGGTTCGGGCAGCCGCCGCTCTGGTAGTCGGCCGGCGGGACGATGAATTCGATGTTCCTGGCGGGGATGCTGCGAAGAGCGGCGTAGGCGTTGGCGATCTGCAGCGCATTGGGGTCATTCGGATTGACGACCAGAAGCATGCTTTCGCCGCCGCCGCCCGCCATCGCTGGCCCCGCGCCGCCGATGCACGCAAAGACTGTTGCCAAGAGAGATATGGTGCTTGTCGCTTTCACGTTCCGCATAGTCCGGTACGCCTATCACAGAGTGTCTTTTGCGGATATTCGCCATTGGGTCTCCCTCCGCACGAGGCTGGCGGCCATGGCTGCCAACCGTATCATCGGCGCCTACACTGATTACGTTTGATGTCCTACTGTGGGCGGCCGGGAACGATACTAAGCGCGAAGCGAGTGTCGCGGCTTGCTCCCTCGCGGACCATGAGGACACGGCACCCGTTTCGGGATAGCATGGATTGATGCATTTCGAACCGGCGAAAGTATAACCTGCGGCCGTGCATTGTTCAAGAGATTTCGCTGTCCGCCACGGTGAATTGTCCTTTTGATTCGCACCCCTCACAGTGCTGGGGGGGAACTCTCAAGTGGTGGCTAAAGTCTTTTATGCTCGGCCGCAGGGAGATCGCGGGACTCCGCCAGGGTGAAGATAAAGTCATCCTCGCAGACGACGGTGCTGATGTCATGGTCCGATTGCCTTTGCTCCGTCGCGGCTTACAATAAGATCGAAGCAAGAGTCGCCTCGGAGCATGTTCAAGTGGCTGACGCAGAGAAGATCATCATGCCTAAGCGCATCGGTATTGCCGCCGACCACGGCGGGTATGAGTTAAAGGAGCATCTGCGCAGGATGTTGCGCGACGCCGGTCATGAAGTGGTTGATTTTGGCGACGGCCCGCCGAAGTCGGACGATGATTATCCGGATTTTGTCGTGCCTTTGGCCCGTGCCGTTGCTGGCGGAAAGGTGGATCGCGGCGTGGCCGTCTGTGGAAGCGGCGTTGGGGCGTCGGTTGCCGCCAACAAAGTGGCGGGGGTCCGGGCCTGCCTGATCCAGGATACCTTTTCGGCGCACCAAGGCGTCGAAGATGACGATCTGAACATGATCTGCCTGGGCGGCCGAGTGGTCGGGCATGCGCTCGCCTGGGAACTGGTCAAAACGTTTCTCGCCGCGGAATTCAGCGGCGCCCAGCGCCATCGCCGCCGCCTGGCCAAAGTGGCGGAACTGGAAGTCCGCGAGACGCCCTCATGAACGACAAGCCGTTTGAGACGCGGATGAATGCCCTCAAGGTGGCCCAATGAAAAAAGCGGTCCCGATTACCACCTTGTTTTTCGATGTCGGCGGCGTGTTGCTCACCAACGGCTGGGGCCGCGAATCGCGGGCCTTGGCTGCCAAGACGTTCGCTCTGAATCCCCAGGAAATGGAAGACCGGCATCACCTGACCTTCGACACCTACGAAGTGGGAAAACTCACGCTGGAGGAATACCTGAACCGGACGGTGTTCTACGAGGAGCGACCGTTCACGCGGCAGCAGTTCCGGGATTTCATGTTCGCGCAGTCGCAACCTCATCCTGAGATGATCGAGTTGGCCCGCCAACTCAAGGCGCGGCACGGACTGCGGATCGCCGTGGTGAATAACGAAGCCCGCGAGCTGAATGCGCACCGGATTCGAACCTTCAAGCTGGGCGAGTTCGTCGATTTCTTTATTTCCTCGTGCTTTGTCCACCTCCGCAAGCCCGACGCGGATATCTTTCGGCTTGCCCTGGACGTCGCCCAGGTCCCGGCCGAGCAGGTCGTCTATATCGACGACCAGGCAATGTTCGTCCAGGTCGCGCAAGGTCTGGGGATTCACGGCATCCGCCATGCGGATTACGCGTCCACGCGGGCGCAATTGGCTTCGTTAATGGAAAGGACATGACTATGACCATCACAACACGTATCCCGCCGCTTGCCAAACGTTCCGCCTGGGAGGCCCTGGAAGCTCACTACGCGACGCTCCGCGAAGTGCATCTCCGCAAGCTTTTTGCAGACGATCCGCAGCGCGGGACACGAATGGCGGTCGAGGCCGCCGGCATCTACCTGGACTACTCGAAGAACCGCATTACGGATGAGACTCTCGAGCTTCTCCTGCAGCTTGCGGAGGAATCGGGTTTGCGGTCCCGCATCGATGCCATGTTTGGGGGCGGGAAGATCAACGTCACGGAAAAGCGGGCCGTCCTGCACGTGGCCCTGCGGACCCCCAAGGGACAGTCCATCACGGTGGACGGCGCGGACGTTGTGCCTGAGGTCCACGCCGTGCTCGACAGGATGGCCGATTTCTCCAACCGAGTGCGCGATGGGGCTTGGAAGGGCCACACGGGCAAAGCGATCCGCAACGTCGTCAATATCGGCATCGGTGGGTCGGATCTGGGGCCTGTGATGGCTTACGAGGCATTGCGGCATTACAGCCGTCGCGAGACGACTTTCCGCTTCATCTCCAACATCGACGGCACCGACTTCGCCGAGGCCACGCGCGACCTTGACGCCTCGGAAACGCTGTTCATCATCTCGTCGAAGACCTTCACGACTCTGGAGACGATGACCAACGCGCACACGGCCCGAGACTGGGTCCTCAAGGCCCTCAAAGAGGAGGCCGCCGTGGCCAGGCATTTCGTCGCCGTTTCGACCAGCGGCGACAAGGTGCAGAAGTTCGGCATCGACACCGCCAACATGTTCGAGTTCTGGGACTGGGTCGGCGGGCGGTACTCGATGGACGCGGCGATCGGCCTTTCCACGATGATCGCCGTCGGCCCCGAGAATTTCCGGGCGATGCTGGACGGCTTCCACGAGATGGACGAACATTTCCGCACCGCCCGTTTCGAGCGCAACCTGCCGGTGCTGCTGGGGCTCTTGGGCATCTGGTATAATAACTTCTTCGGTGCGCAGACCGTCGCCGTGCTGCCCTACGAGCAGTACCTGAAACGCTTCCCTGCTTACCTGCAACAGTTGACGATGGAGAGCAACGGCAAGCACGTGACGCTCGACGGGGCGGAGGTCGCCTACCAGACCGGGCCGATCTTCTGGGGCGAGCCGGGCACCAACGGCCAGCATTCCTTCTACCAACTGATCCACCAGGGCACCAAGCTCATCCCCTGCGACTTCATCGCATTTGCCAGGCCGCTCAACCCTCTCGGCCGGCACCACGACCTGCTCCTGGCCAACGTTTTTGCCCAGGCCGAGGCGTTGGCCTTCGGCAAGACCTCGCAGGAAGTACAGGCCGACGGCGTGCCGGCCTGGCTGGCGCCTCATCGCACCTTCGAGGGCAACCGCCCGTCCAACACGATCCTCCTGGAGCGGCTGACTCCGGCGGCGCTGGGGAAACTCGTGGCGCTGTACGAACACAGTGTCTTCACCCAGGGCGCCCTTTGGCAGATCGATTCGTTCGACCAATGGGGCGTCGAGCTGGGCAAGGTGCTGGCCCAACGCATCATTCCCGAATTGGAGGGCACGACCGAGTCGCAACTCAAGCACGATAGCTCCACGAACGCCCTGATCGGGCGGTACCGGAAGCTTAAGCAGGCGGCATCTTGAGTACAATTGGCCTGCTGGTCTTGCCGCATGGACGATCGGTTCGCACTTTATCCCGTCTTGAAAACGGATCGCGATACTTTTTCATCGCCTTGCGAAACATTTTGTCTCCTGAGCCGATTCCGTGGTAAATTAAATAAGGTAAGATTGTGGGGTAGTTGCCGGGTTTGTTTATTAATCGTTTCTGTGCCGCGAGTCGAGGATCATGGAAAAATCGTTGGATCGCAAATTGGCACGCATCCTTGCGGACCGGTCCTGCCGGGATTTCATCCTCGCTGACGCTAAAGATGCCGACATGGCCTTTGGCATTGCGGCGCCCGGCCGCAGTCCGGAACATCATGCCCAGGAAGGGCGTTTTCGTTCTTTGGACGAATACCGCCGCTTGATTCGCGAGAATGTTCGGCAGGGTCTGGTCGACATCATGCTCATGAGCGCCAGCACGAACGAGGTGCTGACGCTCCACGAGCGGTTGTTCGACACGAGCCCCGTCACTCCGGCGATACGGGCCAACGACGCGACCGACGTTTGGGCGGCGCAAGGCGGCGCCTACCTGCGGCAGCCGTCGCAGCCGTTCCGTTCCGCCTCGATCGATCAGGCCATGTGCGGCAAGCCGCAATGCCAGCCCGACGAGCGGGCCCGCGGCGCCGACCTGGGGCTCTACTCGGTTACCTGGAACAACGATTTGACCTTGGACCATCGCACCTTGGATGCGTATCGGGCCTTCCGCGAGGAAGCGGCGGCCAAGGACTTCCGTCATTTCCTCGAGGTCTTCGACCCCAATGCGCCGCAAGCGGCGATAGCGGACCTGGCGCGGTTCACCAACGACATGATCGTGCGGACGCTGGCCGGCGTCGCGGGCAAGGCGCGGCCGCTGTTCCTCAAAGTCGTCTACCACGGCCCGGCCGCCATGGAACAACTGGCCGGCTATGATTCGCGGCTGATCGTGGGGATTTTGGGCGGATCTTCCGGTACCACCTTCGACGCCTTCCATCAATTGTGGGAAGCCAAGAAGTACGGCGCACGCGTGGCCCTCTACGGGCGGATGATCAACAATTCCGAGCACCAGTTGACCTTCATCGAGCACCTTCGCGCCCTGGCCGACGGCCAGCTTGAACCGCAGGAGGCCGTGCGGTCGTATCATGCGGCCCTGCGGCGACTGAAGATCCGACCTTATCGCAGCCTGGAGCAAGACCTGCAGCCGACCTTGCGGGCGACGGCCTATGGCGGCGCGATACCCGCCGCCGCGGCTACGGCCGCTGCAAGCTCCGCACCCGATTTTTCCAAAATGACCCCGGCGGAGAAGATCGCCTGGAACCGCGCGAAATGGAATCGCATCCTGGGGCATTGATCGTAGATTTTCCGGCCTACACTCCTTACACCATCAATTGCCGGCGTCCGTAGACATCGAGTGCGGCAACTCGCCGGGCTCGATCCGGCGCTCCTTCGGCTTCTCGGCAAGTTCCACCTGCAAGTGGCTGCCCGCGGTGATTACTTCGTGGGCGATCCAGGTGTTGGTGTAGCTCCCGCCGTTGAGAATGCGTTTCTGTACGTAGACGTTCGCGTCGCGATTCTCCGGCGCAGTCACGACGAACTCGCGGCCGTTGGCCAAGTGGATCGTCGCCTTGGTGAAGAGCGGACTGGTGAGCACATACTCGGGCCGACCGGGCGTGAGCGGATAGAAGCCGAGCGCGTTGAGCAGATACCAACTCGCCATCTCGCCGTTGTCTTCGTCGCCAGGAAAGCCTTGGGGGCCCGAATTGTACAGCTCGGCGCACACCTTGCGAGTCCAGAATTCGGTCTTCCACGGCGCGCCGGCCGCCGTGAAGAGGTACAAGACGTGATGCACCGGCTGATTCCCCTGGTCGTACTGGCCGAATTTCACGGCGGCCATTTCCCGCATCTCATGGATCACGCCGCCATAGCCGCCCACGTGATACGTGGGCTCCATGGTCATCATCTTGTCTAGCTTGGCAACCATGGCCTGTGGCCCGCCGGCAAGTTCGATCAGGCCGGCCGGATCGTGCTGCACCGCCCAGGAACACTGCCAGGGGCCGCCTTCCACGTAAGGCCCGCCCCAGGCGAATTCATCGAACTTCTCGACCCACTGGCCGTCGGACTTGCGGGCCCGCATGAACCCGATGCGCGGGTCCCACGACTTGCGATAGTTCTTGGCCCGCTCCATGAACATGCGGTAATCGTCCATATTGCCGAGTTTGCGGGCAACCTGGGCGACGCACCAATCGTCGTAGGCGTAGTCGAGGCCGGCCGAAGCGGCATACTCGCAGTGGCCGTCGGGCACGTAGCCCCGCTTCAGATATTCGTCGAGGGCCTGACGCCCCCGGTCGCCCTGGCGCGGATTTACCATTGCATCCTTGCGCAGCCCGGCATAGGCCGTCTCGAGGTCCAGCCCGTCCATGCCCTTGACGATGGCGTCGGCGATGACCGCGTCGATGTGCGTGCCGATCATGCACCCGCGGTTGCCCGGGCTGGGCCATTGGGGATACCAACTGTTCTCGCGATAGGTCTGTATCCATCCTTGCATAATCTCCTTCCACTGCTCGGGATAGGCCACGGAGTAGAACGAGTAAACGCAGCGGAAGGTGTCCCAGAAACCGTTGTCGGCGTAGAGCACGCCGTCGTGCAGTTTGTAGTCGTAGGGGCTGCGGTGGATGGACTTGCCCGCTTCGTCGATCTCGTACAGCCGATGCGGAAACTTCAAGGCCCGGTAGAGGCACGTGTAGAACGTCTTTCTCGCTTCTGGGCTGCCGCCCTCGATGGCGATCCGCCCGAGGTGCTTCTCCCAAACCGCCGCGGTCCGTGAGCGGACCTCATCGAACCCCAGGGGTCCGACCTCGCGCTGCAGGTTCCGCTCGGCCTGCTCGTGGCTGATGGTCGATGTTCCGACTTTGATTACCACGGCGCGGCGGGGTACCCCGTACTCCAGGTCGCCCGTCTTGAAGTTCACATAGGCGCCGACACCGTGGCCGCTGCGGGACGGCTGGCCGTCATAGACCTTGCCGTTGGCGAAGGTCCCGCTCGATTGCACGTCGCGATCCAACTCGACCACGAAGAACGTGCCAAACGCATCGGGCTCCTGGCTATAGGCGAAGATCTTGCGGCCTTTTACCTCGACCTTGCCCTTGAGCGGAGGCGTGACGAGGAGGCGGCCCGAGTCGCCTTCGTGGAACGTCAACCGCACGACGGAGCAGCGCTCGGTGGCCGTCAACTCCGCCGTGACGTTGTAGCGCGTCAACTGCAGGCGAAGGTAATCGGGCTTCCAGACGCCGGCATTCACATCGTAGGGCGAGGCCCAGCCATCGGCGGTCACGGCCAGCGCGCCGGTCTGGGGCATCAGCAGGAACTGTCCGTAGTCGCCCATCCACGGGCTGGGCTGGTGCGTGGCCCGCAGGCCCTGGATCTTCTTGCCTCCATAGGTAAAGAACCAGCGGCCGCCATCGGTCTGGGGCGACCAATCGATCATGCCCCACGGCATGCCCACCAGCGGCAGAGTGTTCCCATGCGAGAAGGAACCGACGGAGTCGGTGCCTTGCAGCGTGTTGACCTCGTCCAGCAGGGGACCGTTTCCGCTTCCCGAAGACAACATTCCCGTCAATAAAAGGGCCGTCCCGGCCAAGACTTTTAGATCGCTCACAGTTATTTTCCTCCTAAAGATAGCCCCAATCTTAATTCTCGCGGGCCGCGTGGTCCAGCATGGTGGGCAACAAAAAGTCAGATTAGTGCATTTTTTCTCGTCCGCTATCGTCAACCGCGGGCTGAAGTCAGACATTCTGGCGGGCGGGGCGAAGAAGACGTCGCGGACCTCCAAGGCAAAATACTCGGCCGGATCTTCTCCGCCCATGCGCTGTTGGAACGCCTCCAGCAACGGCGGTGTCAGCTTGAGTTCGCGGGGCAGGCGGTCGGGGCGCCGTTTCGCCAATACGGCCAGGGTTCGCTCGAAATCTACACCCGGTCTGTTGACCAACCGGTACGCGCACAGCCACAATGAAGCCCTATGCCTTGATCGAAACCCTGTTGCCTGACCTTACGGAGCTAATATGAGAACGACGACTCTGGGCCTTATCGTGGCAAATCGCGACGTTTTTCCCATCGAACTGGCAAAACGCGGGCGGGAGGAGATGCTCGCAAAGCTGCAGGAAGCCGGCATCAACGTCGTCGCCGTCACGGAAAGAGACACCGCTGACGGTGTCATCTCGAACTGGCAGGATGCGGCGGCGTGTGGCGAGGTTTTCCGGGAGAACGGCGCGAAAATCGACGGCATTCTTGTGACCCTGCCCAACTTCGGCGATGAGAGGGCCGTTGCCGACTCGATCAAACTCTCCCGCCTATCCGTGCCGGTGTTTGTCCACGCCTACCCGGATCAGGTGAATGAGTTTTCCTTGCAGCAGCGGCGGGACAGTTACTGCGGCAAGCTCTCGGTTTGCAACAATCTCCGGCAGTACGGAATTCCCTTCTCGATTGGACGGGACCATGTTCTCTCGCCGAATTCGCCGCGATTCAAGGAAGAGCTGGACTGGTTCAGCGGCGTCTGCCGGGTCGTGCGCGGTTTGCAGGTGGCGCGGATCGGAAGCCTGGGGGAACGGACGATTCCCTTCAAGACCGTCCGCTATAGCGAGAAACTGCTCGAACAGAGCGGAATCAGCGTCGAGCCGAAGAGCATGGTGGAAACCGTATCCGCGGTCAACGCCCTCGCCGATTCCGACGAAAGGGTCGAGGCCAAGCTGAAGAAACTCGCCGGCTATCTGCCGACCCAGCGGAACGTGCCCAGCCAGGCCTTGCTGACTACGGCCAAGCTCGGCGTGGTCCTCGACAAGTGGATCCAGGAACAAGGCATCCATGCCTACGCCATTCAGTGCTGGTCGGCGATGCAGGACGCCTTGAAGATTTTCCCTTGTTCGATCATGAGCATGATGAGCAATGAATTGCTCCCCTCCGCCTGCGAAGTGGACGTGATGGGCGCACTCGCCATGTACGCCCTGCAGCTTGCCGGCGGGGGAGCCTCCGCGCTATTCGATTGGAACAACAACTATGGCGAAGGCAGCGACAAACTCGTTGTTTTTCATTGCAGCAACACCGCGACGTCCTTCATGCGGACGGTCAAGGCTGGCGCCAACGTGATGGCTCTCAAGGGGAATCCGGCCAGCCACTGTTTCTGCACGCTGCACGGAGTTCTCAAACCGGGTCCCATCGCATTCGCCCGCCTTTCCACCGACGACGTCAAGGGAAGGATCGTCGGCTACATCGGCGACGGAGAGGTTACCGAGGATCCGTTGGATACTTTCGGTACGACGGGCGTGGTGAAGATCGCCAATTTGTCGAAACTGATGTATTTCCTTGCGGCCAACGGATTCGAACACCACGTCGCCATGAACTACACCGCTCGCACCGCGGTGCTGTACGAGGCCTTCACGAAATACATGGGGTGGAAAATCTACCACCATAACGGAGACAATGAGATCCTACTCGAGCATTGGTAAGCCAAACGAGTTTGCATCTTGGAACTCAAGAGCATTGTTTTCGGCAGTGTGGCGATGTCCACGGCGTTCACCGCTCCCGCTCCGGCTTAACGGTGCAGCGTGCCGCTTGTCCCACCGGAGCCCGTGCCGCCAAAATGCCCGTAGGTCTGCCGCATGGCAGCGGCGGGAGAGTTCGCATAGACCCGGCCGCCGAGGTTGTTGATAACGTGGGCGATCTCGCTGCCGGGCCGGCCATTGAGCCAGATGGTCGTCAAGTTGTGGAACTTGACGCCCCTCGCGGCGGGCGCCTCGATGGCGCTGTTGGCCTTCACGGCCGCGTCACGGAAGTAGCAGTACACGCCCACGCCCCACGCCTCGTGGCTCGTCACCGTGTCGGCAACCTTGTACGAGGCGTAGCCGCTGGTCGCTCCGCTCATCCAGGACGATTGGTTGGGCACGTCGTAGGGCATCTCGGACTGGTAGAAGTATACGCGGCCGCCGTTGCCGTTCCACAGCGTCTGGTACTGCTCGTGGTGCTCGTTGAACAAGCCGTAGATGGTCACGTTGTCGCCGTTGACCAGCAGGCCGTGCTTCGTGGGATTAACGGTCCACGCGGCGCCCGCACCGTGGTCCGCGCCAGATCCAGATCTGATCGGCCACCACGTTGTTGCTGTTGATCTTGATGCCCACGTCGTTCTTGCCCGATCTCGCACCGCCCGTGCGCACCGTCAGGTCATAGAGGAAGGTTGGATTGGCCGCGTGATCGGTAGCGCTGCCCGCGGGGCCTATCTCCAGGATGCTGGTGGAACTGGCCGCACCGGCATCGAGGATCAGGCCGGCAATCTTCACACCGTCCACGTCCGCCACCGAAATGGCCGGCAGGCCGCGCGTCTGGACCAGCGAGGGGACGCCGAGGCCGAGGATGATCGTGTTGGCCTTGGTGACCTTGAGCACGTCGTCCAGTGCGTAGTTGCCCGGAGTGAACAGGACGTGCTTGCCCGCGGCCAGCGCGGAGTTGATGCTGGCGGCGCTCGCCGTCGAGGGCTGCGCGATGTAGAACCGATCCATGGGGACCGACGTGCCCGGCGTGGGGCCGGCCGCCCAACTGACGCCACGGGTGTTGGTCTGCAGCGCCGGAACGAATACGAAGTACCGCCCAGAGCCGTCGACATAGAGGTAGGGCTTCTCGCGGATGATGGGCGTCTGGTCCACCACCGTGTACGGCGGGTTGGGGAAGGCGCCCTTCGGCACGTTGACGTCGCCCACGAAGACCATGTTCCAAACGCCGTTCGACCAACGGGCCCACTTGCTGTTGCGCGACAGCCACTGCTGCTGCGAGGCGGGCACCACCTCGCCATCCACGACCGAGTCGGCGAGGAAGCCACCGCTGGCCCAACCGGCGTTCCAATGCGCGTCGAAGTCGAACAGGTGCAGCGCTCCCTTGACGTGCAGGCGCCGCAGGGGAGCCGCCTGGGAGACAGCGATGCGCGTCACGCCCTTGGTGGACGACGGGGTGACGGCGAAGTTCTCCAGCGTCCGCCAGAAGTTGCACGTGGCGTTGGCGTTGGGCATCCACTGGGCGTTGACGTTCACGCCGCCGTTGATGTTCACGTCGTCGGGGCTCTGCCCCAGGCCGGCCACGTGGGTGTAGAAGCCGACGTTGAAGGCAACGTTGTACTTGCCCGGCTTGAAAAGCAGCGCATAGCGCTCGGGACCGAACTGGTTGGATTCCATCTTCGCGAAGATGCGGGTGGCCGTGCGCTGGACGTCCGCGGCGGGCATGCTCGCGTCGAAGACGTAGACGTTCGGGCCGAAGATGGTGGCGTTCGCCGTGGAGACGGAGCCAGCGAGGGCGACAGCCGGGATGACTGCGCACAGGCCTGCCGCAGCGGCCAAAACGAAAAGGTTGGAAAGAGTTCTCTTGATCATGCTGGAGCTGCTCCTATTTTCGCAAGGCCTCGATGGCGTCGTCCACCTGGCTGCGGAAATCGCGCCACGCACCTTCAGGGAACATGGCGTCGTGGTCCCGCTGGTTCAGCTTGAACGCGGCCATCCGCTTCGCCAGCAGGGCATTGGCGGCCGTAGCGGCCGGAGTGCCGGCCTTCTCTCTCGCCAGGCGGGCCAGCGTGACCAGGCGGCGATAGTCGTTCAGGCCCTCGCGCAGCTCTTCGAAGTAAAGCGACGGGATGAGCGTCCCGTCCGGCGATCCGCTGCACCACGAGTAATCGTCCTCCCGGCAGTCCAGGGCATAGTAGGGATCGCCGGCCGCGGCGTTCCAATGCCAACAGATGCGGAACTTCATGCCAAACTGTTTTGCGGCCTTGTACATGTACTCGCCGAAGGTCCAGCGATTGCCGTCGTTGTAGAAGCCCCAATCGGCGGCCAGCTCGTGCAGCAGTTTCACGGAGTCTTCGTCGTGACCGTTCCAACTGACCGCGTGCAGGGCCTTGCCCAGTCGCAGGTGCGGGCTGTTCCGGTCGTTGCCCGCAAAACTGCTCGCTCCCGTGAAGTACGGAGGCCCCTTGGGAAACGCCCGGCGATAGGCCTCGGCGTTTTCCGCGGAGCGGGTCAGGTCGTCGCCCATCGGCTCGTCGGCCAGGTTGTAATAGACCGGGATCCAGCCCTTGGCCTCGGCGTGTTTCTGGACTTCGCCATACACGGCCCGAATGAAGGCCGAGTAATCCTTGAGTCCGGCGGCGGTCATCGCGCCCTGGTCCTGGTAGTAGGCCTCGAAGCCGGAGACTCCGCCGCCGTAGGTATTGACGGCCAGGAACCCCAGGTCCTTGGCCAGTTTCATCTCGCCGTCGGCCGTCGTGAAATCGAGCACGGGCTTGCCGTCCTTGAAGCCGCGGTAGGCGATGTGCGGGAAGCCGCTGCACGAGGTGAAGCCGTATTCGCGCATTTTCTTCAGGCTCTTGAGCGTCGTTTCGCGGTTGTACTGGGCCGTCTTCGGGTCGTCCTCGTACCAGGGGATGCTGATCGTGTAGCTGTAGGGGCCGGCGGGGATGTCGACCGGGTCCAGCGTCCCGGCCCGGACGCGGAACTCGATCGGAACGCTGGCCGAGCCGCCGTTTTGCGTCGCAACCGCCACGTGGCCGCGATACACGCCGGGCCGGGCCGTCGCGGGGGTCTTCACGGTCAGCCAGAAGCGGCGCGTGATGTCCTTGGGCATATCGACCATGTTCGTGGGCATCACAAACCGCGGTTTGATCGTGTACACGCTCCCCTCCATCGTCACGCGGGTGACGCGATACGAGACGAAGCCCACGTCGATCGCGCCGGCGGGGATGACGCCCGAGGGTCCGCTCAGGTCGCCGGCCGTCACGGTCACCCGGCCCAAGTCCTTGAGCGGCGTCAGGGACATGGTCACCGGTTCGTACTCGCCGGCAAAGGCCTCGCCGCGGAGTGGCACGCCGATCTCCTTCGCCAGCGGCGTATCGTTGTAGTAGACCTCCTTCGTGTAGTCGCGATGGAAGACGACGAAGCCGCGGCGCTGGTCTTCGGCGGTCGGCCGCAGCGGGTCGCCGGCCGCGGGGTGCAGGATCCGCTTGAAATAATTGTCGAAGTAGAAGCGGCGTTTGGCCTCCGCATACTTGAGAAATCGCTCGCCCTCGGCCGCCTTCGCCACGGGGAAAATCACCACGGCCGAAACGCTGCACCCGAAGTTCTCGCCTTCGAAACCGATCTGCAGTTGCCCGTCGGTCACGTCGACGTCGAACATCTTCTCGTGGAAGTAGGCCTTCTGGTACTTGTCGAAGGTGTTGTCGCTGGGCAGGTCTTCCACGTTCCAGAAGCGGAAATACTTCTTCTTGAAGGCGTCGAAGTCCATGGTCTCGGTGATGACCGGCTTGCCCTGGGCCAAGATCGCCCGCTTGCGGTAGACCTGATACTCGCCCCAGAAGCCGGACGGGTTGTCGACGTTCACGAAGACGCGGTAGCGGCCGTTGGGCACGTCCACCGCCAGCGAGCCCGACTCGATGCAAATGAAATCCTCGTACAGCGGATCGGGCTGCAAGACGTCGAAACTCCGCCAGACCTTGGCGTCTTTCAGGCCGTAGCCGCGGCCTCGGCTGTAGATCGTGCCCTGGGTGAGCTGCGTGAAACCCTCCATGACCGGGCTGCTGCTGAGGCCGAAGTCGAAGGCATACAGCCCGTCGAACGTGACGCGGCTGGGCGAGTCGTCGCGCCGCAGGCGAAGGTTGTCGATATAGACCGGGGCTGGCGGCTTTTCGCCGATGGCGTACACCATCTTCGTGATGCTGCCGAGGTCCAACGGCCGCCCGGGCGCGACTTCTCGCCCACGTACATCTGCTTCAGCGGCAGGACCAGCTTGCTCTGGCCCGGCGGGATGACCGTGTTGTAGTTCACGCGGGTCCAGTAGTCGCGAGTCTGCGCGTCATGGAACTCCACGTAGAAGGGAATGGGCACCTTCGAATCGGTGTAGACGTCGGTCTCGAGGAAATCGTAGCCTCGCCAATCCTGCGGCTGGAGCATGACGATGTAGTCCTTGTCGATCCGCAGGGCCTTCGTGCCGTCGGTGGCATGGGCCTGGACGATCGTGCCGTTCTCGAAGGGGTTCTTGTCTTCGAACGAGGTAATCAACTTCGTGGCCGGGCCGGTGGCGACCACCTGCTTCGCCTCCAGCGGCGTGCCGCAGGCGTAACACGTTTTCCACTGGGGCATGTTCTTGTAGCCGCACTCCGCGCAGCGCACGGCGCCGGGCCCAAAATCGCCCGGCGGCGCGATGGGCGCTTCCTCCGCGCCCAGCACCGGCTCCGGGGTCAGCGGCACGTCGTTGCCCACCTTGACCAGCGAGAACGTCGTCGATCCAGAAATACCCCGGGGCCCATAGGCCGAAGGAGGGTCCGGCCTGCCCCTTTTTCGTGATCTCGCCGACATACGTCAGCTTCGTCCAGCCGAACGTGCCGTTCTTTTTCAGGCTCATATACTTGTCGGCGAACATGAACTCGGTGCTGTTGTTCCAGATGCCCGTGCCGATGTCCAGCCCGCGGAGGTAAGCCGTGGTCTTGTATCGCCCCGGTTGGAGCTCGACGAGTTGGGAAGTGCGGATCTTGGGAGTGGCCCCTCCGAACAACAAGCAGGAGCGTTTGCCGGTACGCGCGATCTGGCCGACGCGGAAGTCGCAGTCGCCTTCGTACTTCCATCCCCCCCAGCTCTTCAGCACGTGGCCAAACTGGTTCTTCGGTATCGTTACCTCAAAGGACGGGTTGTCCAGCAGGTTCTTCTCCTCCGCCGGACAAGGCCGACACGGGGACAGAATCAAGATACTCAAAGACGCCACGATCAAGGCGGTTCGTAACATGATGGTTACTCCAGGGGGTTGTTAGCGGCAGGAACGAGCAAGGCGGGAAAATCGCAAAGCAATCTCGATTCTACCGCCGGGAGAACTGGTTCGCAACTTAGCGATTCGAGAAGTCCCACGCATTCCCTTGACCGTGCTCGGCTTGCATGCCAGAATCATGAGCATAAGGACCGAACCCTTGTCACAAGCCTATAGCGCCATATAGCTGTCCCGCCCGCGGGACGGCACCCAATGGTCCCGAGGTCCACAAATCATGAAACTCTTTCTCGCTCGCTCCGTAGTTCTCGCCGTTGCTGTCGCCGCGGCTACAAGCCTCGCAGCGCCGCCGGCGCTTCCGGTTTATCCGCTCAAGGTCAGTGCCAATGGCCGCTACCTGGTGGACAAGAACAACGCTCCCTATCTGATTACCGGCGATTCCACCCAGGCCCTGACCACGAACATCAGCGTGGCCGATGCGGAGATGTTTTTCGCAGATCGGCAGGTGCACGGTTTCAACGCGGATTGGGTCAATCTGCTCACTGCCGGCGCAAGCATGGCCGGCCGAGATGATGCAAGCACCTATGACGGTATCCGTCCTTTCACGGGCCATGTTCCGGGCGGGAGCAATTGGAATTATTATGATCTGACCAAGCCCAACGAAGCGTTCTTTGCGCGTGTCGACAAGATGATCAAGCTGGCGGCGAAACACAAGATCCTGATCATCCTCGATCCGGCCGAGACGATTGCCTGGTTGCCGGCGCTGTTCGAACAACGGCCCGGCCAAGTGTCGCGCCTACGGCCAATACCTGGGCAGCCGTTACAAGACCTTCGACAACATCCTCTGGATGAGCGGCAACGATTTCGATCGCTGGCGAGATCCGAAATGCGACGCCGTCGCAACGGCCGTGGCGCTGGGCATCAAGGAGAAGGACACGCGCCACATCCATACCATTGAATTGCACGTTGGCACAAGCGTCTCCACCGACGATCCGAAGTGGGCGGCGATCGTTTCCCTGAATGCCGCCTATTGCTATGGACCGCCCTACATCCAGGTGCTCAGGGGTTACAATAATCCGACGAAGACCATGCCGGTCTTCATGGTCGAGGCGGTTTACGAATTCGAGGGCAACGCGCAACCGAAAACCAGTACGCCGGCCACGCTCCGCCGCCAAGAGTACTGGTCCCTTCTGAGCGGGGCCACGGGGCAACTCTATGGCAACGGTTATACCTGGCCGTTCAAAGCGGGCTGGAAAAGCCACCTCGACACGCCGGGCGCGGCGCAGATGGTCTACCTGAAGGCGTTCTTCGAGTCGCGCCCCTGGTACAATCTGGTGCCGGATCAGACACACAGCACCCTGACCGCCGGCTACGGCACGATGATCACCGACAAGAATTATTCGGGGGGAGTGGACAGCAACGATTATGCGACGGCAGCGCGGACCGGCGACGGCTCCCTGGCCTTGGCCTACCTGCCTACGCGCCGCACGGTCAGCGTCGATATGACAAGGCTCAGCGGGCCGGCCACGGCGCGCTGGTTCGATCCGAGCAACGGCGCCTACACGGCCATCGCCGGATCGCCGCTGGCAAACACGGGCTCGCGCAGGTTCACGCCGCCCGGCAACAACCACGATGGCGACGGCGACTGGGTACTGGTGTTAGAGGCCAGGTAGGCCGGTAGGCCGGAACAAGCTCGCGCAGTTCCGGCGTGGATCTCCCCCTGTGGGCACTTCCCAAAGCCGTAGAGATCAATGCCGGAACTGCGCAAGCTTGTTCCGGCCTACGCTACTCCTCTTCCTCGCGGTGAACCGGCAATGGTGATTGCCAACAACGCAACCGCGAATTAAACTATAGGGGCCAATTTGACCGGGACGACGGCGCGGATCGCAACGATTCCCGCCCGCCGGGCTGCACCATGCGTAGTCGAGGAGCATTGACCATGATTTCCAAGAAAAACCCCGCACGGCCGCTGCCGCGTCGCGCGTTCTTGAAGCAATCGCTCGCCATGGCGGGCGTGGCGGCGCTGCCGGCTGTTCTGCCTGCCCGGGCGCTGGGCCGCAACGGCGTCTTCGCCCCCAGCGAGCGGATCGTGCTGGGCGCGATCGGCATCGGCCCCCGGGGCTGGCACGACCTGGAGTGCATGATCGCCGAGCCGGACGTGCAGTTCGTGGCTATCTGCGATATCCGGGCCGACCGGCGCCGGCGGTCAAGGCCATGGCCGACGCCAAGTACGGCAACCACGATTGTGCCGCCTACCGCGACATGTTCGACTTGCTCGCCCGGCCGGAGATCGACGCCGTGCTGATCGCCACCGGCGATCACTGGCACGCGGTGGGCTCGATCCTGGCGCTCAAGGCCGGCAAGCACGTCTACAGCGAGAAGCCCTGCGGACTGACGATCGGCCTTTGCCAGGCCGTGGACGAAACGGTCCGCCGCTACGGGCGGGTGTTTCAGGCCGGCACTCAGCGGCGAACGGTCTCGAACTTCCAGGCCGCCGTGCAGTTGGCCCACAGCGGCAAGCTGGGCAAGCTCAAGACCTTGTATGCCTCGTGCTACAAGCCCCAAGTCCGCTACGATTGGCTGCCCGCCGAGCCCGAGCCGCCCAAGGACGTGGTCGACTGGGACCGCTGGCTGGGGCCGTCGCCTTGGCGGCCGTACAACCGGAGTTACGTGAACGGCGGCTGGCGGGCCTTTTTCGACTTCGATTCGGGTGCCACGCTACTGGACTGGGGCGCGCACACGGTGGACCTTTGCCAATGGGCGAACCAGGCCGACAACACCATGCCGGTCGAGTACGAGCCGACCGCCGCGTGCCTCAACGCCCGGTACGCCAACGGCGTGCGGCTGGTCATGGATTTCCTGCCGAACCCCTTCGGCGACCGCGCTCCCCAGTATCGGACCAGCCTGGGCACCTGCCCGGTCCGCTTCGAGGGCGAGGAAGGCTGGGTCGAGACGGGCGACTCGGGCGGGATCGAGGTCTCGCCGGCCTCGCTCCGCGGCGAGTTGATCGCCACGCCCCGCGCCGGCGGACTCGCGGCCACCCAGAACGCCAGGAATTTCTTCGATTGCATCAAGTCGGGCGGACTGCCGAATGCCAACTCGGGCGTGATGCGTCACTCGCACATTGCCTGCCACGCGGCGGCGATCGCCTGGCTGCTGGGCCGCAAACTCGTTTTCGATCCGGTCAAGGAAATGTTTGTCGGCGACGACGAGGCCAACGCCATGCGGAGCCGCGCACTCCGCGAGCCGTGGCATATTTGAACAACCTGCGTAAAACGGAATTCATTCCGTTTACAAAAAAACAAAGCAACGGAATAAATTCCGTTCTACGAAAGTGAGACCATAATCATGAAAAACCTCCAACGCCTGCTTACCATCATCGCCGCCGGGATGCTGCTGACCGTCGCCGCGGCGAGCCTGCCGGCCCAAGGCGCCGAAACTTCCCGAGCCGCGGAGGCTGCACGCCTGATTGCCGTGCTGCGCTCCGGCGCGGCGACGTTCGACAAGGCCAGGGCCTGCCAACAGTTGGCCGTGCTCGGCAGCAAGGAGGCCGTGCCCGCACTGGCCGAACTGCTGGGCGACGAGAAACTGGCCGCCTATGCCCGGTGCGGGCTGGAATCGATCGCCGATCCGTCGGCCGACGATGCCCTGCGTGCCGCACTGGGCCGCCTCCACGGCAAGCTCCTGGCCGGTGTAGTCAACTCGATTGGCGTTCGTCGCGATGCCAAGGCCGTCAGCGCTTTGGAACCGATCGCCTTGGGCGCTTCTTCCGGCGCGGCTGCCGAGGCGCTCACGGCGCTTGGCCGGATCGCCACGCCCGACGCTATTGGCATTCTTAGGCCGGCACTTAAGTCCGAATCGGCGGCGGTCCGCGCGGCCGCCGCTGACGCGATCCTGATCGCGGCCGAGCGGCAATTGGCCGTCGGCCATAGGGAAGAGGCGGCTGCAATCTATGAGGCCGTGCGAGCGGCCTTCGTACCCAAGCCGGCCCGTCTGGCGGCAACGCGCGGGGCGATCGTAATCCAGGGCAGACCCTTGTTGGCCGAACAGCTTAAGTCGGACGACGGCGCTATGTTCGCCATGGCGGTCGGCGCAAGCCGGCTGCTGCCAGATCGAGACGTGACGCAACTGTTGCTGGCTGCGCTGGGCACCGCGCCGCCGGCAAGGCAAGTGCTCGTAATCGGCGCGCTGGGAGGACGTCGCGACCCAGCCGTGCTTCCCGCCGTGCAGAAGGCCGCGGCAAGTGGTCCCGCCGCGGTTCGTCTCGCGGCGATTCGCGCCTTGGGCGAGTTGGCCGATCCGTCGAGCGTGCCGGTATTGCTTGCGGCCTTTACGGCCCGTGACACGCAAGCGGGCGCCCCGGCCCTGGCCGAGACGGCACAAGCCAGTCTGGCAAAGCTGGCCGGCCCAGGCGTTGATGCCGCCATCGCCGCCGAGTTGGACCGCGCCAACCCGAAGACGCGGCTTGCCCTGTTGGACGTCGTCGCGCGGCGGAGGATCGTCGCGGCCGCGCCCGCGGCCATGAAGGCTGCCGACGATCCGCAGCCCGAGGTCCGGCTGGCGGCAATCCGCGCCCTGGGGCGGATCATCGGCCAGCAAGAGTTTCCGGTCCTGGTGGCGCGCCTGCTGGCCGCCAAGAACGCGGACGAGATCAGGCTCCTTCAGGAAGCCCTCCAGGCCGCCTGCCCGAGAATCTCTGATCGGGATGGATGTACCGAACGGCTGGCCCGGTTGTTGAACGGCTCGTCCGTCGCCACGCATTGCACGGTCATCGAATGGATCGGCCGCGTCGGCGGGGCCAAGGCGCTGGGGATCGTTATGGCCGACGCCCGCAGCGGGAACACGGAGATCCAGGATGCGGCGATGCGGGCCTTGGGTAATTGGTCGAGCGTCGACGCCGCGCCGATCTTGTTGGACATGGCCAAGACCTTTTCTTCCGACAAGCTGAAATCGCGGGCCTTGCGCGGCTATATCCGCCTGGCGCGGCAAATGGACCTTCCGCCCGACCGCCGCCTGGCCATGTGCGACGAGGCCTTGCGGGCAGCCGGGCGCGACGAGGAGAAGAAGCTCGTCCTGGCGGTGCTCGTCCGCATCCCGTCGAGCAAGACCTTGGCGCTGGCCGCCTCGTGTCTAAACCAGGCGGGGTTGAAAGAGGAAGCCGCCAATACGGCGGTCGCCATCGCCGAGAAGATCGTGCGGAACGAACCCCGCGCCGTGGCGGCGGCCATGCGGCAGGTGCTTCAATCGGGCCCGGCCGGCCAGCCGGCTGCGCGGGCCAAATCGCTGCTGGAGCGGGCCGCGCCGAAGGCCCAAGTGCTGTTCGACGGCCGCACTTTCCAAGGCTGGGAAGGCGATACGGCCAAGACCTTCCGCATCGAAGACGGGGCGATCGTTGGCGGCACGCTGAAGGAGCGCGTGCCCCACAACGCCTTTCTCTGCACGACGAAGTCTTATACGAACTTCGTTCTCCGCGCGGAGTGCAAGCTGGTCGGCAGCAATGCCAACGGCGGCATCCAATTCCGCTCGCAACGCGTGCCCAATCATTACGAGGTCTCGGGCTTTCAGGCTGACATGGACACCGGCCCCGACGGCGGCTACTGGGGATCGCTGTACGACGAATCGCGGCGGAATCGGGCCCTGGTCGCGCCCGACAAGGCGCTGCTGCGCAAGATCGTCAAGCCCGGCTGGAACCAGTATGAGATCCGTTGCGAAGGACCGCGGATCCGCTTGTTCCTCAACGGCGTGCAGACCGTCGATTACACCGAGCGCGACGTGAAGATCCCCCAGAGCGGCATCATCGGCCTGCAGATCCACGGCGGCGATCCCAGCGAGGCCTGGTATCGCAATATTGTCATCGAGGAGCTGCCTTAACGCCGGTTTTTTGCGTAGTCCTCGCCGCGATAACTCCGCAAGACGGATTGCTGCCAGTTCTCCAACTCGACCTTCATCCGCTTGACGATCTCCGGGTGCGTGGTCGCCACGTCCGTCTGTTCACCGAGATCGACCGTCAGATCGTAAAGCTCGTACTTGCCGGGGGCAGCCTTGACGAGCTTATACTGATTGTCGCTCCAGGCCGACGGCCCGGAATCCGTCGAAGCGCCGCCTAGGCATTGCCAGAACCCCATCGGCCTGGGCCGCTGCTTGATTTGCCCGTCCAGGAGCGGCGCCAGGCTGATGCCGTCCAACGGTTCCACCTGATGGGCGACCTTTGCTTTCAGGATGTCGACGATGGTCGGATAGATGTCGATCACGCCGGCGGGCATGTCGGTGACCATGGGCCGCTTGATTCGCGCGGGCCACTCGATTACGGCGGGCACGCGGATGCCGCCCTCATACATATCGCCCTTGCGGCCGCGCAGGCCCCCGCTGACGCCGTTGTCGTTGGGATGGGCCGGATCGATCCACCCGCCGTTGTCGCTGCAGTACCAGACCAGCGTGTTCTCGGCGATACCCAGTTTGCGCAAGCCGCTGCGCAAGGTCCCCATGCTGCGGTCGATCCCCAGAATCTGGCCGAAATAGCCCGAGCCGCCGGCCGCCTTGACGTCCGCGGGCAGGGCGATGTGCGGAGCGTGCGGCGCGCCGAACCAAATCACGGCCAAGAACGGCTTTTTCTGGCCCGCCATATCCCCGATGAATTTCAGGGACTCGGCGACGATGGCGTCGGAGCCGTCGCCGGGGACCTTCACGTTGGTGCCCTTGCGGCTGAACGTCCAGTTCACGTTAAAAAAGTTGGAGACCGAGAACCACTCGTCGAAGCCGAAGGGGCCGGGACCGAGCGGGTCGGAGAGGCTGATCGGCTTGCCCGGTCCGGCGATCCCGTTCAAATGCCATTTGCCGAAATGCCCCGTGACATAACCGGCCGCCTTGGCCGCCTGGGCGATGGTCACCTCTTGCCTCCGCAGCGGCATGCCCGGCCAGAAGACTCCCATGCGATTGGGATGGCGACCGGTCATCACGGCGGCCCGCGTGGGCGAGCAGCTCTGCTCGGCATAGAAGCGATTGAAACGCATGCCCGCTGCGGCCATGGAATCCAGGACCGGCGTTCGAATCTGCGTCAGTCCGTTGTAACTCACGTCCCCCCATCCCTGGTCGTCCGCCATGCACAGGATGATATTGGGCGGATCGGCGGCGGCGCTAGAAATGCCCGCCGCGAAGCCGCAGAGGAGCGGGGTTATACCGACGAGGAACCGAAAGGAATTGATCATGGTTCTTTCTTTTCCTTCAAATCAAGCCACCTAACCGCGACTCCTCGCTGGAAAGGAGCCGAAATCCTCAGAACTTGTTTGCCGTTTTCCAGCTTGATCTCCACCTCCTCGGTCGTTCCCCAAAGTCCCGTCGTGTTGGGGACCGCGACCGTTGCCAGCTTGTTGGCGCCGCAGTTGATATCCAGAACCTGGTCGAAATTCGGCGCGGCGACTCGGATCTTCAGCCCATAGCTTCCCGCGGCGGGGACATCGAGAGTGTAGTCGATCCAGCTCGTTTTCATATTCTTCTGAAAATTCACCTGCTTTCCGCCCGTGAAACAATCATAGACGCAAACACCCGACATGCCGGAGAACGCTGCCGCCTCCACCCGTGTGTCGCCGGGCGACAGCCTGATCGGCGCTGCCGGCCCGGTTGCCGGCGCTGCTGCCGGTGCTTCTGCTGGCACTTCCTTCTCGGCCTCCGCCGCCTTCGCCGAGGCCGTGAGATCGGTCTTCACGGCGGGCGCCGACGTCTGGATCTTGTGGGCGACTGCCATGACCGCGGCCGCCTGTTCGCTGGAACCCAGCGCGGAGGCAAGCCACCGCAGGTGTTCCACCCGGGAGAATTCCGCCACCCGCGACCGCTCCGCCACGCCCGCCAGGAATTCGGGCCCCGACAGCCCCTCGAGGTGCGAGACCTGCCATCCGCGTCCATAGCCAACCTTCCAGGCGCTGCCCGGCTGCGGTTCCAGAGACGGATCGTACGTTCTGTAGGCGACACATGCATGCGCGGGCTGCCCCACTCCGATCGCCGGGATGCCGAAGGCCTGGCAGATCATCACGGACCACGACGACCTGGGACCGCATTTTCCGCCGCCGGACAGTACGGATCTATAGTCCGTGTACGGATGCGGCGAGTTCCTCCGCCAGACTTCGCTGGTCGAATTCACGACCTGTTCATGGATTCTCAAGTCAGGCCGCCAGGTATTCAGCATGGCCCGCGCCCAGGCCAGATCGGCGTCCGATGCGCAGGAAGAAACAACCTTCTCATACTCCCAGACGGTAAGCTTGTCGAAGCTGGGAAACAGTTCCTTGTTCTTGTGTGCCGACTTGAAGTGCTGGTACCGGCCTACAGGGTCCGCGGGCGTTTGCGCCATGCCTGCGCCGCGGTTGCCGCTGCCGGGAGGGGCAAGCGCCGTGGCGATGGCCAGCCTCAAATAGATGCCATCTCTCGAGTCGGGATCGGCGAAGAAGATATTTTTCCAGATCTGCAAAGAGGCCGTCGTCAAAGTGTAATTGTTGCTCTCCCTGGCCTTAAGTCCCGTAGGCGTTGCGGCCTCCAAATACAAATCCATGGCCTGCGTGTTGTTCAGCAGCCATGTCAAGAACATGTGGTTGGCCGGATCCGCCTTGTCAAAGGCCGCCAATTGGTCCGCACCGGTTTTGAAAATGAGTTGCCTTTGGTCCAAGGTATTGGCAAAGACCGGGTCCTGGAGGAGCGTTATCACGACCGTCTCGGTGAGCTTGCTTGACGCGACGGCAGACACTTTCTGATTGAGCCGTGCGGTGAGGTTGGCCAGGTAGCCGGGAGAATCGATGGTACTGAGATTGGCCTGGCCGTCCCTGTTCGACTGGCCGGCAAGCATAAAGACCTTCGGCTGGCCTCCTTTCGGCTGGCCCGCCCAAGCCTGACCCGCAAGCATGAGCAGGGTGATGGTACCAAGCAGCATACTGCGGTTGATGAATCGTCTTGTGAATCTCACGAAGACCTCTCTTAACCACGGGCTTGCCTGCGGACGCGACTTCAACGAACAGTGCGGCCGTTGACCGGCACTCGGTCCATTCTGTCTCGACCCAGCAAGCGCGTCAAGCGTTATGGGCCGGATCCAAATGACCGTTCGCGATTCTGGGCGGCTTGCCAGTGGCCGTAGGATGGGACAAGGTCGCGCAAATCACGGTGGGCCGGCGCAAAACCGGGCAACCCTCAGTTCTGGATCAACGCCGAACCGACGTTGGACCGCGACCGCAGGTCCACCAGCACAGCGGTTTGATTGTCCCACCCTACGGTCGCGAGCAAGCCTCCCGGGCAACCGCCCCGCGGTATCCGTTGCAAGAACACCCGCCATCGGATAGCCTTAGAAGCTGTTTCCAATCCACAGAAGCCTAGCTTCCCGATCATCATGGCAGACGATACGCAAGCCGAACCCAAGTCATTGGAACAGCGCGACCTGGAGTGGCTGGCCAACGTCTATCGCGGCGACAGAGAACCGGACCTCACCGTCCGCGCCGTGCTGGCCGGCATGATGTTTGGCGGGCTGATGTCGCTCTCGAACCTCTACGTCGGACTCAAGTCCGGCTGGGGGTTGGGCGTGGACATCGCGGCGGTGGTGGTCATCTTTGCCGTCTTCAAGGCCCTCCGCGGCATGCGCCTCGTGCGGCGGGAATTCGGACTCATGGAGAACACCATGATGATGACGGTGGCCGTGGCCGCAAGCTGGATTTCCTCCGCCGGGCTGGTGTCGGCGGTCCCCGCGCTGACCATGCTCACCGGCTACAAATTCGTCTGGTGGCAGCTCACCTTGTTCATCGCCGTCATCTTGTACCTGGGCTTGTTCATGGCGGTCCCGCTCAAACGGCAGATGATCCAGATCGATTCGCTCCGCTTTCCCGCCAATATCCCCACCGGCGAGACGCTCCTGGTCATGTATTCGCAGGGCGGCCAGGCGATCAAGAAGGCAGTCTCGTTGGGAATCGCGGGCCTTTGCGGAATGCTCGTCGCCGGGCTGCGGGACGGCCTGGGGTGGATTCCCGCGCAATTTATTGTCCCCTGGCGGCTGCACCGCATTGCCCTCAGCAAGCTCACCCTCAGCTTCGAGCCCAGCCTGATCTTCGTCAGCATCGGCGCGCTGTTCGGCATGAAAGTCGGCCTGAGCATGCTTTTGGGGCTGGTGCTCAACTACGGAATCCTCGCGCCGCGCTTGATCGAGGCGAAAATCGTTGAGCACGACCCGCCAAAACTGTTGGCCGTGGCCGTGCCCAAGCTGCCCCTGGAGTTCAAGGCCGGACAGTCGCTTGCCGTTCAACTTGACGAGGCCGGCAGCGGCCCCGAGCTTCCCTCGCCCGAAGCGCTAAAGGCCGATCCGCAGCTTTCCTCCACCGTCAACACGCAGGTCTTCCGCTATACCTGGAAAAGGGACACTCGCTATGTCGACCTCGGCGGCCTGGAGCGCGACCTCGGCGGCGAAACCTTGCAGGACGGTTCGCCCAACCCATTCCACGGGGTCCTCAAGGCAAGCGAGGCTTTGAACAAGGTCAAAGTCAAGAACAAACCCGAGGGGGAGGACGTCAGGTCGTTGGTCATCGAAGCCCCGGCCGCCGTCCAATGGGAAGCCAGACTCTCGCTGCCGGCCGACCAGCCTGCGGAGACCTTGGAGGCGCTGGGATTCAAGCTCGGCGCAGACGCCGAGGAAGCCGAGGTCAAGCAAGCCATGGACAGCCAGAAGGAAGCAGCCATGCGCGAGGTCGGCGGTTTTCGCAACATCAGCAAGTGGTCGCTCTGGCCGGGGGCCACGGTGCTGGTGGTCGGCGGGCTGCTGGCGCTGGCCTTTCAGTGGCGGACCTTGGGGCGGACCTTCGCCAGCATCTTCATCGCCTTCGGCAGCAAGCGCAATGCCCCAAGGGGCCCGCTGGACCACATCGAGATCCCCATGACGTGGTTCGTCTTGGGCTTCCTCTCCAGCGGCAGTCTCGCCGCCGTGCTGCTGACCTGGGTCTTTGCGATCCAGTGGTGGATGGGCGCGATCGCCGTGGTGATGACGTTCTTCCTTGCCGCCGTGGCCTCGCGGGCCGGGGCGGAAACGGGCATCAATCCCATCGGCGCCCTGGGCAAAGTGACCCAGCTTACCTACGGCGCGTTGGCGCCGGGCAACATCACGGCGAACCTCATGACGGCGGGCATAACCGCCGGCGCCGCGTGCAGTTGCAGCGACACCGTAGGCAATCTCAAAGTCGGGCACATGGTGGGCGCGAACCCGCGGCGGCAGTTCGTCGCCCAGCTCTTCGGCGTCCTGGCCGGCGCGCTGCTGGCGGTGCCGGCCTATTTCATGCTCGTGCCCGACGTCAATGTGCTGGGAGGCGACAAGTTCGCGGCGCCCTCCGCGCTGATATGGAAGGCGGTGGCGGAAGTGCTCTCCAAGGGGCTCGGCACGCTGCCGCCCAGCGCCGTGTGGGCGATGGGCGTGGCCTTCGTGGCGGGCGTGACCATCGTGGTCGTGGACAATGTGTTCCCCAAGGCCAAGCCCTACACGCCTTCGCCGGCCGCGCTGGGCATCGCCATGACCGTCCCCGCGTACCAAGGTTTCGCCATGTTCCTCGGCGCGCTGATCGCCTGGATCCTGGAAAAGAAGGCAGCCAAGTGGAACGACATGCACACGATCCCCGTCGCCTCCGGTTGCATCGCCGGCGAAAGCATCATGGGCGTGGTCCTCGCGGCCCTGGTGGCGCTGGGGCTGAAGGACTAGATTATTGACCGCCCGGCAGAACATCAAGTAGGTCCCTCTTGCCGAGAGGGACTAATCTGTTCGCGGCCGCTGGAAAACTTTCGGTCTTCCAGTAGATCATCGTACAATGGTCCTTTCCGGCAGAAATGACGTGCTTGGTATTCTGGCGGGTGGTTGCAAATTATTGACTGCCGGCAACGAAAACGCTACACTTAGATGCCCCCAGAGAGTGATACGATGACGCCATTTTCCAAGGATTAGACCCATGGTGCCAAAGCTGCAAGTGCTGATTGGGCCGCACGCTGGACAGGAATTCCGTCTCGACAAGCCGGAAATCCTCATTGGCCGCAAACACACTGCCGACTTTCCCGTGGATATCGCGCTGGAAGAGAGTTCGGTCAGTCGCAAGCACGCCAGGCTGCGCGCCGAGGGCGACACCTATGTCCTGGAAGACCAGCAAAGCAAGTGCGGCACCTTTGTCAACGACCGGCGGATCAGCACCCGCCGCTTGCAGGACAACGACCGGATCCAGCTCGGCGGAACGTCGCTGCTCTATCGCTCGGCAGTCCGCGACCGGTGGCCGGAGGACGACGACTATTGCGCCACGGTGCGCGGCAGCCTCGATTTGCTCAGTAGCAGCAGCAGCGAGAACTTGCTCAAGGACAATCTCGAGGCGAAGTTGCGCGGTCCTGCACATTGTCCAGGCGCTCGGCGGAAGCCTGGAACTGGATGCGGTGCTCTCCAGCACTGTGGACGGCCTGCTCGAGGTCTTCCCTCACGCCGACCGGGCGCTCATCCTGCTGCAGGAGAAGGAACAACTCGTTCCCAAGGCGGGCAAGGACCGGCACAATCCGCAGGGGCAGATCCGCTACAGCAGGACGATGGTCTCCAAGGCCATGCAAGACCGCCAGGCGATCCTCTGCGAGGACGCCGCCCACCATCCGCCGAATCTGTCAACGCACAGTCTGATGGAACTCCATATCCGATCGGCGATGTGCGTGCCGCTGCTTTCCCGGCAGACCCAGCCGCTGGGCGTCGTGCAAGTCGACAGCCAACGGGCAACGGGCAGGTTTGATGCCGCCGACATGGAACTGCTGACCGCCGTGGCCGGGCCGGTGTCGCTGGCGGTCGAGAACGCGCAGCTCCACCGCCGTGCGCTGCGGCAGGCCCAGTTGGAAAAGGAGCTCCAGTTCGCCAGGGCCGTGCAGACGAGCATCCTGCCCAGGGCCCTGCCGAATCTGGCCGAGTACCGCTTCTGGCCCCACTACCGTGCGGCGGGCATGGTTGGCGGCGATTACTACGACTTCCTCCAGCTTCCCGGCGGCCGGCAGGTGGTCTTGCTGGCCGACGTGGCGGGCAAGGGGGTTCCGGCCGCGCTGGTCATGGCGAATGCCGCGGCACTTTGCAAAATGGCGCTCTTGGCCCACCCCTACAGCATCACCGACGCCCTAAGCGCGACCAACGACGAGGTCTGCCAGATTGTGCTGGACGGATCGTTCATCACGCTCGCCCTGTGCATGATCGATCCCGCGACGCATGAAATGACGATGGCCTCGGCCGGCCACCGCTCGCCCCTCATTTGCCGCAGTGATCTGCGCATCGAAGAACCGGTGGGCGATGCCACGCGCGGTCATCCGCTGGGGATTGTCGCGGGCTATGGATATGAGGCAACCTCCACGATGCTCGACCCCGGCGATCTCGTGGTCCTTTTCAGCGACGGGATCGAGGACGCCATCAACCTGCAGCAGGAGCGGTACACCTTCGAGCGGCTCCGCGCGGTGCTTGCGCGGCACGCGGCATGCGAGCCGGCCGGCATGGGGCAGGCCCTGATCGACGACGTCGAGCGGCACGTGGGCCAGTGCGAGCAGAACGACGACATCACCTTGGTCGTCTTCGGGCGCAGCAAGTAGGGTGGGACAAGCTTGTGTGGCATCAAGACCATGACCGCTCGCCAACAGCAGCGCGGACGCCGACAAGAAGCTGGCAATAACACGGAACATGTTCATGGCCTGGTCCTTTCTTGATGCGTTACGATGGGCACGTAGCCCGCCTCCAGGCCCTTGGGCGGCGTTACCAGCAGTGCGGGATCGAGCGTCACCAGCGCACCGCGGCTGGGCGGCGCCATGTAGTCCCGGTCCACAGGCCAGTTCGCATGGAGTTTCTCCACCAGGGCCTGCAAGCGGGCCTTTTTCTCCTCGCTCCAGGCATACTGCTGGAACGACGGCTGATCGACAAAACGGTACCACGCGTAGGTGACGGTAGATCCGTCGGCCAGTTTGGCCGTGAGCGGCCCCGTTTTCGGGCCGGGCCGGCGCAGGCGCCACTCTGCGGCGAGGTATAGGGCGCACCCCGTCGGGCCAGATCGAACGCCTGCGCCGGCAACTGCGTCTCCGCGGGAACGTCGCCGGCTGCTACGGCCACGCGCTGCTGCCCGACGACCTTGAAATACTGCGGAAACACGCCTGCGGAGCTGATGCTGCTTTTGAACCACTCCAGGCCCCAAATATTGCCCTCGAAGACCCGCGTGTCGAAGACTCGTTCCACCCCGGCGATGTTCTTGCCCGCCTGGCGGTAACGCGTGGTTTGCGTTGTCAACTTCGACTTCCACGCGCCCTTCTCGGCGAACCGTCCGGAGCAGCCCGGGCCGCCGTTCCGCCAGGCCTTGAAGGCATTGTAGAGGGCCGCTTTGGAGTAGTAGGTCACGTCTTGCACCAGGAGCGTCCGTCCCTGGCCGTCCACGGGGAACTGCAGCTTGGGTATCTTCGCATAGACTACCCCGTGCGCGTCTTGGGCCTCAAAACAGGGTACGGTATTGATTTCCATGGCGCCGCCACCCATTTCGCCCGGGCGGGCGTCCAGCCCGCGGCCATAAATAAAGGGATACTTGAACAACTTGCCGATCTTGCTCCAGGTCTCCGGGATGTAATACGCGATCGGCCCCTTGAAGTTGCCCGCGCTCAGGAAGCAGGTCCAACTCTGGTCGCCCGTCGGCGGGTCGGAGGTCGTGGGGTCCGTAAAGGGCAAGGCCATCCAGGTATAGCCCAGGAACTCGCCGTTGGGATTCCCCTGGAATGGCAGCCCGTCGGGAGGGATCAGCAGCCGATTGCTCAGTTGGGCGATGCCCAATCGGTTGTCGGGCAGGGCTTCGTTGCTGTAGAAGAAAGACCAGCCCGGCGATCCGACCTCGTAGTCGTAGCACTGCGGCGTGGCGTTCATGCTGAATTTCGGCGGGCCGTAGCGGAAATGGTTGCCCGCCCAGTAGCCCAATCCGCCTTCGACGGTTTGGAAAACGCTGGACCACGTCGGCCCCCGATCGCGCCAGCTTCGGGCCAGCGTGCCCTCGGGGGCCAGCGGCGTATCCCTGTTGTCGGAATTGTCCGGGGTGATCCAGCAGCCGGCCAAGCCAATCTGAAAGTTGGCCAGCGGCCGGTCGATCAGGGGCCAGACTGCCGAGTAGAAACCCATGCCCGCACTATACTCGGAACGGGCGGGCGGCCGGGTCGCGCTGAAGCCAATATACCCGTGCAGACCGCCGGAATGGGCGGTGACCTTGGCGGCCTCCGCTTTCGTTGCGTCGCTGGTCTGGTTGCCTTGCCCGGCAGAGGGCCAGCATACGAGGAGAATACCGATGAGGGGCAGGAGTCTGGTGCTCATGTTTCTTGCTTTTCGGACAGTCAGGTGGGAAGAAGTTGATTATTCTTGCCGCCCCGTCAGGCGACTCAGATTGCTTCTCGTCGGCGCCGAATCAGGATGGCTCCGCAGAACGCGGCGATATTGCTCGATCGCCTCGGCCGTGCGACCGCTCTTCGCCAGCACCGCGCCCAGGTTGTGGCCTGCCATCAGATGCTCGGGATCCAGGCGCAAGACCGCGCGGTAGGCCTCGGCGGCTTCGGTCAACTGATTATACTGCTCCAGCAAGCTGCCAAGACCGAAATGGGCTTCTACGCTTTCGGGCATTGCTTCCACGGCACGGCGGTACTGCTCGACGGCTTTCTGAGGATCGTTCATCTTGCGAAAGACACGCACCATATGGTCATACGTTTCCAGCACGGCAGGATCCGTTTCCAACGCTTGCCGGTATTCCTGTAACGCCTCCGGCAATTTGCCCTCCTTTTCGAACAACGCCGCCAGGTTGCCGCGGGCCGAGAGCAGGGTCGGGTCGGCCTCCAGGGCGCGATGGAATGCCTCCTCGGCCTCCGCCAGTTTTCCCTGTTTGACCAAGAGCACCGCCAGGGAGTTCTGGGCTTTGGCCAAGTAAGGATTCAGTTCCAATGCCTGCCGGTACTGTAGCTCGGCCTCGGAGGTCTTGCCCTGTGCCAACAGAGCATTGCCGGAATAATACCGGATTGTCGCTTGCAAATAGGGATTGATCGTGCCGGCCTCCTGGAATTGCGCCAGCGCACCGGCCGCATCGCCGCTGTCACTGAAGGCGAGCCCGAGATTCGCGTGCCAGTTCGCCATTTTCGGGAACCGCGCCAGGAGGCATCGCCATTGTTCGATTGCGCCTTGGTAGTCCTTCCGTTCCAGCAGCAGGCGGGCAAAACTTTGCCGCAGATCCAGGTCGTCAGGACTTGAGTGGATCGCCTCTTGGTAGACGCGCATCGCATCATCCAGGGCAGCGGGAGTTGCATACTTTCGCGCAGTCGGCGGGTATCCGCACGCCGGCCGCTTTGCTGCTGACGATGATCCAGTTGCTGCGTGAACGGAGGCCGACTGGTCATCGCTGCCATTTCCTCTTCCATCTGCAAACGGTCCCAGCCCGTCAATGCGATGCGCTGACAGCAATCCTCCAAGGAGATCGGCCCGTCCGGGCCGGTTGCCCGCTGGCGCACCCATTCGGGAAGAGCGACCGCCAATTGCTGAAACACGGCCGCTGCCAATAGGTAGTTCCCCTCGGGACGGAGGTGTACATGTTCGTAGAAAGATTCGTTTCCGGGGAGCAAGCCTGCCGACCGTTGCTTCTCCTCCAGTTCCTTTTCAAAATCAACCAGCCATATGCCGCCGGTGGCCCGCTCAGCCGCCACCTCGCGAATCGTCTGATTGATGCGGCTATCGGCCCGAAAACGCAATGCGTCGAGATCCCGCGCCAGGACGAAGTGCTTGCGGGCCTGCGCGAAATCGCCCGTTTTCAGCAGCGATCGCGCCAGACAGAAATGGGCGTCGGCAAAGCCGTCGTCGACGCTCAGGGCGCGCTGCAGTTCAGCGATGGCCTGGTCGTGCTTGCCCTGGCCGGCCAGTTCCTGTCCGGCCCGGCAGCGCGTGTCGCATTCTTCACGCGGCGCCGCGTCGAGCCCCGCGCGATGGACTGCGGCCAACGGAGCACAATCCGCGAGGTTGGTCGCAACCGTGCAAAGCAGGACCTCCGCGCCGAGCGGCGCGCCGATTCGCAAATCGCATTCAGGTTCGTGCGAAAATGCTCGTAAACCACTTCCAGGCGAGGATCGTCGGCGGTCACATTGCGACCCAGAAAGGCCTCCATGCCCCGCCATTCCGCCGATATCTTGCCGCGGGCGTCGTTCGGCTGAAGCATGTTCTGCAGCAACTGGCCAGTCCGCCACGACTTCACGAACATGCTGGCACGGATCATCCAGCGGCTGGGAACGTAACGGCCCAGCACGGTCCCCGGCCCGTAGGGACCGATGACCTCGTTATTGCCCATATAGACAATCAGCACATCGGCCCCCTGCCGAGCGCATTCCCCCGCGACAGGAACGAGAACACTGGAATTGATCGCCGTCATCGCCGCGTTGACGACTTCGAATCGCACGCCGGGATACCGCTGCCGAAGCATCGCTTCCAGCATGCGTCCGAAGGCAAAGGCCGGCTCCGGCGTCCCCATGGCCGCCGATTCGCCAAGAATAAAGATCCGGCAGGCGCCGTCCGGTTTAACAGCCGGGAACTCGCAAACCTCAGGCTCACGGGCAATGGCGGGGGGAAAAAACTGCCAGCCGAAACACTGATTGGTGGTATAAGCGTTTCTGCCGCTTGTCTTCAGGAAAAAAGCAGTGGCATAACCGTAGCTGAACAACCGCAGGCCGCCTTCCAGCAGACCCAACAGCGCCGCCGGAACCAGCGTGGCCGCCAGCAGACGAAACAGCCAGAGGCGGCGCCGGCTCATGGCAGGGCGCCGCGGTCCTGCCGGAACCGCAGGGGCAATTGCGGTCTCGTCCGCGACGGGCGCGACAGGCTGGGGATTTCGCGATTGCTGCTTGCGTCGTTTGCGCGACATGACGAAGCCTTAACGTTCCGTATCAAGAAGAATCCAACCCAATAGATACTAGCACCAATTATCGTACCACACAACGACACCTTTCGTCACGTCCCCGCTTCGAAGGTCGAGGTCGAACAAGTCATCGGAGAGTCGAGACGGGTGCGAAGCAGTATTCCTATTGCACGGCAATGTATTATAATTAACGCAATTTCCAAAGGAAAACAAAAATGATGAAACGTATGACTCTGGCCATCCTGACGCTCACCCTCCTTCTGCAAACGGCTTCCGGCCAATACCACGGCTGGCGACACTCAGGTTCCCTCTATGTATTAACGACGCCGGAGGGCGCGAATTTGCCTGCAACGGCGTCGGAAGCGGGCTTCCCGCTGCTGGTGCGGTTGCACAAAGACTGGTTCGACTTCAGCCAGGCGAAGGCCCATGGCGAGGATATCCGCTTTGCCGCCGGCAGCGGGACGCCGCTGGCCTACGAGATCGATGAATGGGATCCGGCCAGCGGAGCGGCTGAGCATCTGGATCCGAGTACCTGCGATCAAGGGCAATGCGCGGCAGGAAATAAAGATGTATTGGGGCAAGCCCGACGCGGCCAGTCAATCGAGCGGATCGGCCGTCTTCAATGCATCCAACGGATACCTCAGCGTCTGGCACATGAACGACCCGGTGAAGGATGAGGTTGGCACACTCGAATCGAAGGATACGGGCACTGCCTCTTCCGCGGGTATTATCGGCAAGAGCCGTCGTTTTGACGTAGGCAAGGGGATCAACTGCGGGGAAAACATCATGACCTATCCTACCGGCGCCAGCCCCCATTCGTCGGAGGCATGGCTCCGGGCCGAGGAGCCGAATGCGACCGTCATGGCCTGGGGAAACGAGCACGCTCAGGGCAAAGTGGTGATGCAATTTGCCAGCCCGCCGCATATTCGCATGGATTGCTACTTCTCAGGCGCGAATGTCGCAAGCGACGGCAAGCTCCCCATGTCGCAATGGGTTCACGTGGTCCATACCTACAAGAAGGGAGACTCGCGGATCTACGTGAACGGGCTTCTCGCCGGCGAGTCGCGGTCCGCAGGCGCCCCCCTGGCGATCAAGAGTCCCGCGCGGATGTACATCGGCGGCTGGTACGACAATTACCGCTTTGTCGGCGACATCGACGAGGTCCGCGTTTCCAAGGTTACCCGCTCCGCCGACTGGGTGAGGATGGAATATGAGAACCAGAAGCCTTTGCAAACGCTGGTGGGCCCGTTGGTGCAGCCGGGCAGCGACTTCTCGCTTTCCGAGAAGCAGATAACCCTGTCGGAAGGCCAACGTGCCACCGTGAAGGCCAAAGCCGGCGGCGCGCAGAAGGTCTATTGGATCGTGAAAAGCGGTGGGCCAGAAAGCATCGCCGCCGTAGACCGGCTTGCTTTCGCGCTGGATGCCGGACGGGTGGCCCGCGACGAGTCGCTCACGCTTCAGTTCAAGGCGATTTATGCCGACGGAACCAAGACCCGCGACATACCCGTTACGATCAAGAAGACAATTCCCGATCCGGCTTTCACCTTGCAAGCGCCGGCCAACTGGGACGGACGGAAGTCGATTGAGGTAACCCCGCAGATTACGAATCTAGCGGAGATGCAAGCCAAGGGCGCCGGCGATCTGAAGTATGACTGGACCGTTTCTGGCCTGGCGGTCATCAAGCAGGTCCTGCCCGGCAAGCTCCTGCTCAAGCGGGCGCAGAACAGCGGCATGCTGAACATCAAGCTGGTACTCAGCAACGGCGGCACCAAGATTTCGTCGGCGGCCGTTATCGCGGTCAAGGAGCCCGAGAAAGATGCCTGGGTCCAGCGAACGCCGGACAAGGATGAGAAGCCTGTCGACAATCAGTTCTATGCCCGCGACGACAAGAACGAGGGCACGCTCTACTATAACGGCGTGCTCGACCAGCCGGCAGACGCCGTGTTTTTGAAGGTCTATGCCGGCAATATGAGGATTCAAACCGCAAGCCAGAAACTCAAGGCCGACAAATCGTATGCCTTTACCGTCACACTCAAGCCGGGCTTGATCAAGTATAAGTTGGAGTTCGGCGCCAAGACCGGCGGGACGGAGACCGTGCTCCGAACTGTGACCAACCTGGTCTGCGGAGACGCCTACCTGATCGACGGACAATCCAACGCCTTGGCAACGGATACCGGCGAGAAGTCGCCTGCGGAGACCAGCGATTGGATTCGCAGCTATGGCCACCCGCAAGGGAATGATCTCCAAGGCGCCAACCTGTGGTGCAACCCGGTCTGGAAGGCCGAGCACGGCGAGAAGGCGGAACTCGGTTACTGGGGCATGGAGCTCGCCAAGCGACTCGTGAAGAGCCAGAAGATTCCCATCTTCATCATCAACGGCGCGGTCGGCGGCACGCGGATCGACCAGCACCAGCGGAGCGAGACCAACCCTACAGACTTGAGCACGATCTACGGACGGATGCTCTGGCGGGTGCGGCAGGCCAGACTGACCCACGGCATCCGCGGCGTCATCTGGCATCAGGGCGAGAGCGATCAGGGTTCTGACGGTCCCGGCGGAGGTTACGGATGGGAGACCTACCAGCAATACTTCCTGGAAATGGCGGCGGCCTGGAAGGAGGATTTCCCCAACATCCAGCACTACTATCTCTTCCAGATCTGGCCCAACTCGTGCAGCATGGGCAGTGGACACGGCGACATGTTGCGCGAAGTGCAGCGCAGCTTGCCGCGTCTCTACTCGAATATGGACATCATGTCGACGCTGGGAATCAAACCGGCCGGCCCCTGCCATTATCCGTTGACCGGCTGGGCCGAGTTTGCCCGTCTGCTGCAACCCCTGATCGAGCGGGACAATTACGGCAAAGTGTCCACGGCATCCATCACGGCGCCGAATCTCAAGCGGGCGTACTATACGAGCGGCGCGAAGATCGCCATTGCCCTGGAGTTCGACCAGCCGGTTGTCTGGAAGGAGGCGCTGGCCGGCCAGTTCTATCTGGACGGGGCGGCCGATCCGGGTGTTTCCGGCGAAGTTTCCGGGAACGTCGTCACGCTCAAGTTGCCGGCGACCTCCGCGGCCAAGAAGATCACGTACCTCAAGGAGATGCACTGGAGCCAGGATAAGCTGCTGTTGGGCGCCAATGGAATCGCCGCGCTGAGCTTTGCCGACGTCGAAATCGCATCCTCGGCGAAAGACGACAACAAGTAGCCCCCAGCGGTCGAGTGGCCGGCGGAACTGTTGGGCGACTGGATCTGGACACCCGCGGAAAGACAGGCCGAGCGCCCCAGGATCCTCCACAAACAGGGGGGATTCTCTCGTCTAGGCAGTTTGAAGGGGATACATCGGGCTTTCCGCTCAGAAAAAGATTGACGATTGTAACGGTTGTAGCCGAAGAAGAGTGTAGGGCGATTCCTACCTTTCAATTTGCGCTCTTACGGCCCATGGTTAGGCAGTGATACGAACCGCTCACAATCGTGACGCTTCGCCTCGCTCCAGGCCGGGCGCGGGATAAGATCTTTGATCCAGGGGACGGCAATTCCATGAACACAGAATTCATTTTTTGCGACGTGGCCGGCTCACATGGCCAGGAAAGTCATCGGCCAGCGACTCGGTTCCAGGCCGTTTGCCGCATGGCGGCGACCCGGAGTACCAGGTACCCCGGTTTGTGGTTCGCCTTGGCCTTGATGGCCGGCGGAATAGTTTTCTCGTCTGCAGCCAACGCAGAAGACGATGCCTGGCAGGATCCACCGAGGCGGCAGCCGCGTTCCGCGGCACGAAGTTATCCGGACGACGAACTGCCAAGCCGCGAGGTCGCGGTGAATGACGATACACAGGCAGTGCCGATTCCCACTCCGGCCGGGACGGTCGACTCGCCGTCCAATAAACCAGCCAAGAAGAAAAAAGCCGTGGCGGCGGATGACGCGGTCCCCGACGACCAGCCCCAGCCCACGCGGGCAGCGCACCCCGCTCCGCGGCGCGTGGCCACGGTCGAAGAAGGAAATGTTGCGGAACAAGGCGATCTGTTCGAGAATCCGGACGAAGGCAGCGAAGAGGGCGATTTCGGCTACCGCGGTCCCAATTTGCGTGGCATCCTCGCCAATCGATTATGGTTCCGTGGCGATGCCTTGCTATGGTGGCTTAAAGGAGGGGGAACGCCGCCGCTGTTGACGACGAGTCCAGGCTCCACTGCCCAGGCCCAGGCGGGCGTGCTCGGGCAGCCCAACACCACGGTGCTCTTCGGCGACCAGGAGCTGAACACCGGCCTGCACGCCGGCAGCCGCCTGAGTTTCGGCCTTTGGCTGGACAACTGCGAACAGTCGGGAATTGAATTCTCCTATTTGATCATGGGAGAGAACGATCAAACATACAGCAACGCCAGCACTGGCATTCCCATTCTGGCCCGGCCGTTCTTCAACGTCGCAACCGGGGCCCAGGATTCGAACCTGATTGCCTATCCCAATACCTTCGGCGGCACATTCAACGCGAGTTCCACCGAGAATTTTCAAGGAGCCGAAGCCCTCTTTCGACATGCGCTCGTCAATGGCTGCGACGGGCGGATGGATGTCCTCGTCGGTTATCGTTTCCAGCGTCTTACCGACGGATTGCAACTCGCCGATTCGGTCACCACTTCCGGCTCGGCTTCCGTCGCGCCCGCGGGGACGACGATCAACGTCTCCGACACGTTTCACACCCGCAACGACTTCAACGGCGGTGAACTGGGCTTCGCCACGCAATGGCGCCGCAACCGCTGGTCGCTCGATTCCCTCTTGAAACTGGGAATCGGTCAGACGAACACGCAGGTGCTCATCGACGGTTGGACGACCGTGGTCGCCAACGGCACCACCGTCGGATATAGCGGCGGTCAACTGGCGCTGCCGAGCAATATGGGCATCCACAGTTCGCAGCAGTTCTCCATGATTCCCGAAATCGGATTCACCCTGGGCTACGACCTGACGCCGCGGCTGAAGGCCACGGCGGGCTACACGCTGCTCTACTGGAGCAATGTGGCCAGGCCGGGCGATCAGATCGATCTGAATCTCGATCCGGCGCAATTCCCGCCACCGACAACGACGACGGGCACGAAGCCGGAGTTCGCCTTGCATACATCGGACTTCTGGGCGCAAGGACTCAACTTGGGCCTGGACTATCGCTTCTAAGTCGAGCCGATCGTCAGCTCGGTGCCTGCCGACGCGGCGCTGGTGACCGAACTGGCGGGAATCGCGAACTCCACGCCCGGGGAAGAATTGTCGCTCCAATTGGCCAACAGCGTCACGGCGGGTGTCGCAATCGACTGCTGGACGGTGAACTCGTGGTTGCCGCCGGCGATCGTGGTCGTGCCGTCGGTGGTCAGGGTGATGCTGGTAGCGCCCGAGGCGACCGTTCCGGTGGCGATCGGCGTGCTGTCGCCGTCGATATAGACGGAAACCGTGGCGCCGCTGACGGCCCCCGTGATATTGAACGACAACTCGGTGGCAGTACTCGAGTTATTGGCGGGAGTGCTCCCGGTGACGGTCTGGCCGCCCACGGAGATCGAGGCGATTTGCGGTGTCGGCGGGGCCACATAGACCGGCACGAAGGCCCGGTAGACCGGGTCGACGCCGGAACCGGAGTCCCACGAAGCCCCCGTGGCGGCAAAGGTCAGTTCCTGGCTCGCGGCCGCCGCAGAAGCAGAATTCGTGAATGTGACCGGCAAATCGCTGGCGGCCGACACGTAGGTGATCTGTGCTTCGCTGCCGGGGAACGTCACGTCGAAGCTGAAGTTCGGCGCGGTCGTACCCGCGTCTACGGACACGATTGCCCCGCTAAAACCGGCGCTGATCAGCGCGTCATGAATGTTGGCGGCCGTGGCTGCCAGGTCGGTGCTGTCGAAACTGATCGGCCCCGTCGTGGTCGTTCCCACTTCCAACTCGAACGTGCCGCTGACGGGAGTGAAGCCCATGACTTCCAGGAACTGCTCGCCGTAGTAGCCCGCCGTAGGCGTCACCGTATAACTGGAGCCGTTCTGCGTGAGTGTGATGTCCGGATTGGCCGGCGCATCCGGGCTGGTGCCGGTGTATGAGTTGTCGACGTAGTAGGTTGGGTACTGGGGCACGTCGCGGAGCAACTGCACGCTCACCTGCGGCGCCACCGCGCCGGCGGCGGCGTCATACCCGCCTGTCGGAGTGAAACTCGCCTGACCATTGGCGGCAACGTTGATCGTATCCGTGCCGTTGATCGGCTGCACCCAGGGATTCGGAGGATCGTAGGAATTGGCGCCGATGTTGACCGTGAAGCTCGTTGTGCCTTCGGGCGAGCCATCCGAGATGGTGACCGTGTAGCTGCCGGACGCTCCCGGCAAGGCATTGAGCAGCAAGACGCCGGCATCCGTCTCGGTGGTGACGCTCATCGAGTAGATCGTCACCGGCGTCAGCGGCTGACTGTCTTCGCCCGAAGAATTGGTCGTCACCGGCGTGGCAGCGATGGCCTGGCGCACGTTGTCGCCCGAAATCAGTTTGCCGAAGATCGTATAGCGGAAGTCGAGGAAACCGTTGCTCGTGTCGTCGGGGCTGGTGATGAAGAACTCCGAGGTGTTGCCGTCGACTCCGTCATTGGCCATGGCCAGCAGGCCGCTGGTGGTGAATCGCAGGTCGGCATTCAGCTCGTCGGGGATTGCGCTCCCCGTGCCGCCCGAGCCGCCCTGGATCATGAAACTCTGGATGATCCGGTAGAACGAGGTGTTCGTATAGGTGTTCGAATCGACCAGGTTGACGAAGTGGCTCACCGTGTTGGGCGTGTAGTTGTTGAGTAACTGAAACTCCATATTGCCCAGGTTGGTATCGATCTCCAAGACCTGGTTGGTCTGCGGCATGAGGGTTGCCGTCAACGCGCTGCTGTCCGACGTGCTGACGGTGAAAGTCGGATTTGCATTCGTGCTGTCGAAGGCGATCAGCGCCGGCGAACCGATCGCCACGCTCGCGGGCGGGGCAATCACGGTTAGCCCGTCGGCCGCCGCCACCGCGACGAATATCGGGCCAAGCGTAATGGTGTTGTTCAGCGTGGTATCGGTGACGGTCGCCGTGAACGACGGCGAGGTGCCCGCCTGATCGGCCGTGGGAGTCCAGGTGAAGGTCTGCGTCGTCGCGTCGAAGGACATGCCCGTGGGCAAGGACGTGCCCGGCGTGACGGTCACCGTATCGCCGCTGGGGGCATTGGTCTGCACCGTGTAGGTATAGACCTGGCCGACCGTTGCCGATGTGGGAGGAGTCGAGGTTAGGGCAAGAAGGGCGAGTGTGGCCGTGGCCGTGGCCGCCGCGCCGGTATTGCCGGCCTGGTCGGTCAACGTGACGCTGAAGGTCAGGGTCCCGTTCGGCAGCGAGGAGACATCGATGCCGGTAACTTGCTCCGTGGCCGAGGTCAACGTGCCGCTGCCGGTTACCGAACCGCTTCCGCCGCTGCTGGTGATCGTGTAGTCGTAGGTCGTGTTCAACTCGGCGCCGCTGAAGGTGAAGCCGGCGTCGGTTGACGACGCATTGTCGATCGTCGCCTGGTTCGCTGTGATCGTGTAACCACTTGGCGCGACGCGCTCGAGCACGCCGCTTGCCGTGGCCGCCGCACCGACGTGGCCGCCGCTGTCGGTCAAGGTTACGCTGTAGGTCAAGCTCCCGTCGCTGAGCGAGGAAACGTTGATCCCGGTGACGCTTTGCGTGGCCGAGGTCACGTTGCCGCTGCCGGTGATCGGCGATCCGCCGCCGCTGCTGGAGATGCTGAATTGGTAGGTCATGCCCACTTCGGCCGCGGTGAACTGGAATCCGGCCGCGGTATCGGTCGTGGCGTTCAAGGCGGCGGGAACAGCGGCGATCGTGTAACCGGCAGGGGCCGTCTGGTCGAGAATAGCCGTGGTCGTGACGGCGGCGCCTGTGTTTCCGTCGGCGCTGGTCAGGGTGACGCTGTACGTCAGCGTGCCGTCCGCCAACGAGCTGACATTGATCGGCGCAATGCTCTGACTGTTCGACGTGACCGATCCGCTACCCGTGACCGTGGCGGCGCCGCCATTGCTGCTGATGGTGTACTGGTAGGTATCGCCGTTGGTACCGCCGTCCAGCGTGATTCCGGCCGACTGCGAATCGCTGGCGTTCAATAGGCTCTGGTTGGCCGAGATCGAATAGCCGGTGGGAAGCGTGGTATCGAGCGTGGCCGTGGCCGTGGCCGCCGCGCCGCTATTGCCGGCTTCGTCGGTCAAGGTGACGCTGAAGGTCAAAGTCCCGTCCGCAAGCGAGGAGACGTCCACGCCGGTGATCTGCTGCGTGGCCGAGGTCACGCTGCCGCTGCCGGTTACCGAGCCGGTTCCTCCACTGCTGGTGATCGTATAGTTGTAGGTCGTGCCCGTCTCGGCCCCGGCAAAGGTGAAGCCGGCGTCGGTCGAGGCGGAGGCGTTGAACACCGCCTCGTTCGCGCTGATCGTGTAGCCGCTGGGCGCAACGCGAGTCGAGCACGCCGCTGGCGGTGGCCGCCGCGCCGACGTTTCCAAGGGCATCGGTCAAAGTCACGCTGAACGTCAGGGTCCCGTCGCTGAGCGAGGAGACGTTGATGCCGGTCACTTGCTGCGTGGCCGAAGTCACGCTGCCGCTGCCGGTTACCGAGCCGGTCCCGCCGCTGCTGCTGATCGTATAGTTGTAGGTCGTGCCCGTCTCGGCCCCCGTGAAGTCGAATCCGGCCGCAGTGGCCGTCGTGGCGTTCAACGCCGCGGGAACGGCTTCGATCGTGTAACCGCTGGGCGCCGTTGTGGCAAGCGTGGCCGTGGCGGTGGCCGCGGCGCCCGGATTGCCAACGACATTAGTCAGGATGACGCTGTAGGTCAGGGAACCGTCGGGCAGGCTGCTGACGTTGATGCCGGTGACGTCTTGCGTGGCCGAAGTCACGCTGCCGCTGCCGGTAACGGTGCCGCTGCCGCCACTGCTGCTGATCGTGTAGCTGTACGTCTCCCCCGCCACGCCGCCGCTGATCGTGAAACCGGCCGCCGCGTCGTCGATCGGGCCCAAGATCGCCTGGTCGGCGGCGACCGAGTAGCCGCTGGGGGCTGCCAAATCCAGAGTGGCGGCTGCCGTGGCCGGATTGCCCACATTGCCGGCCTCGTCGGTCAAGGTGACACTGAAGGTCAGGGTCCCGCTGCCGAGCGAGGAAACGTTCACGCCCGTGACCTGCTGCGTGGCCGAGGTCACACTGCCGCTGCCGCTGACCGCGGTCCCTCCGCCGCTGCTGGTGACTAGGTAGTTATAGGTCGTGTTCAGCTCGGCGCCGCTGAAGGTGAAGCCCGTGTCGGTCGAGGCGGCAAGATTGACCGTCGCCTGGTTCGCCGCGATCGTGTAACCGCTGGGGGCCACGGTGTCGAGCGTGGCCGTGGCGGTGGCCGCCGCACCCACATTGCCGGCGCTGTCGGTAAGGGTGACGCTATAGGTCAGGGTCCCGTCTGATAGCGAGGAGACGTTCACGCCCGTGACCTGCTGCGTGGCCGAGGTCACCGTGCCGCTGCCGGTGACCGGCGATCCACCGCCGCTGCTGGTGATACTGTAGTTGTACGTCGTGTTCAACTCCGCCCCGGTGAACTGGAATCCGGCCGCGGTATCGGTCGTAGCGTTCAGAACTGACGGAACGGCCGCGATCGTGTAGCCGCTGGGGGCGGTCAAGTCAAGCGTGGCCGTGGCCGTGGCCGCCACGCCCGTGTTGCCAACGGCGTTAGTCAGCGTGACGCTATAGGTCAAAACGCCGTCCGGAAGGCCGCTGACGTTGATCCCGGTAATGTCTTGCGTGGCCGAGGTCACGCTGCCGCTGCCGCTCACCGAACCTGCCCCGCCGCTGCTGGTAGCGGTGAAGTTGTAGGTGGTGCCGGTCGCGGCCCCAGCGAAGGTAAAGCCCGTCGAAACAGCCTGGCTGGCGTTGATTACTGCCCGGTCAGCCGTGATCGTATAGCCGCTGGGGACCGCGGTGTCCAAGGTGGCCGTGGCCGTGGCCGGATTGCCCACGTTGCCCGCCTCATCGGTCAATGTCACGCTGAAGGTCAGGGTCCCGTCGGCCAGCGCAGAGACGTTCACCCCCGTGATCTGTTCCGTGGCCGAGGTCACCGTGCCGCTGCCGCTCACCGAACCGGCGCCGCCGCTGCTGGTGACTGTGTAGTTGTAGGTTGTATTCACCTCGGCCCCACTGAAAGTGAATCCGGTGTTGGTCGAGGCGGCAATGTTCACCACCGTCTGGTCGGCTGCGATCGTATATCCGCTGGGCGCGACGCGATCGAGAATGCCGCTGGCGGTGGCCGTGGCGCCCACATTGCCCGCCGCGTCGGTCAACGTCACGCTATAGGTCAAGGTCCCGTCGCTGAGCGCGGAGATGTTGATGCCGCTGACGCTCTGCGTGGCCGAGGTCACGCTGCCGCTGCCGGTGATCGGCGATCCGCCGCCGTTGCTGGAAATGCTGAAATTATAAGTCGTGCCCGTCTCGGCCCCGCTGAACTTGAACCCGGCGTCGACCGCCGCCGCGGCGTTCAGGGCCGCCGGCACGGCCGCGATTGTGTAGCCGCTGGGCACCGTCTTGTCGAGCGTGGCCGTGGCCGTGGCCGCAACGCCCGGATTGCCAACGGCATTGGTCAGCCGGACGCTATACGTCAAGGTGCCGTCCGGCAGGCCGCTGACGTTGATTCCCGTGATGTCTTGCGTGGCCGAGGTCACGCTGCCGCTGCCGCTGACCGAACCGGCCCCGCCGCTGCTGGTAACGGTGTAGTTGTAGGTCGTCCCCACGACGGCCGCGGTGAACTGGAATCCGGCCGCGATATCGGTCGTGGCGTTCAGGGATGCCGGGACCGCGGCAATCGTGTAGCCGCTGGGGACCGCGGTGTCCAAGGTGGCCGTGGCCGTGGCCGGATTGCCCACGTTGCCCGCCTCATCGGTCAAGGTCACGCTGAAGGTCAGGGTCCCGTCGGGCAGCGTGGAGACGTTCACCCCCGTGACCTGCTCCGTGGCCGAGGTCACCGTCCCGCTGCCGCTCACCGAACCTGTCCCGCCGCTGCTCGTGACGGTGTAGTTGTAGGTCGCGTTCAACTCGGCCCCGCTGAAGGTGAAGCCGGTGTTGGTCGAGGCGGCAACGTTCACCACCGCCTGGTTCGCCGCAATCGTATATCCGCTGGGCGCAACCGTGTCGAGGATGCTCGTCGCGGTGGCCGCCGCGCCTGTGTTCCCCGCGGCGTCGGTCAACGTCACGCTATAGGTCAAGGTCCCGTCCGGCAGCGTGGTCACGTTGATGCCGGTGATGTCTTGCGTGGCCGAGGTGACCGACCCGCTGCCGCTGATCGCGGTGCCGCCACCGCTGCTGGCAACCGTGTAGTTGTACGTGCTTCCCGCGGTCGCCCCGGCGAACGTGAAGCCCGTATCCGCGCCCGTTGTGGCGTTCACGGCGGCCTTATCGGCCGTAATCGTGTAACCCGTGGGCAACGTCTCGTCGAGCGTGGCCGTGGCCGTGGCCGCAGCGCCCGTGTTCCCAGCGGCGTCGGTCAGCGTGACGCTATAGGTCAACGTGCCGCTGGGCAAGGAACTGACGTTGATGCCCGTTACGTTCTCCGTGGCCGAGGTCACCGACCCGCTGCCCGTGACGGCCGTGCCGCCGCCGCTGCTGCTGATCGAGTAGTTATAGGTGTCGCCAACCTCCGCGCCGGCAAACGTGAATCCGGCGGAAGCCGCCGTGGTGGCGTTCAAGAGACTCTGGTTGGCCGTGATCGAATAACCCGTCGGCGCTACCGTATCGAGCGTCGCCGTCGCCGTGGCCGCCGTGCCGACGTTCCCCGCGGCGTCGGTCAACGTGACGCTGAACGTCAGCGTGCCGTCGCTGAGCGACGAGACGTTAATGCCCGTCACGCTCTCCGTGGCCGAGGTCACCGACCCGCTGCCCGTGACGGCCGTGCCGCCGCCGCCGCTGCTGATGGAATAGTTATAGGTGTCGCCCACCTCCGCGCCGGCGAACGTGAAGCCGGTCGAAGCGGCGGCGCTGGAACCGATCTCGCTCTGGTTGGCCGTAATCGTATAGCCCGTCGGTGCTACCGTCTGGAGCGTGGCCGTGGCCGTGGCCGCCGCGCCGGTCTGGCCGCTGGAATCGGTGAGGGTCACGCTATAGGTCAGCGTGCCGTCGGGCAGCGTGGAGACGTTGATGCCCGTCACGTCCTGCGTGGCCGCGGTCACCGTGCCGCTGCCGCTGACCGCGGTGCCGCCGCCGCTGCTGCTGACCGTGTAGTTATAGGTGTCGCCCACCCCCGCGTCGCTGAAGGTAAAGCCGGTCGAAGCGGCGGCGCTGGAACCGATCTCGCTCTGGTCCGCGGCGATCGTGTAGCCGGCCGGGCCCGTGCCTTGCACGACGTTGACGGTCACGATGGCGGCCGGGCTGACGTCGGTGCCGTCGTTGACGACGATCGAGAGCGTGCGCGTGCCAAGGCTGGCGGACGACGAGTTGTCGCTGTACTTCACCGACTGCAACACCGTCTCGTAGGTCGCCACGTCGGCCACGCCGGAGACGGTCAAAACTCCGTCGGCGTAGTTGGAGGTCAGCGTCGTGCCCGTGGTATCGGCCGACAACTGTTCGCTGCTGCCGTCCTGCAGGTTCTGGATGGTCACGGTCATCGACGTCAGCGTGGGGCTGTCGGGCGCGGTGATTGTGGCGCTGGACGACGTGATCGCCACCCCGGTCCCCTCGCTGCTGTAGGTAGTCGAGAAGGTCGAGCCGGCGCCCGGATCCACGGAGGGTGGGGTGTGCAGCGTGGTCAAGAACTGCGTGAGCGAGCCGGTGGAGGCCATGAACATCCGCAGCGAGATCTCATCGGTCTGTGCGCCGAGGATCGCGAAATTGTAGTCCGTGGCGTCCTGGCCGGCGGCAAGCGTCACCTGGATCTCGTCGTTGCCAGCAGTGCCGCCCGCCGAGCCGGGCGACAATATGCCCACGGCGAGTTTGGACGACGGCGAGATCTGAATCTGATACGTGCCCGCCGCCAGCCCCGTGAAGCTGTACGAGCCATCGGAGAGGGTTTGCTCCGGTCCCACCCCCGAAACGTTGCTCAGGTTCCCTTGGCTGTCCACGCTCTGCAGTTGCACGGTTAGCCCGGCGAAGCCCGCCTCGTCGGCGGCCTTGACGCCGGAGTCTTGGGGGTCGAGATAAGCGTATCCGGAAAGACTGCTGGTGACTGCCAACAAACGCCGCGATTCGAGCGGCTCGATCCGGGGCACCCAGGGCACCCGCCTGCGGGTCGCGGGTCGGCGACGGATCATGTTCTTCGAGGTGGAAAGGCTACGCCCACGGGTACCATGTACGGACGGTCGGCTGCCGTGAAAAATCTTCGCAATCAGTTTCTCGATCATTGGTGCCGGCTAAAAGAAGGAAAAAAAGTGTGTGATTGCCCTAGTGAACCTCTATTTTATCACGGCAGGTCCAAAATTCGAAACCATTGCCCTCCAGATAACGGGAGACGTTTTCGGATTTTTCCTTGACTGTGCCGTCTATGCGGATCGAATCGCTTTCCGGAAGAAGTCTGAGAGTATGGGTGGTATGAACCCGACTGGGGTAAATCAAGCCCTTGTCAACCAGTCCCCATTCCACCCAGACCCCGCCTAATAACAGTACTTCTCGGTAAGTGCTTCGTCACTTCCTACGTTAAAAAATCACCGTCTGATAGTCCGCAGATCCCTGACACGAGTCCATCAAGCCCTTCTGGCTCGCGTCCTTTGGTGAATCTTTGAATATCCCAGAAACTTGTTCCCATCCGTGGGGTTGAATGATAGGCCCTGGTTGTGTTCTGTACCCCAATTAGGGTGCGCACAATCCTTTAATTAACTTTCTTACTGGAATTCCCTGCCCCGACGGTGGGGTAGTGAAACCCTAATCGTTTTCTCTTTGGAAGGAGATTTTATGTCGAGGTTAACGTTTGCTATAGCAGGGCTGGTCACACTGGCCCTGGCTGTGCCGGCAGTGGCCCAGCCGCCTCAGGGCGGCCCGGGGCAGAGGCCGGGCGCGAGGCGAGGTCCGCCAGCGCAGGATTCAAAGGATGCCACTGCGAAGCTCGAGGCCCGCATCAAGACCCTGGAAGCCGAGCTCAAGGCATTACGTGCTGAGAAAGCCGCTGCCCCGAAGGGACCAGCCGCTGCGGGGCCCAGGGCTCCATTCGCCGGCAAGGGTCCGATGGCCGGCAAGGGTCCGATGGCTGGCAAGGGTCCGATGGCTGGCAAGGGTCCGATGGCTGGCAAGGGTCCGATGGCTGGTAAGGGTCCGATGGCCGGTGGGCCCCAGGGTCCGTTCGCCGGCAAAGGTCCGTTCGCTGGCAAGGGTCCGATGACTGGTATGGGTCCGATGGTTTGGCGGGCCTCGAGGTCCGTTCGCTGGCAAGGGTCCGTTCGCTGGCAAGGGCCCGACCATTGGCAAGGGTTCGATGGCTGGCAAGAGTCCCGCCGCGGGTCACGGTAAGGCTGGCAAGGGTCCAATGGTTGGCAAGCAAGGTAAAGCTGGTCATGGCAAGCCTGTCAAACATGGCAAGGCTGGTTTCGGTCAATTCGGTCGTGGCGGCATGGCTGGTCACGGTCAGTTCGGTCGCGGCGGCAAGGTTGGTCACGGCAAGGCTGGCTTCGGTCAGTTTGGTCGCGGCGGCAAGCCCAGTTTCGGCCAATTCGGTCGCGGCGGAATGCCCGGTCACGGGCAGTTTGGTCGCGGCGGCAAGGGTGGTCGCGGTCAGCCTGGTTTCGGGCAGTATGGTCGTGGCGCCAAGCCTATTCACGGTCGGCCTGGTTTCGGTCAGTTTGGTCGCGGTGGAATGCCCGGTCACGGGCAGTTTGGTCGCGGCGGTATGCCTGGTCACGGGCAGTTTGGTCGCGGCGGCAAGGGTGGTCATGGTCAGCCTGGTTTCGGCCAGTTTGGTCGTGGCGCCAAGCCTGTTCACGGTCGGCCTGGTTTCGGTCAGTTTGGTCGCGGTGGAATGCCCGGTCACGGGCAGTTTGGTCGCGGCGGCAAGGGTGGTCATGGTCAGCCTGGTTTCGGCCAGTTTGGTCGTGGCGCCAAGCCTATTCACGGTCGGCCTGGTCGCGGTCAGTTTGGTCGCGGCGGCATGCCGGGTCACGGACAGTTCGGTCGCGGCGGCATGCCTGGTCACGGGCAGTTTGGTCGCGGCGGTATGCCTGGTCACGGGCAGTTCGGTCGTGGCGGTAGGGGTGGTTTCGCCCAGTATGGTCACGGCGGCAAGCCCGGCCCGCGCGGCCAACACGGCAAGCCCGCTCCACGTGGCCAGCGCGGCAAAGCCACTCAGCATGGCCAACACGGCAAGCCCGTCCAGCATCGCCAACCTGGTCCGCGTGGTGGCCAGCAAGGCTTCGGCCCGCGTGGCGGCCAACAGGGCTTCGGTCCGCGTGGTGGCCAGCAAGGCTTCGGCCCGCGTGGCGGCCAGCAGGGCTTCGGCCCGCGTGGCGGCCAACAGTTCGGCCCGCGTGGTGGCCAACAGGGCTTCGGTCCGCGCGGTGGATTCGGTCCCCGCGGTGAGCAGGGCCCTGGTGATGAACCAGAGGGTCCGCGCGGTGGTCGCGGCGGTCGTGGTCCTCACGGCCCGCCTCCGGGAGATGAATAAGCCCTAGAAGTCCGAAGTGAAGAAGGCCAAATCCTTCCCTTCGGACAGGCGATTTGGCTAATACAGGGCCGCTGGAGCTGACGAGTTCCAGCGGCCTTGTCGTTTCTTGGCCCTTGGAAGAATTGTCACGGCGCCGCTGTTGATTTACAATAGGCGGATGGACTCGGACAAACCTGCACTAACCGGCGAGGATCGTTTCCTGGCTATCAAGATCGTGATGATGCCGGCAGACACCAATCCGCACGGCACGATCTTTGGCGGCGTCATCCTGAGCTATATTGATCTGGCTGGCTCCGTTGCGGCCCAGCATGAGATCCGCCGAGCCAAGTGGCCCCGGCAACAGACGGTGCTGGTCGGTATGGACCGCGTGGAATTCCATCGGCCGGTCCTGGTAGGCGATATCGTCAGCTTCTGGACTACCCTCCAGCGGTTCGGTCGGACTTCCATTACGATCCATGTAGTGGTGGAAGCCGACCGCAGAGGAGAGCTGGTTCAGGTGACCGAAGCCGAGGTAACGTACGTCACCGTCGAACTGGTCGATGGTGTACGGCGGCCAGTGCCCATTCGCGGGCAAGATGAGCAACAACAGCAGTAAAAGGTAAAGTCATGAATGTTCTCGTGATCGACATCGGGGGCGCCCACATCAAGCTTCTGGTAAGCGGGCAATCCGAGATTCGCAAGATCCCTTCGGGTCACGATCTCACGCCCCAGCGGTTCGTGGCCGACGTGCTCGAGGCAACCAAGGACTGGTCCTACGAGGTCGTCTCCATCGGCTTCCCCGGACCGGTCGCCGACGGCAAGCCGATCCGCGAGCCGCCGAATTTGGGCAGTGGCTGGGTCGGATTCGATGCGACCGCCACCCTGGGCCGGCCCGTCAAACTGGTGAACGACGCCGCCATGCAGGCCCTGGGGAGTTATGAAGGGGGCCGCATGCTGTTCCTCGGTCTGGGGACCGGCCTGGGCACAACCCTGGTCTTGGACAGCAAGACCGTTGTTCCGATGGAGGCCGGACACTTGCCCTATCGCAAAGGGCGAACCTTCGAGGACCACGTCGGCCAGCGCGGCCTCGATCGGTTTGGCCGAAAGAAGTGGCGGCGGTTTGTCGACGACGTGGCCACCCGTCTGCGGTTGGCATTTGTCGCCGACTATGTGGTCCTTGGCGGCGGCAACTCGCGATTGCTCAAGGAGCTTCCCGCGGAAGCCCGCTTGGGCAAGAACGAGAACGCCTTCCTCGGCGGATTTCGCCTGTGGGAAGACGGCGCGGATGCGAAAGCCGGGTACCCGTGCGCGGGTGGCGAGTCGGTACACGCCCGCATTCAGCCGTAGACCGGGAACCGTGCTTGAACGGACGCGACCGATTCCTTAGAATACATGCGCCGCTGGGCGGGCACCATGCTTGCATGGTTGGCGAGGAGATTCCTCGACTTACCGAACCCTGCGTGTGGGTGGGATCATGTCAGTTGCCGTTGTCATTCTTGTCATCTCCACAGTGTTCCAATACGCTGCGGCGGGTTTCGCCATCCGCCTGATGCGAATCACGGGCCGGAAATGGGCGTGGGGGTGCGTGGCGGTCGGCATTGCCTTGATGGCGATCCGCCGCAGCATCTTGGTCTATCGAGCGTTAAGCGATCCGAGTCCCCCCGACCCGCACTTGAAAATCTTGGAATTGCTGACTTCCATTTGCCTATTTGCCGGACTGGCGGGAATTGCTCCGCTGTTCCGCGCCTTCGGCCGGTCGGAAGAGGAACTTCGCAAGGCCCACGCCGAACTGGAGCAACGTGTTCAGGATCGCACCGCCGAACTTGCGGCCGCCAACGAGGGCCTGCAGCAGGAACGCTACCTGCTGCAAACGCTCATGAATTACCTGCCGCACAACATTTACTTCAAGGATGCCAAGAGCCGCTTCATTCGCATCAATCAGGCGATGGCGCGGTACTTCGGATTGCAAGATCCCCGCGACGCGGTCAGCAAGACCGACGTCGACTTCTTCACCGACGAACACGCCCTCCAAGCCCTGGCTGACGAGCAGGAAATCGTGCGCACCGGACAAGGGATCGTCGACAAGGAAGAGAAAGAAACCTGGCCGGACGGGCGTGCCACCTGGGCATCCAGCACGAAACTGCCGCTGTATGACGACGCGGGGCAAATCGTGGGCAGTTTCGGCATTTCCCAGGACATCACCGCGCAGAAGCGGGTGGCCGAAGCACTGCGGGCCGCCAGAGACGCGGCCGAAGCGGCCAGTCGGGCCAAAAGCAGTTTCCTGGCGAACATGAGCCATGAAATTCGCACGCCCTTGAACGCCGTGATCGGCATGACCGAACTGGTCCTCAAGACCCAACTCACGGCCCAGCAGCGCGAGTTTCTGTCGACGGTCCGCGATTCGGGCGAAGCCCTGCTCAGCGTGTTGAACGATATCCTCGACTTCTCCAAGATCGAGGCCGAGAAGCTCGTGCTGGATTGCGAGAAGTTCCACCTGCGGGAAAGCCTCGGCGACACGATGAAATCGTTCGCTATCCGCGCCCACCAGCAGGGCCTGGAGTTGGCCTGCCACATCCATCAAAATGTGCCCGCTTGGGTCGTGGGCGACTACCCTCGACTGCGGCAGATCGTGGTCAATCTCGTCAACAATGCCATCAAGTTTACGCAGCGCGGCGAGGTCGTGCTGGAAGTCGCGCTGAAGGAGGAAGAAGGAAGGATCGAGGATCGAGGATCGAGGATCGAGGATCAAGCCCCGCGCGCTGGGCCTTCATCCTTCCTCCGTCATCCTTCATCCTTGTCTTCCGTGGAACTGCATTTCACCGTGAGCGATACGGGAATGGGCATCCCCGCGGAAAAACACGGGGCGATCTTCGGCATGTTCGAGCAGGCCGATGCCTCGACGACCCGGCGGCATGGCGGGACAGGGCTGGGCCTGGCCATCGCCTCCCGCCTGGTCGAGTTGATGGGTGGGCGGATCTGGGTCCAGAGCGAGGTTGGTCGCGGCAGCCAATTCCATTTCACCGTTTGCCTGGGCCAGGCCGACGCCGAGCCGAACGAGACCGCGCGTGACCCCCGCTTCGCGGAGAGCGGCGAGCCCGTGTGTTTGCACGGCATGCGCGTGCTGGTGGTGGACGACAACGCCACCAACCGGCGCATTCTCGACGAGGTGCTTTCCAGTTGGCAAATGCTGCCCAAGAGCGTGGAAAACGCCGTGCAGGCCATCCAACACTTGCAACAAGCCGCACACACCGGCGAACCGTTCCCCCTGGTGATTACCGACGCCCACATGCCCGATGTCGATGGTTTCATGCTGGCCCGTCAGATCCGGGAGGATCACAACATCGACGGCCCCGTGATCATGATGCTGACGTCCGGCGATCGCCCAAGCGACATGGGGGAGTGCGAGCATCTGCGGATCGCGAGCTACCTGCTGAAGCCGATCAAGCAGTCCGAGTTGCTGGAAGCGATCACGGTGGCCTTGGGAATCCGGCCCGGGCGCCGGGGTACCCGCTTGCCGGGTACCCGCCTGCGGGTGGCGGGTCGCGGGCGCCGCTAGGTTCGGCGCAGCCGACGCGGCCGCGGCGCGCAATCTGCGCATCCTTCTGGCCGAGGACAGCCTGGTGAATCAGCAGTTGGCGGTGGCCCTGCTGGAGTGCGAGGGCCACACGGTCACCGTGGCGAACAACGGACGCGAGGGTGTGGCGGCTGCCGAGACCGGCGCGTTCGACGTCGTGCTGATGGACCTGCAAATGCCGGATATGGACGGACTGGAGGCCACCGCGATGATTCGCGCCGCCGAACGCGCGGGGCCCAGTACTCTGGGTCCGGGTCCCGGCCGCCACGTTCCCATCATCGCCATGACCGCGCACGCCCTGAAGGGCGATCGAGAGCGTTGCCTGAATGCCGGCATGGACGGCTATACCGCGAAGCCGATCGACGCCGCCGAGTTGTTCGCGGCGATCGAGAGCCAGGTATGCCGGCCGGTGGAGGAGGGGCACCCGGTACTCCGGGTCGCTGCCAGCGACGCTTCCCCGCCCCCGGCGGACCGGGCATTCACGCCGCTGGAGGCGGACGGCACGGTGAGCGGCAGTCCGGGGCACCCGGTAATCCCGGGGCACCCGGTACTCCGGGTCGCAGGAGAATCGATGATCGATTGGTCCGCGACCCTGAAGGGCCTTCGCGGCGACCAGCGCTTGTTGGAAACGATCGTCAAGGCCGCCTCGGGCGAGATTCCCCGTCTGCTGGCGGAACTCCGCCGGGCCGCCGCTGCCGGCGATTTCCCTGCCCTGCGTCTGGCGGCGCACACGCTCAAAGGATCGGTCCGCTATTTCGGGGCCCAGCCCGTGCTGGAGGCGGCTTTGCGACTGGAGGCCATGGGCCAGGAGAGGAATCTCGAAGGCGCGGACCAGGTTCTGCCGGCTCTTGATTGCGCCGCGAGGCAGTTGCTGGCCGCTTTGGCGGAGCATGCTTTTTCAGGAAATACGGTTACAATGGTTGAGGCCAAGGAGGCGACCCCATGAAACGAGTCTTGGTTGTTGACGACTGTGCCGTCGATCGCATGTTGGCCGGCGAAATCCTGCGGCGGGATACCGGCTTTACGATCGATTATGCCCCCAGCGGAGAAGATGCCCTGCAGCAGATCGAGCGGGCCGCGCCCGATCTCGTCTTGACCGACCTGCAAATGCCTCACATCGACGGCCTGCAACTGGTTTCCATCGTCCGCGAGAAGTATCCGCGGGTGCCCGTCATTTTGATGACGTCGCAGGGCAGCGAGGAGATTGCCTTCCAGGCCTTGCAACTCGGCGCGGCGAGTTACGTTCCCAAGACCTATTTGCAAGATAAATTGCGGGACACCGTGCAAAAGGTCCTGGAAGCAGCGGTCAACGAGTCCTACTACCAGAAAGCGATGGAATGTCTCGCCCGCAGCGATCGCGTCTTTTCGCTGGCCAACGATCCCGCCCTTTTCACCCCGCTGATCGTGCATTTTCAGGAGGAATGCGTGGCCTTGGGCATCTGCAATCACGCCGACCGGGTCCGCCTGGGCGTGGGCCTGGGTGAAGCCTTGGCCAATGCGATGTTGCACGGGAACCTGGAGCTCAGTTCCTCGCTCCGCGAGATGGATGCCGATACCTATCATACGCTTGCGGAAAGCCGCCGACGCGAACCGCCCTATCGGGACCGCCGCATCGAGGTCGAGGTGCGGTTGGCCCGCGGAAAGGCGGTGTTTGTGATCCGCGACGAAGGTCCCGGCTTCGACCCCACGGCACTGCCCGACCCCACCGACCCGGCGAACCTCGAGAAGGTCACAGGGCGGGGGATCTTGCTGATGCAGGCCTTCATGGACCAGGTCGATTTCAACGTCCGCGGCAACGAGGTGACGATGGTCAAACTCTCCGGTCCAAACGGCAAATGCCGGGAATAAGGCCTATACCGCAGCGAATCGTCCACGACTTCGGCGGCAAGTCCGAGCCGGCAGGCGAAGGAGTTCGCGCCCTGGCGGAGGCGATCGGCGACAATCCGGCGAGCCTGGTGCAGACCTCGCTGGAACAGTGGACGGCCCTCTTCCGCAAGACCTGCGGCCAGGATTGGGGCACCCAGTACCCTGGGTCACGGCCCAAGGCCCGCCTGGATCGGCTGGCGCGGCACTTCGGCATTGCCCACGACCCGCGCGGCCCCAGATCGTGTTGTTCGCCTTGCAATCCTGGTACGTGCTTCTGGCGAAACTGCTGGTGGGCCACGTCGTTGCCGCTGCGCGGGGAAGGAAGTCGCCGTTGGCCGAAGGTGTTCCGGGCAGTATTCGTCACGTTCGCGCCTTGATCGAGTCGGTTGAAAGCGGCGCGCTCTTCGCCGCCTTGGGGGTGACCGATCCGTGGCGCGGCGAACCGTTTGGCTGGACGGTCTCGGCCTGGTCACCCGCATGGGAAAGGGCCCTGGGCATAGCGATCGCACGCATCGCCCGTTACGACCCGATGGCGATCGCTGCCCACGCGGCTGGCGGTGGTGATCTGCTCAAGCCGCTCTACGAGTCCCTTTTTCCGCGTGCCGTGCGGCATGCCCTGGGCGAATACTACACGCCCCGCTGGCTGGCGGAGCACGTGCTCGATCAGGTCGGTTATTTCGGGCAGGCCGAAGCCCGCTTGCTCGATCCCACCTGCGGTTCCGGGACATTCCTCCTGGCCGCGCTCGGCGCTGGCGGCAAAACATACTCATCACGCTCCGCCGTGATGCCAAGCCTCATCGTCACGAGGAACTTCCCACCGTTTCCATCGTCGGCTTCGACCTGCATCCGCTGGCCGTGGCCTCGGCGCGGGCGAACTATGTCTTGGCGATCGCGGACCTCCTGGGACCAGACGCGCCGATCGACGTGCCCGTCTTCGCGCGCGATGCCATCCTCGACCAGCCACCGGACGAGGTCGCCTTTGATTTCGTCGTCGGCAATCCGCCCTGGATTGCCTGGGACAACCTGCCCGGCGATTATCGCGAGGCCACGAAGTCGCACTGGCAGCGCTACGGGCTGTTCTCGCTTTCCGGCAACGCCGCGCGGCATGGCGGCGGAAAGAAGGATTTGTCGATGCTCGTGCTCTACGCCGCCGCCGATCGCTGTCTGGCGCCGGCCGGCCGGCTCGGCATGGTGATCACGCAGACGCTCTTTCAGACGAAGGGGGCAGGCGACGGCTTCCGCCGTTTTCGCCTTGGCGCCGACGGCCCGCCGCTGCGGATCTTGCGCGTCGACGACCTGGTCGACGTTCGGCCGTTCGACGACGCGGCAAATTGGACGAGCGTTGTCGTCTTGCAAAAAGGCCAGCCCACGATCTATCCGGTGAGGTATGTGAAGTGGTCGGACCGCAAAGCAGGGAGCAAGGAGGAAGGGGGAAGGCGAGAAAGGGAGAAGGGGAGAAAGGGAGAAAGGGAGAAGGGGAGCGCAGAGCGGCAAGCAGACGAGCCGGCAGAAGGCCTTTTGCAAAGCGCAGACCCTGCATCATCTCTCATCTCCGATCCTTCATCCTTCATCCCTCATCCTTCATCCTTCATCCTTCATCCTTCATCCTTCATCCTTCGCGAGTTCCTTGCTCGGCCGATCGACCCCGAGCACCCCACGACGCCTTGGATCGTGCAGCCACAGGGGGCGACGGTCGATCCGGGTCGTTTTGTCGGCCGCGCGGAATATACGGCGACCTCGGCGCCAACAGCGGCGGGGCCAATGCCGTCTACTGGCTGGAGGTGCAGGGCAGAGGGGCTCACGGCGTGCGGGTCCGCAATCTCGTCGGCAAGGCCAAGCGGAGAACGGAGCTGGTGGAAGCCGAGATCGAGCCCGACCTGCTCTATCCGCTGGTCCGCTGGCTGGACGTTCGAGCGCTGGTCAGCCCGGCCGTCCGCGCATCTTCTTCTCTGCCAGGATCCGCAGACCCGTCGCGGATGGGACGAAGCACGTTTTCGCCGCGACTACCCCCGCTGCTTCGCCTACTTGCAGCGTTTCGAGCCGCTCTTGACCGCCCGCGCCGCCTACCGCCGTTACCAGGATCGCCAGCCTTTCTATTCGATGTACAACGTCGGGCCCTACACGCTTGCCCCCGCGAAAGTGGTCTGGCGGCGGATGGATCGCAAGATCCGTGCCGCGGTCGTCGAGCCGGTGGACGATCCGCTCTTGGGCCTGCGGCCAATTATTCCCCAAGAGACGTGCGTGCTCATCGCCTGTACAAGCGGCGACGAGGCGCATTATTTATGCGCTCTGCTGAACAGTTCGCTCGTGCACGACCTCGTCGCCGCGCACAGCGTAGCAGGCGGCAAGGGCTTTGGCACGCCCAGCATCTTGGACTATCTGCCCTTGCGGAAGTTCGATCCCGCCGACCCGCAGCACGCCGAACTCGCCGCGCTGAGCCGGCGGCTGCACGCCTTGGCGGAGGAGCAGGCGCCGGAAGGTCGAGATTTGCACGACATCGATCGCCTGGTAGGCGTGGTGCTCGAAGCGGAGTGAGTCCGAACGGTTCGGTTTTCCGCTCCCCACTCTCGGCTAAATGTTCGCCCTCCTAGCCCTTCGCTCACCATCACCTATGGTGTTTAATGGTTGGCCGTGGCCATTTTTCCCCCACTACTAATGATAGTAGATATACCATAAGATACTATAACATCCCAAAAAAACGCGGAGAATAGCACGGCTTTACACTCTTTAGAGTGTTACAATTGCCTATAAAGGAACTGGTCCATGAGTTGGCATGGGAATTCGCCCGGGAAGCGTAAATTCGTCGGATTCTTGGCGTTTTACAACTATTGTGAGTGGTAACATTATCCTCACTGTAGTTAATACCGACTTATTGGAACCCGTCTTATGGTGTTCTTCTATAAGATGGGTCACTAATTTATATTGCTTTTATGCACGCCCTGGCGCGACCCTCCAGCATTCCACCCGCCCCGCCGTTCCTCGATTTAATCGACGGGTGGCTAATGTAATCGAGTGCCCTTGGGGGGTATTGTCCCAGGCGTCGATTTCGATAAAAATACGTTCAATAAGTTGACCCAGCCGACTTCCGGCTGAGTTTAGATTCTGTCCACGGAGAGTTCCCTATGTCCACGGCCGCCTGGTGTCGCGTATTGTGTTTTGCCACGTTACTATTCCTTCTGGAGGTGAAAGCGGTCTCCGCCCAATCCAAGGATGTTGACTTTCCCACGCTTCCGGCCGGCGCAGGCGAGATTGCCAAAGATGCTCCCAAGCAGTTCACTCAAACCGCATCGGGCCTGCGTTATCGCATCCTTCGTGCGGGAAAGGGCCAGATGCCCAAGGCAACGGACAAGGTGAAGGTGAACTACCACGGTTGGCTCGACGGCGGCAAGGTCTTCGATAGCTCCTACGATCGCAAAAAGCCGATCTCCTTCCCGCTGAATCGAGTGATCAAAGGTTGGACCGAAGGCATGCAGTTGGCGGCGGAAGGGGGCATGATCGAATTGGAAATCCCTTCCGCGCTGGGCTACGGCGACGACGGTATCGAAGGGACGATTCCCGGCGGTGCAACGCTCCACTTCCTGGTGGAACTGCTGAAGATCGAGTAGCGCGCCGCGGCGTCGGCGAATCAATAACTGTCGTGTTTCCCAAGGTAGTCCGCACACGCCGTGTGCGGAAAACGGCACACGGCGTGTGCCTACTACTGACACTTATCGATTAGCCGGCCCTCACCGCTCTCCAAGACAACATAGATTGGGAAGTCATGGTCGAGCACGGCAGTTCAAGGAACCTGGTCGGCCAGGCCCTCACGGGTCGGCCGGTTCCCAGGGCCGTGTCCGGGCCGCTCGCCGTGCATTACTGCGCACGGCTGGCGGGGGTCTCCATGCGAGACTACACGCTGAACCCCCGCACCCTGGCCGACTGTGTGTTGCGGTACTACGAGACGTTCCACCCGGATGCGATCTGGCTCTCGGCCGACACCTGGGTGACCGCCCAGGCGATGGGCGCGGCCGTGGACTTCCCCAGCGGCGACCAACCGATGGCGGGCACGGGCGGGCCGTGCGTGCGGTCGGCTGCCGACATCGACCGCATCCCGCCGCCCGATCCCGGCTCGCAAGGCCGCTGGCCGACGATGCTCGAAGCGATGCGTCACCTTGGCGACGCCCTGGGCAACGACGTGTTCATCGTGGCATGCTTCGACCAGTACCCGTTCTCCCTGGCTTGCGCCCTGATGGGCATCGAACAGGTGATGACGCGGCTGATGGACGACCGTTCGATGGTCGAGGCCCTGATGGCGAGGTGCGCCGACTACTCGGTGGCCTATGCCTCGGCCCTCGCCGAGGCCGGCGCCGACATGCTTAGCGGCGGCGATTCGCCGGCCGGGCTGATCGGGCCGCGGCTGTACCGCGAGGTGGCCCTGCCGCTGGAGCAGCTTGTGATTGCCCGGTTGAAGTCTCGCGTTTCTTTGCCGGTTTCTTTGCATATCTGCGGCCACGCCACGCCCATCCTGACCGACATGGCCGACTCGGGGGCCGATGTGCTCGAGTTGGATCATCAGGTCAAGATCGCCACGGCATGCCGGCTGCTCGGACCGAGAATCGGCATCTGGGGCAATCTCGATCCGGTGGCCCTGCTGGCCCAAGGCACGCCCGAGCAGGTCCGACGGGCAACGATCGATCTGATGGAAACGGTGCGCGCCTGCGGGCACCAGCGCTTCGTCGTCAGTTCGGGCTGCACGCTCGCGCCCGACACCCCCGCGGCCAATCTGCACGCCATGCTGAACGCCGCTGGCAACAGCGGGAATACTACTGAGGCATAAAATGGATGCGCCAAGACCTCTGACAATCGCCTGCATCGGCTGCGGCTCGCGGGCACAGACCTACACGGCGTTGGCTGCGCGGCGGCCCGATCGCTTCCAGATCGTCGCCGGCGCGGATCCGGTGGATGCGCGGGTCGAGAAAGTCCGCCGCATCTCGGGCCGCGCGGATTTCCGCGGTTTCGCCGGCGCGGACGCGATTCTGGCAGCGGGAAAAATCGCCGACGTGATGATCGTCGCCACGCAGGATAACGACCATTACCGCCACTGCCGCGGGGCCCTCCAGGCCGGCTACCACGTGCTGCTGGAGAAACCGATCTCGACCAATATTGGGCAGGTGCTGGAAATCGAGGCCCTTGCCCGCAGGGAAAACCGCCGCGTGATGGTCTGTTTTGTGCTCCGGTTTGCCGCCTTCTACCGCAAGGTGAAAGAGATCATCCAGTCGGGAGCGCTGGGGGAAATCGTCTCCATCCAGGCCAGCGAGGGTGTCATGCCGTGGCACCAGGCGCACTCGTTTGTGCGCGGGCATTGGTCGGTGGTCGGCAAGAGTTCGCCGATGATCATCTCGAAGTGCTGCCACGACACGGACATCGTCCACTGGCTTGTCGGCCGCCGTTGCCTCCGCGTGGCGAGCTTCGGCTCCTTGGAGTTCTTCCGGCCCCAGCGCGCGCCGCCGGTGCGCCGCCGCGCTGCACCGACGGCTGCCCGGCTGGCGAGACGTGCCCCTACAATGCCCTCCGCTACACGACCGACATGCGGGCGGTGTGGCTGCCGATGGTCTTCGACCGCGCCGCGGAGGCCGGCGCCGAGGAGATCGCGGCCTGGTTGCGCACCAGCCCGTGGGGCCGTTGCGTTTATCGCTGCGACAACAACGCGGTGGACCGGCAGGTGTTGGCGATGGAGTTCGAGGGCGGCGTGACCGGCACGTTCACGATGACGGCCTTCGAAAACGGCCGGCACCTCGAGATCTACGGCACGCGCGGCGTGCTCAAAGGCGGCGAGACCTACCGCAAGCATTTCGGCGCGCACCTGATCGTGTTTCCCCACGAGGGCGATCCGCTGCGCTACACCGTGCAGGCCCAAGACGGCGGCTACGAGCTGCACGGCGGCGGCGACGCGGGGCTGATCAACGCGCTGTACGACGAGATGACCGCCCCGCCGACGGCCCCGCTGGCGGCCGGCATGGATTCGACCGTGCACAGTCATCTCATCGGCTTCGCTGCCGAGGAGTCCCGCGCCACCGGCCGCACGGTGGATATCGACGAGTTCCAACAGCGGCAGGCAACGATCCCGTAGAAATCGGTCGAAAGGGGGTCCATGCCATTGCAGTTGAGTAGGGTGGGCCGAGTTCTACGAGTCCCACCAAGAACGAGCTACACCAAGGAATCAAGGACGGTGGGACTCGTTGCACTCGGCCCACCCTGGCCCGCGCAAATCGGCATTATGCTCGCCCTGGACCTTATGCCGGTTTTGTTCCACGATGCGATTAGGCAAGCATGCGCTAGAGGGGCAGCAAATGCCGTATTCCGGTCGCGTAGCGACCATTGACGGTAGCCGTGGGTTTCAACCCACGGTAGGCTACCCGCGCAACCTCCTCGCGTCGCGTAGCGACGCCTGAAAGGCACGCCAGCGCCCACGACCGCGTTCAATCGTCGCTACGCGACGAAACGGGTCCTCTGCGATCCGTGGACCGTGGGTTAAAACCCAATACCGTTCAAATAAGCATAACTACCGACTCCATAAAGGTTTTCGTCAAAGGAGGCAGGTGTCGGTGCTCCGGTCGCTTCTTTGGCCATTTCTTCACTTGCCGTTTGATGACACGCGGATTGACGCGGTTGCGGCGGGGGTCGGTTCGTTCATGGCTCATTTCATCCAGCAGCACCGCATACCAGGTTTGAAACGACTGCGGAGAGCGGCTATCGCATTCCGGCATCCGGCATTCGAGAGTCTGATGACATCCGGTAAACGAAAGGCGATCTGTATCCAGCCCGGCCCGCCTGGCAGCTTGGAACATCAGCGAGCGAATCACAAAATGAGCCAACGACAAGGCATAGATTTCCTGACGTACGCCCGTCGGCGTTTCGCTACGGAGGTGCGTCGGCTTGCTGGCACGCGGCGGGTCTTGGTACGTCTTCTGTTGAGCGTAACCAAGTTCGTGTTCCCAACGCCAATGATACCCCGGGATCAATTCCAACACCGGATATTTGCTTGCGTCCAGCAGATCGGTAAGGAGCGTGTGTTCTTCTTGATGGCCGACACGTTGTGGATCGTTCAGCGTGTACTTGATCACACGCACGACGATTCCCTGACGATCCTTTTCTCGGGCGCGTGCATTGGGATAAATCTTCGCCAGATACGAGCCATCGGAAAGCTGCTCAATCTTCTTGAGGATCATGCCCTTCTGAAGCCGGACCAGCAGATGTACGCCCCGCAAAACCAGGCTTTTCCAGAGTTCGTAGCTGAAAAAGCCGCGGTCGCACAACAGCAGCATGCCCGGCTGCAAGTGCGGCAGCAACTGGGGAAACAGCGCCCTCTCGCTGGTTCGATAGGAGCCCGTGGCGAGAGCAAACTCGACGTGGGTTCCCACTTCCACCAAGCTCAACTTACGCACTTGGGGAAAGGCGCCATCGCCACGTTTACCCGACGGGCGGTCGAACGCGGCCTCATTAGCCGGCGTATCGGGGACGTCGAAAAGGGTACCGTCCACAGCCGTCAATCGCATGCCGCAATAAAACGCTCCAGGCGTTTCCGGGGTGGCCAGAGGTCGAACAGTCCGTTGAAAGAGTTCTCGTACGGGCTCAACGCCCAACCGCTGTCGCGCCACGCACAGCGCGGAGCGACAGGGAGTATCCACAGGACCGCGCAACCGACGTGCGTGCTTGAACACCTGACGAATCGGCAACTTGGTGAAAATACCCATCGCCAATACAATCCACATCATAATTTCGTGCGTCAACTTGCAAGCCCGCGGATTGACACGATCGGTGTCCTTCAGGACTTGCCGAATGTCTGTCGGTCTGATAATCTCTTCTAAGACAGCCAGCCGATCTAAAACCCGGCCCGTTTCGTCGGCCGGAAGCACGCAACGTCCTTGTTGCTCCATTGTCACAGCCTCCTTGCTAGGGGTAGAACTTCCAGCCCTAACTTTAGCGGAGGCTGTGACTTGCGCTTATTTCAACGGTATTGGGTTAAAACCCACGGCTACCGTCAGTCGTCGCTACGCGACGGGGCATCCGCCATGCGGAGTGGCGGAACAGAAACGATCCTCAAAACCCACTCCGGTAAACCGCAGAAACGACCGATTTCGCGCAGGCCAGGCCCACCCTACTTGGATGGCGCCGAGGCGGCTTACATCTGAATCACAGCAATAATCATAATCATTAAAGCCAGTCGAAAGAGATTCCATGCCCTTGCACTCCGACCCAAAAAGACCGTTCCTCACTCTGGAAACCTCCGTTTCCAAGGCATTCATGGCCGAGGCCCTGGGCGTCTCGTTCGATCGCGACTACTACTTCGATCCTTGGTTGCGCCGCGAGGTGGATGCCCGCTGTCACCAATATGCGGAGGAGGCCCTCAAGGATCTCGACGTTCTCTACACCGAGAGCAACCTGGGCCGTAAGGCTTGGTTCGACCGGAACCAGGTCCTGGTTGGGGGCATTCAGCCCAATCTGATTCTCGGCATGTTGCTGGGCGCGGCGTTCCTCCCGGCCCCCCGCGGCGACGCCGACATCTCTCCGGCCTGCTGGGCCACTAGACCCATCGAGGAATTGCCTCCGCCCGATACGCTGCCGGATCATCCCCTCATCCGCCAGTTCGACGACCAGGTCCGGGCCGTCAGGCGCGGGACCGCTGACGCCCATCCCGCCGTTCTTCTGGGATGCTTCGGGGCGCGCGGCCGTCCACGGCGCGCTGACCACGGCGCATAAGTTCCTGGGCGAGCAATTCTTCATGGACCTGCTGGCGGAGCCGGAGCGGGTGCGGCGGGTGATGGATTGGATCACGGCCGCCAATATCGTGCTCGTGCGGCACTTTGCCGATCTTTGCCGTATCGAGATCCAGAGTGTACACGTTGGAGAATGCTCGTCGTGCATGGTTGGCCGGGGTCCGTGGCAGGCGTTCGTCCTGCCGACGTTGCAGCGCATCGCATCGGAGTTGGGGCCCGTGCGGCTGCATTCCTGCGGGCGGAGCGACCACATCCTGGAAGCCGCGCAGCAAGTAGAGCGCCTCTCTGGCCTCGACTTGGGCGGCGAGACCTCGTTCGCGCGGGTGCGGGAACTGTTCGGGTGCAATCTTCAAGTCAGCATCGCCCCGCAGGCCAAACTCCTGACCAACGGCGCGCTCGATGAATTAACGGCCTGGACGGAGCGCGTGCTGGAAGACAATCGGGGCGGTGAATTGGTAATCCTCTATCACATCGAGCCCCAGTATCGCCTGGCAACACTCCGGGCATGGCGGACCTGGCTGCAGAAGACCGCGCCGCTGGCGGCTGAGTAGCCGCTCGGGAGATTGCGAGAGTCCCTGATTCAACGGAGTATATCCGCGGCGAACGGATTGTCCGGGTAGATCGGCTCGACCTCCACGCCATAGGCATCGCGGAAAGCCCGACCTGAGACCCGCCTAGGGGACCATTTGACCTCGAAAGCCCGCAGTTTGCTTCCCCGCTGCACAATCAGGTCCACCTCCGATTGGGCTCGCGTGCGCCAAAAGAAGAGTTCTGCCGGTGAACCGGCCAAGGCATTCTGTTTGGCCGCCTCGGCGATGACCCAGCTTTCCCACAAGGCGCCGATGTCGGGCCGGAATTCGTCGGTGGAGAAGGCGGTAAGCAGGGCGTTGCGGATGCCCGTATCCCAGAAAAAGACCTTTTGGCCCTTGGCGATTTCCTTGCGCGGATTGGTGCTGAACGACCGCAGGCGGAAAATGACGAAGGTCTGCTCCAGCAGGTCCAGGTAGCGGTCCACGGTCGGCCGGGCCATCTGAAGCTGGGTCGCGAGTTCGTTGACCGAGACCTCAGAACCGGCCTGGTGGGCCAACAAGAGCAGCAACTGCTTGATAAGGGCTGGCGTTTTGACCAGGCCGGTCTGGAGAATGTCTTTCCAGAGGTAGTCGGAACTCAGTTCGCGCAGCAGTTGTTCGGGGTGGTCGCTCGTCACGACTTCGGGATAGCTGCCGAAACTCAGTCGTTGCATGAGGAAGGCCCGCAGTTGCGCCGCGAAGTGCCGGCACAAGTGATCGGGCGCGGCGTCCGCGCCCGCCCATACCTGAGCGCCCAGCGTCTCGGAAAACAGCAGTGGCGGCAACACCAGCTTCCGGTTGCGGCCGGTGAGGCTCTCCGCCGCCTGATCGAGCAAATTCAATGAGGAGGACCCCAAGAGGAGGAACTTCGCGGGAAGCCGTGCATCATGCCAGCCTTTGACGATGCGGGACGCCTCCGGCAAACGCTGCGCCTCATCGATGACGAGAACCGAGGGGTTGCCGAGTGAACGAAGAGCATCGGTCGGCGGCAAAGCGGCAGCGGCTTGGAAACGGGCCTTGTCGACCTCGACATCGAAATTGAGGAAGACCGCTGGCCGCCCCGCCAAGACGTGCTCCGCCAAGGTTGTCTTGCCGACCTGACGCGCGCCGAGAATGACCCCAACCTTGTTGCTCGCCAAGATGTCGTTCAATGTCCGTTCGGCTGCTCTCTTGAGATACATACGATACAGTATAACCTGTCATTTTGCATACTGTAAGATACAAAATCATCTATCTGATTGCAAGAACCGACCGGAAAAAGGTGGCGGGAACGACGCGCAGGCGGAGAACCTCGCCGGGCGAGCCATTCAATGGGGTCTGCGACGATGGAACCAAACGAAACAAGTTGTGACGAGACTACCCGTTGGTGGGGTATCAGGCCGACCGTAATACCCCTCTCCTCGAAGGCTGCCCAATGGAAAGCGTTCGCTCGGCGCGCATCGCTAACAGACTGTCCGACGGACTTTCCCGGAATTGTGGAGCGGGGCCGCGCGTTCCTTCAACCGGTCGCAATCGCTATCTTCGAGAACCGATCGTTCGCGGCCCAATGGCCGCCTGGCGGACCGTGGTGACGCCGCGTCCGAACTCACGGCCCCAGCACGAACGGCATGCTGCGGGTGGGGTCGGAGTACATCAGCGTGCTGGGCCAGTTGACCTTGAAATCCTGCTCCCGGCCCCAGGCGGAAATGCCGCCGAAGGCCACGCCCAGGCGGAGGACCTCGCCGGGCGAGCCGGTCATGTTCGAGACTTCGCCGCCCTTGCGCCCCGCGATGCCTCCCACCAGCTTGATCTCCGCGAAGGGGATCCGCGCCATCAGGGCGTAGCCGCTTCGCCCGGCCAACGAGACGCCGGTGAAGCCGGCCAGTTGGCGGCCGAGGGGATGGGTCGCCAGATCGGCCAACTGCACGCCCCAGATGCCGTCGTCCGGCAGGGCATAGTCGGCCGACCACTCTTTCCCTGCGCGGTTGTGAAAGCGGTACTTGAACAGCGCCGGCTTGCCGCTGGAGACAAACCCCAGGCCGATCTGCTCTTCCTCGGCCCATAGCTCGACGCTGTCGAACTCCCACATCCGCCCCGGGTTCTGGGCGTCGAAGTGCATCGTGTCGTCGGCGACGAGGAAATAGGCGTACAGGTTCTTGCCGTCGTGGGCCACGGCGCCGATGGCCGTGCCGGCGCGGAACGTCTGCCAAAGCCCCTCCGGCCAGTTGCGCGGATAGCCGGGAATAGGCAGGCTCACGATCTGCGGCACGACGCCCGCCTTGGCCCAGGCGCCCCAGTCCCCGTCGACCTTCAGCGGCGCAACCTTGGGGATCAACAGCGTCTGTTGCAGGCCCTTGCCGCCCGTGCGGTGGGCGTCCGGAAGCCCGCCGGCCGCCGCGCCCGTCGGGCTCCAATCGAAATCGCTCCTGAGCTTCTTGACCGTTTCCGCGCCGTCCAAGCGGCAGCGGGCGAGCCGCCCGATGGCATCGTCCTCGACATAGGCGCCCGGCTTGCCGTCCGGACGGAGGTACGGCTGCACGCCATAGCGCATGTCGACAAAGCCGATCGAGTAGTTGCAGGGCCAGCCCCAATTGCCGGTGGTCACGCGGAGCCCATCCGGGTCAAAGACGTCGATCTGTCCGCCAAAACTCTTGCCGGCGAAGTACCAGGCGGCCTTGCCGTCGTTGAGGACGGCGCCGGATTGATAGTTGCCGCCCGAGCTGGCCGCGAACCACAGCGGCTTGCCCTCGGCGCTGCTCTTGCCCACGCCCGTGCCGTCGGCGCCCCAGGCGGGCACCATCTTCTTGTTGAACTCGGTGACGGCCAGGTAATAGATGTCGCCCGTCACAGGATCACAAGACGGGGCATTGATACACTTCATGCCCCGCGGACTCGGCTCCTTGGCCACGCCCAGCGTGATCGGATGGGCGAAATCGTAGATCGGGTCTCCCTGCGGATCCAGGCCCTTGAAGGGGATGCGGGCGAACAACAGGCCGTAACTGTCGCCGTTGGCCACGATGTCGCCGCCCTTGGTGAAGGAGATAATCGAATACGGCACCAGCCGCAGCACCCTCTGTGCCGCCGAGGGGCGCATGGCCAATCGCGGACGCAGCGGATCGCTCACGTCGAACATGAAAAGCTGCTCGTTGGCCGTGGCATAGGCGATGAACGGCCGCCCCTGGAGAACGACCGCCAGGGAGGGCATTCCGATGGACCAGGTCTTGGCTTTCCCGTCCTTGTCCGGCGGCGCGGATATTGCTTGCGGGGCTTCCACCACCCACGCCCATGCGCCCGTCTTGGGATCCACGCGAAACACGCCCATCCAGCAGTACACGTATTCCGGCCGGGTGGGATGGACCACGGCCTGATCCATGAAGTCGCTCACGATATCCGCGCTGATCCGTCCGGTCTCGGGCCACAAGATGCGGACGCGAGCGTGCTCCGTGAGCACCAGCCGCCCATCGTCCAGCAGTGCGCACCCCCGCGGATCGTTGAGGGCCTCGGGGCCGCACGGCGTCCATTGGCCGGGCTGGCGCGATTGGCCCAACGTCCGCAGCACCCTTCCGCTGGCGGCGTCCAAGAGGGCCAGCCGGGCGGCCGTGCGGTCCACCACGGCCAGACGGCCGGCGCCGGCCGCCAGGTACTGCGGCTTCTGAAGTCCGCTGGCATAGCGACGCACGACGTGCCCGGAACGATCCAGGGCGACCACGTCCGTTCCGGAAATCGTCCACAAGGTGCCCTGCCCGTCGACGGCCACGTCGGCAACGGCCGATACGGGCCAGTCGGCCTTGCGGGCCCCCGTGGCCAGATCGAGCACGCGCACGACGTTCAGTCCGCCGGCGGCGATATAGGCCTGCCCGCCGGCGACCGCCAGGCCGGCGATCGCGCCGGGCTTCTCAGTGCCGGCAAAGAGCCGGTAATCCTCGGCCCCGTTGGCCATCCGCGCGCGATCGCCGGGCAGGACGATGCGGACCAATCGCGCCTGGGCCTCCTTGCCGACCACGCCGTAGATGTCGTCGCCGGCCAGGGCGATCGCCGCATAGTCCTTCTGCGCGAGGTTGGAGGCGAAGATGGGCTGGCCGCTGGCCGAGTAACGCCGCAGCGGATAGCCCGCCTCATCGTAGATCGTGGTGACGACAAAACCGCCGTCGGGCAGCGACACGACGCGGTCGGCGTTGTCGCAATTATAGGCCCCCAGCGGGTTGCCGTTGTCGCCTACCGCGCCGTCGTCCACCAGCCGTGCGTCGTGGGTGATGGCCCGCACCTGGTATCGCGCGGCGGGCACGGGCAGGCCGAGATCGTCCATGCCGTCCCACCAGAGCTCGTGCACGCCTGCCGCGTCGGCCACGAGCGTGCGCAGCAGGGTGCCGTCGGCGGCGTACACGGCGGCGCTCTGCCGCGGCCCTTGACCGCGAAGATCGACCGCCAACCGCCGCCAACCGGCCCCGGCCTGCGGCTCCGCCGGGTAGTCATACGCGCCCGCACAGACCGCGCCCTCCCGTACGGTCAAGGGCTGGCCGTCACGATCCGCCTCCACCTTGGGATCCAGCAGTTGACCGACCCGCGCCCCGGCAACCCTCCGCCCCAGGTCACCGTCGCTGCCGGGTGCAGGTCGTACTTGTCCGGGTCTTTGAAAGCGGGCGTGACGTGTACGCTGTGGCGGTCCTGGCCGGAGGCCGAGGCCCATTCATACACCTTGGCGATGACCGGCACGCTGCCCCACGGCCCAGTGCTGCCGTCCAACACGTTATGGTCGCTGGTCCACGCGGGCCCGGAGATTTCGTCGGCGATCAGGTTCGTGTTGTTGGCCGTCAACAGCGAGTTGCGCACCGCGCCCTCGCCGGAAGACAAGACCAGGATGCCCGCCGAGGATGCGCCGCTCACGGTCAGATGCGCCAGTCGCGTGCGTACCGAGCTTTGGCAGAACACGCCCAGCGTGCAGCGGCTGAAGACCGAACTTTCCACGCGCACGTCCTGGCACTGGCCGAGGATCAGTCCCCGGCTCTGGCCCTCGAAGCTGCACCGCTGGACAACGACGCCCGAGCTCCGCTGCACCCGAAGTCCCTGCCCGGGTCCGCGAAAAGTCAGCCCGGAAATACGGAGATTGCGGAAGCGATAGATATCCAAGGCGGGGCGACCCAGAGTACCGGGTACCCCGGCGTTGTCCGCCCGGATCACGACCGGCCCGGGCGGCGTGCTGGTGCGCTGGCCGCTCTCGTCGCCGGCGATCAGCATTTCCGCTCCATCGGCGCTGAATCGCTCGGCCAGCAGCACCTCGTCGTGATACGTGCCCGGCGCGAGCACCAGGGCATCGCCGTGGTTCAGCACGTGCGCGGCGCGCAGCAGGGTCTTGAAGGCCGTTTGCGGAGTCTTGCCCTCCGCTTGATCGTTCCCGTCCGGGCGCACATAGTAGGTGTCGGCGAGCAAAGGAACGGTCCAGGCAACGAGGGCCAGGATCACGAGCGGGAGTCGAATGTGACGCGGGATCATGGTCTGTTCTCCGGTAGGCAATCAGTTGAACGGGCGGGAAGTGTCTTTATTATGATCCGGGGCGACGCGAACTTCCAGAACCGGTCGGCGGACGCTCAAAAAAGCTGAATGCGTACCGCCTGCAACCACCCGCATCGGCTAGGGAAATCGCTTATCGTGCTTTCGAGTTTCTCTCGATACACTTTTCTTGAGGGTATGCATAGAATGCACCGGTTCCCAAATAGAGTTCATTTATGTTTACTCAAACTGTAAACGCCACTACCGGGCTTGCCCCGGTAGAGCGATGATTGGCCAGCTAGAACGCCGCCTTACAACCCCCTTCGCAGTTTCCGCCGGCCGTCGCGTGGTGCCCGCCGCCCGGCGCGGCGGGCACCACGCGACGGTCGGCGGAAACTGCGAAATACGCGGGAGATACGCGCGTTTTAGCTGATCAATCATCGTTCCGCCGACACAGGGTCGGCGGGGACGTTTACAGTTTGAGTTACTCCTTCCTCCTTTTCAATCGCGACGAACGGCAGGCACGACTCGTCGGCGAAGCCGATTGCGCAGCAACTCGGCGAGTGTGCCGTGTTCGCCGCTTTATTACTTGGGGCTACTTCCCGTATTCCCCAGGAAACGCCTTATTATACCCACATTTTCGGAGTTCCGAACAACGACGACCAGACGCTCAATCGGTGTCCAGTCCTTGGCCATCGCATCGGCGAACCCCCTGCAAACTCCTCCATCGAAAGGTGGCCGTAACCCGTGGCTAATGCAGGCATCGCAACGGTTTTTGCCCCGAGGCGTTGTGCCACGTTGAGTACATGCTCAACTGTTCGCCAACGACAACGTCGCCATTGTCGTTGATGTCTTCTGCGAACGAAGCCGTCAAGTTACCGCAGAATCTTGCACAGTGGGAGTTTCTTCACGCCTTCCGCTGTGACATGGGTGTTGAATAACCGCACGACTTGGAGTTGGTGCAGTTCTCCGAGATTTTCCAGCCCGGCATCGGTGACCTTGGTTCCGGAAAGGTCCAACTGTTGAAGTTCGACCAGCCCCTTAAGGCAGTCTAGCCCAGCGTCGGTCACTTGCGTTCCATCTAGCGACAAAGCTTTGAGTTGCTTCAGCGCCTTGAGGTGCTTTAGGCCGGCGTCCGTGACGCGAGTGTTGTAAAGGTGCAAAACTTCAAGTTTATTGAACCCCCTGAGATTTACTAGGCCATCATCGGTGACCTGGGTGTTTCCAAGGTCCAAATCTTCGACCTGGTTCAGTCCCCTGAGATTCTCCATGTCAGCATCCGTGACTTGGGTGCTTCTGAAACCTACGGAAAGAACTCGTTCAAAAAATTCATCGCGTAGCAGTTCCCGTAGCCAGTCTGGCCATATTGGGTTCACGCACGTGCTCACGTGTCCCCCCAACCTGTAAACCTCATCTTTTGCCTCCGATAGCCTTCTGGCCTGCAGCACCTTCGGGATGAGCCAACTGCACAGCAGGGCGCATAGGGTGACGAACACTAGCAGCGTTCGCAAGCTGAATTGAAAACGGCGACGTACTGGCTTCGGTTCGGCCATTACTGGATAACCTTTGGTTGCATGTCACACAATAGTATGCCAGATGGGAAATCTTTCGGCAAGCGAACCGGGAGACAAAACTGGTGAGCATCGTTCGATACCAACCGAGGTTCCCGGTAGTAGCCGATTTCCAGTGACCCGAAGTACAATTATGATATGGCAGCCATTTCCGTAGGCGCCGTTCATTCCCCTGTTTTGCGTTACGAGGTACTCAGCGGACCGAACAATGAAATCTTCGCTTGACACAGCAATAAAGCTTCACCAGCACGGCCGGACCGAGGAGGCCGAGATCCGAGAATTTTCCGTGCCGGTCATGGCAATGTTGGACGCTCGCCTGTGGCCATGCCGATGGCAAGGCCCCGGAAGTGGTCCTGCGGGCGGAAGTGCGGGAGGAGGGCGCTGCGCGCTCAGGAAGGCGATTGGAGGCGGTCAAAGAGTAAGGCCCTCCCTGGTGAGTACTGTTCCTCTAGCTAACGGGACGCACGGTCGTCGCCGCTCGTGCCATCGTTCTACGGGTTGAATCTCCAATCAGTTTATCACGCTTCCACGGCCTGCACCACCAGGCGGTGACTCGCCCTGCGACCGTGCGTTGTTGGCGGCTATCTGTAAATCTTGCAGTTCGGCAATGCCCGCTGGAGCTTCTGTACGCCCTCGTCAGAGACATTGGTGCCTATGAGAACTAATGTGTTTAGCTGCGGCAAACCCCCGATGTGTGGCAGGGCGGCGTCGGTAATGCCAGTCGCAAACAAGTTTAGCGTTCGGAGTTTCGGCAAGCCTTTTAGGTACGATAACGCGTTCGCGTCTGTAATCTTGACTTCGCGCCAGGGAGGCGATTGGGAGTTGTATCTCACTGCAACTACGTCTGCAAACAAGTCGACGCCGAGACGATCTTGCAGCCAAGCTACTCCTGCCGATCTCGTGTCGGGCATTTCCATGTGCGGCCCGAATTCGCCCACCTGAAAGTCATACAGCACATCTCCGCCCGATTTTCGAATAGCCAGTACTGCCTCCCGCTGCCGCTTCGCCTCCGCCCAACTTCGCTTCTTCGTGTGCTGCACGGTCAAAACGATCCAACTGCACGGGATGGAAATGACCAGTACAAGGGCCAGTGCCCCCCACAAAGTTCGCCGTAGCCAGCGGCGTTTGGGCTTCGGCACGGCGGGTTGTGGTTCTGCTACGTTCATGGCATCTTGCTCGTCGCCGCCAACGGGTTGGCCAAGCCGTCAGCGAGGCTGATCCCGCGAAGCGGGACTTTGCGGCTGGCCGATGTTGGCGGCGGATTCGCCGATTTCTTGGTCGGCTTCTTGCCTCGTTCGTCCACTCAAAAACGCCCAACAAGACACGAACATGAACAAAGCGGTAATGAGCCCGTGTCCTGCCAACCCCCAAATCGTCTCCCAGCTTACAGGTGCATGGGAATGGATAAGAGGGAGAACCTCAGCAAGCAGCATACCAAATGTGTCAACCGCTATGATTACACTCACCACTCCGAACACGTTCTCATGCCCGTCGTGCTCCTACTTTCTGTCCCATCCCCGCCAACGGAATGCCCTGTTCGTTGTCGGCGGGGTTGGCGTGCGAGTCGGAGCGCAAGGGCGCTGGAACATATCCAATATCTCTTCCAGCGGTTTAATGATGTCGACTTCGATCAACTGAGTAATCTCACCTACGTTGCCTTCGCGCAATCGGCTGGCAACCTGTTGCGCGTTGTCGCGGACCTGCCCCAGCGCTTCGATAAGGCCAACTGCGGTCCCGTTATCGTGGAGCGCCAGAATCAGTTTGTCAACCTCAATCACGATGTTGCATTCCTTCTCGCTCAACCGCACAGCAGCGATTTCGAAGTCCCGACCGCGTTGCTTCACCGGCAACCTATCGAGCCGTAAGGTGCCCTCGTAGACCTTCCGCTGCATTTCCAATGTCCGGCAAAGCGATTCCACCATAACGGCGAATAGTGTTGTGAACTGCGAGGAACGGGAGGACCTCTCTTCCTTCCCAGCCGCCGCGCACCTGGGGCGACTCGGCAGCGGCGTTGTCGCACGTGCGGAGCAACTGGAGCGGCAGCATTTTCGTCCGAACAGGCCGCGAGGCGCGTGGATGCGCATGGCGATTACGAGTTCTGACCGGCCCCAAACACAGGACACCAGCGTAACTAAGACGATCGTGCGACGAACATTCCTCATAACGGTCTTGGTTGTTCGGTCAATGTACCTTTTTCTGCTCGTCCAACGGGAGGTCTATTTGCCGCCAAAGGCGGTCGCGCAGCGACTCTGCAAATGGGCCGTGTTGGCAGCTTTCTTGTTATCGAATAGTTCACCGAGACCTTTGTGCTTCTTCATTAGCCTCTCGAAAAAACCGCTCGATTCGTTCCTTCGAATCACGGATGCCGTCAATTCTAACGAAGGGTTCCTGATGTGCGAGCCACAGCACGCCAGGAGGTGTGAAATGTGCGCCGGACATATTGTTCGCAGTGATCTGTTGCCTGATACTGTCCGGCGTGCTTCCACTCAGCCGATATTCTACCGTAACGTGCAAATAGAAACCCGGAAAGTGGTACATGCGATTTTCACAACCACGCATGCCTGAAAGGGTACATTCGTCCCACGGAACGTCTTCCAGGCCCAGTTCTTTGCTAACCTCGTCAAAGGACTTGCCGAGAAGATGCTGAGGGTCCGCCTCGATCATACTTTCGATCCGCTTGTAACGAGCCCACGACGCGAATGCAAGCCCGGAATGCCATAGCGCCAGCGCTATCCCAGCCGCGACGACGAGCAAACTGAGAACAGCAAACTTCCATTTGTGGACTTGAAGCCATCGACGGTCAGTTCTGCTTTCAACAGTCATCTTATCTATCCTGATGATGCCAACGGCAGGGACAGCGGTCAACGAAGTTGATCCGGCGCAGCCGGACCGTGCCGCTCGTCCTTTGCTGGCGGAGATTTCAGGGGAAAGAACGGCTCTCTCGGGTCTAATGGGCACAGAGGAGACCAACTCGTCAGCCGCCGAGCACCATCGGAGTAGTTGAAATGAAGATCGACAGCCTTGTGGGGGAAGAGTCTACTTGTCACAGTGTAGTTGATACGATGCAGCGTCCCGTACGGCAGACCGACACCATCAACCTGCAAGACATTGCACACATCGTCGAACGTCATTCCTTGTCGGACAAGATCATCAATGGTGTTTGCGCGATGATGACCTGTGCCTAAGGGTATCGGAGGCTCTGCGGCGTCTGCGCACGAAGGTGCCGACTTGCAGCAGCGATCACGTCCCCTAGACCAGGCAGCCAGATCTCCCGCCGACAGTAATACAACGGCCATACCGCATAGGCTGGCAAGTACCGCTCTACTCGGCCACACGACTTCTTCCTTTCGTCGCCGCCAACGGCAGGCACACCCGACGCGAAGCGTCCGCCGAAGGCGGCCCAGCGGGTGTGCCGTGTTCGTGGTTATTGCCACTCCTCGATATCAATGACGTCTTCATGGAGGAGTATGCCAATAATTGCTATTCCTCGCTTTTTAATCGGCGGCCCACACGCGGGATAATAAGGGACCTTTAGCGCAGTTTTTCCACACGTGATCCAGCCTAGACCATCCATATACCCATCGTAGCGACAGTCAAGCAACATCACTCGCTTTCCAACATAGGGAGTCCGGTCATCGGAATCCGTCAATCGAGCTTCGATCGCACGGCCCGCCGGGGAGCGAGGATACAGCTGGTTCTTTACCGCTCAGCCCCAGCCATCCCACACATGGACCAGCGATTGACACCACCAACAACAGCGTTCGCAAGCGGTATTGATACCAGCGTAGCCGTGGGGTTCGATCAGCGGCTAATGCAGTTTCAGCGACGTTCATGTCTCTCTGCTCGGCACGACGAACGGGGTTCTTAACCGCGCAATGTCCGCCGGGGATGGCCTCGGTGTGGACCCGCTCCCGTGGGTTGCGCGAACCCTTTCACTGCGCCCAATTCTACTACTCGCAGGCAGGGATTCAAGAGCGATCCGCCCCAGCCAGCCCCGGCTCTACGGGCCTGAGATGGGCAAGGCAGGCCGCATGGGCAGACTCTGGCCCAGGCCAGACGCAGCCCGAGCGTCGATTGCCGGAAGTTCCTTGGATCCGCGGGACGCTTGGCCGCTTACGCCCCCTTGGGTTTCAGCGCCAGATAGCGGCGGGTAACGTGCTGCTGGACGAGTTGGAAGAACTCCGGTGTCTCCACCCGCTCCCGCTGCTCGGGCAGCAGCCAGAGTAGGCGGCTTTCCCATGCCTCCAAACGGGGGTACTTGCAGCGTGACCCAGCCAGGTTGGGGCTCGCGGACGGTACGTGGTACAATGGGCTTTGGCGAGTTACGGACCTGCAAGTTCCCTGATGCGAGCACCGATCATGATTATGCCGAGTTTTTTTATCCTCGCGATTGTCCTGATGTCCGATGGCGTTCTGGGTAGCCCGGAACTGAAGCAAGGACAGACCACGGGCGAATCCACTTCGGCCCGGTCCTCGCCGGCAGAAGCCGGACCCTCGCTTCCGTCGCCTCCGCCAACCACTCTGGACTCCGCCCTGCAACAAATTTCGGTGCAGACGCGGGCCCTGGCGATCTTGGATGCCCGACTCGATAGGCTGATCGCCCCGGACCTGTCATCCTATATCAAGGCTGCGTCTGTCAGACGCGGATTCCCTATCGCGGTCTTGCCGATCGTCGGCCTGGACGACTATCGCCCCCCGGAAATTCGCCGGGCCATCCAAGGATGGGTCGTTGCCAGACCGGGGTTGGAAGGCATCGTCTTCGTGGGCAACGTGAAGCTCCCCTCCTTCTTCATGCCCCGCGCCGACACGCCCTCAACCAGGCTCTGGCCGCGCTACTACGAAGACCTCGACATGACTGTCCAGCGACGAATCCCGCCAGGCACTGTCCTCAAGGAATGCGGGCCAGCCAATCCCTGGCCATGCGTGGCTGGCATGAGGCAGTTCAAAGTGCCGGAGCACGACTTCGATGACCTGGCCCAAAGCCCGTCGAAAGGGCCGCGACTCTGGGCGGCTTTCCTGCCGGTCGGCTACCAGGATGACGCGAAGAACAATTACCAGGGTTGGGCAGATCAGTTGCGGCCGTTCTTCCGGAAAGCCCTTGCCTTCTATGAGGGCGCCTCCTACGGTCGTGGGCTGTACCTGGTGTCCAACAACGTCAGTTGCCTGGCCAGGAGCAAGCCCGTGTGGGACGCCGTGGGGCCCAAGGAGATCGAGTTCTACGCGATCAACGAGAAAGGCCCCGGCGTTTTCAAGAATAATCCCGCAGGCTACGTGCGCGTCGATCTGACCAGATATCGCTCTCTGGAGGATTTCCTGATTTACGCGAGCAAGTTGCCCTGGATGGACGAAGGATGGCAATCGGCGGAGATTTTTCTGGGGCACATGAGGCTGTCGCGGAGGCGGTTTGTCTGGTGGAATGTCCACTCGAACCCTGAGGTCTCCCTCGTTACCAGCAAGCAGGCGCTGGCCATGACCAACGGCGGCTTGATCGCCCTGCTCAACGGTTGTGCCGTGGGCGGGTTCAGGCAACCGGGGTCGCGGTCCCACGTCGATGTCGCGACCACTGCCGAGAACAACGTCCTAGTCAGCGTGGTCTACGGCCGCTCGGCCTTCCTGGCAGCCCTCGGCACACCTCACAACCGAGTGGACGACGAGCATGTCACACCGCTGTTTGAGCACATGTATTCAGGCGGCTATCTGGGAATGGCCCACCTGCTACGTCTGAAGCAGCAGGACAAGGACTCTCGGGGATCGGGCGCACTGCGCGGCCGGCAGGAAATGCTGATTGGCGATCCGTTCGTGGACGCCCGTTAACGCTTTGAATTCTTCGCTGCCCGTTGAGCGCGTGCTGCTGAGTTGGCCGCCACCGCTGCGCGGATGAGCTGCTTGAAGGCGGCCTCGTTGATCTTCTCCCCTTCGCGGAGGTCGATCGCACGCCGCGTGTTCCCTTCCAGGCTGGAATTGAAGAGCCTCTTCGGGTCCTTGACCGAGGCTCCACGCGCGAAGGTGAGCTTCACGACCTGCTTGTACGATTCCCCCGTGCAGACGATGCCGTCATGGGACCAGACGGGGGTTCCCCTCCATTTCCACTCCTCCTGGATGTCGGGGTCGGCATCGTGGATGAGTTGACGGACATGAGCGAGGGTCTCTCCTCTCCAATCCCCGAGCTCTTGAATCCGCTTGGTGATATTCGCTGAAGCGGCCCCGCCGTTCGGGCGACTTGTCGGCTTCATGTACTCTCCAATGCTCCGTTTCGCCTACAAAGGACCGATAGGAAAACTGATAGGAAATTAGATTTCCCACAGAAACCGAGTCTAGACTGGCAGAGAACTGGTAGTCAAGTGGGCGCAGGAGGGGGGAATGGACGCAGGAGGCGGGATGCAGGAGGCGGGGCAGGTCCCGCACTTCGCGGCCGAAAGGGCTGTGGGGATGGTGTTGTCGATAATCATCCGCAAGAGCGGGAATAGCCCTTCGTTGGCAGGCACCGCCGCTGAGCGTAAAATGTCATCGGTTTTGATCACCGAAGCCGAACGCTGCCCGGTCTTGCCATCAGCGATCAGCAGCGAGAAACAAGGAAAACCACCATCATGCGAAAATGGTCCTTCAAGAGGCGAGTAGCGCTGCCCGTGAATACCAGCATCGAACGCAGCCTGCTGGGCATACTAACAGTCCTCTGGTTCTCCGCACCCTGCGCTGCCGAGGGAGAATGGACCCGTTTCCGGGGCCCCAACGGCAGTGGCATCAGTGATGCGACTACCATTCCCACGCAATGGACCGAAAAGGACTACAACTGGAAAGTCAAGTTGCCCGGCGTCGGCCATTCCTCGCCGGTCGTGTGGGGCCGGCGGATCTTCGTCACCAGCGGCGATCCTGAATCCGGCAAGCACAGCGTCTGCTGTCTCGATGCGACGGACGGCCATGCCGTCTGGCAACGCGATTATCCCTCGAAAACTGCCGCCCGGCACCCCGATAATGCGTATGCCACCGCCACGCCGGCCGTGGACGACGATGGCGTTGTGGTGACGTGGGCGACGCCTGAAGAGGTGACGCTCTTGGCCTTGGATCACGCGGGGCATGAGGTGTGGCGCCGCAATCTGGGGCCCTTCGTGGCCTTCTTCGGATGCGGCATTTCGCCCATCCTGCTCGATAACCTCGTGATCCTGAATAACGACCAGGAAGACCCCAGCCTGCTTCCCGGCCACAAGCAGAATCCACCCGAGCCGGCCGGCAAGAGTTGCCTGCTCGCGCTGGATCGCAAGACAGGGCAAACGCGGTGGCAAACCGACCGCCGCACGTCGTTTGCATCCTATTCCACTCCCTGTGTCTACCAGGACGAAGGCCGCCGCCCCATGTTGATCTTCACCGGTGCGGCCCACGGAATTACGGCGGTCGATCCGAGAAAGGGGAATGTGCTCTGGGAGTTCGGCCAGCCTTTCCTGGATCGAGCCCTTAGTTCGCCGGTTGTGGCCCACGGACTGGTCATTGCCGGGCATGGAGCAGGGACCCGCGCCTCGCGCTACGTCGCCGTCAGACCCGGTGCGCCTGAGAAAGGAGTGAAGCCCACGTTGGCCTACGAGGTGAAGAACGCCATTCCCTTGATTCCCACGCCGCTGGTCAAGGACAACCGGCTCTACTTCTGGACCGACGAGGGAGTCGTCTCGTGTCGGCGGCTGGATACGGGAGACGTGCTATGGGAAGAGCGGGTTGGCGAGTCATACTACGCGTCGCCGGTGTGGGTGAACCACTGCCTTTACGGCGTCGCCAAGAACGGGCATGTCGTCGTCCTGGCGGCTGCCGACAAGTTCGAGGTTCTCGGCCGCATGTCACTCGGCGAGTTGAGTTATGCTACGCCGGCCGTGGCCGGCGGGGTTATGTATTTGCGAACCCGGTCCCAGTTGTTTTCGCTCGGCGGTCCCGGCAAGTGGCCGCGAAGGCAATCGCCGGCGAATCAATAATTGTCGCACTGTCGCCTTTCGCTCCGCGAAAGAACGCGACCTTCGCAGAGCGAAAGGCGACAATGGTTTCTGCGCCGATCCTAAAGGATCGCCTTACGACTTGTCAAGCCTCCAAGCTCACTTAATGATCTTCGCATTGCACAGATCGAGGCGACTGGATACGTCCAACTCGTCGCCGTAATCGACGAGGACGACCAGCCGCCGCACGCCGCTCAGGTCCACGTCGATGGGCTTGGGTGGATCGGCGCCCAGAATGGTCGTTTCCAGCAGGACCTTGTCGTCGCCGCGGAGCACCAGGCGGGCGTTGCCGCGGGGGCGAAAGTCATCATCGATCCCCGCTACCGCCTGCAGCTTTCTGAACTTGCCCGGCAGGTCGTATTTCATCTCCGTGCGGGCATGCATCGCCAGACCTTTGGGATATGGTTTGCCGGCCAGCCGCAAAGGCTTCGATTCGAGGGTCTGGTCCTGGCGCGGGCGAAACAACTCGGCGCGGGCCGGCAGTTCCTTGTCCATGCCGAAGTAGGGCGTATAGACGGCCGATTCCGGCTTCAGGTCGCTGAGGAACACGATCTTGCCGCGCGAAAAGTCGATGTTCGCCACTTGCTCCGCCGCGCGGCGGACGGTTAGGCCCGTGGGCGTTTTCCATTCCAGCTTCTCGGCCGATCCCGCCACCCGGGAGCCGGTACCCGGCGCCGGGCCCGCATAGCTCACGCACTCCGCCGACCAACGCGATCCGCTGGCGTCGGTAATCGCGTACAGGCCCTCGGAGTGCTCGCTCTGCTGGGCATGGTGGAAGACCAGCCCGTAAATCTTGGCCCGCTTGACATTCATCATTTCGCCGTCCAGGTCGAACTGGACCTGCTTGTCGGTCACGTCGTGAATGGCGCCGTTGTGGCCGTCGATGCTATCGCCCTTGGCGGTGACCAGCACGTCGCTCTGGCCCTTGTTGCCCACGATCCGCATCCACTCGGCGGCCGCGGCCTCGGCCCCGGCCTGGAAGCGGACGGTGAGGATGTCTCGGGACGGCATTTCGATGACTTCGCCGCCGCGGAGCGTGATCCGCGCGGCCCCGGCGCGGGCCGTGTACTCTTCGGCCAGCAGTGTCGAGCCGTCGACCAGATCGATCCAAACCGAGGGCTCCTTGCCCGGCGCGGCTGGCTTCTGCTTGGGCGCCAACGAGGCGATCTTCTCGATTTCCAGCGTCACCCGGCCGGTCGGCGTTTGCAGGACGACCTGCTTGCCGTCAATCGACACAAGGTCGCCGGCCACCGGCGGGCCTTCCAGGGGTTGGATCTGGAACTCGGCGGCGGACGCCACGGCGGCCCAAGTCAAGATCACGATCAGGGAGTTTCGAATTTCAGATTTCATATTTCAAATTTCAAATTGAATTATGCCTTGGTGCCTATTCATCCGTCACTTCTTCTCCTCGTAAGTGAACTTTGCCCAATGCGAGTTCGAACGGATTTCCAGTCGGCGGCCGGGAGGGTCGGCGTCGATCTCGTACTGGTTGTCGAAGGCGGTCGCCTCGTTCTGGTGCAGGATACGGCCGGTCCGCACGTCGAGGCAGAGTATCTGCGAGAACGTTCCCTCGTGCTTGAAGCCGCCATTGGGCAGGTTCGTGACCTTCATGTATTGGCGGTAGAATGTGAGCATGGGCAGGTCGCGGGCCTGGTAGACGTCGAACGTCTGGTTGGGAAGTTCCGTTTCCCAAAGCCGCTTCCCTGTGGTCGCGTCGAATCCGTAGACCCAGCCGCCCACGATGACGTTTCCCGCCGGGACGTTATTTCCTCCGAAGGGATTCGTCTCGGCGGTTGGCGAAATCGCGATCAGGATGTACCGGCCGCACGAGCGCCGGGCCACGATCCCCTCCAGCGACTTGATCTCGTCGGCACGTGACTTGAAGACTTCTTTGCCGTCGCGGACCCCGAGCACGACGAAAGCTCCGCCAGGCTCCAGGACGGCGATTTCATCCCCGTCGATGAGCCAGAACTGGGCCTCGCCGCTGAAAGCGCGCTGCCACACGATCCGCTGCGTCCAGGGATCGAACAGATGCATTTGCGCCTCTTTGGGGCTGGCAACCCAGGTCAAGCATTGCCGGCCGAAGGCGGCAATCCGCTGGTTCAGCGGCGGCACCGCCCGGCGGCCTAGTTCGCGGCCGTCGAAACTATCAAGCACGACCGCTTCCGTCGCATCGGGCGGAGTGGCCAGGACCATCTCTTCGTCACCGATCAAGTCGCTGTCGCTGAGCAGATCGTCGCGGGTCCAGAGCAACCCCCCGGTGAGCGGATCGACCGCCACGAGTTTCCGGTCCTGCTCGAAACAGACGTAGTCGGACGTCACCGCCAGCGGACTGGCGAGGGGCGAGGTCAGCGGCTTCGCCTGCCGTTGCATCTGAAAGCGGCGGCGAGCCATTTGCATGACGCCAGGCTGCGGCGTCGCGGCCGTGAAGCTGTCCTGGGACCAAAGGATCTTACCCTTCTCGGCCAACGTGTCGACGGCACAGACGCGGTTGCCCAGCATGGTCACCAGCAGGTGGCCGGCCAGCCGGCCCTCCGAGAATTGTTGCACGTAACCGACGAAATTCGGGTGGATCTTCGCCTCGTCCAGGGGCAATTTCCACCGCACGCGGCCGTCGGGGTTGGTCTCCATAAGCGACGGAGCTCCGAGGGCGATCCGGAAGCTCCGGTTCCCGTCCGGGTTCGAAACAGGGAACGTCATGTTGAAGCCCGAAGGCTGGTTTGCGTTGCCGTCTTTCGCTTCTTTCTTGGGTTCGCCCAGCGGCCAGGGATCGGTGCGGTCCAAAGCGCGGCGGACGGACACCATGGACCCATGGTCGTGGTCGTCGCCGGCGGGGATCGCCGCGGCCAGGGGCACCCGGTACCCCGGGTCGCGGGCCGGTTTGCCGTCGCGGCCAACGATATCGGCCAGGGGACCGCTCAGCTCACGGTAGCACCGTGCGGCGTCCTCAGGGCGGTCGGCGCCGCGGTAGAGCACGGCCAGGCGGTCGGCCGCCTCCCGTTGTTGCGGGAGAGTCCCATGTCGGAGCACTCGGCCGAGCATCAGCTCGTTTGCCAACAGTCCGCCCGAGACGGGCTGGGCCTTCCGAGCCAAACGGAGGCGGGCGTCGTTGGCCGCCGGATGGAAGGCGAAGTAGCCGATGAACCGGGGCAGCCGGTCGTCGTTGAGACGGGCCTCGATCTGGCGGTCCATGGCGGCACGCTGATCGGGCGCGGCGGCGGCGTACAGCTCGGCCAGGCCCCCGCCGATCAAGCGGTCGCCGCGGATGGTCCGTGCGGCATCGGCAGCCTCGATCTTCGGGACGTCCGGCGCCTGATCGATCCATTTCAGGTAGACGTCGAATGCCTCGCCCACCCGCCCGTCGCGGCGCAGGCCGGTTGCCAGGCTGTGGAGCAACCGGCCGCGGAGTTCGGGCGTGGCGAAGATCGAGTCGAGTTCCGCGGCCAACGGCTGGTACTTTTCCAAGTCCAACTGCAAGCCTTCGCAGAGGGCATCGCGGAGCAGTTGCCGTGTGCGGTCCGACGGCGCGGTCTTCAGGGCGCGGCGGAGCTGATCGATGGCCTCGGCATAACGACCCTGGCAGAACAGGACCTCGCCCCGTTCGGCCAGCAGGGAGGCATCGTCCGGCCGGGCGCGCAACTGGGCCGCGAGCTCCGCGTCCCGCGTGGGCAAGAGGTCGAAGCGGCTGATGGCATCGATTGTTTGTGAGATGACCACCCCCTGGTGGTTCACCAGGTTGCCCGGGACCTGGCCATCCGCTGCGCGGCTGCGCGAGAGAATCTTTCCCGAGCCCAGGTCGATCGCCGCGACCTCGGCCGTGCTCAAGGGCAAGTAATAACAACTCGTGGAAAGGTAGCCGCGGCCGCTGGGAACGGCTGACGGAGGCAACCAGGCATCGCCCGCATCCCACGCCCGCGTGCCGTCGGACAGCTTCAATGCCCGTACGCTCTTGCGCCCGACCACGATCACCTTGCCGTCGCCTACGCCGCCCACGTACAGGCCGTCGCGCCGTGGGACCGACCATTCCTGGTTGCCGTCGGTCAGGCGCAGGCAAACGAGGTCCTCGGAATTCGGCGCACACAAGAGCACGCGGCCCGCCGCGATCGTCGCGCCGGGGTCGCACCAGCGGTCGGGCCGGTCCATCTGGTTGGCCTGCCGTTGCTGCATGATGAAGAAGTTCATCGGATTGACGCCGCTCGTGGGCCCCTCGAAGGCCCAGAGCACCGCACCGCTCGTCAGGTCGAAGGCCACGTAGCGGTTGTCGGCGACGCAGTAGGCGACCAGCACGCCATCGGCCGCCGAGGGACTTGGGCCCCAACGGTGTACGCTCGTACCCAGCGGCCAAAAAGGATTGAACGTAGGTCTCGACGGCTCTTCCTTGATCGCCAACGTCCACTGGTTGAGGACTGCCCCGTCGGATGGTTGAAGGACCAAGAGCCGGGTTTGATCGCCCACCTCGGCCACGACGTAGAGTTGGTCGTCCAGCGGCAAGGGCGGCCCAAGAAAGAACGCGCCCGCCAAGGGGCCGCCGCCGACCGAGGGTGCTGGGTTCCCCGCCGGCGGGCCGCCCGCTTCCCACTTGATTTTCCCCGTCTTCACGTCGTAGGCCGTGAGCGTGTTGTAGGTCCTCAGGATACCCGGATCGAGCTGACGGCGGCCGTTGGGCAAGACGACCATCGATTGGGCATCGGGCCCAAGATTGAAGGGCGTGCATTCCAGCCCGAAGACCATGCGGCCATCGCTGCTCATGGTGCCGAAGGCGAGGTCGTCCCAGAGGCGGCGCGCCACGCCGCGGGCGACGATCTCGGCCGCGTTCTTCTTCTTTTCCGCGTCGGCGAAGCGTACGAAATACCCCAGAGGATCTTCCATCGGGGCTTCCCAGCGGACCGCGCCGGTGGCCAGGTCGATCGCCCGGATGTCGATCGCCGTACGGCTCACCACGGTCTGCCCGACCACTAGCGGGTGCAGGCTGGGCATGGCGGCCACGCGGTTTTCCCGCTGCCGCTTCTCGACTTTTTCGATGGCCTCGCGCAAGGCGGCGTCGGACGAGGCCGGCACCTGGTACTTGGCCTTGAGCCACGGATTGCCGTCGACCGCGAGCGAATTCCGCCCTGGGCCGCCGGCATACATCTGCCAATCGGCGGCGCCCAAGGCCGACGGGCCGATAATCGCTTCCAGCCACGGCAACGATTGCTCCTCGGAGGCGAATACGGGGCGTTTTTGGCCGCCCATGACGATCGCTTGCGCCCGCTGCCGCGACTTCCACTGCACCAGCACTTCCTTGGCCGCCTCCGGCATCCGCGCCTTCAGGCAGCAGGTGGCCAGCTCGATGCTCAGGGCGGGCTCGAAGCGGGCGGCCCGCTCGGGATCGCGCGCGAGCCGGCGGAAGTAGGACGCCGCACGGGAGAACTCGCCTTTGGTGCGGTAATACGTGCCCAACAGGTATGTTGCCTCGCCGCCAGCTTCCGTGAAGAAGTAGTTCTGGACCACGTCGGAGATCCCGGCCGGCCCGCTCGACGCCAGCGCCTCGGAGAGGCGGCGGCGTGCCGGGGCGTCGCACAGCAACTTGTACTCCGCCAGCCCTTCCCGCGGCAACTCGGACAACAGGTGCTCGGCGTCGATCTTCAGCCGCCGCCACACCGGCGCGTCGCGGTCGGGCCGGTAGGAATAGTCCGACGGCGCCGCAAGGATGTCGCTCAAGAGGCCCACCGCCTCGGCATAGCTCTTCTTGGAAATCAACTTCCGCGCACGGGCCAGTTGCTGAACCTGGGATCGGTCGGCAAGAGGCAACCCCAAGAGCACCATCGGATCGCCGAGATCCTTTCCCTTGACCGTGCCCGCGGCGTTCTTGCCGGGAACCACGGCCGCCGGCGCGGCGGCCGGGGCACCTGGTGCTCCGGCTCCGGCCGGGGCGCGGGGTTGCGGATGGGCGGGGCGGACTTGGCTGGCGGCCTCTGCGGCGGCGGGGGAAGCGGATTGGCCTTGACCCAAGCCTCCCATTTCTTCAAGGCAGACTCACGTTGCTTCGGGTCCTTGAATCCCAGGTTGGCGAAATTGAACGCTTGTTGCGGGAAACGGTGGAGGTTTTGGAACCATTGCTTGGCGTCGGGCATGTCGTACTGGGCGTGGTCCTGCCCTGTCAGTTCAAGCAGCCAGGCCAGGGCCACGTCGCGGATCTCGATCGACCGGATCTCCTGCTTGTTGTTGATCATCATGAACTGCCGGATTGCCTCGCGGTTTTCGCTCAACATCGGCAGCAGCAGCGCGGCATAGGGCTTGCCTCCCAGCCGGGCCGTGCCTTCGATTCCGCACGCCACGAGGTGCGAATTGGGGTTCTTGGGATCCTTGAGCAATTCCAACACCGGATCCAACGCCTCCTTGATCTGGTACTGCACCGCGAGCTGGAGCTTCTGCATGGCCATCATCGGGCCGGTCGGCTGCTGGATCCACCGGCCCAGCAGTTTTCGCGAGATATCTTTGTATTCGCCTTCGTTGAGTGCCTTCTGAAAAGGCTGCTGGAAAAACAGGTTGGGCCACATCGGGTTCCCCGCCAGATCCTGCGGCAGGCGGACGTTCGCGTCCACGGCAACGAACAGTAATGCGGCGACCGTGGCCAACTGGGGTTCCCGCGGGCCGGTCGGATCGCCGCCGAAGAATCGCTGCACCACCTGCTGGAAGCGGAGTTGGAAGGCCTTCACGGCCAGCTCGTCGCCGACTTCAGCCGACTCCAGGAGCGCCGGCTCATAGCGCTGCATGTCGACGAACAGCTTGCGCGCCACCTTGTCATTGCCGTAGACCTCGCAGAAGCGGGACCAGCAGGGAAGGTCGTGCTGCTGCTTGCCCTCGGTGTCGGCCACGAGCGCCTCCAGACGGCGGCGAAAGTCGGCCTCCAGCACCTCGGCCAATAGCCGGCGGCAGCCGCGACGGACCTCCAAATCAGGGTCCTGAAGGCCGGCCAGCAGCGCCTCCCGCGCGCTGAGCCCGCATTTCGCCAGACGGGCCGCCGCTTCACGGCGATTCTCGTAAGCGTCGTCGCCGAGTTGCCGCACCAAGGCCGCCGGCGTCTCGGCTGACAACGGCTTCCCGGCCGCCGCCGGCGCTGTCTTGACCGCGCCGGCGACTCCCGGCGGGGCACCCGCTTGCGGGTCGGCCGCGGCCACAACGGCGGCCGAGCCCAGAAACAGGGCCACAACAGTTGGCCCGAGGAGCTGCGGTGCGAGCGCCGCGCTCGCCCAGCCACGCCACTTGACGTTCTTCGGACTGCCAAAGCCTCAGCCATGAGTCGCTCCCTCACATGATCGCGGTAGACTGCCGAAATGCCCTCCAAGGCGCGGGGTATCCACGCTTCTTCGGAACCTACATTCTAATTGACCGCCGCCGGCCCGGCAATCAACCCAGTTGACGGGACCCCCACCGACCGTGGAGCGGTTAGTCGGTGGAATTCCGTGCAGTGAGGGACGACCCGGCCGGATGCGCGGCGGATTTGCAATGAGCCGCTTGACATGCATGCAGACAATGGGCCAAAATGATGCTGCGTTGTTCCGTTTTCACGACCCACGTTAATCGGATTGGAGTTTCCATGAGACACACGATGCGATCGATCAGTCTGTTTACGAGTTGTGCGGTTTTGCTCGGTGCGGCTGCCTATGGCCAGGATTGGCCCCAATGGATGGGGCCCAATCGCGACGGCAAAGCGAGCGGATTCGATGCGCCCCAGACCTGGCCCAAGGCGCTGAACCAGAAGTGGAAAATCAACGTCGGCCCGGGCGACGCCACGCCAGCCTTGGTGGGCGACAAGCTGTACGCCTTCGGCAAGCAGGGGAACGACGAGGTGCTCGTTTGCCTGAACGCGGCCGACGGCAAGGAAATCTGGCGGGACAAGCACGCGGCCGCTCCCATCAACGGCGCGGACCGCGGGCATGCCGGCCCCAGGAGCTCGCCCGCAGTGGCCGATGGAAAGGTGGTCACGCTGGGCGCGGGTGGGGTCGTCTCCTGCTTGGACGCCGCCAGCGGCAAGCTGCTCTGGCGGAAAGAGGCGACGGGCGGCGTTCCCCGGTTTCACGTGGCCAGTTCGCCCCTCATCGCCGACGGTCTCTGTATCGTGCAACTCGGCGGAGCCGGCGCGGGGACCATCTCCGCCTTCGACCTGGCTACCGGCAACGAGAAGTGGAAGTGGGCGGGTGACGGCCCGTCCTACGCCTCGCCCGTGCTGATGACCGTGGAAGGCACGAAGCAGATCGTGGCCCAAACGCAAACCTCGATCGTGGGCGTCTCGGCGGCCGACGGAAAGCTCTTGTGGAAAATCGCCGCGGCCTCGGGGGGCATGGGCGCCTACAACGCGGTGACGCCGGTCATCGACGGGCAAACGCTGATCTACACCGGGCAAGGGTCCGGCACCAAGGCCGTGAAGGTCACGAAGCAGGGCGACCAGTTCACTACCAAGGAACTCTGGGGGAGCCCGGTGGGCACGAAATACAACACGCCCGTCTTGAAGGACGGACTGCTCTTTGGGTATTCGCAGAGCAACGGCCTCTATTGCATGCGGGCGGCGACCGGCGAGATTGCTTGGAAGACCGGAAGGGGCGGCCAGGGCTTTGGGACGGTCGTTGACGCCGGCCCGGTCCTGCTCGCCCTGCCGACCGCCAGCAGCGAGTTGATCGCCTACCGCGCGACCGACACGAAGTACGACGAGTTGGCCCGGATCAAGGTCGGCGATCAACCCTACGCCTTCCCGATCGTTTCCGGGAAGCGGATCTTTGTCAAAGACGCGCAGAACCTGACGCTCTGGTCGCTGGACTAGCGCTCGGGCGGAAGATCCCGCGAAGGACCAGATGCGCCGGCAGGAAAACGTGAGTATCAAGTTTCATGGGCAACATCCGCCGCCAGGCGGGTGGGCTGTTCGGTCAATCGTGTGATGCATTATTTTGCCGAACCAGCCTCATGCGGCTAACAGCCGCCGGGCCGTTCAGCGGAGATCCGAGCGCCTTGCTCATAATGCTCGCGAATCGAGTGCCGCTGACGGGACGGTCCGCGATCAGCTTCCCATCGTAGATGATGCTGAAGATGCCATAGGGCGTCGGGAGCTCCCTTGACGCCTTGGCGCTCCTGACGGGAACCACCTTCGGCTCTAAGCCAAAAGTTCTGGACACCGCCGCAATGTCCTTCACGCACTTTGGAACCATAGGGCACTGATCGGCAGCCAGGATCGTGAGGCCCTTCTTGTACGTTCTCAATAGCCGCTCCCTTTCGACGATAAATCGGGGATCAGGGGCGGCTTTCTTCAGTTTCTTGACGAGCAACTCGTAGGGAGGGACGCTGTCCACCGAGACAAAACCCGCTTTAACGAACAAACCATTTCCTGCCATGAAGCTATCGGAACTGGTCACGACGGCGACCCCTCGGCAGTTGCTCTTCTTCGCGTCCTTGAGGCAACTATCCAACAGGAGCGTGCCAACGCCTTTCCCCCCGTGTTTGCGGCTGACCATCAAGCAATGGATGACAAGGTAACCCTCCGCCTCCACCGGTCTCCACGCATAATTGCCAAGGACGTACTCAATCGTCCCAATATCACCGAATTCCCGTGAGCGGAGCACCTTGAGCCTTAGACCTTCCGGGTAGCGCTTCTTGAGCCAATCCGATTTCCGACGATACCCCTTGTTGTTGGGGTTCTTGCGGCCACAGAAGCTGCAACCGCCGATGTTCTCAGCATTGGTGTCGACGATTTCGTACTCTCTCATGTTGTTGGTCCGATCAGTTGCAGAACTTACCCTGTACCATGATTGCCACTTTCGGCCAACTGTCAATCCGGTTGGAGACAGAATGCGAAGTGCGCCGGGAGAAACGGTGGTTGGATCGGAGGTGGCTGGATCATGAACGGTCCAACGTCACGCCCGTAATCGTACGGCGGCAGGCTCACGATGCCGGGAGGCAAGCGGGCCTGGAACGAGGGCCGTGGGCCGGGGCCGCGGCAGCAGATGTCAAGAAGAACTGAGTCACTTGGCGGCCAGTGTGCCACGAAAGAGGTTGCATGACTTGCCAATCGTGGGGGATTACAGGGCAAATGAGTATCCCCTTGAATGGCGTGACCACAACATATAGGATTCGGGCATGCAGGAGTAGCCCGCGACACGGATGGAGTTTGAGAGACGGTTTTCGACGGACGAGGCGTGCCGCGAGTACCTGTTTAGGCTCCGGTGGCCGACCGGATTCTCGTGTCTGCGTTGTGGTCACGGGAAAGCTCGGCCGATGTGCATACAGATGGCTGGAGCGGATACACGGGCCTGGAAACCAACGGGTACCTCCACGAGGTTACGGTAATTGGTCGCAAAAGCGAATTGGCATCCGAGCTATTGATGGCTCCCTCACAGGTATCTGTGCGTTCGTTGTTGGAAACCTCTTGTTTTATGGCTTTCCGGTGCTTTGAATTCTGTGACGGCAATCTCGGGCTGATTTGGCCGGATAAGTGCGGGGCGGATGCGAATCGCCGGCAGATCGTCGGAGAAGGAACCATTCGCGGGATTATTGCGGTGCCTACGCCGGCGGGCATTTGCCGCACGGCCGGCGACATCAAGTGACGACGCACGAACAATTTGCACTTTAACCTCGTGCCGTTAGAACCCGGGCTGGCGGCTGAGGTACAGGAGTCGGCAAGGGTCCGTTCCTAGCCCGCCGCCCAGTGTACGGTGTTGGCTTCCGGAGATTTGTTGTCCGGCGCGTTGCCTGGTACGCTAGAACCACTTGCTGAGTCCTACCCGCTGTCGCCCGCAGATCCTGCCGGCGATCCCCCCGCAAGCCCCGCCCTACAGGAGCCTCCGCATGTCCGGCCGAACTGACCCGCTCCGCCGTTGCGCAAGAATCATGGTTGCCATTGGACTGCTGATTGCGAGCGTGTCGCACGCCGCCGCAGGAGGCGCGCTGCCGACGGCTGAAATGGTCCAGGTGCTGCTTGCCGGAAAGGCGGGGGTGCCGCGAGACTTCGACCCCGCGGGACTTTTCCCAACCGGTGATTATCTCTACGCCGTGGGCCCGTATCGCCAGCCCTCGATTCACTGGTTCAAGCGGGACGCGTCCAGCGGCTTGCTCGCCTACGCGGGCAGCGTCGATGTCGTGAAGCAGCAGTGCAACAACACGTCGGCTTCGCTGGTCGGCGGACGGTTATACGTTCTTCTGATCCGCTGGATCAACGACGGCGTCGACAACCGCCTGGCGTGGTACGACCTTGACGCCAAGACGGGAAAGCCTCAGGAGAAGGGGGTTACGCCCAGCATCACTTGGTCGGACCGCCCCGGGCACACGGCGTCGCCCGGCTGGGGGAGAATGCTGGCCGCCGGCGGCGACGGGAAGAGCCTCTACGTGGCGACCGACTCCGCGGTCCTGCGTTTCAAGATCGAGGCCGACGGCAGGCCGGTCCCGGCCGGCCAGTTCGCCGAAAAGGGCATCGGGGAGTACATCTTCGCCGCGCCCGATGGACAATGGCTCTACACCATGACCCACAAGCCGGTTCCGGCAGTCGCCTGCATCCGCTGCCGGCCTGACGGCAAGATGTCGCTGGAGAGCGTCGTCAACCTCGATCCGCGATGGAGCCCCGGCGACCCGCAAGTCCAAACGGAATTCTCGATGTCCATGACGCCCGACGGCAAGTGGCTGTATGTGGGCGACTGGAACCTAGGCGGCGACGTTCCTGACAAAGGTGAGGCCTGCACCACGAACTCCTATTTGGCCGTCTTCCGGCGCGACCCCGGCCGCGGGACCTTGACGCTCGCCGAGGCCGGTTGCGGAAACGATTCAAGCCGGCCCGATCTGCAATTGGCCAACTCTCGTCTTCTGCGCTTCGTATTCAGCCCTGACGGCGCAACCGGTTTCATCAGCACGGCCTCGGGCAGTCTGCTGCGGTTGTTCACACGCGATGCGAAGACGGGCCGCATTGGGTCAATCGCCGAGTTTCCGCAGTGGGACACGCGGCGGTTGGCGACCAGGTTCCTTTGGTGGGACAGCGAAAAAGGACTCCTGTATGGGGCCAGCGGAGTGCCCTTCGGTCCTGCCGCGGCGAACGTCGGGGCGCACACCCGCGGGATGTGGGTTGCCAAGGTCGGGACAGGGGGTGCGCCGCCTCGCCCGGCGATCGTGCCGGTCCTTACCGGCAGTCAGGCGGCCTCGGGGCTTGCTGCCGCAGCGGACTGGCCTCGCTGGCGCGGTCCCAACCGCGATTTGACGAGCCCGCTGCGCGGGATCCGCAAGGATTGGACCGGAGGGCTGAAGAAGGTTTGGGAGGTCCGGGGGCTCAGTCCGGGCGTTCACACCTGGTCCACGCCGGCCATCCAGGGAAACCGGCTGGTGGTGAGCGGGCGGCACGGCTTCCTGGATCGGTGGTTCTGCTTCGATGCCGACCGGGGCGGGCCGCCGCTCTGGACTGCGGAAATCGAGGGAGGCGAAGCCGGGCATTTCGACTGGGGCTCCGGGTCGCACGCCATGGCTACCATCGACGGCGACAAGGCCTTTGTCGCCAGCCTTCACGGCATCGTGGCCTGCGTCTCCATGTCGGACGGAAAGGTGCTGTGGAAGAAACTCATCGGGGGCGGCATGTACACGTGCAGCCCGTTGGTCTACGACGACCTTGTGATTGTCACGGGGGGCAACAACTACTGGCAGGGAAAACCGCTGACCGCGTACCGCAAGGACAGCGGCACCGTGGCCTGGACCTACGGCCAGAGGTCCCATTCCAATTCGTCGCCGGTTTTGGCGAAGATCGGCGGGCGAGATCAGGTCATCCATCTCGACAAGGGCCAACTCTTCGGCCTCGACCCGCGCACGGGGGCCGCGCGATGGACTTGGGGCGCACCCGACATGGCGAAAGAGGACCCCGAAGGAAGCCCGATTTCGACCCCCATCGCCGACGGGAACATCGTCTATCCCGCAGCGCCCGGTTGCCCTACGGTGCAAATCGACGGCGGTTCGGTCAAGGAATTGTGGGCGCGTGTCAGCGGCGGCAAACCCAGGGTGACTTTCGGGGCCGGCAGTGCGTTGAGCGACGCGGCCGTCATCGACGGGTACATGTATCGCTTCACGGGCGTCGGTTCTGCGAACAACCCGCGCGGCCGGCTCGTCTGCGTGGAGTTCAAGACGGGAGAGGTCAAATGGGCGGAATCCACCGGGAACGGCAGCCTGCTGGTGGTCGACGGCTGTCTGCTCTGCTTGACGTACGCGGGCGACCTGCTGCTGGTGAAGCCGACGCCGAGTAAATTCACGAAGCTTGCGGAGATCAAGGGTCTGGTCGGCGCGATCTGTGGATTGCCCGGCAAGAGGAGAAATTGAACGAACCCGAGGCCCAGCGCCCCTATCCCTACGACGATCTCGACTACGCCCCCTGCTGGGCACCGCCGGCCGTGGCCCGCGGGAAACTCTACATCCATTACAGCGACCGCCTCACCTGCTACGACCTGATGCCGCCCTAGCGCGTGAATCGGAGGCAACGATGACAACCTTGTTTTGGCTGACGTTCAATACCGTTGCCGTGACCGTGGCGGCTATCGTGGGCATCGAAGCGCCGGCGGCCGTGAGCTTGCCGGCGGCGGAAAAGCCGGCGGCGACCGGCGGCGTCGCGACAACCGCCGGCATCGTGCCGACGGCGGAAATCACGCAGGTCCTGCTGGCAGGCAAACACGGCGTGCCCAGGGATTGTGAGCCCGTCAGTATGCAGGTGCTCGGTGATTACCTCTATACAGAAGAGGACAGCGGCGAGATCCATTATTTCAGGCGCGACGCGAAAACCGGGACCCTGTCGTACGCCGGCGTGGTCGCCGCGGCCAAGAAAGACCACTATGCGGGGCTTTATATGGCAGGCGGCCGGTTGTACGCGGTCCGGGCCAGTTGTGGCGACAACCAGATCCTATGGTACGACATTAACGCCGAAACCGGCAAACCTGCTGAGAGAGGATCTGTGGACCTGATGAGGAAGGATGGCAACGGCCGCATCTATGCGATCGACCGCAGGGGCCGGTTGTTCGTCGTGTCGACCGCCGGCAAGAAGCTTGACAAGGTGCAACTTGACGCGGGCGTGGAAGCCACGCCGGCGATCGTGGAGGGACGCATCTACATTCGCACCGGCAATGGCCTGCTGTGCTTGGGCCGCCAACCGTAAATCGGATAGAATGCATTTCACCTCGAAACCTCGAAGGGAGAACCCATGCGATCAAAATGCTTGTGCCCCGTTGTAGGACTAGCTCTTATGGCGATGTCCCTGTCCCACTCGGCCCGAGCTGCCCGCGGCGCGGGAAGCTCCGCGGGCCCCGCGCAGCCGCCGCCGAAAATCGTGCAGACGGTCACCGCCGCGGACTTCCCCGGCCTCTCGAAATCGTTACTCAATCTCTTCAACCCACCTTCACACCCTTGGAGAACTTCGCCATGTACACACAAATCAAGAAATCGAGCAATCGTTGGCTGAATTTTGCACCAATCGTCGTGACGGTCCTTGTCTTAGGCCCGGGGGCGGCGCGTGCCGCCGACTTGCCGCCCGGACCTGAATCGCCGGGGGCCGTCAAGCGGGTCAAGGTCTTGCCCGACAAGGCCCCCGATTGCTCCAGTCTGAAGTCGATTGCCGAGACGGTCACGCGGGGGTGCAAGACCAACGACGCCAAGGCCATCGCCATCTACAACTTCATGTTGCTCACGCACTACCATGGCGTTGAGCCCAGCGAGGACGGCGGTGTCCCCGCACTGAAGGACATCAACTGCTACGGCTGGGCCACCTGCGGGGCCACCCACATCGTGGAGTCGGCGCTGTGGCGCGAACTGGGCTGGGGCTGGCGATTCGTCCTCTGGCCGGGCCATACCACCGTGGAGGCCGTCTACGACGGCCGCAGGCACTACTTCGACGCCTTCCTCAAGTTTTACGTGTGGATGCCGGACGGAAAGGGAGGCCAAACGGTTGCGGGCGAAGAGGATATCCTGAAAAACCAAAAGGCTCTGTGGACCGATTCCTTTGTCCGCGACCCGAAACGCAGGGCCGTGTACTTGAAGAACGACCAGTTCGTCATGGTCAACGGCAAGGCCAACTGGCAGGCCCGCGATTTCCTCGCCTGCGACGGCCGCTGGCTGATGGGCCGACCGGAGATCGTTCCCAGGCAGCTCAATAAGGTAGGCGCGGCGGAGTCCTGGGCGGGCTTCAACCAGGCCACGGGCAACTACTCGACCGACGTCAACTTGGCGCCAGGCTTTAGCCTGACCAACACCTGGGATCCCATGCCGGACTGCTGGTATCGGAAAGGCTCGACGCAGTTCCCCGTGCACTCCTGCGGCGGCCATTGCGATACGATGAACAATCCGGGGCACGGCTTCGTGGTGGAACCCTACATCCCTAACAAATTGGATCGGTCTTGGGGCAACGGCATCCTGATGTTTGCACCGGACTTCTCCAATAACGCCTTCCTCAAGTCCTTCCTGTCGACGGAGAACGTCAAGTACGCCGGCAAGGCCCTGGTGCCAGCCGCAGCCGACAAGCCGGCAACTGTCGTGGTGCACCTGGCGTCGCCCTATATCATGGTCAAGGCCGGCGGCGAGGCGGCGGGAGCCGACAAGGTCGAGGTCTCCGTGGACGGCGGCAAGACGTTCAAGGCCGTGGAGCTGAAGGACTTCGGCCCGGCGGTCAAAGGCAGCATCGCCGCCTTGGTCAGGGTGAGCTTCAAGGGCCCGCTGACGGCGTTGAAGTTCGAGGTGATCGTGCAGAACAATCCTTGCGCCTTGCCGTATCTCTCGCCGGGCAAGAATACGGTGACGGTTTCCGTCGCCGACCCCGCGGCCTTGGGCAAGAACAAGCTGGTCGTGACCTACGCCTATCGCCTTGGATCGCGCGACTGGTCGATGGAACAGTTGTGCGAGAACGGCTACGAGATTGCCAGGGCACACCACGCCAAGTGGTCCGATGCGGTGACCTGCGTGCAAAAGATCTTCACGGCCAAGGACCTGCCCGCCACGTTCGAGATCGACTGTCCGACGCCCAAGGGCCAATACCCGGTGTATCCGCGGATGATGTTTCTGCGTCGCGAGTTGCTTGCGTCGTCGAGTGCGCCTTTGCCGCTGCCGCAAGGAGCGGTTGCCGCCAAGGTTGGGCCCAACGACGAGTTGATGTCTCTGCCCAGTCCGTTCCTGATCGGGACAGAACCGCCTCCGGTCAAATAGCCGTAAACCGCTGCCAGTTGGCCGACAACGTGGAGAAGCAGCTTGCCGGCCCATCTCCCAGCCCGCTGGAGCAACTTTCAGCCCGGCGAGTGGCCGCCTGCTGGCTCGAACTCCAGTTCACGAACACGCTACATCCCCAGTCTGACGGCCAGACGCTCCGACAGCAGAAACTCGTTTTGATGCTCAAAGAGTCCGCCGAACGCCGCTTCGACGCTGCCGTCAGGTCGCTGGCCCTGGTGCGCAAGCGGGTGCCGACTGTCGCCAGTGGAAAGCCAGAGCCCGTGCAGTCGCCGGCATCCGATGGTCAGGCCCCCGAAGCCCGCACCAGGAACGGTAAGCTCGACGGGAAGGCCAAGCCCAAGACCCAAACCGGTAAGCTCAACGGGAAGGCCAAGTCGGCCGGCAGCTTGTGGCCTGCCGAAGCCGGCATGCGGAAGTGGTGGTCGGACAGGCCGCGAGCCTCAGGGTTAGCCGCTGGGGTGTTGGCACTGCTACGGCCGATTTTCTGCCAAAGGCCGTCTTGTGTACGTCGCCAATTTGCAAGCCCACTCCGAGCATCATGCCTATGCCTTGGTGAAGCTGTGGTGCCCGTCGAAAAAAGCCAAGGAAGCCGAATGTGTTGTAGACGACGGCCGAACCCAGTTCTTGCGCGAAGTTCTGGTCCGAAGCGGCGAACCATGATCTAGACGATCCCGCTTCAAGCCTGGGGGATTGACAATGCCAAACTCCGCAACGAAACTCACATTCATCGCGTTGCTGTCGTGAGGTCGCAGTGGCCGCGACTAAGGTATGGGCCTGGGAATTGAAATCCTCTGTCGATATGGAGCCGGATATGAAAACGAACGAACAAGGCAGTTTCAAGAGCAACCGTCGCGGGGAACAAACTAACTTCCTTTCGCGGCGGCGATTTCTTCGCGCTGCCGCGGTCGCAGGCACGCTCTCTATCGTCCCGCGCCATGCGCTGGGTGGAACAGGATACGTGGCCCCGAGCGAGAAAACCACCGTGGCCGGCATCGGGCTGGGCGGACAGGGAAGCCAGAACGTTACCTCGCTGATGCAATATCCCGAGGTCCAAGTGGTGGCGGTCTGCGATGTGAATCGCGAGAGTGGCGGCTACCAGTCGTGGAACTGGGCGGAAGGCAAAGAACAACGGACTGCGGGCCGCGAACCGGCCCGCCGCGCCGTCGAGGAGTTCTACGCCAAGGAAAACAAGCTGGGCAAGTACCGAGGTTGCCGCTCCTATAGCGACTATCGCGAAATGCTGGCCAAGGAAAAGGTCGACGCGGTGATGGTGGCCACGCCCGACCATTCGCATGCTGTCATCACCATGGCCGCCCTCAAGTTGGGCAAACACGTGTATTGCGAGAAGCCGCTCGCCTGGTCAGTCTATGAAATCCGGCTGGTGACTGAGACGGCGCGGAAGGCCGGTGTCGCCACGCAGTTGGGCAACCATGGCCAAGCCAGCGAAGAGGCCCGGCTGGTGCGCGAGATTATTGCCGACGGGGCGATCGGACCGGTCCGTGAGGTGCAAGTCTGGTCGCCGGCCCGCTTTTGGGCCCTGCCTGCGTTCGCCGGTCGGCCCGCGGAAACGCCTCCGGCTCCTAAGGGCTTCGATTGGGACCTGTGGCTTGGCCCGGCCCCAAGCCGCCCGTATCACCCGGCCTATTGTCCCTGGACCTGGCGGAACTGGTGGGATTTTGGCACTGGCTTGCTTGGCGATTTGGGATGCCACAAGCTGTCGACCGTGTTCAAGGCATTGCGGCTCGGCCATCCCTCCAGCGTCGAGGCTCAGCTCCACGGTGACGGATGGTGAAATCTATCCCGCAGGCGTGACTGCGCGATTCGAGTTCCCCGCCCGCGATGACATGCCTCCAGTACGACTCGACTGGTACGACGGTGGTCTGCGGCCACCCGTGCCCAAAGAATTGGAGCCAGGCCGCACAATGGCCGACGTTACCTACTTTGGGGAGAAGGGCGTGCTCATGGGCCATCGCCTTATCCCCGAAGCGAAGATGCAAGCCTACGGCCGACCGCCGAAGAAGCTGCCTCGTTCGCCCGGACATTACAAAGAATTCGTCGATGCCTGCCGCGGCGGCGAACGGGCCGGCTCGAACTTTGTCGATCACGGCGGCCTGTTGAGCGAAGTCTGCATGCTGGGCAATGTCGCCTTGCGCCGGTAAGAAGCTCGCCTGGGACGGGCCGAACATGAAAGTCACCAACGACGACGCGGCCAACCAGTTCCTGCAACGGCACTATCGCGACGGATGGAGTCTGTAAACTGTTGTTTGTAACATATCCGAGCGGAGTCACGATGAAAACGTCCAGTTCAAGATCCCTATCGGCAAACATGAATCCCCCCATCGTTCTTCGCGAATGGGCCATGATGGTCCTGCTGTTTTGTGCAACCGCATCGATTTTGCAGGCCGGCGTTGATTTTCCTGGACCAAATCCCGGTCCTGCCAAGGCGATCGTCGAAGACGGCAAGGCAATGCTGGAGAACGACGTTGTCTCGATGACCTGGAACATCAACAAGGATGAACTGGCGCCCGGAACCCTCATCAACAAGATCACTGGCGAGAGCTTTTCACAAACTGGATCTCGGCTGTTCCGCTTAGGGACGAAAGTGCCCGTGAAGAATCCGGAGACCACGGAGCATCGGGTTGGTATCAGCCTCGGCGCCGCGACCGTCAATGTTTACGCAACCAAGGGCAACGGGACTCCGCTGCCCCTGATGACCTTTCCGCGGGAAAAGTTCCCGGGTAGTCCGACGTTGATCCGGATCGGCAAGTTGGATCTTAGAGCCGAACCGGTCGACCATGGCGATCCTGGCGCTGCCGGCACTTGCATGGTATCCAACCTGGCAGTGACCGTAGGCGGCACCACCGTTCCGGCAAGAACGCTGGCCGAAGGTTGGACCATACGGAAATCGGCACGAGCCGGAACCACGGTCGAGATTACCGATAACCGGTTCCGGATTACCGCCACCGCCAACAGTGCGGCCGCTGCCGAACAAACGGTTCCCGCGGGTGCCACGGATTTCTTCTGCTACATCGACAAAGGAACCGATGGCGGCCTGTCCTGGGGGCCGGCGCTGGCCTTGGTCTGGCAGGACGGTAGGTTCATTCTCGTCGGTCTTCGCGAAGGCAAGGCAGCCGTCTTCAATGTGACCACGCCGGAGGGTGAACAGATTCTGGCGGCACGGGCAAATCCCTATCCGTCCTGCGATCTGGCCTCCGGCAAGGATTTCAAGTTATCCACAACCGTCAAAGCCAACCCCATCGAGCCGCAGTCCAACGGGATCCGGGTGGCTGACCGCTTCGGTGGCCAGGCACTCGCGACAAGCTTCTGCCATTCAGGAACCGGTTTGCGGGTTCTCTGGCGCTGAACTGCGCGACGGCTCAAACTATATCCGCCAGACATTCACCATCCAGACCACTGAGAAGACTGTGCCGTTGTACGGTGTCGAGCTGATCGAGGCACATGTTCCGGGGGTTGCCACTGTCGGGCTCTGTCCAGGCAGTCCGGCAGCCGGACGCGGATGTTTCTTTGGTATCGAGATGCCGGGCGCCCGCAATCTGGTCCTGCCGATTGGCGTTCGGATTGGCGTCGAATGCACGCTCGATGTCTCCAAACAGCAATCCTATGCGTTCTCCACCGTCATCGGTGTCTATCCCAAAAGACAACTGCGCCGTGGCTTCCTCTTCTACGTCGAGCGCGAGCGTGCCCGCCCGTCGGTACCGTTCCTCCATTACAACTGTTGGTACGATCTGGGGTTCTCGGTCAGCGAGAAAGGCATGCTCGATGTCGTTGACCACTTCGATGCGGAGTTGGTGAAAAAGCGCAGCGTACCGGTACAATCGTATCTGGTCGATGATGGCTGGGACGATCCGGGCAAGGGTCTGTGGATCGAGAATGCGGCAAAGTTCCCCGGAGGGTTCCGCGGCATGAAGGCGAAGATGGAGCGAATCGGTTCGCATCTCGGCATCTGGATCTCACCGCTGGGCGGTTACGGTGGCGCCGACGAACGAACTGCCCGCGCCCGCGAGATGGGGCTAATCCCAGACAAGGGCTGCCTGGATCTGGCGCAAGCGGCATACAAGACCTGGTTCCAGAACCGTTGTCTGCAACTCATGCGTGAAGGCGGTGTCAGTTGTTTCAAGTGGGATAGAGCGGGCGAGGGCGTCTGCCCCCATTTCATGGCGCTGCTCGACATCGCCAGGAATCTTCACCGGGAAAACCCGGAAGTCTTCATCAACGTCACGGTCGGAACCTGGCCATCCCCGTTCTGGCTCAACCATGTCGACACCACCTGGCGCAATGGGAGCGGCGATGTCGGCTGGGCTGGTGTGGGCGATGACCGCGAGAAATGGTTGACTTTCCGCGACGGCTATTGCTACCGCCTTTTCGTCGTGCAGGCCCCGCTCTACCCGCTCAATTCGGTCATGCACCATGGCATCGTTCACGGTCGTTGTTTCCAGGGCGAGAAGGTTGGCAAGTCGGGTACCCATCTCAAGAACGACGCTCGCGCCTACTTCGGCAACGGTGCCATGTTGCAAGAATTATATATCACCCCGTCGATGATGACCCCCGACGCATGGGATCGGGTCGCCGAAGCGGCGAATTGGGCTCATGTCCACGCCGGGATCCTGGTTGATTCCCATTGGGTTGGCGGTGATCCGCTCAAGCTGGAACCCTACGGCTATGCGGCCTGGTCGCGCCGGGGTGCCGTCGTGACTCTTCGCAATCCGTCGGATAAATCGCAGGGCATCGCCCTTGATGCCACCAAGACCTTCGAGCTCCCTGCCGACGCTCCGCAAAAATACAGGCTCGAGGCCGCCTATGCCGACCAGCGCGTCAAGGAGCTGAGTCTCGAAGCGGGAAAACCCGAGAAGATCACGCTCGAACCCTTCGAGGTCCTGGTGTTCAATTGATACTGGCGGCCATTGGCAACTCAAGCATAGTAACACGAGCAGTATCGTTCGGTTCGCTGACTTCCCATCAAGTCATGCCATTTTCTCGGAAATCCCGGAATACGACCGATTTCGGATCGCGAGGCTGGATGTGAGCGATACCCGTGTCGGGCAACTGACGGTGCCGGAACCTCCATACTCTTTGGGACTTTTCCCTTACCTATCGTACAACTTGTCACCCCTGCGAATGGCGTCACGGTTGCGGAGTTCGGTCTCACGGCGTGCGGCGAACTTCTTCTCGCGCTGCTGGTCGGCCTCGCAAGGCACGAAGCCTTCCAGGTCGTCGCCTCGCGGACGCTTGGCCAGGTTCCCCTTGCCGGCTCCGATGATTGCCAGGGCTTCCTTGTACTTTGGGTCGCCGTGGTCTTTGAACCGTTCCAGGCAGGGGCTCAATTCGGGGCGGTCGAAGCTCACGTCCGGCCCGGGGCAGCCGCTGAAGCTCCGCTGCGCGCCAAAGTCCCAGCCGGTCAGTTGCCCCAGCCGGCCGAGTTGCGCATTGTCCAACGGCACGCGGCCGGTCAGGCTGTTCGGGTAGGCGCTCATATAGGTGGGATAGTAGACGCCGTTCAGGTCCACCCAGGTAATGATGCGGTCGAGTTCCTCGGGCGTGAGTTTCAGGCTCTCGTGGCCGGGGTAGTTCGGCGTGCGGAGCACCTGCACGAGTCGGCTCGGGTGCGAGCCCCACGAGTAGGCCTGCTGGATCTCGGCCGGACCGGCGCCCACGCACTTGACGTAGCCCTTACGCCACAGTTCGACGTAGGCCGTATTGAAGGTCGTGGTGCGGTCGGCAGCGAGGTTCAGCCTCTTGCCCGCCTCTTGGCCATAGTCGTGGCAACGCACGCAATTCTTGGTAAACACGGGCTGCACCTCAGCCATGAAGCTGAACTCGCGCGGCGGGCCGTGCCACGGCTGGATGGCGCTCGGGCCACGGCGCAGGGCCAAGGGCATGCCTGCCTGCCGGTTCGCCGGCGGCGCGGCTCGCCGCTCGTCGTGACAGCCGACACAGGATGCCACCTCGCCGGCATGAACGTTCGCTCCGCTCCGCATCGATTGGATCATCATGCCGCCGGCGTCCAGGAGCTGGAAGTAGACGAACGTGTCGGCCGGCACGCGGAAGTAGGCCGAACCGTCTTCCTCGACCGGCACCGTACCCAGGATCCGCTTGTTTTCCAGGCTGTGCCAGTTCATGCCGGGGGCGGTGTAGCCCTGGCCGAACCAGGCCCCGGGCGACCAGTGCCGCTTCTCGGGCGATTCGACCACCCGGAGCGTCTTGACCGATCCGCGTTTTACGCCCTGCATGTGCGTGCCGCGATAGACGTCGGCCACGAGGAAGCAACCCGGCTCGGTATCGAACTCGCATCGCGCGGGCAAGATCGGCGGGCGGGGCTGCGGCTTCAACGGCATCGGATCATAGCACCCCGGGCTATCGGCGCGCAGCAGGATCTCGTTGCCGCGCGGCTACGACCCTACGCCGGACAATAAGTCGGCGAGCCGTGATTGATCCAAGGCGGCTTGGCGGAAGATGGGCAAGAGCTGACGATAGATCCGCATATGCTCTGGGCAGGGCACGGCACGGTCCTGAAGTTCTTGAACCCGGTCGATGTGGCTGAAATCGTCCCACAGTCCCGCCGCAACCGCGGCCACGGCCGCCGCGCCAGGGAGCCAGCTTCCTGGCCGATGTTCGTCTTGAGAATGTCGATCTCCCAAACGTCGGCGAAGATCTGCCGCCAGAGCTTACTGCGGCTCCCGCCGCCCACGACCATCATCTCGTTGCTTAGGTGATTGCGCACCCACTTCAGCGAGGTTCCGCTGGAGAAGATTGCCACAGCCGAGGTGAACATGCCCGGAACGACGTGAGTGAACACGTACGGCTTGGCCATCTCGTCCAGCAAAGGCTGGCTCGACGACACGGCGATCCACGACGACGAGCCAAGCGAGGCGTAGATCCGCCCTTCCGCCACGTTCCGTGCTCCCAGGGCCATGCAAGAATTGTCCACGCCGCCGCACGCCACCTTCACCTCGCGCGGCAACCCCAACTCGCCGGCCGCTACGGGCGTGAGTTGGCCGAGGATTTGCTGCGAGGGCACGATTTCCGGCAGCAAAGACCGCGGCAATTCGGCCGCGGCCAACAATTCGTCGCAGTAATCCCATGCCAGCAGATCGTAGACACCGCTTCCCGACGCGTAGGAGTAGTCAGTGGCCATGCGGCCGGTCAGCCTATAGTTGATGTAGTCCTTCGTGCCGACGATCTTGTGAATCGCGCGAAACATCTCCGGCTCGTGGTCACGAAACCAGAGGATCTTGAAGACCGTGTAGTGCGGCGGAGGAAAACCGTTGCCCGTGAGCCGATACCAACGGGCTTCATCGATGCGGCGGAAGAAGGCGGCAGCCTGGGCTACCGGCCGTTTATCCGACCATATCGGGACCGCCTGGCGGAGCAGGCGACCGTCGGCACCAAGCGGAACGCAGCCCAGGCTATGGCCCGAGATCGCCAGACAGACGATGCTCCGCGGGTCGGTCATGCCGGTGGTCAACAACTGCCGGGTGCTTTGCACCACAGAATCCCACCATGCGGCCGGTCGCTGTTCGTGCCAGCCGGTCTGCGGATATTCGGTTTCGTAGGGCGCGAAGACCGATGCCAGGCAACGGCCCTCGGCATCGTAGAGCGACGCCTTGTTGCCGCCGGTACCCAGGTCATAGGCCAAAATCTTGTCGAGCATGGGATGACCTCATGATGCTTCTGCCGGTATCACACGGTTGACGGAATTCTGTAGGGAAGGGGTTCAGTTCCGTTCCGCCGGCCTTGAAACGCCATCGAGGGCGTTCTCTACAGGTGCTCCGATGATACCTCGACCGCGCCGCCGGGCAACGCGGCGCACTGCTTTAGGATTTTGATTCCCGAATCGAGACCGACCCCAAAGCGGCTGACGCCGCGACGGACCATCTCCAGCACTGTATCCGCAACCGTCAATTTCATGACAGACTCCATGTCCGTTAAGTCATTGGATGCCGAAAGCTGCCTTGAATGCATCGGCGATCTCGGGATGAAAGTCAGCGTTGATGCCGTCGGCGTCGTAGGAGAGTCCCAACGCGTCGAGGTCGTGCTTCATCTGGACGGTTTCTGCCGCGGGGCTGACGCGGGGGGGCACGGCGCGGGACAACGGCGTTAGCCAGGCGTTGAGCGTGTGGCCGCCATCGACCATCAGGTCGTGTCCCGTAACGTAATCTGACGCGGCCGAAGCGAGAAAGATGACGGCTCCATGCAGATCCTCGGGCCGTTCCATGTAGCCCAAGGGGGTTAATTCGCGGATTCGCTGCCGCGCCGCCAGCGGCGTGGAAGCGTGCATCGGCGTGAGCAGGTAACTGGGGCTGATGCAATTGACATTGATATTGTATCGGCCCCACTCGGCAGCCAGCGTCTTGGTCATATGAACCACGCCCGCCTTGGACGCGTCGTACGAGGCGTTGCAGTTAGCGATCGTCGCCGACATGGAAGCGATGTTAATGATCTTCCCTTCGACCGGCGTCTGCCGCAGCATCTGCTGGGCCTCGGCCTGTGCACAAAGGAATACGCCGGTCAGGTTGACGGCGATGACCTTGTCCCAATCGGTCTGCGGCAGCGATTCATCAGCGCCCAGGATGGCGATGCCCGCGTTGTTCACGGCGATATCAAGGCGGCCGAAGTACCGGGCGATGCGGCAGACCATCTCCTGCACCTGTTCTCGTTGGGTGACGTTGCAACGGACCCACAAGGAGTCACGACCCAGGGAGCGAATTTCTTCGACCGTCTTCAAGCCCGCTCGCTCGTTGAGGTCGACAATGGCTACGTCGGCGCCGGCCTTGGCCAGCGCGATCGCACAACCGCGGCCGATGCCCATCGCGGCGCCGGTCACGGAGGCCTTCTTCCCGGTGAGATCGAACAGTGAAAGATCGGAAATGGTATGTTCTCCTAATCGTGTTTCTTTTGCCCGGCAACGATGGCCGCCCGCGCCCGGGCCTCGGCTTGCTGGAGCCTGTCAAACTTGCATTGCTGCTCGATCTCAATTGGGTTATCGAGCTTGAAGCCGGGCATGTCGGGACGGGGGTGCTTTGCCAGCGCCTCCTTGCCGGCCTGCAGGATCGCCAGCGCCTCGTTGCGGCGAGGATCGTTCCTGTCCGGAATCCGCGCCAGGCAGGGGCTGATTTCCGGGCGAGTGAAGTTCGCTTGCAACATATCGCCGGCGACGTTCACGCCGGTCAGGCTGGCGAGCTTCTGCACCTGATTGCCGTCGAGCGGACACCGCCCGAAGGAATTGTCGCGATACGTGCCCGCGGCATACTCGGGGTAATACGGGGCGTTGATGTCGATCCAGGTGACGATGCGGTCGAAATCCTCGCGGCTGAGTTTCACCTGGCGGTCGATCTCCGTCTTGCCGTGACCTCTTAGAAGGACTTCCGCCAGGCGACTGACGTGCGAGCCCCAGGTCAAGGGCATCAGCACCTGCGCCGGGCCGGCCCCCACGACTTGAACATAACCTTTCTTGCGAAGTTCCACGTACGAAGTGTTGAAGCACGAGTTGAGGTCCCCTGCCAGGTTGAGCTTCTTGCCCGCGTCCTTGCCATAGTCGTGACACGATACGCAATTCCGGTCGAAGGCCGGCTGGACCTCGGCGAGGTAGCCGAAGTTTCGCGGCGGGCCGTACCAAGGCGTCAGCTTGCTCGGCCCCCGCCGCATGGCCAACGGCGCGGTGTTGGCGGCGGCGCCGAGTCGATACTCGTGGCAGCCGACGCACCCGGCATGCTCACCCGGCCGCGCAGTCGTGCCGCTCCGCATCGACTGCACAAGCATGCCCTTCTCGTCCAACAATTGGAAGTAGACGAACTTGTCTGCCGGGACGGCGAAGTATGCGCTGCCGTCGGCCTCCACAGGCACCGTGCCGAGGATGGCCTTGTTGTTGAAGTCGTTCCAGGCCATGCCCGGCGCCTGTTGCCCGGTGCCGCCGTCCCAACCGGGGTGCGTCCAGAAGCGTTTCTCGGGCGACTCGACGACGCGAAGTTGCTTGATGGCGCCGCGTTTGACCTTTTCCATGCCGGTGCCAACATACACGTTCGATACGTAGAAGTACCCTTCGGTCTTGCTGAGATCGACGCGTGAGGGGATGAGCGGGGGCCTTGCCCGCGCAGCCAGCGGTCGGGCGTTATAGCACCCCGGGCCTTCGACATGCACCAGGATCTCGTTTCCGAAGACGTCCAGCAGGTAGATCCCCATCTGTTCGCCCTGCCCGGTCATCCGCGAGCAAAGGAAGTAATTGGCGGAGAGTGGATAGGGGTTCTGGTATTTGGGATGAACGCCGCCAAACGTGTCGTACCCCCCGTGGTCGACCAGATCGATGGCTGAAGCGGGCCAGGTCCGCAGCACCGGCGCGCGGCCGTCCACACCCAACCGCCGGTCGAGAATCGCCAGCGCCCCCCAAGGCCGGTCGTGACAGGAGGAGAACGTGCAGATCACCTGCTCCGTGCCGGGGATGGCGCGGGCTTCGAGTTTCGCCCCCGGCGATTCGGTGCTGTTGCCGTAATACACCGCGTGGTTGGTGCCGTCCGTGTTGGTCGTCCACAGGCCCTGCGCATTGCCGAAGTTGCGGTCGACATACTCCCAGCGGTCGTAAATCACGCGGCCATCGGGCAACAGCGAGGCGTGTCCCTCGTGCAGCGTACTGTGGCCGATCTGTTGGATGTTCGCCCCGTCGGCCTCCATGGTGAAAAGGTTGCCCATGATATGCCGGTTGCACATGCAGTACTTGGGCTCGCGGGTCGACGTGAAGAGGATCTGGCCGTTGGGCAGGTAAATCGGGTCGATATCGCTGACGCCCGGACCGAAGGTCAGTTGCTTCAAGGTCGTGCCGTCGATGTTGATCTCGTAGAGGTGATAATCGTCGCTGGCATCCAATCGCATCGAAAAGAGGATTCTTTTGCCATCGAAGCTGATATCGGGATCCCTTACAACACCCTTGGGCGCTTCGTATACGATGGTCGCCGTTGCGGCGGATAAGGCGGCCGCTTTGCCATCAGGCCCGGGAGGAACTACGACCATCGTCTTCAGTGCGCCCCCGCCGCGGAAGCTACCGGTGTTGATCTCGCCTGTCTGGAACATTGTCTCGGTGTTGTGATGATCGGGTGCATACTGCGCCCGCACGACGAACAACAACGGCTGGCCGCTCAGCAGGGGATTGGCGAGCAATGCCTCGCGTCGCAAGGTCTCGAACTCCTGTTGAAGCTCCTTCACCTTGGGGCCAGTCGCCGCTGGGATCTCGCTTTCGATGTGATCCAGCCTCGCCAGATAATGCTGGCCCTGCGGGTAACGCCCCGCGAAGTTGGCGATCAGGTCGTTGACAGCCAAGCGGACGGCCTGTCCGCCGACAAGTTCAGCCGCCTGGGTCTGGAACGTTACGACCGCTGTCGCGCAACACAGCGCGATGAATACGGCCCGCGGGATCGACGGTACGATCTTCAGCAGGGAGGGTTTTCTCCACATCACGGCAACCTTTGGTTGGTATCTCTCAGTTTGGCCCCCTCTAAGATAGGCTCTGGGCGACAAACATCCTCCTATGGTAACAAAGCGGCTCGCGACCTTCCAGCCAGCGAGCCAAACGTTGGCCGACAATTCAGTCCTTTGGCGGTCCCCCCCACAGAATGTGAGCGGCTCGGTTCACTGGTGTCCCATCAAGTCATCCAGTTCCAGGACGTGCCAGAACACAGCCCCGTGTGGGGCACTCCTCCGAGTGAAGGACCCCAAGACGGGCAAGCACCACGGTGTAGGTGTGATCAATGTGGCCAACGAGGGCATTTACCCCGTGCTCGATACGCTGGTGGGCGAGTTGTGCGAGGTCTTTCAGTCATCCCCCTACATTCATACCGGCGGTGATGAGTACTTGTGGCCGGAGTTCCTCAAGACGGAGGAGGCTCAGCAGTACATGAAGCAAGAAGGCATGGACTTGGACCGCTTGCAAACGTACTTCCGGAAATACATTTGGGCCCGGTCCACGCGGCGGCCAAACAACTCGGTAGCAAGCAGATCAGCATGTTCCTGGAAACCGGGGTCCCGATCGCTCAGCGAACAGACTGGCTTCGGGGTAAGATCGTTGAATCGGAAATGTCAGATATGGCAGCCATTCAGGCCGATCAGCAACCGTCCGATACCGGCAGGAGATAACGACTTTGAAACTTTTTTTCTTTACCCTCGCTGCACTGCTACTGCCGCTGGCCGCGCTGCACACCGCTGATGCGGCCAAACCGGCGAGACCAAATGTCCTCTTTCTGTTCAGTGATGACCAGCGGTTCGACACGATCCACGCGCTGGGCAACGGCTATATCCGCACGCCGCACATCGACCGGCTTGCGCAGTCCGGCACCGTGTTTAGCAACGCCTACATCATGGGCGGCACCAGCGGCGCCGTTTGCATGCCGTCGCGGGCCATGCTTATGTCCGGCCGCACGCTCTTCCGCATCGAGAACGACCTCAAAGGTCAGACCACCTGGCCCGAGAAGTTTGGCCAGGCCGGGTATTCCACTTTCTTGCTGAAGGACTGGCAACAGAAACTCGGCGATACCCAGCCGTTGACGACCGACAAACCACAGTCGCTCACCTTCGACTTCAGCAAGGTCAAAGTCCGCACACGACCCAAGTCAGGTATGGAATGATGAAACAACTCCTACCTCTGTCCGCCGCCCTGCTACTTGCGCCGCTGGCGGCAATACACGCCTCAGACGTGGCGAGATCGGCCAAGCCCAACATCATCTTCTTCCTCGTGGATGACATGGGCTGGACGGATGTCGGATACATGGGGTCGACGTTTTACGACACGCCGCACATCGACCGCCTGGCTGCGCAGGGCATGAGGTTTAACCAGGCGTATTCGGCTTGCACAGTCTGTTCGCCGACGCGGGCCGCGATTCTCACGGGGCAGTATCCCGCGCGGTTGCACATCACCGATTGGATCCCGGGGCACGTGCGGCCCTTCGCAAGACTCAAGGTGCCGGACTGGACGATGCACCTTCCGCTGGAAACGATGAACCTCGCGCGGCTGCTCAAACCGGCGGGCTTCACAGGGGCAAGCATCGGCAAGTGGCACCTAGGCGGCCCGGCATTCTATCCCGACAAGCAAGGTTTCGACGTGAATATCGCCGGCACGGCCGCCGGCCAGCCACCAAGTTACTTTGCCCCGTACAGGATCGCCACGTTGCCGGACGGCCCCGCCGGTGAATTCCTCAGCGACCGACTCACGGACGAGGCGCTGAAATTCATCGAGACGAACAAGGACCAGCCGTTCTTACTGTACCTGCCGCATTACGCCGTCCACACGCCCCTGATGGCCAAGCCGCACGTTATCGAGAAATACAAGAAGAAAGCCGACCCGCACGCGCCGCAGCACAACGCGGTTTACGCCGGCCTTGTCGAGAGCGTTGACGACAGCATCGGCCGCATCATGCAGAAACTCGACGAACTGAAACTTGCCGGCAATACGATCGTGATCTTCAATTCCGACAACGGCGGTCTCATCGGCTCCACCGTGAATCTCGGCTTGCGGGCCGGTAAGGGGTCGTCCTACGAAGGCGGTGTGCGCGTGCCGCTGATCGTCAAATGGCCCGGCGTCACAATGGCCGGCAGCGTCTGCGAAACACCGGTCATCAGCGTAGACTATCTGCCCACGATCCTTGAGATGACTGGCATCAAGGATGGTTCGAAGCAGCCACTGGACGGCGAAAGCCTGGTGCCGCTGCTCAAGCAGGCCGGGCCACTGAAACGCGACGCGATCTACTGGCACTACCCGCATTACCATCCGGGCGGCGCGACGCCCTATGGCGCGGTTCGCCAAGGCGATTTCAAGCTCATCGAATTCTACGAGGACAATCACGTCGAGTTATACAACCTCAAGGACGATCTCGCCGAAAAGAACGACCTGGTGAAAACTATGCCCGACCAGGCCGCAGCCCTGCGTCGGAAACTTCACCAGTGGCGCGACAGCGTTGGTGCCCAGATGCCGGCCCCCAACCCCGACTACCGTCCGAACGCTCCCGCACCGAAGTCCAAGAAGGCGAAGAAACGCGCCGTCGCCGAAATCCAGCGAGTCTTGGAGGAATCCTGACCCATCACGATTGGCTTCGTATTTGATGAACGAGAACCAGATATGCGGTACTTGCCCATAATTGCCCGCGCTCTTGCCGCCCTGCCAGGATATACTGGAAGTGGTTTCACAACAGCGGTGGTGCCAGGGAATTGCACGATGAACAGAATCTTCGTCTTGGGCACTGTCATGTGCGGCATGTTCTGGGGAATCGGTATTTGAGTACCCCATGCTTCGCCGCGGAAGCCGCCCACCCCGGCGGTGGCGCACCCGCGAAAGCCCAACGTGATCCTGGTCTTGACCGACGACCAAGGCTACGGCGACATGAGTTGTCATGGCAACCAGGTTCTTAAGACGCCGGCCATCGACACCCTTCACCGCGACGGCGTATGCTTGACCGACTTCCACGTCGACCCCTGTTGCTCGCCCACCCGCGCGGCGCTGATGACGGGCCGCTATTCGTCGCGGGTTGGCGTTTGGCACACCGTGCTGGGGCGATCGCTGCTCCGCGCGGGCGAGACCACCATGGCCGACGTCTTCGCAGCCAACGGCTATCGGACCGGTATGTTCGGCAAGTGGCACCTGGGCGACAGCTATCCCTTCCGGCCCCAGGACCGGGGATTCCAGGAGGCCCTCTACCACGGCGGCGGCGCCATCGGCAACAGTCCCGATTACTGGGGTAACCATTACTTCGACGACACCTACTTCCGCAACGGCAAGCCCGAGAAGTTCCACGGCTACTGCACCGACGTGTGGTTCGGCGAAGCGCTCAAATTCATTCGCGCCAATAAGGACCGCCCCTTCTTCTGCTACCTTCCCACCAACGTGCCGCACTGGCCGCTGCTGGTGGCCGAGAAGTACGTCAAGCCGTTCACCGGCAAGGTACCCGACTCCATGGCCCACTACTACGGCATGTTGGTCAACTTCGACGAGAACCTCGCCCGGCTGCGGCGCGAACTGCGGCAGTTGGGGCTGGAGGAGAACACGATTCTGATTTTTCTGAGCGACAACGGCACGTCCGACGGGGTGGAACTCGACAAGAGTGGCTATCCCACGGCCGGTTTCAACGCTGGCATGAAGGGAGACAAGCTCTCGGAATATGAAGGGGGACACCGGGTCCCGTGCCTCGTCTACTGGCCGGCCGGCGGTATCCGCGGCGGCCGCGAGGTGACGCGGCTGACGGCCCACATCGACCTTCTGCCTACGCTCATCGATCTCTGCGGACTCGCTCCACCGCCGCACGGAAAGTTCGACGGGGTGAGCCTGGCGCCCCTGCTGCGGAACCCCGTAGCGGCTGCCGCCGACTGGCCGGATCGTACCCTCTTCGTCCACAATCAACGGGTGATTGACCCCGTCAAGGGAAAGAACTACGCGGTGATGACCGATCATTGGCGGCTGGTCGACGGGCACGAGCTTTACGAGATCAAGTCCGATCCCGGCCAGCATCGCGACGTGGCGGGCGCGACACCCCGACGTGGTGGCCACGCTCGAAAAGGCCTACGATCGGTGGTGGGCCGACATCTCGACCGACTTCGACAAACCCGCGCGGATTGTCATCAGTTCGGACCGTGCCAACCCCACGGCGCTGAATCCCCACGACTGGATCGGACAGCCCCACGAACTGTTCGACCAGTCGCAGGTCCGCCGCGGCCGTTACGGGCCGGCCAATCTGGAATACCAGGGGCATTGGATGATCGAAATCGCGAGGGACGGGCGGTACGAGATCGAGTTTCGCCGTTGGCCGCGGGAGTTGAACCGGCCGATTACCGCCGGCATCGAAGGCGGCACGGCCCTGCCCGCGACACGAGCAAAGTTGAAGATCGCCAACGGTGAACAGAGCAGGCCGATCAGCGAAGACTCGGTTGCCGTGACTTTCTCCGTCGATCTGCAAGCTGGTCCCACGACACTGGAAGGACGATTCATCGATGCGCGGACGGGTACATGGCGAAGCCCTTTCTACGTCTACGTCCGGCGCGTCGGTCCGGCCAATGTGGAGTGACCCTACAAAGATCGAGGCGGAGTGTCCGACCGAAAGTCAGCCGCAACCAGATCGAAGAAACACAGATCCCAATCACGTTAGAGATTTCCCATGAACCGGTTGAAACTTCTGTGTCCCGTCGGCATCCTGCTGTCTACGCTTGCCGTCGACCTTGCACACGCCCAGCCCCGCGCACTTCATCTTGCCCTGCGAATACGCGACCCGAAGACCAACCAGATCGTCGTCCAGACAGAGGTCGTCGATTCGGCCAAGGTAGCCGTGGTGATCGTCGATCCGTGGAATTTCCACTGGTGCATGACCGCCTGCGAACGGGTCTCTGCGATGGTGCCGCGGTGGAACCGGGCGGTGGACTGCGCCCGCAAATTGGGCATGCCCATCCTCTGGGCGCCCAGCGACGTAGCGGGCAACTACGCGGGCTATCCGCAGCGAGAGCGGGCCTTGGCAGTTCCCTTCTGGTTTGCATGGATGCCGGCAGCCGCAATGTCTTGGACCTTGGCAACTGGGTAGAATCTGGGTTTGTCCGGAAAAAGGCCGTGACCAAGACGAAGGAATAGACAATTCAGTTACCCCGGGCTCAATTAGAATCAAGATCTTTGGAGACTCCGTATGTCCGACGCACTTCACATTGGGAAGCTGTGCTTAGTCCTCATGCTGCTGAATATGGCGATCCCGGCCCTGGCCGCGAGTCAGACCACGCCGCCGGCAGCCATCGAGCTTGTGGCCCAGAGCCGTGACAAGGATGGCAAGGTCGTCAAGAAGACGGTCCGCATCGTGCCGGCCAAAACGGCCGTGGTGGTGATCGACATGTGGGATCGCCACTGGTGCAAGACCTTTACGGCACGGGTAGGCAACCTGGCGCCGCGGATGAATCGCACTTTGGACGCATGCAGAAAACTGGGGATCCAGGTTGTTTTCGCCCCCTCCGACGTCGTCGACTTCTACAAAGACTTCCCGCAGCGCAAGGCGATGCAGGCGGTTCCGCAGCACGCGGAACCAAAGCTGGTTCCGTTCAACCCGCCTGTGACGCCCGGCCCGATCGACAATTGTGAGTGTGGACCGAGCCGGCCCTGTCACTCGGCGAACGTCTGGACGCGGCAGGTCGCTGATCTGGCGATCCGCGACAAGGACCTGATCGGCGACTGCAACAACGGCCGCGAGTTGCTCAATCTCTCCCAGGAGCGCGGTATTGATACACTCATCTACATGGGCGTGGCCGGCAACATGTGCGTGCTTGGCCGGTCGTGCGGCATCCTGAACATGAAACGGCACGATCTGCGAATCATCGTGGTGGGCGATATGGTCGAGGCAATCACCGCCAACGGCATTGGACCAGACGGGAAACCCGACCGCAACTTCACCCCGGCCAAGGGCAGCGCCATCGTGCTGCGGCACATCGAGCAGCATATCGCTCCCAGCATCCGCAGCCGGCAGTTGATTGCTGCGGTGGGCCTCGATCCGCACGCCGGCAACACGCGGCCGCACATCGTATTTGTCGCGGCCGAGAAGGAGTACGAGAGCTACAAGACCCTGCCGGCCTTCGCCAAGAAGTATCTGGAGAAGGACTTCCGCTGCACGTACTTGAATGCCACGGGGCCGGAGCAGACCGGCGGCAAGGACAACGTGCCCGGTCTGGAGGCCCTCTACGACGCCGATCTGCTGGTGCTTGCCGCTCGGCGGCGAACCTTCCCGGTCGTGCAAATGGATCATCTGGAGAAGTACATTCGCTCAGGAATGCCCTTGGTGGTTCTCCGTACCAGCGGCGCGGCATTCCAAATGCCGCAGGCGCCCCTGGGACACGTGGTCTGGGACCGTTTCGATAAAGAGGTCCTGGGCTGCAATTACCAGGGTTACAATGCGAAATCGAGACACACCGGCTGCGACGTGTGGGTGGTACCCGAGGCGGCCGGTCATCCAATCCTGCAGGGCGTGGCGTCGAAGTTTCACAGTCCGTGTTGGATTTATCGCCAACGCCCGCTGGCCGATACGACGAAGACGCTGCTGATGGGCCGCTGGTCGAAGGAAGATCCCGATGAACCGGTGGCCTGGACCAACACCTACCAAGGCGCCCGCGTGTTCTACACCACGCTGGGGCACCCGGGCGATTTCCAGATCGAGGCATTCAACCGGCTGCTGTTAAACGCCATCCATTGGTCACTTGGACGTGAGTAAATGTTACACTGTTCCACCATTGCAGTATTGCAGAACGTAGGGGTTAATCATGAAACGAGAACTTCAAAACATTCGGCGGCGCGACTTTCTGGCCTCGGTGACGGCCGCAAGCGTGCCCTGCTTCATTCCCGCGGGCGTGCTCGCGGCGGCGGGCAAACCCGGCGGTAGCGAGCGGCCCTGCATGGATATTGAGATCGGCCACCGTGTCGCCACTTTGAACAATCTGGGCAACCTCTCGTACCTGTTGGGCCGCAAGCTCTATTGGGACGGCGCCAAAGAACAGTTCATCGATGATGAACAGGCCAACAAGATGTTAAGCCGGCCGCATCGAGAGCCCTATCTTCTCTAACGGGTGCGAAGCAGGAATAGGCGCATCGAGGACCAACTCCAAGGAATCGCCATGCACGCCGGCATCAATTTTGAGTTTGCACGCGCTGAGATCGTCGATAACCTGCAAGTCATGGACTTGTCTTGTCGCGGCCGTCCGACGTCGAGGGCATCGAGATATTTGTGAATAACGGGGAACAAGAGGTGAAAATGAACATCGCTACGTACCTTGCCCGACTTGCTTGCATTTCTGGCGACCATCGATCAATATATGACCTGTTCGGTCTGAACTCTCGCCAACCGTCCCATCAACCACTAGGAGGTTTCTCATGAAAATCGCCATTGCGTGCCTGTTCTCAATAACTCTAATCCTTGGAACCATGCCCTTCGCACCAGCCCAGGCTGCGGGGGAGCCGGCCAAACCGGCCGTCGAAACGCCCTCGCAACGTGCCGCCCGCATGCGGTGGTGGCGCGAGGCCCGATTCGGCATGTTCATCCATTGGGGGGTCTATGCCGTGCCGGCCGACGGCGAATGGTACATGACCAACAACCATGTCCCGCTGGCCCAGTACGAAAAGTATGCCACAAAATTCGACCCGGTGAAGTTCGACGCCGATCAGTGGGCCCAGATTGCGCACAATGCAGGCATGAAATACCTGGTGATCACCGCCAAGCATCACGACGGGTTCTGCATGTTCAAGACGAGCACCACGAAATACAACATTGTCGACGCGACGCCGTGGCATCAAGATCCGCTCGCCAAGTTGAGCGCGGCGTGCAAGAGGCATGGCGTGCGATTCTGCTGCTACTATTCGATCATGGATTGGCATACGCCTTACCAGACGGCCGCCAAGCCCGACGATAAACACCCCGACTACAACCCGACGAAGTTCTCCAGTGCCGAACAGAAGGCCAACTACACTTCGTACATGAAGGCGCAGCTCAAGGACCTGGTCACGCAATACCATCCGGGCGTCATCTGGTTCGACGGCGGCTGGATCGGCTGGACCTCGGAAGACGGAAAGGACCTGGTCGGCTACCTCCATCAACTCGATCCGCAACTGATCGTCAACGACCGGGCCAACGGGTCGGGCGACTTCGGCACGCCCGAGCAAAGCATCCCCGCGTCGGGGCTCAACCGCGACTGGGAAACTTGCATGACGATCAATGGCAACTGGGGCTTTTCTGCCAACGATCATAATTTCAAATCGACGTCGGAACTGCTGCGCAACCTGATGGACATCGCCAGTAAAGGCGGGAACTATCTGCTCAACGTCGGTCCGACCGACGAGGGCATCATCCCCGCGCCGGAGGTCGAGCGGCTGAAGGAGATGGGCGATTGGCTCAAGACGAATGGCGCTGCACTCTATGGCACCACGGCCGGTCCTTTCAAGAAGCAGCTTGCCTGGGGCCGAGCGACGCAAAAGCCGGGCAAACTCTTCCTCACCGTATTCGATTGGCCAAAAACCGGCTCACTCCTGGTGCCGGTGAACGGCCGGGTTGCGAAGGCTTACTTGTTGTCACGGCCGAACGAGACGTTCAAGGTCGAAAGCGACGCGAACGGGATTCGCGTGACGGTGCCGAAGGAGAAACCCGATCCGATTGCCAGCGTCGTGGTACTCGATATCGAGGGGGCGAAGGTTGCTTCGTTCCTCGGTCCGGCCGCCGACGGATCGATCCACCTGGCCGCGACCGAGGCAGGGATCACTGGATCGCACTTGGCGGTCGAAGAGCGCCTGCAATTCGCGATCTCTCGTTTCGCGGCTAGCTTTGTTGCTGACCCAAAATAGTTTATAATTTTGACAGTTCGGGGCTGCGCGGGCGTGGTCCCGGAAACAACACACAAATCATTCCACTTTGGAGCGTCAAGAGATGAGTCGATTCCATGCAAGATCCGTTCTTTGGGCAAGCCTCGCCGTGTCACTGTTTGGCAGCAGCCTTCGCGCCGATGGGCCAAGATCCGTCATGCCGCAAGAGAAGGACCGCGGCCGCCATGAGCAGTTTCTCAAAGACAAGACAGAGCTGTTGAAGAAAGGCCCGATCCAGGTCGTGTTCATCGGCGATTCGATTACCGATGGTTGGCGCGGGGGCGGCGCCGCGACGTGGCAAAAAGCATTCGGCGAAAAATACAATGCCCTCAACCTCGGCATCGGCGGCGACCGCACTGAGCATGTGCTGTGGCGCATCGCTCACGGCGAGCTCGACGGCATCGCTCCCAAAGTCGTGATCATGATGATCGGCACGAACAACTGTGGCTCGCCGGCCGTCGACATGGTTGCCGGTGTAACGGCCGACGTGGCGGCGGTCCATGCCAAGCTTCCCGGCACGAAAATCCTCTTGCTGGGCATCTTCCCCCGCGCGACCAGCCCGAACGACAGCGCCCGCCTGAAGATCAAGCACGTCAACGAAGTGCTTTCGAAGCTCGACGGCATCGACAAGGTGAAGTATCTCGACATCGGCTCGAAATTCCTCGAGGCCGACGGCACGCTGCCCCGTTCGATCATGCCCGATGCCCTGCATCCCAACGCGAAAGGCTATGCCATTTGGGCCGAAGCGATCGCGCCAACATTGGAAGAACTCGCTAAATGAGGCTGGCGAGGATCTGGCCGTCCCGTGCGCACTCCGCAAACGCGCCGCTCGTCGCCTTGCCGCCGCCTAATAGGCGGCTTTTCCACGGACTCCTCCCGGCGACCGGCGTCCGCGATATCCCTAATCTCTCATCTCATCCCCCAACCGTTCCCCCTCCGGGTCCACCACGCCCACGTCGATCAGTTGCTGATGGCCATTGTGAAAGGCATGAACCGCCAAGAGGTTCTTGCCCGGCCGCAACGACGCACGGGCCTCCGGTCGGACCTCGTACTGCTGGTATTCTAGGGTGTAGCCGGTCAACTTGGCCGCCAGGATACCGTTGATGTAGATCTCCGCGCCCAGGGCGTGATTGGCCAAGAGTTGCGGCCAAAGGAGCTTCTCGCCGCCGAGGTCGAACTCGCGGCGCATCCAGATGTGCGGCGTCGTCCAAAGGGTCCGCTCCCGCGGGCTGGCGCCCAGCGGCGCGGACCCTTCCTTCCAGCTCGAAGCGTCGAATCCCGGTTTATACCAGTTGCCGCCGGGCTTGTCGGTCGTATAGCGCCAGGGCACCGGCTGCTTCTCCGCCGTGGGCGAGAGGGCCCGGAACCGCCGCCGCGGCGGCAATCGCCCTCGGTTCGCGGCGGCCACCTGGGCGAGGTCCACCTTCATCACCTCGCGGTCGTAAGTCAAGAAACCGTTGCACTCGCCTTCGACGTCGGTAAGCTGCGTGCAGATGGCCCCGCTCAGCCCATGGTTCTTCTCGGCCTCAAACACGTGCCGCAGGAGTTGCACGTAATGGGTCGTGAGTTCCCAGGGGCTGGCCAGCACGGTGCCGCCGGGATGGCCGAAGACCCGCGTCTCGGAGATGACGTGGCCCGGTACGACCATCGTGCGCCCGCCGAACTCGCCGATCACCAGCCCGCGGCGGCCGTCCGCCCGCGGCGCCTGCGGGATCCAGTAGGGATGATCGTCGATCACGTCGCCGACGCCCGGTGGAGCGATGCAACTGACGCTGTCGACCAGCCGCGTCGGATCGAGATGCTTGACCATGTCGGTTAGCCGCTCGGTGTCGTATTGGCCCCATCCCTCGTTGAAGATGACCCACATGATCACTGCCGGATGGTTGGCCAGTCCCTCGACCATGGCCCTCAATTCGGCCTCGAACTGCCGCTTCGTTGCCGGTGTCGCCTGCCCGCCGATCGCTGGCATGTCCTGCCAAACCAGCAACCCCAGACGGTCGCACCAGTAGTACCAGCGGTCGGGTTCAATCTTGACGTGTTTCCGCGTGGCGTTGAAGCCGAGCTTGCGCGTCATTTCGATGTCGTAGCGGAGTGCCTCGTCGCTGGGGGCCGTGTAGATCCCGTCGGGCCAGTAGCCTTGGTCCAACGGACCGATCTGGAACACCGCCCGGCCATTGAGCATGATGCGCACGCGGCCCTGCGCATCCTTGCCGAGGGCGATCTTCCTCATGCCGAAATAGCTGCCGACGGAATCGACGGGCTGCCCGGCCTGGTGAAGCGTTACCTTCAGGCCATAGAGAAACGGGCTGTCCGGCGACCAGAGCTTGGGTTGCGGAATCGCGATCACCAGTTCGCTGCCCCCGGTCCCGCTGGCTCGAGCCACTTCGCGGGCGCCGTCCAGCACTACGGCCTCGATGGAAGCGGCGCCGGCCGGGGCGCCCGCTTGGCAAACAATCGCCGTCAGCCGTACCACTCCGCGGTTCACCTCGGGCGTTATCTTCAGTCTGGCGATGCCCGTCCGCGGCACAGGCTCGATCCAAACGGTCTGCCAGATGCCGGAGGCGGCCGTATAGCCCAGCGTGCCGAGGGCTTGCAGGCCGCCGCCCGTCTGCTTGCCCTTGGCCTGGCCGTCGCCAGTGGCGTCGAGAACCGCGACGATCAGCTCTTGAGGGCCGCGGGCCGTCAGGGCGTCGGTGATGTCGAAGCTGAAGGCGTCGTAGCCGCCGCGATGCGTGCCGACCTGCCTGCCGTTGACCAGCACGGTTGCCTCCCAGTCGACGGCGCCGAAGTTCAGCATGACGCGCTGGCCGGCCCACGTTTTGGGCACGTCGAAATGTCGCCGATACCAGAGGCGGTTGTTGTAGTCGAGTGTCTTGTGGACGCCCGAGAGTGCCGCCTCGATGGGGAAAGGCACGAGGATCTTGCCTTGATAGTCGCCGGGGACGGTCCCCTCTTGCGCGTGATGGCGTAGTCCCACAGGCCGTTCAAGTTGAGCCATGCCTGGCGAACCATTTGCGGACGGGGATATTCGGGCAGCACACTGTCCGGTGTAACAGCCCTTCCCCAACGGGTCATAAGGGGAATTTTCGCCGGCTGCCACTGTGCCGCTGCCTCGGTGACCGATAGTACGGCGAACCAAGCAATCGCCCATGCCCCGGCGATCCTCTGAAGCCCGGAAAAATGAGATTTCGTGGTGGTGATGAACTCGGCTCGAACGGCAGCTCGTCGCATGGCTTGCTCGGCAGGCGGGGGAAAGATGGATTGACCAACGGTTACGGTATCAATAATCCGGCGCTTACGGCGTGTCAAGCAGGCGGGCCAGCTCGGGCAAAGTAAGGTATAGCTGCCAGTGCGGCCGCGCGGCCACCCTCCGCATCCTTGCCCAGAAGGCTCATTGCGCCCCCCTCGCTTGCGAGAAGGCGATCCGTTCCGCGCTTGAGCATGCCAAGCAAAGGCGCGAGTCGCACACGGCGCGTGGGAGAAGTGCATCACCAAGAACTGCGAGTTTTCGCGCCGCATGGCTCAGACTGTGGACAAGCGGCTTGTCCTGGGCAGTCTCCGCCGGCCAGATTTCCTTGGTGTTGTGCAGGATGGCGACGTTGACGGCGGCCTTGATGGAGCAGGGAAGTGCCGGGCAAAGGTCCTCGGCCGCCGTTGCCGTCGCCTGGACAACGGCCACGACGAATAGAAACAGCAGGGATCGAGCGGTCATAGTGCGTCTCCTGGAAAGAGTCATGCGGAAACAGTGCCCGCACAGTAACAGAGTGGCTCGCGATCTTCCAGTCGCCGCCGATTCCGTGTCCAGGATCCAGGATTGGGACCTTGCACGGATGCCCGGGCTCGGGTTATCCTAATCCTGTATTTCCCATTTTGGACTCTGCTCAGATACGCTCCGAACGGGCAGGCCGACGTCGTAGATCATTCCAGGTCAGACGGTTGGACCGCATTGCATCCGAATTATTTCGCGAGTCCTTGCGCGCGGAGGTGGGGTTGACCGCCGCAGGTTCGTTGGCCAAGCGCATATGAAAAACCTCGCCGGAACGGTCCGGCCGGGCTTCTGAAGCGTTCAGGTTTCGCAGCCAAGCTCAGCTTCGGCGGCGACGCCAGGCCCAGCCGATCAGCCCGACGGCACCGACGCCGAGCAGGGCCAGCGTGGACGGTTCCGGCACGACCCTCACGGGATCCGTACCGCCCCAACCAACATAGGGCGACCCTGCCGCTACCGGCAACTCCGTCATCTGTGCATACGCGTTCTCGAAGTTTTGCGGGCTCGCCGGCAGGCCGGTATTCTCGTCGGTTGCCGGGTCGCCGTAGCCTTGGCCGTGACCGGCCAGCGTCAGAATGCCGAATACGGAGCCGGCAGGGGCGCCGAAGGCATTGGCACTCGACTCGAAGAGAATTGGCACGGCCGTACTGTTGCCGCTATGGGTGTAAAGCACCACGGGCGGAAACGAGGTAATGGCAGGGTTGGCGATGATCAAGGGATCGCCAGTGACGCTTCCTACCGTGGCATTGGTCAAGCTGCCAACCGGCAGGTTCACGTCGACGAAGACGTTGAAAAAACTCTGCGCGGGAAAATCGAGGCTCGGATTACCGCTGTTGCCCGAGTTGGATATCACCTCGCCCGGGCTCGCCGGTAAATTCGGATCCCCGGCGGCCGTTCCGGCCGTAACCGAAATGCTGGCGGAGCCGCCCCCCGCGGCGAGATTGCCAGAGAGATTCATGGAGTTGAGTTGGGTAAAGACCATGCGCGTTCCGGTCGCGGGCGTGGTATAAGTGGCAGGATAAGCCGAAATGCTGCTATTGGCAACGACGGGACCAGTAGCACTACCGACCGGCAGACCGCCGACGTAATTGGAACTTCCCACCGTCGTCGAAGTGCTGCGGCCGATCTGCGTACCTGGATCGTACAAGAAACCACTTGTCAAACGGTCCGTCGAAGGGTCGTACGACGCGGCATAAGGATTAGAAGGGTCGGGCAGCGGGAGCATAGTAAGCAAAGAGGAACTCGCATACGCCGGGTTGACCACGATCGTGAACTGCCCCGCCGACTGCTCCACGTCCGTAGCAGGTCCAGGACCCCACGAAATGACACCACTTTGGCCAGTGCTGCTACTGTAACCATTATTCGTAATCGACCCGCCGTCAAAGGACTGGGCCCACAGGTTTTCCGACCCCTGAAGCAGGCACGCGCCGACAAACACAACAAGCAAAACACGTAGTCGCATAGAAATCTCCCGAAAACATTCGCATGGACAAAGAGTTAAGCGGTTGAGGAGAAATTGCCAGGTACTGCGAGAAACGTGTTCGTGAGCAGGCGCAGCCATCACAATTCGTGACAATTTGTCCAGACGCTTCTGTCATTATTCGCCTGATAGGAATTATGGCAATGATCTGGTTGGGGAGCATCTGGGGAGCATCTGGGGAGCGAAATACCCCCGGTCCAGGAGACCGCCGGGCGAAAGGTCGATGGCCGGGCAAGAATGGCAAGAACCAGGCACAAAAAACGGCGACTCGCCCCCAGTTCCTCGCAAGCACCGACCCTCGCTACGGCTTGCACTTCGCGCCCGGCTTCTTTCCGGCCCGATGGCTTCTTCAGGGCGAGACGGGAGCGGAAGTTACGCGAGAGCAGGACGAGGGCATACGGCGGCAGATCTATAGCCCGGCGGTCGCCCTTTGGGCGCATCACGTTGCCGTGCTTTCTTTTAGCCCTCGGCACCTGCCGCCGCAGCTTGCTCAGCGCAACGTCACGCGGGGCGCCAAAGCGCTTCGGTCCGGGAAGGTAAGGACAGTGGCCGTAAGGTCATGGCCGGTGGCGGCGGGCTCTCCCGGTCCAGGAAGGCGGCGCGCTGGTCGGCGGGCTGCTCGCTGGCCGCCAGGAATAGGGACTGCACGCGTTTTGGATCGGTCGGCATAAGACGGACCTCCAAGCTGGTTTACCATCCTGCAGTGCGACATTTTCGCTGTCGCCTGTCGAAAAAAACGAAAAAAATCACCGCTCGGCGCCAAGCGAGTCGCGTAGCCAGGCCCGGGCGTACGTCCATTTTTGGCGGGCCCGATAACCTCGTAATCCGGTGCACCAGCGATTTTCTGGGCCGTGTTGATTGGACTCTGGGCCAGCAGGCTGTCGGCGGCAGCTATTTGAACCGAAAATCGAGTTGAAATCCATAGAGCCAAGGGACCATTATCGCCGTTCAGGCCAGGGTAGTCCCGTCGAAGATCCGCATGTCGGCTGCCAATTCACCCATCCTTGGCCACCGATGTCCCATATCGCCTGGCCTCCCGCCAGCGTACGCCATGTCCCCCGTGTACGAACACTCTTTCGTGGCAGGCCATGCCCACCATTGGAGGCAATCTGCCTCATACAACAACAATATATCAATTGGCCCATCTGGCACGGATGTTGCACTTACATGGTTCTCGTAGAAAAGCTGCCAAGTTGGCAGCTTCAGGGTCCACGCCCGCTTGGGGTGGACAGTCGCCGTGTCCCCTGTGGAGCGGCCTAACCGACCCAAAGGGTCAAAAGGAGTTCTTTATGTTCGGTAATCTACGATTGCGCCCTGTTTCTCGGGACGACGTGTTCGGCCCGCTGTCGCGGCAACTCGACCGCATGCTCAACGACGTGTTTGGCCAGGACTTCACGGATGGCGTGAAGAGCAAGGCCAACTTCCCGCCCTTGGACGCCTTCACCACGAAGGACGGCCATTTGGTGGTGCAGACCACGGTTGCGGGCTACGCGCCCGACCAGATCAATGTCCAGGTCCTTCCGGAAGGCGTTCTCGAAATCTCGGGGTCTACCAAGACCAATGGCGAGAAGAGCGAGAACCAGTATCACATCCGCGAGCTGTCCTACGGTTCGTTCAAGCGGCAGCTTCGCTTGCCGGAGAACATCGAGGGCGATCCCGTGGCGGAGTTGAAGGACGGTATCCTGACATTGACCTTCAAGCTGGAACTGCCCGAGGAGAAGAAGCCCGAAGTCAAACAAATCCCGATTCGGACGAGTTGATACCAAGCTCAAGGAATCGAAAAGAGGATAAAGAGAACCCGCTCGGTCGCAAGACCGGGTGGGTTTTCTTCTTTCCGATACGAGCTACGGGCGGGCTCTCGCTCCGCTCAGATTGCCGACTCTCTGCGTGGTCGTGCCCACCATGGTCGTCGGCCAAACCGCCACGATCATCTGGCTTCTGTGCCGCTAAGCAACAGCAGGCCGACGTTATTTCCAGAAGTCACGGACCACGCGCTCCCATTCATCGGCCATAAGTTGGTGGCCGCGATAGGTCGGATGTACACTGTCCCAAATCCAGTAGTCAGCCGGAGCGGCGTTTTACCGCCTCGTCGAAGACGGGTTGAAATTGCACTAGGGCCGCGCCATGCTTCTGAGCGAGCCTGGCAACGATCTCTTGCCGCTTGCGGATGTCTTCATTGACCTTTCCGGTGGGCTTCACGAAAGGCGCAGAGCACCAACTTGATCTTGGGATTTGCCGCCTTGGCCTGGGTGATGAGCTTGTCGTAGACCTGTTCGTACTGATCGAGCGAGACACCCCTGCCGCTGTTGTTCACGCCGATGAGGATGCTCAGCACGTCGGGCTTCAAGTCCAGCGTGTCCTTCTGCCAACGCTTCTCCAAGTCGAGCACGGTGTTGCCGCTGACGCCGCGATTGAGAAAGTCGAGCTTCAAGTCAGGGAATGCCGCTCCGTACTTGGCCGCGATGATGAAGACGTACCCGTGTCCCAGGATATGGTTCGGGTTGGCGCTACGCCCGCGATTGCCATCCGTGATCGAGTCACCCTGAAACAGGATGCGGGCACCAGGCGTAAACGCAGCGATGGGCTCAGCGGCGTGCAAGGTACTCAGCGGTGAGACCGTAATCGTAAGCAGTAGCAACATGACTGGCAGTTTTCGCATTTGCAGACCCTTTCGTTGAGGAAATGAAGGCGAGGACGCGACCTGCTCATTGTATCAGGTCATGGCAGTTCGTCTCCCGAGAATCCTTGAGGCTTAGCCGTGAAAGGTTGGCCGGCCCAGAATTTACGACCGCAGGCGATAACGGCCGGGGCGGGATCGAAAACCGTGCGGATTGCTCAAAAGGCAGAAAATGCGCTACAAAGTCGCGCGCCGCCGACCATGAGCACATGGTGCCCGGGCGGGGGTAAAAGGGAAAAGAGGTAACACGGCCAGATGCCATAGTACTACTGAGTCCTGGCAACACGGAACCCTGTGAAGTCGAACCGGTCGATCGGCCAGTCCCAGTCGCGACTGGCGGAGCGGGAGTCGCTCGGCCAACTGCCCCAGGAACCGCCACGACGGACACGGCCATAGCCGGAAGCTGGGCCCTTTGGGTCGTCTGCGGGCGACTTGCCGTAGTAGTCTTCGCCCCACCAATCCGCGCACCACTGCCAGGCGTTTCCGTGCATGTCATAGAGCCCGAAGGCATTGGGCTTGAACTTTCCCACCGGAGCCGTGAACACGTAGCCATCATTGGCTTTGATCGTCCATGTCCAGTGAGGGAACTGCGCCTTGGCGGCTGCGTCCGCGACGTTGCCGACTTTAGCCAACGTCTCAGGATCGTCACCGCTGTAGTAGCGGGTTGTCGTCCCCGCACGGCAGGCGTATTCCCATTCAGCCTCCGTGGGCAATCGGTAGGTCTTGCCCTCCTTCTTGCTCAACCACTTGCAAAAGGCCACCGCATCGTTCCAGCTTACGTTGACCACGGGGTGCTCCTCGGTCTGCTCGAAACCCGCGTTCCGCCAGGAATACTTCTCGTTCGAGCCGAACTCCTTCTTGTCGGGGTCCCAGCCGAATGCGCCCTTGAACCCGACGCCCTTCTCCGCGTCCGTCTTGTAGCTGGTGTCAGCAACGAACTGCCGGAACTGACCCCGCGTTACATGGTACGTGCCCAAGTAAAACGGCTTGGCGATTCGTACCCAGTGCTGCGGATGCTCGTTCTTGAAGAAGTCTGCTTCCAAAAGATCCTCGCCGTAGTACTTCTTTAAGAAGACCGCCGTGGCCTCCGCCGACTCGCCGCTGCCCATCTTGAACTCGCCCGCCGGGATGAGAACCATCTTCAAGTTTACGCTGCCGCCAAGATCGACGGCGATCTGCTTTTTACCGTCTGCCTCCCTGGGTTCTGCGGGGGCTGCTACGGCAAGACTGCCAACCGCCGTCAAGAACACCAACGTGACTGTCGACACTTGTCGGAACATCGGTCACAGCTCTTTCAAGCCATTGGCGGCGGATCGCCGTGACGCCCGCCAACGGCCGAAACTAGTCCGCTGCACTACGGCCAGTTTATAGCGGTTCTTAGCCGCCGTCAACCAGGCCAAGCGGCCAACCGCGAACCGACGTTTCGGCCTTTCTCTGCTCTTATCCCACCCTTTCTGTTCCCCGGCAGGTTTCCATGCGCCACCGTCCAACACAAAGTCTTCGGTGACCCGGACACGGAGGAAGCCGGATTCGGGTAGAAATGGTTCGCTCAAGGCACTCCCCATGCTTCAAGCTGCTGCGCGATCCAACTCCCAACATATTCGGAATCGAGTGTTCGCGTGCGTGCGGGCGCGGCGGTCAGCGTAACCGCGGGAAAGGCCCCCTGGCAGAGCTTGCGTATCACCGCAATGTCCATCAACTCGACCAGGTTTACCACATCCGTGAGGTTGTAGAGGGCTGAGCTTCAGTAGCGCATTACGGTCGCCGCGACGGTAACGATGCCACAGCCGCACGGCCTCAAGCCCGTCCACGCCCTGAAGCGCCTGATCGCGGCGGAGCCCCAGGTTTCGCTCGACCTCCTTGAGTCCACCCCGGTATCCCAGTGTGTGATAGACGAACCGCAGGTCGATGTGGGCATGGTCCAGTCTGGCCTGGGGGAAGTGCGCCCGCAGGAACGGCACGTCGAACTGGCTGCCGTTGAACGTGACCAGCAACGGAAACTGCGCAATGTATGCGGGGAACTGGTCGAGGTTGATGCCCTGGACGAAGAGGGCCAGCTTGCCGCCGCCCAGGGCCCCGATGGTCGTCACCTTGTCGTAGTCGGCGGACAGGCCCGTCGTCTCGATGTCCATGAAACAGGCCTGGTCGGCAAACTCGGTGTAGAGCCGCCATGTCTCCCGCGAGGGCAGATGCGAGTGGAAGAACCGCGGATCGCCAGCGGCGATGGCCTCCACGGACTGGCGCACCAGGGGCACTGCCGATTCGCACATTTTCTTCGTCAGGATGCCGTTGGCGGCGGCGTCCAGGAAGCGATCCCAGTCAAGAATGCCCTGGTCCCAGAGCTTCCGTTCACGATGGGGGCCGATGCCGGGCAGATGGATGAAGGTGTGGCGAAGCATGACAGGAATTATGTTCTGGCTGGGCGTGCTAATCCGACTTGCGGGCACAGCACTTCTTAAGTTTGATCTTTCCCATGGCCCCCGAGGCGTAGTTTTTGACGTGCCACGGCTCGGTTGGGAAGATCGTGCGGATCAGACGGGCAGCTTCAGGGTCGCCGATCTTGGCAATCGCCTCCATGACGCACTCCTCGGGCGTCTGCCAATACCGATTATTGCCAGCGGTAGGTTGAGATGCCATTCAGCTCACGGATGAACAACTGGTTGCCGCAGACGGCCAAATGCCCCCATGTCTCCTCGTCGCTGATCTTCCTTGAGTCGAGAAGGTCGAATTTCTCGGGCGTGGCATGAATCAGAATCAGTTCACCTTGCTGGTCCAGCGCCAGAATGTGATCTTTCTGGGCCACCAGACTCCAGTATTGGCCGAACCTTTCCTTCGTTTCCCAGCGCTGCTTTCCGGTGGCCAGGTCCATGCAGGTTAACCGCTGGTTCCGCAGATGCAGGTAGGCATGGCCATCGATGGTCACCGGCGTGGACATGTAGCCTTGTAGCGGCGTCTTCCAAACGGTCTGAGCCTGAAAGTCCTCGCCCGTCCGCTTGATCTCCAGCAGACGGCTGCCGCCTCCATAGGAACTGGTGTAGATCCGGTCGTCCAACACGGTCGGCGTGACGATGTTCATGCCCAGCATGGCCGGGATATCTTGCGACCAGAGCAGCTTGCCGGAGTCTGGCTCAACGCCCGCGAGCTTCAATCGGGTCTGGACAACCAGTTGAGCTTTGCCACCGAGGGTTGTATAGATGGGCGAAGAAAAGGCACTGCCGAACATCCCCCCGCCATCGGTCAGTACGCGCCACAGTACCTTGCCGGTCTGCTTGTCGAGCTTGCAGAACCCCGCCCCGGCCTGGACATATAAGAAATCGTCCACGACCAGGGGCGAACAGACGAAGCCGAAGTCGGGTAGCGGAGCCTTGAATTGTTTTACGAAGTCAACTCGCCACCGCTCTTTTCCCGCCTTGGCGTCGAGGCACACGAGAACGTCCCGCATCCCAGCCACGTAGAGCGAATGGCCGTCGTAGGCCGGAGTCGAACGAATCCAGTCGCCGTTGCGCTTGGCCATGAATGGCACCGACATCGCGCCGGGCCATTCGGCTTTCCAGAGTTCCCTGCCTGTCGCCCGATCCAACGCCCGTACGATCTCGGTCTTCTGATCCTTGGTCTCGGCCACGAAGACGCGATCTGCCGCCACAATCGGCCCGGAGTAGCCCGGCCCCAGATCGACGTGCCAGAGCAGTTTCAGATGGTCCTTTCCCAGACTGGTTGGCCAGGCCGGTCCGCCGACAAAACAGTCGCGGGTCGGGCCGTGCCACTGCGGCCAAGTGCCTGCTGGCTCTGCTGCTTTGGCGATCTGCACGATGCTAACGATCACACACCAGGCTACTGCGATTGCCAGGACTGCTTTAATGTACCGCACGTTCATGGACATTCCTCCTGATTTGGCTGTGGCCTCTTCATTATAGCGGCTGAACAGGATCACGCGGATACTGGGCGGCGATGCGGCTAAATGACCTTTCGCGATTCTGGGACGCTGGCCGGTGTCCGTAGGGTGGGACTGGCCGGCGCGAAATCAGCATTATGCTCGCCCTGGACCTTATGCCGGTTTTGTTCCACGATGCGATTAGGCGAGCATGCGCTGAAGGCGCAGCAAATGCCGTATTTTGGTCGCGTAGCGACCATTGACGGTAGCCGTGGGTTTCAACCCACGGTAGGCTACCCGCGCAAACTCCTCGCGTCGCGTAGCGACGCCTGAAAGCCACGCCAGCGCCCACGGCCGCGTTCAATCGTCGCTACGCGACGAAACGGACCCTCTGCGGTCCGTGGACCGTGGGTTAAAACCCACGGCTACCGTCAGTCGTCGCTACGCGACGGGGCATCCGCCATGCGGAGTGGCGGAACAGAAACGATCCTCAAAACCCACTCCGGTAAACCGCAGAAACGAGAGATTTTGCGCAGGCCAGGATGGGACAAGGTCGCGCCGATCATGGTGGGCCGTCGCAAACCGGTCAACCTTCAATTCTGGACCAACGCAGAAATAACGGTAGACCGCGACCGCCGGCCCACCAGCGCGTCGGCGACCAAGCTGCGCTCGGTGCCCGCCGTCCCACCCTACACGCGCATCTGCGTCCCAGGATTGCGAAAGGTCATTTAGATACAAATGCAGCGTCGCTGGCCGCCTACGGTCCCTTCGGCTTCAAGGCCAGATAGCTACGGGCGACGTGTTCCCGGAGGAGCCCGGAGAACTCCGGCAATTCTACTCGTTTCAACCTGAACGATGGTCGTGCTGGAGACAGAAGCCAACCAGAGCAGAACTGGCGATGGCGACAGGGCAAATCACGAGGACGTAGGTCTCCAGGACCGTGTTCTGGGCGAAGAGCAATCCAAGGCAAGCGACGCCCATACCGGCCAGCATGCCCGCGAGCGATGAGACGATTCGCCTGAAGTGAGCGGTGACTCCGAGCATCCGCCCAACCACGAAGAGCCCCGCCACGACGCCAGCCAAACAGCCAACTAGCGAGACAATCTGTGCGATGGCCAATTTCGTTCCAGCGCTGGGGATCACGCCCGTCGCTGTGGTGACAGCCAAGCCAATGTAGAAATAAGCACCTGGGATGGCTCCCAGCAGGCCAGCAAGCACGAGGACGAAGAGGCTGGCGATCAACCACCTCGGGGCGTAGCCACACCGCAAGAGGATGATCCAGGCCAAGATCGTCCACGCCAAGAGGATGGCCAGTCCGAGGAACATCATGTTGCGCCGAAGGCGAAGGGTACGATTGCGAAACGACAGGCAGCTATCATCCTGGGCGTCGGAATCTGCGAAGCGCAACGCCCGATATGCCAGAATTATAGTGGCTCTCGCTTCCGCTCGGTGTTCAATTCCGGCCCGACTTTCCGTCGCTTGTAGGTCACGCTGTAACTGACAAGCTGCTTCTTCCCCGGCTGGAGATCGAGAAAATACTTCACGTGCTGCTGGTCCACCCGCTCCACGTGGCCGGCCACCGTGTGCAGGTCGACGTAGGCCCCCGGCTCGTTGCTCGTCCAGCCCTTGGGTTCCTCGCCCTTGCCCCAGAGCACCACATTGGCGTCAAACTGCCGCTCGACCTCGGTCTTGGCCACGACCGGCTTGCCCGAGACGATTTCTTCCTCGAAGAACAACGTCTCGTCGTAGTCCACCAGGTCGTAGTAGAGCACGAACTGGTCGTCCAGCCGCCGCTTGCACTGCCGCACCACGACGTTGGAGGTCTTCTGGTCCTTGAGCCGCCGGTGGATCGTGATGTCCTTGTCGGGGCCGACGTTGACTTCCACGCGGTCGCCGATGGGCACGTACTTGGTCTCGGTGCCGCCCACGTAGGCCAGGTCCTTGGTCTTGTACTCCGAGAAGAGCCGGACGGTGCCGTTGGGCAAGGGCGACAGGCCCAGGTTCTCCATGGCCGAGAGATTCTTCTCCTTGCCCTGCTCGTCGAGGAGCTTGACGTTCTTGAAGCGGTAGAATTTCGTGAAGCCTTGGCCGCCGTCGCGGTCGGTGAGCTTGTAGAAGCACTCCAGCGGCACGTCGGCCACCTTCAGGGCAACCAACCGCTTGGGCTCTTTGTCCTTGATGTCCTCGCGGCCTTCGATGGTGAACAGGAAGTATTCGGAGAGGCCCTGCTTGATGACCTGCTTCTTCGGTTCGAGCCACGTCTTTCCTGCGACACCGAGGCGGATGCTGGATTCCAATTCCTCACCATTCTTTGCGGCATCGGCAAGGTCCGCTACGACCAGATTCCGACTGTCTGACGGCAAATCCTTCCATCGACCGGGTGGCGGTCTCCTCGCCAGATCGGCAATCTTCTCGACTAGGTTGATCTTGCCCACGACCAGCCGTGTCTGGGCGTTGTCGTAAACTTCGCCCGATCCGTTCGTCACCCGCACGTAGCCGGTCACGTTGAGTTTCGTTTCGTCTTCGTTGGCGATGCCCACGTAATCAGCACTCCAGGTGATGCCGCTGGTGAAGTAGCGGATTTCGACGGAGATCTTGCCCGCCATCTGGCTCTTGACGTTCCATTGCAGGGCGTCGTTGCGGCCGGCCGGGAAAGTCGTGTCGACCAGATCGACCTTGTCTTGCTGGTCGAGGATGCGGAATTCGATGCTGGTCGGATCAATGAGCGTGTTCGCCCAGGAGAACTGGATGCGGTTGACGCCCTCCTTGACCGTCAGCAAGCGGTGCTCCCGGACCATGGTGATGTCCTCGGAGTTGTAGATCGTGAGCTGGGTGCCCTCACGGGTCGGCAGCGTCACCAAGTCCACGGCGGCCAAGGCCGGGGCTGCCAGCATCGCCGCTAAAATCGCCACCAGCCCGAAAGTCTTTTTACACATAGTACAGAGCCTCATTTCAGAACTTCATTCTACCTCGCCGTCAGGCGTGCTGTCTTCCGGTTAGACGCTCGGTGGCCCCAGACGGTTCCAGCCCAAAGCGGGCTAGACCGCTCTTTCATTCTGTCAAAGTGGGCAATATTCCCGCCAACGGCCCTAGAATCGCTCCTGGCGGCCCATCGCGTGGCAGGCCCCTTTGGGCCGCCCAGGACGCCAACCCCCGCAGCCGCTTTCTTGGCGCTTTTTGCTGTGTCTGCGGCGGGCTTTTCCGGCCACGGCTATGCCTGCCAATTCCGGTTTCCTTGCCGATGGGGCGGGAAAGTCAACCTGAAGCCCGGACTGTGAGCCGCCTGGCGACGACCCATCAGGGCCAGTGCCAGCCCGTATTGCCCACGGTCAAGGGAAGCACCAGAAAGTGGTGCGAGAGATCGCTGAAGATCAAGCCCAAGGCGATTCCCAGCAATCCGCCGCTCAGCCTGGGCTTCCGCCAAACCAGCGGAAGGACCAGAAGCAGCGGGATGCTCAAGAACATGTGATGAATTTGCAATAGAAGCGGCGCGGTCTTATTGAACTCGACGGCACTCACACCCCTGCCGAATCGCAAATAGATCGTGAGGGCCTCAATCAGTACCGTCGAGACAACGGTCCACAGGATGATATTCGCTCGGCGAGTTCCCATGACTGGCTCACTCCTATCGTGCCAACCGATCTTCGGGCCGTGGTCCTGCCTCCACCATCATAACGGTCGGCATCACGACGGCAATCCTCAGAGATGTTTCTCAATCCAAGAGAAGAAAACCAGCCACCGCCAGGGTCGCCAAGACCAGTACAGTGACACCGCCCAGCGCAGTCACATCACGCCCCACCTCGGCCATCCAATCGGGACCAATCGGTTTCGCGGGGTTGTCCGGCAGCCGCAAGGCACGGAGGACCGACTCATCAAAAGATTGCGTCCTGCCTTTGAGCACCACGTCGGCCAGAGCGATGAACCCCCAGGTGCCCGCCACGACGACCAGCGCGGCCAGCAGCACCACGAACTCATGCCGCCCCAGCCACTCGAACACACTAAGTACCCGACGTTTTATCATGGTTTGCAAAAGTCGCCTAGAACTTGCCAACTACGGGTCGCTCTTCGCCTCCAGCCTCTCCAGGAACTTCATCAGTTCTTCAGAAGTTGGTGAACCGCATTCCCTCTGCGGCCATGCGGTCGATATGCGGAGTCTTGATCTTCTTCTGCCCGTAGCAGCCAAGTTCGCCATAACCAAGGTCGTCCGCCAGGATGGGAACGATATTGGGTTTGACTACCGTTTCGGCAGGGCAGGCGGCTGGCACAGTCGAAGCCAGCAGTGCCAGCGAAGAAAGTACGACAATACTCTGAGTTCTCACGATCCAGCGCCTTTCGAGTTATGAGACGACCATAGGCAAGATCAGACTACCACGTTTCAAAGCAGATATCCAGCGCAAGCCCACTTCAGCACCGTAACGCAGACATGGGTTCTCCTATTCTGCGAACATCCCCAACTCAGGTTTCTCGATCAGTACGTAATCAGCATACCACTCGGTCGCCAACGAACTTGTAGTCATGATGAGGACAATCCCATGAAAGTGACTTCATTTTCCGATGAGCGTGACCAGTTCGCCTGGCTGCAATACCAGCGTAAGGCTGCCCTTAGTCATGGTCGCCTCGCCAACCGAAACAAAGCGCCGGGTGACATCGGAACGGAAGATGTTGAAGGTCGTGGTTTCGTCACCGGCAAGAGGTGTTGCCCGCCACGTTACCTTCAAGGCCGTGGCCGGGTGCCATTGGCTGATGGACGTGTTCGGCTTCACGCCAGAGAGGTTGATCGCCCCCAGGGACCAGCCGCCGTCAGGCCGTCGTGCAAAGGCAGCGTTCAAGTAAGGTTTTTGCCCGTACGTGAATACGAGGTCCCCACCAGGCTGTGCCTTCAGCGGGTAAATGCGTGAGCCATTGGGAAAAGCCGCCCGCAGTTGCCGGAACCAGTCGTACTTCAAATGCCGGACGATCCGCCGTTGCTTGTAATCGTAAACCATGAATTTCGTGGCATTGTCCCGGTCCGTGGCAACGTCGGGGCTATCGTAGAAACCGATGAAATAGACCCAATGCGTCACGCCATGGTTCAGGTTGTTCAGGAAGCGCGCGCCAATGGAGGCTGCCAGGTTGACATCGTCCTCGCTTTCGTTGCCGTTATCGGAGGCCTCCGTCATCCAGTATTGCTTATCTGTACCGGAGATGATTTTCGGAAACTCAGGCGTGGCCGCCATGCTGTAGCTGTGCGTGGCAATGCCACGCAGGGCTGCCCATGCCTCCGGGTCGGCCTTGATACCGGCGATGCAGCGCAAGGCCCAACTATCGGCGTTGGCCCACTCGGGGGCAATGATCTGCACGTCCTGGAGACTACGAGCATCCAGTTCCCGACGCAGTACGCGCACCGCCTCTGCCATCTGGGCGGGCTTGAACCCATCAGGTTCATTGGCAATGCCGGTGACGTTGATTCTGATTCCCCGTTCGGCTTTCACGCCCTGAATAAATACGGCCAGCTTACGGGCATACTCGGAGATGGGTTCCGTGGGCGGTTTCTCGCCGCGCGCCGGCGCCAGGAGCAGTGTCGTCACCCCTCGTTTCTTGGCGTCCGCAATCACGCCGCTGTCCACGTAGGTCCGGTAGAAATCGGCCTTCATTCGGGCGACGGTGTGGTTAGCGTCGGCTTCGGCCCAGAGTCGAAGCAGGTTCATGTGTAGGCCGCCAAACACCTGGTCGAACATTTCCGCCCGCGCCGGGCCTGGGATCTTGCTCTTGGTCAGATCGACCATGCTGCAACCGAACCCCTCTAGCGTTTGCCCCGGATGGCTGGCGACGGTCAGCGTGATGGAGCGGGGCAGTTCCTTGCCCGCGACCGTCGTCACGGTGGCAATCTCTTTCTCGGGCATCGCCGCGATCTTCCTGGCAACCGCCTCCAAACGCTCATGGTCCTGTTGACCAGGGCCATGCTCCTGCGCGGCCTTCGGCTGCGTTTTGAACGAGCCGAGCAATTCCATCAAGGCAGGCGTCGGGCGTATCTCGGCGGCCTCGCCAGTCCGCGTATTTCGAATTCGCACGGCGATCTGGTCGGCCTGTACCCAATTCAGCGTCCGTTTGCCCGTCGTGGCCCCCGTCGCCGCCTGGATGCCGTCCAGAAAGCACGACTGCGGCGGCTGAGCCAGGGGGCCTTCGCACGTTACCTCGACATCGAAATAGCCCTTGGCGCCGACAGCATCACGACCGATCATCCCCATTCGGGCGCCGGCCACGACCGAGGGGCCGAGATGGCCATGAAGCTGGACGACCTGCGACAGCCACGCTGGATCGGAAGGCTGCGGGTGGTAATCGGGCGAGGGCAAGTGGTCCTCAGCCAAGGCAAGGGCATTGATCCCTTTCGGTCCCCAGTTGAAGTCGATACAGAAGGCTTGGATGGCGGAAGGGGCGTTTTCGTCGGCGGCAGTGGCGAACCGGCCCATTACCAGAAAAACAACCGAAACGAACACCCCCAGAAGCATGCGATCTCTCATTGCTCATCTCCTCGACGACACGGTTTCCGACGAGCTAATGATCC
>CAWDQE010000022.1:0-796423 GCA_963804375.1 uncultured Planctomycetia bacterium
GTTCGTAGAAATGCCAGCGGGCGTTGATGTCGTCCTGGGCCTGGTGGAACAAGCGGGCAGCAGTCTCGGGCTTGGAACGCGTGAGGATGTTGAACCGCGCCTCCTTCATGGCGAACTCCTTGTAGTCGCCCGTCGGCTTCTTGCTGTCCAGACTGAACGGATGGGTTTCATTGCGCGGATCGAAGTGATAGAGCGGCCAGTAGCCGCAGTTCACCGCTTCCTTCTGCAACTGCATGCCGGTGGTCATATTGATGCCCCAACTGATGCAGTGGCTGAAGCAGATCAAAAGCGACGTGCCGCGATACGACTCGGCCTCGCGGATCACCTTCAAGGCATGGGCCGGGTTGGCGCCCATGGCGATCTGGCCCACGTAGACGTTGCCGTAGGCCATGGCGATCATGCCCAGGTCTTTCTTTCGGCCGGGCTTGCCGCCGGCGGCGAACTTGGCCACCGCGCCGCGGGGAGTCGACTTCGAGGCCTGGCCGCCCGTGTTGGAGTAGACCTCCGTATCGAGCACCAGGAGGTTCACGTCGCGGCCGGAGGCAAAGACGTGGTCCATGCCGCCGAAACCGATGTCGTAGGCCCAGCCGTCGCCGCCGAAGCTCCACACGCTGCGGCGGACCAGGTAATCGGCCGAGGCCGCCAGGTCCTTCGCATCGCGACCCACACCCGGAGATACCGGGTACCCGCCGGGTGCCCCGCCGAGTGCCGCCAAACGCTGTTTGAGCGTCGCCACCAGGGCCCGCTGCAGGGCGATCTCGGCGTCGCTCTCCTGCTTGTTGCCGAGCAGGGCCTTGACGATCTCGTCGCCCAACTGGCCGCTCAGTTTGGCCAGCAAGGCGTGGCAATACTCGATCTGCTGGTCGATCGCCAGGCGGAAGCCCATGCCGAATTCGGCACAGTCCTCGAACAGCGAGTTCGACCATGCCGGACCCTTGCCTTCGGGCGTCTGCGAGTAGGGCGTGCAGGGCAGGTTGCCGCCGTAGATCGACGAGCAGCCGGTGGCGTTGCCGATCAACATGCGGTCGCCGAACAACTGCGTGAGGAGCTTGATGTAAGGCGTCTCGCCGCAGCCGGCGCAGGCCCCGGAGAACTCGAACAGCGGCAGCAGGAACTGCGAGCCCTTGACCGTGTCGAGCTTGACCTTGGTCCGATCGACGTCGGGGATCGTGAGGTAGAAGTCCCAGCCCGCCCGCTCGCGCTCCAGGTGCGGGATCTTCGGCTCCATGTCGATCGCCTTGTGCTTGACCTGCGTCTTGTCCTTGGCGGGGCAAACATCGACGCACAGGCCGCAGCCGGTGCAATCGTCGGGCGCGACCTGGAGCACGAACTTCCAGCCCGGATACTCCTTGGCCTTGTAGTCGGTGGCCTTGAAGCCCGCGGGGGCTTTTTCCAAGAGCGATGGCTCGAAGACCTTCATGCGGATCGAGGCGTGCGGGCAGCCCAACGAGCAGAGTCCGCACTGGATGCAGATCTTGGGGTCCCAGATGGGGATTTCTTCGGCGATCGAGCGTTTTTCGTACTGCGTGGTGCCCGTGGGGAAGGTGCCGTCGACCGGCATGGCGCTGACGGGCAGGTCGTCGCCGCGGTTGGCGATCATCATGCCCAGCACGTCCTTGACGAAGGCCGGGGCATGGTCCGGGACCGGCGGCACCACGTGGAACTTCGAGCTGACTGCGGCCGGCACCTTGACGGGGTGCAGGCCGGCCAGGGCCGCGTCGATGGCCGCGCAATTCCGCTCGACAATAACACCGCCGCCTTTCTTGCCGTAAACGGCCTTTACCTGGCTCTTGATTTCGGCAATCGCCTCCTCCGGCGGAATCACGTTGGCCAGTTTGAAGAAGCAGGTCTGCATGACCGTATTGATGCGGACGCCCAACTCGGCCTCTTGGGCCACCTTGTAGGCGTCGACCACGTAGAACTTCAGCTTCTTGTCCAGAATTTGCTTCTGCATTTCGCAGGGCAGGTGGTCCCAGACCTCGTCGGGGCCGTAGGGGCTGTTCAAGAGGAACGTCGCCCCCGGCAAGGCCATCGAGAGCATGTCGATCCGCTCGGTGAACTCGAACTTGTGGCAGGCCACGAAGTTCGCCTTGTGGACGAGGTACGAGCCTTTGATCGGCCGCGGGCTGAAACGGACGTGCGAGGTGGTGATCGAACCGGCCTTCCGCGAGTCGTAGACGAAGTAGCCTTGCGAGTACATCGACGTGTTCTCGCCGATGATCTTCACCGAGCTGCGGTTGGCGCTCACGGTGCCGTCGCTGCCCAGGCCGAAGAATACCGCGCGGGTCACGTCGTCGCCTTCGGTCGAGAAATCGTCGTCGGAGTCAAGACTAAGGAAAGTCACGTCGTCCTTGATACCGGCAATGAACCGCGGCTTCGGCTGGGCCTTGGCAAGTTCATCGTACACGGCCTTCACGTGGGCCGGCGTAAATTCCTTCGAGCTCAAGCCATAACGGCCGCCGATGATCTTCGGCAGCGGACCGTCCCAGTTCTCGGCCATCGCGGTGACCACGTCCTGATAGAGCGGCTCGCCGTTGGAGCCCGGTTCTTTCGTGCGGTCCAGCACGGCGATCTTCTTGACGCTCTTAGGCATCGCCGCCAGCAGGGCGGTCTTGTCCAGGGGACGGAACAGGTGCACCTTGATCAGACCGACCTTCTCCCCGCCACCCGGAGTACCGGGTACTCGCGGACCCAGGGTACTGGGTGCCCCGCCGGGTGCCCCGATAAGGTAATCGACCGTCTCTTCCACCACGCCGCTGCCGGAACCCATGCAAACGATCACGCGTTCGGCGTCGGGCGCCCCGACGTAGTCGAACAGGTGATACTGCCGGCCGAAGAGCTGGGCAAACTTGTCCATCGTCTTTTGCACGACGCCCGGGCAAGCGTCGTAGAACTTGTTGCACGCCTCGCGGGCCTGGAAGAAGACGTCGGGATTCTGGGCGGTGCCGCGGAGTTGCGGATTCTCGGGCGAGAGGGCCCGTGCCCGGTGGGCGGCGACCAGATCCATGTCGATCATCTGCGCGACCTGCGCTTCGGTCAAGTGCTCGATCTTGTTCACTTCGTGCGAGATGCGGAAACCGTCGTAGAAGTGCAGGAACGGCACGCGGGCCTCGAGCGTCGCCGCGTGGGCGATCAAGGCCAGGTCCTGGGCCTCCTGGACCGAATCCGAGGAGATCATCGCCCAGCCGGTGCTGCGGCAGGCCATCACGTCGCTATGGTCGCCGAAGATGGAAAGGGCATGCGTGGCCACAGTCCGGGCGGTGACGTGAAAAACCGTCGCGGTCAGTTCCCCCGCGATCTTGAACATGTTGGGGATCATCAGCAGCAGCCCCTGCGACGCCGTGAAGGTGGTCGTCAGGGCGCCGGCTTGCAGCGAGCCGTGGACCGCGCCGGCGGCCCCCGCTTCACTCTGCATTTCTACAACGACGGGCACAGTGCCGAAAATGTTCTTTCGGCCGGCGGCCGCCCAGGCGTCGGGCATCTCACCCAGGTTCGACGATGGCGTGATCGGATAGATCGCCGCCACTTCGCAGCACAGGTGGGCAATGTTGGCCGCCGCTTCATTGCCGTCAACGGACACGAAGCGTTTCGTTTCCACGATATGTCTCCTCAATGGATCGTTGGTGTGGAATAATTGAGCAGTCAGGTAGGTATGGTTACCGCGGACTCAGGACAGATTATGCCCCGGGCACGGGCTAAAGTAAGGGTAGGCACGGAAGCAGATCTTTGAGCTTCCGGCATTAGCAAGGCGAAGCCCCGCCGAGCGAAGGCCATCTTCTCTCAGTGAAATCCAAGGGGGCGGGACCAAACCATTCAAGATAGCTTTCCGGGGACCGTTTCACAAGAGGATTGGCTTTCGGCAAGGGCCAACGCCGCCCGGAATCATTGTTGCATTTAAGCAATTCATAATTGCGTAAAACGTTGTTGTGGCCGGTCGCCGTTGTTGTGGCCGGTCGCCGCTGTTGTGGCCGGTCTCTGACCGAGCCACGCTGCCGACCGAAGGTCTCGTAAGCGAATGGGGAACCACCGCTGGGACGTTTCGGCGGGGTCGGGAGACCCACGCCGAACCGGCGCCGGTCGCCGCTGTTGTGGCCGGTCTCTGACCGAGCCACGCTGCCAACCGAAGGTCTCGTAAGCGAATGGGGAACCACCGCTGGGACGTTTCGGCGGGGTCGGGAGACCCACGCCGAACCGGCGGGGTCGGGAGACCCGCGCCGAACCGGCAACTCTGCCGTCCGCGCAAGCGACCCGGAAACGGCCGGGTTTGTCTGACGGGGAACCTGCTCTTGTTCTAGGTGACGCGACCTTTGGCGAAACCCTGCACGCGGGCACGTTTCTCAGAACTTGAAAAATTCTTTACGTCGCAAGTGCAAACATGGTCACAGTTTGCGACTGAATCTGGATTTTGGCCACGCTTTTCCGCGGTAGGCGTTTTGACTATAGTTAAACATCGTGTATATCAAGAGTGGAGGAGGTAAACAAGACACTGCCAGCAATTCCTCCCACGGTGTACTCTTCTTTCGATTCGGTCCTCTAACTCCAGGAGCGCGAAGTTATTTCAGACCCAAAAGATAGCTTGAAAACGGCTGCTCGCCGTCATGAGACATAATGCCTTTACTCGAGTGCCGCCTGGCGGTGGGATCCTCACCACGGGCCGCTCTGATAGCGTGACAAATCACGCAGCATGTCTCCGCGGTGCACGCAGCCGTTTTTATGCGCGGATCCAGCCGACTATGCTTCGCGTGGCCCGGGAATGACCCATTCCATACTAACCCGAAGCGCAAGCGAGGGACTTGTTTCGTATGTCGTTTTTCCGATTTGGTGCTTCGCCGACTATCTCACGGGCCGATGCTCTGCGGGTGCGTTTCCAGGAAGTCGCGCGGTCCACGGGTCGTGTAATAGGGGTAGCTTACAGCGCCACCCGGGCCGGCCTGTGATTGCTGCTGTGGCTGGGCCGCCGCCGCGTTGCCTGCGGAGGAACTGCAGCGATTGCAGCAGTTGTTGCAAGCACAGCCCGCGATTACGGCAAGCAGCGCCGACGCGGCCAAAATGAGAAATGTGTGTCGCATGTCCGATGTTTCCTTTCTTCTAAGACCCTTTAGGCTTTCCGCCTAGTGCGGGAACGATTGTGGTGTGCGGGCATGGGTGCCTGCCCAAAGTTTGGGGTGGACAAGGCAGGCGCCAGAGCCCACACCACAAACCTGGCGGAGAGCCACCCTTTGAGAACATCGGGTGAGACAACCGCTAGAATCCAGAAAAACGTCAAAACCGCTGCTTGCCGCAAAACCCGTACATTCCGACCGCGATCAAGAATTCGCGAAGAATGCGTGATTTAGGAAAGATATTCCTACCGGCTCAGCTCGATTGTGGTAGATGCTATATACTACCAACGGTTAAGGGTCGGCAAATCAACAATTGTCGCATTGTGGCCTTTCGCTCCGCGAAAGTCGCGTTCTTTCGTGGAGCGAAAGGCGACACTTATTTCCGCGCCAACCCCAGGTCGTAGATTCCAAGCCATGTAAAGTACGTATCATGGTGGCATCGCCCGAATACCTTGAAAACACGATCACCATGCTTCACGCGGCGGCCGACGCGAACCTCGCGACGGCCGGCCGAGTAGGCAATATGATCGACATCGGCCCCCATTCGGGCGACAACGTGATGGTGACCGGCGATTTGCACGGCCACCGGCGGAATTTCAACCTGATCCGACGAATTGCCGCCCTGGAAACTCTTCCACGACGGCACCTGGTGTTGCAAGAGGTATGTCACGGCGGTCCCACATACCCTCAGAATGGCGGGTGCATGTCCCACGCCATCTTGGAGGACGTCGCCCGTCTCAAGGTCCAATATCCGGATCGCGTCCATTTTCTTCTGGGGAATCACGAGTTGGCCGAGATGACCGACTATCCGATCCAGAAGAACAGGCAGATGCTCAACGTCTTGTTCCGCATGGGGTTGGAACAGATGTACGGGCCTGACGCCGAACTTGTCCGGGAGGCACTTCTGGAGTTCCTCCGCACGTGTCCGCTGGCGGTACGTATTGCCAGCGGCGTGTTCGTTTGCCATAGCATCCCGGAGGGAGTTGATCAGCGCCCGTTCGATCGCACGGTCTTCTTTCGGCCGTTCGATCCGCTGGAATTCTACGAGCGCGGAGACATTTTCCAGATGGTCTGGGGTCGCGATCATCGTGCGGAGAACGCGCGGGCCTTCGCCGAATTGATGGAAGCCCGCGTGCTGATTCATGGACACGAGCCCTGTCTGGACGGTTTCGCCGTGCCCAATCCGCACCAAGTGATCTTGGATTGTTGCGGCGACCGGGCTTGCTACGTGGTGCTTCCCACCGACCGCGAGTGGACGCAGAGCGCCGTGGTGCAGCGGATCCAGCGGTTAGAGTGAACCGGCCCCACCCTACTGGAAACTGGCGGGCGGTTGAATTATGATGCACGAAACTGCTTATTCCTACCCAATTTCAGGCGACCCACCGGCGGCCGCGCCGCCAACCATCGCCCCTGCCGCAAGGAGTCCTCTCGTGCAGAACACATTGATTTCCCGTGCATGGTCGATCCTGGCCCTCCTGGGCCTTCTCACCGCGGGCGTCGCTGTCCGCGGCGTTGCCGACGAACCGCCCGAAGGCTTTCAAAAGTTGTTTAACGATATGGACCTCACCGGCTGGCACGGCATGCCGCACTTCGACCCGTATGCCCTGGCCGCCATGCCCGAGGCCAAGCGAAAACAAAGCATCGCCGCTTGGACCGCCGACGCCAGGCGACACTGGAGCGTGGAGAATAAGGAGTTGGTCAACGACGGCGAAGGCGCGTACCTGACGACCGACAAGGACTTCGGCGACATCGAACTGCTCGTGGAATACAAGACGGTGCCCTTGGCCGACAGCGGCATTTACCTCCGCGCCACGCCACAGGTGCAGATTTGGGACTATACCAAGGAGGGCGGCAAGTGGAACCTCGGCGCCGACAAGGGCAGCGGCGGCCTGTGGAACAACAGCCCCGGCTCGCCCGGCAAGGACCCGCTGGTTCTGGCCGACAAGCCGTTCGGCCAGTGGAACAAGTTCCGCATCTTCCAGGTGGGCGAGCGGGTGACTGTTTATCTGAACGACAAGCTGGTCGTCGATCATGCCCGGCTGGAGAATTTCTGGCACAACAGCATGAAGCCGCCCAAGTACAACCGCGCCACGCCGCTCATGAAGAAGGCGCCGATCCAGTTGCAAACCCACGGCGGCGAGATCCGCTGGCGGAACATGTTCATCCGCGAGATTCCCGCTGACGAGGCCAACAGCATCCTCCGCAAACACAACTCCGCTGGTTTTGTCGACGTCTTCAACGGCCGGGACTTTACCGGCTGGGCCGGGCCGGTGGACCAGTACGAAGTGAAGGACGGCGCGATCGTCTGCCGGCCGAAGATGGGCGGGACGATCTACACCAAGGACGAGTACTCCGACTTCATCGCCCGCTGTGAGTTCCGTCTGCCCCCGGCCGGCAACAACGGCCTTGCGATCCGTTACCCGGGCCACGACGACGGGGCCTATGTCGGCACCTGCGAGTGCCAGATCCTCGACGACGACGACCCGGTCTATGCCAAGCTCGACCCGCGGCAGTATTGTGCTTCGGCCTACGGCATGACGGCGGTCAACCGCGGCTATCTTCGCCCCGTGGGCCAATGGAATTTCATTGAAGTCACGGCCATCGGCCCCAAGTTGACGATGGAACTCAACGGCACGCGGGTCACCGAGACCGACCTCAGGGAGGTGACCGAGTACATGCACAATTCGCCCCATCCCGGCAAGCTGTTGACCCACGGTCATTTCGGCTTCTGCGGCCACGACGACCCGGTGGCCTTCCGCAACGTGCAGATCAAGCCGTTGAAGAAGTAGGCAGAAGAGCCGTAGGGTGGGCCGAGTGAAACGAGTCCCACCATCTTCGCACGTTCCCCATGGTGGGACTCGTTTCACTCGGCCCACCCTCCACGTGCTCGTTTAACCCGAAGCCAACGTCAACGGCGACGTTAACAAGAGGTCCGCACCATTACCGATCGCACCCCATCGCGCCTGCGCCTCCGCTCGGATGCTTTGCTCTTGCTTGCGGCCCTGTTGTGGGGCAGCGCCTTCGTGCCGCAGAAAGTGGCTGCCGTGGCTGGCCTGGGGGACTTCCTCTTCAACGGCCTCCGCTTCCTGCTGGGAGCGTTGATCCTGCTCCCCTGGGTGCGGCCCTTCCGCCTGCCGTCCAGGGGTTTTTTCCGCTGGGCCTTGATCGCGGGAACCCTCTTGGTCGGCGGCTCGGTCTGTCAGCAGGCCGGCATGAGATACACCACGGCCGGCAACGCCGGTTTTCTCACCGGTCTGTATGTCGTCGTGGTTCCGTTCGTGATGTTCATCGGCTGGCGGCAGCGGATGAGTTGGCAAACCTGGGCCGGGGCCCTGGTCGCCGCCGCAGGCGTGTGTCTGCTGGGCATGGACGAGCATTTCCAGATTGAATTTGGCGACCTCCTGGAGATCATCGGCGCCGTGTTGTTTGCCTTGCACGTTGTTACCGTCGGCCGCGCCGTGCAACACGTCGAAGTCTTCTTGTTCTCCGTCGGCCAGTACTTTGTCGCCGGCGTCCTGAATATCGCGATCGCGCTGAGCCTGGAAACCGGCACGTTGCCGGCGCTGGCAAGCTGCTGGTGGACTGTTGTCTATGTTGGGGTCGTTTCCGTTGCCATTGCTTATACGTTGCAAGCGGTTGGACAGAAGCACGCGCCCGCGGCCGATGCCGCCATTATTCTCAGTATGGAGGCCGTGTTCGCGGCCCTCTTCGGATACCTCTTCCTTCAAGAACCGTGGAGTCTGCGGAAACTGCTCGGCTGCGGCTTGATCCTTGCGGCCATCGTGGCCGTGCAGTTCAAGGATGCGGGAGATGCGGCAGGGGCCTCGATTTAGCCGCAAAGGGGCGGCATGAAATAGCCATGAGGCGTGAGCCATTGTTGTTACACGCAAGTCAGGTAACGACCCCATCCACCTTGGATGGTGAAGGAGATTGGACAGCTCAGCACCGAGAGTATTGAAAACTAGACCCCATCCAGCTTGGATGGTGAATCAGGTTGCCTAGCTGGCGCATTCTCGGGCCGTAGCTGTCCAACCTCTTCTTCCGACCCGGACAAGCCGGGTGGGGTCCGAATTGTATGTAACAACGAGGGCTCCCGACGGCTGGCTACTGCCTTTCGCCGCTTCGCGGCTGAGGACGCGACGACCGCCGTCACGCCGTCATCGTCTTCGGGTCAAAAAGCAGCGGGAAGAACTGGCCGTCCATTTTCTGGCCCTTGGGAACCGGCGGCACGCCTTCCAGCGGCGGTTCGTCGGAGTCAGACGCGACGCCCTCGCGGATAACATTGATCACCAAGCCCCGCCGCGGGCGGTCCGAGCGGTTCGCGTAGGAACCGTGAATCGTCAAGGGATGGTGGAAGGAGGCATACCCCTTGGGGAACTCGACCGGCACGGGCTGGAATTGGGCCTTCTGTTCCTCGTCGAGCACGGTCTGGATGGCGTTCATATCGCCGGCCAGGCCCGTAATCGGCAGCAGCGGCCAGCGGTGGCTGCCGGGGATATAGTGCAGGCAGCCGTTGGCGGTGGAAACATCGTCCAGGGCGATCCAGCAGGTCAAATGCGCGATGGGCTTCGTGCGGGTCCAATACGAGTAATCCTGGTGCCAGGCCACCACGCCTCCGTGCCGCGGAGGCTTGCAGAAGAGTTGGTCGTGCCAGAAGCGGACCGCGCCGTCGAGAAGCTGACTGGCCGCCACGGTAAAGGCCGGATTCCACAGCACGTCGTGCATTGCCGGCGTGATCCGCCACGCGCCCAGGGCGTGAAACAGCACCGTTGTCTTGTCCGCCGCCTCGTTGCTGTGATATTCATAGAAGAGCTGGTTGCCCGGATATGACGGGTCGACAAGGGTCGCCAATTCTTCGCACAGGACCTCGACCTGCCCCTCGCTCAACAACCGCACGCCGGACAGATATCCGTTCTGCCGATACCAATCCACCTGGCCCTGTGTGAGGCAGTGTTTCCGCCAGTCGGCCGGCGTCTTGGGCAATACAAAAAGGTCGCTGACGAGCTCGTGGCGTAAGGAAAGGTCCTCGATCATGGAGGAGACTCCGCACAGGGTTGGTGAAAGTGGCGTACTCATCGCGCTCCGTCGTGATGCCATTGAACGTTATTCTATCTGGCTCAAGGCGGGGGTGGCAAGAACACGGCATTTTTCCCACTTGACAGCATGGTTTCTGTCCGATAAACTACTTTATGATACAAAGTCAATGACTCGGGGAGACGGCCCATGGATTTCGATGAAGCTCAGACCCGCATGCGGGAAATCCAGCGCATCATGGAAACCGCCACGCTCTTTACCCTGCTGCCCGGCACCGCCGCCGTTGTGGGGGGGCTGCTGGTTTTCCTGGGTTGCGGAGTCAGTTACCAACTTCTGAATTCGCTGGACTTTGCTGCTATCCAGGAGATGACGACGGCGGGCCGCGTTGCCTTATGCCTGATGTGGTTCGTCATCGCGGTCGCTAGCGTTGCCTTGAACGTGTTCTTCACAGTCCGCCTGGCTGCCCGCCAGCGGATCGCGCTGCATGCGCGGCCGGCCCAGGTGGCCATGTTCTCCTTGACTCCCTGCGTCGTGGTGGCCGCCGTGCTTTCCTTCCAGTTCCTTTGGGATTGGCAGCCGCAGGAAATCCGCTTTATCGCCCCGGTCTGGATGCTGCTCTACGGGACGGGCGTTTATACGGCCGGCCTGTTCTCCATCCGCCCACCCCGCGTGCTGGGCGTGGCATTCCTGTTGACGGGCATCGTGGCCCTGCTCGGTTTTCCCGCCTACGGCGTGATCTCCGTCGCGGCGTCGTTCGGATTGCTACACGTGCTGTTTGGCGCGTACGTGCTCAGGAAACAACGGCAGGTCGTAGTCCCATGAGCGAACCGATCAAACCCGGCGACATCGACGGCGTGATCCACGAACGGGCCCGCTTGTCGATCGTTTCGGCACTCGCCGTGACGGCCCAACTGAGTTTCAATGAATTGAAGTCGATGCTGGGTCTGACCGACGGCAATCTCAGCGTGCATGCCCGCACGCTGGAAGAAGCCGGCTATATCATCGTGGAGAAGTCGTTCCAAGGCCGTCGCCCCCACACGGCCATGCGGCTCACGCCCAAGGGCCGCAAGGCGTTTGCCCGGTACCTGGAAACCCTGCGGCAGATTGTCGATCAGGGGAGCCGCGACCGGCAGGATTTTTCGTAGTGTTCTTTCCCATCCCTCTTTTTTTCGAGTTTAACTTTATGTCACAAAGTACTTTACAAAATGGTGCTCCGGGCGGCTCGCCGCTCAAATCGCGTCTGGTTTCCTTGTCGGTCGCGGCCCTGCGGGCGTCGCAAGGCTGGCTGCAGGCGCTCGATCAGATCTTGCGCGGCGAGACCACTCGCCCGTCGGCCTTGCGCGAGCAGTCGCTGCGGATCCCGATGGCCGGGCTGGCGCTGCTGATCCTGGCACTGGCGTTGCTCTACGGATTTTGCATGGGCATGTATCCCGGCTGCCGCATCGACGATCCATCCTGGCAGCGATGGCTGGCGTGCACGCTGAAGATACCGGCCCTCTTCTTCCTGACGCTGTGCGTTACCTTTCCATCGCTGTACGTCGTGAATGCCCTGGTCGGTTCACGGCTTCATTTGCTCGCGGTCTTGCAGCTTCTCATAGCGGCCTTGGCCGTGAATCTGGCGGTCCTGGCGTCGGCCGGCCCGATCGTGGCGTTCTTCTCGTTCAGCACGACGAACTGTCCGTTCATGGTCTTGCTTAATGTTCTGGTGTTTGCGATTTCCGGACTTCTGGGAATGTCCTTTCTGTTGCAAACGCTGCACCGCATGAGCACGCTTCCCAGGAACGTATTACAAGTACCTCGCAAGATTCCGGAAAGCGAGCGGCCTGGACGCGGTGTTGGCACGGCCGGCTCTGCCAACCAACCTTCGGTCGGTGCCCGGAGAGGCCCCCAGGGGGCACCCGGGGGTGAGGGGGCATCGGGCGGGCCAAGTGAAGCCGTCCCGCCGCAACCTTCCTGGTCGCAAACGGCCTGGTCGGAACCCGGCTGGCTGACCGATTCACTCGTCCCGCGCAAAGAGGAACTTTCTGCCCTGGATGCCCTGGAAGGCCACGTTTTGGGGCGGCACGTAAAGACGGTCTTTTGCTGCTGGACGGTGATCTTCAGCGTTGTCGGCGCGCAGATGGCCTGGGTACTGCGACCCTATTTTGGCAACCCGGGCGAGCCGTTCGTCTGGTTCGGCCCGCGAACTTCGAATTTCTTCGAAGGCGTCTGGATGGCCCTCCAAAAGCTGCTATCGTGAAAACCGTCATGCTCCAATCAATTTCGTTGATCGACAACGTCTTGCGGCGCCGGCCATGGACAACGCGGACCGCCGTGCCGGGCCGGACGCGGGCGCTTTGCGCCTGCGTGTTGCTGTTCGGCTTTATGTATGGCATAGCGATGGGCAGTTACGGGGGCGTCGGCGGTGATCGCGTCTGGCAGTTGCTCTATTCCGGCCTCAAAGTGCCGCTGCTGCTGCTGGCGACTTTTTTCATCGGCCTGCCGAGTTTCTTCGTGCTCAATACGCTCTTTGGGCTGCGCCGCGACTTCCGCGAAGCGCTTTGCGCGTTGGTCGCGGCGCAGGCCGGCGTGGCCATCGTACTGGCCTCGTGCGCGCCGCTGACGCTTTTCTGGTACGCCTCGTTTGCCGACTATTCGGCCGCCCTGCTCTTCAACGGGCTGATTTTCGCCGTGGCGAGTTTTGCCGGCCAGTTCCTGCTGCGCGGCTACTATCGCCCTTTGACGGCGCACAACGCGCGTCACGGACCTTTGCTCTGGACGTGGCTGGGGCTCTACGTATTCATTGCCATTCAAATGGCCTGGATCATGCGGCCCTTCGTCGGCGCCCCAGCGCCCCGGTGGAATTCTTCCGCACGGGCGACTGGGAGAATGCCTACGTGGTTGTGGCGCGATTGGTTTTCGATGCGCTATGGCGGTAAGAGGAAATCGGCCGCCTGCGCTCGGTCATGTTGCGGCAGGACGCCATCGACACAACACGCCATGATGAACACGTGTTGCGGGCCCTGCTGGCGCCGCTGCCGGAAGTGTTCAAGGTCAGCGTGTTGGTCCCGCTGCCGCTCAGCGTGCAGCCCAGGGTTGTGCTGCGCGAACCCGAAGGGTATGGTTCGGATTTCGACTCCTCTAGGTGGTGTATGCCGTGCTACGCAGATCCGCCTATTCCGGACTTTGCAGTTCTTCTGGACCTCCTCTGGCCGTCCCCCGGCCAATTTGGTATACTTGACAATCATGGCCTATGGGGCCGATTATCCCCAGGCCCCGGTAGCTCAGGGGATAGAGCAACGGTTTCCTAATGCAGAATTCACTGATTGCGTGCACTATCGGAAAACTGCACAAGTATCGTGTTTTCCAGCGTTTGCTACCTCTTTGGCGTCTTCGCTGTTCACTATAGTTAGCCCTGAAAAACCGGGTGTACGGGTGTACGTACACCCGGTCTGCCAGACTAGTGTACAAGCTCTCTACCCAGTTTGGCCCCTCCGCCCGGCCCTGGTCTCGGCCGTGCCGTCGATTCATCGGCCGCGGGGGTTCTGGGGCTCCGCTGCGCTAAAGGGCGGGCGTCGATCCGAGCAGCTATATTGGTACGGGCGCTGCATCCTCTTTGCCGCCGCCCCAACCATTCCCAACCCGAGCAAACGTCACCAGCCCCGCCCTAATACGCCCTTCCCAGCAGGAGTGTTCGCCATGTCTAAAGCTGAAGGCCAGCCGAACTTCACGGCGCGTTCGAATACGCGCCCCTGCAAGCAGTAGCGTACCACGTACCGTGCGCGTAAAAGCGCTTGGCAAGCTGCGATAGAAACTCTGGCCGCCGACTACCGTCTAACGCCGCGATGGATCGGATCAAGTCTGCGACGGCGCGGCCGAGCCAACTGCATCCATCTTGGACCGACCCAACGCACGCCAGCGCCTCAGCCTCTTCGGCCAGCGAGGCGAGATCGCAGCGATCAGTGAAGAGAATCACTGACCGGAACACGCTGTTTAACCGGAACCGAGCGTACCATTCAATCAGGTCGAGATTGTCCGCACTACGGAACGCTCTCAAGTACATTGCCTGCTGATCGGGCGTCAAATCCTCGACCAGCTCGATGTAGGGCGGAGGGTGGGGTACCATGTGACCAGCGTTCTGTGACGGTTTCAGTTGCGCATCGCTTGGCAATAGCGGGGCAAAGTGGGTTCGCGCAAGAATCGCAAGCCGATCGCGCCGAACCGCATCTACGCGGCTCGCCGTCTTTGTGACGCGTGACAGGCTGGCCTTGTATCGTTTCTCGTCGATCGCACCGAGCCTAAAAGCGTTCTCGACCTGCTTAACACTGCCCAGGACAACCGACGGTTTGCGCATTCCCGCGACGCATTCCAATGCCTTGCGAAGGGAAGGGTGCATGAAATTCGTGGGCGATTGCTTTAGGGCCTCTAGCGCCTCTCTGGCCTCTTCTTGTGCCTGCGAAAACTTGTGCTTGTAGTTGCCGTGTTCATCTTTCCCATAGGCCCTGTCGCGCGCGTGCCTGATCGCGTCTTGGCGCCTCGCATGTGCCGTTACACCCCGCATTTCTTCTCCGCCCTTGTCGTGAATCGCACCGCACTCCTCAAACTGGCGGTAGAATGCCCGCGCTATCAGGAGTGAGCGCGCTGCACCGTCGGCACGCCCAGCGGCGCAAAGCCGCATGGTAAGTCTGCACGCCTGCTCGAAGAGATCATGCGTGCGCTGCCAGTGTTCCTGGTATGGACTGTTCGTAAGAAAGAACCACGGCCTCTCCGGATCCTCCGGTTCCTCCGGTTCGGCGGCGCGCGTGGCTTGGACCGGCACGAGTTGCTCAAAGTAAACGGCGGCCTCGTCAAGCGCCCACTCGTCGAGTGCGATGCCGAGCAGCAATTGCCGAACCGTCCACAAATAGGCTGATGCGTTCCTCGTATCGCCGGACAACTCTCGTGACTCGTCCACGTCACTGGCGATGGGGGCTGCGCCGGCCTCTTCCACGAGGATTCGGTGGAGCATTTCAAACGCGGAATTGACCGCAATCATGTCTTCAAGCGACCCGCGGTGGTCAGGGTGGCAACGACGCGCAGCACCCCGGTACGCGGCACGACAGTGCTCCAGGTCGCGGCCAGCATCGTTTCCGAGAATCGCCATCCCTTTCGGCTCCACGCGCCGCACGCGCTCCACTGCACACCCCCGTGCTTGTGCACCCGGCGTTCGTTTCTCGTGGCGGATATTTGCCGTGATAAGGTGTTCGAGGAAAACGATCCCATCGTCATTCGCAAGCGCGAGCAACCGGAGCAATAGCGGGCGAAATGAATCATAGAACGCCCGTCTCGCGTCGTTTGGCCGTTCCGAACTCTTGAGAGACCGGTAGTAGGCTTCCTGCTCACGGGCGTCGAAGAACGCCGTGGCCAACTCATCGCGTAGGTAATTCAAAGGGGGCGTCGGTGCGCTCGCGGAACCTGCGGCGATGAGGGCGGCAAAACGGCTATCACTCGTCATGGGTTTTTCCATTTTTCGATTCCCGGTCAGCCCGAAAACCTCGCTAGAAGGCTGTTGTAACACGCTCTAATACGTGATCTGCTCGGCTCACATATGACGAAGGCGGCCGAGCAACTCAGCGTCTAAGGCCGGTCCATTAGCGTTAGGCCAGACGAGATTATCAGTCATTCCGCAACCCATGACAACCACGGCGCTGAGCACGCTGAACCGCCTCCTAAAGTCGTCAATTCCTTCAAATTCTTTCCCCTTGAAAAAGGCTTCGTCGCCCTCTCGCACGCGCTTGCAAATCCATTCGACCGCGACCTTCAATTGTTCCGGCGTATGTGTATCGCTGTGCGTCACAATGATCAGGACGTTTCGAGATTCCTCTCGCAATTGCAGCAAGGAACGAAAAATAATGTCGGTGTACCTCCAAGACTCCTTCTGCGTATAGAAAATGGGATACATTGGCACGGAGACCGAACCAGGAGGCGATTTATCGTCGCGAATCAATATGACCTTTAAGCAGGGAAATACGGTGGAATGAAAACGCGCGGATGCTCCGACTTCCAAGTCCTTCTCATACCGGTGGACAGCCTCGACTACCTCGCGAACGAGCGGGTCCAAGGCTTGCGACAGGGCGTTCGCGTACTCCTTTCCCGAAGCGTACTTCTTTCCCGAAGCAGCGCTCAGGCCAAAACAAAGAGAGACGTAAAGCGACGAGCTTAGGTTGCGAACCTCTGCATAAAGTTGGTCGACGCAACGCTCAAACTCCAACGTCGCCGCGACCTGGTTAATTCGCTTTACCTCCGCATAGAAATCCACGAACAGGGTAGAGACAGAGACATGGAAATCCGGTCCCCTCTTTTTCCCCCGCTCTGGCTCATAGGCATCAACGTCGAAAGTTGGGACGCCAAGCAGCCGAAAAGCGGTTTCCAGTTCCGCATGCACATCTCGCTTACGTTCCGTATTTTTAGCCACCTTGAACCTGGCCTTGATTTTGCTGCGGTGGCGTTCACAAAAAGAGGCAAATCGCGGCGAGCACGATAACCAGGATCCAAGGTCTCGCCGCACGCGGTCGGAGGCACCTGGAGCTCAGCTCCTGAGCTAAGTCGCTGCCCCGTCGTTGTGCATCGGGTGTATTGTTCATTGTCGTCCTCCGCTGCCGCCTTTCTCGCCGATCGGTAATCGGCCACAAAGGCCGTCTAACGGTTAGCCGACAACCTTTTCGGGGAAGGGATTGCCTGTCTCCTCCACGTGCATCGGCTTGCCGAGAATCTTCCGCACGTCGGCGTAGCCCATCCCGATATACGCTGGTATCGACGGGGGGCTATTTAGCTCCCGCCGGCCGCTTTTCGGTGGGGCTTTCTGCTGGCTCGGAATCCGTGGGTTCCGCCGGGCGCGTGGCGATGTCGTCGACCCAACCTTTCTCAGTGCCGGTGCCTGGATCGCGAATCCGGAAAAGGCAGCGAGGCCACTTGTTGTACTCGAACCATTCGTCCCCGCTCCCGCGCGAAACGATCCCTCCGGGGTCGCAAGGGTTGTACAGGCGGATCTCGTATCCAACTCCGATGCCCCAACAATTCGTCGGCAGTTTCCTGATGCCCGCGCTCGCCTGCGCGGCGCTCACGTTCCTCCTGTATTTCCTGGAGGGAATGCCGAACTTCTCAACCAGCGCGTGTGCCGACAAGGGCTGCCGGATAGGCGCTTCCGCGACGGTCAGCGCGGCGTGGTCCGACCACTTGCCGACCGAGACCGTAACCGTAGTCTTCCCGCAACTGAGGATAAACAAGCCCCGCCTCCGATCCTGACCCGCGCCATCCGCCGTATACGCCAAAACGGAGGGATCGCTGGACGTCCAGACTGGAGGCATCGCCTTTCCGGCCACGTCAAAGAACCCGTACTCTGGCCCCTTCCCATTTCTGACGACGTGGAATAGCTGGGTTGCATCTACCTTGTAGCCCTGCCTTGCCATATAGGCTAGGTCAGCCTCCGGGATGTAGACTAGGTCGGCCGCCGCCACGAGCTTGAAGCCTTCCAGGGGCCCCGCCGCGCTTGCCGCCGTCTCAGGCCCACTTGGCGGTTGGCCCTTGGCCGGTTTGGCAGGTTCCGGCCTTGACGCCGGCTCCGCCTTGGCCGGCTGTGCCGCTGCGATACTGAGAATCTCCATGTGTATCGCGCGTGGGTGCGACTTATGACACTCGTTTCGCGCATCGTCAGCGGATGCGGCATGAATCTCGTCCGTATGCACTGGTTTGCCCTTCAACCCGGGTAGGCGGTACGTGACCAGAAATGTCTTTTTTGCATCGGCCGGCGGAATCGGTGCTAACTTCACTCCAACCCAATAGTCATCCCGCATGACGGCGGGTGGCGGGAGCGGGGGTTGTTCCGCAGATTGCCAGGGGCCAAGTGCCGAATCGGACGGCGACGCGGCTACGTCAGACGCGGCGCTCGACGTGTTCACGCTCGGTGTTTCATCCCGCGGCTTACCGGATAATCCGCCGACGGCAAACACCAGGGCGACAACCGACGCGAGATTGCCGCAAACGACGAACCACCTGCCCTTGCGGTCAAGGTCCCGCCATCGTCGTGTTCGCCACCCGAAGACCAGTAGGCCGGCGGTGGCAAGGCCCCAAAGGGTAACGCGGGGCAACAGGACGGCGAGCAAAACAAGGCCCACGGCGCAGACGAGAAACAGGCGGGCAGTCGAATCAAGTGCCGACCAGCCCAGGCCACACCCCTTGCACACGCGCGTCAGCCAATGGTGAATGAAAGACCGGCAATTGGCAGACCAGAGCCGGCACTGTTGCTGACTCGGGCAGTATCGCCGCAAGGATGGCGGTAGACGGTCGCGCGGGTCGCGTGGAACGGTCATGGCGGAGCACCTCCAATTCGCCCACTATTGTACTGCGCACGGCAAGCGGTCCGCAAGCGGTGCATATCTTGGGCGGTGGCCGGCGCGTCGGTGGAAGATCGGCAGGATCAATCGGGGCAACCATAATGCGAGTATATCCGTCGGCATTGTTCATTGCGTGGATCGAGCATTACGCCGCGCTTGGCCATCCGAATCGCCTCCGCTTGGTTGTCCTCCATATGGAAGCAGTGCGCGATTTCGCCTATCACGTCCACATTGAAATCGTCGATTTGCAACGCCTGCCGAAGGTAGTTTCGCGCGTCGCCGTAGAGGTCGTTCGCCATGTAGACCCAGGCGATGTCCCGTAGTGCCCCGACCTTGGCCTCGCTGGTTGGTGCGAGCGCGAACGCCCGCTTTCCGTACTGAAGGGCGGAGGAGGAGTCGCCTTTCTGACAGAGCAGAAAACAGGCATGGGATGCGTAGTGCCACTGGTCGGGCGCAAGCTGTGCGGCGTCCAGGGCGTGGCGCACCGATTCCTCAAGCGAGTCCTTTGCTTCCGGCGAGCCCTTATTCGCCTGCGGCGGCCCTCCCGCACGATTGCAGACATTGAGCAGCGCCCCTGATAGCATGAAATGCAGCATTGCCAGCCTTGGGAAGCGGCCGACAAGCGGCCGAAGAAAGAGGACCGCCTCGGGGTCCCGCCCAAGCCGGCCCATCGCGTTCCACTTGGTGGTGGCGATGCGTTCGACATCCCTCTCCAAGGTTCCTTCGCGCTCTGCAATTTCCATCGCCTTATCAGCAACCGCAATTACATCTTGCCATCGCCCGACGGCGTCCAGAGCGCCCGCAGCGGCTCCGCAGAGCCAGGCCGTTTGTGTGGAGTGTTCGGGGTGCTTGTCGTAAAAGCCAGTCACCGACTGAGCATCTGCGACTTCAAACCATGCCAGTACCGCCTCTGCATTGGACGGCTCCGCGTAGGCCCGTTCTCGAAGGGCGGACTCGCTGGGTACGTCCTTCGCAACTGGGGCAGTGTCGGCCGCAAGGATGGCGCGTTGCCGTCGTTTCAGGTCGTCAACGTGCGCCAGTTCGTCGCCCTTGATCGCAACATGGCAATTGCCGCAAAGGGGGACGCCGTTGGTGGGCTCAAAGGCGAGCTCGGGATAGTCCTCGACCGGCATTACGTGGTGCGCGTGGAGGTTCCCCACGTAACCGCAACGGATACACTTCTGGCCGAAAAGCCGGAACACGGCGTCCCGCCAGCCTTGATACTCTGGTCGTTCACGAAAACCCATTGGGAAGCCCTCCAAAATAAGCGAACCGCGCCACGCTCAAGGCCCACGATACCGCGATTGTGGATCTGATGCCGGATCTGCTGGGAACGGCGGATTGGGCCGTGGCGAGGGGCAAGGAGTTTCAAGTCAGTGAGCCATCGCGTGTGGAGGCCGGTATGAACCGAACCCGCGACATGTTGGAGGCCCTGGCAAAGTTGTTGAGCGAAGCTGTGCCCCTCGAACGAACGCGAATGGAACAGCGGCCCTAGCCGTTCCATGACCCATTGGTGCGTAGCGGCGAGCTCAACGGTTGCTCTCGTGCCCAGCGGCGGGCGGGAAAGTAGCGCCCGGCTGGAGCTAACCTCGTCAATCAGAACCTGGCAAAACAGGTCGCCCGGCCAGCAGATCGCGCACTGTTCAATTATCCGCAAGGCGAATTCGCTCACGTTCCACGGATTATCTGACATTGCAAATCTTAATCCCCCCGCTCTCTGTTTTGCAAGTAAACACGGAAAGCGGCCTTATTGATCCCGAACACGTCCATGAGATGGCCAATCAGATCCTTGATCCCGTTGGCCGACAAGTTACCCTCGGCGAAGATGGTTTCACTCACCTGCAACGGGTCGCGCATCACTTCTCGGTCGGCTGAATAGTAAGGCTTTCCTCCGCGCTCCTTGAGACTCTCGCAAGCCGATACGCGGGCGAGGAAATCGGGGTGTCGACAAATGAACGCCTTGCTACAGGCGACGTACACCTCGCGCCAGGTGGTAACTTGCTCCTTCACGTATCCTTCGAGTTCAAACTCCCGCGGCTTAGTGTAACGAAAATCTTCGCCAAGCTGGTGTGCGTCTTGGGAGGGGGAGGCCGTGCTCGTTCCGGAACGGCCGAGCAGTCCGGGTTCTGGTGCGCTAGCAAGTAAGGACGCAACGTGTTCGGAGCCGACAAGCCGCTGGTAGCTTTGAAACCAGGTCGTGAAGCCAGCAAGAACCTCGTTATAGGATGTCAATGCTTGGTAGCCCGTCTCGATGCTCTGCTTGTCCGGGGGTCGGATTGACAGAAGCAGGTCGTCGCCAAGAGAAAGAATGTCCTCGTTAACGCGTTGTAGTGCGGTCAGAAGATTCTGAAAACGGTCCGTTGGTTTTGTGTCGTTCATGGTTTGAGTCCTTTGTGAGGCGGCCGTGTCGGCCGCGCAGTAACTTGGAAGGGAATATCGGAATCTCCACGTCCGTGATACTAGCCGGGCGCCGCGTTCGGTACAAGCATAGCCGCCCTGTTTTCGTCACTAGCGGCCCGCAGGCTCTTCCGTTTCGGCTGCCAGGGCGTGAAACACCCATAGCAGTAGGTTAGGGCTTGCATCACGGGCCAGTAGGGCCAGCGTGCATCGGGCGTTGTGTACCGCCTCCGGCTTGCTACGGGCAAGCCCTGCGGTCAGTTGGTCAAGCTGGGCCGATAGTGCGACCTGGTCGCGATCGGCCCTTGGTTTCGCTCCCATTGCTGTTTCCTTTCGGGTTAGAGGAAAATCGTAATCTCTACAATAGGGCAGGGGGATCGTTCCGCCCGGCGCAACAAAAAAACCGACGGGGATAATCCGCGGCGTGGGGGTGAATTGTGCGCGGCATCCGATAGCTGCCCAGGTACCGAGGAGCCGTTGACGCGCAGAGCGCAACCGGCCACGTGCTCCTCTCTCGAAAACAAGCCTTTTGGGGGTCCAATGGGTGAAGATTCGGCAATTTCACGGCATTATAATCTGACTACCCCCATTTAGCTGTCAGGAACGGTCGCGTTTAGCGATTCCCGCTCGTTCTCGAGCGCCGCAGTCCGCGACTGACCGGCCAGCGTCCAGCGCTGCCTTGCACGGTGCAAGGCGGTTTTCGTGTTCCCTTCAACACGGACCGCCTTGCTGGCGGTCCACCAAGGAGATCGCTGATGAGTACACGACGTGATGACCCGCGTCGCAAAGAAACCCCTGCGTGGCACGCCAAGCTGCTCGCCATGCTCCCCACGATCATTCGCTACGCCAAGCGGGCGTTCCGCACTTACGACCCGGAAGCCAGGCAAGAGGCACTGCAAAATGTGATCGCGAACACAACCGCCGCCGTCGCCGGCCTGGCCAAGCGAGGCAAGCTCGACCTCGCGTATCCGACCGTGCTCGCCAAGTTCGGAATCCGGCAGACCCTCGACAATCGCAAGACTGGATCGTCCCTGAACATCAAGGACGTCCTGAGCAAATACTGCCAGGAGCACAAGGGCGTGATGGTCGAGCGTTTGGACAAGTTCAACGAGGAGGAGGATTGCTGGAAAGAGGCAGTCGTGCAAGATACCCGCAGCTTGCCAGTACCGGAAGTGGTCGCCTTCCGCGTGGACTTCAAGGACTGGCTGAAGAGCCTCACCCCGCGTGACCGCAAAGTGGCCCGCTTCCTCTCTTTGAGTCATCGCACTGCCGACGCCGCCCACAAGTTCAAGGTCACGCCGAGCCGTATTGCCCACTTGCGTCGCGAGTTGGCCGAGTCCTGGCGTGCCTTTATCGGCGACGACCCCGGCCCTGCCGCTGCCACCGCGGCCTGATCTCTCACCTCTGGCTGGCATTCACGCCAAGCCCCACGAGCCCAGCCCTGGTAGCTTCATTCCTCCGAGCGCCAGGGCTAGGTTCTCTTCATTCCTGCCCAAACGTCTGCCGACGCCCTAACCCAACACGAAAGAAAGTCCCATGATTACGTTCATCCTGATTGCCTGCTCGATTCTCGCTCTCACCCTCATCTGGTTGTTCCGCCGCCGCTTGGCCCGTCGCATCCCCAGGGCGATCAAGGCCGCGACTCTGCTGACTACGCTCGTCGTGCTCGCCGTCGCCGGCTTGCTCCTGGACGTGGTGTGCCTGGTTTCCTTAATCGCAACGATTGGCCACCACCGGCTCCTGGGCATCGTCCTGGCAGCTACCACGGCGGTCTGCATCGGTTGTTCCAAGCCCGCAGACCCGCCCCATCCTATCCAGTGGTCGGCGGCGGACGGCAACTATCACTCCGAGACCACCGCGCCCGACAAGGGCGCTCCGAAGAAGGAACCATGAAGCTTATCATGCTCGCGATCGCCGTGCTCTTTGTCTGCACTGGCGTCGCTGTTTACTTGCGTCAACTCCGTGTCGATCGTCCGCCGGTAATCATCAACAGCCAAGGCCCCACGGTCGAAAAACTACAGAAGCTCTCGCACCTGCTGACCCTACGCGTGCAAATAGCGGATGTCCTCATTGCTGAAGGGCAGGGCTGTCGCGGTAGCTGGCTCATCAAAGGCGATGCCCTGCTCGCGGTCAACTTGAGCCAAGCCAAGATCACCGACAAGCAGGAGGACGCCAGACAGGCCACGCTCATCCTGCCCGAACCCCAGGTGTTCCAGCCGAGAGTGGACCATTCCCGCACGCGCACGTGGAGTGTGGAACGTGTGGCTTGGCTGCCGTGGCATGCGGATCAGGACGCCCTGCGAGATGCCGTGTACGCCGAGGCGCAAAAGCTCGTAGAACACACAGCCAACTCCGCCGAGAACATCCAGACCGCGAAGCTGACCGCGGAGACAGTCCTCAAAGGGCTGTATTCGGAGGTCGGCTGGAACGTGGCCGTGAAATGGGGCAACGACAGCCCGAAGGCAGCGACGGTTGCCCAATGACCCGTTTTACCTATCAGGCAAATTGCCGGACTTATGCCCTCGGGACGAGTGCCGGGCGGGTTGACAGAACCAAGACAACATGCGTTTCACGCTTGCCGCCGTAGAAGGCGGCAAGCGTTCGGGAGATTTGTTTTAGCTATTGGCAGGTGTCCAGCACGCAACGTCACGCCGCGTGCCGGCGTGCTTGGGTTGCGCATAAGGCCGGGAAGGACAAGGTTGTCGGAGCATCATCAATCGGAGCCGCAGCCCGCTTTGCTAGCCGCCTTCGCCGCCAGCCGTAGCCGAACAGCCCGATGGCACCGGCGGCGAGAAGGGCGACGCTGGAAGGCTCCGGCGTGAGAGTGACCCCAGCCGGACTATAATTCAATTGCCATCCGCTTGGCAGCCCTTCGACTTGATCGAAATGTCCGCTCGTCGCACCCTGGAAAAGTTGGTACGTCACTCCGGGCTCCAGACTGTAGCCGTTCAGCATGCTCAAATCCAGCGTACCGTTGAGCGTAGCCAGTCCCGAAATGTCCAACTGGTCGTACCCGCTGCCGGGCGCGTCCCCAGCGAATTCCATGATCAGCGTGCTGGTCTGGTCCAGCAAGATGTTCTGAACGGAAACGGCGTCCGGGCTGTTGCTGGGCTGGTAGCTCGCCTGGTATTCGACGTTTCCTGTCGTGCTGCCGGCCCCTTTGACGAACTGCGTGAAGGTCAGTTCCTGGCCAGTGCCGGTTGGCCCGTTGACGACGCCGTTGTTGACGAAATTGGCGTTGATCGTGGCGTTGCCGGTCGCGGTTAGGACTTTGGTGGCATCGACTGACGACGGGTTGCCGAGTTGCGCGCCGTTCAGGGCCGTCAGGCTGCCACCTGGGCCGATGTTCGTCTGGCTGCCGAGGATCGCTGTGTCGCTTGAGACCAGGAAGACCGCGTTGCCGCCGACGTTCAGGGTGCCTCCCACGCCGGGCGAGCCGCCCTGGTTGAACTCGCCAGCCTGCTGCGAGTTGCCGATGAAGAGGTCGCCGGTTGCCGTCACCGTTCCTGTGCCCGTCACGGGGCGTGCTACCAGCCCTGTTGCCTGGAGCGTTGCACCACTGGATACGGAGACCGGACCACCCGCTGTAAGCCCGCTGGGCAGGACGAGCGTACCCTGGTTGACGGCGATCGGGCCGCTTGTGACGTTGATCGAGCTGAACGTCAGTGCGGCGCTACCGGTCTTGCCCACGGTTCCCAAGCCGCTGATGGTTCCAGCGAAGGTATCGTCGGCGGTTTGATTGAACAGCAGAGTGGCGTTGTTGGTAATGCTTCCTTGCAGGCTGGCGGCGGGTGCTTGGAGCGTGCCCGCGCTGATTGTCGTGCCGCCCGTGTAGCTATTCGACCCGCAGAGAATCAACGTCCCGGCATCGGTCAGCGAGAGGCCACCCTGGCCACTGATCGCGCCCGAAATGGTCAATTGTGTGCCAACGGCCGGGGCGAAATTGGTGTTGCTGGCCAACACGAGCGGCGCGGCGATCGTGTGCGAACCGGCGCTCACCGTAACCAATGCCACACCGCCGGTCGCGCTGAGCGTCAGGAAGTTCGTGCCACCGCCCTGGAGCACATAGCTGCTGGTACTGTTGAAGGTCATCGCGCTGAGCTGCGGGCTGGTGTCCAACGTAACCGTCACGCAGGTGCCGCTCGTGGCCGCCGCGCCGAAGGTGGCCGTGTCGTTGGCGCTCTGAGTCGGGTCGGTGACGCCTGGGACATTGCCACCCGACCAGTTGCCGCTAACCGACCAATTGCCGCCGGTGCCATTGGCCCAGTTGCCGTTGACGGGTCCATACGAGGCATTTCCCGTTATGGCGATGCCATACGCATTCAATCCCGAGACCAGGGAGGCGTTCACCGTTCCTCCCGACGTGGTGTATTCGCCAATCGTGCCTGCGCCGCCAAGGTTCGCGACGAACAGGTTCGATCCGGCCACGGCAATGCCAACCGGATTATTCAATCCTGAGACCAAGGAGGTGTTCACCGTTCCTCCCGACGTGGTGTATTCGCTAATCGCGCCGAAGTAAGTTGGGATAAACAGGTTCGATCCAGACACGGCAATGCCATACGGATAAATCAGCCCCGAGACCAGGGAGGCGTTGACCGTTCCTCCCGACATAGTGTATTCGCCAATGGTGCCGGTGTTGTGATTCGCGACAAAGAGGTCCGATCCAGACACAGCAATGCCAGTCGGTCCATTCAACCCCGAGATCAGGGCAGCGTTCACGATTGCTCCCGACGTAGTGTATTCGCTAATCATCCCGTTGCCAGTTTCGAAGTTGATATTCGCGACGAACAGGTCCGACCCAGACACAGCAATGCCCCACAGACCATACAATCCCGAGACCACCGAGGCGTTCACGACTGCTCCCGACGTGGTGTATTCGCCAATCGTGCCGTTGCCATTATTCGTGACAAATAGGTCCGACCCAGACACAGCAATGCCAACCGGCGCATTCAACCCCGAAACCAGGGAGGCGTTCACGACTGCTCCTGACGTAGCGTATTCGCCAATCGTGCCGGCGTTAGCATTCGTGACATAGATATCACCCCCGCGCGCGGTCTCTGATGAGAGTGCCGCTCCCACTGACAGGACCAACGCCACGATCGAAATGTTACGTAACAGAACCCTGAGAATCGACCCTCTCATAGCAGATCTCCTTCGAGGCGGCAGAGATTATTACGTGCGAGACCGCACTTGCCGAGGGCTGGGTCATGCCGTCATGTGGCCACGGTCCCCACTATTAGCATGCCACTAGCATAATCCGAGGGTAGGCTGTCCGCAAGTAATAGGGTAGCGGCCGAGACGAAGTGGGCCTATCGCCAATCATCCTGTGCTTTCCTCCTGCATACGCTGATCCTTGAACTGAAGCCCGTTGGCTCCGCCGGAATTACCCGGTTTCCACGCTACTACGAGCCTCTCCGCCACCGATGCGACCGGGGCTGGCCCTCGCGGGTTGTCCGTCGCGGTTGCCGCCGCAGTCGTCATCGGTTTCCCGTGCTTCATGTGTATTCCTTCGATGCATGCTGTCGCTCTCTACCCCGGCGGAGCTTCGGTGTCGTAGTATTCAAGCGTAGCGGTAAGGAAATCCGCCTCACATTTCTTATTGCCTGCGATCCAAACACAATGAGCACTTGCCCCTTCTTTGTCACGCTTTTTCTTAGGCTTTTCTTCTTCATTTTCAACCTCCATAGGCTTCGCATTCAGTGCCTGTTTAGGATTCTGGCGAAAAGCTTCGATTCGGTCTGCGAGCTCCTTCATTTCAAGCAGCAGTTCATCGGGCAGGTCAGCGTATTGTGCGGCCTCCGCGCCTTCAATTAAACTCTCGATCACCATGACAGGCGGTTTACCCGATTTAAGGATTACGGGATCGCCAGCCTTGAATTCGTGAGGCTGTTTCGCCATTGCTAGACCGTTCTTCGGGAATTCGGGGTCGCGGCTCGGCCGCAGGCCGACAACTGTAATCTTGATCGATGGAATTTGCCCCGTCAAGCCGCGCCGCGCAGTTTGTCAGAATTCTGGTTCCGGAACCTCCGCCTTCACCTATTCGGGGGATGGGATAGGTACTCTTCCGCGCCGTTGCGGGAAACGAGCGGTAGTCCAGCCGCGCCCACGAGCCGGCGTTCAGCCAGCCGGGTTTAGCCGCATCTTTAGTACCAGCTTCAGCGTGAAAAGCACCGCACGTCGTCAATCACCGCCACGGCCTTGGCCTACGATCCATGCTGGCAACGGTTGCGCCGAAGCAGGGCTTCACCTGCGGGCAGACCGGCAAGCGAGCCCGCAGCCGTCGCGGGCATTGCGGCGGCTTTTGCCTGCTGTCATACTGTCGCCCACTTGAGCCGGCACTCACGTTGGAAACGCCAGAACCAGTGCGGCCGTCGCATTAATGCAGCCTACAATCTCGGCTGCAATGTACACCTACAAACTAATCTTTATGCTCGATTTCATCCTGAGCGGAGCACCATGGGCAACACGGCAATGGAGATGTGGATACGGCAGCGTTGGGAGTCGAGCGTGCGGTCGGGCGTGGAAGGAATCGGCAAAGACCGATCGGGCCAGCCTGTCAGACCCCCAGATCAACCCCCGTCTGGGCTGCGATCATCGAGAACCGACGTGGAGTCGGCGAAGCGCCTGCATGCAAATGCGGCGTGGCTTACTCGTCTTCAGTTTCTTCCTCGATGATCGCGGCGAGGAAGTCGATCCCTGCTTGGCAGTTGCGGTCTCTTGCATTGGAGTACGCCAACTGCTCGACTACTTCTCTCGGAAGCAGCCAGTAGCCACGGCTAACCTCATTCGCCTCAATCTCTTGGTCCTTGATGAGTTGCCACACTTCTGGGCAGGACAGACCGGTAAGTTCGGCCGTTTCGGGAATGGTGAACGTGCGTTTGTTCAACAGGCGGCGACGAGCCTGCGCTGCGAGGTGCTCGCGGGCCTCTTGCATGACGCGGGCGAAGAAGTCGTCAACAGGCGGCGCTGGAGGGGGCTGCAGATCGGGTATGGTGTCGGGCATCGGGATGTCCTTGAGGTAGTGTTCCTGGCGACGGGATTGTCGTCATCGCCATCATCATTATGGTCGCGCGTGCCCGAGACGCGCAAGTCCAAGATCGGGCATTCGCGGCGGTGTGCGACTCGCTGGCTACGAGAACACCTTGCCCCAGAGATAGCTCAGTTCAACAGGCCGGTTGAGGGCCAAAAGCATGGCGATTGATGGCTCGACTGCAAGCCGTGTGCAGTCACCGAATGGCGGGCCGCGGTCGAGAAGGCGGGCAACTCCTTGCAAAATTTCGTCTGCAAGGTGTTGGCGATGGTCAAAGTGCTGGCCTGGGGCTATGCGCCCCCCGTCGCCCTACGCGCTTCCGGTTGACCTACGCGCTGCCCCAGGACTACGCCCAAAGCCCAGCCAGCCTGCACGGTCCCGTCGATCGTGAAGGGCTTGGGCACGGGATGCTTGGCCGCGCATAGGGCAAGGTTGCGGTAAAGGCGGCGGCGGTAGCGCGTACCGACGAGGTGGGCCGGAGCACGGTATAGATGGTATCGGCAGCGCATACCGGCCGGGCAGGCCCGTTCGGGCATCGGCACCGCGTGGCACTGGTGCCCCGAGCAAGACCTTCCAGTTCGATCGTGACGGGCACGATGACCTTTTGGTTCGGGGATCCTGGGATGACCTTCGGGTTCGTGCAGCTACCTCAAATGATCTCCGTTAAGGTTGTCCCGGCCGAAAACGTGCTATTCGGGGACTCTGGTATGTCTGTCTGTTCGTCCCACCTATATAAATATAGGTGGGACAAACACAGACAGAAGGTTGTCCCAGATTGACCGGGACAATCTGGGATAATCTCGGACAATCTTACCCCTGGTTCCAGACCGAACTTCTCCAAAGGTCGCCACCCTTGAACTCTCCGCAGATCTCGGCGTTCCTCGATGCAAAGAGTGCTGCCAGGTGCCGCTCGACAGCAGACCGACGCATCCCGGTGTACGGCATCAGCTTATTCACGGTAATGCCTTGCTTGCCGCCACGCTCGCCGAGCGCGTTCAGGACCTTCTGCCGATCCTCGTGCTCTCTGATGGCAGCCGCGTCCACCTTGGCCGTCATCTGGCTTCTGGCCGCCTCCGCCTGGGTCTGCACCGTCACTTCCCACTTTTTACCAGAAAAGTCCTCGCCCATGATGCCTTCGTCGATGTCCACAGCGTAGCAGCCGTTGAAGCCCGCACTTCCGCCCGTCGTCATCCATAACTGGTGCTTGCCTGTCCCAGGCTCATATTCGGCCCTACGAGCCAACAGTATCCACTGGCGGGCAAATTCTCCGAACCCTGCGAACGCCAGATCGCCCAATTCCGCTGGCTCGTACGATTTGTACGTGGCACCGTTTCGCCCCACTTGCTTGCCAGCGTTCTTCACGGTGTGGTGTGCGAAGCTCGGCGTGGCCCCTTCGGCCAGGCAGGCTTCGGAGATCGTGCTGAGCACGGCACCCATGTCGAAGACGTTCGACGCGCTCGCCTTGGCGTTGCCCTTCAGCAGCGTCGTGTACACCGGGTCGAAGATGATGACCTTGAGGTTCCGCTTCCTGATGAAGGCCCGGATCGCGGCCAGGTCGCCATCGACGCTGAGCATGGGCGTCGCGAACTGGAGGTAGACGGTCGCTTCCGCCGACCTTCGGTTTTTCGACGCGAGGATGTTGCGTACGGTGGTGGCTACGGTCGGGGCGTTGCTCTCGCCCGAATACATCCCCACGGCAACGTGCTTTTCCACGCGGAACCGATGGTGGTTGAGAAACATGGCACTCTCGCCGATACCGAGGCTCACCGCCAGATCGAGCAGGATGCTCGTCTTCAACGCCTTCTTCGGTCCGCCGACGATCATCGGCGAGCCTTCGACCAGGACGTTCTTTATCAGCCAGTTGTGCGTGAAGGTGCCCGAGGTCAATGCGTCTAACGACACATCTGTATCGCGTTGCACTTCGAATCGCGCTTCGATCTCACTTCTTATCCGCGAGGCCTCCGTCCAGGCACGCGCCATCGCCGCCCCCGGTTGTTTCAACCGATCCCAGACTGCACGATCCAGCAGCAGTGCTTTGAGCCAGGCCAGCGCTTGTGGCACATCGTCTTGTCGTGGATGCGCGGCGTCTTCGGGCGGCAGCGGCAGATCAGGCGCTCGATTGTAGATCCAGCGTATGAGGTCGTCCCTGTTTTGCTGATCGATCTCTGCCAGGGCCAGCATGCCAGGCAGCGTCGGTTCTGACTGGACGCGTGCCGAGAGCACCTCGTAGTCCGGCAGTTTGCCGAATTCGTCGTGGTAGCTGATTATGTGGTCCCAGACTATTCGATAAACGGATTCGCCAGGCTTGCAGAAGTGCGCGGGCTCCAATAGCCCGTACGCGACAGTGAATAATTCCTCGTAAGTTGCGAGGTGCTTGAGCACGTACTCGATCGTGTAGTTCGTGATCTCGACGTGGTCGTTTTGATTTGGTATATTGGAAGTCATAGTTGCATCTCCTTGATGCGGTTGCCGCCCGATTTCTGCTCGGGACGGCTAAGAAAAATGAATCACGATGACGGGCCGATCACGCGATCGGCCCGTGCTGTTTCTATATGCCTACTGTCGTAGGCTCCGCCGTGGCTTCTGCGCCCGGCAACTTACTCGCGAAATGGGCCTTCAAATTGGCCAAGTCGTCAGCATCGAAAATACGTCGGCCCGAAACCCGCAACGCCGGTTCGGGCACAAGGCCGTGCGCCAAAAGGTATTCGATACGATAGGCTTTTACGCCCAAAATCTGGGCAACATCTTTTAGACTCATCGAGTTGGACATGGTTTTCCTCCAGTCGGGGTTGGCCGCATGTGGCGGCGGGGTGATAGCCAGCACGGAGCATCGCTCCAGCAACGGCGTGGAAATACGACCTAGATGGCGGTGAGCCCGCCGAGTGGTCAAATAGAAAGTAAAAAGGTAGACGTTGTGCCCGTGGTCACGAGGCACTTTCTAATATAGCAAATCCCGAACGCGGGCGCTAGAGCCATTTCAGAATTTTTCTGCTAGGCCGTTTACAACAGAAAAAGGCTGGGGCCAGCCAATGCCAGCCCCAGCCACTGTCGTGCAACACGGCGTCGCATCGCCCGATGACGAACGTGCCGCACTCCTTTCAACTCCTTGCAGACCGCGGTCTGCAAGGAGTTGAATAACGCCAGTTCTCACCTGGCCCTTGACGGCCGCCTACTCGATCTCGTACTTCGAGGTTTTGGGCACATAGACCTTTGGGGCCTTCGACCGCGGAGTCTTGCTCGCAGCCTCTTTGCTCGCCGGCTTCTTCGCCCGCGTCGCAGCCTTCGCGTGTTGCTTCTCCGGCTCCGCGACCGTAGGGAGGACCCACGAGACGATCTGGTCTTTCCGTCTGCCCTTGCGATCAGTGTCGATTCCCAGGTTCTTCTTCGCCTCGTCCAGCGTGCGCTTGGAGATGTCCTTGGCCTGCTTGACCTGCTCGACAAGCCAGTTCACGTCCTTGGGTCCGTCGGCCAGCTTCTCCAGCAGGAACTTCTCCGCGGCTGCGAGCTTCGAGCCGCCGCCCTTGCTGCCTTCCAGGTCGGCGATGGTGAGGTCGGTATCGCCACGGCACTCCAGCCGGAATTGCCCGTCGTCGTTCGAAACGACCTCGAAAAGCAGTGCGGCCGACAGCGGCCCCATGGTCAACTTGTCCTGTACCAGCACCCGCAGATGCTCGTCGCTGGGATGCTTGAAAATCTTCAACTGACTGCGGACGACCGCCGTAATTCCCATGCTGCCCGCACCGCGGAACAGCGACTTGCCGCTTGCCTTCTTGGTGAAGTGGCGGATGATGACGACCGCGACCTGCATCCGCTCTGCCAGTTCGCGCAGGGGGCGTAGTGCCCGCCGGATGGCTTGGTTGTTGCTCTCAGAGCCGTTCACGAAGTCGGTGATGGTGTCCACGACCACCAGCTTTGCTCCGATCTCGCGGATTGCCTTTTCGAGCCGGTCGAGGTCGCCGGGGATGCCAACGCCGTCGAGGACGGCGATCTTGCTCAGATCGGCGCCAGCGGCGCGGAGCCGCCCGACGACCGTCTTCGCGATAGAATCCTCGCCGATCAAGAAGAGCACTCCGCCCTTGCGCGGTCGTCCCTTCGCCGCAGTGTGCGGCATGGCGGTGCCTTGCGTGAGCCGCGCGGCCAAGTCGCAGCAAAGGCTCGACTTGTTGACGCCCGGATCGCCTTCGATGATGGTGAGTTCACCAATGGGAATGCGGTCTTCCCAAATCCATTCGACCGACTTTTCGACAATGTCGGCCAGTCGCTGGAAACCTTCAATTTCCATAATTCTCGCTTCAATTCCTTCAAGTATGCCCTCTGTTCTCTAGGTCATTTTCAAAGTGCCCAGGACCAATTCCTGCAGACGCACGAAGGCGCACGGGTAGCCGGTTCAAGTAGCCGGCTGCCAACTCCGCACACGCGGCGATCCGTACGCCGTCCTGCCGAAGCTAGTGGCAACGATCAGACATCGAAAGTGCGCAACGCCGATAAAGCGGGCGTGCGACGTTCGATACGCCGTCGAACCCGTGGGTCAACTACCGTAGGAATTAGTGATTATTGTTGAGGTAGCTTTGCGTTATGCAGTTTGCCTATAGAACGAGAAGCTAGGTTCTCTGCCCCTGAGTTGGGTATCCTCAACATCGTCCAGAACAGCGCAGCGGCGCGAAGGGATCGCAGCGATGCGCGGGTGTACGGTTTCATGCCTGCTGGCCCTCGAAGCCCGCCCGACTTCATTTGTCCGGGGCAATAAATGGGCTGAGTGGTTGCCAGCCAAGCCAGTAATGGATCGGATGGGAGGCGTGTTGCGCCAGTTTTGCGCTAAATCCCTTTTGCCAAAAACTCACGACCAGAATGAAGCAAGCTCGAACTCCGTGCTCAAGCGGACATCGCTTCAGTAGGCCAATTCTAACGCGCCCAAGAACTCTGTCAAGCAACCGCCGCGATTTTTTTGCGATGATTTCTCGCAGATCTTCCTGTCAACCCGAAAGCACCAAGACTGCTTTTGCGGCAGCAAAACCCCTTGCCGCCCAAATTTCTCTTCCGCCTGGGCGCCGCTGGTGGCGGAGGCAAATTTTGCCGCCGCCGCTGAAAGTCTTCGGCATCCTGGCATCGGCCCTTACTCAAAAGAACGGGATCACGTTTGGATCTTTCTTTCTCCGCCGCGGTGCTGGCACCGGCGGCTTCGACGGTTGCCGTTTCTTTTGGAACTCGGCCAGATCCGTTTCGCTGATCCGGTAGCGTGGTCGGCCACCTTTTCCGGTGGCAACATTGGTGGCCGGAAGTTCGCCCTTGGCGATCCAGCCGCGAACCTTGTCGGGCGACACGCCCAACTGCTTCGCCACTTGCGGCGGCGTGAGCATGCCCCCCGATGGCGCGGCCTTTGGCGTTTTCCGTCGTGTGGCCCTGGTCGTGCAGCTTGCCGCCAACCGTTCCTCCAAGCTGCGGAAAAGGCCGATTAGGTCCTGGCCCGCAAGTTCAAGGGCGGCCAGCGCGGTTTCCTCTGGCCCTGGCGCTGTTGGTTCGGCCTTGCCGCCCGTCTTGCGGAACACGAGGGGCTTACGCTTGAAGGGAACGCCATCGTACGGCTCCAGGGCCACGATTGCGTCGTGAATTGCACTCAGGCAGTCGGCCAACGGTGCGGCCTCCAGGGCCTTTAGCGCGAGAACGAAGTCGGGTTCGATGACCAGCCCCCGCGGCTTCCCTGGAGACGGACCCGCTGTTTGATCGGTAAGCAAATAACGCGAGTGCAGATAGCGGGCTATTTGCTCAATCCGCTGGATGGCCGCCAACTGGCGGGCGCGGGCCGCATGCACCGCATCCTCGACCTCGGATTCGAGGTGCTCGACGAAATGATGCACGGCCGCATGGGCACGCCGCAGGGCTCTTGGATCGCGGGCAAGTTGGTGAAGAGGACTCTTGGCGGCGGGTTGCCTGTCCGACAAACTGCTGGACTTGCCCATGGTCGATGCCTTCCTTCGGCGGCCAGGAACAGAACAAGCGGCGAGACAACCCGCTTGTCGGGTGCAAACCTAGCCCCTGCCATGAATGTAGCAGTTACTTGCCCGTTGCGGCAGTACCGCTATCGTCGCTGATTTCCTCGGATTTCGCCGTTTTTGATTCGGCACCGAACAACCATTGATGCACGTGGTCGGTCACGGCTTTCAGTCGCTCGTCGCTGATGCGCTCGCGGTAGACGCTGGCCATGTCGCTGTCGGGCGGTGCGTGCCCCATAATATAGTTCACGGCGACTTGATCCCGGCTTTCGCCACCGATGGTCTCAAACGTGTGCCGCAGGGCGTAGAACCCACGGTTGTGGCGGGCGATCTTCAGTTCCTTGAGCACCTTGGCGAATTCCTTGGCAATAGCGTCGTCCTGCTTGGTGACGAGTTTCCCGGTGTCGGAATCCTGTATTGCTTCGACCTTGCCCCATCGGTGCCCGTGCTTCGTGATAAAAAGCAGGCCGGCATCCTCGCTGCTCTTGTGCTTGGGCCGTCGATTGAGTGCCTCGCGCAGTGCGGTTGTCGTTTCGGCCCATAGCGGTATTCTCCGGCCGATACCAGTTTTAGGGCGAGGATACTGAATCCACCCGTGCTCCAGATCGAGCGCCGACGCTGGCATGTTTGCAAGATCGGAATTTCCCAGGCCGCCGTTGATTGCCAAGAGTACCATAGTTCGTACGATCGGGCTGGACTCCGCGAGGATCGCGCGTACCTCGGATGCTTCAAACATCTTCGGGCCGGACTTCCGCGGTTCAGTCGGAGCACCTTCCGGGTCGGCTTCTTGAAAGTAGGACCGAAGCGCACGGGCTGTGCAATCAGGCCGGCATCGTATCCGTACTTGAAGACGGATCGAACCCGTTGGATTTCGTTCCCCAGTCGGATAGGCCCCCATGCCTTCGCGATCGAGCGACGCAGACGTTCGAAGTCGTCTGCTGCCAAGTCATCGACGAAACGCTCCATTCCGAAAGAATCTCCCAAACGCTTGCAGGTGGCGTGCAACTCGCTGAACGTGCGAGGGGTGATCTCACTGGTTTCCAAGAGATGTTTTTTGGCGGTCATAAACCGATTGGCGAGGTCGCGGAGCGTCAGGCCCTCCCGGTGTATTCTGGGTGTACGGCCAGCCAGCAAGTCGTCTTTTTGGTCGAGCCACAACTCCAGGGCTGCTTTACCTTCAGGGTCGTCTGCGATCTTGCCGAAATACTTGATCTTGCCGCGTACCTTTTTGGCCCAGTACCCGCGAGTATGGGGAAACAAGGGAAAGTCCGGTGGCTTGGTCACACGAGGGCGCGCGGCCTTGATGGGTTTTTTCTTGGTACCTTTGGGAATCCTGCCAGCTAGAAGGTCGTCCTTCTGCTCAAGCCACAGCTTTAGCGCGGCTTCACCATCGGGGTCGTCTGCGATCTTGCCGAAATACTTGGTCTTTCCGCGTACCTTTTTGGCCCAGTATCCGCGGGCATGACGAAACAGTGGGAAGTCGGGAGGTGGTTTGGCGGGTTTCTTTGCGACGTTTTTTCTGGTAGACTTGCGCATGACATGTCTCCACGGGAGGTTCGGGTGTATTTCGGGTGTACGACAGGTGTACGGTGTACAAGTGGTTGTACGATGAATACACCCAAGTATATCAGAAGCCCTGACAAATGTCAATAATACGCCAAAAAACAGCGTTTTTGCCCCGGTAGCTCAGGGGATAGAGCAACGGTTTCCTAAACCGTAGGTCGGAGGTTCGATTCCTCTCCGGGGTACTTGCATCAGGAGGGCAGCCAAGCATGGAATGTGAACCGGTCGTGTTCGTGATTTCGGGCGACTCGAAGGCCCGTCGTAATCTGTCGTTGCGACTCAAGCAACTCGGGTACGACTTGCGATTGTGCCACTCGCCGGAAGAATTCCAGCAGGAGTCGTCGCCCCGCGATGCGGGCTGCATTCTACTGCACGTGGCCCATGCCGACGTCGATCTGGATTGGCTGACCACGCTGGGACAGCCAGAACACCATTGGCCGGTGATCGGCATCGCCGCGGAAGCGGATGTGGAAACGGCTGTCCTGGCGATGAAACTGGGGGCTTTCGATTTCATGTTGGAAACGTGCGGCGATGAGCGATTGCGGGCCGCCGTCGATGAGGCCTTTTGCCGCGACGCCAACCAGCGGCGGCTTATCGCTCGGGTGCAATCGATCCGCCGCCGCCTGAAACTGCTTGCGCCGCCGCTGCGCGACGTACTCGACCTTCTGCTCGAAGGCAAGTCGAACCGCGAGATTGCCGACGCGTTAGGCAAGAGTGTCCGCTCGATCGAAGTCCGCCGGGCCAAGGTCATGCAAACGATGAAGGCCCGCACGCTGGCGGCCCTCGTGCGACAAACGCTCTTGGCCGTCGGCGTGGAACCGAGACACCCACTTGCGGGTCGCGGGTCGCAGGTTGGCGAGCAGGGGGAATTGGACGAAATCCTAAGCACGAAATCCTAACCAAAACCAAAATACAAAGCAAGAATGACCAAAACCGTTTTTGTCATTCGCATTTCTGGTTTTGGATTTGTTTCGAATTTCGACATTCGGATTTCGGGTTTTTCCCCTGCTCCTACTTGGCCTCGATCCACAAGCTCTCCGAGTGGCTGTTGAACTCCGGCGCGTACATGCACTGGATGGCGGCAAAACCGGTCTGATACTTGCCGCGATGCGCAACGCGGGTGGCATACTCGAAGACATAGGTGCCCTTGGGCAGATAGTCGATGAAGAAATGGCTCGCCGTGTCGCGGGTCGTCTCGTAATAGCCCAGGCCGTCCTGGTACTTGTAGTGCGAGAGCACGTTGACCGGCTCGGTGCCCGCGCCGCGATGGTCTTTCAAGTGGATGAACTCCATGTCGCGGTCGCTCCGCAGCACGATCCGCACCACGAGCTCGTCGCCTACCTTGACCGGCCCCTGGACGGGCTCCAGCACCGGCCCCTTCTTCGTGTATTGCCGGGTGTAAAGCGTCTTGGTGAGCTTCAGCGGCGTGCCCTCGTAGGCCGTCACCTTGCTCATGTCCTCCAGGTACTGCCAGTGCACGCTGCCCCAGGCCACGCCCTGGTCGACCTTCTTCACGCTGATCTGCCCCAGTTCGGGCTTGATCTCGCCGCGGACGAACTTCTGCTCGTAGAAACCGGTGCCGGCCTCGACCTTCTCGGGCTGGATCAGCTTGCCGCCAAGGCTCACCTCGACCAACTCGTCGGAGGCCAGCACGTTGCTGCCCCGGAGCAGCAGGGCATACACGGCATCGGCCGTGGCCTTGGTCGTCTTCCAGTCCTGCGTCTGCTTCTGCTTCAACAGCCAGACCTTGCAATCCTCGACCGCCTTCTGATCGTCCATCACCTCGTCGAAGGCCTCGATCATCATGGCCTGGGTCTCGATCGGGGCCCGATACCACCAGAACGAGAGCTCGGTGTCGCGCCAGAACATGCCCAGCTCTTCGTCGCTGACGCTCCGCTCCTTGATCGAACGCATGATGCCCTGGGCGGCCGGCTTGTCGGCAAAACGCTTCAAGGCCACGGCCAGATGGGCCTGCGATTGGCGGTCGGCCAACAAGAGCCAATGCTTGCGGGCCTGACCGAGGAAGTAATCCACCGCCTCCTTGGCCTGCGGGGTGACCGGCCGGTCCTCGAGGAAGAAGCTGCGGCCATAAAGATAGAGCGCGATCGTCTGACTGAGGTGATTATCGTCCTTGTGACCGTAGCGGAGGATCTCGCGGTAGATCTCGTCGATCCAACCGTCCAGCCGGGCCAGCGATTTGAAGGCCGGCTGCATGTCGAGCTTCACGCCCAGGTGCCGCAGGCGGCCGAAACCGGTGGTGATGTAGAGCGTGATGTAATCGTTCGGCGGACCGCCGGGGAACCACGGCCAGGCCCCGTTCTGGTACTGGCCTTGGGCCAGTTTCCCTAGCGAGCGGGCCATCTCGTCGTTCAGCCGGTTATCCTCGAAGAGGACGCCCACGTTCCGCCGGGCCTGGCTCTCGGCCTGCGCCTGGCGGACCCAGGGCGTTTCCTCCAGCATGACCGACTTGAGGTCCTGGTTCTTCTCCAGCGGGCTGTCCAAGGCGGGCGTGCCGCGCCATTGCTCGAAAATGCGATGGATCTTCGGATCGCTGTTGGCGATGTGCCGGGCCAGGGCGTTGGCATACAGGCGATTGAACGTCTGCTCATAGCACTCGTAGGGATAATCCATGAGGTAGGGCAGGGCCATGACCGCGTACCACGAGGGGTTGGAGACCATCTGCACCGTCAGGCTCTGGCTCTGCAAGGTTTTCGACTCGCCCGATTTCAGCAGCCGCTCGAACTTGAAGTCCTTGGTCTGCGGGCCGCGGATGGGCAGCGGCAGCGATTCGGTGACCAGCGTGCGGCGGACGAGGATCGGCAGCATGCCCTCCTCGCCGTCGGAAATCCGGCCCGTCGAGCCCACGGCCTTGTAGCTCATGGCCCCGCCGGCCGAGTCGGGAATCGTCAGCCGCCAGGAGAAGCTGCGCGACTCCTTGGCCGCCAGATCGAAGCTCCGATCGGTCACTGTATTGCCGAGGTAGGTGTCGACCGATTTGCCGGTGCGGGCGTTGCCGAAGCTCAGCCGCACCGTGCCGCTCTGCCGGGTGGCTGATTGGTTGGTGACCTTGACGGTGAACTCCAGTTCGTCGCCTTCGCGCAGGAACCGCGGCGGATTGGGCTGGACCATGAGGTCCTTGGCCGTGACTGCTTCGTCGGCCAGCAAGCCGCCGCGGAGCTCGGCGTCGTGGGCGAAGCCCAGGAACTTCCACTTGGTCAAGGCCTCCGGCATGCTGAATTCGAGCTTCACCCGGCCCTCGGCATCGGAGAGCAGATGGGGGAAGAAGAAGGCCGTTTCGTTGAGGTTCTTGCGCGCCGCGACCTGGCTCAGGTCGGGGCCCGGTCCAGGCTGGGCTTCGCCAGCTTTGTTTTCGCCCGCTGCCTGTCTTGCCCGTTTTTCGCCTTTTGCCATTTCCAGTTTCCCGTCAGCCAAGGCATCGACGGACAATGCGGCGCGATCGGCCAGTGCGGCGTCGGACTGGAGGGCCTCTTGTTGCATCGCACCGCGCCGGGCGCCGGCGGCCATAGGGGCCGGCGCGCCTGCACTGCGTAACATCCTCCGGCCGTTTGCGTTGGCCCCAAAGTAACCATATCCCCACAGGTCGACCGTGATGCTGGCCGGCAGCCTGCGATAGGTAATTTGCACGTTTCTCTGGTCGATGGGCCAACCGCCCTGAAGCTGGTTGAGGTACTTGGCCATGTTCTCGAACTGCTGGCTCACGCGGCTCCCGTCCTGGCGAAAGACGCCGAAGCCCGACTGCCAGTTGTGCGGCAGATACGCGTCCAGCGACTGGTCGTAAAGGGCGGCCACCATCTCGGCCACGGCCTTCTTGGCGTCGGGGCCCGTGATCACGGCGGTCCAGGTCTCTTTCTGCCCCGGCTCCAGCTTGGAGACGAAATGCTCCCATTTCACCGTCAGGTTCTTGTTGGTCCAGGGCACGTCGACGTGGCGGGATTCCAGATACGCGCGGTTCTCGCGGACCATCGTCACGCGGAGTGTAAAGCCGCCCCGCATGGCCTCGCTCACCGCCTGCTTGACGGACTGCTGGGTAGCGCCCGCTTCGGTCCAGAAACTTTGCAAGAGCTTGCCGCGGTGTTCGATCTCGATGAACGCGCGGGCCCGATCGTAACCGCTTCCCCAGAGGGCCATGAATTCATCGCCCGGCTCCAGCGTCCACTTGGGCCCGGCCACGAGGTTCGGGACCTTGATGGGGAACTTCTTGGCCTCGGGGGCGAGCACGTTCAGCGGCAAGAGGGCGGTGATCTTCTTGCCGAAGCGGTCCTGCGTTTCGAACTTGCGCGATAGGCCCCGGCGTCGAGTTTTGTCGTCCAGCTCGTGCGGCCCGTGGCATCGGTCGTCAGGCCCTGCTCGGCGACGACTTCACCCAGTTCCCAGGTGTTGGGATTGCTCGGATCGGGTGCGGGGGCAGGTTTCTTTTCGGTCTTTACGCCGCTCTTCAGCGTGCCGCGAGTCCGCGGCTGAGGAGTCGGCCGCAGGCCCAGGATGTCGGACCGCACGACCTTCTCCGGCTGCTTGAGACAATAGATCTTCAGCGCCCCTTCGGCCTTTTGCGGCTCGCCATCGAGCGTGGTCGTGAGCAGCTTGATCTCGACCGGTTTGCCGGACGTGATCCAATCGCTGGCCGTAAGCGAGGCCCGCAGGGCCGTGTAGCCGGCCTCGACCGCGCGCTGCCCGAAACGGGTTTCGCCGTTGGTGTCGGTCACGTCGGCCGAGACCTCGTAGCGGAAGACCGGCTCGTCTTTTTCCGGCACCGAGAGGTCGGGCTTGGCGATGAACTGGATCTTGAACGAGCCGTCGGCCTGGGTCTCGGCCGTGCCGTGGGCAATCTCTTGGGCGCCCGATTGCTGCGGCATCCGCCAGGCGAAGCACCAATACCACCAGTCGGGATAGCGGACCTGGCGAACGACGCGGTAGCGGATCTTGGCCCCGCCCACCGCTGCCCCCGTATACGCGATAGCCTTGCCTTCAAGCTGGACCTCGCCGCCCAGCCGGGCGGCGGTCTTCGGCGCGTCCAACGTAACCTGGAACTTGGGCCGCTTGTACTCTTCGACACTTACCCAGGTGTTGCCTTGGATGCCGTCGGTGTGGATCATCATCCGGCCCATCAGGCGATCACGGGGGGCCGTGAAGTTGCCGCTGAAGGAACCGTAGTCGTTCGTGCCGACCGTCTGCCGGGCGATTTCTTTGCCGTTGACGTCGCTGAAGACGACGTTTACTTTCTCGTTCGGCAAGACCTTGTAGTTGTCGGCTTCCTGGTCGACAAGGATAGCGATGCCCTTGAAATAGATCGTCTGGCCGGGGCGATAGAGCGAGCGGTCGGTGAAGAAGACTACCTGTTTCTGCGGGATCGGCCGGTAGTTGTTGACGAAAGCATAGAGGTTGCTGGCCGTAGCGAGCTCCTGGCCCGCGTGGGAGACGTAGAGCAGGTTATTATGGTTGACCAGGCCATCGACCGAGAATTGGCCGTTGCGGTCGGTCCGCGCTTTGCCGCCGGTGGTGACGGCGCCGTTCCAATCCCAGGCGTAGTCCTGCACCGCGGCCCCTTCGATCGGCTCGCCCGAGGCGGCATCGAGCACGAAACCGCCGAAATGGCCGTCGTTGGCTTGTTGCCGCACAATCAAGGCCAGCTTGCTCACCCAGACGTCCGTGTAGGAGACAACATTGTTCGACGCACCGAAGCCCGGATCGTAACTGGCCAGCAGGTAATAGAAGCCGGGCTTCAGATCCTTCGGTGCGGGAAGGTCCTCGACTCGCTCCTGGTAGTCCTCGGTGGCCGGCAGATCGACCGACCAGGCCAGATCAGGCTTCGCGGTCAGCAGGGCCTTGCGGTGCGGATCGTCGAGCCATTCGCCACGATACCCGTTCTTCAAGCGGGCCAACCAGTCCTCGTGGACCAGCCGCAGGTAAACTTTCGTCAGATTGCGATAGGTAACGCGGATCGAGGGCAACGGCTCGTTCCAGACCCGTTCGGTCATGACGCTCGCCGACTTCGACTCGATCTGTTTCACGAGGTTGTAGCAGAGATCGCCGCCGGGCGTATTGGCAAACGCCTGGGCGCCCTGCTGGGCCAGGTCGTGGGCCTCGACCAGCGCGCCTTCCTGCTGCAAGACGCCGGCCAGGCGGAAACGGGCGATGGCCGAGATGGGGTGGTCGCCCCATTGCTTGATGAATCGCTGCAAGGCCGCCTTGTACAGCGTGGCCTTGTCCTCTCCCACGGCCTTGTTGTGGCCGAAGCTCAGACGCTCGATGTCGGCATCCAGCAGCGCCGCTTTGTCCTCGTCGCTCTGATGGAAACGGAGCAATTGCTGGTACAGCCGGATGGCCTTGAGGGTGATGGAGTCGCTGTCAGCACTGTCGATCTTCCAGGCGACGAACTCCTCGATCGGCCGGAAAATGGGGCTGTCGGCCGACAACTCGAAGGCGTCCTCCGCCTTGGCCGCCGCCTGTTCGCCGGAGTTGTAGAACTCCAGGGCCTGGTGGGCCACGAAGTCGTAGAGCGTGGGCCGGTAGCTATCGGGCATGGTGCCTTTGTCGAGCAATTCGTCGAAGGTCCCCACGGGGATCTTCTTGAGTTGCTCCTCGGCGGCCAGGGCCTTTTGAAAATGCTTGCCGATTTCCGCAAACAGCCGCGGCAGGTCCCAGGTGGTAAAATCCTTGCCCGGCGCAGCCGCCGTGGCCGTACGCTGCATGAAGCGCCAACGGTTGTGCAGGAAATACTGCCAGTACCAGTCGGCCTGGACGACCTCCAGCATGGGCTGCATCTCCGCGGGGGCCTTGGCGATCTCGGCGTCCAGACGGATGATTTTTTCCTCCGGCTTGTTGCCCTGGATGTTGCCTTCCAGGGCGATCTTGCGGCCGATGGCCTTAATCGCCACGGGGTAGTTCTTGTCGGCCATAGCGCCGTCGAGGATCGGCTGAAGGGCCTCGATGGCCGTCTTTGGCAGGCCCTGCTTTACGGCCTCGTCGACTTTCTTCCATTGCGCATCCCACTTATCCGCGGCGGGAGCAAATTGAGGGGTAATCAAGACCGCACTGACAAGCAAAGTGCCTAGAAGGGTTTTCATGGATGGGTTCCTTGCCAAATTGGATGTTCTTGGGGGCGATGACACCTGAACTGAGGGTAAATGGGAAGCATTCCGCAGTCAATAGACGCGCTGCGATAGCGAAAAGTTCCACAAATGGCGGGTGGTTGAGGACGTTCGCTTGCGGATTCGGTCGCCACCGGTACAATAACAGCGATGATTAAACCGATTTGCACCTTGACCGGCGGGCTACGCGTGCTCGTCTGGCTGTACGTCGCGCTGCTGTTCGTGGTGTGGCTGTTGTTGTATGCGGGAGGCGACCGCTGGTGGTTTCCCACGCTCATTCTCTTTGGTCCCCGCTGGCTTTGTGCGCTGCCGCTGGCGGTGCTCGTCCCGGCGGCTGCCTTTTGGCGACGCCGCCTGCTCTGGCCGCTGACGGCGGCGGCGGTCGTGGTCGTCGGGCCGATCATGGGCCTCTGCCTGCCGTGGGCGAGGCTGGCCGTGCCCGAGGGCCCCAAGCTCCGCGTACTGACTTGCAACCTCAAAGACCGTTGCCACGACAACGCCGTACTCAACGACCTGATCCGCAGGGCCGCACCCGACGTCGTGGCCTTGCAGGGTTGTTCGGAAGACGCTCGCATCGCCTGGCCCGAAGGCTGGCACGTCTGCCAGAAGGGCGAGATGTTGATCGCCTCGCGGTATCCGCTCGGCGAGGTGCAGCGACTGTCGCAGGATTCGCCTGACGAAGACGGCGACGTTCTGCCATCCACTCCGCGTCTGCACCTGCTGGGCTGCCTGATTGCCGCCCCTCAAGGCGACCTCTGCTTCTGCACAGTCCACCCGGAAAGCCCGCGCCATGGCATCGCGCCGCTACTCAGCCACAACACCGTGCTGCGGCCGTCGGCAAGTCCTTTGCTGTCAGCAGAAATCGAAAACCGGTGGCAAGACTCGAGGGAATTATCCAAACGGCTTCAGGGGCGCGGCGGACCTCAGATCATCGCCGGCGACCTGAACCTGCCGCCCGACAGTGCCATCTATCGCACTTTTTGGGCCGGGTATTGGAATGCCTTCAGCAGTACCGGGCTGGGATTCGGCTACACCGAGTGGCCGCGGTTGCCGGTCCTGCGGTTCGGCATCCGCATCGACCATATACTTAGCAGCCCTGACTGGCAGCCGTGCCGCTGCTGGGTCGGACCCGACGTGGGCTCCGACCACCTGCCGCTGATCGCGGACCTGGTGTGGCGCGATCATACTTCGCGCGGGAAGGAATGAGATCCTCACGTAAGCCGGAACAAGCTTCGGGGCACCCGGGGCACCCGCTTGCGGGTCGCGGGTCGGTTCCGGCGATAGTCGGGCACGATGACGTGATGTTCTGCCGGAACTGCGCAGGCTTGTTCCGGCCTACACTCTGCGCAGGCTTGTTCCGGCCTACACTCCATCCGGCGCACGTCCCCCTACGGCGCCAACAGCCGGGAATTCAACAACGGATTGAGCCGGCGGATCAACATCGCCTGCAGTCCAAACGGCTTACCGTCGTCGGGCAGGATCGTCACCGCGGTGGGCTGCATGCGTTGCCAGGCGGGAATCTGCATCATTGTCTCCAGCCGGCGGCCCAGGTCGAACGTCTCGCCCACGTAGAGCCGCTCCTTGCCGGCGCCGTGCAACACGTACACGCCCGGGCAATGGAGATTCGACCATTTGCCCCCCTCCGATTTGCCGCTGTCGAGCTTCTTGGGGTGCGGCAACCGTCGCCGCAGCCAATCTTCATAGAGCGTCTCGGCCAGCCGCTTGGCCTCTTTGGCCCGCTTGCGCAGCGATAATGCGGCCCAGCGATATTCGAAAGCCGAATGGCCAGGCGCATAAGCGGCCGCGAGCTCGTCGAAGCAGTTGGCCAGTTCCGGGTTGCAGAGCAGTCCGTCGAGCGTCGCGCCGATTTCCACGCTGAGCTGGTGCATGGCCACTTCGGCGGCGAAACTGTAGCCGTCCATCTGCTGGAAGGCGCGGACCCGCATATGATTCTCGCTGCGCGGCAACTTGCCCGATTTGCGGATCCGCATCAGGCTCAAATTCCACTGCGCGGGAAACCCCGGCACACCGATCGTCTTGCACGCGTCGAGGAAGGCCGCGTTCCGCTCGGGGTCGGCCAGGAGTTGATCGACCGACAGGCCCTGGTGCGTCTTCTTGTAGGCTGCGATGATGCCGCGATCGAACTCCGCCGATTCGCCAGGCGTCAGCCTTCGGCGAGGCCGCGGAGGCTTGGCCGTCGATGGGGCACTGGTCGCCGGGTCGGCGGCGCCATCCAGCGGATCGCCCACCGAGGTCTGCTTCAAGCGGGCTTGAATCCGCTGCACATAGTCTTTCGACAACTCGAAGCCCAGCCACTGCCGCCCCAGCTTCTTGGCCACGCTGAAGGTCGTGCCGCTGCCGCCGAACGGATCGAGCACGACGTCCAGCGGATTCGAACTGCAGCGGATGATCCGGCCCAGCAACTGTTCCGGCATCTGGCAGCCGTGGAACCCTTCCCGCTCCTTGAACGTGCCGGCCACGCGGGGAAAGTACCAGGTATCGTGCTCGGGATGGAAGCCGCCGGGCAGGTCCTGCGGGCGCAGGATCCAGGTGTTGTCGGGCAGACGGCCTTTGGGGTTCGCCCGCGCGTCGGCATAGACCAACTGCCGCGCCGAGGGCACCCGCACGGCCGGATTGTCGGCGTTGAAGGTAAAGTCCATCGGATCGCAAACGAAGTGGAACAGGTGCGTGTGCGAGCGGCTGAATCCGCGGACGCAATTCACGCCGAACGTGTAGTACCAGATCACCCAGCTCCGGCAGGTGAAGCCGAATTGGCTCTGTGCGATCATTTTCAGCTCGGCCGCGTATTCGTCGCCGATGGCCAGCCAAAACGTGCCATTGGGCTTGAGCACCCGTTTGACGCCGCCGATCCATTTCCGCGTCCAGTCGAGATACTCTTCCGCCGCCCTTTGGTCGTGGTAGACGTCGTATTCGTAGCCGATATTGAAAGGCGGATCGGCAAAGGCCAGATCGACGCTGCCCGGGGCCATTTTTTGCAGCCCCTCGATGCAACTGCCTTCGTAGATGGTATTCAGTGCGAGCATTTGGAGTGCGGCGCGGGCACCATGTGCTCATGGTCGTCGCCACTTTTTGGAGTGCGGTGGCTTGCCACCGCTTTTCAAAACGCCAAGGGAGTCGTGTTGAGTAAAGCCTACCGTATTGGAAAGCAACGGCAAGCCACCGCACTCCAAAATAACCTATTGCCCCGTTTTTGCAAGTGCCACAAACGGAGGGGGCGACGCGTCCCTGGACTTGCGAAGCCGTTGGTTCCGGTTCTCTTAATCGTAAAGCCAGTCTTCAATGCGCAAATTGGGAACTTGTTCAAAGTCGCGCAGGTTCGCGCTCAGAAGCAATGCACGATTGTCAATCGACAACGCGGCAATCTTCAACCCCTCAAAGGCGGTCAACGCAGTCGGCCGATCATCGGCGCGGCTTGCTCTCTGTCACCGCTCTTGCCCCCGCTTTCTTGCTCTCTTCATGGCGGCGTATCGCATCCAGCGCGATTTTCATCAGTTCCTCGTCGTCGGTAATCAAGCCTCTCCGCACGAGTTCCTTCACTACCGCGTCGGCACCCGGCGTGCTGCTCAGACCGCCGACGGTAGAAGCGGTCAAGCTGACAATACCCATGATCCGCTCGATGGGGGCCGTTTTCTTGGCGATCAAGTTGCTCCGCGTAACGAGCGGGTCTTCGGCGATGAAGACCCGATCGCCGGGAAAGATCTGGTAGTTCAATGAATTGCGTTCTACGAATAAGAGAGGCCTCGGGAGCCTGAGTCGCTACGACAGAGGAGCACTTTGCCGCACGCGTCGCTCAAGTTCCCGAGGCCCAGGGAGGGGTCCAAGCCCTTGATTCAAGAATTCATTTATCCGCCCACACGGAGCAGCACCATGCGGTTGCCTTCCTCGGTTCGGACCATCAACAGCAGGCCCTCGCTCAGCGGTTTGGCCTCAATGGCTTTCCGCAAATCGGCCGGCGATTTCACCGGCTTGCGATTGGCATGCGTGATTACCATGCCCTTGGCCAGCCCAGCCATGGCCGCGGGGCTGCCCGGCCGAACCTCGGTAATTGCCACGCCCGACTCGGCCTTCACGCCCAACTCCTCGGCCAGCGAACTGGTGAGCGTCTCGGCGCGGATGCCCAACTGCTCGAAGCTCGAACCGCTGCCGCCCTCGCCCCGGCTCGACGGGCTGGCCGCGGCCGTGGCATCGGCAGGCAGCTCGTTGCAGGTCACATTGACCGTCACCTGCTTGCCGTCCCGGAGCAAGACCATGGGCTGCGAACTGCCGATCGGCGAACGCTCGACGGTATTCTGCAACTCCCGCGGGGTGTTCACCGGCTGACCGGCGAATTGCAGGATCACGTCGCCCGGCTGCACGCCGGCCTTGGCGGCGGGCGTGTTGTTGCGGACCTCGCGAACCATCACACCGCTGTGTACCTTGACCTTGAACTGCTCGGCGACGTCCTGCGTGACCGGCTGGATCAAGACGCCCAGGTAGGCCCGGTGGACCGTCCCGTTTTGCTCCAACTGTCCGCCGACCCACTTGGCTAGATCGATCGGCACCGCGAAGCCAACGCCCTGATAGCCGCCCGAGTTGGTCGAGATGGCCGTGTTGATGCCGATCACTTCGCCGTCGAGATTGACCAGGGGCCCGCCGCTGTTGCCGGGATTAATGGCCGCGTCGGTCTGGATGAAGTCCTCGCGATCGGTGATGCCCAAGCCGCGTCCCTTGGCGCTGACGATGCCCGCCGTCACGGTGCCTTCCAGTCCGAAGGGCTGCCCGAGGGCCAGCACCCAATCGCCAACTTCCACGTCGCTGCTGCGTCCCAGCCGCGCCGCGGGAAGCGAGCCGCCGGCGTTGATGCGGACGATGGCCAGGTCGCTCTTGGGATCAGTCTTGATCTGCTCGCCCTTGAATTCCCGCCCGTCGCTGAGGCGGACCGTGACCTCGCCGCCACCGGCGACAACGTGGTTGTTGGTGAGAATGATGCCCTGCGGATCGACAATCACGCCCGAGCCGCTGCCGGAAACACCGTGCGGGATGTTGGGCATGCCATGGAACTCGAAGAACTTCCGCAACTGCGGGTCCTTGAGCATATCGCCGAACGGGGAACCGTTAAAGCCGAACGGCATTTCCTCCATGTTGTCGTCACCCTCCTCGGGGACCGACTTCAGGCCTCGGGACGCTTTCACCACCGTCGGCTTGGTCGTGATCGTCACCACCGCCGGCAACACCTGCTCGGCCGCCGCGTGGAAAGCCGTAGACATCGACTTGGCATACTGCCGGGCGTTGTCGATCGCCGTCTTGTCCAGCGCCGCGCGATCGCCGGCATTGCTGCTGGCCTGCGGCGACGTCGAATACCAGGCCGTTGACGACCCTTGCCGGGCGTTTTTTGCATAGGCTGCTATCGTGTTCCAATTGACTGCCGTCACGCAGGCAAGGACGGCCAGGCTGGCGAGCCCGAAATAAAGACCTCGACTCACACCACCCCATTTCGTTTTCATCGCATTACTCCTCATTGACTTGTGTCAAAGAAAAAAGGAAACGGGAACCTCTGAACTCTGTTGGAGTCCACCCGCCGCCGGGGCGTTCCGCGGCCCAGGCAGCGAACTGTTACCCAATACGATTTACCACAGAATTTGTTTCCGCGGCAAGGGCAATCTTACAGGCGGGGCAGAGAAAATTCCGCAAGGCAAAGTGGCGCAAGAAGTTATGTACGTCAGGCCGGCCGTAATCGGGCATGGTTCAGAAACGGGGACTGGCTCCGAGCCCAGTAGCGATTAGGCCGCAAGAAATGGACGCCGGCGAGGTGCCTGTCCCCATTTCTGAACCATGCCCGTAATCGCGGCCGTGGTTGGCCTGACGCACTGGATTATGGCCAGGTTTCAATCACCGCCAGGGCTTGTCCCACAGTAATTCGCTCATCCTCGTCGACCAACCGCTCGACGAGTATGCCATCCACCGGCGAGGGGAGATCTACCGTAGCCGGGCCGGCCAACACCTCGGCCACCCGCTCGCCGGCTGGCACTCGGGCCCCTCGCGGAACGAGCCATCCGCTCAGCGTGATCGGCTGGTCGCCGAGGCCAAGGTCCGGCAAGCAAAGGTTGACTTGCCGCTTCCGAACGTTTTGAGCATTGTTCATTCTGATTTTGTATCGGGCACCACGTACCCGTGGTCGCGCATTTCGTGCTGCGTATTTCGTATTTCCTTTAAGCCATCTCTCGTGCGTGATAGCTCGATCGCACGAACGGCCCGCTGGCTACTTGCGTGAAACCGATCTGTCGGGCCATGTTGCCCAACTGCTCGAACTCCTCGACGGGCAAGTAACGGACCACCGCCATCTGCCGCAGCGAGGGCTGCAAGTACTGGCCGAGCGTCAGCAGCCGGACGCCGGCGTCGTACAGATCAGCCAGCGTATCGAGCAGTTCTTCGTTCGTTTCGCCGATCCCCAGCATCAGGCCCGACTTGATTTTGATGGCAGAGTTCCGCTGGGCGATTCGGCGAAACATGGCCAGGGTCCAGGGATATTTCGAACGCGGACCACGGATCGAGCGATACAGTCTCGGCACCGTTTCCGTATTGTGATTGTAAACCTCCGGCGCAACGTCGATCACCCGATCGAGCGCCGACAGATTGCCGTTGAAGTCCGACGGCAGCACCTCGACCACGGCGTCGGTCGCCGCACGGATGGCCTCGACGGTTTTCACGTAGTGCTCGGCACCGCCGTCAGGCAGATCGTCGCGGGTGACGCAGGTCACCACGACGTGTTTCAGGCCCAGGCGGACCACGGCCTCGGCCACGCAGCGCGGCTCGTCCGCCTCCGGCGGCTGCGGCCGGCCTTTGGGCACGCTGCAAAAACGGCAGGCCCGGGTACACGTGTCGCCGAGGATCATGAACGTGGCCGTCTTCTGGGCGTAGCATTCCATGCGATTGGGACATTTCGCATGGTCGCAGACGGTTTGTAGCTTCAGTTCATCAATTAGCCGGGCCGTAAAGTGATTGGCGTTGCCCTTGGGCACGTTGCGTTTCAGCCAGCGGGGCAGCGGGGGCGATTGGGGCATAAGGGGGAAAATCGATGAAAGAAAAATATTGAATTTGAAATCTGCGATTTGAAATCTGATTGTTTTTCTGTCAGTATTTGAGTTGACGATCTCGCGTTACTAACTGCAAATTGTACAAACGTGGGCCGTAAAGACCAGCGGAACCCCGCCCGTCAACGATCCATCAAGGCTGCCGCTTATGCCACCGCGCCGCGTCTATCCTCGCCTTCCGCCTTCAGCCACGGATGTCCCGTATACAGATGATATCGGTCACAGCCGAAGGCCTCGGTGAGATGGCGGACGAGCACGGCCCGCACCGTGGCCATCCGCACGAACCCACAGCGCTCGGCGGCGATACTGCCCATCGGCGTATGCCCCAGCGGATCGCTCTCCACCAAACGAAACAGGCCCATTGCGGGCGATACGTTCAAATAGGCCCCTTGCCAGGTGACCCAATCGCGAACAGCCACTCCCAAGGCAGCGATCTGGCCTGTTCGCCCCCAAACGCCATACCGGCCCGGCTGGGGCTGGATCTGCACGCCTAACTCGGTAACCGTCTCCGCCAAGGCCGCCTGAAGCCGCTGGAGATACTCGCCAACGGAGAAATCGTGCCAGCGAAGTGGTAAAATAGGATAAATGGCAAGTTGCCCTGGACAGTGCAACAGGCATCCGCCCCCCCGATTGATCCAATGCGTCTCGATCTCTCGGGAGCGGAGCAAACCGCTCTGGCCGGCGACTTGCGACGGCCGACCGCCGCGGCCGATGGTGATGACCTCGGGATGTTCGCACATCAACACGACAATTTGGCCGTCATCCCGCTCGGACACCTGGGCGAGCAGGCGCTGCTGGAATTCCAGGCAGCGCAGGTACGGGATCTGGCCCAGCAGGAAGGTTTCCACGGCGGGCGATTGCGATTCGGCGGATAACGGGCCGTGCGGCATGGGCGAACCAAGGCGGAAGGAATACAATCATCGTACTAATCACGCTCCGCGTGATGGTATTTCATCACGCGGAACGTGACGAGTACGATTGGCCCCGGAATTATCCACGAATCGAGTTTTTGCGGAATAGCAATCGGCGACTGGCGAGCATGGCAAAATCCAAGAAAAAAAGCGACCCCGACTCCAACGAGCGCGTGATCTGCGAAAACCGCAAGGCCCTGTACAACTACCAGGTGCTCGACGCCCTGGAGTGCGGCGTAGTCTTGCAGGGCAGCGAGGTGAAGAGCCTCCGCGAGGGCCGGATCTCCTTGGAAGAGGCCTACGCCCGCGTCAAGGACGATGAGGTCTGGCTGATCGGCTGCGACATCCCCGAATACATCGATGCCAACCGCTTCAACCATCGTCCCAAGCGGCCCCGCAAGGTGCTCATGCACCGCCGCGAGATCAAGCGTTTCGCCGACCGGGCGGCGGAAAAAGGCCTGACGCTGGTGCCGCTGCGGCTCTATTTCAAGGAGGGCAAGGCCAAACTCCTCCTGGGGCTCTGCAAGGGCAAGGCCAAACACGACAAGCGGCAGGCCATGAAATCGGCCGAGGCCAAGCGGGAAATCGCCCGGCAGATGTTGCGGCGGCGGTAGGGTGAGACGGCCCAGACCGTAGCGAAGCCCCAGCCCTGCCAAATCCTGGGGCACCGCCACGCTTTGCCCCAGCCACCCTTCTTGCGCTCCTCCTGACTTGCTCAAGCCCATTTAGACGCCAACCCCCGCCAGTTGCCGATCCTCCACCTCCTTTGGAAAGAACCGCTCGACCACTTCCTTCGCCGGCGGTTTCGTCAGGAGCGAGACGACGACCAGCGTCACGGTGGCGGCGAAGACGATCGCGGCGGCGGGCAACATGCCGAGGAACAGGTAATCCTTGTTCGCGCCCCAGCCCGATTCACGGAACAAATAGCCCCAGGCGGCCAACGCGGCCGCAATCGAGCCGATCGCGCCGGCGGTGGTCACGCGCTTCCAGTAGAGCGAGCAAAAGACCAGCGGGAAGAGACCGGAAAAGCCGGTGAAGCACCACACGCCGAGCGTATAGACCGAGCGCGGAGCGAAGAGCGAAACGAGGTAGGCTATCAGCACGATGGCCAAGACCAGCGAGCGGCCCAAAAGGACCCGCTGCTTGTCGCCCAGGCGTTTTTCGCCCAACGCGCGCACGAGGATGTCGTGCGTGAACATGCTGGAAAGCGCGAGAAACTGCGAGTCCAGCGACATCGTGGCGGAAACGATCCCCACGCCCAGAAAGCCGGCGACCGTGGGATTGGTCAGTTTCTTCACTAAAATACCGAGGACCTTGTTCGGTTCGTCGAGGGCGGCGGGGATGACCGGCAGGCCCTTGAGCGTGGCTATCGAGGCCCAGATGCCCAGCAGGACGCAGGGGGCCCAGACGAGCATGATGAAGAGCGGGTGCAGGATCACCACCGGGCGGAAAGTTTTCACGTCCTTGGCGGTCATCCAATGTTGGAAGAGATGCGGAAACATGCCGACCGACAAGGGCACGAACATATAGGACAGGAACTCCATGTGTCCGATGCCGTGGTCGCCTTCGCCGCGGACCAGCAGGTTGGGATGTTCCTGGGCAACCAGGGCCGAGGCCGCGGCGGTGCCGCCGAGTTTGCCGACGATCAGGAACAGGATTATCCCACCCAGCAAGATCAGAACGCTGGCGTGCACGGCATTGGCGAACGAGAGGCTCCGCATGCCGCCGCCGAAGACATATACCAGAACGGTGATGCAAACCATGGCCGAGCCCAACCACGGCGGAATGCCGCCGTTGGTCTCGACCTTATCGGTGGGAAAAGCCGCGGGAAAGGCGCCGGCCGTGACCGTTTGAATGATGTTCCCGGAGCCCAGCACATTGATCACCACGTAGGGCACGACCCAACCCACCAGGATCGGAAAAAGGATGAAGCCGATCGCCGGACTTTGGAAGCGGTCGGTGAAGTACTGGATCTGCGTGCTGTAGCCGAAGCGTTTGCCGTGGTACCAGAGCTTCGTGCCGATGAGGAAGAAGCAGGCCGAGTGGATCAGGCCCGACCACGACGCCATCTGCCCGTAGACGCCGATGCCTCGCCGGTAGGCCTCGCCCGTGCTGCCGACAAGGGCGAAGGACGTCATCGTCGTGCCGAAGATGGTCATCACCAGCAGGAACGCCCCGCAGCCGCGGCTGGCCAGGAAAAAGTCGACGGCCGAGTTCCGCTTACGGCCAATGGAGCCCAGCAGCGCCACCGTGACCAGGAGGAGCAGGTAGCCGCAAATCATGTAGAAAGGAATCACAGGAGATCGGGGTTAGAGGTAGAAGGTGGTAACCAAGCGCGAATGGCGAATGTCGAGTTTCGGATTTGCATCTCAATGGCCGCGCGAATTGCCGGCAGGCGCTTGGCGGTCAGTTTGTCGAACTGATCGGGCCAGGCATTGAAGGCGGCCCAGCCCCAGAGGGCCGATGCCGACAGCGAGATCAGGATCTGGTAGCCCAGCCCGATCGGCAGGAAGCCAAACACCAGCGTGCCGTTGTGCCAGAACCACCAGTCGTGGTGCAGGACCACCAGCACCGCAAAGAGGATCCACATCAGCCGTCGATTGCGCGCGTAGCGTGAGGTCATGATATCAGTGTCATGTGGGGATGCCGGTCAGCGCGATGATCCTACGTCGGAAATCTTCGAACTCGCGGCCCTTTCGTGATTCCAGTTGCGAAAGCAAGTAAAAACGGTTTGTCGTTGGCGATTCGCGCATGGCCATCGCGAGATCAATATCATCCACATTGACAACCGTCCAACACTCGACAAAACCTCGTTGTCGCGCCTTCTGATGACTTTTCTCCGCTTCGCCCATTCGGTTGTGGATGTTGGAGAAGTCCTTGCCGCCCTTTACCTCAATCGCAATGATGTTTCGCAATTCGTCCGACGCCATCTTCTCCCGGATCACGATATCCGGATCGGAGGCAAACTCGATCGTTACGGGTCTGCCCGCGGCGTTGCGAACGAGTATCAGTCGTTCGCTTGTGGACACAGCGCACGCAGCCACGATCTCGTTGAGCAAGGTGAAAACCTTCCGGATAGCATCGGTCCCCTTCTTCACATTTGCTCCACCGCGCAATTGGGCACCGAGGGTCAAGAGGGTCAACTGATCGAGGAATTCACCGGTTACTCTGCTCGAACCGATGCCGGCCAGCAGCAAAGATGCCGCGGAGATGAGCGCGCAGCACAAGGCACTGAGTGACTGGGCGTCGATTCGGGAAAGGTCGCCCTCCTCCTCCATTCTCTTGAACGCCGTTCCGGCGCACCTGGCCGAATAGAATTCTTTTTGACTATGCCCGAGGAGCAGACGGTAATAGGAAAGCAGCTTTGGGTTTTTCTGCAGGACGCATGGCACGGCAAAGAGCAACTCACCCCGCAGACCACGGCTTGCCAAGAGCGCAAGGTCGTCCGACGAAACTAAAGCGGCTAGCTCTCGATCGATGGACGGTACCTCCATGGCCCGCACCGTTTCCCGCAGGGCGTCTTGCAATTGTCGGTTTCGGATTTCCGGCAGCGCTTGCGCAAATCCAATCTGCAAGTCGGGTTGTGGAATCACTATGGTTTTCGACATGCAGACCCCTCTGCGGATAGCAAAGTTCTTTTTTCCGCAGCCAACCTGCGCTGAGCGATGACGACGTACTCGGGCCGTAGTTCCACGCCGACGTAATGCCGCTCGTGTTCCTGGCAAACGACGCCAACCGTGCCCGAGCCGAAGAACGGGTCGAGAACGTGATCGCCAGCTTTGCTTCCTGCAAGAATGCAGGGCTCGATCAATGCCGGGGGGAACGTGGCGAAGTGGGCTTCAGGAAACGGTTGTGTATTCACAAACCATACGCTACGCCGATTTCTCCGCGCCGCGCCGCTTTTCTCCATGATCGCTTCGTAGTCATAGTAGTACTGCTCGGCCTTGGTCAGCAGGAAGATATATTCATGGGCGCGCGTGGGGCGGTCTTTCACGCTTTCGGGCATTGCGTTGGGTTTGTACCACACGTTATCGCTACGCAAGTACCAGCCGCTGTTCTGCAGCGCGAAAGCCAGTCGCCAGGGGATCCCCAGCAAGTCTTTCGGTTTGAGCCCTTCAGGCGTATCGGGGCGCACATCCATCGCACGCGCGGGGTTCTTCTTGTCGGTTGCGCGCAACGGCGATTGCCGCTCGTAAAGCCGTCGCCAATATTCAGCCAGAGCGTACCGTCCTGTTTCAGAACCCGCTTGACTTCCTGGAACACCGCCACCAGCCGTGCGAGAAACTCGTCGAGCGTCGGTTCCAGGCCGATCTGCCCCTGGATCTCATAATCCCGAAGCCCCCAGTACGGCGGCGATGTCACTACACATTGGACACACTCCGAAGGCAACCGACCGAGGACCTTCAGCGCGTCGCCCTGGAAAATGCGCGATCCCTGCAATCGGAGAGGGGGTTCCATCACGGCGGAAGAACGTTCCATAGGAGTAACACTGCGTCGACAACACGTAACGAAAGGCAAAGCAAGTGTGGCTATTGTAACTGATTCCAATGTTCGTCGTCCAGGGGCGGAGGCAGACATTAAAATTGAGGTGAGGGGACTTACGGTGTGATTCGCGATCGTCATCCATCAAGTCAATTCGCAACAGCGAACTGTTCCCACTGGAAGACATGCTTTTCGCCGAGGGAAAATGCCTATCCGGCCGACCAACGCTGCGCATCGGTGCCCGCGGGAAGGCATGCCACCCGCTGGAAAGCCCGCTGCTGGTACAAGTGGGTAAAAATGTTTCCCTCGTGCGGCTGGTCCCACTGCAACACGCTGGTGGGCACCGTCCCCAGGTTCAAGCGTCCGATCTCGTGCCGGCCCAACAGATCGCGCTCGATGCGCGCGTCGTCGGTCAAGGCCGTGACCACCAGACTGGGACCAAGCGTATCGAGCAGTTCGGCGACGGGCACGTCGAGCACGCTCACAAACGGGAACAGGTATTCCTGGTTGGCCAGCGGTTGCTCGAGATCCTCACAGTAAATCACCGTCGGCAGCAGGTACGTGCCGCCTTCGAACTCGACCAGGCGCTGCGATCCGCGGAAACGGGCCGACACGTCCTCGGCGCCGCCCTGGGCCAGCCCGCGCTCGATCGCCGCGTCAATACCGCGGGCCGCGTCCGGATCGGGGAAGGCGGCCAGCAAAGCCGACATGTCGTCGCGCGCTTTGGGCACGATTTCCGCCAGGCGCTGGGCCAAGGCCTCGGCCAACTCGCGTCCCTGCGCCGGGGTTCGAATGCTCGATGCATTGACACACGAGCGGCCGCCGTTGGATGAGACGGAAGTGACGATTAGATCGAGATACTCGCGCCAGGCGCCGGCTGTGTCGGGCCCCAGCAGCACCTTGCTGTAACCAGGGCCGTGGATTTCGATCCGCGGGTCGCCGAGCCACGGACGAACCGACGGGCCCGAGCCGAACATCATCGAAGCGCCGCACTTGCGCAGAATCACGCCGGCACCGTCGTGCCCCGAGGGATAAAAGCCCAGCGCCACCTCCGGCAGTCCGGCTGCACGGAGCGATTCCATGATCCGCAGCGGCGTCCACGGTTCGCGCTGTCCCGGTTTCAAGGCCAGCGGCATCTTCAAGGCGAAGGCCGGCAGCCACAAGGCGTGCACGCCCGGCGAATTGGCCGGCAGCACCGCGCCGAACCGCCGCGCCTTGGGGGCGTAGCTTACCACGTGTCCGTCACGAAGTCCGTAGCCGTCGTCGAGCACGTCGAGGTCAAGTCCGCCCGTCAGGCCGTCGAGGATCACCGCCATGTTGAGCATGGCCGACTCGATCTTCGCCATGTTCTGCCGGCAAAGCGAATACGGCAGGCCGGTCGTCGCGGATTGTGCGGCGATGAAGTCGGCCGGCGATTGAAGCTGTTCGCCGACGGGCAACTCTTCGGTCATGAACGAGTGCGCCGCCACGCGGAGCATGCCGAGGATGTCTTGGACCGCGAGGTCCTGAAGCGGCGTCCAGGCGTCTTGCAACAAGTCGCGCGCGATCAGCCCCGGATTGGCGATGCTCAACCGCGCCACGTGCTCGCCGCTGGCGTAGTCGCGCAGTTCGAGCGTTTCCTTGCTCGTATAAGGCCGGCCGTGGCGGAGTATGGGAATTTCAATCATGTGCTAGGTTCGTACGTCAGGCCGTAGGGTGGGCCGAGTGAAACGAGTCCCACCATCCTCTCGCGTTTCTCCTGGTGGGACTCGTTTCACTCGGCCCACCCTGCAACGTTAATAAACCCCTTCCACGACGTTCACTTCCAACTTGCGGAACGGGCGGACGTCGGCCACGCCGTCCCAGGGATACCTCGGCACGGGCGGCGTGCGGAGGGCCTCGTCGCGCTCGAGGAAGCCAGGCACGAAGAACTCCTTGGTCAGCGTGGTCAGCTTCACACGACCCCATTGGCCATAGTCGACAAGCCGCTCGGGATGCTCGGGCTGGACCACTTCCAGCACGGCCCGCGGTTGCGGGGCGTGGTAGATAATCGAGTAGTCGTCGGCCGGATCAAAGGGCTTGTTGCAGGCCAGGCCCATCAGCGTGTTGCCGTAGGTCGGGGCGAAATCGGCCCCTTCCAGCAGCTCCTCGCGGGCGAAACGGTGGAACTGCCGCGTCATCTCCGTGCCGCCGCAGAAGACGCCCGTGATGCCGGCCTTCTTCAGCGAGATCTTCTCGCACAAGGCCTCCAGCAGCTTGGGCGTGGTGAACATGCACTTGATCTCATGGTTCGCCCGCAGGATCGTCAGCGCCTGCTGGATGCAGTGGTCCTTGTAATCCTCCAGAACGTCGAATTGCCCCTGCTTGATCAGGCGGATGACCCAGCGGGGATCGAGATCGATGCAGAAGCAGATGCCGCCGCGGACCTGGGCCAGGTGCTCGACGGCCAGCCGCAACCGCCGCGGGCCCGAGGGGCCGAGCATCAGCCAGTTGGCGCCGCGCGGAAAGTACTCGTCGTTGAGCGTGTCGCTGAACATCGAGTAGTCGATGCGGAAGTCATCGACGTTGATGCGGCTTTTAGGGATGCCCGTGCTGCCGCCGGTCTCGAAGACGCAGACCGGCCGATCGGCGTAGGCCCTCGGCACCCAACGCCGCACGGGACCGCCGCGGAGCCATTCGTCCTGAAAAAGGCCAAGCTTGCCCAGATCGGCGAAGCCATGGACCTCTTTCCGCGGGTCCCAGCCGAGTTTCGCGGCGAAATCGAGCCAGAAAGGCGTGCCCGTGCCGGGATCGAAATGCCAGGCCACGCACTCGCGGACCCAGGCGTCGAGGGTCTCGCGGGCCCGAGCCACGCGGGCGGGAAGATCGCTGGCAGTATGGGTTCTCTCGGCGACGGCTGACATCATTTGGGTTTCTTTTGCAGGTTTGTAGGGTGGGACCAGATTGCGTAGCAAGCGCAGGCCCACCATTCCTTCTACCGTTTACAATCATGGTGGGCCTGCGCTCGCGACCCGGGAATACCGCGTGCCCCGATCTGGTCCCACCCTACAGCTTAATTCACCTTCTTCACGTCGCACGACGCCCCTTGCTGGATGGCGTACAGCTTTTCCCGTGTGCTGATATACAACACGCCGTTGGCCGCCACGGGCGTGGTATAAACGGAGCCCCCCATGTCGATCGTGTTGAGGATCTTCTTCTCCTTGCCGGCGGCGAACACTACCACGTGGCCGTCCTCGTCGCCCAACAAGACCTTGCCGTCGACATAATAGGGCGAGCTCCAGACGGCCGACCCCATCTCGTGCTTCCAGAGCACCTTGCCGGTCTCGGGATCGATGGCGCGGAAGTTGCCGGAGAGATCGCAGTGATAGAGGATGTTGTCGTAGATCGAAACGGTGGCCAGGCCGCGCTTCACTTCGTCGTTGCGCCAAACGGCGCCGGTCTTGGTGATGTCGCCCCGCTTCGTGGCGTCGATGGCATACATGTGGCCGGGCCCCTCGCCGTGCTCGGGATCCTGGCCCATGGCGATGTACACCCGGTCCTTGTAAATCACCGGCGTGGCGATCAGCTCGTTCCGCGTGCCGCGGCCGCCGAGCTTGTAGACCGTGCCCTCGGGATTGCACTGGAAGCTCCAGAGCTCCTTGCCGCCGGCGCTTACCGGCTCGTAGGCGTACAACCGCCCGTCGCCGCCGGGAAAGACCACTTGCTTCACACCGCCGATCACGCCGATCGCCGGGCTGGACCACTGGCCGTGGAGGATCTTGTCGCCCGGCCCGACCTTGTCCCACACGACCTCGCCCGTCTTCTTGTTCACGGCGATGAAGCTGGGTGCGTCGGGCGAGGGGATGACGATGTGGCTTTCGTCGACGCCGTTGCCGGTGACAATGTACACAAAGTCTCCGTCGATATTCGGCGAGCTGGCCGACATGTTATGGGGGAAGACGCCCAGCTCCTTCATCATGTCGAGCTTCCATAAGACCTTGCCGGACCCAGAGGGTGCCCCGCTGCCGCCGTTGGCCCCTTCGACGTCGGCACAGACCAGTTCGCAGCGGTTGCTGACGTAGTAAACGCGATTGTCGTCGACGTTGCACGTCGAGCAGATGCCCTGCTTGGGCCAGTCGTTCACGCGGCCGGAGGCGAGCTTGTCGTGAACGATCTGCCAGAGGAACTTGCCGTCGGCCTCGCGGAAGCACATCACCACGCCCTTGTCGCCCTTGATCTTGGGCTGGCGTTCGAATTGGTTATTTGTGCCGACGAAGATCCGGCCGCCGGCGACCACGGGGTTCCCGAACGACTGCGAGCCGAGCTGGGAGACCCACTTGATGTTCTTGCCCGTGGCGACATCCCAACTGTCGGGGATGTTCTTCTCCACGGTATTGACCATGTTGCGCTGCTGGCTGCCGCCCCACATGTGCCAATCGGCGGTGAAAGCGGGCGAAGCCGCAAGCGGCAGGAAAACGAAAGTTATGAGGGTGCGGAATTTCATTTTGGTATTGCTCAGGAGCAAAAAGGAAACGTGTTTTCAAACTGTTGCCGCCACGCCAACTGCGAAGCGGTTCAACTCCATAGCCCAGGGTCGCGCAGCGCACCCTGGGTTGACGAACGGCACACCGTCGTCCGCACCCGGAAGGGGTGCCACATCTGTCGCACCCCTTCGGGGTGCGGTTCGGTCAACGCTTGCTATCCCAGGGTGCGCTGCGCCACCCTGGGCTGCGGGGTTACACACCTTCAGCGTGGGAATTGAACATCCCATTTCGGCCAGTCAGCGGTAAACCTTGACGTTGTCCAAGTAAAGCGGGGCCTTCGTACTGTTGGCGTAAATCCCGGCCGAGCCTTCGTAGTTCGGCTGCGGGTCGGTGGCCTCGATCGTCCACTCCTTGGGTTCGGCCTCGTTGCGGGGCCAGATCTTGGCAAGAATCTTGCCCGACCCGGAGGGTGCCCCTTCCACGATGTCGACCTTGAGCTTCAGGCGGTACCACGTGCCGGGGCTCCAGGGATAGTCGATCTTCTTCTCGAACCGCGGCCCGGGAATCCACGACATGACCCGCGCCTTCTTGCCGCTGCCAAAGAGCTCCAGCACGTAGCGGGAATTGGTTACGCCCACGTCGCCGCGTCCCACGACGCGGCTGCCCGGCTCGGTCAACGCGACTCCCATCACGTCGGCCTCGACCGTGTAACCGGCCGGGATCGGCGGCGTGATGTAGGCCAGCGAGCGATTGAGAATCGGCCCCTTGTTGTCGTGCAGTTTCTTCAAGACCTTCGAGCTCTCCAGGGTCTCGATCGTGTATTTCGCCTTGGAAACGCCCACCCACCAGCCGATGATGTCGCCGTCCTTGTAGGACTCGAAATCCTCGACGATCGGCAAGTCGGGGACGACCCGCACGCGGGCCGTGCCGATCAGCTTTCCGACCTCGGCCCGCACTTCGCCGATGCCGGCGCGCTTGCCGGCCGTGAACCGGCCCTGCGTATCCAAGCCGCCGAGCTTCAGCGGGAAGTAGCAGGTGGAATCGATCGGACCGATGCGGCGGCCATGCCGATCGTAGGCCAGGACCTGAAACTTGACGGTCTCGCCGGGCCTGAGCAACACTTCCGCCGGCCGGATCACCAGTGCGGCGGGTTCCTTCTCCGGGGCCGCCTCGTCGGGTAGTTTCTCGGCGGCAACCGCTTGCGGCTTCGCGTCCTTCTTGCCAAAGCAGATCATCTCGGTCGTGGTGCAGAAGGCGATGCGGCCGTCGGAAACTGCCGGCGAGGCGAAGATTTCAATGCCGTCTTCGCCACCCGTATTGAAGTCGATCGAGTCGATCTTCCGGCAGGAATCGCCCTTGTCTTCCAGGATCACGAAGGTGCCGTTGGCCGTGGTGAGGTAGATCTTGCCGTCGGCCCAGACGGGCGAGCCCTTGCCGACCCGGCCGGCGACGAACTGCCAGTATTTCTTTCCGCTGACGGCGTCGAAACAGTGCAGAATGCCGCTGTTGCTCATCACGTACAGCCGCCCGTCGTGCAAGAGCGGCGACGCAAACCCCGCATCGATGCCGTCGCAGCGCCACAACTCGTTGGTCTTGGTGATGTTGCCATGGCCGCGGCCGTCGATGCAGACTACCCGGCCCATTGAGGTGCTGTCGTAGTTTTCTTCGCTGTGCGTGATATAGACCCGGTAGCCGTCGACCACGGGCGACGCGTTCAACCCCCGCTGGCTGGCCGCGAAGGCCCAGACCTTTTCGCCCGTGCGGGCTTTCACGGCATACAGATAACCATCGGCATTGCCGGCGATGACCAGCCGCTGGCCATCGATCACGGCCACCACGGGATTGGAGTAGGTCGGGTCTTCCGGCCTGCCGCCCGGCGTGCTCCACCAGAGAATCTCGCCGGTCTTCTTGTCCAGGGCCAGGAAGCGATGCGCCCCCACCGCATGCGCCCCGAAGCTGGAGTTGTTGAAGGCCACGATCACGCGGTCTTCGTCGATGATCGGGGTGTAGGTCCGTCCGCCGTAGCCGGCGATGCGGCCGTACAGCTCCGTGGTCGATTTGGACCAGAGGAGCTTGCCGTCGCGGTCGAGGCAGAGCACAAGGCCCTGCACGCCGTTGGCATAGACATTGCCCGTCTCGGGATCGACGGCCACGCTGGCCCAGCCGACGCGGCTGTCGGGCACGTCGGTATGGAAGCAATTGAACTTGTAGCTCCAAATCTCCTTGCCGGTGGCGGCATCCAGGGCGTAGACCTGCTCTTGTTCGGTGATGCCTTTGCCGCTGAGGTTGATGGCGAAGAGGCGGCCGTCGAAGATAACCGGTGTCGAGTGGCCGCCGGAGGGGATTCGCCAGAGGATGTCTTGGGTGGAGTTGGGGAGGCCCGTTTCCAGCGACACGCCGTTCTGGTACGGCCCGCGCCATGCGGCCCAATCGCCGCCCAAGGCCGACGCCGCCCAGACCAAACCTGCCAGCGAGAACCCGCCCAGCAGGGTGGATAACTGTTTCATTCCGAATGCCTTCTTGTCAGTAGGTCCTTTCTGCCGGAAAGGACGAATATGCGATAATCTCATGGAAAACCCAAAGTTTTCAACCACCGGACAGAATGCTACGTACGTCAGGCTTTCCAGCCTGACCCTTTCCGGTTGACTGTCGTCAGGCTGGAAAGCCTGACGTACAGCAAGTCTAAGGTCCTGGCGGGTGATTGATTATTAACAACTAATCCTATCAATATTCGCAGGGTTTTGCCAATAGTCAAGTTCGCACGAGAAAAAATCGCGTAACCGTCGCGCGGCGACTAGCCTCGTTCCCATGCCAACCACGCCTCCCTGCGGGCTGCACGGGCGTCAACCTCATGTTATCCCAAAAGCAGGGTGCTATGCCTCCTTTGGCGGTTCTGTCCGGCACCGGTGCCGGACAAAAAGACCAAGAAATCCGTTTTGCTTCAGTCCGAAGGCGTTGTCTGCTACCGACTTACGACGACGACGCCGAACTTTTGCGCGACAAATTGTCCGGCAACGTGTACGGACTCCGTCCGGACACCCAAGACGCAACTCCCAATCCTGACAAGGTTTACGTTGCCAGGACAAGCGCCCACCCACGATCGGCAGAGGCGGCGGGGCCTCGACGCCATCGCTTGGCAGACCGGAATTCATACTGTCTTTTCTCATGGCGGGCGGCGGTCTCTCTTCCCGAGGCGGACGGCAGGGTTGCCAGTCCACAGACGTAATTATACATACTTCTGAATATCTGTCAAGCGCAGCGGAAGCGCTTTTCCGGTTTTTTTCCAGGGGCGGCCGCCCTCGTGAACGGGTTGAATGGCTAGAACGGAAAAAAATACATCAACACGACCCCCCACGCGCCGGGCACCGCGAAGCGGTCGGCGTCGGTGAAGAAGGTTGCATGGCTATGGCGCCGGGATGCGGTAGCTAGGCAACCTGATTCACCATCCAGCAAGCTGGATGGGGTCTGATTCTTTTGTCGCTATCGTTGCTCAGCTTTCAACCTCCTTCACCATCCGGCAAGCCGGATGGGGTCGTTAGCAGACTTGTGCGCATCAACGAGGGCCGCCGCCCAGGCGCAAGCCGCGCGGCGGCAAGGGGTTCCGCCGCGGGGAAAAACATCCGCCGCGGGCGGGAATTCCCTCGCCTGCCCGCCGCTGCCCAACGTTTTTCCGTCTCCCTTAGAACGGGCGGAGGGTGAGGGCTCATTTCGCGGCCGGGAATTCAAGGGTCCCGGGCAACGCGGCTTCCAGGAACTTCTCGCCGCTCTTCCCGCGTTATTCGCGGCGACGCTCTCAAATTATTCCAGATAACCGTAAGTCTCCAGAGTTATTATTTCGCGCCAAGGCCCGGGAAGGTCCGTTTCTCGCGGCGGGCCGGGATCGAGGCCGGCCCGATCGCCGTAAGTGGTTTCCTCGAAATACCTTCCGCCAAACCTACAGCCGCCAATCGCCTTGCCCGAATTCGGCAGGCGGGCTTCGCGCTCGCAGTTATGCTTTGTTCTGCGGCTCCGCGGCTCTGTGTCCGGCGCGAGTAGGGTTCGAGTGGCGTTTCCGTTGCTCGGTCCCCTTCCCTCCACGGACGCCACCACCTCGGGCACCACGCGCAGCATGGTCCGGCCGGCTTTGTTCGCCGTCGGGTAGAACACTGGCGCGCGCACGGTAGGGTTCGGTGGCATTTCCAGAGCTTTCGCATTGGGCCTCAGTCCGGCTCCCATCTTCACGCTTCCAGCAGCCCGCCCAAGAATTCCTTACGGTGGCTTTTCCCCAGTACGGCTTCAAACGCCGGGCACCCGCAAGTTCAACGTCCACCCTTCTTGGCTTCGTAGGCGGATTAAGTCCGATGCCGACAACCCATGTTCAGAGACTTGTCCGGGAATCGAGTATCCTGTGAAGACGCAACGTTTGTATCGAGCAAGAAACTTTCGAGAAGGAGAAATAAAATGGCCGAACCCAAGATCGCAAGTTGAGGACTGTGCAAGACGCACTTGGAAGCGGGGGACCATTGATGGTGTGCTTGCGGCGAGTCCAAGTCCCAGCCATTGTGCGACGGCTCGCATAACCATGTTGCTATTCGCCTGCAGGAATTCGAGTCAGGCCAGCGGTTTTGCAGTTTTCCAGATTGGATTGTGTACGTCGAGACGCGTATAATGCAGTTGGATGAGCGGATCGTCCAAAATCTACACCGTTCGGGTGCTGTGCCTCAAGGAACTTGAGTCGAGTTGCACGCGAGGACGTCATGAAAACGCACAGGAACACCTTCCGCCGCAGCCTTCGCTTCGAATCGCTGGAACGCCGCGCAATGCTCTCGGTCAATGCCTTGAGCGGGATTCACGTAATCGTGACTAACCTCCTGGGCCCCGCGGCCTACGGTGAAACCGTGCAAGGAACCCATGGCTTCAACAGCGGCACGGTCCCAACGAGCACTCCTGGAACGACCAACCGACAGACGCCGGCCTTGGCAGGCATCGGTGCGACCCTGAACAACCTGAATAACCTCGAGGGCCCCGCGGCCTACGGTGAGAGCATCCCCCGCAACAACAATTTGTTCCTCATCGCCACGGTCCAAGCGAGCACCCAGGGAACGACCAGCCCACCGACCAGCCAGGCAGCGACCAGTGGACAACTGGTCAACGTCGGAACCACCGTAGCCAATGCCGCGAGCCAACTGAATGTCCTCGGCACCGACCTCCAGTTGGTGTCCGGCGCCTTGGGCGGCGCGGTGCTCAGCGGCATCCAACAAGACCTGCAAGCCCTGACTGCCGGACTAAACGGCGCCTCGAGCGGCAGCGTCACGGGAGCCATTTCGTTGCCGGTTGATATTGTCGGCGTTCTCGCCGGCGTGAACGCCAGCGCACCGGTGCAACTCGGGGGGATTGTGCAGGCGATTCAAGGCACGTTGGCGAACCTGGCCAACGACATCCAGTCGCTTCAAGGGGCCTCGTCGAGCCCGGCTTCCGACGCCGTAGGCGGCCTTGGCAGCACCTTGCAGAACGTCCTGCAAAACGTCGATACGGCAATCAGCGCCAGCGGAAATGGCCTGGGCAGCCGCAATGGCGGGCTTTCCGGCACGGGGAATCTGCCGATCACCCCGGCGCCGAATCTGTTGGGCCCGGTGGTCAACAACGGGGCCCAGTTCAATCTGAACCCGTTCGGCGCCGTCGTGTGATCGTCGAAACTCCGTGGCTCTTGCGTTATTTGAAGATGAACTGGGCGAAGTGGCGTTAGCGCCCGGCAAGGGGGGAGTGTTCGAGATCCGAGTTGACGAAGACCTGCTATGGTCGCGGCGGGAGCAGGGCCGCTTTCCGGAGATCAAGGAACTCAAGCAACTGGTCCGGGACAAGATTGCCCCAGGAAAGGATCTCGGACACTCAGACCGATGAATGATCTGCCGCTTGGTCTGCCGGCGGCAGCGGCCCGAGGGCCTGTTGCAAGAGTGCCCGATCGGCGTCGGCCATGGGCACTCCGAGGGCCGCACGCTGGCCGCGCGGCGTCATCTTTTTCCAGGTCTTCCGGATAATGTCGATCATCTTCGCTACATCGTGCTGGCGAGCGAGATCCACAAAGTCGTTCTCCAGGAACACCAGGCAGGCCACGTCCTCCAGAGCCTGCATCTGGGGGTCCGATTTCAGGTTCTTTTTCCGCAGCAGGTCCTGGACGCGGGCGATGGTCGTCTTGTCGTAGCCGACCTTGGCGAGGATGTCGCCCGCCTTTTCGGCATGGAATTCGTACAACCGCGTCCGCCAACGGTAATAGCCCGCACGGCCCGTCGGGTACTCGCTACGCGGAATCATCCAGCGGCAGAGGTGCTGGCTGCGGGCAGCCAGTTGCAGCGTCTCGGCGGCATCGGTCTCAATCGCCTGGAGCCAGTGGGTCATGCGCTGTCCGTAGAGGAGTTGCCGAGGGAACGATTTACCTTGAAAGACCCTGATATCAGGGTCTTCGCTATTGGCCGCGTCGAAAGACTCGATCGCTGCTTGAAAACGCGCGGGATCGGGAATCATGGATGAATTCTATCGCATCGATCTGCCGCGTCAATCTCATGCTCGCTTTCCCCGCTAAGAGACTGATGTTGGAAACCGACAAGGCCGTACGGATCGACCTGTTTCGCGCAAACACGCCCCAGATGCGGGCCTTCCACCTGACGTGGCTTGCCTTTTTCTTCTGTTTCTTCGCGCGGTTCGGCATCTCGCCCTTGATGCCCATCATCCGCAAGGAGTTCCAGTTAGCCCTTGATCGTAATGTCGTGTGACGCGAATTCTCAGCCGCCGATGCTCACCATGTCGTGCGCCGGCCAGACCCCTATGGGGATCGTCTTGTTGGGCACTTCACCGCGAATCATTGCGCGCACTATGTCGATTCGCCCGGCACGGTAGGGCGTGAGCAGATCCACGCCCTGCACGGTTCGCAGGCAGGCATAGAGCCGGCCGCGGCTGTCGAGTCGTGTTCGGTCACAGCCCTCGCAGAAGGGATGCGATATGTTGGTAATGAAGCCGATTGCCAGTTCTTGCCCGTCCACCGATAACCGATGCCGCCGCGCCGTTGAGCTGCGCGGCAGGGGGCCGAGATTCGTGAACTGGGCTTCCAGCGACTCCAGAGCCTCGTCTGCGGAAAGGAACTCTCGATCGTAGACGGCGGCTCCTTCACCGAAGGGCATCAATTCGATGAAACGTATTTCGCAGCTCAGTTCTGCGGCAAACCGCACGAGCGACGGCAGCGAATCGCCGTTATAGTTCCGCATAAGCACCGTATTGATGCGGATCTGCGGAAATCCGGCCGCGTGGGCCGCCCGGATGCCGTCGACGATCGTCCGTACATCGCCGCCGCGGGTAAGTTCCTTGCATAATTCCGGGGAAAGCGTGTCAAGGCTTGTATTGAGGAATTCCACGCCCGCATGCCGCACGGCTACCGCATGCTGTTTCAGCAACACCGCGTTGGTCGTCATGGCCAGCTCGGCTTTTGGCATCCGCTGGCGAATTTTTTCGATCAGCCCGGGCAACCCCGGCCGCAACAGCGGTTCGCCGCCGGTGATGCGGACCTTATAGACTGGAAACTGTTCATGCAGAAGCATGATCAGCGCCAGCAGTTCTTCATCGGTCGCAAGTCCGGCAGGCGCCGATTTCGCGCTGACTGCGCAGGACGGCAATAGCGGCAGCGCAGGTTACAGCGGTCGGTGACCGATAGGCGCAGGTAGACCGGACGCCAAGCGGCGCTAGGGGAAGGCTTCAAGGCGTTTCCTTTCCAAACACGGGAGGCCAGCGCGTTTCCCCGCGGACCCTATCGCCGGAGGAACCGTAGCCGGAGAAATTCTGCGGCCGGAGGCTCGTCCGATCGGAAACGATAATCAAACGTCAATATTGTATACTCTTAGCGGCAAGCGATCGACTGTTTTGTTGCGATCGACGATCACCAGCCCCTGAGTCAACATGCCGCGCGGGCAGGTCCCATTGTCTTCATGGGCCGTCATCGGGGGATTTCCCGCATCAAGCGGAGACCGAGAACGCCAACCAACCGATCCAACGCTGCGGAGGACAGGTCCGCATCGCCGGCGCGAAAGTCGGACAGCGAGCGGCAGTCAATACCGATTTCGCCGGCCAGTTCTTCCACCGGCCTTCGCGAAACCGTGATCGCGCGGCGAAGGTCGCCCAGAAAACCTCCCTGTTCGGCCGCGGCCTTGATCTTCCGCAAATGAAGAAGTAATACGGCATTTCTCGCCCTCAATCCATGCAAGTATATCACGTTCGACCGGAACGGGCCATCCGGAAACCTGTTGGCCGAAAATCAAAGATCAATCCACGTTCAAACCGGCGACGGCCTGCTTTACTCGGGCCGCCCGTGACGCTGCGCTCGCGGGCTCGCCACCAGACTCAAGAGGCCAGCGGCCCTTAACTCGCCGCTATTCCGCTTCAAACCGGTTCCGCAGGATCCCAATCCGCTCGATCTCGACCTCAGTCACGTCGCCGGGCTTCAAGTAGACGGGCGGCTGCCGCCCCATGCCGACGCCGCCGGGCGTGCCGCTGAAAATCAAGTCGCCAGGGTGCAAGGTGCAGAACTGCGAGAGGTAACTCACGAGCTCGTCGACCGGGAAAATCAACTCGGCCGTGTTGGAGTCCTGCATGACCTGCCCGTTCAGCCGCAACGTGATCGCCAGCTTTCCTGGTTCGGGGATCTCGTCGGCCGTGACCATCCAGGGGCCGCAGGGCGCGAAGGTGTCGAAACTCTTGCCGGAAAGCCATTGTCCGCCGGGCTTGTTCTTCTGCCAATCGCGGGCCGAGACATCGTTCCCGCAGGTGTAGGCGGCGATGTGGCTGCGGGCCCCACTCAGCGGAATGTAGCGTCCGCCGCGGCCGATCACCAGCACCAATTCGGCTTCGTAATCGACCTGCGTGCTGGCCCGCGGCAATCGCACGGTCCCCTCGTGCGGCAGCAAGGCAGTGGGGAACTTGCTGAAGACCACCGGACACGAAGGCACCGCGGCCTTGGTCTCGCGGGCATGGTCGGCATAGTTCAACCCGATGCAGATAATCTTCTCCGGGCTGGGAATCGGCGGCAGCCAGGTCACCGGCGCGGTCGCGGGCCGGCCGTTGGCCAGGGCCCTTTCCGCGCGGCCGATCGCATCCGGCCCTTGGGCCAAAAACGCCTTGGGGCAACTGGGCAAGGCGGGGTCGGCGTCGTGAAGGTCAATGATTTCGCTGCCGCGCAGCCCGGCAATCCGCGGCCCGCGATCGTCTTGATAACACATGAGTTTCATGGTGGAGTGCTCCGGGGCAGGTGAAGACCTTTGTTCGCTATTGTGGCCGGTTTCGGCTTGCTGTCGTGGCCGGTCTCGGCTTGCTGTCGTGGCCGGTCTCGGCTTGCTGTTGTGGCCGGTCTCTGACCGAGCCACACTTGCTGTTGTGGCCGGTCTCTGACCGAGCCACACGCCCGACCGAAGGTCTCCCGATAAGGTCGGGAGACCTTCGGTCGCACGTTTCGGCGGGGTCGGGAGACCCACGCCGAACCCGGTTTCGGCGAGGTCGGGAGACCTTCGCCGAGCCCGTGACCCGCACCGAGCCCGTTGATCCCGTTTCTACCGCATCCGATCGGGTTCGGCAATGGGGCGAAGGGATAATACGGGAGATATCGGTTGTTCCGGTCCGGCTGTGGATAGCCCGGAATAGCGGCCGAAAGGCTTTGACGTGCTTCCGGGTGTGACCTAGGCTTCCAATAGACACAAGGAAGATGGCGGAAAACCCTTCATGACAAGACTACCGAGTCCCGGCATTCCCATTCCGGCGCCAGCGCCCGAGGTCGTTGCCGCATCGCCCGATGATTGGATGGCCGAACTGGGCGCCCTGCTCACGGAGCTCGAATCTCCAGCTTCCGGCGGACCCTCGTTGCCGCAAACGCCGGAGGAAGCGACCGACGACCAGTTGGCCAAACGGCGGCTGGGCATCGCGGGCAGCCTGTTTGCCGCCTTGCAGTGCAAGCACGCGGCCACGGCGAGCCATTCGATGCGGGTGGCGTTGACCTGTTCGGCCTGGGCCACGCGGCTGGATTTCGACCAGTGCCAGCGCGAGCAACTGGAAATTGCCGCCTTGCTGCACGACATCGGCATCGTCGGCACGCCCGACCACGTTTTGCTGAAACCGACGCGGCTTGACAGCGACGAAACGGCGATCATGGCCCGTGCGCGGGCGATGAGCGTGGAGATTCTCCGCCGCAGTTGCATCTCGGGCGAGATGCTGGGCATCGTGGAAAACGTAGCCGTGTGGTACGACGGCAGCCACGGCGGGACCGGGCACCATGTACCCATGGTCGGCGGTGAACAGATTCCCCTCGCCGCACGGATGATCGCCGTGTCCGAGGCCTTCGACGCCATGACTACCGACCGCGTCTACCGACCCGCCTTGTCTCAGGAGCGGGCGATGGCCGAGTTGTTCCGCTGCGCGGGATCGCAATTCGACCCGATCCTGGTGCGGCAGTTCGTGGAGATGCTCGAAGGCGACCGGGGAGAGCTCCGCCGGCAGGTGGCCACGCGCTGGCTGCTTTCGCTCGATCCGCAGACGGCCAACGCCTATTGGGACTTCACGGCTGCACCCGCCCCGGCCAAGGCCCTGCCGGGCGAGGCGTCGTCCTTCGAGGCCAAGCTGCTGGACAACATGTACGACGCCGTCGTTTTCGTCGATGCGCAGGGCCGCATCGTGCAGTGGAACCACGGGGCGGAGCGGCTGACGGGCATCGCCGGCGCGAGCATCCGGCAGAAACACTGGCATCCGGAGATCCTCAAGCTGTGCGACGAGAAGAACCAGACCGTCGGCGAGACCGATTGCCCCGTGCTGGCGGCGATTCGTTCCGGCGCGCAATCGTTGCGGCGGCTCACCGTCTGCGGGCGCAACGGCCGCTGCGTGCCCGTCGATAGCCACATCATGCCGGTGATCGGAAACGACGGCAGTACCCAGGGCGCAATCCTCCTGCTGCACGACGCGTCGTCGGAGATCTCGCTGGAGCAACGCTGCCAAAGCCTGGCCGACAAGGCCACCCGCGACCCGCTGACCCAGGTCGCCAACCGCGCGGAGTTCGATCGCGTACTCGCCATGTTCATCACCGCGCACCAGCAGCAGCAGGCCCCCTGCGCCCTGCTGATGTGCGACCTCGATCGCTTCAAGCGGGTGAACGACACCTACGGGCACCAGGCGGGCGACGACGTGATCAAGAGCCTTGCCGCCTTGCTCAAGGGCGGCTGCCATACCGGCGACCTGGTGGCCCGTTACGGCGGCGAAGAATTCGTCATGCTCCTGGCCGATTGCGACAACACCACCGGCAGCCGCCGTGCCGATCAGATCCGCCTGGCCCTCGCGCAGCTTCCGCAGCCGAAAATGGACGGCAAGCCGATCACCGTCAGCTTCGGCGTGACCGAGATCCAGCCCGGCGATACGGCCGAGACCATGCTCCGCCGCGCCGACCGGGCCTTGCTGACGGCCAAAGAAAACGGCCGCAACCAGGTCGTGCAGTTGGGCAGCGGTCTGGACGGCAGGCTCCCGCCACGCGATGACGACACGCCGGCCGCCAAGAACGATCAGGGCGTGGTCGTCCAGCAGACGCTGATCACGCCCGTGCCGACCAAGATGGCGATCGAGAAGCTACGCGGATTCGTGGCCGACCATAAGGCGAACATCCTCAAAATCGACGGCTACGACATCCGCTTGGAGATTGCCGAGGATTCCGACAGCCGCCAGCGTCGCCTGACCGACCGGCCGATCACTTTCCAGCTTGATCTGCGCTTCGAAGAGCAGCGCGTGCACCGGGAAAGAGACGACGGCAAGCTCAACACGGGTGGCGTGCTTTGGACGCGGATCTTCGCGAGCATTACCCCGCGCAAGACGCGCAACCGCCGGCATGCCGACGTGGCCGAACGGGCCCAACAGGTCTTGATCAGCTTCCGGTCTTATCTGATGGCGACGTTGGAAGACCAAGACGGCTCGCCGCCGGAAAGCAAGCCCGTGAAGAGGAAGCACACGCTGCTGCCGTGGCTGGGCAAGCGGAAGTAGGGTGGGACTGGCCTGCGCAAAATCGGTCGTTTCTGCGGTTTACCGGAGTAGGTTTTGAGGATCGTTTCTGTTCCGCCACTCCGCATGGCGGATGCCCCGTCGCGTAGCGACGACTGACGGTAGCCGTGGGTTTTAACCCACGGTCCACGGATCGCAGAGGACCCGTTTCGTCGCGTAGCGACGATTGAACGCGGCCGTGGGCGCTGGCGTGCCTTTCAGGCGTCGCTACGCGACGCGAGGAGTTTGCGCGGGTAGCCTACCGTGGGTTGAAACCCACGGCTACCGTCAATGGTCGCTACGCGACCGGAATACGGCATTTGCTCCGCCTTTCAGCGCATGCTCGCCTAATCGCATCGTGGAACAAAACCGGCATAAGGTCCAGGGCGAGCATAATGCCGATTTCGCGCGGGCCAGTCCCACCCTACGGCCGAACTGACGAAGTAAACTGCTTACCGCGGTTTGGGCGGTGCGGCAGTTTCCAGCGAAACCTCGGCCCCTTCCAGCCCATCGGCCTCGGCCCGCAGCGTGATCTTGCCGGGGCTGCGACCCGACTGTACGACCACCAGTCCCAGGCCGTGAAACACCGTATGCTTGTCGGCCTTGAACGGCTCATGGTTGATCGGGTCGCCGTTGTCCACGCCGGCAATCGTCGCCGGACCGGAAAGACGGAATCGCACGAGATGGCTTGCCGCAGGGCAGGACATGCCCTGGTCGTCGACAACGCGAACCTGCACGAACGACAGGTCATCGCCGTCGGCGAGGAACTTCTCGCGGTCGGGCCGCAACACCAACCGCTTCGGCTTGCCGGCGGTGCGGACCTGGTCGGCGGCCACTTCCTTACCGTCCTTCTTGGCCACGGCTCGCAGGATTCCCGCGGCGTAGGGCACCGACCACTCGACGTGCAGCGACTTGTCGCGGTCGAGCTTCTTCTCGCCCAGCGAAGTGCCGTTGAGGAAGAGTTCCACCGTGTCGCAATTCGTGACGGCCCACACGGGGATCTCCTTGCCTTCCAGCCCCGGCCAGGTCCAGTGGGGCAGGAGATGGACCAGCGGTTCCGGCCGCCAGACGCTGCGATAAAAATAGTAGCGGTCCTTGGGGAAGCCGGCCAGATCGACGATGCCGAAATAGGAGCTTCGCGACGGCCAGCGATAGGGCGTCGGCTCGCCGATGTAGTCGAAACCTGTCCAGACGAACTCGCCCGCCACCCAGGGCGAGCGCTGCAAGGCGAGCAGATCGGTCTCGGCGATGTAGCCCCAGCCCGGTGCGACCAGGTCGTACGAGGTCACCTGGTGATCGAACTCCCGCTGGATCTGCACCTTGCCGTCTGCGCCGACCTTCAGCCCGTACTCGTCGCGGGTGCTCAGGGCCGAGGCGGTCTCGGACCCGATGAGGTTGTACTTGCCCTGGTACTGCCGGTAGGCGCCGATATTGTAGTTGATGCCGAAAACGCCCAGCGGCCTGGCAAAGCCGGTGCGATCGGCGCCGCCGGGGTCGTTGCAGGCCGAGACCGTGAGCCGCGTGGGGTCCTCGCGGCGGCAGATATCGACGAGCCGTTTGGACATGGCATATCCGTTCTTCGCGCCCTGTTCGGGGATTTCGTTGCCGATGCTCCAGAGCACGACGCAGGGATGATTGCGATCGCGGTCGAGCATGCTCGCCAGATCGCGCTCGCTCCACTCGTCGAAGAAGCGGCCGTAGCCCTGCGGCGTCTTGCTGGCCTTCCATTCGTCGAAGGCCTCGTCCATGACCACGAAGCCCATCGCGTCGCAGAGGTCCAGCAGGGCCGGATCGGGCGGGTTATGACTCGTGCGGATGGCGTTGCAGCCCATGCCCTTGAGGATTTCCAGTTGCCGCTGCAGGCCGCGGCGGTGCACGGCCGAGCCCAGGCAACCCAGGTCGTGGTGGTTGCAGACGCCGTTGACGGGCACGCGGCGGCCGTTGATCAGCATGCCGCGGTCCTTGGTGAACTCGACCGTGCGGATGCCGAAATTCGTGGTGACGAAATCGGCCGTCTCGCCGCCCACGGTGACGTGCGACGTGGCGCAATACAACTGCGGCGTGTCGGGCGACCAGAGCTTCGGCTGCCGCATCGAGACCGCTTGGACGAACGTGGTTGCACCGCCGGCGGCAACGACCCGCTTGGGCGGCTCGGCGGCGGCGCGAACGACTTTGCCGTCGGGCCCGATGATCTCGGTCCACAACTGCACCTCGACCTCCGCAGCGCCTTGATTTTCCACGCGGGTGGCGATCTTCACCTCGGCCGCATCGGCGGTGATCTCCGGCGTGGTGACACAGGTCCCCCAGTGGGCCACGTGGACGGGATCGAGCATCTGCAGCCGCACGTGGCGAAAGATCCCCGCCCCGGAGTACCAACGGCTGCAGGGCTGAGCGACGTTGACCCGCACGGCCAACACGTTCTGCCCCTGCGGCTTCAGGGCGTCGGTCAGATCGTACTCGAAGCTGGTGAAGCCATAGGGATGCCGGCCCAGGTGCCGGCCGTTGAACCAGACGTCGCTGTCCATGTAGACGCCGTCGAACTCGATGCGGACGCGGCGGCCTTTGGCCTGCGGCGGGGTGGTGAAAGTCTTGCGGTACCAGCCGATGCCGCCGTTGAGATATCCGCCGCCGTCGCCCGCCGGGGAAAGCGGATCGAAGGGACCTTCGCTCTCCAGCGTGGTTGCGCCGGCATCGTACATGCCGCCCTTGCTCTCGCCGTTGTAAACCCGCACGGCCACGACATTCTCGCCGGGGCGGACCAGCTTGGGGTCGAGCTTGTAAAGGCGGAGGTTTTGCCAGGCGGTGGCATAGTTCGGCGGCATCTGGCCCGTAGCGCCGATCTTCTTGCCGTTGAAGAAAGTCTGGTCGCAATCGTCGATCTTGCCCAGATTCAGGAGGACCGGCTTGCCCTGCATTTCTTTGGGAATCTCGATCGTGCGGCGGTACCAGCCAAAGCAATGCTCATCGTTGTAACCGGAGTGATCGTTCCACCAGTTGGGCAGTTGCACGGTCTCCCAGCCGTCGGCCTTGAGGGCGGGCTGCTTCCAGTCCGGGTTATCGCCGCGGTGGAATTGCCATTTGCCCTGTACGATGCTCAAGACCGGCAGGTGCAGGCGCTCGCCGACGTCGCCGCCTTCGATGCTCCAGTCGTGCGGTACGTCGAGCTGCCGCCAGGCCGAGTCGGCGACGGCGGCATCCTGACCGTTCTCGATGTCGCCCAAATGGAACCGCCAATCGCGGTCGAAATTGACGGTCACACGGTCGCCCGCCACAGCGGTGGCGGGCTGGCAGCAAGCAGCCAGGAGGAGTGTCAAACCGCCGATCGTGGAGATTTTCGCGGAGTTCATGGGTCAGCCTTTCAAGTTGAGGGCAAATTCAAATGGTGGAATCGTTGGATTCTAAAACGGCGGAAGCGGCCGTGTCAAGCACTTGCGCGGGACTGGCGGTGGGACCAGAACTCGCATCGCCAACAGAAGGAATCTACCTGCCGGCCGACGCTCGGGCGTCTTGAAAAGCGGCGCAAGCCGCCGCACTCCCAAGGAGCTTCAAGCGGCCGGGCGTCGCGGAGCAGGCCCGCGCGAACATGCATCGGCCGTATCGCCTGCGGAAGCTCGGGAGCAGGGCAGCGAAAACCGGCGCGGCGCAGAGACAGATCACGGGGAAGGCCGGCGCCGGCGGCAAGGGCAATCTGTTCCGACGCGAAAACAGCGCGACAGCGACCCCGATCAACTGCTGTCGCCCCTAGCGGGCCGGAAGGCACGCCATGACCGCCACGTCCTCCGCGTCCAGCAATAGCGTCGTCTTGCCGTCGCGCCACTCGACAGGCCGCCCCGACACCAGCTCCCGGCCCGATGCCGGCGTCTTGCCGTCCAAGGTGATCGTTACCGTCTGCCGCCGCAGGCTGTCGTTGAAAACGGTCCAATATTGGCCGCCAAACCGCTCGATATAAACATGATCGTTGTCCGTGCGGGCCTGCGTGATCGGCTCCCAGCCGGCCTCCGCCACCCGTTTGCACAACGGCACGTAGCGCTGGAACAGCGCCCGATCGCGATTGTACAGTTCCGGTCGCGTGAAGTAATGCCCGCCGGCGGCATTGGCGCTGAAGAAACCAGGGAACATCCCGTAGGCCAGGCAGCGCTTCATGTACTTCTCGACCAGCTCGTGAGAGAAGTCCTCGAAGCGCGTGTTCATCAGGAAGCAGAACGGCTTGCCCTTGCACATTGCCCGGCGGTAGAGCAGTTCCTCGTCCGGCATCGGCCGCCATCGCCCGCCCGGGTTCCAGTCGGTCTCGGTGCCCAGGACGTCGAGCATGGGGGCCAGCCACCAGAGGCGGTCCGGAGCGCCGTTGGCCATCATCAGCCGGCCCGCACGGTGCATGTCCTGCTCGATGCCGCGGACATACTCGAAGGCGATCAGGCCGCGGAAGACGGCCGGCCGGTGCTCGTCGGGCGAGAAGACCAGCGGCGTCCGCGCGGCGGCCAGGTGCTGGCGGCGGAAATCCAGCTCGTCGGTCACGTAGCCCTCGCTGGAGTCGATGTACTCGCCGTCCAGGCCGCTGCTGCTCTGGGGGCCATAGAGCTGCTGCTGGATCGCCGGACTCCATTTGTTCTTGAAGTCGGTCGTCTCGCCGCGGATGCCCGGCATCGAGTTCATGCTCCACACGGCGCCGTTGCACCAGGGAGTGTCGAGCAACCGGGCGACGAAGCGGCCGGCGGCGTCGTGGTAACCGCTGCTGAAGAGGGCCTTGGCCTGGGCGTTGCCCTTGTCGGCCATCCGGCGGGCCTCCGCCAGCGCCGCATCGAGGGTCCGCGGCATGTGCTGGGGCATAGGCATCCACCAGGTCATCGGTTCGGTATACCGGAAGGTGAGGACGCCGTGCGCACGGTCCCATCCGTCCTCGTCGCCGCCTTCCTTGAACTTGAAGCCGAAATCCTGCCAGCCCGGCACCGCGCTGATCTTGGCAAAGGGCATCCACAGTCCCTGCTCGGGTGTGCGGCAGCGAAAGGCATCCGGATACAACTCGTAGTAACGTGCCAACGCGCCGCGGAAGCCCAGCTTGGCGTCGAATTTGAATCGCCGGAAGCAGAGTTCCACCTTGGGCCGCTCGGGCGTGAGGGCAAGATCGCAGGCGATATAGAGCTCCTTGCTGCCCGCGTTGTAGCCGATGCGCGAGAAGGCGGGGCAGTTGGGCGCAACGGCCAGGGCCGTGCCTTCCTCGTCGCCGGCTACCGCGGCCAACGGATAGCGCGAGACCCGGCCGCTGGAGCCGGCGTGGAACTGCGTGGCGTTGACGTACTCGCGGCCCCGCTCGACCGGGAGGCTCCGTCGCGGATCGACCAGCCAACGCAGCGACTTGCCCTCGACCGGCACGGCGAAGACCGGCGTTAGGGCGCGGTCTTTCCCCGTGAGATCGGTCAACGTGGCCCATGTCTCTACGGTCTGGTACTTCTGGCCCGTCGTCGCTGTGCTTTGCTCTTGCAACTCGATCCCGAGGGTTTCTTGAGCTTCGCCGAGCCCCGGCGGCGGCCCGTTCGGGTCGTTGAAGTACACAAAATCCGATCCGGCAGCCACGTCGCGAATCTGGAATCCTTCGTGGGCCGGGCTTCGGGGCACGACGGGCAGCCCGTCGAACAGGCAGGCGCCGGACGGCGGATGGATTGTGCGCAACTCCGCGTTGCGGAACCAGGCCTTGCCGGCATGGCCGCGGAGCAGCATAGAGAAAGTCACCGCCTTGACCGGTTTTTCCGGCAGCACGACGACCTGGCGGCGCTGCCAGTCGTGGGTGCCGGTGCTGAAATTGGCCGTCTGCCCCCACAGCGGCGTGCCATCGGTGTAGACCAGATCGAGGTATAGCGAATAGTCGGCATCGGGGCTGCCGGTCAGGCCCTCCGCCCGGCTCCAGCAGGTGGCGACGATCGGTTCGGGCCGGACCTGGTCCAGTTCCACATTCTGTTGAACACCGCGTCGCGCCTTGGGATCGTTTGCGTTGCCGCACACGAAGGATGTGTCCTCCCGCTCAAAACCCTTCTCATAGGGTCTCCAGGCTGCGGGACGGAGCAGGTTCTCGCCGGCCGGTCCGGGGCCGAGAACCGTCTTGGCGATGAAAGGCGAGGGTTTCTCGACTGGCGTGGCTGCCTCGGTTTTCGAGCGAATCGAAACCATCGTGAGCGCGACGAAGCAGAAGGTGCGATGGAAGGACATGAGTCGTATCCTGCAAAATAGTGAGCGATGGGGCTGGCCTCAATACTTCGTCGGCCTTTCCTCGGTCGGCGCCAGCGGCATGAGCCGCTCGACGACGACCGTCTCGACGGCCGGGTCGTCCTCCAGCGTCGGCAACAACTCCAACGTCACGCGGGGGAACCATTCGTGGCATTGGGCCAGGATGTTGGGAATATCGATGTCGACATGCTGCCCCTGAAAAAGGAAGTAGGGCATGACCACGATCCGCTCGACGCCGCGCGAGGCCAGTTCGGCAACCTGGTCCTGGAGGTTCGGCCGCACCAGGGCAAAGAAGGCCGGCAGGACATGGCTCATGCCCAGCCGGGCCGCGATGCGGTCCACCATGGCGATGAAGCCTTCGTTCGCCGCGCAAAGGACTGCCGTGACATACGATGAGCAGACCCGTCGTTTCAGAAGTTGACGCCATGTTCGATTCCTCTATGCTTTGGACCGGCCGAAAAACAACCTCCGAATTTGCCCGAGGGTGGCGGGACTACGAGCGCACTACCCTCCGGCCACTTCGCCCACGACGATCACCGCCGGGGGGCGCAAGGGCCCTTTTTCGATCACGTCGGCCACGCTGCTCAACGTGCAGCGGAACACCTCCTGGTCGGGCCAGGTCGCCCGCCGCACGATCGCCACCGGCGTGTCGGCCGGTTTTCCGCCCCGCACCAGTGCCTCGCTCCATTGCCGCGCGGTCGTCATACCCATATAAAATACAAGCGTGCCGGGGAAGCGGGCCAAGGCGTCAAAATCGAGTTCCAAGGGCTCCTTGTCGCTCCTGCGGCGACCTGTCACCAGGGCCACGGCCGAGGCCTGCTCGCGGTGCGTCAGCGAGATGCCGGCATGGCTGGCCGCGGCCAGCGCGGCGGTCACCCCGGGCACCACTTCGTAAGGAATCCCGGCGGCAATCAACTCGCCGATTTCCTCGGCCCCGCGGCCGAACAGGTTGGGATCGCCGCTCTTCAGTCGCACCACCGTCTTTCCTTGCCGGGCGGCCGCGATCATCCGCCGGTTCACTTCTTCTTGCGTCAAACCCCGACCGCCGTGCGCATGGCCCAGGCTCACCAGTTCGGCCTCCGCCCGGGCATGTTTCAGCAACTCGGCATTCACCAGGTAATCGTAGAGCACCAGATCGGCCAGGGCCAGGGTCTTCTGCCCCCGCACCGTGATCAGGTCCGGATCGCCGGGCCCGGCGCCGACGAGATAGACCTTGCCGGGGTTATTGGGCTGTGGTGGGGACATGACCAAAGAAGAGGTAGAGCACAATGAAGGTAACGAAAACGATCACGGACATCACGCGGTAATCGCCCAGACCGCGGCCGAGGGACGTGCGCCGCAACGGTTCCCGCCAGTTCTCCCAGACCAGCGGCCGGGCTTCCTCCTTCAATGCCACGGGGAAGAGACAGGAGACGACGATCATCGTGACGGTGCAGAAGACGCAGACGTAGAACGACATCATCATCGAGGTTATCTCGAATCCCAGCAAGGACCGGTGCCAATCGTTAAGCACCTTGTACCAGCCCATGGGCGGCTCATACCAGTGGAGTCGTCCGGCGAACCAGTCGAGCTCGCGAAGTCCCTTCTCGTACTGGTTGTGCATGGTCTTCTTGAAGAAGTCGATGACGAACATGAACAGCCCCAGCGCGGTGCCGGCGGTCATGGTGATGAACGCGGCCGCGCCGGTGGCCCGCTTCCAGAAGACGCCCAGGAGGAAGACCGCGGTGATCGGGCCGGAGATCGAACAAATCAGGTCGGTGAGCGCCTGAAAAACGGTGTCGTTCTGGCCAAATATCGGCGAGGAAACGATGGCCAGGATCGTGCCCACGACCGTCGTGATCTTCCCCACGAGCACCAACTGGTGATCGCTGGTCCTGGGCCGGTAACGCTGCACGATGTCGTAGGCAAAGAGCGTGGCCGCCGAGTTCAGCGCGGCCGAGCAGGTCTGCATGGCGGCGGCGAGCATGGCTGCCGTCACCAACCCCTTCAGGCCCCAGGGCAGCAAATGCGTGACCATGAACGTGTAGGCATCCTTTGCCGCATCCGGGGCGGCGCCTGGAGGACGTCGTTTCCCTGCTGGACCAGCGCCACGCACATCACTCCGGGAAGCACGAAGAGAAACACCGGAAGGATTTTCAGGAAGGCGCAGAACAATGGGCCCAACCGGGCGTTCTTCTCGTCTTTGGCCGCCAGCACCCGCTGCACGATGGTTTGATCGCAGCACCAGTACCAGATGCCGATGACCGGATAACCGAGCAAGATCCCCAGCCAAGGCTGCTTGCTGGGATCCGCCGGACCGCGCAGCACGGAAAGGAAGTTCGCCGTCGGCCAGTTGCAGGCGATGTCTTTGTCGGCCGCCCCGGCCAGAGGGTGTGGATAGGCGGCCAGCGTGGCTTTCATGGCTTCCCAACCGCCGACGTAGTGATAGCCCACGGCGGTGATGCACACCGCGCCGACGAGCAGCAGGATGGTTTGAATGCTCTCCGTCCACACCACCGCCAGCAGGCCGCCGATCATGGTATAGATGCCGGTGAGCACGCCGAGCACAATGATGAAGAACATCATCGAGTCGATGCCCAGGATCGTCGCCCCCAGCTTGATGCCGAGGATGCCCCGCAGCACGAGGGCGGCAGTATACAGCGCCACCCCAATGTGGATCACGATCGCCGAGAACAGCGAAACCACCGTCAGGCAGTCGCGGCAATGGCGGTTGTAGCGGCGCTCGAGGAAATCGGGCAAGGTGGCCACTCGCGAACGGAGGTACAAGGGCGCGAAAAACAAGGAAAGCAGGATCAGCGTGAAACCGGCCATCCACTCGAAGCTCCCGAAGACCATGCCGTACTTGTAGGCCGTTTCGGCGAAGCTCACGAGGTGTACGGTCGAGATGTTGGCCGCGAACATGGCCAGGCCGATCACCGGCCAGCCGAGCGTATTGCCGGCCAGAAAATAATGACTTCCCTCGCCGGCCGACTTCTTGCGATGACGGCCAGCCAGGCATCCCAGCCCGACGACACCGACAAGGTAGATCAACACAATCGCCAAGTCGAATCCGGAGATTTGCAGCGACATGCCCGAGCCCTTAATTCGAGAGCGCCGCTGCCGGGCGGCGGGTATTGCTTTTCTTGAAAGTCTCGTACTCTTCCTTGGCTTCTTTCAAGTCGGCCTGGAAATCCGGGTTTCTGAGAAGGGCCCGGGCGACGGCCTGCCCCAGCACTCGACCGGCGGCAATGTCGCTGGGATGGTGCACACCGCCGATCACGCGGTCCCAACCAATCTGCCGGCCCCGCTCCATCAGTCGGTCGGCGCGACCGGGGTCCACTTGGGCGAGGATCGTTGCGCAGAGAATTCCCCGCGTGGCATGCCCGCTGGGATACGCACACTCTTCGTCAGGCGGTCCCAGCGGCTGAATGCGGCTGTCCTCGCGGTAGGGTCGCTTGCGCTGGAAAAAATCTTTTGCCACCCCGCCGAAATACTTCGACTCATTGATAGCCGCCTTGAGCAGTTTGTCCAACTTCGGCAGATTGTCCGCCGTGCAAGAATCGGGCATTACGCCCGCGAACGCCGCCAGCCCGAGCTTGTTTTCCGCCTGAAAACGCTTGATCTGGGCAGGCGTCCGCGCGGCCTGGATCGCCAGGATCTGATCGATTTCAGACTTGTACTCCTCCGAACCTACCGAGGGCGGCGCCGGAAGCAAGCGGGTCGGGTGAAGGGAATTGGGTTGGAGGTAACGGAGATCCTTGTCGGCCGCCTGGGTCGACGCGGCAACGAGCAGCAAAAGGCATGTAATGAACCATCTTACGCGCGTTTTCATTTTGGGCGTCTCCCGAGGGTGAGTTCCGTTTCCGCAAATTGTCAGGAACCGATACATTATGGCATGCAAGATGCTGCGCGTACAGATTCACGTTGACCGGCGGCAAAGGTCTGGCGGCAGAGAAGAAGCGAGGGACCCACGTTCTTCCGCCGGTGCTCCCTTGGATCCGCCCTTGCCCAACGGCGATTTTCCCCTGGCCGACCCGGCGTCTTATTTGCCGATTCTTGCCGCCTGTCGCCGGATCACCGGAATCTGCGCCGCGTGTCGATCGCCTTGGCCGGCCAGATCGATCCCAGAGTCCAGGATTTTGGCGGGCGGTTCTTCCGCGGGGCGTTTTTTCGGCCGCATGTCGGGGAGCAGTTGCAAAAGGCTCGGCATGACCATGCAACTCAAGAGGCAGCAGGCCATGCCCAGCGTAAGCACGCGGCCCAGGCTGTGCAGGCCGCGGTGCGAGGCGAGCATCAACGCGCCGAAGCCGACGATGTTCATCAGCGTGTTGATCACCAGGGCCGCCGAAGTGGCTGCCGGCATGCGATAGGGATGCGGCTCGCGGAGATAGTCGTGGACGATCTGTACGCCCGTATCGACCCCGATCCCCAGGATCAGCGGCAAGACGATCATGTTGGCCGGATTGAGCGGGATGCCCAGCAGGCCCATCAGGCCGAAAAGCTGCAATTTCGACGTCGCCAGCGGCAGGAGTGCCAACAAGGTCATGCGGATGCTGCGGAAGTCGAGCCAGACGACCACGATCACGATCATTACGCCGTAGAACGCGCCCTTCTCGTAGCCCCAAATCAGCTCCCGCTCCGATTCGTAGACTTGCACCGGATTGCCCGTCACGACCGTATCGATCGCCGGATTCAACTTGTGCAGCTCGGAATCAACAGCCCGCAATTGGCGGACGAACTGCTCCATCTCGGTCATGTTCCAGATATCGGCCTTGGTGAAGATCTTCAAGCAAAAGTATCCGTTTTTGCCGACGAGTCGCGAAACGATGCCTTCCGGCAAGTCGGTGAGGGCCGGCGGCTCGGGGTTCGATACGCTCCGCAAGGCATAAAGGGCCCGCAGCATATCGGCCGCCAGGTTGGTCTGGAAGGCATCCAATCGCCGGTAATACTCACCCGCCGGCAGGCTCCGCACCAGGTCGCGAATGCGTCGCAATTTCTCCGCATCCGGCAACCGTCCCATGGCCTCCATCGCAGCTTGCAGCCTTCTCAGGCATTCTTCCAACTGGGCCGGCGGCACGATGGGAATTCCCCTGATCTCCGGCGCCTGCGGCGGCAGATTGGCAAGACAATCGTGGATGTGCTGGATGAGCGGCTGTTTTTGCGTCGCGCTGGCCGACACGTAAGAGCCGATTTCCTCCACGGAGTCGACCATGGGGCAAAGCTCGCGATTGGTATACAGCGCTTTCCGCTGCATGAGTTCTTCGCGGCTCTTGGCCATCACCATGGCGAACGACGCCCCGCAATCGCGCTGCAGCAGTTCCTTCTCCAGCTTCACGCTCTCCAGCCCTTCGGCCTGCAGATTGAGCAGATTGTGGTCGTACCAGAGTTCCTTCAGTCCGAGACAAACCAGGCCCGTGAAGAGGACATAACCAGCCACGACCAGTTTCGGCCGGTTGACTAGCGGCCGGAACCAGGCGTAGACGTCCAGCGGCGCAGGTATCGTCCAAGGCGGCCGATTGGCGTCGGACCAGTGGATCAAGGCGGGCAGCGTGGTGAGTGCGGCGACCCAGCACAACAAGATGCCGCCGCCGGCAATAATGCCCAATTCGGCGATGCCCGGAAAATCGCTCAGCCCGATCGAATAGAATGCCAGCGCGGTGGCGACGGCGCTGGTCGTCAGGCCCGGCCCGATGCTGCGGGTCGTTGCCAGCAAGGCGTCGAGGGTCGACATCTTCTCGCCCCGATAGCGCAAGTACTGGGCGATGTGGTAGACGCCGTAATCGCTTCCCAGGCCAATCACGATCGTGGCGAACGCGCTGCTGAGGATGTTCAAGTGCCCGACGGTCAGGAGGATGTAGCCGAACGACCAGCCCATGGGCACCAGCAAGGCGACCAAGGCCATCACGGGATGCCGCACGCAGCCGAAGCCGGCCACGTAAAGCAGGCCCACGCCGAGGAAGGACAGCACTCCGGCCTGGGCCATGGCCGTCTGGCTCGATTCCATCTCGTCGTTTTCCAGGACGGGGATGCCCGTCAAACCGACCCAGGCCTCGGGGTGCCGGTTCTTGGCATCGTTGACGATCTGTCGCAACTCGGCGAGGCCCTTGGAGTATTCGGCGAAACTGCCGCTCTTTTCATCCTTGCCCAGGTACAGCGCCAGCAATCCCACGTGGCCGCCGCTGAGCAACTTGTAGCCTGACCCAAGCCGATCATCTTGCACGGCTGAGCAGGGCGGAGATTTCCGGGAACGGCGACCCAGCGTACTGGGCGCCCTGTACGGCCCGGGACCCGGAGTACCGGGTGCCCCGCTGAGGGCCGCGGCGAGGATCTCCAGGGACCCGGAGTACTCGGGCGCCCCCAGCGTACTGGCCGCCGCTGCTTTGCTGCCCTTGCCCGGCGGCCAGCAGGCGGGGATCACCCCGATCGATCTGCTCGGCGAACCAGGCAATCTGCCCGCCCACGTTCAGCGAGCTATAGTCGCGGCGCAAGAGGCCCTGCGACTGGTTGAGGAAACCGTTGATCTGCTGGAGGAATTGCGGGCTGACTTGATCGTTGTAAAGGCCCTTGGACTTCAGCCTGGCGACATCGATCTTGTGAAAGATCGAGCGGAACATTTTGGGCTGGCGAGCGAGTTGCGCGGCAAGCTCGTCGAGGATCGGCGGCACGGCCTGGGGATCCTCGCTTTTCACCACGACGGTCACGTCGTCCTGCTCGCCGAATTCCTGCGTGAACTCGGCCCAGCGGCGGTTGTTCTCGCTCTTGGGATTGAGCAGGTCGGAGCGGCTGGTGCGGAAACCCAGGCTGAGTTGGGTGCCCGTGAGCGAAAGGGCAACCAGCAGCGCAGAGATAACGATGACGGAAATGGGGAAGCGAGCCACGAGCACGGTCAAGAGCTTGAGCGGCTGTCCCACGAGCGAGCCCTTCTCTCCGGGAGAATTGGGCGTCTGCGGCTTCCCTTCCGCGGACATAAGCTTAATTCCAGCAAGGCGATAGGACCGAATTAGACATCACGTTCCCGCGGGCGGCACGTGGAATCAGCCCCGTGCCCCCCCGACTGAGATGGCGGATTCTAATGCTTGCACTCCACCGCTGCAAGAGGAATCTGGCCGCCAACCATGAGTACATGGTGCCCCGGACGTGCCCCCCATTCTACGGGCAATGCTGTCAAATCACCGCCGCAGGGAATGCTCAATTCAGCGGGGGGCGAGCCACTTGTTGGGCTTGGGCTTGGTGACGGGGCTAAGGAATGCCTCCGCGGACTTGATGCGGTCGTCCAATTCCGTGTCGTATTGTTCGGCCACAAAGTCCCGCACCAAATCCGCACGCTCGCCGCTGGGAACATAGCCGTACGTCTCCTTCCAGAGGGCCTCAAACTCCTTGTCGCCGATTTCCCGCAACACGGCCTCCAGTTTCTCTCGCTTGAGCATTGGTCTGTCCCTTTCTTTTGGGCAACGTGGGCACGCATGGTGGACCAAGTTGCACGACCAGCCCCTATTGTACCCCTTGGAAGCGAGGTTTACCAGGGGCATGGATTACCCGGCACTCTCGCCAACCGTGGGTACATGGTGCCCGAGTTCGATCCGTCGCGGCAGGCCGGGAGAGTGCGGCGGAGCCGCCGGCGGACGAGGCGAGCGCTGACCCAGGTCCATGTTCTCGCCGAAGTAGACCTCCCGCGCCTCGGGATGGCTCAACACTTCGTGCGGAGTACCGTGACAAAGCACTTCGCCTCCGCGAATCACGTAGCTGCGGTCCGTGATCTGCAAGGTCTCGCGGACCTGGTGGTCGGTAATCAGGATCGCAATGCCGTTGTTCTTCAGACCCTGAATGATTTCCTGGATACTGGCAATCGTCACGGGATCGATGCCCGTAAAGGGTTCGTCCAACAAGATGATCTTGGGATCGGAGACCAGGGCCCGGGCGATCTCCAAGCGCCGCCGTTCGCCGCCGGAGAGCGAGAGGGCGACCGCTTTGCGCAGCGACTTGATGTTGAACTGGTCGAGCAGTTGATCGCAGCGGGCATAACGGGTCTTGCGATCCATGCCCAAGAGTTCCATCACGCCCAGCAGGTTCTTTTCCACCGTGAGCTTGCGGAAGACGCTCGACTCCTGGGCCAGATAGCCCATGCCGCCTTCGCGGGCGCGGCGATACATGGGCCAGCGGGTGACGTCGAGATCATTGAGCACGACCTTGCCCTGGTTGGGCTCGATCATGCCGCAGGTCATGCGGAAACTGGTGGTCTTGCCGGCGCCGTTGGGCCCCAGCAGGCCGACGATCTCGCCCTGATCGACGCGGAAATCGACGCCGTTGACGACGCACCGCGCGCCATAGTACTTCACCAATCCTTGCACTTCAAGCATGAGAACCGCTCCATCGGTTGACAAGGGAGATATTACCGGACCAGGTGCATTCTCCCGAAATGGGGTATGGGATTGACGGGCAGTCGCAGGTAGGGAATTGCCCACCCGTGCGGCCAGTAAATGAAGAGGGCTTTGCCGATGAGCAGTTCCCGCTCGACCCACCACTGGCCGACCCACAGCCGGCCATCGGCGCTCTGCCCGCTGTTGTCGCCGAGCACGAAGAATTGGTCGTCCCTTTCCGGGCGGGCGGGATCGGCCGGCTTGAGCGGGATCTCGACCTGCTTCATATTGTCGTCTCGGAAAAACTCTGGCCAAGTTTCGGGCTTCGTCAGATCCGGCACATACTTCGGCCATACCGGCTCCCCTTCATTTGGGCGAAGTTCGTCCCAGAGGAATTTCTTCAGGGGCGAATCGGAATCTTTGAAATCCTTCAGCGGACTCTCGCGCAGACCTCGGCCGTGGCCGAAAACAGCAATGTAGTAAACATCGCGAAGGACCTTGATATGGCTGACTTTGACCGACGCCTCTTCGGCGGCGATGCCGACCGGCGAAAGATCTGCCGGCGTGGGCACATGGTCGTTCAGCAGGGCCGAATTGTACTGGTTCGGGTGCTCCGCCCAATCGAACTCGGATGCTCCGTCGCGCCTGGGCGGCGCATCGGGTCTGGCCGGATCCTGGAATGCCACGAGCTTGCCATCGACCCACAGGTTCAGCTCGTCGTCGACGTTGGCGAAGATGATCTTGTGTGAGCCTGGGCCGGCAACGGCCGTGGTGGCCGTGCGACGGTACCCGGCGGCCTCCGGCTCGAGGCCGCTGATGGTCAACTCGGTCTTTCCCGTCGAGAGGTCGAAATGGCATTGGAACTGGCGGCCGCCCTTGATCAATTCGGCGACCACCTTGCCGGACGCCGCGCGACTCCAGTTCGAACTGCACGGCCAAGTCGCCCACCCAGTGCAGTCCGCAGCCCCGCTCAATCAGTGATTCTGAGAACCTGTCCGGCGGAGATTGATCGTTCAAGCTCGTATTGTACGCGGTAAAATCCGAGATCAACTGCGGCAACACGCTGTCCGCGGGAGGCTCCTTCGCGATTTCCGGGTTGTTGGCTTTCCTCCGCCCCCACTCCGCGTGCGTCGGCACCCGATGCCGGTAACGGATCCAGGCCTCGCCCTTCGGGCCGTGGTCGATCTCGAACGAGGAAAGGTCGCCATTCTCCTTATCCTTGCCGTTGGTCCACGAATTCTCGCCAGGCCCCGGCTCGGGCGTCCACCGCGCGGGCCAGCCCAACTTGCCCGTGATCGTGGGCGCCAGATCGTTGTCATAAACGGGCTGAAGCATGGCCAGCAGTTTTTCGGGCGGTTTGCGGGCGATCTTGAATTTGCCCTCCGGGTCGCCCGCTTCGTGGATCCATAAATCGCCGCAGTGAATTCTGATCGTCTCGCCAGGCAGGCCTACCAACCGCTTAATGTAGTTCATCGTGGCGTTGCCAGGGTACTTGAAAACGATAACGTCCCAGCGTTTCGGATCAGCGAATTCGTAAGGAAACTTGGCAACCAGGATGCGGTCGCCATCGTAACTGGGATACGGCTTCTTCTGGGCATTCTGGGGGGTTACGTCGGCTGTGTAACGACACATCGGGCAGGTGCTGCGGAAAACGTTCGAGGCCACCTCGCTGTCTTGGCGATCGCTCGCGCTCACCTGGTAGCGGTAATGGCACATCGGGCATTCCAAGTCCTTGTGCTTGCCCATCAGGGTCGGGGCCATGGATCCGGTGGGGATCACGAAGGCCTCGGCCTCGAAGGTGCGAAAAAGAAACGCCAGCACAAAGGCAATAATCACCGATTCGATCGTCTCGCGAATTGCGGCGGGCGAGAACCAAGAGCCATCGGCTTTCGCATCTGCGGCCCGGGCGGCTTCCGCGGGAATGTGACGAGTTTTCGACCCAGAAGGCTTGCGTTTTACCATGCTCAACACTCAGTTTGCAGATTGACCTCTTAACGAATATAACGAATTCGCGTGAAATCGGGAACTTGAATACGCCAGCCACCCATGGAAATCCCGCAGGCGGGAAAAATCACGACGAAAGGCTTTCCCACTAACAACTTAAGGTTGGCAAAGCGATCTTCCTTCCAGGTTCGGCTGTCCTCGGAAACAGGGCTGTTATCTCCCAGGACGAAGTATTCATCATCCCCCAGAATGGTTGAAGACGCACCGCGACCGGCAAACGGGCGCCCCCTCCGAAGACCGGCTCCGTATAGTATACGTCCCGGTACACCCGTAGACGATCCACAACTACCCCGAGTCCTTTAGCGCCGATCGCCAACGGCCGGTCGGAAATCGGCGGCGGCCCGCTGGCTTCGATGTTCTCCGTATCCAAGGTTCGCCCGCCGATCGACAAGAGGAACTGCCGGTCGAAAAGCGAGACCTCGATCGTCTGGCCGCGCAACGAACCGGGCAAGTCGCCCGAAGCGGCCACCGGCGTGGGAGGATTCTTCTTCACCGTGTATTTCTTTTCTCCCGGATCGATCTTCACCATGAATTCGTCGCGGCCGTCGGTCGCCCGCAGCCACAGCGAACCATGGCCGTGAATCTCTCCAATGCGAAACGACATTGCCACATCGGCCATGGGATGGATAGCCTCGTTGCGTTGGAAGCGCCCACGATTATAAAGGCAGTAATCCGTGATCCGTGCGGGTGCCTGGGCATTGTCGCCGACCACGACCCCGGGTACGGGGTGCCCGACATGGTGCCCGGGACCTGCGTGGTTGTAGACGAGCCATCCTATATCTTCGCCCGTGTTTTCTGCATGGACAAGATTACCTTCCTGACGAGTCCAGTTGCTTCCGACGTCTTCCGGCCGCCAGCGTGGCGTGGCGCCGGTGTAATTGTCGTCGTGGTTGTCGTGGACGAGGATTCGCATTGCCCGCTGCTGCCGCAGGGACTTTCGCTGGATCTCGCCGCCGGCGTAAACGTCGCCGTCTTTGATCTCGATCTTTTCACCCGGCAAGCCGACAACCCGCTTTACCACAAGTTCCTGCCCCCGGCTCGACCGACGAAAGGCGATGACTTCCCAACGCTTCGGCCGCTGCAGCAGAAAGGCCGTGCGGTCGATCAGGACCCGATCGCCGGTGAGCACTCCACCTGGCGACGAAGGAGCGAATTCAGTCGCACAATTCGGGCAGACCGCGCACCATGTACTCGGCCTGTCCTCGCAATCCTGGACATCGCAGGAAAACGTGAACCCGCATTGGGGACATGTGGAATCGATGTGGCTGCCTAGCAAGGTTGGCGCCATCGACCCTCCCTGCACCACACAGAAAACGGGGAACCCCAACACAAACCACGTGTGAAATATCGTCGCGCCCGTGATAAACAGGATCGTCCATTCCATCAGGCGGCGAATTGCACGGTAAACCATTGTTCGGACCACGGTAGTTATGCAGGCAGTCGTGTAGGCCGGAACAAGCAAAGCGCAGTTCCGGCAGGCATCGTCCCTTGGAGTCCCGGCTTAGCCGGAAAACTGCCTAAAGGCGGGACTCCAGCCGGTGCCGGAGCTGCGCAGGCTTGTTCCGGCCTACGCGCCTACGTGGCTCCCCGGCAAAACGTCGGAAAAACCCCTTGCAAACGATTTTTCCGGACTGGCACATCCATTCCGACTTGCATGCTAGATTTTACTATGGAATCGCATGAAAAAGAACCCGCTGATTTGGGACGAGCATCGCAACAACTGCTTTCTCCTGGGCAGCCCGATTGCCTCCTGGTGATTGGCTCACAACGTCTTCCCGCTGTTTTGGGCGAGGAATCGGACGCCGGCTTGTGGGTACTGATCCAGGGAAGCCCCCTGTTTTGGGTCGAAGATGCCGGTGTGCTGCAAACAGCGGAAGTCGAGATCGCAGTTTGCGTTTCCAATATCGTCCGCATGGAAACGGAGGAAGACGAGTTCTCTTCCCGGATACCGGCGTTTCGCATCGGGCTGGCACGACTTGATCAGACCGAAGTCCCACTTCGGTCGCAACCAGCGCCGGCTCCGCTGCGAAAGGCCTGTCCCAATTTCCTCTCGCGCTTGCGGCTGAACCGACTACGCGTTTCGAAAGCGGGGCTGATAGCGCTGGTCACGATCGTGACACCACTCGTTTTTCTAGCGGCGGCTTGGCATCAAGTCCCCAAGACCAACCTTATTGGTTTGCTCAAAGCGGCTGGAGTTGCCCAAGATACCCAGTCGTCCACCATGAAGGATAATATGCAGCTCCGCGCAAATACCGCGCCCGATCCGGCACCGGAGATGTTGCGGCTGCCGGGCGTCGAACCCTTCCTGAATTCCGAGGTGGCGAAAAAGCTGGAATTAACCCCACTGCAGATGGGTACCTTGAGGCGACTGGACAAGGCGACTCAGCAAGCATTGCAGGATTTGGAGAAGTATTGGGAAAGCCCCGGTCGATTGGAACTTGCGCGGAGACGTAACGTGCTTCTGGAGGCCGCTCGTCACCAGGCCCTGCAATCGCTCACAGATCACCAGCGCCAGCAGTGGGAAGCCATGACGCGGTGACCTTGTTCCGCCGCGTTCCTTTATCCAGCTTCCCCAAACACTCGACGCATGACCCCGCTCGCTGTCCTAACGCTGCTTGCGCTTGCATCAGGGACCAAGGCCGAATCCCACTATCCGGGGGCATTGCCGGTCTTCCAATGCACATTCGAGTCCTCGCACGGTGAGGAATTCGAGGGGTGGCCGGCCGGCTGGACGCGACGCCATGGCCCTGGGTTTCCCAGATATGTCCACGTGCGGATCGACGACCATCGCCCCCCTTCCGGAGGCCACAGTCTGCGAGTCGAATTGGATGGTGGGGCGGCCACGGCCTACGGGCCGGCCGTTTCCGTGAACCCCGTCGTGCAGTACGTGCTTGAGGGTTACGTGGAGACCTCCGGGTTGCAGCACGACGGGGCCTATCTTTCCATGATCTTCCTTGACGCGACGCGAACGAGGCTCGGCAGCAATTTGTCGGAGAAGATCAGCGGCAGCAGCCCTTGGAAGAAGGTTCGCCTGGGCCCCGTTTCACCGCCAGCGGGAGCGACTTCCATGCTTGTCGGCCTGCACGTGGAGCCGCAGGGCGAGGGCCAGGACCTCCACGGCACTGTCTCGTTCGGCGGTTTGTGGTTGGGGCAACTGCCGCGCGTCGTATTGACTGCCCAGCTAGCCGCGGAAGTTCCACGGGAGCAAGAAAAACCAGGGCGAAACTGGACCGATAAAACGCGTGTGCCCAGACGTCGCGCCAACGACGCGACCTTCTTGCTTTTTCCCCAGGGCCATCCGATCGAAATCGCGTGCACGGTCTCCGGCTTCCCCGCGGCGGCGTATGAAGTTCGCTTGCAACTGCTCGATTTCGAGGGCCATGCGCTGGCGGAGCACCGGCAGAAGTTCCCCTCTCCCGCCGGGAGAGGGGCGGAGGGTGAGGGTGGTGCTCAGTCGAGGGCGGTCAATCGTGGTCCTACCAGAGTTATCGTCCCTCACCCCAACCCTCTCCCGGCGGGCGAGGGAGACTCGTCGCCGCTTGTGCCAGCAGTTTGGCGGCTGCCGGTCAACACCGTCGGGTTCTATCGAGTTCGCGCCACCGTTGTGCGCGTCGTGCCGCCGGTCTCGTCATCTTCCCCAGCCCCCGAGAGCGCACCCCAGGTCGAGTTGGGCCTGGCAGTCATCAAGCCCCAGTCGCCGCCGTCGGGCAGCGAATTTGGGTGGAGCCTCAGCCCGAGCGATACCGAAGTGGGCCTGGTGCCGCTGGGCGATCTGCTTTGCCAGTGCGGCATTCGTTGGGTGAAGTTCCCTTTCGTCCTCCGGGAAACTGCCATTCCGTCCGCCAGCGACGGGCACATAGTGCCCGATGGTTCGCCAAGAAAGAGCGCGGGGGCGGGCGACGAATACTCGTGGTCGGCATCCAAGTCCAAAGCGGGCCCCATGCACTCATGGGAGGCGGCAAGTTCTCTGGAACCGTTGATCAATTTCAGCGACCAGGTTGGCACGGCCGGCATCCGTCTGACCGGCGTCTTGCAACCGCCGCGAATAACTGGCGCGGGCACCATGTACCCATGGTCGGTCGAGACCTTTGCGCGAGATCCCAAGACATGGTATCCGTCGATCGAGCCGGTCCTGGCCCGCTTGGCGACGGAAATCCGCTTCTGGCAGATGGGTGGCGATCGCGATCCGGGCTGGGTGGGTTGCCGCGATCTGACGGGAATTGTTTCGCGTACGAAGACCGAGTTGGACCGGATTGGCCAAGACCTCGATATGGGCATAGCCTGGAACCTTGCCGCGCCTTTGCCGATGGTCGCACCAAGAAAGGATGAAGGCGGAAGGATGAAGGATGTATCACACGCGCCTTCATCCTTCCCCCAAAGGACACCGTGGCGTTTCCTCTCGTTGCCCTGCGATGAGGCAATTGAGAACGACACGATCGCACGCTGCCTGGACGGTACCAAGGGGGCCGGCGTCGCGCGCTGGATTGTATTGGAGGCCCTGCCCCGAGAAGGCCATGCCGCGCACGAGCGAATCGCCCATCTGGTCGAGCGCATGCTGACGGCCAAGATGCACGGGGCCGAGGCCATCTTCGTCTCCGATCCGCTGGATCCCGTGCGTGGGCTGGTTGATCGCAACGGCTCGCCGAGCGAGCTTTTCCTGCCCTGGCGGACCACGGCCCTCATGCTGGGAGGTGCCCCGTACGTGGGTGATATCGATCTGCCGCAGGGCAACCAGATCCACTGCTTTGGCGGGGCACCCGGTACTCCGGGGGCACCCGGTACTCCGGGGGTACCCGGTACTCCGGGGGTACCCGGTACTCCGGGTCAGGGAAAATACATCGGCGTGCTCGCCGGCCGGGGTGCCTGTGTACCCACGGGTCGGCCTTGCCAAGAGACGGTCTATCTCGGCACGGAATTGCGCACGAGCGACCTGTGGGGCAACAGCCGGGCTTGTCCGCCGACGCTCTCGGACGACGATGGGCCGACGGGTCTCTCCCCTTCCCCGAAATCGGTGATTGCCGTGCAGGAATTGCCGACCTTCCTCGTCGGGCTCGATGGGCCTGTCACCCAGTGGCAGCTTGGCGTGGCCTTTTCGCCCAATCGCTTGCCGAGCATTCCCAGCGTCCTCGCGCCGGTTGCGTTGGAACTCAAGAATACCTTGCCCCAGTCGATCACGGCGCGTGTCAGCGTTCGCGGACCGCGAAACTGGTATATCGAACCGCGAACCGCCGAGTTCCGCCTGGGCCCTGGCGAAGGCTGGAAAGAGCGGCTGGAAGTGGCCTTGCCCGACGATGTTGTCGGCGGCCGGCAAATGGTCCGCCTGGATTTCGAAATCCAGGCCGGGGCACCCAGTACTCAGGGTCGCCACTATCGCTTCACGATGTACCGCCCGCTGGAAATCACGTTGGGCGACGTGCTCATCGAGGGCCGGGCCGTGCTGAACGGGGCACCCGGTTCTCCCGTGGCACCCGGTACGCCCAGGGCACCCGGTACTCCCGGGGCACCCGGTACGCCGGGTCGCGGCGAGATGGAAGTCTACCAGACGCTGACCAACCACGGCAAGAAGCCGGCCGGATTTCGCTGCGATCTACTCGTTCCCGACCGGCGGCGGCAGTCGACCGAAGTCCACGTCCAACCTTCGGGCACAAGCCAAGTGACGTACCACCTGCCCGACGGCGAGCAACTCTTGGGCAAGACGATCTGGCTGCGGGCCGAGGAGATCGATGGACCGCGGGTGCTGAATTATCGCATCGAAAATCCGGGCCCCATGTACCCACGGTCGTCGTCGCCGACCGCTCCCATGGAAGGGCCGAAGCATCGCCAGCCCTCGCGGCCAGATTCGAGCCTGGTGCTGTAAAGCCCTAGGGAGGGCCCACCTTACCGCTTGCGGCTCCGCCCACGCGACTGCCTTCCCACACAACCTCGCGGGGTTATAATAGGCTTTTGCGGGAGGATATTGCATCGATGGGCATACGTTTCTACTGTCCCAACGGACACAAGTTGAACGTCAAGGAGTTTCAGGCGGGAAGGCGGGGGATCTGCCCGTTTTGCGGGGCGAGAACGCAGATCCCAACGCAAAGCACGCGGCCTAGCTCGAAGTCGGCCGGGGTACCCGGTGGGGCACCCAGTGCTCAAGGTCCGGGCGCCACGGCGCCGCACAGGCGGCGACTCAAACCCTGCACCAGGACGATGCGGAAGCGACCCAAGCCTCGGATTCCTCGCCCGATATCCTGCCCGGCGAGCCACCCAGCCTGCCTGGCGATCCCGGGTACCAACTTGCCGGGCACGATGTACCCATGGTCGGCGGCAAGATGCTCGGCCCAAGTACCCCCCTGGGAACTCCATCCGGCGGCGGCCCGGTCATCGCTCCCCCGACCCTTCCCGCCGGCGGCGGGCACCATGTACCCATGGTCGGTCCTGCGCCGACAATCTCCCCTCTCCCTCCGGGAGAGGGGCAGGGGGTGAGGGCGACGTCCATCTCCGCGACGCCAACTGAGGCGGTCAATCTCCGCCCTGCCCCAGCCCAAAAGCCATCGCCGACGCCCAGCCCTGGGCAACCTGGTCCGGCTGCCGCCACGACGCCCGCTCCCACGACACTGGCAGCTCCCACGACGCCGGCAGCTCCCACGCAACCCGCCACGCCGGAGCCGGCCGATCCGATCTCCGAGGCCCCGGATATGATCTGGTACGTTCGGCCGCCGTCGGGCGGGCAGTTCGGCCCGGCCGCCGGCGAGCTGATGAGGACCTGGCTGAGCGAAGGCCGCGTGAGCGCCGATTCGCTCGTCTGGCGCGAGGGCTGGCGTGACTGGCAGGAGGCCGGCAAGGTGTTTCCCAAACTCCGCAGCAACCAGATCATCGACTTCCTGGAAACGACCCCCGTGGTCAGCGTCGCCGCCGACCATGGGTACATAGCGCCCGCGGCAGCACACACCCATCGGCCCAAGCCGCGACAGGCCTCCGATCGCAATCAGATCGCCTTGCTGGTGGTGCTTAGCCTGTTGGTTATCATTCTCTTTGTCGTTTTCCTGCTGGTAGCCTTTCATTCATGAAGATACAACAGTTCCTCGAACATCACGGGCTACAGTCGAATCCCTTTGCCGATGAGGATGCGCAGACCGATCTGGTGTTCAAAGGGGCCTGCATTCGCAGCGTATTCCATCCGGCCTGGGACAAGATCTACGGCGACCCGACCGAGCCGGCCACGTCGGTCGTCTTCGGCGAGAAGGGCTCCGGCAAGACGGCCATGCGGCTGCAGATCGTGCGGCGGCTGGCCGACTACAACGCCGATCATCCCGAGCACCAGGTTTTCGTCGTGCAGTACGACGACTTCAACCCCTTCATCGACCGCTTCCGCGAGGGTTTCCACGGCCGCGGGCGGCGGATCGATCGGGCCCTGGGCCAATGGCGGCTGTGGGACCACATCGACGCCATCCTCTCGCTGGCCGTGACGCAACTCGTCGATCGCATCTTGGAGGTCCAGCAAGCGCGCCATCCGGCCGCCCGCGACGAGCCGATGCCGATCGAACAGCTCGACGCCAATCAGGCCCGCGACGTGGCCCTGCTGGCGGCGATCTACGATCAATCGACGGCCGAGAACCCGGCCGAGCGCTGGCAGCGGCTGCGGAAGAAACTCCGCTATTCCACCTGGAAGTCGAAATGGGACCTGGCCGCCGGCGGCACAGTCACCGTGGCGGCGCTTACGCTCTTCCTCTATTTCGGCTGGTCGAATCTCCGCTCCCTGTGGCCCTGGATGCTCGTCGTGATCGCCGCCGGCTGGCTGCCCTGGCTGGGCCGCTTCTTCAAATACACCTGGAAGGCCTGGCAGATCGGCCGCAATACCCGCGTGCTGAACCACACGATTCGTCCCTTGCGGAAGATCCTCTTGAACTTCCCCGCCGGGCAACTCGTCGGCCAGCCGTTGCCCGTCACCCAGCAGACCGATCACCGTTACCAGCTTCTGAACAAGTTGCAGGCCGCGCTGCGTTCGTTGCGGTTCGAGGGCGTCGTGGTGATCGTCGACCGCGTGGACGAGCCGTACTTGATCAACGGTTCCAGCGACCTTATGCAGGCCCTGGTCTGGCCGATGCTGGACAACAAATTGCTCAAGCACGCGGGGCTCGGCCTGAAACTCCTGTTGCCCGTCGAGCTCGAGCGTAGGGTCGATCGGCAGGAGCGCGATTTCCACGAGCGGGCGCGGCTGGACAAGCAGAACCTGATCCGATCGCTGGCCTGGACGGGCCAGTCGCTCTACGACTTGGCCAACGCCCGCTTGAAGGCCTGTGCGGGCGGCGGCAAAGCGCCGACGATCACCGACCTGCTCGATCCGGCGATCGATGCGCGGCGATTGAAGGACGGGCTGGGGACGTTGCGCGTGCCGCGGCACATGTTCAAGTTCATGTATCGGCTCTTCACGACGCACTGCAACGCCCACAGCGACGACAATCCCGTCTGGCGGATCGATGCGGGCGAATTCGAGTCGGTGCTGGCCCTTTATCAGCGCGACCAGGACGCCCTGGATCGCGGCGTCGGCGCCGGCTAATTTGGAGTGCGGTAATTTATTACCGCCCTGGCTAGTCCCTCGGGAAAGGATTCGGACGCCGATGTCCGCCCCGAACGATCGTTTTCGGGAGTGCCTTGGCCAATCGCTTGTACCCCTCGCTAGTGCCATCCGTTTCCCCGACTTCAAGCTGTTGGAGCTTGGTCAGGCGTTGCAGCTCGGCAAGACCCGCGTCGGTAATATGATCGCCAAAGAGGCATACCCAGGTAAGCTTTGGGAGCCGGGACAGATGGACGAGCCCGGCATCGGTAACGTTCGTCCACTGGAGATCGATCCACTCGATGTTCTTCAGGCCCGCAAGCGTCGCCAGGCCAGCGTCGCCGACCTTCGTGTGCGCCATCTCGAGTCCCCAGAGCAGAGTCATTTGTGCCAAGGTCTCGGTTGACCGGTCGGTGACGGCACAGCCGTTTATGCGGAGATGCCGCAGCTTGAGCGGCAGCAAGGCGGGAAGGCCGTTATCGGTCACGCTGGTATCATCGAGCGCGAGGCCACTGAGTTTCGTCAGGCCGTGCAAGTAGACGAGACCGGCGTCGGAGATTTTCTTGTTGCCGCCGAGATCCAGGCCGCGCAGCACCGCCATTTCTCGCAGGTACTTCAGTCCCGCGTCCGTTGCCGTGTTTCGTCCAAGATCGAGCGTTTCCAGCTTCGTCACTCCCTGAAGATAGGCAAGACCCGCGTCCCCGACATTGTTCTGCCGCAGGTCGAGCGCCTTGAGTTCGGTCATGCCTTGAAGATACTTGAGCCCGGCGTCCGTCACCTTGTTCTCGCGAAGATTAAGCGTTCGGAGCTTCGTCATCCGCTGCAAGTGCCGCATTCCCTCGTCGGTGATCGACCGCGCGCTAAGATCCAATTCTTCGAGTTCGGTCATGTTGCGAAGATACGCGAGCCCGCGGTCCGTGATGCGGTTCCGCTCGCGGCCGAGGGGCCAGAGGTGCCTGAGCTTGACGAGTTTTTGAAGGTGCTCGAACCCGGCGTCCGTGGTGCGCTCGGGCAAACTGAGCGACTCCAAATTCACCAATCCCTCAATCGACTTCAGACCGCCGTCGGTAACGTTCGCGCGGCCGAGCTCAAGCGCGGTCAGGTTGTCGAGACGCGAAATATGCGATAGAAACGCATCGTCGAGGCCGGTCCCCGACAGTTGCAGGCTCTGCAGACCATGGAGGTTTTCAAACTCCGCCTGCCCCGCCCTGGTCAAATTCGACCAGCCGAACGAGAAAACCCGCAATTGCGGAGTCTTGGCGACGACCGCCATGTGCTCGTCGCGGACCGCGGGGCCGCCGAGGCCGAGTTCCCTCAGCCCTTTGAGTCTTGGCAGCGCATCCAATCCGTGGATCGCCAGCGGCGCGTGGGAAACTACAAGTTCTTCCAGGTGGTCCAGATCGGCAAGGAATTCCAGGTCAAGCTCCCCGTCGTATCGCATTTGCGGACCGGAGAAGTCAACGGTGGCTATATGACCCGTGGGAGAGACCGTGCACATCGCGTGGAGTCGGAGGAGTTTCGCCAGCGCGTCGCGTTCCTGCGGGGCGACGTTCTGGCCGCGGTAGAGCTCGGCGCGCGCGGGCTTCACGGCCGGTTTTTCCTCTTCCTGTTTCGCGGCGACAAGGCCCATGGCGGCTAGGACGAGAAAAAGTTGTGCTGTTCTATTCATGTCAGTCCTCCTTCGTGTTGAGTCTCGGTTTTAGGTGCCGACGCGATTCTGTTCTGCTCCGACCTTTTCCTTCAGCCACCTGAGGGCCTCACCGGACTTCGAGTGGCGCTGGATGAGATACCGCAGGGCCTCTCGAACGTCGCCGCCGGCCGCCTTGGTGATGCCCCGCGCCGCCCTCTCGATGGCCGAGGCAGGCTCGCGGCCCTTGATGCCCTTCCTTTTCTCCTCCCGACGGTTTCGACGTTACTCGCTGCTGGTTGCAACCCGGCGGCATAGGTTTGTCGCGCAGCGTGGGACTTTGCTGCGCACCGCAAGTGGTGGTTTGTCGCACGCGTGCGACATCCGCCGCCCTTGCCTGGGGACTCCAATATTTCGCGCACGTGCGACTTCTGCGGGCTTCACGTTCTTGCCGATTGCGGGACCACGGCAGGAAAGATCCCCCGGTGAGCGGCGCAGGAAGGCAAGGTCTCGCTCGGCCCTGCAATGAATGCCGACAAGCGAGTATTGGCGCGCGCGGCGGTCGATCGAGCACCGATCGCCCCGGTCAGAAAGTACGAGACTTTTTCTGGTAGCCACGGCCATGCGCTCCCCTGCACTCTGACAGTCGAGACGGAAGCACGACGACGACACCTCGGAACAAACACGAGCGTGACGTGCGCGTGCCGCATGATTGCAATACCCCCGAAGGTAAAATGGCATGGTTCAGAAACGGGGACTGGCTCCGAGCCCAGTAGCGATTAGGCCGCAAGAAATGGACGTCGGCGAGGTGCCTGTCCCCATTACCGAACCATGCCGGTAAAATACACGCAAGTCGCTCCGTAAGCTGTTACAGTTAAACGAGTTGCGCGAGAGGCAGAAAAATGTAGACGGCACACGCCGTGTGCGGAAAACGGTACACGGCGTGTGCCTGCTACACTGGAATGGGAAATTTGGGTGATTCCCTGGCAAAGACGGGCTCGTTCAACAACCAATCCGAACAGTTTCGACGGCATCCGATCTTCCGCCGTCTTGCGCGAATACCTATAATCCGGCCCGATGTCGATTCCGGAAAAAGCCCCTCGCATCCTCCTGGTTCGCCTCAGCGCCATCGGCGACGTGATCCACGCCATGCCGATCGCCTGCGCGCTGCGCGAGCGTTTTCCGCGGGCCTATCTGGGCTGGGCCGTCGAAGAGCGCGCGGGCGAGTTGATCGAAGGCCACCCGGCGGTCGACCAGCGGATCGTGCTGCCGCGCGGCTGGCTCCGCCGGCCGGCCGGCGTTTGGAATTTGCGAAGGCAACTGAAGGACCTGGCTCTCGACACGGCGATCGACGCCCAGGGGCTGACCAAGTCGGCTGCCGTGGCCTGGCTCTCGGGGGCGAAGCGGCGGATCGGTATGGGCGGACGCTGGGGCCGTGAGCTCAGTCGTTGGCTGAATAATCACCTGGTGAATACCGATGGTCTGCACGCCGTGGAGCGCGGGCTGAAACTGCTGGAACCGCTGGGCATCCGCTCGCCTGCCGTCCGTTTCGATGTGCCGGCCGCCGAGGGCGATCGGGAGGCAGCCGCTGAGTTGATTCATCGCCTGGGGCTGGACGATGGTTTTGTCTTGGTGGCATCCGGCGCCGGCTGGCCTTCGAAGCTCTGGCCGACGGATCGTTACGCGGCGGTGGCCGCCTACTTGGGACGCCGCTGGGACCTCCGCACGCTGATGATTTGGGGCAGCGACGCCGAGCGCGGGCGGGCGGAACAAATCATCGCCGCCGCCGAGGGCCATGCCCGGCTGTGCCCGAAGATCACGCTCTTGCAGTTGGCCGCCGTCGCCCGCCGGGCTCGTTTCGCCGTCGGCTCCGACACCGGGCCGCTGCACCTGGCGGCGGCCGCCGGCACGCCCTGCATCGGCCTCTACGGGCCTTGGCCGGCCGACAAACACGGTCCCTACGGTCCGCAGCACATCAATCTGCAGAAGATGTGCATGGAAGGCACAACGCATCAACGGCGACATGCGCCGTCCAAATATATGGAAGCCATCGACGTCGGGCTGGTCTGCGAGGCGTGCGAGCGGATGATGATGCAGACTAAATGACGGCATGGCAATGCATGAAAGTACCGCTACGCGTCGTCGCATCTTCTCCGGCCTCGTGTTGCTGCTGGCCGTTGCCGGTCTCATTTGGCTGGCTTCTCGGCCGCAGCCGACAGGACCGGCGGAGGGAACGGCACTCGACGGCCAGCCCGCGCCGGGCACCCGGGGCACCCGGTACTCCGGGTCGCGGGTGGCGGGGCCGCCGCGCGACTCCTTCCGTGTCGGCACCTTCAACATCGACGGCTGCCGGGCGCCGACGGCCGCCGCGATATCGATCGCGTGGCCGCTTGCCTGAAGGACCTCGACTTCGTTGCCCTCAATGAAGTCCACGGGCCGCGGCTGTGGGAGCGCGACAACCAGGCGGCGTTGCTCGGCCGGCGACTGGGCTTGCCCTGGCTCTTTGCCCCGGCCACGCGCGATTGGCACACCATCGATTTCGGTAACGGCCTGCTGACATCGCTTCCGGTGGAATCGTGGCAGCGGATCCCGCTTGCGGCCGATAACGGCCGCGGCTATCGCAACGCCGTGCTCGTGCGCGTGCGGCAGCGGGAGCAGACGATCAGCGTGCTCTTGACCCATATCGTCCGCAGCGACGACGTCACCCGCCGGGCGCAGCTTCACGAGGCCGTCGATCGCTTTCTGGACCTTCCCCTGCCGTCGATGTTCCTCGGCGATCTCAACAGCGAGGCGACTGAGCCCGAAGTCCGCCGCCTGCTGGCCACGCCAGGCGTGGTCGACGCCGTGGGGCAGAAGCTGGGGTCCCGCGCACCGCCGCGGATCGACTGGATCTTCGTCCGCGGCCTGCGGGTGCTGGATGCCGGCCTCCGCGACGACGGGGCTTCCGACCATCCCTTGGCCTGGGCTGAGGTGATGACGAAGTAGAGGAGATCCGCTGTTGTGGCCGGTCTCCGACCGAGCCACACCGCCGCCAGGCTGTTGTGGCCGGTCTCTGACCGAGCCACACTGCCGCCAGGCTGTTCTGGCCGGTCTCTGACCGAGCCACACTGCCGCCAGAAGGTCTCCCACCGAATTGGGAGACCTTCGGTCGGGCGTTTCGGCCGGGTCGGGAGACCCCGCCGAACTTGAAGATCCGCTGTTGTGGCCGGTCTCCGACCGAGCCACACCGCCGCCAGAAGGTCTCCCGCCGAATTGGGAGACCTTCGGTCGGGCGTTTCGGCCGGGTCGAGAGACCCCGCCGAACTTGAAGATCCGCTGTTGTGGCCGGCCTCTGACCGAGCCACGCCGCCGCCAGGCTGTTGTGGCCGGTCTCTGACCGAGCCACACCGCCGCCAGAAGGTCTCCCACCGAATTGGGAGACCTTCGGTCGGGCGTTTCGGCCGGGTCGGGAGACTCCGCCGAACTTGACGTCGGGAGACCCCGCCGAACTTGACGTCGGGAGACCCCGCCGAACTTGATGTCGGGAGACCCCGCCGAACTTGAGACCCCGCCGAACTTGAATCTTAACATACGATACAATAGAACATGGAAAGGGTCACACGGCTGAAACCCGATTATCGTTTTTTTCTTGACAACCATGGCCGCCACTTCCCAAGATCCGTCCGTATTCTCTCCCCCCCGCTACCGTGCCATCAGTCCCTGGGCCGTGCTGAGCGTGGTCTGTGCCGCGGCGTCGGCGACGATGATCTTCGGATGGCTGCTGGCGCCGTTGCCGCTGGCGGCAATCTATTTCGGCTTCAAGGCCCTGGGGCAAATCGAACGGGTGCCCGAGGAATACACGGGGCAGTGGCTGGCCAAAATCGGCATAGGTTTGGGGGTCGGGCTGGGAATCGTGCTCGGCGCGTGGCTGCTCTTCTTCCGCAGCGAGGTGCCTCACGGCTACCAGGTCCTCGACTGGTCGGATCTCGAACCCGATCCCAACAATAAGACGGAACCGATTCCCGCAACGGCCTTGGCGCTGAGCGACAAGAAAACCAAGGTTTACGTCCGCGGTTACATCATACCCGGCAGGCGGCAGGTGCAGTTGACGCAATTTTCCATTTGTCGCACCAGCGATCAGTGCCGCTTTGCCAACACAATGGGCTATCGTCCCACCGACCTGGTTTACATGGAGCTGACCGGCGACCGCACGATCGACTATACCGCGCACCAAATCGGGCTGGGCGGAATTTTCCGCGTCGATCCCCAGTTCTCCAACGGCACGCCCTATCACATCCAGGTCGACTACATTTATCAGTAACGATTGCGAAAAATCGGGCCCCTGGCCCGCGCCATGGCCGCGCCGCCGCGCCAACGGCGGGGGAGTCGCCATTGGCGTGGACCGGCAGGCCGGGTATACTGAGGCTGTGATTCAGACGTAAGCGGCGGCCAAGTAGGGTGGGCCGAGTTCTACGAGTCCCACCAAGAACACGCCAAATCAAGGAATCAAGGATGGTGGGACTCGTTTCACTCGGCCCACCCTACTCGGATGGCGCCGGGGCCGCTTACGTCTGAATCGCAGATACTGCGGGTTTACCTGTACGGCGCAAGCATTCAAGTAATGTCTTCGGCGATGGCCAAATACGTGGTGCGTTACGGCGAGATGCGTTTCCTGGGGGTGTTTTCCGCCCACAGTTCGGCCATCTTCTGCCGCGATGCGCGGGTCATCATCCGCACGGAGCGCGGCTTGGAGGCGGGCGTCGTGCTCGGGGAAGCCACCGAGACCGCCCTGGCAGCGCTGAAAGATCCGAGCGAAGGTCAGATCCTCCGCACGATGACCGCGGAGGACGAGCACGAATTGCTGCGGATCGCCGAACAAGCCCGTCGCGAACAGGACATCTGCCAGAGGTATGTCGACCAGTTGGGGCTGGCGATGAGCCTCGTCGAGTTGGAACGGATCTTCGGCGGCGAACGGGTGGTGGTCTACTACCTGGCCGAGAACCGCGTCGATTTTCGCGAACTGGTCCGCTTGCTGGCCGCCGAGTTGCAGACGCGGATCGAGATGCGGCAGATCGGCGTCCGCGACGAGGCCAAGTTGCTGGCCGACTTCGGCGATTGCGGCAAGCCCACCTGCTGCAACAGCCACCTGGCGGAAATGCCGCCGGTCTCGATGCGGATGGCCAAGATGCAGAAGGCGACCTTGGACCCGACGAAGATCTCGGGACGCTGCGGCCGCCTGAAGTGCTGTCTGCGCTATGAATTCGAAATGTACGAACAACAAGAAACTGCCGCTGGTGCAACTGGACGACGGCCAGTTGGTCCGCCCGGTTGCTGCCATCGAAGCCGACGATTCGGAGCCGTGAGTAGACGCTCGATGCTCGATCCCGCCATCGCCCAACTCTTGAAGGACGATCCTCGCTATCCGCTGGAGGCCTATATCTTCGTTTTCGAGGCCCTGCACTATGCCCAGAGCGTGCTGGGCATGGGGAGCGAAAGCGTGAGCGAACCGCCCGGCGAGGGTGAGGAGGAAGCGCCCAAGCCGGAGCGGCACGTGACCGGCCAGGAATTGTGCCAGGCCATCCGCAGTTTCGCCCTGGAACAGTACGGCTACATGGCCAAGCTCGTGCTGGGCAACTGGGGCCTGCACGCGACGAGCGATTTCGGCGAGATCGTCTTCAACCTGATCCGCGTCGGCCAGATGCGCAAGACGCCGCAGGATCGCCGCGAAGATTTCGACGGCGTCTACGATTTCGACTCCGCCTTCCGCGAGGAATTCCGCATCGTGATGCCGGAAAAGTAATGAGTTCCCGACTGATGGGCAAAAGAGAGTCGCCAATTTCCGCCGCCGCGAAGCCGGCATGGCGATTGCGCGAACCGGTCCTGCAGCCCGGGCCGCCGAGGTCCGCGTGGAAGTGGTTTCTGGCGGCGGCCGTTTTCGTTCAGGCGGCCTGGATCATTGCCCTGATTGCGATGGCGACAAGGTGACGCGGCACAAGTGAACCTCCGGCTTTCCTCGGCATACCGGACTCTCTTTGAGCTCAGTGGTCAATTTCAGAAATAGTGTCAGGGTCGCGGGCAGCATGCCCGTAGGGTGGGACCAGACTGCGTAGCAGGCGCAGGCCCACCATGACGTAATTTCCAGTCGGCGATGGTGGGCCTGCGCCTGCCATGCAGTCTGGTCCCACCCTGGCCCGCGCGAAATCGGCATTATGCTCGCCCTGGACCTTATGCCGGTTTTGTTCCACGATGCGATTAGCCGAGCATGCGCTAAAGGCGCAGCAAATGCCGTATTCCGGTCGCGTAGCGACCATTGACGGTAGCCGTGGGTTTCAACCCAATACCGTTCAAATAAGCATAACTACCGACTCCATAAAGGTTTTCGTCAAAGGAGGCAGGTGTCGGTGCTCCGGTCGCTTCTTTGGCCATTTCTTCACTTGCCGTTTGATGACACGCGGATTGACGCGGTTGCGGCGGGGGTCGGTTCGTTCATGGCTCATTTCATCCAGCAGCGCCGCATACCAGGTTTGAAACGACTGCGGAGAGCGGCTATCGCATTCCGGCATCCGGCATTCGAGAGTCTGATGACATCCGGTAAACGAAAGGCGATCTGTATCCAGCCCGGCCCGCCTGGCAGCTTGGAACATCAGCGAGCGAATCACAAAATGAGCCAACGACAAGGCATAGATTTCCTGACGTACGCCCGTCGGCGTTTCGCTACGGAGGTGCGTCGGCTTGCTGGCACGCGGCGGGTCTTGGTACGTCTTCTGTTGAGCGTAACCAAGTTCGTGTTCCCAACGCCAATGATACCCCGGGATCAATTCCAACACCGGATATTTGCTTGCGTCCAGCAGATCGGTAAGGAGCGTGTGTTCTTCTTGATGGCCGACACGTTGTGGATCGTTCAGCGTGTACTTGATCACACGCACGACGATTCCCTGACGATCCTTTTCTCGGGCGCGTGCATTGGGATAAATCTTCGCCAGATACGAGCCATCGGAAAGCTGCTCAATCTTCTTGAGGATCATGCCCTTCTGAAGCCGGACCAGCAGATGTACGCCCCGCAAAACCAGGCTTTTCCAGAGTTCGTAGCTGAAAAAGCCGCGGTCGCACAACAGCAGCATGCCCGGCTGCAAGTGCGGCAGCAACTGGGGAAACAGCGCCCTCTCGCTGGTTCGATAGGAGCCCGTGGCGAGAGCAAACTCGACGTGGGTTCCCACTTCCACCAAGCTCAACTTACGCACTTGGGGAAAGGCGCCATCGCCACGTTTACCCGACGGGCGGTCGAACGCGGCCTCATTAGCCGGCGTATCGGGGACGTCGAAAAGGGTACCGTCCACAGCCGTCAATCGCATGCCGCAATAAAACGCTCCAGGCGTTTCCGGGGTGGCCAGAGGTCGAACAGTCCGTTGAAAGAGTTCTCGTACGGGCTCAACGCCCAACCGCTGTCGCGCCACACACAGCGCGGAGCGACAGGGAGTATCCACAGGACCGCGCAACCGACGTGCGTGCTTGAACACCTGACGAATCGGCAACTTGGTGAAAATACCCATCGCCAATACAATCCACATCATAATTTCGTGCGTCAACTTGCAAGCCCGCGGATTGACACGATCGGTGTCCTTCAGGACTTGCCGAATGTCTGTCGGTCTGATAATCTCTTCTAAGACAGCCAGCCGATCTAAAACCCGGCCCGTTTCGTCGGCCGGAAGCACGCAACGTCCTTGTTGCTCCATTGTCACAGCCTCCTTGCTAGGGGTAGAACTTCCAGCCCTAACTTTAGCGGAGGCTGTGACTTGCGCCTATTTCAACGGTATTGGGTTTCAACCCACGTTGTTACACACAAGTCCGGCAACGACCCCATCCAGCTCGCCTGGATGGTGAAGGAGGTTGGATAGCTGAGCACCGACAGCATTGAGAATCAGACCCCATCCAGCTCGCCTGGATGGTGAATCAGGTTGCCCAGCTAGTCCATTCTCGCGCCGTAGCCGTACAACCTCCTTCACCCACGGGACGAGCCCGTGGGGGTCGTTTGTCTTCTTCTTATCCGTTCTAGCCGTTCAGCCTTGTTCACCATCCGGGCGAGCCGGATGGGGTCCGAGGTGTGTGTAACAACGGGTTGAAACCCACGGCTACCGTCAGTCGTCGCTACGCGACGGGGCATCCGCCATGCGGAGTGGCGGAACAGAAACGATCCTCAAAACCCACTCCGGTAAACCGCAGAAACGACCGATTTTGCGCAGGCCAGGGTGGGACCAGACTGCGTAGCAGGCGCAGGCCCACCATGACGTAATTTCCAGTCGGCGATGGTGGGCCTGCGCCTGCTACGCAGTCTGGTCCCACCCTACAGCCTAACCCTGACACTATTTCTGAAATTGACCACTTAGACGCAAGACTGGTCAACACATTGGATTTCTCACGCAAAGGCGCAAATTTGTTCAACGATGCGGCGAATGCAGCGACCGAAAAGCCGCTCCCCCGATCACGACCACGACCACGACCATGAGTACATGGTGCCCGACATGGTGCCCGAACCAAAGCGGCGATAAATCGCCGCACTCCAAATGGAAAACGCCGCGCCTTCGCGGGAGCAAAGGCGCGGCGAACATTTATTCATTGCAACGCAATACGGCTTACTTGCCCTTGGCCTTGATGGCCGCATGGGCGGCCGCCAGGCGGGCGATGGGCACGCGGTAGGGCGAGCAACTGACGTAATTCAGCCCCGTCTTGAAGCAGAACTCGACCGAGGCCGGATCGCCGCCCTGCTCGCCGCAGATGCCGATCTTCAGATCGTGCTTCGCATGCCGGCCCTTGTCCACCGCCATCTTGATCAACTGCCCCACGCCCTGCTGGTCGATGGTCTGGAAGGGGTCGGCCTCGAGGATGCTGTCCTTGAGGTATTGGGGCAGGAAGCCGCCGATGTCGTCACGGCTGAAACCGAAGGTCATCTGCGTGAGGTCGTTGGTGCCGAAGGAGAAGAACTGCGCCTTCTTCGCCATCTGATCGGCCAGCAAGCAGGCCCGCGGAATCTCGATCATCGTGCCGTAGAGATACTTCACGTCGACGCCGGTGGCCGCTTTCACTTCGGCGTGTACGCGATCCGTCAACACTTTGGTGACGTCGATTTCCTTGACGTCGCAGGTCACGGGGACCATGATTTCGGGCTGGGCGTCCTTGCCTTCCTTGATCAGTTCGGCGGCCGCCTCGAAGATGGCCTTGATCTGCATCTCGGTCACTTCGGGATAAGTGATCCCCAGGCGGATGCCGCGGTGGCCCATCATGGGGTTGACCTCGTGCAGGACTTCGCCGCGCTTCTTGATGTCGGACGGTTTGATGTTCAGCGCCGCGGCCAGTTGGGCCACGGCCTCCTTGTCCTGCGGCACGAACTCGTGCAACGGCGGATCCAGCAAGCGGACCGTCACCGGCAGGCCGTTCATCGCCTCCAGCGTGCCCTTGATGCTCTTCTTGACGAAGGGGAACAACTCGTTGACTGCGGCCTGCCGCTCTTCCTTGGTGTTGCTGAGGATCATCTTCCGCAGCACGAACAGCGGCTCGTCGGAACCCTTGCCGTAGAACATGTGCTCGGTGCGGAACAGACCGATGCCCTCGGCGCCGTACAGGCGGGCGACCTTGGCGTCTTCCGGCGTGTCGGCATTGGTCCGCACGCCCATGGTGCGGTGCTTGTCGACGATCTTCATGAACTCCTGGAAGCGGGGGTTCTCGGTGGCGTCGATCATCGCCAGGGCGTCCTGGTAGACGCGGCCTTTGGTGCCGTTCAGCGTAATCAGGTCGCCCTTCTTGAGCTTGACTTTGCCGGCCGAGGCTGTCTTGGTCGACAGGTTGATCTTCAACTCGCCGGCGCCGACGATACAGCACTTGCCCCAGCCGCGGGCCACCAGGGCCGCGTGGCTGGTCATGCCGCCGCGGGCGGTGAGAATGCCTTCGGCGGCACGCATGCCTTCCACATCCTCCGGGTTCGTCTCTTCGCGGACCAGGATCACCTTCTCGCCCTTGGCGGCCGACTCCACGGCTTCGGCCGAGGTGAAGACGATCTTGCCGCAGGCCCCGCCGGGACCGGCCGGCAGCCCGGAAAGCACCGCCTCGGCGCTCTTCTCGGCAGCCGGATCAATGATCGGGTGCAGCAGCTCGTCCAACTGGGCCGGCTCGACGCGGGTCACGGCCGTGACTTCGTCGATCAGATTCTCGTGCAGCATGTCCATCGCCATGTTCAAGGCCGCCGTGCCGGTCCGCTTGCCGTTGCGGCACTGGAGCATATAAAGCTTATGCGACTCGATCGTGAACTCGATGTCCTGCATGTCGTGGTAGTGGTGCTCGAGCTTCGTACGAATGTCGTACAGCTCCTTGTACAGCACGGGCATCTCGGTTTCCAGCGAGGGGAGATGCTTGTTCTGCTCGTTCTTGGTGGCTTCGTTCAAGGGGTTTGGAGTGCGGATGCCGGCCACCACATCTTCACCCTGGGCATTGACCAGCCACTCGCCGTAGAACTTGTTTTCGCCGGTGGCCGGGTTGCGGCTGAAGGCCACGCCCGTGGCGGAGTCGTCGCCCATGTTGCCGAAGACCATGCTCTGCACGTTGCAGGCGGTGCCCCATTCTTCGGGAATGCCTTCGATCTTGCGATAGGAAACGGCGCGGCGGCCCTGCCAGCTCTTGAACACGGCGCCGACGGCGCCCCAGAGCTGCTCCTGCGGATCGTCCGGGAAGGGCCGGCCCAGCACCTCTTGGACCTTGGCCTTGAAGTCCGCGCAAAGCTGTTTGAGATCCTCGGCCTTCATGTCGGTGTCGGACTTGTACTTCTTTTTCTTCTTCAGGGCGGCCATCACGCCTTCGAGTTGGTGGCGGATGCCGTGGCCGTCGGCCGGCTCGATGTCCTCGGCCTTCTCCATCACCACGTCGGAATACATCATGATCAGGCGGCGATAGGCGTCCCACACGAAACGCTCGCTGCCCGACTTCTTCACCAGGCCCGGGATCGTCGCGGGGCAAAGGCCGACGTTCAAGACGGTTTCCATCATGCCGGGCATCGACTTGCGGGCGCCGCTGCGACAGGACATGAGCAGCGGGTTCTCCGCATCGCCATATTTTTTGCCCATCGCCTCTTCGGTCTTGGCAAGCGCCTTGGCGACCTCTTCCTTGAGCGAATCGGGAAATTTCTTGCCCCCCTGCAGGTAGACGCTGCAGAACTCGGTGCTGATGGTGAAACCCGCGGGTACGGGCAGTTTCAGGCGGCACATTTCCGCCAAATTGGCGCCTTTGCCGCCCAAACTGTTCTTCATGCTGGCGTCACCATCGGCCCCCCAGGGACCGAAGCCATAAACGTACTTCGTAGACATTTTTCTTTCCTTGCTGAATTGCCGAACCGGAGAAATGTGTTAGTCTAGCGGTGGCCCGCCCGTCCGTCAAGAATGCACTTCCTTTGGGTTAAATTGTTGCGCCGCTATGAGTGAGAAGCTTTCTCCGTCCGCTTATTTTCCGCTCCAGGCCGCTGCATTCGAGGCGAGTTTGGCATTTCTTGCGGTCCTGCTCGGCTGGCTCTTGGGCCAATCGCCCACGAAAACGCTAGGGGTGGATCGCTATTCAATCCTCTTGGGGATGATCGCCGTATTGCCGTTGCTGGGCTTGCTCCTGGCTTGTCACTACGTTCCTTGGCGACCAATCCTGGAGTTGCGCCGCGTATTCGACAACCTGATCGTGCCGATGTTCAGAAACTGTACTTGGGTCGAGTTGGCGGCGATCTCCTTCTTAGCGGGCGTGGGTGAAGAACTACTCTTTCGCGGGGTGTTTCAGACCGCGATGGTGGACTGGAGCAGCGACTTCTTGCCGCACACGTCGGCCGCCGCGATGGTCGGGGATTGGATAGCGATTGTCAGCGTGGCGATCCTTTTTGGACTGTTGCACGCGGTGAATGCATCTTATGCGGTGTTGGCCGCGTTGATGGGGCTTTACCTGGGATGGCTGTTTGTGGCGACGGAGAATCTGGCCGTGCCAATCGTAGCGCATGCGGTCTATGATTTCCTGGCGCTGGTGTATCTTCTCCGCGAGCGACCGGCGAGAAACGACATAAATACGAAGACAAACCACGAAATACAGGAATGACACGAAAGAATGAGAAGACGGAATTCCGGTCTATGTTTTTTCGTGGTTTTCGTGGTTTTCGTGGTTTTTTTATTCGCGCTTAACCGAAGTCCTCCAAGGAAATCAACTCGATCTCAATTCGCTTTGCGCCACTGCCAAAGGCAAACGACTGCGCGGGCCAGGGAACTGAGTGCTGAACTTTCTGGCCTGCAACATCGCCTATACACATTCGAGCCATGGAGATCGGCAGTCGTAGCCGACGCGGCCCCGCGCTGCCGGGATTGAGATAGACCACGCCCTGCTTCTCGGTAATCCGCGGATCGTGCGAGTGGCCAGAGATCACGACGCGAAAGCCGGTCGCCGCGGGGTCGAGGTCCAACTGCCCGAGGTCGTGCAGGACGTAGAGGAGCAGGCCGTCGACTTCCACGATTTCGGTTTCCGAGAGGCCGTCGGCCCAGACGCCGCGATCGACGTTCCCGCGAATGGCGCAGACCGGAGCGAGTTCCCGCAGGACATCGAGCACCTGGCCGGATCCGATGTCGCCGGCATGGACAATCAGATCGACACCCACGAGGGCATCCAACGCCTCGGGCCGCAGCAAGCCGTGCGTATCGGAAATAACACCTACAATCTTCATGGTCGGTGCGAACCTCAGCTTTCTGCAAGATAATCTAGGAGAGGAAAGCAAGGACGGCAAGGACTAGGTTCGGCGAGGGTCTCCCGACCCCGCCGAAGGTCCGACCGAAGGTCTCCCCATTTGCCAGGAGACCTTCCTAGGTTCGGCGAGGGTCTCCCGACCCCGCCGAAGGTCCGACCGAAGGTCTCCCCATTGGCCAGGAGACCTTCGGTCGATGGTGTGGCTCGGTCAGAGACCGGCCACAACGTGGGTCGGGGCGTGGCTCGGTCAGAGACCGGCCACAACGAGGAATACCGGCCACAACGAGGAACCTAGGAGAGACCGGCCACAACGAGGACGGCAAGACATCGGCCGCAATAGGCCCAGTTTGGCGGTTTGGGTAGTTTAGTGCAAACTCGCAATTCATATAAGAATCTTCCGCGGGGGATTGACCGAGACACACGAACCTATAAGAATTGACGCACCTGCCATTGCGTTAACACAAGGGTTGTCGCCCGTTGTGCGCGGGCTGGGATTGAAAGCGGAGGTTTGAAATGCGTTCCAGTCGATTTCTCGCCGCGTTGACCGCGGCAATGTTGTTCGTGCTCTATGCGGGCTGTGGCGAAGAAAAGAAGGACTCCGGCTCGACGGGCTCGGGCCGCGTAACTCAGGGCAAGAATAGCGCAAAGGCGGGTTCGAATACGGATGACAGGCCCGCCGGGCAAACGGCCAGCGCGTCGGGCGGTCACGCAACTTCCGCTGAAAAGGGGTCGATTGATGCTTCGCTGGCTACGCCCGACGACGTCGCCGCGATCGTCGTCAATCCGCGAAGGCTTGCCGCGTCGCCGCTGGTGGCCGAACAGTTGAAGAAAGATATGGTTGCACAGGCGATTAAGAAGTTCGGCATTGATCCCAGCGAAGTGGAGCAAATTGTCGTGCTGGTCAGCATGGGCGAATTGCGGCCCGGCAACCCCGAGCCATTTCCCGTCATTACCTTTCGTTTCACGCACGATGTGGATGCCAAAGAAGTCCTGACCAAAGCCGCGGCGGCGATGGCAGGCCCGAACGGACCACAACCGATCAAGGAGGTCCGAACCGGGGACAAGACCTGTTTTGACCTTGGGCCGGGCGATACGGCGCTGGTCTGTGCTCTCAGCAAGAACACGCTCGTCTTGACGCGGAAGGGTCCGAAGGTTGCCACGGAGTTCATGGAGAAGGCTCTCGCTGTCACCGAGCCGAAAGGTTCGCTGTACGAGCGGCTCAAGAAGGCCAACGCGGACAATGATCTGATCGCGGTCGTGGAGATGGAGAAGATTCCCGACCTGGAGAAGCAGATCGATGCGGCGAAAAAGGACGCCCCGCAGATGCTGCAGAATTACCTGGAGGGGGCCAAGACGTTGCGCTGCGTCACGCTCGGGCTGGACCTTGCGGGCGATCCGCTGCTGCAAATCGTCCTGGAGAGCAAGGACGCGGCAGGCGCGGAGACCGTCGAGGACCTGCTCAAGGACGGAAAAAAAGCGCTCGACGGCGGGTTGGCCGCTCTCAGGCAGAGCGCATCCAAGGAAACCAAGGCCGAATTTGCCGACGCCTTCAAGCTGGGCGACGAGGCAATTGCCGGCATTTCCGTGACCAAGAGCGGCAGCCAGGTGACTGCCGTGCTGAAACGGCCGGCTGACCTGGACAAGGTCGGCGCCTTGGTAGAGAAAGTTCTTGATATGATGAGCAAAATGTATGCGGCTCCCATGCCGATGCCCCGCGATACAAAGCGAGCGCCGCCGGGACAGTCGCTGCCCGAAAAATCCAAGTGAGAACCGATCCGACAATCAGACTTTGATTCCAAGGGAGAATTCCATGCGTATGAATCGATTTTTTGCGGCAATTTCTGCGATTGCTTTGCTCGCCGTTTTGCCGACTTGCGTGCGTGCCAACGATGCGACCGGTCCGGCGGCGATCGATGTGTCGCTGGTTACTCCCGATGACTTTACAGCGATTGTGATTCATCCCCGGCGGATCGCCCAGTCGCCGCTGGTCGCTGCGCAACTGAAAAATGAAACGATCGCTGCCGCGATCAAGAAGTTCGGCATTGATCCCAGCGAAGTGGAGCAAATTGTCGTGCTGGTCAGCATGGGCGAATTGCGGCCCGGCAACCCCGAGCCATTTCCCGTCATTACATTTCGTTTCACGCACGATGTGGATGCCAAAGAAGTTCTGACCAAAGCCGCGGCGGCGATGGCAGGCCCGAACGGACCACAACCGATCAAGGAGGTCCGAACCGGGGACAAGACCTGTTTTGACCTTGGGCCGGGCGATACGGCGCTGGTCTGTGCTCTCAGCAAGAACACGCTCGTGTTGACGCGGAAGGGTCCGAAGGTTGCCACGGAGTTCATGGAGAAGGTCCTCTCCATCACCGAGCCCAAAGGTCCGTTATACGAGCGGCTCAAGAAGGCCGACTCGGACAACGACGTCATCATCGCCCTGGCGCCGGACGCTTTTCCCGGTCTCGACAAGATCCTTGATGCAGCCAGGAATGGCGCCCCGCCGCTCAGCCGTAAACTACCTGGACGCAGCCAAGACCGTGAAGGGTGGAACGCTGACGGTCAATCTGACCGCTCCCTCGCTGCTCCGCATGGTGCTGGATGCCAAAGATGCCGAGGCGGCCGACAATGTCCAGGAATTGCTGGACCAGGCCCTGAGAATGGCCAGCGGGGGCCTGGTGGTGGCCAAGCAGAGCATTCCCAAGGAGATGCAAAAGACGTACGGACCCGTCGTGAAGTTGGCCGATCAGATTATCGACGGCACCAAGGCCACGAAGTCCGGCAGCCAGGTGGTCCTCGACGTCAAACGGCCGAAAATCCTGGACTCCGCCGGCGCGTCGATTGTCGGCGCGCTCAATCAGTCCGTCATCGAAGCCCGCGCCGCTGGCCACCAGACCCAGCAGATGAACAACATGAAGCAGATCTGCCTGGCGATGCTCAACTATGAAGCGACCTTTCAGAGTTTTCCGCCCGCGGCGATCGTCAAGGACGGCAAGCCGTTGTTGAGTTGGCGGGTGGCTATTCTACCTTTCGTGGAACAAGACGCCCTCTACAAGCAATTCCACCTCGATGAAACCTGGGACAGCCCCCACAACCTCGAAGTGGCCAAGAAAATGCCCTCGATTTTCCAATCGCCCGACAGCCCCAGCGAGGGCAAGACGCGGGTCATGCTTTTCACGGGCAAGGGGGCGGCCTTTGACGGCGGCAAGAAAATCCGGGTGGCGGACATCACCGACGGCTCATCCATGACGATTCTCTGCGTGGAGGCCGGACCGGACAAGGCCGTGCCCTGGACCAAACCGGAGGACTTGCCCTTTGATCCTGAAAAACCACTGGCCGCCCTGGGTAAGATTTCACCCAAAGGCTTTATCGCCGCCTACTTCGACGGCCACGTGGACCATTTGAAGGTCGACGACAAGACGCTCAAGGCCCTGATCACGCCCGACGGCGGCGAGCCGATCGATGAATCGCAGTTGCACGGCGGGCGGTAAGCAGGTCCCGCTTTACGCAGGTGGGATTGTGACGGCGGTACGGATTAGCGCGAGCTTGCTCGCCACGGCGTCTCCCGTCAATTCCATGCCCGGCCGTAACCTATACTTGTGCGAAGAAACTGCATCCACGCGGGCAAACGGCCGTGATTCTCTTGATTGTCACTATCGGGTTGCTGAACATCTGCCTGGGATTCGGCCTGGCCATGTATTATGGTTTCGGGCCGCCGGGCTTGGATGGAATCTTCCAGGCCATTGGTCCGATGCCGCGTCCTGCGCCTAATGCCAAAGAGTTGGCATACGGCGGCCTCGACGCGCCGTATGACCCACTCGGCTCGCCGCAGTCGCCCGTTCAGCCGGTAGCGAATCTGCCGGCCAGCAGCGCGGTTGTTCCCCCGTCGGAACCGCTGGCCGAGGAGGAAGTTCTCGGTGATGTTCGCGACCTGGCCAGCACAGCTCAAACCGCCATGGCCAGCAACCCAGGCGCATAAAAAAGCCCGGTGCCAGCCAGTCAGGTATCGGCCAGCATCGGGCTCTCACCGCGGGTGTAATGCCTGACGCCTCATGCGGTGACCCTGGAGCAACGAGTCCGAGTGAGGCAGTCGCAACCTCGCCGCTCCAAAGTTAATGATAGCACTTTCTTCCTTTTCGTCAAGCATTTGTTAGAATTTCTTCCGCAGCGGGGAAAATCGTCCGCATTATAAACCTTTAGCTGCATCCCGTACCCGCCGATCGTGGTGTTTCATGCCCGAATTGCCTGAAGTCGAAACCATGCGCCGTGGGATCGCCGTCGCGGCCGGGGCTGTGATTTCGAGAATCGTCCGTCCGCGGTCTTCCTTGCAACCGATCACCATGGAGCCGCCGCTGCGCCGGTTTCGCCGTCGCGTGGTGGATTGCCGGATCGAGCGTGTCGGCCGGCTGGGCAAACGGATTCTGCTGGAACTCGACTCGGGCGACCGTATCGTCATCGAACCGCGCATGACGGGCCTCGTTTTCCTAGCTGCCCCGCCCGACCGCAAACACCTGCGGTTGGTCATCGAACTCTCCGGCCGCGCCGAGCAGATCTTGTTCTGGGACCAGCGCGGGCTGGGCGTCGTGCGACTGGTTTCCGCGGAGGAGTTCGACACGTTCTATGGCCCCGCGAAGATCGGTCCCGATGCCCTGGAGGTCTCGGCAGCCGAACTCCGCCAGCGAATCGGCCACAGCACTCGGGCAATCAAGGTTGCGCTGCTCGATCAAAAGGCCTTGGCCGGCGTGGGAAATCTCTATGCCTCGGAAATCTTGCACCGTGCCGGCATTCATCCGGCCCAATCGTGCCGGCGGCTGCGGAAAGCGCAGTGGCAGCGCGTGCACGCCGAAATGCTCCACGTGCTGCACGACGCGATTCAGCACCAGGGCTCGACGCTGCGCGACGGCACCTATCGCATCGCCCGCGACGCGCCGGGCAACTACCAGTTCAACCATCGCGTTTATCAGCGGCAGGGTCAGGCCTGTCTCGTCTGCGGGCACGCCCGGATCGTGCGGATCGTGCAGGCCCAGCGATCGACGTTCTATTGCCCGGCGTGCCAACGCAAGTAGCCGGGCCGGCCTTGATCGCAACCCTTTGCCGAGCGCATGTACTGCTACTCCCTGGATGCGATCAATCACAGCGATGCGGTGGTGGCAATCCTCGACGGCGCCGATTCCGATTCAGGCACCTGCATCGAAATCGGCTATGCCAAAGCCAAGGGCAAGTTGATCATTGGGGTTCGCACCAATTTCCGCTCGGGAGAAGACCGCGGCTTGAACCTGATGGTTTCCAACATCTGCTCCCATCTTGTCACTTGTCCCAGCACGTCCGTCACTCTGGACGAGTTGGCTGGGGAAGTTGCCGGCCTGCTGGCCGGCGGCAAGGCGGCCTTTTCGGAAGATCCCGACGACGTGGTCATCGCCTGAACGATCTTTCGTGATCCTGCGACGCTGGCCGGCGTTCGTAAGGTGGGACAAGGTCGCGCGAATCATGGTGGGCCGTCGCAAACCGGTCAACCCTCGTTTCGCACGTGTCGCGTTCATAGGACAGCTCCAAAGGACAGTGGTTTGACCAATATGCACTATTCTGGCGGAGCCCAAGGGAAAATCAAGTCGGCACCGCTCGCGACCTGCATCCTCTGTGCGCTTCTTGGACGCTCGCTGGCGGTTGTTCGAGTCTTGGCGGGCTTCCGGGCGGTCTTCGAGTCGCTGCGGGCGCTGTCGTCGCTCGTAAGCACTGTAGGGGCTCTGGACGGGATTCCGCTGGTGACGGGTGGCAAGGTAGGATACAGGCGGCGGCCTGCCCGCCGAAGCTGCCGCGCGGGCCGGCGAAGGCGGCAAGAAGGACAAAGTGGCCAGGATCTGTGGCGCGGCATGCAGTTCCCCAGGGTCTTATTGGCTCTTTCCAGGGCCGCGGCTTCCGCTGCCTGCTTTTCCAATACCGCAAGCGGCTGCCGTGGAGGAACTGTCGCCGGGTACCCTTCCGCCGAAGGCCGATCACGAAATAGAATAGTGGGAAGAGTGGCCTGCCGCGGCAGAATCGAGCGATTCCGTGGCGTTCAGGTTTTCGAGGGAATGAATGCCGTTCCCCAAAATGCCGCTTTAGGGAAGCAACGTATGCCAAATTTTCCATCGCCACTTCCGTTGGCGGCGTTTGAAGAGTATATGCTTCGGGACGACCGCCCGAAGTATCCGATGAGCATCATCGCGCGTCTTAGGTTCGCCGGGCAACTGGACCGTCGGGCGACGACGGAAGCTCTCGAGACAGTCGTCGCACGCCACCCCCTGCTACGAGCCAAAGTTCGCAAGACTCCGGCAGGCCGAATGGAATGGATCGCGTCGGCAGATCGTCCTACGGCAATTTCATGGATCGATGGTCCGGGACAGAATCGCTTGCCCTCGATGCAGCCGATCAACCTTTTTGCTGAACCGGGATTGCGGTCCTGGGCCATAGTGGATTCGCAACGGAGTTCGCTCGTGTGGCAGGTACACCACGCTACTTGCGACGGTAAAGCGGTGTTCCAAGCCCTCGACGACTTTGTGCGAACCTATGCCCACGTCTCCGCAGGCGAGCAGTCCGCCATTGAACTGTCACCCTGCGATCCGCAGACCTTGTATGGGCGCGGGAGTTTTGGCCTGACCGTATGGAAGTATCTGCGGATACTCCCCGTTCAACTTATGGGCCTTTCGCGCGTACGAATGTTCTTCATGCGACGGCCGGTTCCCTTATTGGAACGAATCGCGGCAGTTTCCGGCGAGTTGCCGGCAGGCTTCCCGGATGTCAAGGTGGGCAACCTGGAAGTGGAAGAGGTGCAGAAACTTTCAGCAGCCGTTGCGGATGCCAAAGTGACCGCAAACGATTGGTTGCTCCGCGAGTTCTTTGTGGCGGTCGATGATTTCCGCACGCGGCACCAGACCACAACCCGTGACGAGTGGATCCGTTTTTCCGTACCGATGAATCTCCGCCATGAACTCGATAACCGGATGCCGGCTGCCAATGTGGTAAGTATGGTGTTTCTTGATCGCACTCCGAAACAAATCGCCGACTCCGCGGGCTTGCTACGTAGCATCCACGAGGAAATGGACTCGATCCGCCGGCGCCAGTTGGGTCTGATCTTCGTAGTGTCGCTTTGGGGCCTGCGCTTACTACCGGGCGGACTGGCAAAATGGGTCAACAGGGACTGCTGTGAAACGACCTGCGTTCTCTCCAATCTGGGCAAGGCCATGGCCGATTCGCCCCTGCCGCGGGACAATGAAAGGATCGTAGCCGGCAACGTGGTGCTCGACGGTATCGATTTCTTTGCGCCGGTTCGCAGCGGCACGGCAGTCAGCATGGCGCTGATTTACTACGCCGGCGGCTTGAAACTTTGCATGCACTACGACAGCCGCCAGATCACGGAGGCGCAGGCTGACGACCTGATGGCAACCTATTTGCGAAAAATCCGCGCGTCGATCGACGTGGCAAGTCGATCAGTCCGGGGCAGTGCAGTCTGACCTCGGCAGAACGAAATCGTTGGAAAACCCAACTCACACCTTCATCAGGCGAGTCCATTTTCTGTGCCGTGACCGGGGCTCACGCTGCTCGTCGAAATTAAATGTCACTGAGCCTGCGATAAATAGCCGTTGGAAAAAACCGAACTTTAACGCCACTCTAATATTCCTCTGACAAACCGTTGGTATAGTAGCGGGTGTTGCACACGTGTGCAATACGCCCAACTGCGTCCCGACTCAAAAGCACACCACGTGTGGTACATTGCGGCTTTGGGTCCTCGTTTTCACCGAGTCCTATCGTTTCCCGTTTTTCACCTGGTTTTTGTGGAGCAACTTAATGGACATCCGGGGGTTTGCGTCGCTGGTACTGGTGTCTGCGTTTCTGGCTTGGGGCAGTCTGACAGCCCGCGCGGATACACTTACCAGTTTCACCCCCGGCGATCTTGTCGTTCTGCGTGGCGGCGACAGCACCAATTCCAACAACTCGGCGGAGCCCGACGCCAGCGGCGAGGTCAACGCCTATCTTGACGAGTACACTCCCTCGGGCGCGTATGTCGGCACAGTCGCCGTGCCCCAACTGACTTTGCCGGGTCAAAATGCCAGCTCGCACGAAGGCGGGCTGAACCTCACAGCCAATGGCCAATATCTCACGTTCGGCGGTTATGATCCGGTGCAAACCCCCCCCGGCGCCACACCGCACGCCACCGATGGGACGGAAAACGATGTCATCATGGAGATCGGCAACGCCGCCTCGTCGCTTACGACCGTTGCCACGATTTCAGGGAGCTCCAATGATAACTCGCAAACCGGGCAGTATCTCCGCGCGGTCAACAGCGCCGACGGCACAACCGGCTTCTATGTGCTCAACAAATACAATATGGGTTCCGGTCACTCTGCTGTCGGCGGCTATGTTGGCACGAGCACGGATAACGCCGGTCTGTTGTACGTCACCCCCGGATCGAGTCCCGGCACTGCCACGGTCCAGTCTCTACAGCCGGGCAGCGACTGGCGCAACGTAGTCATTGAACACAATACCCTTTACGCCGGCACGGGATCCAGTGCCGAGGGCACTCACGACCCGTTTCTCATTGGGTCGTTTGGCACGTTGCCGACCCCGTCGAACGTCACTGTCACCCCAGACACCACGAGCCTGACTCACACCGATCTCGCCTTCGCCCCCGGTGTCGGCTACAGCTACGTGCAGTCGGTTTCCAACTTGGCACTGCTTGATGTTTCGACCAACGATGCTTCCGCTCAAGTGCAGAACGGCTTCAACGTCATGTACACGATCGGCGACCAAAGCGCCAGTGGTATTACGAAGTGGTATTTCAACGGAACCCAATGGGTAGACGCTGGTCCGCAAGTGGTCCTCGCAGCCGGCAACGTCCTGAATCCGACCGGCCTTGTCGCGACGATCGACTCGATCAACCCGGCGTGGGTTGACATCTATGTTTCCGGGTCCAACGGAATTTACTCGTATGTCGACAAGAGCGGCGATCCGACGACGGCACTTGCTACCTCCGGCAGTTTCACGCAGATTGCCATGCCGCAGACGACGGATATGGCGTTCTACGGCATGGCCTTGGCGCCGGCGCCGGCGCAGCGCCGCGCCTCCCCAGTGGATCAAATTCTCGCAGAGCTTGAGTTGGACTGATTCGCGAAACTGGTCTTTGTCGGTGCCCAACGGCGTCGGCGCGGTCGCCGATTTGTGGACCCTGGGAGGCGGAACCATCGATTTAGGATCGAGCAAAGTGACGTTGTCGGCCTTGAGTCTGTACTCGACCGGCGCGACATCGTACGATATCATCGCGACCGCCGGCGGATCGCTCGTGCTGCAAGGCTCCGGCGGCCTGCCTGCGAACGTGGTTGTCGTCGGCGGCAAACAGATGATTGCCGCTCCAGTCACTCTGTCCACGCCGGCGGACGTTGCTATCGACAACTCCACAGACAGTCTTGCGATCAGTGGGGCAATTAGCGGAAGCGGCGCGTTGAACCTCTCCGGCAATGGCACGTTAGTCCTCTCGGGTTCCGACAGCTATAGCGGCGGCACGGTTGTGCAATCCGGCACTTTGGTCTTTGATTCGAGTGACTCCATCCGTGACGGCTCGCGCTTGACTGTGGGCGCTAACGCCTCAGTGATCTTTGGCTCCGCGGCGTCAGGCGAAGCTGCTTCGCTCGCCGCGGCTGTGCCCGTGCCTGAGCCGGGCACACTGATGCTGCTGGCGGCAGTAGCGCTGATGTCCCAGAGCAAGCGCCTGTTTACCGCTGGGTCGAATCCTGCCATTAGGATACCTTCTGACGGTCAGAAGCGCGGCCTTGCAACACCACGCAGGTTATGCGGCTTATGACCGGACAGAACGGGAACGAGGGAGTCTTTGTATGATCGTGCAACATCACCCTACGGTCGCATCTACCTTGCAGCACGATCCCCTTTCCATAGGCAAGGCCATTGCCGAATTGGCCGAGGCCCACGACTATGCCCGCGACGCGCTACGCGACCCTTGGCAGTTTGCCGTGGAAATCTCGCGGTTGGCGGGCTTGGGACTTACGCACAGCGATCTCCGCTGGCTGCTGGAGAAGGGCTACGCCGTGCATGCTCGCGAGGTTACCCAGCCGGGCGATCGGAACCGCAAGTTCGCATTAGCGCAAATACGACATTCGCGCCCGACTCACGCTTCATACTGACCGATGCGGGACTCTTTTTGGCGGGCGGCAACCGGCCCGAGCCAACGTTGATCCGCTTGACTCCCAAGCCCTCCTCGATGCCCGCAGCGCGGGCGGCTTCAGGAGCCTCCGATAGGCCGCATTGGAACAGCAACACGGGCGTACTGTACTTTGGCGATCGGATTGTCAAGCGTTATCCTGCGCTGCCCGGAACCAGGAGATCGTGCTTGCCGCGTTCGAGGAAGAAGGTTGGCCGAATCGCATCGACGATCCCCTTCCGCCGTCGCGCGGCGTCGATCCAATGCGTCGCTTGCACGATACGATCAAGTGGCTGAACCGCGACCACGAAGCCCAGGTTCTTGCTTTCAACGGGGACGGGACGGGCGAAGGCGTGCGCTGGAAATCGGTCGTCTCAAGGGAGTTGCGGGTTTCTTCGAACTCGCGTGCGATGGCGCGTTGCGCGGCTTGAGGCCGCGCCTGTCGGTTCCGGTTTCTCTACGGCTTACTTGGTTTTATTCGCCGCGCCGGCAGCTACAGACGACGCCGCGCCCGCGAATTCAGCGATTACTCCCCTTCGCTCTGGAGTGCTCCCCTTCGCTCACCAGCCAATTCGTCGACAGATTTTTCAGATTGGTGTAGGATACAGCTACACACGTGCTGTAGCGGTGGCCGGAAGCGTGCAAAACGAGAAATTCCAGCAGCATCCTAATCACTGTCTGAAAATCGTGTGGTGTAGTGCATTTTGTTGGTTTCCCGTTCTCACCTAGTTTTTGTGGAGCAAGTTAATGAACATCCGGAGATTTGTATCGTTGGCATTGGCGTGTGCCTGTTTGGCTTGGGGCAGTCAGACAGGCCGCGCGGATACACCCATTACCAACTTCACCCCCGGCGATCTGGTGGTGCTGCGCGGCGGCGATGCGACGAACCCAGACACCACCGCTTCCACCAGTCAGGTTTCTCTCTATCTGGATGAGTATACCCCATCGGGCAGCTATGCTGGAACCATCAGCATCCCGTCAAGCGGCGCAAACGCTTTGACCCTACCCAGCATCGGAGATTTCCAGCATAATGGCGTCCTGAATATCTCGGGCGATGGCCGGTCGCTGACTTTCGCCGGTTATCAAGTGCCTGCGGGTTCGGCCGATGCTTTCGCTCAGACGGGAACTAGCCAGTACCAGCCCGTCGTCGGCATCGTGGGGAATCAGGCCAGTTCGCTGAACACCACGACGCCCGTCAATTCCTATTGGCAAGGAAGCGCCAGCCCGTACATCCGCGGCGCTTACACGAATGATGGCAACGAATTCTGGACGTTCGGCAAGTATCCGGCGTCCGGGGCCACCAGCAACGGTGGCTTGGCCTACGTTGCCGGCACGGGTCCAACCGCAACCACCACGACCGTCGAAGGTTTTGCCGATTGGCGCGATATCGCGCCGTCAACGGGCAGCTTTACGGCGGCACGGGTTCCAGTTCGGTTGGGAACCATGGTGCGTACCAGATCAGCACCGGTGAACCCACCACAAACCTGGGCAATTCGCAGTCCAACAACACCCAGCTTGGAAGCAACAATGAATCGGCTTCAGGGATAGCGCTTTTGGATCTTCCGGGCGATCCGAACGCACAGAACGGCCTGAACGTGCTCTACACGATTGGCGATTCAACCGTGGCAGGCATCAATAAGTATTATTACAACGGCAGCACCTGGGTGCCTCAGGGCCAAGTGACTCTCAACTTGGCTAATAATGTTGCCAACCCCACCGGCCTGATTGCCACGGTCGATCCGACCAACCCGAACTGGGTCGACATCAACGTCTCGGGCACCAACGGCATTTACACTTACGTCGATCAGACCGGCTATAACGGCGCGATCCCGGCGAATTCCTTCACCCAGTTGGTGGCGCCGCCGGCCAACGAAGCGTTTTACGGTGTCGCTTTGGCGCCGGCTGCCGTGCCAGAACCGAGTACGATCGTGCTCGCCGCAGTGGGCTGCGTTTGCTGCGGATTGGCGGCTCGGCGCCGTCGCCGGGCCAGCTCAGCCTGCCGATCGCCAGCCTGGCTTAACCCGGCATCGATTCAACCCACGGAGGCGCAGGTCAAAGTAAACCTGCGCCTCCGATTGTTTTCAATCGAAGTCAATCCGAAACGCTGCTCAGCGATTGGATGGCTGACGGATAATGTTCTCGAAGCCGCGGAGGTGCTCTTCATGCCACGAACATTGGCCGCCAGGGTGCGAGAACTTTTCCCAGTTGTGGCCGAAACGGCGCATTTCGTCGATCGCCTCGGAAGCCGGCCAGTGCTGGTACTTGATGCGGATAAAGCCGGCGACAATTCCGGTGCGATCGTGTCCGGCGGAGCAATGGAAGGCAACGCCGCCGGACTTCGCCGCGGCGAGAATCTCCCCGGCGATTGGCTCGATCAGTTTAAGGGCCGCCTCGTCGGAAAGCTCTTCCAGCGAGTTCTTGCCTGAATTGCGCAGCGGGCGCGAGAGCAAGCGGATTCCGGCCTTTTCCGCCGCCGCCCGCTCCAAGGCGAACGACGGCTTGATGAGTCGTCCGGTCGCCGAATCGACAACTTTGATCTTCCCCTCAATTTGTGCGGGGTCTTCCAGATCGATTACGGTCGTAATCCCGAGATCGTGAAGGTGCTTCATCCGAGCGACCGCCTCATCCAGCGGCCAAGTCCTTTCTCCAGCTTCGACCGCCTTGCCTAGATCGCGCACCGGACAAGCGCACCGGAAAACGTTGACGCGCCCATCAATCAAGCCAAGCGAGTGAAGGTCTTTGACGACCGCGTCTTCCGACGGGACGCGCTCGCCCGCATGCGCCGCGGCCGCTGGTGCGGTTGTTGCCGCTTGCTCGCGATGCCCCGCCGGCGGATCGGCGGCAAAACCCCAGCCGGCTGCGAGAATTACGATCGCTAAGGGAAGGCTACGCGTGTAATGCATGGTATGCCGCCGGAGCTATTCCTCTGGCAGCGGGGCTTCGGTGAGCTTCCAGCCGCCGCCAACTCGCTTCATCTTCCATGTGACTTCGCCCACCACGCTCCCGGTTTGCCTGTCTTTGACGCTTACGACCGCAGTCGCCGTATCGCCCCAATGACTTGGGCTCGTGCCGTGAAAGCGATACTTTCCGTAACGTTTGCAAGCTTCCAGCGACGGCTCACTGCCCGGAGCGAACAAGTGCACAATCTGGCCAAATTCCTTCTCATTACCAGCATAATCGTCCACGTCCTCAACGGGCATCAAAATCTCCACCGACGCGGGCCGAGACGGCACTTTCTCCACCGAAGAACTGCAACTGCAGCCGAGGGTCAGCGCGGATAGCGCGAGAAAAGGCGAAAGCACAGCAGCAGCACGGCATGCAAATCGGGAAAACGGCATAAAATGTCCCTCGTGCGCGCCGCACAGACGTATCGCATGTCCGACGGCGGAGATCTGAGAACTTATTGCAATAACGGAGTTGGCGTCATGTTTTTCGCGACGTTCGAAGGGTTATTGAAATAAGTTCTAAGGTTTTCGCGGCAATAGGCCGCTACTCGTTTGTGGAAAGCGATCTAAAATGGCGCCTGGCCGAAGTCGGAGTTGGCAATCGTGGCCAAGGCCTGCCAGACCGAAAAGTCGACGGTATCAGACGCGATGAAACCAACCGAGCCATCGACCATGGCGACGTTCACCCCGCCCGGATGCCGGCTCCTTGCCGCGGCGTACGTGTTGCCGTCGGTTTGATCCTGAATGCAGTGCATCGGGTCGCCCGGGGGAATCGATGCGTCGCAGAACAGCACCGTGTCGTACGCGTCGTCCGTAGTGTTCGTTCCGCGAGCGTTTGGTCGAGTCTTGGCCATGTACAAGCCGGCGCCGGGCATGTTTATCGGCCAGCTTCCGCGACCGTCGCTCTGGCTGTTGATGAAGGAGACTTCGCTCACGGCCATGGTGTGCGAAAGCCCGTCCGTGACATCGATCGGCCGCACGCCGCCATGGTACACCTTCCAGGGCCCGCGGAAATTTCCCGTCTTCATTGCATTCTGCCATCCTGGAATGTACCTGACGCCAAAGAGACCATCGAGCGGCGACTTTGCGGGAGTGCCATCGGCATTCGTCTTATTGATGTAGACGCCTGCGCCGGCGCAGCCTGCGTAGTTGCCGCGCGACATCTTATACGGCCCTTCAACGTCCCAATCTTCATTGGTCAAGTCCATGGCCGGATTGCGCTGCAGGGCACTGGGGCATATATACACAGCAATGTTCATCGTGCTAGGTCCGTTGTGATCGTCGGAGTATCCGTGTTCCAGGTCATCGACCTCGTTGTCGTGGTTATTGGCGAACCAAACGACTTCCCAGTAGGCTTCCTTCTCTTCAAGGAATTGAAAGAGGAGGTGGTTCCAGTTCGGCCCCTGGCATTGGACGCAGAACGACGTGCCGCTAGAGCACCAAGCGCGACTCGGATCAGAGCACAGGGCCGCGCCCGGTGGGAATGTGCCGTACGTGTCAACATGGTTGTTCAGCGCAAGGGCAATCTGCTTGAGGTTATTCGTACACGAGATGCGGCGGCCGGATTCCCTTGCTGCCTGGACCGCAGGCAGCATAAGCGCGATAAGAATGCCGATGATGGCAATTACCACCAACAATTCCACGAGCGTAAAGCCGCGTCTCGGCATGATAACAGTTTCTTTCAATGATAGGGAATTGGGCTTTCGAATGTTGAAGCGGAAAAAGCTGCCTCCGCAATGGCTATTGAACAGCCGCAGCGCACAAACAGAAGGTTGCCGAAACTACAAGTAGTTCTTGGTCGCGCACGCCGACGAACCGACATAGGCGAGTCCAACAGCGGTGATTATCACGCGCGGCCGTGAATACGTCAACGAACTGGCTGGGGAGCGAAGGGGAGAGTCTGGGAGGCATCGAGAGCGTAGGAGAGCAATGGCTGAATCCCGGAGGGCGGCGTCATCTGACGCTGTCAACCCGCGCCACAAGAATCCAACTATGCTGTAGAGAAATCGGCACCCGGATGTGCTGCCTCAGGCCGCGCAACGCGCCGGGCAACTACCAGTTCAACCATCGCGTTTATCAGCGGCAGGGGCAGGCCTGTCTCGTCTGCGGGCACGCCCGAATCGTGCGGATCGTGCAGGCCCAGCGATCGACGTTCTATTGCCCGGCGTGCCAACGCAAGTAGCCTGGCCGGCTTTGATCGCAACCTCTTGCTGAAGGTGTCCTAGCGCAATCCTAGCGCGAATTTCACATTCGACGAACATTCGCGGAGTAAAATAAGATGTTCTTGTACGATCTGCGCGTGGCTGATGAGTATCTCTGACCAGAGGCAAAGCGTGTTTGCCCATCCTTGAAAGGAATTACGGAAATGATCATCTACCTGGCTGGCCCGCTCTTCTCACTGGCCGAGCGGCGGTTCAACGAGGAGTTTGCCAAGGTCTTGGAGCGGAGCCTCTATCCGGCGATGGTGATTTTGCCCCAGGACCACGGCGCCAAGATCGACCAGGCCGCCGGCTTTACCGAGCGCATGTACTGCTACTCCCTGGATGCGATCAATCACAGCGATGCAGTGGTGGCAATCCTCGACGGCGCCGATTCCGATTCAGGCACCTGCATCGAAATCGGCTATGCCAAAGCCAAAGGCAAGTTGATCATTGGGGTTCGCACCGATTTCCGCTCGGGAGAAGACCGCGGCTTGAACCTGATGGTTTCCAACATCTGCTCCCATCTTGTCACTTGTCCCAGCACGTCCGTCACTCTGGACGGGTTGGCTGGGGAAGTTGCCGGCCTGCTGGCCGGCGGCAAGGCGGCCTTTTCGGAAGATCCCGACGACGTGGTCATCGCCTGAACGACCTTTCGTGATCCTGCGACGCTGGCCGGCGTTCGTAGGGTGGGACATGGTCGCGCGAATCATGGTGGGCCGTCGCAAACCGGTCAACCCTCATTTCTCGATCAACGCTGAAATAACGCTGGGCCGCGACCGCCGGCCCACCAGCGCGTCGGCGACCAAGCGCGCTCGGTGCCCGTCGTCCCACCCTACGGTGAATAGTCCGGACCAAATTGCGCGGGCAGGTCAAACGCTGCCACTACCCGCCTAAATCCCTCCTGGCAGGAGGGATCTACGGGCCGCCAGGAAACAATGACGGGCGCGGTGCCTTTCACCGCGCCCGTCGGTTGCCTAATCAACGGATGAACAACGATCTATCCTGCATCAATTTACTTGCCGAACCTTCGGCGGATGAAACCTGCTGCCGCAACGGCGAAGCCGGCGCCAAGCAGGGCCAACGTGCCCGGCTCGGGCACTGCGGCTGGAAGAGACGAGCCGTCGGGGTTGGTTATGTTGATCGGTATGAATTCTGGCTGGGTGCTGTTGTAGCAATCGACGATGCCGTAGACATCCACGGGCGTGGTCGGGATTTGCTTGGTCGCGAGATTCTGGTTCGCCACGCTATAAGAACTTTCCCAGTAGTACATTACCATGCTATTGCTGTTGGAGTCCGTGATGCTCAGGGTCAGGTTGGCGGACGTACCGAAGCCTTGGGCGGGGTTGCCAGTGTATCCGCCGACCGTCACGTTCGGGATTTCGACATAATACCCGGCTAAGTCCGCGGGAATGGTTGTCTGGTTGGCATGTGGGATCGTGGTGACCACGGGACCGGGCACTGCGTTGCCGGTACTTACTTGGCTGATACCCGTGAGGGTCTCCAACTCGGGGATCTGGTTATACGGGCTCCATGTGCCGGTAGCGGTTATGGCAAGGCCCGCGGCCGGTGTAACGGTGCTGCCAGTCGGCAATTTGCCGAAAACATCGCACGAGCCAGTCCCGTCGTTGGCCAAGAATGCCCAACTCGAATAGGTCTTGCCGTTAAACGTGCCCGGCTGGCTGAGAATGTTCGTGATGATTGGAAGCGATGGACCCGGGACTTGGTTCAGATCATCGAAACCATCAATCACAGTGCCGGCGGTACCGGTCGCCACACCCGCCTCAATGTTTGCAATGGTATCAGCCACTGCCGTGCCTGCGAGCGAGCAGACCATGGCAATAAGAGCCGTTGGAACAATCAGACTTCGCAATCGAACACACATCTCTCGATCTCCTTGGAAGAAAAACTAGGTTGAAAGGAACATTGGATTGAAAAAGGGAAACTCAGTGGGTTGGTAATCACGACCTATCAGGATCACGACCGATAGACCAGGCGCACGAATAATCCCTTAATAAGGGGGGATTCAGCAAGAACGCACCTCAAGCGGGGAGGTTATGAGAAACCTGCGGGTTCCCGCTCGTGACCTATGGAGAACCCCGCAGAGGCTTGCAACGGCATCACCGTTTTTGCCTCCGCCTGGTTCGTGTGCCAAAAGGTGCTAACGCTGCCTCATGAAAAAAACGTACTGCAAACTCACGCCGACTATGAAAACTGGCATAGCGACGACAACAGTCCTCAATTTACAGGAAGTACGTTAGGAGAATGTGAAGCGTCTGCTAGATTTCTGATAGATCGTTTTTTTCCGCAAAGGATCGGCAAAGGCGAAATCCTCATAAACGGGGGACTCCAACAAGCGATCATTGGAAACTAACGGAACTTTAGCCGAAGTCTCAACAAACGCTAATAGTCTGGACTTAGAAATAAATGCCTTGCTGTCGACTCGTAGCCGCGCGCTCAGCTCGGCGCTTCTAGGGCCGTCGAGGAAGACCCTGAAGTCCCTCCGTTTTCTGATGAGGTTCCAAATTGAAACGAGAACGAAGAACAGGCTTCACCCTCGTTGAATTGCTGGTGGTGATCGCCATCATCGGGATTCTCATCGGTCTATTGTTGCCGGCCATCAACGCGGCGCGGGAAGCAGGGCGGCGGGCCTCCTGCATGAACAACGTCAAACAGCTTGCTTTGGCGCTGAATAACCACATTTCCAGCTATGGTTATCTGCCGCCAGGAATCAACTTGAAATCGAGTTATGTCACGGCTAATCTCACCCAGAGCTACGACCCCTGGGCGGAAGCGGGCCTGAAGGAGACAGGCTATAGCGGCGCGAGTTGGATGCTCTACATCCTCCCTTTCATGGAACGCCACGATATTTTCGACCACTGGGACTTGACCCATAGCGTGGCGGGGGTTGCCGGGAATCAGCTTCTGGCGCAGACGGAGATCCGAGAGTTTTTTTGCCCCTCGCGGCGGGGGGGACGCGCAGCGGCGATGCAGTGATCATGTTTCAACACTGGACGACCGGCGGCACCGACTACGGCGGGTGTGTCGGCAGCACCGATTTTTGGGATAACGACTTGGACGCAACCACCGGTGCGCACAAGATCTCTGCCGCTATGTATATCGTGCCCAAGTCCAGTCCTCAAGAACCTGAAACGGCCCTTCAGGCGGGCGTTTTCTACCCCAATAGCCATACCACCTTGAACCAAATCACGGACGGCGCTGCGCATACCATCTTGATCGGCGAGCTTCAGCGACTGCACGACCCGGGCTATACGCCCGAAGGTCAGAGCCAGCAATACTATCGCTCCTCGTTGACCAGCAACGACGGCTGGGCCACAGGCGGCGTTGGCACGCTCTTCGATTGCAACACGGCTGGAGGCTACGATCAGGGGCAGCCGGGCGGCTTCAATCACCCGTTCTTCGAGAATGCGGGAAGTCTGCACCCCGGGGGTGCGAATTTTGCCGCAGTCGACGGGTCGACACACTTCCTTAGCGAAAACATCGATTCGCAGATTTATGCCTACTTGGGCAGCATGGCCGATAACGCCCTGGCCCAGTTCCCGGACAATTGAACGAATCCTGACCGCCCACCGTTCCGGATCACTGCTTCCACGATTTTGAGGATCCTTTCCTTCATGTCTCGCCGAGTTGTTTCATCGATTCGTGCCGCGTTGGCATCGGTTGTCCTGGGGGCGCCGCTGCGACGGATCGTCATGGCAGTCGTTTGCGGCATGGGCCTGCTCGCGGTTGGTGGTTGTGGCGGCGGCGGCCGCCCTACCCTCGGCCGCGTGCACGGTCGCGTGACGATGGACGACAAGCCGCTGGCCAAGGCAGGCATCACGTTCCGGCCGAAGGCCCAGGGACGAGAAGCTTATGCCTATACCGACGCCAATGGGGAATACAACCTGAATTATGCTCCGGACATCCCAGGCGCCGTCGCCGGGGAAAACTCGGTCCGAATTACGCGGCAGACAAGCCGGGATCCGCGGAGCGAAACGGTGCCCGCCAAGTACAACAAACAGACTGAGCTCCGCTTTGAAGTCAAAGCCGGGGAAGACAATGTGGCGAATTTCGACCTGAAATCGACATGAGACATTTTACCAGTTTCTCACGGAGATTTAACGCGGTTCGCACATTTCTGTGATAGCATCGATTCCCGCAGCGGTGTTGCAACAGCATTTGTCAGTTCCTGGTTCTGGGAAGCATACCGGCTTGAAGTGGTATCGACAACAATGAGGGAGATTACGATGAGAAGCTGTTTGATGACGCGCGGACGTATCGTGCTGGCTACCATGATCTGCTTGACTGCCTATGGCTCTGCGGCGCTTGCGCAAACGGACTACTACTGGCAAGGTGGCTTGGGCGCCTGGAACACCGCAGCAGCGAGCTGGGTTTCCGGCGGCACGACCGGCAGCGGCGTGCCCTGGGTAAACGGCAACATCGCCAACATCGGCTATGTCATCACCAGCGGCAGCGGCGGGTCCAACTCCGGCGATGGTCCCGGCGGCTACCCTGGCAACCTCACATCTGCACCCGCCATTACGCTTGATCCGAACCATCCTATTTCCGTCAACCAACTCGTCTTTGGGCAAAACACGAGTACGTCCACAAACGCCAAGAACAGCCAGTACCAACTTTCGGGCGGCACGCTGAACCTCGGCGACGGCAGCAACCCGGGCAACATCACGCTGGATCTGTCCACCACGGCAACCTACTACCCCTTCCAAGCGGCGATTTCCAGCAATATCAATGTTGCCGGCAATCAGGCACTCTCATTCACGGTCAGCCCACCCATTCTGAGTACGCTGGCCTATAGCAGTTACCTTTTCCTCAGCGGCTCGAACACCTTCAATAACGTCATCGTCAACGGTGCGCCGTATAACGGCGCAAGCGTGAACGCCCTGATATTCACGAACACCCAATCCGTGAACTTCAACGGGCAGGTGCCGAATATCACGCTGGGCAACAACGCCGCCGTCGACGACCTGGCGCCCGATAACTCGGTTATGACGTTGGGTACGATCACCCTGGACCCCACGATCAACCCGTCCAACGGCGCCTACCAAAGGAATTTGACGGACTACGGCTATTATGGCACCAGCAAGGGCCGTATCGGGGCCGGCGAGTATACCGCGACTGGATACCAGTTCCCGAACCTGAACGTGGGCGCGATTACCGGCCAGGGCGACGTGATGTTCACCACCGGCGGGCAAAATGACGGCCGCGGCGTGGTCACGATCACTCAGACAAGCAGCTACACGGGCGACACGTTCTTTAACTGTTCGTCGTGCCGTTATTATGGCGACACGGGCGGCATGGGCATTTTGCGGATCGGCGTCAACAATGCCCTGCCCATCGGCACCAACCTGATCTTCGGGCATCAGGCCGACCCGAGCGCACCTTCACCCAACGGCGCCGCCAACAGCGGCGAGTTCGATCTCAACGGGTGCTACCAGCAACTTTCCTCGATCAGCACGCTTTCCGAAGTCGTGCCTCCGACGACCAACGATTACCACGGCGGTGTGACGAACTTCGCCTCCAGCACGGGCACGTTGGCCATTTTCAACGATCCCAATGGGCAACTCAGCACCATTGAGGCCCAGTTCCACGGCGTGATCGGCAAGTCGGTCCTCGATGCCACGAGTCGTCCGACCTCCTCGCAGTACTCCAATGACAACATTTGCCTGCACCTGCTCTCGGGCAACAACGGCACCTTGACCCTCGGCCTGGAGAACCAAGGCGAGTCTCCCCCGGGCCAGTCCCTGGCCCAGGCGAACACCTACAGCGGCGGCACGATCATCGACGGCGGCGCCCTCTTCGCCGCCAACGGCAACACCTACTGGGATGGCACGCACGGCATGATGAACGACGGCCATGGAGACCTGGCAACCTCCGCCGGCTCGAGCGTGAAGAATTCTGCCACCGGCACGGGTCCCGTAGTGGTCAATGCGGGAGGCACGCTCGGCGGCAGCATCCCCGGCGGCGCGATCGGCATGCCCGGCACGGGTCCGGTAACGATCAACGCCGGCGGCTACCTGCTCCCCGGCGGCGGTTATTACAACGACAACACCGGTCAGGGCGCGGCCAGTTACGTAAACAGCATCAATGCCAATGCGAGCGTCACGGCGACCAATGTCCCACCAGCCAATGTCGCGCCGAACTCCGCTGGGTACTTCCACCCCACGGCCGGCGCGCCGCTGAAGGTCCTTGGCGACCTGAATCTCAACGCCGGGGCGAACGTGAATTACAACTTCGATACGACAGGCATGGATCTCATCCAGGTCGGCGGCGCGCTGAATATCTCCAGCACCGGCACGGTCAACATCAATCTGAACACCGTCACCGCCGCCGGCATGGGAACCATTTATAACGACATGCCCATCTTCACCCTTTCTTCCACGAACACGGTTGCCTCGCTCGGCAATCTCGTCTCGAATGTCGCTGGCGCCTCGTTTGCTCAAAACGGCAGCGAAATCGACGTGATCAATCCAAACGCCCCGACGCTCTCGCACTGGACCGGCGTGGTTGCCACCGGCGGCACCGCCACCTGGGACACCGGCATTACGCAGAACTTCATCGCCGGGGGTGCTGCGCGGGCGTTCAACACGAACAACGCCGTGGTATTCAATGATCTTGGCGCGAACACCATCATCTCGATCGCCGCCGCGGGCGTCAGCCCGTCGACCATGTTGCTGCAGAATTCCGCGAGCACGTATACCTTCACGGGCGGACCCATCACATCCGGCAACGTTATCATCAACGGGGGCGGGACGGTGGTCTTCAGCAACAGCAACACGTATAGCGGAACCACGCAGATCCAGAACGGCAGCACCCTGCAGGTCAACAGCCCGCTGGCGCTGCCCGCGGGCGGCGTCGTCAACCTCGTCGACACGGCGCAGTTGGTGCTCAACTATACGGACAGCGGCTCGACGACCACCTACAACGGCTCGATCAATTTCGAAGCGGGCTCCCTGGGTACCGGCGCCACTCCGGCCATCAAGGTGCCCAGCGGCACGGTCACGCTTACGGGCGGCATTTTCAGCACCGCCACCGGCGCGTGCAGACACCGGTTTGACGAAGACCGGGGCCGGGACCCTGGTTCTCACCAACGCCGCCGGCAGCATCAACACGGGGCCCACCAACATCGAGGGTGGCTACATCGAGGTAACCTCGACGTACAGCGGCGATGCCGGCCAGTCCTATACGGCCCTGGGTAGCGGCAGCATCGTCGCCAAATACACCGGCCAAGGCCAAACCGGACTCTGGCTGAACAACGTCCATGTCGGCGTCAACCAGAACCAGAACGTCACCGACCAACTTGGTTTCTTCGACTTGTATACCCTCTGCTACGTCAAAGGCACCGGCAATTCGTCTTATGAACGCGGCACGATCTCCGCGGTCTTGAACTACAGCACGGGCAATAGTGTTTATAGCGCCGGCAGCTTCACTCTGACGACCGGCACGGCTGCCAGCGATGTCTTGGACCTGAAGACGGAAGTCGAGCAGTACGATCCGAACTACAGCAACAATCACTACGTCAACTATGTGACCGGCGCCGGTAGTGCGGCCACAAATGCCGCTTACGTGATGACCGGCAACATCAGGGGCTCCGGCACGGTCGAGCTGCAAAGCGGCGGCATCAGCTCGACCAGCGTGTTTGGCGGGGCCTGGGCCGTGGACAGCGGCATTCTCCAGGTCGGGCCGTTCCTCGGCACGGCGCTGGCAGTGACGACCAGCAACGCCGGCGACTGGAGCGGGGCCAGCGGCGAAGTCTTCAACGCCCTGGGATTCAAAACGGCGTTTACCTCGACTGCCGCCGGGGTAACACAAGCGGCCGGCAATCCGGATCTCCCCAACCCCGTCACCGTCAACAAGGGCGGCATGCTGGCCATCGCCAACGACCAGCTCAACGGCAATCCGAACAACACGGAAGCCACCCTCGCGAACCCGACACCTCCCTATTATCGAAACGCGGTCACCTTGAGCGGCGGCACTCTGGCGGCCACGGGCGCTGAAGTCACCTGGAACAGCACCGGCACCTCTGAGGGCTTGATTACCCAGTCGAACTCGGCTGTCGTGGCCCGCCTCGGTGGCAGCTTCAGCACCTCCGGCACCTCGACAATCCTGACCTACGATCCCAACGGCCAGGCCGTGGACAGCAACGGCGCGCCCATTGCCAGCGACCTGAACCAGGGCCGCACGGTGGAACTGGTCGGAGGTGTCCGCACGCTCTCCAACAGCAGCGCCGGCCTGCCGCTTCCCGCCGGCCAGAGCTCTCTGACCCTGACCTACAGCACCAGTTGGGCGGGCGATCTCGTGATCGCCTCCAACGGCACGCTCGGCGGCACCTTCAACATCAAGCGGAGCGGCGGCGCGGTCAGCGTGGCGGCCGGGACCAAGATGACGATCCAACCCTATGCGACGGTCAACATCAGCAATGACGATTCGAGCACGCTGGTGATGTCGACGACGGGTAACACCTACGGGTTCATGGTTCCGGGCCCGCAAGGCACCCTGCCGGTGCTCAGCAACGTGCTTTGCAACAACCAATCGCCCACCGGCACGGCCGTTGCCATCGTCAACTCCGGCACGTTCAACGTGAATGCGGGAACGCAAACCGTCGGCGCGATCACGGGCAACGGCGCGTTCAACGTGACCGGCACGGCGACGGCCAGCGCGCCGAGCATCATCCAAAGTTCGGCAAGCGTGGCCAGCGGCGCCACGCTGAACCTGACCGGGCCCACCGGGGCCGTGGCCACGGGACTGGCGCTGAACAACTCCGGCCAATTGAACATCACCGGCGGCAGCCACACGGTTGCCACGCTCGGGGCCCTCACGCTCGACGCCAACGGCAACCAGACGCTTCCGACCGTGGGCACGACGACGGTCGGAACGGGCGCATCGCTGACCGCCGCGCAGATCTACCAGAACGCTGTCAACATCAACCAAGGCGCTGCCGTGGTCCTGACCGGCTCGAACTTCAACACCGCTTACAGCAGCGCGGCAAGCAGCTTGAACATCGCCGGCGGCCCGGCGCCTGGACGGGCTGGCTGGACGTTGGCCAGAGCGGCATCTACATTCCCTCCGGCGGCTCGGCCACGATCTTCGACCAGATCAGCCAAGGCGCCGGCGCTACGGTTGACGGTACCCCAACCTGGAGCGGCACGGGCGGCATTACCAGCTCGGCTGCCGCCGCCAACCCGTCAACCTATGCGGTCGGATATCGCGACCTGGGCAACGGCGTGACCGAGATCGCCTATACGGTGGCCGGCGACGCCCTCCTGGTCGGGGGCGTCACCCCCGCCGATCGCCAGTTCGTGTCCGGATCGTATCTGGGCCAAACCAACGCGGGCTGGTCGCAGGGCGATTTCAACTATGACGGCAGGGTAGACTTCTATGATCGGGCCATTGAGAGGCGGAATGAGGGTATATCGCTGCCCTCGTCGGCAGGGCCCTTGGTGCACGTGGCCACCCAACCGATTGCCAGCGCGAGTGTCGCCGGCGATGTGCCACTGGTGGAGTACAATCGCGTTACCGGCCTTCTGACGCTCGACAACCGCGGCGCAAACTACTTCCCGAACCTCGATTCGCTTGCGGTCGGCATGGCAAGCACGGTAGGCGTGGTCCAGGACAGCTTGAATAACGACCTGCGGCTGGAGTTCGGCGACTCGCTGCAATGGGGGCAATCCAATGCGGGCGGCAGCGATTTCCTCCCGGCCGGCGTTTACACGCTGGGCCAGTTGCCGGCGGGCCTGACCAGCGCCGACTTCGGCAGTTACGAAGGCGGAGTCGGAGACACCAGCGGCGCTGTCGCCTTCTTCGACGGCAATGGGCATCAGATTAGCGCCAGCGTGGAGATCGTGCCGGAGCCCTCGTCGCTGGCCTTGTGCGCAGCGGCGGCCGCGGTTGCTGCCGGCGGAATCTTCCGGCGGCGGATGCGCCGCGTCCGGTTCGATAGACTCGTGCGCCATTGCTCTCTCCGTGGAATCGCCTTCATGCTCTGCGCTGCTGGCGGGCGGGTGTATCCTTTCTCCCCGGCAGTCGGCGGCGGCGGTCGTCGATTACAACTCCAAGTCCGGCGCGCTTACGCTGGATGACAGCGGGGCCAACTACGACCCGGCGCTCGATAATTTCACCGTCTATTTGCAGAACGTGTCGCCCTCGCCGCTTTCCATTAGCGGGAGCTGGAGCGTGTTTACCCAGGACACCAGGCGGGCGCAAGATTATAGCTGGGGTTCCGGCGCCGGCGGGGTTTTGGGCTCTTATCCGCTGGCTACCGGCGTTTACACGCTGGCGACCCTCGCGCCGGACCTGGGCAATACTGCCTTCGGCTTCAACGGCGGCAGCGGGTTCAACTTCGGTGGGGGGAACACGGCGGGTTCGGTCTTGCTGGGCGATTCGGGCGGCCAAACCGTTCCGGACATAGTCCACATCAGCCAATCGGTGCCGGCGGAGATCGACTGGACCGGCGCGAGTGGCGGATCCTGGGGCACGGCGACCAACTGGACCGTTGCCGGCGGCACGACCCAGCGGGTCCCCCAACCGGGCGACACGCCAACCTTCAACAACCTGGCACTCGCCGGGACGGTGAATCTCAGCGGCAGTCAAAGTGTCGGCTCGCTCTGGTTCAACAGCAGCAACTCCTATACGATCGCCCCGGTCAGCGGCGGCACACTGGCCCTCGGCAGTGCAGCGACGATCTGGATCGATGCCGGGCTGCACACGATTTCCGCGCCGCTGGCAATGAGCGGGTCGCTGACCGTCGACGCCCAACCCGCCGGCAACGTCGCGCCGAGCAGCGCGGGTCTCACTATTTCGGGCCCGATCAGCGGCGCCGGCGCCCTGATCAAGATTAGCCCGGGAGTCCTTTTCTTGACCAACGCCAATAACACCTACAATGGCAATACATGGATTACCGGCGGAACGCTCGGCGCGGCCGCTGCCGGCAGCCTTGGCGCCAGCGGTTCGGTGACGATCAGCAATGCCACGCTCGACTTCAGCGGCGCGGGGACCTTCGCCCGTGCTATTTCCTTGACCGGATCCGGCGTCAACACCATCCAATCGGATACCGGGGTCATGACGCTCAGCGGAGCGATCGGCGGCGTCGGCGGCCTGACCAAGGCCGGCAACGGCACGCTCGCGCTGGGCAGCGCCGGCAATTCTTACAGCGGCGGCACGAACGTCGCCGCCGGGTCCCTGCAGCTTCAGGCGGCCGCGGCCTTGAGCAGCACGTCGCCCATAACGGTTGCCGGCGGGGCCTCGTTGGACCTCAATGGCTACGGCCCCTCGCTGGCGAACCTCTCCGGCAACGGCATCGTCACAAACAGCAACAGCGCCAGTCCTTCCACCTTGAGCTCGGCGTATGTCAGCGGCAGCGCCAGCTTTGCCGCGGCCATCCAGGACGGCGCCGGGCAGATTGCCCTGGCCGTGCCGGCCGGCGGCATGCTCGCGCTCAGCAATCCGGCCAACACCTTCTCCGCAGGGGCGTCGGTCACCGGCGGAACGCTGGGCATCACGGCGGACGGCAATCTCGGCGGGCCGACGAGCGGCGTGTCGCTCAACAATGGCACATTGCTGTTGGGCGGGACCGGAAACTTCACCCTGGCAAGCGGCCGGGCAATTTCGTTGACAGGCAGTTCCGTGTTCGATGTCGTCGCGGGGCAGTCGGTGTCGATTGCCGGCGTGTTGAGCGGGGCGGGCACATTGACCAAGACCGACAATGGCACGTTGTCGTTGACCGGCAACAACAACTATGGCGGCGGCACGGTCATCAACGGCGGCATCCTGACTGCTGCGAGCGATAGCAGCCTCGGCTCGGGCGGCGTCACGATCGACAACGGCACGCTGCAGGTTGGCGGCGGCACGTCGAACCGCAATCTCGTCCTCGCCGGCCAGGACGCATTCCTCCAGGTCTTGTCGGGAAGCTATACCGCGGCGGGGCTGGTGAGCGGTTCAACCGCCCTGACAAAAACGGGGCCCGGCACGCTGGTCTTGGCCAATACGAACAACAGCAGCGGTTTCAGCAATATCAGCTTGCAGGCGGGAACCCTCCTGGTCAATGACCCGACGGGATTGACCCTTGGCCAGGGAACCGGGGCGCTGAACGTCGCCGGCGGGACGTTGGCGGGCTCGGGAACGATCCTGCAACACGTGAAGGTTCTTGGCGGCGACCTGATCGCCGGCAACAGCAGCCAGATGGGCACCCTGACGCTCCAGAACGGGCTGGATCTCGCCAACGGCACGACCTGGACGCTGAAGATCGACGGCAACGGCAACAGCGACTACCTCGACTTCGGATCGACGCAGGGCGTGACGGCGATCCACAGTGCACTGGCCATCAGCGGTTCGCCCACATTGCTGGTGACGGGGACGCCGCTACCCTCGACAGTAAATACGTATACGATCGTCTATAACGATCGCAGCTCTACGGGTGCTACTACCAATTTGGGCAACATTCAAGTCCAGGCGCCGGTGGGCTTCGTGGGTACGCTTTCGGACGGAGTGCCGCGAAACGATGCTATCGGCGGGTACCACGATATCAGTCTTACGTTCACCGGCCCGACCGCGTGGACGACTTCCGGTAGCGGGGCTTGGAATTCCAGCGGGAATTGGACTAACGGAGTGCCGTCCAGCGGCACTGTATTGGGCGCCGCCGCGCTGTTCGGCACCAGCGGCAGTGGCACGGTCAGCCTGCCCGGTTCAGGAGCCACTTTGATCAACGCCCTGGTGTTCGCCAACAGCACCAGTTCTTACACGTTGTCTGCCGCAGCCGGCGGAAGCGCGAAATTCGTGAAGCTCAGCGCCGCAAACGGTGCTAACGAAGGTGCTGCGGCCGTCGAGGTCGTCAGCGGTCAGCACACGATTTCCACCGCTGCCCAATTCGCCGACACGCTCGATGTCTCGACCCTGAATCACACGGCGGCAATGACCTTCAGCGGGGCCTTGAGCGGCTCGGGCGGCCTGGTGCTTTCCGGCAGCGGCAGCGTGTATCTGAGCAATGCGAACAATAGCTTTAGCGGCGGCACGTCGGTCGAAGGAGGAACCTTGTATCTCACCAACCGTGGATCGATCCTGGACGGCTCGTCGCTTACCGTGGGGGCGGGCGGAACCGCGGTCTTCAATTCTTCGGCCGCGCCGATGATTGCAACAGACATGGCGGGCGAGGCAGGCCCCTCGGCGTCCACCGTCGCGCCGGTCCCCGAACCGGGCACGTTGGCAACCCTGGCGGCCGGCGTGATTTGCTGCCTTGCAGCCCGAAACTGCCGGCGACGGCGCCGCGGGTCCGCCACGGTGCGGTTTCGGGAGCAGAGCAAGTAGTCGTTGACGATTCATGGCTTAGAGAAATACAATCGACATGCAACTCAGGAAAACGCTGTTCTCGACAGGGAAATCGGCTACTGCCGCGCTGGGCATTTGGGTGATTTGGGCAGCAGCCGCGCCGGCCAATGACCTCCGCATCGTGACTTACAATGTCGATGCCGATACCAACGGCAGCGGCGGTGTCGGCACCCCGGGTCCCGGTCTGGCCACCGTGCTCCAGGCGATTGGCAGTGAGAGCCTCAACGGCGATGCCCCTCAGCCGATCGACGTGCTGGCCTTGCAGGAATTATCCTGGGTCGGTTCCGGGTCTTCGCCGACCTTGCAGACCATCGTGGCCGACCTGAACAGCATCTACGGCGCCGGCGCCTATGCCTACGATCCGACCTACGATCCCACCGATGGAAACCTGACCGGCAATGGCCCCAGCGGCTTGATCTATAACACCAAGACCGTGCAGGATCTCGCTGCCGTGGCGATCGGTACGGCCAGCAGCAGCGGGTCACCGCGGGCCCCGATGCGGTACCAGTTGCAGCCGCTGAACGACAGCGCGGCTTCGTTCTATCTCTATGTCCAACATGCCAAGTCGGGTGGTTCGTCAAGCTACACCCGAAGAAACACCGAGGCCCAGGAGGTTCGGGCCGATGCGGCCACTTTGGGCGCCTCGGCGCATATCATCTATAGCGGCGACTTCAACTGGGACATTGGAGAACCGGCCTACGTGACCATGACCTCGTCGACGGGATCCTGGGGAAGTGTCGGGCAAGGAATCGATCCCGGATACTCCGCCGGCCTGCTCACCGAGTCCGCCTCGAGCACGCGATATCGGGATGACGCCCAACTCGTCACCGCGCCAATGACCAACGGTCAGGGCGGCTTGCAACTCGTATCGACAAGCTACACGGTCTTTGGAAATAACGGGAGCACGGCCGTCGGGGCGTCGGTGAATCTGGGCAGCAACACCGCCTTGAGCGATCTGTCCAACAAATCGGCCGTGCTCACCGCCTTGACCACGGCTACCGATCACTTGCCGGTTGTCGCCGACTACTCGTTCACGCTGCCGGCGACGATCAGTCTGAGCAGTGTTGTCAGTGCAACCGTCATCACGGGTGGTACGGCCATCTTGGGCACAACCGTTGTAAACTCGGCGGCCGCGGGCTCCAGCAACCTGAACTATACGCTTGCCGCGGCAGTGCAAAGCGGCGGCGCCACGCTGGGAACCGTCGCTCCCGGCGCGACGGGCACTCTCGCTCCCGGGGCGAGTCAGGCCTGCACGGTTTCTGTCACGTCGACCAACCTCGGCGTCAACGCGGTCTCGTTCACCGCCAGCGACCCCAATGCATCCAACCTCAGTCAGACGACAACGGCCGCGCTGACCGTGCTGGGCAATCGAGTGGTCACGGCGAGTGCGGCGAATTTCGGTCTGGTGCACGTGGGTGCGGCGGTGAGCCAGCCCGTCACGCTTTCCACAAGCGGGGGCGACAACTACTACACGCGGGTGACCGTGGGCAATGCCGGGCCGGACGCCAACGGGATCAGTGTCACCGGCGGCACGAATCCGCTGTTCAACGATAGTTCGGTGACCGATCAGCGCACGCTGGGCGGCACCTTCAATACCGTGGGCACGGTCAATGGCTCAATCACATTGCCCACTTTGGGCGAGGGGCTTGTCGGTGAAGCGCCGATCAATGTGCCGGTCAGCTACGCGGCGCAGGTCTACTCGGGCAAGGCCCAGTGGAGCGCCACCAGTAGCGGCGATTGGGGGAACAGCGGCAACTGGAACGATACGGCCGGAGGCGGACCTTCCGGGGCGCCGGGCATGCTGGGCTATGCCACCGACACCGCCACCTTCGGTCCAAGCGTCCCCAGCGGCGTCGCGGTCGTGAGTCTGAGTTCCGCCGCCCCCCTGCTCAGCAGCCTCGTTTTCAATGACTCCACCGCCGGTTACTCGATCGTGCAAGGCAGCGGTACGACGGGCCTCACGCTCGCCAGTTCGGACAGCGGCAGTCCGGCTGTCGTGACAGTGCTGAGTGGAACGCACTCGGTGCTCGCCCCCATTCTTCTGAATAGCAACCTGGAAGTCAGTTCCAGCGGCAGCCTGACACTTGGCGGGAATATCGACGACGGCGGTCTGGGCCAGGGCCTGACGCTTGCCGGTTCCGGCACCCTGATCCTGAGTGGCATCAATACCTTCGGCGGCGGCACGATGGTTGTCGGGGGCGTCTTGGATCTCGCCAACCGTACATCGCTCCTGGACGGCTCGTCGCTGACCGTCGGGGCGGTTGCCGCTTCGATCTTTGCTCCTTCGCTGTCGTTGGCCCCCGCCCTGACCCCTGCCGCGGTCCCAGCGCCCGTGCCCGAACCGAGCGCCTTGGCGTTGCTGGCGACGGCGGCGGCCGGTTGCGCCGGAGTTTGGTCTGGGGTGTTGCGGCCGTCACGGCTGTCCCGGCGCAGGCGAGACGCCTGCACCACCTTTCCTTGAAAGGCCTCCCCATGTCTCGCTGTCTATTTTTAGCTGGTTGCCTCGCCGTTTCGCTGATCGCCGCGCCCGCCCTGGCCTGGCATGAAGTCGGCCACATGTTGACGACGCTCGTTGCCTACAAGCAGCTTTCGCCAGGCAACACCCCTTCGCCAATAATCAAGAAGCTCGTGGCGATTCTCAAACATCATCCTCGTTTCAATGAGGATTTTGCCGGCTCGATGCCCAAAGGCTTGAACGAAGACGACGAAGCCCGTTGGCTGCTCTGCCGGGCGTCGGTCTGGCCGGACCAGATTCGCGCGGACCGCCAAAATCCGCCCTCCTATCCTCCCCAGCCCGCCAAGCAAGGTTCGTATCATCGCGGGATTTGGCATTACATCGACACGCCGCTGGTGATCGTCGCCGAGGGCGCGGGCGCCGATCAGATCAGGGCTTTGGAAGAGAAGGCACGGGCGGCCCAGGAACTGTCGGCCGACGCTCCGGCGACGGAATCGGACGTCAAGAACGTGCTGCAGGCCATCGCCTTCAATCGCCAGCGGCTGGTCCACGGCAGCCCCGAAGAACAAGCAGTGGCCCTCTGCTGGTTGCTGCACACAATGGCCGATCTCCACCAGCCGCTGCACGCGACGGCCCTTTTCTCGCCCCAGAGTTTCGAGCCAGCCGCCCATCGGCACGGCGATCAAGGCGGCAACGCGATCGGACTGGTCGACAAGCGGAATCTGCACGCCCTTTGGGACGCTGCGCCCGATGCCAGTCCCGATCCGACGTATGACCCTAGCGAACCGTTCGATCAGCGTTACAACCGGGCCTACGGCCGGGCCCTGAAGCAGATCGATTCCCTGCTGGCCGACAGCGAACTGGCCACCCAGGGCAAACGGGCTGCCCGCGAAAAGGACCCGCGGCAATGGGCCAAGGAAAGTTACGAAATGGCCAAAGAGAAGGTCTATACGGCCGAGGTCCGCACGCAGATTCTGGCCGCCGATCATGCCCGTGCCGATGGCGAACCCGGCCCGATCATCAATTTGCCCGACGGTTATGGCACCCGTGCGCACGAAATCGGCAAGCTGCGGGTGGTCCAGGGCGGTTACCGGACGGCGGAGTTCTTGAAGAGTCTGCAGCGCGGTTTATTCGCGCCCCGGCGATCGGGAGCCGTAGGGTCGGACAAGCAAACCGATGTTTCAGCGAGCCCTCGGGCACGGCACAGGGTTTGTGCGGCGGTTTATGCCTGAATCCACGGTTGTCCGGTTTGCGACGGCCCACCATGATCGGCGGGAGAACCTAGTACTGTCGGATTGCGAGCGGCTTCTGTCGGTTTTTGCTAAAGAATTGCGCACTTGTTGCCATTCATCTAAACAGCGGTACCTTGCAAGGTCCTCTGCCGGCACCCGCCTTTGGCGCGCAAGTCCCACATCTCCAATAACTTAGCAGCCGTAACATTCACGTACAGCTTCCGCCGGCGCCGCTTGGCACGCGATGTGCGTTCTCTCATGACCATGGACAGGAGACCTGAGCTGGATGGGAATGAGGCCCGGAAGGCTCTTCTTGTGGACGGTTGAGATTGATAGTCGCAGAGATGCTTCCGATCGATACCAGCCGTGCAGGGTGAAAAGTTAGTTGTGTTTGTCTTTTCAAGGACCAATGGAGGGCAAGTCATGCAAGATCCGCCCAGTGATTTACGGGGGGAAGCGGCCTAGGTTGCTTCTCCACTCGTGTTGTTCTGACAAGATCATCTCACCCCTAACTACGAGGACCCCGCCTCCCCGGCGGGGTTCTTGTTGCGCAATTCCGTATCCTAACCAATCATTCTTGAGCGTTCGCGGCAAAACCAATGCGGCAAAGCATTTTCGGCAGATCGATTGTCGGCAGGGCCATGGAAATCCTCTTGGTCGAGGACGATCTGGCAGACGCCCGGGCGGCGATGCTGGTCCTCGATAATGGCCACGTCCGCTGCCGAGTAAGTCTGGTCCGCGATGGCGAGGAGGCGTTGGATTTCATTCACCGCAATGGGATCTTCGCCCGGGCCCCCCGCCCCGATCTGATCCTGCTGGACATGCAATTACCGAAGAAGAGCGGCTGCGAGATTCTCCGCGAGCTTCGCGCCACCGAAGCACTTAAGCGGATTCCCGTCGTGGTAATGAGCACGGTCGACACGTGCGGGAAGCTCCTGGACGGCGAGTGTTTCGAGGTGCTGGAATTCATGCCCAAGCCGCTGGAGGCCGAGCGGTTCGTGGGCATGGTCAAATCGCTGCACTATTCCCTTTTGACCGAGCTGGTCGCCGGGTCGATGGTGTGAAATGCCAGTCTGCCCTTGCCGCACCCCGCCGATTTCGGTATAAGATCCCGCGCCAAACCCTCATCCAGACCCTTTTCTTGGGAGGCGTCGCCATGCGCGGGCCCCTTGTCGCATTGCTTGCTTGCACCGCCATAGCCGCCACGGGCACCGCGTACTCGTGGTCGGCGGTGGAACAGGCGTTCCCCTACAAGGCGTTTATTACGGCCGACGAGGTCTATGTCCGCAGCGGGCCGGGCGAAAACTACTACCCCACCGATAAGCTCAAGGCGGGAACCGAGGTCGAGGTCTATCGCCACGACCCGGGCGGCTGGTTCGCCATCCGCCCGCCCAAAGACAGCTTCTCCTGGGTCTCCAGCCGGCATTTGGAACTCGACGGCAAAAACCTTGCCACGGTGACCGACGAGCGGGTCGCGGCCCGCGTCGGCAGCCGCATGAACGATACCCGCGACGTGATCCAGGTCCGTTTGCACAAGGGCGAGGTCGTCGAGGTGCTCGAACCCCGCCGCCATGGGCCGGCCGGCGACAACGGGTCGCCGGCCTGGTACAAGATCGCCCCCCCGGCCGGCGAGTTTCGCTGGGTCTCCGGCCGCTTTGTCGATCCCGATTATAATCGCGACGGCGTGCGACGCGGAGTACCGCGTGGCCCGACCTCGCCCGACGGAAACGTCGACCTGACCGGCCAGGCCTTCGGCCGCCTGAGCGACGGTAACGGTCAGCCGCGGCCGGGCACCCGCTTGCGGGTCGCACCGGGGCAAGTTAAAAGACAGCTCGATCGGATCGATCTGGAGCTGTCCGAGATGGTCGTCGACGATCCGAACTTCTGGGACCTGCGCGAATTGAGACAACGGGCGGAGACGCTCTTCAACCAGTCGGAGACGGCCCTGGAGCGCGGCCAAGCCCGATTGCTGGTGAGCAAGATCGCGCGGTTCGAAGACATCAAACGCCGCAAACAGGCCCTGGCCGCCGTCCGCCCGGAACTGGCCCGGCCGGACCAGCCGGCCGTCAGTTCCTTGCCGCTTGACCCGGACGGCCGCTTTGACGCCAAGGGCCAGTTGATCCGCGTTCCCGATCCCAAGCCGGGCGGGCCGCAATATGCGATCCTCGACGGGCGGGGCAATATCCGCTGCTACGTCTCGCCTGCCCCCGGCGTAAACCTGCGGAGCTACGTCGGCCGGCAGGTGGGCATTAACGGCATTCGCGGCTACATGCCCGAACAGAGGGCCAGCCACGTGATGGCGCGCCACGTGAGCGTGGTCGAGGAAACGCAACTGAAATAGGGCGAACTACTCGTCCGCGGACTTCCGCGGTTCAGCGAGGGTCTCCCGGCCTCGCCGAGACTTCCGACCGAAGGTCTGACCGTTCGCCGGGAGACCTGCGGTCGGCAGCGTGGCTCGGTCAGAGACCGGCCACAACAGCGAGCCGCGAACTAATCGTCTGCGGACTTCCGCGGTTCAGTGAGGGTTTCCCGATCCCGCCGAGACTTCCGACCGAAGTTCTCACCCTTCGCCGGGAGACCGTCGGTCGGCGGCGTGGCTCGGTCAGAGACCGGCCACAACAGCGAGCCGCGAACTACTCGTCTGCGGACTTCTTGGCGGCGGGCTTCGTCGCGGGTGTCTTCGCCTTCTCGAGTTGGTTGAGCATCATCTGAATGCGGGGGGCAAACTCGCCCTTGGGCGACGCTTCCAGGGCTTTCTTCAAGTGCACAATGCCCTGCTCTTTGTCTTGCTGCATGAAGGCGAGTTGGGCCTTGTGGAGTTGGACCTGCTGGACCTCATCGCCGGAAATGCCGGCGGTCTCCAGGGCCTTGTCCAGCGCGGTGTTGGCTTCGTCGGACTTGCCGGCACGGATCAGCTCCTCGGCGTCGTCCAGGGCCGCCTTGAACTGATACTTCTTCTTCAGGCCGGCCTTGTTGTCGGCGTCCAGGGTGATGATTTCCTTGGTCCACTTGGCGATGTCCTTGCCGGCGGTGGGATCGAAGGGGGTGAGTTTCTTCTTGGCGTCGATCAGCTTATCGAGCAGTTTGGCGCGGTCCGTGCCCTCGGACTTGGCCAGCCCGGCCTCGAGTTTGTCGGCCGCTTCCTGGGCCTCGGCCGCCTGGCGGAAGCGGGCGATCGTGGACTTCAAATCCTTGGCTTCACTACTGTTTGGCGCAGCCTCCACGCCCTTCTGCAAACAGGCCACGAGATCAATAAAGTGGTGTGCGTGAAAGAAGCACTCGCCTTCCGCGGCGTAACCCTTCTGCCGCAACTCCCCGGAAACGCCGGAAAGGGCCAGGGCCTTGTCGAGCACGGCCTTGGCTTCGTCGAACTTACCGGCCTTCTTAAGGCTTGCTGCCTCGGTCAGGAACTGGCGGAAATCATATTTTACCTTTAGACCGGCCTTGTTGTCGGGATCCAGGGCAATGATCTCCTTGCTCCAGACCGGGATTTCCTCGACCTCGTTGGAAAGTTTGTCGTAGCCTTCGATGATCCCGTCCAGCAACTTGGCGCGATCCAGCCCCTTGCTCTTCTCGAGCTTGGCCTTCAAGGCAAGGATGTTCTGATAGATCTTGGAGAAATCGGCCAGTTGTTCGAGATACTTCTCGGGGCCGCCTTCACGATAGCCGGTCCGCGCGATGACCTGCCCTTCGGGGTCCATCACGAGCACCGTGGGAAAGCCTTCGATATTGTACTTCTCGTAGAGTTCCTTGTTCTGCTTCTTGAGCTCGTCGGCCTGTTTCTTCTGCTGAGGAAAATCGAGTTCCACGAGGACGAACTGCTTGGGCGCCACGGTCTTGAACGACTCTTTGTCGAACACCTCGTTGTGCAGCTTGATGCACCAGCCGCACCAGTCCGAGCCGGTGAAGTCGACCAGCAGATATTTCTTTTCACCCTTGGCCTTGGCTTGGGCCGCCTTGAAGTCGGTCTGCCAAAGATCTTCAGCGGCACGGCCCATGCGGGCGAAGGCGGCAAGAGCCAGGGCCGCGCCGAGCGCAGCCACGGTCACGAGCACGGGCAATCGAACGGATTTCATTTCACTTCCTTTGGTTAATGGGATTCGCAGCAAAACAGGTTCATTGGATTTGCAGGATGGACCTCCGCGTCGGTCCTTGTTCTTGTTGGACGGATTCGGCGATCCATCCTACGGCAAAGCCCGGGACGCTCATGGGGTCTTTGCACGGGCCCGAATTTTCTCGATCGTTTCTTGAACCACGCGCGGCGGCAAGGCATAGCTGGCGACGCGCAGGGCGCGGGCGATGTTCACTCCCTGGCAGCGGCCCTCGATGTCGACCAGCGGGCCGCCGCAATCCGTGGGCGCAATCGCCAGATCGTGCGGAATGACGGCGGCAAATCCCCAGCGGCGATCGCTGAACGGGCCGCCGCCCCAGTTGTCGTAGGGCAGGCGTCCGGGCGATTTGCTCAGGGTGGCTTCCAATTCCAGTTGCTTGTCCTTGCGGGCCACCAACAGCTTCACCTTTTTGTTCGGCGCCATCCGGCTGAGGGTCTCGATGAGGTGGTCGGCCGAATGGATCTCGGCGCCGTCCACGCGCTTGATCTGGTCGCCGTTTTTCAGCCCGGCCTTCTCGGCGGCGCTGTCCGGCGTCACGCTCTGCACCTCCGCGCCCTCGCCCGCCACGTTGATTCCCAGCCAACCATGTGGCATGTTCTGGCGGTTCGGGCCGGGCATCGCTTGCGGTACGTCACTGATCACGCCGATCATCGTGGGGGCTTCGCCCGGGCTGGTGGCTGCCACGAGACTCCCCGGCGCAGCGGCCGCCGCGGCCCAGACGACCGGCGTGAGGTTCTTGGCATCGACGTGCAAGAGGGCCAGGTCGGTGGCTTCGTCCTGGCCGACCACCGTGGCCGGCAGCTTGTGGCCATCGGCCAACTGGCATTCCAGCTTTCCGCTGAGTTGACTGGCCTTGGTCGCGATCAGTCCATCCGCGGCAACGACCGTTCCCAAGGCTACCGCGTGGTCGTCGCCCAGAACCCGCACGGTGGCCGCCGCGCAGCGGGCGAGGGTGGGCTTGAGCAGCGACCTGATTTGGGCGTTGTTCTTCAGATAGTTCGACGGTCGCGGCGCCCCGCGGCGCATCTCCCGCCGCCAGTCGTTGGGCGGCTGGGCCAGCATGGTTTGCGTAAGGACGGCCAGTAAGAGGACCAGGGTCAGAACTCGGAGAATTGTCTTGTTCATACACCAGCGGGCGGTTCTACTTGGTTTCCGCCTTTCCCAAGGTCACGGAAATCTTCAACAGTTCTGCGCCGCGATGGAGTTCGAGTTCGACCTTCTCGCCCGGCTTGTGCTGCCGGACTTCGTTCGTTAGGTCTCGGAAGTTGCGGATCTCCTTGCCGGCGAATTTGCTCACCACGTCGCCCGCTTTCACGCCGGCTTTGGCGGCCGGTCCGTCGGCGGTAACGGCGCCGAGACGGGCTTCATCCACTTCCGGATCGGACTCGACGCCGAGCAGCGCCCCGAAGCCCGGTTCGAGCTCGTCCATGTCCTCGCTTTTGAGTAGGCGGTCCCAATACTTCCGGAAGCGATCGACGGAAATGTGGCGGTTTTCCAGGATCGAGTTGCCGCACGTCGAACTGATGCCGATCACGCGGCCTTGCATGTCGAACAACGGTCCGCCGGAGTCGCCGCCCATGATGGTACAGTCGCTGCTGACGTCGAAGGGGCAGTGATGATAGACCCGTCCCAGCCGCACGGAAGGGTGCCGCTGCTGCTGATCGAAGCTGATGGGATAGCTCAGCGCCACGCACCACTCGCCGAGCTTGATGTCTTCCGGCTTGGCGACATCGACGTGCGGCCAGTTGCCCGGATCGGTGATCCGCATCAGGCCGGCGTCGCCCATCTTGTCGTTGCCCAGGGTCACGCCGCGGGCCCGGCGGCCGTCGGGAAAAACGAACATCACGCGCCGGCCGGCCCGAACGCCGACGTGGGCCACGCACATCACCAGTCCATCGGCACTGACCACCACGCCGCTGCCGCCGGAGACCTGGACCACCGCCGGCCGAACCTTGGCCACCAGAGACTGGACACGATCGTTCAAGTCTTTCAATTCGGCCAGACTGGCAGGGCCGGGAACATCGGCTGCGGCCGGCTGTGCCGCGGGAGCTTGGGCATGGACCGTTTGGCCGACCGTCAGCGCCGTCAGCCCCATCAACGCCAGGGCGAGGATCGGCAGCAGCAGGGGCCTTGCTGTTGGTTGAGACATGGAATTCATCGGCGCGAACAGGAAAGACGGCTTGCTTGGCTGGGTTTATTGACAAACCGCAAGTGGCAGGCGCAGGAAGGGCACTGGCGGTTGGATCAGGCGTGCAACGTTTACAGCCTCTTAATTCTACAAGCCAAGTTCAGGAAATACCACGGGTACGGATGGTTTTCCGGCAGGAATCGATTCGCCCAGCGTACAATTTACAAATAGCCGGTAGGGTGGGACCAGGGAGCGTAGCGAGCGCCGGCCCACCATGATCGGCTGGGAAAACACATTACGGTGGGCCTGCGCTCGCCAACCCATGACCCGCAAGCGGGTACCCCGGGTACCCCGGATCTGGCCCCACCCTACAGTTACTCGCATTCCACACCCAAACCTGGCAGAGCCTTGCCGGTTGACCCATCCGCGGTGGTCGCATAGATTTCCTTCGTAACGATCCCCGTACTCTAGTTGGCCCGTCCTGGGGATGGGCCATGAGGCTGCCGCGTATGAAGTATCTTGTTTGGACACTCCTGGTGCTTGCTTTGACACCGCCGGCTGCCCTTTTAGCCCAGGCCAAAGACATGGAGAATCCGTTCGCCCGCCGACAGAAGGTCCCGCCGCTGCCGCAGAACCTCACCTGGCTCAATACGGCGGGGCCGCTGGAATTGCGCGACCTGCGGGGAAAGTTCGTGCTCATGGATTTCTGGACCTACTGCTGCATCAACTGCATGCACATCCTGCCGGAGCTGCACAAGCTGGAGCAGGCCTGGCCCAAGAATCTCGTGGTCATCGGCGTCCATTCGGCGAAGTTCACCAGCGAACAGGACACGCAGAATATCCGTGCCGCCATCCAGCGCTATAAGATCGAGCATCCGGTGATCAACGACGCGCGCCACGAGCTATGGGAATCGTTTGGCGTGAATGCCTGGCCCACGGTAATCCTGATCGATCCGGAAGGCTATGCCGTCTGGGGCACCAGCGGCGAAATCACGTTCGAGCAGGTCGATCGGGTGATCCGCGCGGCGATGCCCCATTATCGACAGAAGAAGCTGTTGGACGAAACGCCCCTGCGCTTCGACATGGAACTCCACGCGGCCACCGCCACGCCGCTGCGTTTCCCCGGCAAAATCATTGCCGACGAGTCCTCGGGCCGGCTGTTCATTTCCGACAGCAATCACAACCGCATTGTCGTCGCCAAACTGGACGGCACGTTGTTGGAGGTGATCGGTTCCGGCGCCGCCGGGCGGAAGGACGGTGATTTCGCATCGGCCCAGTTCAATCAACCGCAAGGCCTGGCCCTTGGCGGCGATGCGCTTTTCGTGGCCGATACCGAAAATCATGAAATCCGCCGCGTGGACCTCGCCGCTCGAAAGGTCGTGACCGCGGCCGGCACCGGACAACAGGCCCGCGAGCCCGCGGTCCCGGGCCGGCCGGCCGGGGCGCCCGCTCGCGGGTCGCGGCACACGGCCCTCAGCAGCCCCTGGGATCTTATCCTGCACGGCAACGATCTCTTCATTGCCATGGCCGGCTGCCATCAGATTTGGAGGATGCGGCTGGATGGTTCGTGGATTGGCCCGTACGCCGGCAACGGACGTGAGGACATCGTCGACGGCCCGTTGCTTCCCAGGCAGGCCTATGAGCCGGGTTTTGCCTCGTTCGCACAGCCCAGCGGCCTGACCAGCGACGGCACGTGGCTATATGTGGCCGATAGCGAAGGGAGTTCCATTCGGGCCGTGCCGCTGAACCCTCGGCAGGAAGTCCGAACGGTCGTCGGCACGTCAAGACTGCCGGTCGCCCGGCTGTTTACCTTTGGCGACGTGGACGGTCCGGCGGCGCAGGCTCGTTTTCAGCACCCGCTGGGCTTGGCGTTTTACGAGGGACGGATTTACGTGGCCGACACGTACAATAGCAAGATTCGCGTCGTCGATCCAAGCGACGGGACCACGCGGACGTTGGCAGTTGCTCGTAGTCCCGGCTCTAGCCGGAATCTCCCAGACCCGAAGATGCCGCCAACCGTGAGTACACGGTACCCGGGCGGGACTCCAGCGTTTTTCGAGCCGGCCGGGCTGGCCGTGGCGGCGGGCAAGCTCTTCGTGGCCGATACGAACAACCACCTTATCCGCGCAATTGACTTGAAGACTTTCCAGTTATCGACCCTGACAATTGCCGGCCTGAAACCGCCCGAGCCGCCCGCCATGGCAGCGAAACGGCCGGCCGGGAACATCGAGAAATTGCCGACGGCGGTCATCCGTCCCGAGAATGGCGAGCTGCGGCTCCGCGTGGAATTGGAGTTTCCCGAGGGCTACAAGATCAACACCTTGGCGCCGTTGGAATATCGCGTCGAAGATGTCGAACAACCGCAGACCAACGGCGCGGGGCCGATTCTTCGCGAGGCTTTCGGCAAGTCCGTCCGCGTTGAGAAGCCGGCCGCCGAGTTCGAAATCCGCCTGCCGGTCCGCGGCCAGTCGGGGCGGGATGTCGCTGAAGTGGCGGTCGATTATTATTATTGCCGTGAAGGGGCCGAAGGGCTTTGCAAGATCGGCAGTGCCGCGTGGATTGTGCCCGTGCAGTTATCGGCGACGGCGGAACAAACCGTCGTTCGCCTGCGGCATCGGGCGAAGTAAGGATGGCCCGTTCCAATTCAATTCTGGATTAGCCGCGAAGCGGCGACAGGGAATAGGGGTAGGCCGGAACAAGCCTGCGCAGTTCCGGCACGGGTGATTGCCCCGTTGTTCGTCACTACCGAATCGTGCCGGAACTCGGGCACCCGGCATTGTCGGGTCGGGCTTGTTCCGGCCTACCCCGGCCCCACCTTTCCCACCTCTACGGCGCTTGCACCCAGAACTGGAAGAACACAGAATAAGGTCGTTGGCCAATCATCGTAACCGCCTGTGAAAGGAGCCGAGCGATGCAACGTCGCGTTTTGAATCTTGCCGTGGTCATCCTCGGTTGTCTTGCCGTTCCAGCCGGTCTCAAGGCGGACGATGCGGCGGATTACCTCAAGCGAGCCAAGACTTGGGTTGATAAACACGAGTACGAGAAGGCCATCGAGGACTGCAACCAGGCCCTGGCGCTCGATCCCAAGTCTGCCGAAGCCTTCAACACTCGCGGTCATGCCAGGACCAAACTCGGCGAGTACGACAAGGCTATCGACGACGGTGACCAGGCATTGGCGCTTGATCCGAAATTCGCCAAAGCCTACATCACTCGCGGCATCGCCTGGGAGTGCAAATACGACCACGACAAGGCCATTGCCGACTACAACCGTGCGCTGGCGCTCGATCCCAAGTCGGCCGCAGCCTACGCTTACCGCGGCGAGACATGGGGGCATAAAGGCGTGTACAACAAAGCCCTCGCCGACTGCAATCAAGCCCTGGTGCTCGACCCGAAATTTGCTGACGCCTACTTTGCCCGCAGTTGGGTCTGGGACTACCGCGGTGAGCCTGACAAGGCCATCGCCGACATGAAGCAGGCCGTGGCGCTCGACCCGGGCAATTGGAATTCGCTCAACAACCTTGGCGTCTTATTATGGAAAAAGGCCCAACAGCAGGATTTTCAAGCGGCGAAAGCGGAGACCGCGGGCGACCTGGACGCGGCTAAGGCATTCCGCCAGAAGTCCGTTGCCCTCAAGAACGATGCCAAGACGCAATGGAATCGAGGCATCGCCGTTAATCCGAAGGCGACCGACATCCATAGCAATCTTGGCTATGCCTTTTCCGAGGCCAACGATCTCGATTCCGCCGAGCGCCATTTGAGGCGCGCCGTCGAGTTGAAGCCGAACTCCCCGCGGCCCCGCAATAACCTCGGCCGCGTGCTGTTGCGCAAGAGTGTGGAGTGCGAAGGCAAAGCCCGCGAGGCAGAATTCAAAGGCAAGACCGACTCAGCCGAAGCAGCCAAAGCGAAACAGTTCCATGATGAGGCGAAGACGAATCTCAACCTCGCCATCGAGCAGTTCGAAGAAGCCGTCCGCCTCGATCCTACGTTGCTGGAAGCCCGCTTGAACCTGGGCGAGGTCTTTATTTCGCTAAACGGGCGCGACAAGGCCGAGAACAACCTCGACAAGGCGGAGAAAGACCTTGACAAGGCCGAGGACCAGTACCGGGAAATCCTGAAGCTATGGTCGGAGAACATCAAAGACCGGGAAACGAGCAACTACTTCAGTGTTGCCAGTTTTGGGTTGGCGAGAATTGCCCTGGCCCGCAAGAATTCTGACAAGGCCGTCGAATTCCTGCAACAGGCGCTCGAACGGAACCCCCAGAACGTGGCTGCCATGCAAATGCTGGCCCGCGAGCGGTTCGAGCGGGGTGAGTTTGGCGAGGGCGAAAAGTGCCTTTGGCACTTGCTGGCCGTGTTGCCAGCAGCAAATCGGCGCTACATGGCAGAGCAGTTCGGCAAACAGTTCGAGGCCGCCGGCAAGACCAAGGAGGCGATTCGGGCATGGAACTTCCTGGCCTGGGCGTTCGCCACCAGTCCTGATCCCCAAATCCTCGATCCGCAAGCCGCGATGCACTTCGCCCAGCATGTTGCCGGCATGACAAAGCAACAGGACGCGGTGTCACTCGACACGCTGGCCGCGGCCCAAGCGGCCAGCGGCCAGTACAAGCAGGCCGTGGAAACGGCCCAGGACGCGATCAAGCTGGCGAATTCCCAAGGCAAGAAGCCGCTGGCGGACGCCATTTCTGCACGCTTGCCCGCCTACCAGCAGGGCAAACCCTACCGTTGCGATCGCGACGGCAGCGATAGGCCGTAGCGTGGGACCATTTCCGGCAGGTAACTGTTGTGGCCGGTCTCTGACCGAGCCACGCCGCCGACCGAAGGTCTCCTGGCGAATGAGGAGACCTTCGGTCGGTCGTTTCGGCCCAACTGTTGTGGCCGGTCTCTGACCGAGCCACGCCACCGACCGAAGGTCTCCTGGCGCATGAGGAGACCTTCGGTCGGTCGTTTCGGCGGGGTCGGGAGACCCTCGCCAAACCTGGGCGAGGTCGGGAGACCTTCGCCGAACGCCAGCCTGCCAGAAAAATCCAGCCGGCCCCCGTACACTTGCCTGCCGCTCCGTGCTAAAATCTCCTCAAATCAACCCATGGAGCCAGTTAGCACGGACATGAATACCTTGGAAGTCTGGTTTGTCACCGGCAGTCAACATCTGTACGGCGAAGCGGCCCTCCAGCAGGTCGCCGAAAACAGCCGTGGCGTGGTCGAGGGGCTCAACGCCTGCGGCCGCCTGCCGGTCCGAGTGATCTTCAAGCCGGTCGTCACCACGCCGCATTCGATTCTGGAGGTCTGCCGCGAGGCCAACTCGGCCCCCAATTGCGCGGGCCTGATCCTGTGGATGCACACCTTCTCGCCGGCCAAGATGTGGATTGCCGGGCTGACGGCCTTGCAGAAGCCGTTCCTCCATCTGCACACGCAGTTCAATCGCGACTTGCCCTGGTCGACGATCGACATGGACTTCATGAACCTCAACCAGGCCGCCCACGGCGACCGCGAGTTCGGCTTCATCTGCACGCGGATGGGCCGGGCACACGGTACTCCGGTTCGGCGGAAGGTGGTCGTCGGCCACTGGCAGGACGCCGAGGTGCAAGACCGCCTGGCCGCGTGGATGCGGGCGGCCGCCGCCGCGGGGGAGCTGCGCAGCCTGAAGATTGCCCGGCTGGGCGACAATATGCGGCAGGTGGCCGTGACCGAAGGCGACAAGGTCGAGGCCCAACTCCGCTTCGGCGTGGAAGTGAACGGTTACGGTGTGAGCGAATTGGTGCGGCGGATCACCGAGGTTTCCGACGCTGAGGTCGATCGCCTGGTGGCCGAGTACGAGCAACTTTACACGCTGGCCCCGGCCCTGCGCAACGGCGGCGACCACCGCGCTTCGCTGCACTATGCAGCCCGCACCGAATTGGGCCTGCGGCACTTCCTCGACGCCGGCGGTTTCCGCGCCTTTACTGACACTTTCGAAGATCTGCACGGGCTGATGCAACTGCCGGGATTGGCCGTGCAGCGGTTGATGGCCCAGGGCTACGGCTTCGGCGCCGAAGGCGACTGGAAGACCGCCGCACTGGGCCGCGCCATCAAGGTCATGGGCGAGGGTCTGCCCGGCGGCACATCGTTCATGGAAGACTACACCTATCACCTCGATCCGGCCGGGCCGCTGGTGCTGGGGGCCCACATGCTGGAGATTTGCCCTTCGCTGGCCGCGGAAAAGCCGTCGTGCGAGGTCCATCCCCTGGGCATTGGCGGCAAGGCCAACCCGGTGCGGCTGGTTTTCACCGCGCCGCCCGGCGCCGCGGTCAATGCGGCAATCATCGACCTGGGCGACCGTTTCCGCTTGCTCCTGAACGAGGTCGACGTTGTCGCCCCGCCGCAACCGTTGCCCAAGCTGCCGGTGGCACGGGCCTTCTGGAAGCCGCGACCCGACTTGAAGACGGCCGCCGCCGCCTGGATCTATGCCGGCGGTCCGCACCACACGGTTCTGAGCCAGGCGGTGATCAGCGAGCAAATCGAGGATTTTGCCGAAATCCTGGGCGTCGAGTGCGTGAAGATTGACGGCAAGAGCCAGGTCGGCGGTATTAAGAATCAACTCCGCTGGAACGAAGCGTTTTACGATAAGCGATAACGTTTCTGACAAAGGCACACAGATGGAAACTCTCGACTGGGTAATGATCGGCTGCTACTTCGCCCTCCTGTTGGGTGTGGCCTGGTGGGTCGTCTACAAGAGCAAAGATACGGCGGCAGACTATTTCCTTGCCGGGCGCAATTTGAGCTGGTGGATCGTGGGGGCCTCGATCTTCGCCTCCAACATCGGGTCGGAACACGTCGTCGGCCTGGCCGGTTCCGGGGCCAAGGACGGCGTGGCCATGGCCCACTACGAATTGCACGCCTGGTGCCTTCTGGTGCTGGCCTGGGTGTTCGTGCCTTTCTATGCCCGCTCGCTGGTCTTCACCATGCCCGAGTTCCTGGAAAGGCGGTTCTCGACGGGCTCGCGGTACGTGCTGTCGATCGTCTCACTGATCACGTTCGTGGTCTCGAAAATTGCCGTGGGGATCTTTGCCGGCGGAATCGTCTTCTCCACGTTGCTCCCCGAGATGCGAATTCCGCTCGGCAATGGGCAGATGATCGATAGCTTCTGGATCGGCTCCGTGCTGGTGATCCTCCTGACGGGCCTTTACACGGTGCTCGGGGGAATGCGCGCGGTTGCCTATAACGACGCCATCCAAACGATCGTCTTGATCATCGGCTCGGCGACACTGACGATCTATGGGTTGTGGAAACTGGGCCAGGGCAGTCTGGCCGGCGGCTGGGCCCAGATGCGCGCAATATGCCCGTCCGACATGCTCAATCTATGGAAGCCCCTGGTCCCCGCGGGCGTGGAAGGAACGTGGGCGCCGGTGCTCGAAAAGGACGCCGCGGGCCACGTCGTTCGCGAAGCGTGGTATTTCAACGATCATTTCCCCTGGCTAGGGATGGCGATCTGCGCCGGTGATCGGGCTTTGGTATTGGTGTACGGATCAGTACATCGTACAGCGGGCCCTGGGCGCGCCGAACGAGCAGACGGCCCGCCGCGGCAGCATCTTCGCCGGCTTTCTCAAACTTTTTCCCGTTTACCTGTTCATCGTTCCCGGACTGATTTGCTACGCGCTGGTCAGGACGCACAATGTTCCCGCCGACAGCGACCTGAACAAGATCGTCCAGGTTGACAACACTGCCGATCCAGCGGCGCAAAAGGCGGCCAAAGACGCCCTGCAGCGTCGTTCCCGCTGATGGTCAAGGACCTGCTGCCGGTGGGCTTGCGCGGAATCGTCGTGGCGGGCTTGCTCTCGGCCCTCATGGGGTCGCTGGCGGGCGTTTTTAACGCGTGTTCAACGCTCTTCACCGTCGACCTCTACCAGAAATGGAGGCCCGGCGCCAGCCAGCACCAGATCGTCCGCACCGGCCGCATCGCCACGGGCGTGATGGTGGCCATCGCCCTGGCGTGGATTCCCGTCGTGAAGGGGGCCAATAGCCTCTACGAGTACCTGCAAAGCATCCAGGGTTATCTGGCCCCGCCGATCTTCGTGGTCTTCTTTCTGGGCGTTTTCTTCAAACGGCTCAACGCCAAGGGCTGTTTTTGGGCAATGGTCGTGGGCTTTGTCCTCGGCGTGTTCCGCATGTTGGTGGACACGCCCATGACGCTGGGCATCGAGAAGTTCCCCCTTGCCGTGCAATCGCTCTACAAGCCCGACAGGTTCTTATGGATCATCCACAGCATTTTCTTCCAGTACTTCAGCATCCTGATCACGCTGGTGTCGGCGATGGTGATGATCGTGGTGAGCTACATGACTTCCCCGCCGCCGGCGGCGCAGATCAGGAGCTTGACCTTCGGCACCGCGACCGCCGACGACAAACGGAAGACGCGGGCGAGTTGGGACTGGCGCGAAGTGGCCGCCTCGGCCTTTGTGCTGGCGGCGATTCTGGCGCGTACTTGTATTTCCGCGGGTGAGATTCATGCGTGTCATGCCGACGTGAGGCCGTCGGATGGGACCAAGAAGTAGGATGGGCCGAATGCAACGAGTCCCACCATCCCTTGGCGCTGATACGTATTGTTGGTGGGACTCGTTTCACTCGGCCCACCCTACGGCTCGTTTTACGGCTCTTGCAACGCCGCCGTTAGCGTTTCGCCGCCCAGGCGATGGCAGAAGTCGCCGAGCGTTTCGCCCTCCCGGCGATGCTCTTTGAAGTAGCCCAGTACGGGAACAAGCGTGGCCACAAGCTGCTCTCGCGGCACGCCGTCGCGATAGAGAAAACTGAGCCGGTCGCCGATGCGGCGGCCGCCGAGGTAGATGGCGTACCGTCCGGCGGCACGCCCCACGATGCCGATATCCGCGTTGTAGGGCCGCGAACAGCCGTTCGTACAACCGGTTAGCCGCAGAGCGAACACCTCTTGCTCAAGCCCCAGGCGCGCGACCTCGCCCTCCAATTCGTGGAGGATGTCCGGCAAGACTCGCTCGCTCTCGGTGAGGGCCAGCGGACAGGTGGGCAGCGATACGCACGCCCCCGCCCAGCGGCAGACGTTGGTGATGTCGCCGACCAGGCGCAGACCATAACGGCGGAGATGATCTTCGATGTGCAGCCGGTCGTCCCAATAGATATCGCCCAAGAGCAGGCTCTGGCCGGGCGTGAGACAGATGGCCGGGCTGTGGCCTTCGCAGATTTCGCGCAGGGCCGATTTCAGCCGCACTTCGCCCGTGTCGTGCACGCGCCCGCTAGGCACGTGCAGACCGTAGAACCAGCGGCCGTCGCCCTGCTCGTGCCAGCCGAGGTGGTCGTCGATGTCCCAGACTTCGTCGGGTTCGGGCGGCGGCAGTTCGTAGCCAAGGTACTGTTCGACCTGCTTCTTGAAACGCTCCAGGCCCCAATCGGCGACGAGGTACTTCAACCGCGCCTGCTTGCGATCGCTGCGATTGCCGAAGTCGCGGAATACGCCCAAGATTGCCCGCACCAGGTCGAGGATCTGGTTGGCCCGTGCGTAGGCCATTCTCTGGGCCAGGGCGACAAAGGTAGTAGGCTTGGCGGGCGTCATGCCCATTCCGCCGCCGACCAGCACGTTGTAGCCGATCACGTCGTAGTTGCGGCATATGGCCAGCAGGCCGACATCCTGGCAATAGACATCCGCGCAGTTGTCGCCCGGCAGGCCGATGCCCACCTTGAACTTTCGCGGCAGATACGTTTTGCCGTAGAGCGGTTCGATCTGGGGATCGGGCTCAAGGGAACAGGCGGCCGACGAGTCGTCGAGCCAGATTTCGCGATAGGCGGGCGTCCGCGGCGAGAGGGCCGCGGCAATTTGCCCGGCCATCCACTGAATTTGGCCGTGAACCGGGTCGCCATGGTAGGGGGCCGGGCAGCAGACCACGTTGCGATGCACGTCGCCACACGTGGCCATGGTCGTAAGGCCAATCTCGTGGATCCGCTTGAGCACCGCGCGGAGGTCCTGCTTGGCCAGGCCGTGCAACTGCAAGTCCTGCCGGCTGGTGATTCGCAACGTGCCGTTGCCGTACTTGTCGGCAAGCTCGAGATGGGCCAGAAATTGCTGGCTGGCAAGACGGCCGCCGGGCACTCCGGTGCGGACCATGAACTCGTAGAGCCTAGTGGGCTTCTTCACGCCCGGGTCGCCCAGCAGCACGCGGTGATCGCGGTCATCCTGTTGATACATGCCATGATGTTTCAGCAGTTGCGCCGTTTCGGTGCTGAAGTGGTCGGTCGGCTGGGAAAGCTCGGCGGCGATTTGTCCGCGCAGATAATTGCTATCCGCCTTGATCTTCTCGATCGGGCTCGGCGGGCCGTCGACCTGATGCTGCGGATCGCTGCTGGTAACCATGAAAATGTATCCCAGAGAATGAAAAGCCCGTGCCGAACTCCGGTTTCGGCACGGAATACTCCAGTTTAATCGCCGCAAGGCGGAAAGCAATACCAAAGCACGCTGCGGGGATGCGAGAAATGACGAAAAAGGAAACCGTCGCCGCGCAATCGTCTCCAAGTGCACCGGTGCAGTGCGGATTGTGCGGGCTTTGCCGCGGACACCGGTGGGGTGCGGTTGTAGGGCTTGCGGTTGGCATCTGCCGGTGCCAAAATGGCATACCGGCAAGAGAACTGCAACGCCGCTCGTAGTCCCGGTTCTAGTCGGGCTTAGACTCAAGTTTACCGCCTAAAGGCGGGACTGCAGAATGACATTTACGACGAGCTTCGCCGCCGAAAGTCGTAAGAACTAACGGGAGGCCGGATCATCAACGCGACTGTAATCCTGTGTGCCCTCTTCGTGGCCGCCGGGCCCCCGGCGGTTATTGAACCCAAGGGATTCGACTCCCGGAGCATCACCGCCGCCATGGCGCAGGCTGCCTCGGGCGACACGATCCGCCTGCCGGAGGGCACATTTACGCTGACCGAGCCGATCCGGCCCAAGTCGGGGATCAAACTCCTTGGCGCCGGGCAGGAAAAGACCCGGCTCGTCCATCAAGGCGCCAAAGCCGATGTGCTGATCAGCCTCAGCGGTTGCCAGGACGTGGAGATCGCCCAGATCACGCTCGACGGCCGGAACAACCCGCTGGTCCAGCAGGGAATCACTGGCAGCGATTCGCGGCGGCTGTGGCTCCATCACTTGACCATCCGCAACCTGAAGGCCAAGACCTGGGGCCCGCACGCCATCCTCTTCTCGGGCCGCAACCCGACCATGGAAGGCGGCGTGACCGACAGCCGCATCACCGATTGCCGCATCGAGAACATCGGCTTGGAGGCCGAGTACGGCGGCGGGATCCGCATGGCGTGGGGCTCCGTGCGGAACCAGGTTATCGGCAATGTCATCCGCAACACGGGCCGGGGCGGCGTTTTTGGAGACCATTCCGCCGAGTTGATCATCCGCGGCAACCGGGTGAGCGGCTCCCATGGCGAAGGGCTGGGGATCGAGATCTGGGGCGGCTGCCCCCGCTCGCTCATCGAGGACAACGTCATCGACCACTGGCTGAGCGTGGACGGGGGCACACAGTCGGCCGTGCGGCGCAACGTGATCGGCGCCGACGACGGCACGCTGAAGTTCCTGGGGATCGAAATCATCGCCCGCGACGTGGTCGTGACCGACAACGTGGTGAAGCGAGGCGCACACATCGGCCTGTCGGTCTCGAACACGCGGGTGAAGAACAATGTCTATTGGGGCTACAATACCGTCCGCGACTGCGTTCAGTGGGGGGCCCAGCTCCAGGGCGAGAACGGCGGCATCGCCCACCACTACTTCCACCACTGCGTCTTCGAAAACACGGTCCGCGGAGACGCGAAGGCCCGCTATCCCGCGGACAGCGGCCATGGCTTTCGCACCAACGGCGCCTGCCGGGGATTGGTCTTCGAGGACTGCCTCTTTCGCGGCAATGGGGGCTACGGCGTGCAACTTGGCGGGCAAGACGTCGATTCTCTGGAATTCCTCCGTTCGACGATTGCCGGCAACGGGCTGGCGGCCGTCAGCGGTCCCTCGAAGTACACGGCGCTGGAGTTCCGCGACTGCAAGGTAGCGGGCAATCAGGGCGACCGGCTGCCGGCGGCCAAACCGTTCTCCGGCCCACCGCCGCTCGCCGACTTCCGCGTGCCCGGGTCGATCCGGGCCGGGGAAACGGTCCAATTCCAATGCGTCTCAAGCGCGGTGGGCGGCATCGTCGAGCGGCTCTGGGACTTGGGCGACGGCATCCCGGAAGTGACGGCCCAGCCGGAGCACACCTTCGCCCAGCCCGGCAAGTACCGGGTTACGCTGGTCGTCTGGGACAAGCATGGCCGCGGCGGACGTGCCGAAAAGACGATCCAGGTCCTGCCGGGGAAGATCGGAATGCCAACGGGAGTCGAACGCTCTCATACATAGCCTTGAACTTCACTGCCGTTTACTTGTGTACCGCCCACAGCCATCCCTTGTTCGATGCGATATAGAGCGTGCCGTTGGCGGCGACGGGCGTAGAGTAAATCGCCGCTCCGACATTGACCTTGGACAGCAGCCTGGCCTCCTTTCCGGCGGCAAAAACGTACAAGCCTTTGGAACCGGGCATGTACACCTTCCCGTCGGCGACGAGCGTTGAGCCCAACAACATGCCACAATGGGTCTCATGCACCCAATAGCACCGCCCGCTTTCCGCATCAAGGCAGTGCAAGCGTCCCGCCGCATCGGCGATGTACAGCAATCCGTCAGCGATCGAGACCGTGGACGGGCTCCAATCCAGTCCCTGATAGGTCCAGAGCTTGCCCGAACTGGTGATGTCGCCGGTCATCGTGGCGTCGATGCACTGCAGTGCGCCGCGTCCGCGGCCCATGGCCGCATCGCGGCCGACGGCCACATAGACACGATCGCGATAGACCACGGGCGTACCGATGATCTCGGCCACGCCGACATAGGCGCCGTCGTTCTTGTTGAGCGTGCCGCCCCAGCGTGAGTCGCCCTGATAATAATGGACAATCCGCGGCAGGCCGCCGAAATTCTGGTACTCCGCCGGGTTACAATCGCAGGACCACACGGTCTTCAACTTCACCGCTTGCCGAGGCACCGTCGGCAGCGACTCGAAGGCGTAACAGACGCCGTCGCCCCCGCCGTAGAAGACCAGGTTCCGGCCCCCGATCCGCCCCAAGCTGCACGACGACCACTGCCCCTTGAGCAGATTCTTGGCGATCGGAGCAGCATCGGTGGCCACCAGCCGTCCGGTCCTCTTCTCGAAGACAACCAAGTTGGGGGCGTCGGGCGACGGCACGCGATAGGCGGCTTCATCCTCACGAATCTTGCGGCCTCCCTTGAACTGCTTGTCCAACTCGAACATCCGCTCCGTGGCGCCCGGCGCGAGGGGATCGATGCCGTTGGAAGTGGGTACGTAGAGCATGTCGCCATCGATCAGGCAGGAGCCGCAATAAACGTCTGCCGGAAAGGTCTTGAGTTGCTTTCGCATGTCGAATGACCACAGCACGCGCGGCTTGCGGCGCTGAGGACCGTCGGCCTGGCCGTTCGCGTCCAGGCACATGGCGACGCAATTCATGTCGACCACGTACAACCGATCGCCCTCGACCACGGGCGTCGAGCAAATGCCGAACGCCTGCGGCGAATTGCCGGCTTGCCAGCGCCAGAGGAGTTCACCTGTCTTTTCATCCAGGCAGGCAACGACTCCCTGGCGGTTGTCTCCCTCGCCGCACAGGAACACCTTGCCATCGGCCACGACGGGCGTCGAGAACGTGGTTGCACATGCTTTGCGGGCCCACCTCACGTTCTTGGCCGTTTCCGCTTGGACCGAGCCGGTCCGTGAATCCTTCGTGCCGGGCACGAACGAATCGGGCAATCCTTTTTCGCCGGCCGCCATGTTCTTGCTCGACGTGCCGCCCCACTGCGGCCAATCCGCTGCCCAGGTGTGCAGCCCAAGAACCATCAGACCCAGGCCCGTGAGGGTCAAGCTTGCCAGTCGCGTTGAGCAGTTCATGAAGGCACCCTCGATTCTGTCCCGCATTTCCCCGTTGGACGCCGTTCCGTTTCGCTCCGAGCGACGGCTTCCACTTAATGCTAACCGAGGGCCGCGAGGAATGCCAGTCATCACCCCGAACAACCAGTTTCGGCGCAACCGCTGTTGTCTTTCCCCAAGCCCAGGAGTTAAAATAGAGTCTTTGGGGAGGGCTTCCAATGTCGCAGATCACAGTTCTTCCGCCGGAAAGCGCGGTTACGGCCGATGGAGTCAAAGCCGCGGGTTGGTGGCATGCAGCGGATGACGGCGCCAAGGTCTTGTGCGACCTTTGCCCGCGAGGATGTTCGCTGGCCGAGGGCAAGCGGGGATTCTGCTTCGTTCGCCAGAATCTGCAGGGGCGGATGGTCACAACGACCTATGGCCGCAGCACGGGCTTCTGCATCGATCCGATCGAAAAGAAGCCGCTGAACCATTTCTATCCCGGAAGCTCCGTGCTTTCGTTCGGCACGGCCGGCTGCAACCTGGGGTGCAAGTTCTGTCAAAACTGGGAAATCTCCAAGTCGCGCGAAGTCGATGCGCTGGGCGAGTGGGCCGATCCCGAAACCGTAGCCCGTGCGGCCCAGCAGTTGGGTTGCCGGAGCGTGGCGTTTACGTACAACGACCCGGTGATCTGGGCCGAATATGCGATGGATTGCGCCAAGGCATGCCGTGCCGTGGGCGTGAAGACCGTGGCGGTTACCGCCGGCTACATCAGCCCCTTGGCACGCCAGCCGTTCTATGAGCTGATGGACGCGGCGAACGTCGATCTCAAAGGCTTCACCGAGGACTTTTATCGGGAACTGACGAACTCGCACCTGGCCCCGGTCCAGGACACGCTGCGGTGGCTCGCACGCGAGAGCGACGTGTGGCTGGAAGTGACCAACCTGCTCATTCCCGGCAAGAACGATTCCGAGGAAAGCCTGAAACGCATGTCCGCGTGGCTCATCGAGGCTTTGGGATCCGACGTGCCGCTGCACTTCACGGCGTTTCATCCCGATTTCCGCATGAAAGACGTGCCGCCCACGCCGCCTGCCACTTTGCTGAGGGCCCACGAGATAGCCGTACGCGCCGGCCTGAAATATGTCTACACGGGAAATGTGCACGATCGCGCACGGCAAAGCACCTATTGCCCCGGATGCTCGCAGGTGCTCGTCGCGCGCGACGGTTACCGCCTGAGCGACTACGGCCTGCAGCAGGATCGCTGTGGCAAATGCGGCATGACAATCGCAGGCCGGTTCGGCGATGCTCCAGGCGACTGGGGGCCACGCCGCGAGCCGGTCCGCATTGCGGCTTATGCCCAGGGGCGCGGCCATCCCGGCCGTGTTGACGCTTCACGCGCTGAATGCCCGCACCCGGCCGCCAGCGAGAATTCCACATGGACCCCGGACCAGGATCGACAGATCTTCCAAGCGGCGGGCCGCCGGGTTATTTCCGCAGTCCTCGGCCAGGTCCCCGAGCCGCTTGAAAAATCGCTGGCCGACCTTGCGCCGATGGCAGTGGCCGGCGCATTCGTGACGCTGAAGCGAGCGGGCATGTTGCGGGGTTGCTGCGGTTCACTCGGCGAGGCGATGCCGCTCTGCAAGGCAATCGAAAACGCGGCCGTTGCGGTCGCCAAGGATGATCGGCGTTTTCCACCGATCTCACCCGTCGAGTTGCCCTATCTCGACATGGACGTATGGCTCCTCAGCCAAATGGAACGCGTCCTCGCCAAAGGTCCCCAGCGCCGAGGCGCGGTAATCATCGGCAAGCACGGCTTGAGAATCGCCAAAGGCAACCACCATGGCCTTCTGCTTCCGGGGGTTGCCGTGGAGCATCACCTGGATGCCGAGGGTTTCCTGGAACAGGTATGTCGCAAGGCCGGCCTGCCGACCGATGCCTGGCAGGATGAAGATGCAACTTTGATGACCTTTCAGGGACATGCCATTGAAGGCGCGGTGAAGACGCTGCTTCCAGCCCTTCGCCCGCATGGGGGAGACGAATCGTGTGACGCCAGTTGCCCGCGGGTGGCGGAATCGGAATCAACGGCCCCTCACCCCGAACCTCTCCAGGGACCGGAGCAACCGGTGCTCCGGGTCGCGGGTTGTGATCGGGTAGAGGGGGACGGGCACCATGTACCCATGGTCGTGGCCGACACAGTGATGCTCCGGCCGGGTCCCGGCCCGGCCGACGTGGCGAAACTTGCCGGTATCTCGCGCCAAAATCTTCAGGCACTGATGCTGGGAGCGACTCCCGCGTACTATGTGCCGGACGCTTTTGACGGCGGCGTGCAAGGAGTCGTGCTTTCGATCCAACTGCCCGGCAGGGCCGACCGGATCGATTGCAGCCAGGTGAATATCATGGGAGAAATACCGCTGCAGTCCACCTTGTTCGAGCTGACCAAGGCCGCCGCCGGGCGCTTGCAACAAAGCGGCGTGCGTCCCACCGTAATCTCCGCGGCCTCGATCGGCGTCGCCGTACTCTGGGACGCTGCCATGCACGGCTCGTGCGAGGCGCCGCAGTTGCAAGGCGTGGATCCCCGTCATCGCGCGCTGTTCGTGGCCCAGCAGGGTCGTTGGGCGCTCGCCTGGAACCCCAAGGCGGGGCCGGAAGATCTTTTCCGCGAGGCCACCGCTCTGTTGCGGGCGCCGGCCACGGCGCGGGGAGCGGTTTTCAGTCTGGCGGTCCTTTCGACAAGCGATCGGATCGCGGTGACAAATACTCCCGAGCCCCGCGCGGGCACCGACACGCGCTTGCCGGCGGCTGCCGGCACGTTTTACCCCCGCGATGCGGACGAGATCCGCCACACGCTCGACGACTGGTTCGCGCACAAGCCCGCAGCCGAGCCTTGGGCCGCCGCCATGGTTCCCCATGCCGGGTGGATCTATTCGGGCCGACTGGCGGCCGATGTCTTCAGCCGCGTGAAGTTCCCCCGGCAAATCATCATCCTTGCGCCGCGACACCGCCCGGACGGCGCGGAGTGGGCCGTTGCTCCACACCGAACCTGGCAGTTGCCTGGCGGCCGTCTTGATTCCGATCCGGATTTGGCCAGGATGCTGGCCGAGTCGATCCCAGGTCTGGAACTCGACGCCGCGGCCCACGCCCACGAGCATGCCATCGAGGTCCAATTGCCGCTCTTGGCCCGGCTAGCGCCTGATAGTCGGGTTGTCGGCATTACGATTCACTCCGGCGAACTGGATGACTTGCAACGTTTTGGCGAGCAGATGGCCGGCGCGCTCGCCAATCTGAGCGAGCGGCCGCTCTTGGTAATCTCCAGCGACATGAACCATTATGCCAGCGAGTGCGAAACCCGCCGCCGCGACCGCATGGCCTTGGACGCCCTGGCCGCGCTCGATCCCCGCCGGCTGTACCGGACCGTGTATGATCACCGGATCAGCATGTGCGGTGTCATGCCCACGGTGGTGGTGCTCAGCGCGCTGGGCCGCCTGAATGCCCTGAACCGCTGTTACGAGGTCGGTTACACGACCAGCGCTGCGGTTTCCCGCGACGTGCAACACTGCGTGGGTTATGCCGGGCTGCTGTTTGCCTGACGACTGGGCGAACCAAGGCTCTTAGGGACCGACGAATCACAACTGTCACGTTCTCTAACGTACTCATCACGCTCCGCCGTGATGGAAAGGCATCACGGCGGAGCGTGATGAGTACAGTTACCGTGGTTCGAACCATGCCCGTTACTTCTTGCGAATCACCAGCCGGATGTCCTGCATCCAGTTGAAGTTCCAGACGTGCATGGCTGCCCGCAGGGCGGCCAGCTTGAGCGGGAACAGCGGGCCCGCGCGGCCTTCGCGACGGCGGCTGACGGCGTAGTGCTCGATGTCGGCAAAACCGCGGTACTGCGACAGAATCTCCAGCGGCCCCAGGCGACGGAGGATCCGCAGCAGAGCGAAGTAAGAAAGATAGTAGTGCAGCCCCACCGCTTGAAAACCGAACCCCGGTTCGCACGTGGGCACGTCGCGGCGCAAGCAGCGGGCCAGCCGGGTCTTCCACGGCCGCGGCAGCCAGTGGATGAAATAGAGTCCCGTGTCGTGCTGATCGCAAAGGGCAAGCTGATTAGGCGTGTCCAACCAGAGCAATCCGCCCGGCCGGCACAGCCGCCACATCTCGGCCAACAGCGCCGGCTGCCGATCCGCCGGAAGATGCTCCAGCACCTGCGAACAACTCACCAGATCGAAATGGCCGGCGGGCAGCGTCGTCGCGGCGGCATCCATCGCGGCCGTGCGGATCGAGGTGCCATAACGGGCGGCCAACTCGGCGGAAAGACGCAGGGCCTCGCCGTCGAGATCGATGGCCGTAACCTCGGCCCCGCAGAGGGCATAGGCGATGGCCTCAGCCCCCAGCCAACTGCCCATCACCAGCACGCGGCGGCCCGGCGGCGGCATCCAGTGGTCGAGACGCTCGACGAGCTTTAACTCCCGCGCCACGGACTTGCAATGCTTGGTCCACTGCCGTTGAAAATCGAAGGCCCAATATCCGGCCGCCGCGGCGAACTGGTCGCCGTGGGAAAAATAGTCCTCGATCCGCCGTTTCCAGTCAGCCGTGTAGACCTCGTCCGTGTGGGGAAGGGTTGGCAACATCTTCTCGTGGGACTTAGAACCTAGATCTAAGCCCTAAGATCCAAGATCCAAGTCCTAATGCTGGTAAACAACTCCGATGCCCGTCATCTCCGGCGTACACAGCGGCGTAATCGTCACGGGGCCTTTTTCTTTTTCGGTCTTGTCGACGGCATCGCAGGCCAGGTAGGCCATCCACCAGCCCAGCCAGACCTGCGAAAGGTAATGAACATTGTCGTTGATCCGCGTAAACCCGGTCCAGGGCGAGCAGGCGTAGAAAAAGCACTTGGCCAACGGGTCGTCGGTCATGCCGGCCAAGGTGAGGAAGGGCACCGCGCCCATGAAGGCGTGGCCGCTGGCGCCGTGGGAGCCGCGAAACGGCCTCCAGTACGATTCATCGGCGTAGAGCGACGGCCGGCCGCCGCCAGTCAGGTATTGCAACGCCAGAAACGGCGGGCCGCCCACCAGCAACGCCCGCGTGGTGCGATCGCCGAATTCGCCCAACAACGGCATGCCGGGCAAATCGTCGTAGTACTCGCCCAGGAACTTGGCGGAAACATAGGCCGGTATCGTGTAGTAGCCGTTTCCCAAGGGCCGGAGGAAGTTGGAAGCGCGGTTCGTGGCGGCCGAGCGAACGTGTTCCTGATACCAGGCGCCGACGTCGGCATCGAAGTCCGAATTGGCGAATACCGCGGCCGGGGCCAGGATCACAATGAACTCTGCCAGCGTGGTGCGGGTGTAGTAGTTCGAGTAGTCGCGCAAGACGTTGCCGCGCGTCGTTGCCAGGATCTCGCCGCAGCGCAGCTTGAAACCGCGGTCCGCCGCTTCGCCGCTGGAAAGCGACTGGCCGGCCGACGCGTCCGCAGGCTCGATCGCCAACGCCGCAAGACCTTTCGTGGCGTCGCCGAAGTCCGGCGGCAAGGGCGCGCAATCATCGCAGGAAATGGATTGCACGTTCCCCTGGCCTTCGCTGAGATTGCAACTGACCTGGGCAATTTCGTCAGCCATCTCGTTGGACGCGGCGGATAGGCCGTCGCCGGCTTCGCCGGTTGGAACTCGGCAGACCTCGACAACCTGGGCAGACGGTGTTGAAGGGACCGTGGGCGCGGTGCGCAGCACGGTCGGTAGACTTCGTGGGGAATCGGCGGAGGCGGAGGCGCCAGGCCCGGGCGTATCGAGTTGCCGGCAACCGAAAGCACAAACGGCCAGCACGGTCGCCGCGGCGATCCGAGCCCGCACGAGAATCACGCTGTTATCGGCTGCCTGCACACGGTTCCCCGAGAACGACTGAAGAGCGCACAGCGGTTTCCCGGTGGAAACGCCCTTTCGACTTAGCTGCTTGCCCGTGGGGAATACTACGAAGATTGGGCAAACGACGCAAGATCAACCCGACGTGCCCGCTACTTCTCAAAAACGTCTTTCTCGTCGTCCTTGACCGGGGGTTTTTTCGCCGGCTTTTCGGCGGGCTTTTTCGGCTCGGGTTTGACTTCCTCGGCCGGCGGCGCCAGGTCGATTGTCGGCACAGGTTCGGGCTTGGTCCCCGATGCGGTCTTTGCAGGTGGATTATCCTTTTCCAGATCATCGATGGTGGGGGCTTCCGCCTCCGGCTTCTTGCCAGTGGCCTTTTCGGTAGTTGCAGGGCCGGCCGCCACGGCCTTCTTTCCCGCCGCGGGCTCCGCGCCAGGTTTGGCCTTGCTGCCCGACTGGTGAGCGGTGTCGCCGGCATGGACCGCGGGGCGGGGGCGGTGCGAACGCCCGGGCGGAGCAAGCGGATTGGCGAGGGCAACTTCAACGGATTCTACTACGTCACAAAACCCCGGTTTAATGAAGAACCCGACCGCGGAGAGCTTGTCGCCCGGCTTGACCACCGACGGGTCCCCCAGGTCGAGGCCAATTTGTGCATCGGCAGCCAGTTCGACGGTTACCTTTGGTTTGAAGAAACTATTCGGCACGGAGACGATCAGCCGCCCGCCGCGAAAGCTGACGACCTGGGCGCACACGTCGTAGTCGGCGACTTCAGGCACAGACTTGTCCGGTCCTTTGGCTGCGGGCCCGCGCTTCTTCGGCGCCTTGCCGCCATCGGTTGCCTCGTCAGGGAGTCCGGGGTCGGCCGGCGGCCCGGGGTCTGGTCCCGCGCCGGGCACTGGTCCCGGGGGCCCCATGCCTGGTCCCCTGCGCGGTCCCGCCGCATGGGCGTCGTCTTGGCCTTGGGGATGTGCGCTCCGCCAGTTCGACGCCGAGGGTCCGTTCCGCCACGCCCGGCGTCGGAGTAAAAATCGTGATGTTGCCGATCTTGTCCTGGCCCTTGCTGGTCCGTTTATCGATCCGTGCGGTAAAACGCACGCAGGTTCCGGCGGTCAGCATTTCGGGTTCGGCGGAGCCAGTGACTTTGATTTTGGTGCCGTTTCTCAATTTCAGGGTCCAGTTCTGCCCGTTGGCGGCCTTGATCGCAATCGCCTGCGGAGCGACTTGGACAATCGACCCGCTCAACTCCACCTGGTGGAGCGTGATCTGCCCGCAGGCGGCTGCGGCCCAACCCAAGGCGAAAACGAAGGTCAGGTTGAAGCGGAAGACCATGATCATTCCCCTTCTTCTTCATGTTGTTGCTGGTGTTCCAGCGATTTCATTTCCTGCAGGTTCTCGATGTAGACGACGGAAGGCCCGACTTTGTTGTAAAGCTCAGTCAGCTTGAGGTTTGTCCCTGCGGCGGGGGGCGCGGCCAATTTCCGGCCATCGGCGGGAAGTTTCGCTGCGAGGAACTTCTTCACGCGGTCGATCGGAATCACGAGGCCATAGCTGTCTTCCTTGGAGTTGATCGCGCTCTTGCGGGTGACGATGCCGGCAATACTGCCCGAGTAGTTGCAAAGCGGTCCACCGCTATTGCCCGGATTTACCTTGCAGTCGGTGGCGATGAATCCCTCCTCGTCATGCGGGTCGGGAATGGTGCTGACGACGCCTTTGGTAAAGGTCAGGTTGTTTCTCCCGCTCAGCACTCCGGGAAAGCCCAGGGCGCAGACCTCCTCGCCGGTCGATACGCCGGTCGTGGCCAAGGGGATCGGCGCAAGCGTCTTGCCGGCGGGCAACTCGACCTTCAAGATGGCCATGTCGCCGCTCTCGTTGTCGGCGATCAATTTGGCCGGATATCTCGTTTGGTCGCCATTGAGGTGCACCTTGATCTCCTTCGCGTGGGCAATCACGTGGTGGTTGGTCAACACGTAATTGCCTTGGGCGACGCAGAAGCCCGTCCCGGAACTGGCGGGGAAGACGCCCGATTTGCCGCTGAGGATCTGGCCGAACTGTTCGAGCATCATGCGAAGTTGGGAGTCGTGCGGCTCGTAGGCCAGGCCTTCCTGGCACTTCTGGGCAGCCTCCTTGCGGTGCTCGGGCCCCAGCAGCGACAGGATATAAGCCGCAAAAAAGTGAAGCTTTGCCGGCATGTCATGGTCGGCGAAGGTCTTCCCCTTTTTCCAGCGGTCGAATTTTTCCACGACCTTCTTCGTCTCGTCCGGATTCTTGCTGGCCCGCTTGAAACGCTCTTCCCAGATCTTGAACGCTTCCTCCGTGACCTTGGGCCCTTCGCCCGCGGGCAAACGCGCGGTCAGCTTCTTGATCGTGTGCACGTAGAACCGATCCAGATCGTTCATCTCCAGGAAGTCGAGGGCCTTGCGGATGAGGTCCGGCTCCCCGCCCGTCTCGGTCTTGGCGAGCAAGTCCAGGAGGGTCTTGCGGTCGGCGTCCCACTTGTCCATCAACTCCAGGAATCGGTTGACTCCGTTGATCTTGTAATCTTCCATGACGCCGAACGGATAGCCGCGGGGATCGGTCACGACCACCGTGGGAAAGACCGTGATGCAGAAGTCCTCGGTGACTTTCCGATTGCGGGCGGCGTCGCGCACCTTTTTCTGCGCCTCGCCCTTTTCGGGATTGTCGATGTAGACGCAGACATAGTCCTTGTCGGCCCGCTCGCGGAATTCTTTGCGGAGGGCAATCGCTTCCGCAAAGCGGCTGGAAGCGAAACGGCTGGCCTTGGCATCCGAGGCGTCGAAGACGAGCAGAACATTCTTGTGACGGTCTGCCGCCGTTTGCTTTGCGGCTTTGAAGTCCTGCTCCCAACCGTCGAGGCCCTGGACCACCGCTTCCCAAGGGTGAACGGCGATGTCCTCGACATCCGTTTCGGAAGCACGGATGAAGGTCTGTTCCTGGAATCCCGGCACCACGAGCCGGAAATGATACGGCTCTTTCGCCGGGGGAAGCGGAATCTTGATCGGCCCTGTCGGGGGAATCTCCCGCTTCTCGCCGTTGACCAACAGCGACGCGCCGGCCCGCTGGCCCTCCGGCCACTTGATGGTCACCACGGGAACCTTCGGGGCCTCCGCTTTGCTGGCTATGGCCGCCGCCTGCTTGACATCGCCTGCGGTGGATGAGCTTGCAGACCATACCAGGTAGATTATCCCCCCGACAACCGCCACGCCTGCCGCGGCGATCGTTGCAATCAACAACGGCGGCAAGCTCTTCTTTTTCTTCTTGGAGCGATGGAGAGGATCGCTCTTGGACGACCGGGCGATCCCGGGGATGGCGACGCCATCGCCCGCGACGGCGACCGGCTGATCCTCGGCGGGCGACCGCTCCGCGATGGCCGGTCCTGCACGGCGTTTCGACCCTGCCTGCACCTCGGCAAGGAATCCGAGTCCGTCGTCAGCGGTCGGCGCACGCTTGGCATCTCGGCTTTCCGCCGCGCCATCCGCCGGTGAAATGGCGATGGCCTTAACGGTTTTCACCGAGGAGGGGACTTTGGTCGCCGAATCTTCAACGCGACCCGCCACTCGGGCTTTGGGGAGTTCGACTTTGGAGGAAGAAGAGGAAGAAGACGCCGCCTTTTCCGTCCTCCCCAGAGACGTGGCAGGGGAAGCCGCAACCGCTGGACCTGGCGGCTGTGCTCCGGTTGGCACGACAACCGCCGCAGAACACTTCGGGCATTTGATCGTATTTCCGGCGTACTGGTCGCCGACCTGATACTTCGCCTTGCATGAGGGGCACTGGCAGACTACAGACATCGGTCGCACCTCCAAGAGTTCGGGAAGGACAAACCCACTCTATTATTGCGACTGCAAACTTCCGTTGCAAGTCACACCTACTCACGTAGGGCGGGCAGAGTGCAAGGAGTCCCACCATTCGCACGGGACTTCTTCGCGAGTTTTCTGGTGGGACTCGTTGCACTCGGCCCACCCTACGTCTACACCTCTCCAGGGTATACCCATAAAACAGCCAAATGTGGGGGTTGAGCCCACGCATCTTTCCCGATTCGCAGTTCTCGCCCCTCCCCCTCTCACGGCCTATCGCTGCCATTGGGATCGCAGGGGTAAGGTTTTCCCTTCTGGTAGTAGGGCAAACGCTGGGAAATGGCCTTGGCCAACTCCTTTTTGCCTTGGGAAATCGCCAAATCGATCCCAACTTGGGCCGTTTTCACGGCCTGGCCGAACTGGCCGCTGGCGGCTTGGGCCGCAGCCAGCGTGTCGACAGAGACCGGATCCTGTTGCTTCGTCATGCCGACAACCAACTGGGCGAAGTGCAGCGCCGCTTGCGGATCGCGAAGATCGGGCAGACGCTCCAATTCCTTGATCCGCAGGACGCCGGCCCAGACCGTTGCCGTTTCCGGATCGAGAATGTGGGGATCCGGACTGGTGGCAAACGCCCAGGCCATGAAGTTCCAGGCTCGCAACGCTTCCGGACCCTTGCCAGCGGCTTCGAATTGTTTGCCGAATGATTCCGCTACGGCGCGCCGCTGAGGTATCGCCAGCACGGCCAGCAGGGGCCAGAGGCACTTTTCGCCCTCGCGAAACTCACCCCGTTCGAACCACTGGAGGGCCAGCAGTTGCATCGCCGCCACGTTCTGGGAGTTGCGTTCGACCGCCTTTTGCAGAGATTCGATCGCTTTGCCCGAATCCTTGCGGGCCAGGGCGATCCTCGCCAACCCGAAGTAGGCCTGGCTGAAGTTATTGATCGTTTCCCGGTCCTTAACGCTTGGCGAATCCAGCTTCAGAATTTCCCGGTACTCGGACTCGGCCTTGTCAAGATCTTTCTCGGCTTTGCCGGAGTCATTCTCGCTCTTGTCGCGGGTGCTCAACGACATATAGACCTCGCCGAGATTCAAGCGGGCCTCCAGCAACGACGGGTCCAGTCTGACGGCCTCTTCGAATTCTCGGATGGCGTCATCGAGTTTCGTTTTGGCTAGTTCCTTGAGCGGTTTGACTTTCGCGGCCTCGACCGGATCGGTCTTGCCTTTGGCCTCCGCCTCGGCGGCTTTGGCTTCGCATTCCTGGTTTCTCCGCAACAGCACCCGGCCGAGATTATTGTGGGGCCGCGGGGAGATCGGCTTTAACTCGACGGCCTTTCTCAAATGCCGCTCGGCCTCGTCGAGGTCTTTTTCAGCCTGCGCGAAGTTGCCCTTCGCCTTGTCGCGCTCGCTCGCCTCGGAATAGGCATAGCCCAGGTTGCTGTGAATGTCGGTCGCCGTGGGACGCGCGGTGATGCCGTGATTCCACTGCGACATAGCCTTGTCTTTGAGCGCGAAAGCTTGCTGCCGGCAGGCCGTGGCCGTTTGCAAGTCACCCTCGGCTTCCGCCTTTGCCGCGCTGACGTCCTGCTCCTGGGCCTGCTTCCAAAGCCAGACACCGTAGTTATTCAGCATGTTCCAGTTATCGGGCTCCACATCCAGGGCGTGCAGCAGGTGCGTTTTTACATTGCGCCAGGTCTGGATCTGATAGTTCGTCCAGCAAATCCACACGCCGACAATGGCGACGACTGCCAGCGAAACGACCGGAACCAGCAATCGACGCAAGCTGCTGAAGCGATCGAGCAGCTCGGCGATCGCCCACACGATCGCCACGAACAGTCCGATGAAAGGAATATAGGTGTAGCGGTTGGCGTAGCCTTGCTCGCCGACCTGGACGAAGCCGATGACCGGAACCAGGGTCCCCACGTACCACAACCAGCCGAATGTTAGATAGTGGCGGCCGTAGAAAAACGCCGCGATGGCCACCGCGCTCAAAAACAAGAAGCAGGCTATCGACAGCGCAATCATCCGCGGCTCGACGTACGGATGCCCCATTTCATCGGAAACCAACAAGTGGAGCGACATCATCTTGCCCGGCCAGAACAGCTTGGTGATGTAGATCAAGTACGACTGCATCGAATTCTCGATGCGAAAGAGAATGGGCAATTCCGAGGCGGAAGCCATCGAGCCGCCGTGGTTCTGGGCGTAAGGGGTAAGTACCGCGGAGATGGCCGAAAGGAAAAACAGCGGGATCTTCTCCACCACCAGGCGGACGACCTGGTCGAGGACCGGCCGCTGCTCGGTCCTCCGGACCTGCGGCGCCCTCGCCCGCTGCGGAAGTCGCTGGTTTCGCTTCGGCTTCCGCCTTGGAACGGCGGGACGCTCGGGCGGCGCCCGCCGAACCGGGGCATCGGCCTCGCCCGACAGTTTCAGTCGACCCAACGGCCAGTAGTCCAAGAGCAGGCAAACGCAGGGAAACGTGATCAGCATCGGCTTGGCGAGAAGCCCCAGTGCCAACAGGACAAAAACAGGGATATAGCGAGAGACGCTCGGCTTCTTCCCATAGTGGACGTAGGCAAACAGGGTCAGCAGCCCGAGGAACGTGCTCAAGACGTCCTTGCGCTCGGCGACCCAGACAACCGACTCGACGTGCATGGGATGCACGGCGAAAAAGGCAGCCACGGCAGCGCTGCACCAACACCGGCCAGTCAGCCAACGCAGCAACCAGAACAGCAGCAGCGTATTGCATACGTGGAAGATGATGTTGGTGACGTGATGTCCTCCGGCGTTCAATCCGTAGATTTGCACGTCGAGCATGTGAGAAAGCCAGGTCAGCGGATGCCAGTTACTTTGCTCGAAGGCGGTAAACGCCCAGTAGATACTGGCGCAAAAACCCTTGAAATCCTTGAACAAGGGCAGACCGCGGACAACATTCAGGTTGTCGGTCACGTAGCCTGGATCGTCAAAATAGACGAAATCGAAAAGCCAGACACCCCAATAGGCCACCAGGATCATCGCGAAAAGCGAAAGACAGACCGGCAACTCGCGATGCCATGTAACCGGCTCCAGAATCACGGCTTCCAACGCGGGTTGCGTACGGGGTGCTCGCCCGCCCGCGATCGGCGCACGAAACGGATTGAGGGTTTGGTCCTCCATACCTGCTCAACAATCACCGCTCGTCAAGGGGGTCATGGCTGTACCCGGAAGTATTATTTGAACCCGTTCGACAGCGTAGTCACTGCCATCGACCCTGTCGAAAACAGTCGCCCTAATACGATTTGGATAACGTGGCCGTCAATTCTGCATGCATACTACTATAAACCGTCCGGTCAAGGGTGTAAACTTGTCCGCCCAGTAGCTTGGCAATGAAAACCCGGATCATGGGAGAATGGGGCGATTGCGTTGGATAACGTGAATTCTGCCCACCTTGCATCCGCCCGGCAAGGGAGTGTATATTGAACAATAGGGGCCGGTTTGACCGTCCCCATTTTGTGCGGGAGTAGCTCAGTTGGTAGAGCGCTAGCTTCCCAAGCTGGATGTCGCGGGTTCGAGTCCCGTTTCCCGCTCTGAACGTAAGTATTGCCGAATCCTGGAGTTAGGATACCTGCCTGCGTAGGGCAGTGCGGCCTATAAGCCCTGAGAAAAGTGGTAGTAACTACCACCTCAAGGCCGAAAGGAACCGCACTCATGCCTTCTAAGCCCATACGCGTCCCAAATTACCGTTTGCACAAACCGTCCGGCCAAGCTCGCGTCATCATCAACGGCCAGCACGTCTACCTGGGAAAATTTGGATCCGCAGAGTCCTGGGAGAAGTATCATCGGATCGTCGCTGAACGCCTTGCCGGAAGTGACGTCGACACCCCACTGACAGGTATTCGGAGGCCGCCGAGTCGGATGGTCTCCATCGACCAGATAATCCTTGCCTACTGGCAGTTCGCCCAAGGATACTACCAGAAGAACGGCCACCAAACGGGCGAGGCATACAACGTCAAAGTGGCCCTGCGGCCCCTCCGACGACTATATGGATCTACCCCCGCGAGCAACTTCGGGCCGGACGCGCTCGAAGTGCTGCAGCGTTCGATGATCGACGGCGGCCTATGCCGCCGGATGTCCGCTGGACGAAGACGTCAAGCACTCGATGACGCATTGGGCCCGCACGATTGGCGGCATCCTCAAGTTCAACGGCTTCACGGATTTTCTGGCAAACGCCGCCACTCGCAAGTCCGCCGCCGACCCGATCTGCGAGGCATTGGCGATCCTCCCCACCACCAAGGAAAGTATCCGCGACGGGTCCTACGAGCATGAAGGGACCGCGGCCGCCCGCGAGATCGTGGCGACTCTGCAACACCATGGGTTGAATGCCCAGTGGAGCGGCTCGCTCGCCGACCGCATTCTGGTCCAGATGGACTGGAAGCGCCGGCTGCCCACCCACCTCTCGACAGAATAGCGAACCCAGAGAGGATCGTAAGGCTGCGGTCTTTGGCGAGAATCCCCATTTGGGGCTCGTGGGGAGATCAATTCCCAACGGCTCCAAATGGGGCTCGCGGGGAACGCTTTCTGTGATTCACATGCCCGTGGCTGCGATTTACTTCGCGGCCGCGGGCTCTCTTTTTTCATGATGCGATCGGACGGCGGATTCGGGGGTAATCGCCAACCGCGGTCCTGCAAGGCCGTAGACCTTATTGTTGATATTTAGATCGCGGAGCCGATAGCCCTCGCCAGGCTTCGTCCGAGGGGCACGATCGAGGGGGCGGCGATGGAACCTACTGGGGCAGGAAAGGCCGCCAGATCGCGTGTGAGCGGCCTACAAGGGGCTGTCGCATCATCTAAGCCTCCTTTCGCGTAGATGGTGTAGATTTCGCCCTTCCATTCCGTTCTCAGTGCTCGCCGCGGATTCTCGCGGGAGCGACACCGGGTGTGATCGTGCGCCTGACGCGCGTGAAAACGGGCTTCTCCGCATCGCGGATGTCGAAAGCCTTCTCGGCCGTGAGCGTGATGTCTTGGAACGTGATGTTCGTGATCGGGCTCTCGCGCAGGCCGTGGATGATGCCGGCGTTGCGCGAGCCTTCGATGGTGAGGTGATCGAGTAGGATGTTGCGAATCGCAGGAACCTTCGTTGGGTCGCCTTTGAATCCGGGACGATTGTTGTCCACGTAGTCGAGTTGGAGGACGATGGCATTGCCCACGTTCTTCATCCGGATGTCGGTGTAGCGCACATTGTCGACAAGGCCGCCGGCGCCTCGCATGGATTTGATGCGGATACCGTTGTCGGTGCCGTCCATCATGCAGTGGCGGACGAGCATGTTGTGGACGCCGGCCGTGGTCTCGGAACCGATGGAAATGCCATGGCCGTGCCTGACGGTGTTGTTTTCGATGAGGATGTTCGTGCCGCCGGATTTGATCACGATGTCGTCGTCACCGGTGTCGAGGTCGCAGTCGTGAATCCAGAAATTGGTGCCGGGGCCGGGATCGATGGCGTCGGTGTTCGGGGCATTGGCGGGCGCACGGACCTTCACACGCTCGATTGCAAGGTCGTTCACGCGTCTTGGCACGAGGTGAAACATGGACGAGTTGGTGAGCGTGATGTCAGCGACAAGCAGGCGATCGCAGCCGTCAATCACGACAAGATGCGGGCGACGTACGACTATGCGGCCGGGCTCGGTCCTCGCGAGGTTACGGGCGGCGCGCTCGGACCACTCCCACCAATGCTGGCCGCTGCCGTCGATCGTGCCGGGGCCGGTTAGGGCGACGTCGTGGAGTTTGTGGCCGCTGATCAGCGGATTCGGGACGTGGTAAACCGCGTTGAATTCGGCTTGGGTCTTGAAGCTGGAAGGAGGCGGGATGCCGAGTTCCTCGAAGGTCTCGGGGGCCTTGATGACGGCACCAAGGTCGAGATGAAGGTCGAGCTTGGAGCAGAGCACAAATGGGGCAGTGCGGAAGACGCCTTTGGGCACGACGAGTTTTCCACCGCTTGCCCTCTCGATGGCGGCGACGGCCTTGGTGAATGCTTCGGTGTTTAGCGTCTTGCCGTCGCCAACGCCGCCAAAATCGACGAGGTTGAGCAGGCGGTTCGGAATGTCTGGCAGCGCGGGTTTCACGTTCTCGGCGGAGACGCCGACGCTGTGGGGCTGCCCCTGCGCTGGGAGTGGAAGCGACACAACAAGGAGGCCGAAGAACACGACGGGGAGCAGGACTAATCGCATGATGGCACTGGCCGAAGTTTCGCAAGGGACCGTTGCGGGGATACGCTCCAACCTCACCGTTATGCCCTCCTCATCGTCTTCCTGACGGGCCCAAACGACCATGAGGAATTATGGTCAGCTTCCTTTCGGGCGGGTGCTTGATGTCAAGCGGCCGACCGGTGGGTGTGTGGTCGGTCACCTCGATGGTCTCGGCCGTGATTCGCAGGTCGAGCACGTGGTCGTGCAGATGAATGCGGGTGATCGAAAGCTCTTTCCAGACCGAGGGAAGCCTCGGCCTAATGCTGAAGCCATCGGCCGTCGGCTGCAATCCGAGAAACCCGTACAACATGACCTGTGGTACCAGGATCGACTCGAAGAACTCCTTATCAAGCCCGAGCCCGCCGGGCACGTTGCCGCCTTGCATGGTGCCGCGTGAGGGGTCTTTATAGTACTCGCGATAGCCACCGGCCAACTGCACCTCGTCAAACCAGACGAGGATCGAGTGCAACCGCTGCCAGGCATCGTCGGGGCCGGCGGTCTTCAAACGGGCCATGAGGTCGTGATAGGAGAATCCTAACACCGCGCCGCCATCTTGTACCTGGTATCCCCAGGGAACCGACTCGGGATTACTCCAGCCCCAGAAATAGTAGTCGAGGTTGCGGCGGGTGGTCGATCGCGGCGCGAATCGCCAGTGATAGATGTCTTGGCCGGTCGAAGTATCGCCATCTACCACGCGCTGCCCGCTCAGCCAGGCATGAATCGACCGGGCCTGCTCGGGCGTGGCGAAGTCGTAATACACGGCCTCGTTATTGAGGAAGGTGAAGCCGTAGTCGTGCATCTTCCCGTCGAGATCGACCGTGCCGAACCGCCCGGTCTTGCCGTTCCAAAAACGCTTCGTTCCATATTCCTTGACTTCCCGAGCGTGTCGGCGGAGGTCGGCGGGGTCGAAGGCGTCGGCGTCGCCGGCGATGTTCCACTCCGGGTGGGCGGCGATCTGCTCTTCCAATTCCGCCAGGTCGATCACGGCATTGTCGTAGTAGATGGTGGCCAGCGCATCCTCGCCGCCGAAGGGCAGCAGGTCCCAATAGTTGCTGCCGATGCCTTCACCGGTCACGATTACGGTTTTGCCGGCGACGCGGCGCACGCCGCTGCGTCCCTCGTGGCCGGGCCAGGTCGTGTAGACGCACTTGCGGGCCCGCGTGTCAAACTCCCGCATCATGAAACGCATGGCCGTGCGGATCCGCCCGATCTGGCCGCGGAGGAACGTCAAATCGCTTGTCCAGAGAAAATAGTCGTGGCAGCCGCGGATAAAGTTCGAGTTGTTGATGTTGTGACGGGTATCGCAGGCCGTATGGAACGACTTGATGACGACCTGCGCTGGTCCCGAATTATCGAAGCCGATGCGCAGCCCGGTAATGACGCCTTTCCAGCCGGGCAGGCGATACATGGGGAGCATGGTGCGGGTCTCGCTGCCGGCAAACTCGATCTTGCCGTCGTTGCCACCCATAGGGAGGAATGCAGGCCGCGCAGCGGCGTTCGTGGCAGGAGAAAAGTACACGCGGCGGTCGGTGCGGAACTCGGGTGTGTCCGCGGTGGTCCACTCAACGTACCCATTTGCCCGCTCCAGTCCTCGCGCCCACCAGTTCAATCGCAGCCACGGGGCCACTCGGGCCTCAACGGCGAAAGAAGGCGTCTGTGCCGTTGCGCCCGCGGCCGTCAACTCGATCGGCCAGCCCTGAGTGTTTAGCGCACCGCCACGTGCCGATGTGAGCTTCCAGCCTTCGGGCGTGGCATGTGGGGCGTCATAGCCCGGCACGCCCGTGGAGGCGAAATGCCAGCCCATTCCTCCGGCCTGGGTCCAGAGGGGGAACGGCCAGCCTTCGGCATGGGCCGGCCCGTCGTGCTGATGCGTGTGTACATAGCCCTCCGCATTGATCCCCCGACCGGCCAACGCGCCGGCCCAACGGCCGCGCATGGCGTCGAGCTGCGGCCCCTCTCCGCGAGCGGGCCAGAGCGTACTCATCGGCATCCACTCGTCCCAGAGAGTGATCAAGGGGCCAGCCGGCTGATAGTGCAGCCAGAATAGCTCACGCAGCAACGACATGTCCTTCTCGTACCCAGGCACGATGAATCGTGGAAAGTCATCGGGGATCGATGCCGCGGCCGGTCGAATTGGTTGACCGGCTTGAACCGCCAGCGGCACGAATACCCAAACGAGCCACAGGATTGGGCAAGCCAAGGAGCAAAGCGATTGTCGATTCGTGGTCTTGAGCACTTGGCGTTTTCCATTTTGGTCAGAATTACACACCGGGACCCCGCAGCGGCAGCCTGACGAACATGAGTTTCCTCGCGGGGCATCGCGTTGTCAAGGAGTGGCTTTGTCCGTGTAATTCAGAATCGATCGGTATCTGCAATCTTGTTCACCTGAGCAAAATCGGGAGATGTTTGAGGCATTCGACGTTCGGGCACAAGTTGCCTCCTGGGTGGGCAAAACAACCTCGCTATCCTCGAATGACCGCAAGTTGAACCAACTCGACAACAGCAAGATTACTTGGATTACCAAGAAGATAAGTTAAAAGCAGGCCGTAGGCCTACATAATATGTATGTGTAATACATATAGACTAGCTCAGGCACGCGAGCGGTCCTCGATGGGAAGAATCTGGTTTTCCCTTCTCGACGGTCCTGATTGTGGCATCGAGTTCGAGCCGGGAGCGATCTCGGTGCTCAGATGCCCCCACGAGGCGTAGATTCGTAGAATCTCCCGATTTCGGGAAACTTTCTCCCGCGGCGAACGTCTATTCTTACGACCTCTATTGCGCAAACCCAGCACTTGCTCCCGCTCTCACTCAATCAGGGGGCTTTTTGACGTATCCTATACGAAGAGCCTCCACTAACCCCAAGAGTATTGCCATGCGATCTCGGAATCTACCTCTCTGGCTGGCCGTGGCAACGGTTTCGGCCCTGCCCTCGACAGCCCTGGCCCGCATTAAACTCATCACGCTGCCCGTGCGGGAGCGTGTGGAAATTCAACTCGATAACCCCAATGCCACACTCGTGGAGGAGGAACGGATCGTTCCCCTCGTGCGGGGAGTCAACCAGGTCGATTTCTCCTGGGCCAACACCCAGATCGACGGCAGCACGATCGTCTTCCGCGTGCTGGGCGGGATCGACGGCGGGGCGAAGGCCGATGCCAAGGTCGGCGAGAAGGCCGATGCCAAGGCCGCCGGAAAGGAAGCGCCGGGCCTGGATGTCAAAGTCCTTTCCGTCAGCTATCCGCCCAACGAACCGTCTCTGGTCTGGCAGGTCTCTTCCAGCGGCTCGGGTTCGGCCCGCGTGCGGATCAGCTATATCCTGGGCAACCTGAACAAGAGCTTCAACTATCGGGCGATCGCGGCCAACGACGAGAAGACCCTCGTCCTCTCCGAGTACATTCGCATCCAGAATCTGGCCAACGAATCGTTCGGCTCGACCGGTCTCTGGGCCGGGTTTGGGCCGCGGTTCCTCAAGCCGATCGGGCTGAACGAGACCAAGGAGATGCTGGTCGAGAAGTACGCCGCGGTGCCCGTCAAGAAGACCTACACCTGCGATCCCGGGGCCCACGGTTACCTCGATCGGCCGCAGAACAAGCTGCTGGTGCCGATGCACTACGTGCTGAAGAACGACAAGGCCAATCACCTTGGCGCCGCTCCGCTGCAATACGGCAAGGTCCGCATCTTCCAGGAGGACGGCCACGGCGGCACGGCCTTTATCGGCGAGGACTGGGGCAAGTTCACCCCGCTGGACGACGAAATGCGGCTCTATGTCGGGGTCGCCCAGGACGTGGTTGTCAAGCGAACCATCGACAAGAACGAGCAGCGCCGCGTGGCTGGCAACTTGTACGACCGCGAAGTGGTCATCAAGTTCGAGATCGAGAACTTCAAGGACAAGGCCGTAGTGCTCGACGTATCGGAAAACGTGAGGGCGATCCGCAATGAGTTGTATGGCGACAATGGCCGTGACGTGCAATGGGAGCTCGGCAAGCAGACCACGTTTGACGGCGGACCCGACAAGGACAAGAGCACCTTCGAGAAACTACTCTTCCACGTTCCGCTGCCGGCCCGCGGCGCTGACGGCAAGGCCGAGAAGATTGTTCACAAGCTCCACCTGGTCATGAAGAACGAGTGGTAAGAAAGGGAAGACCCATGCGAAAACTATTGATCCTGGGAACGATGGCCCTGGGAACCGTGCTCCTGGCGGCCCTTGCCGTCCGGGCGGAGAACGTCGATCTATCGACCGTCCCGAGCCGCAATACCGTACAGCTTACGATTTACAACTCCGAAGACCTGACGCTCGTCCGCGAGACCCGCAAGGTGACCTTCAAGCCGGGTGCCAACCCCCTGCAATTCAGTTGGGCCAATACGCTGATCGACCCCACGTCGGTCGAACTGCGGTTCCTCACTAGCCGCGAGAAGCTGACCGTGCTCGATACGACCTTCCCCCACGCCAAGCCGCAGATGCTGTATTGGAACGTGCAGAGCGAACTGGACGGCGAGGCCACGATCGAGATCACCTATTTCACCAGCGGCATCAGTTGGTCAGCCGATTACATCGGCATCGCCGACCGAGATGAATCACAGTTGAAACTGGAAGGCTTCGTGCGGGTGAACAACAATTCCGGCGAAGAATACGAAGACGCCCAAGTCCGCCTCGTCGTCGGGCGGATCAACCTCGTGCAGAAAATCGCGGAATTGGCCCGCATCACGCCTCAGCAGGTCACTGAGTTGGAAGTGGCAGCGCGAGACCATTACAGGGTGGCGGCCGTCAAGCTGGCGATGGACATGCCCATGCCCGTCGCTGCCACTGCCCCGGCCCCCGCGAAACCTGAAGAGCCCAAGCAGGTCGCCAAGGAAGGTCTCGGCGAGTATTTTATCTATACCATCGAAGGCACCGAGACGATTCGCAACGGCTGGTCCAAGCGGATGCGGAGCCTGGAAGCGGCCAAGGTGCCCTTCAAGATCCAGTACCGGTATCGGCCTGCCGAGTATGGAGATCAGCTAGTCCGCATGTACCTCTTGACCAATGACAAGGACTCGAAGCTCGGCACCACTCCGCTGCCGGATGGTGTCGTTCGCATTTTCCGCGAGAACGGTCGCGACGGCCTGAGCTTCCTGGTGGCCCAGCCGGTCAAGTACATTCCGATCGGCGACAAGATCGAGTTGAACCTTGGCCCGGATCCGGAGGTCATCTTCGAGCTGATCAAGCTCCGTACCTGGCGAGACAACCTGTGGATGCAGCTCCAAGGAGCGAGTGTGTTCAAAAAGGTTGGCGAACCCGGAGTGGTGATCGAGGTGAACAGCTCCGTCGTGGGCTGGAGCGACCATACGCTCTACAGCCAGCGGGTCCGCAACTACACGAAGAAGCCGGTCGACCTGGAAGTCCGCCGAACCTTCCCCGGTTATGTGGTCTTCCGCAGCGAGCTTCCCGCCAAGAACCACGACTACCAGACGGTCGAGTACACGGCAGCGGTGAAGCCCGCCGAGAAGGTTGATCTAATGTACGAGGTCATCCAGCACCAGGGCCGACTGGCCAAGCAGAACAACGTCACGATCGAGCGTACCCCGGTTAAGCCGTAAGCGAGGTTGGCATGATGTTGCAACGGGCTAAAGCCGCAATGTTCCTGGCATTCTTCGTAGCTGCCGCCAGCTTGGCACAGGCAAAGAATGTCGATCTCTCGACGGTACCGGCCCGCCAGGGCGTCCAGTTGACGATTTACAACTCGGAAGATCTGACGCTCGTCCGCGAGACGCGCAAGGTGAGTTTCAAGCCGGGCGCTAACCCCCTCCAGTTCAGTTGGGCCAACACGCTCATCGACCCAACCTCGGTCCAACTTCGATTTCTTACGCATCCCGCCAAGCTGGAACTGCTCGACACGACTTTCCCGCACGACAAACCGCAGATGCTCTACTGGAACGTGCAGAGCGAGCTGGACGGGGAGGCGATGATCGAGATCTCCTACTTCACCAGCGGGATCAGTTGGTCGGCGGACTACATCGGCATCGCCGACACGGATGAGAGGAACCTGCGCCTCGAAGGGTTCGTGCGGGTGTATAACAATTCTGGCGAGGAGTACGAGGATGCTCAAGTCCGACTGGTGGTTGGCCGGATCAACCTCGTGCAGAAGATCGCCGAGTTGGCGCAAATCCCGGTCGCCCAGGTGCTCCAGCTCGACGGTAGGTCCATGAATCATCTCCGCCTCGATGCCCTGCGCAACACGTACAGTGGCGCAACGGTCGTCAGCGGCGGCAAGCTCAAGGCTTATTCCGGCCTGGAAGCCCCCAAAGAAGTTGCCAAGGAGGGCCTGGGCGAATACTTCATTTATACGATCGAAGGTACCGAGACGATCCCCAACGCCTGGTCCAAGCGGCTGCGGAGCCTTGAAGCCGCCAAGGTGCCCATGAAGATTCAGTATCGCTATCGCCCCGCCGAATATGGCGAGAATCTGGTGCGGATGTACCTCCTGACCAACGATAAGGAATCCAAACTCGGCACCACGCCCCTGCCCGACGGCGCCTTCCGCGTTTTCAGGCAGAACGGACGCGACGGGCTGAGCTTCCTTGCCACCCAGGCCATCAAGTACGTGCCCATAGGGGACAAGATCGAACTGAATCTGGGGGCTGACCCCGAGGTGATCTTCGAGCTGGTCAAACTGCGAACACGGCGAGACGATCTATGGATGCAGGTGAATGGCGCCGACATCTTCCGTCGTGTTGACCAGCCAGGCGTGCAGATCGAGGTCAATAGCTCCGTTGCCGGCTGGGACGACCACACCTTGTTCTGCCAGCGGGTGCGAAACTACACGAAGAAGCCCATCGACCTGGAGATTCGCCGGACCTTTGCCGGCCACGTGACCTTCCGTAGCGAACTAGCGGCCAAGACGCATGACTTCCAGACAGTCGAGTACACAGCCGCGGTTATGCCGGGCGAGAAGGCGGAATTGCTCTATGAGATCGTGCAACGGCAAGGCCACAACGCCAAGCAGAACAACGTGACCATCGAGCGGGCTACGGTCAAGCCGTAGAGGGAAAAGCCGTCGAAACGGAAACTGCTGTGTTGTCCCGCAGTTACAAGTTTATTGGGCGGCATCTTCGGCGGTTTCTGGTATCTTGCCTGTCCTATTCCGGCGCACGATCTAATGAAGGTCGAAAACGATGCGGCGAAAACCGCCAACGATGCAGCGATAGGCGTTCCCTTGCATGTCACGATTAACCCACGCCCGTTGGAATCCCCACCCAAATCGCTATACTGACGGCCATGACCACCCGAAAGCCTCCCTGGTATCAGTTCAGCCTGCGGTCGCTGTTGCTCTTCACGACCTTCGTGGCCGTCTTGTGTTCGGTTGGCGTCTACACGGATTGGGTCGTTGCCGCCGTCATCGGAGTTGGCGGTGTCGTGGGCAGGCTCTTCGCGGGAACAGGATGGGGACTTGCAGTTGGGGCCGTGACAGGATTCGTGTTTTCAATGATGTCGATCTTCGTCTGCGCGGCCTTTTGGCAAATTCTCTCGACGCCATCGCCGCAGTTCATGCTCTCCGTGGTGATCGCAGCGATTGTCGGGGCGATGGTCGGCGGCGGCGTGGGCGGCTATTCGATACGACTTCTCGCAGGTCCGAAAAAATAGTAGGTGAATTTGGATTTCACGGGAACGCCTGGCAATGGTGCGCCGACTGGTACGGCCCCGACTACTACGCAACATCTCCCGCGAACGATCCAAACGGCCCGGATTCCGGCACCTCTCGCGTGCTTCGCGGCGGTTCCTGGGACGGCTGGCCGAACATTACGCGTTCCGCCTATCGCTACGGGCTCACCCCGGTCGGCCGGGGCGACTTCACCGGGTTCCGCGTGCGAGGACTCGGCAATAGGTACTGGTGATTCGTTTACGCTTACACAAGTTTGTTCACCTGAGCAAAATTAGGAGCTGCTTGAGGCAATCGACGCTCGGCCGTAAGATCCATCCTGCTCGGGCAAGACAATCTCTATAGCTCGAATGACTGTGGGTTGAACCGAATCGGCAACAGCAAGGTTCTCGGATTACGAAAGAGATTTATAAAAAGTAGGCCGTAGGCCTACATAATATGTATGTGTAATACATATAGACTAGCTCAGACACGCGAGCGGCTCTCTCGATGAGCGAAACCCGGTGTTCCGTCCTCGATGATCATGATTGTGATGTCGATTTCGAGCTGATGGTCGATCTCGGTTCTCAGATGCCCTCCAGAGCTTCTTGCCTCGATTCTAAAGGCTTCGGCGGCGTTCGGAGGTGTCCGGGCCTCCGAGGCGGTCGAGAGGCTCTACGGGCTTCGTAGGAGCTTCAGGAGGGCACGCATTGTCGTCCCGGCAGTAGGCTCATTCGGGGCTATCGACCGACTGGGGATTGGATAGCTCTCCAGTCACGAATACAATCTAGCCCAGCCGGACAGCGATGTTTGCAGACCAAGTTCGTTTGCAGACTTCGGGTTCGAGGAGGCCGCAGTCATCGAAGCCAGAGGGCAAATCATGGATTCCCGCAAGATCGTAGGGCAGTCGCAGCCGGAGAAGTACATGCGTATGGTACGCAGCCTGCCTCAGCCTTCCTTGGAGCAAATGTACCGTTTCGCCTGGTTCGTTGCCGAGGCCCATAGCTGGTACAAGCATCTGCCAACCGAGCGCAAGGTGCCGTTCTTCTTCTACCTCGATCCCTGCGCGGGGATGAATCTGGTCAGTACGCCTACAGGCGAACGGGCTCTGGTAGAAATCACCGAGCAGTCGAGACGCTTCCACTATACTTGGCAGACGACCTCGGACTACCGCCGGCGCTTTGGCCACTGGAATTACCTCGCTCAATACGGAACGTCTCTCCAGTTTGCCAGCGATGGCGGAACGGTTGACACGGCTGGCATGGGAGCTGTGGTCCTCGACGAAGAAGGCAACTGGATCGCGGTACCCCAGAGGCTGCTTGAGGCAGGCAAGGCAGAGGTCAATGCCTTCGTGCATGACTATATGATCGAGTGGTGGCCGCAAGTTGCGGGAAAGGACAGGATGCCGCCGGAATTCCTTGGCGATCCGGTGGAAGAGGGCTTCCGGAAGGCATGCGAGTTTCCAGATCCGCCAGCCGAGCCGTTTCGTACTCTGATCGAGCAGCGGCTGGCCAGGGCTTCTGGAGGCGCTGAGAGTGGCATGGACACGCTGATTCGCCGCTACGAAGCGGTGCTCGCCAGCAAGAAGGATTGCAAGCCAGAAGATTGCGAACTCGTGCTCAATGCGAGAGTGCCGCACCTCGACAATCCCGTAGAGCTCGCAGAGTTCGAAGGCTGCATCAAGGAGCTCAAACTCGAAGTCGTGATCATCGACCCGCTGGACGTGGCCCTCGGGACCTATGCCGGCGATCTGAGCAATACGGCCCTGACAAGCCAGCGGCTACAGAAATTCAACGAGATCTGCGAGCGCAACGGCGCCACGCTGATCCTCAATGTCCACGCCACGAAGGCCTCGGACAGGAAGGCCAACGGGGCTCCGAACAATGACGAGTTGAAGCTCGAAGACCTGGCCTATGGCGGGGTCGGTGCCTGGGCCCGCCAGTGGGTCTTGCTGCGGCGGAAGAGCGGTTACGCCTACAACGGCGAGCATTCCCTGAAGCTATCGCTAGGTGGTTCGGGCGGTCAGTGTGGGCTTTACAACCTGGAGATCAGTGAAGGCGTGCTCCAGAAGGACTGGAAGGGCTGGCACTGGCAGGTCGCAGTTACGAAGGCGGAGGCGGGGCCCACCACGGCAGCGTATGCTGCGGCCGTCGATGCCAAGGCATGCGACATGCAGCAGCGGGTCGAAGGGGCCCTGACGCATTTCCAGAACGAAGGAGGGGCAGCGAAGACGTCGCTGGCTGCTTACGCCAACGTGAAGCCGGGCGTGGCCGAAGGCATCCTGGAGCGAATGGTTGACCGAGGGGTGGTCCTGAAGGTCGAGCTACCCAGCATGCCCGGCCGCCGAAAGACTCAGGGATACGTCTGGCGGGTCCTTCCATTCGAGGCATGTGCCCGCCCAAATGGAGGAGGCATCGAGGAAGGAGCAAACTAGGAAGAACCCAGGAGGCTCCTAGTTTTCTCCTCGAAAGGGAGTAGAGGAGGAAGGAAGGAACAAACTTCCCTATAGGGAAGTGTTCCTCCTCCTCCTCCTTCCTGCTGCTAAACCTACAATACATCATCGAGTAAACAATTATTCTGCTCACATGCTATCACCTCGAACCCAGCTCAGCCATCCGGCTCGAACAGAAAAGATACGGGCCGTCACCTTCGAGTACCAATTGGCTGGTCTCGGCCCCTGCGCATCTCAACTGGGCGGTCCCGACCTCGACCGAGACAGCTATACAAGGCCCGGCTGGGGGCCACGTTCACCGGGTCGGATCGCCGCTACCAGTATCGCTGCGGTCGATGAGGTCGGCGATTCGGTTGCGCCATGCGTAGAGCGCAGCCGGATCACGCGAGTAATGGGTCATGTCATTGACCAGCGATGGCGGCACCAGCAGCGCGGCCTGCGCTTCGGCCAGCCACTTCTTCTCCTCGGCAGGCAGTGTATCGCCCTTGGCGAGCCGCTGGCGGACAAGTTTTTCCAAGAGAAGAACATAGGCGAAGTCCTCCAACCCGTCGCGGAAGTTTTCCAGCCGGATCGTGGGCACGGGCAGACCGTCCGCTGCGACGCAGGTCCACGAGCCGTCGCCGTGGTACGTAGTCCAACTGCGCGGGTCCCAATCGGTGAACGGGCCCGTGGTAATGGGCCGCCGAGAGTTCCAGATGCTGATCTGGTAGTAAAGGAACCCGTCCGGCCGCTGCCGAGCCGTCATCGGCCCCATGAGCAATCGCCCCTCGATTGCCGGGTACTCGATGAACATGTTGGCGTACGGATGGTGCGGGCCGCAGCAGATGTACCACCAGACCTGTTTGCCCGCAGCGCGGGCCGCAGCCGCCTTCGTGGGACTGAAACTCGGCGTGAGCGGGCAGAATGCATCCACCGACTTGATCGGTGACGCCAGGCTGTAGCTCTGGTCGTAGGTGGTGGTCATGACCGGCACGCCGGGGAATTCCTCCTTGAGTATCGCGGCGGCCCGCTGCACCTGTGGAAAGTGCTCTGCCGGGGTTTCGTCGCAGCCATAGAGATACGCGTGGTCCAAGAGACCCAGCTCTTTGGCCTTGGCGTAAGCTGCGCGGAATCGGGGCAAGTGGTCGGCCTTCCATGCTGCGAGATCCTCGGGGCGCGGCCCGAACGTCGCCGAAGTACCCGAGATTGAACCGCCCGAGACGACCCTGGCGCTGGAGGTGCGTGAGGACCTCGAAGTCGGGCATGCCATGATGATAGAGACTATCGTACGTGATGTAATAGTCGGCCAGAAAATCGGCCCATTGCAGCTTGTGCTTCTTCCATGCCTGGATCGGATAATCGCCCGACTTGCGCCACTCGGCCTGGTCGCGCTGCGTCTGGGGTGTAGGATTGTCTTCCGGCGAGAACGTGATGGCCAGCGGCAGCGGACTACAATCGGGGAGCGTGAAGCGCCGCACCCGCACACGGAATTCAAGCGTCACGGGTGTAACGCCCTCGGCGGAAACCGTGGCGATGCCTCGGTATACGCCGGCCGGCTGTCCCTTGGGAGCCCGTAGGCGAACCCAGAACGTCTGCAAATCGCCGGCCGCGATGTCTACGGCTGGCAGTCCTTTGAGGATCGGGTCGGGCCACCAGCCGACGTGCGGCGTTCCATACGGGGGCCGGCTCTTCGTCTCAACATAGCCCACAACGTCGCAGTCGATGTTCTCGTGCTTGAAGACCGTGCCCCCGGACCCCTTCAGATCTCCAACGCTGACCCGCGACCTTCCGCAGCGGGCCCTTCGTCGAAAGCACAGCGATCTGAACGCTCTCCTTTTCGTTTGGCGCCAGGCTGAGCTCGACTTGCTTGGTTGCGGCAACGTCGACCGGCGCCTGGCGGGGCAAGATCTTCTCCATCGATGTCGCTACCCCCACCAGCATCCCGCCAGAGGAAAGTCCAGCCTCGCTGGCCGCCTTCTGGAATCGCACGATCGAGACTGCTCTCTCGACGTTGCCTGCGATCGAGATCAACTCCGCGCTGGGCTGATCCTTCTGGGCCTGATCGGAAGCCACGGTGGCCGCCTGGATCGCGGAAATCCAGACTGCCAGCGAGGACATGACAATGGTCAACGAAGTTTTCATTTGAGTCTCCTTGAGGATGACATCCAGCGGTCTGTCTTTGTTGCCTCGTTGCGATTCACGGGATCCGTACCTCTCGTCATCGCCACCGGGACCCCACAACGGTAGCCTGACAAGACTGAGTTTTGTTGCTGGTCGGGGCCGTGTCAAGCGCCCTCAAGAAGTTTCCTGAAAATCGGATGTGGCCGCCATCCTCCTTGAGTTAACCAGGACGGCCACCGATCCTGCCGTTCTGTCTGCCTTCCCGCCTCCCACGGCCCCAGCAAGACAGTCTTGGCTGCAAGGCCCAGCCAGCGCGATCATCGTGGCAGTGCCCTTCCAGGGCGGTTTCCCACTGAAGGGTGATGTAGGCACGGGACGCACCTGGGAGGACTGCGAATGAACCCGACAGCCTGCGCTAGCAGTCCACATCTGCGGTGCGGGACATCGACAGAGGCTCATTGTCCAAAGAACCGTCGCCACCATGGTCGATCGGGACGCGTTCCTCGAGATGACATGCCAGGCCGGTTGGGGCGGATCCCCATAGTAGCTGGCTCAAGCGTCTGGCGGCTCCGCTGGGGAGCGCTACGCACCTTCTCGATCATCGCGGTCAGTTGCTCCTCGGGGATGGCGTTGAGCATGGCGCTTTCCGTAGCATCGAGCGTCAGCCCGATCCGGTGGGCAACTCCCGCGCTCAGCCAAAAAGAACTTTCTAAACTCGTCATCCGTAGCGGCCCGCTTGAGGAGTTCTTCGATCCCGCGCGGGATTTGATCGCCTGGCCCTTGATTCATCTGTCCTAATCCTCCGGCTTGGGTCTGTCGCGTTGAATCCCCTGTGCAGGTCCATTCTACCACGATTGCATAGCGCCTGAGAGGATGTGCCGAAGACGATTCGTACGGGATGCACTTCGGCAGAGTGCAAGGAGAAGGAGCGCGCCTTTATCCTTGGCAACCTGGAGCTAGTCCTGAGTTATGTGCTCGACAACCACTGCTCTCCTCGCTGTTCACGGCGATGCCAGACTCTGAACTGACCACGCTGCTCTCAGCGATGCGAGTGAACCTCAGCTCGAACGAGGAGGTCCCGCAATGCGACAGCACTGGTCTCTGAAAGACGTGGCTCGCCTCTTGAAGAAAAAGCCCTACCAAGTCGCCTACGCACTCAGCGTAGGCCAGGTTCCCGAGCCCGAGCTGCGGATCGCCAACAAGCGGGTCTTCCAGCGAGAGGACGTGCAACGCTTGGCCAGGCACTTCGGCGTGACCCTCATCGATGAGGAAAGCGACGCCACAGCCGTCGAGCTCTGACACGCGCAGGCGGCGTTGGAGTAGCAGGGAATCTATCTTTAGCCTGGCGGCGGCCTCCCTTGGCCGCCCTCAGGCTTTTTCGCTCTCGAAGGCCCTCCAGTATCGATTCTGGCGGCCGCTGAGGCTCCCAGGCTCTAGGAAGCCGTCCCGGCAACCAAGAAGCCCTGCGGGCCTTGTGGGGGCTCTACGAGGGTGGGTGCCGGGCAAGCCCAAATCACGGGAATGGGTGCCTGCTTTTTGCTCATCTGAGCAAAATCGTTGCCAGGCAGCCTCCTCCAAAGTCTGTTGTCCTTGAGCTGCCCCATCGCCGGCTCGTCCGAAGTATAATGGCCTCCATGAACCGCCTGTTACAAACTGCACTCTTGCTCGTCGGTGCCGTGCTGTTGCCGCTGGCGTCCCCAATGGCACATTCGGCCGATGTGCCAACCAGGGCGAAACCGAACATTCTCCTGATCCTGGCCGACGACGTAGGATTCTCTGACATTGGCTGCTACGGCGGCGAGATCAGAACGCCGAACCTCGACGGCCTGGCCGCAGAAGGACTGCGGCTCACGCAGTTCTACAACTGTGCTCGGTGTTGCCCTTCACGGGCCTCCATCCTGACAGGCCTCTACCCGCACCAGGCGGGCATCGGGTCGATGACCGCCGACGAAGGGCTGCCCGGCTACCACGGATCTCTCCAGCCGCATTGCGTGACCATCGCCCAGGTGCTGAAGACGGCCGGCTATCGGACAGCTATGGCAGGGAAATGGCACGTCGGCGATCGCCAGCCGCCTACGCAGCGTGGCTTTGACGACTTCTACGGCTTCGTTCGCGGCTATGCCGTCGATTCCTGGGAGCCCCGGATGATGACGCGTCTGCCCGAAGGTCGCCCCATGCGGCAGTATACCAGAGGCGAGTTCTTCGCCACCGACGCCATCACCGACCACGCCATCGATTTCCTTGCCGAAGCCCGCCGGCATGCCGCGCCCTGGTTCCTCTACGTTGCCTATCAGGCGGCCCATTTCCCCCTTGCGTCGCGGCCCGGCGACATGCAGGGCTATGGTGAGACGTACTCCAAGGGATGGGACAAGGTCCGCGAAGAGCGCGTGGCACGGCAGAAGACGCTCGGGCTCTTTGCGAGTGAGCTTTCCCTGACGCCTCGAAGTCCGATCCCGCTGCCGGAGGTCGCGCGTCGCCACGGCTCGCTCACCGCCGATGGCAACAATCCGCCCTGGGATTCGCTGCCTCAAGACCGTCGCGCTGATCTGGCCCAGCGGATGGCCGTTTACGCCGGTATGGTGACGGGCATGGATCGCAATATCGGCAGGCTTATCGACGATCTGCGCAGACATCGCGAAGTCGAGAACACGCTCATCCTCTTCCTCAGCGACAATGGGGCGTGCGCCGAGTGGGAGCCGTTCGGGTTCGATCTTCAGCCGGTTGCCCGTCCCCAGCCAGGCACGGGCATCAACGTCGGCACGCCCGGCGCGCCGAATGTCCTGCACCGCGGCGTATCCCTCGCGGCAATGGGCGGCCCTGGCAACCTCTTCAGCTACGGCTCGGGCTGGGCCAACGCGAGCAACACGCCCTTCCGATTCTACAAGCACTACGACCACGAGGGCGGAATCAGCACGCCGCTGATCGTGCATTGGCCGGCGGGAACGAAACGACGCGGCGAGTTTGAGCGTCGCGTCGGCCACGTCATCGACTTGATGGCGACCTGCGCCGAAGCTGCCGGTGCGACCTATCCGCAGCGCTTCGACGGCAACGAGGTCCTGCCCCTGGAAGGGTGCAGTCTCGTGCCGGCTCTCCGCGGTGAGAAGCCACAACCGCGAACGCTCTTTTGGGAACATGAAGGCAACCGGGCCGTGCGGGCCGACAGGTGGAAGCTCGTGGCGCTCCGGGGCGGGCCATGGGGGCTCTATGACTTCGACGTGGATCGCACGGAGATGCATGACGTCGCTGATCGGCATCCCGACATTGTGGCACGGCTGGCAAAGGCATGGGACGAGTGGGCCGTGCGGTGCTGGGTAACTCGGGGGAAAACGCTACCGACAAGTCGGAGGTAGGACGACGGAGCGACAGATACGACGATGAAACCCAGAAGCACACGATTCCGATGGTTGTTGGCCTTGTTTTTCCTCTTCGCTACGGGTGGGTTGCTGCCCAACATCGTTCGTGCCGAGACCCGCAGGGCGGCAGCCTTGACGCCGGAAGCTGTCTGGGATGCGATCAACGCGGCAAGCGACGGGGACATCGTACAACTTCCCGAAGGGACGGCTGCGTGGACCCACGGATGGAACACCGGCCATTGGGCCAACATGAAGGCCATCACCGTCCAGGGGGCGGGAATGGACAAAACCGTCATCTGCGACCATCGTAGCAGCAGGGGCGGCTACGTGCCCTTCGAGTTGAAAGGGATTGAAGGAAAGCCGTTCCGAATTACGGGCCTTACCATCGACGGAACCGGTTGGGCCGACGCCGGCCTATGGGGCGGGTACATCTCGATCAGCGGCACTTGCAAGAATTTCCGCATCGACCACTGCAAGTTCAAGAATGCCTGCGTGATGATGACCATCAACGGCGACACGTATGGGCTGATCGACCACTGTTGTTTCGACGACAAGGAGTTCACCGGCGGGCTGGCGCAGCCCATCTGGTTCTCCGGCCCTGGCGTCCCGAACTACCGCAAGCCGCTGAGCCTGGGAACCGCCGCGGCGATGTACCTGGAGGACAACGAGGTCCACCTTGGTCCTGTGGCGGCGAAAGGGGGCGATTGTCCCTGGATCGCGCCCAACAACGGCGCCCGCGTCGTCATCCGCCACAACAAGATCGTCAATTCGCAGATCGAGATCTACGGGGTGGGCGTTCGGAAGGGCTATTACGGCTGCCAGCAGGCCGAAATCTACGACAACACGTTTTCCGCGATCGGCCTGAAGCAGGGTGAGCCGCAGGGCTTCATCTTTATCAACGCCGGGGTGGGCATCGTCTTTAACAACACGGTCACCGGCACGACCTACAATACGAAGACCATCCAGCTCACGCACGAACGATCGTTCCTCGACCGAGGCGGCTTTGGGGTCTGTGACGGAAAGAACCCCGTTGACGGCAACCAGATTCCCGCGGGCCAGAAAGGGGCCGGCTATCCGGCCATGGGCCAACCGGGCCGGGGAACGGACGCCGACGGCGACGGCGTGTTCGAACCATCGCCCTGCTACGCCTGGAACAACACGCTGAATGGGGCGAAGCTGAACATGGCGCTGCGCCGTTGGGGTCCGAAAGAGACGGCACTGCAGGCGGAGCACGTCAAGGAGGGGCGGGATTTCTTCAACCAGGCGCCCAAGCCCGAATACTACCAGCCTTACATCTATCCGCATCCGCTGCAACGCGGCTGGGAGGTGCGGATGAAGAGCGCCGCTGGCCCTTCGGGTGCCGATTCGGGCAGTCGAAGCGACAATCGTCCCTGATCCGCAACGTGCCCGTGTCACTCGATTGCGATTCCAGGCCGCTTCACCAGCTATTCTACGCCTCGGTCAAATCGACTGACTTGGCTTTGCCGTCAGTCTTATCACTTGGCTTGCCCCGCCTTGGCGGACGCCGGTGCGTTTGCCGCCCCTGCGATTGGGTAGCCGTGCCACAGCCATCGCAGGGCAGCGGGCAGCGTCTGCTCTTTTGCGGCCTTATCGCCATGCCCAGAGTTGCGGACGAACACGAACTGGTAATGGTAGCCCTTCGCGGCCAGCACCCGCGCCATATTCTCATTCGCGAGAACCCAATCGTGCATGCCATCGCGCATGACATTCGGATTCAGAAGATCTCGGTCGCCGACTTCCATCCAGATGCGTAACGGCTTGGTCGGGCTATTGGGGATCAGATGTTCGTGGAATTCCCAGGCGCCATGGGGTGTTTCCCTGCTGGACGGCCATTGCTGGTTCACGAAGGTGCCCGAATAAGCTAAAACGCGGTGGTACAGATCGGGACGATACCAGGCCATGATCAATGCACATGCGCCGCCGGAACTGCAGCCCATCGTGGCCCGGCCCTCCGGATCCTTGGTCAGTTTCACGTGGATTTGCTCCTCTACGAGAGGCAGCACCTCCTTCTCGACGAACTCCACATACCGGCCGGACATGGTGTCGTACTCCAATCCACGCTCGCTGCCTTGGGCGTCGCCGCCGCCATTGTCGATGGAGATAGCAATCATTACGGGAACCTGGTGCTGGGCGATCAGATTGTTCAAAGCTGTGAACAACAGCCGATCCGGGCCGTCCGCCCCGACGATGAACGGTGCCGCTGTCCCAGGCACGTACTGCTGCGGCACATACACTGCAACCCGTCGCGTGTAGGGAGCGGGATGACTGGTGGTCACCACCAGCTTGGCTGGGTCAGCGGGATCGACCGTGCCAAATGTACCAGCCTCCCGCGCAATGCCGGGATAGAACTTGCTGTCGACGGATTTCATGGTGAGGTTGTAGACCGTTCCTTGCGGCACGCCTTTTTGCACAGCCAATTCCGATGCGCGGTTGTGAGTTGGACCGAGAATGAAATTCCCGTCAACATCCACCGGTGGAACGGCGCCGTCGGGTAGCTCCTTGGCCGGTACCGATCCTTGCGCGTGGGGATCGCGGATCGGTGGTGCCGGGCGTGCGGCAGTTGCCACCGTCGGATGGACGCCAGCCGTTAGGCTCAACAGGAATGTAATGTACAAGAATCTCGTGTTCATGGAATTCGTTGGGTGAGGTGACTCGTCGGATGTCGCGTATGCGAACTATTATAACGTGCAGCGGTTACAACGACGGCTGTCAACCTTCCTGAGGTTGCTACTTGTCCCGAAGCCTTCTCGAAGACGTTTCGCAAACGTCGCCCGGTATTATAATGGCCTGAAAGCACCGCGAGCCGTCCAATGCCTGCACCGATTTCCATTGTTGATGCTACCCGACAACTGCGAGCCGGCCAGTTGACGCCGTTGAACCTGCTCGACCAGTGCCTGGGCCAGATCCATAAGCACGAAGACACCATTCACGCCTGGGTGCTGGTCGACGAAGAAGGCGCTCGTCGGACCGCAACCAAACAGACTCGCGAGGCAGCTCTTGGCCAGTGGCGAGGTCGTCCCCTGCTGGGGATTCCCGTTGGTATCAAGGACATCATCGACGTGCAAGGGCTTCCTACCTCAGCAGGATCGCCGCTGTGCGGGCATCAGCCAGCCGTGGCCGACGCACCGGTGGTCGCTGCCCTGCGTCGGGCCGGCGCGGTGATCCTGGGCAAGACCGTCACCGTCGAGTTTGCCTGCTTTGATCCGTCGCCCACCCGGAATCCTTGGAACCCGGCCCACACACCAGGTGGCTCCAGCAGCGGTTCAGCCGCGGCCTTGGCCACGGGCATGTGCCTGGGCGCCTTGGGTACGCAGACTGGCGGCTCCCTTGTTCGGCCCTCGACGTACTGCGGCGTGGCAACCTGCAAGCCGACGTTCGGCAAGTTGAGTACCGAGGGTGTCGTGCCAGTGAGCGCAAGCCTGGATCATGTCGGGCCGATGGCCCGCAAGGTCGAGGATCTGGCCCTGCTCCTGGATTGTCTCTTGGGACTGGTCACGCCTTTGATGCCGTTTGGTCCGCCTCGGCTGGGGCTCCTCGATACAACCATCCTGGCGGAGGCCAACGAAACTGTGCGTCAGGCAACGCAGTTAGCGTTGCAGAAGCTCAAACAAGCCGGAGCGGAGATCCACTCCGTATCGCTGCCGCCGATCTTTGCCGATGTCCTGAAGATGCACCGGCGGATCATGGCGGCCGAGGCAGCCGCTTATCACCGCGAGAGGTTCGCAAGCCATCGCGACCAATACGGCCCGATGATCGCCTCGCTTCTGGATGAAGGGCTTGCAATCACTGCCGTGGATTACCTGGCGGCGAAGGCCTGGCATCGAGAGTTCCGGCGGCAGGCGGCCGCGCTGTTGGACGGCCTCGACGCACTGGTCATGCCATCCACTCACACCACGGCCCCGGCTACGCTCGCCACTACAGGTTCACCACACTTTCAAGCGCCGTGGAGCCTCGCCCGACTGCCTGTCGTCAGTATTCCCTGCGGGGTTGGAGCTGACGGCATGCCGACTGGCATTCAGCTTATCGGGCGTGCGGACGACGAGTCACAATTGCTCCGCATGGGCGTTTGGTGCGAGCAGGCCCTTGGGTTCGACGCCCTGCCAGCCTTGTGGGAGTGCTAGGCTAGAAATACCGCAGTGCCGCCAACCAAGTGAGCGACACCGGAGCAAACGCTCTTGGGAGGAGACTGGAGCGAAGCCATCGAGTTTCCGAAGGTACCGGCTGGGCAGGGCTGGCCGGCTGAGCCGGACGAAGAGACTCGACTTCCGTGGTCTCGACCTCCGAGACAATGGCAAGCATGCGAAGAATCGTGAAGCTGGGGGCTTCAGCAAAAATCCCCATTTGGGGCTCGTGGGGAATGCGATTCCCATCGTTCGCACTTGGGGCTCGTGGGGAACGTCCTCCCCAGCGTCCCCATTTGGGACTTGTGGGAAGTATCGATCCTGAGCAGAGCCCCTACGACGTGGCCACGATGAGACAGGCCGGGAAGAAACAGCGAACGCAGAGAGGACCGGGAGCTTGGGAGCTTTGAAGAGAATCCCCATTTGGGAATGGTGGGAAACGGCATTCCCATCGTCCCCAAATGGGAATGGCGGAGAACGCTGGAACCACCGCCTCCAAATGGGGCTCGTGGGAAACACTGTTCCCGTTGGCCCCAAATGGAGCCCGTGGAGAATGCTGGCCCCGTCGTCCGCATTTGGGACTCGCGGAAATTGACGGCTCGGCACGGCCCGCCACGGGACGAGTTGGGCAGAGTACGAGGAGCAGGAGAACTTCCAGATCGCTGCCTACATTTTGTTCAGCTGAGCAAAATGTCCTGCGTATCTCCATTCCTTCACGACCGCTCCCGGATCTCCACAGCTCACCGTATGTTGAGGCCGTTGGCCTGGCCATGCTTCCCCGGCTGGCAGGAGAAGCGGCCGGGAAACTGCGTGTCGAGGAGCTTCACAATGGGATCGAAGTCATACATTGTCGTTCAGTCATCAGCGATCGATCAAACCCAGGAATCGAAGCATCGCATAACGCATCTCGTCGAGTTGGCGGTTGCGCTCGCAGGCGAAGGCCAGCGGACCGGCTACGCCGTCTTCCTTTTCGCCCCTTTCGGCCAGGGCCACCAGCAGCCTCCGCTGGAACGACGACAATGCCTCATCGAGCTCGACGCTTGTGCCGCCCAACCCCTCGAAAGTCTCCTTCCATTCCTCATCGAACCACGGCGAGCCGAACCAAGGGAAACAGAACCGGATAAGGTGTGCGGTGGCCCGTCCGAGTCGTTCCTCGACCAAACGCTCAAAGGGCTCAGCCAACTTCACCTGGCCCTGCTCCCCAACTGAGGGAGCCGCAGGATTGCAAGCGAAACTCGGCTGTTGCTTGGCCTTCGCAATCTCTTCCCAGCAGACGACCATGTGGGCGTGCACAAAGGCATTGACCTCCGCCTTCCCGGCCTCCAGGCACGGCCGTGGAACTTCGATCCAATCGCCATCCTCGTCGAGGACCACAGCTCCGGAGCCTGCCGAATTCACGGTGCCGCCATCGCTGGCGAATATGAAAGACGTCCCGTACCGGGCAAGGTAGTTCCAGTGACCGAACCGCCTGCGGTAGTCCGTGGTCGTCTGCCAGGTATAGTGGAAGCGGGTCGATTCGTCCGTGATTTCCACCACGGCGACTTCCCCGGTTGGGGTGACGATCAGATTCGTCCCTGCATAAGGATCGAGATAGAAGGCAAACGGCACGGTCCGATCCGCGGGCAGGTGTTTATACCAACTATGCGCCTCGGCCACGAACCAGGCGAAGCGGTAGGTCTGTTCCAGGGAAGGCCGCGGCAAGGCACGTACCATTGCCAGGTACCTTTCTGGCTGGGACTTGGTTGTGATCTTGCGGGATCGAATGGTTGCATCCTCCAGCCTGGGCGGTCACGGACGGAACTGCCGGAAACCCAAGCTCTTTCTTGGCCAGCCGCTCATTCTAGCACTTACCCACCGTACCGATTGAACCACGCACGTTGGGCAAAGGGAAGTTTTTCTCTCTGCACGGCCGGCTCGGCGGGAACGCCCAACGGGAGCAGGATTCGTACCTCCTTGCCCTCCGGAACGCCCAAGAGCCCTCCGACTCGAGCTGCCTTGCCGTCGCGCCGCAGCACGCCGTCGAGCCAGACCGAGGCGTAGCCCAAGGCCGTGATGGCCAGCAGCATGTTCTCGACGCAAGCGGCACAGTCCTCGTCCGTGAAGGCCAGGTCTTCATACACGGGCCGCGGGTCGACCACGCAGGCAATCATCGCCACGGCCTCATTGCAGACGGGCCGATCGATGATCTCCGCCAACCGCCGGCACTGCTCTGGATCGTCGACGATCACGAATGAAACCACCTGGGCGTTGCAGGCCGAGGGGGCTTGAATGCCCGCCTGCACGATCGTGGTCAGCACTTCACGAGGAATCCGCTCCGGGGTAAAACGGCCCCGGTAACTACAACGTCTGGCAATCGCTTCGAACAGGTCCATAATGCACCATCACTTCTTCAGCAGCTTCTTCATCCCTTCGCCCAACGCATCGCCGATCAGGAAGTAGCTCTCCGCATTGCCGTACCAGTGGTGTCCGTGGCCGGGATTTGGTGAAAGCTCCGGAGGGCGGGCAAAGTCGGTGGTCTTCACAAAGATCGCATTCTTGATCTGTCGGGTCCCGGCTTCCTGTGCTCTTCTGAATTCAAACATGGCGCCATTCTCCACAGGTCCGCCATTGCCAAGTTCACCGACGACAACCGGCAGGTCCGGCACCTTGAACTCCTTGCGGATGTCATGGGCAAGGTTGACCAGATTCTGCGCGTACTCCGGGATAGCCGGCGGCGTACACATGTCGTTCCAACCCTGCTGCCAGACAAAGCCGGCGATCTCGTATTTCTGCTCCCCGAGTTCTGCCAGCGCGGCACGGACCTCTTCAATCATCTTCGTGTAGTACGGTCCCACCTGGCCGCCGGAAGTTGGCGGCCTGAAGTCAACATACAGGCTTTTGCCGCCCCAGGCCGTCTTGATCAGCAGCACCGGTTCATCCAGGTAGTCGCCCATGACATGGCCAAATTGCAGTTCAGGGCCGATATGACTGCTGCCGCCATATCCGGTGTAGCCCACCGTCAAACCTCCCTTCCGTACCTTGCCGTTGACCTTGAACGAGATCTGGACATCATCCCGGACTACCCATTCCCCTTTTTTGTCCTTGAGGTGTTTCATCTTCTCCGCACTCTTGGAATACTTCATGGACCAGACCAGATTGCCCTTGCCGCCGTTGTAGTTGTGCGGGTCATCCATCGAGACCACGCCCTGCCCCTCCATATTCGACTGACCGGCGAGGATGAAGACTTTCAGCGCGCCTTTCTTAGCGTGGCCGGCCCGCGCTGGCCCGGCAAGCAGTAACATGGCAATCACTGAAAACATCGCAGTACAGGTAACGGTTCTCTTTGCGAATCTCATGGGGACGTCTCTTGGGTGAGGGTAGTTGGCGGCCGATTTCTCGCCGGCAAGCGGCCGCGGTCGGCCTGGCAGGAACGCTGTGCTATTATGTCTGCCGGTCGATGTACTCGCTAGATACCGTTGCCAGCGTGTGGGGACCCGCCGCAAACTCAAATCGAGGCCGTTCGCGATATATTTTGTTCAGCTGAGCAAAATTGCTGGCGGGCACCTCGACCTAACGCGGGCACTTCCAGCCCGCCCTGAATCGCTTCCAGGTGCCAGAGCTTCGTCCTGGACGCCACTCTCCGCAGACCTTCCCCAGGCCGCCAGCGGGCCCTTCGATCGCCTGAACACCGGGGACGCGGTAGCGGATGTCAAGAAAAACTGAGCCACCTGGCGGCAAGTTCCCAACGATAGAGGTAGTCGTCTATGGCAATCGGATGGAGATAGTACCCCACTTCCTTGCCAGCGGAGGTGTGCCCCACCGCCATAGGCAATCGGTTGTCGGCCAGCCCAACTTCCCCCGGCCCCGAGCTGGCATGGCACGTTGAAGACGCCGCAGTACATTAGCGCGGGTTGGCTAGTGCTACCCCCTATAGGTATCTGTGCGTTCGTTGTTGGAAACCTCAGATTTGGCGGCTTTCCAGTGCTTTGAATTCTGTGACGGCAATCTCAGACTGATGTGCCCGGCTTAGTGCGGGCCGGCCACGAATCGCCAGCAGATATTCGGAAAAGGAACGTATTTTGACATCGGCATTTGGTGCTCCGAGCCGTTCTTAATAGCTAGGGTGGCGACGGGGCACTGGTCGTTGTCGGTGTGCCTTCATACTATTACCTGATCCTCGTTTTCGTACCTTTCACCCGGTTGTTGTGAGAATTCCCATGCTCATCCGCTGCCCCCACTGTCATGATCCGATGGAGGTGGTGGATGCCGACCCCCTGACCGACATAGCTTGCCCTTCTTGTGGCAGTAATTTCAGCCTAATCGCCGGCGAAACGGCCCCTTACGTTCCCGGAGCCGTAAGAACGATCGGGCATTTCGAGTTGCTGGAAAGCGTCGGCGACGGGCACTTCGGCACGGTCTGGAAGGCCCGCGACATGAAGCTTGACCGCACCGTGGCGGTCAAGATCCCCCGCCGCGGCCAGATCGAGGGGCCGGAGGCCGAGATGTTCGTCCGCGAGGCGCGGGCCGCGGCACAGGTCAAGCATCCGGGCGTGGTGGGCGTCTACGAGGTGGGCCGCGACGACGGGACGTTGTACATCGTCAGCGACTTCATCGACGGCTGCAACCTGCAGGAATGGCTCTCCGGCCGCCAGCTTACGCCACGGGAAACGGCCGAACTCTGCATGAAGATTGCCGAGGCCCTCGACATGGCCCACGCGGCGGGCGTGGTCCACCGCGACCTGAAGCCGGGTAACGTGATGATGGACATGGCCGGCCAGCCGCACCTCACCGACTTCGGCCTGGCGAAGCGCGAAGCGGGTGAAGTTACCATGACCGTCGACGGCCAGGTTCTGGGCACGCCGGCCTACATGTCGCCGGAGCAGGCCCGCGGCGAGGCCCACATGGCCGACCGCCGCAGCGACGTCTATTCCTTGGGGATCATCCTTTTCGAGCTTTTGACCGGCGAAGTGCCCTTCCGCGGCAACCAGCGGATGATGGTCGTGCAGATCTTGCAGGACGAACCGCCCAGCCCGCGGAAGTTGCAGACCCGCATCCCCCGCGACCTGGAGACGATCTGCCTGAAATGCCTGGAGAAAGCGCCGGGGAAGCGCTATCAGACGGCTGCGGAACTGGCCGCAGAGTTGGGGCGATTTCTCCACGGCGAGCCGCTCGTCGCCCGGCCGATCGGAAGGCCCGCGCGCCTCTGGCGGTGGTGCCGGCGGCAGCCGGTCGTGGCCGGGCTGGCGGCGGCGGTCGCATTGACGCTGGTTGCCGGCATCGTGGTATCGTCATTCTTCGCAGCAAATTCGTACCGTCAGGCAAAGCGTGCTCAGGAGCAAGCAGGGATCGCTAAGGAAAACGAGATCCAGGCACGCAGCGAGAAAGAGCGCGCCGACGATAACCTGCATCGTGCCAAGAGCGCCGAGGCGGCCGCGCAGCGCGACTTGGCCGCGCGCTGCTGGCGCAAGCGCGATTGACGAGCAAGAGCCACCTTCCCGGTCAGCGGTTCGACACCTTGGAAGCGCTCGCCAAGGTGCGGCAGATTGAAGGGCCATCGCGGAAGTTGGCCGACGAGGCCGTCGCCGCGCTCTGCCTCCCCGATCTCGTCGCCGAGCGGCGATGGCCCGGAGCGCCGCAGGGATGCCTTACCTTCGCATTCGCACCGCTGCTGAATATCTACGCCCGTTCCAACGTCAATGGCCGCATCAGCGTGCGACGCGTCGGCGATGACACCGAAATCGCGGCTTTCAACATGGGCAGTCGCGTGGCCGGTTACAACGGCCTGCAATTCAGTCCCGACGGACGTTACCTGAGTGCGACGACCGACAACAAAGCGGTCCCTTCGCGGTTGTTCCGCATCAACGTTAAGCCGGCGAGGACCATTCTTAACGACTGTTATCGCGCCCTGGCCTTCGCTCCCGACAGCCGTCGATTTGTAGCCCTCTACCGTGGGAACCAATACCGCGTTGGCGAACTCCCCTCCGGCAGAGAACTGAAGCGTTTCAGACTCTCGAACTGGATCGATGATCCCACTTGCATTTATTGGAACCCCCGCAAGCCGCAGGTCGCGATCGTACACGGGGGCGGCTGGCGGATTGCCAACCTGGAAACCGGGAAGCAACAGCCGGAGTGCGCGGTGCGAGCGACCGCCGGCATCGTTGCCTGGCACCCCGATGGACGCCATTTGGCGATCGGCACCGACCATCCGCCAGCCGTGGAAATCTACGACACGGTCACCCGCCGCATGGTAGCATGTCGCTGTACCGGAATCCGCAGCGCGGGAGTCGTGCCGACGTTCAATCATGCCGGCGACTTGTTGGTGACCAACAATTGGGGCGACTTTCGCCAACTCTGGGAGCCGGCCTCCGGTACGGAATTGCTGCACATGGCTGCGCAAGACGGAAATTTTTTCATCGTCAGTCCCGACGACCGCAGGGCCGCCTTCACCATGGAGGGCCGGGACCTGCAAATCCTGCGCATCGCCAGGGGCGCCGAACGCGAATTCGCGGTGGCACTCCCGGAGAATAAAATGGAGATGCGCGAACGTGGCGCGCAGATCGCGCCGAGCCCGGACGGACGAGTTTTGGCCGCGGGTTCGTCCAGTGGAGTATCGCTCCTCGATGCGCATAGCGGTCTCGAACTGGCGATCGTACCGGACCAGGAACCCCTTCGATTCGATGCCTCGGGAGCACTGTTGACATACGGCGCCGACGGATTTCGCCGCTGGCCTATGCAGTGGAATTCAACAAAGCAAATCCTGCGCGTCGAAACTCCGCAGAGCCTGTTTAATAATGCCCGTTTGGGTGATGAAGAAACCTCCCTTTCGTCCGACGGTACGGTGGCGGCCGTGGCAGGTCGCACCTTCGCAGCAGGGGCCGTCGTGCTGCACCAGTCGAAATCAGGTCGAGAAGTGCATACCATCATGGTTGCGCGCAAAACATGGTTGGCGCGCAAAACGATGTCCGCCAATGCGCCATCAGCCCGGACGGAAAATGGGTCGCGACCGCCAGTCACGGCGGCGCCTCCCCACCGCTAACCAACGCTCGCGTGTGGGACGCCTCGACGGGCAAGCTGGTTGAGGTGTTCCCCGTGGGCGAGGTGGCTTCAGCGTGGTTCAGCCCCCGGGGAGGCTGGCTGGCAACCATCAGTATTGTCGACGGCGAATGCCGGTTGTGGCGAAGCGGAAGCTGGCAGGCAGGTCCCCGCTTTCCGGCGCCAAGGACATCGCCTTTTCGCCGGACGAGCGCATCGCGGCTCTGGGTGGCAAACCGGGCCAGATTCAACTATGCGATACCGAAACTGGCCGGGAGTTTGGCATCTTGCCCATTGCGGACGGCGGCGTGGCTCGTCCACGCTGCTTTTCTCCCGACGGCACGCGTCTCCACGCGACGGTTGGAAGAGAGGAGAAGATTTATACGTGGGACCTGCTGCAAATTCGCGACGGTTTGCGGGAATTGGGATTGGACCAGGGATGGCCAGAGTTTCCGCCGCGGCTCGACGATAATTCGCCGCCCATCGTGGAATTAGAACTGGGCATTAAGCTTGGAGTCTTGAAAGATCGCGTCCGCGGGATCGCATTGCCAAAACCCGCTGAGCCGCTCGAAGCGATCATCGGAGATGTCGTGGCCTATCTGACCCATCGCGTCGAAGGTGGTCTTCAGCCCGAGGACATGGAATTGGCGCTGCTGGCCGTGCAGACCCTGGAGACGGTCGATCGCGGCGATCTGGCCGCCGGCACGGCCGCGCGTTTCGCAGAATTGGCAGCTAGTTCCAAGGACAAGGTGGTCGTTCACGCCCGCGAATCGCTCCGGGGCGTCGCGCGTCGTCTTGCCCTGCGCAACAACGCAACTCACATCGAGGGCACGGCGCTGGACGGGGCAAAGTTCGACTGGGCAGCTTATCGCGGCAAGGTCGTCCTGGTCGCATTCTGGGACCTCGCCTCCGACCGTTGCCAGCTCGAATTCGGCCATGCAAAACTGCTGCACCGGCTCTATCACGACCGTGGATTCGAAGTGGTGGGCATCGGCATGGATGCGGACCGCGTGGCATTGTCACGGTACTTGCGGAAGGAACAGGTCCCGTGGGCCACCCTCTGTGACGACGAGGCCGAGCGGCAGCCTCGCTTGTCCACGTACTACGGCATTCTGGAGACGCCCACGATGCTCGTCGTGGACCGGCAAGGCATGGTCGTTGCGCCGCAAGCCTGCGGGGGCGACTTGGACCGCTTGCTCGGTCGGCTGCTCGGCCCGGCGTGCGTGCCGGCCGGACAATTGATGAGCATCGACCTGCAACCGAAGGCCAACGTCAGGCTCACGGAGAGTTTTGAAACCACCGGGCGGCCCAACAACCTCGCCGAGCTGCCTCAGGGCGATCAGGTCTTGGCCGGCGTGAAGTTCGCTATCGGCAAGGGCTTGATCCAGTTGGGCAATAAGTATCTGCCGGAGAAGTTGAGAAACGGAAAGGTGGAAACGATCTCGGTCGCTAAGACGTTCACCAGGCTCTACATCCTTCACGGCACACAGTGGGGGACGGCCGATGACGGTACGCCGATCGGCGAGTACCGATTGCATTACCAGGATGGAACGGTAGCGGCCATCCCTGTGATCCTCGGTGAAGATGTCCGCGATTGGTGGAACCAAGACCCTTCGAAAGCGGTTACTCGCGGGATCGTCGCCTGGGAGGGTCAAAATGCCGCTACTCGCAAAGAGAACTCCAGGCTCCGCCTCTATCTTGCCGTGTGGGACAACCCACACCCCGAGAAGAAGGTCGTCAGCATCGACTTCCAACGGGATGGTCAAAGCGACGCGGCTCCGTTCTGCGTGGCAATGACGGTCGAGGGACCCGCGGCCGGAAACCGCTAACCCCAAAACGCTCGTTTACAGCGCCAGAGCATGCGGCAGATGGATTTCGAGCCAAAACCGCGGGGACTCAAGCTTGTCGTGCTCATCGGCGTGCCTGCCCCTAATGACCTCGGCTCGCCACTGTCTTCACCGTGGATCAGCCGGACGCCCACTAATAAAGTCACACGTTCTCCAAAGTTCCCATCAAGAGACCCATTTCTCGGAACGACGCCAGTCGACTAACCTGCGGCGGTCACCCCCTCCGCCGCAGGCAAGGGGCACGGCGGGCGGCAAAAAGTCTGGAAACTGTCGGTTTTTCTTGACCGGCAGACGATTTGACACTCGCCTGACTTTCGAGACAAACAATGTGTTACCCGGGGTTGAACCAAGCCCGATTTCTGTCCCAACTCCGGAAAGTGCTTGTCCTAACCAATTGAAACTATTCGACTTGTAACCGGACAGTAGTGATCAGTGAATTGCCTTTCTTTCGCCAGGAGTTTAAGATACCTGTCGCTGCGGGATTTATTCCGACCGCAGGGAAGGGAAACTTCTGGCCGCTGGCGATGCTTCAGGAGGTTGAATGTCTCGACGATTGGCGATGGCCGCGTGGTGTGTGACGACCTTTGGGCTCAGCGTCTTGACCGCGTCGGCCGATGATGGCTCGCTCTTCCGCGATCAAGTGGCGCCGCTGTTGGTCCAAAATTGTATCTCTTGTCACGGTCCTAGCCAGCCGAAGGGGAAACTTTCGCTCGTCGCGGCCGAATCGACCCTTGCCGGTGGGGAAAGCGGCGCGGCTGTCAAGCCGGGCAAGCCCGACGAAAGCCTGTTGATCCAGTACATCTCGGGCGACAGGCCGGAAATGCCCAAGGACAAGCCGCCGCTAGGCAAAGAGCAGGTGGCCTTGATTTGCCGCTGGGTGGCCGAAGGGGCCGTGTGGCCCAAGGGGTTGATCCTCAAAGACAACCGCCGGGCCGACGCCTCTTGGTGGTCGCTCCAGCCGCTCTCAAAGGCCGAGCCGCCGTCACCGCAGGGCATTCCCGACGCTTGGGCCAAGCATCCCATCGACCGTTTCATCTACGACGAACTCGCCAAGCACCAGTTGAAGCCATCGCCCGAGGCTGATCGCCGTACACTGATCCGCCGCCTGACGTTCGATCTCACCGGATTGCCACCGACGCCCGAGGAAGTCGATGCTTTCTTGCTCGATCGCTCGCGCGATGCCTATGAAAAGCTGGTTGACCGTCTGTTGGCCTCGCCCCGCTACGGCGAACGCTGGGGACGGCACTGGCTCGACGTGATCCGCTTCGGCGAGTCGAACGGATACGAGCGGAACCATCTGCACGATAACGCCTGGCCGTTTCGCGACTACATCATCCGCTCGTTCAACGACGACAAGCCGTACGACCGCCTCGTGATCGAGCATTTGGCTGGCGATCAACTTGAGCCAGGTAATCCCGACGTTGAGGTTGGCACCGGATTTATTGTGGCCGGCTCTTACGACAACGTCGGCAACAGCGATCCGGTAGCCGCCGCGCAGATCCACGCCAACATGCTCGACGACACCATCGCCGCCACGTCGACCGCGTTCCTCGGCCTGACCATCAATTGTGCCCGTTGCCACGACCACAAGTTCGACCCCGTCCCCCAGGCCGACTACTACCGGCTGCAATGCGCCTTTGCCGGCGTGAACCAAGGGACGCGGCCGTTGGTCACCGCTGAGCAACGGAAAAAGTTCGCGGTCGATCGAAAGCAATTTGATGAGGAGCAGAAGAACAAAGCGGCCGACGAGAAGGGGAAGAAGAAGCCGCGCCGACCGATTGGCCAACCGCGGCTCCCAGAGGCGTGGATTGGCCATTTCCACCAGCCCGGCGAGCCGACATACCTGATGAAAGGAGGCGACCCGCAGAAACATGGCGAAACGATCGCCCCGGCCAGTTTGAGCGTGTTGGAAAAGGTCGTGCCAACCTACACGCTGCCGGTCAATGCTCCCGAAGGTCAACGCCGGTTGGCCTTGGCCCGGTGGATGGTCGATCGGACCAATCCGCTCACGCCGCGGGTGTTAGTCAATCGCCTGTGGCACTACCATTTCGGCCCTGGGATTGTCGCCACGCCCAGTGATTTCGGCTTCCAGGGAATTCGTCCTACCCATCCGCAGTTGCTCGATTGGCTCGCCCGGCAGTTGCACGCCAACGACTGGCGGATGAAGCCGCTGCATCGGCTGATCGTCACGTCGCAGACCTATCGGCAGTCGAGCCGCTTCGAGGCGTCGATGGCGGCAAGCGACGCCGACTCGCTCTACCTTTGGCGATTCCCGCCGCGACGGCTGGAAGCGGAAGCCATTCGCGATGCGATGTTGTCGGTGGCCGGCAAGCTCGATCTCACGATGGGTGGCCCGGGTTTCCGGCTGTTCGACTATCGGGTCGACAACGTCGCCATTTATGCCCCACGCGATCAGTTCGGGCCGGAGACGTATCGCCGGTCGGTCTACCATCAGAACCCGCGCTCGGTGCGGGTCGATTTGCTCGGTCAGTTCGACTGTCCCGACTTCTCGCTCCCCACGCCGAAGCGCAACGTCACGGTTTCGCCTCTTCAGGCGTTGGCGCTGGAGAACCACGCCTTCACCCTCGACATGTCGCGATTTTTGGCCGAGCGTCTCGAACACGACGTTCCCAATGGCTCGCCGGCCGATCGCGTGCGCCGGGGGTTCCTGTTGGCCGTTGCTCGCCCGCCGGAGCCCGATGAAATCGATACATGTGTCCGGATGATTACTAAGCACGGCTTGCCCGCCTTTTGCCGGGCGATGTTCAACCTCAACGAGTTCATCTATGTCGACTGAATCGCTCTTCGACCGTCGCGCGATGTTGAGCAGTTTCGGCAGCGGACTGGCCGGCATCGCCCTAGGCGCCCTGCTGGGCGAACTCGAAGCCAAGGCCGCGCCGGCCCGCGGACCGCATTTCGCCCCCAAGGCCAAACGCGTGCTGGAGATCTTCTGCCCCGGCGGTGTGTCGCACATGGACACCTGGGACTACAAGCCGGCGCTGGAAAAATATCACGGCCAGCCGATGCCCGGCGAGGAACATGCCGTGTCGTTCCAAGGGCCCAACGGCAACCTGATGAAGAGTCCCTGGGGCTTCACTCGCCGCGGGAAGTCGGGCAAGATGGTCACCGACCTGCTCCCGCACATGGGCGCACTGGTCGACGACATGGCCTTCGTCCATTCGATGACCTCCAAGAGCAACACCCACGGGCCGGGCTGCACGTTCATGAACACAGGCTACGTGGCCGAAGGTTTTCCAGCCAACGGCGCCTGGGTCAGCTACGGGCTGGGCAGTCTCAACGACAACCTGCCCACCTACGTAGTGATCACCGACGTTCGCGGCGAGCCGCCTTCGGGAGCGGCCAACTGGACCTGCGGTTTCCTTCCGGCCGAGCATCAAGGCATTCCGCTGTCCATTCAGCAGCCGCTGCGGAACTTGAAGACCCCTGCGTCGATCGACGCGGCCACGGAATCGGACACGCGAGAGATGCTCCACGCCCTGAACGCCCGGCATGCCGCGAAGCATCCCGGCAATCCGCAGCTGCAAGCCCGGATGGCGGCCTACGATCTGGCGGCGCGCATGCAGCTTTCGGCCCCGGAGATTTCCGATCTGACGCGAGAATCGAAGGCCACGCATCAGCACTACGGCACCGACGACCCCAATCCGCTCAAGGCGGCCTACGCCAAAAACTGCCTGTTGGCCCGGCGGCTGCTGGAGCGGGACGTTCGCTACGTGACATTGTACTGTGCCTCGCGTGCCTCGGGGGCCGACGGGCTGTTGAACTGGGACGCCCACAAGACGCTCAAGGCCGACTACGAGCGGCATTGTCCGATCTTCGATCAGCCGACGGCGGCGTTGTTGATCGACTTGAAGTCGCGAGGACTGTTGCACGACACTCTGGTGCTCTGGACCACCGAGTTCGGCCGTCGTCCGACGCATCAAGCTGGCACCACGGGCCGCGACCACAATCCCGACGGCTTTACTGTTTGGCTGATGGGGGCCGGCGTCCGATCGGGCGTGAGCTACGGAGCGACGGACGAATTTGGCCGCCGCGCCGTGGAAAAGGTCTCGACCGTTTACGATCTTTACGCCACGGTACTCCATACGCTGGGGCTCGACTACAAACGACTGAGCTACTACCACAACGGCCTCGAACGCCGATTGACCGACGTGCACGGCAACGTGATTCAGGAGGTGTTGGCGTAGCAAGCGCGGCGCGATCACTACACGCTGGACAAGCCTGCGTTACGACTGGCCTTTCAAACCTTGGGCAACGAGGCGGCTGCTTACTTGAAGGGCGTGCTAGCCTTGGCGGTAAGGCAGTATCCCAAGATCATTGTGGCCACCCACATTCGACCGTTCTGCGAAGCGAACGAGAGCCGTCGCTACCCATCGTTTCCTGCGGCGGTCACCCCCTCCGCCGCGTCGGAAGGACATGACCGGCGTAAAAAAGTCCGAGAACTCGCGTTTTTTCTTGACCTGCAGGCGATTTGGCAGTCCCGCCTGACCTTCGAGACAAAATCACTCCGAGATTGCCGTCCTGCCCGACACCGTCCGGCCCGGCAACCGGGCACGGTCAGCCCTGGGGCGGGGATGGGGCTCCTGCATTCGTTAGCTGCTATAATCGTGTGGGTATTGGTCTTTTCCTTTCAGCCGGGCCTATGAGCGAAGTCACCCAGATCCTATCTGCGATCGAGCAGGGCAATCCCCAGGCCGCGGAGCAACTCCTGCCCTTGGTCTACGATGAGCTTCGTAAGCTGGCATCTCAGAAGATGGCCCAGGAGAAGCCCGGTCAAACCCTTCAGGCCACCGCCCTGGTTCACGAGGCTTATCTGCGGCTGGTCGGCCAGGCCCCGGACCAAGCATGGGACCATCGCGGCCATTTCTTCGCTGCGGCGGCGGAGGCGATGCGGCGGATCCTCGTCGAAAAGGCACGCAGCAAAGAGCGCGTCAAACGGGGCGGCCTCATGCGACAATGTGGCAACGTCGAGGTGATTCCGGGGGCCCAAACCCAGGATCCGTTCGAAGTGCTGGCAGTTCACGAGGCACTGGATCGACTGGCGGAAAAGTCGCCCCGCAAGGCGGAGCTTATCAAATTGCGATACTTTCTCGGTTGCACAATGGCCGAGGCGGCACAGATTCTGGGCGTTGCCCCGGCGACGGCCGAGGAGGATTGGACCTACGCCAAAGCCTGGCTGCGCCGGCAGTTGCGCCGGGGCGAGGAAAAAAATCCGTCCCACTGAAAAAAAGTTACCGGGTTTCTCTCCTCCGTTGTCGCATTGGATGGTAAGGAACATCCAAAACAAGGAGAACATCATGTCAGAAAGTGCCATCTTCAAGGCAGCCATCAAGCTGCCGCCGGATCAGCGTGCGGCTTACCTCACCCAGGCGTGCGGTTCCAATACGGACCTGCGTCGCGAAGTCGAATCACTGCTGCGGGCTCACGACGCCTCGGGCAGTTTTCTTCAGGACCATTATCCCGGAACTGAGACGACGGAGAATTACCAACCGATCACCGAACGTCCCGGCACGAAGGTCGGCCCGTACAAGCTGATGGAACAGATCGGCGAAGGCGGCTTTGGCCTGGTCTTCGTGGCCGAGCAACAGCATCCGGTTCGCCGCAAGGTGGCCCTGAAGATTATCAAGCCGGGAATGGACACCCGCGACATCATCGCCCGTTTCGAGGCCGAGCGGCAGGCCCTGGCGCTGATGGACCACCCCAACATTGCCCGCGTACTCGATGCTGGTGCGACCGAGAACGGCCGCCCGTACTTCGTGATGGAACTGGTCAAGGGCATTCCCATCAATGAATACTGTGACCAGCAGCAGTTGACGGCCCGAGAGCGGCTGGAACTGTTTCTCTCCGTCTGCCAGGCGGTGCAGCACGCCCACACCAAAGGCATCATCCACCGTGATCTGAAGCCCTCGAACATTCTTGTAGCCCCTCACGACGGGGTTCCCGTGGTCAAGGTCATCGACTTCGGCATCGCGAAGGCCATCGGGCAGCAGTTAACGGAGAAAACGATCTACACGCGATTCACACAAATGATCGGTACACCTCTCTACATGAGCCCCGAGCAGGCCGAAGTCAACGCGCTCGACGTGGACATCCGTAGCGATGTCTACAGCCTCGGCGTGCTGCTCTACGAACTGCTGACCGGCACCACGCCGTTTGACCGCGAGCGCTTCGCGAAGGCGGCCTACGACGAAATTCGCCGCATCATCAAGGAGGAGGAGCCGCCCAAGCCGAGCACGCGGCTGAGCACGATGGGCGAGACCTTGATGAAGGTCTCCGCGCAGCGCAAGACGGAGCCGGCGAAGCTGTCCGCGCTCGTCAACGGCGACCTCGACTGGATTGTGATGAAGGCCCTGGAGAAAGACCGCTCACGCCGTTACGAGACGGCAAGCAATCTGGCCGCGGACGTGCGGCGGTTCCTCGCCGAGGAACCGATTGAAGCCCGGCCACCTTCGACGGCCTACAAACTCAAGAAGTTTAGTCAGCGTAACCGCGTGGCGGTGCTGACGGGGATTGTGGTCGTAGCTTCGCTGCTCGGAGGCACGGCCGTGGCAACCTGGCAGGCGGTGAGGGCATCGGCCGCTGAGGCGAACGCTCGACACAACGAGATGTTGGCGTTACGGGAACGAGATGTCAAGGAACAAGCACTCCGACAGACTAGGGAGTCCGTATCATTCCTCTACATGACGTGGTTCTGGGGCTTGGCGCCGGATAACTACAAGCCGGACGTTAAGGAAAAGATGGTTCGTAACCTCGATGGGGCGGCGGCCGAGTTGGATTCGTACTTCTCTGCCGAACCGCTGACAAGAGCTCAGTTGCGCAAATGCCTTGGGCGGACTCTTCGCAGCCTTGGCAAACCAGATAAAGCAGCCGCGCTAGGTGAGCAATCGCTCATAGATTGCCGAAAGAACCTCGGTCCCAATCACAGCGAAACGCTGGAGTGCATGAATGACCTGGCGGTCTGGTACAACGATCTCGGGCGACACGTTGAGGCATTGAAGCTTGACGAAGAGACACTGGGATTGAGAAAAGAAAAGCTCGGGGCTGACCACCCCGACACGCTGTGGAGCATGCTGGAGACGGCGCACGATCTGATGAACCTCGATCGCGGTACTGAGGCGATGCCGCTACTGGAAAAAGCCTACCCGGCTGCGAAGAAATCCGGGATTCGCGAGGTGGGCACTGCGTTACTCGATGCCTACCTGCGGACTGGGAAGATGGAAAAAGCCGCCGTGTTGGCGAAAGATCTGAGGGCCGATGTGCGAATGCAGTTGCCCAAGGAAAGCCCGCAACTGGCCGTGCAGTTGGCCTCGCTTGGCTTGTCGTTGCTGCAGGCCAACGCCTTCACGGAGGCCGAACCGCTCCTCCGAGAGAGCCTTTCCATCCGTGAGAAGACTCAACCCGACGAGTGGACGACATTTGGAACCAAGTCCATGCTCGGCGGCGCATTGTCAGGTCAAAAGAAATACGCCGAGGCCCAGCCGTTGCTGCTGGCCGGCTACGAAGGGATGAAGCAGCGTGAGGCGAAGATACCGCCGGCAGGCAAGGTCCGCCTGACTGAGGCCCTGGACCGATTGATTCAGGTTTGCGACGCCATGGATAAGAAGGACGAGGCGGTCAAGTGGCGGAAGGAACTGGAGGCCCAGAAGGAAGCGCAGGGGCGGCTCAAAGTCGATAAACCTCGCCCTGCGACAAGTCCCGGCACTCAGGAGAAATGAACGCCGGTTTTCTTAGAGCAAAGTGCCGTCGCACCCCGACGTGACCTGCGGCGGTCACCCCCTCCTCCGCGTCGAAGCGGCAGGGCCGGCATCAAAAAGTCAGGAAACCGTCGGTTTTTCTTGACCGGCAGGCGATTTGACTCCCGCCTGACTCTCGATACATACCCAAGACGCTGGAGAAGCATGGCGTGGAGCACGTCTATTGCGAGCGCGAGGCCGGCGATGACTTCGGGTTTTGGAATGAGGAGTTCCCCCGAGCCCTTCAGTGGGCATTTTGTAGCAGTCGTAGCGAGCGACAACTTTACCAATCCTCAGTCGTGCTTCCAAGATGCCCCAGAAGGTCCCCAGCGTCGATTCTGAGGGCCGTTGCGATTGCCAGGCTCCAATGGGCGATCTTGAGGACCAAGAAGCGCTGCGTGCGTTGTAGGGCTTCAGGAGAGAATGCCTCCCTCAAGCCCGAATCGCGTTCCTTGGCGACTGATTTTGCTCAGCCGAGCAAAATCGTATCGAGATGCCGCAACTCGGCCTGGAAGCCGGCCGAAGCTTTCCAGGTGCCAGCGGGCTTTGCCGCATTACGTGGTTGATGGCCTGAGCACCTGCGGCGTTCCCGCGAGTGTCATCAAACGGTCCCTTGATGGGTGCCTCGAAGAACGTATGGCTTGGTGAGAAGAGTGAGGGTGAGTTTCAAGGCTTGATCGGAATCTCTGCCGGCAGCGGCGAACCTTGTTTTAGCAGCCGATTGCCTTCGCCGACGAGACGCAAGTACCAATCGCTCGGTAGTCCATCGTAGCCGACGAAGTGCGCTTGTGTGGGCGGCGTGCTAGTGACTTTGAAGATGGCAGTGCCTTCGTCAATCTCGTCGAACATGGCGACATAAACAGAATCCACACCGAGTTTCGACAACTCGTGGAACTGCTCCCAAAGGAATTTGCCGCCACGGCGAGGGATGTGGCTGGTGCCGGGCACAAGACGCTCAAGATTGTCCCAACTGAAGCCGGGATAGACGACTGGGAGCCAGAACACGCCAGATTTCTCGCACTCGCGTTTGTCGCCGGCCCAGTAATGCGTCGCGGCGTGTTTGTCGCCGGCGGCGTCTTTGGTGTAGTTGCCGATGTTCCAGGGGGCGTAAGCGTCGAAGCGGCGAAACAGTTTCTGCCAGGCAACGTCGGGATTGCGCCGCCAGTTCCAGTCGCCACCGCCCACCAGAAACGCGGAGTAGCGGCCTGGCCTCTTGAAAAAATCCACAAGTTGGTTGCCGAGTTCGGCGGTCATGAGGTTATGTTGATTGTTGAAATAGAAGCCCCAGATTTGCACGACCGGCTTGCCGCTTTCGTGTAGGTAGCGGGGATCGGCAGTGATCTGCTCGTCCACCAGTTTTTTCCAATCGGTTGTCAGCGTCTCGAAGATACGATCGGTTGGCATCGCCGCGATGTCGTAGGAAATCGCCCAGGCGCGGCCAGTCTGCTGCGCGGCGGCGCGGACGTGTTGGAGCACGCGCCAGTTCGACGGAAACGTGATTGCTACCGGCCCTCCGGGCAAACCGACCACGAAGCGTTGCAACCACGCACCGTCGATGCCGGAATTGCGCATCCACACGAAATGCCGCTGTACCGTCACGGCGTTGTCGGAACTGAACAATTCGGCCTGCGAGCCATCAGGGTGCGTGAATCCCGGTGCGGCGAAGCGTTCGGCAGCAGAATATTCGCGCAAATCCGGCCACATCTCGAATGTCAACGTCTCCGGCGAAATGCGACTGGCATTCCTACTCCAGTGGACCCAGCCCAGATTGGCCGCATCGCCGGGACGGCGAAACCAGCCTTGGTAACCGCACATCACCTTGTGCCGGATCGTCGTCGCATCAGCGGGCGCGGGCGGCGTATCAGTAGCGTGAAGCGTGGCCAGTGGCGTCAACAGCAGCGCGGCGGAGATGCCCAAGCGGGCAAATTGTGTTGTCCTGTTCATTGGGACGTCACTCGCGTATGTAAATGGGCAAGCCTACGGCTTTCGGCATCCGGCCGATTCACAAGACACCATTATAGTCGCGACGAACACCCAGTCGAAAACGGACGGTCTTCCGAATCGATCGGCCCGACCATTGCCATGATGCAGGCTGGAAGTTGGTTGCTGGCACCCTGCTGATCTGCTCGGCCGGCCATGGCGTGCTCGCCGGCCAAGGCCGAACAAGCCGTAGAACGCCCTGTTCAGAATCTCCAGCCTTGCTCCGTGCGGCCCCGCTAGGCTCATCCACAATCTGCTCCTCGCCCCCTCCTCAGCCCGAGGCTTCACGTATGCGGCCCAACAAGCCGCCGCCAACCCCAGCTTTTCGCGAGATTCTGATCCTCGGTATCGAACCCTGGTCTTCACGATCATGCTTCACGCTCGACTTTCGCACTGAGATCGGCCACCCGGCGGCCACCCCTCAACAGGCTTTTGGTGTCCACTTGCCTGCTCAAGCCATGCTCTTCGAGCATACGGCCACGCGGCTTGCCAGATTTCGAGGTCGAGGTCCTGCCCCGGAAACCCCTCGATTTCCCCTTGCTCGAACCGCCTCGTGAAGCCCCAGTGTCCGATCGAGTGCCCGACGGCCTGGCCATCGGATGATGCGTCGACGCTCGGTGGACGCATCGCGTTGAGCACCGTGCTGCGTCAGCTTGCCGACTCGCCTCGTGCGACGACCCGGTCGAGGCATCTTGCGTGGGCCTTTGGTTTCGACTCCACCTGCGATCCCCGCTCGTGATCCCTGGGTACGATCCCCAGTTACGAAGCCATCGTCAGATCCGGTGCATCGACTCCGTGTGTCCGGGCATCGTCGACAACTCGTGAAGGCGTCGAGTCGAGCACCTTGTTGTGCCGGCCGGCCAACCTGCCGCATTGCGATCGCCTGTTCACGACCTATTGCGTGGGCCTCTGGCTCGAACCCGAGTTGCGATCGCTGGGCTCGATCCTCAGTTGCGATCCCATCGTCAGATCTCGTGCCTTGACGCCGTATGCGCATGCATCGTCGATAACTCGCAACAGCGATGCGCCGAACACCCGGCTGTGCCAGCCTGCTGACTCGCCTCGTGCGACCAACCGGTCAAGGCATCTCGTGGGGCTTTGGTTCAACCCACGGGTTTTAATAGGTTCTTCAAGATCACTTGGCGCCTTTTATGAGCACGCCCGTCTCGCCATTGACCTTCACGTTCACGCAGTGGATTTGCACCCGGTTGTTGTCGCCGATCCCTGATGTCCGCGGCCTGAAGCCTTCTGAAAAGAAGTCGAGGTCGCGCTTAATGGCCGACGCTGGATGTGCGGCGGCAGTTCCGCCGATAGCGATGTCAGCAGGACGCAAGGTTTGACTTGGCAGGGAGGGGGACTCGAATGTCGAGAGATAGGCTCCCGCGTTCTCGCATTTCGGGGCTGAATCGTTGATGAACAGATCCCTGATTTCATGCCTGCTCTTGGCCTGGAAGCATGTCCCGAACAAGAGGACTGAGCCTTGGGAGCAGTCTCCCTCAAGTTTGAGCCGCGGGCCAATGTCCTTACCGGCGCATTCGACCATACTGGCGACCGTCATAAGAGCACGGCCGGAGAAGTCCTTGAACTTGAACATGGGGAAATCCGGGGAGGAGCCTGCGGCGCAGATGCCCGAATCGTAGAAGAGGTTCCCGTCACCGCACATGGAGACGATCGGGATAACCCCGCCAGCATCGTAATAGACGCCACTCAGGACCACGGTAGCCCCCTGGGAGATATCGAATACCTTATCCTTCGATTCCCCGGAACGTCGCGCAGAAAACGGACGTAATCCCTTTGCTTGGGCCGGAGTCCGTCCTGGCCTTCCCTCCCTTGACGCGAAGGCTCCCTTTCTCCCAGGCCAGACAGCGGAACTGCACGGAGGATTTATCCATGCCATCGACCCATACCGCTGCACCGGATTTCGCCCCTGAGTTGAGCCTATCCGCATAGAAGCATCCGCCATCGCGGTCGCAATTCTCGAAAACGACGCCATTGCCGCTGTTGCTGCTGATGAAAAGATCCCTTATGGAAGCCCCTCCCGGGCCTTCAACGCGCATCAGGAACTCCCCCTTCGTACCAGTCCAAGTCAGCGCGGTAGCGCTCTCACTGGCGCCATCGCCAATGATCTGCAGATCCGTTCCGGCCGGTACGACGATGGTCTTCTCTATTCTGTATGTGCCTTTCGGCAGATGGACGACTGGCCTCTGTCCCTTATTCAACGCCGCCGCCGAATCGATAGACGCCTGGATCTTCGCGGCGTCCGCGCCAGGTTGGACTTCGAAGACCTTCCTTGCGACATGTGCCGGGGTGCCTGGCAGGAGCGGCTTGGGATCGGGGATGCTCCCACGTTGGACTATCGACTCGCCGCCGACGAGCGTCCTCGGGCGGTAGGGATGCCCGTCATGAGCTTGGTAAGGCAAGACGGCCAACGGCTTCGCAGCGCTATAGGTGTTGCCAAAGAAACCCTGGTCGCCGCCGAGGAACACGGCTGGACTCCGGTTGCCCGCCCTGTTCCGTATGGTGTTGCCCCAAAGCAGGGAAGGCCCGCTTCCAAGCCTGATCGCGCCTTTGTCGCCCGTGCAGTCGTAGATGCGGTTCCCGCAGACGCTAACCGGAGCGCGGCTGAACACTCCGCCAGGAGCCCCACTAAAGTCGAGGAACATTGCGGAGCCTATCGATACGTTGTCGATGAAACTGAAGCTGCTCAGGTTTTGGGTGGTTATGTCCCATCTCTTCGAGCGCAGGAACACGCAGGAGTACGCACGGAAGTCGCCAGCTACATTGCGGAGAGCCTCTCCACAATCCTCGAAGAGGCTGTTCCACACCCAGATGTCCAGGCTGTTGAAATTCACAGTGCGCAGCCCGATCCCACAATTCAGAAATCGACAACGGAGGATCATGTTCTCCGCCTGCCCAAAGTCACCGCCTTTTCCGCCCAGTTGCAGGCCGACAGCGGAGTCCTTGAAGACCATGTCCGAAGTCTCGTTATAGGTGGAGAACTTCTCGCCGTTGAAAAGCAGGGCCATGGAGGCCCGCCCAGAGCCATCGATGGTCAGCCTCGATATTCTCGAATACCAGGCGGTGTAGCTGAAGACCGTTCCTTCGTCCTCACCATCCCATTTGATGACCGTCGTCGCAGGATCCTCTCCGACCACTGATATTCCGATCCCCTCGTGGTGGGTCTTGCAGGGCGATGTCGTCACCGTCTTCGTGACCCTGTAGACGCCTGCCGGGAAGTAGAGCACGGAAAACTCTCGTCCGACCTTCCTCAGATCCGCCAGAGCTTTGTTGATGGCGTCGCTGTCGTCCGCCACTCCGTCGCCTTTCGCGCCATAGTCCCGCTTCACGTCCCGCCAACTCGGGAAGGGGCCGTTGAACTCATCTGTCTGGATAAACTTCACATCCTCGCCTGCGGACGGGAGGCTGACGGACATGAGCAAGATGAGGGCGATTGCAGCTCTGAGCATCTCGTGACGCCTTTCTATCTATGTTCCGCTTCACAGAGCCCGCACGTTTGTCGTAAGGAACTGGTAGGGCTCTGGCTTTTATGCAACGCTTCCAATCTTGGCGTGGACGCCGATCACTGTCAAGGACTCGCGGTAGAGCGGCCCGTCGTCCGACCCTCTGCTTCGAAGCCGTATGCCCAGCCACCGTCGACCAAGTGCCTTTCACCCTGCACCTTGAGAGGCCAGGAGCCGGCCGCCTGGGGCTGGGATGCCTTGCTGGTGGCCGGAGGGCGATTTTGCTCAGGTGAACAACAAGAAGAGGACTGCCAGCTCGTCAAAGACGCGATGGAGAGCACGCCCGCAGGCTTCACGGTGCCGCTGAAGGTCGAGGTAAAGACGGGCAGGACGTGGGCGGAGTGCAAGTGAGGGCGACGCCAATTGGTTGCAGACGCGATTGCAAGGAGCCGGCCGTCAGCGCCCCGAAGATGGCTGCCCACCGTTTGCAGTGGAGGATGCCCGCCAATTATTGCCCGTGGCAAGAATCTTCCTGGTTACCCGGCAGCCTGCGCTATCGGGCGTTGTGCTACCGTGCGAGCCGTTGCCGGGTCCGGAGGATGAGGTTCGCGATGTCCGGAAGCGTCCCGCACTCCCCGCCACTCGGCCTGCCAAATCCAAGGGCCCCAGCAAAATCGGTGCGGCGAGGTGCCGAAGGGGGCGGAGGGCCGATGGGCTAATGCGTCTCGAAGCGTCTTACCCAGACGGCCACGACCGGTGCTTTTGCTAGATCAAGCGTTGGTGCCTGCGTGTTGTAGGGGGCGTAGAACTTTGCGTGCTCGCTCGATGGCTTCACCTTGGAATCGTGTTCGCCGGTGTAATCAAAATGCCCGCCGACATGCTCAACGAACAGCCTATGCCAATTCTCCTCCTCCGCCAATTCAGCCACGGTCAACTCGTGGATAAGCATGGCCAACGCCGGCGGATTTCCATCAACGAGCCGCAAGAGTGCTTGGTCGAGGGCATCCCTTTCCTTTTCTTCATCGAGGTAATACCACGGATCGTAATAGTGCTGGAACCATCGCCGCGATCGCTCGAACTCACAGATGCCTGAGCGGGGTGTGTCCCAGAAACCGTTAACCCAGAGAATCTTGACGGCATCGTCATGTACCACCGGCACGGACGATACATCGAAGGGGCGTTCGAGCGGACAGTAGGCGTTTATCACCTTCATTACGATTCCTCGCGAACGCAATGCTTACGTCGGTGTTGTCGCTGTTCCATGCACCTTCAGTGCAAACAATGACCAGGATACCAGCGGCGTTTCTCGGGCGTGTCCATGCCTGCCAGTATACCGCGCCCCCAGCGGCCCTACCAGAATGGGCTCCGAGCGAGGCCCCTGCACGCCCACGCTCCGGCTGCCCCTTGCCCGCCGCACGAAGGTTGCCGGTGAGGCCGTGGGTGCTGGAATTGCCCGGAAGTGGCCCTTGTGGTGCAGGTAGGAGCGGCGCGGTAGAATGAGAGGCGGCTCGACGCTGGGCGCTCCGCGGTGGGGCGGCAGCAAGGGCCAGTTGGCCATTGATCATAGGCCTTTCATGAATTCGCCCCGCCTCATCTGCTGTCCGAATTGTTCTACGCGAGTTGAGCCGTCGGTTGAGGGCGAATGCCCAGTCTGCCGGAATGCTGTGTGCCCGTCGCGTCATGATGAACGCGACGCCATGACGGCCGCGGGCCCACAGCCAAGTGGAATGGAAACCTGGAGAGCGGCGCAGTTTAGCTTGCGTGGTACACTCTGGTTCATTGTCGCGTGCAGTGTGTACTGTTCCCAATTTGCGGCATTACGGCAGATCGACAGCCGTTCATGGTGGCGCAGCGTCCTCGCGATTTTCGTCGCTTGGCTTGTGTTGGGTGTCTTCCTTTTGGCTAAGGGCGTGCGGGGAATGATCGTCGCGCATTGTTTTACGCCCGTCGTAATCCTTTTCTTCGGCCTTGTCTCCTTTCCGAGGTTTTGGAGCACGGGTCATTCTCTGGAGGACCTCCGCGGCTTCATGCAGACATTAGCGATTGTCTGTTTGGTAAGCTCCTCGCTGAGCTTCCCAGCGTCTGTCGTGCGTATGGTTTGTCGTGCTGTCTGGAGGCGATTTGGAGGCGCAAAGGCAGGCCCGTCGAGAGAGGAAAGGTGACGAAATCGTTCTTTATCCCTGATGCTGTCAGCAACGGCCAAATCGACATGACTGAACCACAACCCCACCCCACTCCACTGCCGCCCAGTCCGCCCTTCCAATTCACCCTGCGGACGCTGCTCTTGCTGTTCGTGGTGCTGGGGTCGTCGCTGGCGGTGTTCCGGGAAGCGGTTGTTGTCGTATACCCGGTTGTTTTAGGATTGGCACTCCTCGTTAATCGATTCCGAGCGGTGGCGGCTCATCTGGTTAGCATCTTGGTCGGCCTAGTCTTGCTAATCTGGGTTTTGTGGCTGCTTCCTCAGATTGGTGCTCCGCGTGAGGGTGGTCGCCGTTCGGCATGTATCAACAAACTGTATCGTATCATCGGTCAAGCCTTGCAGGACTACCATCGCGCAAACGGCTGTTTTCCGCCACTGTATCTTGCCGACACAAATGGCAGGCCGCTGCACAGTTGGCGGACGCTCCTACTGCCCTATTTGGGATATGACGACGTGTACAAGAGCCTCGACCTGACGAAGCCGTGGGACTCGCCAGAGAACGCACCTGTGCTGGCAATTCATCCGAGGGAATTCTTCTGCGGCAGCGATCCAAGTTCCCGCACACCTGGAACGCGGCAGACGAACTACCTTGCCGTCGTAGGCTCAAACACCGCGTGGAGCGGTGATAAGCCTAAGAAGCTCTCAGATTTTGGCAAGGATGCGTCCAGCACGATCATGGTCATTGAGGTGGCTGGTACCGGCGTTGACTGGGCGCAGCCCAAAGACTTTTCGCTCGACGCTCTTATGGCGACCGGAGACAATGCGCCCGCGCTACCCGTATTCAGCAGGCACGGCCGTGAGGAGGGATTCTTCTTCACCGACAACCGCCGCACTGGGGTCTGCGCATTGATGGCCAACGGTGACTTCGAATACTTGCCGACTGAAGCGCTAACGCCGGAGAAGCTTCGGAAAATCCTTCAGATTGGCGGCTGTAAGCACGAGGCAATCTCCTTTCTCAAGGACATTCCACACGATGTGACAAGTCGCCCGAACTGGCCCAACATCGCCGCCCTGGCTGTGTGGCTGCTTTCGGTCGGCACGCTGCTGACGCAAGCGGTGCGGAGCAGGAAGGTCCTGCCAGTTCCGCCACCACCTGCTTGCTGAGGTCGCCGCGGCAAGCCGATCCCAGAGATTTTTTCCGGGATACCACCTTCGCCGGCCCGCTTGGTAGCATCGGCTGTGAGGCCGGAGGCATCGACCTTCGCGGCCACAGAAGATCGAAAAGTCTGGACGTTCAGACAATCTTCCTGGGGCCTTCGTTCAGGCTGCCGGCCCAATTGTTGCCAGCAGGCAACAATCTCGAACAACTGGCCTCGCAGTGTCCGCCGAAACCCGACCGCAGGGCAGCCGCCTGGATCTGCAAGGCCTTGCCGAAGTACCGTCCTCGGAAGTTGGCATTTTGCTCAGGTGAGCAAAATTGGCACCCGATACCCTGGTTAGCCAACTGGCCACCAGCCGGCCCTGCCCGGCCCAGAGAGCCTGCGGAACAGGCTCGGGATTGCTGCGGAGCATTGCTTGCTCGACAGCAGCCCGGTCGTCGCGGCCGAGCACGTTTCTGGGCTTGCTTGGTTGCCGAATAGCCGCTGGCCGGGGCATCGAAGGGCCTTGCTGGGCCTCGAAATGCGGGATTGGCGGGATGATTGCCAGAGGCGTGGGCTTGGCGTTATACTACGGATAGCGGCGCGGACGCCGATGTCGGGTAGAAAGCCACTTGACGGCGTCCATTAAGCCGTCGTAAGGAGTTTACGCTATGGCGACTGGACCTTTGGGACAACCATCGCCGCCGACATTCTCGCTCCGCAGTCTTTTCGTGTTGATGGCCGTCGTTGTCCTGCTTATCGGCATTCTGGTACCGCTGGTGCGTGCGTCTCGGGAGGCTGCCCGTTTGACGCAGTGCAGCAACAATCTTAGAGAGATCGGGCTGGCCCTACAGCATTACGAGAAGAATTATGGCCGTCTCCCAGTCGCTTTTACATCGGACGCCGTGGGGAAACCCTTGCATAGCTGGCGGACGCCGCTTCTTCCGTTTATGGAACAACTCGGCACGGGAGAGGATGATCTGGGGGCCTATTATGGACGTTTGCATTGGAACGAACGATGGGATAGTCCGAGCTATAGTCGACTTCGTGCTGTACGGTTCCCTTTCTTCATTTGCCCGGATGATAACGCGGCAGCCGAACACAACAACACGAGCTACCTTGCCGTCATTGGTGCTGGAACTGCTTGGCCCGGTCGGACTGCGGCACACTTGCCGAATTCCGGTGAAGGAGCGTCGGAGACCGTTCTACTCGTGGAGGCTGCGGACTCCGGCATCCATTGGATGGAACCTCGCGACGTCAAGCTCGACGGGCTAGACTGCACACTGAACGGCCCTTCGACTCCAGGCATTTCAAGCAAGCATGCCAATGGGGTCAATATCTTGTTTGCCGATGCCTCGGTTCGATGTCTACCTCGCGAGACTCCGCCGAGCAATATCGAAACGATGCTGACGAATCGAAACACCGAAGGCAGACTGAAGACGGAATTGGAGCAGGGTAAGGAACCAAGAGTAGACCATCCACAAACCCCGCCTGCATCGGAAAAGCCTACCGGCGGATAGCTTGTTCACCCAGGCCCCAGGCGAGCCCCCAGCCGCTGGTGCCGGCCAGGCCGTGGCTGCCGGTTGGCAGCGTGCCTTGCAGGGCGTAGACTTCATGAAAGGGCTAGGCAATGGGCGATCTCGTTTTGATGCCCACACGAACCGATTTACTGGAAAGGAGAATCCTCACATGAAGGTCAAGCTGTTCTGGAAGAACGATGCCATTTCCTTGGAGAGCGAAATCAATGCTTGGCTGCGGGAGAACCCGCGGATCAAGGTTGCGGACATCAGGCAATCGGCAACTGGTGGTAATATTGGGCCAGTGGTTTTGATGATTGCAGTCTGGTATGAGGAAGGCGATCAGTGAGCCCCGCCCACCGCCCCAGTGCCACCCGAAGTCGAGGTGCTTGGGCGGAATGCAAGCGAAGGGTGGCTGAAGGCTGGAAGGCCCGTGATCGGGCTTGCCGGCGTGGAATGACCGGCAAGATTTTGATGTCATGATGTAAATGTGCCACGATAGGCCCATGGCGGCCGATTGCCACGAGTGCTGGCGTGGGCGTATACTATGGGCAGGCAGCGAGGAACATGACGCCGGGGTGAAAGGCCGTTGGGCGAGCTATGCTAGATGACGATGTCCAGATCGACCGGCTGAGGCTACCGCTGCTTTGGTGTAGCAGTTGCGTGCTCGTCTTGGCGGCCCTATGTTTGGCTGCCCTATCGATGCATTTCCATCGAGAGTACGGAAAAGCCCACCAGGCGGCTCATATTGCCCAGATGAGCGGTACGATCGGCCCGTCCCCTGAACCATTCTATCAACGTGCCGAATACGCTTTCGACGGAATTGGTCTAGTCTGCCTTGTCGCCCTGATTCTCACGTTGAAGGCAAGACATCCGATTCCCCTTGGGGCTCTGGTTGTTTGCATCGCAATCCTATTTTGCACGATGGGACAGATTGGCGGACGGTACTGATCCGCCACCCGCTGGCTCGACCTCGGGGCCGCCGGTAGAATAGCTGGAGTTCTTCGTGAAAGCAGGGGGCTACTGCGACCTATTGGCTATCAGAGACGCGTCAATGCGATTCAAACCGCACGATCCGACATGGCTGGTTGAACTTGCGAAGACGCAGCGTCCTGACCTGCCGTGGCTTGCCGAGTCTCTTGCACGATGCAATCAATGTCACTGGAAACGATCGCGAATCTACGTTCACTTTGTCGATCCGGAGTGTGCAAACCAACCCGGTGCCGACTGGCAATATCGTGAAACGATCTCGCTCGACCACCCCGAGTTTGGGCATATAATGCTGGATGTCCTCAAGGACAATAGGGTCGGCGGCGTGGAGTTTTACGATCGGCTGTTCTCTTCGGGACGACCGAAGAAGGGCTAACGCCGCCCGCTTGTGCAGCCCAGCCTCGCGGCAAATAATTGAAGGGGCTGGACGCTGGTTGCCTTGGTGAGGGCGGCGTGTGATCCGCTGTCTGGCTCGCAGGTTTTGCAGTGGAGTTTTGCTATGCGTGTCTTCATGCTGCTTATCCTCGCGGCAATCTTGCCACTCATAAGTTGCAATCGATCGTCAGAACCTGACGCATCGCAGAAGCAAGCACCGGCCGAAGGAAGTGCCAGGAGAATGGTCTGCGATCTGATCGTTCGGCGTGGGGGCATCGGCCCAGGGCCGTACTTCATCATTCCCGAACGAATCGGACGAGAAATCGCCTCCTTGGAGGGAGTCGCGGCGGTCTGCCCCAGCTTGATTGATGAAGTGAGCCTTGATGACTCCGGCGACCTTAGTTGTGCGATAGTGGGCTGGCCCGCGGGAGGTTTCCTATTCGACGATCTAAGCCTAGTCACGGGAGATCGCCTCTCTGACAAGCATCGTGGCCAGAAGGCCCTCATGCTGGGTAAGAAATTGGCCGATCGACTCAAGTTGCAGGCAGGCAGCCACTTGAACCTGCTTGGCGAGAGTTTTCTGGTCGTGGGCATCTTCAAAGGCAGAAGCGACGAGGAAGATCATGCAGCAGTCATGCTGTTGGAGGATGCACAGAAGTTCACGGGCAGGGCCAATCGGATAACGGAGTGTGCTGTAAGGCTTCGCGATCCAAGTCCGGGAGCCATCGAGACAATCAAGGCACAGATTGAGAAGGTGCCCGCGAAGTTGAGCCTGGCGGGGAAGCTCCAGGTGACGGCACAGTGGAAAGAGGCCAAGCAGTGATGGCCGCCGAAGCCCCTCACCCGTAGCTCGGTTCCCCGCCCGCTGGCTCGACCTCGGGGCCGCGGGTAGAATAGCTGAAAGTTCTTCGTGAAAGCACGGGGCTGCGACAGCCCGAGGCATCGGGAACACGATAGTCGCGCGAGCGAGATGAAAACTCAGACGCAGCATTTCGAGCTTTTCGCGGACTATTTCCAGTTCTACCTTCAGGATGAAGCCGTGAAGGGCGACCTTAGCGATAGTTGGAACGAGGAAGCCGTTGGGCGATTGCTCGCACTTGCTCCGGGCACGATTGGAGTCGGAACCGTTCGTGATATGCAGGTGCCCGTGGACGTGGAAGTTCGCGACGCTCCACCCGACGACGATCTCGACAAATGGGATCACGTGAATGAGTGTAGCTTCGACGTCCAGTCAGGACGGATTGTGATCGCAGGCTGTACCGACTACTTCCCGGAAACCAAGCGACTCGAAGTTCCGCCAGGAACGTATCGTGCACGGATCTACTATGGAGACCTCGACACGCTCTCTCAGGACGGTCTGGAAGGGAATGACCATTACCGAATTGTACTTTGGCCATCGCCGCCGGAAGATATGAGGATTCTAAAGCAACGGCATATTGACGATTAGGGAGTAGGATCGTTCCGGCATGAGCCACCCGCCGCTGTTCCACGCGTCCCGCCGCTGGTAAAATCGACAAGTCGGGCTTGGCTGGCGTCGGAGAAGATTGCGGCAGGCCAGCATGCCGTTGGCTCTCGTGGAAAATGCAGCTTGTATGGAAATCGCGTCACAAATTGCTGGCTGGCTGATTCTGGTCATAGGCTCGCTGGCGTTGGTCATATTCGCGTTGGCAGTCTTCACCATGGTGCAGGCGTGGTATTACTTAGGCCATCGCCAAACCGAATTGGAGCGTGACCTGGGCTTTCGCGATGGGTCCGCTTGTCATGTGGTGGATGGGAAATACGAGTCGACGGTTGCTATCGACGCGGTAGAAGAGGGACGTCCGTTTGCTCTCGCGGGAGTTTGCAGTGGCGATGTTGTGCCCGATTTATCGCACATTGGTCTGTTCAGGCTGCTACATCGTCGCCGCGGATCGATCGCTGAGTTGGCGGTTGCAGATGGTGGAGAAGGCCCGCCCTTTCATCAGCGTCCAAGTAGGGTAATAAAGATCAATGTGCCGCCCGCTTGTGCAGCCCGCCCTGGCGTCCGATAATTGAAGATGGCTGGACGCTGGTTGCCTCGGTAGGGGGCGGCGTCGGGCAAACGCAGCCGTTGGTCCAGCCGTTTTAACCGCCGTCACTTAATCATGGCCGAAAGAAGCAGCAGATATCAGTTTAGTCTTCGATCGTTGCTCCTTGTCACGGTGGTGCTAGCCGCCGCGTTCAGCTTGTTCCGCGTGGCATTTTCCAGTGACCTCCCGCGGGGCGTGCAGATTCTCGCGCTCGTTTGTGGGTTGTTGCTCTGCGGAGGAGTAATTGGTGCTGCGGTCGGACATGCTTTCATGACACCGCATGGCAGCATGGCTAAGCGGGGCGCGATTATAGGCGTAATCGTATTTCCGATCCTGTTGTTGTTTGCCGGGACCCTGTTTGTTATTCTAACCGCCGCCGAGAGGGTCCCATGATCACTACGTCAGAACTAACGCTGGAAACAAACGATCCGAATCGCAGCCCCTTCCTCTCGCCGCCCTTCGCCTCCGGCAGCCGCTGGTGCCGTGGCGGGTTGCGGGGTGCTGAGGGCGGGGACGCGGGCATGGCGACACCGTGCGTTAGATGGCTACTTGGAAAGCCAGGGGCACCGTGTTGATAGCCTCCATCCTGCCCGAGGCCCCTTCTCATCCTCGGTCTGCGTCATTACGGCATCGGATCGCTCGTCCTCAACTTTCGTGATCGTAACGACCTCCACAATGTCATCCGGCTCGGCAACGTGCAACGTCATTCCGATAAGAAGACCTTGTTTCTTCCCACGGTTCAGCGTGACGGGCGTATCCCTGAACTTCCAGTCGCACACGCTTGGCCGTGTCGTGTATTTCCCGACGCTAACGATTTGCGCTTCGATGGGGTGCGTCAACAGGTACGGCTTGAACTCTTCGGGCACTGCTGGAAACCCTTTTACCTTTTTCTCCTCATCTCCACACCGGAGCAGAAAAAAGCCGTGTGGACCCGCCCGAGATTCGGAACCATCGTTTACGGAATTGCAGAATCGCACTATTCCGTCGGCTGGCACGAGATACATCCTGTCTCCCCAAGCGATGGGAACGAACTCCCCGGCGATCCCCTGGAATCCCTCCCGCTTGTTCGGAAAGGTGAACGAAAGTCGAAGCCTGCCCTTGGCCCAGGTGATGGCCCCGTAATTGCGATCATATAAGCCCATACAGCCGTGCCACTCGAACAAGTAGCCGGCCTTGGGTGCAAGGATCAAGGAGACGTTCACGCCGAGGCCGTCACCAAAGTAATATTCGCCCGCCCATGCATGGTTCCCGAGCGTCTTGATTTCTTCTCGAATTTGCAGCCGTAGCGTCTTGGCCGTCGTTTCGGCTTGTGCCGAATGCTTGTCCAAGTCGCCTTGGTCAACCTTCTCGACGGTTTCCTTGGCACGTTTGGTTTCGCTCGTTGGTTCCGCCGAATTGGACTGCGTGGCAGCGGCTATGAACAAGGCAACTGCACTGGGAACGATCGTCTTCATGGGGCGATCCTTTCGTTGTTCGGAGTCAACTTAGCCGTCATTATACCAAAGCAAACGACTCCCCGCGGTACCGCTCCGACAGCCAGAGCAGCCCCTCCACGACCAGCAAGCCGTAGATCAGCCAGGTGGGCGTGGGATAGAAGGGGCGGCGGGTGCGGGTGGGGTCGGTCATGTCAGTGGGAAATGTTACAGTTCGGCAATGCCTGCTGGAGCTTCTTTACGCCTTCGTCCGTAACCGCGGTACCTTGGAGCCAAACCTCTTTCAGTTGGGTCATGCGTTTCAGGTGTTGCAATCCTGCGTCTGTAACCTTGGTGCCCCACAAGATTAGGTCTTGGAGTTGGGTGAGCCCCTTGAGGTGAACCAGCCCAGCATCGGTGACCATGGTATTCGTCAAGTCCAGCGATCGGAGTTGGGAAAACACTTTGAGATGTTCCAGACCGGCGTCGCTAATCTGGGTTCCCATCAAGTAGATCTCTTGGAGCTTGGTTAAACCTTTAATAGAGTCCAGTCCGGCATCGGTAACTTTCGTGTAGTCGAGTTCCAATGATCGAAGATCGGTCAGCCCTGTGAGGTGTACCAAACCCGCGTCGGTAACTTTGGTTGCCGCCAGGTCCAGCGATTCGAGTTGGGGCAGCTCTTTGAGGTTTACCAACCCTGCGTCGGTCACCTTGGTTATTCCCAGGCTCAGCGAACGGAGTCTGGACAATCCTTTGAGGCTTGCCAGCCTGTTATCGGCGACCTGAGTTCCGTTCAGGTCCAGGGATTGAAGTGCTGTCAGTCCTTTAAGCTGGTTCAGCCCAGCGTCGGTAACAGCGGTCCAGGACAGGCCCAACGACTGGAGTTGGGGCAATCCTTTCAGGCTTGCGAGCCCAGCATCAGTCACCTGGCTCCCGTCCAACTTCAGTGATCGAAGTTGGGTCAACGCTTTGAGGTTTGTCAGTCCTGCGTCCGTCATTTGGATAACCTGCAGGTTCAGCGATTGGAGTTTCGTTAATCCTGTGATGTTTGCTAGCCCCGCGTCGGTCACCTTGGTTCCGCTCAGGTCCAGCAATTGGAGTTGGGTCAATCCTTTGAGGTTTGCCAGCGCCGAGTCGCCAACCGGAGGATGTTGTGCTCGCCCGGACATGGGACTTCGGTACGCGAAAGATACCGAAATGATTGGCTTGCCAGGACTCTTCTCATCTTGAGTGACCCTGCCACCCAGCTTCTCGATCTCGGCAATCGCCTTCGCTTCGTCCGCCTTCGGTTCTGCCGCCCAGCAGAAAACAGGGGCAAGCAGCAAGCCCAGCAGCGGGAGCAGGATTCTGTTCATGGAATCGTCCTTTCTCGAAAGTGGGCTCGCAGAAAAAGCCGCCAGTGCATCCTGGCGGTCGGACCTCTGCTTGGACCAGCAGCCTCTATGATCATCTTCACCGCCAGCTTGCCTGCCGTCAACCAGCTACTCCGCTGCTGGGGCATTCCGCGTTCCTTGCAAGATAGCCATTCTCGCCCACGCCGCCAAAGCCCCGGCCGCCTCCGTTCTGAAGGTCGAGAGGCCGGGCATGAGCCAGCTCGCCTGGGACTGCGATGCCTACGGATGTTCCGCCAGTGGCGAGCGATTTTGCTCAGCTGAGCAAGAAGTGGCCTGAGACAAGGGCATCTCGTGCGCCGCCTACCACGCTCCTATCGAGGGCGCTGAAGGCGGCCCTGGCAATGCTTGCCCTGAGGTGTCAGGCCGAGACCAAGATGCTGCTGGAAATGATGCTAAAGAGTTATGGCTTTATGACCAGAAGATGCACTTCGGGCCCCCATCTGATGCCTTATGGTAGTCTCAGACCCGCCATTAGGATTGCTTGGCCGCCCTTTTTGACGGAATTCTCTTGACCTCGACGGTTGCTATTTTTCGAGCGAGGATGCATACTAAACCACATCCAGCACTGGCGGCTCCTTCCGCCTTCACCCACCTTGAGGCAGCGCGTCCGCTCCTTGCTGCCACTCCGGTCGGATTGTTCCGCCCGAAGCCGGCCAACAGCGGACCTTTCGACAATCCGGTTCCGTCTTTGAAGCCGCGGTGAGCGGATTCGACCGGGAAGCTCTGCCTCGATTCTTACGCTCTCCTTCTCGGCTTTTGAGCGAATCTCCGTTTTGGCGTCGGATTGACAGACGGGACGTTGACCCGATCGGCTGATTCGCGGTTGCACCCTTTCCGAAGATGGCCTTGATTCTTGTTCACCTTGTAGATGCGGATACGAAACCATGAAACTTGCCTGCTTGAGACAAAGAACGCTTGCCAAATCCTCCCAGAATAGCAGCTTTCGACCGGCTCGGTTGTGGGCCGTGGGCTTCGCGACCTTTGTTGTCGTGTCGGTCATGCTCGCGGCTGTCCCGCTGCGCGCGGCCAGTTATAGCTGGGCAGTTTCCGCTGGCGACTGGTCCGTTGCGTCAAACTGGGGTGGTTCTCTTCTTCCGACCAGCAGCGGCACGGCCTACGTCGTCAACGGCGGGACGGTGAACGTCACTCAGCTTGGTGAGACATGCGGCACACTTTCGCTGGGCAGTGGCGCGGGAAGCGGAACGGTTCAGATGACAGGCGGCAGCCTCTCCGCGGTATCCTACGAGAATGTGGGCGACTCCGGCACGGGGACCTTCACGCAGTCGGGCGGGATCAACAATTGCGGCGCCAGTCTCTATCTCGGCGAAAACACCGGCAGCAGCGGCGCGTACAACCTTAACGGCGGGCTGCTCATCCTCTCGTCACTGAGCCAAGGTTCAGGATCGGCGGCGTTCAACTTCAGCGGCGGCACGCTTCGCGCCGGCAGTGGTTTTTCCAGCAACGTTTCCATGACCCTCAGCAATGGCGGCGGCGGAGCGACGTTCGATACGGCCGGCTATTCCGTGACGCTGGCCGGCCCCCTTTCCGGTTCGGGCAGCCTGACCATGATCGGCTCGGGCGCCTTGACCTTCACGGGCGCGAACACCTACAGCGGCGGCACGACACTTGGCAACGGCACGTTGATCGCCGGCTCGACTGGTTCTTTGGGCAGCGGCCTCTTGGCCCTCAACGGCGGCACGCTGCAAGGCGCCTATGACGGCGGCGGCAGCTATACCTACTTGCCGAACAACATCCTCGTCACTGCGACTGCCAGCAGTACGCTCAACGCGCCCAGCGGCCAAAACCTGCCCTTGAGCGGCAATTTGACCGGCTCGGGCACGCTCACCAAGATCGGCGGCTATAGCGTTTTCCTAGCCGGCAACAACGGCGGCTTCAGCGGGACGTACGTCAACAACGTCAGCAATACGATGTTGGTCGGCAGCGGCGCAGGCAGCGCCGTCGCAAGCTGGGTGGTCAACGGCGGCAATCTGTGCAACACGGCGGCCGGCACGCAGGCAATCAGCCTGGGCGCCCTGTCGGGGAGCGGCGGCGACCTGGGTAACAATGATCCCAGCAATGGGCAAGTGACTTATAGGGTCGGCGCCTTGAATACCAGCACCACCTTTAGCGGCAGCATCGTCAACTCGGTGGGTGGCGGCGGCACGACGGTCCTGGTCAAGACCGGCAGCGGCACGCTGGCGCTCACGGGCGCCAATTCCTACAGCGACGGCACCCAGATCAACGGCGGCGTACTCAACTTCGCTTCCGGGTCCCTGCCCATTTCCAACTCCAACATCAGCTTCGGCGGCGGCACGCTGCAATGGGCGACGCGCAACACGCAGGACGTATCGTCCGGCATCGCGCCCATCGCCGCTGGGCAAGCCGCCCTAATCGACACCAACGGCAACAGCGTGACCTTCGCTTCCCCCTTGAGCGGCCCCGGCGGATTGACGAAAACGGGCAGCGGAACGCTTAACCTGGCAAATTCAGTCAACAGTTTCGCGGGAAATATAGTCGTAAGCGGCGGAACGTTGGTCGCGGGCGCGTCAGGCGACCCGAATTCGGTTAATCCCACCTCATCGGCACTGGGTAACGTTCAACTCGCTCGACGGACGATATCGGTCAATAACGGCGCAACACTACAATTCACTTCCGGCAACGTTTTCGGCGGTGCTGCCCAAACCAACGACATCGTCGCAACGCCAATCGTGATCGATGCGGGCGGCGCCGTTGTCAACGCAGCCAACAGCAATAATATAGTTGGCCCCGTCGTCCTGAGCGGTGGCACGCTGACGAGCGGTTCCGGCAATGCGTCAGTTTACCTTGCATGGCAACTTACGGCGGGCTCGATCACCGTCAACACGGCTCCTTCGCTCATGTCGGGCACCGGCAGCTATTCCGGTTTCAACATGGCCTCGAGCACGACGTTCAATGTGGGCGCGACCGGCGGTCCGGGTTTCGACCTAACAGTTTCTGCTCCATTAGCGGACCTGCAAAACAATCTCGGCTCGTCGACTCTCGTGAAGATCGGGGCCGGATCGATGCTCGTTTCCAATAGTAACAACAGCTATTCGGGCGGAACGACAATCGGCGGCGGCGTCCTTACCTTCACGAACGGCGCGCTTGGCGGCGGCAATGTTAGTTTTTCCGGCGGCACGCTGCAATACGCCGGTGGCTACAGCGATAACCTCGGTTTGCGAGTCAAGAACAGCGCGAGCGCTATTGCGATTGATACAAATGGCAATTCGGTGATGAGTTCTGCGTTCGACGGAACCAACGTCGGCGGGCTCATAAAGAACGGCGCCGGCACATTAGTGGTTGGAGGAACGTGTGGTTACTTGGGCCCAACCACAATCAACGCGGGAACATTGCAACTCGGTGCTGCAACCGGATCGCTGTCGATTGCCAACTCGGGCTTCGAGACTCCTCAGGTGGGAAACGGCCTTTGGACCTACGACACCACCGGTGGGGTTTGGAACTTCGCGGGCACTAGCGGTATCGCGGCCGACAATTCTCAATTTCTCAATACGGCCCCCGGAGGTACTCAAGCAGCATTTCTTCAGAACTCGTCCAGTTTTTCACAGTCGATTTCCGTCGGTGTTACCGGCATTTATGACCTGTCGTTCGAAGCTACCAATCGACCGGGCTACAATGCCGACAATCTGGCTATCGACGTGGACGGTGTCAGCGTGCAATCGTGGTCGTTTCTCCGGCTGAACAGCGGCAGCGTATTCCAGACCTTCGCGGTTGGTATCCCGTTGACTGCCGGTACACATACGCTGGCATTTGTCGGAGCATCATCCGGCGGTGATACGACAACACTAATTGATAATATCTCGACTAGCGCAAACGCTCACGGTTCGTTGCCCAGCGGCGGGGCCGTCAGTCTCACGGGTCCTAGTGCCATGTTGGATGTAAATGGTGCGAGCCAGGTGATCGGCTCCTTCGCCGGCGTCGCGGGCACCTCTATCCTCGACACTGGTTCATTGACTGTGGGCGACAGCAGTTCCACGACATTTTCCGGAAGCATCAGCGGTGCTGGCGGCAGCCTAACCAAGGCCGGCTCTGGTACGCTGAACCTCGGCGGCAGCAACACCTACACCGGCCCGACCACGATCAGCCAGGGCAAGCTGGTCGCCGATGGCTGGCTGACGAATTCGGCCGTCAGCGTCAACGGCGGCACCTTGGGCGGCACGGGCTATCTCAGCAGCGTGACGGTTAACGTGCGCGGAACTCTGGCTCCAGGCGATCCGCTTGGCGTCTTGCACTTGAGCGGAAACCTCGTGCTGGCGGCTGGTGCGGCGATGGACTTCGACCTCGATGGCGTCTCGACCGACGACGAACTCTCCATGCCCTCCGGCAGTTTGACCTTCAGCGGCCAGCAGTTCTCGAATTTCGGCTTCACCTGGTCGGCAGGCTTCGGGCCTGGCACCTATACGCTGGTCAACGCCAAGTCGATCAGCGGCCTGGGGAGCAACCTCAGCGGCTCGATCGATGGTCTGCCGGCCTCGCTCTCCGTCTCGAACAACGATCTGCTGCTCACGGTTGTGCCGGAGCCTTCGACCTCGGCACTGTTTGGGGCGGGCGTTGTGGGGCTGATCGGTTGGGTGTGGCAGAAGCGATCAAGGAATTCGAGAGTCACGTGCCAAAGGAGAGTAGCAATGTTCGATAAGACGATGATGCGAGGTTTGATGGCGGTGGCGTTGGTGGCGACTTTGCTTGTCGGGATGGCGATGGCTGATAACGTCATTCTCCCCTCGGGGTTAGCTCCGGGATCGGAGTACCAGATTGCCTTCGTAACGGCGGATTTTACAAGCGGGACGAGCGGTTTAGAAAGCTACTACAACAGTTTTGCAACGACCGAGGCGCGCAAGGCGCAACCCTCAATTCTCTGGGGGCGACCTGGTCAGCGATCACGTCGACGTATGACGGAACGAACTTATATAACGCTACCGCCAACGTGCCGCTCGCCCCCGCGAACACCCCAATATACAACACCCGAGGCCAGCTTGTGGCATCCGGGTACGCGCAACTCTGGAGTAGTACTGGTTTGACTAATCCAATCTTATTCGACCAGGTCGGGGGCGAGATCGCGGACTACGTCTATACTGGGTGCGGTTGGAATGGGCAGGGCTCGATAGGTTCGTCTCTAGGCAATAATATCGCCGTCCTTGCCGGATACAGCCTTTACACCGCTAACACTAATAGCGACTCCTGGTTGTGCCAGGATGACGTGGGACCTCCCACTTATCGGGACCCCATCTACGCCATCTCATCCCCCATCAGCGTCGTCCCCGAACCTTCCGCCCTCGCCCTCTTCGGCGCCGGTGCTATGGGGCTGATTGCCTACGTTTGGCGGCGGCGTAGGGCGAAGGCTTGACGACCGCGAACTTCGGGTCACAGCCACCCCGCTCCACACACACTGCCACCAACGAAAGAGACGGCGGGCCCATTGGTACTGCGAAGCCTTCTATGTCTAATGCTAATTTTGCTCGGGTGAGCAAAATGCCTTCGGTAGCCACACCTTCCGGGCCATCGGGCTACTTTTTGCCCACAGGCAGGAATCCGAGTGATCTAGCTGTTGTCGAGTTGGTTCAACTTGCAGTCCTTCGAGGATAGCGAGATCAGCTTCAAGTAGTGCGCTGGCCGTATTCGATCGAGCCAAGGTCACGGCCGACGATCTTCGACACGATGAGCTAGGTCGAGTCTATGCGATAGCGGTCATCCCTCGCTGAAGGCCTTGGCGGACCTCGTGGTGTGGTTCGAGGCGCCCAAGGACTATCTGAAGATTTGGCGAGAGGTCTTCTACAAGGATCGCGGACTTTGCTCAGCTGAGCAAAATTCAGAAGCGACGTGAGGTGGGGCATCCCGAGCCTCCGGAACCATTCTGCGCTGCCGTTCGTCTATTTCAGGGCTCCTGGCACACCGGCCGCCCCCGTAGTACGATAGATAAAGCCTCCTGAGAAGGGAACCGATCATGTTCCGCCGCATATTCTGGCCGTTTCTGCTCCTGCTGGCCCTCCTGGCAAGCGCTCGGGCCGCTGTCGATCTGGTGACCCTGCCGACCCGCGAGGGCACCCAGCTCACGATTTACAATTCCGAAGACATCACCATGGTCCGCGAGCACAGGCTCTTGACCGTCAAGGAAGGCGTCAATCGCATCCAGTTCTCGTGGGCAAACACGCTCATCGACCCCACTTCCATCGAATTCAGGATCCTCGACAAGCAGGACAAGGTCGATCTGGTGGACACGACCTTTCCGGCTGGCCGCAACGACGCCCTGCAATGGAACATCAAGAGCCAAGTGGCCGGCAAGATCCCCGTCGAGATCAGGTATTTTACTTCAGGCATCACCTGGGCCGCCGATTACGTGGGCATCGCCAACGAGGACGAAACCAAGCTGAGCGTGACGGGCTACGTGCGGGTAACGAACAACTCGGGCGAGCAGTACGACAATGCGGAAACCCGACTGGTGGTGGGCAACATCAACCTCGTGGAGAAGATTGCCGATCTGGCGAGGAGGCCGCCGCCGCAACTCGGCGTCCGCGGTGCGATTGAAGCGGCGGAAAAGGCGGACCCAGGAAGACTGATGTTCGGGGTTGGCGCCAATAGCGATGCTGGACTGGTTGGCCATGTCACTCTTGATGGAAATTACTTTGATCTTGAAAAGGCGAAAGCGGTCCAAAAGCAGGGCCTCTCCGAGTATTTCCTTTTCACAATCGAAGGCCGGGAAGACATCAAGGACAAGGAACCCAAGCGGCTCATCGCCCTCAAGGCAGCAGAAGTGCCGCTGGAATCGATCTACAAGCTCTTCGATCGCACCAGCGACCAGGCATTCACCAAGTTCTATCGCTTCAAGAACGTCAAGCTCCTCGACGACAAGGGCAAACAGAAGAAACTCCCCTCGATGGAGAATCTGGGACTCTCGCCCTTGCCCAACGGCACCGTCAGGCTCTTCTCGGAATATAAGAACCACGATCTCGCCTACGTTGGCGGCACCGAGACCAAGTACGTGCCCATCGGCGACCGCGTGGAAGTCAACGTCGGGCCGGACAAGGACATCACGATCCGCCGGAGAGTCAAGGACCAGAAGATCGCAAACGTCGTGGTCCGGCAGTACAAGCGGCGGCTCGATAAGGATTTCGTCCTGTACTACGACCTTGTGGACTATGACGAGACCTTCTTCTTCGAGGAAGAATTGGTTTCCGGCAAACCCGTGCCCGCCAAGATCGAGGTCGAGCGGCAGTTCGATGCCAACGTAGTGCTCTGGGGCTCGGAAGAGGAGCCGAAAGGCTGGACGAGCAACGAGGCCGGAGCGTATGTCGATCTGCACACCGCGGGGCACGTCGAAAGGGTGGATCAGCAGCACGTCAAGTATTTTCTGGACCTCCAGCCGGGAAAGAAGCAAAAGGTGGAGTATTGCGTGACGTACAAGCGGCGGCAGGTTGGACCCGAGCTGAATACGGAGAAGAAGCGGGAGCCGCTGTAGCCCATGAACGGACAGTTGCTTGCAGAACGAGTTAGTGCAACGATTCCTCGCTACGAGAAGATGTTCGCGGAACGCGGTGGTATCACTCCTTCTGACCCCTTGGAGTTTCATCTCTTTCATTTGGCACGTTATTGGAGCCGCCTTGTTGGTTTCTGTAGGCAAAAGCCATCGAAACCTGAAGACTGCATTGACAGTGATCTGGGAGCTTGTGTCGTAGTTGGTTCGGACTCCGCTCAAAAGTTGATCGGACCGAGTTCTCCAATTCACGAGCAGTGGCAGGAGTATTGGAGGCGGGCACAGGCCATTTTACATGAACGGCCGGTGACCCTCGTGGATGTCGAGTTGGCGTCACAGTCGTTCGATAGATGTCTTGTTGCGTTGAATTACGATCCTTGGGGCAAATAACCGTCATGGACGCCACAACTGACCCTCAAACTCGCTGGTTCCACCTCACGCCCGGCCGCTTCGTCCTCGCGTTGCTGGCCGTCGAGGTGCTTCTGTGGCTCTCGGAGAGGTTCGGCTGGCTGGGGTGGCACAAGGGCTATGCAGTACTGACTTGCGTGGCGGTGGCGGGCGTTGTACTGGTCGTAACGGTCGTCTGGTTCGCCGTCGCTCTGCTACTCCGCTGGCGATTCCAGTTCAGCATCCGGTCGCTGCTAGTGCTGGTCGTGGTTGTAGCCCTGCCGTGCAACTGGTTTATGGTCGAGTTGAGGAAGGCGAGGGAACAGAGAGGGGCCATCGAGTGGGTAGAGAAATTAGATGGGCAAGTGTCGTATGGTCGGCAGCCTGAGGCAGCGGGAATGTTGCCGGCGTGCCCGGTGAAGCTGCTCGGAGACGAGTTCTTCCAGACGGTCGTGGGGATCGAACTTCGGTACAAGGATTTTCCGGGTGATGCGCTGCAGCACCTTAAAGGATTGACCGAACTACGATGGTTGGACCTCGACTCCACCCAGGTCGCGGACGCCGGGATGGAACACCTCAAGGGGTTGGTCCGCCTGGAGCGATTGAACCTGAGCTTCTCCAAGGTTGGCGACGTTGGACTGGCACACCTCAAACACGCGACTAAGCTCAAAGAGTTGTCGCTTCAAGCCACCAAGATAACGGACGATGGTCTGCAACACGTGGCAGGATTTGCCGACCTGCAACGGTTGAATGTTTCCGTCAACGATGTCACGAACGCCGGTCTGCAACACGTCAGTGGCTTGACGCAACTCCGGGAGTTGTGCATCGACAAAACGCTCATCACCAATGCCGGGCTAGAGAACCTCAAAGGACTGACGCAACTGGACCGTTTGTCGCTCAAAGTCAACCGGGTCACGGACAAGGGCCTGGAACACCTTGCGGGTTTGACGCAGCTCCACGAATTGGACCTCTACGCCAACCCGATCACGAGTGCTGGCCTGGAACACCTCCAAAACTTGACACAACTCCGCAAGTTGAACCTCGCTTGCACTCTCATCGCGGATGCCGGGCTGCCGAAGCTCAGTGGAATGAATCACCTCGAAGAATTGGACCTCAGCGAAACCCGCGTCACGGACGGCGGGCTGGAAGACCTCAAGCGATTGACGCAGCTTAAAGAACTTAGGCTCGAGCGTTGTCGTATCACGGACGCCGGACTGACGCAGTTCAAAGGCTTTCCGCACCTTGAGCATATCGACTTGTCCGGCACCCAGGTCACGGACTCGGGCCTGAAACATCTCCAGGGCATGACGCAACTCCTCGGTTTGTCGCTCGATAACACGAGGATCTCCGACGCCGGCCTGGAGCACCTCAAGGGCATGACGCAACTTCGCTACGTATTTGTCATTAAAACTGGGGTTACGGCCGTCGGGGTAGATAGGCTCCGAAAGGCATTGCCGACTTGCGAGATATGTCAGGAACTGCAACATGGTTTACTGCGCGTGCCAAGCCAAAAGCCTCTGTAACCGACGCAGGACTGCGACATCTTAAAGGCATGGCACAACTCGAAAATCTGGATCTCCGTTGCCAAGTCACCGATGCCGGCGTCGCCAAGCTCCAGAAGGCCCTGCCCAACTGCAAGATCATCCGCTGATTTGCCCACCGCCGGTCCTCGACGCCGGTCGATGGGGAGGAAGCGTGGTTCGCGGTGGGCCGGGGGTCGCTGATAGCTAAAGGAAAATCGCGACCCGAAGCCGCCGAAGGCGGCATAGCCGGTGATTGACGACGACCAAGAGCCGCCGATAAACTGGATGCTGCGTCCCGGTTTCGGCCTGTGGCATCGTGCGTGGCGATCCACCGCAAAACTTTAAGGAGGTTTGGCTCATGCTCCGACATTTATCGACAGTCGCGTTGATGCTCTTGGCGACACTCGGCGGTCTCGCGACAGCCGGGTGCAGCAATCAAGCCGAGCCGTCGAAGCCAGCGGCCACAGCGCAGGAAGTCGGTACTGGCGGAAGGACAGTCGCCGCAGAGCCCACCACCGCCACGCCCAAGCAGATCACCAACTCCATCGGCATGAAGCTCACGCTCGTGCCTTCGGGCGAGTTCCTGATGGGCAGCAAGGAGTCGGCGGAGGAGACGGCTACGTTCTTCAACAGCCGGGAAACTCATCGCTTGGGTTAAACTCTTACTAAACATGCCCACGCCCAAACCCAGCTTGCCTCCGCGGTATCAGTTTGGCTTGCGGTCGCTCTTGCTGCTGACGCTGTTCGTCGCCATTCTCTGCTCCCTCGGCGTCTGCACGCATTGGCTCGTTTCTGCGGCCATCGCCTTGCCTGTCGTAATTGGCGGAATTGCGGGTTGGATCGTTGCGGGAACAGGTGAAGGTCTTGTACAGGGCATCATATTCGGATACTTGTTTCTCCTGGGGGACATCCTCGTCTGCGGTGGATTTCTGTACGCTATCCCACGAGTTGCCGCCGCATCCTGGCAACTGTTTTCGGTATTTCATGTGATCTTGGTGCTGATCGGTGGCGTTTTGGGCGGGTTGTTGGAACGCTTGCGACAGTTGCGACGATGACGGTCCATCGGTTGTCGTTGGGCGATGACGACATCCGGTCCCCCACCCACCCCGTCCTCCAGCCCCGGCTCCTTGCTCCTCGGAGAGCGATTTACGCCTGCCGAAGCAGGAGATCGACTGGATGCCTACCGTGCTTCTGCGCCGGTGTTCTGCGGCTCGCAAGCAATCAGGCGTTTGGCGGTCGAATCGAGTATTCTGGCCGCTCTGAGACTGCCAGAGCCACGCCGATGTCCAGCGGACGCTTTTTGCTCAGCTGAGCAAAATCTGCGATTGCCACCGATGCAGGCTGGTGCCTATGGAACACAATGCTCGGCGGCCTTTTCGCAAGCCCTCGTGAGACTCCTGCGTCGAGGCATCGGCCACCCTACGCCTTCTCAGTGGCCGCTTGCTCCGGTCGATCTGCTACGGGTTGGCCAGCAGCTCATCGGCCTCGACAAGCGCGTCTCCATCCTTTCGGGTTATGGCTGTTGACTACGAAGCGGCATGCTGAGCGTCATCAGCGTGCGAAAGCCCTTTGACTCGAAGCCAGGGCGATGCTTTGTCGCATGAAAGCATGCCACAAATCTGGATAGATAATTCCGGCCAGGTCCTTGACGAATTTGTAGCCATCGAGTAGGTTACACTTATTGTCGGTGAAGAGCCATGCATTGCGTGGCTCTTTTCCGCAAAGTGGGCTGCAAGTGGTTGTAGCCTTTCGCTAAACAACGTATCCAGTAGGCAGCGCAACCCTCCGCGAGCCTCCGTCCGCAGCAGCGCAACTCTCGGCGTGAGTTGTTATAGTCTCTCTGCGTCCGGTGGCTCGATACGAAGACTCTCAAAGGAGTCTGGCACTGCGCGCCGTTCTTTGGCTGGGTCTGGTTTCCCCGCTTGAGTGTTTCCGTGGCGGGTGCTGCGCGTAGTTCGAGTTGCGATTGGTGTGTTGTGGATATGGCCAAGAAAGATCAAGACTTACGTACTTGGAGAGAATCATGTTCGGCAAGATCTGCATGAGAAGCAATCGTCCGGCGGCGCGGTTGTCGGCCGTCTCTTTCGCGAGCTTTGTGGCCGTTGTGCTGCTGACATCGCTCCAGGTTCGCGCGGACGTTTACTGGAAGGTAGCATCACCCAACTCGGGCGATTGGTCTGTCGCCACGAATTGGACCGGCGGCCTTCCGACCAGCAGCGTCACCGCGTGGATCATCAACGGCGGGACTGCCAACGTCACACAGCTTGGTGAGACTTGCGGTACCCTTTCCCTGGGCGGCAGCGGTAGTGGAACTGTTAAGATGACAGGCGGCAGCCTCTCCACGGCCAGCTATCAGTACGTGGGCTACTCTGGCACGGGAACCTTTATGCAGTCTGGCGGGATCAACGGCAGCGGCTACTTCAACCTCTATCTCGGCTACAACGCCGGCAGCAGCGGCACGTACAACCTCAGCGGCAGCGGCCAGTTGTCGCCCAGCTATCAGTACGTGGGCTATTCAGGGCCGGGGACTTTCACGCAGTCAGGCGGAACCAACAGCATCTTCGTCAACCTCTATCTTGGCTACAACGCCGGCAGCAGCGGCACGTACAACCTCAGCGGCAGCGGCCAGTTGTCGGCAGGCCAGGAGTACGTGGGCCACTCCGGCACGGGGACCTTTACGCAGTCCGGCGGCAGCAACACAATTATAGACCAGCTTAGTCTTGGCAGCGGATCTGGCGGCACGTGTACCTACAACCTCAGCGGCGGCCAGTTGTCGATGTCCGGGTTTTACGCGTATGAATTCGTCGGCGGAAACGGTCCGGGAGCCTTTACGCAGTCCGGCGGAACCAACTCCTCTTACGATGTCGGGGTCGGCCAGAGCGGCACCTACAACCTCAGCGGCGGCCAGTTGGTGGCAACCAACGACGAGGGGGTTGGCCCGGGAGCCTTTACGCAATCCGGCGGGACCAACAATGGCTTCTCTCTCACTATCGGCAGCAGCGGCACGTACAACCTCAGCGGCAGCGGCCAGTTGTCGACATGGGAGGAGTACGTGGGCTATAGTTCCGGCACCGGAAGCTTTACGCAGTCTGGCGGGACCAACATTATCAACGCCAATGGCTCTCTCTATCTCGGCGCCTACGCCGGCGGCAGCGGCACGTATAACCTTAACGGCGGGGTACTCATCCTCTCATCGCTGCTCCAAGGTTCGGGATCGGCGGCCTTCAACTTCAACGGTGGGACGCTTCAGGCCGGCAGTTCCTTTTCCACCAGCCTGCCCATGACGCTGGGTACCAGCGGCGGTGGAGCGATTTTCAATACGGCCGGCTATTCCGTGACGCTTTCCGGCCCGCTTTCTGGTCCCGGCAGCCTGACCCTGAACGACTCCCTGGGCACTGGCACGCTGACCCTTGCCGCATCGAATACCTACACCGGCGGCACGACCGTCAGTGCCGGCACGCTGCAACTCGGCGACGGCGTCGCCAACAACGGCTACGTCCAAGGAAACATGCTAAACAACGCCACGGTGGCCTTCGCCAACCCCGCGGCACAGACCTATTCCGGCGTCATCAGCGGCAGCGGCGCCCTGACGAAAGCCGGCAGCGGCGTCCTGGCGTTAAGCGGCAGCAACACCTATTCCGGCCGGACAACCATCAACCAGGGCGAACTGGTCGTCAACGGCTCGCTGGCCAGCCCGGTGACTGTCAACAGCGGCGGCACCTTGGGCGGCTCGGGCAGTCTGAGCAACGTCACGGTCAACCCAGGTGGAAGCCTGGCCCCGGGCAATCCGTTGGGTGGAATGTACTTGAGTGGTTATCTCGTGCTTCAGCCCGGAGCGGCGCTGGACTTTCAGCTCGATACGCCGTCGGACAGTAGCGAGATCTACATGTCCTCCGCCGCGCTGGGGCTTGTCGGCCAGCAGTTCGCCAACTTCAACTTCACTCCGCTTGCCGGCTTTGGACAGGGCAACTACACGCTCATCGACGCCGGCTCGATCTCCGGCAGCCTTGGCCCCAGCACCAGCGGCTCGATCGACGGTATGCCGGCCACGCTCGCCATTCAGGGCGGCAACGAGGTGGTGCTCACTGTGGTGCCAGAACCTTCTTCGCTCGCGTTGCTCGCCGCTACTGCTCTTGGCCTTGTCGGCTATGGTCTGCGGCGAAGGGCAGCGAAAAGAACCGCGAAGCCAACGGCTTTCGACCAGCAAGACGACGCCCCAGCCATCCTGTCTATGCCGTCAAGGTGGTCGGAAGCAGCACGACGGGCGGCTTGATCTGACACAACGGGCTGCATCGATGCCCTCGGCCTGCTGCTCGTGATAGCTAAGCAAAAGCCCCGACAAACCTGCCGCCCTTTCGCAGGGCGGCAGACCAGACACTTGTTTTTAGCCGTTGGGAGCCGGAAAGCTCCGGCGATCAGCAACTGCGGCACAGAAAAACCAGAAGTACCGCGCCCGCGACCCAGTACCAGTGCAGCTTGTCCAAGTCGTCCGACGCAGCTCTTGGTGGGGCTTTCGAGGGCTCGGGGTGCAGGGGATTGCCATGTGTTGCCAGGGTCCAGGTTTGCCCGCATTTCCAGCAGGTCCATCTGTCCCCGTAGGTCGCGGTCTTCGGAAAGCGAATTCTGCGACCACACGTGCAACGGCCGGCAAGGTGTGCCATGGAATGCTCCTTCGTGTTGAACAATTGATCTACACCCGAGTGTCGATCGGGCGGGCAAGTTTCGTTGCCCCTTGTGCAGCTTCGGGCGGTTCAGAGAACTTGAGGTGGTTCTTCGACCTCCCGGATAACCGAGGCTTTCAAACGGCAAGCGATCACTACAAGCCTGTCACCATATCTGGATCATCAATAGCGTTTGAAGCCGACAAACGTCGTGTAGATCACGGCTGCAACCATCAACCACACAATCGGGATGCCGAGTACGGTATTCGAAAAAAAGGTGCTCACAATGACCCCGACAATTATCAGGGGCAACGTGATTCGGAAAAAACTGCTCATCTGAGGGCCTCTGGAATATTGACTGGAGGATGAGGTTGCTGCGAGGGAGGCGGTATCGGCCCCGCACGAGATGCCATTATCGAGCCACGAGGCGGGCGATCGCTCACGTTGCCGCCGCAATTTACGCACTTGAATAGGGCCATATCGAAGCCTTTGTTGATTGGGGCAAGAAAAGAGCACTGAGGGGTAGAGCCGCTCCTGCCCGCACACGAGCAGGAGCGACCGAAGAAACAAAGCAGAGGCCCGAGCCCTGGCGCCTGTTGCGCTTGGCAGACAACCAGGGCTCGGGTGAAGGCCGGCAGAGAGGGCGGACCGAGGAGGAGTTGAGGATGCGGCAGCGACTACGCCGCGACCGCGGCATCGGGCTCGTCGCCCAGAAATTTCCGCCATGACTCGGCCAACTCGCGACGCAAGTGGGCGATACGGCTCGGCGTGACCTTGAACCGGCGGGCGGCGTCGGCAGTGCGGTTGCCGAGAGAGAGGTACTGGGCCACTTTGCGGTCACGCGGGGCGAGGCTCTTCAGCCACTCCCTAAAGTCCACGCGGAAGGCGACGACCTCGGGCACAGGAGCGTTGCGGGTGTCTTGCACGACTGCCTCTTCCCAGCAGTCTTCCTGCTCGTTGAATTTGTCCAACCTTTCGACCATCACGCCCTTGTGCGCTTGGCAGTATTTGCTCAGGACGTCCTTGATGTTCAGCGACGAGCCGGTCTTCCTGTGATCCAGCGTTCGCCGGATTCCGAATTTCGCAAGCACGGTCGGGTACGCGAGATCGAGTTTGCCGCGTTTGGCCAGGCCGGCCACAGCGGCGGTCGTGTTGGCGACGACGTTCTGCAGTGCCTCTTGCCTGGCTTCCGGGTCGTAGCTGCGGAAGGCCCGCTTGGCGTAGCGGATGATGGTGGGGAGCATGGCGAGCAGTTTGGCGTGCCATGCGGGGACTTTGCGACGTGGGTCATTACGTCGTGCACTCATCGGCGATCTCCTTAACGGGGGTGCTGGGACCGCCACGTGCTGTGGCGGTCATGTTGAAACATGATCGCCACGCACGCTGCGTGGCTTAGGGTGAGAGATGAGCTTCGCAGACGTTGCGAAGCTCAGAACGGGCTGGAGCGGCGAATTTAGCCGCGCAGAATGGGGTTCTGAGGGCTAAACGGCTCCGTCAACTTGAAATGCCGTGAAATCTCGTCGTTTTTGACGAAGCGACGATCACGGCAGAGCAAGCGGGCGTGCAGAAACAGGGTTGCTGGGGCAAGCGGTTTCCGCTTGTTATAATGCCGCGCGGATGGGAGGTATTTGACGTGTTCGGCCCCAGAAGGCTCTTTCGTGGGAGACTTGCAGGCGGCTGGCCGCAAACTTTACCCAGACGACGTATCCGATATGATGCCAAAGGAGGGTCCAATTTACCCCAGCGGGTTCATAACGGAGCCCCACACTTCGGAGTAAAGTAATAACTTGGCTTCATAGACCACCAGCATCGACATGCTTTCTCGCAGTTGGATTTACGCCACTGTCGCCAAAATGCCAAATGATCTGCGACAAGATATGGCGATTCCTCGTCGAACACGAATTCACGTCCAAGGATTGCCCTGAGTTCTACGGTTCGTACACGAACGGTCATATCGAAGGCGAGATAGCGATCTGTGAGACATCGCCCGACTACTTAAGTACGCCGGAATTGCTTGTACTTCACGAGTGTCTTCACTATGTCTGTTGGGACGGAAACTGCAAAGGAATTCCACGTTCCGCACATGAGTCGCGCGATTTTGCGCCGTGCTTGATGCTGCTCGTGGAGCATGGCTGCCGCGAGGGGTTCTCGATATCTCAAGCGGAGATAGTCATGTTACGAATGCAAGTTGTTGAGGATGCAAGGAAAGACATTGCCTCAAGGGAGATGCAGGACAAACTGATGAAGATCGTTTTGGAATGGTACAAGATGAACGGATAAAGGTGGAAGTCGGGACGGTCGTCTACTGGCCGCGGCCGGCCATGCGATGCGCACCCCTCGACAGCCCTCAGCGCCCCGCAAAGCCCGCACCTGCAATCCGCCTCGTGCTCCAGCGTCTCCACGCTCACGGCCATCCCCGCCCCGTCCAACGCACCATCCCGCCTTGTCTTGCCGTCCGGGTCGTAACGCGTATTGCAGGGCATCGGCTTCGGCCAGGAGTTCCCCGCTGCCGGCGTCCTCTGCGCCCGCTTCGTAGCCGGCGTTGACCGTATACTCGACCTACCGGCTGGCGCGAGGAGCCTGTGGGTGTGACGCGCGGTCCTTGACCCGTTCTCAGGACCGCCAGGGGCGATCCCGCTTGAGGTCGCCGGCCAACAGGTCGGTCACGATCTTGACGTCTTCTTTGACCTGGAAATCGAACATCCCCAGGTTGACGAAATCGGCGCCTGTCTTGAAGGCCAGCGAAAGGCCGTCGCGCGGCGGAATGACCCCTGCGGCCAGTACTTTGAAGGCGATCCACGGTTTCTGGACAGCCTTCATGAACGCGGCGATCTCGGCAACCTCCTGGCACACGAACCCGACCTTGTTGAAGGTCTTGTGGTAGAAATCGGGCGACAGGCCTTCCTTCTCGACAAGCTGGGGCGTCGTGAGGGAGTGCGAACCGACGCCCGCCGGCAAGCCGTTTTTCTTGACCAGCGCCAGCAGTTGCACGATGGTGTCCAAGTGCCCGTCCTTCACCAGATCGTCGCAGTATCCTCCCTGCGCGAAGACGGCGGCCGCGCCGGCGTCGATGGCCTTCTGTATGTTCGAGAGGTCGTTGACCTTGGGGTAGGTTTGGGCGATCCACTGGATCTTGCCGCCGCGCTCCGTGCGGTACCGCTTGAGCACGCCGATGATATGGTCGTCGCAGCGCATGACGGCCGTGTTGACACCACACGACTCGCAAAGCTCCAGGGTGTCCATGATCTTCTCGGGAGTGTAGTAGTGCTTCATCAACTCCGAGACATAGATCAAGTCACGGCTGTGGGCGGAGCCGGCGAAAAGGTTGCCGCCGCAGATCAGCCGGCCGACCCTCAGTTTGCCGATGGCGCCGGTGGGCATGGCGGATGCGGACACCGAGACCGTAGCCTTGGCCGTGACGGTTTCGGCCGCTTGCGCCGGCAGGGCCCCCTGTTCGTAGCTCAGGGCCGCCAACACCCCAGCCCCGGAAACGTGGATCGACTTCTCCAGGAAACTGCGACGATCACAACGACGGCTTTGATCCGACATGATGATTGCTCCTTGAATGGGTTCAGGGACTCCAGCATCACTTCTTATACACTCTTTCGGCAGCCGCGCCAAACGCCGGTAATTTTCATCTTTGCGTCAAGAATCCCTCTTTCGGCGTGCCCCTCGGGCAGCGAACTCTCCGGGATCCCCGAAGGCGTCGCCCCCTTGATCTCGACGTCGTCGAGGATCGACGCCGGCCTTTGGCGCAGCCAAGCCCAGAACCCCTCGCGGCCGATGATCGACGGCACGGTCGAGGGTAGGGCCGGGCGGAGGGGCCGAGAGAAAAGCCGCGAATGTAAGCCTTGTAGCCTTCAGGGCTGGCCGGAGCCCGCTTGCGGCCGTTGTGGAGCCGAGCGATCTTCGGGAACCAGTCCGGTCGACCAAGGACGCCAGCCACGCCCTGGACGCCACAGCGGACCCGATCAACGAGCGATCGGGTCCGCCGGTGCTGGCTGGCTTGGGGATTTTGCTCAGCGGAGCAAAATGTGGAAGCTCGGGAGGGGCCAGCGGGATGCAGAGGGCGAGAATGGCCGCGAAAGTATTGACAACGCCAAGAACCTCAACAAAACTGAACTCCGTCGCGCCACCCTTGTGGGGTCCCGGTGGCCACGACAAAGGTGAGGACCCCGTGAATCGGAACTCAAGAGTTCCATCAGTCAGCAGGGACCTCCCATGAAACCCGTCTGCAAGCGATCGCATTTGCTGTTTCCCGCCTTGTTGATGATAGCCTTGGCCGCCTGTTTTCAGTCCCCGCCCAGCGGCGTACATGCTGCGGAACAGCCCACCTCGCCGGATCGTGGCATCACGGTCACGCCCCTGGCTTGGCTCAAGGCCCAGACGCCCCCTGACTTTGCTCCTAATTCCACTCTCCCGCCTCTCACCCGCTGGGGCTGGGCTATGTCCTTTGAAGTGGCCAAGGAGCTTGCCGACCGCTGGGGCTATGCCGTGGAGTTCTCTGGCTACGTGAGCGAGCAGGTCGCCGATGAGGCGCTGGCCAATCCCAAGGGCCGCAACGGCCAGTGCCTGGCGCTGGTCGCCGGCAACCCCCGGAAGTACAAGCTGGGTGTCCTACTGGACCGCCAGTTTCCCAAGGATATGCCGCCGGAGGCATATCTCCGCGATGCCCAGGGCAGGTTCATCTCCGACAAGGGGGACCCGAAGATGCTGAGTCCAGAGATGCCGGCGGACTGCCTGAAGCAGGCCGGGCAGCTCAGCGCCGTAGGGCTGGCCAAGCTCCATGCCCGCTGCCCGGTTGCCATCATCCAGAACGGTGGCGAGTACGGGCTAAATGTCCCAGGCTGGGCCCAGAAGTACTGGGAGAAGGACCCCAAGGTCGTCGCCGCCAAGGGCGACATGAACTGGTACCAGTACATCTCCCACCAGAAGGCCCGCGAGCAAAAGGCTGTCGCGGATGCCGTACGTGCCGCGACGCCCGACCGCCTGCTCTATGTCTTCTACACCTGCGGCGGCGACACGCACCGGCACGGCACCCTCAAGACCTTCCACGACGACTGGGCGTGGGACTACTCCGACATGCGAGCCTGCGCAGACATCGCTACCAACGAGTATTACTATCACGACTTCAACTCGGGCTGGATCGGCCAGGACGACATACTCACCCAGGCCCTTGGCGCCAAAGGCTATGAGCTGCGACTGGGCATGAAGAACAGCTATGACTACCTGTGCCCCGGGTACAAACAGGATGAGAAAGCCCCCAGCCCGCCGGTGTGGGACGCGATGGGACCGATCGACAACAACGCCAAAACCTTCGGCGACCTGCGCCTTTACGAGGGCTTCCTCAAGTGCCTCTACACGGAGGGCATGATCGGCGGAGTCGCCGGCTACTTCTCGTTTCCCAAGGGCGGATTTGACGCCGCATTCTCGCCGGACAAGTCGCCACAATACCTGGTACAGATGGTAATTCTGGGACGAGTGCATGCGATCTTCTCACACCAGGAGGCATTCCTGCGCCAAGGTGACCTGCTGCCCGGCCCGAACAAACATGTCAAGGTTACGGACCAACCGGCCTATGAGTTCCCAACCGGCAAACCGCACCTGCGGGCACTGGCCCGAAAGATGCCCAAACAGCCGAATTGGCTGATCACCACATGGGCCTCAGATGGCATCGAGGAGCCGGCGACGGTAGAGATTCCTGAGTTGGGATCGGTTACCCTGCAGGCCCGGGCCATCGGTAGTGTCTACACCGCGACGCTTCAGGATGGCAAGCCGGTTCTTCAGCAGGTGGATGCTCGATGATTGCCAGCGCGGGAGCCGACGATCGCGACGGCACGGCCGAGACCAGAGCCGACCTCCGGGGCCAACCTGAACTCCAAGGGCCACAGCGACGTCCTGGGGCCCCTGCGGACCCGATCAACGATTGATCGGAGTGGCCGGTGCTGGAGGCTGGCCGGCTTGGTGATTTTGCTCCGCTGAACAAAAAGTGCGCGAACCGTTCGCGGCCGATCACTACCACCGTTCCAGCACCACCTCGCGAACCTGGCAATCGGGCCCCCGGATCTTTACGTAGATCCACTTTCGGCTTCCCGACGAGCCGGCCAGGTACTTATCCAATGTCACCGTCCGCCAGCCGGGCCAGGACTTGCCCTCACATTCCAGCTTGTAATCCTTGTCATCCCTGGATACCAGCACGCTCCAAGGTTTCGCCCCGTTCGCGCCCACGTTGATCCGAAGCCGTCCCGATTGTGCGCGACTGCAATCGAAGCAATAGCGGACCTCGTCTCCGATGCGCATGGATTCCGAGGCGCCCGACTTATCCGCTTTGTGCAGGTACTGCCGCTCGATCCAACTATTCGCCGCGAACTCGACGACAGTTCCGCGAACCAGACGGACCGGCAAGTCGATCAGTGCCCATGCCTCATTCGGCTTGGCAGCGCGGACGTGCAACATGGCGAGTTCCCCGGCAAGTTCCTTGCCGGGCAGAATCGCCGTGCGCCAGGAGACGGTTTGTACGTTGCCCGCGGCCGCCTGGAAAAGCACTCGCCCCGTGGCGAGGACGACGTTCTCCCCCTTCAATTCGATCTGGAGTTCGCCCAGGACCGGCTCACGACCGTCGTTATGGACGCGCAGCGATAGCTCATTGTCCTGGCCGAGCACCAGGAATGGCCGCGACGTGGTTGGCGGAGGAATCACGGACAGCCATGTATCGCCGAGCGATTTCCGTCCCGTGGTGGGCGAGGAGGACACGGGCTGCGGAACGGCGCGGCTGGCCAGTTCGCCAATCTTCAATCCCGAAATCAACACCGGCGCGTGCGTCACGCCAAGCGATACCTTGCCGGCAGCAGGAGTCAACCGGGAAGTGCTGTTGGCCATGGTCCGAACCACAACCTTCGGAGACGTGGTGCTCAGTTGCACCTGGACCTTGCCCTCGGGCGAAGGGGTCCAAAGCACGAGTACTGGCTGGCCGGCCCGTTCGAAGAGGTGACCGCGCACGCCCTCGGGTCCCTTCCACGGTCCGCGGTAGCGGGCGCCGGCCAGCTCGGTGGTTGCCGCCCGATAAGCGGCAAAGGCCGGTTTGGGCTTGCCCTCGGTATCGAATAACCCGTAGCTGGGGCCGCCCCAATCCTTGACGCAGAACCAGAAGAACTTTTCGACCTTGAGCTTCTCGCGCACCGACAGCGCCGTTACCAGGGCTTGGACCAGCAGGTTTGCCTGCTCTTGGGAAGTCACACCCTCGGCCGTGCTCCAGCCGAGCTCGGTGATCCAGATTTGCTTGTGCTCGTCGCCGTGCTTGTCCATCAGATCTCGGCACGCCTGGAGTTTTTCGAGCATCCAGCCGTCATTCAGTTGCTTGCCCCATTGGTAAGGGTGGACTGACAGGACATCGAAGTACGGTCCGCAGCCGAACTCGTAAAGCCGCTGGACGAAGTCGAGATCTACTCCGGCGCACCCGATGGCAATGCGGCAGTCGGGATCCGCCTGCCTGGCAGCGACCGCTGCCCCCTTGACCATTTCGGCATAGTCGGCGGCGCTGCCGTGGAGGAAACCGATATCGGGTTCGTTCCACACCTCCCACACCCTGATCCGGCGCTTGTATCGTGAAACGCATTGGTGGACGAACCTGCTAAGCTGAGTCACTTCCCGCGGCGGGTAGAACTGGTAGTCGTTTTCCTCCGGCATCCGGGAGGCCCATTTGGGCGTGTAGCCGAAGATCGGCAAGAGGCTCAGACCCGACGGGTTGGCGGCGTGCTTGACCTCGTTGTCGGCGGCCGACCAATCCCAACTGCCCGGCGACTTCTCGACATCCGGCCAACTGAACGCCGTGGAGCCCGCTCCGACACGGCACCATTTGACCCCGGTTTCCTGGATTCCCGGCCAGGGGCAAACGACGCCGAAGGGGCTGTCCGACGCCACCTCCGCGGTGCCGGCCATCGCAGGCGTGGTCCATGCGGGTAGGGCCAAAATCAATACCACAATCGCACGTGTCATTGTTATGTTCTCGCCTCGCGGGACTCCGATCGCATAGCCAACCTTTGGGACCTATCTGTTGCGTTGCTGGTCTCTTGGCATCGGCATCAGCCCTCTGAACCGCCACTATAGCCCGGCAGCCGTGATTTGCCAATGTACGGCCCCAGAGCCTTTGCCCCAGGTAACAGATCGATTAGGGCGGAACATAACTCTCTGGTAGGAAAGATTCTCGGCAGCCCGCCTGCGCTTGGAGCCCCGCTCAGCGGTCCTGGCGGGCATTTGACCAGACCGGTCGCCGAAGGCCGCAGCGACGTTCCTGGGAACTGTAGAGGACTGGCCGCGTACTGGCGGCCGGCAAGGCTCCTTGGTATGGGCGTCAGCCCCTGTCTCCAATCTTCTTCCCGGCAGTCCAGAAAGTCCACCGCGCGAAGATTAACATATCGAGCTGTTCGGTTCGCAGCTCACCGTTCTCGTCGATGAGCGCAGCGTCGATGTGTTCGATGAGCACCTCCCCCTTGAACAAGTCATGGTCGCCGATCCGTTCTGGATCGTCCAGCAGCCTGCATTCGAGATTGATGGGACATTCGGCAATCAAAGGAGGTTTGACTTTTTGGGCCGGCAGCGGGGTCAGTCCGGCCATCGCAAACTTGTCCCGCTCGTCTCGGCCCGACACATTACCGCATGCCAACACCTTGTCCAACAAAGCCGATGTGGGAAGATTGACCACAAACTCGCGGCATTGGCAAAGGAGCTGATGAGAATACCGCTGGGGAGCGATGCCAAGGCCAACGATGACGGGCTTGCGAATGCTCAGGTTGTAGATTTCGCCGAGGGTGATGATGTTCGGGTTGCCATTGCGATCTATCGTTGTCACCAGTCCTGCCGGGGTGGGAAAGATGGGACGCTCTGAACGGATCTGTACCTTTTTCAGACTCATTGCGGTTTCCTTCCGTTTCGATGCGGCTCGCCAAAGGGCGGCCGGGAGGGTAAGCAACGAGTGCCTTCAGGACCGGCTGAGTCCGGCACCTCACGGCCAGATGATGTTGTAGCAGGCGGCGACGGCCCTGTCGATCATTAACCCCGTGGAGTCGCAAACCACAACCCTCGATACAGAGCCAATTCTCGCCGTGAAGTTTGGCCAGCGATCGGCAGCCGCCAACCTGCCTCGCCCACTCCCTCTTTTTAGCCATCGGGCACGCCCAACCAAGCTGCAAGCCGGCTGAAGATGCCAAGAGAAAGGCCGCAACCTCCTCACTCTACGTCCGCCTGCAAAGTCTCGCGAAAGAGAACGAGCAGGCGGTCCCAGTGGTGTTCAGCGCCTTCCCGCTGATAGACCGGCGTGTCAGCTACGGCCCAGCCATGCCGGGTACCCGGATAGACCTCCGCCTGATAATCGACTCCGGCCTTGTCCAAAGCGGCAGTCAGACGGTCCACCATCTCCGAGGGCATCGAGGCGTCGGTCTCGGCAAGACCGATATGGAGCTTGGCGCGGATCTTTGAGGCGAGATGGTGCGGGCTGTCCGGTGAATCGGCTCCCAGGCCGCCGCCGTGGAATGACGCGCCGGCGACAATGCGGTTCGGGTAATGAGCGGCCGCCCGCAGCACGATGGCGCCGCCCATGCAATAGCCGACGGCGCCCACCTTGTTGCCCTTCACTTGTGGCTGCTGGCTGAGGAATTGCAACCAAGCCCCGATGTCGCGGACGACGACGTTAGGCGTAAGCTGCTTGATGAAGCCAAACAGTTTTGCTCTTTCCGCTTCGTCCGTGAACACCTTCGCGGAATCCAGGAGCGGCGAGCGGCCGGCCCGATAGAAGAGATTGGGCTGCACGACATAATAGCCTGCGGAGGCCAGTCGGCGTGCCATGGCGTGCATTTCCGGACGGATGCCAAGCCCGTCCATGAAGAAAATGACGGCTGGCCAGGAGCCTGGGCCATCGGGATAGAACACATGGGAATCGGCGATGCCATCCGGCGTCTTGATGTCCATGGCTTGTTCGGTCATGGGGCTCTCTTGGTGGGAATGCTCCGAACGCTATCCATCGCCTGAAAGATTCCGATGCAGAAGTTGGGCAAATCGTCTGGGCGGCGGCTGGAGACGAAGTGGCGGTCAACCACTACTGGCGCATCTTCCCAGATGGCTCCGGCGTTGGTCAGATCGTCTTTGATTCCGGGAGAACCGGTTACCCGAACGCCCTTATACACCCCGGCTGAGATCGGAATCCACCCGCCATGGCATATCGCGGCAATCAGCTTGCCGGCCGTATCGAAGTCGCGAACCAGTTGCAAGACGTGGGGATCTCGCCGCAGCTTGTCTGGAGCCCAGCCGCCGGGAATGATAAGCCCTTGAAACTGGGCGGCCTTCATGGTTGGGATCTCGGCATCGGAGGTTGCCGGGTAGCCGTGCTTGCCGTGAAAGTGACGCTTTCCAGGCGGGCCAGCCACTGTGAGCTCCGCTCCGGCTTCGATCAGCCGCAGTTTGGGATACCAGAGCTCAAGATCCTCGTAGTCGTCATCCAGGAGAATCAGGAACTTGTCGTTTTCCATCGGTCTTGAGGACGGCATGGCTGTCGCTCCTTAGCTGTTGTGCGATTTTGGGGAATCTTACGCACCGATACGGACCCGATCAATGAGAGCGATTGGAGCGGTCGGTGCCGGCTGGCCTGTGGGAATTTTGCTCAGCGGAGCAAAAAGAGGGGGTCGAGAACGGTTGGCACCTGGTTGCCGAGGTCCCAGCGACACCCCTAAGTAGCGTTTCCAGTCGCCCCAGTGTAGACTGACGCCATTCCCGATCCGAGAGCCTGGAGGACGTTCGTGTGCACTGGTTCCAGCATGAAATTCAACTGCCTGCCTTTCCGCAGGGAATTCATAAGATTACCGATCGAGTGGTCGCCGCCGTGCCCGAACTGGATCGAGTTTCGGTCGGGTTGCTCAACGTCTTCGTGCAGCACACCTCGGCCAGCCTGACAATCAACGAGAATGCCGATCCCGACGTGCTCTACGACTTGAACCAGTCGCTGGCCTCCTTGGCTCCCGAGGATGCCAGCTATCGACACATGGAGGAGGGGGCCGACGATATGCCGGCACACGTGAAGGCATCGCTCATGGGCTGCTCCCTGACGATACCGGTCCGCGACGGCCGGCTTTGCCTTGGAATTTGGCAAGGCATCTGTCTGTGCGAGCACCGTCAGCATGGCGGCCGGCGGCGGCTGGTGCTGACCCTCCAAGGAGACGTGGAAGCAAAGTAGCAGGGGCGGGCGAGTAAGTGCGGCGGGCAGTCCACTCGGCGCGGGCCGGCGGCATGGCCAAAAGAAAGAGGCCGCGAAGGTAAGCCATGTCATGGGACTGCGCGGGTCCCAAAGGTTTTCGGGACAATGCCGGGCGTCCCGAACTTCGCGGCCACTGACAGTATACAAGGGTAGGCAAGGTCACCAGGCCGGTTGATCGGCAATGTCGCAGGTGCTTATTTGCCAGCAAACCCACCAAAGTGGCCCATAGATGTCCGGCCAGAATGGCACTACCACTTCTACCACTTTTCGGCTCGTGTACCACTACAGAATGCGACAGAATGCGACTGTTTGAGACGGATTGCCAACGGCCGAAATCGCGGTAGAATTGTACCGAACCACTTCTCTGGGAAGGGTTTATAGGTTTCGTCGGCGATTGGGATATGCAATCTTCCCAAGCTGGATGTCGCGGGTTCGAGTCCCGTTTCCCGCTCTTGATGAAGCCCGTTGACAGCCGTTGTCAGCGGGCTTTTTCCTTTGACACCGTAAGCACTTACGAGAAAAGCTTTTGTTCGCCCGCCCGTATCCAGCTTTCTGCTCCGACGGCTTGCCGGCGGGGCGTCGGTGGCGCTCTATCTTTATGCGGGCGTCTATGCGCAGTCTCGTGCAGGACCACGCCCCAAAGCTGAACGGCCTGAAACCATCCAAGCCTCGCCCGCTGCCCCAGCCAAGCGCCGGCCGGCGAAACGACCGCCAAGAGCAGATTGAAGTTACAATCAACGCCGGGCAGGTCCCTTCATCTTCCATGCCGCGTTCATCTGTTCCGCATCGAAGGGGCCGGGCGCCGTGCCCTCGGCCGCATAGAGATAGAGCGCCCCGCGGTACACTTGGCCCGCCACGTTGAGCAGGTAGTAGAAGGCGATCAGTGCCAGGAACCAAACGGCGCCGGTAATGGCGATGATCCAGGCCGTCTTCATGGCGATGCTCAGGGCGATGGCGACGACGAACAGCACCACGGATCCGAGCATCACCAGCAGTCCGCCGAATTGCAGCCCGAGATAGCCCAGCAGCGATTCGCCCCAGGTCTTCTTGAGCGTGGCCGCGGACGTTTTGAGGATCCGCAGCGGATGGGCTCCCTCGGTGCCGACGACGATGATCGGAACCGCGAACACCGACGCCACGCTCCATGCGAGCCCGATCAGTCCGATTATCCAGCGGCCGACGAGCCCCACGCGCTCCTCGATCTTGCGGATGATGAGACCGACCAGGCCTGTGAACAGCGACCACGCCACGATGGCGCCGAGACGCGACCACGCCAGCCGTAGACCGGCGGAGACAGACACCGGATGGCCTCGCAAGGCGTTGAGAATCTGGCTGTAAAAGGCCACGTTGACGAAGGTGGCGAGGCATGTCGCCACAAGGTAGAACACGGCCGTCAGGGCGTAACCTGCCGGTGTGAGGCCCAATTTCCCGCCGCCGGCGCCCTGGATCGTCCATTGCCGCGCGACGGCCTGCCAGTGCGCCCCCTCCGCCAGCCCGTGGCCGGTCGGCCACAGCACGACGGGGGCGAGGAAGAACGCCACCATCACGATCATCAGCAGAGAAAGAATCACCGGGAACAGCAGCAGTATCTTGTTCTCGAAAATGACGCGAAAGGAGCACTTCAGCAGTGCCCAGCTTCTCTGGAACTTGCTCATTTCCCCCTCCTTTTTGCGATGTTCGCTGTCCCACCTGGTAGACGCCTACCAGGTTCATATCAGCAAACGAGAACCAGTATACCACCGCCTACGTGGGTATCAAGAACGGCTAGGGTGCCATCGATCCCTGCCAATTGTCTGCCTTGCCGCCTTTGGCGGCCCGCTTGGCAGTTCCGTTCTCGGCCGCCGGCCGACTTGATTATGCGTTGCCCCGCCCCCCGGCCGCCGATCTTCCACTCCTCGGCCGGCCCGCCAATCCCGGACCTTTGTCCGGGATTGCCCTGGCGGTTCGCCTGCTACGTGCCGCCGGTTGGGGCGCAATACCAAGCGTGGCCGGAAACACCGGCTGGGACCAGAACAGCCATCAGCACGGCTGGGGCCCTCGGATGCCAAATGGGTTATTCCGAGAGTGTCATTCGACGGTGCAGTTCTGCACGGTCGACGTCGGCTTGAAATCGCTCGACACATAGAACCGGAAGTACATCGACGCGTCCATGGCGGCAACGGCCTGGCAGAGCGTGTTCTCGCGGTCGGCGTTCTGGTTCAGTTGCACGAAGCAGCCGTTGTGCCAGACCGTCGGGAAGGGGACGTGCGTCATAATGTTGTCGTCGAAGAAATCGGTGAGCGCGTTCCGGCCGTTGTTCAATCCGCCGCCGATGTAGAGCGTCGTCGTGTCGACGTTGTTCTGGAAGTCGTTCGTGTAGCCATGGTAACGGGTCGAGGGCGGGTCGTTCAGCCCGTGCCCCTGCACGGAAAGCTCCCAGAGCGCGGCGTTCGACTGGATGATCCGTTCGATCGCCAGATAGCTCGCCGCGGTCAGCGGGGCAGTGGGACTGGTGCCCGTTCGCGCGTCGTAAATCTGCAAGGCGGCGTCAATGGCGTCAAACTCGCGCTGTGCATCCTGACGGTAGATATTGAGGCAGGCCGCGCTGTCGCCGGACAGCTTCGTGTTCTCAAACACCGCCTCGGCGTTCGCCTCCAGATGCTGGATCGGTGTGAGTGAGCCTCCCTTGCCTTGTAGCACCATCTGGTAGTAGCCTTGCCATTTCGATGCCAGATCGGTGCTCGTGAAGAATTGCCCATTGTTGATGCCATTGGCGTTCGGGGCGGCGACCCACGTGTCCTGCAGCGCGAACGTCTCTTTCGTCGTGGGGTCGTACACCGCGCTGAGCGTCGTGCTCACGTTTCCCAAAAGGCTCTGGATCTCGCCGTTGCTGGCATTGGCCGAGAGGTCGATCGCCGTGCTTTGCACCTGTTTACGCAGCAGCGACTCGACCTTGTTGTGGTTCGTGGACGAAGGGGTGGCGGAGAAATCGGCTGCCGTGAGCACGCCCGCCCCGGCGTATTGGGTGAAGGTCGCGCCGTACATGAAATAATCGAGGCCTGTCGTGGCCGACAGCAGGCTGTTTTCCGGCGTGCCGTTCTGGTTGAGCTGCACTAGCTTGCCATTCTTCACGACCACCGAAAAGGGCGTGTGGGAGATGATCACGTCGTCAAACAGGTCGGCGATCGCCTTTTCGTTATTGTCGACGCCACCGCCGACATAGAGCGTCGTGTTGTCGACGTTGTTCTGGAAATCGTTGGTGAAGCCCTTGTAACGCAGGGCCGGCGGATCGTTCAGCCCGTGCCCTTGCAGGGCCAACTCGTAAAGCTGGGGATCGTTCTGCAGGGTCACGCCGAGCCATAGGTATGAATGTTCCGTAAGCGGGGCGTTCGGGTCGATCTGCATGGTCTGCTGATTCATCGCCATCGCGGCGCCCATGGCGTCGAACTCGCGCTGCGCGTCTTCGCGATCGACTTGCTGCTTTGCGGCGGACAGATTGGCCAGGCCAGTGTTTTCGAAAACGGCCTCGGCGTTGCCTTCCAGGCGTTGGATCGGCGTCAAAGTGCTGCCATTACCGGCGAGCAGGGTCGCATAGCATGCCTGCCATTCGGCTGCCAGATTGCTCGTGTGATACAATCCGTTTGTGTCGGCCGTCCAGGTGTGCGGCGTGTCGGTCAGCAAGGGAATGGGAGTGAATGTCGAACCAGGCGTGGGCATAGTAAAGATACCTCCGCCGCTGAAGAGCCTCCGCCGCTCCAGACATTCAAAGCGAAGGTGCTTGGTGCGCTTCTCGTGACGTGCGCGGGCAGAACGAGAGGTGGTAGTATTCGACAAGAAATCATGCAGCAATTGCCCCAACATGGCAAAACCCTCCAAGAATGAGAAAAGTGGTGAAGAAAATGAAAAACGCCTGGGTGCAAAACAGCACCGTCAGGTGCACTTGGGCGAAAAGCCGCTCGGCGCGGGAGCTATGCGCTTGGTGGAAGCCGGTCAGAAGTGGCGATGCAATCTGTTCACTCGCGCACTGCGCTCAAGCGGATTATTGCACAAAAGTGAATTCTCGTCAACGAATTTGTTCGAATCGCTCCCCTCGTACAAATCTTATAGTGGACGACGATCGGCCAACTCTTCAATCCGGGCCATTCTGTCCACAACCGCCTTGCCCTGCGACACCAGCGATGGTCCTGCCCAGCCCAAAGCGCCCTGCAAAACGGTCCAAGCGGCATGCAAGTTCAGACGACCTCAAAGATCGGTGTGGCGCCGGTTTCGGTCCTCGGCCGACCGTCTTTCGGTTCCTCGGCCGGCCATGATCCTGGGCAATTTGTCCGGCTTGGCGACCGCGTCATCAGCGCGATGCCGGACGCGGTGGAAGAATGTCACTTGGAAACAGCGCCCTCGATGACCGTGTCGCGGACCGGCGTCGGCTTCAGGGCAGCGGGCAGGCTGCCGGCGTTGATGATATCGACGTATTCCTTGACTTTGTTCGCGTCGAAATGGCCGCTGATGCGCCCTTTACCGGTAGTAATTCCGCTCTGCAGGGTCGGGGCCGTTTGCAATTCGTCGTCCATCACGATCGCTATAACCAAACGTACCCCGTAATGTGATTTACTTCTGTAAGTATCGGCGGGCTCGCGGCACGACACAATAGGGCTGGGTGTCCCACCTGGTTGTCAAGCGCCACCAAGCAGTTTCCAGGCAATCTGGATCAAATGGCCTCCCTCTTTCTGATCACGGTGACACAAGCCATCCGGCCGTTTTGGCACCTCGGCGCCTTCTGGTGGGCTCTTCGGCCTTTTCATAGGCTCCGCCAGCTTCCAAAGCCCGCGCGGCCGCAGACCGCCCGAACGACACCACGATCCGGCCTTCCTCGGCCGCCGGCCAACTCGATTATACGCTGACTTGGCCGCCAGCCGGTGGTGTTTTGGTCCTCGGCTGGTGGCCCAGGTGAGCGCGTAAGAAGACTGGCGGTTCGACGTACCCATCAACCACTCCCGAGGTGACGCGGCGGGTAGTCGCTGTCGCTGCCCCTGCCGGACCATTGAATGGTATACTCTAGGGGATTGAAATCATGTCCGGTCGGAAGGGCGCTGCCAGATGATCCAACCTGATTCGATATCACCCGCACGGCCACGCGTGCTTAAGACCTCCTTCGAGCGGTCCGGGCAGCATTTGGAGTTGCGATGCCGCAATCCACAATGGGGCGGCGGTTGCTTCCTGGTCCTGTGGCTCATCGGCTGGACCGTGGGTTGCGTTTTTCTTGCCGGCATGGTGATCCGTGAGCCCCGGCTCTTCAGTCTTCTCTTCGCCATTCCGTTCTGGGCGTCATGGGTCTTCGTCTTCTGCATGGTCGTGAAAATGTTCTTCAGCCGAGAACAACTCGTGCTCGACCACCAGGGGGCGAACTTCCAGTCCCGCGCAGTGCTGCCTCTCCACCGGCGGTCCATTCCGTTGAGTGAAATCTATGCGTTCGACGTGTCAACGAAGGTCGTCGATTCCGAATCGGGACGGACGCAACCGGGCCTCGAAATGCGGACCGCGGGGCAGAGCCTGCGTTTCCTGCAAGGCGGCAACCTGCAGGAGTTGCAGTGGCTGTGCCGGCAGCTCAACGAGCATCTTGAGTCGTTGAAGCAGGCCGTCGCGTATGTTGCGGCGGGCGAATCCGGTGCCGCGCCCCCGAGCGTCGCACCGCTGCAATTGGCGTCGGGCGAGTCGCGGCTGTTGACGACCGCCGCCGTCCCCATCGCCGCGCCCAGTGACAGCCGCTGGCTCGTAGCGACCGGCTCCAGCGCGTCGGAATGGCCGGACGATCTTCGTTTCGTCCAGTCCGGGCGGCTGGCAATCGGCACCCTGGGCGGGCTGTTGTTTACCAACCTCTTTTGGAACGGCGGGGTCTCGGTCTTTGTCGCCGTGTTGCTGGGATTGGCCCCCATCGACAATCCGCCCGCCGGGCCGGTGTGGTGGGGGCTGTTCTTCTTCCTCATTCCTTTCGAGGCGATCGGGCTGGCCATGTTCGTCGGGCTGTTGGCGACGCTGTTGGACCCGTTCCGCCGCACGTCCTGGACTTTCGCGCGATACTCGATCCATTGTCGCTGGACATGGCTCGGCATCGGTCCGGCATGGCACTGGCCGGTAGAGGGTCTGTCGCGGATCGAAATCCGCCGTAACGATCCTTCGGCCAAGCACTCTCTTTGGGCCTCGCTGAAGACTCCCAGTAGCCCTGTGGGCGAAGGCGCCGCCGATTATCGCCTCCTTTTCATCGACCCGGCGAATTCCGAGGTATGCTCGTTCGACGCTTTGACCGAAGGCGAGGCCCGCTGGATGGGCGACATGGTCCTGCGGCAGCGCCGCGAGTGGTTCGGTTAGCTCTATAACACGGCCTACTGGTCCGCCTCGGCGCGTAGGACGTTCGCTGGGGCGCGGAGAGAAGCTCGGGCGGGGTTTTGGCCAGGCGAGCAGCAGAGCGCGTCAGCCTGGCGCGTAGGAGGTCTTATGGGCCACGAGCGGCGCATAGGATTCCCGAACCTGCTCTGCGCTCCATCGGCTCCTCGCGGTTTTGAGGTCGGTCATCACGAGGCAGTCGCCGGCATCGACGAGAAGATCGACACGGGCCAGCGGATCGGGAACGCCGGGCACCAACTCTCCCTGAAGCTCCCCTTCGATCCCGATGATCGTGCTCTTCGGCTCCGCTAGGTCGCTCGATTGGAACGCCACCAGCATACGCTGGGCTAGGTCGTCGAGGGCGGCCCCTCCGACAGGGCATCATGCTCAGGCGTCTGGCGGCGATCCGGCCGTGCAGTGCCGGTGGCAAGCCCCCAGCGGCCCAAAGGGGAAGCCCTGCTCCGGCGCAGCCGTTGTCAAGGGCGGGGCCGCGGCAATATGCGCCAAGGCGTTGCACGGCTGGTCTTGAAAATACGCTTGGCGAAGGCGGAAGCAAACGGCATAGCAGTCGTTCGGGCTAGAAACGCCCACACTCCACTCAGGCCGTCCCTTGTGCCCTACCCGTTGCGGTGCCCAACGCAGCAACGAATCGGGCCCAAGTGCACCCTGCGATGCATTCCCAGACCCACTACTCGTGTGTGTGTTCGTGCAGTTCTGCCAAGTGCTCGGGCGTCACTTGGCCGTGCAATTCCTCGATCGTGTGCTTGTGGTTGTGTTCTGATTCCTCTCCCGCGGCATGAATGTGGGGATGAGAGTGCTCGTGTGAATGAGTATGCTCATGTGCGTGCGTATGGACTGTGCCATCGGCATGGGTGTGCTCGTGGATGTGTCTGTGCGTATGCACATGGGAGTGCGGGTGGTCGTGTTCGATCTGGCTTGCCATGGTAGCTCCTTGGGTAAAAGACGTTCGGGCCGGCGGAAGCGACCTTGCATTGCTGCGCAACGGTTTGGCTTGGCAAATCCGCCGTTACACTATTCTACGCGCGGGTCAAGGATCGGGGCCAATTACGGCCATTCCAGGGCCACTGCAGATCGACCGCGAAGGCTTCCAGCGCGGAGCCAGCCGCATCGTCATTTCCCTTGGCGCAGACTTCGCCGACGACGAAGGCCTTTCCGCCGGGAGCGATGCGCCTACTCGCGAGCAATCACCATGATCTCGCTTTCCGCTGCTTTGGCGATGCGCCTGGCAATGGCGTCCACGGCGTGTGAGTCCTTTTCCCCATGTTCTTCTCGGCCCGCGCCTAGGTTCCGGTTTGGATTCGCGGGACTCATGGGAACTCCTTTGGCGGAAGCAATCCAGTCCATCATGCCGGCGGTCGGGCGCACCACAACCGTCTTCCCTGTGCGAACATTCTTAACGCGCACAACAAGCCGCGGGGCTTCGACCGACTTGAGATTGCGCTTGCCGAGAGTAGCGCCGGTCGATACTTGAAGGCCGTCAAGGAAACACGCTTGCGGCGGTAGAGCCAACGGGCCTTCGGCGGTCACTTCAACGTCGAAGTAGCCATCGGCTTCGACCGCGCGAAGGCCCGCTGCGCCGATCCGCAGGCCCGCCACCAGCCACGGGCCAAGGTGCCCGTGGAGTTGGATGGCCGGGCCGAGCCAAGCCGGATCGGACGGTTCGAGCTTGAATTTTGGCTTCGGCAACTCAACCGCCGGCTCGCCGGCGCAGCAACAAGCGGTGAATGCCAACAGAAGACAGCAGGTGACGAATCGCATTCGAGGTATTCTCCGAACAGGGTGAAAGGTGCAATCAGGGGCCTTACGGGACGGCGGCGGTCTCACCGCCGGCAATGGTTGCCAGTTCCGCGAAGAGGTTCATGTCGATCGACGTGCTGACGAACGCCCCGCAGCCGTCGCAGAGGATGAAGTTCAGTCCGCCGGGGTGAGGGCTTCCCCAACCACGGCGGCAGGGGAAGTCAGAGCCGGTGCCTCCCACGGCACAACAAGCGTCGTAGTCGCCCATGAGAATGCGCGATTGGGGCGTCGCGGCTGAGAGCGAGTAATGCTCGAAGGAATACGCCCACAAGGTTTTGTAGCCAAAATCGGTCCGGGTCGTCGCTTCGCCCACCATGAGCGTGTGCGAGAGGCCGTCCGTAATGCTTTCGAACCGCTCGGGGACGAATCCAAGAATGCCCACGACGTGCATCGCGCCGCGAAGGTTCGCCGGATAGCTGGTGATCTCGCCGCCGTCGAGAAAGTTGGTCCCGGCACTTTGGCAGGACATGGCTCGATATGAGCCAGGCATGTAGGGCATGTTGAGAGCCCAACTGGCCGCCGGTCCCATTGCCGGCACGACGGGCTGGTCGGTGGCGATGTCCGAAGGACAGACATACGTGGCGACGCGTGTAATCTCGACCGGATGATTTGCGGGGTCCTCGTTGGGCTTGATGAGATTGTAGGATTTGTAAAGCCCTTCCTGTTCCAGGTAGGGAAGAATGAGGATCATCCAGTTGGCGCGATCTTCGGATTTGTGGGTGACGACCCAGGAGCCGCCCGGACACTGGCCGGACGTCGAGGCATAGTCGCCTGCCGGCAATGTTCCCAAGGAATCGTGATGGCAGTGCAAGGCGATACCAATTTGTTTAAGGTTGTTGGCGCACTGGGTGCGTCGCGCAGCCTCACGGGCGGTCTGAACGGCGGGCAAGAGAATCCCGATCAATGTTCCGATGATGGCAATGACCACCAGGACTTCTACGAGTGTAAACCCCTGGCGGCTTCGAGCGTCTGCTTCGCGGTTAGCCATAGGGCCTTCTCCTGGTTCGGCATTTCCAAACCAAGCCAGCGACGGCAGCGGCGAGGAGTGCCAAGCTGCCTGGTTCCGGCACGGAACTGACTTGCGTAGCCGCGGACGAATATGTCGAAGCGGCGGCGGTTGCAGGGTCGAAGATAAATACGCCGCCGGAACCCACGGTCAAGCTCGTCCCGTCGGCTATAGCGGAGTTTGACGTCAGAATCAGCGTGCCTGCGTCTACTGTCGTGCCGCCTCTATACGTGTCGGTGCCGCTGAGAATCAGCACCCCGCCACTGTCCAAGGTCAACGACATGCCGGGACTGTTTTCGGAGATGCCACCCGAGAGCGTCAGCGTGCTGTCGGCCGATACGCTCACGTCCAAGCTGTCGGCCAGGGTCACGGGGGCTGTGATCGCGTGGCTGCCGCTGATCACGGTTATCACCGCCGTGCTGCCGGAATTGTCCAAAGTGAGGGCGCCGGACGAACCGGCCGCGAGCGTGTAGCCGGTAGTCGCGGCGTTTGTGCCAATCGTGGCAGCGTTCGCGTTGGCAAAAGTCAGACAGCCTATCTTTTGCGGTCCATCCAACGTGACGGTGGCGGCTGTGGTCAGCGAGCCGCCGAATATCGCTGCGTCACCGGCGCCTTGCGGCTTGTTGCCCACGTCCCAATTGCCCGTGGCGTTCCAACTGCCGTTGCTGCCCGTCCAGGCGAATGTTCCGCCCGGATTGGGCTGGGGGGTGATGTTCGACGAGTCAGTCACCCAGAGCGTATAACCGTCCGTGGGCGAAACACTGGTCGATTCCTGGTCCTCAATTCCAGTGATGTTAAAGGTGCCCATCGGGGCTACCGCGAGGTCCGGGTTGTTGCCGATGTTCAAGATCATCTGCCGCCCGGTGGCGTCGCTGAGGACGACCTGGCTGTTGGGCGCCCAAGTGCCCGAGGACACGTGTACGCCGTCCAACTGGACGAGCGTTCCCTGCAGGTGTTCGGCCCCGGACTGCCGTGTCGGATCGAAGTAGAAAACGCTGCTGGAATTCATCAGTTGCGGAAGCGTCGTCACGGTCGGAGCCGGCAGTTGCGCCCTGTTTCGGGAACGCTCAAACTCAGCGGGTTGCCGACCATGTGCTGTTGGTTCATGTTGACCATTCCCTCGTATTCCAGACCGTAGCTGGTGATCGCAACCACGTCGCCTGCCTTAAGCGGAACCGTTCCGCTGCTGGGCCAAACGGCCGGACTGCTGTTGCTCTGGGTGCTGCCCTCCTGAAGCGAAATCGTTCCGCTGCTGGGCCACAGCGGCGGATTGTTCAGATCGGCCACCACGGTGTTCCATTGGCTGTTGGTGTAAACGTCGTTCGCATCGCCGATGAACTGCAGGTTTCCGTAGCACTGGCCCATCCAGACCTCCGCCCCGCCGAAGTCGCCGCGCGTGCCGCCGACGGTCGAATCGGAATAGGCCTGGATGAAAATCTGCCACTGTCCGCCCAGGTTCCAAGGAATCGTATTCTGGTTGGCCGTGGTGTCGAGCATGTTGCAAGGGTTGTTCAGCACGATCCCCATCACGGTGATCGGTGAACCGTTGGTGGGCCAGGTGAAGGAAGAAGACCCGTCCGGATTCACCGCCTCAAGCGCGGTGAACGGCGTATACGTGCCCGGCGGATAGCAGGGAGGGGTGGTCGATTGAGCGATTGCAGTGGCTGGGATCAAGAGCGTGCTGGCGAGTACGGCAATCGCTGCCTTTGCAAAGCAGGCGAGCCGCGACCGCATGGTGTCAAGTTTCATGGTGGGATCTCTCACAGTGGTAGGCAATCTCACTGGCGGGGACCGCGCCCGATGGCGTGCGATCGAACGGGCGCCGTTACCTTCGAGCGGGGTATTACGATTTTGACTTACGTAACACCACCGATTTTAATTGGCCCAGTACAAATAACAAGAGGCCAGCAAAAGGAATTCTCAAAGCCTGCGTGTCGGAATTTGCCGACGCCCGCCTTGGGTCCCCACCTCTTGATATAACGTGGGTATTGGCTTTGCGCCCGCGGATCACTACGTCGATTCGCGTTCCAAGGAAAAGGAACTGGCTGGCTGCTCCGCCCGGCTGCTAAAGTCGGCACCCACAGGAGGGGATTCCGAGGCCGTGGCCGACAACGACCTTCGCCCTGGCGGGTGTAGATGGCCGACGCCGAAACACGGGAGGCGATGCCCTTGCTGGAAGCTCGTGTTCGACGGCCTACCAAAGGCGTCGAAGGACATGCCCGATAAATCATCGCGCTGGACGTCAGCAAGCTGGCTGCGTATCTTGGCGGGTGGCTATCGTATTCTCCCGATTGGACTGAGTTCGCATGACACGCAAATCCTTCTACGATCTGGCGCATGTCTGCACGCTTGTGCTCGTGCCGGCGGTGGCGGCGTGGGTACTCGGGCGGCCTTTGATATTCCCGAGTCTGGGGCCATCCGCGTTCGCCCTCGTCCTGGACGAGAATGAGAACCGCGTGCGTCGGGTGGTTGGCGGGCACCTGATCGGAGTGCTGAGCGGGCTTTTTGCCTACCATGTGCTGGCGCATGGCCTCAGCCTCGCCGCCCTGTGGCCGGCGCTTTCGGCAGACGGGCTGCGCATCGCGGCGAGCGGCGTGGTCTCGATCGCTTTGACGGTGACGCTGATGTCGGCTGCCCGTGCGAACCACGCGCCCGCCTGCGCCACGACCCTCATCGTCTCGCTTGGCGTGCTGCCGGGGTTGGTGGACGGCGTGCTGATCATGGCCGCCGTGACCGGCATGTTCCTGACGCACCGCCTGGTGACGCTGGTGCGGAAGTGATGCTGGAGCGGAGAGGCGTTCGGTGATGGCGTCGGAAGGCGGCCTCCTCGCTTGCGACTTGCAATAAGGCACGCACGGGCTTACGATGACGAAAGTGGAAGCTTTTCTTCAGGCCCTCGCCGGCATTGCCGGTCCTAGCCGACACGGGCTGTGGGCTCTATAATCTCCGTTAGCGCGCCGGAAGTCAACCACATGTTTGACCCATTTGTCTGGACGAGAAGGAACACTCCATGACCCTGCGTATCCCCCGCTCGTTGTTCGCCGTTGCGATCTGCCTCGTGCTCCCGGACGTTTCCATCGGCCAGGAACTCCTTGTCGCCCCTGACAGCGCCAACGGCATCTACCAACCTGGCCAAACCATTCGTTGGAAAGTCCAGGTCAAGGGGGCCGAGGTCCCCGAGGCCGCCTTCGTCCTCAAGAAAGGCGGTTTAACGGAATTAACCAAGGGCAAGGTTCGGCTCTCCGATGGCCAAGGACAGATCGAAGCCAAAGCTGAGGAACCAGGCTGGCTTTTGGTGGAAGTGAGCATCAAGCCCAGCAAGGATAAGAAGATCTCTGCATTGGGCGGCGCCCTAGTCTCGCCGCAGAAGATCCAGCCTGCCTTGCCACCCCCTGAGGACTTCGACGCCTTTTGGGACGGCAAACTCAAGGAGCTTTCGGCCGTGGCGATGAAGCCGAAACTCGAACCCGCCGACAGCGGCAAGCCCAACGTCGACTACTTCAAGATCACGATGGATAACATTCGCGGCTCCCACATCCGCGGCCAGCTCGCTCGTCCAAGGCGGGGCGGTAAGCTCCCGGCAATGCTCATCGTCCAATGGGCCGGCGTCTATCCCCTGTACAAGGGCTGGGTCATCGATCGGGCCGCCGAAGGCTGGCTCGTGCTGAACATCAACGCCCACGACCTGCCCATCGACGAGCCCCGGCAGTTCTACGCGGCCCAGGGTGCCGGGCCGCTGAATGAATATGCAGCCATTGGCAACGACGACCGTGAGACCAGCTACTTCCTGCGGATGTATCTGTCATGCTTCCGCGCTGCGCAGTACCTGACTGAACGCTCCGACTGGGATGGCCATACGCTGGTCGTCACAGGCGGCAGCCAAGGCGGCTTGCTGTCGATCATTACGGCTGGGCTGCACCCGAGAATCTCGGCGGTCCTGGCCGAGGTGCCCGCCGGCTGCGATCTAAACGGTCCAGTGGCCGGTCGCGCACCTGGCTGGCCAATGTGGTACTGGAAGACCCAGGGAAAAGACAATGCCAAGGTCCGACGTGCCGCGGGCTACTACGATGTCGTCAACTTCGCCTCGCGGGTGAAGTGCCCAGTTCTTATCGGGGTTGGCCTGATCGACACGACATGCCCTCCGCCGGGCGTGTTTGCCGCCTACAACCAATTTCAGGGTCCCAAGGAAATCGTTGTGCTGCCCTTGGGCGAGCATGGCGAGACAAAGGGCTCGCACGGCCCTTATCATGCCCGGTCTAACGCCTGGAGCCAGGCCCTGGTCCGCGGCAAACCTGCACCGGCGAAATAATCTACACCTAATACCCGGAAACGCCGGCACGAGGGCAGCTCATCCGGTTCAACACTCCCAGTGGACGTCATGCCCGTTTAACGCGATCACAGGCCCGCTGGCGCGTAGCCGCCGCCGGACGGCCCCCTGGGCGGCCTGATCCTTGCCATCCGCTCGCGCACGGAGTTTACGATAGATGTCACGAAAAGCAGCCCCCCCAGAAGCGTCCAGGTGACGAAGTTCAGGACGAGGATGACGAGGAGAATTGGGTTCTGCCGCAACGGAGACAACGCAAGAGCCAGAACCAGCATCACGGCGAAAAGTACGATGACAAGCCTGAGTTCGCGATTCTCCACTCGGACTGCGTTGGCATCGAACAGGTCTCGCCTGCGGCGTAGGCAAAGCCCCGCAATTGCCAACGCATAAAAGACGAAGGTGAAAAGCTGCACTGCTGCCGAAGGCAGCCCCTCGGGCCTCAAGAAGAAGTACATGAACGCATACAAGCAAGACAAATAGACGCACAGGCCCACGAATCCCGACCGACCGAAGACCACGATTGCACGCCCATCCTTGGAACTGAGGGCCGACCGCGCCAATCGTGACAGCAGCACCAAGACGATGATCGCCACTGCCAGGTTGACGGCCAGATTCAGTGGACCGCCCGAGTTCATCGCCATCACCGGCGCGAAGGAGAAAATAAGATAGCCCTGGACTATGCGCGCACTCTTGCTCTTTCCCGTAAACCAGGCAAGCTCGGGGAACAGCCGTCGCAGGGGCGGGCAGAGCAGACAGGTCACCGCGAGCGGAATGACGAAGGACATTATCGGGTGAAAGATCAGCACCATGCTCATTTCGGAGATGCCGTATGGCCCGATACTCCCCATGGCAAACTTGCCGTCCCCGCTGTAGCCATACCAGATAACCTTGGTGATCCAGGACTCGTAGAGCCCGAACAGAACGCCCCAGAGGTAGAGCGACCAGAACGATGTTCGGCCCGTGCGGACGGCAAGAGTCGTAAAGAAGAAGAAATGCGCGAAGTACAGCCAGTACGTCATCAACAAAGTCCACGGGTGCCACAGACCCATCTTGAGCGAAGCGCCGGAAAAGACCTCGGCGCAGATAAGAACCACGAGACCGACGAGAAGCCGTGCGAATACGACCGATCGGCCGGTCTCTGAACGATCAGCTCCGGCCTCGTCGCGCCGTTGGACGGACTGCTGAATCTCTCCCTCGTCCAAGATCCGCCCATTCCCAACGTCCTTGTCGCTGCCTGCGCTGCTCATTTGCTCGCCCCTGTTGAAGAATCGGCCACCAATTACTCGTTGGCGAAGACGGATTATTGGATGCCGAGGGCCAAAAAGTTGGTCGCGAAGGCATGCAACGCCATGGGGCAGCCGGGCAGCGATCGCGTGTTAATATGTTGGTTCAAGGCGTTCCCGGCGGCAGAGACTCAGCCAGGCTGATCAAGTTCTGTGGCTTCACGAGAATAATGCCGTGGCGCGGGGAGTCGATGTCTGCGATCAGCATGAACGCGATCGCGACAATAAGCGGTAGAATCCGAAGCAATTTGGTTCCCGCTTTGGAGCTTCGTGAACCATCGAGCTCCTCCCGCGAGGCGTGTGACTCGAACGTTGCGATCGTCCCCACCGAAGGTTGTCCTGCGGTGGTCCTGGGTGACTTCTTAGATTTGCCCATGGTAAAGCCCTCTGTTGTATCACTACTCCTGTGCGTTTGCGGCACTTTTCGAGAACGCGGCTCCCTTGCCCGCCTCCAGGAGGCCCTTGGCATCCAGAAGGCCGAAAAGCTGGATGGTCTTGGCCACGACGCCGGTCCAACCGGTTTGATGGCTGGCACCGAGCCCGGCGCCGTTGTCGCCGTGGAAGTACTCGTAGAAAAGGACGTGGTCACGCCAGTGGGGATCGGACTGAAACTTCTCCGTGCCGCCATAGACGGGTCGCCGGCCGTGTTCGTCGCGCAGGAAGATGCGGGCCAGCCGATCGGCGATCTCTTTGGCTACCGCGAAGAGATTCATGATCTTGCCTGAACCCGTGGGGCATTCAATCTTGAAGTTGTCGCCGTAGTAAAGATAGAACTGTAAGAGGGCCCGAATGATCATGGCATTCACTGGCATCCAGACCGGGCCTCGCCAATTGGAATTGCCGCCGAACATGCCTGTGTTCGACTCTGCCGGCAGGTAGTCTACCCGGTACTCCTGGCCGTTTACGTAGTAGACGTAGGGATGCTGCTGGTGGAACTTCGAGAGCGAGCGGATGCCGTGGGGGCCGAGGAACTCATTCTCGTCGAGCATCTTGGCGAGAATCCGGCGGAGTCGCTCCGGGTTGACCAGGGCCAGGATTCCGCGCTCGGCCACGCCCAGGTGCCCTGGGCCTGTGGGGTGAATGGAGTCAAACACCTCGGGCATCCGGCGCCAGCGGGCCTGAATCGAAGCCATTGTCTGCGGAATGCATTCGCGTTGCCACTTCTCGGCCACCGTAGTGGCGCACAAGGGCAGCAACCCCACCATCGAGCGGACCTTGAGCCGCGTGGTGCTGCCATCGGGGAGCACCAGCAGGTCGTAATAGAATCCATCCTCCTCGTCCCACATGCCTTCCTGCCCCGGCCGGTTCATGGCCGCGGCGATGTACATGAAGTGCTCGTTGAACTTGAAGGCCATGCCCTCGTAGGTGTGGTCATGGACGGCGAGTTCCACAGCCATTTCGGCCATGTTCTGGCTGAACAACGCCATCCATGCCGTACCGTCCGCCTGCTCCATGTAGCCCCCGGTGGGCAACGGCGCGCTGCGGTCGAATACGCCGATGTTGTCCAGACCGAGGAACCCGCCTTCAAACACGTTCTTGCCGAAGCGGTCCTTGCGGTTCGTCCACCAAGTGAAGTTCAGCAGCAACTTGTTGAAGGCCGACTTGAGGAAGTCGATGTCGGTCTCGCCGCGGAGGGCCTGCTCGGTACGATGGAGGAAGAGGGTCGCCCAGGCATGGACCGGCGGGTTCACGTCGCTGAAATTCCACTCGTAGGCCGGGAGTTGGCCGCTGGGATGCAGGTATGCCCCACGCAACATGAGTTCCATCTGCTCCTTGGCGAAATCGGGGTCCACAATCGAGAGCGGAAGGGTGTGGAAGGCCAGGTCCCAGGCTGCGTACCAGGGATACTCCCACTTGTCGGGCATGGAGATGACGTCCTTGTTCAACATGTGGAACCATTCCGAGTTCCGGGAGTTGCGATAGCCAGCATGCAGCGGATTGGAGTTGTGCTCGTCCAGCCAGTTGTCGCCGTCGAAGAAGAAGAACTGCTTGCTCCAGAGCATGCCGGCCAGGGCCTGGCGCATCACGCGGGCCTCGTCGTCACTCGCCGAGGGCGGCGTGACCGACTTGTAAAACTCATCGGCTTCGCGAAGCCGATCAGCGAAGACTTTATCGAATTGCTTTCCGAAGGGTTTGCCCTTGCGATCCGGAGAATTCTTGGAAAGCCGAAGGCGAATCACTTGGGTTTGACCAGCACCGACATTGAGCCTGAAGTGGGCTGCGACCTTGGTGCCCTGCTTCTCCGGATTCACCACGACCTGATTGCCCTGCACCACGCAGTCGTTGATGCCATCCTTGACGTAGCGGCTTTCGTTCTTCTGCCCAGGGAAAAGGCGTTCGTGGTTGGTTTCATTCTCAGTGAAGAGCAGCGGCACCTCGCCTTCACAGGAAAGAGTGAATTCACCGAGCACTGGATGTGTAACCGCGACCGCACTTGCGCCTGCCGGCGCCTTGGCCTGTCTGAGGTTCGGCTTCGCGGCAGCTCGGTTCGATTCGGCAATCCACGACGACCAATCGTTGCGGAACCACAGCGTGGGCAGAAGATGCAGATCGGCTGCGTCAGGTCCCCGGTTGGCCGCTGCAATCCTCACCAGAATGTCTTCCGGCCCGGCTTTGGCGTACTCCACAAAGACGTCGAAGTATCGGTCCTCATCGAAAATGCCGGTGTCGAGGAGCTCGTACTCCATGTCGTTTCGATTTCGCCGCCGGTTCGTCTCCACTAGATCGCAGTAGGGAAAAGCCCTCTGCGGATACTTGTAGAGACACTTCATGTACGAATGCGTAGGCGTGCTGTCGAGATAGAAGTAGTACTCCTTTACATCCTCGCCGTGGTTGCCCTCGCTGTTGGTCAACCCGAAGAGCCGCTCCTTGAGGATCGCGTCCTTGCCGTTCCACAGGGCCAGCGCGAAGCAGAGGTGCTGTTGGTCATCGGAGATTCCGGCGATGCCGTCCTCGCCCCAGCGGTAGGCGCGAGCGGGCCTGATCGTGGGTGAAGAAGTTCCAGGCGTCGCCATTCTCGCTATAGTCCTCGCGCACCGTGCCCCACTGGCGTTCGCTCAGGTAGGGCCCCCATCTTTTCCACGCCACGCCTTGTTCCCGCGATTCGTTCAACCTCAATTGTTCTTGACTCATTGGACTCGCCCTGTCGCTATTGCGCCTCGCGGCGTTCCGTATCGCAACCTTCGCGGCTACGCTGCCTGTAGCGCATCCGTACCCGGCGCGATCATACTACAAAACGGCTTTCCTTAGCACAATCGATCTTCAGCAGGCACTTTCCTCACTTGGGGATCTTACGGATTTCCATCGAATAATCGGCGTAAGAACTGGATGAAAAGGACACTGCGCCCTTCCTGAGCATTCTGCAATCGGGTTCTTCCTCCCGGTTGCGTATGTAACTATAGCACGCGCGACTCGACACGCCCACTCGCAAGGGTTAGGCCGGCACATCCGGCCCAATCACTACAACCGGCTACAGGCATTTGATACGCCAATCCCAGCGCGATCAACTGGTTTGCCAGCGCCGGGATAAGCGGGGCCAGTCCGATCCACGGTCGGCAACGGGACACATTCGGGATCGGCTACTACTACGTCGGTGTGAGCGAACCACTGAAATACCTTGCCCCGCGTCTGCTGCCGCTCAAGGACGAACAGGGAGTGGAGTTGTACTACAACGCGGCAGTCACACCCTGGTGCCAAATCACCCCAGACCTCCAGGTGATTGCGCCGTTCCGCGAGCGGGCCGACGCGTCACTGCTCTTCGGTTTGCGGGCGAAGATGGACTTCTGACGATGATGCGCCGTGCACGCCGCTCCCGCGCGGTTCAGTCGTTTACCCTAGCGTTTCAAATCCCATTCCTTGAGCTGCTTTGCCGCAGTACCGTAGGGGCCGAGCTGATAGACAGCCGCGCCGGCGGGCGAGAAGGTGAATGACTCAAAGGGCTCGGCGAGCATCCGGTCGAGGTAGTCTTTCGGTGCGACGCCGGTGCTGACGTGCGGATTGAAGTTCTCGCCGCTCATCTTCGGCACGAACGTGGACACATAATCGATGATGGCCGCGTCGATCGCTGGATCGCCGTGCCCGGCCGTGAACGCGCCAATGGTGGCGGTCGTCTGCGTGAAAGGCTTTGCGGCGGCGATGACGTTCGCCTGTAGCTTGAGGATCTCCGGTGTCGGCTTTGCGCAGATGCCGGCGACGCCTGTCGCGCCGGTCGGGGCGTAGTAATACTTGAACGCCTCCAGCTTCATGGCCGTCACGTCGGCGGCGGCGAACACCTTTTCTTCCGCGGCATAGAGCTTGTCCAGGTCCGCCGTGCGGACAAAGCACTGGAGCATCGTGATGTGCGGCGTGTGCGTCGCATCGAGGGCGAAACCCTTGGGGTATTCCTTGAGCAGCCGGGCGTTGTTCGCCTTGCAATGCGCGAGCATCGTTGCGTTCGGTTCCAGCAGGATGTCGATGGCCGTAACCTCGAACGGGAAAACCTGTTTCCAATCGTTCTTCATGCTTACAACGGTCCAGCCCTTCGCGACAGCCTCATCGAGCCCCTTGTCCAGCTTGGCCAGATGATCCTGGCGGTCGTATGCGTATTCGCGATCGGCGTCGTCATGATGGACATACAGGCAGAACCGCGGGCCGCTGCCCGCGCCGGTGTATTGGAGCATCTGTAGATCGCCATCCGAATTTCCGAAGGCCATGACGGGCCGGCGGCCGATGTGCTGGTTGATGCCAACGGGCTTGCCGCCCTTGTCGTCGTTGAAGTTCACTTCCGGCAGCCGCACGAGCACCGGCCGGCCATCGCGGAGTTCAAACTTCGTCTTGACGCTGCTGCCGACGACCTGTTCCGGCGGGATGCCATAGGTCTTCTCGGCCCAGGGCGCATGAACTCGATGCCGCCGCCGGAGACGATGAAAGTCTTGAAGCCATTCGCGCGAAGATAGGCGAGCACTTCGAGCATCGGCTGATAGACCATTTCGGTGAAGTGCTTGCCCGTCTTAGGATGCCTCGCGGTGGCGATCCAGTCCTTCACGATCCGCTCAAACTCCTCGGTCGTGTTGCCCGTATGGGTGGCCATGATCACTTCCATGAGCCCTCGCTCCCCGCCGGCCATCAAGCCCTTCGGGTCCCCCTTCAAGATGGAGGCGAATGGCTCCTTGGTCTCCCAGTCGGGATGCTGTGGTGCGAGCGCCTTCACGCGGTCGATCACGAAGTAGAGCTGCACCGGCAGCGGCTTCTCGCACCAGAGCGTGCCGTCGTTGTCGAACGTCGCAATACGTTCCGATACTGGCACAAAATCCGGCGCGCCGGGCTTGGTCGCCCTCTCGACGAAGGCGATGATGGATTGCTTGGCCGGGCCGGCATTCCATGACGGCATCGGGTCGGCCGCACGGGCGAGGAGGTTGGTGAAAGCCACCGCTGCCAGGAGCGAGACGGCAACGAGGTGTTGGCTGCGGTTGGTTCTCATTGTCCTGTGCCCTTGCTCGGCCAGTTTGTTGACTGCGATATGCCGGAGCCGCACCCGGTTGGGACGGGTGCGGCTCGGCGATTTGACTTGGCGCTGAAGGAAACGCGGCGTCAGTTGCTGCCTTTATGCGACTCGGTCAACTTTTCCATCACGCGGTCGAGGCTGAAGCTGCCGGGCTTCATGCGCGGCGGAAATTCACGGAAACTCTGCAACCAGTCCCCGACGAAGGCAGCCGCGGGCGCGAACGCGAACATGTGTTCGATATACCAGCGCTCGTAGTCCATCCCCTCGTATTCCGCTCGCTCGAACGGATCCATGCGCAGGTTGCAGAGGAGCGGGGCGCGCAACTGCTCGAAAGGTTGCTGCCAAACATGCAAGCCGTGGGCATTTTGCTGGAGGAAGGTGACCTTGTAGTTGCCGTAGCGCAGCGCGGCGACACTGCCGTCGTCGGTCCAGTAGAGGAACTCCCTGCGCGGCCATCGGCCTTCGCCCTTGAGAGCCGGCATAAGGTTGTAGCCGTCGAGGTGGACTTTGTAGGTCATGTCGCCGACTTTCTTTCCTTTGCGCAGGTCTTCCTTGACCGTGGGATCGCCCGCCGCCGCAAGCAAGGTCGGGATCATGTCCTCGTGGGCAGCATGTCGTTGCGGTCGCCGAGATGGTTCTTGCCGAACTGGCCCGTCACGTAGCCCAGCGGCTTGAGCAAGTTGGCGAGAGTCGGATCGGCCGCCGTAATGCCTTCCTTCGCGCCGGGCAGACCGACCTTGGTGAGGCCCGTGCGAATGGGCGACTGGCCGGTGATGAAGGCCGCGCGACCGGCGGTGCAGCTCTGTTGACCATAGAAGTCCGTGAACAGCGCACCTTCCTTGGCGAGGCGGTCGATGTGAGGTGTCTTGTAGCCCATCATGCCCATGTTGTAGGCGCTGAGGTTGAACTGGCCGATGTCGTCTCCCCAGAGAATGAGGATGTTGGGTTTCTTGTCTGCCCCCTGCGCCGAAGCGAGGACGCCCAGCGCCAGCCCGACGGCCAGCGCAAAATACTTGAGTTTCTTCATCTGTGGTCTCCTGTGGTTGTTTGTGTGCGATACGCTTGTGTTCACGCGGGTTCTTACCAATCTGGAATGTGGGCTAGAAATCGCGCAATATTTGGCACCAGAATAACCCCAAATTATAGCTCAAAAACGCCCCGACGAATCCTACCGTGCCGGAAATAACCATTGCGAGGATTGTGCGTGCAATGTCAGGCCGGCAGTCAACGCCGCATGGGCAGCAATGGCCTGATGTTACCGAGATCCTATCCGCGTTGAAGAGCTTCCTGCCTCAGACTCACGGCCATCACTGGCTCGTCCAGCGCGATGGCCCGTTTCGTATTGCCATCCAGGTCATAGAGGGCGTACCGCGGATCCAGGGCTTCGACCAGAAGTTCGCCGCTGCCGGCGTCCGCTGCGCCGGCTTCGTAGTGGGACTACCGGGTCCCATGGCTTTCGGGACCGGCGGGGTCCCGCACTTCACGGCCGATGGTACTGTAACTCGTCGGCACGAGCTGTCGATGGCTTGGCCGGCGTGGGCTCCGGGCGTCGTACGTCGGACTGGCAGCGGAGTTGGCTCTCGATCTTGGCTAGCGCAGGACGTTTTTTAACTTGTTCACGTCGCGAGTGGCGTTGTTCAACAGGTTATTTCCATCCTTTGCCGCGTCGTTGGTCAGCGTGGCAGCATCGTAAGTCGCCTGTTGGACATCGCCCTGAATCGTCGCTGCGGTTCGGTTCACTCCGTTGGCGGCCATGTTTGCGTTTGTGGCGGCCGTGCCGATGACCTTGTCCGCAGTCGCTGTGGCCGTGTTGATCACGCCTTTAGCCTGGTCGGCAACCTGGTTAACAGCCCCGGCGTTGACGACGGGGGCCAATTCTGCGTTGCCGCGAGCCTTGTTCGCAGCGGCGCGACCCGTGGCAGGTTTGTCACTGTTGGTAACCTGCTTCGAGTCGTGTGAATTGCATCCTGCAATGCCGACTACAAGCCCCAGCAACACACCCTTGATCACGAATTTCATTCCATGTACTCCAATATCAGGCTGGACGGTAAAAATAGCCCGTGGCGATCGCGGCGTACGCCAGCGCCCGCATCCGGGCGCCACACAGGGCCGCGTATTGTCGCCATACGTGGCGTTTGCGGCAAGGTCAAATCCAAGACCCCCCAACGTGAGTTTTGTCGGTCCTTGCTTTCCATCCAATGGGGGGAACTGTCACAGGTTTCCGCAAAAAACGCCACCCCGCTTGTTGTGTTTCCTGCCTCCTCTGGGAGAATGCCCTATAAATCGCATCGGGATTTGTACAAGTCTTGTCGTGGTGTCCTTGGCAAGCCTCGCCTCCGGCGGTGTCATGTATACGGTGGCCGACCTGGGGGCCATTACGGAAAAGATGTTTGACAGTCTCCCCGCGGTTCCATAGATTGGTCCGTGTTGCTGTCAGTTGTCGCCGGCCGTGAGCTGAAGATGCAGCCCGCACTGTGGGGCGAATTCGACTTCGAGTAAGACAATTACCCAGGAGCCAAAATGAAACCGATTTCCGCACTCCCTGCCATTGTTTTGCTTCTCACCGCCGCCGTCCATGCACAGCAGCCGCAAAAAGCCCACCCGCCTGCCTGGGCAGCGAAAGGCGCTTATGTTTTCCGTGTATCGACCCCCGACGCCCCGGACGTGCTGCCGCAGATCGAAGAAGGGTATGCCATCGTCGCCAACCTGTTGGATGGGACCGTGCCGCAAATCACCATGGTCAACGGCCTGATCGGCCACGATCATCGCGGGCCGTGGAATTGGGACGGGCTCTGGCCGGACTGGGATCGGGTGACGTTCCGCGCGGGCAGTTTCGAGAAACTCGCCGCGTTCATGGCGCGGGCGAGGAAGAACTCGAACGTCTATACCGGGTTCCATGTCAACCTGACCGACGTGAACATCGGCTTGCGCGACTACCCCGAGTCGCGGGCCTTTTTCGAGAAACTTGTGCAAACCAGGTCGATCTACCGCCGCGACTGGAACAAGGCGACGAATCGGCGCGAGGGCGTGCCTTACGTGCCCCAGACGATACCCAACGACCCGGACCCGGTCGAGATCTTCGCGCTGGTGAACTACAAGCGGTTCTGGGACAGCGGTTTGGCGAAGCAGATGCTCGACGGGTTCTACGGCCGCCTGCCCTTCGCTCCGCCCGTGCTCTATCTCGACGTGCTCAACGCCGCGGGAGGCAACTTTTCCACGGGAGCGCCCGACGGACCGCTGGGCGGGAGCGAGCAGACCCAAATCGAGGGCATGCAGGCCATCGCCGATTACCTGCACAGCAAGGGCACGGACCTGGGCACGGAAGGCGACCGTCCCTTCCTTGGAAACGATGCGCGGGGACTGCCCCGCGCGGGCTACGTCTGGCTGCACGGCAGCGGGTTTTCCGCGGACGACTACAGCGTGATTTCGGGGGCGCGGGGGTGCGACTGGCCGCGCAACACGTTTACGGCAACCCGGGCGCTTTCCACGTATCGCCGGTCGCCGTGACCCGCACGGGGCTCGACAAGGTGCGAGCGCACTATGCGGCGCTGCTGGCCGGCAAGCCCGGAACCAAGGCCGTGGCCGGACCGGCCACCTGCCGGATCGCCTATCGCGAGGGAAACGTACACGACGAGTTCGACATTCCCGGCACGGGCGACGCGTTCCGCGGGGACTGGGCCGATCTGATCAACAATTTCTACCTCGTCACGATCCAGGAACTCTATCACATCGGCAACCGCAGCGTGCGGCGGCGGGACGACAGCATCGGCGCGGTGCACCTGGGCAAATATACCGTGTCCGGGCCGGGTGGGACCGCCACCGTCTCCGTGCCGGATTTTGCCGAACCGGATTGGTGCCGCAGGGCCGCGCAGCAGTTCGGACGACTCATGATCGAAAGTCCCGTGACCACCCGCGTGACCGTTTCCCAGGCAGGCAAGTATGCGCTGAGGGTCCAGTGCTTTCAGGGCGGGCGTTGCGCCGACCCGCGGCTCGGCATCTACGTGAACGGCATGTGCCACCGCACCCTGGACCACCTCCCGATCCCGGACGCAGGCAGAGGTAGTTACGAACTCGACGCGGGCGAAATCGAGCTTCACAAGGGCGAGAACGCCATCCGATTCGATTCCGGCGCGATCCGGGCCTCCTGGAGCGACGGCAGCCAGGCCGAGTGGACGACGCCCTCGCTGGCCACGGGCTTCAAGGCATGGAAAGGCGACGTGGTCTTCGCCGAGGGCTATGACCGCATGTGGCCAGACACCTGGAGCGGCCAGAAGAAGATCTATTTCTTCAGTTGGGACGGGACCCGCCGCGCCTGGAAGCTCCCCTTGGACTGGGGCACGCCGGGCCGAGCGACCTTGTATCCGCTCACGCCGGACGGCCGCGGGCAGGGAGTACACCTGGAAATCAAGGACCAGACGATTGCTCCCTCGTTGTTGCCGCAGGTGCCCTATATCCTCGTCGCAGGGTAAGTTTCTGGAGAGGATGCGGCCTTTGATCATGTCACCCGGGATGGAAAACCCCCATTGCAACCGGAAGCGACGAATCCTTTCTCGCGCGCCTCGAAGGAACGGTTGGTCGTCTCTTGCAACCGCAAAAGCGGGGACCGAAGACCAAGCAAGGAGAGGATTAAGTATTGTGGCCCCGGAATTCCGTGGAAGGCGTGATGCAGCGCCATCGCCGCGACGCGTGGCGCACGTTCCGTGCCCGCGCTGCTGCTGGCGTAGCCAAGGCGCGAATCTTCGGGGCACGGCTGACGCCGCCGTTGCCAGCACGGGTGGAAGTCCAGGCGGTATCTCGCCACCGCTTTGCGCCGCTCGTCCTCGCCCGACGCGCACCGCTCACTGCCCGTCTTCGTTCAGGACCGCCGACGCCTTAGAAAGAAGAAGCCCGTGAGCGCCGCGGCAAGCAGCAGGACGCTGCTGGGCTCCGGCACATAAGCAACTCGGAAACCGACATCCGGAGCCTCGCCGGCCGGGCTGGCATCGTCGTATGCCCCTGGGACCATGTCGCCCGCACCGCCGTCGAACCCACCGCCCCGTAACCCGCGCTCACTGCTCCCGTTGGCCGTCTCGTTCCATTGCGAAACATCCCCGTTCTGGTCGTACGTGCCATAGGCGCTGGGCGAATCGGCGAACGCGCCCACCGGGGTGAGGCCGTTAACGTGATCGGTGAAGCCGTAATTCGGCGGCGAGTTATCCAAAATGAGGAAATTGGCGTTGTTCGTGCCCGTCGCCGAGAGAACATTGCTGGGAGTCGTGTTTGATTGCGTCGCGTATGTCCAATAACTTGAGTTCGTCCCACCACCAGAGTAGTATGTCGACTTATACCATTCGTTCAGGCTCGGGATAACCCATGATGCCGTAGGGCTGCGCGACACGGCCATGAGATCCGTGTTGCTCGTGCCCCCGTTGAGCGCGTAGGTGCCCGTCTCCGTCGTGCCAGGCCCTTCCACGCCCGTCGGCTGGCCGTTCTGCAGCCAGTTGACAAATCTCGCCGCGTCTCCCCAGGTGACGTCGTAGATCGGACAGTTGGCGGCTTGGCTGTAGCTGCCCGCGACCGAATAGCTATAGCTGCCCGAAATGACGGTCTGCGCGATGCCGAGCGTCCGAAAGCTATCGGTTGGGCCGGGTGCCATTGCCGGATTGTAGAGCCCGTAGGGGTCTCCCGTGGTCGCGACCGCGTTGAGGAAGGTCGTGTACTGGGCAGTCGTCACATCGAACTCGCCGATCTCGTACACGTACGAAACTGACCCGTAGCCCGTCAGCGGGTCCGCGACATTCCCAGGGTCGCCAACCGTCACTAACGGCATTTGGATCGTGCCGCCGTGCGCTACTGCCGCCAGCGCGACAAGGACGAGCACCGATTTCACGTACATGATCGAACCCCCTATTCCGCAGTCTAACCGCAGAGGAAAGTGAAAGCAAACCCGCCCCAGACGCACGCCGAGCCTCTTCTCGCATGTTTTGTTGCGAGAAGTACCCGTGAATTGTGGCCGACTGTGCCCGGCTATTGACACCGGCATTGTGGGGATTAGATTGGCAGTATGGCGGTCGGCAGGAAGCGAGCTTCCTGCCGACTGCCGAACTACCCCAACAGGCCCCATAGCAGGCAGCGCCGCAGCCAAGCACGCCGCTGGTCCGGTACCAGTGGGCGTCTTCGGACTGCACTTCTGACAATTCGGCTCTGATCGAAGGGCTGCTCCACGCGGCGCGGTGGAGATTCTCTGGCTATACCCAGGGTCTGGCGACCTTTCGGTTGGAACTCGTAGGTGCGCCGTATTTATTTGTCGTTTGCCAAGCAAGATTGTATTTGTCGGCCTGCCACTGAATGGTTCCGGCAGGCGTGGTTAGACCCCTAGCTAGTAACACTTGGAAGAGAAAAAAGGACAACAACATGGGTCGGCTTATGTTACACAACTATTTCGTTTCCGCACTGCTGGTGGCTCTGGCCGCGGCGTCGAGCGTCAACGGCCAGGTATTTACTTACAGCGGCAGCGTCCAGAGCTACACCATTCCTGCAACCGGGACCTACGCCATCAGCGTGTCGGGTGCGCAAGGGGGCCAAGGGAGCGAGACCAATGGCGGCTTGGGGGCCGCCGTTTCCGGAGACGTCTCACTGGTCCAGGGTACCGTGCTGGACGTCGTGGTGGGCGGCTTCGGCGTCAGCGGCGGTACTTATGACTACTACGGCGCTGGCGGCGGAGGAGCAAGCTTCGTCTACGCGGCTGGCGCGTCGCAACCACTGGCCGTCGCAGGCGGCGGGGGTGGCGGCAGTTTCCTCGGGACCAACGGAGGTCCTGGACAGAACGGCACGTCCGGCCAAGCAGGGTCCGACCCCATCTTCAACGTGTTCGGCGGGTCTGCTGGCATCAACGGTTCCGGCGGTGGCGGCGGAACTTACGCCGGGGCCTACGACAACGGCAACAACGGTGGAGGCGGAGGCGGCTGGCTGGGCAATGGGGGCGCTGGCTTTAGCTTTAGCGGTCTTTCCGGCAGCGGCGGTGACGGCCCGGTGCTTTTCTCGGGGGGCGCCGGCGTCGGCGGCATCGGCAACGGGGGCTATGGCGGGGGCGGGGGCGGTGGGGGCTACGGCGGCGGTGGCGGTGGCGGCTACTCCGGCGGCGGGGGCGGCGCCGGGGACAATGCCGGCGGCGGCGGCGGGGGCGGATCGTACCTCGCTTCGTCGCTCACAAACCAACTTGAGACGGCTGGCGCGAATTCCGGCAACGGAGAGGTGTCGATCACGGAGGTCGTACCCGAGCCCGGCACGCTGGCGCTGCTGGCCGCCGGCGCCCTCGGCCTGCTCGGCTATGGTTGGCGGCGACGCTTAGCCAGGGCCTCAAAGCCAGCGACATTCGACCAGCAAGACGACACGCCACGCATCCTTTCTTTCCCTTCGCCTTCGTCCACGGCGCACGCGGCACGAAGGGCAGCTTGATCTCATGGCGGGCGGCGTGGCCGACACGCTTTTGAGTGTCCATCTTGGACAGTGGGCTTGCCGACACCCGCATGGCATTGATGTTGATCTCGCCGGCCTTTCTGACGGCTGGCGGTGATTGACCACCACCAAGCGCCACCGATAAACTGGATGCAGCGGCCCGGTTTCGGCCTGTGGCATCGTGCGTGGCGACCGGCGCACTTGGCTTGAAGGAGGTTTGACCCATGTTCCGACAAGTATCGACGGTCGCGTTGGCGGTTCTGGCGGCACTCGGCAGTCTTGCCGTCACATCCGCCGCAGAACAAAAGGAAGCGGGCGGCACGGCAAAGAGCCCGCCGAAGGAACTCACGGTGGACCTCGGCAACGGCGTCAAGCTGGAAATGGTCCTGCTTCCCGCCGGGGAGTTCCTGATGGGCTCGCCCGATTCGGACAAGGACGCCGCTCCCTTCGAGAAACCGCAGCACCGCGTTCGGATCACCAAGCCGTTCTACATGGGCAAGTATCTGGTTACGCAGGAGCAGTGGGAGGCCGTGACGGGCGACAATCCGAGCCACTTCAAGGGTCCGAAGAACCCGGTGGAGCAGGTCAGTTGGGACGATTGCCAGCAGTTCCTCGGCAAGCTCAACGCGAAGCCCGCCGCTGGGGCAGGAAAGTTCCAGTTGCCCACCGAAGCCCAGTGGGAATATGCCTGCCGGGCAGGGAGCAAGACGCGGTATTGCTTTGGGGATGGTGAGTCGAAGTTGGGCGATTATGCGTGGTACGCGGCGAACTCGGGCAGCAAGACTCATCCTGTTGGCGAGAAAAATCCGAACGCCTGGGGCCTGTACGACATGCACGGGAACGTATGGGAGTGGTGTCAGGATTGGTGGAAGGACGGATACTACGCTAAGTCACCGATGGACGATCCGACGGGTCCAACTGAAGGTTCGGGCCGCGTGTTTCGCGGCGGTAGCTGGCACGACCGGGCGAGGGACTGCCAGTCGGCGCGCCGCTACAGGCACTGGCCGGTGAACCGGGGCAACCACATGGGCCTGCGCGTCTCCCTAGTCCCGGCGGACAAGTGACAAGCAAGGTGAGCGAGCGAACCCGGTGCATAGCCCGAAGCGAAGGCGAGGGACGAGCCGTAGCCGGGCAAGCACAGGCGAAGTGAGCGAACCACAAGCCAAGGTGGATTGCGGGTGCCATTTTCTGCCTCGTGAGCAATCGCCATGCCCCGCGACGAAGATCGCCATCGCTGCGGTGGCCAGCGTCCTCGTGTTATTGGGCAGCTACGCCGTTGCCGCACTGATGGACCGCACTACAATACCCGTTGCTGCGCTCAACGCAGCAACGAATCGGGCCCAAGTACACCGTGCGATGCATCCCCGGACCCCCTTGTAGCATCATTTCCGCCCTTCATTCCTATCTTTGGGGGGCATCGGCTCGCGATTCTTGTCAAAAAGTTAATCCAACTCCTTGCAATTTTCACACGATGATATAAAATCGGCAGATATGTGCTGGCGGCGTTTCGCCCAGGCACTCTCTCCATAAATCTTGAGGCAGCGTGCACCTGGTCTGTGACGCACCGCGTGGGTGCAGTCGGATCGGCGTGCTTCTCGACAACGCGACGGTTCTTTGATCGCCGGGCCTTGTGTCCGGGCGATCGTGGCGTGTCCCTGTCGCGTTTCTCCCCGTTTTCTGGCCGGTCGGGGCCGTCGCGTGTCGGTGTGTCGGTAGGAGGTGTGTCGAACTGGAACGACGAGAATCATGGGAGAAGACAAATGTCCAAGAGGTTGTTCGTGAGGGGCGGTTGGCGGGCGGCCCGTTCGTTGGCTGCGGCGTTGACGTGCTTTATGGCTGTGATGCTCGTAGATTCAGCGCCGGGCCACGCGCAGGTTTACTGGTCCACGTCATCCGGTGACTGGTCCGTAGGCTCGGATTGGAGCGGGAACCTTGTTCCCACAAGCACCGACAACGCCTGGATCGTCAACGGCGGGACCGCCAACGTAACCCAACTCGGCGAAACGTGCGGCACGCTCTCGCTGGGCAGCGTTGCGGGGGACGGAACCGTGCAGATGACGGGCGGCGGCCTCTCGGCAACATCCTCCGAGTACATAGGCAGTTCAGGCCCAGGGACCTTCAGCCAGTCCGGCGGAACCAACAGTCTCAACGGTTATGACCTCTATCTCGGCGCGTACACTGGTAGCAATGGGACCTACAACCTCGGCGGCAGCGGCCAGCTCTCGGCATGGATTGCCTACGTCGGCTACGGCGGCGCCGGGACCTTCACGCAGTCCGGCGGGTACATCAACCTCGGCTCCGCTCTCGGCCTCGGCTGGAATCCCGGCAGCAGCGGCGTCTACAGCCTCAGCGGCACCAGCCGGTTGTCGGCGCGCAGTGAGAATGTGGCCATGGAGGGCCCGGGGATCTTCACGCAGTCCGGCGGGACCAACACCATCAGCGGCGGAGCCGGCTACGGCCTCAGTATTGGCGGCAACACCGGGGTCAGTGGCGTTTACAACCTCAGCGGCGGCCAGTTGTCGGCAATTGGCGAGGCCGTAGGCGAGGTCGGCCCGGGGACGTTCAACCAGTCGGGCGGGACCAATACGGCCAGCGGCAGCCTCACCATCGGGAACAGCAGCAGCGGCGGTGGCACGTACGGCCTCAGCGGCGGCCAGTTGTCGGCCGCCAGCGAATACGTGGGGGCCCCCGGCGTGGCGGGCTCTTTCCAGCAGACCGGCGGTGCTAACGCGAGCCCGCTGCTGACGATCAGCAGCAGCGGCAGTTATGTCCTCGCCGGCGGCACCTTGCAGGTCAACGCTTCCCTCACCAACCAGGGGACTTTCAGCGGCAGCGGCGCCACGGCTACGCTCGCGGCCGGCGGCATCTTGGATCTAACCAGTGGCAATTGGCAGGATCTCGGCGCCATCTCGTTGAGCATGAGCGCCAACTCGCTCTTGATCGTGCCCCCCGGCCTCAGCACGTCGACGGCCTTTGCCGGTTACAGCAGCCTGGGTTTGACCCACACCTCCGGCACCACGCTCACGGTGCCGGCCGGACAGAGTATTTTCGGCACGGGCGTGATCAATGATCCGGTCACTTGCTTGGGATCGATCGCCTCCCTTTCCGGAGGGGCGGTCAATCTCAACAATGTATTTTCACTCTCCGCGCCTGGTGTGGTCCAGTTGGGCAAAGGCAGCCTGACCGTCAACAATGCAACCTCCGCGATCAGCGGCGGATCGCTTTCCGCCGCGAACCAGTACGTAGGCAACGGCGGTACGGGGGTCTTCACGCAGACCGGCGGGTCCAGCAGCGTTACCTACCTCAAACTCGGCTACAACACCGGCGACAGGGGCGCGTACATCCTCAGCAACGGTTTGCTCACGCCAAATCTCGAGTACGTTGGCTATTCCGGCACGGGGACATTCACACAGTCCGGAGGCATCAACAACCTCGTCGGCTACGACAGTACTCTCTTCGTGGGTGTTGGTGGCACCAGCAATGGGACGTACAATCTCAGCGGCAGCGGCCAGGTTTCCGCGTGGACGGTCTCTGTCGGTGCCGGGACCTTCTCGCAATCGGGTGGGATCAACAGCATCGGCGTTGGTAATCTTTATGTCGGAACGAACCCCGGCATCAGCGGCAGCTATGACCTCAGCGGCGGCCAAGTGTCGACAACCACGGCCTACGTCGGCCAGAACGGCCTGGGGACATTCACTCAGTCGGGCGGGAACGCCGCCATCAGAAACCTCTATCTGGGCTATTACGTCGGCGCCAGCGGTGTCTACAACCTCAGCGGCAGCGGCCTTTTGTCGACAGGGTACGAGTACTTCGGAAATTCAGGCGCGGCGGGGACCTTCACACAGTCGGGCGGGACGAATACGGTCAGCGGCTATTTCGATATGCCAATGACCACAGGGAGCGTCTCCGTGTACAGCCTAAGCGACGGCCTTTTGGCGGTGAGCCAGAACGAAAACGTGGGGCTCGCCGGCTTGGGGAGTTTCACGCAATCGGGCGGGACCAACATGATCATCGGCCTTTTTACTCTTGGCTACGACTCTGGCAGCGGCACGTACAGTCTCAATGGCGGGCGCCTAGTCCTCTCGTCCCTGACCCAAGGCTCGGGGGTGGCTGTCTTCAGTTTCAGTGGCGGAACACTTCAGGCCAGCGGCGCGTTCTCCAGCAGCCTGCCCATGACGCTAGGCACCGGCGGTGGGGGAGCGACCTTCGACACGGCCGGTTATGCCGTTACGCTCTCCGGTTCCCTATCTGGGCTTGGCAGCTTCACCAAGGTGGATAGCGGCACGTTGACCTTGGCCACTGCGAACAGCTACGTAGGCAACACGCTGATCAGCGGCGGCACGCTCGCCTTGGGCGACGCGCTGGCACTGCAACAAAGCACGTTGGATACCAGCGGCAGCGGGACCTTGAGTTTCGGCTCACTGACGACGGCCACATTCGGCGGCCTGACCGCCCCCGGCACGCTGAGCTTGAGCAACAGCGCCTCTGTCGCCGTGGCCCTCAGCGTGGGAAACAACAACGCGAACACGACATACTCCGGGGGGCTTAGAGGCCCCGGTAGCCTGACCAAAGTCGGTAGCGGTGCGCTGCTGCTTTCCGGCAGCAACAGCTACACCGGAGGAACAGCCGTCAACGCCGGCACGCTTGAGGCTGCGAACACCGGATCACTGCCGGGCTACTCGACGGCAGGAAAAGTTACCGTGGCCAACGGGGGAATACTCGCGGTCAGCGCGGGCGGGAGCGGCTGGACGGCCGCGAACATCGCCTCGCTGCTGGCAGGCAATGGTAGCCATTTCGCCGTCGGTTCGGCGCTGGGCATCGATACCACTGCCGGCAACTTTTCTTACGGCTCGAATATCGTCGGCAGCCTGGGGGTGACGAAGCTGGGCACTAATTCGCTAACTCTCAGTGGATCCAACACCTACACCGGCCCGACAACAATCACCTTGGGCAAACTCGTCATCGATGGCTGGCTGACCAATTCGGCCGTCAGCGTCAACGGCGGCACCTTGGGCGGCACGGGCTATCTTGGCAGCGTCACCGTCAGTGGTAACGGAACTCTGGCCCCTGGCGATCCGCAAGGCGTCTTGCACTTGAGCGGAAACCTTGTGCTCTCGGCTGGCGCGGGAATGGACTTCGAGCTTGATGGGGTTTCGACCGACGACGAGGTCTCCATGCCCTCCGGCAGTTTGACCTTCACCGGCCAGCAGTTCTCCAATTTCGGCTTCAACTGGACGACTGGCTTCGGTCTGGGCACCTATACGTTGGTCAACGCCAAATCGATCACCGGCCTGGGGAGCAACCTCAGCGGCTCGATCGATGGTCTCCCGGCCACACTCTCAGTCTCAAATAACGATCTGCTGCTCAGCGTCGTCCCGGAGCCCTCGACCGCGGCGCTGCTCGGGGTGGGCCTACTCGGGCTGGTGGGCTGGGCGTGGAGGAGGAGGTTAAGAAAGACCGAGACTTGGTACCAGTGGGCGTCTTCGGACTGCACTTCTGACAACTCGGCTCTGATCGAAGGGCTGCTCCACGCGGCGCGGTGGAGATTCTCTGGCTATACCCAGGGTCTGATGACCTTTTGGTTTGGTTCATTGGGCGAAGGCGTCGATAGTAACTTGCCTTCTTTGTCCGCGACGGAACATTCGTCCGCATCCAGTTTCCAGGGCGCTTCGGCGTCCACAACTTGGGAGGTTTGATGGTTATGAGAGACTTCTTTCGGTTTTTGGCAGGGCTGATCGTCCTCCTGGCGACCGGCGTGGTCCAGGCACAGAACTGGCAGCCCGAGTGGTCGACGGCCACGCTGTCCCAATCGCGCGACGATCTGGCAGCCGTGGCCGCGGGCAACGACGTCTTCTTTGCTGGCGGCTACACCTACAACAGCGGCACCGGCGGCGCCTTTAGCAACGTGGTTGACATCTACAATATGAGCACGAACACCTGGTCGACGGCCACGTTGTCGCTGGGGCGCTCAGGCCTTGCGGCTGCGACCGCGGGTAACGACGTCGTCTTCGCTGGCGGAGATAACGGCGGCCTCAGCAATGTCGTGGATATTTACAACACCAGCACACGCAGTTGGTCGACGGCGACGCTCTCTCAAGGACGCTACGATCTCGCGGGCGCGGCCGCGGGCAACGACGTCGTGTTCGGCGGCGGCCAACAAACCAGCGTGGCTTTAAGCAACGTGGTCGACATCTTCAACACCAGCACGGGCAGTTGGTCGACGGCGACCTTGTCGGCGTCGCGCAGCTTACTCGCAGCCGCGGGCGCGGGAAACGACGTCTTCTTTGCCGGCGGCGATATCAACAACGGCAGCACAGACGCCGCCGCCGTCGACATCTACAACAGTAGTACGGATACGTGGTCGACGGCCACGTTGTCGCAAGCACGCTCGAATTTGGCGGCGGCGGTCGCGGGCAACAACGTCTACTTCGCCGGCGGCGTCAGCAGCACAGCCTTCAGTAACGTGGTGGACATTTACAACACCAGCACGGGTACTTGGTCCACGGCGACGCTGTCGCAACCGCGCGAGGCGTTTGCGGCCGCGGGCGCGGGCAACTACGTCGTCTTTGCTGGCGGCTACGTCGGTAACAGTCACTTCAGCAACGCGGTAGACATTTACAATGCGAGCACGAATACCTGGTCGACGGCGACGCTGTCGGAGTCACGCGCTAATTTGGCGGCCGCAGCGGTCGGCAACGAGGTCTTCTTTGCTGGCGGCAACTACGACATCATCGGCGATTCGAGCAACGTGGTGGACATCTTGAACTTGCCGTCCTACACGACGATCTCCAGCTCCTCAGCCTATACGCTTTGGCTGGGGACCACGGTTTCCGGGCGGATGACGCTTCTTAACCCCGGCCGCCTCAACCTGGCAACCTTCAGCTTGAATGTGGGCTCGATGAGTGGTAACGCCCCAATCGACCTTGGCAGCGGCACGCTGACGATGGGGAGCGACAATACGAATACGACGTATGCCGGGAACATCAGCGATGCGGGGACGCTGGTGAAAACCGGCAGCGGCACGCTGGTCCTTGCCGGCAGCAACACATACAACGGCCCCACGACGGTCAACCAGGGCAAACTTACCGTCGATGGCTCGCTAACCAATTCGGCCGTCATCGTCAACAGCGGCGGCATCCTCAGCGGAACGGGCAGCCTGACGAGCGTCACGGCCTATGCTGGCGGGCATCTGGCTCCCGGCGACTTCAACGCTGGCGCACTCATCCTCGCGGGCAACATGGACTTTGAGGGCGGTGAACTCAACGTCGTAGGTGCGGGTAGTTCCATTACCAGCCTTTCGATCGCGGGTGACTTGAGCCTGAACAACGACCCGACGCTCAATTTCAGCGGAAGCATTACTCACGGAACGTACACCATCGCCAGCTATAGCGGAACCCTCAACGGGAGCTTCGGCAGACTGAACATTCCTGCCGGTGATACTATCAGCTACGGGACGGGCAGCAACAGCGCAATTACCATTTCGGCCGTGCCCGAACCGAGCACACTGGCACTTCTTGCCGCCGGTGCCCTCGGCTTGCCGGGCTACGCGTGGCGAAAGCGAAGACGGAACGCTGGGCAGATCGGCTGAAACGGAGTTGTACCGCTTCCGAAGATGGTCCCGAGTCCTGTTCACCTTGTAGATGCGGATACGAAACCATGAAACTTGCATGCCTGAGACAGAGAATGCTTGCCAAGTCCTCCCTGAGAAGCAATTGCCGAGCGGCCCGGTTGTCGGCCGCTGCGTTCGCGAGCCTTGTGGCCGTCGTGCAGATGACTTCGCTACCGGTTCGTGCGGATGACTGGACACCGCTTTGGACCACGGCAACGCTGTCGCAACCACGCGCTGAATTGGCAGCCACGGCCATCGGTACGAAGGTGCTTTTCGCGGGAGGGGCTTGCAGTGGCTATCCGTTCAGCAACGTGGTGGACATCTATGATACGGTAACAGAGACCTGGTCGACTGCGACGCTCTCAGTGGCCCGCGTCGAGCTTGCCGCGGCGTCGGCCGATGGCAAAGCCCTGTTCGCTGGGGGGTGGGCGAACAGCGTCTATTACAATACGGTAGACATTTATGATTCGACAACCAATACATGGTCCACCGCAACCCTCTCTCAGGCACGCGAATACATTGCTGCGACCTCCAGCGGCGATAACGTGTTTTTTGGAGGCGGAAGCGGGTACAGCAACGCTGTTGACATCTACAACGCGGCGAGCAACACATGGTCTACCGCGAGTCTTTCACAACCACGCAGCGATCTGGCCGCCACGTCGGCCGGTGGGAAGGTGCTCTTCGGTGGCGGGGATCAGGGCTATCCTAGCCCGAGCAAAGTCGTCGATATCTATGACACCAGCACGGGCAGTTGGTCCACCACGACGCTGTCGCAGGCAAGCGAGTCGCTCGCAGCCGCGTCGGCCGATGGCAAGGTACTCTTCGCAGGCGGTGGGACGAATTACTACACGATGAGCGACCTAAGCACCGTAAACATTTACGATACATCGACCAACACGTGGTCTACGGCGGCCCTCTCGCAGGCACGCCAGCACCTAGCGGCTACATCGGTCGGCAATAAGGTGCTTTTTGCAGGTGGTTCCAATGCCAGCAATGTCGTGGACATCTACGACGCTGGCACAGGCCAATGGTCCACAGCGTCCCTGTCGGTGGGGCGAGACTACCTCACGGCCACGTCACTCGGGAACCAAGCCTTTTTCGCAGGGGGGACGACTGCCACGGGCAGTTTCAGCAACGTGGTGGATATCTACACGCTTCAAGACTATCCATTCATTACCAGCACCAGGACATTCACCCTCGTGGACAACACGACGGTAACGGGTCTGATGCAGCTCAACGGAGGAAGCCTCGCATTGTCAGCGTATAATCTGACGATTGGCTCGATGAGCGGCGCCGCGCCGATCGACCTGGGCACGAGCACGCTTACCACCGGAACCGACAACACCAGCACGACCTACTCGGGTGCAGTTGGTGGCAGCGGCCGTTTGACAAAGACCGGCACCGGTTCGCTTGTTCTCGCCGCCAGCAATACCTACACCGGCCCGACAACGATCAGCCAAGGCAAACTCACCATCGATGGCACGCTGACCAATTCCGCCGTCAGCGTCAACGGCGGGACCTTGGGCGGCACGGGCTCTCTCCGCAGCGTTACGGTCAACTCCAGCGGAGTCTTGGCCCCTGGCGATCCGTTGGGCGTCTTGCACTTGAGCGGAAACCTCGTGCTCTCGGCTAGTGCGACGATGGACTTCGACCTCGATGGTGTCTCGACCGATGACGAGGTCTCCATGCCCTCCGGCAGTTTGACCCTCAACGGCCAGCAGTTCTCCAATTTCGGCTTCAACTGGACGGGCGGCTTCGGTCCGGGCACCTATACGCTGGTCAACGCCGAATCGATCACGGGCCTGGGGAGCAACCTCAGCGGCTCGATCGATGGCCTGCCGGCCTCGCTCTCCGTGCAAAACAATGATCTCATGCTCACCGTCGTGCCGGAGCCTTCGACCGCGGCACTGTTTGGGGCTCAGCGTTGTGGGGCTGCTCGGCTGGGCGTGTTGGCGGAGGCGGCTTGCAGCGCAGGCTGTTTCGAGGGAAACTCCGACCACCCTGTCCTTTCCGACATGTTCCTCGCACATGAAGGCAACACGGCGGGCCGCCATGCATTTTCCAGCCCTCAACGCAGACCCGATAGCAGCAGGCAGCGCAACCCCGCGAGCCACAATCCGCAGCAGCACAACTCCGGCGAGAGTCGTTTTAGTCTCTCTGCGTCCGGGGCTCAATACGAAGACTCTCAAAGGGAGTCTGGCACTGCGCACCGTTCTTTGGCTGGGTCTGGCTTCCCTTGGGTGTTTCCGTGGCTGGGTTGCTGTGCGCTGTTGGAGTAGCGGTTGGTTTATCTGTCTGTGGCGTGGCCTTTGATATCAAAGAACGAGACTTCTTTAAGGCGACAACAAATGTCTGACAACACGATGATGCGAGGCGCGATTGCGGGATTGAGGATGTGTGGAGGCGTCTTGATTCTTCTCGGCTTGCTTGCTATCCATGTTCACGCCCAGACTCTTGCAGTCCTTGCCTCGTTCAGTGGCAGCAACGGCCAAACTCCCCGTGCCGGATTAACGCTCAGCGGCGACACGCTGTACGGAACGACGTACAACGGTGGTGCCAATGGGTACGGCACGATCTTCAGCGTTCCCGTGAGCGGCGGCAGCCCCACGGTCCTTGCCTCGTTCAATGGCAGCAACGGCCAGAACCCCTGTGCTGGATTAGCGCTCAGCGGCAACAGCCTGTATGGGACGACCCTCTATGGCGGTGAGAATGGGTATGGCGCGATCTTCAGCGTTCCCGTGAGCGGCGGTAGTCTGACGGTCCTTGCCTCGTTCAACGGCAGCAACGGCGAGTATCCGGAAGCCGATTTGACGCTCAGCGGCAGTACCCTCTACGGGACGACCGCCAACGGCGGTGACGGTGGGGTCGGCACGATCTTCAGCATTCCCGTGAGCGGCGGGAGTCCCACGGTACTGGCCTCGCTTCTAAACATCAACAACAGCGGCTATGGTCCCTCGGCTGGTTTGACGCTCAGCGGCAGTACCCTTTACGGGACGAACTACGCCGCTGGCGCCTATGGGGATGGCACGGTCTTCAGCGTTCCCGTGAGAGGCGGCAGCGTCGCGGCACTGGCCTCGTTCAACGGCAGCAACGGCGAATTTCCCGAAGCCGATTTGGTGCTTAGCGGCAACACCCAGTATGGGACGACTGTGAATGGTGGTGCCAATGGGTACGGCACGATCTTCAGCGTTCCCATGAGCGGCGGCAGCCCCACGGTCCTTGCCTCGTTCAATGGCAGCAACGGTGCATATCCCCGTGCCGATTTGATGCTCAGCGGCGACACCTTGTACGGGACGACCTCCTTTGCCGGCACCGCCTCGTACGGCACAGTCTTCAGCATTCCCGTGAACGGCGGTAGTCCAACAGTACTAGCCTCGTTCAGCGGCAGCAACGGCGGATATCCCTGGGGTGGTTTGACGCTCAGCGGTTCAACACTGTATGGCACGACCATATACGGCGGTGCCTACGGCGACGGCACGGTTTTCGCCTTGAACCTTGCACCCACCCCCGAACCCTCCACCCTCACCCTGCTTGGTGTCGGTGCTATGGGGCTGATTGCCTACGTTTGGCGGCGGCGTAGGGCGAAGGCAATCGTGCGACTTCTCTTGACGGCAGCTCTCTTGGCCTCCGCCGTCTCGGCCCAGGCCGACGTGTTCAACATGCCCTCTGGCGAAACCGGCCTGCAATTCGTGACCGTGGGCAATCCAGGCAACGCGCCGGACACGACGGTAATGAATGACAGGACCACCGGTTACGGATCAGTTCCTTATGTTTACCAGATTGGTAAGTACGACGTTACGCTAGGCCAGTATACACAGTTCCTCAATGCCGTTGCCACGACTGATACCTATGGACTTTACAACAGCTACATGGCTGGAGGAAACTTCATCACGTCTCCCCTTGGGATCAGCCGTTCAGGCAACCCCGGTAGCTACTCCTATTCGGTCACGGGGGCTAACCCGGAGGCCGCGAACATGCCGGTGTTCGACATTAGTTGGGGCGACGCGGCACGGTTTTGCAACTGGCTCGATAACGGCCAACCGACTGGCGTGGAGGGAAACGGTACGACGGAAACCGGCGCAGTACCTGCTCAGCGGCGCAACGTCCAACGCGCAGTTGATGAGCGTGGCCTCGCCAGCTCACAGCGGAATCACCGCGCCGCAGTACTTTCTGCCAACGGAAAACGAATGGTACAAGGCCGCGTATTATAAAAGCGGCGGGACCGACTCAGGTTACTGGTCCTATCCGACGCAGAGTAGTATTCCGCCGGACAACTCCTTGGTGTTGGCCGCAACATCCACAAATGACGCGAACTATTACATCAACGGCTACACCGACGCGATTAATCACTACACGCCGGTGGGGACATTCGCGGCGTCCCCAAGCGCGTACGGCGCTTATGACATGGGTGGAGATGTCTTTCAATTCAACGAGACCAGCATTAACGGTTTATACCGCGGTTTACGCGGTGTCGGGTTCAGCAACGTCGGCGACTCCGTGTTCGGCATTTCGTCGTCAAACCGCCAAGACGACTACCCGGCCAATTTCAACTACAACGAAGGTTTCCGGGTTGCAAGTATCGCAGCGGTCCCTGAGCCCGGCAGCCTTGCCTTGTTGCTTGCGGGCGTGGTTGCGTTGGGAATCTGGAGACTACGCCAGAAGGCTTGACCTGCCGTGCTTCCGCGCCCGCGGTCCCACCGCCAACCTCTACCCACCTCCCCGCCACAGTCCACCCAACTCCCCAAATCCGCGGATCGCCGACTCCGCACCCGCCTTCGCCTGCTGGATGTTCTCCGCCGAGGGGCCACGTGCGCCAAGGGGTAAAGAAAAAGCCCAGCATCTGGCCGCCCTTCGCAGGGCGGCCACCGGGCTGAATTAGTTGTCGGTCATCGCCCACCCAGCTTGGCAATCGTTGCCAACCACGCCCGTACTTCTCCATCGGGGTCCCGCTCCGCCAATCGCGCCGCCGTCATCTGCTCCACGGCACGGGTGTTGAGCCACTTCTTCGCCTTGTACCGCAGCCGCCTACGGGCGCGGGCAGACAGATCATCCCAGGGAACCCCCGGCTCATGACGCTCATCCGCCTTCCTGGCGACCAACTCTGGCAGGTCGTCATCGTCAGAGAACGTGACGGAGAAGCCACTGGCCTCGAAGATCGCCGCAGGGTGCAGGTAGTTCTCGAGGCTGCGTTTGCTGGTGATTGCGGCGCGGCACCTCGACCGTGAGTTGACCATCGCCGCGATTTGACGGCGGGTCTGGGTCACGGGCGGGATATCGCGATCGAGAAGATGGAACTCGGGCAGGGCCAGGCCAGCGTAGCGGAAACCAGTCGAAAGGTCGACGCCGCCGGTCGGTGCGAACACCACTCGGCCCTGCCGCTCCCTGTCGGCCGGGTCGGGCAAGCGTGCGGAGTCGCGATGCAGCATGGCGCTGATGCGCCGCAGGAACTCAATGTCGTTGGGACCCTCGACAACTACAAGGACCTGCGGCCGTGTGGGCTTCGATGGCCGCAGAAGTGCGGCGAGGGATTGGGATGCCCGTACCAGCCATGTGACTGGGCCGGGGCTTTCGGGATTCGTCATTTCTTCTCCAGGGGGGCGGACGAAAGGAAGAGCCTGGGACGGGGCGAAACGCACGATCGGCTGATAGCTAAAGGGAGTCATTGGGCAACTGCCTTCGAACTGTCGACGCTGTGCCACGTCACGGTCAATTGCCAGCCAACCTCCGAGTACAGCGCCCTGAGCACGGTCTCGGCGGCGATCTTGGCTGCCTGGATGTTCTCGGCGGAGGCAGCGGTGTGGGCCACGAGCTTCTGGCCCTCCAAGTACACGGCATCTCGCAGGGCGTCCTGATCCGCATGCCACGGCAGCCAAGCCACACGTTCCACACTCCACGTGCGCGTGCGGGAATGGTCCACTCTCGGCTGGAACACCTGGGGTTCGGGTAGGATGCCGTCCGCCGCCAACCACTGAATGGGATTCGGCTTGGATGGGTCAGCAGGCTTCGAGCAGCCGATGCAGACCGCCTTGGTAGCTGCCAGGACGATGCCCAGGAACCGGTGGTGGCCAATCGTTGCGATTAAGGAAACCAGGCACACCACGTCCAGGAGCAAGCCGACGACGGCGAGCACGACGAGCGTGGTCAGCAGAGTCACGGCCTTGATCGCCCTGGGGATGCGACGGGCCAAGCGGCGGCGGAACAACCAGATGACGGTGAGAGCGAGAATCGAGCAGGCAATCAGGATGAACGTAATCATGGGATTTTTCCTTTCGGGTTGGGTATTGGGGGTCGGCGGACGCTTGGGTACGGATGAAGAAGCCCAGCCCCGGCGCTCGGAGGAAATGACGCAGCCGGGACTGGGCCGTGGGGCTTGGCGTGAGTGGCAGCCAGAGATGAGAGATCAGGCCGCGGTGGCAGCACGGTGCTCATCGCCCACGAAGCGACGCCATGACTCTGCCAACTCGCGGCGCAAGTGGGCGATACGGCTCGGCGTGACCTTGAACCGGCGGGCGGCGTCGGCAGTGCGATGACCCAAAGAGAGGTAGCGGGCCACTTTGCGGTCACGCGGGGCGAGGCTCTTTAGCCAGTCCTTGAAGTCCACGCGGAAGGCGACGGTCGCCGGCACAGGGGCATTCCGGGTGTCAACGACGACTGCCTCTTCCCAGCAGTCCTCCTGCTCGTTGAATTTGTCCAACCTTTCGACCATCACGCCCTTGTTCTCTTGGCAGTACTTGCTGAGCACGTCCTTGATGTTCAGGGACGAGCGAGTCTTGCGATGGTCGAGGGTCTGCCGGATTCCGAATTTCGCAAGCACGGTCGGGTACGCGAGGTCGAGCTTGCCGCGCTTGGCCAGGCCGGCGACAGCGGCAGCGGTGTTGGCGACGACATTCTGCACGGCCTCTTGCCTGGCTTCCGGGTCATAGGTGCGGAAGGCCCGCTTGGCATAGCGGACAACTGTGGGGAGCAGGGCGAGCAGCCTGGCGTGCCATGCGGGGACTTTGCGACGCGGGTCATCACGTCGTGTACTCATCGGCGATCTCCTTGGTGGACCGCCAGCAAGGCGGTCCGTGTTGAGGGAACACGAAAACCACCTTGCACCGTGCAAGGCAGCGGAAACACCGGGCGCTGGCCGGTCAGCCGCGGGGACAGGAGACGGTCAGCCGGTCAGGTCAAAGTAGAAGAGGGGCGCGGAGGCCCAAAGCAGGCATGAGCAAGTTATAATGCCGTGGTTCGGCCTCGACTTTGACCTTCGGCGGCCGACGCGGGCCCTACCAGCGGGCCTGAATTGACGTGTTGGAGCTGTTGCAGAATTGCACGCGACCGCCGGGCGCGGTATGATGCGGCGCACAGCTATCATCCTTCCAGCCGCCGACGCGGAGCGACCACTTTGACCCCGCAGCAATTCATCGCCAAATGGCAGCGTGTCACGCTCTCCGAGCGCAGCGCCTGCCAGCAGCACTTCCTTGACTTATGCGAGCTATTGGGTCAACCCAAACCGGCCGAAGCCGACCCCGAGGGTACTTGGTACACGTTCGAGAAAGGCGTACAGACCAGCGAAGACAAGAAAGGCTGGGCCGATGTTTGGATGCGAGATCACTTCGGCTGGGAATACAAGGGCAAGCACAAGGACCTCAAGGGGGCCTACCAACAACTTCAACTCTATCGCGAGGCCCTGGAAAATCCGCCGCTGATGGTCGTTTGCGACATGGACCGTTTCGAGATCCACACGAACTTCACCGGCACGCGCAAGGAGGTCCATGCCTTCGGCCTGGCCGGCCTCGCGCAGCCAGCGAACATCGACATCCTCCGGCGGGTCTTCACCGATCCCGGCTCGCTAAGACCCGGCATCACCAGTGAGACAATTACCGTCGAGGCCGCGGAGCGATTCGGCAAGCTGGCCAGGGGGCTGCAGGATGACAAGAAGATCGAGCCGCACCGCGCCGCCCACTTCCTGATGAAGCTCATGTTCTGCATGTTCGGCGACGACACGGGCCTCTTGCCGGCGGGCCTTTTCGGCAAGCTGCTGGAAAACGCCAAGGCCAACCCCGCGATACTCCCGCGACGGCTGGAGGCGCTGTTTGCCGCGATGGCCCGCGGGGGCGACTTCGGCGCCGACGCCATCGCCTGGTTCAACGGCGGCCTCTTCGCTGACGCGGACGCGATCCCGCTCACGGCCCAGGAAATCAACACTCTGGCCGAGATCAACAAATACGATTGGGCCAGCGTCGAGCCATCGATCTTTGGCACGCTCTTCGAGCGGAGCCTCGATCCCGACAAGCGAAGCCAGATCGGCGCCCACTACACCAGCCGGGGGGACATCGAGACGCTCTTGCGGCCGGTGCTGATGGCCCCCTTGCAGTGCGAATGGGCCGAGGTCAAGCGGAAGTGCGAGGAGGAGCTGTGGCCCAAGGTTGTGCAATCCAGCCGGTCCCGCACAAGATCGGGCGGCAAGGAATCGCCCCAGCGCAAGGCATTCGATCGCACGGTCCTCGATTTCATCGAGCGGCTCGCGCACGTCACAGTCTTAGATGCTGCATGCGGATCGGGCAACTTCCTCTACGTGGCGATCAACATGCTCCTGGACTTGGAGAAAGAAGTGGTGACTTATGCGGCTATGCGCGGCCTGTCGATCGTGCCCCACGTCAGCCCGACACAACTTCACGGGCTGGAGATCAACCCCTACGCGCACGAGCTTGCCCAGGTCGTCATCTGGATCGGCTATCTGCAATGGATGCACTTCAACGGCTTCAAAATGCCGGACCATCCAGTGCTGACGCCCATTGAGACGATCAAGCAGATGGACGCGATCCTGGACCTGTCGGACCCCGAGCATCCCAAGGAACCGGAGTGGCCGGACGCAGAGTTCATCGTCGGCAATCCGCCGTTTCTGGGCGGGAAGCTCCTGCGGAAGAACCTGGGCGATGAGTACGTCGATACGATGTTTAATCTCTGGGGTGACCGTGTGCCGCGTGAGGCCGACCTCTGTTGCTACTGGTTCGAGAAGGCGCGGCGGCAGATCGAGATTGGCAAGTGCCGACGTACCGGCCTGCTGGCTACGCAGGGCATCCGCGGTGGGGCCAACCGCAAGGTGCTGGAACGGATTAAGGCATCGGGCGACGTCTTCTTCGCGGAGAGCGACCGGGATTGGGTTCTCGACGGTGCAACCGTCCATGTGTCGATGGTGGGGTTCGATGACGGCGCGCAGGCCGACCGTATCTTGAACGGCAAGGCGGTGGCCTGCATCCACGCAAACCTGCGTGCCACAGCCAATACGACAACGGCCAAGCCGCTGGCAGTAAACCTCGGGCGGTCTTTCATGGGCGATACGAAGGGCGGAGCTTTCGACATCCCAGAGGCCGTGGCCGTGGCGATGCTTTGCGCCCCAACCCTCACGGTCGCCCAAACTCCGACGTGGTTGTACCGTGGATCAACGGGCTGGACGTGGCCCGCCGCCCTCGCGGTGTGTGGATCATCGACTTTGGCGTGGGGATGTCCGAAGAAGATGCCTGTCGCTACGAACGGCCATTTGGGCACGTCGAGCGCCATGTGCGGCCAGAGCGTCAGAAGAACAAACGGCAAGCGTACCGGGAGCGATGGTGGATACACGTCGAGGCCCGGCCAGCGATGCGGGCTGCACTCACACGGATCGACCGTTTCCTGGCGACATTGACGGTTTCCAAGTATCGCCTGTTCGTCTGGTCGGCCTCACCGATCTTGCCCGACCACCAGTTGATCGTGTTCGCCGAGAGTGGCGACTATTTCTTTGGTCTTGCGCATTCTCGTGTCCACGAGATCTGGGCAAGGGCTCAGGGTACGCAACTTCGGGAGGTTGAAAGCGGCTTTCGCTATACGCCGAGCACCTGTTTCGAGACGTTCCCCATGCCGCCGCCAACTGGCGAGCGGCCGGCCGCTATTACTGCTGCGGCGCGCGAGATGGATGATTTACGCAACGGTTGGCTGAACCCGCCGGAGTGGACCAGGACGGAAGTGCTGGAGTTCCCTGGCTCGGTGGACGGCCCGTGGGGACGGTACGTGATGGAACCGAACGCACGGGGCATCGGCACCGTTCGCTGGCCGCGCACCGTGCCCAAAGACCCCGACTGCGCCGCGAGCCTCAGTAGGCGGACCCTGACGAACCTCTACAACCAGCGACCTGCTTGGCTCGACCTGGCCCACAAGAAGCTCGACGCCGCTGTCTTCGCCGCCTATGGCTGGGACGCTGGCATGAGCGATGAGGAATTGCTGGAGAGGCTCTTGAAGTTGAATTTGGAACGGGCGGCCACGACTTGAAGGCCGTCAACCCGAACAAGCAGGCCGACGACGACACGCGCACTCCGGCCGAACTGCTCGACATCATCGAACAGAAGGGCCGCGAAGTGGCCGAGGTTGTGGCAGCGCTGCGTGCGATGTAGGCTGCCTCGTTGGTCGAATGAAGATTCGGGCCGGTCGCTGCCGTATTGCAACCGGCGCGACCAAGCGGGCCGGGCAGACGGCCACCTTCACCCATCAAACCGCGCCCAGAAGTGCGCGGTTGGCACCTGGTAATCCTCTCGTTTGCAATTTGACGTAGCCGCTGCCACGCCTACTTCTGCGGCGATTCGCTGAGGAAGTTTACCGCCAACGAGGCCATGGTTCGGGTTCCCACAACCAATGCGCTCTCATCGACAAAAAAGTTGGGGCTATGGTTGGGTGCGGCCTTGGCCGGGTCCTGATCGTGGGGCGTGACGCCGAGGAAAACGAACAGGCCGGGGGTCGCCCGGGCATAGCAAGAGAAGTCTTCGGACGCTCCGAGCATCGGTATCGTGGTCACATTGCCGTCGGCGGCTCGCTTCAGAACCGGGGCCATCTGGGCCGTCAGCTTCTCGTCGTTGATCGACGTGTCATAATTCTTCGTGATCGACGCGGTTGCCTTCGCGCCCGCACTCTCGGCAATTTTTTCGACGGCCAGGCGGATGTCGCGCCGCGCCTGCTCTCGCACCTTCTCGTCGTACGCCCGGACGGTGCCCGTCATGTATACCGTTTCGGCCACGATGTTTCGCGCTGTTCCGCCGTTGATGGTTCCGATCGTAACGACCAAGGGTGATTCCGTCAGGTTGGCTTTTCGGCTGACCACGGTTTGCAGGCCCGAGATGATGGTGGCCGATGTCGTGATCGAATCCACCGCGTTCCACGGCATGCCGCCGTGCCCTTGCTTTCCAGTGACCGTGATCTCCAGGTTGTCGCTGCTTGCCGTGGTCGCGCCGGGTCGGTAGGCGATCTCGCCGGAGCGACCAGGGAAGACGTGCAGGCCGAAGACGGCGTCGGGTTTCGTGTCCTTGAACAGGCCCTCCTCCAACATGAGCTTGGCGCCCCAGCTCCTGCCCGAGTTCGGGTTGAACAAGCTTGGTCCTTCTTCGGCCGGTTGAAAGATGAAGATCACCGTGCCCGGCAGATCGTCCTTCATGCCCGCCAACACCTTCGCGGTTGCCAGGAGCATGGCGGTGTGCGTGTCGTGCCCGCAGGCATGCATGACGGGGACCATCTTCCCGTGATAGTTGCCCATTTCCTTGGAAGCGAAGGGCAGCCCCGCCGGCTCCTGGACCGGAAGCGCATCCATGTCGGCGCAGAGCGCGACCGTGCGACCCGGTTTGCCGCCCTTGAGGATGCCCACGACGCCCGTTCGGGCCACCCCTGTGCGGACTTCCAGCTTGAGGCCGCGGAGGTAATTCGCGACGAGTTTCGAGGTCCGCGTCTCCTGGTCGCCAAGTTCCGGGTGCTGGTGGATGTCCCTCCGCAACACGATTAGCTCCTTTTCAACAGCCTTCGCTCGCTTACGCACTTCCGCCTCCAGGGAGGCACTGTCCGCACGCCCCGTGCTGGCAAAAGACAGTAGCAACGTCAAGACGGAGGCAAAGAACAGGAAAGTTCGTGCAACGATCATGGCAACACTCCTTAGGATTTCGGTAACAGGGAAGATCGCAGTCAGGACAGTGCGAGGCCGTCACCGGGATTCGGCGTATCGTTCATTATACCCCCCGGCACGCGGATGGTGCGATGCCAGAGGTCATCGTCCATCGAGGGGTCGTCAAGAGCCATCGCCAGCGTGTGGGCCACGGAAGTGCCGCGGCTGCCGACCACCTTGACGTTGGTTGGCGGGCTGATCATCGAAAGGACAACGTTCCGCTTAATTGTTGGTTTTCTTGTCAAACAAGCTCAAAACAGGGCTTTCTTGGCTGGAAAACAGGGCCTTTTTGGCTGAGCGACTATACAGCGGATCATGGAAACCAACAATTAAGCGGAACGTTGCGAAAGGAACGCCAAGTTGCGCGGGTCGCTAATGTATTTGGGTTTCTCCCGGGTCTCGACCTCCAGAATCTTGGCGGGCTGGTCGTCACCGGCAACGTCATCGACTCGCGGCTGAAGAACACCGTCGGCAGCAGCGTGGTGTTCGGCAAAGACAAGGTCGATGAGCAGGGGCGCCACCGCTGCGAATTGGAAGCTGCGAGCTGGAACAAGCTGCAGCCGCAGGCCGCGAACGGGCGAAGCGCAGTTCCGGCATGGGCCTCTATGACGGGCTGCAAAACGATTGAAGGCCGCCGCTCCGCGCGGTAGACTGAACGCGCGATTGCAAGTTCGTCGAAGAACCACATCACCGGCGGAATGTCCCGGCCTCTTTCAACACGGGCCTGTTGGGCACGCCCGCCCAAACCTCGCGAAAGGAAATACCATGCAACGTCCTGTCTCAGTCACCGTGTTCGCCGTATTGAACCTCGTGTTCGCCGCGTTTGGAGTGTTCGGGCTGATAAGCAGTTTCGCCCTGTTCACGATGGTTGATGCCGGCAACAATCCGGTCCTTAAGATCATGCAGGAGAATCCTGCCTACAAGACCTGGATTATGCTCTCGATTCCCTTGGGCCTGGCGGTCTGTGTCGCGCTGCTGGCCAGCGGCATCGGACTACTGGGCCTCAAGCCCTGGGCCCGCTGGCTGGCGATTGCCTACGCGATCTTCGCGATTTTCCTATGCATTGCCAACATCCTCGTGAATTACATATTCATGGTCCGCCCGCTGCTCGAGCAAGCCGAGCACGCTCGCGGGCCGGAAGCAGGCGCAGCGGTCGGTGGAGCGGTGGGCGCGGTGTTCGGTGGCTGCGCCGGACTGCTTTATCCGGTCCTCCTCTTGATCTTCATGCTCCTTCCCAAGGTCGCAGCCGCCTTTCGTCAGCAAGACGTGCAAAAGGACTTCGCGTCTTTACAATGAAAACGCTGCCCGGCATCCTGGTAATCGCTTGCTCCTTCGCCTCTTCGCCCGCTCGTGTGAAGCAGTCCGTTGTCGGTTCCCTCATGGTCGACGCCGACCGCTATTTTGCGCCGAGAATCGCGACTCGTATCCCTTTACCGCGCGCGTGCTGGCCAATAACGGCATGGGCTTCGGACTGGCCGAATGGCGGGCGTTCCTCGGAGAGCGGGCCGAGGAAACTCGGGCCCTGGAACTGCTGCGGCAGTTCAACGTGACGGTGATCGACACGCCTTTCGATTTCAGCATCATGGACCTGGGCCTCCACGCGGCCGCGGCTCTCCGGCGCTTCCCCCGCGAGCGTCGACCGGGGGCAGGCCCAGTTCCCGCCGCCGGCACGGGGCGTGCGGCGCATCCTCGGCACCCGCACGGCCCTGGCGCTGCCGCCCACGCACCAGCCCTTCCGGGTGTGGATGAGGACCTTCGGGCTGTCGGGCGGCGTGGTGAGCGAGCCTGCGGGGGTGGTGATGTAGGCGTAGGGCTTGGGCGTGGACATGGTGGCCTCCTGGACTTGGTGGGATGGAGCGGCGGCACGAAAAAAAGACCGGTCGCCAAGAGATAATGCCGCCATCGACGCCTGCCCTTAGCGCACTCAAGCCCCAACCCCCACGCGGAAGATGATCGACGGCACGGCCGAGACCAGGGCCGGGCGGAGGGGCCAAAAAGAGGGCCGCGACGGCAAGCGGTGTAGCCGTTTTCTCGTCCCGCGATCGGGTGATCGCTCGGCGACAACATCCCGTGTTCGGATTCCGAACATTAGCCAAGGAGGAACCCGCCCTGCCGCCAAAAGGTTTCAGGCGAACCTTTTTGCCACTTATGGCGTATTCCTGACGGGAGCCGTCTTGGCGCGGACGAACATGGAAAGGCTGTGGGATACGCAAGAGAAGAAGTCTATTGCCCTTTCCCGCTCGGCGGCTTAGGATTGTGGTGACGGAACATAGGCTTCAGGACGCCTGCAACAAGGTCCAGGACAACTTTAAGTAAACGAGAGCCTCGCGGGCCGGCGCGTGTCCGGATGTCGCGGCGGTGTGGCTCCCACGGATAACGGAGGGTTTAATCATGAGAAGGCGAATGTTGGCAGTCGGTTTGGTGGTTGTGGCCGTGCTGGGGGGCGTAGCTCTCGTGGGCGGCGCTGAGCAAGAGGCCCCCAACATCGAGCCCAAGGCGGACCAGTGCCTCAAGGCCATGTCGAACTATCTGGCGGGACTCAAGACGTACTCGTTCCAAGTCGAGGAGTTCATTGACGAAGTGCAGGACGACGGCCAGAAACTTCAGCTCAGCAACCAGCGCCATTTGACGGTGAACCGGCCCGACAAGATGTTCGGTGAGAGCGAGGGAGACACAGCGAATTCCCTGTTCTACTACGACGGCAAGATGGTCACCGTCTTCGACCGCGGACAGAAAACCTACGCCACCGTGAAGGTGCCCGATACCATCGACGCGATGCTCGACGATCTACACGACCGTTTCGACACGCACCAGACCCTGGCCGATTTCCTGTTTTCCGATCCCTACAAGGTCTTCACGGAACACGTGCAGAGCGGGACGTATGTCGGATTGAACTACGTGGGCAAGGCGAAGTGCCACCACCTGGCGTTCCGGCAGAAGATTCTGGACTGGCAAATCTGGATCGATGTCGGCGACAAGCCGCTGCCGCGCAAGCTCGTCATCACTTTCAAGCGGCAGGCAGACGAACCGCAATACATGGCCCTCATCCACCGCTGGGACGTGAACCCCAAACTGAGCGACGCTCTGTTTCAGTTCCAGCCGCCGGAGGGTATCCGCAAGGTCGATTTCCTGAACCGGCACGGCGAGCCCCAACCCTTGAAGAAGGCAGCCGGCAAGTGACGTATAGGCGGGATCTTTTTTGGTGATGAAGGGAGAAGCGATCATGAGACGCATCTTTTTTGGGGGCAGCTTGGTTCTGGGTCTGGCCATGTTGATGTGGGCGATGGCTCCAGTCATCGCTGCGCATGGCGGTGGTGGCGGCGGTGGCGGTGGTGGGCATGCTGCTGCCGGCGGGCATGCCGGCGCCGGCGTAGGGTCGGTCCACTACGGTGGCCTCCCAGCCCCTGCACATGTCGGCCCTGCGGCGCCGGTAGGTGCGGTCCGATCCGAGCATTACGCGGGCTCGGTGCCTAGAGGTGGCTACCGCAATCCCTACGGAGCCGATTATTTCAGGCGATTTCGTCCCGGCTACCGCACCTTCGTGTTCGGCGACGCCCTGTATTACTATTACGACAGCCTGCCGATCGGCTTCCAAGTGGTCGTGCTGGACGGCATTACCTATTACCTCTTCAATGGCGTGTATTACCAAGCGTACATCTACGGGGGGCAAACGGTGTACCTAGTGGTCCCTGCACCAGCCTGATCGGATTGCGATTTTGGGGCGATCATGATTGCCCGGAGGCTCGCTGGTGTTTCTGATGACACTGGCGGGGGCTACCCACCAACAGCCTCAAGGGACCGGCAAAGGTCACACCTGCAATCCTCCTCGTGCTCCAGCGTCTCCACGCTCACGGCCATCACCAACTCGTCCAGCGCGATCGCCCGCTTGGTCTTGCTGTCCAGGTCATCGAGGGCGTACCGGAGATCCAAGGTCTCGACCAGCAGTTCGCCGCTGCCGGCGTCCTCGGCGCCGGCTTCGTAGCCGGAGTCGAAGGCCATCTTCAAGAGGAGGGGTTTGGACATCGACACGCCGGTGCGGCGTTTGATGCCGAGAAGGGATTTGACGCAGGCTTGGCCTCGGGTGTCACGGTGGGAAGTTGGCAGGGCTGGGTTAGGGCGGTTCATGGTTTCTCCAATGGGGGTGGTAGGGTGCGGCACGAAGAATGGCCGCCACCAGTAGAATGACGCGATCGCCGCCGGAATTGAGGGGCGGTCAGGCGCAGAGCAGGCGGTCGGGGCTGCGGGCGAGACGGCGAGACCGCTGGCGGCCGGCTGGTGCCCAAGCGGGTCAAGCACCGAAAAAGCCGTGGTTGGTATAATAGAAGCCATGCCGATGGCGTCGGCTTGAGGATGGTGACGCCTTGCATGGAACATCCAGAACGTAACTCAAGAATTGAAGGTGCCCTGGCCTAGAAGGATAAGAGCTTAATCGAACTAGGAACTCAATCTATGTCCACCGACGAATACCGATTGCCCGCCGTTGCACCGCTTGCTTCGGCATTCGACCGGGACCGTTTTGTGCTCTGCGCCGATGGTTTGGTCAGCGAAAGGCACCGGGTCTGGGATGATGAGGGCAGGCAGATTCTGCTTGCCGATTCCGCGCCGCGCCTCGTCCGCGTGGCCCTAGCAGTCCCCCTGGCCGTTGCCACGTTCCTTGCGATCACCATTACCCTAGTAATGCAGGTGGCTGCCCGCTTTCAGATGCTGGAACGTCAGTGGCATAATTCCCCATTGTTTGTGGCAATGCTTGCCGTCTTTGTAGGGGGACTTGCGGCGATCACGGTCTGCTTGATCGTACTGGGATTGCCGCGGTTGGTCGTACACGCGGACGACGCGAAGGGTCAGCCGCTCGTCGAAATCCGCCCTGCGGGCCGATCGCTCTTTACGACCAGGTACACGATCCACGACGGGAACGGAACCGCCTTGGCCCGGCTCCACACGAATCACCTCTACAATCTCTGGCGGCTGCGTTGGGCCGGATACCGCCCGGATCAAAGACTGTGGTTTATCGCCGCGGAGGACTCGGACTCGCGCATTCCACGCGTCATCCGATCCACGCGAAAATACGTGCCGGTCATTCCCAACAACTGCTCGATCGCAGAGCTGGACCATGGCGCGATCTTGGGGAAACTTGACCGGCAGGGGAAAGACCTGCGTAATCGTCTGGACTTGATCGCCGACCAGGAGCACCTCGACCGCCGTGTGGCGGTGGCCTTGGCGATGCTCATTGACAGGCATTGACATTCGGCCGTCTGAGGGAAGACCATTGCCAAGAGATGCCCGGATCGACGCCGGCCTTTAGCGCAGTGGAGCCCCAGAACCGCACGCGGCCGATGATCGACGGCACGGCTGAGACCTGGGCCGGGCGGAGGGGGCCAAGAGAAAAGGCCGCGGTGAGCGAGGCCCTTCTTTGCGTCGGCCCATTCATTCCCCAAGGCCAATTTCATGGGCGGCCGCGGCAGGCACAACCGCCGTCGGATTCCACAATAGGGTCGTTGTCAGAAGCGCGCGACCCTCCAGGGGCTCGAAACGAAGGCTTCGGGTTCTGGCGTCGAGACACGAGGCCGAGCTCGTCAACCCCACAAAAACGGTCTGCACCAGTGAGCGCACTGCATTGCGCTGCGTCGAAAGTACTTGCAAGAGCCACTTCTTCGCGCCCTCGAACCGACGCGCACGGGAACCAGCCACGAACCGCAGCCGATGAACGAATCGCTTCTTTTGTGCCCCGCGTAGCGATCTTGCGATCGCGCAGACACGCGCGGAGAAAGCCTTGCCCAACCACCGAGGTCCAAACATGATCGAACCCTCCTGAATGAAAAGTGCCTTGACCTCAAAACCAAAATTCGTGCCGGCGTCAACCGAAGCCGCGCACCCGAGCTGAAAGTCTGCTTGTTTTGAGCGCCGCGATGGCGACCGCCGCGATGATCAAGAGGCAAACCGATGATGGTTCCGGGGTTGGGGTTAGCAAAACAACCTGACCCTCTCCGGATGCCTGCTGATACGCCTCGGCGGCAATCTGTCCGGAGTCATTGATCGCCATCGCCTCCGTGAGAGTCCACCCGGGCGCAGCGTTGACAACGAGATCGTTCAAGTTCTCGATCGATCCGCTGCCGTAATAGACGAAGGCGGCTTCGGACAAGTCGCCCGCGAAGTCTGCACCCCCGACGACAAGACCAGAGTCATTTATGCCGTACGCCCAGCCGTACTGGCCGCCGAACGTGCCGAGGTTCGTTATCGTCCCGCCGTTGTAGAGGAAAGGCTGAGCAATCTCGTTCGCAGTGGTGATCGCCGACCCACCCACAATTTCACCGAGATTATTCATCGCGCGCGGTGTGGTAAAGGTGCCGCCCAGCGATCCGATGTTGACCCAGCCACTCGTTCCACTGCTGGAAACGTACGTGCTTGATTGGCTCCCCGAGCCGACGATCGCTGCGATCTGAGCTGCGTCGTTAATGCATAACGCCTGGTACGGTCCCAGATCGACCATCGGCCCATTGCCGGAGTAGAGGAATCCGTCGGTGGTTCCATGCGCGGTGCTTGCATACCCGACGACTTGCCCCAAGCTGTTGACGTCCCATGCATAGCTGTCAATTCCGCCCAGCGTACCGATGTCCTGCATCCCGCCGTTTGTGGTGTATACAAATGCATGAGTCGGGTTGCCCGTTCCCGGTGTATCAGTATAACCAACGGTCATACCTTGATTATTGATTGCCTGCGCGCTACTCACGCTGTAGTCCCCGGCAAGCGACCCCATGTTGACCAACGGGCCGCTTCCCGTGTACATGAAGGCGTGCGAATACCCCGTGTAAGTGTCGGCGTAACCGACAACCTGACCGAGGTTGTTCAGCGACGTGGCATAACTGCTTTGCACGACCTGATCTTGATCGCCGGGCGGCGTTGCCAACACCCCCAGGTAGGTTATGTTGTATTGTATATCGCTGCCGTAGGCGTGCGCAACCATCGCGCAAACGACGAACAGCGCGATAAGTCTTGTCTTAATTCGGATCATGCAATCTCAGTCGGGTATGATGAAAAAAATGCCAAAATCGCAACATGGACGCTATTCCCTGATTTTGCCTGGGACCGCTAATTCGTCGTCATAGTGGCCAACGCACGGAGAACCGCCACAACGTCCTGCTGCCAAGCCCCTCGTCGAGGCTGGGCGATATCCCTGTCCGTGTTAAATGCCCGTTCCAAGTCAGACCCTCATCCCGTTCACTCCGACGGCGCCAAGACAATCGGCCTGAACACGCTGCACAGGGCGAAACTCGCTACGTCAAAAGTCAGAAATGGGTCGAGCCAGAGAAAGGCCGATTGAGAACGCGGGTCAATTAGACCACCCGCTCGCGGTCGGAAAGGCACGAAACCGCATCGCGTCTTTTCATCCCGTTGCGTCGCAACCGGCCGGGGCCAGTTACCGACACCGCCTCCTTCGAAAGATTGCAACTTCACTTCCGGTTACACAGCCTGAAAATCAGACCGCAGCGCCGGTCAAAAAATCGCCGCCTATTCGCCAAACCGATCGGATACGTGGAAAGATCGCCAGGCAATCGGCATTCAGAACCACCCCGCGTCTCGCGCACCCGGTCGGATAATCGGGAAGTTCATTCGGATTCGTACAACCGGCATGGTAACGCGCAACGGAGGATTTGTCAAACGCCTGGCACGGGAGTTTTCAAGAAATCCAATCTTCAATCGTCCCGACTCCTACTTCGTGGCCATCAATGAAAGCACAGATACCTGTGAGCGGCAGTAATAGCCGCGCCGCCCGGATGCAAACCGGCATCTTCATCGCGCAATGTCGACCTCGGGGCCGCGTCCAACTGGGAGCGTTTCGTGACTGGTTCGCGGTCACGTTGCCATTCTCCGTCGTGAAGCTGTCGCAGACAAGTTTGCCAGGGCTCTGCTGAGTCCCCTGGGTTCCTGGCCCATCTTCCCAGATGCTGCCGTCTTCCAGTGTGACCGTCGCCAACTCGGGCGTTTGATGGTTGCCCAGATCCAAAACGCCGCCGTCGATCGTCAGATTCGTACCGGCGGGCAGCACGTTGTCGCTGCCGAGCTGCAGCGTGCCGTCTTCCACGCCCGTCGCACCTTGGTAGGCGTTGTCGCCGTTCAAAACCAATGTGCCCGCGCCTGCCGTCAGCAGAAAGCCTTCGGACGCGCTGTCGATTATCGTGCCGTTGAATGTCTGGGTTGTGTTCGCGGCAACATCGAAGATGATTCCGTCCGTGACGTTGACTTGGCCTGTAATCGAGCCGTTGTGCGTGCCATCGCCGACTTGCAGCGTACCGTCTGAAATGGTTCCAACGCTGTACGCATTTCTACCCGTGAGCGTAAGGAGCATACCGTCCCCATCGTAGGGGCATTCTACATTCAGGCCAACGGTTGTTCCGTTGCTACCGTCTTGAATAACGCCACCGAACACGCCGGGATTGCTTCCCACGTCCACGTTGAGCATGGTCGTGAATTGGTTGTTTGCACTGTCGTCGGGAGATTTTGCATGACTCCATCCTCCTTTGAATGATTTGCCGCGCGTCGCGCGAGTTCCTGGAACCGTAGAAATCCGATTTCAACCGCCATCGGTTGTAATTTCCAATAATCATGGAAAAGCAGCCCGCCGCGACCAGTAGCCAAAGCGTTGACGGTTCCGGCTCCGCGATCGGAGTCAGGAGGACCGCATGAGCGTCCCCGCTTCCCTGATAGTAGCCCTCCGCCGCTATCTGACCGCGGTCGTTGATGGCGTCCGCAACGTCAATCGTCCAGCCTGACGAGGGGTCAATCAAGTTGTTCAAGTCCTCGATTGAGCCGCTGCCGTAATAGATGAAGGCGCGCCCGTCCAACTGGCCGCCCGGATAGTCCGCATAGCCCACAACGACGCCTTGGTCATTCACGCTGTTGGCGCAGCTCACCAACCCGCCGAAGGTGCCGAGGTCGGTCATCGTTCCGCCACTATAGACAAAGGCGTTATAAGCGCCGCTCGCGCTAGTCGTTGAAAAGCCTACTACCGCACCGAGGTTGTTCATCCCATAAACGCACGTCTCCGGCCCGCCCAGCGAGCCGATGGGCACCCAACTGCCGGTCCCCCCGCTGGACATGTACGCCTGGATGGACCCGGCTGGTCCCGTGACCGCGGCGATCTGGCCCGCGTTGTTGATCAGAATCGCCCGGTACGGCCCAAGGTCGACCATCGGTCCGTGTCCGGAATACAGAAATCCGTCGTACGTGCCGTTGGGGAGCTGTGAAACCCCGACGATTTGCCCCGAATTGTTGATGTCGCAGGCCTGTGTATCCGGTCCGCCTAGCGTGCCAAGGTCCTTCATGGGACCGTTGCCGGTATAAAGGAAACCCCGTGTGTCGTTGCCCGCTCCCGAGGAGTCCGAGTAGCCAACTACCATCCCTTGGTCGTTGATCGCCGTGGCAACGCTCAGGCTGCTGTCGCCTCCGAACGACCCTAAATTGATAAGTGGCCCGCTACCGTTCCACAAGAAGGCATGCGCGTAATTCGTGTAGGTGTCAGCGTACCCCACTACCTCGCCCAGGTTGTTCATGGCGGTGGGGAAGCTCTCCGGCCCGCTACCAATTACGCCAAGGTCGGTGACGGTATACCGGATATCGCTGGCGCAGGCGTGCGCGACGATCGCGCAAACGACGAATACGGCGATGAGTTTTGTATTAATTCGGATCATGCAATCTCAGTCGGGTATGATGAAAAAAATGCCAAAATCGCAACATGGACGCTATTCCCTGATTTTGCCTGGGACCGCTAATTCGTCGTCATAGTGGCCAACGCACGGAGAACCGCCACAACGTCCTGCTGCCAAGCCCCTCGTCGAGGCTGGGCGATATCCCTGTCCGTGTTAAATGCCCGTTCCAAGTCAGACCCTCATCCCGTTCACTCCGACGGCGCCAAGACAATCGGCCTGAACACGCTGCACAGGGCGAAACTCGCTACGTCAAAAGTCAGAAATGGGTCGAGCCAGAGAAAGGCCGATTGAGAACGCGGGTCAATAGACTACCCGCTCGCGGTCGGAAAGGCACGAAACCGCATCGCGTCTTTTCATCCCGTTGCGTCGCAACCGGCCGGGGCCAGTTACCGACACCGCCTCCTTCGAAAGATTGCAACTTCACTTCCGGTTACACAGTCTGAAAATCAGACCGCAGTGCCGGTCAAAAAATCGCCGCCTATTCGCCAAACCGATCGGATACGTGGAAAGATCGCCAGGCAATCGGCATTCAGAACCACCCCGCGTCTCGCGCACCCGGTCGGATAATCGGGAAGTCCATTCGGATTCGTACAACCGGCATGGTAACGCGCAACGGACAATTTGTCAAACGCCTGGCACGGGGGTTTTCAAGAAATCCAATCTTCAATCCTTTCGCCGCCTACTCGCGGCCATTTATCACTTCCGAGGAGTCGCCGAACCCGCCTTCACTCTACGTCGGCCCACTCATTCCCAATTTCAATATCATGGGCGGCCAGGGTCTCGCGGAGATCATCGTCCATCGAGGGGTCGTCGAAGGCCATCGCCAGCGTATGGGCCACGGAAGTGCCGCGGCCGCCGACCACTTTGATGCTGGTCTGCGGGTCGATGATCGACGGCATGGCCGAGACCTGGGCCGGGCGGAGGGGGCCAAGAGAAAAGGCCGCGGTGAGCGAGGCCCTTCTTTGCGTCGGCCCATTCATTCCCCAAGGCCAATTTCATGGGCGGCCGGGGCTCGCGAAGATCGGTGTCCAGCGAGGAAGCAAAGGCCGTCTTGCCACGAACTCAACGTGCGGCGGATGTTCGCGCAAGCCTTAGATCGGCAGCGAGCGGGCTTGCTTACCGCGGCCGGCCAGTCCCCTTACGGCACCTCGACCGCCTCCCCGCCGGCCCGAGTCGCCAGGGCCTGGAACACATTGAAATCAATGGAATAGGGCAGGGCACGCACGGAACAGTCGGCCCACACGAAATTGACCTGGTTGGGATGGTAGCTCCAGAAGTGAAAGTCGTGAGCTCCGTCGGCCGCCCCGGGACTCAGGCCCAATTGCGTGCTCAAAAGGTTGTCGCCGTTGCCCGTCCCATCGCCATATCCGCAGTAAGGCCAACCGTAGAGGTTGTAGCTCACGGCGCGTTCACCCATGATGATCGTATTCGAGGCGCCGTCCGTGACCTGCGCCAGGCTGATGCCGAGGCCGTTGGTGCCGTAAGGGCCGTAAAGGAGGATGCCGTCGTTGGCTGTGGGCGAACTCCCCATCATGCCGAAATAATCGCTGCAAGCATAGGCGCCAACGCCAGCCTGCTGCCAGACGCTGCCTCCCAACGGGTCGTCAGGGCATTTGTGTTGACTGGGGAGCATTACGGCGGGGTTCTGTGTTGGAGGCTGAACGGCAACGAAGTCAAAGCAGTCGCCCGCGTACTGGAAATTGCATAGCAGATAGATCGGTTCGGCCTCCATGTAGGGCAGAAGTCTGTAATGGAAGGCCCACCATCCGCCCTGGGAAGTCCCGGCTGGCGGCTCGATGTTTCCTACCGGAAAGGCGCCGAAATCGGTGTGGAACCCCTGCAACGCCAACCCGTGTTGCTTGAGGTTGTTCTGGCACTGTACCCGCCGGCCCGATTCGCGGGCAGAATTCACCGCAGGCAGCAACAAAGCGACCAGCGTGCCGATGATGGCGATGACGACCAAGAGCTCGACGAGCGTAAAACCCGGTTTGTGGAGAAGTCGTCTGAACATGGGCGGTAACCTTCGGGACAATGGCGGGCGTCCCGCACTTCGCGGCCAATAGTCATTCTACCATTGCGCCGGGGATGCCCACGAAACGCAAAACGGTACTTACCGTTTTGCGCCCACCCTTTTGGCTAGACTACCGCGATTTCCTGCGAGTTTTTGCAATGAAGTGCGCGCCCTTGCAATAGTTGCTTTGGGGGCTAAAATAGCGATATTCTTCGGCAAATCCGGGCCAAGTGGTGTTTTGCGACGACTGCTTCCCAAGGTGGATGTCGCGGGTTCGAGTCCCGTTTCCCGCTCTTGATGAAGCCCGTTGACAGCCGTTGTCAGCGGGCTTTTTCCTTTGACACCGTAAGCACTACGGCGACGGCCCCGGCTTTGGCCGGTTCCCCCCTGGTGCCGGTCGCTATGTCCAGAATTGACCCCAGTATGCACGGTTTGACAGGACTTGGTACGAGCGGCGAACGGGTCAAATCATCGGTGCCCGTTGCGCTTGCGGCCGTAGTGTCCGTTTGCCGATCAGCCGAAAGAGGCAGAGCCGGCAACGAATCCATCGCTTCAAGCAGGCAACACGCAACAGCGCGACGGCGCCGACGCCGAGCAGCGCGAGCGTCGACGGTTCGGGCACGACGCTGATCGTGCCCGTCGTGTAGAGAGTGCTCGTGTCCCACCTCAGGCCGTTGCTCAAAGGTGGCAAATTGAGTTGCGAAAAACTGCCTGTCGTGACGCCGCTGATAAGGTCGAAGCTCTGGCCGGCTGACGGCGTGAAGCCGTTCGCAAGACTCACGTTCAGCGTGCCGTTGAGCGTGGCCAGGCCGGATATCTCCAACTGGTCCCCGCTGCCGGGCATGTCCAGTTCGTAGTCCATCGCCGCAGCACTGGATGCGAGCACGAGGTTTCCGCTGAGTTGCAAGACGCCCAGCGGATCGCCCGGGGCAAGGTTTCCGCCTGAGTAGACCGTGACACTCGTCAAGCTGCCCGTGCCGCCGAGAGTTCCGCCGCTGTTGACCGTCACCGGGCTGGCCAGCGAACCGTTGACGGCAAGCTTGCCCTGATTGACTGTGGTGGGGCCGGTGTAAGTATTGCTGCCGGAGAGGACTTGCGTGCCGCTACCGCTCATTACCAGGCTGATCTTGCCCGCACCGTTCTGGATGGAACCGCTGAAAGTCGTGGACCCGCCACCGCTCTACAAACTGGTAGGGTTCTTCACCGGCATAGGCATTGTAACAAATACTCGGAAAACCTGCAAACATTTTGTGGAACAATTCACACGGATTCTCGCGTGCTATTGGCAGCCCTCCTACGATTGGCAATCATCAATTTCCGCCGCAGCCTTGATCGTAACCTTCCCGACTACGTCACTGCTCAGCCGTAAGGGTGGGCCTGGCCCGCGCGAAATCGGTCGTTTCTGCGGTTTACCGGAGTGGGTTTTGAGGATCGTTTCTGTTCCGCCACTCCGCATGGCGGATGCCCCGTCGCGTAGCGAGGACTGACGGTAGCCGTGGGTTTTAACCCACGGTCCACGGATCGCAGAGGACCCGTTTCGTCGCGTAGCGACGATTGAACGCGGTCGTGGGCGCTGGCGTGCCTTTCAGGCGTCGCCGACCATGCTGCGCACGGTGCCCGGACGCGAGGAGTTTGCGCGGGTAGCCTACCGTGGGTTGAAACCCACGGCTACCGTCAATGGTCGCTACGCGACCGGAATACGGCATTTGCTGCCCCTCTAGCGCATGCTCGCCTAATCGCATCGTGGAACAAAACCGGCATAAGGTCCAGGGCGAGCATAATGCCGATTTCGCGCGGGCCAGGCCCACCCTACGGCCTGCGAACAACTTTGCCGTTCTCCGGGAGAATCCGCGGGCAAACTGGAATCCCGCGCAGCCCCTGGCTAGAATGATTGGAGTTGTCGCTCGGAGCGGATCCAAGCGGGATCCAAAGCGGAAATGCCGGACAAGGGTTTGAGCATGGCCTGTGCCACGATGAATCATCGCGGGACCGCACGCACGGCGTGTTCTACGGTCGTGGCCCTTTCCTTCCTGGCCTGCGCGTGCGTTCCAATCTCCGCCGCCGACCCCGCCAACCTGGCCTTGAACAAGCCGGCGTGCAGCTCGTCGATCGAGAACGACGAACACAGCGCGGCCCAGGCCAACGACGGCGATCCCGAGACCTGCTGGCGGGCCGATGACGAACCCGAGGACGGGCCGGAGTGGTGGCAGGTCGACCTTGAAAAACCTTTCGACCTTTCCGGCTGCCAGATCCGCTGGCCCTTCGACGGAAAAAGGTATCGCTACAAAGTCGAAGGCTCGACCGACCGCAAGACGTGGTCGCTCTTGAGCGACCAGACCAAGACCACCGCCACGTCGCAGGTCCACGACCTGAAGTTCCAGAAAGCCCGACAGCTCCGTTACGTCAAGATCACGGTGACGGGTCTTGACGAAGGCTGCTGGGTGAGCATCAGTGAAGTCAAAGTATTCGGCATCGAAAAACCTCCAGGAGCACCGAAATGAAAGTCGCAGTTCCACTGGCCCTTCTATTTCTCGGCGTCGCATGCGGCCCGGCCGCGGCCGCGCGCGCCGCCAAGCCCAACATCATCTTCGTGCTCGCCGACGATCTGGGGATTGACGGCGTGAGCTGCTACGGCGCCGACGCGCACCAGACGCCGCACATCGACGCCCTGGCGTCATCCGGCCTGCGCTTCCGCACGTGCTACGCGTCACCCCTGTGCGGGCCGTCGCGCTGCCTGCTGATGACCGGGCGTTACGCCTTTCGCACCGGCGGGCTGACCAACCAGTCGTGGCGCGGCGGCGGGCCGGGAGCGAAGTCGGCCGACGAATGCCCCATGGCCAAGCTCATGAAGCAGGCCGGCTATGCCACGGGTCAGGCCGGCAAGTGGCGGCAGTTGGGCGAATCACCGCGGGACTGGGGTTTTGACGAGTACCTCACCGACAACACCGCCAGCGGCTGGTATTGGGAAACGAGGTACAACAAGAATGGCGAAATCCTGAACCTCCCCGAAGGCACGTATGGCCCCAATGTCATCCAGGACTTCACCTTCGATTTCATCCGCCGGCACAAGGCCAAACCGTTCTTCTTCTACTACGCGATGCACCTGGTGCACAAACCCACCTTGCGCACGCCGGATACGGTGCAAGGCACGAAGAACATCGATAAACTCTACGACGACAATATCCGCTACATGGACAAACAGCTCGGGGCGCTGGTGGCCGAGTTGGAGAGGCTCGGGCTGCGGCAGAACACGTTGATCGTCTTCTCCGGCGACAACGGCACTGCCGCCGGTTACCCCAGCCCGGTCCGGGGCCGCATGATCAACGGCTGGAAGGGGAGCATGCTGGAGGGCGGATCGCGAGTGCCGCTGATCGCGAGTTGGCCCGCCGTGACGCCCAAGGGAAAAGTGCTCGACGACATCGTGAGTTTTGCCGACCCCCACGCCACCTTCGCCGAACTTGCCGGCATCAAAACGCCCGCAGGTTTCAAGACCGACGGCCAGAGTTTCGCCCCGCAACTCCGCGGCCAGCCGGGCACGCCCCGTGCATGGGCCTACGTCCAGCTTGACGCCCACTGGTACGTCCGCGAAGCGGGATTCAAGCTGAACGAGGCGGGCAAGCTCTTCGATATGAGCGACGCCCCGTTCGTCGAGACGCTGATTGATCCCGCCGCCGACACGGCCCAGAGTAAAGCCGCGCGGCAGCGGCTCTCGGCGGCCTTGGCGGAACTCAATCCGGCCGGCGGCAAGACCGACCGGGAGGGGGCAGGCACCGGCAACAATCGCCGCGCACCGGCCCGTGCTGTCGGCCCGTGGAAATCGGGCGATACGTTGCCAACCAATCGGGCGCCGAACATTGCCCGCAAGGAATTAGAGATTTCGGCACAGATCGAGCCGGCCGGAAGCGAAGGTGTGATCGTGGCGCAAGGCGGCGGTGCGCGGGGTTATGCCATTTACCTCACCCAGGGTAAACTTGCGTTTGCCGTCCGCGAAAACGGGGAGGCGACGACGATCGTCGCAAAAGAGCCGCTGGGCAACGGCCAGTTCCTGGTGCAGGCAACCCTTCACGCGGATGGCGCTTTGGCCCTCTTGGTAGACGGTAAACAAGTGGCCGAGGGCAAGGCCGCCGGCCTGATCTCGCAGCAGCCCAGGGCGGGGTTTTCCGTCGGCACGGGCGGCCGTGGAGCGGTTGGCAACTACACTGCTCCCGACCCTTTCAAGGGGAAGGTAACCAACGTCCGCGTGAAGACTACCGCCGTGCAGGAGTCGAGCGGCCCAAAGAAGGACTGAACACCGTGTACGGCCGCAACTACAAGCGAAAGAGCCTGTAAAAGTAATATTAATTATTGACCCCACATGTAGAAAACATCCAGAAGATGGGTACCGGTGAATCTCGATCAACTAGACTGAGGGGATAATTATTAGTAATAGTGGTGGTTAAGTATGCAAAACGCGATGAATTGCCGGTGTCAGAGCGGCTTCCCGCACCAGTTCATGGACAAACTCCTTTGTAGATGATTGTTACACTCTGAAGAGTGTAAAATCGTGTTATTCTTGCGGTTTTCTTTGTAGGATTCCAGTCCTTTGTAGATATTCAGTATATCTAGTGGCTGGGTAAAAATGCCCGGCGCCGACCATTAAACACCATAGGTGATGGTGAGCGGATGGTTGGTGGGGTTGGTATTTATCCGAGAGTGGGGAGCAGAAAAGCGAACGTTTGCGAGCGCTCCCAGCAAGACCGTCGCCGACGTGCGACCCGCGACCCGCGCGGGTACCCCGGCAGACCGGCGCCCGGCGCCGGGTTAAGCTATTCCCGGTCCAGAGGCGTGGTATAATTCAGGATCGGAAGTCAGATCACCACTCGAGGAAGAAGGGAATACGATATGAGCTACGTCCAAAACCCGTACGGGAGTCCGTTGGGAGATTTCGCCGCGCTGGCGGCCGCGGACGAGCGGTCTACATTCATCAGCAAGACTTACCTGCACCTGGCCGGCGCGATCGCGCTTTTTGCTGCCCTGGAAGCAGTGATTCTCAAGAGCGGAATCGGGGAGAGCCTCATGGGTTTCGCGATGACCCGTTGGGGATGGCTGATCATAATCGGGGCGTTCATGTTGGTGAGCATTGTGGCCTCGAATTGGGCCGTTTCCGCAGTTAGCCCAGCAACGCAGTACGCGGGCCTGGGGCTTTATGTTCTCGCCGAATCGATCATTTTTGCTCCCTTGCTTTATCTTGCCAACCACTTCGACCCCTCCGTGATTTCATCGGCCGCGCTGACAACATTCGCTCTCTTCGGCGGCTTGACAGCAGCGGTGTTTATCACGCGGAAAGACTTCTCCTTCTTGAGGACAATCCTGGTGTTCGGCGGCTTTGCGGCGATGGGTTTCATCCTCGTTGCTATCTTGTTCAATTTCCAGCTTGGGGCCATTTTCCTGTACGCCATAATCGCCCTGGCCTGCGGCTACATTCTCTACGACACCTCCAACGTCCTGCACCATTATCGAGTCGGGCAGCACGTCGCCGCCGCCCTGGCCCTGTTCGCCTCGGTAGCCCTGCTGTTCTATTACTTGGTGATGCTGTTCATGTCGCGGCGGGATTGAGGTAAGCGAAGTGGGGTGGGCCGAGTCCTACAAGTCCCGCCATTCGCGAGTTGCGAGGATTCTGGTGGGACTCGCAGGACTCGGCCCACCCTACAGCGTCCTCTGACGAACCGATGAATGACATGGCTTCGGAAGGTCCACCGCGCGAACTGCCGCCGGTCGATGAGGAGATCGGACCGACCTTCGACCTATCGATCTTCGTCGAAGCCCAGGGCATTGTCTGCCAATTCCTGTGCGAGGGCCGCAGCCTGGAGTGGTCGGTGCCGAAAACGGTTGTCCGCCGCGCGCATAAGGCGATCTCGATCGATCACGTGTTCGACCTGCTGGCGCGGGCCCGATCGTCGGCTATCAGCTTCGCGAGGCCGTGACGAACGACCCGGAGTTTCTCATGGTGCCGCGAGCGGTCAATGCCCTGACCGATCGGGTGACCAAGGCCCTGCGGCAGGTGCAAAAGGCCCTCAAGGCCGCGGCCGACGAGGGTGAAGAAAGAGAAACCGCGCAATACACGAGTCACACGAAAAGAAGAGGAAGACAGGAAGAACTGTAGACACGCTTCTCATTTCCTTCCTTCTTTCGTGTATTTCGTGGTTTGCTTTGGGGGATCTGTCAATTCCGCTTGGGCACGATATCGATCTGCAAGGCCGGATCGGCGGCGGCGATGTACTTCGGCTCCAATCCCAACTCGCCGCGGACGATGTTGCACCCCTGCGCCAGCGCCGACGCCTTGTAGAAGGCGATCTCGCGGTTGCAGCCCTGCCGGCCGAAGCCGCAGTCGCTGGAGACGATCAGCCGCTCGGCGGGGATGTATTTCAGGGCGCGGCGGATCTCGGCGGCCACGTCCTCCGGGCGGTCGGCCTGCAAGTTGCGATGGCTGACGGCCCCGATGGCGATCTTCTTGTTCGTGTCCTTGAAGCGTTCGAACAATTCGATGTCCTTGAAGTTCCGGTCTTTCATCTCGACGGTCCAGACGTCGCCGCGGGCCTCGTTCAAATAGATCTCCATCGAGGCCGCGTAGCTCGTGTCCTCGCGGACCCGCTGCATGTTCGGATTGCCCCAGCAGGTGTGCATCCACAACTCGACGTTCTCCAGGCCCTGGACCTCGCGATTGTAGGCTTCGAGCATGAAGCGGGTCGATTCGTGGTCCTTGCCGAACGAGTTCGCCATGAAGTGGAAGCAGGGCTCCTCGACCTGGATGCACTTGCAGCCAGCGTCGCGGAGGGCCAACAGCTCCTGGTTCATCGCCACCGCCATGTCCCAGACCACTTCCCGCTTGTCTTTGTACTTGGGCGTGACGATGTCCAGGAAGAGGGTCATCACCTGGGAGCAGCAGGTGCCGAACTTGACGGGCCGCTTCGATTTGGCCTGGGTCATCCGCCAGAGCTTGGGATAGTCCAACGGCCGATGCTCGATCTTGTCGACCACGCGAGGCCAGCGCCAGCCGGTGTAGATCTCGTTCAGCAGCGTGCCGGGCGGATACTTCAGCCACTCGCTGCGGGTCTCCTCGGCTTGCAGGTGGTCGCCTTCCAGCCCGGCCCAGCGCTGGATGGGATAATGGTGCCACGAGCGGCCGGCCATGTCTTCATCGCAGTGGAAGTCGCCGCTGGTGAGGATGTCCAGGCCGGCCCTTTCCTGGTCGCTGACGACCACGGCCAGGGCGTCCTGGAATTTCTCTCGAAAGCGGACATCCATCATGCACGTGTCCAGCGGCTTGCCCCACATGCTGACGTCGAACCAGCGCGGACGGGGGAACGAACCAGTGGTCGTGCTCGGCAAAATCAGATCTTTGGTAACGGTGAACATGGCGGTTTTCTCCCAGAAAAACAGGTGTGACAAATTCGACCGTCAATAGTATCCCCGGGCCGGGCCTGAGGCAATCACCCGAAAATCAGAATATGGCGGGTATTTACACAGGCAAGAGTATGTTCTATTCTGCTTGAAGTCAGCCTGTACCCATTGAAAGGAGAGATTTGCCGTGAATTCGAAGATCGTTCGCATTGTGGTCTGGGGATCGGTAGCGGTAGCGGTGGTGGTCGTCTTGTACATACGCGTCTCGCGGGTGCAAGTGCCCCGCTTGCTCGGGGAGGCCCAGAAGCAGGTTGACGAGGGCGAGGCCAACGAGATGAAACTCAAGACGGAAGACTACCAGTTGCTCAACGGGGGAGGCATCCCGAAAGCCTACTTGGTCGCACCTGCCAAGAACAAGGCCCCCACCGAAGACGAGTTCGCCAAGGGAACGAAGGAAGGGCCCGACGTGAATTGGGCGAAGTTGGAAGAAGCGGTGGCCGCTACCGACGCGAAACTCGCGGAAATCGTGAAAAACTACCGTGCCGCGGCGGCCAAGTTCGAGGAGGGCAAGCAGGCCGTCAAGAGCGAGCTGGTTGCGGAGTACTTCGATCTCAGGTCGCAGGCGTACCAGAAGCGTGCCGACGCCGAGGAGGCCCGCCGCAAGTTGCTTGCCGTCAAGCTCGACAAGTCGATCCAATCCGACGTGGAACGTAGTAGGAAGTTCAGTGAGTTGAGCAGTCAGATCGGCAAATCGAATGGTGAGTTCGATGCCCTGGAGGAGAAGGCGCAGAAGCTCCGCGAGGACAATCTGGACGAGTTCAAGCGGGCCGGGTTCGGACCGCCAAAGGATTAGATTAATGGGGGTCAATGCGCTCCCGGCCGGGAGGCGTAGGCCGGAACAAGCCTGCGCAGTTCCGGCACGAATCGGCATCAACGCCGGAACTGCGCAAGCTTGTTCCGGCCTACATGGCTCATTTTCAATGCGAAGATCAATAGTGCGGCACACGGAGTGTGCCGGAACAACTCTTAATGCGCTCCCGGCCGGGAGATCCAGCCGAGATCGAGTCCGAAGACGAAGATCATCAGGCTGAGGATGAAAATCAATCCGATCCAGGTGAGGACCTCCTGCACGCGCTCGTCGGCCGGCTTGCCGCGAATGCCTTCGTAAAGCAACAGGACCATGTGTCCGCCGTCGAGCACGGGGATCGGCAGGAAGTTGATCACGGCCAGGTTGGCGCTCAGCAGGGTGAGGAAGATCAGCAGATTGCCCAACCCCAGCCGGGCCTGCATCAGGGCGACGTAAATAATTCCCAAGGGACCGGAAAAATTGCGAATGGAAATCTGCTTGGTTCCTACCACGCCGTGGAGCGTACGGTAGACCAGGAGGGTTGCGTCGGCGGTTTCTTGCGTGCCCCATTGCCAGGCTTGCGAAAAGGAATGGGCCTTCTGGACGAACATCATCGGTTCCAGGATCCAGCCCCGCTGGGAACTGAACCAGTCGTCCTTGGCTGGCGCGGGGCTGGCCTTGCCGGTCTGCTCTTTATCTCCCTCTCCGCGCTTCCAGGCGAATTCGACCGTCGTGCCCGGGAGGGCGCTTTGCATGATGAGGGAGAAATAAGGCCAGTTTCGCTCCGTATCCTTGAAAGGGAACTCGGCCTCGATAATGAATCGATCTATGTCGTCGCGCTGGAACTTCGTGCGGAGTTCTTTCAACTGCTCGGCCGACGGCGAAATGATCTTTGCCTTCGTTATCCGATCATTCACTTGCAGGCCCGCATCGGCAGCGGGACTGCCTGGCTCAACGTGGGCAACCGTGTTGTTGACGAAGTACGCTATACCCAACTCCGAGAGCGCGACGGGACAATCCGGCATTTCCGCGGGGGCGTAGCGCGGCGTGGAGGACAGTTTGACTTTCACTACGAGCGGTTTCCCGTCCCGTTCCAGCCCGAGCGCGACCTCCTTCCCGGCCTTCTTGTGGAATTCATCGGGCAGCTTCATCGGGTCGGCTACCGGCTTGCCGTCGACCGTCTTCAGCAGATCGCCGGCGAGGATTTTCGCCTCAGCGGCGGGCGAATGGGCTTGTACGGCAGCAATCGGGCCCATTTCCATGATCAGACCGAACTGTTTCATGGGACTCTTGGGCACCTTGACTTGCAACTTCTCCATATCTTCCGGCTTGGCCCCTTTCTCGTCGGCGCCCTTGGAGCGTGCGATGGTCACGATCAATTCCTCGTCGGCGTGAGCGACCAGGTAATCTTGAAGCTGGCCGAAAGTGAGGATCGGCTGTTCGCCGATGCGTTCGATGCGATCGCCGGGCAGCAACGGGCGACTTGCATTGGCTGCCGCGGATTCGGGAATGAACGGAAGCAGGTTCTTCTCGTCGAGGAGCTTCAATTCCCATGAGTTGAAGACGCCGATTCTCGGTGCGCCGCCCAACTGCTCGGGTTTCACGACGATTTCCAGGGGGCCCGCGCTGCCTGGCCGCTCGATGAGCAGAGGGATTCCACTGGTGAGGTCGCCGGTGACGATCCGCTCGGTCATGTGCCGGAAGGTATTGACCTCGCGGCCGGCGACCTCCAGGACCTTATCGTCAGCGCGAATATCTGCCTGCCATGCCGCCCCGCCGGCCATCACGCCGCCCACAATGGTCGGAGTCTGCTTGACGCCAAAAAAATTGAAGGCGACGACTGCGAAGACCAGCGCGAAGATCATGTTCATGATCACGCCCGCCGAAATGATCGCCATCCGCTTGGGCACGCTTTTGGCCAGGTAGCTGCGCGGATCGAAAAGCCGCTTCTCTGCCGACGGCGCTTCTTCGGGTCCGCCAGGGACCTGGCCCGCCGCCGCGGACGTGACAATATCGGACGCAATGCCGGCGGGCTCGGCGCCGCTTGCCCCTTGCGCCGAACCGACGGCCTCTTGCCTGGCGCGTTCCATTTCCTTGCGTAGCTGCGCCGGGTTGTCTTCCTGCCCCAGCATCTTCACGTATCCGCCCAGCGGCAGAATGCCGATGCCGTAGAGGGTTTCACCCCAGCGGAAGCTGAGCTTCAGCCCGCCAATGTCAAAGCCGATGAGAAATTTCTCTACCTTGACGCCGCACATTTTGGCCACGGCAAAGTGGCCGAGCTCATGGACGAAGATGACGAACCCTAGCCCCACGGCGACCTCCAGGCCGGCAATCCAATTCTCCGGGTCGCTCCAACCGGCTGCGATCAGGCACCAATCCAATGCAATACCTCCTTGCGAGCCCAACGGTCCATCGCCAGCACGTCGGCCAGGGTGGGGCTGGGGTCGTAGTTATGATTTCGTAAAACATCGCGGCACACGGGCACGATTTGGTGGAACCCCAAGCGGCCGTCGAGAAAGGCCGCGACGGCCGCCTCGTTGGCCCCGTTGAGCACTGCCCCCGACGTGCCGCCCAAGCCGGCAACCTCCAGGCCAAGCTCCAGGGCGCCGAAGCGCTGGAAATCGGGCGGTTCGAAATCCAGGTGCATCACCCGCCGCCAATCGACCCGCGACGCGACCCCGCCGCAGCGCGCGGGCCACGTCAGGGCGTACTGGATCGGCAGCTTCATGTCCGGGGGGCTCAACTGGGCGACCACCGAACCATCTACGAATTCTACCATGGAATGGACGATCGACTGCGGGTGAATCATCACGTCGATCTGCTGGCCGGGAATATTGAACAGCCAGCGGGCTTCGATGATCTCCAGGGCCTTGTTCATAAGGGTAGCCGAATCGATGGTAACTTTCGGCCCCATATCCCAAGTGGGGTGGGCCAGGGCCTCGGCGACCGAGACTTCCGCCAACTGCTGGAGCGTGCGGGTACGGAATGGCCCGCCACTGGCCGTGAGGATCACCCGCTGGACCTCGCTGCGCCGGCCTGACTGCATGGCCTGGAAGACGGCACTGTGTTCGCTGTCGACCGGCACGATCTGGGCCTGCTTCTCCTCGGCCAGTCGCATGACGAGCGGCCCCGCCACGACGAGGCTTTCCTTGTTGGCCAGAGCGACCGATTTGCCGGCCTCCAAAGCGGCCCAAGTTCCTTGCAGACCGGCACTTCCGACGATTGCCGAAAGCACGATGTCAATCTCGGGATCGCCGACCGCCCGGGCAATTCCTTCAGGGCCCGCCAGCAACTCAACGCCCTCCGGCAAGGTCGATCGATCAATCTGCCCGGCCTTTTCGAGGTCCGTGATGATGATCCAGCGGGGGTGGAATTCAGCGGCCTGCTCCTGGAGCAAATCGACATTATTATGGGCCGAAAGGACCCGTGCACACAATTCACCCCCCGAATTGGCAATCACTTCCAGCGCGTTTCGCCCGATGCTGCCCGTTGAGCCCAGGACGGCAACGTTTTTTCCGGGGTGGGGCATGGGAGAATCAGGTTCGGAAATGGTAAATACGCTCGAGGCGGGGTCTGCCAAGCAGGGTGCATTGTATGAGAAGCAGCCGAAAGCGGCAACATGGTTCGCGTGGGCTGTGCGATTGTGGCCGGTCTCTGACCGAGCTGTCGTTGTGGCCGGTCTCTGACCGAGCCACGCCATCGACCGAAGGTCTCCCGGTGAAGGCCTTGGCTCAAACGTTCCGGCGGGGTCGGGAGACCCTCGCCGAACCGGCTGCTCGAACGTTCCGGCGGGGTCGGGAGACCCTCGCCGAACCGGCTGCTCGAACGTTCCGGCGGGGTCGGGAGACCCACGCCGAGCCGGCGGCCGAACGTTCCGGCGGGGTCGGGAGACCCTCGCCGAACCTCGGCTAAAGCTGTCGTTGTGGCCGGTCTCTGACCGAGCCACGCCGTCGACCGAAGGTCTCCCGGTGAAGGCCTTCGCTCAAACGTTCCGGCGGGGTCGGGAGACCCTCGCCGAACCGTGACCCTTGCCGAACCTCGGCTAAAGCCGGGACTACGAGCGATTCTACAGCTCTCCTGCGAAATCGCTTGACACCTTGGTAGAGATCGCGAGAATCAAGGATACTAGTGAAGGGACATCGATGACCACACGAAAGCCAATCATGAAATTTGACACGACGACGGGCCGATTTTGGAGTTCGAACTATCGCACGGTTTGCCACGCGGCAAGCTGCTGCCTGCTCTTGCTGGTGCTCGCGGCGGGCAATGCTCCTGCGGCCGATGAGCGATACAGCATCGTCGTCTCCAAGGCGACGGCCAATGATCCGCAGTGGAAAGCCGTCGTGACGGCCCTCCGCGACAAGCACGGGGCGGAAGTGCTCGTGTACGAGAAATCGCCCGATGAGACGCGCAACGCCTTGCGGCGCACGATGCCGCGCTATATCGGTTTCGTTGCCAGGCCGACCGAAGCCGGCCGCCAGTTCGTCGCCGAGGCCCATCAACTCACGCGGCAGTTGGACGACGGTCCCTATACCGCCGCCCTGTGGGGCATCATCACCGGTTACGATGCCGAGACGGCCCTGCGAATCGTGCGGCAAAAAGAGCCGCTGGTGATTCGCCGCGCCGCAGCCGCCACGGAGATCGAGTTGCCGGTTTGTGAAGAAGGTCTTTGGTACTGCGAATTGAACCAGGGCAAGATGGTCAAGAAACTGCCCGGCGGCAAGCCCCAGCAGCAGAAAGCGCCCGCGGATACGACCCAGGCCCTGGTCGATATGCTGAACGATTACCGCCCGCAGTTGTTCGTCACGTCGGGCCATGCCAGCGAGCGCGACTGGCTAATCGGATACCGCTATCGTAACGGCCAGTTCCGTTGCGAGAAGGGGCAATTGTTCGGCCTCGATACCCAGGGGCATCGTTTCCCCGTGCAGAGCGACAACCCGAAGGTTTTTCTGCCGGTGGGCAATTGCTTGATGGGGCACATCGACGGCCCCGACGCCATGGCCTTGGCCTACATGAAATCGGCCAACGTCCAGCAGATGATCGGCTACACCGTGACGACGTGGTACGGTTACGCGGGCTGGGGAATGCTGGATTACTTCGTCGAGCAGCCGGGCCGCTTCACGCTGGCCGAGGCCTTCGTCGCCAACCAGCAGGCCCTGGTGCATCGGCTGGCGACCTGTTTTCCGGGGTTGGAAAAGGCAAAGGCCGACTCGCGGCGTGGTTCGCACGGCGAATTGTCTCAAGCGGCCCGCGCGGCGGGACTTTCCTGGAGCGACGCCGAGGGCCTGCTGTACGATCGCGACACCCTGGCATTTTACGGCGATCCGGCCTGGGAAGCGCGGATGGCCCCGGGACCGCTGGCCTGGGAGCAGAAGTTATCGGTAGCCAAGGGGCGGTACCAATTCGACATCCGGCCGTTGCGCGGCCAACAGAGCTTCGAGCCGGTGAACAAGAATGGTTCGCAGCGCGGCGGCCGACCGATCATCGCCTTTCTGCCTCAAAGGATCGATCCCCGCTCGGTCCGCATGGAAGAAGGCGGCGATCTGAAGCCGGTAATCGCCGGCCGGTTCCTGCTCGTGCCCAATCCCGGCAAGTGCGACCCGGCGAGAACCTACTGCGTTGTGTTTCGGGCGGAAGCCGGATAGGGGTGGGCCGATGAAAGCAGCATGACGCCTCACTTGCGTTTCGAGCCCGCATTCGCTGTGCGCCGGCCGTGCTTTCCTTTCTTCGCTTTACGCCCGCGTGACGCGTGAACTTTGCGTCCGTTCTCCGTTAGTGATTCGGCCGGGCTAGGGTTTTGTTCCGTGGTCTCTTTCGTCGTCCCAGGTCACGATCTGCTGCTCACCTGCGATTCGCTTCGCGGGCGACCCGTTGGAAGGCCGCGCGTCGATTTCAAACCGGCAGCACGGTGCGCCGTCGAGACGGCAGGCCATTCGTCGCACCGGACAGCCGGCGATGGCCGACATCACGTCGAGGTCGATGGTGCAAACGTGCCGTTCGTTGTCGAGCATGCTGATGAACGCGCAGGTCCGCTTCGATAGCGTAATCTGGCCCTGCTTGTTCTCCAGGTCGATGAGGCCGCCTTCTGCTTTCAGAATCGCCCTGAACTGTTTGATTCGCGTCGGCGGATCGGATGCCGTGATTTTCGCCCGATAATGTTCCGCCAGGCGTTGGCTGACCGCATGCAGAACCGTCCGCACCAGGTCCTCGCCGCCAACCTCGTTGACGGCCTCCCAAATCGTCGGCACGACCAACTGCTGGTTGTTGGCAAACAGCAGGGCCAGGGCGGCCTGTGTCGCCATGTAGCGATGACGAGGGCGGCCCCGGCCAGAGTGATGCTCGACTACGCGCACGATGAACCCCCCGGCCGCCAAGTTCTTGAGCTGCTCGGTTACGGCCGTGCGGGTAAGACCCGTCTCGTCGATTAAGTCAAGCACCTTCCGCGGAGGGTGACCTACCAGCAATTTTATCACCCGCATCGCGGCAGCGGTGATTATTGTGTCAGACATGATCAGAACTATCAGAAATAGTTTAGGGAAAGAACAGCTTCTGGAACGATTGGTCTCAGCCCAACCTCGACACGGCAGGAGGGATTGCCAATCCATCTTACGATGATAGCGGTCTTTCTTCCGGGACGCAAACGGTAATGGCTTTTTCTTTCAAAATTGTTGATTTATCGCTAATTCAGGTGTGGAAATTCCGCAGAAATGGACTTGCCGATCAATCCCTGCGAAGAACCATAGTCGTCCGATTCTTGTAGTCCTCTGATTTCGGCATACTGAGGGAGGCGCCTTGCCCTGTCGAAGTGCTATCGTCGGCGTTTTCTTGACATTACAATGTAGCGGTGGTCCTGGGCCACCCCGCCTGCGTTCAATCTCCACGCCCCAAAAGGAAGCCTCTTATGCGACGTTCCATTGTCAGACTGATTTCCTCGTGCACCCTTTCGCTCATCGTATCGTTTGCGCTCGTCCGTTCGACGTGCATCTCGGCGGAAATCTACGTAGCGCCCGGCGGCAACGACCAGAACCCGGGCACAAAGCAATCGCCCGTAGCGACGTTGTCGCGGGCTCGCGATCTGGGGCGGCAAACGAAGCGGGCCGAGGAACCGCTTTCGATCATCCTTCGCGGCGGCACGTATTACTTGCCGCAAACCCTGGTGCTGGAAGCGGAAGATTCCGGCACCATGGCCGGGCCGGTGGTCTTCCAGGCTGCCCCCGGCGAAACCGCCGTGATCAGCGGCGGGCGGCGATTGGATCTGAAGTGGACCGATTCCCGTACAGCAGGCGTCAAGACGGCCCTCGTGCCGGAAGTGAGGGAAGGCAAACTCGACTTCGATCAACTCTTCCTCAACGGTCGCCGCCAGCACCTGGCCCGCTATCCGAACTACAATCCCGCCGCGCGGATCTACGGCGGCACCGCGGCCGACGCCATCAGCCCGGAGCGGATCAAGAAATGGTCGCATCCCGAAGGCGGTTTCGTGCATGCCCTGCATGCGGCGGAATGGGGCGACTTCCACTACCGCATCACGGGCGTGGATGCCAAGGGGAACGCCCGGCTCGAGGGCGGCTGGCAGAACAACCGCCAGATGGGCATGCACCGTGAACACCGTTTCGTGGAGAACATCTTCGAAGAGCTCGACGCCCCCGGCGAATGGTTCCTCGATCACCAAAGCGGCGCCTTGTATTTCATGCCGCCCCAGGGTGTCGATCTCGCCAAGGCCCGCATCGAGGTCGCAGGGCTGAAACGTTTGATCGAGTTCCGCGGCAGCCGGGAGAAGCCGGTACGGTTCGTGACCTTCCGCGGCTTGACGATAACCCACGCCGCCCGGACGTTCATGGAACCCTACGAGCCGCTGCTGCGAAGCGATTGGTGCATTTACCGCGGCGGCGCGGTTTTCCTTCAGGGGACGGAAGATTGCGGCCTGACCGATTGCTTTCTCGATGCCGTCGGCGGCAACGCGGTATTCGTCAGCAATTACAACCGCCGCGTGAAGATCGCCGCTTGCAAGATCACCGAGGCCGGGGCCAGCGCGATCTGCTTCGTGGGCGACCCCAAGGCCGTGCGCTTCTCGGCCGACGAGTACGGCAAGCACCTCGCCCTCGATCGGATCGACACCAGGCCCGGGCCGAAGGGCGATAACTATCCCGCCGATTGCCGCGTGGAAGACTGCCTGCTCCATACCTTCGGCGTGGTCGAGAAGCAGACCGCCGGCGTGGAAATCTCGATGTCCGATTCGATCACCGTCAGCCACACGAGCATCTACGACTGCCCCCGCGCCGGCATCAACATCGGCGACGGGTGCTGGGGCGGCCACGTCATCGAGTATTGCGACATCTTCGACACGGTCAAGGAGACCGGCGACCACGGCTCGTTCAACTCCTGGGGCCGCGACCGCTATTGGAACCTGGGGCAGGCGGCGTGGGCCAAGTATCCGGACATGGCCTTGTGGGATTGCCGCAAGACGATCGTCCTGCACGACAACCGCTGGCGGTGCGACCACGGCTGGGACATCGACCTGGACGATGGATCGAGCAACTTCCACCTCTACAACAACCTCTGCCTCAACGGAGGACTGAAGTTCCGCGAAGGGTTTCAGCGCACGGCCGAAAACAACATCATGGTCAACAACTCGTTTCATCCGCACGTCTGGTATGCCGGCAGCGGCGACGTCTTCCGCCACAACATTGTCATGACGGGCTATCAGCCGATTGGGATGCCGTCGGTATGGGGCAAGCTGGTTGACGAGAATCTTCTGCCCGACGCCGGATCGCTGGAGCGATCGCAGGCGGCGCATTGCGATCTGCACAGCGCAGCCGGGGACCCGCGGTTCATTGATCCGGCCGGCGCTGATTTCCGCGTGCAGGACGAGTCGCCGGCGCTGAAACTGGGTTTCAAGAACTTTCCCATTGACCAGTTCGGCGTGACCAGTCCGAAGCTGCGTGCCGAGGCCCGGTCGCCGCAGATTCCGGCCGTGAAGGGCAAGCCGGCAGGCAGGGCCGAGGAGAAGGCCGTCCTCTGGTTGGGGGCGAAGGTCAAGAGCGTGACCAATCTGGGCGAGCTCTCGGCCGCCGGGCTGCCGTCACAGACCGGCGTGATTCTGCTCGACGTGCCCGCCGGCAGTGCCGCGGCCAAGGCGGGGCTTAAACAGGTCGAGGTCATCGTCGGCTGCAACGGCAAGCCCGTGAAAACCCTCAGCGACTTGAAGCGCCTGACGGCCGCCGCTCGGGGTAAGCCGCTGAAGTTGGAAGTTTATCGCGGTCAGAGGCCGCAGATCGTGGAGGTTCCGGCGGAGGGGCGCTGAGTCGTGTAGTTGGCTAATGAACTTTGCATTGAAAATGAGCCATTGAGTTGTGTGGCAGGGGCGTAGGCCGGAACAAGCTTGCGCAGTTCCGGCACGAATCGGCATCAACGCCGGAACTGCGCAAGCTTGTTCCGGCCTACATGGCTCATTTTCAATGCGAAGATCAATAATGAACGGGATCGCCCTTCCGCACGAGTCCTGGGTAAACCTCCAGGCTGAGGTCCTCGAACAATCCGGCCTTGTATCGCTCCAGTGCGATCGCGCCCATCACGGCGTTGTCGGTGCAAAGACTCAAGGGGGCGATGTAAAGCTGGACGTTGTGCGCCGCCGCTTCTTCCTGCAATCGCTCGCGGAAGCGGGCGTTGGCGGCCACACCGCCGCCCACACAGAGCTTCCGCAAACCCGTGCAACGCAGCGCGGCGAAAGCCTTGTCCAGCAAGACATCGACCACGGCTTCCTGAAAACTGGCGGCCAGGTCGGCAACCTGCTGCGGCGCAAACTCGATCTGCGAGAAGTCCGGCCGGCCCGGCCCGGCAATGCGGTAGCGAACTGCGGTCTTCAGCCCGCTAAAGCTGAAATCCAGTCGATCGTCTTCGCCCAGGAATGCGCGGGGCAGGGCGTAGGCCCGGCGATTTCCCCCTTCCGCCGCTTTCTGGATGGAAGGACCACCGGGATACGAAAGCTGCAACATGGCGGCCACTTTGTCAAAGGCCTCGCCGGCCGCGTCGTCGATCGTCGCGCCCAGCAGCGTGAAGTCCAACGGTCCCTGGCAGCGGTAGAGACTCGTATGCCCGCCGCTGACGATCAGGCCGACACAAGGGAACACGTCGTCGCCGGGGCGCCCGGTGGGGCACCCAGTACCCTGGGTCCGGATCGCGGCGATGCGGCAGGCGTAGATGTGGGCCTGCAAGTGATTCACCGCCAGCAGTGGTTTGTCGATCGCTACGCAGAGGGCTTTGGCCGCGACGAGCCCCACCAGCAACGAACCCGCCAGTCCCGGCGTGTTGGCCACGGCCACGGCGTCGATGTCGGCCAGCGTCAGTTTGGCCCGCTGGAGCGTCTCGTGGATCACAGGCAAGATACGTTCAAGGTGTGCCCGCGAGGCGATCTCCGGAACCACGCCGCCGAACCTTTGGTGGAGGGCATCTTGCGAGGCCACCACCGAGGCCTTGACTTCAAGCTGGTCCGTAACGATTGCCGCCGCGGTCTCGTCACAAGTGGTTTCGATCGTGAGAAGGTGCATGGGCAGGGGGGATGAAGGCGGAAGGATGAAGGATGAAGGCGGAAGGATGAAGGATGAGCGATCTATCGCGACACGAGCGGGGATGATGGACACTACCGAGTACCGAGTACTCAGTACTCAGTACTCACTTGCCAAACGTATTACCTCATGCTTCACCCCTCATCCTTCCGCCTTCATCCTTCATCCTTCCGCCTTCATCCTTCATCCTTCCGCCTTCACCCTTCCGCCTTCACCCCTGCTTCCCATTCTTCCGCGCCAATTCGTCGCGCAAATACTTCACCGCCATCTCCAATTGCCGATCGAGAAACGGCTTCTTGTCGGCTGCGGGTTGTGACTCGGATTGCGGGGCGCTTGCCCGCCTCAGCCTTCAGGAACCCGGTTCGCCGCGCGAGCGGTTCATCCTTCACGGCCGGCCCGAGGGTAGCGGGCGATGCGCTGGGGGCAATGGCCGGTTTGCCGCGCGAGCCGGCGGGTGTGGCCGGCGCGGTCGCCGATTTCTCGTCGGTGGCATGGGCGACGATGATGTCGCGATTGCGACGATCGACCAGCAACTCGCGGGTTTCCCGATCGTTCAGGCCCAATTCGTATCCCAGGTCGGGCATCACGCCCCATTCGTCTTTATCCTTGGAATCCGGAAAGCGATGGATATTCTTGCCGCTGGGCCGTTTGTAGGCGGCCGTCGTCAATTTCAGGGCGCTGCGGCCGTTCTCCAGTTCGATGATATTCTGCACGCTGCCCTTGCCCCAGGTCCGCTCGCCCATGACCACGGCCCGCTTGTGGTCTTGGAGACAAGCCGACACGATCTCGCTGGCGCTGGCGCTATAGTGATTCACGAGGACCACAATCGGAATGCCTCCAAAAATGGCGTTGCCCTTCGCATCCCAAACACGTTCCGGCGTGTTGCGCCCCTTGGTGCTCACGATCCGGCCGCTGGAAATGAACAGCTCGCTGACCTCGATCGCCGAACGCAGCAACCCGCCGGGATTGAATCGCAAGTCGAGGACCAGGCCGCGTACGTGGCGTTGCTTGAGGCCATCCAGCGCGGCACGCAACTCCTTGGCCGTTTCCAGGCTGAAGGCGGTAATGCGAATGTAGCCGATCTGGCTCTTCTCGTCGTACATGTATTCCCAATGGTCGTCAGCCTTGCGGCGATCGCCCAGCACGGTTTCCACATGGACCCGCTCCCGTACGAGCGTGAATTTCTCCCGCCTCGTCTGCCCCGCATGTACGACGATGATCGAGACCTTGGTGCCTTCGGCCCCTTTCATCCAGCGGATCGCATCGTCGGGCTGGATTCCTTCAGTGCTCTTGCCTTCGATCTCGACGATCCGATCACCGGCCTGAATGCCCGCCCGATAGGCCGGTGTGCCATAGATTGGGCTAAGGACCTTCAGATCGCCGTCGTCGGTCGTGACGTGAAGGCCGATGCCGCCGAATTCGTTGTCCACGGAACTGCGGAACTGGGCCAGTTCCTCGGGGCCGATATAAGCCGAGTAGGGATCCAGCTTGGCCATCACGCCGCGGATGGCCGCCTCGATCAACTCGCGACGATCGACCTCTTTCACGTAGTTTCGATCGACCTGATCGACGGTATCGGCCAAGAGCTTATAGAGTTCGTAGTAGTCGTCCTTGGCCTGAGGCGGCTTTTCCGATTTGGAGTGCGGCGCGGGCACCGCGCTTTTGTGGTCGTCACCGCTTTCGATTTCCTTTTTTTCTTCCTTGCTCTCGACGTTTTTGGCCTTTTCAGCGGCAACGGCATGCCGCGGCAAGGCAAACGGCACGAACAGCACTAAAGCCAAGAGCAGAAACGACTTATGGAACTTCATAGGGGATTGATTTGCAAGGGGAATAATCTTGGGCACCTCCTAAAACTATACCGAGGATTGCCTTTTTGAGCAAGGAAAGATAAGATCGCCAGGTAATGGATTTTCACGTCGACCTGAACATTTTCCGCGGCCCGTTGGACTTGCTCCTCTACCTGGTGCGCAAGCATGAAGTGGAAATTGTAGACATTCCGATCTCGCTGATCACGGAGCAATATCTCGAATACTTGACCGTATTGGAGCAACTCGATGTCGGCGCGGTGGGCGACTTTTTGGCCATGGCCAGTCTGCTGATCGAGATCAAGTCGCAGCAGGTCCTGCCCCGCGCCGATGAGGTCGAGGAGGAGCTTGAAGACCCCCGCCAGGAGCTTGTGCGGCGGCTTCTGGAATACAAGCAGTATCGCGACGCGGCCAGCATTCTCGATGAGCGCGGCCGGGATTGGCAGCAGCACTATCCGCGGGTGGCCGGCGATCTGCCGCCGCGGCAGCGAAACCTGGCCGAGGAACCGATCCACGAGGTAGAACTCTGGGACCTCGTCAGTGCCTTCGGCAGGATCATTCGGGAAAACGTGGCGACCAAGCCTTCGAACATCGTCTACGACGACACGCCGATCCATGTGCACATGTCGCGGATCCTCGCCCGGTTGAACGAGCGCGGCCGGCTGGCGCTCAGCGAACTCCTCGACGCCCGTTTGCACAAGTCGGTCCTGATCGGCATGTTCTTGGCCGTCCTGGAACTGGTGCGACACCACCGCGTTCGGGCCGAGCAAAACGCCCTGTTCGGCGAAATCTGGATCCTGCCCGGCCAGGACGCCAACGCGCCTTTGGACCCCACGGAAGTCGACAATTACGAGCACACCCCGGATGGTCAATAACCTGCCCGTAAAAACGCTCGCCCACAAAGACCTTACGATCGAGGGTTATTCGCGGGCCGCCGTACAAACGTATTGGCGAATCCCCGAGTTCAAGCTCGGCTTCGATCTCGGCGCACAGCCCTGGGGGTTCATGGGCACGCCCACGTGGTTTGTTTCGCACTCGCATCTGGACCACATCGTCAACCTGCCGGTATACGTTTCCCGACGGCGGATGATGAAGATGGAGCCGCCGGTGATTTACCTGCCTGAGGCCGCGATCGATCCCGTGCAAAAGATCCTCAAGCTCTTCAGCAAGCTCGATCGCGGGCGGCTGCCGTGCGAGCTCCTGCCGGCTCGGCCGGGCGATGAAATCGAGCTTTCGCGGGAGCTGGTCGTGACCGTCTCGGCCACAGTACATACGGTCCCTTCGCTGGGCTTCGTGGTCTGGCAGCGGCGGCGGAAGTTGAAGCCGGAGTTCCAGGGCCTGGCAGGCGAGGAGATTCGCGACATGCGTCTGGGCGGAACCGAGGTGACGGCCGAAGTCCGCGTGCCCCGCGTGGCCTACCTGGGCGACAGTGCTCCGGCGGGGCTGGACGCCTGCGAGGCCATGTACCAGGCCGAAGTGCTGATCATGGAGATGACCTTCGTCGCCCCCAGCCATCGCAAGGACAAGATCCACAAGTTCGGGCACATGCACCTCGACGACTTTCTGGAACGGATCCCGCGATTCCAGAACGAGCGGATCTTGGCCACGCATTTCAGCACGCGGTATCATTCCCATCAAGTCCGCCAGTACGTCGAGCGCGCCTTGCCCGACATGCTCGGCGGCCGCTTGCACCTTTGGCTCTAGCGCCTCTCGCCCTCCGGGAGAGGGGCAGGGGGTGAGGGCCTATTGTCAGTCAACGAGTAGCCATGTCGGAAATCGTACGTTTTTCGGTTTCGTTGGAGAACGATCTGCTGGAGCAGTTCGACCGTTTCTGCGCGGAGCAGCATTTTGCCACCCGAAGCGAGGCCGTGCGGCAGTTGATCCGCGACAAGTTGACGGCCCACGCCTGGGAGTCGGACGCCCAGGACGTGGCCGGCACGCTCACGCTGGTCTACGACCATCATCGCCAGCAACTCCGCGACCATCTTACGGCCCTGCAGCACGACCACATGGAAATGGTCGTTTCCACGCTGCACGCGCATCTGACCCACGATCTCTGCCTGGAGGTGATTGTCTTGCGCGGCCCCGCGGCCAAGCTGCAACAGATCGCCTCAAAGCTCCAGGGGCTCAAAGGGATTCTGAAGGGTGAATTGGTGATGGCGGCGGCCAAGTCGTAGGATCGGTCTTCAACTGGCCACTTGGTGAGTGTGGCCGTTTGGAGCAAGAGACGAATTTCGAGATAAATACCGTGCGGCGACGAAGAAATCAAGATCGAGTGAATTGGGCTACGATGAGGAATCGGAGCAAGATCATGAACATCGTCAAGTTGTCCGGTGGATTTCGCCATTCCTCTCCCCCTCGACATCCTCGCCGCCCAATGTTACAATTATGGCAGACGTATTACCCCAGAGAAATCCTGTCATGTCAGTTCGTCTGCCACTCATCCTGCTGTTGGCCGGCATCGGCCTGATTTTCCTTGCCGATCGCGCCGCAGCCCATTTCCAGGTTCTTTTGCCTTCAACCGATATCGTCGAAGACCAGGACACGCGCACGATCGATCTCGATCTGCGTTTCACGCATCCCATGGAACAGGGCCCGACGATGAACATGGCCCGGCCCAAACGATTCGCGGTTCTGGTCGGTGGCGCAAAGCGCATCGATCTGGCCGGCCGGCTTCAGCCGCGGAAGGTCGACGGCAAATCGGCCTTCACCTGTTCGCTGGCAACGACCATGCCGGGCGATTATGTCGTCTATGTCGAGCCTGAACCCTACTGGGAAGCGGCCGAACAGAAAATGATCGTCCATTACACGAAAGTCGTGATCGGCGTTCTCGGCGCGGAAAAAGGTTGGGACACCCTGGTCGGCCTGCCCGTCGAAATCGAACCGCTCGTGCGACCTTACGGTCTTTGGACGGGCAATACGTTCCGCGGCATCGTCAGATATCACGGCAAGCCCGTGCCGAATGCCCGCGTGGAAGTCGAGTACTACAACGTAGGCCGGCGGGTGACGCCGCCTCGCGACGCATTCGTCACGCAAGTCGTCAAGACCGACCCCAACGGCGTGTTTTCCTATACGATGCCGCGGGCCGGATGGTGGGGCTTCGCAGCGCTGCTTACCGGCGAAGAGCAGATGAAGAACCCCGATGGCAAGCCGGTGAAGGTCGAGTTAGGCGGGCTGATGTGGGTCAGAACAGTCGATATGGCGGGGAAGTGAGGTTGTGCGATGCATATCGGGGAAGGCGTTCTCACCGCCACGCGCCGGACAATGCGCGCTTCTGGCCGGAACCATTGCTGCCGCTGCCGGCACGATGATCGGCCTGCGGAAGCTGGACGAAGACCAGATTCCCAAGGCGGCCGTGCTGGGGTCGGCCTTCTTCGTCGCCTCGGCCATCCAGGTGCCGATGGGTTATTCGTCGGTCCACCTCGTGCTCAGCGGTCTGATGGGCCTGGTGCTCGGCTGGGCCATTTTTCCCACAGTGCTCGTGAGCCTGATCCTGCAGTTTGCGTTCTTTTCCATCGCCGGACCGACCGTACTCGGTATCAACACTCTGATCATGGCCCTGCCGGGCGTGATTTGCCAATATTTCTTTCGCTCGACCGTGCGCAGCAATTATCGGTGGGAGGTTTTTGCGAGCGGGTTTCTTTCCGGATCGTGGGCTATCCTCCTGGGAGCCCTGCTCTCGGCGACGGCGCTCGTGCTGGCCGGCAAATCGTTTGTCCTTCTGGCCGGGGTATTTCTTACGGCCCATTTTCCGGTCGCCTTCATCGAAGGTTTGGTGACGGGAAGCGTGGTTGTCTTGCTGCGACAAGTGCGGCCAGAGATTTTCCACGCGACGGCGTTGGTCCCCATGAAGCAAGAGGTCCGCGATGGGTAGGACCTGGTCAGAAATCGGGCGGGCGGCAGGAAATCTATCGGCGCTGATGCTGTTTCTGCTTTGTCCTGCACCAGCGTTTGCTCACACGCTGAACGTGTTCGTTCAAAGAATTGAAGGCGCCGCAATCCACGGTCGTGCCTATTTTCCCGACGACGTTCCCGCCCAAAACAGCGACGTCATTGCGCATGACGCGTCAGGCAGCGAACTTTGCCGCACGACAACCGACGAGAACGGCAATTTCACGCTAACGGCCGGCAAGCGCGTCGATCATTACCTGGTAGCGGAAACGTCGGACGGACACAGCAGCCGCCCATACATTGTCCATGCCACTGCCCTACCCGACAGTTTGCCCACGGATCTCCCCGCGGGCGGCGGCGGTTCGCAAGTTACCTCGCCAGCGAAGGGGCAAGCCGGCGTGCCGGTCAACTCGGGGGGCAAGAAGAACGAAGCAGCCGCGGTCAGGGACCAAGCGATTGAACAACTAGGCAACCAATTGGACATGCTTCGCCAGCAAGTCTACGATTCCGAGCAACGATTGCGCTTTCGCGACATTTTAGGCGGCATCGGCTTTATCCTCGGGCTTGCCGGTGTGGCTTTTTACATGAAGGCCCGACGGAAAGCGTAGGGTGGTCCCACGCAACATACACCCCCAACTTCCATGTTCTCCCACGCCCTTCGTCCCATTCACAGCGGCTCATCCTACGTGGGCCAGGTCGATCCCAGGGCGCGGGTCGCTGCCGCGGTGATCATGGCGGTGGTCGTGGCGGTTGCCAGAAGTATGCCGGCGATGGCGCTGGCCCTGGCGGCTGCGGTCGGCCTGGTTGCCTTGGCAAGGATTTCGCCTCGCGACCTCTTTCGCCGCCTGCTGCCGCTGGAGATCCTCTTGGTGGCGTTGATGATCGTCGTTCCCTGCCCAACGTACAGCCGGGAAGGAATCCTGCTGGCTACCGTCATTGCCTTGAAGGCCAACACGGTTGTGCTGGCGGTCACCGCGTTGATCGGCACAATGGACGCCGTGACGCTGGGCCATGCCCTGGCCCATCTCCACGTGCCGCAGAAGCTGACGCAACTGATGTTGTTCATGGTCCGCTACTTCGACGTGCTGGGGCGGGAACATGCCCGGCTGCGGGCGGCGATGCGGGTCCGCTGCTTTCGGCCCGGAATGAACGGGCATAGCTACCGCACGTTCGGTTATCTCGTCGGCATGCTCTTGGTGCGGAGCTTCGATCGCAGCGAACGCGTGCTGGCGGCGATGAAGTGCCGCGGTTTTTGCGGCCGCTATTATATGCTCGACCACTTTGCCTTCGTGCCCGGGCGCGACGGACTGTTCTATGCGGCGGTGTTTCTTCTGGCGGCGATCCTGCTGGGCCTGGAGTGGATATGAGCGAGTTGCTGGTCGCGTTCCGCGATGTTGATTTCGCCTACGCCCCCGGGCGGCCGGTGTTGTGCGGTTGCAACTTCTGCCTGCGGACCGGCGAGCGCGTGGCCCTGCTGGGCCCCAACGGCTGCGGCAAGACGACGCTTTTGCAACTGATCGTGGGCCTGCTGCGGCCCAGCGCCGGGCAGATTGAAGCCTTCGGCCGCCAGCGGGTCGTGGAGGCCGATTTCCATGAAGTCCGCCGCCGTGTCGGCCTGCTGTTCCAGGATCCCGACGACCAATTGTTCTGTCCCACCGTGGCCGAGGACGTTGCCTTCGGCCCGCTGAATTTGGGCAAGTCCCGCGACGAAGTCCGGCGCATCGTCGCCGGCACGCTCGATTCGTTGGGGCTGGCCGGATACGAGCATCGCGTGACCTATCATCTTTCCGGCGGTGAGAAGCGGCTCGTGGCACTGGCTACTGTCCTGGCCATGCGGCCAGAAGTGCTGCTCCTCGATGAGCCCAGCGGCGGACTGGACGATGCCTCCACGGAGCGGCTGATCGGCATACTCACCCGGTTGCCGCAGGCGATGATCGTGGTCTCGCACGATCGGGCATTTTGGGAGGTGGTGACGACAACTGTCGTGGAGTTGAAGGAGGGAAAAGTCGTTGCGAATGTGCCGCAGGCGTAATGTCGCGATCCGACGGTAAGAATAGCCGCGGAACGGCGGCATTGATTAGCCTGGGGCGTCAGCCGGTGCTGTTACACACAAGTCTTGCAACGACCCCATCCGGCTCGCCCGGATGGTGAAGAAGGTTGGTCAGCTAGCAAGAAATGCGAACCATTCAAGACCCCATCCAGCTTGCCTGGATGGTGAATCAGGTTGTCCAGCTAGCCCAAGTTCGCGATGTAGCCAAGCAACCTTCTTCACCATCCACGCGAGGTGGATGGGGTCGTGCCGGTTCTTGTTTTCCACTCTAGCCGTTCAACCTTGTTCACCATCCGCACCCAGAGGGTACCCGGCCGGATGGGGTCCCAGAGATCCACCCGGAAAGCTCCGCCCTGCTCCTCTTCTCCGCGCGATGAGCTTTCTCGCCGCCATGGTCCAGCCCAGCACGCCAGCCAATCCAACCCCCACGCTGTTCGCGGTGCCGTGTAACGCGCGCATCAGGGGGATGTCGAGCCACGGGATTGGAACGAAGGCCCGGCTGCCATAAAGTGCGGCGAGCCACATGCTGAAAACAAGCGACGCCGCCACGACGGACCAGCAACTTCGCATGAGAACGGGCCAACAATTTTGGCCCGGCAGGCCGCAGCGAAGATCGGCTTCCCTCGGCCCAGCAGCACGCGGTTGTGATCGCGATCGTAGCCCGCGGGGGCGCCCTCGCTGGACTGGCCGATTTCCGCGTAAGAAAACGCTTGCCCGGCCTGCACGTCCAGGAACCGCTGGAGTTGCTGGTCGTCGGGACGCTGCAGTGACCACATCGGCGGCATGAAATCATTCCGTGGTTTATCGGTGGGCGTGAAGGGAACAGCTTCCCGAGTCGCATTTCCGGCCCAGCATACGGCTGAAAGTCAGGCGATGCCGGGCGAAGAAGCGGTAGAAAACATCGGCAAGCCAACGGATGCCGGGCCAACCGGTTGCGCGCTGAGCCAGCCGAGTCCCACGGCATGGTATGCGGCGCGAACGGCATCCATCGCCCGCAGAATGCGGCCATCGGGCAGAACGACGTGCATGGCGGTCCGCACCTGCTCTGCGGTCAGCCCATAGCGGCCCGGCTGGAAGGCCGGATCGGAAATGTCTTCCAGCAAGATCAGCCCCTTGGCGTCGCGGCGTTTCAACCCCTCGGCCGCGCGCCGGCAGAGGGAGCATTGGCCGTCATAGAGTAGCTTTAATTGTGCCGCAGGCATGAAGGTCTTTCGGGAGTTTTCCGGTCGATCCGATATTGCTCATTGTCGATCTCAACCTCGATGTGGTCAACTAGCAAAAATCCCTTGATTGCGATTGCATGCCGTCGAGATGGATGGAAAAATCTTCCAGCTTGGCGACAAGGACGTGAATATTCTCGCCGACCATGGGTACATGGTGCCCGCGCTGCAAAGGACCGGCGGCGATCAGAATCGTGGCGCCGAGGGCAGCGGTGCGGTAACGCTTCCAAACCTCGGGACGGATGATCAGGTTGGCCGTCGCGGTCTCGTCTTCCAAAGTGACGAATGTGATGCCCTTGGCTGTCGAGGGCCGCTGCCGCACCAGCACCAGGCCCGCCACGCGGACCCACTTGCCGTTAGGCCAGGTCTTCAGCCCGCTGGCCGGGATGACGCGGAGTTTCTCCAATTCGCCGCGGAGGAATTGCAGCGGATGGGCCAGCAGCGAAAGCCCTGTTGTGCGATAGTCGGCCAGGACTTCTTCGGCCGGCGTCATGGCGGGAAGTACGTCAGGCTTTCCAGCCTGACCTGTCAGGCTGGAAAGCCTGACGTACTCCGGCGGCATTGTTTCCATAGTGCTTTCGGCCGCGTCAAACAGCGGCAGCGGCGTCTGGTCCTGGGCCAGGGCGTCCCACAGCGAACGGCGGCGATTCGTGCCCAGCGAGCCGAAAACGCCGGCCTTGGCCAGTCGCATGATCGCCGCGCGGCTCAGGCCGCTGCGCTGGGCGAAATCGTCGATCGAGCGATACGCCCGCTCGCCGCGGCGCTCGACGATCCGCTGGGCGTGCGCCTGCGGCAGTCCCCAGAGCATGCGAAAGCCTAGGCGGAGGCGGGGGAGAAGGGGAGAAGGGGGAGAAGGGAGGGGCGGGGCACCCGCGCAGCGGGTCGGGGAAGTTTCTTTCTTCCCTTCTCCATTTCTCTCCCGACCCGCTCGCAGGTGCCCCGCCTTTCTTCCAACTCCAGCGTGCAGTCCCACTGGCTAAAGTTCACATCGACCGGCAACACCTGCACGCCGTGTTCCCGGGCATTGCGCACGAGCTGGGCGGGGGCGTAGAACCCCAGCGGCTGGCTGTTGAGCAAGGCAGCGGTGAAAGCGGCCATGTAGTGATGCTTCAGCCAGCACGAGACGTAAACCAGCAGGGCGAAACTGGCGGCGTGCGACTCGGGGAAACCATACTCGCCGAAACCGCGGATCTGATGAAAGACGGCCTCGGCCCACTCCGGGGTGAACCCTCGGGCGAGCATGCCTTCGCTGAGCCTGCGGTGGAATTGATCGATCACGCCCAGCCGCCGCCACGCACCCATGGCGCGGCGAAGCTGGTCGGCTTCGCCGGGCGTGAAACCGGCCGCCTCGACCGCCAGCCGCATCGCCTGCTCCTGGAACAACGGCACGCCGAGCGTCTTTTCCAGCACGCGGCGGATGGCCTCGTTGGGAAACTCGACCGGCTCCTCGCCGTTGCGGCGGCGGAGATAGGGATGGACCATGTTGCCCTGGATCGGACCGGGGCGGACGATGGCCACTTCAATCACCAGGTCGTAAAAGCACTTCGGCTGCAGCCGGGGCAACATGCTCATCTGGGCCCGGCTCTCGATCTGGAAAACGCCCATCGTGTCGGCCCGGCGGATCATCTCATAGACGCCTTCGTCGCCTTCGGGGATGTTGGCCAGCGTCAGCTCGCGGCCATGGTGCTGCTCGACCAAAGTGAAGCACTTGCGGATCGCCGTCAACATGCCCAAGGCCAGGCAATCGACCTTGAGGATGCCCAGTTCGTCGAGATCGTCTTTGTTCCACTGGATGACCGTCCGGTCCGGCATGGCCGCGTTTTCGATCGGCACCAGCTCGCACAACGGCCCGCGGGTCATGACCATGCCGCCGGTGTGTTGCGAGAGGTGCCGCGGGAAGCCGACCAACTGCCCGACGAGCTCGATCAATTGCCGGCTGGCCGTCGACTCGACATCGATGCCCGCTGCACAGGGGGGGAAACTCCCGGCTTGTCCGACCCCAAGCGATTCTGCAGCCAAGCCGGGACATTCCCCCCCTGCGCGATGGCAGCGGAGCGCGAGGGAGGGTTCCGTTGAATGTCCCCTCTCCCTCCGGGAGAGGGTTAGGGTGAGGGCGGTTGAGAGATCCTCCCGATGTTCGAGCCGCTTGGCCAGCCGGTCGATCTGCTCGGCGGGCATGCCCAGCGCGCCGCCCACGTCGCGGACGGCAGAGCGGGGGCGGTAGGTGATCACTTCGGCCGTCATGCCGGCCCGCTCGCGGCCATATTTCTGATAGAGATACTGCAACACTTCCTCGCGGCGTTCGTGCTCGAAGTCAACGTCGATGTCGGGGGCTTCGTTCCGCTCGCGGCTGACGAACCGCTCGAACAACAGATCCATCCGCTCGGGATCGACGGAAGTGACCCCCAGGCAAAAGCAAACGGCCGAGTTGGCCGCCGAGCCGCGGCCTTGGCAGAGGATGCCGCGACTGCGGGCGAAGACGACAAGGTCCCAGACGGTAAGAAAGTAGGCCTCGTAGTGCAACTCTCCGATCAGTTGCAACTCGTGCTTGATGAGGCCCCGCACCTTATCGGGCACGCCCTCCGGGTAGCGGTTCCGCGCGCCTTCCCAAGCCAGCCGGGTCAGATATTCCAGCGGCGTCTGCCCCGCCGGGGCGAGTTCCTCGGGATACTCGTAACGCAGTTCGTCGAGCGAGAAGGTTGCCTGCCGGGCGATTTCCAGCGTGCGCGCCAGGGCCTCTGGATAACGGGCGAAGAGCGCGGCCATTTCCTGCGGCGATCGCAGGTATCGCTGGGCATTGGGAAACAGCAGTTCGCCGGCCGCGGCCACCGTACAGCGGTGCCGCACGGCGCAGAGCACGTCGCTGAGCGGCTGTCGCTGCGGCACGTGGAAATGAACGTCGCCCGCCGCGACCAGCGGCACCCCCGCGCAATGCGCCAGCGCCGCGAGCCGATCGAGCCGCTCTTGATCGTTGCCGCGATGGTGCAGTTCGACGAGGAGGTAACAGCGGCCAGGGAAGATTTCGTGATACGTTCGGAGAAAGGGAGAAGAGGAGAAAGGGTCTCCCTCTCTCCCCTTCTCCCTTTCTTCCCACCGCACTCCCGCGATCAATCCGTCGCTATGCGCGGCGATATCATCAAGCGTCAGGCGGCATGCCCCCTTTTCAGCGCGGCGACGGCCGCAGGTGATGAGCCGGGCAAGGCGGGCGTAGGCGGCGCGATCGGTCGGCCAGAGGACCACGCGGTGCTGGGGGGGGATGTCCCGGCCCACTGAGCCAGAAAGGGATTTTGCGGGCCGAGAGGTCCCCCCCCAGCACGCGGCGTCTTCCGCAGTGATCTCGGCGCCGATGACGAGTTTCAGGCCGCGCTGCTTGGCCGCCACGTGGGCCCGGACGACGCCGGCCAGGCTGTTGCGATCGGTCACCGCCAGGGCCGTGTAGTGGAGTTCCGCAGCCCGCTCGACCAGTTCTTCCGGATGCGAAGCCCCTTCGAGAAAGGAGAAGTTCGATTTGGCGTGGAGTTCGGCGTAGGACATGGGGAGGGAAGGAGTCAGTACTCAGTACTCAGTACTCAGTACTCAGTATGCGGTCGTCAAGGTGGGCCGAGTGAAACGAGTCCCACCATTTTTCTGTTCAATCAAACATCCCGTGCAAAAACCAGGGGCCGGCGGGCCGGGTACCCGGGCACCGCGTAGCGGTCGGCGGTCGGCGAAAGACCCAGTAGCAGCGGCCAGTGGCGGTCTCGATGCGATAATAGTCACGAGCCACGCCGACCATGGGTGCATGGTGCCCGCCGCGCCACCAGCCGGTTTCGATCCGCTCGGGTCCCACGCGCCGCACGATCCGCTGCTGCTGGCCGGCAAAGACAAACTGCCCGCCGATTCCGCCCGGCAGCCGCACGGGCTGCGTGAGCAACCGCAGCGGCCGGGGCTGCTGTTGTGGCCGGTCTCCGACCGAGCCACGCCTCCGACCGAAGGTCTCCCGGCGAATGGGGAGACCTTCGGTCGGAGGTTTCGGCGGGGTCGGGAGACCCTCGCCGAACCTAAGGCCCAGAACCAGCGGTGTATAGTGGCAGGCCAACTCGGGCTGGGCGTCGGGGACCAGCCGCACCCGCATGACGCAGGCGTGCCCCAGGCGATTGCTGAGCCGATCGATCAGGCCCGAGAGGTAGTGCGGCTCAGCGCGGGCGTGGCCCTCGGAAAACAGCTCTTGCTGCCGCAGTTCCAGCGGCGCGGTGGAGGCGGCGGTCAGGCGGATCGAATCGACCGGGCCGGGTAGCTGCAGCGACTCGAACTGCACTTGCAGCAACTCGACGAGATGGTTCGCCCAAGCCGAGGGGCGAAACAAGCCCACGGCCACTTGCAGCCGACCCGCTTCGCAGGTACCCCGGCCCGTGGTGCATTTCAAGAGGCATTCCAGACGCATGGCGCCGCGGCCTGCCCGCGCGAGCATGGCTGCCAGGCGGCGGACGAGGTGTTCCAACGCGGATTCGACTGCTTCTCGCCGGGCTGTGGGGAACTCGGCCGACCAGCGGACCTCGAATTGCGGCGGCGGGTCCCAGGCCGGCAGCGGTTCGGAGAGCCTGCCCGTCACGCGGTCCAGACAATCCAACAATTCCGGTCCGAATCGCGAAGAAAGCTTGCGCCGCGGCAAGGCTTGCAACTGTTCGATCTGCCAAACGCCCAGGCTGTGCAGCAGTGCCACGATCGGTTCGGGCAGGCGGAGGGCCTGGAGGGGGAGAAGGGAGAGTGAAGGATGAAGGATGAAGGATGAAGGATGAATGGAGAATGTGCCATCCTCCATCTGCCTCTTTCTGTCTTCATCCTTCATCCTTCCGCCTTCATCCTTCCCCCCGTATCCCGCCAGGGCCCACGCCGCGCCGGGCGTGTGGGCCACGGCGGCACGAAGTTGCCAGTCGTGGTCGCGCAGCTCGCCGAGAATCCGCTCGACCAGCGCCGCTTCGCCGCCGAACAAATGGACGACGTTCGTAATATCCAGCAGTACGCTTTGGGGGAAAACGTGCGGATCGATTCCCACGAGGGGCGTGAACTGCTTGCACCGCGCCGCCACGGTTTGGAGAGCGTCGATCGGCTGCGCAGCGAAATTTCCAATTCTCAGACAGAGGATGCGTTTCATGCGACCTCCACTTCTACGCTTTGCTCGCCGCGACCACCGCGGCAACGCAAGAGCACGACGCGCATCCGCCGACCATGAGTACATGGTGCCCGCCGGCCATAGGGCGAGGGGCTCGGCAACGATTCGACCAGCAACCGCACGTCGGCCCAAGAGGGTTGCCCGCGCACGTTTTCCGGCCGGATCAATAGGCCCAGGCCGCCGCCTTGTTCCACGGCCAGTTGCAGCCGGCGGAAGGTCCGGCCGTCGAGTTTTCCGTCGAGCGATTCCGGCCAGGCAACCACCGCGGCCACGGCTGGACAGCGCAAGGCCTGGTCCATCGCCCAACTGTGGTTGGCCTTGTTGCCGGGATGGACGACGATCAGCCGTGCGGGCTCGATCCCTTGGGCAACTGCCGCCAAGGGATAGAACTCGCCGGTCCGATCGAGCACAACCACTGCCCCGGCCGCGGCGCGGAGGGCCCCTGCCGCGGCACGGAAAGCCAGTGTGGCCGTTCCATCGCCCACGCCGCGGAAGAGCCACTCGACGAGCGTGCCCGGCCGGAATCCTTGGTCAGGCAACGCCCGATCGAGTGCCGGGCAACCACTCGACAAGGCGGGCAACCGCTCCAAGGACGCGGGATCTTCCATCGACCCGGCGGACCGGGTGCCCCCGGCGTACCGGGTGCCCCGCCGCCAGGCGGCGCCTTCCCATTGGGCGAGCTGTTGCCGCAGGGCCTCGATACGCAGGTGTGGGCAAGGGATGTCGTGCATGCATTTGTACCTCAGTATATGTAGTGTACATATGTACTAATCGCGTGTCAATAGCAATCATCGGCCGGCGACGGGAAAAAAATCAGAGAAGGCCGTTTCGGGAGTATGATTTCGCGGAAGTACCGGGCCCGAGCCGGAGAATCGCGCAAGAACAGCGTTCTGCCGCCGTTTGAAATCGGGCACCTTTTTCTCAAATCGTCGCACCATAGTCCCTTCCGGCAGAAGGGACCTGCTACGGCGCGACAGCCTTCGCCGCGGGCGCGATGACGATCATGCTGGCGCTGGCGGGCGGAAGCTCCAACTCGATCAGCCCGGCCACCGGCCGCGCCAACTCCGCCACTTCCCTCACGCTCTCCGTCGTGTCCTGATCGAAGCGCCAGACCCGCATGTTGCCCTTCACGGCGCCCACGTCGAGACTCAACACGCAGGAACCGTGCAGGTTCTTGTTGACGGCGGCGACGGTCACGGCGTCGTCCGCCGTGCGGCGGGCCGCGAACACGGAGAGATCGGGATTCTCGCTCTGGGCTTCCAGCAGCTTGTCGCCAAACCCGCTGCCGCGGCCATCGTAACTACGGAAAAGTTGCCAGGCCCATTGCTGGCTCCCCGAGGGCGAGTACCAGATAAACGCCAGATCGACCGACTCCCGTGCCAAAATGCCGAACACGTCGCATTGGGCCAGTCCGCCGGTCACATTGTCGCCGCCGCCGAAATTGTACTCGCCCAGACAGATTTCCATGCCCGGATTGTGCTTCTCGATCCACCCGCGGACGCGGGGAATGAGGGCCACGGGTGAATAGCAATCCGTGTTGTGGATCCACGATTCCTGTTCGTAGCCGCGGTCCCACAGGTCGCGCGTGGAGCGCATCCGCAAGGCGTTCAACTCCGGGTTGAGGCCTTGGCCCATGTACGGGCCTTTGCCCTTGACCTGGCCTTGCGGATACCAGTGAACGTCCAGCACGTCGATCAACGGCTTGCCGTTCTTCTTCTTGTAGTCGCCGCATTGCTTGATGAACCACTCGGCCAGCGGCATCTTTTCGTGGGCCAGCCAATCGGTCTTCGTCTTGTAATTGTCTTTGCCGGCGTCCTTGGCGGAATAGAACAGGTCGGTCCAGCCCCAACTGCAAAAACCAGCCACCTTGGCGGTGGGGTCGGCCGCATGGATCGCCTCGGCATAGGCCACAGTCCGCTTCCACAACTCGTCGTAGCCCAGGGGCTCGGGAAAGACATCGCGGTGCGTGGCATGCCAGAGCATCGGCTCGTTGTCCAGGGCCCAGTACTTCACGCCCGGCTTGCCGTCCGAACCATCCGCCTTGCCGGCGAAGCGGACGACGTAGCGGACGGCCCTGCCGATGAACGCCGGCGGGGCGGGCACGCTGGTGTCGCGCGGATCATTTCCAGTCAGGTAGCCGCCGCCCGGCAGCACGCCGTTGCCGACGTCCGGCTTGCCGGGCTCGGTGCCCTTTTGCGGACCGTACTTCGTCACCGAGAAGGCATAGCTGGTAGCGTCTTTGGCTACCCAGCCGATCATCGGCACGGTCTGGTACGTCGTTGCTCCCAGGACCTGGTTGGCGTCGATCGTGGCCACGTAGCCGCTCTCGCTGAGCCGGGCCAGCGGCTTGCCGCGGTTGGTGAAGTACCAGTCGCTGCCCGCATTGTCGACGCCCAGCTCCCAGTTGTACCGCGTCGACGGGTTGCCGCCCCAGCGGGTGACGGGAATGCGGTATTCCGCCAACTTGTCGCGCGGCAAATCGCAGACGCCATAGATGGCGTCGCTGATCGCGTGCATGCCGGGCCCGCCGTCAAATGCGCCTTGGCACGGTACGATTGGCCGCTCTTGAAACGCGGCGGATCGACGTGCTCCAGGGCAAAACCGATGCGGTCGACCTGGAACGTCAACTCCTGGCTGCCGAAGTTCGAGAAGTCGATCTCCCACAGCCGGGCAAGTTGCAGCGGCTTGTTGTGCGTGAAGAGATTGAGCGGCAGGACGACCCGCCGCCACTGGCCGTCGATCTGCTCCAGGGCGCCGTCCCCGACGACGTTGACGGCGTTGGAAGCCTTTTCATCGGCCTTGCGCTTGATGTTGTCCACCAGGCTGATCTGCAGGTCGGCGTCGGCGACTTTCGTAATCTGCCGGATATAGAAGACCAGGGCCGTATACGGGGAAGCGTTGTCGCATTCGGTCTCCGGATACCAGCCTTTCCAGTTCAGTCCGCCGCCCCGCCATCCTTCGCCGTCCATGTGGATCGACATGGCGCTACCTTTGCCCTCAAAACCGGCCTGCGGGACCTCCTTCATCTCGCCCTTGGGGCCGAGCTTGGCCCATGTCAGGCCGGCCGGCCGGTCGCCGCTCCAGACGATCAAGTCGGCCGGCTTGTCTTGCCAGTGGCCGCGGTGCCGCAGCCCCTGCTCGCCGAACGTGCTGGCGAACATCGTGCCGGACTTCGGGCTGACGCAGAAATGGGCCGAGGCGACCCGCAGCGAGGAGCTTGCCGGCTGCCAGGTCTTCAGGCCGTCGCGCGAAGCGAACAGGCCGTTCTCGGTAACGAGCCAGGCCGTGTCCTTCGGCCCGAAGTCGAGCGTCCAAGGCTGCGGCGGCGTTGCCCGGACCGTCCAGGCGCGGCCCTGATCGGCGCTTACACAGACGCCCTTGCCGGTCAGAAAGTACAACCGGCCGGCGTGTTCTTGAAAACCGCTGCGGGGCTTCGGCCCCGGCACGCCGGCGAGCAATTGACACGATTGGCCGGCATCGTCGCTGCGATAGACGCCGGAGAATCCTCCGCCCCAATCGCCGCCGGTGCCCAAGAGCCACGTCTTGGAATTCGCCACGTGCAGGAACGATCCGAAGGCCGTATTGGTCTTGAGGTCGAGCTTCTCCCAGGCGGGTTTCTCGGCCCCTGCGCTGCGCGTGACGATGAAACCGTTGTGGGTCTCGTGCTTGCTGAGCCAAGACCGTCTTGCGATCGGGATCGGAAAAATCGACCGCCAGATAATCGACGTGTCCCGGCCCGAGCGGTTTCCACGTCTTGCCGCCGTCCAGGGTAACGAACGGTGCGCCGCCGCCGTACATCGAAGAGGCATACATCCGCAGATCGTTCTTCGGGTCGAGGACCACCTGCTCGACCATGCCCGTCGGCCGGGCGTCGGCCTTCTCCGTCAAGAGCGACCAGACCTGCCCGTCGTCGGTGGAATGGTAGACGTCGCCCTTGTTGCAAAAGGCAAACACTTCGCCCGAGCGCGGGTGTACCCAGATCAATTCACACGATTTTACTTCGGGGGCGATTGTCATGCGATCCCAAGTCACGCCGCCGGAAAAACCGCCGGAGTCGGCGCCGGTGGGACTGTTTTCGGCTGCTCGGCCGATGGCAGCCGTCAACGCTGTCGACGCCCAGACAACGCCGCATAGGGAAAGGGAAAGCAGAAACAACCACGGAGCGCGAGCCAGATGTCTCATCGAGGGGCCTCAAGTAGGTGGGATTAATGGGAGGGATTGCCAGGATGCCGTTGCACGGCAATAAGCTAACTTTAACATGCCGGTAAGGAGAATGCCAATTGGGGTCCCGCCTCTAGGCCGAAACGCCGCCAACCATGGGTACATGGTGCCAGGGCGGGGCTCCAACCGGTGCGGATCATTTCTTCCCGCGCGGCATGATTACGGGCTAACGAGGCGGCCGAAGAAGAGGATACTGTGGGTCTCGCTGTCGCATATCGCGAACAAGAACGGCTTATCGGCCCAAAAAGTCGGAATGAAGGGCCGCGTCTTGGGTGGTTCGATGCGCCGCCGACTTTGCCTCCATTCTTATGCCTGTGACGGCCGCCGCTTCGGTGCCCTTTTCGTTGATCTCGACAAACGTCTTGTGGCGGACGGCCGAGATGAACAATTGCTGGGCCGGGTCGTCGCTGGCCGTCATGCGGTCGAACTGGGCGCCGTCGGGGCCGCCCGGCCGATGAAAGGCCCGCACCATACCCATCGCCTGCAGCGACTTCTCCAACCCGTAGTCGGCCTCCAATTTGAACTTGGGTACGTTTACGATCACCGTCCGATTGGCAATCCGGTCGAGCCAGGGTTTCAGGCCCGTGGAGAGCAACTTCTCCAATTCGCCCAGCCCCGCCGCCGATTGTGGCACGATCATCACCATGAAGAGCTTGCCCACTTTATACGGAAGCCGGATCGCCGTAAAGCCGCGGGCGTCGGGATACAGGGAAGGATCGTTGTCGGGCATGTCCACGGGTATCTCGCGCGGCGTGTCAAAAGCTGTGCCGTCGCCCTTGAACGCCCCGTAGCCAGCCGAACCGTAAATATACTTCTCCATCATCGGCGTGGAAACGCGCTTGCCGTCGGCCAGATGAAAATCCGCCGGGCGGGTCGATGAGGCGTCGAACGGTTCCAACCACTCGCCTCTGAAATACACCGCGTCGGTGATGACCAGCCGCGTGTTGGAATTCAAGGCGCCGGCGCCCAAAAAGTCCTTAACCCGGTCACTCGTCTGCCGGGCCACCCAAGCGTTGATCTCTTGTCGGGCGGAATCGGCGCCTGAGCGGAAATCGACGGGGAACACCACGCTGCCGTAATACATGTGGATCGTGTCGAGAAACGAGGAGCGAAAACCATAAGTTTTCCAGCAGATCATCACACAATAGTCCTTTCCGGCGACCCGCGCGGGTGTCCCGGACCTACTTGACGGGCACTTCCAGCGCCTTGGCCGCGGCGGCGGCGAGCTGCCGCAGTACTGGCAGACCCGTCCGCCGCAATAGGCCGATCGTGTCGCGACTTTCATCCTCCTCGTCAGCCTTAATCGGGGTGATATGAAACGTCGCCCGGGCATCGGCCTCGTCTTCGGCACGGATGGCGGCGGCCAGGGCGGGGGCCGCGTCCTTGCCCGCCTTGCACATCAGGCCCAGGATGGCGATGGCCCGGGCCTTCATGGCCGGCCCGGCCCAGTCGCCGTCTTTGCTTTCCAAAACCGTTCGCACGAGCGGCAGGACCAGCTTCACATCGCCCAACAACCGCCACACGGCCTCGGCCGCGTCGAGCCGATCGTGCGGAGTAAGCCCTTTCTCCATTTGTACAAGAAGCACCGGCAGAGCAGGTTTTGCCGGCTCACCGATTCGCCCCAGCGCCGCCGCCGCGCCGCGGCGCGTACTCCCGAGCGGGTCCTTCACGCCATTCTTGGTCAGCCAATCACGCACTGTGGGTTCTTTAACTCCGCGGAGACGCTGGTGCGGATCGTGGAGATCGAACTGCTCGGTTAGCCCCGCGATCAGCACAGCCAGCGCATCGTCCGCCCGGCCCTCGACGCGCCACAGGGCCTCCGCTGCCGCCGGACGGAGCAGGTCTTGCGGGTACTTCGACACCGGCTCGGCAAGTATGGCGCGGAGCGCGGCTGCCGTGCCCCGAGCCCGCGGGCCCAGACGCCCGATCATCTCGACCACGCCGATGCGGCCATCGAATTCGATACCGTTGGAAATCCCGGATTCCCTCCTCATCCGCATGTTCGGCGGCGTCAGCCGCAGGGCCTTGGCCAGGTGGGGAACCATCTTGTCCGGGTTCCCGGCGGTCACGCGCTCCAGCGCGCGGACGATCACGGCGTTCGAGTTAAACCAGCCAAACCCCCGCGCAGGGTCCGGATACTTCAACAAGAGGCCCACAAGCTCCGGCAGCGCATCGCCGGCCGCGGGGCCGATCCGGCCCAGGGCACGCGCGGCCTCCACGTCCTCGTCCGTATCCGTCACGAAGTCAATGGACTTGATCAACTTGCGCAGCGCAGGCACCGCGTCCGCGGCGCCCGGGCCAATTCTTCCGATAGCGCGAGCGATGCCTCCCACCTCAAAGACGTTGTTCTTGCGGGCCAAACGCAGTTTTTCCAGGAGTGCAGGAAGCAGTGTTGGCGCCGCCTCCGGTCCCAGTGCCGCAAGACCCGCGAGCGCCCGGTCGCACGAGCCGGGGTCCTTCAGCGCCTCGGTCATCAGCGCCCTGACAAGCGACCGGTCAAGGGGCTGCGCCTGGGATCTGCCTGATCGTGCCATTACCACCGTTCATGTTCATGGAACCCATGCCGGTCGAGCATCGCAACAGCGTCTTCGCATCGAGGGGCACCAAGTGCGTTGCGCCGCTGGCCGGGCCGAAGGCCCGCAACAGTTCTCGGCCCGTGGCGATTTCCCACGTCACCACGGTTTCGTCGCCCGCGGCGGAGGCTGCCCGCAAGCCATCGGGCAAGACGACGATGGCCGTCAGGGCCGAGGCATGCTTTGGCCCACGACGCACTTCCCGACCCGGATCGTGGGGCAGGTTGCCAACCTGCCGGAGACTTGGCAGATTGGCAATTTGCCCCACGTCCCAGATTCGCGTCGTCCCGTCGGCCCCGCCGGAAATAAGGCGGTCGCCTTCTGGAGTGAAGGCCAGGCAGGTGACGGCCCCGGCATGTCCGATCAGCTCGCGTATCTTGCGGCGGCCGGCGAGGTCCCATAAGTCGATCGCGCCGTCTCGACCGATGGCCAGCAACCCGTCGCGGCGAAAGGCCAGCGCCCCGAAGTCTTTTCCCTTCGCCAGCAGCCGGCCCTCCTGGACCGCGGGCGCATCCCAAATCCGCACTTCTACCGGCGCGCCCTGTTTCAGCGTTGATCGGAGCATCATGTTCAGAAACATGGCGCCCATCGAGTTGTCCTCCAGTTGCGGAGCGCTGTAGAGCGGGTCGCTGGTCGCCGTGGCGAAGCTCCGCCCGTCCGGGCTGTAGGCCAGCCCAATCACCCAGTGATCCAGCCCGTGCAGTGCCGGCAACTCCGTCCCGCTCTTCAGGTCCCAGAAGCGGACCTGGCGGTCGCCGCCGACCGCGAGCTGTTGGCCGTCCACGCTCAAGGACGCGGCGCGTGGCCACGTCCCACACCACCGACGCGGCCGAAGGCGCGGAGGGCCTGGGCCAGGTTGCGGGCCAAGATCTGCCGCAGCCAGGCCGCCCATTCCGCCTCGCTCTGCCCGCGGAACTGATCGAGTGCCTGGTATGCCTGCAGCAACGTCTGCTGCACTGCGTCCGACGGGTCAAGTTTGCCGCGCAATTGCGGCGCCAGGTGCAATCGGGCCAACAGCCGCAGGTAGGCGCGAAAACGCTCCAGTCGTCGGCGCGCTTCTTCCGGAGACCGGTCCATGTGCTGCACTCCTACTACAAAAGAATTTCGTTGTAGGGGACGCTTCCGCCCGTGCTATCGCGGATGTCGCGGTCGATATAGTACTCGTTGTGCGGCTTGAAGCCGGGGATGGTCAGCACATTGACGAATACGTCCAGCCCTCGATGCCCGGTTCCGGGCGGGATGTAGACGCACGTGCCCGGCGTCAGCGGGTGCTGTTGATAGCGGCGGAGATCCCGCAGATCGGCAAACGTGAGCAGTGAGGCCTGCCGTCCCCAGGTGTTGAGCCGATAGGCCGCCGGGTCGAGCACCAGATACAGCTCGCGCTGGGCAGTGCCGCCCAAGGGGCCGATTGGCTGCGGCGGATGGAAGTGAGTCGGCGAAGTCTCCTTGGGGATGTTCACCACGTGGCTGTTGACCCAATTCAGCCCATCGGCCGACTCGCCCGGGTAGTTGTAGAACCAGGTCAAGGGGAGCCGGCGGAAGGGATCGAAATCGGGGTTGCAGCCGCCGGCCGTGTCGGCCAGATAGCGCAGCCGCCGCACCGCCGAGACGTGGCTCGAGCGGCGAGCGACATTTTCCATCGCCAAGCAGCGAAACCGGCCACCGACCCGGAGTACCGGGTGCCCCGGAATCTCGTCGTCGCCGGCAGCGATCAATTGGTCGCCCGCCATGACCGGCTCGAACGAGTCGGTTTGCTTGGTCGAGTAGCCGTGCTGGCGATAGCATTCGAACAGCGAGCCGAGCAGGGCGTCGATCGACTCATCGCTCGACCAGGGCCGAGGCAGATGATCGAGCCTCCAGAGATCGCCGGACAAGTCGCCGAGAAACGCATCTCCCCGCCAGCGGGCGAGGATCGCCCGGCAGGGCACGATGGCCTCGGCGGAAAGCGACGCAAGTCCCTGGCGGAGTTGGGCCATTTGCGTTGCGAAGGCCCGATCGATCGCGTCGGGCTGATACTCCGCGGGCAGACTGGCGCCGTCGCCTTCCTGCGTGCGGTAACCTTTGGGCACCAAGACCTCGCCCTCGCCGCGGTAGATCCAGAAGACGCGCATTCCGCCGTATGCCGAGCGGAGCACCGACGGACCGTCGACGTCGACGAGATCGAGTCTGAGTCCGGCGTTGTCGTACTGGAAATATTCGCGGAACCGCGCGAAGTCCCGCACGTCGTCCAGCCGCGTTACCCATACGTCTCCCATGCCGGAATTCTAAGTGACATTGCACGATTTTGGTAGGGTGGACCGAGTGCAACGAGTCCCACCAAGAAGGCTACCCGAAGGTGGTGGGACTCGTTGCACTCGGCCCACCCTACGGCCGAAATTTTCGCCAACCACGAGTACATGGTACCTGGGCGGGAGCACGAGCCAGCGACTTGAATACTGCGGGAATCCGGCTACCATGGTGGTATTGTTGTGCGCCGCCGCGGCGCTGCCGATCATCCGCCATCCGTGCCCCGTACTTTCCATGACTACACAACCATTCCTTGCAGCGATCATGATTTCACTCGCTCTCGCTCTTCCCCTCCGGGCCGCCCAGGTCACGGCTCAGCGATCGGAGCATGGTGCGACGGTGAAGATCGACGGCCAACTGTTCACGGAATACGTTGTTCGATCCGGCGCCAAACCGATTCTTTGGCCCATCCTTGGACCGCGCGGAAAGCGGATGACCCGCGATTACCCCATGGTGAAGGGAACCAAGGAAACCAAGGACCACATTCACCACCGTTCCCTGTGGTTCACGCACGGCGATGTGAACGGCATCGATTTCTGGGGCGAGGAACCAGCGGGCAAGACCGGCACGATCGTCCATCGCAAGTTCGTCAAAATCTCTAGCGGCGAGCAAGCGAAGATCGTCACGGAGAGCGATTGGCTGAGTCCCGCCGGCAAGAAGGTCCTGGAAGACCAGCGGCGCCTGACCTTTGGCGCTGGGGATGACGCCCGCTGGATCGACTTCGACATCACGCTGCGGGCCAGCGAGGGGCCGGTCACGTTCGGCGACACCAAGGAGGGCACGTTCGGCCTTCGCGTCGCCGAATCGCTTGCGGTCGATTCCCGCAAAGGCGGGCAGATCGTCAATAGCGCCGGCCAGAAGAACGGAGAGGCCTGGGGCAAGCCGGCCGACTGGGTCGATTACCACGGTCCGCTCGACGGCGAAACAGTCGGCATCGCCATTTTCAACCATCCCAGCAGTTTTCGCTATCCCACCGGCTGGCACGTGCGAACCTATGGCCTATTCGCTGCCAACCCGTTCGCCCAGCGAAGCTTCGCGGGCAAGCGTGGCGAGCCCGTATCGTACACGTTGCCGCAGGGCAAGCAGATCGTCCTGCGTTACCGCGTCTTCCTGCACCTTGGCGATGACAAACAAGGCGAGGTTGCCGAGGCCTTTGCCGAGTATGCCAGGCTTAAGAAGGATTGATAATCGTTTTATGGAATTGGCACTGACTCCATCCGGTCGAATCACGTTGCGCCCGACGACGGACTCGGAGGAGAGAGTTGCGACGGACGGGCAACTGGGCCGGTTGGCAAAGGCCTTCACCATCAGCCAAGGGGAGGGGCTTTTCCTGCTCGCAACCGAGCGCTTCGAGGGCCCGCTCCCGCCGGCATTTTCCTACTGGCGGGATTACGCCGCGGCCTACCTGACGGCCCTCTGCCATACGCCCGAGGTCGCCGGCCTGGAATTGGAGGCCATTCCGCCACCGACGTCGGGCGAATTGGCGACGCTGATCTTGAGCGTCCCGCCCGTGCAAGGCGCCGAGTATCTCAGCGAGGCGACGCTGCTTGACGCTTGGAACGACCTGGATGCCTGGACGCGTGAAGCGATTGCCGCCGGTGGCGAAGGCCTTTCCGGCTTCTTGAAGCGGCGGGCGCCCCTCTGGCACCAAGTCGGGCGGGTCTGCTTTCACCTGGGCGAAAACCGTCGCAGCGTGGAATGCCCCTTCGCCTTTCTGGCGACCTTCGCGCCGAGCGTGGCGTCGGGCTCCCGCGTCCGTTATCAGCCGCTCAGCAGGGCCCTGCGGGAGTTCGCCGGCGTCAAGAACAAGACGGCCTTGGTGCGCCTTCTGTCGCCGGTGCAGACGGCGTCGGAAAAGAGCACCCTGGTGAAGGAGTTGGTCGAGTCCGGCGACCTCTACCAAACCTTGGCCTGGACGCCCCGCGAGGCTTATCGTTTTCTCAAGGACGCGCCTGTCCTGGAAGAGAGCGGCATTCTGGTGCGGTTGCCCGACTGGTGGAAGAAACGTCCCCGCCCCCGCGTTGGCGTAACGATTGGCGACACGAAACCGAAGAAATTCGACGCCCAAGGGATGCTCGATTTCCAGGTCCATCTGGCCTTGGGCGACCAGCAGCTCAGCGAGGACGAATGGCGGGAATTGATGGCGTCCGACGACGGCCTGGTGATGCTCCGCGGGCAATGGGTCGAGGTCGATCGCCAGAAACTGCAGGAAGCGCTCGATCATTGGAAGCAGGTCGAGGAGCAAGCCCAGGAGGGAGTTTCGTTCTTGGAGGGAATGCGGCTGCTGGCGGGTGTTCCTGCCGATCTGACCGAGGAGGCCGGCGACGAGGAAGACCGCCAGTGGTCGTTCGTACACGCCGGCCAATGGCTCGGCGACATTCTGGCGAAGATGCGCAGCCCGGAAACCCTTCACGCGCCCGGGTCCGGCGAGACCCTGCAGGCGACTTTGCGTCCCTATCAGGCAACGGGCGTCAACTGGCTGCGGTTCCTGTCCGAGCTGGGCCTGGGGGCCTGCCTCGCCGACGACATGGGGCTGGGCAAGACCATCCAGGTCCTGGCGCTGCTGTTGGCCAACAAGGGCCAGAAGAGCGCCGTGATTGAAGTCCGAACGCAAAAAGCGTCCAAGGTGACCGCGCGCGACGTACGATGGACCTCCGAGTCCGTCCCGCAAGAAACGGACGGACTCGGAGGTCCATCCTACAGACCCAAACCGTCGCTCTTGGTCCTTCCGGCCTCGCTGTTGGGCAACTGGAAAGCGGAGATGGCCCGTTTTACGCCCACGCTCCGCGCCCGGTTCCTGCATCCGGCCGAAACGCCCAAGGAGGAGCTCGACCGGATCGCGGCGGACCCCGCCCGCGCGTTGCAAGACTTCGACGTGGTCGTAACCAGTTACGGCATGCTCTTGCGTCAAGAATGGCTGGCGGGAATCCGCTGGCGGTTGGCGGTGTTGGACGAGGCGCAGGCCATCAAGAACCCGTCGGCCCGGCAAACGAAGGCCGTCAAGCGGCTCCAGGCCGATGCCCGCATTGCGCTGACCGGCACGCCGGTCGAGAACCGCTTGTCCGATCTCTGGTCGTTGTTCGATTTTCTCTGTCCGGGATTGCTGGGCACGCAGGCAGTATTCAAGGAATTCGCCAAGAAACTGGGCGACCGCCAGGAGAACCGCTACGCGCCGCTGCGGAACCTGGTGCAACCGTACATCCTGCGGCGGCTGAAGACCGACCGCCGCATCATCGACGACCTGCCCGAAAAGGTCGAAGTGCGGGCGTTCTGCGGACTTTCCAAGCGGCAGGCCGCGATCTACGCCAAACTGGTCCACGAGCTGGCCGAAACGCTGAAGCACGTCGACGGGATGCAACGTCGCGGGCTGGTCCTGGCCTATCTGATGCGATTCAAGCAACTCTGCAACCATCCCAGCCAGTTGCAGGGGGACGGCCGCTATCTTGCCGAAGACAGCGGCAAGTTCGCCCGGCTGACCGAGATTTGCGAAGAGATTGCCTCGCGTCAGCAGCGGGCCTTGGTCTTCACGCAGTTCCGCGAGATAACCGACCCCCTGGCGGGGTTCCTGGCGGGGGTGTTCGGACGCGCCGGGCTGGTGCTCCATGGCGGTACGCCCGTGCAACGTCGCAAGGCCATCGTCGATCAGTTCCAGCGCGACGACGGCCCGCCGTTCTTCGTGCTCTCGCTGAAGGCGGGTGGAACCGGCTTGAACCTGACCGCCGCCTCGCACGTCATCCACTTCGATCGCTGGTGGAACCCGGCAGTCGAGAACCAGGCCACCGACCGGGCCTTCCGCATCGGCCAGCAGCGCAACGTGCTGGTGCACAAGTTCGTCTGCCGCGGCACCATCGAAGAACGCATCGACGCGCTGATCGACGAGAAGCGTCAACTTGCGGCGGACTTGCTGGAAGGGGGGGCCGAGAAACTGCTCACCGAGATGAACGATGCGGAGTTGATTCGTTTCGTTTCGCTTGATTTGGCGCGGGCCAGCATGTAGGCGGAAAAACTGCCGCAGCGGCTGGACTAATCAGGCGCTCGAGGGCACGGCGCTCGATCGGTTTCTGCTGCGCAAGCAGGGCCGGCATTGGGATGGCGTGCCGGCACCCCATTTCACGGTTGACGGCCGAGAGGAAAACTCCAAGGTGGGGGGATTCGCCGAAGACGCTTGCGTAACGGCGGGGCCGCGGTAGAATTTACATCAGAATTCGATGTTTTCGCCAATACCATTGATAGTCGTGATTGCCTACCCATGTTGATCCGGTTGAAGGCAAAGGGGTTCAAGAACCTTGCCGATATCGACGTTCGCTTCGGCCCCTTTACGTGTATTGCGGGGGCCAACGGCGTCGGCAAGTCGAATCTGTTCGACGCGATTACCTTCTTGAGCGCGCTGGGCAGCAAGTCGCTCATGGAGGCGGCGCGGTCCGTGCGCGACGAACAGCACCGCACGACCGACGTTCGCAGCCTCTTCCTGAAGGTTGGGGACAAGTACGTGGACGAGATGTCGTTCGAGGCGGAAATGCTCATCCCGGTAACCGGACAGGATGATCTGGGGCAGACCGCTCAAGCGTCAATCACATTCCTGCAGTACGCATTGACGCTGCGCTATCGCTGCGATGACAACAGTTCGTCGGCCGAGAGATTGGAGGTAACCAAGGAGGAGTTGCGTCATATCAACGTCAGCGACGCCCATAAGCACCTTGCATTTCCACACAGCCCTAAATGGCGACAATCGGTCGTCCGCGGGCGCCGCGTGGGCAGCCCGTTTCTCTCGACGGCAGGCGACGGCAACGACCGCCGCATCAAGCTGCACCAGGATGGCCGCAGCGGCAAGCCGCGCGAACTGCTTGCCGCCCAATTGCCGCGCACCGTGCTGTCGAGCACAAACGCCTTGGAAAGTCCCACGGCACTTTTGGCCCGGCGCGAGATGCAGGCCTGGCGGCTTCTTCAATTGGAACCCTCTGCCTTGCGAAAAGCGGATCCCTTCAGCGCGCCGACTCATGTCGGCGTTGACGGGTCGTTCCTGGCTGCAACGCTCCATCATCTTGCCGTGCGCGAAGCCGGCAATGGAAATGGGGCTTCTTCTCATGTTGCCGTCGGCGCCGTCTACGCGCGTGTTGCCAACCAGCTTTTCGGCCTAGTTGACGACGTGCGTCTCGTAGGGGTCGATGTAGACCATAAGCGAGAACTGCTAACCTTGCAGGTCACGGACCGCAACGGCAATGTCCATGCGGCCAGGGCGCTTTCGGATGGAACGCTGCGATTCCTGGCGCTGGCGATTCTCGAGATGGACCCCGAGGCGCCCGGTTTGCTTTGCTTCGAAGAGCCGGAGAACGGCATTCATCCCCAGCGAATTGCGGCCATGCTGCGATTGCTCAAGGACCTGTGCGTCGATACGGACGACCCCGTTGGTTCGGATAATCCGTTGCGGCAGGTGATTATCAATACGCATTCTCCGACGGTTGTGGGAGCGGTCCAGGATGACGATCTTCTCGTGGCGGAAGCAAGACAGATGGCCAAAAACCAAGGGACGGGCCGTGCGGTGGTGTTTTCCTGGCTTTCGGACACGTGGCGGCACCGGTCATCGCCGGAGACGGCGACCGTGGCCCGTGGGGTGTTGGGTCCATATTTGAATCCTCTTGCATTTGCCGAGGATGAGAAGCATTCCGATGACGAAACAGAGCTTGGGAAGGTAATTCGACCGCCGCGAGTCAAAGATCGACAAGATTTGCAAATCTTTCTGCCGTTTGCACACGATTCATGAGTCCCCTGCGTTTGACTCTCGTGACCGACGGCCCGTTTGACCGAGTTCTGTTGCGGCACGTCTCCTGGCTACTGCGACGACTCTTGCCCGACACGACTCCCGTTGAGTCGCAGTGGGCCGATCTTCGTGGATCGCGGGATGCGCCGAAAGGTCTCGCGGAGAAGATTATTCGCGCGGTTGAATTATTCCCTTGCGAGCTCCTGGTCGTGCATCGCGATTCTGAGAATTCTTTGCCCGATCCTCGTTTCGAGGAGGTTCGCCGAGCCTTGCTTGAGGCAAGTTGCGAGATTCCGGCGATTGCCGTTGTCCCGGTGCGCATGACGGAAGCATGGCTATTGTTCGATCAGCAGGCAATTCGCCGCGCCGCGGGGAACCCAAACGGAAGCACTTCTCTTCCAATCCCCACGACCCGCTGGGACGAACTGCCTGATCCCAAACAAGTCCTCCACGATGCGCTGCGAGCTGCAAGTGGGCTGGCTGGGCGGCGGCGGAAAAAATTCCAAGTTTCTGAGGCTGCTCATTGGGTCTCAGAGTACACTGACGACTTTTCTCCGCTCTTGAACTTGCCGGCATTTGCGCGGTTCGCGGCCGATCTCGAAAGGATACTCGGTGAGTTGAAATGGATGTGATGACCCGGCGTGAAACCTATATTGCGGAAATGCTGGATGCCGTGGCCAGTTTGCAGGAGGATGATCGCGTTATGACGATAGCCGAAGCCAAGGCCTTGTGGGATACTGCAAATCGGAACGCGCCCAAGATCCCCGTTCGGTCATTACCCGCGCGTCAACCCACAACGGGACATGGATGACGGCTCATCCGCATCTGTGTTATCATTGAGGTGGTAACCCATACCAGCCCCTCGACCAGGGAGATTCCGGTTGCTTTTCGGTCCCGTCTTTACCCGCGAAGTGATGATTGCCCCTCGGCGCACGCGGATATACATTGCCCGCAGCGCCTACGCGGCAGCCTTGCTGCTCTTGATCTGTACGGCCTGGCTGGTGCTGACCGGCACGCAAATCGTCCGCGACGTGAGCGACCTGGCGCAATTCGCCGGCCTGGTCTTCCAGCAGGTCCTGGCTCCACTGCAATTGGCCCTGGCCGTCTTCTTCTCGGCCATGCTGGCCGCCAGCGCAGTCGCCCAGGAAAAAGACCGGCGGACCTTCGTCCTCCTGCTGCTGACGAACCTCTCCAATCAGGAACTTGTGCTGGGAAAGCTCCTGGCCAGCTTGCTGCACGTGCTGGTGATGTTCGCCGCCGGGCTGCCGGTCTTCATGCTGCTGGCGCTGCTGGGTGGAATCTCCGTCGGGCAAATAGCTCGCACGGCGGCCGTCACCGCGGCAAGCATTCTTGTCTGCGGCAGCCTCGGCTCGACACTGGCCCTCTGGCGGGAAAAAACCTTTCAGGCTCTGGCCCTCTTCGTGCTGATCCTCGTCCTGTGGCTCGCCTTGGGCGAGATGCTCGCCGCCGGCCTGTTGGGGGCCGCGCCCGTTGGCCTGCCCGCCCACGTCTGGGCGACGGCGGTCAGTCCCTGGCAGGCGATCCTTGAGGCCTCGCGGCCCTACACGCAGTCGATCCCCGGCCTGGAATGGCTTGGCTCGCCGATCTATCTGTATCTGCTCGTGACGGCGGCCCTGGCCGTGCTGCTCAACGGGCTGGCCGTGGTCCGAGTAAGGGCCTGGAATGCCGCCGGCCAGGATGAAGCGAGGAAGAAGCCGGAAGAGGACGCGAGGGGAGAAAGGCGGGGTACTCGCTGCGCGAGTACCCCGCCTTTCTCCCCCGCCTCCCACCGCGCCGTTTGGGATAATCCAATCCTGTGGCGTGAGATCCGCACCTGGGCTTATGGGCGGAAAGTCCTCATCGTGCGACTGACCTTCTTGCTGTTGTTTGCCCTGGCGGCCGGCAACTTGTGGCGAATCACCAACAGCTACGAGGCTTTGGGCCTCGCCCGCGGGGCTTTGGCCGTGCTGCCCATGCTGCTTCTGAGCCTCGTGCTGGTGAATGCCCAGGCCGTGACCGCCCTGACTGCGGAACGCGACACGAAGGCCCTCGATCTGCTGCTGGTTTCCGACCTCACGCCCAAGGAGTTCGTCTTCGGCAAGCTGGGCGGGATTTTTTACAACACCAAAGAAATCGTCCTCCTGCCGATGCTGCTGTGCGGCTATCTCGGCTGTCGAGGAATGGTTGGCCTGGAAAACCTGATGTATCTCTGGATCGGCATGGGCGTGCTCTATGTCTTCGTCGCCGCCGTGGGACTGCACGCCGGACTGATCTACGAAAACTCGCGGAGCGCGATCGCCACGAGCCTGGGCACGGTTTTTTTCCTCTTCGTCGGCGTGGCCACCTGCATGCGGATCATGGTCGCCTTCAGCGGATCGTTCAACGCCCAGTTGCAGCCGTTCCTGGCCTTTATGGTCGGCGGCGGCATGGGGCTTTACATGACGCTGGGCGCGAAGAATCCCTCGGCCGCCATCCGCCTGGCCTCGTTCGCCTGTCCCTTCGCCACGTTCTATTCGATCACCAATTTCCTCCGCGGCGACCAGGGTGACATGCTCATCGTCTTGGTGATCACCGCCGCCGCCTACGGATTCACCACCGCCGCGATCCTGGTTCCCGCCATTTGTGAATTCGATGAAACGACCGGAAGAACGACAGAATGAAAACTCGAAATGCAAAAAATACGAAATCCGCGACAGGCAAGCGGGTGCCCCGATCCCAAACTCTAATGAGGGAAGCTCAAACCGTTTTTGATCATTCGCATGTTGAATGCTGATTTTTCTCGGATTCTGGTTTCCGCTCGTCCCTGCTCCCCACCCATGTCAGAACCTCTTGGCTTTCAGATCCTCTACGAGCAAGGCGCGTATTTGGTCGTTTGCAAACCGCCGGGCGTGCTAACCCAAGCGCCGCCGGGGATCGATAGCCTTGAGGTCCGGGTGAAGGCCTATCTCGGCGGAGACCGTGACGTGGAGCAGGTTTACCTTGGCGTGCCGCACCGACTCGACCGTCCCGCGACCGGGGCGATTGTCTTCGGAAAGGATCTCCGCACTACGCGCAAACTGGGTGCCCAGTTCGAAAATCGCCGAGTTCACAAGGTCTATTGGGCCTGCGTCCAAGGTCACGTTCTGATGGAATCCGGCCGTTGGGAAGATTTCATCTACAAAGTCGCTGGCGAGCCGAGGGCCGAGGTGGTCGGCGCGGGCCATCCCGAGGGCCGCCCGGCCGCCCTGCACTACCGCGTGCTGAAAACATTCGGCTGGGGTAGTTTGCTTGAGATCGAACTGGAAACCGGCCGCACGCACCAGATTCGCGTCCAAGCGGCCTCCCGTGGGCACCCCGTGCTGGGGGATAAGCAATACGGTTCGACCCTGGCCTTCGGGCCGCAATTCGAGGACGAGCGGCTCCAGGCCATTGCACTGCATGCGCGAAGTCTGAGCTTTCGCGACCCGGGCACGCGGCAGACGGTCACGGTGGTCGCGCCGGCGGCAGATTATTGGCCGCAGTTGGCGTAGAATTCCCAGTCCTTCGATTCGTGCCGCAGGAGATTGATATAATTGCCTGCTCAATGGCCGCGACTATTCGCCAAGAGAAGTATGCCTGCTATGCTTGGTCCCAACTCACCGTAGGCAAGATATTTGAGAGAAGAAGACTAGGAACATTGTGAAGCCGCAAGCGGCTAAGGAAAGGAGAATTCGTGGGCAATCCATTTCATGCACGTGACACTTTTGATACCGGCAACGGCACCGCGGGGATCTACCGCCTTTCGCGCCTGGAAGATGCAAAGCTGACCAGCGTCGCGCGACTTCCGTACTCGATCCGCATTCTGCTGGAAGCCGTGCTGCGAAACTGCGACGGCTACGCCGTAACCGAACGCGACGTGGCCAACCTGGCCGGTTGGAACGCGACCGGGTACCCGCTTCCAGGTGCGGCCGGGATCGAAGTTCCCTTCAAGCCGGCCCGCGTGATCCTGCAAGATTTCACCGGCGTGCCGTGCGTGGTGGACCTGGCGGCAATGCGAAGCGCCATGCGGCGGCTGGGCGGCGACCCGAAGAAGATCAATCCGCTCGTGCCCGTCGATTTGGTGATCGACCACTCGGTACAGGTCGATTTTTTCGGCCAGCACGACTCGATGGACCGCAACGTGGCCATCGAATTCCAGCGGAACCGCGAGCGTTACGAGTTCCTCCGCTGGGGCCAAAATGCGTTTCAGAACTTCCGCGTTGTGCCGCCGGCCGTGGGCATCGTACACCAGGTCAACCTCGAGTTTCTGGCCAAGGGCGTGTTCCTGGGCAAAGAAGATGCGGGACCCGCAAGCGGGTACCCCGTCGCTTTTCCCGATACGCTCGTCGGCACCGATAGCCATACCACGATGATCAACGGCCTAGGAGTGCTGGGCTGGGGCGTCGGCGGCATCGAGGCCGAGGCCGTCATGCTCGGCCAGCCGCTTTACATGCTCGCCCCGGAGGTCATCGGTTTCGAGCTCAGCGGCGAACTTCCCCCCGGCACCACGGCCACCGATCTGGTGCTCACGATCACGCAGATCCTCCGCAAGGAAGGCGTGGTCAACAAGTTCGTCGAGTATTTCGGGCCGGCCATCAAGGGCATGAAAGTGGCCGATCGGGCCCTCGTGGCCAACATGGCGCCGGAGTACGGGGCCACGATGGGCTTCTTCCCCATCGATGAGCAGACGCTGGCTTACCTCCGTCTTACCGGCCGCAGCGACGCCGAGGTCGCGCTGGTCGAGCGCTATACGAAGGAACAACAATTGTTCTACACCGGCCAGCCGGGTAGCGATCCGGTCTACACCAAGGTGCTCACGCTCGACCTCAGCACGATCGAGCCGTCGCTGGCCGGGCCGAAGCGGCCACAGGATCGCGTGCCGCTTGCCGACGTCAAGCGGGCGTTCCGCCAGTCGCTGCAAGCCCCGATAAAAGAGCGCGGTTTCGGGCTGGGCGAGCAAGATTTGGCACGCACGGCAAACGTCGCCGACAACGGCCACAGCACCGCCATCGGTCACGGGGCCGTGGTCATCGCCGCCATCACCAGTTGCACGAACACCAGCAATCCGGACGTGATGCTCGCGGCCGGTCTGGTTGCTCAGAAGGCCGTCGCGCGTGGGCTTTCCGTCAAGCCTTACGTGAAGACCAGCCTCGCGCCGGGCAGCCGCGTCGTGACCGACTACTACAGGAAGACCGGTCTTGATGCGGCCCTGGATCAGCTCGGCTTTACGCTCGTCGGTTATGGCTGCACCACGTGTATCGGCAACAGCGGCCCACTGCCGGAGCCGGTGGCCGAAGCGGTCGCGAAGGGCAACCTCGTGGCCGCGGCCGTCTTGAGCGGAAATCGCAACTTCGAGGGCCGCATCAATAAGGACGTGAAGGCCAACTATCTGGCCAGTCCGCCGCTGGTCGTGGCCTACGCCTTGGCCGGCACCGTCGATATCAATCTGGCCAGCGAGCCGCTGGGCACAGGCAGCGATGGCAAGCCGGTCTACTTGAAGGACATCTGGCCGTCGCGGGAAGAAGTCGGCCGGGTAGTTGCCGAAGCGATCGGCGCCGAAATGTTCCGCGCGCGGTACGAGAATGTCTTCGAGGCCAATCCTACGTGGAACGCCCTGCCGGTCACGCCCAGCGAACTGTTCCCCTGGGATGCCGATAGCACCTATGTCCAGGAACCGCCGTTCTTGATCGACCTGGCCGCAGAACCGAGCCCCATCAAGCCGCTCCGCGGCGCGCGGGTCTTGGCGGCGCTGGGCGATTCGGTCACGACCGACCACATTTCGCCCGCCGGCTCGATCGCGGCGACCAGCCCGGCGGGAAAATACCTGCAGGAGCGGGGCGTGCAGCCGGTCGATTTCAACAGCTACGGGGCTCGCCGCGGCAACGACCGCGTGATGACCCGCGGCACGTTCGCCAACATTCGCATCCGCAACCTGTTGGCCCCCGGCACGGAAGGCGGCGTGACCCGTCACCTGCCCGGCGGCCATGTGATGCCGATCTACGACGCGGCGATGCAGTACAAGGCCGAGGGCGTGCCCTTGGTCGTGCTCGCCGGGGCCGAATATGGCACCGGCAGCAGCCGCGACTGGGCCGCCAAGGGCACGTACTTGTTGGGCGTCCGCGCCGTGCTGGCCGTCAGTTTCGAGCGGATCCACCGCAGCAATCTCGTCGGCATGGGCATCCTGCCGCTGGAGTTTCCCAAGGGCAAGACCTGGGAGTCGCTCGGTCTGACCGGCGAAGAGGTTTTCGAGATCACCGGTATCAACGATCAGCTTCGCCCGCTCTCGCAGATCACCGTCCGCGCCGCGGCGGCGGATGGCAGCGTGAAGGAGTTCCAGGCCAAGGTCCGCATCGACACGCCCGTCGAGTTGGATTATTATCGCAACGGCGGGATTTTGCAGACGGTGCTGAGGAAGCTGGCGAAGGAATAGCTGTCACACCGCCCGGTCCGCCATCTCCTGCGCAACCATCTCCAGTTTATTCTGATAGTAACGGATGGCTTCGTCGGGGCTGAGATTGAGAATCACGCGGCCGTCGGTCACCCAGCGGAGCTTGTCAAAACGGAAAACCGCAGTGCCGGCCTGAAGATTGCTCATCAGATCGGTCGCCGAGGTGGTCGTTTGACCAATGCCTTCCAAGGCCACGGTCACGGCCACGAACGCCGAAAGCTCCCCTGTGCTGCGGTCCCGCACATAAGAAACCGCGTCGTCAAATTCGCAGTTCGACCACCGCGGAGCGTCGCCCTTGCCCTTGGACGGCGCCAGGGAAATAAACTTCACCTCAAGCCATTCCCGCTGCTTGTGGAACTCCTTGCGGGCTTGCGCAAAGCGAGCGTCCCGTGCGGCGGCCTGACAAGGGCGCCACAAGAGTGCGACAACCACCGCGACCAACGCGCACGCAACCGGAATCCACCACCAAGGCTCGGGCATGATTTCCATCCCCTACGATCGAACGATCGGTCTAATCTAGCATTCTTATTCTACTCTGAAATCGCGCGAGAATGCAAGCGCCTGCACTCTCCGTAAAACGGAATTCATTCCGGTTGCCTGAAAGGGCCAAGATAACGGAATAAACGCCGCTGGTACGAAGTTCGGCCGTAGAATAGGGATGCACGATCCAGTATACTGTCACCATTCTTCTGTACGTTCCCCCAAGGGCAGAGTTCACGGCAAAATGTCCTTCAAGTTCTTGCATGCCGCTGACATCCACCTGGATAGCCCCTTGCGAGGGCTGCAACGCTACGAAGGCGCCCCCGTGGACGAGATCCGCCAGGCCAGCCGCCGGGCCCTCAAGAACCTTGTACAACTGGCCATTGATCAGTCGGTGGCCTTCGTCCTGATTGCGGGCGACCTGTACGACGGTGACTGGAAGGACCATCGGACAGGCCTCTATTTCGTTTCGCAGATGGTCCGCCTCCGCGAGGCCGGCATCCCCGTGATCGCCATCGCCGGAAATCATGACGCGGCCAACAAGATGACGCGGACATTACCGCTTCCGGAGAATGTCCACATGCTCGACCACAAGCGCCCAGAGACGTTTTGCCTAGACCAATGGGGGGTAGCGATCCATGGCCAGAGCTTTTCCACAGGGGCGGTCATGGAGGACCTTTCGGCCAACTACCCCCCAGTGGTCGGTGGAATGTTGAACATCGGCCTGCTGCATACTTGTGCCACCGGCCGAGAGGGGCATTTGCCTTACGCCCCCTGCACCATCCCGGGTCTGATTTCCAAACACTACGATTATTGGGCCTTGGGCCACGCCCACGGGCATGAAGTGCTCAATCGCGAGCCGGACATCATTTTCTCTGGAAACGTCCAGGGTCGCCATATCCACGAGCATGGTCCCAAAGGTTGTATGCTGGTGGACGTCGATGCCCAGCAGCGGTTGCGGCCGGAACTTTGGCCGCTGGACGTGTTCCGTTGGCAGTTGTGTTGGGTCGATGCCAGCGGCGCGGCGACCAAGGAAGACCTGTTGGACCGGTTCCGCCAGCGGCTCGCAAGACTAATGGCCGACAACGATGGTCTGTCACTGGCCGTGCGGGTCGAGACGAGCGGACCCTTTGGGGCGCATCAGGAAATCGCCGCCCGGCCCGAGCAGTGGATCAACGACATCCGCTCGACCGCCCTCGATCTGAGCGGCGGCCGCGTGTGGGTCGAGAAGGTCCGCACGGCCACCACGCTGCCGGTGAATCTCGACGAGGCATTGCTCTCCGACGGTCCGCTAGGCGAGCTCGCCCGCTTGATCGAGGAATTGCGCGGCGATCCCCAGGCCGTGCTGCGACTGCTGGCCGATGATCTGGGTGAGTTGCGCAAGAAGCTCCCGCCCGAGTTGACGGAGGGACCGGAGGCCATCGATCTCGGCAAGCCCGACACGGCGAGCGAATTGTTGGACCAGGTGCGTCAAATGCTCGTCGGGCAACTCGGCTCGCGGGAGGGGGCGAAATGAAGATTTTGCGACTCGATCTGCGTGCCTTCGGACCTTTCAGCGATGTGTCGCTCGACCTGTCGGCTGGCAGCCAGGGTTTTCATCTCATCTATGGCCCCAACGAGGCCGGCAAGACATCGGCCTTGCGGGCGTTACGGAACCTGCTCTACGGTATCCCCGGCAATTCGACGGACAACTTCCTCCACGACTATCGCGATCTGCGGATCGGTGCCACGCTCGCCCGCCGCGATGGCCAACAGTTGGAAATCGTTCGCCGCAAGGGCTACAAGGGCACGCTTCTTCCGCCGGACGAGAAGGAACCGTTGGAGGAATCGGTCCTGCACAGCTTCCTGGGCGGCTGCGACCAGGCCCAATTCGAGACGATGTTCGGCATCGACCACCCGGGGCTGATCGCCGGCGGCCGGGACATCATTCACGGGCAGGGTGATATCGGCCACGTTTTGTTCGCGGCCGGGGCGGGAATTTCCGACCTGCGGACGGTCCGCAATAATCTGGAGGAACAGGCCGAGAACCTCTTCAGCCCCCGCGGCCTCAAACCGGCGGTGAACCAGGCGCTCAGCGAGCTGAACAAGGCCCGGAAGTTGATTCGCGACAGTCAGCTTCCCAGCAGTGAATGGCAGAAGCACAAGGCGGCGCTCGACGATGCGGCCGGGCAACTGGCGGCCATCGAAGAGAAGCTGGGCGAGTTGTCCCGCCAGAAGACGCGGCTACAGCGGCTTGCCGGGGCCCTGCCGGCCATTGGACGGCTCCGGGCGTGCGACGAGAAATTGGCCAAGCTGGGCGACGTGCCCATATTGCCGGCCGACTTTGTCGAGAACCGCCGCGATGCGATCTCGCGTCTGGAAACTGCCCGTCAGGCCGAGCTCGACGCCGCGGCGGAAATCGCCCGGCTCGACGGGCAGATTACGGCCTTGGCCGTGCCGCAGGGGCTGGTTTCTCGCGCGGCGGAGATCGAAGCCGTCTACAAAGAGCTGAGTGTTTACCGCAAGGCCCAGGCCGATCTGCCCGGCTTGGCCGCCAAGCACGAACACCTGGAAAAGGAGGCCGCGGCGTTGCTCCACGAGTTGCGGCCTGAGCTGGCTTTGGCCGATGCCGGCCAGTTGAAATTGTCGCGGCGGCAGCAGGTCGAGATTCAGAACCTGGGCAACCGCAAGGAAGCTCTGGAAAAACAACTGGCCCAGGCGCGAAGCGAAATCGCCGACTGCCGACAACGCCTGGCGGAAGCTTCCGATCAACTGGCCCAACTGCCGCCGCCGTGCGATCCGGCCCCACTGGCCGAGGCCATCCGCGCGGCCCGAAGCCAGGGCAACCTTTCGCAACAAGCCGCTGGCCTGCGGGCCGAGATTGCCACCCTCACGCGGCAGGCGGCCATCGATCTGCACAAGCTGGGGCTATGGAGCGGGTCGCTGGAAGAATTGGAAAAACTGCCGCTGCCCGCCACGGAGACAATCGCCCGTTTCGATCACGACTTCTCCGATGCCCAAGCAGCGATCACCCGCGCGGAGGGGCAGTTGGAAAAAGCCCGTACGGACGCGGCCGACATCGATCGCGACCTAGAGCGACTGCGGCTGGAGGGCGAAGTGCCGTCGGAGATCGAGTTGGCCGCGGCCCGCAAGCTCCGCGACGCCGGCTGGCAGCTTGTCCTGCATGACTGGCGGAAGGAACCACTCGACGTGGCGGTTTTGCACGCCTTTCTTGCGACAGCCATCGTAGGATGGAACTCCGGGTCCGTCCCCCAAGAATTTACCTCTGGGTCCGCCCCACAGGAAATGGACGAACTTGGAGGTCCATCCTCCGGTGCGGAAGATCTGGCGGCGGCCTACGAGCAGACCGTCCGCCGGGCCGATGATCTGTCCGATCGGCTCCGCCGCGAAGCGAATCGCGTGGCCAGTCGGGCGACGCTTCAGGCCCAGCAGCTTTCCTTGCAGCAGCAGACCGTCGAACTCGGTCGCCAACAGGTTTCCGCTTTGAATCAACTCCGGCAGATCGACGCCCAGTGGCGGCAGGCATGGCAACCTCTCGGCATCGATCCGCTGCCGCCGCGGGAGATGCAAGCCTGGATTCAGCGGCAACACGGGCTCGTCCAGCAGGCCCAAACGATCCGGCAGCGAACGGCGTCGCTCGAACAACTGGAAGAACAGATTGCCGCGGATTGCCGGCAGTTGCAAGCGTGTCTCGAGGATTTGACCCCGGCCGATGACCGTACCAAACAGCCGTCGCTCGACGCCTTGTTGGCCCGCAGCGATGGCGTGCTGGAACAGATCAAGGAGACGACGGAATCGCGGCGGCAGTTGGAGCGCGAGAAGAACCGGCTGGCGAAGGCGGTGACCCAGGCCGAGGCCAAGGCGGTGCAGGCCGAGGCCGATCTGACCCAATGGCGTGCCCAATGGGCCGCGGCCATCCAGCCGCTGGGCCTGCCCGGCGACTCATCGCCGGTCGCCGTCAACGAAGTCGTGGTCCAGACGGACGAGTTGCACACGCGACTGAAGGACGCGGCCGGCTATTCCGATCGGATCGAGGGCATCAAGCACGACGCGCTCCGCTTCCGCCAGGACGTGCAGCGGTTGCTGCAAACCGTCGATCCGGACCGCCCTGCATCCGACGAACGCTTTGAAGAGGCCCTGGAGGACCTCATCGGGCGACTTCGCCGGGCGGTGACCGATCAAAAGAAATCCGAGCTCTTGCAATCGCAGCGGAAGCAGCAGGAGGAGAAGCGGCAGCAGGCCCACACCACGGTCGAGACTCTGCGGGCCAGACTGGAGGTGCTTTGCCAGGAGGCGCGTTGCCAAGACTGCGAGCAGCTTCCCGCAGCCGAATCCGCCTCGGCCGAGGTCGTCCGCTTGCGGCAGGAGCGGGAGGCGTGCCACGGCCAACTCTTGGAGCTTGCCGCGGGGGCGACGATCGAGGCCTTGATGGCCGAGGCGGCCATGATTTCCCCCGATTCGATTCCCGGCGAGTTGCAGCAGATTGCCGGCGCGATGTCGGACCTGGAGCACACGCGGGGCGAGCTTCGCGAAGCGATCGGCGGCGAGAAGACGGTCCTGGCCGGCATGGACAGCAGCGCCGCGGCGGCTGAGGGGGCCGAGGACGCGCAGGAGATCCTCGCCCGCTTGGAGCCCGACGTGCAGCAGTATCTGCGGTTACGGCTGGCAACCGCCGTGTTGCGGGAAGGTATCGAGCGTTATCGCAAGAAGAACGAAGGACCGGTGCTGGGCCGGGCGAGCGACCTGTTCCGGCGGCTGACGCTTGGTTCGTTCGAGGGATTGCGGATCGATTTCGACGATGATGGCGAGCAAGTCCTGGCCGGCGTGCGGCCCGACGGCAAGACGGTGCTGCCCACCGCGATGAGCGAAGGGACCAGCGATCAGCTTTACCTGGCCCTGCGCTTGGCCAGCCTGGAAACCTGGCTGCAGCCGACCCGGAGTACCGTGTGCCCGGAGCCGATGCCCTTCATCGTCGACGACATTCTGGTGAGTTTTGACAATCAGCGGGCCGCGGCGACGCTCAAAATCCTCGCCGAGTTGTCCGCGCAGACACAGGTGATTTTCTTTGCCCACCACGAGCATCTCTTGGATCTGGCCACAAAGTGCATGCCGGGCGAGGTGCTGTTCGTTCATCGGTTGTGAGGGGGATCTCGTGCGTTCGCAAGACTGGTCCATCGACGGGTCATTTACTGCATCCGCCCATCAATGCTGAAACAGATTTGTGGCATGCCCAGCGTCTCACTTGCGAAAAAGAAGATTCCTGGTATTATGAGGGTATGCCATGAAGCTTTATCGAATTACCTGGGTCCGCGGTAAAGCGTGGGAAGAAAGTGTGGACTGTCGCCCGATTTGTTGGGCACGTGCGGCGGCTGAAGCCATGTTGGGCGGGAATACCGGCGATCGATGCCGGGTACTCTGACCACAGAAAGGGACTTATCGATGGCTGTTATCCGTTGGCTTGTCGGCGGGCTGATCGGTGGCGCAGCGGGCATCGCGATCTGGGTTCTCGTGGGCTATTACACGCACCATGAGGTTGGGTGGATCGCATGGGGCGTGGGGTTCTTGACCGGTCTTGGCGTTCGTTATGTTGCGTTCTTAGGCGGTGAGGAAGCCAGCTTTGGAAAAGGATTGCTCGCGTGCCTGATGGCTATCGGCGCCATTCTTGCGGCCAAATACCTCGTATTCGTCCTCTCGGTCGGCGGGAAAGGCCACGAGAATCCGTTCCGCGCGGCAAATCAGATGCGTTGCGACGATGAGGCGTTGATTGCCAGGATCGCGAACGATATCGCGGACGAAACGATAAACCGTGGCGAGAAAATCGCATGGCCTGCGGGGATATCCCGCGAAACAGCATCCAAGCCGAGCGACTTCCCCGCGAATCTTTGGAAAGCGGCGCAAGCCCGTTGGAACCAGCTGGGACCCAACGGACAGGAACAAGAGCGGGAGCGATTATTGCGTGCCATGGCTTTGTCTGAGCAAGCCAGGTGGCACGGTTTTGTCGAGAGCTTTACACTCTGGGATCTTCTTTGGTTCGGGCTGGCGATCTTCACCGCGTACCACGTCGGCAACGGGACCTTTGGAACTGACTGAGTTCACCGTCGGACGACCGCTGCCACAGAGCGATCACAAAGCCGGACTGCGAATTCGTAGTTCGTAGGGTGGGCCGAGTAAAACGAGTCCCACCAGGAGAATCGCGGAATGATGGTGGGACTCGCCGACCAAGCGGCGCTTGGTGCCCGTCGGCCCACCCTACCTAACTTCGACGCGCTCCGCCCACGCGGTCGCCTTGCTCAATTCCAACCGCCCCGGCAATAGCTTTCCGAGATTATCGCACGCGGCGCCGATGCCGAAGCGCACCGCATCAACGATCGAGTCGCCGCGGCGGCTCGCCCAGGCGATGCCGGCGGCCAGGCAGTCGCCGCAGCCGATTGGATTGACAACCTCGGCAATCCGCGGCGGCGTGAGACGATAGACATGCTCCGAAGAACTGAGCCAAACGGTCTTAGCCCCTTGGGTCACGACTACCCACTGCGCGCCGAGCCGATTCAACTCGCGCATCGCCGTCAACAGATCGGCTTCGTCATCCAGCGACCTGCCAAACGTCTGCCCCAACTCCTCGCGATTGGGTTTTACTACATAAGGTTTCAACTCCAGCACGGAAAGCAGACCGTCGCCGCGGAAATCGAGGACCAGCGGGCAGCGGGCGCACGCGGCCAAATCGCGATAGAGCGAAAGCGGGGCACCGGCGGGCAACGAGCCGATCAGTACGACGACCTCGGCGCGGGCAGCCTCCTCGGCATAGGCGGCGACGAAGGCGCGCAACTCGTCGCCGGTCAACGGCCGGCCATTTTCCACCAGTTCCGTAATCTGGCCGGTAGCGCGATCGAGAATCGTCGTACAGACCCGCGTCGCCGCACGCGCTGCGATCCACCGCCGCGGCACGCCGAGATCGGCGAACTCGCGGTCGATCTCCACCAGGGGCGAACCGCCCAGCGGGGCCAGTGTGAGACTCGCGCCGCCCAGCCAATGGGCGGCCATGCCCGCGTTGAGCACCTTGCCTGAACCGCACCAGGCGACCTCGCGGGCCCGGTTCACCTCGCCGTAGCGGACCCGATCGAAGACCAGGATCTGCTGCCAGGCGGGAGTCAGTCCGGCGGCCAGAATCAAAGCAGCTTCTCCAGGAGGCACGTCAACTCCGCGTCCGACACCTCGCGGGGATTGCCGCTCATGCTCTGTCCCCGCGAACTTTTCACCAGGGCGGGAATCTGGTCGTGGCGGACGCCCAGATCGGCCAGCCGCGGCGGCACGCCCACGCGGCGGCAAAGGGCCTCGATCTTCTCGATCAAGAGATCGACCGCCTCGCGGTCGGGTGCCGCAGGCGGGACGCCGAACAGAAGCCTTGACAGCGCGGCCAGTTCGGCCTGGCGCACGTCGCGGTTGATCCGCAATGCCGACGGCAGCATTACGGCGCAGGCCATGCCATGCGGCACGCGACAATGAATGCCCAGGGCCGGGGCAATCCCGTGGGCCAGCCCCAGCCCTGAGTTGGCCAGCGCCAATCCGGAGAGCAAGGCCGCATGCGACATCCGCTCGCGTGCCCTCCGCGAGCAGCCGTTCTCCACTGCTTCGGCGATGGCCTGCACCGCCAGCAGCAGTCCCTGCACTGCCAGGGCCTGGGGGATGGGCTGGGCCTTCCGCGAGATGTAACTTTCGATGAGTTGCGTGATCGCGTCCATGCCGCTGGCCGCGGTCACTTCCGGCGGGACGCGGATCGTAAGCTCAGGATCGATCAGGGCGATCCGCGGCAGGATGTGATCGTCGCGAAGACTTTTCTTAAAAGGCGGATCGTACGAGGAAATGACCGCGTTGCGGGTCGCCTCGGCGCCCGTCCCCGCTGTGGTGGGCATGGCCAGCACGGGCAAGGGCGGATCGACGATCTTCAGGCCCCGGCCGACATTTTCCAGATAGTCGGCCACCGTGGGGCTTTGCCGGTTCGTGGCGACGACGGCCGCCGCCTTGGCCAGATCGATGGCCGCCCCTCCGCCAATGGCCAGCAGAAAACTCCCCCGGATGGCGCCACTGCCGCGAAGTTCCCGGGCCACGCGATCGACGTCCTGCACCTCGGGTTCGTGGAGGATCGTCTCGACGAGCGTCGACTCGATGTCATGCGTGGAAAGCAGTTCGCGGATTTCGCCCAGCACGTCGGCAGCCACGGCAGGCGGCAGGCCGGAGAGGATCATCGCCCGGCGGCCGAGCGTGCGGCCGAGCGTGCCCACCTCGCGGCGGCGGCCCCAACCGAAAACGATTTTCGGCGGCGCGACGAAATCATAGGAAAGGACATCGTGCATAAGGCCAAATTCCTCGCGGTTTTCCCAATAACCTTCATTATAACTCGCAAGTCGCCCGCTCGTCAGGGGCCCCTACCACGGTTTTCCACGATCTCAAGCGCCGGCTATAATAAGAGGATGAGTGATTCTATCGAGATCCAACCGACCGGGCCATTGCGGGCCAGGATCCGCCCGCCGGGTTCCAAGAGCATCACCAACCGCGCACTGGTTTGCGCCGCGCTGGCCCGGGGCGAATCGCTGCTCACCGGGGCCCTGGACAGCGACGACACCCGCGTGATGATCGAAGGTCTTCGGCAACTCGGTCTGGCAGTCGATCACGATCGCAGCGCTCGGACCATGCGGGTCACCGGTTGCGACGGCCGTCTCCCTGTCGCATCGGCAGACTTGCTGCTGGGCAACAGCGGAACCACGGTCCGTTTCCTCACGGCGATGGTCGCGCTGGGCCATGGCGTCTATCGGCTCGACGGTACGCCGCGGATGCGCCAGCGTCCCATCCAGGACTTGCTCGACGCCTTGCGGCAACTGGGCGCCGACGCCGTGAGCGAGGCCGGTACCGGCTGCCCGCCGGTCGTGGTTCGTGCTGCCGGCCTGCCCGGCGGCCGCGCGGAAGTGGCCGGCAATATCTCGAGCCAGTTTCTCAGCGCGGTGCTTCAGGCAGCCCCCTGCGCGGCCAGCGACGTCGTGCTTTCCGTCCGCGGCGAGTTGGTTTCGAAGCCCTATGTCGCGATGACGCTGGCCGTGATGCGGGCTTTCGGCGTGAAGACCGGGTACCCTCTGGGTGGCGACGATTTTCCCCTCGGCGTGCCGGCGCCGCAGTCGTATCATGGTCGGACTTATGCCATCGAGCCCGATGCCTCGGCGGCCAGTTATTTCTTCGCCGCCGCGGCCATTGCCGGAGGTAGCGTCACCGTGGAAGGCATTTCCACAAACAGCCTTCAGGGAGACGTGGCCTTCTGCGATTGCCTGCGACAGATGGGCTGCGAGGTCATGGACGACGATAACCAAATCACCGTGACGGGAAGACCCTTGCGCGGCATCGATGTCGACATGAACGCCATCAGCGACACGGTGCAAACCCTCGGGGCCGTGAGCTTGTTCGCCCAGGGGCCGACGACGATTCGCAACGTGGCACACATCCGCCATAAGGAAACCGATCGCATCGCGGCCCTGGCCGCCGAGCTCCGCAAGTTCGGAGCGGAGATTGAAGAGCGGGCCGACGGGCTGCAAATCACGCCCAAGCCGCTGCACGGCGCAACCATCGATACCTACGACGACCATCGCATGGCAATGAGCATGGCCTTGGTGGGGCTGGTCGTGCGCGGGGTGATAATCCGCAATCCCCGCTGCACGTCGAAGACTTACCCCGAATTCTTCAGCGATCTGGCCGGCCTGGGCTGTGAGAATTGACCGAGTGGTGCGGCCGTCCCGGCTGCCAAGGCAGGCGAGACGCCCGCACCACAAGTTGCTGTTGGACGCGTCCTTAGCGTGTCACGCGCGGGCGGGCGGCCAATTGCCGTTGCGCAACCGAATCGAGCAACTCATTCGCCCGCCGCAAGAGGGCACTGCCCTGATCGCCCAACTCGCCGCGCAGACTGGAAGATTCAGCGGCGATAAACGTGCCTTGGCAATGCTGGCATGCAACCCGTTTGCCTAGATACTCGACGCGAATTTGAAGGCACCGCCCACAGGTCGGACATCCCTGCACAAAGTACGTGGCGCTTGGCATGTAGTGCTTACTCCTTTTTCCTGCCGACCTCTCCATTCGCAACTAGCATTGTCGCAGGAAGCGAGGGCCTTTGTCAACCAGTCCAAGCGATTTTCTTGAAAGATTCAGCGCGTCCTGGCTGCGCTGTCAAGTGCGGCAGTAAGTTGGGCCTTAGCCCGCCCTCCAATTAAACGTTTTGGCGCACCCACAACCGGAGGACCCTGAGAATCTAGGCCGTCTTTTCCCAAGAGTTCATCAACCAATCGTTCTGCAAACGATTCAATCTCCCTATTTGACCTGCCGGACTGACTTGATCACCACCGTCTCGACCGGCAGGTTCCTGAATTGGTCCTTGTCGCAAACCGGGATCTTAGCAATCCGATCGACGACGTCCATGCCTTCGGTGACTTCGCCGAAGACGCAGTAGCCGTAGCCTTCCGGAGTGCGGGCTTTGAAGTTCAGCACGTCGTTGTCAGCGATGTTGATAAAAAATTGACAGGTTGCGCTGTCTTGGTGGTCCGGGCGACGGGCCATGGCGATCGTGCCGCGGCGGTTCTTCAAACCATTGTGGGCCTCGTTTCGGATCGGGGTCAGCGGCGATTTCTCTTTGAGATCGGCCGTATAACCGCCGCCTAACACGATCTGCAGCGGATCTCTGAGTACCTGGTGGAAAATCGTAAGATCATACTGACCACGAGCCACATAGTTACTGAAGTTCTCTACGGTCAGCGGGGCCTTCTCAGCGTCGAGACGCACACTGAACCTGCCCTGACTTGTTTCGAACTCGTAAACCGGGTGTTGGGTATCCCGGTCAGACTTCACCAGCAGGGCTTCCGTCGCGGCCGGGATATGAGATTCGGACTTTTCTCCGCCGGGCCCGGTAACCGCCGTGGCGGGCGGGGTCGAATCGCCGCTCTTCTGGCAACCGGCCAAGGCCAAAACGGGAACCAAAACGAACCATCCTAGAAACGACTTCGGTAAGGGTTGCACTGACTTGCCTCCATGCTGGCCAGAAAATCTCCTTGGACTCGTGTATCATCCTCAGAATGCCCATTTGCTGCAATGGCGATTGCATCGATTTCTTTAGCCGCGCCGGTGTGTTACAATGAGCTAAGCGGAACAGATTCCGGGATTTTCGGCAGATCCTCCCATCTCCCGACGTTCAGAGAACGTTGAATCACCCGTTGGGCGCGGCTTTTCCATCGCGGCCATATCGATGACGATTCGTTGGTATCAACTGGCGGTCTTCGCTTTGTGGCTGGCAGCCATGAGTTGGCTGACGGTCCGCAAGATCCTGCCACCCTTCTACAGTGGGGAGCCTCCTGTCTACGAATCCTCCGAGGCCGACAAACCTCGCCCCCCTGTGGGATGGTACCTACAGTTGGATGATCGTCGCTTGGGCTGGGCCTTGAGCGAAATCAACCAGCAGGCGATCGATACTACCGAGATCCACAGCCTTGTCCATTTTGACAATCTTCCCCTGGAGGATCTCCTTCCCTTGTATCTGCGTGCTATCCTGCGTAGCAGCTCTCATAACGTGGGTAAAATGGAGATGGAGGTGGAGAGCGATTTGCTCACGAATTCAGCGCTCAATCAATTGGTTTCCTTCGAATCGAAATTCCGTCCCAAAGGCGGGCAAAGCCTGGTGAAAATCAATGGGAACGTGGAGGGAGACAAGCTGAAACTGAATGTCCGCCTCGGTGATTTGGTTTGGGATGCCGAATTGCCAATGCCGGAGAACAAGATTCGCGACAGCTTCGCGCCCGAAATGGAACTGCGGGGCCTGTCTCCGGGGCAGTCGTGGACGATCATTTCCTACAGCCCGCTGGCCCTGCCGACCCATCCGCTGGACGTGATTCAAGGACGGCCGCCCACCGAGGTTCTTTTTGCCAAAGTGGAAAACGTGATTGCGTTGCGGTGCAATGAACAGTTAGAGCAGGTGTGGGTGGTGGTCTACCGCACCGACCCCGACGAAGGTCCCGGCAACGAAAAGAACATCCGCAATCGACTGTGGGTCCGCGGCGACGGCACGGTTGTGCGCCAGGAAGTTCTTTTGGGCGACCATAGTCTGGTATTTAAGCGGATGTCCGAAAAAGATGCGGCTGCGTTACGAGACGATCACAAGGAATTCCAGCGGCAGAAGCCCCCAGCGCAACCATGATCGAGTTTGACGTGGTAATTCGACGATACGGCCGGACGGTGGCGGTGGACGGTTTGACGTTGACGATTCCGCGGGGCGAGCTTTTCGCCCTGATCGGCCCGAACGGCGCCGGCAAGACCACAGCCATCCGCTTGCTGGTCGGCCTGCTGCAGCCCGACGAGGGCCAGGTGCGGGTGTGCGGCGTCGACTGTTCGCGCAAGCCGCGCGAGGCCAGCCGCCTTTTAGGCTATGTTCCCGACGAGCAATACCTTTACGAGAAGCTGTCCGGCCGCGAGCTCTTGGAATTCGCCGGCGAGATGCGCGGTCTGGACCGGGCCACGACCTGCGATCGCATTGCCCGCGAGGTGGAACGTTTCGAACTGGCGAGCTTTCTCGACAACCTCACGGAAGCCTACTCGCACGGCATGCGGCAGCGGCTGGTGTTCGCCATCGCCATGCTGCACGACCCGCAGGTCTTGGTAGTCGATGAGCCGATGGTGGGCCTCGATCCCCGCAGTGCCCGCGTAGTCAAGGACCTGTTGCGGGCCGAGGCGGCGGCCGGCAGGACTGTGCTCATGTCGACGCACACCTTGGCCGTGGCCGAGGAGATCGCCGACCGCATCGGCATCCTCAACCGGGGGCGATTGGATTTTCTCGGCACGCTTGCCGAGTTGCGGCAGGAACTCTCCGCGCCGCAGCAGGCCCTGGAACCCCTGTTTCTCGCATTGACCAACGGCCATGCGTCGTCTAACGGGGAGGGACATCTCTGATGACGACTGCGGCCGCTTCTGCTCCCGACCCGCCGACCCGCTGCGGGGGTGCCCCGGGCGCCCGGCTTGCCGTCGCCGGAAACCCAATCGCAAGCATTCCTGCGTCTGGAGTGGCGAACCTTGCGGACGCAGTGCGCCCAGGGCTTTGCCACCTCCCGCCTGCGCTATGTGCTGGTGATCGTCTTGAGCATCCTGTTGTGGTTCGGCCTGTTCTACCTGGTGCGGGAGGGTTTCGATTTCATGGCGACGCTTCCGCGGGGGATTCACGAGGAAGTCGTACAGGCCATTTTCAACTTCTTCTTCTTCGCCCTCTTCCTGATGCTGATATTCTCCTCGGCCCTGATCCTGTACGGCTCGCTGTTCCGCGGGGGCGAGGTCGCCTATCTGCTTACGATGCCGATCCACGAAGAGCAGATTTTCCAACATAAATTCCGGCATGCCGTGCTGCTCAGCAGTTGGGGCTTCTTGCTCTTGGGCAGCCCGATGCTGGTGGCCTATGGCGTCGTGGCCAATGCCCCATGGTACTATTATGCCATGGTGCTGCCGATGCTGGTCGCTTTCGTGTTCATTCCGGCCGGGATCGGCGCCATCCTGCTCTTGGCGATCATGCACATTCTTCCCCGCAAGCGAGTCCACCTGCTGGCGATTGCCGTCGCGGTGCTGGTCGTGGCGACGACGTGGTTCGTCTGGTCGCTTGTCTCGCAGCCGGAAACCGACCTGTTCACTCCCCGCTGGTTCCAGGAAATGCGCCACCGCCTGCAACTCGCCCAGGGGAAGCCGCTGCCCAACTGGTGGCTCAGCACGGGCTTGCTCGAAGCGGCCGGCAACGCCTGGTCGGAGGGCACGATGTTTCTCGCCCTCTTGATCGCCAATGCCCTGTTCTTTCGCGAGCTGGCCGGGATCATCGCCGCGAGGATCTATCGCGGGGCCTATTGGGAGGCCGCCGGCCTTGGCTCGCCGCCGACACGGGTGCAGATGGGCTGGTTCGACCGCATCCTGAATCGTTGCCTGGGATTCCTCTCGCCCCCCGTGCGGCTGATCCTCTTGAAAGACGTGCGCTTGTTCCGCCGCGATCCGTTGCAATGGTCCCAGTTCCTGATCCTGATCTGCCTGCTGCTCTTGTACTTCACGAACGTGCATCCCGTGAGCTACACGATCCACGTTTCCCAGTGGGTGAATATCGTCAGCTTCATGAATCTTTCGGTCGTGGGCCTGCTGATGTCGACTTTCACGACGCGTTTCGTCTTCCCCCTGGCCAGCCTGGAAGGCCGCCGTTTCTGGCTCCTGGGGCTGCTGCCGCTGAAGCGCGATTCCATCTTGTGGGCCAAGTTTCTCTTCTCGGTCGGCTGCCTGCTGGTCCCCTGCGGCCTGCTGATCCTGCTGAGCGACTGGCGGCTCGGCATCCCGCCGATGTTGATGCTGCAGCACCAAGGGACTTCCTTGCTCTTGTGCCTGGGGCTTTCCGGCATCGGCGTCGGCCTGGGCGCAAGGCTGCCCTTGATTACCGAGCAATCACCTTCGCGGATCGCCGCCGGTTTCGGCGGCACGCTGAACCTGGTGATCAGCACGCTTTTTGTGGTGCTCGTGCTGGTGCTGACGACCTTGCCGTACCACATTTACTTCGTGCGGAAAATCGACGTATTCTCCGCGCTGGGCGGCGACTTCGTGCCTCCCGAACGCGCACTTCTGCCTTGGTTTGTTTTCGGCACGATTGCCAGCTTCCTCGTCAGCACGCTGGCTGCCCTGCTGCCCATGTGGATCGGCATCCGCACGTTTCGCCGACAGGAGTTTCACTAGAAAAGCACTCACACGCTCCGCCGTGATGAAAAGAACATCGCGGCGGAGCGTGATGAGTGCTCACTCGCCGCACATCTCGGCCAGCTCGCGAAGGTACTGCAGCGCCTCTTGCACGTCCGGCACGGCCATACCCACCTGCCGGCCGCCGCGATCACAGCGGGCCAGGAGCAGCAACTCATCGAAATCCTCGGCCGCCTGCAACCGCCGCCGCAGGCGGGCCCCCAACGCGCCCTGGCCATAGGTCAATGCCTCCTGGTGATGTTCGATCAGCCAGGCCGTCCGCGGCGTGATCAATCCCTCCAGGACCTCCAGCGCCGCGGTCACGTGGTCGCGGGAATCGATCGCCTTGCCCACGTCGTGCAGCAATGCCGCCAGCAGAAATTCTTCGTCGTAAGGCAACTCCTGCCGGGCCAATTCGAAGACCTGCAAGCTGTGATACAGTGCATCGCCTTCCGGATGGCTGTCGCGATCCTGCTGGACCTTCTCCAGCGGCTGCAGAAGCAGGGCAAAGGCGAGGAAGCGGTCCCCCGGTTCTTCCTCGGCGGGCAGCAACTCTGGCATGCGGCCAAGCTGCTCCGGCAGCAACTCGCGGCGATCGGCCCGCGCAAATTGGAGAATCTGGTCGCGGATCTCCCGATTCCGCGGCAGGTCGGCGGAAGAAAAATCGCCGCCGTAGACCTGCCGGGCGGCACGCAGCTTGGCCCGATGATATTCGTTCTCTTCTCGGGCGTAAAGCAGCCGGGCCGCCTCGAAAGCGACCTGCCGGCGAAGCTGATAATAGGCCATGTCGCCTACTCCACCGTCAAACGGATCACGCTCACGGAATTGCCCGGGAAGCGGTGCACGAAGTTGGCGCCGGCATCCACCAACGGCGACTCCTTCGGCACGACTTTGTTAGGATGATCCAATGAGTTCTCGTCCGCGGGATCGGCCGAGGTGAGCACGGTGACCGTGCCCGACTTCACCTTGCCGTTGAGCCCGGAGAGCGAAATCCGCACGTCCTGCGGCGCGGCGGCGGCGTTGACGACCTTGAGGATCACCTCGCCGCTGTGCTCCGCGCGGCTGGCGACCGCATACATCGAGTCGAGCGAACCGCGACGGGCGTCGTGGACCAGCTTGCCGTCGAGGTAACAGCGAATGTGATTGTCGATGTTCTCGACCTTGATGTCATACCAGCGGCCCGTTTCGATGCGGCCCTCGACCGACGGTGCGCTGACGCCATCCATCTCCAGGGCGTGCCGCGCATTGCCCCAGCCGCCGATGTTCCACCAGCCCTTGGCGGTGTCGTCCTGGGCGTTGACGAGGATCAAGAATCCCTCGGCCCCGCCGATTTTGCGGGCCTTGAGCGTGAGGGTATAGTCCTTCCACGACTTGTCGCCGGCGATCGCCCGCACGTTGTCCTCGATCGCCGTTTGCTGCATGGCCCCGTCCTTGACTTGCCAATGTCCTTGGTGCGTCTGCCAGCCATTGAATCCCGTGGAGAAATCCGATCGGAAGAGCACTTTGTCGCCCTGGGTGACCTTGATGTCCTTGAATTCGGCCTGCGTGAGCCAGGTACCGACGCCGATGGCCCCCCCCTTCAGCGAACTTGCGGCCGCCGGGGCCTGGAAATCCAGTCCCAGCAGCACGTTGCCGCGATTGGCGCTGAACATCTTCTGCACGTGGTAGGAAGGAGTGCCATAGACCCGCGAATTGTCGAAGTCGATGGCGTCGGGATTCCATTGCCGCCAGCCGCAGTTGACGAACAAGGGGGCATAGGAGGCCATGACCACGATGTCCGAGTTCCGCTCCATGCCGGTCATGAAGGCCGCTTCGCCCACGGCCGCCCGCAGGTTGCCCTTGCCGCAACCCTGAGTGACCGCGTATTCGCCGACGTAGATCTTCGGGCTCTTCTTGCGGTCGTAGGTGTCATAGCGCGTGGCGTTGCGCATGAAGAACTCGGGGCTGTCGTAGTAATGCTCGTCGAGCACGTCCATGGGCCGCGAGCGGACGGGCGAGTTGGCCACCAGGATCATTTCCGGGTACTTGGCCTTGATGGCATCGTGGAACTGCCGGTAATGGTCCTCATAGACCGGTCCGCCGTTCTCGTTGCCGATTTCCATGTACTTCAGCTTGAAGGGCCGTGGATGGCCCGCCTTGGCGCGGAGCGAGCCCCAGGGGCTGCCGGCCGGGCCGTTGGCGTATTCGATGGCATCCAGGGCGTCTTGGATCCAGGGGCCCAGCTTGTCGTTGGGAACGCTGTCTTCGTGGGCCATGCCGCAGTTAATCACGAACAGCGGTTCCGCGCCGATGTCTTCGCAGAGTTGCAGATACTCGTAATAGCCCAGGCCGTCGGTCGAGCGGTATCCCCAAAGGTTCCAATGGCCGGGCCGCTCGGCCAGATCGCCGATGCTGTTCTTCCAGCGGAAGGCGTTGGCCAGGCGATTGCCCTCGACATAGCAACCGCCGGGGAAGCGATTGAACGACGGCTTCATCGCCGCGAGCATCTCGGCCAGGTCCGGGCGGAGTCCATTGGGCCGGCCTTTGAAAGTCTTCTTGGGGAAGAGCGAAACCTGGTCCAGCCAGAGCGTGCCCGGAGCGGAAGTCATGAAGCCAAGGCGTCCGCGGGTGGTACTCTTCGTGGCCGTCAACGTTGCACGAAACAACTGCCAATTACCGCCGATTTTTTCGGTGAGGCTTGGCCCTGAAAGCAGGCCGCTGCTGTCGCCAAGCAGAACCGCCAACGGAGCGTTCATTTTTTGGCTGCATCGAGCATAGAAAGAAAGTTCGTAGGACGCGCCTTTGACCAGCGCGAGGCCGCCGAATCCGCTGTTGGACAAGACCACCGGCAGTTGGTCGGCCTTGTCGGACGTGATATCTAATCGCAAGGAATTGGGATTACGGGCGTTCAGGGGATTGGAGCTATCGAGGCCAAGAGTCGCCTTGGTTCCAGGTGGCAGCATAAAGTCCCAGCCCGGTATCCTCGTCGGCTTCTGATCGCGATCCCCGCGGTCATCCTCGAAGGAGCGGTTTTGCAACATTTCGGCGTACAGCCCTCCCTCGCCGGCGCGGTTGATTTCTTCGAAGAAAATGCCGTAGAGCGTCGGTGAGATCTTGATTCCGGGCTGGTCGACGTGGATGGTCATCGTCGTTTCCGCGGCCGGAAGCGACGATGCAAAAACCAAAAGACCGATAAACAGGATCGTGGCGGCAAACAAACGCGGAGGGTGCATGCGAGCGCTTTCAAAGGGGGCAAGGGAGGGAAGCGGGATCGGGCCGCAGGGTCGCGGCGGTTTCAAATAAAATGTAATTGAAGCCCGCGCGAACTGCAAGCTTGTCGGTTTGGAGTGCCGTGGCTTGCCTCCGTTTCTCAACACGGCCGGTTTCGCGTCGACCACACCGATTCCGTTTTGAAAAGCGAGGACAAGCCCTCGCACTCCAAAATGGATCGCCGTGCCGTAACTAGCCGCCATCGCTTCACGATCCGCGCGGCGGATGGCCGATTGCGGTCTTGAGATACTGGTGCAGCGCGGCCGGCTTTTCCGGCGGCACCAGCGGCTCCCCAGTCCAACAGCCGCTTGATCGCGGCAGCGGCGGTTTTGGTCTTCAGCCGCAAGGTGATGAGGTCAAGAAAAAGTAACCGTCGCGGGGGTCTGGTCCGCGACGGGTTAATTTGAATCGGCGATTTGTACGTTGAATAACGCGGGTTTTCATCTCCCTGGCACACCTTCCGCCGGAGGGAAGTCAATGACTTCGAACCTTGCGAAGGGCATGCCGGGCAAGCACAAAAGCCCGGGTAGCTTGCAGGAAAGACTAAACCAGCTCTTTCTTCGCACCAATCAGCGTCCGCAGACGCTCGGCCAAGAGAGCCGCATCAAACGGCTTCTTGAACGTCTCGTTGATGCTCGAACGATCGAAGCTCATCGAGCTGCCGTCATCGGGCAGCAAGGCGATCAAAATCACGTCGGCAAACTCCGAGTTGCGGCGCAGGTTTTGGCAAATCTGCAACGCTTCGGTGCGGCCGATCGAGAAATCGACGATGATGCAATCCGGATGGAAGCTCTCGGCCTGGATGCCGGCGTCGAAACCGCTGGCAGCCACGGCAACCTTAAACGAGCGTTCCAGCGGAAGCTCCCGCTTGACGTTCTCGACGAGCACCTGGTCTTGTGCCACGATGAGCACCTTGGCCATGGCTTCGTCTTCGAGATCCCCCAAGGGCATGCCATGCTCTTTGAGGAACTTGATCAAGTATTCCCTAGGAATTCGCCGGTCTTGCGATCCTGGAATACGGTATCCCCGTAGCCGTCCCGAGTCGAACCACTTGCTGACGGTGCGCGGGGCCACCTTACAAATCTTGGCGACCTGTCCTGTTGTGAAGACCTTCATCGCAGGCTCTCCGAAATCTCTCACGTTGGTTTGAGTTGTGCCTTACCTTCGACCCCTCTGTCTCGGCAAGACGCTATCGCCCCTGGTTTGCGGTATCTCCCCCGTACATCGCTCCGTCGAACCGACCGGCTAATCCGGTCATTTGGATCCGCAATCCTCTGGGTCGGGGCCATCCGTAATCCGCTTGTCGTGGCTGTGGTTCAGCTCCCTCTGACCCGCGCCGCAATTACTTCATCGGCAACCTTGGTATTCGGAAGCCAGAGAAAATCCGTAAAATAGGGAATGCATGGTTCGCTCACCCCATCACGAATTACTCCGCTGCCATCCACAATCGTCCGGCGAACTACAACTGACAGGAGAGATACGAGCGAACAAAGCGCCATGGAGAGTCTATCATGGCGAATCGTCAAGGCGTGACCTTCAAGGCAGGTTCCCCCCCTGCAAGCCCATTCCACGTTTCGTGCGCATCTGGAAGATGCATCGTTAGTAGAACAAGCCATCCGATGAATAGATTCGCCCTGAAATGGGCTTGGACTTTAGATTCTTTCTCCGGATGTAGCGAGGATCGCAATTCTGCCGCGGAAAACGCCCGTAACGATGATGTGGATGATAAGGTTCCCTACGGCGAATCGGTAAACGGCATCAGCATCGATCCGATGTTGTCCACATAACTCCGGCCGGACTGAAAGCACGCCCGAAAATCGGCCATGGCGGCCGATGAAAAAGGCGGATCGGGCAGCCGGCTCGCCTGCTCGATGGTGTGGGCAGCCTGCGTAAAGTCTCCGGATTCCGCGTAGGCGGCCGCCAAGGCAACCAAGACCCGCGGATTGTTCCCCTCGGAGATCTTCATCGCCCGCCGGGCCAGGGCCAGGGCTTTGCCGCCGTCACGGACTTCCGCGTCCGGAGCGGTAGCCAGGAGCCAGGCTGTCATCGTGAGCACGGGCAGCGAATCGGGATTGCTGTCGAGAAAGCTCAGCCAGTATTCCCGTGCCTTGCGCGGCTGACGCTGCACGTAATACAGGTAGCCGAGGGTTTCCGTCGCCGCATTCGCGGTTTCCGGCTGCTGCACGAGTAGGGTGTAACACTGGATCGCCTCGTCGCGAAATTGCGGGTCGTTGACCAGCGTTTGGGCCACCTGGCCTAACGTCTTCCAGGCCTCGGAGTAGTTGGGGGCAAGTTCGAGCGCCTTACGAAGGGCGTCGATTCCCTCCCGATAATGCTTCTGCAGGCACAAAACGCGGCCCAACTTCCAATACGCCTCCACGTACTGGGGGTCCTTTTCCAACGCCGTGCGAAAGTTGGCCTCGGCCTCGGCAAGTTCGCCGCGAACCATGAGTCCCGTGCCGAGGTTCACGTAGCTTTGTTCGAAGTCGGGCCGGATCTCGATCGCCGTGCGATAGTGCGTAAGCGCTTCCTCGATCAAGTTCTTGAACATCTGCATGTCCATGGGCCTGAGCGTCTGGGCTTTGTGCATGTACATGTTGCCGAGATTGATGTGGGCCTCGACGTATCGCGGACGGATCTCGACCGCGTGCTGGTAACGCTGGAAGGCCTCGTCGAACCGGCCTTCGGATTCATCGAATAATCCGAGATTGTTCTCGGCCAAGGCGATTTCTGGATTGGCCTTCAGGGCGCTGGTCCAGAGGGTCTTGCTGTCTTTCCAGATTCCCGTCTGTGCCGCGGCAGCTTGGATAAGCAAGGGAACCAACAGCACTAGGGCCGCAGTCCACGCCAAACGCCGCAAAGGCAAGTTGGCTGTGAGCTCCTCCGCGGTCCAGGCCAGCATGATATAGAGCCCGATGTGGGGAAGATACGTGTAACGATCGGCCATCCCCTGCACCCCGACCTGGATCAGGCCGATGACCGGCAACAGGGCCACCAGATACCATAACCATCCCACCGTCAGCCACCGCCACGCCCGCTTCCACATAACCAGGGCCGTGATCGCCGCCAGCACGAGCCCAGCCACCACGACTTTTGGCCAAGGAACGCCGTGTTCCGGAAACGGGTAGAGCGGGGCCAGATTGACCGGGTAGAAAAGCTCGCCAATATACGTCGCGTAGGACACCAGGGCATTTTCCAACCGCATCGGGAAGGTAACCGTGTCGATGACTTTCATCGCCCCGCGCTGGGCGATCACGGTCACGACGCTCGATGCCAGCGCCAATACAAACAAGGGGGCCTTTTCCGAAACGATCCCTATCGGCCAACGGCCCCCGCCTTCGGCTTGCGGATTATTCGCACCGGCCGGCGGGTCTTGCCTCTCGGCCACAGCGGCATGCGTTCCATCCGGCCACAATCGCCCCAGCGGCCAGTAGTCCAGCAGCAGCAACAGCACGGGCATGGTCACAAGCATCGGCTTGGCCGTCAGCCCGATGGTAAAAAGTAAGACTACCAGTCCGTACCGCCCCCAGGAGTGGCGATGCTGCGCATAGGCCGCGTAGGCCCACAGCGTCAAGAGGAAGAATAGGCCGCTGAGCACGTCTTTCCGCTCGGAGATCCAGGCGACCGATTCGGCCCGCAGGGGATGCAGCCCGAACAGCACGGCCACCAGCAGGCTCGGCCACGACGCGGAAGTCATCCGGCGCAGGGCCAGGAACAGCACGAGCACGTTGATGGCGTGGATCAGGATGTTCGTCAGGTGGTAGCCCCAGGGACGCTGCAGGCTTTCGGGGCCGAAGATCTGGCGGTCGAGCATGTGCGAGAGCCAGGTCAGCGGATGCCAGTTGTCGTAATCCAGACTCTTAACGGCCCAAGTGATCGAATCCTTCGTGAGGCCTTGAGCGACATGCTCGTTGATATAGCGGTTGTCGTCGTAATTGACGAAGCTGAAATCCTTCTCCAAGGCCGGCCGGAAGGCCAGGATCGTGCCGAGCAGCAGCACCGCGCAGACCGCGGCCAGCACCCAGGGGCTCCTTTCCGCGAGATCGGTGACGACCGGCGAGCTGGGGCGGCCGGCACCCGCCCGACGTTTTGCTGTCCGGCCCAACGAGCCCGCTGATGCAAAGAAGTTCTGCGAGGATGCCGTCGTCAAGGATGTGTCGCGCTTGCGTTTTCGCCCCATGCGGGTATTCTCATCAGTCAGCGGAAATTTGTAAAGCTGGAAATGCAGGAGCGAATAAGCCCCGTTTTACGTATCCCGCTGCTTCGCCTGCATGCACTGCAAATAGTACTTCTGCACGTAGGCCACGCAAGACCGGCCGTTGGCCGCGAGTCGGGCACAACGGGCCTCGGCCGACTTGGCCCGTTCCAGAATCGCCCGAGTTCGCGTGGCGACGCCTTCTGCCACGTCCCGGTCGATTTCTCCGCAAGTCAGGCCGAAACAGGCGCAGATGGGGGCGTCCGGATCTTTGGGATAAACCGCCCGGCTCAACTCCGAAACCAGCACGACGCGCTCGAAACCGTCAAAATAGGCGACCTCGCAGCGTGGCGAAGGGCAGAAGTTGGCCCGTGGCGACATCCGGCCGAGCTGTTGGGCGGAAAGATGCGTTTCCAGCGTCTCGCCGCCCACGGTTTCACCTTGGGCGCCGCAGCGCGGACAATATTCGGAGGTCTGCTCGGCTTCGCGGACAAAGGCCTTGTTCATGGAATCTATTGTACAACCCGCACGAAGCGTGAGAGGACACGATCCTCTTCCCGGCCTTCCACGAGATCGTGACCCAGAGCGAGTACGACGCCCTGGGCGAAGATTTCGAGAAGAAGGAGAACCAACTCTTCGGCGACGGCGGTTTCGAGAAAAATGTCGCGCGGGTCGAGGCGGTCGAAAAAACGCTCGGCGTCTATGACCTCGCCCAGTTCACGCCGAAGGTGTAACCGGGTTCTACTGCGCGGCCGCCACCTTCATCCGTTCGCCGGCTCGCTTTTCATAAAACGCGAAACCGTGGCTCTCGAATACGAGTTGTGCGGCAGTTTGGCCGGCGAGAAACGCACGAACGTCGGCCGCAGCGCCCTCCGTTCGCACCAACACGTAGCGAACCTCTGGCCGATCGAATGTCTGCCGGAAAGCAGAGATCTCGTGGCATGTGCAGACAACGCTCCGCCGCCCCAGTTCCGGCAGCCAGCGCATGGCCTGGTAATCGGTGGCGATCGTTGTCTTGCCGGGATGACCGGCCGCGTAAGCGTAAAGCTCCTGATTCAGGTCCGGCAGCCCGACCAGCCGCTGCTGCTCTCGCTGTGAGTTCAGAAGCCCTTCATTGTTGATGCACAGGCAGACTGCGACCAAGAGAAGTGTCAACAGACCGACAAGATGCCCCACGCGCAGCCAAGTCGGCCATTTGGAGTGCGGCGCGGGCACCATGCTTGCATGGTCGTCGCCGCTTTTGTCATGGCTGGCGCTTACATTGTGATTCAGTTTCAGGCAAGGGCGGACACTGCCGTTCTCACGGGGAAAAAACCGAAAATCGGCCGGAAAGCGGCGACGACCATGCAAGCATGGTGCCCGCGCCGCACTCCAAATTGACCGCGAGCCGTAAACCACGGCTACCCAGGACACAACCCGCACCGTGCCGATGCCCGCGGCCGAGCCGACCCAGGGAACGATCATGGCCAGGTTGCGCAAGTCGTAGGAAAAGGCCGCCGCCCAGATCAGACCCAGCGGCAGGACGAAAATCCCCACGAGCCACCGCTGCAACGGATCCCACAGTGCGGCCGCCACGGCAATCAGAAGCAGCACGGCGCCCACCGGCGTGATCGCTGCAACGACCAGGCCGCCGGCGTGAACCAGGCGTTGCGGCAAGTCTCTGCCCTGATGGAAATCGGCCAGCAACTGGGCCGTATTGTTTCTGTCGCAGCCGGCCTGAATATCAAAGAATTTATAGAGGTACCAGGGCGAAATCAACAGGCCCATGATCAAGCCCATTCGCACCAGCGTGAATAAATGTCTGCGCAGGCCATCTGATCCGTCGTTGCCGAGGACAAACCGCCAGGCCAGCAGGGGGTACACTGCGGCGACGTACAACCCCGTTTGTTTGGTCATAGCCGCCCCGGCAGCCAGCAGGGCGCCTACAAGCAAGTACTTCGCGCGGCGGGGCGTTTCCCTCGTGCTTTGTGCCAACATCAAGACGTAGACAGGCGCAAGCGCGAAGAAGGCCAAGGGCACGTCCACGTAACCGCTGCTGAGCATGCGAAACCGCAGCAGGGCCACAAGCAGACCGTAGGTGATCAGCACGCCAGGCACATAACCGAACTGGCCCCTGATTCGGGCCATATCGAGCATCGCCAGCAGCAGCAGCAGGCAGAAGAGGAACTGAAAGCCCTTGGCGAAGATCCAAACCTCGCTGCTTTGCATGAACACGTAGCTCAGCGACAGGTTCGTCGGTAGCAACTGCGGGTAGATGCTCGTCGCATAGGGCAAGCGGTTGGCGGCCCAATCGACGGCCCAGCGATTCCACGAGACGACGGCGTCCCATTGCTGAAAGATCTGGCCTACCGTCGCGAGGCCGGAAAGAGCGAAACCGCCGATCAACAGCACCGCGGCAGCCACAAACATGCGTCGCAGAAGTTTCGATAAAGCGTTTGCATTCGAGTCCCCCGCCGCCCGGAAGAAGGCCTTTATTCGTCGCTCCCAAGCGGCGACCGCCTCGGCAAGGCCGCTCCGCAGCCAGCGATGGTCCATGGCCACTAGCAGGACCAGTTCCGCGGCGAAAATCGCGTAGACCACGGCCGGCCGATAGACTCTCAAAACCACGAGCCCCGCCACCAGAACATGGTTGATGACGAGGCTCAACGCGAACAACAAGACGCATGTGCCGAGGATTCCCGTGCCGACCCGCAGGGTCCTCAGCAGCAAGTAGCCCGGCAGAACCACGATCTGCGCGATCGACAGCAGGCCGAGAAGCGCCATATCACTTTCGCACGGGCGTCTCGTAGGCCGTGGGCACTGCCGGGCCGGCCTGTTGTCGCTCCTTGCTGGGCGAGCGACTGGCGGCCGGGTCGAGGAAGTTGTCGACCACGGTCGAATCCTGCAATCGCTCGTAGTACTCATTCATGGCCAGGCGTTCCTTTTTTTCGCGAATGTCTTCGTAGATTTCCTTCCGCACGTCCGCGAATTTGACATCGATCGGCTTGGTATAGCCCTCGCAGAAGAGGATCACATACTTGTCGTCCAACTGGATCACGCCCGACAATTCACCCGGCTTCAGGGCGAAGGCCTCGGATTCCAAGAGCGGTTGGCCGCCGTACTTGCGGATGGGGGGCACCTCGCCTCTCAGGGCGCGGCTGCTGCGCTCGATCGAATACTTCTCGGCCAGATCGCCGAAGGCTTCGATTGGCGGTGTGCGGCGTTCCTTCTCCCAGTTTACCTGGGCCTGGCGTGCGGCTCCCCAGGTTTCCTGCGCCCGACGCAGGTTGTTCGAAGACGATCGCGCGGCAACGGACGCGGGGACCATAATTCGCCTCAAAGCCCTTATTCAGATCGTCTTCGGTCACGTCGATCTTGCCCACGGCCAGCTTCTTCAGGGCCACGGCGGGCCAAACCGCCTCGCGGCGGTACGTCTCGGTGGAAACTCCTTGCTGCTTGGCAGCCTGTTCCAGCCAACGCTTCGAGTCGGGCGATCCGTCGGGCAGCGGTTTGGTCACCTGCGCGGCCGCATGGGCAATCTCCGCGTCGATCTCCTGCTCTGAAACGGTCACCTGGTGCTGCGTGCAAGCCAGTTCCAGTATCCGCCGGCCGATCAGGCCTTGCAGCACGTCCGTGCCGTGGCGAGCGATGCATTCTTCGTCGAGTTGACGAAGATAAATCGGAGAGCCGTTGACCAGCGCGACCACGCCCTCGCCTAGCTGTTGGCGGAGTTGCGGATTGTTGATCACGTTCTGCACGTGGGATTTCTTTTGCAATTCATGGAAGATCTCGCTGGCCACTTGCCGCATCTTCCGGTCGCGGATGATCTTCTCCAAGTACGGGTCGGCCTGGGCCCTAGTGATCTGTCGAGCGGCAATCACGCCTTCGCGCTTCAGGATCACGTATTGACCCGCGCTGCGGATGACGCCGGAAACCTGGCCGTCAGCCAGCCCAAACGCGGCCTGCTCGATTTCGGGGCAGGGGCCATACTTGCGGATCGGCGGCACCAGGCCCTTGATGCTGGCGCTGGGGCCGTCTTCCGAATACTGTTTGGCCAGGTTGCCGAAGTCGGCCGGATTGGCTGCGGCGAGGGCCTGAACCTTCTGGGCCTTCTCCATGGTGGTGCACACGATCAACCGTGCCTTGACGGCCGCGCCGTATTCCATCTCAAAGGCTTCGGTTAGCTCCTTCTCGGTGACCCGCAGCCTCTCGCCCGCCAACTTCCGCAACGCCAGACTGGGCCAGATGATGTCGTTGGCATACTGGTCGGGCTTGATTCCCCGCTCTTGCCAGAGCAGCTTCATCCACTGCTCGACCGGCAGGCCGAAGCCTTGAGCCAACTGCTTGATCTCCTCATCGACCTCGCCGCGAGAAATGGTAATCCCCATTTGCCGGCATTCGACGAGGATCAGATATTTGTTGACCATCGCCTCCAGCACGTCCTTGCCGTAATGGATGCGACACTCCTCGGCCAATTCCTCGCAACGGATGGAATGCCCGTTGACCGAAGCCACCACGTTGGGGATCGGCGTGCGGCCGGGAATCAGCGAGGCAGTGCCTCGGGTGGCTGGCGCCGGGGCACCCGGTACCCCGGGTCGGGGAGAATCGTCAGGCGCCGCCGCCACGGGGGCGGAAACGGGCCCGGCCGGTTCGAGGGAGACTTGCGCCTTGGCCGCCGAGGTGCCCCAGCAATAGCGAATCACGCCACATGCAGCCAGCACGCACAGGCCGCCGAAGATCACGCCCAGCCGCCCCCTCCAAGAGCGCGGCGCGACGAAGAAGTTGCGGAATCCTTTCCGACTCATTGCGGTTCCTCCTTAAACCAGCAAAATCCACACCGTTGGGGTCCGGGTCCATGCGATCCCAACCTGGCGAGGAGAAGTATATAGAATTCTGCCCGGTGCAAGCAAGACCGCTTTTTGCAAACAGCTCGCACCTGGGTTTGGCGCGGGTCTCCTGACTGGGTTTGGCGCGGGTCTCCTGACCCCGCCGCAAAGCCCGACCGAAGGTCTCCCCATCCGCCGTGAGACCTTCGGTCGGCCGCGTGGCCCGGTCAGAGACCGGCCACAACAGCGGGTTTGGCGCGGGTCTCCTGACCCCGCCGAAAAGCCCGACCGAAGGTCTCCCCATCCGCCGTGAGACCTTCGGTCGGCCGCGTGGCTCGGTTAGAGACCGGCCACAACAGCGTGATCGCTTTTCACAATCCTCATCGCACCACTTCACCCGGCACTTGCTTGACCGCCCGCATGATGATCCTGGCGATCGAATTCCACGGCACGACGGTAATTGTGGAAGAGCTGTCGGGATCCCGCGTCACCAAAACTGCATAATCCTGCTGCGAATGCGACTTCACGTAGCCGTCAGGCAACAGTACGCTACCGCTTTCCAGATGGACCTCGACGCGGCTGCCTTCGCCGCGGGCGGCCCACAGTTCGATGAAAAGGGCGGCCAAAGGATGCGCAACCGGAACCACGCCGTCAGGTCCCGAAGGCAACTCCACAATCGCTGCCTCCACTACCCCGGAGGCACCGGCCGGCTTCGCGGCCGCGGAACCATCATCCAGAACCTGGAAAAAATCCAGGGGCTGTGGCGGTTGGACCCGCTCGGCGGGCACCATGTACTCATGGTCGGCCACTGGCGTCGGATTCTCCAACGTAATCTCTTCCTCGGCAGGCACTTCCCGCTCGACGGACACCTCGGGCTCGGCCAGCGGCTGTGGCTCTCCTTCCGGTTCGTCGATAATCGGAATTCGGAATCGCGAGCCGCACTCCGGACATTCGCCAGCCCGCCCCTGCAAACTGGCCGGCCCGTGAAGATGATGTCCGTTGGGACACAGAAACTCGATCTGCCGCTCTTTTGAGGGGGAAGCATGGACGCTGGGCTGTTGTCCGCTATCGCCGGCCGACGCGGGCGGCGACGGAGATGTAGCGGGCACGTTCACCATTTCTTCGCCCGCCAGGCCCGAATCGGCTACGGTTGGTTCTCCCAAACCCAACTCTTCGATAGTGGGGATACGAAACCCCACGCCACACTTCGGGCATTTCGCCGGCCGCCCCGCCTTTTCTTCGGGGCAGCGGATCTTGTGTCCTTCCGGGCAAAGGAATTCGATCATGGCCTATCGTCCTGCGATAAGATGAGTCTGAAAGACAACCCACTGGGGCTCTCTTTAGGTTAGCTCACCGTCTCGCGGTATTCAATGATCGCGGGGAAGTTTTCCGAGTACGTCAGGCCAACCGCCCGGTTCGGCGAGGGTCTCCTGACCCCGCCGAAACATCCGACCGAAGGATTCCCCAGTCGCTGGGAGACCTTCGGTCGGCGGCGTGGCTCGGTCAGAGACCGGCCACAACAGCGGCGACAGCGTTCGGCGAGGGTCTCCTGACCCCGCCGAAACATCCGGCCGAAGGACTCCCCAGTCGCTGGGAGACCTTCGGTCGGCGGCGTGGCTCGGTCAGAGACCGGCCACAACAGCGGCGACAGCGTTCGGCGAGGGTCTCCTGACCCCGCCGAAACATCCGACCGAAGGACTCCCCAGTCGCTGGGAGACCTTCGGTCGGCGGCGTGGCTCGGTCAGAGACCGGCCACAACAGCGGCGACTAGCGGGAAACAATGATCGCGGGGGTGTTTTTGCCGCCGCCGCTTTCTTGACATGCAATGCGGATATGCGAAACTAGAAGGCAGCACCAAACCACCCCCCCGGTGAGCTAGAGTATGTCTATCCCAGTTGTATGTCCCGGCTGCAAGAAGAGTTTCAACGTCGACGACAAATTCGCCGGCAAGACGGGGCCGTGTCCGAAGTGCAAGACGAAGATCACGATCCCCGAGAAAAAGCCGGAGGTCACCGTCCACGCCCCCGACGAATTCTCAGGTGGCGGCAAGGGCGTCACGGGAAAGCTGCTGCTGAAGCCGATCACTCGTGAAGAGACTCGCGTCAAGCCGGTCCTGGCCGCACTGGTCGGCGGAGCGAGCTTGGCCGCGATCATTCTCGCCATCGTGGTGCGATTCATGGGTCCCGAAGCGGGCCGGATCCGTTACCTCTTGATCGGCGCGGGATTGCTGTTGATTTCGCCGCCGCTGGCGGTGACCGCGTACACCTTCCTCCGCGACGACGAGTTGGAGCCCTATCGCGGCAGGCTGCTTTTTATCCGGGCGGCCATCTGTTCCCTGGTCTACATGATCCTCTGGGCGGTCTTCGCCTATGTGAAGAGCACGATTGTCCCGTTCGAACTCCCCTACTGGATCATCGTTGCTCCGCCGCTTCTCGGCGTGGGGACTGCCGCCGGCAAGTTCTCGTTCGACCTGGAAACGGCCAATGGGTTCTTTCATTATGCGTTTTATGTCGCCGCGACCATGCTCCTGGCAGTCATTGCCGGTCTGCCGTACGTGTGGCAATAGCCTATGAGCATCCTCGACATTCCCGAAGTCGCCGCTTTGGATGCGCGGCGGTCGCTGATCCGCATCCCGCCGGAGTTCGACGTTCCGCTCACGCGTCGGGTTCGACAGGTGATCGACACGGCCGACTTCCGCCGCTTGGCACGCATCAGCCAGTTGGGCCTGGTGTCGCTGGTCTATCCGGCGGCCCATCACACCCGCTTCGAGCACAGCCTGGGCGTCTTCCGCTTGGGGCTGCTGTATTTGAAGCGGCTGGCCCACGATGAACGGTTCCAGGCGGCCATCAGCCCCGAAAACGCCGAGATCTTTCTCGCCGCCGCTCTGCTGCACGACTTGGGCCACTGGCCGTTCTGCCATCCGATCGAGGACATCGAACTCCCCGGCGTGCCGAGCCACGAGTTGTTCGCCAACAGTTTTCTGTTGGAAGGCGAGATCGGCGACGTGCTGCGGCACGATTGGAACTTGCAGCCGCGGGAGGTCGTGGCCCTCTTGAGCGAGAAACCCCGCCACCCAGGGGGTACCCGGGCCTCGCGGATCCTGGTCAGCATGCTTTCCGGGCCGATCGACATCGACAAGATGGACTACCTGTTCCGCGACAGCTTGCACGCCGGTGTGCCTTACGGCCGGCATTTCGACCAGCAGCGGCTGTTGGGCAGTCTCTGCCTGAATCGCGCCGGCGACGGCTTGGCGATCACCGACAAGGGCCGCACGGCCGCCGAGTTGATGGTTTTTGCCCGTTACGTGATGTTCAGCGAGGTCTACTGGCACCACGGGGTCCGCGCGGCCACGGCCATGTTCCAGCGGGCGTTTTATCTGTTGCACGGCACGCTCGACCTGGACGCCCTATTTCGTCTCTCCGAGCACGAATTCGTGGTCGAGCTCGAGCGCGCCGCCGGCACAGGCCCGGCCGGCGATCTGCTCCACGGGCTTTTCGGCCCCACGCGGCAGCTTTACAAGCGGCTGGCGCAGTTCGGCTTTTCCGAGGGCAAGGAACTCTACCAGTTGCTCGCCCGGCGGCCGTATCCCTGGCTGGCGGCCTGTTGCGAGCATTTTGCCATAATTGCCAGCACCGCCTTGGGCCGCGTCGTGGCCCCGCACGAGGTCCTGTTCGACGCCCCGCCGGTCTCGCGCGAGGTACAGATCTCGATCGAGATCCAGTCTCCCAAGGAAGGCACTTGGCGCGAATTGGCCAACGTCTCGCCGGTCGTTCGCGCCCTGGCCACGGAGCAGTTCGACGATTACGTCAAGCGCGTCCGAATCTACGCCCATCCCCGTTTGGTCGCCGATCTCCGCCGCCTGCCCAATCTGCCGCAACTGCTGGATCAGGCGGTCGAGCGAACGGGCTGACGAGGAAGTCCGTGTTTTTCCGTAGGATGGACAGGTTCTATGGCGTGATTGCTTTCAAAGTATTCCGCACGGGTTCGCCAGGCACGTAGACTCGCGGCGCCCCGTAGATGCTCCAGCCCGGCCGGCCGTAGTAAGCCGCGTAAGGCGCCACGACCGGGGCATACGTCACGCGGGGTGAATAGTACGTCACGTAGGGCGCGGGCGGCGCATAATAAGTGACGTAGGGCGCAGGGGCCACTGCCGGCGCATAGTAGCTGACGTAGGACACGGGAGCCGCCGCCGGAGCATAGTAGCTGACATACGGCGCCGGCGTATAGTCCGCCACCGCGGGAGCATAATAGGTGGAGTAGCTCGGCGCGGCCGATACAACGACGGGCGGCGCGCTGCAGCCGCATTGGGCGAAGGCGGTAGAACCGCTCAGTAGCAGAGCGATGACCGCCAAGGTGATGAAACGCTCGTACATGGGAAATCCTCCTTCGTGAGTTCTGCCCGGCGAAACGCGCCTGGGCTGTTTCTGCCTCAACATTTAACCATAGTCAGGCGAGATCGCCGCGTCAAGTAGCGAGTTACCTGACCGGTGCGTAAACCCGCCCGAGATTGCGCTGCGCTTCCGTCAGCGGGCGGCGCAGTTCGTAGTCCAGGCCCGGATCGAGCTCAAGTGCCCGACTGAGGTCGGCCGCGGCGAAGTCCCAATTCCCTATTCTGTTGTAGGTCAGGCCGCGTGCCCGGTAGTTCTTGGCATTCGTCGGGTCCAGGCGGACGGCCTCACTCAAGTCGACGATCGCCAACTTAAACTCCTCGTCCTTGGTCCGGTCAAGGCCGCGGCCGCGATACGCATCTGCAAGTTGCGGGCCGAGCCGCTTCGCCCACCTTCGCTCAAGACGGATTGCCTCGCTAAAGTCTGCTATCGCATCGTTCCACCGCTGGATTCTCAGATTACGGAGGCCCTGCCCACGATGTGCTTCAGCAATCTTAGGGTGGGTTTTGGTCCGCAGGTTTGGGCCGAGCATCTCGGCCTCGCTAAAGTCTGCGAGAGCTCGCTCGAAAGTCCCGGCATCCAGGTAGGCGACGCCGCGGTAATAATAGGCGAGAGCAAAATCGGGCTGCAAACGGATCGCCTCAGTGCCGTCCTGCACGCCGTGAAGGTCGTCGCCGAGCGCCGTATGCGCGCGCGATCGCTGGCAAAATGCTTCCGCGGCGTTGCGGTTCAGCCCGATCGCCAGATCGAAATCCTCGATGGCCGTATCCGGAAAACCCTTCTCCAGAAACGCCAGGCCGTGCCCGTAGCGGGCGGCGTAATTCTTCGGATCGATCTGCAGGGCTAAGGAGAATGTTTTAATCGCGTCGTCGAACTGACCCTGCTTCAAGAACGCAGATGCCTGATCGATGAGTTTGACAACTCCGGAGTACCCTCTGACTTGTTCTTGAGGCCCGAACGTCCGAGGGACACCAGCAGAGAGAAGCGTCTTCTGCTCCTCTTGCACCCACCGTGCGTCGTATTTCGCGTTCGGATCAAGAGCGATCGCCCGGTAGAGTTTATCCTTTGCCTCATCCACCTGCCCCGCCCTGTCGAGCGTCAAGGCCCAATTCCAATAAGCTGCGGCCATCTGGGGTTCGATTTCCGAAGCCAGGTTGTGGTTCAGCTTCAGTGCTTCCTTGTAGGCGGCAATGGCCTTGGCGAAGTCTGGAGCCAGCGAAGACGCGTACGCGGCGCCGAGAGTCTCGTATGCCACATCACATTTCGGGTTAAGTCGGATCGCCCGCAGGCAGTCGTCGATCGTCTCCTGGGCGTGATTTCCAACTGCCGTATACGCCCGGGCCCGCTCGCGGAACGCTTCCTGGTAATCGGGATCGAGCCGAATTGCGTCGGTGAGATCACCGAGAGCCAGGTCCGGGGAGCCATTCGCAAGAAAGGCACAGCCGCGGCCGTAGTAGGCAGCGGCAGAGTCCGAGTTGAACGTGATGACTTCAGTCAGTTCTCCGATCAGGCCGTCATAATCGACCTGCTTACCCGACGGCCCGGCTCGCTTCGGAATGGCTCCGACTCGCTTGTCGATAGCTTGCACCAGTTCCCCTTCAAGCGGGACGACACCGGATTTGCCTCGATAGCGCAGTTCACTGGCGATCTTATTGTGCAGACGAATGGCCTCTTCATAGCCGGCGATTGCCTTATCGGTCGCGCCCTCCTTCGCGTAAGCCACAGCGCGATAAAAGACGGCTTTGGCGTCTTCGTGGTTCTGGTTGATGGCCTCGGTAAAGGCGGCGATCGCCTCCTGCGGCTTGCCGCCGGACAAGTCTTTGCGGCCTTCGGCAAACTTCTCACTGCCCGGGGCTGCCGGTTTTCCACCGCAGCCCGAACAGCCCATCAGTCCGATAAGCAGCCATGCCCATCCGTGGTTCGGCCGAATTTGCGTTCTTTGGCACATGGTCACAACTACCTCGTTACTGTTTTGAGAGACCTGGATTCCAGCGTACCTGCGAGCGTGACAGTCGTCTAGGCGCCACGGCACGGATTTTCAAAGGCCGACCGCGACATGACCCATTCGGGTGGTGCAGGGTCTTCTGTGAGCACGTGCCGCAATGTTCCATTTTCGAGAAAACTGAGCTTTGAGGCCTCGGGAATTCCTGCTACAACATTGGGCCTGCGCGGTAAGACATGCCGCTGAAAGAAAATGGATTTTCTCGAACCCCGCTCCATGGAGGGAGTTTCCATGCGTCTCGCCCTGCGCTTGCTTTCCCTGCTCGTTATTCTGTGTCCGGCATTCGGACTGGCTGCCGGCATGGCGGTGACAGACAATTTCAATGTCATCGCCCCCAATGAAGCACTGGCCGAGACCGTGGCCAAACGGGCGGAGACCTTCCGCAAACAGGCGGCCCTGGAGTGGTTTGGCAAGGAGTTGCCTCGCGGTAAAGGTCCGGCGATGATTACGGTGATCATCTCGGCAGAGGAGGACGACGGTCTGACTTGGCCAATCGATACCCCGGAACGGAAGTTCCACCGCGTTTGGCTGAAGACTTCCGAGGACCGCGCCGTCGGCGCGACGCTGCATCACGAGATCGTGCATACAGTCCTCGACTCGTTCAGCTACCCGACCTTCCTTCCTGCTTGGGCCAGCGAGGGCATTGCCAGCCAGGCCGACGAGCCGCAGCGAGAGGAGGCGCGACGCCAGATCGCCGCCCGCTGGGCCGCCGATGGCCGTTGGCCGCAACTTCCGACGCTCTTCCAGGCCAAGCGGATTGGCCATACGGACCGCGAGGGCTACGCTGCCGCGGCGTCCGTGGCCCAATTCCTGGCAGGCCTGGGCGGCAAGCCGAAGGTCGTCGAATTTGCCCGTGCGGGGCGACAGAACGGTTGGGACCAGGCCGCCCACGACTGTTACGGTGTTCGCGACGTGGCCGACCTCCAGGCCCGGTGGCAAGAGTGGGTCGGAAGCGGCCGCGTGCAGGACACTTCACAGGCATCTGCAGGCTCGATGTCAGCGTCCGCTACCGCAAACTGAGGGCCCGCGAAGAACAACTTGCCGTAGGATGGACCTCCGAGTCCGTCCAGTTACGGGGGGCGGACCCGGAGGTTCATCCTACACTTCGCCCCAACCAACCGACTCGCGCACCACACGGTGAAAACGCTTGTCGCTTCGTGGTCATCTTACTGCGCTAGGCGGTACCGCTCGCCCGTTGCCGGATCGTAATACCAGATCGGGTTGAGCGGATTTCGTGCGGCAGGGGCGATGATGATGTCCTGGGTGTAGTTTTGCGGGCCGATGAACCAGGAAATCGGGGCTTCACCCGTGATCTGGGTGGTAACGGTTCCTACGGCTACAGGTACGATCCGCGTTTCATTTGCCAGCAGCGTAATCAGGTCCGTGCCATTGACGACGACCGTCTGATGCGAGTTCATTTGGTTGTGGATCCTCAGTTGACCGGAGCGCCGCACGTTTGCCGCAGGCGTGGAGTCATCGCTCCCCTTGGACCAGACGACGCTGTCACGCCCGCCTACACCGCGGACCCAGCTTACGACTTGTTCGTTTAGTTTCTCCTGGTCCTCGGCTCGGTCTACGATTCCTTTAACCTCCCGCTCGACTTTTGCCACCCGGCTGGCAAGAGCGCGGTCGGCGCTTACCGTCGAACCGTTTGGCGCCGTAGCGGGACCGCTCGGTGCGGTGATTGGTGCCGTGCCGCCCGATGCCGTAACCGCGCTGCGCGGAGTCGTGCTTGCCGCCGTGCTGATTGGTGCCGTCGCGGGGTCGCTCGGTTTGGTGATTGGCGCCGAGCCGCCCGGTACCGTAGCGGCGCTGCCCGAAGTGGCGCTTGCCGTGCTGTTTGGCGCCATGGCGGAGCCGTCCGAGGTGGCGGAGTCCGTCGAGATAAGAACTGGGGTCGTTGGCGGAGCCGCGGTGGTCGCCCCTTCCACCAATCGCTGATTCATGTTTTTCAGCTCAATGTTGATCTTGGCCAACTTCGTGGGAATCTCGTGTTCGACCGTTGCCCGAATCTCCTCAACGTCTTTTGCGGTCGCAGAACCCTTGGAAGCGTCTTGCAAATCTTTCACCACGTCCGCGAGAGTCGTGACGTTCGCGGTCAGTTTCTCGGTCGCGGTATGGTTCGCTACCGTTTGCCATCCGACGAGGACGAGAACTGCTACCGCGACGACGGCTCAGCGTACACTCGATCAAATTTCGCACACTCATCGCACACCTCCGGAAAGTCTACAGGGTTTCCCCCAGTCCCTGGGCGAATCGCCACGGCATCCGTTCTGCGACGTTGTTGTCGAAACCAGTGTTGCCACCAATATGAGCCATTCTAATACGGGTTCCGAAGATTTCAAGAGTGACGGTTGCAAGGTTCTTGTCGTTCATTTCGAAAATCTCTCCAAGAAGCGAGAAACAGGGGGGATTTCACCGACTTTGTCGATGGCAGGCGCGAAGTCGTGTCTGGCGGCAGACGGGAACTTCTGATCATGCGTCTCCTTCGACAACCTTGGCTGTTGCGTTTCGTCGCTCCGCGGCTGTAGAACGCGGCCGTTGCCAGGCAACGGTCGCGCAGCTAAACTGAAATGTGCCTGGCCGGAAACAATCCGCTCGCAGTTCCGCCTTCAGGCAGCCCCTTTGCGCTGTTGCAGGATTGACCTCCGAGCCCGTCCACGAAAGCAAGGACGGACTCGGAGGTCCATCCTGCACGAACCACCTCAACCAACTCCGGAGAATCTCGATGAAAATCCACCTCGCCTCCGTCTTGGCACTCCTAGCAATTTGCCGCATGCTGTCCGCGGTCGAGCCGCCGGCCCCTTATGGCCCGGTTCCGTCAGCCCGCCAACTCGCCTGGCACCAATTGGAACGCTATGCCTTCCTCCACTTCACGGTCAACACGTTCACCGATCGCGAATGGGGCAACGGAGATGAGCCGGAGAAGGTCTTCAACCCGACCGATTTCGACGCCGAGCAGATCGTCGGCACCATCCAGGAGGCCGGGCTGCGGGGCGTCGTGCTGACGTGCAAACATCACGACGGCTTCTGCCTCTGGCCGAGCAAGTTTACCGAGCATTCAGTCAAGAACAGCCCCTGGAAAAACGGCAAGGGCGACGTGGTGAAGGAGATCTCCGCGGCCTGCCGACGCCACGGCCTGAAGTTCGGCGTCTACCTGTCGCCCTGGGACCGCAATCACAAGGATTACGCCCGGCCGGAGTATATTACTTATTATCGCAATCAGCTTCGCGAGCTGCTGACCAATTACGGTCCCATCTTTGAACTCTGGTTCGACGGGGCCAACGGCGGCGACGGCTACTACGGCGGGGCCCGCGAGCGAAGGAACATCGACAACCGAACGTACTACGATTGGGAAAACACCTGGAAGATCGTTCGCCAATTGCAGCCCGGGGCCTGCATGTTCAGCGACGGCGGCCCGGACATCCGCTGGATCGGCAACGAGTCGGGCTTTGCCGGCGAGACGTGCTGGGCCACGGTGAATCGGGCAGGCACTTTCCCCGGCCACGCCGACGGCCGCACGCTGGTGCAAGGCCAACGGACCGGCGCCGATTGGCTGCCCGGCGAGGTCGATGTCTCGATCCGACCGGGCTGGTTCTATCACGCCAGCGAGGACCAGCGGGTCCGCTCGCCCGCCAATCTGCTGAAGATCTACTATGAGTCGGTCGGCCGCGGGGCCAATCTGATTTTGAACATTCCGCCGGATCGTCGCGGGCGGATCCACGAGAACGATGTGAAGTCGCTGCGCGAGTGGCGGAGGCTGTTGGATGCCACCTTCACCACGGACCTGGCCCAAGGCGCCAAGGCAACCGCATCGAACGTTCGCGGCAACGACGAGAAGTTCGCCGCCGCCAACGTGATCGACGGCAGGCCCGAGACCTATTGGGCGACCGACGACACGGTCACCACGCCCGAGTTGGTGCTGGACCTGGGCAAGCCGGTGACGCTGAACGTCGCGCGCGTGCGCGAGTATCTGCCGCTGGGGCAGCGGATCGATGCGATTGCCGTCGACACGTGGGACGGCGGGGCACCCGGTACCCCCGGGTCGTGGCAGCCGTTCGCCACGGCCACGAGTGTTGGCAACCAGCGCCTGCTGCGGGGGAAGACGGTGACTACGAACAAAGTGCGGCTGCGGGTGACCAAGGCCGCCGCCTGCCCGGCGATTTCCGAGTTCGGATTGTTTTTCAGCCCGGCGGAGGCAGAACACTAGAAATGACCTCGCCCAAAATGTCCCCCACTGCCCGTCCTACCCTGCACCGCGTCGCCCTGGCCCAAATTGCGCCGGTGTTGGCCGATCGGCAGCGGAATGTGGGCCTGCACCTGGAACAAATCCAGGCGGCACGCGCCCAAGAGGCCGATTTGATCGTCTTCCCGGAACTGTCGCTTACCGGCTATTTCGTCCGCGACATGGTGCCGGACGTGGCCATCACGTCCGACGCCGCGGAGATCCGCGAGATCTTGGCGGCCGCCGGTCCCATGGCCGTGGTGCTGGGGTTCGTGGAAGAGTCGCGTCAACACCGCTTCTACAACACGGCCCTGTACGCCGAAGGTGGGCGGATTGTCCACCTGCACCGCAAGGTTTATCTGCCGACCTACGGCCTGTTCGACGAGCAACGCTACTTCGCGGCCGGCGAACGGTTCCTGGCCTTCGACACGGCCCGATTCGGGCGGATGGGCATCTTGATCTGCGAAGATTTCTGGCACCTCTCGGCCGCCGCCATCATGCAGGCCGAAGAGATCGACGTGCTGGTTTGCCCCTCGAACTCGCCGGGCCGCGGCGTCGAGGGACCGCGGGTCCGCACGGCCGAGACCTACGAGCACCTCTCGAAGGCCTATGCCCAACTGATGGGCGCAGTCGTGATCGTCGTCAATCGTGTGGGATTCGAGGACGGGCTGTGCTTCTGGGGCGGAAGCTCGGTTACCGGGCCGGACGGACGAACCATCGCCGAGGCCCCGCAACTCGACGAATCACTGACGCTGGCCACTTTCGACGCGTCCGACCTGCGACGCCAGCGGTTGATCACGCCGTTGGCGCGTGACGAGCGGCTGCTGTTGACCATCGAGGAACTTAACCGCATCAAGCGAAACCGCTATGGCACCTGAATCGCCTGCAAACGATCTGGCCGACAGTCTCACGATCAACGCCGAGCTGGTCACGGCCATTCTGACCCGCTTCATCCGCACGGAGATCCGCCGCGCGGGGTTCGAGCGGGCCGTGATGGGTCTTTCCGGCGGCATCGATTCGAGCGTGGTCACCTTTCTGGCCGCGCGGGCCCTCGGGCCGGAGAATGTCCTGGCCGTGACCATGCCCTACAAAACCTCCAGCGAGGCGACCACGCGCGACGCCCTGGCGGTGGTCGATCATCTGGGCGTGCGCACGGTGGAAGTGCCGATCACCGGCCAGATCGACGCCTATTTTGCCCAGTTTCCCGACGCCGCGCGGATGCGGCTGGCCAACAAGTGCGCCCGCGAACGGATGACCGTGCTCTACGATCAGAGCGCCGCGTTCAATGCCCTGGTGCTGGGCACGAGCAACAAGAGCGAGTTGCTGCTGGGCTACGGCACGCAGTTCGGCGACATGGCCTCGGCGATCAACCCCATCGGCGATCTTTACAAAACGCAACTCTATCCTCTAGCCGCACATCTGGGCCTGCCGAGCGACATCCTCAAGAAAACTCCCACCGGCGACCTTTGGATCGGGCAGACGGACGAGGGCGAGTTGGGCTTCACCTATGCCGAAGTCGACCGCTTGATGGTCCTGATGGTCGATCGCCGCTGGCGCCGGGTGGAACTGATCCAGGCCGGCTTCGCGGCGGAGTTCGTCGATCGGGTGGCGACGTTGGTCCGCCGCAATCATTACAAGCACCGCATGCCGGTGATTGCAAAACTGTCACCGCGGACCATGGACCGCGATTTCCGCTACGCGCGGGATTGGGGAACGTGAGTGGGGACGCGGGGACCGTAGGCCGGAACAAGCTTGCGCAGTTCCGGCAGCGATCGGTTTCGCGACGATCAATCGCCGATCGTTTCCCATAAGGACGGTTTGCGAAGCGGGAGACACCAATGCCCGAACTGCGCAAGCTTGTTCCGGCCTACGCGGCTACACCGCTACCTCATCCTGCTTCGAACCAGTTCCTCCAAGCGATCGACAACCTGTTCCTGCGTCAGGCCGTCGGTGGGCACTTCGACGGCGTCTTCGGCCCGCCGCAAGGAACCGACTTCGCGAGTGGCATCTTCCTGATCGCGCCGTTGCTGTGCGGCCAGAATCTGGGCCAGCGTGGCCGTCTCGCCGCGTTGCTGCAAGTCGCGCTGCCGCCGGCGGGCCCGTTCTGCGGGACTAGCCGTGAGGAAGATCTTGCACTCGGCTTGCGGAAAGACGACCGTTCCCTGGTCGCGGCCTTCCGTCACCATATCCTGCCCTGCGGCCACTGCCCGTTGCAAGTGCACGAGATGCTCACGGACCTGCGGATGATTGGCGGCATAGCGCGTCACGGAGGTCACCGCTTGGGAACGCACCGCGTCGGTCACGTCCTCGTCCTGCAAGTAAATTCGCCCGCCGGAAACGCGAAGGTCCAGGGTCCGGGCCAGATCGGCCAACCGCTCCGGCAGGTTCCAATCAATGCCGGCCTGCAATCCGGCGAAGGCGACCGCCCGATACATGGCCCCGGTATCCAAGTAGCAATAACCCAGCCGCCGGGCCAAGGCCCGCGCAACCGTGCTCTTTCCTGCTCCAGCGGGTCCGTCGATGGTAACGATCATGGTGTGCATTGTGCCAGAAAAGGCCGTTTTCGGCAATGCTGTTGTGGCCGGTCTCTGACCGAGCCACGACGGTAACGCTGTTGTGGCCGGTCCCTGACCGAACCACCCCGGCAATGCTGTTGTGGCCGGCCTCTGACCGAGCCACGCTGCCAACCGAAGGTCTCCCGGCAAACAGGGAGACCTTCGGTCGGACTTCTCGGCGAGGTCGGGAGACCGTCGCCAAACCTAACGTCCAACTCAAACGGAACGAATTCCGTTCTACATAGGTCTCGGCTTCCGGGGCACTTCTGGCGTATAATGAAGCGCCATGAAGCGATTCATCTTCAAATTCTGGGGCGGCCCCCTGGATGGCACGAGCGTGGCCGGCGAATTGGCCAAACACCCCGAGGTCCGCCGCTACTATGCCCTGACGCATCACGGTCGCGTCGGTCAGCGCTTCCGCACCGCCTCGGAATACGCCGTCAACGTCCTGATCGACGAAGAGTTGCAGGAAACGGCCCCGCATAAATTCCAGCAGCACGTCTACGAAGTGGTCCAGCGGATCAACAACGGCAATGTCGTCCTGATACGGGTCGAATATGTGCCGTCGCCGGCGACCTGAAAGGCTATCCCGTAGGTTTGCCGGGGTTCTCGATCAATGAAGCCCGACGCGCAAGCGAGGAATCTGCTTTCCGTAATCTTCGACTCAAGTGCCTCGCTTGTGCGTCGAGCTTCATTGCCAATTCGCGGCAAGAGACTTTCGGGATAGCCTCTGATTTCAAACTTCCAGAATGTCCCGTGAGGTTTTTTGGCAAGCTGGGAAGGATTGCTGAAAAAATTCTTCGGAGCCGGACGAACCATCTTCTGAGTCGTGAAGACTATCGATTCCATCGGTCGCGCATTGGTCTTTGCCGGTCGATCTGCTTGAGGCTTCGATCTCATGGAAGCACTCGTCAAGCGTTCGCTGTTGAAGCTTCCATCCGCGCGACAAACACGGCACGGTAAGCATCGCGAAGACAAGCCATCGACGCTCCGCTGCGCGCTTCGGCGCTGCGACTCCCAGCGCAGACGAGTAGACGCGTGAAGGTTCATCGATCCGACCTCGCGCGCGAAGAAATTGTGCCCGCGCCGCAACTGGACTTCAGATTGTCATTCATTACGTAAGTTATTGAGAAAAAAGAGCTTAGGACAATACAGCATGACTCGCTCTTACGTAAAATTGGTTGCAGCGACAGGCAAGCGCGCGGTGCGATCGATCCCATTCGCAGACGTTCGCGCGATGCTTCAAGAGCCACTCAATCGTCATCGGCGCGCTCTCGCGCAACAAGCCGATGCCGACCGTTCCACCGGTCTTCATTCGATCGCAAGATGGTCGCTCAACGAGACGCGATCGAGTGGTTGCGAAGGTGTGGAGAACAGCGCATCAAGACCTCTTCAGCGCGATGGACCTGCTTCTCGGCGCATCACGACAAGGTGCGAAGACGGTCGTTGATGAAGTCGAGAGCGAAGAAAAAATGTGCGTGCGATCAAGAATTGAGCTTGAAAAGTTTTTGCGAGCCGATAACATCTAGATAGTTAGGGCCTTGGAGGCTCTATCGCTTCGAGCGCTCTTGTGAAGGAAGAAGTGTTCGAAGCCGCAGATGGGAATGAATCAAGACATACTCCAATTTGGCCTTGTGCCGATGAGTCGTATGACAAGATTTCAGTCCCGAGTTCCGGAGTGATCGCCCGGAAGCGCCGGCTTCGCGCCGGAGTTGAACTTGCGGCGGTCATTCCTAGTTGAGTTTGTAGGAGGATTTCCTGTGGCCAAGAAGAAGGCAGCGAAGAAGAAGGTCGCGAAGAAAGTCGCGAAGAAGCCCGCCAAGAAGGTCGCGAAGAAAGCGAAGAAGTAGGCTGGTGCGGCTGGAGGTGCGCGGCCGTGGGCTTCTTTTGCCCAGCCAAGGCCGCGGAGCCGCCCTCATAACGCGTGTCGCCTGAGCCTTATAGCTGAGGAAAACGGCCCGTTTTGTTGCGCGAATCTTAGACCTCTTCAGTAAACTGTGCCTTGTCACGACGAGAAAGGAGCGCCCGGCACGGCTGACCGGGCGTTTCTATTTTCTTGGGGAGGAAGCAGGGAGTTCGGAGCAATAAGATTTATGGGATTCATAGGACGTATAGGTCCCATGCGTCCCATCACTCCTCCCTGCTCCGCGCTCCCCGCTCCCTGCCCTAATTCCCGTCGGACGGATACGGCGCCGATTTGCCGTGGATCTCGCACAAAGCGTTCCGCGCTGCCCGCTGCTCGGCTTCTTTCTTATTGCGGCCCCAGGCTGCCTCGAAGCGATTGTCGCCGACCTGGGCGGCAATCTTGAAGCACTTGCTGTGATCGGGGCCTTTCTCGTCGAGCAACTGGTAGGTGGGCGTGGTGCCATGCTCCCGCTGCGCAAGCTGCTGGAGCATCGACTTGTAGTTGTTGCCCATCTCGCCGCCGGCAGCCAGCTCGATCTCGGGCGCCAGATGGCGTTCCAGGAAGACGCGGGCTGTTTCGCTGCCGCCATCGAGATACAGGGCCGCCACCAGCGATTCGAAGACGTCGGCCAGCAACGAAGGTGGGACCGAGGGGTGGGTCGTCATCCCTTTGCCCAGGATCAGGAACTCCTGCATTCCCAGGCCCTCGCTGATCTTGGCACAGGTTTGGCGGCTGACGACGATCGATTTGATCCGCGTCAGATCGCCCTCCAGGTACTGCGGGTACTGCCGATAGAGCAGTTCGCAGACGACCGCCCCTAAGATCGCATCGCCGAGGAATTCCAAGCGTTCGTTGGAGGCCAGGCGGTGCTCCGCCCCCGAGGCATGCGTCAGCGCAGCCTGGAGCAGGTGTTTGTCGGTAAACGTATAGCCGACCCGCTCTTCACAACGCTGCAACAGCGATTGGAAAGGCGGCGCCGACTCGGGAAGCTCATCCGTGGGCATGCAGCGACCAGTTCATCAGATAGGCAGTTCTTCTCAGAACCGCCAACACAACCCGGCTCACCCGGGGGCGAAGGCGCCGGCACTGTGGTGCGGACGTCCCGGCTGCCTAAGCAGGCGAGGCGCCCGCGGCACACGGTATTCTTCGGCCGATTCCTGGCAGGCACTCCCGCGAGCCTCGGTTGTGTTGGGGGTCCTTAGGCTGCCTGACATAACCGGGAATGGCCGCATTCTTGGCACGTCCAAATCGGGTTTTGCCAGGTATCCCTACAACACTACACCCTCTATTGTGGACTTTGGAACCCGATTTGTCAACATCGCTGCTGGCTCCGGCCGGCAGGAGACACCTTTCCACAGCGGTCCTGCACGGTAAAATACGTGCGGCAAGCGAGACTGGAAGGCTCGCGCGGGAAGTTGTCGGTCAGATTTGTAGGATGGCCCTCCGAGTCCGTCCAGTTCCAGTCGGACGGACTCGGAGGTCCATCCTACACCAAGTTACACAAGTTGCGTTTACACGACCCTTGCACGGATGGAAAGTGTCATGTTGAATATCAGTTCTCTATCGAATCCAGGCCGATCCGGCATGGTCTGGACGATCCTGCTGCTCATCGCATCGTGCAGCGTCTCGGTAAGCCGGGCCGACGACGCCAGCGACATCGCCGCGGCAAAGTCGCTCTCCAGGGCCTTCCGGGCCGTTTCCAAGCGGATCATTCCCAGCGTGGTCAAGATCAAGACGACCACCCGACCGCGGACCTTGCGCACGGACCCCACCGCGCCGTTGGAGGACTTTTCCGGCGACCAGGCCCCTGGGTTAACGCCGTCCGACGCGCCCGCCCGATCGGGGCTCGGTTCCGGCGTCATTATCGACGCCAAGGGCATCATCCTTACCAATTATCATGTCGTCGAGGGGGCCGATGAAGTCCTGGTGGAACTGGCCGACGGCAGGCAGTTTTCTGCCGCCGAGGTCAAGGCCGACGAGCAATCCGACCTTGCCGTGCTGCGGGTCAAGGCCGACCACAGCCTGCCCGCCGCGACCTTGGGCGATAGCGACAAGCTGGAGATCGGCGATTGGGTCCTGGCCATTGGACATCCCTTCGACCTGGATTTGACCGTAAGCTCGGGCATTATCAGCGGCAAGGCCCGCGTCTTGCCCTCCGGCCGCCGGGCAGATTTCTTGCAGACCGATGCGGCGATCAACCCCGGCAACTCGGGCGGCCCCTTGGTGAATCTCGACGGCGAAGTGGTGGGCATCAACACGGCGATCGCCTCCAGCAACGGCGGCTACCAAGGCGTCGGCTTTGCCATTCCAGCCAATCTGGCGAAGTGGGTCACTAAGCAGCTCATCGCCAAGGGATCGGTCCAACGGGCTTACCTGGGAGTACGGATCGAAGAGATCCGCGGCGACAAGGCCGAGGAACTGGGGATTGACCCAGGCAAGGGCGTAATGGTGGCCGAAGTTTTCCCGGGCACGCCCGCCGCCAAGGCCGGACTTCGCAGGAACGACCGGATTCTCAAGTTCGCCGGCCACGAGGTGCACAATCCGCGGCAGTTGCAAGAAGTCGTCGAGCAGACGGAATTGGGAACTTCGCAGGCGACGGAGATCATCCGCGATGGCAAGCCGCAAACCGTCCAGGTAGTCGCCGGCCCAATACCCAGGAAATTCGGCCTGGCCGGCGCGATCTTGCCGGACCCGAAACTTACCATGGGTACAACGGTCGACGAATTGGGGATCAAGATCGCGGACCTGACCAAGGCCGATATCGAGCGCTTCGGTTACGCCGGATTCAAGGGAGCGCTCGTCAAAGAAGTTGAGCCGGACGGCCTGGCTGCGCAGGTTGGCGTCCGCGGCGGCATGCTGGTCATGCAGGTTGAAAAGCAGGCGGTCCGCTCCGCCGGCGAATTCAGGATCGCGATGAAGAGCCAATCGCTCGCCAAGGGCGTAATGCTGCTCGTTCGCACACCGGATGGCGGCAATCGGCTGGTGCAAGTGAGAAAATAACCACGTAGGCCGGAACAAGCTCGCGCAGTTCCGGCATTGGTGTCTGCAGCTTCCGAAAGATCCGTGCCGGAACTGCGCAAGCTTGTTCCGGCCTACACGACTACAGCAGCTTGCCCTTTTGTTGTTCGACGGGCGGCTTGGGCAACGTCGGCGGCGTGACCGCGCCGCCGGACTCAAGTTGCTTGAGAATGTGCTGGGCCAATTTGTCGTTGGGAGTCAACTTGGCGGCTTGGGCGAAATGCTGCTTGGCCTCGTCTTTTGCGCCGGTCATCAGGTAGTGATAACCCAACAGAAACTGTGCGGGCGCCGAGGCGGGTGTGTCGGCCACGGTCTTTTCCAGAGTGCGGAGGTGCTCGGTATATCGGTCGTTATTGTTATAATAGGCATAGAGATGGGGCCAATCGCTCGGTGCGCCCAAGGCCAAGGCCGCATGTGCCTCCGTCGCCGCATCGCGATAGTCGCCCGACGCAAACAACGCCAGCGACGTCAACTCGTGTACCTTCGGATTTCGCGGCGATTCCACTCCCGCGTGGCCCGCCAACCGTAGTGCATTGCGATAATCGCCCTGGGCGAATGCAGCCCGGGCTTCGTTGTAATACTGAAGACCCTCGTTTGCCGCTGCCTCGCCGTCTTCGGCCGAAGATTGTGGATTGTCGGGCACAGGCGCCGGGCTTGGTGCATAGTTCGCGGCATATTGGCCGTCGTCGGCGTAGGGGTAGTAGATGGCCATCGGATACTCCGTCGCGTAGAGCGAGCCGTATGGGCAGAAGTAGTCGCCCCAATATCCTCCCCAATAGAACGGATAACCGCCCCAATACCCGAACCAGAACGGATATCCCCACCACCCATTCCAACCGTAACCCCAATACGACCCCCGGAAGTACGGATTCCAGTCGTGATAACCCCAGTTGCCGACCCCGTTGTAATAATGATGGTACGACTGCGGGCTTTGGGACAAATTTGCATTGCCAGAGTGGATGTAATTGCCTTGCAAATAGTTTCCGGACCGTGGAGCGTAGCTACTGCCTGAATAGTAGTGCGCGGTACCGCTGTAGCCCGAGTGCGCGTAGCCGCCTGCCCCTCCGCTGCTATGCCCAGCACCGCCGCCGCCCCCGCCATGTGCGGCAAAGGCCGGAACAAGCGGAATTAAGCATAGAACCACTAAAGCGAACAAGACTTGAAAAGAAAATCGCATGATCATTGCCGCCGTTTGTTGATTTCCGAGGTATACAAGCCCTCTATAGATTGTACACCATGTCCGCATGCCGGGTACCCGCGAAATCCGGGCGATTGCCCTCCCTCGGAAGCTGCACTAGAATTTCGGACTTCCGGCCGCCTCTCAACCAGCTAAACCTCGCCCAATGTCCCAGCGTTCCCTGCCAAGTCGCGTTTGGTACCAGTTCCTCCGCTGTTTGATCTGCCTGGCAGGCACACTCGCCTTCCGGCTCCGGTATAGCGGCCTGGAGAATATACCCAAGACGGGGGCTGTCCTGGTCGTTTCTAATCACCAGAGCCACTTCGACCCGCCATTCATCGGGACGGGCTGTTGGCGGCGAATGAATTATCTGGCCCGCGAGACCCTGTTTCGATTTGCACCGCTTGGCTGGTTGATTCACACGCTGGACGCGATTCCCATCGACCGCGACGGGCTGGGACTGAATGGCCTTAAGGAGTCGCTCCGCCGCCTGAAGCGGGGCGAAATGGTGCTGATTTTCCCGGAAGGAACGCGGACCCGCGACGGCGAGGTGGCTCCCTTCCGCCCCGGGTTTACAGTGCTGGCCGCCCGCTCCAAGGCCTGGATTCTGCCCGTCGCCATCGCCGGGGCCTTTGACGCCTGGCCGCGGTCGCAGATGTTTCCCCGCCGCGGGACAATCCATGTCCATTTCGGCCAGCCCATCCCTCCGGAAGAGGTCGCGAGCTGCGACGAGCGAGACCTGGTGGCTGAAGTCGAACAGCGAGTCCGCCGGTGCTACGCGGATTTGCGAGCACACCCCGCGTTTACGAGAAAGATTAGCAAATAGATCGTCTTTTGTTGTTGACGCCTGGCAAGCGAAGTGGCCCAATTATTCACTCAAACAGTGAACGCCATCGGTCGCCCCCACTGGGCTTGCCCGGCGAGGCGTTACAGGTTGTGCGCCCGGGACTTCCGTTCTCCACCCACCGTACGGTGAGTAGTTCGGGATAGTCCCGAGGGCCCGGCGCTCCCGTTGCCTATTTTTTCCAATACCGCTATAATGAGCGATTCTCGATGGTCCGCGGGTAGTTCCTGGGTACCGGGAGCCGGGCGAGCGAGCGGTCTTTTTTGTGCGTGTTCTCAATACGGAATCGAATTCATGGTCAATCGCAACCTCATCCGCAACCTTGATCTTAATGAGGAGGAATGGCAGCAGGAACTCGCGGAAGCCCTGGAAGCGGCGCCGCCCGAAGAACTGGATATGTGGGGAACTCAGGATGTGGCAGTCAATCAGATCGTCCTAGGACGCGTCCTGCGAACCGAGGGCGACGTGGTCTTGGTCGACGTTGGCTACAAGAGCGAAGGCATCATCTTCCGCAACGAGTGGGAAGAAGGCGAAGAGTTGCCCAAGCCGGGGCAAATGATCAAGGTCCTGATCGAGGATGTCGAGGACATTCACGGCCTGGTTGATGATTCCCGCGGCATGATCACCCTCAGCAAGCGCAAGGCCGAGAAGATCGAGGCCTGGATGTCGGTCATGGATTCGGTCCATGAGGGCGACGTCGTTACCGGCGTGGCCACCCGCAAGATCAAGGGCGGGCTGCTCGTCGATATCGGCGTGCCGGTGTTCCTGCCGGCCAGCCAGGTCGACATCCGCCGCCCCGCCGACATCGGCGATTACATCGGGCGGACCATCCAGTCGCTGGTGCTGAAGATCGACGAAGCCCGGCGCAATATCGTCGTCAGCCGCCGGGCCCTGATCGAGGCCGAGCGGGCCGAGAAGAAAGCCCAACTGCTCGCCGAACTGGAAATCGGCAATCGCCGCAAGGGCGTGGTCAAGAACATCGCCGACTTCGGCGCGTTCGTCGACCTGGGCGGCATCGACGGCCTGTTGCACATCACCGATATGAGCTGGGGCCGCATCAACCATCCGTCCGAGATGGTCGCCATCGACCAGGAAATCGAAGTCCAGATCTTGCATATCGACTACGAGAAGGAGAAGATCGCCCTGGGCCTGAAGCAGAAGTCGCCCAGCCCTTGGGAAAACGTGCCCGTCAAATACCCGGTCGGCACGCAAATCAAGGGTACCGTGGTCAACGTGATGAGTTACGGCGCCTTCGTCAAGCTGGAAGAGGGCATCGAAGGCCTGGTGCACATCAGCGAAATGTCATGGACCCGGCGCATCAGCCATCCCAGCGAACTGGTCCAGGTCGACGACGAGATCGAAGTCGTCGTGCTGAAGATCGACAAGGAGAAGCACGAAATCTCCCTGGGCATGAAGCAGACCCAGGAAAACCCCTGGGACCGCGTGGCCGACCGTTATCCGCCGGGGGCCATCGTCAAGGGCACGGTCCGCAATCTCACCAACTATGGCGCCTTCATCGAGATCGAAGAAGGCATCGACGGCCTGTTGCACGTCAGCGACATGTCGTGGACCCGCAAGATCAGTCATCCCAACGAAATGGTCGAGAAGGGCCAAGTGGTGGAGTGCCGCGTGCTCTCCGTCGATCAAGAACGCCGCCGCATCGCCCTGGGCATGAAACAACTGAACGACGATCCCTGGGCGACCGACATTCCCCACAAGTATCAGCCCGGCCAGATCGTCAAGGGTCCGGTCACGAAGATCACCAATTTTGGCGTCTTCGTCGGCCTGGAAGACGGCCTGGAGGGCCTGCTGCACATCTCGGAGCTGGCGGACCACAAGGTCGAGAACCCCGAGGACGTGGTCAAGGTCGGCGAGGAGATCGAGGTCAAGGTGCTTCGGGTCGATGCCGACGAGCGGAAGATCGGCCTCTCGCGGAAGCGAGTGGAATGGGCCGAAGAAGAAGCGGCCGAAGAGCAGGGTGGCGCTGCCGCCAAGCCGCATCCCGCGACCCCGCCGGCCGAACTCAAGGGCGGCGTGGGCGGCGGCTCCGGGCCGTTGATTGCCCCGCGCGTCGCCAAGCCCGAGGGTGGAGAGTAACGTCGATCGCGTTACCGTTCATGGCGACTTTGCCACGACCCCGCCGGTTACGACCGGCAGGGTCGCTTTCTGCATGGTCGGTCTTTCTGCTAGAATACTGCTTTTCCTGCTGCTCCTGCTTCGTGAGACCGTCGGAATGTTGCACGATCCCAGCCACTACGCGCCGCCTCCGTTGGCCGAAGAGATCAAGCTGACGCCCCGCGACGTCGATACGCTCCGCCGCCTGGCCGCCGAGGTGGCTGAAATCGCCGCCCTGCCCGTTCATCAGGAAAAGGCTCGGCTCTGGCAGAAGCTCAACGACCTGGACTCGGTGCGGCCCATGGTCTGGATCAATGAAATCCCCTGGCACGAGATCGACGTCAACGGCGAATTGACCCTCCTGACCGAGCACCCCTGGGCCCAGGATCAGGAACGCGACCTCCGCCGCACGATCTATCAGTGGCGGCACATGCCGGGCGATATGATCGTCAGTCCCGAGTTGGCCTGTCCGCTGGCGGTCCACAGCACCGATTTCGGCATCATCGAGGACGTTGATTTGGTACGGACCGACGCCAGCAGCGACATCGTCTCGCGGCGCTTCAAGATCCAGATTCGCAGCGACGCCGACCTGGACAAGATCAGGATGCCTCGCCTCACGCACGATGAAGCGGCCACGCACTTCCGCTACGAGGCGATGTGCCGCGTGTTCGGCGACATTATGCCCGTGGTCAAGCAGGGGCAAACCCACATCTGGTTCACCCCCTGGGATTACCTGATTCGCTGGTGGGGCATCGCGGAGGCCATGATCGACCTGGTCGAGCGGCCGGAACTGGTCCACGCCGGGGTCGAGCGGATGGTTGACGCCTGGATGGCCGAGCTCGATCAATTCGAGGCCATGAACCTGCTGGCCCTGGATTGCAACAACACGCGGATCGGCTCCGGCGGCTACGGTTACACCCGCCAACTGCCAGGCGAGAAGTACGACCCGGCCTGGGTGCGGCCGCACAATATGTGGGGATGCTCCAACGCCCAGATCTTCGCGGAAGTCTCGCCGCAGATGCACTGGGAGTTCGCCGTCCAGCACGATCTTCGCTGGCTGGCCCGCTGGGGGTTGACGTATTATGGTTGCTGCGAGCCGCTGGATCGCAAGATCGACATTCTGCGTCGAATCCCCAACCTAAGGAAGATTTCCGTCAGCCCGTGGTGCAACACCGATCGCATCGTTGAGAAAGTCGGCCGCGACTACGTGGTGAGCCGCAAGCCCTTGCCGGCGATTGTGGCCGAGGACAGTTGGCAGCCGCAACGGGCGCGGAACGAGCTGCGCGATTTCCTCGACAAGGCCCGCGGTTGCCACGTCGAGTTGATCCTCAAGGACATTTCCACCGTCCGCCGCGATCCGCAACGGCTTTGGCAATGGGCCCAGATTGCCAGCGAGGTCGCCGAGGAGTACGCTTAGCACCGTACAACTCGGTTAATTACTGGAATTCTCGGATTCCGACGACTTAGACGATTCATCAGCACAGTCCTGGTGTGGGGTCAATCCCGCCAGTGCCAGAACCAGTACTCGTAATCGGCCAGCAGCTCAAGGTTCTTGCTGGGCGGCAGAACAGTCAACTCGACCAGCGGCAGGTTCACCCGAAAGCGGCCTTTGCGGGTCTGGCAATAGATGCCGTCGAACACGTCGCACAGGTCGGTCCGCGGGTCCAGCAGCTCGAGCACCTCGCAGCGGTCAACTGCCGCATGCGCCGGGGTTGAAGGCCGGGGATAGCAGGCCACAAAGGGCAATTCAAGATGGGTCGCCAGGTAGTCGTAATAGCGGGCTAACGATTGCTCGTTCACCCGCAGATTCCGGCTGGCTGGCAGGCCGAGGGCCGTGAGAATTCGTTTCTGGCGCTCACGGTCGGGCTGGGGTTGCACGGTCGTCCAAGCTCCGGGCCAGGGGACGTCGTTCATCGTAGCAAAGTTCATCGCTTGCGACTCCTATGGATCAATGCGGGTTGATTGCCCTTGATCCATCAAGGGTCGCTGCTGCGCCGGGGTCAACATCCGCGGTCACAGACGCGTCATGCGATTTAGAACCTATCCAAGGACCGCCTTAGGCATGGCGCAATGCAAGGCCGTTCCAGAGTTCTCGGACAGGTTTTCTCAACGATTTCCGTCGATGCCAGCCGCATCATAGAGCGGCCAGCGATTTCAAACAAGATCAATTCTTCTGCGACTGGCCGGCAGAGATTCTGGTGAAAATAGGGAAGATGTGCAGGCCGTTTCCGTGCCTTTTTTTCCGTCTATCGGGGAAACACCTTATCTTCCGCGTATGACGGATCTAGCGGTTCTCCGGTACCGGAGTTTTCCAATATCCGGGTCATGCGGGCAATGCCGATGGTACCCACGGAAACAGTTGTATTTCCTGTGCCTGGAATCCGAGTTTTAGGGCCTCGCTTCACCCGAAGCCGGGGTACCCGTGGCACCCGGGGCACCCGCTTGCGGGTCGCGGGTCGCGGGTCGCGGGTTGGCATTGGTTACAGGAAGTTCCGTACGATCGGAATTCTCGTTATAAGAGGAAACTGGATAATGTTTCGAGCATCGCGACCGGCACTGGGAGTTCTCGCGGCAGCGGCAATCTTGGGGCTCAGCGGTTGCACGAGCATGAGCGACTATGTCCACAACGGTTTCAAGGTGGGGCCGAACTACAGTCCGGCCCGCGCCGCGGTAGCCCGAAACTGGATCGATGCCGACGACGTGCGCGTGCGCAATGTCCGCGACGACTTGAGCAAGTGGTGGACGGTCTTCCATGATCCCCAACTCGAGTCGCTCATTGCTTACGCGTACCAGCAGAACCTTTCTCTGAAGGTCGCCGCGTGCCGCGTGTTGGAAGCGCGGGCCCAGATGGCGATCGACACGGGCAATCTCTTCCCGCAGACACAGACGGCCACCGGCAGTTACACGAGCAATGCGCTCAGCCGAGAGGATGCAAACCCGCTTTCCTCGGGGGTGAATCGTTGGTATGGACAATGGAACTACGGGTTCAACCTCAGTTGGGAGCTCGACTTCTGGGGCCGCCTGCGGAGGGCCATCGAATCCGACGCCGCGAATCTGGATGCCTCGGTCGAGAACTACGACGACGTGCTGGTCACGCTCCTGGGCGACGTGGCGACGAACTACGTGACCTATCGCACGACCGAGCAGAGAATCAGGTATGCCACGGAGAACGTCGCCCTGCAGCGCAAGACGCTGCAGATCGTTCTGGGACAACGGAAGGTCGGCGTCAACACCGAACTCGACGTGGCCCAGGCGCGGAGCACCCTGGAGCAGACCGAGGCCGGCATCCCGGAACTGGAGATTGCCCAGCGCCAGGCCGCTAATCAACTGTGCATCTTGCTGGGCATTCCTCCCCAAGACGTGCAAGCCTGGCTCGGTGCGGGGTCGATCCCCACCGCGCCGCCGGAAGTGGCCGTGGGCATTCCGGCAGACTTGCTGCGCCGCCGGCCGGACGTCCGCCGCGCCGAACGGCAGGCAGCCGCCCAGAGCGCCCAAATCGGCATTGCGGAGAGCCAGTTCTATCCCTACATCGCCGTCAACGGCACGCTCGGCTACTCCGCACAGAACTTCAGTAATCTCTTCCAGCAGCAGGCAATGGCGGGCAATATCGGCCCTGCCTTTACGTGGAACATCCTCAACTATGGCCGCCTCTTGAACAATAAGCGCCTGCAGGACGCCCGTTTCCAGGAGTTGGTCGTCACCTACCGCAATACGGTGCTCAGCGCCGATCAGGACGTGGAAAACGGCCTGGTGACGTTCTTGCGGGCCCAGAAGCGGGCGAAGTCGCAGGCCGACAGCGTGGCCGACGCCAAGAAGGCCGTGGACATCGTGGTGGCGGAATACAAGGCGGGCCTGACCGACCTGACGCGCGTCACCTTGCTGCAGCAGAACCTGGTGCCCCTGGAAGACACGCTGGCGCAAGCGCAAGGGGAAATTGCCACAGGCCTGATTCAGGTCTATCGAGCGCTGGGAGGCGGTTGGGAAATCCGCCTCGCGGGAAGCAATCCCGGCCCGCTCCCGCCGGTCACGCCAAGCCGGCAGGGAGCCGCCAACCAATAGAGCTTCCGCGCCTACTATCACGGGCATGTCTTCTCCGTTTAATGACAGGAGGATGGGGGACAGGAAAATAGGATGTTCCTGCCGTCACCGTCTTGTCCTATATCTTCCTGTCCCTCATCTTCCTGTCTTTTCTGCCTCGCGAACAAAATCCGCCCCAAGGTGATACTGTTCGATGCTACCTGAGGGTTTTGAATTGAACGAGTTCACGAGTGATGTTGATCCATTGGACGGCTTGAAGGGACGTATGTTCCTGTCGTCACCGTCTTGTCCTATATCTTCCTGTCCCTCATCTTCCTGTCTTCTCTGCCTCCCTTCTCTCCGCGAAGCGTTGAATAACGTAGTAGAACACGGGCGTGAGGAAGATGCCGAAGAAGGTCACGCCGAGCATGCCGCTGAATACCGCGGCGCCCAGCGCCCGCCGCATCTCGGCGCCGGCGCCCTGGGCTATCACCAGAGGCACGACGCCGAGAATGAAAGCGAACGACGTCATCAAGATCGGCCGCAGCCGCAAGCGGCATGCCTCGAGGGTCGCCTCCCTGCGCGGCACTCCCAGTTCCTGTTGTTGCTTGGCGAACTCGACGATCAAGATCGCATTCTTGCTGGCCAGGCCTACCAGGACCACGAAACCGATCTGCGTGAAGATGTTGATCTCCATGCCGGCCGCCTGCAGGCCGACCACCGAGCAGAAGAGGCACATCGGCACGACCAGGATCACGGCCAGCGGCAGCCGCCAGCTTTCGTACTGGGCCGCCAGCACCAGGAACACGAAAACCACCGCCAGAAAGAAGAAGTACATCGCCGAGTTTCCCGCCTGGAGCTGCAAGAACGCCAGGTCGGTCCACTCCGCCACCATCGACGGCGGCAAGTCCTTGTGCCGGGCGGGATCGGCGAGGTCTTGCATCAAGGAAACCGCCTGACCGGAACTCGTGCCCGGCGCTGCGTCGGCGTTGACGGCCGCCGACGAGTACATGTTGTAACGCATGATCATCACCGGGCCGCTCCTGTCGCGCACGTCCAGCAGCGTGCCCAGGCGAACCATTTCTCCCAGGCTGTTGCGCACTTGCAGTTGCCGAATGGCCGAGAAATCGCGGCGGAATCTCGCGTCGGCCTGGATGTTCACCTGCCAGGTCCTGCCGTACTCGTTGAAATTGTTCACGTAGTAGGAACCCAGGTAGACCTGCAGCGTGTTGAAGATGTCGCTGACCTGCACGCCGTGAAACGTGCACTTGGTGCGGTCGATTTCCAGCCACAGCCAGGGCGTGTTGGCCCCGGAGCTGTTGAAAAGGTCTCTCAGCCCGTCGGTTTCGTTGCCGCGGGCAACGATCTGCTCGCTGGACTGCTGGAGTTGTTCGAGGCCCAGATTGCCGCGGTCCTCGACGATCAGCTTGAAGCCGCCGGTCGTGCCCAGGCCGTCGATCGGCGGCGCGCCGAACACCGAGATTATCGCCCTCCGCACTTTCTCTTGGCAAAGCTCTTGCAGCGACTTGGCAATCTCGTCGGCGCTCAACTTGGGGTCGTGCCGTTGGTCGAACGGCTTGAGGAGGATGTACATCGAGCCCAGGTTCGGCGCGTTGGCGTTCAAGATCAGCGACTGGCCGGAAAGCCCCACCGTGTGCGCCACGCCCGGCATCTTGAGGGCCAAACCTTCAATGATCGCCATCGCGTTTTTTGTGCGCTCCACCGAGGCCGAATCCGGCAACTGCACGTTGAGCAGCAGGTATCCCTTGTCCTGCTGCGGGATGAAACCCGTGGGCGTGCGCTGGAACTGCCAGTACGTCATGCCTAGCAGTCCGGCGTAGATCGCAAGGACCATCGCGCTCAGGCGCAGCGTGCGGCCGACGGCCCGGCCGTAGATCCCGGTCATCCAGTCGAACCAGCGGTTGAAGCCTCCGAACAAGAAGCCCAGCACAGCGTTGACGGGCCGGATGATGAACCGCCCCAAGACCAAGCCCGCCAGCATGCCGGGAATGGAGTGGACCGTACTCACGATCGCCCAGATCTGCCAACTTGACAGGGCGTTAGGTAGCCCGCTCAAGGCTGCGTTCAGGTCCAACTTGGCGGGCAGGGCCACGTGCAGACCGAAGAAGACCTTGCCGGCAAACAGCGCCGGTACGGCGTAATACGTGCCGATTCCGCCGAAGACGCCGAAAATCCACCACGGCAGGGCCTCTTTGGAAGGATGAAGCATGAGGGATGAAGGATGAATAGAGCCCGAATGTTTTTCATCTTTCATCCTTTCACCTTCATCCTTCCCTTTGAAGATCACGACCGCCCGCGACGGGGTCATGGTCAGGGCATTCACGGCCGAGATGATGGTCGAGACCGATATCGTCACCGCGAACTGGCGGAAGAACTGCCCGCTCACGCCCCCCAGGAAACAGCAGGGAACGAACACCGAGCTGAGCACCAGGGTGATGGCCAGGACCGGTCCTGTAATCTCCTCCATGGCCTTGATGGTCGCCGTGCGGACATCCAGTCCGGTGGCGATCAGCCGCTCGATGTTCTCCAGCACGACGATGGCGTCGTCGACGACAATGCCGATGGCCAGCACCAGACCGAACAGCGTCAGGTTGTTGAGCGTGAATCCCATCGCCGCCATGATCGCGAAGGTGCCGATCAAGGAGACGGGCACGTCGATCATGGGCAAGATCATGGCCTTCCAGTCCTGCAAGAACACGAGGACCACGATCGCCACCAGGAGCACGGCGTCGCGCAAGGTGTAGAAGACCTCGTAGACCGACTCCTGGATGAAGGGCGTGGTGTCATAGACGATTTCATAATCGACGAAGTCCTCCGGAAAGCGGGTCTTCAGCTCCTTCATCTTGGCATACACGCCCGCGGCCGTTTTCAGGGCGTTGGAGCCGGGAAGCTGGTAGATGCAGAGCGCGACCGACGGCTTGGCATCCAACGTGCAGGATTGGTCGTATTGCTGCGACCCCAGTTCGACGCGGGCTACGTCGCGAAGCCGCACGATACCCGTCACCGGCGACGAAGGACCACCTGCACCGCTGGAACCGCTCTGCCCCCCGGAAGCCGGCGCGGACGAGGCGCTCAGATCGGACTTGAGGACGATGGCCTCGAACTGTGCCGGGTCGGTGAGCCGCCCCAGAGTGTTGATGGTCAACTGGAACTGCTGGCCCTTGGGGACCGGCTGCTGGCCGATCTGCCCGGCGGAAACCTGCACGTTCTGCTGGCTGATCGCCGTGACCACGTCCGTGGCGCTGAGGCCCTTCGCCGCCATCCTGTCGGCGTCGAGCCAAACCCGCAGGCTGTAATCGCGCTGGCCGAGGTACGTGATGCCGGCGACGCCTTGCAGCCGGCCCAACTCGTCTTTGACGTTGTCCGTGGCATAGTTGCTGAGCGCCAGGTCGTCGTACTTGCCGTTGGGCGAAATCAGGTTCACGATCATCAGCGTGTTGGGCGACATCTTCCGGACGTTGATGCCTTCGTTCTGCACCAGGGCGGGAATGACGGGCAGCGCCAGGGCCACGCGGTTCTGCACCAGCACCTGGGCCATGTCCGAGTCCGTGCCCAGATTGAACGTCACGGTCAGGTTATAGGCGCCGTCGTTGGTGGAGCGCGACGACATGTAGGCCATGCCCTCGACGCCGCTGACCTGCTCCTCGATCGGCGCCGCCACCGTGTCTTGCACGGTCAAGGCGTTGGCGCCCGGGTAGAGGGCCGTCACGAGCACGGTTGGCGGCGTAACTTCAGGGTACTGGGCCATGGGCAGCCAGAACACCGCCACTCCGCCCGCCAGCACGAAAACGACGGAGATTACCGTCGAGAAGATCGGACGATCGACAAAGAAACGGATCATGGGCGTATTTCTCTAGGAAAGACGAACGATGAGGTATGAAGGATTAACGGGGGAAGGGAGAGGCGCGAGGGGAGAATCACGAAGGACTCCCTCTTTCTTTCCTGGGCAGGCTTTAGGCTCTCCTGCCCGTTTAGCGGATGCACTTTGCCAAATTCCATGCGCCCGAGGGTGTTTTGCACTTTCCAATTCCCATTCGGCGGTTGATCTCTTTCATTCACGGGGGGAATCCTCCTTTCGCGCGAGGGCCTTCATCCTTCATCCCTCATCCTTCATCCTTCATCCTTCCATTCTTACTCTCCGATGGATCTCCGAAAACACCAGCGCCACGAGTATGCCCGCCGCAGCGCCGACCACGGCCGACCAGGGAAGCAGCACGACGCCGAGTTTCCCCAGCAGAAAACCGCCCGCCAGCCCGACGAGGCCGCCCAGCGAACAGGAGACGAACCGCTGGGCGGCGGCGGAAGCCAGCAGGCGAGACTCGCCCAGCCCGATAAGCACGTAGAAGAACACCGGCGTGAGGAAGATGCCGAACAAGGTCACGCCGAACATGCCGCTGAAGACGGCGACCCCCAGCGAGCGGCGCATCTCCGCCCCGGCCCCCGCCGCGGTCATCAAGGGGATGACTCCGAAGATGAACGCGAAGGAGGTCATGAGGATCGGCCGCAGGCGGAGCCGCGAGGCCTCCTTCGTGGCATCCCGCGCCGAACGTCCCTCCAGGTGCAACTGCTTGGCGTACTCGACCACAAGGATCGCGTTCTTGCACGCCAGCCCGACCAGCACCACCAGGCCGATCTGCACGAAGATGTTGACGTCCCGCTGCGTGAAGAGCACTCCCGCCACGGAACAGAGCAAGCACAACGGCACGACCAGGATCACCGCCAGCGGCAGAGACCAGCTCTCGTAGAGCGCCGACAAGGCAAGGAACACGCTGACGATGGCCAGAAAGAAGACGAACAGCGACGTGTCGCCCACGCGCTTCTGCATGAACATCAGCTCGGTCCAGTCGGCGTTCATGGAAAGTGGCAAGGCTTGGGCCGCGATGCGGTCGATGGTCTGGATGGCCTCGCCCGTGCTGGTGCCGGTTTGAATGTTGCCGCTAACGGAGGCTGCCGCGTACAGGTCATAGCGGGGGACGGCGATAGGACCGGCGATCTCCCGCGGGTGGACCAGGGTGCCCAGCAGGACCATCTGTCCCAACGTGTTCCGCACCTGGAACAGGTTGAGGTCTTCCGTCGCCTTGCGATAGGCGCCGTCGGCCTGGAGCGTAACCTGCCAGTGGCGGCCGAAATCGTTGAAACTGTTGACGTAGCTCGAGCCCATGAAAATGTCCAGGGTCTGGTTCACGTCGGTGAGCGATACGCCCAACGATGCGGCCTTGTCGCGGTCGATGTCGAGGAAGAGCTGCGGCGTCTTGGAGCGGAACTGGGTCGTGATCCGGCTCAGGCCGGGGACCTGTCGCAGTTCCTGGATCAGGTCTTCGGTCTGCTTCTGCAAGTCGGCCAAATCGAAACCGCCGCCGCCGCGGTCCTCGACAATGAACTTGAATCCGCCCGCGGTGCCCAGACCCGGGATCGGCGACGCCCCCAGCACCGTGAACTGGGCCTCGGGGACTTGCTCGGCACAGGCCTGGCTGAGGCGGTTCATGATCGCCGTGTCGCGCAGCTCCGGTTTCTGCCGTTCGTCGAAGGGCGCGAGGACGATGAACATCGAGGCGAAATTGGAACTGTTGGCCTGCAGCAGGAACGAACTGCCCGCGAAGGCCACTGTGTGCGCTATGCCCGGCACGCCGGGGTAGTGTTCCTGGTCTTTGGGGTCTCCCCGCGCGATCTTGACAATCTTGTCGACGACCGCTTCGGTCCGCTCCAGGGACGACGAGTCGGGCAGTTGAATGTTCGCGATCAACCGGCCTTGGTCCTGCTGCGGAATGAATCCGGTTGGCGCCCTTTGAAACACGCCGTAGGTCAGGGCCAGCAAACCGCCGTAGACCGCCAATACCACCATGCTCACGCGCAACAATCCGCCGACGAAAAAAGCGTAGCCCGACGACATCCGCTCGAAGTAATGGTTGAACTTGCGAAAGGACCAGCCCAGGACGCGGTTCACGCGCTTAATGACCGACCATCCGAGGATGCCGCCGGTCACGCTGCCGGGGATGAAGAAAGCAGCCGCGAGCATCCAAGACAGCCACGCCGGAAGATCGGCGAAGCCGCCCCAGGCCACTGCCGCGGGCAGGCCGAAATGACCGGCCAGAAATTTCCGCGCCAACCAAAGCGTGAGCAGTCCGCCCGCGAGGCCGAAGATCCACCACGGCAAGGCCTCGCGGCGCACCTCGCGGGCCGCGTTTTCCTGCGGGGTGGGCTTTAGCCCGCCGTCCTGACTAGCTGCCGCGTGTCGTTCTTCGCTCTTGAAGAGCAAGACCGCTCGCGACGGGGTCATGGTAATCGCGTTGATCGCGGAAATGACCGTCGAGACGGAAATCGTCAGGGCAAACTGTTTGAAAAACTGGCCCGTGATGCCGCTGATAAACGCGCAGGGCAGGAAAACCGCGCACAGCACCAAGGCCACGGCGATGATCGGTCCGGTGACTTCTTCCATGGCCTTGATGGTGGCCGTGCGGACGTCGTGGCCGCGGGCGAGCATCCGCTCGATGTTTTCCAGTACGACAATGGCATCGTCCACGACAATCCCGATCGCCAACACCAGTCCGAAGAGCGAGATGTTGTTCAAACTGAAGTTCATGGCGGCCATCACGGCGAACGTGCCGATGATCGACACAGGCACGTCGATCATGGGCAGGATCATCGCCCTCCAGTCCTGCAGGAAGATCAGCACCACCAGGCCGACCAGGGCCACGGCCTCCAGCATGGTGATCATCACGTCTTGGACCGATTCGCGAATGAACGGCGTCGTATCGTAGCCGATGGCATAATCCAGTCCGGCGGGGAATCGCGACTTCAGCTCCTCCATCTTCTTGCGCACGGCGTCGGCCACTTCGAGGGCGTTGGTGTCGGGGCGCTGATAGACGCTGAGACCTACGGACGGCCGCCCGTCGAAGCTGCACGAGGCGTTGTAATTCTGCGCGCCCAGCTCGATGCGGGCCACGTCTCGCAGGCGGACAACGCCGAACGACGGCTGGCTGGGCCCGCGGTCCCGCGTTACGCCGTTGTTGATCCCGATGCCGCCCGTCGCCGCCCCACCGGTCATTCCGCCTCCCCCCGTCGAGCCGCCGCCGCCGGTGGTTGCGCCGCCGCCCGTGGTCCCGCCGCCGCCCGTGGAAACGCCGGTCGCGGCGGTGCCGCCGCTGGTGGTGGGGGAGCTGTTTGTGGAATCGCTGCTCGTGCCATCGCTCGTTGTCCCGCCACCCGTTGTCCCACCGCCTGCCGCAGTGGAGGATGAGGCGGCGGCATTGGAACTCGGCAGGCCGAAATTGCCTTTGGGCGGCGCCGCCACGGCCGTGCGGGCCGAGGGAGGCCGAGAGCTCATGCTGGCCTTGACGATGATGTTGCCGAACTGCTCCGGCGAATTGAGCCGGCCCAGGGTGTCGATGGGCAGTGCGATGGCCTGGCCCTCGTCGGTGGGCGGCTGGCCGATCCAGCCCGCCGGCGCATCGAGGTTCTGGTTGCGGATCGCACTGGCGACGTCCACGGCGGTGATGTTGCAGGCCGCCATCTTCTGCGGCTGGAGCCAGCAACGGATGCTGTAGTCGCGCTGTCCCTGGTAGGTAATGTCCGACACCCCAGGCACGCGCAACAGTTCGTCCCGCACGTTGATCGTCGCGTAGTTGCTCAGGTAGATGTCGTCGTAGCGGCGGTCGGGAGAATAGAAGTTCACGATCATGAGGATGTCGGGCGTCTTCTTGCGGATCGTAATCCCCTGGTTCTGGACATCCGTCGGCAACTGCGGCATGGCCAGCGCCACGCGATTCTGCACCTTGACCACCGCCGCATTCAGGTCGGTGCCAACGTCAAAGGTAACCGACAAGGAGTACGTGCCGTCGTTGCCCGATTGCGACGACATGTAGAGCATGCCCTCGACGCCGTTTACCTGCTGCTCGACTGGTGCGCCGACCGTGTCGGCCACGACCTTGGCGCTGGCGCCGGGATAGCTGATCGATATGCTCACGCCGGGCGGCGTGATCCGCGGGTACTGCGCGACCGGCAGGAACCAGAGCGAGATCCCGCCGATCAAGGTGATGACAACCGACAACACCGTGGCGAAGATCGGGCGGTCGATGAAGAATCGCGAGATCATGAAAACCGCTTCAATCCTTTGCTTTCCCGCTCGGGGATGGAGCGGGCTTTGCTCCGCCGACCGGCTGCGGCGCCACCTCGGCTTGCCCGCTCAGCGTCGGCATCGGCCTCGGGTCCGGTTTGACTTCCATTTTTTCGCGGACTTGCTGGATCGCGCCCACGATGACCCAATCGTCCGGCTTGATTTCCCCTTCCACGACGCGGAGGCCGTCCGGCTGCAGGTAGCCCGGCGTGATATACCGGCGCTGCGCCTTGCTCTCCGTGTCGAGGACAAAAACGTATTTGCGCCCCTGGTCGTTCTGGATGACCCGGTCGATGACCAGCAGCGCTGGGTGCGGCGCGCCGACCGGCTGCCGGACACGCACGAACATGCCGGGCTTGAATTGCCGGGGGGCCAGCCGCTCTTTGTTCGCGGCGACTGGAGTGGAGGCCTTTTCCGCCGGCACAGCCCCCGCTCCGGACGTCTTCGCGGCATCGGCCGCGGAGGCCTTTTCCATCGACGGCGCCTTCCCTGCCGCCGTGCTGGAAGCCTGGGTCGCAGGAACCAATGGGGGGTTGGCGAAGACGCCGCGCACCGTGATGCTTCCCGTCGTGGAGTTTACCTGGTTATTGACGAAGTCGATCGTTGCCGTATGCGGGAACTTGTCGTCCTCGTTTTGCAAGCCCAGCAGGACCTGCGACCCCAGCAGGATGGAAACGTCTCCGTCCCCCGCCGGCGTGCCCTTGCCTTCTTTGATCGTCTTGAGGATCTGCAGGTAGGTCGATTCATCCATGTCGAAATAGACGTACATCGGGTCCAGCGACACGATCGTGGTCAAGAGCGTCTGGTCCTGGTTGACCAGGTTTCCGAGCGTCAGGTAATAGCGGCTCACCTGGCCGTCGATGGGGGAAACGACGTGCGTGAAATCTTTGTTCAGTTTGTAGACTTCCAGGCTCTTCCGTTGCGCGAACACGCGGGCCTCGGCCTCGACGACCGCGGCCTTATACTGGTCCAGTGCCTGTTCGCTGACGGCGCCGGGCGTGTCCTTGTTGAGGGCCTGGTACCGCGCCAGAGTGGTCTTCGCCAGATTGAGTTGCGCCTCGTCGAGCGTGACCTGGCTCTGCGCCTGGTCATACTGCGCCTGGTACGGGCGCGGATCAATCAAGAACAGCAGGTCCCCTTTCTTGACTTCCGATCCTTCCTTGAAGGCATAGCCGCCCTCCTGCCGATTGACGGCGGGGTCCGCTTCCTTGGCTTCCGATGCCTGCTTGACGGGCTTCTCCACCGGTACCAGATAGCCGGTGACGCGAGCGACGATATTGACCGAGAACTTGGCGTCCGTCCGGCCCGTGAAGTCCGCATAGTCGGTAACGACCCGTGCGATGGGATGGCTCACCGGCATGACGGGAAGCTCGCCCCCGACGTCACTCTTCTTCCGCCCGCAACCCGCGGCCGCAGCCGCGAGCAGCAAGCCCGCGAGAAGCAAGAAACACCTCCTTGTCCAGCCCGCCGCGCGGGCTGGGAAATTCCAGCTAGAATCCTTCACGGCCTATCCTTATTTGTTGCATTTCCAAATTCCCGCCAAACGCGAGAATTATACCGACGGGCCAAGCGTCCGGCAATTGCGACAGACAAGTGCCGGCTCTAATTGACAGTCGCCAGATCGGCGTTCAAGCAGACCGTACTGCCCGGCTTGACCGAGCACGCCGCCGTCTTCGCGCCGTAGCGGAGCTTGCACTCGGATCCCGTGGCGTGGCCGATTTCCGCCGACTGGAGTTTTCCGTTCTTCCACGTCATGCTAACCTCGAACCCGCCGCGGGCCCGCAGACCCGTGACGGCGCCGTCGCTCCAACCGGCGGGCAGTGCGGGCAGCAGGTTGATCTCGCCGGCGTGACTCTGCAGCAGGGCCTCGGCCACGCCCGCCGTAAATCCGAAATTGGCGTCGGATTGGTTGGCCCCTCGGTTGTGCAGGTTCGAGGCCAACGAATTGGCGATCAACGTCTGCAGCAGTGCGTCAACCTTGTCTCCGCGCTCCAATCGCGCCCACACGGAAATGTCCCAGGCGGCAGGCCAGCCACCGTGGCTATGACGTTTTTCCATCCATTTTTCGATCGCCGCCGCCAGCCGCGGATTGCCCCGCAGCGTAATGGAACTTCCGGGGTAAATGGTGAAATTGGGCGAGCAGTTGTGCCCTTGATCGCCTGACTGCCAGTCTTCGATCCACTCCTGGAGATAGCCCAGATGGTTGATCCGGTAAGGCGGAAGCCTGGCGAGGGCGGCTTCCAGCTTGGCGCGGAACTCCTCGTCCACGCCCAGCAGTCGGCTGGCCTCGATGCAGTGCGGGAACAACTCGCGGATGACGGCAATGTCCATGGTGGGTGCGGGAGAGAGAAAGGCCAACTTGCCGTTGCCGTCCAGATATCCATGTTCGGGCGACATGGAGAAGGGCGTCACCAGCCAGTGGTGCTTGGGCTCTTCGACCAGCAGTTCCAGCAAAAACTGGGCCGAACCCTTCATCACGGGGTAATACTCCTTGAGGAACTGCCGGTCGCCGGTAAACGCATAGTGCTCCCACAAATGCTGGCAAAGCCAGGCCCCTCCCACGGGCCACATGCCGAATCGGGCCGCATCGACGGGCGCGGTCCCCCGCCACAGGTCGACGTTGTGGTGCGCCACCCATCCGCCACGGCCATAGTACACCTTGGCCGTCATGGCGCCTGTGACCGAGAGGTCCTCGAGCATGTGGAACAGCGGCTGGTGGCACTCCGACAGGTTGCAGACTTCGGCCGGCCAGTAGTTCATCTCGGTATTGATGTTGATGGTGTATTTGCTGCCCCACGGTGGGACCACCGCTTCGTTCCAGATGCCCTGCAGGTTGGCCGGTTGTCCGCCCGCGCGACTGCTGGAGACAAGAAGGTAACGGCCGAATTGAAAGCAGAGGGCTTCCAGATTCGCATCGGCGCCGCCCCTGCGGAATGCCGCGAGACGCTCGTCGATCGGTTGCGCATTCCGCGAACTGTCGCCGACTTTCAGGTGCACGCGGCCCATCAGCCGGCGGAAGTCGTTTTCATGCCGGCGGCGGAGTGCCGCATAATCCCGATCTCTTGCGGCCTCGAGCACAATCTGGCAAACGGCCGCGGGGTCGTCGCTGATGTCGTGGTAGTTCACGAAGCTGGTGGCGGCGGTGGCGATGAACGTGACGGCGTTGGCGCCCTCGATGCGGACGGCCGCCTTCGAGGCTGTGGACCGCCCGCCCTCGGGAATCGCCAGCAGGGCCGCCTGGAATCGTTCCCCCTTGCCTTCCACCGTCGCGATCAGCCAATCCTTCGGCAGCGGGCCTTTCCAGCATCCGTCCATCATCAGCTTGCCGGGCTTTGCGGTCACACGGTCCAGATAAGGGCTTTTGAGTTGTGCCTGCACTGAGACACGTCCGGGCTTGTCGGCGGCGACGCGCACGATCAGCACGCGATCCGGGTAGGAGACGAACGCCTCGCGGGTGAAAGTCACGTCGCCGGCGCGATATTGAATCTTCGCCACGCCGCTTTCCATGTCCAGTTCGCGGCGGTAATCGTCAGTGTTCTCGACCCCTTCGAAGTCCAGCAGCAGATCGCCCAATGGCTGATAGGCCTGCTGAGCCTTGGGGGCCCCGTAGAAATGCTCGTCGGCCATCTTCTCGGCTTCCTGGAACTTGCCGGCGAAGACCAGGTCGCGGATCTGGGGGAAGTACTTGCCGGCTTGAGGGTCGTTGTAGTCGTGGGGGCGGCCGGACCAGAAAGTCGACTCGTTCAGCGCGATGCGCTCCTTCTGGGTGCGGCCAAAGACCATCGCCCCCATCAGCCCGTTGCCCAGCGGCATCGCCTCCAGCCATTTTTCAGCCGGCTGGCGATACCACAGCAGCATGTCGCCCTTCGCCTGCGCGGATCCATGCTCCGCCGAATCGGCTGCCGGTGCGGTGACCTGAAGCAACATCAGGCACGTCCAAAGAAAACAGAATACTCTCATGGTTTGGTCCTTTCTTGATCGACCGCTCATCTCAGCAGTGTAGCGTTTCCATGTTTCACTTTCTGCTCCCTGGTCGGATGAGCGTTGATTCGTGTTCCCAATGGTTCTTTTCCGGCTTGCATCTCGTTTTGGCCAAAGTGGCCAAAAAACGACCTTTTCATTCGATTTTCGGCCGTTTCTTGCCCCCACTTAGTACCGCTGTCATTTCCATTAGCAGTATGCCACCCTCAGAAATCCTCGGGAAAAACAGGGCCTTCCGCTCCTTTGGGCAATGCCTTTTGGCAACTGTAGGGATGGTCAGAATTGGCCAAAAATCGGTCCGGGTTGGCCAACCGCGCAGCATGTCTCGCCGATACGTAATCTTGCCACAATTGCACAAGTGAGCGTTTTTGCGCAACCCATGGGTGACGGTCCGGCGCGGCAATTCGAACCGTCGCGCGATCGACTCGCCGGAATGTCCGTCCAGGGCAAGCCGGGTGATTCCCGCTCCGCCCGCCGGGCCTCGCGCCGCTGGTATTGGCCCCTCCTTCCAGCCACCGGCTTGTCCCTGCCCGCGGGCGACTGAGGGCCGTTATCGGCCTGCGCTCGCACGGACGGTTGTTGGGCTTGGGGCTCCATGGCACATCTCCTTGGGGTTGACGGGCAGGCAGGAAGCGGCGCGTAACTATCGCCTATTATCAGTAACTATACAAAGCTTGTCAACCCCCCTCGGCGGAAAAATCTGCCGCCCGGCGCGTCCGAGGTCCAGGCGGTCGCCCTAAGCCTTGCACACGCAAGGACTTCCGGCTGAGGAACTAAATCCACAATTATTGACGAAAACCCACAATAAATCCTCGGATAGCCGGAGGCGGGGGTTCGCGGGCTGCGGAAAACTCGCCGTAAGTGCCTGCCGGGCAATCACTTGAGGATTCCGAGCCAAAATCGAGGAAAGGAAGAGGTCCGAAAGCGAAGGACACAGCTCTGGGGTAACGAGCCCATCCCTCGTTCTTTCGGGCCGAAGGCCCAATCGTTCGCGCAGCGAAGGGCATAGCCCTGGGTTGGGGAGCACCTCCCCAGACCCGCCTTTCGGCCCAACGGGCCAATCGTTCCGCCTCGTGTTTCAGGGATTATCGGCAGGCCGATTCCCCCCCCGAGGCTTGTCCCTCGCCGCCGATGGTTCGCGGTTCCTCGGCGGTGACGGCAACACAGAAAGGAGAGGCGTTGGTTTTCATCGAAACAAAGTCGAGACTTGCCACGGTCTTCTCGGGGTAAGGGTTCTTCCACGCGGAGAGATACAGCCGCAGGTAAACATGATCCTTGAGCACGGCTGGGTTGCTGCCTGCCCAGACCATTTGCCCGCGGGAGACCTGGTTCCGATCCGTGCTCCACCAATCACGGACATCCTCGCCGATGACCACCGGGAACGTTGCCCGATCGCCGTCGGCGTAACGCAGCCGATACTCGCCAATCTTCTCGCCTTCTTGAACGCCATGCGTGACATTTCCGAAATGGGCAGCATGCAGGATGTACAACTGCACGAGGCGGCGATGGATGGGAATCCCTTCCGCGGCGGGCGGCATCTCCGGCACAGACTTGCCTTGCAACTGGATCATCCGGCTTCCGATCCGGAAGCGTATACCCGCCAGAACTCGATCTCCGGGAGTTAGTTCCGCGAGCGTATTGCCGGGGGAATCCTGCGATTCCGCGTAGTGCCAGTTCGCCTGGCGACCGAGTTCGAGCGGTACGAGCTTTCCGCGCGGGAAATGCCACGGACCGATCAGCTCGGCGGCGGCCTGCGGAACCGTGGGGCACGCGCAGGCCGGCGCCAAGGGGTGCAATCGTTGCAATGAACGGGTCTCGATCGACCAGATCTCCGCGCCGCCCTTCCGCCCAACGACGACCGCCAGTCGGGAACCATCAGGCGACCACCTGGGACAGCCGAACTGGTCGCCTCCCACGCGCAGCAAAAGGTCCTTTTCAACGTCCAGAACCCCCAGAATCAACCCGCTTGCACAGCGAAATCCCGCAAAGGCCAGATAGCGGCCGTCGGGCGACCAGACCGGCACGCCCTCCGCCGCCTGGACCACGGGCCATTGCCCGGCGAGCTTCCCCGTCTTGCGATCGACGACCTGCAGGCGGTTTCCACTCTGCCGGACGAGGCGGTTTCCATCGTTCGTGGCAATTCCTTTCGCACTCAAGAGATCGCCCGGCGCGTCAACGGCAGGCGTGGCGGGTCCAGGGCGGCCGACGCTTATCGCGAAGCACCCGTTGTTCTTCGTCGCGTAATAGACCGTTCGGCCATCCAGCGACCAGCGGGGGTCCTTCCCGGCAGCCAGCCGCTGGGGAGGGCCGCCGGCGGCTTCGCACACGCACACCTCCCCCGCTTCCCCCTCGCCGCGGACAAAGGCGACGTATCGGCCGTCGCCAGGAGACCACGCCGGGGTTCTGCCTGACGACACAAGGCGACGGCTGCGGCCGTTCTCAATGTCGAGAATCTGCAGCTCGTCACCATGGCAGTAGACGATGCTCTTGCCGCTGGGAGACCAACTGGGAGAGGAGCCTGCGGCAAGCAGGCGACCGCCAAGGCCCTGTACGCTCTCGATGGACGGTGCAGCCGCGCATGCCGAAGCGACCGCCCCCAACCACACGACCACCAGCAGAACCAAACGATGCATGACTCGACTTCATTTCCTGATAATGTACCCCGGAACCCGATACCTGGCCCGAGCACTGCGCGGAAGGTCAACGTGCCCACCCGGCCATTATTCTAATTGAAGCTAGGGCCGCGGGCAAGCGTGGGCCGCGGGCCGCCGTGATCCAGATGCAAGCCGCTTCGGCGCCATTCCGAGTAGGGTGGGCCGACGGGCGCCGTCGGGCACCATGCTCGCATGGTCGACATGGTCGACGAGTCCCACCATCCTCGATTCCTTGATGTGGCGTGTGCTTGGTGGGACTCGTAGAACTCGGCCCACCCTACGGTTGCTGGAGTTGCGTCGTGCAATTCCGTAGACTACAATCGCTCTCATCCATCAAAGGAAATCACGGACACGCTCTTCTCGATTCACTGGTTTGGCATGACCGAACAAAACTCGACCGGACCGACAGGCCCATCCCTCCAGCCTCGCTTCCTGCCACTGCTGCTGATCTTGTTCATCGGCAGCGGTTGTTCGGCCCTCGTCTACGAAATCGTCTGGCTCCAGTTGCTGCAACTGGTGATCGGGTCGTCGGCGGTTTCGCTGGCGGTGTTGCTGGGAACTTTCATGGGCGGAATGTGCCTGGGGAGCATCGCCTTGCCGCGCATCGTCTCTCGGCGGCGACACCCTTTGCGGGTGTACGCTTTGCTCGAGCTGGGGACCGGAATTGCCGGAATCGCCGTGTTGTTTGCCGTGCCGTATGTCAATCAGATCTATGTAACCAACGTCGCGGCGGGGCTGCCGGGGATCTTCTTGCGCGGAGCGGTCTCGGCGGCGTGCCTGCTGCCGCCTGCCTTGCTCATGGGCGCAACCCTGCCGGCAATCGCGCGATGGATCGAGGCCACTCCCCAGGGCGTATCGTGGTTGGGGTTCTTTTACGGGGGGAATATCGCCGGGGCTGTATTCGGCTGCTTGGCGGCGGGGTTCTACCTGCTGAGAGTCCACGACATGACCGCCGCGACCTATGTCGCCGCGACGATCAACGGGGCCGTGTCCCTGATCGCCCTTGGGCTGGCGGGTCTCACGCCCTACCACGCTCCCGCCCAAGAAGCGCCGGCGAGCCCCGCCCTGCGCGCAACAGGCTGCTGGCCGGTATATCTCACGATCGGGCTGTCCGGGCTGTGCGCGCTGAGCGCCGAAGTGCTATGGACGCGCCTCCTGTCGCTGATGCTGGGCGCTACGGTCTACACGTTCTCCATCATTCTGGCCGTGTTCTTGACCGGACTGGGAATCGGCAGCGCGGCAGGGTCTTATCTGGCACGCGGGACCGCACGGCCGCGGACGGCGCTGGGGGTTTGCCAAATGCTGTTGGCCGCGGCAATTGCCTGGGCTGCGTACATGCTTGCCAAGTCCTTGCCCTATTGGCCGATCGATCCATTATTGTCCCCCGGTCCGTGGATCGACTTCCAGCTCGACTTGTTGCGTTGTGCGTGGGCCATCTTCCCGGCGACCTGTCTGTGGGGCGCCAGTTTTCCGCTGGCGCTGGCATCGGTTGCCGCGCGCGAGCAGGACCCGGGACGATTGGCGGGCAACGTCTATGCGGCCAATACGGTCGGCGCGGTCGTCGGCGCGGTCACGTGCAGCTTGTATCTCATCCCCTCGATCGGCACCCAGCAGGCCGAGCGCGTGCTGATCGGACTGTCTGCCCTGGCCTCGCTGGTGATGCTCGTGCCGCAAGCCTGGCCGTTTCGGGCCAGCGACTCGTCCGGCGGCAAGTTCAGGGCGTCCGGGCTGAGGATCGGCGTTTCGCTGGCATTGGCGGCTTCGATCGTCCTGGCGGCCTGCTTGGCCTGGAGTGTTTCCGCCGTCCCTGGGGGATTGGTCGCCTATGGCCGCAGCCTGCCCGCCTCGGGGCTGCAATCGGAGGTCATTTTCGTCGGCGAAGGCATGAACGCCTCGATTGCTATTTCGGACTCGGGCATCGACCGCTACTTCCACGTCAGCGGCAAGGTGGAAGCCTCGACCGTGCCGGACGACATGCGGCTCCAGCGGATGCTGGCGCATCTGCCCGCGCTGCTCCATCCCAAGCCGCGCTCGGTACTGGTCGTGGGATGTGGAGCGGGGGTCACCGCCGGCTCCTTCGTGTTGTACCCCGACGTGGAGAGAATCGTGATCTGCGAAATCGAGCCCCTGGTCCCGCCGGCCGCAGCGTTTTTCTTCCCGGCCGAGAATTACGGCGTGCTCGAAGATCCCCGCGTGGAAGTGGTCTACGACGATGCGCGGCATTACATCCTCACCACGCACGAGAAGTTCGACATCATCACGTCCGACCCCATCCATCCCTGGGTCAAGGGGTCGGCGGTACTGTACACCAAGGAGTACTTCGAGCTCTGCAAGCGACGCCTGAACCCGGACGGGTTGATCACGCAATGGGTGCCCCTCTACGAAAGCAGCGGCGATGCGGTCAAGAGCCAGATAGCAACCTTCTTCGAGGTCTTTCCGGCGGGAACCGTGTGGGGGAACCTGCAAGGCGTGCAAGGGTATGACCTTGTCCTCTTGGGGCTCCCCGAAGGCAGAAAGATCGATTTGGACGACGCGCAACGGCGGCTGGACCAGCCCGAGTATGCTGGCGCGGCACAGTCGCTCAGCGAAGTCGAGTTTGCAGGGGCCTTGAGCCTGCTGAAACGCTATGCCGGGCGGGCTTCGGACATGCAATCCTGGTTGGAGGGAGCGGAGATCAACCGGGACAGGAACCTGCGGCTGCAGTACCTCGCGGGGATGTGGCCTAACGCCCAGCGGGGCAATGCCATTTACGAGCAGATGCTGAGCTGCCGCAAGTATCCCGAAGACCTCTTTGTCGGTTCGCGGATGCGCACCACGGCATTGCGACTCATGCTGACCCGCCCGCCCGCGGAGCACTAGAGGCGAGCGCCTATTTCAGTTCACTCGCCTTCCCGGAACAGGAACACCGCCGAGGCGATGACCGTGGTCCAAAGGCCCGACTTGTCGCCTTCGGCCGTCTGCGCACAGGCGCGGGTCTTGATGATCTTGCCCGACATGTGATAGATCTCCTTGCGCTGGTCGTAGGCCGTCTCGGGATCGAACTCGATGCCCAAGGTGGTGGCCAACATCGTGGCCGCCATGTCCTCGACGAAATCCCGCATCCGCTGCTCGGTCATGCCATAGCCGTGGTGCTCGCTGATGTACCCGTACTGATGCCCGGCGGCCGGCAATGCCAGCCCGATCGACGCCCCCACCAGCCGGGAAGGCTCGTTCGTCGCCTCCTCGGCCAGCACGACATACGTCACCTGGCCGGGCTGCAACCTCCGCAAGCCGGCGTTCTTGGAGATCAGCTTGCAGTGCGGCGGGAAGATGCTCGAGACGCGAACCAGGTTGCACATCTCAATGCCCGCGTCGCGGAGGGCCAACTCGAAACTCTGCAACTGATTGCGATGTTTGCCCACGCCCTGGGTGAAAAAACACTCTTTCGGGACAAGGGGTTCGATCACGTCATGTGTCTCCCGGGGGGTGAGTTTTGTGGCAGGCACACGCCGTGTGCCGATGGGGGCGGCACACGGCGTGTGCCTGCTACGTTTTTGCTGATTATGGGGGCGGCACACGGCGTGTGCCTGCTACGTTCTTACTGATTGATGTGTACGACTTTGGCCGGCGGGAAGCCGTTGAACCATGTCGACGACGCCGCGCTATAGGCGCCGATATTCTCGCTATACAATAAATCGCCGATATCCAGCTCCGGAAGTTCCTCGGCCAGCGAAATCGTGTCCAAGGCGTCGCAGGTCGGGCCGAAAACGGCGCAGAATCTGCGTCGGGCCGCTCTTGAACGTGCGGATCGGATACTTGCAATGGTCGAAAATGATGCCGGAGAAGGTGTGATAGACGCCGTCGTCGACGTAGTAGCAGCGTTTGCCTTCGCGGACCGCCCGGCCAATGATCTTCACCACGGATGTGGCCGCCGTGGCCACCAGAAAGCGGCCCGGCTCGGCCAGGATCTCGATTTCCTTGGGGAAGAGGCGGTCGATTTCGCTGGTGAGCGTGCGGGCCAGGTCCTCGAACGGCCGCACGTTGGCGTCGTACGGCGCGGGGAAACCGCCGCCGATGTCCAGCAGGTTCAGCTTCTCGAAGCCCCGCAGCCGGGCCTCGTGGAATATCTCCGACGAAATCTGCAGGGCCTGCACGTAATTATCGAAATTCGTCGTCTGGCTGCCGACGTGGAAGCTCAGGCCCTCGACCACCAGCCCCGCGTCGTGGGCCTCGCCGATCAGATCGACGGCCTCGCCTGGGCCGGCGCCGAACTTGGACGACAGTTCGACCATCGCGCCCGTGTTGGGCACCCTGATCCGCAGCACGAGGCCCGCATGGGGGGCGTAGCGGCGGACCTTGTGGATCTCGTCCACGTTGTCGTAGGTCACCAGCGGCTTGTAGGGGTCCAATTCCTGCAGCGTCCTCTGGTCCTTGATCGGGTTGGCGTAGATGATCTTGTCCCAGATGTAGTCCTGCCGCTGCTTCTCGGGCAGGGCCTTGATATACTGATAGACGATGTCGAACTCGGGCATCGAGGCCACGTCGAAGCTGCCGCCGGCCTCGTACAGCGTCTTGACGATGGCCGGATCGGCGTTCGCCTTCACCGCATAATAGGCCTGCACGCGGGGGAGACACTTTTTGAAGCGCGCGTAGTTCTGTCGCAGGACATCGTGATCGACGACAAAGATTGGCGTCCCGTGCTCCTTGGCAAGGTCTTGCAACATCACCCGATCGACCATGTATCCCGCTCCGTCTACAGAAGAAAGTTCTTGAATTGCCAGGGGTCCCGCGGCGTGCGCACCCGGCGGGGACCGAGTCCAAAAAAGTCCGTCGCGTCTTTCAAAGGCGTCCAATCGGAACGAATCGAGAGGCATTGGCCCAGGTACGGGGCGGCCCGCTCAAGGATGTATTCGTGGGGGAGGTCTTCGGCGCAACAAATCCCGCGGCACGGGTTTTCGATCATCCAGCATACGGCGGCAACCGCCGAACAGGCAACCTGCATGGTGGTGGCATTCTGATTGGGAACCACTTGCCGCGACTCCTCGATGGAGAGAATGCTGCCCGTCCACCAGGAATTATAGGCGTGTCCCATGATCAATGCGCCCAGAATATCGGACCCAGTCACGATTTCGTCGGTCATGATCCGCAACTTAGGCTGCAAACGGTAATTGTAGCCGCGGAACTCGTGGAGCGAGGCGATTGCCGCGTCGCAGGGGCAGTAGGCGTAGTGGACCGTGGGGCGATAGACCGCCACGCCGTCCTCCCAAACGGTGAGATGATCGGTAATCGTGAAGGCCTCGCCGTGCCGCACGACCATCCCATGAATCGAGTAGTAGGGCACCCAAGAGCGGACCCAGGTGTTGATTCCCATCTGGGCCAGGCAAATCTGGTGCTTGGGACCGGCATCGTGCTGGCAGGCCTGGGGCGGCAGGTACTTTTCGTGCGTTCCCCAACCCATTTCGGCCGTCGTGGTGCCCTCCTCGTGAAAACCCTCGATGCTCCAGGTGTTGACAAATTCGTCGATCTCCTTGGGCTTACTGGCGATCTGGGTATCACGTTCGCTGCAATGGATCACCTTGACGCCGATTTTTTGGGCCAGGCGGTTGAAGGTTCGTGCCGTGACCAGATGCTGCAACTCCTCGGCGTCGGCCGCTTTGAACTTCCGCTCCGCCAGCAGGGTCTGGGCGATGTCCAGCAGACCTTTCTTGGTCCAGTGCGAGATCAAACCGGGGTTGGCCCCGTGTTCGAGTACTGCGGTCGGACCCGGCTCGTGCCACTCGGCCTTCAGATGGCGGATATTCATGTGCCGGAAATAGAGCGTCCGTTCCGTAGGCCGCTTCCATTCCAGGCCCTCGTAGGGATCCCAGACCTCGACCGACGTATTGACGTAGAGCACGCCGTGGTCGTGGCACCATTGCAGTAACTCGCAGCAATCGATGTTCCATGCCAGGTCGATAATCAGATCGCCCGGGGCCAGGTAGCGGCTCAGCACGGCCCCCAAATTCTCTCGGGTGACCTTTTCCCGCTTGAACCGGACCCCCTGATCCGTCCATGGTTTGACTAACTCCCCCAACTCCTCAAAATCGAGGATAGTGACGTTCCGAGGTGATACTTGGACGCTCTTCAGGAAGATCGGGAGCGTGCAACGGGCAACCGCGCCAAAGCCAATGAACAAGACTTTTCCGCGGAATTTGATCATTTCATATTCCCGCTTCACCATGTCCTAAGAATCCAGGCGAAAATCCCAATTTGGTAAAATGCGGAACAACGATTTTGGCGCTACATTCGGGGAAAGTCAAGAGAGGTTCATGGGCAAAAGCCTCATTCCGTAGAACGGAATCCATTCCGTTTGCCTGAAAAAGACCTGGCAACGGAAATGAATTCCGCCGGTACGAAAGCCCTGTAGGCCGGAACAAGCGAAGCGCAGTTCCGGCATAGGAGTTATTTCCACATCGCGCTCGGCGATACCAGTACATGCCGGAACTGCGCAGGCTTGTTCCGGCCTACCTTCTGCCAAAGATGACGCCTATCGCACTCCCTTGCCCCGCAACCACTCCTCAGCCCAGGCCAGGTCGGCCGCACCGAGCGGCGGTTCGAGGGGCTGGCGATAGTCGATCGTGTCGTAGCCGCCGTTCTCGTAGCACTGGTCGATCAGCGCCTGCAGGTCCAGCGACACGTCGGCGTCAGACTGACGAAGGGGAACCCCAATCGCCGGCAGTCGCTGGGCCAGAGGCAGAGGGTAGATTTGGGACTCGCCCCACTTCCAGCCCAGAGTCACACACACCATGTAGGTCGCATGATGCTGCGGAGGAATCAGCGTCATCTTCGCCGCCAGCGCCCGCTGGCCGGCGCGAGTCAAATCGATCTCCACGAGATTGGCCTTGGCGCCGATCACTTCACGTTGCTTGCGGAGATAGAGATCCCGGCCATCGCCCGGTACTTTGTTGCTGGGGCTGACGAACTCGACCACGGTGACCACGCGGTTGCCTGACGAGACGTCGACAATCTCGATGTACCCCTGGGAAATGGGATCGTCGAAAGTCCGAATGACGATCGGTTCGGCCGTGGCCACACCACCCTCGGGCAGCGTACCGGCGGGGCTGCGCAGCGGATACTCCACGACCCGAACGTCGGGATGGATGCCGCGATACCGACCCTCATCTTCCCACTCAACGAAAACACGCTCCTCGATCCTGGCCCGAAGGTCACGCGGCAGCTTGCCCTGAAGCTGGTCGCAAGCATACGTGGCCAATCGATGGTTCACGTCCAACCAATGCTGTTCCAGGTAGGGATCCATTCCGGGAAAGGGACTTCTCATGGGCGAACCTCGCGTAGGTCAGGCTTTCCAGCCTGACATGACTTGTTGGTCAGGCGCGGGCACCATGTACCCATGGTCGTGGTCGGCCTGACGTACTTTCGTGCCAAGGTAATATCCGCATTGTACGACAAACACCGTGGGCGGCAAGGCATGCCCACCTTGACAATCGACGTGCAACTCCCTGAAATGGAGCATACTCCCGTTCTCCCCAAGGTGGAATCATGACCCGAGCTTTGCACGACGGCCGCGACGACGGTCTGCAGCCCCTGGAATCGCTTGATCTCAAGAACACCCACGGTTTTGCCGATTTGCTCCAGCGGATGTCCAAGACGGCCTTCGGCGGCCGCGAACTGGGCGAGGCATTCCAAGTCCTGCGGGCCATGACCGATGACCCCGACTGCACGCGCGTACTCACTATTTCCGGGGCCATGAGCGTCGCCAAGATGGGGCTGGTCATCTGCCAGATGATCGATGCCGGCCTGGTGCAGATCATTATTTCCACCGGCGCCATCATGGCCCACGGCCTGTCGGAGGCTATCGGCTGCGTACACTACAAGCACGACCCCAAGATCTCCGACAAACAGCTTTACGACTGGGGCTACAACCGCGTCTACGACACGCTGGAGATGGAAGCGAACCTGTGGCAAGCCCAGCAGGTCGTCAGCCAGGTCGTGGAGGAGCTCGATTGGTCGCAGCCGGTCTGCTCGTCGCGGTTGAATCGCGAGATCGGGCGGAAACTCTTTGAGCAAGGGCAGATGCCCAGCATCCTCGGCACGGCCTACCGCAAGGAGGTGCCGGTCTTTGTGCCGGCCTTCACCGATTCGGAACTCGGCCTGGACGTCGCCACGCACTTCCTGGCCAAGACCTATTCGCCCGACAAGCAGCAAAGCCTGGAAGAGCTTTGCGGCAACGTGCCGCCTTACAATCCATTCCTTGATCTCTACGACTACGCGCAGCGGATCCATCGGGCCAAGCGCCTGGGCATCTTTACGATCGGCGGCGGAGTGCCGCGGAACTGGGCCCAGCAGGTGGGGCCGTTCCACGACATCATCAATATGCGGCTGGGCAGCCAGTTCCCCGTGCCGCGATTCCGCTACGGCGTGCGGATCTGTCCGGAACCGGTGCAATGGGGCGGGCTGAGCGGCTGCACCTATACCGAAGGCGTCTCCTGGGGCAAGTTCCTCAGCCGGGAAGAGGGCGGCCAGTACGCCGAGGTGCACTGCGATGCCACCATCGCCTGGCCGCTGCTGGTGCGGGCGATCCTCGAAGTGCGCGCGAATTCATCGACAGAAGAATAAGAAACGAATATTTGCAGAAAAGAAAATGGGCGAAAGGAATATGAAGTTCATTTTTTCTTTTCGCCCCTTTTCCTTTCTTACATATTCCTGTCCCCCATCTTCCTGTCATTGATCTTTCTGCAAAGCCTCTCTTCCACGAACCACCGCCTTGGCCTCCGGCAGCTTTTCCAGGGCCTTGATGAGTTCGGGTTCAAGCGTTCCGCTGGGAATTGGGGCCAGGTCCTTGCCCTTGCCGCCAAAAACCGGCTTGCCATATTTCGGCTCGAACCCGGCAAACACGGTCGCAAGTTTGGCGTCGTCGCCTTCGGCGAGGAAATAGGCCCCGTGCAACTCGCCCCATTTGCCGTCGCCGACGGCGCGGGTCAGGCATTTCATCGTATCGATGCTCGTGCCCAGCCACAGCCGATACAAGGCCAACTTGGGCACGTCGCGATCCTGCCCGGAAAAATTCTCCAGGAACGAGTTCATACCGCCGCCCAGCGTGGCCACGCACTTCTTGCCGCCGTTGGGACTAACGATCGTGGCACTGTGCCGCCACTTCTTCGTTTCTCGATCGTAGGCATAATACCGGCACGCGGTTGAATCGGGTTTCGGTCCCGGCTGCTTGCGTACGAAGAACTGGAACGTTTCCTCGACCTTCCACGGCCAGAGCATGTGCGTATGGCCCCCTTCGCCTTCACCGCCGAAACGCCCGAACACGGTCGCCGCATCGGCCGCCGTAATCCTGGGATGCAGTTCCGGGGAAGTATCCCAGATGGAGAAAATCGTGCGTCGTTCCTTCGGGCCGTTGTGCTGGATGCCGCAGTATCCGCCCGCTGGCTCGCCGGGATGCCAGTTCGAGCCGCAGTAATAAATGGTCGTGTGCGTGGCCAGCACGGTGATCTCGCCGTATAAGCACGTGCCCTCCTTTTGCCCTTCGAGATTCCACCACAGATGCTGCGCCGGGGCAGCCGTAGCCACGAGCGATAAACAGAGTGCAGTAAAGGACAAGAGCATTTTTCGCATGGCAGGCCTCGAATGGTTGGCGGGAAGTTTGTGGGCGGGAGCAAACGGTCAGCGTATCATTCTCGTTGAGACCTTCGCGAAATGCAACCACGCTGTTGTGGCCAGTCTCTGACCGAGCCACGCCACTGGCCGAAGGTCTCCTGGCGAATGGGGAGACCTCCGGTCGAGCGTTTCGGCAGGGTCGGGAGACCCGCGCCGAACAAGGCTGTTGTGGCCGGTCTCTGACCGAGCCACGCCACCGACCGAAGGTCTCCTGGCGAATGGGGAGACCTCTGGTCGAACGTTTCGGCGGGGTCGGGAGACCCGCGCCGAACAAGATCGGTGCCTTGACAATCTGCCGCTTTCGGCCAAGATGGAATCATCCCCCGAGAATCCGATGAATCAGACCTCTCCTCTCGCCCTGCTGGTGCAATTGCCGATTCCACCGCCCGGGCCACGGCCCATCGAAGGCAACGTGCCGCTGGCGGCCGCCTACCTGAAACTCTTTGCCAAACGGTGCGGGCTCGGGCACGGTGTATCCATTCTCGGCTGGCAGATCGAGATCCTCCCGGCCCGGCTTTGCAACCGGCTGGGCGACCAGGCGCTCGTGGCCGCGATCCTCGAACGCCGCCCGCAGCTTGTGGGGTTCACCTGCTATCTTTGGAATATCCAGCGGACGATCTGGATCGCCGAGCAATTGAAGGCCCGGGCACCAGGTACTCCTGGTCGGCCCGAAATCCGCATCCTGCTCGGCGGGCCGGAGATCACCGCCGATAACCAGTGGGTGCTCCAGCAGCCGGCGATCGACCTGGCCGTCATCGGCGAGGGCGAGCAGACCTTCGTCGATCTCCTGGCAGCGCTCGATGCCGGCCGCTCGACCGAGGGCATTCCCGGGCTATGGAATCGTGGCGGCAGTCTGCCGTCGCCGCGCCCGGCGCTCACCGATCTCGACCTGATCAGCTCGCCTTACCTCGAAGGCATTCTCGACGCCGCCGAGGAGCAGACGATGCTCATGGAAACCTCGCGCGGCTGCCGCTATCGCTGCAAGTTCTGCTACTACCCCAAGAGCTACGACGCGATCTATCGCATGTCGGCCGGGCAGATCGAGGCCAACTTGCGGCACGCCCGCCAGCGGGGCGTGAAGGAGATATTCCTCCTCGATCCCACGCTCAATCAGCGGCCCGACTTCGCCGCTTTTCTCCGCCTGCTGGCCCAAGGCAATCGCGACCGCCAGTTCACTTTTTCGGCCGAATTGCGGGCGGAAGGCATTCGTGCCGAGACGGCCCGTCTACTCCGCGAGGCCAACTTCCAGGAGGTGGAAGTCGGTCTGCAATCGATCGACGCGGAGGCCCAGAAGTTGATGGGGCGGCACGTCAGCCTCGAGGCCTTCGAACGGGGCGCGCGGGCGATGCTCGACGAAGGCCTTCGCGTCCGCGTCGATCTGATCCTGGGCCTGCCCGGCGACACGGTCGATTCGGTGCGCCGCGGGCTGGAGTATCTCGATCGCCAACGGCCGTTCAGCGAACTGCAGGTCTTCAATTTGTCGATCCTGCCCGGCACGGCCTTTCGGCAGACGGCCGGCGATCTAGGTCTTGAGTATCAGCCGCGGCCGCCGTATTACGTATTGAAAACGCCGACGCTCGATCTGGAGGACCTTTACGGTTTGATGGAAGAGGCCCAGGACGTTTTTGGGATCGTGTTCGACGCCTTGCCGCCTGTGGAGGTGGAAGAGGGGGTGAACGCTGAAGGATCAAGAATGAAGGATGAGGATAACAGCGATTTGGATCGGCGCACGCAACGCTCGTTCGTTGTTGATCTTGACGTTGCGGGTGCAGCGGCTTTGCCCATCGCTTCCGCCCGTTCCCTGGCCTTTACCCTCTGGCTGAAGTCGGCCGATTTCCGCGCGCATGCCGCGGAGGCTGCCCAGAACGTGCGGCAGGTCCTGGCCGATAATCCGCACACGACGCTGCAAGTGATACTCGAGCCGCTTGGCGATCCGCGGCATCTCACGGCTGACGTGCTGGAAACCCTCTTAGCCGCCAGCCATGAGAGCCTGAGCTATCTCGACTGGTTCTACAGCTTGCATCCGGTTCGGCTCTTGGGAGCGAAGCGCCTGGTAGTTCTGGTTCCGGCGGCCATGGAGGAACTGCTCGACGAAGCCTGGCTCGACGAAGTTGAAGATCGCGCGACGATCCACTGGACCGGCGGCGCGAGCCGGTTGCCGGGGGGCGACGCGCAGATTCTTGCGGCAATCGAATGAACGGTTGAAAATAAATGTCGCACCAGGCCAATTACATGCGGCTGAGCAATTGCCGGGCCGTGAATAATTCGCGCTAACGGAGATCTCGATGCAAGACCGTTTTCCCCCACCATCCTTGCAGCAGCCATCCCAAACCGGCCCACAACTCCTCCGCGACCCGCTCTACAACAAGGGATCGGCTTTCTCGCATGAGGAACGCGACCGCCTGGGCCTTAGGGGCCTGATGCCGCCCACCGTGCGGAGCATCCAGGAGCAGGTCTCCCTGGAATTGGAACACCTGCGCTCGAAGTCCGACGACCTGGAGAAATACATCGGGCTGGCGGCACTGCAGGACCGCAATGAAACGCTCTTCTACCGCCTGCTCGTTGAGAACCTCGTGGAACTGCTGCCGATCGTCTACACGCCGACCGTGGGCCGGGCATGCCAACTCTACAGCCATATCTTCCGGCGGCCGCGCGGCATCTGGATCACGCCCGACGACATCGATCGAATCCCCGCCTTGCTGCGCAACGCCCCGGCGCACGACGTGCGGCTGATCGTCGCCACCGATAACGAGCGGATCCTGGGCCTCGGCGACCAGGGCGCCGGCGGGATGGGCATCCCCGTGGGCAAGCTCTCGCTGTACACGGCCGGCGCGGGCATCCATCCCGGCTGCTGCCTGCCGGTGAGCCTCGACGTGGGCACCAACAACGCGGCGTTGCTCGATGACCCTTATTACCTCGGCTACCGCCAGCCGCGGTTGCAAGGCGAGGCCTACTGGAAGGTCTTGGATGCCTTCGTCGCCGGGGTAACCCAGGTCTTTCCCAAGTGCCTGGTGCAGTGGGAAGATTTTCACAAGAACATCGCCTTCGCGGTGCTGGAGCGCTACCGCGAGCGGGTCCTCAGCTTCAACGACGACATCCAAGGCACGGCGGCAGTCGCCGTGGCCGGAATCCTCGGCGCCCTGCGCATCACCGGGCAGCGGCTCTGCCAACAGCGGATCGTCTATGCCGGGGCCGGCGCCGCGGGGGTGGGCATCGCCAGCCTCACGGCCATGGCCATGCGCGAAGAAGGCGGCGAGCACTCCGCGATTCTCGCCGCACAGGCCCTCGTCGATAGCCAAGGGCTGCTGCATCAGGGCCGGCAGATCCGCGATCCGCAGAAGGTGCCCTTCGCCTGGGACGACGCGGCCATGGCACACTACGGTTTCAACCACGACGGGCCGCATGACCTGCTGGAAGTCGTCCGCCGGGTCCGGCCCACCGTGCTGGTCGGCACGACGGCCCAGCCGGGCACCTTCAGCGAAGCGATCGTGCGGGAAATGGCCCGGCACGTCGAGCGGCCGGTGATCTTGCCGTTGAGCAACCCCACCTCGCAGGTCGAATGCACGCCGACGGAGGCCATCCGCTGGAGCGCAGGCCGCGCCATCGTGGCCACCGGCACCGCTTTTCAGCCGGTGACCTATGAGGGTCGGACGCATACGATCGGGCAGGCGAACAACGTCTTCATTTTTCCCGGCATGGGGCTGGGCTGTCTGCTGGCCGAGGCCGGCCAGATCCCCGACAGCCTCTTCCTCGCGGCCGCGCGGCGCCTGGCCGCCTGCGTGGGCCAGGACCGGTTGGACTCCGGCGCGATCTATCCCAGCCAGGCCGATCTGCGCAACGTCAGCACGCAGGTGGCCGCGGCCGTCGCCGAGAAGGTCCAGCGCGAGCAGCACGGAAGGACCGTCGACCCGGAGGAGGTGCAGCGGAACGTCCGCGCGGCCATGTGGTTCCCCGAGTACGTGCCGTATATCTGATTGGCGGATTGGGACGAGCAAGTCATTAAATTTACTCACTACGCTCCGCCGTGATGGAAAGGCATCACGGCGGAGCGTGATGAGTACGGCTACGGCGCCGCGGCCGCGCCTTACAGCCGCGAGTCGGGCGGAAGCACAAGCTCGGTCAAACGCGAGCGGCGCAGCGACTTGACCGCCTGCAGGAACTGGTCCAAACTGACCGGCTTGGTCATAAAGCCGTCGATGTGCAGATTCTGCGCCTGCAATACCGCGCGGTGTACGGCCGAGGCGGTCAGAACGAGCACGGGGATCGCTTGCAGCCGCGGGTCGGCACGCAGTTCCGAGAGCACCTGGCGACCGTCCTTCTTCGGCAGCTCCATGTCCAGCAAGATCACGTCGGGCTCGGGCGTCTGGGCAAAAACACCTTCCCGGCGGAGAAAGCTGAGGGCTTCCTCGCCGTCGCGGACCAGGCTCACCCGGCAACGGATGTCCTCGTTCTTCAGGGCCTGGATCGTAACCCGAGCGTCGTCGAGATTATCTTCGACCAGCAGGATCTCGGGCGGCCGTCCGATCGGTGCGCGGCTCATAATCAGGGTTCCACGCCAGGAGATATTTGCCTCTATCATGATTATAATCGCTTCATCCTTCCGTGCCAATCACGACCGTAGGCCGTAGGGTGGGACAAGGTCGCGCGAATCATGGTGGGCCGTCGCAAACCGGGCAACCTCCAATTCTTGGTCAACGCCGAAGCAACGTTAGACCGCGACCGCAGTCCCACCAGAACATCGGTTGGCTTGTCCCACCCTACGCGGCTATCGTGGTGTGAACAATCCGGGCCAAATAGCGGCTCGCTCGCCGTGCCCCCAAAGTTTATAATGGGCGATGATCTAGTCCAGGCCCAAGAGTTTTCCATCGGCCGGGAACACAATAGTCCTTCCCGACCCGCAAGCGGGTGCCCCGAAGGACCTGCTCGCAGAAGGGACCATGAACCATGATGCAGCCAGTTGTCGGACGTGTGCTGTGTGTCTGGTTGGCGCTGATCTGTGCGGACCGCGCGACCGCGGCGCCCCAGCGCGATGTTTTGCTCAAGGATTTGCAGCAACTCGAACAGCGTATCCAACAAGACTTCCGAGAGAAGGACTATACCCGGGCAGAAGCCGACTGCCGCCGGTTGATCGAACTGGCCCCAAGCGCCGCCGCCTATTACAATCTCGCCTGCGCGCTCGCCCGGCAGGACAAGAAGGACGAGGCCTTCAAGGCCCTGCGAAAATCGGTCGCCCTGGGAGAGCACGACGCCGCGCACCTCAAGGCCGACGAAGACCTGGCCGCCCTGCGCCAAGACCCGCGCTTCGCGGCCGTCGTCAAGCAGGCGGAGGAGAACGAGCGGAAGGCCCTCGGCGCGGCCGAAAAGGCCGCAGACATCGCGGGCGTCCGCACGATCGAGAATGAAGTCGAGGGCGGCCTCCGTTATCGGCTGCGGATCAGCCCCACCGCCCGCAAGGAAAAGCCCCAGCGATTGATCGTGTGGCTGCATCCCTCGGGCGGGTCGATGAACAACGTCGTGGAGCAGCTCTCACCGCGGCTCAACCGACACGGCTACGCGCTGCTCGTCTTCACGCGGAAAAGTCTTGCGGGCTGGTCCGGGGACGACATCCCCAAACTCGACCGCACGCTGCAGGCCCTGGCGACGATCGACGGGCTCGATGTCCGCCAGCCGTTGTTGCTCGGCTATAGCGCCGGCGGGCAAATGGCGATGATCCTCTGGCGGCAGGGGTTGGAGCGGTGGGGCGGGCTGGTGCTGGATGCCGCTTATCCCATCGATCCGAGCGTTGTGCCGCCCCGCGTGCTGCCGCCGCCCAAGACTGACAAGGCGGCCCGGCAAACGCCGGTCCTGGTACTGGTCGGCACCCGCGACGGCGGCGCGCAGGTCTGGAAGCAGGTCACAGCGGCGTACCGCGAGGCCGGCGTCCCGCTCTCGGTGGAATACGTCGAGGGAAAAGGGCATACGTGGCTCTTGGGAAGCGAGCAGACGCAACGGCTGATGGCCTGGCTGGACGAGGTCTCGGCGGGGAAGCTGCCGGCCACGACGGTCGGCAAGCCGCCGCAGGCCGGTGACGCCAATCGGCCGGTGCTGGGCGTGGTCCTGGATGGCGTGAAGGTCACCCAGATTGCACCCGGTTCGCCGGCTGAGAAGGCCGGCCTCAAGGAAGGCGACTTGATCGAAAGCGTCGACGGCAAGAGCGTGGCCTCACGCGAGGAGTTGGCCGCGGCCATTGCCGCCAAGAAGCCGGGCGATGCGGTGACGCTCCGCATCGACCGCAATGGCCAGCGCCACGAGCTCGTGGCGACTTTCCCCCGCAGGGTCCACGATGGAAAAGGAGACTGAAGATGAAGATCAAGGACATCCGATTCTTCAAGGCGATTTCGCCGCTGTCGCGACCGATTGCCGACGCCACGCACCAGATCGACCAGATTGCGGTGATCGTGGCCCGGATCGAACTGGCAACGGGCATCACCGGCGACTCGTACTTGCTGGCGTTCGACTACTCGCCCGCCGCCATCGCCGGGGCATTGCAGGACATCCGTGCGATGGTGAGGGGGTGGGAGGTCTTCCGCATCGGCGCCTTCCACCAGGAGTTCGCGCGGCAGGCCGAGTACTTCGGCCACGCGGGCATCCATCGCTGGGCCGAAGGCCTGGTGGATCTGGCCATGTGGGACGCCTGGGGCAAAACGTTGGGCCAGCCGGTATGGCGATTGCTCGGCGCCTACCACCACCGCACGCCGGTCTATGGCAGCGGCGGCTGGCTGTCGTACAGCCTCGAGGAGTTGCTTGCCGAAGCGACGGGCTATATGCGCGACGGGTTCCGCGCCGTGAAGGTCAAGGTGGGCTCGCCGGAGTTGGCCCGCGATGTCGAGCGGCTGGCAAGGGTCCGCGAGGCGGTCGGTCCCGAGGCGCAGGTGATGATGGATGCGAACCAGGGCATGGATCTGGCCGGCGCCATGGAATTGACGGAAGCCGTCAGGCCGCTGCGGATCCGCTGGTTCGAGGAGCCGCTGCCGCACACCGACTTCGACGGCTACGCCCAGTTGCGCCGCCGCACGGGCATTTCCCTGGCGATGGGGGAGCGGGAGTTCGACCTGACGCCGCTCAGGGAACTGATCCGCCGCGAGGCCATCGACCTGTGGCAGCCGGACATCCTCCGCCTCGGCGGCCTGGCCATGTGGCGGACGTCGGCGGCCCTGGCCCAGGCGCATAACCGTCCCGTCCTCCCACACTTCTACAAGGAGTACGACGTACCGCTTTTGATGACGATCCCTAACGGCCTGGGCGCCGAGTGCTTTTACTGGGTAGATCCCCTGATAACGCAAGCGGTCCGCATCGAGGACGGTTACGCCTATCCCAACGATGGACCGGGATGGGGATTCCAGTTCAAGAATGAGTACCTGGTTGAACTGGCCTGATGTTAGAATCATACAAGACTAATTCAGAGCCGGAGAACAGTCCAACCTTCCACCCATCCCTATGTCTATGACGCGACGAGACCTGTTGGCGGCTGCCTGTTCCGGCGCCGCCTCACTGATCGCCCCGCAGTGCGGGCCGGCCGCGGACACTCCGGCACGATCAATTGGCAAGCCCGACGAGTCGGCATACCGTTATCGCATAGCGTTCGGGGCGTGGATCAACGACATGCGTCGCCGGCCGCTTCCTCTGGAGAACTGGCCGGCTCCCCAGTTCGACGACGAAACCGTGGAAAGCGCAATCCAGGCGATGGACGTCCAGGCTGCGGCCGGCTTCAACTTCCTCGACGCCTGGGGCCTGTTCGCGACCTATGGCTGGCCACGAGACATTGCCAGCGCCGTGGACGATCAGCGCCGGCGCCGCTTGCACCGGCTCCAGGACGCGGCACGCCAGCGAAACATCCGATTGGTCCTCGGCTTGGGCACTTACAGTTGGGGCTATGACAAGATCATCGAGGCCGACTCGGCCGTGCGCGGGCAAAACCCGGACGGCACGCCTCACGCCCACGCGATGTGCGACGCCAACCCGAAGTCGTTTGAATACGTCAAGCGAATCCTCGACTTCACCCTCGGCCAGTTTGAGTTTGGGGCAGTGCATCTGGAGTCGTGCGATCTGGGTTGCTGCTGGTGTCCCCGGTGCGCCGGCAAAGATGGGGTGGTGGGATACAACGTGCGGATCAACCGCAAGACGGCCGACTACATCAAACAGAAGTGGCCGGACAAGATTGTCTATGTGATCACAATCAACTGGGCCGCAGCGGGCAGACAATTCGGCGACGAAGAGATGGCCAAGGTCGTTGAGCTCAGCAAGCACGTGGATTGCGTGTTTGACCAGGGGCACACGGGTTACCACGTCCCGGAAGCCAAGCGACGCTCGTTCATTGCCGGTCTGCACTGCGCGTACGGAACTTCCGGACGACTGTGGCTCTATCCGGACACGCGCTGGGATCGGGCTTCCTATTTCCTGCCGTACCCCAAACGGGCCGGCGAGGCGCTCGTAAAGCAGTTTGCGGAAGGGGTTCGAGGGTGCCTGTACTACCAGGGCCCGGTGACCAACGCCGGACAGGAGCTGATGATTGCGTTGGGCGGACGCATTCTTTCCGATACCCGGCGCAAGACCGAGGTCGTGCTGGCGGAGGTTTTGGAATCACTCTACCGGCCTCGCAACGCCGAGGCCGCCCGAAGGCTTGGACGTGTTGTCGAATTGGCCGAAGAATCTTACTTCAGCCAGTGGTCGGAGGAGTTGTTCCGCAAGGTCTGGGGCATCGGGAAGCCCGGCGAATTCAAGCTGGATCAAGGCCTCTGGGGCACGTCGCCCGGCCCTGCCACTTACCTGAAGGAACCTTGCTTGAACGCCAAGGGACGCCAGGAGTATCGCAAAGGGCTCATGGCCGTCCTTGCCGAGCTGCAGAAGCTGGAGGGCCGGTGCGACGATCGAGGGAGACTGGCGAACATCCAGCGCAGCGCAATGGTCACCCTCAACTTGCTCAATACGATCTGCTCTTGTCTGGGCGAGCCGCAGGCATAGATGGGCGAAGGAAGCGAAGCGTGCATCGCGCGCTGAGTTCAGCTATACTGGCCTCTTGCGAGCGCATTATGCCAGGCGGGAGTCGCTCGGCCCGTTCCATTTGGTCTCAGGAGCCCTACATCATGAAACGCCGTCTTGCTTGTCTGTTCGTCGCGGGGTCATTTTTTGCCGCGATTTGCCCGCATTCCTCAATCTGGGCGAAAGGGCCTGCCACTGCCCAAGACGCGGCCAAGGCGACGATCAGCATCGATGTCGCCCAGGTCGGAGAGCCGATCTCGAAGTACGTCTACGGCCAGTTCATCGAGCACCTCGGCCGCTGCATCTATGGCGGTATCTGGGCTGAAATGCTCGAAGATCGCAAATTCTTCTATCCCATCGGCAAAGGTGAATCGCCCTGGAAAGCCATCGGCGGCGATGCAGTAACGATGGTCCGCGAAGGCGCCTTTGTAGGCGAGCATAGCCCGCGAATCGCACTCGTTGACGACAAACCGCGCGGAATCGGGCAAGCGGGCCTGGCCCTGGTCGAGGGCAAGACCTATACCGGCCGCATCTGGCTCTCGCGGAGCAAGGGTGGCTCGGCCCAGGTCAGCCTCGTCTGGGGCGACGCGGCGGGCGACCGGCAGACGATCACGATTCAAGATCTCGGCGGCGAGTTTTCCAAGACACGGCTTGAGTTCACCGCTGCCAGGACCACGGCCGGCGCCCGGCTGGAAATTACCGCCAGCGGCGAAGGCACGCTCACTGTCGGCGCCGTGAGCCTGATGCCGGCCGACAACGTCCGCGGCATGAGGGCCGACACGCTGGCACTGCTCAAGGAACTCGATTCCCCCGTCTATCGCTGGCCGGGCGGCAATTTCGTCAGCGGATACAACTGGCACGACGGGCTGGGCGATCCCGACCGCCGCCCGCCGCGCAAGAACCCCGCTTGGCGAGGCGTTGAGCACAACGATTTCGGCATCGACGAATACATGACCTTCTGCCGCATGCTCGGCGCCGATCCGTATATCACCGTGAACAGCGGCCTCGGCGTCGTGCAAACGGCCGTCGAGGAACTCCAATACACCAACGCCCCCGCGACCACGCCGATGGGTGAGCTTCGCGCCCGGCATGGCCACGCCGAGCCCTATCGCGCCCGTTTCTGGGCGATCGGCAACGAGATGTACGGCGACTGGCAGCTCGGTCACATGTCGCTGGAAAAGTACGTGAAGAAGAACAACGAATTCGCCGACGCCATGCGGGCCGTTGACGCTTCGATCAAGCTGGTTGCCGTCGGCGACGCAGGGCCGTGGAGTGAAGGCATGTTGAAGAACTGTGCCGGCCACATGGACCTGATTAGCGAGCACTTCTATTGCAACTCGAAGCCCGATCTGGCAGCTCACGTGCGGCAGATTCGCGACAACGTCCGCCGCAAGGTGGCCGCCCACCGCGACTACCGCAAGCGGTTCGGCTCGCTCCAAGGCAAGGACATTCGCATTGCACTGGACGAGTGGAACTACTGGTACGGCCCCGACGTCTTCGGCGAGATCGGCACGCGGTACTTCCTCAAAGACGCTCTTGGAATCGCCGCCGGATTGCACGAAATGGCCCGCAGCAGCGACATGATCTTTATGGCCAACTACGCCCAGACGGTCAATGTCATCGGTTGCATCAAGACGAGCAAGACGGCTGCCTCGTTCGAGACAACGGGGCTGGTGCTGAAGCTCTACCGCAAGCACTTCGGCGTGCTGCCGGTGGCCGCGCAATCGTCGCCAGCGCTCGACGCCGTGGCCGCCTTGAGCCGGGATCGCAAGACCCTCACCGTGGCCGTCGTCAACCCCAGCCTCAATCGGGTCGAGATCGAGCTCGGCGTCAAGGCGGCGAAGCTGGCCGGCGGTGGAACGCGCTGGCAGATCGCCGGGAACGATCCGATGGCTTTCAACGATCCCGGCAAGCCGGCGGCGGTGAGCATCGAAGAAGCCGCGCTGCCGGGCGCTGCCGGGAAGCTGTCCGTGGCGCCGTGCAGCGTGACGCTGTTCGCACTGCCGGCAAAACTGTGATGGTGATCGGTTAGCCCGTCGTTACATGTTGCCCTCCAAGAGGTTGTAACGAAAGTGTGGTCCCGTGCGAGCGATGGTTCGAAGGGTGAGCCCGATTCATCGGGCTTTGCGCCGAAGGCGTCTTAGGCCCGGCGTTTACGCCGGGTTCGCCAGCGAGTGACGCCCTATTGATTCCATCCAGCGCGTCGTTGTCAGCCGCGTTTACGCGGCTCCTGCCGAAGTCGATCGCAGGAGCCCGGTGAACCGGGCTGACAGAGAGCATCGCCTATCGCTACGTCGACCCGGCGTAAACGCCGGGCCTAATACCGGCTTCGCCGCAAAGGAGCGTAAACGCTCCTCACCGCGCCGTCCACGTCATAAGACCTCCTCCTGATTGCGCTTACGGCTATTTGAACGGTATTGGGGTTAGGGTGAGGGCTGCCCCCGACCGTTTCCGTCAGCGCCCCGCGGTTGCTCGCCAGCACGGGAATGCCGTTGAGCATGGCCTCGGCCGCCACCAGCCCGAACGACTCGTTCCACAGCGACGGCATCAAGAGCAGCCTGGTCATGGAATAGACCGTCGGGTAAAAGGCCCGCGGGTCCGGCGTGAAGGGCATCATGAAGATATTCCGGCCGTCGCATGGCGGTTTGGCCGCCGGCCCGGCGGGCAACGGCCCGGCAAGGTGCGGGCGCAATCCCAGTTCCGGCCCATTCAGGGCGTCGGCGCGGCTGCGGCCCTGCGGGACCAGGATGGGGATAGGTATGGGCCGATGTTGGCGTTGTGGCCATCGTAGCGCACGCCGCGTCGAAAGAGCGATTCCTGCAGCAGGCCCTCTTGCGGTTCGTCGAGGCGCGTGCCGCAGAACGCCTGGCACTCGAACCCTTGCTCGGCCAGCATCCGCAGCGCGTCGCGGGTGGCCGTCGCCGCGCCGTTGGTGTAATCCAGCAGGCAGTGCGGCGAGACGAAGGCGATCTTGGGTTTCTGCTGAGCCATTGAGGAGGATTCGACACCTAGACGGGGTCCAGAGGGACCGACAATAGTGGCACTTATCCGCTTTTTGCCTCCGGCTCCCGTCCACCCGTGAATATGAGTCGCGGGCCGATTACTTTTCCGGACCTAGTTGCCCGTGTACCCAAGCTTTTTGGCTTTAGCAAAATCCTCATCCGCTTTGGCCTGCTCGCCTTTCTGTTGATGAGCGAAGCCGCGACCATAGTACGCCTCGGCGGCCTTGGGGTCCAGCCGAATGGCCTCATTATAGTCCGCAATCGCCTTGTCGTACGCCTCCGTGGCCACGTACACAACACCGCGGCCTGAATATGCATCGGCGTCCTTCGGGTTGAGTCGGATGGCCTCGGTGAAGTCGGCGATGGCCTTCTCGTGGTCGCCCTTGTCCTCGTAGGCGTTCCCCCGACGAATAAAGGCTTTCGCGTCCTTCGGCTTGAGTCGGACGGCCTCGGCGAAGTCGGCGATGGCCTTCTCGTGGTCGCCCTTCTTTTCGTAGGCGTAACCCCGGGCAGAAAACGCATCCGCGTCATTCGGGTCGAGCCGGACGGCCTCGGTGAGGTCGGCGATGGCCTTCTCGTGGTCGCCCTTCTTCTCGTAGGTGTTCCCGCGGGCAACAAACGCATCCGCGTCCTTCGGGTCGAGCCGGACGGCCTCGGTGAGGTCGGCGATGGCCTTCTCGTGGTCGCCCTTCTTCTCGTAGGCGTAACCCCGGCCAAAAAAGGCGTGCGCATGCTCCGGCTTGAGTCGGATGGCCTCCGTGAACTGCGCGACGGCCTTCTCGTAGTCGCCCTTGTGATAATAGGCAACCCCGCAGCAATCGTAGGCATCGAAAAGCTTGCGGTTCGCTCGGACGGCTACCGTGAGGTCGGCGATGGCCTTGTCGTAATCGCCCAATTCGTTGTAAGCGCGCCCCGCCCACGGAAGGCATCCGCCTCCTTTGGGTCCAGCCGGATGGCCTCCGTGAAGTCGGCGACGGCCATGGCGTGCTCGCCCCTGGCGCTGAAAGCGTAGCCACGGCCAAGGAAGGCGACCACGTCCTTCGGGTCCAGCCGGATCGCTTCCTTAAAGTCAGCCAGGGCCTTGTTGACGTCCCCGATCTTGTGGTAGGCCACACCGCGGCGGACGTAGACCTTGGCCTGTTCCTCGCGTGTCGCCGCTTGCCCGAGCATCTTCGCCACCAACTCGCTGGCCTTCCGATTTTCGCCCTTGCAAACCAAGGTATCTAGAAGGATCGAGTCATACCTATCTTCAAGGTACTTCCAATAGGTCCCCCGCCTGTCGACTAGCGGGAGAACCGGGTTCTCCCGCGGGACCGATCGCGCAGCAACGTGCCAGAGCATCGGGTCGGTCGGCGCATGTTGGTCTCTCGCCCAAGGCAGGAAAACATGGATATAGAAAGCGCGGGTCTTTTCTTCGGCGCGATACTCGCACTCGAAGCTCTTGACAACGAATGTTTCTTTCGTGAGATGCCCTTCGGCCGCCTGCTGGTTGAGCCGCTGGAAGTCCTGGCCGCTCGCGATGTTGTACAACTCGAACACCGCGTTGGCCCACATCCCCTCGAAAGACCTTTCCTTGCCCTCGTTCGCCCCGTCGCGAAAGGTCCTGCGTATTAGGATACGTCCCAATGTCTCGCTCGTGGGATAGCAACTCTCGGCATTACACGAACGCGGTTCCGAGGGATCCCAGAATAATTCCTCGTGCAAATCCTCGCCCGCGAACTTGCGCACCGCCCAATGATACAATACCGCGGCTTTCTCGCCGAATTGCGCCATAGCGGGGCGGTCCCGCAGCATTTGCCGGACCTGCTGCTCGCCATGCTGAATTGCCGCCGCGGTGAGCGGCTCCTTGCGCCAGGCCTCGAACTTTGCCGCCGGGTCGATGGGATCAAGCGCGATCGCGGCCTTTAGATCGGCGAGCCCTAGGCCATAGTCCCCGCGCCGAATACGAATCGCGGCCCGCATTTCGACATAAACCGGGGTTTGCGGGCGCAGTCCGACCGCCAGGTCAAGATCAGCGACGGCCTTGTCGTGCTCGCCCTTATCGCTGTAGATCCACCCTCGGTCAGAATAGGCCTGCGCACACTTCGGGTCCAGCCGGATCGCCTCCGTGTAGTCGGCAATCGCCTCGGCGTACTCGCCCTTCCTCCGGTACGCCATGCCACGGCAGTCATACACATCGGCGGCCTTCGGATCCACCGCAATGGCGTGCGTGTAGTCGCCGATGGCCTTATCGTGGTCGCCCATCGCATCGTAAGCGTTTCCGCGGTTGGCATACGCCAAGGCATCGTTGGGGTCAATGCGGACGGCCTCCGTGCAATCGGCGATCGCTCCGTCGTATTCGCCCACGTTGTAGCGGGCAGTAGAGCGGTGGGAGTATGCCAGCTCCAGTTTCGGGTCGAGGCGGATGGCTTCCGTGCAGTCGTTAATCTCCATGTCGTACTCGCCCTTTCTCCCGTAGGCCGCGCCCCGCCCCACGTGTGCGTCGGCGCGTTTGGGGTCGAGGCGGATCGCCTCGCTGTAATCCGCAATCGCCATGTCATAATCGCCCTTTTGGTAGCGGACCGCAGCGCGGTTGTAGAATGCCGGCGCAAATCTCGGATCAAGGCGGATGGCTTCATTGCAGTCGGCGATCGCCCTGTCGTACTCGCGCTTTCCCAAGTACGCGGAACCGCGATCGGCGTACGCCGTGACGTTCCTCGGGTCGAGGCGAATCGCGTCGCTATGGTCGGCAATCGCCTTCTCGTACTCGCCCTTGCTCCCATGGGCCGAACCGCGGCCGACGTATGCATCGGCGCAGTTTGGGATCGAGGCGGATCGCCTCGCTATAGTCCGCAATCGCCGCGTCGTACTCGCGCTTTTTGTCGAGCGCCCAACCTCGGCCGTAGTATGCCGTCCCGAGTTTCGGATCAAGGCGAATGGCCTCAGTGAAGTCGGCAATCGCCCTGTCGTACTCGCGTTTTTCGTTGAGCGCCCAACCTCGGCCGTAGTATGGCGTCCCGAGTTTCGGATCAAGGCGAATGGCCTCAGTAAAGTCGGCAATCGCCCTGTCGTGCTCGCGCTTATTCAAGTAGGCAACACCGCGCCCAGCGCGTGCATCGGCACGCTTGGGATCGAGGCGGATCGCCTCGCTATAGTCCGCAATCGCCGCGTCGTACTCGCCCTTGCTGCCATGGGCCGAACCGCGGCCGACGTATGCATCGGCGCGTTTGGGATCGAGGCGGATCGCCTCGCTATAGTCCGCAATCGCCGCGTCGTACTCGCGCTTGCCGAAATAAGCCGCACCGCGGGCAACGTATGCTTCGGCGCGTTTGGGATCGAGGCGGATGGCCTCGCTGAAAGAGCTGATCGCCAGCGCAAAATTCCCGTTGTCAAAAGCGATCTGTCCTTGCGAATAAGAGCTATCGAACTTGCTGCGCGTGGACGTATCCTGGCCGCGAGCGATGGTCACAAGCAAGAACATCGTCATGACGACGAGCGGGGCCAGTTTTCTCATTCTCATGGTTTGTCGTCCTGGCTTACTCACCGTGCGGTCGGCGTCGGTAACCCAACGCCTCGAACGGGGACATTCTAAATTTGATCGAACTCCGGCTGCAACTGCGGCGTTTATGCATTTAAGGCGTCTAAGCCTCGCGCTGTTTTAACCTCCGCTGTTGCGGCCCGATCGGCGTGGGTTTCTGGGGCAGGCCGGGCGTGGTCGGCCGCACAAGGGTACCGTCAACGGCCGGCATATTCTCCCTTAACGCGGCAAGTTGTTTCGTTTGTGTATCCGACAAACCGAGTTCTTTCTGCACCGAACCCGATCGCATGTAATGCAGGAAGGTAACAACAGGCTGCCTGCCCAGGTAAGACTTTCGCAGAGGATGCCCTTGATCAGGTTCCTCGCCCCGCAGAGGACCGGCGAAAGCCGCAACGACTACGACCAGCAACGCGATTCTGTACCTTCACAACATAAGCATTTCCTGGATTGTGAAGTTTTTCGGAATCCAATTGTAACCGGTGCTGAGCTGGCTCATGAAGGGGTTGTTGCCCATGAACTCGAACGGATTGTCGACGCTTCCATTATGCCCCCGGGCGCACCTGGCTGGCGAACACCCCGTTCACCGCGTCGTACCAGGAGCTGCCGCTGCCCTGGGAGTACAGCCCTGTGCCGGCGCCGAAACGCTGGCCCAGGTAGGTGAACCGGGGCTGGCTGCCCCAAGCCAACTGGTACGTGATCTGCCGGAACGGGCTGAAGAGCAGTTTGACGCGGGTAGGCTTGCCGTCAGTTCGCTTGACGTAATAATAGAGCTTGTTGCCGGACGGAAAGACTGCCACTTGCAACCCGGGAGACTTGGTGTCTTTTCGCCCACACTAAACAGAAAGCCTTGCGTGACAATGAGTTACGCAATTAACCGCCCGCTGGGGCCCAAGAACAAGAAAGGGAAATATGATGTTATCCTCGTTTCGACCAAGTTGGATGGCAGTTGTGTTGGCGGCGGGCGGTTTCGCGCTCGCTGGTTTGTCCACGTTGAGGGCCGACGACACGAAGGCCGACGTAAAGAAGGCCGATGCCAATGCGGCCAGCGCCAAGGATCCCGATGCGAAGGCCGAGAAAACTCCCGCGGCGGAAAAGGACCCGTTCGCCGTGCCCGACGGCAAGCCCGACGAACTGTTGAAGTTCATCCAGAAGATCGGGCGGGCCCAGCCGACACAAGCCAAGTCGCGAGACGACGTGATCGACTTCGTAAAGAAGTCACGCCGTGCCATCGTCGACGCGGCCGACAAGATTCTGGCGGCTGATGCCGACAGCAAGACGCGGGCAAAGGCCGTCGAGGCCAAGCTCGAAGCGCTCAGTCTGCTGGAACGATTCGGCGACGCCGATGCCGGCAAGCAAGTCAAAGACTTCCTTGAAAAGCTTAAGGACGACAAGCAACCGGAAGTGAAACAACTGGTCAAGTTCTTCGAGTTCAGGAGTCGCATGGGCGAAGCGATGGCCAACCCCGCCGCGGCCGCAAAGCTCATGGACGATCTCAAGACCGAACTGAAATCCGCCCCCAGCAAGAATCTTGCCATGCTGGCCAGTTCGCTCGCCAGTCGGCAAGAGCATCAGAATCCCGAAGCCGCGGCCAAATCCTTGACCGAGCTTGCGGATATCCTCTCCAAGAGCACGGATCCTGAGCTCTTGAAGCTTGTCAAGCGGTTCGAGGGAACCGCCCGGCGCCTGACGCTCATGGGCAAGCCGATGGAGATCAAGGGAACGATGCTCGACGGCACGAGCTTTGACCAGGGCACGCTCAAGGGAAAGGTCGTGCTCGTCGACTTCTGGGCCACCTGGTGCGGTCCCTGCCGGGCCGAATTGCCCAACGTCAAGAAGAACTATGAGAAGTATCACGAAAAGGGCTTTGAGGTCGTCGGCGTGAGCCTCGATCAGGACGCCAAGCCCCTGAAGAAGTTCATCGAGGACGAGAAAATCACCTGGCCAATCCTCTTCCCGCAGGACAAGAAAGACCAATTCTGGAACAATCCGTTGGCGGTTTACTACGGCGTGAACGGGATTCCGTGTGTGATCCTCATGAATCAAAAAGGCGACGTGGTTTCGCTCAACGCCCGCGGCCCCGTACTCGGCAAGAAGCTCGAAGAGTTGCTCGGCAAAGTCGAAGAGAAAGAGGCCCCAGCCGAGGAGAAGAAGACCGACGAACCCAAGCCGCAAAAAGAGTGATCGAAGGACTCGCAGCACCCGCGGTACTACACCCAGCCGACGAGTTGGGCGACGGCCACCTGTGCCGCGAACCTGGCGTATTTCTCGCGGGTAATCGGCAAGTTTCCCGGCCAGGCCGCGTATTCCCGCAAGTGCCGTGCCGCGGCGGAGAAGGCCTGGGCGTGGCTGGAGCAGCATCCGGACATGACGCCCGCCGACGGCCGCGACCGCGGGCGGCCCAGCTTCATTTCCTGCACGGGCGGAATCCGCTTTGCCAGGTCTACCTGACCAACATGGGTCCCAAGGGCGCCAATGCCGGGGCGGGAAAGAGCATCATGCGGCCCTTCCACACCTGGTTCGCCGAGAAGAGTCCCTGGTCCGGACCCGACTCCTTGGGGCCGGCACCGGGGCTGCTGGTAGGAGGACCCAATTCGGCCATCGGCGATGCGGGGCGCCTGCATGGCTCTCTCCGCCCGCTAACCAACCGCCCTCGAAGGCCTTCAAGGACTGGGCCACGGCGTGGAACCCGGCCCATCAGGCGAACGAGAATTCGTGGGCCTTTACCGAACCGGCAATATATTACCAGGCCCGTTACGTACTCTTGCTCTCACAGTTCGTGGGGAGGGAGAAATCTACGTTCCGTACCGCGCTGCGGTAAGATCGCGGACAGCATGCCCGTAGGGTGGGACCAGATCCGGGGCACCCGCTTGCGGGTCGTGGGTCGGCGAGCGCAGGCCCACCATCGCCGACTGGAAAGCACGTCATGGTGGGCCTGCGCCTGCTACGCAGTCTGGTCACCCTACAGCTAACTCGTTTCCTTAGCCGCCGCCTCCGCCACCGCGGCCACCGAATCCTCCGCCGCCGCGGCCGCCGCCCCCGCCGCCGCGGCCGCCGCCTCCGCCGCCGCGGCCGCCGAACCCTCCGCCTTGCCCGCCGCCGAACCCTCCGCCACCGCGGCCGCCGAATCCTCCGCCACCGCGACCACCGAACCCGCCGCCTTGCCCAAAGCCGCCTTGCCCGCCGCCGAATGGCCCGCCACCGAACGCGCTACCGAATCCGCCGCGGCCGCCGAATGGCCCGCCGCTGCCGAACGGTGTTGCCGCTGGATTGCCATTGGTAGAGGTCGTGCCGGTCGTACCGGTTTGCACCACGTCGCCTGCGAAGGCCGCGATGGCTCTCTGCACGGCGTCCGTGCTGGTCCGCTGCAGACGGTAGACCTGCACGGTTTCATGCTGCTCTTCCGCCGCGGCGTCGAGATTCTGCACCAACTGGCTGACCTCGTTGTATACGGCTTCGGTTGCGCCGATGACCAGGGTGTTCGTGCGGTTGTCGACGCCGATCGAAATGCTGTTTGCCTGGTCGGCTCGGCTCGGCCCGCCGCCGCCGCCACGGCCGCCGCCGCCACCGCCAAAGCCGCCGAACGGCCCGCCGCCGCCGCCGGCCATTCCCCCCATCATCATTCCCAGCCCCAGCAATCCGGCCCCCCCGCGCATCCGCATTTGCTGGTTCTGCGCCAGCCGATCGACATAAACCTCGCGGAGCACGTCGGCGATGTCCTTCGCCCGCGCATACTGAACGGGTATCAACCACGTCTTGGGCGTGACGGCGTTTTCGTCCGGGCTTTCCTTCATGTCCAGGGTATTGAGCAATCGCTTGATGGTTGCTTTATCGGTGCGGTTTGCCAGCACGAGCAAGGCATTCAAGCGGGCCTCGGGTATAATCTTGATCGGACCGGTGGCCAAGGGCCGGCGGCTTCCCGCCAACTTGGCGGCATCCGATCCGTCTTCGGAATCGCCCCCCCCGCCGGCGAGAATCGTGTTGAGCTCTACGGCCACGTCCTGGGCCTTGGCGAACGTGAGGTAGAAAACTCCCATGGGCGCATCGCTCGAACTAGACATCGCCTGCATCAGCAGGCGCTCGAACTCGTCGAGGGCCTCAAGATCGTCGCAACGAATCGTCAAACCGTTGGGGCCGGCAATGACAAAGATCGGCGCAGCCGGTTTGCTTTCCGCACTCGGCGCCGGCGATTTGCTCTCCCCACTCGACGCCGGCGATTTGCTTTCCCCACTTGGCGCAGGTGCTTCGCCGCCAGAACCGGCCTTGGGAGCGACAGGATCGGCCACGCACAGGATGCGGGCGCCCAGCATCTTCCCCGGACGCTCCTCGACGTCCATCGTCACTTTGGAAGCAGGCTCTGCCTTGGGGACTTCCGGAGTTGTCGGCTGAAGCTTCTCCTCGGGCCACCGCGGCGGGTCCGCCGGCCGGTCGTCGCGCGGAGACAGCGTTTTCTTGCGTTCCGGCGAAGGCTTCTCTTCGGGCGCAACAGCGGATGGTTCGCGGGAAGGGCCCTCGCCGCCGGCCCGGATGATACGGATTTCGTTCCCGCGCTGCAGTTTCGGCCACTCCTTCTTGACCTGCTCCACGACCGCCAGGGCATCCTCTTCGCTCATCGGTATGGTGCGCACGTTGCCGCTGCGAACAACCGGCGCGTCGAGCGGCTCGCGCATTTTCTTCAGCAGTTCGCGAATCTGCACGAGTTGGGCATCGCCGGCGCGGATGATCAACTGCCGATTCGCCGCATCGGCGACGATCTGAGGGGCTTGCTTCGGGTCGCCGGAGCTGAACATCTTGTTGATCGCGTCCGCCGCCGCCTGCGCCTCGTTGCGAGTCAGAGGGATGACCTCGAACTTTTGCGATTCCCCAGTCCGAAATTGTGCGAGAATGGCCTTGATGGTGGCCTGCTGGGCGGGAGGCGCGAAGGCGATCAGCTTGCTTGTCTTGGGCTCGATGGAAACTCGCACGTCGGGCAGCCCGGCCAGGACCACCTTCAACACTGACAGAACCGCGTCCCCGTCGGCCCCGTTCAAGGGATACATCTCCAGTTGCAGCGTGCTCCTAGGTCCTTCGATGCGTTTCAGATAGTCGCGGACGATGCGCATCCGTGCCACCGTATCGGTGACCGACAACTGCTGCGACTTGACCATGGAGCTGAGCGATCCCAGCGGTCCGAGCAACTTTTGGACTTCGGCCTCGACCTCTTCGGGCCGGATGGCGCTCAGGTCGAAGTGCACGTTCACCACTTCGGACTCGCCCTTGCCATCCAACGCTCCCACCGGCACCGTCGCTATCAGGCCGGGCGGAAACCCGTTTTCGCAGGGAACGAGGATCAACATCCGATCCTTGCGGTGGAGATAGAAGCCTTTCAGCTCGAGAATGCCGTTCAGCACGTCGATGGCTTCTGCCGGCGTGTAGTCGCGGCTGTCGGTGTAGTTGAACGTACCCTGAGGCATGGTCTCGATGACGACCAGCGAAAGATCGGCCTGCTTGGCGAACCAGTCGAGCACTTCTTTCCAGGGGGTCCATTGGAACTGGAAGCGGAGCTTCTCCGCTTTCTTCTTCGGCACGTCGGCCACCGGCGCATCGACTTTGGATGGCGACGCCTGGGACGCGCCGCCGACCGCTGCGGCTGCGGAGTAAGGACCGCTGGAAGGCTTTGTGCTCTCCTCGGCCATCGGCTTGGAACTGCCCGATGGCCATGATCGGTCACGCCGGCGAGGCCGTTCATCACTCGGCGTCGCGGGCTCCTTAACGGCCGGTTTGGCGAGCGGCGCCGAGGCATCCTTCTGGGCAACCGGGACGGGCGGTAGAATTGGCGCCGCAGTCGCCCCGGCAGGGGCTGGCGTGTCCGGGACCAGCGCCGGCTTGGTGCCCGCCGCAGTCTGCGGTTCGGCGGAATGCGCCAGGTGCGCGGAACTGAAAAAGACTACCGCAAGAACTGCGACTTTTCTCGCATGCCAACAATGAAAGCTCTGCATAACCACTCCAATGGCAGCACGGGCAACGGGGGCACGGTCTCGCCGTGGGAAACTCACGCTATACCATTATAATTCCCCGCCCGCGTCCATACCAGTTCCAATCGTGACTTGGCTACGATTCAGACGTAAGTGGCCTCGGCGCCACCCAAGTAGGGTGGGCCGAGTGAAACGAGTCCCACCATACTTGATTCCTTGATATAGCGCGTTCTTGGTGGGAATCGTAGAACTCGGCCCACCCTACTTGGCCGCCGCCTACGTTGAATCACAGCGTGACTTCGGACAAAACCTGTTCGGTTCCGCATACCACACTAGAAGCGATTCACAAACCACCTAATTGAGCGTATCGCGTTTAGCCCGGTGCCAAGCTACCGGCTTGACGCGGGTGGCTGGTGGCCGAGCCGTCTCCGCGCTCGCCCTTTGCCGTTCCTAGCCGCCCATCCTCCGCAACGGGTGCCGCCATTTTCCAGCAAATAAAACGGACCCCAGCGATAAACCGTGCCGCCTGTATCGCATTAACCGGCGACTTACGACTCTTTGGCCGACTGGTACGAAAGTTGCGATTGAATAAATGGTGTCGGGGCTCTTAGGGTCGATGGGGGTAACGAGATGGGTTGCCAAACGCCAACCGCCAGTGGTCGTCTCAATGCGTTTCAGAAGGTGATGCTGCAATGGAGCAGCCTCCATCCGTACAACGCCGTCCATACCTACAAGATCGCCGGACCGCTTCGCCTGGGCGACCTTGCCGAAGCGGTCGAAACCGCGTTTCGCTGCCATGGCCTGGGAATCGCTCGACTGTCGGCGGATGGTGAATCGTTTCGGCATGAAACGGATACCCAACCGGAAGTCGAAGCCGTTGTCGGCGGCGAGCATCCCGAAGACGACCTGAAGGAGTACGTGAGTCGTGCCTTGAACCGACCGTTTGAACGGCCGGTATCGCGTCCCTTCCGTCTTGCGGCGCTCGACGCCGGTCCCCACGCGCACTACGTGATTCTGGCGTACGACCATTGGGTTGCCGACTCTTATGCAGCCCGCTTGGTATTGCGAAGCATCCTGGGCCGGTATTTGGCCCTGCCGGCGCCCGAGAAGGAAGACCGTCTGGAATTGTACCCGGGAACGTATCGAGAGGTCTTCCGACGGCGTTTGCACGGCGGGGAACTGGCGCGGGCGGCATTCCGGGCCATGCGACAATGGAATCGAAATCGTTCCGCCTGGCGAGTGGCGTGCTGGTCGAACACGCAATGGACGGTCGATTACCGTCTGTACCATACCATTCCGGGCACGGTAGCGCGGCTCCGCGAATTCGCGCGGGCCAACGGAGCAACGGTCCACGACGTGCTCCTGGCGGCATTTGGCCGCGCGCTGGCCGAGGTCATGCCGTCGCGCGGCCGGCGGAACGGACTGGCCCTGGGCAGCATCGTCGACACCCGCGGCATCGCGGATGAAGATCTGAGCCGCGCCATGGGGGCCTTTCTGGGCTATTATCTGGTCCGCAACGACCCCGACACCACGATCGGACTGGACGAGGCGACCCGTCAAGTCGCAGCCCGGACGCTCCCCATCAAGACGCATCACCGTTACATGGACAGCCTGGTCAACATGCAGTTCGTCAACACCGTCTGGCCCTGGTTGTCGGCGGCCGCCAGGTGTCATTTCATGCGCAAGGCGCTGCCGATGAGCGGCGGGATATCCAACGTTCTCGTGCGCGACGCGTGGATGAACCAGAATCGCAACGTCATTCTGGACTACCATCGCGGAGTTTCCACGGGGCCCAGCGTGCCGATCGTGCTCTCGCCGACGACCTATCGCGATCACTTGAACATCGGCGTATCCTATCGCCTGGCGGGATTCCCCCGCGCGAAGATCGACGCCCTGATGGCGATGTTCCGCGATCAGATCGAACATCCCAACAAGGCTTCGCGGGGCGATCTGCGGCGACTGCCGGTCGCAGGGCCTGCCGCGGAACCGATCTTGCCACGGCGGCAAGAGGCGTTGGCGCCGGCGGCAAAATCGTGACGGATCGTCGACCCGGTGACGACGCTTCGCGTCCCTGCCACGGGGCCGCGGAGCGGCCATGCCGTGCGTTCCCACGCGGAGCGTGGGAACGAGATGGTTACTCGAAGATTCCTTCGCCGAAGCTGTCGTTGGCGCGCGTTTCGCCGGGTCGGTGGGTGCGCCGCGGCGCGGCGGGCGGGCGATGCGGGCCGCGGGGCCTCTCGGCCCCCTGGACCTTCGGCGCCTCGGCGGAAGCCGGCAGTGGGGCCGGCATCCAGGTCGGGTCCTCGTCGAAATCGTCGTAGCTCGGCACGTAGCCGGGCAGTTTCGAGCGGGCTTTCTCCTCTTCATAGGCCTGGATCACCCGCTGCTGGATCATCTCCCGGCAGTGCGAATTGATCGGGTGGGCGATATCGGCGTAGAGTTTGGCCCGGCCTTCATCGTCCTTCGATGCCTGCTGGTCCCTTTGCCGAACGCCGCATTGATTGCAGAAGGCGGCCCGCAAATGGTTCTTGCAGCCGCATTGAGGACAGTGGGTCGTAAGCTTGCGGCTGGGCATGGCCACGAAAGGCCCCGTTGCACCTTCGATGATCTTCAGATCGCGAACGACGAAAGCGTCGTCCAGCGTAATCGAACAGAAAGCCTGCAGGCGCTCTCCTGCTTCTTCCATAAGCTTCACGCGCACCTCGGTGATCTCCACGGCGCACCTCCGCATTGAAAGCCCGTCCAGACGCCGAACTCGCAAGGATAAACCCCCGCGCTGGTTTCCGCAATCTTTCCACAGGCTCCTAACAGCAACTTCGCACAGCAATCACACATCCCACTCCGCGGGCCAGCAACCGCCGGGCCACCCGTCGCGCCTGGAGGGTGCTGCGAAACAGCCCAAAATACGCGGTTCCACTGCCGCTCATGCCGTGTCCCAGGCAATCCTCCCGAGCCAGCAACCGGCCCATCCTGGCCACCCACGGCGACAACTCTTCGGCCGCCGCCTGCAGTCGGTTAAAAAGCAGGCCACCGGCCCGTCGCGCGTTTCCCTGCCGGAGTGCATCGAGCAGGGGTTGTAAAGGTCGGGGCGACGCGGCCGGGCGGCAGACTCCATACACGGCGGCAGTCGACAGGCCTTCCACTGGTCGCACGACCACAAAGTTCATCAATCCCAACCCACGTATCGGTTCGATCCGTTCACCGCGACCACGGCAAATGGCCGCGCCGCGGTTGAGGAAAAACGGCACATCGCTGCCTAGTTCCGCCGCCCATGAGGCAAGTTCGGGCCTCGACAGGCCCAGTTTCCATCCAAGGTTTGCGGCTGCCAACGCCGCGGCTGCATCGCTCGAACCACCGCCCAATCCCGCGGCGGCAGGAATCCGCTTGATCAGCCGAATCCGCGCGCCCTGTTTCGTTCCCGTCCGCTGCCGAACCAACTCCACCGCTCGCAAGACGAGATTTCTGCCATCCCGGGGCACTTCGGCAAAACCGCCACCCGCACGCGGGTACCCAGCCGCCGAACCCGACTGGCACTCGAATTCCACGTCTGCGTTCGACGTTACTCCAAAGTACAGGGTATCGTACCAATCGATCGGGCACATGAGCGTTTCAATCTCATGGTAGCCGTCGCTACGCTTGCCTAGCACCTCGAAAAACAAATTGAGCTTCGCAGGTGTCTGGATCACGATCTCCACCGTACCCCGGTGGATCTGCATTTCCTCGTACTCCTTTAGGTTAGAACCGGTGCGAAAACCGGATTTGGCTCGGCAGCAACCGGGCTTATTTCGTGGTTCTCGGCCGCTCTCCTGCAGGAGGCAAAATTGTACGCCCGTTCACCCTAAATCGTAACCCATGACCATACTCTAACCCGTGCGTATTTTAGCTTACGCATAATCTCTCGTCAATCTAACTTCTGGCCTTTAAGAAAGAATCCGGTACCCCGAATGGACATGATGCCACAGGGTTATCTGATATAGCGGCGGAGGCATGCATAAAATGCATAATCTAGGCAATCTTGACTGCTTTTCCTCGTTCCGAGGAAAACGACGATACGGCAACTTGTTTTTGTCAGCTCGATTAGCCATAATAGCAGACTCGCTACGGCAAATCCCACCCCATAACCCCACCACAGAGGATCATCGATGAGCAAGAAGTTTGACCTTTCCTCGGCAGTTCTTCTTTTCGCCGTCCTGGGTTTGATCGGTTTCACGGCCTCGCCGGCCTTGGCCGTCAAAGAGTTCAAGGATGCGTTCAAGGCCAAGTACGTCAAGCCCGATAGCACGGACGCCAATGACGTCGCTCTGGCCGGCGCGTTCGATCAGGCCAGTTGTACCGTTTGCCATGCGCCCGGCGACAACAGGAAGATCCGCAATGACTACGGCAAGCAGCTTGCCAAGCTGCTGAGCAAGGAAGACAAGAAGAACAGGGCGAAGATCCTGGCCGCCATGGATGTCGTAGCCAAGCTGAAGAGCAACCCCAAGGACCCCGCGTCGCCCACGTTCGGCGAGAAAATCGCCAGCGGCAAGCTGCCCGCTGCCAACTAATCTGACCGCGGCGCGACCGCCGCGTCGGCCATCAGTGCGCGAGCGCTGCTCTTTCCCGCTTCGCGGCCGTTGCCCCGAGCCTGCCGTAGTGCACGGCGGGGCGACGCCCGCCGGCGATCAATTCGGCAAACAACTCGAGATGCCCGGTGGCAATGTTTTTCCAGTCAAACGCCTGGACAAACTGCCGCGCCGCATGGCCCCAGTCGTCGGCGCGCTGCGGATCGGCGATCACTTGCCGGATCGCCTCGGCCAATTCTGATGGCGACTCGGGCGGCACCAGCAGCCCCGTCCGTCCGGGCCGGACGAGGTCGGCAAGGCCCGGCAATTGCGAGGCAATGACCGGTCGTCCGGCGGCAAGGCTCTCCAGCGCCACGACACCAAAAGCTTCCCAGATTCGCGAAGGAACGATCGAGCAAAGGCCGTTCTGCAACAACCATAGCTTCTGCCGGCCTGCCACTTGGCCGACGAATTGCACCTGCCGGGCGAGACCGAGCCGCGCAGCCAGCGCTTGCAGGGCCGGGCCTTCCGGTCCGCGTCCCGCTACGACCAGGTCGAGATCGCATTGCCCGCGCAGCAAGGCCATGGCCTCCAACAGCACGTCGATCCCTTTCCGCGGATCGAGCCGGCCCAGGAAGAGCAAATAGGACTTCGAGCGGATCGTGGCGGGCAGACTCGCCGGCCGTGGCGCCGGTGCGGCAAATTGCTCGACCTCCACACCGTTGGGAATCGGCACGATCCGCCGCAACTTCGCGCAGGCTTCGCGCAACATCCCGGCCGTATAATTGCTGATGGCGACGGCGGCATCGGCCCGCTCCAGGGCCAAGCGATAGCGCCCGCGGAGTTCCGGCTTGCGATCGTAGAGTCCGCCCGGCGCCAGGTCGTCGCCGTGGCTGGTGATGGCCAGCGGCAGTTGGCGGACCGCCTTGCACGACGCGCCCACGTAGCCCGCCGGGTAAGTCCCGTGGCAATGGATCACGTCGAACCGCTGGATGCGGTGCAGATTCGCCATCCACTGTCCGTACCAAGACACGAACCAGTGCGTGGACAGGAAGCGCGGATGCCAGACCACCGGATAGGGCACGGAAGCCGGGTCGAACGGGCCCTGCGATCCGCGCCAGGGCGTCAACACCACCGGTTCGTGTCCCAGGGCGAGAAACTGCCGCGCCAGGGCGTCGACGACGATCTCCTGTCCGCCGATTTTCGGCAACGCCGTATTGGTATATAAGCAGATTCGCATTTTTCTACGCCGCGCGGAGTTTCCGGCCGGCGATTTGCTCATAGATCGACACGATCTGATCACAGTTGTGATCCAGCGTATGTTTCACGGCCAGCTTCCGCGCCGCTTCGCCCATCCGCCGGCGGACGTTCTGGTCCAAGAGCGGGCGGAGCGCGCCGGCCAGTTCCGCATCGTCGGCTGGATCGTCGATCACGCTGCCATCCATGCCCTCGGTGAGCAATTCCGCCGCGCCGTTGAATCGCGTCGTTACGCTGGGCAGCCCGCTGGCTGCCGCTTCGGAAACGCTCAGGCTGCACGGATCGTAGAACGTCGGCAGCACGAAGACGTCGGCTGCGGCATAGTAGGGGACCGGATCGTCGATCGCGCCGACGTTGATCACCACGCCGTTGGGCGAATCAACCGCCGGGCTGGGCTTCCCGCTCCGCGAGGGAAGGCTTGCGGGTGGGGACCCGGAGTACCGGGTGCCCGCGGAGTACCGGGCGCCCCGCCGCTTCTTCCCGCCCACCACGACCAGCCGCACCGGGGCCCCTTGGGCCGCCAGGCGGTTCGCCGCCCGCACCGCCGTAGGCAGTCCTTTCCGCTGGTAATCGTGGCCCACGAACAAGAGCATGACTTCATCTTCGCAAACGCCCAGGCGATCGCGGACCTCCTCGCGCCAGCGATCGCGATGGGCCGGCGAGAAACGCTCGTTATCGGTGCCGTGATAGATCAGGCGGATCCGCTCCGGCGGCACGCCGTGATAATGCTGGTAGTCCCGCGCGCACATTTGCGAAACGGCGATCACGATCCGCTGCGGGTCGCCGAACTGCCGGGCCATGAGGCGGCGGAAATCGCGGTAGCGGGGCAGCACCCGCAGCATCGCCCGCTTCCACGGCCGCTGCCACGAGGGCAGCAACAGCAGCTTTTGTTCCCATTGGGCCAGGCGCGAGCCGTCTTCCGATTGCAGCACGTGACTATGCCAGCCCAGGCCCACGTCGTGGACCATGTCGACCTTCAGGCGCCGCAGGGCCGTTTCGGCCGCGGCCGCGCGCCGCAGCACCGAACGGATTGGGCCGAGCAAGTGCGGCACGATGTCCAATTCTGCCGCCGGGCCGTTCACCCCTTGGGCCACCACGTGGACTTCGTGTCCGCGGGCCAGCAGCCGCTCGGCATGCTGGAAGGTCCATTGTTCCGCGCCGCCGCGGCGAGGATCCAAGTGATCGATGACCAAGGCTATTTTCATTGCTTTTCTCCTGCCCCAAGAATCTCCAGCGAGCGCGGACCGTGCGGCCGGGTGCCGGGGTACCCGTTTGCGGGTCGCGGGTGGCTGCGCAAGGCCTCACCGCCGAACCGCGATTCCAGCACGTGGTAGCCCTGCGGCAATCCGCCGCGGCGGTCGAGAATCTCTTGATAGATCTCCAAAATCTGCTCCACGTTCCGCCGGAACGAATGTGGCAAAATCGTGGTCCGGGCCGACTCGCCCAGCCGCCGGCGGGCCGAGTCGTCAAGTAAGGTCCGCATCGCGCCGGCCATCTCCGCATCGTCAGCCGGGTCGTCGACCAGAAGCACGTTTTCGCCGTCGCGGAACAACTCGCTCGCTCCGTTGTAACGGCTCGTAATCAAAGGCAGTCCGCAGGCGGCCGCCTCCAGCACCACGAGGCTGCACGGATCGTAGTAGGTCGGATGGACGTAGCAGTCGGCGGCGGCGTAGTACGGCAGCGGATCGTCGACCCGCCCCGCAAAGACGACTTGCCGGCTCAAGCCAAGGCGGGCAACGTAGCGCCGCCACGAATCGACGTGTTTGCCGCCGACAATCACCAGACGCACTTCCCGCCCCTCGGTCTGCAATCGGCGCATCGCCCCCAAAAGGGTGGCCACGCCCTTGAGGCGGAAATTGTGGGCTACGATCAGCGCCATCACCGCGTCGGCCGACAGGCCCAAATGGCGCCGCGCCGGTTCGCGCTGGGGCCGGCAGACTTCGGGCGAAAATCGCTCGGTATCGACGCCATTGTAAACGATCCGGATCCGCTGCGGGGCCACGCCGTGAAATCGCTGGAAATCGGCGGCCGAAGCCTTCGACAAGGCCAGCACGATCTGCCCGTGGTCGGCGTATTGCCGCTGCATGAGCGCGTGAAACGTGCGATGCCGCGGCAGCATCCGGTTGGTTATCCGCTTCAGCCCGCGGAGCCATGCCGGCAGAAATAGCAGCTTGCGTTCCGCGCTGGAGGCCATCGAACCCCCATGCGGATGGAAGACGTCGCAGTACCAGCCCATGCCCATATCGTGGACGATATCCAGCGCCAGAGGCCCAAGCACGGCCGGCACCTGGCCCGCGAAGGCGACCGGTGAAGGGTCGCACTGGATCGGGTGGTAGGCGATCGGCAAGCGGAGGGCTTTGACAGAGCAGCTTCGCGCCACGACGTGCACCTCATGGCCCAACTCCAGCAGCCGCTGGGTGAACGACCAGGTCCACTGTTCGCGGCCGCCGCGGGCCGGGTCGAATTGTTCCAGGACCAGCCCGATTCTCATGGCTTGTGCCTCGCGCGACGGCGGATGAGTGACAGTTTCCAAAGGACGTCGCGAATCAACTGCTTGTCTTGCGGCCGCAGTTTCCGCACTCCCAGGTAGGTCCGCAGAAAGAGGATCTTCTCGCGGCAGCCGACCTGATCATCGGGCGACATGCTGGCCAGTTGGGCCAGGTCCTTGACGATCCATCTCCGCCGGAACCACCGTCGCTGCTGGACCCGCTGCAGGTCGATCAAGCGGACATCAAACTGTCCCGGCGACGTCTCTTTGACCAGGAAGTGGCAGCAGTAGAAGTCGCGATGGTTGAAGCCGGCCGCATGGAACCGCCGGGCGATATCGGCCACTTGAACGATCAAGCGATGCAGCGATTTGACCCCGGACGGGTCGAATCCATTAGCCGGGGGCCTCGCAGCGCACCCCCGGTCGAGCTCCGGGATGACGGACTCATGCGAAGGGAACCGTCGTTGAATGAACTCCTGCAGTTCGCAATATCCCTGGAGTTCCTCCGTCAGCAGGAACGATTCCAGCCGGCCGTCGGCATGCAGTTTCTCGCCATAGGCCATCAGCGGCATGACTTCCATGCCGAGTGACTGCAAGGCCAGCGCGTTCTCGGCCTCGACGCGGCCGGGGCTTGGCGGAGATGCTGCGCCCAAAGCGGCAGCGATCCGCGTTGCCCAGGTGCGGGCACGATGTTTTTTCAAGTACATGCCTGGCAGATACCAGTTCTCACGGTCCGGCAATACCCGCAAGCAACGGCCGGAAGTGCCCGCCATGACCTCGTCGAATTCCGCCAGCCCCGCGTTTTCCAAGGGCTCGCGATAGCGTTCCGCGATCCATAGGAAAGCAGCCGTACTCATCGCGCCGACCAACGCTGCGCGTCGGTGCCCGCGTGATGGAATAGTATGGCGTGCGCGCGATTCAGGCACCATGCCGGGCACCATGTACCCATGGTCGTGGTCGTGGTCGCGGTTGGCGTCGGTCATCGCAATCGTCGTTGCCATGCTGGTTCCACCTACGCCGCCTTGATGGTTGTCGTCTGTAGCAGCGCGGCCACTTCCCGCAAGACCCGCTCGGGTGACAGGTCGCGCATGCAGCGGTGATGCTGCAACGGGCAGGTCCGCTTGCCGCAGCCCAGACAGTCCAACTCGCTGCGGAGCATCGGCCCGAGGACGGTGGGATTCTCGATCCAAGCTGGCAGCGTTGGTCCCAACAAGGTAACAACCGGCTTGCCCAGGGCGGCGGCAACGTGCCGCGGGCCGCTATCGGTCGAAACCATCAGCCGGCAGCGAGCCAGGCAGCCCTTGGTCAGCCCGAGACTGACGGCCTGGGCGGCCAGGGAAAAGACCCGCGGCGAGCGAGCCTGGGCGGCGATCGCTCGGGCAGCCTCGCGCTCGCCGGGCCCGCAGAGCACGAGTACGTCGTGATCGAGTTGGGCGACAATCTGCCGGGCCAGGGCGGCGCAATGTTCGGCCGGCCAGAGTTTCGCCGTCCCGTAGGCCCCGGTAGAGTTTACTGCCACGACCCGTCCATCGGTTCGCAGTCCCAAATCACGCCACACGCGTACCGCTTGCTCGCTTTCGGCTGTCGTGACGTTCAATTCCAACTGCGGCGGTTCCGCCGGGCAACCGATCGCCCCGGCCAGGGCCAGATAGCTTTCGACCATCGGCGCGGGCCGGAAATGCCGGCGGGCACCCGGTACTCCTGGTCCGCGGACAGCTCGAACTGGCCTGGTAAGAAACAGCGATCGCCCGTCCCGGGCGTAGCCGACTCGCTGGCGGGCTCCGCCCAGCCAGGCCAGCACGGCGGTGTGCAGCGAGTTGGTCAGCAGCAAGGCCATATCGAACCGCTGCCGCCGCATGCGGCCGATGAGTGCCCAATGTCCATGTCCTTTGTGGCCCGATTTGGGATCGAAGGGAAACTGCTCATCGAGCCAATGGGTACCTTGGAGCAGTTCGGCCAATTGCGGGCGCAGAATGCCCACAATCCGCGCCGACGGGCCAAAATGCCGCCGCACGGCCCGCAAGGTGGGAGTGGCCATGACCAAGTCTCCCACCCAATTAGGGAGGAAGATTGCGAGATTCATGGCCGGAAGATACTAGAGCCCGTGGTTTGGGGCAATGTCAATCAGAAGGCGATTTCCAGTCCCGTGTGTACGGATTGGATCAGCGCCGAGCCGTCGGTCTGCACATGGTACCAGTTGTTGCTGATGCCGTTGACTTGCTCTTGGGCCAAGGCCAGATTGGACAAGAATAGCACGTCGTAACCGGCGGTGATGACGATTTCGTCGGTGAGGTGATAGCCGGCATTGACCCCGACGCCGCCCAGAAATGCCAAATGGTGGCAACTGGCGGAGAACTGGCGGGCATACGATGAGAGGTCGTTGTTCGTTTCCTTGTAGGTCTCCAGGACAGTGCCTTCGGCGAAGTTGTCGAAGATGCCGGCCTTCAGGCCGAGGCCAATGTCCAGGCGATGGAACTCCAGCAGGTTGCCGTCCAGCAGCACCTGGGCGCCGTTGAACTGATTTCTGGTGGTGGCCTGATGCGTGAAGACGCACTGGCTGGGAGTTCCGCCGGTGGTGGTTCCATCGGTGAAGCCGGTTCCTCCGCCGGAATAGAGAGTCAGGCCGCCGCCGCCGGCTGCGGTGAGGACGGAGTTCGAGAGGCTGACCGTTGCGCCGCCGGAGTTACTGACGTCGCGGAAGGTGCCCGACAAGTACACCCAGGCATCGCTGTTGAAGTTGGCATTGACGTAGCCTGCTCCCAATCGCACACCATGGCCGAAGAGCGAAAAGAGGAAGTCGGCCCCTTTGACGTTGGCCTCGGTCATGTAGAAATCGGTATGGGCATAGGCCAGCAGGACTGGCTTGGCATCGTTGGGAAAAGACGTGCTGGGGCCCAAGCCGAGTTGATCGGTGGGCGCGCTGACTGGCGAGGCCAGGTTGGCCGCGTTGAAGATCGGCGTGAAGTAAGTGCCGCCGTTGATGGAGTTTTCCCCCGCCCAACTGCCCGCCGCGGCGCTGGCGTTGAAGGCCACCCCGTTGACGTTCTTGTTCAGCGACGATTCCCAGTCACCGAAGTGGGAGTAGACACCCTCGAAAATCCAATTGCCGCAGCGAAATCCGCCCTGCAAGCGGTAGCCGTTGTCGCCGGAAAACGCGGGCAGATTGCTGAAACTGGTGGCGTCGGGGCCGTCGATGAAGTTCCGCGTATCGCTCCACATCCCGGCCCGCGACGTCCACAGCCAATCGGCTTGGAACCAGCCGCAGGGGCCTGGATTGCAGGGCTCGCAGGGGAGCAGCGACTCGCCGGCAGGCTGCTCGACCGCAGCGGCGTCTTGGGCCCGTAGCGATGATGCAGCCAGGAAGAGTGCCACGAAAGGCACGACGAAGCACCGCAAGCGCGCGCCCATCTATCGACTCCCTTGCAATCCTGGCGGAAACGCGAGCCGTCCGTTGGCTCTGCCGGTAGGATCGTCCGGCCGAAAAATACAGTTTACACATTCGCCGGAAGTGCCGCATGCGCCGCGTATGCCTGGAATAGCCGGGATGCGGGTTGTTCGCTACGGGGCGACTTTGACGGAGAAAAGGGCTGCTCGGTTCCGCGAAGATCTGCGGAATGCGCAGACGCGGAGGCAACGCGGACGCTCCGTCCACACGCTAATTATTTGACCCTCGCCATTTTGCGTCTTAGATTTGCTCGGCGAAGCCGGTTCAGGAGCATTTTGGATCGCACCCTGCGACCTGGTCGCTTCAATCCCTGGATAGCATACCATGATTCGGAAAACATTGTTCTTGATCGCCTGTTTGGTCCCGGCGGCATCCCCTTGCTTCGCACAGCAGTGGGCCGCGAAGATGTTCAAGACGACCGAGCACGATTTCGGCACGGTCGCGCGGGGCTCGAAGGCCGAATTCGATTTCACGTTTTCCAACCTCTACGTTGAAGATGTGCATATCGTTACCGCATTTTCAAGCTGCGGCTGCACCAGCGTCGCGGTCGTCAAGCCGACCTTGAAGACTTATGAAGAAGGCGCCATCCGGGCGGTGTTCAATACGCCGAGCTTCGTCGGGTCACGGGCTGCTACGATTACCGTGATTATCGATAAGCCGATGCCGGCGGAGATTCTGCTCCACGTTCGAGGCGTAATTCGCGGCGACGTGCTGTTCGAGCCCGGCAGCGTTCAGCTTGGCGACGTCCAACAGGGAACGCCGGTCGAACGCAAGGTTCGGGTGAATCGCTCGGGCTGGAGTGATTGGCAAATTACCGACGTGACGTCGTCCAACCCGCACATTTCGGCCAAGGTGATCAGCAGCAGTCGGCAAAACGGCTGGACCACGACAGATTTGTCCGTGACGCTCGATAAGGACGCCCCGGCCGGCTATCTCCAAGATCATCTCCTGTTGGTGACCAATGAGGGTCGGAGTATTCAGATGCCGCTGGCCGTGGAAGGGCGGGTAGTTTCGACGCTGACGGTCAGCCCTTCATCGCTGTTCATGGGCATTGTTCAGCCGGGTCAAGCGGTGACCAAGTTGCTGGTGGTGAAGGGGGCCCGCCCGTTCAGAGTGCTTTCGATTACCTGCGAAGACAAGGCATTCAAGTTCGGCGCGGCCGGCGGCGAGGCGAAGCTGGTCCATGTGATTCCCGTAACCTTCGTGGCGGGCAACACCGAGGGAAAAGTCACTAAAACGATCCGGATTGTGACAGATCTGGGCCAGGCCGCGCCAGAACTGTCGGCCTACGCCGTGATTTCCTCACAGACGGCCGCCATCGAGAAGTAGTCTTCCCGTGAAGTGCGGTTCCGGGTACAGTTCGCCCACTTTCGCGTCCCCCGTGGGATGACCACGGATGGTAAAGGCTTGCGACGGATTCCTCAGCCATGGAAGGCACGGCGGATGTTCGGTGGGCTTGATTTCAGTCAGCTTTGCGTGATTTCCACAGTTCAGGTCTGTGGACTCATGAGTGCCGCCCTGGCTCGGATCAGCGAGGGCCGCCGCTGGCAGGCGTTGTTCCAGCGAATGTTCATCGCGCTTCTGGTGATTGTGGCGTTCACGACCGTTCTGAACGTGTGGAACGCCCCGCAACAGTGGATGATGTCGGCAACCACCCTAGCAGTGATGGTTGTAACCGCAACGTGCGACTTCAGCCGTCCGCTGTAGCCGGAACAAGCTGTAGGCCGGAACAAGCGAAGCGCAGTTGCGGCATGGACTACGTTGCGGCGAGTAATGCCGGAACTGCGCAGGCTTGTTCCGGCCTACGTAGCTGGGGAAGCACCCGTGCCGCAACCGGCCCGCGACCCACAAGCGGGTACCCCAGGCGCCCCGAGGCTTGTTCCGGCCTACGTAGCTCGTAACCTGTTGTCAAACCACATCTTAGGGAATCTACCCTACCTGTGGCTAGGCGCGCTACGACCGCCACTTTCGGCAAAATCGAAAGAATTCTTCCTTCCGGCACAACCGGCAAACCGAAACCTATAGTCAGGCATTGATCGGATTCGGACATTGCCGAGGGAAGCGACATGCCGGTTTTCCAGCCGCGTTGCGCTGTGTGCCAATCCCTCGGGTCTGGCAACCGATGGGCTGTCTTCACCGCAGGAACACGATACGAAGGAGGGTAAGATGCGTCAATTTTTCATGGTAACGCTGGTCGCCGTGGCGGCTGGCCTGCTGCCGGCGCTGGTTCGGGCGGACAGCCCCAACCAGGAAGCCGCGCAAAAGATTAGCGATCACTTAACCAAGAGTGGTCAATTGGTGTTTGGCGACAAGATCGCCGTCCGCTATCTGAATGGAACGGTCTGGCTGCAGGGACACGTTCACAATCAGGAGCAACTCAACAAGGCCGTGGCCGTGGTTTTTGCGACCGAGGGCGTCGTCATTAACCAGGTAGTCCGCGACGAACTGATGATCGACGGCGCCAAGCCCGGCAGCGCTGCCAATCCCTCGGCGACCAAGACCGTCGGGTCGGCCGCGAACCCGCTGCGCGGCAGCAGCGACATGGCTGCCAACGTCAATCGGGTCCAGGCCTTGCCGTCGTCGTTCAGCGCGTCGCACGCTACGACGCCGGTGGCGATGATGCAGCCGGTTGCTGCTCCAGAGGCTTTGCCGGCGCCGGCTGCGGCCAGCGGCGTGCCAGGCGCGCCGTTGCCAATGTACGCCCCGGGCACCGCCGCGGGCGGTGTGGCGCCGGTGCGTTACGACCATCCGGCGATGCCGGCCTACGCCTGGCCGAGCTATGCCGCGTATCCAAACTATGCGGCGTTGACCTATCCCAAGCAGTACTCGCCGACGGCCTGGCCGTACATCGGTCCCTTCTATCCGTATCCGCAAGTTCCCTTAGGCTGGCGAAAGGTCAGCCTGGAATGGGACGATGGCTGGTGGTGGTTGGACTTCAAAGACAAGCCGCGCTGTTGCTGGTGGCGGTAGAGGTCCGGGGGATCCCAAGACCGCAAGGCCGCCTTCGGGAATCCCCGCCTTGGCGAAGACATTCCGAGCCCCGTGCTGAACGATTCAGCACGGGGTTTTTTTCGCTCAGCTTGCCGGGCCTTCCAGACTCTCGGCCAGCTTGCCGAGGGCCTCCGTCTCGATTTGCCGCACCCGCTCGCGGGTCAAGCTGAGGCTTTCGCCGATTTCCTTCAAAGTCCTCGGTTCGTGTCCATCCAGCCCGAACCGCATGCGCAGGACGCTTGCTTCCCGCGGATCCATCGTTTCCAACTGCCGCATGACGTGGACCAGGTTATCGCTCTCGACCATCTCGGTTTCGGGGGTACGGACCCGCTCATCCTGGATCATTTCGCCCAGCGACCAGCCGGCGTCGGCCTGATCGGTCTGCGGGGTGAGGTTGTAAATGCGGATGGCCTTCTTGATGATGGGCAGCTTCTTGCGGGGCAAGCCGAGCACGCGGGCGATCTCTTCCGGCGTGGGAGTACGGCCCAGTTCCTCGGCCAGGCGGGTCGTCGCCCGCCTCCACTTCGAGAGCAGTTCGACCATGTAGGCCGGGATGCGGATCGTCTTCGCCGTGTTGATCAAAGCCCGCTTGATCGATTGCTTGATCCAATAACTGGCATAGGTCGAGAATCGCGTGCCGATGGCCGGGTCGAAGCCTTCGACCGCGCAGCAAGCCCAGGTTTCCCTCTTCGATCAGGTCTTGCAGGCCGAGCCCCTTGCCGGTGTAACCGCGGGCAATGTTGACCACCAGGCGCAGGTTGGCGCGGACCATGCGGTCGCGGGCCTGCACGTCGCCGCTGCCGATGGCTACGGCCAGTTCGTGCTCGTCGTTGGCCGACAGCAACGAGGTCTCGTTGATCTCCCGCAAGTAGGTTTCCAGAGGAGACTGCACAGAAGCGAGGGGGCGACGACGTGTCTTCGGCATGGCGGCAGGTTCTTCGCAGGGGGGAAGCAGTGAACAGAAACCTCATCGACGATGCCGAAAGGGTTTCTGCAAGGAAGCGGAAACTTGACGAACTAGAGGGAAAATAGGCATCGGCGCGACGATAGCGAAAAGAACGACCCCGCCGGTTGTGGCGGACCGGGCACCACGTCGGGCACCATGTATCCATGGTCGCGGTTGGCGGCAAAAACGGAATAAATGGCGAAATTGTTGACAACTCGGCCTCCTGTTGTTAGAATCCGATAATTGCCCGAGCGGCTTGGAATCCTGGCGCTGTTTGCCGAGTTTGCCGAGTCGCCCCCCGCCTAAGCGTTCATGGCCTCTAATGTCGCAGGTACCGGCACCATGCTTGCATGCTGCCCAGTGCCTGGTACAATGTACGAGCGCTGCTGAACGGTTACCCCCCTTGCTGCCCGCCGTGATTCTTCCCAGATTCCATGCTTGCTGCGCTTCGGTTTGTGCTGCGCTGTTGGTGTGCGCCTTTCCAGGCTTCGCTTGCGGCGACAGTTCCTGGGAGATTACACCGCAAAGTCGCAAGGCCCTCGATCGCGGCCTGCAATGGCTGCAGGACAATCAGGGGCCGGAGGGCAACTGGTCGACCGATAACCTCGGCCTGGTGAGCATGGGTCTGCTGGCCTTTCTGTCCGACGGTCACGCCCCGGGCCACGGCCGCTATGGTGCCGCGGAGAAGAAGGCGTTGAACTATGTCCTTCACAAGGCCAGGCCATCCGGACTCTTGAACATCGCCGGCGACCATGCCGACATGTACAACCACGGCCTGTCGACCTTCGTGCTCGGGCAGGCCTATGGCATGACCAGTGACCCCCGCGTGGGGCCGACTTTGGACCGCGCCCTGAAGCTGATCATCCAGAGCCAGTGCCGTGACGGCGGCTGGCAGTACGAGTCCTGGCTGGCGTCGAATTTCGATGGCAACAACGGGCACGACCTGAGCCTGGCGGTCATGCAGGCCAAGGCCTTGCGGAGCGCGGTCGATAGCGGTTTCGAGATTCCGCCGGCGGTGATCGAGCGCGCTATCCGCGACGTCCGCGAGCATTATCAGCCGCAAGGCTGTCCGCGCGAAGCCGCGGAAGAAGAGCAGCAGAAGCACCCGGGCCGATTCGCCTACGACAAGGGTGGCGGCCAGCAGTCGCTGGCCATGGCGGCGGCCGGCGTAGTCTGCCTGCAGGAATTCGCCCAGTACGACGACTGGCGGATTCCGAAGAACATTGAAATCATTGAAAATGCCGTACGCGAGATGTCCAAAGGGAACCGCAACGAGCCCCCCTTCGACCCGTACACCGCCTATTATGTCGCTCAGGCCTTGTATCAGGTCGGCGGCGAGCCGTGGAAGCGGAGCTATCCCCTGCTCCGCGACCGCCTGGTTTCCAGCCAGATGAACGACGACAATCCCGGGAACCGCGGCGGCTGGCACGCATCCGGCCAGGTCGGCGGCAAACCGGGTGTGCTTTACCAGACGGCCGTGTCCTGTTTTGTATTGGCGATCCCGAATCGATACCTGCCGATTCTCCAAGAGGGAAGGATCAAACAGTTTGAGAAGAAGTAACGTTTCGACCGACCAATTCACACGCGAGTACTAAGAGTTGCCGACCTTTGTTTATCCCTGGCTTGCAGTTGCCGGCGCAGTGGCGGCCGCGGTGCCGGTCATCGTGCACCTGCTCAACCGCCGGCGGTTTTTCGTTGTCCAGTGGGCGGCCATGGACTTCCTCCGCGAGGCCCTCACGCGGAGCCGGCGGATGATGGAACTCCGCGATTTGCTGCTCATGCTGCTGCGCATCGCCTGCCTGCTGGTTTTCGGCATGGCCCTGGCCCGGCCCTATTGGAACCGTTTTTCCCAGGCGGCAATCGATCCCAATCAGCCCGTGCATGCCGTGGTGCTGGTCGACAACAGCCTGAGCATGAGTTATCAGAAACCGGGCGGGATTTTGCTCGACGACGCCAAGGCCAAGGCCAAGGAGTGGATCGAAGGCTTGCCCAGCGGGAGCCTGATCTCGGTGCTGCCCACTTGCGGGGCCGAGGCGGGCCTGCATTTCGAGGCCTACCCGCGGCGTGAGGACGCCCTGGATGCCTTGTCCGCGATCCGCCCAGTCGATTGTTCCGCCCAGCCCGATCGGGTACTCGACCGTGCCTTGAAGGCCTGCCAGCACACGACGAGCGTGTCCGGCGAGCGGATCTTGCTGGTCACCGACCAGCAAGTGGGCAATTGGCCGGCCGATGCCGAGAGGGAACACCTCAAGCAACTGCCCTGCCGGATGGAAGTCGTGCAGGTCGAGCCCGACCAGATCGAGAACGTCTGGGTCGACAACGTGCAGCTTCGCGACGGCGTGGCCAACGCCCAGTCCCCGGCGGTGTTTACCGCCACCATCCGCTACGACGGTGGAGAGCCGCGCAAAGGTATCCCGGTGGTTCTCAAGGTCGATGGCAAACAGGTCGCGTCGGAACTGATCGATTTGCAGCCGGGGCAGTCGCGCGAGATCACCTTCCCCGAGTACGAATTCCCCAAGGTTGCTGTAGGACGGACCTCCGAGTCCGTCCAGTCTCAGGGGACGGGCTCGGACCCCGATCCTACGAACAACGGCCCCCGCTACGCCACGGTCGAGGTGTCGATTGCGCCGGACAAGGTGCCCTTCGATCGCCTGCCCGACGATAATCGGCGGGTGCTCGTCGTGCCGGTGGCCGACTCGATTCCCGTCGTTTTCGTCGATTCGCTGGGGTCGCATGAAGATACGAAGAAGAAGATTTTCGGCGACACCCGCTGGCTGAGGCGATGGCTGGCCCCGCCGGGCCAAAATCGGCCGCTGGTGCAGATCCGGCACGTTACGATCGACGATCTCAACCGCACGGTGTTGGCCGACGCCCGCCTGGTGGTCATCGGCGGCGTTTCGCAGCCATCGCTGGAGAAAGTGACCCTCTTGAAGCAGTATGTAGAGCAGGGAGGAAACCTGCTCTTGGCGGCTGGCGGCAAGTTCGATCCGGCCGCCTGGACGGAGGACGCCTGGCAGAAGGGCCTGGGCATTCTGCCCGCCCCGCTGGAGCCGACCGCCTTGGGTTACGCCCGAGAAGACCCGCGCTGGGGCTCATCCAAGACCGCGCCGCTGACGCTCGACCTCACCCACCTCTCGCATTATTACTTTCGGCCGGAGGGGCTCAGCGACAACCAGTTGCGCGACGCCCTGGGGCCGCCGACCTTCTTCCACAAGGTCGTCGTGGCCCAGTGCGACAAGGCCGTAGCGGACAGCGTGGCCGAAGAGGCCGAGAAGTACTTCAGCAATCAGCGGACGGAGTTGGCCGACATCGATCGTCAATTGGCCTCCTTGGAGACTACCGCCGGCGCGGCTGCTGGTTCACAAGAGAAGATCGCCGATCTGCGCCGGCAGCGGGAGAAGCTTCAACCGGCGTGGCTGACCTGGAAGAAGGCCGGCGCGGACGAGGAACAGCGGCTTTCGGTCAAGGAATTGGCCGAGCGTGCCAAGCCCTTGGTCCTGGCCAGCTATAACAACGATATGCCGATGCTCCTCTGGCGGCGGTGGGGGCAAGGGCAGGTCCTCTTTCTGACGACGAGCCTCTCCCCCGAGTGGACGACACTTCATGATTTGCCGCAATCGGCCTGGCTGATGGACCATATCGCGCGCTGTATCTTGTCTGAAACGTTGACCGCGTGGAACGTCAACAGCGAGAAAGGACTGACCTTGCCGGTCGCCATCGCTGAGCATGGGGCCCAGTTTACGCTCTTCGATCCCGACGCAGGTCCCAACGATAAGGGGCAGGCCCTGATCGTCGATGCCCTGGGCGGCGATCGCTACGGCATCGGCCTGAATGATTTGACGCGGCGCGGCATCTATCGCGTGAGGGCCGAGCGCGGCGGCGACGGGGCCAAACGTGCTGGGGCCTTGCTCTGGGAAATCCCCCTGGCCGTGAATGGGCCGGCCGAAGAGTCGAAACTTGTTCCAGAGCAGAAGGGCCAGGCGGAGGCCAACAGCTTTGTGAATGCCTCGGCTCAAGTCATTTCCGGTTCTCCCATGCAGTGGCGGGGCGTCGATCTGTGGAAGTGGCTCATCGGCCTGGTGCTCGCGCTGTTGTTGGCCGAGTGCCTGCTGGCGGCCCGTTCGACTTCGCGCGTGGAGGCGGCCCAATGAATCTGCAACAAACGATCTGCGATTGGCTGGGACGCATGCTGGGCCTGGAGCAGATGCAAAGCGTGACCGACTTCAAGTTCAGCTTTGAGGCCCTCTGGGCGGAGCGGGCGCCGATGCTGCTGTTGTTCGGCTGCGTGGGCATGGTGTTCGCGGCGGGCTTTTTCTATTTCCGCCATCAACCCAACCGGCATCACCGCTGGCGGTTCGTGCTGTTCGTGCTGCGGGCCGCCGTGCTTTGCCAGGTGCTGCTCTTGCTGGCCGAACCGATTCTCACGCTCACGATCCAAAGCAAGAAGCGTCCCGCGCTGTGGCTGTTGTTCGACGGCACCGACAGCATGAACATCGCCGACGAACTGCCGCCCGACGTGCGCGATGCCACCGACAAGGCCGTCGGCATCGATCAAACCCAAGGCGACCTCAGTCCCGGCGGCAAGAGCCCGGGTGAATCGGGAGCATCGTCCCCCGAGCAGCGCCGCAGCCGCATCGAATACCTGCGGGCGCTGGTGCAGAAGAAAGACCACAACTTGCTGGAGCAGTTGAGCAAGCAGTTCCGTTTGCAGGCATACCTCTTCGAGTCGACACCGGGCGTTCGCTCGCTCGAACTCGGGGCGCCCGGTACTCCGGGTCGCGGCCAGGGCGGGCAACATGTACCCATGGTCGTCGACGGCAAGCACGTTGCCGAGCAACTCACGGCCAACGGCCAGGTGACCGACATCGGCGGGGCCATCAACGATCTGGCCCACCGCAATCCTTCGGGCAGCCTGGCCGGACTGATCGTGTTCAGCGATTTCAACAAGACGGCCGGTCCCGACCCGACCAAAGCAGCCGAGCAGTTTCCCACGAAGATCTACACGGTCGGCGTCGGGCGCCACGCAGGCCGCCGAGCTGACCGGCAGCATCGTCGCCCCGCCGCACGCCAAGACCAAGGAAGACGTGCCGATCACCGTCAACTTGGAGCCGAAGCGACTCGAGGGCCAAACCACGCACGTCCGCCTGTATGTCGAACCGCCGGAAGGCGGGCGCCAGGTACCCACGGTCGACGGCAATCGCAAGCTGGTCGGCGAAAAAGATTCGCCCCCGCTCTCGGGTCCCACGCAAGTCACGTTCAACTTCAAGCCGGAGCTGCCCGGGCGGACCAAGCTTGTGGCCGAAGTGGACCGGCTGCCCGGCGAAGTCAATCGCGACAAGATCCTTGCCAACCGCACGATCGACGTGATCGACGACTACCTGCGGCTAATGTTCGTCGAGTACGAGCCAACCTGGGAATGGCGGTTCATCAAGGAGGTCTTCCACCGCGACGAGTCGGTGGGCATGAAGGGGTTCCGCACGTTTCTGTATTCGTCCGATCCGCAGGTCCGGCAGCAAACGGATTCGCTCTTCCTGGCCAGCATGACTCCGCCGCCGGCCGAGTTCTTCAAGAACGACCTGATCTTCCTGGGCGACATGCCGTCCGAGGGGCCCACGCCGGCCCTCAGCGATCGCTTCTGCAAGCTGGTCAAGGAATTCGTCGGCGAGAAGGGTGGCGGACTGGTGATCCTCTGCGGTCCCCGCTTCGGTCCGCAGCAACTGGCCAAGACGGCACTGGCCGACTTGCTGCCGGTCACCGTCGATCCCACGGCACAAGTCCGGGACCAGCAGCCGTTCAAACTGCGGCTCACGGTCCATGCCACGGAATTCTCTTTCATGCAGTTGGACTCGGGGACCTCGCTGCCGGATATGCAGCGGGCCTGGGAGAACCTGGGGGAGCTGCCCTGGTACCAGCCGGTGGAAGGCATCCAGGCCTCGGCCACCGTTCTGGCCGAGCATCCCACCGCCGTGTGCGCCGACGGCAAGAAGAAGCAGCCGTTGATCGCCATTCGCCAGTACGGCAAAGGCGAGGTCGTGTATCTCGGCTTCAACGAAACGTGGCGGCTGCGGCGGACCCGTGGTGAAGAGTTTTACCGCAGATTCTGGAACGCGGTCATGTGGCGGCTGGCCCTGAATCATGCCCTGGGGGAGAACAAACGCTTTGTCGTCAAGACCGATCAACAGCGCTACCAGGTCGATCAGCAAGTGAAATTGAGCGTCACGGCCGACAACGCGCAATACAAAGCCCTTACCGAAAGCGAGGTGCCCGGCGGCAAGCTCATCGGCGAGTGGGAGCTTCCGGCCGTCGGCGGGCAGAAACCGGCCGTGCAAGCGCTCAGCCTGGCGCAGGTCCAGCCGGGGCTGTTCACGACCAATTTCGTCGTCACCGCGCCGGGCAAGCATCGTGTCCGCGTGATCGATCCGGTCAAGCAAAAGCCCTCGGACTGGTTGACCTTTACGGCGATCAGCACGTCGGTCGAGCGGCAGACTCCGATCCGCAACGAGAGGTTGCAGGAGCAAATCGCCGCGCTCAGCAAAGGTCGATCTTGCGACTTGAAGGACGTGCAGTCGCTCCTGGAAATTAAACCCGAGCTTCGCAACGAGGCCAGCGTGGAGGTGGTGTCGCTGGTCAACACCTGGGGTTGCTTCCTGGTGATTGCCGGGCTGTTGCTGGGCGAATGGCTCTTGCGCAAGAGGATTGGCCTGCCATGATACAACATGATCGAGGAGGCGGGCGAAAGCCCACCCTAGGGCCTTATGATCGAGGAGAGGGGCGAAAGGCCGCTTTACGGCCTTTGCGGAGACGGCTCGGTCGGCTCCGCCGCCGGCGGCGGTGGTTCCGTCGGGAAACGGCGGTCAGCGGCCTGACGATCGCCGTGCTTTGGGTTCTGGCGGGCACGTTCGCTCTGGATTGGTACTTTCAGCGACACTTGGATTTCTGGCAGCGTCTGTCGTTATTGGTGTTTGCCGCGGCCGCCGTGATGTGGGCCTTCGTGCGCTTCGCCCTGCCCTGGCTGGGGAAGCGCGAAGACGAGACCGAAATGGCCCTGCTGGTCGAGCGGCAAGCGGGCATCGACAGCGACCTGGTGGCCGCCTTGCAATTCGAATCGGGCGACGCCGCGCGGTGGGGCTCGCCGCAGTTGCAAACGGCGGTGATCGAGCGCGTGGCCGCCCGGCAGAAAAAAATCGACGTGATGGCCGGCATGCCGCGGCAGCCGCGGTCGCGACGCTTGAAACTGTTGATCGCCAGCGTGGCCGTCTGGGCCCTGCTGGCCTTCCTCGTGCCGCAACACGTGAAGGTCTTTTTCCAGCGACTGGCCTTCGGCGTGCAACATTATCCTTCGCAGACCCAGGTGGTCGAGATCAAGGTCAATGGGACGAGTGTCGATCTCTCGGGGGCACTCGGTACTCCGGGTCCCGGCGAAATGGCCGTCCACGTGCCGTTTGGTCAGGCGGTCCGTTTCGAAGTCTCGGCCGAAGGCGAGCAGCCCGCTTCCGGCCGCGTGGAGATTACCCTCCGGGCCGGCGGCTCGGCGGCAATCGTGCCCCTCGAATCGCCGGATGACAGCAGCGGCGAGCGGCTGCAGTATAGTGGCACCTATGCCGGTCTTAATCAGTCGGCCCGTTGCCAGGTCTTCCTGGGCGATGCCTGGACCGACCCGCTTGCACTGAGCGTGACGCCGCTGCCGGCCGTCGAGATCGAAGCGGAAGTCGTGCCGCCGGAGTATGCGCGACAGTCGGCCGATGAGCTGCGCAAACTGCCGCGCGGCATGCGGCAGTTCCCCGTGCTGGCAGACTCGGAGGTCCGCTTCAGGCTGGATAGCGATCGGCCGCTCAAGGCGGCCGAAATGACGATCGACGGCAAGAAATACCCGCTCGCTCGCGAGGACCGTACCTCCGACGCCGCGGCCCACTCGTTTAACCCAGAGCCAACGGCGACGGCGACCGAAGTCTGGACGCTGCCCACCGCCGGCACGCCGCTGGCAAGGGTTGCCAAGGAACTCCGCTATTCGATTCAGATCCGCGACGTGGAAGGCCAAACCCTGGATCAGCCGCTGCAGGGCCTCATCAGCCTCGAACCCGACCAGCCGCCGGCCATCGCGGCCACCACGAAGACGACGCTCGTGCTGCCCACCGGTTCGCCGAACATCCACTACGAGGCGACCGACGATCATGCCCTCGGCCGTATCTGGCTCACCTGGGAAGCGACCACGGCCGATGCCGACGCAACTCGGACGGACCAAGGCACACTGGCCGCGTCGGACCATCCCGCCGGCGACGCCGCGCCAGCGGCCGAGAAACGTACGGGCGACATGGATATCCCGCTGCCAAAAGACCCTGCCCCAACAGACAAGCGGCGCCGCGCAGGCGATTACGCTTTGCCCCTCAAATTGCTTCCGTTGAAGCCGGGGGATACACTTAAAGTGACCTTTCACGTCAGCGACTACCGCGGATCGGCCAAGGCCGAGACCGCGGATGCCGATCCGCCGCTGGTCTTTCAAGTGACCGACCTGCGCGGGTTCGAAGCAAGCATGTATGACACCGACCAGAAATCGGCCGGTGCTTTGGAAGATATTCGCAAGAAACATACTGGTCAAGGAGAAACGCAATGAAGACTTTTCTTGGGACCGGCAAATCCATACCTGCCGCGTCGTCCAGTTTCGTTTTGCCGGTCCTTATGGCTTGGATTGCCCTGGGGATCGTCGCCGCACTCCGCTCGCCCCTTGCGGCGCAGACCCCGCCAACCGTCTCGGCCCAGCGGCTGCAACAGCAGAAGCAGGTCGAGCAACAGGCCAGCGACATCGCCCAGCAGCTTGTGGGCGAGGTGCTCGATCTGCAACTGCAGCAGTTCCGCGACAATAATCTCACGAAGCATCCCTGGTACGGCGAGATCAGTTCCATGCGCCAACATCTCGACGAGATGGTGCACAAGCAGATGAAGGAGGTCGTCGACATTCTGGAGAAGGCCGATCTGAAGAATGACGCCGAGCGCGTCAAGGCCTTTCAGGCCGCGCGCAGCAAGAGCCGGGAAATCCTCGTGCGGATCCAGGTGGAGGAGCAAATCCTGCTGCGGCGGCTGAAGATCGCCGAGCTGGCTCGCCAGATCCAGCAACTCATCGAGCATCAGACCAAAGTACACACGGAGACGGAGGCCGTGCCTGGCGAGCCGACGGAGCGCCGCCACGAGTTGAACCTGGCCGCCCTGGAAGACCAGCGCGACGTGACCGCCAGCTTCAAACAGTTCAAGCAAAGCCTCCGCGAGACGAGTCATTTCTCCGGCGACGTGGGCCGGGAGGCCGCCGAAGTCGTGCAGATGGTCCAGAAACAGGATATCGACGGACTGCTGGTCAAGGCCGAGACGGGGTTGCGGGCCGGCGAATTCGCGGTCGCGGCCAGCAACCAAAAGGAGATCATTGCCGCCTTGGAGGCCCTCCTGCAGGAGATCCGCCACCTGCAGAAAACGGTCGAAGCCAGCTCCTTGGCGGAGAAGATTGCCGAGGCCCTGAAGAAGCAGGAGGAACTTCGCGAGGCCAGTGAGAAGAAACCGTTGGAACCCGACGTCGCCGACAAACTGGCCGCGCAGCAAGATGCCTTGGCCAAGAAGATCGACGACCTCAAGGCGGCGGCCAATTCGGAGGTCAAGCCCGCCCTGGAGCAGGCCGAGCACGAGGCCCGTGAAGCTGCCGCCGATCTTCTGGAGCAGAAACAGCCCAAGGCCTTGGCCCACCAGGACAAAGCGGCCCTGGAACTCAAGGCGGCGGAACACGCGGCCGAAAAATCGCAACCGGCCGGTGAGCAGACGAAGCCCCAGACCGCCGAGGACAGCCAACGCAAGGAACTGGAGGACAAGATCGACCGTTTGGCCGCTGCCGCCGAGAAGCTGGAGAAGGCCGCCGAGGAGGAGCGGCAGATCGCCAAGGAAGCCAATAAGGCCGCCGAGGAGAAAGGGCTGAAGTCCGACCAGGCCGCGGGCCTTGAGAAAAAGAACGAAGAGGCCACCGACACGGCCAAGAGCGCGGAAGAGGAGGTGGCCAAGGAGGTGCCCAAAGCCGACGAAGAGGTGAAGCAGGCCCTGGGAGAAATGGCCTCAGAAGCCAAGGACCTCAACAAGGCCGAACAGGCGAAGTCGACCGACGCCGCGAAGACCCCCGAGGCCAACAAGCCGGGCGATCAGGCCAAGGCAGACACGCCCAAGGCCGATGCCCAGGCGGGAGACCACCCCAAGACCGACGAGGCCAACAAGCCGGGCGATCAGGCCAAGGCAGACACCGCGCCGAAGGCCGATGCCCAGGCGGGAGACCACCCCAAGACCGACGAGGCCAATAAGCCGGGCGATCAGGCCAAGGCAGACACCGCGCCGAAGGCCGATGCCCAGGCGGGAGACCACCCCAAGACCGACGAGGCCAATAAGCCGGGCGATCAGGCCAAGGCAGACACGCCGAAGGCCGACCAGGCTGCCAACGAGGCCAAAGACACGGCACAGTCCGCCGGCAAGCATGCCGACGAAGCGGCGCAGGACCTCACCAAGGCCGCGGAAGAAGTTCGCAAAGAAGCCCAGAAAGCCGCCGACGAACTGGCAAAGCTCAGCCAGGAGCAAAGCGATAAACTGGCCGCACTCAAGCAGAAAGTTGACAACGAGCTTACCAAAGCGATGGACCCGACCACCGATCGCCTCAATGCCCTGGCCCAGGCCGAGAAGAAAGTCGAGGAGGCGTTGCAGCATCAGGCGGAAGCCGACAAGGTCGCGGAAGAAGCCCACGCCGGTGAGAAGCACGATGGTGAGAAGCACGAGGGCGAGAAGCACGATGGTGAGAAGCACGAGGGCGAGAAGCACGATGGTGAGAAGCACGAGGGCGAAAAGCATGACGGCGAAAAGCATGACGGCGAACAAGCCTCGGGCGAACACCCCAGCGGTGAGAAGCCGTCGGGCGACAAGAGCGATCCGCAGGCCCAGGTGAGCGAGGAAAGCAAAGAGGCGGCGGAACTGGCCCAGGCGGGCGCGCCGAAGGCCGCCGAAACCCTGGACAAGACGGCCGAAAAGTCCGATCAGGCCAGGCAGGACCAGGCCCAAGGCCAGCCGGAGCAGGCGGCGGCAGATCGCAAGGCCACCAAGGAAGGGTTGGAAGAGGCGAAGAAGGAGTTGAACGACGCCATGCACCAGCTTGCCTCCGAGGCGAACAAGCACTTCGGAGAGGAAGCCAAAGAATCAGGCGAGCTGGCCAGCGAGGCAAAGCCCTTGGATTCCGAGGCGGCACATGACCTGGGTGATGCCCAGCACGAGGCCGAACAGGGCGCGGGCCACCCCGAGTCGGCGGGCGAAATGCACGCCGATCAGAACGGGGTCCGCCAGGATCTTGCCGAGGCCTCTGCCGAGCTGGCCGGCCGCCAGCAGCAGATTGCCGACGAATTGGCCCAGGCCCAGGCCGAGGCCCAAGGCAACCACGAAGCCGGACACGAACAAGGGCACGAAATGGGCCAAGAAAAGGGCGAGATGTCCCTTGCTTCCCACCGCGCATCCCAGGGGGCCAAGAAGATGGGTCCCGGCGGAGCGACTTCGCCCGACCGCAAAGACCCCGACGGGCCGGACATCCGCAAGGAACCGTGGTTTGCCAAGTTGCCCCCCGAGGCCCGCGACACCATGCGCAGCAATGCCCAACGCCGCCCTCCGCCCGGATACGAACGGCGGACCCAAGAGTATTTTGAGAACCTCGATCGATAATCCTTGCCGCTCACGGCTGAGATCGGCACCGTAGGATGGACTTCCGAGTCCGTCCATTTTCAGGGGACGGACTCGGAGGTCCATCCTGCCCATTCGACCAACGACTCCTGCGACCCCTAACCCACCACCAAGAATCCCAACATGATTAAAGAAATCCCCAACCCAACGCCCGACAACCTGGCTGCCGTACAACGCTGCAAAGAGGCCTACGACCGCATCCGCACTGAATTGGCGGAAGTGATCGTCGGCCAGAGCAATGTCATCGAGCAGGTCCTGATCGCCATTTTCGCCCGCGGCCACGCCCTCTTGGAAGGCGTGCCGGGCCTGGCCAAGACGTTGCTGGTGAGCTCGCTGGCCGAGGCCACGCACCTGGGCTTCAAGCGCATCCAGTTTACGCCCGACCTGATGCCCAGCGACGTCACCGGCACGCAGATCATCCAGGAGGACCCGGAGACGCGGCGGCGGCAGTACCAGTTCCTTCCCGGTCCGCTGTTCGCCAACATGATCCTGGCCGACGAAATCAACCGCACGCCGCCCAAGACCCAGGCCGCCATGCTCGAGGCCATGCAGGAGCGACAGATCAGTTCCGGCGGGCATGTCCACCACCTGCCCGACCCGTTTTTCGTCCTGGCCACGCAGAATCCGCTGGAGCAGGAAGGCACCTATCCGCTGCCCGAGGCCCAACTGGACCGTTTTCTCCTGTATATCAAGGTCGGCTATCCCAGCCCGGCCGAGGAATGGGACATAGCGCGGCGGGTCACGACCGGCACGCTGGGCCGGATTGCGCCCTCGTTGACTGGCGAGGACATCATCCAGCTTCAGAAACTGGTCCTCCGCGTGCCGGTGAGCGACCAGGTGTTGGGCTATGCCTGGGCGTTGGTTCGCGCCACGCGTCCCGGCACGCCCGACGGCGCCAGTTTCGTGGACAAGTGGATCGCCTGGGCGCTGGCCCCCGCGGCCTGCTCACCTTGATCACCTGCGCCAAGGCCCGCGCGATCCTGCACGGGCGGCATCACGCCACGATCGAGGACGTGCAGTGGCTGGTCAAGCCGGCCTTGCGGCATCGGATTGCCGGCAACTACGCCGCCCAGGCCAGCAATCTCGACAGTGACCGCCTGATCGACATCCTCCTGGAAAGCGTGCCGGCCGACAAGAAGTACGAACGCCCGGCCGCGTGAAATACGTCAGGCAGACCACGACCACGACCATGGGTACATGCTGCCCGACATGCTGCCCGAGCTTGACAATCAAGCGGTGAAAGTCGTGCTCGGGCACTATTTTCATAATCGCCGCTCGATCGGGCCGACTGCCGCAAAGTCGATCAAGGCGAAATCGACCACCAGCCCGATACGCACTTCGGCGCCACTACCGCTGTTGCCGCAGCGCCGCGGCCTGACATTCGGCTTCTTCGGCCGCCTGATCCGCCCCCATGCGTCGCATCACGTCGGCCAGGTTCATGTAGTTCTTGGCAAGTATGCCGCGAACCATCCCCGCCCTGGCGTCGTGCCGCAACACGTCTTTGAACGAAGCGATGCAGTCTTGTAGCGCGGACCGCGCCTCGGGCAAGCGATCATGCTCCTGGAAAAGTCCGCCCAACGACTCCTGAATCACCGCCATCCAGAACTTGTAGGAAGAGTTCTCGGGGAAGCGGCGTGCGAGCGCAGACTGCACCTCGAGCGCTTTGCGGAGATTGGCCTCCGCGCGCGTAGCGTCGCTTTCCCGCAGACTATGGTTCAGTCGCAAGCGGATGTTGACCGAGGAAACCGCGTATTCCGGGATATTCGGATGCTCGGCGCACAGTTGCTCGGAGAGAGCCAGTGCCTTTTCGAGCATCGCGGGCGACCGCTGCGTGGCGTTCTTGTCCCGAGCTTCCGACCCTTGCGGCCCCTGGTCACCGAGCATGGCATACGTTTCGCTGAGGTCGTAACGGTAGTCGGCGACATCGGGGTACTCTTTCTCCAGATTCTCCAGAATCTGAGTTGCCTTGTACAAGCCATCCCGCTCTGAGCTCGCGGCTTGGCCAGCCCATATCGGAGGCGTCTCGCGATAGCAGCGGGCCAATAGATGGCGATAGGCGGGCACCGTTGGATGGTCGGCGACGAGCCGTTTCAATAGTTCGACGGCCTCATGCCGGTACTGCTCGCTCTCTTTGCCGTTGACGCCCGGAAAGAACGGAGGAAAATCGGGCTGCCCGCGCGGTTGCCCGGGATGGTGCTCATGCGGGACGTCGGGCCCATTGGACGGCCATGGGGAATCGTTGTCCACGAGCCACTGCCAGAGGGCCAACGCCTTGTCCAATCGTTCCTCACCCTCTTGAGCCGGCGCCAGTGGAAATGGGGCGCGCGGCCCGTGACGCGGACCGCGGGGATCGAAAACAAAACCGGGCGGGCCGCCTCGTGGTTCGTGTGGACCGTCCGGGCCGGGTGGATTGGGTCCCTGCGGTCCGCCGATCCGCTTGCCAAGAAAGTAATACGTACGCGCAAGCTCGTACTGACAGTCGGGCGAGGCCGAGGACTCCGCGGCGGCCGCGCGCAGCGTCGCCAAGGCGTCCAGGTGCGACTTGCGCCCTGCTTCCGCATCGTTCATCGCTTCGTACACGTTGCCAAGCTCATTGTGGATCCTGGCGATTTCGGCCTGAAGATCCGTCTCGGTCGCGGAGGATTTCGCGAGCCGCGTATACAATTCGATCGCCCGCAAGTACGCGGCTTTCGACTCCGGGTAGTGGCCCAATCGCTGACGGATGTCGCCAACGCGGCGATTGGCCTCGGCAACTTTGCGGCGCAAGCGGGCGTCGTCGCCCCCCTGATCGGCCAGACGGTCGTAGAACTTGAGCATGTGCTCCAGCAAGACAGCCGCCTCTTTCGACAGCACAGGTTGGACCGGCACCGTAATCGGATCATCCGCATCGCTCACGCGCAGCGATGCTGAAACTGGGGCGGTGCGGTCCGGTGCGAACTGCCGAAAGATGCTGTCCAGCGCTTCCACGGCCAGGGCCGAGGTCTCTTCGGCCTTCGTCCGTTGTATTTTCTCTTGCGCGTTGGCGTTCGCCGTGCGCAGGCATAGCCCACGCTCGCCACGACGGCCACCGCGGCGAGCAACATCAGAGTACATGCGACGAGACTGGCAACAGCCCGGTTGCGTCGCGCCCAGCGCCACAGGCGTTCGGGCGCCGAGGTCCGGCGGGCCTGGATCGGGCGGTCCTCGAGAAAGCTTTCCAGGTCCCGCGCCAGTTCACCCGCCGTCGGATACCGATCGCGCGGCTCGCGGGCCATGGCCTTCAAGACGATGGTCTCCAAGTCACGCGGAATCGCCGGATTGAGCTTCCGCGGGACGGGCGGCGCACCGTGCGTGATCTTGGCGATCAAGCTGCTGCGACTGTTGTCATCGAAGGCCGGACGCAAGGTGAGCAACTCATAGAGAGTCAGGCCAAGGCTATAGATGTCGCTGCGGGCATCCGCCTGGCCGGAGAACTGCTCCGGCGCCATGTAACGCAATGTGCCCACCATGGCGCCGCTCTGAGTCACGTTGTCTTGCTCCATCGCCTTGGCCAGCCCGAAATCGGTGATCCAGGCCACGCCCTGCGAGTCCAGGAGCAAATTGGCCGGTTTGATGTCGCGGTGGAGCGTGTGATGGACATGTGCGTAATCAAGTGCCTCGGCCACCTGCTGGCCGATGGTGGCAACGCTCCGCCAATAAGACGGACTGAACTGCAATGGTTCGTCGTGCGTGGGGAAATCGGCGGAGTTTGGGCTGGCTGCCTGGTGTTCGCCGTCGACGTTCGTATCGCCGTGGAAGGAGAACTCCTCCGTTGCCGTAGCCGCCGGCGACAACGGCTGGCCGATGGTCGCGAGTTCAACTGGGGCTTGATCCAGGTCGTCCGAACCGTCAGACATAGCGCCGTCGAACCCGTGAGGTTGCCCGAATCGCCCCTCCGCCAAGGCCCTTGCCAGGCGAGAGACCTCGGTTCCTCCGCGGCAGCGTGACGGCGCCGCGGCGTCCGGTGGGACGAACGTTGCGGTATCTTCCCCGGCGACTGATAGTCGCCGGCTGCCAACCTGCCGAAGCCTGGCGAGCACGTCATCCAGGCCTGCGCCCTTGATGAGCTGCATGACGATGTAATGCAACCCGTCGTGCTCGCCCACGCCAAACACGGGAACGATATTCGTGTGGTGCAGTCGCGCCGCGGTTTTTGCCTCGCGTTGGAAACGCCGCAGTTGCTGCGGCTCCAGCAGCATCTGCCTGGGCAGGACCTTCACGGCCACGTGCCGGCCGAGCGATTCTTGAAAAGCCTCATAGACGATGCCCATGCCGCCGCGGCCGATCTCGCGGAGGATGCGGAAGTCGCCGATACGTTCCAGCCGGATCCCACCCAGTGAAACACGGGCGCCGCTCTCTTGTTCTTTTTGGGCCTTCACCCGTTCCATCACGGCGATCGTCGGGAAAAGCTCCTCGATGTCCGCCGCCAGGTCCGGGTGCTGGGCCGCGTAGTCGGAGATCGAGGGCGACTCCCCGCGGCGTTGCCGCTCCATGAATTCGGCCGCCAAAATCTCCAACGGATCGCGCTGTTCCTCAACTTCAAACATGATGATCTCCTTCGAACAGCCCCGGCACCTGCAACAGAATGGCCCGCAGACGCTTCAAGGCCCTGACGTAGCGTATGCTGGCTGTTTTTTGCTGAATTCCCAAGACCTCCGCGACCTCGCTGTTGCCCAGTTCCTCGAAATGCCGCAATGCCAAGACCTCACGGTCGAGCGGGTCCATGGCCGCGATGACCTGTTCCACCTGATTGAGCGTTTCCGCGCGGACTGCCGCTTGGCTTGGCGAGGTCGCGTTGCCCACCAACTGCGCCGCCAGCGCGGCCGTGGTCGACACCGGATATCGGCAAGCCAGCAGATCAACCTCGCGGTCAGGGTCGCGCATTTCCGCGCCGAGGTGGTGCCGGTGGACGTCGGTCAGCGTCTGCAGGACGAGCATCCGCAGCCAAACGAAGGGCGAGGAGGACGAATCGTCACGGTAGTGTTGCAAGCGGTCCGCGGCTGCCAGGTACGCTTCCTGGAGCACGTCGTCCGCGTCAACACGGCCCAGTAACCGACGGTCCATGCGGAAATTGACCATCCGCCACAAACGCTGCCAGTGCTGCGAAAAAAGCCCGGCCAGAGCGTCCCGGTCGCCGCATTTCAAGCGGTGGGCGAGACCAGCGAGCGGCTCGATTCTGTCTTCCACGTGCGGCTCCATACTTAGATATACGAGAACCTATCCGTCTATTCTACAAAACCCGGAACGAAAGATGTGCGATCTTGTGGAAAGCCGGTGGCCCGTCTCATTTTCTGCTACCGCCGAGTCCTCATACTTTTCCGGTATTCGATGCGGCAGCAGGGCGGCGACAAGAATGTGGTTTAGCGGAAGAGACTGACTGCGAAAGTCCGGAAGAGCGACCGCCGCGAAAGAACCGTAATGGGGGCTGTAGAAAGATACTCGCATTTCCCGTTTTATACTTGGGGCCAGCCAATCGTTGGCTTGGCCCGGCGTGCAGTTTGTAAATCGACCGTAACCAAGAGAGGGATTTAATGCGCAAGAAGATTGGTATCTCCTCGACAGTTCTTTTTCTCGCAGTCCTGGGCCTGATTGGTTTCTCGGCCTCACCGACCATGGCCGTCCAGGAGTTTAAGGATGCGTTTCAGGCCAAGTACATCAAGTCCGATAGCGGCAAGGCGAATGACGGTGCCTTGGCCCAAGCCTTTGGCCCTGGTCAGCCGCCCGGCGATCAGCCCCGTGGACCGCGTCCTGACTGGCCCTCGATGGAGCGCAACGACCCCGAGGTGAACAGGCTTATCAACGCCGCGAACGAATTGGACCGGCGCACGCGCGATGTGGCCAAAACTTATCGCGAAGCGCCCAAGGAGCAGCGCACAAACTCAAGGAAGATCTAAAGAAGCTGGTAACCGAGCAGTTCGAGACCTGGCAGCAACGTCGCAAACTGGAGTTGACCCGCCTTGAAGAAGAGCTGAAACGGCTCCGCGATGCGACGGAAAGCCGCCAGAAGAAAAAACTGCAGGTCATCGACAACAGGGTTTCCGACTTGCTGGGCGAGGAGGCCGAACCCGGCTTCTAGCGCGGATGATTCATGTAATTCTGGCTGAGGGCCATGGACCTTTTAACCACTGCACCCCCGCAGGAGGGCCTGCGTTGGGCGCTTGCTGCCGGTGTTCGCTGAGAGCTTGTTTCAAGAACTAGGGCCAGGCCAACGGTTGGCTTGTTTCTGGACGCATTCCAGAAAGGTGATGTTTCATGTTGCGACGTAGTTGTGGCGTGAGTGCTTAGCTATTCGTAATTGTGCAGCGCGTGTAGAAAAACAAAGTGGTTTCCCGTTAATAGTTGTTAGCATTCTGTTAAATCAGTGTTGCCTTTCGCTCCGCGAAAGAACGCGACTTTCGCGGACGGGCACCATGTACCCATGGTCGAGGCGACAATACGACAATTACTGGTTCGGCGGTCCTTAGAATTCAACTTTTACCAAAAGAGGGGTTTCAATGAACATGAAGATGGGCCTTTCCTCAGCGTTTTTTCTCGTAGTCCTGGGCCTGATCGGTTTTTCGGCCGTTGCCAAGTTGAAGAGCAAGCCGGTGGACCCCACATCGCCTATGCTTGGCGAAAAGACCGCCAGCGGCGAGCTCCCAGCGACGGCGTCCAATGCTGGGCCGGTTGATGATAATGGTCCGCCGGACCCGTCGCGAGGAAATGGACAGGGTGGACGACAGCCATCCCGACCTGAGGGCCAGTCGGGTGAGCCCGATGACCGCCAATTCGGTCCCGGTCCCGGTGGTCCGGGCTTCCCTGGGCCCGGTGGGCCGGGTTTTGGTGGCCCGGGATTTGGTCCCGGCGGCCCGGGCCCCGCAGGGGCTACGTCAGGCGCTTCAAACGCACTGGCATCGGTCAAGTCGCAGATCCGAGCCAGTGATGAAGAATGGAAGATCATCGAGCCCAAACTGCGCAACGTGATTGCTGCGCGTCAGGCCATGGAAACTGGAATGAATGCGGGTGAATCGGGCGATATGGGCGGCCGGCGCGGCGGCTTTGGCGGCTTCGGCGGTTTCGGCGGTCGAGGAGGTCAAGGTCGGGGCCGCGGCGGACCCGGTGGCGGACCAGGCGGACCAGGCGGTGGACCTGGTGGCGGACCCGGTGGCCGCGATAGCTTCTCCGGACCCAACGACGTTGGAGCGGGTGGGTTTGGTGCGCCCGGATTCAGCCCATTCGGATTTGGGCCGACGGGGTTTGGGCCGCCTGGGTTTGGGCCGGGTCAGCCTGCCTCTCGGGGAGATTCAAGACGAGATGGCGCCGACACAACTCCGGCTCGGAGCAGGCCAGACAGGCCCGACACCACGCGGTCCCCCGACAGCAGCAGCAAGAGCAGCACGCCGCCTGCTGCTACGAAGCCCACGGCGACAACCGCACCTCCGTCCACACGCGGCCCCGAGGGACCCGGCGGCGGACCTGGCGGTGGACCCGGTGGACTCGGCGGTGGACCCGGTGGACCCGGTGGACCCGGTGGACCCGGCGGCGGACCCAGCGGACCCGGTGGCGGCCCCAGTGGACCCGGCGGCGGACCCGGCGGTGGACCTGGCGGCGGACCCGGTGGCGGACCTGGTGGACCCGGCGGTGGACCTGGCGGACCTGGTGGGCCTGCTGGCGGCGGGCGCGACAGTGCCATTATGCAGGCCATGGCCGCTCTGCAGACCGCCGCGGCCAACCCGAAGACCTCGGCCGACGATCTCAAACAGAAGGTCGCCGCCGTTCGTATCGCCCGTCAAAAGGCGAGAGCCAAGTTCGAGGCGGCCAAGAAGGAGCTCTTGGAGCTGCTTGGTCCCGATCAAGAGGCGGTGTTGGTGGGCCTCGGTTATCTCGATTGATCTGCGATGAACTGGGCAGGTCCAATCGCAATCGTTTATTTTTCCTTTCCGGAGTTTCGTATGTTCTCGTTGAGAAGTTCGCTCATCGTTCTGCTGCTGATAGGCCTTTGCCTGACGGCGCCCGCCCAGGCCTATGTGGATTTGGCGCCGACGCTTGCGAAAGTGATCTCGGATTCCAAGAAGATCGCGGTCGTCGAGGTCATGGATTTCAGCCGCGAGAAGCATGTGTTGGTTTTGAAGGAGATTCGCTTGCTCAAGGGCGAGAGTTCTTCGGACCCGATCCGGCATAAAGTGTCGGAATCGCAAGGGGCGGCAATCCCGCGGCAGATCCTGCAATGGGCGGCGCCCGGCGCACGCGGCGTGCTGTTCACCTCGCGGAACACGGGTTTGGTCTGTGTCGGCCGAGGATGGTATCAGGTGCGGTCATCAGGCACCGGGCTGTGGAAGCTCGGCAAAGATCGCCCGGACCTGCCGTTGGCCTATCACGGTGCTGTGTCTCGGCTGGTGGAGAGCATCGCGCAGATGATCGCCGGCAAGGATGCCGTGATCACCGCCGTTGCCCACGGCGCGGGTAACGAGGCAGCCAGCTTCGACCTGGCCCTGAACCGCTCCAACCTGCCCGGCTTGGTGAGGGTCGAACGGATTCGGGCGAATATGCGGATGCCGGGGATGGTCATGGCCGCGTCGGCAAATCCCGCCTACTTGATCGGGGAGGGGCCGGTCGACGAAGGAGACCTTGCGGCGCTCATCGAAAGACTCCGCTCGGCGGAAGCAATGGTCCGCATGGAAGCGGCGGACGATCTGCGCTGCCTGGGGCGCAAGGCCGTGTCGGCGGCGGCGCCTTTGAGGGAGTTGCTCGGCGATCCGTCGCCGTGCGTGCGGTTGTCGGCCGCGGCCGCGCTGCTGCAGATCGACTCCAAGGAAACACGCGCCGCGGAGGTGCTGGCCCGGGGACTGGAGAGCAGCAATTTGGCCGATCGCCGTGCCGCGGTGGAGGCCATCGGTTCGGCAGGCCCCGCGGCTGCTCCGCTGGTCGAAAAGCTGGTGTCGCTGCTGAAGGATACCGACGAGTCGATGCGGATCACCGCCTTGCAGTCCATCGCGATGCTCGGCCCGACCGCCGCCCAAGCGGCCGGCGCCGTCGCGCCGCTGTTGGACGACCCCGAACTGGCGATCGACGCCGCGGATGCCCTGGGCCGCATCGGCCCGGCCGCTCGTCCCGCGCTGAAGCGGCTGGCGGAGATGCTCTCGGCCAATCAGCCGGCCGTCCGCTGGGCTGCCGTGCGGGCCATGTCGCAGATCGGTGGCGAAGAGGCCCATCCGGCTGTCGATTTCATGGTGCGGGCCCTGCCCCGCGCTACGGAGGCCGAGGGCTATAACATGATGATCTACCTTGCTCTCTTGGGCCCGGTAGCCAAGGATGCCCTTCCCACAATCCGCAGCGTGCGGATCAAGCATCCCGTGCTGCCTTCGGCCACGGCTTGGGCGATCGAGTCGGATAAGACTCTGCCTTGGCTTGGCCGCGGGCCGTTCGGCGGGGGCGGCCCGGGGGGACCCGGTGGCGGTCCGGGCGACATAGGCACGGTTATGTACGAGACCTACGTCCACGAGTTGGGCGACCGGCTCCGTCCCGCCGCCCGCCTGCTGGCCCAGAAGATCGTTGACGGAACGGCTGGCGAGGTGCCGGCGTGGGGCTACAAGATCCTCGCGTGCGCGCCCGACGAAGTGATCGAGATCTTCGCCCCCCATTTGGCCGACCCCGACATCGTGAAGCGAGAGCGGGCAACGGTTGCCCTGGGGCATATGGGAGCGGCGGCTGCGCCGGGAATCGATCGGCTCAAAGCGGCGATGGGCAAGGCTTCGACCGATCGCGAGAAACGCCTGCTCGCATGGTGCCTTCGGCAAATCAGTGGTGGGTGAGCGGCCGAAAGCTGCGGATCGATGATACTTCCATGAACCTTGTTGCCGTCGTCCCCATTTTCACGAGTGCCGGCGTTGCTCTACTGCCGACGATCGTGGCGGCCATAGCCAGCATGGCGGCGATCGTGCTGAAGCCGCGCGAATTGCTGCGCCTGGGACGCCGCCGGCCGTTGGCAGTGAGCGCGGCCGTGGGAGCGACAGCGCTCGGTTTGGCCGCCGCCTGGCTGCTGGCGTCCGGTACGTCGCCTCGTGCGCCTGCCGCGCCGAGTCGAGGACGAGGGGCCATTACGATTGGGCAAAAGTGGCCGAGGCGATCATTACCCAAGAGCGTAATGCCAAGGCGCCCACCTCACAGATCCTCGATACTCCGCCGGACGCCGCGCGGGTGCTGGGGCGCGATTTTTCCCGCGGTTGCTACGAGGGCGGGCCCTCGCCGCTGGGGCTCAAGCCGCTGTGGTGCTACCGTCCCGAGGACACGATGTTCCTTTCCAGCCCTGCGGTAGCCGGTAAACGGATTTTCGCGGCCGGCTGTCAGAGCGACCTGGGGGCCTACACCGGCCTGCTGGCCTGCATCGACTCCGAAACCGGCAAGCCCATCTGGCAAGTCACGCAAGCGGCCGGCGAGGACCTGCGTCCGTTCTTCAGCTCGCCGGCCTTGACGCGCGACGGGAAGTATCTGGTGATCGGCCAGGGGCTGCACTCGGATCGCGATTGCTCGCTGTTGTGCTTCGACGCGGCGACGGGCCAGTTGCGCTGGGCGGTGAAAACGCCGCTGCACGTCGAGTCCTCTCCGGCAATCCTGGGAAACATGGCCGTGGTGGGCGCGGGTGCAATCGAAGGCCAGGACGGAAAAGCGGTCGGCGATCCGGGCTTCGTCGTCGCTGTCCGCATCGACGACGGCAAGGAGCTCTGGCGCCAGCCCGTCAACGACCCGGAAAGCTCGCCGGCCATTGACGACAGCGGGACAGTCTACATCGGCAGCGGTTGCAATGGCAGTGCGGTTGTTGCGATCCGCAGCGAGTCCGACGAACAATTACGCGACAAGAAGCTCCCGCGCATCGCCTGGCGGACGCCCGTGGCGCAGCCCGTCCTTGGCGCCGTCACGTTGGCCACCCTGGGTACAGGGTGCCCGGACCTGGTGGTTGCGGGCGCCGGGAACGGCGACGTGGTCCATTCGAACCCCGATGCGCAGGGGCTCGTTGTTGCGCTGGATCGCAAGACCGGCGAGATCCGCTGGCAGACGCCGCTGAACGACGCGGTGCTGGGAACGATTGCTTTTCGGGAGGGCGTTTTGATTTGCTCGTCGCGTACCGGCGAAGTCGCGGCGTTGGCGGTCAACGACGGCCGGGTGTTGTGGCGCGTCCGCATCAGCGGCAATGCGCCGGTGCTGGCCGGCTGCGCTTTTACAGGCCGGCGCGTCTATGCCGTCAGCAGCGACGGATATCTCGCCGTGATCGATGTCAAAGAGGGCAAGGTCGTGGAGAAGACGTATCTCAACGACCAGGCTAAGCCCGGTACCGGATTGACACTCTCTCTCCCGCAGATTGTCGGGGGGCGAGTGATCGTGGGAAGCGAGACGGGCGGCCTGCACTGCCTCGTGGGGTCGGAGAGCGCCGAATGATCCGCACGCCAGCTTTCACTCAGACTCTATCCGACTGCCGCGATACGTCGTTGGTCGGCGGCAAGGCTGCGAATCTCGGCCGGCTGCTTCGTGCTGGTTTTCCGGTCCCCGATGGTTTTGTCGTCACTACCCGAGCCTATCGGCTTGCGCAGGCTCAATCGTCGGCCGGGGCCGTTGCAGACACAATGCCGGCCGCCGTGGCCGATGAATTGTGCCAGGCCTACCGTTCCATGGGCGGCGGGCGGGTGGCGGTCCGCTCTTCGGCGACCGCGGAGGACAGAGCCGCCGCCTCGATGGCGGGACAATACGAGACCTTTCTGGACGTCCAGGGCGAATCCGGACTCCTCGCAGCGGTGCGACAATGCTGGGCAAGCCTCGATTCCCCGCGGGCCTTGGCCTATCTTCGCGAACACGAAATCGACCCCGCTTGCGTGGACATGGCCGTCGTGGTGCAGCGACTCGTGCCGGCCGAGGTCGCGGGCGTGCTCTTCACGACCAATCCACACGACGGTGGCCACCGCGAGATGCTCGTCGAGGCCAGCTTGGGCTTGGGCGAGGCGGTCGTCTCCGGCCAGGTCCAGCCAGACACGCTCCGCGTGGACCGGGAGACAGGGTGCGTGTTGGCGGCCACGATCGCCGGCAACCACGCATCTGTCGGATGGACCGCCGAGTCCGTCCCTGGCAGTCGCACGGACTCGGAGGTCCATCCTACGGCAGCTTCCACAAGCGGGCACGATGTCGGGCACCATGTACCCATGGCCGTGGCCGGCGTCCCTCAAGATCGGCGGGAGGATGAAGCACCACCTCGACGGTCCTGTCTCGACGGACGCGATGTGCATCGCCTCTGGCAACTGGGAAGGCGGGCAGTCGACCACTTCGGCGTGCCGCAGGATATCGAATGGGCAATCCACGCCGGGAGAGTATACGTGCTCCAATCGCGCCCGATCACCACGTTGGATGGGATCGAATCTCGCGAGAACGTGCTGCAGGCGGCACGGCGACGCCTGCGTGAGGAATCGGCGGCAGGGCGCGGGCCGTGGGTGCTGCACAATCTGGCGGAGACGCTCGCCCACCCGACGCCGTTGACGTGGAGCGTCGTCAGCCGTTTCATGTCGGGGGCCGGGGGCCTGGGCGGCATGTATCGCCAGGCCGGTTTCGAGCCCGCGGCGACAGTCGATCGCGAAGGATTCTTGGAACGGATCGCCGGACGCATCTACATGGACGCATCTCGCGCACCGGAAATGTTTTTCGAGGATTTCCCTTTCGCGTATGAGTTGGATGACCTCGTGCGAAGCCCGGACGCCTCACAAACGCCGCCGACCTTGCCGCGCGGGAGCTTCTCTTCTCGCTGGAGAGCCGGGCGACGGCTGGCCGCCGTGCGTGCGCAGCTCCATACCCTGTCGCTCGATTTTGACCGGCAGCTTCGCGACACGATTTTCCCTGCCTTCGCGCGCTACGTCGCCGATGCCAAACGGGTCGATCTGCAGCGCCTTTCGACGGATGGCCTCATCGAGCATTGGCAAGAATGCGAAAGGCAGGTCCTCGACACGTTCGGCGCGCAATCGCTCATGCCGAGCCTCATCGGCGAGATGGCAATCAGCGAGTTGCGGGCGTTCCTGGCCGAGAGCTTCTGGAATGAGGATCCCGACGCGCTGGCGTATCTGATTTCATCGGGCGGTCCGCCGGATTGCACCGTCACGCGCGATGCGGAATTGTACGAGGTGGGGAAAGGCAAGCGTTCGCTGGAAACGTGGGTCGGCGAACACGGTCACCGCGCCGCCGACGAATTGGAGCTGGCCGCCCCGCGCTGGCGCGAGCCTTCGGAGGGCGGGACCGTGCGCGAGATGGCGGCCCGCCTTGCCGCCGGCGAGAACCCCTTAGATTGCTACCACCGCAACAGGGACGCGGTCAATGGCCGCATCGCCGCGCTCCGTCAGCGGCTCTCCGGCCGCGATCGCCGCCAATTCAATCGCCGCGTTGAACTTGTGCGGCGGTACATTGCCTTTCGTGAAGACGGCAAGGATTTCTTGATCCTGGGTTACGATCTGCTCCGCGGCCTGGCGATCGAGGCCGGACGGCGACTGGGCGTGGGCCAGGAGGTTTTTTTCTTGACGCGCGAGGAACTCTTCGCTGCCCTGCGCGTCGGTTTCGCTCCGTGTCACTTGATCGAGCAGCAAAGCGCGGCCTACCAGGCCGAGTCGCGGCTTAAGCTGCCGCGCGTGATCGACGAGAAGGCCATCGACACCTTGGGCGATGCGCCGGAAAGGGAGCCGGTTGCGGGTGGCCACAAGGCATTTGCCATCTCCTCGGGTGAGGCCAGCGGTCCTGCGCGGGTGCTCGCCTCTCCCCGCGACGCCGGCGAATTGGGCCGCGGGTACGTCCTGGTTTGCCCGAGTACCGACCCCTCCTGGACTCCGCTCTTCGGAAATGCCGCGGGCTTGGTGTTGGAACGCGGCGGAATGTTGTCTCACGGTGCGGTCGTGGCAAGGGAACTGGGATTGCCTGCCGTCGTTCTTCCGGACGCGACGCGGCTGTTCCATGATGGCGAAGAGGTCCATGTCGACGGTTGCCGCGGCTGGGTGGGAAAACCGTCGGACGCATGTGGCCAAGGTTTGCCGGCCGAGGCCGTCGATCCCGGTGACGTTCCGCATCTCCCACGAACTGGTCCCGCCGCCTCCGGGACGAAAGGACCGCGCGGCGGCACGGGTTCGAAACCTGTTTGCGATCGTTTGGACGGCCTTCCTGCTGGCGGTTTTCCTGTTGCCGGAGCGCTGGGCGTGGCAGCCGGCGCTGGCGGCCTTGGATTTCGTGCTTTGGCCTATCGTCCGCACTTTGGGCAGACCGGCGACCGTAGCGATCCTGGCCGCCGGCGTGGCCGCGCTTTCGCTCCTCGTTCAGAAGCTGTTCACGGATAATCGCCGTTTGCTGGAGGCCAAACGTCGCGCGGCGGCGCTGAATAAGCTTGCCGACTCGCTCCCCGAGGATTCATCAAGACGGCGGGTGCTGCTGGGCTTGGCCGGGTCCGTGCAGCTTCAAGGACTTCGGGCGGCGATGGTCCCCGTCGGCATCCTGCTGGGGCCGATGGTGATGTCGTTCGTCTGGCTCCAGCAGCGGATCGATCCTTCCGTCTCCAACCCTCTGCCGGGATCCACGGCGCATGTCGTCGCGACCGTGGAGGGCGACTGGAGCGAGCCGATTCAGTTGGATTTGCCACAGCCGATGGTCTTGGACGACACAACGCCATGCTCGCGCACCCTGTTGCCGATTCGCAAGACCTTGGAGCGGTTGCTTGTGCTCTATCGTCAGCCGCGTAGCGCCCCGGAGGAACCGTGGGAGATGCGGCTTGCCCCCGACCTTGCCCGCGAACAAACAGCCGACGATCTGGAAGCCTACTTGGCCGCGGGCCTTCCCCCGCAAACGGTCACGTGGCTGGTCCGGCCGCCGGAAGACTTCTGCGGGCGGTTTCCGGTAACGGTAACGGCCACGGGACACCCGCCGATCACGGTCAGTGTCGTGCTCGGCGATGAGTATCCGCCGGCCCGCGTCAGCGCGAAAGGCGCCGCCGGCTCACCGATCAGGGACCTGCGGGTGGTCTATGCGAAATCGAGAGCGGAGCCAGTCTTTTGGCGGCCGCTAGCTGGCCTCGCGGGAGTCAATCCAATCCCATTTTTCGCCTGGCTGGCCACCATCAAGGTCGGCTGGCTCGTGCTCTACGTCCTCGCCTATTTTGCGACGTTGATGTTGGTCAGGACGATCTTGAAGGTGGCGTGACCGACAGCCCTTGTTTTGACATGGCGTTGGCGGCACTATAATGTTGGGTTAGGCAGTCAACTTTGCCAAGAGCCACATGGTTGCGCCCTTTGGCGAGCGGCGGATATGAATATGCCTGTAGGACGGATTGCCAATCCGCCTGCCCCATCGGAAAGACAGATTGGCAATCCGTCCTACGGGTATGTTGACTCCTGCCGCTCGCCCTACGCGCGAAAGAGAACTTCCCAATGAGCAGGAAATGAACAACAAGGTCACAATCCAAATGAACAACGATGTCACCCGCCGCTTCGCGGCCCACCTCTTCTGCGGGCTGGTATTGCTGTCCGTTCTTCCCGCGGCTTTCGCGTCAGCCGCCAATCGCCGTGAAATCGTGGAGGAGGCGTTTGCGGCCTACGCGAAGAACACCATCGCGGACCGGAAATCGGAAAGCGCTGCCTGCACCGTCGAGTTTGCGCCACGCAAGGCGCGCCTGGTGCGGCTGGTCATTCGCCGCACCAATGGCGGGCAGGCCTGCCTGGATGAACTCGAAATCTACGGCCCAAACTCGACCACCAATCTCGCATTGGCCAAACGCGGCGCTGTGGCCCGCGCGTCATCTCTCCTCCCCGGCTATGCCATTCATGCCGTGCCTCACCTGAACGACGGACTGTATGGGAACGATCATAGCTGGATTGCGGCCGGCACGGGCGAGGAATGGGCGCAGATCGAGTTGCCCGAGGCGGCGCAGGTGTCGCGCGTGGTCATCTCGCGCGACCGAAACGGCCAATACTTCGACAGGCAGGTGCTGGAAGCGGAGGTGCGTCTCTCGATGGATGGGCGAACCTGGCAGACGGCCGCTACCGTCAGCCGCACGGCCAGCCAGTTGCGGCGTGGCCTGCCTGATCTGTCATTCCCCGTGGCCGAACTGCGAGAGCCTACCTGGGCCGGCGCAGTGACCTGGGCTTTCTTGCGGGAAAGGGACACCTGGAGCCGGATGGACACGACGGACTACCTTTCGCCTTTCGTGAACGACCGTCCGGCCGAGCCTGGCGGGCCCGCCTATTGGGGCCGCATGGCGCGCCTTGCGCCGCTGGAACGTGTGCTTGTCCAGTTTGAGGAGATGCTGAATCGCCTGGCCGAGCTCAAGCTCGACGTCAGCCGCGAGCGGGCTGAACTCGCCGAACTGCGCCGGCAGGCGAAGAACCCGGCGGCAGCGGCTTCGGACGTACTCTACCTGGCAGCCCGCCAGGCGAAGCGTCGGCTCTTCTTCCGTGATCCCCGACTGGCCCCGCTGGAGCGCATCCTCTTCGCCAAGCGTCACCCGCTTCACCCGTCCCACAACTACAGCGAGCACATGGATTCCATGTTCGTATCCGGCGGAGCGGTTTGCGTGCTGCGGATCCCGCGCGACGCGGAGGGGCGATTGAACCCGGCACGGGCGGAGGTGGAGACGGTTTTTGACGGCAGCGCGGGCATTGTGCGCAACCCGGTTGCGGATTACGAAGCGAGAACAATCTATTTCGCCTACCGTCCGGAAAAGCCCGAGGTCGAGGGGTGGAAGCCCTATTGGCACCTGTATTCGATGCGCAGCGACGGGAGCAAGCTGCGGAAATTGACCGAGGGACCCTACCATGACTTCGACCCGGTCGCGTTGCCTGACGGCGGGCTGGGGTTCATGTCCACGCGTTGCGAGGCACGGTTCCTTTGTTGGGAGCCGCAGGCCTACGTTTTGTACCGAATGCAGCCCAACGGAACCGGTATCCGCCGCCTCTCACACGCCAACCTCAGCGAATGGGATCCGGCCGTGATGCGCGACGGGCGGATCCTCTGGACCCGAACCGAGTACCTGGACAAGGGCGCTGACTTTGGCCACACGCTCTGGGCCATTCGCCCCGACGGGGAACACCCCGAGCTGGTTTTCGGGAATGATACGCCTTACTGCTATGGACACGGACGCGAAGTTCCCAACAGCCGGGAGATCGTCTGCACGATCATCTCGCACGGCGACCACCAAGGGCCGATCGCATTGATCGACCGCGCCAAGGGGGCGTTCGATACGGCCGCAATCACCAGCATTACCCCCGATACCCGGCCGCAGTACCAGATGGACCGGTCTCACAGCGAGACCTTCCGCGACCCTGAACCGGTCTCGCGCGATCATTTTCTGGTTTGCCACAATCCCGGCCGGCAGGCCCACTGGGGATTGTATGTGATTGACCGCTACGGGAACCGGGAACTACTCTATCTCGACCCGGCCATCAGTAGCAAGCATCCGTCGTTGCTGCACGCTCGCCCCCGTCCGCCAGTGCTGCCAGAGACACGCGACCCGGTCCTTGCGCAACAGGGTCTCGGCCAGTTCATGGTTCAGGATGTCTACGAAGGTCTCGGTTCGAGCGTTTCGCGCGGACGGGCGAAGTTCCTGCAGGTTTCCCAGGAAATGCCCGCCCGCCTGCAAAGACTGGCCGATGGCGAGTTCCGCAGCACACATCCGAGCTTTCAAGATTTCTACGCCACCCCGGTTCATCTCGTGACTGGCCCGGCCGAGAGCTATCTTACCCGGACGGCCAACGCGCTCGAGCCGCATGCTTTTCGGCAAGGCAGCGCCGTCCCGGCGGAGGGCGGAGCCGCCAAGGTCACGGAACGCAACGGTTGGCCCAGCTACGTGGCCAAGGCCGTGCTGGGCACAGTCCGCATCGCCGAAGACGGTTCGGCAAACTTTACCGCCCCGGCCGGCAAGGTGCTCTATTTCCACTTGCTGGACGAGAACTTCAACGAGCTGCAACGGATGCGCAGCGTGGTTCAACTCCAACCGGGCGAGCAGCGCAGTTGCGTCGGCTGCCACGACGCTCGCAGCGACACACCGCTGAGGCAAGTCGGCCGAGCGCTCACGCAGCCTGTGCGAGCGCTCACGCCGCCCCCGTGGGGCACGGAGCCTTTCGACTACGAACGCATCATTCAACCCATTCTCAACGCGAACTGCGTTCAGTGCCATGACACGAAGTCGGACAAGCCGAAGCTCGATTTGCGGGCGACTCGCGACGCCTACCTCGTGCCCGCTTCCTACCGCTCGCTGATCGCGGGCGGATGGGTGCATTACTTCGACTGGAGCTATGGCTCGCGGCATTTCAAGGCGGAGCCGCTTTCGTTCGGTACGTTGCAGAGCCGCCTGTTCACGGTGCTCACGCAGAAACAGCACGAGAAGGTAAGACTTAAGGCCGATGAGGTGCGCGCCCTCAAGGCCTGGGTCGACCTGAACTGTCCGCTCTGGCCCGACTATACGTACCGCCCCGACCGCCCGGCCTCGAAAAACGAGTGACTACGCGGTCGATGAAGTCCCCATGCGGCAGATCCAAGCGCGGGAAAGCCTGGTTGGTGGGACTCGTTTCACTCGGCCCACCCTAGGCATCTAAGTTCTACGCCCTACGCGCTTCTTCTTTCCCCGCCGCCAGGCTGCCGCCGCGGCAACGGTCGCCGCCGCGGCCAAGAGCAGCAGGCTTCCCGGCTCGGGGACGGCCGCCACTGCGGGCGAAGAACTAGCCGCCGCCGTGCCGGCCGCCGGGACGGCGAAGAAGGTGGCCGCGTGAGCGCCGACGGTCAAGTTCGACCCGTCGCGCAGCGCAGCGCTGTCCATCACGATCAGCGTGCCGGCAGTCACGCTGGTGCCGCCGCTGTAGGTGTTCGCGGTGTTCGTGGTCGTGCTGCCGAGGACCAGCGTGCCGGGCCCGTCCAGCAAAAGCGACCCGGCGCCCGCAGTCTCTTCGCTGATGGTGCCGCTGATCACCAGCGTCGTGCCCACACTGGGATCGATCGAGAGCGCTCCGGCGAGAGCCACGGGAGCGGAAATCGTATGCGAACCGCTGACGACGAAGATCTGCGCGGTGGCGGCGGTGCCGCCCGTGTTGTCCATGGTCAAATAGCCGCCGTCGCTACCTATCGCCAGCGTATAGCCGGTGGCGGCGCTGAGGGAGTTGGCCAAGGTCAGCGTGCCCAAGGTTGGAGAGCTTTCGAGCGTGATCGTCACCGGAGTGGTCGTGCCCGTACCCACGATGGCCGCGACACCCTGGCCGCTGGGCACCATGCCGGTATCCCACTTGGTGCTATCGGCCCAGCTTCCGTTGGACCCGGTCCAAGTCGCCACAAAACTGGGAGCGGAAACGAGCTCCAGTTGATTCGGGTAATCCGCGAACGACCCCAACGTGTAACCGGGGGGTACGATGAAGTCGCTCAGGTTCGGCTGGGTGACGTTGTTGAACGTGGCCAGAGTATACGGAGTGTTCGTAGCCGGGCCGGCGAACACCAAGTTGACGGAGCCGGTGACCGACAAGGAACCGTTGACGATCAATTCGTCGGCACTGAATCCGGCGAAGCCGAAGTCGAGCGTCGAGTGGTTGTTGAGGGTCAAGTTGCCGCCGATGGTCATCGGGACGCCGCCGATGCCGCTCGGGGCGATGGTCGCCCCGCTGCCGGCCAGCACGTTGCCGCCGATCGTGCCGCCGAGGATCGGGTCGCTGGCCAGCACGCCGCCGCTGTTGATGGTCACCTGACCGTTGCCGGTAGCCGAACCGTTGTTTGTGCCGTTGGCGGCCACGAGCGTGCCGGCGTTGATTACGGTCGGGCCGGAGTAGGTGTTGGCGCTTTGCAGGATCAGCGCGCCGGAGCCTGTCTTGACCAGCGCGCCGCCGCTCACGACGCCGCTAAGGGTCAACGGGGCATTGCTGCCCACGTTCAGCGTGGCGGTGCCGGTGATCGTCGTGGCCCCGGTGATCGCCACGCTGCTCTGCGTCGTCCCGCCAGTGGTGTTCAGCGTGCCCGCGCTGATCGACAACGAGGGGAATTGGTACACGCCAGGCGTGAATGCGGGGAGATTGATCGTCGAGTTCTGCGTCACGTTCACGGCGTTGGTGTAGGTCGCCGTCGACGACGCCGCAAACAGCGACGAGAGCGGAATCAAGGAGCTCGCAGTGCCACCGGGCAGCGTGTAGAAGGCCTGCAGGCCGAAACCGCCGCCGCCCTCATCGTAACCGATCGTGATCGGGTAGTATTGGCCACCCGTCAAGCTCACGGTCCCGCTCGACAACGTCTCCGCCTGGCCGGTGGTGAGCGTGCCGGAAGTGACCACGGCCGCGTCCACGTTATTGATCCACATCCGGCTGTTGTCGTCGCTATAGAGACCGAACGTGTACGTGCCGGTTTTCGGCGCGTAGAAGTAACCAGTGTATTCGGCAGCCCAGTTGTTAACCTGCGCACCGGGAACCGTGCCCCCCGCCGTGAGGGGTGCGCCATAGTTAAACGGAGCGGGAAAATTTGCCCCTTCGCCCGAGGTGTCGAAAGAGAGGACCCCTTGGGCCCCATTGACCACGTCGGCGGCGATGTTGTCCGTCAAGGTAATGCTGGCGGGAGCGGCCAGGTAAACCGTGTTGAAGTTCGAAAGGCTGGATGTGACGATGGAGTTGAAATTGGCGAAGTTTTGGTAGTACTGGGCCGTCAGTCCGCTGGCCGGCATGGGCTGGAACGTGCCGCCCGCAAGGTTGATCGATCCGGTGCCGGTACTTCCCACGCTGGCGGCCAAGACGCCCTGCGAGACGGTGGTGGTCCCCGTGTAGCCGTTGTTGCCCAGCAGGGTCTGCGTGCCGGGGCCCGTCTTGGTCAGGCTGCCGACGGCGGCGGCATTCGAAGGACTGAGATCGCTGATCGCGCCGGAGAAGAAGAAGCTGCTGCCGCTGGCGACGTTGAGCGTCAGGTTGGTGGGGGTCGAAGTCGCGGTGTTGCCCAACACGACGTTGCCTGCGCCGGCCAGCCCGCCGATCGACGGCCCCGCCGTGGGGAAGTTCACCGTGCCCGCCGCGGCCACGGTGAGCGGCCCGCTGCCCAGCGCGGCGTTGTTCAAGGCCGTCAGCGTGCCGCCGTTGACGACCGTGCCGCCGCTGTAGTTGTTCAAGCTCGAGATCGTGAGCAAACCCGGGCCGTTTTGCCCCACCGCGCCGCTGCCGCTGAGGACCTGGGTGATTGCCAGCGTATCGCTGCGGCTGAAGACCACCGCCCCGTTGTTCACCAGCGCGCCGGCGCCCAACGTGCCGGTGTTGCCGCCGTTGCCGATCTGCAGCGTGCCGCCGTTGATGGTCGTCGTGCCGTGGTAGGTATTGCTGGCGGCCAGAATCAGCAAGCCGCTGCCCGTCTCGATCAGCGAACCGTTGCCGCCCACGGCGCCCGCCAAGGTCAAGGGGGCATTGCTGCCGGGGTTGAACGTCGCCGAACCGGTGAGCGTCGTCGTGCCGCTGATCGTCACGCCCGCGCCGGCCACCCCGCCGCTGGTGCTCAGCGTGCCCGAGCTGATCGACAACGAGGGGAATTGGTAAGAAAACGTGTACGACGTGGGGAGATTGATCGTCGAGTTCTGCGTCACGGTCAGGGCGTTGCTGTAGCTCACCACCGGGTTTCCCGTGAACAGCAGCGAGACGGGCAGGAAGGTTCCCGTTTGGCCCACCGTGAGCGTGCTGCCGGGCGGCGCGTAGAAGGCCTCCAGGCCGTAACCGCCGTTGCCCTCCTCGAAACCGATCGTGATCGGGTAGTACTGGCCGCCCGTCAAGTTCACGGTCCCGGTCACGTTCTGGACGATCCCCGCCCCCGCCCAGCCCTGGCCGCCGTTGCCGTTTACCACAATGGCCGTGTCCGGGTTCGCTTGCCCGGCATTGATCCAGAGCCGGCTGTCGTCGTCGCTGTTGGTGGCGAACGTGTAGGTGCCGGTCGTCGGGGCGTAGAAAAAGCCGGTGTACTTGGCGGCCCAATACACCGAGGTCGCCTGGTTGTACGGATAGGGGAAGTTCTGCCCTTCGCCGCTGGTGTCGAAGTTGAAGACCCCGTTGGCCCCGTTGACCACGTCCTGGGTGATGTTATCCACGCCGTTGAGGACGTTGCCGGTGGTGATGTTGCTGGGCATGACCTGGGCCCAAGGGTTCGGTCCGTTGCTCACCAGATAGCTGTTGAGGAAGTAGTTCAGGCTGGCGCCGTTATAGCCGTTGGGCACGTTCTGGCCGAGGTGGTTCCAGCCGTTCGGTTGCGCTAAGTTGTTGGCCTGGGACAGGGGGGCGAAGGTGTAGTAGTAATTGGCGGTCAATCCGGGAACAAGCGTCGCGGCGGGCTGGAACGTGCCGCCCGCAAGGTTCAGCGGTCCGCTGCCGATATTGGAAACGCCGGCCGCCAAGACGCCTTGGGAGACGGTGGTGCCGCCCGTGTACGCATTGCTGCCGGTCAAGGTCAGCATGTTGGGGCCCGTCTTGACCAGGCTGGCCACGCTGGCAGGGGCCGAAATGACGCCGGAGAAGGTGCTGTTGACGTTGCTGTTGACGGTCAGGGTGGTGGTGGCCGTGGTGTTGGCCAGCACCAGGTTGCCCGCGCCGGCCAGGCCGCCGACGGTCGGGTTGGCGGCGAGGATGTTGACCGCCCCGGCGCCCACGGTCAGCGGGCCGGAGGCGGCGATGGAACCGGTGAGGGTCAGGGGGTTGGCCCCCAGCTTGGTCAGCCCCGTGGTAATGTTGCCCGTGTACGTCAAGCTGAGGTTGCTCGTATCGATGCCCAGAACCGCGCCGCTGGCCCAACTCCCGCTGGCGAGCAAGGTGCCGATCTGACTGCTCGTCCAACCGGTCGTGCCGTTGCCCGTCTGCACGATGAGGCTGCCCCCGCCGGCGACGCTGATTGCGCCGGACGTGCTGAAGGTCGGCAGCGCGGCCGTCGTCGCGACCTCCAGCACGCCGAGGGAGTTGATGGTCGCCGTGGCAAGGCTCTCGGCGCCGGACAAGTAGAGACTGCCGGGGCCTACCACGGTCAGCGCGGCGGCTCCGCTGAGATTGCCGGAGTAGGTCGTCGCGGCGCCGTTGCCGCCGACGGTCAGCGCCGCGGGAGTGCTCAGGTTGCGGGCCCCCATCAGGCCGCCCAGGGCCAGGCCGGAAAGCGACCCGGTGTTCAGCGTGCCGGTGTCCGCGGCCTCCATGTCCAGGGTCGCGTCCTGGAGGGCCGTCGAGTTGGTCAATTGCAGCGCCCGCGCCGATGCGGACCGTGCCGCTGAACGTGTTGCCGGAATTCGTCAGGATCAGTGTCCCCGTGCCCGACTTGCTCAACAGCCCCGATCCGCTCAGCGGTCCGGAGAACGTCGAGGGGCTGACGCCATTCTCGGTGTCGGTGAGCGTGCCGGCCAGGCCCAGGGCCCCGCTGCCCGAAAGCGGCCCCGCCGCGTCGTTGCCGCTCAGGTTGAGCGCCCCGTTGAGCACGCTCAGCGGCCCGGCGACAACGCTTCCCGTGATGCTTAGGGCCTGCGAGCCGGTCTTGGTCAGCGCCCCGACCCGCTGATCGAGATCGAGGAGCTCGCCGCCAAGGCCCCGTTCTCCACGAAGGTCAGGGCGGCGCCGGCGTTCACAGCGATATTAGTGGGGAAGTTGCCGGCGCCGATGCTGCCCTCCAGGAGGCCGGCCGAGACGGTGGTCGGCCCGCTGAACGTGTTGGAGCCCCCCAGAATCAACGTGCCCGGACCGCCCTTGGTCAAACCGACCGAGGCGCCGCCGTTATCGGTGATCGGCGAATTGATCGTCAAGGGCGCGGAGCTGTCCCCTTGCAGGACGACCACGTCGGCCAGCGAGTTGGAAGCCGTCGTGCCGGAGGAGGAAGTCAGCGCCCCGCCGCTGATGACGACATTGTTGGCGCCCACCGTGGGCGTCACGAGGATCCCGCCGCTGGCCAGCGTCAGCCCGCCGCCAAGCTGCAGCGTGCCTGCGGGCGTGGTGTTGAAACGCAGGCTGTTGACCGCGCCCGAGGGCGTCAACGCCAGGCTGGTCACGTCCACGTTGTTGCCGGCGGCGTAGACGTTGCTATAGGTTGCCAGGGCGCCGATCTGGCCGCTGCCGTTGACGGCCGCCCACCCCTGGTAGCCGTTGAAGCTCAGGTAGCCGCCGAGAATGCCGTTGGTGTTGCTGCTCGTGGTGGTGAAGGCGGCATTGGCGGGCACGTCGAGCACGCCGCCGCTGCGGCTGATCGGCCCCAAGGCGACCTGCACCGCGTGGCCGTTGCTGGGGGTCGCGACCAGCGCCGCGCCGAAATTGGCGACGGTCGTCGACAGCAGCGCCTCGTTCACCGCCGCCGAGGCATTGCCATTGAAGGCCAAGGTCCCGCCGCCGAGCGTCACGGGCGAGTCCGGCAGCATGCCCCCCACCGTGCCCCCCGTGGGGGTCATCAGGCTGTAGTCCAACGTCAACCGGCCGCTGCTGACCGTCGTCGCCCCGCTGTACGTGTCGGCATTCGCGGCCGTGCTGGCAAGGCTCACGTTGCCGTTGCCGGGCGAGGCCGCCGTAATCCCGCCCGTCCCGCTGATGGGGCCGGTGAACACGGCGGAACCGCCCGCTGCCGCGCTGAGCGTCACGCTCCCGCTGTTGTCCAGGGTGATCGCGCCGCTGAACGTCGAGGTGCCCGCGGCGACCGTCCCCAGGGTCGTCGGGCCGGCCGTGGCGTTGACGGTGATCGGACGGGCGATCGTGTAGGGGCCGTTGGTGACCAGGGCCGCCGGATTGCCCGCGGAGTTGGCGTCGCCGATGGTGATCGCGCTGGAACTGCTGCCGAACACCCCGCCGGAGTTGTAGGGGGCATTCCCGCCGGCGATCAGCGTGCCCATCGTGATCGAGGTCGGGCCCGTATAGTTGTTCACGCCGCTGAGCGTCAAACCGCCCGCGCCGGAACCGCTGCGGAGATTGATCCCGTCGGGGCCGCTGATCTGACCGCTGAAGGCGATGATGCTGCCGGCGCCCAGCGAGAAGTTGGTGAAGCCGTTGCTGTTCTGGCTGAGAACCACCGGGCCGCTGAACGTCATGCCCGCAGCGCTCACGAAACCGCAGTCGTCGATGATGCTCAAGGCGTTGCCCAACGTGACGGGCGTCGGCGCGCTGTTTTCCAGCGCGATCGAGCCGCTGTTCGCGCTGCCCAGCGTGACGGTCTGGATCCCCAGGGGGCCGCTGGTGATGGTGGTGCCGCTGGCGTTGCTCGTCGCGCCGGCGGGCTGCGTGCTGGCGCCCATGACGTCGACGTTGCCCCCCAGGCTTTGCAGCGTGAAGTACTGGAAGCTGTTGCCGGAATTGCTGAGGACCAGCGTGCCGTTGACCTGGCCGGCGGCGTCCGAAGCGCGGACCAGATTGCTGTTGCCCGCGATCAATCCGGAGAGGGTCACGGTCAAGTTGGGGTTCGTAATGTGGATCAACTCAGTCCCCGCGCTCGGCAGCGAAGTGCTGGCGGAAAGCTGGATGGCGCTTGGGCCGCCGCTGGCGCCGAAGTAGGCCGCCGAGCCTTTGCTGATCTGCCAGGGGTTGGTGATGGCCGTCAAGGGGGTGGTCGACTGGAACCCGCCGCCGGCAAAGATCAGCGTTCCCGAGCCCAAGGACAGGCCGCTGCCAATCTTCGCTTCGCCGCTGTTGAACTTCGTGGCGCCGGTATAGGTGTTGACGTTGGAAAGGGTGGGGCTGCCGGAGAGACTCAGGGCCCCGCTGCCGCTGAGCACGCCGGAAAGGGTCCCCACGCCGTTGGGGTCGTTGATCGTCGTCGTGCCGCCGTTCAGGCCCAGCCCGGAAGTCAACTGCAGCGGGGAACTGCCGCCGAAGTTGAGCGTGCGGTTGCCGACGCCGCTGGTCGTCGAGACGAGCAGGTTGCCGACGGCATTGCTGCCGGTCAGGGCCGCGGTGGCGGCCAGCGTGCCGCCGTCCAGCGACAAGGTCGCAGGCCCGAACGACGAAGCGCCGCTGGCAACATAGGCCCCGTTGGCGACGGTCAGCGTGCCCGACGTGGTATTGTCGTTGATCACCAGGAAGCCCCCGGCCAACGGCTTCAGGTTCGCCAGCACGCCGGAATACGTGCCGCTGAGGACCACGGTGCCCGTGGCGGCCGGACTATAGGTGCCGCTGGTCACCAGGCCGCCCATGGTCAGGGTGCCGCCGCTGGCCGCGCTCAGAGTTCCCGCGGAAGCGGTCAGGTTGACGGGCATCAATGCGACGCTGCCCGGTCCGCCGGAGATCGTGCCGCTGTTGCTGAACTTCAAAGCCGGGTCGATCAACAGGGTATAACCGTTGCTCGTGCCCAGGTTCAACTTCTGACCCGCGGCAACGGAGAAAACGCCGGAGGCGGCCAGGTCGATCGTGCCGCCGGAAACGGAAACGGTCCCTGTGGGGTCGGCGGCGGCGATGATCGAACCGCCGCTGCCGGCGAGCGTGACGGCGTTGCCGGCAACCATGTCGAAGACCGGGACGCTGGCCGTGGTGGCGGCCAGGGACAGGACCAGCGTGCCGTTGTTCAGCGTGATCGGCGCACTGCCCAGGGCTTCGTTCGCCCCGTTGGGGTAACTCTGTCCGACCGCCACCAGGGTGCTGCCGTTGGCCTGGAATCTGCCGCCGGTGAACGAATTCATGTTCATGCCGGTGAGGATTACGGAGCCAGACCCAGCCGCGATCAAGGTGGCCCCTCCGCCGTTCGTGAGGGAGGGGAGAATAACATTCACGCCCGAGTCAACATTCAACGTGGCAGATCCGGCAATGCTCGTCGCGCCGGTGATCGTCAACAACGGCGCTGGGCCGCCGCTGCTGACGTGCAACGTGCTGGAGAGGGAAAGGCTGGCAAAATCCACCAGCCCGGTAATGTTCAGGGTGGATGGCGACGTGACGTTCAGCGGGTTGCTGTAATTCGCAGTCCCCGGCTCGCTGTAGGTGAAGAGGGTGGCGTTGCCGGGATCGACAGGGAAAACGTAGTTGCTGGCGACGGTGCCGCCGCTGCCGTTCATATCGTAACCGAATCCGGTGGGGTAGCCGGCAAGGTTCGGACCGACGCCGCCGCCCCCCTGGCCCAGGCGCAGCTCGAAGCTGTACCAGCCCGCCCCATTGGGCGCGGTATAGTTGGCAGTCACGAACTGGTTCCAGGCCCCGTTGTTGATGACCTGGCTGCCGGCGATCGTGAGCAGCATGGAGTCGTCGAAATTCTTGTAGAACAACACCTGGTTGGCGGGCAGGTACATATAGCCCGAGTAGATGGCCGTCGTGTTATTCGGGAAGTTGGGCACGGTCCCCGGGGGCAGGGTCCCATTGGAGGCCGTGGTATAGTTGCCGGTGCTCGTAGCGAGAACAATCGGGGGGGCGATGACTGCACCATTGCCATACGCCCAGTTCGCGGCCCGGGGGCTAAGCTGCACGGACTGCAAAATCGAGCTGCTGAAGGGGTCGGTCGTATCGAAAGCGCCATTCAGCCACCCTTCCTGCAGTCCGGGCAAACCGCCCGCAACCCGCAGGGCGCCGCCGCTGAGGGTAATGGGGCCGGTTCCCAGCGAACTCTGGGAAAGAGATGCCAAAGTGCCGGCGCTGATGGTGGTGCCGCCGCTGTAGGTATTGCTGCCGCTCAAAGTGGACGTGCCGCCGGCGCTGTTATTGACCAGCAGGGACGACGGCCCCGACGGGCCGTCTTGCAGACTGGCCGAGACGGTGGCCGGACCATTGAAAGTATAGGAACTGCCCAGCAAGGCGCCGTTCTGCACGGTGCCGCTGGCAAAGGTAACGGCGGTGGGGGTGTGCGTCTGCAGGCCGCCCAGGTCGAGCACGCCGCCGTTGACCACCAGGGGGGCGGCGGGCAGGGAACTCCCCATCAGGAGCGAGCCCGGGCCAGTCTTGGTGACCGTGCCGCCGGCGGCCACCGTCATGGTTCCATTATAGGTGTACGTCTGGCCGGCATCGACCTGCAAGCGCGGCATTCGGGCCGGCGAAGTTGATCGGAGTCGTGTCCGTGTAGCTGCCAGCCACCTCGAACGTGCCGTTGTTGATCGTCACGCCGCCGCTGCCCACGCAAGCCGAATTGGTCACGGCCAGGTTGCCGCCGTTGATGACCGTGGCGCCGCTGTAGGCACTGAGGGAACTGGAGAGGAGCAACGTGCCGGGACCGGCCTTCGTCAGGGTGCCGCCAGGATAGACCTCGGAAATCGCGCCGGAGAAGGTGGATGCGGCATTGATGTTGACGGTAAGGCTGGTGGCGTTAGAGAACGGGTTGCCCAACAGCAGGCTGCCAGCCCCGGACAGGCCGCCGATGGTGGGAGTAGCGCTGGTGAAGCTCACCGTGCCGGCCGCGGCCACCGACAGCGGGCCGCCGCCCACTGCGGTGTCGGTGGCGGCCGTCAGGGTGCCGGCACTGATCGTCGTGCCGCCCGTGTAATTATTGGCGCCCGAAAAGGTGACCATGCCCGTACCGCTTTGGATCACTCCGCCACTGCCGCTAATCACCTGGGACATATTCAGGGCCGTGTCGCCGCGATTGAAGATCAGCGTGGCATTGTTCGTGATCGGGCCGCTGCCCAGCGTTCCGCTAGCGCCGCCGTTGTCGACGGAAACCGTCCCGGCGCTGATGACGGTACCGCCGCTGTAGGTGTTGGCGCCGGTCAAGGTCACCATTCCGCGACCGGTTGTGGTCAGAAAGCCGAGGCCGGGCGCCGCCTCCGAAATCACCCCGGAGAAGGTGGAGTTGCTCGTGCTGTTGACGGTAAGGTTGGTGGGAGTGGGGGGTGCAGCCGCGGCGTTGCCCAGCACGATGCTGCCGGCGCCGGCCAGGCCGACGATCGACGGATTCAAGCTGATGAAGTTCACCGTGCCGGCCGCGGCTATTGACAACGACCCTCCGCTGATGGCGTTGTTATCGCCGACGGTCAACGCCCCACCGTTGACGATCGTGCCGCCCGTGTACGAATTGGAGCTGCTAAAGGTGACGCTGCCTGCCAAGTTGCTAAGGAGGACCGAGCCCGTGCCGGAAATCGCCGCGCCCGAAAAGCTGTAAGGCACGGCGCTGTTGTTGAAAGTGACGCTGGCGGGCTGAACCGTGCTGACGATGTTGACGGCGGTATTGCCGCTAACGCCGGGCGTGTTGTCGAAGATCACGGCCGACCCGTCGGTATAAGCAAGAGTTTGGGACAGCGTCAACGAATCCGTCCAATTGGTAGTGGTGTTAATGTCCCAGGCGTTGGAAACAGTGCCCGTCCAGGTGAGTTGGGCCGATGCGGGCGAGACGGAAACGAAAAGAAAGACGGATGCGCATCCCAGCGCAACCACCGTGCCAATCCGAGAAGGCGAATTCCTGCAACTCACGATACACCTCCGTCTTGAAAAAGAAAGAAATCGGTGAACGCCCCCGGCCCCCCGGCAAGGACGGATCGCGAACGGACCTTGCACGAGTAGGGTGGGACCAGATCGCGTAGCGAGCGCCGGCCCACCATAACGTGTTTTCTGGTCAGTAATGGTGGGCCGGCGCTCGCTACGCGATCTGGTCCCACCCTACGATCTTTTCCCTGACATTACTTCTGAAACCGATCACTTAGTCTTCGATGAGCTTCTGCACGCGGCGAAGCCGGTCGTGTCTGCAAATGGAATACCGGTTGCCGTGGCAGATCCAAGCTCAGGAGAGCCCTGCCACGGCAACCGGTTATTTCTTCTTCTACGCGGTAGGGCGGGCTTTAGCCCGCCGTTACGCGGAGGCGGGCTAAAGCCCACCTACCAAGTAACGTAACACCCGCCGGCCTAGATCCCTTTCTTCCTCCGCCAGACGACAAACCCGACAACGAGCCCCGCGGTCAAGAGGGCCAGCGTGCCCGGCTCGGGAACGGCCGACAACGCGGCGCCGGCGCTCGGGGCCGACGAAGCCGGCACGGCCGCGGCTACGGCCCCCGGGAAGGCCGACAGGTCGTTGCCGACGCTCAAGTTCGAGTTGTCGGCCAGGGCTTCGTTGTTCGTCAGGATCAGCGTGCCGGCCGTCACGGTCGTTCCACCCGCATAGGTGTTCGTGCCGGAGAGCACCATCGTGCCCGGGCCGTCCAACACCAGGGCGATCGAGCCCGGCGAGTTGCCGCTGCCGTTGTCGCCGATCGTGCCGCTGAAGGTGGTCGAGACGCCTGTGGAGGGAGTCAGGGTCAGGACGGACGGGCTACCCGCATTGCTGTTAATGACGTTGCCGCCGTGGCCCGGCGTGTTGTCCGACAACGACGCGACCTGCTGGCTGATGCCGTCCAGGTCCAGCGTCCCGCCGGCCGCGATCGCCAGCGAGGTGGTCGTCGGGAGGAGATTGTTGACGATGCCAAGGCTGGAGACCTGGTACAAGCCAGTGCCGTTGACCAGCAAGTTCGTAGCGGTCAGATCGCTGGAGGCCAGCAATCCGGCCCCGCCGCCGCCCTGGTAGTAGGCGATTTCGATCTGATGCAAGCCGGCGGTGGCCTCGGTGATGCTGCCGGTGCGGATCGTCATCCCCTGGTAGCCGTTGTTGTTGACCACCGTGGCGCCGTCGATGTACAGCATGCTACCGTTGTCGCTCTCGGTCGAGAAGTTCGTCGTGCCTGCCGGCAGGTTGATATAGCCGGTGAGGATCACACTATAATTGTCGGCCCCGGTGTAACCGATGCTGGTGAAGGCCTGGCCGTTGCCGGCGTTGGGGAAGTTCACGCCGCCTGCGGCGAGGGTCGTGCTGGTGTAGACCTGCGTGGCGGTGGATAGCCAACTCGTGAGGCCCGCCTGGGTGTTCCACAGGAGCTGGTTGGCGGACGTGCCGGGGAATCCGCTGCCGCCGGGATCGGGCGTGTAAACGTTCACGGCAAGCCCCGGCGTTAGGCTCGGGGCCAGTTGGAGCGTGCCCGCGTTGATAACGGTGGGCCCACTGTACTGCTGCACGGCATTGATGGTCTGCGTTCCGGGGCCGGCCTTGGTCAGGCTGCCCAGGCCGGCGACGGCCTCCGAGATCACGCCCGAGAACGTGGAGTTGACGGTGCTGTTGAGCGTCAGGTTGGTGGCGGTCGAAGGGGCATTGCCCAAGACCACGCTGCCGGCGCCGGAGAGGCCGCCGACGGAAGGACTGGCGGTGATGAAGTTCGCCGTCGCGCTGGCGGCCACGCTCACCACCCCGGTGCCGAAAGCGGTGTTGCTGGCGGCCGTCATGGCGCCCGCGATGATGTTCGTGCCGCCCTGGTAGGTGTTCGCGCCGGAGAGCGTCACCGTGCCGGCGCCGATATTGGCCACGACGCCGCTGCCGCTGATGGGCTGCATGACGTTCAAGGCGGTATCGCCGCGATTGAAGGCCAGGGTGGCGTTGGTGGTGATATTGCCCGCACCCCACGTTCCCGTGGAGCCGCCCGTGCCCACCTGCAGCGTGCCGCCGCTGATCGTCGTCGTGCCCGCGTAGTTGTTGTTCGCGGCCAGAACGAGCAGGCCGTTGCCGGTCTCGGTGAGCGAGCCGTTGCCGCCCACGGCGCCCACCAAGGTCAGCGGCGACGTGCTGCCGACGTTGAAGGTCGCCGCACCGGTGAGCGTCGTCGCGCCGGTGATCGTCGCGCTGCTACCGGCCACCCCGCCGCTAAGGGTCAACGTGTTCGCGCCGATCGACAGCGAGGCGAATTGGTACGTCCCGCCGGCGGCGGGCAGATTGATCGCGGAGTTCTGCGTCACGTTCACGGGGTTGGCGTAGGTCGCCACCGGCACGGCGGTGAAGAGGTCCGAGAGGGGCAGGAAGGTCCCCGCCTGGCCCACTGTGAGCGTTTGGCCGGGCGGCGCGACGAAGGCCTCCAGGCCGTAACCGCCGTTGCCCTCATCGTACCCGATGGTGATTGGGTAGTATTGGCCGGCAACCAAGTTCACGGTCCCGGTCGTGTTCTGCACGATCCCGTAGCCAGCCCAGCCCTGGCCGTTGGTGCCGTTTGCCACCACGGCCGTGTCTGGGCTGGCTTGACCGGCGTTGATCCAGATCCGGCTGTCGTCGTCGCTGTTGGTGGCGAAGGTGTAGGTGCCGGTTGTCGCCGCGTAGAAGTAGCCGGTGTACTGGGCGGCCCAATACAGCGTCGACCCTTGGTTGAACGGATAGGGGAAATGCGACCCTTGGCCGTTGATGTCGAAATCAAAGTTCCCGTTGACCCCATTCACGTTCAGACCGGTGTTGGCGGTAAGGTAAAGGGTCGCCGGCGGATTGCCGGTCGGGGAAAGATAGGTGCCCGTGAAATTGGACAGGCTGGTGGTGTTCAGGTGGGTCCAATTGGCCGGCTGCCCTGCATTGTTGAGCACGCCGGCATAGGTGTAGTACTGGGCAATCAGTCCGGGCGACCCCGTCGCGAACGGCTGGAGCGTGCCGCCAGCAAGGTTGATTGCTCCGGCGCCGATATTAGACGGGCCGGCCACCAGGGTGCCTTGCGCGATGGTCGTGGCGCCGGTGTAGCTATTGTTGCCGGTCAAAGTCAGCGTGTTCGGGCCCATCTTGGTCAGCATGCTGGGGCCTTGGGCCTCCGAGATGACGCCGGAGAAGACGCTATTGGCATTGCTATTGACGGTCAAGTTGGTGGGGTTGACGCCCGCATTGCCCAGCACGATGCTGCCCGAGCCGGTAAGAGGGCCAACCGTCGCGCTGGCCGCGGTGAAAGCCACCGCACCGACGCCCGCATTGACGTTCAGCGGGCCGTAGGAGTTGCCGGCCAGGGTCAGGGTGTTGGCCCCCAGCTTGTTCAGGGCCATGGGGATGTTGCCCGGATAGGTCGCGCCGCCGCTGCTCGTATCAATGCCGAGCGTCGAGCCGGCGGCGAAGCCGCCGGAGTTGGCCGCCACCAGGGCGCCGATCTGGCCGCTGCTCCAGCCCAACGGCGCGATGCCCGTCTGGATGTTCAGGCTGGCCCCGCTGGCCACGCTCACCGAGCCCGCCGAGGCGTAGCCCGACAGCGCGGAGGCCTGTTGCGCGTCCAGGATGCCGCTTTGCACGATCGTGGCGCCGTTGCTGTTGCTGCCGCTCAGGTACAGACTGCCCGTGCCGGCCATGGTCAGCGAGCTGGGCCCCGTAAGATTGCCGGAGAAGGTCGTGGAACTGTTGTTCAGCCCGACGATCAAGGGAATCGAGGCGAGGCTCAGATTGCCGTTGCCGCTCAGCCCGCCCAAGGAGAGGCTGGGCAGGCCGGCGCCCACGGAGAGCGTGCCCGCGTCCAGGGCGTTGCGGGTCAAGGTCTGGCCTTCCAGGGCCAGCGGGTTGTTGATCTGCAGCGTCCCGTTACTGAGGGTCGTGACGCCAACCATCGGGTTCGCGGCGCCCAAGACCAGCAGGCCCTGCTGGACCGTCAGGTTGCCCGTGCCCAGCAGCGCGCCGTTGAGGACCTGCGTGCCGTTGCCGTTCATCACGACGTTGAGCGGCTGGCCGCCGCCGCCGATCGTGCCGCTGAAGGTGCTCGCGGCGCCGCCGACGGGGGCCAAGGTCAGGGTCGGCGTGCCAATCAGATTGCTGCTGCTGATGACGCTGCCGCCGCTCCCGAGGGTATAGTCCGCGAGCGAGGCCACCTGCTGGCTGACGCCGTTCAGGTCGAACGTCGCGCCGGAGGCAATCGTCAGCGGCGTGGTGCTGGGGAGACTGCCGCCGCCCAGGACCTGATAGACCTGGTCGACACCGGTGCCGTTGGCGATTACGTTCGTACCGGTGAGGTCAGAGAAGACCTCCAGTCCCGCGCCGCCGCCGCCCTGGTAGTACGCGATTTCAATCTGATGCGGGCCGGCGGTGGCCTCGGTTACGCTGCCACTGCGGTTGGTCATGCCCTGATAGCCGTTGTTGTTGACGACCGTGGCACCGTCGATGTACAGCATGCTGCCATCGTCGCTACGGGTCGTGAAGTTCGACGTGCCTGCCGGCAGGTTGATCCAGCCGGTGAGAATTGCGTCGTAATTGTTGCCGCCGTTGGAGTCGGTATAACCGATGTTGCCGGGGCCGTTACTACCGTTGAAGGCCTGGCCGCCATTGCCGTTGGGCCCGTTGAAGTTCAACTGCGTATTCCCGTCAGCAGCGCTGTTGGTGGTGTAGACCAGCGTCTGGCTGGCCAGGAAGGTCGTCAGCCCAGCCTGGGTGTTCCAGAGGAGCTGGTTGGCCGAGCTCCCCGGAAATCCGCTGCCGCCAGGATCCGAATGGTAAAAGTTCACGGCCAGCCCGGGCATGGTGGTCAGTTGCAGTTGCAGCGTGCCGCCCTTGATCACGGTGGCCCCCGTGTAGGTCTGCGCGGTGCTCGTCAGCGTCAGCGTGCCGGTCCCGCTCTTGGTAAAGCTGCCGATGCCGCTGACCTGTCCGCCGTAGGTCTGGCTGCCGCCCAGGTTGATGACCAAGGCCCCGTTGTTGGAGATGTTGCCGGCGAGGACCGTGTCGTGGGCCGGGTTTCCATCGCCCAGTTGCAGGGTGCCCGCGGCGATGCTCGTGCCGCCGGTGTAAGTGTTGGGGCCGATCAGCTCCAGCGTGCCGGGCCCGCCCTTGGTGAGGGCCACCGGGGTGCTGCCGTTGTCGATAATCGGCGAGGCGATCACGAAGGGGGCGGAAGTGTTGCCCTGGATGACGACGACGTCGGCCAAGCTGTTGCCGGCCTGCCCGCCGGAGGCCGTCAGGGCCCCGCCGCTGATGGTGACGTTGTTCGTGCCCAAATTCGGGGTCACGAGGATGCCGCCGCTGGCCAACGTGAGGGTCCCGCCCAGCGCCATGGTGCCCGCCGGCGTGGAATCGAATCGCAGGCTGTTGACGGTGGTGGAGGTCTGCGGGGCCGAGGCCAGATCGACCACGTCGATATTGTTGGTGTTGGCCGGCACGTAGGCGCCGGCGGCGGTGCTGAGGGTGTAGCCGCCCGCCACGCTCGCCAGACCGGCGATCACCTGTCCGGGGCCGCCGTAGATATCGGCGACGCCGGAGTTGACCGCCCAGTCGGAGTAGCCGTTGACCGTCATGTAACCGCCCAGGATGCCGTTGGTATTGGTGCTGGTAGTGGTGAAGGTGGCGTTGTTGATGGGCAGATCGAGCACGCCGCCGCTGCGGGTGATCGGGCCCAGATTGATCTGCACCCCGCCGCCGTTGTTGTTGTTGACGACGACCACCGAGCCGACGTTGGCGACCTGCGTGGAGGCGAACGTCTCGTAGACCGGAATGAACGACGAGTTGTCGTTGACGGCCAGGGTGCCGCCGCTCAGCAGGACGGGCGAGGTGGGGGGAACGACGCCGCCGACCGTCGTGCCGCTGCTCGTGACCGTATAGTTGGTCACGTTGGTGTAATCCAAGGTCAACTGACCGGTGAGCAGGCCCGTCGACCCCGTATAGCTGTTGGTGTTGGAGAGGCTCACGTTGCCGTTGCCCTGCGAGGCGGCCGTAATGCCGCCAGCGCCGCTGATGTTGCCGCTGAAGGCCACGGAGCCGCCGGGGGCCGCGCTGAGGGTCACGTTGCTGTTGATAACCACCGGGCCGGTGAAGGCGGCGCCGCCGGCGAAGGACCCGTAGCCGTTTAGGCCGCTGAAGTTGGGCAGCGAGGCGTCGCCGGCCGTGATGTCGCCGAGGGTCGTGGGTCCGGTGCTGGTGACCGTGACCGGACGGTCGATCGTGACGCCATAGCCGAGGCTCAGCGGGCCGCCCGCAACCAAGGCCGCCGGTAGCCCGGCGCTGTTGCCGACGGTGATCGCGCTACTGGAGTTGCCCAAGACGCTCTGGTAGCCGAGGAAGGCGTTGTTGCCCACAATCAGGGTGCCCGACGCGATCGAGGTGTTGCCGGAATAGGGGTTGGCCGATCCGCTGATCGTCAGACTGCCCAGGCCGTTGGCGCCGGAGAAATTAATCGAGTTGCCGGTGATTGGGCCGGCCAGGACGACATTGCTGTTGGCCGTGACCGAGATGTTGCTCAAAGTTCCGCTGAGGTTGATATTGCCGCTGAGCGTCAGGCCGGCGAGGCTCGTGAAGGTGCCGCTGGCGAGATCCACCGTATTGCCCAAGGTTACCGGGCTCCCGCCATTGTTGGCCAGCGTGACCGCGGCGCCGCCGGTGCCCAGCGTGACGGTTCCGATCCCCAAGGGGCCGCTGGTGATGTTGGTGCCCGTCGCCCCGACGGGCAGGGTGCTGGCGCCGTGGACATCGACCACGCCGCCCACCACCGTGAAGCCGCCGAAGGTGTTGCCCGGATTGTCGATGACCAGCGTGCCGGTGGCGGACGATTGGACGAGCGTGGCGCCGGCCCCGCCGATCGGGCCGGAGAGGGTGACGCTCAAGCCGGCGTTGGTGATTTGGATGCTTTCGCTGCCCGCCGGAAGCGTGGTGCTGCCGGAAAGCTGGAAGGCATTGGCGCCGTTGAAGTTAGCAGTCGCGTTGGCCGCGATCGCCCAGGTGTTGGGGATGGCCATGTTGCCCTGCAGGGGGGTGGTGGCGTTGAGTCCGCCGCCGTTATTGAAAGTGATCGTTCCCGTGCCGAAGGCCTGGGGATTGTTGACCGTCACGTTCGCGCCGGTGAGCGTCGTCCCGCCCGCGTATGTGTTCACGTTGCTCAGCGTCGGATTGCCGGTGATGTTCAATGCCCCCGCGCCGCTGATCACGCCGCTGAAGGTTGCCAGGGTGTTGGGGTCGTTGACGTTGTAAGTGCCGCTGACCAGGCTGATCGGGGCAGTCAAGTTCATCGTGCCAGGACCGGTAAAGTTGATCGTGGGAGTCGCCCCCCAGGTGATCGCGTTGCCGATGGTCACGCCCTGGGCGGCGGCCAGCGAGCCGCCATTGAGCGACAAAGTGGCGGGCCCAAACGACGATCCGGTAACGGCCACGTAGGCCCCGCCCGCGACGTTCAACGTGCCGGTGGTCGAGTTGCTCGTGACCACCAGGGCGCCGCCGGTCTGCGGGACCAGGTTCGCCAGCGGGCCGGAGTAGGCCCCGGACAGGTAAACGAGGCCGCCGGCCGCCGGGGTATAAACCCCGGCGTTGACCGCGCCGCTGACGGTCAGCGTGCCGCCGCTGGCGGCGCTCAACGTGCCCGGAACGGGCAGGTTGGCGAACGGCAGGGAAACCAGGTTGCCTGCCATGGCGGTGATCGTGCCGCTGTTGCTGAAGACGGTGTTGACGGTCAAGGCCGAGCCGTTGACGTAGCCCAGGTTCAGCGTCGTGCCGGGCGGGACCGCCAGCGAGCCGATCATCGTGACCGTGCCGCCGGAAAGTGCGGCCGAGCTGCCGGCCATGATCGAATCGTTCGTGCCGGGGGTCAGCGTGACGGGGTTGCCGGCGGCCGGATCGAAGGTCATGGCCGAACTGCCCGCAAGCTGCAGCGTGCCGTTGTTCAGCGTAATCGGCGCGCCGCCCAAGGGACCGGTCGTCAAGCTCTGTCCGACCGGGACCAGGTTGCCCCCGGCCACGTTGAAGTTCGTGCCGGCGGTGAAGGTGTTCGCGCCGGTGAGCGTGGTGTAGCCCGCGCCCGCCACGCTGAAGGTGACGGGCGTCCCGCCGTCGCTGACGGGACTGGCAAGAGTCACGTTTACGCCCGCAGCGACGTTCAGTCCGGCGCCGCTGGTGAGGTTCGTCCCGCCTTGGAACTGCAACTGCGCCACTCCGGCGACACTACTGCCGCTGACGCTCAGGACGCTGCCCAGGCTGGCGGTGTTGGAGAAACCGACCAGCCCGCTAACGGTGATGCTGGAGGGCGCGGTCACGCTCACGAGGTTGCTGTACGTTGTCAGCCCCGGGGCACCGGTGGTGAAGAGGCTGCCGTTGCCGGGATCGATGGGAAGGATGAAGTTGCTGGCCGAATTGACCAGCGTGCCGAAATTACCGCCGGTAAGGGTTTGCGTGGCTTCAAGGCCTTGGAAGTCAATGCCGAAACCCGGCCCGGTCCAACCACCGTTGACGCCGATGCCGCCGCCGGTGTCGGCGAGGCGGACCTCAATTTGATGCCACCCGGGCGTGTAGGTAGTGGTTGTCTCCGAAGTGCCTTGATCGAGATGGACGATGTCCAAGTTGTTCCAAGTCGTGTCCGAAATGAGGGCCGTCCCGTCGATCGTCAACAGACCGTCGTCGTCCCACTGCCTTGCGAACGAGATGCCGGTCGCACTAGGCGGGAGGTAAATATAGCCGCTGTAGGCCCAGGTCAGCCCGTTCGTCGTCCAGTGACTGGCGTACGCGCCGGCGACGTTTCCGGGGGAACCGTTGATGTTGTTGGCGGCTGCCAAGACACCCAGTTCAAGGGGCTTGTTGGCCGCAAAAGGAGTCCCGAGGTTGAGGGCGCCGTAGTTGGTCAGTTCCATCACTTGCAGGCCCGGCACGCCGCCCGCCACGTTCAGGTTGCCGCCGTTGAGCACGATAGGGCCCGTGCCCAGCGAGTTGACCGTGGACGAGACTACGCTGCCGGCGTTGATCTTGGTGGTCCCGCTGTAGTTGTTGGCGTTAGGCAGGAGCAACGTGCCGGCGCCGGTCTTGGTGAACCCGCCCGCGTCCGTCGCCGTCAGCGTGCCCAGGTTCAGCACGTTGGATCCCTGCACGTCGAAGGTCGGCGAATTGGTGATGGTCGTCGTCGGGACGGTGAGCGTGGCGGGTCCGCTGGTGACGTGCAGCGTGCTGGCCCCGCTGGCGCCGATCGTGAGCGAAGGGAAGACTGGGCTCTGGCCGGAGGCCAGGTCGAGCGTGGAATTGCCGCCGACGAAAAGGGGCTGGAAGCTGGAGGGGGTTAAGTAGGGAAGCAGGGTGCCGAGGCTGTCCACGGTCCCGGTCACGCCGGTGGCGTTGCCGTTGTTGTGCGCGGTTTCCGCAATCCCCAGGAGGAAGGTCGAGTTGGCCATGGGAACCGTGTAACTGCCTTCGTTAACCCAGTTGCCGCTGGAGGAGGGCGGCGCCACCAGACTGGCGTTGTCCGCCGCGTTCGAGTCTTCGTAGCCGGTGAACGAATCGGTCGCCTGGTTGTAGGTCAATCTGACCCATTCCGGGCCTTGCGAGACGCCCTGACCACCGTAATTCTGCGTTGTGTTGACGTACTGCATGGAGACCTGGTTGCCCGAGGTCTCGGCGTTCAAGACGGTACTGACGCTGTTGGCGCTGGCGTCCGAGCGGGCCATGATGCCCAGCTTGGCCCAGCCGTCGGTGGAGTTCACGATGGAATTGGCCGGGACGTGGATCGCCACGTCAAAGTTCTGGTTGGTGGGCACGGTTGTATAGACGAAGTAGCCCTGCGTCGGGTTTCCCCAGAAGTCGCCGCCGCCGGCGGTGATCGTGAAGGGACTGGAGCCCCCCGCCCAGTTGTACGAACCGAGCACGGTGGGAGTGCCGCCCACGCTGAGAGTCACAGTTTGCACTGCAGGCGGAACGACCGGATGGAACGTGCCGCCGACAAGGTAGATATTGCCGGAGCCGAGACTCGTGCCGGCCGCGGCCAGGGTGCCGCCGGTGATGGTCGTGCCACCGGTATAGGTGCCGTTGCCGGTCAACGTCAGCATGTGGGGGCCGCCCACGGTCAGGCTGCCCGTGGCCGAGGCGTTGGTGACGCTCAGATCGCCGATCGTGCCTGCAAAGGTGGTGTTGCTGGTGTTATTGACGTTCAGGTTGGTGGGGGTCCCAGCGGTGGCGTTGCCGAGCACGACGCTGCCCGAGCCGCTCAAGCCGCCGATCGTCGGACTCAGGCTGGTGAAGTTCACCAAGCCGGCCGCGCCCACGGCCAGCGGGCCGCCGCTGATGGCCCGGTCATGGCCGACGTTCAGCGTCCCGCCGTTGACGAACGTGCCGCCGGTGTAGGTGTTCTGGCTGTTGAACGTGACACTGCCCGCCGCAGTAGTAAGAGTGACCGCGCCCGTGCCGCTGATCGCCGCGCCCGAGAACGTGTAAGGGGTGCTGCTGTTGTTGAACGTGACGCTGACGGGGCTCACGTTGCTGGTGATCGAAATGTTGGTGTTGCCGCTGGCAGCGCCCGTATTGTCGAAGGTTACGGCATTCGAGTCGGCATAAGCCAGGCTTTGGGTCAGCGTCGGGGTATCTGTCCAGTTCTGGGTGAGGAAGTCCCAATTGCCGTTGCCGCCGCTGCCCTGAAGGCCGGTCCAGGTCAAGCCTGGGGCTGAAGGGGCTCCCTGTGCTGCCAGTTCGTTGTATCCGACCCACCCATTCTGCTGGGTTCCGAAGACGAACTGCAGGGACTTGACGTCGGTGATGCCCACGTTCGCCAGATCGACCCACGCGCCATTCAGTGTGCCGCCGGGGGCATAGGAAACCGTGGTCAGCGGTAGGAAGGTCGTGGGCGCCGCGACGGTCGAGTAGTTGATCGTGTAGTTTTGCTGGAAACGGCCGTTGTCGCCCCATCCGCTGAAGACGTCGATCGTGGAGAGGTTATATCCGTTGGCATCGCTCGGGCTGCTGGTATCGAAGGTGTAGGTGAGGGTGGTGTTGGAATTGATGCCGACTTCGCCGGGTCCGCCGCCGCCGGCAGCCGGCACGGTACCGTACAATCCATCGGTCAGCGTCGCCCAGTTCGTCGAGCTGTTCCCGCCGCCGTTGGGGGCCCCGCTGGCGTTGAAAGTAACGCCCGAAAGAGATCCATTTGCGAGCAGGTTCACGCCGGTCGACGGGATATTCGCCTGAAATCCGTTGCTCCCCACCGCGAACTGCGCGGAGGTATCCGTCTCGACGAGTTGCGCCCACGCAGGGGTTGTCGCCGAGGTGACCGCCAAAGCAGACCCCAGAACTACGCTAAAGAACAGGATAGAAAAACTGCCGCGATTCATAGCACACCTCAACCGCCTGAAAAAGTAGTAAATCTTCGAACGAACCAGTTCCCATGCAACCATTTTTGGACTTCGAGTCGTCCCCTGGCACCTGAGGCGCAGAGGCTGACCCCGATTAGAACGAACGAGGGACCTCTTTCCGCTTCGAACAAGAATTCTCTCGCATAGGATACACCCAAAAACCCCGCTATCGAACCGATGCATCGCGGCATCGTAGGCGTTTCCCAGGAACAGGGGCGCAAATCACACCCCCGAAACGAGGTTCCTGACCCAAAACGATAGCAGAGTTGTTTCCTTTCCCTCCTCAGCAGGACGAATATCCTACCAATCCCGAACCTAACCCAAAACTAAAAAAAAAGCAAGGACCTTGCCGAAACTATTTTATGAATTTTTTAGTATAATCGTTAAACTCGACGTATCTTGCCAACTTTTACGTAATTCTCAGGTACTGTGCCTGGAGGCTATCCCCCCTCTCAGAGGTGAAAATGCGTTCGCGAGAGGGTGTTTTGCTTTGCGCGGGACGAAATGCCCCGGTTGGAGTCCCGGCTTTAGCCGGAATTTTGGCGGGATTCCGTCGGGCAGTCTAAATGCCGTCGTTGCTGCGTGGCGGGAAGGCCGGTCGTTACTGAACGGGCGTTTACGCCCGTTTTCGCCGTAGACGGCCAGTGAGGCTGGACGGCTAGGGCCTGCTCCCAGACCGGACTTATGCCGGTTTTGTTCCTCGATGCGATTAGGCGAGCATGCGATAACGGCGCAGCAAATGCCGTATTTCGGTCGCGTAGCGACCATTGACGGTAGCCGTGGGTTTCAAACCCACGTTGTTACACACAAGTCCGGCAACGACCCCATCCAACTCGCCTGGATGGTGAAGGAGTTGGACAGCTAGCACCGACAGCATTGCGAATTAGACCCCATCCAGCTCGCCTGGATGGTGAATCAGGTTGCCCAGCTAGTCCGTTCGCGTGCCGTAGCCGTAGAACCTTCTTCACCCACGGGACGAGCCCGTGGGGGTCGTTTGTCTTCTTCTTATCCGTTCTAGCCATTCAGCCTTGTTCACCATCCGGGCGAGCCGGATGGGGTCCGAGATTTGTGTAACAACGTGGGCTAAAACCCACGGCTACCGTCAGTCGTCGCTACGCGACGGGGCATCCCCCATGCGGAGTGGCGGAACAGAAACGAGCCTCAAAACCCACTCCGGTAAATCGCAGAAACGACCGATTTCGCGCAGCCCAGACCCCGCCCTGCTCAAATGGGGACAGGCACCTCGCCGGCGTCCATTTCTTGCGGCCTAATCGCTACTGGGCTCGGAGCCAGTCCCCGTTTCTGAACCATGCCGAGTGCGGAGGAGGCGAGGCCGCACCCAGATGTCCGCCCCCAACGCAAGGTAAAAGCCCGCCAATTGCACGAGCAAGGCGCAAGAGCGCATAGACCATGCGCTGCACCGGACGTGTCTCGATAATATAGGTAATATAGGTAAGTTTTGGCATTTACCACGGTTCTATCAAAAAATTCTCGAAATACTTCTATCGAGATCCTTGCGTTTTTTTCAGTTTTCCATTAAGTTAACGGTAGTGTGGGTCATTTGGCCTGCCTGGGAAGTGGCAAACAATTTCGGCGTCGGTTTGGGTCAAGAGCGTCGTTTCGCCTTGGTGCGTGGGAATCTCTGATTGTGGTTCCGTATATCCCTCAAATACCGGTTTCTTGGGTTCCATCTCGTGAAAAACCGCTTTTGCTCGACCCTGAAATGAGGTTTCTCGTGTGATCTAACAAAGCCGCCCGCTGCGCCTCGCGGCGCTGGGGCAGGTTGGAGGTTATAGCGCTTTGCTTGGGAGCTGGGTTTGTCAAAAAAATTCGCTACTTTTTTCAAGAGATTGAGGTGTGCTATGAGTCGCAGAAATTTGCCTTCTCGCAACGTGATGTTGATGGTGGCCTGGTGCGCGTGCGCCCTGGGCGTGATTGGTTGGGCCGGGCTGGCCAATGCCCAGAATCTCCCGCTTGCGGGCAGCGGTTATGACCAGAACATGGTGGTCGGAGCGAACGAGACCTTTGCCAGCGCTCCCATCACGGCGACCATGGATGGAGGCACCAGCAAAGGGGGCAACACGTGGTATCAAGTGGGGCAAAATGCCGCTGCCCCCACCACAGGTTTGCCGATGGGCACCTCGTTCACTGTAACGGACCCTACAACGGGCGGTGACACGTTCCAATTCCAGGGGATCGACACGAACAATGCCATCTTGCTGGCAAACGACAACAACGGCTCCCCAACCGGCACGTTTACGCTCGCCCAGCCAGGGACCTGCACGTCCCTGTCGTTCCTCGCGTCGGATGGCAATGGGGGCGCCACCGTCGATGTGACTCTCAATTACCTCAACGGCAGCACTGGCACTGCCGCGATCGCGGTAGGGGACTGGTTCAATAACACCCCGATCGCTTGGAACGCCAATGGCCGGATCAGTAGCGGTGGTTATGACAATGTGAATAACAACAATCCAAGGCTGTATTATTACGACCTCACAGGGCTCCCGACGACCTCGCCGCTGGAGAGCATCTCCTTCCAGACTACCGTTGGAGTCGGCAGCAACACCCACACGGCGATCATGGGAATCAGCGGGAATTTGGTTGTAGCCGGCATCACTTGGACCGGCGCCACGAGCAACGTCTGGAGCCTTGCCGGCAGCGACACCAACTGGAATACTCCGTCGCAGGCCTACACCGATGGCTCGCCCGTGATTTTCAGCAGCTCGGGCGCTAATACCAATCCCATCCAGATCGCCAGCGCCGTCAGCCCCGCCAGCGTCACGTTCACCAACGGCGCAACCCCCTACGCTTTTTCGGGCGCGGCGATTTCGGGCACGGCCTCGGTCACCCTCGGCGTTCTTGCCGGCAGCGTCACGTTCAACAGCCCCAACGCCTACAGCGGCGGCACGACGGTCAACGGCGGCACGCTGACTGCCGCCGCCGACGCCGCGCTGGGCAGCGGCCCGCTGTCGCTGAACTTTGCCGGCATGGTGAACTTCACCAGCCCTGCCCCGACCGTCAACGGCCTTGGCGGCAGTGGCGGCAGCATCGTGCTGGGCAATCCGGGCGTCAACGCCACCGCCCTGACCGTCAACAGCAATGCCAATTCCACCTACGCCGGCGCGATCGCGGAGGCCCAAGGCCCCAGCAGCCTGACCAAGACCGGCCCCAACACCCTCACGCTCACCGGCAACGGCTCGTATACCGGCGGCACGACCGTCAACCAGGGCGCCTTGGCGGCCGGCTTTGCCTCCCTGGGCACGGGAACGGTAACAATCAACAACGGCGCCAGGCTCTCGCTGACCCAAGGCTGCTTCAGCACCATGCAGCTCAATAACGGCGCCGGCGCGGCGGCGACCCTCTCCGGCGGCACGCTGATGCTGACCAACAATACCGCCGGCCAAGCCAACAGCGCCTTCACGAAAACGACCTTGCCGGTTACTGCCGCAGGCTTCACGGCCAGCTTCGTCTACACCATGCCGGCCGGCAACGCCAACCCGGCGGACGGCTGGACGTTCTGCATCCAGAACACAAGCCCCACTTCCGTGGGCGGCGGCGGCGGCCTCCTGGGTTACAATGCCATCAACAACAGCGCTGCCGTATGCTTTAACGTCTACCCCGGCAACGGCGGCTCCGGAACGCAGTTCGGCTACGATTACAGCGGCGGCAACAGCCTGCCCAGCTTCGGCGCGGCAGGCCAGATTTCGACAACGTCCTCGGTGACGGCCAACTCCGTGAACCTCGCCAGCGGCGATCCGATCCAGGTCACCTTGAGCTACGACGGCGCCAGCAACTTGACCGAAACCCTTTTCGATCCGGTGACCCTGGGCACGTTCACCTATACGTTCACCAACGCGAATTTCCAGACCTATCTTGGCGGCCAGGCGGGATACGTGGGGTTCACCGCCGGGACGGGCGGCGCCGAGTGTACGCAGGACATCACCAATTTTCAATTCACCGGACTACAATATCCTTCGATTGTTATTCCGGCCAGCGCTGCGAGCGAGCTGAACTTCGCCGCGGCCGGCCAGAACTTCACCACGGTTAGCGGCGTGACCCTCGGCAGCGGCGCCACGTTGAACGTCACCTCCAGCGCGGCCGCCAACTCCGCCTACCAGATCAGTGCCGGCACGACCGCGCTCTTGGGCAACGTTACCATCAACGTGGCCAACAACGGCACCGGCCTGGGCACCTTCGCTCCCGGCGTCGTCAGCGGCGCCGGCAACGTCACCAAGGGCGGTCCCGGCACCTTGCTGCTGGCCAGTGCGAACAGCTTCGTCGGCAACACGATCATCAACGCCGGCAACGTGGCCGTCACCAGTCAGGCCGGCATCGGCGCGGCCGGCAACACCGTGACCATCAACGGCGGCGCTTATGAGATCGCCACCGGCTTCGTGGACACGACTCCCATCACCTTCGCCGGCGGCGCCTTGCAGGTCGATGCCGGCCAGACCTACTCCAACAACACGACCTTCGCGGTGGCCAACGGCGGCGCGGTCACCAAGACCGGCGCGGGCACACTGTATATGACGATTCCCTTGCCCAATGCGCCCGTCGTGGCCAACGGCGGGACCTTCGACCTGGGCGGCCTGTCGCACACGGTCACCACCGCCACCTTCACCAGCGGCATCGTCCAGAACGGCACGTTGAGCGCCGCCTCGTATCTCTTCAATGGGCCGGCCACCGTCTCGGCCACCCTGCAGGACGGCACGTCGCCGTCGGTCGTCACCGTCAATAACAGCGGCGGCGGCACGTCCACCCTGAGCGGCACCAATACCTATAGCGGCGGCACCGTCATCACCCAAGGGGTCCTGGCCGCCGGCGTCCTCAGTCTCGGTTCCAGCACCATTACCTTGAATGGCGGCACGTTTCATCCGCTCGGCGCCGCGCCGGGACTGGTCGCACAGTACTACGGCCCCAACATCTACCCTGGCACTTTTAATCAGTTCCAGAACGCCCAAAATTCCTACTTGAACTTCACCACGGTTTACCTCCCTGGTGCAGGGCCTGTGACCTTGACGAACAATATCACCGCCAATGTCGCCGGTGGGGCTAACGGGACCTTCAATTTCGACAGCATTGGCGAAGGGGCACTTTTCCCCGGTCAGTTTGGCTACGGCGCACCCCTTAACGCGGGCGGCAACGTTCCCGGCACGCAGGTTAACGATTGGACCGCCAGCTACACCGGCTACTTCTACGCGAAGACAACCGGCACGTACACGTTTGCTACCAATAGCGACGACAACAGCCGCTTGTGGATCAATGGTCCCACCGCAGATACGGCCGTGGTGATAAACGGCATTAACGGCCAGGGTTGGGCGGGGTATGGGGCTATCCAGGCAAGCGGGACCGTGAGTCTGGTCGGCGGCCAATACTACCCGATCACCATCGGCTACGAAGAGGGAGGCGGCGGTTTCGGCCTGGAGGCATTCTACGCACCGCCCGGCACCACGATCGCCGCCGGCGACTTCTTGCCCGTCTCGCTGCTAACGACCAGCCTTCCCGTCAACAACAACGTCTTCGCCAACAACGTGGCGGTCACCGCCAATTCCACGCTCGACCTGACCAGCAACGTGACATTCGGATTCGGCACGCTCACGATCGGCGCAAACACGCTGCAAGTGACCGGCGGGCCCGGCACGGCCACGTTCGCCGCCGCGACCGTCGCCAATTCGGTCTTCAACGTGCAGGGCTCGAACGTGTTGAGCTTGAACAATGTTGCCGGCACGTTGGGGTTCAGTGCGACCGGGACCGGCTACCTGGTTCTTACCGGGAGCGGCGCCTTCACGGGCGCCGCGACGGCCAATGGCGGCAACTTGGTGGTCGTCGGGCAGAACCTGACGACCGGTCCGTTGGGCGGCGCGCCGGTCACCCTGACCAACGGCACGCTGTGGCTGGCGGGCACCTCGACGGCCGCCGCGACCTTCGACCCGGTCGCCGGCAACCCCGTCACGCTGACCCCCGGCACGACCGATTCGATCATCGCCGGCAGCACGGTCGCGGGCGTCGCCGGCGGCACGGTCATCCTGGGCGGTTCCGGTCTGGCCGTCCCGGCCGGCACGCAGTTGAACCTGGGCTACGTCAACGGCTACACCTTGACCGTCAACACCGTCTTCAGCAACAGCGGCACGATCGCCGCCGCCACGGGCAATAATGTTTCCTTGCAGCAAAGCAACCTGTCGGCCGCGGCGGGCACTTTGAGCGCCAACAGCGGCGGCACGCTGACCATGGTCGGCCCCATCAGCAGCGGAACCTATTCCCCGGCGGCCGGCGGCATCGTCTACCTGTCCGGCGCATACTCTGGGCCGCTGGCGAACCTGACGCCGCAGGCCGGCGGCGCCTTGGTGATCGCCAACAACGCGAGTTCCGGCACGTTGAGCATCGCCGGCGGCGCCTATGTCGCCACCAACAATTCGTCGTTCGGGCCCGCCACCTTGGCGCTCGACGGCGGCACGCTGGCCGCCGCCCAAAACGTGACCCTGGCCAACGCGCTGACCTGGGGTGCGACTCCCTCGATCTACTTCGGCGGCACTTCCACGATGACGTTGACTTCTTCGCTGAGCGTCGCCAGCGGCCCTTACAATCTCTACGACCCCGCGGGCGTGGCCACCCTTTCCGGCGCGATCAGCGGCGGCGGCACGTTGAACGTCAACGGTAATTCCACGCTTTCCGGGCCGATCACTACCGCGGGCCTGAACATTGCCGGTAATGCCCTCCTCTCCGGGCCGATCACCGCCGGAGCTGTGAACATCTCGGGCAATTCCACGCTTTCCGGACCGATCACTGCCGGGGCCGTGAACATCTCGGGCAATCCGACATTCTCCGGCGTGATCGGCGGCAGCGGGTCGGTGACCATCTCCACCGGCACTGCAATTCTTGCCAACGCCAACACCTATAGCGGCGGGACGACACTCAATGCCGGCGCGAACCCGACGATCACCAACGACCAGGCCTTCGGCACGGGAACGATCACCTTCAACGGCGGCGGCTTCAACGCCGCCGTCCCGCTGCAGGGCAACATGGCCATTGCCAACCCCTGGGCGATCGCCTCCGGCAGCACCGCCGAGTTCAACGGCACCAATCCCGTTGAACTCTCCGGCAGCGCCTCGTTGCCCAGGGGCACCACCGAGAGCTTGCAGTTGACCAACGCCGGCATGACCGTGACCCTCTCCGGGCTGATCTCCGGGTCCGGGCAACTCGTCCGCGTTGCCAACCCCTCCGGTCAAGTCGGCGGCACGCTGGTGATGAACAATCCGAACAGCACGTTCAGCGGCGGGTTCTATCTGCAGAGCGGGGGCGGCTACGTCGACGTCCACGGCGCCAGCAGCGTCGTGAACAACAACACCGGCGCCATCGTCAGCGGCCCCTTGGGGATCGGCACGATCACCCTCGGCGCCAACGGCGGCGGGGGCAACCTGGGCATCTCGAACAACGGCGCGGTTCCCGCCACCTTGGCCAACCAGTTGAACATCAACGACAACGCCACCTACCAGAGCGTCGCCGGCCTGACCTTCACCGGCCCGATCAATCTGACCGGGACGGGCAGCATCAACTTCTCGATCGGCCCCAACAGCAACATCACCTTGGCCGGCAATATCAATGCCACGACCAATGGGATCAATCTTAGCACGGGCTCCGGCGCGGGCGGCCTGACGCTGAGCGGGGCGAACCTCTATACCGGCCCCACCTCGATCACCATGGGCACGCTGATCGCCGGCGCCGATTCGCCGGACAACGGCACGGGCAACCCCAATGGTGGGGCCTTTGGCAATGCCACTAGTGCGATCACCATCGGCGACGCCAACTCCGGCGCCAATCCGGCCGCCCTGGTCACCGGAGGGGCTTTCGAGATCGACCGCCCGATCACGGTCAACGCCAATGCCGGTCCCACCACTCTGGGAGGCATCACTGCCGACGCTGCGGCAGGCGGCTCCAACTTCGCCGGCACGATCACGCTGAACAAGAGTGTGACGCTGAGCGCGGCAGCCAACGGTTCCGTGGCATTTGCCGGCTTAAACACCTACAGCTCGACCCCGGGCGTCTTCGGCACCATCACCGGTCCGGGCGGCATTACCGCGGCCTCCGCGGGTAACGGCAATGTGAGCCTGGTGGGCGCCAACAGCTACCTCGGCCCGACGACCGTCGCCAGCGGCCAGTTGACTTTGGACTACAGCAATTCGGCTTCCTTGATTGTCAGTGGCGGCCCCTCGGTCGGCGGCATCATTCCGCAAAGCTCCACCGCGCCCGTCATCTTGAGCGGCGGCACCCTGAACATCATCGACAATGGCAGCTTCATCCCCGTCAACGAGACCTTCGCTTCCACCCAGGTCGCCAACTACGGCTCGACGGTCGTCTTCACCATCAACAGCGGCGGCGGGCGCAGATCAATTTGAACGCCATCACCCGCAGCGGGGGTGTGCTCGACCTGCCCGTCGGCACAGCCGGCTACGGCTTCACCACCACGAATACCAATAGCAGCGGCATCCTGGGCGGCTATATGACGGTCAACGGCTTCACCGACTGGGCCGCCAACGACGGCTCGGGCAATATCGCCCCCTTCTCGAGCGTGTCGAGCTATAACACCGACGACTACGGCGCGCCGGCCAACAACGTCGACGTGACCGACCTGACGAAGGCCCCCACAAGCTCCGCCACGGTCAACAGCCTGCGGTTCAACACCACTCCGGCCGGCACCCTGACGCTGGGCGGCACCCTCACGGTGGCCAGCGGCGGCATCCTCGTGACCCCGACCCTGGGCTCGGCGGCCGTCACCATCAGCGGCGGGGCCCTCACGGGTCCCAGCACGACCAGCAGCAGCAACACCCTGGCCGACGTGTGCGTCATCCAGGGGAATACCACCACCCCGTTCACGATCAGTTCGCCGATCATCGACAACGGCAGCACCCCCATCGCGCTGACCAAGGGCGGGCCCGGGACGCTGATCCTGACCGGCCCCAACACCTACACGGGCGGCACGACCATCACGGCCGGCACCTTGCAAATGGGCACGGGACTGCCCGGCCAGGACAGCCAGCTCGCCGGCAACGTCAACAACAACGGGGCCTTCGTGTTCAACCTGAGCGGCACCCAGAACTACGGCGGAACGATCAGCGGCGGCGGCAGCTTCACCAAGGGCGGCACCGGCACGCTGGCCATCACGGCCAACAACACCTACAGCGGTCCCACCGTCATCAGCGCCGGCACGCTCAAGCTGCAGTCGGCGATCCCCGCCTATCAGTATTACGAGTTCTCCTGCACCGCTGCTCAAAGTTCCGGGTATGAGGAACAGTTGAGCGAATTCGGCTTCTACTCCGCCGGTTCCTACAACTCTGTGGGAGGCGCGGCGCCTACCGGCACGCGGGTCTACCCGAACCCGACGGATAGCGTCGGCGTTCAAACTAATAACATCACTTACACTCTCGGCAGCACCGTTTGGAGCGCGTCGTATGGGAGCTCTCTGCAAAGCCTCGAAGACAACAATACGGGCAGCAAGTTCGAGTCGGGGCAAAACCCCTCGACTTCGAATGTGGTTACGCTGATTTTCGGTTTCCCCACGCCGCAGACGCTTGTCGGTTACAATTGGGCGCAGCAGGACACCACGCCCAACCGCAATCCGAATAATTGGCAGCTCCTGGGGAGCAACAGCCCCACCGGGCCTTGGACGGTTGTCGATACCGAGACCAATGCAGGCCAGACCCCCACCGCCAACGACCAATGGGCCACCGGCTGGGCAATCCCCGCCGCCCCCCCAGGCAGCCTACCCAGCACCACGGCCCTTTCGGTTGCCGCCAATGCCACCTTCGACCTGAACGGCGGCAACCAGCAGCTTGCCTCGCTTTCGGGCGGCGGCAGTGTCATCAACAGCAATGCGACTTCGATCAGCCCGTCCGTCCTGACCTTCAGCCCCGCCGGCGGTTCGAGCACCTTCGGCGGCACGATCGGCGGCGCCGCGCAGGGCGCGATCAACCTGGTGATGAACGGCAACGGCACGCAAGTCGTGGCCGGGTCGTTGCTGGGCACGGGCAACGTGCAAGTCGAGCAGGGTCTGCTGGTCCTCGCCGGCGCGAACCCGATGGTCGGTACTACGACCCTCAGCGGCGGCACGTTGCAGGTGAACAATCCACTGGCCCTGGAGGGCCAGACCTTGTCGAGAAACGCCTTGGACGCGGGCACGCTGGACACGACGACCGGTGGCCTGAACAGTCTCACCCTGGGCGGGCTGAGCGGAAACGGCAATCTGGGCTTCGCCCCGATTCCCTTGACGATCGGCCAGAACAACAGCTCGACGACCTACTCGGGCAATCTGGCCGGGGCCAGCTCGCTGACCAAAGTCGGCTCGGGCAGCCTCTACCTGAGCGGCACCAACAGCAACGGCCCCACGATCGTGCAAAGCGGCATCCTCGACGCGCAACAGGCCTCCGCGCTGTCGGGCTACGCCTCGGCGGGCTCGGTCAGCGTCGCCGGCGGGGCCAGCCTGAACATTCAGACGGGCAACGTGCCGATCGGTTGGAACAACGGCCAGATTGGCACTTTGCTCAGCAACGCCAACTTCGCTGCCAACTCGACCCTCGGCCTCGATACGACCAGCGCCAACGTGACCTACGGCGGCAGCATCAGCTCGCCCGTGACGCTGAACAAACTGGGGGCCAACACCCTGACCCTGACGGCCTCCAACAATTACACGGGTGGCACGATCGTCAGCACCGGTGCGCTGACGGCCGCCAACGACGCGGCCCTGGGCACGGGGCCGCTGACCGTGACCTTGGGCGCCAGGGCGAACTTCCCTAGCGCTAACCCGTCTGTCGGCGGCCTCAGCGGCGCGGGGAGCGTCGTGCTGGGCAATGCGGGCGTCAACGCCACCAGCCTTACCGTCAACAGCAATGCCAACAGCACGTTCTCAGGGGTCATCTCGGAGGCCCAAGGGCCCAGCAGCGTGACCAAGGCCGGCCCCAACGCGCTGACTTTGACCGGCAACAATACCTACACCGGCTACACGACCGTGGCGGCAGGCACCTTGGTGGCCCTTCCGTCCAATATCGGCACCGGACCGCTCAACCTGTCGGGCGGCACGTTCGCGCCGCCATCGACGGCGACACCCGGTTTGGCCGTGTCGGCTTACATGGGTTGTGCCACGCAAAACGGGAACGCAAGCCCCACCAGCGTCTACAACACGATCTCAGGAATCAATACCTTCACTGCCAGCGTGCCGCTGGAATTTACCGGCACCACCATCGGCTCCGGCGGCGTGAACTTCCCCGATCAGAACGCACCCACGTGCGGCTTCCAGAACATCGGTTTCACCGGCGTTCCGGCGCCGGGCACGCCGGCGTATATCGCACAGGGCGGGGCCAACCAGGCCGGCGGACAGGCAAACGATTACACCGTGGTGCTCAGCGGTTATATCAACCTGCCCGCAGGCACAACGACCTTCTCCACCCAGAGTGACGACGGCAGCAACCTGTTCATCGACGGCAACCTGGTGGTCAACAACAACAACTTCCAGGGCATGACGACCGTTAGCGGCACGACTATCAGCGAGCCCACAGCCGGCCCGCACCAGATTACCATCGTCTACTACCAGGGCGGCGGGGGCAACGGATTGTTTGCCTCGGCCGACGCCAACGCCAGCGGCACCGACTACCTGGTGAACGGCACCGGGCTGGGCCAGGTGTATTCGGGCTCCTTGCTGGTGAGTTACTCCAACCCCGTCAACGTGACGCAGAACTCGGCGATCAGTCTGCCGGCGTCATCACTCGGCGTGGTGGCGCAATTCCCCACGATGTCGATCGGCGCGAATACCCTGACCGTTAACGGCGGGGCGGTTGGCGGCGGCGTGGCGATCACGGGCGCGACGACGCTCACCGATGCGGCGACGTTCAACGTCGCCAGCCCGGCCGCGCTGACCTTCGCGGGGGCCGTGGGCGGCAACGGCTCGCTGACCGAGACCGGCAACGGCCTGGTCGTGCTGGCCGCCAACAACAACTACAGCGGCACAACCACCATCAACGGCGGCACGCTGCAGATCGGCAACGGCGGCTCCACGGGAACGTGGGGCGCGGGCCCGATCACGACCAATGCCACCCTGGCCTTCAATCGCGGCGATACCCCCACGATCACGCAGACCATCGGCGGCAGCGGCGGCGTGGCCAATATCGGCGCCGGCACGGTGACGCTCTCCGGCCCGAACACCTACCAGGGCGGCACGAACATCGTCGCGGGCGCCATGACGGCCGCCAGCAACACCGCTTTCGGCACAGGGGTGGTGAGCGTGGCCGCGAGCGCGACGGCGAACTTCATCACCGCCAGTCCTTCCGTCGGCGGCCTCTCCGGCCCCGGCAACGTGGTCTTGGGCAATGCCCCATCGACCGCCACCAACCTGACGGTCAACAGCGCCGTCAGCTCCACGTTCTCGGGCGTGGTCTCCGACGCGGTCGCCGGACTGGGCAGCTTGACCAAGGCCGGCCCCGGCACGCTGACGCTGGGCAACACCAGTACCTATGGCGGTGCGACGAACATCAACCAGGGCACGCTGCAAATGCAAGCCGGATTGCCAGGATTAGTGCTGCCGAGCAACTTCAACCTCAACGGCACCACGGTCAACGGCTACCAGACCAACTTCAACTCGCCCACGCTCAGTTCGGACTGGAAGTTCATTTCGGGTAGCACCGGCAACGGCACCGAGGTCCCCAATCCCGGCTACTACACCGAGGTGCAGGCCGGCAATGGGAGTTATTACTTGCACGTCACCGAAGGGCAGGGCGACCCCAACCACATGCTCTATATCCCCGCCGGCATGAACCCCTCCGGCAATTATACCGTGCTCGCCTTGGTCCAGCCCAACATCACCGGTATTGAGCGCGGGGGGATCTGCGCTGCGGTTAACACCAGCAACAACGAAGGCATCGATTTACTCTTGGGCGGAAACCAGGGTAGCGTGTCAGCGCTGTACGATTTCGTGTCCTGGGGCCCGGCGGCAGTAACCCCGTATAACAATTATTCCGCCGGCACCAAGTACTGGATGCAAGAGACCGTTACCAATGGGACGAGCGCGACATTCCAGTTCTGGCCGGCCGATGGGACCACTTCGCAATCCTCGGCGACGCCGTTGAATTGGACCTTCCCCGGCCCCACCGCGACCGGCTACGCGGGGATCCAGGCCTCTTCAGGCGGTGCCCTCGACATGAATGTCTACTACGAGCTGATCGAAAACAGCCAACTGCCCACGATCACTGTCGGCGCCGGCAGCGGGGCCCTCCCCGCGACAACCACGGTGACCGTCGCCCACGCCGCCAACTGGGACCTCAATGGCACGACGCAGACCGTGGCCTCGTTGTCGGACGGCAGCGGCGGCGGCGGCAACGTCATCAACGGTAACGCGGGCAGCGCGTCCGTCCTGACCTTGACTCCCACGGGGTCGACCACCTTCAGCGGCACGATCGGCGACAACGGCACCGGCAACTCGCCGGGCTCGATCGCCCTGGTGTTGGACGGCCTGGGCACGATGGTGCTCTCCGGCACGAACAGCTATGCGGGTGGAACAACCGTGCTCAACGGCACCTTGGTGGTCAGCAACAACGAGGGCCTCCTCGACGGCTCGAACTTGAGCGTCGGCAACGACCTGTCGGCCTTCCCGGGGGCCGTAGCCGCGGCCGTGCCGGCTTCGTCGGCCCCGGGCGCCGGCGCCGCGTTGTCCGCCGTTCCCGAGCCGGGCACGCTGGCCCTCTTGACCGCGGGGCTCGTTGTCGGGTTTGTCGCCTGGCGGAGGAAGAAAGGGATCTAGGCCGGCCGGCGGGTGTTACCTTACTTGGTAGGTGGGCTTTAGCCCGCCTCCGCGTAACGGCGGGCTAAAGCCCGCCCTACCGCATAGAAGAAGAAATAGCCGGTTGCCGTGGCAGGGCTCTCCCGAGCTTGGATCTGCCACGGCAGCCGGTATTCCATTTGCAGACACGACCGGCTTCGCCGCGTGCAGAAGCTCATCGAAGACTAAGTGATCCGTTTCAGAAGTAATGTCAGGGAAAAGATCGTAGGGTGGGACCAGATCGCGTAGCGAGTGCCGGCCCACCATTACTGACCAGAAACCACGTTATGGTGGGCCGGCGCTCGCTACGCGATCTGGTCCCACCCTACTCGTGCAAGGACCGTTCGCGATCCGTCCTTGCCGGGGGGCCGGGGGCGTTCACCGATTTCTTTCTCATTCAAGACGGAGGTGTATCGTGAGTCGCAGGAATTCGCCTTCTCGGATTGGCATGGTGGTTGCCCTGGGGTGCGCATCCGCCTTTCTTTTCGTTTCCGTCTCGCCCGCATCGGCCCAACTCACCTGGACGGGCACTGTTTCCAACGCCTGGGACATTAACACCACTACCAACTGGACGGATTCGTTAACGCTGTCCCAAACCCTTGCTTATACCGACGGGTCGGCCGTGATCTTCGACAACACGCCCGGCGTTAGCGGCAATACCGCCGTCAACATCGTCAGCACGGTTCAGCCCGCCAGCATTACTTTCAACAACAGCATCGTCCCCTACAGCTTTTCGGGGGCGGCGATTTCGGGCACGGGCTCGGTCCTCCTCAGCAGCTCGGCAGGCAGCGTCACCTTTAGCAGCTCCAATTCGTACACGGGCGGCACGATCGTCAACGGTGGGGCGTTGACCGTTGGCGACGACAACGCTATCAGCGGGGGGTCGTTGTCCCTGGCCGCGGCCGGCACGGTGAACTTCATCAGCTTGAATCCGTCGATCGTCGGCCTGGCCGGCGCCGGCAGCATCGTGCTGGGCAACGCCGCGGCTGCACCCCCCACTCCCACCAACCTTACCGTCAACAGCACGAGCAACTCCACCTTCTCCGGGGTGATTTCGGAGGCGGCGCCCGGCCTCGGCTTTCTGACCACAACCGGTCGCGGAATGGTGACCTTGACCGGCGCCAACACCTACAGCGGCGGTACCGTCATCAGCGCCGGGACGGTTTCCGTCGACAACGGCGGCGCTAGCGGAACGCTGGGCAGCGGCCCGATCACGAACAATGCCACGCTGATCTTCAATCGCGGCGACACGGCCCTGAATATGTCCCAGGTGATTAGCGGCAGTGGCGGAGTGATCCAAAGCGGCACGGGCATGGTCACCTTTTCGGGCGCCAATAACTACACGGGCGGCACGACGATCAGTGCCGGCACCCTGACGGCCGCCACCGACACCGCAGTGGGCAGCGGCCCGCTGTCGGTGGCCGCGGCCGGCACGGTGAGCTTCACCAGCGCTACTCCCACCATCGGCGGCCTGTCCGGGGCTGGCAGCCTGCTGTTGGGCAACCCGTTCTCTAACGCCACCAGCCTTACCGTCAACATCAATGCCGCATCCACCTTCTCCGGCGCGATCTCCGAGGTCTATCCTGGCGGCAGCCTGACGAAGGCCGGTCCCGGCACGTTGCTCCTCTCCAGTTCCCTCAGTGCCTACAGCGGCGCCACGGTCATCAACGGCGGCAACCTGGCCGTGACCAATTCGGCTTGCGTGGGCAGCGGCGGCGTGACGATCAACAACGGCACGTTCGAGGTGGCTGGCAGCTACACGGACACGACTCCGATCAACTTCGCCGGCCCGAATGCCGCCTTGCAGGTCGATGCCGGCCAGACGTACACGTACAACGGAAGCATGACGGCGGCCGCCGGCGGCACGGTCACGAAGACTGGCCCGGGTTCGCTCCTGATGGGGAGTTCCCTGCCCGCCGCCCCCCTGGTGGTCAACGGCGGCGTGCTCGACCTAGGCACCCTGACGCATTTCCCCACGGCCGCGACCTTTACCAGCGGCACCGTGCAGAACGGCACACTCGGCGCCAACTCGTATCTTATCAACGGTCCGGCCAACGTCTCGGCCAGTCTGCAAGACGGGCCGTCGGGGCCGTCGTCCCTCACGGTCAATTACAGCGGCAGCGGCACGGCCACCTTGAGCGGCACCAATACGTACAGCGGCGGCACCACGATCGGCGCCGGCACTTTGACATCCGCCTCCCAGACCGCACTGGGTACGGGCCCTGTCAACCTCAGCGGCGGTGTGCTTCAGTTGATGGGCGCCGGCAACCTGACCGTCACCAGCGGCTTGTCCTACTGGCTCGACGCCACTAGCGGCACGATTGCCTCTCTGGCGAACGGCGCCGCCGTGACTTCATGGGTGGACAAGAGCGGCAACGGCGTCAATTTCACCGGCACGGCCACCTACGTCACCAATGCCATCAACGGCAAGGGCGCCGTGAATTTCAACGGATCGACCAACGGTCTGTCGGCCGTCACGACGAGCAACGCCCAGACGGTGTTCGTCGTCAGCGAACAGTTTGCCTACAAGACCTCCGACTCGTATCTGTGGGGAGTAAGCGGCGACGACCTAGGGATCCGCACCGATGAGGGCAACGCCGACAAGCCCGAGCCCACCTATAATGGCTGGGCAAATCCGGGCAACGGCAACGATTGGACCAACCCCGCGGGATCCGCAATGTACATGAACGGCGCCCTGGTGACCACCCCTGGCTATTTCCCCATCAACGCGCCGTCCCTGGTCGAGGCCGTCCGCGGCGGCGCCGACAATGCCACCTGGGCGATCGGCGGCGGCATGTACGCCGGCCGTGATTTCGCGGGCGACATCGGCGAGGTCCTGGTCTACAGTGGAACCCTGTCGAACGTCCAGCCAACTGGCGGTCGAGGCCTACCTCAACGCCAAGTGGGGACTGGGGATTGCCGGACTTCCCAGCGGCGGCAACAATTACAGCAACGCGCTGAACGTCACGGCGCCGTCCGCTCTCTACGTCAGCGGGACGGCGAGCTTTGCCAGCCTTTCCCTGGCCAGCGCGTTGCACGTCAGTGGCAGCGGCGCCGGCGCGGGGCTGACCATCACCGGCCCCACAACGATTGTCGGATCTCCCGCGTTGAACGTCGATGCGGGCTTGAGCGTTATTCTCCCCTCCCTCACCGACAACGGGACCCCGACAACACTTGCCACGTCCGGGGCTGGCTACGTGACGCTCACCGGGGTGAATACCTTCACCCCCGGCACCAGTTTCCAGGTCAACGGCGGCAACCTGGTGGCGGTGGGTCAGAGTTACACGGCCCCCGGACCGGCCAGCGGCCCGCTGGGCAGCGCACCGATTACCCTGAACAATGGCACGCTGGTCCTGGCCCTGTCCGCTACTTCGACAACCCCCACGGTCTTCGACATGGTTTCCGGCAACGCCATCACGTTGGCCGGCAGCGGCGGTTCGATTATTGCCGCCGCCAACCCCACAGGAACGGTTTCCGTTTCCGGCGGCACGATCGACTTGGCCGGCGCCGGCGGGAAGTTTCCCATCGCGTCCGGCCAGACGTTGAGCCTGGGCATGAGCAACGGCTATACCCTCCTCATCGACCCTGGGTTGCAGTTCAGCAATAGCGGCACGATCTCCGCCGGACTGGGCAACGTCTCTTTGTCGCCCGACAACCTGACAACCAGCGCCGGGACTCTGAGCGCTGCCAGTGGCGGTACCCTGACCATGGGCGGCCTGGTGACCGGCTTGGCGGGCAGCGCCACCTATAGCCCGGCCGCCGCGGGCACCGTGGTCCTCAGCGGCACCTTCGCCGGCCCGCTCAAATACCTGGCGCCGCTGGCCGGGGGCTCGCTGGTGATCAACGACAATTCCTCGTCGGGTACGCTGAACCTCGCCGGCGGCGCCTATCTTGCCACCAGCAATGCCGCGTTCGGGCCCGCGACCTTGGCGCTCGACGGCGGCACCCTGGCCGCCACCACGCCGCTGACCGGCAGCAATGCCATCGCCAACCTGCTCGTCTTGAACACCAGCGGCGGCACCGCTGCCCGCACGCTCTGCATCGGCGGCAGTTTCCCCCTGCAGTTAAGTTCCACGCTGAGTTTGAGCAGCGGCACGACCACGATCAACGACCCCATCGGCCTTGCCACCCTCTCCGGCGCGATCAGCGGCGCCGGGGTTCTGGCCCTCTCCGGCAGCCCGACCCTCACCAATATCAACACCTATTCGGGCGGCACGAAGTTCAACCCGGGCGAAGCGACGATCACCAGCAACCTGGCCTTGGGCTCGGGGACGATCACCTTCAACGGCGGCGGGTTCCAAGGAACTATTCCCTTGACGGGCGACAATGCCGTCGCGAACCCCTGGGCAATCACTTCCGGCTCGGCCTCGGGCGCCTACTTTAGCGGCGCCAATGCCATCCAGCTTTCCAGCAGCACCGCGATGCCGAAGAACGCCACGGAATACATCACGCTGGCGAATCCGAACTTGACCGTCACCCTGCCCGGTTTGATCTCGGGGTCCGGCGGACTGACCCTGGCTTCCCCCCTAGCGGTCAAGGCGGCACGTTGGTGATCAGCAATTCGGCCAACACCTTCACGAACGGGTTCAACCTGCAAGCTGAGCGGCGGCACGATCAACGTCCAGGGCGCCAGCTCGACGCTCAAGGCCGGCAAAGTCAGCAGCGGTCCCCTGGGGACCGGAACGATTACCCTCGGCGGCAACGTCGGGTTCTTGAACAGTTCGCCCGTCCCCGTGACGTTGAACAACTCTTTGAGCATTAGCAGCGGCGTGACTTTTCAGAGCGTCTCCGGCCTGACGTTCGACCCGATCGCGCCCAATTACAACATTAGTCTGGCCGGGGCCGGCAGCATCAACCTCTTGCTCGGCCCAAGCAGCAGCGTCACCTTGGCCGGCAATATCCAGGCCACTGGCTGCGGGATCAATCTCGGCCAGGGCTCTGGCGCCGGCGGTTTGACCCTCAGCGGGGCGAACCAATACACTGGCCCGACCTCGATCACGATGGGCACGCTGATCGCCGGCGCGGCGGTGGGCTCTGACGGCCTCTACGCTAGTCCGTTCGGCATCGCGACAACTCCGGTCACGATCGGCGACGCCAACTCCGCGGGCAATCCGGCCGCTCTGGTGACCGGCGGGGCCTTCGAGATCGATCGTCCGATCACCGTCAACGCCACGGCCGGCCCCACGACCCTGGGCGGGACCACTGCCGACGCGGCGGCCGGCGGCTCGAGCTTCGCCGGCACGATCATCCTGAACGGCAACGTCACGCTGAGCGCGGCGGCCGGCGGCTCCGTGGCGTTTTCTGCCACCAACACCGATACCGGCGGCTTCGGCACGATCACCGGTTCGGGCGGCATTACCGCGGCCTCGGGGGGCAACGGGAACGTGAGCATCATGAACACAACCAGTTTCACCGGCGCTACGGTCCTCAGCAGCGGCCGCTTGACGTTGGACTACAGCCTGATGACTTCCGCGGGCACTTCGGTCGGCGGCATGCTTCCCGACACGTCCGGCATCACGCTCAGCGGCGGCACGCTGGCCTTCAACGGCAATGCTTCCAAGCCGGTCAGTGAGACGTTTGCGGCGACCCGCGTCGCCAATTTCGGTTCGGCGCTGGTCGTGACCTCCAGCGGGCAGCCCGTGCAGGTCGCCCTGGGGCCGATCACCCGCAGCGGCGGCGTGCTCGACGTTCCCACCACGGGCGTCTTCACCACCACGAGCTCCAACACCAACGGCATTCTCGGCGGCTACCTGACCTACAACGGCTACCAGGGCTGGGCCGCCGTCAACGGCAGCGGCCTGATCGGCGCTCTGGCGACCTATGCCACCAATGGCTACACGGCCCCCGGTAACAACGTTGACGTGACCAACGGGGCCTTGGGTCCGCAGACTTCAACCACAGTCAACAGCCTCCGCTTCAACACGCCCGCTGCCGGCAATCTGGCGCTGGGCGGCGCCAGTACCCTCACGCTGGCCAGCGGAGGCATCCTCGTGACCCCCAATGTGGGCAACAACGGCCTCGGCATCAGCGGCGGCTCCCTGACGTCCTCCTCCGGCACGACAAGCACCAACTCGCTGGGCGACGTGGCGGTCGTGCAAGGGAACAGCGCCGCGCCGTTCACGATCAGCTCGGCGATCGTCAACAGCGGCAGCACCGCGGTCGCTTTGACCAAGGGCGGGCCCGGCACGCTGCTGCTGACCGGCCCCGACACCTACACGGGCGGCACCACCGTCACCGCGGGCACGCTGCAACTGGGGAATGGGACCGCCGGCCACGACACGCTCCTGGCCGGCAACATCCTCAACGACGGCACACTTATTGTCGACCTCGCCGGCAACCAGACCTACTCCGGATCGATCACGGGCGGCGGCAGCTTAACGAAGAGCGGCAGCGGCACGCTGCGGCTAACCGGAAACAGCACTTACGGCGGCGCGACCTTGATCTCCGGCGGAGTCGTGCAACTCAACGGCACCCCCACGATCCCGGTGCTCGGCGGTCTGCTGTACGACGTGGATGCCTCCAGTGCGAGCAACTACACGGTCAACGGCAACGGCTACGTCACGCAGGTCAACGACATCTCCGGCAACAGCAACAACTTCGTCAACGCCAATTCCACGGTGACCGTGGCCAGCGGTCTGCCCGGTTTCAACGGCAAGAGTGTGCTGAGTTTCAACGGCAGCGCGAATTCGACGCTTGCGATGGGCAAGACCACCAGTCCGGAGACCGTGTTCGTCGTCGAGCAAGTCACGGGAGTTAATCCTTTGGGCATTGCCAACATGTGGGGCTGGACGGGCAACGACCACGACATCCGCGTGACCACCGGCTCGATCATCAATAACCCCGGCAACGTCAACGACTACACCAACGGCACGGGGGGAGCGATGTACGTCAACGGAGCACTGCAGGCGGGCAACGTCCAGGGTGGCTCGCCGCAACTCCTGGCCGCCTACGCGGGGAATGCCAACGCTTTCCCCTGGACCTCGACCTCTTTGAGCAATTACACTTTCGATAACCGAGGCTTCACCGGCTACGTCGGCGAGGTCGTGGCCTACAGTTCGTCGCTCAGCGCCAACCAATTTCAGGCGGTCGAGGCCTACCTGAATGCCAAGTGGGGGCTCAGCCAGTGCCCTGCCGAGCACCACGCCGTTGACGATCGCGTCCGGCGGAACGCTCGACCTGGGCGGCGACAACCAGCAGGTCGCCTCGCTGTCCGACAGCACTACCGGCAGCGGCGGCAGCATCATCAACAGCAGTACGGCCGCATCCCTCCTGACCGTCAGCCCCAGCGGCGGCACGACCACCTTCAGCGGCACGATCGGCGGCACGCAGGGCGCGATCAGCCTGGTGATGAGCGGCAGCGGCACGCAGGTCCAGGCCGGGTCCCTGCTCGGCTCGGGAAATTTGACAATCAACGCTGGCGCCCTCATTCTCGGCGGTGCGAACCCGTTGGCGGGGGTCACGACCCTCAGCGGCGGCACGCTCGGGGTGAACAATCCCCTGGCCCTGGAAGGCCAGACCTTGGACATCAACCTCTCGGCCGTGAGCACGCTGAACCTGTCCCCCTCGCTTTCCAGCCTGACCCTGGGCGGCCTGATGGGATCGCGAAACCTGGTTGCGCCCGCGGGCCCGCTGACCATTGGCGGCAACGGCGCCTCGACCACCTACTCCGGCAACGTCAGCGGGGCCGCCTCGTTGACCAAGACCGGCTCGGGCACCCTCTACTTGAGCGGCAGCAACAGCTTCGGCAACGCGCCGGTCGTCGCCGGCGGCGTTCTCGACGCCGCGACAACCGCGTCGCTGACGACCGGGTCGTTCGCCTCCCTCGCTGTCAGCGTCTCCGGCGGGGCGGGCATTACGGTGCAGACGGGCAATGGCGCGGCGACTGGCTGGACGAGCAGCCAGATCAGCACCTTGCTGACCAACGGCAATTGGGCCAGCGGCGCGATCCTCGGCATCGATACGAGCAACCTAAGCTTGACGTATTCGGGCAACATCACCACGGGGCTGACCAAGCTGGGGGCCAACCCCTTGACCCTCACCGGCGCCGTCTCTGCCTCCGGCCCGCTGACCGTGGGCACCGGGGCGGTGAACATCTACGCCGCCAGCCCGTCCGTCGGCGGCCTGGCCGGCGCCGGCAACCTCGTGCTGGCCAATACTACGGCCACCACCACCCTGACCGTCGCCAGCAACGCCAACAGCACCTTCTCCGGCGTCATCTCGTCCCCGTCCACCGTGGCCAACCTGGTCAAGACGGGCCCCAACATGCTGACCTTGACCGCCAGCAATGGCTATAGCGGCGGCACCACCGTCTCCCAGGGCGTTTTGGTCTCCGCCACCACCTCCAGTATCGGCACGGGGCCCCTGAACCTTGCGGGCGGCACGTTCCAGCCCACCGTGGCGCTTTCTTCCGGGCTGAGCGCCAGCTACTATGGCCCCAATACCGGCCTTGGTTACTTCACCGCAGCCCAGAACTCGCTCTCGAACTTCAACACGGTCTACCTCCTCCCGGCAGGGCCCCCGACTTCGACGAACAACATCACCGCCAACGTCGTCAACGGGGCCAAGGGGAACTTCGACTTCGACACCACGGGCGAAGGGTCACTTTTCCCCGGTCAGTTTGCCTATGGCGCACCGCTCAACGCGGGCGGCACCGTTCCCGGCACGCAGGTCAACAATTGGGCCTCCAGCTACACCGGCTACTTCTACGCGGCGACAACCGGCACGTATACGTTCGGGTTGAATAGCGACGACAACAGCCGATTGTGGATCAACGCCGGGCAGGCAAACCCGGACACGGCCGTCGTCATAAACGGCGTTAACGGCCAGGGTTGGGCCGGGTACGGAGTCATCCAGGCAAGCGGGACCGTGAATTTGACCGGTGGCCAATACTACCCGATCACCATCGGCTATGAAGAGGGAGGCGGCGGTTTCGGCCTGGAGGCCTTCGTCGCGCCGCCCGGCGTCACGCTCGCCAATAACGAATTCCTGCCCGTCTCGCTGCTCTACGCGGGAAACCCGCTGGTGAGCTACGCCAACGCCTTGACGGTGACGAAAAACTCGACGATCAATCTTCCCACGTCATCGTTCATCGCGCTCCAATTCCCATCGTTATCGATCAGCGCGGGCACGCTGAACACCACCGGCGGCGTGACGGGCAGCAGCGTGACGATCACCGGCCCCACGACGCTCACCGGTTCGGCGACGTTCAACGTTGGCAGCAATGCCCCGCTGACTTTGGCAGGCGTCGTCAGCGGCGGCGGACTGGTCGAGACAGGCTCCGGTGCGCTGATCCTGCAAAGCGCCAACACCTACACGGGCCCGACCGTGCTCAACGCCGGCACGCTCGTGGCCGCCAACGGCAGCAACGGTTCGGCCACCGGCAACGGCCAGGTAACCCTCAACGGCGGCGTGCTGGCCAGCGACCCGAATCTCTTCGGCACGATCGGCGGCAACGTGCTGGCCGGCAGCGGGGCGAACACCATCGCCCCCGGCGGCATCGGTTCGATCGGCACCTTGGACATCGGAGGCAATTTGACCCTCAATAGCCGCTCCACGCTCGACTTCGACCTCAGCCTCACGGCGGCTGGCGACCTCTTGAACATCGGCGGTTTCTTGTCAGTCACCGGCACGGCCAACGTGGCGTTCAGCGGCCTGGCGGCCCCGAACACTACCTACACCCTGGCTACGTTCAACGCCGCCAGCCCGGTGAGCCTGAGCAACTTCAATGTCCCGGCCGGTTACGTGTTGCAGATCAGTTCGGGCGAGTTGGAGCTTATTTCTGCGCCGATCCCCGTGCCAACCTGGTCCGCGCTCAGCGGAAGCTGGACCAACGCGGCCAACTGGAACACCGGCACGGTGCCCAACGCACAGGCTGCGCAGGCCGTCGTGGGTGCGGGCACGACCACGCCGGTCACGATCACGCTCGATGGCCAGCAGACCTTGGGCACATTGACCTTCGCCAATCCTCTCAGTCTCAGCGCCACGACCAACTGCTATACGCTGGCGCCGGGCAACAGCGGCTCGCTGGTCATGGACAACACCGGCGGCACGGCCGCCACAGCGCAGATCTTCGTCACCGGCAGTGGTTCCTATGCAATTTCGGCTCCGCTGATTCTGGCCGGCAGTCTCTCGGTCGTTCCCAGCGCGGGCACGACTCTGGCGATCTCCGGCAATATCAGCGAAGAGTATGTCGGCTCGGGCGCGCTCTTGCTGGACGGGCCCGGCACGCTGGTCCTCAGCGGCACGAACAGCTACAGCGCCGGCACCACCGTCACCGCCGGCACGCTGATCGTGCAGTCCCCTAGCGCCCTTCTCGACGGGTCGAACCTGACCGTCGGCAACGACACGTCGATTTTCGCCGTGTCGAAGGCCGCCGCGCCGATTGCGGCGTCGGGTGACGTGGCGGCGGTTCCCGAACCGGGAACCTTGGTGTTGTTGGGTGCGGCGGGAATCGTTGCGGCGGCGGCAACGCGGCGGAGGAGGAAAGTCGAACCATGACTGCCGCAAGAGAAGTGGGCGGCGCCGGGCGCCGGGCGCACACGGTCGGTGTGCCGTCTTTCCCTACACGGCGCATGCGGATTAGGTGGGAAAACCCGCCAGTTATTGACTCGCCAGACTGTAGGGTGGGACAAGATCGCGTAGCGAGCGCCGGCCCACCCTACGGCTAAGATGATCGATCCTTGCCAGGGAGCCGGGGTTGTTCACCGATTTCTTTTTTTTCAAGACGGAGGTATGTTATGAGTCGCAGGAATTCGCCTTCTCGCATTGGCATGGTGGTTGCAGTGGGGAGCGCATCCGCCTTTTTCTTGTTTTCCGTGTCGCCCGCATCGGCCCAGCTCACCTGGACCGGCACTATTTCGAACGCCTGGGACATCAACACCACTCCCAACTGGACGGATTCGTTGACGCTGTCCCAAACCCTTGCTTACACCGACGGCTCGGCCGTGATCTTCGACAACACGGCCGGGACCAGCGGCAATACCGCCGTCAATGTCGTCAGCACCGTTCAGCCCGCCAGCGTCACGTTCAACAACAGCATCGTCCCTTACAGCTTTTCGGGGGCAGCGATTTCCGGCACGGGTTCGGTCCTCCTCAGCAGTTCGGCAGGCAGCGTCACCTTCAACAGCCCCAACTCGTACACGGGCGGCACGATTGTCAACGGCGGCACGCTGACCGTCGGCGACGACAACGCCATCAACGGCGTCAGCGGCGGACCGCTGTCCGTGGCCGCGGCCGGCATGGTGAATTTCAGCAGTCCCACCCCTACCGTCAACGGTCTCAATGGCGCCGGCGGCGTCGTGTTGGGCAGCGGATTGGGCGGCGCCACCAACCTTACCGTCAACAGCACTAGTAACGCCACGTTTTCCGGCACGATCTCGGAGGCGACTGCCGGCGCCGGCAGCCTGACCAAGACCGGCCCGAACACGCTGACCCTTGCCGGCAACAACTCGTATAGCGGCGGCACGACCATCAACCAGGGCGCAATTGCAGCGGCATCCCTTGGTACCGGCCCCGTGACTTTGAATAACGGCACCAGGCTCTCGCTGACCCAGGGGGCCCAGGCCATCAACGGTTTCGGCGGCATGTCGATCAACAACGGCGCCGGCGCGGCGGCGACCCTCTCCGGCGGCACTCTGACCTTGACCAACGATACGGGTGGCCAGGCCAACAGCGCCTTCACGACCACGACCGTTCCGATTACCAACGCCGCGGGTTTCACGGCCAGCTTCGTTTACACCATGACGAACAACAACGGCGGCGCTCCGGCCGACGGATTTACCTTCTGCATCCAGAACACGGGCCCCACGGCGGTCGGGGCCGGCGGCGGCGACCTGGCTTACAATGCCATCAACAACAGCGGCGCCGCCTGCTTTTGTGTCTACGCCGGCAACAACCCGGGCGGCGGCCTGGGGTCCTCAACGCAGTTCGGCTACGATTACAGCGGCGGCAACAGCCTGCCCAACTTCGGCGGAAATGGAGGGACTCCGGGCTACCTATCGACGTCGCCGGTGGACATGACCAGCGGCCACCCGATCCTGGTCAACCTGACCTACAACGGCCTGGCCGGCACCTTGACCGAGCAGCTTACGGACGAGACGACCAAGGGCACGTTCAGCTACTCGTTCTCGAACGTGAATTTCCAAACCTTGCTCGGCGGTCAAGCCGGCTACGTGGGCTTCACCGGCGCGACGGGCGGCGCTTATTCGACGCAGGCCGTTTCCAATTTCAACTTCATTGGCAGCCAAGTCGGTGGGCAGTACCCTTCGATCGTGGTTGCCGCGGGCGCTGCGGCCGAGCTGAACTTCGCCGCTCCCGTGGGGAACCAACCCGTGGTGAACGGCGTCACGCTCAACAGCGGCGCGACGCTGAACGTCACTTCCAGCGGGGCTGCCAACTCCGCCTACCAGATCACCGCCGGCACGACCGCCCTCGTGGGCAACGCCACGATCGCCGTGGCCAACAACGGTTCCGGCCTGGGCACCTTCGTGCCCGGCGCTATCAGCGGGGGCGGCAACCTGGCGGTGGCCGGTCCCGGCACCGTGCTCCTCTCCAGTTCCCTCAGCAGCTACACCGGCGCCACGGTCATCAACGGCGGCAACCTGGCCGTGACCAATCCGGCCAGTGTGGGCTTCACCAGCGGCGTGACGATCAACGGCGGCGTACTGGAGGTGGTCACCGGTTTCACGGATGTGGCTCCGATCACGTTCGCCGGCGGCGCCTTGCAGATCGATGCCGGCCAGACGTACTCGAACACCACGCCCTTCGCGGTGGCCAACGGCAGCGCGGTCACCAAGACCGGTCCGGGTACGCTGTATATGGCGGCCCAACTGCCCGCCGCGCCGCTGGTGGTCAACGGCGGCATCCTCGACTTGGGCGGCTTGACGCATTTCCCCACCGCGGTAACCTTTACCAGCGGCCTTATCACCGACGGCGCCTTGATGGGCAATTCCTATCTGATCAATGGTCCGGCCGGCGTTTCGGCCAATCTGCAGGACTCCGCCAATAGCGAGCCGTCGTCGCTCACGGTCAACTACAGCGGCAGCGGCGCGTCCCTCTTGACCGGCACCAATACTTATAGCGGCGGCACCACCATCTCCCAGGGCACCTTGGCGGCCGGCCCGTCCAGTATCGGCATAGGCACGATCACCCTGGCGGGCGGCACCTTCCGGCCGGGCCTCACGCCCGGCCTGGCCGTGAATGCTTACACGCCCGATCCGGGCGGCAGCGCATTCCCCGGCACGTCCGCCAACCAGCTCCTCTTCAACACTCAGGCGGGCGTCGCAGCCTTCACGTCCACCAGCACGCACGTCTTCAGCGGCACCACCGTCGGCGCGGGCGGCGTTAACTTCCCCAACGTCGGCAACGGTAACGCCTTCACCAGCATCGGTTACAGCGGGTCCGACAATTACACCGTAGTCCTCACCGGCAACATCTACTTGCCCGCAGGCACGTCGAACTTTGCGACCGACAGCGACGACGGCAGCATGTTGTTCATCGACGGCACTGCCGTCGTCAACAGCAACGGCTACCAGGCCCCGACGATCCGCAGCGGCAGCATAACCGAGGCCACAGCCGGTTATCATCAAATAGAAATCGCCTATTATCAGGGTGGCGGCGGCGCCGAATTGCTGGCATCATCCGACCTTACCGCCACGAATTTGCTGGTCAACGGAATCGGCGTCGACCAGGTTTTCGGCTTCACCAGCGCCAGCTATGCCAACACCGTGGCGGTTGCACCGGGCGGCTCGACACTCGACCTGATCGGCGGCAACACCTACGGGTTTGCGGGGCTCGTGATCGGCGCGTCCGGCGCAAGCACGCTGCACGTGACCAGTGGACCCGCTATCGCCACCTTCGCCGCCACGACCGTCGCCAATTCGCCGGTCTTCGACGTGCAGGGGGCGAACGCGCTGAACTTGAACAATGTTTCCGGCACGTCGGGGTTCAGTACGACCGGAAGCGGCATAGTGGTTCTGACCGGCAGCGGCAGCTACAGCGGCCCCACGGTGGTCAACGGCAGCAGCCTGGTGGTGGTCGGACAGAGTTACACGGCCCCCGGCCCGGCCAGCGGACCGCTAGGCAGCGCGCCGATTACCCTGAACAACGGCACGCTGGTTCTGGCCCTGGCCGCCACCTCGACGACCCCCACAGTCTTCGATATGGTCTCCGGCAACGCCGTCACGCTCGCCGGCAGCAAGGACTCGATCATCGCCGCCGCCGATCCCACGGGGACCTTTTCCGTTTCCAGTGGCACGATCGACTTGGCCGGCGCCGGCGGCCCGGTCTCCATCGCGTCCGGCCAGACGTTGAGCCTGGGCATGAGCAACGGCTATACCCTCCTCATCGATCCTGCGTTGCAGCTCAGCAATAGCGGCACGATCTCCGCCGGACTGGGCAACGTCTCTTTGTCGCCCGGCAACCTGACAACCAGCGCCGGGACTCTGAGCGCTGCCAGTGGCGGTACCCTGACCATGGGCGGCCTGGTGACCGGCTTGGCGGGCAGCGCCACCTATAGCCCGGCCGCCGCGGGCACCGTGGTCCTCAGCGGCACCTTCGCCGGCCCGCTCAAAAACCTGGCGCCGCTGGCCGGGGGCACGCTGGTGATCAACGACAATTCCTCGTCGGGTACGCTGAACCTCGCCGGCGGCGCCTATCTTGCCACCAGCAATGCCGCGTTCGGGCCCGCGACCTTGGCGCTCGACGGCGGCACCCTCGCCGCCGCCGCGCCGATGACCGGCGTCAATGCCATCGGCAACCCCTTGGTCTTGGGCACCAGCACTGCCAACGGTGGCGTTGCCCGCACGCTCTGCATCGGCGGCAGTTTCCCCCTGCAGTTAAGTTCCACGCTGAGTTTGAGCAGCGGCACGACCACGATCAACGACCCCATCGGCCTTGCCACCCTCTCCGGCGCGATCAGCGGCGCCGGGGTCCTGGCCCTCTCCGGCAGCCCGACCCTCACCAATATCAACACCTATTCGGGCGGCACGAAGTTCAACCCGGGCGAAGCGACGATCACCAGCAACCTGGCCTTGGGCTCGGGGACGATCACCTTCAACGGCGGCGGGTTCCAAGGAACTATTCCCTTGACGGGCGACAATGCCGTCGCGAACCCCTGGGCAATCACTTCCGGTTCGGCCTCGGGCGCCTACTTTGGCGGCGCCAATGCCATCCAGCTTTCCGGCAATAACTCGATGCCGAAGAACGCCTCCGAATACATCACGGTGGGGAGCCCGAACTTGACCGTCACCCTGCCCGGTTTGATCTCGGGGTCCGGCGGGCTCAACCTGGCTTCCCCCCCTAGCGGTCAAGGCGGCACGTTGGTGATCAGCAATTCGGCCAACACCTTCACGAACGGGTTCAACCTGCAAGCTCAGCGGCGGCACGATCGACGTCCAGGGCGCCAGCTCGACGCTCAAGGCCGGCAAAGTCAGCAGCGGTCCCCTGGGGACCGGGACCATTACCCTCGGCGGCAACGTCGGGTTCTTGAACAGTTCGCCCGTCCCCGTGACGTTGAACAACGCCTTGAGCATTAGCAGCGGCGTGACTTTTCAGAGCGTCTCCGGCCTGACGTTCGACCCGATCGCGCCCAATTACAACATTAGTCTGGCCGGGGCTGGCAGCATCAACCTCTTGCTCGGCCCAAGCAGCAGCGTCACCTTGGCCGGCAATATCCAGGCCACTGGCTGCGGGATCAATCTTGGCCAGGGCTCCGGCGCCGGTGGTTTGACCCTCAGCGGGCAAAACCAGTATACCGGCCCCACCTCGATCACCATGGGCACTCTGATTGCCGGGGCCCCCGTGCTTTCCGACGGCCTCTACCCTAGTCCGTTCGGCATCGCGACGAGCCCGATCACGATCGGCGACGCCAACTCGGCGGGCAATCCGGCCGCCCTGGTGACCGGCGGGGCATTCGAGATCGACCGTCCGATCACCGTCAACGCCACGGCCGGCCCCACGACCCTGGGCGGGACCACTGCCGACGCTGCGGCGGGGGGCTCCAATTTTTCAGGCACGATCACCCTGGCCACGACCGGCAACGTCACGCTGAGCGCGGCTGCCGGCGGTTCGGTGGCGTTTTCTGCCACCAACACGGATACCGGCGGCTTCGGCACCATCACCGGTACGGGCGGCATTACCGCGGCCTCGGCGGGCAACGGGAACGTGAGCATTATGAACACCACCAGTTTTACCGGCCCCACGATCATCAGCAGCGGCCGGTTGACGTTGGACTACAGCCTGATGACTGCCTCGGGCGGCACGGTTGGCGGGATGCTTCCCGACTCGTCCGTCATCAGGCTCAGCGGCGGCACGTTGGCCTTCAACGGCAATCCTTCCGCCGCGGTGAACGAGACGTTCCTGTCGACCGCCGTCGCCGCTTTCGGTTCGTCGCTGGTCGTGACCCCCAACGGCAGTCCGACGGTGCAGATCGCCTTGGGGCCGATCACCCGCAGCGGGGGCGTGCTCGACGTTCCCACCACGGGCGTCTTCACCACCACGAGTTCCAACACCAACGGCATTCTCGGCGGCTACCTGACCTACAACGGCTACCAGGGCTGGGCATCCGTCAACGGCAGCGGCACGATAGGCGCCTTGGCGACCTATAATACCGACAACTACACCGTGGCCGGCAACAACGTGGACGTGACCAACGGAGCCTTGGGCCCGCAGACTTCAACCACGGTCAACAGCCTGCGGTTCAACGCGGGCGGCGCGGGCAACCTGGCGCTGGGCAGCACGCTGACGCTGGCCAGCGGCGGCATCCTCGTGACCCCAAACGCAGGCAACAGCAGTCTCGGCATCACGGGCGGGAGCCTGACCTCCGTCTCCGGCACGACGAGCACCAACTCGCTGGCCGACGTCGTGGTCATCCAAGGCAACACCTCCGCCCCGTTTACGATCAGCTCGCCGATCGTCAACAACGGCAGCACCGCGGTCGCCTTGACCAAAGGCGGGCCCGGCGCGCTCATGCTGACCGGCCCCAACACCTACACGGGCGGCACCACGGTCACCGCGGGCACGTTGCAATTCGGGAATGGGACCCCCGGCCACGACACGCTTCTGGCCGGCAACATCCTCAACGACGGCGCGCTCGTGATCGACCTCAACGGCAGCCAGACCTATGGTGGAACGATCAGCGGGGCCGGCACGCTCACCAAGGAGGGCCCGAATTTCCTGGCGACGGGAGGCATCTCCGCCGCCGGCCTGAGCGTCCTCGGTGGAACTTGCCAGGTCAACGGCGCCGCTGCGATTAACGGTCCCGCCACCATTGCCGCCGGCGCCGCGCTGGTGATGGGCTCTTCCTCGATGAGCGTCGGGCCGCTCTCCGGCAGCGGGGCCCTGGACCTCGCCGGAACATTTAGCGAAAATGCCACCAGTTCCTCGGAGTTCGACGGGCCGATCGGCGGATACGGACTGTTCAGCAAGTCGGGCACGGGCACGCTGATCCTCACGAACTCCGGCGGCACGTTCAGCGGCACGGTCCGCATCGGCGCGGGCACGCTGCAACTCAGTAGCCCGCTGGCCCTTCAGGACGCGACCTTGGACATGGAGGCCGCGGACGGCGGCACGCTGAACACGTCCACCGCTGCGCTTTCCAGCCTGACCCTGGGCGGGCTGACGGGGGCCCGCAACCTGAGCGCTCCCGCAGGCCCGCTGACCGTCGGCGGCAACGGCAGTTCGACGACGTACTCCGGCAACCTCAGCGGGGCTGCCTCATTGACAAAAGCGGGCACGGGCAGTCTCTTCTTGACCGGCGTCGATAGCTTTGCCACAGCGACCGTTTCCGCGGGCGTCCTCGACGCCGCGACGACGGCGTCGCTGCCGGGCTACGGCACGGCCGGCGCGGTCAGCGTCGCCAGCGGGGCCGGCCTCACGGTGCAGGCGGGCATTGGCACGGGCGGTTGGACGAGCAGCCAGATCGGCAGCCTGCTTAGCAGCGGCAGTTGGGCCAGTGGTTCGATCCTCGGCGTCGATACGACCAGCCTCAGCCTGACGTACTCCGGCAACATCACCGGCGGCACGCTGGGGCTGAGCAAGCTGGGGGCCAACGCCCTGACCCTCACCGGTTCCGTCTCCTCCGGCCCGCTGAGCGTGAGCGCCGGCACGGTGAACATCCTCACCGCCGCTCCGTCCATCGGCGGTCTGGCCGGCGCGGGCAGCGTCGTGCTGGGCAACACCACGGGCCCGGTCAACACCGCGCTCACCGTCAACAGCAATGCCAACAGCACCTTCTCCGGCGTGATTACGCAGGCCCCTGCCGCCGTCGCCAGTCTGGTCAAGACCGGGTCCGGCTCGCTGACGCTCAGCACCGCGAACACGTACTCGGGGGGGACCACCGTCCAACAGGGCGCCATCGTGGCAGGCAACGCCAATGCCTTGGGCAGCGGACCCGTGGTCCTGCAGAACGGCAAGCTCTCGTTGGCGGTGGAAGGCGGTTTTAGCGGCTTTTCGTCCATGCAGTTGAACGGCGGGGCGACGGTTGCAAACAACGTGCTCACGTTGACCGACGGCAATGGCGGCGAGGCGCAAAGCGCGTTCACGCAGACCGCCCAGCCGATCGGCAACTTCTTCACGCTCAGCTTCGTCTACAAGGACGTGGCCGCCGCCGCCGGCAACAACGCCGACGGCACGACCTTCTGCATTCAAAACGACCCCAACGGAGCAAACGCCCTCGGCGCCACAGGCGGCGCCTTCGGTTACCAAGGCATCTACAACAGCGCCGCCGTGGACTTCAACGTCTACAACGGCCACGTCGCGCCCGGGACCCAGTTGAGCTACAACTTCAGCGGCGGAACCAGCAATCCCAACGGCGGCACCGCCCCCCTCGGACCACCCTACATAAGCACCTTGCCCGCCGACCTCACCAGCGGCGATCCGATCCTGGTCCAACTGGTCTACAACTACAACGCCTCGGCCGGCACGGGCAGCTTGAGCGAAACCCTTACCGATCAGACAATCCCGGCGAACACCTTCAGCACCACGTTCGCGCTGCCGACGAGCCTGCAAAACGTGCTCGGCGGCGCGACCGGATACGTGGGCTTCACCGCGGGCACAGGCGGCGACGCGTCGACGCAGACCATCTCCAATTTCCTCTTCGGCGGCGGCGCCAACCCGCAGTACGCCAACGCCGTGAGCGTGGCCGCCGGGGCGAGCGGCGAGTTGAATCTGGGCACCGCTTACACCACCGCCGCACAGGTCGGCAACCTGACGCTCAACGCCGGTTCCACGCTTATCGTCACCCGCAGCGGGTCGGCAACTCCCAATTCCGCCTACAGCATCACCGCCGGCACGACGACCCTTGCGGGCAGCGTCACCATTAACGTGAGCAACAACGGCAGCGGCCTGGGCACGCTCTCGCTCGGCCCGTTGAGCGGCAGCGGCAACCTGACGCTCGGCGGTCCCGGCGCCTTGTACCTGAGCGCCCCGGCCAACGGCTTCACCGGCACGACCAAGCTCAACGCCGGCACGTTGGTGGCCGCCAACGGCACCACCGGTTCGGCGACCGGCAATGGTCAGGTGACCCTCAACGGCGGCGTGCTGGCCAGCGACCCGAACCTGGGCGGCACGATCGGCGGCAACGTGCTGGCCGGCAGCGGGGCGAACACCATCGCCCCCGGCGGCATCGGTTCGATCGGCACCCTGGACATCGGAGGCAATTTGACCCTCAATAGCCGCTCCACGCTCGACTTCGACCTCAGCCTCACGGCGGCTGGCGACCTCTTGAACATCGGCGGTTTCTTGTCAGTCACCGGCACGGCCAACGTGGCGTTCAGCGGCCCGGCGGCCCCGAACACTACCTACACCCTGGCTACGTTCAACGCCGCCAGCCCGGTGAGCCTGAGCAACTTCAATGTCCCGGCCGGTTACGTGTTGCAGATCAGTTCGGGCGAGTTGGAGCTTATTTCTGCGCCGATCCCCGTGCCGACCTGGTCCGCGCTCAGCGGAAGCTGGACCAATGCGGCCAACTGGAACACCGGCACGGTGCCCAACGCACAGGCTGCGCAGGCCGTCGTGGGTGCGGGCACGACCACGCCGGTCACGATCACGCTCGATGGCCAGCAGACCTTGGGCACATTGACCTTCGCCAATCCTCTCAGTCTCAGCGCCACGACCAACTGCTATACGCTGGCGCCGGGCAACAGCGGCTCGCTGGTCATGGACAACACCGGCGGCACCGCCGCCACAGCGCAGATCTTCGTCACCGGCAGTGGTTCCTATGCGATTTCGGCTCCGCTGATTCTGGCCGGCAGTCTCTCGGTCGTTCCCAGCGCGGGCACGACTCTGGCGATTTCCGGCAATATCAGCGAAGAGTATTTCGGCTCGGGCGCGCTCTTGCTGGACGGGCCCGGCACGCTGGTCCTCAGCGGCACGAACAGCTACAGCGCCGGCACCACCGTCACCGCCGGCACGCTGATCGTGCAGTCCCCTAGCGCCCTTCTCGACGGGTCGAACTTGACCGTCGGTGCGGAAGCCGCGTCGATCTTTGCCTCGGCGACGCCGGCCGCAGTAACGGCCTCGCAGGGCGTTGCCGCAGTCCCGGAACCGGGAACACTAGCGCTGCTGGGCGTGGCCGGATTCGTTGCTGCGGCAGCAGCTTGGCGGCGGAGAAGAAATTGATCGACCACGTCGAGTGGAGACGACCGGGATCGAACCGGCAACCCCTAGCTTGCAAATTGAAGCTTGGGCAAGCCGCCGAGAAGCTCGAAAGCCTTTATTACCAATACTATACGCAGACCGGCCCTCTGAGGCAGACAATCGCACGAAATCGCAGGAAAACGCGGTAGTCGGGCGAGAAATCCGGCTTGGTTCAGAAATGGAGACAGGCACCTCGCCGGCATCCATTTCTTGCGGCCTAATCGCTATTCGGCTCGGAGCCAGTCCCCGTTTCTGAACCAAGCCAGAAATCCGGTAATTACCGGGTTCGTTTCCCGCCAGTCTTCTGGCCCGTTGCCCGCCTATCGGCCAACTCGGCGCTGTGCCCTATGATGTATAGCCAGCCGCAAAGTGCGGGACCCCGCCGACCTGAAGGCCCCTGGGGCCCTCCCAATCCCAGGCTGCTTACCTTCGCGGCCGTTTTCTTTGGACCGCGGTGTCGGCCATGGCGCCGGCCTCGTGTCTCGGCCGTGCCATCGATCATTGGCCGCGTGGCGGGCACCGATGTGAAGCATTGGTCGCGGCTGGGCCTTCGGCCCGAATACGCCGATGCCTCTGGAACAAAAACGCCGCTGAAGTTGTGCTGCGGTAAACGGCTGAAATGATCCATTTCGCGCAGCATGGCCGTGGCGAAAATATGCAGCATGGAGGACCGTCGACAGCGCCCCAGGGCTCACTTGGCAACTGCAGCGGTCCAATCGGCGGCTTGCCACTGGATCCAGACGCCGTCCAGGCCCGCAGTGAGGACCGTTTTCTGATCGGGCGAAAAAGAGACGGCGGTCACTTCCTGCGCGTGGCCCTTGAGCGTGAGCAGCTCCTTGCCGGACTGCCGCTCCCAGACTTTTACCGAAGTGTCGCGGCTGCCGGTCACAACCCGCAGGCCGTCGGGCGAGAAAGCCACGGAGCTCACTCCGGCCGTGTGGCCGTCGAAGGAGCGGACGAACGTCCCCTGCCCGGCGTCCCAGAGGACCGCGCGGTTGTCGTCGCCGCCGCTGAGCACGTACTTGCCGTCGGGCGAGAATTCGGCGTCCAGCACGGCTTTGCCATGATGGCCGTCGAGCGCGCGGATCAGATTGCCGCCGGGGTCCCAGATCCGCGCCGTCCCGTCATCCGAGGCCGTGAGCACCTTGAGGACCCGGCCCGAGGGGCGCTGGCAGAGCAGCGCCGCGCTGCGGATGCGCTGGGTGTGGCCCTTGAACGTGCAGAGCGGCTTGCCGCTTTCCGCGTCCCAGAGAATGGCCGTCTTGTCGTCGCTGGCCGTCAGCACGCGGGCGCCGTCGAGCGAGAATACGGCGTCGTTGACGTAGCCGGTGTGCCCCAGCAGCACGCGCTCCGGCTCAGCCGTGCGGGTGTTCCAGATCCGCGCCGCATTGTCCCAGCTTGCGGTGACCACGCGGCCGCCGCCGGGTGAGAAGTGGGCTGCGGCAACCGCCCCTTGAGGCCCCAAGCGCATCGTCTCGACGCCGTCGCCCCTGCGCCAGAGCCGGGCGTCGCCGCCGCCAACCGTGGCGAGGCAGACGCCGTCGGGCGAGAAGACCGTGGACCAGGCCTGGCCGCTGCCCGATCGGAACGCCGGGACCTGGCCGGACGGGCCGGAACCGACTTCGCGCCCGCGCGCCAGTCCCAGAGGCGGACCTTGCCGTCGGTGCTGGTGGTCACGGCCAGCACACCATCGGGCGAGAAGGCGGCCGAGTTGATTTTTTCGTCGCCGGTGACGAGTTGTTCCATGTCGGCCACGTGCTGGATCGCCAGATCGGTCTTCCGCTTCGCGTCGTCGGAGAGCCGGCCTTGGGGAGCGACGGAAAGCTCTCGCTTCTCCTGCCGCAGCTTCGACAACTCGGCTTCTCTCCAGGCGAGGATGTCGCCCGCGGCGCGGGCGTCCAGCAACGTTGGATGGTGGTCGCGGCCGGCCAGGATCATGGCGGTGGGCTCGCCGCGAGGCAGGTCCCAGAACCTCACGACCTTGTCGGCGCAGGTGGTGACCGCGCAAGTGCCGTCGGGCGAGACCGCCAGCGACGACACGGCGTCGGGATGCCGCAGGACCTGCCGCGGCGCAAACGAGTAGCCCTTGGGGCCGGCCACAAGGTCCCATTGGACAACACTGTTGTCGCCGCTGGCCGTGAGCAGCCCGCCGCCGCGTGGCAGGAAGGCGGCCGCCGTGATGCCGCGGACGTGGATCTTCTGCAGAGGGCCGGCAGGCGACGAGGCCTTGATGTCCCAAAGCTGCCCGCAACCGTTGGCGTCGCCGCTGAAAAGGAGCTGGTCGTCGGGCGAGAAGGCGACGGCCGTGACCTCGCTGCGGTGGGCCGAGAAGGTCCGCAGCGGCTTGTCGCCGGTGTCAGCATCCCAGAGCCTGACCGGCCAAAGCGGCCCGGCTTCGCCATCCGGCGCCTGGCCGGCATCGATGACGGGTCCGGGCCCGGCGGCCGATTCTGCGGCGGCCGGTTGGCTGTCGCCGCCGGAAGCGATCCATTTGCCGTTGTGCGACAAGGCCACGGCGGCGCCGGCGCCGGTTTCTCGAAGGACCCGCACCTGCCCTTCGGTGGCGAGGTCCCAGACCCGCGCGGTGCCGTCCATGGCGGCCGTCAGCAGGCGTCGCCGATCGGGATAGAAAACGGCGGTCGAGACCAGGTATTGATGGCCCTGGCGGAATTCACGGAGGAAGTTGCCCTCGCGGTCCCACAAGCGGGCCGTGCGGTTGCGGCAGGCCGTGACGATCTGCTCACCGTTGGGGGAGTACGCCGCGCCCAGGATCGGCTCGCGGCTGCCCGCGCCGCCGCGGGCCTCGATAATCCGCATCTCCTCGTAGCGGTGCAGGTCCCAAATCATCACCTTCTGGTCGTGTCCGCCGGAGAAGAGCCGGCGCTCCTCGCCTTTCCCGCCGGCGGTGAAGGCGACGGCCCGCACGCGGCCGCCGTGGCCGCGAAGCGTCTTGACGAGCTGCCGCGCGGCGACGTTCCAGACGCGGACCGTGTTGTCGTCGCTGCCGGTGGCCAGGAGCTGGCCGTCGTCGGAGAAGGCGATCGCGCGGATGGCCGCGGTGTGGCCCAGCAGGACCGCGCTCTGGGCAGACAGCCGGCCGTCGCCGGAGTCAGCGTCGGAATCGGCGGGCCGGCCGAGCGCGCCGAAATCGAAGTCGCGGACCTTGTCGGGCCACCAGAGCAGCACGCGCTTGTCATATCCGCCCGAGGCGACCAGGAGGTGCGGCAGCGGTTTTTCGCCGACCACGACCATGGGTTCACGGCGCCCGACACGGGGCCCGCGCACGGGCATCGACGGTTTGCCGCCGTCGGGGGCAAAGACCGCCCGGTAGACGGGACCCGTGTGGCCCCGGAATGTCGCCCGCGGCTGGCCGCTCTGAACATCCCAGACGATCGCCGAACCGTCCTGCGAGGCCGTGATGATCCACTCCCCGTCCGAGGAGAACTCGGCCGACCAGACCCACCAGTCATGCCCGCGGAAAACGCGAATCTCGTCGCCCGATTCCGGATCCCAGAGCCGGGCGGTGTTGTCGTAGGAACTGGTCAGCAGCCGCTTTCCATCCGGCGAATACGCGACCGAGAGCACGGCGTCTTCATGGCCGACGATCCGCCCGTCTCCGGTCTTGTGGCTGGTGAACTCCCGCTCGAGCCGGCCGCCGGCGGCGGCGTAGATCTTGAGGTAGGCGGGCGGATGGTTGGTGCCCAGGGCCACGTGCTTGCCGTCGGGCGAGAAGGCGGCGGCGAAAACGTATTGCCCCCCGGTTGGCAGGGCGATCGCCTGGCCGGTAGCCATATCCCAGAGTTGGGCCGTGCCGCCCAGCCCGCCGGTCACAAAGCGCCTGCCGTCGGGCGAGAGGGCGAGGGCTTCGATGGGTTCGGGCACGGCGATAGTGCGGTCGCTCAGGCCGCAAAGGTACTTCAATCGGCCCCATTCCCAGTTGCGAAGCCGCCGGGGACAATCGTCCAACAGGGCGCGGGCCATGCCGAAGGCGTTGTCGTCGATTTTGGCCGAGGCCAGGCCGATGCGGGCGACGTAGGCGCCGTTTTCCTCTTTTTCCTTGGCGGCCTTCTCTTGCCTCTGGGCCTCGACGGCGTCGTCTTTTGCCTTGTCGGCATTGTTCTTGGCGATTATCGCCTGCTTCTGGAGCTCGACGGCGGCATTCTTGGCGGTCTCCTCTTTTTCCTTGGCGGCCTTCTCTTGCCTCTCCGCCTCGAGGGCGGCGTTCTTGGCGGCCTCCTCTTGCTTCTGCGCCTCGACGGCGGCGTCTTTCGCCTTGTCGGCTTCGTCCTTCTGCTGCACGGCAATCTTGCGCTGATCCTCCGCCTTGCGCTTCTCCTGGCTGACCAGGAAGAAGGCGACGCTCACGACGACGAGGATCGTCGCCACCAGGGCGGCGCCGATCCGCTTGGCGGTCTTCAAGCGCTGCTGCCGCGCGTCTTGTTCCTTCTGGGCCGCGCGGATCTCGCGGAGCAGGGGCACGTGCTCGGCGTTGGCTTCGTCGAGCAGCGAGGCCGCCAGATCGAAGTTGCCCTTGCTCAGCGCCCGCCTGGCGTAGGCATAGCTTGTGGCGGCGATGCCCGCTTTCGCCCGCGTGTTGCCCTGCCAAAGCTCGAAGGCCTCCTGGAAGCCCAACAGTGCGCGGGCGTAGCGGTCGTAGTCCTCGCGCTCGGCGGCGGCCTGCAGGTCCGCCGCGGCGCGGTCCGAGAGGAGCACGCTTTGCGAGTGGGACCAGTACTGCCGGATCGCCTCCTGGAAATCGCCGACGGCGGGGTAACGGTCGGCCGGCGCCGTGGCCATGGCCTTCAAGGCGATGGAGACCAGCTCGTCGGTCTTGTCGGTGGGCCGGATGTGGTTCTTCGCGGCCGCGTTCAGACATGCCGAGACCGTGCCGCCTTCGTGCGGCGGACTGCCCGTGACGATTTCGTAAAGGATCGCGCCGAGGAGATAGATATCGGCGGAAAAGCCGATCTGCTCGGGCCGCGTGAAGATCATCTCGGGGGCCATATAGGCCGGGGTGCCCCCCATGCCGGCGGCCTTGGCGGCGGGCGAATTGGGCTTGATCGCCAGACCCCAGTCCATCAACAGCACCTCGCCGTAGCCGCCGAGCATCACGTTCTCCGGCTTGAGGTCGCGGTGCACCACGCCGCGCGAATGGGCGAAGGCCACGGCGTCGGCGACCTTCATCAGGATCTCGACGTTCTCGGCCAGCGACTTTTGCGCGATCACCTGGTCCCAGGGCGTGCCCTTGACGCGTTTCATCGAGTAGAAGAGCAGCCCGGACTCGTCCTTGCCGAGGTCGTAGATGGGAACGATGTTGGGGTGTTCCAGGTCGCCGGTGACCACGGCTTCGGCGAGGAACTTGCGGCGCGACTCGGGATCGTTGGCCAGCGCGGGGTTGAGCTTCTTGAGGGCCACGGTGCGGGCGACGGAGGCCTGGCGGGCGGCCAGCACGACGCCCATCCCCCCTTTGCCGATCTGGCCGAGCAGCTCGTAATCGGCGAGGGCCCGGGCGGCCGCATTGCTATCGCACAGAATGCGGGGCTGGATGACAAGGTCGGGCCCGTCGCCCGATTCCGACCCGGATCGCCCGATCGAGGCCCGCGGATCGGCGCCCCGGTCGAACTTGCCCGCCCACAACGGCGCAAGCGGCCCCGCATCGTCGCCGAGCAGTTGGCCGGCATCGACCGTGGCGGCGATGCGCTGGTCGTGCGTCGCGGCGCCGGGCGTCTGGGCTTGCCCAACCGCATCGGGGGGCAGCGGGCCGAGGTTCCGCGTGGCCGCAAGGCGCTGTTCGTCGTGCGTCGACGAGTTGGAATCATCGATCGGCGGGGCGATGACGATGCCCTGCGGCAACTTCTTGCCGCAAACGAGGCATTTCCCGACCTCCAGATCGGCCTGCTCCAGGACACCGCGACAAAACGGACATTCGGCCATCGTCAATTCCCCGGCAATCGGTCACGGAACCGCCTGCGCAGGTGCGCGGCACGGTCGAAGAGGCGCGGCGCGGGCGGGCGGCCCGCGCCTTGATCGGAGGCGGCGTGTCTTTCGGCCGACCCAGAGTGCTGGGTGCCCGCGACGGCAATCACCGCGGCGGCGGCCAACGGACAGCTCAGTTTGCCGAGCGTCCGCCACATGCCCGCGGCAGCATCATCGTGGAATGCCGGCGGGGCCGGTGAAGCCGCGGGCGGACCGGCGGGCAGATCGGGTTGTTGCTGCGGAGCGACGGGAACGATCGGCTGCTCCGAGCTGCCGGGCCCCTGGGAGTCGTCCCGTGGTTTGGGACCGCCCTGGTCAAGGCGATTCGATCCGGGGCCCGGCTCGCGAATCGGGTCGCCGATGGCATCGCCGGACTTGTAGAATTCCCGCAACTGCCGCCTGGGGAAGCCGGTCTCCTCGATATAGATCCGATACAAGCCGTTGGGCAGCCGCAGCTTCTTGAACCGCTCGAGAATTTCATTGAGCCGCTGCAAGGCGTCGTCGGGAAGCTGGGACACCTCCTCTTCCTGGCCGCCGGGCCCCACTTTGACGAGTATCAGCCGGCGCAGTCTGTTCTTCGACCTTCCCGGTTTGGACCGGGGCATATTCGACGCGAGCCACTTGCAAGGTATCGGCCTGGTTGGTTGCGGGCACGACTTGCGGCGCGGCCACCACGATGGCCGCCGGCTCGACGAACGCCGGCGGCAGGGCCGGGGCCTCGAAGTCGTTACCCGCCACCGGGGTTGAGACGCTGGCCTGGGCTTGCCCCAAATCGTTTTGGGCAGTCGTTTGCGCATCTTTCAGATGGATCGAAGGGTCGTTCGTCACTGTGACCGTGACCTTCACTTTGGCGCCGACCGTTGCCAGGAACGCGAAAGAGTACGGATGCACGAGCGTAAGATTCACGGGGCCCTGGCCCGTGCCGGGCGTTACTACCCACTGCTGGATTGTGCCTTCCTGGTTTACGGTCAGGGTCACCGAATCACCCGCGTTGATAATGACGCCGGCCGGATTCCTGGCGGTGACGCCGTCGGCCCAAACGACGACCAGGTGGAAATTCGCCCCCGTCTCGGTATTGTCGCCCGGATAATTCGCCGGATCTCCGCCCAACGTTCCCGTGACCGTTTGCACGGGATTGGCGTTCGTCAGCGGCAGGGAGGGATTGGGGGGATTGAGCCGCAAGCGGGGCGGGAAATTGGAAACCGCACTGACGACTCCGCCGTTGGAAGTCCGCAGCGATGCACCCTGGGCAATGTGGATCAGGCCCGACGTATCGACGGTGATCGACCTCAGAGCCGTGGCGCCGCCCACGTCGGCCCCGAACGCGACACCCCCAGCGCCCGAAACGATTGAAAACGTCCTGGCCCCGTCGACCGTCGCATTGAACGTGACGCCGCCGGAAACGCTGGTCAGCACCGTGGGCTGCTGGAGCAGGGCCGCGTCATTGTAGGTTTGAGACCCGGCCGTCTGTACGCTGGGCGTGGCGGCGGCGCCTGCGGCGTTGAAGATCACGTCGCCGCCCAGATCGGCGGCATCGGTTGTGAGACTCGCCAACGCAGTGCTTCCACCCACCCGGCCGTTGAAGACTTCATTTCCGGCCGTATCCACTTCCAAGGCACGGGCCCCATCCACCGTCGCGTTGAAGGTGACGGCGCCGCCGCCCGTACTCGCGAGCACCGTATCCAACTGCAACTGCGCCGCGCCGTTGTAGGTCTGGGCGCCGGTAGTCTGCACGCTGGGTGCGGCCGTCGTGCTGCTGCCGGCGTCGAAGACGACCACGTTGTTGATCGTCACCGTGGCCGCGTTTACCCCGGCCGGGTGACTGCCGCCTGCCGCCGTCATGTTGAACTGGGCCTGACCGCCCAGGCTTGCCGCGTCCGTCGTCAGACTTGTCAACGGAACCGCTCCGCCCACTACGCCGTTGAAGACTTCATTTCCGGTCGTATCCACTTCCAGGGCGTGGGCCCCATCCACGGTCAGGGCAAAGCTGATGTTGCCGCCGGCAGTACTGGTCAGCACGGCATCCTGCTGCAACTGGGCCGCGTTACGGTAGCTCTGCCCTCCGCTGGTCTGTACGCTGGGAGCAGCGGTCGTACCAGCCACATTGAAGATCACGTCGCCGCCCACATAGGCGGCGTCGGACGTCAGGCTTGTCAACGGCGTGCTTCCACCCACCCGGCCGTTGAAGACTTCATTGCCGGCCGAGTCCACTTCCAGGGCATGGGGCCCATCCACGGTCGCGTTGAAGGTGACGACGCCGCCGCCCGTGCTCGCCAGCACCGTGTCCGATTGCAGGTCCACGGCGCCACCGTAGGTCTGGCTGCCGGTGGTCTGCACGCTGGGCGTGGCGGTCGTGCTTCCCGGCGCCTCGAAGACCGTCGCCCCCGCGGCGACCGTGAGGCTTGCCAGCGGCGTGGCGTCGCCCACCTCGCCGCCCAACGTCAGCGTGCCGGCGCCGAGCTTGGTCAGGTTGAAAGCGCCGTCCAGCGTGCCATTGAGCGTCAGGCTGCCGCCGCCGAGGCTGCTGTCGCCGGCCAGGGATACGGTGCCCGCGTAGGCCGCCGCCGTGGGGCTGCTGTTGATCAAGGCCCCGCCGCCGGCGATCCCTGTGCCGTTGAGCGTCAAGGGGTTGGCATTGCCCACCGTCTGACCGTTCAGGTCCAGCACCGCGCCGTTGGCCACGCTCACGGCACTGGCGGCGCTGCCCAAGCCCGAAGCATTGCCCAACTGCACCGTCCCGGCATCGATCGTGAATTCCTTGCCGCTGCCAAACGAGTTCGAACCGTCGAGGATCAGCGTGTCGCTGCCGACCTTGCCCAGGTTGAATGCGCCGCTGACCACGCCGCCCAGGGTAAGCGTTCCCGCGCCCGTCCCACCCAGGCTGCTGTCGCTGGCCAGGGATACGGGGCCCGCGTAGGCCGCCGCCGCCGCGCTGCTGTTGATCAAGGCCCCGCCGCCGGTCCCCGTGCCATTGAGCGTCAAGGGGTTGGCATTGGTCACCGCTTGTCCGTTCAGGTCCAGCACCGCGCCGCTGCCGACATCCACAACGCCCGCGGCTGCACCCAGCGCCGAGGCGCTCCCCAACTGGAGCGTGCCGGCCGAGATCGTCGTCCCGCCGCTGTAGGTATTGTTGCCGCTGAGGGTCAGTGTGTTGGTACTCCCGGTGTCCAACGTCAACGCCAATGTCCGGGTCCCGTCCTGCATCGTGCCGGAGAACGTGCCGTCCGCCGTCTGCTTGATGGTGAGCACCGCGTTGGCCGTGCTGTTGCTGTTGGTGATCGTGCCGCTGCCGGACAAGGAGCCAATATCATTGGTCGTCAGCCCGTTGACGTCCAAGGTCCCGCCGGCCAGTGTGACGGCGCCCGTACCCAACGCGCCGGCGTTGCCCAACTGGAGCGTGCCGGCCGCGATCGTCGTCCCGCCGCTGTAGGTGTTCGCGCCGCCGAGGGTCAGCGTGTTGCTGCTGCCGCTGTCCAGGGTCAACGCCAACGTGTTGCTCCCGTTCTGCAGCGTGCCGGAAAACAGGCCGGCTGCCGTCTGCTTGACCTGGAGCACCGCGGCCGAGCCGCCGTTGTTGGTAATCGTGCCGCTCGTGCCGGACAGGGAACCGATATCGCTGGTCGTCAGCCCGTTGATGTCCAGGGTGCCGCCGGCCAGCGTCACGCTGCCCGTGCCCAATGCGGCCACGTTGCCCATTTGCAGCGTGCCGGCCGCGATCATCGTGCCGCCGCTGTAGGTGTTCGCGCCGCCGAGGGTGAGCGTGTTGCTGCTGCCGGTGTCCAGGGTCAGCGCCAGCGTATTGCTCCCGTCCTGCAGCATGCCGGAGAACACGCCGGCTGCCGTCTGCTCGACCTGGAGCACCGCGGCCGAGCCGCCGTTGTTGGTAATCGTGCCGCTGCCGGACAAGGAACCAATGTCATTGGTCGTCAGCCCGTTGATATCCAGGGTGCCGCCGCCCAGCGTCACACTGCCCGCGCCCAACGCGGCCGCGTTGCCCATCCGCAGCGTGCCGGCCGTGATCGTCGTGCCGCCGCTGAACGTGCTTGCGCCGCTGAGGGTCAGCGTGTTGCTGCTGCCGCTGTCCAGGGTCAACGCCAGCGTGTTGCTCCCGTTCTGCAGCGTGCCGGAGAACACGCCGGCTGCCGTCTGTTGGACCTTGAGCACCGCGGCCAACCCGCCGTTGTTGGTAATCGTGCCGCTGCCGGACAAGGAGCCGATGTCATTGGTCGTCAGCCCGTTGACGTCCAACGTCCCTCCGGCCAGCGCGACGGTGCCCGTGCCCAACGCGGCCGCGTTGCCCATCTGCAGCGTGCCGGCCGTGATCGTCGTCCCGCCGCTGAAAGTGTTCGCACCGCTGAGGACCAACGTGCCGCCGGCGCCCGACTGGACGATTCCACCACTGCCAGTAATCACGCCGGCGAAGTCGGTGCCCTCCGTGATCGTATTCGAGCGATCGAAGGCCAAGCTGGCGTTGTCAATAATCGCGCTGCCGGCCGAGAGCGAGCCGGTCGTACCGCCATTGCCCAACTGCAGCGTGCCGGCCGTGATCGTCGTGCCGCCCGTGTAGGTGTTCGCGCCGCTGAGGGTCAGCGTGTTGCTGCTGCCGCTGTCCAGGGTCAGCGCCAGCGTGTTGCTCCCGTTCTGCAGCGTGCCGGAAAACACGCCGGCGGCCGTCTGCTTGACGTTGAGCACCGCGGCCGAGCCGCCGTTGTTGGTAATCGTGCCGCTGCCGGACAAGGAGCCAATGTCATTGGTCGTCAGCCCGTTGACGTCCAAGGTCCCTCCGGCCAGCGCGACGGTGCCCGTGCCCAACGCAGCCGCGTTGCCCATCTGCAGCGTACCGGACGTGATCGTCGTCCCGCCGCTGAAGGTGTTCGCGCCGCTGAGGGTCAGCGTGTTGCTGCTGCCGGTGTCCAGGGTCAACGCCAGCGTGTTGCTCCCGTTCTGCAGCGTGCCGGAAAACACGCCGGCTGCCGTCTGCTTGACCTTGAGCACCGCGGCTGAGCCGCCGTTGTTGGTAATCGTGCCGCTGCCGGACAAGGAACCAATGTCATTGGTCGTCAGCCCGTTGATGTCCAAGACACCGCCGGCCAGCGTGACACTGCCCGTGCCCAACGCGGCCACGTTGCCCATCTGCAGCGTGCCGGCCATGATCGTCGTCCCGCCGCTGAAGGTGTTCGCGCCGCTGAGGGTGAGCGTGTTGCTGCTGCCGCTGTCCAGGCTCAGCGCCAGCGTGTTGCTCCCGTTCTGCAGCGTGCCGGAAAACACGCCGGCTGCCGTCTGCTTGACGTTAAGCACCGCGGCCGAGCCGCCGTTGTTGGTAATCGTGCCGCTCGTGCCGGACAGGGAGCCGATGTCATTGGTCGTCAGCCCGTTGATGTCCAAGACCCCTCCGGCCAGCGTGACGCTGCCCGTGCCCAATGCGGCCACGTTGCCCATCTGCAGCGTGCCGGCCGCGATCGTCGTGCCGCCGCTGAACGTGTTTGCGCCGCTGAGGGTCAGCGTGTTGCTGCTGCCGGTGTCCAGGGTCAGCGCCAGCGTATTGCTCCCGTCCTGCAGCATGCCGGAGAACACGCCGGCTGCCGTCTGCTCGACCTGGAGCACCGCGGCCGAGCCGCCGTTGTTGGTAATCGTGCCGCTGCCGGACAAGGAACCAATGTCATTGGTCGTCAGCCCGTTGATATCCAGGGTGCCGCCGCCCAGCGTCACACTGCCCGTGCCCAACGCGGCCGCGTTGCCCATCCGCAGCGTGCCGGCCGTGATCGTCGTGCCGCCGCTGAACGTGCTTGCGCCGCTGAGGGTCAGCGTGTTGCTGCTGCCGGTGTCCAGGGTCAACGCCAGCGTGTTGCTCCCGTTCTGCAGCGTGCCGGAAAACACGCCGGCTGCCGTCTGCTTGACCTTGAGCACCGCGGCCGAGCCGCCGTTGTTGGTAATCGTGCCGCTGCCGGACAAGGAGCCAATGTCATTGGTCGTCAGCCCGTTGACGTCCAAGGTCCCTCCGGCCAGCGCGACGGTGCCCGTGCCCAACGCGGCCGCGTTGCCCATCTGCAACGTGCCGGCCGTGATCGTCGTCCCGCCGCTGAAGGTGTTCGCACCGCTGAGGACCAACGTGCCGCCGGCGCCCGATTGGACGATTCCACCACTGCCGGTAATCACGCCGGCGAAGTCGGTGCCCTCCGTGATCGTATTCGAGCGATCGAAGGCCAAGCTGGCGTTGTCGATAATCGCGCTGCCGGCCGAGAGCGAGCCGGTCGTACCGCCATTGCCCAACTGCAGCGTGCCGGCCGTGATCGTCGTCCCGCCCGTGTAGGTGTTCGCGCCGCTGAGGGTCAGCGTGTTGCTGCTGCCGCTGTCCAGGGTCAGCGCCAGCGTGTTGCTCCCGTTCTGCAGCGTGCCGGAAAACACGCCGGCTGCCGTCTGCTTGACGTTGAGCACCGCGGCCGAGCCGCCGGTGTTGGTAATCGTGCCGCTCGTGCCGGACAAGGAACCAATGTCATTGGTCGTCAGCCCGTTGATGTCCAAGACACCTCCGGCCAGCGTGACGCGGCCTGTGCCCAACGCGGCCGCGTTGCCCATCCGCAGCGTGCCGGCCGTGATCGTCGTGCCGCCGCTGAAGGTGTTCGCGCCGCTGAGGGTCAGCGTGTTGCTGCTGCCGGTGTCCAGGGTCAACGCCAGCGTGTTGCTCCCGTTCTGCAGCGTGCCGGAAAACACGCCGGCTGCCGTCTGCTTGACCTGGAGCACCGCGGCCGAGCCGCCGTCGTTGGTAATCGTGCCGCTGCCGGACAAGGAGCCAATGTCATTGGTCGTCAGCCCGTTGATGTCCAAGACGCCTCCGGCCAGCGTGACGCTGCCCGTGCCCAACGCGCCCGCATTGCCCATCCGCAGCGCGCCGGCCATGATCGTCGTCCCGCCGCTGAAGGTGTTCGCGCCGCCGAGGGTCAGCGTGTTGCTGCTGCCGGTGTCCAGGGTCAACGCCAGCGTGTTGCTCCCGTCCTGCAGCGTGCCGGAAAACACGCCAGCGGTCGTCTGCTCGACCTTGAGCACCGCCGCCGAGCCGCCGTCGTTGGTAATCGTGCCGCTCGTGCCGGACAAGGAACCAATGTCACTGGTCGTCAGCCCGTTGACATCCAGGGTGCCGCCGCCCAGCGTCACGCTGCCTGTGCCCAACGCGGCCGCGTTGCCCATCCGCAGCGTGCCGGCCGTGATCGTCGTGCCGCCGCTGAAGGTGTTCGCGCCGCTGAGGGTCAGCGTGTTGCTGCTGCCGGTGTCCAGGGTCAACGCCAGCGTGTTGCTCCCGTTCTGCAGCGTGCCGGAAAACACGCCGGCTGCCGTCTGCTTGACCTGGAGCACCGCGGCCGAGCCGCCGTCGTTGGTAATCGTGCCGCTGCCGGACAAGGAGCCAATGTCATTGGTCGTCAGCCCGTTGATGTCCAAGACGCCTCCGGCCAGCGTGACGCTGCCCGTGCCCAACGCGCCCGCATTGCCCATCCGCAGCGCGCCGGCCATGATCGTCGTCCCGCCGCTGAAGGTGTTCGCGCCGCCGAGGGTCAGCGTGTTGCTGCTGCCGGTGTCCAGGGTCAACGCCAGCGTGTTGCTCCCGTCCTGCAGCGTGCCGGAAAACACGCCAGCGGTCGTCTGCTCGACCTTGAGCACCGCCGCCGAGCCGCCGTCGTTGGTAATCGTGCCGCTCGTGCCGGACAAGGAACCAATGTCACTGGTCGTCAGCCCGTTGACATCCAGGGTGCCGCCGCCCAGCGTCACGCGGCCCGTGCCCAACGCGGCCGCGTTGCCCATCTGCAGCGTGCCGGCCCTGATCGTCGTGCCGCCGCTGAACGTGTTTGCGCCGCTGAGGGTCAGCGTGTTGCTGCTGCCCGCGTCCAGGGTCAAAGCCAGCGTGTTGCTCCCGTCCTGCAGCGTGCCGGAAAACAGACCGGCTGCCGTCTGTTGGACCTTGAGCACCGCGGCCGAGCCGCCGTTGTTGGTAATCGTGCCGCTGCCGGACAAGGAACCAATGTCATCGGTCGTCAGCCCGTTGACGTCCAGGGTGCCGCCGCCCAGCGTGAGGCTGCCCGTGCCCAACGCGGCCGAGTTGCCCATCCGCAGCGTGCCGGCCGTGATCGTTGTGCCGCCCGTGTAGGCGTTCGCGCCGCTGAGGGTCAGCGTGTTGCTGCTGCCGGTGTCCAGGGTCAACGCCAGCGTGTTGCTCCCGTTCTGCAGCGTGCCGGAGAACACGCCGGCTGCCGTCTGCTCGACCTGGAGCACCGCGGCCGAGCCGCCATTGTTGGTAATCGTGCCGCTCACGCCGGACAAGGAACCGATGTCATTGGTCGTCAGCCCGTTGATGTCCAAGACCCCTCCGGCCAGCGTCACACTGCCCGTGCCCAACGCAGCCGAGTTGCCCAACTGCAGCGTGCCGGCCGTGATCGTCGTCCCGCCGCTGTACGTATTTGCCCCAGAAACCCGGAGCGTTCCAGCACCGCTCTTGGCCAACGCCAGCGTGCCGATCGCTCCGTCCTGGAGCACGCCGGCATAGATGTTGGCCGCCGTATCGTTGACGGTCAACGTGACGCTGCCCGAGGCGCCGTTCTCGATCACGGGCGTGCCGACCCCAGGACTGGTATTCAAGCCGATCAGGGTGACGCTATGGCCGTTGAGTTGCAGCTTTCCGGTGCTGTAGGCGCCGAAGTTCACCGCGGCACTGGAAGCGGGGCCCAAGGCCGTGGCATTGCCCAAGGCAACGATTCCGGAGATGATGGTCACACCGCCGGTGAAGGTGTTGGCGGCGTTCAGCGCAAGCGTGCCGGCGGTGCTCTTGGTCAGGCCGACGCTGCCGCCCAGGATCGCGCCGACCGTGCCGCTTTCGAGTTGGTAATCGCTCGTGCTCGTCAGCGTGCCGGTCGTACCGGTGATGTTCCCGGAAGTCAGCAAGACCCCAGCCACGGTGTCGTTGTTGCCGGCCATGGCAAGCGTGCCGCCGCTGACGTTCAAAAGCGTGTTGCTGTTGATCACGTTGCTGCCGCCCAGGCTGAAGGTGCCCGCGTTGAGCGCGATCGTGCCGGAACCGGCGTTGAAACTCGTGATGCTGACGGTGCCCGAGGCCGTCAACGACTGGTTGCCGCTGGAGGACGACGTATCGGTCGTCAGGCCGCCGCCGACGGTCAAAGTCCCGCTCCCGGCGATTGAGGCGCCGGTCACGGAGAGGCTGCCCGCACCCGTGTCGATTGCGGCACCGAGGGTGACGACGCCGGTGTGGTTGACGACCACGGCGCCGCCGGCAGTGGTGATGGTCCCGCCGGTGTTGTCGAAGGCGGCACCGGAACTGGAGAATGTTCCCCCAAAGGTCGTGATCGCGCTGTTGACGGTAACGCTCCCGAAAGCCTCCAGGTTGACATTGAGGGACTTGCCGGCGGAGCCGGAGATCGTGTTGCTTACGAGGACATTGCCAGCCGCTCAGCAGCGACAGGGTCGGAGTTCCGCCCGTCGCGCTCGAACTCCGCGTAATACTTGCGGAAACCGTGATATTGCCGTTTTGAAGTCCTGTGGAGCCGGTCGTAATCGTCACGCTCGTGCCGACGTTCAGGCTGTTCTCGATCGTGGTCACATCCGCCGTTTCACTATCCGTTGTGGGGGTGAAGACGTTGGGGCTGCCGCCGTTGAAGTCTTGATTCAGCGTGCCGCTGGCGATCGTCACGTCTCTCGGATCGAGGAGCCATGTTCCCGCCTGTCCGTGCGGAGCGGAGGCGGTCACGCTGCCGCCGCCGACTTCCAAATAATTCTGGCTGGAAGTCTCGATGAAACCGCCGTTTCCACCCTGTTGCCCGCCTTCCGCGCTGATATCGCCGAAAAACTGCGTCGCCTCGTTCGACCAGACCACCACGTGACCGCCGTCGCCTTGGCTCAGCGCGTCGGCCGTGATACGGACATCGGCCCCCACGTAGGCGTAAGTCGCGTCGCGCACGTCGGGATTGGCCCCGTGATAATCCCCGCCCACCAGCACGCTGCCGCCGCCGGCATCGCCCGAAGCATTGACCCGGGCGTCGCCGAGCAACCCGACGCGATTGCCGAGCAGCTCGACGTTCCCGCCAAGGCGCCCGCGGGCGGTATTGGAAACGTCGATGTTGCCCGAAACGAGCAGCGTGCCGCTGGCGCCCGCATCGAGATCGATACTGCCGCCATGGCTGGTCAGGCTGCCGTTGACCTGGATCGAACCGGCCATAACGTCGAGCGTGCCGCCCCCCAGATCGAGAGGACCGGTGAAGCAAATCGTATCCGAGGCATCGCCGCAAACGGTCAGGTTCACGGCCGACGAAGACTGGAACCCGCCAACGTCGATCGTCTGCTGCCCACCGGTAATCGAAACCTCGATGTTCTGGCCCTGGCGGCTGACGACGAAGGCCCCACCGCCGCCGGAAATCGTTCGGCCGGTATTGGCGGTCAACTGATGGACCATGCTTTGCAACGGCAGGGCGACCGCGCTGAGCACACAGCGGTCTTCCAGAGGGCGGACGAAAAAACCCGGAGTCAACTCATCGCCATGCCGAGCGGGCGGCCGGCGCAGAGCATGGCCCACGTTTCGTGCCAGCGCGGAAATAAAGGCCATAACTCCCATTGGCTCTAACCTGCCTATCTTATCTATTCTAATGAGACCGACACTGGCGGCAAGCAGTTTCTGGGACCGTTTGGTCAACAGTTCCTACGTTGGGCTGTGGCTCCCCGGTAAATAGAATGCGAACTCCGCTTATCATCTAAGGCATTTTACCGTCCCAGGCTCTTATGGGCACGAGAATTCCAAATACGCCGTTTATTTTGGCCGAAATCCACCGCACAGAGGGGCTATGACCCGAGGCAGATCCTGGCAAAGTCTACCGATTGTGCGGGACCTGCCTGTTGTGTCGGATTCAACGTTTGAATCGATAATTCCGCAAATGCACGGAAGTCTCGCGGTGGGAGTTTGTCCATGTCGATGGATTTTCCTAGACCAAGACCCGGACCCCAACCAGACATATCTCATGTGCCCGACAGATCATTCCGGTGGCGCTGGCGATTTCGTTGCACCCTGGCGGCGTGCCGTCACTTTCGCGGCGTGTATCGGGCTGGCGTTGGTTGCGGAACTGATCGTGGCTGTTGGGCGGCCGGTTTGGGGAGGCCAGCCGCGGCCGCCGTACCAGCGGACGAACGGGGCGGAGGTGGTTCCCGCGCCGCTTCCAGCCGCCACCCAATCCAAGGAGCCGCTGGCAGAGTTTTTCAGCGACGAAGAGTACAAGGATGAAGTGCGCGGGATCGGGCAGTTGAACGTGGATATCCGTCCGCGCGACGTTCCGTCATGGAAAGCCTGCGGGCGATATGCCGCCGGATGTGGCCGCCGCCGTGCTGTCGGGCCCGATGCAGGCGGGCAAGGGTAATTGTCGCCGCGACTGGCCGTCGCTTTGCTTCCAGTGGGAGGCGCCCGCCCTGTGCCATCAGCCTTTGTATTTCGAAGAGACGAACCTCGAACGTTACGGTTACTCGCCGAGAGGGCTGCGCCTGTTTCAGCCGCTGCTCTCGGCGGGCAACTTCTTCGTGACGGTCCCGCTGCTGCCCTACAAGCTGGCGGTACAACCGCCGCACCAAGGCATCTATACCTTGGGCCAATACCGGCCCGGCAGCCCGGCGCCGTACCGCATCAATCGACCGGAGTTTCGTCTCAAGGGCGTCGTGGCCGAGGCCGCGGTCATCGCGGGTGTGATATTGCTGATCCCGTGAGGCGCTGCCGGACCAAACTGAGCCGCGGGGTGGGCCGAGTGAAACGAGTCCCACGATGCTTGATTTGGCCTATTCTTGGTGGGACTCGTAGAACTCGGCCCACCCTACAAGCGTTTCCGCAAGGGTCCTACGTCGATCCGCGAAAGGTCTCGGCGAACCAGCGGTACAATCGCCGGCCGAGCGATTGCGGGTCGGCGAGGATTTTGCGCGGCCGCGGCTGCCGGCGGCAGATTTTCGTCCGAATCGTCCAAGCGGACCAGGGCCTGGTAAGCCGTCGTTTGGGGATGCGGCAGCCCCTTGTCATCAACGCGCACAGGGAAGTCCGTTCCCGCGGCCAGTTCCCGCGGCGCGATCTTGAGATCCATTTTGGCCACCTCGACAACCGTGCCTTGGATGACTTGTCCCGGCTTTTCATCGAGCACGAGTCGCACGCGCTGGTCTTTGCGGACGTAGTTCACCGCGGACTGGTCGATCACGAGGACCGCCTGCACATCGCCGGGCGAGCCGATCTGGCACAGCAAAACGCCGGTCTCAAGCAGGCATCCACGGTTCCTCTTGTCCAACGGGCTGCCCTGCCAGGCATTGAGCTGGCCTGCCAATTGGCCTTTGGGCCAGCGACGCGCGGGCGGCAGAACGATTCCGGCAACCGGGGCGCGGAGCACCAGGCTTTCTTCGTCATTTTGCCGCTGCCGCAGCCGCGCCTCGGTATCGGCGAGCGCAGCCTCGGCCCCCGGGATCTGAGCGGCAACCGCCGGGTCGCTGCCCAGCCGCAGGCGGAGATCGGCCAACTGCACGCGCTGTTGCCCAAGCAGCCCGGCAAGTTCGGCCGTCTCGTTGCGGAGATCGAGGTTTACCAACCGGGCAAGCTCCTGCCCTGCGACCACGGAGTCGCCCGGCGCAACCGAACTCTCGATCCGGCCCGGTACGACGACGTAGACTTGCTGAACATCGCGCGGCTCGACGACGGCGGGGGCATGGACGGCATACGGCAACGGCGTCAGCAGCGCGGCGGCGAGCAAAGCGAAGAGAAGGCCGAAACTGAATAGGACCCGGACCGGCCGGGGCGCGCGGTCGCGGGCGCCGCGGCGGGTCGAGCATCGTCGCCGCCAGTTTCCCGGCGGGCAGCACGACCGCCCCGGCAATCACGATCCCGGCGAGCATCTGTGCAAGCACCTTGAGGCCGTGCGGCTCCAGCATACGATAGCAGAACCAGAGAATGCCGATCAAGACCAGCCAGGTGTAAATCACCGAAGCGGCGCCATAGGCCAAAAGAACGGCCCGCCGGTTGCGAGGCGCCACGCGATCGGGCGGCGAATCGCTGCCGAGGAAGAGGCTGGCGAGCGTGCGGCCCAGCAGCCAGCGCGATTGCTGGCCCAGGTTGGGCACTTCGAGCAGGTCGGCCAGCACATAGTAGCCGTCGTAGCGCAAGAGCGGGTTGCCATTGAACAACAGCGTGCTCAACGAGCAGACCAACATGATGTTCAAGCAAAGCGTATTGAAGAGCCCGGGGCGCTGAACCACCACAAGAACGTGGCGGTGGCGGCCAAGAACACCTCGACGATGATCCCCGCGGCGGAAACCGCGATGCGCTGCCACTTGCTGGGGAACAGCCAGGCGTCGGAAACATTGCAGTACAGGCAAGGCGTGAACAGGAGCAAAAGCACGCCGACCTCGCGGCAGTCGCCGCCAAAGTGCTTGCAAGTCAAGGCATGGGCCAACTCGTGCACCACCTTGACCGCCGCCATGGCGATCGCCAGCCAGATCACGTTGCCCACTGTGAGGAACGCATGCAGCTCCGGCAACCTCGCCCGGACAATGACGAACTGCCCCACGACGAGTGCGGCGGCCGCAACCACCGCGGCCGCGCCCAGGCCCAGAATCCACGGCGAGAAGATCCAGCGGCAACGGGGATACAGCCAGCCGAGCGGCCTCGCGGGATCGATTCCGGGCAGGCGGATCGCCAGCACGTTGGTCACCGCGGCCATCCAGAATTGCTTCTGCCGGCGCGCGCGGCGCTCGATGAGTTGCCGCCCCTGTCCCGGCGCATCGACCAGCAGCAGTCCCATTTCGTGAAACCGGCCGAGAAAGGCGTGGATCTGCTGCACGCTGGCGCGGAGCGGGGCAAACTCGGCTTCGAAGCGGCGCTTGGCCTCGGCCAGACTCGTTTGCCCGTCCAGCATGCGCAGCAAGGCATGCTCCTCATCGCGAAGATGGAAGTACTTCAGGGCGACTGGGTCCTTGACCAGCCAGTAGCAATCGCGGCCGTATACCTGGGGCACGATGACGAGATCCGGCCGCGCACGCAGCGTCAAAGGCCGTTGGGCGGCGGCCTCCGACACGTGCTTTCCAAGCCTCAACGCGGAACTCGCGGCCATGAAAACTCACTTCTCTTGCGGGGGGATGATCATTTTTGCCTGCATTCCCGGCCGCAGCCGCAGATCCTGGTTCTGCACCTCGACCCAGACCCGGACTTGCGAGTTTACGGGATCGACCTCGGGATCGACGAAGCTGATCTTGCCGAGGAACTCGCGTCCGGCGTCGCCGGGCAGATCGACCACCAGTTTCACCGTGCGGCCTTGCAAGCCCGGAGTCAGATCGCGCGATTTCAGGAAACCTTCGGCCCGCAGGCGATCGAGCCGCAAGATTCTGACGACGGGTTCGCCCGGCTTGACCCATTCGCCGTGATTGCGATAGACGCGCACCACGACCCCGGCAATGGGCGCCGATATGCGATGCCGATCGAGCTTCTCCTGGGCCGCCTTGCAGTCATTCTCCTTGATCTTCTGGTTCGACATGGCCGAGGCCGCGTCGCGCTGGGCCTGCTCGACCTCCAGGGAACCTTTTTCGACGAGCAAACGCAAGCGGTCCATCTCGGAATCGGAAATGCTCTTGGGCAACTTGCGGACCGAGTCGACGCACCGCTGCAACTCGGCCCGGGCGACCTCGAGCGATTTCCTGGCGAAGCGAATGCCGACGTCGTTCTCGGCGTTGCGGCGCGCGACATCCAATTCGAGTTTCGCCCGCTCCAACGCCAGGCCTGCCTCGTTGTCCTCGACTCGGGCCAGCAGGTCCCCGGCGGCGACGAGTTGCCCCTCGGTGACGTTCAAGGCCGCCAGCGCGCCGGTTTCCCGCGCCGGCGCGTTGACCTGTTCCACGAGGCGGATGACCATGTTGGGAACCTCGACCGGTTCGCCGGCCAGGCCGGCAGCGGTCGCCAGGGCGGCCACGGCGAAGGTGGCGGATGCAAGCGGTGACATGTGACTTTCCTTTCAGAACGGCAGTGAGGTGCGGACGGCGTCGACGAAATCGTGCAGCCAGACATAGCCGGCCGAGCGGCGGCCGCAATCGATCTCGGCAAAAACGCTTGCGCCGGGGACGAGCTCCGGCAACTCGCCGCGGTCGACATCGACGAAGACTTGCACACAAGGGGCTTCGCCTTCGGGAACCTCGGCCCGCAGCGCAACCTGGCGAATCGTTCCATGCAGCTTGACGGCAGGCGCCGTGCCGAGGACGTAGCTGACTTCCAGCGGCTGCCCCAGCTCCCTCTGCGCCGCCAGCACGTGTGCGATCTGGCGATCGGGCACGCGGACTTCCAACTGCCAGGGGCCGGAAAGGTCGCCCACCGTCATCAGCGTCTGGCCGCGATCGACGGGCCGCGCGCTGAGCAACTGCTTGACGTTCCAGGTGAGGATTTCGCCGTCCATCGGGCTGCGGACTTCCAGGTCCTTCTGCTTCTGCTCGAGGATCGCATACTGGGCCTCGAGGCTGCGGATCAACTCGCGGAGTTCCTCGCCCTGGGCGGCCAGCAGCCCGTACTGTCGCCGCTGCTCGTCGCTGTCGCGCGGGGTTTGCACGCGCTCGGCTTCCAGCGCCGCCAGCCGCTTGCGGGAGGTCTGCAACTCGCCGAGCACCTGCTTGAACTCGAAGTCGAGTTGCGGCCGCCGCAGAGTGGCCAGGAGTTGATCGGCGGCCACGTGCTGCCCGTGCTGCACGCGGATGTCGGCGACCAGGCCGTCGATGCGCGCGAAAACGTCTTGCATCCGTTGCGGCTGGAGCTCGCCCCGCGCGGCGATCCGCAATTCGGCGGGCACGAGGAAAAGCACGGCGGCCAGCAGGAGCAGGACCGAAAGCGCGGCGGCGAACTTCAAAGGCCGGCGATGGCTGCTTAGCCACCGCGCCTTGCGCAGGATGCCGGAAAGCGGCAACTCCTCCCACTGCTTGGCATTCCGCAGGGCCAGCCCGCTGTGCACGCAAAGCCGGTCGAGGCGCCTGCGCAGGCCGTCGTCGAGCCCGCCGTAGAAGCGCTCGATCAGCAGTGCGCCGATCGTCTCACCCGGCCGCGAAGCGTCCTCCTCGGCCGCCGCGCTCAGCGGCACGACGGCAAGCGATCGGGCATGCGACTCGTCCAGGTAGCCGCTTAGAAGCATCTCTACCTGCGGCGGCCGATCATGAGTACATGGTGCCCGGCCGGCCCCGTCGGGATGCCAGAGCGGTTCCCGCATGACAGCCACGGCCTTGCACAACTGTTCCGCCAGCCCCACGGCCCGCGAGCGGCGATGGAACGCATCGACGCCGCTGACGGCCAGCAGCCGGAATCGCCCATCGCGCGCCACCAGCACGCTGAGGCGGTCGCAGCCGATGAATTGCCGCCCTTCATTGGCGATCGCATAAGCGGTAGTCCGCAAATCGATGCTGCCATGGAGGGTCTCGCAAAGCTGGTCGAATCGCCGCCCTTGCTGCAGACGCTCGCGCAGTTCGCGGAGCTGGCGGCCGCGCTCCTGGTCGGCGATCAGCTCGCCGATCGCTTCAAGGTACTTCACGTACCCGGTTTGGACCTCGGCGCTGGCGCCGGGATGCTTGAGGACCTCGAGCACGCCGGCAACTTCGCCTTCGACAACCCACGGACAGACGATAAGCAAGTACGGCGTCGGGTTGGCTGCGCGGGGGTCTGCGGCCGGCGGACAGCCCGGCGGAAGAATTCCCGCCTGGCCGGTTTCCAACACCAGTTCGATAAGCTGCCGGCGTTGGACCTGTTTTTCGCCCGGCCAAACTTGGGGCGGCAGAACTTGATAGGCGAGCTGGGCCTTTTCGCCCGCGGAGCGGACCCACAAAGCGGCCCCCACGGCCTTGAGCCCGCGCATCACCGCATCGATGGTCTTGGCGTAAAACTCCCCCTTCGGGGAATCCGATTTCGATAGCCTGGCAATCTGGTTTACCAGGTCGTCGATTTCACGCCATGCCTCATCGAGAGGTTCGAGTTCCGGTAGCGTTTCTTCGGTAGGCATACTCTCCAGTATACCTTTGCCACAACTTCTTAAATCTCGCGCGGCTACTATCGAACACGTCAATTCTGCCCGCACGAAGCATAACCGCACAAGACATGTTGAAGTAGGCAAGATGGGAGTTACTGCTAAGACAGCGACCCGCTTTGGGCCCGTGAGCAGGCATTCTTTGGAATTATAGGGAAAAAGCAAGTCAGGTTGGAGCAATTCTGTGCCGATTAGGTAAAGGATAACGGATATCGTGACACTAGCGATTGCGCGAAGTTTGCCGTTCGGGCACGCCGGACAACGGGCAAGACGGAATGAAACAACGAGCTGCCTATCTCATCTGGGGATGTCTCGCGCTTGCCGCGACCGTGCCGGGCTGCGCCTCGCACAAACTGCCTGATGATCCGCAAGGGGGGATTATTCATTACCAGGAGATGGCGACCCAGATCGAGGTCCCGGCGGTTCCCGAGCCAAGCGATTCGAGTCTGGCCAAGATGCCGCCTCCGCCCGATGTGCGAAATCCGGGACCGGTCCAGTACTGCGACATGAGCCTGCTGCAGGTCGTGCAGTATGCCATGGCCCACGCCCGCGTCATGCAGGATCTTGGCGGCACGCTGCTTCGCGCCCCGGAAACCGTTCCGACGACGTACTGGATGGCGATCCAGGAAACCGACCCGCAGTATGGCCCGGAAGCGGCGCTCAGCGCTTTCGACGCCCAGCTTGCCTCCAGCGTGATCTTCCAGAAGACCCAGCAGGAATACAACAACCAGCAGATCGGAACCAACGGCTTCTTCTCGCAGGAATACGACAACTTCGATACGCATATCACCAAGCGGGCCGTGACCGGCGACCAGTTCACGCTGCGGCACATGGTCGATTTCGACAACGACAACAACATAGGCAACCAGATCAAGGGCGGGACGTGGGACGTCACCGTGGAAGCCGAAGTGCGGCATCCCTTCCTCCAGGGCAGCGGCGTCGATTTCAATCGCATTGCGGGGCCCGGCGCCCGCCCCGGCGTGTTCAACGGCGTACTCGTGGCGCGGTTGAGGACCGACGTCAGCCTGACCGATTTCCAGATCGGCTTGCGGGATTTCGTCAGCAACCTGGAGAACGCCTACTGGGACCTGTACTTCGCTTACCGGGATCTGGACACGAAGATCAAGGCCCGCGACGAGGCCCTCGACACCTGGCGGAACATCAACGCCTTGCACCAGTTCAATCGCCGCGGCGGCGAGACCGACAAAGAGGCACAGGCCCGCGAACAGTACTTCCAGTTCGAGGAGGACGTGCAGAACGCCCTGGTAGGCCGGGAACTGGACGGCACCCGCACGTACGACGGCAGCGCGCCGGGCACCTTCCGCGGGTTGCCGGGCGTTCATACCGCGGAACGCAAGTTGAGATTATTGATGGGATTGCCGCCGACCGACGGCCGTTTGATCCGGCCCAGCGACGAACCGCCTGTCTGCAACGTCACGTTCGACTGGGCCGAATTGAGCTGCCAGGCGCTGTCTCAGCGGGAAGAATTGCGCCGGCAGCGATGGATCGTCAAGTCCCGCGAGTTGGAACTCGCTGCCAGCCAGAACTTCCTGCGGCCCAACCTGGACTTTGTGGGCCGCTACGGCATGCGCGGCTTCGGCAGGGACCTGCTGGACACGAACCGCGCGCCAGGCGACAACTTCAGCAGCGCCTACCGGAGCCTGGTCGACGGCGACTATCCGGAATGGCAAGCCGGGCTGGAATTCTCCATGCCGATCGGTTTTCGCGATGCCCATGCCGGCGTCCGCAATGCCGAGCTCCGCCTGACGCAGGCGCGGGCCATCCTCCGCGAACAGGAACTGCAGGTCCTCAACAATCTCACGGGGGCCGTCGACCAGGTGGGCCGGGCTTTCCTCGTATTGCAGACGAGCATCAACCGTGCCGTCGCAGCAAGAGATCAGTTGAAAGCCCTGCGCCTTGCGTACGAAGACGACAAAGCCGAGCTTTTCGTCGTGCTCGACGCCCACCGCCGCTATGCCGAAGCCATGTCGGGCTACTACCAGGCGCGCGTCGAATATGCCCTGGCGGTCAGGAACGTCCATTTCGAAAAGGGTTCGCTGTTGGAATACTGCGACATCGCCTTGGCCGAGGGCCCCTGGCCCATGAAGGCCTATTTCGACGCGGCCCAGCGGGAGCGTCTGCGGGGCCGATCACGGAGGATCGACTTTACGCTCCGCCGGCCGCCCGTCGTGAGCCAAGGGCCTGCTCCAACGGAGGCGGAGAATCACCCCCCCGGCGGCGATGCTGCTCAGGCCAACGCTGCCCGGACCCAGGATTCCGGAAATCCCGATCTTAAACCGCCCTCTGCTCCCGGCTTGCATGACACGGAACCGCTTGCCCCGGCGCCTCCTAGCCCGGGACCGCCGTGAGTCCTGTTCCTAGGTAATGATTCTTGGCAGAGGCGCGAGGGTCGCTCCCGGCCCGTTGGCCACCGCGAACCCGTCTTGTGCGGCAAGGTTTCCTGGCAGTTCCCCTCCTCCAGAGAGAGGGGAAGCAGGCGGCGGTGGCACCTGGCTGCCAGGAAATCTCGCCGAATACGAATACCGGGTTTATCACATAAGTGTCCTTTTATTCGTAACTGGTTGCCAGGATAGGATTTACAATATGGCACTTGACGTTGAGCCGACGATGGAATAGATTTTCTCATATTTCGCAGATAAGAATTCCTTTTTTCGCATCGTGTCAAGAATCATCAGCAAGCGGGCGGCACGCTCAGCGGAAGCAAGAACCGATATGGACGATCTCAAATTCCTTTTCGGAGGACCTTGCGCATGAGCGTGCTTGACGTAGAGGCGTTGCTTGAACCGATCTCCGCGGAAACACCGTGCGGCGAGAACCTCGAATACGACGCTGATTTCGGGGAGTTGGAGCGAGCGGCACAAGGCACGCCCGAGCAGCAGTTCGGCAACACGGTTGTAGAGGCCCAGGAGCCCGACTGGAAAGACGTCCGCGCTAAGGCCCTCGATCTACTGAAGCGCACGAAAGATCTCCGTGTTGCTGTCTACTTGGCGAGGGCGGTGGTGCGGCTGGACGGGTTGCCAGGTTTCCGCGATGCACTCGCCTTAGTGCGCGGCCTCGTCGAGCGGTATTGGCAAGAGGTACATCCACAACTTGATCCCGACGATAATCTCGATCCGGCCTTGCGGGTCAACGCCCTGGCAGCCTTGTGCGACACCGATGCCTGCTTGAAGGCGGTACTCGAGTCGCCGATGGTCGAGTCGCCGGGGCTGGGCAAATTCTCGTATCGCGACTACATGGTTGCTGCGGGCGAAATGCCGCCCCGTCAGGGAGAAGCCCCGCCGGAGAAGTCGACCATCGAAGCGGCTTTTCTGGATGCCGCTCCCGAGGGACTCGTGGAAATGGCAGAAACTATGGCCGTGCGCTGGCCGATGCCGAGGGGCTGGAATCGTCGCTGACGGAGCGGGTCGGCATGCAGAGCTCGGCGAGTTTTGAGCCGCTGACCGACCCTTTGAAGAAAATATCGCGGTTGCTCTCCGAGCAAGTCGAGCGCCGCGGCCTCGGCGCTGTGGCTGAATCGCCAGCGGAGGAAGCGACGACGGCAGCCGGCAGCGAAGGGGAGTTGAGCATCGATCTCGATGGACTGGACGCCCTGATCGCGAATTCCGCCCCTACCGCCGAGCCGCCGCCCTTGCCCGTGGCCAGCGATGAAGTGCGCATGCGCGACGACGTTGTCCGCCTGATCGACAAGATTTGCGATTACTACGCGGAGTATGAGCCTTCCAGTCCGGTGCCGCTGTTGCTGCGGAGGGCCAAGCGGCTGGTCACCATGAACTTTTTGGAACTGCTGCGAGAATTGGTGCCCAGCGGCGTATCGGAGGCCGAGCAAATCAGCGGGTCGGCAAGTTCTTCGGATGGCGCGAGTTGATCTTGAGGCGATTATCGAGTTTTTTGCTTTTTTCCTAGTCAAAGGAGAGTTTTATGGGTGGCAAGAGTGGTCAGAAGTTCATTGGTCGGAACCGTCCGCCGCGGGTCCAGATCGAGTACGACGTTGAAGTTTACGGCGCCGAGAAAAAAGTCCAGTTGCCTTTCGTTATGGGCGTAATGTCGGACCTCTCCGGCAAGCCGGCGGACCCGCTGGCGCCTGTCGACGAGCGGAAGTTCCTGGAGATCGACGTCGATAACTTCGACACCCGCTTGAAGGCCATGAAGCCGCGGGTGGCCTTCCAGGTCCCCAATACGCTCACCGGCGAGGGAAACCTGAGCGTCGACGTAACCTTCGAGAGCATGGAGGACTTTTCGCCCGCGGCCATCGCCCGCAAGGTCGATTCGTTGAAGAAGCTGCTCGAGGCCCGCACCGAGTTGTCGAACCTGCTCTCGTACATGGACGGCAAGACGGGGGCCGAAGAGCTGATTCGCAGCGTGCTCAAGGATCCGGCGTTGCTGGAGTCGCTGGCGTCGCATCCGAAGCCGGCCGACGGGAGCGGCGAAAGTGCCTAGCAGCGGTAGCGCGCACGATTCCCCGCCCCCGTCATTGCGTTTATTTTTGCCCAAGAAAATCAAGGAGCAAGTCAATGTCTCAAAGTGACATCCAATCCCAGGAAACTGCTGCCGCCGGGCAGACCCTGGAAGCGAGCGAGTTCGGCGCACTTCTTCAGAAGGAGTTCAAGCCGAAGACCGACCAGTCGCGGCAGGCCGTCGAGAACGCGGTCAAGACGCTTGCCGCCCAAGCCTTGGAAGGCACGGCCCTGATTTCCGACGATGCCATCAAGACCATCGAGAGGATCATCGCCGCCATCGACAAGAAGCTGACCGAGCAGATCAACCAGATCATCCACCACGAGGACTACCAGCGGCTCGAGGGCGCCTGGCGGGGACTGCACCACCTGGTCAGCAATACCGAGACCGACGAGACGCTGAAGATCCGCGTGATGAACATCTCGAAGAAGGACCTTCACAAGACGCTGAAGAAGTTCAAGGGCACGGCCTGGGACCAGAGCCCGATGTTCAAGAAGCTTTACGAAGAGGAATACGGCCAGTTCGGCGGCGCGCCGTACGGCTGCCTGGTGGGCGATTACTATTTCGACCACAGCCCGCCGGACGTGGAGTTGCTGGGCGAAATCGCCAAGATTTCCGCAGCCGCGCACGCCCCCTTCATGGCGGCCGCCTCGCCCACCTTGTTCCAGATGGATTCCTGGCAGGAGCTTTCCAACCCGCGCGACCTGACGAAGATCTTCCAGACGCCGGAGTACGCCGGCTGGCGGTCGCTGCGCGAGTCGGACGATTCGCGCTACATCGGGCTGGCGATGCCGCGCTTCCTGGCCCGCGTGCCCTACGGCGCCAAGACCAACCCAGTCGACGAGTTCGCTTTCGAGGAGGAGGTCGAGGGCGCGCAGCACAACCGCTACTGCTGGGCCAACGCCGCCTACGCCATGGCCCTGAACATCAACGAGTCGTTCAAGTACTACGGCTGGTGCTCGCGGATCCGCGGCATCGAATCGGGCGGGGCCGTCACCGGGCTGCCGACGCACACCTTCCCCACCGACGACGGCGGCGTCGACATGAAGTGCCCGACCGAGATCGCCATCAGCGACCGCCGCGAGGCGGAACTGGCCAAGAACGGCTTCATGCCGCTGGTCCACAAGAAGAACTCCGATTTCGCCGCCTTCATCGGCGCCCAGTCGCTGCACAAGCCGGAAGAGTACGACGATCCGGACGCCACGGCGAACGCCAACCTGGCGGCGCGGTTCCCCTACCTCTTTTCCACTTGCCGCTTCGCCCACTACCTGAAGTGCATCGTCCGCGACAAGATCGGCTCGTTCAAGGAACGGGACGATATGCAGGCCTGGCTCAACCGCTGGATCAGCAACTACGTAGAAATGAATCCGGCCTCGGCCTCCGAGGAGGCCAAGGCCCGTAAGCCGCTCTCGTCGGCGGAGGTGATCGTCGAGGAGGTGGAAGGCAATCCGGGCTACTACAGCTCGAAGATCTTCCTCAGGCCGCATTACCAGTTGGAGGGGCTGACGGTTTCGCTCCGCCTGGTGTCGAAGTTGCCTTCGGCCAAGGGCGGCTAAGCTCTGCTTTACTGTGAACGCCCATGCGCGAAGGCCGCGTTCAAAAAAAACGTTTCGCGATTACATGAACCTCAAGTTTCACGCTAGATGAAGGAGATTGATCATGATTTTGTTGAGCCTGCCGCCCGTCGTCGGCGATTGCCAGATTCCGACTGCCGGTGGAATAACTTCGATGAACGCAATTTCTTGCACCCAGATTAGCTGGGACCTCGCACGCGAGTTCAAGGAAAGCGCCAAGGGCGGAACTGCGGATGTTTTCACCGGCGTGGCCGACGTCAAGCCGATCACGCTGAACAAGACGCTCGACTGCAGCTCGCCCGATTTGATGCAGTACTCGTGCGGCGGCGGAAAGCTCGGCGACACGGCAACGATTTACCTGATCGCCAGCGGCGCAGGTGACGATCTGGCGGCGAATCTCTATTGCCAGTTCGACCTCCAATCGCCGATTATCGCTTCCTGGAACATCAGCGGCGGCGAGGACGAGCGTCCCACCGAGACCCTCTCCCTGTGGTACTACAAGGTCAAATTCCAGTACTGGCAAATTGTCGCCGGCAAGAACAAAGTGGGGCCGTTCGGTCCGCGTGGCTGGGACCGCATCCTCAATAAGATTTGGAACTGATCGCGTGCCAGCGGCGAATTCGCCGCACGCGCCGCGCATTGCTTCCTGCCCGGCGGCGCTGCTGCCGCTGGGCAGGGCTAATTACACTCGAGGTATGCATGCCTGCACTAGAGACCCTGCGAAATGGAAATCTGGACGAGGCTTTCCGCGAGCTGCAGCAGGAGGTGCGGCGAAGTCCGGCCGACGCCAAGCTTCGCGTCTTCCTCTTCCAGTTGCTCGCGGTGCAAGGTCAGTGGGACCGTGCGCTGGTGCAGCTCAACACGGCCGCCGAACTTGACGCCTCGACGTTGATCATGGCCCAGATGTACCGCGAGGCGCTGCAGGGCGAGGTCTTTCGGGCCGAGGTCTTCGCCGGCAAGCGGTCGCCCTTGATCTTCGGCGATCCGCCGCAGTGGATGGGGTGGCTGGTCGAGGCCGCGCGGCTCACGGCCGGCGGCAAGCATGACGCGGCACAGCAACTGCGGATGAAAGCCTTCGAAGCCGCGCCGGCCACTTCCGGCAGCCTTGACGGCACGCGGTTCGAGTGGATCGCCGATGCCGATACGCGGCTCGGTCCTGTTATCGAAGCAATGCTTTCCGGCCGCTATTTCTGGGTCCCGGTGCAGAACATCCGCCGCATCAAGGTCGAGCCTCCCACCGACCTGCGCGACCTCGTCTGGTTGCCGGTCCATTTCACCTGGTCCAATGAAGGCGAGGCGGTGGGCCTGGTCCCCAGCCGCTACCCGGGATCGGAGAGCAGCCAGGACAACCTCATCCGCTTGGCGCGGAAAACGGAGTGGTCGGCGCCGGCCGAGGGGGCCAGTCACGGGCTGGGACAGCGGATGTTGTCGACCGAGGAAACCGATTACTCGTTGCTGGACATCCGTCAGATCGAATTGGACGCCGCGTGAAATGGCAGAACTTACCGTCAAGGAACGGCTGCAGCCTTCGCTCCTGGATCGGCTGACGGACGAGGAGCCGGACAAGAACGTTGAGTCGCGAGAGCGTCGCGTGATCTCGCTCGAGAGGCTACGCGAATGCGTCATGCGGGACCTGGGCTGGCTGCTCAACACCGGCAAGCTGTCGCAAGTCCAGAGCCTCGATGAATACCCGGAGGTCGCTCGTTCCGTGGTCAATTACGGATCGCTCGATCTTTCCGGGCGGTACCTCTCCTCGGCCGACCTGGGGGAATTAGAGACGTCCGTGAGGCAGGCAATTCTCGATTTCGAGCCGCGGATCCTCCGCGAGACGCTCCGCGTGCGGTCGGTGCTGGAAGGCGAGCGGATGAGTTCCAACGCCATCACCTTCGAAATCGAAGGCAGCCTCTGGGCGCAACCGATGCCGATGCGGATGTTCCTGCACACCGAGGTCGATCTGGAGTCGGGCCACGTGGCCGTCGTCGAACACTCGGGACAGTAGGGAGAGCCGCGCGATGGACCCTCGGATGTTGAGCTATTACAACCGCGAATTGCAGCATCTCCGCGAGATGGGGTCAGAATTCGCGCGCCGCTATCCAAAAATCGCCGGCCGGCTGGCGCTCGAGGAGTTCGAATGCGCCGATCCCTACGTCGAGCGGTTGCTGGAAGGCCTGGCCTTCCTGGCGGCGCGGGTGCAGTTGAAGCTCGACGCGCAGTATCCCGAGTTCACGCAGCACCTGCTCGAGATCGTCTATCCGAACTACCTCTCCCCCACGCCGTCGATGGCCGTCGTGGGCTTCGAGCCCGACTACAACGAAGGCGCGCTGGCCAAGGGTTCGCCCGTGCCCCGCGGCACCATGCTGCTCAGCCGCGTCGGCAAGGGCGAGCAGACTCCTTGCCGGTACCGGACTGCGCACGACGTGACGCTCTGGCCGCTGGTAATCAAGCAGGCCGACTACTACAGTCGCGACGAGGCGATGCGCGGCGCCCCGGATGTGGCCGCCGCGCGGGCGGGCCTCCGCTTGCGCCTGGCCTGCACGGCCGGATTGACATTCGACAAGATCGCCCTCGACTGCCTGCCGGTCTTCCTGCAGGGCTCGGGCGAGTTGACCATGGCCCTTTACGAGCAGTTGCTGGGGAACCGCGTCGCCATGGTGGTCTGCCCTGCTGGGGCGACTCCCGCGTCCTCACCGACCCAGGGTACTGGGCGCCCCGCCGGGTGCCCCGTAGCCATCCCGGCGGGGGAGGTTCGCCGCCTCGGTTTCCAGGAGAACGAGGCCCTCTTGCCCGCCGGGCCGCGGTCCTTCCAGGGCTACCGAATGTTGCACGAATACTTCGCCATGCCGGAGCGGTTTCTGTTCGTCGAGCTGGGCGGCCTGTCGCCCGCCCTGCGGTGCTGCCCGGGCGACGAGATCGACCTGTTCATCCTCTTCAACCGGGTCAACCGCGTGCTGGAGCATCGCGTCGATGCGTCGTCGTTCGCGCTGTTCTGCACGCCGGCGGCCAACTTGTTTCCCAAGCGGGCCGACCGCATCCAGATCGACAACCGCAAGGCCGAATTTCAGATCCTGCCCGACCGCACGCGCCCGCTGGATTACGAACCTTACGCGGTGACGGAAGTCATAGGCTACGGCGACGGCGACAAGCAGCAGGTCTTCCTGCCGTTCTACGCCTCGCTGAGTCATGCCGACGCTTCGCTCGCCCGGGACCGCCACGGCGACTCGGCCGCCTATTATACGCTGCGACGGACCCACCGCACGCTTTCGGAACAGCAGCGGCGCTTGGGCCCCCGCAGCAGTTACATCGGCAGCGAGCTTTACCTCTCGCTGGTCGATGCTCGCGAGGCCCCCTTCGCCCACGATCTGCGGCAGCTTTCCGTCCCGCTGCTGTGCACGAACCGCGACCTGCCGCTGTTGATGCCGGTGGGGACGGGCGATACCGATTTCTCGCCGGAGGTGAGCTCGCCCATTCGCTCGGCCCGTTGCCTGGTCGGTCCCACGCGGCCGCGGGCCGCGCTTTCCTACGGCACGGGCGAAGCCGCCTGGCGGCTCGTGAACCACCTGTCGCTGAACTACATGTCGCTGGTCAACGATCCGCAGCGGGGCGGGGCGGCAGCCGTGCGGGAGATGCTCTCGCTGTATGCCGACCTGGCCGAAGCGCACGTCCGCAAGCAGATCGACGGCGTGCAATCGGTCGTTGCCCGGCCGGTCACGCGCCCCGTGCCGACCAGCGGACCGCTGACCTTCGGCCGCGGGCTGCAAATCACGATCACCTGCGACGAATCGGCGTTCGAGGGCATGGGAGTTTTCCTGCTCGGGTCCGTCCTGGAGGAGTTTTTCGCGCGTTATGTTTCCATCAACTCGTTTACCGAGACCGTGGTGCGCACCATGGATCGCGGAGAAATAATGAAATGGCCGATCCGGATCGGTCGGCGGCAGAGCTTGTAGCGCTTTTGCGCGAGATCGAGGCTGCCCCGCACACGTTCGACTTCTTCCAGGCGCTGCGGCGATTGGAGTGCGCCGCCGCGGCGCAACCGCGACTGGGTGAGAGTGCGCGGGCCAAGGACGACCCGATCCGCCTGGGCCAGGAGCCGACGATGGCTTTCGCGCCGCGGACGGTGAGTTCGCTCGTTCCCGGCGGCGACGGCGTTCCGCCGCGGATGGAGGTCTTTTTCTTCGGCCTCTTCGGCCCGCATGGACCCTTGCCGCTGCACTTGACGGAATATGCCCGCAATCGCTTGCGGCAGGCGGGCGACCCGACCTTCGCCCGCTTCGCCGACATCTTCCACCACCGGCTGCTGTCGCTTTTCTACCGCGCCTGGGCGAACGCCCAGCCCACGGTGAACCTGGACCGCCCCGAGTCCGATCGCTTCGCGGACTACGTCGGCGCGCTCATCGGACTGGCGACGCCCGCCATGCGGCAGCGCGATTCGCTCCCCGATCACTTCAAGCTGCACTTTGCCGGGCGGCTGGCCTCCGCCGCCAGGCATCCCGAGGGCCTGCGGGCGATGATCGCCGAGTTCTTCGGGCTGCCGGTGGCAATCGAAGAGTTCGTCGGTCGCTGGACGGAGATCCCGGAAAGCTCCCGCTGCGAGCTGGGCGGTCCGGCCGCGGCGATGGGGGGGAAACTCCCGTCTGGGGACGAGGCAGGGAAGAACCCCCAGCCGGGACATTCCCCCCCAGGCGCGGCACCATGTCGGGCACCGTGTACCCATGGTCGTGGTCGATGCTGGGCGTGTCGTCGACGATCGGCCAGTTCGTCTGGGACTGCCAACAGACGTTTCGGATCGTGATCGGTCCCGTTTCGCTTGACGATTATCGGCGCCTGTTGCCCGGCGGCAAGAGTCTGCCGCAGCTCGTCGATCTGGTCCGGAATTACCTCAACGACGAGCTGATGTGGGAAGTGCGGCTGATCCTCCGCAAGGAAGAGGCCCCGCCGATCCGCCTGGGCAACTCGGGCCACCTCGGCCTGGCCGCCTGGCTCGAACCCGAATCACTCACGCAAGACGCCGGCGACTTCTGCTGGAACCCGCAGCTCGACGGCGCGATGTACGATCAGAATTCGAATTAACCAACCATCGAAAGTCGATTGACCATGGACATTCCTCGCGCGTCACTTTTCGGCAAGTTGAACCCGTTGGCCTACAAGGCCATCGAAGGGGCCACCGTCTTCTGCAAGATGCGTGGCAATCCCTACGTGGAACTGGTCCACTGGCTGCACCAAATCCTCAACAATCCCGACTCGGATCTGCACCGCATCATCAAGCATTTCAACCTCGATCCCTCCAAGCTGGCCCGCGACCTGACCGAATCGCTCGACAAGTTGCCGCGCGGTTCGACGTTCGATCTCCGATCTTTCGTCGCACATCGAGGAGGCCGTCGAGCGGGGCTGGGTCTACGGCACGCTGATGTTCGGCGAGTCGCAGGTCCGCACGGGCTACCTTGTGCTCGGGATCCTCAAGACCCGCGGCCTGGCCCATGCCCTGACTGGCATCTCCAAGGAATTCCAGAAGATCAACGCCGACACCCTGGCCGACAGTTTTGCGAAGATTGTCAGCGGTTCGCCGGAAGAGAGGCTCGCGGCCAGCGATAACTTCCAGATTGGCGGCGGCGCGGCCCCCGGCGAGGCCAGCGGCGCCATGGCCGCGCCGCAGATGGGCAAGCAGGAGGCCCTGAAAAAGTTCGCCATCGATCTCACCGAGCGGGCCCGCAAAGGCGAGATCGACCCCATTGTCGGCCGCGACGAGGAGATCCGCCAGATCGTCGATATCCTCATGCGCCGGCGGCAGAACAACCCGATCCTCACGGGCGAGGCGGGCGTCGGCAAAACGGCCGTGGTCGAAGGTTTCGCCAATCGCCTGGCTGCCGGCACGGTGCCGCCGTCGCTGAAGGACGTCCGCCTGCTCTCGCTCGATATCGGCCTCCTGCAGGCCGGGGCGAGCATGAAAGGCGAATTCGAGCAGCGGCTCCGCCAGGTCATCGACGAGGTGCAGGCCTCCGAGAAACCGATCATCCTCTTTGTCGATGAAGCCCACACGCTGATCGGCGCCGGCGGCGCGGCCGGCACAGGCGACGCGGCCAATCTGCTCAAGCCGGCCCTGGCCCGCGGCACGCTCCGCACCATCGCTGCCACCACCTGGGCCGAGTACAAGAAGCACATCGAGAAGGACCCCGCCCTCACACGGCGTTTCCAGGTCGTCCAGATCGGCGAGCCAAGCGAGGAGAAAGCCATCCTCATGATGCGGAAAATGGCCTCCGTGATGGAAAAACACCACAAGGTCCAACTGCTCGACGAGGCCATCGAGGCGTCCGTGCGGCTCTCGCACCGCTACATCCCGGCCCGGCAACTGCCCGACAAGTCGGTCAGCCTGCTGGACACGGCCTGCGCCCGCGTGGCGATAAGCCAGCACGCTGTTCCGGCCGAGGTGGAGGACTCGCGACAGCGGATCGAAGACCTCAAGACGGAGTTGGAGATCATCGCCCGCGAGGAGGCCGTAGGCGTCGACACCGCCGCGCGAAAGGCCGACGCCGCGGCCAAGCTCGCGGCCGAAAGCGAGCGGCTCTCCAAACTCGAGGCCCGCTGGAACGAGGAGCGCGAACTAGTCGAGAAGGTGCTGGACCTGCGGGCCAAACTCCGCGGCGACGTGGGCAAGGTCGAAGGCACCGCCAGCAAGCTGGAAAAGGCGGCCGACGCCGCGGCGTCGACCGTCAAGGTCGAGAAATCGCCGGCCACGCCCGCGCCCGCAGCGCTTTCCGAACCCGAGCGGGCCAGGCTGCTGGCCGAGCTTCAAGGGCTGCAAACGCAACTCGACGAACTGCAAGGCGAAACGCCGCTGATCCTGCCCACTGTCGATGAACACGCCGTCGGCTCGGTCGTGCAGGATTGGACGGGCATCCCCGTCGGCCGCATGGTGAAGAACGAAATCGAGACCGTGCTCAAGCTGGCCGACACGCTCAACGAACGGATCATCGGCCAGCGGCACGCCCTGGAGATGATTGCCAAGCGGATCCAGACCTCGCGGGCCAGCCTCGACAACCCCAACAAGCCGATCGGCGTCTTCATGCTGGCCGGCCCCTCGGGCGTGGGCAAGACGGAAACGGCCCTGGCACTGGCCGAATCGCTCTATGGCGGCGAGCAGAACATCATCACCATCAACATGAGCGAGTTCCAGGAAGCCCACACCGTAAGTACGCTCAAGGGTTCGCCCCCCGGCTATGTCGGCTATGGCGAAGGCGGCGTCTTGACCGAAGCGGTCCGCCGCCGGCCCTATAGCGTGGTGCTCCTGGATGAAGTCGAGAAGGCCCATCCTGACGTCCACGAAATATTCTTCCAGGTCTTCGACAAGGGATGGATGGAAGACGGCGAAGGCCGCATGATCGACTTCAAGAACACGCTGATCCTGTTGACCACCAACGCCGGCACCGAGCTGATCTCCAACATGTGCAAGGATCCCGAGTTGTTGCCCGATCCCGAAGGGCTGGCCCGGGCCCTGCGGCCGCCGCTGCTGAAGGTCTTTCCGCCGGCCTTGCTGGGCCGCATCGTGACGATCCCCTATTACCCGCTCAGCGACGAGATGGTCGGCATGATCACCCGCCTGCAACTGCGGCGGATCGAGAAGCGGGTCCGCGAGAACCACGGCGTGCCGTTCACCTACAGCGACGAGGTGGTCAAGCTCATCGTCAGCCGCTGCACCGAACTGGAGAGCGGCGGGCGAATGATCGACGCCATTCTCACAAACACCGTATTGCCGAGCATCAGCCGCGAGTTTCTCACCCGGATGATGGAAGGCAAGGCCATCGAGCGGGTCCATGTGACGGTCGGGGCACCCGGTACTCCGGGTCAGGGCGAATTCCAATACGATTTTGAACAGGGTGCGTGAGCACGCAGGTCAACGGAGTGAACGATGACAAATACGATCGATGTCGATCTACCTAAGCCGAAAATGGATAAACTGACTGCCGAGAGCAGTGATGTGCTCAAGCAAGTCAAGAAGGACTCGACGGTTAAAGCGTTTGTCGAAATCAGGCAGTACCAGATCCGCACGGAAATCAACCTTGCCTCGGCCGGCTTGTCGAACGATCAGGCGGTGAAGGCCGAGAAAGAGGCGCAAAAGGAAGCCAACAAATTCCAGGGGGAGCTGGAGGACAAGATCGATAACCTTGTGAAGCGTCTGAAAGATCTCCAGGCGAAAGACAAGCTTGGCGATGCCAAGGCGGGCGACGAGGCCCAAAAGGAAGTGAAGAAGTGCGCCGATGAAATCGATGATACGCTCCCCGACTTCGGCATCCGCATCCGCAAGGCCGTCGAAAGAGGCAGCGGCAAGAAGCTCACGTCGGGTTGCAAGAGCCTCTCCAGCGGCCGATTCGGCAGCGACCCAAAGATCAAGCTCGTGGCCCAGTTCGAACACGCCGGGGCCTCGGCCGAGGTCGCCAAAGACTACCTGGATGCCGCGAAGTCGCTCGACAAGGCCAAGCAGATGATCGCCGAGGAGGTTAAAACAGACAAAAAGACGACCGACGCACTGAGAGCGAGCATCGCGACAACTCGCAAGGAGGCAGACGAACTCCGAGCGAGCGCTGCGAAAATGCACAAGGAAACAGTCGAACTCAACGCGAGAAACAAGCCGGCCGACGAAACCAAAGCCAAGAGCGACACCGTCGAATTCGACAAGTTGATTGCCGAGATCCCGAGAACCGCAGAATCATTCGTCAAGACCGTTGATCTGTACTCCAAGAGTATCGGAGATTTTGCCGCCCTGCTTCGCAAGACGCGGGAAGCGTACAACAAGGAGTCCACGGAGATGAAGAAGGATTTATCAACGCCGGAACTCAAGCTGAAAAAGAGCAAGCTCGACCAGGTTGGCAAGGAACTTCTGGACCTGCAAAGCGTCGTCACCAAGCGGCTTACGGATTCAAAGCAGATCGCTCAACAATTCCGCGAAGCCGAGAAGATCAAGATCGCCAAGGACGCCACGCTTGCCGAGCGAGTCAAGGCCGCCAAGGAGTGGCAGGACCGGCTTGCGGAGATCCAGACGCAGGTCGCGAAATTCGGTGAGATCGACACCACCGCGTTCAATAAGGCGATCCAGAATATGGTCACCGAGAGCAAGAAGGACGTATGAGAAGACGCTCCGGATTTCCATGTGACCATCCAGCACAAGGATTCCAGGGGCTTGACTACTCCCAGGCAGTCGCCAATAATTTTTGACAAGCACAGTTTTCATTAATCCGAGCTCCGTCCGAGGGTGGCATTCCAATGGACAAAGATTTAGCGGCAGCGATCGCGGCGGCAAAGGCTAAGGAACACAATTTCGCCATCGTGGCAAAAGGGCCGACGGTCGTCTATTTGCTGGTCAGCAAGATTCCGATCAAGGATGCCGTCGTGCAGGCGGCCAAAAAGGAGCATGGCGGGAACGCCGTGATGCGGGGCAAGTGCCGGGGTCAAGAGGGCGAGTTGGTGTTCCGCGTCGCCAAAGAGCCGGCGGTCCAGGACAAGAAGCTCAAGGAATTCATCACGGCGGCGACGAACCTCACGGTCAAGCCGCGGTTCGAGGTCGTCACGGAGGACGTTGAAGGAGACGAAGGAGCGGAAACGGAGTCGTCGGATCAGGCCAGCGGCGCGACGAAGCCCGGAGAGGGCGGCCAGGCCGCCGCTTTAGCGGGCAAGTCGCCGGAACCCAATGCGCCGGGCACGTCGAAGACTCAGCCCGCGGCCGACCCCGAAATGGCGCGTTTCATCGCGCGGCTGAATAAGCTTAAGCCGGAAATCGACGCTGCGGTTGCCGTCCCCAACGCCAATCCCAACGTCAAATCGCGCAGAGCGAAGCGGCTGCATTCGCTCGCAAGAAGGAGTTTTCCCAGGCCAACCTGCTGCTCGATCAAGTCGAAAAGCTGCTCAAAGGTGCAGCGCCCGCCGGCGATGCCGCCGCACAGTTCACGTCCCGGCTCAAGGCCCTCAAGCCGCAGCTCGACAAAGTCCTCGCGGCGGGAACGCCCGCCGGACAGGAAGTGAAACTACGGGCCGGCGAGGCGGCCACGCTTGCTCGCCAGGGGGAATTCGGGCGGGCCAATCGGGTTCTGGACGAGGTGCAAACGCTGGTGCAGAAAGCCGCGGCCAGCCCGCCGTCCGCGGGCGGAGCAGTCCTTTCGCCCCAGTTTGCAAAACTGTGGGAGCCGGCCAAGGCCGCTTGGGATAAGGCGCTGGACGCGGTGAACGGCCAGCTCGAGAAGCTGCGTGTTGCACTGCTCGATGAGAACGATCCTGAGCTCAAGCGGATCGCCGAGTTCGGGCTGAACGCCATCACCGCCGATCACAAGGTTCCGCTCCAAGCGGCGATTCTCGATCTCGACCGGACGCCCGATAGCGCCAAGGCAAAACTCATTCGTCAAACGCGGGAGCGGGTCACGGAGTTCCGGGACCACATCGAGACCGACGAGCGGGTCGAAGCCTGCGACGACAACCCCTTCAACGTGAAAGTCGCGATCCGCGCCACGCTCGACCCCGCGCTGGCCCAAATGGAGCAGGCCCTGAGCCAGGCCTTCGCCGCATGACGCGTTCCTCCTCCCTTCCCATGATTCTTTGAGCCATGCACGGAGTTGTTTCATGACGAAAGAAGCGAAGATCAAGCAGTTCAAGTACGCTTTCGGCAAGCCCAAGCACCCCGATAAGAACGCGCTCAAGGCCAAAGTAGCGCTCGAGAAGGCGGTTACGGCGCTGAAAAAGGGCAAAGATCAAAATGGCGTTTTGACATCCAGCGGGAGAAGAAGCGTCAACGATTTGCTCAACCCTAAGCTTCCCGAATACAATCCGCAAAACAAAGCTTACTTGGACGAGTTGCTCGCTTACAAGCTAGTGAAACATTGGGATGACAAGGAAGCGTTCGACGCCTGGCTGGAATGTTGTTCAGATGCCAGGCACCATGCGCGCGCCGTGATCTCGATTCTGGGCACGAAGCCTAAGCCCGAGTTCGTGTTGGAGTGTTGGAAGCGATTTGGCGAAAATGAAGGCATCGCCAATGCTTGCTATGACTTCTGTCCCGATTTGTTGTTGGACCATACGCTGGAAGCGATGAAATCGTTGCCGGCCAAAATGGGTCCAAGACTTGAGTGCAACCGACTGAAGTCGAAAGTGGTCGTGTCGCTCTTCGACGAGGGGAAGCTCGACAAGATTCCCGACAACTATCGCGACAAGGTCGTTCCCGAGGACGCCATCAAGATGGCGGAGAAAAGCACCGAACAATATGCAAAGTTGTTCTTGACGGGCGTCAAGCCCGAAAACCTGGTGGCCGCGCTCAAGACGCCCAAAGTCCGCGAGGCGCTCGCCAAGGACAAGGACCTTTGGGACAAGCTTTCGAAAGAAGTCCCGATGTTGAAGTTCTTTGAAGACGCTCAAAAAAGTATCAAGACGACGGGCTCGGTCAAGGAGCGGGAATTGTCGTTAGCCGATGCCGTGTTCAAGGAGCTGCTCACCGAAGGCAATGCTTTGAATCTGACCTATTACACGAACAATTTTACTCGTCCTGACGATGCCCTCGGGGCCAAACCCGAAGATTTGGATGAACTGGTGCAGAAAAAACGCGAAGAGTTGAACAACTTGGGGTACGAGGACGTGCCCGATCAGCCGGCCGCTCAATGCGACGTGCTGGTCAGCATCTTGACTCGCGTGGTCGAGGGGGCGCTGGGGCCCAACGCGACCGTAAAGTGCAAACCCATTGTGATTCCCGAAATGGTCCTCACCGTTCCTCTTTCCCAGTTGCCTGGTCCCAACAAGAAGCCCGGCAAAGGGGGGTTGCTGCCGATCGATTTCGGCGGCAATGTCTACTTGGAAGACGCCAAGGCCCCGAACGGCCAGGTGTTTTTCACCGGCAATGGCGTCGAGTTGCCCAACGCGCACACGTATTTGGATGTGGACGGGGTCCTTTACGACGCGGTGCTGGGGACATCCGGCGACGATGTCATCAAGGCCGTCGCGGACAAATTTGCCCAGTGGGAGGAGGGCTGGAAAACCAAAGGCGAGGCGCCGGAGAAGGTAAGGGTGGCCAAGTCCGACAAGGGGAATTGGATCATCGAAGAAAAGGGGCTTCTGGCGGCCAAGAACTCACAAGGATTCAAATCAGGTTACCGGCTCACCGCAGACATCTCCAAGTACGCCGTGAAAGACGAACCGGAAGCGGAAGGAGTCAAGTAGGATTAGCCGTCGTCGGAATCTTGAGGCTTGACTCCTCCCAGGCAGCCGGCAATAATTTTTGACCAACACAGCTTTCATTAATCCGAACACCGTCCGAGGGCGGCATTGAAATGGACGAAAAACTAAAGGCGGCGATTACGGCGGCAAAGAACGCGGCGCATAATTTCGCTATCGTGGCAAAAGGGCCGACGGTCGTCTATTTGCTGGTCAGCAAGATCCCGATCAAGAACGATGTCGTCCAGGCTGCGAAGAAGCAGCATGCCGGAACCGCCGTGATTCGGGGCAAGTGCCAGGGGCAAGAGGGTGAGTTGGTCTTCCGCGTCGCCAAGGAGCCGGCGGTCCAGGACAAGAAGCTCAAGGAATACATCACGACAGCCACGAACCTCACGATCAAGCCGCGATTTGAGGTCGTTGCCGATGAGGACGTGGAAGGAGAGGAAGGAGGCGAAACGGAAGCGGAACAGGCCCCAGAGGCGACCAAGCCCGAAGAGGGCGACAAGTCCGCCGCAGCCACTGCCCCGCCGCCGCCGAAAGCTCCCCCGCCGCCACCGCCCGCCGCCACAGGCGATGCGGCCGCTTTTGCCGCGCGCCTGAAGGCCCTCAAGACCGATCTGGACTTGGTCCGCGCGGCCGAGACTCCGGTCACCGCCGAGGTGAAGGCGCTCTCGGCGGAACTCGCCGGGCTGGCCGGAAAGAAGCAGTTTGCCGAGGCGTCCAAGGTCTTGGATCGCATCGAGCCGCTTGTGAAGAAGGGGCTGGCGGAACTGTCGGCGAAGCCCAAAACGGAGAATCAGCCGCCCGCTCAGGCCGAGGCGCAAGTCTTCGCGGTCCGACTCAAGACCGTCCGACCCGAGATCGATAAGGCCCTGCTCGACAAATCGCCCCGGGGCCAGCAGGTAAAGTTGCGTGCGAGCGAGATGTCGCTGGCCGTGAAGAAGGGCGATTTCGCCGACGCGACCCGCCTGCTCGACCAGATCGAGGATTTACTCAAAGCCGGTCCAGCCACGGGGCAAACCGCGGCGCAAACTGCTTCGGGAAAGCAAGATCCGAAGTTTTCCATCGTCGCACTCCAGAAGAGCCGACTGGCCTGGGACGGCCTTCGCAAGAATGTGCTCTCTCAGTTACAGGGACTGGAAACCGCAATCCTGGCCGGCGTCCGTGAATACAACGCCGATGAAACCGCTGAGGAAGAATTTGACGAAGGCGAAGTCACCAACGGCGTGAAGAAGCTGTACTCCGTTCTGGAGAAACTGGACGAACGCCTCCTCGATAAGCTCGACGAGGCGCTCAGTGCCCAGACCGATGAGCTCCGCCAAGCGCGGCACGCCGAGGCGGCCAAGCTCATCAAGGAATACCAGGCCTTTGCCGGCAGCGATCCGATCCTGGCGTCGATCGATGCGAACGGCTTTGCGAAAACTACGATTGCTAGCGCCGTGTCGTCCACCTTGGCCGATCTGGCCAGCAAGTTTTAGAGGCTCGTACAAGACCTTTCGACCGGCTGGCAGCACCTAGGCAGCCGCCCGAGTTATACTTCCCGCGGTCTGAGATGACACGATCCATACGAACCCGAGGCGAATCCTAATGCCTTCCAAGCCCCCTAAAATGCAATGACCCCAACGCAGAAGAAGTTTCTCCTCGAAACGCTCGGCGTCAAACCCAAGACCAAGTTGATCGGCAAGGGTGACGACCGGGTGCAGGCAACCAAGGCATTCGAGGATTTTCGCAAACAAGAGGCGGCGGTCATCAAGAAGCTTGACGACCTCCGCAAGATACACGAGGCGGCCGAACTTGTCGGCAAATTCGAGGCGGAGGTCGAGGCGGCTCAGGCCCGTACGAAAACTGCGAAGAAGGGCGACTTCCAGGACGTGAAGGCCAAATGCGAAGAAGCCGAAGGCATGCTGGCCGTCACGGAGAAGGCCGTCATCGTCGCCCTCAAGGCGCAGACGGACCCCAAACTCAAGACGGTCCTGAGCACGCGATCCAAGATTGATGGCAATATTTCGAAGCTGGAAGCCAACCCCACCCTAAAGTCGCTCCTCGGGGCCGAGATCACGAAGGTCAGGTCCAAGATCGCCGCAGGGCTGGCGAAGGCGCATCCGGGCAAAGATCCCGACGGCGGCCGGAGCGACCTGCTTGACGCGCAGCTTGATCTGGACAAGGCGCTGGCCCCGGTTGCGAAGGAACAGGTCGAGGCCGCGGAGAAGCAGGTGCAAGCGGTGGAAACGCACGCGGGCGGCCCCGCAGTCGCGGATCCGGAAGTCAAGAATATGAAGGCGAAAATCCTCTCCGCAACCAACAAGTTCACTGACATGGGCAAGGTCGAGGAGGCAATGACCCTGCTGGGAGAGATCCCTGCTGAATGCCAGGCCGCCAAAGCCATCGCCGAGAAATACGTAGCTTGCCAGGCGAAGCTGCAAGACATTGAGAATAAGGTCAATGCGCTTCCCAATCCGGACAACGTGGTCGACACCGAGCTTGCCAAAATCCGCACCGACAAGATCGATGAGGCCAAGAAGAAGGCCGCCCACACGGTTCGCGATTACGATGGGGCGAATGATCTGGTGAAGGAAGCCCAAGACGACCTTCTCAAGGCCAAGGCGACCGCCGAGGAATACGCGGCCTACAAGCTCTCCAAGACTGCGGCCGAAGACGCCATGACCGCGCTGACCAACCACGCCGACAAGGGACTGGTCACCAAGGAAACCGCCGCCATCCAGACCGATCTGCTGGACAAAGCGGTGATTGAGGGCACGGGAAAGAACTGGGTTGCGGCCAAGAAGCTTTATGACGAGGCGAAAAAGGATTGCGACGACACGAAGGCCATGGCCGAGAAGGTCGGCACGTCGGACTTCAAGAATTACAAGACCTGGGGATTGGACCAACTGAAGCTCCTGACGTCGCACGCACAGAATGCAGTTTTCACCGATGAAATCGCCCGCATCGAAAAAAGGCTGGACTCGGTCCGCGCAGCCGTCCTGAAAGGGTTGGACAACTTCGCCGAGGAACAGATCAAACAGATCTGGTTTGACTGCGATCGCGTCAAGACGGCGATGGATCGTCACGACACGTACCTTGCCAAGCGGCTATCCGATTACGATCCCAAGAAATCGGCCCTGCCGGCCAGTACCGATGCGGACTTCGCCAAGGAAATCGAGGCGATCGAGAAGCAGTTGGCGGCAGCCAACAAGCGCGCGGAACACCGCCAATACGACGATGCCGATAAACGGCTCCTGGCCGCTATCAACGCCTGTGTGGACTTGCAAAAGCTCGTAGACCAGCGCAAGGACTACAACACCGACCTGAAGCCCGTCGCAGACGCCGTGGCCACCCTCCCGGGCGATGACGACCCGATCATCGGCAACGAATCCAAAGCGGTCCGAGCGCTGCTTGCAGCCGTCAAGGCGCTGGCCGCCGCCAAGGACTTCAAGACCGCCAAGGAGCGGTTGCCGGAGGTGCAGACGGCCTATGACGCCGCCAAGCAGATTGTCGCCAATCAATCCGGGGCGAAAAACGAACGCGACGCCGCCGTTGGCAAAGACGACCCGGCCGTGGCCCTGGCCGAGGTCCGCAAAATGTACGACAAGCTCAATAAGCACGCCCAGTCGGCGGCGATCAAGAAACAACTCGAGGAAATCGACAAGAAGCTCAAAGATGCGGACACGGCCCTCAAGGCCTAACCGTTTTGCCCGGAGAACACCATGCCCAATATCCCCCTTGCCAAGCAGTTGATCGAGCAGGCTGCCGATTTGTGCGTGAGCACCACTGCCACGGCCGATCGGCACGCCGATTACGTCGCCCGGCGAGACGCCAAGATCAAGCCCAAGTCCACGCCGATTACCACTTCCACCGAGGACCTGCTGAAGAAGGCCAAGAAAGAGATCGACGGGCAACTCGTCAAGGCAGAGGAGGAGGCCGCCAAGCACGAGTACGTCAAAGCACACGCTCTGCTTGACGACGTGCTGGCGAAATCCGCGAAGGCTGCCGCTTTGAAGGAGGACGACGCCAAATACAAGTCTAGTTTGGAAGAGGCCAAGCAGGCAGTAGGCGGGCTGACCACCGCCACGCCGCCGTCCTCCGATCCGGTCATCGGCGCGGATATTACGAAGATCAATGAGAAGATCACCAAGGCCGAAGAAGCAGTCGCAGCCGAGGAGCCCGACTATGAAAAGGCGATGAAACTGCTGGATGAGGCCGACACCGGCCAGAAGTCGGCAGGCGTCAAGAAGAAGATGAAAGGGACCACCCCCCCCACGGAAACCGAGCTGAAGGACTTGATGGACAAGCCGGGAGGGACCAAGATCCTGGACGACATCGTCACCGGTTTGGGGGCTACCGGCAAGCAGGAAGTGCTACTGCTGGCCATGAAGGTTCGCTTCGGGCTGGAAGCGGCGGTTTCCATCGCCGCGGGAGCTGCGAACGCCCCAGAAACCCCGGAGACGGGGACCGATTCCGACCTGAGCCTGCAAAGGATTTACACCCTACTGACGAAGGTCCCGGACAAGCACACCAAGGACAATCCGAGTTTCAAGAGGATCAAACGCTACGCTGGAGATCCTCTCACGGCGGGTGAGAAGGCTGGCGCCAAGGGAGACTACTACGAACCCATCGGCAAGGAAGTCGTGCTCAGCGTAGGTAGCCCGGGCGCGTATGATCACCCGTTGTTAACTCCCAGCCAGCTCCCCGATGTCACCGATCCCAACTGCCAGCTTGCGGATCCCACCCCGCCGACGCACTTCGATAACAACACGCTCCACGAAGCGGCGCACGCCATCGACGATAAGAAGGGATTCATGAAGCGCAACGGCGGCAAACCCGAGTACGGCGGGTGGATCGACTACGGCAACAACGTCATGCCGGCTGCCTTGGCGGCCGCCAAAGCGCTCAAATACGATGCCGGTTACATAGCCAAGTACCTGCTGAAAGAGCCGACTGGCAGCGAGCCTGCTCCGCCCAGCGGCACCAGCCAGAGCGACTGGAACAAGGCCCGCGACGCGGCGAAGGCTTGGGCCGACGCCATCCGTCACACCGAGTATCCTTGGGATGTAGGAGGAAGCTGCAACAAAGAAATCACCGCCGGCGGCTTCAAGATCGGCGACCGCATCTACCACCAGGCCTACGAAACGACCTGGGTCAGCTACCTGGCAGAAAGTCGCAAGCAGGGGGTCTCCGGTTATCAATTCCGCGCGGCTGGTGAATGGTTTGCCGAGCTCTACGCCGCCTACGGCACTCGCAAGCTGAAGAAGACGCACCCGGCGGTGGTCCTCTTTCTCGAAAAAATGTTTCCGCTCACTCCACCCTTAGCCTGATAGGCATCTTCCATGTCTCTGTTTTATCCAGTGACGCTCCCCTGTCCCTCTTGCAAAGAGCCGGTCGAATTCCAGGCCTGCGGCAGCGTGAATGCCGATCGCCGTCCCGACCTCCGCGAGACGATTATCAATGGCCAGTTCCAGCGCGGAACCTGCGGCAAGTGCGCGACGACTTTTCGTCTCGACCCGCAGTTGATCTATTTGGATGCTACCCGCAACCAGTGGATCGTCGCCTATCCGGCTTCCCGCGTCGGCGACTGGGAGCAGCTCGAGGCCGAAACCCGCGAGGCGTTTGCCAAGTCGTATGGCGAGCGCGCCACGCCCGACGCCCAGGAGATCGGCCGCGAATTGCGGTGCCGCCTGGTCTTTGGCTGGGCTGCCTTGCGCGAGAAACTCCTTTTGGCCGAACAAAATCTCGACAACGTCAACTTCGAGCTGCTGAAGATCGCCCTCTTGCGCGGGATGGACGATCCGCCGCTGGCCAACGACGCCGAGCTGCGCCTGGTCACCGTCGACGCCGAGGAAAACGAGTTGGAGCTGGCCTCGATCATTTCCCAAGGCGAGCGGTTGCTGGAAACGCTCCGCATTCCCCGCGACCTGTACGACGAGATCGCTGCCGACGACGAAGGTTGGCGCGAGCTTCGCACGGAGGTTTCCGCCGGCTATTTCGTCGATATCCGGCGGCTGATCGTGACCGGCAAGGCCCCCGCGCCCGCCACGGCCTAGTGTAGTTTCAAGCAGATGGGTGCCATTCCGCCGCAATTCCGGTTAAAGCGGGGACTCCAGCCGACGGCCGCAATTTCAAATGTATCCCTCCACTCAACCCAAATCGGCCAGCAGAGCGGCCAGTTCCGGGTCCATGGCGTCCTCCGAACTGCCGCTGGCACTCGCATCGCCGCTGTCGCCGGAACCGCTGGCGGCGGACGAATCGTCCGACGCGCCCAGGCCGGCCAGCAGGGCGTCGAGGTCCGCATCGCCGCCGGAAGATCCCGTAGAGCCGCTGTCCGCCGGCGAATCGCTCGCAGCGGGGACTGGCTGCGGCTTCTGGGCCACGGGCGGCAACTGCTGTTCCACCTTGCCCGGCCAGGGGCCGGCGAGCGTTCTTCCGGAGAACGATTGGAAGCTGCCCAGCTTGACCTCGTTGCGATTGAGTATGGAAAGCACCGGAATGAAGCCGGCGGAGGAGACCTCGCCAGCCGTCCGTACATTCAGCAGGCGTTCGGTGCAGGGCAGCGCGACCTGGTCGCCGTCTTTGTCGGTGTAGAAGTAGTACGGCATGTCGCCGACCGAGAGGATCGAGCCAAGATTCATCTTCTTCAAGCCCTGCTTGCTGAACGTCTGCCCCAGGAGCATGCCGGCCAGGATCGATCCGTTGCCCCAGAGCATGCCTTTGAGCCCGTCCTGCGGCGTAAACTCCTCGAACGTGAAGCGGTCGATGGGATCGCTCTTCCTGCCGTAGGGATTACGAAGCATGAAGCGCGGCGCCGTGAGGGCCAGGTAAGCTGCTTCGGGCAGGGCCTTGAGCCCCTTCCAGCTTTCCGTCACCAGGGGATGCTCTTCCTCGCCCGGCTTGCGCTTCTCCAGCACTTGCGCACTGATATTGGCGATGAATGGCGCCCCGGCAGCGGCGGCGATCTTGGCGATCCGCCCCAGCAACTCGGCATGTGGCGGCGTCTTCTCGAAGGTGAAATTCGCGACGATCGCGGAAAGCGGCCCCTGCTGGGCGTCCTGGGCCGGCTTTTCCACCAGCAGCTTGTAAAGGCCCGTCTCTTCCAGCGATTCGGTCGCGCTCAGGTCGGCGGCCAGTTCCTCGGCCGTGATATCGTAAAGGACCACTTTCAAGTTGCTGCCCGTTTCCAGGTTGCGAAGCAAGAGGTCCAGCGAACGCCAGAGGGCCTCGGTGGCCTGAAAGTCCGGATGATGGAGCACGCGGCGCATCGTCTCGGCGATGGCCGCATCGACCGCAGCCACGAGCGCATCCTGCTTGGGATCTTTCGCCGCCACCACGTGCGGACCGACAACTTGCTTCAAGAGCTGATCGATCGGCGTCGCTTCCCGTTCCGCAGGGCTGCGCTCCAGCAGCCGGGCAAAGTCGCTCAGCTTGCAGTCGGCCGCCAGCACGGCGCCGCGGGGCCTGGGTTTGCGCCGTTTCTGCTTCCTGGCGCGGCCACTCCCAGCCAGGCCTGTACCTCCTTGGCCGCCTTGGCAAAGGTCGCGCTATTGGTCAACCGCCGCCGCAGCCCGGAAAGCTGGCTGAAAACCTCCAAGCGATCATAAAGCTCATCCGGGTGCAGACTATCGATCGAGGGAATGTCCACCTCGATCGTGCCGTCGTCGCCGCCCACGTCCAATTGGAGTTTGACGTCCAGGCGGCCCATGACGTCCTCCAGGTTGTCGATCTCCAAGGGGAGCGGTTTGCGGCCGGCCAGGGCGTCGCCCACCTCGACCTCGCCACGATTGGCCCGTGCCGAGAAATCGCCCAAAACGGCCAGGCGAAAGACCTCGCCTCCCTTGCCGGCCCGATTCGGCGGGATATTCCCCAGCGACCCAAAGTTGAACTCATAACGCATGACACGTGCTTTCGTGAACGGCGAAGAATAATCGATCGTTAGCATTCTATCCGCAGGCGGCGCGTAGTCAATTCGGGCGATTTGACAGCAAAGGCGGCCCCGCCCTAGAATAAGCACAACCCCATCGTTGGAGAATGAACGATGTCCCAAGACCCAAGCCGCTACAAGAACCCTGAAGTCACTGTCACCACAACGAAGATCAGCGACGATTTGAGTTTCTTGCGGATGACGGGCCGCGAGAGTCTCGGACAGGCGTTTCCGTATGAGATCGAGGTCGCCGTCGAGAACGGCACGATCAACGCTTCGACAGTTCTCGACGGGACGATGACCGTGCTGTGCGAGACTTACGACCAGAAGAAACGGTATTTTCACGGGCAAATCGCCAGTTTCTCCTACCTGGGCGCCATCGATCTCGGGGGTGCGAAAAATCGCCATCGCTATCGGGCGGTGCTGCGGCCCAAAATCTGGTCGCTTACCCGCCGCGCCGATTGCCGCATCTTTCAGGAGAAGAACACTCCCGATATCATCAAGCAGGTCTTGGAAGACGCCGGCTTTGCCGGCGATGACTACAAGCTCAGCCTGCAGAACAGCTACAACCAGCGCACCTACTGCGTGCAGTATCGCGAGACCGATTTCAACTTCGTCAGCCGGCTGATGGAGGAAGAAGGCATCTACTATTTCATCGAACACACCAATGCCAAGCACGTCCTGGTGCTGTGCGACTCGCCTTCCTCGCACCAACCGGTCTCGGGCTACGAGAACATCAAGTACGACGCCCCCGATCAACAGCCCAAGCCCGATCATATCAACGGCTGGGAACCGGTGGGAGAAGTCGCCTCGGGCAAGTATACGCTGCGGGATTACGACTTCCTGAATTCCGCGCTGCAATTGCAAGGCGAGTTTACGGCCGCCCGGTTCACTGACCTGGCTCTCTATGACTACCCGGGATTGTTCAACACTTCCGATGACGGCCTGACCCGGGCAACGATTCGGCTTCAAGAAATGCAAGTCCCGGCCCAGCAGGCGCAGGGAGGAGGCCCCGTGCTCGGCATCACGACCGGCAGCACGTTCACTTTGACGGACCATCCGCGCAGCGACCAGAATGCCGAGTACCTGGTGATCGCGTCGAAATTCGAGCTGAAGTCGGATGCCTTCCAGGAAGCATCGGGCAAGCCGGTCGGCCCGGGATTTGTTTGCGACTTTACCGTCATCCCCAGCGCTACGCAGTATCGCCCGCCGCGGCTGGCGCAAGCCCTTCGTGCAAGGGCCGCAAACGGCCATCGTCGTCGGCCCCAGCGGCGACGACGACATCTACACCGACGCGAATGGCCGCGTCAAGGTGCAATTCCACTGGGACCGCCTGGGAACGAACGACGACAAGAGCTCCTGTTGGATCCGCGTGGCCTCGCTGTGGGCCGGCAATGGCTGGGGCGCGATCCAGCTCCCCCGGCTCAAGCAGGAAGTCATCGTCGATTTCCTCGAAGGCGATCCCGACCAGCCGATCATTACGGGCCGCGTTTACAACGATCTCAACAAGCTGCCCTATACGCTGCCGGATAACAAGACCCAAAGCGGGATCAAATCGCGGAGCACCACCGGCGGCACCGAGCAGAACTTCAACGAACTTCGCTTTGAAGACAAGAAGGACAGCGAGGAAATCTACTTTCACGCCGAGAAAGACTTCAACCGCGAAGTCGAGAACAACGACACGCTGAAAGTCGGCTTCGACAAGAAGAACAAGGGCGATCAGACGATCGAGATCTTCAACAACCAGACAATTACCATCGGCGACAGCCAAGCGAACGACGGCAGCCAGACCGTCGATATCTGGAATAACCGCACCGTTACCCTCGAGCAAGGCAACGAAAAACTGGAGGTCAAGCAGGGCAACCGCGAGGTCGACGTCGACACGGGCGACGACACGCACACAGTAAGCAAAGGCAACCGCACGGTCACCGTCAGCCAAGGCAACGACACGCACACCGTCAGCCAAGGCAACCGCAAAGTCGAGATTGACGCCGGCAACGACACGCTGACGGTCACGCAGGGCGACCTGAGCGTCAACATTACGGCCGGCAAGTGTACGATCAAGGCTGGTACGTCGATCGAGTTGACCGTGGGCGGAAGCAGCATCAAGATCGAGCCCGCCAAGATCACGCTCACTGCGGCGGAAATCGCCCTTGCCGGCAATGCCAAGGTGTCGGCCCAGGCGCCGATGATTGATATTAACGGCAGTGGCATGACGAAGATCCAGGGCGGAATGGTCAAGGTGAACTAGGAATGCGCGTCACGTCGCGCAGGGTGCGGTCGAGCGCAGCGAAGACCCACCAGGAATTGCTGGAAACAGGTGAGGCCTCGCTGCGCTCGACCACACCCTGCATCATGGCAAACGTATGTCGTTAATTCTGCAAGCCACGAGCGGCCCCGCGGCCGGCACGAAGATCGTCGTTACCCGCGGCCTGGTGTTGCGCGTGGGACGGACCAAGTGGGCCGATCGAAGCATTGCCGGCGATGCGACCCTGGCCGACGTGCATTTTGCCATCGACTTCCGTTCGCAGCATGGCCTCGTCAAGGATCTGAGCGGCGACCGCGGCACGCTTCTCAACGGCGAGACAATCGTCGAGGCGGAAATCCACACCGGCGACCGGATTCAGGCCGGCCAGACGACGTTTTCGGTGCTCGTGCAGGGCGAGCCGCCCCCGCGCCCGATCCCGCCGCGCAGGCGGCAGACGAAACCGACGCGCCGATGGCAAAAGAGACAGCCCGCGATTACGCCCGGCATGTGACACTGGGGGCCGAGGCCAAGGCGCGTACTGCAGGACCGCCAGTCGCCGGCCGAGTTTCTTGATTTGTTGATCGCCCACGACCTTTTCGCCGACGCCCTGATTTTCTTGGCGTTCTGGCTGCCCAAGCCGATCGCCGTAGCCTGGGGTTGCCAATGCCTGGAATCGGTCGCCGCCGATCGCCTGCCGCCGAGGCAGAAAGACGCTTTCGCGCAGGCGCGGCAATGGTCGGCCGAGCCGAACGAAAAGAACCGCCGCAAAGCGGAGGCAGCCGCGGAAAACGCCAATTATGAAGGCCCGGCCAGTTTTCTCGCGGCGGCTGCCTTCTGGAGCGGGGGCAGTATCGCGCCGGAAGGCCTTGCCGAAGTGCCGCCCGAAAAAACCCTGACGGCCCAAGCCGTTTCCGCCGCGCTGCTGATGGCCGGCACGTGGGGCCCCCCAACGCAAACGGCCAACCGCTATCGTGGTTTCCTGCAGGAAGGAAAGAAGCTGGCGGCAAGCCAGCCGGAATCTTGAGAGAAAGATAGTCATGGCTCAAAAAGTTTGCCTGTCAGCACAGTTGCAGTGCAGTTTCGGCATGGCGCCCTCGGTCCTTGCCGTGGTCGTTCCCGAGGTTCTGACCGAGACCAAACCGGCGGCGAATATCACAGACAATGTCCCGATGGTCAACATCCTGCCGTTCGGAATGTGCCAATCGCTCGCCAATCCGACGGTTGCCGCGGCCACGGCGGCAGCCCTGGGCGTGCTCACACCCATGCCGTGCGTGCCCGTGATTCCCGCGCCCTGGGCGCCGGGTTCGCCCACGGTCTTGTTGCGCGGCATGCCGGCGTTGAACAACACGAGCAAGTGCATGTGCGCGTGGGGCGGCGTGATCCAGATCACCAATCCCGGCACGACGAAGGAGTTGGTCGCGTGAGTGGTGTATCGTCGGGCTCTGATCAGGCGCTCGAACTGGGCTTAGCCCACCCGGAGACGTTCGCCTACCTCGGCGGCTTCATCGGCGGCTTGTATAACTGCGCAGTTCGAGAAGAAGCACGAGGAGACGCTCAAGGACCTGCGCCGAAGAAGAGGCTGGAGCTGCTTTGGCTCGCCAGCGGCAAAAACGACCTCAACTACGACTAACGTCAGATCTGGCCCAACTCATGGCCTCTCTTGCTCGGCAAATCTACCCTGATACTTCGCGTGACCATCGCATCTCTCAAACACGAACTGGCAGATCCGGGTGTTCGGATAAAGGGCCAAGGGTGCGTGTCCCAGGTTTACGATCTCCAGGACTTGGTGGTTGGAGATGCCCGGGTGCATGAAGCCCGCGGTGACATGGACAGCAAGGCCGAATCGCGCAAATCTGCTTCTTCCTTCGAGGCGACCGGAGATGTTATCGGCCAGCGTGATCTTCTCCCGCGTGATCCCAAGGATCATCTCGCCCGGATTGATCACCACAAAGCCTCCATCCTCCACATGGACGCTCGTGGTGATATCTTCGAACCGGGAGTCATTCTTGACGTGGTAGACCTCGGACTTCTTCTTGAATACCCGAAAGTCGTTCCCTAGCGTAAGATCAATCGACCCGGGGCCAACCTGCGAACTGTCAAGCGGTTCAATCTTGATCGATCCGTTCTGCAATGCCGTCTCAATCTCTGCGCCGACGAGAATACCCATGAGAACCAGGCCTCTTTCCCTTAGACTCATTTCGTAATACTAAAGCATAGCTCAAATCGGGTGAGGCTTCACGCCTGAAGTCCCGGCGCTGCCTGTGGGCGGCTACGGCCCTTCGCCAACGCGGAGGCGCTGTGTTATGCGCGGCCTGACTACCGGGAGGAAGGTTCCCATGTCGGATAACAAAGCAGCCCGTCTCGTCGTTTCAAGCCTGATCGTGGCGATGAACGGGAAACTGAACATCGCCACTATCGGCACGGGCGGCATGGGCGGCGCCGACCTGCCACTATTTCAACATCTCCCGTGCCGCATTCATCCCACACGTCCCCATGACCCCGCCGCCCGGATGTGCAGCAGCGCCGCACAAATACAAGCCCCTGATCGGCGTGCGGTAATCCGCCCAACCGACGACCGGGCGGAATGTGAAAAGCTGATTGAGGTTCATCGCGCCCTGGAAGATATTGCCGTCGGTCAGGTTGAAGGTGTTTTCCAGATCGGCCGGCGTCAGCACCTGGCGGGCGAGGACCGACTTCTTGAAGTTCGGGGCGTACTGATTGAGCAGATCGAAGCAGCGGTTGGCGAATTTTTCGCGATGCTCGTCCCAGGTCCCTTCCTTGAGCTTGTACGGGGCGTACTGGATGAACATGGACATCAGGTGTTTGCCCGGCGGCGCCACGGTCGGGTCAACCGACGAGGGGATCGTGCACTCCAGGATCGGGTCCTTCGAAGGCCGGCCGTACTTGGCGTCGTCGTAGGCGCGTTCGATAAAATCCTGGTCGGGACAGAGGTGCACGGTGCCGCGATGCTGCGGGCCCGCCTGGGTTCCCGGAAGGGCGGTGAAGTTGGGCAGCTCCGACAAGGCAATGTTGATCTTGAGCGAAGCGCTGTCATAGCGGAACCTGCTCACTGCCTCACGATAGTCGGGCGGCAAGAGATTGGAATCGAGCAGGCGCTCGAACGTCATGTGCGGATCGAGGTTGCTGGCCACTTTCGGCGCGTAGAATTCGTCGCCATTGGCCAGGGCCACGCCCTTGACCTTGTTTTCGTGGACAAGAATTTTGGCGACTTCCGCCTCAGTGCGAATCTCGACGCCCAGATCCTTGGCGGCCTTGGCGATGGCGCCGGTGAGGCCGCCCATGCCGCCGCGCACGTAGCTCCACACGCCTTTTTTGCCGTTGGTTTCGCCCATGACGTGATGGAAAAGGACGTAAGCCGTGCCGGGCATCGAGGGCGCCGCGAAAGCGCCGATGATGGCGTCGGTCGCGAGCGTCGCCTTCAACTCCTCCGCTTCGAACCAGCGGTCCAGCAGTGGCCTCGCGGGTCCCGTGAGAATCTCCACCGCCTCCGCCATGGCGGGGCCGAGCCTCTGGAACGACCTCGCCAGCTTGAGGAGCTTCCACGAGCCGCCCAGGCCCGGCCGCAGGACATTGGGCGGCGTCATGGTCAGCGTCGGCTCGATGACGGCGGCGACGCGGGCCAGCATCTTCTCGTACTGGGGATAGTTTTCCGCGTCCCTCTTGCTGAACTTGGAAATCTCGCTCAGGTTCATTCGGCTATCGGGGCCGAGAAATAGGTGCCGGCCGTCCATGAACGGCGAGAAGGACGACGGATCGCGCTCCACCGAAGCGAACCCATAGTCGGCCAGGCGCAACTCGCGAATGATCTCCGGCCGGAACAGGCTGTTGACATAGGCGGCGGTGGAAACCTTGAATCCGGGAAACGTCTCCTCCGTGACGCAGGCGCCGCCCACCACATAGCGGCGCTCCAGGACGAGGACCTTCCACTTGGCGCGGGCCAGGTAACAGGCGGCGACAAGCCCGTTGTGGCCGCCGCCAATGATGATCGCGTCGTAGGTTCCCGCCATGGATTAGCCCTTCCGCCCGAGGCCCAGGCCTCGCAATGCGCGTTCTAGTGCTCTCTCCGAGGCAGCTTCAACCCGACCGGTGGTTTTCAGAAGCTCACGACGCGTGCTGTGGGACATCTCTTGGAGCATGGGAAGTCTCGCGGGATTGCGGGGGGAAGCTAGACATTATAATCACAGGAGCCAAGGCGGTCTATGAATGCAGGATCGTCACGAACATGCCTGCGCCATGGTAGCAAGCCGTGGTCGAGACCAGCCGCTCTGCACGTTCAAGGGCCACACCCAACGGCCACGCGCAGGAAGTGACCGCCGTTTCTTTTTCGCCCGATCAGAAAACGGTCCTCACTGCGGGCCTGGACGGCGTCTGGATCGAGTGGCAAGCCGCCGATTGGACCGCTGCGGTTGCCAAGTAGCTATTTCGCCGCTTCGCGGCTGGTTCTCACTTGCCGCACCGTCGCCGGTACTCGCCCGGCGACATCCCTTCGCCTTGCAAAAATACCCTGTGGAAGTAGGCCGGATCGCTGAATCCGCAATTGCTCGCCAGTTGCTTGATCGGCTCGTCGCTCTCCACCAACAGCCGCTTGGCGCGTTCCAGGCGCAGCCGGGCGATCTCCTCCGTCATGGTGCGGCCCGTCGCCTTGCGAAAATGCCGCTCCAGCGACCGCAGCGACGTGTGAACGTGCCCCGCCACGTCGTCCACGCGGATGCCCTTGTGGCTGTTCTCGACAATAAATCGCAACGCGGCCGCCACCAGGGGATGGTCCACCACGCTGACGTCGGTCGAACGCCGGACCACCAGTTCCTTGGGCTCGACCAGCAACGGGGCGGTCGGCGCGGGCCGGCCCTCCATGAGCTGGTCCAAGAGCGCCGCCGCCTCGTAACCGACGCGATCGAAGCCCATGTCGAAGCTCGAAAGCGACGGCTCAGGCTGGGCGCAGATCAGCGGCTCGTTGCCGCAACCGATCAGCGACGCCTCCTCGGGGATCCGCAGGCCCGCGCGCTGGCAGGCATTGGCCAGGTAGCGCGAAAAGATGTCCTGCATCGTGAAAACACCCAGCGGCCGCTCCCAAGCGGCAATCCACTCTTCCAGGCGCACGGCATAACGCTCCCAGGAACGGGCGTTTTCGTCGCACCTCGTGGAGACGAGTTGCGTGCTCCAGCGGCACTTCGCCGCGCGGAGCGCGGCCTGAAAACTGTGCAAGGCCAGTTGGGTCCCCCGGTGCCGGGCCAGGCCCTGGAAGGCAAAATGCCGGAACCCGCGCTGCAGCAGGTGCTCGGCCGCCATCCGCCCCACGGCCTGAAAATCCGGCAGCACGCTGGGCGCCGTCTTGGCCGGCGAGCCGGACCAGACGTTGACCAGGGGCACGCCGGCCTTGGCCGCCTGGAGCGCCAGTTCGGCCGTCGCGCGGGTTATGATCCCGTGATAGCCCGTTTTGTCCCGGCTGCTGTCCAGCGTGCCGATGAACGGCTGGACCACGCAATCCCAGCCCGCGTGTTCCCGCGCATCGCGCTGGATGCCCGCGAAAACGTCATGGTGGTGGCGGACCGCGAACCTTAGGTCGATCACCACCGCCACGCGCCGAGTATTAGTCATGGGAATTCCCCCTGCGTAAACCGGAATTCATTCCGTTGGTGTCACGAACCCGGCCCTCTGACGGAATTATCTACGAATTTGGCGCAAAAGTCCAGTAGTTTCCGCACTCCAAATCTCTACCAGCCCGCCGTACACCTTTTGGGAGGGTGAATTTAACTCCAGTTTGGTCAAGAAGTTAGTCCTTTGGCGGAATTTTCTTTAATTTTGTCGCAAGATTCCAAGTGCTATTTCGAGCTTTTTTTGCAGTTTTCGATTATGATGGCAAAAGCGGGTTTGACGAAAGGTAGTCCGCGGGCGGAACTGGTTCTGCCGGAGCATAACCTGGGTCTCCTGGGCTGATCACTGTATTTTTTACAAACGAGGGTGAGGTTCGCTATGAGTTGCCGCAGTTTTTCCTGGGCGATGTTATTGGTTGTTCTCCTTCTGGCCGTGGTCGCGGCGCCGCCGCAGGCCGCCGCACAAATCTCGCTGGTCGACCCGGGGACGGTCTGGACCAACAATGTCGACGACACCCCGATCAACCAGTCTTTCACCGTGAGCCCGTCGGCCAACGTGCTGGTTGTCGACCTCTCCTGGCGGACCACTGTCGGGACAACCCCCACGCAGCCCCCCGTCCTCACTTACGGCGGGCTTCCACTCGTTGCCGGGGCAACCGCCTTTTCCCCGTTCGTTGCCGGCACGGGCCCCAACTGGACGGAATCGGCCGTCTATTACCTTTTCATGCCGCCGACGGGGACCGCTAATCAGTTGGTGGCGACGTTCCCCACGGGCGGCTTGACGACCTACGCCGTCAACGCTTTTTCCCTGGGCGGGACCGACATCACCCAGGGCTATAACTTGCCCAATGCGTTCACGGTCCAAGAACCGACGGCAACCAACACCATCACCACGACGGTAAACAATGTTCAGGCGGGCGACGTAGCCGTGGCTGCCGGGACCTACAGGGCCACCAACGGCCAGCCGGACAGCTTTGTCACCACCACCACCAACGGCGTGCTGAACACCACCGGCCCCGGCGGCGGCAACGGCAATTTCTGGACGCAGGCCACCAGCGACTGTCTTGACTGGGCGCCCTCGTCCAGAATGCCAGCGCGGGTAGCATGTCGATTACCTCGGTAGCCACGCTCAGCGGCAGTGCCTTGAACAGTGCCCGTACGAACCTGGCGGTCGCGGTTTTTGCGCCGGCAGCCGCCGGTTTTTCCTGGGCCGGCACCGCCAGCGTCAACAGCTCGACCTGGGACAAAGTCACCCCCAATTGGATAGGGCAGGGCGGTCAGGGCTCGACCTATACCGACGGCTTCCCGGCCATATTCACCGATGCGGGCACGAACACCGACATCACGATCGCCAGCACGGTACAGCCTTCTAAGGTCTGGTTCAATAACCAGACCGTTCCTTATTCTTTCAGTGGCGCGGCGATTTCCGGCACGGCCAGCGTGACGGTGGCGGGGGCGGGGAGCGTCACGTTCAATAGCGCCAACACTTACAGCGGCGGCACGTACGTTTACAACGGCAGCCTGACGGCCCAAGTCAACGGGGCCCTCGGCAGCGGGCCCGTGACCGTCTCGGGCGGAAACCTCACGATCAATACCGCGGCCCTCGGAAGCGGACCCGTAAGCGTCTCGGCCGGCACCCTAACGGTTGGCAACGATGCTGCCCTCAGCAGCGGGACCGTCAGCGCGACCGCGCCCGCCACCGTGGCTTTCGTCTCCCCCTCGCCGGCCATCGGCGCCCTCACCGGCAACGCCAACTATGTGCTGGGCAACGCCTCAACCTCCGCCCCCACCAGCCTCACCCTGAACGTCGGCAGCGGCACTACCACGGTCTCGAACTCCATCGGGGAGGCCGCCCCTGGCCTCGGCAGCGTGACCAAGACCGGCAACGGCACCTTGACCTTGACGGGCAACAACACCTACTCGGGCAACACCAACATCAACCAGGGCACTGTGGTGGCCGTTCCCGGGCAGCTTGGATCCAGCACCATCCACATCAACGGCGGCACGTTCAGCGCCCCCGCTGCACAGCAGGGACTGACTGCCCAATACTTTTACTCGTATGCACCGCTTTCCACAGCCAACGGCGTGGGGGCGCCGGCGGGGGTCGGTCACATCAGCTCCAGCAGCCTGAGCAACTACAACACCGCCTATCTGGCCACGTATACAGCGGCCGGCGGCGGGCTGGGGTTGACCGACAACATCACGCAAGACGTCGTCGATGGGAATTTCAACTTCGACTACAACAACCAAGAAGGCACGCGCTTCCCCTATCCTTATAACCAGGCAACCTCGAATTGGTGGACCTCCAAGTACACGGGCTATTTCTACGCCCCCACAACCGGCACCTACACCTTCGCCACCAATAGCGATGACGACAGCCGAATCTGGATCAACGCCGGGCAAGCGAACCCCGACACGGCCATCGTGGTAAACGGCACCGGCGGCCAGGGCTGGGCGGGTTACGGGATTGTCCAGAACACGACTGGACAGGTGAGCCTGGTTGGCGGCCAGTACTACCCGATCACCATCGCCTACAACGAGGGCAACGGCGGTTACGGGCTGGAGGCCTTCATGGCGCCACCGGGCCAGACGCTCACGGTCGGCCAAGCGGGGACGTTTCTTGCCCGTCTCGCAGCTCTATTCGGTGATCACCGCTTTCTCGAACCCGCTGGCGGTCGACAATAGTTCGACGTTGGCCCTGACGGCAGGCGCCCTCCCCTACACGTTTCCCTCGCTCACCATCGGCACCAGCGGCGCAGCCACGCTCCACGTGACCGGCAGCGGCGCCTCGCTGGCGATCACCGGCCCCACGACCCTCAACGCACTTTCGACGCTGAATCTCGATGCCGGCGTGAGCATGTCGGTCGTGGCCGGCGTCAGCGGCCCCGGCGGCCTCACCAAGAGCGGCGCCGGCACGCTGGTCCTCGCCGATTCCACTTCCACCGGCAACTCCTATAGCGGCGACACCACCATTTCCGCCGGCACGGTCTGGATCAGCAACACCGTCGGATCGGCCACCGGCACGGGCAATGTGTTCGTCAACGGCGGCGTCCTGGCCGGACCGGGCACGATCGGACCCAACCCGGGCAACAAGCTGGTCGTCAACTCCGGCGGCCACCTCGCCCCGGCCCCCAGCCCCACCGGTTACGGCACCCTCACGGTCCTCGGCGACGCGGCCTTGAACAACGGCGCGAACCTGGACCTCAACTTCACGGGCGCAGGCGCCGGGCTCAACGACGTGGTGGCCGTCAGCGGCAACCTCTCGCTTAGCGGCAGCATCTACGTGAACCCCAGCTTCCCCAACGGATTCCAGGTAGGAACGTTCCCGTTCCTGACCTACGGTGGAAGCCTCACGAATAGCGCCACCTTCGAACTCCCTCCGATCGGCTTCACGCTCGTGCACTCCGGCAACCAGTTTGAAGTCACCACGAGTCTCGTCAACGCGGTCTGGACCGGCAACACCAGTGGCAGTTGGGACTTCAGCACCACCGGCAACTGGAACCAGCCCGTCCCGTACCTCTATTACCAGCCGGCGGTCTTCCCCGACACGGTGGGCAACAAATCGGTCGTCGTGCAGGCCGCGGGCGTCACGCCCGGGACGGTCACGTTCACGAACAACACCACGTCGTACAGCTTCACCAATAACAGCGGCACGCTGGGCATCGGCGGGGCACTCACCACCGTCACGCTCAACGGCTCGGGCACCGCGGCCTTCAACAGCCCGAACAGCTACGGCGGCGGCACGTTCCTGAATGCGGGCAAGCTGGTCATCGGCGACGACAGCGCCTTGGGCGCGGTCCCGTCCAGCCCCGCCACCAACGTCACCTTCGCGGGCGGCACGCTCAGTTTCGCCGGCGCGAGCAATCCCACGGTCAACGCCAATCGCTCCATCGTGCTCAACGGCGGCGGCACCTTCGAGGTCCAGCAGGCGGCCAACACGGCCACCATCGCCGGCCAGATCAGCGACGGCACGAGCAGCGGCACCCTCACCACGACCGGCCCGGGCACGCTCTCGCTCACCAATGCGGGCAACAGCTACACGGGCGGCACCGTCGTGAATATGGGAACCTTGGTGGCCGGTGCCGCGGGATCGCTGGGCACGGGCCCGATTACCCTCAACGGCGGCGCGTTGCAGGTGAGCGGCGGCCCGCTGGGCCTCGTCCATCGCTGGAGCTTCGACAACAGTCTGACTGACTCGGTGGGTGGCGTCTCGGCCATCCTGTACGGCAACGCGACGCTTGGCGCCAATCAGGTTACGATCACCGGCAACGGATCGAGCCACGTCAACTATGTGGCGTTGGGCAACGGCACCACCAACCTCCTGCCGACGACGAATTCGCCCTACACCATCGAATGTTGGGCCACGGAGAACCAGGTGGAGAACTGGTCGCGGCTCTGGGACTTCGGTTCCACGGCGGGCGGCGTCAGCAATCTGCTCTGGTCCTGGACCCAAGGAACCAATAATCCCAGCGTGATCTCGCCCAACGGCCAGAATTTCAACGCGGCAACGTTCAATACGGGCACGGAGTACCACACGGCCCTGGTGGTTACGCCCAACGGCAGCGGATCAAACATCTCCTGGTACCAGTACACCGACAACGGCACCCTGGTCGCTTCGGGCAACGACCCGAACAACCCGGTGGCTTGGAATATTTCGCAGTTGACCCAGACCAACATGTGGCTGGGCCGTTCGGAATACGGCGATGCGGACGCCAACGCCAGCTACAACGAAGTGCGTATCTGGGACGCCGCCCTGACCCAGGCCCAACTGACTTCATTGACCCTGCTTGGGCCGGACGCCAATCTTAACGGCGCTTTCAACAACGCTGTGACCGTGACGGCGCCGTCCTCGTTGAACGTCAGCGGCGTGGCGACCTTCCCCAGCCTGGCCCTGAATAGCACGTTGAACCTTACCGGCAGCGGCAGCGTGTCGTTCGGGACCACGACGGTCCCCGGCGGCAATGGTGCGTTCGCCTTGGCCAGCGGTTTCAACAATAATGGCGCCTCGCTTGGCGCTCTGAACATGGGCGCCGGCACGCTGCACATCACCAGCGGTCCGGGCACCGCCAGCTTCAGCCCGGTGACGATCGCCGGCTCGCCGACTTTCGACGTGCAGGGCGCCAACGTCATGACTGTGGACTCGGTCGGGCCCGCCGGTGTCGGCGGGTTCATCAAGACCGGCCTCGGCACGTTGAACGTCACCGGCACGGGCGTCTACGACGGTCCCACCGTCATCAAGCAAGGCACCTTGGCGCCCGCTTCGCCGGCAGCGGTGGGCGCGGGCCCCATCGTCCTCAGCGGCGGCATGCTCAGCGTTTCGGCCGCCATCCTGCCGCCGGTCACCAGCGGTCTGATCCAAGAGCTGGATGCCAGCCAGCTCACGCCCGGCAACATCTCCAGTTGGGCCGACCTGAGTGGAAACGGCAACGGCTTGAACAATGGACCGGGCGCGACGGTCGTGGCCAATGGGATGAACGGGCTAAACGTCGTGCACTTCAACGGCAGCCAGTATCTGTACTCGAGCTTTAACGACACCAACACGCAGTACACCATCCTTACCGTCGCCGAAATGAACAACACCCAGAACAGTCGGCTGATTGGCGCGGCCAACAGCAACGTCCTGATCGGTTGGTGGGGTGGTCATTCCGATGAGCTTTACTTGAACGGCTGGGTCGATCAGGCAAATTCCGCGGTGAATACCGCGACCCAGATGTATACCGTCACGAATAACGGCAGCACGGCGACGTTCTACAATCTGGCCAACAGCCTCACTGCGTTGACGCCCGTCAACCCCGACAATCCGCCCGGCGTCTCGCCCCTTTACCAGCTCGAGCTGGGCGGCTACAACCAGGGCAACGAGTTGTCCCAGGGCAACGTGGCGGAAGTCGACGTCTTCAACCGCGTCCTGAGCCCCGATGAGCTCGCCGAGATGCAAGCCTACTTGCAGGCCAAATGGATGGGCATCGGCACCAATCTGTCCAACAGCTACAGCAACGCGCTTTCCGTCACGGCGGAATCCACACTGAACCTTGCCGGGCAGGGCGAGGCGAGCTTCCCCAGCCTGGCCCTCGGCAGCACGTTGCACCTGACCGGTAGCGGCGTAGCGTCGTTCGGCGCCACCACGCTGCCCAGCGGCGTGGGCACGCTCGACTTCCTCAGCGGCGGCAGCGGCAAGTTCGGCGCGCTCACCATGACCGCCGGCTCGCTGCACATGACCGGCGGTCCGGCCACCGCGAGCTTCAGCCCGGTGACCATCGCCAGCTCGCCGACTTTCGACGTGCAGGGCTCAAACGTCATGAATTTGGATACGATTACGGGAACAGGCGGGTTCATCAAGACCGGCCCCGGCACGATGAACGTCACCGGCGCGGGCGCTACGACGGCCCCACCACCATCAAACAAGGCACCTTGGCGCCCGCTTCGCCGGCAGCGCCGGCGCGGGCCCCATCGTCCTCAGCGGCGGCAGGCTCGCACTCACGGGCCTTGTGCCGGGACTCGCGGCCAGCTACTACGGCCCCAATATCCCCAATTTCCAGCACCTCTATAACTACGCCGCTGGAATCGACTCAACGAGTCTCTCGTTCTTCAACAACACTTACCTGCCCCAGGGCCCCGCTAACTTTACGAACAACGTTACCGCGAACGTCGCCGGTGGGGCCAATGGGTACCTGAATTTCTACAACCCGAATAATGCGAATGATCTTAATGGCTATGCTTCCCTCTTCCCGGCGCCCTGGAACTCAGGGGACGGGGGCGGGTATTCGAATTGGGCGGCCAGTTATACTGGCTACTTCTACGCGGCGACAACCGGCACGTACACCTTCGGGCTGAATAGCGACGACAACAGCCGCTTGTGGATCAACGGCGGTCAAGCAAACCCGGACACGGCCGTGGTGGTCGGCGGCACTGGCAACGGCCAGGGCTGGGCGGGGTATGGTAATATCCAGAACCAGGGGACCGTGAATTTGGTCGGCGGTCAGTACTACCCGATCACCATCGGTTACGAAGAGGGAGGCGGCGGTTACGGCCTGCAGGCCTTCGTGGCGCCGCCCGGCGCGACGCTGGCCGCGGGCGATTTCCTGCCGATATCGGATCTGTTGACCGGGACCATTCTCAACGTGAGCAACTCGCTCAGCGTCACTAACCCATCCGAAATCAATGTCGGCGGGATAGCGAACTTCTCCAGCAACGTCAGCCTCGGCAGCGTCTTGCACGTGAGCAATGGCATCGCTAACGCTACGGTGAGTTTCAACGGCGGCACGACCATCATCGGCGCCACCGCCGGGACGAACGTCGATGCGGGCGCGCAGATCATCCTCCCCAGCCCCGTCAGTGACAACGGCACGCCGGCCACCTTTACCGCCTCCGGCGCGGGCTCGACGGTCCTCACCGGGGCGAACACGTTCACCGCCGGCACGAGCTTCCAGTCGGTTGGCGGCAACCTGGTCGTGGTCGGACAGAGCTACACCAGCCCGGGCCCGGCCGTCGGTCCCTTGGGCAGCGCGCCGGTTACCCTCAACAACGGCACGCTGGTCCTGGCCAGCACCGACACGGCCAATGCGACCGTCGATCTCGTCGCCGGCAACGCCCTGACCCTGGCGGGCACGCTCGATACGATCATCGCCGGCAGCACCCTCGGCGGAGCGGTTGCCAACGGCATGGTCACGTTGACCGCCTCCAGCCCGGTGCCGATCGGGCCGGGCGTGCAACTGAATCTGGGCAATGTCAACGGTTACACGTTGGCCTTCGGCGCGCAGGTCTTCAGCAACAGCGGCACGATCGCGGCCGCGGCGGGCAGCAATGTTGTCTTGCAGGCCAGCAACCTGGCCCGGGCGGGTACGTTGAGCGCGGTCAGCGGCGGCACCCTGACGATGGCCGGCCCGATCAGCACCGGCGTCTATGCCCCGGCCGCCGGCGGCATCGTGTACCTCGCCGGCCCCTATTCCGGTCCGCTGGCGAACCTGGTCCCGGCCACCGGCGGCGCGCTGGCCATCACCAGTATTACCACCACCGGCACGCTGAACATCGCCGGCGGGGCCTTTGCCGCCCTCGGCAGCCAGTCGTTTGGCCAGACGACCTTGCAGCTCAATGGCGGCTCGCTGGCCGCCGCAATCACCCCCTTGACCGGCGCCAACGCCATCCCCAATGCCCTGACTTGGGGACCCAACCTGCGCTCAACTTCGTCGGCTACAACAACCTGGAGTTGAGCGCGTCGCTGGCTCTCAACAGCGGCACCTACAACGTCAATGACCCCGCGGGCGTGGGGACTCTCTCCGGCCCGATCAGCGGCGGCGGGGCGTGTACATCAGCGGGAACCCGACGCTCAGCGGTTACAATACCTATTCCGGCGGCACGACGCTCCCCAGCGGCGCGAACCCCACGATCACCAACCCCGCCGCCTTCGGCACGGGTCAGATTACCTTTAACAACGGCGGCTTCCAGGCCACCCTTCCCTTGACGGGCCAGCACGCCGTCGCCAACCCCTGGACGATCAGTTCCGGCTCGGCCGCCTCATTCAACGGCGCCAATGCCATCGAGCTCTCCGGCGCCGGCTCGCTGCCGGCGGGCAACGCGGGCGCCGCAAACATCTACGTCAACCAGGGCTCGACCGTTACCCTGTCCGGCTTGATCTCGGGGGGCGGCGCCCTGCAGAAAGCTTCCGGCGCGGCGGGTCAATTCAGCGGCACCCTGGTCATCAACAATCCGGGAAACACCTTCAGCGGGTTTACCTTGCAAAGCCTGGCCGGGAACGTCAACGTCCGGGGCGCCAGCACGATCCTCACTGCGGACCAGTCGGCCATCCAGAGCGGCCCCTTGGGCACCGGGGCGGTCGTCCTCGGCACCAGCAACTCGGGCTCGATCGGTCTGTTGAACAGCTCGCCGACGGCCGTGACCCTGGCCAACGAGATCGACATCTACGACGCCTGCACGTATGCCAGCGTCTCCGGCCTGACCTTCATCGGCCCGGTGTATCTGACCGGGCCCGGCAACGCCAGCGGCGCGATCGACTTCGCGCTGGGCACGAACAGCAACGTCACCTTCAGCGGTCCCATCAACGGCGGGTCTCAAGGAGTCAATCTCCGCGCCGGCTCCGGCGCGGGCGGTCTGACGCTCAGCGGCCCGAACAACTATCAGGGCCCGACCTCGATCACCATGGGCACGTTGATCGCCGGCGGCAACGTACAAATCGGCGCGGTGGGCCCGTTCGGCCAGGCGACCAGCCCGATCACCATCGGCGACGCCAACTCCGGCGGCAACCCGGCCGCCCTGCTCGTGGGCGGCGCTTTTGAGATCGACCGTCCGATCACCGTCAATGCCACGGCCGGACCCACGACCCTGGAAGGGACCGACGGCGCCCTGTTCGCCAACACCATCACGTTGAACAAGACGGCAACGCTCAGCGCCCTGGGCGGCGGTTCCGTCACCTTCTCCGCCTACGACTCCAACGACAACATCAACGGCACGATCACCGGCGCCGGCGGCGTTACCGTGGCCTCCGCGGCGGGCGGCAATGTCTACCTGGTGAACAGCAACAGCTATAGCGGCGCAACGACCCTCCAGAGCGGCCTGTTGACGTTGGATTACAACGCCAATAACGTGACCGGCGGCATCATTCCCCCGACCTCGCAGGTCGTGCTCAGCGGCGGGACCCTGGTCTTCAACGGCAATTCCGCCGCAGCCGTCAGCGAGACGTTCGGGTCGACGCAGGTGACCGCGCCCGGTTCGACGGTGGTTGTGAACCTCAACGGCGGCAATCCGGTGCAGGTCAACCTGGCGCGATCACCCGCAGCGGCGGCGTGCTCGACCTGCCCGTTAGCACCGCCACGTTCGTCACCTCCAGTGGCAATACCAACGGCATCCTGGGCGGCTACCTGACCGTCAACGGCTACAGCGATTGGGCCAGCGTCAACGGCGGGACGATCGTCGGCCTGTCGGCCAATGGCGGCTATAATCACAATGATTTCAGCAATCCGGCCAACAATGTTGACGTCAGCAGCGGGGTTGCCGCGCCCGCGGGCGCGGCCACGGTCAACAGCCTGCGGTTCAACAGCGGTTCCGTCAACCTAAGCCTCAACGGTCCCCTGACGCTGACCAGCGGCGGCATCCTCGTGACGCCCGCTTCAGGCACCTCCGGCATCTCGGGCGGGGCGCTGACGTCTTCCTCGGGCACGACGGCCGCCAATAGCCTGGCCGACGTAGTGGTCATGCAAGGCAACGCCAATGCGCCCTTTACCATCAGCTCGCCGATTACCGACAACGGCGGCACGCCGGTCGGATTGACCAAGGGCGGTCCTGGCCCGCTGGTCCTCACCGGCCCGAACACCTTCACGGGTCCGATCAGTGTCAGCGGCGGCACGCTGACAATGGGTACGGGACAGCCCGGCCACGACACGCTTCTGGCGGGCAATATCGCCAACAACGGCGCGGTGGTTCTGAACATGAACGCCAACCAGACCTACGGCGGAACGATCAGCGGCGGCGGCAGCTTCACCAAGGGCGGCCCCGGCACGCTGGCCCTCAACGCCCCCAACACCTACACCGGTCCGACGATCATCACCGCCGGCACGGTCAAACTGAACAATCCCGCCGGGATCCAACCCGGCGGTACCCAAGGCGTCTTTGCCAACGTCCCCGAGGCGGCCGGCTATACGCTTGCTTATGAATTGCAGATCGGCACCAACCAGAATCTCAGCGGCGGCGTTCCCTATCTTGTGAATAACGCGGCCAAAATCCCCAACGGCTCCTTCAGCCGCGTGGGATACTACATGGAGGTGCAGCAATCCGGCGGTCCATTGCAGTGGGTCTATGTCTCGTTCGACGCTTCCGATTTGTCGACAAACGCGAGCCTGCTGGGCGTGCCCATCGCATCCACGGGCGAGTTCTACCACTATGGCACCGGCGCCGGCGGCGTGACGATCACCAACATGGACGTCGCCTCGAACGTGCCGGGCATCGTGACGGGGACGAACATCAGCACCGGGCTGGTGCAGTTCTGGCCCAGCAATTACGGCAACGGCAACGGCTACGGCGTTCCGAACGCGACGGCCAACGTGTGGGGCTTAGCCGACGACGGGGCCAGCACGGGCCAAGGCTACGGGTCGATGAAGATCGGCAATTATGGCGCCGTGCGCAGCAAATGTTGATTTCCTTCAACGACTGGAACGGCGGCACCTATGATGTGGGCCTGGGCAACGGCTCGGTCAACGGTTTCAATAACGACTACACCTTCGCGGCTAACGCCGGAAGCTACGTGGTCAAGAACCTGGAGATCGTGGTGAATCCGCCGTCCGGCAGCCTGCCTGCCGTCAGCCCCGTGACGATCGCCTCCGGCGCATCGCTGGACCTCGCCGGCGCGAGTCAGCAGATCGCCTCGTTGTCGGACTACAGTCTGGGCAGCGGCGGCAGCGTCATCAACAGCAATGCCGGCGCCCCGTCCGTCCTGACCCTCAGCCCCAACGGCGGCTCCAGCACTTTCAGCGGCTCGATCGGCGGCAACACCTATGGCCCGATCAGCCTGGTGATGAACGGCAACGGCACGCAGGTCCTGAATGGGGCCTTGTCCGGCTCGGGCAACGTGACGGTCCAGCAAGGCCTGCTCAGCCCTCGGCGGGGTCAACCCGATGGTGGGGATCACAACCCTCAGCGGCGGCACGCTGCAGGTCAACAATCCGCTGGCCTTGGAAGGCCAGACCTTGACGGCCAACGTCCTCGATGCGGGCAGCCTCACGACCGGCGCCGGACTCGGCGGCCTGACCCTGGGCGGACTGGCGGGCAACCGCGACCTGAACCTGCCCGCGGTCGCGTTGACGATCGGCGCCAACGGCTCCTCGACGACCTACGCCGGCAATCTCAGCGGGGCGACCTCGCTGACCAAGACCGGCGCGGGCACGCTCTACCTGAGCGGCAGCAACAGCGTGGGCAATACGATGATCTCGGCAGGTGCCATCGAGGCTGAGCTGCCGGCGTCGCTCTCCGGCTCGGTGAGCGTGGCCGGCGGGGCCGGCCTCATCCTGCCGGCGGGCAACGGCGCGACGGGCTGGACGGGCAGCCAGATCGGCGCCATTTTGGTCAGCTCCAGTTGGGCCAACAACTCCAGCCTATTGACCATCGATACCACGAACGCCAATGCGACGATCGCGGCCAGCATCAACCAGTCGCTCTCGTTGACCAAGGTAGGGCCTGGCGCTGACCCTGGCCGCGTCGAATACCTACAGCGGTCCGACCACGATTACGAACGGCACGCTGAACCTGGCACACAATCTGGCAGTGCAGAATAGCACGGTCAGCATGAGCGCCAGCGGCGCCGTGAGCTTTGCCGCGGGTGTCACCAGTCCGACGTTTGGCGGCCTGTCGGGCGCGGCCGGCAGCGTCAACCTGGCGACGGCCGCTTCCCAGCCCGTCACGCTCAACGTCGGGCAGAACGGCCAGAATACAACCTACGCCGGCGTTTTGAGCGGCGCGGGCGGCCTGACCAAAGTGGGCGCCGGCACGTTGCAGCTTAGCGCCGCAAATACGTATGGTGGTCCTACGGTGATCGCCAGCGGCACGCTGCAGCTATCGGGAGGCATGCCGCCGGTCACCGCCGGGCTGGTCGGCTACTGGCCGCTCAACGAGGGCACGGGGACCACGGCCTATGACAGGTCGGGCATCGCCACGCCTGCCAACGGCACGCTCAGCGGCAATGCCAGTTGGGTGCCCGTCGCCAATGCCGGTACCGCCGGCTACCCGCCATTCGCCACGGCGGTGCAAATCAACGGCAACTCGCCGGGCGTCACGATGGGGGCGCTGAGTGCCTTCGGCAATTCCACCACCAGCCAGTTCGGTTCGGTGCGCACGATCTCCGGCTGGGTCGAGTTGGTCGCGCCCACTTTAGCGCAGGGTTACCTTGGCGACTGGCACGACATGTTCGGATTCATCGGCCAGGAAGGCAACGGTGGGACCTTCTTCGACATGGAGTCGGGTAACGGTCAGAACTTCGTCACGCATACCTACGGCGGCGATACGACCATTAGCCCTATCGTCACCAGCCAATGGGTCTACCTGACGGCGACCTTCGACCCTAACTCGGACAACGGAAACGTGAACGTCTATTACAACGGCGCGCTGGCGGCCTCGGTGCAGCAGCACGGCGGGGTCCTGCAGACGTTCGACAACTTCGGCATCGAGCTCTCCCGCCCCGGTTGGACCGAGGACGTGAGCGACGTGACCGTCTACAACGCGTCGCTGACTTCGGCGCAAGTCGCCCAATTGTACTCCTGGCACGGTACTGGTAGCGGGGTGCTGCCGGTCACGACGGCCTTGTCGATCGCCCCCAATTCCGCCTTGGATTTGAACGGCGGCGCCCAGACCGTGGCCTCGCTGTCCGACTCCAGCCCGCGTCACGGCGGCAACGTCATCAACAGTAACGCGGGCAGCTCGTCCGTCCTGACCTTGACTCCCTCGACAGGCGTCTCGACCACCTTCAGCGGCACGATCGGCGACAACGGCAGCAACAACTCGCCGGGCTCGATCGCCCTGGTGCTCGACGGCCCCGGCACTATGGTCCTCAGCGGCACCAATAGTTACACGGGTGGCACGACCGTCTGGAACGGCACGTTGCAGCTCAACAACAGCGCGGCTATTGAGGACGGGACGAGCTTGTCCGTCGGCAGCGGATTGGCGGCCTTCGGCCTGGTTGAACCGTCGGCGGTGGTTGCCCCGGCCGCGACTACGGGTGCGGCTGCGGCTGCGCCCGCCACCGGCGTAGGCGCCGTGCCCGAACCGGGGACGTTGGCCCTGTTGGGTGTGGCCGGCATCGTGGCCGCGGCAGCAGCCTATCGGCGGAGGCGGATCAAGAGCTGAGAACTTAGAGCTTGAAGTTTAGGAGGCGATGAGAGGGCTGCCTGTTGTCCTGGATCTGCCTGCTGAGCACTAAGAACTAAGTACTGAGTACTAAGCACTAGGTACGAAGATTTTGCCCCGTCTGCCGTGACTGGCAAGTGGATACCCGGGCTTTTCCGAGCTTGGGTTCGGGTATCCGCTTGCGGGTTGCGGCAGAGGGGTTTCTTCATATCCAAGAAGCCATATATCTCTGGTGGGGAGGATCTCTCATGAGGTGTTTACGTAGTGTGGCGGCAGGGCTGGCGTGTGCGCTGGCCGTGTTGGTGTCTTCACTCTCCCCGGCAACGGCCCAGTCGCTCACTTGGACCGGCACCGTATCCAATGCCTGGGACATTCAAACCACGACGAATTGGTTGAATCCGAGCGGCGTGCAGGACTATTACTACGACGGCGGCAACGTGACCTTCGGCGACAGCGCCGCCAATACGAACATCGCCATTACCGCGGGTGGAGTTGCGCCGGCGAGCGTGACGTTTACCAACAACACGACCCCCTACACGCTGAGCGGCGGGCCGATCAACGACTCAGGCGCGGGCCCCACGGCGGTCACGCTCAACGGGTCGGGCAGCGTGACCTTCAGCGCCACCAACAACTACACGGGCGGCACCACGATCAACGCCGGCACCTTGGTATCGGCTTCCCAGTACGCGCTCGGCACGGGCCCGATTACCCTCAACGGCGGCGCGCTCAGTGTCTCGGGAGGCCTACCGGGGCTCCTGGAAGGCGAACTCGGTGGTCCTAGCGGCGGCCATTGGGCCGACTGGACCGGCACTCCCACCAGTTGGACACCCGTCCTCAGCCCGCGCAATGCCTACGTGTTCAACGGCACCGCTCCCTACGCCCCTTGGTACCAGCAGACCACGTGGGTCTATTCGGGCTACATCTATTTTCCCGGCAATAACAATAATAACCTGGTCACCTTCGGCTGGACCATTGACGACGCAGCGCAATTGAAGATCGACGGCAGTCTGTGGAGCGGCACGAGCAACGGTGGTGAGGGGCAGGATGGCTGGCACGCCGATATAACCGGAACGCTCACCCCCGGTTGGCACCAGTTCGAGTGGCGGGGCAGCAACAACGGCGGCCCGGGCGGCCAATCGGGAAGCATCAATGGCATCAGTCTCGGCTTCTTCTGGGATACCAACGGCGGGAGCACCAGCGGGGTAGCCTTGGTCGATCCGGGCGATGGCAGCCTCTTCACCTACGGCGCCCCGGGGACGACGCTTTACAGCAACACCCTGAACGTCACGGCTTCGTCTACTCTGAACGTCAGCGGGATGGCGGGTTTCGCCAACCTTGCCCTGGGCAGCGCGTTGCACGTCAGCGGCAGCAACGCAGTGATGACTTTTAACAGCACGAGCGTCTCGGGCACGGGCACGTTGAACGTCGATGCGGCCATGAGCGTCATGCTCCCTGCGGTCGGCGATAACGGGACCGCGGCCACCTTCGTCAAGACGGGTGCCGGGCCGGTGGTGCTCACCGGCACGAATACGTTCACCGCCGGCACGGCCTTCCAGGTCAACGCCGGCAACCTCGTGGCGGTGGGACAGAGTTACGTTAGCCCGGGCCCGGCAAGCGGTCCGCTGGGCAGCGCGCCGGTTATCCTCAACAACGGCACGCTGGTCCTGGCCGCCACTTCCACGGCCCCCATCAGCGTTGATATTGTCTCCGGCAACGCGGTTACGCTGGCCGGCAGCGGCGGTTCGATCATTGCCGGCATGGGCAGCGCGGCAAGCGGGGCGGTGGCCAACGGCACGGTCACGCTGGCCGGCTCCAGCGCTTTCCCCATCGCCGCGGGGCAGACGTTGAACCTGGGCAGCAGCAACGGGTATACCCTCGGCATCGATCCCGGTCTGCAGTTCAGCAACAGCGGCACGATCTCCGGCGGGCCGGGCAGCGTTACCTTGTCGGCTGGCAACCTGACGTCTTCCGTGGGGACCTTGAGCGCTGCCAGCGGCGGCACCCTGACGATGGCCGGCCCGATCAGCACCGGCGTCTATGCCCCGGCGGCCACAGGCACCGTGGTCTTGAGCGGCGCCTACTCGGGCTCGCTGGCGAACCTGGCGCCGGCCGCGGGAGGCACCCTGGTGATCGCCAACAACATTTCCGCTGGCACGCTGAACGTGGCCGGCGGGGCTTACGCTGCCACCAGCCCGGCGTCGTTCGGCCCGACGACCTTGCAGCTCAATGGCGGCACGCTGGCCGCCGCCACGGCCCTCACCGGCGGCAATGCGATTGCGAATTCCCTGGTCTTCACCACCACCGGCGCCAAGACGCTCAACTTCGGCGGCACCTTCAACCTGGAACTGAGCGGGTCGCTGAACTTGAGCAGCGGCACGTACAATCTGAATGACCCCGCCGGCATGGGGACCCTTTCCGGCGTGATCAGCGGCGGCGGCACGTTGAACATCACGGGCAATCCGACGCTGACCGCCGCCAATACCTATACCGGCAAGACGATCCTCAACAGCAATACGGATGTGACGATCGGCAACAATCGGGCCTTCGGCACGGGAACGATCACCTTCTCGTCCTCCAGCAGCGACGGGTTCCAGGCCAGCACCCCTTTGATCGGCGGCAACGCCGTCGCCAATCCCTGGGCGATCGCCAAGAACGACACAGCCTGGTTCAATGGGGCCAATGCCATCCAGCTTTCCGGCAGCAGCTCGCTGCCCTCGGGCACCGAGAGCATCGAGCTGACCAACCCAGGCTTGACCGTGGTCCTTTCCGGGTCGATTTCGGGGGCCGGCAGCCTGCTGCGGTCTTCCGGCAGCGCGGGCCAAGTCAACGGCACCCTGATCATCAACAATCCGGCCAACACCTTCAGCGGCGGGTTCACACTGCAAAGTCTGGGCGGCTACGTCGATGTCCAGGGGGCCAGCACGACCGTCAGCCTCGGTTCGGTCACCAAGGGCCCGCTGGGGACGGGCGCGATCACCATCGGCAGCAGCAACACGGGCTATATCGGCCTGTTGAACAGTTCGCCGCTGGCGGTGACCTTGGCCAACGCGCTGACTATTGACGACGGCTGTTATTACATGAGCAGTTCCGGCCTGACGTTCAGCGGGCACGTGACGCTGGGCGGAACGAGCCCGATGATCAACTTCTTGCTGGGCACGAACGACAACATCGCTTTCACCGGCACCATCATCGGCGGCGACGGGATCAATCTCCGCCAGGGGTATGGCGGCGGGGGCTTGAAGCTCAGCGGGACGGCCAGTAGTTACTCGGGTGCGACGTCGATCACCATGGGCACGCTGATCGCCGGCGGCAATGCTTTTTCCGGCGCCAACGGCGTGTTCGGCGACGCCACCAGTGCGATCACGATCGGCGACGCGAATTCGGGGGGGAATCCGGCCGCGCTGGTGACCGGCGGCGCGTACACGATCGGCCGTCCGATCACGGTGAATGCCACGGCCGGCCCCACGACGCTGGGGACGATCGGCGGGGGCACTTCCACCTATTCCGGTGCGATCCTGGTCAACAGCAGCAGCGTGGCGCTGAGCGCGGTGCCCGGCAGTTCGGTGTTGTTCACGGGCAACATCAGCGGCAGCGGGGGAATTACCGCGAGTTCCCCGGGCAACGGCAACGTGGGCCTGATGGGCACGAACAGTTATACGGGGGCCACGACCGTGGCCGGCGGGCAGTTGACGCTGGATTACAGCGCTTTGGCGGCCTCGGCCGGGACGGTGGGGGGCATCGTACCGCCCGCCTCGCCGGTGGTGCTCAGCGGCGGCACGCTGGCCTTCGCGGGGAATGCTTCCGCGGCGGTCAACGAGACGTTCGTATCGACCGGCGTGGCGGGCTTCGGTTCGACGGTGGTGGTCAGCGGCAGCGGGACTGGGGTGAAGGTCAATTTGGGGCCGCTCAGCCGTAGCGGCGGGGTGCTCGACCTGGCCGCCAGCGCGGGTGTCTTCAGCACCTCGAGTTCCAACACCAGCGGCATCCTGGGCGGCTACCTGACCGTCAATGGCTACACGGATTGGGCCAGCGTGAGCAGCAGCGGGACCATTGGCGGCCTGTCGGCCAATGGGGGCTACAATACGAATGATTTCAGCAATCCGGGCAACAATGTGGACGTGACTGGCGCAGTTTCGCCGCCGGCGGGTGCGGTCACGGTCAACAGCCTGCGGTTCAACAGCGGTTCGGTCAACCTGGGCCTCAACGGTCCCCTCACGCTGGCCAGCGGGGGGATTTTGGTGACCCCGTCGGGCGGCTCCTCCGGCATCTCGGGGGGGGCCCTGACCTCCTCCTCGGGCACGACGGCCGCCAATAGCCTGGCCGACGTGGTGGTGATCCAAGGCAACACGGCTGCGCCCTTTACCATCAGCTCGCCGATTACCGACAACGGCAGCACGCCGGTCGGTTTGACGAAGGGCGGCCCCGGCGCGCTGCTTCTGACCGGCTCGAACACCTTCAGCGGTCCGATCAGTGTCAGCGGCGGGACGCTGCAAATGGGTACGGGACAGCCCGGCCAGGACAGCCAGCTCGCCGGCAACGTCAACAACAACGGCGCATTCGTCGTCAACCTGGCCGGCAACCAGACCTACGGCGGAACGATCAGCGGCGGCGGCAGCTTCACCAAGGGCGGCACGGGGACGCTGGCCCTCACCGGCACGCAGAGCTATAGCGGCGCCACCACCCTCAGCGCCGGCGTGCTGCAACTCAAGGGCGCGCTGTTGCCGGCGGCGGGTTCCGTGCTCTGGCTGAACGCGGATGATACCTCCACAATGACCTTCGGCGCGGGCAATGTGATTACCGCTTGGGCCAGTGAAACCGGTGGTCCCGCGGGCACCGTGACCGGCAACGGCAACGGCGGCGCTGGCGGCACGTACACCCCTGGCATTATCAATGGGCAGGCGGTGGTGCATTTCACCAACTCCCAGTACATGTTCAACAATGTCAACTACTCCAGCCCGGTTACGATGTTTGCGGTGGAGGAAATGTCCGACGCCAACAACCATAACCGAATCGTCAGCGGGCACAATAATAACTTCTTGTTCGGCTTCTGGAATGGCCTTCAGGATCAGGCCTACTTCAACGGCTGGGTATCCAATAATGGCACTGGACCGACCGCGGACACCAGCCCGCACATGTACGTGGCCACGATTGCCGGGGCCGGCCAAAACAGTACGTTCTATGCGTACAACAGCAGCGCCGGCACGGTGCAGCAGCTCTTCTCCAACCAGGGCGGCACCGATGGCCCCAATGGTCTGCAGCTCAATGGCTATCAGGGCGGCAATGAGCTGTCGGACGCCAACGTCGCCGAGGTCTTGATCTACCCGGGCGTTCTGAGCAATGCCCAGGTGGCGCAGACCGAGGCCTACCTGGAGACGAAGTATTTCGGCTCGGGCAATACGGCCGGCAGCAACCTCCTGCCGATCACCACGCCGCTGACCATCGCGGCCGGCGCGACGCTGGACCTGTACGGCGCCAGCCAGCAGCTTGCCTCGCTCTCCGACAGCGGCGGCAGCGGCGGCGCGGTCATCAACGGCAACGCGAGCGGATATGGTAACGCATCGACCCTGACACTCAGCCCCAACGGCGGTTCGAGCACCTTCAGCGGCACAATCGGCGGCGCCGCGCAGGGCCCGATCAGCCTGGCGATGAGCGGCAACGGCACGCAACTGCTCGCCGGGTCGCTGCAGGGGACGGGCAGCTTGAGCGTGACCTCAGGCCTGTTGGAACTCGGCGGCGTCAACCCGATGGTGGGCATCACGACCCTCAGCGGCGGCACGCTGCAAGTCAACAATTCGCTGGCCCTGGAAGGCCAGACCTTGACGCTCAGCGCAACGGCGGGCGTGCTGAGCACGACCGGACTTGCCAGCCTTACTCTGGGCGGCCTGGCCGGAGCGGGGAATCTGGCCGCTCCGGCCGGCCCGCTGACCATCGGCGGCAACGGCATGACGACGACCTACGCGGGCAATCTCAGCGGGGCAACCTCGCTGACCAAGGTTGGCTCGGGCAGTCTCTACCTGAGCGGCAGCAATAGCGTGGGCAACACGTTGGTCTCGGCAGGTGCCATCGAGGCTGAGCTGGCGGCCTCGCTCTCCGGCTCGGTGAGCGTGGCCGGCGGGGCCGGCTTCATCCTGCCGACGGGCAATGGTGCCACGGGCTGGACGGGCAGCCAGATCGGCGTCTTGCTGGTCAGTTCCAGTTGGGCCAACAACTCCAGCCTACTTACCATCGATACCACGAACGCCAGTGTGACGATCGCCAACAGCATTAACCAGCCGCTCTCGTTGACCAAGGTAGGGCCTGGCGCGCTGACCCTGGCCGCGTCGAACACCTACAGCGGCCCGACCACGGTCACGGGCGGCGCCCTGAATCTGGCGCACAACCTGGCCGTGCAGAACAGCACGGTCACCGTCTCGTCCAGCGGCGCCCTGACTTTCGCCGCGGGCATCACCAGTCCGACGCTTGGCGGGCTGGCGGGCTCGGCCAGCCTCGCGCTGGCCACCGCCGCCGCCGAGCCCGTCACGCTGAACGTCGGGCAGAACGGCCAGAATACAACCTACACGGGCGTACTCAGCGGCGCGGGCGGCCTGAACAAAGTGGGCGCCGGCACGCTCACGCTGACCACCTCCAGCAGTTACGGCGGCGCGACGACCATTAGCGGCGGCGTGTTGCAGTTGCATGGCGTACCGACCGCGCCACCCGTGCCGGGCTACAGCATCTGGTTCGACGAGTCGAAGCTTGGTCTGGCGGACGGCGCCAGTGTCAGTCTACTGACCAATGGCGGCACGCTGGGCGGCACCGCCACAGTACCCGGCGGCGCCAGCCACACGGCGCCCACCTACATCGCCAACGCCGGAACCGGAACAGGTCTGGGTGCTCTGAATTTCACGGGCAACAATGGCGGCAGTAGCGAGGCCCTGCAATTCACGCAGGACAGCAATATCCGCACAGTGTTTTCGATCTTCAAGGGGGCCAGCTTCCTGCTGACCGACATCGCCGGCGGCAGCTATAATTTCCATCGCTATAACGCGGATGATACGGATGCCACAGCTCCCCTCTGGGATAACCTTCATAACCCCGGTACTGGCTGGGCAAGTCCATACATCACTGGCGGAACAACCAGCGTGGACGGGGTCGTGGCGGATTATTCGTCAACCAACATGCCCGTGCTTAGCAGTCAAAACGGCTATAATTTGGTCGCCTTGGAGACCACTGGGCCCGTGCAGGCCGACAGTTTCAATGCCGACCGCAACACGATCCACAGCGGCAATCAATCGCAAGCGGAACTGATTATCTACGATTATCCGCTGAGCAGCTCCCAGATGCAGCAGGTGGAGAACTACCTCGACGCCAAGTGGTTCGGCATCGGCGGCGGCGGCAATAATCTCCTGCCGATCACCACGCCGTTGACGATCGCGGCCAACGGCACGCTGGACCTCGGGGGCGCCAGTCAGCAGGTGGCCTCGCTGTCGGACAGCGCCACCGGCAGCGGCGGCAGTATCATCAACAGCAGTACGGGCAGCGCAGCGGTCCTCACCCTGACTCCCACGGGCGGCTCGACCACCTTCAGCGGCATGATCCAGGGAGGCGGGACCCTGGGCTCGACCGGCCTGGTGCTCGACGGCCCCGGCACTATGGTCCTCAGTGGCACCAATACTTACACGGGTGGAACGACCGTCTGGAACGGCACGTTGCAGCTCAACAACAACGAGGCCCTTGCCGACGGGTCGAGCTTGTCCGTCGGCAGCGGATTGGCGGCCTTCGGCCTGGTTGAACCGTCGGCGGTTGCCGCCCCGGCCGCGGCTTCGCCCGCTGCGGCGGTTGCGGCGGTGCCCGAACCGGGGACCTTGGCGCTGTTGGGCGTGGCGGGAATCGTGGCGGCGGCGGCGGCCTGCCGGCGGAGGCGGATGAAGAGTTGAAAGCACGGGCATGGCCCTCGTTTAACCGGGAGCCAACGGCGACGGGGAATGCCTGGTAGGGTGGGACAAGCGACGGGCACCATGCGTAGCATGGTCGGCGAGCTGCCGGCCCACCACGATAGAACTTAGACTGTAAACGCCCCCGCTGGCACCCAGAGGGTACCCGCCCCGACTGGGGGGAGTTGGCGTTACAGCTTGAGGAAGTCCAAGAAACTTGCCCCGTCTGCCGTGACTGGCGAGCGGATACCCGGGCTTTCCCGAGCTTGGGTTCGGGTATCGGGGTACCCGCTTGCGGCTCGCAGGTTGCGGCAGGGGGCTTTTGCATACCCAAGAAAGAGTGTTTCAGATCGGGAGTATGTCTCATGAGGTGTTTACGTAATGTGGCGGCGGGGCTGGCGTGCGGGCTGGCCGTGTTAGTGTCTTCCCTCTCCCCGGCAGCGGGCCAGTCGCTCACTTGGACCGGCGCCGTATCGAATGCATGGGACATTCAAGCCACGCAGAACTGGTTGAATTCGAGCGGCACGCAGACCTACTCTGACGGCAGCGACGTGACCTTCGGCGACCTCGCTATTACGAACACGAATACGAACATCGTCATTACCGCGGGCGGGGTTTCGCCGGCGAGCGTCACGTTTACCAACAACACGACGCCCTACACGTTCAACGGCGGGCCGATCAACGACTCAGGCGCGGGCCCCACGGCGGTCACGCTCAACGGGTCGGGCAGCGTGACGTTCAGCAGCTCCAACACCTACACGGGCGGCACCACGATCAACGCCGGCACCCTGGTATCGGCTTCCCAGTACGCGCTCGGCACGGGCACGATTACCCTCAACGGCGGTGCGCTCAGGGTCTCGGGCGGCTCGCCGGGCCTGGTGGCCACGTTCTACGGTAACGCGACCACGCCCGGTTACCCGTACGGGACGAACGGGGGGAACGGGGCCACCCAATATTCCACGCTCGCCAATTTGAATGCCTACACCGCTTCATTGCCCTTGGATTACACGACCACGACCGCCAACCCGCTGAACACCACCAATGCGCTGGAATTCAACGGGAGTTTCAATCTCCTCGGTTGGGAGACTGCCTTCGGCAACAGCATCGGCAACAGCAACTTCACCTCCCGCTTCGATGGCAGCATCTTCATCGCCACCGGCGGGACGTACGAGATCTGCACCAATAGCGACGACAACTCGATGGTCTTCATCGACGGCAACCTGGTCCGCAGCGACAACTACAATCAGGGGGTAGCGGGCACGACGACCAATCCGGCCCCTCAACAGCATACCGAGTCCACCAACCTGTTTCCGGTGACCCTCACGGCGGGCTGGCACAGCTTCACCGCCATGGAAGGCCAGGGCAGCGGCGGCTACGGTCTGAACGTCTCGTACGACGGACCCGATACCGGCGACACCACCGCAAGCTTCAACAACTGGGCCTTCATTCCCAACTCGGTTCTGGCCTCGGGGGTTGCGGCCTACGGCAATTCCATGAATGTGACGGCGCCGTCCAGTCTGACCCTCAGCGGGTCGGTGAGCTTCACCAGCCTTTCGTTGGGCAGCGCGTTGCACGTCAGCGGCAGCGGCGGCAGCAGCACAGGGCTGACCTTTTATGGCACTACCCTCTCGGGCAGCGGCACCTTGAACGTCGATGCGGGCGTGAGCGTCCTGCTCCCTGCCGTCGGCGATAACGGGACAGCGGCGACATTCATCAAGACGGGAAATGGGGCCGCGGTGCTTTCCGGCACGAATACGTTCACGCCCGGCACGGCCTTCCAGGTCAACGCCGGCAGCCTGGTGGCGGTGGGACAGAATTACGCCAACCCCGGCCCGGCCGCCGGACCGCTGGGCAGCGCGCCGATTACCTTGAACGGCGGCGGGCTGGTGCTGGCCGCCGCAACGACCGACGCCCTGACGCTGACCTTTGACCTGGTTTCCGGCAACGCGGTTACGCTGGCCGGCAGCGGCGGTTCGATCATTGCCGGCATGGGCAGCGCGGCAAGCGGGGCGGTGGCCAACGGCACGGTCACGCTGGCCGGCTCCAGCGCTTTCCCCATCGCCGCGGGGCAGACGTTGAACCTGGGCAGCAGCAACGGGTATACCCTCGGCATCGATCCCGGTCTGCAGTTCAGCAACAGCGGCACGATCTCCGGCGGGCCGGGCAGCGTTACCTTGTCGGCCGGCAACCTGACGTCTTCCGTGGGGACCTTCGAGCGCTGCCAGCGGCGGCACCCTGACGATGGCCGGCCCGATCAGCACCGGCGTGTATGCCCCGGCCGCCACGGGCACCGTGGTCTTGAGCGGCGCCTACTCGGGCTCGCTGGCGAACCTGGCGCCGGCCGCGGGAGGCACCTTGGTGATCGCCAACAACATTTCCGCCGGCACGCTGAACGTGGCCGGCGGGGCTTACGCGGCCACCAGTCCGGCGTCGTTCGGCCCGACGACCTTGCAGTTCAACGGCGGCACGCTGGCCGCCGCCGCGGCCCTCACCGGCGGCAATGCGATTGCGAATTCCCTGGTCTTCACCACCACCGGCGCCAAGACGCTCAACTTCGGCGGCACTTTCAACCTGGAACTGAGCGGGTCGCTGAACTTGAGCAGCGGCACGTACAATCTGAATGACCCCGCCGGCATGGGGACCCTTTCCGGCGTGATCAGCGGCGGCGGCACGTTGAACATCACGGGCAATCCGACGCTGACCGCCGCCAATACCTATACCGGCAAGACGATCCTCAACAGCAACACGGATGTGACGATCGGCAACAATCGGGCCTTCGGCACGGGAACGATCACCTTCTCGTCCTCCAGCAGCGATGGGTTCCAGGCCAGCACCCCTTTGGTCGGCGGCAACGCCATCGCCAATCCCTGGGCGATCGCCAGGAACGACGCGGCCTGGTTCAATGGGGCCAATGCCATCCAGCTTTCCGGCAGCAGCTCGCTGCCCTCGGGCACCGAGAGCATCGAGCTGACCAACCCAGGCTTGACCGTGGTCCTTTCCGGGTCGATTTCGGGGGCCGGCGGCAGCCTGCTGCGGTCTTCCGGCAGCGCGGGCCAAGTCAACGGCACCCTGATCATCAACAATCCGGCCAACACCTTCAGCGGCGGGTTCACGCTGCAAAGTCTGGGCGGCTACGTCGATGTCCAGGGGGCCAGCACGACCGTCAGCCTCGGTTCGGTCACCAAGGGCCCGCTGGGGACGGGCGCGATCACCATCGGCAGCAGCAACACGGGCTATATCGGCCTGTTGAACAGTTCGCCGCTGGCGGTGACCTTGGCCAACGCGCTGACTATTGACGACGGCTGTTATTACATGAGCAGTTCCGGCCTGACGTTCAGCGGGCACGTGACGCTGGGCGGAACGAGCCCGATGATCAACTTCTTGCTGGGCACGAACGACAACATCGCTTTCACCGGCACCATCATCGGCGGCGACGGGATCAATCTCCGCCAGGGGTATGGCGGCGGGGGCTTGAAGCTCAGCGGGACGGCCAGTACTTACTCGGGTGCGACGTCGATCACCATGGGCACGCTGATCGCCGGCGGCAATGCTTTTTCCGGCGCCAACGGCGTGTTCGGCGACGCCACCAGTGCGATCACGATCGGCGACGCGAATTCAGGGGGGAATCCGGCCGCGCTGGTGACCGGCGGCGCGTACACGATCGGCCGTCCGATCACGGTGAATGCCACGGCCGGCCCCACGACGCTGGGGACGATCGGCGGGGGCACTTCCACCTATTCCGGTGCGATCCTGGTCAACAGCAGCAGCGTGGCGCTGAGCGCGGTGCCCGGCAGTTCGGTGTTGTTCACGGGCAACATCAGCGGCAGCGGGGGAATTACCGCGAGTTCCTCGGGCAACGGCAACGTGGGCCTGATGGGCACGAACAGTTATACGGGGGCCACGACCGTGGCCGGCGGGCAGTTGACGCTGGATTACAGCGCTTTGGCGGCCTCGGCCGGGACGGTGGGGGGCATCGTACCGCCCGCCTCGCCGGTGGTGCTCAGCGGCGGCACGCTGGCCTTCGCGGGGAATGCTTCCGCGGCGGTCAACGAGACGTTCGTATCGACCGGCGTGGCGGGCTTCGGTTCGACGGTGGTGGTCAGCGGCAGCGGGACTGGGGTGAAGGTCAATTTGGGGCCGCTCAGCCGTAGCGGCGGGGTGCTCGACCTGGCCGCCAGCGCGGGTGTCTTCAGCACCTCGAGTTCCAACACCAACGGTATCCTGGGCGGCTACCTGACCGTCAATGGCTACACCGATTGGGCCAGCGTCAACGGCGGCGGGACGGTCGTCGGCCTGTCGGCCAATGGGGGCTACAATACGAATGATTTCAGCAATCCGGGCAACAATGTGGACGTGACTGGCGCAGTTTCGCCGCCGGCGGGCGCGACCACGGTCAACAGCCTGCGGTTCAACAGCGGTTCGGTCAACCTAAGCCTCAACGGTCCCCTCACGCTGGCCAGCGGGGGGATTTTGGTGACCCCGTCGGGCGGCTCCTCCGGCATCTCGGGGGGGGCCCTGACCTCCTCCTCGGGCACGACGGCCGCCAATAGCCTGGCCGACGTGGTGGTCATGCAAGGCAACACGGCTGCGCCCTTTACCATCAGCTCGCCGATTACCGACAACGGCGGCACGCCGGTCGGATTGACCAAGGGCGGTCCCGGCGCGCTGCTTCTGACCGGCTCGAACACCTTCACGGGTCCGATCAGCGTCAGCGGCGGGACGCTGCAAATGGGCGCGGTTCTGGCCGGCAACATCGCCAACAACGGCGCGGTGGTTCTGAACATGAACGCCAACCAGACCTACGGCGGAACGATCAGCGGCGGCGGCAGCCTGACCAAGGGCGGCAGCGGGAGCCTGACCCTCAAGGGGATGAATTCCTACAGCGGCCCGACCATCATCAACCAAGGCACGTTGCAATTGGCCGGCGCAGGCATCTTGCCCAATGTTCCCGAGACGGCCGGCTATACGCTGGCCTACCAATTGCAGATCGGCACGAACCAGAATCTCAGCGGCGGCGTTCCTTACACGGTGAACAATGCCGCCAGCATCCCCAATGGCTCTTTCAGCCGCGTGGGATACTACATGGAGGTGCAGCAATCCGGCGGTCCGCTGCAATGGGTCTATGTCTCATTCGACGCGTCCGATTTGTCGACAAACGCGAGCATGCTGGGAGTGCCCATCGCGTCCACGGGCGAGTTCTACCACTACAACAACGGCAGCCAAGGCAGCGTGACGATCACCAATATGAACGTCGCCTCGAACGTGCCGGGCATCGTGACGGGCAACAACATCAGCACGGGCCTCGTGCAGTTCTGGCCGAGCAATTACGGCAACGGCAACGGTTACGGCGTTCCCAATGCGACGGCTGGTCAGTGGGGCCTAGCCGACGACGGGGCCGGCACCGGCCAAGGCTACGGGTCGATGAAGATCGGCAATTATGGCGCCGGCGCGGAGCAAATGTTGATTTCCTTCAACGACTGGAACGGCGGCACCTATGATGTGGGCCTGGGGAATGGCGGCCCGACCTACAATAATGACTACACCTTCGCGGCGAACGCCGGGAATTACGTGGTCAAGAACCTGGATATCGTGGTCGGAAACCCGGGCTTCAGCGTCTTGCCCAGCGTAACGCCCGTGTCGATCGCCTCCGGCGCGACGCTGGACCTCGGTGGCGCGCGCCAGCAGATTGCCTCGTTGTCGGAACGTCACGCCCGGCAACGGCGGCACGATCATCAACAGCAATTCCGGCACCTTGTCCATCCTGACGCTCAGCCCCAGCGGCAGCTCGACCACCTTCAGCGGCACGATCGGCGGCAGCGGGGCACCCTCTGGGTCGGGCCCGATCAGCCTAGTGATGAGCGGCAGCGGCACGCAACTCCTCGCTGGATCGCTGCTGGGCTCGGGGAGTTTGACCGTCAACTCCGGGGCGCTGGTCCTCGGCGCTTCGAATTCGCTCCTGGGCGTCACGACCCTCGCCGGCGGCACGCTGCAGTTGAACAATTCCCAGGCCCTGGCAGACCAGACCTTGATGCTCAGCCCGACAGCGGGCGTGCTGAACACGGCCGGACTTGCCAGCCTGAACCTGGGCGGCCTTGCGGGAGCGGGGAATCTGGCCGCTCCGGCCGGCCCGCTGACCATCGGCGGCAACGGCATGACGACGACCTACGCCGGCAATCTCAGCGGGGCAACCTCGCTGACCAAGGTCGGCTCGGGCAGTCTCTACCTGAGCGGCAGCAATAGCGTGGGCAACACGTTGGTCTCGGCAGGTGCCATCGAGGCTGAGCTGGCGGACTCGCTCTCCGGCTCGGTGAGTGTGGCCGGCGGGGCCGGACTCACCCTGCCGACGGGCAATGGCGCGACGGGCTGGACGGGCAGCCAGATCGGCGCCTTGCTGGTCAGCGCCAGTTGGGCCAACAACTCCAGCCTACTTACCATCGATACCACGAACGCCAGTGTGACGATCGCCAACAGCATTAACCAGCCGCTCTCGTTGACCAAGGTAGGGCCTGGCACGCTGACCCTGGCCGCGTCGAATACCTACAGCGGCCCGACCACGGTCACGGGCGGCGCCCTGAATCTGGCGCACAACCTGGCCGTGCAGAACAGCACGGTCACCGTCTCGTCCAGCGGCGCCCTGACTTTCGCCGCGGGCATCACCAGTCCGACGCTTGGCGGGCTGGCGGGCTCGGCCAGCCTCGCGCTGGCCACCGCCGCTGCCGAACCCGTCACGCTGAACGTCGGGCAAAACGGCCAGAATACGACCTACGGCGGCAGCTTGAGCGGCGCGGGCGGCCTGAACAAAGTGGGTGCCGGCACGCTCACCCTGACCACTTCCAGCAGTTACGGCGGCGCCACGACCATCAGCAACGGGGTGTTGCAGTTGCGGGGCGTTGTTGCTCCGGGTCTCGCCCATCGCTGGGGCTTTAACAACAGTCTGACTGACTCGGTGGGCGGCGTCTCGGCCATTCTGTCCGGCAACGCGACCCTTGGAACCAATCAGGTCACGATCACCGGTAACGGGTCGAGCCACGTCAACTATGTTTCCTTGGGCAACGGCAGCACCAACCTCCTGCCGACGACGAACTCGCCGTACACCGTCGAGCTATGGACCACGGAAAACCAGCCGGAGAGCTGGTCGCGCATCTTTGACTTCGGTACCACGGCGGGCGGCCCCAGCAACCTGCTCTGGTCCTGGACGCAAGGAACGAATAATCCCAGCGTGATCTCCCCCAACAGCCAGAATTTCAACGCGGCGACGTTCACGCCCGGCACGGAGTATCACATTGCCCTCGTGGTTACGCCCAACGGCACCGGATCGAACCTCTCCTGGTACCAGTACACCGACAACGGCACCCTGGTCGCTTCGGGCACCGACCCGAACAACCCGGTGGCTTGGAATATTTCGCAGTTGACACAGACCAACATGTGGCTGGGCCGCTCGGAATACGGTGATGCGGACGCCAACGCCAGCTACAACGAGGTTCGTATCTGGAACGCCGCCCTGACCCAGGCGCAACTCACCCAATTGACGGTACTTGGGCCCGACGGCAACCTATCCGGCAGCAATCTTCTACCAATCGGCACGCCGCTGGCGATCGCGGCCAACGGCACGTTGGACCTGAACGGCGCCAGCCAGCAGGTTGCCTCGCTTTCGGACGGCACGCCCGGCAGCGGCGGCAGCATTATCAACAGCAATACGGGCAGCGTGTCTGTCCTGACCCTCAGCCCCAGCGGCGGTTCGACCACGTTTAGCGGCATGATCCAGGGAGGCGGGACCCTGGGCTCGATCGGCGTGGTGCTCGACGGCCCCGGCACGTTGGTCCTCAGTGGCACCAATACTTACACGGGTGGAACGACCGTCTGGAACGGCACGCTGCAGCTCAACAACAGCGCGGCTCTTGCCGACGGCTCGAGCTTGTCCGTCGGCAGCGGATTGGCGGCCTTTGGCCTGGTTGAACCGTCGGCGGTTGCCGCCCCGGTCGCGGCTTCGCCCGCTGCGGCGGTTGCGGCGGTGCCCGAACCGGGGACCTTGGCGCTGTTGGGCGTTGCGGGAATCGTGGCGGCGGTGGCGGTCAGCCGGCGGAGGCGGATGAAGAGTTGAAAGCACGGGCATGGCCCTCGTTTAACCGGGAGCCAACGGCGACGGGGCATGCCTCGTAGGGTGGGACAAGCGACGGGCACCATGCGTAGCATGGTCGGCGATGCACGGCCCACCATAATAGAACTCAAACTGTAAACGCCCCGGCTGGGGCGAAAGCTGGCGTTACAGTTTGAGGAAGTCCAAGAAACTTGCCCCCTCTACCGGGATTGGCAAGCGGATACCCGGGCTTTCCCGAGCTTGGGTTCGGGTATCGGGGTACCCGCTTGCGGCTGGCAGGTTGCGGCAGGGGGCTTTTGCATACCCAAGAAAGAGTGTTTCAGATCGGGAGTATGTCTCATGAGGTGTTTACGTAATGTGGCGGCGGGGCTGGCGTGCGGGCTGGCCGTGTTAGTGTCTTCCCTCTCCCCGGCAGCGGGCCAGTCGCTCACTTGGACCGGCGCCGTATCGAATGCATGGGACATCCAAACCACGCAGAACTGGTTGAATTCGAGCGGCACGCAGACCTACTCTGACGGCAGCGACGTGACCTTCGGCGACGGCACCGCCAATCCGAGTATCGCCATTACCGCGGGCGGGGTTTCGCCGGCGAGCGTGACGTTTACCAACAATACGACGCCCTACACGTTCAGCGGCGGGCCGATCAACGACGTGACCGGCGGCACCACGGCGGTCACGCTCAACGGGTCGGGCAGCGTGACGTTCAGCGGCACCAACACCTACACGGGCGGCACCACCATCAACGCCGGCAGCCTGGTGGCTGCTTCCCCCGGCGCGGTGGGCACGGGCCCCATCGTCCTCAGCGGCGGCGTGTTGCAGGTGAATGGCACTCCGTTGGGCCTCGCCCATCGCTGGAGCTTCAACAACAGTCTGGCCGACTCGGTGGGGGGCAGCAGCGCCACGGTTTTCGGCAGCACGACCCTTAGCGCCAATCAGGTCACGCTGACCAGCGCCGGGGGGCATCAAGACGCGTACGTCAGTTTGGGCACTAACATCCTGCCGACCACAAACTCGCCGGTGACCATCGAATTGTGGGCCACGCAGAACGCGGTGCAGAACTGGTCGCGGATCTTCGACTTCGGCAACGGCACGGGCAATAACATACTCATGGCTTGGACTGGGGGCACCACAATCACCAATGATCAGCTTCGCTATCAAGCTGCCAACGGCGCCAATAGCCAGGAAAACAACCAGCTTGCGCCGTATACGCTGGGCACGGAATACCATATTGCCGTCGTGATCACGCCCTACACCGACCCTACCGCCGGCGCCAGCACAACGTTCACCGCATACAAGATGGACGCCTTGGGGAACGTGTTGAACACGGCCACCTTCAACGATCCGGGCGCGAGCCTGGCGGGCCTGGTCCAGACCAACATGTGGCTGGGCCTCTCAGAATATGGCGCCGATTCCTCCGCCAGCGCCAGCTACAACGAATTTCGTATCTGGGATACGGCCCTCACCCAGCAGCAGCTCTTGGCAAATTCGCTCGCCGGGCCCGACGCCAATCTTAACGGGCTTTACAACAACGCGATCTCCGTCACGGCGCCGTCAGGTATTAGCGTTTCTAACGGGCTGGCGACCTTCCCCAGTATTGCCCTGGGCAGCGCGCCTGCACGTCAGCGGCAGCAACGCAGTGATGACTTTTAACAGCACGAGCGTCTCGGGCACGGGCACGTTGAACGTCGATGCGGGCATGAGCGTCCTGCTCCCTGCCGTCGGCGATAACGGGACCGCGGCCACCTTCGTCAAGACGGGTGCCGGGCCGGTGGTGCTCACCGGCACGAATACGTTCACCGCCGGCACGGCCTTCCAGGTCAACGTGGGCAGCCTGGTGGCGGTGGGACAGAGTTACACGAGCCCCGGCCCGGCCAGCGGTCCGTTGGGTAGCGCGCCGATTATCCTCGGCGGCGGCGGGCTGGTGCTGGCCGCCGCCACGACCGACGCCCTGACGCTGACCTTTGACCTGGTCTCCGGCAACGCGGTCACGCTGGCCGGCAGCGGCGGTTCGATCATCGCCGGCATGGGCAGCGCGGCAAGCGGGGCGGTGGCCAACGGCACAGTCACGCTGGCCGGCTCCAGCGCTTTCCTCATCGGGGCGGGGCAGACGTTGAGCCTGGGCAGCAGCAACGGCTACGTATTGAACATCGATCCGGGCCTGGCCTTCAGCAATAGCGGCACGCTCTCCATTGGACCGGGCAGCGTTACCTTGCAGGCCAGCAACCTGGCCCTGGCGGGGACCTTGAGCGCTGCCAGCGGCGGCACCCTGACGATGGCCGGCCCGATCAGCACCGGCGTCTATGCCCCGGCCGCCACGGGCACCGTGGTCTTGAGCGGCGCCTACTCGGGCTCGCTGGCGAACCTGGCACCGGCCGCGGGAGGCACCCTGGTGATCGCCAACAACATTTCCGCCGGCACGCTGAACGTGGCCGGCGGGGCTTACGCTGCCACCAGTCCGGCGTCGTTCGGCCCGACGACCTTGCAGCTCAACGGCGGCACGCTGGCCGCCGCCACGGCCCTCACCGGCGGCAATGCGATTGCGAATTCCCTGGTCTTTACCACCACCGGCAGCAAGACGCTCAACTTCGGCGGCAGTTCCAACCTGGAACTGAGCGGGTCGCTGAACTTGAGCAGCGGCACGTACAATCTGAATGACCCCGCCGGCGTGGGGACCCTTTCCGGCGTGATCAGCGGCGGCGGCACGTTGAACATCACGGGCAATCCGACGCTGACCGCCTTCAATACCTATACCGGCAAGACGATCCTCAACAGCAATACGGATGTGACGATCGGCAACAATCGGGCCTTCGGCACGGGAACGATCACCTTCTCGTCCTCCAGCAGCGACGGGTTCCAGGCCGGCACCCCCTTGATCGGCGGCAACGCCATCGCCAATCCCTGGGCGATCGCCAAGAACGACGCGGCCTGGTTCAATGGGGCCAATGCCATCCAGCTTTCCGGCAGCAGCTCGCTGCCCTCGGGCACCGAGAGCCTCGAGCTGACCAACCCAGGCTTGACCGTGGTCCTTTCCGGGTCGATTTCGGGGGGCGGCAGCCTGCTGCGGTCTTCCGGCAGCGCGGGCCAAGTCAACGGCACCCTGATCATCAACAATCCGGCCAACACCTTCAGCGGCGGGTTCACGCTGCAAAGTCTGGGCGGCTACGTCGATGTCCAGGGGGCCAGCACGACCGTCAGCCTCGGTACGATCACCAAGGGCCCGCTGGGGACGGGCGCGATCACCATCGGCAGCAGCAACACGGGCTATATCGGCCTGTTGAACAGTTCGCCGCTGGCGGTGACCTTGGCCAACGCGCTGACTATTGACGACGGCTGCTATTACATGAGCAGTTCCGGCCTGACGTTCAGCGGGCACGTGACGCTGGGCGGAACGAGCCCGATGATCAACTTCTTGCTGGGCACGAACGACAACATCGCTTTCACCGGCACCATCATCGGCGGCAACGGGATCAATCTCCGCCAGGGGTATGGCGGCGGGGGCTTGAAGCTCAGCGGGACGGCCAGTACTTACTCGGGTGCGACGTCGATCACCATGGGCACGCTGATCGCCGGCGGCAATGCTTTTTCCGGCGCCAACGGCGTGTTCGGCGACGCCACCAGTGCGATCACGATCGGCGACGCGAATTCGGGGGGGAATCCGGCCGCGCTGGTGACCGGCGGCGCGTACACGATCGGCCGTCCGATCACGGTGAATGCCACGGCCGGCCCCACGACGCTGGGGACGATCGGCGGGGGCACTTCCACCTATTCCGGTGCGATCCTGGTCAACAGCAGCAGCGTGGCGCGTAAGCGCGGTGCCCGGCAGTTCGGTGTTGTTCACGGGCAACATCAGCGGCAGCGGGGGAATTACCGCGAGTTCCCCGGGCAACGGCAACGTGGGCCTGATGGGCACGAACAGTTATACGGGGGCCACGACCGTGGCCGGCGGGCAGTTGACGCTGGATTACAGCGGTTTGACGGCCTCGGCCGGGACGGTGGGGGGCATCGTACCGCCCGCCTCGCCGGTGGTGCTCAGCGGCGGCACGCTGGCCTTCGCGGGGAATGCTTCCGCGGCGGTCAACGAGACGTTCGTATCGACCGGCGTGGCGGGCTTCGGTTCGACGGTGGTGGTCAGCGGCAGCGGGACTGGGGTGAAGGTCAATTTGGGGCCGCTCAGCCGTAGCGGCGGGGTGCTCGACCTGGCCGCCAGCGCGGGTGTCTTCAGCACCTCGAGTTCCAACACCAGCGGCATCCTGGGCGGCTACCTGACCGTCAATGGCTACACGGATTGGGCCAGCGTGAGCAGCAGCGGGACCATTGACGGCCTGTCGGCCAATGGGGGCTACAATACGAATGATTTCAGCAATCCGGGCAACAATGTGGACGTGACTGGCGCAGTTTCGCCGCCGGCGGGTGCGGTCACGGTCAACAGCCTGCGGTTCAACAGCGGTTCGGTCAACCTAAGCCTCAACGGTCCCCTCACGCTGGCCAGCGGGGGGATTTTGGTGACCCCGTCGGGCGGCTCCTCCGGCATCTCGGGGGGGGCCCTGACCTCCTCCTCGGGCACGACGGCCGCCAATAGCCTGGCCGACGTGGTGGTGATCCAAGGCAACACGGCTGCGCCCTTTACGATCAGCTCGCCGATTACCGACAACGGCGGCACGCCGGTCGGTTTGACGAAGGGCGGCCCCGGCGCGCTGCTTCTGACCGGCTCGAACACCTTCACGGGTCCGATCAGCGTCAGCGGCGGGACGCTGCAAATGGGCACGGGACAGCCCGGCCAGGACACGCTTCTGAACGGCAACATCGCCAACAACGGCGCGGTGGTTCTGAACATAAACGCCAACCAGACCTACGGCGGAACGATCAGCGGCGGCGGCAGCCTGACCAAGGGCGGCAGCGGGACGTTGACCTTGCTCAACGTCAGTACCTATGGCGGTCCCACGACGATCAGCGGCGGAACGTTAAAGTTGCAGTTGGGGGGCGCCTTCGCTCCGCCCGACACGGGCGACCTGAAACTCTGGCTGGACGCCAGCGACTTATCGACACTGCAACTGAACGGCTCCCAGGTGGAACAATGGAAGGATAAGAGCGGTGCCGGGAACAATGCTGTGGCGATTAACAGCGGCAATGCACCGAATTACCTGGCCAGCGGTTTGGGCGGGACGCAACCGACGATCAGTATCAATGGCACGCCGGGTTTCTTGAGCAGCTTCAACCTGAACGATCCCAACGTTACGGTAGCGGTCATTTACCAGAATATGGGTGGCGCCAACAATGCGTCGCTGTTTGGGCACGACTCTGGCGGCGGCTGGCACCGTCTGCAACTCGTCGCCACCGGCAACGGCCCTAATTCTTATGGCGCCGGCGGCTATAATGTTGCCGTTCCCGGCATGGATTCGGCCAACGTGAACTCGTACATCCTGGTAAGTCAGGCCGGCGTGAGCAACGGCGCCAGCATCTACCTCAATGGCGCGCTCGCGGCGGGTCCGTTCACCGACAATAATCCAAACGGCACGAACAATATGGCCATCGGGAATATCGACGGCAGCGGCGGTTGGGCGGGTAACGTCGACATCTCCGCGGTCCTTGTCTACGATACCGCCCTGTCCTCAACTCAGGTGACAGCCCTGAATGCCTACATGAACGCCTGGATTGCGGGCAAGCGCGGCGGTATCAATCTCTTGCCGATCACCACGCCCCTGACGCTCGGGGCGAACGCCAGCTTCGATCTGAGCGGTTGCACCCAGCAGGTGGCTTCGTTGGCTGGCGGCGGCAGCGTCATCAACAGCAATTCCGGGTCCTCGTCCCTGCTGACCTTCAGCCCCAGCGGCGGCTCGACCACCTTCAGCGGCACGATCGATGGAACCCAGGGCCCGATCAGCCTGGCGATGAATGGCAACGGCACGCAACTCCTCGCTGGATCGCTGCTGGGCTCGGGGAGTTTGACCGTCAACTCCGGGGCGCTGGTCCTCGGCGCTTCGAATTCGCTCCTGGGCGTCACGACCCTCGCCGGCGGCACGCTGCAGTTGAACAATTCCCTGGCCCTGGCTGGCCAGACCTTGACGCTCAGCCCAACGGCGGGCGTGCTGAACACGGCCGGACTTGCCAGCCTTACTCTGGGCGGCCTGGCGGGAGCGGGAAATCTGGCCGCTCCGGCCGGCCCGCTGACCATCGGCGGCAACGGCATGACGACGACCTACGCCGGCAATCTCAGCGGGGCGACCTCGCTGACCAAGGTCGGCTCGGGGACGCTCTACCTGAGCGGCAGCAACAGCGCGGGCAACACGTTGGTCTCGGCAGGTGCCATCGAGGCTGAGCTGGCGGCCTCGCTCTCCGGCTCGGTGAGCGTGGCCGGCGGGGCCGGCTTCATCCTGCCGACGGGCAATGGCGCGACGGGCTGGACGGGCAGCCAGATCGGCGCCTTGCTGGTCAGTTCCAGTTGGGCCAACAACTCCAGCCTACTTACCATCGATACCACGAACGCCAGCGCGACGATCGCGGCCAGCATCATCCAGCCGCTGGCGCTGAACATTGTCGGTGGCAACACCTTGACCCTGGGCGCCGCCAACACCTACAGCGGTCCGACCACGATCACGGGCGGCGCCCTGAACCTGGCGCACAACCTAGCCGTGCAGAACAGCACGGTCACCGTCTCGTCCAGCGGCGCCCTGACTTTCGCCGCGGGCATCACCAGTCCGACGCTTGGCGGGCTGGCGGGCTCGGCCAGCCTCGCGCTGGCCACCGCCGCATCCCAGCCCGTCACGCTCAGCGTCGGGCAGAACGGCCAGAATACGACCTACACGGGCGTACTCAGCGGCGCGGGCGGCCTGAACAAAGTGGGCACCGGCACGCTCACGCTGACCACCTCGCAGGCCTACGGCGGCGCGACCTTGATCTCCGGCGGAATCTTGTGCCTCGCCGGCGCCAATCCGGCCCTCGCCCATCGCTGGAGCTTCAACAACAGTCTGGCCGACTCGGTGGGGGGCAGCAGCGCCACGGTTTTCGGCAGCACGACCCTTAGCGCCAATCAGGTCACGCTGAACAGCGCCGGGGGGCATCAAGACGCGTACGTCAGTTTGGGCACTAACATCCTGCCGACCACAAACTCGCCGGTGACCATCGAATTGTGGGCCACGCAGAACGCGGTGCAGAACTGGTCGCGGATCTTCGACTTTGGCAACGGCACGGGCAACAACATACTCATGGCTTGGACTGGGGGCACCACAATCACCAATGATCAGCTTCGCTATCAAGCTGCCAACGGCGCCAATAACCAGGAAAACAACCAGCTTGCGCCGTATACGCTGGGCACGGAATACCATATTGCCGTCGTGATCACGCCCTACACCGACCCTACCGCCGGCGCCAGCACAACGTTCACCGCATACAAGATGGACGCCTTGGGGAACGTGTTGAACACGGCCACCTTCAACGATCCGGGCGCGAGCCTGGCGGGTCTGGTCCAGACCAACATGTGGCTGGGCCTCTCAGAATATGGCGCCGATTCCTCCGCCAGCGCCAGCTACAACGAATTTCGCATCTGGGATACGGCCTTGACCCAACAGCAACTCTCGGCAAATTCGCTCGCTGGGCCCGACGCCTTCCTGGGCGGCAACAATCTCTTGCCGACCACCAGCCCGCTGACGATCGCGGCCGCCGGCACGCTGGACCTGGGCGGCGCGTACCAGCAGCTCGCCTCGTTTTCCGGTGGCGGCAGTGTCATCAACAGCAATACGGGCAGCGCGTCTGTCCTGACCCTCAGCCCCAGCGGCGGCTCAACCACCTTCAGCGGCATGATCCAGGGAGGCGGGACCCTGGGCACGATCAGTCTGGTGCTGGACGGCCCCGGCACTATGGTCCTGAGCGGCACCAATACGTACACGGGTGGAACGACCGTCTGGAACGGCACGCTGCAGCTCAACAACAGCGCGGCTCTTGCCGACGGGTCGAGCTTGTCGGTCGGCAACAATCTGGGGGTGTTCGGCCTCACCCCCGCTGTGGCTGTTGCTACGCCCGGCGCGACGGCTGCAGTGCCGGAACCGGCAGCGCTGGCGCTGCTAGGCGTGGCGGGAATTGTGGCGGCGGCAGCAGCCTGGCGGCGAAGCCGGAACCCCGGCCGCCCCGAGCCCCCGGAAGACTTCGGCGACGACTGAAACGGCACGCTGCCGGCCTGGACTGCGCGGAGGACAGGGGAATTGGACGGCCAGGCGGCGACGGCCGAAGAGGGATGCGATGGCCCAACATTCGCTTCTAGCGGCTACGACCGCAGGCCAGACGCGATTCTAACAGAGAACTGCGCTGAAAGGGTAAAAACCCTCGACCTGGAAGCAGAACGTCGATTCTACGCGGCCAAACGGCAAGCCGGCCGCATAGATTCTGGGAGCAGGACCAGCCATTGGAGTGTAAGCAATCTGTGGGAATGGCGGTACGACCAAGCGCAGGGAAACCTGCCCCATGCCGCTTCTTGGCAGGCAATCATGCTCTGACGCGGGATTCTGGCAAGCCCGCCGAAACGCCCAGTTTTCCTATCGCCAGTTGCACGCCAGTTGCGCGGACGCCCCACCCCCGCGTCTGGCGATTCCCAAGAAACGACACAACCCCTTGTTTTGCAAGGGGTTGCGAAGTGGAGGATATCGGGATCGAACCGACAACCTTTTGAATGCCATGCACTCGAATGAGGGGTGTCGTCGTCGCAACATATTGGCATTTCAGGACTTCGGAAAACGCGATTGTTGTGCATTCTGTGCATTCCGTGCCTACTTTGCATGGTTTCTGTGCATGTTTTGTGCATGACCAATTGCCGTTGAACTGGTTCTGTCGATCCCCGCTCCGCCACCTGGCCCCTCGGCCCCGCAGCGCGTGACGCCCGCCAATCCCAAAGGCCAGCTTACCTTCGCGGCCCCTTCTTTTGGCCCCTCCGCCACGCCCCACTCTCGGCCGTGCCGTCGATTCATCGGCCGCGTGGGGTTCTGGGGCTGTGCTGCTGCCCAGGCAGTGGTACGGCAATCAGTAATACACTTCGAGCATGAGCGTATTGATCGCCGTCTGGAAGAGTCGACCGCCTTCCGCCGCGCGAACATCATCCGCGTTCCACCAACTGCCCGCCTCGTTGCCCTCCTTGATCTGCGAATCGACCAGTTGCTTCCGCATCTTCCGATTCCACGCGTCCCAGTCGGCACCGGACAGTTCGTGGATATAGACCGTCGCGAAGAGATTGTAGATGGCATCCTTCGACGATAGGCTGGTTCGGCTCAAGAACTGCTGGCCGCTCTTGACCCAGGAGGCGGGCTCCTTCGATTCCTTGGAGGAGAAGAAGAAGAAATGGCCGCCGAAAACCGTAAGACCCCTGGGACGGCCGGCGAGATACATGCGGCTGAGCAGGCCCATGGCCGTAGCCGCGTTGCTCACCTCACGGGCGCTTGTTTCGCCGTACTTCCCATCGGCGGTCTGCAGGCTGTCGAGAATCTTACCCGCCGTTTCGAGTAACGCGGACGGAGCCTCTAGGCCCGCCATCATCGCGGTGCGGATCGCCATGATTTGCCAGGCCAAGAGGAAAAGGGTTGGCGGTTTACCAGGAGAGTCCGAACGGCTGCCCAGTTTCGTGTCTCGCGACTCGACAATCAACCGGATCGCTTTCTGGGCAGCGACACCTACCTCGCGATCGCCAGACAACCCATAAGCTTCGCATAAAGCGATGGTCGCCAGGGTGTGCGATAATTCCTTGGGCACGCCCCCGGCAGAAAGATCGCCGTCGGGCTTCTGGTGAACCATGAGCCAATTGAGGCCGTTCCTGATTTGGTCGCGATAGGGCCCCTTGGTCTTGTGTGTCTGACTTGCACCGAAGAATGGCAGAAGTGCCAAACTCGTGGCGCCGGCCGCTGATTTCCACGTGCCGGGATCGGCATAGCTGCGCTCGGCACCGCCCGGCGGGTCGAACCGCCAACTGCCGTCTTGAAGTTGGTGCCGGGCCAGCCAAGCGAGCGAATCAGGCACCGTGGTTGGGGATTTCGCCCAAACGGGACCCACATAGACCAGGCAGAGGGCCGTCAAAGAAGCAAGGACACGCCGCGTGAATTCCATGACCGCGCCTCCGCGAAGTGGGCGATGGTTTCAATAACCTATATCTCTTCGCGGGACACGGGCGAATTATTCCTGTGTGCGAATCTTTGGAGAAAACATGAACCAACCAGCCCCAGCCCTGTGGGTGAAGGCCGTCACGTCAACTTCAGCGTCTTTCGCGGCATTGTAATCTGCGATGCTCGTCTTGCCGTCAGGCGGGCTCGCTTAGCGCTCCGAGTCCGCCCGCACGGCGTTATCGTGTCGCAATAACCGACGGCGATCACACTCACCATATGGCCACCCGGCCTGGGTGGCCGCATCCCGAAAGGTCACCCCATGGTTTCTGCTGCGTCCCCCGCGCCCGCTCCCCGTCGCCGTTGGCACCGCCAGTTCCTCGCCCTGCTGCCCCAGATCATCATCCGCGCCAAGATCGCCTTCCGCCACCTCAAGCCCGAAGCCAGGGCCGAAGCCGTTCAAGAGGTCGTCTGCAACGCCTTACAGAGATTCGTCCGCCTGGTCAAACTCAAAAAGACGAGCATCGCCTATGCCGCGCCGCTGGCCACCTTCGGAATCAAGCAAGCCCGTGACGGCAGACGTGTCGGCGGGCACCTCAACTGCCTGGACGTTTCCAGCGAGTATGCCCAGAAGATCAAGGGCATCGTCGTCGCCCGACTCGATCGCCGCGACAAGGACGACGATAGGCAATGGTGCGAAGTCCTCGTCGAAGATCGCCATGCCGACGCCGCCGCGATCGTGCAGACGAAGCTGGATTTCAGCGACTGGTTGGCATCGCTGAAACGCCGTGATCGCCGCGTCGCCGAGTTCCTCGCTCAAGGCGAAACGACGAAAGCCGCGGCTCGAAAGTTCCGCGTCAGCGCCGGCCGCATCAGTCAGCTTCGTAAGGAACTCGCGGCCAACTGGCGTGCCTTTATCGGCGACGAGCCCAGCCCTGCTGCTGCCGCTGCGGCCTGATCTCTCCTCTCTGGCTGGCACTCACGCCAAGCCCCGTAGCCCAGCCTTGGTAGCTTCCTTTCCTCCGAGCGCCATGGCTGGGTTCTCTTCGATTCCCAGCCTAACGGAGGAGCACATCGTTCTTCATCCTACTTCATCCGCAATTACAAGGACCAAAACCATGATCATCACCGCTCTGTTCGCCTGCTCCATTCTCGCCGTTTCTATCCTCGCCTGGCTGTTTCGCCAGCGGCTCGCCCAGCATCTCCCGAGCAAGGAGAGCATGACGACCGCTATGCTGTTCGCAGCGGTTGCCTTGCTGCTGGTCGTCGTGCTCCTGCCAGACATTCTTCTTCTCGTCTACACCTTGAACATTATGCCACACTCTCTTCGAATCGTCCTCGCTCTCGCTGCGGCCACTATGGTCTGCGTCGGCTGTTCCAAGCAAACCCCCGAGCCCGCCAAGCCCGCCGTAATCCACTGGCAAGGCCAAGACGGCGGCTATGAAGACACGACCGCCATACCGCCCAAGGCCGCTACACAATGACCCAAAGGAAACTCGATGCGAAACATCGTTCTGGCGGCCATCCTTTTGACCGCCGCCTCCTTGTACTTCCTTCTGCCCCGATCGGTTCCATTGACCATGCGCCCTGCTGCTCTTCTGCTTATTGTCTTGGTCGCGGCCAGTTCCGCGGTCCTCCTCATCCCACGGCTCGTCCCGCCCGAGACGCCGCCGCCCGTCGTGATCCACTCCGAAGGTCCAACCGTCGAAAAGTTGGAAAGGCTGTCCCAACTGGTGACCACTCGCATCCAGATCGCCGACATCCTTGTAGCCGAAGGAAATGGGTGCCGCGGTAGCTGGCTCATCAAGGGCGACGCCCTGCTCTCGGTCAACCTGGGCCAAGCCTCCATCACCGACAAGCACGACGACACCAAGCAGGCGACGATCATCCTGCCTGAGCCCCAAGTGCTTCAGCCAAGGGTGAACCACGAACGCACGCGAACGTGGGCCGTAGATCGGCTGGCTTGGATGCCGTGGAACGCCGATCAAGACAGCCTGCGAGATGCCGTGATGGCCGAAGCCCAGAAGCTCGTCTCGCACACGGCGTCGTCCGCCGAGAATCTCACCCAGGCGAAGCTGACCGCAGAGACAGTCCTGAAAGGGCTGTATTCGGAGGTCGGGTGGAACGTGGCCGTGAAATGGGGCAACGACAGCCCGAAGGCAGCGCCGGTTGCCCCGTAACCCGTTTTACCTATCAGACAGGCCCGCGAGTTGCACCGTCGGCGCTCGTCAAGCTGACCAAAATGCGTTTCACGCTTGCCGCCCGCAGGGGGCGGCAGGCGTTCGGGAGTTTTGTTTTAGCTATTCCGACAACACCGCCACCCGCCGCGAGATCAAGCTGCCCTTCGTGCCGCGTTCGCCGTGGACGAGTGCGAAGAGAAGGAAAGGATGGGTGGGGCGTCTTGGGGGTCGAAGGCTGCCGACGCCGCAGTTCTTACTGCCCTTCGACGCCGCAGGACGAGGCCGACAAGACCGAGGGTACCGGCGGCGAGCAGCGCCAGCGTGCCGGGCTCGGGCGTTGGCGCCGGCAAGGAAAGGGCAAAAATGATTCCGTTGCCGTTCGCGCCGCCGTAAGCAGTCATCCCAAACAGCGTGCCGCCGCTGAGTAGTAAATCGCCTTGAGGACCACCGCCGCCGGCACCGCCAATAAAATCGTAGAGGTCTTGATAGTTTGAACCGTCGATTCCGACGCTGAAGATGTTGCCCATAACATCGGCGCCTCCGAGTTGCGTCATGCCGTAAAGCGTTGTACCGCTGATTATCAAGCTACCCCAAGGAAAATAACCGTTCGCCATACCGCCGGTACCACTGAATGAAAGAAGATTCTGGTAATTCGTACCGTTCGTGCCAACGCCGAAGACGTTTCCGTCGCCATCGGCACCGCCGTCCGTCGTCATGCCGTAAAACGTGGTACCGCTGAGTGTCAAGCTACCGGCTGGATAATTACCGCTCGCCGCGCCTCCGCTGCCGGTAAAAGAGAGAACACTATTATAATTCGTACCATTCGTGCCAAGGCTGAAGACGTTGCCTTTGCCGTTGACGCCACCCTTCGTGGTCATTCCGTAGAGCGTCGTGCCGCTGAGTGTCAAACTGCCAAACGGATACAGGCCGCTTGCCGTGCCTCCGTTGCCGGTAAAAGAAATGAGACTCTTGTAGTTTGTGCCGCGCGTGCCAACGCTGAAGACATTTCCGTCGCCATCGGCACCGCCGTCCGTCGTCATGCCATAAAGCGTAGTGCCGCTGAGCGTCAAGCTGCCGCGTGGATACGCACCGCTTGCCGACCCCCCCGTGCCTGTAAAGGAAGCAAGTATCTGGTAGTTCGTACCGTCGATGCCAACGCTGAAAATGACACCATCGTTGTCGACGCCCCCCGTTTCTGCCGCGCCGTAAAGCGTTGTGCCGCTGAGTGTCAAGCTGCCAAACGGGCTGGAACCAGTTGCAAAGCCGGCGGTGCCGGTAAAGGACAGGAGATTTTGATAGTTCGAACCGTTCGTGGCAACGCTGAATAAATTCCCATCGCCGTTGGCGCCGCCCTGACACGTCATGCCGTAAAGCGTGGTACCGCTGAGCGTCAGGCTGCCTATTGGATCCCGGCCGCTTGCCGTACCGCCGGTGCCGGTGAATTCGACCAGCGTCGTGAGAGTTTGCGAGTCGGCACTGCTTGCGCAAAGGACGATAGCCAAGGCAAGGATGCACGCAAAGTATTTCATGTTACGTGTCGAGCATCTCACCGGAACTCTCCTTCAACAATCTTGATTGCTAAACTACGTATCCTAGCACCCAGAACTTCCGCGTCAACAGATTCCAACCGAAAGGTCGTCCGACCCTGGGTATAGCCAGAGAGTCTCCACCGCGCCGCGTGGAGCAGCCCTTCGATCAGAGCCGAATTGTCAGAAGTGCAGTCCGAAGACGCCCACTGGTACCGGACCAGCGGCGTGCTTGGCTGCGGGCGCTGCCTGCTATGGGGCCTGTTGGGGTAGTTCGGCAGTCGGCAGGAAAAAGAAGGCCGTATCATCGCCCGGCCTGCGTTTCCTACTGACCACCATGCCTGACGAGTATAATCCCCTCAACAGAACACGCAATAGACCAAACGGGGGATTGCCCGTTTTTCTGCGGCTGTATGCGGTATTGTCTGCATCGAACGGGGGCTTCACCTACATCCCACGGTGCCAAGCACAATTCACCAGTGGTACTTCTCGCAACAAAACATGCGAGAAGCGGCTCCGTGGCTGAGGACGAACGCGAAGAGCAGGATGGCCGGATCTTGCTGGATCGAAAGGCTCGCTTCGCATCGCGGGAGTTCGGCCGCTTCGTCCCGAGCGCTGCCACGAAGACGAATGGAAGCACGGCGACCGCGACGTGATCTTCGGGGCCTGATCGGTTGTCGTTGAGGCGGGCAGTAGCGGCGAGGAAAGACCGCGGATGTTGCACCAGGAAGCGGCGGTCGCACGGCGACTCTGCGGGAACGCTCCTGCTGGCCGCGATCAGCTTCATTTCTGCTTGTACCCGAGCTTCTTGGCCTGCGCGAAATCTGCTTCGGCTTCGGCTTTGTCGCCCTTCTTCTCGTGTGCTTGGCCACGGCCGTAGTATACCTTTGCCAAGTTCGGGTCTAGCCGGATTGCGTCGGAGTAGTCCGCAATCGATTTGTCGTACTCGCCTTTCAGGCTGTAGGCCAAGCCGCGACGACCGAATGTCTCGGCAGAGGTTGGGTTAAGGCGGATAGCTTCCGTCAAGTCGGCAAGAGCTCTGTCGAGATTGCCCTTCATTATGTTGGCGGAGCCTCGGTTAATATATGCCTCGGTAAGTTCTGGGATAATTCGGATAGCTTCCGTACTGTCGGCAATGGCTTTGTCGTATTCGAGCTTTCCGTAGTAGGCTCCCCCTCGATTGTAATAAGCTTTGCCGTATTTCGGGTTGATTCGGATGGCCTCGGTGAGGTCGGCAATGGCCTTGTCGTATTGACGCTGCTTCCCGTAGGCGATGCCCCGATTGCCATACGCGGGGAAGCATTTGGGGTCGATTCGGATGGCCTCGGTGAGGTCGGTAATCGCCTTGTCGTATTCACCCTTCTTCTCATAGGCTACGCCCCGCCAGCAAAACGCCCGGGCGAACTTGGGGTCGAGCCCGATGGCCTCGGTACAGTCGGCAACCGCCTTGTCGTATTCACTCTTGTCGAGGTAGACGTAGCCGCGGCTCTCATACGTGGCGGCATTCTTCGGGTCGAGTCGGATGGCCTCTGTGAAGTCGGCAATCGCCTTGTCGCGGTCACGTTTGCTCCGGTAGGCCATGCCACGAAGATCATAGGCCCTGCCGTAGTTCGGGTTCAGCCGGATGGCCTCAGTGCAGTCGGCAATTGCTTTATCGGATTCCTGTTTGTTGAGGTAGGCCAAGGCCCGATTGGAATACGCGTGGGCAAACTTCGGATTGAGGCGAATGGCCTCGCTAAAGTCGGCAATGGCCTTGTCATACTCGTCCTTGTCCAGGTACGCCCCGCCCCGGTGGTTATACGCTTCGGCATTCCTCGGGTCGAGCCGAATGAACTCAGTATAGTCGGCTATCGCCTTGTCGTATTCGCGGTTATGGAGGCAGGCCAAGGCACGATTGTAATACGCCCGGGCCAACTTCGGGTCGAGCCGAATGGCGTCCGTATAGTCGGCAATCTCCTTGTCGTGCTCGCCCTTGTTCCAGTAGGCCACGCCGCGGTTACAATATGCCTTGCCATTCTGCGGATCAAGCCGAATGGCCTCCGTAAAGGCAGTGATCGCGGCGTCGTACTCCCTTTTGTTGAGAGACGCCTTCCCCTTCTCGTAGGCTTCCTTCGCCGCATCAGCACTTGCCGCCACGTTCGGTAGCAGCGAGACTGCGATCAACACGGCCGTCCAGGACTTGCATGTGTTCATGGCTTTCCCTTCGAGTTTGACGAGTTCGCTCGTGCGGCCAGCGGGAGGCACACCCGACGCGAAGCGTCCGCCGAAGGCGGCTCAGCGGGTGTGCCGGGTTGGCGGTTATCGTATATTGAAGGTAAAGTAGTTGGCCATCTTCCGCCGCGTCATTTCCGAGAATTGGGGAGTCCGCTGCGCGAGCCACTCGGTGACAACATTCGCGATAGATGCGAGATCATGCATCGATGGATCAAGCGGGCAGTCCCAAATACCTGCAAGATGTTCATGTAGCGATCTCTTGATCCTATCGGTGTCATCGCCACAAAGTGCGAGGAGCCGTTCGTCCTTTCCAATCGGATCGTATCCAGCGGAACAAGGGTCGCCGCTCAAGTACGTTAGCATTGCAGTTTCGATGTCTATCTCTGGCATGGCCCGCTTGATACCTCACTCGGCCAACGGGGTTCTACTTGACACCAAGTTTTTCGCCGCTTGCCACAGTATACTCCCGCGTCAATACTTGTGGCAATCGCAGGGTCAGATTCGCATTCCACGTTCTCACCACTAGAGGGGGTGTCCCGTGCCACGACTTCCAGCAGATTTCCGCATCAGTTTGAAGCGCCGAGGAGGCGAAACCCACCGGATCGAGCTGGTCCGTAATCGCAGGCCGCACCCAGATTGCCGATCTGCCGATGGCTGGCCACACAGGGGCCGCCAGGGTTGATGCCCATCACGAGTTACCCAGGCAGCTTGGTGCCGATGAGCGATCCACCGCTGATCAGCCCCACATCCACGAGGCCGAAAGGGGCGAACCGTCCTTTGGTTTCAGCGGGTGTGCCGTGTTCGTCCGGTTGCTGTGTCCGGCTCTCTCATTTCTTCAGGCGACCCGTTCGGGCGGATAGAACTCTTCGCCTGTATCCGGGTGTTGAACTGATACCTTGAATTGGGGGCTCAAGCGGAATCCTGAAAGTGCATCTTGAACCGGCTTGGATGCTACCGCCGTCTGCGCATTCCAGAAAGAAACGAGTCGCAATGTCCGCTCGATTACCTGCCACACTCTCGTAACTGCGTCTCATCGCCGATTCTATGCCGGACACGCCGCCCCGCCACGTCGGCAATGCAGCACCAAAATCGTAGTATCTCCAGGCTGCCATCTCAGCAATGTCCGACAGAGAAGGAGCATCGAGCACTTCCGAACGGGTCAAGAAAGCCAGGACGAGTATCCCATTCCACGGATGGCAATCGACAGCGAACATCTCCATTTCGTCGTAATCGCTGCCTCTGAACTCGGCAAGGGTAGCTGCAACAAGTTCAGCCAGCCGACGCCGCCAGTCGTCAAAACTCACGTCCACCAAGATACTCCAGTGCTCAAACAGCCATGCGACGAACGGGAGCGCGGCCGACGCCGCAGCTTCCATCTTTCACAGGTTCTCCATATCGGTCATTCTATCATCTTCCCAGGGCATGCACAGCCAAGCGGCAACCCGCTCTTCGGCTGCGGGTTGTTGTGCGAATTCCCAGCTTAGACTACAGCCGTGCGATCAATACGCCAATACTGGATGCCTGTCTTCTCGAATGCGCTTTCGAGGGCATCGACACCGTGTTCCTTTCCAAATTCTCGCTCGGATTGCGTGATCGGTAACAACCATAGGATGTGAATATGCACGTCACCCGAGTCGCAAATCTCCAGATCGGGGCCAAAGGTATAGGGCGGGGAAATAAAGAATACATCGCATGTAGCGCCGTCAACCCACGGCTCGCCAATCGGGAGTGTGTGCCATTTACCCAATGGATCAGACGTGTGCCGGTGAGCGACCATTGCGAGAAGTTCGACAGCGCGGGGCGTTTGGCCGGGCACGAGAAGGAAGAACTCCAGACGACTCGCATTGGGATGGACTGTCGCGGCGGAACCAACGGAAACATAGGTCCAGAGGTTGCATTTTGGGCCAGGCGTGATACGCGCAACACGAAATGCGGGCACGACATCGTTGATGGGGCCAAGTTGCCAGGTAAGGTATTCGATGGCATGCCCCTGGAAGAACTTTTCCACATGCTCTTGTACCAGTGTGGTTATCCCAGACGTGTTCATTGCGATTTTGCTCGCACAACGGGAGCCACGGCCGACGCCGCAGCCTCCGACTTCATCAGTTCTGCCCTTCTTGCCTATTATACCCGCCTCCCACGGCCTGCACCACCAAGCGGCGGTCGCGCAGCGACACTGCGGCCGTGGATTGTTGGGCGTCACTTGTTCGGCGGTGAATCAGGATCGATCTTCTCGCGGGACAGTCTTTCGTGGATTTTCGTGCGGAAACGTGCCCGATCTTGAGTGGTCGAGTCCTTGTTCGGAGAATCCTTGATTCCCAGGATCGCAGCAAGTTGCAAGGCGGCGAAGTCACGCACCTCCAATCGTAAGAAATCCGAACTCGCCAAGAAGAAGTCATCGTCTTCGCTCCCCGTCACTTTCCCAGTCAGCGTTCGCACCGTTTCGTCCTTCAGAAAGCTCGCCAAAAACTCCAGCCGCCTCGTCTCCTGGAGTGCCGTACTTTTTCCTTTCGCCGTCCCTACCCTGTCGAGTATTTCGATGCGCGCTCGCGCATCGACGCGCTCAGCCGCCCCTCGAAGCGCTTGCCAGGCACGTGCGTCGGAGGTGCTATCCACCAGTGCGGCGAAGGCCCATTCGGGACATCCGGGACTGACCTTCGCGGGCGACTGCTTGATATCATCCAAGCTCTTGACGAGATCGATGACGAACCGCTCGTGGTCGAGGTCCTTTAGCTGCCGTAGGGCAGTGGCTCGTTGTTTGAGGTCGGGGGTTTCGGCGGCGAGACGGAAAAGCTCGGTCTTCTGGGCCTTGGTAAGCGGACCGGCGGCGATCGCCTTCGCCAAGGAATCGCTTGCCACCTGCGGGCGCTTGCGCAAAAGGCGACGGTAGAGTTCCGGCAGGCGGGTGGGGTATTTCTTCGCCAGGACCAGCAGGATGTGCTTATTCAAGGTCACGTCGACGCGCGGCGCGACTGCGCGTTCAGGGAGGACATGCCGTACGAGATATTCCTCTTCGCTGGCCTTTCGTGCTGCCGCGAACCAGTCCTGCGCCTTCGACTTGGCGGCGCTCTGCGCCTTGCCGCCGCCAGTCCCGTTCGATCTCGTCGCCGGCGAGTCCCTTCACGATGCTGGCGACTACGTTCCCGACGAGGATCGGGTGTGGAGGGAAATCATTGAACCCAGCGTCGTAGGTTCGTGTAAGCCGCACGTCATCCAGGTGATCGATCAAGGCGGGCATGGCATCGAAGCCGAGTTCGATCAGGTGCCGCCATGCCACCCACCATCGAGGTGGCGAGTCGAGACGGTCCGGCAATTCAAGAAAGTGCCACGCACCATCGTCATCGGCTATCTCCCAAACAAGCGATATTTGCCCGCGCATTTCCACCAGGGCATCGATCAGGGCTTCCGGCGTGCCAGGCTTGGCCCGGCTTGGCACGAAAGTCGCCTTCAAGCAGCTCAACAGTTTCCGGTTCGCCTCGTTGTCGAGCGTCGGCTCCCGTGAAATCAGCAGCTTCATGCGGCCTTCGATTACCCGCCGGTCCGTGTCGGGCTCCATGAGTTGATTCATGTAGTGTACCCAGGCCGTCGTGGCGACTGCCTCCTTGGGAGGCTGGTTCGGAGGCAAGTGCCACGGCGACCGTTCATGGCCGCTGGACTGCCGAATACTCAGATCCCACAATCGCTGGGCCAACTTATCCCAGCCACGCGTCTTGCACTGCAATGCAGTCGCCAAGCCGACGTTGATGCCAAAGGCTGAACTCATCCACTCCCCGCAGACGTTCTCCAAGCTGGCCGCATTCGGATCGACCTTGACGATTCCACCGTCCGTCTTCCGCAGTTGGTATTTTAGAGTGCCAACAAGTACCACCGCAGGCCGTCTTTTGTCATCGGGCTGCAACAGGAAACCCAGGTAAAGGTGTGGGGTCTCCTTCGCATCTTCCCCGGCACTCGAACCAAACGGGAACTGCACCAAGGGGGCATCTTTGGGTGGCTCGGGCAGACCATACGCGCGATAGTCTCGTACGAGGTCGTCCAACGAATCGGCGAGGCCGTGCGTCGGCAAGGCCATGAGAAGCAGACAGCCAACGACCGCCACCCACCATTGACGTTGTACTTGGAATACGCACTCAGGTTGGTGTATTGATTTCATCATGGTCTTGGCACGGCCAGCGGGCGGCACACTCGTCGGGCGGCACACTCGTCGGCGAAGCCGATTGCGCAGCAACCCTGCGAGTGTGCCTTGCTGGCTGCGATCAGGTTCACTTGTCCTTGTACCCGAGCTTCTTGGCTTGGGCAAAGTCCTCTTCCGCTTTCGCCTTCTCGCCTTTCTGTTCATGAGCGAAGCCGCGACCATAGTACGCCCCGGCGGCCTTGGGGTCCAGCCGAATGGCCTCATTATAGTCCGCAATCGCCTTGTCGTACTGACCCTTGCCGCAGTGGGCCGCAGCGCGGTTCCAGTACGTAGGGGCGTCTCTGGGGTCGAGGCGAATCGCCTCGCTGCAGTCCGCGATCGAACTGTCATACTCGCGCTTGCTCAAATAAGCCGCGCCGCGGAGAGCGAAACCCCTACTATCCGCGGGACGGAGGCGAATCGCCCCCGTGGAATCCGCGATCGACTTGTCATACTCACCCTTGCTGTAATAAGCCGTAGCGCGGCCGAGGTAACCGACCGTATCCGCCGGGCAGCGACGAACGGCCTCGGTGTAATCCGCGACCGCCTTGTCATACTCGCCCTTGCCGTAAAATGCGGAAGCGCGGCCGGCGTAACCAGTCGTATCCGCCGGAAAGAGACGGATCACCTCGCTGAAATCGCGAATGGCCCCCTTGAAGTCGCTTTTTTGAAGCGCCACGGCGCGATAACAATAGCCGTCCGCACAATTCGGGTCCAATCGGATTGCCTCGTTGAACTCGTCGATTGCGGCCGTCAGACGGTTGCACTTGGAAAGGAGGTGGCCCCGAGTTACGTGCGTCGACGCGCAGCCGGCGTCGAGCGAAAGAGCCTTGTCGCTGAATTCGAGGGCGCCCGCGAGGTCCCCCTTGGTCGAGAGGGCCAGTGCGCGGTTCATGTAAGCCTGCGCGGTTAGACCGCGCTCGCCGAGAAACTGCATCCTTCGCGGCAGCCGCATGGGATTGAGGTTGTCGTTGAGGTCCCAGCAATCGCCAACTGGTCGATACGCGTTCCTGAGCTCGAACGGCGCCGTCGCCACGAACGGGAATGCGATGCGGGTAACGTCCACCAGCATCGTCTTGCCGTCCGCCAAGTCGACCGCGCAACCATCGTGTGCCTTTCGCGGAAACGACGGGGCCCAGGCGGTCTGAATGACTTCGATCCCGCGGACCGAGAGGCCGATCGAGCTTCCGGCCACGCGGAACAACTCGGCGCACCCCACGCACCAGGCGGCCCTGGAGTCGACAACCTCGCTCAGCTCGGCGCCGAACTGCCCGCTATCGGCCTTCCCAATACTGGTCTGAATCTCCAGGGCCAGCATCGTGGCCGCCTTTTCCTCGGCCCGCGCAACCTCCGACTTCGACACCCTCCCGGCACGCTGTTCCCCCCGGAAATGCGCCAGGGTCTGCCACACGCCGGCGAGATTCCACGCGCTGGCGATTTCAACAAGCCCTTTGGCCGCCTCGTCGGCCTTGTCGCAACCTTCGACTTGCCGCCGCAGGCGGGTCTCAAAAGCCTGCACTTCCGCTTGCGACGGCGTGCGCACCGGCAACTCGCCGACCGCCGCCGCCGCGGCGCTGAATGCGGCCTTGTCGACGACGTCGAAATCGGCCTTTGCTTTGGATCGGTCGCCCCTCAGTTTGTAGGCGATGCCGCGCCAGCGATAGGCATCGGTCAGTTTCGGGTCAAGGGCGACCGCGCGGTTCAGGTCGGCGATCGCGTTGTCGTACTCCCCCTTGCGCTCATACGCCAAGCCGCGGCCGACGTATGGTCCGGCATGCTTGGGATCGACGCGGATGGCCTCCGAGCAGTCGGCAAGCGCCTTGTCGTAGTCGCCGCTGTCGTAGTAGGCCCATCCGCGATTGCCGTACGCCAGCGCGAACTTCGGGTCGAGGCGGATGGCCTCGTTGTAATCGGCGATCGCCTTGTCGTACCGGGCCTTGCGCGAGTAGGCCACGCCGCGTTTCTCGTAGGCCTCGGCGTCGGCAGGATTGAGGCGAATGACCTCGCTGTAATCGGCGATCGCCTTGTCGCAGTCGCCCTTGTCGCAATAGGCCATGCCGCGGTTGTAGTACTCGTTGCCGTTGGTCGGGTCGAGGCGGATGGCCTCGTTGTAATCGGCGATCGCCTTGTCGTACTCGCCCTTGCCCGCGTAGGCCTGACCGCGGTTGCCGAAAGTGCCCGCGTCCTTCGGATCGAGGCGGATGGCCTCGCTAGCGTCCCTGATCGCCTTGTCGTACTCGCCGTTGTGGAAGTAGGCCACGCCACGGTCGGTGTACGCCACGACCTCCTTCGGATCGAGGCGAATGACTTCGCTGAAGTCAGCAATCGCCTTGTCGTAATCGCCTTTCCTCAGGTAGGCCTCGCCGCGGTGGCCGTAGCCCGGCACGTATCTTTGATCGAGCCGAATCGCCTCGCTCTCGTCGGCAATTGCCTTGTCGTAATCGCCTTTCCTCAGGTAGGCCTCGCCGCGGTTTACGTACCCCAGCGCGTATTTTTGATTGAGCCGAATCGCCTCGCTCTCGTCGGCAATTGCCTTGCCGTAGTCGCCCGTAAGCACATAAACCATGCCCCGTCCACCATACGACCGCGCGTTTTTTGGATCGAGCCGGATGGCCTCGCTGAAAGAAGCAACCGCTGACGCAAAATCCCCTTTCTCGTAGGCGATCTTGCCGTTTGCCCAGAGCTTCTCCACTTCGCTGCGTTTTGACGTATCCTGGCCGCGAGCAATGGGCGTGACGAGCAAAACCGTCAGAACGATAAATAGATCTTTTTTCTTCGTTCTCATTGTCGCCTCGGCTTGCTGACGGGGCATAAAGGGCCGTTGGACCAAGACTTGCTATCCCAGTCGCGCACTTCGATCATATCAAGGCGCCATCGCCAACCCGTTCATAAACGAGCCACTGCGCGCCGCTTTCACTGGCGCGAACGAACCATCGCACCTCGTCAGGCTTGTGTGGCTTGGTTGGCATGGTCGAAACATCGTGTGCCCTCACGTGCCCGGCGAACAATTCTCTCGCTGCCGAGAGTGTCGGAATGAACCGTCTCCTGTCTAATCTCAGGCTTTGGGCGCGGCCAACACCCCACTCTAGCCCGCTTCCGTTGTTTCGTCAAACGCGAAGCGGCTGAGATGCCCAATAAGGGTGGCAGGCGTGCCAATCGCACTTTCATTATCGCCGACACCGGCGCACGCCGCCACTCCCAGCCTTCAGCCCGCGCTGGCATGGTTTGGGCCGACCGCCAGAGATTGAGGCAGAAAACGATCCAGGGACGAAGGCCAGCGATCGGCACGTGGTTTGCTGACCGACATTCGCTTCGATGAGTAGCCACGGAGCGCGGAGACGCGATTACGGTCATTTTGTCCTGAACGGCGGCTCGCTGGCACGGACGTAGGTCGGCCCCGAGCCACGACTGCAGCAGCCGCTACGCCAGTTTTCGTGCTGTCAAGCTTGCCGTCAGAAGGGGCGTCCCCATGCTGGACCGACCCGGCCAAGAGCGTCCGCACCTGTCATAGAGCCCGCATCTATGTCGGTAATGTTCACTTGCGAACTAAACTTCACTTCGGATTCTGATATCGAGCGTGACGGCATGGTCAACACGGCGGGCTTGCAGCCAGCCGGGTGCGTGGCTGTGGCGGACGGCGCGATAGGCGACGGAGAAGCCGATTGAATAGAGGAACACGACGAGTGGAAAGGCGTCGTCACTGTCACGATAAGCTGGTTGAGCCGGGAGCGCAACCCCAAGACTTGAGAGGGCGATACGTTTGAAGATCGTCTGAGCGTTCAGACTTTTCGGGCAGCAGATGGCGACCAGGGCCAATTTACCAGACGCCTGGTCAATTCAAACGGAGGCGTGGTTTGGCAGGCCGCTCTGCCCGTTTTGCAGGCCGTGATCGACTGCCAACCGTTGGCAGTCACCGAGAGGCAGTGCGGGGCATCGCCCTATGCGCGTCCCGTGTAAACGTCAAAGAATCGCCAGGGGCTATTGGGGGTGATGGTGCATAGAAGGCGTCAAAGGTCACCCCACCATTGATCTAACGCTTGACGAAACGCCGTCCTGGGGACCTCGCTTGCCGAGAAACGGCTATTGGATTGTTACCCGCCAGGTTCTTGCGGCGTTTGGCTGGTGCCGGGAGATTGGCTGCCCCGCAGGGACTGTTGCAGCGTTTCGACCTGTTCGGAAAGGACCTTTAGGCTGAGCTTGGATCTGACGTAGCGTAGCACGCCGTGTGGCCAGCAGAAGCAGCACCGTACAAACGGCAGCCATCAGCAGCGCGGCAACGGACGCTGAGATGATCCACAGGCCCACAATCTGGCTTTGGTAGAGTTCCCGGCAACCAAGTGCCAAGAACCGCTCGGCCCCGGTGAGATCGGAGGTTTCTAACAAGATCTTGTGCATCCTAGGCGTGATGAATGTGTAAAACATAAAGAAAGATCCATAAATCCCGGTGACCGCCAACAGGAAAAAGATGATCGTCGCCCCTATAAGGATACGGACCCGCAGCCGATCGCGACGCAGGATGCGTTTGGCGAGTTCCACGCCATCGGCGGACGACGTCGCCGTGTTGCAATCGAGTTCCAACAAAGTGTTCATCAGTGCTCTACTCCCCATGGACTGTTGCCGTTTGGCATTCATGTTGTTCTCCTTTGCTCGATCGCCCCGCGCAGGGCCGATTTGGCGTAGTACAGACGCGAACGGACTGTGCCAATCGGGCACCCTGTGACCTTGGCGATCTGTTCATAAGTCATGTCTTCAAGAAAACGCAGGACTAATATTTCGCGGTGCTCTGGGGCGAGTCGATCCAGGGCCGCATGAATCTCCAGTGCATCCTCGTGGTCGAACTCGTCACCGCAGGACGGTTCCTCGACTAGATCGGAAACCTCCAGCGGATGCTCTGGCCGATGCTTCCGCCATTGGACCGATGCCTTGTCTCTGGCGATGCGGTAAAGCCACGCGGCCAGCGCAGCCGGATCGGCCAGGCGCGGCAATGCCTGAAACGCTGCCAACCACACGTCCTGGAGCACGTCGTCCACTTGGTCCTCGCGGGGCAACATTCGACGAAAATAGTATCTCAGCCGCGGTTGGTAGCGCGCGACCAACTCCCCGAATGCGTCCTCGTCGCCAGCCTGAAATCGCAGGACGAGGAGATGCTCGTACAGTCGTTCAGTTGCATCGGTCATTCAGCGACTTTATCTGGGAAAACGCGACTGTGCCTGAAGTTAGGTTGCGCCGTGGGCAAGAAGTTCAAAACTATCAAGAAAATACCCGGCAAGATGCGGGTAGGGCAAGAGGACTGGGCTAATTGCCACTAAAGCCAACCGCTAGGATGACGTAACGGCCCGGCGCGCGACTCGTTTCCGGCGACGGCGGGCCTGAGCCTCGCGGGATTCTTCCTCCCGCTGTTCCAACCGATGCTCAGGATGGGCAGCCACCCAGCGATCTGGCAGCAAAGCTTCCAGGGCGGCAGTGTCGCCAGGGGCGATGGCGGCAATCCGACGCAGCACGTCGGTCAGGCACGGCCACACGTCCACGTAGTTCCGCTGGGCGATCCCCGTTGACCTATGCGCCTCCCGTTGACCGTGGCCCTCCTCGGCAGGCCTGCCTATGCGCGGCCCACGTGCCCCTGTGCGGGCGGCTGGGTATGCTGGGCCGCGCACGGGGGTTGCTTGGCCGCGCACGGGGCGGGGCCTTGCCGTGCGGCGGTTACATCGCCGCTAGACCCTAGCGGGCCTTCGTCTACGACTTTTCGCTCACGAACTCCAGCAGCCACGTAGCGTCGAACTGCTTGCCGCCTTGCCTGATCTCGCCGCCGTGCATGACAAGCCCGTTGAGCGCCTCGCTCCAAACCATCGGCGAGCATTGGTGCTTCGGCGGCATCGCTTCGGCCGCGCCTCGCTTCCAGCCGCCGGGCGAACGAAGCAAAAGCGCCTGCGGCAAGCGCAGCCCGCCGCACATGACGAGCTTCTCGGCGGTGCGGTGGTAGGCCAGCGCCTGGTCGTCACACGGCGTGGCGTCCATGGTCTTGCCCAAGTACTGCCATTGGTTCTCGCGGAACAGCCAGGTCTCTCCATAGGTTTGCGCCCCGCGGTCGTCCGCAGAACCGCCCTGCAGAACGCAACCTTCCAAATCGGGATCGTAGGCGAAGGCGGCGTAGCGCCGCGGAGTCGGCGCGTCGCCGGAAACGGGCGTCCACGTGCTGCCGTCGAACGTCCAGGTGTCGGCGAGCGAAATGTCTTTGGGCGCGATTCCGCCGAAGAGCACAGTCAGCCCCGCCTTTTCGTCGAACGCCATGGAATGCCCGCAGCGCAGCGATGGCTGCGAGCCGGCGGCCAGGCTGAGGCGCTTCCATTGACCGGCGACAAATGTCCAAGTGTCACCGAGCATACTATAGCCCAGGCCATGCCGGCCCTGCCCGCCAAAGAGGACTGGGCATCCACGGACTGGGTCGTAGACCATGGCTCCGCGGTGCCGCGCATCGGGCGATGGGTCGGAATGGACCGGAAGCCACTTGCCGTCGCGATACGCCCAAGTATCGCCCAACAGCCGACCGCCGAAAGCCGACCAGTCGGCCCCGCCGAACAGCAGCAGCGACTTGTCGTTAGGGTCGTATGCGAGTTCGTGCCGGCTGCGGGCGCCGGGACTCTCCTTGCCCGAGGCGATGGTCTTCCAAACGAATTTGCCCGTCGGCGACGACCGCGTAGCCAGCTTGTCGGGCGGGGCAGTGGTTGGCCGTGGCTTAGCGCCGCTGGCTGACAGCTTCTGGCCGCCGGGCTGTTGGTTCTCGGGCCGTTTATCCGCGCCGCAGCCCACCATGGCGGCGAATGCCACGAGGGTGGCGGTCGATGCGATGAACTCCCGCCGTGTGGCCGAGTTGCCTTCGGAATACTCCAGGTCGTTGGGCATTGTTCAGATTATCCTAACTAATTGGCATGATATCGAACCGTTACGCAGTTTTCCACGCGTATGCATGTTGATCCATCTTCGCGTAGAGCGTCTCGCGCGGCCCCGGCCTTGGCACGCCGTCGCCACGCCGCTCATTCTACACCTCGGCAACCGAGATTGGCAGTCAGCGGCAAGCCAATGTCGGCCCCGGCGGCGCATATCGACGGGCGCGGCCTTTGTAGAAAGGAAATCGGGAGCGCATAGGCGGCCAGTTCGGCACCTTGTGGCCGGTGCCGCCCCTGCCCCTGAGACCGCCTAAGCGCCCGCCTGCCTTACTTCTGGTCGCCTCCCAGCGGAACGATGTAATATGTCTGCCCATTGAATTGTCTCGGCACCCATCCATTCGGAACGGACTGATCCAATCCATTCGGAAGGGTCGGCACCCATCCATTCGGAAAGAACTGATCCGTTTTCGAGCCATTGGGAAGGGCCGCGTTTGGTGGCAGGGAAAGCGTAGGGCCTCCGGGAAGCGCATAGCTCGCCACCCCAGACTGTTGCTTCTGCTCCAGGGTCTTGACACGGTCTTCGAGTTGAGAGACCCGCTCTTGGAGTTTCTGGATCTGACCCGCCAAAGTTTCAGGCGTGGTCTTCTCTGCACCTACGACGGCGGTCAGGGCAAAAATGCACACAACGACCGCACAGAAGGACAGGAACACGTTGCGACGGACCATTTTTCGCTCCTTTTCCGGTGGTTTGCCAGCGGCCCCGACATTCATGGCCGCTTGCCGCAGTATACTGCCGCGAACATCCTGCTGGCAATCGTGGGTTCCGTTTCCGCTTCTCGCACCCAGCCCACTGGAGGGGTCCTTGCCTACTCTCGCAGCTCTCTGCCGTCTGAAGCGTCGTGAGCGTACTGAGCTGTCCAAGCCTCGATGTAAAGACGGTATGCCGCCGCCCTTCCAAACCTTCTGCTGGCGCCCAGCGAGCGTCCTACGCGTCCAGGCAGGCTCGCTCCGGCATCGGAACCGCGTGGCACTGGTGCCCCGAGCAAGACCTTCCAGTTCGATCGTGACGGGCACGATAGTGACCTTTTGGTTCGAGGGTCCTGGCTGAGCCTCTTGGTTATGCTTGATCTGGCGTGGCGATCAGCCGCAGAACTCGCAACAGCCGCTCGCGGTAGAAGTCCGAGCGGAAGGCCACCATCATGAACGGCAGATTCCCTACGTACCATGCGATCGCCCAGACCGCTCCGCCCAACACGCAGCTCGGCAGGGAGTCGAAGAACATGGAACCCGCGTCTCTTCCTCCTGGCACGGCGGTGATAAACGTCATTACAACGTCGAACAGCAACATGCCGCCACTCATGGTTAGAACCATCCAGAAGAGCAAGCGGGCCATGAATCGCGAGCGCCGGTACACCCCTCGACAACTGCGGCGGGCCAGCAACATCGGCAGAAGCAGTCCGAAGACGCCGACCGTGTAACAGGTGGCCAAAGGCGGCAGACTTGCGTCGCACGTCAGGCCATAGCAGGCCAGGTAGGAGAGAAGGCCGACGAAGTACATCGCGGCCAGGGCAATCAAGAAAGCCACGCCACCCCCGACCGCGCCGAGCCACGGCCCCAGCAGCCACACGATCGTCCACGCCGTGGCGACAGTGGTGAGGAACGTGCAGAAGGTTTCGGCCGTGCCGGGGGGCATGAAGAGCAACACGGCCAACAGCCGGCAACCAAGCACTACGGCCGCCAGCGCGATCAGGATCGCCCACGCCTGGCGGTGACGATTCTCTTTCAGCAACACTAGCAGAGGCAACGCCAATGCCCAAAACGCCAAGTTGGGCAAGTGATTGTACCAGCGCCAATCCACTACCAGGGACGGGCTGTTATAGACGCCCCGCTCGCCCAGGTCTTGCGAGGCGACGATGGTCAACTGGCCGTTTCCGATGGTCAAGGGTACTCGCCACGAGTACGAGCAGACGCCGCCTCAGCCATACTCAAAGTTCCCGGAGTCGATCTCGCGGCCATCTTGCCGGATGCTAAATCGCGGCGGCGCGGGTCTGCGCGAGAGCGAGCTGACGGAGGCAATTGTCCCCGCTACCATCGAGCAACTGGTAATTCAAGGTGAGCAGCCGCCCGGTTCGTGTGGCTTGGACCCGCGGCGTCAGCGGTCCGGTGGGGAGGTCCGGCGAAATCTCGGCCTTTGCCGCCGCCGGCAGCGTCAGCGCATTCCCGCCTTGTGCATTGCTCGACGGGCGGATCGCCGTATCCGTGCCGGCCGTCATGCTCGGCATCAACAGGGTCCCAATCAATGCAGCCAACAAGAGCTTGCAACGGTTCATGCGTTCTCTCCAAACCGGTCGTCCCCATTATACCCCCTGCGAACCTTCGGCACCAGTCGGTAGAACCGACGCCGCAACCCGGCGTTGCGGCTGGCAGACGGCCTGAGCGGTGCGATGCGCCACCCGTCGCCCTACGCGCTCCCCGTTGACCTCCGTCCATCCTGCCCAGCCCTGTCTGGCCGCCAGCCTCCCTACGCGCCCACCCCTGACCATGGTCCTTCGTGCCTTACAAGCTCGCGCATCCTGCTAAGCCGTGGTCGGGGCAGACGGTACTTGGCCGCGCATAGGGGCTGGTGGCCGCGGTAAAGCCCACGTCCGCACGTGACAGGGCCAAGAGAGGTTAAGCCATTCCGGCTGTGGGCTTCTTGGACACGCGCTAGAGCCCGATAGGAACCGAAAGGCCCTGTGAGCCGTCCCGTGACCCGAAAGCCCTCCAGCGCGCCTGGGGCGCTCAGGAGGGCACGCGCGCCGGGGCACCGCCGCGGCGTGCCGCCTAGACCAAGACCTTCGGGATTATGCCGGGCACGATTACCTTCGGGTTCGAGGTCTACCGATAGGATAGTTCCCTTCGGGTTCGTGCAGATAGCGTAGATGTACTCGGTGGTGATAGCAATGCTATCATAGGGTTCGGTCTAAGTGGGCGGTCTGGTCTGGTATCCTTACGGATATACCAGACCAGACCACCCGACCGCCCAAACCGGTATGGTCTGACCAGTCTAACAGACCACTCAGACCGACAGACCACCTAACAGGCTTTCCATGCCGAACCCCCTTTCTGAGTGGGCGTCCCTGCACATATCCTTTTTTCAGCCAGCAAGGCGGCCAAGTGGCTCTCCGCTTTATCCAGCCCGATTTTGACTACATCGCGTATACGTCGTGTTGAGATATTAGGGCACGCCGCGATAGCCTCGTACATGCGCTGCCTCTCCGCCCTAACCTCGACCATTTGCGCAGCCTCTTTCTCTCTCTTCTTATCCTCGCGACTGCTAATAAGCGGTTCACTACTCACAACCCATTTGGGCTCCTTGCAATTGCCTTCATCGATCGTAAAGCTATACGCGCTGCCGAATCCAGCAGACCCTTCGACATTGATATTTAGATGATGAACTCCACTGCCCGATACGTAGGGCTTGCCCGGGCGACGCTTTATCTTGATCCATTGCCTGGCGAACTCAGCGAATCCCGCCATCGTGAAGTCTTCGAGGTCGCTCGTGTCCTTGCTGTTGTCCGCGCTCTTCTTATCGTGGTGCGCGAACACAGGAGTACATCCCTCGGCCACACACGCTTCGACGATCCCTGTCAACAGCTCGCCCATCGCGAACACATTCCCAGGCTCTACCTTCCGATTGCCACGCAGCAGCCCCAGATAGAGCGGATCGAAGATCAGGACATTCAACTTGTACTCGCGGATGGCCGCTACAATTCGCTGGATCTCTTCGGGGGCACTTAGGGCGGGCACCTTGTATTCCACCCGTACCGGCGGGATCGTGGCGCCCAGCTTGCTCCTGGCGGCTTTGATCGTACGCCACCGCCTCTTCAAGGTAGTCTTACCGCTCTCGCCCGAGAACATCCCCACATTGCATTGCTTCAATACCGTGAACTTGTCTAAGAACCGATAGCCTGCCCCTGCGCTCAGCGCGAACGCCAAGTCTACCAGGATTGCCGTTTTCATGGTCTTGGACTTGCCGCCCACAAACATCGGCTGTCCTTCGACCAGGCAGTTATCGATAAGAAAGACATCCTCGTCGTCGCCGGGGTCATCCAGCGTTTCCGTGAACAATGCTTTCTTTATTTCGACGGGCGTCTCTTGGGCACCCTTATAAATGCCCACGAAGTTCGTCAGCGGATCGTGGTACGCTTGCCCTACTGCGATCATCGTGCCAGCCGCTTTGCAGTAATTCTCGATCCGTTGTTCTGCTGTGCGATACCACTCCTTTAGATTTTCTCTTCGAAGGCAAAGAGATTGATAGAGCTCGTCTTCGTCAACATCTCGAACGCATCCTTGCTGCGCCCAGTACGCTCGCAGCACCTGCTCGCGCTCTTCGCGCACGACATCGAGCATTGTCCTTGGTTGTGGCGACACGCAGGCAACCACAGCGACCGTGGGCTCCGTTCGATCGCTCCCGTTGACATTGGCTTGATCTTGTAGGTTAGGGCGGGTGCTGCTGGCACCCTGGATATTCTGCTCGCCGCAGGCGGCGGAGTTGCGCTTCGCTGTGGAATTGTCTACAATGGACATAGTCACGTTTCTCCTGTGACTGGTTGTGCCGCCGATTGCCTCTCGACGGCTAAGAAAATGAATCACGCTGCCGGGCCGGTTTTTCACCGGCCCGTGCTGTTTCTGTACGCCCCTTACTTGGGCTTCGCCGTGGGCTTCTTCGCCTTCGGCGTCTTCTTCGCGAAGTGGGCCTTCAAAGTAGCGAGGTCCTCGGGGCCAAAAACACGGCGTCCCGAAATTCGAAGCTTGGGCTCTGGCACGAGGCCGTGGCACAAAAGGTACTCCACGCGATAGGCTTTTACGCCCAACAGGGCTGCAACGTCCTTCAAGCTCATTTGTTCCATGGGATTTTTCTCCAGGTGTGCCGCAGCGCAAAGAGCGCAGCGGCGGAATGATGGTTGCCTTGCGGCGAGGTAGAAATACGACCAAGACGACGGCGAGAGCCGTCAAGCGGTGAATTTAGAAGTAAGCAGGCAGAAAGTAAGAAGTAATGCCCGTGGTCACACGAGGCTGCTTCTATCATACGATCTCTGTGGTCGTAGCGCAAGCCCCGATCCGAGAATTGTCCAGGCTGGCTGTGGGCTGGCGGCAACCGCCTTGCAGCACGCCATTCCTGCCTAGAGGTCCCGTTTGTTTACCAAAGCAGGAATCTCACGCCGATCAGCAATGTAGCGCAACGCCCATCGCGACTCCTCGCTGACCCAGGGGTCGGCCGATGTGGACAGTTGCATCAGCCGAAGCCGCGTCTTTCCGTCGACTGGGGTCAGATGTTGCAGATTGTCGTAGGACCACAACGCCGCAAGCCCCCTCAACTGCTGAAGCCGCTCGGGAGACTCCACCAGCGCCTTCCAATCCGACCAATCAGGCGGCTTGTCGCGCAAATCAAATTGATTTCCGTTCCCCATACCAAACTTGCCTTCGATGCGTTCAATTCGCAGCAACTCCGCGTACCTGTCCGTGATGTAGTAGAACTGGCACGACTTTCCCATCAGGCCGTCAGTCTTCACCTTGAGACATAAGAAGCCGTACTGCGATTCATCGAGAGTGGCCGAAGTTGGCTGGGCGCGGCGTCCGCCGATCTGGAACCTTATCGAGCCAACCACGCGTCCCCAATAATCGAGGATGTGAATCCGACAGAACGGGACGCCCGCAAACTCAATTGTCCGTTCCAACTGGACCACGTGCATTCGACAACCAACCCTCGGAGTAACCGAAGCGTGTAAAAGCCAATACTTGGGCGGACCGTTCGGGCAGGTCTTGGTCGGCTTGTCGCAGGCTTCATACGGCTCCCCGATAAGATCCCCCATCCACCGGCCGATGCGTTGCTGCTCCTCGTCAGGCAGTTTTGTTAGATCGTCGTCGTCGTATTTCTCCAGCTTCCAGACGATGTAACGCCTGTGGACATGTGGCCAACTGTAGACGCCGGAGAGCACGAGCGCCAGCACCACCGGCAGCAGCAGCAGCGTTCGCACACTGTACTGATACCAGCGGCGTGTGGGCTTCGGAGTTGCCTGCGGAGAACTTGCTGCGCTCATGCCTCACTGCTCCTTCCGACTACGGGCTTCCTGCTCCGCACCGCAAGGGTCAGCAGCGTGCCGACCGACGCAAGCCATACGGCCAGCGCGGCGAGGTTGGGCCAGTTCACGCGGCGTTCTATGTAATACGGGTCGGTAATCGCGGGCAACAGCAGCCCAATCAATAGCAACAAGCCGAATGTGCCCAGCGTAAGATACCGTACAATCCGAAAGAGTTCCTCTTGACGAAGGCAAATCGCCAATCCGACAGCATAACCGAACACTACGACGCCCCACCCTCCGAACACCGCCAGCGACGACCCCAGCACCACGCACAGCAAGAGCAAGGTCCTGAGGCGGAATTGGAAGGGCGGAGGGGGCGGCAGTGTGGAGGGTTGGGATTCTGATGTGCACATGTGGTCCGATCGACGCACTACTGCTTTTGCGAACCGCGAGATTCATTGCCGGATGATGACACCTCTGTTCCCGGAAGCCCCACCGCCTTGAGGACGCGTTCGTTCCCGTCCGCCTCCACGAAGAACAGTTCCTTACCAAGCAGCGTGAGGGCCATCGCCTTCCTCGCGATGATCTGCGATTTGCCTTTTGGCATCGCGTTCCAAAGTATGTCATTGGGCTTTGGGCCAGGTGGGGCACCCTTGGTCGACTTCCACGGATCGTCCTCTTTTGGCCAAAAGACGATGTCGGCGGTTGTCGCTTCAACGGCTCGCCCGCCGGTCATAACCGCGCCAAAAGTACTGTTGTCGTCGCCCACCGCGAAAATGCTATCGCCGTTGTCTGTGAGTGCGAGGGTCGCGCCCCAGGGCCTTCTGAGTCGATAAACCTTATCCGTTGTCGTGGATACGACGGAATATGCCCAACCATCCTCGCCTTTACAGAATACGCCTGCCCAGTTGCCGGAGCGACTTAACAGCGGTGTTTCCTTGTCGCAGGCGCTGTCGCCAAATTCCCGCAAGATCGTTGCTTCAGGGCTTATGACCATCGGGCGGGGCCACCCCACCAGCAACTTTTTTCCGGTCGGATCGCTCGCGATAACGTTGTCCAGCAGCTTCTTTTCCAAGACCTTTCCGGCTACGTCCCGGATTTCGGAGCTGTGCAGACTTTCGAAAAGCAAACGGTTCCCAACCCAGAGTATAGTGCGGTATTCGCCGCCGCCAACAACGACGCACTTGCGCGTAGAAAGGTCGAAGATGCGGGCGCTCTTGCAGTAGTGTGCGGAGATCAAGAGATGCTTCCCGTCCGGGGAGAATCTTACATCCTCCGAACCGCGAACAATGTCAGCGGCTTTCTCTTCGAACTTAATGAGAAGATCCTCAACCTCGCCAGTTTGAAGATCGATCAACCAATAGGATTTCTTATGTACCGTGTCAAGCGTTCTCTCGCCCCAGACGACGCCCAGTTTTCGGTCAAAGCTGATATCGAGCGAGCCTTGCAAGAGGGTGAGTCCTGAGAGAAGCTTCCACTCTGTCCTGCGAGGGGGCGTTTGTAAGTCGCGAGCGGGGGCGGCCTCTGCTTTGCCCCGACACCCCCAGCACCCGAAAAAAACTGCTGAGGCCAAGATTACCGCCGTATGTCGCATCTCGGTCACCTTTCGTTGAATCCGCTTGCCCGATGTCGTCCTTCCCTGGAGCGCCTGGCGTCTAGCCTCTATTTTACCACGCCGGGACCGCGCTGCACCACAAGGGGCGTTCGGCAAGCCCGGCAGTCGAAGCGGCCTCCCCGGCATCCTTCGTGCGGCGGGCAATGGCGATCGGAGCGTGGCCGTGCAGGGTGGCTGCGCTCGGAGGCCCATTCTGGTAGGGCCGCTGGGGGCGCGGTATACTGGCGGCATGGACACGCCCGAGAAACGTCGCGGGTATTGCGCTTTCAGTGAACGGATCAAGAAGCGACAAGGCAGTCGGCTTGCGGGCCCGCCACGCGGGGTTGATAATAAGGCAAGCATATCGCTCGGAGGAGAATCACCGATGAGATTGTCTAGTCTGCTTTTGTGTTTGGAGCTTGTTGGAAACTGCTTTGGCGCAGAGGCCCACTCTGCTCCAAGACCGCAAGGGACGGCGAGGGAAGTGGAGGCGAAGAATCTCGCACGGAACAATAGGGTGGACGAAGGAGTTCAGTATGAAACAGCCTGGGCGCTAGGAAGGATGGGGCCTGACGCCGTTCCCGCGCTGCTGGAATTGCTCAAGGATGAGGATCCGCATGTTCGATGTCTAGCAGCTTGGGCTCTGAAGAACATCGGTCCGCAGGCAAAGGCCGCCATTCCAGCGCTCATAGAAGCGCTAAGAGCCAAGGAATACTACGTTCGTGCTGGCGCTGCTGAAGCGTTGGGGAAGATCGGTCCAGAGGCGAGGATCGCCGTGCCATCCCTTACGCGATTGCTCAAGGCCGATGAGATAATCGTTCGGGAACGAACAGCCACGGCGCTGGGAGACATTGGGCCCGCGGCGGGGACCGCCATCTCAGCCCTTGCTGAATTGGGCAAGGAAAAGGAAACACGCGTTCGTAACGCCGCCATTGAGGCGCTGGGGAGAATAGGTCCGGCAGCGCCTCCCGGTTCTTGTGAATTTGCTCAAGAGCCGCGATGAGGAAATCAAGAGTGAGGTTGTTATAGTCTTGGACCAAATGGATTCGAAGGCCGTTCCCGCCCTTTTGGAGTTGCTCAAGCAGGAGGACCTTCAGATTCGGCGTACCGCCGCATGGACTATTGCTCATATCATCGGTCCCGAGTCGAAAAGCGTCGCACCTACGCTTACGCAGTTGATCAATCACGAAGATCGGACCATTCGGTTGACCGCCGCATTGGCGCTCTGGAAGGTTTCTTCCGATGCAAAGACGACCGTACCTGTTGTCATGAGATTACTCAAGGACGAAGATGCAAGAGCTTGGTACCCAGCCGTGTATGTTCTGGAAGAGATCGGTCCCGACGCACGAGGCGCCGTTCCGGACCTTGCGGGGCTACTAAGTGACAAAGATGCTGCGGTGCGGTGCTACATTGTCGAGTCGCTTGGTAAGATGGGCCCCGCAGCCACTCCGTCCCTTACGAAGGCGTTGAAGGATCGAGATGCTAAGGTTCGGACCGCCGTCGCCAAAGCCTTAGGAGAAATCCGTCCGAAGACGGAGACCACAATCCCTGCGCTAATTGAGCTGCTTGCTGACACGGATCAGGCAGTCGTTGGGTTCGCCCTGTTGTCGCTGACAAGGATCGGCCCCGAGGCGAAGGCCGCCATTCCAGCGATTGCGAGCATAATCAAGGATGGATCGCGGACACTGCAGCTTAGAGCAGCCGCAGCCGAAGCCCTCGCAAGTATAGGACCGACAGCCGTTCCCTCGCTCACCGGATTGCTCAAGGACAAGAGCAGTCGCGGCCTGGCCATGTGGGGAATCACAATGATGGGAAACGAAGCAAAGGGCGCCGAGCCAGCGCTAACCGAATTGCTCACGGATAGTGATTTCGGCGTTCGGTGTGATGCCGCACGGGCCCTAGGCCGTGTAGGACGCGGGCCGACAAGCATTTCCGTGCTGACCCAATTGCTTAAAGATGAAAATCGGCAGGTTCGGATAAGTGCGGTTTCGGCTCTGGGGGAGATAGGCCCGGGGGCGAACACTGCCGTTCCTGCGATCGCTGAATTGCTCCACCAGAATGATGGTGATCTCCGGCAGGCAGCGGCTGACGCCCTGACAAAGATAGGTCCTGCAACAATCTCGGTCTTAGTGGAACTACTGCAGGACAAGGAAGGAACAGTTCGGCGAACCGCTTGTGCCGCTTTGGGAAAGATAAAGCCCAAGGCGAAGACTGCCATTCCTGCCATCACTGCCTTACTAACCGATAGAGACGAAGACATGCGGCGAGCGGCTGTCAGAACCCTGGGAGAGATCGGCGTTCAGACCAACGCCGTTATCCCAATCCTCATCGAATCGCTTGCGGACAAGGACAACCGTGTTCGCGCGGCCGCTGCTGAATCGCTGGGCAACATGGGCCCCTCCGCAAGAATGGCCATTCCTGCCCTCGCGGGTTTGCTGCGAAGCGATGTAAGTAGCCCAAGATCGGGCGTCCGCGACTAGAAGATTTGGACAGTCATCCTCGGATCGCTGGCGGCCAACTCCATGCAATCCGCGTCTGCAACCAGTTGCCGCCCCCATTTGCACTCCGCCCACGTCCGGCCCGCCTTTGTTTCGACCTTCAGCGGCACCGTGAAGCCGGCGGGCACGACCTCCATCCGGAAAGGCCAGGAGACGCGGCTGGCTTTCCTCGTCGCGTCCCCCGTTCCACTACCGCCGCTTCATAGGAGTGTCTTGCTTGGTGGCTGCTGCCGCCCGGTTCCCGGGGGTACGTCGCGGTCGCTCGGCGAGCGCCTTCGCAGCAACTCTCGCACGATCGGCACGTTCCAGCCGGGGAGAAAAGCGAGACAGAATACGATGGCGAAGATAGCACACGCGAAGAAGAGCACCGAAAGGGGATTCAGCGCAATCGGCTCGCGCGGGGACTGGAGTGCCTTGTACAACTGGGTCACGCTGATCGCCAGCATGCTCGCGCCAATGGCGCTTCCGCCCACCGCCCTACCCAGCAAGGCGGGGACGCTCCTTTCTCTCAGGCCTACCGGAGGCAAGACTTGCTGCTCCACCGGCAGGCCCATAGCCGCAGCTAGCCGCTCCCGAAGCGCCACCGCGTCCGACAGCCGGTGGAGGTCTACAATCAACTTGTCTTGCCCGTCCGCAAACTGCACGGTGAGGCTCCAACACCTTTGTCCGAACGGTCCGCAGACACAGCGGACTTGGAGCCCGCGGCAATCAGCGAGCGAGATGCGCTGCTCGTGCCAGCGCAGATAGCCCCGCCTTGCGACCGTCACCTCTTGCGGCCCGGCATCGAAAAACACCCGAAGCTGTAGGAACCAGACGTATATCCAGATCGCGCCGATCAGAAGGGCTGCTATCGCCCCGAGCAGGAAGGAGCCGTGCGCCGCCTTGAAATCGAGACCCAGATTGACGCCGAAAAGGCGGTGCGCCGAGATCGCGGCGGCCAACCAAACGGCAAAGATTCCGAACGCCAAGGCCGGGATGCGGAACCAAAGCGGAACCCGGCCGGAATCGAACAACGTGGTCCGCGAGGAAGCGCTGGGCATGGAAACGTCACTCCGTAACGCCGTCGCTGGTGCTCAGCCCTTGCCCGCGGCAGAGGGCCTGGAACTCCTGGTCGGAGCGGATGGGGTCGAAGTCCGATTCGCCGGCCACGAGCCGGCGATAGCCGGGGTCCAGCGATAGGTAACCGTTGACGGGGTTCTTGCCATTGTCATGCCTGCCGGAACCCCTTGGCGGTAGGCCGACAACTATTGATCTTGAATGACGAAATTGGGCTTGTCAAGCCGTTGGACGAGGTCGAGTTCGTGATCCCTGCCCAAGAGAAGAACAAGGACGGTGGGTACTGGATGGACCTCGTCGTATCGATCGAGATGCGGTAGACCGCTTGGGCCGGGGGGCAGACGCCCCAAAGCAAGCCAAGCTTCGGTGAGCCTGGACAGCACTTCGCCTGGGAACCACCCGCAAAATCCGCACCGTGCGGTTTTTGGACGGCCGCTGTCACAGGCGTTGTGCCGGCCGGGTCGGTCGCCGAGAGCCAAAAAACGCGAAAAACGGGCGGAAAACGGGCCAATCCTGGTCTGTCTTGCTGTCTTGTCTTACTTGGTTGGAAGAGACATATATAGATACGTACACGAAAACGTACACGTAAACGAAAAGGAACCCCTATATATATCTATTTATTTAATAAGACAATAAGACAAAGGGGCTTTTGGGGCTCCAACCCCCGTATTTCCAGGCACTTCCGTTGTCACAGCCACCGTCTTGGCCGGCAAGACTCGCACCCCCGGTCGAGACACGCCCGCCGTCGCGTGCCGCCGTGGCCACTGCACCGGCTTTTCCATGCTGTCATGGCAGCACGCACTTGGGACGACACTCACGTGGGAAACGCAGGGGCAAGCGTGGCCGCCGCCCGAATGCAGCCTACAAATGCGACTGAAATGCACACCTGTACGCTGGTCTCTATGCTCGTCTTCATCCCGCGTGAAGCACCGTGGTCAAGACGGCGATAGAGACACGGGTGCGGCCGCGTGTCGGAGTGGAACGTGCGGTTGCGTGCTGCATCGGTTGGTGGAGGCCCGGTCGGGGCCAGCCTGTCAGACGCCAGATCAACCCCAGTCTGGGCCGCGATCATCGAGAGCAGCACAGAGTTGTGGTCTTGCCGGTCGGTGTCTCGAAACAGTTCGAAGCCGAATTCGATGATGGACTGCATGAGCCCGCGGCAACCCCGTTCCTAACGTGTCATTCCGCACGGGCCCTCGACGAAGCCTTCAGCTTCATCGTAAGGAGCACCTTCGCGGCAGGCTTCCGCCACCCACCGCACCGATCTTGCTGGCGGCTGCTTTGGCAGACCGCTTGAGCGGGTTGTGCAGGGCGGCTATGAAGATCGCGATCTGGATGGCGACGGAGTCATGGTCTCGGCCGCCGACCGCAATCGTGTCCGAAAAGGGCGGCTGAGCGACATTTCGAGTTGGCGATGGTGGCCAGAATGTCAAAGCCGAGGCACGACGGCCGCCTGAAGGCGTGGGCGAGGAGGCCGACGCGAGGCCGACGCGAGAACGGCGTGCTCAGCAGCGACCAAATCCCGATCAAGCTGACACGTGTCAGCTTGATCCGAAGACCAGGGCAAGCTCACCCACAATGACTACGCAAGGCACAACGCGATCGGTGCCCGCGTCCTGGCCGACAGCAGAATATTAAATAGAATCTGGCGATGGCCGGCAAGATCGCTCCAGAGGTGTGCGAAAAAGAACCTGCACACCAAGCCGTCCAAGAGCCCGGTGTGCCGGACCAGATCGGGCACGACGCACGGCCGAAACCGTCCTTACAGCCCCAGATCAACCCCGGTCTGCTCTGCGATCATCGAGATCAGCCTGGAGTTGGCGTGCCGCCAGTCGGTGTCACGCAGGAGTTCGACGCCCCGCGTGATGGCGTCCTTGACGAGCCATAGGGCCTCGTCAAGCGTAGACCCGTCCTTGAGGTCATACTGTACCCGCCACGTCAGCCGTCGCATCGCGAAGTCGTGGCAGTGCTTTGCTGAGAAGCCGCCTCGGATCATGGCTGTAGCGAGACGGATTGCGTTGAGCAGCGTGTGGAGCGTGGCAGAGCAACCGGATTCCTCGCGGAAGTAGAGGAGGGCATCGAGCTGTGCGAGGTCGTCGAGGAGGAGATGTTCGGGTAGGGTGGCAGGCATTGTGGTGGCCTTTGGGTAGAAGTACGACGGCAGGAGGGGCGTCGTTACCATCACGGTAATAAAGATGAGGCGAGGGCGCAAGGCCAAAATCAAGGGCCGCAATGCTGCCAACGCCGTTCGGTGGACTCCGCTGTTCGACTATCCTTGCACAGTGGCCGATCGGTATTAAGGACAAAAAATGGCCAGTCTCGGAGATCAGCAGGCACGGCGATTGGCGACAGGAAGCCCCCGGCCGCTGCCCCCGCGTCATGAAAGGCACGTCAACCAGGTAGGTCGCAAAGCTCAGAAAAAAGTGCATCGATCTCGGCGTCTGTCAGTCGCCCTTTGCGAACGCGCACAACCGTCCCTTCCAAGATCGTGACCCAGATAGGGCTTGTATCTGACCTTTGCCGGATCGTAACCTCGCGTTTGCCGTCGTGATCCGCTACCAGGATCTCGGTCTCTTCGACCGGTTGGTAATCTGGTATCCAAGCGGCGTTTTCGCTCTGGTAATTGACTGGCCGAAGTCCAAGCTTAACCGAACCTCCACGTCGCTTAACAAGCTCCATTGCCCGGTGCCCTGCCCGACGATCATATGCACTCCACATCGACATGCTAATCACAAGCCATCTTCCCTCTTTCAGGAAGGCTTCGATGGCCATCGGCGCGATAGGAAGTGGAACAATGTAAGCGGGCTCGTCTGCTATCACGAGCCGTGATCGCCCAGCGTCATCGGTAGCAATTGCCAAACTCATTCTATTTGCTTGATGGGGTTGTCTGCTCGACGAACATGTCCGGATCGCGCAGCGTCGAACCAGCGCTCATTCTACCTCGCCGCGGCGGGTTGCACTACGAGCGGATCGACAACCGACGACCACCAGCCGCCAAGCCTCGTGGCCGATTGTTTACAATTGTTAACAATCGACTCTGGCGGCTACCGCGCCGCGCATACGCCCCTGGTGGCCGCCACACCGATTTTGCTGGTGCCGTGGACTGGCATACCGCTCAGCCCGGTTTGTCAGGGCGCTTTACGGCCGGGGTAAGTCACTGGCGGGCCATGGCGACGGCGCAAGCCGGACAATATGATGTCCGGGTATCCGGCGCCGCTTTCTTTCCGCGTTGCCGTAGTCAGGATTGCGGTCGATGCAGCCAAAAGCGACTAGTATTTTTCGCGCCAATCGAGTCGCAGGTTGACTCAAGAAGACTAATGAGTTGCTGTCGATCCCAACCATTGTACTCGTGAAGGGCGAGTAGCGGCCGAGCGATTGACGTAATTGCTGCGAGCCCTAACAACACAAAGGCTTCTAAGTTCGGTGTCTTCGTGATGAATTTTCCTGTTCCTGGCAACTGAGGTATACCGGCACTTTGAGGAACGGGTTTATATGCGAGTTGTGTTATTGCCCATGCATGCCCGTGCGCAATCGCCGAAAGCATGCGATAGAGCCATTCCTCTTTGAGAACTTCCGAGATCAGACTTGTTGTATTCGGAAATCGCTCGCCTATACCACATCTCTTGCCATTTCGGTCGACAACCTTCTTAAAGCCAAGCTGAATTGCGTGATTCTCGACGGCATCGATTCTCTTCGCGACGGAATCACGCTCTGCCTGCGAAAGCCCCAAACATCGCACAAGTTTAAGTTGTTGCTCAAGCCCCTCGTAGCGCAGAGCGAATGCCCTACTCAGCCGAGACATCAGGTCTACGGCCGGGTCGGAAAGCCAAGCAGCAATTGCACAGGATTCCAGCATCGATCGAATACAGGTAAAGGAAGCAAGACACTCCACCGGCTCGGTGATGGTCTTAACAAATGCGGTAATGTGCTCGCTTGCGTTTTCGATCAACGTGGTGGAAATTGTCCAAGACGTATGCAGAATGTCTGGAAAACGGCAATTTGCCTCTTCGAGTTGCGCCTTTGAACCAATTGTAGGTCGCCCGTTATGCACGGCGTATTGTTCTCCAACACCGTTGTGCAGGACCAGCAGCGATGCTCTTATCGTGGGAATTAGATTAACGTCTACCATTGTCTCTTACCTAATGGGATCGCTCCCAGCTCCTGCCCGAGCGACGCGATCCTCGACGGCGACCAAGAACCGGATAATAGCACAGACGTTGTTGAATATCAGCAAGCTCTCGTCGTAACCGAGCAATTCGTTGTCGTGGGCGAGACTCTGGTTGTTCCGAACGTGATTGAACGCCTCCAAGATCGAAACGGTTGACTTGAAGATGCGGTCCGTCATATCGGACGACAGGTGGCCGGCAGCACGCAACTTCTTGGCGTATTCGCCGAAGCAGGCATGAAGCGCCTTGTCGCGATCACAGGTTATCCCGTGGCGCTGGCACAGTTCGCGAACGAACTTGACGACGAATGTGTGAAGACGGTCGATTCCGACCTCCGGTTCATTGTTGTCGATAGACTCGCGGACTGATTTGGCCAGGGACTCGAAGGTTCTTCCGGCCGCATTGGGGGATACGGCGTCGATGTCCGGCACGGGTGACCCCACAAGCAGACGCGATGCAATCTTACGGCATCGGGTGACAAGATCCACTTCTGGCGCATCGGGCGTAAGGACTTCCGCATAATCGATCATGGCGGAGAGCAACCGGCCAACGATGTCGTTGGGCTCGCGAGTCCAGAATTCACGGAGCCGATTGGCCTTTGACCCAGATCCACACTGGTACTCTGGCGCGTCGATGTCCTTTGCCACGGCGTCGGCGATGAACTCGTGGAACGTGCGGTTTGAAAAGTCCAGGACGTAGCCGCTGCCCATTTGGAAGAGCCGTTCGAGGTCTCGTTTCTCAAGGAAAGTCAAGTCGGCCATCTGTGTGCCCTATTCAAGCTGGGGTGGATGCTGCGCCAGCAGCGATTCCATGCATTAAAACATAGACGCTCGGATGAGGAAATCGGTTCGGCGGAAATGGTAAGCTGCCGCGCTAGCCTTTCAAAGTGGGAGCTGCCCTGGCACCTAACTTGGCCTTATTCGACAATCGGCGGAGAGTGGCAAGCCAGCGTGGCCGGCGGTTTACAATTGTAAACTCGTTTGCGCGAGCCTGGTTTTTAGCATACCGCTTGGGCGATTTATCGGGGCGATTTGGGCCCGGTCAGCGCCTGGGCGAGTGCCGGCCGGCGGCCCGATCCCGGACAAAATGTCCGAGATCGAGGTTCGGCCGCTGGCCGAAAACAGGGTGGCTAAGGGTGTGAAAAATGTCGGTTCGGTGTCCTATCGGGGTGACATGGGGGTGTGAAATACAACCAAAAAGTCACTTTGGGGACCAAAAAAACAACCAAAAAGTCACTTTGGGAGGGTCAAATACAACCAAAAAGTCACTTTGGGGAAATCGAAAAGTGCCAAAATCGCCCTAAAATCGAGGGTAAAATCGCCCCACTACAATACACTACATATCACTGGGTGTGGTCCGTCCGGCTGACGCCGGACGGCCCCACCCTGACAGCAATGCTATCACCTCGAAAACCAGCTCCTACAGGATCCTGTAGGAACCTCGAATCCAAGGGGCTGACCCTCGAACTAGACCAGTTCCGGCAGATCGTAAACGCCTACAACCTCGAACCAAGCTGCTACGCCTCGAACTTGCTCCAGTACGGCCGAACTCTAGGTCCCGAACCTGACCGGTTCCGGCCGAACCTTTACGCGCTACCCCAGGACCTGATCTCGATCTCACGACCCCCGCTCAACCCACCGACATCTGCTAACCCGGCCACGGCCAGCCTGCCAACCCGTCTTCAGTCAACAGGTGCTTGGTGCCCGAAGATCTAATGCCGATTGCCTTCGGAATAAGAAGGCGAGCAGGTCAGATGTGCCCCGCCCACCTGAATGAAAGTCTTGTTGTCGGCCCCAACTCGACTGGTGACGATATGATAAGTCATCGAGCCATGGAGCAAATTGCCCGGGTCATTGACGAAGTTGGCGTAATTGAAGTCGTAGGGGATCTGCTGGGGATTCCGTTCGATGTCGATCGCCGCGATCTTGAGAAACGCCTTTCCCGGCGGATGGCCCAAGACGGGTTGTGACAGGGAACTCAATTGATGCCGGCAGTTTTGCGCGCTGAGTAACCCGAGGCAAATCAGATGGCTGCCACCGGAAAAGGCGAACGCATGGGTGCATGTGGCGGAATAGATGGCATCGCCATTGCTGTGCTCCCCGAAAATATAGCCATACTTGAAGCCGTACACGCCAAGGTTTGTGAAGTAACTCAGTTCGCAGTTGACCTTCGGGAAGAGGATGCCGGCCGTGTCGCAGAGCGGGGCCTTCAGCTTCGGCAGGGGCAGATCAACGTCCACGTTCACGTTCGTCATGACAACGGAGCGGGCACACTGGGCGTTGATTCCCGATAGGGTCGGGTAACCCTGGTCTTTTGGCACATGGGCGCGGAAGGTGAGGTTCTTCAGTTCGGTCTGCCCCGAGCCAAATCCAAACTGCGACCCGTTGGGGACACTGAATCCCAGGATCGCTGTCGGCGTGCCGTCTGGATGCGGATTGGTGTACGTGCTGTAGAGCACAGTTCCCGCAAACGGGCCGACAGCTTCCATGGCCAGCCTGACCTGCTTCGGGTCCGTCTGGTGAATCGCATATTGTCCAATGGTGCTCATGGGCACGCACTCGCCGACCAGGGAGATGCCACCCTGAAGGTTGTGCTCATCCAGGTTCTTGATCTTCGTGCTGTCCTCGCTCAGCTTGGCGGCGTCGCGCGTGGGGATGTAGATCTGGCTATCGGGGTTGTTGCCGCGGAGGTCGCGCGTGACGGGCGGCTTGCCCAAGACATACACGCCCCGCGGGAAGAAGACGATCCCTCCACCCCGTTCAAAGACCGTGTTGATCGCCTTCTGAATGGCAGCGGTATCATCCGTCGCACCGTCGGCCTTGGCGCCGAACTGCTGGGGCGTAACGATGTATCGCGCCGGCACGTCTCCGACAGTTTGCGCGCTCGCGCCCGAATATCAGCAGCCAGCAACGCAGACGCAACTCCAAGAGCAAAGAAACAATTGCCTCCGAACAACCTGCGATAGATCGGTTTCTTCAGTTGCATCCGCAATTCCTGAAGTTTGCCGATCGGGTGCGACGGTGCCAATTCGTTGAGCTTGGCGGCGATGGCGGCGATATCGAGGGCCATGGGATGCTTCTCCTGTCATGTGACATTGCCGGCGCTGGGCGGGCGTAAAACCGACTCCCACCAGCATATTTCCGTCCAGCGTCGGCTGCAAGCGGGCGACGTTCTCAGCCGTTGTGCTTCTCCCTCAAGTACGCCTCCGCCCTTTCGCGCATCCCACTCGGCCACTTCCGCTTCCCGGTCGCGACCTTGCTCAGGAACTGCTGGGTGCAGCCAAGGTACTCGCCCAACTCCGACTGGGTGACGCCAGCCCGATCCATCAGCACATCAATCCCACCGTCGCCACGATCATCTGCCGGCACTTGCTCGATCTCGCCTGGCGCTGGCAACAGCAGGCTACCCTTCTCTTCAAAATACCGCCGCAGCCGAACTTGATAATCCTCCGGCCCGTAGACCCGCAGGCTCACGTCTTCGAGTTTCGCTAGACCGCCGCTGCTCTTCGCCATCTCGACGATCTGCGCCAGAGTCAGCCAGCGGCCTTCCTTGTGAAAGCCGACAACCGTAAGGCCCATGATGCCAGCCACAATTTCAAGATCGGCCAGGAAGGTCATAGCCTCATGCCGTAGCTGTCCAGCTTCGGCGGACACGTTGTAACCGCACTTGGCGAGCCAGCCCGTTCGCTGCGCACCCACGATCCGATAGCCCATGCCGCGGCGCTTGCCGTTGCCGTTGAAGGAAACGTATCGCGCGGCGCTGTCGAGCAAGGGGCAAGCTCCGAACTTATCAGCCCTGGCTCCCGGCACGCGATTACCTTGGAAAACGTCGGCACCATCATCGCGACGGTGCCTGCCCTTGCGCTGCCGCGTGACTTCTTTCACGAGCCCGTGGACGATCGCCTGCTGGCCGACGGTCAGTTCCGACCAGGCCGCCTGGCCGAAGAGCTTCGTCAGCATGCTCACCGTGACGATCCGGCCGGCATGCTGGGCGTCCTTCAGCTTCTTCTGCGCTGCCTCGCCGGCAGGCTTGACGGAAAAGTCGTATTCCCGGCCTTCTTCGCCAGAATGGCTTCCATGCGCCTCCAGAACGCCCAGGAAGCCCAAACCGATCTGGACGAGGAAATGGCCATGTCGCTGCGAAGTGCCCCGCAAGGGGCAATTCTCGCGCTCACAGGCGCCACCAGGGCCGGGATCTAGCCGTTGCACGCCGGCCACGGCCACCGAGTGGAGGTCGAGCCTCGGCCGCCATCCGCCGCGGGTTATCGTCAACTGCTCCACCCACAGGCCCGACAACGAAGTCAGTGTATCGAAAATGTCTTGCCGCCAATTCTTCGGCCGGGCGTGTCCACCCCAGATCGCCAGCGCCAACGCCTCGTCGGGCAGCACGACCACCGACCTTCGTTGTTTTCGGACGGCAGCGTAGATCAACCACAAGAGCTGCTCGGCCCGCGAATAGAGCCGCAGCCGATTTGCCATTTGCGCCAAGGTCTGACGTGCCGCGGTGCGACTGTCTTCAGCACAAACCGTTGGTTGCGAGTCAATCAATTGCAGAATCTGCTCGCGCGACACTGGATCGAGCGCCACGGCATTACCGTGCCAGGTGAAGGCCAGTCCCACCCGCACGTCGCTGCTCTGCCCCGGACTCGGTAGAAGCCGCACCGCCCAACTCATGCCGCGGTCGTCGGTGTAGAGCAACCCGCCACGCTCTTCTGTGATTTCCTTCACGATTTCCGCCACGGAACCCGAGTTCTTGCGAAATGAAGCCTCACCAGTCCGCGAATCGAAGACACCGCCGTGCTCATGCCAGGCATCTTCGCCCACTTCATCGAGCAATTCCTTCGACCGATCCCGTATGGCTTCATCCAACCACGGCCACTCCGCGACTCCCGTAAACGGGCTTCGGATGCGCCCAATGGCCGTGAACGCGAGGTCCTGCTGGATGTCGAAGCGGATGAAATCTGCTACGGGTTCTGGAAAAGTCCGGACCACGAGCGCAGTGTCGGGATTCTGTTCCGGTTGATTCGTCTCGTTCATTATTCGTCCTCCAAGTCCAGAACAGCGCCCATGTGGTTCTGAACCGATACGGAAACTGCATCTCTTCGCCTCGGCGGCAACGATATAGGTCCGGCGCCCGGTCGATTGGGTACGCCTTCGGAGATGCTCGACTGCTGAAAGTGAAATTCGGCGGGCCAACTGCCCCGCGTCATGCCGTCGCGGCCTTTGGCCAGCGTGATCATCAGCGGCGAGATTCCCTCGTCGCTAAGCTGGCCGCGAATCTCGTCGTCGCCGCCGATGGAACCGTAGTTATCTTGTAGTTCATCATCACTCATCGGCCGCAAGAGCAGCACACCGTCGGCCGAATAACCCAGACGGGCCGATCCCAGCAGGTCTTCGATCTTCGTGCCCCACGTGTGGTGCTGCGATGAACTCGTGGGCTTACGGGCCTCCGAAATCGCCAGCACGGTGTCTTGCGGCCGATCAAACTGGTCCTTGCTGGCATCCAACACCTGCTGGGCGATTTCAACACGATACTTGTCGGCCTCCAAGTCGCCCTGGCGAGCCACCGTGTCGGGTACCGGCAGGAGTTGCAGGTAGTCGATGATGACCAGGCAGTGCTCCGCCCCAACCTGTTGCTTCAATCCCCGTGCCATCGCCGCGATCTGTTCGGCCGTGATGCCTCGGGCGTGATCGCGACCGATAATCGCCAAACGGGTGTCCAGTTGCCAGTTGGCGATCTTCTGGCGTGCATCCTCGGCACGCGCTGCGTGCGCCGCGGTCAGCCGCGGGCCACTGGCTTGATTTCGGAGGTCTTGCGACCCCAACCGCCAAGTTTTCCAGTCGAAGCCGCCAAGATAGCAGTGCAGCCGGTCGATCATGTCGGTCGAGGCCATGTCCATGCTCAGGTACAATGCGCACCCGCAATTATTGTTCTCGACCGAATGCCGGCAGACGCCGACCGCCATCTGCAAAGCCATGACCGACTTGCCCACGCCCGGCGCGGCGCTGAGCAGCAGGAAGTCGTGGATGCCGCACAAATGGTCGTCAAGCTGCTGCAAGCCTGTCCGCATCCCCAATAGCTGTCGGCCGCAACGTCGTTCGAGCTGTTGATAGTAGTCCGCGAGCCGTGCGCCCAGCACCGGCACGGGGCGTGCCTGGAAAGTCGTGTCGATCTGCTGCAACTCGGCATGCAACTCTTCGATCTGGCCAGCTAAGAGGGAAACGTCGAATCGTTCCGGCGACTGCATCGTGAGACTCCGCACGGCATTGCCAACCGTACGGTCAATCAGGATCATTCGCAGCGCCGCGATTGCATCCGCGGGCCGGAGGCTGCTTTGTGGATTCTGCGTTTCGTCGAAGATAAATCCCAGCAAGTCATCCGCATTTTGATGACAAACTCCGCGCACGCCAGGGAGTGTGAGTGGAATGTCTTCAACGTCACTGTGGATTCGCGCCGAAAAGACGCCTCGTGGCGGTGCTTCGTGATGCGTCTCATAGTATTCGTAGGCAGCCGAAAGCACATTGCGATAGATTGACTCGCCTGGCCTGTTGAAATGTTCTGGCTCCAGATGTCCGCGTGCTTGCACGAGGACTTCCGGACACCGTATGCAATGCATCAGGAACACTTCGATCGTACGGGGAGTGACCGTGTTGCTTATGGTGAAGAACGCGCTGTCCGTGCTCATCTTAGACCTCCGATTCCGGTAGTTGAACGTCGAAGTGCGCGGCCAAGCGGCGCACCGTCTGTGGATCGTAAATGCGGCGGCCGCTCATCCGTTCCTTGGGTTCGGGCACGGCGCCATGGGCAATCGCGTATTGCACGCGATACGGTTGGACGCCCAACAACTGGGCGACCTCTTTCAAAGCCATGTTCTTTTTCATTTTCTGTTCCTCTGTTCGTGAGCCGTGTTACGATTGTCGGCTCCACGATCTCGTAAATTTCCAAATTCGTCGTCGTGATGACGATAGCCACATGGTAGCGCCCATTCCCGAAAAGCGCAAACCAATTCCGGTTTTCTTTTTGCCGTGGCTGTCCGTACCGCGTTCATTGCACGCCCTCGACCGCGGGCAGCCCGACGAGTTCCCGGATCGAGTCCTTCCACGCGACCTTGGGCTTGTCCTTCAGCCGCTCGTACAACTCGACGATTCGCTCGTCGATCTGATTCTCCTCGATCTTCTGCACCGCCGCCTCGTCCGCCGCGCTCTTCACTTCGACCCGCTTGCGGATCATGTTGAGCTTGCCGAACCAGATGGTGTCAGTGACGAACGGCACCACGGCCTCGTAGAGTTCCACGGCGTGCGGCACGTCCAGCATCGGCTCGGCGCTCACGCTGGTGCGAAAGCCCTGTCCATGGGCATGCTTCAGCGATGCCAGCCGCTCGGCAAAGCCGGGCGCACCCGGTTCCCAGTACGCCAGCAGTTCGTCGTCCATGGCGCCGATCGTGAACCTGAAGACGATCTTGTCCTTGTAGGCGGCCAATTCCCGGCTCAGCCGTTCGATGCACGCCAGGTGCGGCTTGGTCACGATCAGCACGTCGTTCCCGGCGGCCAACAGCTTCTTCAGCACGGTGACGCACTCCTCGATGAACTGCGGCGTAATATCGTGCGTCGTAGGAAACATGACCCGCCCCTTGTACTTCTTCCGGTCCTTGCCCACTTCTTTCGGCCGCAACTGCGGCGTGCCCCACTCGCCGAGTGACGCGATGCGATGAAACCGCTTGGCCATGTCCGCGGCGTAACAATACCGGCAGCCGTGCTCGCAGCCGGTGATGATGTTGATGTTCTTCTCCGCCCATTCGCGGGTTCCAGTCTTCTTCTTTGCCATTTCGTAATTCCTTTCGGTTCGGTTCGACAGGCTCTGCTGCCCACTGGCACCCACGGACTTGGCCTGCTTGGACAGGTTTTCCACGCTCCAAGAGCTGGCTCGGGGCCGAGAGGGTTCGAGGGTATTCATTTCATTGGTGTGATGTTTCGACATCATGTTCTCCTTCATTGTGAGTTGGTTTCTAATTGGCGACCCGGCGCCACCTCGCCCTTGGTGGACGCCGGGCTACAATTGACACTCAACACCTTCGCACTGGACGTGCTTAGGTCAGTCTCATCGGCACTGCATAGCCGGCACACTCGTCGATGAGCGCGGCGGACGGTTGCGGGACATGATGAAGCCGTGGACGGTGTCCCACAGTGCCTGCGGCATACGCCATCGCCCCTCGCTCCGCGAGACTGCGGAACTGGTGGCAATCGCGCGGAAAGCGGCATTGTTCTCTTGCTCAGCGATCACGGCAAACTCATTGAGCGTCGTGTGAATCGAAATGATGCGAAGGATTTCTGCCTTGTGGTACTCGCGGCAGTACATGGGACCAAGCCTGCCCAGGAACTCTTCCGCACTCATGCGTTCCGCGGAGTGTTCGAGAATATCCACGAGTTTGCCGATCCCGCGGCAGTTGAAGCCGTTGGCAATTCGCCAAGCGAGTTCGTGTCCCAGGACGTGGTGGCGCAGCCACAAGATAACGTCCGCTGCCGACGGGAAGACCGTCCCAACGATTCCCTCCTGGTTGCCGAACTCCTCAATGCCGAGCATCGTACATACGACCCAGGCGCGTTCGTTGGCGGTGCCAGGGCCGAGCAGATCGGCCGGGCCGTTGAAAAGGGTCGCGTCCTTGTTTGCGGTCCACCACTCCGCGGGAAATCTAGGTGGCGGGTTAAAGTCGTGCATAGTGCATCTCCATATCGGGGCTATAATCGCTTGCCCCCAGCCGCGCCCTCGTGAGCGGCTGGCGATGAAAAAACTCAAACCGATGCCAACCATGGGGCCGGCATCATCTTTCAATCACTCCTCTGCGGGCGAGGCGTCCTTCACAATCGTGCGCGGCGCAATCCTGTGTCGCCGGTTATGTTCCTGCTGCCGCTCGCGCCGCCGCCGCGTCTCCCGGATCGCCCGGGTCATCGCGCCGGTGACCGTGCCGGCGTACAAGATGGCCTTGGCATTTGCGTTCCGGGCCGCGCGGCCCACGATCTGGATGATCGCGGTCTCGCTCCGCAAGAACCCGGCTTTGTCGGCGTCGAGAATCGCCACCAACGAGACCCTGGGCTGGTCGATGCCTTCGCGCAGCAGGTTGATGCCCACGAGGACATCGAACTCACCGTCGTGCAGGGCCTTCAAGGCTTCCTCGCGCTCGTTGGTGTCCAATCCCTCGTGCAACCAGCGGCAACGAACACCCTGTTCCGACAGATACGTCGCCACCTCCTCGGCGCTCGCCTTGGTCAACGTCATCACCAGCACGCGCTCCCTAACATCGACCCGCTCGCGAATCTCGCCAAGGAGATGATCCATCTGGCCCTCCTTGGGCTCGACCGCGATCTCGGGGTCCAGCAGCCCGGTAGGGCGGATCACCTGCGCGACGCTGGCGCCGCCGGTCTTCTGCAATTCGTATGCCCCCGGTGTGGCACTTACGTAGATTACCTGGCCGACCTTGGCCTCGAACTCCGCGAACGTCAGCGGGCGGCTGTCCATCGCGCTGGGCAAACGAAAGCCATGCTCGACCAAGTCCTGCATCCGACCAAGGTTGCCGGCGTACATGCCGCGAATCTGCGGGACCGTGACATGCGACTCGTCGATGAACAGCAAGGAGTCTTCCGGGAAATAGTCAACTAGCGTGTCGGGCGGTGCGCCTGGCTCGCGGCGGTTCAACGCCCGGCAGTAAACTTCCATCCCCGAGCAGTGGCCGTATTTCCGCAGATCGTCAAGGTCGTGCAGCGTCGCCGCCTCCAGCCGCTGGGCCTCCAGCAACCTGCCCTGGCGCTGAAACTCTTGCAGGCGGGCGTCGAGTTCCTCTTGGATCTCCGGTATGGCCTCTTCGACCCACCCGTCCCGCAACAGGTGCAGCCGCGCGGGATACACAGTAATATTGTCGTGCTCCCGTACCGTATCGCCGCTTTGCGGGTCAATTACCAGGATGCGCTGCACGTGCCCATCTTCGATCTCGATTCGGTGCGCCCAGTCGTCGTACATGGAGAAAAGCTCAACATGCGGGCCACGCGCCCGGAACGTCTTACGGTCGAGCTTGTCGGTTGCAGGCCGATAAGCGAGTTTTGCAAGGCGGTCGATGATGCCTTCCACGGCCGTCGCCTCGCCCACCGCCAAGTCCACCGCCAAGTCCCGGCAGACTTGGGGTGAGCCGATGTCGAAAATGCAGGAAACGCTGCTGACGACGATCGTGTCGCGACGTGCGAGCGCCGCCGTCGCCGCTGCAAGCCGATGGTGGGTCAGCACCGCGTCGAGTGCCGCCCGTTTGTCGTTGTACTTGTCCGTTCGCGGCCGGTAGGTCTGGGGCCAGAAATACAAGTAGTCGCTGATGAAATAGTGAACCGCGTTGCGCGGGAACAGGGCTTTGAACTCACTGTAGAGTTGGCGGGCCAGGGTCTTGTTGTGCGAGATAATCAAGCTGGGACGCTGCACCGCCTGGATGACGCCGGCCATGGTGCGCGTCTTGCCCGAGCCCGTGATGCCGTGGAGGATTTGGTGCTTACGGCCGGCGCGCAGGCCCTCGCCGAGTTGTGCGATGGCTCGTGGCTGGTCGCCGGCGGGTTGGTGTGGGCTTACGAGTTGAAATGGTGATTGTGTGCTCATGAAGATTTCTGTTGGTTTTTGTAAGTGGAGGCCGAGCCCGGCTGAATTCGCCAGACGCCTGGCTAATTCAAACCGGATTCCCGGCCGTTGTCGTGTTATGCTGCTGATTTCTTCGGACTTGCCTTGGCGGCACTATCGCCCGCAGGACCGGACTGCTGTTTACCAGCCGGTTTATCCTTCTTCTTGGCAGCCAGCTTGCGCCGCTCTTCGACTTGTGCAATGGCCATGTCGATGGACTCCTGCGCAGTCTTGTGCAGCGCTGCGAATTGCTCGCGAACCTCGTGCAAAGAAGCCAGGGCTTCGTCCAATTGGTCTTCGGGGGCGTCCTTAATCATCTTGGGCAGCTTCTCTTGCAACTTGGCCTTCACTGCCGACAGATCGTCCTTCACGCCGTTGACCGCGGCCTTCACCATGTTCAAAGGTGCGGGCGCGGCGACGCTGCCTGCGCTATCGACCTCGACCGCAGCGCCGTCGGTCGCGTCGTTGCCGCCTGGAGCGGCCGGGGTCTTCTTGCGTTCCGCTTCCAAATCCGCCACCGACCAGCCCCCCTTCAGGGCTTGCTCCATCAGACTCTGACGGCGTTCCCCGGTTTCAACGCGCATCAACTCGACGAAGTGCGACCAGCTCAGGGGGAGGCCGTTCTTGTTTTTCTTCGCGGCCAAGGCCGTGAACGTCTTGGCGTTGGGCCAGGTCTCGGCGACTGCCGCGTAGTCCTTGAGCCAGCTTTCGCTTTTGCCCAAGACTTCGGCGAGCTTCGTCATGGCCCCGGTGCCGTACTTGCCGGCGTCGCGGACCTCGCGGATCCCGCATGCGACCTTGTACCGGGCCAAGGCGTTGCCATGCTCGGCCGCGGCCAAGTCATCGCGGATCTCGTTGAACTTCTTCAACGCCGCATCGTTCGTGTGGCCCTCGGCGCCGCTGGGGGTTACGTGTTCATTAACTTGATTGAGTTTCTTCGTTGCCATCTTTCTTCTTCCTTTGTAAGCGCCCTGCCGACCTTGGCTTCGGTCGGCAGGGCACTTCTCGATTGTTATGTATTAACTCTGTTGTTCCGATTGGGTGTGCTCAGGTAAAGCCCGCCCAGAAGCGCCGTAGCTTTCAGCACTCACGCGAGCGGCACGGCGCCCCTGAACCCAAAGCTATTGATTGGCACGGAAAAACGCCTTTGCAAAACCGCTCGGGGTGATGGCACGCCTTACCGCGTGACGGCTAAGGTCGGGCGGCATCTTGTAACCCTCGGGGATGTCTGGAAGCTCGCGGTTGTTGTTGGCGCAGAGCTTCACCTGGTTGGCCGTGAGTTTCACTGGCTTTTTTGTCGGCATATTGAAGTAGCCCCGAGACGTCCGTTCGCTTTGTGTGAGGGTCGCCGTAGTCGCACGGCTGAAAAGTGAGCGGCGGGCGCCCGAGGAACTGTCGAAGGTAGCCCATCGGATTCTCCAATGCCCAAAACTTGAGCGTTCCCTTGCAGCGAGCCTCCCAAATGATCTCCAGGCATCGCTTCACAAGTGCCATGCCGCCCCGTAAATCCCTAGGGGTTTTACCCGTGGTTCGGGCCAACGAGAACTGCGTGCAAGTGGGAGCGGCCAGGATGCCGTATACACTCTCGGGGGGCTCATATGTGAAGACGTCATGGTCCGGCAAGGTGATAACCCGCACGTCGTATCCTGCATCTTTGTAGGGTTTGCTCCATGCGCCAGTGCCCCCACACAAGTCAAGAATGACCTTGGACTTAGACTTGGGCGGCTTCTTGTCGGATGGCCTTTTTTCGGCGTTGCCCGCTGAAACTTCGCTGTCGCCGGGGTGCTGGTCTTCATTGGAGTTGCGGCTCTCGACCTGCATGGTCGGCGCCTGTGTAGTGGCGGAATTGCAACCGCCTGCGGCGCTCGCAGCGCCTTGTTGATCCGCGGCGTGATTCACGCCGTTTTCCGTCTTACGACGGGACTTCAGAAAACTCAGAATCATTCGGTGTTCATTGCCAAAATGGTCCTCCAAATTGTTATTGCGATAAGCCTCGTGGCCGCCCACTGCGCGCCACGCAGGTACAGCCGCTTCGACAGCGGCTTGAGATAGGGCATGGGCAAATAGGCCCAGTCCGACCAACAAAACGGCCAGCACACGGGCATGCAAACCGCGACTGCGGCCCTGGCGATAAACCAGGGGTAGTCCGTTAGAATCCCGGCGCCATGTCATTTTGTTGGTGATTTGCATTTGTCGATTCCTTGCGATAGGGCCGATCCGGGCCATCTGACCGGGATCGGCTACCATCCCTCTACTATGCCGGCACCCCTGCCAGAGCCTCCTCAGCCTCGCGCAGGATCTCGATCTTGATCGCGATGCGGCCCAAGGCTTCCATAGCCGCTTCCGGCTCCATCGCCTGCCCGGCAATGTCGTCGATCTTCTCCACCAGGTAGTCGAGCACGTCGGGCAGTTCCTCCTGCACGCGGCGGTAGATGCCGATCGGGGTGTCGTCCTCAGTCGCAGCATCCGTCGCGATCGTCACGGCCGTGACGTTGGTTTCCGTGGCGCCGTCCTCGTCGACCTCGGCCGCCTCATCGACTACTACGATCACACCATCGTCATCGTCGTCGGCCACGTCAGTAGCCGTCTCGTCCGGCGTTCCATCGTCGTGGACAACATCGCCGGTATCCGTGATGGATTCGGCCGTAGCCTCTTCCTCAGCCCCCGCGTCGGATGCGTTGCTCGCGGTTTCGTCCGCGGTCTCGGCGGCGCTGTGGTCGGCCTCGTGTGTCGTGCCGCCCTGCTTCGTCTCGGGTTTGCTGCCTTGTGTGGTCTTGAGCTTGGCCACCGCATTGGCAACGACCTTAGCCGTGATCTTCTCCAAGGGTTTCTTCACGATGGCCTTCCAGACGGTGACTTGCTGTTCCGGCTTGAGCTTGCCCAACTCGCGGGCCTGGCCCTCGTTAGCCGGCGGAGGGAGGGCCGCTTGTTTACAATTGTTAACAGTTTTGGCTGCCTTGATGAGTTGTGCGGCACGGGCCCGCCCGAAACCCCAGCGGTCCTCGCAGTAGTCCTCGAAGCTCTTGGATCCGGCGAGTTTGTGGAGGCCATTGCGCCGGATCGCTTCCAGCGCCACGCCCACGGCGACGAAGCCTCCGGCATGTGCGCCGATCGTCGCCTCGCACTTGCTGAACAGCTTGTCTTGCTGGGCGTCTGTCAGTTCCTTGCCCTCGTCGGGCGTCGCGAGGTCTAGAATCTCTTGGGCAGCCTTGAGCGCCGGATTGGTGTCAGCGCTAACTTTCTTCTTTTGAGCCATAACTGCTCTCCTTTTCACTAAGCCGGTTCCGCGTCTAGCGGGAGCCGGCAATCGACTTCTTGCCCTTTCGCTCCGGGAGCTTTTCGGCCTCCCGCAATGCCGCCTCGGGCGTGATTTCGCCCTTGTCCACTTTCAAAAGCAGAGACACTTTGCGCCCGGCGATGAACCGGCGCTGCTCGGTGGTCAGTTCCGCCCGCATCGGTTCCGCCGCGCCGTCGTTCTCCGATACCAGCATGGTGTCGTTGCCCGGCACCGTGGCGCTGACCGTCCGGCGGCGCCACGCCGATCACCACGTCGGCCGCCACCTGTGGCTGCACGATGGTGTTCGCCCGCGGCGGCGTGGCCACGGTCACGTCCACCGGCGATTCAGGCGCCGCGGGCGTCACCACCGAGTTGGCCGTGGGCGTGGTGGGCATCATCATGTCGGCCGACGTGGTCACGGTCGTGGCCGGCGTGGTCGTTGGGTTGGTTGCCGGCGCGACATTATCTATACTGTCCGGCGGCGTGACGTTGATGGTGTTGTACGCGGCGACCACCGCACACAGGACCTCCATGAGGCGCGGCAACCGCACCTCGACCGCCGGCGAAAAATCCACAGTATCGAGGTTCAACGCCGCCAGCCGGAGGAAGGAATGGGCCATCTGGGGCGTAAGTCCGAGGCGAATTCGTGCAAAATCAAGAAAGGCGTCGCCGAGGGTTGCTTCGAACTCGCGGACTTCGGCGGCGGCCTTGATCGACTCGGCTACGCCGAACTTGAGTCCGCGGATGGAGCCGAGTTTGGCCTCGAAAAAGTTGTCGGTGTTGATCCCGCTGAAGTTGCCCATGTTGGCCGGCACCGCCGGTTCCGGATCGTCGTCGCCAACGGCCAAGTCTTGCTGCGCGGCCGGGACGTGATCATCCGTTACGGCGTCCGTGTCGTCCGTCATCTCGTCCGCCGGCGCGCTGGCCGCGGAGTTTTCCGCGGATGTCGTGTCGGTGGTCGCCCTGGCCGTGGTCCTCGCCGCCGTGGTCCTCTTGGCCTTCTTCGACGTACTCTTCTTCATTTTCATTTCCAGTTTGTGGCTTCGATGGCCGGGGCGCGTGCCGGGAGCGGACCGAGTTCACGCCCCGTGGGCCCTCGGCCGCATCGCCGGGCCGTGCCTCACTAATAAGAACAGCGTCCCGCTGAAAAGCTGACGACTGATTCGACAACCCCCTCTTGGGGCCTCGGCGAACAAAAGGACATATAGAAACGGTGATCCTGAGAAAAGCTGACAAACAGAGCGCCGGGGCTACCTTCGGCCCGTTTGGCAGCATAGAATTGGCTCCAATCGAAAGTGATGGAGCCATCAACTCGGAGTCTCCCCATGACATCGGACCAGCCCAGCATTTCCCCCGACATTCTGCCCGTTCTAGCTGGCTGCCAACAGTTTTCGGAGCTGATTCGCCGATGCCTCGCGGAGGGGCTCGCAGGCCCGTGGAAAGAACTACTGGCCGTTGCGCGACCGCTGGTCGAGTCGACGTTCCTCAGATCCGTGCACGCGAAGTATGCGGATCTGGCTGAGTTCCACGATTGGTTTGGGGCGTGGCTGGTGCAAGGGAAGAAACTCAAGCGACTTGCGGAAGCGATGGAGAGGCCGGCAAAAGGAGGGGAAGCCTGGAGCGATAAGGCGGTCGAATCTTACTTTCGAAGGATCGTCAAGTCTGCAAGGGGTGCGTTTTACCGGGAACGGCTAAATCATTGTCGCCTTCCTGATCTCGCCGCCGTGCATGACGACGAAGATTCCTTTACCGACGGATATCATGATTGGAGTTGGAAGTGTGATCCGTCCCCCTGCGACCGTGAATTTCCCACGATTCGGGCCGCGTTGGAACGATTGCCAATCGAAAAACGCGTTCTGCTTCGGCTGAAATACTACCGCGAAATGGGCCCGTTGCCCCAAGAGGAACTCGAATGGGTTGCGGGGAAGAGCCGGCGGCCGGTTAACGAGATTCACCAGGCGATCGTTGATGAATTCGATCGACATTGTGATGCCAAATTTCCGTTGAGCGCGAAGTTCATTGGAGATCTGCTTGATATTCCTCCCGATGACAAAGAGCGTTATACGGCGGTTGACAAGCGCCTCCAGCGAATGCGCGAGGCGGCATGCCACATCTACGATTCCATGGTTCGGGACTGGCACGAGACGCATTCGCCGCCCCCTACTGACACTTTGCTTGTGGAATTTCGCAGGCTTTGGAGGCAGAACCCCTGCCCCGGCAGGGAAGAACCTCACGGGTAGGCCGGAAGTGCGCGGCCTTGTTCCGGCCTCCATCTGATCTGCTCTCATGGCGGGGCAATAGCGCGGCCGGGGTCTTTAGTTTGTGTCGCGTGCGGCGACGGTAAGCAAGTTCTGCCCTGCATAAAGCCGCGACAGCGCCCATGTTGTCAGCTTTCTGTTCCTGCGCCGTTTCTATTTTGGGCAGGTGGTCCCCAGCGGTCTCAGTCAATTAGCCGTGTTACTCGAAACCAGCCTGCGCCGTTGATCGCGACAGACTGTTTCAATCGAGACCTCGCAAGTGCCCCGCCCGCAAACACGCGCTGACGCCCTCCCCCCTGGCCAACTGGCACGGCGCTGGGGCCTTGCCGTGGACCGCGTGCGGCGGCTGATCGAGACGGGCCGGTTGCCCGGAGCGTTCAAGGTCCCGGCCGCCGGGCGGAACTTGGCCGGTTCGACGCCCTGGTGCATGGAATCTGAGGAAGTAAGAAAGTGAGCACTGGGGTTTCCACTGACGGCGATCGTAGTACTGATGCAGCCCAGCCTGCCTTGCTCACGGTCCGCCAAGCCGCCGAGATGCTCACGGTTTCGACGCGGACGGTTTACAATCTCATCAACGGAGGCAAGCTGCCCCACTACCGAATCGCCAAGGCAATCCGGGTTGCCGCGGCGGACGTTGAGGACTACCTGGCCGACTGCCGGATCACTTGCCCGGCGGTTGTTGCGCCGCTGCCGGAGGTGAATCGCTCGCGGGCGAAGAAGCCTCGCGCTGGGCAGACGCCGGTGCGGACTTCCCATTTGACGATCGGACCACGGCAGCTTTCTCTGCTGCGTCGCGCAGGTGTTGGGATTTCTGAGCCAGGTGACCGTAGTGGTCGCTGATCATCCGTAAACTCCGGTGCCCCAGTAGTTCGGCCATCGTTGCTACTGGTACACCGCCTGCGAGCCCGTCGGTGGTGTACGTGTGCCGGACCGCGTACGCGCAGGTGCCAACTGGAAGGCCGAGCCTCTTGCGAAGGCGTTTCCACCGAAGCTGCACGGCGTCGCAAGTCCAAGGGTTCCCTAGTTTGTTTCTGAACAACGGGCCGGTCGGATAACGCTTTATCAGGGCCTTTATGAGCCTTATGATGGACGTTGGTAGGTATGTCACTCGCGGTCGCTTTGTTCGTTTACCAGTCTTGTTGGCTGGGTGGCCGACCGGGAACACCCATGCGCCTAATTCCAGGTTCACCTCGTCCGCCGTGACCGTTCGCACTTCGATAGGCCGGCATCCTGTGGCCCGCATCGTACGAATCACGCGGCGGAATTCTCGGTCCACGGCGTGGAGTACCTTCTTGTAATCCTCGTGCGAGATCAGTACGTTACGGCTTGTCGGCGATGGGGGCTTCATGCGATGTAGAGGGTTGTTCTCGATCAACCCCTGCTCGACCCCCCAGTTTAGCGCACGCTTGACGGCCACGGTGGCACCACGTCGGCCCGCGTCTCCCCAGCCGACATGCTTACCCTCCGGTTTGTGGCCATCGAGCCACTTGGTTATGTGGATCGGTTTCAACTGCCGGACGAAGGCGACCGTGACGTGATCCAAGAAACTCTGAAGGAGTTCTTTGTACCACCTATAGGTGCTGGCTGCTTGATTGGCCTGCGACCATCCGAGAAACTCTTCCAGAACTCCGGCGATAGTAGCGTCGTGGCCGATGTTCTGGCGCACAGCCAACAACTTCTGGAGTTCCTCTGCGGCCTTGTCTTGGCCCTTTCGATCGGACTTCGACTTTGCTTTGCACAGCAATTGCTGCTTGCCATCGATCGTCGCGTACCACGCTTTGTTCGTCTTTCGCCACCACGGTCTCGACATAATACACCCTCCCGGCTCGGTGATCTCAGGTTTGAGCCGCTCAGGTTATTGTGCATTTCCTGTGCATTTTGGCAAGCGACTGCCATGACCCTCTTCCAAGAAACGACACAGCCCCTTGTTTTGCAAGGGGTTGTGAAGTGGAGGATATCGGGATCGAACCGACAACCTTTTGAATGCCATTCAAACGCTCTCCCAACTGAGCTAATCCCCCGTCGGAAGTATTTGGCAGCGAATCCCGCCGAGAATTATTATTCCCGACTTCGCACGCCAAGGCAACCTAAAGTATCACCCGGCAGGCCGCGTGTCAACAAGGTATCGGCCAAAATTCAGCCCTCTGGCCAGAAAAATTGCCCTCACCCCCTGCCCCTCTCCCGGAGGGCGAGGGGAGCTTATTTTCTCCCTTTACACGGTCCCCTGAATTTCGGTATCCTCCCCCCGAAAATCGAGATCTGACCTCTAGCCGAAATGAATATCCCATGCCTACCTATCGCGTGTTCGCTGTGGTGCTGTTTCTCTTCTTTGCCGCGCCCCTGGCAAGCATGGCAGCCCGCGCCGCTGATTTTCGTGTGGACAACGCCGTCTATGCCGAAGGGCAGTCTCAGCCGCAAAGCCACGGGGTGACGATCTTCCACGAGGGACTGGTCTACGATTTTCTCGACGAACCCGCCGAGGTGATCGTATTCGACAAGGCCCAGCGGCGGTTCACCCTGCTCAATATCAGCCGCCGCGTGCGGAGCGAAATCTCCGTCGATGAGGTCAAGACCTTCGTCGATCGCGCCAGGCAGCGCCTCTCCGGTCATCCCAATCCGAACGTCAGGTGGCTGGCCGATCCACTGTTCGCCGAATCGTTCGACGCCGAGAACTCGGAGTTGACCCTGAAAAGCCCTTCGATCACCTATCAGGCCCGGGTGCAAGCCACGGACCCGGGCGTGGCAGCCCGCTATCACGAATTCTCGGATGAGTACGCCCAGTTCAACCACGTGCTCAACCCGAAATCATGGCCGCCATTCGCGCGGATGATGCTCAACGACGCCATCGAGCGTCACAAGGGCATCGCCAAGGAAGTGCACCTCTCTGCCACCTTGAACCCGAATGACGTGTTGATCAAGATCAACAGCCGTCATGAACTGACCGCGCAACTCGCTTCGGCCGACAGGAGTCGCGTGGCCAAAGCCCGCGAGTACATGCGGAGCTTTCAGGCCGTTTCCTTCGCAGAATACCGGCAAACCAAGTGAAATTCGAAATTCGGATTTCTTACGGCAGCTTGTGGCCCATCTTGTCGCGCTTGGTGTCCAAGTAGCGGCGATTGTGCTCGTGGACGGGGCCGACGATCGGCACCTGGTCGACGACCTCGAGATCGAAGCCGCCATAGATGAAAGCGTCGGTCTTCTTGGGGTTGTTCGTCAGCAGGCGGATGCGCGAAATGCCGAGATCTTTGAGGATCTGGATGCCAACGCCGTAATCGCGACTGTCGGCTTGATGGCCCAGGGCCAGATTGGCCTCGACGGTGTCCAGACCCTGGTCTTGCAGATGATAGGCCTTGATCTTCTCGATCAGGCCGATGCCGCGGCCTTCCTGCGGCAGGTAAACCAAGACGCCGCCCCCCTCGTCGCTCATCATCTTCATGGCCAATTGCAACTGGTCGCCGCAATCGCAACGCAAGGAAGCCAGCAGATCGCCGGTGAAGCAGGAGGAGTGCAATCGCACCAGGGGGGCCGCCACACCAAGCGGATTTCCCAGCACGATGACGATCGGCTCCTGATCTTCATAGCGGACGCCGTAGGCGATGACCCGGCCGGGACCGTAGCGATTGGGGAAATCGGCCTCGGCAAGGCGATAGACCAGCTTCTCGCTCTTGCGGCGATACTGGATCAGTTGCTCGATGGTGATGATTTGCAACCCGTGCTTCTCCGCGAGGGCATAGAGCTGATCACGGTTGGCGCGGTGCCCATCGTCGGCGAGCACTTCGCAAAGCACGCCCGCCGGCTGGAGCCCGGCCATGCGGGCGAGGTCCACGGCGGCCTCGGTGTGGCCAGCTCGACGGAGCACCCCCCCCTCTTTGGCGATGAGCGGAAAGAGATGCCCTGGGCGGACAAAGTGGCTGGGCTTGCTGGCGGGATCGAGGATGGCCAGGATCGTGGTCGCCCGCTCCTGCGCCGTAATGCCCGTTCGAGCGCTGAAATGATCGACGGGAACCGTGAAATTCGTGCGGAGCGGGGCGGTATTATCCTCCACCATGGGGTGGAGATCGAGTCGCCGGCTGATCTCCGGCAGCAGCGGCATACAGAGTTGCCCCCGGCCATTGAGCATGAAATTGATGATTTCCGGAGTAACTTTTTCGGCCGCGCAGATGAAATCGCCCTCATTTTCTCGATCTTCGGCATCCATCGCGATGACGATCTCGCCGCGACGCAAGGCGTCGACCGCTGCCTCGATAGTCGATAATCGCTTTGACACGCTCTGCTCGTCTTCGAAATCCTGGGCCGGACAACATTCAATCGCTGTCTCTGGCGAGCCCCACTTATTAAAGATTATAAGCATTCCGGGCTGTTCTGCCAGGGTCAGTCCGGGAGGGTGGCCCGTTGGACTGCCCCCTCACAGTGGTTGGATTTGAAAAGCCAGGGCGACTTTACTGAATTTGCGGATTGTAGGGGTTGGCTCGATTTTTCTGTTTATTCTGCCGATAACGAGTTACAGACATCGACATTCGCCAGTCGGCCGGCAGGAAAGTGCAGCCGGGACTGCCCTTGCGGTGTTGCCTCGTCATCCAGGCCGGGTTTTCGAATATTGCGAGGCGCACTCGGAAACTGGCCTTGACAAATCGTCACGAGCTCGACGGAGCGAAGAAGGAGTATAAACCAATGCGTGGAACGATGTGGCTCATGGCCCTAGGCTGTGGAATTCTGTTGTCGTCGTCCGGATGTTGCGGATTCTTACGCCAAGGAGATTGCGGAAGAGGCTGCGGTTGCGAGAGTTGCCGTCCGTGTGACGGCGACTGCGGTCCGACTTGCGGGCCGGTTCGTCGTCCGGTCCGTCAGCGCATCTACTCCGACGACGGCGACGGATGCGGCGCTTGCGGAAGCGGCAGTTGTTGCCCAAGCTGCGGAAAGTGCTGCGATGAATGCTGCTGCCAGCGCAACTTCTGCTTCCATCCCTTGCGGTGGATCGGGAGCCTGTTCTATTGCGGCACCTGGTGCGGTCCGTGTTGCGGCAGCACTTACTGGGGCGAAGGGATCAGCGATCCGCCCGATTGCCACGACCCCTGCAACCGTAACGGCCATTGGACCGGCCGCAGCGGATGCGCGAGCTGCAATCACGGCGGCGGATACCAGGAGAGCGATGTTTCGCCGGTTCCCGACGGCGCGACGCTCCAGGATGATCCCGTGCTGGAACCCACGCCGGCCCCCGCCCCAACCAAGGCGGGGCGACGGCCCGCGAACACAAATTACGATCGCTAAGCAGCGCAAAATCCTCTGGGGGGCCGAGAGACTCGCGGGAGACGTTCCGCGGGTCTTTTTTTGCTTGCCCTCTCCGCTTCTGGAGGCGTCAGCAAACGTAATTGCAGGGTGGGCCGAGTGAAACGAGTCCCGCCACCTCTGTTGACACTCTGACGATACATCTTGGTGGGACTCGTTTCACTCGGCCCCCCTACTTCGCGCTATCAAAACGCCCGAAAACCATCCGCCCGGCGCTCTTCTGGATCACGCTGGTCACGGCAATCGTCACCTGCTGCCCGATTTGCTCGCGTCCGTTTTCGATGACCACCATGGTGCCGTCATCGAGGTAGCCGATGCCCTGGCCGTGCTCTTCGCCCGCTTTGACGACGCGCACGGCGATCTGCTCGCCGGGCAGGAAAGAGGGCTTCATGGCGTTGGCCAGATCGTTGAGATTGATCACGGCGACATCGTGGAGCTGGGCCACTTTGTTCAAGTTGTAGTCATTGGTAATCAGTTTGCCGGTGAGGTGCTTGGCCAGGATCACGAGTTTCAGGTCGACCGCTTGCCCGGCGAACTCCGGCAGGTCGGACTCGAAGATCTGCACGTCGACGGTCTCGCTGTTTCGCAGCCGATTGAGGATGTCCAGCCCGCGGCGGCCCCGGCTGCGGCGCAGGCGGTCGGCGCTATCGGCAATCCCCTGCAACTCGTTGAGCACGAACTTGGGAATCACCAACTGGCCGTCCACGATCCGGGTATCAACGATGTCGGCGATGCGGCCGTCGATGATTACGCTGGTGTCGAGGATGCAGGGGCGCGTGCCTTTGATCTCGCGGGCGAATTCCACGTAGGGAATGACGAAGCGGAAGTCGTCCTTGGTCTGCAAGAGCAGGCTGATGCAGGTATAGCAGAGCACCAGGCCCAAGATCAGTTCGATCCAGAATTGGTTGGTTGGACCAATACTTGGCAGCAGGGGTGTGATCACCAGCAGGGCAATGTGGGCCAGGGACAAGCCGACGATGAGGCCGAAAAAGACCGAGGAGATCACGTCCAGCCGTTTGCGGCGGATTCCCAGGTCGATCGCCACAACCCCCCCTGCAAGTGAGAGCAATCCCACCATGACGGCCCAGGCAACCCACCCGGGTTGCTTCTGGAACTCGCTCGAATTGATAATCGTCACCGCCAGCCCGGCCACGGCCAGAGTGAAGATACATCGCAGGATGATTATTGCCATAATGACAGTATTGTAATGCCGCGGGGCTGACAGCGGAAGCACACCATGGGAACGGGATGTAGGGTGTGGTCGGCGGGCACCATGTTTGCACGGTGCCCGTCGACCACACCCTACGGCTTGCCAGTCCCCGCCCTGCTGCCGATAATGGCGAGATGAACGGCGGTCGCAGACAGATCGATACGTCGGTGGAGATCGTAACCCCCGAAAACATCTCCTTTCGCTATTGGCTGGCGGGGCCGGCGCGGCGTTTGCCCGCCTACTTGATCGACCTGGTAATCCAGGCCTTGTTCCTGGCGCTGCTTGCTTGGACGCTGGGATTCGCTTTCATTTCTGTAGGTCTATCCGGCAGCTTCTTTGGCCTCTACGTTGTCATCCTGTTCCTGGTCCATTGGTTCTACGGCGGCCTGCTGGAGACGGTGTGGAACGGCCAGACCCTGGGCAAACGCGCCGTGCACATTCGGGTGGTCACGATCCACGGCCAACCGATCCGTGCGTGGCAGGCCGTGCTGCGCAATGTGCTTCGCGTCGTCGACGCCATGCCGCTAATTCCGCTGGGCTTCATCTCTTCCGAGTTCGCGTTGCCGCTTTTCGCGGTAGGGCTCATTTCCGCCTCGCTGAACGACCGCTTCCAGCGGCTGGGCGACATGGCGGCGGGCACCATGGTCGTGGTGGACGAGACGACGCGTCTGACCGGTGTGCCGAAGTTCCGCGACGAGCGGGTCATGCAGATGGCGGAGTTGATCCCGTCGAGTTTTCAGGTGAACCGGACGCTCGGGCTGGCCCTCTCGATTTACGTGCAGCGCCGCAAGGTGCTTTCGCGGGCCCGACGGCAGGAAATCAGCCGGCATCTGGGCGAACCGTTGTGCCAGCGATTCAACCTGCCGCCGGAGACCGATCACGACCTGCTCTTGTGCGGTCTGTATCAGAAGGCTTTTCTTGGCACCCCCGCGGCAGAAACGGCAGGTGCCGCATGAGGGTCTTGGAACGATTGGAATCGCGGTGGGAGCATTGGCAAGAGCTGGAGCAGCTTTGTGCGGTTATGGAAGGCGGGTGGCGCAAGATTCCGCCTGCCGCGAAGGTTTCCCGCTTCGCCGACTTGTATCGCTCGGCCTGTGCCGACCTGGCCCTGGCCGACGCCTATCAACTGCCGCCGGCGACGATTCAGTATCTGCATCAACTCGTGGGCCGCGCCCACAATCAACTCTATCGCCAGGAATCGTTGCGCACGGGCGGCTGGTTCCAGGAATTGTTCGTCAACGTGCCTCAGCGGCTCTTTGCCGACGGTTGCCTGCGGCTGGCTTTTGCCATGTTCTGGGGCGTTTTCCTGCTCTGCATGTTCATCGCCTGGCGCGATCCCGACTTCGCGCCGCGGATCGTCGGCAAAGAGTGGCTTCTGACCATCGAGCAGCAGCACGCCGGTGCGCACCGCGTGGAGGGCGACCAGCGGGCGGGCGCGGCCGGCTTCTATGTGGGGCACAACACCACGATCGGCCTGCGGTGTTTCGCTTTCGGCCTGCTCGCCGGCATCGGCGGCCTGTACGAAACGGTGTTCAACGCCTCGACGCTGGGCGCGATGTTCGGCTACATGCTGCACTCGCCCAGCGCGGGGAACTTCTTCAACTTCGTCACTGCCCACGGTCCCTTCGAGTTGACCGCGATCGTGCTCATGGCCGCGGCGGGGATGCGGCTCGGTTTCTCCATGATCGACACCCGCGGGCGGAGCCGTGCCGACGCCGTTTACCGCGCCGCGCGGCAGAGCGTGCCGGTGATGTCGGTGGGCGTGGTCCTCTTTCTGCTGGCGGCCGGGATCGAGGCCTTTGTATCGCCCTCCGCCGCGCCGTATTCCGTGAAGGCGGGAATCGCCGTCTTGTCGACCGTCATGCTGTTCTTCTATTTCATCGTCCTCGGATACCCGGGCCGCAAAGATGATGCTTGACAATCAGCAGATCGTCATTCGCGAGCGCGGCTACCTGGAGCTGCTGGACCTGAGCCTGCTCGCCCTGCGGCGGCAGGCGGGGCCGTTTTTCGTGGCCCTGCTGGCCGGGGTCGGCCCGTTTGTCGTGCTCAACGCCTGGCTGCTCAACCGTGTCGCGGCGGGTGACCCGCCCTGGAAGTTTCTCCTCCTGATGCTGATCGCCGTCGTTTGGGAACTGCCTTTGGCCACCGCACCGGCGACGATGTGTTTGGGCCGCGCCTTGTTCAATCAGCCGATACAGGCCAGGCATATTGCCCGCGAGCTGGCCCAGTCGTTGCCGCAGTTGCTCTTCTACCAGGTCCTGGTGCGCGGCCTGCTGATGGTCACCGTGGTGGGGACCTTGGTGCTCTTCGTCGCCAGTCCCTACCTGAACGAAATCATCCTCCTGGAGCGCAATCCGATGCGGGCCGAGGGGGAGAAATCGATATCGACCGGGCAGCGGAGCAGCATGCTGCATCGCGGTCAGGGAGGCGATTTCTTCGTCCGCTGGACCCTCAATATGATGATCGGCGCGGTCCTGGTTTTCGCGTTCTGGGGATCGTTGGCCGCGGCGGCGAGCTGGTTGCTGAACGAGCACTATCGGACTGGCCCGTTCTACACCTGCCTGTTTCCGGCCGCGATGTGGATTGTGGCCGCTTATTTCACGGTCGTGCGGTTCCTCGGTTATCTTGACCTTCGCATCCGCCGCGAGGGCTGGGAGGTGGAACTGCTGATGCGGGCCGAGCTGGAACGTTGGATGAGAATGCCGCAAGCGAGTTGAATGCAATGACGGACAACGATCCCCGGAAAGCGATCGAAGACGGCGGCCAGGCCCTGCGGTCGAACCGTTTTCCCTGGTACGATCGCACGAACGACAGCCTGCACCGCCTGGAAGTCCGTGCCGCGGAGAAACCGCATTTTCTCCCTTTTAGCCCGGCGTTGAATTTCCTGATCTTCTGGGGCGCGCTGGCCGTGCTGGCGGTGGTCCTGGCGGCCTTGGTGCTCATGATCTTGCGGGCCGTCGGGCTGCGCAAGTCGCCGGCCCGAAACCGCGGCGAACCGCTGCTGGTCGGCGAGGCCCGGCGCATCGAGGCCCTGCCCTACCCCGTCCCCCGCGCAAACCTCTCCCTGCTCGACCAGGCCCGCAATTTCTACCAGGCGGGGAATTACGCCGCCGCCATGCTCTATCTGTTCAGCCATCAGCTCGTGCAACTCGACCGGCACCAAATCATCCGCCTTGCCAAAGGGAAAACGAACCGGCAATACTTGCGCGAGGTCGCGGGGCACCCGGGGCACCCGCTTGCCGGCCACCCGCTTGCCGGGTACCCGCTTGCGGGTGGCGGATCAGCGGAGCTGCTCCGCCGATTGGTCGGCCAGACGCTGGTGGCCTTCGAAGACGTGTTCTTCGGCCACCACGACATCGATCGCCGGCGTTTCGAGGCATGCTGGTCCCGCTTGCCGGAGTTCGAATCGCTCCTGGCGCAGCGGCCGCCGTCGTGAGGAAATGAAATGTTTCGGTCTAGAATCCTCGTCGCCGTTTTAGCACTTGCGCCGGTTTGCTCCTCCGGCTGCCGCAAGGAACTGCAGACCGTCTACGGGCAGCGAAGCGGACCTGGCGCCACGGAAAGCGTCAACGGCACCGCCGTGTTTGCCGAGATGTTCGAAGCGGCCGGTCATCGCGTCTCCTCGTGGCGTTCACTTTCGCCGCGGCTCGACCAGGCCGATTGCATCGTCTGGTTCCCCGACGACTTCAATCCGCCCCGTCCGGGTGTCGTGAAATGGTTCGAAACCTGGCTGCGGGCCAGGCCGAAGCGGACCTTGATTTATGTCGGCCGCGATTTCGATGCCGCGGCGTGGTACTGGCGGAAAATGGAACCCACGGCGCCCGCCGGCCAGCAGGAGGCAATTGCCGAGGTTCGCGCAGCAGCGGAGCACGCCTTTCAGTTGGCCCGGGAACCCAAAGAACCCAGGGCAACCTGCCGCTGGTTTACCGTCCGCTATGGCCCGCCGCCGGGTCCCGCCACCAATGTCACTGGCGATCTCGAATGGCTGCAGAACCTCGATCCGGCGCAAATCGAGATCGAATTGAACAGCCGGATGTCGCCCCCGCTCGATATGGACACCTTGCTGGAGTCCGACGAGGGCCTGATTCTCGGGCAGATCGATTTCGGGCAGAGCAAGCTCCTGGTGGCGTGCAACGGTTCGTTCCTCCTCAATGCGACGCTGGTCAACCATGAACACCGCAAACTGGCCGGAAGACTGGTCGATTCCGTCGGCCCCAGCGGGCGTGACGTCGTTTTCCTGGAAAGCGGCCAAATCAAGGTCGACGAGCCGACGAGCCCCAGCCCCGGCCCGGCCGTAGGCCCCATGCCGCCGATCGGTCCAGTGCCGGACGAGGAGCGGACGCAGCCGGAAGCTGACAACGGGCCGCCCGTCCGCCAGACCGATCCTCCGGCGGAGACGCCCACGGGCCTGGAAATGCTCTTGGTTTGGCCGACCAACTGGATCCTCCTGCACTTTGCCTTGATCGGTATTTTGTTTTGCTTCTGGAAGCTGCCGATCTTTGGGATTCCGCGGCCGGAGGAGCCCACCGGCGCGGCGGATTTTGGCCGTCACATCGACGCCGTCGCGGCCTTGTTTCGCCGCACCGCCGACCGCAGATACGCGCTTTCACGCGTGAAACATTATCAGCAAGTTGTGAAGAAAGAGAGTTAGCATGCCCGACCCCGAACCCGATTCCGAAGTCCTCATCCTCGAACCGGCGACCGCTTCCCCAACGCGCGAGCTTTTCCGGCGCATCACCACCGAAATCGACAAGATCTTCGTCGGCCAGTCGGAACTGGTGCTGGGCACGCTGGTGGCGCTGTTCTCCAACGGCCACGTGCTGATCGAAAGCGTGCCCGGGCTGGGCAAGACGCTTTTTGTGCGGGCCTTGGGCCGCGTGTTGGGATGCCGCTTCGGCCGCATCCAGTTCACGGCGGACCTGATGCCGTCGGACATTACGGGCGCTCCGATCTTCGACATGAAGGCCCAGGAATTTCGCTTCATCCCCGGCCCCGTTTTCACCCAGTTGCTGCTGGCCGACGAGATCAACCGCTCGCCCGCCAAGACGCACGCCGCCCTCTTGGAAATCATGCAGGAATACCGCGTGACCGTCGAGCGGACCAGCCACACGATCGAGCGGCCGTTTCTGGTCATGGCCACGCAGAACCCGGTGGAATCGGAAGGCACCTACAATCTGCCCGAGGCCCAGTTGGACCGCTTCATGTTCAAACTCGTCGTCGACTATCCATCGAGTGAGGAAGAAGCACGCATCCTCGCGATGCACGGTCTGCAGGTCGAATTGGAGCAGCGGCTCGGCGAATTGCAGACCGTGACGCAACCGCAGGAGATCGTGGAAACCGCGCGGCGGAACAGCAACGTGCTGATCGACCCGAAGCTTTTGAATTACATCAATTCGCTGGTGCGTTTGACGCGGCAGTGGCCGCAGTTCCACATGGGCGCATCGACCCGCGCAGGGGATCGCCCTGATGCAAGGCGCACGGACCCTGGCGGCGTTTCACGGGCGGGACTATGCCGTGCCCGACGACATCGTGGAACTGGCCTTGCCGGCCCTGCGGCACCGCGTGATCCTCTCGGCCGAGGCGGAAGTGGAAGGCCGCACGGTCGATGAGTTGCTGGGCGAGATGATTCGCAGCGTGGAGGTGCCGCGGCTTTGACCAACTTCGCGGCGGTGCTCTTGCGACTGATGGCCCTGGCCTTGCCCCCGGCGGCGCTGGGCTGGTGGCTGCGGATCTATCCCCGCCGCGGGCTGGTCTGGCTGGCGGTTGCGCCCGCGCTGGCCGCCTTCGTGCTGTTGGTCGAGCCGGCGGCCACCACGGCGATCATCGCGCTGGACGCGGCCCTGGCCGTGCTGGCTTTGGCCGATCTAGCCACGCTGCCGCGGCGCAAGGCATTTTCCCTGGAACGCGCCACGGGTCGGACCGCCTCGCTGCAAAAGCCGCATGCCGTGACGCTGACGCTCGTGAACCATTCCAGCCGGCCGCGGGAGGTAACTCTGCGCGACGGCCTGCCGTACGAACTGCGGCCCGAGCCGCACGAGTTCCGTCTCTCGCTGGAGGGCCGCAGCCGGGCGGTGCTCCGCTACGTGCTGCGGCCGCGCCGCCGCGGGGCATTCGAAATCGAGCGGGTTTTCCTCCAGGCCCGCAGCCGCCTCGGTTTCTGGCAACGACTTTTGGAGTATCCGCTGACGACCGCCATCCACGTCTATCCCGACTTGCAGCAATTGGACCAATACGCGCTGTTGGCCCGCACCAATCGGCTCAGCCTGCTGGGCGTGCGGCGGACGCGGAGGATCGGCCAGGACCACGAATTCGAACGGCTCCGCGACTACACCGTCGACGACAATCCCAAGCGGATCGACTGGCGGGCGACGGCCCGGCGCAACAAGCTGACCGTGCGCGACTACCAGGCCACCCAGTGCCAGCAGATCGTGTTTCTGGTGGACGGCGGGCGGTTGATGACCAACGAGTCGGCCGGGCTGACCCTCTTGGACCATTCGCTCAACGCCATGCTCATGCTCAGCTACGTGGCCTTGCGGCAGGGCGACCAGGTCGGATTGGTGCATTTTGCCGACGACATTGACTGTTTCGTTCCTCCGCGGGGCGGCATGCGGCAGATGAACCGCCTGCTGCACGCCTCGTTCGACCGCTTTCCCCGCCTGGTGGAAACGCGTTACGACCACGCCTTCCGCTATCTGAACATGCACTGCCGCAAGCGCTCGCTGGTGGTCCTGATCACGAGCATCATCGACGACGTGAACGCCGCCGAGTTCGATCGCTACCTTTCGAACCTGGTGGGGCGGCACTTGCCGCTGGCGGTCCTCTTGCGCGACCACCGCCTCTTCGACGCCGTGGTCCCGGAACAGCCCGACGGGCAGCAGCTTTGGCGTTATGCGGCCGCCGCCGACATTATCGCCTGGCGGCACCAGGTGCTGACCGACCTGCACAGCAAGGGCGTGCTGTCGGTCGACGCCTTTCCCGAACAGATGACCGCGCCATTGGTGAATCGCTACCTGGAGATCAAGGCGAGGCATCTGCTGTAGAACATCGGACAGAAAAATAGCGGACAGAAACATGGCAAGAAGGAAGGAACCCCAGCACACGAGATTCTGAAAGACGCCCACACAGTACCTCAACGCGGTCCCTACCCCCCCCGCGATACCCCATACGGGTTATTGCGTTGGCTATCCGCGACGAACTATGCTGATAGGTAACGATCGATCCGTCAGGAAGCGAGGGAAGCCGTGGCCCTTCTCGAGTGGCAAAACCTGATTTTCCTGCTGCCCATGCTGGCGGCCCTGGCCTATACCCTGCTCATGGCGTCGGGCCTGGGCTTCGGCCAACATAGCATCGACGTGGACCACGACGTGGGCCTGGATGTGGGCCACGACGTCGACGCCGGGGTCGAACACAACGTGGAGACGGGCCACGACGCGGGCCATGCGGGCACGTTGACGAGGCTGCTCGGCCTATTCGGCGTGGGCAGGGTTCCCCTCTCGATCCTCATCCTCAGCGCCTGTTTTCTGTGGGGGGCCGTCGGCCTGGCATTGAACGTCTGGCTGGGCACCGCCGACATGCTCCGCGTTTTGGGATTGACGGCACTGGCGGCCGCGGTAGGCACGCGTTTGCTGGCCGAGGGACTGGCCGAGATCATGCCCGGCGAGGAATCCTACCACACCACCAAGGAGGAGTTGGTGGGGCTGGCGGGCGAGGTCCTGTATGAAGTCACGCCGACCTCCGGCGCTGTGCGGCTGCGGGACCCCACAGGCAACCTGCTCGACCTGGATTGCCGCGTCCACTCGGGCGACGGCATCAAGGCCGCCCAACGCGTCGTGCTCGACGAGTACGACCCCTCGGCGGACGTATTTTTCGTGCGACTGTGCGACCAATGAATCCTGAACTAGAATTTCTTCGGGCAGAGCAGGCCAAGCGGCACGGTCCTTCTCGTGCGATTGAGCAACCAATGACTCCTGAACAGCAAAGGATACGTAGTATGAACCACAGCGGATCGATGACGGCTTTTCTTGTCGCTGGCCTCCTCGTGGGAATGGCGCTGATCGTGGGCCCGTTCTTCATCCACGAGATTCCTCCCACGTCGCAGGTGACGATGGCCGGCTTTGGCGCGGCGGTTGCCCTGGTCTTCGGCATCCTCGTGGTCGTCACGCGGCTCTACCACAAGACCGCGGCCGACGAGGCCTTCGTCCGCACGGGCGTGGGCGGGCGGCGGTGCATCATCGACGGCGGCGCGATCGTGGTCCCCGTCGTCCACGAGATCATCCCCGTCTCGCTGCGGACCTTCAAGCTGCAGATCGACCGCACCGGCCCGGACGCCCTGATCACGGCCGATTTTCTCCGCGCCGACGTAAAGGCCGTGTTTTACATCCGCGTGCAGAAAGAGGAAAGGACGATCGAGCAGGCGGCGACCTCGCTGGGGGCCATCCTGGGCGACGCCCGCAGCGTGCAGAACCTGATCCAGGAGAAACTGGTCTCCGCATTGCGGACGGTGGCAGCCACGCAGACGCTGCACGCCCTGAACGCCAAGCGGGCCGAATTCGCCGAGGCCGTGCAGAAGATCGTGGCCGAAGACCTCAAGCCCAACGGCCTGACGCTGGAGTCGGTCACCATCTCCAGCCTCGACCAGGCCCCGCTGGAGTCGATGCGGCCCGAAGAGAACGTTTTCGACGCCGAGGGCGCCCGCACGATCGCCGAAAAGGTGCAATCGCAGCGCATGGCGCGGAACACCATCCAGCGCGAGGCCGACCAGAAAGTCAAGGAACAGGACGTCCGCACCACCCAGTACCTGGCCCAGCAGGACATTGTGGAGGCCAAGGCCCGCGCCGACGCCGAATCGGAAATTACCATGAACCGCGCCCAGGCCGAGCAGCGTGCCAAGACGCTGGCCGCCGAGCAGTCGCGGTTGGCGGGCATCGCCCAGGTCGAGTCCGAGCGGCAGATCGAGCTGGCCAAGGTCGAGCGGAGCAAGCTCCTGGAAGTGGCCGACCAGCAGCGCGAGCAGGCCAAGGAGGTGGCCGGCGTGGAGAAACAGCGGATGATCGAGCTGGCCCGCCGCGCCCAGCAGATCGCGATCGCCGAGGCGGAGAAGAACCGGGCCAACGCCGAGGCCCTGCAGCTTGCCTCGCAGCAGCAGCGCGAGACGGCCGCCCAGCAGGTCAAAACGGTCGAGGTCAAGCTCACCGCGGAGCGTGAGAAGGAGAAGGCGGTGATCGCCAAGCAGGCCCAGGTCGAGCAGCAAAAGATCGAGCGGCAGATGGAGGCCGACGTGGCGGCCTACGCCCAGGTGAAGAAGGCCGATGCCGAGCAGACCGCCGCCGACAAGCAGGCCCGCGCCCAGGTGGCCCTGGCCGAGGCCGAGAAGCAGGCCAAGCTCTTGCAGGCGGAAGGCGACCAGGCCTTGCAAATGGTGCCCGTCGGCGTGGCCCGCGAACAAGTCAACGTCGAGGACGCCCGCGTGACGGTCAAGATTCGCGACCTGGAGGGGCAGTCGCGTTTCGAAAGCATCGCCCGCGAGCTGCAGGTGCAGCTTGCCACGATCCAGGCCGAGAAGGAGGCGAAGATCGCGGCGGCCAAGGCGATGGGCGAGGCCATGGCCAAGGCCAATCTCACGGTCTGGGGCGACCCCGGGGCGTTGGAACGGGTGACCTCCGCCTTTTTCAAGGGCCAGGCCATCGGGGCCTTCGGCAACGGGCTCAGCCGTTCGCTCTCGCCCGAGGTGGCCGAGTTGCTGAAGCGGGTGACGGGCGTCGAACTGGGCGGGCGCGATGCGGCGAAAGCGGCCGCGGAGCAAGACGGGCAGGCGTGAGCGAAGGCCTGAGGGAACGGCGCTCAGCGTCAGACTCTTAATATCTAACGTCGGCGTGACCCCATGCCCTCCTAATGTGAATCCGGATTGTTACCGTGAAAAGAGTTGCGTATAATAGTAGACGTGCAAGGTTGATCTCAACCAGCGTGGTCGAATCGAAAAGGCGCAAAGATGGCGGTTGTCGAACATTCCGCGGACCTGAATCCGAATATTACGGAGATCGTGGCCATTACCCAGGACCTATTTGATTGTGCCCCGGTTTTCGAGGTAATGTGCGATCCTGAAGCCCCCGAGCACAGGTTTGTCGTGGTTACGGTAGAGTGCAGGGGCGAACCGAGGGAGTTCCTGGAAAAGCGGTTGGAATGGCATCGTCGTATAAGGAGCGTATCGCCAGGGCATTTCGGAAACCTTCGTTTGCTCATAGTGCCGCCACCATGCAACCCGACGAATTCATAACTATTTCCGGCAAGTTGGCGGCAATGAATCTGGGTGCGGCGGGCGCCAGAACCGCCGTCAGTCGCGCTTATTATGGCTCATTTCATCTTGCCATGAACGTTCTCGAGCAATTTGCCTCCGCGCCACCCCGCAATGGCAATGGACACGTTTTTGCGCCCGCGTTTCTCGAAAGCGCAGGTAATGTTGACGCGACCGTAGCGGCTAGTCTTCTTCAAGATTTGCACACAGCCCGCATCAAAGCCGATTACCAGCTTAGGGACGCAAGGATTGAAACTCCCGCATTTGCCAAGTCCGAAATTGAGGTGGCGCTGGAGATTCGAAAACGACTCGCCTCATTTTCCGATGCGTGCAGGTCCGATGCGGCTGTGTTGGCCGCGCTGAGGGAAGGTATTGCAAGAACGCGAGCCATTCGCGGTTGTTGACGAATTTCTGCTGCCCTGACAAACGCCCGCGCCGCAAGCGCCGACGACGGAGGGAGCAGGAACCAGGCCACGCGCTGGACCCAATCCAAATCCAAACCGGTCAGGGGACACGTGGCACGATTCGGTCGAGTAACCGCCATCACCGTCCAAATCAATCGTATTGTTGCTATCGACTAGAATCCCCGGTGGGGCGTGGTAGCCTGCACGAAAAGGAAGATTCCCAGGCTGATCAGCGAGATGACCGTCATCAATCCGCCGAGAATGATCCCAAACCAGGCGCGACCGCTGCCTGAGAGGTCGGGGTCCGCTTTGATCGCTTTCAGCGCGACGATTCCGCAGACCAGCGCTGCGATCGCAAATGGCAGTCCGCACATCGGGATGATCCCGAACAACGCGGAGTATCCCGCTGCGATGGCGGAAATCGGTCGCCCAACAGGAAGCAGCATGCGGTCAAGGTTCCCCGCACTCTTCTGATGGGCACGTCTGAGGTCAGCGTCCAGGTACTCGCCGCAATACCGACATTTCTTCGCCACAGCCAGGATTTGTTCGTGGCAATAGGGGCACGCCTTTGTTTCCGCGGTCGACATCGAGTCAACTCCCATGGATGCACACGGATGAACCGATAACGGGTACGGATTCTGCTCGCCAACCAAGCCGTTGATCCTAGCGCGAACATCGATTCTTGTCAAGAGTTGTGCGCAGGGAACCACTTGTGCATCACGGCCGAATCGCCTCGGTTTGGACCCAAATCAAGCTGTCGCGCGGGACAATCGCGTCGGTTATCTTCGCAGGAAGCCTGCCTGCCAACCGCCCGCCAAAAAACTACACCAGGCCCCACCGCTTCCGCAAATACCACTCCGCCGTCAACAGCAGCACGACGGCAAAAAACGGCGGCCACTGGTCCCAGAGGGTCTGCTTCATCTCTTGCTTCACGTCCAGGTAATCGGTCTTCTTCATCAAGTCCGCCAGCCACTTGGGCAACCGCTCCGGCTCGATGACCTCGCCGCCGGAGGACTTGGCGACGCCCTTCATGCTGTCGAGATCGGAGGCGGCGTTGTCCCATCCCCGTGAAGCTTTCATTGCAAGCACAGTTCCTTTCCGCGTGATTGCGCGAGGATACGAGCGGTGGCGACGTGGGTTTCGCTTTTGAACTTGGTGCGTTTGGGTGTGATCTTCTTTGGGCCGCGCGAGTGTTTGCGGAAACATTCCAGGTTCACGCGCTTCGCCACTGCCACCAGGAGATTTGCCATTTGCTGGGCGGTTCGCTTGCCAAATTGCTTTTGCCATTGCACCTCCGGGATCTGCACCATCATTCCACGCATCATCCCGCGGATCTCATCCGCTAGGTAATAGGCGGAGATGTTCTCCAAACACGCTTCACCATGTGCTGCACCCAAGGCAGTCCGTATCACGCTCAGGATGTTAAAGGCCAGCAATCCCACCCCAAACGCAAATAGAGCGGCGGGCGGATAGCCCAGACTGCTGATTTCACAATTCAACGCCGTAGCCAATTCGCCGAAAGCTCCCTCCAACCTCCAGCGACCGTGGTAGGCTTCGGCAATCCGCGTGGCTTTCACACGTTTGGGCAGGTTGGTTAAGATGTGAATCTCCGTGTCGCCGTCTTCCGTCGGTTGGTCCAGATAGATTGTAATCCGCCGCGCACTCAATCGTTCTCCCCAGTCATCGCTCAGTTCCACGCGCTGTTCATAGACCACTCCCGTGGGCGTCCGCCCTACTCTGCGATTCTCGCCGACGGATTTCCAGCGAACGTTCGTGGCGTGCTGGCGAATCACGAAATACGCATCGTTGAGCGCCGTTTGGAACAAGAACAGGGTCGTGCAGAAGTTCCGATCTGCGATCCACACCTGTCCCGGCTTCTGCGAGTCCAACACATCGGTCAGCAAGCTCCGCTCTTGCGCGTGGGCATCGACGCGGGGAAAGGCGTCCACAATCAAACGCCGATCCGGATCGAGAACCGCCAAGGTTTGCCCCGGCAGCGGCCCAGCCGCGATTTCTCGCAGTTCCTTAATGCGATGTTCCGTGGCTGCCAAGTGATTGCCGTCGAGGATGCAAGTTTGAAACCCCGGTAGCAATGGCCTTTGGCCAGAGCGTTTCTGGAGTTTCCGCACCACAGGTTCCAGACGCCGGGCCGTTTGCCGCACCAGTTCACGAGCCGTCGCCGACGAGAACCTCTATCGGTACTGCTTGAACGGCCCCATAAGTGCGACCGACCCCTCCGGACTAACCGAGTACATTCCGGCCGAGGACCACCTTGAGGCAACCGACAAGCTTCTCTTACCGGTCCGCGCCTTCAAGAGTGGCCCCATCGATATTCAGCTCGGGGTCGACGCGAATATGACGGGCCACTACACGGCAGCGGACTTCAACTATCCAGACTTATACAAGAATCTAGATCCGAACGTTCAGCGTGACGAGTTCGTCGGGTCGGTCGTTCATGCCGTCGATAGAGAGAAGAAGAGCTCGCCGGGAGGCGGTGCCGAGCGCGGCTGGGTCACGGCAATAAAGTTCCATATCGCGCAAACCACCGATCCTACGGGTTTCGTTTCGAATGTCAGCCGCGTCGTCTGGGGTGTCGGGACGGACATGGATCGTTGGTACGGGGACGACTCTTACGAGTACCAGACGACGGGAGACTGGGTTGACTTTGCGGGGCAGCCGATAGGCAAGGCATTCATATCGAAGTACTTGAACTACGAGACGAGCTTCGTGGCAAAGTCTAGCTACGGAGTGGCGATCGTATGCTGGAAGAAGGATAAGATCGTCGGCAAACCTCTGGCTTCCTTCTATTACAGTGACGAACTCAAGGTTTCCAAGAGCGCGAAGGATCCATCAAAACTTACATGCACCGTCGTTGTCGATTACGGGTGGACTTATAAAGGCGGGCCAACAACGGTTGATGATTGGTCGGAGCTCCGGAACTATAAGACAGGCAAGGAATTCCAGGCTGGTCAGTAGTCGAAAACGCGATTGGCGCCCACTTCCAAATGGGACGCCAATCTCAAAGGCTCCAAGGGGGTGGGGGGGTGAGATATGCTAAATAGCTATGGACATTCGGCAGACTACCCGGTATCCTTATACTGCTGCCTGAATCCAATCCGATGTTTTCTGCATCTGCTCGGCAGCGCGTGTTGGTTCCGAACCCTCGTTCCGTGGGCATATCGCTTCTTCATGAATCGCGTTTGTGACTAGCGCCTCGCGGTGTTCTCCATTTTCATGCAACCTCCCGAAACCCGGTATCCCGAAGCATTAGTGCGTTGCTCGCAGGGGGCGTTAGCCGACGGCTCTTCGCGACATCGGACGTCCCGTAGTCTTGGCGAAATCATTTGCGGGGCATCCGCCCTGGGAATCGTCATCCTGGTAGCGCTTACGCTCGATGTCCTGGGAGAAATTACAGTGGAGCGAGATGCGGCCAGCACGATCGTCGGTTGTGGCGGCGATGTATGCAGAGAATGTCTATTGCCAAAGCCCCTAGCGCGCTCCTTGCGACTTGAGACTCTGCCCATCCTTCAGCGCATTACGTCGGTGTCAGTGGGCCGTTCGTTTTGGGTATCACAGAGGGATCAGAATGACGAGTTGATCGGGGGGTTGAAGAAACTGAAACACCTGAGAACCGTTTTTGTGGTAGGACCGTCCCGCATAAGCGGGAATGGGCCGCCGCGACTTGATTTGGCAAAGCTGAACGCAGCACTGCCCGAGGTCGCGGTGGGCGAAGCGTTTTATTGAAGAAAGGAGCAGAAAAGGGGACGTCACAGATTTCCGTCATGGAACGGTGGCAGATTTAGTCGAACAATGATCAAGGGCGAACGTGAGCCTTCACTCGTGACGGGCGCGGATACGAGGGCCGCTTCCCAGGCGGATGCGGAGATCGACCGTGGAGTCGTGCCCGCTCCGTCGAGCCTCGCGGGCGCGGCCGCATCGTTCGCTGCCTCGATGGCCAAGTTCGCCGCTTCCGGCTTCAAGACCGTGGACGAGCCGTTGCACGCCCTTCGCATGAGCCATTGCAGCGCGTGCGAGTATCGCCGCGACACCCAGTGCTCGCTCTGCCGCTGCTTCATATCGAAGAAGGCGTGGCTGCCGCACGAGGACTGCCCGATTGGGAGATGGCCGGGGTAGGGGGGGAAATCTCAAACTACAAATCTCAAATCTCAAACAAATCCAGAATCGCAAATTACAAATTCCAAACGGATCCTGAATCTCAAATCCCAAGCCCCAGCCGATCTTGAACCAGAACTGTTTCGGTCATTCGAGATTGGTGCTTTCAGCTTGTTTGCAATTTGGTGCTTGAGACTTGGGATCTCGCCCCTCGCCTTCACCCTAGCCCTCTCCCGCGGGGCGAGGGGACATGAAATCTTAAACTACAAATCTCAAATCTCAAACAAATCCAAAATCGCAAATTACAAACCCCAAACGGATCCTGAATCTCAAATCCCAAGTCCCAGCCGATCTTGATCCAGAACTGTTTCGGTCATTCGAGATTGGTGCTTTCAATTTGTTTGCAATTTGGTGCTTGAGACTTGGGATTTCGTCCCTCGCCCCCACCCAAGCCCTCTCCCGCGGGGCGAAGGGACATGAGGCCCAATTCGGTCCTCACGGCTGAACCGACCATTTTCGCCAGCGCTACCATTCGCTCGGCGAACGGGTCGGTCAGGTGGGCAAGCTCCGGTTTCTGCTGTCGGCCCAGGAAGCCTTCCATCTGACGGCGGCCGGGCACTTGGAAAAAATCGTTTCTGCCGCTTGACATGAAACCACACGTATGTATAATTATCGTCGTCGGGAATAACTTGCGACCGCTGCGACGAAGAAGGTTGGGATGCGGTCCCATGGTTCGGTTCTTTGAGAATTTGGCGAAGTCCGGAGACACGTCCTCCGCGGCCGGGGGGAGAGGGGAGCCTCTTGTATCGGCCGATGAAGGGCTTGCGGTCTCACATTCTCTTGCACGGGCTGTGGCTTGGAAGCGGGGAACAAAGCAAGAAGCGAAAAAGTGTTGCATTTCGTTGCATTTTGTTGCATCGCGGGCGGTCCCGAACTGCTGCTGGCCGCCGATGGCAAAACAGGATTGACCCACCGGGACAATTTGTGGCCAATTCTGGCCATCCTTATTTATGGTGGAAGGTTTTCGCCAGAGGAGCGGAAAGCACAGTTTTTCCCGAGGATTCTTGGGGGTGGCATACACAGTATGGATTTGCAATCTTAGTAAGTGGAGGTAGAAATAGGCCGAAAACCTGAGTAAAAGGTCGAATTTTGGCCACTTTGGCCAAAATCACCCATCGGTATGGCTTGTCACCTGGAGACGGGACCAGACGCGAGTCTCGCAGTCCGTGCGCGCCGTCGCGGATGCCGAGCACGGCGAACTTCTCACGTTACGGCAATCGCTCGAAAGAATGCCAAAAAATCACGGACTGACCCCTTACCTAAGTTTGGCATGTCACGGTAACCCGAAGCGTCAGCGAGGGCCTTCGCTGACGCTTCGGGTTACGCGTGATGACACCCCAAGGCGAACGCAGTCCCAGCCGAAAACCGTTTGGTGCTAGAATCCCCGGTGGGGCGTGGTAGCCTGCACGAAAAGGAAGATTCCCAGGCTGATCAGCGAGATGACCGTCATCAATCCGCCGAGAATGACCCCAAACCAGGCGCGACCGCTGCCTGAGAGGTCGGGGTCCGCTTTGATCGCTTTCAGCGCGACGATTCCGCAGACCAGCGCTGCGATCGCAAATGGCAGTCCGCACATCGGGATGATCCCGAACAACGCGCAGTATCCCGCTGCGATGGCGGAAATCGGTCGCCCAACAGGAAGCAGCATGCGGTCAAGGTTCCCCGCACTCTTCTGATGGGCACGTCTGAGGTCAGCGTCCAGGTACTCGCCGCAATACCGACATTTCTTCGCCACAGCCAGGATTTGTTCGTGGCAATAGGGGCACGCCTTTGTTTCCGCGGTCGACATCGAGTCAACTCCCATGGATGCACACGGATGAACCGATAACGGGTACGGATTCTGCTCGCCAACCAAGCCGTTGATCCTAGCGCGAACATCGATTCTTGTCAAGAGTTGTGCGCAGAGAACCACTTGTGCATCACGGCCGAATCGCCTCGGTTTGGACCCAAATCGAGCTGTCGCGCGGGACAATCCCATCGATTATCTTCGCGGGAAGCCTGCCTGCCAACCGCCCGCCAAAAAACTACACCAGGCCCCACCGCTTCCGCAAATACCACTCCGCCGTCAACAGCAGCACGACGGCGAAAAACGGCGGCCACTGGTCCCAGAGGGTCTGCTTCATCTCTTGCTTCACGTCCAGGTAGTCGGTCTTCTTCATCAAGTCCGCCAGCCACTTGGGCAACCGCTCCGGCTCGATGACCTCGCCGCCGGAGGACTTGGCGACGCCCTTCATGCTGTCGAGATCGGAGGCGGCGTTGTCCCACTCGAGGTCCTGCTGCGAGACGACGAAGCGGGTCCGCGCCGTGCCGAGCAGCTCGCCCGGGGCACCCGGTACTCCGGGTCGCGTGGCCTGGACCTGGATCGTATAGTCGCCGGCCTCTTGCGTCTCGCGGAAGGAACCGGCCATCTGCTCGTCCTGGCGAATCATCACGACGTCCGAAGGCTTGTTTTCCGGCGGCTTAAGGACCTCGACTTTGAATTCGGCGCCCTTGATCGGCTCGTTCTGCGGCGACTGGGCCCCTGCGGTGAAATCGACGCGATTGCCGGGGAAAAACCGCGTGTTCTCCAGCCGCACCCAGACGTTGCCCTGGGCCATCTGGTCCTTGCGGGCGAGCCAGAGCACGATCTGCCGCCAGAACCGCTTGTGGGCCGAATCGAAGCCGTGCATGACCCACCGCCAGGTCGTATCGCCGGCGAAGGCGATCACGCGGCCGCTGCCGAATTCCTGGCTGACCAGCAGCGGACTGTGCTCCTTGTCGTCGGCCTCGGCCAGGATCGTGGCGGCGGGCTTGAGCTTGGTGAACTTGTTTGCCCCGTCCAGGGGCGGGAGTTTGGCCCAGGCCTTGGCATTCTCTTGCCCGCCGGCGGCCAAGGCCAGGGCGAAGTGCCGCAGACTCCGCGGCGTGGGTTGCATTTGCAACGGACCGGGCAAATGGGCGTCTTCGCGGATCGGTTTGTCGAGCTCCTGGCGTTCCAAGCGGTCCATCACGATGGGCAGCACGTCGGCCAGCGGCGTCTCGGAGTACCCGCCCGGGCCGAAGGTGTAGAATCCGCCCAGCATGATCAGGCCCTTGCCGTGATGCTCGACCGTGTCCTTGAGCTGCTCCAGTTCCTTGGCATTGAAAGCGAGGGAGTCGATGTCGCCGAGAATGTAGACGTCGTACTTGCCGGGCTTGAGCAATTCCGCCAGGTCGCTGGGCGCCGTTTCCGGGTGCCGCGGATCGAGGCGGATGTAATCGACCTTGATGTCGCGCGAGGCGTCCAGCGAACGGCGGAGTTTCCCCGCCTCGACGCGGAGATCGCCTTCGATATACAGCACGTGCAATCCGCCCTTGAGAACCTGCACAAACGAGCTCAACTGGTTGTTCGTGGTCACCAGCTCGCCGGGCTGCGGCACGGCCTCCAGGGTCAGCTTGAATTCGCCCACCGTTTCCGGAGTGTAGGTGAAATCGACCGGCAGCAAGTCGCCGTCGGCCTTGGCCGTGACCGTCGTCTGGGCGATGGGGTCCGTCCTGCCCTCCATGAGCACCCGCACGGTGATCGGCTGGTTGACGTAGCCGTTGACTTTGATCGTGCCATGGATCGCCATTTCGGTCTTGACGAAGACGGAGGCCGGCGGCGGGAAGTCGACGACGGCCACGTCCTGGACGCCGCCTAGCCCGCGCGACTGCCCGAAGACCACGGGGAAGACCGGATAGCCCTGGTGCCGCAACTTGGCGGCGACGTCCTGCGGAGACGCGGTGTGGTGGGCGATGTCCTGGGGCGATGCATCGTGGGGGGCGATGGTTTCCTGCCGGCCGTCGGTGAGAATGACTATTCCCAACACCCGCTTGCCGTTCTCCTGGTTGAGCACGTCCTCGAGGGCCGCGCCGATGGCCGTCTCTTTGCCCCAGGGGACGGACGGCAGGACGAGCTTCCCCTCTTTCACTTCCAGGGGATGGGTTTCGGCATCGAAGGTGTAGGCCTTGATCTCGAAGTCGCGGCCCAGTTCGCGGAGCGCGGGCACCGATTCTTTCAACTTGGCAAGCAGCGAGTCCCAACGAGCTTTGTTGTCGAGGCTGTCGCGGATCTGCATGCTCTTCGACTGGTCGACGAGCAGCACCAAGGTGGCCTTTTCCTTGTGGATTTCCGTGTAGACCAACGTGGGCCGCAGCATGCCCAGCACGAGCAGGAGTATAATGCCGCAGCGAATCAGGGTCAGTACAAGCCGGCGGCGCAATGAAATGCGGTCCCTTCCCGGCCCCACCAGGACGACGATTGCCAACAGCACAGCCGCCACCCCGGCCACCAGCCAATAGCTATCGGATCGTCCCAGGACGTTGTCGAAGATGGGATAGCAGAAGATGGGCCAGTGGAAAAGCTGCATGGGGAAAGTGCTAAGTACCAAGTACTAAGTACCAAGTACTAAGTACCAAGTACCAAGTACCAAGTACTAAGTACCAAGTACCAAGTACCAAGTACCAAGTACCAAGTACCAAGTACTAAGTACCAAGTACCAAGTTCTAAGTACCAAGTACCAAGTTCTAAGTTCTAAGTTCTCTTTTATAAAACCAATTACTCACCACATACTCTACCGCCAGCAGGCCGGCGAAGACAAGGATCAGCCAGGGATAGATCTCCCGGCCGACACGGCTGTCGTGCACGTTGCGGACGATCTGATCGTTGCTGCGTGCCACTCGCGGCTTGAAGGGGCCAAAGATGTCGCTCAATTCCTGGTCCGTAAGCCGGGCGAGTTGCGTCGCCTGCGCCGAAAGGTTGACGCTGAACCCCCGATCAGGCTCCTTGGGCTCGCCCACGCAAAGCACCTGGTAGTTCCCGATCTGTTCCACGCCGCTAATCGATAACTGGCCCTTTTCCGCCGGGGGAAGAACCGTCGCGCTGTGGCCCGATCCCAGGTCCGGCGGTGAGAGCGTGTAGACCCGCGGGGTCGGATCGTTGACCGCCAGCGACACGGAATTCTGACCTGCAAAATAGTTCAGTTGCTGCTCTCCGCTGCCCACCAGGTACGAGGCCATCCTGTCGGCCAGGATGGGGAACGGCCAGGCCTCCATCTCGGCTGGCCTGGGCAGCCAATTCCAGGCGTCGCGAAGCGAGGCGAGATCGGAAACCGGCGTGGACATCAAGAGCACGTGGCCCGCGACCTGGCCCGCGCCGATCGTCCGCTCCAGCAGCGCCGGCCGGCCGTCGCTGTAGGCGATCAGCGTGCTGGCGTCCGGGGCCAGGTCGTCGATGCGCCAATAACGAAAGACGGGGATTCTGCTCCACGGGCTCCGCGTGGCATACTCGACAAACGGCTTGAGGATGGGGTGCTGATAGTTCTGCGGCACCAGGTAGGTATTGCCTTCCTCGCGCGGCACTTGGTCTCTGAGCTTGCCCGGCAGAAGCTGCTGCGCGGCGGGCGAATTGAAGGCCTCGACCGGCAGGGCGTGCCGGCCGAGGAAGATCCCGACCCCGTGCCCCGCGGCGGCATAGTCGGTCAGGCGCTGCCAAGCTCCCGGCTCCAGTCCCGGCGGGTCCAGCAGGCAAACGGCCGCAAATGGGTCGAGCTTCTGGCCGGAGAGCTCACTATAGCCGATCACCTTGCACTCGAAATGGGCCTTGTGCAGCATCTGCCATTTGATGGGGGCGAGCGCCCCGGTCAGGTAGTACGCCGTTTCGTCCGTCGGCTGCTGGGCCACGATCAGTACGGGCCAAGGCGGACGGACCTCGACGCTGAAGTAACGGACGTCGTCGGCCGAAAGCGCGTCCTGGCCTACGATCCGTACCCGCCCCTGCTGCGTGCCCGGCTTGAGCAACGTATGCTGGAAGACGATCGCCTGCTTTTCGCCGGGCTTCAGCCGCTTGATTTGCTCGCTGACCTTCTGCAGTCTGCCGTCGGGCGTCAGCAGATCGAGTTCGACAACGCGCTCGGCTTCGCGGTCGCCTTCGCCGGCCACTCGGGAGATATCGGTTTCGATATCCACCGCACCGCCGGCCGCGACCACTTGCCGGGAAAGATGCAGGTCGCCCAGGCCGAAGTTGCTCGGATCGTCCACTCCCACGTCGATCAGATACAGGGCAACGCCGGCGACTTCGTGCAAACGGTCTTGGAGTTTGGCGCTCTCGTCGGTCGGCCACGAGGCCCGGGAAAGATCGGTAAAGACGTAGATTTCCTTGACCTCCAGCTTGCTCTTGTCTTGCAATAGGAGGGCCGCCTCATTGATGACCTCGCTCAGGGATCTCGGATTGGTGGCCGTCTCCAGCGTTTTGATCCGCTGCTCGCTCAGGCCGCGGTCGGCGTCGAAACTCCGCGGCAGCAGGCCCGAATCGAAGACCGCGATCCGGCTTTCCGGCGGCAACTGGGCAAGCAGCCATTGACCGATTTCCTGGGCCGCTTCCAACCGGGTCTTCTTGTCGCGGACGTATTGCATGTGCGGGGCGGTGTCAAAGATCAGGGCCGCCGCCACGGGCGCCTCCTGACTGCCCAATCGCGCCAACTTGATGCTCGGCCGGGCCAGCGCCAGGGCCAGCAGGGCGATCGCCCCCGCGCGGAGCAGCAACAGCAACAGGTGTCGCAGGCGGAGCCGCCGCTGGTTCGTGTCGTACCGTTTCCGGATGAACCGCAGGGCCGGGAATTCCAGCAACTTCGGCCTCTGGCGCATGATCAAGTGCAGGATGATCGGAATCGCGATAAGCCCCGCGCCACCTAGCAATGCGACATTGAGGAATGTCATGACCGCCTATCCTCTTGACGCGCGGTTCACCAGGTATTCCGTCAAGGCCCGATCGAACTGCATGCTGGTGTCGATGGGAACGTAGTCGATCCGCGCCTGGGAACACTCGCGGCGATACAAGGCCCGGAAGGATTCGACCTCGTCGAGATAATCCTGGCGGAAGGCGTCGGCATCCAACGACAAGCGGCGCCGGCTCTCGGGGTCTTCCAACTCGACCATGCCGCGGAAGGGAAACTGCACCTCGGCCGCGTCCAACACGTGGAAAAGGATCACGTCGTGCCCGCCGTGCCGCAAGCGATACAAGGCCTCGAGGACCGGCGCGGGTTCGGACAAAAGGTCGGAAAAGATCATCACCAGGCTGGCATGGCGGAGCATGGCCGCCACCTGCACGATGCTCTGGGCGATATCGGTCTCGCCTTCCGGCTTCAGGTTCGAGAGCAGCGAAAGCATGTCTCCCAGGTGGCCGCGACGGGCCTGGGGCTTGAGGCAACTGCGGATTTTCGTGTCAAAGGTAATCAGGCCTACCGGGTCCTGCTGATGGATCATCAGGTAGCAGAGCGCGGCCGCCAGGCAGATCGAGTACTCGAACTTGGTCAGCTCTTGCTGATAGGTGTAGCCCATCGAGCGGCTGAGATCCATCATCATGTAACCGGTGATGTTCGTCTCGGCCTCGAATTTCTTGACGTAGTACTTGTCGGTCTTGGCATAGATCAGCCAGTCGATATCCTTGGGGTCGTCGCCCGGCGTGTATTTGCGGTGCTCGCTGAACTCGACCGAAAAGCCGTGGAACGGGCTGGCGTGCAGGCCGTGCAGGAAGCCTTTCACGATGAACTGCGCGCGGAGATCCAGCCGCTTGATCTGGCGGATGACTTCGGGCTTCAGGTACTGCTCGGCGCTGGGCATCGGCGTGGTATTTGGATTTAGAGTTCTGCAAACGGAGCCGGTGGCTTGAACCGTTCCGCATCATAGACCGGCATCGTCACTCTCCTTGAGGACTTCAAGCTCAAACAAGCGGGCCATCGCCGGGTCTTTCAGTCGGGGGCTTCGTAAGTGAACTACAAACGGCGGCTTTTCCACCTCCACGATTACTTCCGGTACCATTACATACACCTTGGCGCTCTCCGGCAGAAACGCGTCCTCGGGCAAATGGATTTGCCCGTTCTGCACGACTCCTTCGTAAGTGACAAATGCCATGACCAGTTCTCCCTCCGGCGGTTATTTCTCGTATTTCGGTATCACCGGCGGCGGAGTCTCGCGGACCAGCCGCCCGATCAGGTCCTCGTTGTTCATCCCTTCCGCCTGGGCCTGGAAGTTGGTGGAGATGCGATGTCGCAACACGGGCACGGCGACCTTCTGCACGTCTTCGATGGCCACGGAAAACCGCCCGTCCATGGCGGCCAGGGCCTTGCCGCCCTGGATCAGGAATTGCCCGGCGCGAGGGCCGGCGCCCCAGTCGACCAGGTCCTGCACGAACTTCGGCGCCGAAACGTCCTTTGGCCGCGTCGATCGAACCAGGCGGGCCACGTACTGCACTATGTACTCGCTCACCGCCACCTTGCCTACCAGGTTCTGCAGGTTCACGATGGCCTTGCCCGAAAGGATCTTGCGGACCTCGACCTTCTCGCCGCGGGTGGTTTGCGCCAGGATCCGCTCTTCCTCCGTCGCGGAGGGGTAGTCGACCTTGATGTTGAACATGAAGCGGTCCAACTGGGCCTCGGGCAGCGGGTAGGTGCCTTCCTGCTCGATGGGGTTTTGCGTGGCGATGGTGAAAAACGGCTCCGGCAAGGGGTAGGTCTTCTGGCCCACGGTCACCTCACGCTCCTGCATGGCCTGGAGCAGGGCTGCCTGGGTCTTGGGCGGCGTGCGGTTGATTTCGTCGGCCAGCAGGATGCTGGTAAAGATCGGTCCCTCGACAAAGCGGAACTCCCGCCGGCCCTTCTCGTCTTCCTCCAGCACGTTCGTACCGGTGATATCCGATGGCATCAGGTCGGGCGTAAACTGGATCCGCTTGAAAGGGATGTCCAGAATCCGCGCCAGGGTGCTCACCATCAAGGTCTTGGCCAGACCCGGCACGCCAACCAGCAGGCAGTGGCCGCGGGTGAAAATGGCAGCGAAGATCTGCTCGATCACTTCGTCCTGGCCGACGATCACCTTCTGCAGTTCTTCCTGCATCAACCTGCGGTGCTGAGAGAATTCCAGAAGAACGTCGCCCAAACTGCGGGGTTTTGCCGCGGGGGGGGAAGTGGCCGGGGTGCTTGGAGTGGAAGTTGCCAACGGAAATCCTTTATACTGTAATCCAGGAGTATTCCTCTATTGTATCGTACCGGGGCGGAAATGCCCATCCGTTGCCTCGTTCCCACGCTCCGCGTGGGAACGCACCGGGCGGACGCTCCGCGTCGGCGTTTTCGTTACGGGGCCGCGGAGCGGCCATCCAGTGCGTTCCCACGCGGAGCGTGGGAACGAGACCTAGTTCTGTTAGGGTTAGAGCCATGAAACTGCCAATTCTCGTCGTCCTGGCCTGCGGGCTGCTGCTGGCATCGACTGTAACGGTTGTCGGGGCCGATCTGGCGCCCGGCGACGTCCGCAAGGCCATGGATCTTGGCATCCGGTATCTTAAAGGCTCTCAGCATGACAATGGAACCTGGTCGGAATATCCTCAGCATGAGGGTGGGGTGACCGCCCTTTGTACGCTGGCCCTGCTCAACGCGGGCGAAAGTCCGAACGAGGATCATGTGCGAAAAGCACTGGCCTATCTCCGCAAGCTGCGCACGAAGACGACCTATGTCGTTTCCCTGCAAACCATGGTCCTCTGCCGCGCCACCCCGGCCGCCGACCAGGACGTCATCGCCGATAACGTCGACTGGCTGGAAAAAACCCAGATCAAGAGCGGCCCCGCCGAGCGCAACGGCGGCTGGTCGTATGGCAAGATGCCGGGCGAGCCAACCGGTTCCGGCGACGGTTCGAACACGCAATTTGCCCTGCTGGCCCTCTACGAGGCCGCCCGTGCCGCCGAGTCCGGCCAGATCCACGTCAACATCAGCCGCGAAACCTGGGAACGCGTGCAAATCTATTGGAGGTTCAACCAGTACGCCGACGGCTCCTGGCCCTACTACAAATCAATCATCGGCACCGGCAGCATGACCTGCGCCGGCATTGCCTCGCTGGTCATCACCGATGACGTCCTGCACGAGCCCGATGCCAGGGTCGCGGGCGACCAGATCGACGCTTGCTATCGGGCCCCCGCGGAAGACGTGGACCGCATCGATCGGGGCATCGAATGGCTGAGACAACGTTTCACCGTCCAATCCAATCCGCCCGTGGGGCCCGCCGGCAGCCCCCTCTGGCACTACTATTATCTCTACGGGCTGGAGCGTGCCGGACGGCTCACCGCGCGGCGCAAGATCGGCGAGTACGACTGGTACCGCGAAGGGGCCGCCCACCTGGTCCAACTCATCGGGACCGTCGTCGAGCGGAGCTCATGGAAAGGCGGCGGCACCGCCGAGAATAACGAGGACGTCGCCACCAGCCTGGCCTTGCTGTTCCTCTCCAAGGGACGCTGGCCCGTGCTCATGGCCAAGGTGCAATTTCGCTCGCCGCCCGCCCAGACGCTGGAGAAGGACATCAATTGGAATCGCCACCGCAACAACGTCAAGAACCTGACGATGTACGTCGAGTCGACGTGGCGGCGGGATCTCGAGTCGAAGGGGGAGCGGGAACTGACCTGGCAGACGATCGATCTGAGCAAGGCCTCGGTCGATGACCTCTTGCAGGTGCCCGTATTGTTCTTCTCCGGCGGCGGCAATCCCTTGCCGCAGAACGAGAAAGAAGGCGAGAGACTGGCCGCCAACCTCCGCGACTACGTCGACCGCGGCGGTTTCATTTTTGCCGACGGCGAAGGCTGCTCGAGCGACTTCGACAAGGGCTTCCGCCAGCTCATGGATCTGGTCTTCCAAAAGCCCGAGTATCGTTTCAAGGAGCTCGACGCTTCGCACCCGATCTGGAAGGCCTATGAGACGGTCCCGCCCAATCAGGCCCGCTTGCTGCTGGGCATCGACTACGGCTGCCGCACGAGCGTGGTCTACTCCCCCAGCGACCCGCACGACGATCCAAAACCGTCGCTGGGAACCCTGTGGGAGCTTTCGCGCGGCGGGCGGCCGGACAGGTATAGTGCGGCTGTAAAGGAGAAGATCCGGGGCGGCCTGGCCATCGGCATCAACGTGCTGGCCTATGCCACCAACCTCGAGTTGCAAAAGAGGGATGAGTCCATCGAGAAGCCCGTTGAGAACAGGCCCATAGACCCCGTGGCACGCGGCAAATTCGCCGTCGCCAAGCTGCAGCACCCCGGCGGTTGCGACGCCGCGCCGCGGGCCTTGGCAAACCTGATGGAGCAGGCCGGCCACGATCTGAAGATTCGCGTCGAGACGCACCCCAAGCTCATCGGCATGCAGGACCCCGCCTTGTTCAACTATGCGGTGGTCTTCATGCACGGCCGCAGCGCATTTCGCTTGACCGACGGCGAGCGGCAGGCCTTGCGGAAATATGTGCAGCGGGGTGGACTGCTGTTTGCCGACGCCATTTGCGGCAGCGAGGCCTTTGCCGAGTCGTTCCGCCACGAAATGGGGATCATCTTCCCCCAAAACCCCTTGGAAAATATCTCGCCCGACGACCCGATCTGGACGACCAAGTACGGCGGCGCCGATCTTAAGAAGGTCATGCGTCGTGACCCGCAGCCGGGCAAGCCGGGCGAGCCGATGAAGTCGGCCCTGCGGAGCGTGCCCCCCGAGCTGAAGGGCGTGCGTTTCGGCGACCGTTATGGCGTGATCTTCTCGGAGTTCGACCTGAGTTGCGCCTGGAGAAGCACGATTCGATGGAATGCCGCGGCTACACCCGCGAAGACGCCGCCCGGATTGGCCTGAACGTGTTGCGGTATGCGATTCAGCAGTAAGAATCTAGCCGGAGCGTAATTGTAGGGTGGGCCGAGTGAAACGAGTCCCACCAATAGGTAAGATCAGCCTGCTTGGTGGGACTCGTTTCACTCGCCCCACGCTACAGTACTTAGATACCCGGTCCAGCAGTACGTTTACTTCACGCGGCAATAACCGACCGCCAGCCAGCCGTCCTGGGCGATGATTTCCTGCGGCATGAGTTGTCCGGCCGAGGCCAATTTGCCGTTGTTGAACTTGAGACCTTGCAGCTTGATGTCCGGCGCAAAAACCTTGCCGAACTTCGCCTGCAGCGCGGTGTAGATGCCCTGCTGAATCACCGATCGCTTCGCGCCGGGCACCTGGCCGAATCCATAGATTTGCAGGTCGCCCTGGCGGACCGCCCGATAGCCTTCCGGCGTCTTCACGAATTTGTAGCTGGCCTTGACGTCCATCCCCGGCCTGCGCTCGTCGCCCAGGTAATACTCCTGACCGTGGAGCGTGACCGCGAATCCGCTCTCGGCGAACGAGACCGTGATCGGCGGCACCCGCGCATTCGCCGGGGGAAAAACAATCGTAAACGGCTCCTGATTCTTGTCTGGCTTGATCTGTTCGGGCAGGCGTCCCAGCAGTTCCAGCGCGGTCCGCTGCACCATGTCGTCGTTCAGCCGCATCCCCGTGAGGACGGTTTCCGCGGCGTTGTTGATCATCGATTCGTGGATGCGGAGCGCAACATCGGCCGGGCGGGTCAACTCTGGCGGGGCCGAGGGTGCGGCCAGTTGCGATTCCAGGGCCTCCGTGCCGTGAATCTCCAGGGCCGAAGCGAGCGTATCGAAGCTCATTCCGCGCGGAAACGCGCGGCGCTCCTCCAGCGGTACCCGCCCCTTCGCCTCGAATTGCTCGTTGGCCTTCTGGATCGAAGGATCGGCCTGGCCGTCGACGCGGACGCCGAGCCGGCAGGCGGCATGTTCGCTGGCAATGGCCTCGGCCTCGCACAACTGCTTGCCGGCTCGACGCCAGGCAATCTTCTCCACGAACTTGCGGCCCTTGATCGATACGATGTTGTTGATCGTCGTATGGGTCTCGGCGGCGGTCTTCGCCGGATGGGCGTGCAAGCCCGTTTCGTCCAACCACAACCGCTTGTTGGCGGCCAAGCTTGTCTGGCCGGTCGAGTAGATGCAGACCGGCCCATTGCGGCCGATCGTGTTGCTATAGTTGACCGCGCTTAACAGGGCATCGAAAGTGGCGAACGTGGGATTGGGCGTCAGCGAGGTCTTGGTCTCGCCCACGGTGCGGCCCGTGCCGTGGATTACGGTGCCCAGGATGACGTCGTCGATCGGCGCCACGTCATCGATGGGCCCGCCGACGCCCAGGCCGAGCAATTCGCTGCCAATCTGGGCGTGAAAATTGGGCGACGAGAACCGCCGGCGAGTCTCGCGGACCAGTTCCGGCGCTTGCCGGGCGCTTTCCAGCCAAACCAGAAGGTCGGCGATCTTGCGGGTCTCTTCGGTCGTCGGATGCGGGCTTAACGACTTGAGTTGCTTTGTGAGCTCATCGATTTGACTCTTGACAGCCGCTTCCAGGTCGGGATTGCCAACCTGGCCGGCCACGAGCAAATAGTTGACCAGCGCGGTTCGCAGATTGGCGAACCACTTCAGCTCCAGCCCTTCATAGCCCGACGCCAGTCTCTTGTAAACTTTGCCGAGAACGGTGGTGTCGGGCTGGGCCTTCGCCAATTCGCCCTTGAATTGGTCCCAGGAGAGATATTCCTTCCAACCATCAGCCGAGGCGCCGGCAGTGGCAAAGCGCTGATCGAGATCGGCGGCCGCGGTCTTGACCTGGGCCAGCGCATCTTGGGCGTCGGCCGCGGTCAGCGGGCGGAACTGCGGGGCAGCGCTCGCCCCAACAGGAGCCGCGGCGGGGACCTGCGATACTGTGGTCGAAAGCACCGCGACATAGTGATCGGGATATGGCATTTCGAGGTCCTGCGTAAATAGGCTGTCCGTTCCGCCAGTTGCCACTGGGGGGGAAACCTTCGGCCCTCCCCAAACAAGATCTTCGGCTCCCAGGGTAGCAAGAATAGCTACCACACCAAACATCGTCCGTTTCACCCAAAACATCGGTTAGCTCCTTCTGGTGGGTGGGGTCTCCACTCGGTCCCCTCTCCCTCCGGGAAAGGGTTAGGGTCCATCGATTATCGCCCTGCCTACCCGTCTTTCCTGGTCGTTTTTTTCTTTTTCCCTGAAGAAATCGGCAGAGCCTGTTGCTTTTCACCAATCTAGCAGTTAAACCATACGTTTACAACCCAACTTTGGAAGCATTTTTGGCATGGTTCAGAAACGGGGACTGGCTCCGAGCCCAGTAGCGATTAGGCCGCAAGAAATGGACGCCGGCGAGGTGCCTGTCCCCATTTCTGAACCATGCCCCATTTTTCGCAGTGATAAGGAGTCAGATTTGATGGGGAACACCCGCCGGTATCTATTTGTCGCACTGGTTTGGATTTTCTTTAACCCCATTGTATTAGGGGGTGAGAAGGAATCGCATGCCGTTAGCGTTGCTTGGGAAACCGACTACCAGCATGCAATGGATGTTGCCAACCAACAGGAGAAGATGCTCGTGATCTTCTTCTATAACCCCAGCGATCCGCAATCGCAGCGACTGGAGGGCGAAACTTTGAACAGCCCGGATATACAGCAGAAATTGCAAGAATTCGTCTGCCTCCGCTTGCCGCTGGATGCCAAGCTCACGGTGGAGGGCAAGGAGGCCGTTCTGCTCCGGCATTCGACGCTGAGCGATATGCTGGGCCGCCCGGGTGTGGCGATCGCCGATTTTGTCCATGCCGACCCCAAGTTGCACGGCTGTATCGTCAGTGCTTTTCCCTTGACGGGCAGCATATTCTATGGCCCGGCCGAAATGAAGGTGATTCTTGATTTGCCGCCAGGCACGTTGACGCAACGGACCTTGATCTATGCCGTGCGGATTCATCCCGAAAGGCCTGCCAGCGCCCTGGGCCGTCCTGATGAACGCTTGTTGGCCGAGGCCGAGAGCCACTCGCAATACCAGGCCCGCATTCGCCTGCAGGGCCATCACGGTTGGGGCTCGCGATTTCCGCGGATCGCCGCCATGCTCGGCGGGTCGCCGCGGGAGGTCTGCGCGGAGAGTTGGCCGGGGCAGGGCCTTGTCGAGTCGGCCATCGAGTGCGTCCGCTGTTGGCGTCTGTCTTCCGGCCACTGGAGTGCGGTCCAGGCCCGCAATCGGGCCTTCGGCTACGACATGAAGCTCGGCGACAATGGAATTTGGTATGCAACGGGGATCTTCGCGGATTGAGACGCTATGGTGGGCCGGCGCTTGCTCCGCAAGCTTGTCTACGGCTTTGCGAACCGCCACGCGGGCGTGGCGTCTTTCTCCAAGGGGATGCCCAGCAAGGCGGCCCGCAGCAGCTCGATGGGCATGCAGCCCTGCTGCAGCACGGCGTCGTGGAATTGCCGTTCGCTTTTCTTACCGGGGCCCACCATTTCGTCGTGCAGGGCGAGAATCTGCCGCCCGCCGATCAGATAGCCGACCTGATACAGCGGCTCGGCCTGGATGAAGCGTCGCACCTCGCCGCGTGCGCCGAGCTTCTCGTGCCCCACCCGGTCGATGAGAAACGCGACCATCTCCTCCGGCGTCATGCGGCCGAGGTGATACTTCAGAGTGAGGATCACCCGGGCCGAGCGGGTCATCCGCCAGAAAAGCATGCCGATGCGGTCTTCGGGCGTTTGCGCCCAGCCCAGGTCCCACAGCCGCAATTCCCAGTACAAGGCCCAGCCTTCCACGTAAAACGATGTGGAAAAGGGCCGCTGCGGAGCGCGCAGACTCGTAGTACTGTTGCAGGTGGTGCCCGGGGATCAGTTCGTGCGGAATGACCAGTCGCGTGAAGTGGCGATTGTTGCCCCGCATGACCATCAGCTTGTCGTCCTGCTTCAGCTCGCCGTTGGCATAGGCGACCATCATTTGCCGGCCGTTGTAGGCCGCATAAGGGATCGTCTTCAGCGTTTCCGGCGAGATCATCGTGAGCCCCCACGATTCTTCGCACAACCGCGGCACCGTGACCAGGTCGCGACGCCTGACGAAGTCGGTGGCCTGTCGGGCAATGCCGGCCACGAGCTCATCCTGCTGGCCCGCCGGTACATAGTCGGCTTTGACGCGGGCCAGTGCGGCCTTCCAATCGTCGCCTAGTTTCATCTCGTTGGCGGCCTTCTTCATCTCCTGTTCGCACCAGGCGAACTCGTGCTCGCCGATGGCGATCAGTTCATCGGCGGTGTACGGCAGCCACTGGCGGCGGATGCCGGCGGCCAGGGCCTCGGCGCCGATCGGCTGGCCGACCAGCGGGTCTTCGTCCTTGCCGCCCACGTGGGCGACCTCCTCGCGCAGATACTTCGCATAATCATCGAGTTGCTTGGCGGCATCCTCATAGGGCTTCTTCAACCACCAGGCAAATTCGGGCTGGTATCCGTCGTAGAACGCGTACCACCGCTTCAGCAATTCCTGCAACTCACGCAGGGCGCCGGCCGTGCGCAAGGCAACCGCCGCGGAAACCGGTTTTCCGCCCGACTTGGCCGGATGCTCGCGAACTTGCCTGACGGCGGCGGCCAGATCGGCGACCTTAGTGGCCACCGCCTGGCAGTCCAAGGTTCCCCATTGCCGGCGGGCCGTTTCCAATTCGTGGATCCTCGTCCGGAAGGGCAACAGAGGCGCGATCTCCGCCAACCGCTTTTTCGCGCGGACCGTTTCCTCGATGTGGCCTTGCACTTCGCTTTGCAGCAGCAGGTACTCGGCCTTCTCGCGGGGACCGAGCGACGCGAAATCGAACTTCGCCAGGCGTGCCTGCCAGTCCTCGCCCAACTGCTGCTGTCGATCGAGATAGGCCTCCGAGGCCGGCAGCTCGAATGCCCCACGAAGGCTGGATTGGTCGGCCTGATATTCGCGCTCGAGGTCGAGCACCGTGGTCCTGGCCGCGGTCGCTTCGCGCGCGTGGGCCGGCGCCAGGGAGACAGGCGAAAGAGGGAGCGTCAGCAGCAGCAGGGCTGCAAAGCGAAGTCGGCGGCGCATGGCGTAGTTCCGAGGAAGGAATTAAATAAAGTAAGTGCTATCAATTTTAGCATGCCGGCCATGGCACGTCGATTTGACGCGGGAATGCTGCTCATCGAGGGCGATCATGAACGTGAAACGCTGCGACGTGGTCTTGGCCGATCTTCGGTAGAGTGATCGTAGCGGAAGCAAGAGCAGCATGACGTGTACTTCCATTCTGTCGGTGCCTCAAGCCGAATTTAGCCAGCCGGGATACTAACGGTGCCGGTCAGCCCGGATTCCCGCCCATCAGTCCCCTATTCACCCCCCGAAACGTATGGGGGCTTGGCTGTCCATAACGCCTGGGCGGCCTCCTTGCCAAACTATTACCAATCTATTACCTGACGGATACGCACCTGCGGTTCTCGGTGTGGCGACTAGTTTTATAATACCCAACAGTCCGGATCCCTATCGACCGGAAAGCTATACGCGCTTGTAGTCGCGCCCTGGCACCATGCACTCAAGGTCGGCGGAAATCATTCAAAGCGGACCGGCTGAAGCCGGGACTACGAGCGTGCCATGACGGGTTTTCGAAGGAGATTGTTTGATAATGAAGATTGAAACCACCAAGTTCGAAGCATCCTCCACTTACCCCGACGTCGTTCATCCGGCCGGTTCGAAGGCCCGCGTGCTCTTGACGAGCGTCTTCGGCCCCTATGCCCAGGACGACGAGTACGGCAGCCGGGTGATGAATCCGATGGAGCTTTATCATAATCAAGTGACGCGGACCCAAGGCCCCTTCTCGTTGCGGATGTTCCACCGCAGTTGGGGCATCATGCTCATCCAGGCCAACATCGAAGCCCCCTGCACGCTCTTGGATTTCCCCACACTGGACCGCTTCGTCGACGAGGTCCGCAATAACCAGTACGACGTGATCGGCATCACCTCGATCATCCCCAACGAGCACAAAGTGAAGAAGATGTGCGAGCTGATCCGGCAGTATCAGCCCCATGCCGAGATCGTCATCGGCGGCCACATCGCCAACATTCCCAACCTGCATAAGAAGATCGACGCCGACCACATCGTCCGCGGCGAGGGCGTGACCTGGTTCCGCCGCTACCTGGGCGAGGATGCCGACCGGCCCATTCGCCACCCGGTAGTCAATTCGGGCCTGGGCACGCGGAACATGGGGGTCAAGGTCAGCGATGAGCCGGGCGACGTGGCCGCCGCGCTGATCCCTTCCGTCGGCTGCCCGCTGGGCTGCAATTTCTGCTCGACCTCGGCCATGTTCGGCGGCAAGGGCAAGTGTTACAACTTCTACGCCACGGGCGACGAGCTCTTCGAACGTCATGTGCCAACTGGAACGCGAGATGAGCTGCAAGTCGTTTTTCTGCATGGATGAGAATTTCCTCCTCCATCGCAAGCGGGCCCTCCGCCTGCTGGAGTTGATGGAGAAGCACGACAAGGCCTGGGCCCTGTATGTCTTCAGCTCGGCCAACGTGTTGCGCTCGTACACCATTGACCAACTCGTCCGCCTGGGTGTTTCCTGGGTGTGGATGGGCATCGAGGGCTGCAACAGCCAGTACGTCAAGCTGCAGGGGATCGACACCTTCGAGCTGGTCCGCGAGCTGCAATCGCACGGCATCCGCGTGCTCGGTTCGACAATCATAGGCCTGGAAGAACACACGCCGGAGAACATCGACGCGGCCATCGAACATGCGGCCCGGCACGATACCGACTTCCACCAGTTCATGCTCTACACGCCGATCCCCGGCACGCCGCTGCACGCCGAGCTGACCGCCAAGGGCCGGATGAAGGACCCGGCCACGTTTGAGCAGGGGGACATCCACGGCCAGTTGATCTTCAACTATCACCATCCGCACATTCCCGCCGGGATGGAAGGCGAGTTCATGGTGCGGGCCTTCAATCGCGATTTCGAGCGCAACGGGCCGAGCACGCTGCGGATCGTGCGCACGACGCTGGCCGGCTGGAAGCGCTACAAGAACCATCCGGACGCCCGCGTGCGGCGGCGTTTTGCCTGGGAGGCCCGCGAGCTGGCGACGACCTTCGCCGCCGCGACCGCCGGGGCCAAGATGTATTACCGCCGCCACCCGCAAGCGGGTTCCCGGGCGGTGGGGGCGAAGATGGCCGCCTTGCTCAAGGAGTTGCAGGAGGAGTTCGGCTGGAAGTCGCGGCTGATGTCGCTCATCGGCGGGCCGTATGTCTACTGGAAGCTCTTGCGCGAGGAGAAGCGCCTGGCCGCCGGCTGGACCTACGAGCCGCCGACCTTCTACGAGAAGAACGCCGCCTGCCACGACGAGGCGGCCGATCCCTGCCGCTACGTCACGCCGGAGATTGGTCCGCCGGCGGCGAAGACAGGCGCAGAGAAGCGAGAGTTGGCCGGGGTGTGACGGCGGTTATGCGCCGGAAGGGGCGGCGGTTCATCCAGCGAAGGGCGCAGCCCTGGGATAGCGTCCAATATATCGTGATCCCTCGGGCCATCGGCCCGGCAATTCTCCGTGCGCGAGAACGGTTGGCCCGGTGGGCCGACAATAACATGGGTATCGCATCCCATGTTCCGCGACTGCGCCGTTCGCTGGCCGGTACCGATCGGGCACCATGGACTCATGGTCGGCATTGGTCGCGGCTGGCCCCCTTGTCCCGATGCACTCTGTCGCCGCTGGCTCCGGGTTAAACGAGCCCCCTCGGCAGAGGAGGATTCTTCTTGCTGCCAAATTGACTTCGCGCAAATTTCGGCTATTCTGGTGATTGGCGTCTTTCTTTCAACCTTCGAGGAGAAGCAGCGCATGTCTGTCGATGTGATCGAGGTGCGGGAAGCGAAGCAACGTCTGGAAGTGTTCGCGGATCGGGTGCGTACGATCCGCGCCAGCTTGCATGAAGTTGTGGTCGGCCAGGACGAAGTCATTGACCAATTGCTCTTGTGTGCCCTGACCGGCTCGCACGCCCTGCTGGTGGGCGTTCCCGGTCTGGCGAAGACGCTGATGGTCAAGGCCCTGGCGTCGGCCTTTCATTGGAAGTATTCGCGGATCCAGTTCACGCCGGACCTTATGCCGGCCGACGTGACGGGCTATGAACTGCTGGGCCGCGGCGACGATTCCCAGGGGCCGAAGATGGTCTTTCGCCCCGGGCCCGTGTTCGCCAATCTGGTCTTGGCCGACGAGATCAATCGGGCGGCGCCGAAGACGCAGTCGGCCCTCTTGGAAGCGATGGCCGAGCGGCACGTGACGGTGGGCGGCCAGACCTATCCGCTGCAAGAGCCGTTCCTGGTCGCGGCCACGCAGAACCCCATCGAGCAGGAAGGCACCTACCCGTTGCCGGAGGCCCAGCTCGACCGCTTCATGATGGAGATTCGCATCGGCTATCCGTCGCCGGCGCAGGAGGAAGAGATCGTGATGCGGACTACTTCCGGCGAACCGAAGCTGCCGGAGGCGGCGCTCACGCGCGAGGAATTCTTGCAGCTTCGCGACCTGGTGCTGGCGGTCCCGGTGGCCCAGAACGTGGCCACGGCCGCGGTGCGACTCTGCGGCGCGAGCCGGCCGGACGATCCCCGCGCGATCGCCATGGCAAAGGACTACGTGGCCTGGGGCGCCGGCCCGCGCGGGTCGCAGAACCTGGTGTTGGCCGCCAAGGCCCGCGCCCTGCTGGTCGGCCGTTGCGCCCCCGTGCTGGAAGACGTCCAGGCGGTGGCCCTGCCGATCTTGCGGCACCGCATTATCGTGAACCATCGGGCCGTGGGTGACTCGGTGACCTCGGCGGACCTGATAGCGGCGCTGCTGAAGACGATTTAGCAACGGAAGCACGAAATACGAATATCGAAATCCGAAACAAATCCAAAGGGGAAAATCCAAAGGCTCCAAACCAGCGTGCTGCCTGTAATCCGTTGCTTTTGTCATTTGCATTTCTTGTCATTTGAACTTGTTTCGGATTTCGTACTTCGGATTTATTGACTCCCTATGACTACCGCAGTTCAAAGCCGGTTTCTGGATCTGCGAGCCTTGGCCTCGCTGGAGCGGATGCGCTTCACCACGCGGCATCGCATCGAAGGTTCCTACAGCGGTTGCCACACCTCGCGGCAGCAGGGCGGGGCGGGCGAATTCGTCGATTACCGCGAGTATTCCGGCAGCGAGGACCTGCGGCGCTTGGATTGGAAGGTCCTGGGCCGGACCGGAAAGGCCTTCGTGCGGATCCATGAGGAGGAAACCAACCTGCTCTGCACGCTGGCCCTGGACATTAGCGGCTCGATGGATTTCCGTGGCATCGCCCGCCGCGACCCGGAGTACCGGGTGCCCCGGGGCTCGAAACTTCAATACGCCCAATACCTTTCCAGTGCCCTGGCCCACGTGATCAGCCGCGGCCAGGACCAAGTGGGCCTGGCCCTACTGGAGCGGGGCTTGCAGTCGATGCTCCCGCCCGGCGCGACCCTGACGCACTTGAACCAGCTTTATGCCTTGATCGAAGCGATCGTGCCGCGACCGACGACCTCGATGGCCGCCGGGCTGCGCGAATTGTTCGAGCGCTGCCGGCGGCGGGGCGTGCTTTTGCTGATCAGCGACTTCCTCATGGACGACCTGGAGGAGGTCTTCAGCGTCTTGCGGCTGTTCCGGCATCGCGGCTGGGAAGTCATCATTTTGCACCTCGTCCATCCCGAAGAGGAGCGGCTGCCCGAGGCAACGGCCTTTCGCTTCGAGGGCATGGAGGCCGAGGGCCGGGTCGATTGCAGTCCGGCCGAGATTCGCGCGACCTATCGCGATCGTTTTGCCGCGCATATGGCGATGGTGCGGCAGTTGGCACTGGCTGGGGCCTGCGATTATCGCCGCATTTCCACGGCCATCCCTTACTTGCAGACGTTAGGCGGTTTTTTGGTGGAACGAGCGGGTACATGAGTGAGTATCCGGCACACTCCGTGTGCCGCCTGCCAACGGCACACGGAGTGTGCCGGATACACACGATTTGGACATACAATGACCTTCCTTCACCTTTGGGCAATTGGCATCGGAGCAGTCGCGGTCGCCGCGCCGCTGGTCATCCATTGGCTGACGAAACCTCGGCCGGTGCGGATGCCGCTCTCCACGCTGCGCTTCGTTCGCGAGGCGATCCACCAGCGGCGTGCCAAACACCTGCTCCGCGACTTGCTGATCCTCGGGCTTCGGGTACTGGCCGTGGCTCTGCTCGCGCTGGCCGTGGCCCGACCGCTCTTCGCGCCGCAGCCGCTGGCCGCCGAACACCAGGCGGGCGATACTGTGCGGATCGTGCTGGTCGATGTCAGCCAGAGCATGGCCGCGACGGTCGGCGCCACGCAGCAGATTGCCCAGGCGCGGACCTTGGCGGCCAACCAGTATTTGCAGTATGAAACGGGACTGTGGGCCAACGTGATCCTCGCCGGCGCGACGCCTCGCGCGGTGTTCGAAGGGCCGTCGACGAATTTCGAAGCCCTCCGCGACGAGCTTTCCCGCTGCCAGGCCCTGCCCGAGCGGCTGGACGTCAAGGCGGCCCTGGAGCGTGCCGGACAGATGCTCGCGCCGATTTCGGACGAGGACAAGCGGCGGCGGGAACTGGTGATCTTCAGCGATTTTCAGCGGTCGAGTTGGACCACGGCCGATTTCTCCAAATTGCCCGACAAAACGGTGATTAAACTCGAATCGACTGCACCGAAGGTGGCGGAGGGCGCGCTCGACAAGACGGCGAGACTGCCGAACGTGGCCATATTGCGGGCCGTGGCCCGCGCCGATAGTGCGCGGGCGGGCAGCGTGCGGGTGGAGGTCGAGGTGGGCAACTTCACACCCGCGGCGCGGAAGATGACCGTCGACGTGACGCTTGGCGAGGCCCATCGGCGGCTGGAGGACTCGTGTGCCGCGCAAAGCCGCTTGACGCTCTCTGAGGACCTGGAACTTCCGGGCAGCGGTTGGCAGTGGGGCCAAGCGGAGCTTGTAGGGACCTTCGGTGCCGATGACGCCCTGGCTGCCGACAACGTCCGGCCGCTGGTAGTGCAGATTCGCCCCAAGCCGACGTATGCCTTGCTCACCCGCCAGCCGGCCCGGCAGAAACCATCGTCGAGTTATTTTCTCGAGTGTGCCCTGGTGCCCGACGGCCAACTTGGACCGAAGGCATCGGCGACGGTTGTGCGAGTAGACCCGGCGAACCTCGATGTCAAGAACCTGGCCTCCGCGGACCTGGTCTGCCTCGACCATCCGGGCAAGCTCTCCGACGATGCGATCAAGGTGCTCTCGGCGACGCTGCGTCGCGGGCGGCCGGTGCTGTACGTGGCCGGCGAGACGATCGACGCCACGAACCTCAAGCGTCTGGCAACGGCGGGCAGTTCGGGCCTGCAAATGCCGGTCGAGTTCACGCCCCCGCCCGCCGGCTCGAACCGGCGAAACCTGTTCTTAAAGTCGGTGCGGGAACAAGAGCCGCCGTTCAGTGTCTTCGGCGATAATCTTGCCAGCTTCATCAGCAGTGCGCGATTTGCCGGCGGACTCAATTCGCGGCCGCTGGCGGGCGGCCTGCCGGGCGATGTGCTGGCCACCTACAACGACGGTTCCGCCTGTCTGGTCTCGACGGTCTCCGATGCCGGCGCGCTAGTTGTGCTGAACGCCGACCTGGCGGCCTCGGAACTGCCCGGCAAGTCGATGTTCGTGTTGCTGGTGCAAGCCCTGACGGATCGCATCATGAATCGCGCGGGCGGCCCGGCCCATGCCTACTGCGGCGAGCGGCTGGCGGCGCAGTTGCCGTCGGAGATTGGGTCGGCCGCCGGCCTGCAGATTGTCGGCCCTCAGTCGCCGGCAGGCGAGCCCGGGCACCAGGTACCCATGGTCGCCGGACGCTTCGGCGAATTGGTTGACGAAGGCGCCGGCGTGGTCTGGAATTGGAAAGCGCCGGATCGGCCGGGTGTCTATCGCGTCTGCAAGGGCGAGGTCACCGTTTTCGCGCAGGCGATCGAGATCCCGCCCGACGAGAGCGACTTGGAGTATCTCGGGCAGGACGTCATTCGCGATCGGCTGGCTGCCGGGCGTGAGATTTTCTATCGCAGCGCGGCGGCGGAAGAAGAGCGCCGCGACGAGCTTTGGAAATGGTTCGCCGTGGCCTGCGTGGTTTGCGGGTTGGGTGAATTGATTAGTTTGATTGGATTTAGAACGTAACATGCTAACCTTCGACCCTTACATTCCGCTTGCCTTGTGGGTGCCGCTGGCCGTGGCGGCGGCGGGACTGTCGGCGGCTTATGCCTGGGCAAGCCGCGGCCGGCTGCTGGGCCGACGGCGGGGGGCGATTCTCGCGCTGATGACCGTGGCCCTGGCGGTGCCGCTGGCGATCTTGCTCAACCCGACCTGGATGGACCGCGTGCCGCCTCCGCCGGGCAAGCCGTTGTTGACGGTGCTGGTCGACACTTCGGCCAGCATGGATGTCCGCGATGCCCCGCAACAGCGGTCCCGGTACCAGGAGGCCTGCCGGATTGCCAGGACCATGGTCAAGGATCTGGGCGATCGTTACGAAGTCCGCCTGCGGAGCTTCGCCGCCGGGTCGTCGCCGACGGGAATAGAGGCCCTGGAGGCGAAGAAGCCCGAGGGAGCGGCAACCGACCTGGCTGCGGCCATCGACTCGGCTTTGGAAAGCGAACAGCCGCAAGGGCAGGCCGTGCTGCTGTTGAGCGACGGCGGCCACAATGCCGGCGGCACGGCCCGCTTTCTCGATGCGACGGCGCGGGCCAAGTCGCAGGCCACGCCGATCTTCACCCATACGATCGGCGGCAAGGCCGTGGTGCCCGACTTGGCGGTCGAGGTCCAGCAACCCCAGGAATTGGCCTTCGTTCGCCAGCAGGTGCCGGTGGTCGTGAAGTTGCAGCAGCGGGGCTCGCTGGCCGCCCAGGCCACGCTGCGATTGCTGTTGGAGGGAAAAGAGATCGAAAAGCGAACGGCCCGGCTCGTCCCCAACGGCACGAGCGAGCAGGTGTTCAACGTGAAACAGGACGCCGCCGGCCTCTTCCGCTACGAGGTGCTCGCCGATCGGCTGCCTGGCGAGGTCACGGTGGCCAACAACACCTCGATGCTGTTGCTCCGCGTTGTCGATCAGCCCGTGCGAGTGCTGTTGTTGGAAGGCAAGCCCTACTGGGACACGAAGTTTCTCATCCGCAGCCTGGCGACCGACGACTCGATCGAACTGACGGCCGTCGTGCAGCTTGCCGAAGGCCGGCTGCTGGAGCGGAAGATCGCACGGAAGAACAAGACGGCCGACGATCAGTGGACGATCGAGAAAGACGCCGGGAAGTTTCTGGCCGACCGGGCAACGCTGGCCTCTTATCAGATCGTGATCCTGGGGCGGAGCGCGGAGGTTTTCCTCAGCGACGAGGCCCTCACGCGGCTTACGAAGTGGCTCAACGACGACGACGGCTCGCTGGTTTGCTTCCGCGGTGCGCCTTCGTCGAAGATCAACCAGCGATTGGACGCGTTGATGCCGGTCCGCTGGACGGCCTCGGCCGAGACCCGCTTCCGCGCCCAGTGGACCGACGCGGGACAGGCCCTGCGTTGGCTGCCGGGCGAGGGCGATACGGATCCACTGACCGCGATGCCCGCGCTGGCCACGACCGCCCAGCCCAAGGTCAAGCCCTACGTGGCCACCGTTTTGGCGACCAATGCCGCTGGCGGATCGCCACCCGCAGGCGGGCACCCGGCAAGCGGGTACCCCGTGCCGTTGGTGACGTATCAAGCCGCCGGCAGCGTCGGCAGCGGCCGCGTGGTTGCCGTGGAAGGGGCCGGCATGTGGCGTTGGGCCTTCCTTCCTCCACAACACCAGGACCGCGACGAACTTTATAGTTCGCTCTGGCGGAGCCTCATCCGCTGGCTGGTGACCAACGCCGGCATGCTGCCTTCCCAGCGACTGGCCCTGCGGTTCGACAAATGCACGTTCAACACCGAGGAAAATGCCGTCGTGACGCTGCAAGTCCGCGAAGACCGCTGGACGGGCGGTACACCGCAGATCGAGCTCTCCGGCCCCGCGCTGGCACAGCCGCAAACCGTGGCCTGCAAGCCTTTGGGAAGCGCGCCGGGCCAATACCTTGCCGATTTCGGCCGGCTGGGAGAAGGCCGCTACCGGGTCCGCGTGGCCGGGGCCGGCAAGGACGAGACTGCGGCCGAAGCGGCGTTCGACGTCCGCGGAAACCTTAAGGAGCGGCTAGACGTCGATGCACAGCCGGCGAACATGACCCGGATCGCCCAGGACAGCGGCGGCGCGGAGTTGGCACAGGCCGAGCCGCAGGAATTGGCGAAACGGTTTGATGAACACATCCAACGCAGCCGGCCCGAGCGGGTCATCCGCACAGCCGCGTGGGACCGATGGTGGCTGCTGGTCGGCGCCTTCGCCCTCTGGGGCACGACCTGGGGCCTGCGACGCTGGTCGGGATTGATATGAAATGAAAAACAACACTTTTTTGCAAGCGCGACTTCGCAAGGCGGCCCGGCGGCTGCGGCTGATTGGCACGGCCCGGGCCCTGGTCTGGGGAGCGGTTGCCGCCGTGGTCCTGCTGGTTTTCGCCATATGGCTGGATCTGCTTTGGGAACTTTCGCCGACGGCGCGAATTGCCTTCGATTGGGGCGCTGGGGCCGCCGCCGCGATGTTGTTCGTGGCCCTGGCCTACCGTACCGCACGCACCGCACGTCCCGCCGCCCTGGCCCGGCGATTGGACATCGCGGTCAACTCGTCAGGCGAGATTCTCACCGGCTGGGAGTTGGATCAAGCGTTAAGTACTCATCACGCTCCGCGTGATGAACACCCAAAGACTAACGTCTCCGGCTCGCCTCGACATTCCGCGGAGCGCGATGAGTACGGGCACAGCCCGCTCACCGCGGGGCTGGCCACCATGGCGGCGGAACATGCGGAATCGCTGGCCCGTCGCGCCCCGTTGGCGAAAGCCGTGCCGGCCAAACCGCTGGGCCGGGCATTGGCGCTCTTGGCCACCCTGGTGGTTGCGATCGGACTTCTTGCCGTGGCCATGCCCGATCTGGTCAAGACCGAATGGAACCGCTTCACGTCGCTGGCGGACCTGCCGCCCTATAGCCCCCTGCGGTTTACCATAACGCCCGCTGGCGCCAGCGTACTTTACGGAGAGGACCTGGAGATCAGCGCGACGGTCGAGGGCGGAGCGGCCGATCACCTGGAACTCGTGCTGGAAGGCAGCGCCGGCCAATCCAGCCTGCCGATGTTTTCGGAGACGGGCGGCACGTGGCGGGCCGTGCTCTCCAAGCTGACTGACCCGACCGCCTATTTCGTCCGCTGCTACCGCGCCCGTAGCGACAAATACAACATCGAAATCATCACCGTGCCGCGGATCGAGACTGTCCGCGTGTTGGTCGTGCCGCCGGAGTATTCCGGCCAGCCCAACTACGAAGGCCCCGTGCCTGACGAAGGAGTGAAGGGCCTCCGCGGCACCAAGATGACAATCTGGGCGACGAGCAATCGGCCGCTTTCCGGTGGCAAGTTGCTGATCACCCGCGGTCGCGGAGCAAGCGGCAAGACCGAGGAGCTGGCCATGCAGCCGACCGAACCGGGCGGCCAGGAGGCTTTTGGCCAGTTCGAAATCACCGCCGATGGTAAGTTCGAGTTCCAGGTAAAAGACGCCGACGGTCAGTTGTCGCAGCAATCGTTCTCCGGCAACGTGACGCTGATCAAGGATCAGTATCCGCTGGTACGGATCCTCAAGCCGCCGCCGCAATCGCTGGCGACGCCCACGGCTCTGCTGCCCGTCGTGCTTGCGGCCGAGGACGACTGCGGCATTTCACGGTTGGAACTGTTTCGCAGTCTGAACCATTCGCGGCCACTGCCGGCAGCCGTGAAATTGCCGAAGCCCCCGCTGAAGCTTCCGCATCGCCGCGACGAGCAGATCCCCTTGCCGTTGGAGCGTTACGGTCTGGAGCCGGGCGACGTGCTCACGTTCTTCGCGCGGGTGGAAGACAACGATCCGGCCGGGGCCAAAGGGATGGAAAGTCCCGTGGTCAGCGTGAAGATCATTTCCCAGGAGGAATTCGAGCACATGCTCCGCGTGCGGCAAGGGATCGAGGCCCTGGCCTCGAAGTACCGCCAGGCCCAGCGGCGTCTGGAAGGCCTGTCGAAGGAGGTCGAGGGCCTGCGCAAGAAACTAGAAAAGGCCCCGGCCAACAGCCGGCTGGCCGAGGAGACGCGAAACGAAGTCCGCCGCTTGCAACGGCTCATGCGGCGGGAAGCCGAATCGTTGCGCAAGTCGGCTGCCTACCGCTTGCCGTTCGACATCGACGACAAGCTCTCGCCCGAGATCGGCAAGGCCGCCGAGATGACCGAGAAGATGGCCGACGAGTTGGAGAAGCTTCAGAAACAACTCGACCTCTTGAACGGCGATCTGGAACAGAAGTTGAAGAAACTGGCCCAGCAACTCGGCGCCGGGCGGAACGATTACAATGCCTCGACCATGATTCCGATGGAACTGTTGGAGGCCGTCTTCCCGCTGTTGGTCGACCAGCAGCGGTTCATCGTGCTGGCCATGCGGCAAGAGGACCTGGCCCAGCGGATGGAGTCGCTCAAGGGCCATGACGGCGAGGACGATCCGGCTTTGAAGACCCGCATGCGCGACCTGGAGCACGAGCAGGGCAAGATCCGCGAGGAGCTTGACGCTTTGCTGGGCGACATCGAGGACCATGCCACGCGGCTGCCCGAGAAACCGGAATTGCAGAAGCTGCGGGAAACGGCCATGCAGTTTGTCAAGGACGTCCGCGGCAGCGGCGCGGCCGAGGCCCTGGCCGGTTCCGAAGCGGCCCTGGCCGATTTCGCCGGCAGCCGTGCCTATGATAAGGCGAAGGAAGCGGCCGAGATTTTGAATCGATTCGTTAAGCGCTGCCAGGGCGAGGGCGATATGGCCAGCGAGTGCCAGGGCGCCTTGATCTTCCAGCCGAAGTTGTGCCAATGCCTGGGAAACAGCATAGCGCAGTTGCTCGCCGAGATGGGCATGGGCGGCCAAAGCAGCGGCATGGGCGGCATGGGAAGGATGGGGCTCTACGGCAACACGGCAGGCATGAGCGGCTACGGCAGCGGCGAGTTTGGCGAGCCGAGGAATGGCTCCGACGGAAGAGGCGAAGAGCAAGGGGCTAATGCCAGCGGCGGCAACCCCGACGTTTTCGCCCCCGGCGAGGCCGCGGCGGACGGCACCGCCACCTCGGCCAGCGAGGCCGGCGTTCCCTTGCGCTACCGCCGCGCCGTGCGGCAGTATTTCCAACGCCTGAGCGAGGAGCTTGGCGAACGCATGCCGGCCCGAGAAACAGGAGCGAGACACCAGTAATCTAAGAACCAAGCGTTGAGCATCCATCAGATCGGTCGGATCCGTCCGATCCGTCGGATGAGTTGCCCCACCCATCCAGGAGACAATAATCGTGGTGCCCAGACGAACCCATTGGACCTTTCTTGCCACCGCCGCCTTGCTGACGGGCCTGCTCTTTCCCAGCGGCCACGTCGCCGGGGTGGGGCCGGAAACGGCCGAAAAAAAACCGGCTTCTCCCACGAAGGAATCTTCAAAGCCGGCGGCCAGAACCATTGTGGCGGATCCGCGGCAGGCGGGCGGCGAGCCGGACGGCGTGGTGCAGGTGGCCAATCTCGTCTATGCCGGCACCAAGAGCAGCCGCTGCTTCTCCGACCATTTCCTCGTCGCCGCCGAGAAGGAAAGTACCATATCGACCAGCCGCCGTTTTCATGCCGTGAAACTCAGCAGCGAAAACATCTTCGAGTTCCCGCTGGTGATCATGACCGGCGAGGGCGACTTCCAGTTGACCGACGAGGAGCGGCAGAACCTGCGACGTTATGTCGAGCGCGGCGGCCTGCTGCTGGCCTCCGCCGGCTGCTCGTCGCCCGAGTGGGACCGCGCCTTCCGCCGCGAAATGGCCGGCGTTTTCCCCAAGCAAGACCTGCAGGCCATTGCCATGACCCATCCCATTTTCCACACCGTTTATGAGATCCCCAGCCTGCCGCATCGGCCTTTGGAAGGGATCGCCATCGGCGGGCGGCTGGGCGTGATTTATTCGCAGGACGGCCTGAACGACTCGCACAACACACCCGGCTGCTGTTGCTGCGGAGGAAGCGAAAACCCCAACGCCGTGCAGATCAACGTGAACATCCTGGCTTATGCGCTGACGTACTGAAATGGTGCCTGATCCGATGATACGTGTGCCGCCGGAGTTCACCGTTGCCCTGCTGACACTCAGCGGGGCCCTGAGCGTCGGCTGCCGGCCTCCGCTCAGTGCGCCGAGCGACGGCCGCCCTTTGACGGTCGTCGTCAGCGGCGACACGGACGGGTGGATCGTGCCGTGCGGCTGCACGTCGAACCAGTCCGGCGGTCTGCCGCGACGTGCGTCCTACCTGGCCGAGCTTGCCACAGGGTCCGAAGTGCTCGTCGCCGACGTGGGGGCGCGCCGCGTGGCAAATCGACCTACGACCGCCTCAAGTTCGAGGCCATCCTCCAAGGCGAGTTGGCCATGGGCGTGGCGGCCCACAACATTGGCGCGGGCGAGGCGGCCCTCGGCCCCGATTACCTCCGCGAGGTCGCCCGGCGGCTGCACGTTCCTTTTGTCTCCACGAATGTCCTGCTCGAAAACGGCCAGCCGCTGGCCGAGACGCTGCGGATCGTGCAGGCGACCCGGCCCCAGGGTACTGGGTGCCCCACCGGGTGCCCCGGCCGTCGCGTGGCGATCCTTGGCGTGCTCAGTCCGAAGTTTGCCGCCGACCATGAGCATATATTGCCCGGGCTCCGCATTACTCCTCCCCGCGAGGCAGTCTTGCAGGCGTTGCGACAAGCGGCCGGACGCTATCAGACGGCCATCGTCCTGGCCTACGTGCCGGAAGAAGAATTGCAGACGTTGGCCGAAGGGTTGCCCGAGGTGGATGTAGTCGTCGGCGGTCCGACCGGACAACCGGTGGCTCCCCGGCATCTCGGGCCCACGCTTGTGCTTTCGGCCACCAAGCAAGGCAAGTTTCTCGCCCGGCTCGATGCGCCGCCGGACGCGAAACAGCCTTGGACGGGCGGCATCGTCGAGCTTTCTGACCACTTCGCGGACGACCCGACCCAAGTGGCCAACGTGGCCAAGTTCCGTCAGAAACTCGGCCACCGCGATATCCCCGCGGACGATACGTCATTCGGTCACGGGCTGCCTGCGGGCGCGCCCAAGGAATTTGCCGTGGCCGGGACCAAGACCTGCCGCGATTGTCACAAGCCGGAAACCAAGGTCTGGGACAAGTCGGGCCACGCCCGCGCTTGGAAATCTTTGCAAGAGCATGCTGCCCAGGTCGATCCCGAGTGCCAGCGGTGTCACACCACGGGCTACGGTCTGCCCGGCGGGTTTGTCTCTCTCGGCCGCAGCCCGGAGCGGTTCCAGGTGGGCTGCGAAGACTGTCATGGTCCCAGCCGGGAGCATGTTCGCGAGCCCAAGATCCACACGGGCTATTTCGCCCAGGCCGCCAATCAATGTATTGCCTGCCACGATCGCGAGAACAGCCCCCGGTTCGACTTCGATGCCTACTGGGCCAAAATCAAACATGGCAAGGACCACAAGAACGAGGAGAAGGGGAAATGAAAGACATAACCCGCGCACGAGTTTTTTCCCCGGAGGGGCAAGCCATCTCGCCCATCCGTATCCGCCTCTCCCTCCTGCCGTTTCTCATGCTCTGCACCGTCGCGGTCCGAGCGGACGACAACGCGGCGCCGGCAGCCGAACCAGCTCGGCTTCAGAAGAAGAGCGGCGGATTCGAACTCACATTGCCACTTCACGCCCTTTCGACCGAACCGGCCAGGCTTGAAAAAAAGGATGACAGCACCAAGAAAGACAACAAACCCAAACCTCCCGAGGCCGCCAGAACCCTGCCCTGGCTGTCGAGCCTGGCGGAAGGGCAGCGGCGGGCAGCGGCGGATCATAAGCCGATGCTTATCCGCGTGGGCGCGTCGTGGTGCCAGCCCTGCCGGAAATTGGACGCCGAGATCGAAAAGCCTTCGGTCCAGGCCGAATTGGCCCGCTGGACGCCGATCTACCTCGATGCGGACAAGGCGGAGGAAGAGGTAGCCGAACTGAATGTTACCGCGGTGCCCGCCCTGCGAATCCGCACGATGCTGGGTGAATCGGTGGCCTCGTCGGACGGCTTCCTTTCGGCCGAAGACCTGGTGCGTTGGCTCAAGAAACAATACGAAGCGGCCGCGGCTGAGGCCGACGAGATACTTCTGTCCGACGACGAGCCGGACGCAGCGGGCGTGATCCGGTTGGTGCGGCAGTTCCAGCAGCGGAACCCGGCGATCCGCGAGGCGGCGATGCGGCGGCTGGCCCGCTATCCGCAGAAGGCCCACAATGAAGTGGTTCGCGCCTTCGTGGAAGGCAGCCTCTCGCGGCGGCTGGCCGCCTTGGAGCTCTTGCGGCAGTGGCGGGCGCCGATCGAGGATCTCGACCCTTGGCAGCCGCAAACCCTGACCAAGGAGCGGCTGGCAGCCTTGAACGAGTGGGCCCAGAAGAACGAGCCGCCCGCATCCCAGGAGCACATGGGGCCCGAGGTCAAGACGCTTTCCGACAAGGCGCTCGTCGAAGCCCGCCGTGAGATCGACCGCATGCTCAAGGCCAACCCGAGCGACGCCGAGGCGATCCGGGATCGGCTGGCCGGTTATGGCGCGGCGCTGCTGGCGGAAGTCACGCAGCGGCTGAAAGAGACGGCGACCGACGCCGAGCGCCAGCGGCTGTGGGCCCTCCGCTATCGCCTGGTGGCCGCTGATTCGCTTGCCCTGCGCTGGCCGGGCGGCCTGGAACGGCTGGCCGCCTCCGATCCCCGCCATCGCCAGCAGGCCGCCGTCGAATTGGCCCGCCTGGCCTCGGCCGCCGATCAGCCGCTGCTGGTCGAGTTGTTCAGCGACAACGATCCGCTGGTCCGCGAGTTCAGCCTGCGGGGACTGCAGAACATCGGCGGCAAGGAAACGACGAAGGCGCTGGTGAAATTGCTCTCCGATCCGGAGCCGAACGTCCGCGCCGCCGTGCTCAAGCAGCTTGAAGAGAAGCCCGATGCGAGCATCATCCCCAAGCTGGCGGAATACCTCAAGACCGAGAAAGACGCCGACTTGCTGGTCCACGCGATCCGCTTTTTGAAGGCGGCGGGCGGGGCGCCGGCCAAGCGGGCCTTGCTCCCCATGCTGCGTCACGAGAGTTGGCAGGTCCGCGCCGAGGCCTGCGAGGCCTTGAGCGGGGCGGGGGCCCGCCACTTCTCCGGGATATCCGCCGACGACACGAGCGGCGGCGGAGAGAACCTGCAAGTCGAGATCTACGCCGCCATGCTCGATCTGTTGGCAGACGCCGACGCCTTCGTGGTCAGCCGGGCCGTAGAAGGGCTTGCCAACGCCGATATGGTGATCGCCGTCGAGCCGCTGGTGCGGGCGGCCGAGAAACACCCCGATCTGGCCCCCAAGATCGTGGAAATGCTGGCGCAAGGGCAGAAGATGCGGGTCACCGCCCTGCCACACTTGCGCAAGTTCCGCAAGCACGAAAACCCGCAGGTCCGCGCGGCGGCTTTGGTGGGCTTGTGTACGGTCTTGCCGAATCAAATGGGCGACGAAGTCGCCGCCGGATTGCAAGATCCCAGCGACAAGGTTCGTATCGCGGCCGCACAGGTCTGCTTCCAATCCATGGAGGCCCAACGGTCCGGCATGCTCCAGCAACTCCAGCAGCGAGGCGCGGGCGACAATCCGTTCGCGGCGACGACGACGTTCGAGTTTGTTGAAGAGGTTGGGCCTGTTCCGCGAACTTCCTCTCTCCTCGGCGGAATTGTGGACCTCTTCACCAATCGCGAAACGAAGCCCAAGCCGGCGGCGGAAAGCCCGCCGGTGGTGGAAAGCAAGGTGCTGACGGACGACGAGTTGTTTGCCGAAGACAAGTCGTTGCGGGAAATCAAGCCGGGCGAGAATAAGCCGGTGCTCGACAGCAAACCGGCTGTACGAAGCAAGCCAGTGGCGGAGAAGATGCCGGCCGAGCAGCCCAAGGCCGACGATGACAATCCCTATGAAGTCTGGCTGAAGGAATACTATGGCGGCAAGCGGCGCCCCAAGTGGGCGGCCGATTTGATCACCCCCCTGGAGAGGATGCTGCAATCCAAGAACGTCGACGAGCGACTGGTGGCGGGCGTCACCTTGGTACCGTTGGGCAAGGCCCAGGCCGCGCTGCCGCATTTACTTGAGGTGGCCAAGGCCGATCCCAAGAAGTATCGAGAGGTGATGGAGGTCATCCCCTGGCTGGCCTGGGAGCAGCGGCTGGCAGCCTACAGGCAATTGCGCGACTGCCCCCACGCCCGACGCCGTGACTTACCTGGTGCGTGCGATGGTCCAGGTCCGTGATCCGCGGGTTGCCGATCTGCTTTGGGAACTGTTGGCCGATCCGAAGGTCACTCCGGACCAGGCCGCGGCCGTCGAAATGGGCCTGCTGGGCGTGTACGGGATCGAGAATTGGTACTCCGCGCGATCCAACGGGCAGGCGACGGCGAAGAAGAACCGGCTCCTCGAGCAATTGGCCAGCGCGGCCAAAGCGCGGGTCGCAAGCGGCAGTGATATGCAGCGGTTGGTGACATTAGGTCTGTTGACCTATTCCGACCCCGATGAGGCAATAGAGCTTGCCGAAAAGTTCCAAGCGGATGAACACCTCAGCGCCGACATGCGCCGCGACGCCTTCCAGACCCTCCTGGCGTTGTCGCCCCGGCAGAAGGGCGACCAGGCGGCTGCTGCCGCCCTGACCGGCAAGGACTCAGCCCGACAAAAGCTGGCGCTGCACTATTTCGTGTACGGTCCCGGAACGTTTCGCGAGCTGCGTGAGGAAATCTACATCCAGCTCGGCAGGGAGGAGTCATCGAGCCGCACGTCGGGCACGCCGATCGTGCCCAAGCCGCCGCAGGGGCTGAAAATCAGCCAGCTCTTGCCACTGTTGGACGATGCCGATCCGGCCGTGGCCGCGGAGGCCGGATACCTGCTGGCCCTGCTGGGCGAATCGCGGGGCCTGGAGCCGCTCTTGCGCTACGCTCAGCAAAAAGGCGCGAACGACTCATCCTTGCAGCGGCTCACTTACCGTGCGATTGCCGCCCTGGACGATTCCAATCAGATTCCCTTGTTAAGGAAGATTTACGCCGGTCTCAACCAATACGAGGTTTCCGAGTTTTATTGGACGATCCGCATCATGACCGGCCCTGAAATCCTCAGGTTCCGCAAGCAGATCCGCGATGAGGTCGGCGTGAACCAATTGCAATGACACATTCATCACCCCGAAAGGAACAAACATCATGATTAAACCCCATTGGTTCGTCACTGGCCTCTTGGCCGGCTTGTTGACGCTCGTTACCGGGAGTGCCGCGTGGCGCAACCGGGCGATCAAACCTACCAAGGCCAGGTTGAAGACCTCGTTGTCGCAAATGCCGCACGGACACACGCCTCCGGGCAGGTCGCCGCCATGGGACACGTACACCTGCAGCGGCCACCCACGCACCTGCGGATGTACTTGCAGCTCAGCGGCAAAGGCAAGACGCTGGAAGAGGCGCTTGCGGCGTTGAAGGAGCGGCGCGAAAAGGTCGCCGCGCAGCTCGAGAAACTCGGCGCCGACAAGAAGGTCCTGGTCTTCACGCCGCCGGGCGTAGACGAGTCGACCGCCGCCCAGCAGCGGCGGATGGAGTTGATGATCGCGCAGCGAATGGGCCGCGGGGCCAAGAAGACGGCGAAGCCCGTCAAGCCGCCCGTCGCCGTGACGACCATGCTCACGGCAACCTGGCCGCTGGTGGGCGACAGCACGGAGAAGCTACTGCTGGCCGCCGATGCCGTGCGAGAAAAGGTCAAGGCCGCCGAGCTGAGCGGCGACAAGGAGACGCCGAAACTTTCAGCGGAAGAGCAAGAAGTGGCCGAGGAAATGGCCGCCCAGACCAATCAAAACATGGGTGGCGACGAGCAAGTGGCAAGGCTGGGGGAGCCGCGCTTTCTCTATTTGGCCCAGCTCTCACTGCAGGACCGCCAGGCGGCCCTGGCCGGGGCATTTGCCAAGGCCAAAGCACAGGCGGCGGAACTGGCCAAAGCTGCCGGCGCCGGGCTGGGGCCGATGACCTCGCTGCGCAGCGATGCCTCGAGCATGGGCGGCTTCAATCCCTATGCAAGATTCGGCTACAACCCCTACGCCGATCGCGGCGAATCCGAGTTCCTGCAGCAAATCGCGCAAAACGGCGGCGGCGACGAGCAGCAAGGCGAGACCCTTGCCTTGAGGCCTGACGGCATAAGCTTCGATTTTGTCGTCAACGCGACCTTCGCCATCGAATCGGCAAAACCGAAGAAGTAGCGATCGTCACTCCTTGACTTTCGCCAACTCGGCCTCGGCCGCGGCAAGTTGCTTCTCGAGGTTCTTCACTTCGTCGGGATCGTCCATCTGCTTGCGGGCGCCGGCCAACTGCTGCCGCAGGGTGGTGATCCGCGTGTTGAGAACGTCGATTCGCTTCTTTGCTTTCTTGTCCATGATAAGGGTTCCGAAGGATGCTGGATGTGGTTGATCTGGTGGTAGTGCGGGCTTTAGACCACCCTCGTTTAACCCGGAGCCAACGGCGACGGCGCACGCCGTCGCCGTTGGCTCCGGGTTAAACGAACTTCAGGGAGACCGTGCGATTTCCGTGGCCAGCCTTATCGCCTCTTCTTTCGTCTTTATCTCTCCGTCAAGCTGCGCATCGCGAACGGCTTGCAGGATTACCTTGAACTTAGGGCCGGGCGGAAGACCAAGCTTGCGCAGGTCGTCGCCGGTCAGTAGCGAAGTCGGGTCGAGCTTGTCGCGAGGTTGAGCCAAGAGCTCGCGGCAGTACGCGGCTTCGTCCGGCCCCGGGCACCATGTATTCATCGTCGCCGACGATGCCTCGTGCAAGGCCACCAACGACTCGGCCCAGGGATGCACGAGCACGGGCTGCAACTTCGACCATCGCATCGCACGCGCCCCGGCCAACGCATCTCGATGCTCGACCAGCCAGGCCGCTTCGTCGCATTCTTGGTTCGATAGCTTCCAGCGGAGGCCCAGCTCGCGGACCGCCGCAGCATTGATCTGCCGGGCCAGCAGGGCCGCCAGGGCCAACGGGAAGTTTGGATTTCTTAGTTTCCCCAATGCGCCCAGCCCTTGTTCGAAGCGGGTCTGCGATGCCTCATCGCGTGGCACGATCTCCGGAAACACGACCGCAGCCAGGCCCAGCTCAATCAGCAGGCGGATCCCCTGCACTCGGCCCGACTCGGTCAGTACGCGGCGCATTTCCATGGCGATGCGTTCGGGGCTGACGACCGCGATCTGGCTGGCCATCTCGCGGATCGCGGCGGCCGTCTCCGCATCGATCGCAAAGCCGTACGCGGCAGTGAAGCGGACTGCGCGGAGCATCCGCAGCTTGTCTTCGCCAAACCGCAATCGCGGCGAACCGATCGCCCGGATCAAGCCGTTTTTCAAGTCTTCCTGCCCGCCGACAAAGTCGATCACACGGCGGTTGATGGGGTCGAAGAACATGCCGTTGATGGTGAAGTCGCGGCGGGCGGCATCTTCGCGGGCCGAGCTGAAGGTGACGCGATCGGGATGGCGGCCATCGCTATATCCAACGTCCTGGCGGAACGTGGCCACTTCGATCATGCCCGTCGGCCGCGGCCCCAGTACGGTGATCACGCCAAAAGCGGCGCCCAGCGACAGGGTCCGCTGGTTGCCGAACAGGGCGCGGATCTGCGGCGGCGTGGCGCTGGTGGCAACGTCGTAGTCCTTGGGCTTCCGGCCCAGCAGTTCGTCGCGCACGCAGCCGCCCGCCCAATAGGCCTCGAAACCGGCCGTGCGGAGCCGGCGCACCACATCCAGGGCAAAGTGACGTTGTTGTTCCGGGTTGATCATGGCAGTAACAAAATCGTAACACAATACTTGGCGTGCGGCAATTTTCAATTTGGCGTGCGGGAATTTATTTCCGCTTTCGTTTTGCGACACAAAGTGGAGCGGACTGAAAGGGTCTGTCGCAATATGGAAAAACACCGCTGAGGACAGACGTAGGCCGGAACAAGCTTGCGCAGTTCCGGCATGGATGGGCACGCCGGCGATCAATTGCGGAGCGTCCCCCATGAGAGGTTTTCCCGAAGCCGCAGACACCAATGCCGGAACTGCGCAAGCTTGTTCCGGCCTACGCTACGCCAAATTCTCGGATACAATCTTAGAGTTGAACCAGACCAAACACCAGGAACCTGCCGCGCATGACGGATCATTACGCCTTGGACGACGCCTTCGACCCCGGACCCGAGTACCACTGGGAGGAAATCCCCGCCGATACTCCCGCGGCGATCATGGATGCCCTGGGCGGCCGCGACGCCAATCGCGTTCCACCGGGGCGCGAGGCGGTCCACGTGGTCCGTGCCGGGACGAACGCTCCCTGGCCGACACCCGGACAGCTCGTCCTGGAAGACGGTTCGCGACGGCCCGTCGGCGACATGCTCCCGGCCGATCTGCCGCTGGGCTATCACGATTTCCACCCCACGGCCGGCGATTGGCACGCGCGGGTCATCGTCACCCCATGGCGGTGCGTCGAACCCCGTGGGCCTTGCTGGGGGTGGGCCGTGCAACTTCACAGCACGCGGTCGCGGCAAAGCTGGGGCATCGGCGACCTGGCCGACCTGCGGCGGCTGGCCGAGTGGTCCGCCGGACTTGGGACCGGCATGATGCTCGTCAATCCGCTCGGTCCGCCCGCCCCAGTCGTACCCCAGGGGGCCAGTCCGTACTATCCCACCACGCGGCGATTTCGCAATCCGCTTTATCTTTGCATAGACGAGGTCCCGGGGGCGGAGCGGCTGGGGCCGGAACTCGCGCGACTGGCTGCGCAAGCCCGATCGTTGAACAACTTGCCGCAATTGGATCGGGACCGGGTCTTCCATCTCAAGCAGCAGGCCCTGCGGGCAATTTGGGGCCAAGGCGTCGCGGATGGCCAGTTCATGGCTTTTCGCCGCGAGCAGGAGGTCTCGCTGGAGCGTTTCGCAACATTTTGCGTATTGGCCGAGAATCTCGGCCCCGATTGGCGGAAATGGCCGGAGGAATATCGCCGCCCCGACCACGCGGCCGTCGCACGGTTCGCCGCCGAGCATGCCAGCGACGTGGGCTATCATGCCTGGCTGCAATGGCTGCTGGATCGGCAATTGGCCGAGGCCTCGCGCGTGATCCCCTTGCTGCAAGACTTGCCGATTGGCATGGATCCCGGTGGGGCAGACGCTTGGGAGTGGCAAGACCTGCTGGCCAACGAGATCGTCGTCGGCGCACCGCCCGACGCCTTCAATGCGGCCGGCCAGGATTGGCAACTGCCGCCATTTGCTCCCGCCAGGCTCCGCGCGGCCGCCTATGAGCCGTTTGTGCAGACGATTCGGGCCGCACTCCGGCACGCCGGCGGGTTGCGCATCGATCACGTGATGGGCTTGTTCCGCTTGTGGTGGATACCCAACGGCCAGCACCCGCAGAAGGGATGGTATGTCCGCTATCCGGCCGACGACCTGCTGGGCATCGTGGCCCTGGAAAGCCATCGTGCGGGGGCTTTCATCGTCGGCGAGGATCTGGGCACCGTCGAACCGGGCGTCCGCGAACGGTTGGCCCTGCGACGGGTGCTGTCGTGCCGGCTGCTCTTGTTCGAAGATCGTCCGCCCGCCGAGTATCCCGAGCTGTCGATGGCGTCGGTCACGACGCACGACCTGCCCACGATCGCCGGGCTGTGGAGTGGGGCCGACGAGGCGGCGCAGTGCGCCATGGGACTGACCGTCGGCAATGAGATGTGCCAGCTCCGCGATCATTTCCGCCGGAACCTCGGCGTGGAAGGCGATGCGCCCGTCGCGGAGGTGATCGAAGCCGCCTATCGCCGCTTGGCCCAGTCGCCATCGCGAATCCTTTCGGCCACACTCGAAGACGCCCAGGCGATGCCCCAGCGGCCCAACATGCCGGGCACGACCGACCAGTGGCCCAACTGGTCGCTGGTCTTGCCGCAGGATATCGAGACGATGGCCGAAGCCGACTTGCCGCGGCGGATTGCCCGGGAACTGGGAAGGGGGCGTTAGCGGCGTTGTCGCAGGATCGACTGCAATTGCTTGGCCGCTGCAGAATCGGTCGGTGTCAAGCGAATGACCGAGCGCAATTCCTCGACGGCACGCTCCGTATCGCCGGCTGCCAGGTAGGCATCGGCCAGCGTCTGCCGGCACTGGGCGTTGTTCCATTCCGATAATTCGCAGGCCCGCCGGGCAAGTTTGATCGCCTCCGTTGCATTGCGAAATCTTCTGTCCGCGGCCTTGAGATAGACCTGGGCAAGGCTATTCGGCCCCATCGGTTGCTGGGGGGCGAGTTCGATTGCCTCTTGCAGCAACTTGATCGCCGTGCCCACCTGATTTCGAGGCGGAGGTCCGAGGAAATTGGCCAGACTGATCAGGGCCACCGCCTTTTCGGACTTATCCGGGATCGTCTCGTGCACGAAAGCGATCGCGGCATCGATCCGCCCCTGCCCTGCCAGCGCCCGGGCCAGCTCCGGCGGAGTCTGCCGAAAATGCGCAGCGTCCATCGCTAATACTTTACGAAACTGGCTCTCGGCTTCGGTGAATTTTCCTTGGTGCAGCAGCGAGTCGCCCAGGTTTTCGCAAGCCACAGGGTTCTCGCCCGTGATTGCCAGGGCATGGCGGAAGAGCTGCTCGCTGTTGATCCAGTAACCGGCCTGGCGGTGCATGGCTACGAGAAAAACGGCGAGGATCGCGCTGCTGACCGCAGCCAGTGCGATGCGGCGTTTCACCTCCCGCTGCTGTGGGGCAGATTGCCAACCTGCCGCGTTTCTGGCTATATCGGGCGAACGATAAGCATTCTCGCTTGGTGGGCTACTCATTTTAGGATGGCAAACTGCCCGGCGTTTCCGATTCTCTGCAACGAGCAGTAACCAGCTTGTCAGGTCGCCCACAACCCAGACGACGACAAGGTAAATGCCGATAGAGGGGATATAGCAGTAGCGATCCGCCATCGCCTGGCTACCGACCTGCACCAGTCCGATCACGGGTACGAGCGTACCCAGGTACCAGAACCATCCGACGGCCACGCAGGGTGCGCGGCGGAGGCACCAGCCGGCCCCAGCGGTTGCGGCCAGAAGCAGTAGCACGGCGCCGGCCGTCTGCCACGTCGATGGGTGGAAATTATAGGGATAATAGACGGCCAGATTGGCTGGCCAGACGGTCAACACGAGGTACTTGACGCTGGCGATGGCGGCGTTGGCCAGCCGGACCGGCAGTCCGGCTCGATCGTCGAGCATCGAGGTTGCCCCCTTGCTGGCCTGGGCCGCCACAGTCACGGCAGCCGTTGCCAGCGAGAGTGCCAGCAGGGGCAGTTTTTCGAGCAATAAGCGGGCAGTGGACGGCGGATTGCCGATTGCCGATTCTCGATCGCCGATTTCCGCCAAGACCTGCGTCGGTTTCAGAATCCCGGCAATGCCGCCCAAGCCCCGAAACCTCTTGAGGGGCCAGAAGTCCAACAACAGGAGCACGGCGGGCAGGGTGACGAGCATCGATTTGGCCATCAGCCCCAAGGCCATGCACAGGAAGACCAGAACCCAGCGGCCGAAACGGGGCGACGCGGCGTAGCGGTGATAGGCCAAGAGCGTGAGCAGGAAGAACAGCGTGCTCAGCACGTCCTTGCGCTCGGCAATCCAGGCAACCGATTCGACGTGCAGCGGATGCACGGCGAACAGCGCGGCCACCGCGGCGCTTCGCCAGCGCGATCCGGTCATCCTCCGCAGCACGAGAAACAACAAGACCGCATTGGCTGCGTGCAAAGCGGCGTTCACCGCATGATGTCCGCCCGGGCTGGAGTACCCGCTTGCGGGTCGCGGGCCGAACATCTGGCAATCCAACATCAACGAGAGCCACGTCAGTGGATACCAGTTGGCCGTTTCGAAGGTGGTGAACGCCCAGCGGATGCCGCTGAGCGAGAACCCCGTGCGGACCTGCAGGTTGTCGGGCACGTAGACCGTGTCGTCATAATTGACGAAGTCGAAGTGGACAACCTGCGCATAGCCCACCGCCACCAGTAGCACGAGCCCGGCGACGACGATCCAGTCAACCGTCCGCTCCCAGTTGTGCGGCTTGGCCGTCCTTGAATCCGCGGGCCGGCGTCCTGCAGATCGTTTTCGATTCGATCTCGATGGCTTGGGCATTCGTATTAGCGTACCATATTCGTGTCCGGCAGCCGAATCCCAGGCCCACCTGCATCAAATCCGAAGAAAATCCGCCCGCCCGCTACCCACAAGAAGACAATTCGGTAAGATAGAGGGCTGAGACATGTCGGGAAAGGATCGAAATGAGTACCGAGACACACGAACCGATTGATATTCGCGAAAAAGGCCGCCGTGCGGATGGCTCGCCCGTCACGTTGGACCGGCGACTGTTCATGCAGTTTCTGGCCTTCGGCAACAGCACGGATTCCGCACCGTTGGCCCGGGCATTGGAAGAGGCCAGGCTGCCTGGAGCTCTCTACGAAGACGTGAACGATCCCCGCGGGGTCGCACTGCTCCTGCTCAGCGAAGACCCTGACGATTTCGTCACCACCATTCGCCAGTTTATCAATCGCCCGCCATTTTCCGCACTTGCGCCGAAGCCGGAATACACGATGCTGGGGCGGACGTATGCGCAAGGTTACGAGCCGGATTTGGAAGAAGCCCTGTTCGCGCGGCCGCGGAGCCGGATCTTCGATCCGGAGTTGCGCTGGGTTGTTTGGTATCCCTTGCGCCGTGCCGGTTCCTTCGAGCGGCTGTCGGCCGACGAACAACGCATTATCTTGATGGAACACAGTGCCATTGGCCGCACCTTCGGCAAGGCGGGACTGGGCCACGACATTCGCCTGGCCTGCTATGGGCTGGATAAGAACGACAACGATTTCGTGATCGGACTGCTGGGGCCAAAACTCTATCCGCTCTCGGCCATCGTGCAGCGGATGCGCAAGACCAAGCAAACCTCGCTGCACATCGAGCAGATGGGACCGTTCTTCGTCGGCAAAGTAGCCTGGCAAGGCAAATAGGAGCATCAATTATGGCGAACCTGCACTTGGGCGTTAATCTCGAATTCGTGCGGCACGACGACAAACCGTTTGAATGGGGCGTCGAGAAGGCCGCCTTGCTGGGCTATGATTACGTCGAGCCGATGGTCCACTGGGGCCGCGAGTTGCTGAGCGAGGCGGGCTATTTTCACAGCGTCTCGATGCTCGACGATCCCTATCGCATCCGCCGTGCCTGCGAGCGGTTCGGGGTCAAGCTTTCGGGCCTCTCGGCCCACACGCCGCTCTGCAAGCCGGAGATCAGTGTCGAATACCTCAAGCAGGCGATCCGTTTCGCGGCCGAATGCGGCGCGCCAGTGGTCAACACGGATGAAGGCCCCAAGCCGCCCTGGACCACCGTGGACGAAGACCACATCTTGATGCGCTACACGCTCCGCGAGGCCGCCAACCTGGCCGAACGCCGTGCCGTCAAAATTGGTCTGGAACCGCATCAGCAATACAGCAAGACGATCGCCGGACTGGACCGTATCTATAGCCTCGTGGATTCGCCGGCCATCGGCATCAACTTTGACACAGGCAATAGCTACCTCGGCGGCGAAGACCCGATCGGCTGGCTGCGGCACGTCAAGGACCGGCTCGTACACGTGCACGCCAAGGACATTTCCGTGCAGCAATCCGACGCCGAGCGGGGCAAGGTGGCCGGCACGCCCGTCGGCTGCGCCTGCGGCGACGGCGTGATCGATTGGGTCCGTGTGATCGAGGTCTGCCGCTGCGCGCCCTACGATCTGGTGCTGAGCGTCGAGTGCGGCACCGTCGAGCAGGCCAAGCGCAGCGTGGAGTTTCTGCGAAAACTGTTGTAGAATCCGGGCGAGCCGGTGGCGTAAGCCTCCGGGTGGACCGAACCGCAATGCGCGGAGGCTTACGCCAACGGCTCGCCTGCTTGAGATACCGTTGGAAGTGTCGATGGGCTATCGCAATCTCCTGGAGTGTGTTCGCGACCTGGAAGCCAAGAAGGAACTCGTGCGGATCGACGAGCCAATCGATCCACACCTGGAAATGGCCGAAATCCAGCGGCGGGTGTTCCGCGCCGGCGGCCCGGCTTTGCTGTTCACCTGCCCCAAGGATTGCCGCTTCCCCATGCTGGGGAACTTGTTCGGCACGATGGACCGGATGCGTTTTCTGTTCCGCGACACGCTCGATGGCGTCAAGCAGCTCGTGAAACTCCAGGTCGATCCGGTCGATATCTTGCGGCGGCCGATGACCTACTTCAATGCCCCGTGGATGGCCTGGCACACCTTGCCCAAGCGCGTGAAGGGCGGCCCCGTGCTGGAGTGCCAGACGACCGTCGATCAGCTTCCGCAGCTCAAATCATGGCCCGATGACGGCGGGGCCTATATCACGTTGCCGCAGGTCTATACGGAAGATCCCCGCTGCGCTGGGGGGGAATGTCGCGGCTGGCTCCGTTGGCTTAGTTTCTTCACAGCCGGGAGTTTCCCCCCCAGCGCGACGGGCCTGCTGCGTTCGAACCTGGGCATGTATCGGGTGCAACTCAGCGGCAACCAGTACGAGCGGAATCGCGACGTGGGGCTTCACTACCAGATCCATCGCGGCATCGGCGTGCACCATGCCGCGGCCCTGGAGTTGAAGAAGCCCTTGCGAGTGAACGTGTTCGTGGGCGGGCCGCCGGCCATGGCCGTGGCCGCCGTGATGCCGCTGCCCGAAGGTCTGAGCGAATTGGCCTTCGCCGGCGCGCTGGGCGGCCGCCGCGTACCCATGGCCACCGTGGGCGAGAAGCTTCCCATCCACGCCGAGGCCGATTTCTGCATCAGCGGTTACATCGATCCCGGCCGCCAACTGCCCGAGGGGCCGTTCGGCGACCACCTCGGCTACTACAGCCTGGCCCACGATTTTCCCGTGATGATCGTCGAGCGGGTCTACCACCGCAAGGACGCCATTTGGCCGTTCACGGTCGTCGGCCGGCCGCCGCAAGAGGACTCGATGTTCGGCGCGTTGATCCACGAACTGGTCGAACCGGTGGTGCCCGGCACGATCGCCGGCGTGAGGGCGGTGCATGCCGTCGAGGCGGCAGGCGTGCATCCGCTGCTGCTGGCCATCGGCAGTGAGCGGTACGTGCCTTATGCCGGCCGGCAGCGGCCACGGGAGTTGCTCACCCAGAGCAACGCCTTGCTGGGTCAGGGGCAGTTGTCGCTGGCCAAGTATCTGCTGATCGTGGCCGGCGAGGACGATCCGCAGTTGGACGTTCGCGACGTTCGCGACTTCTTCCGCCACGTGCTGGAACGGGTCGATTGGCGGCGGGACCTGCACTTTCAGACCTGCACCACGATCGACACGCTGGACTACAGTGGCGACGGCCTGAACCAAGGGTCGAAGGTCGTGATCGCTGCGGCCGGCGCGCCGTTGCGGACCTTGCCCGTGGCCCTGGACAGCCGGCTCACGCTGCTCGAAAACCTGGGCTTTCGCCGGCCGATGGTTTTCCTGCCGGGGATTCTCGTCGTCGAGGGGCCGGCCTGGAGCCGTGAAGAGGGAGGGCCGGACCGGGCCATCGACCGCTTCTGCCTGGCGCTGGACCGCCGCGACGCGATCAACAACTTTCCGTTAGTCGTGGTGGTCGATCAGTCGGAGTTTGCCGCCCGCAGCCTCGATAATTTTCTCTGGACGACCTTCACCCGGAGCAATCCGGCGACTGATATCTACGGCATTGAGTCCTTCATCCGCGACAAGCATTGGGGCTGTTTCGGTTCGCTGGTGATCGACGCCCGCGCGAAGCCGCACCATGCCCCGCCGTTGGTCGAAGACCCGGAAGTGTCGCGGCGGGTAGATGCCCTGGCCGCCCCGGGTGGGCCATTGCACGGGATCATTTAAGCGCGTCGAACATGGCAATCACGTTCTCCGGCGGGACGTCGGCCAGGACGTTGTGAACCTGTTGGAAGACGAAGCCGCCGCCCCGGTTCAAGATCTCGACCTGACGGCGAACGTGCTGCTGAATGTCTTGCGGCGCGGCTTTGGCGAGCACGAACCGCGTATCGCAGCCGCCGCCCCAGAAGGTGATCTTGCCGCCGAAGTCGGCCTTCAAAGCGGCCGCGTCCATGCCGGCGCAGGTGATCTGCACCGGATTCACCGCGTCGAGGCCGGCTTCGATCAGGTCCGGCAGCAACGGCCGAATGCCGCCGCACGTATGCAACATGACCTTGACGTCGGCCAACTCCTTCGCTCGTTTCCATAAGCGGGCGTGCCGCGGCATGAAAAGCTCCCGATACATGGCCCGCGACATCTGCGGCCCGTTCTGCATCCCCAAGTCGTCGCCGAAGACGATGATGTCGATGTAACGGCCGACGGCCGTGAGGAACCTCTCCAGGTTCGCCAGATGGATCTCGACGAGCCGATCGAGGAACTCGCCGGCCCGGGCGGGATCGGCGGCCAAGAGCATGAGGAAGTTGTCGTTGCGATAGAGGAATTGTCCGACCTCCAGCAGATTGCCGCCGAAGAGGCCCAGGATGGCCCGATCGGTCCGCGCCCGCAGGGCCTTGGCCCCCGCGGCCAGCAGCCGCGGCCCATCCGGCCCGGAAACCAGCGGCCCGGGCGGCGACTGCACGGCGCACCACATGTTCTCGGCCAAGGCCTCCGGCAGCCGGTCGAAGTCGTCGCCGTCGAGGAACGGCCAGTAGCACTGCTCGAAGTACAACGCCCCGTCCGGCATTTTCGCCAACATCCGGCCGCTGCCCTTGGAGCGAATGACCCACTCGCCCGGCTCCCGTTCGGGCAGGGCCCAGACGGGCATCTGGCAGGGCGAGCCGTCGGGCAGGACCCAGTCGGCCCAATCCTTGTCTTCCAGCGCAAACCCGCGACCCAACTCGATCGCATCGACGCGGAACCGCTCCAACACGTCTTCGTCGATAATCGCCAGTTGCTGTACCGGGTCGTAGACGCGGATCACTCGCTCGGGCAACCCCAAGGCCTTCCGCAGCTTGCGGTAGGCAATCGCGGCAATGCCCGAAGAACGGTGGCCGCCGAAATCGATCGGCACGCGATCGGGCTGCTCGTGATTCAAGGCGGCAAGGATGCGTTGGCGTGGGGTCATGGCAGGTTTTCCGGTAAGCTGCTAGAATGGGGGTTTGCTCGTTCGTAGTTCCGCCTTCCGGCGGTATTATACTAACCCGAAGCGCTAGCGATGGAACGACTTACGGACCTCGCCGACCATGAGTACATGGTGCCCGCTTCGGGTTAGTATGAGGCTGCCGCCTAAAGGCGGAACAACGAACGGCAACCCTTATTAAAACCTTCTTGGCTGCGGATGCAAGTCCTGGGTGATCATTCATGCTCAAGTGGCGGCTTTTGTTGGGAGCTTTGATCATTGGCGCTGGTGGCGCTGTGCATCTTGGACGCACGTACCGATGTCCCCGGAACTGAAGCAGGATTGGCAGGCGCGTACTTGATGCCGCTGCTCCTCGTGTTCACCGTGCTCGCCACGCAGGAGGTGCTGCGGCTGGCCGGGGCGGCAGGCATTCGCCCGGTGGCCTGGACGATTTATGCGGGCAATCTGCTCCTGGTGTTCGCCCAGTGGCTGCCGGAACTCATGTTGTATTTGCTCCGCTTGTATTCGCTCGGCCTCGGCGAGAGCCGCGAGTTCGATTATGTCACCACGGTTCATTTCATACATGCCGCCAGCCAGTCTCCCCTGTGGGCCTTGGCCCTGGGGGTGTTGATGATTTTTGTGGCGGAAATGCGGCGATTCGAGCAGCCGGGCGGGGCGCTGGCCAACATCGCCGTCGGTGTCTTTTGCCTGATTTATGTCGGCATGATGTGCGCCTTTGCCATCCAGATCCGGCTGTTCTGGGGCGTTGGCGCGCTTGCCGCCTGGATCATCTCGGTGAAAATGGGCGACATTGGGGCCTACACCGTCGGCCGCCTCTTCGGCCGCAACAAGATGTCGCCCACGATCAGTCCGGGCAAGACCGTCGAAGGGGCGTTGGGGGCGATGTTTTTCGCCCTGCTCGGCTCCTGGATCAGTTTTCACGCGATTAGCTTCCCCTGGACTGGCGGCTGGATCTCGTTGCCCAGCATCGTGCAATGGGCGCCGCCCTACGTCGAAGCGATGCCGGGCCAGCCGTCCGGCTGGTTCATTTTCGGATTGCTGATGGGCGCCGTGGGCATGCTGGGCGACCTGGCCGAGTCGTTGTTGAAGCGCGACGTCGGCTGCAAGGATTCCAGCGCCTGGATGCCCGGCTTTGGCGGCGTGCTGGACATACTCGATTCGCTCCTGCTTTCGGCGCCTATCGCCTGGCTCTGCTGGTCGCTGGGAATCGTGGGCAGCGGGTGACTGATCGCGGCGGGGAACCCATGACAAGCGAATCTGCTGACAAGTGCAGTGGACAATCGGGTCGCGAGGGTCCAATCGACCGGAAAAGCCAGCGGGGGGATGCTCTTGATGATGCTTGCGCTCGGCAGGCAGAACGTCGCCGGCGGCACGCCTGGCGAAGAAGCCCTCCCGCTCCTGGACAAATGGTAATAATTATATACAAATATGGTTCTAGGGGAATAATCCGGGGCTCTGCCCACGAATAGACAAAACCTGGAACGAATAACCAACCAAGAGCTCGTCGCGCTGGAGACCTCGTTGAAGGCCGAGCGCGAACTTGCCGACAACGACCAGAATCGCCCCAATGAACCCGCGCAAGACAAAATAGCGCCCGACTAAGGCATTTTAGCGCAAATTAACGCCCGATTCTTGCTACCCTCTACAGGGGAAAGCGTTCCTCGCCAAAAGCCGGCGACATTGAGTTTTATCCGTGTTTATGCATATTTGTTAAAAAGCCATGCCAGCCCATTGGACAATCAGATCAAGCCATGCGAGGTAGAAAATGGCCGAAACCGACACGAAAACATCCACTTGTGGCAATTTTGGCAAGATCACGGATGGATTGTCCGCGAAGAACGCGCGCAATGAATTGATCGACGGAAATCGATTGCGATCTGAACGCTTCTCGCACCGGCCGACAACCGAAAGGCGCCGACCCCTGATCGGCAATTGAAACGACGTGTATGAAAATCGGGGACGACTACAAGGTTGCAATGCGAAAGTAATCCGTGAGCGGACACTGGAAAAAGTCCTCACGCTATACTACCATGGGCATCATCGGTTGCCACACCCCGTCAGCAGCTTCCCCCCAATGAAAATCACCCCCGCCATTGTCCTCACTTTGGTCCTCGCCGGTCTCTTCGCCGCGCCGAGCGTGGCCGGCGACTACGCGTATATCCATGAGCGCGGCGGCTGCCCGAACGCTTTCCGCAAGTTTGCCGAGAGCCAGAAGACGGCAGCCTACACCAAGATCACCTTCTTCGGCGGCTCGATCACCGATGGAAATAGTCAAAAGGAGACAGAATCGTGAACCGAACCCTGTTCGTTGCCATCTTGATCGCAGGATGGCTGGCCGTAATGACCGGCAAACTCGAGGCAAGACCGGCGGTGACCCGGCAACCGGCCGCCACGATGCCGGATGGAACGCCTTTCGATTGCTTCACGCTAACCAACAGCCACGGCCTGCGCGTGAAGGTCCTTCCCTTCGGGGCCACGATTGCGGCGGTCGAAGTCCCGGACCGCATGGGCAGGTTGGCCAACATCACGATCGGTCCGGCGTCGGCCGAGGAGTACCTGACGAAGGGAGGTGTCGAAGGCACGATCATCGGCCGCTACGCCAACCGCATCGGCAAGGCCCGCTTCACCATCGACGGCGTCGAATATCGGCTCGCCGCCAACAACGGCCCCAATCATATCCACGGCGGGAAGGTAGGGTTCAACCGCGTGCTCTGGAAGGCGGCGATCGTCGAACAGCAGGACCGGGCGGGCGTCTCGCTCTCCTATCTCAGCCGCGACGGTGAGGAAGGCTATCCAGGGAACCTCTCGGTCACGGTGCGGTACACCCTGAGCGAGACCGATGAGTTAACGATGACCTATGAGGCCACGACCGACAAATCGACCCACGTCAACCTCACGAACCACGCCTATTGGAACCTCTCGGGCGGTGCGGCGAAAGACGTGCTTGCCCACGAGCTCACGCTCTACGCCGACCAGTACCTGCCAACCGACGCGGACCTGATTCCCTTGGGCGATCCCAAGAGCGTCCAGGATACGCCCCTCGACTTCCGCCGGCCGATGACCATCGGTGCGCGGATCGACAAGCTGCCAGGCGGCTACGATCATTGCTACGTGCTTCGCAAGCAGCCGGGCATGCAGCCCTCGCTGGCTGCGCGGGTCGTGGAGCCCGTCAGCGGCCGGTCGATGGAGGTCTACACCACACAGCCCGGCGTGCAGCTCTATACCGATGGGCGGAACCGCCGGGCGTTGTGCCTGGAGACTCAGCATTTTCCCGATTCACCGCACCGACCCGCTTATCCGTCCACCCTCTTGAGGCCCGGCGAAAAATTCCGGCAAGTGACAATGTACAAGTTCGGCACAGTCCCTGCTCCAACGAAGGCGCCCTTTGCTTCTTCCGCAGCAGCCAAGACGCCGGTCATTCTCGACACGGACATCGGCGACGACATCGACGACACCTGGGCCCTGGCGATGCTCTTGAAGAGTCCCGGATTGGACCCGAAACTCATCACGACAACTTGCGGCAAGGCCGAATACCGCGCCAAGTTGATCGCGAAGCTGCTGACGATTGCGGGCCGCACCGACATCGCCGTTGGCCTAGGCGAAGGCGGACGCGGTGGGACGGGTGGGCAACAGGCATGGATCGCGGATTACCGGCTCAGCGACTATCGGGGCGTTGTTCACCAGGACGGCGCTGCCGCGATCATCGACCTCATCAACCGGTCGCCGCAACCGGTCGCCGTCATTTCCATCGGGCCTTCTCACACGTTGGCGGCCGTGCTCAAACGAAAGCCGGACGTCGCCCGCAAGGCATGCTTCATCGGCATGCAAGGCAGTGTTTTCAAGGGCTACGGCGGCGGCCCGGCCGATGCCGAATATAACGTCAAGGCCAACGTGGCAGCGGCCCAAACGGTGCTCTCCGCCCCCTGGAAGCAAATCACGATCACGCCGTTGGACACCTGCGGGACCGTGACGCTTGCCGGCGAGCGATTCCAGAAACTCGTCAACAGCGACGATCGTCTCGTCAAGGCACTGCTGGAGAACTACCGCGTCTGGGCCAACAAGACGCAGGTCAGCCAGTTGACGTCGAGCAGCGTCCTCTTCGATACCGTGGCCGTTTATCTGGCCTACCGCGATCGGCCGCTGGTGAAGTTCCAAACGCTTCCGATTTCCGTGACCTCCGATGGCTTTACGAAGGTCGATCCCAAGGGCAGGAAGATGTCGGTGGCTACGGACTGGACCGACCGCGACGGCTACTGCGACCTGCTTGTGAAGGTCCTCACCCAGCCGTGAGAGACTTCGAGCAATCTTGCCGTCAAGCAGCCGATGCCATCCTTGCCGCCGACGCCCTGTTGATCGGCGCCGGAGCGGGCATGGGCGTCGACTCCGGCCTGCCCGACTTCCGCGGCCCGGAAGGGTTCTGGCGGGCCTATCCGGCCTTTCGCGGCCAGCGGTTCGAGGAAATCTCCAACCCGGTGTGGTTCCAGCGGGACCCGGAGCAGGCCTGGGGGTTCTTCGGCCATCGCCTGCACCTCTATCGCGCCACGATTCCGCACGCGGGCTTCGAAATCCTGCGGCGCTGGGGCAAGAGCCGCCCGCTGGGCCACTTCGTCTTCACCAGCAACGTCGACGGGCATTTCCAGTGTGCAGGCTTCGCGCCCGATCGAATCCTGGAGTGCCACGGGTCGATCCACTTCCTGCAGTGTGTGGACGGGTGCACGGACGCGATCTGGTCGGCGGCGGAGACCACGGTCCTCGTCGACGAGAACACTCTCCGTGCCCGGCCGCCCCTGCCGCAGTGCATCCGCTGCGGGCAGTTGGCCCGGCCCAACATACTCATGTTCGGCGACGGGGGTTGGATTTCGCACCGCTCCGACGAGCAACAGCGGCGTTATCGAGACTGGCTGGAGCAGCTTGCCGGCAAGCGGCTGGCCGTGATTGAGTTCGGCGCCGGCACGGCGGTGCCCACGGTGCGGTGGGAGTGCGAGGACCGGGGCGTGCAACTCATCCGTGTGAACCCTCGCGACCCGGAGGCCCCGCCGGGCAGCATCGTCTTGCCGGTGGGCGCGTTGCAGGCGATTCAAGCCATCGATACGATGATTGGTGGTGTGGATTGACAACGTATTCGGCACGACCCGCGACCCGCACAGCGGGTACCCCGGTGCCCCGTGCCGGATGCATTACCGATACCCCTTGGAGGAGAAGAAATGGCCGCAAAGAAGATCCTGATGCTCGTGGGCGATTACGTCGAGGACTATGAGGTGATGGTCCCGTACCAGATGCTGTTGATGGTCGGTCACCAGGTCGATGCCGTGTGCCCGGGGAAGAAGGCGGGCGAGGTGGTGCGGACGGCCGTCCACGACTTCGAGGGCGACCAGACCTACAGCGAGAAGCGCGGGCACAATTTCACCCTCAACGCCGACTTCGATGCCGTGGACCCCGTGCAGTATGATGCCCTGGTCATCCCCGGCGGTCGCGCCCCGGAATACCTGCGTCTCGACGAGCGGGTGCTCCAGATCGTCCGCCATTTCGCCCAGGCCGGCAAACCACTGGCATCCATTTGCCACGGGCCGCAGATCCTTGTGGCTGCGGGAGTGGTAACGGGCCGCCGCTGTACGGCGTATCCGGCCGTCAAGCCCGATCTGGTGAGATCCGGGGCAGTCTGGCGGGATGTCAACGAGACGTTTTCCAATGCCGTGGTGGATGGCAATCTCATCACCGCGGCGGCCTGGCCCGGGCATCCCGAGTGGATACGGAAGTTTCTGGATGTGCTGGGGACGAGAATCGAGGTGTAACGATTTTGACCGTTCGTTGGGGCATTATTGGTTGCGGCAAAGTTACCGAGGTCAAGAGCGGCCCCGGCTTCCAGGAAACCGCGGGCAGCACCTTGGTCATGGTCATGCGGCGAGACGCGGCCAAGGCGGAGGATTACGCCCGGCGTCACGGCGTACCCAAATGGACGACCGATGCCGATGCACTGATCCACGACCCGGAAGTCGACGCCGTGTCTATCGCCACGCCGCCGGGGCACCACCTGGAATATGCCCTGCGCGTTGCAGCGGCCGGCAAGCCCGCCTATGTCGAGAAACCGATGGCCCGCAACCATGCCGAGTGCTGTCGTATGGTGGAGGCCTTCGCTCAGGTTGGCCAGCCGCTGTTCGTGGCATTCTACCGCCGCCGCCTGCCGCGGTTCCTCAAGGCCAAGGAACTCGTGGCTTCGGGCCGGCTGGGCCGGGTTACTCTGTTGACGCACCGCTACGCGAAAAGCCGGCCACACGACCTTGACCCGGACCGGCTCCCATGGCGACTCGTGGCCGAACAGTCGGGCGGTGGGTTGTTCTTGGACATGGGTTGCCATGCTCTGGACGTCTTCGACTTTCTTCTCGGCCCCGTCACGCACGTTCAGGGCACGGCCGCCAATCTCGCATCCCCCTACGATGTCGAGGATGTGGTCGTGCTGCACTGCCGTTTCGCCTGCGGCGCCGCGGGGGTCTGCTCCTGGAATTTTGCCAGCCCGGTTTACGATGACAGCATCGAGATCAGCGGCACGGAAGGCAGGCTGACGCTGTCGGTATTCGGCAACGAACCCGTGCGGCTGGAAACATCCACGGGCGTGGAACAGTTCGATCTTCCCAATCCCCGCCACATCCAGCAGCCGTTGATCCAGAGTATTGTTGACCAGTTGCACGGCCACGAGCAGTGCCCCAGCACGGGCCTGACGGCCATGCGTACGGCGCGGGTGATGGACGAGGTGCTGGCGGATTACTACGGCGGCCGGAACGACGCCTTCTGGACGCGGCCGGGGACTTGGCCGGGCCGGGGCTGGGAAGCGAAGCGGGCCAAGGATTAGCGCGTTTGGCGATCGATCTGCCCTCCCCGGCGATTTTCAACTCTCGTTGTCCGAGGCGTTGGCCCGATGGATTTTCACCGCGTCGCCCGATAGAAAATGGCCTCGGTCGAGTGAGCCCTACGCGCCGCCAAGCCAATGGTCGAACCAGTCGCGGGCCCGCTGGGCCACGTGCCCGCCCGGATCGACCCACAGCGCTACGTGTCCCAGATAGGGGATCAATACCAACTCGCTGTGACCCGGTGCGGCGGCGTGCAAACGCTCGCTCTGCTCGTGCGGCACGATCCAGTCGTTCCTCCCGTGCACGATGAGCACTGGGGCCGACGTGCGTTGAATGGCCTTTGCGGCGTCGGCTTCGTCGGGATCGAAGTCGGCGATCCGCCCGGCCTCATCCAGCGACTCCTGGTACGTTTTGTCGGAGATCAGGGCGCCAACGCCCGGCGCTACCATGCGGGCGAAGTGCGGCACCTCTTCCCGCGCGGAACTGAAAGGCTCGACGGCCACCACGGCCCGTACGCGGCGATCGACGGCGGCCAGGTGAATCGCCGTCGTGGCCCCATAGGAGATGCCGTAGACGCCCAGACGCCCGGTCACCAACCCCTTTGCCTGTAACGCGTCGAGCACCTGGGACAGGTCTTTGGCTTCCTGGATGCCGAAGGTCATGTACTTGCCGGTCGAGCGGCCCCGCCCGCGCAGATCGACCAACACCGCGCGGTAGCCCGCGTCGGCCAGGGCCCGGGCCGCGGGGAGCATGACGGCGCTGCGGTCCAGCACGCCGTGGAGCACCAGGATCGTACCGCGCGGCGACGGCAGTTTCGCCCGAGACTCGACCACCGACACCGACAGGGAGGCCTCGGGCGGTCCTACTTTGACCCAGAACTGCTGGTCCACGCCCAGCAGACGCTCGATGGGCGGCAGAGGATTGGCCTCCGCGGCCCACGGATTGACCCGGTTGGGAACGCTGGCGATTATCTCCGCCAACGGTGGGGCACCGCGGCACTCCAAGGCAGCACTTGCAAATAGCAGTGCGATGACCACCTCAACCGATTGTAACAGGACACGGCGGATTCCCATGGGCAATGACTCCTTTCAACCGTATAGGCGTGGAAACGGCCACCTTATAACTCGCTTTCATCCCAGGGGCAAGTTCATTAACGGAGAGAGCGGAAACGTCCATGCCAATTGACGGCTCAAAAGTGGGGTGATATATTGGGAGATGGCAAAAAGGGGAGCGCACAGAAGTCGAGGAGCCTGTCATGCCAGGACCAACAGTACCGCTGAGCTTGATGTCCAAGACCAGCAAGGTTGGCAAAGCCTTGGCGAGCGCTGCCAAGCCCGTCACCGACTCCCTGTGTACCAGCGAGTCGCTGTTGTCGAAGCGGATTGCGGCCATCGAGAGATTGGGCAGCCTCCAGTTCATCATCAACGGCTATATCGTCAGCGGCGAGGCAGGCGAGCATGCGGAAGATGTGTTCGACGACCTGAAGAACTTCTACTTGCAGTCGCGAAGCTTCTTCAACGCGAAGGTAAGCCGCCTGCTGTCGAAGTACATGAAGGTCTGCAAGGATGCCTACGTGGGCAAGGCCAAGGTGAACCAGCGCGAGCTGGAGGCAATTATGGAGAACCTTGAGTTCGAGTTCCGATGCAGCGTGAACGCTTTGCCCACGCATGTCTGGCTGCGGCTGGTGCGCTACAAATTGGCGCCCGTCGTCATCATCGTCGCGCTCATCCTGCTCTTCCTTTTCTTCAGCAAGGAGATCCGCATACCATTGGAGTAGGCCGGAACAAGCTTCGGGGAGCAAGGTCAATCGTACTCCATGGCATTGCGCAACAACAAGGGCTGCGGCTGCTTGACCACGCCGCCGGCGCGGACGCCCGGCCCCCGGCCCGTTACTCCCAAGTCCGCGTCCATCTGCCGGATGTAACCCTGCAACCGCTTGACCACATCGGGGTGCTGGGCGGCCACATCGGTCTTCTCGCCGATGTCGGCATCCAGGTTGAAGAGCTTGGGAGCAAAAGGCCTGGTCGAAGGTCCCGGCTCCTTGTCGATGCCGCTTTCGATCTGCTCGACGATGGCCAGCTTCCAGGCACCAGCGCGGACGGCTTCCAGGCGGTTGCTCTTGAAATAGAACAGGGCCTCGTGCGGCGACTGCCGGCTTTGGCCCGACAGCAGCGGCCAGATGTCCTTGCCGTCGATCACCCGGTCGCCGGGCGGCTTGCCGCCCGCGAGCTTCACCAGGGTGGGCAGCACGTCCATCTCGCTCATCATCGCATCGCAGACCGCGCCGGCGGGAATCCTGCCCGGCCAGCGGGCGATGGTCGGCTCCCGCACGCCGCCTTCCCAGGTCGAGGCCTTGCCGCCCCGAAGCGGTCCGGCGACTCCGCCGTTCTTCCCCTGGCTCCGCCATGGCCCATTATCGCTCGTGAAGAGCACCAGCGTGCGTGCGTCGAGCTTCAAAGTGCGGAGTGTATCGAGCACCCGCCCGGTACTCCAGTCCACTTCCTCGACCCAGTCGCCGTAGCGGCCGTTCGCCGATTTTCCTTGAAAGGCCTTGCCCGGATGGAGCGGCACGTGGACGGCGGTATGGGGCAGATAGAGGAAGAAGGGGCGGTTTTGGTTGGCGGTGATGAACTTCACCGCCTCCTCGGTGTAGCGCTCGACGAGCCTGTCTTGCTGCGCGGGGGCCTCGATCACCCGCTGGTCGGAAAGCAGGGGAACCGGGGGACGCCGGTCGCCCGGCTTGCCGGAGCCGCCCATGTCGTTGGAGTAGGGCAGGCCGACGTAATGGTCGAAGCCGTGCCGCGTCGGCAGGAACTCGGGCTGGTCGCCCAGGTGCCACTTTCCCACGCACATCGTGGCGTAGCCCTGTTGCCTGAGCAAGTCGGCCACGGTCCGTTCCGAGGCACTGATGCCGACCGGGGAAACCGGCCCCAGGACGTTGGGCAGCGAGACCCGCTTGGCGTAGCAGCCGGTCATCATCTGCGCCCGCGAGGGCGTGCAAACCGGAGCGGCGTAGAAACTGGTGAGCTTCATTCCCTCAGCGGCCATGCGGTCCAAGCAGGGCGTTCGATTGAGTTTCGAGCCGTAGGGGCCGATGTCGCCGTAACCCATGTTGTCG
>CAWDQE010000023.1:0-217436 GCA_963804375.1 uncultured Planctomycetia bacterium
CCCCCAATCCTTCTTGGCAGGCGATGGCGGATGTCGAATTGCAGCTCATTACCGGGCATTCCCGGCGGACTTCGCCGGCCAATTACCCCCACGTCGCCGTGGACGGCCAGCCTGCCGGCTGCTACCAGGCGGAGATGAAGGATGTGTGGGTTGTAGGCAATATCGAGATCCGTCGACGATCCTCGGCGTCTGGGAAGCTCTATACAGCTCGGCCGGTATCCGAACCCGGGAAGCCAGGCGGTGATCAGTGCCGATGAAGCGCCTTACGATGCGTCTTCGTGATGGATGAAGGCATTGCGGCTAAGCTGTACAGTAAGCCGGGCGGGCAGCGATCAAAACGAGCCCTGAGTCCCAGTCACTTCGCCTTGTCCACACGGTACAGTGCGTTCCATGTCTTGCCGTCGTCCGTCGGACCAGGAACACATGCCGCCACCCACGGGCAGGCGCAGCGCCATGTCCCGGCTGGAATCGAAGAGGCGAATCCACTCCTTGTCGCGGCTGGTTTCCGCAAATCGGAATTCCGCACTGCCGTCCGCCTTGGACTCCACCCATTCCGATTTCCCTTCGCGCAAATACCTCGCGAAAGCACCGCCGTCGTAGACGAACTTCTCCGCGACTTTGGGCAGGCTTGACGACCGGATCGCCGTTGGGGTGGAAGAAGAACGGGCTTTTCATCAGGATGCCCTTGTCCTCTGCCGTGAGATAGGTCTTGTCAGGATACTTCCCGTAGATCCCCATCCACATGATTGCGTCGGCATACTTCTCCGTGTCTCGCGGATGATCCAGCCCGAAGGCATGCCCCAACTCGTGTCCCAATCCGGCGATCCAGCGTTTCACGTCCTTCTGCTCGGGGTGCTGCCCGACAAGCCCCAGGAGGTCGTCCTCGGGCAGGACGGTCACTCCGCTGCCGCCGCGACCCTTGTTTCCGGGTCCATCGGAGTAGATCACCCACACGTATTCCGGGTCTTCGTACCTCGCGCCGACCAATCGCTGGGCTTCCGCAAGTCCGTTATTGAAACCCCAGTCGTCCTGATTGTCGCCGTTGGGATGGCTGTAGAACCACTTGGCATCCTTGTCGGACTTCACGACCTCGACCACGGGATCGTTCAGCCGGAAGGTGGGACCGTTCAATTGTTTGCCATACCATCCCTGGAGGTCTTTCGCCGCGGTCTCGATGCCTTTCTTGAAGTCCTCGCGGACCGTCCTGTCTGCGGAAACCAGGTAGACGATCCGCACGGACTTCGGGCGTGGCTTGGCGATTGCAGCGTCACCGACCGCCATCCACGCCCACAACGTCGCCAGGCACAGCCAACCCTTGGTCTATTCATCTTCGTCTCCCGTTGTCGGAGCCGCAGATTCGGGCATAGAACACGTCCTCCTCGCATTCTTTGGGGAGACCACAGAAGCGAATCTAGCAGTTTCAGCAGCCGATGAGGAGTGGGCCCGGTTGGTCACCTCGACGTGATGTTCGCAGCCTATACAGCTCGGCCGGAATTCAAGCAGCCAGGCGGTGATCTCGCACCGACCAGGCGCCGATGAGGCGCCGGCCTGCTGTGGCCAGGTGCCGGCGGATGCGTCCTGGTGATGGGTGAAGGCATTGCGCCTAAGCTGTATAGGTGGCCCGCGTCGGTGCAGGTGCTCAGCCAGGTGAACTGTACGACTCGACAGCTATATACCGGAGGAGGACAAACCATGAGCAGTAGCAGAAAAAGAAGAGCGAACAAGGCGGACCTTGCATGGCAGGCGATTGACTATCTGGTGGAGCATGACCTCGTGGTCAAGTGGAATTTCTCTGAAGCCGATCCGCCGCCCGAAGAGATAAAACGCCTCATTGCAACGTACTTTTCTGACGGCGAAATCGAACGGACGACAGCGTGGCATCTGCGTGACTATCTGCTCGAACGGCTGGAAGAAGACCACCTGCTGATAGCGGATGAGCGTAGCCAGTCGTCGCAAGACCCCCACCGCCCAGTTTGTCGTGTGGTCTTCGGCGATGACGATTAGCGCCCACCGCTACCTCGGCGTCTGGGCTGGCTATACAGCTTCACTGGAATCCCGTCCGGGGAGCCAGGCATAACCTGGTGCTGCCGAGGAGCACCTCGGTGAAGCCAATAGATTTCGGTCGCAGTACTCCGCCCGGTCCAGCTCGATCAAGCGTTGGCCAGTTCGAGTACCAGGCGGACATCACCAAGTAATCATTATGCCTAAGCTGTATAGTCCGCAGATGAGTGCAGATGTCACCTCCTTCAGACCTGCGGGAGCGATTCCTCGCACATCCAGGCGGACATCCAGGGGGAAGCTCGTTCCAGGTGACACCAGGTCGCAGGCTTCCCGACACCCGTGAGCCAATTATCTTGGTTTGCCCAGAGCTGTATGTCGTGCCGGTAAGGAGACACGACCATGACTTTTGAACAGTTTCTCGCAACTCGTGCTTGGCACGATAACATTGAAGCCGTCAATCCCAACGCCACGGGTGCTCGTGAAGGCTATGGCTATCTCAACGCCGAAATGTGGATTGAGGTGCAGAACTGGAGCGATCCGGCTTCCCCCGCCAAGCGGACATGGTATCTCCGCATCGCCAATTGCGAGTGGGAATCCACGGACATCACCGAGTTGGAGCATCGCCTCTACAATTGGGCTGTCGCCGAGGGCTACGAAATCCCGTGAGCCATTCCGGCCGGTTCCATTCAGCGTGATGGCAGCTCCTCCAGAATCCGCACCTCCAATAACCTGGTATTGCCGAGGAGTGTCCTCATCACGGGGAAACGAGCGTTTCGCCCAAGCTGTATAGGATAGTGGTGGGGATCGCGCAACTGCCGCCAGTTACCTTTCTGAAAATAGAAAGATTATTATCGAAAAACCTGGGGATTGGTTCCCCAAAAGGGACTCCTTTTGGTGCTTAGACCGGAGTGTTTTATATGAATGGGCTTCTCCTGAAAGCGGTCAAACGGCGGTCAGTCCTCCGGCTATCTATTTGCAGGGAGACCGACAATGTGGAGAAAACCCCGTACGCAGCAGGAACGTCGTTTCTGTTGCAATCCTGAGTACCGTGAACTCGGCGTCCGCATTCGCGCGAAGCGGAGCCTGCGGAATATTGTTCACACCTTCCTTGACCTGCCTCGGCAGCACCAGAGGTCATGGAAGAAGCATCGGCGGACGCAGTGGAGGGTGAGGACGATTGCCCCCGGTCTGCTGGAGGAATGAGTGCCAAGGTCATGCTGCGGACTTAGAAGAAGAATGGAAGCCGGGGCTGTCTTCGTGCCGATTCCGGCGGTGAATTGATTCGTCACCGAGTCGGCCGAGCCCTGTTCGGCTGAATTGCCTCACCCCTCCCCTCCAAACAACTCCTCGCACACTGCATCGACGGTCTGCGGCGAGAACTGTCCTTTCCGCCACTCAAGACCTTCCTTCTGCTGGCGGTACTCGGCGATGAGCGCCTCCATGCCCTCCATCCCCTTGATGGCCTCCTTGATGTCCTCGAATCCCCATACGGTTTCGTGGAACCAGGCGAGGTACGACGGCGACTTCTCGTGGACCCACGGCAAGGTCTGCCCCTTGAACTTGCCGAAGGGCATGACCAGTACCTTCAGGCGGCACTCTGGAGCGAAGCATTTCCAATCGGAAAGCGATTTCAGCCTCTGTTTGGAGGTCAGCACATGGGCGAACTCTCGCCCGCAGCACTTCCGCAGGAGGGTCACTGCGACGGGATTCGGCTTGAACTTCCACTTCCGGTACCTCTCTCTGATTTCCTGGATCGTGCAATCCGGAATCGTCCAATACTCCTTGTTCGGTCCATCGGGCTCGTTCTCCAGCGCCTTGGCGATTGCCGCCTGGATTTCTTCCTGCGTCCAGTTCTGCATTTTACTCATGGTCATATGCCTCCACTCTCTTCATCGAGTCTATTCGCCGCTTTTCCTTTCCATTCGCCAATTTTCCTCGTCGTTTTCGTCTCAGGCAGCCATCCAACCGAATCCCGCAGCCACCAATTCGTCCATGTGGTCCGCCAAAGTCCATTCTTTCGAGGCGGTGGCGACCATTACGGGTCTGAGACCGACATTTTTCAGGTTGGTGATGGGCATTTGCAGCCAGAGGGAATCGAGGTCAGGATGCTCACTCCCGCTAAGCACGGGGTAGGGTTGGTTGTTTATAACAAGCAGAACATCGTCATTCGTCTGCGATTCAATTCCGCTATTCTCCTGCGATTCAATCTCGGAATTATTATCGCATTCAATCCCGCTATTCGCCCCCGACTCGACCTTCAAATACCCCTCCATCAGCGCCTGCAACTCAGCCGAAGCTTTCCATTTCGCCGCCTTCCCCTGGATATCCCTGAATCCAACGCTATAGGTCGTATCGATCCAGTCAATCCCGCCCTTTTCCGAGACCCGATTCCTGATCCAGGCAAACTTCTTATTATCGAAGCACCGATTCACGTCGCCGTCCTCGTAGAGCCTCTTCCAAAGTCGGGCGAACCTCTTGTACGGCATTGACCCGTCCTCATTTGGATTTGCGCCGAAGAATTCCAGGAGTACGAGGAAAGTCGCCACATCCTCGGTGGTGACGAAGACCCTGGACTTGGCGCCGATTAGTTCCGGCGCGGACAGGAACCTTTGTGCCAGCGGCAGGTACTTCTGGAATCGGTCTTTGTCGATGCGATTCCCCTGAAAACTGGCGGCGGACGCCTGTTTCTTGACGTTCTCCTTCACTGCGACCGTCACTTCGACCGGATAGAGGTCCGGCAACCGACGCAGATCGTGGGCGGTCATCTTCGTCGTCGCCTTCCATTCCTTGAATCGCTTCCATTCGCGGGGCATCTTGGCGAGACCGCCCATGGTGAAGAACTTCACCTGCCGGTCGTAGTCCTCGCCCCACACGACCACCGGGCACCGACCCTTGAGTTCCACGCCCTCGACGTCGAAATCGGTAGTGGCGAGGACTCTTCTCAGCCACGCTTGCGCATCCCGCAGCACTCCGTTGTAGTCGACGGCGCTCCAATTCCAGATGTCGACGATGATGAAGCCGTGGATGCCGTTGCCGTTCGTGCTGACCTCGTAGTATAAGTCAGGGAAATAGTGCTGCTTCAGGAACGCGGCAAACTGCTTCGCGCCTTCGAGCGACCCTGATCGATGGCAATCGATGTCGAGCATCAGGAGGGTCTTCTCGCCCCTGGCGCCGGTAAAGTACACGGTTCTCTTGCCGAGAAAATGCTCGATGAGGACTTTTTGCGTCAGCCGCCGCGGATAGGCGAAGCGGAAGCCGGAGAGGAAGTTGAAGAGCGTCGTCTTGCAGTTGACGGGCTTGGGAACGTCCTTTTGTTCCAGATCGTCCCAGACCTTCAGCCCCCAGTCCCGATCATTGGTCAGGGTCATCAGCCATTTGGCTGCCTGGCGGCGTTCCCACTTTTCCTGCTGCTTCTTGCTCCGCTTCAATCGACTCCAAAAAGAAAGACGGCTCACTTTCAACCGTGTCTGGCGGACAAGGAGGAGGAGCCGTCTTCTATATTGGCTGCTTCGTTTCCTCCATGTCCGCCACTTCTAATATAGTGTTTCTCGCCAATTTTTTTCAACTCGAATTCCGTTAATAATTGTCTCTTGGGGTATAAGGCCACAAGCGTCCTCGTAGATATCCTGGAGGACATTCTCAGGCACTCGTTTGTTCTAATGCCTCTTTATGTTGTCGCGAATATCTCTTGAACGCTTAAAGACCATGTTTTTCAGTCGCGGGAATATTCAGGGTCAGCGAAAGGACACACTTTTCAGCCGTGGGGGGATATTCGGACGAATACCTTCGGCGCATGCAGAACCAGGTTTTCTAATCGAGGGACACTTCAGGCTGCCGGGAATAGAACTTCGCCGCGGCGCATTAAGCGAATATGTTTGGAGGAGAACACGGGGTTTTAGATATTCGGTCGCTGCCAGAAACCGGATTTCCTACCGGGCGCCGAGGTCTGCGCCTCGGCGGAAGTACCATTGCTGGCGGGCGATTTCATGTTCGGAATCCGAACAAAGGGTGGCGACATGCGGGTCTCGTCGTGTAGCCGACGATCTTGCCGGGTGCAGACTCGACGGGGGGACAATGGCGCTTAGCCAAATAATTGGCTAAGCACGGAACAGGCGGGATGGTTTCGGCCACCTTTCGGAACTGTCGGCGATCCTCCACGAAACACGACAGTTCAAGTGCGACGGTCCCCCCGGACTGCCGCACGTTTCACGCGCGAAAACTCGTCCGGGCGGTGGGAGATGTCGCCACTCGGGACGACCAAGCTGTACTGCCGGACATGATGGCAGACCGTGCGGAAATGGGCACTATCACATTATCACGAATTCAGGGGCGTGGGGCAGACCTTTGGTTCGCGGCTACGATGAACTTGGCGGCGGTTCCCGATTTCCCGGGGAAAAGATCGTCCATCCTCTATTTTTCTCATTTCTCATCGAAAGAAGGGGTGCCGCCGTATTTGATCACATCCCGTACACCGCGCCCGTGGCCTCGATTGTTCCCACAATGGGAAGAAGGCCAGGCTGGTCTCCTTGCCGACTGGTTGCAAACGGGCATTTTGCAAGGAGTGCCCGAGCCGCCTTGGGTGCGTCGGAAAACGTGTCAGCGGGAGCGAGCTGGCGACGGCTTCCCCGACCACGCAGTCCGCCATTCGTCCGAACATCGGACGGATGGCACCTCATTACCAATACCGCCGTCAAAGGCGCAGACCTCTGCGCTTTGGAGTCAGCCTGCTGGTCGTTGCCACTTTCGAGAAACGTCAGCGGGCCACTGATCCATGCCCGAGACCGACGGACGGAATCTCCTAAAACATTGTGCGGCGAAGCCGGAGACGAGTTCGCAATAACCCGAAGGAAGGCAAAAGGTGCGGAACGAACCTTTTTGCCGCTTACGGGGTATTTCACGTGGGAGATGTTTCGCGGACTCTCGGTGAAGCCGGACATGCCAAGTTTCGCGCGCGAAACTTGACCACGAACAGCCCAAGGGCGCACCCGAATCGTTGCGCCCCTTGATCCCCTTCCTGTCTTGGCGTGGTGGGTGTGGTGGGCTGGTGAGTAACTCGTACACACAGCACGGCAATACCGGCAACCCAGCAAATCCACTGGCTGCGGCGGATGGAATGGAAAGGACCCTTTCCATCTTCGTGCGCGACGGTCGAGATGATGCCCAGGCGCAAGACACTCCTCGGCATGCTTCCGTGTGCAAAATGCAAGGGAATAGGGAGCATGAAACCGACCACAACTGGGCAAATTGACCAGTTGGACGCAACTCCTTGCGAAATGTTCGTTTGCGAGGAGTCAAGAAAGACGCACGCCGGTCGCCCGCAAACTCCGGGATTATGAGGTTGGACAACCTGCCGCGACGGGAAATGGGGTTTTCGCGTCCTTGAAGTGACGCCAGCAAGCGGCGGGCGGGCTATTGGACCATGTTCGGAATCCGAACATTGGGCGGCGGTCAGAACGTCCGGAAATGGCCGCCCGATGGCATCGCCATTCTGACTGTTCGGCGCCAACTGGTTGCAGACGGTCATTTTGCAAGGAGTTGCAAAGCAACTTGTCTAACTGACGAGTCGGGACCATCGGCGGCGGTTCACGAACCGATCTTTCGGCAGACTTTGCGGAGAGGGTCGCTATCACATTATCACGAATTCGGAGGCGTGATTGGGAAAGAACAACTTGTTCGGGCAACGATGAACTTGGCGGCGTTTGCAGTTTCCTATGGAAAAGATCATCCATCTTCTCTTTTTCTCATTTCTCACCGAAAGAAGGAGCGCCGCCGTATTTGATCACATCCCGTATCCAGCGCCTGGCGACCGCCAAGCCCGTGGATTAGATTGTTCCCACAATGGGAAGAAGGCCAGGCTGCCGACTGGTTGCAAACGGGCATTTTGCAAGGAGTACCAGGCGGACGATGTTCCATGGAGCCACAGCGAGCCGCAAACACAGCCAGTGGAAGTTTTTTCCCTCGTCATGGTGGCGTCGTCATCCATGGCACGGCGGACCGCCAACCTTGGGTGGCGGCCACCGAGAACTCGCCATTGGTAAATGTTCGGAATCCGAACACGGGAAGCCGGAAGCGACTTTCCACAGTGGAAAGTCGACAAATTCCGCGACGAGAACGGAAACCCAAACGGCGATAACCCAGAAGGGTGCAAAAGGTTCGGAGCGAACCTTTTGAGGGCAACGACATCGGCAGTCGCGATATGCCAAGTTTCGCGCGCGAAACTTCGAGACACAATTGAAAACGGTCCAAGGGACTCACCCGAATCGTTGCGCCCTTGATCCCCTTGAGTCCCTTCCGGCCTCGGCGGCGAAGCGAGATGCATCGGGCTCGGCCCTCCTTTGCCAAATCGCCAGATCGCTCCGTCGGCGACCAGCGACCATGCCGGCATAAGGCAATCGGAAATGGCATCCGGCTCTCCACATTACCGGCGTGGTGGGTGTGGTGGGCAACTCATACACGCAGCATGGCGGCTGTTCGGTTTCCGACCACGCCCCGCCCAGGCATGCGTCAATGACTGTTCTGTCCTTCGGGGAGTGAGGCACCGTGCCTCACCACTCGGAAGAGCGGCGTTGTGGGCAATAGCCAGCCGCAAGATGCTCCCTTGCACGTTCCATGCGCAAAGCGTTGCATGGTAATACGGAGTTCAAGGCGAACCTGACGAAGCGACGGCAGCAGACCGTCCCCACCAAAGTAAATCCGCCGTGTTCCCAAACCGGACGGCTGCTGGGGCATAGCCGCAAGGTGGCGCCGGCAGTCGACGAGAACGACCAGGCGACGGTTCCGCCGACCACACAGTCCGCCATTCGTCCGAACATCGGACGGATGGCACCTCATTACCAATACCGCCGTCGCAGGCGCAGACCTCTGCGCTTTGGAGTCAATCTGCTGGTCGTTGCCACTTATGAGAAACGTCAGCGGGCTACTGATCCATGCCCGAGACCGATGGATGGAACCTCCCGAAATACGGTGCAGCGAAAGGCGGAAGCAACAACACAGAAAGAGGGAAAAGGTGCGGAACGAACCTTTTTGCCGCTTACGGGGCATTCCATTTGGGAGATGTTTCGCGGTTTCGCTGAAGCCGGACATGCCAAGTTTCGCGCGAAACTTGGAGACACGATTGCGAAGGGGCGCACCCGAATCGTTGCCCCCCGTGCCCCTTGATCCCCCCCTTGTCGGCGGCGGTCAGAAATTGAGCCATTCCGGCGGTCAGAATTGAGCCACCGAAGTGCCTCCGTGAAGAGCTGGTGGCTCAGCCGGACGCGACTGGAGTGACCGCGATCGTGAACGTCGAATCGCTAACCCGGCTCGGCGCGTCGGCCAACGTCGGTAGCGGCGAGAGACGAACAGAGAAGAGGCCCAGGTACTATTCTTGTTGGTCTTCCGCGGGTTGTCGGAGCAGCGTCCGTCTGTGCATGCATGAGTTACTGAGTCCCGGCCGTAAGATCGGCACACTCGTTGCTCAGAAATAGGAGGGAGAAACGGCGACGAGGAATGTGCAAGCGGCCATAGATCGACAGTGCGAAGACCGCTCACGGAAGCGTCACCGATTCGCAACAGAGAAGAGGATAGGGTAGTTATTTATAACTATCCGTAAAACAGCAAACGAACCGCGTTGCTCCAATCCGAGCCTCGGATGTTGCGCTGGCCGCCACACGTCATTCCAGTTGCCCGCGGGCAACCGAAGCTGCTCCCCTGAGTGCAGCCTTGGAGCAACTCTCACTATGATATCCAACTCTGCAATCCTGTCAAGGAATCGGCAGAAGATTTTTCGTGACTGACGAATGCTCAGAACGTCTGGCCGCCACCGACCACTGCCGGCCAGGCGATCATCTGGCCGGCGAAATGGTCCAATGTCTGGCCGCCGCCAACAATCCCCTTCCTGTCTTGGCGTGGTGGGCATGGTGGGAGTGGTGAGTAACTCGCACACACAGCACGGCGATACCGGCAACCCAGCAAATCCACTGGCTGTGGCGGATGGAGTTACATGGTAAGGATCCTTACCATTTTAGCGTGTGGCGGCCGATGCCGATGATGCCCGAGCGCAAGACACTCCCGGGCATGCTTCCATGTGCAAAGTGCAAGGGAACAGGAAAAACATGAAGCCGCCCACAACTGGTCAAATTGACCAGTTGGGCGCAACTCTTTGCAAGATGTTCCTTTGCAAGGAGTCGAAAAAACGCACGCCTGTTGTCGTTCGCCCGCAATCCGGCAAACTCGGGTGTTAACAGGTTGGGGAAGGCGATGCCCGAGATTGCGGCGACCTTTGGGCGGACGGATCGTGGAGCGGGGAAGTGGTTCCCGAACGTCCTCGTGGATATCCTGGAGGACATCCTCATGCACTTGGATCTCGGGTTTTGCATGTGCCTGCCGATGTCGTCGTGAGTATCCTTGAGAACCACTTCCTTTCGATCACGGGGATATTCGAGGGTTGCCTGGGAACAGGACTTCGGCTCGACGGAATGATATCCTTGGATTGAAAAGAACCGGTTCCCGAATATCGGACGGAATTCATCCTCGATCTGGGTTTCCGACCGGGCACGGATCTCTGCGCCTGAAGCGATCCCAAGCAGTCCCCACGAAAACGCACGGGCAGGATATTCACCGGATGATTCGCGCGACAACGGGGGCAAAACTGGCCTACGGTCGAGCCTGACCGTCCTGGCGAAGCGGAAACTCGACTGGACGGCTCGATTCCGTGTGGGACCAGCGGGAACGGCCCAACCATCCCGTGCTGGAACGGCAGTACTCTCTCGGCGGGCGGGGGCCATGCTCCGTCGTATTTCAGGAAGTCCGCATCCTTCAGCCCGCTGAAAAAACCGTTCTTGGCGTGACGGACTCGACTCTTGGAGGAACCCGCCTTTCCTGTCCCCGGAAAGAGTGTCAGAAAAGGGTGGATGAGACATCCGAGAAGAAGACTTGATGCGATATGTACGTGCCGCAAAGTAATGGTTTCTACCCTGCGGACCATTTAGCTACCATTGCAAATGGACAACGCGACGAACGTGTCATTACTTGCGAAAAACGACGGTTTCGCCAGAATTTCTCGTGTTCTCAATCGCCAGCCTATCAAAGTAACATTATGTTATTTTGATCCAGTCGCGGGTCGTTGAGATATAAGAACCTGCAGCTTTTGCAAATTCAAAGCCCTCTGCTAACCGGAATGAGGACAAGGGGGCGAGACAATATGATACCCAGAACACGACGACAAGGTTGGAGCCTTATCGGTCTCCCAGCAAACCGGTAGTAAATGATTCCAAACTCAACCCGGGAGATCGGCGGTACGACCCTCAAGCCGGGACGCTATACCGGACGCGTCCCGGTTCTCGGGCTTGGCCTTTAGCAGCACCAAGACCGGCTTTTGCACGACGCCAGCCGGATCATGATCCACGACGTAGGCGGTGTTGCCGGGCAGAAAACGCGCCGCTTTGCACGAGGACTTCGGCACGTTCAGACGGTCTTCGGTGCGACGAGTGGGCAGGGGCGCAGCCGCATCGGGGGTGACGGCGGGAGGTGCGGGTTCGTGGTTCGGATCGGTCATGGCAAGCGGATGTGGGGTGGTCAGTGGTTTCAGGCCATCTATTCTGGACCCAATGTAGTCTCAGGTCAAGGCATCCCGGAGACTGGTCTTCGGACTGTGCGACCGGTGAAGGACGGCCTCCTTGCCGGGCCGCGGCCCGGCAAGGAGGCAAGCATGGCTGCCGGAATTTGGGCGTGAAGGCGGCGACGTTTATGGACGAGAGAGAAAGCAAGCCGTTGCACGGGGGCTCACCTGGCCACGACGGCCTTCCCCCGTCGTTCCGTACCAAAATGCTGAGCCGATTGTGGCATCCGCAGCCCCGGCGCTGTATCCCTGCGCTACCTGGCGTCGGTGGTGGGGAATGAAGTCGAGCACTTGGTGCTGTAGCGATCTCCAGCTCAGTACCACGAAACGTGAAACTCATCGGCAGCGGCAATTGGGTCTTGCCGTGGGTTCAGCGGCCTGCAACCGGCGTTGGCACCTGATTTGACCGAGCGAAATCATGGTTTTCTTTCGTTTGAACCTGTCGTGCGTGGTTGTATCTCCAATCGAGAGGAACGCTTTGTGCTTTACCAAGCGATCTCTGGAGCAGTCAGCGGTTCCCATACCTTATGAACTAGACCGCACCACTCGGATTGGCAGGTCTCACCTAATTTGCCTGCGTGATCAGTAAGACTATCTGTCCGCGGTCCGATGCCGCTTTGAGGGCGTCGGCGTGTGCCTGCCGACGCGGGCCAGAGCCGGAGAACTGTCCGCCAGTCCAGCCTTCATGGGTGCCTACGTGATTGGCTGCAAGCACGCCATCATGTCTACAGCCAGCCACGAGAACTTCAGGTCTGCCGCCGCTCGCATCGCCGCCTTCACCCGCGGTCAAAAACGTCGTTGAAGATCGCGCTACGACCGACCATTGCGAACTTTTGCAGCCAGGGCATGTGGATTGCCCGTGTTTTCGGCTGGGCTTCTCCAGCGTGAGTATCCACCCGACTGGCTGACTGCGCTGCTATCAACGTCGTGCCGCTGTTCGCCCTCCGATACCCGCTCCGGGAGCGATTCCAGGGCCGTCAGAAACCCGGCCGGCTCCTGAGCAGCTCCATGCACAGACCGGGCAGGTCAACCTGCCCCTCTTATGGCGTTTGGACGCGGAGGTGGGGGGTGACCGACGCAGGCTAGTCAGCCGACGGAGGTTCCGAGAATAGGGTGGTATTTCGGGAGAACTGCGAAACGGTTGACTTAACGAGAAAATGCGCCGGCCGATCTACGAAGACGTCTGCTGGCGAGGCCGTCTCTCAACGTCCGCTGCCAGCAGGTGCCGATATTCCTAGCGGAGTCGGCGGGGCCGTCCGCGTGTCATGGGGCGCCGTTGGTGGCCGGAGGTTCGGTGTTGTCGGTGGTGCTTCCGTACCGGCCGGCAACTGCAGAGCCGCAGGCTGCGGAAGTCCGGATGCCGGAACTTAGTCCTGTTGCTACTTGATCTTCTCCGACGTCTTGGCCCATCCCGCTTCGGCATGGCGGAGCCGATTCTGTAGATCAACATTCTTCGGGTCCTGCTTGCATAGCCAACGCAGGTGAAAGGCGGCGGCGAACCAAAACGCAACGATCGACAGTCCGCTCGCGCCCTGCCTTTCCGTTCGTTGCCGCCATTGATCCCACAGAACCTGATTTGCTTGACGAGCCATGGCTGGGTAGCCTCCTAATACCTGGGTGAGAGAAAAAGTACCTACCCACCAGGCTACCATCGCCGTCAACAATGCTTATCCCGAACGCTTACGGTTCCGCTCCTTGCGAAGCGGGCCGCCAACGGTCATGATAACAGGGCGCGACAGGTCTCGCACAGCGGTTCAAAGAGGGAGAGTTCCATGGCACTGCGGCGGCTGCGATGGGTGTGGTTGGCGGTTTTGGCCTCCTTTTTCGGCGTCGCGCATGCGATGGCGGCCAAGGGTACACCTCCCGGCGGGAAGGAGACCGAGACGCGCCCTACGGCCGCATTCCTCAACATCGACGCCTCGCCGTTCGGCTTGCTGCTGGAGCAACGCTTGCTTGCCAACCCCCGCGCGGTCTGGCTGGAACGAGCTGCCATCGAAGCGATCCGCCGCGAGCACCAGTTTCAATCGCTCCTCGGCGCCGCCGCGGTCGATGAACGGGCAAAGATAGGAAAGCTGCTGAAAGCCAATCTGCTGGTCCTCTTGGCAACCTCCGCCAAGCCCAAGGGCGTCAGCATTGTGGTCTGCGAAACCAAGTATGGGCTGCGGCTTGCCGCCCAGACGATTCCGTCGGGCGACAAGCCGGAGTCGGATATCGCCGTATTGGAGGCCCTGATCAACCGGGCGATCGAAAGGCACCGCGAGAAGATCGTCGAGATTGTCGCCGTCTCCCCTTTCGCAAGCCGCGATCTCTTCTACGAGCACAATTATTCGCAGGGCGCCTACGCCAAACTGGTCGAGCAGACGCTCGGCGAGCGCCCGGGCCTGCTGATGGTCGAGCTGGCGGAGGCCCGGGCGATCGCGCAGGAGTTGGCCACTGCGGGCATCGAGGCGACCCTCCGCCGGCCTATGCCGATCTACCTGTTCGGCGAATTTCGCCATGAGGGCAAAGGGGAAGAAGCGCGGGTAACGGTGCGGCTGCAGGCGCTCCGCGGCGAGGAAAAGCTCGCCGAGCGCGGGGCCACGCTGCGGCCCGCCGAGGCGCCTGCTTTCTTGAAGAAGGCCGCAGGGGAACTCGTTGCCGCCGGTGCGGAAACCCCGCCGAAGTTGCCCGATCCGAGCCTGGAAGCCCGGCGACTGACCGAGCGCGCCGCGGAGTTCCAGCAGCTCGGGCAGTGGGAAGAATCGCTGCCGCTGGTCGAGGCCGCGCTGCTCCTGGAGCCGAGCGAAGAGCGGCACTATCGCGCCGTGGTCGCCTGTTCGCAGCTCACGCTGTACTATGGCTTTTGGGTGCATCCCACCGGCGCGGACAAGAAGCTCGGGCGGCAATACTACCTTCGCGGCCTGGAGCACCTGGAAGAGTTCTTTCGCACGGCGGGCAAGCTTCCAGGCAACCTCGATCGGCGCTGGAAAGATTACATCTACCGTTATCCGACGTTCGACTTCGACCTGTACTTGAAAGACCCGTCGCAGCCCGACGCGGTGGCAGCCGTCGAGAAGGAACGCGAAATCCTCCTGCGCATTCTGCGGAAGCGCGTGCGGGACGGCTACCACGATGAAGAGTGGATTATCCAGGCGCTACCCGGGCTGCACGACCGGATTTGGCGCTACGCGCTGAAGCAATCCGACTTCAACGCGTACAAAGGCCCGGAGGGTGACGAGTTCATCGCAAAACTGGAGCAATCGGAGAACCAGGCGCTGCGCGGCGGCGGGGCCTGGCTCCGCTGGCGAAGGGGGTCCGAGAAACCGAAGCGGACGGACCGCCCGGTCCTCGCCGGCCCCCGGCCGATTCCCGTCTCGCAGGCGGCGCAGTTCACGCCGATCGAATTCCCCGTGATCGCGGGGGCAGGCAAGGGCCGCACGATCAGTGGATTCCTGGGTTGTACGGCCGCCGGTCCGCACGTGGACATTGTCTGGGACCGAAATCACCTCTATGCCATGGAAAGCAAAGACGGATTGAGAGAGCTGTGGAGCACCGACAACGTGTTCGCGATCGTGCGCTGCGTGGTATTTGACGGGCGTTACGCCTGGGCTGCGGTCTTCAATCGCCGAGACCGTCCGCGGCTGTTGGTGCTCGATCCTGGGCAGGGGACGGTGCGCGAGATCACGCAAGCAGACGGCCTGCCGCTGCAAGCGAAAGAAAACGTGCTGGCGTCCGCCGAACAGCGATTGATGGTGGCCCCGGTCTCGCCGGGCCGGGCCTGTGTTGCCGACGGTTTTGGCCGCAGTTGGCTTGCCCTGGTGAGGTACGACCCGAAGGCCGCCAAGCCGGTGAGCGTCAACGTCTTCCACGAAGCCCGCCGCACCTGGGACGGCACAGCGGGGTTCGCCGCGGACCCCGGCGCAGTCTTTCAACCCGACTCCATGGTGCTGCTCGCGGACAAGCCGGCGACCGATCGCGGGGCGCGGCGGCGGATCCTCATCAGCCGGTCCGACGGCGGTCACAGTGACGTCTGCCGGCACCCTTTGCTGGCCGACCCCGATTTGCGGTCGGTTTCGGTTGTGGCGCCCGCGATTCACAATTGGCTTACTGCGGGTTGGCCCCTGCAGATGCGGAGCTTTGGCGTACACCAGGGCGCCGTTTACTTCTTCGATTGGGAATGGCCCCGGCCTATCCCCCACCTGTATCGTCTCGGCTTCCCGGAGTTGAAACCGGTCATCGTTGTGGACGAGGCGCCCGAAGGCTGCCTGGTCTCCGGCGACGACGGCTTGCACATCGTCGGTCACAAGTGGTGGAGACTCCGTGCCGACGGCCGTTTGGATGACATGGGGATCGTCCCGTGGGGGTTCAGCGATCGCTTCGGCGGGGGCAGCAAGCATTGGGTCAAAGTCGACCGCGAGGCCCCGAAAGAGGAGCGGCCCTTGCTTTGCGAGATTTGCCGCAGTCGCTATTACGGGTTCCTGGCGGTCACGGAAAGCGGGGCGATCAGCCCCCAGAACGACACGTGGACCACCTACCAGGTAATGTTTCGGGAGGAAGAGGTCGTGCCGGCGGTCCCGATTCCGGACGAGGATTCGCGCCAGAAGGCAGAATTTGACAAGACGATCGCCGAATATACCGAGGCCATCCGGCTGAACCCGCAAGATGCCAAGGCATATAGCCGCCGCGCCCTCGCCTATTGGCGCGCCCGTCAATTCGCCAAGGGCGTCGCCGATGCCACGGAAGCCGTGCGCCTTGACCCTCAATCCGCCGAGGTGCGCAACGTGCTGGGAGCCTTGCACTTGGGCGCCGGCGAACTCGCCATTGCGGATTTCACGGAGGCCATCCGGCTGAACCCCACTTACGCGGCCTCCTACAACAACCGCGGCGTCGTCCGCTTCGGCAGAGGCGACTTGGTCGACGCGATGGCCGATTTCTCCGAGGCCATCCGCATCGACCCCAAGTATGCGGAGGCGTATTTTGACCGCGCTGGGGTCTGGAAGAAGAAAGGAGACTTCGACCGCGCGATCGCCGACTACACGGAGGCCATTCGGATCGACCCGAAGTATCGAAACGCCTACGCCAGCCGGGCCGGGGCCTATGAACGCAAAGGCGACTTCCAGCGCGGGCAAGTGGATCGGGCCGAAGGCATGTTCCTGGCGGGCACCGAGTATGCCCGGCAGGGCAACTTGGAGCGTGCCGCGGAGTGCCTGACGGGAGCCATCAGCTACAATCCGAAAGACGCCAGGGCCTATCACCAACGCGGGCTAATCCGAGAGAAGACGGGCGACGCCAAAGGGGCAGCCGCCGATTTTGGCGAGGCCGCCCGCCTGGACCCCAATTACGCCACGGCGCACCCGTCGGCAAAGTCAAAATGACTTATGTGGAAATCTGCGGTCAAAGATTTGCGGAACTCGTGAGTCTAATCCTAATAGACGTGCAAAGGGAGGGTCTCGGTGAGGTCCGACGAGCAGCTTGTTGCAAGCTATCAGGATTCGGGCCGGCGCGAGGCCCTCGAAGAACTGGCCGAGAGGCATCTTGGTGCGGTGCGGGCGATGATCTATCCCATGGTGTTGGACAAGACTGTGGCCGACGATCTGACCCAGGAGGTCTTCCTGCGAGCCATCCGCGGGCTGGCCGGCTTCGACGGCCGCGCGAAGTTTTCCACTTGGCTTTATCGGGTTGCCATGAATACCACGCACAGCTTCCTCGCGCGGCGAAACCGGTCTCCGGTGAGTTTTCAGCGCGAACTGCCCGACCAGCCGCAGCAAACAAGCAAGACTCCCGAAGGCACGGCCATGGAGAACGAGCTCGACGGGGCGATCCGGGCCGCCCTGGCCGATCTGACGCCCAAACTGCGGGCGGCCATCGTGCTGACCGCGTTGGAGCAGAAGGACGCAGCCGAGGCGGCCCGAATTGAAGGATGCAGCACGGCCACGATGTATTGGCGAATCCACGAGGCGCGGAAGCAGCTCAAAAAACGCTTGGAAGGGCACCTTGCGCCATGAGCAGCCGGCACCAAGATCCACTCGACGATTTACTGCGGCAGTGGGCCGGGCGACAGGTACCCGTCGCGAATGACCTCGATCGCCTTCACCAGCGGGTCGTTCAAACCGTCCGCGGCGACGTGCTGCTTGATCTGCCGCCGTTGCCGGTCGTCCCGCCCCGTCGTCGCGTCTGGGGTTGGGGGATCTCGTTTGCACTGGGGGTCGCCGCGGCCGTTGTGCTGATGGTCGTCTTACGGGCCGGGGAGCAGCGCCATTCGCAGGAGGCCCCTCATGGCGACGTGGCCGGCGACGTGCCGGCGAGCGTTTTTTTGGCTCAAGCCAACCTGGCCGAAAAGGCGCGATTGCTGGCGGGGATGCAAGACCTCTTTGCCGGCCGATTGGCATGGGTCGGCGAGACGGGACGCGAGGTCCAGTTGCGACTGTTGCCCGACGCGGCCTCGGCGGCCCGCGGCCCGGCCCCGCTGGTGGTCCGCGTAGTCGTCCTGGCTCGCAAAAGCGGCGTCCCGGCCTGGGAACCGATTTGGCAGGCTGACGTGATTGCGCAGGATGAAGAGGTTGTCGACCTGGCGGCAGAGAATGCCCGTGACGGCCGCTTGCAGCTTTGGATGCACTCGCTCCCCGACGGCGCGATCGTCGTGGACGCCAATCTGGCGTGGAAAGGTGCGACTTGCGTGCGATCCTCGTTCAGCGGCATCCAGCGAAGGGGAGTCCCGCAACGCGTATTTTGCTCGCAGACCGAGGACGCGGAATACCAGGTTTACCAGACCGTAGTGCCACTATTGGCAAAGGGAAGTTCATGAGAGTTCTATGCATCGCCATCGCGGCAATCTTGGTCTGCCTTCACGCGCCCACGGCGCCGGCGGCCGCGGAAGGCGCGGCCATCGAGCCCGGCGAAAAATGGGCCAATGTTTTTAGCGGCGCCGAGATCAAGTTCCACTACACCGTCCACACTGCGCAGGCGATCGACGGCCGGCTCGACTGGTCGCTTTCGGTCAATCGGCGAACGGTGGAGCACGGGCAATTGGCTCTGGCGGGCGCGCCGGGGCATGCGGCTGAAGTGACCGTGGCCTTCAAGGCCCCCGAGGTCAAAGAGGGGGTGGTCCTGGAATCCCAACTCAGCCTTGCCGCCTACGCGGCCGGCAATCCAAGGCCCGTCGCCCAACACGCCAAGACGGTCTGGATCTTCCCCCGCGATCCGTTTGCCGGCCGCAGCCAGTGGCTCAAGGGGCTCAAGATCACCCTCTTCGATCCGGGCGGCAAGACGGCCGACGTGTTGGAGAAGGCCCGCGTACACTTCGCGTTCACCAAGAACACCGCCGCGCTAGGCGATCTGCGAGATGGCCTGTTGGTGATCGGGGAGGGGACGCCCTGGCGGGACTATCGTGCGCTGGGCGAGGCGGCGGTCAAGGCGGCGGCCCGCGGCGTGCCGGTCCTCTGCCTGGCCCCCGGCGAGGGCAGTCTGGTCCTGCCCGGCGCCGCGGGCGCCGACATGCCTCCGCCCGACAGCTTGACGTTGCGGCGGAAAGACATCATCAAGGAACTGGACCCGCGCTTGGACGCAGCGGCTTGGCCGCCTAATGGCGAAATCGACGCCGCTCGCTTGACGATCAAGAGCGACCGCGACCAGGTAGTGGCCGAAGTGAGCCAGTGGAAACTCCCCTATCCCGCCGGGAGAGGGGCAGGGGCCTTACTCCCCTCTACCTCCGGGAGAGGGGCAGGGGGTGAGGGCAGTTTTCCGGCCCCCGGCGGATGGCCCTGGTTGGAAGTGCGTTACCCTGCCCCAAAAGGCCGGCTGTTGGTCTGCGGTTTTGGGATCATCCGGCAATGGGAGGCCACACCCGCGCCCCGCTACCTGCTTTCGGAATTGTTTTTGCGGCTCACCGCCGAGCAAGAAAAGTAGCAGGCACACTCCGTGTGCCGTCCGCCAGAAGCTGAAAGCTTCTGAAAAAGAGCCTGCGGCAGAAGCCGCAGGGCTGACGGCACAGGGACTGTGCCTGCTGCATTGCAGTCACGCCCGTTAACCCAGAAGAAAGGAAGAACTGACCATGAGGACCCTAACCCGAGGACTCGTACTACCTGCCGCTTTGCTCCTGTGTGCCGCGATTGCGGCCCAGGCCGAGGACAAGGAGAAGAAAGACAAGACGCCCCAGGTCTACCTCGCCGCCGTGCTCCCCTTCCAGGAACGCGGCGCGGACGCCAAGAACCAGGGGAGCAAAGTCACCGACCTGCTCTTCGCCAAGCTGTCGGCCGATCCGGCCCTGATACTCGTCGAGCGCGAGGATATCAAGAAGGTCCTCGACGAACAGGAAGTGAACCTTTCCGGCCTGGTCAACCCGAAGGATGCGACCAAGGTCGGCCAGCTCACCGGCGCCAAGCTGCTGATCACTGGTTCCGTGCTGCAGGTGGACAGTTCCGTCTACCTGATCGCCAAGATCATCGGCACGGAGACCAGCCGCGTGGTGGGCGCCTCGGTCAAGGGCAACGTCCGCGACAACCTGGGCAAGCTGGTCGAAGACCTGGGCAAGGAAGTCAGCAAGACCATAGCCAACCGTGCCGGCGATCTGGTGGCCAAACCGGTCTCGCGCGACGACCGCCTGGCCGACCTGAAGAAGAAACTGGGCGACGGCAAGCGGCCCAGCCTGTTGGTCGAGATTCCCGAGCACCACGTCGGCCGGATCACCATCGACGCCGCCGCCGAAACCGAGTTCACGCTCTTCGGCACGGAAGCGGGCTTCAAGGCGATCGATCCCAAGGAGGGCCGCAAGAAGGACGCCGACATCCTCATCCAGGGCGAGGCCTTCAGCGAAATCGCCGTCCGCCACGGCAACCTGATCTCGGTCAAGGCCCGCGTCGAGGTCAAGGCCGTGGACCAGGCCACGGGAAAGATCGTGGCCATCGACCGGCAAACAACCGTGGCGGTAGACCTGACCGAGCAGATTGCCGCCAAGAACGCCCTGCAGGAGGCCGGGGCGCTGATCGCCGAGCGGATGCTGCCGAAGATCGTGAAGCCGGAGAAGAGCAAGTAGGATTCCAATGCCAACGGACTGAAATCCGTCTTACGAAGAATACGAGGTGCTTCCCATGGGCACGTTTATAGCAGAACTGGAGCCGGACAGAAAATCCGCGACCCGGCAAGCGACGGTTCGCGACGCAACCGAAGCAGGACTGTCCCCGCATGAAGGGTCGTGCGCGTCGCCATGCTCTTCTTGCGCCATGCGGCCGTACTGCGAAGCGCACCACTTTGCCTGCCCGGCAAGAGACTGGGGCCGCTCCACCCTGCTCCGGCTCATTGAGGAGGCGGGACGGGCGCGTGGCACGGCCTTCCAGCCTGTGGGCGGGACGACCGCCCTACCCGTCGCACAGGCTGGAGGCGCGGGCGTCGTTGCCCCTTCCGACGTCGAGGGGGCACCCTTGATCCGTACCCGTCGGGTGGAGTTCGACAAGGAGCGCCTTGAGTTGCGCGTGAACGGTAGGGCGGTTCTGCGCTTTTACCGAGAGGTGGGAAACCAGGTCGCCATCTTGCGGATTTTCGAGGACCTCGGTTGGCCCGCGGAGGTGGACAACGTCCTCGGCAGGCCCGGGCCGCTGGACCCCAAACATCGGCTGAGCGACGCGGTGTGCGCACTGAATCTGCGCCAGAAAATGATCCACTTCTGGGTCATACGGGGCACGCGGGCCGTTCGCTGGGAATTTACGGGCGAGATTCCCGGTCACCAGCCGAGACCCGCGCGCCCCCGCGGAGAGTAAGCTGCCTTTGGAGTTAACTTCGGACGTAATTTCGGACTTGTTTTCGGACGTAACTTCGGACTTGCGCGTGTTGACGGAATTTTTACGAAGGGATATTTTGCGGATAGAACGCTGCTCGCCGTTTCCCGGCGCCCTGACCGTTCGGCCTGTTGAGTCCAAAGAGGGAGCATGATCATGCGTAACAGGGATTTCTTCGGTCGTCTTCTCACCCGCGCCCGCAAGGCATTGGGCATCAAGCAGAACCCCGCGTCGGCGCGGGCGAGCAAGTCGTTGCGCGTGGAGCCTCTTGAGAGCCGCAATCTGTTGAGTGTCGTTCCACCCAACGCCGTGTGGGTCAACGACAATTGGGTCGACCAAACGAACCCCGGCCTCAGCCCGCCAGCCCTCGGCGACACGGTGACCGCCCCTGCGGGCGAAACCGTCCCCAACCTGGGCGGCACAACGCTCATCTACGGCCAGAACGCCTTCAGCGCCATCCAGGCCGGCGTGAATGCCGCGGCCAGCGGCGGCAACGTCTATGTCCTGCCGGGGACTTACACCGAGTCGGACATCGATTTGAACGCGCCTGTGAGCGTCGTCGGTCCGGCGGCCGGCTCGGGTGCCGCAACCGTCGTCCCGGCCGTGGCCGACAGCCACCAACTGGACCGCAGTGACGACTTCGGCAGCGGCACGCACAACGCCTTCGTCATCGCCTCCAGCGACGTCTCCCTCAGCAACCTCACGATCGACGGCGGCGCCGGCTACGGCTACTATGGCGGCGTAATGACGAACTGGACGACCGCGCTGACCTACAATGATCTGTCGGTGACGAACGTCACCGTCGAGGACACCTTCGGCATCGGCATCTACGAGGACGGCGGGGCTTCCCCCGGCTCGGGAGACGTGATCTCGAACAACAACGTCGTGAACGTGGCTGGCGACGACATCGTCCGCGGCATCATGCTCCTGGGGGCCAGCGGCCAGATTAGCGGCAACCAGGTCTCGACCGTGGCGGCCGCCTTCGACACGCCTTACTCCAACGCGGCGGTGGGCATCTACCTCGACAGCTTCGAGCAGGCCGGCGTGACGGCCTCAATCGACGGCAACACGCTTTCCGGCGTCCCCATCGGCATCAACGTGATGGGCCTGGACAATCCCAGCGACATATCGGACAACAGCATCGCCATGCCGAGCGGTGACAACGTGTTTGGCATCGTGGTCCGCGACATGGAGACCGTGGGATGGGCCCCCGAGCCGGTGGCCCAGGACGGCGTGGCCATGACCGTCGCCGGCAACCAGATCGACGCCAGCGGCTCGACCGGCACGGGCATCTACCTGTACGACAACCCCGACCCGAGCAATCCGGTCCTGGTGCAGGACAACACCGTCAGCGCCACGTCCGCGAGCGCGGCGACGGGCATTTGCGTCAGCGACGACGGTTCGCCTTTCGGCGACTCGACCCTGGCCGCCGACTACGCCACGCTGAGCGGAAACACGCTCAGCAATCTGGCGACCGGTATCCAGGTTGCGTCGCCCAACGGCCAGACCGTGGTGGTGACCGCCACCAGCAACGCCAACACCAGCGGCACAGACCTGGAAGGCGGAACCCTGCTCGTGGGGGATCCCTCCGCGCTGGGCAGCGCCTACGTGACGGTCAACGCGACGTTGGACCTCGACGGCAGCGATTTGGATACCGGCTCCTTGAGCGGCGGCAGCAGCGGGGTCATCACCGATAACAGCGGCATTGGCGGCACGAGCACGCTGATCGTCGACCAAGCCACCGACGGCGCCTATGCCGGCCTGCTGGAAGACGGCGACAACGGCACGGCCATGGCCCTGGCCACGACCGGCCCGGCCACTCTCACCCTCAACGGCGCAAATAGCTTTAGCGGCCCGACGACCATCGCTGCGGGTGCGGTCCAGGTGGGCAACACCGACGCCTTGCAGAACAGCACGGTCACCGTGGACGTCGACGGCGGGCTGACGTTCTCTACCGGCTTGGGCGCCGCGGTCCTCGGCGGCCTGGCCGGCCCGGGCAGCGTTGCGCTCCAAGACGCGATCGGCTCGGCAGTGGCATTGACCGTGGGCGGCAACGGCGCAAGCACCGCCTATAGTGGTCAGTTGAGCGGCCCCGGAAGCCTGACCAAGACCGGCTCGGGCACACTGGCCGTGTCGGGCAACAGCACCTACGGCGGCACGACCGTCGTCAGCGCCGGGGCGATCCAGCTCCAAGCCGCGATTTCCGGGTTCGGCGGCGACGGGACGGACTGGACCACCAACGGCGGGGCGTCGGTCAGCGACAATGTCCTGACCCTCACCGATGGTGCCGGCCACGAAGCCCGCAGCGCCTTCTTCGACGTCCCCCTGCCGGTGAGCGGGCCATTCCAGGCCACGTTCACCTATCAAGCCGAAGGCAGCAACCCCGCCGACGGCGTGGCGATCGTCTTCCAGAACGATCCTCGCGGCCCCGCCGCCCTCGGCGACGGCGGCAATTCGCTGGGCTACGGTGGCCAAGACGCCATCCAAAACAGCGCCGCCGTCGAGTTCAACGTCTATAACGGCCACACCGTAGGCACCGGCTGCTACGTCTTTGGCCAGACGGGGGAAACGGCGGCAGCGACTACCTCGCCACCGCGCCGGTCAACCTTGCTGGCGGCGATCCCGTCAAGGTCGACCTGGCCTACGACGGCTCGACGCTTACCGAGTTCCTCACCGACCTTTCCACCGGCGCTGACGTGGAGCATGAGCTATGCCGACGTCGATCTGGCGGCAATCATCGGCGGCAGCACGGGCTACCTGGGCTTCACCGGCGGGACCGGCGCGGCAACCTCGACCCAGACTATCAGCAACTTCGCACTCAGCGGCGAGGCGGGCGACCTCCTGCCTGCCGCCACGACGGTGCAGATCGCCGCCGGGGCCACTCTTGACCTCAACGGCTGCAACCAAACGCTGGCCGCCTTGGCCGACGCCGCGCCGCGCAATGGCGGCCAGGTGCTTTTGGGCGGCGCCACGCTCACTATCGACGCCGCCACGTCCGGCACGTTTTCCGGCGTCGTCTCCGGCTCGGGCGCGCTGACCAAGACCGGCTCCGCCACGTTCACGATGACCGGCGCGAACACCCTGACCGGGCCGACGATCATCAATCAGGGCGTCATCCAGGCCGGCAACACCGCCGCCTTGCAGAACAGCACCGTCAACATCAATGTTGACGGTGGACTGGCCTTCTCCGCGGGCCTGGGCGCAGCGGTCCTCGGCGGCCTGGCCGGCCCGGGCAGCATCGCGCTCCAGGACGCGACCGGCGCGGCCGTGGCATTGACCGTGGGCGGCAACGGCGCGAGCACGACTTATGGCGGACAGTTGAGTGGCCCCGGTAGCCTGACCAAGATCGGCTCGGGCACGCTGATCGTGTCGGGCAACAGCACCTACGGCGGCACGACCGTCGTCAGCGCCGGCGAGATCGAACTCCAAGCGGCGGTTTCCGGCTTCGGCGGCGACGGGACGGGCTGGACCACCAACGGCGGCGCGTCGGTCAGCGGCAACGTGCTGACCCTCACCGACGGCGGCACGCAGGAAGCCCGCAGCGCGTTCTTCGACGCCCCCCTGCCGGTGAGCGGGCCCCTCCAGGCCACGTTCACCTATCAAGCCAGCGGCAGCAACCCGGCCGACGGCATGGCGATCGTCTTCCAGAACGATCCCCGCGGCCCCGCGGCCCTTGGCGACGACGGCGGCTCGCTGGGCTACGGCGGGGACGACGCCATCCAAAACAGCGCGGCCGTCGAGTTCAACGTCTATAGCGGCCACACCGTCGGCACGGGCTGCTACGTCTTCGGCCAGACCGGCGGAAACGGCGGCAGCGATTACATCTCCACCGCGCCGGTGAACCTTGCCGCCGGCGACCCCGTCATGGTCGACCTGGCCTACGACGGCTCGACCCTTACCGAGTCCCTCACCGACCTCACCACCGGCGCTACGTGGAGCACGAGCTACGCGGACGTCGATCTGGCGGCAATTATCGGCGGCGGCACCGGCTACCTGGGCTTTACCGGCGGGACCGGCGCGGCGACCTCGACCCAAACCGTCAGCAACTTCACCCTCAGCGGCGAGGTCGGCGACCTCCTGCCGGCCGCGACGACGGTCCAGATCGCCGCGGGGGCGACGCTTGACCTGAACGGCTGCAACCAAACGCTGGCCGGCTTGGCCGACGTCGTGCCGGGCAATGGCGGCCAGGTGCTCTTGGGCAGCGCCACGCTCGCCATCGACGCCGCCGCGTCGAGCACGTTTTCCGGCGCCGTCTCCGGCTCAGGCGGGCTGACCAAGACGGGCGCGGGCACGCAGATCCTGGCGGGCGCGAATACCTACAGCGGGCCGACGACCGTCAACGCGGGCGCGATCCAGATCGGCAACACCGACGCCCTGCAAAACACCACGGTTACGGTCAACGTCAACGGCGGACTGACTTTCTCCGCTGGCTTGGGCTCGGTGGTCCTTGGCGGCCTCGCGGGCAGCGGCAATGTCGCCCTTCAGGACGCGGCCGGCGCCGCCGATCGCATTGATCGTCGGCGCCTACCAGACCGTGACCACCTATTCCGGCGTCCTCAGCGGGCCCGGCAGCCTGACCGTGACCGGCTACAGCATGCTCAGCCTCGGCGCGGTCAACACCTACACTGGCGGCACCGTGCTGGGCTACGGCGAGGTCGTGCTGGGGATCGATAACGCCCTGCCCGTCGGCGGCGTCGTACAGGTGGGCGACCCCGTCATGGGGCCCGGCATCCTCGACCTGAACGGCTACAACCAGACGCTCGCCGGGGTCTTCACGCTGGACCCCCAAGTCACGCAAAGCGTCGGCAGGGACGACGTCACCAACAGCGCCGGCACGGCGGCGATGTTGACGATCAACAATTCCAGCGACTACGATTTCGAGGGCTACTTCTCCGGAAACCTGGCCATCGACAAGTATGGCGCCGGGACGCTGACGGTCGGCGGCAACAGCACGAACAGCGGGGACGTGGCCGTCTACAATGGCACGCTGGACGTCACCGGCGGCATGTTGTGCAAGATTTACACCGTCGAGGGCGCCGGCAATCCCCAACTCCTCGGCAACACCGATCCGAACTATTGGGTCGTGAGCACAGGCATGATGCTGGGCGATCATACATACAGTTACAACAACAATCCGAATGACCCTAACGCGGTGTACGGGCTCTCGGTAACACAGAATCCGGTCTGTGTGACGGGCGGTTGGCAGGCGGCCATCGAGGCGGCGGTCAGCGGGACGATTTACGTCGACACCACGGGTATGTCCTACACGTTCGGCGGTTCCGGTACTAGCGGCGCCTTTATGGTCGGTACGGTGGCGGAACTGGCCGCTGCAGTGAATGGGAGCGGCCCCGACAAGTTCCTCCTGGACGAACAGTCCTACATGAACCAATACAAACTGACCCTGAACACCAAGCTGATTGTCATGGAAGACGAGTACGGCGAGCCATGGTGCGACTACGACTACAACAACGTCTTCTGGATCGTTAACGTCGCATCGGGCAACCTGCTGACCGACTCGGACAACGACAGCGTGGACGGCAGTTGGGACCCCCAGCGACCCGCACAAACGACCAATGAAGACACGGTCGCGGACACGGCGCCGGGCAAGTACGTCGGTGTGCAGGAGATGGTGGGCGGCAGCGCCGCGCCGGGCACCCGCTTCGTTCCCATGGGAATCGCGGTCAACGATTTCACCCCCGGCGTAACCCAGGTCGAACTGACCTGCGATGCGCCGTCGGGGTCTGTGCAGGTCTGGACCGCCGACAACGGCCAGGGGGGTGAGGTCGTTTCCTTCAACACATCGTACCAGGCGGACGGGTCCGTGCTCAATCTCGCCCCGAACCAAACGTCGACGTTCTACGTGGAGACCCTCGCCAAGGGCGTTTTCCAAATCCAATTGTTGGTCGATCCGACGGGTACGCAAGGTTTCGTGCAGGTCGACCAAGTCATGTTTACCGCAGTGGACGACAACTTCACCCCGATGTCGCTGACGGCCGACGGGGGTACTGGCGACAACGATAACCTGCCGGGTGGCTCCACGAACTCGCCTTCGGCAAGTAACCCGCAAGAAAACTTGATACCGCACCTGATTCTGCTTGCTAACGGTGTGGCCGTGGTGCGGAACAACAGTACGGCAATATGGGACTTCATCGACGGCGACCTCGTGGCGCGGAACCCCGCGGAGGAGGGCACGATGGCACAAGACGACGGCGGCTTCGTCCAAACCGACCCCTCTGGTACGCAGTGGTTCTACACGCCCCGACGGACGAGGTCCAAGTTGGCCTCTTGACAGAAGAGTTGAGCGCGGGAGGTAATGCGATTAATTACGACTATTACTCCGGCAGCGACCAGGTCGAGGACGCGACCGCCGTCACCGGCCCCGGCGGGGCGGGGCAGAGTATCCACTACACCGCCGCCAACGGGGTCGTCACCGGTGAGAGCTTGAGCACCGGCAACACGGTTGGCGGGACCTGGACGGGCAACCCGGCCGGCAGCTCCACCTACACCTATTACAGCAGCAACGACCTGTACGGCAGCGATGGTGACGTGCGCTTGACCGAGAGCTACGACGCCAATAGCCCCCCCGATCTTACCGGCGTAACCTATTACCGTTACTATACGGGCGACTACAACGCGGCCTCGAATCCCGGCGTCGCCCACGACGTGCTATGCATCCTGGATCCCACCTCGGTTGCGCGGCTTATGAAGGCTGAGAGTTACACTTCCTACGGTCAGTTGGACGACCTCAGCGACGCGCAGATACTCGCCTATGCCGACGAGTACTACACGTACGATTCCGCGAACAACGTGTACCAGGAATACACCGGCGGAGGCGCCGCCATCAGCACGTTCTCGTACGCGACCAGCACCCTGCCCGACGACCGCAACAATTGGCAAACCGAGACGATCGAGACCCGTGGCGACGGCACGACGGTGACCACGTTGGAGAATTTCGCAGGCCAGGTGGTGCTCCAGGACACGTCCGACGGCACCAACCACTGGGTGACTTACAACGTGTACGACGAAAGCGGCAACCTTCTCGATGCCTACCAGCCCTCGGCTATCGCCCCGTGGACGAACGCCAGCCCCAGTTGGACGATCGACAGCGTCACCGACGTCCTGACGGTCAACTACAACGCTGACACCGGCCTGATCAACGTCAACCAGTACTACACCGCGGCCGATCAGACGAACTACCCTGTACAGGACTATTCCAGCGGCACTCCCACAAGCGGCGGCGCGGCGGCCGGCTACCTCTACCGCAGCGGCGTGCAGGAGGGCAGCAGCGGCGCAGTCGATTGGCAAAGCGCCGTCAATTATGTCTCCGACACTGTAAACGGCACGACGGTCTATTACACCTATCAGTCCGCGAAATACCAGGACGATCCCGGCAGCACCTTCACCTTCGGCCAGGGATTCGATCCCGCTACACCCGGCGCGGAAATCACGACTTGCAACTACAAGTTCTACGCTGCGGGGGGCAGCGTCACCGGCCCGCTCGTCGAGAGCACGACGACCGTCCTGCCGCTCGTATCCGCCGCCGAGCACGGCTCCGGCGCAGCCAATAGCAGCACCAACGTCTGTAATTCGCTGGGCCAGATCGTCTGGTCGAGGGACCCCGACGGGTCCGTGAGCTACACGGCCTACGACCCGGCCACCGGCGCCGTGATCGAGCAGATCCAGGACGCCAACGTCGACTTCACCAATAGTGCGCGATACGGGGGCGATTGGAGCTTGCTGCCATCGTCATGGCAGACGACAGATGCCCACGCCAAGAACCTCGTCACGACCTACGTCGTCGATTCCGAGGGCCGCACGGTCTGGGAGAAAGATCCCGACGGCAACGTGACTTGCACGGTCTACAACGACGCTGCCAACGAGGTCCTCACCTACCCCGGCTGGCACGAGGTCGGCGGCATCTGGCAGACCACCGGCGCGATCCAGCTTTCCCAGACCGGGCTGGTAGGCCAGTACAGCGCGTCCGACGCCACAGCGACCTCCTACGACCAATCGCTGACCTTTGCGTGGAGCGGGGCCATCGCGACCACGACCGTCAATTACGGCGGAAACAACTACGTCGTTCCCGTGGGCACGGAGTCGCCGGGCAACGCCAGCGCCACAATCGAGTCGCTCACGCGCTCGATCACCAACGTCGCCGGCGAGGTCGTCAACTCGCTGGACTATACCAGTCTCACGGGGGCCCCCTACACGGCAAGTTACGCCGCGTTCGGCGCGAGAGGCGTCAACTACCTCGAAACTGACAATTTCTACGATCCCCTGGGACGCCTGTATTCCACGCACGGTCCCGACGGCACGGTGACGGAAACCTTCTACGACGCCATGGGCCGCGTGACCCAAGAGTGGCAGGGCGCCAACGACGTGCCGACCAGCGACCTCAACCACGACGGCGCGTGCAATCCCGCCGACTTCCAATACTGGGTCGCGCAGAACCCGACTGCCACGGAGACCGACCCGGCGACCGACTATGGCATGGAGATGTACAAGATTTCCGCCAGCACCTACGACCTCGGCGACGCCGGCGACGGAGACCTGACGCAGTCGACGTCGTACGCCGGTTCCGGCACGACGTACGTGACCAATTATCAATACGATTGGGGCGACCGGAAGGTCGGCACGCTTGGGCCCGACGGCGTGGCCACCATGAACGTGCAAGACAGCAGCGGCACGGAAGCCATCGACAACCTGGGCGAGGTGACCGAGACCCAAACCTATGCCGACGCTTCGATGAGCGGCGGCCAGATCGTGTTGACGGCCGCCGATCTCCGCGCCCAGACCGAGAGCGTCTACGACAGCCAGGGCCGGGTTTACGAGTCCCGCACCTACAACGTGGCCCCGGCGACCTCGACAGATCCCAGTCCCGGCACGGTGGGTTACCTGCCCACCGACACCTGGTACGACGCCGACGGCAACGTGCTGGCGACGCGGACCGGCGCCGGCGCGATCGAGAAATCCGTCTACAACGGCGCCGGCGAACTGGTCGAGACGTACACCTGCGCCGAAACCGCGGCGACCACAAGTCTGAGTTACAACGACGCGACGATCCTGGAAGGCGCCGACACGGTCGTCGAGCAGGACCAGACCTGGTACGACGCCGACGGCAACGTCATCGCCACGGCCGACTACCAGCGACTGCCCGGCGATACGACGCAGGGGCGCTCACGGCCGCGAACTCCTACGTCACCGCCACGACCTCTTTCTATGATCTGGCCGGCCGCGACATCGAGGACGTCAACTACGGCCGCCAGGACGTACTCTCGGGATCCGCGACTGACTTCTTCGCGTATCCCAGCGGCGACCTCAAGGCCAACAGCGACGGCAACCCCAGCGTTGCCGAGCTCACTACTCCGCCCTCGACCGGAACCGCCGACTACATCGTCACCCGGACGGTCTACGATCCGCGGCTGAGCGCGGCAGGGCCGATCATCGACACGATCGACAACGCGGGCATCGTCACCGAGACCCAGACCGACCTCATGGGCCGCACGATTTGCACCATCCAGAACTACGTCAACGGCAGGCCCGAGGCAACAGAGACCGATCAGGACGTGACCACCGCCTACGCGTACGATCCGCAGGGCCGCCTCAGCGCCCAGGTCGCCTTCGACGCCAACGGCGATTCGGTCGCGCTGCAAGAGACTTGTTATGTATACGAGTCGCCCATGGACGGCTCATTGCAGACCGGCGTGATCTATCCCGACTCGACGACCCCATCGCAGACGTACCAGATCGTCACGGCGCTCAGCGACTCGGGCGGCACCGCCACGGCCGCGGTAACGAGCGGCCAGGGGCAGGACTACGCGGTGGGCCAGTGGGTGCTGATCAGCGGCGCCGCGCAGGCCGACTATAACGGCTGGTTCCGGGTGACGGGCAACAGCGCGAATAGCTTCACCTACACCGTCGCGAGTACTAGTCTGACGAGTGAAACCGGCACGTTCCACGTGCAAGCCGTCCCACCCGCGGCCACCGAGACCGCCTCGGAGCTCACCTGCAACGGCACCACCGCTACGGCGACGGTCACCGGCCACGGCTATGACTACGCGGTGGGCCAGTGGGTGCTGATCAGCGGAGTTGCCGATGCCGGCTATGACGGCTGGTTCCAGGTCACGGGCAACGACGCGGGTAGCTTCAGCTTTACGGTTACGAGCACTCTGCCGACCGAGACCGGCGCGTTCCCTGTGCAGGTCATCGCGCCCGTCCAGTACCAGAACGTCTCCCCGCTCACCCAGACCGGCGGCACCGCCAAGGCCTACGTGACCGACAACTACACGACAGGCGACGAGCTCATGATCAGCGGGGCCGACCAGGCCGGGTACGACGGGTGCGTGACGGTGACCGGCACCGGGAGCGATGGCGGCGGGAACTATTTCACCTACGCGGTTCCGTCCGGCACGCCGGCCACCGCAAGCGGCACGGTCCGAGTGCGGCTGGTGGGCAGCGACGAGACCCAGACCACCTACGACCGCCTTGGCCGGACTGTGACCACCACCGACCAGCAGGGGGTGGTTCACACCTACCTCTACGACTCCGCGGGGCGGCAGTATGCCGACGACGTGACCACGCTGCCCGCGGGTGTTGACGGCGCCGTGCGGGCGATCGTCACGGGCTACGACGACATGGGCCGCGTGCAGACGGTCACGAGCTACAACACGGACGTCGTGTCCGATTGGGTTCCGGGCAACGTCGTCAACGAGGTCGAGGACGCCTACGACGGATGGGGCAACTTGGCCCAGGAGTGGCAATCGAACTCCGGCCCGGTGGACACATCTTCCACGCCGCCCACGCCCAGCGTACAATATACCTACGATGACGGGGCCGGGGCCACCGGTGTGGCCCAATACGTGCGGCTTTCCACCGTCACCTACCCCAGCCAGGAAGTGCTGCAATACACTTACGGCGACTCAGGGAGCCTTTCGGACGTGCTCAGCCGGGTGGACCAGATCGAGCCTGACGTCGAGCCGGTGGCGACGCCGGCGCTGAGTTCCTGGACCGTCGCCCAAACGGGTGGCGGCTCCGCCGCGGTCACGGGTTCGACCTTCCAGTGGCAAGCTTCCGCATCCACCGACACCGCGACCCTCGGCGCGACGCTCACCCGGACCGCGGTCGCCGGGGCCACCTACACGCTGACCTTCGCCGTCAATATCGCCGACGGCGGCAGCTACGAGTTGCAGCCCGAATTGCTCTTCGCCGGCTCCGACGTTCTGCAGCTTTCGCCGCTGACCATCACGTCGGGCGGGACGCTGACCTTCCAGTACGCGGCGGGCACCGGCGGCCAATCGATCGGGATCGAGTTCGCTTTCACTCAGGCCAGCGGCGCGGACGTCGAGGCATTCCTGTCCGACGTGACCCTGACGGAGGGCGTCGCCGCGGCGGCCTACACGTACCTGGGGACCGGCACCATCGCCAGCGAGAATTACGAGCAGCCGCAGATCAAGCTCGACTATTCGGCCAGCAACTTCGCGGCATTGGACCAATTCGGCCGCGTCTTGGACCAATTCTGGTCGTCCTACGGCGCCACGCCCAGCACGAACGAGGAATACAAATACACTTACGACGAGGCCGGCAATGTGCTCACCCGGACGAACGTCAACAACAGCGCCTTGAACGCGCAGTACATTTACGACGCCATGAACCGGCTGACGAACTGGTATCTAGGTGGGGCCACGACGCCGACGCAGTCCTGGACGCTCGACTCCCTGGGCAACGACCTGAGCGCGGGCACGTATGACGCGGCCAACGAGGAGACGCCCACGGGCGCGGGTCCCAGTTCCCTCTATGACGCCGACGGCAACATGACGACGCTCAGTTCGGGCGACACGGCCATCTACGACGCTTGGGGCTGGCTGGTGGAGGTCAAGGAGGGATCGACGATCCTGGAGCAGTACGAATACGACGGCACCGGCCGCCGCATCCAGATTACCGACTACAGCGGCAGCACGCCGGTGGTCACCGAGGACTACTACAGCGGCCAGCAGGTCGTGGAGAGCGACATCATGGGCGGGAGCGTCGCCGGTTATCAGTACGTCTGGTCGCCGCGAGACATCAACGCCCCGATCCTCCGCGACACGCTCGACTCCGGCGGCAGCGTCGTCCCGGCCTCGCGGCTCTACTATCTGGGCGACGCCAACTACAACGTGACGGCCGTCGTGCAGTACGATACCGGCGCGGGCCAGTGGAACGTCGTCGAGCGCTACGCCTACGATCCGTACGGAAAGGTGACCGTTTACGATAAGAACTGGAACCCTGTGACGGGCAACGCCTCGATGGTGGGCAACACCGTGCTCTACGCCGGATACCAGTTGGACGCGGCCACCGGTCTCTACTACGACCGCGCGCGTTACTACGACGCGGCCCTGGAGCGGTTCATCAGCAGAGATCCGGCGCAGGCCGACCTCAATCTCTACCGCTACTGCGGCAACAATCCTGAAGATGCGGCGGACCCGATGGGGCTCATGGCGGTGTACGTGCCGGCGCTTGTTGCCGCGAACCTGCTGCCGGTAGGTCCGCCGGCCGTGCTCGTGCCGTCGCCTTTGGCGTGGACCAACCAGGCCCCGCCGCTCTTCATTCAAAGTCAAGCATTCTGGGCCGGTGGAATCGTCTCGGCGCAGGCGCGGGAGAATATAATTGCTTTGAACTTCCCTGGCCGCGGTCCCGACATGATGATCGTGAGCACGCATGTCTTTTCCGAGATGTTCCTCCCCGGGGTGGGCATCGCCGTGATTCAGGGAACCACTGCGGCAAGTGCCTCATGGAAAGTCATCGCTGCTCCGTTCCCCCCGGCGGCTGGATTCCCGGCGTACGCCCCCGGGGCGGGATCGGCGATCGTATGGGGTGCTGTCGCCCTGCAGTCATGGAGCGCCATGGCGATGCCCGGCGGCATGCAAGCAGGGGCTAGCGCCTATCCGGCAGGCGGTGTCGTCTCCGGTTTCGTGTGGGCGGGCAATTGGGCGGGCATTAGCGTGTGGAGCGGCAATCCGCTTGTTCCCATCGGCGGCGAGTTGTTCACCGAGGTGTCCGGGGTGACGGTTAACGTCATTGCGAACCCGGGGGCGGCATTGGACGTAGGGGGCGAGGTCATGGTAACCGGTTACTCATGGATCGTCGGGGCTGCCTCCGGACTGATTCCATTGCTTCCTGCGGATAGTTTCCTCACGGTAACGGTTGGCGGTTTTGGGTGGAATCCGACCGGCAACGCCGCGGCCAATCCCGTTTTCCTGGTTCCGCCGCCACCGCCCGTGGGCATCCCGGCAGTGTTCATTCCCATGGTTCTGCCCGTCTGACAAAGGAATTTCTGTTTCATGGAACAACGCTTCTTTGGTCGATTTTTTTGAGGGAGAAGACGCTATGCGGATCCAAGCCAGTTTTTTTCCGACCCGTGCCCGGTCGCTGCCGTGGCTCCTGGTACTTCTTCTTACCCCCTTCGCTTGGTCCGCCGAGACGGAGCAAAACGCCGGTTCCGCAAGCCCGCCGCCCGCGGAATCGCGGCAGCCGCCAAGCAGGAGCAGCGCAGTGGACCGCGACCGATCATCCGCCGAGGCCCAGTCGCGATGGCGAGACGGTCAGGTGTTCATTGATGGCCGCTGGCTGACACGGCAGCAGGTCGCACAAATCGCGCGACAGGACAAGCGGCTGGCCGAGTATCGCAAATTGCGGGAGCGGAGCGCAATGACCGTGGCAGACCAGGCGGCGCTGGCCAAGTGGTGCAAGAGGAACAAACTGCCCGACGAGGAGCGCGTGCATTGGCTTTCCGTCCTGCAGCTTCAGCCGCGCGATCCCGACGCGGTCAAGGGACTCGGCCTGCATCCCTACCAGGGGATGCTGCTCACCAATGCCCAAATCGCCCAGTGCAGGTCCGACGTGCAGGCGATGAACAAAGCCGTCGAGCGCTGGCGGCCGCTGGTCGAACAGTGGGCCAAGGCCATCGAGAAGCGCGATCAACCCGATGCGGGCGCCGACATGAGCGACGTTCGGAAGATAAGCGCCTCCGCCGAGATGCTGGCCCTGGAGCGGGTACTTTGGCAAGAATTCGGTTCGAAAAAGGACAAGAAGCGGACGTACGTGGCATTGAGCCACGAACTGGTTGCGACGTTGAGAGAGATGCCCCAGCAGCCGGCGGTCGAGTCGCTGGCGCGGCACGCGGTCTTTTCGCCATTGGCGACCGTCCGCATGGCGGCGACTAGGGCCCTGAAGGAGCGCCCCTGGGACCGTTATGTGCCGCTGCTTATTTCGGGGATGGCCGCGCCCATCGACATCGAGACCCGCTTTGCGGAGAAGGCCAACGGCAGTCTGATTGCTCAGCCATCGGGTGTCGCAGGAGGGGCCCTTGGCCGACGTTTCCGTGAGGCTCACATACGATACTACTCTTGTTTTGTGGTCCCAGCGTTCGCGCGGGGTTCTCATAAACGCGAGTTTGGCAGTGCCTAGCGTTCTGCAGAATGCAATTACCGCAATTGAGAATTCCGCCTCGATCCAAGCATCAGCATCCCTTCATCGCGCGGTCGAAACGGTCAACGAAGCCATTAGCGCTCGCAACCGGCAGATCCAGGTGGTACTGGCTTCGACCACCGGGCAGGAATTCGCGCCTGAATTGATTCCCTGGTGGAACTGGTGGCAGAATTATAACGAGACCTATTTTCCCGGCAGTACGGCTTCAGAATCCGATGATAATGGCTGCCAACCAGCATACGATCATAACACCGACAAGCCGCACTACGACTACACATATAGCTATACTCGACCTGTATACATCATATGCACATGTCTTGCCCGGGGGACGAGCGTGTGGACGCTGACGGGCCCGCAGGCCATCGAGACGATCAAGCCCGGCGATCGCGTCTTGTCGCAGGATCCCGACTCCGGCGAGCTGGCTTACAAGCCGGTCCTTGCCACGACCTATCGGCCGCCCAGCCGCCGGCTTGTCATCGGGATCGGCGCGGAAAAGATCACGACCACCCTGGGACACCCGTTCTGGGTCGCCAACGAGGGGTGGCGGATGGCCAAGGAGTTGAAGGTGGGCTTGCGGCTTCACGGGCTTGACGGCGCGGTTACGGTCGAGAGCCTGGAAGGGACCGCGGCCCCGCTGCCTTGGTATGAGGGGGCCTACAACCTCGTGGTTGCCGATTTCAACACGTACTTCGTCGGCAAGCACCTGCTGTTGGTCCACGACAACACGCCCCGCCGTCCGCCCGCGGTCGCCGTTCCCGCCCTGTTGCGCTATGCGCGGGCACCCGATGAAGGCAAGGCCGCGCCGACAGCGGTAAAATGAGCCTTTTGAGTGCGGCGGCTTGCCGCCGCTTTCCAAGACGGCCCACTGCGAACGAGCTTCCCGCGCCTTATGGAAAGCAGCAGCAAGCGGCCGCACTGCTCCAGATTAGGGGCAAATAGAATTTGAATGATGGCCACAACCCGGCTTGCTTGGAACTGCCCGAGAACTGCGTCACATAGGCCATCCTTTCCGAGGAGTAGGTCATGCGATCGGTCCTTTCCCGCCCCCGTGGCCAGTCCGGCTTGCTTTGCGCACGTGCCGTCATCGTCTTTTTGGCCGGCCTTGCTGTCCTGAATTGCCTCCCCGGCTACGCCGACACCCGCGTTGCCGTGCTCGCCTCGCAGGCCGCGGGCGCCGAGAAGCTCGCGCCGCTGGTGGAACTGCGGCTGGGACAGAACAAGGACATCACGCTTCTGGAGCGGGAGAATATCCAGGCGATCTTCCGCGAGCAGGAGCTCGGCGCCTTGCTGACTGCCGAAGGCACGGCCAGGCGCATCGCCCTGGGAAAACTCCTCAAGGCCGATCTGTTGATCGTCTTGCAGGGCGAGAAGAAGCCCCAGCCGCACGCCCGCGTCACGATCTGCGAAACCAGGCAGGGACTGCGGCTGTGCAATCAGCCCGTCGAGCTCTCCAAGAACATCGAGGCCGACGCCGACGCCGTGTTGCGCCTGGCCGAACAGGCGATCGAGAAGCAACGAAAGCCGATCGACAACATCGTGGCCGTTCCGCCCTTCGTCAACAACACGCTGGCCTTCGAGGGCGAACATCTGAAGGGGGCCTGCCGCGGCTGATCGAGGAGATGCTCCTGGACCGGCCGGGTGTGCTGGTGGTGGAACTGGCCGAGGCCCAGGCCGTCGCCCGGGAACTGGCGATCGGCGGCGCGGCAGCCGGCCTGCGGCGGCTGCCGCTCTATCTCCTGGGCGAGTACCGGCTGGAAGGAGAGGGCGGGAAAAAGACGGTCTCGTTCCAACTCACGCTGCTGCGGGGCACGACCCAGCTCGATACCCGCCGCCAAGCGGGCGCGGCGGTCGAGGACCTGCCGCGGTTGGTCCGCGCGGGCGCTGGCGAGGTCCTGGCCAAGGCCCTGGGCCAGGCCCTGAAACCGCCCGACCCGCAAACGGAGGCCAGGCAACTGGCCGAACGGGCCCGGCTCTTCTCGCGGCTTGGCGACTGGCAAGAGGCCCTCGACCTGACCGAAGCGGCCCTGCTCTTGCAGCCCGACCGCTACGACCTGCACGGCGAGGCCGTGTATCTGCTCAGCCGAGTCGTGGGGGACCAGTGGCGGAAAGAGCCTTCCGTCGAGTCGACGGTGTCCGTGCGCCGCATGGCCCGGGCCATGCTGCCCGCCAACCTGTACCATGCCGAAATCTACATGTCGCATGCCAGGCTGGACCGCTCCGGAGAGTGCCCCCTGCCCGGGCTTCCATGCATGCTCGCTTTCGGTGACTTGCAGAGCACTCGCGACCGGGAGAGCTACGAGCGGAACAAGGCGGCCTTCGAGCCGGTGCGGGCGATGTGCCGCCGCGTGCTGGCCGCCAAGGCCGCGGCGAAGGTCGACGACCTGTCGGTGATCATTTTGTGCCGCTATGCCGAGTGGCCGATCCCTTACACGCCCGCCGCAGGCGACTTTCCGTGGCGGATCGAATTCCTCAAGGAGCACATCCGCGAGATCTGCGAAGACCGCTTGAAACTGCTTCGCGATTTCGCCTACCTGAAAGAAGGCATCGCGCGGGACCACGTCCCCGATCGGGACCTCGCCAAGGGCCTTTCGCAGCCGTCGCTCCGGAAGAAGAACATCCTATGGAGCGAGGTCCTCGAAATCCGCGGAGACGGCATCCGGCTCTGCAGCGAGCCCGCCTATTATGAATTCCTCAGCCAGTCCGAGGCGCTGCCGAATCCCGAAATCCGGAATTGGGCCACGATCCTGATGCGCCGCTGGCGCGAGGAAGATACGGTCCGGAAACAGCGGGCGGAAGCGGATCCGCGGAAGCCGTCGTCCCCGGCGGGAACGGCTGCGGCCGGCGGCGAAACGCCCGTCGACGACGTCGTCTTCCATCGCATCGAGCTTCCGATCGACGATCGGGATGCGGGCGGGGTCCGGCTTGAAGGCAAGATCGCACTCTGGATGCCCGTCTGTCGAGGGATCGACTTGATTGGGACTTCGGCGCGGTTTTCTCTTCGGAAGCGCCAGCCTGCCGCCGGGCAGGACGCCGCCGAGTTGCGGCCCGAAGTGGTTACGACGGGGCAGGGGCTGTACCTGATGAAGAAAAAGGGTGAATTGCGGCCCTTGTCGCTACGACGCAGCCCGATGCGGATGAGAACCGGTTACGACCGGGGAATCAACATCTGCAGCGACGGGAAGTACGTTTGGGTGGCCTCGCCCGATCCGGCGCGGTTCCTGGCGGTGATCGACCCGCAGAGCGAGCGGATCTGGAAGTTCACGGCCGACGACGGCCTGCCGCCGATGGGCGGTCAGAACGGCGCCGCCGTGGCCCCGCTGGGCCAGGGCAGGGTCTGCGTGGCGGGCTACTTCGGACGAGCCTGGTGCGCCGTCGCCAGTTTCGATCCGCAGAAGGGGAAGTCGCTGAAGGTCATACACGAGGCCCGCGCGGTGGCGGAGGGGCGCCGCCCGGGCGACGCGGACCCCGAGGTCGCCTCGCCGATCGAAAGGCTTTGCACGCTCACGGCGGCGCGCGCCGCAGGGGAGCGGCCGCAGCAGCGGGTGCTGCTTGTCGGCGACCGCACGCTGCTGATCGATCCCGACCAAGGGACCGTCGTGGGGAGCGTGCCCGGGGTATCGGCCGGAGGCCTCTTCTCGCGCACGAGGGGGCCGTGTATTGGACGAATTACGGCGGCCGCGACGTCCCTCTGTACAAGGCCGCTTTCCCCGATTTCAGGCCGCAGACGCTCCGCTCGAAGTCGCCCGCGGGGGAATGTGTGGTCCACGACGGCCGGATTTACGTGTGGTGCTTCGGCCGCTTGTACGCGGCATCGAGTTTCGCGGAAGAGTTCCGCCTGCTGCGGGGGCAATCCCCTCCCCCCGCGCCGAATTCCTTCTTCTCCACCCTGGTCTCGAGCCAGCACTACGGCCTGGTTCTGCTCACCGCCGACGGGCCGTATCGCGTGGAGCTGCAAAAGCCGTGAGGTCGCTGCGCGACTGCGCGACCGTCGCCTGATGGTGCAGGCCGCGGGAGGCGGGTAGAATAGCTGGAAGGGCAGACCTGATGAAGTCGGAGGCTACGGCGTCCGCCATGGCCTCCGTTGGCGACGAACTATTGAGGCGAACCCCTGCTTGTTCCGAAAGTGCCCGCTGCGCCAACCGGGGTTGTCTAGCTGCAACATTAACCGCTGCCGTCCGTCAAGGAGATTGCCGTGAGATCGCCGTTGCCCATCCGTCGCTCCGTTTCCTTGCGACCTGCACTGCGGGCCGTGGGGGGCGGACTTTGCGTATGCCTTCTGCTGGTGGCCTCCGCAGGGGCGCAAAAGCCTGCCTGCACGTTGCCGTCGATCGCGACCAAACAGTGGGATGGATCAGTAAGAGAAATCGCGGAAAACGACCTTTGCGGTTTCCAGAGGTTCCCGCGCGAAGAGTTTGCCCGCAAGGACGCCCCGGACGAGATGTTCGTCTTGGCGGAAGAATCGGTCTTGGATTTTCTCTGCGTTCCCTACGAGCCGCCGAGGACCTTATGGCAGTTCTCCCTCTACGGCCGGGAGGGTGAATTGCGGTGCTACGCCAACTCGACGCGGGAACGCCGAAAAGGCGATCGAGAAGCAGCGAGAGCCGATCGACGACATCGTGGTTGACAACCGGTTACTTACATCAAGCCTTCAGAAACCCGTGGTGAGTTCGGGACCAAGAGGTCGCTGCTCCGGATGCAGGGGGTGGCAACTTCGTTCCAGAAGTCGTGATCTGCGAATGGAATCGGTTCACTATCGGCCAGTGCCCCCAGCAAGTCAACCCTCCTTGTGAATCCCAAAAGGGCCGGTTGTTCCGAGCGACGGCTACACCATCGGCGCCAGTCACATTGACCGTTGGCAGGTGGGGGTGGGTTGGCCAGTGACTTTCTCATTATAGCAGTCCAGGGCCGTGATATAGACTCTTCCCCCGCTGCCATCGTCGCCGCGATCGGAAACGGAAAGGTCTCAAAGCAGGTGGTTGGAGTGTAGCGATTGCCGCTTTCCTTTTCGCGAAGCTGGGTTTCTTGTGCGAGGGACCATATCTCATGTACTCGCGACTGCAAGACGCCCAAATGGAAGTCCTTGTCAGTCGCAACAGCGATAAGCAAGTTGGACGGCCGGATACACGCCTCGGCCCACGCGAAGATTCTGTACTTTGAAACGTGCGGAGTGATTGCGAAACGCCCGCGGTTGCCGATTGCCTGGACCATTTCTGGCCGCGGCCGCCACAAGTGCCAGAAGGGATAATCGTGAAAATGTCTCGCCGTGCGCTCGGCTGGAACGTGCTTTTTCAAGTATTCAAATGGACCTTCGTAGCGAGATGCTGTTTCCTGGTCCATGACGCCAAAATCAATGACCCAAACCCCCAGCGCACGCCTCACCAAATCCATGCCAGTCCAGTAGGGCCGGAGAACGTCGGAATTCGGATAACCACCGACAGAGGGCTGGACCAGGAATTCCATTGCTGCGTTGAATGGAATATCGAACGGTCCGCTCTTCTGGACGCCGATGAATGACAACCCGGCATTTTCCTTCAGCGTGCGCAGTTGTAGTGTCGGAGCCGGTCGCAAGATTCGGATTGATTGTTTCGACTGTTTTGCCGTCGAGCACTCGCGCGGTGTCGTTTCCGTTGTCGAATCCCACCATGGAGACGTGGACGGTTGCACCGTCAAGAATCCAGTCCCGGTCGCTCTCGGCAAAAAATATGTCGCCGGTTTTCCTGATCCGCTCAAGTACCCTTCGGTTCGCGCCGCCTCGAATTCCCTGCGTGGCCAACAAACCCGCCCGCTGGCTCTTGCCGTCCTCAATGTGTTTGCGGGACTTCTCAAACCAGTAGCAGCAAAGGTCGCTAAATCGCGACAGACGATCATCCCAGACCTGACGCAGCGCCGCCATATAGCGCTCGCCGAGTTCCGATAGCATCCGCTTTCCGCCCAGAAACGGCGGATTGCCGACGATGAATTCTGCTTCCGGCCACTCCGGCTCCTTCGGATGCTCCGGGTCCGAGAGGTCCAGGATCGCGTCCATCTGCCGGATCGTCTCGATGGGCGTCAGCACGGGATGGTCGGGCATCTTGAAGCCGTTATAGTGCATCCATTGCAGGTAGCCGATCCAGATCACGACCTGGGCAAGCTGCTGGGCGTAGGGGTTGATCTCCAGCCCGTGAAGCTGCAAGGGACTGACCCGCGGCACCAGCGACAAGCCGCGCGTGGCTGCATACGCAATCACCTCCTTCTCCAGGTCCAGGAGCATGTTGATCGCCACGTAGAGGAAGTTGCCCGATCCGCACGCAGCATCTAAGACTGTGACGTGCGCGAGCCGCTCGATGAAATCGACGACCGAGCGGTCGAATGCCTTGCGCTGCGGCGAGTCCTTTGTGGCGGCCTTACCACCCCGGGCGCGGCTGGCCTTCACTACCTTTGGCCACAATTCCTCTTCGCAGTGCCGGCGGATATCGTCCCACTCCCGCCGCAGCGGAGCCAACAGCACCGGCTTCAGCAGCGTCTCGATGTCCTGCCGGCTGGTGTAGTGCGCGCCGATCTGGCTCCGCTTGCTCGGATCGAGGGTCCGCTCAAACAGCGTGCCGAATATCGACGGCTCAACGCTGGCCCAGTCGTAGGTGTTGATGTTCGCCAGGGTGTTGATTTCCGCGGTCGTGAGCGGAATCACGTCGGTGTCGTCGAACAGGCCGCCGTTGAACCAGGCGATCACGTCGGCCCCGAACGTACCGCCGCGGGCCATGGCTTCAAATAGGTTTTCAAGCAGGCGGGGAAGAATCGCCGGGTTGGCCTTGGCCGTTTCCAACAGGCGGCCGAAGAGGCCCGGCGGCAGCAGGCCGGGTGGTGTAGGCCGGGGATTTGCACCCCGGCCCCAACCCCAAACCGGACGTGCAAGTTTCCAGGCATCCGGCTTTCCAGATGATTCTAAGCACTCGCTTCCCTCGCGGTTTTGAGCTTGTGGCATCTGAGACACAGCGTCTTGATGTTGTCCAAGCTGTTTGCCATTTCGAGGTTGGCAAAGCGGTTGACAGGTTCGACATGGTCCGCGTGCGAGGTCTTGGAGGTAACCACGACCGCGCAACCCCGGCAGTGAAAGCCGTCGCGTACCAGAGCCTTCCACTTGAGGTCGCCGCGTCCAGGCCGCCGACGATCGGGGAGGAGGAAAGCCGCCTCCCATTCGTCATCTTCCGGGTACGGCTGGTGACAGCCGGGTTGATATGGCTGCGGCGACGAGTAGTAGTACGCCGGCGCCGTATCTTGGAAGCGGGCCAGGGCACAGTCTTCGTGAACGCCAATGGTGTTCTGAAGACGGTATTTGCGGAGACACTGGGCAGTCGATATGTCTTCCTTCCTGCATATCGCTTTCACCGCGATCCAGAAAGCCCTGTGGTCTAGCCCGTGAGCAACTTTTGAGAAGTTGTGGGCTGCCTTGAAGTAATTCGACCAGCCACGAATGACTGCCGAGGCACACTCAAGACGAACCGAGATGCTTTCCTGCATTGGGCGATGGCGAAGGACCTCTCCCAAGCGCTGCTGGATGTTGGCGATAGCCTTGCGGCCTACCCTGACTTTGGGCGACAAGTTCCCGGATGTGCCAACATCTACTGAGAGTTGGAATCCGAGATAGTCATACCCGTCTCTCACGTGGGTAATCCGGGTCTTTTCAGCCGACAGTTCGAGCCCGCATGTATTCCGAAGGAACTCGCGGATCTCGTCCCGTAGCTGTTCCGCTCGTTCCCGGCTGGACCGCGTAAGGAACACGCACCAGTCGTCGGCATAGCGGCAGAACCGGACATTAGACTCATTTTGGCGCACTCTCCTTATCCGGGCTCCGTCGTGGAACCCCTTGGAATGGAGGAACCAATCCAATTTGTTCAGCACGATGTTGGCCAAGAGTGGGGAGGCCACGCCACCCTGCGGAACCCCTTTAGTCGTCGGATGAAGGACTCCGTCGATTTCCACGCCCGCCTTCAACAAGAGTTGAATCAGGGCGAGAAACTTGTTGTCAATCACCTTTTCCCTGATGCACCCCAGGATCGCCGTGTGGGAGATTTCGTCAAAGCAAGCCTTGACATCTCCCTCGATGACCCAAGTGAAACCCGTCAACGCCAAGTAGCGGCAACGGGCCACGGCGTGGTGCGCACTCCGATTCGGTCGAAACCCGTAGGAGTGTTCATGGAACTCGACCTCGAAAATGGGTTCCAACGCCATGCGTATTGCCTCTTGAACGATCTTGTCGCGCAGGCAAGGCACGGTCAGCGGTAACTGCACCTGACCGCAGCGCGCTTTCGGGATCGGCGGAAATCATCCACCCGTTCCATCCTCTCAAGGGTCAGCGGTTCCCGATCCTCAAGCTCCGGCGAGTTCGGGGCATTGAAACGCTGATTCTCCAAGGAACCTCCCACGGGACATTTGCCGTGCCGCGGGAATGGACCGACCGGGCCGATCCGCTGCCCATCGCCGTTTTGGGCATCAGCGCACCGCCACTTCTGGACGGTTATTGTCTTCTTGAGTTGGCGGAACTGGTGTCCCTTCTCCAGCGAAACAGAAAGTGATCTTGACCCATGAAAGCGATTTGGAGCATAACAGACTACCGTTCCGATCGGTCGGTGAATCCAAAGTCGGCTGGCAGTTGGCCTGCCCGAAGGTCGGCCAGCGCGCGGGCCTACACCCGGAGGCGGCGTGTCCGGTACATCCATGGCGCCCAATATCGAAGCGATCGACACTCAAGCCCTGGCCACCCTGGTGGCCAACATGATCCAGGCTTATCTGGCCGACACAACTCCTCCCTTCAGAAGTCAGGAGGTGTGTCATGACGACGCAGGTAACTCTGGCCCAACGGCAGAAGACGGCGTATGTCTACGTGCGTCAGTCGACGATGGGGCAGGTGCGGAACCATCAGGAGAGTACCGAGCGGCAGTATGCATTGAAGGACAAGGGGATCTCACTGGGATGGCCGGCTACGAGCATGCGAATCCTGGACGGGGACCTGGGAATCTCGGGGGCCACGAGCAGCGGGCGAGACGACTTCAAGAAGTTGGTGGCCGATGTCTCGCTGGGAGAAGTCGGCGCGGTCTTCGCCTTGGAGGCATCGCGCCTGGCGCGGTCCAACGCCGACTGGCATCGCTTGATCGAGATCTGTGCCTTGACCGGCACCTTGATCATCGACGAGGACGGTTGCTACAATCCAGCGGATTTCAACGATGGCCTCCTGCTTGGGCTGAAGGCCCAGATGTGTCAGGCAGAACTGCATTTCCTCCACGCGCGCCTCCAGGGTGGCAAGCTCAATAAAGCCAAGAAGGGTGAACTGCGTTTTCCGTTGCCTGTCGGGCTATGCTATGATGACGCCAATGCGATCGTGCTGGATCCGGACGCCGAGGTGCGTGGGGCGGTCGAGACGTTGTTCGCAACCTTCCGCGAAACGGGCAGTGCCTACGCCGTGGCCCATGTATTCGCAGCACGGGGACTGAAATTTCCGAAAAGGGCCTACGGCGGCGTTTGGAACGGCCAGCTCATCTGGGGACACTTGACGGATCGCCGCGTTTTGAGCGTGCTGAAGAATCCGGCGTATGCGGGAGTTTATGTCTTCGGTCGTTATCGTTGCGTCAAGCACATCCTGGCCAACGGTGAGGTCCGTTCCCGAGCAAAAGCTATGCTTCGGCCCTCGTGGCTGGTGGAGATTCAGAATCACCATCCAGGCTATATTTCCTTTGGCGAACATCTCCACAATTTGGAGATGCTCGAACACAATCGCACGAATGGGGAGGATACGCTCTTGAGCGGACCGGCACGCGAGGGCTTGGCTCTTCTGCAAGGGCTGCTGATCTGCGGCATCTGTGGTCGGCGGCTGACCGTGCGGTACAAGGGCAATGGTGGCATCTATCCGGTCTATGAATGCAATTGGCGCAAACGCGCGGGCCGGTCGCGTAAATCCTGCATGGCAGTTCAATGCGGCTTGGTAGATCAGGCGTTGTCCAAACGCGTAGTCGAGGTGGTCAACTCTCATCAGATCCACCTTGCCTTGGACGTCCTCCACGAGTTGGAGCAACGTGACGAGTCCTTGCAAGGACAGTGGAGGATGCGATTACAGCGCGCGGAATATGAGGCCCAACTTGCCCAGCGGCGTTATGAACAGGTCGATCCGGCCAACCGCCTCGTCGCCGCTTCCCTGGAGCAACGCTGGAACGAGGCCCTCAGCCGCTTGGAAGAAACCCGCCAGGAACTTGCCGATTTCCAGCGCGGTCACAGCATGACCATCACCACCGAGCAGCGCGCTGAAATCCTTGCCTTGGCCAAGGATCTTCCGCGCTTATGGAATGCTCCCGCCACGCCCGCCAAGGACAAGAAGCGTATGCTACGGCTGTTGGTGAAGGACATCGCGGTCGAACGGCTGACCGAGCCCCGACGGGTCCTGCTCCATATTCGCTGGCATGGAGGTGCCTGCGAGGACCTGGTCGTAGACCTACCGCTTCGCATCGCTGATCGGTTGCGGTATCCTGAAGAGATCGTGGAGCAGATTCGACGGTTGGCGGCCGAGAAGGCCGACGCAGAGATCGCCGACACGCTCAACCAGCAGGGCCGCCGCAGTGCGAAAGGCAAACCCTTTACGCAGTCGATGATCTCCTGGATTCGCTACAAGCATCGGATTCCAGCCCCGAGGCTGAAGCGACCGGAAGAACTGACGGTTGTCCAGGTGACTGAGAAATTCGATGTCACCCCAAATGTCGTGTATTATTGGATCGAGCGTGGCGTTGTCCTGGCCCGCCGTCGTAACCGGGGTTCCGCATTATGGATCACCCTCGATCCGGAAACGGAACGCCGATTGCAGCAGTGGGTCGAAAAATCCACGCGAATTCAGAAGAGTCGTAGCCAACAATCCCAACGCTCATTGTAAGGAGTGCATTATGACTACAACGTCGGGATTCCAAGCTGGCGCATTTTGCCGTTAGCCTTGGGAATTTCCACCCGCCGTAGCGGCAAAGGCCGATACGTACCGCGTTTCAATTCCAGGCGCAGTTGTTCGAGCCGGGATTCACATGACTTCTCGAAGTCGCTGACCCGCACTCCATCTACGCCTGCTGCTTTGCCACGGGAGCGTTTCAGCACGCGGTCACAGGCTGCCGCAATCCACGTGGGATTGTGCATCAGGTCCATCAGGTTGCTGATCCGACTACCATACGGGTTGGTCGGAAAGAGCGGGGTCCCTGATTCCCTGTTCTGTCTGTGGGCATGCGATTGCTCCCAGAGCCTACACTGGACTTCTTCGATGTTCATTTGGAAGCCTCCAAATTGACGAACACTTCGGTTGTCCCTACGCGAATCATCCTGCACCCCTTCGCCATGTGAACGTCATTAACGCCTCCGACTACTACGGGTGCTCCGCCACTCGGCTGCCTCATCGGTAGGTGCCTCGGCCGATCCGACGACCAGCTTAGCGTTGTGACTACCCTACTCAGCCGAGTTTCCCTGGTTCCCTTGCTGACACTCAAGCGTCTCCGTGTAGGCTCCAACACTGTGGCAACACCCAACAGCGGGCTGCTGCTCCCCCAAACGTCGCGAGGTAGTTGGTTAGCTCGCAATTCTGTCAACCTTTCGTTGTGCGGGACCGTCAGCAAAGACACAGTGCCTTCGGTCGTTTGGGACATTCCCTAGCCCGGGATCCGATCCCCAGGCGGCTCTAGTATTAGCGGGAATGTGGTTTCGGTTTACCGAAGGTGTTAGTTGGTTCCTTTTCCAGTAGCCATGCGGAAACTCTACCTAGCGGGACTGCCAAGGCCATAGAGCATCGCCAGTGTCCCACATTGTTGGGGTAGCTGTCTTGCCGATGAATCACATACTTCATCAACGTAACCCCTAGGTACAGGTGGCCGACCAAACGGCCACGGTCAAAACGACATTATCAACAAGGCATTCCGAGCGGTTCTTCAGGGGAACAGACCCGGATACATCAGGCGCACTATCGTCTCCAAACATGCAGAACATGAGCTTCATCAGAAAGTGGGCCGCCCGCAGCGGCTCGATCCCCTTGTCCCGCATCCCATCGGCCAGTTTGGCAAACCGTTCGGCCGCCTCGACCGTAATCGCCTCGCTGGTGATGCCGGGCTTGAGCGAATCGGGATCGGTGAAGACTCGTCGGAGGATGTCGAGGTTGGCGGGCAGCGCTAGCCCGGCCAGATCGAAGGCATGGATGTGCTTGGTGGTGCCGGTGAAGTTCGTGTGGACCTCGAAGCGGTCCATGTCGCAAACGACCATCAGCGGCGGGTTCTCTAACGCCTCCCGGTAGCGTTGCAGTTGCGTGTAGGCTTCCTTGAGATCCTTGTGCTTGCCCTTGTATTCCCAGCCGAAGTGATCTCGCATCCAGACATCGGCCCAGCCCTTCGTATCTTCACTGGTCTGCACCCCTTTCTCGAAGGTGTACCAGGTGCCGTCGGGGTCGGCTTCGGCCGGTTTGGGTTGGCCCAATAGCTCGCATAGGTCGAGGAAGTGCTGCTGGCAGGCGCTGCGCTCGGAGAGCGTGACACGCTGCCACTTGGCGATGAATTGCTGAGGGGTCAAAGTGGTCGCTCCGCGTCAGCGGCTGGAAAGACAATTGCTGTGCGCCGCATCATACCGCGCCCGGCGGTCACGTGCAATTCTGCAACAGCTCCAACACGTCAATTCAGGCCCGCTGGCAACGGCCCGCGTCGGCCACCGAAGGTCAAGTTCGAGGCCGAACCACGGCATTATAAACTGACAATCCCTACCTCGGGCTCTGCGCCCCTCCTTTTTGATCTGATTCGTTGACCGCCACCCACGTGGACGGCCAGCGTCCAGCGCTGCCTTGCACGGTGCAAGGCGGTTTTCGTGTTCCCTTCAACACGGACCGCCTTGCTGGCGGTCCACCAAGGAGATCGCCGATGAGTACACGACGTGAAGACCCGCGTCGCAAAGAAGCCCCTGCGTGGCACGCAAAACTGCTTGCCATGCTCCCCACCATCATCCGCTACGCCAAGCGGGCCTTCCGCACCTACGACCCGGAAACCAGGCAAGAGGCGGTACAGAATGTCGTCGCCAACACGACCGCCGCTGTGGCTGGCCTGGCCAAGCGCGGCAAACTCGACCTCGCGTATCCGACTGTGCTTGCGAAATTCGGAATCCGGCGAACGCTCGACAATCGCAAGACTGGATCGTCCCAGAACATCAAGGACGTCCTGAGCAAATACTGCCAGGAGCACAAGGGCGTGATGGTCGAGCGTTTGGACAAGTTCAACGAGCAGGAGGATTGCTGGAAAGAGGCAGTCGTGCAAGATACCCGCAGCTTGCCGGTACCGGAAGTGGTCGCCTTCCGCGTGGACTTCAAGGACTGGCTGAAGAGCCTGCACCCACGTGACCGCAAAGTGGCCCAGTACCTCAGCCTCGGCAACCGCACGGCCGACGCCGCCCGCCGGTTCAAGGTCACGCCGAGCCGTATCGCCCACTTGCGTCGCGAGTTGGCAGAGTCATGGCGGAAATTTCTGGGCGATGAGCCCGGCCCTGCTGCCGCCGCGGCCTGATCTCTCATCTCTGGCTGGCCTTCACGCCAAGCCCCGTAGCCCAGCCCTGGCTGCTTCATTCCTCCGAGCGCCGGGGCTGGGCTTCTTCAATCGTTCCTTGCGGCAGCCCTGCTCGTCAGGGCTGCCTACCGTGCCATTCCCCGTACCGCTGTGGCTTCGTTAGCCCCGTTCCAACCGTTCCAACCAAAGGACAAAAAACCATGATCTTCACAATTACTCTGCTTGCCTCGATTCTCGTTGCTTCGGTCCTCGCCTGGCTCTTTCGCCAGCGTCTGGCCCATTACATTCCTCGGAAGGAGACCCTGACGACCGCCATGCTGTTCGCAGCGGTTGCCCTGCTGCTGGTCGTCGTGCTCCTGCCAGACATTCTTCTTCTCGTCTACACCCTTAACATTATGCCACACTCTCTTCGAATCGTCCTCGCTCTCGCTGCGGCCACTATGGTCTGCGTCGGCTGCTACAAGCAAAACCCACAGCCCACCAAGCCCGCCGTAATCCACTGGCAAGGCCAAGACGGCGGCTACGAAGACACGACCGCCGTGCCGCCCAAGGCCGCTACACAATGACCCAAAGGAAACTCGATGCGAAACATCGTTCTGGCGGCCATCCTTTTGACCGCCGCCTCCTTGTACTTCCTTCTGTCCCGATTCGTTCCATTGACCATGCGCCCTGCTGCTCTTCTGCTTATCGTCTTGGCTGCGGCCAGTTCCGCGGTCCTCCTCATCCCACGGCTCGTCCCGCCCGAGACGCCGCCGCCCGTCGTGATCCACTCCGAAGGTCCAACCGTCGAAAAGCTGGAAAGGCTGTCCCAACTGGTGACCACTCGCATCCAGATCGCCGACATCCTTGTAGCCGAAGGAAATGGGTGCCGCGGTAGCTGGCTCATCAAGGGAGACGCCCTGCTCTCGGTCAACCTGGGCCAAGCCTCCATCACCGACAAGCACGACGACACCAAGCAGGCGACGATCATCCTGCCTGAGCCCCAAGTGCTTCAGCCAAGGGTGAACCACGAACGCACGCGAACGTGGGCCGTAGATCGGCTGGCTTGGATGCCGTGGAACGCCGATCAAGACAGCCTGCGAGATGCCGTGTACGCCGAGGCCCAGAAGCTTGTCTCGCACACGGCGTCGTCCGCCGAGAACATCCAGCAGGCAAAGCTGACCTCAGAGACAGTCCTGAAAGGGCTGTATTCGGAGGTCGGTTGGAACGTGGCCGTGAGGTGGGCCAGCACGGAAAGCCCAAAGGCAGTTGCCCAATGACCCTGGTTAGCTATCAGCCAAACCGCCGGCAGCCGTCGCGCTGTCCGGCGGGCATTCGGGGGCCTTTATTTTACCGGTCGGCACGTGCCGCTTGGCTCGACCCGCTGCTATGCCGTGCGATTCCGGCGGCGACGGGTGTAGGCGAGGAGGATCAGGGCGCCGACGCCGACAAGGGCGAAGGTGGAAGGCTCGGGGGTGGGTGTTGATGTTACTGCAAGGCACCACGGACCATCCAAGCCTGAGACCAGGGAGGCGTTCACCGTTCCTCCCGACATGGTATATTCGCCAATCTTGTCGCCGCCATTCGTGACAAACAAGTCCGATCCGTACACGGCAACGTCAACCGGAATCTGCAACCCCGATATCAGCGAGGGGTTCACGACGACACCCGACGTAGTGTATTCGCCAACCGTGCCGGTGGCGTCGTCCACGACAAACAGGTCCGATCCAGACACCGCAATGCCAGTCGGCTGAACGAACCCCGATATCAGCGAGGGGTTCACGACGACACCCGACGTAGTGTATTCGCCAACCGTGCCGGTAAAGATATCCGCCACAAACAGGTCCGATCCAGACACAGCGATGTCATACGGACATCCCAACCCCGAGACCAGCGAGGGGTTCACGACGACACCCGACGTAGTATACTCGCCAATTGTGCCCGTGAAGCTCCCGCCGGTACCATGCCAATTCGTGACAAACAGGTCTGATCCAGACACGGCAATGCCAAACGGAGTGCTCAACCCCGAGACCAGCGAAGCGTTCACGACGACACCCGACGTAGTATATGCGCCAATCGTGCTGGCGTAATCCACTCCAGGGCTCCAATTCGTCACAAACAGGTCTGATCCAGACACGGCAATGCCGGCCGGGTTATTCAACCCCGAGACCAGCGAAGCGTTCACCGTTCCTCCCGATATGGAGTATTCGCCAATCGTGCCGGTGACCTGATTCGTGACATAGATGTCCTGCCCGCGCGCGGTCGCTGACGAGAGTGCCACTCCCACCGACACGCCGCGCGGCGAGTTGTTCGATACCTTCCTCGTCAACCCGCTGGGCTCCCGGGGCCCGCTGAACATTGCTTGGCGCGATGCCCGGCTTCATGGATCGTGTCCTCGATAGGTCTGTTGTGAAGGTTCTGCCTTCAGCATAGCGCGACGCCAGCCTGCCGCAAGGCGGGCAAATCGGCCGCGGAGGGCAAGAGTTCCCGTCTTACGTCGCCTGGCACCCCGGTTTACGATGAATGAATGGAGCACGCACCTGCCAAAGACAACCCCGTCACGCCCTTCGCTCTGACCAACTACCGCGACATCCGCCAGCGCTTCGGCATCAAGCAGAAGAACCGCCGCGGTCACATGTACCTGGTCGGCAAGACCGGGACGGGCAAATCCACGCTCATCTTGAACATGGCGGCCCACGACATCGAGTCAGGCTACGGCCTTGCCTTGATCGATCCCCACGGCGATCTGGCCGAGGGGGTCTTGGAGTCTGTGTCCGAGCGCAGGATCAAGGACGTGATCTACTTCAACCCGGCAGATCTCGAATACCCGGTGGCCTTCAATCCGCTGCAAAACGTCCCGGGCGTACGTTCGGGCATGCCTGCTGGAGGACGATGCGCCGCTGCGGGAAGCGATGGCTGCCAGCCGCTATGCGATTGGCGGTTCAGCGTTCATCGAGCGGACGGAGGAGCGAATCGGAGAACGTCGCACCGGCCGGGTGCAGGACCGGGACCTGGATCTGCCGCGATGGACGGTAACGCTTGACGAGATTGACGCAGTCGTTGCGCGTCATTACCGCGTGGATCCGAGCTTGTTGTCGGCCCATGGCCGCCGGGTGGGCCCTGCGAAAGGCACTGCGGTGGAGTTGGCGGCGGAACTGGCCGACCTGAGCAGCCGTGCAATCGGTGAGCGTTACGGCATCGGCGCCACGGCGGTCGCAGCGAACCGTTGCCGGCTGGCGGCGCGGCCCGAACAAATGAAGGTCGTGGAGACGCTTGCGGCACAACTGCGGAAGAGGCGAAAGTGTTGAATGACGGTCTGACCGTGACCGTGACCGTGACCGCGGCCCACTACGGGTTTGGCGCGACCGCGGTCGGAGCGAACCGTCGGCGGTTGATGTCGCGGCCGTCGCGGCCCGATATTTTGCAAGTCGTAGAAACGCTCGGCCGGGAATTACGAAAAGAGAAAATAAGGTAGGAAGTCCCGGCTGACCCCATGATCATGCCCACCCAATACGTTAAGGTGCATAGTGCCGGTCTGACCCCATTCTCACGAAATCTATCCGACAGTGATGCTGGTCAGATGATCGAGAGCAGAAGCCGGTGGTCGGCATAGAGCTTTCGGGTGGGAGCGAGGCCGGCGGGAGATCCAGGGCCGGCCGGTACAATGACGTGCATGACGCATAGTAGCAGCGTGCTCGGTTCGGGGCGTGGTTCCGCCAGGGAGCCTTGCTGCGGACGTCGCTGACCGCGTGAAGTCATGGGACGCGGCAGGGGATGTCAATAAAAAAAAGGGGGCCGATCGGAGGCAAGATCACAACTCAGGGGGGATTTGACATGTCATATCAGAGGGGTAAGCAGCGCATTTCCTTGGCTGTGGCCCCACTGCCGCAGGCAAGCAGTCACGAAACGCTCCCAGTTGGACGCGGCCCCGAGGTCGACATTGCGCGATGAAGATGCCGCGTTGCATCCGGGCGGCGCGGCTATTACTGCCGCTCACAGGTATCTGTGCTTTCATTGATGGCCACGAAGTAGGGGTCGGGACGATTGAAGATTGGATTTCTTGAAAACCGCCGTGCCAGGCGTTTGACAAATCCTCCAATGCGCGTTACCATGCCGATTATATGAATCCGAATGAACTTCCCGATTATCCGAGCGAATGCGCGAGACGCGGGCTGGTTGTACACGCCGATTGCCCGGCGAGCTCTCCACGTATTCGCTCGGTCTGGCGAATAGGCGGCGATTTTTGACCGGCTTGGCGGCCTCACTTTCCAGGCTGCCTAGCCGAAAGCGAAGTTGCAATCTTTCGAAGGAGGCGGTGTCGGTAGCTGGCCCCGGCCGGTTGCGACGCAACGGGATGAAAAGACGCGATGCGGTTTCGTGCCTTTCCGACCGCGAGCGGGTAGTCCCTTGACCCGCGTTCTCAATCGGCCTTTCTCTGGTTCGACCCATTTCTGACTCTTGACGTAGCGAGTTTCGCCCTGTGCCGCGTGTTCAGGCCGATTGTCTTGGCGCCGTCGGAGTGAACGGGACGAGGGTCTGACTTGGAACGGGCATTTAACACGGACTGGGCTATCGCCCAGCCTCAACGAAGGGCTTGGCAGCAGGGCGATCGCGCACCGTCCATGTTGTGGTTTTGGCACATTTTTTGTCGTACTCGATTGAATTTCCATGATCCGAATTAGGACAAGACTCATCATCGCATTCCTGCTTTGCGCCGTCACGGCGTTTGCCTGGGGCAGCGATATCCAATACACGATCACGGACCTCGGCACCCTTGGCGGGCCGACTAGTGAGGCTGACGCTATAAGCCAGAGCGGAATAATAGCGGGTGGCGCCGAGGTGCCAGAGCGGGGCGATCATCCGTTCATCTACCAGGGTAGTGGGCCGATGCGGGACATCGGCCTGCTGGATCCCGTAGAAGGAGCCGTCGGGCATGCCACATCGGTGAACTCGGCCGGGCAGGTGGTCGGACAGTCGGATTCCCCGCTCCCGGGCAGCAATGGGCATGCCTTTTTCTATAGCGGCAGCGGATCGCTCATCGATCTGGGGACGCTAGGCGGCGCGGCAAGCATTGCGAACGGCATCAACGACAAATCGCAAATTGTGGGCGGCGCGGAAACGGCCTCCGGCGCTTGGGACGGGGCGCTTTGGACCGTCAGCGGCACGACCGTCACTACCGTCGATTTGGGCCAGTTCGCCGCCGGCGCGATCAACAACCTGGGCCAGATCGCAGGGGTCTGCCAACAAACGGGGCACGGCGGGGTGTACAGCATATCGTCGGGTTCGATCACCGATATCGGCACGCTTGGCGGCGCGTTATGCCAGCCAACCGCGATCAGCGACAGCGGTTACGTCGTGGGCTTTGCCGAGACCCCAACGTCCGGCTACGCGTTCCTGTACAGCCTCCATACCGGCGTGCTGACGAACCTCGGGAACCCTGCCTCGATGGCGTGGGGGTCCGTCGCTACTGGGGTGAACGACCAGGGCCAGGTTGTCGGCGGTTACAATCTTGACGCGTCCGGCGCCCAATCCGTCCCCTTCATCTATACGCAAGCCGGCGGGATGCAGAACCTCAACAATCTGATCGACCCCTCCTCCGGGTGGACCATTTATGACGCGGCCGGCATCAACGACGCAGGCGAGATTGTTGGCAGCGGCGTCAATCCGCAGGGACGATTGGATGCGTGCCTTTTGACGCCAACCCCCGAACCCGCAACGCTTCAACTGACGGCTATCGCATTAACCGTTCTCGCGGGCCGGCTTGCGTTTGCGCGTCGCGACACGAAACCGCGGGTCCGCCAAACCATCAGGTCGATAATTCCGTTTTCTGAAACCCTTTCATTGGAGGAGTCTTACAATGGCTAAGAAACGATCCTTCTCTCGGTGGCTTCTTGACGTTTTCACCGGGCACCGTTCGCGCGGATCGTGGGAAGCCCGCCGCGCACCCACGAGTCCTGCGGGCGGAGCCGTTGGAGTCCCGATCTGGACGGTCGGCTAATGCGCGCTATTGGCCCTGTCCGGCGCACGAAAGTTTCAACGGGGAAATGCGATAAAGGTGTGGAGTAATTGCCTCTCCAACAGCGGTTAAACCGCAAAGGAGTTAGGCATGTTTTGGAAGAGATCAGAGTCGGAGCAGACGCCGGCCGCGGAGCGAGGGCGTAGCCCGAGCGACGCGGCCGGCGTCTGCGGCGGCGTGGGGGGGCCCACCCCCGCGGCCGCCATGGATCGCCCCCAGGTTGTTCTACCTGCGGAAACCACTCCACCCCTTACCGCCGTCGCGGTCGTCGACCAGACCCCGGCCGGTACGCCGGCAGTGCCCCAGGCCGATGACGCCCCTGTGGGCCCAGAGCCGCCGCCCGAAGAGCCTTTCGAGGAGGTCCGCAAGCGTCTTCTGGCTGGCCCGCGCAAGAGCAAGGGGCAGCGGTTGGTCAAGCCCGAGCCGTCGGCCCAAGCGTCGATGACGCCCGAGCAGCGGTTGTTGATCCTCGACACCTGGCAGCGGAGCGGCCTGCCGGCGGGCGATTTCGCCCCCCTGGTCGGCCTCTCCAAGCACACGCTCTACAGTTGGAAGAAGCGTTTTGACGAGTCGGGCCCGGCCGGGCTGATGGATCAGCAGCGCGGCGCGCCCAAGGGCAGCCGCGTGCACGAACTGACCAAGCGGACGATCCTCATGCTCAAGCAGGCCAACCCGGAGTGGGGCTGCCAGCGGATCAGCGACATGCTGCTCCGCGGTCCGGCCCTGCCGGCCTCGGCAGGGGCTGTCTCCCGCGTGCTGCACGAGGCGGGCTATCAGGTGGAAGAAGTCGCCACCCACCCGCACCCCGACAAGCAGCGCGAGTTCGAGCGGGCGACGCCCAATCAGCTCTGGCAGACGGACCTGTTCACCTTCGTGCTCAAGCGGCAGAACCGCCGCGTGTACATGGTGGCCTTCATGGACGACCACAGCCGCTTCATCACCGGCTACGGGATCCATGCCAGCCAGTCGGCGGCTTTGGTGCTGGAGGTGGTGCGGGCGGCGATCGTGGCCTACGGCACGCCGCAAGAGATCCTCACGGACAACGGCAGCCAATACGTCACCTGGCGGGGCACCAGCGCCTTCCACCGCGAGATGGACAAGCGCGGCATCAAGCACATCGTGGCCAAGCCGCAGCGGCCGCAGACGCTGGGCAAGATCGAGCGTTTCTGGGGCACGCTTTGGCGGGAGTGCATCGAGACGTCGGTGTTCTTCGACCTGGACGACGCACGGCGGCGGATCGGGCATTTCATCGACTACTACAACTTCCAAAGGGTCCACCGGGGAATCGATGGGCTGGTGCCTGCGGACCGCTTCTTCGGCACCGCCTCCGAGGTCTTGGCCACGCTCCGCGCAGGGTGGCGGCCAACGCGCTCGAATTGGCCCGCAACGGCGTGCCCAAGGCACCGTTCTACGTGACCGGACGGATCGGTGAGCGGGCCTTCAGCGTGCATGCAGAAGGGGACAAGATGATCCTCAAGCGGGAGGGCCAAGCGCGAACGGAGGTCGATCTCGGCAGGCTGCAGGCCGCGGAGTTGCCGCTGGTCGACAGCACCGCGTCCCGCACGCCAGCGGAAGTGCCCCTGCCGCTGTGCCCGCACGGCTCTCCTACGGGCGATGTCGTGGAAGATGAAGTGCCGCCAGGCGGATCGCCCTTGGACGCCGGCTTGCGGCGGCTGGAGACGGCTGCCGAGGACCCGAAGGAAGGGCCCAGCAGCACGGATGCAGGCCAAGGAGGGGCATCATGAGCGAAGCCAAACCATCGATAGCAACCGCCTCCCCGTCTGCCCCGCCTCGTGGTGCGGCGGCAGCGGGAAAGGGTTCCCGTGGACCTCGTTTCAAACCCCAGGCGGCGGTCAGCCGTGATGCGCAACGCGTCGCGGCGGTGATCCTGGAGGTCCTGGCCGGGATGCGGACGCCCACGGAGGCCGCCGCGGTGGTGGGCCTCTCGGTTCCGCGTTATTACCTCTGGGAACAGCGGGCCCTGGAGGGCCTGGTGCGGGCCTGCGAACTGCGGCCCAAGGGCCAGGTGATCAGCCAGCGGCACCAGATTGCCGTCCTGGAGAAGGAAGTCGCCCGCTTGCGGCAGGACTGTGCCCGGCAACAGGCGCTGGTCCGTGCCTCGCAGCGGACGATCGGCCTGGCGGCATCCCCGCCAGCGGCTGCGAAGCCCCGTGGCAAGGTGGCTGGGGGTACCGCGCAGCGGTCCGCAGGTAATGCCACTGTCGGCAAGACGAAACGGAAGCGCCGTCCGGTGGCCCGGGCCTTGAAAGCAGTGGCAGCATTGCAGGCCGCGGCGGAAGTACAGGAAACTCCGGCCGATTCGTCTTCGGCCGAAAAGGCGGAAGTGGTACAACGGAGTGTCGCAAGTAGTTTATTGGCAACGGCGCAAGCGGCGCATGCCGCCGACCATGCGAACATGGTGCCCGCCGTGTCGGAAGCCTGATTCACGGAGGAGAAAAAGCCATGGCCCGACGAGGACGCAAACCGACCGGTACGAACCTGGTGGAACACCTGGAAGGCTCAGAGCGGGCCAAGACCCGCCTGAAGGCCATCCTGGAAACGCTTTCGGGCGCAAGGAGCATTCCCGAAGTCTGTGAAGACTTGGGAATCAACGAGTCGATGTTCCACCGCGTGCGGAGCGAGGTGCTGCAGACGGCATTGGAACGTCTGGAGCCGCGTCCTCTCGGGCGGCCTCGGCAAGAGTCGCCGCCCGAGGAGCTGAGTCTGGCGGAAATGGAAGAAGAGAACTTGCGCTTGCAACTGGAGTTGAAGGCGGCCGAGGTCCGCCGCGAGTTGGCCGAGAAGCTGCCGCGGTTGGGCAAGTCGGAGGCGCATCCGGCCTGCGAAGAAGGGAAAAAAACGACGGCTCGGGAGCGGAAGCGGCTCCGCCAGCGATTACAACACAGAAAGAACCGTCCCCGCCCATGAATGCTTGTAGCTGCCAACTCCTGAAGCGTGGCTGGCCGGCCCAGCAGCCCTGGCGGGAAGCCGAGCGGGAGGCCCGCATGCATGCCGTGGGCTTCCAGCACTGGGCCGTGGAGCAAGGCGTGCGGCAGCGTGTGGCGGCCGAGCAGCTCGGCTTGGCGCCCGGCACCTTGGCCTACTGGAATCATCGCTGGCACGAAGATTACCTGGAGGCCAGGCCCTTGGGGCGGCCTTGGCGTCGGAGCCCCTGGCAACTCCGCAACCAGGCCATTGATTTCATGCGTGCGGTGGGGGCGGGCGTGAGCGCGGCCGCGGTGCAGACGGCCTTCCCCTCTCTGGCCCGCCGCGAAGCGGAAAACCTCAGAAACCGCTTCCGCCACATCTGGAAACTGGACCATCCTCGCGCGATCCACGTGCTCCATTGGCACGATCCGAGAGTCGTGTGGGCCATGGACCATAGCCAGCCGCCGCAGGCCATTGATGGCCGCTGGCCGTACCTGCTTGCTGTCCGCGACCTCACCAGTGGCTGCCAACTCGCTTGGTTGCCGGTCCTCGACGAGACGGCGGAGACGACGATCGAGGCCCTGCGACGCTTGTTCCTGGAACATGGGCCGCCCTTGGTGCTGAAATGCGACAACGGTTCGGCCTTCATCGCCGCGGCGATGCGTGACTTCCTGGCGAATTGGGCTGTTCGGCCCCTCTTCTCACCGCCCTGGACGCCGGAGTACAATGGAGGGATCGAGGCGGGCAACCACGCATTGAAGACCCGCACTCAAGAACTTGCGGCCCGCGAGGGCCGGCATGGCCTTTGGACCGCCTGCGATGCGGAGGTGGCACGATGCATGGCCAACGAGCAGAACTACCCTCACGGCTTCGGAAAGCCGACGCCGGGCGAGTGCTTTCGGACCTCGCCCCGGCTCTCGCAGGAGGCGCGTGCGGCCTTCGGCCGCACGCTCGAGCACGAGCAAACCCAAGAACGCCTTCACCAAGGCTACCCTTTGGACACGGACCTGGACCGCGTGGCCCAGGCAGAAATAGACCGTGCAGCAATCCGCCGCGCTCTCGTCGAGCACGGCTACCTCAGTTTCACCCGGAGGTCAATTACTCCACCACTTCCATCGAGAAATTCGTTGAAAATTCCGTAGCCGGTACACTTGAGCAATGAATGCCAGATGTACAGCCAGGAGGACAATAACACGGTTCTTACGCCGGACATGAAGTACAGTGGTGCGATCCTGAACGACAAATTCCTGCTTCCCGTCAAGGTGACCGGGTTGGACGACGGGACGTACAACTTGGATGTCCCTGGAGCGGGAATTAGGATTTGGGGCAACGCGGACCGGTCTGGAGCGCCCTTGACGCAGGTTACGGTCGGCAGCACCGGCACGACCATGGTTTACGTCGAGGGTATCCAACAAGGCCAATGGCAACTGATATTGGGCGACAATCTCGATAAACTCACCGTCAATGTCTTTACGTTCAACGGGCCCCAGAACGTGCCGAATTTTTCAAACTATTCCTACAGCGTCACTGGAGCACAACAAGTCCTTGGGCGGGAATTCCCGTGGACGGTACGCACGGTTGGTGCCGACGGGAACGTTCAAAGCAGTCAAGGTACGACAAGCGGTGGAGTTTATAGCGACCAGCCTGTATCCGTCCATTGGGGGCAAGGTGGTAAGAATGGGTTCGGCCAGATCTCGTACACGATCGACTCGTACTACACATGGTCCTACTATGTTAACGTGGTCGGGATCACACTGGCGCCGCCTGGCGACGCGACGTGGGAGTTTCTCAAAATGGGCGTACCAGCCGTGGCCGCGCAGTACGGGGAACCCATAGAGAGCAAATTCAAGATGCCCAACGGATCGCTCGTCAAGAAGGTCAACTCTCTGTGGGTCCAATCGGCCCTCCGTACGGGCGGTATCGGCTCAGCCTGGGCGCAGGAACAGGTCACGCTCAGCGGCCCGGAGGCGAATTGGGGTACAGATCAAATAACCGTTGGCTTCGTGCAGAACGCGGTCAGCTTGTCAGCAAAAGCAACGTATCAAACAGGGGTTCTCGTTCCTGAATTCAGCCCGCCGCTACCTCTCCTGGATTACGACAGCGACGAGCCTCCGTACTACGCGGTCAGGTACGACCGTGCAGCCGATCAGTATTACATTTTCCGCACCACAATCACCACAGGGGTGACCACCGGCAAGCTCCATTTCTCAGATATGCCGAACACTCTTGTTCCGTTGGAGTACCCAACACGTCCCCGGGACAAACTTACCGAGTTTACCGAGAAGTTAGGCTTTAGCTTGTACATCGTGGCACAGACGAAGGATACCTCCAACAACGCGAACAAGGTCTTCCCGGCGCTTGCGCAAGCGGACTGGACGATCAGCTTCCGCGCAACGTTTGTCGCAGGTAATTGGAAGCTCTTGAAGACCGTGACCCCCGCGAACATGCGGAAGGGATTTTGGACGATTCTGACATCGGGCTTGGAACCGCCCGTCGTAAGCGGCCCGTCGTTCAATTCCGTTTTTTCGGATCGGGTTTGGGTCGGTAGTGTTAACTAATCGCGGGGTGGAGATTCAAAATCGGTCGCGGTGCTTTCCACGGGGATTCGGAAAGTCAAGCTGGCAGGGAGTGATGATGAATCAGGAGACGAAACCGCAATCCTGGCGAATGACGCCGGGTTGCTTGCTAGCGGCACTCTTGGTGACGGAGGCCGTCCTGGTGCTTTGCCAACGGTTCGGCTGGCTTCCGGCGCGTTGGGCCAAGGGCTGGCCGCCGCTGGCCGCATGCGCGAGCGTCGGCGTCGTAGCCGTCGTCCTGATGCTTTGGCTCGCGGTGGCCCTGGCCGTGCGGCGGGGGTTCCAGTTCAGCCTCCGCTCCCTGCTTGGCCTGGTTGTGGCCGTCGCGATCCCGTGCAGTTGGTTCGTGACAGAAATGCGCAGCGCAAAGCGGCAGGCGGAGGCCGCGCGCGCGGTTGAGACATTTGGCGGAGTCGTCACCTATGACTACAACTACGACTTTCCTAATCCGAACGAATACCGGGCGCCCCCGGAATGCCTGCGAAACTTGCTCGGGACGGATTTTTTTTCCGAACGTCCTTGCAGTCAAAAGCCGCGTGAGCCCGAGTGGCCGTGCCTGGTGGTGGCCCAAGGCCGGGCCGAGGGACGCGGACCTTGCACATTTCGAGTCGCTGGGCCGGCTTCGCCGGTTGTGCCTCGATGGGGGGACGCATATCACGGACGCCGGCTTGGAACATATCAGCAAGCTGAGCGGTCTCCGCGAACTAAGCCTTGAGGACACGGGGATTACGGGCGTCGGCTTGGCATACCTGGAGAGATTGAGCGACCTGACGACGTTAGACTTCTCCGAAACTCCGGTGGGAGATCGGGCCCTCGAACACCTGCGAGGGATGAACAAGCTCCAAATCCTAAATCTAAGTGCGACCGCTGTCACGGATTCCGGATTGGAGCACCTGGCACGCTTAACCGCGCTTGAAATCTTACGTCTCAATCGCACGCTCGTGACCGGGGCCGGCTTGGAACACGTAGCCGGATTAGAAAACCTCAACGAACTGTGGCTCATCGAAGCACGGGTCACCGACGAAGGGCTGAGCCATATCAAGGGCCTGAGGCACCTCAGGATACTAAGGCTCGCGCTAAATCCTAGGATCAGCGATGCCGGCCTAAAGTACATCGAGGGCCTGACGCAACTCGAGGAACTGGACCTAATAAATACCGGCGTATCGGATGCCGGGCTGGACCACCTCGCCCATTTGGTCAATCTCCGCCAGTTGTTCCTTGACTCACCAAGTACTTCGGTTACCGACGCTGGCGTGAAGAAACTTCAGGGAGCGTTGCCGCACTGCGCGATAAACCCTCCCTAGACCTCGAAAACGCCGTCGCGTTGACCGTCACCGCCGTCGTCTCGGCACGCCTTTTTGGGCCGTCGAGTTGTACGGGGGTATAACGGGTCCAGGGCCTGCAACCTTGAGCGGCATGAGTGGTATCGCCGCGGCTATGTTGATTAAATCCTGAAGGTTCGAATTGATTTACGCTGAAAAAAGACGTGCAAGTTGGCGCTTGGCTGCTGACCTGGGTGCCGACGAGGAGCATTGATGAACCCTAGGGTCCAGAAATCATCCATCGACGCCGCCATCCGGGTTCACCGCGAAGGTCGTCTTCGCGACGCACAGCAACTCTACCGCCGCATCCTCCAGAGGGAGCCAAACCATGCCGGCGCGCTTCATCTCTACGGCGTTATTCGCCAGCAGCGGGGCCGGCATGAAGAAGCCCTGGAACTGATCGGCCGGGCCATTGAACTGAAGCCCAAAGTGGCCGTCTACCACAACAACTACGGTGCGGCCTTGTTTTCGCTTGAGCGGTTCGAGGAGGCGGAAGCGACGTTCCATCGCGCGCTGGCCATCCGCCCGAGCTACGCCGATGCCCTCGCGAATCTGGGGATGGTCCAGACGGCGCTTGCCAAGGAAGACGCGGCCTTGGAAAGTCTCCAAAAGGCATTGCACTTCGATCCGCCGCACCGCGATGCACGGAAACGCTTGGCGGGACTGCTCCGCGACCTCGGTCGGAGCCAAGAAGCAGTCCAGGTCTTCGAACAGGCGCTGGCTGATCGCCCGGCCGCTGAGACTTACGCGGATTTCGGCAGCTTGCTGCTTACCCTCGGACAGGTCAAGGAAGCGGCGGCGGCGTACCGCATGGCGATCGGCCTGAAACCGGATTTCGCGGCGGCCCACTTTAATCTCGCACAATCGCTGGAAGAGCTACACGATGCCGCCAGCGCCCGGCAGCACTTCTTTCAGGCCGCACAGTTGCAACCTGACAGGCCGCTTTGGCGGCTCCGAGGGCTCACCTGCGGGCCGGCCGTCTTTGAGAACGCACAGGAAATTGAGGAGCATTCTGAGAGTTTTGAGAACGCGATCCACTACGCTCCGCGTCATGGGTACGGCACAGGGCCTGTGCCTGCTAGTTTGGATGACATCGTGCAGGTGGGCCTGTTTCCCGGCTTTGCGCTGTCATACCACGGCCGGAACCAGCGGCGGCTCAAGGAACAGTTCGCCGCGTTTTACGAGCCCTATTTCCGCGACCAGACGCCCCCTACCGGCAGCGGCAATCGAAGCCGGCCGCGGATCGGCTTCCACGTCAGCCGACGGCACGAGCACATTTTCCTGGCTTGCATGCGAGGAATCATTGAACGGATAAGAGCGGAGCGATTTGAGATCGTGATCCTTGCCCCGCGGGCCGTTGCGGCCTCGCTTGGAGGCCGGGGTCTGACGTTCGTTCCCTTGGGCGATTCGCTCCCCGGCGCGATCCGCCAGATCCGCGCGGCCGCCTGCGACTTGATCTACTATTGGGAGGTCGGCAGCGACCCGCTGAACTATTTTCTGCCCTTCGCGCGGCTGGCGCCCGTCCAATGCACTGGCTGGGCCTCGGCGATCACCTCCGGTGTTCCCGCAGTCGATTATTTCCTCTCCAGCGAACTGATCGAACGGCCGGGTTCCGAATCGCAGTATACGGAACGGTTGTGGAAGTCGCGAACGCTTTTTCGTTACGAGGAGCGTCTGCCGCCCACTGCGGTCGCGACTCCGGCCGACTTCGGCCTGCCCGAGGGCCGCCATTTGTACGTCTGCCTTCAAAACCCCTTGAAGCTGCATCCCGACTTCGATCCGCTTTTGGGCGGCGTCTTGGAAGCCGATCCGCGCGCTGGTGGTCCTGTCGGCGGACCCGGGCGCACATGTCGCGCGGTTGCTAAAGGAGCGCTATGCGCGGCGGATTCCCCACGTAGCCGAGCGGATCGCCTTCCTGCCGCGGCAGTCATTTGGCGACTATTGCCGTTTGCTGCAATTGGCCGACGTGCTTCTCGACACGCGGCATTTCGGGGCCGGCATCACGTGCTACGACATGTTTTCTTTCAACCTGCCCGTGGTCACTTGGCCCGGCGAATTGATTTTGGGCCGCATCGCGCAGGCCTGCTATCGTAAGATGGGCGTCGACAACCTGGCCGTCAAATCGGGCGAAGAATACGTCCGCAAAGCCGTGCAAGTGGCGACCGACCGGGACTATCGGAACTACGTGACGGACCGTATAGCCGAAGCCAGCGACGTATTGTTCAACGATCTGGAAGCCGTCCGCGAGCACGAACGGTTCTTTGAGGAGGCGATCGCTTATGCGAGATGATGGGCGAGAACACGCGGCTGGTCGGGTATTGACGACGATCGCCGTCAACAATGTCGCAGGCACCAACGCAACGAACTCCGATGGAACGCCCGCCGACGCGCCCGTGGACTCCGCCGATTACGAGTAACCATGCTCGCGGTGAGTCCGGAAACGGCTCCGGGCCAGAATTGCCCTCCTCATGCCCTCCGGCAGCCCATGCCCCCACAGCCCTCTCGGGTCACACGAGAGACCAGCAGGCAATGCGTGAGAGCCAAACAACGATCGACCACCGGATTTTTGCCTTGAATTTCGGTAACGTCGGCTAAAGAGCGGGTAAGGGAGAGGCCGGGGTAGCCGGCCTCCCCCTCCCCTTCGTCGCGATGGGGTCAATTCCCCATATTTACCGGCGTGAGGATCTCTCACCGGGCGACCCCAAACGAAGTTGCCCCATGACGGGGAATCACGCGGCATGCTTGGCCACGAGTGTCGCGGTACGTACAAAACTCCTCCAAGGTCAGCAGGCCGAGTTTGCGCCGGAAATATCCCACCCGAAGTTTCCCGTTGTCGTTGTAGTTCTTGCGCTTCAGCTTCATACAACGAAGCCGCATGCGCGTCCAGGAGTCAAGCTTCTGGAAAGCCCAGCGACAGGTCGAGAAGGCCGTGGCGAAATAGTTCGCGGTACCCCGGATGACTCGGTTCAGTTTCATGATCACGATTCTTTCCAGGTTATGGTGTCGTGGGGTCAGTTCCCGGACCTTGCTTTTGAATTTCTGCACGGATTTGTCCCGCATCCGCCGGGAACGAGCCGAGAGATGAAACCCCAGGAAGTCATACCCCTTCCCGTAGGTCGTAATCCTCGTTTTCTCCGGACTCAAGCGGAGCCCGAGTTCTCCTTCCAGCACACGCCGGACTAATTCCAAGGCCTCTTGCGCCTGCGCGTCTGTCTGGCAAAGCACCACGAAGTCGTCGGCATACCGCGCGAAGTGGTTACCGGCGGCGTGGAGTTGCCAGTCCAAATGATCCAGCACGATGTTCGCCAGCAATGGCGAGATTACACCTCCCTGCGGCGTGCCGATCGTGGTGGGTTTGAAAACCCCGTCCTCCATGACCCCCGCAGTGAGAAATCGTTCCAGCAAGGTGAGAATGTTCCCGTCAGAGACCTCCGCGGCCACCGCTGCCATGATGACGGAATGCGGGAGATTGTCGAAAAATCCTTGGATGTCGGCGTCGAGCACCGTACGGTACCCTTGGCGATGACACTCCAAGACCCGCTCCACCGCCTGGTGGCAGTTGCGTCCGGGGATGAACCCGTAGGAGTGATCGTGAAACCGAGGCTCGAAGATCGGTTCGATAACGTTCACGATCGCCGCCTGGACTACGCGGTCCCGCACCGTCGGCACGGTCAGCGGTAACTGCACCTGACCGCAGCGCGCTTTCGGGATCGGCGGAAATCATCCACCCGTTCCATCCTCTCAAGGGTCAGCGGTTCCCGATCCTCAAGCTCCGGCGAGTTCGGGGCATTGAAACGCTGATTCTCCAAGGAACCTCCCACGGGACATTTGCCGTGCCGCGGGAATGGACCGACCGGGCCGATCCGCTGCCCATCGCCGTTTTGGGCATCAGCGCACCGCCACTTCTGGACGGTTATTGTCTTCTTGAGTTGGCGGAACTGGTGTCCCTTCTCCAGCGAAGCAGAAAGTGATCTTGACCCATGAAAGCGATTTGGAGCATAACAGACTACCGTTCCGATCGGTCGGTGAATCCAAAGTCGGCTGGCAGTTGGCCTGCCCGAAGGTCGGCCAGCGCGCGGGCCTACACCCGGAGGCGGCGTGTCCGGTACATCCATGGCGTCCAATATCGAAGCGATCGACACTCAAGCCCTGGCCACCCTGGTGGCCAACATGATCCAGGCTTATCTGGCCGACACAACTCCTCCCTTCAGAAGTCAGGAGGTGTGTCATGACGACGCAGGTAACTCTGGCCCAACGGCAGAAGACGGCGTATGTCTACGTGCGTCAGTCGACGATGGGGCAGGTGCGGAACCACCAGGAGAGTACCGAGCGGCAGTATGCATTGAAGGACAAGGGGATCTCACTGGGATGGCCGGCTACGAGCATGCGAATCCTGGACGGGGACCTGGGAATCTCGGGGGCCACGAGCAGCGGGCGAGACGACTTCAAGAAGTTGGTGGCCGATGTCTCGCTGGGAGAAGTCGGCGCGGTCTTCGCCTTGGAGGCATCGCGCCTGGCGCGGTCCAACGCCGACTGGCATCGCTTGATCGAGATCTGTGCCTTAACCGGCACCTTGATCATCGACGAGGACGGTTGCTACAATCCAGCGGATTTCAACGATGGCCTCCCGCTTGGGCTGAAGGCCCAGATGTGTCAGGCAGAACTGCATTTCCTCCACGCGCGTCTCCAGGGCGGCAAGCTCAATAAAGCCAAGAAGGGTGAACTGCGTTTTCCGTTGCCTGTCGGGCTATGCTATGATGACGCCAATGCGATCGTGCTGGATCCGGACGCCGAGGTGCGCGGGGCGGTCGAGATGTTGTTTGCAACCTTTCGCGAAACGGGCAGCGCCTAGCCCCTCCGCATTTTTTTCGCAACCAATTCAGAGAGGGGAAAAACCGAGGTGCGAGCGGCCCAAAAGGCCGTCGTTGGCAACAGCGCGTCACCCAACTTGGAGAGCCTGATTATTCTGCTGCTTCCCGTGCTCGGCCGGGCTGGTGATGACCGGCAGGTTTTCCGCCATTTGGATATCGTTGGCGCTGTGGATGTGAGAGCAGAGGGCGAGCAGATTGCACTTGGGATGCAATTCAGCAATCCGCCGCCGCCTTGGTGCTTCTGGTGGCTCTGGTCAAGCAGCTTCGGCGAGTTCCTGAGCAGCGCGTGGCGTCGTCCGCTCGAATGACCTCGTTTTTCCTCCGCTTCAACTCGGCTTCGTGACCAGCGCCGACTGCCGTGCGCGGCGGTTAGGGCAACTTCGGGCTGTCAAAGAGCCAGAAGCAGACCTGCGAGTCTTCGTAGGGGTTCGACCACTGCGCCAAGTTCAGGATGACTTTCGACATCTCGCTGGACATTTCGCGCATCGCCATCCTCTTGAGGAACTCGACGCTCGCAATCGCCTTTGGGAACGTGCCGTATTCACGATTGTGTTGATCGGAAGCATCCTCGATCGCCTTCCACAAGTAATCGTCGTCGGTCATCGCCATCAGCTTGTCCGGTGTGACGGTGACCGTCGCCCGCCACTCGATTTCTCCCTTTTCTTGACCTACAGACACCAGGAAGGATGTCGGGCGTGATTGTCCCCATGCGATTTCAGCTTGTTCATGGGCTCGCGCGAGTCTCGGTGCGACCTGCTGGACAAATTGTTCGTTCACCTTGCCACCAAGGTCGCCCCAGCAATAGCGAGCCGGTATAAATGACTTACCTTGACCTGCGATCTTGACAGTTTCGTCGAACTCCATTGTGATGTCTGACAGGATTCGGGCATCGGGCGTACCGACTGGCCATCGAAATACGCACACGGCACGCAAGTCACCGCCGGTTTCCTTGCAAAGTTGGACAACCTCCTTGTGTTCTTGTTCGCCGTTGAGTCTGTCGAGGGCAAAAACACCAAAACTGATCCTGAGTACTGGGTCCGGTGACTTTTGCGCGAACACGATGACCACTGCTGTCTGGTCACCACGCTCTGATATGAGATGTTCGACCTGTTGCCTGACAGAATCAATCATGGGTCTTTCTCCTAATCTGGGGTATGTCCTTGCAATCCTACATCGGTAAGGCGGTCGCGCCGCCCTGTTTGTTCTTATTGTCAGTGGGAAGTAGCCTCTTGTTTTTGACCCTTCGCCATTGCCTCCTTCAAGTCCTCCACCCGTCCCGTCAGCAGCACGCCTTGCTTCTCCAACTTCTCAGTCGAAATCCGCATCCGGTCAAGAATCTTCTGCCCGTTGCTCTTGATTGTCTCCGTCCAGCCGCGAATCTCGTCCAGCGCCTTTACCTGTTTGTCGATTTCCAAGAGCGTCGGCCGGTGCGTCCGCTCAGCTACAAGCACCCATTTTATGAGTTTCTCCCCCAGAATAAAAGAAGGGGGCTTCCAATCGCCTCCCCACGGGCTTCCCTCGCACCGGGCGGGTGGGCGACTCCACGGAGATTTCGGCCGGAACGTCGACGTGACTACGACCGGGGGTACTGGGTCTGCATGAGAGCGGCTCCCCACGGATCGCGACTGATCCCGTCGTAAGAGCCCGTTATTGGCCGCGGGATTGCCGCAACCTTGCGCCGAGGCCCTTACCGCGTTTAAGCACCTTTCGGATAAGGATGGGCCATCCGTTGCAAAGCCTCTCCTTCGCCGAGCGAGACAACTGTCGCACGACGCACATGACGCCAAGTGCGTCATCGCGGTCAGCGCTCACGTCACAGGCGAACGCCAGGGAAACGGGGCGTCGGCCCTTGGTGAAGGGTTCCCCGCGACCGGCGTTGTATTCCGCCAGGCACGCGGAAGGCGACTCGTCGCTCATGGTAGCGAAAAAGGGCGCCGTCCGCGCAACGGAGAATGTAGAACCTGAAAAGATATTTCGGTGCGATCATCTCTCGCTGAGTATCGACTTCCGCGGTCCGTCGTCAATGTCGCAATATACGAGGGAGTCGATCGGGGGTAAAGGTGCGCGGCAACTGCGATCGGGCTGGCAAGGGGAGCGGGCGGCGGCATCCGCAAGGCGAACGGGTCGGCCGGCAACCGCGATCAGTTCTCGGCAACAGATTCGCCAGGAAGAACTATGCTGCTATTCCCAGCATCGTTTTCCCGGTAGCGATACACGCTCATCACCGAGCAGCCCGCCTTCGCGGCGATCTCCTGGACGGAGATCTTCTTCCTGGAGAGTTCACGGATGACGGACCTCTGGCGGACGCTCAGCCCGCCGATGCGTTTCTTCCGCTCCTCCGGGAACGGGTTGGGAGGGGTCGCGTCGAACATTGGCTTGAGCTTTGCCTCAAGCCACCGCAATGCCTTGAAGAGCTTCCCAAATGGCTTGTTCGTATAGCACTCAACGATACTGTTGGCTCCTAGCGGCGAGCCGTGGGCAAGGAACACATCGGCAAGCTCCCCACCAAATTCCTCGCGGATCCAGTCCGAGGCAGTGTCGCGGAGCGACTCGTGCGGAAGCCAGGGGAAGTTCTCCTTGCCCTCGTCCTTCCTGATACGGTTCAACAGGCGAGTCCACGCGGCAGTGATCTGATGGTTCGGATTTCCGCTCTCAGTGGGCTTCGTGAACGAGTGCCCGGAGTCGTTGAGCAGAACAAGCGAAGTCGGGGAGAACGGGATCTCCCGGCCCTTGCCGTCTCCCTTCGTGATGTGCGTCTGGTGCCGTCGCCGGTTCAGCACCCACTCCATAGCCTTCACGGTCCACGGCCACAGAATCCACTCACCGTAGACCTCCGTCTTGGTACGAAGTCGCCTGACAAAGGAATCTTCCTTGGAGAACTCGAAGGTGATGTACTTGGAATAGTCGTGAAGCGTGCGGAGGTGGATTTCCCCGACCCGGAGAGTCGCACACTCCATCCGCTTGAACCCGAGGTTTAGCCCGCATAGCAGCAGAAACCGCTCGATGGGGATGGCATATTGATTGAGAACCGTCAGCTCCTCGACCGTGTATGTCGTGACCTTGCGTGCCCCCACCGTAATGCGGGCCGACTTGTCCAGGTTCGTGCGGTGAATACCCAGCGACAGTTCATCGAAGTCGTGGGGCTTCGACCAGTTGAAGTCGTCGCTCTTCGAGAGCCAGCGGAAGAATCGCTTGAGCAGCTTGGCATGCTCCTGGCAGGTCTTGATCGTCATCATGCCAGTTTCGTCCTTCCTCGACGGTCGCTGGCGCCATACTTCAAGCATCGCATCGCAGCCTTGGAAGGTCAGCCGGGAGAGCGGCCACGCGAGCTGCTCGGCATTATGGACGCGAATCTGGCCGATCTGCTTCAGGTACGACCGACCGCTGTCGGAAAGTCGCCGACCTTCGATCCCCTCCTCTGGGTCGGGGGCGACCAGCATCTTCGCCTTTACATGGGCCTCGTAAGCATCGAAGGCTTGGGCGACGGCGGGCTCCCCTGAACTCGCCGGGCTCGGATGATTACCTGCAATCAGAAATTGTCGCGCAAACGCAATGGAAGCCGCGGCTTCGGTGGTCAGTTGTTGTCTGCCTCGCGTTGCTAGTTCAAGGTCATCTGGGACGATAGTCACTTCGGGATACGCTTCCTGAAGCTGGGCAAGTTCTCTGGCATAAAGGCGAGGTTGTGATCGAAACCGAGAAAGTTGGGCCGGCACCAATTTCTTTGGCGCCACCCGCTCGACCGAGCACGAAATCTCGCTCTTCCCCTCTGCCATTGCCAGTGCCACGACCAAGTCCTGGTCAGACCATGCGTAACCCGAGCCGTGCTGTTCAACAAGGCGATCCCAGAGCTGCTGGATCCGGAGTTTCCGCCGCTCAGATTCTTTCACGTCGCTGGTGAAGCGAAACTTGTGGCCATCGGTCTTACCCGATTTGGTCTTCTTCCGACCGAGCTTGGCACACCAGCGCTCTGTCGCCGTGTCGAAACTCATTTCCGTTCGACGGCTTTTCTGCTTTCCGAGGTCGTTTGCCATGGCTGCACCACAGGTGGGGTGAATTATGAATTGGCAACGGAATGGGCGGAAGCTGTGGCGTCTAAGGGACAGAATCCCGGAGTCAAAGGGACAGAAAAACCTTTGATTATGGGACTTTTCTCGAAATCTACGGGACAGACTCGCTTTTCTGTTGCGCGTCAAAGTGACACAACACCAATAATATAAGCCACTTGCAAAAACTTTGCAAGTGGCTTATTTGTGGAGGCGGCGGGGATCGAACCCGCGTCCCGCGACATTTCCATGCAGACTTCTACGTACGTAGTCGACCCTATTTGCATACGGGTGTCGTCGCACGGCCCCCGGATCGACAGGGTTGCCGCTTGACCAGTCGGCAGCGGTTTTTAATCCCGGGCGTCGCCAACATCGACCCGAAACGATCCGGAATTATGGCCGGTAGTCGGATCTCTCCGGCGAAGATCCTCAACCGGGGTTGCCATGTCAGGCAGCCATTGCTAGGTTAGAATTAGCAATTAATTTTTGGTCGGCTTTTAGCGTGGCCTGCTGACCAACCACGGTACGCAACCTGCACTTCAACCTGCCCGGTCGAATCCAATTCGCCCCCGAGACTCTCCTTCCAAGTATAACTGCCTGCCGGCCGCCAGGCAACCCGGAACGAAACAGCCGCGCCATCGAATCCCCTCGTCCCTGATTGGACGGGATTCAGAACACACTAGATGTTGTGGATGCATGTCACAACGACAACAATCAGTAGTGTTTTCCGGGAGAATCTGGCCGGCTAGAATGCAGAATTGGCCGGGTTTGTTCGGATTCGTGTATACTATTTGGAAATCCCCGGTCTCTTGCCGAGACTCCGCTGATGGGCAAGGATATCCAAGTCATGAGAACACGAACATGTACCTGAACTATCCCTTAGTGCCCAATTTCCCGATCACGCTTCGCTACGGGGAAGAACGGGACCGCGATTATCTGGCCGGCATCTTCCGCGAATTGTGGGCGAAAATCCCCGCTTACGACCAAGAGTCGCTTCTGACCCGAGGCTACGGCCAAATCGATGTCGATATTGTCAGCAACAAAGATTTCAACAAGCTATCCAATTCGGGCGGAAATTTTTTCGTGAAACGCGGCATCGTAGACTCTTACCCGCGCGAATCCTTGCTCTACCACGTGGCCCACAAACTGGCGGTGAAGGTGGACGACATCTTCCACCCCAATCCGGCCGTGCGGCAGAACGAACCCCGCGGAACCGCCAAGCGGCGGATCACCACCATTCTCGAGCGCTGGGGCTACCCGCCGTCGAAACCAAAATTGGAATATACCCAAGCCGACGAAGAGCGGATCCGAGCCAATCACGGCGTCATGATCAGGCCAGAAGAGGATGCTTGACGCGGAGCGCTCAAGCCGCGGCGCGACACGGTAACTGACCGCGAACAACGCCCCGGAATGAGCATGTCACCCTCTCTCCACTTGCCGAAATCTCGCTCGGCGGAAAATCGAACGTCCCCTTCACGGGTTCCCCGGGCGGAATCGCCGAGGCCAGGAGCGAAGCGATCTGATTGATCTGGGCCTGGGCGATCGGCAACTGGTTCTTGGTGGAAAGATCGATGGTATATTGCCAAGACCCCCGAATCAGGAATTCCGTTTCCGCCGCTTGGATGGCCTCCACGTTCGGCCCGATCTCGACCCACGGGGTACTCGCCAGGAAGCGACAACGACTCCGATAATAACTTGGGTGAGTCTCCTCGCACTTCGCCAGCGCTTGCTTGACCGCACGCCGAAATGTGTCACGCAACAGGGCAACCGATGAAATCCCGAATGGCATGGTAGTCTCCTTCTCAGAACCAGTTGTTCATACCTAACCCAGAAGTAGCAGACTCTCTGCCTGGGGCGATACGTTCACTCTTATCGACGGGAAGGCATGCCCTGCCGCTCCTATTCCGGGAGACCCATGCGTTTCCTCGCCCGCCGCGCCCTCACATTCGGTCCGTCCATACCATTTTAGCCGTTCTTGATTCGCCATCGCCTGGCGAACCCCAGCAGCCCGATGCCGCCCACCGCCAACAGCACCAGCGCTCGGGGCTCGGGAACGGGCGAGGCGGCTGACGAGACTTGCGGAGAAGCGGCCGCCGCCGCGAATTGGAAGACCGCCGTGCCGCCGGCGCCGACGGTCAAACTCGTCCCGTCGGCCAGGGCCTCGGAATTCATCACGACCAACTGCCCGGCGGTAACGACCGTGCCGCCGCTGTAGCTGCCCGTGCCGCTGAGGACGAGTGTCCCCGCGCCGCCCTTGGTCAACCCGCCGGGGCCGCCCACCGAACCGGAAACCGTCAGCATGTCGCCCGCATCGTTCACCATCACGCTCGTGCCGCTGTCCAACACCAGCGGCAGGGCGATCGTCTGGCTGCCGGCGGCGACGGTCACCGAGGCCGTGCCGGGGCCGTTGGCCAGTGAGAGAGTACCCCCGCTGCCCTGGGTCAAGGTGAACGATCCGCCCGACGTGTTGCTGAAGGTCATCGCGCTGACGGTCGGACTGACTCCGTCCAGGGTCACGGTTGCCGCCGAGCCGCCGGTGGAGTTGCCGAAGGTCGCCGTATCGCCCGCGAAGCCCGAGATGCCCGGGGCCCCCGCGGCGGGACCGCCGGCTTGCGTGTCCATCCAATTGCCGGCAGGGCCCCATGACCCGCTGCCGGCAAGGTTCCATTGGGCCTTCCCCGAGAAGACCTGGGCCGCGTAGCTGACCGGCACGTTCACCGGCGCCTCGCCGTTAAGCCCCTCGCCTGTGGTGGGCAAGGTGATCAGGCCATTCACGGCGCCCACGGTGCTGAGAATACCGCTCAGCGTGCGTTGATCGGTCACCGAACTGCCATTGAACGGCGGATTCGTGCCGCCGGTGACGCTGATCCCGTTGGCGTCCGGCCCGGCGTTGCCCACGCTCACCCGCGTGAAGTGGTTGTCATCTCCGCTCGTAGAAAGCGTGATCGACTGGCCCACGGCAGCACCCACGTGCACCAGGCCGAAATTCACCGAACTTGCCGTCACCACGCGGTTATCGACCACGGTTCCGCTCACGCCGATGGAGATCGGGCTTTGGGCATTCCCCTCGCCCGGGCCGGCACTGCTGGGGCCACCGCCAAGACCATCGTCGCCGAGGTTCTGCACCTGGACCGTACCGCTATAGGAACCCGTGGCATTGGTCAGGCCCACGCTGACCGCTGCCGATCCCGCCGGAGTGAGGGCCCCCGGACCATTGTTGCTGGCCGAAGCCGTGGCCCCGCCAGCGGTTGAAATGCTGAAACCGGTCGCGCTGGTCCCGCTGGTGAGGCTGATGGTGACATCAGTCGCCGGCACGTAGTTGAGCATCACGCGGCCCAGCGCAACCGAGCTGGTCGAGGCGCCAAGGACCGAATTATTCCCCTGGACGGCGGCAATCAAGTCGAGCTGATTCGAAGTGTACTGCAGCGTATAACCGGGGGGAATGCCGCTGACGCCGGAAAAACTGCCGCTGTAGGACAGGTAGTTCATCAAGTCTGCGGTTCCGCCGCTGCTGCCGAACAGGTTGAGCGAACCGCTCAGGCTGGCCGGGCCGCTGCTGGTCAAGAGGTTGCCGATGGTGAGATTCAGGGACCCCAGCGAGCCAACCGTGAGCGAATTGACCGTTTGGGCGAAACCCGTGACATCAAGCGTGCCGCCGCTGATCGTGACGGCCGAATTGGGCGAGAGCGTATTGGCCGCCCCGGCCTTGAGCGTGCCGGCCGTAATCGTCGTGCCGCCGGTATATGTGTTCGCGCCGCCCAGCGTCAAGCTGCCGCTGCCTGTTTTCAGCAGGCCGCCGTCGGCAGTCGCGCCCAGCGCCGGGTCGTGGCCCAGGGCCTGATTGATCGCAACCGCGAAGCCGTTGGTGTTGATCGTCGCGCCGCCCGTCGACACGTAGGCGGCGCTCAAACCGGTGAGGAATTGGCTATTGCTGCCAGTGGGCTGGAGCGTGCCGCCGGCAAAGTACAAGCTGCCGCTGCCGCCGGCGCCCTGCGCGATCGAGGGGGCCGAGAGCGTGCCGCCGCCCAGGACCAGCGTGCCGCTGCCCCCGCTTTGGCCCAGGACCATGGCGCCGCAACTCAAACTGCCGCCGGCGGCCAGGGTCAGCGTGCCGCTGGTGGAAGCCCCGTCGCCAACCCACACGGCAGCCGGGCTGCCCGAAAAAGCCGTAGACAGCGTGCTCGCCCCGCCATTCTGAATTGCGGCCGTATCGACCGTCCGCGGCGCGAATCCCACGTCCCAGTTGCCGCCCGCGCTGAAATCGCCCGACGAGGCGTTCCAGAATACGGTGCGGGGACTGAAATCGAACTGGAACGTGCCGCTGGATTGCAGCGTGCCGGTGGCAACGATCTGGGCCGTGTAACTGGAACTGTCAAGTGTCTCATTCACCGATAGGGGGAGGGTCACCGTTGCCGTGTACGTCGCCACATTACCGTTCATGATGGGGGTCGAGACGGCCACGGTCCCAGAACTTGTCGAGCTATTCTGACCGTCGATCGGACTGCTTGCGAGGTCCGCAGAGCCGCTGACTATCGTCCCATAGACGAGGCTGCCGCCGTTGAACTCCGACCACACTTGATTGGCGGCGAACAGTCCGCCGCTGACCGGCGTCGGAGTGGGCGTGGGCGGAGTCTGGGTGTAGGGCGATAGCACGACGTTGTTCGTCTTGATGGTTTCGGCTCCAGAGAACATAGCTGAAGGTCACGTTTCCGAGCGAAATCTGGCCCGGATTCTGGAGGTTGAAGGTAATGTCCGAGATGGTCGCCTGATCGTTGTTGCTCGGATTGAAGAGCGCGTTGAAAGTTGCCGAGCAACTGCCACCGATGCCGGGATGCGCCGTCGAACCGCCGAGATTCGGGCTGGTCAAAGTGACAGTCATGGCCAGCGTGTTGTAGGTTGAGTTGGAAGCGGACAACGTCAGGGCGGTACTGGGCAGCACGATGGCAAAGGCCATCGCGGCGGGCATCGCAAGTGCCGTCGCCAAAGCCGCCACGGTCGCGCGTCGCAAAGCTCGCATGACAATCTCCCGCAAAGGGCTTGGATGAATCGCAACGAACGGTCTGGGTCGCGAGGACTGAAGAATTCCGGGGTCCTTGCCTTAGTCGTGGCCACCCAGTCCCCACGATAGTAGCGCAACGAAATTAAGTTTCGCTGGGTAAATGCGGAAGTCAAGCTTTCGGCCGCATGAATTCGGGATCTGATAGCCCCGTTGGGCGATTTTCGTTTTCCCTCCGTCCTCCCGAATGCTCTTGCCGGAGGTGCCAATTCTACGTTAAACTGCCTAAAGTTTGCCGGGAAATCCCCCCGCATGGGTTTCCGGCAAGGGGAGGCGGTGCGAAAGAAAGGAATCGACTCATGCAGGCGACGCTTGGGGAACTGGGCCTCTTGGTAGGCGGCCAGGTGGTGGGACCGGCGGATCTGGTGCTGCAAGGGGCGGCCCCCCTGCGAGACGCCCTGCCCGGTGAGATTACCATGGTCGATTCCGCGGACCGCGCCCGCAGTCTGGCCGATAGCCGGGCCTCGGCCGTGGTCTGCCCGCGGTCGTTCGTCCCCAATGGCACTCCGGCCTTGCTGGTCGACAACGCCCACCAGGCATTCTCGAAGATCGTGATCCATTTTCGCCCCTTGCGGGCGGCCAGGCGGATCGGCGTCAGCCGGCTGGCAGCAGTAAGCCCCACGGCGGCACTGGGGGTCAACGTGGACGTGCATCCTTATGCCACGATTGGCGACGACGTGAAGATCGGCGACGGCTCGACGATCCACTCCGGCGCGCACCTCATGGCCGGAGTGGAAATCGGCGAGAACGTGACCATATTTCCTGGCGCCGTGTTGTATGAGAATACGGTCGTCGGCGCCCGCTCGATCATCCACGCCGCTGCGGTGCTGGGGGCGTATGGGTTCGGCTACGACCTGGTCGAAGGCCGCCACCGCCTCACGCCCCAGTTGGGCAATGTGATTATTGGCTGCGATGTCGAGATCGGCGCCGGCACGACGATCGACCGCGGCACCTACGGGGCGACGGTCATCGGCGACGGCACGAAGATCGACGACCAGGTGATGATCGCCCACAACTGCCGCCTCGGCCGGCACAACATGCTCTGCTCGCAGGTCGGCATTGCCGGCAGTTCGACGACGGGCGACTACGTCGTCCTGGCCGGGCAGGTCGGCGTCCGCGACCACGTGCACATCGGCAGCGGCTCGATCGTCGGCGCCAAGGGCGGGATCGTCAACGACGTGCCCGACGGCAGCCGTTACATCGGCATCCCCGCCACGCCGGAGCGCGAGCAGAAGCTGCGCCTGGCGGTCGTCTCCAAGCTGCCGGAGATGCGGCACCAACTCAAAGCCCTGCACGCGCACGGTCGACAAGCTCGTCGAGCAGATCGCGGCCCTGGAACAGGGCGACGTTGCCCAACGGCCGGCCGCGTAAGGAAATCCGAAACTCGAAATGCTTGACCGGATATGCAACCGTCCATCTCCCTCGCAACGGTCTCGATCCCTGCCCGTATCGGTCTGATGGCCGGCTGGGGACGTTATCCCTTGCTGGTCGCCGAGGCCCTGCGGCGGCAAGGGTCGGAAGTCTTTTGCCTGGGCGTGATCGGTCACGCCGACCCCAAGCTGGCCGAGATCTGCCAGGACTTTCAATGGAGCGGACTGGGCCGCTTCGGCGCCGCCATCCGTTACTTCAAGCGGCATGCCGTGACCGACGTGATCATGGCGGGCAAGGTCCACAAGGTGGTGCTCTTCAAGCCGTGGATGATCGTGCGGAACACGCCCGATCTGCGGACCATCCGCATGTTCATTCCGCACTTCCTCACCCACAAGAAGGACAACAAGGACGACACGCTCCTGGGGGCGATTGTGCAGGAGTTCGCCCGCGAGGGCATGCGCTTCGGCCGGCCAACGGACTACGCGGCCGAGCTTCTGGTGGGCAAGGGCCAATTGACCCGCCGCGGGCCATCAGCCCGGCAATGGAAGGACATCCGCTTCGGCTGGAAGCTGGCCAAAGAAATGGGCCGCTTGGACGTCGGCCAGAGCGTGGCGGTGAAAGACCAGGCCACGCTGGCCATCGAGGCCGTCGAGGGGACCGATGAATGCATCCGCCGGGCCGGCACTTTGTGCAGCGCCGGGGGGTTCAGCGTGGTCAAGGTGGCCAAGCCGCAGCAGGACATGCGCTACGACGTGCCCACGGTGGGCCTGAAAACCGTGGAGAACCTCGCCTCGTCCGGCGGCCGCGTGCTGGCCATCGAGGCCGGCCGGACCATTCTTCTGGACGGGCCCGAGGTGATCGACTTCGCCGATCGCCAGAGTCTGGTGATCGTGGCCGTCGACGACGAAACGGCTACGCAGCCAACCGACCCGTAAGACTTCTCCAGAAATATGAACAACAGAAAGAAGAAGAGAATGGTTCTTGCCGGTCTGATATAATAGACTTAGTTCAATGGCTAACGTCGTGCGAGGTGGACCTTCCAAAGGCCCACCCGACGATGAATCAAATGAGTTTGCACCGGGGAAGAAACGATCGTGAGACAACTTGGCGGCTTGCTAGGAGTCGTACTGCTTCTGGGTTGGGGAGCAGAAGTTGCTCCGCTGCCTGGTGCAGCGGCCATAGCGCGGGATCCACAGACAGCCGATTCCCAGGCACGTGATTCGCAAGGAGCTCGCACGGCGCCGCAATCGCCTGGCCCGACCAAGTCCGCGGTCGTCCCGGAGACGCAGTCCGCCCGCTCCATGGAAGGCTCCGAGGCGACGCGCGAGATCAAGGGCCTCGGCGGTCGCTTGCTTGCCGCAGGCTCCTCTCCCAGTTGGTCTCCCAACGGCAAGAGCATCGTCTACTGCCACGGCAACGAACTGCAGATTCTCGACATTGAGAGCGGCCGCAGCCGTCGCCTTGTGCCCTCGGGAAGATCCCCGGCGTGGTCGCCTGGCGATGGCCGCTACGTCGCCTTCGTCTGCGGCGAGGAGGGAGCGGAAGAGGTTTGCCTATGTAAAGCCGCCGGCGGTCCTCCCCAGCGGCTTGCTGCCGGGAAGGACCCCCGCTGGTCGCTGGATGGCGGAACGGTCTACTACGCGACGAAAAAAAACGAATACTATGCGATCGGCGTCGGCCGCCCCGGACCCGCCACTCTGGCGGCTGACCGCCCAGGCGATCTTCCGGGCGCGAAGGGAATTGCCACGAACGACGGGATCCGTCTCGCCCGGCAGCGCGGAGAGCGCCTGCAGGTCGTCGATCGCAAAACAGGGAAGCTCGTTGGGGAATGGCCCGTGGTCCAGGCAGCAGAGGACGTGCCGGCCTGGTCACCCGACGGTCGCTATCTGGCCTTCGCAGGATTTCGTTGTGCGGGCGGGGTGATTCTGGGGGTTCTGGACGTTGAGAAGAACTTCTTACTGGCGCAGGAGGCGACCAGTTGGGCTGTCCCCGGTGGTCGCCTGATGGTTCCCGACTGGCCGTCGTCGTTCGGCGGACTGGCGGAACGGAGATCTGGTCGGTCGCAACCAGCGCCTTGGAGCGATCGTACCCCTTGGCGCCGGCCTGCGCGTGCCCGAAGGTTCCGCAAGCCGCCGCCGAGCTGATCGGGCCCTGGCATCGCCCCCAGGGCAAGCTCGTGCCCATCGATCTGAGCCGGCAGGCGAACCGGCAGTACACGGACTCCCAGGGCGAGCAAACCGGCAATAATCTCCTGGAATTGCCCCCCGGAGATCGAGTTCTGGCGGGCATACTGTTCCGAACTGGAAGCCGTATGATCCAATTGCAAGGTGATCGTTTCCCGACGATGCCGCCTTCCGTGGAAGGTATTCCCGTCCATCGCCGCCTTGTGCATCTGGACATCCTGCATGCCACTCAACTTGGATTCGCCTCTCAAGGAGTCCGCGAAGGTGAGCTGATTGCGGAGTATCGGCTGCGGTACGCCGACGGCGATCGGGCAACGATCCCGGTGGCCATCGGCCAGGATGTCCGCGATTGGTGGAGCGAGGACAAGAACCACGTCTCCCGCGGCCAAATGGTCTGGGTAGGCAGTAACGCAGCCGTGCTCGAGCGGCATCTTTACCTGCGGTTGTATCTCTCCAGGTGGAAGAACCCGTACCCCGAGAAGGTCGTGAAGAGCATCGACTACGTTTCGATGAAGAGCAACGCCGCTCCCTTCTGTGTTGCCATCACGGCCGAGGAACCGCGAACCGTGACCGGCGAACGACAAGCCTTGGGGCACGATTGAAGATTCATAAGGGCTGACTGACCGCTGAGAAAACGCAGTTATTTCCGCCCTCGTCGCCGTAAGCATGGTAGTATGGCCGGCCCACGTATTTCTCACGGATCAGATAAGTTTCGCTCAAACCGTCGGTGATCATGGCCGCCCCACGATGCGATTTTGGACCCGGCAATCAAGAAGTCGGCAAAGCCTTATAACATAAGCACTTGGCAGCGTAGCTCAGTTGGTTAGAGCAGCGGAATCATAAGCGAAATCGGGCCTCCGTCACGGACCCCAAGAAAACGCCCGAAGGCCTTTGGAATAAGCGACTTTGGGCGTTTGCTTTTGTATGGCAAACACCGTAGAAACCCCGCAAGAGGGCTCGTTACGGTTGTCGGGACAACCGGCCATTATTCCACTGATAGGGCAGCGGAATAATGTTCCGATTTGCCGGCTGGATTGTTAGTAACGCTGCCCAAACTCCAGAAACTCATCAGCGAAAAATAGGGGCGAGTGGGCGAACATCAAGTTCAAGAAGACCACAGGCGCTTGTCGGCGACGGGATTTCCGCGTATGCTCAGTCACGAGAAACCTGCGGAAATCACGGTTTGCCGTGCGAACACAGGCATTCATGGGACGCGACTTCCAACATGCGGCGGTTCAAGTGGATAGAATGGAATTTGGGGAAGATCGACGCACACGCTCTTTCCGCGGACGAAGTCGAAGCTGGTTCGACCGGGTTTTCACGATTGAGCAGCGCAAAGACGGGTCGTACCGGATGTATGCGGAGATACGATCCGGCCGCCGGATCTGGGTGATTTGGCGGTTTGACTGCGAGGATGACGAAATTCCGAACATCTTTGGCGAGGTGGACGATGCGGCGATCTTCGTAATCACCGCGTATTGAAAGGAACGCACAATGACAATTCCAGAGAGTGACAATCGCAGCAACCGGTGCCGAGCGCTCGACGAGCAGATTGCCGCCGAGCCGAAGATGCCGCCCCTTGAGTTGCCGCCCAATTCCTTTTCATCGTCCGTCGAGACGCATCTCGCGCGACGCCGGCGACGCCCCCTTGCGGTGGCAGGCGTGGTTGAAAATGGCCTGGTGCGGCCGCTCGACCCCACGGTGAAACTGCCGGAACTCTCACGGGTCATCATCGTGGCGGCGGAGACATACTCCGAGGGTTGATTTGTGTGTTCGCGAGTCGCCTGCGTAACGGTATGGTAGGAATAGAGGAAGCGGTCCATCAATTCCGCCAAGGTCGCGCCGTCGCCCTGCCGGCGCGGCGTGCGGCCGGCGTAAAGGTCTTCCCGCTGTTCCTGGAAGAGAGCGAGGGCCTCTTGCCAGTTTTCCCACGCCCCGAAGTAATGCAGCTTTCCCCTGATCTTTTTGCACCATTGACCGTTGCGATGCGCGGTGAGGGGGAATCCCTTGTAGCGCCTCGGTGGCTTGTGATTCGCGGCGCGGGTCGTTGTAGCTCTTACAAAATCGTGTATGATTAAGGCAGATGAAAGGTCGCTACCTATACCCTACTATGCGGGTTCGGTTGTCGCGCTAGATTGGGCTGTTATTAGTGAAGTGCATGGCAATCCGCAAGTCCTTTTGAAGAAACGACTAATTGGCCACGAACTGCATGATCCGCATCGCGTGGCCGGACCCTTGGGTCTTCGGGCTGATGCGGAGCACCAGCGTGTGCGGGCCGGGAGACAAGTCGGTGCCCAACATAACTGTACGGGGATAGTGCAGTCCCTTGCTGAAGGCGTGCAGCAGGTTTACTTCCGTCGGCTCCCGGCCATCGACGCGGGCCTCCACCACGCCAGCGTCCGGACCGGCAACGATATAGGCTCCCACCGCCGTGCCCGAGAACTTGAGGGTCAATTCCGCTCCCGGCTCGTCCGCGCAGAGCATGGGGATCTGCGTGAAGCGGCTTCGCGTCGAGCCCTTGAGATCCTTCCACGCCGGCACAGCCAGCCGCCAGCCCTGCTTGACGGATGCCTCCTTGGGATCGACGAATCGGCCGTTGGCGTAGCAGAGCGAGTCCAGCGGCTGCGGCATCGGGTAATCGACCATCGCCGCGCCAGCCGCCAGCGGCTTGCTCCACGCCCGGCTCATCAGCTCGTCGATCATGCTGGCACAGATGGCGTTTCCGAACGGGGCCGGATGTACGCCGCCGAACTTCTCCCACGTCAGTTCGCCCGCGGCGATGCGCTCCGTTACCTCCTTGGCCAGGTGAATGGTCGAGATGCCGTAATGCCGGGCCACCTCTTCATGACTGGCGATGGACAACGGCACGCGGCCGGCGCGATAGGCGTCCATCATGTCCGGGTTGACGAAGTAGGTAATCACAATGTCCATTTTCGGATTGTGTCGCCGTGCCTGACGCAGAATGCCCTCCAGGCCGCGGATGCACTCACGGCGGGCGTGGTGCGCATCCTGGTCGTCATTGACGGCGAACTCGATGAAGAACAGGTCCACCGGCCCCTTGCTGAGCACGTCGCTTTGCAGCCGGAACGCGCCGGTGGTCGAGCAGGTCGACGCGATGCCGGCGGCGGTGAAGACGAACTCGGTATTGGGGAACCGCCGCTTGAGGATCCCGCAGACCATCGGCCGATAGCCTTCCATCTCGGTGATCGAGCCTCCGATAAAGGCCACGTGCCCCTTCTTCGCCCGCTCGAACTGGAGCCTGGCGTTGGCCAGGCTGCCGCGGAGACAGATGTCCCCTTCCCTCGCCACCTTCCTTTCGGCGGCCTGTAAGTCGGCCGCACCCCGCAGGTCGAGGGCCACGATCCTCACGCCGAGAAGCACGCCCAAAATCAAGTTTCGTTGCACAGTATCATCTCCCGACGATGTTCTCTTGTGACGCTGTTGTCTTGCGTTTCGGTGACTTCTGCACGCGACGATGGACATGCTCTACCTCTTTGAATGTGCATGTCAGCCGAGTTCTTTGGCGCCCGGCCGTTGAAGCATGCTTCGATGCTGTCCGCCGGAAAACACCATGACGCGTCCCAAGGTGCCGGCCTGGTGCGGAACCACACGGTCATCTCGTTCGGGCCACGGTTTTCCCAGAGGCAATAGGGGATCGCGGTGATCGCGTCGCCCTTGCCCGGAGGAATGATCTTCACCGCCACGATACCGCCCAATAAGTTCGGCCGCTCCACGACCTCAAACCGCGCGTCCTTGCTCAGTACTTTGGCGAGCACCTTGCCGCCGTTGTCAGCACCTTCGGCACAATAGACCAGCGGGCCGCGCTCGATGGCGTACTTATCTGCGTCGTCCTTCACCGCCGCATGGGCCACTATCCGCCGTACCGGCATCGGCAGATCCAGCTCGATCTTGTCGCCGGCCTGCCAAGTACGGTGGATCTGGGCGAAGCCTTTGTTGAGCACCAGCGCGACGGGCTGGCCGTTCAGCACCAATTTGACCTCGGGCTTCAGACCGTCGTCGTAGCGATAGAGGTCGCTCGGCACGGGTTCGTTACGGGCCCAGCCGGGGATGCGAACATTGAGCGTAAAGGCCGCCTCCGTCTGCGGCGTGACGGTGATGGTCACCTTGCCGTCCCAGGGATAGCGTGTCTCCTGCTTCAGTTCGACCGGCGTCTTGGCCACAACCATCCGTGCCGTCCCGGCGGCAAACAAGTTCACGTACACCTCGCCCTCGCGCATGGCATAGAAATAACCGGCCAGCTCCGGCAGGAAACGGACCACGTTGACCGGGCAGCAGGCACAGCCGAACCAAGGGCTGCGCTTGTAGCCGGCGCCGCTGGCCAACGGGTTCGGGTAGAAGAACTCGCGACCCGTCAGGGCAACGCCCGAGAGGAAGCCGTTGTAGATCACCCTTTCCAGCACGTCGAGGTACTTGGCATCGCCGTGCAGCAAGAACATTCGCTGGTTCCACAGGGCGTTGGCGATAGCCGCACAGGTTTCGTTGTAGGCGGTAGCATTGGGCAGCTCGTAGTTCTCGCCGAAGGCCTCGCCGGCGTGCCGGGCACCGATGCCGCCGGTGAGGTAGAGTTTCTTGGCCACTACGTTTTCCCAAATGCGGTCGATGGCCTTGGTGTACGCCTCGTCGCCGGTCAAGGCGGCCACATCGGCGACACCGGCGTAAAGATAACCGGCGCGGACGGCATGGCCGACGGCCTCATCTTGCTCCACGACCGGCTTGTGGTCCTGGTTGTAGTCACCGTAGAGCTTGTGGGTCTCAGCCCGGCCGCGGATATCGATCAGAAACTTCGCCAGGTTGAGATACTTCACCTCGCCGGTCACGCGGTACAACTTGGTCAAGCCGATCTCGATGACCTGGTGCCCAGGCGGGTTCTGGAGCTTGCCCGGCCCGAACTCGCGGGCAATAAGGTCGGCGTTCTTGATCGCCACGTCGAGCAGGGTCCGCTTGCCGGTGGCCTGATAATGGGCCACGGCCGCCTCATACAAATGGCCGACGTTATAGAGCTCGTGGCTGGATGCCTCGTTGACCCAACGAGCCTTGCCCGACATGCCGGGCATCTTTTCCGGAGGCAGGAGTCGCCGCGCGGTGTACAGGTATCCGTCCCGCTCCTGCGCCGCGGCGATCTTTGCGATCAGGTCGTCCAGATACTTGTCGAGCTGCGGGTCGGGCTCCAGCGCAAGCGAATAAGCAGCACCCTCGATCACCTTGTACACGTCGGAATCGTCGAAAGGAATGCCGCGGAATTCGCCTTTCATCAGCCCGCCAGCCTTGGCAAAGTTGTCGATGCGGCCGGTCTCCTCGCACTTCTGGAAGTCGTACCGCACAGTGACCTTCCGGTTGGTCTCCATCCGCGGTCGCCAGAAGCCGTCTTGCACGCTGACGGCGGTAAATGGCACGGGCTGAATCGGATAATCCTTGGGCGGCGCGGCCGGTGCCGTTGACGATAACAAGCAGACTAGCACGAGGAACTTTGCGATAGTATTCATGGTTGTTGTAACTTTCAGCCGGTATTTCTCATTTTCGGCGACGCTCGGATACGCTTCGAGCAGGACAATCCTCCCATGTTAGCAAGGGGCTGCGTCACTTTCCAGCAGGAGCCCGCATCGCTGTACCCACGTACCCGTCACGTTACCGTAGGTGTAATCCAGGGCGAGGACGTCCTTGCGCCATCCGCGCGGCCATCCAACGCCGGAAGTAGGCCAGCGAGCTTCGTAGCGCGTTTAAGCTTGGCCAGCTTGGCAATCAAGAACTCGCCGATGCTGCGGTACTTGAGGTCCGTTGCCCCAGGATACGCCAGGTGGCACTCCACGCCCACGCTTCGGCACTTTTCCTGGAGCTTCACACCGAAATTGGCTGTGTGTGTCGGGTCCTTCTGCTCCTGGCCCAAGGCGGGCGGCGCACCGTAGGCGAGAAAGATCGGCGGATCGTCGGCCGTGACCAGCTCGTAGGGCGAGTATTCCTTGATCCACGGCAGGACTTTCTCCCGCCCTTCGAGGAACTCCTGGAACTGCGATTTGCCGGCCTTCTTGTCGCCCGTGAAGCCGAAGGCATGTCCGCCGTAGGTGCTGTTCGGCGTCCACTCCTTCATCTGCTTGGGGTCGAGCGAAGTTTGTGCGACGTTCACCGCGGCGCAGGTCAGGCGGGTGGACTCGCGGGCGATCGGATCGCTGCTCTTCGGGTCGGCCATATCGTCGTGGAAGGCCAGCCACAGGCTGGAGCAGGCACCGGCCGACCCGCCGGTGGCGCCGATGCGGGTCTTGTCGATGTTCCATTCCTTGGCCTTGCTGCGGACGAATTGCAGGGCGCGGGCGGCATCGTGCAGCGGCCACTCAACCGGCGGCTTCACGCCGGCCTTGGTGGCTTCGGAGACGAAGCGGTACTCGATAGACACGACCGAGATGCCGGCCTTCAGGTACCCGCTCGGGTTGAATGCTTTGTTGCCGCCCATCCAGCCGCCGCCGTGGATGTGGAACACCACCGGTGTCGGCGTCGCAGACTCGGCCTTGTAGAAATCGAGTACCTGCTTGGGATGCGTGCCATAGGGCACGTCGGCCAAGGTCGGCTTCGGGCCGGACTGCGGCTTGGCAGCCGGCTTTGCCTGGGACTTAGCGGGCTTGTTGGTATCCGCCGCGGTCGCGGCTGATACGCCGCTCCAGGCCAATGCCGCTGCGCAGATCACAAACCAGCGGGTGACAATACGCGTCTTCATCGTTTCTCTCTCCGGGTTGGTTGTTACACGGACCATTCCCGGATCATAATGTCCGACGTCGGCAAACGCCAGTAGCCCGGTTGCTTTCCAGTTTGGCTTGATTTACAACAGGTTTGTTTACCATAACCATTCGCACACACGAAGGAGCAAGACCATGCATCGCTCGTTTGCCCGGATTGATGAGAAGCCCCGAAAAACCTCGCGCCGAGAGGTGCTCAAGCTCGGCGCCACAGCGGCCGTGGGCACGGCACTAGCCGGCGCTAACGTGCCATGGGTCCACGCGGCCGAGAACAATACGATCCGGCTGGCATTGATCGGCTGTGGCGGCCGAGGCTGCGGTGCCGTGGGAGATGCCTTCTCCGTGGCCGGCGGCCCTATCCAGCTTTATGCCATGGCCGACCTCACGGACGATCGCGTGCAGCGCGCCGCAGCGCATATTGACCAGGGAATTCGGTGAGCGGGTCGCGGTCCTGCCTGAGCGACGATTTGCCGGTTTCGACGCCTTCCGCGGTGCGATCGACTGCCTGCGTCCCGGCGACGTGGCGATGCTGACGGCCTATGCCTACTGCCGTCCCCGGCAGCTTGAATATGCCGTCAGCAAGGGCGTCAACGTTTTCATGGAGAAGTCATTCGCACCCGATCCGGCCGGCTGCCGCCGGATTCTCGTCGCCGGCCAGGAGGCTGCCAAGCGCAATCTCAAGATTGCCCTGGGGCTGCAATGCCGTCATAGCGTCGCCCGGCAAGCGTTGATCGAGGAGATCCGTCGCGGAGCGCTCGGCGATATTGAACTGGTGCGGGCCACGCGGGGTTGGGGCGGGTCGTTCCTGGCCAAGCCGCCCGCCGGCACCGACCATGTCGCCTGGCAGATCGACAACCGCCTGCATTTCCTTTGGGCATCGACGGGGATGTTGTCAGAGATGCTGATCCACCAGATCGACGAATGCTGCTGGATCAAGGACGCCTGGCCGGTCTCGGCAACGGGCAAAGGCACATTCGCGAACAGGCCCGGCAACTGCGCCCAGAACTTCGACACCTATTCGATCGAATACATCTTCCCAGACGGCGGCAAGGCCGTGGTCGAGAACGTCGATCCGTTCGCTACGTTCATCCACGGCAGCCAGCGGGCCGCGCAGTTCTCCGGCAACGTCCACGCGGCCACGGTGCATATCTACAAGGGCAAGGACATTGCCAAGGACCAGATCAAGTGGGCCGCCGCCGCCGAGTCACGGAGCCCGTGGCAGGCCGAGTGGAAGGATCTGATCGACGCGATCCGCAACGATCGGCCGTACAACGAAGCCGAGCGGGCAATCAAGGCGAACCTGGCAGCGATCATGGGCCGGGCGGCTGTTCACATGGGCCGCGCGGTTACGTGGGACGAAGTGACGAAGTCAACGTTCGCCTTCGCCCCGCAGGCCGATCACCTGAAGTTCGGCGGTCCCGCACCTGTACAACCCGACGTCCAGGGCGACTATCCCGTGCCGATTCCCGGCAAGTGGGTCGAGGTATGATGGGCCGCCGTCAACAACGCCGGTCAAGCACAAGCCTGGTTTGGCCGGCTACTTCGCTGCCAAAGAACGCAAGGGCCTCTTTTCACCCTGCCGGCACTGGCAGGCCCTTGGTCATGGCCTTCGACGACCCCTCGGTGGACGCCGATCTGCGCGAGACTCTGGCTGCGCACGAGATCGTGCTTGGGGAGGAGTGGGCGGACGGACGGCCCCGTCTTGGCTTGGTCCGTGTCACTGAGGGCGATGAGGGTCTGGAATAACGGATGAACACCGGGGACGCGGTAGCGGATGTCAAGAACAATTGGGGCCCTTGGCGGCCAATTTGCCACGCCAGAGGTAGCCGTTTCTTCCGATCGGAGGGGATAGCGGTGCATTTCCTTGCCTGCGGCGGTGTGCCCTTCGAATGTCGCTAGTCGAGCCTAGACTTGTTTCATAACCACAAGTCCAGGCCGCTGGACGCCAAGAGTTGGTCGACCACGTTGCTCTTCAAGCTTGCGGGCTGGACGCCGCTCGTCGTGCCGACGTCCAATTCTGCGCGGACCGGACCAACGATGACCAAACGCCGGTTCGTTGGAGCGAAGGGATTGTAGGGAGTGGAGACACCGGAAACGCTAATGCTGAATGTCTGCTGCATCGTATCGCCAAACTGGTCCCTTGCCAGCACGGTCACGGTGTTCGATCCCTTTTGGAAAACATTCGGCACCCAGGTCACGAGGCCGGTCGAGGCGTTGATGCTCATGCCGGCCGGCGCGGCACCGAGCAAGAAGGTGATCTCCTGGCCGGAGCCAGCGTTGGTCTTGACTTGGTAGCTGTATTTCTGGCCGATGGTCGCGGATTTGACCGCGGGCGAAGCGATCGTCGGTGGCGTCGAGGAAACACGAGTCACCGTTGGCGGCGTGGCTGTCGCCGCCCCAAACACGTACGCTGCCCCTTGGTCGACATTCGCGCCAACGGCGGCTCCCGGCGCTCCGACCACCAGCGTGCCGCCGCTGATTGCAACCGAGCCGCCGAATTCGTCAACCCCCGCGGCGTCAGAGGCAGTGACTTTGGCCGTCTCGGTCATGTTCGCCCAGCCAGCGGCCGGCATCGTGAACACGTACGCTGCTCCCGGGCTACTGCTGCCGAAATCGCCTCCCGGCGATCCAACTACGATGGTGTTTCCGCTGATCGCAACCGATTCGCCGAAATTGTCGCTTGCAGCGTCGTCCGAGCTGGCGAGCTTGGAGGTCTGGGTCATGTTGGACCAGCCGGACGCAGGCTCCGTGAACACGTAAGCCGCGCCAGGGCCGTCAACGACGCTGGGAGCACCCGGCGTGGTGGCTGCGACTTCGGAAAACGGCGCACCGACCACGATAGTGTTACCGTCAATGGAAACCGACGCCCCGAAGTTGTAGTATGCTCCGCCGTCCGACGCAGTGAGTTTGGCCGTCTGGGTCATGTTCGCCCAGCCCGAACTTGGCTCAGCAAACACATAGGCCGCCGCGGGCGAATCGTTTACGCCGGGGGTGAAGAAATAGCAATCTCCAAAGTAGGTGACCTCTCCGACGACGACTGTATTGCCGCTGATCGCGACCGACGTGCCGAAGAGGTAGCCGCCGTCGGTCGAAGTGAGCTTGGCGGTTTGCGTCATGTTCCTCCAACCCGTGCCGGGCTCGACGAAGACATAAGCGGCCCCCGGGGACGGATTCATCAGGCATGCCGTAGGATTGAAACGCGAGCCGACGACGATGGTGTTGCCGCTAATTGCGACCGAGTTGCCGAATGAGAACTCGCCGCCAAAGCCGAGGGCATTGGGTAAAGCGCCGAGAGCGGGAACGCTGCTGCTCACTGCGTCATTGGCCGCCGTGAGTTTGGCGGTCTGGTTCATATTGGCCCAGCCCGTGCTCGGCTCGGTGAAAACATAGGCCGCCCCTTGATATTGGCTATTAGAACCATTCAGGGCATCCGGCGCGCCGACCACGATTGTGTTGCCGTCGATCGCGACCGCGCCGCCGAAGTCGTCGTTGGCCGTGCCATCGGAGGCCGTGAGTTTGGCAATCTGGGTCATGTTCGCCCAGCCCGAGCCGGACTCGGTGAAGACGTAGGCCGTTCCCTGCTGGTAGACTCCGTCGACCGTGGCGTCCGGCGCTCCGACGACCACGGTGTTGCCGCTGATTGCGACCGAATCGCCCAGGTCGTTCACATACGCGCCGTCGGATGCCGTGAGCTTGGTTGCCTGGCTCATATTCGTCCAACCGGAACTCGGCTCGGTGAACACGTAGACCGCGCCGCGTGCGGGGTTGCTGCCGGTTGGCGGCGCCATCGCTCCAACCAACACCGTATCGCCACTGGCCAGGACGGAACTGCCAAATCCACCGTTCGCCGTGCCATCGGCCGCGGTGAATTCGGCAGTCGGAGACATGTTCCTCCAGCCGGAGCTTGGCTCCGTGAATACAAAGGCTGCCCCTTCATCTGTGTTGCCACCCACCGTGGCGTATCGCGATCCGGCCACCACCGTGCTGCCATTGATGCACAGCGACGTGCCCATGTTCATCATCCCGTTGGGCGCGGAAAGCTCAGCGATCTGAGTCGTGTTCGTCCAGCCGGAGGCAGGTTCCGTGAATACGTAGACCGCGTTTGGGCTACTAGTCTTGCCGCCGATCCCGATGCCCATCGCCGCAACCGCTATGGTGTTTCCGCTGATCGAAACCGAGGCGCCGAAGTTATCGCCCGCCAAACCGTCGGAGGCGGTGAGCTTGGCCGTTTGAGTCATATTCGCCCAACCGGAAGGGGGTTCCGAAAAGACGTAGGCCGCCCCTGCGCCGTTGGAGGGGCCAGACTCCGCGCCGACCACCACCGTGTTCGCGCTGATCGATACGGAACATCCGAAAATGTCGCCCGGCGTGCCGTCGGACGCGGAAAGTTCGGCCGTCTGAGTCATGTTCGCCCACCCGGAGGATGGCTTGGCGAATAGGTAAGCCGCCCCCACATCGCTTTGAGCGCCGAGGGGCGCGCCGATTGCTCCGACGACCACCGTGTTGCCGCTGATGGAAACCTCGCCGCCAAAGTAGTCGTTCGCCGTGCCATCGGACGGGGCGAGTTTGGCAGTCTCGGTCATGCTTGCCCAACCGGAGGCAGGCTCGGTGTAGACGTAAACCGTTCCTTGATCGTCGTTGCCGTTTACCGTGGCAAGCCCCGCTCCCACGACCACCGTATTCCCGTTGATAGCGAGCGATTCGCCGAAACCATTGCCGACGGCGCCATCGGAGGGTTTGAGCACGGCCACCTGGGTCAAATTCGCCAGGCCGGGGCCGGAGCCAGTGAACACGCAGACACCGCCAGCCCCCCCCGCCACGACCGTGTTGCCACTGACCGCAATCGCCGGGCCGAAATTATCGTCTGCCGTAGCATCAGAAGTCGTCAGCTTGCCTTGCTGCGAGATCGCTGTGGTTATGGCCTGCTGCGCCGCGGCGGGCAGGTCAGCTAGGGTCAGGTGTTGTGTCGTAGCGGCGGCCGGAGTCGTTACGACGGAGAGCAGGGTTCGCTGCTCCAAGCACTCAACCAAAAGCCGCCGCCGCAAAGCGAGCTTCCGCGGCGACTTGCCCTGGGCGTACCAGAATCGACGAAAAACTCGAAGATGGCTCATGTCTCGAACTCCCCGATCGAGGTGCGGCACACCGCAAAACCTCGACTTTGAATCCATGCTCTGCCCATCGAGCGCGCCAAACATCCGATCGTCTTTCCCGCCTCTATTTAGAAGGCCGGGTCTGGAAAGATTCGTCACGCAAGTGCAATTCTAACTCGACAAGCGACTTGTCGCAACTTTCCAGCGTGTCCTATTCCAGCGGTTCGGGTGGATGGTTGGGCAAGTAAACGACCCCGGCATCCCACCCGGCTTTCTTGCAGCCCACTGGCGGCCTTGGGAGGCCGAGCCTTCAGACCAGTTCGGTCACTAAGCTAAGGGCCGACGTCCCTGGGATCGACCGAATTCTCGTAACCTCGGCCGGCCGCCTTGCCTGCGGCGGTCACCCCCTCGGCAGCGAAACGGCACGGCCGCGGATAGAAGTCAGGAAACTTCCGGTTTTTCTTGACTCGCGGCTGCCCGCCAATTCGCACGGAAGACATACGCCTTTGGGGCATCGTCGTAATCTCGATCACAGCGCCAGAGTTGTCCCTCCTGCCGGTCCACGACAGCGGGCTGGAAGTGCAGGCAACGGTCTATGCGGGCGTCTTGCTGCGCGTACCCGCGATTCTTATTGACACTGCATGCATCCTTTGCATGAACCTGCACGGTTGCTGAATCGGGCGGTTGCTTTGTCGTATTTAGCGAACGCAGGCGGCCAGGAATCGGCTAATCACGCCGGCCGGCGGCCGAAACCGGCTCTCCGGCAACTGCCACAGGTTTCGAGGTCACCTGAACGTGCATACGGCTCGGGCCGTTTGTCAGGTGGTTTGGGAGCTGGGGCAGGTCCTGACGGGGGCCGTTGGGCGGTCGCCTGCCTGATTGCGGGCGTCACTCCGCGGTCTTACAATGGACAGGAAGTGGTCTCAAATAGTGGCTTTTTTGGAGAATTCGAATGACAACTCGATCGAAATGTTCCCTGGCCGACATGCTGAGCGGCCTGCTGCTCGTCATTGCGGTCATGCCTGCCACTGCGAGTTTCGCCCAACCGGCCAGACGAGGGTTTGGCGGTCCCATTGTGCTCAACCCGGACGACGTCCCCGCGTTTGCCGATCCGCCTGCCGGAATCGTCGCCAAACGTGACAAGATCCCTCACGGAACGTCTCGAAATGATCGAGTACGATTCGAAGACGGTGGGCGCGAAGCGCAAGATGCAAGTTTATACTCCGCCGGGCTACTCTACCGAGAAGAAGTATCCCGTGCTCTACCTGCTGCACGGCATTGGCGGCGATGAGACGGAGTGGCAACGATTTGCCTCCCCCAACGTGATGCTCGACAACCTCCTGGCCGATGGCAAGGTCGTGCCGATGATCGTGGTCATGCCCAACGGTCGCGCGCAGAAGAACGATCGCGCCCAAGGGAATGTCTACGGCGCCGCACCGGCGTTTGCGGTTTTCGAACAGGATCTGCTGAAGGACGTGATTCCTACTATCGAATCCCGCTATTCAGTGCTGGCGGATCGCGAGCACCGCGCGCTGGCAGGACTTTCCATGGGAGGTGGCCAGTCGCTGAACTTCGGGCTTGCGCACCTCGATACGTTTGCCTGGGTCGGAGGCTTTTCTTCCGCACCGAACACCAAGCCGCCAGGCGAACTCGTGCCCGATCCCGCGACCGCCAAGGCCAAGCTCAAGTTGCTTTGGCTTTCCTGTGGCAACAAAGACGGCTTGATCCGCATCAGCCAGGGCGTGCATATCTACCTCAAGGAGAAGGGTGTCCCGCACATCTGGAATGTGGACTCCAATGGACACGATCCAACGCACTGGCGCAACAACCTGTATCACTTCGTCCAGCGGATCTTCCATTGAGGGCAATCGCCAATGTCTCGCCTACGCCAAGGTCAGTTCCCACTTCTGCTTATCATTCTGGTCATCGACGTTCTTGCTCGCGTGGATGCCAAGGCGGCCGTATCTGCGCCAGCCCTGTCCCCCAACGGCCCGAGCATCAAGGATGCTTACAAGGACCATTTCCTGATCGGCATGGCCGGGGATATTCCCCGCAGCTACTCCGACCAGGAGCTGGGCCTGGTCCAAGACAACTTCAATGTCGTAACGCCGGAGAACTGCATGAAGCCGGCGAACATCCATCCCAAGGCCGACACGTGGCGATTCGAGCGGGCCGATGCCCTGGTCAACTGGTGCGAGGGCAAGCACATTGCCGTCCACGGGCACACGCTCGTATGGCACGCCCAGACCAACGACTGGTTCTTCCGCGATGGCGACAAGGCCGCTGTCACCCAACGCCTGAAGGACCACATCCGCACGCTCGTAGGCCGCTACAAGGGAAAGGTGCAGAGCTGGGATGTCGTCAATGAGGCGATCAATGACTTCGGCAACGCCCAGACGGAGAACCTCAGAAATTCCTCATGGTTGCGAGCCCTGGGGCCGGAATTTCTGACGCTTGCGTTCAAGTTTGCCCATGAAGCCGATCCCGACGCCAAGCTGTATTACAACGACTACGGCATCGAGGCTGGCCCCAAGCATGCAAGTTCGATGCTGCTGCTCAATCGCCTGCTCAAAGAGGGCGTGCCCATCCACGGTGTAGGAATCCAAGGGCACTGGACGACCAGCCATATCCCGTATGCCGCCCTGGGCAAGGCAATCTCCGATTATGCTTCGCTGGGGCTGAAGGTCAGCATCACGGAACTGGACGTGACGATCCGTGGTGAGTCGGGAGGCCAGTTCGACTTCGGGCGCCGCAGGTTCGGCGGCCCACCGCCTGAGCCACCAAAGCCGCAGGATCTCAAAGCCCAGGCCGATGCTTATGCTCGTCTGTTTTCGATTTTTATCAAGCACAAGGCCACCATGGAGCGAGTGACCTTCTGGGGACTCAGCGACCGCCGTACCTGGCGCTATGGCCAGCATCCTTTGATCTTCGACTCCGACAACCAGCGAAAGCCGGCCTATGCGGCAATCGTTGAAGCGATACGCCATTCCACTCCCAACCTGGCTTTACCAAAATGATCATCATGAAAACTGCATTTCTAAGTATCGTGTTTCTTGTTTGTCTTCCGGCCATGGCCCAGACGCCCGTGGATGATTTCAAGCCGTCGGCGCTCAATCAGCCCGGCAAACAGTATCCCCAGGTCAACTCGGAAAGGCGCGTCCGCGCCCGTGTTGTCGCACCACAGGCCCAGAGCGTGGTCCTCGAATTCTTGGGGGGTGCAAAGTACCCGCTGTCCAAGGGTGACGACGGCGTTTGGGTCGGCGTCACGCGGCCTCAGGACGAAGGTTTCCACTACTACCAGCTCGTGATCGATGGCGCCCAGGTTCCGGACCCCGGCAGCTTGTACTTCTACGGTGGCAGCCGCTGGGGCAGCGGGCTTGAAGTCCCCGCCCAGGACCAGGACTTCTATGCCGTCAAGGACGTGCCTCATGGCCAACTGCGACAGACCCTCTACTATTCAAAGAAGGCCAAGGCCAACCTCCGCTGCTTCGTTTACACTCCAGCGGATTACGAGAAGGATCCGTCCAAGCGTTATCCGGTGTTGTATCTGCAACACGGCGGCGGCGAAGATGATACCGGCTGGGGCAACCAGGGGCATACCGGCCTGATCATGGATAACTTGATCGCCGCCGGCAAGGCCCGGCCCTTCATTATCGTGATGGCCAATAGCTATGTCCCCGGCGCTGCCAGTCCAAATCGCGGGCCGGTTCCTGCGGCGCAGGCGGGGGCGGCGGGCGGCGCGCCGGTTCGCGGCGGCGGACGCTTCAACTTCAACTTCAGCGCCTTCGAGCGAGTTCTCATCGACGACTTGATTCCCTTCGTGGATGCCAACTACCGGACCCTCGCCGATCAATCCCATCGTGCCATGGCCGGCCTCTCGATGGGCGGCATGCAGACCCGCACAATCACCCGAGCCAACCTCGATAAGTTCTCGCATATCGGCATCTTCAGCGGCGGCAGCATCGCCCCGGCGGACATCACCGATATGGCCGCCTTCAAGGAGAAGGTCAAGCTTGTGTTCGTCAGCTACGGCAGCCGCGAGAACGGCGCTGCCGGCAAGTCGAACATTGAATCGCTGCAACAAGCGGGCATCAAGAGCGTCTTTTACGAATCTCCCAATACCGCTCACGAGTGGCTCACCTGGCGGCGAAGCCTGCATGAATTTGCACCGCTGCTATTCCAAGACCAACCCCTTCCGGTCGCTACGACGCAGAAAGCCGCCAAAACCACGGCAGCCGCGGCCGCACCGGCCGCGACGGCGTCTGCCGAAACCGCGCCGGCAGCGAAAATCATCCGGATCAAGGCCGGCGCTGATACACCGATCACCGATTCCCAAGGCGTCAAATGGTCCGCCGACACCGGCTTCGAGGACGGCAGCACCATCGACCGTCCCGACCTCAAAGTCACCGGCACAAAGACCCCCGAACTCTATTGCTCGGAACGATACTCGATGGGTTCCTACAATTTTAAGGTGCCCAATGGCGCCTACCTGGTGAAGTTGCACTTCTCCGAGGATTACGACGGAATCACGACGCCGGAAGGACGGCAATTCACGTACGCTGTCAAGGACGGCGCCGCGACAGGCAAGGTCATCAAGGAAGTCAAGGATTTTAGCCCTTGGAAGGCTGCGGGCGCTCAGTACAAGGCGTATGTTGATACGGTTCCTGTCAACGTGACTAGCGGGCAGATCACGATTTCTTTCACTCCTCAGGTTCAGAACCCGCAGATCAACGCGATTGAAATCATTCCGCAAACAACGACCGGGGCGAGCGCAGTTACCCCTGCGAGGACCAATGTCACCGCCACGCTCGATGTCGATGTCAACAAGCCGGGCGTAACGATCCCCAAGATGTTCTACGGACTGATGACCGAAGAGATCAACCACAGCTACGATGGCGGCCTGTTGGCCGAGTTGATCCAGAACCGCACGTTTCAGGACCCGGCGCCGCGCAGGCGGCAATCGTTGCAGGGAAGTCTGCCGGTCCACTGGTCGCTGGTCGGCGATGGCGCCGCGCGCGTCGATCGCAACGACCCCGTCAATCCAGCGCTGCCGGTCAGCCTCCGGCTTGAGCTTCTCGGCAAGACGGTCGGCGTGGCTAATGACGGCTACTGGGGGATCCCCGTCCGACCCGATACGACCTACTCCGCCAGCTTTTATGCAAAGGGCGGCGGCGGCTTCGCGGGTCCGGTGACCGCATCGCTCGTTCTGGAGGAAGGCAAAGTCACCGTCGCCAAGGCCGAAACGCGACCGGTCACGGGCACATGGCAGAAACAAAGCGTAACACTCACCACAGGCCACGAAGCCCCAACGACCGCAAAGGCGCAGTTCGTGCTGTCGGCCTCTGGAGCGGGCACCGTCAGCTTCAGTCTCGTGTCCCTGTTTCCGCCGACCTACCAGAACGCGCCGGGCGGATTGCGCGCGGACCTGATGAAGCTGATGGCCGACATGCACCCCGCGTTCATCCGCTTGCCGGGCGGCAACTATGTTGAGGGCAGCACCTTCGCTACGCGATTCAACTGGAAGCAGATGATCGGCCCCGCCGAACAGCGGCCCGGGCACATGGGATGCTGGGGCTACCGCTCCTCGGACGGTTTCGGCCTGCCGGAATACCTGCTGTGGTGCAAACAGCTCAACGCGGAACCAGTGCTGGCGGTGTTCGCCGGTTACGTGCTCAATAGAGAGCACGTTGACGCCGGCAGCCCTGAAATGGCAAAGTACACTCAGGAGGCCCTCGAAGAGATCGAATACGTCAGCGGCCCCGCCGACAGCGAGTGGGGCAAACGCCGCGCCGCCGACGGGTTTCCCCAGCCGTTCGCGCTGCATTACGTGGAGATCGGCAACGAGGACTGGTTTGACAGGTCCGGCAGCTATGACGGTCGATTCACACAGATGGCCAAGGCGATTCGCCAACGCTACCCTGACCTGAAGATCATCGCGACGGCGCCGGTCAAAAGCTTCAAGCCCGACCTGTACGACGACCACTTCTACCGCGACCCACGGACTCTGATGAACCAGGCCGCGCAGTACGATAAAGCGCGATCGACGACTGCGCCGCTGCGGTTCGCGGGTGGCGCATGGAACGGGCGGCAACCGGACGGCATCCAGACGTTTGTTGGTGAATGGGCTGCGCAGGAGGGCCGCCCCACGCCCACTCTCAACGCCGCCTTGGCCGACGCCGCATTCGTCATCGGCCTTGAAAAGAACGCCGACACCGTGCCGCTGGAATGCTACGCGCCGTTGCTGGTCAACGTGAGCCCGGAGGACCCTGGCAAGGGATATCCGAAGGGATGGCAGTGGGCAACGAACCTCATCGGGTATGACGCTTTGTGCAGCTTCGGTTCGCCGAGCTATTACGCGCAGGCCATGCTGGGGCAGAACAAGGGGGATGTCGTCTTGCCCGTGACGCTGAATGTCTCGCCCGAGGCAGTATACGCCTCGGCCACGTATGCGACGGACGGCCACCACGTGATCGTCAAGGTGGTCAACATCAACAAGGACTCCGTCGAGATGGCGATTAACCTCAAAGGCGCGGGACATGTAGAGCCCAACGGCACGGCCACCGTTCTGACCGGCGATCCCGCGGCGGTGAATTCGGTCGACCAGCCCACGAACGTTGCGCCAAAGCAAGAGACGGTGACGGATGCGTCGGTTTCGTTCCGCCGCACGTTCCCGCCGCACTCCTTGACGGTCCTGCGGCTGACCGCGATACCCAAATAGCCGGAAACGGCCCTGTTCAACTTCAATACCACTGGCCGGCCTGGCGGCTACGCTGACTTTGATAACTAGGTTGTCGAAGAACCACGCGCCCGCGGCATCGAGCGTGAGATCCCTATGGGCAAGACCGTTATGATGCCCAGCATGCCTGGCAACCCAGCGATCCAGCAACAGGGCTTCCAATGCAGCCGTGTCACCGAAGGCGATGGCGATTGTCGTCAGTCACCGCGATTCTCCACCTCGCTATGGTGTTCTTCGGAAGTAGTCGCTCCGATCGGGCCTTGATGCGCCAAGCGATACGCGCGTGGATACATGCCCATCTCGCGGTGAAAAAAACGCGACATGCCCGCCAAGCTCCAATAACCAAACGTCTGAGAGATCCTCTTTATAGGCTCGTTGGTCGTCGTCAAGAGCCGCGCGATGTATAGGGCGCGTTGCCGATTCACTTCTTGCACCAAGGAACGGCCGACAACTCGCCGAAAACGGCTGTGCAATGTGCGGTGCGATAGCCCGGTGGCATTAACCACGTCGCTAACCTGGATGATGTGCCGAGCATTGTCGCGGATGAACCGCAAGGCCGTCGCGACCTCTTCGTCGGCGACCGCGAGCATGTCGGTCGACTGTCGCGCAACCACGTGGCTGAGCACGCACGGGAATCTCCTGCCGCTTCACCCTTCGGTTGGACATCAACCGGTCGAGCAATTCGGCTGCTTCGTAACCTGCGCGCTCCGCAGCGTAGGCCACGCTGGATATCGGTGGGCTGCACAGTTCGCATACCAGACTGTCATTGTCTACGCCAATCAGCGCCACTTCATCAGGAACTCGAAGGCTCTGAAGACGGCACAGTTCGGCTCAGCGAGCGTGCGAACTCATCGTTGCAGGCCATGATGCCCACGGGTTTGGGCAGGGTTTTTAGCCAGCGGACGATTGCCTCCTCCAGGCGCGGCTTGTCCCTGTCACGGGCCACAAGCGGCACAAGCTGCGATTCGACCGCGAATCCACGCTCTTCCAGACGGCTGCAGAACGACTCCTTCCGCTCGATCGACCAGACCGCACCCTCGAATCCCGCATAGGCGAAGTTGCTCAGGCCCAATCGAATGAGGTGATCGGCGGCCATCGCGGCTGCCTCTCGGTTGTCACATAATATGTGGCAGACCCCACGGACTATGCGACCCACCGGCACATCGATCACAGGAAACCCAAGGGCGGCCACTTCTTCTTCGAAGGAAGAGTAGTTCATGATCAGGCCGTCGGGCTTGCTGCGGCGGATTTCCTCCAGCGATTGCTCGGCGAACCCGGAAAATCGCTCGTAAAAGGCAGCGGGCCGAACGAAGACCCATGGACGATGGAGATTCACGTATTGTGCAATTCCCCGGAGCAGGCCCCGGTCGAATGACCGGCCAGCATCCAGAAGCAGGGCAACTTTCTTAATGAGTTTCATATTTCAGTCGCTTGAGGCACAAGGAACCGGTTTCGCGCGGTATCGCACGGTCTTCCAATAATGATAACATATTTGCGAAAAGTGGAAAACACCTCGTTACTGCTTCATGGTAGGATAGCGATTGTGGCGCGACCCGCCCGTATCAATTACTTGATGCCCTGCACGAACAACTTGCAACTCGCCGCTTAACCCGCTTGAAACTCGCGAAAGTCCAGCTAGGAATATGCCTGTGGCCGCAACGGGATAGCCGTGATGGCAGCCAGCACGGCCTCGCCAACGGTGTTAGATCTGAAGAGTTCATCAAGAGCCAAAGGAGGCAATAATGAAGAGGGCAAAAATATCGACGTTAATAATGACTGTTTACAGACAGCCGGTTGTCGCGTTCGTCGCCAGCATGGCGCTGTCCGCGATCCTCGCCGCCCGGCCGGCAGCGGCCGAAGAGAAGATGGCCAACCCCGACTTTACCCGGGGTGACAAGATCCCAGACGGCGCGGAGCACGACTGGAACCTCGGCGCCAGCGGGGCCCGAGGTTGGATGTACTGTGACAAGATGGTCACGACCGACGCCCGGCAGATCGCGGTCACCAAGGTGGACAAGGGCTCTCCCGCCGACGGGCTCCTCGCCGTCGGCGACGTGATCCTCGGCGTCGGTGGCAAGCCGTTCTCCTACGACCCGCGCACCGAACTGGGCAAGGCGCTCACCCTTGCCGAATCGGAGGCTGGCCGCGGCAACCTGTCACTGACCCGTTGGCGGGCCGGCAAGACGGAGGAGATCACGGTGAAACTGCCGGTTCTCGGCACCTACAGCGCCACCGCACCCTACGATTGCCCGAAGTCGAAGCGCATTCTCGAACAGGGGTGCAAGGCGCTCGCTGGGCGGGTCGCGGCCCCCTCGTATCGCGCGGACCCGATCGTCCGTTCGCTCAATGCCCTCGCCCTGCTGGCCAGCGGCAATCCCACATACGTTCCGCTCGTGCGCAAGGAGGCCCGTTGGGCGGCGAACTTCTCGGTCGACAGTATGCAAACCTGGTACTACGGCTACGTGATGATGCTGCTCTCCGAGTACGTGAAGGCGACCGGCGACGAATCGGTCATGCCGGGCCTGCGGCGACTCGCGTTGGAGGCCGCCAACGGCCAGAGCATCGTCGGTTCATGGGGCCACGGCTTCGCGAGAGCCGACGGACGCCTCGGCGGCTACGGGATGATGAACGCCCCCGGGCTGCCGCTGACCATCTCGCTGGTGATGGCGCGCGACGCGGGCTTGAAGGACCGGGCGGTCGAGCGGGCCATCGAGCGCAGCGCCCGCCTGCTGCGCTTCTACATCGGCAAGGGGGCGATCCCCTATGGCGACCACCACCCGTGGATCCAGACCCACGAGGACAACGGCAAGTGCGGGATGGCCGCCGTCCTCTTCAACCTGCTAGGAGAACCCAAGGGCGCGGAGTTCTTCTCGAGGATGAGCGTCGCCTCGCACGGATCGGAACGCGACTGCGGGCACACCGGCAATTTCTTCAACATCCTATGGTCGCTGCCCGGCGTGGCCCAGTGCGGCCCCCAGGCCACCGGCGCGTGGATGAACGAGTTCGGCGCCTGGTACTTCGACCTCGCGCGGCGCTGGGACGGGAGCTTCGCTCACCAAGGCCCGCCGGAGATGCATGGCGACAGCTACCAGGACTGGGAAGCCACCGGCGGATACCTCCTGGCGTACGCCATGCCGCTCAAGAAGATTTATCTGACAGGAAAGCGCCCGGGGATTACCCCGCAACTCGACGCCGCTGCCGCCCGGGCCTTGATCCTTGACGGGCGCGGCTGGAGCAACAAGGACCGCTACGGCGCCTATGACAAGTTTGGCGACGATAAACTCCTCGAATGCCTCGCCAGTTGGTCGCCGGTCGTCCGCGAACGCGCCGCGATGGCGCTGGCCCGCCGCAAGGACGCGCCGGTTCCCGCCCTGCTGAAGATGCTCGAGTCCCCGAACCTCGACGCCCGCTACGGCGCCTGTCAGGCGCTGGCGACGCTCAAGGGCGCCGCCGCCCCCGCCGTGCCGGCTCTGCGCCAAACCCTCCGCCACCAAGACCTGTGGCTGCGCATCAAGGCCGCCGACGCCCTAGCCGCCATCGGCCAGCCCGCGATGTGCGCAGTGCCCGAACTGCTTCAGTTGCTGGCCCAGGTCGACCCGCAAAACGATCCGCGCGGAATGCAGCAGCGCGATCTTTCCTTCGCCCTGTTCGAGCGTGGCGGCGAGCACGGTAGCGGGATGCTCAGCCGTTCCCTTGACGGAGTGGACCGCGAGTTGCTCTATCAAGCGGTGTGCGCCGGGCTCAAGAACGAGGACGGCCGCGCCCGCGGCACCATCGGCTCGGTCTACCGGAATCTATCCGCCGAAGAAATCAAACCGTTGCTGCCCGCCATCCTCCAGGCGGTCGTCGAATCGGCCCCCAGCGGCATTATGTTCGCCGACGAAATCCGCGTGGAGGGGCTCCGCGTCCTGGCCAGGCATCGGGTCAAGGAAGGGATCGATGCATGCGTCAATTACACGCGGACGCAAAACCCATGGGCAAGTGAGCACCGCACGCCCGAACTGATGAAGATCCTGCTCACCTATGGCGCCCACGCGCAGTCGGCCATTCCGGAACTGACACGGATCGCCGACTACTTCGAAAAGGGCGAAAAGGACTTCCCAAAGGAACTGAGTCTCGCAAAGGCCAAGTGCGTCCGCGAGACGATCCGTGCGATCGAAGCCTCGAACGAGTTTCCCGAGCTGATCCGCATCAAGTAGGAACCGCCAGGGTCTGCCGGCCATTCACCCGCGTTGGGTCGTGGCGGAAAACGACCACGGATTCGCCGCCGTTGGTGGATCTGAAGGACTTTATCGCACCTGCATCCGCATGTGGGGATGCTTCAAATACCACGAAGAAAGGAACGCCATGAGGAACAAAGGGCAGAGTATGAAGTGTATGATGATCCTAGCGGTTCTCGGCCTGATGCCGGGGGTCGCCAGCCAGGCGGTAGCCAAGCCGTTGAAGGTGTTCATCCTCGCCGGGCAGTCGAACATGCAGGGGCATGTGAACGTATCGACGTTCGATTCCCTGGCCGACGATCCGAAGACGGCGCCGATCCTCAAGGAGATGCGCAATGCCGATGGTACGCCGCGGGTGTGCGAGAAGGTCTGGATCTCATCGATTGGTTGCGCCGGGGACGACACGAACGAGCAGAAAGGTAAACTGACCGCAGGCTTCGGCGCCTCGACCGAGGAGATAGGTCCGGAGTTCACGTTTGGCATTTACATGGAGAAGATGCTCAACGAACCGATTCTGATTATCAAGACCTCCTGGGGTGGCAAGAGTCTGCACACTGACTTCCGTCCGCCCAGCGCCAAGCCATACGAGTTCTGTGCCACCGAGTTGCAAGGGCGCAAGAATCGAGGTGACGACATGGAAAAGGAGTGCGCGGGACCCGGAAAACTGGGCGCGCGGTTAAGGTGTGGAATGGATGCCCTTAACCGAGTTTCAGAAAGGATTCAGCGATGGCGAAGCGACGGAGTCGCAAGCGTTACGATTCGACGTTCAAGGCGAAGGTGGCCTTGGCGGCGGTGCGTGGAGACAAGACGATCAGTGAATTGGCCAGTCAGTACGCCGTGCATGGCAACCTGGTCAGCCAGTGGAAACGCAAGCTCCTGGCCAATATCGAGCTTGTCTTTACGGAAGCGGACGATGGCCAACGAGAAGATCGTGAGGCCCTGCTGGACGACCTGTACCAACAGATCGGCCGGCTGAAGGTCGAGCTCGAGTGGCTCAAAAAAAAAGCTGCCCAGTTCGATCACTGAGTTGCGGCGGCTGATCGACTCGGACCACGCGGCCCTGAGCATCACCAGGCAATGCGAGTTGCTGGGCTTGTCGCGTTCATCGTGCTATTACCAAAGGATGGAAACGTCGGCGGAGGATTTGAAGCTGATGCGGATCATGGACGAGGTACACCTTCGCTTGCCTTTTTACGGATCACGGAGACTGACATGGAGTTTGCAGCAAGAAGGCTATGCGGTGGGCCGCAAACGCATTCAGCGTCTCATGCGGGTGATGGGGATCGAGGCGATCTACCCGCGGCCGCGGACCAGCGAGCCGCATCCAGACCATCGTATTTACCCGTATTTGCTGCGGGACGTCGTGGTTTCGGCGGCGGACCAGGTGTGGAGCGCGGACATCACCTACGTGCCGATGCAGCACGGATTCATGTATTTGGTTGCAATTTTGGATTGGCACAGCCGATACGTACTGGCGTGGCGCCTGTCGAATACGCTCGACAGCGACTTTTGTGTGGAGGCCCTCCGGGCCGCGTTACGTCGCGGTTGGCCGGCGATTTTCAACACCGACCAGGGGACGCAGTTCACCAGCCAGGCTTTCACGGGCGTGCTGGAACAGCAGGGGATTGCGATCAGCATGGATGGCCGTCGCCGCGCCTTGGACAACGTGTTCATCGAACGGCTGTGGTGGAGCGTGAAGTACGAGAACGTGTACTTGCAGGGCTACGAAACGGTAGCCGAGTTGAAGGCGGGCTTGACGTGGTACTTCGACTTCTACTGTCGTCGTAGACCACATCAATCGTTAGATAACCAATATCCATGGGACGTGTACTGGGCCGATCGACGACAAAAACAACGACAATTTCGGCGCTAAAATTTCGGCCTACGGCCGACTTAGGCTGGAGAGTCTTTTAGCAGAACAAAAGGTACTGGCGGCTTTGCGGCCGCGCGACACCTGGGAGGGGTGTCGCGGGCCGCTAGTCTCAGTCAAAACAGCACACCTTAACTTTACCCAAAAACTGTCCAGCGCGCCGGGTCCGCCCCAGAGAGGGCCAACGTGATCAAAGCCACCGGTGTATACTACCGCCTGATGATCGAGCATGTGCGGAAGGTATTGGCGGATGTCAAAAGGGTAGTGCCGGAGTACGATCCGAAGCAGGGCTACGAGCTGGCTGGTTTCGTCTGGTTCCAAGGGTTTAACGATCTGGTCTCCGACTGGACGTATGAAAACCGGATGAAGCCCGGCGGATATGACATGTACGGGCAACTTCTGTCGCAGTTCATCCGCGATGTGCGCAAGGACCTGTCGGCGCCGAAGATGCCTTTCGTGATTGGAGTCATGGGGATTGGTGGCGTGAAGGAAGATAAGAAGCCGCCCCAGATGTATTTCCGCCAGGCCCAGGTCGCGCCGACGTTGCTTCCTGAGTTCAAGGGCAACGTAGTGGCGGTGCAGACGGCACCCTATTGGGATGATGATTTGGAAGCGCTGCAAGCGCGGATGGATGCATGCTGGCCAAAGGTGGACGCGAGGGTCGCTGCGGAGAAGAACACCTCATGGGAGAACAAGATGAAGGTCATGGCTGAGAACTTCAAACCGGAAGAATGGAAACGCCTGCGGGCGGGCGCCTCGAACGGAGGCTACCACTATCTCGGTGCCGCCAAGATCATGGCGCCGATCGGCAAGGCATTTGCCGAGGCGATGGCGAATCTCCAGAAGACCGAGTAACAGGCGCAGGAATCAAAATGCGATCTGTAGCGGCGGTCTGTGATCGTCGCTGTTTGACGATCTTCCAAAGGAAAAACACCAAACCACTTGACACACGAGTAACAAAATGGTCAGACAAATGATGCTGGCGGTGCTGGGTGTACTTTATGGCGTCGCCATCTTGAATGCGGCGGAAATCAAGGAGTTGCGATGCGAATACCGGACGAATCCCCAGGGCATCGACATCCGCTCTCCGCGTCTGAGTTGGGTCATGCAGTCCGAGCGCCGTGGCGAAATGCAAACGGCGTATCGGGTGTTCGTGGCGTCAAGTCCGGATCTGCTGAAACAGGACAAAGGCGATCTCTGGGACAGTGGCAAGGTTGAGTCTGGGCAATCAACCCAGATCGAGTACTCGGGAAAACCGCTCGCATCCCATCAAGCAGCGTACTGGAAGGTGGAAGTCTGGGACGCGAAGGGCGGGAGGGGTGTTTCAAGAGAACCGGCTTCCTGGTCCATGGGCTTGTCGAGCCAGGTTGAGTGGAAGGCGAAGTGGATCGGACGCGATGACGCCCGGAGTTCGGGGCCCGGAAACGGGAATGAGAAGTTCCTCCCCGCGACCTATCTGAGAAAGGAGTTCACGCTGAAACAAGCCCCGAAGAGGGCGGTGCTCTACATAACAAGTCTCGGCGTGGCGGAGCCGCACCTGAACGGCAGCCAAGTGGGAGAGGATTACCTTTCGCCAGGTTGGACCGACTTCAACAAGCGGATCTATTACCGAGCCTACGACGTGACCGCCCGCCTCAAGCCCGGCGCCAACGTGCTTGGCGCGATCTTGGGCGACGGTTGGTATCGGGGGCATCTGAGCATTATCGGACAGAACATCTACGGCAGACGGACGCGGCTCCTGGCGCAACTGCACCTCTTTTTCGCGGACGGCAGCAGGCAGGTGATTGCCAGTGACGAGAGCTGGAAAGGGGGCTTTGGACCGCTCCTTGAAGCCGACATCTACGCCGGAGAAACCTATGACGCACGAGCGGATATCAAGGGATGGGACGCACCTGCATTCAACGACGCCGACTGGAAGCCGGTAGACCTTGGCACCAGTGTCAATCCTGTGATTCAAGCCAATCCAGGCGAACCCGTCAGGAAGACCGGCGAAATCAGGACGGTGGCGGTAACACGCCCTAAGCCCGGACTCGCCGTGTACGATTACGGTCGCAATTTCTCCGGTTGGGCGCGCTTGAGGATTGCGGCACCGTCGGGGACGAGAATTGTCATGCGCTTTGGAGAGATGTTGAATCCGGACGGGACGGTCTACCGAACCAATCTGCGCGCCGCCCGCGCCACGGACACTTATGTCAGCAAGGGCGGCGGCGAGGAGAACTGGGAGCCTCGCTTCACGTATCACGGATTCCAGTTTGTCGAGGTGGAGGGACTGCCGGAGACCGCCGGCCCGGAAACGCTGACAGGAATCATCGTCGGTTCGGCCCTGCCGCTGGCCGGAAACTTCGTGTGCTCCGATGCGATCATGACGCGAACGGCGGCGAACCAGCGCTGCACGATCCGAGCGAACCTTGTCGAGCTGCCTACGGACTGTCCGCAGCGCGACGAACGGATGGGCTGGATGGATTATCACGAGGTGGTCGCCAGCACGCTGTACGAACAGGACGCCGCCACTCTCTTGACGAAATGGACGGCAGACATGGTCGATGCGCGCTTGCCGGACGGGGCATTTTCGATGATCTCACCGGATGTTCACCACTTCTCGTGGTCGCCAGGATGGGCGGACAGCGGCGTCCTCATTCCGTGGACGATGTATTTCGTGTACAGCGACACCCGCCTTGTCTCGCAGCACTACCATGAAATCGCCGGGCATCTTGAGACCTATCGAACGCATTCGAGCGGGTTTGTGGTCCAGCCTATCGGCTTGGGCGATTGGTTGGCGCCGGACATGTCGACACCCAAGGAGTTGATTGCCACTGCGCTCTACGCCCGCTGTGCGGAGGTCATGGCGACAATGGCCCGCGTCTTGGGTAAGACCCAGGATGCGGCGGCTTTTGCCGATTTGCACCGGTCCGTCCGCGATGCTTTTCAGAGGAAATTCGTCCGTCCGGACGGAATCATCGGAAGCGACTCGCAAGGCGGATACGCGCTGGCGATCGCCTATGACCTGCTGGAACCGGAACAAGCCCGTCAAGCGGCGGACAAGCTGGTTGCGGCCGTCGTGAAGCGGAATGGCCACCTTTCCACGGGGATGGTTACGACGCACCTGCTTCTGCCGGCGTTGACCAAGGCGGGGAGGACGGACACGGCATACCGTCTGCTGGCAGAGACGACATTCCCTTCGTGGGGATACTTTCTCAAAATGGGCGCGACCAGCATGTGGGAACGCTGGGATGCCAAAACGGAGAAGGGTTTTCACCCGGACGGCATGAACTCGTTCAACCACGGCAACCTCGGAACCTGCACGGAATGGTTCTATCGATCCGTGTTGGGGATCGACGCGGCGGAACCTGGATTTGGCAAGATTCTCCTCAAGCCCGAACCGGGCGGGAACCTCACCTGGGCACGGGGCTACTACGATTCCCCGCATGGTCGCGTCGGCAGCGACTGGAAGATCGAAAACGGCCAGTTCCTCTGGAATGTTCATATTCCTGCCAACACCACGGCAACCGTCTATCTCCCGGCCACGGACGCCGCCGGAGTGACCGAATCCGGCCTACCCGCGGCGAAAGCGGAAGGCGTGACGTTTCTGCGCACGGAAAACGGTGCGGCGGTTTATAAGGTCGGATCAGGCTGTTACCGCTTTTGCAGCGGGAAACAGAGGCTAACGAAAGGACTGAACTGATGAAATCGAAAAACCTGATCGGCTTCGCGGTTGCGGGACTGCTACCGGGAAACGTTGTGGATACTTCAAACAACATTAGCAACGCCATGAGAAAGAAAGTGCAGATTATGAAACGAATGATGATCGCAGTAGTTCTCGGCCTGTTGTCGGGAATCGCCAGTCAGGCGGCGGCCAAACCGCTGAAGGTGTTTATCTTGGCAGGGCAGTCGAACATGCAGGGGCATGTGAACGTATCGACGTTCGATTCCATGGCCGATGATCCGAAGACGGCACCCATCCTCAAGGAGATGCGCAATGCCGATGGCACGCCACGGGTGTTGGAGAAGGTTTGGATATCGCAGATCGGCTGCCTTGGCGATCGCTATTGTGATTTGAACGAGCAGAGAGGCAAACTGACGGCGGGCTTCGGCGCCTGGGAAAACGAGATTGGGCCGGAGTTCACCTTTGGCATTTACATGGAGAAGACGCTCAACGAACCGGTCCTGATCATCAAGACCGCCTGGGATGGCAGGAATCTGGTCCAGGATTTCCGTCCACCCAGCGCGGGCGCTGCGCATTTGGTCTCAGTGCCCGTAGCGTGGAATGGAACAAACAGCATCCCCCTACAGCCGAGGGATTGAAGGAGACTCAGGCGAGACTTGATAAGACAACCGGTATTTTTTACCATAACTTAGAATCGCTGCAAAAGCGGGCGGAAAAGAACGAGAAACTCACGCCGGAGGAGCAGAAACGCCTGCGGGCGGGCGCCTCGAACGGGGGCTACCATTATCTCGGCGCCGCCAAGATCATGGCGCCGATCGGCAAGGCGTTTGCCGAGGCGATGGTGAATCTCCGGAAGACCCCGCGACAGGAGAAACCATGAAACGTTCCAAGACCGGCGTCGTGAACATCCTTGGCGTTCGATGCCTTTTTACCGGAATAGCTGCCTGGCTGTCCGCGGCGGGCGCGCTCACAACGCAGGCGCAAGCCGCCGACAAGCTTCGCGAGATGAACATCGGCGGTTATCTGAGCGTAAGCCACAGTCAATCGCCCGCGTCGTTCAACGCCGGCTACTCCATCTACACGGCGGCGTGGCCGCTGGTGGAGAAGTATCAGGGGCATAAGTTCCAGAGCGGGCTGTACGGCACGTGGATGTTCGCTCAGTATGACGGTCGTGGACCCGACAAACTCTATTCCGACATCGAAGGCGGTCTCGGCTGGTGGACGGACACGCGTTTTCCCACCGAGACGCCGAAGTTCATCATGGGTGGGGTGGGGCCGAACTTCAGCGCGATCGCAAACGGTCCCGCACACGGAGCCGGGGATTGGAACAACCCATGCGGTCTCTATGGGGTGGCCCAGCTCAGCCCGTGGCTGCTTTTCCCCATCGACGGACTGAACGTTCGCCAAGGCGCTTGCGGCCAGCTCTTCGGCTACGGCTATCTCGCGCTGCCGCTCACGCCGGCGAAGGCCACCACGGACGGCGCGGCTGTCCCCACCGGCGATCATTCTTGGACGCTGTTTCTGAAGACGAAGAACTTCAAAGGCCCCGTCGCGTTCTTCACGCCTTACTTCTGGTCGCACGCCACGGTGAAGAAACCCGAGTGGGCCGGCAAGTTGCTGGACTCGCGCCCGAGCCAGCCGAACAAGCCGTTCTCGATGGAGACGGCGTATATCCCCGTCAGTGTTTTCGAGGATGCCGAGAGGGGGTCGTACTTCCGCGCCGCTTCCACGCTGTTCCCCGTTGATGCGGATGGCAACACCGTGGTGATGCACCGCGCCACCGTCTACAACAAGGACGCGCTCTGGAACGACGTGAAACAATGGTTCGACGGCGGCCCGGCGGCCAGCGGCTCGATCAATCCCCAGGGCGCTTTCGTGCAGAAAGTCAGCGACGGCGGTGCGGGCTGGAATTTTGCCGATCAACCTGCGCTGCTCAATGCCGGTCTCACCGAAGACCAGCGCGAGCAGCTCCAGAAACGAGTGGAGAAGATTCATCGCTCCTGGCCGAAGGATCGCGATTACCTCGCCCCGCCCACGATAGGAACGCTATGCGATCTTGACCCCGCACTTCTGGTCACCCCTCCCAAGGGCAAGGAGGTCGGCTACGTGCCCATCGCGACCCGTCAGGAATGGAGCGGCTCGGCGATTCATCCGCGCGGCCATTGAACGAAGACGAAACAAGGACCGGAGGGTATTTCGAAATGAATGGCAACCTGGCAGTCTCGATTCACGGCGCGGCCTTGGCCGTGCTCGTGAGCAGCGGCCTTGCGATGGCCGCGGATACTGGTCCGATCGCAAGGCAGATCGACTGGCCGACCTTCATGCGGCGGCAGGACATGACCTTCGACAAGCTGCCACGAAGCTGGAAAGAAGCTCCGCATTTCGGCAACGCCATGGTCGGCTCAATGCTCTACCGGGACGAGAACACCCTTAAGCTTCAGGTTTTCCGGGCCGACGTTCACGACCACCGCGACGACAGCCGGGGCTGGACCGCCTACAGCCGGCCCCGTTTCCAGATCGGCTATTTTTCGCTCCACCCCGTCGGCAAGCTCACCGGCTGCAAGTGGCGGAAGGACCTGTGGAACGCCGAGCTTACCGGGACCATTACGACCGACCGGGGCGAGATCCGGATCCGCCATTTCACCCATGCCGTGGACATGGCGATCGTCACCGAATTGACTCCGACCGCCGGCGAGCATGGTTTCCGCTGGACCTGGCATCCGGCCGAGGCAAGAACTACGCGGCCCGGCTATCCGACGACCGAGCCGGAGATCGCGGGGTTCGCGAGCCAATACGGCGCGCAATACCGGGGAACGCTCAAGCTCTACGAACCCAATCCCGCCGGCCGGTTGGAGAAAGACGGCCAAACTTCGGTGTGGATCCAGGACCTTCTGGCCGGCGGCCAATACGCCACCGCCTGGGCCGAGCAGGTTCGCGGCGAGACATGTACCCACATCGTCAGCATCGCCAACAGCTACCCTGAGTCAACCGCCGCCCAGACCGCGGTGTCCGACGTCCAACGCTTTGCAACACTCGACCGGTCAGGCTGGATACAGGCCCATCGCGATTGGTGGCATGCCTACTATCCCCGCAGCTACGTCACCATCCCCGACAAGAGCCTGGAAGCGCTCTACTGGCAGACGATCTATCGTTTCGGCTGCACCAGCCGGGCGGGCCGATGTTTCGTCGATACGCCGGGCATCTGGTTCCAAGGCAAATCGTGGCCCTATTTCACCACCGACTGGAACATCCAGAGCGCGCACTGGCCGGTCTACGCGGCCAACCGGCTTGAGCAGGGACAGGCGCTGATGGACCGGCTCTATGACCGACGAGAGGAGTTGATCAAGGCGGTGCGCCCCGTGGAGTGGCAGCAGGACTCGGCCTACCTGCCCATCGAGGTGGCGTGGGACATGATCGGCAATCGCGAACAGGACATGCGCTACTATCAACTCGTGGGCGATCTTCCCTGGGTCTTGAACAACTGCTGGAGCCAGTACCGCTACTCGATGGACGATGTGATGTTGCGCGGGAAGATCTATCCTCTCCTGCGCCGCGCCGTCAATCTGTACCTCCATCTTGTTGAGAAAGGCGCGGACGGCAAATTGCACCTGCCGCCAACCTACTCGCCGGAAACGGGCGTCTACAAGGACGCCAACTTCGACCTGGCGCTGTTCAAGTGGGGATGCCTCGCGCTGCTCAAGGCCAGTAAGCGCCTGGGGATTGATGACCCGCTGATCCCGCGGTGGAAGGAAGTCGCGGGAAAGCTGACGGACTTTCCCGCCGACGAACACGGCTTCCGCCTCGGCAGCGAGCAGTCGTCCTGGTCCCAGCACCGGCACTTTTCCAACCTGCTAATGATCTATCCGCTCTACCTTGTGAACATCGACCAGGCGGATACGATGGACGTGCTGCGGAGGTCTTACGACCGGGCCCACTCGACGAAGGGCTTGCCGGCCATGGTCGAGGCCCATGCCGGGCCCATCGGCGCCGTCATCGGCCGGGGGGACGATGCCCTGGATGGCTTGAAGCGACTGCAACGGGACCTCTATCCCAACGGCCTGTGGTTCGACAGCCCTTGCATCGAGTCCACGCTGGCCGCCGCCAACATCATCCAGAACATGCTGCTCCAGAGTTGGAGCGATCCGGCGAAGGAGGAGTCCGGCCCGATTCGCATCTTCCCCGCGGTCCCCACTGCCTGGCAGGACGTCGAGTTCCATGACCTGCGGGCCGAGGGTGCGTTCCTCGTATCGGCCAAACGCACCGCCGGCAGGACCGAGTGGGTGCGGATCAAGAGCCTCGCCGACGAACCCTGTCGGGTGCGGCCGGGCATGTCCGGCGAGATCCGCATCAAGGGTGACCGGCAGTTCGATTTCAAACCGGTTGCCCTCGGACTGTACGAGATCGACCTGAGAAAAGGCGAGGAAGTGTCGCTTTTCGGGGGACCGAATCCAACCGGCCGGCCGAACACAGTTTTGCAACGCGAATGATGACAACCTTAAGATGGAACCCATGAAATACGTCATGACAATCCTTTGTGTTCTTGTTAGCGGGACGGCGGCTGCTGCCTCGTTCAACTGGCAGACCACCGACGCCAGTCTGGCGCTGCGCAACGGCGACAAGACCGTTTGGCGACTCGTCGTTGATCCCAAGCAGCAAAAGACCTACTTCCATCCCCTGGCGACCGTGGACGGCGAAGTGCTGACCGCTCTCCACCCCGCCGATGACCCAAGATGAGGGGAGAACTATGAGAACGATATTCCTGCTCTGTTTCGGCATGGCCCTCCTGGCCTGGAACTGTGCCGCCCAAGAGAACCAGGCGAACGACTTCAAAAAAGCCGGAGCGGCAAAGGTCACCTCCCATTCCGACCGGCTGCCAAGGTTCAGCATGAACGCCACCCCGCAGTGTTACGACTACGAGGTCGGATCGCCAGGTTGGTTGTTCTTCTACAGTAACGAAGCCCTGCCGGACCATCGTTTGCCCGCGAGCTCTGGAACGTTGGGTAAGCCGTACACCCCCGACTGGGCCTCGTTGAGAAAGCACCCGGTCCCGCAATGGCTGCGCGACGGCAAGTTCGGCATTTACACGCATTGGGGAGTCTACTCGGTGCCAGCCCAGGGGCCGAACGCCACCTGGTATGCCAACATCGTCTATTGGGAACCCGGTTCCCCCGAGCGAAAACATTGGGAGCAAACCTATGGCCCGCTGGAACAGTTCGGCTACAAGGATCTCATCCCCATGTTTACCGGTGAGAAGTTCAATGCCGAAGAATGGGCCGACCTGTTCCAAAAAGCCGGGGCCCGATTTGCCGGCCCCGTGGCCGAGCACCACGACGGCTTCGCCATGTGGGACACGAAGTACTCGCCGTGGAATGCCGCGAAGATGGGGCCAAAGCGGGACGTGGTTGGCGAGCTTGCCAAGGCGATCAAGAAACGCGACATGAAATTCGTCGCCGCCTTTCACCACGCCGAGAACTGGCTATACTTCCCAACGTTCGACAAGCGCTACGATTGCGGCGACCCGCGCTACACCGGCCTGTACGGCTTCATCCACGAGAAGAACGCTTTGCCGAGCAAGGCTTTTTGCGAGCAGTGGAAGGGCAAGATCATCGAAGTCATCGACAAGTACGATCCGGATCTGGTGTGGTTCGACAACGGCCTGGAACTGATCACCGACTCCTATAAACAGGACATGATTGCCTATTACTACAACCACGCGGCAGCGCGCCGCAAGGAGGTCGTCGTCACCTATAAACGCAACACGCTGCCGCCGGGCTCCGGCCTGTTGGACATCGAACGCGGCCAGGAGCAGGACCTGACCTATTACGAATGGATCACCGACTCGACCGTGGACGTGGGAAGAGGCTGGGGATACGTCAAGGGCCTGGGGTTCAAGACCGTCGACAACCTCGTCGTGAACCTCGTCGACCGCGTGAGCAAGAACGGTTATCTGCTCTTGAACGTCGGCCCCAAGCCCGACGGCACGATCCCCGATGAGGCCCGCGAGTTGCTCCTGGGCATGGGCCGGTGGCTCCGTGTCAACGGCGAGGCGATTTACGGCACGACCCCCTGGGTAATGGCCGGCGAGGGGCCGACGCGGCTGACGACGCGCGGCGATTTCAACGAGCAAAACAACCTCCGCTACACCGGCCGCGACATCCGCTTCACGGTGAAGGGCAACAACCTCTACGCGATAGCCCTGGCCTGGCCCGGCGATCGCCTGCTGATCACGAGCCTCGCTCCCCATTGGGAGTCGTGGACCGGCTGGTGCGGGCTCTATCCATCGGAAATCGTCTCGATCACGATGCTCGGCGACGGCAAGCCGCTTCATTGGGAAATGACCGCCCGCGGGCTTTCTGTCGAGACGCCCAGCAAGAAGCCCTGCGAGCACGCCTTTGTCTTCAAAATCGAGCGGCGGAAACCCTTTTGAGCCGATCCTCCGCCGCAGACCGCAAGAATGAACGATCGTAGTAACCAAACGCCATGCAAAAGGAGATCTGAGAGATGAAACGCAATATGAAATGGGCCGGCGCGCTAGCCATCCTGGTCGTCGCTTCCTTCCTGTTGGGGGCTGCCACGCAGAAACCCAAGCCAATCAAGCGGGTGGGCATGGTCGTGGGCATCAAGCCCGAAAAGATCAAGGAGTACAAGGGATTGCATGCCGACTCCAACGCCGGAGTGCGTGACATTCTGAACAAGTACCACATGCACAACTTCTCGATCTTCCTGCAGCAGATCGAGGGCAAATGGTACGAGTTCGGATATTACGAGTACACGGGCGACGATTTCGACGCCGACATGGCCGCCCTGGCGAAGGAGCCGCGGAACATCGAGTGGCTCAAGGTCTGCGACCCCATGCAGGTCCCGCTGCCGGGCGAAAAGGGCTGGACCAAGATGGAACGCGTGTACTACAACCCGTAATGTGCCATCCGAGAGGGGCGAGAATGCGGAATCGAATCCACACGATAATGGCGTAAGATTGCGATGAAAGTTAGTATCTTCAACGATGTTATCGGCCCGGTCATGCGCGGACCTTCGAGTTCCCATTGCGCAGCCGCTCTGCGGATAGGCCGGCTGGCGCGCGACCTGATGGAGGCGGACTTCACCGAGGTCCTGATCGAGTTCGACCGAACCGGCTCCCTGCCGACAACGCATGAAACGCAGGGCTCGGACATGGGGCTGTTCGGTGGACTGCTGGGCTGGGACGCCGCGGACGACCGACTGCCGGACTCGCCGCGGGCATTGCGCAAGTCCGGTGTCTGCGTTCGGATCGAAACCGTGGATACGGGCGATCCGCATCCTAACACGTACCGCCTTACACTATCCAATTCCCGGGAGAGACGTTCGCTGATCGCCGTCTCGACCGGCGGAGGTATGGTGGAGGTCATCGCGGTGGACGGGTTCCAGGTGTCGATCTGCGGCGATTCGTTCGAGACGTTGCTTTGGTTGGACGGCGGCGGGGCTGAAATCGCGCAAAAGCTTGCCGCACGGATGGATGCGGACGAGATCCTTCTGCATGAAGTCGGCGACCGACAACTGGTCGAGGTAAAAGCATCCCGCTTCGTCGGCGAGGCGGAACTCGCAGGGCTGTCCGGAGTACGCGCGGTGCGCCGACTGTCGCCCGTGCTTCCGGTTCTTTCCCGTCGCGGTATGAGCGTGCCGTTCATGACGTGCGGGCAAATGCTGCAACACGCCGGGCGAAGCGTGCCGTTGTGGAAGCTGGCAGCCGAGTACGAGATGGCCCGCGGGGCCCTGACGGAGCCGGACGTGCTGGGCCGGATGGTGGATATCGTTCGTGTCCTGCGACGGTCGATCAGCCAGGGGCTTGCCGGCACACAGTACGACGACCGCGTTCTCGGATATCAGTGCGGGCGATTCGAGGAGTGTATGAAAGGCGGTCGGCTGCTGGACGCCGGGGCACTGAATCGCATCGTCCTCTACGTGTCGGCGTTGATGGAGGTCAAGTCCTCGATGGGCATCATCGTGGCCGCGCCTACGGCGGGCGCTGCGCGGCACTGCCCGGCGCGGTGATCGCGATGGCGGAGAGCTTGAAGCAGGACGAAGAGACGATGGCCAAGGCGTTGCTGGCGAGCGGGCTGATCGGCGTGTTCATCGCCACGCAATGGACATTCGCCGCCGAGGCCGGCGGCTGCCAGGCGGAAGGCGGATCGGCTTCCAGCATGGCCGCGGCGGCACTGGTGACGCTGGCCGGCGGCACACTCGCCGAATCGGTGGCTGCCGCGTCGATGGCGCGTGCAGAACATGATCGGCCTGATCTGCGATCCGGTTGCCAACCGCGTGGAAGTGCCCTGTCTGGGCAAGAACGTCATGGCGGCGAGCAATGCCCTGGCCTGTGCGAACATGGCCCTGGCTGGATACGATCCAGTCATTCCTCTCGACGAGGTGATCGAAACGGCGAGGCGCGTCGCCGGTCAGATGCCGCGCGAACTGCGATGTACGGCCCTGGGCGGGCTATCGGTCACCGCAACGTCTCTCGCGATTGAGAAGAAGCTCCAACAGCGCAGGCCGGCGTGCGGCACCTGCACTCGGACCACGATACCACGGCCTGCGCAATGACCAGGAGCGAGATTCTCGTAAGAAGGGAACTCGCGGATACCAATTTGCCGGATAAGGGTGCGAAGGAAGAAAGGAATAGTCTCCAATGTGTTGTGCTATAGGGTTTCGCGGCACTAAGTCTTCGTTCCTGCTGATTCTCCTGGCAGGAGTCGCGTTGGCCGAAGGCTCTGAGCCGGGCGTCAAAGTTGCCGGGTTGCGTTGTGAATACCGTAGCGAGCCACTGGGCATCGATACCCCCGTGCCCAGGCTGAGTTGGCAACTGGAGTCTACTCTGCGAGGGCAGAAACAAATTGCCTACCGGGTCCTCGTCGCCCGCACGCCGGAGGCCCTGCAGGCAGATCGCGGCGATCTCTGCGACAGCGGCAGGGTCGCCTCGAACCAGAGCGTCAACGTCCCTTACGAAGGAAAGCCGTTGATTTCCGGCCAGCGCTGCTTCTGGAAGGTCATGGTCTGGGGCACCGAAGGCGCTGGTTCCGCCTGGAGCGATCCGTCTTTCTGGGAAATGGGGCTGCTGGAGCCCCGTGCGTGGCAAGGATCCTGGGTCAGCGACGGCAAACCGCTGCCGGACAAGGACGCCGACTTCTTCAAGGATGACCCCGCCCCGCTCTTCCGCAAGGAGTTCAAAGTGACTCGGGCAGTTCGCAGCGCCCGGCTCTACCTCAGCGCATTGGGATACGTTGAGGCGACGCTGAACGGCCGTGCTGTCGGCGATCATTGCCTTGATCCACTCTGGACTCTGCCGAACAAACGCGTGTTCTACAGCGTCTATGATCTGACCGAACAACTATGCCGGGGAGATAACTGTCTGGGAGTGACGCTGGGCAACGGCTGGTACAATCCGCTGCCACTACGAATGTGGGGACACCTCAACCTGCGAGAACACCTTCCGGTCGGACGTCCGCAGTTCATTGCTCAACTGAACATTGAATATACCGACGGATCGCAAGAGTCTATTTCCAGCGATGCCTCGTGGAAGGTTGCCCCGGGACCGATCCTGCGGAACAGTATCTACCTTGGCGAGAAGGTCGACGCCCGCAAGGCCGTGAAGGGGTGGGACAAAACGGGACTAGACGATCGTGCGTGGAGTTTCGCCCGGGTTACGCCGGCTCCCAAGGGTTCCCTCCAATCCCAGCCGTCGCCGCCGATTCGGGCGACGGCGACTATAAAGCCCATCCGGATTACGGAACCCACGCGCGGCATTTACATCGTGGATATGGGCCAGAACTTCGGCGGAGTGGCGAGATTCAACTTCCATGCTCCGTGTGGGGCGGAAATCAAGATACGCTATGGCGAGTTGCTGTACGAAGATGGCACGCTCAATCCAATGACGAGCGTGTGCGGCCAAATCAAACGCAAGACTCCTGGGCCGGACGGGTCTCCCGCCGTCGCATGGCAGTCCGATACCTACATTGCTCGGGGCGGTGGCCCCGAAACCTACACGCCCCGTTTCACGTTCCATGCCTTCCGATACATCGAACTCACCGGGCTTCCGGCCCGGCCCGCGCTGCAAGACATCGAGGGCCTTCGCATGAACGCTGCCGTGGAACCAGCAGGATTCTTCTCTTGTTCCAACAACCAGTTCAACCGCATCCAAACGATGTGTGAATGGACGTTCCTTAGCAACCTGTTCGGCGTGCAGTCGGACTGCCCCCACCGCGAACGTTTCGGATACGGCGGCGATCTGGTCACCACCTCCGACGCCTTCATGCTCAACTACGACATGGAAAACTTCTATGCCAAGGCCGCCCGCGACTGGCATGACAGCGCCCTGCCGGACGGTATGCTTACCGATACCGCGCCCTCGGTGGGCATCCAGTACTGCGGTGTGGGGTGGGCCATGGCCCATCCCCATCTGCTGATGCAGTTGTACCGTTACTACGGTGACCGGCGAATTGTCGAGGAGCAATACGCCACGGCCAAACGATGGCTGGAACTGGTGCGGAAGCAAAACCCGGATCATATCGTCCGAGAGGGGCTTCACGATCACGAGGCGCTGGAAAAGGAAGCGACGCCGCCCATGGTCACTCCGCTCTATTGCGAGTCGGCGCGAATCCTCTCCCGCCTGGCGCACATCCTTGGAAAGGAGACGGAGGCTGAAGAATACGATCGGCTGGCGGAGGCGATTCGGCGCGCCTATGTGGGAAACTTCCTGGCGCCGGGCACCGGCGTGGTTGCCTCGGGGATTCAAGGCTCACAAGCCTTTGCCTTGTACCTGAACATGTTGCCGACGCAGGAACGCGCGGCGGCACTGGAGCACATGGTCCGTGACATTGCCGACAAACACAACGGCCATCTCACAACGGGGATCTTTGGTACGCGGTTTATGCTGGACGTGCTGAGCCGAGAGGGACGTGCCGAGGTCGTCAACACGATGGTCAATCTCCGGGATTCTCCGGGATGGGGCCACATGCTGGATCGCGGCGCCACCACCTTGTGGGAGCACTGGCAGTTCAGTGACAATACCTTTAGCCACAACCACCCGATGTTCGGGTCCGTTAGCCAATGGCTCTACAACTGGCCGGGCGGCATTGAACCGGCGCCCGATGCCGTTGCGTTCGACAAGTTCACCCTTCAGCCCAAGTTCCTCAAGGGACTGGACTGGGTGCGTTGCACTTATCGTTCCGTGCGCGGCCCCGTCACCTGCGACTGGAAACGGGAAAACGCAAACGTGGCACTTGACCTCCGAGTCCCAGTGAACACGACTGCCACCCTGATCCTGCCGGCGGGAGTGATTACGGAGAATGGTCGCCCCTTATCAGATTCGAAAGGGGTGACGATAGTCTCGGATCGAGTCGGGCATTCGAAACTCGAGCTGGAATCGGGGCAATATCACTTCCTTTTCAAACCTGGAACACGGCACAGCAGAGTTGGAGATAATTGATGGCAAAACAGTCAAGTGCGAAAGCGGTTCTAGCACACCCTTACCGGGTGGCGCTCGCTGGCGGGTGGGGAGACCATAACTTCGTGAATTTTCTTGCAGACGGATACGTGGTCGTCGTCCAGATTCAACCGACGGTCACTTTCCACGACCGATGCGGTATTTGCTCGAGCACTCGGCAGATCCTCATGCACAAGTATCCTAACGGCGTTCCCGACAACATCGACAAGTACGAGCTGGCAACGGAGTTGTATTATTGGGAAAACCAGCGGAAGGTGCCGATCGGTGGATCGCAGGATGCCTGGGGATCCGTGTATCCGGGGATCAATCTCCTGCACTACGATTTTCGTCACCACAACGGTGTGCTGCCGAAGACTGTCAGTTCTATCCTGGACCCGCGCATTGCGAGATGGTTCGAACGCAACTTCTGGATTGTGGATTGCGTCGGACCGCGACCTGAGGGCTACAACCCTTTTGATGGCGGGCGGTTTGCCACCCAACGGGTCGTCGAACAGCTTGGAAAGTCGGGCCAAGACTGCTTTGCCGCGGTCAAGGCCCGGGACGTCGAAGCACTAGGGACGTCGTTTAACCTGTGCTCGTCCGCTTGGAGAAAGATGCTGCCGGCCATCTTTGAGCATCCGACCATCCAGGTGCCTGTGATGGAGAAGCTGCGTTACTACCAGCGCAAGTACGCTGGCGCCATGCCCTCGGGCTGTGGCGTCGGCTATATCTATGTGGCCTCTTCAGAGCCGGTTGAGGGCGGATTTCAAGTGAAGGTCAACCTCGGATAGGAAAAACATGCTGAGTGATAATTGCTATGCCGTGGTCATGGCCGGCGGCGCCGGCAGTCGTCTCTGGCCCCTGAGCAGCCGAGACAAGCCCAAGCATTTCTTGAGGTTGTTTGGGGGCAAGTCGTTGATCGAGCTGACCGTCGACAAGCTGCTCGGACACATACCCCTCGATCGTATCCTGATCCTGACAAGCATCAAGTACAAGGCGATCGCACAAGATACGTTACCGCACATCCCTCCGGAGAACTTCGTCTATGAACCTTGTCTGCGCGACACGGCCAGTGCGATCGGGCTTGCGGCAACCGTGTTGAAGAGAAGATGCCCGGCGGCAACCATGATCGTGTTGACGGCGGACCAGATCATCGAGCCCGCGGATCAATTCAATACGGCCATTGCCAATGCAGCGAACTTCCTGGAATCGCACCCGGACCAGTTGGTGGCCTTCGGCGTAGCAGCCGCCTCCCCCAGCACGCTGGTCGGCTGGCAGAAGTTAGGTGAGACGGTAGATTTTCGGGACTGCGAGGTGAAGAGGATCGCGGCCTTCACGGAAAAACCGCAGTTGGAGATCGCCCAGCGGTATATGGACGAAGGCGGGCACCGCTGGAATTCCGGACAATTCGCGTGGAAGGCGGAAACGATACTGCGGGAGATCAACGCCTACTTGCCGGAGGCAGGTCCCTTGCTTGCGCGGATCGGCGAAGCGTGGGATACGGCCGAGCGCGATCGAGTCTTGGGCGAGCTGTTTCCCAGGATGCCGAAAGGCTCGATCGATTACAAGGTCATGCAGAAGACAAGCAATGCTTGCAGCATTCTCCTTCCCTGCCGTTGGGAGGATATGGGGACCCACGCCGCGCTGGCAGGAAAGATTGGCTCAAAAAGCAACAATAACATTGTGCACGGTAGGGCTGTTGTCTTGGGAATGGAAAACGTCGTCCTGGCAAGTACAGACCAGTACGTGGTTCTCGCATCTGACAGGTTGACGGTTGTTGTGACGAAGGACGCAGTCTTCGTTGGAGACCGTAATACGGACATGAAAGCCCTGGTCGAGGACGTTGCCCGGCGGATACCCGAGATCGTTTGAGATCGTTTGGCGTTAGTTCTTAAAATGATGTCATGCCGCAGTTTAGTGTCACGCCGAAGTGTTGCGATGTATGGCGGCAAACGCCGGGGCATAGAGATGTAAGGAAACCATCTTGAAACCTCTCATTGGAATCTTGTGGGTGGAAAGCCCATCCGGCAGTCCTCAAGTGTCAGCGGTCTTATCTCGATGACCGTCGGCTCCTCCCGCGCGTAGCCAAGCAAGCCGACGGCAGTGCTGCTCCACGTGCCAGATCAAGCTGCCCTTCGTGCCGCGTTCGCCGGGGACGAATGCGAAGGGAAGGAGAGGATGGACGGATCGTCTTGTTGGGCGAAGGCCGTTGGCTTCCCGGTTCTTCTGGCGATCCCTCGTCGCCGCCAAACGTAGCCGGCAAGCCCGGTAGCAGCGGCAGCGAGAAGAGCAAGTGTGGAAGGTTCGGGGGTGACGTTCAGCACGAGGTCCTGGCTGTTGCCGCTACCTTGCACTGAGAGCGTGGCCGGCAGACCATCGATCGAGCCGCCGAGGTTGCTCCCCAGGCCGCTGATCGATTGGGCGTTCACGAGCGTATAGGTGCCCGGACCGAAGCCTGCCGACCAGGTGAAGCCGAAATTGGAGAACTGCTGGCCGCTAAAAGACAAACTGCCGGAAGGCATGGAGACCTCGTCATCGGTCGAGACTCCGTCGAGGTCGAAGTCCATCGTCCCGCTGGCCGTTAGCACGAGGTTTCCGCTCAAGTGCAAGACCCCCAACGGATCGCCGGGGGCCAGGGTTCCGCGCGCGTTAACCGTCACGCTGCTGAGATAGCCCGTGCCGCCCAAGGTGCCGCCGTTGACGCTGACGGCCGAATTCGTCAGCCAGCCATCGACGACCAGCTTGCCCTGGCTGATCGTGGTCGGGCCGGTATAGGTATTGGTGCCGCTCATAGCGAGGATGCCGCTGCCGATCTTGGTCAAGCTGCCGGGGCCTTGGAGCGTGCCGGAGTACGCCGTGCTTGAGTTGTTGTTGCCGGCGCTGAGGGCCACAGCCCTGGAGGAGGCATTGGCCAGACTTAGGGTGCCATGGCCGGTCATCGGCTACGTGCAACAGAGCCGGGAGGAGATGGAGGTGCTCTTCACGCTCTTGGCGGAGCGCTACGAGCGGGGCACGGTGATGCTCACGAGCAATCTACCGTTCTCGAAGTGGGAAGTGATTTTCAAGGACCCGATGACGACGGCGGCGGCGATCGACCGCCTGGTGCATCACAGCGTGATCCTGGAGCTGAACATCGCCAGTTACCGGCTGGAGGAGGCCAAGCGGACCAAGCCGCCCGAGGCGGCGTAAGGGACGGGAGGGGGCATCGGCGGCGTGAGGCGTGCCGCCCCCCCTTTTGTTTCGCTCCGCTGCGCTGCGCTTCACAAAAGGGGGGGCGGCACGCCTCTGGTTCTTGGAAGGAAAGGAAGGGAATTCTAATTGTTGTTCAAGGGAAAGAATAATTGTCGCCGAACACCGTACAACGTATTTCGGGCCAGACGTGGTCCAAGGATCCTGACTTTCATGAAGCGTGCCATCACTATGATGACGTGAAGAAATGGTGGCGGGAACATGGTGATGAATTTGTCAAAGCACGTCGGGCCGAGAAGCGATGAAGTCCACCGACCCCAAGCCCACCCGCCGCCCCTTCCTGACGCCCTCCTGGCTGATCTTCGGTCTGCTGGTCGTGGAGGGGCTGCTCGGGCTGTCTGAACGGTATACGTGGTTCTGGTTCAACGAGAAGAAGGGCTGGACGGTGCTCATTGGCGTGGCCGTGGTCGGCGGCGCGATGCTGGTCATGCTGCTATGGTTCCTCACCAGCCTGCTCTTCCGATGGCGGTTCCAGTTCTCGATTCGGTCGCTGCTGGTGATGACGGTTGCCGTGGCTATGCCGTGCGGTTGGCTGGCGAGAGAGATGAAGAAGGCGAGGGATCAGAAGGAGTTGGTACAGGAGATTAAACACTTGGGCGGGCTGCCCCTGTACGATTATCAAGTCGATGCGTCCGGCGATAGAGTGTACGGAGAGGATCCGCCAGAGCCAGTCTGGTTGCGGAAGTTAGTGGGGGACGATTTCTTCGCGAATGTTGCTTTGGTTTATCTCTCCGGCTGCGCGGGCGTTACGGTTGCTGACCTCGAACGCATAAAGGGGTTGACCGTTCTCAGGTTTTTGTACCTCGGCGGCGGAGGCACCCCGATTACGGATGTCGGTTTACAGCACCTCAAGGGGTTGACTTTTCCTTCAGATAGAAAAGGTCTTCGACCCGCTTGTCCAGGTGCCGGGCCAGGAGCAGCGACAGCAAGGTCGAGGGGTTGTACTGGCCGGTTTCAATCGAACTGATGGTTTGGCGAGTCACTCCCGCCAGCAAGGCAAGTTGCCCTTGGGAGAGATTTTTCTCTGCACGGGCAACTCTCAAACGGTTGGAAAGGCGGAAATTCGACATCGTTTGTCCCTTCTGCCTCTATCGTACTCAATCGGACAGGAAATGTCAAGTATACTTTGCATAATGATATGTAAACATAGCATTATGGCTGCTGTACTTGGCAACGAATTGCCGCCGGAAGTCAAATCGGCGAGCCTCAGAGTTCTTGATTTCGGGGAATATCAGGTGGGCCCGAATTCGTCGGCGGGGACGCCGGGCATGGTGTAGACGAGCTTCAAATTCGTTCCTGGGTAGGTGAAACTTGCATGATTGAGGTGCGTCAGGAGATGGGCTATGGCACGGTTGGAGCGCGGGTTGGCCATCGGGTGGACGCGAACTTCCAGCACCCCTTGGGTGGTATCGGGTAGCGCCGGTACTTGCGACCGGTGGCTGCTCTGCCAAAATCGTGGGCGTCGATATCAGAATACGCGATAACTGTCAGGCCACAGCGAGGCATTGAAGAGAACATGCCGCACACGTGGATCGCGATGGCCGAAGAGTGGCTGTGGATCTGGCCTTACGGCATTCATCGAGCACTGGAAGAGCACGGGCGAGCGCTCACTGTACCAACCCGTAGGTCAGGCCGCACTTGAAGAGGTTATCGAGTGTTGCCGGCATCTGAGTTGGATCCGATACTTGACTGTAGGTCCCGTTTCCCTGGACCAACGATTGCAAGAGGGCAATATCGGCGCCGCTATCGCTGCCGTGGAAGTAGAATACCACGAACACGGAAATGCCCTGGGCCCAGGCCGCGGCCGCGGTCGTCTGCGCCAGGGTGTTCAACTGGGCGTCGGTGTATTTGGAGGAGGGATGTTGCCCATTGGAACTGGCATTCGACTCGCCGTCGGAGGAAATGATGATGGCCTTGGACACTCCCACCGGGGCGGTGGACGTATACGCGGCCGAATTGAACATGTTGATGGCCTGCTGGATCCCGGTCGCCAGGTCCGATCCGCTGCACGAAGGCGTTTGCGTGGTAACCGCGATGCTCGTGGCCGTGCCCCCGTACACGTTATAGGCGCTGGTTGTGCTGTTCGCGCAGTCCTTCATATTACCGATAGTCGTGTTCAGACTGCTGAAGTTCGAGCCCACGGGCTGCAAGGCAGCCCAGGTGTACCCCCAGCCCGTGTGCCCAACGACGCCCAAGTTCGACGTGGGCGAGTATGTGTTGAAGTCTGACAACAGGAGCTGGTGACCTTGTACCGCGTAGGAGAAGTTAGCGGAATAGGAACTGCTGCAGTCCTGGGCAATGATCACATCCCAGCGATTCCCTGCCGCGATCGCGGAAGCGCTCACGTTTGCCAACCTGACGCCGAGCACGCCAGCAAAGAACAGGCTGACCGCGTTGCCCCCAGCCGAGGACAAGGAAACCGTGACTTGCACGGCATTCGCACTGTTTTCGCCAGCGCCCGAGAGCACGGTAAAGGTGTGCGCAGATCGGGCTCCAGGTCCCCAAAACGACATTAGAGTCGGTGATGGTCACCGCTTTGCCGTTGGCCGTGTTCAATGCCGCACAGGCCTCGGCATTGGCCCGTACCTGTGCCGGACTGATAGGCAGCGCTTTGGCGCCGGCCAGGGCCGCCGCATCGGCAACGGCCTGCACCTGGGTATGGACCTCGCAGAGATAACCGATGTCGAAGGCGAAAGCGACCATACCCAGCAGGAAGACCATCAGGAAAGCGGCGAGGACCACGACCGATCCTCGCCGCGAACGAAAACTTCGACGATGCATGTACATGGAAGTAAACCTTTCGTGGAAGAGATCATTCTCTTGTCACGACTATGGCGGCCGATAGAGTCTTTCTTTTGAAACACGTCGAACTACCCAACCGACTGGCCGATTGGCATGGCACCCTGACAGTTATCGTAAGTGCGGTGCCAGGCCCGAGGGGAGAGTAATCGCGACGTTATGATGGCAAGGATGATAAGAAAAGACGGCGGTGGCATGGGCGCAACCTAAACACCCGCTTGCAGGCAAAGTTACCTGGGCGCATCCACGGCCTCTATTCAAAATATAGCTTATTCTTGGAGGCAAGTGGCCGCGAGGAGCCGAGAGTGTGGCATGCGCAAGGGAGTAGTCCGCAGGCACGGGTGGAACAGGCGACGGGGAACGAAGAGCAGTTTACTTCAGAGAGTGGGTTGTATCGAGAGAATCTGATCGCTACCGTGCCCCCATCGCTTGCACTCCACCCAAGTTCTGCCGACCCTCACGTCGACCTTCAGTGGCACGCTGAAGAAGGCGATGGCCGCGGCCCTCCCAGCCGAAGCTGCTACGCGGGCCATCGAAGGCGGGAATCTCGTCAGAATGGCGAGGATCGAAGGTCGGTGGCTGGAACAGGCGCCGGTAACAAAGCAGATCGTGAGACACCAGATCAAAGCTGAATTGCAGTATGTGTGAAGATCGGTATAGGCGGGCGGTTGGTTCTCTTGAGAATCTGCGTCTTCCCTCGGGGGCGTTTTCCTTTGTCGCCGAGGCAAGTTACAATCACATCCATGCCGCTTGATTCCTCGGCATGCTCTGAAAGATCGAACGGCTGCATTTCTGTCTTGAATCCCCTCAAAAGAACCACGTTCCTACCAAGTTAATCCAGGAAAGGCCGCATGCAGAACCAGAATGATCCGGCAAAGGCCACCTCCCGACACGAGGCATTGAAGCTTTCCGCGCTGATTGCAGTCGGCGTGGCGTTCACATTTGCAAGCGAAAGACACAGCAACGCTTTTGCCACGCCACCGAGCGCATCGAGCTCGCCGACAGATCCCACCGGCGATCTACTCCCTGCTGGCTTCCTGAGTGCTCGCGGCAGCCAGATCGTCGGCCCTAACGGTGTTCCGGTCCGCATCGCCAGCGTTGGACTGACCGGGATGAATGTTGTCGGCGGGCGGCTGCAATTGCAGGGGCCGTTCCAAGGCATCTCCGGCCACGTCGCAGCAATGCGGGCCATGGGATTCAACTGCGTCCGAGTCGACTGGATCGACAAGACACTCGACGATCCCGGTGCGATAGCGCAACTCGACGCGTTCGTTGCCGCCTGCACGAAGGTTGGATTGAAGGTGATCTTCGACAACCACAATAACGAGGCTACTCGCGCCGATTGGGAAAATGCCGCGCAGCAGAAGAATGGGCTCTGGTTCGACACCGGCCCGGGAACGGACGGAACGGACGGCGCCAGCAAGCCAGGCACCATCAGCGCGGCGAAGTTCCAGGAGGACTGGGTGACGTTCGCCAAGCACTGGGCTGGCAACTCGACAGTGATCGGTTTCGACATCCGCAACGAGCCCTGTGCCCATACGTCGACCCCTGCCCGCTGGGGAGGCAAGGGACCAACCGACATTCATGCGATGTATGAGGCTGTCGGCAACTCGATCCTGGCGGTAAACCCCGACTCGCTCATCATCTGTGAGGCAGTCATCAACTACAAGACAGGTGCCTACGAGGGCGACCTTTCCGTCGCCCGCCGCCTTCCGATCGTACTGAGCAATCCTGCCAAACTGGTCTACTCGATCCACGAGTACCCGAAGGAGATCGGCGGATACCGCGGGCCGGAGTCGGGCGAGGGCTACATCGACCGCATGAACAAAATGTGGGGTTGGCTCATCGCCGAAAACGTCGCGCCGGTCTGGATTGGCGAGATGGGAGCCTCGATGACCTCTGCCGCCAGTAAGGCATGGGGACAGACCTTGCTCGACTACATGAATGGGAACGCACCCGGTGGGCCGACATTCTCGCGAGGCCAGCAGCCCATCGGCGGTGACTGGTGGGCCTGGGGTTGCCTGACTGGACAGAACCCGAACGGCTGCGTCGGGAAGGATGGCAAAGTGCGTCCCGAGCAGGCGCCTTTTATCAACCGGATGCTGTTTCGCCCCACAACACGTGCTCGTTAGATCTGGTCGCGGACGGTCGGTACACGACGTCAAGGTTCGGGGCCGGGCGATTGGATCGCAACCGGGGATCGCAAGCAGAGGTCGTGAATGGGGATCGAACCAAAGGCCCCTGCAAGAGGTCTTGAACAGGCGGTCGCAACGCGGCGAGTCGGCAGGCTGGCGCAGCGAGTTGCCGACGATGCCCGCTTACACGGCGTCAAGGCACTGGACCTGACAATGGGACTGCAAGCCAAGATCGCAAACAGAGGACGCAACTAGGGATCGCAGGCGGAGTCGAAACCAAAGACCCACGCAAGATGCCTCGGCCGGCGTCGAGAGAGTGCCGCGGAGATCTAATATGCGTTGATAGGGTCTGCGGCCAGCCGACGACGAGGCGTCGGGAGGGACTCGGGCGACGACCACCTGACGCAGGGCGATCGAACTTACGAAGGGCACTTCACGGTGGCGGCCCACCCAGACGCAGTCTTTATGGCGAGCAGCCCGCGGATTGTTGTCTGTTCAGTACCGAGCCCAAGAACGTGAGTATCTCCCGGGTCGGCCCGTCGTCTGGCAAGCCCAAGTCGGCATTTATCGTGGTGTGGTTCTTCCCGGCGGCCGGATACGCGGTTGCCGGAATGCCCGCTTCTACCAGCGCCTTGACGAGCCGTTGCGATTGCGCTTTGGTTTCCGGGTGGTCTGCAACGTGAAGCACCAGGAAGGGCGGGATGTTCTTGCCCTTGGCGACATGGGTCACCGCCGATAGATCCTTCTGCAGTGCCTCGTCGCCGAACTTGATCCTGATGCTGGCCGCCCGCTTCCCTTTGGCGAGGATCGTGATCGTCGACAGTTTCTTCAGTTTCGCCGGGTCGCCGAAATCGAGTGTATAGCTGGCCACCGGCCCCTCCTCGACCGCCTTGAGCTGCATCGGCAGGTCGTAGCTGTCGCCGTCGACCGGAACGCATGCCTTGATCGCGGACAGGGGCATCCCTTCGGCCTTCAAGTACCTGTCGTCGATGCAAACCAGCGCGGCCAGTTGCGCCCCGGCGGAATGGCCCATGACGACGATGGCCGACGGGTCACCGCCGTACTCCCGGATATGATCCCTGGTCCAGCGGATTGCCTTTGCGACGTCCGCGGCAATTTGTTTGATTGTCACGGCCGGGAACAAGCGGTAGTTGACGGAGACGAACACGAATCCCTTGTCCACCATCGCCTGCGGTTTCTTGTCCATTTCGGATTTGTCTCCTCGGTGCCAGCCGCCGCCATGGATCCACACGACAACCGGGAGGTTCTTACCTTCGGCCGGAGCGTAGACGTCCAACGTCTGCAACTCACTGCCCAGCTCGGCATAAGGCAACCCACGGTGGACCTTCGGCTTGGCACCGGCGAAGCCGGCGGCGCACTTCATCAGCGCCTCCCAGCCGTGTTGAAGCGGATGCGGATAGGTGAACGGCTTGTAGTATTCGGGTTTGGGCTCCTCGTTGAAAAAGTCCCGCCCTTCCTTGATCGTCGCGGCTTCGTTCGCATCCGCGCCGCGGCTCACTTGCATGCGGAGCGGCGTCCCATTGAAGGTGTTGTTCCATGCATAGCAGGGCGACGGCTTGAAGATGCCGTCGACGTTGGTTGCCCAACCAACCTGGCCGAAACACGGATAGCCTGCGCCGAGCTGGCCGGCGGGAATCTGGTTGCCGTCGCTGGGAATCTTGCCGTCGGCCTTGGGAAAGCCCGGCAAGTCGCGCCACGCCCTCTCGTTCCTCAGTTCGATCACGCGGCAGTTGTAGGTCCTGCCCGTCACCCTGTTGTTGAAGACGATGTTCACCCCTGCGCCGATGGAGATGAAGCACTGCGGCCGGTAATTGTCGAGTCCGACCGCCGAGAACGCATTGTCGTAGATCTCGGCGCTCTGGGAGCCATAGAGCCCCTGGCTCATGCCGGGCCGATAGATCTCCAGTTGCGTGTTGATGATCTTGTTGTGCCGGATCACGATCCGCGCGCCGTCGGCGGGCACGATCCAGGGGTTGTTGCCGGTCGGGTTGACGACCTCCGGGCTGAAATGGGCCTCGTTGTCCTCAAAATAGAGGGCGTTGGCAGTGCCCAGGCTGAGCGGTTTGCGGTAGTTCGCGGCGCCGGGCCCAAAATACCGGATGGTCTGGACGAGGCGGCCCTTGTATTCCATGCCGTGAAAACAGCAGTGGTCGATCAGCCCGTAGGTGTCGCCGCTGATCTTCATCATCTGGTCGGCGTTCTTGAACTTGCAGTGATCGATGCGGAAGTTCTTGCAGTTGCCGACGATCGCCAGCATGCCGTCCCACACTCCGGCATTGGGATAGCCCGTGCCGTCGAAGGTGATGCCCGTGACGCGGAATGGTTTTCCTTCCACGCCGACCAGCCAGAAGGGCATCTTGCCGGCATCCCTCGTGGGACGATTGTCGCAAATGACCGTCTTGTCGATTCCGGCCCCCTGGATGGTGATGGCCTTCATCTTCGCCCCACGGCCGGTGTTCCATCCGTTCGTCCACACCGCCGTACCTTCGGGGAGTTGCACAACGTCCCCGTCCTTGGCGGCATCGATTGCCTCCCGGACGGCCGCCGGCGTTAAGGCGGCAACCGTGCGGGTCTCGGCGCGAACCGTTTTGGGCAGTAAACCATCCACAGCGACGAGTAAAGACAATGCCAACAACAACCGAAATCGTGTGCTTCTGACACTCATTACCAACGCTCCTATGTTGTCTTGGGACTGCCTGCTCCAAACCTTGCGTTGCGACCAAAACGCTGCCCACGGAACGGTAGCGAGGATACGGCGGTCGGAATTCGTTGATGCAGCGTAATCACCGCACAAAGACCCCGCCTCCCTTGCCCCACAGGTCATTTACGGCTTTCCAGAAACCGGTACTGTTTTCCCGGATTTCCCAGGATCTTGGATCTTCTGCCACTGCTGAACGGTTTCCCAAGCGGTCACCTGAAGAACACGCGCAGTCTCTTTGTCGATCTTGTACTCCTGGAAAGCACTGGGCAATCCCTCCGGGCTCTTGTCATAGATGGAGGCGAAGATCACGCAGGCGGTGAAATACGAGCCCAGCAGCGATACATGAACATCCCCGTAGTGGAAATCGGCCATGTATTTCTGATCTTTCTTGATGACATTGACCAGGCCCGGGCCGCAGGGCACCAGGGTAGCTCCCGTTTCTTTGGCAAGTCGAATGAGGGGTTGGTTGAAGGCTTCTTGCGCCTTCATTCTCTTTTCGAACACGTGATCGCCGCTTACGTTCACCCAGGGCCATGCAAGGTACTCCAGGACGCGGGTACTCCTTTTCTTGGCCTCGTTGTCGAGCTTCTTGGCATACTCCAGGTTGACTTTGTCGGGGTTCGCCATGTCATTGCAATTTCCGGCGATAATCACAATGTCCCACGGTTGCTGCCGCAAACGATCCATCACTTCGGGAGTCTCCCAGTAATTCTGGTGCGTTCCGCCGCCTCGAAGGTATACGGTGGCCTTGATCGGCCGATCCACGTTTGCGGCTTCCGACAAAAACTGCACCGCAGCAGGAACATTCCCGCAGCCATACAGACTGTGCCCGATGAAGTAGACTCGATAGGGCGTTTTGGTCTGGGATTCCTTCTTCTCGCCTTCCCCTGCCTGCAAACAGGCATTGGGCAATGTCGTCACGCCTGTCAAAACCAGCAAGGGCAGGAACCAACGGGATCGCATGGGCGTCTCCTTATCTCGGGGAACAGTTGACCACAATCTGACTTCGACCGTCCCAGAATAATCCCCGCCCCGCCCGTTGTCAAATGAGGACAGTTGGTGGACTACGGTGATCCAGGCGGCGACACCAGGGTAGGCTGCCGTGTGCGCTGCCAAGAGGGCCTCGGTACGCTGGGGCGGGATGGCAAGCTCATCGGCGAGCCCATAGGCGGTCTGGCGTAGACGATGCCAAAGTTCAGGGTCTTGCCAAGTTGGCGCTGGTCGTCGATCACGGCAGGCGCTACAATAATTTGCCTTCGTCATTCTCGCATCGAACCAGCATCAGGCCCCGAACCGATCACCATGATCCCACGCGACCGAGAACGCCTTCTGATTGTCCTTGCTACCGTCGCAATCAATGTCCTCGCCGTCGGCGCGCTGGTCTTCTTCCCCGGCTCGAATTGGCGCACGGCGGTCGGGCTCAATCTCATCGATAACACGCTGGTCATCGGCTATACCCTCTGGCGACGCGACGGGCTGATGGCCCGGCTCATCCTGTTCGGCCTGATCACCGGCTTTGTCGAACTGGCGGCCGACGCCTGGATCGTCGACGTGACGCACACCCTCGACTACTCCGTCGGAGGCGGCCCCATGCTCTGGCGATCGCCCTTCTGGATGCCTTTCGCCTGGGAGATCGTTGCCGTCCAATTCGGTTACATCGGCATGCTTCTCTTCGAATCGCTCGGTGCCAAGGGCCTGCTGCTGGCCGGTTCGCTGGGTGCGATCAACATTCCCTACTACGAAGAGATGGCCCGCCTGATACATTGGTGGGCCTATGATGGCGCTCCCATGTTCCCCGGTTCCCACACCCCCTGGGCGATCATCCTCGGTGAGTTCATCATCTCCGTCAGCTTTGCGATCCTCGCCCGCTCCACCCGCCGCCCCGGCCTCATGCCCACCGTCATCGCCGGTGTGCTCGCGGGCGTTAGCATTTTCGCGGGGTATGCCCTGCCGTACTGGATCATCGGATGGCGTTCGGGGTGAAATGAGCGTTGTCATGCCCGCGAGAGGCAAAGTAGATCGAAATGGCTGGCTTGCGTGACGCAAAGACTCGCTGCCGTTGCCGATCAACTGTCCGTTCTGGACAGTTGCCGGGCGGCTGTTGGATGCGGCCCGCGTCCTCTGTGCGCTTCTTGGAGCCCTGCTGAGGGCGCTCGGGCTTGGAGGCGGTCGTCAGTATGAGGCTGGATCGGCTGCAAGGGAACCCGAGGCCGCCTTTGCCACCGTGCTGAACTTCACGATCTGGCGGCTGGATGGGTGATTTCGGCCTCGGCTAAATGACTTCCTTGAACTTCGACTTGGGCGCACCGCAGACAGGGCATTTTTCAGGGGCCTCGCCTACGTGCGTGTGGCCGCAGACGTCGCAGACGAAGATCGATGCAGGCGAGAGGTCTTTGCCCGCGTTCAAGGTTTCCAGGGCCTTGGAGTACAACTCGAAGTGCGTCTTCTCGACGGCGTTGGCATTGCGGAAGGAGACCACCGCCGCCCGATTTCCCTCCTTTTCCGCGATCTCGATGAAGGCGGGGTACATTTCCTTGAATTCATGCTCCTCTCCGTCGATGGCGGCCTGAAGGTTCTGCTTCGTGTCGGCCACGCCCTTCATCACGCGAAGATGCGATAAAGCGTGGACCGTCTCGGCAGCAGCAGCGGCACGGAACAGTCTGGCGATTTGGGGGAAACCTTCGGCCTCGGCCTTGGCGGCGAAGGCGAGATACTTGCGGTTGGCTTGGCTTTCGCCTGCAAAAGCGGCTTGGAGATTGTCTTGGGTGGGCATTTTGTAGCTCCTTGGAAAAGCGTCAATTTAACGGTATTTTGGCAGGGCTTCAAGATGCCCATGTATTCATGGGGCATCGGGCGATCAGTATGAATGGGCGGTGAACGAGCGACACCGTGCGGCGATATGGCTTGTGGGCGGGGAAGGGCCGTTGTATTCTGAATGTTCAGTGGATACATGACCTATGCGCCGAACAATTTCATCTCCTCAGACGTTCTTCATGAAGTGGGTCTTCCCTGCACTGTGGATTGGAGGCTTCGGCCTCGGCACCTGCGGCTTATGGCTCGGCGCATTTCACGACCGTAATGGCCCGCCACCCGAGTTTATGAAATGGGCATTTCTGGCCGCATGGCTCGTCGGTAGTGGCTTTATTCTCTGGTTTTGCTCTCGCATTAAGCGAGTCCAGGTGGACGACGAGGCCCCCTACGTCTCGAATTACTGGTCCGAAGTTCGCATACCGTTCAAGTAACATGACGCATCCTTACCACCCATCGCCCGCGTTCTCGCCTCTGCAAAAGGTCGTGGTGTTCGAGAGGCCGCAGCCCGATCCGAGTGAAGGCGGAATCCTCGGGGAGCATGGGATTGTCATCTGGCGCACGTCCTATTTCCTTGAAAAAAGCCGCTTCCGCACTTCGGGTTGGCTCTATGTCGTTCATTTTCCCCAGCCCAATGCCTTTAACTGCATCGAGGAATCCCGTCTGTGGCCGACAGGAGATTTCGTGCCGCTGGCGAACTGTCTTGGCCGCGACTTTGAGATCAGCTATGATCGAGATGGGATTGGCCCAGACGCCATCGGAGGAACTTTCCGAATCCCAGGCGGTTTTTGGAACACCTTTGATTTTCGCAACGCGGAGGTTGAGGAACCATCCTACGAGATCAGAATCCCCATGCGCTTCTATCCGGCTGGAATTGCGAAATACAACTTCATCGTGCCGCAGGCAATCCTCCTCGACTGTCAATACATCGAAGAAGCAATGTCCAAGTTGTTTGAAACCAAGGCATGGCGGCGTATTCGTGGGCCTGAGTCCAAGTGGTTCTCTTAAATGGAAACACGCCCATGCCAGTCCGTCAGCTCAGCCCTGCTTCTCGGCCTTTTTTGCCTTTGTCTGGCAATCGTCGGCATGGCCTGGGCAAACGGAAATCAACTCTACCTTTTCATCCCTAGCCGTCGTTTGCCTCGCCTCCCACCAACGCATCCAGGCGTAATCCTCGGTTTCCTCGTTGCCAGCCCGTTTCTGACGTACTGGTTTCGGCAGAATGGCGTGTACTACTTCATCGTGATGACAGCGTGTATTCTTCTCGGCACTGTGATGGGCATCTACTACAAGTGGACGCCTTCATGGGCGCAGCATGTCCTGGCCGTCGCCATGATCGCCACAAGCATCTACGCTTGGCAGCAGAAATACTATTTCGAGGAATAAAATGGCCGAACTGAAACTCCCCGTGGTCAAGGGCAAGGCGAACCACTGGCCCAAGAAGCCGCTCTGCCCAATCTGCGGCAAGAACAAGGTCTTCGAGCCGCACTCTATGGCAATCCTTACTGCGGGGGCGATGCTGATGGATCGGGCAAAAGACGAGGGTGGACCCTCCGACGATCTTGATGGCTTCCTTGAACTTCACTTGCACGGAGCGCATGATGGAGGCCAAGGGCAAGACGACAACGTGTTCTGCGGAGTCGATATCATCCGTGATGCCTTCGGCGGTCAAGCCGATCTGTACTTCTGCTCGACCGAGTGCCTGCGGAAGTTCCTCAATGCCTGTGTTGATGAACTCGAACGGAAAGTGGCGAAAGCCAGGCGGCCCAGGCAGCGAACGAAAGGAAGGGGCAAGTCGTGAAATCCCAACAACACCTTGAATTCGGCGGCATTGTTGTTTCCGTACCAGAATCGTGGCAGGACATTTCGGACCAGACCGAAACGAGCGATACGGTTTTCACCTTAGCCAAAGACGACGGCCACGGGGCACTGCAATTCTCGATTGGCCTTTACAAGAACGGGCCGATCCCGAATCCCAGCCTTGCCGACTTGATGACCCTGGTGTGCGGGGTTGGCGAAAAGCGGCAGTTGGGAGAGGGCTTCGACGCGACCGAAGAAGAAGGCGAATTGCGTGTCGCCGCGAGGAGCTACCAATGGGGCGATGTTTTTCTGCGTGTCTGGTATGTCAGCGATGGACGGAACATTGCGTTCGTCACGTACAATTGCGATTGGGGCGAACAGGAGAGCGAATTGGCCGATTGTGAGGGCATCGTGAGGTCGATTCGGTTTGAGGTTGCCTCTGCGCCTGCTATCATCAATTTCTACAGCACCGCCGACAACTATGGCGAGTTCTCCAACTTCGCGTCATTCCCGATTACCTTGAAGGGGAAACGTTGGCCGACGAGCGAACATTACTTCCAGGCCCAGAAGTTTGAGGATAAGCAGCATGAAGAGGCCATTCGCAAGGCACGATCCCCGATGGTTGCTGCGCGAATGGGGCGTGACCGAAAGAAGAAGCTGCGTCGAAATTGGGAGTCCGTCAAGGTGAACATCATGCACGAGGCGGTCCTTGCCAAGTTCACGCAACACGACGAGTTGCGGGCACTTCTTCTTGCCACGGGCGATGCCAAGATCGCGGAACACACCGAACGGGACGATTATTGGGGGGACGGCGGGGACGGATCAGGCAAGAATATGCTTGGCCGCATCCTGATGCAGGTACGCGAGGAGCTACGCAAGGAGTCAGAGTAGGGCATCCACATGACCGATCCCCCTCGTTTCCAGTTCAGTCTGCGCACGCTTTTGATGGTCGTGACTCCTTACGCTGTCGCATTGGGTGCTGCGAAGGCCATTGGGTTGGGACTCGCCCTTGAATTCTCAGGGTTGGCGTGGTCCTTTATATTCGTCCTGCTGCTGGCGTTATCGATAGTGCCATTCGACAGAACGATTTCCCGTCTTGAGGGCTGGAGATTATTCGCCGTTACCGCGATCCTCTTTTCAGTTGTCGATCCCCTCAATTTCTTCTTCGCCGCCAGGCACCGAATCCCACAACCAACCCCGCCAAGCAACGCCAGCGTTCCCGTCTCCGGCACCGTCGTCACGCCCTGCGCGGCGTTGAACAAGACTGGCGACCCGCCGGCCCGCGTCGGGTCGGAGATCAACGTCCCGCCAGCGCCGATGGTCAAGCTCGTCCCGTAAGGCAGGGCGGTGCCGGAAGCCGAAATCAGTATGCCAGCGTTGATTGTCGTTCCGCCCGAATAACTGCCGCTCATGGTGACATATTGACCATTTCCATTGAAGCTGCGAACCGAGCCCAAAGGTGGGATCGATGGCGGTCATCGCGCCGCTGGCGACTGGGCCGGCACGCCCGTTGCCCGGGGAGTCGGCGCCTGCGGCGCTGAGCCACCCCAACGAGCGTCGTTTATGGGGCATTCGTGCCGTTGGAGTTGAATTGGAGGACTACCGTGTTTCCCCCCGAGGCGGGATTTGCTAAGACATCAATCGTGCCGTCGCCTTGAATCTGTACCGAGTGGTGGACGCGAGTCGCATAGCCGGCGACGCTGTCGTTATAGCCCAAACTTTGACCAGGATTACTTGGATCTGGTAGACCAAAAGTCGTGTCCAGCGCACCGTCCAAAGTGAACCGGGCAACGTACAGATTATTGGTGTTGGGGGTAGCATAGCCGGCGATCACGATGTTGCCGTTGACGTCCAAGGCGAGTGCCCGTGGCGTGGTCCCGAAACTCTCCGTAACATAGCCCGTATTGACGCCGGGCGTGCCGGAGGACTCGCCGAAGGTCGTGTCCAAAGCTCCGCCTGGTGTGAAGCAGGTCAGCATCAATTCTGTGCCGTTGCTGCCGATGGAGATGCCCGAAGTGATGATGTTATCGTCCCCGTCAACGATGATGTCGTACACCACGGAGCCGGTGTCGCCTGGTGGCACGGGAAACGTCGCGATTCCGCCGCTTCCGAAGGTCGTGTCAAGCTGCCCCGTGGAGGTGAATCGCATCAACGCGGCCACCGTAGGCTCACTAGCGTAGTGAAGGTTGACCGCCATGACGATTTGCCCATCCGATTGCAACTCGATTGCCGCAACATCTGTATCGGTGTAGTCCTGGACTCCTGGCGGGCTGAACGTGAGTACGCCGGTTTTGTTGAAGGTCGTATCGAGTTTCCCGCTGGCGGTATACCTCGCCAAGCCCAATGGGATCCCCCCGCCAACCCATGCATTAGCGCTTCCGGCAACCAGGATTGTGTTGTCTTTTGGATTCACAGCCATGGCGACTATGCCTGCCGGGAAGGTGGTGCTGGCAACGATGCCTTTTGCGCCGAACGTCGTGTCCAAGGTGCCATTGGCGTTGTAGCGGACTAGGGCAGCGTAGACACCTGGGTCGCTCCCTTTACTATTGTAGTACCCCCCGGCCGAGAGAAGCATGCTGCTGGTACCCGACATTTGGATCGCACAGACCGCCGGTCCAGTGTACTCCGGGTACGTGCCGACTTTAGTCGTCACGGCCCCGCCTCCGAATGCCGTGTTGACCGCGCCGTTGCCAGTAAGACTGGCGGCAATAAACTCGGTCGCGGTGGTTCCGCCCGACCCCACCGCATAGATATTGTTATTGCGGTCCATGGCTGCCGATTCTGCCTGCCAGGTGGCGCCGCCGGCATCAGGTAATGGGTACACCTGGGCCGGCGCCGAAGGCACCGTCAGGCCGAAAGCCACGAGCGTCATCAGGCCGACGCCCAGCCAATAGTAATTCTTGAACATCATCAGGTTCTCCTTTTTCTCACGCGGTCTGCGGAATAAGTTCACCGTCCCGCGCGCAGGCCATCCGCTAGGACAATGCCAAGCCAATGAGCGCTTCGCCTGGCGGCGGAGTCTCACCGGTCGTTTTGCTTCAAAGACGAGGTCAACTTTTTTGTTTCAGGCTTCAGAACTGCCTCTCTATAGAACAATGCGACGTTTGCGCCCGAAAAGTGCCACAAAATCCAAAAAGATTGTTGTCGGCCCTCGTTCTGGGCCGCAAATTGGACTGCGGCCAGTCCGCCCCAGGAGAATCTGCAAACGTGCAAGCAGACTTTCAGAGGGGTACCGTTTGGTGCCACTACCGCGCCACTACTCCACCACGGGCTCGCGGTCAGGGGTGGCGCGAGAAAGGGCAGATTGGCAATCTGCCACATATCGGACGCGGCAGCATTCTCGCAATGGGGCGCAGCACGTTCCGAGCGAGTTCCTGCTACTTCGGCCCTTCAGGGTCGGGCTTTCCTTGCTCGGCCGCCTTCGCTTTCGCCGGTTCATTCTCCTTTGCCGTCTCCGCCATTAAAGGCTTACCATGATTGTTGGTCGGCGCGACCAGAGCAAACGCCTCCCTACCGGGCACAGGGGACTCGGTGGTCATTGCCGTCTTCTGTCCGTCCGGCTTCTCCGCCGGAACGAGGACGACACGGAAGCCTATGTGCATGCTCGCGTCCGCGTAGCCCACGCGGAACGCCGCTCGGCAGCCGCCCGCTTTGGTGAACCAACCGCCGCAACGGCTCACGTGGCCCAAGCCCGCGGGAGGACCGCCAGGGTCGTCCCTCGGCGAAACCGCATAGTACTCTTTCTGGTACCAGTCGCGGCACCAATGCACAGGTTCCCTTGCATGTCGTACAAACCCCAGGCGTTGGCCCGCTTCTGCCCCACGCGGTGCGTATAACCGCCTGAATTCTGCCTGGACCACCCGTACTCGCCTAGCAGCTTCTCGTCATCACCGAACGAGTATCGCGTGCTGCTGCCCGCGCGGCAGGCATACTCCCACTGCGCTTCCGTGGGAAGGTCGTACCGCCAGTTGGCCGCGTTTTCCAAGGGTAGCGCGGATAGCCGCCGGCAAAACTCCATGGCGTCGTCCCACGACACCTGCTCCACCGGCCGTTTCGTATCCCCATGGAAATAACTCGGATTGCTGCCCATCACGCGCTCGTAGTCTTCCTGCGTGACCTGCGTCACGCCCAGCCAGAAGGGTTTCGTAATCCGCACCCGGTGCGCCGGTCCTTCGCCTTGCAGCCATTGCCGATACCAACCCCGATACCAACCGTCGTCGTCATGCACTCTCGACTCGACTTGGATCAGATCCTCGGGCGAGCCCATCTCGAACTCGCCGGGCGGGATGAGCACCAGCTTCATACCGATGGAGTTGCTGATGTCGACCGGCACGCCGAGGTGCTTGGCCCAGGCCGCTTGATGCCCTTGGGCTTTCACCGCGTCGAAGGGGGCGACGGCGGGCGCGGGAGCATTGCGTGGGATGTTCCATTTGCCATCGGCATCGACAAGCGACTGAAAAGCAGGGGGCGGAAGAGAAACTGGGGATTGGGAATGTCCCACCGGAGCGTTCGGCGCGATCCTGGCAGACGCCTGCTTACTGAGAACTGACGACTCGGTACTCGGTACGGTCTTCTGTCCAACTGGCTTCTCCGCCGGAACCAGGCAGACCCGGAATCCTATGTGCATGGTGGCGGTCGCGCTGTCCGTGCGGCGATAGGCCGCCCGACAGCCGTCGGTGAAATCGAACCAACCGCCGCCACGGACTATGTGGCCCGAACCGGTGACGGGACCGCCCGGGTCATCCGTCGGCGAATGAGTATAGTAATCTTTCTCGTACCAATCGTGACACCAGTGCGACAGGTTTCCCTGCATGTCGTACAAGCCCCAGGCGTTGGGCCGCTTCTGGCTTACTCGGTGCGTAACGCCGCTCGAGTTCTGCCTGGACCACCCGTACTCGCCTAGCAGCTCCTCGTCGTCACCAAACGAGAATCGCGTGCTGCTGCCCGCACGGCAGGCATACTCCCACTGCGCCTCCGTGGGAAGGTCATACCGCCACTTGGCCGCCTGTTCTCCGGGCAGTACTGATAGCCGCCGGCAAAACTCCATGGCGTCGTCCCACGACACCTGCTCCACCGGCCGTTTCGTATCCCCATGGAAATAACTCGGATTGCTGCCCATCACGCGCTCGTAGTCTTCCTGCGTAACCTGCGTCACGCCCAGCCAGAAGGGTTTCGTAATCCGCACCCGGTGCGCCGGCCCCTCGCCCGATAGCCATTGCCGATACCATCCTCGATACCAATCATTCTCCTCATGCGCGTGCAACTGCTCTTGGATCAGTTCCTCGGGCGAACCCATCTCGAACTCGCCGGGCGGGATGAGCACCAGCTTCATGCCGATGGAGTTGCTGATCTCGACCGGCACGCCGAGGTGCTTGGCCCAGGCCGCTTGATGCCCTTGGGCTTTCACCGCGCCGAAGGGGGCGACGGCGGGCGCGGGAGCATTGGGTGGGAGCTTCCATTTGCCGTCGGCATCGACAAGCAGCAACAGCTCAGAAGGTGTCGCTGTTTTCTCGGCTGGCTTCTGCGCCGGATACTTCGCCAGCTCGGCCTGCCATTTTTTCACGTCGTCGGGCTTGCTCGTGTCCGTGGCGAGGACGATGAGCCGCTGGATGGCTTCCGTCATGCACTCATCCCGAGTCTTTTCCGGAATGGCCTTTTCGTCCTGTTTCAGACCCTTGTAGCCGGCGAGGAGGAGCGGTTCGGCCTCGGCGGGCTTGTTCTGCCCCAGGAGCGCTTCACCGAGCATCGACTTCACGTTCGCCACTGGCCACGCGGCGGCTTGTTTCTTCTGCACGAGTTTTTCGCGGAGGTCCAGACACTCGCGAAGAATCAGTTCCGCCTCGGCGTATTTCTTCTGGCGGAACAGATCGAGGGCGAGGGAGGCCAGTTGTGCCGCGTAGGCGACAGACACGACGCCGCTGTTCTGCTTCACGACGGCCAGCCATTTCCGCCGCCAGGCCTCGGCCTTGTCGAATTGCCGGGCGGCTTCATAGGCCCGAATGGCGTTGGGGATGATATCCCCCGCGTAGAATTCGTGCAGGTAGTTCCGTTTTTCAGTTCCGGCGGCGGCTTGCTCGAACAAGGGCAAGGCTTGCGGCAACTCTCCGGCCAGCTGGTATGCCAGGGCCAGGTTGTTGAGCGTGGCAAGGGTGTCCGGGTGATCCGCCCCCAACTTCTTCACTCGGACATCGCGCACCTGCTCATAGAGTTCGATCGCCTGTGGCAGCTTCCCGGTATCCTCGTACGCAGAAGCCAGGCCGTTGAGCGTACGGAGGGTGTCCGGGTGATCGGCCCCCAGCTTTTTCACCCGGGCATCGCGCACCTGCTCCAAGAGTTTGATCGCTTGCGGCAGCTTCCCGGCCTCCCGGTACGCACCAGCCAAGCTGTCGAGCGTGGCGAGGGTTGCAGGGTGACCGGCCCCCTGCTTCTTCATCCGGGCGTCACGCACCTGCTCGAAGAGTTCGATCGCTTGCGGCACCTTGCAGGCATCCTCGTACGCCCCAGCCAGGCATTGGAGCGTGGTGAGGGTATCGAGGTGATCGGCGCCCAGCTTCTCCACCCGCGCGTCGCGCACGTGCTCGAAGAGTTCGATCGCGTCCGGCAGCTTCCCGGCAGCCTCGTACGCCCTCGCCAGGTCGTTGAGCGTGGTGAGGGTGTCGGGGTGATCGGCCCCCAGCTTCTTCACTCGGCCGTCACGGACCTGCCCGAAGAGTCCGATCGCCTGCCGCAGCTTCCCGGCAGCCTGGTATGCATCAGCCAGGTTGTTGAGCGTGCTGAGAGTGTCGGGGTGGGCCTAGTCCCAAGCCGTGGCTCTGGTTTTTGTCTTGCCTAGTTCCACTAATCCCCGCAGTTTCTCTTGTAAGAAAAGCGGATTCCCCTCACGCTGTTGGTTGTTGTTACATCAGCCATCAACGGAAAGGAATCCGCAATGATCGTTCGACTGGATTCGCCTCAAGGTCCACAGGTTTTGTCGCCATCGGAAGTCATCAAGCATTTTGCCAGACAAACACAGGATCGTCAAACGCAATGGGGAAGAAGCTTATCCGACAACCCCGACAGCCTGGCGGAAATGGAGCGGGAGATCGACGAACACTACCGCCAGGGAGCAGGCCAGTTGGTGGCGGCTCTGTTAGGCCAGATTACGACACAACCGGCCATGGCGGAAAAGGTGGAAGAGATTCAAGAAGCGTCGGTGGTCGCCTTGCGCGCGCCTCAGCCACGTTGCTTACAACTCCGCCTGCTCTGCGGGTTGATGCTGTTCGTCAGCACGGCATACTCTGCACCGCGGCGTAGCAAAGGGAACAAGGCACAGCCCCACGCACAGCAGGCCGGTTTGTATCCGGAGCTAGCCGCGTTGGGTTTTTTCAAGGGGTGCAGTCCTGCGCTGCAATCGATCGTGGCACGGATCGTGGCCCTCAGTCCGTCCATCGCCGTTGCGCAGAAGGAACTGGCGCGTCAGGGAATGCGTCTGGATAAGAAGGCTGTCCGCCGCATTGCCGAACAGTTGGGAACGCAGATGCTGGCATTGCGGCAGCGGGAATTGCTGGCGTGGCGGGCAGGTGCGCTACCCGCGGGAAAGGACTTTCGCGGCAAGCGTGTGGTTGTACAATTCGACGGCGGGCGCATTCGCATGCGGGAAAACAAGCCACGTCGCAAGCAGCGGCGCAAAGGAGAACGGGAGAAGTTCGACACACCCTGGCGAGAACCGAAGGTTGTGACCATTTTCGAGATCGACGCGCAGGGCAAGATGACCAAGAAGCACCAGCAACCACTGATTGACGGAACGCTGCTGGGGCCGGATCATGTGGCGGAATTGGCGGCCTATCATCTGCACCGTCTGGGAGTGGCCGAGGCGGAGTTGGTGGTCTTTGTGTCTGACGGGGCGCATTGGATTTGGGATCGCCTGGAATGGATCGAGCGGCGTGCCGGGCTGGATCCGTCACGGACAGTGCATGTGCTGGATTTCTGTCACGCGGCGCATCACGTCAGTTTGGCATTACAGACCCTTGGTTGGGACGAAGCCATGCGGCGCGAAACCTATGGCCGGTTACGCACGCTGCTGAAGAACAGCCGTTGGGAGGAAGTCACCCGCCAGTTGATTCAGTGGGCACGTAGTCAACCAGAAAACAAAGACATCTGGACAGAGATTCGTTATCTGACCATCCACGGCGAGGAAGGGCACCTGAGCTATGTCACCTTCCGTCGTCGTGGCATTCCGTGTGGCAGCGGAGCGATTGAGAGTGCCATCCGCCGCGTCATTAATCAACGACTGAAAAGCAACGCGATGTACTGGCGGCAAGAAAACGCCGAAGCCGTGTTTGCCGTGCGTGCAACGTTGCTCTGCGATCGTTGGGAGGAAACGCTCACACGGGTCCGGCACTCGATGGCGCGTGATCGCCGCCTTGCTTGGCGATGGGACGCACCGAACACCATCGCCGAATTGAACGAGAATAACGAGGTCCAACCCCCGCAGTCTCAACATCCTACGCGACAACAACCTACAACGATTGTGGCGTGACTCCTTTTGGGCTCAGGCCCGTCGGGGTGATCGGCCCCCAGCCTCTCTACCTGGGCGTCGCGCACCTGCTCGAAGAGTTTGATCGCAAGCGGCAGCTTCCCGGCCGACTGGTACGCCAGGGCCAGGTTATTGAGCGTGCTGAGCGTGTCAGGGTGATCGGCCCCTCGGTGGGTTTTCCCAAGCTCGGCTGCGCGGGCCAGAAACGCTATCGCCAGGCCGTATTCCCCGACTCCACGATAGGTATCCCCAACCGTTTTGAGCAACTCGGCCTGCAGCAGCGGCTGATTGGGGAAATTCACGTCGATCTCGACCGGGGCCAATTCGAGCGCCGCGCGGTCGAGAAGTTCGCGGATCGTCGGATTGAGCGTCGCGTCCGCCGACGACCCACCTGCCTTCAGCAACGCATTGGCCTGTGCCAGCGTGTCGGCCTGACCCAAGAGTTTGTTTTGCAGGAAGTCGCGGACCGCTTGGGCAACCTGTTTCTCCTCCTCAACCTGGATCAGCCGCTCGCCGGCCAGCTTTTCCCCGGCCTCGGCACGCCGCTGCTGCTGCTCAGCTCGAATCAGGCCGAAGGTCGTGCCGGTTATGCCCGCCAGCAAGGCCAGCAACACCAGACCGGCCGCGATCACCTGGCCCTTGTGCCGTCTGACGAACTTCCGCAGGCGGTAGCCGCTCGTCGGCGGCCGGGCTTCCACGACCTCGTCCGCCAGGTAACGCTCGATGTCGCGGGCCAGGCCGTTGGCTGTCTCGTAACGCCGCGCGCGGTCCTTTTCCAGGGCCTTCAAGAGCACCCAGTCGAGCTCGCCCTGCAAGAGCTTCGTGAGCCTTGCCGGTTCCGTGTTCCGGTTGGCGGCAATGCTCGGCAAGGCGTCGGCACTGCTCAGCTTGACGCTGGGCAGGGGCGGTTCGACTTCCCGCACGAACCGCAGCACTTCCAAGAGCGCGGCCGCGCCCAGCGACTTGCGGTCCAGGGGCGTGCTGCCCGTCAGCAGCTCGTACAACAACACGCCGAGCGAATAAACGTCGCTGCGGGTGTCGATATCCAGGTTGTTCAGGCTGGCTTGCTCGGGGGACATGTACTCCGGAGTGCCGACCAGCGCCCCGAACCCGGTCGTCAGCGTCTTCTCGGTCAGCGCTTGCCCGGTTGCCTTGGCCACGCCGAAGTCGATCACCTTGGGCACGGCGCGATCGTCGTACAGCGCCACCAGCACGTTGGAGGGCTTGATGTCGCGATGGATCACACCCTTCTGGTGGGCGTGCTGAATCGCCTGGCAGACCGGCACGAAGAGTTCCAGCCGCTGGCGCAGGGTAAGCTTGCGCTGGTCACAGTACTCGGTGATGGGAATGCCTTTGACGAGCTCCATGACGAAGAACGGCCGACCCGACTCGGTGCAGCCCGCGTCGAAGACGTGGGCGATGTTGGGGTGGTCCATCATCGCCAGGACTTGCCGTTCGGCTTCGAATCGGGACAGAACGGCCTGCGAGTCCATGCCCGGCTTGACGATCTTCACGGCCACGACGCGCTTCACCGGTTCCGCCTGCTGGGCCATGAACACCGTGCCCATGCCGCCTTCGCCGATCTTCTCCAGGAGCGTGTAATGGCCGATGGTTGTGCCGGGGCCTTCGGCGATGCGAGGCGTGGCGGGGGTGGCGTTCGGCGCAGCGGTAAATTGTTGTTCCAAAAAACTGCCCGCCTCTTGATGGGCCTTCAGGAGTGCTTCAACCCTTTGCCGTAATTCCTGATTTCCGGCACACGCTTGGTCCAAATAGGCTGCACGCTCGGGGACCGTGTCGATCTCGATCGCCTCCGCAAAGATTGTTTTCACGCTCAAGGACTGTTTTTCCATGGTAGGGGACCTCAGATACCAGCGGCCTGCCTAAGTAACAATGCGACGTTTGCCGGTGAAAAGTGCCAAGTAAACCAAAAACATCTCTACTGTCCCGGCCTCTCCGGCTGACTTATCTCCTGGTACAGCCGGGCTTTCGCGTAGGCCCAGTGGCGCTTGGCGGTCCGCACGGAGATTCCCAGCGTGGCCGCCGTTTGTTCGAAACTCAGCCCGGCAAAGTAGCGGAGCTTTACCACTTCCGCAACGACCGCTTCCTCGGCAGCGAGCCTTGCCAGGGCCTCGTCCACGGCCAGGATGTCATCGGCGGGCCCCTCGTCCGCTGGCTCGAACTGGTCGAGCTCGATGCGCCGGCGGCCGCCGCCATGCCGGATTCGTTGTTTGTGGCGTGCCTGCTCGACCAAGATCCGCCGCATGGCTTCCGCGGCAGCGGCAAAGAAATGCCCCAGGGAATCCCAGTGCTGGGCGACCTTGTGATCCACCAGCCGGATGTACGCTTCGTGGACCAGCGCCGTGGCCTGGAGCGTCTGTCCCGGCTTCTCCTGGGCCATTTTCGCAACGGCCAGGCAGCGGAGCTCCTTGTAGACCAGCGGCAAAAGGTGCTCTGCCGCGTGAGGGTCGCCTTGCTCAATGGCACAGAGGATACAAGTGACTTCATGCATAAAACGAGTGGGAAGGATTTTTCACACAATCGCCTGTAATTATGTCCGCAGAGGCGCCGGGTCAAGGGTTTTTCGCTCAGCACTTCGGTCCGCGGAGGTCGGGCTGGCCGATTGCTGCTTGCCCGCGGCGGTGGGGCATTCCGACGCGCACAAGGAAATGCACCGCCGTCCCCTCCGTTCGTGAGAACCGACTGCATCTGTCGTGGTAAATTGGCCGCCAAGTAACCCAGTTTTTCTTGACATCCGCTACCGCGTCCCCGGTGCTCAGGCGATCGACTGGCCCGCTGACGGCCTGGGGAAGGTCTGGGGAGGGTGCCGTCCAGGAACGAGCTCGGGCACCTGGAGGCGATGCAGTGCGGCCTGGAAGTGACCGGGTTGGGTCGAGTGCCCGCCGGCAATTTTGCTCGGCTGCACAAAATATGTCGCGAGCGGCCGTGATTTGAGTTTGCGGCGGGTCCCCGCACGTTGGCAACGGTATCTGGCGAGTACATCGACCGGCAGACATAATAGCACAGCGTTCCTGCCAGGCCCACCGCGGCCGCCTTCCGAGGAGAAATCGGCCGCCAACTATGGCGGCAGCAGTCATATCGGCTCCGAACTGCAATTTGGCCATGTCATGGGCGACTACCTGGATGAACCGGTGCTGCTGATCAAGACGGCCTGGGGCGGCAAAAGCCTGTTGACTTCAGGCCGCCAAGTTCCGGCGGCCAGGTGGGACCGTACTACACGAAGATGATTGAAGAGGTCCGTGCCGCGCTGGCAGAACTCGGGGAGCAGAAATACGAGATCGCCGGCTTTGTCTGGCAGCAGGGTTGGAACGACATGTGTACGCCGCCGGCTATCCCGGAGTACGCGCAGAATCTGGTCAACCTTGCCCATGACATCCGCAAGGAGTTCAAGGTGCCGGACCGGCCGGTTGTCGTCGGTGAACTTGGCAATGGCGGACCTGTGACGAATGGCGCCATGTTTGAATTCAGAAGAGCACAGGAAGCCGGGACCCGACAGATCAGGAATGCGATCTTTGTGAAGACCACCGACTTTGCCCGCCCTCCGGAGCTTTCACCAAATCCCGGCCACGGACACCACTGGTACGGCAATGCGGAGAGCTACTTCCTGGTCGGCGATGCGTTGGGCGAAGGAATGAAGAAGCTGCTGAAGAAGTGACCAGCGGCGCAAGTAATCTGGGGCTGCCCGCAGGCCCACAGTCCCAGAGTAGACGGTATACTGTCATCTTCATAAACTTCCGTAACCATAGCGTACGCCGTGATCGAGGATGCAACTTATGAAACGATGGAGCTTTTGGCAAGCGGTTATTGCGGTATTCGTCTCGTTTAGCCCAGCTCTGGGCCACGCCGCCGAGGTTACCCGGCGTCCGAATATCGTTTTCCTGCTGGCCAACCAGTGGCGTGCGCAAGCCCTGGGGTGTGCAGGTGATCCTAATGCGCGGACGCCGCACCTCGATCGCTTGGCGTCGCAAGGCGTGATGCTCACGACGGCCGTATCGAATTGCCCGGTCTGCTCGCCGTTTCGAGCGAGCCTGATGACAGGACGCTATCCCCTCTCGCATGGCGTCTTTGTCAACGATGTTTGCCTGAACCGAGAGGCCGTCTCCCTCGCGGAGACGTTCGGCGAGGCCGGCTATCAGACCGGCTACATTGGAAAGTGGCACCTCGATGGACACGGCCGTTCCAGTTTCATTCCGAAGGAACAACGGCAGGGATTCGAGTTCTGGCGGGCAAATGAATGTACGCACGACTACAACCATTCGCTCTACTACGCCGATCTGAACGAGAAACGCTATTGGAATGGTTATGACGCGGCAGCACAGACCGACGAAGCCCTGGCGTTCATTCGCGCCCGGGGGCAGAAGCCGTTCCTCCTCGTGCTTTCTTGGGGACCGCCACACAATCCGTATGAGACGGCACCGGAGCGGTTTCGGAGTCTCTTCAAGAAGGCGAATATCCAGCTCCGACCAAACGTGCCGCCAAAGGCCAAGGCCACGGCGCTGCGCGATCTGGTGGGCTACTATGCTCATTGTGCCGCGCTCGACAAATGCGCGGGGCGAATCATGGAAACGCTCAAGGAATGCGGGCTGGAGGAGAATACGATCCTGGTCATGACTTCGGACCATGGCGACATGCTCGGCTCGCATGCCGAGATACGGAAGCAGCGTCCCTGGGATGAGTCGATTCTGGTTCCGTTTCTGGTGCGGTGGCCCGGCGGGCTGGGGCAGAGTGGGCGGAAGCTCATGGCCCCGTTTGGCTCGCCCGAGATCATGCCGACGCTGTTGGGTTTATCTGGGATCAAGGTTCCCGGCACCGCCGAGGGAGAAAATCGTGCTGCATGGCTCCGCGGCGCGGAGCCAGATGGCGACCGGGCAGAACTGATCTGCTGTATTACGCCGTTCGGCGAATGGACGCGAGACAAAGGCGGTCGCGAGTATCGCGGTTTGCGAACAACACGGTACACGTATGTCCGGTCACTTGACGGGCCGTGGCTGCTCTACGACAACCAAAACGACCGCTATCAGCAGCATAATTTGATCGGGGACACGACGTATGCCGCGCTCCAGAGCGATCTCGATGGCCGGCTGAACCAGGCATTGAAGCTCCGCAAGGATGAGTTTCGTCCTGGCCGAGAGTATTTGCAGAAATGGGGTTACCGGACCGATGCGACAGGCACGATGCCGTATACGCCGTGAACAAGGGCTGCCATGACCACGACCACGAAGCGGAAACAATACGCCGCGCTGGTCGCCCAGCGGAAGCAGTGCCGGCGTGAACACGGTTGATTTTGCTCGGCTGAACAAGATCCTGTCCGGCGAAACCGCGTAGAGCTTGCCAGCGGCCTGTCCTCCTGAAGCCCCCAGGAGGCAGACAGAGATCGCGCCAGCGGGATATGCAACATAAGCGATACGAGGCCAGCATCTTATCGAACCTGGCAGCGTCATCTCCGTGCTCACCAGTCAAGACGGCAAATCCGGCAAAGATCGATCATTTGGTTTGCCAAGGTGTCCGTCCGAATCAGCGGGTGATGGCGTTGAGCTCGGCGCCCGTCAAACGAGCCTGCCAGGCGCCCACCTGCAAGCTACCCTTGTGAAAGTCCCGCCGTGTGTACGGTGTGCCTGCAACGCCTGCGGCAACGGCATTTACGCATGGCAGATAGATCGGAAGGGCCAAGCAATGTCGAAGAACATCAAACGTATTGGAATTCTCACCGGCGGTGGTGATTGCCCGGGATTGAACGCAGTGATCCGCGGCGCCGTTAAGAGTGCCAACCGGTTGGGATATGACATGGTCGGCTTTCTCAACGGTTTCGAGGGTTTGGTGGACCCTGTGGGCTACAAGCCGCTGAATCGCAAGAATACCAGCGGCATCCTCAATCAGGGCGGCACGATCCTGGGCTCGACGAACAAAGGCCGTTTTACCGCGAGGGTGGGCATCTCGAAACGTGTGGAAATCCCAGAGGAGCTACTCGCCGGTGCGCGAACAACCGTCGAGCAATTGGGGCTTTGCGGCCTGATTTGCGTCGGCGGCGATGGCTCGTTGGCCATCGCACAACAACTGCACGAATACGGCATTCCGGTGGTCGGTGTGCCCAAGACTATCGACAATGATCTGTCGGCGACGGCATTCACGTTCGGCTTCGACAGTGCGGTGGCCTGCGCCACCGACGCGCTGGACCGGCTGCACACAACGGCCGCTCAGCCATGGGCGGACGATGGTGCTGGAGGTGATGGGGCGACACGCCGGCTGGATCGCCCTGCACGCTGGCATCGCTGGCGGTGGCGATGTGATCCTCATTCCCGAAATTCCTTGGACCTTCGAGAACGTTTGCAGAAAGATCCTCGAACGCGAGAGCAGAGGAAAGAACTTCACGCTAGTCGTCGTTGCGGAAGGCGCCCAGTCACCAGATGGCGGGCTTGTCACACGAGAAGGCGAAAAGCAAGATCGGCAGACGCGTTTGGGAGGGATCGGCAACCTGGTGGGAGAGGAAATCGAAAAGCGGCTGCTGCGTGAAACGCGGGTCGTTGTCCTGGGCCACTTGCAGCGCGGCGGTCCACCGACGACCTTCGACCGGGTACTGGCAACCCAATTTGGCGCCCATGCTGTCCGGCTGGTCGCTCAGGGCCAGTTTGGAAAGATGGTCTGTTATCATCCGCCAGCGATCGACGACGTACGGATCCTCGATGCGGTGAACGATTTGTCGAGCGTCGATCCAAACGGCGCCGCCGTGCAAGCTGCCCGAGCGTTGGGCATCAGCTTCGGAGACTCACTTGCGGACCAGGATCCATTTCATCTTGTCAGGGACCCGAGGGTCAAAGTTCAACCCGCCGACAACGTAGAGGAACGGGAAGAGATGCTTGTCGCTGCACCGGCGTAAAGATGACGCGCTCAGAAAAGCGCCAAGTAATCAACCGGTATGCCTGATCTAACTTGATTGAGCTGTCGCAGGTAACTTTGCGCACCTGAACAAAATCGGTCGCGAACGAACGCGATTCGGGCTCGCTGGCGGCATGCCTCCTGAAGCCTCCAGGAGGCCCTCAGCGCTTCTTGAACGCCCCTCCTTGGGCCGGCAACCGCAGCGGCCTCCAGAATCGACGCTGGGGGCCTTCTGGGGCATCCTGGAAGCACGACTGGGGATTGCTAAAGTTGTCGCTCGCTACGACTGCCACAAAATGCCCACTGAAGGGCTCGGGGGAACTCCTCATTCCAAAACCCGAAGTCATGGCCGGCCTCGCGCTCGCGATAGACGTGCTCCACGCCATGCTTCTCCAGCGTCTTGGCGATCGCATGGGTAGCAGAGCCGTTGCGTGCCGGCCTTGGCCAGGGCCAAGGGACCTTTGCCGACGTTGCGGAGCCCGCCGGTAAAGGTGCCTAGCTTACGGACTGCTCGACGTGGCGAATCGCGTCCTCTGGCAGTTCATTCCCGTAGATGATGGACATCATGGCCGGGAAGTAATGATCGACCGTATAAACGGCAGTGCCAATCAAGCGGCGAATGATCTCTGCATCGAGCCCCTCATTGCCTACCACCGTGTAGGCGACCGCCCCGGACGCTGGGAACCGCGGGCGCGCAAACGACGCCCGAGGAAAGTCAACCTGCTCATGCAACCCCGAGACATTGCCAAGTTGCCGCAAAACCGATCCAAATGGTTCTAATGCGCGCCTTGCAGAGCCAACGCCCAACGGCAATTCTCTCTGCCTATGACTGCTGACTCGGCCCTGTCGTCATGGCCAACGGCATGATCACTTCTCGGCCTTGCCCTCAACCAGAGACACGTTCCCGCATGCTGCATGCCCAGGACCGCCATGCGATGGAGCCACACTCCTGTCACCGCTTCCCCACCGCCAACGACGAAACGGACCGCCCGGAGCTTAAGCTAGTGACATTCGTGGGGGTGACCGCCGCAGGCAAGTCGGCCAACCGAGGTTCCGAGAAAAGGGTCGTATTCTGCCACTTCTCGGAAAACGTACGGCTTGATGAGAAAATCAGCCATCGGAACAAGAAAAAGACCGGCTGCGGCCATTGCCAATCCGCTCTTGATCTGGTGCGTCAGGTTTTGGGTTCCACCTTGATCACGACTACGGTGATGTCGTCGCCGAGTCTTTTGCTGCCAGAGAACTCGGTCACTGCCTCGTAGAGGGCACCGACTATCTTACTGGCGGAGTTGCTGCGCTCGCGGGCAACAACCTGAATCACGCGGTCATGGCCAAAGGGATTCCCTTCTGTAGACGTCGCCTCCACCAGTCCGTCGGTGAACAGCACAGCAATGTCGCCAGGCTGAAGCGTGGTTGGATTCCTGGCGGGAAACTGAGCACCGGGCACGATACCCAGTGGAAGGGACGTGCTGGGAAGAATGGTTTTCACGTCTCCTAGCCCATCGACAATGTACGCCGTTGGATGCCCTGCACTGGCATAGGTGAGAGTCCGAGACCGCGGATCAAGGCGGGCGAAAAACATCGTGACAAAGCGCTCCGGTTCTGTCTCGCCGACAAGAATCAGGTTTGCACGGCCGAGGATTTCTCCGACGTCAGTGCAAGTCGCCGCGAGCGAGTGCATGTGCGCGTGAGTCGAAGCCATCAAGATGGCAGGGCCGATCCCATGTCCGGCGACATCGGCAACGACAATTCCGAGGCAGTGATCGGGCATGGGGAGGAAGTCAAAATGGTCCCCGGCCGCAAACTCGGCCGGATACAAGGCCCCGGCAACGTCGAATCCCGGCAGCGCCGGCGGACGGTCGGGCAAAAGGTGCTGCTGGATCTTCTGCGCCGCTACGAGTTGTGCCAGGTTCTCTCGTACGCTCTCTTCCGCCCGTTTGCGGTCGGTAATGTCGATCTGCGAGCCGACCATGCGATACGGCTTGCCTGCGGAGTCGCGGACCGCTGCGCCACGAGCGATGATCCAGCGGTATGTACCGTCCTTGTGCCGTAACCGGTGTTCCAGTTCATACTCCGATTTCCGGCCTTCCAGGTAATCCTGAATCGCGGCCAGGGCACGTGGCTGATCTTCCGGGTGAACACGATCCCTCCATTCGCAGAAGCCGTTGCCGATTTCGCGGTCCTCGTAGCCCAGCATGCTCTTCCAGCGAGGTGAGAAATAGACCGTATTGGCATGCATATCCCAGTCCCAGATCCCCGCGTCGGTGCCATGCACTGCAAGGTCGAATCGCTCTTCGCTGGCCCGCAAGGCTTCTTCCGCACGCCTGCGCTCAGTCAAGTCGCGGATCACCACATAGACCAACATGCCTTGTTCCGTTTCCATGGGGGTCAAGGCGATCTCGGCGGGAAACTCGCTGCCGTCCTTGCGAAGACCGCGCAGCCCGGGGTACGTGCCCATCATGCGCGGATGGGGCCTTGCCACATAAGCCGCGCGGTCCACCGTGTGCTGACCGCGTAAACCATGCGGCACGAGAAGTTCCACCGTCTGCCCAAGTAGCTCCTCGCGGGAGTATCCGAACAGCATTTCCGCCTGGGCATTTACCAGAACGATCCGCCCTCTGCCGTCCACCACGACCATCGCGTCGGGAGCGGACTCGACGAGAAGTCGGAATCGTTCTTCGCTCACCTTTCGCTCAGTGATGTCCTCGATGAGACCGTCGTAGCGCACCAATCGCCCTTCGCCATCGTGGTGTGAGACGATCTTGTGCCGCACCCAGCGAACTCTCCCGTCGCGATGGAGAATCCTGTGTTCGACCGGACCGTTCTGGCTTTCCGCCAGAGTGCTTGCCGCGTGTCGCCGCACCAATTCACGGTCATCGGGATGAACCATGTTGATCCAGAGGTAAGGATCGCTGGCAAAGTCCTCGGGAGTGTAGCCCGTAGCAGCTAAACACCCCATACTGTGGGAGGTTGAATGAGGCACACCATCCCGGAGTTCAACCGAGTAGGTATAGCTGGTGACTGCCTCCAGAAGTTGCCGATAGCGCCGCTCGCTCTCGCGCAACGCTGCTTCGACCTGTTTTCGTTGGCTCACATCAGAAGCGACCGCATAGATGCGTTCGCCACCGTCTTGCGGCATTGCCGTCCACGACAGCCAACGGTAAGTTCCGTCTCGGCAACGGTAGCGATTCTCAAACTGGATAGTTGGCTCACCCTCGATAAGCTTGCTCAATTCCTGCTTCGTCTTCACTTGGTCCTCGGGGTGGATGAACTCCGCGAACGGACGGGAAACCAACTCGCGCGCGCTGTGACCGAGGGTTCTCTCGAAAGCGGGATTCACTCGCTTGAAATAGCCATCGCCGCTCGCAATGCAGAGCATCTCCAGCGAGAACTGGAAAAGATCGACAAGCTCCGATTCAATCGAGGTCTTTCCGCCAAGATTCTTCGTGGGGTCTCGTGTTGGTCCGGATGTTTCCATGGCGATGCAACCGGTCGCAGGGTTTGTTCATATCCCACAAGTATTCGACGCTACGATTATAGGCTCGATGCACGGCAAAATGCATCGCCTTTTGCTGAAGATACATCTTCACCGCTCTTTCACAGGTAGGCATGTCCGCGGCCTGGCTGGAAAAGTCAGGTGGGACTGTCAAATCGCCCGCCGGTCGAGAAAAACCGAAGGTTTCCTGACTTTTTTCGCCAACCAAGCCGTTTCGCTGCGGCGGAGGGGGTGACCGCCGCAGGTTCGTTGGCCAAACGCATATATAAAAAGCCCCGCCGGAACGGCCTGGCAGGGCTTCTGAAGGACTCACGTTTCCGCACCCAAGCTCAGCTTCAGCGCCGTTAATGGCTCAGCCAATTAACGGGAGCGCAGCCTCAAGGGCTGCGCTCCCGCCGCCGTTTGGCTAGCCAAAGATATTGTCGAACTTGTAGGAAGCGAAGTTGAAATCGATCGCCGAGAGATACTCGTTGAACGTTCCCTCGTTGTAAACTCCTCCCCCGACGCCCTGGCCGCCGGCGCCTCCCCAGCCGCCCGAGCCGCCAAGGGCCGAGTTAAAGTCGATCGTGCTGGAATCCACGGTCGCGCTACAGGTGTCGTTAACGAATAGGCCGCCGCCGTAGCCATTGCCGCCGTCATTGTGCGCGCCGCCGGCACCGCCGAGGGCTTGGTTGTTGCTGAGCGTGGTGGAGATCAGCGTGACTGTCGATCCATCGGCACCGGGGCCGGCGGATCCAAGCAGCACGGTCCAGCCAACGCCAATGCCGCCACCCAGGCCGTCACTGCCGTGATTGTGCGCGCCGCCCGCGCCGCCGATGGCGGAGTTTTGGGTGATCACAGTGTTGATGATGGTGGCCTCGGAACCGCCATTGGAATTGTCAATGCCGCCGCCGAAGCCGAAACCGCTCTCTTGGCCAGGGGCCATTAGAGTATTGACGCCGGCATTGCCATGACCGCCGATGGCGCTGTTGTTGGAGATCAGACAGTTGGTCACGGTCATTGCAACGGCGGCACTGCCGGTACTGCCGGTGGTCGAGAAGCCGGCGGTGTTGGCGATACCGCCGCCGTCCGCGAAACCGCCGGGGCCAGGCTGCGTCGTCATGTCACCGCCTTGGGCCACGTTGCCGGAGATGATGGAATTGGTCACGGTTAAGACGCCCCCAAAGTTATTGAGGATGCCGCCACCAATGCCCTCCCCGACATAGGCACCACCGCTGGCAGAGTCGCTGATAATGCCGTTGTTGCCGGCAATGGCCTGGTTGTTCGTGATGGTGCAACCGACCACGTTCAAGGTGCTGCCGCCGACGTTGTAGAGACCTCCGCCCTGTCCTTGCGAATAGCCTGTGGTCACGCCGCCATCCCCGCCATCCCCGCCGATGGCGCGGTTGCCGTCGACGGCGCAGTCCGACAGCGTCAGGACAGACCCCACGCCGGTGTTGTACACAGCGCCTCCTTGACCGCTTGCGGTCAGACCTGCGCGTGCGACATTGTCAGAAAAGACGCAGTTGCTGACCACGGCAGTACTCGGCTCTGGGTCAAAGGGAACGACACCGGTGCTGCCGGCAAGTCCCCCGTCATTTTCGAAAGCGCCGCCGACCGCGAAGTAAACACCGCCGCTGGCACAGTTTGTCAGGTTGTTCGCGAAGGTGCAATCGCTGGCTGTCAGCGAAGCCCCGCCGCTGGGGCCTCCGAAATTGTCCACAGCCCCACCGCCCGCGCCGCCGACGGAATCTAACGGAGTGCCGCCACCCGTGGCCTGGTTGTTCGTGAAATCGCATCCCACTAGGGTTACAGTCCCCAGATTCATCAAGCCGCCGCCCAGCGCCTCGGAACCGACCACGCCCAGCGCGGTTGGCCGTGATCGCATCCTGGAGCAAGGTGAGCTGAGCGCCGAAGTCAACCAGGATGCCGCCGCCGCCCACGTAGGTGAAACCATAATCGGACGTCGTCATGCCGCTGACAAAGCCGTTGGCCACAGTCAGCCCGCTAATGGTCACGTTGCCTCCTGCGATGTCGAAAACGCGGCTGTTGTTATCGCCGCTGATGGTCAACTTGTCCGCGCCTGGCCCTTCGATATCCAGGTTCTTGGAGATCGCCAGATCGCCCGATGTCAGCGTGATGGAATGGACGTTATTGGCAAACTTAATGGTCTCGCCGGGGACGGCGCTGGAGATCGCAGCCCGCAGCGATCCTGGTCCGCTGTCCAGATTATTCATGACGGTGATCGAACTAAGGACCAAACGGTCTTCGAGGAACTCCATCTTGAGCCGCCGGCCGGGAGAATTGCGCCGGGCCGGCCGGCCGCGGCGGCGGGGCGCGGCAGTCTTGGTCAGTAAGGTGGGTAGCAACCTGTTGAACATTGTGAATACCTCCGCTGGTTTTGGAGAAAATGGGGAAACAAGAGTGGGGATCTGCCCGAGTTCGACCCGAGGAAGTCCGGCACGCGAATCACGGTTCGCATCGGCCCGTGGCCACACAGAGTAAATGCCCAGTAGCTGGACTATACCGCCACGGAATTTTGGCGGCATGTCTCGAATAGGGAGATGATGTATCAAGCTTTGGGGGGATGCATAAGACCTTCATGGACGATCGATTCCTTGAGGATGTCTAACAAAACCGGGAATCGGCCCAAACTCTTACACGCCCAAGTCGGGTTTTGTTAGGCATCTAAGATCCGTTTCGCTAAGAACTTGCGACGCCGAGCCGGCGAATTGCCGATCCACGATGGCGGATTGCAAGCAGGAATGGGCCTATACGTTTAGGTCCCCCGCATGACGTTCGAACGATAAACGATCCCACATGCGGCAGGCATGGCAGCGAGGGGCTGCCTTTGCGATGCACCATTGCCACCGTCGCGGCCGTTGCATACTATTTTGGGTGTCTTACCCCAAAAATGCCCTGCGAACGGTGGGCCATGGCCGCGGACAACTCGATAACTCATTGGATTGCCGAACTACGTCTCGGCGACCCCGACGCGGCGCAGCGCCTTTGGGAGCGCTATTTCCACCGATTGGTCCATTTGGCGAACGTGAAACTTCAAAGCGGTCCGCCACGGGTCGGGGACGGTGAAGACGTGGCGTTGAGTGCGATGAACAGTTTTTTCCAGGGAATGGTGGGCGGCCGCTATCCGCAGTTGAATGATCGCGACGACCTTTGGCGTCTGTTGGTCCTGATTACGGCCCGCAAGACATGCCATTTGATTCGCGACGAGGCGCGACAGAAACGGGGCGTCAAGCGGCAGTACGCGATCGGAAACGTGGATCCCGAGGATTGTGGAACGATCGACCAAGTCGTGGGGCGGGAACCGTCTCCCGATTTCACCGCGCAGGTGGCCGAGGAATGCCAGCGGCTTTTCCAGTTACTGGGCGATCCCGAATTGCAGGAGATCGCCCAGCGAAAGATGGAGGGCTATACGAACGGGGAAATCGCCGCCCGGCTAAAGCGGGCGCTGCGAACCATCGAACGGAAGTTGCAAATGATTCGGCAGATCTGGGAGCAGGACGTCGATATCGATTGAGGGGAGATTCCGAAAGAGGACCATGAAGCCGGAAGTGCCTGAAGACAGTCCGTTGAATTCGCTCTCGCAGGTGCGGCGCATCGACAGCATCTGCGATCGTTTCGAGGCCGCTTGGAACGCCGAGACTCGGCCCGTGATCGAGGAGTTCCTCGAGAACGCGCCGGCCGTCGAAAAGCTTGCCCTGTTGCGCGAACTGGTGATCCTCGACCTCCACTACCGGCGGCACTCGGGGGGAACTCCTCAACCCGAGGATTACCTGCCAAGGTTTCCGAATCTCGACTGCGATTGGCTGGTCCGAATGCTCGAGACACCGATGGCCGAAGGTTCTGCCAGTGCCGCTCGGACCTTAGAAATCACGCCTGTTGACACGCCTCGGCCCGACGGTCAACTTCCCCGTATCCGCTATGTCGGCGACTATGAATTGCTCGAAGAGATCGCCCGCGGCGGCATGGGAGTGGTTTACAAGGCCCGCCAGCTTTCGCTCAACCGTATTGTTGCGGTGAAGATGATTCTTGCCGGGCAACTGGCCACCAAAGTCGACCACGATCGCTTTCACAGCGAGGCCCAAGCAGCGGCGCTTCTCGACCATCCCAACATCGTGCCGGTTTTCGAGGTCGGCGAGCACGAGGGTCAACACTACTTCTCGATGGGTTACGTTGATGGTCGGAGCCTGGCCACTCGGTTGGCCGAGGGGCCGCTAGCGCCCAAGGAAGCGGCGGAACTGGTCGCCACGGTGGCCAGGGCCGTGGACTATGCCCATCGACAGGGCGTGATCCATCGCGATATCAAGCCGTCGAACATCCTCATCGATAGCAAGGGCCGCCCGCGGGTGACCGATTTTGGCCTGGCCAAGCGGGTCGATAGCGGCAGCGAATTGACGGCCACGGGGCAGATCTTGGGCACGCCCAGTTACATGCCGCCCGAGCAGGCGGCCGGGCAGATCAAGGCCGTTGGTCCGGCGGCCGACCTCTATGCCCTGGGCGCGGTGCTCTATGCGGCGCTTACGGGCCGGCCGCCCTTTCAGGCCGCCACGAGCATCGAGACCCTGCGGCAGGTGATCGAGCGCGAGCCGGTTCCTTTGCGGCAGCTCAATGCGGCCGTACCGCGCGACCTGGAAACGATCGTGCTCAAGTGCTTGGAGAAAGCGGTCCCGCGGCGGTATGCGACCGCCCAGGCCGTGGCCGACGATCTGCGGCGTTACCTTGAAGGGCGGCCGATTCTCGCCCGGCCTGTGGGGCGAGGGGAGCGTGCCTGGCGCTGGTGCCGGCGGCAGCCGGTGGTGGCAGGGCTGTCGGCGGCCGCAGTGTTGTTGGTGGTGCTGGTCGCCGTGTCCAGCACGGCCGGCTACGTGAGCACCTCGCGGGCGCTGCGGCGAGTCGAAGATGCCCAGCGGGAACGCGCCTTGGCACAGATCGAATCCTTGGGCAAGGCGGAAATCTCGCGCGTGCCCGACTTGATCGCGGGCCTGAAGCCCTTCCGCGCGGAGATTGAGCCGCAACTCCGCCAGTCGCTCCAGCAGCCGGATTTGGACGAGAAGGAACGGCTGCGGCTGAGCCTGGCGATGGTTGCGGAGGACGAAGCGCAGGTGCCTTACCTCTCCGACCGGCTGCTCAGTGCCGAGCCGGCGGAATTGCTCGTGATTCGCGATGCGCTGCTGCCACACCGCCACGAGTTGGTGGTCGGACTGTGGCAGACCGCCGAAGATGCGGCGGCGGCCAAGGGCCGCCGCTTCCGGGCCGTCTGCGCCTTGGCGGCCTTCGATCCGGTATCTCCGCGCTGGCAGACTGCCGGCAAGTCGGCGGTCGAGGTCCTGGTCGCTGAAAACCCGCTCCGCGCGGTCGCCTGGGTGGAAGCCCTGCGGCCGGTCCGGCAGTCGCTCCTCGCCGGGCTTCAGGCGGTTTTCCGCGACCAGAAGCATGAACCTTCGGAGCGGTCGCTAGCGACCAGCATCCTGGCCGACTACGCCGCCGACCAACCCGATGTGCTGGCCAATCTGGTCATGGACGCCGACGAGAAGCAGTTTGCCGTCATTTACCCGAAACTCAACGAGCGTGGCGAAGAGGGACTGCCGTTGTTGCAAGCCGAAATAAAGAAGCCATTGTCCGGCACTACCGAGGAAGCCAAAGAAGCCTTGGCAAAGCGGCAGGCAAATGCGGCGGTCGCCCTCTTGAAGATGGACCATGCTACCGAAGTCTGGCCGCTCTTGAAGCATAGTCCCGATCCGAGGGTGCGAAGTTATCTGATTCATAGTTTCGCTCCGTTGGGGGTCGATGTTACGGCCCTGGTGCGTCGACTGGATGAAGAAACGGACGTATCGAGTCGGCGGGCCTTGATCTTGTGCCTGGGCGAGTTCGACACGACACATTTCCCGGCAGGACGGCAACCGCTGATCGACAAATTGCTCGACCTTTACCAAAATGATCCCGATCCCGGCTTGCACGGTGCGGCGGAGTGGTTGTTGCGACAGAAGGGATGGGACCAGGGAGCAAAACTGGCGACAATCGACACCCGGTTGAAAGGTGACGAGAAGCAACTGCAAGCCCGTAAAGCGACTGACAAGCGGCAATGGTACGTCAATACGGAGGGCCAAACCTTCGTGATTCTGAACGCCGACAAGCCGTTCCGTATGGGATCACCGGATGACGAACCTGACCGAAATAATGTTGAAGTTCCTCACCAACAGCGAATCGGTCGAAGATTTGCCATCGCTTCCAAGATCGTCACGAAAGCTCAGTTCCGGCGTTTTCAGCAGGCCAATCCTGACGTTCAGAAGACCAATATCGAGCAATGGAGCCGCACCGACGACTCCCCCCAGATTGGTGTGGACTGGTACGACGCCGCACGATACTGCAACTGGCTCAGCGAAAACGAGAAGATTCCCAAACAACAATGGTGCTATGAACCGAACGATCAGGGCGAGTACGCCGAGGGAATGAAACCTGCGACCGATTATTTGCAGCGTAGCGGCTATCGACTCCCGACCGAAGCCGAGCGGGAATATGCCTGTCGATCCGGCAGCCAGACGAGCCGCTACTTTGGGCTGAGCGTCAAGCTGTTGCCGAAATATGCTTGGTTTTTAGATAATTCAGACAATCGGACGTGGCCGGTTGGGATGAAGAAACCCAATGACTACGGATTGTTCGACATGCATGGCAATGTTTGGCAATGGTGCGACAACGCCGCTGGATACTACGCCGTTGCAGAGGACGGAAGCGTTTCGGAAGATCAGGGAAGCCCATCCAAGGTGGGCGATAAGGTTTTCCGTGTGTTGCGTGGCGGCGCGTACGACCTTCAGGCGTCGGCCGTGCGTTCTGCCTACCGTGGCCGCGACGTGCCGACGCTCCGTAACCCCGTTCTTGGGTTCCGTGCGGTGAGGACTTACCCCTGAGCCCCTGGTATGTGGTTCTCTTTGACAAGAAATCAATAGAACCATTGCAACTGCTAGCTTTGGGAAGGGTTTTCATCCTCTTTCCCGAGACAGGAGAACAGTTGGAATGGCTACAAAGCGCAATTCTCGCAAATCCCGCAAAATCAATCCAGCCGTACTGGGCAAACCCAAGGGTGTGATCCAGGCGCGGGTACAAAAGGTCGGCCCCGAACGCTTCGGCATCGTTGCCGTGGATTGCGCCAAAGCGCGCTCGAAATGGATGCTCTGCGATTTCTACGGGAAGGTGCTCATCCCGCCGACGATCGTCGAACACCAACGCGCCGCCTTGGAACTGGCGACCGTGCAGCTCCGCGAAGCGATCCAACAGCACGGCCTGCAAGACCACCTCGTGGCCGTGGAGATGACCGGCACCTACCATCGTCCCGTACAACGTGCCTTTCGCAAGGCCGGCAGCGAAACGCGATTGGTCCATCCCTTCGCCTCGCGCCATTATCGTCTGCCGGCCCACACCGACAGCAAAACCGATGATCATGATCTGGAGGGCATCTTCCGCCGCGGTCAACGGCTTCGGACTCGTGGAGCCGGAGTGGGACGAGATCTACCGTCACTTGCAGATCTTGGCCAGACATCGCCGCGACCTGGTCAAGAAACGCGCCAAGTTGCAAAGCCAGATCCGCCAGGCGTTGGAAAGCTGTTTGCCGGGCTACGCTGATCTGTTTCCAGAAGATGACCTTTGGAAACGTCCCGTCCCCATGGCCGTGGCCCGCCATGCCGTTCACCCCGAGGTGATCCGCGCCGCGGGCATTTCCGCGGTGCAGCGGTGGCTTGCCGAAGACAAACTCCGCGTACAAGCGCGGATCAAGGCGCATTTTAAGAACGAGATCGCATCATGTCCACCAGTCCAGTGGTTATCGATAAGGTGCTGACCGTGCTGCAGGAGCATCCGGGACTGAACGTCTGCTCCGATCGGAGTCCGATTGCCGCAAACTGCCGGACAGTTCGTGAGCCTGTCATCCATAAGCATTCATTCGCAGTTGCAAGATACCTTGCAACCGCTTGCCTGCGGATGAGGGGCACTTCTCCGCAGCCAAGGAAATGCACCGCCGTCCCCTCCGATTATGAGAAACGACTGCATCTCTCGTGGTAAATTGGCCGCTAGGTGGCCCAGTTTTTCTTGACATCCGCTACCGCCTCCCCGGTGTTCAGGCGATCGAAGGGCCCACCGGCGGCCTGGGGAAGGGCTGGGGAGGTGCCGTCCAGGACGAGTTCTGGCATCTGGATGCGGTGATGCAGGGCAGGCTGGAAGTGCCCGGGTTGGGTTGAGGTGAGCACAGAGGATTTTGTTCGGCTGAACAAAATCAGGCGCCGGCGAACCAACGTCAAGCTCGCCTGCGATATGCCCTCCGGAAGCCTCCGGGAGGCCCTTGGCGCTTACTGGTCACCTCAAATGCCTCCCGGGGCCAGGCAACCGCCTCCGTCGCCAGTCGCGAACGTTCAGCAAGATACTCAAGCTGAGGCTGCCGAGTAATGCGACCACTGCCACCGTGTTCGCGAGTTGGACCGGCGGGCTCCAGCCCGACAGCGTTTGCACGAGCAGCACGATGTAGCTCGACGAGGTCTCGCGGATCCCCATCGCCTCGCGCACGCGCCAGTGCCAATCGGTTATCGGGCAGTAGCCGAAGCCCTTCCAGGTCCCCATCACGCCCCAACTAAAGGCCGTTGCCAGCAGCGTGACGAGGTTCCACCGCCGCGTCCATGCCCACACCCAGCCAAAGACGTTGAACAGAATCAGCGCCGTGTGGAACACGAAGAACGCGATATTGAGCGCACGGCAAAAGCACGTGATAGAATGTAAACCGATACGAGTTTTAGTCCCGCAAAACGCCCTCATCCTGACGTGGCTGCCGCTGACTGTCAACTAGCTGCTTGCGAGAAACGGCAGGCAGGTAGCAGCCGAGACCAGGTCACAACCGGGCCAAGGTAGCCGATCGATTCTTGATACTGTTTTCGGTGCCACTACCCACATCGACCGTGAGCGGCACCTTCAAGCCAGAGGGAAGGCTTCCTTCCGCGCGGGTGCCGCGGGTGGCGTGCCCTGGAGGCTGCCTCGAAACTGTCGCGAGGGCAACGTCTCCGGAAAATTCTTAGCGCGATTGACAACGCCACAAACCGCAACGAGAATCAGATTTCATCAGCCTACCGCTGGTCGGTTCCGGTGGCCACGACAAGAGTAAGAACCCTGTGAATCGGAACTGAAACCCATTTGGCAACCAGGAGCAGGAAACCATGTGTACAGCGAAGATCAAGCTCAGCCGGCGGGAACTGCTCGCTCGTTCCGCGGCCGGGGCGGCGGCCTTCACGGCAGCAGTTTGCCGCTTCCGCCCTTTGTTGGCCGCGCCAGCCTCGCGCTGGTTCAAGATCGGTGCACTCGACGGCTGTCTGGGAAAGCAATGCAACCCGGCAGCCCTGGACGTGGCCAAGCAGATCGGTCTGGACGGCGTCCAAGTCGATTTCGGCCGCTTTGGCGGCGAAGTCTACCTACTCCAGCCCGCCGTGCAGAAGGCCTATCGGGAAGCCGTCCGGCGGACCGGCCTAGAGATCGCCTCGTTGAGCATGTCCCAGATGAACAGCATTGGGCTGAAGAACGATCCCCGCGCCGCCAGGGCACTCTCCGACAGTATCGACGTGTGCCAGTCCTTCAAGCTGCCGGTGGTGTTGGCTGCCTTCTTCTACAAGGGCGATCTGGACATGAAGCGGACCGCGGAAATCGACCGTGTGGTGCAGGAACTCAAGCCGATTGCCCGCAAGGCGGAAAAGGCGGGAGTCACCATCGGCCTGGAGAACTATCTCAGCGCCGAAGACAACATGCGGATTATCGAGCGGGTGGGCTCGCCGGTGGTGAAGGTCTACTACGACGTGGGCAACTCGACCGACAAGGGCCGGGACGTGGCCAAGGAAATTCGCACCCTGGGCAAGCTAATTTGTGAGTTCCACGCCAAAGACGCCGGCTACATGCTCGGTCAAGGCCGCATCGATTTCAAGGCCGTCCGTCGGGCCATCGACGACATCCAGTACAGCGGTTGGATCCAGATCGAGGCGGCCGCGCCGCACGGCCTGATACCCGATTACACCGCCGATCGTAAGTTCCTGAAGAGTATCTTTCCCGCCCACCTGTAATGCCGTCGAGCAGAGATTGACGTTCCCGTCTACCCGTCGCCGATTTTGTTCACGTGAGCAAAATGCTGGGCAGCGGTTCAGATATTCTCCAGCTCTTTGTACTCTGCCCAGATTCGTTCCGACAGTGCTCCACGCGGAGCCAACAATTTCCACCATTCCCAAATGGGGACGACGGGATCAGCGTTTCCCACGAGCCCCATTTGCAGCCAATGGGAATGACGTTCCCCACGAGCCCCATTTGGGAATCGTGGGTCCAGCGTTCTCCGCCGTTCCCATTTGGGGCCAATGGGAACAGCGTTTCCCGCGGTTCCCAATTGGGGCTGATGGGAACAGCTTTCCCCGCGGTTCCCAATTGGGGCCGATGGGGCTGGCGTTCCCTACGAGCCCCAAATGGGGATTGTAGCTGAAGCCCCCGGACTCACTATTCTTCTCATACTGGCCTGTGATTGTTTGTAAGCCATTATAAATGTCTTCATTCCGCGCTCGGAATGAGCACGATGCGTTTCAGCCCGATCGGCGCCCACCAAGCGCCGGGCTCGGAGCGGACGATGAGCGTATGTCCGCCTTCTGAAAGTTGAAGGGTCCCGAGGCGATCCGTGCGAAAGGACCACCAGGAATCCGTCCGCTGCGATTTGCAGTTGAGCGTCTGGCTACCCAGGACCAACTGGAACTCGTGGCCTTCCGAGCCCGGACTGCTGGAATAAGTCATCTCCACGGCATACTTGCCGGCCTTGGGGACCTTCAAGTCCCAAGAAACGTAACACTCACCTCGCTCCCATTGAGCGAGCCCTTCGCTACGAAAGCACTCGTAGCGGGGGAAATCGCCGTGATTGGCAACTCGGGAACCATGTAAGACGATTCGCCCATCGCTCTCGGGAACGACGGTCGTATCGACCGGCACCGGCTGCAAGTCGTGGCCTTCGATGCGGAGTGTATACACGTGCTTGCATGGTTTCTGCTTGGGCAGCGTCACGATGAGCCCCTTGGCCGTCCTCGACCATCGCAGCGAATTGCCGTCTCCAAGGAGACGAATATCGACAATCGAGCCCCCTTGGTCGGGCTTCGCCGCCGCCAAGCCGCGGATCTTTAGCTGGCCATCGCTGGGCCAGCCAAAGGCGAATGCGTAGAGCGTCGAGCCCTTGCAGGTGAAGCGGATGTCGCCGGAGGTGAAGCTGCCGTCGTCTTTGGCTGGCCCATGCTCGCCCCAGGTCTTCCAGGGACGCGTGCCGAAGACCGCCTCCCGATTGATGGGCATCCACGCCGCGAGTTCTTCGAGAAACTGCACCTCGCGATCGTCGATCGTGCCGTCACCACGGACGGGGATGTTCAAAAGCAGATTCCCGTTCTTGCTAATGCAGTCGACCAGGATAGCAATCACCTCGCCGGGACGCTTGTAGTCCATGTCGCGGCGGTAATGCCAATCGCCGATGCACATGTCGTCTTGCCAAGGAAGCGGCTGGGGGTTGTCCATCAGGCCGCTTTCCACATCGAGCACGACAGCCCGCCGATAGTCCTTTGGCGGGGACTTGATGGTGAGGACGCCTTCGACCCGGCCCTGATGCCAAGCGGCGCTGGAGTTGTAGAAGTGAGCGGCCATGCTCAGGCCGGCGTTGCCACAGGGCAAATCGCCGTCGTCGAAGTAAAGCATGTCGGGACGGTGCTGGTCCACCAGGTCGATCACCCGGCGGAAGAACTTCTCGGTATAGGCCTGGAGCGCCTCCGGTGTGCGGGCCGGGCCGTGCGGGCCGTAGAGATCGGCCGGATCGAGGCCCTGCCACCACGTGCCCTGGCCCGAGGCCTTCAGCAGGGCACCGTCGTAGGGTACGCCCTTCAAAGGGCCATCCCGGTCGCTGCCGTGTGCCGGCTCATACCAACTCCAGGCACGGGCGGCGTGGACGGTAACGCCGAATCGCAGGCCATGCGCCCGCGCACTCCTCGCCCACATGCCGATAATGTCCTTCTTTGGCCCGACGTTCACCGAGTTCCAGGGCTGATACTTCGAGTCCCACATATCGAAGTTGCAGTGGTGGTTGGCCATGGCGACGAAGTACTGCGCACGGCGCGCTTGTAGAGCTGGATCAGTTTCTCCGGGTCCCACTTCTCGGCCTTCCAGGCATGGCACACGTCCTTGAAGCCGAACGTCGATGGATGGCCGTAGTGCTCGACGTGGTACTGGTACTGCGGATGGCCCTGCTGGTACATGTGCTGGGCGTACCAGTCGCCCTGCTCGGGCTGGCACTGGGGTCCCCAGTGCGCCCAGATGCCGAACTTCGCATCGCGAAACCACTCCGGGCACTCGTACTGCGCGAGCGACTCCCAGGTCGGCTTGAACTTTCCCGGGGCGATTTCATACTTGTTTCTGCTTGCATCGGCCCCCAATACGGCGAACGCGGTACTCGCGATTGCCAGGCAAAGGAGGCCAGTCATACAAGTCTTAGCTGTCATCGTGATTCCCCTTTGCTTCACAACCTGGTCTGCCTCTGCCAGAAACCTCCGGCAATTGAGAACGCAAGAGCCTTCAGGGCGGATGGTCCGGCACCGTTCAACCATGCAATGTTGTAGCACGAGAATACGGTGCCGTCCACGACCATCAGCTTAGCACCGATCACCGTCCCGGGATCTCGGCCCGGATAGTTGAGATAACCGGATTGATGCATCTTGTTGATGAGATCTATTCCGGATTGCTCCACGGGTATCGCTGGCTTTTGTGCGCGAGCGTATGTGAGGGCCCCATTCTCCTCGTTCTCCACATCCGTGAGCTGGACAAGAACCATGCCGCTGAGAGTGAGATCCTTCCATTGCTCGATCTGATGGCAGGCACGATCGCGTAGATGCGCCCATCCGTATTCGCCAAAGACGGCAGCCCGGTGGTTTTCCGCCTTGGGGGTCTCGGGAGCGTAAGCGTGATAGTCGAGCACGTCACCCAACTTGAAGTCGAAAATATCATTCCCAGCGCCGGTGCCGTCGGGATGCTTTCCGCCTCCTCCGATGCCACTCTCGGGATCGATGAGACGGGTGGGATCTTCCTCGCGAACCGCATCGACCATGCGTTTCAAGAGGGCTTCCATTCCAGGAGCAGGGCGTCGCGGTTCCTTGGGAATCTCGGGTGCCAATGACAGGCCCCAGCCCTCATTGAAATTGATCCACATGATGATGGACGGGTGATTCAAGCGGCCGCGTACCATGCGGCGCAATTCCGATTCAAAATTGCCCCAGGGATCGGGGAGGAACTGCCCTGTCCTCACATAGCGGCTGAAATAATCGTCCCAGGAAATCTCGCCCGCAGAGGGCATGTCCTGCCAGACGAGCACCCCAAGTTTGTCGGTCCAGTAGTACCAGCGATCTGGTTCTACCTTGACGTGCTTGCGGAGCATGTTGTAGCCCAGCTTCCGCGTCATTTCAACGTCAAAACGCAGCGCCTCATCGGTCGGCGCGGTGTAGATGCCGTCCGGCCAATAGCCCTGGTCCAGAAGGCCGTTCTGGAAGATGAACTGATTGTTGAGCAAGATGCGAGTGATTCCCTTCTTGTCCGGGCCAATCGATACCTTGCGCATGCCAAAATAACTGCCCACCGCATCAATAATCCCCCCATCCTGCTTGAGCGTGATTCTTAGATCATAGAGAAAGGGAGTTTCCGGCCACCACAGTTTGGCATTGGGAATGGCAATGCACATCGGCAGGCCCGGGAAGCCGGAGGCATGAGCGACTTCCTTCTCGCCGTCCATCACGATCGCTTCCACCGTTTGGCCCGTAGCAGCGATAGACCCGGTTGCCACCACCACCTGCAACTGTCCTTTATCGATATCCGAAGTCATTTTCAGATGATCGATATGAGCGATGGGCACCGGCTCCAACCAGACCGTCTGCCAAATGCCCGCCGCAGCCGTATACGTGATATAGCCGGTACGCACCTCCTGTTTGCCGTGGGGCTCGCCGCCCACGATGGGGTGATGGACCGACACCACCAGCTCCTGCGAGCCAGACGGTTTGAGGGCGTTGGTAATGTCGAGACAAAAACCATCATAGCCGCCGGTATGATGACCGACCCATTTCCCGTTGACGGTGACGGTTGCCTCCCAGTTGACCGCTCCAAAATTGAGCAGGATGCGTTGTCCGATCCATCTCTTGGGCACGTCAAATTTCCGCGAATACCAGAGCCTATCGTTCTTGTCGACCTTCTTGGCAACCTGGGAAAGGACCGATTCGACTGGAAACGGCACGAGAATGCGACCGTCGTATTTTGTCGGCGCTTCCGTCGCGGCCTTGGGAGTGATCGCATATTCCCACATTCCATTCAGATTGAGCCATTCCTTCCGCACCATCTGGGGACGCGGATACTCCGGGAGGATGGCCTTGTCGGGAGAAATCTCCTTGCCCCATGCAGTCATGGGTACGCCGGTCGGTGGAGGCCACGGCTTATCCGCTGCACACGCGTCTGGCATGAAATACGCGAGGGATGCCAGCGTCATCGCAAATCCGGCGATAAGCGAACGAAAACACACACGCACAGATGGTTTAGGCTGGTTCATAATGATCTTGCTAAGTCGGTAGACGTCTGATGGAGGAGAAATCGCAACGTAAGGAATCGCACAGTTGCTGAGCAATAAGCCGGGGTTGCCCATTGCGGCTCCGCTCGGAGCGTATCCGAGCAGCAACAGTCTCCCATAGTAACAAGGCGGTGCGGCGCTTTCCAGCAGTCGAGCCGGTTCCTCGGCCACGATTCAGGCCCTTGGGTGGTCTCGGCGCGTGGCAGCCCGGCCGCGGACTCGGCGAGGTTCGGCCCGCTGGCAACAAGCGAGAAATCCGGTCGAATCCCCAAATTGGCCGGCATCACCAGGAGCCCTGTCATGCAAGCTAGTCGTCGGAAATTCACTCGCGATTTGGGCGCACTAACGATGGGCGGTATCGCCTGCTTCAAGACGGCCGCTGCCGGCGCGGAACCCGGGCTGGCGGAACAACCGATCGTCGATACGCACGAATGTGCTTCGACCTCTGTGTTCCGCCCACGGCCCTGGCCGACAGCGCCCGGCTCATCGGCCGCTGTCCTGAGACGCGGTTCGTCCTCGACCACTGCGGCAACGCGGATCCGAAGGTCTTCCGCCCCAGCAGACGAAACACCGATCCAAAGCCTGGTTCGACGCACGATCCAGAGCAGTGGCGTCGCGATATGCAGCAGATCGCCCGCCACAAGAATGTCGTCTGCAAGATCTCGGGGATCGTCTCGCAACTGGTCCCCGGAAAGTGGACAGCGGACGATCTCACGCCGATCGTCAACCATTGCTTGGATACGTTTGGCCCGGAACGGGTGATGTTTGCCGGCGACTGGCCGGTCTGTACCCGAGGGGCCAGCCTCCGCCAGTGGGTCGAGGCATTGAAGGTCATCGTCGGCCGGCGCAGTCCGGCTGATCAACGTCGGCTGTTCCACGACAACGCCGTACGCTTCTACGGTTTGGCATAAAGCGGATCAAGTTGGGCTGCCCACCGACTATTTTGCTCACATGAACAAAATCAGGGTCTGGCGAGCCCGCGTCGGGCTCGCTGGCAGTATGCCCTCCTGAAGCCTCCTGGAGGCCCTTGGCGCTTCTTGGACGCCTCGAACGCCATCTGGCCAACCCCAAGATCGCCGGCTGCGGCGGCTTCGGCGACCTGGGGACGCACTCCCTGGATCTCCTCATGTGGCTGATCGGCGATGTGGAAAGCGTGACGGCCGACATCAAGGTCGTTACGGGCCGCTACGGCCCCTGCGACGAAAGCGGTGAGGCCCTGATCCGATTTAAGAACGGTGTCACGGGCACGCTGGCGGCCGGCTGGGTCAACGTCGCCAATCCGATGACCCTGGAGATCTCCGGCACCGAGGGCCATGCCTCGATCTTCGAAGGCAAGCTCTACTTCAAGGCCGGCAAGGTTGAGGGGGCCGATGGTCAGAAGCCCTGGACGAAGCTGCCGCCGGTCTTGCCGCCGCCGCTGGAGATGTTCATCGCGGCCGTGGCCGGCAAGCCCGCTTTCGGCCTGGTCACTCCCCGCGAGGCAGCCGCGCGGGTCAGCGTAATGGAGGCCATGTACCGTTCCTCTACCAGCCGCCGCTGGGAATCACCGGCATAGCGGAATCTCGACCAGCTCCGCAGACATTTTCTGCACGGTGTCGTGGGCCGGCAGGAGCAGTCGATCCAACTGGATGGTCGCGAGGAATGGCAGGCGGGCCAAGTCGTTCGGTTGCGCTACCTTGATACAGTGGAATGATACACGTGTAGGTAATTCTGCCTATCTTGCCGTTTGCCGTCAGCCGATACGCTGTAACAACTTGGCACAATCTTCGGCAGCATTGTTCTTTGGCATGGCAACTGCAACGTTCGATTTGCATGCGAGTCCTATTACTCAACGTCCATCACCCCTCCATTGGCAGTGCTATTGCGGATCATTTGCCGCCATTGGGGTTGCTTTCAATCGGCGGGCCGCTGATTGATGACGGTCACGAGGTTCGCCTCATTGACGCTGAACTTGGCCCGATGCCTGAAGCCGAAATTGTTGAGCAGACGATGGCCTTTGCGCCCGAGATCATACTGTTCGGGCATTCGGGGTCAACCTCCGCTCATCCGGTGATCGCCGGTCTTAGTCGCCGGTTGCGGGCCCGCCTGCCGCAAGTCGCCATGATCTACCATGATTCAAGGGGCGCCACCCCTCTCCGCGGTTGTTCCTAGCACGGACGCTTTTTGCTCAGGTGAACAAAAGCAAGGCCATCGATCCTAACCTCCTCCAGGGCACCGAGTCGTGCAACCGCCTTAATCGGCGGCCATCGCCAAGATGATCGCATGGGCCGTACAGATGGCTGACGCCCCACGCCCTTACGCCAGCGGTGGCTCACACGACATAGCACCCCGGCCCGGCAGCCGCGGCATCAAAGCTGAATTCGACAATGGCGGTCTTGCCCGTGGAACGCTGCGTGACGTGAACCTCGACGTCACCTTGGCGGCAGCCCTCAGGAGGACACATGGCCAAGAGCATGAGACGGGGCTCATTGACCTCGATCCACTCGGACTGGCGGATGCGGGCACCTGAAAATCGACCTCGATCCTCGAAATGAACGAATTTCTGAAATCGGGCAGTCTGAGCTAGTCTATCTACCCTTATAGGCAAATAGACCGGCTTCGGAGTAGAATCGTTGAGTCGGAAGCATCCGAGGTCGTAACCATAAGGCCGATCAGCAACCGGCGAGCACCCGCAGGAAATAACGACCATGAAATACGCCCTGTTGACACTCACGGCCCTACTACTGATACCGCAGGCCGCGTTACGCGCTGGCGACACACCCACGAAGCCAAACATACTCTGGCTCGTCAGCGAGGACAATGACACGTTTCTTGGTTGCTACGGGGATGCGGCGGCTAAGACGCCGACGCTCGACAAGTTGGCACGCGAGGGCGTGTTGTACGAGCGCTGCTTCGCTTGGCCGGTCTGCGCGCCGTCGCGGTTCGCGCTCATCACGGGCATGTATGCGGTCACCTGTGGTCCCGCGGAGCACATGCGGGCGCAGGGCAAGATCCCATCGTGGCTGAAAGGGTTTCCCGCCTACCTGCGTGCGGCGGGTTACTATACGTCCAACAGCGCCAAGACCGATTACAACTCGCCCATCAGCATCCCGGTAGCGTGGGATGCCTGTAACGGGAAGGCCCACTGGCGCAACCGCGCCGCGGGCCAACCATTTTTCAGCGTGTTCAACCACGAGGTCACGCACGAGAGTTGCCTGTTCCCTAAGAAAGAACTGCCATTGCCTTTTCCTTCTATGGACCCGGCCAAAGTACGTATTCCGCTCTATCAACCCGACACACCCGAGATGCGGGCGGATTGGGTGCGGTACTACAACCACATGGCGCTACTGGACAACCAGGTCGCCGCCAAACTCAAGGGTCTTGCCGATGCCGGGCTGGCCGACGACACGATCGTGTTCTACTATTCCGACAATGGCGGCGTGCTGCCGCGCAGCAAGCGATTCCTCCAAGAAAGCGGCACGCATGTTCCGCTGATCGTCTATTTTCCGCCGAAATGGCGCCATCTCGCACCGGCGCCGCCCGGTTCACGGATCAAGGAGCCGGTCAGCTTCGTGGATTTCGCGCCGACGGTGCTCTCCCTGGCCGGCGTGCCGATTCCCAACTACATGCAAGGCCGGGCGCTGGCCGGGTCGGCCAAGGCCGCGCCGAACGAATTCGCCTTCATCACCCGCGACCGGATGGACGAGCGCTACGACATGATGCGTTCGGTCATGGACAGCCGGTGGCTCTACATCCGCAACTACCGGCCCGACCTGCCTTACGTCCAGCCGCTCAGCTATATGTTCGAGGCTCGCGGCTACCAATCGTGGGCGCGTGTCGCCCGCGAAGGCAAACTCACGCCGGCGACCGCGATGTTTTGGGGCGAGAAACCAACCGAGGAGCTTTACGACATGCTCGCCGATCCTGACAGCGTCCACGACCTCGCCGCCGGCCCCGTGTACCACGAGACGCTGGATCGGATGCGGGCGGCGCTGGAGAAGCGTGTATTGGCCAACAAGGACAACGGTTTCCTGCCTGAAGGTTCGGCTTTGGAAGGCTACGACGCTTCACATGCGCCCGGTTCGTATCCGGTCGATCGCGTCTTCGCGCTGGCCAATCTCGCCTCCGAGCGCAACGTCGCAAACCTGCCGAAACTGATCCAGGCGCTTGACGATCCGTGCGAGCCGCTCCGCTGGTGGGCCGCGCAAGGCTGCACGATGCTCCGTAAGAAAGCCATGCCCGCTGAAGCCTCGCTGCGCCAGCGGCTTGCCGACAAATCCGGCGCCGTGCAGGTCGCCGCGGCGGAAGCATTGGCCGGGCTGGGCAAACTCGACCTGGCAATGCCGGTGCTAGAACGCCGGATTCAGACGACCGGGACCCCGGCCTTTGCCCTCCAAGCTGCCAACGTCCTCGACCGGCTTGGTGAGGCCGCCCGACCCTCGTTGCCGGCGATCAAGAAGGCACTGGCGGCCGCCCGAAAAGAGAAAAGCCAAGGCGAAAACTATCTGGTTCGGATCCTTGCGCACGTTGTTGACGTGCTCGAAGGACGCGAGCAACCGCTAGTCTATCCGGCGGTTTCGGCAGCGGGCTAAGCCGACCTCGAAATGGGGTCTCAGCCCCAATGAAACTGAGACCCGTTTCGTCTTGCCGCGTATTATGTCAGGCAGTGGGGATTGAATGTTGCTCCCGGCGACAGCATCTCTTACGCACCAGTCGCCCAGTCCAGATACCGCAACGACAATAATTCGGCTACTGCCAAAGGAACTGGAGGCCTCCAGAATCGAAGCAAGAAGACCTGGAGGGCTCCCGGTGGCAGCAGATACGGCAGCACAGCAACTTCTGCTTCATCGCCTACGGTTTCACCGTGGCCCGCTCGATGGTCACGTTGTTCTGCTTGGCGTTGTGGCCTTGCCGCTGGACGATCTCATAGAGCAATTCCGCCTTCTCGCCCGGCTTGACTGCGGCCGTGTACTCGACTGTCTGGAAGTCATGCGTCTTGGCCGCTAGTTCGCTACGGAAGATCACGTGGCCGGCAAAGGCCCGGCGAATCTCAAGGTCGATCGGCTTCTTCGTGTAGTTTCGTACCCGCTGCGCGAACAGTGTATGGTCGTCCCAACCGGCAACCGAACTATTGACCTCGATTTGTACGCCCGGCTGGTCGACGCGGCGGAAAATGTCGGCACCATTCACCTGCATCCATAGATCGTCTCGCCGTGTTCGCAGTTTGATCAGCTCGAAGATGACCTCCGGGTCGGGGCCGAGGTTCAACTCGATCTTGTCGCCGATCGGAATGTACTTGACCGGCTGGGCCACCAAGAAGCTCAGCCCATCGCGGCCGTTCTCGCGAAAGAGGCGGACTACACCATCCGGCAGTGGCGTGGTGCCAAGCTTCGAGTCCTTATCGTTGGTCAAGAGGTACATCCGCACCAGGTTCTCGCCATATTCGGCGGGGCGGTAGCGATATTGGATCTTCATGGGCACCTTGGCCGCTTCCAGGCTTCGCAGCCGCTTGGACCAGGCGTTGGGGATCGTCTCGGTGCCTTCGATGGTATAAATGAAATACTCGCCCAACCCTTCCTTGGCCACCTCCTTGGGGGCTGCCGGCTCGCCGGCGCCACCCCCGCCGCCCCGGCCACCCATCGGCGCCCTCATCGCCATGCGCACGGCCTGGGGACGGAGAGCGGCCAAGGTTTTGCCTTCCAACTGGGGCACCTGGGCTACCGGAATGTGGGCCAGTTCCGCGATCTTCTGCACCAAATTGATCCGCCCGACGACGAGGCGGACTTGGGCGTCTTCGTATTCTTCGCCGGAATTGTTGTTCACCCGCACGAAGCCTTCCAGTTTCAACTGTGATTCATCTCGGTCGGCGATGCCGATGTAATCGGCTGACCAACTGATGCCGCTGGTGAAATAGGTGATCTCGATCGTGGCCTCGCCGTCCAGTTCGCTCTGCACGTTCCAATACAGCATCTGCGGCTTGGCGTGGGGGAAGGTCGTATCGAGCACGGTCAGCTTCTCGCGGCTTGTCAGGAACCGCAGTTCGACCGACGTGGGGTCGATCAGCGTATTGGCCCAACTGAATTGCAGCGGATTGCCGCCCGGCTTGAAGGTCACCTTGCGGGTCTCGCGCACCAGCGTCAAGTCTTCGGAGTTGTAAATCGTAAGCTGTACGGTATTGCGGCTCGGTACGGTCGATAGATCGACGTTCTCTGCCCGGACGGCAAGGGCCGCCAGGAGCACGGTTCCCAGGGCCATCGTTCCCAGGATCAATAGTTTTCGCATGGGTCTTCCCTTTCTTACCACTCGTTCTTCATGACCAGGTGGAGCTTGTGAACGATCTTCTCGGCCTTGCCGTCGGCGCCGCGGGCCGGCAGCGGAACGTGGAAGAGTAGTTTCTCGAAGGTGCTCTTCTCCTTGTCGGGCCTGGCAAACGTCGTCGACTCACCGAGTGTCCATTGCACGTCGCGGCCGTTGTCGCCATAGAGCTCGTTACGGATGGCGCGGACGTTTTCCGATACGTCGAGCACTACGGCCTTGTCCTTGAAGTTCTCGATCTCGAACCTGACGATCACTTCGCGGTCGTACAGGTTGCCGGCGACCCGCCGTTGCTCGTTCTTGTCAATGGTCCGTTTCACAACCACGTCCTGGGCGACGCCGACATAAAGCCGCATTTCATCGTCCAGCGGAGTGAACTTGCCCCAGTCCTCACCGATAAAGGCCGTGCCACCGTGACCGTCTTCCTGGAAGATGCGGACTTTGCCGTACTGCAGCGGGGCGGTTCCCAAGTGGTTCGCCTTGTCGTTCTTCAGCACGTAGTGCATCGGCACCAGCAGCTTGTTCTGTGGCCGATCGAGGTAACCGTGGGCCCCGGGATCGCAGGTGTAGGTTTTCTTGACTGGGACCCCAGCGTACTTCTCGACAAGCATCTCCTTGGTCTCGTTCAGCCCGATCGGCTTGAGGAACCGCGGCCCAAACCCGGCCCAGAGACCGGTCGAGCCGAACGATTCATTGGCCAGGTTGTCGATGCGGATGTATTCGGAGAGGACGAGGGTCTTCTCGTCGTTGGCTGCGATCGCCCGATAGTTGAAGCTCTTGTTCAGGTTGCCCAAGATATAGCTGATCCGCACGCGGGCCGAGCCGGAACCGCTGGAAGATACCTGCCAGACCAGCGACGGTTCGTTGGGCGGATAGCTCACCGAAAGGACTTTGACATCCAGGGCCGGCGATTCTTTTCCGGCAGCCTTGGCATCGGCCTTCTCGCCGGCTTTGGCATCGGCTTTCGCCCCGCCGTCGATTCCGCCCAGCACGCGGAAGACGATCGTGCTGCCGTCGATCTGGGTGTTGGCCCAGGAGAAATCGACCTGGTTGACTCCCCGCACGAGGGGAACGATCCGTTCCTCTTCCACCAGTGTGGCGCTGGGGTTGTCGAGTTGAATTTCCACCCGCTCCCGCACGGGCAGCGTGATGAGTTTAATACGGGCCAGGGCTGTCGAAGGCAGGGCCGAAACCACGGCCACGGCCAGCCAGAGAGGTAGATTCCGAGATCGCATGGCAATACTCTTGGGGTGAATGAAGACTCTTCGTATAAGATACGTCAAAAAGCCCCCCGATTGAGTAAGAGCGGGGGTCGACAAGTGGATTTCGCCACAAACGTCGAAAGAATAGACGTTTGCCGCGGGAGAAAGTTTCCCGAAATCGGAGAAGTCCTCGAATTTGTGCCTCTGGAGGCCCCTCTTAGAACCGAGATCGACTACCGGCTTGAGTCCGGTGTCGAACCGATAGGCAACACAGGCAAGATGCCTGTGCTCCGGTGAGTTGCCCGGAAATCTTGCCGCACAGCGGCGATGGGGACGCTTGCCATGGCGTTACCGGTGTAGTATCCTGCCTGGAAGCGTCTTCCAACCCGCTCACCCGCCTGGATGGTAACGCCGTGAGCCCCTTCGGCCGGCGTCTCTGGAATAGTATTATGATTCATTGCGCGTTGCGCCCAACGATCGTTGTGGCGATGCTGATTGTCGCCGGTTTCCTGGAACTTGACGGCACAGCATCTGGGCAGATCAATCCGGGTACTCCTTGGCCGGCGGCGGATGCCCTGGGGCGTAGAGTTCCCACGGCGGAGGAGGTCGGACCGCCGCGTCCCGGCCGATTTGTGGGCATCTTCTACTTTCTCACGCACAACGATGACTACGCCAAGAACCCGCGGGGCGACGGCCCCTACGACGTTGCCAAGATCATGGCCCAAGACCCCGAGGCCCTGAAAAAGCCCGACTCGCCGCTCTGGGGAAAGGTGGGCACGTCGCACTACTGGGGTGAGCCGCTCTACGGCTACTATCGCAGCACGGACCCCTGGGTCCTGCGGCGTCATGCTCAACTGCTCGCCGACGCTGGTATCGACACTTTGATCTTCGATACCACGAACGCGGTGACCTACCCGGACGTCTACATGAAGCTCTGCGAGGTCTTTGCCCAAGTCCGCCGCGAAGGCGGCCGGACTCCGCAAATCGTTTTCATGGTCAACACCAAGGCCGGCGAAACGGCCGAACGAATCTATCGCGATCTCTACAAGCCCGGTCTCTATCCCGAACTTTGGTTCCACTGGCAGGACAAGCCGCTGTTGATCTGCGATCCGCATGAGGCCAGTCCCGAGGTGCGGGCCTTCTTCACGCTGCGGCGGGCACATTGGCCCTTCACGTTGGTCAACACGCAACTGGCCTGGCACTGGGAGTCCACCTATCCCCAGCCCTACGGTTACGTTGACGATCCCAAGCAGCCCGAGCAGGTCAACGTCGCGGTCGCGCAGAACTTGCGGCAGAGCGATGGGCAGGTGACCAACATGAGTTTCGGCGACGCCCGGGGACGGAGCTTCCACGATGGCAAATTGGATCGCACCCCCGGCGCGGTTAACCAGGGATACAATTTCCAGGAGCAATGGCAGCGGGCTTTCTCGCTTGGCGCCCCCTTCGTGATGGTCACCGGCTGGAACGAATGGGTTGCCGGCCGCGGAGGAGAACCCAAGGGGCCGATCGTCTTCTGCGACCAGTTCAGTCAGGAGTTCAGCCGTGACATCGAGCCAATGCGGGGCGGTCACGGCGACAACTACTACATCCAACTCGTGGCCAATGTCCGCCGCTTCAAGGGCACGCCGGCGATTGCCAAGGCGTCGGCCTCCAAGCCCATCCGCATCAAAGGCGGCTTCGAGCAATGGCGAGGCGTAGGTCCCGAATTCCTCGGCCACGCCGGCAAAACGATCCCCCGTGACTTCGACGGCGCCTGCGGGCTGCACTACGTGAACCGTACGGGCCGCAACTGCCTGGTGGCGATGAAGGTCGCACGCGATGAAACAAACCTCTATTTCTACTTGAAGACGCGCGAGCCGATCGTGCCTGCTGGTCGGATGGAAGGGCTCTGGCTCTTGCTCAAAACGGACCACGACGCCTCGAAGGGCTGGGAAGGAAGTAATTTCCTTGTCGGTCGCCTCTCTGACCCGGACGGCGCCTGGATCGAACAGAACGTGGGCGGCTGGAACTGGAAAAAAGTGGCCAAGGCGTCCTACCGGATCGACGGCAATCAACTGCACTTGGCGGTTCCACGTGCGGCGTTGCAACTTGCCCACCACGGCACCGCGGTTTCGATCGACTTCAAATGGGCCGACTATATCCAGAAACCCGGCGACGTGATGGACTTCTACACGAGCGGCGACGTGGCCCCGGCAGGCCGATTCTTCTTCCGCTACAGGGCGGAGAATCCCTGATTTGTCGCCGTTTATGGGAAGGCGTTCAACCTAACAGGCACACGCCATCTACGAGGCCCGTAGAGCCTCTTGCCCTCCTCGGCGGGCCGGACCAGCCTTGAAAGTACAAATGCCTCCTGAATCGACGCAAGAAGCTCTGAATGGCATCAAAGAACCGTATCGGCCCCTGGCTTGAAGTCGGCAGTATACACCCGCTAGGCGACGATCTTGCCGACTTGGCCGAACGTTCTCGTCATACGTGAGACAGGCTGCTTTACACTATTCGAAAACGAACCACGTCACGCCATGGGCGGCAACGACGATGGGGAGCGAAATGCGTCTTTCTGCGTCCAGGGCTGTCGTTGCGGCCGAACCGTCGCGCTGGCGAACCGTTGCCGTGCCCGTCAGCCCGGTGTAGTAGAGCGGCACGGTTAGCGTCTTGCGGACTTCGCGGTCCAGCGGGTTGTAGACCATCAAGAGACCCTTTTCCTTGAGCGTGGAATTGACGTGGAGGATGTAGTCGATGTCCTGGCCATCGGCCCGCCGCAGGTGGAGAATGTCGCTGTCGAGGATGCCGCGATGCCGCTTGTAGAAATCGACCCATTTCTTCACCACGGCTCGGGTTTCCGGCGAATCGTAAAGCCGCGGCCCGCGGTAGCATGCCTGTACACCGGCGCCGAAGAGGTTCGCCAGGCGTTGCTCGTAATGCGGCAGATGATCCTTGAGCGGCTCGATCGTGGCCGCGGCGCCGCCGCCCTGATACTCGGTCAGCGGCACGAACATCCAGCCCATGCTGGGCGTTTTCTCCCAGGTGCCGTCAAAAACGTTCTGCCGCTCGATGATCTCCTGGTACTCTCGGGGCAGGGACCAGTTGGTCTCGCGATAGCCCATGCCGGTTTTGCTGCCGCCGTTGAGGAAGTACCAATCTGGGATGTTCAAGTAAACGCCTTCGCTGCGGCACCACTCGTAGAACCCCGTGATGGCCTTCCAGTTGACCCACTGTGAATCGTCCAGCCCACGGTGGCCAGGGTGGTTCGTGGCCGCGCACATGTCGCCGGGATACGAGCCATCATGCTCCAGCACGCCAAGACCGGCGGTTTGAATGAAGTGTTTCAGTTGGGCCAGATAATCGATACCCCAGCGAGCGCCCAGGCAGGGCATCACACCAAAGCGGGCGGGTGATCCTTGCGTATTGTCGGCTGCGGTGGCAGCGCCGCGGCTGGCCAAGAGCGAATAGCCGCCCAGTGCGATGCCTTTGGAGCGGGCATAGTCGGCCAGTTCCTTGACGTCCTCTTGGTATTTTGGATCACGGCTCTCAAAATCGAACCCGCTGCCGAAGGTCATGATCATCATCTCAAAGCCAACGTCCGCACACTGGTCCACTGCCAGGCGAACCGATGCCGAGTCGGCGCCGCGGACGTGCATCAGAATCGGGTTCTCGGTGACCCAGGGGGCAACGGTCCGGTACATGCGGCGCACGGCCAGACCGCGACGCTCGCGGTCGGTCGAGTCGAAAGGCAGCTCGAAGGTACGGAACGAGGTGAAACACCCGCCAGGCGGGATGATCTGATCGGGACCGCGCGGCGGCCGGCACTGCAGCAGGCAGGGTGTCTTCAGCTCGTAGTTCACCTGCGTGGCGTACAGCGGATCGGAAACCCAGAACACCGCAGCGCCGTGGTTCGGTCCCGACATGCCGCCGAACGTATAATCGGTTTCAACGTCGATGTTCGGCGTCTGCCAAACGGGCGTCGGATCGACGACCGATTCCGGTTCCACAACGGCCAATATCTCACTGACGAATGTTCGCAGGCGGACCGGCTTGCCGGCCCCATTCTCCACCGTAATCCATTTGCTCAACAACGGCAGGCCGTCGTACATTTCATAGTGGACGTCGACTCGCACTTGGGAAACCGCTGGAGTCGCCGTGGGTGGTGGGGTGAAAGAGAGCGTCAGCGACGCCCCCGGAGGCGGCCAAGGCATATCCTGTGGCATCCACGAAGACCGCTTCTTCCAGAGGAAACGCTCGGTCGTCTTGCCGACCTGGAACGAAGCGAAGCGGAAGGCGGCCGCGTTGGCCGTCATCTTGTCCAGCCAACGTGGGTCGAGATAGTTATGCACGTTCTGGCCTTCCATACCCCCGACGGAATACTTCACACCGTCAAGTTCGACCAGCGCCTCCGACCGTACGGAGCGGAGCAGCGATTCGCCGGTAATCAAGTTGTCCAACGCCACTGTCGCCGCGTTGGGTGATAGCCGCCAGATGCGGCGGACGAGGCCGTTGGTCATGACAATCTCATCAGGATGGCTGCGACGGTATACGCCCGCTTTGGTCTGGATGGGAGTGACCAGCCAGTCGCTAGTGACGTGGCTTGAGCCGTCCGGAGCCGCTGGCAGATCGGCAATGGTTGTTCTCGGGTCATCCGCACCACGGACCGAGGTGGGCAAAAGGAAAACCAGCGTTGCCAGAAGCAGCAAACTTCTTGCGTGCGAGAGGGGGATGGGCTTCAGCATGATGATGTTCACGGCGGGGTGACGGAAAGGGACCGGCTCTGATGATAACGAAGCGAGGAAAGAAATTCAAACCGCCGCGCGGAAGGCGACTCGCCCCGGCATTTTCTGTCCCCAGAATTCCGCGGTCCATTGCCCGTCTAGCGGATAGGCTTGTCGATCAGTCCGGCATCAAAGCCATACTTGAACACCATCCGCACTCTCTGGATTTCGTTACCCATGGCGACTGCCTTCCTTGTCTTGGCAAGATGGCAGCGAAGTTGCTCGAAATCATCGGCAGCCAAGTCCGAGACCAGTCGGTCCCGGCCAAAGACCTCCAGTAACCGTTCGCCAGTCTTGTGGTAGTCATCGAAGGTCCGTTTGGTGATTTCCTCTGTATCGCAGAGATGTTGCTTGCTCGTCAGAAAGCGGTTCACGAGGTCTCGAACGGTAAGTCCATCGACCTTAGTCTTTGGCGTTCGACCGGCTAACAGATCGTCTTTCTGTTCCACGTACCGCTGCAGGGCACCCTCTGGATCCGACCATGGACCGAAATAGTGAAGCTTGCCGCGAATCTTTTTTGCCCAGACCCCTGCGGCGTGCGCGAACAGGGGAAACTTAGGGTGTGGTTTTGGGGGCTTGCTTTTTTCGGCGGATCGGGTACTTTTGACCATGATGGCTAATATCCTGATGACGAACGATGTTCCGCTTCAGTTCACCTCTTCTGAGGGGGCTGTCGCGGTGTCTGGTGTAGAAAATGGTGTAGTCAGGATTTTTGTGATTGGTCAATAACTTCAATCGCAATAAGCACTTGGCAGCGTAGCTCAGTTGGTTAGAGCAGCGGAATCATAATTGAAATTGGGGTATCTGGTAAACATGGGCAAATGCCTTGTTTTCCAGGGTTTGCGTCGATTTGCTGCCTCCAATTAGACCCCACTACACCCGCAAATACACCCCGGTTCAGGCGTAGTTACCACCGGGTGTAGGATAGCGTAAAAAGACTCCGCAGGAGATACCATGACGACTGCATACCGTAGACGGCCGATTAGGTTCTCAATACCGCTCTTGCTTCTTACGGTGCTGGGCATGGCCTTGGCAGAGTGGCTCGCCTCGTACTTCCCCCGCGTGCTCTACTAGCCGTCTCATCGTTCCGGGAAGTATTGGAACACGTCACCAGAAGGACGCTTCCGGCGCTTGACCGGCTTGGCCGTTTTCCGGGTCCGGCTTCCCAAAAAGGTATCCAAGTCAGCCTGCGCGATACGATAGCGCGGCCGCTGGCTGCCGTTGCCCGTGTTGGACGCCTTTAGCCGTCCAGCCGCAATCCATCCCCTCACGGTATCCGCTTTGACTTTCAGGATTTCCGATACCTGAGTCACGGTCAAAACCTTGTCCGTAGCCACCGGAATCGCTGCCAAGCAATCTGACAAGAACGACTTGGCGTTTTCCGGCCCGGTAAAACATCCAACTTTCTGTGCTCGCTGGAAAAGATCGGCTAGCCCCAGGCGGGCCGCTCGGTCCCCGGCTTCCTCGACGATAGACGCCGACCGCCGCCAAACCTCTTCATTCGGGTCCGGGAGAGAATAAAGTTCGTCGAGTTCGTCCATTCGCTGGTGCAGCCAGCGTTTGTACATCTTCATATTTCAGTCATAGCTCCACGTTTGTATCGTCACTCACTGATGCGGTGCGGGTTTCGCTTCCAAGAATCAAATGGTCAAGCCGTCAACGATGCGGTGATGACTGAAGCCAGCGTCATTCTGCCCAAAGGCTTGACGATGTACCTTAGCTTCCGCCATTGCCAAGCTACGCTGAAACCCATTTGCGCAAAATATGGACCTGGTTGTAGGGGAGTTTGTTGAATGCGTCTTGGGCCTTGTCGGGGTCGCCGTTGAACCTGACAAGTGGGCAGAGGACGCCGTTGCCGTTTAGATCGTTGCCAAAATAAGGCTGCATCGTTGCTGGCAAGGGAGTGTCGGCTCCTTGGTAGACGCCCGCCTTTTCCTTGATTGTAATGTTCAGGCGTCGGCATTCGGCCTCAAACTTGTCGTAATAATCCTCCCCGATCTTGAAGATGGCGCACCGGCGTCTTTCAGTGTTCTCCGCTTGTTTCGCTTCCCAGGCGTCGTTGTACCCTCGTTCATAGCCTTGGTTGTAGTCGAAGCCACGGCCGACAACCCAGCGGCCGTGGTCGTTGGCACCGGCGTCTAATTTACCGTCTTCGTAGCCGTCTTGATGCTCGGCGTGAATTGTTTCATCGGTGTTCGTCGTCATTGTCAGTCTCTTTCTCTTTCAGGGTCAGGGTTCAAACTTAGCAAATCTCTTCGAGAAAGTGGGCTTTCTCGCTACGGGCGTCACGGTCCCAGTCGTCTTTTTCGACTGCAAGACGTTTTCGCTGACTTCGGTGTCGGTCCTTATTCAAGTTCGTCCTGGATTGGCATGGCGTCTATCTCTTCGGGCGGCACCGGCGGGAGGTTGGTCACTTTGATCGGGTGTTGCAGCATGAAAGCGTATTTCTGCAATTTCGCATCGTCACCGGCAAGACGGAGGCCCGGCAGGATCGTCAGGAAAATGTCCTGCTCCGAAGCCTCGTAAAGCCAGGCGGCGAGCAACAGGCTCTTGCTGGCCGGATCGCACGGGTTGCCAAAGTCACCCGACAGGCCGGAGGAGTCCTCCCAGAGAAGATACGGTCTGTCGGTACGGTCACACCATACGCAGGTCGCGTAATCCAGGTTGAAGCAGCGTACCGTCACATGGTCGCCCGGCTCGGGGAAATCCGTGCTAATTGTCAGGTCGAACTCGTTCAGCCAGCGCCTGTCGGGCTTGACCGACTGGAACAAACCCAGGTGCCGTAGGAACGATACGATGTCGTCGTTCGACATCAGATCGGTAGGCTGCGGCGGGCTGTGTGGATTATGCGGGTCTTGGACCGTAATCACAAAACTGGAACCAGTGGGAGTGACTTGTAAACGCTTCTGAACAAGGATCATTGGGATTGCTCTAAGGGTCGCTGGATGCGTTACGCTCTGCAAGGATCAGGTGGCTCGCTCTTGTCGCCTTTGCCACATTCCAAGGGTTCAGGGTTCAATGGTTCAAGGGCGGCCGGTGCCGTGCCAAACACCGGCCGCCCACTCCCTTGCGCCGCTCCCCGGCGCTCAATCGTAAACATCGGCACAATAGCCAACCAATCGAAGATACTTCACGCACTCGCGTGCCTTCCGCACGCTCGGCAACTCCGCGCCCACGCTTAACGGTGTCGGGTCGGCCACCCGGTTACAATCGGTAAACTTGCCTCCGTGGCTCTCGACCGCACGCCTAACGACTGCATCGTGGCTGGCGGCGTCATTGTCGGGATAGCGAACATTGATCTCGACGGTCTTGGTCTTCTTGGTCTTTACTTTCGGCGGCCCGTAACCGGAAGCCAAGGTTTCGTCCTGCTCGTCTTCGGAGAGCAACCTGAATGCCAGCCGGTGGTAGTGATCGAAGTTCGCCTCAAACTCGCTCCGTGCGCGTTCGTAGGCCGCCTCGTAGTCGTCGTCGCCAGCTACCTCGGCTCTTACAGCCTCGGCTTCCTCGGCCTGCTCGCACAGGGCGAATAGCTTCTTGCCGAGCGGGGAGCTTTCGTCAAAATTGTTGAAAGTCAGGGTCTTGGTCACAGTGCTCATAGTAACTAACCTTTCAAACAGGGTTTCAGGGTCCACTCCGGCCGCAACACACGGCCAGTAGCGTGTCCTGATGCCTCGCGTAAATGCAGTTACCGTGCCAGAAAACTCAGCACAACCCCTTCGTTCGACGAAAATACCCTGAAAACGCCCAGAAAACAGGGTATTTTGATTGAAAAATCAGATTGGCGTGCTATGCTGTGGCGTTGCTTTTTGGCAACACGATGTTGCAATCAAGAAAATGCTTGGCGTTCGTTGTCTTGAGTGCTGCCGCCCGATCTCGCAAATCTTTCAACCGGCCTCTGACTAGGGTTTTGCACTTATTTCGCACAGTTTTTTGGACAAACTGGGCGGGCCTCGATGCCAGGGATTGGGTATGCTTCGGACGTTTCGTCAAAGATTCCGAAGTCCCCAATATGGCAAGGAGGCCAGCTAATGGATCAGCTTATCCCGTCGTTGGAGGTTTTACTAGAGCCGCTCGCGGTCGTTTTCCGCGAGGAAGCGTTCAGCATGTTCTGCCTGACGATCGGAGCATGGATCGTGTGTCTCGGTCGGCGGACGATCAGCCGTGTGTGGGAAACCACGGGGCAGTCGGAAACGCGCGACCACTCCGCCGCTTTCCGTCTGTTCAGCGCGGCGGTATGGAACTGGGATGAAGTCTGCCGGATATTGATCTTGGCCATCGTGGCGCAACTCGTGCCGGGAATGCGGATTTGGCTGGTGGTGGACGATACGCTCTGCCACAAGCGCGGTGCCAAGGTCGCCTTCGGGGGCATCTTCCTGGATGCCGTGCTCAGCACGCGCAAGCACAAGGTGTTTCGCTTCGGCAACAACTGGGTCCTGATGGGAATCATCGTGCAGTTGCCCTTCCGCAAGGACCGCTACTTCTGCCTTCCTTGCTTGTGGCGGATTTACGAGAAGCAGGGAAAGAAAAGTCGTAGTGCGCATCGCAGCAAAAGTCAGTTGGCAGCCGAACTGGTGAATCAGTTCGCAGGCTGGTTTCCAGGCCGGAAAATCCAGGTCGTGGGCGACTGTGCCTATGTCGGGCAGCATCTCTTGAAGAACCGTGCGGCGAACGTCGAGGTGATCGGCCCAATTCGTTGGGACGCAGCCCTCAGCCGCCCCTTGACCCTGGGAACGGGAGGACGGCGGAAAAAGGGTGAGCGCCTGCCTACGCCAAAGCAGATGCTGGCCGACAACCGCCGCTGGCCTGCGCAAGACATGAAGATTGCTTTTCCCAAGGGGAAGCGACGATTGCAGGTGAAGGTGGTCAAGAATGTCTGCTGGTATCAAGCGGCCGGTCCGCAATCGGTGCAATTGGTTCTCGTTCGCGATCCGAAAGGCGAGTGGCGGGACGAGGCCCTGCTTTCGACAGACCAGACCCTCACGGCCAAAGAGGTCATCAAGGGCTATTGCCGCCGCTGGTCGGTGGAAGTGGCCTTCTGTGACAGCAAACAGATGTTGGGCTTTCACGATCCACAGGTGTGGTGCCCAAACTCGGTCCAGCGTGCCGCCCCGATGTCCTGGTTTATTGGTTCCTTGGTCGTGTTGTGGTATGTAACCGCAGGACACAAGGGTGAGCAAGCGCGGAGGCACCGCCCTTGGTATGACAACAAGCCCGAGCCCACTTTCGCCGACATGTTGGGGGCCTGCCGCCTCCACCTGTGGCGGCATTGGCTGAGCGAAGGACGTGGTTCTCGCGCAGACATTAAGGCAAAATCGGACTGGTTCTTGGAATACGTGGCCACTGCGGCGTAGCGCATATCCCCGCTCCCGCATTCTACGACAGATTTCCTGAATCCCCAGCCTTGTGTGACACGGCCCAAGAGTGAAAATCTGTGCGCTTGTACAGGCGAGAAATCTGCAAAACCCTAGTCTGATCTCAACGAGTTCCTGATAGATCGCCTCTTCCTCCGGGTTGCCGGTATTAGGGCGGGTCGTTGAAGCCGACCTGAACGCATCTAGGTCGGTTGGTTTCACCCGGAGCGACCGACTCGCCCCGAAACAGGCCAACAGGCAACGGAAATGGGCCGGTAGTGCGCCGAAATCCGGCTTCGAGCCGAACGGCGGCTGGGCGGACTGCTGGCCAAGTCGGTACGGCCGGGACATCCGCAATTATCGCAGCGGGCGACAATTGGACTCGGGGAGTTAGGGATTGTCGCTAGCATCAAGCAGAGCGTGAAGTCGGTTATCAAGCAGAGCATCAAGCAGGGTGTCGAGCATCGTCGTGACCGCGACCACCAGCGTCGAGCAGGTGTGGTCCGGCCGGTTGATCGAGCAGGTCAGTCTGGGAAGTCGGTCAAAGTCGGTATTCGTCACCCTGCTCACGCGGAATGGTTCGGCTCTGTTCGGCATTGGCAGAAGAGACCAGATTTCAAGTCCGCTGCGCAAAATTGGCAGCCCTCCGGCATCTCGATCATCAGTTTCCTGCGCGTGAGCCGCCTGTGGCAGAATAGACAGAATTGAGCAACCGGCCAAGCGCGGAAATACATGCCCGATGCCAGCAACTCTTCTCACGGTCGCCGGAGGCGCTTGCAGAATCCGTAAGAATCAGAAACCAGAAGTCGTTGATTTCCAGCGCCGTGCGGCGCTGACCCGGCGCGCGGAAGACGGGCCTTACGATTTTCGGACTTGAAACGGGTAGTACATGCCGCTGCGCACATAGCAGCGAAGTTTTTGCCGGTGATAGCCTTCCGGCAGCAGCAAACCAGCAGCAGATTCGCCGTAGTGGCGTTCCATTTCGGCCAGGCACAAGCGCGTGATGGGCGTCTGTGCCGCCTTGGCGATTGCGTCTTCGAGCAACTGCTTTTCGAGAAACGAGTGCAACGCTGGTTTCGATAGCGAAAGCTGGTGCGTGGTCAAGTCCTCCAACCCCTGGGGCTCCAGCCTGCGGAGCGCCCGTAATACGGCGGTGCTGGTCGCCCTAAGAAAGTATAGGCTGCCCGCACCCTTGCCATCGAACGAATCGACAAGCCCCGCTCGGCTGCCGACACGACGGATTACCACGTCCGCCTCCTCCGGCTCCACGAACTCGTAAAGTCCACGGGTGTCGAAGACTGGCTCGGCTGGTCGGTAGGCCGGCTCGTCACCAAGCGCCCAAATCTGCCAGTTGCAGCGGGCCGTGGTGGTTTCAAACTCTCCCATTTTCCGCTCGCAGACCAACTCCAGATTCGCGTTGACGTTTCCGCAACAATGAGCGCCCTGCATTCCGCGTGGCACGACGAATGCGATCAAGCTGCCATATTCGCAAGCCTTGTTCAAGAAGGCCCTGGCCTTATCGCCGTTGCGGCCGAACGGCGGGTTGCCAACGACAATGATATGTTGCCAGTCTTCTATTCTGAGCGTCTTGCGTGTCGATTCGAGAAAGTCCCCGTGAACGTCCGCCGGCAAATTCAGATCAATGTCAGTAGACCTGATTTGATTGCGGGGCACGCCGGCCGCAAGCAGGGCATCGACGAAGGCACCACCGCCGCATGACGGCTCCAGATAGTGCCGGACACGGGCGGGATCGTATCGCGCGACAAGAGAAGCCACCAGCCGTCGGGCCTCGCCGATGTCGGTGAAGTGTTGATCGAGTAGGCGCATGCTTGTACCCCAAGACAAGCATAGCTTACAAAACCGCAGTCGATGATTCACCGAATCAGGCGATCAACAGTGCGGCCAGGTGTCCAGTTGAAAGCATTCAATAATCAGGTGGTCAAGACGCAATAGACCCGCTGCGGGCTCGATGACGGCACCGTCGTAGCCCTAACTGGTCAATGGAATCGGCGCTCCTGCGGGTTGGCGGATCGAAGAGGGTCACGTCGGCCGCCAGGAATCGTACACTCCGATGCTCGACCGGGACGGGGGCAGGCGTCCAGTAGAGGGCACCATCGCATCGCTGATGCCTTGCGGGTTGTCGCCTGGTCCTGCCTGCCGATTGCCCTCCGGCCACCATCCGGCATCTCGATCCTCCGATTCCTGCGGGTGCGCCGCCTGTAGCAGAATAGGCAGAATTGAGCGTTCGGCCGAGCAGCGGAAATACATGCCCGATGCCAGCAACTCTTCCCACAGTTGCCGGAGGTGCTTTTCGCCGGCCGTCGTGGGGCCGATCATCGGAGAGCAGTACCTCGAACGCTGCTTCGCGCAGGTGCCGGCCGCAATCTTCTCGCATCATGGATACCAGCCCCTCGTGGTCACGGTACAAAGCGTCGAGAAGGTCGGGCCGATCCCGCCCCAGAGCCCAGCCCAGCCCAGCGTCGGTCAAGATTCGCGTGGCCAACTATTCCGATAGTGATTAGCAAGCGCCTCGATGGTGACAGGACAACAAGCGCCGCACGGCGCTGGACTTAGCGCCGCACCGCGCCGTAACTAGGCCGGAGTTTGCGCCGCACCGCGCCGGATTTATCGCCAATGTACGGCATACCAGGGATAAACCCTTATGAATCGGCACAACCACCCAGTTTGAAGCCAATTACCGGAATTTGGGCTATGATTGATTATTCGGTACATCACGAATACCGGCCCCTGCCAGGGCAGCGATAACCATATCTTCGCGCCAGTCAACCAACCAGAACCCATCACCATTTTTCTCATCCGCCATGCCACCCCCACAAGTCCTCCTTGTTACCACACCAGCGGTCAATACCCAAGGTTTTCTCAGCGCATGCAAGGAAGCCCTGGGCTACTCACTATCGCGGGCGGACGGTTCCACCGAGCGAGAACCGTCCGAAGCCGAGAAGTTTCTGAGCTACTTGGCGGTGCTTCGAGATCAAAAGCCTCGTGTGGGATCTGCGCCGAATCCCAAGCTGTTGTCCCATGCTTCTTTCAGCATGTTAGTGATCGCGGACGAACCGGACATGCGAGACATCCTGGAATGCTGTTCCGGGATGTCATTTGTTACGGCCGATACCTTGGCCCGCGGTGTGTTGCTAGCAGTGATAACGGGGACATTGGCACAGTGGCGCGATGCCGTGGCCGCTGGCTGCGTGCAGGAAGCTGAGCCATCTGTTCGCGCCGGCTTCAATAGGATTTACAACCTCATGCGTGGCTTGTATTTGAACCTGTGGAGCGACTACAACAGACGCAAGGCATCCGACGATACTCTTCTTCTGGAATACAAGATGAAAATGTAAGCGCGAGGACGCTGACGTTGCAGTTAGGCCAGGGTCGCCCCAATCACGGACGCCAGGTTCTTGCGCCCCCATCGGCTGTCCGCTGGCAACCGTACCGTGTGAAGTAATGCGGCCGATCATCGGCCAACATGGTTGTGAGCAGCTTGCTTCCCGCGACCAGACGACCAGACACCGTGCGACGAAGATCGCTGCGTCGTGCGGACAACGTTGATTTCCGCCCGGAAATTCACTACGGGCCGAAAAATGGCCCCGTAACCGATCTATTGACTAATGTATCGGGCACCTGCGGGCAACGTTTCGGGCATCCTGCGGGTTAGTCCGGATTTATCGGTCGTGTGGCCCGCATCGCATGAAAACGGATGCTATGGTTGACTGTGCAGCCCATTTTTGCAAGACAACCGATAACCAAGAGGGACATCCGAAGATCATGGAGGCGACCGAGAACATCCGGGCGGACGTAGAGATACTCCGAAAAGCCGTGCGTCTCATTCTCGCTCCAAACTGGGAAAGGGGCGATATCGTTGAGCTACGTGCGCTGGGCACAAAGAAGGGCGTCTGCTCCGGCTACTTCGATGCTGAGCACAGCGAGGAACTGATTTCCTTTGCAGCCCACCTTAGCGGTTGTGCCCACGGCATTTACATCACGCTCAACCCGGTCGTTCGTGACTGTCTGGCGCGGGCAACAAACCGGGTCATCTCCTACGCGAAGCACACGACCGGCGACAGCGAAATCACGCATCGTCATTGGCTGCTGATCGACACCGACCCGATCCGGCCCTCGGGCATCTCTGCCAATGATGAAGAGCACGACGCTGCAATGAACCGCGCCGTCGCCATTCGTTCTTGGTTGCGCGAACAGGGCTGGTCCGATCCGATCTATGCAGACTCAGGGAACGGCGGCCACTTGCTGTACGGAATCGATTTGCCAACTAATGACGAGGGGCTCGTTCAACGTGTGCTGAAGGCGATTGGAGACAAGTACGCCGATAAAGTCGTGGATGTCGATCTCAAGGTTCACAATCCTGCGCGTATTTCCAAACTGTACGGAACGCTTGCTTGCAAAGGCGACAGCATACCCGAGCGTCCCCATCGAATTGCCCGGTTGCTGGAAGTCCCCGACCGCATCGCGCCCGTTGCGCCGGAACTGCTGGAAGCCGTAGCGTCAATCTCGCAGACGGCGACGGCGACGGGCAAGACTGTCCAATCCGACAACGCCAAAGCTACGCCCAGCGAACAAGGCTTTGACGTAGTGGAGTACCTTCAGTCGCACGGTGTCGAAGTCGGCCGGTCGAAGCCGTATGCTAACGGCGGAACATTGTGGGAATTGAAGAGATGCCCGTGGCAGCCCGACAAATCCGGGGGAGGCCCGTTCATCATTCAGTTCTCCGATGGCGGAATCACTGCCGGTTGCCACCACCCTCCGTGCGAAGGGAAAGGCTGGAACGCTCTACGCGACCTCATTGACCCCGGCTGGAGAGAGCGAACCGGAAAGACCGGAAAGAAGGGATCGAAGAAAGGCCCGACCATTGCGGAACAGTGTGTTGCCTTGGCGTCAGCCGACGAACTATTTCATACGGCTGACCGGCAATCCTTCGCCGCGACGAGTCATGCAGGTCACCATGAAACTTGGTCTCTCAAGAGCGATGATTACAAGTTGATCTTGCGTGGCCGATTGCATGAGCAGGGGATCGTTGCCAATGACAGTGCGCTGGACAACGCAATTGCTGCGCTGGAATGTGCGGCACTGTTCGATGGGCCGGAATGTTCTGTTCACGTGCGCACCGCCATGGTCGATGGCAAACTCTACATCGATTTGTGCAACGAAACTTGGGAAGTTGTAGAAGTCTCGGAAGATGGCGTGCGCGTCACCTCGCACTCACCCGTCAAGTTTATACGCACGCGGGGGATGTTGCCCTTGCCGAAGCCGGTCGAAGGTGGCAGCATTGAGCAATTGCGGCCCTTCATCAATGTCACCGACGATGACTGGAAATTGGTCGTGGCATGGCTGATGGCCGCAATTCGACCGACCGGCCCCTACCCAATCTTGCTGGTCAACGGCGAGCACGGCAGTTGCAAGAGCACCACCTGCCGGCGATTGCGGTCCTTGGTCGATCCTAACACCGTGCCAATCCGCAGCGCTCCCAAGGATAACCAGACCATGATGATATGGGCGAGTAACTCTCAGGTTATCGCTCTGGACAATCTATCGTCCATGCCAATCTGGCTCTCGGATGCGATGTGTCGGCTAGCCACCGGCGGCGGCCACAGCGAACGCGCGTTGTACTCGGACGACTCGGAAAAGTTGTTCTACGCCAGTCGCCCCCAAATCGTCAACGGAATTGGTCGTCTCGCCACCCGCAGTGACTTTCTTGACCGCACCCTAATCGTCAACGCCCCGGTATTGCCGAAATCCGCACGGGAATCTGAGAAGAAATTGGACGAAGCATTTGCTGCCGTCCATGCGTCGATCTTCGGGGCATTGCTGACAGCGGCCTCACACGGGTTGAAGAAACTACCCGAGGTCGAGCGGACGAAAGAAGATTGGCCACGGCTGGCGGACTTTGCGAAGTGGATAGTGGCGGTCGAATCCGGCCTGGGATGGCAGCCGGGTGATTTCATGCGGGCCATAACACACAATGAAGACGATGCCAATGAGACTGTGGTAGCCGGTTCGGTGTTCGCCAGCACAGTTCGGAAGTTTGCTTTGAGCAAGCAGTGTTGGACGGGGACGTGGGAGGATCTTCTTAAAGCTCTGAATGAGATTGCTGACGAATCTGCGAGGCGGCACGATGATTGGCCACGTGATAACCACGCTTTATCAACCAAGCTCCGCGAGCGAGCACCAAACTTACGAGGCATCGGGATCGACGTTCAATTCCACGACAAGAAGCGGCCGAAAGTCGTGACGTTAACGAGTACGCCAGCGTCGGTGCAACCATCGGTGCAACCGGCGGCACCTGCGGACGATGGAACATTCGGCGTACCGCCCATGTGTCCGTCGAGGGCGAGACTCGTCTGCTTCGCCAGCGAAGAGTCGCGAACCCAAGCCTTTTACGGAAAGCTGTGGCGATTCTGGACCGCTCCACCGCTCGTCGCAACCGACGCGGCCGTCGCAGCCGTCGTACTCCCGACGCTGACGCTCGATTCGTGCGACGGCGCGGAAGTCTTTTGTGAGTAGCACTTTTGTGACGCAACCGTCGGCCTCCGTCGCAGGCGTCGGAGGTTTTCTTCTCTTTTGTTATAAAGAAAGAAGAAAAAAGAAGCAAGAGAGTATTCTGGTTGGCTCGCGTTTCGTGCGACGGCTGCGACGGACCGGAATCGTGCCACTTTAAGTGCTTTCTCAACAGCAGGTTGCATTCCGTCGCTCGCGTCGGGCAGGTGCGTCGGAGTGCGACGAGCAGAACGACTGACGCGACAACCCGCAGGCATTTGTGTGCTGTGCTGCACTTTCATGCGCTGTGCTGTGCTGTGATGGTTCTCGTCTCGACTCGTGTGCCAATGATGCCTGCGGGTCCAGCTCAGTTCAGTACTAATGATGCCTGCGGGTCATGGTGACGCGGGTGCGGGTAGCAGCGGCGTGCGTCGATGCCGTTGTGGTGTCGCGGCACCGAAAGGGGCAAGGTCTTGCTCGTAAATTAGGTATGGCTTTGGCCAACGTCAGCAGGGGGCCACCAGAGAGCCAGCGGCAGCAGGGCCAAGCAGCAGGGCCTCTCTTGTTGGATGACGCGGTGGTATGACCCACGCGGCAGCGCGGTTAGGGACCGCAGTCCCTCGCGCGGTTAGGGACCGCAGTTTCAATTTGCGCTTATGGGTGCTTCGGCCGCGACGATCCACTCCGCCTGGGGTGGGACTGTCCTGCGGCAGGGGCAGCGGCAGTGGCAGCGGTGTGCCTAATGGGCCGCGTTGAGTAATTCCAGAGCCGCGTTACCCACAGGCCGCCGGCTGCATTGATGCACCGATGCAGTACACGAGTCGCGTGGCCGCGAAGGGCCTGGATTCGCAAGCAAGTCCTGCCTGGAGTATTGCCTGGCGTCTTGCCTGAAGTCTTGCCTGGAGTCTTGCCTGGAGTATGTCGGCAGAACGTCCGCATCCAAGAGCGTTTACACGTTCCGAGCGCCGGCCTCGTGGCCACGAGCAGGGCGGCCATGAGCAGGACCGCGGGCGGCACGACCGATAACCGATGCCGACACGGCCAGTCTCTCCGACCCTTGCCGGTCCACGCGGCGGCTCATCAAGGTGGCTCAACTGGGCAAGGTTGATGGCGTTATCGTATCCGAGCATTTCGCGGAGTCAGCGCCACACCGGCGACCCGCGACCCGCAGGAGAATGGACGCAGGAGAATGGACGCAGGAGAATGGACGCAGGAGAATGGATACGTGAAGCCAGCCGTCAAGAGGGCAATGGCAATGGCTTCGCTGTTGAATGGCTGCAAGTTCACAAGCTCATAAGTTTGCAAGTTTCCTGCGGGTGGACGCCTTGCCGTCCCGCTGCCAGCATTACCGTCGTCGCCGCTGCCGCTGGGGTCGCCGCTGTCGGTCGCCACCCACAGGAAACTGGTAGCAGGAAACTGGTAGCCGATCAGCGGCGAATCCGTTGTCCCTTTATATGGACACGACATCCACCTTCGCCTGCGGATGGCTTGTCATATACAAGTGTACAAGTCTACAAGTCATTTGTGGTCGGCCGCCGGCACGCCCGAACGATGGAAGATCGACTGGCACGACCAGCACGACCGGCATAACCCGCAGGCATGTCGTGACCTGCACCACAAAGGCCGTGACGATCGCAGCATAACATTTCCCGCGAATTACCGCAAATTACCCATGCTTCCAAAAGAGTAGCGCTTTTACTTGACTTCTCGCAAAAGGGTGGTATTGTTGATAATAGAGTAGCGCTTTCTGTCTTATCCGATACTCAGGCGTCTTATCGAAATGAGCAACCAAGGTAAGAAGTTTCCCGCCGAGCCCCTGGCCGACAACGAGGTGAAGGCTTTGATGACCGCCTGTTCGCCGAGGTGTCCCACCGGCATCCGCAACCGTGCTCTGATCGCGGTCTTGTGGCGCGCGGGCCTCCGCATTAGCGAAGCCCTCTACCTGGACCCCCGCGACATTGAACATGACGGCACGATTCGCGTCCGCGGCGGCAAAGGCCGCAAAGCCCGTACTGTCGGCATAGACCTGCAAGGACTGGCCCTCGTGCAAGTCTGGATCGAGAGGAAGGCCCGTCTTGGCATCGGTGGTCCCGTGTTCTCGACGTTGAAGGGCGGCCCGATCTTGCCGGCCTACGTGCGAAATCTGATGAAGCGGATCGCCAGGAAGGCGCGCATCGCCAAGCGTGTCCACGCCCACGGGCTGCGGCACTCCTTCGCCGCCGGCCTGGCCGACGAGCACAAGGACATTCGCGTGATTCAGATGCTTCTCGGCCACAGTAGCTTGCAGACGACCCAGACCTACACGAACCACCTGCGGCCTATGGCCGCCCTTGACGCCATCAGGACCAGGACGTGGTAGACTGTCCCTATAATCGGCACGACTGCGAAGATTGTGCGGAGAACGCTGCGCTCTCCCTCTGTAACCCAGGGCATCTACTCCGCCCGGCATCCGGCCATCGTCCCCTGCCTTGTGGATGATGGATCGCCGGCCGGGTCGGCGCGAGTATCGCCCGCGCAGGTGCGGCAGGCTTGTGTCGATCGTTCATAATGGCGGGCCTTAACTCATGTGGCGAGATATTATTTTGCAGTCCATGCGGAAAGGAACACACCGACAGCCTGCAATACGTCCACTTGCAGGATTTGATCGACTTCCTGCATCGCCAACAATTCCAAGTCGGGCTCCGCACAAATGGGTACTTAGCTGCTAATCGGATGGCTGTCATCAACAGCACTGACCTGAGTGTCGGCTACAGTATCCACTCGCTCGTCCCTGCCACCGTCAGGGCCATCCTCGGCCGCTACGACATTCCCGATTGGGACTTGCTTCTCACCGTAACCCAACGGCCGCGCGTGCAGATCGTCGTCAACCGTTACAACGAAGACGAGTTCTGGTCCCTGCTCGATTTCATCGTTCGATATGAGAAGGTTCGCTACATTCAAGTGCGGCGCGTTTGCTCCGACACCCGCGAGGCCGAGCTAACGCCGGACATCCAGGCCCACGACCGCATCCACGAGTGGGTCCGGCAACGTCAGCCGTTGAAGAAAGTGATTTACGGCAACGCGGAGGTCTACGACATCTGCGGAAAAGAGGTTGTGTTTTGGCGGACAACCCAGACAACCGTGAACAGCCTCAACTACTTCACGGACGGCACGATCAGCGACGAGTATTTCGTCGTCGAAGGCTACAAGAAAAACTGCAACAAAACATAAGTCAGGTTTTCTGACGTTTAACCCTGTAACCCCTGTGACCCCTGTGACCCTTTGGAGAACCCTTTGGAGAACCCTATGAAGTACATTATGAAGTACATTATGAAGTACATCCTCACCTGCCTCGCCCTGATCCTCACCCTATTTCTTTTCACCGGAGTTACCCGAGCCAGCCTGATCGACACAATTTGCACCGACGTGGAAATCTACCCGGAACTCTTGCCGCTAGGCATCGACCTTTTGGGTCGAATCGAGAAGGACGGAGTAATTACTGTAGTCTACGAACATCAGTGGCAGCAAGCCCTGATGCAGGCGAAGGAGGCCGTGGCAGTGCGTAACACTCGGGACTATGCGGCCCGATGCAAGAAAAATCTTGAATTGGAGACAGCTTTCAATCTGCTCTATAAGCAGTTGGCTGAGTTAAAACTTACCGCATATCGTGACACTCGTGAGGCACCCTATGCAATAGTTAATCTGCCAGATCGTCGAGAGTGCTGTGTCGCACCGGACTACCCGGTCAACAGCAAGTGGACGCTGTTAGACCTAAAGACCCTCACCAGCATCCGGCATTTCGACAGCTTGGACAGCCTTATCAAATTCATAGTCAACCAGAAATAACCAGCAATAACCATGAGCATTGAATATTGGTTTTGGCTCACTGATCGACCGGCGCGCCAAACCACTGATCGTGCCGGGCGCTAAGCAGAATCCAGATTTTTCTGGCGCGCCAGGTGAAATCGTTTTCCAACGGCCCATCAACTGGGAGGCCGAGCCCGAGAACGCGACCCTGGACCTCACTCTGCGGACCCTAGCCGACGCCGAGCAAGTTAGCCACGGCGGTCTAACCTTCAACCCGCAGGCGACTCGATACAAAGACTAACAAGCCTGTTTACACGGCCTCATTCCCGTTCGGGAGTGAGGCCGTTTCGCATTTGTGTAATTCTATCGACCATCTATCAACCAGTTACACTAATAAGGCTTCCTTATACTAGTCGCCTGCGGGTGGGTGGCGTCGTCGTCAATCTGATGGCGCAATCTGACGACGAAATCCGGCCATAACCGGACAGAAAGGGGACATCCCATAAGTGTCCATCTTAGTAGATCGGTGGTACTTCCGAACGGGAATCGGGCATCGGGCGGGTAAAGGCTGGAGCTAAGGGCCGATGCTGGCACAAAGGCGGCACCAAGAAGGCCGAGAGCCGGAGGGCTCGTTTCATGGCTGGCACGCCGCGATTGAGAGTGCGGGTGCTCGCTCCTATCCCGCGCCACAGATTCTCTGTAGGTGGCCCATTCTGCCCCATCGGGCCGTGCCAGTCGAGATGGGCAGCCCCGGTCAACCGCAAAATGACCCCAAGGCACATCTCTTCCAAGCTATAGTTTACCAGGCGCTGATGCGAATGAACGGTAGGCAATGAAGGCCGTCGAAGCACAGAAGCAGTTAACCTGAAATCCATGCCCAATTGCGCTCTGTAGCCAACCAAACAGAGAGAGACTCCGAATGGACGAACAAGAAGAACGAGAACTCGAACTGCACATCCAGCGCAAACTCGTCGAGTTCCTAAGAGCCCGCGGTTGGTACGTGGAGCGCATGCTTGCCAACGCTTACCAGACCGGCATCCCCGACTTGTATTGTTACCATCCAAGGTGGCGTGAACGATGGGTCGAGGTCAAGCGGCCTGACAATTACTCGTTCACCAGGGCACAAAAGCGAAAATGGCCTGAGTGGGAACAGGCAGGCATCCAGATTTGGATTCTTACGGCGGCCACACAAGAGCAGTACGATCTTCTCTTTAGGCCGCCAAATTGGCGCAAGTTCTGGAGGCCCTCCTTTGAGGCTCCAGACATCGACGCGATGCTCGACGAGTTAGATCGTGACGGCGAACAGGGTCCTTCCGCCTGAGAACGCAAGCTACGCCCAGCCGCAGCTTTCAGCCATCAGTGCCACGGTGCTACCATCAGCACAGACGGATGATAAACCGTTTGCGAGGCCGTCTGCCAAAGTCCGTGACACTACAGCCATCGACGGCAGAAGCCGCCCTCTTGGACGCCGCTCACCCGCACCTAATCTCTAATTGCTAATTTGACGCCGCCATAGCGCTCGATCAGCAGCAAGCACTCCCGTTTCTTTGGCACGGGTCCATCAACCGCGTCCCAAAAATCGAAATTGAAGATTGAAGTGGTTTGGAGTGGGGGCAAGCCGCTGGCCCAGTCGCCTGACGCTGTTGGCCCGATGCCGCGGCGTTTGATTCCGTGGTGCCGATTCCGTACCCTGCCGATTCCGTCATACCCGATTCGGTCATACCCGATGCCGTAGTGCCGATTCGCCCGATGCCGTGGTGCCGGCGATCGTCACCGCATCAGGATGCCTGCTGTTGGCCCGCTGAAGGAACAAGGTCATTTTGGACGTGTCAGGGCGCAAGTACGCTGTAATCGCGTGCCAGGGGCCTTGGCGGGGGCGTTGACGGGTGCGTTGGCGGCGGTGGAAGCAAATTCGATATTCTGGAAAGTGTCAAGGGACCGCGGCGGTTGAAGCACCGCGGCGGACAAAGGTCGCGGGTTGCGATATACTCGGATGGAGAATTCAGCCGCGTCAGTGTGATATTCCCCACCGGATGCCTTCTACTGGACTCAATCGGGTATGAACTAACCACGGCGCTGCTACAGCACCGCACGGCGTTCCCGCCGCCATCGCCTTCCTGATCTTTTCTCGATGTGACGCTCTCAGGACGGCAAGGGTGCTTTCGTCGGTCACGAGAAGGTCAGGCGTGGCATACCTTGACCGCAGCAGCTTCTCGACCTTGCCCGCCGCCACGTTCGTCGCCATGACGAAACCGCGCTTGGGCGGGACATGCACGATGCGCCAACCATACCCCTTGTGCAGGATGACGTTGCCAACCGCCAGCGTGTCCCAATCGGCCCTGGGCTGCGCGAAGTACCAGGCGCGCAGATAATCGACAACTTCTTTCCTCGTCTTTTTGTGAAAGGCTTTCATATTCACGACCTGACGGTTTGCCCTTCGGCTTTCGGCGCTAATGCGGCGCTAATGCGGCGCTGATTCGGCGCTCATGCTGCGACTGGCGGTTTCTGACCTTTCTTTTCCTGGCGGCCTTGGCTATGGGTCGGTTGCTCATGGCTTGAGTCCTACGTCACGGTTCATTGCCGGCCGCGCTTCAGGTAGATCGGGTCAAACAGCCGCTTGAGAAGCGTGCAGGCGTAAATCGAGGCATCACGATCCGGTCGGTAGACCACCCAATCCGGCGTGCCGGCTGCGGGACACCACAGATAACGTGGTGGATCAACCGCCGTCCATGTCATCCCACGGGCCTCGGCCGCCGACCGCAAATGGCGAGTCGTGAAGTCCACGATCTCTTGGCTACTGAGAATGCCGACCCAGGCGTGCATCTCCGGTAAGTTGCCCAAGGCCACGGACAAGGCGCTTTCCGGCGAAGTCGGCGTCCACATATAGGCGAAGTGCGTGTCGATCTGCCCGTCGTCTTCCTCACGACACACACGCGGCCACTGAAGGGAACCAGCTTGGATTACCGCCGGCAGCCCATGCTGCCACAAGACCGCAGCCGTGTGGTGGGCGTAGAACAGGCAAAGGCCCAACCGCTCTTCAAGCCGGGCAATTCTGTGTTCGATCTCGGCGATGATCTTCGCTCGCTTTCCCATAGACAGCCTCCAACACGGAACGTAGGGCTCGGATGCCGGCCTTGAGCCCGAAGTAACGGTTCGTGCTTTCGCGGGTTTTCCCACTGCTCTTGATCCCACGACGCGGGGAACGGCGTGAATAGGTCGGGGTATAGTTCCCCACTTCGTCCATTCTGCAAATTCGGCTTCCCATATCTCCCAGCTTGCCAAACTTTCCGCCTCATATTACACCTACGTAGCCGAACCTACAAGCAAGAATATCGGTCTTGTGATATATTGCTTGCTTCGTTGCCAGGCAACAACATTGGGGCAATGCCCCTCGTTGTGGGTGGTGCAACCACGGAGTTTCGTATGCTTGAACATCTGCCAGCAGGAAACATATCGCTTCGTGCGCAGGATATTCAAACGGGCCTGCAAGAGTATTCCGTGAGCGAGTTCAAGAGCCTGACCGAGATCGGATGGGCGGCCAGAATTGCGATTCACCTTCGATCCAGCGGGCCGGTCGAGAGTCACCGGCTCCAATTCGTCGCGGAGCACCTTTTCGGTGTGAACAAGTGGGCATTCTCGCAGGTACTCGGCCTGCTGCAAAGGGCGAACTTGGTCCGCGTGATTGGTTCGGGAGACGAGGCCACTGTTGTGCCGCAGTCAATCCCCTACTTCAACGGCCTTTACGAGCGACTGGATGAAATTGCCGCCGATGCCGGCCTCAACGAGCATGAACAGCTTTCGGTGGACTTGCTGCATCGACTTTCGGTGTCACCTGCTCCCAAGAACCGGATTCTTCACGACACCGGAGCCGAAACGGAAGTCCTTGATCGCGTGCTTAGCATTGGAAGTTCCGGGTCTTACCTCGGACAGGTCAAGGTTGCCGGCTCCGAGATACTCGTTTCCCCGCTCTATTTCAGTGAGAACGCCCCACAGTTCGCCAACATTGTTGCCAAGCACGGCGAGGCGGATGTCAAGCGGGTTATTTCTCTCCTTAGAACCTACGCCGGATGGCCGCTATCCCATATTCTCAAAGGCCGAATTGGGCCGGAGACACTGACGCCAACGGAACTCGAAGTCGCAAGGTCGATCACCAGTCGAGCCTTGACACAGCCCCCAAGCATCACGGCCCGTGGCGCTACGAACTTCTTCGTCTTCACTCCTATGATCGGGACGGCGCAGATTGAAGTGATCGAGAAAGAGATTTACGAGCGAGCAATCGCCATCGTGGCCGCAATTCGTCATGGACAGCATTTTGCGTTTTGGGAGATCAAGTACCCCACCACGCTTCTTCGGCGGCTCATGGAAAGGCCGATCAGCCCGCCGGCCGAGGCCAAGGACCAGTATCGAGACTTGGCGCTCCGCCAGATCGTGCGATTCGATCCACCACCGCCCAAGCCGTTCCAGAGTGTCGTGTTTATTGATAACCCGGAGAACCGCAAGGCGGTCGCATTGGCGATCGAGATGCTCGTGGGGCACGAGGGACAGGTGCGAGGCCCAAGTTCGGCGGCCACGAAGCTGCTGGCCTCGGAGGCAACATACAACGAGTTTCTTCGGGGACTCGGAAAGGTACGATCGCAACGCCTCGTTCCGAAAGCAGCGCATGAAGTCGAGGCGCACATCGACCAACTTCTTGAGTATTGCATGAAAGGGGCCTGAAGGTGGAATCGGATGTCGTCTTGAAGGAATCTCTTGCCCGCAAGTTGTGGTTGCTCGGCTTCCTTCCACAATTTGATGCCAAGTGCTACACGCCGCACGGAATTGAAAAAAACCGTCACGAAATGACGGACATCGACGTGCTTGGTTTTCGCATGGATGACCTGTATCGCGCCGAGCGCATCGCGGTGGACTGCAAGACCGGGAAAACGAGCGCCATCAACCGAGCACTATGGCTCAAGGGATTGATGGAGGAGCGAGGCGTGTCTGCTGGCTTCGTCATTTCTCGGAAACCGATAGCACTCGATCATCGGCAGGCAGCCCTGAGCTGGGGCATTACGCTCCTGGAGGAACGGGAAATCGACGAGTTTTTCCGGCTGACCTGCGGGGTGGACACGGTGAGCCTGAAGTGCCTGGAGATGGAACAGTGGACGCACTTCTATCGGGACATTCCCAACGCAGGTCGTATCGAAGCCATTCTTGACTACACCAATTTTTTCTTCTGGGGCGATCCGGCCACTCGTAGCCTGCGCTATGTGCTCATGGAGACCCGATCGGTTCGTGAGACGTTGACCCCCAGCCAGCGTCTTCACGTCGCGCTCGTCGCGGATTGTGCCTGTCTTTTCGCGGCCTCGCTGCTCCAAGTGGTTTCGGCCATCGTCAGCGTCAACCTTGTCGTTGACGACGAAGCGCGGCTCGACAAGTTGCTCAAGGTCCATATTTATGGTGGACGCGAACTGTATGATTATATGAATCGTGTCCGCAAGACGGTTCTCGACTTGAAGAAGGCCGAGACCCCGGCGCTTTTTCCGACTGAGGCGGCAGATTCCTTGAGCCTTCCCGAGTGGCCGGCTTTTCTCTCTCTGGTCCGTGCCGGATTAGAGTCTCCCCGAGAGATTTGCAGCGCACCGCGAATCCTGCGACTGATCGCGGTTGATCGAATCTTGGCGAGGAACGAAGTTGACTTTCGGAAAGTGCTGCCGGGGTGTTCTCTTCGTTCGTTGCAAATGACGGCCGATATTGTTGGCTATTTTTGCAACGCAGCCGGGCTTCACGCCGGATTCACCGAGGCCATAAGGGGCGAGTGCGACAGGTTCATGTTGAGCATGAAGACTGCTTGATGCCCCGGCTCGCACGTTTTGTCGCCGGCTTGCCCCCGAGCAGCGGTCGGATCGTCGATCATGCCGTAGATGCCCCGCGATTTCAAGTATTCCCCACAGGATGCTAATCTCTGACGACTCAGTCTAAGCGATTGCCGGTTTTCTTGGTTGCCTGCATCGCAGTCGATGGCCAGAATGCGCCGGACATATAATGAGTAAGGCCGCCCCGCCAACTTTATGCCGGCTCGGCCGGCTGCAACGCTCCATCGGGCGTCTCCTTTTGGCCGCCATTCCAAGGAGGCATCAAATCGCGCACTAGGCTGTCCTCCAGTCCTGCCGCCAAGTTTACATGGAATCCACCGTATTTTAGCAAACCATTGTCGGGCAAGACGAAGATTTCGACAACCTTGCCGCCGGCCAAGCATTCATGGATTTTCCGGTTGTTCTTGATGTTCGTTGATTGCGTAGCTGACGGAACCTTGTATCCAACCATTCGTTTGCGGAGTGCTTGAACCGTTTTTCCGACGTACATCAACTCGTTGTCTACCACGAATGCGTAGAGAACATTGCGGGCATCAGCAAGTGCGTCCAACTCAAAGGTGAGCGCACTATCCGACAGATTCCAACGCCCCGCACGAGTGAAGCCCATCGCCTTGATACGGTCGAGTTTGTCCGACATTGGTTTCTTTCCACCATCTAAACCGCCTGAAAACAAGTGCCCTACTGGCCTCCCCCAAACCCACTCGGCAGCTTCTCCACGGCATCCCGATGCACGATGCTACCCCGCCGAGGCACGATCTTCGGCACCGCCCGGCCGTGGCCGGTCCAGACCAAGGCCATGTGCGGGCGACGGAAGTGCGGGATAACTTCGATATGTCTTGCCACGTCCCAGCCGACTTTGCCACGACGATGGGCTTTCTCGACAAATCTCTGATCGCCGCTGGCCTCGTATTTCGCTCGGTCGTCGGCCAGGACATCGGGTGAAATGATCGAAGGATCGTTTTCCAGCAGGCAGATGGAGCAGCACAGCCGAATGCAGTCCATGACGAAGGGATTGGGCACCTGCACGCCGAATTCCGCAAACAGCCCCTTCGTGCCCAGGCCAGCGATGGACTGCTCCACGGTCAGGCCGGTCCTGCGCGGGAAGTTGCGGTAGGTGTAAATCGGTACGCCCATCGGCATGACCTCCCCGATGTCCACTAGGACGGAAAGGCCCGTCCCGTCGTTGATTTCGGCCAGCATGATGCAGCGAACGGCAACTTCATCCGCCTTCCACTCAAACCGAAGCGGGGTCTTGGCAGTATCTTTGGGAAACCGGATGCAGAGGGCGGGCAGCGACAGCCGGATTAGGTCGGAATCGAGGTCGAGGCTCAGCCGGGTCAGCATCGGGATGATCGACGGCCACAGGTTGTAATAGGGCCTTCGGGCTTTTTCCCAGTCCCGTTCGTTGAGCATCTGGCTGAAAAACTGGGCCGACCCCATCCTCACGGCCTCGGCCTGGGCTCGCCGATAGAATTGGTCGATGTCTTGGGCCGGGCAGTCGTCGGGGTCGGCCCGTCTTGTCCAGTCACGCATCGTGGTGTAGGTGTGGAAGTCCATAGCAGTGGCCTATCTGTGCCATCGCCTTTTCGATTTTCGCCTGATGCGACGTTCGCAACGCAGCAACAGTCGTCCTGTCATCACATACCTTCGACCATCGTCTTCGCAACCGCAAATTCCTTGGATAGATCAATCCCTGCATCCTGCCCAGGGGAGACCTGTTGCATCCCGACATACATGTAACTGACGAGTTGCAGAGCAGTGAACTCGCCCGGCAACGAACGCAGAGTGTACTTGCGGGAGGAATCGTTGATGTTCAGGCCGCGAGAACCGAGCATGGCGATCTCGTAGACGGCCTGGCCGACTTGTGCGGCAGACATTTTGGCAAACCTCTCCAACGCCCCACGGCAGTAATCAACGGCGTCCGGCCGCGGAATCTGGCCTAGCGGGCTCCTGAACTTCTCTTCCGCCAGGGAAGATAATCCGCGTTCCGCTTCCTCGCCAAGGGTGCTGAACTCGTCGATCCTGCCGCCATCCGCCGGCCGCGTAGGTGGCTGGACGCAGCCGATCCGAGGCCATTGGCCGCCAACAAGGGCCGCCTGTCGCCGTGTCAGGCGTCGGCCAAACCGAACGCGGCAGCGGCACTCACGTTGTTACTCAACTGGGGAGATTCCCCAGTTCGGCAAGATCATACGGAGATGTCGGCACAACATCAGCATGAGCAGCTTCCGCAGGACGCCAGATGCCAGATCGCACGGTTCCAGATTGAGCCATGCCTGTGGTCGCTGTTGGCCTACTCCGGGTCGCAGGGGCGAGCAACGTAGTTTTGGACCTGTCCGATGAAGTGGAACAGAATTGCGTGCTAGGGGGCTTGGCGGCGTCGTGTCAGATCGCTCTTGCCGAGAGGATGGATTCGGGCGTCTTGCAGATTCGGTTGCTGCCGCGTCGTAGTTCGTCCATTTTCACCACCGGTATGGTGCCGATGGTCCCGGCCATCGGCGCGTTCGTCGAAGAGTCGGGTGGCGCGGCAGTCGTCGTGGGCCGGACGGTTGACCCGCTCTCCGGCCACCGCCCCGTTCAGATTCCTGGCATCCGTGCCGCCGCCTGGTGGAATGCGGCCGTTGATCTGGTCATGGCCTCACTACGGCAGCCCGAACTTCGCCTGCATCGCTATTGCAGCCTTCATGTCGTCTATGTTTCGCTTCATGGCCTTTACGTTGTGCTTGTCGTCGTCATCCTTGAGACCAAATCCTTCACAAATTGTCCTCTTGATGGACTCGCAGGTCTCCCCTGACCGATCCAAGAACTGCGTTGGCAGGATTGGAGAATGTCTAATCGCCTCGTCCATTTCGAGCGCGAACTGCATCAGGGAGAGCCAGTTGGCCTGAAGATACAACTTCTTGACACCCCGGCAGATTCGACAAGATTCGCAGTCATCGCCATCGGTCTTAATACTTGTGAGTAGATGTTCCGAATACGTCGTGGAATGACGTTCAATTTCTGCCACCAACTCGCTCGGCAACCCGACTTTCTCCTGCGCTAATTGCTGCTCGTTTGCCTCGGACTTCTTGGCCGCTTTCAACGTCCGTTGTCGCAGTGCCTTCTCTTCCATCTTTTCGATTTCAGGCAAATCCTCTGGCGAGATGTCCCAGTCTGCTTGCCAGCGACGGAGAACTTCGTTGGCCTCGTCAGCACTCGCTGCGTGCGTGGTTTCCACGAAGTAAAAGGAATTCAAGTGCGATTCGATCAGATGGAGTTCGTATCGGCCATTCGCTGCCCTTGTCACGAAAGCACGCCGACGAATCGGCCTCGCCTTCCATTCCTCAAAGGTCATGCAGATCGGATCGTGACCCACATTCATCCCACTCACGAAACACGGGTTCTCCCCGTTGTCGGGCGTTTTGGCCGAACAGACTGCATGAAACAAGCCAGGCCCGTCCCGCCATTTCCCCACGCCGATAAAAGTCACTTCATCCGTCAGTGGATTCAATTCCTTTTGACAAAAGGCGCACCGGATGGGGTGAACGGGAGCGGGAGGTGTATCCGATTCCTTTTTCTTGCGGGGCATTGCGAACCTCAATCAGACGGCATGGGGGAAGCAGAACGCTTGTCGCTGGTGTGTCTGCGCCACCAGTTGTGGGCATTTTGTGGTCTCCCGTTCTGGCACGTAGGAGGAAGCTTGGTCGGCGGCATGTTCGATGGCACTTGATGTGACGGCTCCCTGCCTGCGGAAACGCCGCGAGGGTCGTTCATAGGCCCGATGGTGTGTCATGGTAGGCGGTCTCGGGTTTGCCTTCTCCCCGGAGATCGGAAAACGCCCAGGTGGCCCAGGTCTCGTACATGGTTTTCCACTCGGGTGTTCCGCGTGCTGGCAGTTCCTTGCCTTGTTTCGTCCACCACAATTCCGCGTGGTCGGCCAGTTTCATTGTGCCTTTCATTTTTCTCGTGTGCCTCCGGGCTTCTTCAGCTTGGCCAGGTAATCGGCGATCTTGCCGGCGACGACACCGTACCCGGCCTGAAGGCCCTTCATCTCCAGGTGCTCGAAGTCGGCCCGGTTCTGGATCGGCGATTCAAGAACGCCGTCCGGGGCCGCATCTTTCATCGCCCCGAACATTGCGGCAATCATGGCGTCCCACTGAGCAACCTCTTCAGCCAGGGCCTTCACATCGCGTTTTGTCCAAAACTCGCCCTCGTCGTGGACGAAGACCTTGAAGCCGATGTCCTGGGCCTTTTCCAGAATGGCACAAACGGTCATGTGCGCGCGCAGGAAAGTGGGCAGGCCGAATTGATTGGAATACTGGGTCTTGCAGAAGGAGCCCCAGGTGCCCGTCTCGCCTGGAATTGTGACCTCCTCGCCGAACACCATCCGTTCAATGTCTGCCTTGAACTCGGCGGACGTGAAAAGTTCTTGAGCCCCTTCCACCATGCCGTTGAATCGCCAACGGACATATCCCTTGCACAGGTCTTCAAGCTCGACCAGCACCCAGGGCGGCGCATTTCCGCGCCGGTGGCTTATGTGCCGGCCTTCCACTATTTCCACCCGATAAAACGGTTCCCAGAGTAGACTCTTCAAATGACGTTGGTAGCCGACGGACCAGGGGAGCCTGCGAAGATGCCACCGTTTTGCAAATTTCATCAGGTTGCGGGCTGCGGCCGGGTTTTCGCGGACATCGGTCACGGCCAGGGACCAGGCCGGCTTGCTCAGACGCCCGTCGTCGCCAGGCTGCCTCTTAGGAACGACGAGCGGCGGGAAGGCACAGATGCCGACGTTCATCGGCTCACAAGCAGGGGCCAGAATGACCTCGAACACGAGCATGTGGTGGGGCGGCTGGTAGTGGCTGATGCCAGGCTGCCAAGGCGAATCCAATCGCCGCCCAGCCTGTATCTTCGCCCAGCGGAACGGATCGGCCTTATCCCCACCCGCCCGGCACTCTTCACCTTTGAATTCCTGTAATTCGCTGACATCGCCCACCGGCAAGTCCATGCACGCTTGTCGCACGGCTTCCAGCTTGTCCCGAACGGTCTGGATTGACCACTTGTTCGGCACGGTCAGTTCGTAATGAATTGTCAGGCCCACATTGCAAATATACCCAGGCACAAGGCGGAAAGATAGTTCCCTGGTCGTCTGGTCGCCGCTACGCGAGACTTTTTGCTGACCCGCGAGACTTTTTGCTGACCCGCGACAGGCCAGATTCCTGGTGCCGGCCAGTCATCCGCAGGCTACCAGATTCATTGCGTCGAAGGTGCCAACTACGGGCCGCCTGCCGGTCGGTCGCGCTGATTCATGGGGTCTGGCTCCACGTTCTAAATATGCACGGTGTTCGTTCCGCCCCGGCGAATTCCGATGTTCTCTTTTTTTCGTCGGTTACGGCAACGACGGGGATTCCCAGCCAGTCACGGCCCGCGCCAGATTCATGGCGTCGATGCCGCCGTGTGGCGAGCGTTTCGTCTGAGGCATCGGTCCCCGCCACGCCGCCCGATTCACTATTCATCGACCCCTGGCCGAGGTGTTGGCTACGATCATTGCGACACATGGCGCGAAGGGCTAGCCATCAGCCAACAGGCCCGGTCAAAGGCACGACGGCGGCACGATGCCTACGATTGCCGAGGCCGCTGACGAGCCGCGCGTCGGCAACCCGAGCAGACACTTGACTTCGTTCAAGACCTTATCTTGGGGAATTCTTTCCTGTTCCAGGCGATGGTTCTCATCACGACAATAGATGTAAGCCTGTTGTTCCACTTCAGTCAGGTGAGGCGGCATGTCCGGTTTTCGGCCGGTGCCGGGCACCGCAAGATGCTGCAAGTGGCTAAGTGTGTTGAGGTCCATCAGAAAGCTGCGCACGTGCGGGAATATGGCGCGGAGCGAGGAAAGAATCTCGAATCCTTCGGTATCAAGGTCCCCCCAATACACGATCTGCATGTGGTTGAGCCACGAGAGATAGCGCAAGAGCACCGCGCCGTCTCCTAGCCCGCCCAGCCCAATTGCGCGAGGAGAGAACGGCAGCGTCAGCAAGTTGACCTTGTTTTCAACGATGATTGCAAGGTTAGCACGCACGGGCATCGCCTCCAGAGTGTGTAACGGGATGGAAAGCTCTGAGCATGGGCAGCCGAGTTCTTGGACCAGGGTGGGGTCCAGCAATCGCACGAGAAGATGCGTCTCGGCGTAGCGTAAGCCATAGCGGCGCTCGAAGTGCTCTTCGTCGGCCCGGATTGTGCATGGAGGCAATACAATATCGAACCACTGTCGGAGTAACCCCCGGCAGCGTTCGATGAATTTCGTATCCACGGAAAGCGGCAATTCTCGGGCAAAACGGTTCGGCCTCGGATTATCATGGAAGAATTGCAGAACGCAAAGCAGTCCGTCCAGGTCGGGCGCGGCTTCAATTCAGCGCCCGCACGTTTGACCGAATCCACTTTTCCAGCGACGGAAATGCGTCGCGCAGCCGAGTCACTGCGCCTGCAAAGACGCTGAATTCGCGCTGCTTGCCCGTGAATCGGAGAAGATCACCTGGGGTCTCGAACAGAATACGGGCCGGAAACTGATTGCGACCGAATTTGCGTGAGTTCACTTCCCGCCACTGAACCGTGTAGCCAAACCCCGTTACCTCCTTCGATCCCTCGCGCAGGCGGCGCGCAGACTGAATGGCCGCTGGGAGGTCGTCACCATCCGGCGTCTTCCGAGCGGGAATGATCCTGGGAAAGAAGCTTTCGTCCCCGTCCAGCCAAGCCCGCAGATAGTCTGGATACAAGTTCTCGGCTTTTCGGCGAATGTCTTCCGGCTGAATCATCATTTGCGATCGCTCTCGGGCCCGCAGACTTGGCCTCATTAGCGGGGGCGTATTCCTCGAACGGGCGATCCATTGCCGCGGTGGTCACCAACCGACTCCGCAACGACCTCTTCAAACTCGCGGGCCGTCATGCTGAATACCTCGGATTGGCTCGTCAGCACGTCCTTGACCACGTGAATGTAGGAGCCCACATACGGTTGAGTCACGCACGCCTTGGCGTCAAGCGGGGCCACGATGAGAAGTTGTAAGCCGAATTTCTGGAACAGCCTCAATGCGTACTCGGCGTATTGGTCATCAACCTTGGCAAACATTTCGTCCACGACCACGAAATGAAACCGGCTGCTCGTCGGGCGATCCAGGGGGATGTCGTATTGGTAAGCTATCGCAGCCACGAGGATGGTAAAGGCCAATTTTGCCTTTGCACCTCCCGACTGACCGGCACTGTCCTCAATATACTGGAGTTCGCCACCCGTGGCGCTGTCGAGTTCGCAGGCAACGAAATCAAACCAGCGGCGCACGTCGGTGACTTTTTCCTGCCACCGCTGCTCCTCGCGAAGCCTGGTGATAAGCTTTTCGATTCGCAAGTAGCGTGCCTCGTCGGCTTCCAGGGTTCCCTCGAATGTTCCCGCGAGACATTCGTTGAGCGCATTCTGGAAGTCTGCGATCTCGGTATCCCGTACCGGCTTGGGCTCCAATTGCATGAAAGTGCCCGGTCGGTACTCCAGTTGCCGCAAAGAGTTGTTGAGCAGCTTGATCTTCGACTCGATTTCATTGCGTTCCGTCCGCAAAGCTGCATTCAACAACCCGATTTCGTGGGTCACTTTTTCGTTAAGTCGCTCCTTGAACCGCTGCTCGTGCCGCGGCAGGTCCTCCCGCTCGATTTTCGCCAGCAGATCAAGGAAGCTGTCGAGGTACTCCACTTGTGGTTCAAAGTCCTCGCGTTCGCCAGGAAATTCCGACAGAAACCGAATCATCAGCTTCGTAACCCTGCTCTTCAGCGGCTCGATTTCTTTTCGCAATCGCTCTATCTCCGCATGGCGGGCGTCCTTGAATTCCCTTTCTTGCTCGAACAAGGTTGCGGACGCGAGAGGCTGACCGGCAAACCAGGCTTCCAGGTCCGTAAAGCTCTCAGCATGGTGGGCAAGCGTTCCATCTGCCTTTCGTTCCTTCAAAATCTTCTTTGCGTTTGCGATCAAACGCGAGTAATCCTTGAGTTGCCCGCCACATTCGGTTTCCTGGCCAATCACTTTGTCGCGTGCTGCCTGCAATCCTTTCTCGGCCGCTTCGGCTTTTCCAAGCCGTTGCTTGAGAAAACGGATTGCGTCGCTGCCGTCTTCCAGTTTTTTCTTCTCCCGAAGAAGCTCTGCGATCTCTCGTTCGTGAGCAGCGAAGTCGATCTCCCCGAAATCCTTGAATTCCTGAATCCTGCCCAGTGCCGCTTCCCGAGCGTGCAGGCGGGTCGCTTGCTGCTCGACTTTGGAAATTCGTCGATCTAGTTGGTCCCGTTGTTCGGTCAACCGCGTGATCTCTTCCGCGAGGCGGCGGCGCTTTTCCCGGTTGTCCCAGCCGAGAACGAAGTACCGCGGATCGGCGATCTTGTCACGGTCGTCCTTTTCATGTCTCACCCCTCGAAACTTCACGTGCCGGTTGCGCGTCATCGCCAAACCATCGGCTGCCTGAAACTCGTCCAGCGTATCGCAGCAGACGAAATCGAAGCGCTCTTCCAACTCGGCGTTGACCCACGGAAGCAAAGGATGCCCCTCGCGGAAGGCCAGTTTGCGCAAGAGCGATTGGCCATGCAGAGGCAGCCGACGCGATGAGCCCGTTCGTTCCCCGACGCACAAGTAGACGAGCCGCTGGCCTCGCCCGTTGCCGTCGGCCAGCCGCTTCGCATCCACATGGCGGCTGACGATATGGTAGTATCGTTGCGGCACGAGCAAGCTGAGCGCGAAGCTCCGCAGCACCATTTCAATCGATGGTTCCCAGGCTCGTTCCTCCGGTTTCACTGAGATGATCTCCGCTGCGAAAAGCAGGTCCTTCTCGTGCAGCCCCAAGTCGGCGCAGAGATTTCGCCTCAGCGCGGCCATCCATTCTGGCAGATTACCTTGGCGCTGTGCAAGCGCCCGAAGTTCATTCTCATCCTCTCGCAATGTTGCTTTGATGCCGCCGCACTCAAGAACCATTGTATCCCTTCCTTCGGAGTGCTTCGCGATCTGCTGCGAAATGTCGTGCAGCAACGAGGGTGTCCTGGCCTGCACTGCGGCGAACGTCGGTTGGTCGAGCACCTCCTCTTGAATCCCCGCTTCCCGAAGCGCCTCAAGGTAGCGGCGGCTGCTTGCGCGTTTCGTGTCCACGTGCGACTGGTGATTCTCGATGAGCAAAGGAATCTGCCGCAAGCGATCTCCTCCCACCTGTTCGATCTCGTTCTTTAGGCGTCGGCATTCTTCCTGTTTTTCGGCAAGCTCTTGGCCGAGTCGTCCCTTCCTGGTTGCGATCGCATCCAGATCCCTCTGGAGTGCTTCGCTGGCTGGGGTGAGAATCTCCACGCTCTTCTGCCGAAAGAAAGAATCCGCGGCGGCCAAGATGCGCTGCAAATGGTCCAACTGCGAGGCTTGCTCCCGATACTCGGTCCCCGCCTGGGCGACTGGCTCAAGCAATTCAGCCTGCCGTCGCACTCGGACCAGGCTTTGATGCGCTTCACTCAGTTGCGTGAAGTGACTGAGCAGGCTCGTGACCTTCTCGCCCCAAGGTTTCGTTTCCAACATGTGCTCACGGATGAAACGGTTGAGGCTTTGGATGTCCTTCACCGCCACCGTCTGGTTGAAGATGTCCATCGCCTTGGGACGCACGCCGGTCATCTTCACGAACCAAGAGTGATATTCCGTGTAGCTCGTCGTAGCGCGAAAGCCACGCTTCTCGATCTGCTGCCGCAGCCGATCCATGTTCTTCAGGCCACTCAGATCGTCTGCAATGGACCGTTCCGATGGCGCAATACAGTAGACCTTTTTGACATCGCCGTCCCCGGCGAGATACAAGACGACGGCGACCGTGAGCAGTTGGTTTGTGTCCTCATTGTAAAAACACGCCAATAGGGCGGAGTAGTGCGTTCCCTTCGGCCGCAAGAACCGGACTTCGCCTCGATTGTCCTCATCGCGACTGGAACGGCCATACGCTCCCTTGATGTAGGAGCGTTCGTCGCGGTCCTGCTTACGGCCGCCAGCGGCGACGTTGTAATTGCGCACCACGGGCCGCACCAGGAGAGTCAGCAGCGCGTCCACGAGCGTTGACTTCCCTGACTCATTCTGACCGACAAGTAACGCCGTCTGCCCTTCTGGCCGGATCAGATGCACGCTGCCCGCAGTGCTATCGAACGTGCCCCAGTTGTAGACTTCCAGCTTGTGGAGTCGAAAGCCCGGCCTGCGGTTAATCTCATTTTGAAACAGGTCATCCATTGGATTGGCTCGACGTATCGTTTTCGGTCTGCCGCCCGGCCGCGCTGACCAACTGGGCTTTGAGGCTTTCAAGTTCCGCGGCTGGCAAACGGGCTTTGAGGATGCGCCGTATCTCCCATGTTTCTGGTTCGTCGTTAAATTTGCTGATGAATCCCAGGTCTTCCAATTTGCTGAGCGCCTGGGACAACTCGCGACGCTGCCGCACCTGATCGCCCTGGCTCGGAAAGAAGACCGTCCACTGGTCGAAAAGTGCCGTTGTCTCAACAACACAGCGTTCATTATGCACGTCCTCTTCCTCGAAACGGCGAAGTTCCTCGCGGAACAGAACGCACAACAATGTTGCGTCGTAGCCTAATCGCGTCTTTCGGAACAACTTGGGCAGTCCTTCGTAACCATCCGGTAGCTCATCTTCGGACGCCTGCCGCAAGTATGCTAGCCCTTCAGGCTCATCGACTACCAGCAGCAGCCCTAGTCGCCCGAAGTAGCCTTCCAAATGAGACTGCGCACCAAGCACGATGTCCCAAACACGAGGTTCGTCGGCATAGACCGCGCCCTGAAGCAACCGGACAGCGGCGATGCTCCAGTCGCGAAAATCCGGCAACCCGGTAGTTGTCATCAGTTTTCTCCCGTCTTCGGAATGAACTGGATAAGTGGCACGGTAACCAGAACAGCGCGGCCGTTCCTGTTGCGGGGCGGCACCAGGATTTCCTCATTCGCGTCGCGGCTGATGATATGGCCGTCGTCGCGGGCGATCTGGAGGTAACCAAGCACCTCAACCACACCGGCCGTTGGAGGATGCTCGGCCAGAAGATTGCCGAGCGTCAGGCTTCCGTCGCGTGCAACCGCCGCCTGGACAGAGGCTCGCATTCCGCGCCAGTCCAGTCGTTGCATCATCGCCAGCCCTCGAAAGGTTTCCATGCGCCGCTCCTCGTCCACCTCATGCTCTGTGAGGTCCACATGCGCGAACTGCGGTGGCTCGCTCCAAAACGTGCGCCAAACGGCGAGGCGATTTCAATCTTCGTCTCCACGTCTACACCAACAGTGTCCTTGGGCGGCTCGGGGGCCAGTGATGCCGCCAACCCCATGATTTCCCGCAGCAGTTCCGCAACGCGCTGACGGTCTCGATACGACTTCACATCGAGAAGCCGTCTGAGTGTCGCCGAGAGCCGTTGGTTCGTGCGCATCACCTTCTCGGCCTCGGCAAGCAGCAAGGGCACCATACGTCGAATGGTCTCCAAGCCGTCCGCGTGCTCGGCCAACTCATCGATTCGCACGAGTTGATGAATGATAGTTTGGAGCTTGTCCTGTTGCGAGGGCGAGAGAATGAAGCGGACAAACTCATGGAAACTGACGCCCTGATCCTCACGTTTCAGTACGTCCTCGGCATCGAGCGCGAACTCAAGGATGCCGCCTCGCGTGTCGCGCCCTTCATTCTGCCGCTGCTGAACCTGCTGGGTGATTTCCTTGAATTTCTCTTCCACTGCCCGAAAATCGCCCTGAAGTTGCTTGAGCAATGACACGGCCATAGCGAACCGCTCGCGAATTTGGGCCGGTTGATACCGCGTCACCAATCCCTCCGATTCGATGCGGGCAATCTCGTTCTCAAGACGCAGCTTTTCCTCGCGAAGATAGGCCAGCCGAGTTTCAGGATCATCAGAGGCTTTGACCACGAGGTCGGTCAGTGCCTCGATCACCAGTCGGAGTCTCGATTCCGTGCCCACAAACCCCAAGTCCTGCTCAAGGACATGATCGAGAAAGGCAAACACGTCTTCGGTATGCGGTGTCAACTGGTATACAGGCTCATTCCGCCCTGCTTCCAGGAATCGGTGCAGCCATCGCGTATCGCTAGAACACCAGCCGGAAAGATAGTTTTCCGGCTTGTCCTTCAATGCCTCGGGATAGGTCTCCTGGGTGCCTTCGCGGTATGCAATCAGAGCGGCGTGAAGGTCGGAAAACGGAACCGTGATTCGTCCGGCTCGCTTGAATTGTTGATCCAGGAAATCGACGATGAACGCCGCGTTCTGCGACCGCAGGAGCCGCAACGCGGGTGAAGTCTCAAAGTAGACGAAAAGCTTGCCCAAATTCATGGCAGGCATCCTCCCGGCACGATCGCACGGCAGAGGAAGTGGTGAGAGCGCAAGGTCACACATTCGGGTGGCCGCCCGACCGGCGGTGCAACAGTCACGGGCATTGCTTGCACGGGCTTCTTTTCATCCGAGTGGTTATTTCTCGTCATGGGAAACGACTTTCTGGGTATGAAACTGCGGTTTGGACTCCGTGGGTTGCACCAGCACCGCAACCGCCAGCCGCACAATTCGTCGTCATTTTCGCTCGTTTCCACCGGACGCACCTTGGCCCTGCTCCGTTAAATAGCCGTTTCGGTGAGCTAGTATCTCGAATGTTCAGGGAAAACCTGATTCTACCCCTGCGGAAACCCATTTGCAAGCAAGCCGGGGATTCCAAGTGTTTCTGTGCCATAGGGTTAGGTCCGGTCAGTCAAGGCTGGCAAAGGCTGCGGACCGGCCAACAGGAAATTGCTCAAAACCCATGATAACCAGTTGGTTGGTCAGATCACGGCACCCCCTCGCATGGATTCTTGGCGATGGGTTGGCTTTGCACGGATTTTCAGCCTTCGGGCGGGGGTCGAATGGTGGCGAGCTTGGGCCTGTCCATCAAGAAGATTGGTGGAAATGCACGCCAGAGCGGCCTCGCTCGTCGTGGCGGCGACATAGATATAAGGGATATGGGAGACTCGATGACGCATGTGTGAAATGCTTTGCCGCTGTGCGGGCACTGCGAGACAAGGCGTTCCACGGGGCTTGGTCAGCACTTCCGAGGCCGTGGGCCATGAATACCCACCTCGTTATGAAGATGATCTTCAAGTTGTGTGCGATCGTTTGAAGCTGCCGCAAGTTGGCGATACGCCGGAAGAACGCCAGGAGTTGCCAGTCTTGCGTTTATCTTGTTCAGTGGATAGATTGGCAGGGACGTGCTTCCTTCCAAGAGAGTTCGATCCGGGACGAGGAGGATGAAGCCCGTTGGCAGGGAACTAGCCTGCCGCTGGACCACGCCGACAAGCTAAACGGCCAGTTCCAGCCATTCCTGAGACCGTGCCGATAGCCAAGTGGCCGATGAACCAAAGGAGAGCATGATGAAGCGGATTCCGTGGAAAGGGCCGATTGAATGTGCGGTACTTGTGCCCGAAGCCGTCGAAGAACGCGAGGAGTTGGCGCAATCGCTGGATGACAACGGCGTGGTCAACTCACTGGGGTTCAGCAAGAACGGCGTCAACGGGACGTTGTACTTGCCGGAAACTCTCGCATGGGATTCCAGCGGTGCCATGAAGGCTTCGGTCAAGGTGAACGAAGAACACGGGCGTTGCGATGCTTGGTTCTGGTTGGTCGAGTGCGCGGACGGGACGGGCCGGCGTTTTGCATGGTGGAGCTTGGAGCATGACATCGAAAGCGCAAGCAGTTGGACGTAGCCGAGGCGCAAGACGATGCAAAGGCGATCTACTCGCGGTATTAGGTGCTATGACGGTCGCCCCGAACGAGGAAACGGCCATCTCGACTAAGCCCGGACACGTGGCACGCTAAGAAGGTCTCGCCGAGCCGCTCTGCGTGAGTTTCATCGCCATAGATCGGACGGCCAACCAGACTTCTTTGCGACTATCGGAGCCCAATGCAAGATGGATCGCTGTCTGAGGAGTCCTGCGGATCGGCCGTCGTCATGCGCCGGCCGGGTAGGTCGCCGGGCGGAATCAGCCTGATTCTGGTGTTGATGTTTCGGTTGTCAAGTCCGCCGCATCGCTGTTTGCTGAGTCGGGTGGCTCGCACAGGCCGCGACCGTCGCCGGGACCAGATGCACTGTTCTGGATTGTCCCCCCCCCCCCCCCCCCCCCCCCCCCGGCTCACCAAGAGGGAAAGCAATCGGGTTGCTACGCCCCCACCGGCACTCGCCTGCGGTGGGCCGTCGCAATCCTTCGGGCTATGGTCGCCGCCTCCGTATCCATAAGTCTTTCTACCTGCGAAAGGAAGTCAGGATCGTCCAACGTCTGGGCATAATCATGGGCGAGGGCCTTGATCTGCTGGACGACTCGCTTGACAACCCACCGACCAGGCTGGCCCAACTCTGGCAGCCCGACGAGGCTCTTCGTCTCATGGCCGTCCAGCCTGGCATCGAAAATTGCCACGGCCAAATCGCCGAGTCGGGATTGCAACATTGTTCTGAACCGATCAATCAGTCTCGGATCGTGGTTCGGATCGTGGTTCGGTTTGGAAGGGGCGGGTAGGTCGTCCGCCGTTACGCCACCAGGAACGAAATCGTTGTCAATAGGAATCGAAGGTAGATACCTTCGGCGGTTTTGCTCTTTCGCAACTACGTTCTTGACGGCGTTGGCGACCGACCGTTTGAACCTCAAATCGAGTGGCCCATGCCGACTTTCATCATAGCCACGAAAAAGGCCGCCCGGCGATACCAAGAGCCTAACCACAATGTCGTGGATAAGTTCCTGGAGTTGCCCCTGGTCACGAAAGCCTGCATTGCGCAAGCAAGCGGCAATGTAATTCGTCCAACCACTCCGCAGGGATGCCAGCCGATTGTGTCCGTCAGTATTGCGGAGCGTCGGCAACAGGGCATCGAATTCCTTATTGAACAAGTCGTTGTAGGCCGCCGGATCGAAGTTCTCACGCAGGAAAAGCCGAGGGAAGTCCATTATCATCAGGATTACTTACCCCCGTGGACTTCGGATTTTGCGTGCTGCCGCCTTGCCTTCGTCTCGCCGACGAGACTACGTTTCTTGCCATTTCTCACTGATGCTACTCCAGGGTGGGTGTTGAAAAGATGCACTTGACTTATATTCAATTATACCCTACAAATCCCAAAAGGGAATCACGAGAAGTCTATTTTGGTATTTGTTTTAAGGAATGGCGATG
>CAWDQE010000024.1:0-223801 GCA_963804375.1 uncultured Planctomycetia bacterium
CGCTCCACGGAGGTACGGGGGATTGTGGTGTTAGGAGTCGAAGAAGCTAATATGCATCTTGTGATGGACAAATAGTTGACGACCTACGTTGGTTAACTGAGGCTCTTCAAGAGGTCCAGCGTGAGCGTTTCAAGTTGTTTTCCCTTCTCGTCTCGGTCCTTACCAAGTATCAACATGGTTCAACCTCCCGTTTCCGGCCAACTTCATTCAAGGAACTGGATTACGCTTTCCCACTCTCTCTCCCCAACCGCCAACTCCGGTGCCTGCAACAATCTGGGCGTTACTTCGACAGGCGGCAATTCCTCGATCTGATCATCCAGACCCGTCGTTCCGAGTTCCTTGAACTTCCTGGCCGTTATCAAAACCCTGGTCTCCAACGAGCCCACAGCCTTGTTGTAGGCTTCCGTGGTACCGCCCAGGCTCTCCCCACTTCGGCAGGATGGTCGCCCATGTTCGCCAGTCATTTGTAAAGTTCCTTGCCCAAGTCGCTGATTTCCTCGGCATTCTCGGCCAGCTTCTCCTGCCGGCAGCGGGCTAGTCCAGGACATAAAGGTCGATATCCACGTCGGCGTTCAGGTCACCAAGTCTATCCAGGTTCTTCCTGTCCAGGCTGATGCTTGGACGCTCATCGCCGTGCAGATAGAGCACGCATGACAATTCGGCATAATGAGGCCCACAGATCTTCTGAATGGCCCGCCGCCGTCTATGAAGTTTCCCAAGCAGTGCGGATACACGCTGCTCAAAGCCGTAGCGATTGGTCGTCGCCACGATACTGACGCCATTGGCATCGTGTCGGAGCGGAAGCTCAGATACCCTGCGGTCGCCTTCTTGCCACTGCTGGCTGACTTCAAAACCAAGCTGCACCAACTGGGAGGCGACAAGTTCAGGTGGGGGGGCAAATCCGAGCAGTCGGAATTCGATGATCATTGTATTGCTCGTCCCGTTACCATTTGGCAGGTCGTGTATGTTGATGCCCGTATCATCCAACTCAGGATCATTGGGCAATCGAATCTTGCCGTGTTTGTCCACGTATTTCTTTCGGGTCACGTAAACCTGTCCAGAGCCCTTGCAGACGATTAGGTCGTACTTGCTACCATTCTTCTTCGGTTTGAGAGCATGGGGATGAAGGCCATTGCGTTTGAGTTTCTCCAACTCCTGCTTCGTAAGTGCTCGGCAGTTGGCCTTCTTGACGCCTCTGTCTTTGGTCATGTCACGGCTTTCTCTGCCGGGTGTCATTTTTGTCCCAGATACGCCCTCAGTAACGACCGGAACCCGGCACAGTTTCCTGTGGTTCGGGACCTTCAGGTGCAGCAGTTCACGGATAGGCGGCTCCGTCCGGGGGGGGCCAACAGCCTGAAAGTTCAGGGAAATCCCGATTCTACCCCCGTCAAGGGCTACCTTCAAGCAATTTCGAGGCAATAACCGGCGGCCTCGACGGATTTTTTTCGGGCGGGCAAACGGGGCAGAGGTTGCGGGTTCGCGCTTGGTTTCGTCGTCGGGGACCAGGGCCAATCCAGCCCCGACCGAGGAAAACGGGGGATTTCGCCGGTCACCAGAGCCACAAACCAACCACATGGGGTATCGGGGCGGGCGACATCTATATATATTGGCAGCCACCCGGCGAAGAAGAGACTGGACTGCCATGCCCGAAACCCGCATCAGATGGCAGTCGCTCAATCGCCGTTGCCCGAGGGACCGCCATGCCCCATAAGTCCTATCCGGTCAGCCGCCGTAGCCCGACATTTCCAACACGGCTGCAAAGAGTCGAATCCCCCAATAGATGCATCTCACGGTGTTGGCTCTTTTTCCGGCGAGGCCACGCCGGTCCAGTCTGCGGCCATTCTAGCCAGGAGAAAGTCGGGCTGCAACAGGCTATCGTTGGGAACGGAGCCTCGTTCAAACTGAAGAACCTGCCGACTCTGCGGATTCCTGTACTCCGCCGGGCCGGCGACGACCTCGCCATCTCCAGCAGCCCGCCGCCAAAATCCCTCTTAGCGACAACGGCTTCGGTGGGTTGGCGAAGGTCAAACTAATCCTGCGGACGGCGATGGAACGTATGCCTGGGCGATGACCTGCCGCCACTGACGCAAAGTGCTGGAGATCGGGTGGAGTGGGGATGTCGCGGCATCTGGGCACGCTGATTGCGAGGCAGATGCGGAGCCAGCTATAATGGTGAGGTAGCCTGGAGAAACTGAGGACTATGCCGATGACCGACTTGGCCGACAAGTATAATATCCCCGACAAGATCGTGGCGTTCGTCCGTAGCGGCTTCCTTGAGGTCGCTGAGGAAAGCCCGGATCGTGCCACGGTTGAGTTCCGCATTCCGTCGCTGGGGAGCGCCGACTCCAGCGATAAATATGTTTTGTACAACCTCGTCTGGATTCATCCGGATCGGAATGCCGAGTTCTGCCATTACTACGACCAGAAGCCCGGCGACCTCCCGAACTTCTTTGTCCGCATCGACACCGACCATTCCCGCGACGAGCAGGTCGAGGACTTGGAGACGGTCGAAGATCTGGTGGGGTGGCTCAATACGGTCGAAAAATCAGCTTTCGACGATAGGCGCTCATGACCAGCAACACCGCATGGAAGCAGCCACAATGGCACGAATTCCCTTAATCTCATTTTTTACGGGCGGTGGTTTCCTCGATCTTGGCTTGGAGAAGGCTGGGTTCGCGGTCGTTTGGACAAACGAGATTGACAATGCCTTTGCTGATATGTACGAAGCTGCCATGACTATCGTCCAGTTCCTTGACCTGCTTGCCGGTTTCCAAGAGCGTCGGTCGGTACGTCCGCTCCGCTACAAGCACCCATTCTATCAGCCCCACCCCGAGAACGAGAGCGGGGGGCTGGCTTAGGGGTTCGCCTGGGGCTTCCCCGCGCACTGGGCGGCGGCTCCTGGGACATCCGACTGGAACCGCGACCCGACCATGAGCGGTCGCCGCCGGATTCCCAAAGTTCTTTTCGCAGTGAAAAGCCACCGATTCGGGACGGCGTTGCGGAATCCGATGTTTCAATCCCGAAATCTCATAATTTCAAGCCGAAAAGCCTGACGCTCGGTGCCATCCCAAGGGACTGCTAGCGGAGAATAGGTCGGCGTTCTTGATTGCTCGGGGGCGGCGGATGCGCTTAGCCAAATAATTGGCTAAGCAGGGAATCCCGAGGAAAACTTTCTTGATGGCTCGGACGGGACTCGGCGGCGTTGGTTGCCAGGTTGGTTCGGGGGTTCGTAGAGGTGGGCGGCTCGGCGTGCGTTAGAAGTTGCCTAGCGGTGGGCTCGTGGGTGGGCAAGTACGGCGTTCTTGATGGCGGCGGGGCGCGGTCGGCGTTGCCTAGCGGTGGGTTCGTGGGTGGGCAATAACGGCGTTCTTGATGGCGAGGGGGCGGCTCAGGGTTGCGTAGAGGTGGGCTCGCGGGTGGGCTACTACGGCGTTCTTGGTGGCGGCGGGCGGCTCAGCGTTGCGTAGAAATTAGTTCGTGGGAGGACGACTGCCGCGTTCGTGGTGGTGGGCGGCTCAGGGTTTCGTGGGGGTGGCGGAAATGGACGGCGAGGCGTGCGCTAGAAATTGCGTAGAGATGGGTTCGTAGGTGGGCAGCAAGGCATTCTTGATGGGGAGGGGGCGGCTCGGCGTTGCGTAGAAATGGGTTCGTGAGTGGACGAGGACGGCGTTCTTCCTGGCAGCGGCGGCTCGTGGGTGCGTCGAGGTGGGTTCGTAGCTGGGCGAGGACGGCGTTCTTGATGGCGGGGGGCGGCTCAGCGTTGCGTAGAAATGGAGTCGTTGGTGGAAACTACGGCGATCGTGATGGCGGGGGGGCGGGGGATGCGCTTAGCCAAATAATTGGCTAAGCAGGGGACTCCCGAGGAAGACTCTCGTGATAGCTCGCACGGGTTCAGCAGCGTCGGCCTCCAAGTGGGCTCGGGGGTTCGTGGAGGTGGGCGGCGAGGCGTGGGCTCGGAGGCCCTTCAGAAGGGACTCCCAAGGAGATTACGGTCAGCGGCTTCTTGATGGCAGGAGCTGGTGGATGGAGCCGTCATGCCTGAAGCGTTGGGGAGACTTCCGCAGTCGAGGGAGTCTGGTCTCTCGTGGTCCCGGTGACCGAAAACCCAGGCCGGAGGAGGGTGGCGGGCGATCACACTGGAGCGGGCCGAAGGGGGCTGTGAGCGGCCATCGGATTTCAGCCAGTTTGGTCAGCCATTTCAGCCAGGCTTGCGCGTCATTTGCACCAGGAGAATACCGTATCCAGGAAAAGGGCGGAGGATTTCCGGTAACCAATTACTCGTGGCCAAAGTGGCTCGAATCCTGATGGCCATCGACACCCGGGGCGGAGTTGAGCCGTGAACCCCGCCGTCACACCGCAGCATGGCATCAGCATTACCCTGCCATTACCCAGTCACGGCGTCGAAATATCTGCATACGGTTTGCATACGAATGGCATTGCACAAAAGAAAAGGACTCACGGCTAATCGCCGTAAGTCCTTATGCTGTTTATAGTACCGAAGGAGGGACTTGAACCCTCACGACCTTGCGGTCACTGGATTTTGAGAACACTTGGCGACCACTGCGTTAGCAGGGCACAAGCATTGATTTCGTGTTGCAGGTTACTCCAGGGTAACGACTTCCGTCACGGCGACCGCTTCGTTTGCATTGTACCCGAATTGCCTTTGCACGGCCAGTGTTGCCCCGGATTTGCCCCGGATTTTTTGGCTGCCAATTGAGCAGCCACGTGCAAAGAGCTTGCTTGTGGATTGCCTTGTTGGGATTCAGGGCATCTACGAGGGACTCGGCTTGACAGCCTCGTCTATAGCTGGCGGGCCTTGCTCCCGAATCTTCATGATGTCCATCAGCTTCCCGGCATCGACGTACATATCGTGAAGAATGGGAGCCTCGCCCAAGTGCTTGGCGGAGCATTTCGAGTAGCACTCGCCGAGCTTGCGGTAATGGTAGCTCGCCTGCGAGTGACCGTTCGCTCCAGCATGGTCGTAGTAATATTTGATCCTATCAGCATGGTGCTTGGCGTCATTCAGGTAGCTTTTCGCCATTTCATTCTCCGTCCGTGAATTCTCGGGAAATTGTTTGCATGGGCATGATTTCGTGGGCGGTTTTGCTTGGTGGCTACGGGCTTATGCCCATGAACCCGACGCCAACTATACCGATACGTATCATTTGCGTAACTCCATTCTATTTGGGCATTTACAGTTTCTCATGTTTCCCACCGTTCCCATCGTTTTTGCCTGTTTTTCCGCGTTTCCGGTGAATTCTTTATAGTTTTTCTTTACGCATGAACCACAGAAAAACGCGGGATTTCATGGGCAATTCTATTGGTCCTGGACAGGTGGGCGATTGGGAATTGGCAGGATTGGGCAGTTTCCTCGTTGTCGCAAGGGCCAGTGCCAGACTTTATTTTCCGAAAAGTCACGCGGCACGAAGCGTCGACCGCCTCGCGGTCTATTCAGAAAACCCAGGAGTGATTCATCCTGGCCTTCTTTCGTCGGTCATTTGGCAGAAAGTCGAGCACATTATAGCAGATAACCGGGCTTCCTGGGGGCATCACGTGTGGAGATCAGCAGCCAGGAGGCCCCGATATTTCCGCCTTAGAATTTCGTGCTCCGGAGGGAAATTCCGCCCCGCCGGAGTCTTTCGCCGACGTGCCGAAATTCAAGGCGAAAATCCGATGGCCGGTCGTCGCTACGCTCACGCGCTCTGCCTGCTGGTCTCTGCTCGTGTGGCCGGGCCAAGCGTAAACTCGCCGATTGCCGTTTCAATCGTTACGCAGCACTTTCGCCGCTCTGGTTGAATCCGAGGATATGCCGTACAATGGCCTCGAAACGCGACCGGTCGTCAACTCTTTCGCGGCTTGTGGGCCGGCCGATTCTTGGAACGTTATTCAACAACCGAACTACGGATGGTCGCTTTGCGGCCCAAAGACAGACCTGATGGCATGGAAATCGATGGCTTGAGAAGTCTGACTGACGCGGTCGTTGTCGCTTTCCGGCAACTGCGAGATGCGTTGCAGATCCGAGAAGCAATCATCACATTTCTCGAATCGCCGCCCTCTCTGTTATCCGCCGCGGAATACGCGGAACGAGCAATTTCATTCGTGAACCGGTCAGTGTTGCCCAAAGTCGAAAACGCTTTGAGCACCCCTGACGAAACCACGGCATGTATTTTGGCTACGGTGAAGGCTATCGCGGCTACCGAAGACATGCAGACGTTCATCGGGAACGAAATCGATTCGACTTTTCGCAAAGAGCTTGTCAACTGGCAGGAACAAGCCAAACTCCCCAAACGAAGCCTTCCAGAGTTCGTTAGGATGGACTCGGAGCAGGGGGACCGACTCGGGTTGCTTCTCGGGCAATACTGTCGGCAATATTTGGCGCGACGGATCGTCGCTGCCTCCGTCCCCGGACGCAAGAAACGCCGTGCGAGCGACGAAAATGCGTTGAAGATGATCTATTTGAGAATTGGCATCGAATGCAAGGGCGAGGAACTCATTTTCAAATGGGACCCCTGGACGATTGTGCTCTCATCGCTTGGCAATGAGCTTTGCGCGGCGATTCGCGCGGTCGAGAGCAACGGCATGGCCGAGATTTCGCCTCGGGTTCCTCCCCTGTGTCTTAGCGGATGGGAAGGCGTGCTCGCGTCGCTTCATTCCGATTTCTGGAGCCTTTGGTCGCAGCACACGTTGGGCGGAGGTTTCTCTCGGGACCGAGACAGTGACGCCGCGGAGCAAGCTCTTCGCTTCATTGACGTGCAGGCAATGTCATCGCGCCGCCCTGCTCTTCGCACGCTCCTGGAATCGCTGGATGCCAACGAGCGGGTCGAATGGTTTACGCACGAACGGAAAAAACTTGCGCTACTCCGCCAAGTGAGCGAGAAGACCTTCGCGGAACTGATGGATTTCACGGGAGGAGATGTGCGAATCGACCATGCTTAGTGGGACGGATGGGCATGGCGGGAAGGGAGGCCAATGGAAGTGACTTCGATTTCGGAACTCGTAACACAGAATATCGTCAAGGCCCGGGCGCCCATCATTATGCAATCGCGGCCTGCGAGGCAATCTACGATTACTGGTGCGATCCCCCACGGTTGCTGAACGGATTCGAGATCGGACCAGAACTTGAACTCGCTTCCGGAATTCGTTCGGAGCGTGACTGGGCCAAGCATGCAATCCCGAATATCCTGGCGATCTCGGTGGACGAGGCGGCCGATGTCGCGGCTGCGGCGGCAAGGAAAATGACCGACGGTCCAACCGCGCCCGATTTTGCGCAACGCGCAGTAAACCACTGGCTGGATGGGCCTTTCGATAGATGGATCTCTGCGAAGGGCGATAAACTGCCGGAGCGTGTGCGCGATGGACTCAAGGCCATATCGAGCGAACTCGGCTCAATGCTCTTCCACGGCGGGTTGGCGCATATCCAACAGAGAATTGCCGCCAAAATCCTCTACGCCTCAATGCCGCCGCGAAAAGGACGACCGCGGAATGCGACGCAGCACGTCGAGCGATCGATCTTTAAGGCGAACGGACTGCTTAACGGCGGATACGATGACTGGACAGTCCAATACGATCCGTTACGCATGATGCGCCGTGCGCTGATTGAGGGCCTCGATCGCTGTCTTCAGGATGCGGCGGACTCGCTTCCGGCAATCAATCCTTACGTCCAACAAGAGCTTTTTGTCCACTGGGATTTCGTGCGAGCGGATCTGAACGTCGCTGCTTGGCATTTCTTGGCGATGTCGGATTGCAGAGATGAGCTACGGCAGCGAATCGTTGTTCCCTCGCCTTTCCAGCAAGCCGTTCATGACTCATCGAACACCGCTGGCGAAGGTTGCAAGGCTGCCGCTTGCGCCTTAGAGCATTGGCTTGTAAAGGTGCCGCTCATGCACGGTTTTATCGACCACGGCTACAAGGAAATCATGACAAGCATCGGGGGACCGATGGGCTTGTCCGATGCGTGACAACGGTGTTCGGTTGCAAGTCGCGAAGGTTTTTTTGTACGACTTACGGAGCGAATGAGGATACAGACCAGTGAATAGGCTGTGGCCGTAAGAGAAGTGAGATACCCAGTCTTTCGATTGATAAGAACCAGTGTTTTGCCATGATGATTCACGTTGACGGCTTCCATCGAGCTTTTAGGGATGCTACGCATTGCCTTGTTTCCATCCGCGAATTGAGGCATCTCTTTGAGCCGTCGTACCTCTCCGACGATGAAATGGACCCGTCGCAACGGCACAAGTGGCTGGCCCATTTCGTAGAGGCGCTCGTTCTGTCTCACGGTCATGCCAAGGAGAGTTGGGGATTGCTCCGCAAGGAGTTCGCCGAGGCAGCGAACTCGGAGATCGTGCTGTGCGGCATCAAGGCGGAGAGCCTGCACGCCGCAGTGGTAGCGCTAGGGACTAGGATGCTGGGTTACGTCCATGAGTTCTGGGACCGAAACGCGAACATCCCAGTGCTCTTGCCGGAGACCATGTATGGGCTGGCGAGTGCGTTCCGACCGGTCGACCCCGATGAGCTTTGGCAGCACTCTCGGCTTGAGCAGGAATACCTCAAGGCAAGAACGGGCAGGCCAAGAGGTCGCGGACCGCGAACTCGTAGGGAATTTGCGGCTGATCTTCTCAGCGAGTTGCGTCCTTTCCGGGTCGAGTCCTTGCCCAGCGCGCCGGTGGAACCGATGGATTACTCCTCGTCCGATCAGCCACCACCCGTGTACTTTGACCGTAAGCCGAAATCACTCGATGAAGAATGGTTGTGGCGAGTCTTCAAGCCATTTCGCTCATGCAGAGTAGACCGGGCTGTAGGTGAACGGTTCAATGCGGCCGCGGTCCGTGCGCAAGAAACGAGGCGAGCATTGGACGCCGTGAGCGAACGTCCCAGTTCACTCGTCCCACCGGAACGCCTGGCTAGCGCTGCGGCAGCCCATCAGGCTGCCGTGCGGGAACTGTTCGAGTCACTCTTGGAAACCGTGCTTGCCGCTGAAACCAAAGAAATGGAAGTGCCACTTGCCACAGTGGACCCTGGCGGAGAACATTCAGGCATCTATTATGGTCCTAATCCCACTTCTTGGTCCGAGGAACATGGCGGCGGCCCTGGGCGTATCGGTTTCCCCTTGGGGACCGGCTGGAGTTGGGGCAAGAATCTACTACCGGAAGCTCCCGAAGATGATTTACGGCAAGCCCACCACAACGTCCTCCAGCTCGCGGTAAGTCTTCCCCGGTCCGACTTAGTAGAGGGATTCTATCTGTCCAGTTGGGACACCGACAAGTCTGAAATGCATGACCCAGCGAGAATCGCTCGCTTGATCGAGAACCTCGGATATGCGTACTGGCGTGCAAAATATCGCATGGCGGTGGTCGGCTCGGAGTTTGCGAATTCGGCAACCACCCCGGCTTTACTTTGTCCGTCTTGTCCAGAAGCTGTGGCCGACAGCGCCACTCGGCGGTGGTCCGCGTAGCCGAGCTTCTGCTGCGTCGCATACAAACGACAATCGCGACTTCGACGGATGGCGATGAAATCGACGACAACAATTACTACTCGGTCGTAGAAGCATTCCGGTGGAACGCGTTACGAGAATTTGCCGAGTCCCCGTATGGCGGCCGCTGCGAATACAATGGGCTGATCGTCGAGTACAAGAACGCTGCCAAGCGGCGGGCTGACAAATCTGATGCTGGGAACAGACCATCAACCACGCCTTAAGCGGTACTTTGGCCACTGCCCAGGTTCGCTCCTCCCCTGTCCGTCCGACCCGTCGTCGCCCCGGCGATCCTGTCCCGTTCTACGAAGTCAGCCGGTCAGCACTTCCGCCCGCTGACGATCAGGGTGCAGGCCGCGCATCAGGATCGGCAGGCGGCAACCCAGTCACTTGGAAACCCTTCCACAGTTGGAGAGGGACGAAAAGGTTGCTGCACTCAACAACAGCCTACTACCCTTGCCTCCCCGAGAATTCGCGCCAACTCGGCGTCGTAGTTGAGTCGGTCGGCAGAAGGCGGGTTTTCGATCCGGCCTTGGGAATCGGCGCAGCGAGGTAGCTGTCGCATGACTACGACCGACTGCTCCCCAAAGACCTTGCCCCTAATAATTAGTACGAACCTGATCTTCATCGAGTTTCGCCCATTGGCCAGTCGGGACACCGGAAACTCGCCGGGAACCAACTGACCGGAGGTTCGATCCGCGACGAGCTTGCCTCCGGCCTCCCCAATCGGCTCGCCATCAACGCACCCAGCCAGGGTCACAGGGTAGCGAATGCGCCGTGACGGAAAGCAAGTGCTGAGTGTTATCACTGGAATAAGGGACTGGAATGTCGAGAACGTCGACGAGTTCACGAATTCGCTGGATCTGCCCCGAAGCCGTCTTGCCTCCGATATCGAAACGCTCGACCTTGATGCTGTCCAACGCATGTTCGAACGTGGTAATCACAAACGGGATCCGAGCCAACAGCCGAGTTTCAAGGAACACGCGAAATTCCCATGATCCGGTCCTCTTGGAAATCGGATCGTTGGCGATTGGCCGACTAACGGAGCAAAATTCCATTTTTCCGTCAGAAGTTAACTCCAGCGGCAAGGACTGGCTTTCCACTTCGTCGTCGTCGACGTTGACCAAGTCCAGACGTAGCTTCATGCCGACGAACTTCGCGGGATGGTATTGTCGGCAACGGATAATGGCACACGGGACTACCCCCTCGACATCCGGAAAAATAACATTATCAGGCGCGGTCGAGTTGCCGCAGATAGCGATCAACCGGACGTCTACAGCCTCCAAATCAGCGATCAAGTCGCTTTGGCCGACGACAATGAGTTCAATCTCGCCGAGAGTCTTGTGGGTCCGCTCGATTATCAGTCGGACTTTCCAGGTTCCCGGGCTTTTCAACACCTCTGTGAGATCCTCGATTGTAAACGAGATGCTCGCCACTTTGGCTGGGACCGGTTCAACGGTTTTCGGCAGCGTCTGCCGGACTTCCCCGTCAGACCGGAGTAGCTGAAGGTTGAGCTGCAGCGGATACACATCCTGCCCGCCGGGAAGTAAGAGGTCAGCCTTGATAACGACGTTCTCGGTGTCGGGGTAAACCTTTCCATCGGCCTGATGGTCACCGCCGCGGCACTGGACACTATGGCTGAGATCCGTTTGTCGGACCATCCGGACACGCATCGCGCGACGTATTCGAAGCCAAACCGAAACGATAAATCTGGCAAGACGGACCATCAAGAAGGCCCCCAACGGCCCGAAGAAGATTGCTGCGGCATAGGGCAGCATTTTCTGTAGCAGCACGCGCACATGGACACGGGTGTAGTTCATTTTGATACCTTTGGCCTCATTCGATAATTCCATGGACTTTTGGTACGCGGCAAGGGCCTCCTCAAGACTGCCGGCCCGCTCCATTGCCACGCCGAGATTGTTCCACCCGGCTGGCGTCGGCTCGTCGGCGTTTGCGCGGCCGTACATCTCCACGCTTCGCTTCAAGTCGCCCGTAGAGAGGGCTTGGGCAGCCTCGTCCAGCGGATGTTCGGTTGCACCGCCCGGCCGAGTCCCAAGTATGGTGGCGATGGTCAGGATTGCTGTCATTGTTCTCATGGTAATTCCCGGTGTCAGTTCGTGCGGCATACGCTGTTTCGCAGGATCTCGTTGGCAGCGGCGTCGACTTCGCCGTCGGACATGCCGGTTCGTCCGCAGACCAGGCAGTCGGGGTCTCTCGGGATATTGTAAATCTCGCTCGCCAGCATTCTTGCGAACAAGCCTTCCACCGGCCTGTTGCCGAAGAGAATATAGTTTCCTGGGAAGTCCTGGGCCGGGTCGTGTTTGGCAAGCATGGTCAATAAGCCGACGCGGGCCTGAATGATGCTTATCTGCGCGATGTCCATATTCAACGCGCTGCCCGCTGTCTGCTCCGATTCGGGAGTCGTGTAGTTGAACGTCTGGTGCCTATCGGGCTTCCATGAACGGTTGAGGTGAGACGCAATGCACCCATAGCATGCACTTTCGCGCAGCACACGGCCAACTTCTCCCCCGCAGCCACCGTCAAAGACACCCGCGAAGATCAACGGAACACCGGCTCTTAGTGCGGCTTCGTTGACCGCGTACTTGCTGGCTTCGTTGTCGACACACGAGTAAACTTGCGTGGACTGGGCAACTACTTCAACAAGGCGGTCGCGGTCCTTGGTGACGTCCAGGGCCATTGCTTCGACTTCGCATTCGGGGAAGATATTGAGGATATGGTCGCGGAGTGCCTCGACTTTGAGCCTGCCCCGGTCTTTGTAGCCAAGAAGGTGTCGGCAGATATTGATTTCCTCTAGCGTCTCCCCCGGCCGATCAACCAGAATAATCCGTCCGACGCCGAATCGCGCGGCCTCTTCGGCTGCGCGGGCACCGCCGGAACCCACGCCCATAAACGAGAACGTCTCGTTCCTAGCCATGTCGGGATTCACGATGGACTTCACTCTCTTGAACAGCTCAGCTTTGTCCATGATTTCGCTCATCTGAACATCGGTTGATAATTTTACTTCCGATTGCGTCACTCCCGGGCGTCTGGCACCGGCCATTCTCCTGTTGTCAACCAAACCAAGAAAGCGAGGAACCAGCGTTGAGCAACGCCAAGGCACATCGCCGCGGTGTCCTTCGCTGGGCACCAGATGTTTCGGTTGCGCGCGCTTTCTCGTGGGTCATACCAGCACATCCGAACGCCGCCTAGCAGATGCGGTGTCCCTGCGGGCATCGAAATCTGAATGACAATTTGCGGAGGACTGGCAGGATAATCTTTCGGATAGGCAATTCGGATGGGCAGGCGATTGCCGCCCTCGGCTTGAAGTTCGACTTCCCACCAAAGTTGCTGGCCAGACTCATCCCGGCACAACTCGGGTCGGAGCGCGGCCCAGCGTTCAAGCATCGCGCGGTATTCCAGGACAAGCCGCATTTTGTCCATGATCTCGTTCCCACTGCCGTGGTACTAGTAGTGCGTGTCGAATCTCGCGACAACATTTCGCCGGTCATCCGGCAACGGCTTGACCCCCGGCGTCGTCGCCGTGTTCACGGGTGCCGTGCCCTGGATCGCGCCGGTCGGACTTAGCGCCAACCCTTTGTCATCGGGTCGAGATTGAAGGATTGCGCGGATTTCCTCGGCGCGCTCCTTGCTTAAGGGGTAAAAATTGCCCACGGTGTCAACTCCTCAATGCCCGAAAAAGACTTGTCGCCAGCAAGCGCGGGCCGCCCGCTCGCCGCCGCTTGAGTGGAATCCCGACCGGCACCAGCAAGTCGGGCCGCCATTTCCCTTTCCAATTCAAGAACGATTGCCGTAAACCAGACATGCCGGTTCCATCCGCCGTCGACGAACTCGGACCGGTACTGAGTCAACTCGGAATCCGCCTCGACATAGACATCCGGACAACAGTTGGGATCGCTCGTGAAGGCGAGCACGGTCTTGAATCCCTGCGATTTGTGGCACATCACGATGCACGGGCGAGGCTGTTGACCATCGAGAGTTAAGTCGGTGACCATCACGCGATAAGCGGCAAGGCGCCGCAAGTTCTCGAAATCAAGTCGCGTTCGGACGGGCGCTGCCTCGGCGAAGAGCCGAAGCTGTGGTGCGACCCGAAGCGGCTCGCCCTTGATGATCTCCGGCTCAAACTGCCGGTATCTGTAGCCGCCACCCTTGCCAAGATAGTAGAAGGTGAACTTCAGCCCGCCACGGTACAAGCCGGGCGATCTCTGGCCCCGCGAAGAGTTGGAGGCTGTCGCGATCGCAAAGACCATTTCCTGCGTCCAACTCTCGCGGACATTGTTGACGTCGGTCGAGAAATCGCCAGCCGAGCAGGTATCCAAGCAGCCGGGGTGCAAATGGGCATCCCCGATATGCATGACCTCGGGGTCAACGAGTTGGAGGAGTTCCAATTCCCGCTGCTGGTAGTCGCGGTCTGCCTTGTGGTGGCCGGCGGACCTCGCCGCGTCCGGACCTTCGTCGATAATGCCGTTAACGAGAACAATCCGCGCGGGCCCCTTGCCGTTAATCTTCCCGACAAGGGCGAATCCCGTCTCGACAGTGCCGCGCCGCTGCCGGGAGGCGTTGATTTCCGCGGCCAGCCGATCGAGGACGCCGGACAGAACCTGTATCCGCGGGACCTCGCCGCAAGAGAGCGCCGTCGTGCTCTGCTGAGTATGCACACGGGATTTCGCCGCTTGGATTCGTGCTCTCGTTTGGCTGGCCGCAGAACTTTCGGCATCTGAAAATCGCACGATCGCAACTCCGCTGCCCGCAGTTGCCAGGTGCTCCACCCTAAACCAGAGATAGGATATCCCCAATGCGCATAGGATTAAAGGGACTACTAGGCCGGCGATCGCGCCATGTCCCCAACTCACGACCCGACGTAGAAGAGCCTCCTGGTTAGAAATCCTTGAATCCAACTCGACCAGCGAGTCCGTGATCGCCGCAATGTAAGGGTCAACAGCCTGCACGGAAACCGTGGCCTTCTTTTGCGAAACGGAAGGTCGACTGGTTGAATCGCTTTGCAAATCGTCTTTGTACGACGATGGCACCCTTTGGGGGAGCCGTTCTTGGCCGTGGGCCGGGACGTCTTGCTGCTGACGGCAATCGGAGTTGGCCGTCGTAGCCGTAGTGTTGGCGCAGAGGCCGTGGGGCATGACGACCACCACGCCGTCCAGCACGGCCAAAAACAAGACCGTAAACAGGATTCTCTTGACGTTGGTATTCACGAGTTGGTTCTTTTTCCTTTCAGTTGGTCGATTCCGTAGCCTCGCGCACGATCTGGTTGAAACGATCGACCGACCTCTCGGTTTCGTCTTGGCTGGGAAGCCGTTCGGTTGGCCGCGTAAGTGTGTTTAGTTCAATCAGGCTGACGCCATTCTTCAGGGCGACCAACCGAGACTGCAGGTGGTCGACATCCGCTTGACTCCGTTTGAGTTTGGCCTCGATCATGGTGCCCCGCCTATCCTCGGCATCCACAGACCACACCAAAGCTTGAACTACCGGATCCCGTTCCGTATTGGGTTTCGCCTCAGATTGTGCAACCGGTTTCGCGTCGTCGAAAGGGTCAACGGAATGGCCGAGTCGCTCCCGAAGTTCATTCAATAGCGCGCGGCGTTTCTGCCGGGAGTCGCTCTTTGCCCCCCGAAGTGTTTCAATTTCTGCCCGAGTAGCTTCGACTTTCTGTTCAAGCTGGGCCATCTGCACTTCACGAATCGTGAGAGCACGGGGGAGCACGACTTCGGGAAGAATGCTGGCCCAAACCGGCGACAGCCAACCCCATTTGTCCGCCAATGCCACCAGCCAAAGCAGGCCAGCAAAAAGGCAGACTGTTTTCACCACTGCGCGAATCATGCCGAAACCTCCGTGGCGGGTGGCGGGCTCGGACCCGCCACCCGTCGTGAAAGCCCTCGATCAACCCCCGGTGACCTTAATCGCCTCGGTTGCCGACCGTGGCGCTGCCGGCGCGGGTGGGGTTGGCTTGGCCGTGGTGTCGTTCGTCAGCACCCGTTCGATCTCGGTCGCAGCCTCTTGCGTAACTATTGCAGCCGAGTAGTCGATCCTGAACTGGGGGTTTGCACCCTTCAGGCGAACAGCCGCTTGCTTCTCCTTCTGGGCCACGCGTTCCTCGAAGTTTCGCAATGCCTTCTTTAACTCACCGTCCGCCATGAGTCGGTCGCCCGTAACAACGCTGGTCACCTTCGCGAGTTCCAGCCGGGCCTCGGCATTTTCGTTGCGAGCCTCAAGACGGGCCATCCCGTTCTTCAGATCGACGATCCCCTTTCGCGCCTCATTCAGGCTGGTGTAGCCCTGCCTGATTGCGCCATCCAGGTCGGCGAGCAGTGTCTCATCCGCCGCACTACCCTCCTGCATTCGCTTCACGGACTCGACGCGGTCCAGGGCGTCGGCGTTCACTTCCGCGTAGGTAAAGCTGGCACGACCGATTTGATATGAGGGCTTCTTCTCGTCAAGCAAGGTCTTTACCTGCTTGAGAACGGCGACCTCCGAACGAAGCCGCTTCTTGCCCTCGTCGACCGCCTGGGCCATCGAACGTCGCCGCGTTTCGAGGTCGCAAACCTTCTCCTCCCGGGCAAGAATTGCGTCACTCTCCGTTTGGATCAACGCCGCAATTCGGGCGCTTTCTAACTTGAGCGGCGTATTGACATCAGCCTCATGGTTAAGCACTGACCGGGTCCCCTCGATGTACGACCAAGTCTTCTCAAAACCAAAGACCAACAGCGCGAGGGCCAAAATGGCACTCGCCGCAATCGAACATTTCTTGAACATAACCATTCTCCTGAACTAACGACTATGAACTGGGAACCCACCGCGGGTGCCCTAACTGCCCTATTAATTGCCAGTCAATCTCCCGGAATTGCTTTGTTGCTTTTTTCAGCTTAAACTACTATTCAACCTTTGGGTGATGAACGCTGACAAGGCTGGGATCGCCTGGCTAGCCGAGGTTCTCGTTGCTTGCTCACAGCTTACACGACTACTGAAGGTTTGGTTGATGAACGCTGACAAGCTTGGGATCGTCTGGCTAGCCGAGGTTCTCGGTGCTTGCCCACAGCTTTTACACGACTACTGAAAGTGTGGGTAACGAACGCTGACGAGGCTTGGCTTGGCCGACTAGCCGAGGTTCTCGGTGCTTGCTCAGCATTACCTGCGTACGCCCACGGACAGTCAATAAAGCAGCGCGGACAGTTCGGCCCGGGATCCAGGGCACACCCGCAGAGACCCTGGACCAGACAGGGGGTTGCAACGAGAGCCGCCATAGTTGCGCGGCTAAGGATATCCTGGGAAACTGCTCGCGGTTGTTGAAGGCAGGCCACTTAAACCGGGGTTACCATGGCCCAAATTTGTTGAATGATCTATTGGCGGCCTGAAGCTGCGCCAAAGAGCGAGTGCTGGTTCAACGCCTGCGGAATCAGGAATCGCCAAGCCATATCATGGCCAGCCCTGGGATGTGCCGATCACTGATACGCCATGCCGCCAAGTACATCAATTCTAAATATGACACACCGTCGTCGTAGCCGCAGAAATCGGCTTCGATCGTCTCCCAACGCAGTAATCTCAGAAGCGTGTATCCAGAATCTGATACGGAAGCATCACGACAGGGTGGTCAGTCTCTCGGATGTCGGGGAGGCAGATCGTTTCGTTTGATCGTCTCCGGGTGCGGCCACTTGATCCGCATCTCCGGTTGCTGTAACGGTTTACGTCTCGTATCGCCACTTTGGCCTTCCGTTTGTCAGCCGTTGTCAGGTGGATGCAGCGACAAGGGCTATTATTGTGAGCAGGTGCCTCGCGCCGCCCTAATGAGCGAGCAGAGGTGTTCGCGCGAAACACAAGAAAACGCGTGCCATTCACGCCCAATAAGAAAGGACTGGAATTATGAAGCGGCTTCTGCTTCCGTTGATCTTCTTCCTCGTAGTAGGCCCGATGGGTTGCAACAAGACCGGCACTGCTCCGTCGCCCGTCGGGGAAAGCGTTCGGGAACGCGTTCTCAGAACCGGCAAGATCCGCGTCGCGTGGGCAGAATACAAGCCGCTTTGCATGCGTGATCCAACTGGAAAACGGGTCGGAATCGGCGTGGAAATCATCGAGGAAATCGGCAAACGCTTGAAACTGGATGTTGAATGGGGCGAGGAGGTGGGGTGGGGGAATCTATTTGAGGAACTCCGCGCAGACCGGTGCGATATTTTCGGTGTCGGAGTGTGGCAAAGCGCATCGCGGGGACGCGAGGGAATCTTCACCGAGCCGTTCTTGTACAACGCGATGAAGGTCTGGGGGCGACCTGGAGAAACGAGGTTCACCCACCTGGCCGATCTCAATAGCCCCAACGTCGTTATTTCAAAGCAGGATGGGGCAGGCGAAGCCCTCATCGCGAAATCTGACTTTCCCGAAAGCACATCCAAGGCCGGAGAGGTAGCCCAATCAGCGCCATGGACGGACGTGCTCATGAACGTCAAGAGTGGCAAGGCAGATGTCACATTTGCTGATCCCAGCGCTGTGCATGCGTTCCTCGAAACTAACCCCGGGGCCCTTGTGGAACTTTTTCCTGCCGAACCTGTGCGGGTCTTCCCAACGTGCTACGCGATCAAAATGGGAGCATTCGACCTTAAGTCGATGATAGATTCTGCCCTTACCGAAATGCAGAACGACGGAACTATTGACAAGATCTTGCGCAAGTACCAACATCACCCCGACAACTTTTATCGGGTCGCGGTTCCCTATCGCCTGCCGCGCTAGGGCTGAGACGTACCCTTGAACAAGCAGGGATCAGCGCCGAGTCGGCTTTTGTATGGCAACCGCGCCCGGTCAGTATCATGAGCGTTCTCGACATAATTATCCAGAACCGCAAGGACTTCGGCGACGGCTTGTACGTCACGTTCAAGCTCTGTCTGATTATCTGGCTGGCCGGCCTTTTCCTTGGTATTTGCGTGGGTGCAATATCTGCCCGTTTTCCGAGGCTGGTCGGCATACCTGCCCGATTGTTATCCTTTGTTCTCTCTGGTGTGCCAATCATCGTCTTCCTCTACTGGGCACATTTTCCTTTTCAGGAACTTCTCACTCAGGCGGAGGGGACGATCGTCGTCATCGATCCTTTCCTGACAGCCTCGGTTGTTCTCACCATTGTCAACACGTTCTGTGTGGCCGACGCGGTTCGCAGCGCATTGATCGACTTTCCCCAACAATACATAACTGCGGCCAAGGTCTGCGGTTTATCCGCAACTGCGACTGTCTTTAGGATTCAACTTCCAATTATGTGGCGGCAACTGATACCCGTGCTCCTCCCGCTTCAGATCAATATGCTCCAGGCGACGTTGTTCGCTGAGCTTCATCTCGGTCGGAGAGATATTTCGCGCCGCTCAGCGGGTTAATTCCGACATCCACAAGCCGGTCGAAATCTATACGGCACTTGGCGTCTTCTTGCTTGCAATATGTTTGCCGGTCAACGCCCTCGCGATCTGGCTTCGCGCACGGTACACACGCGATTCATCCGAGGTCTGATATGCTACGGGCGGAATCCCTAACGAAGAAGTACGGCGGCCGCGCGGTCGTGGATAACGCAACCATTGAGTTGCAGGAAGGCAGTATTACCGCGCTGATAGGGCCGAGCGGCAGCGGAAAGAGCACATTGGTTCGGATGCTGAGCACTTGTCGAGGAACCGAATTCAGGCATGATCGAGATCGATCTGCAACAACACGTCTTTCCGAACCGTATCACGCGCCAGCCACGCCCTTGGCCAAAGGTGACCGTAGTTTTTCAACAGCACTTTCTCTGGCCCCACCTCTCGCTACGGAAAAATATGCTTCTCCCGTGCAGGCGACCGCGTTTTGGGGACTTGCGCCGACTTCTCGGCCTTGTCGAGCGGTTCGAGATGCGGGAGTGCTTGGATCGATTTCCAAATCAAGTCAGCATGGGACAACGGCAACGGGCGGCCCTGATCCGCGCTCTAATGCTGAAGCCGAAGTACCTTTTGATGGACGAAATTACTTCATCGCTCGATGTTGAGCAAGCAGGTCAGATTCTCAAGTTCTTTATCGAAATTTGGGACAGGACGTTTGCGACATTGATCGTCACCCACCACCTGGGCTTCGCACGAAACATTCTTCGCACGAGCGGCGAATCACGCATCGCCTTCATGAGCGACGGAAGAATCGTCGAGCAAGGCGGCTGCGATATTCTGGATCAGCCGACGACTACGCGAATGAAAGCATTCGTTGAAGCAGGCAAGAACCTTGAGTGAGAATAACTGATTTATATGGACAATTATTTTTACGCAGAAGACGACGCCGAGATCTATGACGATACTGCCGAGCTTACTCAACCGGAGTACCTGGCAATTCACAATGTGACGGCGCAATTGGTTCACCGCGGGTTCGCGGCGTCGCGTCGCGGATCGGGCGGAGTCCAATCGACGCCCCCGAATTCGACGGATGGCCCTCTGGTCCTCGACGTAGGATGCGGCACGGGCATGGAGGCGCTGGCCCTCTTGCGATTATGTCCAAACACGACGATCGTTGCGTTCGATAAATCGGAAAAGATGCTGGGCATTTTCCGGCGGAAACTGCATGAGCGGTTAAATGACGGCGTGAGCCGCGTGAAGACCGTCGTTGGCGATATTCTGGATGTTCGGTGGACTTCCGAGGCGTTGCGAGGACTCGTACCTGATGGCCGGCCGTTCGACGCGGTCATAAGCGCATTTCTCATTCACCATTTCTCTCTTAAGCAAAGAGGCGATCTGTACAGCCGGACCTTCAGAGTTCTCAATGCCGGAGGCGTGTTTGTCAACGCCGATTTGTTCGATTTCCAATCGCCAACGCTGTCTCAATATGCAGAAGAGATCGGCGAAGACTGGGTTTCTCAGCAGCTTTCAAGCAATGCCGATTCACCATATCAGCCCGTCGTACAACGCCTATCGGCAGACGTGGGGAACCTCCGCGCCAGGTGGCTGAAGCATCTTCGCGAAGAGAACATCCCTGCGCCAATTGAGCCAACCGAGGCCACCGTGGCAGCGGCAGTGCGGAGCAATGGAACTCCCAGCAACAGCCAAATGCTGCTTGATGCGGGATTCGTTGAAGTGGGGTGCCCCTACCGATTCTGGCAGGCGGGCGTCTTGTGGGCGAAAAAGTAGCCGTTACTCAATGTTACCGACGAACACGAGCGATAGCAGTTGGCAAGGTTACGATGAAGGCATTCAGCACATTCCCTTGCTTGCCCAGACTGCCAGCTCGACCCAAAATCCAACATTTCCAGAGATTTCGAGGGTCGGCTCTATTGCAGGGTTGGTCATTGACGCTCTAAAATTCGCTCTTTGTGCTGAAGGTTCAGAAAAACCCATGACTGAACGGTTCCAAGTGCGGGGGTGGCGGCAGATACGGCACCTCAGGCGGGGTTATGTCCCATGGATAGTACGGCAGGATGCGCCGGAGGAAATGCTGCGATCAGTCGCTCCGCGCTTCGTTGGGACCCTCGCACTGTGGCCGAGTTCACGGGGATCGAGCAGAACCTGCTTCGGCGAGTCTGGCCACCCGAGGCGCTTTCCGACCCTACGCTACAGACCATCAGGGACGAGTTTAGACGATGCCTTGAATCCCCTTCTTGCGAGGATTTCCTGCGCACCGTTCTCGGGGTGTACGTTGCTGGCTTCATTTTCATTGACCCGGTGACCAACGAGATTGATCCCCTCCTCTACTCAAAGAGTATCGACGAAGAATCTGTCGCCTTCATGACTCCCTATGTTTGGGCTCACGGCCGAGAGGCCGCCTCGGATGCAGGTGTTGTCGATGGGATGTTCAGAATATGGCGAACCCGGGAATCGATCAAGAAAAGCGACTATGGGTGGCAAGAACGGTGCCGGCCCGAGTATCTCAGCCGACTCCCGCTGACCGCCGAAGACGACAAAGAAACTCACTGGCTGGGCAACACAATTCGCCGGTACTTCCACTGCCATTATGTGCCCCTCGGAGAGACTAAGTTCTTTCTCTATTCTTGGCGGCTCTTACTGCGATGCGCCCAGCTAGCCAATTGGGACTGGGATTCGAGGTTTTCCGACGGAAGAAATCATAGACCAAAGATCGGGGCCAGCTATGGGCCAGTTGGCACGATCTGGGACAGACGTTCATGGGAAACGAATCGCGACACGCGCGAACACGATTGGGCGCGATTCTGCCATCCCGGTCAGGATTCAGATCAACCTGAGATCGACCGGACGGGCAAAGACGGTGGTGTCCGTACGCACTTCCTCGACGTTGCACACAAGAATGTTGAGGTCGCAGACAATGGTCACGTTTGGACAAAGGAGTGGCTCTCCCTAAATCTGGTCGAAGAGATGGATGGAGGTGTTTTTCGTGTCAAACGAGGTCTCTTGGCCATGCTGCGCTTTGCATCTCTGGGGATTTGTCCTGCGGGAGACGACGGTTCTTGCCAGGCTCTGGCAGAAGCGATTGCGACACTGAGTCGGACCATCGCGCAAGTTCAGGTGCATGTCAATGGTGTGTTGGGTTCTTCCGCCCTTTGCGAACTCGACGAATGCCTGCAGCAAGTTGTCGAAAGTTGGCTCGCTAACTCAGGCCAGGCGCCGACGATGGCGGAAGCTCTCGAGAACCTCCACCGCCAACTCCGGTTTCCATTGTTACCGTACTACTACTGGACTGCGTTGGATACGCCGCCGGATGACGCTTGGGAAACCGATAAGACGCACTTGGTCGTGCCGGTTTGGGAAGAGCCCGACGGAGTCATTGTCGTGCCATTGGATGAGGATGGTCGGAAAGAGCGCACGCCCGTAGTTGGTGTGGCTGTGGTTGGAGTGCGCCCGATCGATGAAATTGACTGGACCTTGTCTGAAAATGATTGCGGTCTCTCGTCTAAATCGGAAAGCCTCGCACTGCACCAGATCCCGTTTGCGAGATTCGCGCGGCTTCAGTTGATCGTCGAATACCTACGCTTGTTGGCGCGGATTCCGGCCTCATGTCGCTACTACCGGCGGAAGTTTGAGTCCGAAAAGGCGAGGGCCGCCCAACTCCGAGCAATCGCCAGTGCCATCCATGGTACAACGACGGCTGTCCGCGGCATCCATACACTCGAACTATGCAAGCTCCTCTTCACCCAGGCCCCCCCAGTTGGTGTTTCCGACTTCCGGTTCCCTGTAAGCACCGATAGCCTCACCAGAGTTGAAGCAATCATCGATCAAGTCCGTGTTTCAATCCTCAGCGAGGACATGGCACTTGCTTTTGTCTCTCTTCACGAAATGCTGATGACTCAAACCTTCATCCGCAATAAATTCCTGGGAGAGACTGCGTACCCTCTTCGTGAGATTCTTTCCGTTGCGCGGGAAATGGTCAATTATTCGATCCAAGGTCAGCGCTCCTATTATCCGGTTACGTTGGTGCCAGATCCCGACAGTGACGATGGATGGATCGCGCCCGCTGGCTATATCGCCGATCGTATCGTTCGGGGAATCGTGTGCGAAATCCTGCGTAACGGATCGCGCTGGGGCCGCGTGGAGGAAGGCGTTGTAATCGTGCGGTGCAAGATGATTCCAAGGGAGTCTGGTGGTGTTGAGTGCGTTTTTTCAAACCACATGCGAGAGCCAGACCCAATCGAACAGGAAAACTCCGTGGACGGGTTCCTGCTGCGGCTGCGTGACGCTCTTATCGGGAACCCGGGCTTGTCATTGAATTTCAAACCAACGGCAGGTATATTCGAGAGTAGACTTGGTTTGGGAGTTCTGAATTGCGAGATAGGCGAGAAAGTCACCGAGTCGCGGATGCCCACCCCGAGTGCCAAGGCAACTAGAGGTCGATCATGACGCAAGATACTGATTGCCTGGGCCTTCATTGGGGAGGAAACACCGAATTGCGACCTGGTGATGGCCGCCTCAAGGTCTTGGTGATCGAGGATTTGCCTGACGTAGTGCTCCCACGTAGTGCCATCGATTATCAAGAGTGGTTCTCAATTATCGTTGTCAAGGATCCGTGCGAACTCAAGACGTTGTTAGACCAGAGCCTTGAAAAGGCAGCGTTATTCGTAGGTGGCTGCTACGATCTTCCTGGCCTACCTTGCGATATTGTTATCGCCGACTTCAAATTGTGTGACGCACGCGATGAGACTCCGCCTTGTAAATCACCGAGGCACGAGGAACTCGGAGTACATGCGCCTTCCGCGGGATTTCTCATGGCGATTCTTACTTCGCTATGGTGGAAGGATCACCCCCAGTGCATTATCCCCTGGACCGCTTTCGAGAAGGAGTTTGGACAGATTTGGAAACTTTGTCGGCAGTTCTATCCAGAAACTATTGTTCAGGTTGAATGGAAGCAGGCGATCGCCAAGACGAATAAGTCCTTTTCGGAAGTGTTCAAATACGCGGTCGAACAATATCGTGGCGCCCTTGAGATCGCTTTGCTGGGGGACACCGTTCATGTGCCGCTTGAAGAATACGAGAATTTGACCAGATTGTTAGACGCCAACCCCGATGCGTTGCGTCCGACAGAGCGGCTCTGTCTGGTAGGCGAATACGGCCGGCGCCCCGTCCTGTTGGGTGCCCTCTTCTATGATAAGCTGACGAACCGTGGCAATATCCCTGCGACTGCGGTTTGCGAGTGGTGGAGTAAACTACGTGTTGAGAATCCGACGCAGCGGGAGGCTGAGAGGCTGGCTCGCAAATACTGGGAAATGCGAGAGGGTGCATACAATGAATGGCGATATCTGTTCGGGCGCGAGCTCGCTGAATACGCACAATCTTTGCCTGGCGGGAAACCTAGTTCGCTTTTGTCAGATCTTTCGGCGGCCATGTCAGTCGACATCGCGGCCGCTGTGGCTGATCCCAGGAGTCTGATGCCACCAAACCACATGCGAGCGAAGCCGCTTACAAGTCTGGACGAGTCGCCTGAGATCCTTCGGCTCGCTGTGCTGCTCCTTTGTGTTTCCGCTGAACAGTATCAGCGCAAGGCGGTTGGGGGGGCGCGTATTATAAAAGACTCGCCCAGCCTCGGAAAGGTCGTGACGGTCAAGTGGTTGCGGCATGCTTTCGACTGGATGACCGACGAGGACTTTAAGCGGTACTTGGAGGAGATTCGCGCGAAGAAATTGATGATCGGAGAATCGGAATACGTGCTTCTTGCGGAGTCACACCTTTGCCAAGATGATGACGTTCTATCGCGCAATCGACCCGTTGCCGGTCACGTTGCTCACGTTCGAGCAGAAGGATTGGCGCGACAATAAGCCAACCTGGAAAACAGATTCTACCCAGATTTACAATGCCCTAAAACGCCTTGGAACTTCGCTCAGCCAGTGGCTGGGGCGACCTAAGTCTCGACATCAATGATGTGCGTTACGGTCGGCCGTTTGATGAGTTCACAGACCTGCTTGTAGCGGTCGGGCATGGGGAAAAACGAAGCTTTGACGGTGCGTGGGACGAACCGGGCGGGCGCGAGCGTTTCATTGGCGAAGTAGTTTCATGGGGAGAAGCAGCGGAGGAAGTCCAGGGCGGAAAGACAAGAGCGTTTTCATCACTACGCCTCCGAGTGGGCGATCGAGACATCGATATTGACAGCCTCCCGCTGAAGGATCAAAAGCTTACTGAGGGAGCGATTACGCTCGTCGAAGCGGCCATTCGAAGAGCTTTCTGCCGCCATTCACGGCTCACGCACGCCCATGGGCTGCGGCCGGGTGAGGGCAGAATCCTCCGCAACTACGCGATGGACATCGGCTTCGCCAAGGACGATTGGCCGCCGTGGCTGAGACGCAGCCGCTGAATGCCGATCGATCCACAAGGCCCGCCGGTATTGACAAATCTCAACGGCGAATACGGTAGTCTCGACACGGCGGTTCGATATACGCCCATGGGAAACGTGAGTCCCCGCACTGTCGTGTTACTGCATCCACGGCGCTGTGGGGCACCATTACAGAGACTTAGCGCATTGCGAGTACGTTATGTCATGTTCTGCCCATAGAAATGCTCCAGCGTCGAGATCACGTACTGCTTGACCTTCGCGCTGGAGATGTCCGCAACCATCACATCGTCGGGAAGCCATACGTCGTGTTGTCCGGAGCGATGCCTTACGACGCCGCTCGTAGCGTCCGAACCGTTGATCCGAAGATAGTCCAGCCGCTCCAAAACAGCCGGGTTGCTCTTCTGAAGCCGCTCGAAATCCTCGGTGCCCGGATACGGCTTGAACTGGAAGAGCGAGAGCTTTGTCATCCCGGCGTTTTTCAGCCGGTAGATCAGGTCTCGTGTCTCCCGAATCTGCGATTCCGTTTCTCCGGGGAACCCCATGATGAAGAACCCCTTCATCTGGATTCCAAATCGCGCCAGTTTGCGAGCCGCGTCGATCACTTGCGGGACGGTGACCATCTTGTGGATGCGCTTCAACATCTCGTCGCTGCCCGATTCGATGCCGACGGCGACCTTCCAGCAGCCCGATTCGACCATCAGGTCCATGATCTCATCCGAAAAGGCGGAATTCAAGAGGGTGGAGACGCGGGTCATGCCGTGCCAGATGACGGCCTGCTTTTCTACAAGGTGGACCGGGCCGCCCGCAACCTCTTCGATTATGTCGAACTCGAACGGCTGGAGTCGGAATACGACTTGCCGTTCATTTCCGTTTCCCAGCCGACCGAAAACACGCCCGCCGGCCGCATGATGCGGCGGACGCTGGCGAACATGGCCAGCTTCTACACCGAACAGCAATCGGTCGATGTCCGCGAGGGGCTGGCCCGCCGCGTGCAGGAGGGCTGGTTCATCTCGCGCGGCCCCTACGGCTACCGCAACGTCCGCATCGACGGTCGAGGCGTGGTCGAGATTGATCCCATCCTGGCCGAGAACGTGAAACGCATCTTCTACCTCTTCGCGTATGAAAATCACACGCTCGATACGCTGATTGAAAAGCTGGCGGCTGAAGGCCGGCAGTTCCGCCCTTCAACCCCGAAGTTCCCGCGAAGCACGGTTCACGCTATCCTGAAGGATCGGGCCTATATCGGCGAAATCCTTCACAAGGGGCAGTGGTATCCATCTGCGCCTTCTTCAATTCAAGAGCAAGCAAATACGTTCGGAAGGAATGGTTGGTAATGAGATGGAGATGGGCAGAAATGAAGTCGAACACCTCTTGATCATGGAACCACAATGCTGCTTGCCGGTGAATTTCAATTGGGGGTGGATCAAAGACTAGCATGTGGCCCCGATCTTCCAACGCAGCAACGTCCGCATTCATCGTCGACCACCGATTAGCGATGATGGCGACTGGACTCGATGTCGTGAATGTTCTCGGGATCCCTCGTCGATCCAGATACTGAGGATCGGAGTACCAGCCCAGCAAACGCGAGGATTCAGACTGGCATAGCTGCTTGAGTAGCCGAATCCCATTGGCGTCCCGGTACAGCGCATCAACATCATCGAGAACGATCGGCTGATCCTGGTGCATGAACGCGGCGCAGTACACTCCGAACGCGGTCGCGTTTCCATCAACCCAAGCAGCCCGGCGAACCGAAGGTTAAGCACGCTGCACGAAGCAACCCGCTATCGTAACGATGCACAGCGGTCTGCCGTAAACATCGTCGTCGTCGGCACAACTCCCTCAGACGGGTGATGATTCTCGCTTTGTCCCACTCTCTTCGCCGTTCGACGACGGCGACCTTGATTCCGGCCGCACGCAGAGCGTTCCGCCATGAGCCGAAGTGACGAAACGCCCCAGAGCAGAGCTGGCTTGACGCTTCTTTGACCGCCTCGCAATTCAAAGGAAGGCCGTTTCGTTCGCGCCGCAGAATCGCCAGAATCACGGACTCGCGGTTCCGGAATGGTGACGTTGTCATGTGCCCACCTACCCTTCGGCGTTGGTGATGATCTCCTGGAAGGAGGCCAGAATGTCCGGATGGGACTCACGCAGGTAGGTCGCGATGCGTTCTTTGGTCACCAGCAGTCGCACGTAGATCACCAGCTTCAGCAGGTTGATCGAGTACTGGCGGTACAAGGTGGTGTAGAAGTCGTGTTTCTCCTCGGCATCGGCCAGCCTCTTGAGCAAATCCGACTTGCGCTGCTCGCTGCGGGCCCAAGGATTCTTCACGCCCGTGCGGTTCTTGGCGCGAGCGTGCTGGGGAGTCTTGAGGACCAGGCTGCGCACAAAGGGCACGCTGTAGTCCTTGTAGTTCTCCATGGTCCTGAGGATTTCTTCCTGTCGCTTGGGCGTGACGTAACTCAGTTCCAGAACGCAGGCCTTATTGGATGCAACAGCTTCAAAAGGGTGGCGTTCAGTCGGTGGGCAATGTGCGCGATTCCCAAGGCGGCGGCGATGGTCTTCTCGTCGAGTTCGTCGAGGGATTTCTTGATTATCCGGCTTTCTTGAAGCGGCGACAAGCGATTCACCATGCGATCGCTGGTGAAGGACTCCTTTTCCGGTGCAAAAATGTACGGCACCGTCTCCACCCCCAGTTCAATCAAGATGCGGTAACGCTGATGTCCGTTGAGGATGATGTAGTAGTCGTCCTCGGGAAAGACCAGCAGCGGTTCAATAAGCCCCACGGCGAGAATGCTCGCCCGGATTCGTTGGTACTCCCGTTTGCTGATCTTGCGCTCGTGCCGGGGCCGGAAGGGCAGTTCCGCCTTCTCGAATGACCTGATGTTTTCAAAGACCAGTTTTGAGAATCACCTCCCGTGTTTCGCTCCTTCCCGCCTTCTCAGTTCCCGCCTGACCGACGACACCGAGCCTTATCTCGGCAGGACACCTCACCGAAGGGGTTGCTGTTGGCCTACTTGCATGGCCTTGCTCCCTGGCAGACGAGATGGCGCTTTTCTGATATAATGTACGCGACTTTCTGACAAATGACCAAGCCCGACAGAAGGCGGGGATAAATCGAGCGCGGGTTTTCTGAATAGACCGCGAGACGGTTGGCGCTTTGCGCCGGGTCGCTGTTCGGAAAACTACGTCTGGCACTGGGCCCTTGCAACCACAAAGAAACTGCTCAATTCTGCCAAATCCCATCGCCCAACTGTCCAGGATCGATAGAATGCCGATGAAATCCCGCGTTTTTCCCCGTCCGCAGGCACAGAGAATTGCGCAAAGAATTCATAGGAAACGTGGGAAAACAGGCCAAAACGGTGGGAAGTATGGAAAAACATGGAAACACGCAAACTAATATATAGACAGGAGTTACGTCAATGGTAAGTGTCGGCATTGTTGGAATCGGTTTCATGGGCATGAAGGCATCCTGATTTGTTGCATGTCAGGCGGCGACCCGAGATCGGGTGCATCGCACATAGCGCCGGCTCGCATCCCTGCAAGATTTCGCCGCTTCCATGCCGGCGACCGGGGGCACTCATTGCCGTCCCCCGGACCTCCGGCTGAGCCTTTCTCTGTGCCGGGAAATAGCGCTCAGGAAACTGCCGCTGCTCAGGCATCGAATGAACCATTTGGCAAGGATATACGTTGGCTAGGATATATGGGCAAAGTGTATAAAATTGAAGCATTGTGGGATGGCGAGGCTAAAGTGTGGGTCGCGGAAGGTGTTGATGTGCCCGGATTATGCACCGAGGCGGCGACTATGGAACAATTGCTGAAAAAGCTGGAAGTAATGGTGCCAGAAATGCTGGCAGCTAATGGCGTGCTTCCTGCTGACCAAAGCGAGGTCCGCTTTGAGTTAACCGGAAGAATCAGCGGCATCGGTAAGCTCAATGGCTAAGAGCTTGACGCGACAACTCACAATTCTACGTCTTGGGACGAGGGCTGGTCGGACTGCTCGGGCAAGATCGGTGGTTCGGGCTGCTCCGCGATGCCAGGGTCGTCGAAGATGGCGTGCTGTTTGGTCAGTTCGTCGCGCTTCGCGGCGAACGCACTCTCGACCTGCGCAGTCAGGGACTTGTTGAACGCTTTGATCTGCTTATTGATGATCGCCGCGCACGACGAAAGTTGCCCGCAGTTCAGTTGAATGTCAGCCTTCTCGCGCTGGGTGTCGTCTGGGGTGTCCCAGAGGATCACGTCGAACTGGACCGTTTTGCCAATGACCTCCCCTTTGGGAAAAGTCATGCCGCACGGGTTCGGAGCGTACTCCAGCAGCGTCGGGTCTCCGATGAACGGAATCGACATCCTGGCCACCATCCTGTTGATTACGTCCTTACAGACAACCCCCTCGTTTTCGTCGTCGAACCTACCACTTGCGAGCATAGGGCCTGCCATCGAGTTATCAGGGGTTGCCGACCGGCCGACTTTTTCGGTTCGGTAATTGCGGGTCATCCGGTCGAACTGAATGACAAGCGGCTCGATGAGCGAATCCTTCACCAGTTGCTCAAGGAATGAGTCGGTCATCTGGGCGAGGTCAGAGATTTTCCTAATCTTTTCTACGATGCACCGTCTGCGCTCCTCCAGCACGCTGGATAGGCCCGGCTCAGCGCTCGTCGGAATCCCCTTGCTGAATAGGTTGGAATTGAGGAACATGATTGACTTCGCCGAGCATCGAAAAGTTACCAATCGCCCGCAATCCAACATTCTACCAATCCGCCGGAAAACACGAACGTGACCGCTAACCTGATCGCCACGGGGACTATGCCGGGCCGACGCCGATACCCGGTCGGCATCGGACCTTTGGCCGTCATTTTCCCCGGGAAAGCGTTTAAGAAGCAAAAGTCGATTGCTTTGCCTAAAGCGCCCAGATTGCTGGCGTCAGTGTCGCCGTGGTGCCGGTGCCGGATCGGCCGTCAGGCAGGCTCGCATGGCTCGCTTCTGGCGTCCGTGGCGCGTAGAGTCGCTGGCCTTGGTGCCGACCGGCGGCTATACTGGATCGGTGGGATGCGCTACAAGCCGAAAGCCTGCCGCATCCTGTTGACTGGAAAGAATCGGGAGACCAAGCTGCTGTCCGACTGGCCCCGGTGGGGGTATGGCCCGTGGCGGCACGGGCATAAAAAATGAATGCGGTGAATCGTAAGTATCAATCCTGATTCGACTTACCGTCATCCATCCGTCGCCGCATGATGGCGTCCCAACCGCCCAAACCGGCCAGAAAAAGTTCAATAGCCGTCTTGTTGCCCCGACTGCGACGTAACACAGAATCCCGTCAATGGTTGCGAATGTGACTCTTGACGGGATTTGAACTTTACAAGCAACGTTGTCACAGTGCTAAGTTTTCGCCACCAGAAATTCCTCTGAATTACTGGGCGGACGCAGGCCATCCGCCCTATCGGCGAAGTAGCGCTGGGTAAGATCGGCTGCCGACACGTGCTGGACGTCTCGAAAGCCAGCTTCGCGGGCCATCGCGAGAATTTCCGTCGGCATGAAGAAGCTGACGAACGGCGTCCCGCTCGCTCTCGCCCCCTCCACCGCTCGTTCCATCCCGGGACGTACTTCGGGGTCCGCCATTTCAATTGGAAGCAAGAACAACATCGCGAGCGTTGAGCCCGGTGTCAGTGCCGCGACCTGGCGCAGCGTTGCTGCGATCGCGTCCTTGGTCAGGTACATACTGACACCCGTGGACGCCACGACCGCAGGCCGCCCAGAGTCGAATCCCGACGCCACCAACCGCTCCCACCATGCATCGCCAACCTCGAAGTTGACTGGCACGAGCCGCAGGAATGACGGGATGCCGAAGCCGAGATCGACGAGGCGCTGACGCTTCCATTCCTGCGGGCCATACTGATCGATTTCGAACACGAGCAGGCGGGTGGCAAGTTCCGGCTGACGCTGGGCAAACGTGTCCAGGCCCGCTCCGAGAATGACGTACTGTCCGACTCCACGGGCAGCCTGTTCTGCGACGAGATCTTCGACGAAGCGGGCACGAGCCACGATGGAAGCGCGGAAGGGCCGCGTGAACGGGCTCATGTCCGGACGATTGCGCCATCCATCATCGGGAGCCACCAACTTTAGGCCCACTTTGTCTTCGAAGACATGCGGCGGCGAATCGACTTCTACGTGCAACGCCCGCCACAAGGCGGTCCGCACCGCCGTGTTGTCGGGTGCCGAGATTTGATTGTCCCGGCTCATGTTTTCCTGCATCGATTTTCTCCATACGCTTCGGCGGGAAGTTTATTCACCACACGCCGTAATAAATCCTCCCAAGTATGCAACACTGTCAGAAAAAGCTCAATAGCCGTCTTGCCATCCCGATTTGTTGCAGTGGCAATGCGTTGATGTTGCAGTGGAGTTGAACCTGGGTGGAACAAGCCAGTGCCGGTGGTGCGGCCGTAAAGCTCAGGGTGGCGGGGTGCGTCAGAACACCGGAGAGTAAGCGACCGGACTGTTCGCGACTTTGGCCGCGAGCCCGAATTGGCAAAGATTTGGCAAGACATTGGAAATATCACCGCCATGCGAGTATAATGCGAGTGGACGGCTTACACGTCGTAAGCCGATGACATTTCACAGCTTGCAGCATCACAGCAACGTTACGGCGATGTGACCGACCGGCAGACAAGCCAGGTTGATGGCCTGGTGGCGGCAAGGTCGTGCAGGTTCAAGTCCTGTTTCCCGCATTTCATTGATAGATAATGACTTACGGCACGGAAGCCCGGCTTTGATCGTAACCTTGCCAACTGCCAGCCACCCCCCCGCTAGCGATGACAGCAGTTGGCAAGGTTACGATCAAGGCATCCTGTCCTTCCAACTCCCATCGGCAATGTGTGAAAACCAATCCAAGGCGGTCCAAATTGGGTCGCCGCCGGTATCGTCCAACTGAACAACGGCAGCGCCTGGTTCACTGTGAGCGTTGTCGTCTGCGTGGCCGTCTGGTAGTCGGTTGTGTCCGCTGGCGTGAAGGTCACTGAAAGCGTGTGGCTACCCACAGAGATCACTGTCCCGATGCCAGGCGTGTAAGTGAAACTCCCTGGCACGTTGGACGAGGCGTCCAACTGCGTACCGCTCAAGGCCGTTCCGTACGCAATTGCTGCCGCGCTGTTCCACGTAATCGTAGGGGTCTGTCGAGCTTGCTCGGACTGACCGGAGGCAGCAACGCTTCGCGCTCGTTCCAGTTGTCGGTTTAGACGACGCCACGGAAGCTATCGCCGGAACCGTCTCAGGCGCTGCCGGCTGGCTACTCAGCATGGTCTGGTTGGCCAAGTTGCTCATGGGCCCCGCGGAAGAACTGATATCAACGTCCGCGGTGGCAGCCGTGGCGATGCCCATTTTCGCTGCTGTTGTAGTCCCGGCTGCCACGCCCGAAACAGGTGCCGCATCGGTCACCGGCGGCACGTTCCCATTTGTTTGTGTGGCGAACAGCAATTGATCCGCCCCGTTTACAAAGGACGCTATAAATGTTCCTGCAGTCTTATCCAACGAAACGGTGATTTTGGGGCTGACCGTGCCTATCGTGCCGACGAGACTGTTGTTGGCCGATATGTTGCCCGTCGTTGTTCCCTCCCCGTTTGCCCAAGTAACCGCGCCCGCGGCAGCCGCCGATCCGGTATTCCAGACCGGGCTCTCGACCACGTAATTTGCAAAGCTGTAGGGGCTGGTTCCGGCTAGGGCCACCACTCCGCCGGAACCGACGAGGGAGCCCGACGTGGTGCCGACAAGGCTGGTGTTCATGCTGACCTCGGACACGCTGCCAGTCGTTGTTTCTCCCGTGGTCCCGTTTACCCAAGTGACGGCCCCGGCGTTAAGAGCCGCACCATCGTTCCAGTCGGGGCTGGCTACCACATAATCGCCGTTGCCCAGAACTGTCACGCCGCCCGAGCCGACAAAGCTACCGGCGGTCGTGCCGAGGAGGCTGTTGTCCCTGTTGACGGTATTGTTGTCGGCGGTCTTGCCGTCCGCCGTTGTTCCCGCGGTCCCGTTTACCCAGGTAACGGCCCCGGCGTTAAGAGCCGCACCATTGTTCCAGTCGGGGCTGAGCAACCACGTAATTGCCGTTGGCCAGGGCTACCACACCACCGGAGCCAACGTAGTCGCCTGCGGTGCTGCCGACGAAGCTGTTGGCGGCAGACACGACGCCCGGCGTTTCCACGGTTGCTCCGTTCTCCTCGGTGACTGCCCCGAGGTCCGCCGCCGAGTCGGTGCGCCAGTAGGGGCTCTTGATCACATAGTCTCCATTGGTCAAAGCTACCACCCCGCCGGTGCCAACAAGACTATTAGCGGTGCTCCCGACCACACTGTTGGTTGCGGACACCGGGCCGGAGCTTCCACCATTCCCGTTCGCCAAGGTGACTGCCCCCGCATCCGTTTCGGATCCGATGCTGCACTCAGGGCTGTCCACCACGTAGTTGTCGGAAGGACTTGACAGGGGCACCACGCCGCCAATACCAATAAGACTATAAGGGGTTTCGCCATAAAGGCTATTGGATTCGCTTACCGCGCCGATTGTAATGCCCGAAACTCCGTTGCCCCAGGTCACGGCCCCCGCATCCGGGACGCCGTCGTCGTTCCAAAGAGGACTAACGACTACATAGTTGGGACTGCTGCTGCTAATGGCGGTAAGGGGAACCACCCCGCCCGAGCCGACGAGGCTACCGCTTGTGATTCCGACGAGGCTGTTCTCGCTGCTCACGACGGACTTGCCGTCGGTCGTTTCGCCGGTGCCCCCGTTTACCCAAGTAACGGCCCCGGCGTTAAGATACGCACCATTGTTCCAGTCGGGACTAACGACCACATAGTTGCTGACGCTTTGACTTGCTTTCAGAACTGTCACTCCACCGGAGCCGACAAAGCAACCGGTTGTGGTGCCGACGAGGCTGTTGACGTTGTTCACGATGTCGTTGACGACGGACTCGCCGTCCACCGTTGTTCCCGTGGTCCCGTTTACCCAAGTAACCGCCCCGGCATTCACGGCCGAACCATTGCTGCCATCAGGGTTGGTCCAATCAGGGCTGTCCACCACGAAGTTGTTGCTGGGGGATAATGCCACAACCCCGCCAGAACCGACGTAGTCGCCGGAAGTGCTGCCGACAAGGCTGTTTTCGGCCAACACCTGTCCAGTTTCGGCAGCACCGGATACGAACGTCACCGCCCCTACGTCCGCCGCCTTGGCACTGCTCCAGTCGGGGCTCTCTACCACGTAATTGCCGTTGGCCAGGGGCAGCACACCGCCGGAGCCGACGTAGTCGCCAGCGATGTTGCCGACAAGGCTGTTGGCGGGCGACACTACGCCGCTAACTCCGTTGCCCGCGCCTCCATCCCCCAACGTAACGGCTCCCTCGCCGCCGTTCCAGTACTGACTCTTAATCACATAATCGAACGCGCCGTCGGAAAGGGCCGTCAGTCCGCCGGAGCCAACCATGTCGTACGGATGTGAACCCCTCAGCGTGCTGATCAACGTCCCGCCCTGGTTGAACAGGTACACGGCTCCGGCCTCGGTGCCGCCGGCGTTATCGAAGGGCGCGGTGACCACCACGTTCGCGTTGCCGAGGGCCAGCACGGTGGCGCCGAACTCGTCGAACGGGGAAGGATGAGGATCGACGAACGGGGCGACGGCGGTCAGGAGGACACGGTTTTCCAGTGGTTCCAACTTCAGGCGCACAGATCGATGCCGAGTGTTTTTTTTCGTGCGGCTTGGCCGATTTCGAGGGGATTTGAAGCACTCGGCTAGAAGACGGCGTACGGCATGTAAGCAGAACACGAGAGGGCACCTCCGAATATTAGGAGTTGACGCTACGCGACTCGGCAAGTATAGTATACGAGAGAGGTCGTCCGCATAGTAGCCCCCCAAACTGGGCGGGGACGTGCATCCTTCGACCAATAATGTATAATGTTCGATGCGCTAATAAGAGCCATCGGGCCGTATCCGTCAAGCCCAATTTTCGCACTCCAGTGTTATTGTCACCACGATGGGTCTAAAACCCTCGCCGTCAGGCGAAACCTTTAGGAACTGTTAAATGCCTGCAATGGCGGGCAACGCCTGCCCTTTGGATTGGGCATATTTGGCTCTTCCAGTCCGAGTGCTGACAGCATTTGTGTACGTTATGGACTTAGGCCGGGATGTGCGAAGGACTTCAGTCCGTAGCTCATCCCGGATAATGAACCCACCGCCTTGCAGGCGGTGGTGGTTCAGTTTAATTGGCTCAAGGTCATTTGGCCGTGTTTTTTGCTCAAAGGAAGCAGCCACTGGAGGGGTAATTCGCGCCCATTGGGGTCGGATTTGTGCCAGGACGTTCAGCAACCGGCGGATTTCAACCCGTTCGACTCCTTTAAGAGCGTTCGCTCGAACCGAAGGGAAACCGCGCTTTACGATTTTTCGACTACCAGCCTGCTGGATTGGCAATCAAATCGTTGACGATCAAAATGGCCGCTGCACGATCGGCCTCGTCCTCGGCCGATCCTCAACGTCATTCCCAAATGAAAGGACCGAAAAATGCCTTCCTTCGCGCAAGTCACAATCGAGTACTTTGCTTCCAGCGCAGGAAACATCAAGATTGATGCGTGGGATGAGTCTGCCACCGCTCCCGCAGCCCACTACGAGCCGGACTACAATGATCCCGCACTGGGCAGAGTCTTTGCGGAGATCATCAGCAAGGTACTGATCCAGCGTTCCTCGGATGATTTGCCCGACATCAAGCAGTTCACGCTCGACGCTGCATCAAAATACTTATCCTTCGATCCCACCTATCCTCTTTTGAAACTGCCCCGGGTGCCTGACGGCAGCACGACCGTCCGCGAAATCCTTGTGAATTACTACACGGATGGCCGTGAGCGCGGCATGTACACGATCGGCGCTAAGGACGCTGCGTCGGGCGCGAAATATACTGCCCCGTTCGACAACGATTACTTTCTGCTGCAAGAGATGTTTTCGAAAATGTTGTATAACTTGCAAGACGGATCGCCAATGATGCTTACAGTTGTCGACGGCGTTATTGTTGTTACCGAGGTCCCTTCATCGCGAGAGGGTTCGCGACGGCCGGCAACCACTGCGAGCGCACCCCGTCACCAGTTACCACGGGACAACACTAAAGAGGGTTTTGTGATTCCCCGACGTTTGTCGGGGGAATCACGAAAGACTATTTAGCCGCAAGTTCATTGCTTCGGCGCCATGATCGAGGGCACCCAGTCGTAGGTCGAGTAGGCAGGGATGCTGGCCGGCACCTTGGTTGAACCCTTGGGAATCTCTTTGGGGCGATCCTCGCCGAGACCTCCGGAGCAAAGACAGAGCGTCTTTCTAGAGTGAAGGGGTGACTTGTTTTCCGTGATTTTCGCAATCGAGCGGACGGTGAACCAGTTGTTAGAGCCGGCGCTTTCGATCAGCATGTCGAGGAGGATTGTCTCTTTGTCAGGAGCAACAGTAATGTACTGGATCGTGCCTTCCTGACCGTTCACGTTCGTGTCTTTGTACGGCTTAACTCGAAAGTGGGCATTAGTAACATCGAAGGTAAGCGTCAACGGCGGCCCGGGATTCACCACCTCCGCTCCGGCGACCGGCGGTGGAGGCCACTTCTTGACGCCGTACTGCCACAAGGCGCTGAGTTCCCATCTTCCCTCTCCCTGGTGGAGCTTTTCTAGCGGTTTCGCGTCCGTGGCGACTGGTTTCGCGTCCGTCACCACTTGGTAGGGTCGGCAGAGGACCCCAGACTGTGTCGAGTACGAAGTCGTAAGCTTCCATCCCTCGATGTTATACTCGCCGAGCGTTGCGCTAAACTCGGGATCGGCATCCGGAAGAGTAATGAAGCGATATACCTCGGACGGATGTTTGGCGGGTTCCTCTCCGTTACATTGCAGCAGGCTGCCAGAGGAGGCCGCCACGAGGGCTCCTGTCAAGAGCGCGAAACCGACGGAATGAATTCGACGCCTCATCGTTTCCCCCCATAACTAGGGTAGTAAAATCGCCGCACTCAGAGCCTCTTCGGCACAGCGCTCAGTTTGTCGCATCAAGCATAGCACCTGCCGCGCCGACGCCGCCATCGTTTGGGGCATTTTTAGGAGCGGTCGACCACGACTCAGGTACTCGCATCGAACTACTCAAAGCCTCTGCCCTACGCAATTTATCTATATCCCGTGCGCGAACGAGCAGAATCCACAGAATCCGCAGAGTCATCCCATTTATCCTAATCTCCGTGACCGGTACGACCGATACACCTACTAGGTATTCCTCATACTTGTCACTGCGATGGAGTTTGGCATGCGTCTTCCGTTGCCATTCTTGTACCTCTGCCTCCCGGCCTTGACTGGATGCGCGGCGCATCAAATTCAGAATGACAACGAGAAGATCCGAGCCACGCTGCTCAATCTTTACACGAATCAGGTCATGGACAATCTGGTCCGCGCGTCCAATGGACTGCCGATCATTCAGCTCGACTATACGAATGCCAGTGCGACCGTCACGGTGGAGAACACGGCGAGCCTGAACAACGTCTTGACAACTACCAACAACAACGTGTTGACGATGGCTGCCGCACCGATGCTCGTGCTTACGCGCACGACCATGAATTTGCTCACCGGCGGACTGGGCGCCAACAACACGAACAATATCACCATCATGGCCAATCCGATGCTGACGAACAACGAAGTCTACAACGACTATCTCACGTTCCTCGGCAATCCGGGACAACTCGAAATCACCTGCAATCCGCCCCCGGCCGGCGCGGCCCATATTTGCCAGAAATTCGGCGACGAATACTACTGGGTGCCAGTGCAGCACAAGCAGAAGTTTCTTGACCTGGCGCTCGTCACGATGGGGCAGCGCGACCGCCTGCTCGAAGAGCCCAAGGGGTACATCGTTACGATGCTGAAAGTGGACAAAGATTCCGAGTGGGACCTCCCCGTTCCGAAGAAAAATGGCGTCCGGACGGCGGAACCCCTGGTGCAAGTCGATGTCGACATCGACAAAGGCATTCCGAACGACAATGGCATGCCGAACAACAACGGTGCCCCAGGGGAACGCCACCAGGACGCTTTTTGGACCGTCGATAACGTGAGTTTGTATAGCCAAGGATTCGATGCGTTATCAATCTATCGTACGATCCAGAAAGACGTTAGCTGCAGATACTATCTTCGGCAAACCCGGCCCAAATCGACTGACCCTCTGCCGCCAGCCGTGTACTATTACTACTACGACCAGGGGAGTAGCAATATGGTATTTGTCGACAAAACGACTCCTCACAAGCCGATCTCTCGCAAGTGGATCCCGCCCAACGAGGCCTGGAAGTTGAAGTCGGACCGATTCGTGCCAAACAATTCGCAGCGTTTCTTCGTAACGACGAAACTGAGAGTGCTCTTGACCAAAAGCTGCTATGAGAGGCTAAAGACGAAACTCCCTTATCGTTTAATGGTGAAGCTTGATGGCGACTCTCCGCCTGCCCCTACGACCAGTGAACTTCTGGATCGAATACCGTTTCGGGGGCCGCAAGTCAAGTTCGAGCAGCCTTCCAACAGCCACAACGTGGATGATTGCGGCACCACTGCCGGCACGGCTGCAACCATTGGTCTTCCGCTCGAAGGAAATCAACGAAACAATCACGGCTCAGAAACTGGCCCTTTAGTTTACGGCCCGCCGGCTGGTGGTTCGCAGCTCGAACTGGCCCCCCTACCCGATGAAGGCGAGAGGTAGAACGGGCTTCAGACTGGTGTCGAATCCGCGATCGTTCATTGGACATGTCGACGACCTGAATGCATTCGAATAAAGGAAGATCATTCATGCATCGTTCACTTGTTCTCGCCGGTCTCTGCATTGCCTGCTCGGCCGGATGCGCCTCGCTGGAAGCGGAACGGGATCATGACAAGATGCGAACCGCGTTGCTCGATCTGTACACGAATCAGATCATGGATAATCTGATCCGGGCCAAAAACGGCATGCCGATCATTCAGATCGACTATACGAACGTCTCGGCAAACGTGACCGTCAAGGAAACCAGCGGTATCAGCGACGGTGTTACTACCACGGATATTAATGCCGCTACTAGATCGGCGGCACCGGCCTTGATGGCCACGGCGACGACGATGAACGCATTGACTGCAGCTCTGGGTTTCGATCACACGAACCAGATTGGATTGGTGGCAACGCCGGTCACGACAAGTGATGCCGTTTATGACGCGTATAATGAGTTCCTAGGGAATGGGGGCCTCCGAGTCAGTTGCGGGCCGCCACCGAAGGGAGCGGCTCACCTATGCCGCCGATGTGGAGCGGCTTACTACTGGGTCCCGATCGAGTACCAGCGGGAGTTTCTGCGGTTGGCGCTGGTCACGACGGCGCAGCGCGCTCCGCTTGCATCGCCGCTGGATGCCTTTTATAGCGTGAATATCGTGCAAGTCTTGAGCATGCAAACGAATCCGCCCTTGCCCCCGAATCCTGACCCGGAGGTGATTGATCCGCTCACGCCTTCTCCGCCGACGCCGACGACGCCGACGAAGGTGACCAAATCAAGTCGTTGGCTGTATGTAAAGATTGACAAGAAGATCCCCATCGACGAGGGCTATATGGACGTGAGCAGCGGGACCGGATCGGCAAAACCGACATCGACAACGCCGGCTGCCGCCGGTCAGTCGGCCGCCCCAGACGCGTCGGCTGATCAACAAAGCGATCAAAACAGCCCAGCTCAGCAAGAGCTCGCCGCCGGGCGCGCAAAAGGCTTCCAAGGGCGGCGTGCTTTTCATTTTTGACCCTAAGCGATTACAACAGCAGAAGGGGCGATCCAACACCACCGACGAGTTGAGGATTTACTTCGACAACGCCAATCCACCCGCGAACTTCAACGACGTGAACGCGTTTATCAACAGCATCAACGTTCAGCCGCTGGCAGCGAAAGTGATTTTAGACAGCCATCGGCCTGCGGCGAAGAGCGAATCCGCCAGCCTAGCCGAGTTTTACTTGCAACAAATTCAGCAAGGACAGTTTCGCAATAACGGTCCTTGATCTGTCTGATGATGGTCATTCCGTTCCGTTTCCGTAGTCTCGACACGGCTCCGATGAATTGCCGCATCGCTGTGAATGCGCTTATTTCACCACCTACCGGGCCTGAGCGGGCTGAGTAGGTGACGATCACATTCGGACGACGAATCATCCACATGAGAAACTGGTCAACCGGCCAGTCCTTCCTCGCTCGTCGGTTGTCGTGCGAGAGGGCGTTGACAAACGAATCTCGAGTTTAATACCGCTGCTCTGTCACGGATTCTCTGTCGCGGCGAATCAAGGTGGATTCGTTAGTATTCTGAGTTCCTGAATCAAGCCGGTCTCGTCACTCTTCGTCGGCTGATTCATTTTGGATGATCCTGCCGCCTGGGTCGTATCTTGCCCAGATGCTGTCCCTTTTGCCGCACTTCTTGAAACAACAGTTCCTTCCCCAGATGGAGGTTTCGGCTGAGCCTCTTTGATCTGGATATCCATGCCGCGCCACAATCCCACCGCGATCACGACAGTTCCAAAAAGCGCAAAGTACGTGCCTGGTGCAGCCTGCTTCAAGACAAGACCCTTTTCGCCCCAGGTGGTCTTGAGGTCACCGGCCTTTTCAAATACCCCTGTGACGAACAGTCGGTATCCCATATAGGCTAGGGCGGAACCGACAATCAGCGTACAAAACTTGTAGGTACCGCTAACAAGCAACGCGATTTCAACAGATCCCATAGATTCGCCTAACGTCTATGCTTCTTTCGGCTGTGTGCGAATTGTCCAATACGGGTCTTCCGGGGCGGCGTTACGCCGTTTGAAGGACGTGCCGCCGCCACCGCCAAGAATTGTACCGGGGGACGAACCGATTCGCAAGAGTATGGCGGAAGTTTTGAGGCAAATGCGCTGTTCCCAACCTCTTGCGCCACAAGGCTTAGCAGACGGACTCAAAAGAGGCTTACCCGCAAGACGCCGGTTTTCCTCCGCAATTCGGCAGCGAGGCGGCAGCGAGGCGGCAAATTCTTCGGATTTTTCGACCACAACCGGACTTGTGCGGGGATTTATTGCGGTGTATAATGGGCGACATCCATCAGTCAAGGAGCCCGCCGTGAGAATCCAGATCCAGAAGCCGCTATTCGCCTGGGATTGCCTGGAAGACCATCCCCTTCTGGCCACCATCAAACAGTTGCTGGAGACGATCCCCGACAGCAAACTCATCGAAGGACTCGAGGCCGCCCGCGGCAAGGGACGCAACGATTATCCCGTACGCACCCTGTGGGGCGTGGTGCTTTTGACCATCGCCCTGCGGCACACGGGATTCGAAGCCTGCCTGGGAGAACTGCGCCGCAACCCCACGCTGGCCAAACTGATCGGCATCGACTCTGCCGACGAGATTCCCAAGGGATGGAACCTGTCGCGGTTCCTCGACGTGCTCGGCCAGGAACCGCACCGTTTGGAACTGGAGGCGATATTCAACCGGATGATCCAGCGGCTGGGCGATGTCGTGCCCGACTTGGGGCGGGAGACGGCGGGAGACTCCACGTCGCTGAAAGCGCGGCTGCGGCGGTGTGACCGGCCGAAAACCACCGAGGAAGGGGGAAAGCCAGCAGAAGCTGCCCCTACGGGCTCGGCCGGGGACAAGCCGGAAAAGATCGAACTTGATCGGTACGGCCTGCCACAACCGACCATGGGGCGCAAGGAGTACAAGGATGAAAAAGGGAACATCACCAAGGTCGTCGCGTGGTTTGGCTACAAGTTGCATCTGCTGGTAGACGCCAAGCACGAGGTGGCCCTGGTCTGGCGCGTGAGTTCCACCAAGGCGGGAGACAACGAGTTGCTGCCGGTGTTGGTCGACCAGGCCAAAGCGAACTTGCCGAAGGGACGCATGCGTACCCTGGCCTACGACAAGGCGGCCGACACCGTGGACGCCCACGAAAAGCTTCATGCCTGCGGCATCAAACCCGTGATCCAAAATCGAGCGTTGTGGAAAGAAGAACAGGAAAAGCTCCTCCCTGGCCACGACGGCAACTCGAATGTCGTCTATGACGAGACGGGAACCCTGCACTGCTACGACCGCGTCAGCTCGCCGATGATCCGCCGGCCCATGGCTTATATCGGCCACGAGCCGTCGCGGGGCACGCTAAAGTACCGCTGCCCGGCCAAGCACAGCGGGTTGCCCTGCGCCATGTCGGAGATCTGCAATGCGGGAAAAGACTACGGGTTTACGGTCCGCGTGAAACAAGAGATCGACCTGCGGCGTTTTCCACCGATTCCCCGGGCCACAAAACAGTTTGAGCGGCTCTACAAGGGCCGTACGAGCGTGGAGCGGATCAACGGGCGGTTGAAGATTTTTTGGGGCATCGACGACGGCAACGTCACCGGCGCCACGCGGTTCTACGCGATGGTGGGCGCGGTGATGCTCGTGCATGCGGCCTTTGCTACGCTCTTGGCTGCCGCGCCACGACGGGAAGGGACACTGGGCAAGATGCGGTTGAGCCCGATTGCCAAGGCACTTCACGAGCGGATCGCCGCAAGCGAAGGCCAAACCAGCGCGCGTAGCGCCAGGCCGAGGGCACGACGGGCCAGAGGGGTGAAACAACGGAGGTTATTCGCCGCCTGAAGGAATTGTCTTTGACCGGCAGAGGTTGGAAGCGAGGACGCAATGGCCAACTTGAAATGGCTGCGGGTGGAAGCCCGCGGCAGGCTCAACGCGCACAGCCGCCGTTGGCGGTGGCTCGGCCGGGCGCCGCCCGTGCGCACTCGGTGCGGAGAAGATAGCGACACGCTTCTTGCATCGCAAGTATTACCCGATGACCGTCCCTGCCGCGTACCGCTTGGCGGCCTACAACGCATTCGGTTCGGAAGTTTTCATGAGCAACATTTTCCAAAGTGATCTTTGGTTTTGGCTTCCCGGGTTTCTTTCTCCGCGCTTCCTGTCGTCGTTCTTCCGCCCGCACAGCTTGGGTCACCCGAAGCACCGATTTGTGGGTCGGCGTTATATCATGCCATGTTGAGATAACTGGAGCCATCGCTCTAAGGCGCATTTGCAGCACCCCACATCTGGCGAAAATGGCAAAAACTTGGCAAAGACATTGGCAATATGACCGCAGCGTGAGTACAATGCTACTGAACGACTTGCACGTCGTAAGTCGAGAAAAACCAGTAACTTGCAGCATTACAACAACGTCACCGCAACTCGACCGCCCGGTACACAATCCAGGTTGAGGGTTTGTCATTGTCGAAGTTGCAAGTGCTTATCTCGCAACGACTTGCGACGGCGGCGAAATGTCCGCTCAGGTCGATTCTTGAAAGATCGAGACTCGCCAGGTCATTCGCCGAGCTGCACCTTTGATTTCCCCACGGAGGAGGGGTTCGCGCACTTCAGATCCTTGACTGGAATGGCGGCGCTATTGCGTTGATGCTGCTTTCCCTTGGATGCGCCTGGGGGCGACCGATGCGCTGGCTTGGTCCGTCGCCGATCCGAAAAATCGGTGGTCCTTCCACGTATTTTGCTATACGATGAGTAAATGAAAAGGCAATGCGCGTACATATCCGAAGAGCCGGCAATGAGCACTGGCCAAAGCCAGCGCCACTTCGGCAAGACGCGGATACTACCCTACGTTTCACCACAGTTTCGATCATCAAAAGCCGGTTTACCTGTGGCTCGAGGGCCGGGTTTGGTGGAACCACTATCTCAGCGTTGTATCGTAGAACGGAAAGTAGTGGGCTGTCGCACGAGATCCGCCCTTCGTCCACACCGCCCAGGGCTCCCAGGATTCGGTGGGACGAGGCCGATGGCGCGTGTGGACGCGGATCTTGGAGAGGTCCGGCTGAACTTCCAGGAGATTATACGAGCGCGGCATGGATTCGGGACGGTCTGCGGCCGCCGCACCGAAGGTTCCGGCGCCGACGACGTGCATCTGTCGGGAATGCCAGTAGCAAATCAACTCCCGCGACAGTTTGTGGATATCGCCGTGCAGGCAGACGCGGACACCGTCCTTTTGAAGTTGACTGATGAACCCGTCGTCCTGGATCTTCTCGTTGCCGGTGCCAGTGACGGCGTGGTGCCAGACGCCGATCCGAAGCACGTTGGCGCTGGAGGGCAGCTCCTGGCTGCTGCGCGCTCGTGCAACTTGTTCATCCGCCGTCTGTATCAGGTTGGCCAAGGCGTCGCCGTGGATCGCGCTTCGCTTGGGGTTAAACGCATCGATCTGCCAACAAGAGTTGAGGGTGAGAAACTGTATACGAGGTTGTGGAAACAGATAGGGAATGCCCTGTTTGGCGAAGTCGAGAGGATACTCTGACTGCAGTGCGGGACGGAAGAATTGCCGGGAAAAGGCCTCAAACCGTTTAGGGTAGACGTCATCGCGCTGTACCGCAATCACGCTGTCGTTCGGCCCCAGATCTGCATAAAAGAGGTCCTTGAGGCGCAGGGTATCATGGTTCCCAGGAACACAGATGCAGTGCTTGTTGCTCAGCTTGAAGCGTTGGACCAACTCCGTGACGAACTCGACCGCCTTGCCGAAGCCGTCCTCGGAGCCGCGATCGGTAAGGTCGCCAGAGATGACAAGAAAATCGAGGGCCGAGAACCCCAATGCTTCGCCCTTGAGAATGTCGTCCTGCAACGCCTGGGCTTCGGCTGCGACCGACGTTTTGCGGGTGAAGTGTAGGTCACTCAGGTGAAGGATGCGGATCGGCTGACGAACTGAACGGACCGCTTGGCCCGCTGGAGCGACTTTCGCGGAAATCTGCTGAAACAATTCCTCGCGAGAGCGAGACAATATCCCGATGAAGCTGGATAGCTTGCCGACGGTCTCCAACTGGACCGCCTGCTCGGCCGTCATGCCATTGAGAACGGCGTCGAGAGCGCAGCGAATGCGGCGATTCGGGTCCGAGCTGTCGTCAGTCAAGGCACTGGCAATGATGGCGACCTGTTTGATGACCTCGTCGGTGCGGTACTGAATTTCCTCCCACTGCTGGTTGGGCAATGCCGGCTCTTTGAAGCTCTCGGATCGCTCAGCAGACGGGGGAGAAACGGGGGCAGAATCCGGAACATTCCTAGTGGGTTTTCGCCGCCTCACCGTCTTCCCGGCCTTCTTGCGATTGCGAGAGGTCATGTCGGCAAAAATCTTTGAGGGATAGAGTCGAGTGGCGGAGATGAAGCTATCCAGGTCCCAGCCGGTCGATTCGACCCGCAGCCGACTGGCGAACTCAACTACGCGTCCTCGCTGTCCAACACTCGGCCAGCAGCAGCCCACGCCGACTGTAAAGCGAACGATCACAAAACACTCGAAACGGCCTTCGGATCGCCCGCTGATTCCCTGTCGAACTGGCTTACCTACACGCCAAGCATTTCCAGTGTGCCGTTCGGGGCGTCCAGTATTTCCTTTAGGGCGCGGTCAATACGCGACTCCGACACTCGGCAGATTGCTTTCTCGCCGGATTCAGTTGTGGCTTCTTCGCCTTGTATGGGGAACTGCGCGGCGGTTTGGAGGACCACTCCGCGAAGCAATCGCAGCTTTCGCTCAACGTAGCGGAAAACGCTGAAGGATAGGTCTTCAGCGCGTTTCTCACGTTGCTCGACCGGTGGGGTCTTTGACAGAGCCTCGGGCGGCTGCCGTGTCAAGCCGAGAAGGTATTCGATTCTCCCGATGTCTCGGCGATCAGCCAGGATCTCTCGCAAGGCGTGGTCGACATACTCCTTGGTCACACGGTGGATCGGTCCGCGGGATTCTTCAGCAGCGATTTCGCCAGCCCGTTGCAGGATTACGCCGCGCAGGGCTCGCAGCTTGCGCTCAATGTACCGGAAGAGGTCGACGGAGAGATCCGTGGGGTCACCTTGTTGCTCGCGGGTGGCGTCTGCCGTAGGCATCGGGGTTCTCGATTCTAAATGCTGTGTCCGGAACGGGGTGGGCGGCCCTTATAGTAAATGTCCGAAGGCGGGACAATCCCGACTCAGTTCTTCCATCGACGTTCGTAAGCTGCGCGGTTTAGTTGATCGCCGCCAGCCCTGCAATCTTCTCCTAGTCGCCCAAGACAACATGACCCTACTATTCATTATACGCGGGCTCAACCCCACGGACGGGGGAAAATCCGCGGAATCTGACAAGGCGCGAAACGTGCGTACGACTGGTCCGGGCGAAAAGGGCAACAAAGGAGTTGAACTTATTGGGCGACGAGGAGTTATGGCGAACTCTGCGGAGGTCACCGATCCAAGGGGTATTGGAGTTTTGCGATTGAAATCGGGTGTACTCCTAGTTCATCCGATGCCTGCCCGAAACGAAAGTTGGTCTTTGGGTTGCCTTCGCACCACATCGCGGGAATCTCGGTAAAGCCATGAGGGGCGGCTCGGTCGGGTCAATTATAGGATTTCAAGGTTGACAGGTGCTTCTGAGCGAAAGGCTCGGCCAGATAGTCGAGGGCCGCGTGCGCCATGACCAATGACGGCGGCTCGCAACCATCATCGCGCCGACACGGTCCCCAGTAGCAACAATCGACGATCCATATCCCCAGGAGACTGCCGGAAGGGGTTCTCCAAGGGATAGCCCAGTATTCGCTGTTGGCAGCGACGAAGACCGGGGGGAGGTTCCGATGGCGGCGATCCTTTTCGACGACCTGTACCCAGGGATCGTCGTTGGTGAACTTCACCGCCAGCGGCATATCCGCGAAACGGAGTTCCTTGAGACTGATCCGGCCGCCAGGCGCATAGTCGTCTTGCTCGGCGTACTGGTACAGATTATCGAAGGTCCCGTTGTTTTGCCAGAGGCGGGCCAATACGTAGTTGTTGCTGGGGTCGTCGACGTTTGGCATTTCGAGACGGAAGCGCACGGCGGCCGCGAAGTAAGGATCGTCGAATGTCTGGAAGAAGTCTTGTACGCGGCCGTCCGCATCGGCGATGAGGCCGTCGATGTTGGAGAATCGCCTAGCCACCGGTTCTTGGACGCGGTGGCACCACTCCTTGTCGCCACTTCCTCCTTGGGCAAACACGCAGGCGAGACTGCCGTGGGAGACCCGGGTCAAAAACGCGGCTCGGTTCCACCGTGCTCCGTGGTGTGACGTAATGAGGTTTGCAACATGACGAAGGGCGACATGAAAACCATCCCTTTCAACGACTGCATTGGTCTTGGCGAGTTTGTCGAGAAAGCCGGGACTGTTGAGTTTTCTCTCGATGATCCGGCCGATTACGTAGCTCTTCACTTCGTAGAAGGCGTTGCGGACGATATCTTTGAGGGCGGCCGTGTCTGAAGTCACCGAGCCGTCAGCGCCGATCCGCACGATCTTATAATAGCCAACGAACCGGCCGTCTTGTTCAAGGCGAATCAGGGCATGCCACTTGAGTCGCTCAAGGCATTGCACAACCTCTTGGCTGAGGGACGCGCACAGTTCCTTTCGCTCCAGGAGGACCGAGGGACCTGCCTGTACGTCGTAACAGTGCCAACGGAAAACATCAGCCTTATGGACGACTTCAATCGGCACCGCTTCAGGCAAATATGGGGGGGATTTGCCAGTTACTAATATGAGGTCGCCACGGCGGACGAATTGCGTCTCTGGCGGTCGAGGGGCAGGTTCCAGATTCAGCAGAAAGCAGGCGATACAATCGCCCGGATTGACGCCTTCGGCTTGCCGAAGCTCGTCGGCCACGGCTTCGCCGAGTTGAGTCAGCGCGTCTGTAACGATGTCCCAGAAGAACGGGCCGAAGTCGATGCCAGTTTGTTTGGCAGGACGGTCGCAAGTCGTCGACACAGGCAGTCTCCCGAAGCCGTTCGACCCCTGGCGCACACCAAGGAATCTCGTCAAACAGTGTGGTTACGATTCTACCTTGCCTTTGCGGGAAAGTAAAACGCCCCAGAAGGATTTCAAGATTCTTCGTTTTCCAGGAAGGCTGTTCGGCTCGGCCGAGCGCAGCAATTCCGGCGTCCCCCTGGTCCGGATTGCCATCGCGGAAGTCAGACTGCCTAAAATTGGGGGTTATGGAAATCGCTCGCTGAGCCAGCAGGCGATCCACGTCCTCGGGATTGCCGCTATCGCCACGGTGCAAACGGTGATCGCCGAGAATCCACAGGTCGCCGGGCTTAGCAGCTGCACCTGCAAAGCAAGATCGGCGCGAGAACAGCCAAGCGGACATTCCTCCTGCACTCCACGCCAGGCGCGATTTATCATCGAATTACCGCTACCTAGTAGCCCACTTACCTTTCAGCATCCGGAGTCGCGTGTCCGATATCCGCTTGGCCTGGTGCAATACGAACGATCGGTGTGTCCAGTGGCTGTCGCAAGTCTTCGCGCCACTACCCTGCGAGCGCTGCCCGAAACGCCGCTGTTCGCGGTCACCCCACCGGAGGAGGTGCTTGCGTGAGTTCTCTGCAGTACACATAATCTACTCGGGTGCAGCACTCGACTCTTCTGTCAGTTGGCGAGGAGATTGGAGGCGTTTCTCTATGGACTGGGCATTCGCAATCGCGCTTATCGTCACGCTAGTAATGGTCGTCTACCTGGTATGGATATTCTTAAATCGCCCTTTCTGGGCGGTGGGGGGTGCGCTCGCTGTCGTAGTGGTTTCGCTGGCAATCTCATATTGCTGGCCGGGGTTCAAATTTGTCAACGCGTATGGTCGCGTAGGAGGGATTCCGATAGGTGCGATCGTTGAACTGCTAAGGCACCTAATCTACGCGATGATCTTTCTTCGAGTGCTTGGCTCGCAGTTTCGCGAGGAAATGAAGATTCTTCTTTCGCTCGATGGGCCAGGGCCTTGGTGGTTTGCACGAGCCGGTCTCGTGGCTGTCACGCTGTTGGCTCTCTGGGCAACGACCAAATACCATGTTAGTGAAGGTCCGAAACAACTGTTCGTCAGGCAGATGCAAATCGGCTCACACTCGCCTGATGCAGATAAGCAGAGGGCAGAACCCGAAGCCAATTGGGAGAATCTGTCCGCCGGAGCTCGCACCAATTTCGTGTGGCCGTATGTTTGGTACCTTCCGCAGTCGCTCATACAGTATCTTTTTTGGGCCCCACTGCTTTTCGTCATTCCAATCGCAGCGGCCGTAGAGGACTGGTGTAAGTCCGAGACGCGGATTAGGGATGCCGTAACGATTACAGACGACAGTTCGCTGCAGGAATCCTTTCTGAAATTCCGCGCCCGAACCGACGCATTGCTGGCTAAGTACATCGAGGTTCCCGTTTTGATGGCATCAGTGCTAGGTTTCGAGCTTCTTGTCGGTCGTCACACGCTTTCTGTGGACGCCATGAAGTTCCAAATGCTTGAGGTTGCCCTGATCTCATCGGTTGGCCTTATGTTTCTCTTTGCTGCCGTCCAATACCAACGGTTCTATTCGCGGGTTGCAGGCGGAATTCTCGTTGAAGAATCTGCTTGGCTAGCCAAATGTACCCCTTGGGACGTAGTTCTTGCCGCGGCCAAGAACTCGGTCGCATTTGCCGCGCTAACCGTGTTCGGCACATCTTATCTGTCGTGGGTTCTCAGCAAGCTTTTCGTGCAGCCGCCAGGCTCGGGATGATCAAAGGGCCCGGATTGCTCCTGTTTTGAGGGTCATTTCCAGAATCTCATAATCTCAAACTGAAAAACCTGGGGCTCGGTACCGTCCGAAGGGACTCCCTGGCGGAATTGCGGTCGTCGGCTCTTGATGACAGGGGGGCGGCTCGCGGCGACGAGACGTGCGCTAGAAGTTGCCTAGCGGTGGGTTCGTGGGTGGGCAACCACGGCATTCTTGATGGGGAGGGGGCGGATGGGGCCGTCATGCCTGCTGCGAGGGCGCGGAATTTCGTTCGGGGGGAGAATCCCAAGGCGACTGCGGTCGGCGAGTTTGACGGGACGAACAGCGGCTGGGCAGCGGGTTCCGGGATTTCCCACGGGGGCCCACCACGGCCCGGCACGTCGCTTCCAATGCCATGCCAGTGGCCCGCCACCCAGCCGGCTCGCTCCTTTTCCGGGGATCACTCGCCCATCTCGGCAGCGCAGGGCGACTCGATCTTGCCGAGCGGGTCTTGCTCCGTAAGGAACTTCCAGACCTGCTCGCGAATCTCCTCATCGGACAGCGCGGGGGCGACGTGGATCATCCGCCGCTCGTTGCCTTGCTCGCCTTCAGCGTCCCTTGCGGTCAGGGTGTAGCGGTCGCCCTCCCTGACCAAGCGCACCACGCCCGGGTTGCCTCGATCCTCGTCCCACAATGCGAATTCAAACCACTCCAGCCACTCCACGTGCCGGTCGTGGTATTCTTCTTCGTTGTCCGGGGTGGGGTCGGGGTAGCATTCGTCGAAGGCAATGTTGAGTGCGCTCCGCATTTCCTCATAGAGCCTCCGAACCTCGTCACCGACCAGCGATGCCACCCGGTCGCTCCGCTCTTCGTCCGTCCCGTCGCTCTCGCAGGCATCGGTCACATCCCACGTCCACACCCTCGTGGTCGTCGGCTGGGTCATCATGCTTCCGATAGTTGTATCCATGTCGTCTCTCCTTCTGTTGCGCCCTTGTCGGGCAGGTGATACCTGGTTGATACCAGATCGCAGACGAACGAGTCAAGCGTTTTTTCCGGAGTCGTTGGGAGGACTGCGGTCGGCGTTGTCGATGGCCAGGGGGTGGCTCTGGAGTGCCTGGAGATCGGACGGCGAGGCGGGGGCGCGGAGTTCGTTGAGGGGGAATCCCGGGGAGAACTTTCTTGATGGTTCGGACGGGACGCGGCAATGTTGGCTGCCAGGTGGCGCAAAGTTTCGTAGAGGTGGGCGGCGAGGCATGGACGCAGAGTTCCTTGAGAAGGGAATCCTGAGGAGATTGGGGTCGGGGTTTTTCGTGGCGGGGGGGCGGAGGCTCGGGGCGGCGAGGCGTGCGCTAGAACTTGCCTAGCGGTGGGCTCGTGGGTGGACCACTACGGCGTTCTTGATGGCGGGGGGCGACTCGGGGCGGCGAGGCATGCGCTAAAAGTTGCCTAGCGGTGGGCTCGTAGGTGGACATCGCCGGGCGTGCTTGATGGCGGGGGGGGCGGCTCGGGGTTGCGTAGAAGTGGGTTCGTGGGTGGGCGAGGACGGCGCTCTTGATGGCGGCGACTGTATCCAATACATCATGGGCGTATCTAATTTCGCCTGCGTAACGAATCCAAGGCGACCGGACTTGGTGATGTTGCGGTCACGTCTCGGACGGAGGCTGGAGTGCCGTTCGATGGTGGTCAACATCAATGGCTTCTACGGGCGGCACAAACGCCAAAGTCCAAGAACGGGCGGAATTGGATACAGCCAGGCGACAGCAAGAATTGGATACAGAATCCACAAAAGAAAAAAGCCATAAGTGCTTATCACTTATGGCTTTCGGAGTACACCAGACAGGACTCGAACCTGTAACCTTCGGTTCCGTAGACCGATGCTCTATCCAATTGAGCTACTGGTGCGAATGGGGCCGTTTTGCGGCTGTTTTTGCCGTTTTTCCAGGGGGCCGGTACAATTACGGGTGAAGCGTTTGACACCTGTTTTGACACCTGCCGCCCGCTGACAGCCCAAAGATCACGCCTATGTCTAAGGACAATATAAATATAATCCCTCGCCCTGGCAAGCCCCACCCCGATTTCCCCCTCTTCCCTCATGCTACTGGCCGCTGGGCCAAGAAGGTCAGAGGGCGGTTCTGCTTCTTCGGCAAGGTCGCCGACGATCCCAAGGGCGAAAAGGCCCTGGAACTATGGCTGGAGCAGAAGGACGACCTGTTGGCCGGTCGTACTCCCCGCGTGAAGGCGGAAGGCTTCACCCTTCGTGAGTTGCTTGACCGCTTCGTTGCAGCAAGAAACACCTCCTTGACACCCACGAAATCAGCGCCAAGCACTTTGCCGAGTTGTACGCCACCTGTCGGCGTATCGGGGACGCGTTCGGGCTCGACCGTCTGGTGATCGACATTGCCAGCGACGATTTCGACCGCTTGCGGCAGTCGATTGCGAAGCAAGGGGGCCTACGCGGTTGGGCAATGAGATCAAGCGAGTTAGGAGCGTCTTCAAGTTCGGCTATGACTCCGGCTTGATTGATCGGCCCGTCCGTTTCGGCCCCACCTTCAAGAAGCCCACCCGCAAAGTTATGCGGCAGCATCGGGCGAAAAACGGGCTCCGCATGTTTGAGGCCGGCGAATTGCGAGCGCTCATTGCCGCGGCCACACAGCCGATGAAGAGCATGGTGCTGCTAGGCATCAATTGTGGCTTCGGCAATTCCAACGTCGCCAATCTGCCGCTGAAGGCCCTGGACCTAAAGGCTGGCTGGGTCACCTTTCCACATCCGAAAACCGGAATCGACCGGCGTATACCGCTCTGGCCGGAAACAATAGCGGCGGTGAAGGAGGCGATTGCGGAACGGCCGAAACCCAAGAACCCTGCCGACGCAGGCTTGGCTTTCCTGACGGTCCAGGGGAACCCGTGGGAGAAATCAGCCATTAGCGAACCCAACAAGGAAACGGGAAAAATCAAAATTCTCAACAACAATCCCACGACGCAGGAATTCATCAAGCTGCTCAAGCGTCTGGGTTTGAAGCGGCCCGGCCTCGCTTTCTATGCCCTGCGTCATACCTTCGAGACCGTGGCCGGGGCCGCCAAGGACCAGGTGGCTGTCGATGCCATCATGGGCCACGTCGACGCGACGATGGCGGCTAATTACCGCGAACGGATCGACGACGACAGACTGAAGGCTGTGGTCGATCATGTCCATGCCTGGCTCTTCTCAGTTGTGCGGAAGACACGCTCCAAGTAGAATCTGGGGTATCTGGGCGGTGGGCGGCTCGTTGCAACAGCCCCCGCCAAGCGGCTCGACGGGGTTTTTCGGGAATCTCCATTTGCCCGTGAACTTCGCCGTGCCAACCCGTTGAAAGGAATGGAAATCATGGTGGAGAAATCAACGTCTGCTCAACTCAAGAGCATTGCACAAGAGATTCGCGGCTGCCGCTACGAACTATCCCTGCCTGAAGAGCACGCAGGGTACATCGTTGAGCTTGTCGAAACGGCGCTCGCCCTCCCCGATGCCTTTTCCAGCCTTGGCTGTCTCCGGCGGGAGATAGGGCGACTGAAGCGTAGGTACCCGAAGGATTGGGATTTGCGGGCGCTCAAGGCCATTGCTAGGGCATTTGCCCCCGGCTTCAAACCTTCGTCGAAGTTCATGGAAGGCGGTTGGTTTACAGGCGGCTGGGATGATGTCGAGAAAATCGCTGCTGCGATTGATCGGGAGGCAAACCGGGTTGGTGGACTACCAAAGGACGAGAAACCGCCCCTTACTCATCAACAGAAGAAGGCGTTTGATCTGATCTGCAAAGAGGGACCTCTTCTTGGAAAAGATATTGTAAGGCGTCTTCCCGGTATTGGTTCAGCAAAGGGCCGGGCGGTGCAAGGGGCTCGATCGTACTGCAATACGAACGTGGTTGCGGCCGAGTGCCGATTCATGGTTTAATAAACCCATGCGTCAGGCCGACCATGGCTACATGGTGCCCGAACCTGACCATCGGTCAGGCTGGAAAGCCCGACGTACTTCCCCAGAGAAAGAATCCTCCCGTGAGCACAGCTTCGTTAGGCGTCCTAGTCTTAGGGGCGGGCTTGGCCCGCGCTCAACCGCAGGCCGCGAAGAGCCCATCGCCTATGGGCGTCCGCAAGCTGGCCCCGGCCGGACCGTGGGAAATTGTCGAGGGCGATCGGCCCGTGTTGCGCTACAACTACCAGAGCGTGTCGATGCCCGATACCGTCAAACCGCGGATCGCCCCCGGCAATCAGAAATACGCAGTGCCGCGGTCCGATTACATCCATCCGCTCTACGGATTGCACGGCGAGATCCTGACCGACGACTGGGTTCCCGACCATCCGCACCACCGCGGCATCTATTGGGCATGGCCCGAGGTCGATTGGCAAGGCAAGCGAGGTGACCTGCACGCCTTGCAGGACGTGTTCGCCGGGCCGACCGGCAAGATCGAATCCTCACAAGGCGCCGACTTCGCACAGATCGAGGCCGAGAACGAGTGGCACTTCGGCGATGGCCCGGCGATCGTCCGCGAGATCGCCATCCTCCGCGCATGGCGGCAGACCGAGGTGGGCCGGGCGATCGACCTGGATCTCCGCTTCGTAGCCCTGGAGGCTGACGTGCAAGTTGCGCGGCGCGACCAGTCGCACTACGGCGGCCTGAACATCCGCCTTTCGCCCGTGGTCGATCAGAAGATCGTGCCATACACCGATCCGCTCGGGGCCGCGCCCCGCATTGCTTGGGCTCATCGTAGCGGCACCCCTCGCGGCGGCCCTTGGCCCACGGCCCTCACGATCCTGCAGAGTCCGGGTAATCCCGACTATCCGGGCGACTGGGTCCAGTATCCGGAGATTTTCTGGATTCAGCCGACGTTTCCCGCGTCGGGCTCGCGTTATACCCTCCATAAAGACCGGCCGCTGGTACTCCGTTACCGCCTTTGGATTCACGACAAGCCGCTTGCCGCCGAGGCGATCCGGACGTTGGCGACCGCCCCCAGTTCCCTTCCTCCAGGAGCCCTGCCATGAATCCCACGGATCTTCCACGTCGCGAGTTTCTCCGCACGGCCGGCGTCGCCGGTTTGGCCTTGCCCTATTTGATCTCCTCTTCGGCTATGGCCCAACCCGGCAAGGCGGGGGCCAACGACCGCCTGAGCATTGCCCTGATCGGCTGCGGCGGCATGGGCCGAGCGAACCTGCTCGCATGTGGCAGCCAGGCCGACGTGGTCGTCACCGGGGCCTGCGACGTGTGGCAGCAGAGGCGCGAGGCCGTCTGCGGGCAATATAAATCGGCCAAGCCCTATACCGACTATCGTGAACTGCTGGATCGCAAAGACCTGGACGGCGTGATCATCGGCACTCCGCCCCATTGGCACTGCCTGATGGCCGTCGACGCCTGCCGGGCCGGCAAAGACATTTACCTGCAAAAGCCCATGACGCTGCACCTGGCCGAGAGCCTGGCCGTCCGCAACGCCGTCCGCAAGCATCAGCGGATCTGTCAGATTGGCACGCAGATCCACGCCGGGGACAACTACCGCCGCGTGGTCGAGTTGGTCCGCTGCGGCAACCTCGGCAAGATCAGCGTCGCGCGGACCTTCAATGTCATGAACCAGGCCCCGCAAGGAATCGGTAACCCGCCCAACAGTGCCCCGCCGGCCGGGCTCGACTGGGATCGCTGGGTCGGGCCTTGTCCCATGCGGCCCTACAATCCACTGATCGTCAGCGACGCTTATACGAACTGCTCGTTCATGTCGTTCAGCGGAGGGTGGACACCGGGCATGGCCCCACACATCATCGACCTGCCGGTGTGGGCACTCGATCTCGGTTTCCCCACGGTCACGTTCAGCTCCGGCGGCCGCTACACGATCCACGACGCGGGAGACGCGCCGGACACCCAGGAGGTCGTCTGGCAGTACCCCGACTTCACCATGACATGGTCGATGTCGTTGGTCAACAGTTTCGCCTTCGATTTCGGCCGCGGCCAGCCCGAGCGGCGGTTGGGTATGTACTTCCACGGCGTCAACGGTACGCTATACGCCGATTATGGCATGCGCAAGGTCGTGCCGGAGGGCCCGCGGATGGACGGCCTCAAGCCGCCGGCCGTGTCGATTCCGCCGTCGCCTGGCCACGAGCGCGAGTGGCTCGACGCAATTAAGACTCGCAAGTCGCCCAGTTGCTGTCCGGACTACCATTGCAAACTGGACGTGCCGCTGGTGCTGGCGAACCTGTCATTGAAGCTCGGCCGGGCGATTCGCTTCGACCCGCTGGCCGAGAAGATCGTGGACGACGAGCAAGCCGCCCGGCTAGCGCTGCCCGAGTACCGCGCCCCTGGAAATTCCCCGCGGAGTATGTGTGAACCCAGGATCATCGTGCAGCCGGAAAACGTAGTCCCCATCCGCATCAACAGGCCCGACATCCGGGCCCGAAATCACTCGTCGAATTCCAGAGAACTCGTTTCCAGGACGTTGCCCGGCACCGGGGTCGCCGCGTAGGTCGCCGGGCGGGTCCGGCAAGGCTCGTACACAATTAAGCAAATATTCAATCGACCTTACACGTTTTTCGTCGCCAGCGCCGGGATCGTGCCTGATGATCGCCTGGGCCGGCCCCGCGGGTGCCTATTTGCCCGCCCCGCCGGGCAGCAGCACGGGGCACAAGCATCGCCGGCCAGGAAGACCCATGTCGTTCGCGACGTTGGCCCAAGCCGGCTGCTTCCAGTCGCGGCCGCAGCGGGTGTCAGGGCATCAGTCGACTTTCGTTGAACAGCAATTCTTGCCCACCGGGGTGCGCAACCGCGTGGAGGTTCGGCGGCAGTGTCAAATCGCCGGCCGGTCAAGAAAAAACGATGATTTCCTGACTTTTTGACGCCGGCCGTGGCGCTTGGATGAGGCGGAGGGGGTGACGAATGTCACTAGCTTAAGCGTCGAGCTTTCGGCCAGCCTACAACAGCTTGTGATCGCACGCCAAGGCAGCTACGACCCATTGTGGCCGCATTCCTTAAGCTGGTCACAATCGTGGGGGTGACCGCCGCAGGCAAGCTGGCTGGCATCGTTTCGAGAAGTCGGTCCTTTTGGGAAGAGTTACAAGAGGGTTGAGTTCCTGCGAAAAACGGCGAAGAAAGACCACGGAATGCTGGCCGGCGAACGACCAAGCTCAGTGGCGGCGAGTAAGCGGAGAGCTAGAAGTCCTTGAAACGGATCATGCCCCGCCGTCTGCTGCAGCGCCCGGTTCGGCCACCCTCGTGCGCAGACTACGCCTCGCGAAGAACCACCGCACCGCACAACCACCGCCTAGCTAGATGTCCGTTTCGTAAGTTCGTGCGCAGTCCCTGAATCGGCGAAATAGAACCGCTTCCCGCAACGTGCGGCAATTTCCACTGGCTAAGGACTTACGAAACGGACATCTAGGGGCCGAGGAATTAGCCGTCCTTTTGCCCCATAATCGTACCAAAGACCAGAACTCCCGTTGCAAGATCAAACATGTGATGCCGGCCACCAGACTGGGCGTTCTTGCCTCAGCTTTTGTGAAGTCGGAAGTGGCCCCAGCGGAAATCGCTGGCAAGTCGAATCGGCGACCGCATGGAACCGTGTGAAAAAAAACGCGATGGGTCGGCATCAAGATCGCTCCCGACTTCACGGTCAACGGCACCTTCGACAACGATCCTGCCGGAACGTACACCTACCTCGTCCGGTGTCTGAACCCGCTGGGCCTACCCTATGCCGTGCGACTCACAAACGGGCCGATGGCGAGTATCTCGTCTTCATCGAAGAGAACGCAAAACCGAAGATCGGCACGTACCGTTGGCGTCCGTAGCCGGGCGACAATCAGGGCCGTCTTGAAGGTCCACGTTGGGTGACGCGGGGACCCAACTAAACTGGCCACCCTCATTCTGAGAATTGTCGGCCGCTTGTTCTATTTCGGCACTTCCTTTCCAAGTCAGCTCCTTGCCCAATGGCGCCCGATTGTGAAACGGTTTTTGAAATAACGATCCGGCGCCGATCAAATCAGGAAAGATGCCGTGGCGAAATACGAAGACTTCGGCTCGCATAACCAAGAGATGAAATTCAGAAATTGTAACTCTTGACTGTCCGCGCCACGACGTAAGAATTTCACGAGACGAGGCCCGTCCAAAAACAGGCGGTCATCCCTTTTCGCGTCTTGAACCGACAGGTAAGGTGGGTCAAGCGGCCTGACGCGGATTCGTCACGAGAAGACATAGATCGATTTGTCACCTGGCACATCGATATCGACAAAGGCAGAGGCCCTGCGGAATCGCTCGCCGAGTGCTTCGCGAATTCCTGCCGAGCGAACTTGTCACCTGAAAGGAGCAAGACAATGGCTGCTGTAAATGTTGATCGAGAACGTTCCCGATCTATCAACGTCCATGAGGGGCCCGCTATGAACTTCGAAAACTTGCTATACACCGCCAAGGTCCACACCACTGGTGGCCGGGATGGCGCATCCCGCAGTTCCGATGGCCGCCTGGACGTCAAGCTTTCATCTCCCGGCGCCCCGGGCAGCGGCACCAATCCGGAGCAACTGTTCGCTGCTGGTTGGTTGGCCTGTTTTATCAGCGCGATGGCGCTTGCGGCCAGCAAAATGAAGATCAGTCTCCCCGCCGACCGGGCCGTTGACGCCGAAGTGGACTTGGGCACAACGGGCGGCGGTTACATGCTCCAGGCTCGCCTCAACGTCAGCCTGCCGGGTTTGGATCGCGAAGTCGCCCAGGCCCTGGTGGACGCTGCCGACCAGACGTGTCCGTATTCCAAAGCCACGCGGGGCAACATCAACGTCGTTATCAAACTGGCCTGAGCCCAACTGTCAATAACATCTTCATTTCATGGAAGGCATCTATCATGAAAGCAAACCGACTTTTGCTCGTCGCGATGTTCGCCGGCGGAATTGGAACTCTGAACATGGCTTTTGCCAAGGACGAGAGCGTGGCGCAGCCGAGGGCGCCTAAGGCCGTTCCGCTACCCATTGAAGGTGAGTTGCCTCGCGCCAGCGCAACCGAGTGGCTCAATTCGAAGCCGCTGACGGCGGCCGACCTGCGCGGAAAAGTCGTCCTCGTCGACTTTTGGACCTATTCCTGCATCAATTGGCGACGCTCGCTTCCTTATGTCCGCGCATGGGCCGAGAAATACAAGGCTCAAGGATTGGTGGTGATCGGCGTGCATACGCCCGAATTCGACTTCGAGAAAGATGTCGATAACGTTCGCTGGGCCGCGAAGGAGATGAAGATCGATTATCCGATCGCGATCGATAACGACCATGCGGTATGGCGTGCTTTCAGGAATGACATTTGGCCCGCCCTGTACTTCGTCGACGCCGAGGGGCATATTCGACACCATCAGTTCGGCGAGGGTGAATACGAACAGTCGGAAAGAATTATTCAGCAATTGCTGGCGGACGTCGGCGTCGGAGGCATTGGACACAAACTCGTTTCGGTCGATGCCCGGGGTGCGGAAGTTGCCGCAGATTGGGGAAGCTTGAAGTCGCCGGAGAACTATGTCGGTTATGAGCGCACCGAGAATTTTGCCTCTCCGGGCAGTGTATTCCCGGAGGAGCGTCGCGACTTCGCCATCCCCGCGCGGTTGAGACTCAATCAGTGGGCCCTCTCCGGCGACTGGACGGTGGAGAAACAGGCGGTAGTTCTGAACAAGGCCAAAGGGCGGATCGTGTACTGCTTTCACGCACGCGACCTTCATCTCGTCATGGGACCGGCAGCGCGAGGAACTTCCGTGCGATTTCGCGTGCTCATCAATGGAAAGCCGCCGGGGGCTGCTCACGGAGTTGACGTTGACGAGCAAGGCAACGGGACAGTTGCCGCGCAGCGGCTGTATCAGTTGATCCGACAGCCGAAGCCCATCGGTGATCGACAGTTCACAATCGAGTTTCTCGATTCGGGCGTGGAGGTCTTTTCCTTCACCTTCGGCTGAGCCGCCGCAGGGACTCTTCACCGGATTGCCACATCGCATCCGTTCGCAAAGGAGCAAGAGACAGTTCTTCTTGTGTTTCCTTATTTAGACGAAGACCATAATCCCGCGGAAGACAGTGTAGTCTCCGCGACCTTACTCGTAACCGCAGAAAGGATTACCCATGTCCATTTCAACCCAAACTCGCACCGCCCCAGCCGCCGGCGTTAAGCCGAAACAGCCGGCACCTGCCTCCGCCGTACAATCCGGCCCGACTCCCAGAAAGGAAAACGCCACGAGTTGCCAGGCCTGGGTTGCGAAGGCGGCAAGACAGCCGATGTCGCTGGAAACCCTCGATCTCGGACCACTCGGGGCCGAGGACGTTGAAGTCGCCGTCAAGCATTGCGGCTTATGTCACTCCGATGTCTCCGACTTGAAGGATGACTGGGGCTTTTCACAAGGAGCACGTCATGTCTCAACTCGACAACCTTCGCTATAGGAAGATACGTCTTAACAACGGCTCCGGCGCCATCCCCGCACTCGGCTTTGGCACACTCATTCCCGACCCCGTCGCAACCAGGGTCGCGACCAAGGTGGCGCTGGAAGCAGGATTTCGCCTGCTCGACACTTCGGAACGCTACCGAACCGAAAAAGAGGTCGGGGAAGCGATGCAGGAAGTGTTCAAGGAAGGGAAGGTTAAGCGGGAGGACGTGTTTGTTGTCACGAAGCTCTGGAATACCAATCATCGTCCTGAGCGCGTCAAACCTGCTTTCGAGGCAAGTCTCAAGAAACTCCAACTCGAGTTCGTCGATCTCTATCTCATCCACACCCCCTTTGCCTTCCAACCCGGAGACGAGCAAGACCCAAGGGATACAAACGGCACGGTGATCTATGATAAAGAGGTGACATTGCTCGATACCTGGAAGGCGCTGGAGGCCTTGGTGGATGAAGGCAAGTGCAAGGCTATCGGATTATCCGACGTCAGCCTGGAACAGGCGAAAGGAATCTTTGATGCCGCGAGGATCAAGCCTGCGGTAGTTCACGTCGAATCCCATCCGTACCTCCCGGAATGGGACCTTTTGAAGTATTGCAACAAGAATGGCATCGTGCTTCAAGCGTTCGCGGCACTGGGGCATAGCAGCGAGCCCAAGTTGCTCGAAGATCCGGTCATTACCGCCATTGCCAGGCGAGTCAACAAGACCCCGGCGCAGGTCTTGCTCGCTTGGGCTATCCAGCGCGGGACCGCTCTCCTGACCACCTCGAAGACTCCCAGCCGCATCAAGGCGAACTTTGAGGTCTCGGCCATTCCTGAAGACGCCGTGAGGGAGATCACCGAAGGAATCAAGACGCGGGTCCGGTTTAATTCAGTTGTGGAGACCGGCGTTCCCGGGTTCATTCCAAGAGGCAAGTGATGTTGAGAAAGCAATCGCGAGAGTCTCGGAACGGGTTGGCATCACGCAAATGGCATGTTCCACCTGAAATTGTCTTAGACGCAGCCTTATGACGTCCAGCAAAATACCCTCCAAGGCCGCGGCCCTATGAATCGGACATTGCCCACCCCCTGGAAACCCACCAAAGCCCAACTTCTCGCCGCGCACAACAAGCTCGTCCCAGATCTCGTCGCCAAGAACCTCATCGTCCTCTTCGCCGGCATCAACCCGGGCCTCTACACCGCCGCCATCGGCCGCCACTTCGGCCGCCCAGGCAACCGCTTCTGGCCCGCCCTCCACGGCGGCGGCTTCACCCCGCGCCTGTTCTCCCCCTTTGAAGAATCCCTCCTTCTCGACCTCAAATTTGGCATCACCAACATCGTCGAACGCGCCACCGCCCGCGCCGATGAACTCGCCGACGACGAACTTCGCGCCGGGGGCCGGCGCCTCGAAGCCAAAGTCAAACGCTGGCGCCCCACCGTCGTCGCCTTCGTCGGCATCGGCCCCTACCGCATCGTCTCCGGCATCAAAGACGCCCGCGTCGGCCTCCAAAAGGCCCGCTTTGGCGGCAGCCACGCCTGGGTCCTCCCCAACCCCAGTGGCCTCAACGCCCACTACCTACCCGCCGCCCTCGCGCAACTCTTCGGAGACCTCCGCCTCTGGGCCATTGCACACCACGGGCGCGGCCGAAATAATCGCTCCATTTCCCAGTCATGATCGGGAGGCCCTATAAAGATCCCTGTCATTGCCGCCGGCGGTATCGCAGACGCCAAGGGCGTCGCGGCAGCAATGACGCTCGGCGCGGCTGGCGTGCAGGTTGGCACGAGCTACATGCTGTGCCCGGAAGCCACCACAAGTGTGGTGCATCGGGCGGCTCTCACGAGCGACGCAGCACGCCTGACCGCGGTCACAAATCTATTCACCGGACGCCCGGCTCGCGGGATCGTCAATGTCAGCTCGTTGAAAGGCTAGTACTGAGCGTGCGTATTAACGACTTCGTCGTGGGGATAATGGCGGGGGCAACGCTCAGTGCGCGAAATCCCATTTTCAGTAAGCGTGGCACGAATGTTTCTCGGCCAGCCAACTCTCCGCAGAGCGTTACGGGCCGACCGGTGGATTCGGTTATGACGATGCTTAACAGTCGCATGACCGATTCGTGGCCATCAAGATAGTAATTGTTGACCAAGGCGTCGTCGCGAGCAGCGGCCAAGGTGTATTGTGTGAGGTCATTTGTGCCGATGCAGAAGAAGTCGACGTGCTTCACAAGCGAGGGAACGGACAGCGCTGCGGCGGGTGTCTCGACCATCGCGCCAAACTCGGGCGGATTTCTGACGTTTCGTTCTTTGCTCATCGCATCGAACGCCTCCCGCATCCGGCGAATATCGTCCTCAAGTGTGACCATCGGAATCAGCACGCGCAGTGAACGCTCCTGGGAAAGTTTCAAGATCGCTCCGATTTGAGTTCTCACCAACTGCGAGTAATTCAGGAGTAATCGTACACCGCGGAGCCCCAACCCGGGATTGGAACTTGGGGGCATGGCCAAGTAAGGCAACGGCTTATCGCCGCCGATGTCGAGAAGGCGAATGGTCACGGGCCGATTGCCTAGAGGTGTGATCAGGCTTTCGAGTTCCTGGAATAATTCGTCCTCTGTCGGCGGCATTGGCCGCGCAAAGTAGAGTTGCTCGATCCGCAACAGCCCGACACCGTCGGCGCCATTGTCGAGGGCGAGTTCAGCGTCATCCTGGATGCCGATATTGGCTTCCACGCTGACCAACTGGCCGTCGAGCGTCCGGGCTGGATCGCGACACGCCGCTTTGCAACGTACCAGGGTCGCCCGCCACTTCTCTATCCGCTCCTGGAAGTCGCTTCGCGTCGCACTTGTCGGCGCGATCACCAGCGTGCCACGAAAGCCATCCACCAACAGCTCCGTGCCGCTGTTGATCAGGGCCACGATTCCGGGAATCTCCGTGATCGTGGGAATTCCCTTTTCACGCGCCAGAAGCGCCGCGTGCGACCCTTGCCCGAGCGCTTCGACGACCACCGCCGCCACATTCGACTTGGGCAGCAATACGACATCCGACGGCAGGAGCCGCTCGACAACCAGGATGCTGTGCTCCGGAACGGCCATAAAGCCCGCGAGCGGTTCGCCACGAAGCCGCCGGATGATACTACGGCCCAAGTCCAGCACGTCGTCGGCACGCTGGCGGAGGGTTTGGTTTTCGAGCTTCTCGAACTTCTGATGCCACCGCCGCAATACGCGGCGAACGACCGCCTCCGCGGTCAATAACGAGGCCCGCAGTTCCCGCTCGAATTCGCGCGACGCAAGCTCCCGCAGAATCTCGCCATGCACTCGGAAGATGCTGGCGAGCGAGGAATCGAATTCCAGCTCGACGCGCTTGGCGTATTGATCGAGTTCGGCCAGTGTCTCCTCAACGCTGTGTGCGAGACGAACCAGCTCGTCATCAACATCGTCTTGACCAATGGTCGCCGGCGGGCTGCTGCATTTCAACACATCACCCATCACCCAGGCCTGCCCCATGCCCAAACCCTGCGAGATGCTCCGCCCTGAGAGCCTCACTTCCGTTTGCGTAGATTCTGCGGTCGTCGCCGGCATCGTTTCCATGGAGTTCTCCCGGCACATTTAGCGACTGATCGACAGAAGTCGATGCGCGCAAGTAACCGCCAAGGAGCCGTCGCCGACCGCGAAGCCGACGCGCTTGGTCGACCCCGAGCGGATATCTCCGGCGGCGAGTATGCCCGGCGCCGTCGTCTCCAGCGGGCAAGGGTCGCGATCGCCACGCGGCCATAATCCGGAACGCACGACGTCGGTACCGGTCAGCAGGTAGCCGTTGGCATCGCGGGCGATGTTCGCCGGAAGCCAGTCGGCCGACGGCTCGGCGCCGATGAATACGAACACGGCCGAACAAGGCACCCGGCTCTGTTGCGCCGTGGCGTTATTTCGCACGACAATTGCGTCAATACGATGATTTCCGCAGACGGATTCGACATCGGTCTGTTCATGGATGATCACGTTGGCGGCTGCCTGGACCCGACTCGCCAAGTACTCCGACATGCCGGGCCCCAGCGTGCGACGGATGATCAAGTGCACCGTGCGACTTGGACAGCACTCAGCCAGAAACATGACCGCTTGTCCGGCCGAATTTCCCCCGCCGACAACCGCCACGTCGGCGCCGTCGAAGATGTCGGCTTCGACTGTCGTGCAGGCGTAATAGATGCCAGCGCCGGTAAAGCGGTCGGCGCCTGTGGCCTCCAGGCGTCGCCAGCGGACGCCCAGGGCCAGGAGAATCACCCGGCAGCGAATCTCTGCGCCGCAATCGAGCTGAATCGCGTGCAACTCGTCGGCCGACGTGGCCGGAACCAGCCTTTCGACCTCGACGGGGGCGACGATGCGGGCGCCGAACTTGAGCATTTGCAAGACACCGCGGGTGGCGAGTTCGGCGCCGCTCAATCCGGCCGGAAAGCCGATGAAGTTCTCGATTCGCGACGAGCCCCCGGCCTGGCCGCCAGGGCCGAGCCGGTCGAGCATCAAGGTCGAAAGACCTTCGGAGGCGGCATACACGCCTGCCGCCATGCCGGCTGGTCCGGCCCCGACAATCGCAAAATCGATCTTCTGCGAAGGACAGTGTCTCCATATTCCGGCCTCGTTGGCGAGGGCCTGCAAGGTAGGATTGAAGAGCACTCTTCCGTCGCTGCATTCGATGACCGGCATGGCGCGGACATTGCTGAGCGGCGCGAGGAACATCCGCCCTTCTTCGCTCTCCGGGTCGAACCAGGTGAAGGGTACGAAGTTCTTGTAAAGGAATTCGCGAACCGTGTTCGTGCTGCGGCAGCGCGCCGGACCGACGACCCGCAATCCGACCACGCCGGACTGGGCAAGAAGTTCCCGGCGGCTCGTAAAGGCCACGATCAGCTTTTCGCCAAAGCTTGGCACGCGATTCAGCAAGGTCCGGAGTTGGCTGCCGGGAACGCAGAGGACACGCGTTTTGCCCCGCGCCACGGCCGTGACGATCACGGGACGGCCGGTCAGAAGGTCGATGTCCCCGGCAAACCCACCCGGCTCGTGAACGGCGATTACGCGCCGGCCATCCGTCGGGTTTTGAATCTCAACCTGACCGGATTCGACAATGACCAGATCGATGTCCGCTTGACCGGCGCGAAAAATGGCCTCCCCATCCGCGTAATCGTGGACGGTCGCCAGCGGCCTGACGACTGCAATCTCAGCGCTGGTCAAGCGGGGAAATGCAACGCCTTGAATCTGCGTCATGGCAAACTCCTTAAACCTCAGGCAACTCAGTTGACTGCTTTCTTATCAAGGCCATCAAGTACCTCGGTGAAGAATGCGGACGACATAACGCGAGCCTCCCTGAGACTGAATTGCTCCGGCCACGATACGATGTTACGACTAGTCTTCTTGAACATCTTGCCTGTTGGCATTCACCAGCGGGACGTCGACCAGGTGTTCGGCGACAAACCAGGCCTGCGATTCGTTTGTGCGAATCACGTTGCTGACGAGCAGGTCGTTTGTGCCGTCGTCTCCTTCTTCGGCCGCATTCCGGGCCATCTTGCGAGCTTGGACCAACAAGAGTTCGTGTGCCTCGAGCAGTCGAGAAATCTGTACGGGCACTTCCTCACGGCCTTTGGGAGGCCGGGGAATCTGCGTCGCTTCAGCGACGTCGGCAGCCATCGCCACACTGACGCCGCCCAGCATCATGATCCGTTCGGCGATTTGATCGACCAGCTCGCTCTGTTCGCCAAAATGCTTGTCGAAGAGAAGGTGAAGCTGATAAAACGTGGGACCGGATACCTGCCAGTGGTGTTTCTTGTAAAGATCGCGGAGCGTCATGGTGTCCGCGAGAATTTGATTCAGGTTATCGACACTCTCCCGGCGCGTCGCTTCGCTCAAACCGATCGGCATGGCGACCACCGACCCAAATGCCTGGATCTCCTCGGCATGTTGACCGGTCCGCGGAACTGCATTACGACGACTCTTCGTGGGTGAGGAAGTTTGCATCTTTCGACTCCATAAGGAAGAAGTGAATGGGCCATGGGCGGCGCCCGATTCCAAATCAGAGCCCGGGCCCAAATGTTTTCCAAACATCAACGGCCCCGCTTTTGATGCGGGCACCACTTTACATCTACCGTAGAAATCTTTCGGGTGACAAAACAAGAAGTCAAGCGAACCGGTTTTCGAAGGTCGGCCAAATTTGTGAGCTGGCATGTCAAAATGATTGGCACAGTCGATCGACGATCGGTTGTCTGTATTCTCGAGGCCGAGATCAATCGAAGTGGTCGTCCCCGGCTCGTGCTGCCGGCAGGCCGCCGAGGCCGGGCCGAGCGGGGCAGGCACCGGGGGCCGGCAGGGGCGACCAGCCACGACGACCGGGGCAAGAGACGGCCCTGCGGACGGCCGGTTTCGCCGGTGTCCGCGTATCAGCCCAACAGGACGCGACCAAGGCTAACCTACCGCTGTGTGCCCGATGTGGTGCAAACGTCGCCGCCAAGTGGGGCCAACGTCGGCCACGACGCGGGCTTTCCTGGGCAGGCAGGGGCTTATCACGGTTTCAGCCTGCTGAAAAGTCAGGCGGGAATCAAATCGCGTGCGAGTCAAGAAAAACCACCGGTTTCCTGACTATTTGACGCTGGCCGTTCGGCTTCGCAGCGGAGGGGGTGACCGCCGCAGGTTGGCGGGCTGACGGCGTTCCGAGAAAAGGGTCGGTCTTTGACTGACACGTCTCGCAATAGGTATGAGTTGATAGAATACGGTGAACCCTCGTCCGAGATCTAGAAGGCGGAGGACCAACATGACCTCGCTCACCAGCGGTGGCAGTGCTGCTGCCGGTGGTCAAATGAACGGTGGAAGCCCTCGTTTTCCATCCAAACGTAAATCAAACTACGCTAGATCTGCCGTCCAGGGCGATTGCACCATAACTCACGTTCCTGTAAGGACTTTCTCCAGGTAGGTGTCATCCAAGGCGGCAGCGAGACGTTTGTTCTTGATGCCAACCTTTCTCGTTAACTCGTTCTTCAGCAAGCTGAGCGCCGTGCGCCGGAGGATACTGAGGTTCGTATCTGCGTGACCTTTGCGGACCCGGCACTGGTCTTCCTGAAACGTCACGTCGAGTTGCCAATGCAAACGGTTCTCGATGCCTGCGCGGGACGCGGAAAACTGGGCGCGCGGTTAAGGTGTAAAATGGATGCCCTTAACTCAGTTTCAGAAAGGATTCGGAGATGGCGAAACGACGGAGTCGTAAGCGTTATGATGCGACGTTCAAGGCGAAGGTGGCGTTGGCAGCAGTTCGAGGAGACAAGACGATCAGCGAGCTGGCGAGCCAGCACGCCGTGCATGGCAACCTGGTGAGCCAGTGGAAGCGGAAGCTTCTGGCCAATATCGAGCTTGTCTTTACGGAAGCTGATGATGGCCAGCGGGAGGATCGTGAGGCCTTGCTGGATGACCTTTACCAGCAGATCGGCCGGCTGAAGGTCGAGCTGGAGTGGCTCAAAAAAAAAGCTGCCCAGTTCGATCACTGAGTTGCGGAGCTTGATCGACGCGGCCCACCCGGCGCTGAGCATCACGCGGCAATGCGAGTTGCTCGGCCTGGCGCGTTCATCGTGCTATTACCAAAGGATGGAAGTGTCGGCGGAGAATTTGAAGCTGATGCGGCTCATGGACGAACTGCACCTTCGGCTGCCGTATTACGGGTCAAGGAGACTGGCATGGAGCTTACAGCAAAAAGGCTATGCGGTGGGGCGCAAACGCGTGCAGCGCCTCATGCGGCTGATGGGGATCGAGGCGATCTACCCACGACCGCGGACCAGCACACCGCATCCGGACCATCGCATTTACCCTTATTTGCTGCGGGACTTCGTGGTTTCCGCGGCGGACCAGGTGTGGAGTGCCGACATCACCTACGTGCCAATGCAGCACGGATTCATGTATTTGGTTGCAATTCTGGACTGGCACAGCCGATACGTACTGGCGTGGCGCCTGTCGAACACGCTCGACAGCGACTTTTGTGTGGAGGCCCTGCGGGCCGCGTTGCGACGCGGTCGGCCGGCGATCTTCAACACCGACCAGGGGTCGCAGTTTACCAGCCAGGCCTTTACGGGCGTGCTGGAGCAGCACGGGATTGCGATCAGCATGGATGGCCGCGGCCGAGCTTTGGACAACGTCTTCATCGAGCGGTTGTGGTGGAGCGTCAAGTACGAAGACGTGTACATACAGGGCTACGAGACGGTGGCGGAATTGAAGGCGGGCTTGAAGCGTTATTTCGACCGCTACTGTCGCCGCCGGCCCCATCAATCGTTAGACAACCGCTTTCCTTGGGACGTGTACAACGCGGATCGAAGAAAGCAAAACAAACGAAAACTTCGGCGCTAAAATTCGGCCTAACGGCCGACTGTGACGGAAAGCACAACAAAAGACGAAATGTACTCGCGGCTCTGCGGCCGCGCGACACTTGGAAGGGTGTCGCGGGCCGCTAGTCGTACTCAAAACACCACACCTTAACTTTACCCAAAAACTGTCCAGCGCACGGGTCCGCCGTCGCCCCAGTGGTCGCGTACCGCCTCGGCGAAGCGACGCCCCGATAGATACCTGCTGAGGATGTAGTAGCGCACCTCACAACAGTTCTTGCCGTCACGCTGCGTTTCACTGATGGCGATTCCGATTGCCTTCAGTTTGGCCCAGCGTGAACCATCGGGCAGATCCTCCGGTACAGGACAGACAATGTAAGAACGAAGCTCTTCCCGGCCATGCCCCTTTTCCTGCGTTTCATGGCGACGTGCTTTCGTTCGCACGAAATCGTCTTCGAGGTGGTCGTCGAAGAACGCTACGATCCCTTGATGCAACGTTGGTTGGTTTCCCTTGACGGCCAAAACGTAGTCTGCCCCGGCGTTAATGATTTCTTGCGCGATCTCGGTTTGACAACCCATGGCGTCGATCGTCACTAAACAGCCGGAAATCTCCAGTATTTGCAGCAGTTTCGGAATGGCTGTGATTTCGTTGCTCTTCGCGTCCACCACCACTTGTCCCAGGCTGATGTGATTGGCTGTCGCCCACGCGCTGACCATGTGGATCGCCGCCTTGCCGCTGGCCGTGTCGAAGCTTCGGCGAAGTGTCTTGCCGTCAATGGCCACTACTTGCCCGTCGGTGATTTCATGCAACGCCGTGATCAAACTGAGCAAACACTTCTCGAACTCCGCCGGCTTGATCGCCGCCAAGATCGCGTTGAAGCGATCGTGTGACGGAATGCCCTTTTGCAGATCGAGAAAACGCGACAGCCACTCACGCTTCACCCTGCCAAACTCAGCAATGGCCACAAAATCGTCGGCACCGCAGATCACCGCGCATATAGCAATCACAACGACATTGATCAGGGGGTAAACAACCTCGCGGCGACGGGGATCGGTGAGATCGGCGAAGTGGTCCTGAATCCTTGCTGACTTCATCTGGGGCATGCGTCTCTACTCCTTTGGCTTAGGACGATTCCTCTAACCCTCACTGTTCGTCAGCAAGCGGTTGGAATCGCAATCGCCCAATCGTAGCAGATTGCCTAGATTCGCGCAATCGCCCTGATCTGCCGTCGAGCCCAATAGTGGCCGCACGATTTGCAGTGCAGGTGACCATCTTCCCTGGTTTCGGCCGAGTTTCGTGCGCCACAGTTGGCGCATGAGGGGCCGTACCGCATGTCTTCCAACCAAAGAAGTATAGGCCCAGCGAAGGTAAACATGATGAAGCCGTACATACAGACGCAGAGCACGGTTGCGAACGGGGCGGATAGGACCGCGCCTGCGATCGCAAGCCAGGTGATGTCTGCAACTCTGCACGCCACGAACACAAGTAGCCCGACGAACGCCAGGAGCGCGGAAGCGGTGACGAAGACCTTGCTGAGCACGGTTGTCGCCACCAATGCACTGACCCGCACATATGCGCTCGGTGGGGCCACCAGCGTCTTGCCGCAGTGGTAGCACTTTGAAACTCTCCCGTGGAGAGTGACGCCGCACCCTGGACAGGATTGAGTGGGAGTGTCCATCCCGTTCCTCCGAATCTTCGGTCTGCGAATCTCGGCCCCAAGACTTCCACTTGTCCGCCGCCTTCCGCTGGCAGTGCCCGTAGACGCCGCGAGCTAGCGGATTATACTCCACGAGTGTACCGGGATCCAGTTGAGCGCTTTCCCTGCCCTCCGCCCGGCAGGCAACGTCGCCAACCAGTATGCAGCCGGACGGCCGACCGTATCGAATCCGGTGCTTTTCGCGACTGCTTGCCTGCGGCGGTGACGCACCCACAATCCAACTTCACCAGGGGCTTCGCCGCTGGACCCCAGAAACACCTCGGCTTGTCGCTGGCTCACTCCGCTTGTGCTTGCGCAGCTTGTCCCGGCTGCGCTTCGGGACTGCGCCCGGGCTGCGCACCGGCTCCGCTCGCTTGCTTCACTTGTCCGCCGGAACTCGGGAGACACGGAAGCCCAGGTTGAAGCCGCGAACCCCGGGCTTGTAGCTGCCGCTGGACGCCAACCGGCAGTCCCCCGCCGGGCAGTTCCAGCCACCGCCGCGAACCACGCGGTACGAGCCCGTTGCGGGACCCGTCGGATCGTCCGTAGGCGACTTCGCATAATAACCACCATCGTAATCATGCCAATCCTGACACCACTCCCACACGTTCCCGTGCATGTCGTACAGCCCCCAAGCGTTCGGCTTCTTCTCGCCAACAGGATAGGTCTTGCTGTCCGAGCTCTTGTCGTACCACCACGAATAATCGCCCAACTTCGACGCATCATCCCCAAAGCAATACTTCGTCTTGCTCCCCGCCCGGCAGGCGTATTCCCATTGAGCCTCCGTTGGTAGCACGAACTTTCCACCGCCCACTTTGTCATTGAGCTGCTTGAGAAACTGCTGGCAATCGTCCCAACTGACCGTTTCCACCGGATTCTTCGGACCCTTGAAGTGGCTCGGGTTGTCGCCCATCACCGCTTCCCACTGCTCCTGCGTCACCAGATACTCCCCCAGGTAGAAGGGCTTCGTGATCCGAACCCGGTGCTGCGGCCCCCTCGAAGGTGCGGTATTTTTCTTTGTCCGAATCGGGCGAGCCCATCATGAACTCGCCCGCTGGAATCAGGACCAACTCCAGCTTCACACCATTGCCGAATTCCACCGTAAGTCCCTTCGGCAAACTTTCCGGCTTTGACCAATCCGGCACACTGTCGATGGACCAGGTTGGCTGGTTGCTTTCTTGCTTGGGCTGGTTGCTTTCTTGCTCGGGCGGCTTGCGGCATCCCGGCATGGCAACGATCGGACAGAAAAAGCTGCCACAACAAGAAGCCTGATCAGGAAACGATCGAGCGTGAGGCGATACCATCGGCGTGTGGGGGTGGGGTCGGTCATTATAGCGTCCGGGGTCGATTTGGCGGTGCTACGATTATAGGCTCGGTCCTCGGGGAAGTATATCGCCTATTAGCAATTTGTGGTTAGTCCCCATGCGCGACCCGACGTTGTGCGACATTCTGATCGACCGCGTGCCGCCCCGAGTGCAGTTTCCGGGCCAGCATATCGGCGGCGAGTGGAATTCGACCTGCAAAGACCCTGCGGCGGTCTCCCCATCCGTCAGGAAACTGCTTTTTCCACGGCTTTGCCGTTTCGCTGCGGAGTTGGGGTGACCGCCGCAGGTAAGCTGGGCTGACGGCGTTAATGGGTGATATTCCGACAAGTCCCGGAATATCTATGACTTTACGGGAAAATCAGCCACGCCGGCGTCATTTTTCCTTTCGGACATGCGAGGAGTCAGTGGTTCTCCCGCTTAACGGAACGCGACGTATCCTGCTCCTGCCGAGTGGCGATGGGCACATAGCCGATTTCGAGTCCCTTGGGTGGGGCGACTAGCTGAGCTGGGTCGAGGTCGGCGAGTTTGCCGACTGTGGGTGGCGCGAGGTAGTCGCGGTCTTTCGTCCAGGCGTGGTGCAGTTTCTCAACCTTCGTCCGCATCTTCTCACGCTCCTCTTTGGTCAGATCAGCATTCAGCAACGCCGGCTGATCGGCGAAACGATACCAATAATAGGTCACCAGGCTGCGATCGCCGAGGTGCGCCTTGAACGGCCCGGCGACCGGACCCGGTTTCCTGAAAGAGCTATCTGGAGCTTCGGGAGTGTCGTAGGGTTCTGGGGGATTCTCTTTCGGCCGATCAAAACGCATTTCGGCCAATCCCGACGTGACCGGTACCTCGGTGGGCTTGGCCACGACTCACCGGTCCTTCTTTCCGTCGTTCTGGAGGTGGAAGTATTCGGGGAGCACCACGCGGGCACCGTTCGGCGCGTTGACCTTCCTAACGAGTTGCTCGTTCCACTGGTAACCGTAGGTCGTGGGGTCTGGCGCAATCGGCATGGCGAACGAACTCCACGCCATTGCGACCTTCTTATCCCTCGGCGTATTCTCCGCGTAGATTTCCCAGGTGGAGCCGCCCTTATCGCGGAAAGTCTGCACGTAGGCGCCGGCGGGATTGATCATGCCGCTGACCGCCGAGCCGCCCTCGAACCACGCCTTAACGCCGTCCCAGAGGGCTTTCTTGTTGTAAGACGTCAGGCGGTGCAGGACGATGGTCCTGCCATCCGGCCCCACGGGGAAGGAAGTCGGCGCAACACGGGCGTAGGCCCCACCCCAGGGCCAGCGCGCACTCTGGGTAATTCTGGCAAGATAGGAAGATGTGCGCTTTAGCGTGTAATGTGGTACACCATCGTCTGTGTCTTTTTGTTTTCGATCCAAAAAGGGAGAACGGATGATGGCGAGTAGTGTGCGGGTAGATTTGAAGGAAGTCGTAAAGCATTTCAGGCAGTTGGAGGATCCGCGGTCGCCGGTGAACCGGTTGCATCCGCTGACGAGTGTTATTGTCATTGCCATCATGGCCGTGCTTGCCGGAGCCAATGGGCCAACAGCCATCGCCAGGTGGGCAAATCTCAAAGAGGAAATGCTCTTGAAAGTGCTGGACCTGCCAAACAGGATTCCCCAGAAAGATGTCTTCCGCCGCGTTTTGCTCACCTTGAAGCCCGACGCCTTTCAAGCCTGCTTCACGATGTGGTTGACGGCGCTGCGTGCCGCAGCCGCGGAGGCAACGGGCGTGGAACGACCGACTCTGGCCGTGGACGGAAAGACGGCGCGGCGAAGTCACGATCGCCGCCGGAACCTGGGGCCCTTGCACTCCGTGACGGTCTGGGCGAGCGAGTTTGGTCTGACGCTCGCGCAGGTGGCAACGGAGGAGAAATCCAACGAAATCACGGCAATTCCCACTCTCCTGTCGCTCGTGGATATCGAGGGAGCCATCATCACGATTGACGCGATGGGAACACAAACGGCCATTGCCGAAAAGATTATCGAGGGAAAAGGAGACTACGTGCTGGCGTTGAAGGGAAACCAAGGAACGTTGCACGACGCCGTCATCGACTACATCAACGAGCAGACGAAGACTGACTTTCAGGGGATCGGTGCCCGTCGCCACGACACCTGCGAAAAGAAACACGGCCGGATCGAAAGCCGGACTTATATTCAGATGCCCGCTCCCAAGAGCCTGCCAGGCTTCGCGAACTGGAAGGGATTGCTCTCGATCGGGATCGCGTTTCTGTGGTCCGTCCGCGACGGAAAAGAGACCAGCGAAGTGCGTTACTTCATCAGCAGCCTGCCGGTGAAGGTGAAACAGTTTGCCCATGCGGTTCGCAGCCATTGGGGGATCGAGAACACTTGTCATTGGTGCCTTGATGTCACCTATCGCGAGGATGAGTCACGTATCCGTGACGAGCATGTTCGTGAAAACTTCGCCTGGCTCAATCGCCTTACGTTGTCTCTCCTGAAGCAGCATCCTGATAAGGACAGTGTGGCCATGAAACGCCGCGCGTGCGGTTGGAACGATGAATACATGCTGCAAGTCCTTACTGGAACAAGGGGTTAGTAAGCGCTGGCCCTGCCATGGTCTCGGCCATGACGTTGGAGTCCCAAGGATCGAAGCTGCGGAGAAAAACGCCCAGGTACACCAGCAGCAGCGCTCGCCAGAAGGCGTGCAGCGTCATGCCCAGCGGCGACTGCCCGCGGGCCTAGCGGGCGGCGATGGAAAATGGCAACACCACGCCCACCAGCAAGGAGAAACTCGGCTGGATCATGTCGTGCAGCACGCACCCCACCCACTCCACGTGCGACTGCTGCCAGAGCAGCAGTTGCCAGAAGCCGCCGTCGCGTCCGGCGGCGTGGAGGTTCTTCGCCACCGAGCCGAATTCCAGGACCCCGGCCATCATCAAGAACATTACCAGTCCGCGAAAGGCGTCGATCGAAGACAGACGCAACGTGGGGACTTGGCGCACGGGATGGTTTTGTCATGTCGTCGTGCATCCAGTACAATTGCCGCTGGATTTCAGAATGCATGATACCATGAATCTCGCCCCGCGCAGCGGGTTGGCGGGCCGGAAATGAAAAAGAACACGGATCGAAGGAGACGAGATGCACCAAACGCGACATAGTATGAAGAAGGCGGTCCTGATCCTGGGCCTTACATCCTGGGCCTGGTTTGCCTTGGTCTCCGGCAGTTTTGCCGCCCCTCCAGACCGCGTATCATCCAACGGCCAAACGACCTTGGAAGCATTGCAAAGCATGCCCAAGATCGACGCCCACACCCACGTTACCGAAAACGGCATCGCCGACGAAAAGTTGTTCTTCGATTTCTTGAAGAAGCACAACGTGAAGTGGTTGGATATCTGCGTGGTCGGGACCGACTGGAGGAACCTGCAGAGAAGAATAGCCGTCGCTGAATCGCTCCAGCGGCGCCGGCCCCAGCAGATCGCCTGGGCCACTTCGTTCAACCTGGAGAACTGGGGGCATGCGGATTGGCGAGAGACCGCGCGGGAAACGATTGAGCAAGGCTTCCGTCACGGCGCCGTGGCCGTCAAGGTTTGGAAGGAGATCGGCATGGTGCTCAAAGATCCGGACGGGCACTGGGTCATGATCGACGACGCCCGGTTCGATCCCCTGCTGGACTACATCGAAAGCCAAAACAAGACCCTGGTGGCGCACATTGGAGAACCGAGAGATTGCTGGCTTGCCCCGGAGGCGATGATGGTCGCAGATGCCGCCGGCTACTACAAAGAGCATCCCCAGTACTACGGATTTCTGCATCGTGAAATTCCGGGCTACTGGGAGCAAATCAAGGCGCGGGACCACGTCCTGGAAAAGCATCCCCATCTCAGGGTCGTGGGATGCCATCTGGGCAGCCTGGAATACGACGTTGACGAACTGGCCAAGCGCTTGGACAAATATCCCAATCTGGCGGTGGATACGGCGGCCCGGGTGCTGAATTTCCAGGCCCAGGAAAGGGAGAAAGTGCGGCGTTTTCTCGTCAAGTACCAGGACCGCATATTGTACGGCACCGACAACGAAGTCGGGCGGGAGGGGTCCGATCCGCAAGGCGCGATGAAGTATTTCGACCATGTCTACCGGCAAGATTATCGCTACTTCGGCAGCGACCAGGAGATTGAAGTCCCCGAGATCAAGCCAGGCTTCAAAGTCCGCGGCCTGGCGCTTCCGCTGCCGCTGCTGAAGAAAATCTATTACGAGAATGCCGTGAAGTGGTATCCCGGCATCGAAGAGCAAAGCAGTCCGGTCAGGCCGGCGAATAGCAAGGCGCCTGCCACGTCGGAAAACCCGAAATACCTCATCTTCTGGAATTCCCCTGAGAAAGCGGGGGAGCTGGCCGAGCGGGTCGGCATGAAGGGCGACGGCAAGACTCGGCTTCTGGGCTTCGGCCTTCCCATTTCGACCTACGAATTTGAGGAGCATTTGCCCAGGCTCATTCGGATTGCATTCGCCGCGGCGCGCCAGCACGACATGGCAGTGATGCTGCATTTCGATTTCCATACTCGTTGGCAGAACCGCCCGGACCTCTGGAACTGGTTCGATCCGCATAAGCCAGGTTACAACCCGAACAACAAGTACAACGTCGAGTGGCACGGCTGGGATGGGCCGCCGAACAAAGCACGCTACCTGAACTGGGGTGTGCTCGAACGCCTGCCGCCGAACATGTGCTTTACCAGCAAGAGAACGCGGGCCGAGGTCACGCGGATTGTCTCGAAAGTCATCGGGCCGGTCCTCCGCGAGGAGATTGCGAAACTCAAGGCAGACGGCAAGGAAGCCCTCTTCGCGGGAGTATTGGTGGGTTCCGAGCCAGGCATCGACGACTACTCCAAACCGAATCCCGAGTGCATGAAGATGATGCAGGAAGACGGCGTGCCCGCGGGACCGCTCGGCTACCGGGCGCTCCTGGATCGGGGCTTCACCGCGGACAAGCCACCGAGCGATTTCCGCAAGGCCCTCGCGCAGATCGTTCAGGAAACCATCGCTTTCTGGTGCGAGCAGTTCGTCGATGCGGGTATCCCCGCGGAGAAGCTCTACCCCCACGTAGCCGCACCCGCGCCCATCGAGGCGATGAACGCTCCCATCTGGACGGCCTTCAACAAATATTCCCGGCCCGGCTGGACCACCTATGCGATCACGGTTCTCGGGGAGAGCTTCAAACCCCTCTATGACGAGCTGGAGAAGCATGGCAGTCCCGCCTGGGCGGGCGTGGAGGCAAACGCCGGCGTTCCCGGTTCCGTCGTGGATTGGGAAACCTACCTCGCCTGGCACTACAACCATGGTTGCGTTCTTGTGGGCGTGAATACCGGCGCCACAGGCAAGGATCTCCCCCATCGCCTTCGGGACAGCGCCTTCAGTAAGGAAGCTATCGCGGCCTATCACAAGTTCCTGACGGGACAACCGCTGGTGGAGAAGCCCCTGTCAATGGATCGTAGCCCGGAATTCCGCATTCAGGTGAAGATGAAGCGGGTGCGAGCAGGGGTTGAGCGTTGGCACAGCAGCGGCAAGGACCCCTCGGCGATCGGCAAGCTCATGGAAGGCGCCCAGCCGCTGGCGAACAGCGGAAAACTCGACGAGTTGGAGAAACTCGTGGACCAAGCGCTTGAGATGCTGGGCGAGACTAAGAAAGTGCCCGACGTGTATCGGCAGAAGTAAGCACCGGCCGCCCATCGAACCGAGCTTGAGCGTGCTTGCGTCAAGAACTTACTGGGCTCTCAAGAGAGAACCGGCGTAACCATGCCCACGGCCATCCTGCTCCGCCTCGCCTTCGACGCCGTCGCAGACTACGCCCCCAGCGGCGAACTCCTGGCCGAAGCGGAGGCCCTGCAAAGGCGTTCTACGACCTGGACGCCAAGACAAGGCGGGCTATTGCACTGGACGACCTGGTGATGATGATCCTGGGCGGCACCTTGCGAGGGCCACCCTTGAGCCATGCGACGACAACTTCGGGCATGTTGTGGATGACCTGGCTGGCCGTCTGGCAGGCGGCGTAGACGATGGCGGCGTCCAGAAGCGAGTCCTCGATGAGGTCTGGCTTATGATGCTTGGCCCACGTTTCCGCAAGCAGATCGACCTGCACCGGCAGCGGCACTTGCTCCAGGAAGGGTACCTCGCTCAAATAGCCGACCGGAACATCAGGCTCTTCTTCAAGGTCGCGGCAGAGTTCGATGTCCGTGAGCGTTTCCTGGAGGGCCAGGCGGAAGGCCAAGTAGGCCAGATCGTTCTGTGGCAGTTGCACTGTGTCGCCGTAGCAGGTAAGCATGCCTCCATCGTCCCGAAATGGCGGCCGGCGTCAAGGGCTCGCAATGCACGGGCACGGCCACAGGCAACTTGGGAAGTGTTCGCCCTAGCTCTTAGAACAGCTCACGGCCGTGGCGTCGCACCGGCCTTGGCGAACATACTTATCGATCTTGGTCACACCACGGCACGATCTCGGTAGAAGAATACAACGGGCGAGCAGTTCGCCCGGGCAGCTACAAACCTTGAAAGGAGAACACCATGTTCCTAACGAAAATCTTCAAAACCAGCGGTCGCGCCAGAAAGAGTGCGGCTCGCACACGGCAAGCCAGGTTTGAAAGCCTGGAAGTCCGCCGATTCTGTGCCGGCGCGGTTGGCGTCGCTCTGTCGTCGCCGCTGCCGGTCAACCCTTCGGGACACACGGCCGGCATCCAAGCCATCGTGGCTCCAACACCGGCCGATTGTCTGAAGCTCGTATCGCTGAACCCGCAGCCCGAACCGCCGGCGCCGTTGTCGAACGCGAGCTTGTGGGTGGGCCTCAACCCGCAACCCGAACCGCCGATGCCAATAACATTGCACGGCTAGGATCGTCTGCCGTTAAGGGCTGACCTGCCGAGAGCACGGAGCCAGCCGAGCAATTTGCCAACAGCCCATCGGGGCGGCCTGAGCGGGCCGCCCCTTTTCTATGCGCCGAGGACGAAGGCCTGCGCTTTGTTCAGGCTAGACAATAGCTGTATGCGTTCAACCAAAACCCGGCAAGCTCCGCGTTGTCGAACCGGCAGCGCAGTCCTTCGTAGCAAGACATGTCGGGCACAAAAAAAAGACCGGCTTGCGCCGGTTCTCTTTCTTCCGATCGAACTGTGTCGGAAATGAATTGTTCAGGGCAGCGAGCGGTCCAACTGCTCGGTTGGCCGGACCCGGATTGGCGGCCGAGGCGACCACATCGCTGGTGACACTCTCGCTCGTTTCGCAGACCAGGGTCCAGGCACCGTTAGCCGGGATGAACTTGTAGACGCCGCCGGTCAGGCTGTAGCGGCCCCAACCCGACGCCCCGCCGCGATCGACGCCGACGACCGACTGTTGATGAATCGACACGCTGCTGCCCGCCGGCAACAACTGCACCGGACCGCCGTTGAGCACGTACCGCAGGGCAACTTGATTCGCCGCCGGATTGATCAGTTGGATCTCCGCCGGAACCGGATTCACAGGGTAGCAGACGACCATTGGCCCGTGATAGTAGTGGGGCCATGGTTGGAGTTTGGGGGGCTTGGCCATCGCCACGTGGGCAGTCCCGATCACCAGAGTCGTTGCCACCAAACCGAACACCATTTTTCGTGCAAGAGCGTACATGTTTTTGTCCTTCCGACAAAGGGTTCTAAGGGAGAATTGCTCTCTCTGCCTTCTACTACTGCGGCAAAACCCCGCGTGACAGGAATCCGGCAACTTCTTCTCATTCCCGAACACCCCCATTGTGACGGAACCGACGTGGAGTAAACCAGGCCCTCGTTCACCGCGGCCCCTTCTTTTTGGCCCCCTCGCCCGGCCCCGGTCTCGGCCATGCCGTCGATCATCGGCCGCGTGGGGTTGTGGGGCCGCTGCGCTAAAGGCCGGTCGTGATTCTGGGCAGCTATACTACGGCCAGCGCGGCATTCTCTTGCCGCCTTAACCGCCCACAGAACCCGGAGCCCTCCCATGCCCAAGTCCACATCCAAGCATCCAGATTATGTCACCGCACGCGCCAAGCCGCCCCGGAGACCCACCCCTACCGTCATTCGCGCCGATGCGGTCTACTCGTGGGCCGAGCTACGGCGGCGGCTTGGGTGGGCAGAGCACTCCGGGCGGCAGGCCCGGATTGCTGGCTTGCGGCTGGTCACCTTCGGCCGGCAGAAGTATTGCTTAGGGGAGGATGTCCTGGCATTTTTCCGCAAGCTGGCCGATCGGCAGCAGGCGGCGGAGCATGGCGAGCGATGAGCAGGATCCCCAAGCCCAAGGCCGAAGTGAAATGAGGTAGGCGGGCCATTGCGCACCGCGGCCGCTTTCATTTAGGGTGACGCCTGGTACTGTTCGCCGCCCTGGCCTGCGGCAGGGGCCTGAGTTGCTACTGCGGCGGGGGTATCCTATCTTGTATCCACGGCGTGATGCTCGTCTCGGATTCGACCATGGGGTGGGAGCCGGAGGAAGAGAAAAAATGGATAACAATGCGGAACCAAAACCCGGTCCACAGAAACGGGAATCATCAAGGTCAGGCGCTTTCGCTGGGATTGGTTGCATCGTAGGTATGGGGATCATGCGGCTATACTCCGAGAACTTCTTGCTAGCTGGCGTGGGCGGCGCAGTGGGAGCAACGGTTGGCGCCCTCATAGGGCACCTCATGGGCGGGGAGGAGGAGAAGAACCAATGAGTCCCAACTAGGCAGCCCGGCGATCCTAATCCACACCCGCCAAGGCAAGATCTCCGGCATCTACTGCGACCACCCGGCCAAGATCTTCGAAGTCGAGACCCAGGACGAACGTGCCACCGATCCGGGGGATTCTGCTCCGTCATCAGCCCCCAGACGACCGTGAAGCTTGTCGGCGGCCGCGGCATTTCCGTGGCCCACATGCTGGCGATGGCGGTGGACGACCCCTCGATGGACGACGACCTACGGGCAGCGTTGGCCGCGCACAAAATTGTCCTCGGGGGCGAGTGGGCGGGTGTCGAGTAAGGCGGGGCGGCAGGGGCTTGAGCCTCCGCCGCGGCCGAGGTATTCTGTCTTACGCCCGGGGTGTGATTCTAGCTTCGGAGGCATGCATTTTGAGACGCTTGGCTTGGTTCCAGGCGTGGCCGGTTGTTCGGCGATATGAAGGCGATTACCCAACCGGCGTCCGCCTGCCACCAGGGCGTTATGTTTTCGGAGATTCCATGTACTGGCTTCCAACAGTTGTGATGAGTGTCTCACTGATCGTGCTTCGCAAGATTCTGCGGCGCTGGAACGCAGTTTTCGCCAAGGCCCTCGTAGAATCCGGTCCACCGACGCCGCATCCGGTGCGGTTCGATCCCGCCCTTTGGCGCTTGGTTGACGTAGTTATTTCGCTGTTCGTGGGTCTTCCGGTGTGGGTTGCCACCGGTGCTGGGTATTGGATCCTGCGCTGTTGGGCCATGGATCAAAAAATGCGGGCCGGACAGGACGTGGTGCATCTAATCGGGCCAAGTTTGTTTTGGTTTTTCGTGCCCAGTTTTCTCGTTGGATTTGCGGTTGGGACGTGCGCCGTCTCACTCGTTTGGTGGCTGATCTATCTTCTCCACAAGAACCGAGCCGCGCTACTTCGTCATCTCGCCGCCGCGACTCCAATGTCGGCGGCGTTTTTGCTGGTCAGTCTCTTGGCTTTTGTCTCCGATGTCAGCATCACTCTGGCGTCAAGAAGTTTCATCGCCGTCACGCCGCAATCCGTGCGGATCGGTCGGATATTTTCGTCGGATGCCTCCGCGTATGACTTCGGCGACGTAAAGGCCATTTGGAACAACAGCACGACCGTTCAGCATCGCGTGATACCGGCTTTCACAATCGAATTCAGCGATCAGTCGACTTGGTGCAGCCAAGGGATGATCAAGGATGTAAACCCCGACAACATAGCGGAGCACAAGGCGCTTGTGGAGTATGTTTCCGCGCGATCGGGTGTTCCGATTCGGCCGCGGAATTGACCCCAGGCTTAAGGTGGTGGCCTTCAACGCCGGCCACGAAGCCGGTGCCGATGCCGGCAGCGGCGAACTCCTGGCCGAAGCGGAGGCTCTGCAAAACGCGTTCTACGACCTGGACGGTCCACAATCAGAATTCCGCGCGCTCTTGCTTCTTCTTGCATCGCTCGACACACGTCATTAAGAACTCGCTATCTTTCGGATTCCAAACGGCCTGGAGTCGTGCTGCCGACTCATAACACTCGATTGCTTCCGCCCAATTCTTGGCCTGTTCGTGCCGTGCGCCCACGAATCGCAATTCATACGATTCCTCGTGGGCGATCTTTTGCAACAGCCAGTTCAGGTTGGCGGTGGCCTGATCCGCTGGGATCCCTTGAGCAACAAGAAATCCAACGCCGGAATCAATTGCCTCTTGGCGCTCGCTGGAACTTGCCTCGCGATCTTCCGGCAGACTTTCGGCGTACAGTTCCAGCGCTTGTTGGTATCTCGCATCGCTCTCGATCTCGTAGGCAACCTGCTGTGCGCGGGCTTTGCGCCTTGAAATGAGCCAGATACAAACGACGATCACCGCGAAGACCGGTAGAGCTGGGGGAACTCGGTATGTCCACGGCACGCTCAGACTGCCGTAAAGCTCTTTGCCCAGCAATCGCTGTAGGTCGTCGTCATCGAACTGCCAGTACCTTTCATCGTTGTACAAGACAAAACCTCCGCCCCAAGTCCAGAGGTCACAGGATTCGCCGAACACGAAGCAGTGATGGTAATGGAAGCCGATCGCCGTGTGAAAATGCAACTGCTGATGCACTGATTCCTTCAAGTCCGGCGGCAAGTTACGAAGGTGAAGGATCTTGTCGCCCCAGCCGAGTACAGGAGCTACGGCACGCGCTGTGTCGGTCCAGGCCCAGGCGACAACCACAATCAACAGATTGATCAGAGTCGTGGATACGAACCTGGCCGTCCTCGGATTCTTACCGTGTGAGTTCATATTGGTTGCTTATGGGCGAAACTCAGTGTTTCAGTATTACCGATCGGCTGCGGGTCCGCAAAACTCGCCCGCCTGCCCGATCCGCTTGGTCGCGCCGGTTGCAATACGGCAGCGACCGGCCCGGAGCTTCGTTTCTTAGGGGTAACGCCCCACGCGCTGTGGCTCTTGGCCACGGTGGATTTAGGGCACCGCCTGCATTATACGGTCTGGAACACAGCGCACAACGCGGCTGACGTGGAGTAAAGACCGACGGGGGCCAGCCACGGTCCGCGGGACGTTGCTGGAGCCCTTGGTGCCCCGACTGATCCATGGAGCCGGTCCTGATGCGCTCGGCGCCGTCGTAGGCGCGATCTGCGGCTAGGACAACCCAGGAGCCAGTCGACGCCAGAAGTGTTCCGAGAAGCAGCGGCAGGCTCTTTACCGGTCCCCAGTTGCCTTGGATCAACACTTTGCGATCGCATAGAGCTGTCGCATTGTTGCCATATGTAGAACGCCGTTGGCGACCGCCGGCGACCCTACTTCGCTCTACCAACACTCAGTGTGGCCGGCTCCGCGGTTATCTTCAGTCTCGGTATGGTGATGCACCCCGTGGTGTCGGCCTGAACCTCTCCCTTCGCCCCGCCAAACACCCATCGCACCGTTTCACGCGGGGCCACCCGCATCGTCTGGAGCCTGCGCAAGCCGACGTCCGCCATCGCTTCCGCTGGGATGGTGAACGTGGTCTTGAGTTCCGAGGGCCTAGTCAGGAAAAGCAACATCTCAATCGCATCCCGCGTGTCACGCAGGTTCCTCCATCGGAAGAAGGCGTTGACCTGGCCCGATTCTTTATCGGCAACTTGGTCCGGCCACGGCAGCAGATCATTCGTCGATGCGTTGGTGAACACCGGATACGCCTCGTTCTTCTTGACGCTCAGCCAATCGAACGAATTGATCAGGTCGTTGACCTTCATGATCTTCTCGTGGTTGTTTTCATGGCCGAACGGCCCCCAATAGAAGAAGATCGCGTATTTCCGCTCGTTCATGGCCGTGAAGCCGCCCTTGCCTTTCGGGGCCGCCAGCGGGGGCTGCAAGAAAGCGTGGCGGGATACTGCATCGGCACCTTCACTGACATTCGCGCCCTGTACATCCTGCTGGTCGCTCAGCCGTCGCGCACGAGTTGAAGGATTTTCGCCCCATGCTTCGCAACCAACGACGGCCCGACACCGGGAACTTTGAGCAGCGAGGCATCGTCTTCCGGGCACGCTGCAACCGATAGCTTCTCGGCGACAACAACCACAGTCACGGTCTTCCTCCAAACGAACGAATAAGAGATTTAATCTCCGCGAGGTGGACGGCTCCCGGCCACTTTCATCGTAGATGGCCAGATCCACAATACTATTTCCGGAAACAGGATTGCAAGGCCGGACACCCAGTTCAACCCAGCGGCAACGCCACTTTGGAGGTCGTGCAGGGCCATGTTATTCACGAACTGCCGGTGGTCAGCCCTCGTAACGTGGCCCATACATGTTCCATCTCTTCGGCCGATGGATCAGGCGGCACGGCCACATGATAGTCCTCGTCGATCCCCAGCATTTCCTTCACCGCCCGGCCAGCCTTTGGATCAACATCCATGAGGCTTTCGCTATCTCGCCAATCTTCGTCCCACAAGATGCCGTCTGCCAGACAACCAATAAGCACATCCCATTCGTCGAGATCCTCGGACTGCACATCGAGGAGATCCTCGATCCCCCGTTCCCGGCAGGCGGCCAACACCAATTCCCGCCAACTTGGCGACTCGCGCCACTCGGGCGTCTGATCGATCTCCATTTCCACCAAGAGCCGGGCGGCTTCGTACACGGCGCCCACCGCGGCCTCCGAAACAGCCGTGAGTCGGGGCACGGGCTGATCCTTGCGAAGCAGGGCGGTGCCGACTTGGGCCAGGACAACCAGTTTCTGGTTGGGCTGGAGATTGTCGAAGGGCGGAGCGCCGAACTGCCAAAGCCCCTCGGGATCATCGTGAACCATGTCCACGGTCATAGCCAGGGCCTCCCTGAACAGCTTGGCCTCGGCACCCAGCAAGATCCGCTCACCGTCTGGCGTCCACCACATTTCCGACTCCTCTACGCGCAAGGGTTAAAGGACTCGATGATCCGGAACATCTCTTCGGCTGAGGTGCGGGGACCAACCTCGACGGTTTGTATTCTCACCTGATGACTTTGGTAGTGGTGCAGCAGAGGGGCCGTTCGCTCAGTGAAGATAGCCAGTTTCCGCCGGATGGCTTCGGGAGAGTCGTCATCCCTGCAATCCCTGTCACCGCCCACGTTGTGTACAATCCGCTCCGCGACGACATTGGCTGAGCAGTCCAAGTAGATGACCGTGCGGACCTCGACAACACCGTCCATGGCCTTGGCCTGTCCAAGATGGCGAGGCAGGCCGTTGAGCACAATCCACGTTGTCGGGGCAAGCGAGTACCGAGCCATGAAGCGTCGTAGGATGCGGGCCGCCAGAGGAAAATGTTCGTCTTCCAGGAGTAATCCTTCCCGCAACATTCGCCGTAGTAGCACGATATCGTCAGTGCCGACGAACGCATCAGGTTCCTCGCGGGCCACAATTTCGCGGAGGTTGTCGCCGAAGTCGAAATGCGAGCAGGTATGGCCCCGCAGACCCCGCTCTTCCAGGACTTGGCCCAAGGGTGTCTTGCCCGATCCGGTTGGGCCCAGCAGCAGGATCGCTTCGGGGATCGTCGTCGTGGCCCTCTGATTCTCCATTATCGCCCCCTGCCTCAGCTCATGTACCAGCCGCCGTTGATGTTGACCGTCTGGCCGGTGATGTAGCCGTTGACGGCCAGCATGACGACGACGTCGGCCACCTCGTCCACCGTGCCGAAGTGGCCCACCGGGATCAGTGCCGGGGTGGCGCGGGGGTTGTCCCGCATCATCTCGGTCTCGATCAGGGACGGGGCGATGGTGTTGACCGTGATGCCCTCCTTGGCCAGCAGGGCGGCGTAGGAGTGCGTCAGGCCATGAATACCCGCCTTCGAGGCGGCGTAGTGCGGGCCGATGACCCCGCCGGTCTGGGCCGCGACGGACGAGAGGTTGATGATCCTGCCCCACTTCGCCGCCCGCATGCCCGGCAGCACGGCCTGGGTGACGAGGAACACCGACTTCAGGTTGACGGCCAGGACCTCGTCCCAGTCCTGCTCGGTGATCTCGTGGATGGGCTGCGGGCGGGTGATGCCGGCGTTGTTCACCAGCACGGCCACCGGCCCAAGTTGACTTTCGACCTGCCTGACCATCCGGGCAACGTCGGCCGCGATCGACACGTCGGCTTGGAGGGCCACGGCCCGCCCGCCCGTGTCCTGGATCTCGCGGGAGACCGCCTCGGCCTCCTGGACGCGGGTCCGGTAATTCACCGCCACCGCGGCGCCGATCTTCGCCAGCGCCAACGCGGCGGCCCGGCCAATGCCACGGCTGCCCCCGGTGACCAAGGCGATCTTGCCGTCCAGCGACCTCGATGAAGTCTGCATCTACCGGTTCCCTCCCTCTACGCTGATACCCGCACCAACTGCTTGCCGACGTTCTCGCCATGGAACAAGCCGATGAACGCCGTGGGCGCGTACTCCAGGCCATTCACAATGGTCTCCTGGTACTTCACCTTGCCTTCCTTGATCCACTGGGCCACCTGCTGCTGCCCCTCGCGGAACCGGCCGGCGAACTGGAACACCAGGAACCCTTCGGCGCGGGCCTGCTTGACGATCAAGTGCCAGAACAGCCGCGGGCCACGCGGCGGCCGGGTGGCGTTGTACTGGTCGATCTGGCCACAGACGACGATCCGTGCGCCGACGTTGATCTGGGTGAACACCGCATCGGTCAGGGGCCCGCCCACGTTGTCGAAGTAGACGTCGATCCCGTTCGGGCAGACCTCTTGGAGCTTGTCGGTGTAGTCCTTTACGTCCTTGTAGTTGAAGGCCGCGTCGAAGCCTAACTCGCCGGTGAGGTAGTCCACCTTTTGCTGCGATCCGGCGGAGCCAACTACGCGGCAGCCTTTGATCTTGGCGATCTGGCCGACCAGTGAACCCACGGCCCCGGCGGCACCAGAGACGAACACGGTCTCGCCCGCCTTCGGCTTGCCGATTTCCAACAGGCCGAAATACGCGGTCATGCCGGGCATCCCCAACACGCCCAAAGCCGTGGACATGGTGGCCAGCGAGTTATCGAATCGTTCCATGCCCTGACCATCGGAGACTGCGTACTCTTGCCAGCCCCAGTAGCCCACGACGAACTCGCCTGGCCGGTAGCCTGGGTGTCGTGACTCGACCACGGTGCCTACCGTACCGCCGACCATGATTTGGCCGATCTGGACCGGCTCAGCGTAGCTCTTGGCTTCGCTAATCCGGCCGCGCATGTAGGGGTCCACCGACATGTAATTCGTCTTCACCAGGAACTGTCCTTCGGTGAGTTGCGGGACCGGCGTTTCGACGAGCCGGAAGTCGGACGGCTTGGGCAGGCCCTCCGGCCGGGCTGCCAGGACGATCTGACGATTCATTGTGGACATTGGAATTCTCCTCTTTGTCTGGATGTCATCTCATTCGATTGTAGCGACGGGGGAGGGTTCTGGCAGTGGATCATACTACCGAGCGGACGACGCCGCCGTCTACCCGCAGTGCCGCCCCGTTGGTCGCCGAAGCCAGCGGGCTACACACGTAGGTCACCATCGCAGCCACCTCTTCGCTGGTGGCAAATCGTTGCAGCAGCGACGAGGGCCGCACGTGCGCAAAGAAATCCTGTTCCACTTCTGCCGGAGTTTTTCCTTGGCGCTGGGCCAGTCCTTCGACAAATCCCACGACGCCCTCGGAGCGGGTTGGCCCTGGCAGTACCGAGTTCACCGTCACATCGGTTCCCTTGGTCATCTCTGCCAGGCCACGCGAGATGGCAAGCTGGGCCGTCTTGGTCATCCCATAGTGGATCATTTCGACGGGGATATTGATGGCCGACTCGCTGGAGATGAAAACGATCCGGCCCCAGTTCCGCTGGAGCATACCAGGCAAGTAGGCCCGGCTGAGCCGCACGCCGCTCATCACGTTGGTCTCGACGAAGCGAAGCCACTCGGCATCGGAAATATCGAAGAAGGGCTTGGCATCGTAGATGCCGACGTTGTTGACGAGGATTTCGACCGAAGGGCATTCGCGGATCAGTAGTTCCGCGCCCTTGTCCGTGGCCAGATCGGCGGCAGTCCCCGTTATACTGGCGTCCGGCACGGCACGCCGGATCTCCTCCACGGCCTTCTCGACGCGATCAGCACTACGTCCATTAACCACGACTGTTGCCCCTTCCTGGGCCAGCCTGTGCGCAATCGCCAGTCCGATACCGCCAGTCGATCCCGTGACGAGTGCCTTCTTGCCATGAAACTGCAAATCCATATTGATCTCCTCATTGCCTGGATATTTCTCAACCAACGCTTCAGCGAACCGTGGGCGACAGTATTATACGGCTAATAGGCAAGCGAAGCATGGGGTGAGCCATCGTTGCCAAAATCCGCCGATTGCTCCATTTCCCCTGGATGCAGCAGCACCAAAGCCCCAGCATTCCGAATGTGGCGACCGGCGCACGATAGGGGACCTGTCTCACGGGAAGAACCAGAGGAATCACTGAGTCACGCATCGGCGCTACTGCCCGGTTAGAATAGTGAATAGGGATCACAAGCGCACCGGCCGATGGTCGGACGTTTGTGACTTCTGGAAATGGAACTCGCTCGATGCCCATGGACAATCAACCTCCGGCCGTTCCTGACGGACTTCTGCGGCAAGTCATCGTTCGCGAAACCGTCTGTAAGTCGATCCTCAACCGGAGCGGCCTGAGCGACTACTCACTGACCTGCTATACCGGCTGCACCCATGCCTGCGTCTATTGCTACGCCCGCTTCATGCAGCGGTTCCATCCGCACGACGAACCCTGGGGAGCGTTCGTGGACGTGAAGGTCAACGCCGTCGAAGTACTCAAGCGGCAATTGCGCCGGGCCGAGCCGGGCACGGTCTTCGTGAGCAGCGCCTGCGACGGCTGGCAGCCGGTCGAGGTCGAGTGGCGACTGACCCGCCGCTGCTGCGAATTGCTCCTGGAACATGGCTTTCAGGTGCATGTTCTGACCAAGAGTGCCTTGGTGCTCAGGGATCTGGACGTATTCGCCGGACACCCCGCAAGCATCGGCATCACGCTGACTACGCTCGATGAGCAGCTGCGGGAGCTATGGGAGCCAGGCACTGAGCGGACCTTCCACATGGTATCGGCCGATGTGGCCCGGCTCGCGGCGCGAGTCCAGCCAAAGAAGCTCGTCTTGTTCCACCTGTCCGACCGTTACACGCAGGCCGAGTGGCAAGGGCAGCTGGAGGAGGTTCGGGCGGTGTTCCCGGAGACGTATTTCCCGGACTCCTGGGGCATCAGCCAACGAACGGACAACCGGCTTCCGGCGGCTTCTCGCACTGATTGATGGAGAGAATCGCCCCTGGGTTCATTGGATGAACTCCAGGGGCGTCTTCGTCTTACGTCAATTTCCTGCCCGATTGTCTGGGGAGGTCTTGCTGATGACCTGGAATACCAGGGTCGGGACTTTTCGTCGATTGATCGAAGCCGCCACTTCGCAACGGAGACGGCCCGCGTGTCGATGTAAGCGTTCGAGAATCGACTGGGGGTCTGCCTCCTCGGACCGCAAGTCGGTGACAACCGTCACCAGCAACCGTGATGCAAAAGGTGCAGGTTCAACGGCTGCCACCCGCAGGCTTCGCAGTACGTCGTCAGGGACATCGCCGGAAAGGACCCAATCGAGGGTTTCGGCGACCTGTCGACATAGCTGCCGGGCCTTACGGCTGGCATCGCGGCCGCCGCTGTCATGTTTGTGGTCGTCGCGCGGATTTCGGCCATCGTCTTCGCCAACCTCTGCACAATGCTCGCGCATAATCTCGCGCAATCGTCTACGGGATGTCATCTTTGTTCTCACGAATGGAAGAATGTCGGCACACGTGGCGCATGCCGAGCGGGAAACAAAGAACGCGGGTGAGTCGTGAGAGCCTAGCCCCGGCTGGGCCAGCAGAAGTGCTATTCCCGGCGCAAGGTGAGGCTCAACGATGCAGCAGTGAGGTTCAGGGCTTGCATGGTTGGCCTCCTCGTCAGAAGAAAGGCGCGTTGGGCTGCGGCAGAATAAAGTATCCGTCGTTCCAGCGCGCTGCGTATAGAAGACAGCGGGTGCGAAGGCCGGGTTCACACCCGAATTTGCTATGCCAGTCGCCCAGCCGGGCGCGGCTATTCTTGGAAAAACTCCGGCCCGCCGGGAATAAAACGGCCGTTTTCCGTGTCTTCTATATAGGACCGCGGATTCTCGAAACATTCTCGTGAACCATTTCAGAACCGGCGGCGTCTAAACGATAGATACAAACAAGGCAGCTCTCGTCGAGCCGCCGGGGTACCCGCTTGCGGGTCACGAGAAAGAGCCATGACTTCAATACGACTGAGTTGCGAAACGCGAAGAGGGACGGGCGTCGCCGATCAATCGGCGAATATGCTCCCGTTCTATCCATTGCGCACGTGACACTTGGCCGTACCTATTCTGCGAGAATACCGAAAGCCCGGTGTCACAAGGACATCGGGCTTTTTTTGTTGGACTGGTAGCTGAGACGGTTTAGCACCTGGCTGAAAACCAGGAGACGCGGATTCGAGCACCGCCCAGTCCACTGCGTGAATTCCGCCGCCAGCCCCAGTGTTGTCTACGTGAAAGGTACGCGCCTACAGATGGCTCGTTCGTCTATCGGTTTGAGGATAGCGCCCTTTCAAGGCGCAGAGGCGGGTTCGACTCCCGCACGGGCTACTGACAATCAGAACGTAGCGAAGCCTGGTTATCGCGCCTGGTCGGGGACCAGGAGACCGGCAGTTCAAATCTGCCCGTTCTGACTGAAAGACGGGATGTAGGGTAGCGGCGAACCCACGTGCTTTGGGAGCACGACGACGCAGGTTCGAGTCCTGCCATCCCGACTGGTACGATAACGACGTTGGCAAATGGTAGTCGAGGGCCGGTCGCCCGAACACGGCTGATAACCGCGTAGCGCTGAGTTCGACTCTCAGGGCTACCACTGGAAACAAGGAGCACAAGCATGGAACCAATCCGGTTGAAATGCATACGCCCGACCAGCATTTCGGGGTCGTGGTGTAACGGCAGCCCACCGGACTTTTAATCCGGCACGTAAGGGTTCAAGTCCCTTCGACCCCACTATTTGGTGGCGTAGCTCAGTGGTGAGAGCAGGTCTCTTATAAGGACCCGGCCGAAGGTTCGATTCCTTCCGCGCCTACTGGTGATGAAACGAAACACGGGATCAAGGTGCTCAGCGGCAGCACAGCAGACTCTTAATCCGCCGGGTGAGGGTTCAAGTCCCTCTGGTCCCACTGAAACGGGCACCATGCGCAGCATGGTTGGCACTGGTCGTCTAGTGGCCAAGACCCCGCACTCGTAAGGCGGCAACGTGGGTTCGACTCCCACCCGGTGCTCTTGATCTTTGACAATTCGGCACACCACAGCGCGCCCATGATGTAGCGGCAGCCTGTCGCCTTGCCATGGCGAAAGTGCGGGTTCAACTCCCGCTGGGCGCTCTTCAGAGTCTCAAGCGAATCGTCTTCGACGGTGATCTTCACCACGAACATGATTCGTCTCGGACTCGCAGGCAGGATGTAGGAAAGCCTGGTGTTCCGCGTGTTTCGGGAGCACGAGACCGCCGGTTCAAATCCGGCCATCCTGACTCTTATTGCGGTGGGACCCGTGTTGGTACGGGTAGGCGGCTGTTAACCGCCCAGACGCTGGTTCGATTCCAGCCGCCGCAGCTTGTAATTCGGAAGGTCAAGCCCATTGGCGATGGCAGCCCGTTCGAAGCGGGTCGAGCGATGAGCCTTGCGGGTTCGACTCCCTCACCTTCCGCCTTACGTGCGCCTTTGGCCGAGCGGCAAAGGCTCCAGCCTTCCAAGCTGGCGAGGTGGGTTCGACTCCCACAAGGCGCTCTAAGAAATATGATCGGGGATCGGCTAGCGGTAGGCTTCCTGGCTTTGAACCAGGCGACGGAGGTTCGAACCCTTCTCCCCGAGCCTTTTTCCGGCGAGCCGTGTCTCGAAGGAAACATTTTGCGGAGTCATCTAGCGGTAGGATGAGACGCTCTGAACGTCTTCACGCTGGTTCGATCCCAGCCTCCGCAGCTCTTGATCGATGGAAGCCAACCGGCTGGATCAGGACCCTGTCTTGAAAACAGGTGGCGGCAAACAGCCGCTTGTGAGTTCGAGGGTTCAAATCCCATCGAGGTCGCTTGGAAAATGGCGTGGTACGCAAATCGGCAAAGCGACCAAGCTCAAACCTTCGTGACTGCGGGTTCGACTCCCGCCTGCGCCACTGAAACAACATGCGTCGGCTGGGCATTGGCGAGCCCAAGTGATCGTAAATCACCCGCCTCAGGCTGTGTAGGTTCAACTCCTGCCCGGCGCACTGAAAACTTATGGCCCGTTCGTCTATCGGTTTAGGATGCCAGCCCCTCACGCTGGCGAGGCGGGTTCGATTCCCGCACGGGCTACTGATTATGACCATGTGGTGGAATGGCAGACACGCGACGCTCAGAACGTCGTGCCGAATGAGGCATGGGAGTTCGACTCTCCCCATGGTCACTTGATTATTGCAGGCGGACAGGTGTCCAACTGGCTTTCATAAGGCCGGTGGGCCCGGCTCGGTACCGGGGCCCGCAACTTGACGCGGGTGGGCCAGTGCTCAGCAGAGTTTCATATGCTCAGCAGGCCGGGTGCGACCCCCGGACCCGCCACTTTTTGACCGGGTACGCAAATTGGCATAGCGGCCAGTTCGAGAGACTGGTGCCTGTGGGTTCAACTCCCACCTCGGTCACTGACAATACGATCCCGTGGTCCAACGGCGAAGACGCCTGGGTGACAACCAGGAAAGTGCTGGTTCGATTCCAGCCGGGATCACTGCCTGAAGAACGGTCTGTAGGCGTTTTGGCAGCACACCTCCGTGGTAAGGAGGAAGACCCGGTTCAACTCCGGGACGGACCTCTTGAATCAATGGGCTGGCATGTTCCCAGGAGGCGACTGACCCTTGCAAGGTCGGTGCGGCGAGTTCGACTCTCGTCCGGTCCACTGAATGAAGACGGGCTGATGGTCCGAAGGGACGACACCGCCCTGGCGTGGCGGAGATCCGAGTTCGATTCTCGGTCAGTCCACTGAGATAGTAAAACCTGAAAGGTCGTGGTCATGAAAATGTACATCCTGATCAAGGACTCTGTGCCACTGGGCTACGCAATCGTGGCGGCGGCCCACGCATCGCTGGCGGCGTACCTCAAGTTCCGCGACAGCGACGAGGTCAAGCAGTGGCTGGTCGGACCGTTTCGTAAGGCGGTTTGCAAGGTGAGCGCCGAGGACTTTGAGAAGGCCAAGGCCGTCGAAGACCATGTCGGCGGAGCCACCGTGGCCCGCCCTGATTTTCAGACAACGCAAAGGACAGTTTATGGATTCGAGTGTTTTGCAGAAGCAGTTCGCCCGCATGGGCGCACGGCTGAAGGTCCGTGAGGGACCGATGCCCTGGCGGGTCCGCGATAGCGGGTTCTCCGTGGATGTCGGACACGACCAGCACGGCACCTTCTTCGACATCATTGCCACGCCCGAGCTCCGCGAGGAACTCGAAGTGGTCGATGTCGAGGCCCGCGATCGCCACCTGCTACTGATGATTCGTCAGCAGGTGGGCCGCAAGGAGGAGAAGCACAAGTTCCTCTGCGGTCACGACGAGCGGGATTGGTTCGTTGCTGCCGTACCCGAGACCGGCGGGGTGGCGACCGTCCGCACGGCCAAGGAGGCCCTCAAGCCTCAGGAAGTGCAGGCGGCCCAGGCCAGCAAGGGATTGAAGGCTCGGCACCGCAACCGGCGTCACAACGCGGCCTTTATCCGGCAGGGGGAGTGGTTCTTCATTCCTGAGCCGGAGCTGGCCGTGGACAAAAAGCTGGTGCTGCGGAACGAGCCGCTGGCGCGTGCTGGAGGGAAGCCCCACTGGGCCGAGTTCCTCTACCGCAGCGGCGGCGAGACCGTGTATGTGAGCCGCGACTACCCGCAGGGACTGACGGAGCCGGAGTACAAGGCACTTCTGGCCCGCAAGCCCAGCGCAAAGCGCGAGCACTGGACCGTCATGCGTCGGAACCCCGGCGTGTGGGTCCAGGGCAAGATTCGTCACCCGGACCACAAGACCGTGAAACTCAACGGTTGGTACCGGGTGTTGATGAATACCGAGAGCCAGGCGGCCTCCAAGAGGCATGTCGTGTTTCTCGACTGATTTTTCAAGCGGGCCGTCGGCCTCGTAGGATGGTGGCCCGCACATGGTGTCTGTGGTGTAGCGGTTTCTGCACGCCTGGCTGTGAACCAGAAGGTGCCGGTTCGACTCCGGTCAGATACCCCTGATGAAAGGATTTTGACCATGACCAAGGTACTCCAGCGTCCGACGCTGATCTTGAACCGCAACTGGCAGCCGGTGAACGTGGCGCCCGTGGCCCGTGCGCTGGTGCTGTTGTGGAACGAGTCGGCCCGCGTCGTGGACCCCAAGGACTTCCAGCTTTACACCTGGGAAGACTGGGCCAAGCTGCGGCCGCGGGACGGCGAGGACCACATCCAGGCGGTGCGGTTCAAGCTGCGCGTGCCGGAGGTGGTTGCGCTGCGCGAATATGACCGCCTGCCGGTGGCCCATGTCACCTTCAGCCGCCGGAACATTTTCAAGCGTGACCATTACGCTTGCCAGTACTGCGGTGCCCAGCCGGGCAGCGAGGAGTTGACCATCGACCACGTCGTACCTCGTGCGCAAGGCGGTGTGTCGAGCTGGGAGAACTGTGTGCTGGCCTGCATGGCTTGCAACAAACGGAAGGCCGACCGCACGCCCGAGCAGGCCAAGATGCGGATTCGGAAGAAGCCGGTCCGTCCGGCATGGAAGCCGTTGTACGCGGACCACAGCATGCGGATGGAGAGCTGGTCGAAGTTCATCAGCGAAGCGTACTGGAACGTGACGCTGAAAGAGTAGTTGTTACGCCGACGATCCCCGGTCGCAAGACCGGGGGCCGATACAGGAGTGTCCTCCTGGGAGAGGAAGCGGCCTCCAACGCCGCCCCACAGGGTTCGAATCCTTGCACTCCTGCTTGTGTTGCCGACGTGGCTCGATTGAGAAAGGCGGCGGCCGACCACGCTGCGCGCGGTGCCCGAAACCGCTCGATGCTGGTGCAAATCCAGTCGTCGGCTCTGATGTTCGTCCCGATGGTGTAGCGGATCGCATAGGGCTTTCCTAAAGCCGACCACCGCTACGCGGCGGTGCCCGCCTGGTTCGACTCCAGGTCGGGATGCTGAACGTCTCGATGGTGCAAGGGATCGCATAGGACCCTCCGAAGGTCCAGATCCAGGTTCGGGCCCTGGTCGAGACACTTGAACGAACGCCCTGTGGGTGTGCCGGATAGCATGGCAGTCCTCGAAACTGCCCGACCCTGCTGCGCATGGTGCCCGGGTTCAATTCCTCGGCGGGGCACTGAAATGAAACACGTTCTCGGAGTGTTGCGGATCGCACGCGACCCTGCGAAGGTCGAGGACCAGGTTCGACTCCTGGCGAGGACACTGAAAGACTTGGCGCTGGAGCCAGACGGTAAGGCGGCTGCCTGCAAAGCAGCTTTACGTGGGTTCGACTCCCACCGGCGTCTCTGATACGGCCAGGCCAACGGCGCACGCGCCCTGTTTCACGACAGTCGGTAGCGTGCGTTCCGTACATGGGTTCTGACCGATTGGTCGTGTCAACCGGTTAGCTCAGCGGATAGAGCACCAGACCGATAATCTGGCTGTCGCGGGTTCGACTCCCGCACCAAGACCGCAGGCGTTGAAAACCTGCTCCAAGCGGCCCGAGGGAGGCGGACCAATGTGTGATCGGCCACCGGCTCGCAAGCGACCGGCAGCGGCGAAGGTTTCGGGCATACTGCTCATGGGGCAGTACCCGGACGAATCGACGCCCAAGGAAGCGAAGCCTGTCCGGTGGCAGCACGGCCAAGTGCCATGTAGTGCGTGGATACCGCTTTCACCGGCCTCCGGCAAGCGGCAGCAGATGTCCGGCAACTCGCGTCGGGGCTTGCCCTGGCGACGACAAGCCGGACGGAACCTGCCGTGCCGCCCGAGGCTTCGTGGCTGCTCAAACGACACTCCGCATTTGTGCGTGTGATCGCCAATGGTTCCGCCGCCCAACGGCGTTGCCTGACATGACGACGAAATGACACATGAACGGCCAAGACAGGCCGTGGAAAGGAAGGCTAAAGATGCTCACGACGATCAAGATTCGCAGCTATGAAATCGGCCTGTACTTCCGCGATGGCGAGTTCAAGGGCCTGCTCGACGCTGGTCGCCACTGGTTTCTCGACCCGTTGATGAAGGTCAAGGCGGAGGTCGTCTCGCAGCGCACGCCGTGGCTGGCCCATGACAAGCTCGACGTGATCGTCAAGTCGGGTGCGCTGAAGGACCGCGCCGTGGTCCTGGACCTGAAGGACCACGAGCGGGCGCTGGTGTGGGTGGAAGGTCGGTTCAGCCACATCCTGCCGCCCGGCCTGTACGCCTACTGGACCAAGTTCCGGCAGGTTGCCGTCGAGGTGATCGACGCCCGCAAGGTCCGTTTCGAGCACAAGGACATCCAAGTGATCGTCCGTTCGGCGATGGCCGAGCGGCTGCTGGACGCCTTCGCCGTCGAGCAGGGCCAGTGCGGCGTGCTGTTCGAGGACGGTCGGTACGTCGAGACCCTGCCGCCTGGCAAGTATGCGTTCTGGAAGAACGTGGCCAAGGTCGCGCTCGTGCCGGTGGACCTGCGCGAGACGATGCTTGACATCGGCGGCCAGGAGATTATGACCGCCGACAAGGTCACGCTCCGCCTGAACGCCGTGGCCACCTACCGTGTGGCCGACGCCCACCGGGCGTTGAGCGCTACGGACGACGCCCGGCAGGCCCTGTACCGCGAGGCGCAGTTGGCCCTGCGTGGGGTGATCGGTAGCCGGGAACTCGACCAGTTTCTGGCCGACAAGGATGCCGTGGCCAAGGAGTTGGAGACGATCGTCCGGCAGCGAGTGGCCGCATTGGGCCTGGAAGTCATTTCGGTAGGTATCCGCGACGTGATCCTGCCAGGCGACATGAAGGACCTGATGAACAAGGTCACGGAAGCGAAGAAGGCGGCTGAGGCCAACCTGATCGTTCGCCGTGAGGAAACGGCGGCCATGCGCAGCCAAGCCAACACGGCCAAGGTGCTGGAAGGCAACCCGACGCTGATGCGGCTCCGGGAACTGGAAGTCCTGGAGAAGATCGCCGCTGGCGGCAAGCTGAACATCGTGCTGGGCGAGAAGGGCTTGGCCGAGCGGGTCGTGAACCTGCTCTGATTGAACTTGACGCCCGGAGGCTGGGAGCGATCCTGGCCTTCGGGCATCTTGTTTCTGTGCTGATGCTTGCACCTTGGCATGCGGCTAGTTACACTCGTAAACATGAATCAAGGCCCCGGTGGTGCCAGGAGCGAACAACCAAATGGTCACTGCGGCTACCAGTAGGAAGAGCCGCTCAGACTGCCAAATCTGGAACACTCGTTCTCCACGTCGGCGTCCACTACGGGGCCACTTTATTCGGGAGGGCCGCGATGATCATAAATAAGCAAGGCCAAGAGTTCATCATCAAGGACACCCACCGGGGCCTTTGGTACGAGGACGGCAAGCTCACCAAGGTTCTGGAAGCGGGCCGCTACGAGATCCCCGCACAGAAGCAGTGGTTTAAGCGGCTGCCCACGGTCGAGTGCGTTCTGGTGGACGTCCGCGAACGGGATCTCACGATCAAGGGTCAGGAGATTCTCACCGCCGACAAGGTGGCTTTGCGGGTGAGCATCCTCGTGCAGTTCCGGGTGACCGACGCCAAGGCGGCGGTGCAGACCGTGGAGAACTACGAGGAGCGGCTCTACAGCGACGTGCAGCTTGCTGCCAGGCGCTCGCTGGCCTCGATGGCGCTGGAGGAGATCCTCACCAACCGCAACCGGCTCAGCGAGGACATCCTGACCGAGATCAAGGAGGTGGCGGCGGGCTACGGTGTGGCGATTCGCCGGGCCGACGTGAAGGACCTGGTTTTCCCTGGCAACCTCCAGGAGATTATGAACCGGGTGCTGGCAGCCCAGCGGAATAGCGAAGCCCAACTCGTCGAGGCCCGCACCAAGGCCGCGGTCGAGGAGATCCAAGGCAAGACCCGTGCCGAGGCCAAGCGGCGCGAGGCCGAGACCGACGCCGTGGCTCGGCGGCTGCAACTGGAGGCCGAGGCGGAGGCCGCCCGGCTGAAGGCCGAGAACGAGACCAGGGCGCTGGTCGAGCGGCAGAAGGCCGCCGAGGCCCTGGAGAAGCATCCCGGCCTATTGCGACTGGCCGAACTGGAGGCGCTGCGAGAATTGGCCCGCAACGCCAACGCCCGCGTCTACTTGGGCTTGGGCGATGGAGTGTTTAAGATCGGCGACAGGGACGGTCGCCACGAATGACGATACTCGTATGTCCAAGCCCACTGACCACCCAGCGGCAGCCAGCCCCGAGCAGTTGATTGCCGAGTGCGACATTCGGCGTTTGCGCCGGTCGGGACCGGGAGGACAGCACCGCAATAAGGTGGAGACGGCCATCAGCCTGCACCATTTGCCGACAGGCGTGCGCGCGGAGGCCAGCGAGCGCCGCAGCCAGGCCCAGAATCAAACCCAGGCCCTATTCCGGCTTAGGGTGAACCTGGCCCTGGAGGTCCGACGACTCTGCGGCCCGGACTACGTGCTCAGTTCTCTCTGGCAATCGCGGTGCGGCGGCGGGGTGCTGAAGCTGAGCGCCGGGCACGACGACTTCCCCACCCTGCTGGCCGAGGCATTGGACGTGCTGGCCGCCTTGGACGCCGATCCGAAGCGGGCGGCTGCCGTGCTGAGTTGCACGCCGACGCAGTTGATCCGATTGCTGAAACTTGACCCGCGTGCCCTGGCTTTGGTCAACGGCTGGCGTCGTGATCGCCAGTTGCACGCTCTTCGCTCAGCGACGATCCTTGCGGCGCATGGCGGTCAGGGGTCCGGCACAACCTCCAGGACATCTACGCCGGGAACGAACTCGACCTGGTGAATCATCTGCCCTTTCAGGACCGACAGCAGCGCGGTCCGCTGCTCCTTGTCGTCTCCGTTCATAATTCCACATGCCTCCCCATCAGTGATGGTCCAGCCGTGCTGCTCCCACTTCCATCTGGAGCATGAGCGTAAGCAAGTGTTCGCTCACCGCAGAATCCCATGCACGTTCGGGTGTTCGCTATTGAGCCGATCCAATTCGGCATCAAGACGTTCGAGTTGTTCGTCCGGCGTCACTATTCCCCCCTTTCACAATATGGAAAATGATTGACCTCCTCTGACTACTATTTCGCCATGTCCTTGAGCAGCTTCAGTGCCCGCACCTTGACCTTGTTGTAAGCGGGCTTTGCCGGGCGGTCCATCAGCTCGCCGGGCTTGAACGGGTTCGGCACGCCCTTCTCGGCCTTGCGGGCCGCGACCTTCTTCTTCTCGATCTTCACCAGGCCCGGCAGAGTGATGACGCCGGCTCCCTTGCTGCCGAGGCTCTTCTCGATCTCGGCGGCCAAGGCATCGAGTACGGTTGCCACTTGCTGTTTGGACAGCTCGGTCGCAGCGGCGATGTTGGCGATTAGCTCGGTCTTGGTAAGCGCTTTCTTCGGTGTGGCGGCTTTGGCCATACGAGTTTCTCCTCCGTGGAGTGATTGAAAAGTTGTTCGTCCGTAAAGGATAGACCGATTAGAGCCAGTTCTCGGCGGAAATTCAAGCCCTTGGCAAGTGGCATCAGCAGCGTGATCGCGTGTTCGATGTTGCGGTCTCTGTGATCGGTTGGGCCAGCCGTTCCGGCCCGCAGAGGTCGCCGGCGGGGATCCAAGAACCCGGTTGCCCAACTTTTGCTCAGCTGAGCACAATCCCAAGGCCCTCCAGCACTCAGCGCCGTCCGCCCATGCCGGTCATCGATCGGCTTTACTGCCGTCTTCACTCCGCAATTTCCTTGACCGACTGCGTCCAAATTGATTGGCCGTCTTCAACGCAGCGACCACCGCCGCTGGCGAGATCGGGCACGGCTCATGGTGGATCGTTTCCCCGTCCGCACAGGCTGCTTCTGCAACGATGCGCAAATCGCTGTCGCTTACGTCGCCGACGCCAATGTCCGCGAGCGTTGTCGGCAGGCCGACCGATTCGCAGAAGTCATAGACCTCTTGAATGACCCCGCCCGGCCGGTCCGACAGAAACAGCCCGGCAAGCACGCCAATCGCCACCTTCTCGCCATGATAGAACCCATGCGTCCCCTCCAGCCGCGTGAGGCCGTTGTGGATGGAATGGGCAGACGCCAGGCCGGCGCTCTCAAAGCCCAGGCCGCTGAGCAGCGTGTTGGCCTCCACGACGTGCGACAGCGCCGGCGTGACGACTTTCTGTTCGCAAGCGATCCGGGCCGCAACACCGTACTCTCGGATCGTATCGTAGCACAGCCGGGCCAGAGCATAGCCAGCAAGCGTTCCCTGGCCACCGCATTGGTTGGCGCACAAGCCGTTCGGCAGGAATCGGCCTCGAACCAGGTGGCCAGGGCGTCACCCATGCCGGCGACCAGATACCGCACCGGCGCCTCGGCAATCACCTGCGTATCGACCAGTACCAGTTCCGGGTTTCGTGGCACAAACTGGTATCGCAGGAAAGCGCCGCCGCTGGTGTAAAGCACGGCCACGGCGCTAGTGGGGGCATCCGTAGAGGCGATCGTGGGAACGATGGCCACATGTGTGTTGACCGCGTAGCCTACCACTTTTGCGGTGTCGATGGCCTTGCCACCGCCCATGCCCACGACCACGTCGCAGCCGTGCGTCTGGGCCACTTCGGTCAGTCGTTGGACTTCCTCCGGAGAGGACTCGCCTCCAAACCGCTCGACGGTCACGCCGAGGAGCTTCTGCCAGGCCGGGAGATAGGCGGGAAGGATCTTTTTCTCGGCCGTGTTGCCGGCAATGAGCAACGCTTTCGAGCCGAGACGCTGGATTTCTTCGGCAAGACCTTCTAGCGCACCCTCGGCCTGGACATACCGCCCAGGGAAGATAGCTGTTTGTTTCATCGAACTCTCTCCTCACTTGTTGGCACAGGGTAGCCGCCCATCTCACCGGTTGTCGCTCTGCCCCATCGCCACTGCTTGTCCACCGAGCCCGCCGGGCCGTGGATGACGTCATGATTTGTCCGTCGCCGGATCGAGAAAGGCTTTTTCTCTGCTGCTGACCTTCGCGCCGACCTCTTTGATCGCCGTATCGGGTGCTTTCTGTAGTGGCGTGTAGCGCGGGTGGTGCGACTCCTTGTAGGGATCGTTGCGTGCTGCATTATAGCAGCAGATTAGTGACCAACGAGACATAGGGCTGGTGTTGGCATCGGAGGCGTGCAGCAGGTTGCCGTGGAAGAACAAGCCGCTGCCCGGAGCCGCCTCGCAATAGACGTGTTCCAGACGCTGCCGGGCGGCCTGGACGCGCTCGGGATCGGCGCCTGTTTGGTCACCGAAGCGGCCATGTTCCACCCTGCCCATGTGGTGCGAACCCTTGAGCACCTGGAGGCAACCGTTGGCCCGGTTTGCCGCATCGAGGGCGATGAGGCAACTGGCCATGCAGGGGAAGAGACAGCCGTTTTGATACCAGTAACCGTAATCCTGGTGCCACTCCCAGGCCCCGCCCACGAACGGCTCCTTGAGCATCAGCTTCGAATGGTAGTGATAAACTTCGCCGCCTAGCAGTTGCTCCATGGCATCTACGATTCGCCGTGAGCGCAAGACAATCCCGAAGAGGTCGTCGCCGGGGTGGTTCCAGAGCGAGAGCCGACTCTCGCGGCCCTGAGCGTCTTTTCGGCCAAAGGCGTGCTCGTGCAACGCGCGGTCCTCCCGCGCCACGCGGATCATCAGTTCAACCTCTCCCGCATCGAACAGGTTTGCGATCATCAAGTAGCCGTCACGTTTGAATTGTGCGATTTGCTCGTCACGCAAGGGGTGCGTGTTGTCTTGTGGCAAGGCATTCTGCATAAGTGGCTCTTCGTTGGGGAAACATGGAAGAATCGCTGCCGGAATCGTAGGCAGCAGTCGTATGGTGGGCAAGCGGTGCCCGAGAAGGCACGAAATCGGGGCCTCCAAATGGGCAGCGGACAGATTGCCGAAGGCGAGTGCCGGAATCGTAGAATCGTAGTGTGGACCTGGCCGCGGAGGCCGCGGCCCGGATCAAACCCGTAGACTACCCACCCCAGGACCGACCGCAAGAAAGCCCAGCCCCCGTTCACATGATTCGCGGCAAATAGCCCCCAAGATCCCAAGGACGTCGCTGGAGCCCTTGGCGCCCGAGCTGGCCCCCAAACCATCCCTGCCCGCCGAGTCCACCAGCGAGGCTGCAAGAAGCGCACGAGGGGTGCCGGCGATATGGCCTTTGTGGCTGGCCGCTCCTGGTCGCGTTCTTTTTGCTCAGGTGAACAAAATCTCCAAGCCGGCCAGCCCGCAGCACCGGCCGCTCCGATCACTCGTCGATCGGGTCGGGGCGGCCGCCAGGACGTTGATGGGCGCTTGGTGCCCGGACTAACCCCAGACAGCCTCCTGCAGGATTTCCTATTTCTGCACGGGTGCTGCAACAGACTCCGTCGTGAGGTTGATGTCATCAAAATCCACCTCGCCCGTGCAGGGCAGGACTCCTATGAACAAAGCCATGCGGATCGCACCCGCAGGGGCCGTAATTTCCTGCTTGACCTCGGTCCAGTCATAGGTGCCCATAGTCAACTCGGGACGCACGAGTTTCTGACCGGGTTCATTTCCCACCACGAACGCCCGCCGGCGGTTCTGTCCGGTGGCGTCGATGAACTGTAGGCAAACAGCCGGGCTGCCCTTGGCGGTCGAGGCAATGTTCTTGCCACGAATTCTCAGCGACACGGTCATCTTCGCGCCTTCGACGGTGGACAGCCAGGGCGTCCAATATCCCACGCCTTGCGACGGGATGTTCCCGGGCGCGATGGCCTTAACCACCAGCCAGCGATTGCCCATGCTCAATTCGCCCGTGCTCTGGATGCCTTCGACCTTCACCGGCTTTCCGTCGGCATCCTTTCCGAACTTTTCCTCGGCCCCGATGTACCACTGGCAGCCGAGTCGCTGGCCTTTGTCGTCGCTGAGCAGGTCGCCGCCCTCGGGCTGCCAGGACACGTCGTTGTGGTACCACGGCCAGTTGAAGGCGAAGCCGTCGCTGAATGTACGGTCGTTGTAGTTGCCGTCCGAGAACCGCCAGAAGAAGCTGGGCACGGAGATGTTGTTGGCCATCTCCGCGGTCGAGGGCCACCTTCCGTTGATGCCCGCGTCGGAGAGCATCGGGCGGGCCAGGTGCGACTTCTCGCCCCAGGGCACGCGGAAGGTCACGGTGCTGCCGCCCATCGACTCGGGCGTCAGGTCGTTCTTGTTCTTGTCGTACGTGGCGAAGTCGCCGTGCAACTCCCAGCCGTACTGCTTGCGCACTTCATCGAGCGTGCGGACCTTCGTGCAGGCGTCATCGATCAGCGGAACGTTCTTCCGCATCCGCACGCGGTTGAAGTCCACCAGGCAGTTGCGGAAGTTCTCGGGGAACTGCGTGCGTCCCCAGCCTGCGGAGAAGTGCATGAGGTACGGCTGCGCCAGGTCGATCAGGGCGTTTCCGCGCATGACCATGAAGCTGTTGCGCATCGGCCAGCGGTCGTGGTTGTGCCAGGTCACTTGGCAGCCACTGAAGAAGTTATCGATCACGCTCAGCCGCGTGCACCAACTGCTAGACAGCGCGTTGTTGAGGAAGTAGTTGCCGATGCACAGCGTGTCGTTGGCGCCGTACTCGTTGTAGAAGCCGAGTCCGCGGTTGTCCCAGAAGGCGTTGCCGATGACGCGCGCGCCGACCATGTGGCAGTCGTACCATAGCCCGCTGTCGTTGTCGGCGACGATGTTGTAACGGAAGATGTTCAGCCGCCCGCCCTTGGACTCGACGCCACTGAAGGATTCGCCCTCGATGTTCTCACGCCGGTGGGCGATGATGTCCTGCCAGTCCGCACCGCACTTGACGACCAGGCAGTCCTCCACGATGTTGGCGTTTCCGCCGGGATTGACGGAGCTGCACGCGCGGTAGAAGTTGCATCGCCGCACCGTACACAGCCCACCGCGAATGCTGACGGAACCATGATACAGGTCGTGAAAGTAGCAGTCTTCGACCAGATTGCAGTTACCGTCCAGGTACAGGCCCAGGTGCGCCCAGGCGAATTCGAGCTTCTTGAACGCCCAGTAGCCGAATTTGGGATGCTGGTAGAAGCAGACCATGTCTCGCGAAAGCTGGATCCTGTGCCCGGCCGGACCTGCACCGCCCAGGTTGAGCATCAGCGTGCGGTCGGAGGCGCGGTACGTGGCCCACTTGGCTTTGTTATCCGGCGGCGGGATGTCTTTGGGTTCTGTGACGATCGGCTTACCGTCGAGGACCACCGTGAGGTCCTTGGGCTGGCCGCCGGGGAGCTTCACGCGGTAGCTCCTGGATTTCTCGACGGGCTTCCATTGGTCCGCTGCCGGTGCGTCGTGCAGTATCGAGCCAATCCGCACGCGGTCGTCCTTCCACGCGGAGAGCGTAATCGGGGTTTCCATGTTGCCGGAACTCTTGGGCAGGAGAACCTCCTCGTAGACGCCCTGTTTGACCCAGATCGTGTCGCCGGCCTGGGCCTTGTCCACGGCCGCCTGGATCGTCTGGAAGGGCAGCGCCTCGGTGCCGGGGTTCTTGTCGACGGCCTTGGGGTCGCTGCGGGCGACGAAAATCTGCGCCGCCAAGGCGCCCGACGCGGCAAGTGCCGCCAGCACGGCCGTACCGGCACGAATCGCTCGGAAAGAGAAATGCTTGGCAGTAGTTTTCATAGATCAGCTCCTCTGACAGGTGAATGAAAGTGGCTCTTGCAACGCGGAGCCCCAACCATTTGCGAGGGGCGTAAGGGGAACGGAGGTGAGCGGTTCGTAGGAGAACCAATTATGCTTGCCGACCGCGGCGTAGGCAACCGAGTTGAGACGCGCCGCGGGAACTAGCCGGCGGTCAACCGGCCAAGATCCTGGAAGTCGAGACTCAGGTCGCCATCCGGCACGCGGTCCGCCAGGCCATGCCGGCGATGATCAGTCCGCAAACGGACGTCGGGTGGTCGGCGGCTACAGGACTGAGGTAGCCCGCACGCTGGCGATGGCGTTTAACGACCCTGGTTCAAGGCCCTCGGCGGCGGGCAGCACTACGAGCCATTCCTTTTCTGCGCGCTTGGCCATCATTCCACGTCATACTGCTGAAGGATTACGAAACTGCCCTCTTCGCTTTGCCGCACCGTCGCCGCCTTCACGGCTGGATCGTGGTTGAAAAACATTACAGAGTCTTCACTGGCGATTTCCGACAGCGGCGCGAGTTTCAACTTCCGGACGGTCAGCGGGAACCGGTCGTAGGACATCGTCCACCTCGGCCGCAAATGGGCTACCAGCGGGCAGAACTCCGAGAGATAGACTCCTGACGACGAACCGGATTCCAGCGAGACGATCTGATGGCCGCTCGTATGGCCGCCCGCAAGGCGCGCGGTAATCCCGGGCAGGATTTCGGCTTCGCCTTCGACGAGTTCCACCAGTCCTGCTTCCCACAACGGCAGGAAGTCCTCAGGGAAATACGAGCCGGCAAGCTCAGCCGCCCCACTTGTGGCATCTTCCCATTCCGCCCGCTGAATGAAGTGGCGGGCACGACGAACTACAGGCCGTAATCTGCCCGAGTCATCGCGAAACGTGCAACCGCCGACATGATCGAAGTGTAGATGGGTCAGAATGACGGCCGAGATGTCATCAGGATGAACGCCGGTGCGGGCGAGGTTTTCGATCAAGGGACCGCCGTCCTGCATGGCACAGTACTCGCGCTGGCGCGGAGCCGCCTTCGAGCCGTAGCCGCTGTCGATCAGCAGCAGGCTGGTCTCTGTTCTCACCAGCAGGCAATTGGCATCCAGCAAAACGCGGTTCCTGTCATCGCAGGGGCATTTGCGTTCCCACAAGCTCTTGGGAACGACGCCGAACATACCGCCGCCATCCAAGCGAAATCGCCCTCCGCTAACCGATCGGACTTCTAATTCGCCGAGTTTCATAAACAACCGCCCTCCACGGTTGCACTATATCGCAGCTTCAGTGAGGCCGCTATGGAACGTCGGTTGCCCGCATGCTGGCCAGGCGTTCGACGCCCCCTCGATGGACGAAGATCTCTGCGACACCCCGGCCGCCCATGAGATTGTCTTGGAGGCCAACTTGGAATGAGGCAGGCCATGGCTTGCCGCTGCCCCTCCTCTTGGCCCACGGTCTCGGCCGTGCCGTCGATCATCGGCCGCGGTGGGGTCGGGGGCTCCGCTGCGCTAAAGGCCGGCGTCGATTATACTAGGACTGGTTTTCTGCAGAAGTGGGAGTGGGCGTCGAATCGCCGGCCGGGCATCAGAAGGCGAAGGTTTCTTGAGGGCGTCTCTTGGCTTGACTTCTCTGGACCGCCAACCCAAAATCATGGTGATGCCGTTGGGGTGGCCGTCTGGCGTGGACTCGGCCACGAACGGCTGCTGCCATTAATCCCTCCCCTCTCCCCTTGTGGGAGAGGGACTGGAAGTGAGGAGCCTTCACCATGTTAAGATATTACAAGCTCAACCGCGCGCTGCTCTCCGCGTTGATCGCCGTCCTGCTCTTGGGCTCGTTGGCCGCCACGGCCGGAGCTCAGGCCCGCAAGATCAAGGTGTTACTGTCCACCGGCGATTGGAAGACACAGCCTTGGTATCAGGACGTGGTAATGAAAACCAAGGACGGCAAACCCTCGATTTATCGCGGGCGGTACATCATCCAGGAGGTGGAAAAGGCCGCGCCCGGCCGGTTCGAATTCACCGACGTGCCCAATTACATTGCCCAGGAGTACATCGACCCGGCCTATCTTAGCCAGTTCGACGTGATGCTGCTGGGTGACATCATGCCGCATTTCCCGCTGGCTTGGCAGAAGGCGGTCAACCGGTTCGTCTCCGATGGCGGTGGCCTGATCTACTGCGCCAACCACAAGTGGGGCGTCGGCGTCAAGCACCGCGGTGAGCCGTTGGAGGACTGCCTGCCGAGCCTCTGGCCCACGCCCGACGAGAAAGGTCATTATTCCTCACAGACCGGCGACGTGAACTTCCTGCCGCTGGTGAGCGCGGCTTCGCACCCGGCGATCCAGGGTCTGGACTGGCCCTCGGCGCCGCCGCTGCACTACAACTTCAACGCCCCGGTGCGTAAGGAGGCGACCGTGTTGCTCACTTCCCCGGCGATCACCGCGCGGACCTGGCTGATCTCGCCGACCTACCCGGTCGCCAAGCCGCACCCCGGCAAGCCGCCCCCGGAGATGCCCCTGCCCGCCATCGGCAACCTCTCGCAATGGAAAGAAACGCGTTTTGACCGCTCGGGCAGGCTGGACCTTCTGGCCCACCGAGCCTACGTAGAGTGGGTCGGCGTATGGGCCCTGACCTATGTCAAGAGTCAGGCCGCGCGGACCGCGACCATCCTGGCCAATGGCGATGACACGGCCATCGTCTACCTGAACGGCCGCCGGGTCGTCAACCAAGACGGCAAGCCCTCCAGCAATACCAATGGGAAAGTCCAGCTTCGTGCGGGCTGGAACACCGTGCTCCTCCGCTGCGACCAGTACACCGGCGGCTGGAGCTTCGACTTCGATATCCAGGACGAACGGGGCAGGACCCTGCGCGACCTGATCTTCGCCCCTGCGCCGAGTGACAGTTTCAAGCCACCGCTGCTGGAGCACAAGCCGGTACTGAGCGCTTGGGACTATGGCAAGGGGTGCGCCATGTTCTCCACCGCCATTTTTTCCAACGATGAGTCTTCGGAAAGGTTCGGCAACGAGTGGAAGGATTTCGGCAGGTTTTATGCCCAGGTGTTCGCTTGGCTGGGCGAACATTCCCGCAACACCAAGACTGCCCTGCGGGACGCTCCGGCCGAGGTGAACGTTACCGTCAATTTTACCAAGCCGCTCAATCCGGTGAGCCCGGGGATATTCTCCATCCACGGTAACGAGGGCATCACGGACGAAGCCCTGACCAACTACATGGCCTTGAATCCGCGGGGCACGTTCTACCGCCACGGGGTCGATTACGAGCGCGATCGGCCGGACGGTGCCGGGGTGGACTCCTTCAACTACGCGGCGGCGAAAGCCGACATCGACAACGTCGACAAGAGCTTTGCCGAGGCCCGCAGCCTCGGCGTGGAAATGATCGCCGGCTTTCACGGCATCACGTACGGCAGTCCGCAGTGGCTCTGGCAGGACAACCCGTGGGAGAAATGCAACGACCGGCAGGCAGCCGAGGTGGCCAAGATGTTTGCCGCCGTCGTTGAGCACCTCAACCACGGAAAAAAGGGGGATGCCTCCTACCGGCCCAACCTCAAGTATGTCGAGCTGGGCAACGAGCCGACCCTCGACGACACCAACCTGGCCGGCTACGCCAAGATGGCGGCGGCCGTCGGCCGCCGCATCCACCGCGACTATCCGGGCGTGAAACTCGTCGTCTACTGTCAGGGCCTCGACTGGCGCTATGTCGAGCAGTTGATCGACGCCGTTGGGCCGTACGTCGACGCGTTCTCCCTCCATCCTTACGGATGGACCTCGGACGTGCTCTTCCCGCACCTGCAGCGAATCGAGGAGTATTACACGGCTAAGGTGGGCCGGCCGGTCGAATTGATGATCACCGAGTGGGATTTCTGGATCCAGGGGCGGCAGAAGTTCGATTACATGATGCGGCGCAACTTCTCTGCCGTACAATTGCCGCACCTGACCTGTGCCCTGCACTACCGCCTTTGGCAATACAACGAGCCGATTTACCTGTTCGGCGTACTCTGGGCCGGCTGGGGCCTGGGCGAGGGCAAGAAAGGCCAGCCGATGCACGACGCCTACGACGCCTTCTGGATCTGGAAGGATTTTCGCGGCTGCCGCGTAGAGAGCACCATCAAGCTGGTGGGCAACGAACCGAGCGAGAAGCTCCTGCCGCACCTACACGTTGACGCCAGCCGCAGCGATGCCGCTCTGAATGCCGTACTTTATTATGACTGGGCCTATGGCGGCACGGGCTTCAAGGACTACGCCCGCGGACTGAATTACCCAAAGGTAAAAGCCAACCTCCGCTTGATGCTGCCGCCTGGGTTCCAGGGCAAGAAGCTCACGATTGCGCAGGCCGGCGGTGAAGGTTTCTCAGACGTCGCGACGGGCATCACGATTGCCGGTGGACAGAGGCAGTACACCGGCGTGATTCAGCTTGCCCCGCTAACCGGAATCAGCGTGACCGTCAAATGAGCATTGACAACCGGCTTCTGGGCGACTTCGCGGCGTCGTGAATTCCGTGATGGCGATCCTGGCCCTATCAACGTGGCGTGGCTAACACCTGGATCTCCGCATCGGTCAAGGCCCGGTTGTACACGCGGATACCCTTCAGTTTGCCTTCATACCAACCATAGGATGATCCGCCCAGGTCGAATGCCGGATGGACGGTCTTCGTGCTCTTGCAGCCCGCTTTTTCGTACACTCCGTTAAGGTACAGCGTGGGCTGTTTATTGCGATAGACCACTGCGATATGGTTCCATCCGGCAAGCGCGCAGTCGTCGACCAACAAGGCCGGGAGGTAGTCGGCCGCATGTTCGTAGACGCTGATCCCATTCGTACCGACCGAAACACCGGCGCCCGCATCTCCATGGCTGCCCAGATGCTTCGGGCATAGCGCATAGCGCTGTGCGGAGAGTCCCGATACACCGCTATTGGCTTCTTTCGTCGAGGCGCGGGCAGCCTGCGGGAAGGCCCAGAAGGAAATGGTGAATGTGTCGGAAATGCCCTTCAACCGCGCAGGGCTGATGGCAACGGAGTCCTTCACGCCGTCGAACTGTAGGCCGTTACCAGCCTTTTCGCGGCTCCAAGTGCAGCCGCTGAGCGAACCAGCGATTCCACCGACCGAATCCGCCGTAGTGGTTCCCGCTGTCTCATCCAGCTTCCACCAGGCGACGGGCCTCTCTCCTTCTTGATCCCGCATTTCCACCGCCAGGGAGTTGACGTAACTGGCATAGCAACCGGCCTTGAATGCCTTCGCGTTGAGTACGCCCGAGCGTCCGACTGCAACTGGCCCGGTGTATTGCGTACTGGATGAAGCAGGCAGGCTTCCGTCCAGCGTGTAGCGGATGGTTGCCCCAGGCGTCTTGCAGGCAATGGTGTACGTCCGCGCGCCGGCACCATAGGCGACGTGGGTGACCAGCGGCATTCCCACAAAAGTACCGCTGGCTGTCTCGTTGTTGTTCGCAAAGGTAAAACCGGCGGGCTTGCTGTTGATGGCCCGTTTGCCCGGACTGGGGAAGAATACGTTGTTGCTGAACGTCCCGTTGCCGCTGTTGTCCGGGAACAAGGTCACGTCGACCTCCCAGCGGGGGCTGAATCGCACGTTGTTGCGGAAGATATTGCCGTCAAACAGCAGGTCCTTGTGTTTGCAGCCGGGCATGAACAGGACGGCCTCGCCGAAGGTGTCGTGAACGAAGTTGTTCTGGAACGTGACACCGCTGGTCGGGCCCTCGAAATCATAGCCGCAGCCGTCCGGGCATCCGGGGTAGTCACCCGCCCAGCCGAACTCGTTGTCCTGACCTCGTTCCGGACCGTCGCGTCCCCATCCATGCCTCCGGCAAGCACCAGGGTCGCGCCGTTGGGATGGAAATCCCAGGGATAGCCGTACACGAACACGCTCTTCGTGATGGCAAAATGCTTCGCGCCGGCCTGATAGACCGAGTTGAAACTGCTGTGCGCGATGGTATTGCCCTGGAACGTGATATCCTCGAGAGAAACCGCTCCCATTTGCAGAAAGAATCCTTGCGTGCGTAGGCCGATGCAGTTCCGCACCGTCAGGTTCCTTAAGCGGACCGGTTGTGGCGAGTTGAAGCCGTCGACGAAGATGGCCCAGCCCATGTCTCGAAGTCCGTTGTGCGTGTAGACATCCTTCTTTGCCGGATCAGGAAAGGTCGGGTTCGCGATGTCATGGAGAAAGCAGTTCTCGATCAGATAGTTGCCGGTCGTCGTCTTGGCTCGCGAATCCACCACCACCCGGATTGCGTGCTGGGCGAAAGCCATCTCCAAGTCGCGGATGTGGCAGCCCGAAGCCTTGTCGATGACCAAGCAGGCCGTATCGTTGCCAATACTGCGCCGGATAAACGGCCTTTCGCCCGTTCCATAGGATGACACCGTGATTGGGTTATCGGTGGCGCCATCCCCATGCAGCGTTAGGGCTTCGTTCCAGACATCGCCGCATTTCAAGAGCAATTGATTCCCGGCTTGATACAATACCGACGAGGCTTTCGCTGGGGTCTTCCAGGGCCCATGCCTGCCATTTGAGGTCGCTGCCCGGCCGTCATAGTCATCATCCCCGCAGGACTGGCTGACGTAGTAGATCGTTTCCGTCGCGGTGGCCGTCTTAGGAAAGAGTATTCCGCAAACCGGCAAAGCCATGGCGGAGACCATGAGGAATCCAAGCGTTCTTTCCATTGCGGTTATTCCTTGATTATGCTGACGCGAACCGATGAGGCTGGTTCCCTGCTTCCAATCGGAGAGGGCGCGGTAGCGTGGGGCCAGCCTCACAATCGCGGTCCCCACACTCTGTCCGCCATGCTACTGTGCGGCGCAACGCCTGTCTACCGAGTGGTTTCGGGCGTCCTTGTCATCGCCGTAGCAGACTACCGCGCCGATGGCTCGACCAGTCGGGCCCGATAGTTGAACCGATCGTTGGGCGCCACGTCGCCGTTGAGCGTGAAATCGCTGGCCTCGCCGGACTGCTGAATGTTGTCGGCCCATTTGAAATCAATCGTGGCCGGCAGTTTCGAGATGCCCAGCACGGATCGTGGAATCGCCAGTTCCAACTCGTTACCGGATACGCGGTACGGCACATCGACTGGCGAGCCCCAGTGGTAGCCATTGCCCATGCATCGCTCCACCGTGGTGACTTGCGGACGGACGGCCGTGCGATTGACGATCAGGTCATAGCCGAGCCAGCCCGTGGCCGCATTATGATCGGCATCTATCAGCAGCATCATCCAGTTCGGGTCGGTCGAGGGCGTGATCGGGTCTCGCGTGCGAACATAGAAGTAGACGTTCTTTGCGTCGAAACTCACTTTCGCTGCGACTAGATCGTTGCGGCCGGTCGTGTTGACGTACGGCCCGGCAGTGCCCCAGCCCGGATGATTACGTCGCACAGGGTCGCCGATCGTATCGCGATACTCGGGCTCGACCGATCGCCAGTCCTCGAACCGGCCGTCGATCTGGATCGGTCTGGGAGTCACGGGCGGGATTTGCCTGACGCCCTTGTAGCGGCGGATGAAATCAACCGCCTGGTAGTAGTAGTTGTCGCCATGTCCGCCGCGCATCGGCTCAATGTCGCGGCTGTGTTCCTGGTCGAACTGGTCAACGAACATTGGCGGCGTGCGAATGCCGTTGAATTCCTCGTAACGTCCGGCGATCCATTCGTTCCAGCCGGTAATGAAGACCGCACGGGGATCCTCTCTCAGCGCGCGGCCGCATTGCTCGGCCAGATTGAATCCATAGAGCACGGCACCGGGCTCGCTCAGCCTGATGGCCGCCGTGGAACGACCGCCCTCGGGCTCCCGGTTCCGACATCGATCCAAGCCGGTTGCCAACGGCGTTCTGGGCCACGCCGACCGACATCTGCTCCTTCTCGCCGGCGGCGTTGCGGAAAACGTGCTGCGGATAGACCTCCAGCCAACTCCACATGTTCGGCCCGGTAGGGCCTTCGAAGTAGCTCGGTTGCGGTTTGCGGAAGGTGAAGAATGCCCGTGGCTCCGGGTCCACCTGGTTGGGGTCGGCCAGGATGAGCGGTTTGCCCTCCCAGCGGAACCACAACTCCTCGCCGAGGCGCTTCGAGTACAGGTGGCGATAGAGATCGGCGACGACCGCTCGGGGATTCCAAAACGGCGCGAGGAAGGCCACTTGCGGCGTTCGATTGCCCAGCCGACGTGTCTCGCGGAAGACCTCGATCAGTTTCGTGTAGTTGTGCGGGTAGGTTGGCCCGTTGCTGGTGTCGAAGATGATCAGATCGACGCCCGCGTCGGAGAGCATTTGGGCGTGCTTTCGCAGCACGGAGGCGTCGTCGCCCAGGTAGTATCCGAAGATCGATTCACCCCAGTGATGCGGCGCGTGCCAGGGCCCCCAAGGCGGCGAAGTATCCTTCTGCATGGCCTTCGGATCGGCGGCCAGGATCTTGCTGACGTCGAACGGGCCGTGGCCGGTGCCGAACTGATCGTGCCAGAGGAAATAGAACATGGCCACGGTCCGATCGCGACGCGGCGGACCGGCGGTTTCGGCCATCGCCACTGTTCGCCCGAGGGCGTCGGTGGCGACCCACGTATCACTAAAATCGTCCCAGTCCGGCGGCTCAGCGCTGCTCCTGTTCGCGATTCCCAGGACAGTTCCAAACGCAAGCCACAGTCTGAGCCAGGACATTCGGCATACAGCGTTTTGCTGCAATCGTCTCATTTTCCAGCTCCCGATGAACTTAGAACCATCGTAATCAGAAGCTCGGAGCTTCACAACCGATGGCGCGTGTTTCCCGGCCATCGTACCAGCAGCTACCCGCGATTCTATTTCCGGAAATACGATTGGCCTAGTCGTGCCATCTCCAACGGCTAAAGCAAAACGCCCTTGGCGACATGGCACCGCGCCTGCCCCATCCACCCCACCTGCTAAAGATACCGTTCTTTAGATGGGTAAGTCAAGCGTACGGCCGACTCCTATTGAAATGCCTCGCCACAGGCGTAGTTTTAGCCCGGCCCCCCTAGCTCCACGTTAGCCCACCTCCCCTATTTCAATCGCATGGGCGGCCAGCGCCGCCCGCAGCTCGCCGTCCATCATCGGGTCGTCGAAGGCCGTCGCCGCCGACCACCTTGACGCTGGGTTGCGGACTGATCGCCGGCATGGCCTGGTGGACCACTCGCCGCGGGCAAGTGGATTGACCTAGCCTGCTTCGGTGCCGGCTTCGCGTCACCCGACGTCTTCGGGGCCGATTTCGCTTCTTACGCCCTGAGCTTGGCTTCGGCCTCCTTTTGGGCTTGCTCGGCCTTGGCCTTCTCTTTCTTGGCAGCGGCGAAGTCGGCCTCCAGCGTTCTGATACTATCTTCGGCCGCCTTCTTCTGGGCCAGTACTTTGGCTTTGGCCTTAACGGCCGCACAGCGGTCTCCACACAAAGGAAAATGGCAGCCGGGCACGGAAAACCCGCCTAGATGTTAGAGACGTGAGGAGCGCTATGGTAAAATGGATAGCTGAAAAAGCCTCGATCGGTTCCAGGCTTACTGCAAACGGGAAAGATCGGATCATGCAACAGAAACACACGAATCTCGCCCAGACACTCGCCATGCTGATAGCATGGTATGGCGCTACGGCAACTACAATCCGGTGCGCGGGGCAAACGGCCCCCGCCGCGCCATCGCTCCCCTTTTCGATCAGCGTAACCCAGGAGGAAGTCACCGCGCTGCCGAACTACGCGTCCGGAATCTTCATGGACTACCCGTATTGCCCGATTGCGATCGACCGTGACTTTTGGGTATTTCACAAAAACGGATACTATGATCCCGTCCTGCGCTTCAAGGGCACAAACATCGAGAACGCGATGAAGCAGCCGGACGGCCGCGGGGAACTGCCGCGGGGCGCCTATATCCTGGGCGGCGTCTGGTACGATGCCAGCGAGAAGAAGCTCTACGCTCCTTTGCACTACGAAATCCACGGTTACGCCTACACGATCATCCGCGAAATCCATCTGGCGACCAGCACCGACCTGGGCCTAACTTGGAAATACGAAGGGCCCATCATTGCGTCAAACGAACCAGACAAGCCGCACACCCCCGGCAATCCGCCGAAGGGCGGTTAGCCGGTTCTCGGCGGAGGCCTACGATGGCGGCGACGGCGACCACTTGCTCTACGTGGACGAGCGCAGCGGCTATTTCTACATTTTCACCGACCATTATACCTGGCCGAAAGAGAAGCAGTCCGATGCCCGATTCATGCGCCACTGCGTCGCGCGCTGCTCGATCGCCGACAAAATGGCCCCCGGAAAGTGGCGCAAATTCCACCAGGGCGCGTGGAACGAGCCAGGCATCGGCGGCAACGCCTCCTATGTGAACGGCTACAATGTGACCTATAACACCTACCTCAAGCAATACGTGTCGCTGAACTATCTGAGCGGGCTGTCCGTCTGCGACAACCTCGCCACGCAACAGTGGAGCCCCTCGTTTCATCTCGGGTCGTATTGGGGAACCGACTTCCGCTACTGGGCGTTCTGGCCAACCAATGCCGACAAGAACAACACCCGCACGTCCGGCAAGGACTTCTACGTCTACAGCTTTTTCACCAACAGCCCGGTGCGGCGGTTTCACGTCACCTTGGGCGAGGGCGTGACGAAGGCCGAACATGGCTTCAACCCGTCCACAGTTTGGTTCATCGAAGAGAATAGGCCGCACCCGGTCATCACGGCGGATCCCGGTCCGATGTACGACTACACGCCGTTTCCCGAGTCGTCGGACCCGATCGAATCGCGGCAAACGCGCCGTGTCGGGTGTCTCAGCCCAGCGATGAGATACACCGGTGCCTGGTCGGAGACGGCCAACAAGGCTTATTACGAAGGCAAGACGAAACTGTCGGCAGAGCGTGACGCCAGCGTGGAATTCCCCTTCCAGGGCAAAGACATTTACTGGCGCGCCGCAAAGGGCCCCGACCTAGGAAAGGCCGACGTGTTCCTCGACGGTGCCTGGCAAACCACGGTTGATTGCTGGGCCTCGATGCCTACCGTCTACCAGTATGCCTTCGTCAAACGAGGTCTCAGCGGCGATCACCCACACACCATCAAGGTAGTGGTAAAATGCGAGCGAAACCCGCTCTCTACCGGCGATGCGATCAAACACATGCTGTTCGAGACGGACGACAAGGGAAAAGCGAAATAAGGATGCGGCAAAGTCGCTGGGGCGCGCCTCGCGCAACGAGGTGCCGGGGAGCCCACTGCAAGGGGAGAGACTGCCCTGTTGATTCCTTGACGGTTATCGCCCACCGGCGCAAACCCGTCCCGCGAAGATCGCAACTATCCTGGAACTACTGATCGTCTTACAAATACCCCAAAGGTCCTCACATGAGACTCCAGCGAAAACATCTCGCACTTCGCGTGATTCCGCTCGTAATGGCCGTGGCCGCACTGGCCATTTACACTCACGCGGTCCATGCCGCTCAGAAGAAAGGCCCGGTCAAGGTCTACATTCTAGCCGGCCGGTGCAGGCTGGTCGGCTGGGTGATTTTGCTCGCATGAGCAAAATGTGGGGCGGGAGTGACCAGCGGGAAGCAGAGGGCATCTTCTCCAACGATGCCCCAACTCGTCAGCTAACGTTCTGCTACGGCCCTGCGATCGCGCAGTACGAAGTTCTTACTGCTACCGGGCGGCAGGATGACGGTTTCGTCGAAGTGGGAGAGCGGGCCGCCGGGAGTTGAGGCCAAGTGGGCCGTCAGCGGTACGTCGGTCGGATTGTGGGCCTCGGCGAACCAAAGGCCCGGCTCCTGCCAGTTGACCAGCAGCTTTACCGCCGGATTGTCGGCCACAAGGGGATGGCCGATGAACACGTCGCTGTCGGCCTCCGTCAGGTCGAGTTCGGCATAGGCACGTCCGTCGCGGATGGGCAGGGCGCGAATGTTCGGCCCGCTGCGAAGCCGATCCACCAGGCACACCGACCAGTTGTCGTGAAGGTTTTCGACGCATGCGGTAAGGAACCCGGGCAGATCAGTCTTCGGCAGCCGGGCTTCAACTGCTTCGCCTTGGGCATCCAAGTGCCAGAGGAGGTAATTGTCCAATTGTTTGCCGCGAGCGATTTGCGGCGTGTAAGCGGTCTTGCCCGGCATTGCCGCACCGAATGCTGCCGCGGAGGCCAGGATCTTCTCGGTGGAGAGCCCGCCTTCGGCGCCGGCGAAGGCCACGCGGTAGGCAATCCGTTCACCTTGGGCCAGGGTCGATTTGCCCGGCTGGTAAAATAGCTCAATGCCGCCGTTTTTGCCGGGGGTCCAACGGTAGTGGATTGGCCCTTCCATCGGCATTAAGACAATCGATCCGCCGGCCTCTGCGAGGGTGAACAGCGTACCGCGCTCGAACTTGCCCTCGACGGTCTGCACCTGCTGGCCGCCGGAGTGCCGCAACCAATTGCCGCCCACGTACATGATGCGGAGTCCTTTAAGCGTGTCCAGGGTGATGGGTTCCTTGAGTTTCACGCGGGTCTCGTGCCATCCGAGGCGGAAGCCGCGAGTCAGCCAGTTGGTGGCGTAGGTCCGGGCGAAGCCTTCGATCTTGCGGGTCGGGATTAGCCGGTGCCAGCTTCCCCAGGCATTGCCCGATCCATCCTGTGGTTGCTGGTACGGGTGGCCCAGCGGCGTGGTCTTCGCTCCCGTTTCGGCCGGGTCATAGCCCAGGTGGATGTCGGCCTGGCCGATGGCGATCTCCGGCCCGACCATGTACGTCTGGGGATAGGCGAATAAGGTAGGGATTTCGCCGGGCACTTGCAGTTCGAACTGGATTCGCGCCGTAGGGAACCCGGCGGGGGCACCATCGATCGGCAGGGTCGGCGAGTTGGCTGTCAGGCTAACGGCAGGGCACACCGCCATGTCGAGACGGCCCTTGGAGGCAGTAATGCCCATATTGGCTGAGAAGCCGATCGGGATCCAGTACTGGCCGCCACCGACAGTTCTCAGCCGCGCACTACCGAGGAAGTTACAGCGGTCGCTGCAGAAGAACTCCTCCATGTTAAGGTTGCGGTTCCAAAACGACATGCTCACGGCCCGCCGCCGGCGGAGGTCCTCGACTACCAACGTGAAACCGCGCTGCTGACAGTTGGCCAGGACCAGCTCTCGTTCGAAGGTCTTGGCCCCACCGGGTAGCCAGCGGCGGAACAGTTCGCGGTCGCCGTCGTGCAGCGTGACCGATTTCAACCCGGCCTCCGAAGCGACTCGAAACCGCAGGCGGTATTGCCACTGGTCGGGCCGCCACCACAGACCGTTGGAACCGATCAATCGGTTGGGGCTCTCCCAGACGAGAATCTGTGGGCCGTTGCTGATATACTGCGAGCCACTGCCACTGAAGGAATATGCCCCCTCGTGCCACTGGCCGCAGAGCTCTTTCAGCCCGCGGTGGGAAATCACTCTCCAACCTTCGGCGGCCCGGCGGGCGAGCTGGTCAGGACTGCTGAGGAACTCCAGCGCCAACGCCGCCTGGCAGCCGCCCAGCCCCTGGAGATAGAGAAAATCGTCCAACGCGCTGTCAATCGGCCGTCCATCCTCGAAACTGACGATCGGAAACGAGTTGTAGAGCTTGTAGTCGGCCGGCGGCATGAAGTTCCGCCGGTGGTTCCAGAAGCCGTTGATCGCATGCTGTTGCACCAGTTCGTTGATGTAGTCAAAATAGGCCTGGGTCCGATTGCGCTGGTTGGTGGCTAGGCGGCGGTCGGCCAACAGCATGTGCGGCTTGGGAAAGCGCACATCGTCGCCGAAGACGTAAAGGTGGTTGCCTTGGGCATCCTCGTAGGTCAGGCCAGGCACGGCCGCGAATTGCTCGTCGGAGGCCGCGGCACACTCCTTGACGAGCCGGTCCCAGCCGCTCTGGTCCATTCGGAGGCTGTCCTCCAAGAATACAAGGAACTGAAGTCGGGCAGCCTTGGCCGCCCGGACGTAATCGGCCACCGTACCGGTGCCGGACGACAGCGCAGTGCGCGCGCCGATCAGTCCTTGGACTTGGGGCATGTCGCGCATCGGGCCCGGCTTCGTCCATTGGATCAGCGGCGGAATCTCCCAGGGCGTCACCGGCGGATCGAGCACCGTCTTCGGCGTCTTCATGCCACCGATGCCGGCAGCGAGTGACGGCTCCGCCAGCCAAACAAACGTATTGGCGAAAAGCCGCAACCAATCGCTAGGCTTGCCGCCAGCGCCAGCAGTGAGCATCGCTTCGGCGGTCGGGCAGTTGTACGGCGGCGTAAACAGCCAATGGCTGCGGATGCCTACCACGCCCAGCCGCCCTGTGCCGACGGATCGGAGGCCCATCAACGCGGGCGAGCCGGCCAGCGGCTCCTTGGGAATCCACGGCTGGAGCTGCTCATCGTTGCGGACCTCGCGGACGCCCTTGTGCGTGGCCGCCCCGCGAGCCACAACCGTCCAGGTAGGAGCGAAATCAAACGACATGGGCGGCTCACAGCCCGTAGTGCTCCCGGCCGTCACCGTGAGCAGCCCGCGTACACCGCGATTCACTGGCGCGGATACCCGGTCCGTCCACGAAAGTTCGCATCCCATGATGTCTCTGGCTAGGTTCTCTTTGTTGCCGTCCTGGAGAACTTCCCACCGAGGCCTCGCGCCAGAGCGGCCAGCCACTGGTTCGTGGCGGGCCACTCCTTCATGTGCCAGGCCCCTTCGGGGTTGCACACCAGGACGCCGCCGCCCCGGGCCAGGAATCCGTCGACAGCTTTACGCTGGGCGTCGTTCATCGTCGTGACCACTACGACGTTGTACTTGTGCGTCGCCAGCAGGTCGGCCATTTTCTCCGGCGGGCATGCGTCGACCTCTAGTCCCAGAGCCACCATCGGCCGGGCAACATAGTTGTTGTGGACCCAGCCAGTGGCGAACAGCACGGCTGGCCGCTGTTGGGCGGCCCGGCTCGGGGCGGCGATCAGCAACAAAGCGATTGTGAAGACCAAGATTCGGTGCGACATCACATGCTCCTTCTCGGGTGGCAGTAGAACTCGGCTCTCGGCAGATCGGTACCATGCCGGGACCGCCCAGGGGAGATTATCTCGAAAGACCGTCTGGAATTCAAGTCCCGCCCTCAAGAGGCATTCGATAGGTCCCATGTGCGGCGCGAAGGTTGTTCGCCGGTGAAGGGCCAGAGACGCACATGGCGGGCGTTCCACTCCAGCTTCGCGCACTCGGCGTCAGTCTCTCCCCAACGCTTGGCATCTTCGAGCCGGTCGCCCAGCCGGAACTCTTCGTGCTCTGCTTCAGCGCCGTGGGGCTGTGATCGGCCAGACTCTGATTTCTCGCTTCCCGTTCTCAGGCCGCTCGAACGGTCCCGGAAACGGCATCGCCTCATCGCGTTTGACGTCGAAGTAGTCGGTGCCAATGCGGACCAGCGAACCATCGGCGTTCTCGTAGGGCAGATTCGGTATTTTCGCCTTGCCGAGCAGCTCCGTTGTCACGATCTTTCGCTTCACCGCACCGCGCCAGGCGTCGTCTTCCGCAATTGCGAGATACCAGCCGTCGGCTTTCCGCGTCAACTTGACTCCGGCGTCGAAGTCGGGTCTCGCCAGTGCGTCCGTGTCGAATTTCGAAGGTCGCGAACCCTTGGTGAACACATTACCGGCTGCGAAGCAGGGGAGGATCGAGTTGTCGATCGAATGCAGGTTGCAGGGCGCCACAAAGAGGTTGTTGTAGAAGCGGTGGTCGCCGCTGGGCGCGTTGTGCAACCCGGCGATTTCCGTGGAATGCGGACGGTGAAAGGGGGTGTTTCGTCCATCGAATTGCGCGTTGTCGATAGGACCGGTGATGAGGTTGTGCGCGATCGCAATCCCCTTGGAATTGAACAAAAACGATTGTCGCTGTGAAAGAAGCAAGTTGTTGGCAATCAGCAGCGGGCCATGCTGCATCTCGCAGAAGATGTCCCGGCTCAGGTTGTCATGGAGCAGGTTGCCCGTCACCTGGGAGCCCTGGGCCATCCAGTCGAGCCAGATGCCGGCGACCTCTCCGCAGCGGTAGATGTGATTACCCTTAATGGCGACATCGATCGCGCCGTGGAACTTGATGCCTGCCATTTCCGCGCCGCCAAAAAGCTGATGCACGTGGATATCGTGAATCGTGTTGCCACTGACGGTGCTGAACGAGCACCCCAGGCTGCCGACGACCCCGGTCTGCTCACAATGCGAGATGTGGTTGTTGCGGACGACATGGCTGCCGACGCTGGCCTTGTTCCAGCCGTTCTTCAGGGCGCGGCGGACGCAGTCGGTGTATGGATCGGCGGCCCCGGTGACATTCGTGTTGTCGAACTCGTCGCCATACTTTCCCAGCGCGACGCCGCAGCATTTGGAATAGGCGATGTCGTTGTTTTCGATGATCCAACCTTTGCACCAGTAGGCTGACACGATACCGATCTGCTTGGCCGATGGCGGTGCCCAGTTGGTGGCCGCGTTCCGTAAGGTGAAGCCCCGCACCGTAACATAATTCACGCCGGTTTTCTCCGGAGTGAACACCGTCTGCCGCACGTTGACCTCCACGTTGGCGTTGTTCGGGTTCACGCCGCGAAACTGGGCCCACAAAGTGGTGTTCGCCGCGTCCACCTGGGCATACCAAAGCGGCGTCTTGCCAGAGGGCATCAGAACTTCGTCCAGTCTCGCCGCTTCGATCAGCCAATCACCGTTAAGATAGACGGCGCCGGTGTGATGCTGGCGGCCCTTGGGATCAAACCAGTCGCCATGAATGAGGTCGGTGTAAGGGTTGAACCTACCGAAAAACGTGTTGGGGAGTGTCACCTTCCACGTGTCGCCCTGGACCTTCACCCAGTGCTTGACGACTTCCGACCCACTGATCATGACTTTCTCGCCTGCGGCGGCCTGGTACACGATCCGCTTCGCGTCGGACTCGCCTCCGCGCAACGGATCGACTCGCTCGCGATACACGCCTTCATGCACGGTGATGACGTCGCCCGGTTGGGCCAGCTTGGCCGCGGCCGTGATGGTGCGAAGGGGGCTCGCGTTTGAGCCGTCGCTGGCGTCGTTACCCAGGATCGACACGTGGTACTCCGCAGCGTTCACGCCCGCGGAGGTAACGACAAGGGCCGACATCGCGGCGATGAGACCTGCAATCAATTCTTTGCGCTTCATGTGATTCTCTCCTGGATTCATTCGACCGCCAGCCAGTATAGATCCTCGCCAGAGACGCAGCAAGGCCTTGGCAACCGGGGGCACGGGGCATTCTTTGGCCAGGGATGGTATCTGCTCAAGCAACAGAGTACGGAAGTAAACGTCGCTGCGCTGTTGGCTGCCGGTCTGAAACACGCGATGGTATCGCTTCACTGCATTGCACATCGCGCGGCCTTCGGCGATTGTCAGGGAAAGCGGCTTTTGGCAGTAGATGTCTTTTCCGGCCTTGCAAGCGGCGATCACCTGAATCGCATGCCAGTGGTCGGGCGTGGCGACCTCGACGGCGTCGATGTCCTGCCGCGCAAGCACCTTGCGGAAATCGCAGACAGCCTGCGCGTCGATTCCATTCTGAGGATCAACGGATCCGATACTTGACGATCCGCTGGTTGCCGGCGTCGCCCACGTAAAGATAATCGACAGCATCGACTTGGACCGAGGCGATGCCGCTCGGGTGCGAGAAACCCGTGCCCCGCGCGTCGTCCCACGTGGCCGGGCCACCGTATTCCAGCAGTAACTTGCCCTGGGGCGAAAGACAATAGATCTTGTCGGTCTCGCCATCGACGACCCAGATCCGCCCTTGGCTGTCGAGAACCGCTTGCCGCGGGGCCAGAAACGGGATCGAGTCGGCGCCGCCTTGCGGTTGCGATCCCGCCTCCCAGCGGATCTTGCCGTTGGGGGCAACTTGGTATACGGCTTGCAGCGGCAGGGCTGCTAGAATAATGTTGCGCTGCACGTCGAATTGCAGCGAATAGACGCAATCCCATGGGCCGAATGTTCGCCGCAGGGCGTACAACTCGCCGAAGTCGAGGAAGGGTTCCATCCGGCCATTTGGGTAGACTTTCTTGATCGCCAGGGCCGGCCAGCCTTTTTGATAGCCTTCCTCAACGACGCGAGCATAGTCGCCGCCGTCGCTGTCGGGCAAGAGGCCCCAGATTGGCACGGCCGAGTCTTTCGACAGCGTTTGTTTGAATACAGTCTTGACAGCCGGCTTCAATCCATCGGGCTGTACCTGGTACGTGTTGAGGACCGCCTTGCCTTCGGGACCGGCATATCCCACGGCGTGGCACACGCCGTCGGAGCCGAACTGGATGGCCAGCGCCCGCCAAGACACCGCGCCACGTTCGCGGACGGTGTCGCTGCGGGGATCGAGCGATAGCAACCTTCCCGTCAAGTCGGTGGCAAACCAGACCTGGCCCTGGGCATCGGTAGCCAGCGGAGTTGCGGCGGGAAAGAAGTTGGGCCACTGCGCCATGAAGGACCGGGCCACGACGGCCACTTCGACCAGCTTGCCCATCTTGATCTGGTATTTGCGCAGATCGTAGCGGTCCGGCCCGCCATTAAATGCAACATGGATCATGGCCTTCGGCCCGATCGCCACACTGCGTGCGCCTGGCCCTACGTCGAGCGAGGCGACCGGTCGGTCGACGTTGGCGGAACGGTCGAACACAAGCAGTGTGCCAAGGTCCGTGAGGACGGCCATTTGGGAGCCGCGGACATCCAGGGCCAACGGGCCGGCGCCGCTCGGTATCTTGATGATCCGTTGCGGAATGGCATGGCTGTCGGCGGTGAAAACCTGGATCCGGCCGTTGCCCCGATCGGCGACGTATGTGTGGCCATCGGCGTCCTGGGTCGCCATCGCGGGATGCTGGAAGCGGCCCGGCGACGTTCCTTGGCGCCGGGTGGAGAACACCCAGGGATAATCGAGGCGATAATCACCCGCCAGGAGATGCCGGCCCGAGGCCACGATGTACTTGTCGGCCGTTGGCCACGTGAGTTTCGCCTCGATGCACCGCTGGTAGACGCCGTCGGGGCTGAAGATCGCGATGCGGCCTTCCTCCACAAGCAGGCACGCCTCGCCCTGGTCGGTCACTGTGACCGAGAGATTGTGCATGCCGGCGCCGCGCATGTTGCCGATGATCTTAGCCAGTTCCAGACGCGGTCCACCCGGCGCTGCGGCCTGGGTGGCGGTCGCAGTAGTCTTCGTATCGGCGATCTTCTCCGACACGAGAGGCGTTTTGTGGTGGAATAGCCCGGGCGGCTCCACCCCCACGGCTTCATAAAGGCGCTGCAAACAGGGATGCATCAAGCCGGTCCGCGCCGCCCAAACGTGTCCGGCCGCCAGTTCGGCACGGACATCGAGGAGCTTCGCCCTCGCCATGGATGCAGCGACGGGCGACAACCACGTCAATGTCAGTTCCGCTTCACTGCCTTGATTGGCCAGACAGGCTGCGACGAACTGCACCTGCACGCCGAGGTCGCGTACGGCCTCGGACGTAGTGGATGCCGAGAGCCGCTGGGGACGGCTTTCCGGTACGGCGTTCTCCAGCGCGAGCACTTGGTAGGGTCTCAATTCCAGATGCAAGCGCACACCCGGTTCGACCGGGATCTTATCGTCCGTCGCAAGCCGCGTCAGCTTCGGCTGCGCACTGAATTGCAACTCGACCTTGACGGGCCAGTAGGTTCGATTGACCAGGTAGAAGTACCTGGCGCCGCTGCCGCCACCGTACCACAAGGCCACCGGGTCGCCGGAACCCGCGAGGCGCGTCATGCCGATTTCAGGCAGAGCGCGATACTCGGCAAAGAACTCGCCGGTAAACTGCGGTTGGCCGACGACCTGGCCGTGGCTCCCGTCGGTCATCCACGTGATGTTGCCGTCGGCCATCGCGTTGGCATAGCGCATGAGGGCATGACGGCCGGCGCCGTTGAGCAGGCCGGCGCCGTGGATGGTCTCCTTATTTTGCAAGAGGCCGCGCTGCATTCCGAGCCGGGCGTACTCGATCATTTCACCTTCCATCGACTGCGCGTCCATGCGGACGGCGGTCACAGAGCCACTGCCGCTCGGTTTGGCCGCCTGGCGCACCGGCTGCGGATCGAAGAACTCGGCCCTTTGCCGGGAGGCTGTGATCGGGCCATCGCCGTACGCACGGATGGCCGGCGGATACGAACGTGCGTCGCTGAGCACGATCGACGGCTCGTCCTGATAACGGGCCGGGTCCAGCCCGGTTTCGCGGATCAAGCCGAGCCAACCCTTCTCTTCCCATTCGTTGTCGCTGTAATCTTCGGCGAAGTTGGGACCGAAACAGTCGAGGTAGAGCTTCAGATCGGCCCGGGCGTTGTTCAGGATCCGGGCCAGGCGGCAATGGTAGCGGAAGATCTTCTCGCATCGCCAATCGACCCACCGCTGGTAGGCGTTGGCCATCAGCCATTGGTAGCGCCGTTCGAAACGGTCAGCTACGTCACGGGCAATGGGAACGTGGACGTGTGTTTCCTTTTCGAACAAGTCGATCGTGTAATCTTCATAACCGTAATGGATCGAAGGGATCGCCTGCCAGGAAGAGAACTGCCACGCCATGAGTCGTATCGCTACCCCCTTGAATGCCGGCGAATCCTTGTAGCGATCGGCCAATTCGCGAAACAAGTCGGCCACCCAGTCTTGCACGGGCGGATAGAGCGGATTGAACCAGCCCCGCGGCGGCTTGCCGCTACGATGGACCAGCAGCCAGGGCTTGCCGCCGGCGGCCAGGCGCTCCGCGTCACCGGCGCCGCCGAAACGCTGGTCCAGGTATTGCGACAGGCCGGTTTGCGGCGTGATGAACAATTGGCCTACGACGTTCATGCGGTGCCGCTCGGCCGTAAGTAGAATGAGCCGCAACAGGTCCTTCTGTAACGGGTCCTTGAATGAGCCTGGACCCAAGATCGAGGCATCGACGCCAAAGGTCGGCAACTGCCGACTGGGCCACAGTTTCGTCTGGTACACCGCGATCGTTGGCTCATACAGGTTGGCGCCGAGGTAGTTCGACAATTGGGCCATGCGCTCGACCGGTCGCAATACGTTCGGCCAGGCATCGCCCGTGGGCATCGCGCCGTAGTTGCCGGTCACGCGCATCGGCTCCTCTTGCCACATTCCGACCATTCGTCTCGTGGCCCGGGGCCGAAGACCGGGGAAGCCGCTGGTGATGCGATAGATGCGGATTCGGGCTGCCGCCGCGCGCTGGCCAGGATACCAGTTCTGTACGAGCAGCCGCGGTTGCTCTTCCCGCGGATAGAAGAACAGCTCGTGGGGCTGCATTTGCCCAGATAGCGAATAGACTCCGCCAGAGGCCACGCCCACGGTCGGGGCATAAGGGTTCGCGGCCCGTTCGATCAGAGCGATTGTGAACGTCCGCTGATCGTCGTCCGGGTAAAGGACCTCGGCAAGGTAAGGATCCTGGATCGAGGGCAACTTCAAGGTATATGCGAATGAATCAGCCTGGAGCTGCTGCCCGAAGCGTCCGCGGCTTCCCGACTCGCGATATGCGCCCAATGGCGACTGTACCACACGGGTCGCACTCGTGTCATAGTCGGGCTTTTGTCGGGCACAGTCGATCTCCTGAACGAGTTGCTTTTCGAGCTTTGCCGGATAATCCAGAGGTGTTTGCGTATCGATCACGACAAACTGCACCGTCCGATCCATCGGCCGCCCTGCGGCGTCGCGAACATGCAGGTCGAACACCCCCGCGCGATCGGTGGCAACGGTCACAGAAATCTCCAGCAGTCCTTTGCCGGCTGGGACCTGTACGGTCCATTGGCGGGCAGTTTGCTTGGTTTCCGGATCGACCAGGGAAAGATGGATATCGTAAGTCGCGGCCAATCGCCCCGCCTGCAATTGCAGGGGAAACTCCTCGCCGCGCCGAAACACCATGTAATCCTTCTTCGGCGCAAGACGGACCATGCCGGTCGCGTCCCGGGCAGGCTCGAAGAAAAATCGGCGCATGTAGGGCAGACCGGGTGGCCAGGGGCGCACGAACCGGAGCGTGTGGTCGCCGGCCGCCAGGTACAGGTTGAGCACCTTTTGGGTATCGTGGTCAGGTTTCCACTCTCCGCTACTGAAAGTTGTGTGGGTCAAGAGTCGGCCGTCCAATCGCAAGTCTGTCGACCAGGAACAGGACTCTACCCAAAGCTCGTACCAGCCGGTCTGTGGGATGCGAAAAACGTATTCCGCCTCGCCATAACCGGTCAGGAGGTTCGTCCGCTTGATCTCGGCCCGTTGCGTCTCGCTCAGGTACTGGGTACTGTGAAACTCGCCGGCCTTGACCTCGATCCGCCCTTCGGCGCCGTCGGCATTGCCGATCCCGATCGGTACTGAGGTGGCCGATACCAACATTACAAGCAGCAGTAACGTTGCGGTCGTCTTGAATCCGAATCCCATGAGTTTGCCCTCAGCAAGCGGTTGGCCCGAGCCGGTCAGTCAACCGGCCCGGGGCGTACGATTCGCGGCGCGGTCTTGATCCGCGGGCGGATCGACAGCCATTCGACACCCTGGAACACCGGGTCGTCCATCTGGCGAATCTCCTCGTCGCCCATGTACGGACACATAGCATCCACCCAGCCAATGAGTCGTTGCAAGCTGATCGGATCAACCTTCACCTCGTGGTGCTTGCCGCTGGAGGCGATGTCGATTAGCGGGCTCTTGTAGGAAAGGTGCGTCATCGGCTGGGGTGTTTTGTACGCTGCCGGATCGACAGTGCCGTAGCCTTCGACCATGATCATGTCGGCGATGCCGAAGCCTGGCGGCGGGACGGCGGGTCTGTGGTAGGGCGATCCCCACGACGGTCTGCCGATCAAGTGCCAATAAACCTCGGAGAACCCCAACTCGCCGGGCCGGTCGGTAAGGTCAAGCGCCTTGCGGCCCTCCCCGTTACCCTGGTGGCACTTGCCGCAGTACTTGTCGAGCACGGGTTGGACGTAGCGCGGGTAACTGACCGTGTCCACGTCCCAGGGCGGCGGCGTGATCGTTCGCGGCGGGTGTGACAGGGCCACGCCCTTGGGAGCGACGGCGGGCGCGCGGCTGTGCGCCTCGTGGCAGCCCAGGCAACCGCGGACCTCGCCCGGCATCACCCCCACGAAGCTGCGCATGGTCTGCAAAGCGTGGTAGTTCTCGTCCAACAACTGGAAGTGCAGGGCCTGCCCCGGTGGCGCGCGGAACGAAACTGAGCCGTCCGGCTCGACGGGCACAGTGCCGAGGATGCGCTTCACGCCCTCAGACTGTACGGCAGAGACCACCGGCCCAGTCGAAATGTAGGGCCGCTTGTACCAGTAGGTGTAGGTCTTTTCGTCGATGTGCAGCACGCGCAGGTACTTGGCCTTGCCGGCCAGTTCCGCGGGCGCGCCGACGTACACGTTGTTGCTGTAGATCGTGCCGTCCTGGGGACGATCTCGCTCGGCGCGACTCGGCCAGGCCACGCGGTCGGCGATGATGGGCGGCAGGGCGCGGGGCGCAGCGGCAAGGCGTGAAAGATGTTGTTCGTGCCCTCGTAGATCAATTCGCGGTTGCCTTCTACGTCCATCAGGTAGAGCACGAATTTGCCGCCGCGGTTGGCCGAGACGAGAAAGTCCCGTTCGCTCAGCGGAAAAGGCGAGTAGTAGGCCGCGTATTGACCGCTGGCGTGATAGTGCGGCGATTCGATGGGATCGACAGGCCCATTACCGCATTCCGGCCATGGTGTATCGGCCGTGACCTTCGTCAACCCCTTGGGGAAGTTCAGGCCGCGGTCGTGGTCGATAATGCCCACCGAGCCGGAAAACCAGTTATGGTGCGCACTGCCGGTCATCATCACGCGGCGACTGCCAGGGATGCTTCGCGCGTCCTTGATCAGGTCCGGCCAGACGCTCTGGTTGCCCCAGAACGTGTTGACCTGCGTACCGTCGGGATTCATGGTCCAGAGCTTCTCGGCGCGCCAGAGCGGCTTGTCGGTGTATTCCCAGCGCGTGTAGATCACGCGCCCGTCGTCCATTACCGAGGGTAGGTAGTCCGGCTCGTTGTTGTAGGAGACCAGGTAGATGTTCTTGCCATCTGCATCGCAGCGCCCCAGCGAAAAGGCGTTCGTCGGCGGCATGCATCGCACGTACGTGTGGCCGCGGGTGGTCGAGAACAGGATGTGGCCGTCGGGCAGGTAGATCGGGTCGAAGTCGTCGAAAATGCCCTCCGTAAGTTGTACCAGGCTGGTTCCGTCCACGTGGATCTCGTAGAGGTGGAATGCCTTCTCGTTGTGCGGCTTATAGCAGAAGACAACTTTCTTGCCGTCGTAGGACAGATCTGGCCGCCAGAACGAACCGTGCAGCGGTAGTTGCGGCATGAGTTGCCGAACCTCGCCGTCGGGCGCGAGTCCTTCCAGAATCACCAGCTTTCCGCCCGGCACGGCCATATAGCCCAGGCGGTGACGCGTCTCGTGCTGCCACTCGGAGCCTTGCGGATAGGGCATATCGACCAACAGTACCTGGTTGAAGTCCACTAAAGGGTTCTTCAACATCACGGTTCGCTTCACCGCACGGACCTGGAAGTACAGGCCCTGGTCGGCGGCCTGCGGCGTGGCACCCTGTTTCTCCAGATCGGCGAGCCGGGCGAACTCCGCGGAGAAATCAACTTGTGGCAACCTGCCTCCGTTGATCCGCTCGATAATCCGACGCGTCCAGCGTATTTCGTCCTGGATGCGTTGGAGCGTGGGACGGCCGTCGGCTTGATGCAGCCAGTCACGTTCGAGGGCCTCGCGACCTTCGGCCGCCGAAAGTGTCCGCGTTACGGGTGTGGAGGGCTTCACATACGGGGCGACCGGCTCGTAAATCCGCGGCCGTTGCTGAATCCTTGGGCCGGCCTCGAGGATCACCTCGATCCAGCCGGGCGAGAATCGGGCTGCCTCGCCCTGCGCCTTGAGTTGTTCCAACTTCTGGCCGATCGCTTCGGCTTTTTCCCATTGGCGGCGGTCTTCGGCCTTCAGCCGGTCCCATTGTCCCTTGGTCAAAGGCTTGTATTCCAAGGCCATTTCCAGTAGGTGCTCGGCGCTTTGCCCCATGGCCGCGTTGTCCGCGGCGACAAAGTAACGAGAGGGATCGGTCCCGGTCCAAGACACGAAGTTCGCATAGTCGTCGGGAAAATCCGTTCGCAGTCGGGCGGCGACAACCGAGGCGAGTTTCGGGTCTGAACCCTTGCCTTTCTCCAGAATATTCTTTCGGCAGGCAGCCAACGTCCCTGCGAACGACTTGGCCGGAGTGTAGATCGTGTTGACCAGCGGCAGCAGTTGGCGTTGGCTGCTTACGTACGCTTCCCAGCCATTACGCGAAATCGACCTGATTTCATCGGCGGTCAGCGCATCGCTGTAGATACACAACTCATCCATCATTCCCTGAAAACATTCTCCGCCGTTGCAGGATCCGATGAAGCCGGGCGCCCGACCGCGAGCCTCGATCTTGCCGAGTCGCTCAAGCCTGCCGATTTCCTTGCCGTCGAAATAGACTCGCATCCAATGGCCGTCGAAGGTTGCTGCACAATGGTGCCAAGCACCGTCAAGGACTTGAAGCGGACTTATTGGCGCGCGACATTCGACGTATCCGCCCACGTTCAATCCCAGGGAAAGATGGGCGCCATCGTTCTGAAACGAAAAAAGTACGCGGTCCTCACCGTCCTCCTTGCGAAAGATCTCGCGATAGCTGCTTAACTCGCTGGGGGCGACCCAGGCACTGAATGAGATCTTCTCGATTCCCTCCAGGTGCAAATCGCCTCGGAGACACACTGCATGATTCTGGGAGAACGACAATGCGTTGCCGAATAGCCCCGGCACGTGCCGTACAGCCGGGGCGGTTCGCGGGTCGACACTTGCCTCGTTACCCTGGCCGCTCACATCATGGCAAGTGACCCCCGATAGCTCGTCGAAGGACCAAGCGGCCAGCAGCCGCTTGGCAATTCGTTGTGGGGCGGGTTTCGATTCTGTTGTTGACAAATGGCCCGGAGAATGGATGCCTTCGGCCAGTGTTTCGGCCGATCGCGCGGGTGAGGAGCACAGCAACAACAGGACGGCGTTAAGGATCGCCACGCAAGCAAGCAATCGATGGCGCAGGCGAGGGATTTCCTCCTTCGAACGTCCGCTGCACAAGGCGTCGGAAAGGATTCGCTCCGGCCGGCAGTGAGTTGGTAAATGTTTCCTTGGCGAAAGTACTCATGGTTGGTGTTTTGGTTGTTTGGGTCGCCCCTAGCTCAGCGTGCAAAGCGAATAATCCGCCGAAGCCGGCCCGAGCCGTTTGGCCGCAGCGGAGCTATCGCTGGCGACCGTCCCGGTGGCCTGATTTTACCATTTACCACGGCAGGGGGGAGCGGGTGTCTGACATGCTTTGCAGTCCAAATCCGGCCGAGAAAAGGACGCCGGCCCTCTATATCGATTGTATCGACATGCTCGCTTGACCCAAGTCCGCCAATTCGTTATGATCGCTATTCGTGTGGCTGAAATCGTGTGGACTCGTGTCCAGCGGCTCGTATGGTTATGTCCATGCGGGGGTGTCCCTGTGCCTGATCGGCCACGGCCTTGTAGCAAGAAGGAAACGGGTGGCAAAAAGGAAGCTGGAATCAACGGCAAGTCCGCTTGGCCAATTCGGGAAAACTCTTAGGCAAGGCGGTTGACTCCAGGACGAAATTGACACAGAGTTCAGATAGCGATGAGGCCGCTCCCTTTTCTGGCTCGTCGTGAGGTTATCTCATCGTTTCGTCTTTTCAGTAATGCGCCGCTTTCGCGGCAGAGCCGAGGGTCTCGACCCCATCCCGGTTAGCTCCCGGTTGGGACGGCTTGGCGACCGAACTTAACGGTAGGCACCAATGCGACATCGAGGCAAGACGTCCTCTAAACTTAGCGTGCGCGCTCGGCAACGATCTCTTCGGGTGGAACAACTCGAAGTCCGGCAGATGCTCGCCGCCAATGTCGTCTCGGGCATGGTTTCGGCGGCCTGGTTCGGCGACTATGCGGCCGCCGATCAAGCACAGCACGCGTCGGCCCCGTCGATCACCGCCAGCGATACCTCGATAACGCCTGCTGCGCAGGCCACCCCGAACGCCAGCGGCCAACTGGACTGGATCGTGCAGTTCAACATGGCTGCCGGGCCCCTTGTACCCAAGGGAGGCGGCATCGCCAGTCCGGTCGCCGCAGCCCTTCTGCTGCCGCAAAGCGGTGTGCAGTTCCAGATTCTCGAAGGCCTGGGCGCAGTGGGCGAAGTGCTGGTGCGGTCCTATGGCGCCACCTCGACCCAGGCAACCGCAGCCTTGCAGTCTGACCGTCAAATTGCCTGGTTCGAAGCCGATTCGCTGAAGCAGATCGACGCGGCGGTGCCCAACGATCCCCAGTTCTCGCAGCAATGGGCCCTGGACAACACGGGACAGGACGGCGGGACGGCCGGAGACGACATCGACGCCGCCCAGGCCTGGAACATCACGACCGGCAGTCGCAACGTGGTGGTGGCGGTGATCGACTCGGGCGTCGACTACACCGATCCCGACCTCGCCGCGAACATCTGGACCAATCCCAACGCCGGCCATGACGGCTTCAGCGGCGACTTGCACGGCTACAATTTCGTCGACGACAACGGCAATCCCATGGACGACAACGGCCATGGAACCTTCGTGGCCGGCGAAATCGGGGCCGTGGGCGACAACGGCATGGGTGTGACGGGCGTGAATTGGAACGTCACGATCATGCCGCTGAAGTTCCTCGATGCCACTGGCGGCGGTTACACGTCCGACGCCATCCGCGCGATCAACTATGCCACCATGGAGCGGACGCAGTACGGCGTGAACGTCCGCGTGATCAATGCCAGTTGGAGCAGCAGCCAGAGCGACGCGGGCTTGAATGCGGCGATCGCGGCGGCCGGCAACGCCGGGATTCTCTTCGTCGCCGCGGCAGGAAACTCCGCCAGCAACAACGATCTGACGCCGCAGTATCCGGCGAGTTCCGGCCTGCCGAACGTCATCTCCGTGGCCGCGAGCAATTCCGACGACCAACTCGCCACCTTCAGCAATTACGGGGCCAACACGGTCAACCTGGCCGCGCCGGGCGTCGATATCTACAGTACCCTGCCCGGCGGCAAGTATGGTTATTTGTCCGGCACGAGCATGGCAACGCCCGAGGTCGCCGGCGTGGCGGCCCTGGCCTGGGCGGCCGACCCGAATGCCACCGTCGCACAGGTGCGCAGCGCGCTGCTGAGCGGCGCCGACAAGATTCCCGCCTTGGCCGGCAAGGTCTCCAGCGGCGGATGTCTGAATGCCTACAACACCTTGAGACTTCTGACGGCTCCCGCTCCCTCGCCTGCACCCGCTCCCTCGCCTGCGCCCGCTCCCTCGCCGACGCCCGCCCCCTCGCCTGCGCCCATTCCCGCGCCGACGCCCGCTCCGGTTGTTGTGCCGAGGATCAATGGGACGAACGTGACGACTGCCGTGGCCGTGGCCATCGGTTCCACCGTGCAAGGCGATTTGGTCCATTCCAGCGACACGGACTACTTCAAAGTGCAACTCGTGGCCGGGCAGAAATACACGTTCCAGACCGTTTTGGGCTCGCTGTATGACTCGGTGCTCTCCCTCCTGGGCACGAATGGTCAAAGTGTAATCGCCCAGAACGACGACATGGCGCCCGGCAATCGGGCGTCGCGCATAACCTGGCAGGCGACCGGGAGCGGCATGTACTACCTGGCCGTGAGCAGCTACCCGGGGTCGCCGCTGGGGTCGTTCAGCCTGATTACCAGCGGGCCATCCGTCTCGGCGCCGGCCTCGATCGTAAGCCCGGCCCCGGCCACGCCGAGTGTCTCGCGAACAGTTACCTCGACACAACCGTCCGGCCGGCTGATAGGCCGCAGCGTCGCGATCCCCTCGGCGACGCTGCAGCCTGCCGCGGGCGCCATGTACCCATGGTTGGCGGTTGTTTTATCGTCCAATCCTCTTGGCGCGGCTACGGGTTCTGCGTCGAACTCGTCTCGGGGACTTGTCCCAGCCGCGCTGGATACACTGTTTTACGCCCTGGGGCGGTAGAAGAAATACGAACTCCGCGACCCGCTTGCGGGTCGCGGAGTTCGTGCTTATCTTACTGCATGACCGGCGTGCCGGCGCCGAAGCTGGCGGAGCCCAGGGCGGGCAGGCCGCGATCGACGAAGGCGGCCAGCTTGCGCGTGGGGCCCGGATACTGGAGCTTGCGAATGGCTTCGGCCTCGATCTGCCGGACCCGCTCCCGCGTGACGGAGAAAATGCGGCCGATCTCTTGCAGCGTGTATGCGTAGCCGTCGGCCAGCCCGTAGCGCAGCCGCAATATCTCCCGCTCGCGATATTCGAGCGTCTGCAAAACGTCGGCAATGCTCGAACGCAGCATGGACATGTTCATGCCGGCCAAGGGATCGTTTTCGCGATGATCGTATAGCAGGTCGCCCAGGAAGTTCTCTTCCTGGTGGCCGACCGGTTGGTCCAGGGAAAGCGGTTGCCGGCTCATCTTCAAGGCCCGCTGCGTGTCGGCGATCGACAACCCGCTCAGTTCGGCCATTTCTTCCAGGGTCGGCTCGCGGCCTTCGGTATGCACCAGGTCGCGATTGATGTCGCGGACCTTGCCTATTTTTTCGATCATGTGGACCGGCACGCGAATCGTGCGACTCTGATCGGCGATGGCGCGGCTGATCGCCTGGCGAATCCACCACGTCGCGTAGGTCGAGAAGCGGAAGCCGCGGGCATACTCGAACTTGTCCACCGCCCGCATCAGTCCGGTGTTGCCTTCCTGGATCAAATCCAGAAAGCTCAAGCCGCGGTTCCGGTAGCGTTTGGCGATGGAGACGACGAGGCGCAGGTTGCCGGAGACCAGGTCGCGGCGGGCCGCTTCGTGGACTTTGCTCAATCGGGCGATTCGCGCCAGCCGGCGTTTCAGGCCACGCGGCGTTTCCAACGTCATCCGCCGCAAGCCGCGCAGGCCGCCGCGCCATTCGTCCAGCGGCGGTGAGTCTGCCGCCGCCACCCGCGCGGGTACCCGGAGCTTGGTCCGATGGATGTGGGGCACCCGCGGGTCGCGGGAAACGTGTTCGCTGAGCGCCGCTGTCTGCTTCCCCATTTCGCAGAGATTGTGATAGCTGGGTTGGAGGCGCTCCATCCGCAGGCCGATCTCGTCGATCAGCCGGGCGGCCCGGCGGCGGCGCAGGGCCAGGCGGCGACGGGCCTGTTTGCGGCGGGCAACCGGATGGCGGCGGTCGATGACCGCCCGGAAATCGTGCAGGTTTCGGTTCAAGAGATGTTCCAGGGTCCGCCGATTGGCTTCGATCCGCCGCAACAGCCCTCCGGCCATGCGCGGATCGCTGAGCGAAACATCGACGGCCTGCTCGAGCCGCATGCGGCCCGTGAGCACCTCGTCGAGAATACTTAGAGCCGACCGCAAGACGTAGTCGCTCTCCAGAATCGCACGCCGCAAATTCCGCCGTGCCCGCTCGATCCGCTGCGCCGTGGCCAACTCCTCGCGGCGCGTGAGCAGGGGAATGTCGCCCATTTGCATCAAGTACGTGCGAATAGACCCAGGCTCATATTCCTCCATCGCTGCCTCCTCAGAAAAGATCCTCCCCCTATTGGGGAAGCTCAAACTCCACAGACTGTTCCTGTCCGTGTCACGTCTTGCCCGAAGGATGAGACCGGTAACGCTGCGCCTTGCCCGGCGAACACACTTTATACGCAGCCGCACCCTCAGTTTGTTCACTGGCCCGTACATTATTATTCGCCGCAGGCACGGCTAAGGAAATCCCGCGAACAGGGCAGATTGCCCGGATTATCCACCGATTGCCGTATGCGTGCAGGAGAAGTCCACAGTCTGATGGGGCGATTTAGGGATCGGCCGAGGAATTCTGGCTCTTCCGGTTCTAGCTGCAAAGCTCGCGGAATGAGCGCTTATAGTCCCGCCTTTAGGCGGAATTCCACCTAATGGCGGGACAACAAGCAGCACGCTCGCGCCCAAAACCGGAAGAGCCGGGATTACTTACGGACTTATTAGGGGTGGCTGGTAGATACCCTCTAACTGTACAGCCAGGCCCGCATGCGGCTGCTGAAACAGGAGGCGACAAAGAGGACCGTGATGGTGGCCGCCGTCACAGGAATCAGGGCCCTGGTGAGCAGGGCGGCCGCCGGAAGCAGGACCACCATCATGAGCACCAAAATGGTGAACCCCAGGTAAGTGAAACCTTCGTGAATCATCTGCGAAACGGCTCTCATAGTTTTCTTCTTTCCCGGCCAAGGGGCGCGACAATGGCTTTCTCAATCAACCGCCCTACGAATCCCTTTCATTGTCGCGCCCCGAACGTGGCATGCTTCCTGGTACGTCGTTGTGGTTTCTGGGATTGCGGTCATGGTTGCATAATACGTGCGCTTACTTCGAGCAATTTTTGTTCCAGCAGGCAGGTCGAGTTCGGTTTGGCTTCCTTAGAACGCTTTAAGTCTTTGACATAATTGCACTTATGGACGTAACGCTTCGTCTGGACGTTTGGACCGCGCCACCGCAGAAGTGTTTAATTCGTAAGCGCGCGTTTACATGTTAAACACCTGATGCTATGCTTACGGGATGGTTATGCGGCTCTTCCAATCGCTCGGTTTTCGCCTCCTGGCCCCGTTGTTTCTCGCGGTCGGCGGCGTCTTGGCCTGCTACGCCGCCATCAGCTTCCGGTCGACCGAGGACCATTTCCTGCGTTTGGTGCGGGGCGATGTCGAGCGAACCAGCGGAATGATCAAGCGGGCGACGCACGATGCCATGCTCACCAATCGCAAAGAGGACGTACAGGCCACGATTTCCCGCCTGGCCGAGACGCCCGACATCGCCGCCATCCGCATTTACGACAAGACGGGCCGGATCGTAATGTCGGCCCAAAGGGACGAAATTGGGAAAAGCATCGCGGCCGATACGGAGACCTGCCGTGCCTGCCACCAGGACGACCGCACAACCGAGGCGGCCATCCTGCGGTCCGGCGAACTTGCACACGAAGAATTGCGGCCCGAGGTCTTGCGCCACCTGTCGGCCATCGAGACCGAACCGGGCTGCGTGGCTTCCGGCTGCCATTACCACACGGCCGACCAGAAAGTCCTGGGGGTGCTCGACCTGGAGATGTCCACCAAATCGATGACTGCCGCCTTGAGCACCGCCAAGAGCCATTTTCTCTGGGCCACGGCAATCCTGACTTTCGTCATTTTGGCGGTGGTGGCGGTATTCATTCGCCGCGGCCTGCAGAAACCGATATGGCGGCTCTGCGCAGGCACGCGGCGGATTGCGCAAGGCGATCTCGATACACGGGTCAAGGTCTCCGGGCACGACGAACTAGCCGAACTGGCGAAGGCGCTGAACCGCATGGCGGAAGACCTGGCCGCGGCCCGCCACGAGGTAACCCAGTGGTCGCAGAACCTCGAAAAAAAGGTGGCCGAGAAGACCACGGAACTCCAACAGGCCCAGCGGCAGGTGCTGCACATGGAGAAAATGGCGTCGCTGGGAAAGCTCTCCGCGACGGTGGCCCACGAGATCAACAACCCGCTGACCGGGATGCTCGTTTATGCCGGTTTGAGCAGGCGCGAACTGCAGGAGCAAGCGTTGGATCCGGCCGTACGGGAAGATGTCATGCACTACCTCGCGGTGATCGAGCGCGAATGCCGGCGCTGCGGTGGAATCGTGCAGAATCTGCTGCTCTTTGCCAGGCGGAGCGGGTCGAACATGGCCTCGGTCGACGTGAACGAGATTGTCCGCCAGAGTCTGATGCTCGTCGAGCACCATCTGCACATGAGCGGCCTAACACTTAAGGCCGAGTTCCTGGAGAAGGACAGTCAGATGACAGCGGATGGCGGGCAATTGCAACAAGCCCTGGTCGCCCTGCTGGTCAACGCCGTCGAGGCCATGAGCGGCGTGCCCGAAGGGCAGGGCAAACTGGTCGTCGGGCTGCACGGCACGGCCGACTCGATCCGCATCGACGTTGGCGATAATGGTATTGGCATTCCCAGCGACGTCTTGCCGCAGATTTTCGAGCCGTTTTTTTCGACCAAGGAGGCCGAGAACGGCGTCGGCCTTGGCCTGTCGGTGGTCTACGGCATCGTGCAGCGGCATGGCGGGCGGATCGACGTCGACTCGAAAGTCGGCTGTGGAACGACATTTCATTTGACGCTGCCGCGTCAGCCGGCGGGCCAGCCGGAACCGGTAGCGACGTAGTGTGGTCCGACGGGCACCGTCGGGCACCATGCTTGCATGGTCGGCACGGTCGACGAGTCCCGCCTAGGGAAACGGGGGAAGTTGGTGGGACTCGTTTCACTCGGCCCACCCTACAGGCTACCGTGGCGGCATAGCGTGAAGTTTAAATGTGCACAGTAAGGAGAACGCATCCATGTCCCCGCCCCGCACACGCATCCTGATCGTCGACGACGAATTTTCCGTCCGCGACTCGTTGGATCATTGGTTTCGCAAGGAAGGCTACGAAGTCCAGTCAGCGGCCGATGCCGCGGAAGCCATGACCGCGATGCAGACGAGCGATTTTGACGTCGTTTTGTTGCATGTCCGCTTGCCCGGCATGGACGGCATGCGCTTGCTCGAAGAGATCCGTCGCACCGCGCCGCGGACGATCGCGATCATGATCACGGCCTATGCATCGGTCGATACGGCCGTTCGGGCCCTGAAACTGGGCGCGACGGATTACGTTACCAAGCCGATCAACCCCGAGGAGCTGAGCCACGTGGTGTCGCAGGCCCTGGCCCAGCGGCGATTGCACGAGGAGAACCTGCAACTGCGGGGGACCATTGACGAAATGGCCGGGGATCAGGAAATCGTCGGTGAAAGTCCGCCGATGCGAAAGGTCCTGGAGTTGATCGAGTACGTCGCCAAGACCGAGGCCACGGTGCTGATCCTGGGTGAAAGCGGGACGGGCAAGGAGTTGGTCGCGCGGGCCATCCACGCCGCCAGCAAGCGCCGCTACGCGCCGATGGTGGCGGTGAACTGCGGCGGACTGCCCGACAGCCTGTTGGAAAGCGAGCTCTTCGGCCACGAAAAGGGCGCCTTTACCGGGGCCGACGAGCCGCGCAAGGGCAAAATCGAACTGGCCGACGGCGGCACCTTGCTGTTGGACGAGGTGGGAGCCATCAACGCCAAGATGCAGGTCGATCTGCTGCGGGTCCTGGAAACCCACGAAGTCTTCCGCCTCGGCGCCGATCGGCCGCGGAAGGTCGATTTTCGCGTGGTCTGCGCCACCAACGACAACCTCCGGGAGGCCATCCAGGAAGGCCGTTTTCGCGAAGATTTCTATTATCGAATCAATGTCTTCACGATCGAGCTGCCGCCCTTGCGGGCGCGGCGCGGCGACATTCCCGCCTTGGCCCGGCATTTCGTCGCGCGCTTCTCCCGGCAAATGGACAGCCGCATTACCCAGATCTCTGCCGAGGCGATGGGACTGCTGGAGAGCCAGGATTGGCCGGGCAACGTCCGCGAGCTTTCCAACGCCATCGAACGGGCCATGGTGGTCGGCCGGCCGCCAGCGATCCAGCCCGGCGATCTGCCGGTTCGGCAGGGACAGGGTTCTGCGCCGCCGGTCCAATCGTTGGAAGACGTGGAAAAACAACACATTGCCGCCGTGCTGGCCAGCACCGACGGCAACATCAGCCGGGCCGCGGAGATTCTGCAGGTCGAGCGGCTCACCGTCTACAACAAGATCAAGAAGTACGGCCTGCGGCCGTAAGCGTTGCTGTAATTCAGATACAAGTGACCTCGGCGCCATCCGAGCAGGGTGGGCCGAGTGAAACGAGTCCCACCATCCTTGATGCATTGATTTAGCGGGTCCTTGGTGGGACTCGTAGAACTCGGCCCACCCTACTCGCTCCGAGTCCGTCCGCGAAAGTAGGGACGGACTCGGAGGTCCATCCTACAGAACTCAGACCTTGGCGACGGTGGAAACGGTCTGACTCACGGCGGCTGGAATGGCGGGCCCGTCGGCCGGCGGTGCGGCGGGGGACTCGAGAGCCTCTTCCAAGACCGGTTCGGGGGCGATGGCTTCCAAGTAGCCGCGGATGAAACTCACGGTTTCGTCGACTGTGTAGGACTGAAGGAGGATGAGTTCACCGGGCTTGGAGTTGCGAAGGGCGAATTCGGCGGCGGCATCGGCGCCGCGAACCTCGTCGATTTGCCGCACCCGCTTGCCCTTCTCCAGACCGATACGAAAGTGCCGAAAGATCTCGCCGTCCGCGCGGCCGCGGCGATCGTGGTACTCGTACAGGATCACATGGTCGAACATGTCGCCCAGCAACTCGCCCTGGCGGACCATATCGCAGTCGCGACGATCGCCGGGCGTCGTGTAGACGCAGGTTCGCCGCTGGTGAGGGAACTTGTCGATCACTGGAATCAGAGCGGCCAAGGCGTCGGCATTGTGGCCGTAGTCGACGATCACTGTCGCCCCTTGGATGTCGAGAATGTTGAAGCGAGTCGGGACCTTGTCCATGTCGGCAGTAAACGATTCGACGCGGGCGCGAATCACGTCGGCCGGCACTTTCAGGGCCAGGACGGCGGCGATCGCGGCCAGGGTGTTCTCCACGTGGAACGAGACCTTCCCGCTGCGGGTCAGCGGCACGGAGTTCAACGACAGGAAGGCCTCTTCCCGGAGACCTTCGGCCACGATGATCGTGTTGTCGCGAACGAATATGGCCTGCCCGCCCTTCTTGCGATGCCGCACGATCACCGGATGATTGCCGTCCAGCGCAAAGTAGCAGATCTTGCCCGCCGACTCAGGCTCCATGGCCACACAGTGGGGATCGTTGGCATTCAAGACCGAAGTGCCTCCAGGGGGCACGACGTCGACGATGCAGCGCTTCACCTTGGCCAGGGCCTCGACCGTGTGGACTTCGCCCAGGCCGAGATGGTCGCCCTCGCCGATGTTGGTCACCACCGCCACGTCGCAACGGTCGAATCCCAAACCTTCCCGCATGATGCCACCACGGGCCGTTTCGAAAACGGCGGCCTCGACCAACGGGTTCATGAGCACCGCTCGGGCGCTCCTCGGCCCGGCGCAGTCGGCCGTATCGATGCGGCGGCTATCAATGTAGATGCCGTCGGTACAGGTCATGCCGACACGAAGGCCCTTGCCGCGGAGGATGTGCGCGATGAAACGCGTGGTGGTTGTCTTGCCGTTGGTGCCGGTCACCGCGACCACGGGGATTCGCCCGTCCTCGCCGTTGGGGAAGAGCATGGAGACGATCGCTTCGCCGACGGGCCGGGAGACGCCGACAGAGGGCTGCAAGTGCATCCGCAGTCCCGGGGCCGCGTTGACTTCCACGATCACGCCGCCTTGTTCTTCCAGCGGCGCGCTGATGTCGCTCGCTATGACGTCCACGCCGGCTATGTCCAGTCCGATCACCTGGGCTGCCTCGACGGCGCGGGCCGCCACTTGGGGATGGACCCGATCGGTCATGTCGATGGCCGTGCCCCCGGTGCTCAAGTTGCCGTTGCGGCGAATGAGGACGACAGAGCCGGCGGGGGCGACGGAATCGGGCAAGTAGCCTTGATCGGCCAGCACGTCCAGGGCGACGGCGTCCAGCTTGATCTTGCTCAAGGCGGTGGCGTGATGCTCGCCGCGACGCGGGTCGAGATTGGCGGCGTCGACCAGTTGACGGATCGTCCGTACGCCGTCGCCCAACACCTGGGCCGGTTCGCGGCGGGCCGCGGCCACGACCTTGCCGCCGACGACCAGGACGCGATAATCGTGCCCCGGAACGAATTTTTCCACGACCACGCTCTTGCTCTCGGCCAAGGCGGACTGGTAGGCGGCCAGGACTTGCTCGCGGGTGATGAGGTTGGTCGCCACGCCGCGGCCTTGGTTGCCGTCGCGCGGCTTGACGACGACCGGCACGCCGAAATCGCAGGCAGCCGTCCAGGCGTCGTCGCCATCGGTCACCGGCCGGCCCTCGGGAACGGGCACGCCGACGGCCTTCAATAAGGTCCGCGTCAGCTCTTTGTCCTGAGCGATCGTTTCGGCAATGGCTCCCGTACGATCCGTCTCCGCGGCCTGAATGCGGCGGAGCTTCGCACCGTAACCGAACTGCACCATGCTGTCGTCGTTCAATCGCCGCACGGGAATGCCGCGGGCTTTCGCGGCGTCGACAATCGCACTGGTGCTTGGCCCCAGGCAAACCTGGTGGGCATAGTCCCGCAGCCGCTCAATCTCGGCCTTGACGTCATAGGGCCGATCGTAAATCGCCGCCAATACGAGATCCCGCGCCGCATGCAGGCATGCCAGCCCCAGACGCTCGTCGTGGTACTTGAAGACCATGCGATAAACACCTGGCTCCGAGGTCTCACGCGTGCGGCCGAATCCGACTTCCCGGCCGACAAGTGACTGCAACTCCAGGGTAACGTGCTCGAGGATGTGTCCCGGCCAAGTCCCGTCCCGCAACCTCTGAAAAAACCCGCCACGTTCACCGATGCTGCATTCGTGCTCGACCATGCCTGGCAGCCAACTCATCAGCCGTTCGTTGAACCCCGGGAAGTCAGTGGAGGGACGGTCGAGTTCCTTCAGATCCACCCATACCTCAATCACGGGGGAATTAGCCCACACGTTTGGACCACGCAAGGCCAGCACTTTACGAAATTCCATAGTTTTGTTAACTCACAGCTTAGGGAAAGGAGGACCTTGCCTTGGAAGCAACAACGAGGCCTTGTGAAGATTCCTTGTACGCCGGCAGAGGCGCAAAAGTCTCATCGGCATTCTCAAGAATTTGGGGCACCCGGCAACTTTGATGTTCGCTCAATCTTCGACAGCAGATATCTCTCGAATTGGTTGGATGCCGGTGCCAGCGGCCACGTCAAATGGCATACCGATGAGACTGTTCGACATTTGATTTCGCCACGTCGAAAAATGCATTGGATATGCAGCGGGTGTGTTGGTGCGAGACCGCATTTCGCGAGTACGGACGCTTGTGGTCTCGAGCAAGGCGGGACCACCGGTAATCGATTTACGGCAGGGAGGGAAGAAAAGTGGCATATATCGTTCCCTCGACAACCAAACTTCCCGATCTATTGATTGAAGCCTCTCTTCACTGGAAACGCAAGTGGGAGTCAACCGGTTTTCCGGAGATTCCCTATATCGCCTATTCGTTATTCTGCCCTGAAAAATGACTTCGAGCAAGTTTTTTCTCCCGATTTCCTCGGGCCATTGCCCCACCAGTATGAGTAGGCCCTTTTGGAAATGTTCTAAGAATACGGAATAAACACATCAAGAGTTTAGGTTAAAAAACGACACCTAGACGGTATTTTTCGCTGCGGTCGTGGAGAGGCGCGCTTCAATACACATCCAGGGCGAACCGCACGGCTCCGCCGCATCCCTCATACCGCAACTCGCCGATTTGGAGTAAGATTATTCTCTTCGGTCTGCCTTAGAATCTACAGCACCGTCGCCGCCACACCCCTGACTGGGGATTATCACGTCATCCCCGCTCCTTTTGATCTGAAGTTCCTGTGTCTGCTTATTCCCCTGAGATCCTCGATATCCGCCAGGAACTCCCTCTACGGCTGCGCGCGAAGGCCGAATCGGCGCTTGAGGTCAACGAGCCCCTCTTGGCATGGTTCGAGCCCGATTTAGACTGCCAACTGAATTTTTCGCAGGGGCTTATCCTGTTGACCGACAAGCGGCTCATCAGTCTCCCGGAGAACGATCAAGACCTTCATGAACGCCCCGACGCGGCCCAGGCGGCCGGCACGACCTGGCATCTCTCACCAGAGATTTCCTTGCAAGCCAAGGAAAAAGGCGGAGCTTCCGCGCTGGAACTCGTCGATTGTCGGCGATTGGTGGCCCAATGGCGTTATTCGCCGGCAAAGAACAAAGCAGCCGGTCATTTCATGGACCGTTGGGAACTGCTCCGCAACGGGCAGCCCGCGGAAAGCGCGGCGACCGACTTGCCCGAGTTGTTTTGCCCGAGTTGCGGCGGGCCCATCAGGGGAGAGCAAGGTTCCTGCGAGAGCTGTGCAACGATCCCAACCGCGAAGCCGGGACGCTCACTCCTGCGGCTGATAGCCTTTGCCCGAAAATGCGGCTGGGCGGCCTCCTTGGGCGTTGTCTTGACGATCGCCAGCACGGCTGCCAGCATGGTTCCGCCGTATCTGACGAGGCCCATGCTCGACGAGGTGCTGATCCCCTATGCGTCACGGGATTACCAAAATGCCAAGCTCTATCTCATTCCCTGGCTGCTGACAGGGCTCGCCGTAGCGTCGATTCTGTCCTGGGGCTTGAGTTGGGCCCGGACCTACGTCGTCGCCTGGGTCAGCGAGCGGATCGCGGCCGACTTGCGCAATGAAACCTATGCCCATTTGCAGCGAATGTCGCTGGAGTTTTTTGGCGGAAAGCGGACGGGCGACCTGATCTCGCGGGTGAGCTCCGATTCGGACCGCATTTGCGCTTCCTCTCGCTCCACCTGCTGGATTTTGTCAACGACGTGTTGATGATCCTGATGATCGCCGCCGTTTTGCTGTGCATCGATTTGCGCCTGGCCCTGGCCACTCTGGTGCCGCTGCCGCTGATCGCCTACCTGGTCCACAAGGTCCGTTGCCGGCTGCGCGGTTTTTTTCAGGTGGGCAACCGCGCCTGGGTCGACATGACCAGCGTGTTGGCCGACGCCATTCCCGGCATCCGCGTGGTCAAGGCTTTTGCCCAGGAGCGCCGCGAGGTCGATCGCTTCCGCCGTGCCAACGACCGCGTGCTGCACGCCAACGACCGCGTCAATCGGCTCTGGTCGTTCTTCGGACCGATGGTCACGCTGCTTACCGACGCCGGTCTGCTGGTCGTCTGGATCGTGGGCGTCTGGCAAATTTATCACAACCGCCTGACCGTCGGCACGCTGACGTTGTTTCTGGCCTACATCAGCCGCTTTTACATGCGGCTGGATTCGATGAGCCGCATCGTCTCGGCTACACAGCGGGCGGCGGCCGCGGCGCAGCGGGTCTTCGGAGTCATGGACCGCAAGGCAACGGTCCTCGAACCGGTCCATCCGGTTCATCCCGGCAGGCTGTCCGGTCGTATTGAATTCCGCGACGTGACCTTCCGCTATGGCACCCGTTCCGTCGTCGAAGGGATCAACCTCACGATCGAACCGGGCGAGATGATCGGGCTGGTCGGTCCCAGCGGCTCCGGCAAGACCACGCTGGTGAATCTGGCCTGTCGCTTCTACGACGTGGCCGAAGGAGCCATCCTGGTCGATGGCACCGACGTCCGCTCGTTTCCCATCGAGGAATACCGCAAGCATATCGGCCTGGTCCTGCAGGAACCGTTCCTGTTTTACGGCACGATTGCCGAGAACATCGCCTATGGCCGGCCCGATGCCGGGCGCGAAGAACTGATCGCCGCCGCCAAGGCCGCCCGCGCCCACGAATTCATCCTCCGCCTCCCCGACGGATACGATTCGCTGGTCGGCGAACGCGGCCAATCGCTTTCCGGCGGCGAACGGCAGCGGATCAGCATCGCCCGCGCACTGTTGATCGATCCCCGCATCTTGATCCTCGACGAGGCCACCTCCTCCGTCGATACGGAGACGGAGCGCGAAATCCAACTGGCCCTGGACAACCTCATTCGCGGTCGCACGACGATCGCCATCGCCCACCGCTTGAGCACGCTGAGCCGGGCCAACCGCCTGGTCGTCATACAGCGGGGCCAGATCGCGGAGACAGGCCCGCACCAGGAATTGCTCGACAGCAACGGCTTGTATGCCCGGCTTTATCGCGCCGAGTCGGAATCGCCGGAGGACCATCGCACATGACTTCGCCACTTCCCGCACCGCTGCGTCCCCGCCGCCTGCACCACGATCCGTGGGGCCAACTCCTCATGGAGACCGACGACGGCCAGAAGTTCTCCGCCATCGTGCCCGTGCGGGCCTTCCCCGTTTCCGACCCCGATCACTGGATCTCGATCTGCGACGGGCACGGGCAGGAGATCCTCTCGATCGACGACATCCGCGATTTGCCGCCTGATGTGCGAGGCACGCTGGAACTCGAACTTTCGCATCGCGAATTCGTGCCCGTGATCCGCAGAATCCTCTCGGCCACGCAACATGAGCCCTCCGACTGGTTCGTCGAGACGGATCGCGGCCGCACGACTTTTCAACTCAACAGCGAGGACGACGTGCGGCGGATCGACCCCGATCAGGCCTCCATCGTCGATGCGCACGGCATTCGCTACCTTATCACGAGCGTGCGTGGACTAGACGGCGGCAGCCGGCGAATTCTGGAATACTTCCTGTAGGGTGGAACCGGTTCCGCGGGCGCCCCGGATCTGCTCTCAGCGTGCTAATCGCTCCACCCGAAACTTGGCAGTTCTCTTGACTTCTCCCCTTGGTAAAGTCTTCTCGGGGGGTTAGAATTCAGGGGTTGCGGGTGTAGGATAGGCGTTAACGCGCTGGCACGGCTGAAAACCAGCCGGCGCAGAGCGTTAGCGTGAGCCTTATTCCTCACCGTTTGCAACACGAGGTTTTCCCGCATCGCCAATGGTTGGCCGATTCCCCGTTTGCTCGAGATCGATCCCCAGGAGTGATTTGTGACAGAAAGCAACGAACCCCAGTCCCACGATCGGTCTATTCAGCTTAAAGATCCCTTGATAGCGGGGGTTCTCGGTTGGTTGATTCCCGGGCTGGGGCACTTTTACCAGGGAAGGAACGCCAAGGGGGCCCTCTTCACCATCTGCATTTTGGGAACCTTCATCTACGGCCTTTATCTTGGCGGCGGTAAAGAGGAGGGATGGGGCAGGGCTGTCTATTTTTCCTTCCGAACCAACGATTGGCGGCTTCCATGGCTGTGTCAGATCGGAGTGGGCTTCCCCACGGTGCCCATGACTCTCTTGCAGGCGGAGTTGAAGGAACCGATCTTGAACGGCTTCATGGCGCCGCCCCCTTTGCCCGATTCAGATTCTTTGAGGAACGGTCCTCCCGGCGAACCGCCCCCCCCCGATCGGATGAACCTGGCCTGGATCAACCGCTTGTTGCCCCGTTATTATGAACTGGGCACCGTCTATACGATGATTGCTGGCCTGCTCAACATCTTGGCCGTCTATGATGCCTGCTGCGGACCCGTGCCTGCCGAGTCAGCGAAGAAAGAAGACGAGAAGCCCGGCGGCCATCGGGATGGAGCTGAGCGGGGAGGAGAAGTCATGAACTTCAGCTTTTGGTTCGCACTGCCGCTGATCGTGTCGGTAAGTCTCGTTTATGCGGCGACGCGGCATGAGGAAGTTGGGGCCATTCTGTCGCACGCTTTTCGCGTGGCTGTCTGGATTGTCGGCTTCATGGTCCTGGTGTTTGGAATTCTGTATCTGATAAAGTGGCAGGTCTCGTAACCTACGCATCCCTGATCGGGCTGATTTGCAACAAAACACTTTCCGAGTCCGTTCCCGGCAAGGGGTAGGATTCGAGCTTCCGCAGGGCCAAACCGCGCATCAGGCCAAAGTGCCGCGCCTCGCCCCGCTCGTCGATCCAACTGGGGCCTTTCAAGACGAGCATTCGGTCCAGCGCGGCCCAATGCGGCTTGAACCACTCCAACAGTTTCTTCAACCGGGCCACGGCACGGATCACCAAGGTATCGAAACGCTGCTCGACCAAGACGTCTTCAGCCCGTGCATGGAGCACGGGAACCGGGAGGCCCAGCTTCTCCACGATGTCGGCCACCGTTCTGGCCTTCTTGCCGACCGACTCGCAGAGCGAAATCTGCAAATCGTCGCGCAAAATGGCCAGCACCACCCCCGGAACTCCCCCGCCGGTACCGACATCTAGGACGCGTTCACCCGGGCCGAGAAAACGGCCGAAGGCCTGGCTGTCGACCAGATCCCGGCTGACGAACTTCTCGAAATCGGTATGCCGCGTGAGGTTGATCTTGCTGTTCCAATCCCACAGCAGCCGGCAATACTGGTCCAACCGGGGGATCTGCCCCGGCGGAAGTTCGATGGTGTGCCGCGCCAAAGCGGCAGGCAGATTGTCGTCGGGGGGATTCACGGTGGAACCGGATTGGAAGTAGAATTGGGTGCATTACGCCATTGGTCAGCATACACCACCTGGGTCATTTTTACGATGCCACTGCCGCGCGAAGAATATGTCGAACAAGCCTACTTCTTTCGCACGATTCGGGAGCGGATGCAGCAGAGCATGTCGACCCAGGAACTGCTGGAGGCCGTCAAGCAGGAAGTGCTCGCCACGACCCAGTTGCCCTACGCCTTGGACTTCATGGCCAGCGAATTGCGGCTGACGGGCGGATTTGCCACCGCGATGGCCAAGTTGCCGCATTATTTTACGCCCTTCCAGAGCTTCGTCGTGGCGGAAGGCGAAAAGCCCGAGGGTAAGTTCGACTTCCGCGTGGGCCTGGAAATCCTGCAATGCGAGGCCGAATACCGTGCCCAATCGCCGACGCCCCAGGGCCTCTTCCTTTTCCAGTTCGAAACGCTCTGCCGCAATCGGCTCGGCTATGACCGCGGACTGGAAGCCATGGCCGGCGACGAAATGTACGATGCAAACTGGCGGGAATGGATTCTCACCGTTCGGCGACAGGTCGGTTTGATCGATCTGGGCGACATGCTGTACGTCCGTAGCGAGCACTATCGGCAAACCCGCGGTGAAGAAACCGACAAGCCGGTTCTCTTCGGTGAAAAAGAGGGTCGCATCGCCCTGGCCAACCGCAAGAAGGATCCACTTTACCTGTTTGCCGCGCTCGCCCGGCACCTGGGCTATCCGACCGTTCCCCGTCCCCGGCCCGAGGACAGCAACCGCATGCTCGTTCCCACGCTGCAACGCAAGATCGAACGGCTGGAAAGCCGCATGAAACTGCTCGAGGAGGAGCTCCGCGGGGGAATCAATCTGGCGCGATTTTACGCCCGCGATAATCCGCCCGAGAAGTCGTAGGCTGGTGGTCGGGCAAAGTTTATCCTTGAAATTAGGCGCGATCCATGGGAAAATAGGTGGACTGGAATATATGAACCACCCCGCTCAGGAGCTGAATTATGAGTCGCCTTGCCCTTGGAAGGCTTTTTTTGGCGTGCCTCTTGGTGACGTGTGTTGCGATCGGACAGGCCGCGGTTGAGTCCAAGCCTGCCAAGAAAAATCGCGCAAGGGGGGGAGCAAGCCCAGCGTTGAGAGCAAGCAGCCCGGCGATTCGGATGTGAAGAAGACGCCTGACAAGAAGACCGGGGCGGACCAGCCCAAGGGCGACGAGAAGAAGCCGTCCGCCGCCAACGATTCTTCCACCAAGGAGGCCCCTGCCAAGGAGGCTGCCGCCAAGCCGGCCACGCAGAAGCTCAAAAAAGGTCCATTCCGCGTGGAAGTCGCATTGGACGGCATCTTCGAGGCCCAGAACCAGGCTGAGCTCGCCCTTCGGCCCCAGGAATGGGCGACGATGTCGGTGCTCAAGGCGGTCGAACACGGTGCGGTCGTCAAGCAGGGCGACCTGGTCCTTGCCCTCGATACGGAAAAAATCGACCGGGCGATCGCGGACCTTCGCACTGAGGTGGAACTGAACGAGTTGGCATTCAAGCAGGCGGTCGCCCAGTCGGCCGCGGCGGAGAAACTCGCTGCCCTGGAAGAACAGGCGGTCGACCGAAGTCGCCGTATCACCGAGGAAGACTGGAAGCGGTTCCAGGAAGTGGACAAGCCATTGACGGCCAAAGTGGCCGAATTTCGCTTCAAGGCGGTCAAGGAAATGGTGGAATACGCCGAAGAGGAGTACCGCCAGCTCGAAAAAATGTATAAGGCGGACGATCTGCGGGAAGAGACTGAAAGAATCGTCTTGCGGCGGGCCAAGAACAACGTCGATGCAGCAAAGCTGAATTTCGAATTGGCCCAGGCCGCGCATGAGGAAGCGGTCAAGTTCCTGCTCCCGCGGACGGAGGAGAAGACCAGAGACCAGACCGAGCGATCGCGGATCGACACGGAATACATCAAGCTCAACCAGCCCCTGCAGAAGAGCAAGCGCCGCCTGGAAGCGGAAAAACTCCAGGTTGCCCGCGACCAGGGCCAAGAGAAACTCAAAAAGCTGATTGCCGATCGCGAGGCCATGCTCGTCAAGGCCCCCATCGATGGCATCGTCTACTACGGCCGCGCGGTGCGCGGAAAGTGGTCGGCCTTGAGCGTGGAAACGCTCCGCCGCGGGGCGCCGATCCTGGCCAATGACGTTTTCATGACCGTAGTGCAGACCCGGCCGCTGACCATCCGCACCACGGTGCCGGAAAGCCAGATCCAGCACGTCCGCGCAGGCCTGCAAGCCGTCGTTCAGCCGACTGGCTTCGCGGGTTCGAAGCTTTCGGCTGTCGTGCAACGCGTGGGTGCAATTCCCATGGGAAGCAGCGGTTTCGATTGCCAACTGACCGTCGCCAGCGACGGGTTGACCAGCGCCATCGTGCCGGGCATGAACTGCGAGATGAAATTGATCCCGTACAAGAAAACCGATGCCCTGACGGTGCCGTCCAAAGCCGTGTTCACGGAAGACTTCGACCCGGCCAAGCAATACGTCTATTTGCTGAGCAAGGACGGCAAGCCCCAGAAGCGGGTCGTCACACTTGGCGAGCGGAATGACAAGCAGATCGAGGTGTTGGGCGGACTGGCGGACGGCGACGAGATTTTGCTGGAAAAGCCCAAGGAAGATTGACAAGAAAGAGCTTCATGTCAGGACGATTGCCGCTTGCGGCTTCACAAGGGTTTTCGCGGTCAATCGGCATACGGCTTCAGGCCGCGCTGGCTGCAACAGCCGCACTTTTCTTGCTCATTCCGGCCGGCTTCGCTTCCGACAGCGTCACCCGGGCCGGCGAGAAGAGCGCGAAGGCGCCTTCGCTGGCGGAGACGGGTCCCAAGCCGAATCCGGTCCCCAAGGCCGATCCGAAACAGATCGAGGCCTCGATCCGCCGCGGGGTGGCCTTCTTGCTCAAGCGGCAGAACGCCAACGGTTCGTGGGGCTCCGAGCGGAGCAGCCGGCCCAGCGAGGTTTATGCCCCGATACCCGGCGCCCATCAATCGTTTCGCGGCGCCGTGACTTCGCTCTGCATATCGGCCCTCTTGGAAGTTGGCGGCGACAGCCCCGAGGTCTCGCAGTCCGTCGATCGGGCCGAAGTCTGGCTCATGGAGCACGTGCCCAAGATTCACCGCGATTCGCCCGACGCGCTGTACAACAACTGGTGCCACGCCTATTCGATCGAAGCCTTGCTGCACATGCTGCGGCGGCATCCTGGGGATCAAGAGCGCTGCCGCAAGATCCGTGCCCTGATCGACCAGCAGATCGGCCTGTTAGTGCGCTACGAGTGCATCGACGGCGGCTGGTGTTACTATGATGACTTCGTGTTCCAGACGGCGCGTCCCAGCGGCTCGACGATCAGTTTCGTGACGGCCACGGTCCTGGTGGTGCTGGACGAGGCCCACAAGGCCGGAATCCGGGTCCCGCAGAAGATTGTCGATCGGGGCATGGCCTCGCTGGTCCGGCAACGGAAGCCCGACTTCAGCTACGACTACGGCGAGTATTTGAAGTATCACCCCATGATGCCCATCAATCGGCCCGGCGGCAGTCTGGGCCGTTCGCAGGCCTGCAATCTGGCGATGCGCGCCTGGGGCGACAAGCAGGTGACCGACACCGTGGTCGAGACCTGGCTCGACCGGCTCTTCGCCCGCGAGCTATGGCTCGACCTTGGGCGCAAGCGGCCGATACCGCACGAGTCGTGGTTCCAGGTCGCCGGCTATTTCTTCTATTACGGCCATTACTATGCCAGTCGCTGCATCGAGATTCTGCCGCCCGCCGAGCGTCCGCCGCGGCAGGACCAACTGGCGCGGATCCTCTTGGCCTTGCAGGAGCCGGACGGAAGCTGGTGGGATTTTCCCTTGTACGATTACCACCAGCAGTATGGGACGGCCTTCGCGCTGATGAGCTTGGGCAGGTGCAGGCACAAGTGAGCGCTAGTCCCTCATGTGCTTCACCGACACCACAACCGTGCCGGCGACCATGTCTCCAATGCGCTGGCGGCGCCGGGAGAAGATGATGCAGAGTGCCGCCGGAAGCGCGCCCACCAAGACCGGGTTCACCTCAAGCAAGCGGAACAGCGTCCTCACAAATGCCTGCCGCCATGTGATCCGCGTTCCATCTATTTGGAGCACTGCCAGCCCGGCAATCCGTTTCCCAGGCGTTCCCGAAAAGGGACCTTCCGTAAGGAGATAATAGGCCAGCCAGACCGCCGTCATGGCGGCCAACTGCAACAAGGGAAGGTCCTCGGGCAGAAGCCAGCCCGCGATCAGGGCCAGGACGGCCGAAAGTATGCCATCCAGCGACGCAGCAAGGGACCTGGGGATGATGGTGCCGCCGACGTAACTTGTCGCTGGCGGCGGGGCCGCGGAGGGCTCCTGACTTTCAGTCAAAGGAGATTCGTACGGGTTCATGGAACTCTCTCCGATCTTCATAGACACCACGGCGTCCGCATCGCCCGTTGCGTAAGCGCCTCGTCGATGATCCCCCTTCGACCTTGGAAAGGCTATCCTACTTTGGAGTGCGGTGGCTTGCCACCGCTTTTCAAAAGACGCAAAAAAGTCTCTTGAGCCGGAATTGGCCGTATTGGAAAGCGGTGGCAAGCCACCGCACTCCAAAGGTCACTTCCCAACCCTGAACACATAACTGCCGGAGCCGACTTCATACACCGCGGCGCGCTGCTCCATGCGGAGAAACTTCACGCCTTCGGCCTGCGCAGCCGGCCTGTCGGATTCGGTGATCCCCGCTGCGACCCGCAAGCGGGTGCCCCCAGCCGGCACGTAAACTGTGGCAGTCGTGTTCGGCGGAACGATGACGCTCAGCTCGAGGCCCTTGGGCGCCCGCTTCCAAAGGGTCGCGATCGGGCCGTGGAGCGAACGGTAGCTTGCCTCGGCCCAATTCAGTCCTTCGCCGGGCACGGGTTGAATGCGGATCTTGTCGTAACCGGGGCTCTCCGCGCGGATGCCGCCCACGACACTGTAAAGATACTCGCCCACCGAGCCGAAGGCGTAATGGTTGAACGAATTCATGCCGATGGTCTGGAAGCCGCGGTCGGGCGTCCAGCCGTCCCAACGCTCCCACATCGTCGTCGCTCCCAGTTTCACCTGGAACAGCCACGACGGATAAGTCTCCTGCAACAGCAGCTTGTAGGCCACGTCGTCGCGGCCGGCGGCGTGCAGGCCGGGCAACAGCCGCGGCGTGCCGATGAAGCCGGTGGCCAGGTGCCAGTTGAAACGCTTGACCTCGTCGGCATATTTGGCCGCCGCCTTCTCCCGCAAGCCGGGCGGCACGAGATCCATGGTGAAGGCCAAGGCATAGCCCGTCTGGCTGCATCCGGCCAGCGAGCCGTCCGGCTGGAAGAAGGCCGCGAAGCGGGTGCGGACCTGCCCGGCCAGCGCGGCATAGCGGCGGGCGTCATCGGTCCGTCCGATGGCCTCGGCCATTTCCGACATGATCCGCGCCAGATGGGCATAGTAGGCCGTATCGATCACTTCCCGGCTGGCCGTGCCGCCCAGGTTGAGCCAGTCGCCGAAGCCGCCAATGTTGGGCACAAAACCCTTGCTCCTGGAAGCGACGAACTGCATGTACCGCTCCATGGCGGAAAAATGATCGGCAACCACCCGCCTGTCGCCGTACGCGCGATAGGTGTTGTAGGTACACAGCAGGGCCGCATCGCCCCAAGCAGTTGAACCGCTGCCGCAGCCCATGTCCGGCGAGACGTGCGCGTAAGACCCGTCGGCATGCTGCGAGTCTTCGCACATCGTCACCAGCCAGCGGGTGAAGAAGGCCTGCACGTCGAAGTTGTAGGCGGCCGTGGGGGCGAAGAACTGCGTGTCGCCCGTCCAGCCCATCCGCTCGTCGCGTTGCGGGCAGTCGGTCGGTATGTCGAAGTAGTTGCCTTTCTGGCCCCAAATGATGTTATGGAAGAGCTGGTTGACCAGCGGGCTGGAACATGCGAAATGGCCGGTCAGCCGCATGGGCGTGTGCACGACGATGCCGGTCACGGCAGCGGGCGCCGGCTGGTAATCGAGCCCCTGCACTTCCACATAACGAAAACCGTGGAACGTGAAGCGGGGTTCCAGCGTCTCTTCGCCCGTGCCGGCGAGGTCGAAGAAGTCGGTGGCGGTGGCCCCGCGGAGATTGATCGTGTAGAGCGTGCCGTCGGGATTGAGCATCTCGCCGTGACGGACGGTGATCCGCTGCCCCGGCTTGCCGTGGATTCTCAGCCGGGTCCAGCCGACCATGTTCTGTCCCAGGTCGAAGACGTACCAGCCCGGCCGCGACTGCGTGACCTTGACCGCCGGCAGTTCCTCGTGCCGCCGCAGGGCCTCGGCCGGGGCCGCCTGGACGGCAATCTTCTCCGCATCACCGGCACCGACATTCACGGGCTGCCACGCGTGTTCGTCGAAGCCGGGCCGGTCCCAGCCGTCCATCCGCACTCGGGCGTCGTACTCGCAGCCCAACAGCAGATCGGCGTGGCGAATCGGGCCCGTGGCGGCCTTCCAACTGCCGTCGCTGACGATGGTTTGCGTGCTGCCGTCGGCCAGTTGTACGACAAGCTGCACGAGCAGTCGCGGGTCGCCGCCGTAGTTTTTCCGCTTACCGGTGAACGCCAGATCGCTGGCGTACCAGCCGTCGCCAAGCATGGCGCCGATGGCGTTCTCGCCGCTCTTGAGGAGCTTCGTCACGTCGTAGGTTTGATAATAGACTCGCTTGCGATACTCGCTCCAGCCCGGTGTCAGTTCATCCTGGCCCACGCGCTGGCCGTTCAAGTGCAGCTCATAGCAGCCCAGGGCCGTGACGTACAGGTCGGCGCGCTTGACCGGCTGTTGGATCTTGAAATCCTTGCGGAGATACGGGGCGGGCACGCGGGGGATGTCGTTCAGCGCGGGCGTGCCCCAGGGAGTATCCTTTGACGGCTCGGCGAAGGCCCAGTTGAATTCGGGCTCGTCAAGACCGCCCAGCGGCCTCTGGCAGGCCCGCCACGTGCCGTCGATGACATACTCCAGGTCCTCACCGTTCACAAGCTGCACGACCAGTTGGCCGACCACCGCGGCGGGCAGGAAATCGGTATTCTCGACCGTCAACTCCACGAGGTTCTTGCCTGGATGGAGCGGCTCGGTGACATCGATCCGCGCCGTTTTTTCCCACCACACACTGCCGCCTACCGGCGTTTGGTTCACTGAAACCGCACAAAGATTGTGGGCATACAAGACCACGACCGCCCGACGGATCCTTCGGTCGGAAGGAATTTCGATTCGCTTGCGGAGCGAGAATCCAAAAACACCCGGCTTGGCCTTGCCGACGGGGTAGTGGACCCACGGCAGGCCCCGGGTGTTCAGTACGGCATCGTCTTTGGCCTGCTCAGGCGACGGCTGGTAGGCCGCGTCGTAGCCGATCCATTCGGCCTTCCAGTCCCTGCGACTCAGAAGGCCCATCGACCAATGGGCGGGCTGGCCCCAGGCCGAGGCCTGCCCGTCTCGGTCCCAGATGCGGACTTTCCAAAGGCAGCGCGTCCGCGAGGCCAGCGGCTTGCCGGCATATTGGACACCGTAACTCTCCGCAGAGATCACCTTGCCGCTGTCCCAGAGATCGCCCTCGTCGCGGGCGAGGGCGTCGGCGCTGGCGGCCACCACAATCTGGTACGCCGCTTGACGCTCGCCGCGCCGCTCGGAGCGGATCATCCAGCTCAGCCGCGGACGCGCAACGTCGATTCCCACCGGATCGTCGCGTCCTTCGCAGCGGGGCTCGGCGACCGTGGCGGCCTGTACTGCGGCGGCACCCAGAATAGCAAGTCCGCAAACACAGAGTATTCCGACACCCAGTGCCCAGAAATGTCGCATCACGGCGGTTTTCCTCCTTCGCATGGTCGATCGTGGTTGCAAAGGCGCAGTATAGCACGCCCGACGGCGGGAAAACACGGGATCGTACAGCGGAATTTGTTCCGTTGCCCATGCCCTACGGCTACAGCGAGGCCCGGCCTACAATCACGTGTATTCGCACGCAGAACCAGAAAAACGCCGACTTGCATCTTGCCCCTCGCTCAGCCCTATAATCGAAGACGTTGGGCCAGAGTAAGGAGAACGACCATGCAGAAGCGGATCTTTTGGGGCCTGCGGAGCATCTTAGGGGTACTCCCGATGATGCTGGTAATCGTCGGAACGATTTCCGAACAGGTGCCCGCACAGAATCTTTCGGGCCAGGGCCCGTCGGCGCAGCGCCGCGCAGCCTCGGAGTATGTTTCCAAAGCCCTCCAGGCTGAGACTGAGGGGAAAAACTCGCGTCGCGATGCACTCTTGGAGGAGGCGCTGGAGGCGTCGCCCGATTACGCGCCCGCCCGCTGGCATAGCGGATACGTCTGGGCGGACAATCGCTGGCTGAAGTTCGATGAAGTGCCTGCGCAGGCGTCGCAGAACCGGCGAGTTGCCGATTACCGTAGCCTTCGGCAAAAGTATCGGGAAACGGTCGAGGACCAATTGGCCCTTGCCGCATGGTGCAAGAAGGTCGGACTGGTAAACCAGTGGCGGGCCCATCTGGGCAATGTCCTGGCGCTGAATCCCGATCATCAGGAAGCACGCTTGCTGCTGGGCTACCAACGGGTCGATGGCGTCTGGCTGACACCACAGGAAATCGGGCAGGGCAAGGCGCGGGCGGCGGCAGCCGTGGCGGCCCTCAAGCTGTGGCAGCCGAAATTGCTGGCCATCCGCAGCGGCTTGCAAAACAGCAATCCCAACCGACGCGAAGTGGCCCGGCAGCGGCTGGCAGCGATCCAGGACGCCGCGGCCGTCCCTTCCCTGGAGCTCGTGCTCTGCGGCGATACCGAGCCCATGGCCCAGGTGGGTGTGAAGAAGTTTGCCGAAATGACCGTCGCCGACTCCTCGCTGGCCTTGGCCCGGCAGGCCCTTTTCTCTCGGTGGGAAGGAGTACGCAAGGCCGCGGTCGAGAAACTCAAGGCCCGCAATCGAGAGACCTTTATTCCCGAACTGCTCTCCGCGATGGCATCGCCCACGCAGAGCCGCGCCGAGTTGTATCAGGATCCCGCCGGGCGGCTGCTCTACCGCCACGCCTTCTATCAGCCGGGCCAAGAGCGCGACGAGTTGGTCGTCCTCGACACGATGTACGACAACAACTTCAACCTCGCCCCGTACCTCAGCTCCAACGGAGTTAGTCGCGCGGCCCCCGCTCCGTATGGCGGGCGCTATCTGCAGTTTGACGACGGAACCCTCGCCCTAGTGCTGCCGAATCGGACGGTTCAGCCAATTGGCCCACAGACGGATTGGAGCAGGGCTATGATCGCTAATATTGCCCGGTACGGGACGCTGGGTACCTCACCGCCGTCGACAGTAACGGCAGCGGTTCCGGCCAATAAGGCCGCAGCCGCGCTCGTTGCTAATCAGGACGCGGTGCAGGCCCGTGCGCAAGCCAACGTGCAGGCCCAAGCGCCCGTCAAGGCCGCCTTGGCGGCCCAGGCCCGTGAAATGGCGGTCGCCCGTCAAAACCTCCAGACCGCCGCCCTGAACGCCGCAATCGCGCAACTGCTAAGCGACGTGACGGATGTCAATCTGCCGCCGTCGCCGGAAGCCTGGTCCGAGTGGTGGGCCGAGACCGACGAGGTCTATGTCCCCGGCTACAAGCCGTTGGAAACAACCTACGTGCCCATCCAGAACACGACCGACATTACCGTACCGGTGCCCATGCGCGAAGCGATAATTCCGGGCGTGAGCCATTATAGTTGTCTGGCGGCGGGCACTCCCATCTGGACCGATGCGGGCCCGGTGGCGGTCGAGAAGATCAAGGTCGGCGACCAGGTCCTGTCGCAGAATCCCGAGACGGGCGAATTGGCCTACAAACCCGTTATGCACACCACCATCCGCCTCAGAGGCTATCCGAAAAGTTTTCTCGTATTTTCGTGGGTTTTATGCGGCGGCTTGGTAGTGGAACGCAGGTCGGCTGACCGGCGATAGTCTCCGGAGCATCAAATGGATGTTGCTAACTTGAATCATGGCCACGCTCGATTCGACGCGTCGTTCATAGTCCTTGCTGTTGCGACGACATCGGCCATTCCAGGCGTTCGTTCGCTCGACCACCCAGCGTTTCTCCAAAGGGGTGAAGCCGCGAGTACCCTCTGGACGCTTCTTGACTTCGATCCGCCAGCCTGGACGGTATTCCTTCAGCCAAGCTTCCAATCCATGGTTGTGGTACTTGTTGTCGCCAAAAATGACCGTCAGCCGCGGGAAGTCCTCCGCTGTGATTTGCCCAAGGAGTTTTGGTGCGGCGGCACCATCGTCGGTCCCGGCTGCGGTGACCAGCACCGCCACCAGCAATCCCAGGGTATCCACCAGCAAATGCCGCTTCCGGCCCTTGATTTTCTTGCCTCCGTCGTAGCTCCGCTCCTCCCCGCCAACTTCCGTGGTCTTGACCGATTGGCTGTCGATGCACATCGCGCTGGGCGTGGGTTCCCGGCCTTGTTGGGTACGCACCTGGACCCGCAACGCATCGCCGAACTTGGCCCAAGTGCCATCGTCGCGCCACTGTGCAAAATACTCGTACACGGTGCTCTTGGGAAGCAGGTCGTGAGGGAGCATGTCCCACTGGCAACCGGCGCGATTAAGGTACATGATCGTGTTGATTACCTCCCGCATATTGACTGTCCGCGGCCGACCGCCATGCTTGCTTGGCGGAACCAACGGCTCCAAAATGGCCCATTGTGCGTCGGTCAAGTCGGTCGGATAGGCTTCGCGTGCTGGCATGTCCATGTGCAGGCTCCTTGGTTCTCAGAAACGAAAGGCCGCACAATACGTAATTCAGGTAATTTGGAGCAAGATCACTTTCCGGATAGCCTCTCAAAGCCGAACTGGTCAAGCTGGAGTTGACGGACGACACGATCACGTGCAGCGTCGGGCACGGCTTCTGGATTGCCGGCAAGGGCTGGCTGAAGGCCCGCGACATCGAGCCGCAGATGAACTTCCACGGGGCTGCGGGCACGACGCCCTTGCGGCAGTCGCAGCCGGCCGGGGTGGGCGCGGTCTACAACCTCATCGTGGCCGATTTCCACGGCTACTTTGTCGGCAATGCAATGATCTACAGCCACGACATCACGGCCCGCAAGCCCAGCGATCTGCTCGTGCCGGGGCTGGCGCGGCGGTAGCTTGCCGGATTTGATTTGAAATCTCAGATTTGACAGAAAGTATGGTGCCCGCGTCGGGCTTCGATGTTGGTTAGCATCGGCAGCGCGACACGCGTTGCCACGGCGAGATTCATCAGTGCCCTTTTTTGTGGCCGCTGAAATGCTCCTCGATCTCTTCCAGGGTCTTGCCCTTGGTTTCGGGAAGGAAGAAGGTGGCGGTGATAAAATAGATGACCGTGAACGCTGCGAAGGCAAAGAACATGGTCGCATAGCCGTACTTGCCCACGGTCGGGAGAAAAATGGCCGCGATCGTGGTCGATGCAGCCTGGTTGAGCACCAGCGCGACGCTCATGCCGTTGGAGCGGATCCGCGTGGGCATCAGCTCGGAAAGCGCCAGCCAGACGCAGACGCCGGGGCCCACGGCGAAGAAGGCCATGAAACAGAAGATGAAGACCGCCGTCACCCAGCCGTTCTGCGCGCTCGGCACGGGAGTGATCAGGGCATTTTCGATCTTCAGCGGGGCGGATTTGGACGCCGCAAGACTGGCGAATGGATTCTTGAAGAACGCATCGACGGGACTGGACGGCAGGCAATCGCCGCGCTTGATTTCCACCGGTTTTGCGGCCGGATCGTCGGAGCGGACGGCATTGGTTGCCGAACTGAAATCACCGACCGAGTAGATGACGACCATCGTGGCCGGCCGGCCAACGATCGCCTTGCCGGCATCGCCGGCCGCCGTTAGCAAGGCGTCGGCCTTGGCCTGATCGAACGCCACGATGATCCGCCGGTCTTTTTCCCCGACCTTTACCTCAGAGACTCCCTTCTCAAGCCCGAGTGTCAGCCTCTTGCCTTCCGGCTTCGCCGAGGTGACGATCTTGTCGTCGATATCGAAGGAAAGTCCGCTGCGTGTGGCCCTATCGCCGCGAAACGTCACCTGGACCTTTGCACTCTTCCTCTTCTCATCCTTGACGATCTTGGCCGCGGCGATGTCCCGATCGAGTTCGAGCACGACGGTCTTTTCGCCGGCCGAAGCCTTGGTGACGACATTCCCGGACAGGGTCAGCGTAATTCCCTTGACGCGGTACGACGCGGCGTTCTTGTCGAAGGTCACATTTATGTCCTGGTAGTCTTCGGCCGCCGCCGCCAGAATATCCTTGCAGTCGACGCGAGACTTTTCCGTCTGTTGGAACAAAATCCCTACGCATATCAGCGAGGCGATGATTCCTGCACTACCGAGCGAAAGGAGGAACTTGCGGCCCTTGCGGTCGACGAGCATTACCCCGACCATCGTTACCAGAAAATTCACGGACGTGAGGACGACATAACCCCAGTGCCCCTGCACGTCGGAAAGGCCGGCCTGGATCACAATGGTCACAAAATAGCCGATGATCGAGTTCACACCGGTCAACTGGTTGCAGGCCAGGATGACGCAGGCCAAAACGAAGGGGATGACATACTTGCGATGCAACAACGACTCGCGGATCTGCTGGCCGGACGACGTGATCTTGGCCTTTTCGGCAGCAGCAGTTTCTTCCATTTCCTCCATCTCGCCTTCAGCTTCCTCTTCGCTGCGAGTTCGCAGCAGCGCCGCCCGGGCCGAATCCGAACGGCCGCGGCGGAAAAGCCATCGCGGCGACTCCGGCACGATCAGGCTGCCCAGCACGAAGAGCACTCCGGGCGGCAACGACACCCAGAAAATGCTCCGCCAGGCGAGATCTTTGGCATCGAGCAGTTTTTCGGCATCGCCCAGGGCCTTCACGCCGTCAAGCCACATACTGAAGAAAATGGCGATCAGTGCCGCGGCAACGATGCCCAGGGTCAATAGCCACTGGAAGATGCCGGTGCCCTTGCCGCGGGTCGACGCGCTAAGGCACTCGGCCAGGTAGAGCGGCACCACGACTCCGATCAGCCCGGCGCTGATGCCCTGCAACAGTCGCCCGAGAACGAGGGGCAGGTATCCATGGGCCAAGGCGATCATGGGAATGCTGGCAACAAACAAAAGCCCGCTGAATGCCATCACGATCTTCCGCCCGAGGAGATCGGACAACATGCCGGCGAAGAGCGTGGAGATGACGCTGCCCAGGAGAACCGCAGCCACGATGAAGGAGAGTTCCTGGGCACTAAGCCCTGACGTGGCCTCCAGGTACGGCAGCGCACCGGCGATGATGCCGACGTCGATGCCATAGAGCAGGCCGCCGAGACCGGCGATGAACAACAGAAAACGGACCGCCCAGACCTTGTAGGACGCGTCGTTGGTGATCGCTGACGTTGGGCTCATAACGAATTCCTTTCGTAACGTGTTGGGTTTGCGGCCGGAGGCTGCGATGGGTCGATGTGCATTAGCCGCGGAGCGGCGATATATAATAGCCAAGGGCGCCAGCCCCTGGAACAGGTCCGAGCAGCAATCGCTAGCCCCGGAGGGGCGATATCAGGCCAGGTTCGGCGAGCGTCTCCCGACCCCGCCGAAACGTCCGACCGAAGGTTCCCCAATCGCCGGGAGACCTTCGGTTGGCAGCGTGGCCCGGTCAGAGACCGGCCACAACAGTGCCCCTGACCATTGCCCGTCGCCGTTTGCGGGGCTATTTTGTTTTTTCTCCGGCCGTACCGGGCAAGTGAATCTTCACGCCAAGCGCGTTCAACCGCGCAACGTGCGTTTCCATGCGGGCAAGGAAATCGGGACCGTTGCGAAGGTCCTTGGGCGTCCAGCCGACTTCGGCCAGGGCACAAAGCCGGGGCCAGACCTGGCGGTCGACGTCGGCTGGGGTCGGCGTGTGCTCGGTCCACATGTTGCCCTGCACGCCGAGGCAGTGCGATCGCTTTGACGCGGCCAGTGTCTCCGGGATCGGCTCGAACGTATAGGCCTTTTCCAGGCTGATCGAGCTGGCGGGGTAGTCGAGATAGCAGTGCGAAGTGGGCGTGGCGACGTAGTCGTGGCCCGACTCGGCCGCCGCGGTGGCGCCGCCCATGCCCCGCCAACTCATCACGGTAGCTTTGGGCGGCAGGCCGCCTTCGAGAATCTCGTCCCAGCCGATCAGACGCCGGCCCTTGGAGGCCAGGTGGTCTTCGATCTGGCGAATGAAGTAGCTCTGCAACTCGTGTTCATTCTTGAGTCCCTCGGCCTTGATCCGGGCCTGGCACTTTGGGCAGTTCTTCCAGCGGGCCTTGGGGCATTCGTCGCCGCCGATATGGATGAATGTCGAGGGGAAGAGAGCCATGACCTCGTCGAGCACGTCGCGGAGGAATGCGAAAGTGGCGTCATTGCCCGCACAGTAGACATCATCTTCGATACCCCACTGGGTACGGACCTTGAACGGCCCGCCCGTGCAGGAGAACTGGGGATAGGCCGTCAGCGCCCCGAGCGAATGGCCGGGCATTTCGATCTCAGGCACGATCGTCACGTGCCGCTGGGCCGCATAGGCCACGATCTCGCGGACTTCGTCCTGGGTGAAGAAACCGCCATACCGTTTGCCGTCGCCCTCGGTCTGATCGCGCCAGGACCCGATTTCGGTCAGTTTCGGATACTTCTTGATCTCGATTCGCCAGCCTTGGTCTTCGGTAAGGTGCCAGTGCAGGGTATTCATCTTGTGATAGGCCAGCAGGTCGATGTAATGTTTGACGCATTTCTTGCCGAAGAAGTGCCGCCCTTCGTCCAACAGAAGCCCCCGCCAGGGAAACCGCGGCTTGTCTTCGATCCGGCAGCAGGGCACCTGGATCCTTATTTCGGCTCGACTCTTGGATGTCTTGACGGGGGCTGCGTAACACATTTGCCGAAGCGTCTGCCCGCCATAAAACAGCCCGGCTGTCGCAGCGGCGGTGATGCGGGCGATGGGTGTCGGCAGGACTTCCAGTCGATAGCCTTCCTTGCCTAGTGCGGTTTCAAGGCTGGGGTCGATGGTCAGAACGATGGCGTTGCCGAGCTTTCCGCCCAATGCCGGCATCGGCTGCGCCGTAAGCGGGGCGAGGTAGGATGCCAGCATTTTGGCCTCGCCTTTTGCAGCCTCATCGGCATAAAGTATGCGGGCCGCAAGGTCGAAATCCGCATTACCCTTCTGCCAATCGACCTTGGCCGGGCGCGGAACGAGTGCGGCCCGTTCAGGCCCAGCGGCAGTCGCTTGTGTTGCAATTGTTGTAAGCACGGCAATCAACAAGAACGTAAGGAAGAATCTCAGTTCAGATTGCATGGCATCGGCTCGCATGGAGTTAACTGACCGAAATGGCAAAATCTTTTACAGAAAAATGAATGGCAGAGAAATGTTGCTCTCATTCCAGATGTGGAGAAAGGAAAAGGGCAGAAAGGAAAATCAAACAATTTTCTTTTCCCCATCTTCTTTTCTCTACTCTTCTTTCTTATTCTTCTGTCCTCCGTGTACTCACGGGCATTTCTTGTCGAAGGATTGTGTGTCTAATTCCTATACGGTTTTCCATCCAGCGGTTGCGGTTCCGTGAGTTCGACATCAAGCACGACAACCGAATTCTCGCCCTTCTTCAACCACGGCGCGGGGCAATACAGCCGCTGCTGCGGACCGATCGACCAGTAACGTCCCAGGTTGTGCCCGTTGACCCAAACCACGCCCTTCTTCCACTTCGACATGTCGAGGAACGTGTCGGCCACGTTGTCCAAGGCGAAGTGGCCCTTGAAGATGCCGCCGGGCCGCCCTGCCGCCGGCGTAGTCTTCCGCAGGCTGTCGATCCAACCATCCTTCAGCGGCAAAGGCAGCATCTCCCAGTCCGTTAAGGCAAACTCGCCCAATTTTACCTCGCTGTAGAGGCCCTTTCGATCGGAATCCATGGCGATCGTGAAGTTGATGTGGCCCATGGCCTCGACGAGGATTTCCAGCGTCGCCTCTTGCGCACATTCCGGCAGGTCGATCGCGCGCTGCCCAAGGCGGCGGTCGAGCGTACCGACGTACGAGCCATCGAGAAACACTTGCGCGTAATCATGCACGTTGGACATCGTCAAATGCCGCTTGCCGCCCGCCGGGATCTTCGTGCGATAAATGCAAATTCCCTGGTTCTGTCCGAACGATTCAAAAAACGCGGGCTGCTCGGCAACCAGGGGCGCGGGCAACTGTTCCCAGAGCCCTGTCCAGCGCGCGACCTTGATCTCCGGGACCTTCATAGCGGGAACCTCGGCGGGAACCTTGGGCAAGTCTTGTCCGGCGGGCAGGTAGGCGGCCAACTGCCTGCGCAGGGCATGAAAGGCCGGCGTGGGGCGGCCCTGCTCATCCAGCGGCGAACCGTAGTCGTAGCTGGTCACGTCGGGCTCGTAGCCCTTGCCGCCGCTGTTTGCCCCGGCCGTGAAGCCGAAATTCGTGCCGCCGTGGAACATATAGAGATTGAACGACTTCTTCGTATCCATATAGAACTTCACCAGCCCGGAGACGTTGCTCGCTCCCCAGTTGCCTTCGCCCCAGTGCCGGAGCCAACCGGGATAAACTTCGGACGACATTACCGGCACGCCGGGGTTCATCCGCCGCGCCAGGGCGAAATGGCCTTCGTCGGCGCCGGTGTCCAAACCGACGGCCACACCGGGAATGACGACGCCGCGGAGATAGCCTTCGCCCGGCCCGTCGGCCGTATAAAAGGGCCCTTTTACACCTTCCTTAAGCCACAGGTCACGCAACCAGACCATATAATCGTGATCACGGCGGGGATAGCTGCCATACTCGTTTTCGATCTGCGCGATCAAGATCGGGCCACCGTTTTCGGCCAGGTTGGGACGCACGATCTTGGCCAACTCGAGATAGTAGTTCTCCACGGCCTTCTTATAACGAGCATCCTTGATGGTGCGGAACTTGATGTCCCTGTAACGCAGCAGGTACGTGGGAATTCCGCCCAGGTCCCACTCGCCGCAGCAATACGGCCCCGGGCGAAGGTTCACCCATATATGTTCCTCTCGGGCGATGCGGAGGAACTCGCCGATGTTGCGCGACCCCGTGGTGAAGTCATACTTGCCTTCCTGCTGCTCGTGGTGGTTCCAGAAGACATAAATGGCGATCGTATTCAGGCCCATGGCCTTGGCCATGCGGATGCGGTGCCGCCAATACTCGGGCGGAATCCGGGCGGGGTGCATTTCGCCGCCGATCATCTGGAAAGGCTGGCCGTCCAAGAGGAATTGCGCGTTGTCGGGTCCGCCAAAAGTGAAAGAGTGCGGCTTGCCGTCCGGCGCCGGTGGCTTGGCGGCGGTGATACCTGCAGCAACGAGAGCCAGCGGAAAACAGGCAATGATCAAGAGGCGTTTCATGGTAACGGAGTCCTTGGCTTTGCGATGTAATTCAACACGTTCCCTGGAATCGCCCCGGCCTCAACCACATCCGGGCGCTGGCACAAAACGCAGCGGAGCAAAACGACTCGGTTGATGAAAATTCAACTCCTCGCCGATCGGCACCCAACTAGCCCAATGGGGATGCGAACTATCGTCGGCACATTTGAAGAAATTGCCGCGCCAGGCCTGGCCGGCCAACGGGCCCAACGGCCCTGCGTAAGCTTCCAACACGGACCGCGGAATCTGGCAGGCGATGTGCCACACGACTGGTCCGGGCTGTTCCGGCGCAACGATGGAAGGCATCGAATGCGCGATGCGGATGCGTTCACCATGTTCCGCCATCAGGGGTGTGAACTTGACAAAGCCATCGGGTGTGCGGGTCGGATCTTCGATGTAATAGGAAAGCAAGGTCCCGCCGCAATTGATCTCAAAATTGAAATAGCCGCTCGACGGCCTCGGTTGCACGAAGAACTCCACGCAGCTATCCCGCCAGACCGGATCCTGAAACCGCGTATGCCTGGCGACGACGTAGCGGTCTTCCACGCGGAACCGCAGGTACAGATGGGCGTCGTCGTACAGGAGCCTGGCGCGGGCGACGGGCCGATGCCCGCTGCTGGCCGCGTGGTACTGATCGATGCGTGCATCCTCGGCCTGCTGCCAGAGAGGGCTCTCCCACGGCGAGTCCAGCGGCGCCGCCGACCATGCGTACATGGTGCCCGCGGCGGGATAGGCGGTGTAGTAATAGGTCATTCGCGGACAGCCTCCTACGCCCTCCCAGTTTATTAGCTTTACTAACTTAGGTCAATCGGCCACACCGTCCCCTGCGTGAAACGGAGTTCGTTCCGATCTGCCTGATACCGGCGAGGCAACGGAATAGATCCCGTTTTTCCAACGACTTTGCTGTCTTCCTGAGATCCGTCAGAGGGGACTTGCTTTCGATCTTAAATTACTCTAAAAAGAGGAGAGTGTTGAAGGCGACACAAGTTATTCCCCCTTCGGGTGGCCAAGTGTTTGCGTTTAACGCTGTTTTGCGCGAGTGGCGGAATTGGCAGACGCGCCAGGCTCAGGACCTGGTGGGAGTTAAATCTCGTGGAGGTTCAAGTCCTCTCTCGCGCACCTTACAGCATAAGGACTTACGGCGATTCGCCGTAGGTCCTTTTTTCGTTCCCGGCCGGCAAATCTGACTCAAATCTGACTCACCAAGGGGCTTGTATGGGCTTTGTGTCGCTGGTCTTTGCGACTCGACGGTAGAACAATCTTGAAGCGTCCAAACGTGGCTGTTCTAGGTCACGAGGACGGACCAAGAACGTCGGTTACCCTAGTTTCCGACGGGCTGCCGCCAAGGAATAGATCAGTGGCTTACCTTGAATTAGACAGTACCTCGGGCCTCTACCGTGTCCGCTTTCGTTATCGAGGCCGGCCGTACAAAAGGTCCATCAAAACCATCGATGCGGTCGAGGCCGCGGGTGTCGTAGCCCGGGTCGCAGAAACGATAAGGTTCCTGGAACGTGGGCGGCTTGAGATGCCGGCCGACGCCGATCCGGGCGTGTTCATCATGTCGGACGGCAAGCAGGTCAAGAAGACCGTTTCCGAGCGTGCTGATACCCTGGAAGAGTTGCTCACGACCTACCAGAAGTCGATCCCGCCTGGTGCAAAAGCCGAAACGACGATCAGTACCGAAGGGCTTCATATCGCCCATCTGCTGGGGAATCTCAAGAAGGCAAAACCCATGCAGAACGTGACGACCTCCGACATGCAGGCGTATATCGACAAGCGGCTGCGGGATACCTATCGGAAGAAGCCGATCCGGCCGGAGACCGTGAGGAAGGAAGTCGCCACATTCCGGCTGATCTGGAACTGGGCTGTCACGCTCGGCCATATCGTCGGTCCGGCCCCAACGAAAGGCCTGAAATATCCTAAGACCGAACAGAAGCCGCCGTTCATGACCCGCGAGGATATCGAAAAGGTCATCAAGCGGGGCGGGCTCACGGAGAAGCAGGAAGCGGGGCTCTGGGAATGCTTGTTTCTCACGATCTCCGAAGTCCAGGAGATCCTGGCCTTCGTGGAGAAGAACGCCGACCACGACTTCATCTATCCCATGTTCGTGTTCGTCGCCCACACGGGAGCCAGGCGGAGCGAAATTCTCCGGGCTCAGATCGACGACTTCGACTTCCAGTCGAAAACTGTGCTGATCCGGGAAAAGAAGCGGAGCCACGACAAATCGCTCAGCTACCGCCGCGTGCGGATGAGCGACATGCTCGCCAAGACCATGCAAGACTGGTTCGCCAAGCATCCCGGCGGTCAGCACGCGATTTGCGAGCCGGTGAAGATCATCCGCGGCAAGACCCGCGAGGTCGGCGTCCCGCTTACCAGAACGGAAGCCCACGACCACTTCAAGCGGACCCTGGCGAAGAGCAAATGGGACAAGATCCGCGGCTTCCACGTGTTCCGGCATAGCTTCGCCAGCAATCTGGCCGCGGCCGGCGTCGATCAGCGGGTCATCGACTCGTGGATGGGCCACCAAACCGAAGAAATGCGGAAACGCTACCAGCACCTACTGCCCGACCAGCAGCAGACCGCAATCGACCTAGTATTTGGACGGAATGGGAAGTAGGCCGTGGTTCTGGTAGCGTTCGAGTTCCTCTGCGGAAATCTCCCACTCGTCGGCGCCACCGCGGCCGATCGGGCGTTTACGGGCATGTATCCGGCCGAGCCTACACCATTCCCGCACGGTGTAGGGCTTCTTCCCCAGGATCTCGGCCACCTCGACCGGACTGTACCATTCCTTGCGGCTGGGCTTGGCGCCGAGCAGTTCGATGAGGACGTCCAGCTTGCGTTCGATGGCGACTTGGCGTTCCGCGATGGCGGCGAGGGCTACGGTGGTTCCCTCGGTGGGCACGCCGGTGTCAGCTACCAAGTTGGCTGAGTTGTGGGGCATGATTCCCATTTTCCCATTTTCCCGCTTCTTCTCATCCTTCATGACCCGCGGCCTCGATCTGGTTCAGTTCGTCGAGCCTCCGATACATCGCGGACTTACCCTTATGGGCCTTCTGCTCCCAGACACGCAGCCGGTCCTTGGGATCAAGGTCGACAATCTCGCGGACGATGGCCAATTCGCGGGCCTTGTCCCGTTCGCGTTTTCCGATCAGCTCGACGTCCCCCACGACCGGACGGCCACGAAGCAGGGAACGAACGAGATCTTGCCAGCAACTCTTGGAGTGGCGAGCTTCAGCCTGATAACGATGGGCGAAAGCGATGACCAGCATCCGCATATCGAGGGCACGCTTCAGTTCCCTCGAATTGTCGATCAGGAAATCGGCAACCTCAAGGCATGCGTTGGGTTCCAAAGAGACTTCGCCAATACGATGCCCCTTGAGAGCCACAGAACGCATCAAGGCGGCGATCTCGTCGTTAGTAACGTCCAAGTCGCTGTGGGGCAAACGGGTTGCCCACGCCTGCACCTCGGGCATTCGGCTGATGGGACGATTCAAAATCGCGATAATGCCGCCGTTGAAAACCGTGTCGCCGGACTCCCGAAACGTCTCACAGAAGAGATGTCGCACGGGCCGGCCCTTGTCATCCCGGAGGGTTGCCCAGGTCGCACTGCGGAGCACGCCCAATGCCTTCTGGTCGCGGAAGAGGGGTTCGTTGTCCTCGATCACGTGGTTCGAGTCGCACTTGGCGGACAACGCGTCGAACAGACCGCGGGCCGTCATGTGCGAATTGTGCAAGTCGTAGTCGGCTTTGAGCCGTTTGAGTTCCTCGATCACGGTCCAGGACTTGCCGGTCCCGCCGCGGCCGGTGAGGATCAGGCCGGTGGTGTATTTTTTAACAACGCTGACGACAAGATCGCGGATGATCTGCAGTTTTTTGTTCAGTTCTTTCAGGGCGGCTTGGTCGTCGGGCGAGAGGCAAAGGCGTTGGTGGGGCTTGCCGTTGGTGGGGGGCTTGGCAGTGTAGTGTGGCATACTTCGTTCCATTCAGCCGGTACTTCGGTTGGCAAATTATTTCGAGGCGACGGCGGGTTCCGATACCCACTTGAATGTCGTTGGTCCCTAGAATACGCTAAAAATATCCCTGAAGAATTGGCGGAAAGTACGGTTCGGCATGGACCGGACATTTTGCGTGGAAATGCGGCGGAAAGGCGTGGGATGGTAGCCAGTAGCGGGCAAGTAGACGGGCCACACGGGACTGACTGACCGTGATACCGCACGCCGGCTCCAGAAAAGGAAAGTTCATGATGAAAAGTAAAGGCGGGAAGTCGCAAAGCAAGAAGACCTCCGCTAAGGTCGGCAAGGCGGCTGGTGGTGATTCTAAGGTGGCCGTGGTGTTCGACATCGGCTTCCTCGGCAGCGTACTTCGCAGCGGCTACTACGCGTACGGTGAGCGTCTGCAAGAAGTGTGGCGTTGCCTTGATAAGCTAGGGGAAGTCATCCATCCCAGTGTCTTTATCGTCCTTCGGGATTTGCTGACGAAGCTGACCAACTTGGGGGCGAAGATCTGTCCATACGTGACGGCTTCAATCCAAAAAGATACTTGTTTTCTTTCTCGATGGTTGCGTGATGTCCGAGCAAGGGAAGGAATGAGTATGTTGGACGGTACGTCATTACCCGAGGGCGAAATCGCGATAGGTGTCTATTACCGTGCTGGCCGCGTCCGCCGCGAAGTAATCAAGCTCAGCCAAAAAAGGCTCACTAGGTACAGGACGTGGATTAAGCTTTCACACGAATTCCAAACGGCAGCATGGCAGACCTTTCGCAAGTCCTCGACATACTATTGCTGGTTCAGGGCCGGTTACTGCCTTGGCGACTGGATCAATGTACATGCGTTGCGAAGTGAGCACTCGTCATTGTTCAATCCCACGGTTAAGGCGTTTCAGCAGAGCGTGCTGGAGTTGCCGCGACAGTTCCTTACGCGAGCCCCTTGGCTGAACAGATTGGCCAAATACAAGTTCCGAGAAAACACGGCGATCGAACTATCCAAGCTCGTCAAGAATCGAGTGGAACCGTCTGGGACAGACGGCGAGCACCCCGACTATCAGCTTCAGCTCGCAATCCTCTACGATCGCATCGTCGAGGAGGTTCGCGATTTTGAGGGTGCGTACAAGTTGCCGCCGTCCGAGGTAGGTGGCGCCGATGACAAGGAGGAATGGATGCCTGCCAAGGACGCCAAAGATTTCGCGTGGGAACTCTTTGAATTGGATCTCAACTACAATGAAATCACCCGTCGATCGAGGGGCGAAGAAAGGAAATTCCGTACTCGTCCAAGCAAGACCCATGCACAGCGCCGGGAGGTTCACGTTGCGAGCTTTGTATTATACCTGCGCGATGAGAAGCGGAAGTTGAAGCTCAAAAAGGAGTCCGCGACCTCGGGGGGCGAAGATGACGAGGACAAAGCGCCCGCACCCTCCGGGGACGAGGATGAATCGTCCGCAATCTCTGGGGGCGAAGACGGCGAGGATGAGCCCAGCAATGAGCAAATTGAGGAGTTCCTACGTCGGAAGGGAGAAGTGGATAAGGAGGATTTGCGGCGGCTCCGTGATCGAAAGTGACGCCCGCTACTACCCATCTACTTTCAATTTCTGACCGCTAGTCCCTTCTTTCCCACCGCTATCCGCAAGATAGCATTCTTCGCAACTTTCTTTCAATTCTCTAGCACGCTTTCTGTGCTATTCTGGCCCCGCAGTCAGTACGGTACTGGCCGTCTATTTCACATTCTTTTTTGAAAGGAGTTGCCAAATGGCAACCAATCCTCAAAAACCGAAGGGGGCGACGGGTTCGTCCCAGGCGGCGGCGCCAAAGCCGCAAGCAGCCGATCAGGAGAAGCAAGCCGGCGAGGGATTCAAGCTGCCACGCCCGAAGATGGGCGTCCAGCCGGTCGTGCTCTCGAAAATCTCCGCCAAGCCCGAGGAGAATTCCTACCGCGGGCGTGAGGAAGATCCGTACTCCAAAGATGCCCTGAAGGGGCTGATGGAATCGATCATGATGCAGGGCGGCATTAACACGCCGCTCTTGCTCCAGGCTCACCCCGATGGAACCTACGAAGTCGGCGACGGTCATCGTCGGTTCTACAGTCTTCTGCTGCTCGCCGCAGACGGCGTGACTGGCTTTTCGATGGAGATGGAGGTGCCGGCACAGGTCCTTGGTGTCGACACGGATGTGCTGGCTTTCGTCACCGCCAGCGTTTCGGCGAACGTCGAACGGGAGCCGCTGCCGGCTGAAGGCCGCATGGATGCCACGCTCCGGCTCCACAAGGCGGGCATGCCTCGGCAGACGATCGCCGACCTGTTGCACGTCAGCAAAAGCTCGGTGGACAGGGACATCACGTTGGCTGGAGACACGGAAATGATCGACCACGTTCGTGTTCTCCGCACGATCACGATGTCGAACGCCGCCCTGCTTCTGGCGACCGCTGAGAAGGCCAAACGCCGCGACGAGTTCAAGGCGTTTTTGACGGACTGGGGCCAACAGGCCCAGGCGGACATCAACGCCGAGATTGCTGCCCGTGCCTCCCGCGACGAGCCGCCGCTTGCGGAGGCTCAGACGCATCCCAGGAGCCGGATGACGGCGGAGATGGTTCGCCACTGGCGGCAGGCCCTGGAGAAGAAGCTCCCCCTGACCGTGCCGGGCTTCCGCTTCATGGCAATGCTCGATCAGGAAAGCGGCCCGCCCCGCGTTGAGATCAACGCGGTGTCCAAGCCGGTCGCCGACCTGAGCGCAGCGGATGTGGCCAAAATCGTTCGCCGCTGTTTGGATTTGGCTCACGAGTTGGAGCCGGTTTTGGCCGCCAAAGCCGCCGAAGAGAATAACGCGGCGACCGAGGAGGCCCCGGACGAGAAGACCAGTCCCGGCCTCGAACGGCTTCGCGAGCTGGGGTTCAGCCAGCTTGTCGGCGAGGACGACGACCAGCCGGAGGAAGCGTCCGACGAGGATGACTCCGACGAGGAGTCGGGCAGCGAGCCGGAAGCGGATGCCCAGTCGTAAGTGGTGGGTAGCATTACCCACAAGAGTGTAGATTGCCTCATTTGAGGCTGAGGGGTTCGAGCCCGTGGCCGCGATCTTCGTGATCCAGGCCACGGGCGACCTTCCGGCCGATCGCTTCGGATCAAACCGCAGCGATTCCCCGCGTAGGGCGGCCGGTAGCAATGACAGTGACCTCTGCGCATTTCTACCGGCCGTCCTAGACGGACGCCATGAGAGCATTCGTAGGTAACTATGAATAATCATGGTAACCCCGGTCAGATGGCCGGCGATGTCACGTTGCGTGGCATCGACAAACAGACAGGTGTACTACACACCTCGGGCGTTCTCGCTCGTAAAGCGGCCGGAGCCAAAAAAGCTCCCGGCGTACAACCAGCACATGGCAATACTACTCGGTTTGGCTTCGACCGTCCACGGGCTGCCGGAACCAAACAACTTTCCTTCGCGGTAAGTAAGGATAACTATGCCGCGAGGGTTGCCAGAGAGACGTTAATGGTAGGCAGGACCACAACTCGCCCAGATGGGCAGAACTTACCGACCTGGCCTGACTTATACGTTGTCTCAAAAGAAGGGCACGCGAAGCGGGTCACGAAGGGCAACCTTCGCCCCGAACTTCAACTGTACCTTCTGGACAAGCGAAGGCACTTCGGTGATCCTACGGTGTTCTTGAGCACATGGCTCGACGGCGAGGACGCAGTCTTTGAACTGTCCGTCCCGTACCAAGGGCTGCTCCAGGCACTGACGCTCGGGCATATAAATCGCCAAACAGCGATTTTTCATCCGGCGAGCAACGGATTCCTGCAAGTGCCGGATTCGCGAGAGTTGAGTAGGATCGCCGCAGCATGCTCGTTTGCCGAACGCAAAGCGTTCCCGGACGCACTTGCATGCGTAGACGCATCGCTATCGGAACTACCTCACGATTTCCACGTGGCAGTGCTCGATGTGATTTCAACAATCAGGTCGACGCCTCCTGCCGACGTGGCTGAGGAATCGCTGGCAGAATTGCAGCGGATCTGCAAGAGGGCCAGCGAAGTTGATGGTAGTTATGCGAGCTGGATTGGAGTGGCAATTGCCCACGCCGTACACCAACGCGGAAAAGCATCGTCCGAAGAGCCTTCGGGCCAGGAGGTGCTCCAAGCTGCGGTGTAAGCCGCACCGGGCCGCATCGGTTCTGAGTTTCGCCTCGTCTGGTGCGGTCCGCTCTCTCAACAACTCAATAACGCCGGTCGCTTGCGGGCACACCCGCCGCGGTGGATCTACTGTGACGAAATAGATGGAGAGATAGTGATGTTGCTCAGTTTTAAGAACGAAGACGAAATGCGGAAGGTCGGTATCATGCTCGACCCATGCAATCCCAGCGTGGCACTGCCAATTTCTACGCTTGACGACCGCCGCCAAATCGTGTGGGACGATGCTGCGAATGTCCGGGACCACCGAACCCACCCCAAGGAGGACGGCCGCGCTACTGCCGATCCCCGCCGACCAGGAAGCCCGATTCCCGACCTGTCTGTTGCCGAGTACAACTCGCTCAAGGAGTTGATCCGCAGCCAAGGCGTACGGGTGCCGATCATCGTGGATCAGGACGGGAAGATCGTCGACGGCAGGCAGCGGGCCCGCATCTGCAAGGAGCTTGGCATCGACTGCCCTCGCGTGGTCCAGCACTTCGCTTCAGACGCCGAGCGGCTCCAGGTCGCCATTGCCCTCAACATCCCTCGCCGTCACTGGAGCTGTCGTCAGCGGCGGGAATTGATTGCCGCCTACCTCATGGTCGATCCTGCGATCAACGACAACGAGCTGGGCGACATCGTCGGCGTGTCCAAGAATACGGTCGCCTCGGTTCGTGGTGAGTTGGAGTCAACTTGTCAAATTGACAAGTTGGAGCAGCGTCGCGGGCGGGACGGAAAAGACCGCCCCGCCAAGTACCGGCAGATCATCGCCAACATGCCCAAGGACGCGGAACAGGCGATGGAAACGGAATCGACTAATCTTGCACTGCCCGAAGGGGCAAATGGAAAGGAATATGATGAACACGTTGCGGACGACATCCAGCACGTGCAGTGCCCCTTCTGTCGTCGAAGATTCCCCCTTCCGCGTCATTAGCACGTTTTCTGGATGCGGTGGATCGTCGCTGGGCTACACGCGGGCTGGCGGCAAGGTGCTGCTCGCCATCGACCTCGATGACAACGCTTTGGCGACGTACCGGGCGAACTTCCCCGACACGCCGATCTATCACGGCGACATCGCGGACTTGAGCGTGAAGGAGTGCTGTCGGCTCGCGGACATACGGCCGGGAGAGCTGGATATCCTCGACGGATCTCCGCCTTGCCAAGGCTTTTCGCTTCTTGGTACGCGACGTTTCTCGGACCCACGCAACCAACTCTTCGTCGAGTTCGTCCGCCTGCTGCGGGGGCTCCGACCGAAGGCGTTCGTCATGGAGAACGTACGCGGCATGGTCGCCCGCGACATGAAACTCGTCTTTGCCGACTGCCTGGAGGCGATGAAATCAGCGGGATATAAGGTCAGGGTGCGGCTCCTGAACGTGAAGTATTTCCATGTCCCGCAAGACCGGGAAAGGCTCATCTTCGTCGGTGTCAGGGACGATCTGGGGATCGAGCCGAGTCACCCGATGGCACAGAGCAGGCCCCGGAGCATTCGGCAGGCCCTCGGGCTGGTCGGCGATGGCGGGGTGCTAAACGACCAGTTCAAGAGCGGATGGCGCAGCCTCGACGGGCCGTGTGTGACGATCTTCAAACATCCGCCAGTCCTGTTGCTGGACGGCGTGCAGCGTAAATTGACCTTCGACGAATGTTCCGTGATCCAGGGGTTTCCCCAGGACTGGAAGTGGCCGAAGAAGATACTCCGTTATCTCGGCAACGCCGTCCCGCCGCCCTTCATGCAGGCCGTCGCCGAGCACGTCAGGGACAGCATCCTGCAAATCGCGGCGGGATCGACGCCAATCTCAAGCAAGCCTGATCGGAGGGCGAGGCAGTCTTGTCGTCGGCCCTCGAAGTGATGGCACACTACGAGCCCGACGCATGGTAGATGATCACGCGGGCACCCACGGTACCATTCCGCTTGCGTAAGGAAGCGAGAATACCCGTCAAGTTGCGGCATTCTGAAACTCTTCCAGCCACGCCACCAAATCTCCCACCGATTCCAGCCCATCGATTTGGTCGCTCCCCACGTCGGAAGTATCCTCTTTGACATAGAAATTGGGGAGGTCGCCTGGCTTCTCATCGTAGTAGTGGCAGAACTCAGCGTTGAAATCTGGGTGAATCCAAGTTACTGAGTAGCTGGTGATCCGGCCTTCTTTGTCCGTTGTCCGCTTCGACGGAATGTGAAATTCGACGGTCTTCTTCGTTTCGTCTTCAGCCAGGAAGACGAGGAGTCCATTGTTCACAAACGCCATGACCTCAGCGGGGATCTTGTATTTCAGTGCTAGGTCGGTCATTATTTCTTCTCCTCCTGCATTTCGCTGAGCCAGTCAACGAGATCGTCAACCGTCTCCAGGTCCTCGACCTGCTCGTCGCGCGAATGATCCGTGTCGATGCGGACGAAGAAGTTCGGCAAGTCGCCAGGCTTCTCGTCGTAGTAGTGGCAGAACTCGGCATTCCGAGCGGGATCGATCCAGACGAGATTGTACAGCGTGTACTTGTCGCTGGAGTCCGCGCTTCCCAGCGACGGGATGCGGAACTCGACCGCGGCACGATCCTCGGTTTCTCCCGCGACCTCCAGGAATCCTTCGTTGACGAACTCCATTACTTCGGCGGGGATCTTGTATTTCTCGGCTATGTCGCTCATGACTTGGTCACTCATCGTTGATTGCCTCCAGGTCGCCTTCCGAAGGTGTGTCGGCGGTCTCAATAATTCTTGCCCACTGGTCTAAGGGATAATATTCGATGACGTGGGCCCGGCCTGGGCGGAACGCCGTCGGATTGGACAGCCGAAACTGCCCGTGCGGCGTCGTGACGAATGGCGGGGCAAAATGCACCGCGCTGACTCGAAGGCGTTCCATGTGTGATTGGTCTGATCTCATTGTAAGCGTCTCCTTGAGAGTAGGGATCTGGATTGTGGCGGGTACGGAACCTTATTGGTCCCGCAGTTGGGCATCCGATCCGTTCGGCCATCCTCTCCAAGGTCAGTATGCATAGGATACCGCTCTTTGAGTGGGTGCGTCAACTGGGCCCAAACGAATGGCGGACCTCTATTAAGATGCCGCGGCATGGACGTGGTTTTTAGCCCGAGTGTGGTCGCTGGCATGAAGCGGGCCAAACAAAAGCAAGAACGAGCCCTGGTGATAATCGGCGTCAGCGGCCAGGCCGGCACGAGTTTCACGCCCAAGATCGCCGATAATCCGTGATACGCGGCACTTTGGGGCGATATGCTATGCTTCATAAGCACCCTTCGATGCCCCAGAGCAGTAACCCTATGTCGATGGCCATCAACAGAATCTCCGCCAGCGGCGTGGCCGCGATGCTCTATCCGGTCGTGAAGCCCACCCGCGTGGCGAAGGTCGATACTGGTCGAGCGGCCACGGCCACGTCGAGCCAGGCAGTGCAGGGCACGTCTCGCCCACAGTCTGCCGACACGTCCAGCACGGCTGAGCAGGTCCACACGGGCTTCCAGTACGCTCTGGCGGCATTGAGCAGCCTGGCGACGGGCACCAGCAGCGTGGCCGGGCCGGGTGACGTGCAGTCCGGCGTTCAGCAGGGCAGTGCATACGCCCAGGTCGAGCAGGCAGCCGGGCAGACGCTGGATCTTACGGCGTGATCGTCATCGTCGAAGACGACGACCGGCGACCAGGTGATTGCCAGTGGCCGCGGCCGGCAGTATGCTGGCATTTATGGACAGCATACGGTTGCTATTCTCGCCGCGGTTCTTATTCGTAGTGGTCCTCGCCTGTGCGATCTTGCTCAGCACATTGACGCTGCTTCCACGCCACGTCGAATCGTGGCCCGGAAGTGACCATGAGCATCACGAGAGCGGCCTCCTTGTAAAGGCACTCAACGAGCACTATGGGGAAGATTTCTCGTGGAACATGCCGGCGAGGGCTAGTCTTTGCCTCATGGGCTGGGGTATTGCCGATGAACGCAAGCAGAATGAAATCAGGGATTGGGTGATTGCGGAGTTGGCCAGGGCGGGGTTGGAATTCAAGGTCCGAATAGAGTTCTATGAAACGAAGCCACCAGATGATCCTGGGCACTGGCGATTGCTTCGAGTAGTCGAGTTTTGACCTCGTGGCTCACCGCCGCAATCCGACCGCCGCTGGCATCTTGAAATAATTGAAGCTCTCGGACTTCGGCCGGGTGCGGCTTTCCATTTCGTGCATCTTCTGGTCATCGAAGGCAACATACTGCCGTGCAATGCGGGCGTTCTCATCGACCTCGGCGGGCGTCTGGCAGCCGATGATCAAGGTGCTGACGCCTGGCAGCGAAAGCACGTAGCCCATCGCCTCGGCCATCGTCAACATGCCGCTCGCCAGTAATCTGCCCTGGGCGGTGCTCTTCATGCCGACGATGCCCATGTTGCGGCGGGCGGCTGCCAGCAGCACGGTGTCGCGGAACGACAGGCGGTGGACGTCGGCGGCGTTAAGGGGGATCAGCACCGTGTCGAAGTCGAATTCCTGCATGGCCTTCAACAGAATTGCCGGATCGTGGTGGCCGGTAATGCCGAGATAACGCACGCGGCCTTCGGTTCTGGCTTGCAGCAGGGCTTTCAAACCTCCACCCTTGCCGAAGATCCTGGAAAGATCGTCTTCGGTGCGAAGGTCGTGGAGTTGCCAGAGATCCAAGTAATCGGTCCGAAGCCGCCGCAGGCTATCATCGAGAAGTCGCAGGGACCCATCATAGGTGCGGTCGTGGGTCTTGGAAGCCAGAAAGATATCAGACCGACGGTCGCCCAAGGCCAGGCCGTAATAATCTATGCTGCTGGCATAAGCCGGGGCCGTTTCGAAGTAATTGACGCCCTGATGAAGGGCACGCTGGATCACGGCGACGGCTTCGGCCGCACGCCCATGCGTTCGCAGGACACCTTCGCCGCCCAGGCCGAAGATTGTGACGGGCTGGCCGGTGCGACCGAGAAGACGGCGTGGGATCGGCGTGGTTGTTGGGTTCGGGTCGGCTGAAGGCATAGTCTGACGTTCTCAATGCGGTTTGCAGTACATCCTGGAGTAGGAAGTATTGCGAGATCGGCATAGATGTCAACTGGCGACCTAACCATACTGGGTTATGCCTGCTACGCCGAACGGTTCATGCCATCCATGGTCGTCGCCCGCATAATAGATCGACTGGATGCCCGTTGACCGCAGGTGTGATCCTTTTACTTTAGGAGCCGATGCCATGCAAACGAAACTCATGGGCGATGATCTGGATTTCTTGACGTGGGGCATTTGTCCCGAGTGCGGCGACTCGGGCAATCTCATTCAGCACGACGATTCGCACTACGAGTGTGGGTGCGGATGGCGATTCACGATCTCGGATGGCGACGTGATTGCGTCGAACGAGACGGCGAATGAGACGGATTGCGACGTGCTCGCGTGATGGCCTACCAGGACAGGATTTGATCGTCAGATCAAAATCTGACTGCGAAACGCTTCGTTTTGGCACGTGTTATCCACCAGGGATTACATCTCGCATTCTTCCTGCATTCAGCAAGTCACGTGAAGCATCGCGATAGTCTTGCCCTCGGCCGCGTTCCAGGCTTGCATCGCTTCAGGTGTCGGCAGTAGCTCGACGGTGCAGTGCTTGTCCTTGAAGTAATCCTCAGCCTCGTCCGAGAGCTTCACGTTCCCGTCTTGGCCAGTGCCGATGATCAGCCGCTCTGCACCATCGTCGTAGATGTGTTCGGCCTCGGCCAGAGAAACGGTGTGCAACGTCCCGTATTCCTTCTTCGACAGCTTCTTCTTCCGCTTCTTCACCTTGCCGCTCAGGCGAATGACGACGTCATGGTCATAGACCTCGCCGTCCACGGTGATTTTGCCGAACTCCGTCCCCTGAATTGTTGGTTGCATATCGTCTCCTTGGTCAGCCGCACTTTCCGCCGTTCCGTCAGGGTGGTTTCCCACTTTGGCACGAACTGCTTATAGTCCTCATCGTGCAGCTTGCCGCAGAGCTTCAACCCCAGCACCTTGGGAGAACCCGTTTCGATAGTCTCGATCATGGCCTTACCTCCTCAAGAGGGAACTCGCCCAGTAGAATAATAGGAGTGGAGCCGGCGTTTGTGAATAACCATGCGGTATCACTACGGCTACACCTTTGGATGAGGACTACGCCGGACGAGACGGCGAAAACGGCGATGAACGCCTGGAAACACATGCGAGCGATCCTGTTGCTCCCTGGCATGGTGACCGTGGTCAGATTCCACAGAACTGAAATAGGAGGAACATCGCAATGAACGACATTTTCGAGAAACGGGTAAGGGCCGCGGCGGTCGCCGGTTGGTGGACCGTACTGATCACGGTGGCGTTCATCACGCTGCAATGGATTGTCTACCTCGCTGTCATGTCGGCCCGGCCGGCGTGGCTCTTGGCGATGTGGGGGCCGGGCACGGATTGGCCTTTCGTCCAGCAGATATGGTTCTGGGCGATCGTCGTGCTCAAGTTCGTCTTGTGGCTGATGATGCTGGTCGTGATCTGGCTGACGCTGTGGGCACGGCAGTTGCGGAAGCACGCAAGCCACTGAAGGGGCTGCCCCGATGTTTTTTCAGTGAAGGGAACTAAACGAGACGCGGCGGCGTCAAAACAATTTAGGGGAGAGAACATGAAACGATTATCGGTGTTGCTGGCGTTGTTCCTGACTGTGGCGATTACCGGGGACGCCTGGGCGAAGAGGGCTGCTCCAAAGCCCGTGGCTCCGGTGGTCCATGATGGCGTGAAGTACGTAGCTCCCAACGTCAACGGACGCGAGGGCAAGGTCGAAGCCCGCAGCGAGAAGACGGGCGAGAAGCTCTGGGATGCCGTGATCTACACGGTCAAGATCGACCCGAACCTGGAAGCGGACGTGCAGTGGGTCTTCATCACGGCGTTGGCGGTCCGTGACGGCAAGCTCCTGGTGACCAACGAGAAAGGCGAACAGTACGTGATCGATCTAAAGACCAGGAAGGTCGAGACGGTGAAGAACAACGTAGGCCGGCCCACGCTGCGTGGCGATGTGCCGTAGGCATCGCGGAACGTCAGCTACGAATGCTGGTCACGGGCTACCGCATCAGCCCCAATTTTCATCATGTGATCAAAATCTCCGGCGGCTGCACTACCGCCTACACCTTGCAGAGAGCCCATATCGCGAAGGGCAGACCGAACAGGCTGAACAGCATCAACAGCAACGCCAGTTTGAATGTCGCCCACTGAAGTAGGCGAGCGACCCACTCTGGAGCCGACATGGCCCAGATAAGCCCCAACAGCGAGAAGAGAAACAGGCTCTCGAAGATCGCCCCCGCAAGGCAATGGGCGATGGCTCCTTCCAGCGTATCCCATGCCCTTCCGCAAAAGAGGATGCCGTAGATCAAGGCGTACGAGAATGCGGCGGAGAACGCGAACAACGGCAAGCACACCGCCCCCAAGGCCATGCGGCCCAAGATCGATTTGGGCATTTCGGGCCGCGATCTCTTGCAGTTGCTGTCCATTTGCGAAAGCTGGTCTTGGGCACGCCGGCAGCTTGCCCTGCTGTACCGCATTAACCGGGCCTCAGCGTTCGTCCTTCAACCGCATCTCTTTGTAGTCGTCGATCCAGCCGAGTTTCAGGCTCTTGTCGGAAAACTGGGTGAGGATCGTGGCATCCTTGCTCTCGACCATGAACATCGGCTCCGTGATGTCGAAGGAAATCATCGCCCAGTATAGATTCAGTTCCCCTGGCGTTGGGCGGCGGATCTTCGCTTGATGATCGGGTTTGTATTTCCGCCAGTACGCTTTCCAGAAGTCCGCGACCTCTTTCTTGCCTTGAAAGAGCTTGCCTTCCAGTACTTGGACGCCGTTTATGTTGGGTACCTGAAACACGGTGACGCCCAGCTTGAGCTTCTTCATTTCCGGGTCGTCTTTGATGTTATGCCATAGCCCCGGCCCGCAAATCAAGATGGTATCGGAGAGATCCTCGGTAGCCTTGCGGTCGCCGACAACGAAGACCTGCCAGAGCTTGTCGAACGCCTTTCGGTTGTCGTCCGCCGTGGTCTTTTTGTAGATGACGCCTTTAGGGATGTCGAGCTTTTCGGCCAGCAGCTTCTCGAACATTTTCTCCTTGTTGTCCTGCTTTTCTGGCTCCGCCGCTGATGGCCCCGCTCCGAGGCAGGTAAGGGTAGCCAGCATGACAACTGCGAATCGCTTCATCGGTCGTTCCTCGCTCTTAGGGTGGTCCTGTCTGGGAACAGCCTTGCCCAGTCCGCTTTCTCGGGCTTTAGGCTGTGCTCCTGCTATTGTCGGATCCCGCCGAAGCGTTGGCAAGACACCGAATTCGAGCCTTTTCGGCTGAGGTTGGGGAATAAAGTGTCTGCTAAACCGATCAAGGTATAGAAGGCATGCCCGTTTTGGTCTCGGCTGCCAGACCTCCCATCGGACTGCAAGCGTCCAGCCGCGGCTTGTACGCCAAAGGCGAGAGAAGAGGCAATGAAAACGCTATCGCTGCTGTTGGGCGTGATGTTGGTTGCCGTCTGCCCGGACCAGGTTTGGGCGAAGCGAATCAACCCAAAGCCCGTTCCGCCGGTGGTCTATGGAGGCGTGAGGTACGAGGCCCCCCGCGGCAACGGCCGCGTAGGAGAAGTCGAGGCCTTCGACGTGAAGACCGGAAAGAAGCTCTGGGATGCCGTAATCTACACGGTCACGATCTACCCGTGGCTCGAAGAAGACGTCCAGTGGGTTTACATCTCGAAAATGGCGATCCAGGGCAACGCACTCTTGGTGACCAACGAGACTGGCGAGCAATATATTCTCGATCTGAAGACCAAGACGGTCAGCAAAGGGGGATTGTCCGCCAGGGCAGTAAGCTGGGTCGGTACTTCGGTACTGGTTCTCGGCGTAGTGCTGATCGTCGTCGGGGCCCTGGTCTGGTTGGTCGAGTGCCTGGACCTGCCGCTGGCCTGCTTGCCGGCTTGCGTCCGGATGCGGGAGAAGGGCTGGCCGTTCTTCTTCTCGGGGCTAACCTGCATCGTGGTGAGCATAGTGTTCACCGTGCTGCTGGATTTGGTGGCTTGGCTCTGGGGGACGGTTGTCACATTTCTACTCTACAGATAAAAATGGCCACGCGAGATGATCACTTGACCAGCGAGAACACCGGAGCGTCCTCCATGAACTGCTCGATCTGGAATCTTATTCCCGCCCTATCAGTTCACCTACAATCCAATCTCCATGAATACGGCGTCAGGCAGCGGATTGTACCGGTAGGGCGGAACCTCGATGAATCCTAGCGATCGGTACAACGCCGCCGCTTCCTTCAGCGACAGTAGGCTGTCCAATCGCATCTTCGTGTAGCCGATCGCCCGAGCCTCTGCGATGACCGCTTCCGCCAGCCCGCGACCGAGACCCTTGCCGCGATACGCCGGTTTGACGTAGAGCCGCTTCATCTCGCAGATGCCGTCGTCCAGCTTCCGACTGGCGACGCAACCCACGGCTTGCGTGTCGTCGACGGCAAGCAGCAATCGCCCGGCCGGCGGAGCATAGGCACCAGGAAGCCCGTCAAGCTCCTCTTGGAAGCCTTGGAAGCAGAGATCGACGCCCAGGTAATTGACGTACTCAAGGAACAAGTCGCGGACGGCAGCCAGATGGGCATCGGATTGTGCGGCAATGATGGTCATGAGGCATCTACGCGGTCGGATCACGGACCTATCAAGATCAAGTAGGCTGCCACAAGACCCCAAGCAGTGCGAGAATCGCGGCCACGGCAACTGCCAAGTATGCCGTGCGTGGCGTGTATGATCCGCCAGCCCGCGATGACTGGATGTATCGGAAGTATTCCCAGGAAGCGACTACGCTGACGATCACGCCCAGGGCGATCAACACCACGCCGATCCAGAGGGACCAAGCCGTCGAATGCTGGCGGGCGACGACGTGCCCGGCAAGAGCGATCTCCCGCAGGAAAAGGCCAAACCGGGCTACGACGAAGCCGAAGCCCATCAAGGCCAACCCGGTACGCATCCACGCGAGCAGGGTCCGCTCGGCAGCAAAGCGAACGCGAGGATCTTCCGGCTGTTGTCGGTTTTGGGGAGAGGGCTCGTCCATCGACAGCATATGATACCATGCTAGGCTGCTCCCTTGAAGCGGGCAGGGACTTGAACATGATTGGCTCAGCGGGCGATTTGTTTGTCCTGCTGCTCTTGAGACTTCTTAAACAATGCGAAGAACGTGTGCGGGTCTAGCACCTCGATATCAAGCTCCGGGTGTTTTCGACGCAGTGCAGCGAGTGTCTCGGCGATGTTCGTTGGGTTCACCCACACGCAACGGAAGAAGTAGAAGCCCGGCCTCTTGTTGCCGCGATCCTTGATGGCGGCGGCCATGATGTCGGCAGTCCTCTCCGTTCCGGCGAAATTACACGCGTTGTTGATCAGTTCGAGGACCGGCATTCCCTTCCACACCTGCGGCTCGGGAAGCTTGCCGCCCGTCCCATGCAAGTCCATCACGATGGTTGCGAACCCGTCCGGAGAGAACTGCCGGAAGGCGTCCTTGACGTTGGAGGAAGGCTGATCCCAATCCAGCACCATCGGTGCCATGGTCATGCCGGCCTCTCGGAAGAACTTCTGGTTGTGCGTCACGAACAGCGGCAGGTACTCCTTACGGACTCGGTTTGGGTTCATGTAGCCGGCGGCACTGGCATCGGCGGTGAAGGTGTCGGCTGGCGAGGCGGTATCGTAGAAGTAGGCAATCAGGTCCGGATAGGTCTCCAGCAGATTCGGATTGATGCCCCAGGCCAGCGGGATCTTGCCGCGATCCGCGTTGTGCCAGTGGGTCGGAAGGAACTCGTAGAGCGGCGTGGCTGAGTCATAGTCGGCCATCAGGATGCAGAGGTAGGCCTTTTTCTCCAGCGGGATCGACTTCGCGGTGCGACGCTGCGTGAGCGGTTGCCGGGGTGCCTGGCTGTGCAGCGATTGGTTGAAACAGTCGCTGGCGACGGTGTTCTGGTAGCAATTGTAGGGTGAGATCAGCCAGACCGTCTCCCATTCCGTTGGCACCGGCTCGTGCCTGCTCTTGTGGCCGGGCATGTTGGCGTATTTCGAGAACGCGAAGAAGCCGGTCAGTTCCGTCATGTGCTTGCCGGCGGATTGGCGAAGTGTCTCGGTGAGGATCATGCGGTAGGTCTCCACGTCAAGACCCGGCCGCTGCGTGGAGTCGTCCTGCGGTCGTTCGTCGCCCCAGGGAGAAAGGTCGAATACAAAGGCACGGTTCTTCACCGCCCAATCCCGAGTGACCACATAGCCCAGGTCGCCGCGGGCACGGGTCGTGAAGGAATCCTCAAAGAGGCACAGCCGCTTGGAGGAGCAATAGCCTTTCGCCAGATATTCCCTGATCGCCCAGCGGTAGGCGTCGTTCTTCCAGCTGCCGGTTTCCGCACCGGTGAACAGGCCGCGTAGGTCTTTAAGAACCGGCAGTCGCCACTTGGCGAGATGGCGATCCGCAAGCTCCGGGCTGAGCACAACGGCGTCCTGAACGCCGGCAATGGTGGTGGCTACGTTGACGCTGGCCGGTACGGCGGGGTCCCAGATCACGGCACCTTTAAGTCTGGCTCCGGCGAGTTTCACCAACGCGTCGATGTCCGCCAGCCGTTTCTGCTCGCGTCCGTGGAGCCAGCGGCCGTCCTTTGCGAGCAGGTCCAGCCAGAATTGCGGGCGGCTATTCTGATGCGAAAGCAAGTACACCTCGGGCGATCTGCGATTGATGATCCCCTGCAACGAGGCCACGGCCATTGCCTCGTCGTAAGACGCCAGCGTCCCGCTCGCCGCTATCGTGTAGATATAGAGGGGCTGGCCTGCCTTCGTCTGCTTCGGATCGGCAGGGGCGACCGGTGCGTCTGTGTCGGCAATCTGTGTTGCAGCAAGGCCCCTGCTGGCGGGCGATAGCCCCTGCCCCAGGCAACAAATGGCAACCAGCGCGATAATTGCGGGTCGTTTCATTTTCGGTCCTCGTCTTCAGGATGATCGGGCTTCGGTGCGACGCTGGCAGGCGGCTTCCCAAACACGGCAGGCGTCAATCCACCGGTTCTGCCGCTATTGTCGGCTTGCGAGCGTGGCTTTGGAAGTATCCCCGGCCTAGCTTTCTTCGATGCCTTGCCCCTGATTGAACGTCGCAGTCGCCGGGCATAGAATCGTTGGACGAGGGCAGTTCGCAGGCTTTGTCGAGGTCCATCATGAACGCAATGTGCCGGCCGTGTCTGTACGTGGTTGTCGTGATCGGCTGTGGGTCGTTCGAAGTAGCTGAGGAGAAGCCGAGCCCAAAGCGAAGCGAATATGACGAGTTCATCAAATACCACACGGGAAAAGTCGAGCCGGAGTGGTTCCCTGGACCGAAAGGCTCGGTCGACGGAGCTGTGGTGCCGCTGAAACTGATCGTTACCGCCTTCGAGGGCGATCAGCCGCCAGTCATCAACGGATTGCAGAATCTCTCGGAGAGCGGTCGTGGATTTCGGGTTGCCGCTGATGGGCAGGTCGAATACTTCCGCCGCGATGGCATGGGAGAGAAGGGAGGTTGGGGTTCGACGATTCCCGATGCTGACTTGAAGCGACTCGACAAGCTGCTGTTGAAGCTGCCGGACGATGGTGCTCGGCTGCCACCTCCCGGTCGCTACTTGGTCTTGCAGGTCCCGGAGGGCAACCACTGTCGGGCCAGGGTGTACGATCGGGCAAACGCACCCGATGAAGTCTGGGAGATCCTTCATCTCAGCCGGTCGGGGATTGGACAGTGGGTGCCGGCATTCAAGTCCGAGAGCGACCTTGAAGTAGGTGACGTACGCGAGCCGATAACCTCCGGGCAGGGTGCCCATGTTCCGCGAGCAGTGTTTCAATCTGCCCGCGTGGGCTCCAGCCGTTCCGACGCCACCGTGGTTGATTCGTCTGGTCGGCGGCATCCTGCTAGTCTACTTCACGATCGCGTTGTACCGCGTGTGAGCGAGCCACCGGCGTCAACTTCTCGTCGCCAATTTCTTCTGGATCGTCCGTCGCGACCACGGCTGCTCAGGCAGCCGGAAGCCGGCCTGCCAGTGCCAGAGCATGCTCGACTCGTTGCCGATCAGGAATCCGCTGGCTAATCGGTCGTACCCACGTTGCAGGAGTGCCTGGACAGCAGCGTCCAGCAGTGCAGTCCCGATGCCGTGGCGTGTGTCCCAGGGGCTGACGAAGACCCACGTCACGTGCGGCAGCCCGACTGCGGCTTTCATAGGAGGATCGGGCGGCAGAGTGATCAGAATCGCTCCAACCGGCCCGTCGTCGCGTGCGGCAACCATGCAGGCGTCATCGACAAACGAGCCGTCGCCGCCCGCTCTTGTGTGACCAAGGCAATCTTCGGCAGCCTTCAGGCGAGTATCGTCGGCGAGGCTCGCGAAGGGCTGTACACGATGAAATGCCGCGGCAAGCAACTTCGGCAACTGCGACCAATCCGGCTCTTGCAACGGCCGGATTACAACCTTCTCGTGGGTCGTAATTCCGCTGACAGGGCGAGCGAACGTCTGCAAATCGAGGATCGCGTAGTAACTGTGGGGCCGTGGCGAGAGCCAGGCTTGCCCGTCGAAATACTCGTACTTGTAGGCGGCGTTCTGCGGCAACTGGTGGAACTGTTCTATGGTGAGCGGGAGCTTGATAGTTGAAAACCAGTCGTCAATCATGGTGTGTATCTGTTTGGAGCAGCGGGTGTGACCGCCATCTTCATCCTCGGATTGATCGCTGTCAACCAGCCGTGCCACCGTCGGGGCATCCGACGTGCCTCCCCACCCGCAACTTCACGCCCGGCGCCACGCTGCCGCCGCACGCTCGTCTTCAGCATGGCGGCCAGCTTGGCCTTCATAGGCGGTTATAGCGGCGTTTCCATGTTCATCTTTATTATGGCGGCCGGCGTTCTTCATGGTCGGTTGGTCAGTTGCTTGTGAATCTCGGCTTGAGACCGCCAGTTGAAGTTGCCAGTGTACTCGGCCGCGAAGTTGCTGGTCTGCACGGCCATTTGCACGAAGGTGTAGACCGCGATCTCGTTGGCGGTAGGGTTTTCGCCCGGAGGCCGATCACGTGTGTCCGCCCAAGTGGCTGATAGCATTGCTTTCGAAGTGGCTTTTGCAGCCTGATTTCGGGGCCTGACGTTCATCGGGCTCCGTAGCACCGCGTTTTGGGCACGCCGTGGCAAACTGTTTCACACCGATCTTGAGCCCGCCAAAAGTGGGGGGGCATCTCAAAAGCGGTCCACAACCGCTTTCATCGTCGCCTTAACCGTTGATTTCAGCCGCCTTTTGGCCACCAAGCCCAAAAAGACGGGCTAAAAAAGGCCGTATGACGGGCTGCATGTGAAGCTCCGCAGCGGGGAAGCCTGCTGTCGGGCCGACCGGTGGGAAAGGAAGTGGCGGCGACCAGGGAGACCAGCTTAGAGATTGGGCTGGAGATGCTGCTGAAGGCTTACGGCAAACCGATTGGCTGCTAGAACAGCCAACCGATGCCGGCCCCCCGCAAGCCTCGTCATCAATGGACCAAACAAGCGGTTGACGACCTGGTCCGAGGAATATGAAAGCCATCAAGATCATCTTGGGAACCGTGTTCGGGCTCTACGCCGCGTCTCTCTTATGGCCGTTGGCGAGCTGCAAGTGAGGCAGGGTTCCGAAGGGGCTGGTTGTCGAGGGCCGGGGAAGGCTGGGCCGTGGCGGTGGTAAGGAAGGCGAGGTGCAGGGCGGGATGAAGATGCCGCTGGAGGCGAGTTGACCAATACTCGTCAGAAGGTCATCGAAGCTCTGGATGCCCCGCTTGCTTGCCTCGTCTCGCCAAATCGGCTACCATGAAAGACGGTCCCGGACATCTCGTTACTCCTTCGCTCTTGGAGATCGGGCAGATGAAGACGACGCCACATGCGTTTGCCGTCCTCGCGGCGATTCGGCTCGCCAGCATCTGTTCATTCGCCGCGATTCTATTTCCGTCCCAAGCTTCTCTCGCACAGGAAAGGGATTCGCCGTCGGAATATCGTTCGCTGCACAAATGGGTCGAAATGGCCGAAGATCCTCGGCCGCAAGTACGTGTACACGCCGCCCAGACTCTCCGTAGCACGCTCCCTAACATGGTGGGCCCGTTCGAAGAAAGGCAGGCCGTTTCGGGGTTGATTAAGCTCTTGAAAGATGAAGACGGCGGGGTCCGCGATGCCGCAGCGACAGCACTGGGTGAACTTGGGCTACTATTATCTAGGCATGACGCGGTTTCCGAACTGACAAAACTCCTTGACGACAAGCTCTGGAATGTGCGTGATTCGGCGGCCGAAGCCTTGGGAAAGCTAGGAAAGCTGCGGCTGGTTAGTGAGGAATCCGTGCCGAAGCTCACAAAACTACTCAGCGATAGCCATTGGCGAGTCCGCGTCTCGGCGGCGACGGCGTTGGGAACGATCGGGACCCAGGCGAGAACCGCCGATCCCGCTCCGGATCTCGTGACGCTGCTATATGACGGTGATAGCGACGTGCGGATGGCTGCCGAGAAGGCACTGATGCAACTTGGCCCGCACGCAAAGAAGGCCGTGCCGTCCTTGGCGGCATTGCTGAAGTACGATAGCAAGTCGGTTCGCAGAGAGACAATAAGAAGCTACTACTACGATAACGCGTCGGTCCATAGAGCAGCCCTCCGCGTCCTCGGTACGATTGGCCCAGGTGCCAAGGAAGCCGTTCCTGCTGTGGTCGACCTGTTAAACGACGCAAGTGCATACGAGCGTCCGCTGGCAGTGATCACGTTGGGCGACATCGGCCCGGCTGCTAAGGAAGCTATTCCGACAGTTGCCAAGCTGGCAACTGACAAGGATTGCCTCTTCCGCTTACAAGCAATCGAAGCTTTACGGAAGATTGGTCCCGGCAGCCCGGACGCAGTCAACGCGATTGCCCAGGTAATGCAGGACCGATCCCAGGCTGTTCGTCAAGAAGCCGAGCAGGCATGGGATTTGCTCGGTGCCAACGATATTCCTTCGATCAGGGCATTGGCTGGGAGCAGGGATCTGTCTGAGCGGGCCAGGGCCATCGGCAAGTTGGGTGACCTTGGACAGGCCGCGGTGCCGCCGCTAATCGAACTGCTGAAGCATGACGATCCAGAACGTCCGACGCATGGTTGTGAAGGCTTTGGGTCAGATTGGCCCTCCAGCGAAAGAGGCTGTGCCCGCTATCGTCGCTCTTCTACGCGATAAGGACTGGAAAGCACGCTCGGCGGCGGCGATGGCTTTAGGGCAGATTGGTCCTGATGCCAAGCCCGCTGTGGCGGCATTAACGGCGTCGCTTAAGGACATGGAGGGCGACGTGCGGATCTCTGCGAGCGAAGCTCTCGGCCGCATCGGTCCCGACGCTAGTGCTGCCACTGCCGGCCTGACAGAGCAATTAAGCGACAGCAGCCCTCCGGCCCGCTCCGCCGCGGCTCGGGCACTCGGGCAAATTGGACCGGGAGCAAAAGCGGCCATCCCCGTGCTGGAGAAGCTCCGGCAAGACCCGGAAGATTATGTTCGGCAGGCAGCCGTTGACGCCTTGGCAGCGATTTCGCGAGGCACGAAGGGCGAGGCTCGCGGCGATAAGCAACAGCAATAAATGTGGGCCAACCACAAAGAACCCTGCGTGAAAGGCATCACGAGCCCACCTAAACTTTGTTCCCAAGTACAAATTGTCTGTGCTCCCCACGGTCCCCGTCTACGCCGAGTAGCCGCTGCCGTGGCATCGGAGCCCCATGGGCTGAAGACGCCGCTGTGGCCCGCCTTTGCCCTACGACCCATTGAGATCTGGCCCGTTGCCCCGCTCTTGAATCCATGCGTGCGGGGAGTAGAATGGGGCGAAGTGAAGGGGTCGCGAGGCCCGCAGGGGACGGAGTCTATCGAAGACCCTCCCGGAGGACAGTGCGATAGTTTAGAACCTTATCGTCGACGGCACTGAGCAGGATGACATGAGCGTAGCGGAATCCAAACCCACCGTGCCGAATACCAAACTGCGATGGTATCAGATCAGCCTACGGACGCTGCTTCTGCTTGTACTCCTCGTAGCGATGGGACTCGCCCTCTTTGTCACTGGGCGGCGATTTAGGGACGCTGAGGCTGAGCTTGCAGAGTATCGACGCGAGTACGGCATCCTCAAGGTCGAGAACCCGATGACGCTTCAGGCCATTGCTCTCTGGACTGGCGAGCCAAACCACTGGCGATGGCGAGTGTATTTTCCATCGGGGAGATACGACATCTGTTTCGCAACCTCCGGAATCCCGACCAGCGGCCTTCCCAAGCCTGCGAGAGGTTGGAACGCCGATTTCGCAGGCGTTGTTGAGATTTCCGTAGCCGCCTACAAAGACCCCAAAGATGGCGTTTGGAGATACGCCATATCGAGCCACGGTTCAGACGGCGGTAGTGAGACGTATGCAGACATGTCTGTAATTCCGTCTGACGAGGGCATGTCGGAGTCGAACAACTCCGTTGATCGCGGCCACGGCCCCGTCATCGTCTCTTCCGACGAACCGCTTGTCCTATTGCGGAAACGTGCGGTGAAGATGAATGTAAGGCAGATGGACTCCGTGAAAGCCTACGACGGACTAATGCTATGGATCAGACGCACGGGCGACTGGCGAGGCGATCATAGCAGCCGCTCGTGGTGAACGATCGTGTCGCCAACACCGCCTGCCGCCGCCGTGGCATCGAAGGCCATTGCGGGGCCTCGGAACGCGGGCTTGGCGGGATGATTGCCAGCGGCGTGGGCGTGGGCTTATACTATGGGCAGCGACAAACACGAGGCCCGTAGTGCGAAATTGCACAGCTTGAGGTCCGTATGCATTTTATCAATGAGTGGACTGCGGAGTCGCGGGCAATACGCTTTGAATTTCACGGTGGGTTCATGGATGGCCACGTCGTCGTCGGTAAGGCTTCTAAAGAAACGTCGTTGCTCTGGCGGTACTATTACCTGACAGATGGAGGTCGAATCGGTACACGGTTTGACGAAATGCTGCAAGATGATTCGGAAGCGGAGATCCGTAGTACCCTTGACGCGATAAAGAAAGCCTTGGATGCAAACGACGATCGGACCGCAAGGGAACTTTTTAAGAATTACCGTCGACTCAGATTCGGCAACACCTATGAGGTTGCACAGCGAGAAGAGCGGCCTGATGAAATCCTGATACGACTGGACGTCGTTGACGACGATATTCCGCCTCCTGTGGTGGATAAGCCTCCCGACTGACGATTTGTTCGCCGTGGCCCCATGCAAGCCCACAGCCCCCGCGAGCCGCTGGTGCCGCCCGGGCCGTGGCCGCCGGTTGGCGACGTGCCTTGCAAAACCTGGTTTCGCAGTAGGACGCCAGAGTTGACGACGCCATGCTCGGCCGCGACAATAAGGCTCGGTTCGTTTGCATGTCCGCAATGAAAGCGAGTCGCCCATGTTGTTTCATGTATTTCGTGAAGAGCTTGATTCCGCATTCAGGGCAGATAGCAAGCTCCGGTGGAAATTGCTCGGTGCCGTCGCTGTCGGCGTGGGAATTGGGCTCAAAGCCTGGTCTGGTCCGCTCCCGATCGACGAGAAAATCAAAGGGCCCTTCGGATGTCTGTGCTGCACGGGTGCTATAACCGTCGTATGCATCGGTGCGGTGCTGGCCCTCTCGTTGAAAGACGTTGTCAAGCGGCGTATCTACGAAGGGCAACCCGTCAGCCTGTTGCTTCGCTGGTATCTTGCATCGGGGCTCTGGTCATTTGGATTATGGATAGCGACGGTCATGCTTGGGCTATCCCTGGCCGCGGTATTCTTCGATTTGTGGTCCAGCTTATCACACTGAGGAAAGGCACGTTGACCGCTGTGTGAGGCCGCGAGCCCCCAGCCGCCGCTGCCGGCCAGGCCGTGGCTGCCGGTTGGCAGCGTGCGGTGGAGGGCGTAGACTGGATTCTGGAAGGACCGAACCATGGTGGACAATGCCACGTTAGACGGCCGAGAAACCTTGCGGCGAGCCTTCTCGATATCCACTAGGGAGCAATTGCCAAGCCAGCCTCGCATGCCGCCCGCTTGTGCATCCCGCCTTCGTGGCGGATAATTGAATGTGGCCACTTGCCGATCGTTCCACCACGGCGGGTCGAAATCGCCATGAACAAGGCTGCTAATGGAAGTTCAACGCTGTCCACACTGTCGGACCCAAGTCATCCCGTCTGCTGATGGAGAGTGCCCAAGCTGCCGTCGCAACGTGAAGCAAAAACCTGCTCCGCGGCAGATCGCGTTCGCAGGGGCACCTCTCGGTACGAGCACCGACACAGCTTTCTACCGTCGCCAGCGGACGCTGAGTATTGCGGCAGCGGTCGTGGCTCAACTGGCAGCCCTATCGCTATCAGCCTTCGTGCTCGCGAGACATTTGGATGGGTGGCTTGTTCATAAGGCGGGGATCGAAGTCGCATGGCTACGCTGTCTCGTAGTTAGTCTGCTCACGCTTGCGTCTTGTGCGATTGTCTCCTACCCTTTTGTGAGACGATCTGAGTTCGTTCTCGACTGTCGCTATGGACTGAGCAAGCAATCGAGTGACGTTTGGTTCGCCCGGTATCTTCGCCGCACATTTGGAATAGTAGTTCGGATTTCCGCGGCCTTCACGATGTTCTACCTTCTGCTGTACGCTGTCGGTCCGTATTGGTGGCCGTTGGCGGCCGCGACGAGCTTCCTTTGGGAGCTCCGCCGCAGCCAGGTGCGTCCCAGCTTCTTCGGCCCGAACTACAATCGCGTAGAGCCGCTGGACGATCAAGACGTACTTCAACAGGCGGCGGGGCTCTTGGAAGCAAGCGGTTTCGAGGTCGATGGTGTCTACCGGGTTTGCGTTTCCGAGCATACGATTCGCCCGAACGCAGTTCTTTATGGTGTGGGGAACAGACGTTCCTTGCTGGTTACTGATACTCTACTGGAAGGTTTTACGCCGAATGAGATTGGCGTAGTGCTGGCACATGAAGTCGGGCATATCGTTTATCGCCACGTTCCAAAGAAGCTCGCAATCCAGGCTGCTTGGCTCGGTTGCGGTTTCTTCCTGTGCGATTGTGTGCTCCGTTGGTGGGCACCAGGCCAGGGCATGTTTCAGTACCCTCAGATTCCCGCCCACCTAATGCCGCTCTGTTTTCTCACTTTTTCGCTGTGGTCACTGCTTGCTTCACCGCTCGTAGCAGGGATCAATCGCCATTTTGAGCGGCAATCCGATCGCTATGCCCTTGATCGTACGCATTCCGCCGTCGATTATAAATCCGCGATTGCCAAACTTGCCGAATTCAATCGAGTACCGCTGAATCCGCATCCGCTCGAAGTCCTTCTATGGTATTCTCATCCGCCGCCCGCAGAACGTATTGCAATGGCAGGTAGTGACGATTAGCCGCCGAGACCTCGTCCACCGCCCCCGTGCCACCCGAAGTCGAGGTGCAGGGGCGGGCTGCAAGCGAAGGGTGGCTGAAGGGCTGGGAAGGCTGGTGATCGGGCTTGCCGGAATGGAATGGCCGAAGACTTTCATCTTGTGAACAAGATTCAAGGACGGTGCCACGAAGGGCCCATGGCGGCCGATTGCCGCGAGTGCTGGCGTGGTCGTGTACAATGGCGAGCAGTAAGAAGCGTGAGGTTCAAAGAAAACCGTTCGGCCACGACTGGAACTCACGCGTGTAGAAATCGGGAGTCATTTGTCCGATGGCTAAGCATCGTAGTTTCCGGCTTACACCAACCGAATGCGGGCGTGGCCTCACCCCACAGTCGCCACTTACGCGTTCATTCAAGCGATTGTTGGGCGTGCTTGCCCTGGCAGGGTTCACGGCCAGCCTGTCCGTGCATGCAGCCACTCTTCTCGGCAAAACTCCACCAAGACTTTTCCAGTTGTTGCATGTCGGGATCTTCCTGGTGTTCGTTCCTATGATACTGACCTGGAGAAAGTTGGTATTGTCTAGGCAAACGGGCTTGAGCATGGCCGAAGCAAAGCGTGCCTACGGCGAACTATTCTGGCAGTCCCTGGCAAGCGTTCCAACTTGGGTCAAGGTTGCATGCGTCCTTTGCTGCATCTACTCAACGGCGATGGGGATGGCTGTCGGCGTGGTAGGCGGTCAGGACGAATTGATCCGTTTGTTTTCTGGCGGATGGATGTTATTCTACCTGATTCCGGCTGTATTCTTCTTTTGGGTAGAACCTAGAGCACGGGAAATCCAGGAAATACCCAACACCGACCAGCCGCCGCCTCCGCCCGCGGCGGAAAAGCCTGGCGGCTGACGACCACGCCTGTTATCGGTAACAATCCGCGAGAAGTCCATGAGCACGCCCGAAACTCAACCCGTTGCCCCAAGACCGGAGCTTCGCTGGTATCAGTTCAGCCTACGGTCGCTGCTTATCGCAGTCACCGTATTCTGCGTGCTCATGGGCGTCAACATGCGTTCGTTTTTGGGCAGGTGTCTCGGTCATGTTTCGACTTTTGACCAGTCGTCCCCGATATGGCCGGGGCTTGTAATTTTCGGCGACGATTACGGGTGGCCGTGGACCTACAGAACAGAATCGTTCAAGACCGCCGATATTCGCATCGACGCTTTTGACCAATTCTACTGGTTGGGTCTCGTAGGGGATATTGCCGTCGGCGTAGCAATCGTCGTCGCAGCAGTCATTATTCTGGAATGGGTGTATCGCATTATTTCGCGGAGAACTGGCCGCTGGGACACAGAAATGCCAGCAAGCGATGGACGCAAATCCGCCCCATGCCCGCCACCCGCTGGCTCGACCTCCGGGCCGCCGGTAGAATAGCTGGAAGTTCTCCAAAGCGGGAGGCTGTGGCGGATAACCAATGGAGGCTCTATGGACACCGAAAGCGAGAGGAAACCGGACAAACTTGCCGAATTGGAACAGGAAAAGCGTATCAGAAGGCTTAAACTCTGCGTGTCTTTCGCGGCACTCATGCTTTTCCTTATTGGCTACGGGGCTTACATGAACCCCGTCGCCGCAAGCAACGGCTTTAAGACTGCGGCTGTATTCTTGCTTTGTTACATGGTATGGCTCGCAATAGACTACGCCACGCGACGTAAGAGATTAAAGTAGGCCGGTAATCAGCCTGCGGCGGCTGCAATCTGCTAAAGCTCGGCCACCGCCCCACCGCCGCCCGTCGACCTGCCTGGGCACTGGCCTTAGCGAAGAGGGGCGTGAGGAGCCGAAGGCCGGCGATGGGCTTGCCGTGGAAGAATGGCTAAAGACTTTGATGTCATGATGTAAATGTAGCGGCAGATCCAATGATTCGTATTCCGAAGCTCATGAGCAGCATCGAACCCCAACCCGCCGCATCGAAGCTTGATCGCCAACGATTCCAGTACAGCATTGCTGAACTGCTCGCCGTGACGACGATCGTTGCAGTCGGACTCTCGCTACTCAAGTGGTTGGAGATCAAATTCGGGCTCGATATCATCGCGTTCGCGATCGTCGCCAGTCTCTATGTCGGATGTGCGACGTGGTTATTTATCGACGCTCGGAAGCGTGGCTATCCAGGTGTCATGGTCGTGCTACTTTTCACGCTTTTCTGTCCATTCGCAGTAATCGTCTGGATATTCATACGCCCGAAAGCCAAGGTCGTCATACGACCACCCGCCGAGTACGCAAATCCTGACGACGCCCTGGCCGCGGCCTTTCAGCTCGATATGGACGGCGACTGGGACGCCGCAATCGCCCTCTACAGCGAGGTTGCACGACGTTGGCCGGAACATGAGCGGTATGCACGGGAATGCATCGCAAAGATTCAGGAGAAGCGATCACGGATAGAACAGCCATGAGCACCACCGAACCCCAATCCGCCGCATCGAAGCCTGAACGCCGGCCGTTCCAGTTCAGCCTGCGGTCGCTCTTCGGCCTAACCTGTGGCACCGCAGCGTTCTTCTCCCTGGCACGCACGCTGGGCTACGTCGATGCCGTGGTGATCCTGGCCGCGATCGCAGTCGCCGTCGGCGTCATGGAATACCCGCGTCGAGTCCATCCGCTTACAGGCATCCTGCTCACGCTTGTCGCCGGAATGCTCTTGTGGGCCAACTTGCGGCCAACCCGATGGGCGAGGGAATTCAATGTCGGGCCGCCTGAGGGGCTAGACGCTGTGGCCGATAGCATGTTTTGCCGCGGCTGGCCTCTTTCCCCGTGCTTGATCTGCATGCGTCACCACATGACGGTTGATCCCCGCGATCCAACCATATACGTGGCTTTGATCGCAGACGGCATCGTTTTTGTCGTTACCCTCCTTTTTTGTTCGGGGTGTCTGCGAGTTGTGCATCCACTGGCGAGCCAGGCTGGCCATCAAGCCGCTGCCTGGCCCACCGGAGCCTCAGAGCAATCCGCCACCCGCTGGCTCGACCTCAGGGCCGCGGGTAGAATAGCTGGAGTTCTTCGTGAAAGCAGGGGGCTGCGGCGAGGGCCGGGGCTGGCGTTGTCCGACCTTACGTTGGTGTTGCCATGGCAGATCATGAAAAAGTTCTCTGGTTGTACGTGGCGACGCTCATCGCTCCTGCAATCGTTCTGGCGGGTGCTATATGGGCTTCAGCGGTGCGGCACCAGTCGTTTCATTTCAGCAGGGAGGACCTCCTAACCCTGGCAACGGTGCCTTCAAGCATCACCATCATGGCCAGCATGGTCGTCACCGTCCCAACTCCTGCCATTTCCTGGATCACTTTTGTGTACATCAGCGTCGGGATCATCTTATCCTTTGCGGTCGTGTACGTCGATGGAAGGACGCACAAAGTGTGGCGAGACTGCGAAGTGGCGTATTGTCTCTTGTACTTCGGTGCCCATTGGCTGTTGTATGCATTCGTGCTTCTCGTCGGTGTTCCGTCACTTTGAACCAGGCAGCGTGCATACCATGCTTCCCAGGCCGCCGCCCGCTTGTGCATCCCGCCCTCGCGATGGATAATTGAAGTGGCTCGACGCTGGTGGCCTTGGTAGGGGCGGCGTCGGGCCGTGAACCGTTGGCCATCAGTCAATGAAACGGCCCCGCCTCAATCTGCTGATCGTCATACTGCTCGCGTCCCTTGGGGTCTGGCTTTGGCTGTTGTGGCTGGAGAGATCGTACCGCGAGGTCCCCTACTCCCTGATCGAGGAGGGGCTCTATGTTGGCCGTTATGTACCAGAGCCGCCGCCGGGAACCAAGGCCGTTGTCAACGTCTGCGAATCAGAGGATTCGTACCCGGTCGCCGTCTGCCTGTGGCAGCCGATCCCGGACGCACCGCCCGCACCGAGTATCGAGTGGTTGCAGCGAGTGGTCGAGTTCATCAAGACCCAACGCCAAGCGGGCCTGACGGTCTATGTTCACTGCCACAACGGCGTCAGCCGTAGTGGCATGGTCACCACTGCTTACCTAATGCAGGAGCACAAATGGACCCGAGATGAGGCGTTAGCGTTCGTGCGTTCCAAGTGGCCCATTGTCCGGCCGAATCCTGCGTTCATGCCGCTCTTGACGGAATGGGAGCGAGCATTGAAAGAGCCAGCAAGACAGAAGGCGGATAGCAGTCAGGACGGATCGCGGACAAGCAGCGGAGCCAACCCGCCGCACCCGCAGAGCCTGCCGCCTGGTGGTGCAGGCCGTGGGCCTGTGGTAAACTGAGCGGCAGTACGAACCTTCGCGAACGGGAAGCGGCAGCGAACATCTTGCACGAATGAGCCATGTCATGAATCCGTTCGAATCCCCCAGAGCGTCCGAGGTTGGAGCCCAAACGGTTTCCGCGAGAAGTCTTGTCGTTCTCGCCCTGGTGTCCCTACACATTAGTGCGATCTTATACCTCTTGGTGGGATGCATCGCGTTCATCGTGTTCAACAACGGCGATGCCGGTGACAATGAAGTGGGTGTGGGCGACCCGATCTTTGGCACAATATGTGCTTCGTTTTGCGTGGTTCTGGCAGCCGGCGTGGAGGTCGTCGCCTACGGAATCCACAAACGCAGATTCTGGGGATGGATTGCTGGTCTTGTTGTCTGCGGGATCTACACACCATCCTTGTTCTTTCCTCTTGGAATTTTAGGTTTGTGGGGGCTGCTCGCTCCCGGCTCACGCACTGAATTCGGCGTCGTGCGAAGCAATAGCGACCCAACTCCACCCTCCCAGTAGAGCACGCCGCCCGCTTGCCCAGCCCGCTTCGGCGACGGATAATTAAAGAGCTTGGAGTCCTCATGAAATGCCCTTCCTGCCATGAAGATAACGACCGCGTGAGAGATTCGCGGGCCAGCCATGACGGATTTGCGATCCGTCGTCGCCGGGTCTGTTCGAGCTGCGGGTACCGCTATACGACCTACGAACGGATCGAGGGCACTACCGTGAAGATCGTTGAGAAGGACGGCACGCACACGCAAGGACCGCGGAAAAATCGACTGCTGCGGATGGATATTGGCTTCGCCGTTGTTGTCTTTGTCGCGTTGGCCATGGGGTTTTTGGTAGTGGTGGTTTCGATGATGCGAAGCATGAACGAGATACCTAACTTTCGGTCTGCCGTAGTTCTCGATCGGGTCACCTGTGGCATCGAGTTCAGCTTTGATGTCACCGCCATCTCTCTGGCCGTTGCTTTCCCTACGGGAATACTTGCCATTGGGTTGATTGCGGCTGGCCTTGTGAAGGCTCATCGCGATCGGAAGCGGTCCGAGCCCGATAAGTCAAGCGATGTGTCAAAACCGCAGTAGTAGTTAGTACCACCTGCCTGCCCGGCCCTCCCGCTGATTCCCCTCGAAAATGCCCAGGGCTGTGCAGGCGGGCGGAGTGGAGTAGAATTGGGGCGGCTCGACGCTGAGGGCCTTGAGACGGGCAACGACAAGCAGGAGTACCGTTATGAAGAAGATGAACATGAAGTACCTGGTCGTCCTCTGTCTGCTGCTGCTGTGCGGCTGCCACATCCCCAATTTCGATGACCAGAACTTTGCCAAGGGGAAGCCCAACAACGAGGACTTGGTTGGCAAGTACGTTCCCACCGCCGAGACTCTCAAGTTGGTGAGAGAGGAAGGCAAGTATCGCAAGGTGGAAACTTCTATCGAGCTTTTCAAAGATGGCTCGCTCAAGATGGTGAATATGCCTGACTGGTGGCTGAAAGCATTTGGCGAGTCAAAGGGCGGATTCGACTCTGGAGTCGGCACATGGGATGTCAGGGAACAGCAAGGAAGATGGGAATTGGGGCTCGACATCAAGGGCCTTGTGAGCACCTCGATTCCGATCGCCGACGTGCCTATGCCTTACCTCCTGTGGTTTTATGTCGGCGATCCGGACCAGGGTAAGGTAATGATCTTTGAAAAGAAACCAGCAGACAAGCAATAACTCATTTCACGGCCCGAGCTCGTTTTGACCGCCATCGCCAACCCCGTTCGCATCCCTCTCGCCGCCCTCGCTCCGGCAACCGCTGGTGCCGGTGGGCGGGTTGCAGGGAGCCGTGGAAGAGGACGCAGGTTAGCGGTCGCGGGCTTGCGAGAGAAGTCAGTGAAAGCTGCCTTCAGCCGTTCGCGGACAGTCGAATCAGCGGTTGATAATGCAGTTAGGCAACGCCTGCTGGAGTCTCTTTACGCCAGCATCGGTGATCTGCGGGTTGTGTTCGAGCCACAACCCTGAAAGTCGGGTCAGCCCTGCAAGGTGTGCCAGCCCCGCATCGGTAATCTTAGTTTTGTCGAGATACAACCTTTGGAGTTGGGTAAGCCCTGCAAGCTGTACCAGCCCTGCATCGGTCACTTGGGTGCAGCTCAAGCCCAAAACGCTGAGGTGGTTCAGGCCCTTGAGATGTTGTAGTCCAGCATCCGTAACGTGGGTATCGCCAATGTCTAATTCATCGAGTTGTTTCAGCCCCTCGGCATGCTCTAACCCTGCATCTGTGACTTGGGAGTAGCTAAGGTCCAATTTCCGTAGTTGGCTGAGCCCCGTAAGATGTTCCAGCCCTGCACCCGTGACTATAGTGCCGCAGACCCGCAACTCTTGAAGTTGGTTCAGCCCACCGAGACGTTGCAACCCAACATCGCTGATTTGCGTGTCGTCGAGGACCAGCACTTGAAGTTGAGTCAGCCCTGCAAGATGTTTCAGTCCTGCATCGGTGAGTCGGGGGCCGACCCGCAACTCTTGAAGCTGATTCAGCCCGCCGAGACATTGCCACCCAGCATCGCTGATTTGCGTGTCGTGGTCGAGGCCCAGCACTTGGAGGTGCGTCAGCCCTGCAAGATGTTTCAATCCTGCATCGGTGATTTGGGGGCCGCCAAGGTCCAGCTTGTGAAGTTGGGGCAGCCCTTTCAGGTGTTTCATTTGGGCATCGGTATCAGGACCATCAAGACCGGCGTCAACAACATTATTGAAGAAATCGCCTCCAAGGAGATTCCGCAACCAAGCCGGGCCTCTCGGCTCTGCTAAGGTCGGTGCCGAATCCTCTTCAAAATCGTAGCCCACCCACCCAGCCGAATCCTCGATCTCTTCCACCGCATCGTGTTGCTCCCTCGCCTTCTTCATCTCAACCGCCAGCCAACTACACGGAACAGCGACAGCGACGGTCAGCACCAGCATCGACCGAATCGAGAACTGGAACCGCCACCGGAATAGCAGGGCAACGGCGAACCAGAGCAGCATCAAGACGAGGGCGATGCCGACCACCGCCACCCCGATCAGCACGGTCCAGCCCTTCCGTTCATTGAACCAAAACCACCGATACCGCTCCGAGAGCCAGAGCAGCCCCTCCACGACCAGCAAGCCGAGGATCAGCCAGGAGGGCATAGGAGAGAAGCGGCGGTTGGGGGTGGGGTCGGTCATGTCAATGGATTACTTAGCACTTTCAGCGGTCGCTCCGCAGTTCGCCCAACCAGTAGGCACGCAGCCCGATGGTCGTCCTGAAGGAAGTCACTACAGCGGTTGTGCCAGAATGGGAATTGGCAAGCGGGTTTCAACATACGCGGTTAATGGCCAATGTGGCAGTTCGGTAACGACTTCTGAAGTGCTTTCACCCCATCTTCGGTCACTCCGGTTGCATAGAGGTGCAGTGATTGGAGTGAGGTCAGCCCTTTCAGGTTTGCCAACCCAGCGTCGGTGACCTGCGTTCCCAACAAATCCAGCCATTGGAGTTTCGTCAATCCTTTGATGTGTTCCAGCCCGGCATCGGTAACATGCGTACCCACCAAATTCAGCGATTTAAGTTCGGTCAATCCATTGAGATGCTCCAGCCCAATGTCGCTGACCTCGGTCCTCTCCAGGTCCAGCGATTGGAGTTTGGTCAATTCCTTCAGGTTTGCCAGCCCGGCGTCGGTAATCTGAGTCCCCGAGAGGTCCAGCGATTGGAGTTTGGTCAATTCCTTCAGGTTTGCCAGCCCGGCGTCGGTAATCTGAGTTCCCGAGAGGTCCAGCGACTGGAGTGTCGTCACCCTCTTGATTTGAAGCAGCCCAGGATCCGTCACCGTGGCGTGCGCTAGGGAAAGCGATTGGAGTTCGGAAAACCCTTTCAGGTTCGCCAGTCCAGCATCAGTGATCTTGGTTCCCGACAAGCCCAGCGATCGGAGACCGGTCAGACCTTTGAGGTGAACCAACCCTACACCGGTGACGTTTGTGTACGACAGGCCGAGCGATTGGAGTCGGGTCAGGCATTTGAGGTGTTTCATCCCATCGTCGGTGACCATCCTTCCCCCTAAACGCAATAATTGGAGATTGGTCAGATCCTTGAGGTGGACCAGCCCAGCGTCGGTAACCTTCGTGCGGAAGAGGTTTAACTTTTGAAGTTGGAGCAATCCTCTGAGATGAGCCAGTCCAGCGTCACTGACCTTGGTGAAGCACAGGTCGAGCGATTGGAGTTCGATCAGCCCATTGAGATGCTGCAATCCAGCGTCGGTGACCTCGTTGTACGCCAAGTTTAGCGATTGGAGTTTGGTCAACCCTATAAGGTGCTCCAGCCCTGCGTCAGTGATTTCGGTTTTTTCCAGGTTCAACGATTGCAGTTGGGTCAATTCTTTGAGGCACTCCAGTCCCGCGTCATTGACCTTGGTTCCGTACAGGCTCAGCGATTGGAGTTTGGTCAATCCCTTGAGGTTTGCCAAACCATCGTCGGTGACATCGGTAAACGTCAGCTTCAGCGATTGGAGCTGTGTTACACTCTTAAGGTGTGCCAGCCCAGTATCCGTGATCCGGGTGCCGTGCAACACTAGCGAGACCACCGGCTTACCTGGACTCTTCTCGTCCCGAGTGACCTTGCCGCCCAGCTTCTCGAGCTCGGCAATAGCCTTCGCTTCTTCCGTCTTCGGTTCTGCCGCCCAACAGAGAACAGGGGCAAGCGACAAGGCCAGCGTCAGCAGCAGAAGAATGGCACGGTTCATCGAGTTGCCTTTCTAACGTGGAATCGCAGAAGAACCCCCCCATGGCGGTCGCACTTCTGCTTCGACCAACGGGCTTCTACGATCATCTTCGCCTCGAACTTGGCCGCCGTCAACTGGCTATGCCGCTGGCGGGGCATTCCAGATGCCCTGTCGGCAGGCAAATTCACCGATGCCCTACGGCACGGCCGCCTCGTCTTCGTGCCCTCCCGCTATCCCCAGCGTGCCGCCCGCCGTCGATGCCACGGCCGATGGAAGACGGCGAGTGCGGTGGTTGCGGGGGCGAAATGCCGGGAGTAGCATGGAGGACGGTGTTGTTTTCGCGGATCGTCGGCAGACACAGTCTCTCATCGAACATGAAGGTGAAACTCAAGCGAACTGATACGAGAGGTGGCTGCGTCATCTGGTCGCTTACTTTGGGGCAGACATACGAAGTCATCGGGATTGAAGCGGACGACTACAGGATCATCGACGATACGGGCGATCCCGTGCTTTTTGATGCGGCATGCTTTGATGTAGTGGATGCGACCGAGCCGGCCTTCTGGGAATCTTCTTGGGCCGAAGGCGTCTGCTATGCCTACCCTCCAGAATGGAATCGCCCTGGATTCTTCGAGGATTACCACGATCGCAACGAGGCCGTCTGTCACAAGTTCTGGCAAGATTTCGAGCGTTACTATGGCGCGGCGGCGGAGACGGAATCCTGATCCGCCTGAACGCGACGTTGCCGGGCAACGTCCGCATGCTGCTGCCCGTCCATGATTCCGTGCTGTTTGAAACACGCGAGAGCTGCGTCGAAGAAGCCCTCCACGCCGTGATCGACGCCATGGAAAGCGTGCCAGAAGGATTCGGCGTGCCGCTGGAGGTCAAGCTGAAGGCGGGCAAGACTTGGGCAGATTGCAAGCCGGTCAGTTCGGTTGCGAGGGCAGGATGCCCCGGTTAACATGGAAGGATGACAGAAGAACACCGACCGTTTGCTTCCATGATTATCCACGATTACATCATTGATCACAGCGGTTTCGACTGGCCCAACCTGCTCAGCAATTGGGCATGGTTGCTGCCGGAAACGCTGACCGTCTGGATCATGAACCGCTTTGGCGACTTGTTCGTGGTGCTGGACGACGGCACGGTCCACATGCTCAACGTCGGCTGCGGGTCGCTGAAGAAGGTCGCGGAAAGTCGCGATGATTTTGGCGTGCTACTCGATGAGGGCGACAACGCGAACGTATGGCTCATGATTCCGCTGGTAGACGAGCTAGTTGCGTCTGGAATGACGTTGCAGCCTGGTCAGTGTTATTGCTTCCGGCAGCCGCCGGTGCTCGGCGGCAATTATACGCTGGAAAACGTGGGCATGCTCCCGGTCCACGATTATTATGCCGGCTACGGTTCCATCCACCGGCAAATTAGCGACTTGCCGGATGGTTCACAGGTTGTAATCGAGATCAAGAACAAGCCGCAGTAGCGTTGCGACTAATGCTATGGGCAATTTTCATCTTGTTATCAAAGTCTTCTGGCTTCCCACGACGCCTTCCCCATCGCTGCGATGCCTGCCGTGGGCGAGGATGCCAGACGCCGGTACGCTATCGGCATCCCCTGCCTCTTCAGCAGCATCGAAGTCCCCACGTCAGGTTAGTCGAGATGCCTCCCGCGATCTCCGCACGCACCCGGCTTGGCTGGCGTCGCCTGGTTGCTCGGGTCCCCGAAAAGAGATTGCTCCTACCATCACGCACGCCCAGCCCCATACCGCAGCCCACGCCGGCGTCCTATAATCAGCGCGACGCGGGTCGCTCCGTGTGGGGAGGCGTCGAGGCACCGCTTGGAGAGGACTAGGCCATGTCGGTTAATCCATACCGGTCATCTCATCATCAAATTCTCTCTGCTTCCCAGCCCCCTGCGAATCTCGCCCACACTAGCCCCGCAAGCCCGATCAAGCTTCCTGCGTCGTCCCCGGGTTGTCGATGCCAAGGCAGCCGCCCGTCAAGCCATGACACGCCAACGCCAGACAAAAGCAACCAGGCTCAACACGCCGGCGCCGAGAAGAGACAACGTGCCAGGCTCGGGAAGGGTAGCAACATAACCGTGATAGACTTCCGATGAATCCCAATAGGCTCCTACAATAGTGCTGCCAGAGATGCCCCAGACTTCGTTAATTGTCACTCCCAGCGGATCATCTATCGTCGTAAAAGTGGAACCATTGTAGAGAAAGCCGTGCTCGTTGCCTGAACGGTCCGTATAGGTCCCCACGATATCACTGCCGGAAATACCGAGAGGTTCAGTGTCAATTAATGTTAGTGGATCATCGATAGTCGTATACGTGGAGCCATTATACAGAAACCCGTGTTCATAATTCGCGGAGTCCCAATAGACTCCAACGATATTACTGCCAGAGATGCCAGTCGCTGCGGTGCCGTGTACCCCCAACGGATCATCTATCGTCCTATAGCTGGAGCCATTGTACAAGAAGCCATTATCATCTATGCCAAATGCAGCTTCGTTGCTGTAGTAACCAACGATGTCACCTCCGAAGACGCCGAACGCGACAGTACCGTTTGGTGCCAACGGATCGGATATGGTCGAGTAAGTAGAGCCATTGTAGAGAAAGCCGTGGAGACCGCCTGATGAGTCGTGATAGCTACCAACGATATCGCTTCCAGAGATGCCCAGGGCGCTTGTTTGAGTTCCCAGCGGATCCTGTAACGTCGTATAAGTAGAGCCGTTGTAGAGAAACCCGGATGAATAATTGTAAACACCAACAATACTGCTGCCAGAGACGCCGCGCGCAATCGTGCCATCGACTGCCAACGGGTCGTCTAGCGTTGTAAACGTGATGGCATCTACGCGGCTGAGCACAACTGCCAAGCCCAATCGAAACTGCGATCAGATAGACGGCTGGGATAGTATTATGGATTGGGGTCACCATGGTCTCTCCTTTGATGCATCGCGGCAAAACCGACCATACTTTGAACTCTTAAACTCTCTCCAAGCGAGAATCCGTCATGGCCGAACGATCAGCCGGGACGGGCTACCGCCTGCAAAAGGAGAACAAGGCACCCAAGAAATGAACGAACGCACGTCCCTTGTGGGGCCGTCCTTTCGTTCGATGGCGGGTGTCCATAAGGCAACGAGATAAGGACAACAGTCCTCGCGGGACCGTCAAGTCGTCTCGTTGCGAACGCTGCCTGCTGGTGGGGCCAGAGTTGATGAAGAACTGAGGGCGATTATGCACCTGGCCGGAATGCGTGTCAAGCATTTCCCGCGTAAGAGCACGGAAGTGACCCGTTTGGGGTAGAAGACAGTCGCGGAAATGCCCCAAGTAGGTTATTCGAGGCTGCCATAGCGTGGTCCCCGTGGCTTGCATCGCGGGGAGCCCAGCTTGGCCTTTGCGTGTTCCTGCCGCCTTGCTTGCCAAGGCAGTACGGCCGGGGGTACGATGATCGCGTGGCGAGAATGTTCTTCTCTTCGACAACAGGAGGACCGTATGATCCGTCGTATCTTCTTACTTTGCGTGGTCGGGCTTCTCGTTTCTTTGGCGACCGTGGTTGCGGCTGCCGAACCGCCGTCGAAGGCGAGCAACGATGTAGCCGCTGAACTCAAAGCCGCCCAAGCTGAACAAGTCAAAACGTTGACCCAACTTGTGGAAGTGCTGACGGCACAGTACAAGACCGGCACAGTCGATTTCGCTCAGTTTGCGTCTGCCGAAGCCGAATTGTGTAACGCCCAGTTGGACGCGACGGATGGTCTTGAGAAAAGGATCGCTCTGCTGACGAGGCAGCTCGACAGGGCGAGCGATGTGCTTAAACTTGCGGAGGCGAGATTGGCTGCCGGGACAGTAGCCGAAGCAGATGTCTTCCGGGCGAAGTCACAATACCTCGATATCAGAATCAAATTGCTGCGTGAAAAGAATAAGAAGTCGCCGACCAATCCGGCAGGAATTCGGCCTCTCGGGAGTCACCTGAAGGTGGACGAGCACGGTATTATCTGGGATGGTGAAAAACCGGTTGGCACTTGGGGCCTCGATGCAGAACCAAACCCTGCTCGCTGACTCGCAGATCCGCCCCATACCGCAGCCCCCGCCGGCGTCCTATAATCAGCGGTAGCTCGACGCGGGCTGCTCCGTGCGGGGCGGCGGTTGAGCAACTTAACTCGGGCACACGACTTCCAGATTTCCATGGCTTACCTTCAGCGTATCGACGGCATCTGGGGGCTCCCGCGATTCCATCTGCGTTGCTCCTGCGGCTTCCAGACCGAGGCCGCACCGGTGGGCTTCATGGCCGAAGCGTGTCGCGGCGGCCGCGATAGTTGGTCGGTCGCCTGGTACGATGCCGAGGCACGCAGGCTACGCCATGAGGTCTTTGCCGTTTCTCTTGATGCTGTCTTGCATCGGGAGGCTGAACGCTGGCGTGATGAGGAAGTCGTGCCGCACATCCGAAAGCTCTATGGTAATTGCTTTTTGTCGATACCGGACGAGGCAGTCGAGACAGATCTTCCCTGTCCAGGATGTTGCGTGCGGAATCTGATCCAGGAGCCGGTCGCCTGAAGAGCCTTAACGCTAGTGTGTGTGGCGGCCACCGTGCTCCGCGAGACCATGCGATTTCCTTTCGGCTTCGTGACCAGTTCGGCACGTACGATTCCAACGTCGTCTGGCTGATGCCCGATTGTCTGGCGACGTTGACGGCCAAGAGCATTCGCATTCGCGTCGCTCGAAGCCACGGCAAGTGAAAGTGAAGACGGCCAGCCCCATTACAAGACGCAACCCAGCCGCGATCGGTAACGTCCCTGTCGTCCGTGACGCCGCTCAGTACGCCGACTCCCATCAGCCCCATTTGCAGCTGACCGCCTCTGCCGACCCCGCGAGCCTCAAATGAGGCAATCGCAGCCCTTCTGGTGCATATGTCATATAGCAATAGGTGGTATGTTTGCACTCGAATAGATGGTCACAAGCCCCACTACAAGACGTGCTCTGGGGCACAATCCAGCCGTATCGCAGATCCTGCCAGTCACCATTACATACTGTCACCGGTGCCCGCAGCATCGCCAGCCGCAACGCGAATGCCGGCGGCAGCTTGTCCTTATCGCCAAGTCGCCGCTTTGCGTCGCTGAGCCCGGCCAACCCCACAAGCAAGGTAAACCGCCGACACCGCCGCGATCCGCAACCCGCGAATTCCCCGCGAAAACCGAGGACTTTCGGCCGCCCCACTCCAACGGGTTGTTGTCCGGGAGAGGACAGGTTGGCGGCGGCGAGCTAGTGCGTGGCTGGCGGCGATAGTGGTGGCCAGTTGCTCGTGCCTGGAGGCGGAAGTAGAATGCGGCGTGAAGCGGTGAACCTTCGTTTCTTTCGCCTTGGTAGCCTTGTTTGACCATTGGGGCACGACTGCTGTAGGTCCTGCTGCGACCTGTGATTACGAAGCGAATCAACACGCGTCGCTGGTTCTTGACCGTCATAGCTTGGGACGGCATCCTGCCCGCCTTTGTCGTGCTCGTGCCGAGTCTTTTTGTCGCTCTGGCCCCAAACGGCCGCAGTGCGGCGATTGAATACTCGGTAATGACTATTCCGTTTATTGCGTTTTTCATTCGAATTGCGATCGGCGTTCGTCACATCACGCTGAACAGTTGCAGCGAGGCGGTCTCGGCATTCCAGTTCTTTGTCTTTCTCATTGGAATCGTCGTCTTGCTCTCGCTTGACGGCGAGTTGATAATCGCCATCCACGCAGGAGTCCAGGCAGTTGTCACTAACTCGGACGACACGATCTGGTTGGTGGCCATGTTCCTGGTGTATTTGGCAGCGATGGTTGTCGCGATGTTCCCAGGGCAAGAACCGTTCGATGCCACAACTCCAAAGGGTAATCGAGCCGTGGAGATCGATTCGCCAAGATATGAGTCGTAAGGCCCATTGTCGTATAGTCGACCTCGGCGACCACTTGCCGCCATGCCGAACTGGTTTTTGGGTCGCCCCACCCGCTACTTGACGCCGCCGGCCACGGCTATAATCGGAGGATCGACGGGTCCTGGAAGAACGCGGCGAACGATGTTTCGATGCGGTTTTGATTTGCATGCACAACGGAGGCAAGAATGTTCGATCGTCTTACCCAAGTGTGTCTAGTCGCCCTTCTGGTGCTGTGGAGTGCTTCTGCTGCACTGGCCTTTCTTCCGTACGAGTGCGTTTCCGACATGTATTTGGACGATTTCAAGGAGTCGCCGCTGATCGTCATTGGGAGGGTCACGGCAATTGAGCGATACCGAACGAACGTGCCTCCTCGTATGAACGCCAAGCCCGACACGAAACAGTTCTTCTACGTGGCAACGATCGCGGTCGGCCGCTCGTTAAAGGGCGACGCCAAACCCGGTCAAGAACTGCTGTTCTTTATGGGCTTCAGCGGGCTTCGAGAGGACGACAACCTTCACTCGAGGATTCTGGTCGTTGCCAACACGCACTCGGGCTGGGATCTGGACGTGGACAATGCTTACCTGCTTTGTCTCCGCCGCACGGAATATCTTGAGGATAAGGCCCACGCCGAAGTACGCCGAGGCGGAGTCTGGCAGAATGCAGGCTTGGAGAAACGGGACGTGTGGGAACCAAGGTCCTGCCACAATAGCGTTCACAGGATTGCCTCCGGCCGCGATCCGGTCCATGTCAGCGTTTCCCTAGAACATCCCCGGTCCCGCTCGGAAAAGTGCGTGCCGCTGGACGCGTTCATCACGGAGCTAAAAAAGGGGCGAATTCCCGCTAAGGAGGATAGAGCCTTGCCGCGGACGTTCTACGAACGAGAAACGGTAGCCCGCCCGGTAGTTGACGCCGCCCACCGCCGGTATAATCGACCGTGGCGACCCCGGCTGGCCCTGGAGAATATGGCATCGGGCATGCCAGGAGCCTGGATACGAGCAGCCCGAGAACCTGCTGATGGAGGTCTTGATATGCCCTATGGACTCATTCTTTGGCTCCTTTGTATCGGCCTAAGCTTCCACTATGTGGCCATGGCAAATGCCTCCGCTCGCTCCAAGGGCGTGGTCGGGTTCATCGTAGTTGCCTCCTTGCTGCTTGCGTGGCTGTATCCAAGGTGGTCTATCGTGGCCCTCGTGCTTCAATGGGCGGCAGCCATCTATGTGGCCGTTTACTACCAGGCACACGGATCGTGGCACGGTAGCCGCTTCACAAAACACCCACCCGGTAGTTGACGCCGCTCACCGCCGGTATAATCGACGGGAACGACGCCGTCTGGGCTTTGCATCGTATTTCGATCTTTGTTTCTGCCCGGCGGCAGCGTGAGGTCTTGTCGAGCAAGCGTGGCATCCCCATCGACTGAATGTGATATATGATCGATCGTGCCGAGATCCATGCTCGCTTTGTTGCCCAGTTTGCGTTTGGTGATCGCCCGCTGCCATTCGGCGACGCCGACCTTGATAGTATCGAGGTCGCCCTCGATACTGTTCTCCCAACAGCCTACCGCTGTTTCATGAAATCCTACGGATCGGTATACACGCCGTCGCTTCTTGATGAAATTGAGGAGCGAAACCTGGATTTCCCAGACTTCCACGAACTCTTCTCACCGTTGAAGGCTGTCGAGGGAACCACGGGCTACTGGTCAGCGGGCATGCCCGTACACCTGATCGGGTTTGGCAACGACTGTATGGGCAACATGTTCACGTTTGAACGCGTACAGCGTGGTAAAGAACGCCTTGACGACCAAGCGGTATTGTTCTTTGATCACGACTTCGTGGATGTCCGTAAGTTGACGGAGTCCTTTGACGCCCTCCTAGAATGGTATCTTGAGAATCTCCGAAAGGCTTGATAGAACGAGCCTGGGCACTACGCCCGCCGGAGTGCCAAGCACCGAGATCGGCTGGTGGATCGACAGGGCAAGGATTACGGTGCAACCATATTGGGTTATGCCGTAAACGCCAAACGGTTTATTCCCATCCTCGGTGCTCCGAGTATAATGGCTGTCAGCCAGATCCCTACTTATCTCAGCAGCACTCGAATCCTTGGGCGTACAAGGAACTAAATAGTCGTGTGACCTCTTGCATTTAGGAACCGGTGCCATGGAAACAAAACTCTTAGGCGAAGATCTGGATTTCTTGGCGTGGGGCGTGTGCCCCGAGTGTGGCGAGTCTTATCACATCATTCGATACGATGACTCGCACTACGGGTGCGAGTGCGGCTGGACATTTACCGTCTCGGACGGTGAGGTGTTCGCGTCGAACGAGGCGGCAGATGAGACGAAGTTCGACGTGTTTGCCTAACGGTGTTCCGTCGTGCCTGCCAGAACAGCAAAGACAGACCCATTTGCCGCTACGTTTGGAATATTCACTATGCGTGCCATATCAGCGAGGCTTTGCCTGCGACTTGCAGCTTGCCCTGCCGGTTCTTTGGGTAATAATTCTCTGTCGATTCCTAACACGGAAGTGGAGGTAGAAAAATGGCAAAGAAACGCGAGGTCAACAAAGCCAAGGCAGTTCGTGATTACCTGAAGTCCCAGCCTGATGCCATGAGTGGAGAAGTCGCTAAGGCATTGAATAAGCAAGGCATCGACATCACGTCTCGTCATGTCTCCGCCATCTATTCCAAGCTCAACAAGACGAACAAACTGAAGCCGGGACAGAAACGATGCCCGAGTTGCGGAGCGTCGGTCGCAGGTCCGAGAACGAAAACCTGCCCGAAGTGCGGTCACGAGTTCAACGGAACGCGGGTCAAAGCCCCTGTTGCCGTCGCTGCACCACCGGCACCGGCAGCCATCGCCACGCCGACGAAGCCCAACGGCACGATCACCCTGGAGGAGATCAAGAAGGTCGCCGCCACGGTGAAGGCCCTCGGCGGTTTCCAGAAGATGACCGAGGTGCTGGAGGTCATCAAGGAGGCCGGCGGCGTGAAGAAGTTCAAGGACCTGGCGGAAGCCATCGAGTGACCGGAGCCGGACGTGGTCGTGATTGAGCCGGTGGTTCTTTGACGCGGGCGGCATGCCCAGAAAGGCTACGGTTGCGACGGCAGGATGCCGATAATCCGTTGGTTGTGTCGGATACGAGGAAGAGCCCTTCACTGGTGCGGCCAGTGGGGGGCTTTTCCTTTGAATCAGGATGTTGCTGTAGCCGGGTTCCCTGCCCATTCATTGCTTGGCATCGAGGGCAATGGGAATACGATGATGCTTGGGAGGCCAGTTAATCGTTGGTAGTTTCTTCGAGCGTCAGCCAGCTTCCTCCCGCCGAATTGCCATAACCCGAGTGGCAACGGCCTGAGGCGATCGTCCACTACTTGTCGTGACTGGCGTCTTCTTGGGGGGATTGGCTCGATGCCTCGGACGACTTGATCTGGTCGTAGACCTCTCGGCGGTAAACCGAAACCGCCCTCGGAGCTTCAATGCCCAGCCGTACTCTGTCGCCACGGATCTCGACCACCGTCACGACGATGTTCTCGCCGATGACTATGCTCTCATTCGTTTTTCGGGACAGTACCAACATGACCACTCACTTGCTGCGATCCAGCAGCCTCGGGCGAAACGGCACGAAATCAAGCGAACCTCAGGCGGACGACCCCCATGAGGGTACATTCTCGCCTACACTCAGTGTACAAAGGATGGCCGCTAAGCCCACGTCGCTTCCCTGAAATTTGCGGGAATTTCATCGCTCAGGGGCGGCGTTGATAACGAATAAACCGGATATAGAAATTATACGGCCTCATCGCCATCTGGTCAGCGGCCACGGCCCGACTGGAATCGAAGGCAACCGCACGTATCGTGAGGAAAGCTCGGCTGGCTCAAAAGCCACATCAAGTCGGAATATCGACCTGCCAGCCCGTCTTTAAGCCGATTCAAGCAGGTGGATCAGTTCTGTAGTGCGGCACAGGGGCTCGGGGAGGATTTTCGCCAGTGTGCCGGTTGGCGAACTGCTGCACGCAATTCTCCCCGCTCGACCGAGATGCTTCTGGGACGCTCGATCTCGATCCAAACTTCGTCAGCACAGACTTCAAGCACCTTGACGACGATATTCGCATCAATGACGACGGATTCGCTCTTGCTAAGAGAAAAGACTTGCATGGGTGTTTCCTTGGCTAGGGTTGGAGAGCCCACGATAAGATCTGACCTGGCTCATGCGACTGAATTGCAAGACGTATGCGAAACTGGAACCCAGGCATCCTGCCACAACGGCACAAGGTTGTCTCGAATCAGTGTATCCATTCAGCCAGTTCTCGAAAGCATAGCCGACAGGTCGAAGATGTCAATGACCCGCAAGCAAAATGCATGGCGAGATCGCCCCGCTATCTGCGAAGATTCTTTCACGGGGCGTTCGTACTGATAAAAAGGCCCCGCTTGCCGAAGGCAAGCGGAGCGTATTCAACGAGCCGTGGGTCACATCCGGCTACACGGCCTCGACAGAGTGTGGACATCCTGCCCGAAGTTCAAGAATACCAGAACTAGGCAGGCCGTCAACCCTCCCGAACCCCTGGAAATTTCAACCGCATTTCTTTCGGGATCGAGCAGAACAGGCCCCAAGAAACGCCAAACCCCGCCTCGATGAAGCGGGGTTCGTGTGAACTCCTGGGTTCTTTGAATACTGTCAGAACGATACCTCCGAGGAGCGTATTACCCGCTCCTCACAGCAAGCCAGCCGGTGGGTCTTGCATGATTTTGCCCTCCGTTGCGGGGTGTCGGGACAAGTTTCTGTCAACCGTCAGATGAGGCAGACCGCATCCTGCTCAAACTGCCTCAACTGCCATATCGCATGCCCGCATCCATTCGGTCATGCGGCTGACAACCACCAGCATAAGACTCCCAGAAAATATGTCAAGCTGGCTGACGTGAAAAATGCAAGAAGCAGTGCTAGCAGTGAAGGCATGACCGGGGTGCTTAGAGGTCATCAAGGAAGCCGGTGGTGTGAAGAAGTCCAAGGACCTGGCCGAAGCGATCGCGTGCCCGGAAGCGACCGACATTCCGTTCTGAGTCGTGCCCACATCGGAGAATTCACTAGAGCCTGGGAACCCATCCCAGGCTTTTCTTGGCCAGTCTCAATTTCGAAAGCTACCCATCACGGCTCGTGATTGAAAGTCACGTGCCACCCTAATATCATTGATTTGGGCGTATTCCTGGCAAACCCACCATGCCTTCAATTGAAAAATGGAGGGAAAGAACAATGACTCTCGCTTCGATCCTGCTCGCCTCGTCTGTCCTGGCCGCCGAACCGCTCGGCCCCGGCGACTACATCCGCAGTCTGCAACATGACGGCCGGAGCCGTTCGTACATCGTCCACGTTCCGCTGAGATACGACGCCAAACAGCCGAGGCCCGTGATCCTCGCTTTCCACGGTGCGTTGAACAACGCTCGGCAGATGATCGGGTTCTGCGGTCTGAGTGAGAAGGCCGACCAGGAAGGTTTCATCGTAGTCTACCCCAATGGCACGGGCCGTCTTCGACGCGTGCTTACCTGGAATGGCGGCAACTGCTGCATGTATGCCCGGCGAAACAATGTTGACGACGTTGGATTCACCCGATGTCTTCTCGATGATCTTGCCACGGTCGTCAACGTCGATGCCAAACGGATTTTTGCTACTGGGGTTTCCAACGGTGGCATCCTGTGCTACCGGCTGGCGTCGGAATTGTCCGACCGGATCGCCGCCATCGCCCCGGTGGCGGGAACGATGGACATGGCGACTTGCAATCCCAAGCGGGCCGTGTCGGTGATGCATTTCCACGGCACCGATGACCGCTTTGTGCCGTTCAACGGAGGAACGACCAGAGCGAGTCTGAGACGGGTCGAGTTTCTCTCAGTACGCTACTCGATCCAAGAGTGGGTGAAGGCCAACGGCTGCCCGGAAATACCCGTGGTCACGGTCGAACCGACGAAGTGCGAGGACGGCACGACTGTGCAGCGGGAGACGTATGGGGCGGGCAAGGATGGGGCCGAAGTTGTACTTTATGTCATCAACGGTGGCGGGCATACGTGGCCGGGACGTGATCCGGAGGTCCGGCTCAACGGCAAATCGACGAAGAATATCTCGGCCAACGACCTGATGTGGGAGTTCTTCAAGCGGCACCCGATGAAGTAAGCTAGGCGGAATGATCTGCGGCTAAACGAAAATCAAAAAGAAAAGGCCCGTCTGGCATGGAGGCAGCATGATGGTTTGGTCGAATCTGACGGCCAATGCCTGAGACAAATTCCGCTATCTACGCTTGCGTGTTGAGAAGGGCTCCAATGGCCGCTTGTTGAGTTCCCGTCGTGCTGGTTGTAGCGGTGGCTAAACCGGTGGCCGTCGTGCTGGCCATACCAGTGGCTAGTTTTGATATACCACTCAAGGTGGCTTTGTGCAAACCGCTGGTGCCACCGCTTGGCCCGGCACGGCCTCCGCGACGATGCTGGTGAGCCGGCATTGTGGTTTGCTGCCGGAGCGGAATGGTTCCATTAGAGACAATTCCGCTGACAGGGTTACTGGACATGGAATTTACTCCTTAGTTGGGGGGGTAGCCTGCTCATTGGCCCGAGTCGAGTAAAAAGAGGCTTGAATTGCATCCACCGATGCCAGTGTTCCCGTACATGCCCGCATACACCCTGGCGAGCAGGATACCCCCACCACTGCAATCGGAATAAAGGCCGCAGTTTCGCTAACCGTTAAAGATCGACATTTCTTCACCGAAAGATGAATGATCACCGACCAAGGGATGAAACAGACGGGATTTTCCTCGCAAATCGAGGAAATCCCGTCTGGAAGTCACACCATCATTGGGTTTGGTCGAGCAGTAATCCGTTCACGGACTGGCTGCCACGCAACGTGCCCAAAACCTGGGAAAGCAGGTCAGCGACTTGTTGGCCCGACAACGGCTGCGATCCCGTCGTGCCAGCAGTGCTGGCGGTCTGATCTGTGGTGCTGCTCGTAGAATTCGTGCTGGATGCTTGCTGAGTACTGCTCGAAGTGCCACTGCTCCCGCCACCATGGTGATGATGATGGTGCATGCCCTGGACAGATTGCCCGGTCGAGGATTGTTGAAGCGTTGCAGGGTCGATGCCGTTGTCTTGGAGAACTTGCTGTACGGCCCCTTGGATCACCGAGTTCAGATTCGACGTGTTGCCCGACTGCTCGGCAGTTTGCATGGCACTGGTGATTGCCGTGACAAGTTGGTTCTGAAGACTGCTGGTGGAGGCTGTCGTGCTCGATGCGGCACTGCTGGAGGCCGCCGTGTCGGCTGTCGTCGCTGTCGTCGCCTGCGTCCCATTCGCACTCGTGGAAGCTGCTTGGGACTGAGCGTTCTGATCGGCATCTTGAATGGCTTGGGCAAGCCATTGAAGGCTGTTGGCGGTAAGTCCCGTGACTTGCGAAATTCCGGACATGTTTCGATTCCTAGCTGTTTGGAGGGGTGAATTTCTGCGGAAGTTCCCGTTGCCCTCGGTTTTTCCTTAACTTAGATCGGCATTCTTCCGAAGCCCGCTGAAATATAGGGCATGATCTGAAGGGAAAGGTCGAGAGTGAAATTTTCTCGCTTGACTGTGACAAATCACGTCGAGTTCCGTCCAATTAGACTGGACGCTCACATACCGGAGTGTCGCACGGCATGAAGGTTTTCGCAGCAAGCGAACCTTGGACGATGACTTTGTGCCTTTGCGGTGCCCGCAGGTCGTGGGGGTTGTTCTCTTCTTGACAGTGGGGGGCGAGCACCCCTCACCTCCGTTGCTTCATCCCAGCGGGTACGCTTCTTCGTTGTCGCCCTTCGCAGGGAACCCCGTCCTGCGAAGGGTTTTTTCATCGGCCTTTCCGACAGCCAACGATTCAGGCTTGGCCGATCTTCTCGATCAGATAAATCAAGTCCTTGGCACCTTCAAGGCCACCAAGATGCTGTAATGCAGCGTCGTTCGCTTCAGCGATGAAGCCTTTGACAGCAGCGATGTTGTCCAGCTTCCGCAAGCGGTCAACGAACCCGTCGAGCAATCGTTCGGCAACGGCGTTGTCAACTCCGTCCAATCGATTAGCAACGTAGTCCAGCATTTTTTGGGCCTGCAACACGGTCAAGCCGTTTTGCGTTGTATGGATTTCTTCAGTGAATGACATCTTACGGCGATAGTCCTGAGAACTTTTTCGAGCAGGCAAGATATTGACCTGCATCGTGGCTGCCAAGTGCGATTTTTTAATCCCCCTAGATGCGACCCACGCCTCGTGGCTGGAAGTCAGCTTGGGTGATTGCCGACGCCCGCAACAACCGCCCCATTTTCAGTCTTCAGTACGCCAACCGGGGCACCAACAACCATCCCGAAGGAAGTGCTTTGGCGTGTTCGGCGGCCGTGGCCGGTGGCCTTAGCACGTTATTGACGCACCCCAACGACGGCATCGCGATCCAGGCAGCATGGCAGGAGGTGGTCGTTACGATTCCTGAGAAGGAAGGGGATCAGGCATTCCGACCCGACCGCGAGAACCTGAACTGGTTCTTAGGATTCCTCGAAGGGCGTGCCCGCATCGAGCCGCCGAAATGGTGGGCGAGGTCGCTACTGGACTGCCACGCCAATCGACGTGGCAACGTCTACTTTATAGCCCGACTTCACGCCGGCGATGATGCAGGCAACCGGCAGCCCGTCTTTGAGCACTACGACCGACTCGCCATCTGCGGACCGGAGGTAAACGCCTTTGCAATGGTTACTTGAGGGCCTGGATAACTGGGCTCGCATTAGCCATCGCAGTCACTTGTGTCAGAAACCGGAGATTGCCCAGCCGAGCGATCGGGCTGCAATCCTTCCGTTGGAAGATCTCAACGAGTCCGACGTTTCGTCCAACGATCTGCAAGGGAGTGAGTAACAAGGGCAAGTCCAATGGGTTTTCCTCCACACCTTGTTCGTCAGACTCGGAGCTCGGTGGCACCAGAATACCTTCACTTCCTGAAAGAGCCTTGTAGAGCAAAACGGTATGCCGATACTGGCTGTCTTGGCTTTCCAAGAGGTTTGTCCGCCGGAGATTGAAGGAATACCGCAGGGTCAACGGACCTTCGCGACTACCGATCCAAACTGCCCCTCCCACGGCAGCCATTGCAGCGATGACGCGATTCACAAATTCACTGAAGAAGTATTCCGGCAATAGATCGCGTTTTGACAGTTGCTCGATTTCCGCCATCAGCCTCTTGATCTGTTGACGCGTTTGGGGAATCGATCGGTCAGTAGTCTCAAACCACAGCAGACTGCCGCAGTGCGGGCATGGAGCATCGCCTGGCGGCCGCGACGGCTCGATTTGCAGCTCCTTGCCACAGACCGGGCAACGGTTGGGCTCACCTTCAGGTGTTCGTGATGATGGTTCCATCAAGTCTCCTACCGCGAAAGTTCAAAGGGAATCGAGCAGTTCTTCCAAACCTGGTGTGACTGCGATCGGCCGCTTGGCGGCAACGAAATCCAACGCCTCCACCGGGTCAATTCCACGTTCGGTAACCAAGTAGCCGGCTACGACCACGGCGGACCGACTTCGGCCGGCATGGCACTGGACCAAGACAGGTGGGGCTTCTCGCACCAACTCGCCCAGAAACTCCACGGCCAGCTTGAACAAGCGAACTTCGTTGCCGGGGGCGTCCTCCAGTCGCACGACCTCGATGCGTCGCAATCCGTAGTCGACCGGCTCCCTGCCGTAAAGCGTGCCGTCCAAGCTCAAAGCTGAGGCGAAGTTCTCACGTTGCAGCATCTCGACATCGACAGCTTCGAGGTAGTTGCCGATCGCGATTTCGTCAGTTATCCAGTCCATACATGCCTCGCTTCCTTTGATGGCTGCTTTCGAGATTGCCCGTTATCGTCCGATTTACGGTCAATGTAGTATTCACGGGCATTCTACGCCCGCTACCAGCGACCCGCAACCGGCCCACCCCATCTCCGTCGGCCTCGCCGAATGCTCCCTCGCAACATGTAGATCCCGCAGCCGCTAGCCGCTACGCCAGGAATATCCCGCATCTGCATCATCCCCGGCCCTGCTTTACCGAATTGCTTTTCGACTGGGAGCCGCCGCCTCCGGACCTGATGCTCTCCGTCAAAGATGGAACCAAACCGCCCTGTCGAACGTCCAAACTCCGGCCTACTGGCACACCAGCCGCCCCTGGATTACGATAGACTCAAGCTTCCCCAAAGGGTCCTCCCATGCTCCGCCACTGCTCTTTCCTGCTGCTTCTTCTGCTTACAACGCCCGCCTCCGCGGCCGTGGATCTCGTCACGCTGCCTACCCGCGAATCCACGCAGCTTACCATTTACAACTCCGAAGACATCACCATGGTCCGCGAGCACCGCCTGCTCACGGTCAAAGAAGGCGTGAACCGCATCCAGTTCTCTTGGGCCAACACGCTCATCGACCCTACTTCGATCGAGTTCCGCATCCTCGATAAGCAGGATAAGGTCGATCTGGTCGATACCACGTTCCCCGCCGGCCGCAACGACGCCCTGCAATGGAACATCAAGAGCCAGATTGCCGGCAAGATCCCGGTCGAGATCAGGTACTTCACTTCGGGCATCACTTGGGCGGCGGATTACGTGGGCATCGCCAACGAGGACGAAACGAAGCTGAGCCTGACGGGCTACGTGCGGGTCACGAATGGCTCGGGCGAGCAGTACGATAATGCTCAGACGCGACTCGTGGTGGGCAAGATCAATCTGGTGGAGAAGATCGCGGATTTGGCGAGAAGACCGGCACCGGGCACGAAGCATGGCTATTCGACCGCCGAGTTTCGACGCTTAGCGGAAAAAGAGGAAGCCTTTGCCGAGGCCACAAAAGATGCCGAGGACCTGCCACCCGTCGAACTCGATGTCGATCCTACTTTGAAGCGACCCAAGGCCGTCATCAAGCAGGGCCTCTCCGAATACTTCCTCTTCACCATCGAAGGCCGCGAGGACATCAAGGACAAAGAGCCGAAACGCTTGGTCGCCCTCAAGGCCGTCGACGTGCCACTGGAATCGATCTACAAGCTCTCAGACCGCACCGGCGACCAGGGCTTCACCAAGTTCTACCGCTTCAAGAACGTCAAACTGCTGGACGAGCAGGGCAAGGAGAAGAATCTCTCGGCCATGGAGAACCTGGGCCTGTCGCCGCTGCCCAACGGCACCGTCAGGCTGTTTTCCGAATACAAGAACCACGATCTTGCCTATGTCGGTGGCACGGAGACCAAGTACGTGCCCATCGGCGACCGCGTGGAAGTCAACGTCGGGCCGGACAAGGACATCACGATCCGCCGAAGGGTCAAGGACCAGAAGATCGGTAAGGTCGTCGCCCGGCAATACAAACGCAGGCTCGACAACCAGTTCGTCCAGTACTACGACCTGGTGGACTACGACGAGACGTTCTTCTTCGAGGAAGAACTTGTCTCCGGCAAGCCGGCCAAAATCGAGGTCGAAAGGCAGTTTGATGCCAACGTGGTTTTGTGGGGCGAGGGCGACGAGCCAAAAGGCTGGACGAGCAACGAAGCCGGAGCCTATGTGGACCTGCACACGGTGACCGGCCGCGTGGAGCGGGTCGATCAGCAGCACGTGAAGTATTTTCTGGACCTGAAGCCGGGAAAGAAGCAACGGGTCGAGTACAGCGTGACGTACAAGCGGCGGAAGGTCGGGCCGGAGTTGAATACCGAGAAGAAACGGGAGTCGCTATAACGGCTGTACGCTTGGCGGAATGACGCCCTTGCACAGTTTGTAAATGAGATGAAAGTCCATGGGAGCCTGAGAATGCATCGACTTGAGCCAATGATCTGCTGCGTTTTGCTTACCGGCACAAGCCTCTCCCTGGCCGCCCCGCCGATGGCTCCAGCCGAACTGCCGGGAAAAGGCTTGGCCCAGCACCCGTTCTTCTATGCCGGCGAAGACAAGGTGCAGAGCATGTTCCTCGTCAAGGATGGCAAGGTCTCCTGGTCGCACACGATGCCGAACTCAAAAGGCGAGATCAGTGATGCATTCCTTCGAGCCAACGGCAATATTCTCTTCGCCCATCAGTTCGGCATTACCGAACTCTCGCCACAGAAGACAATCGTATGGCACCTCGATGTTCCACGGGGCTGCGAAATCCACACCGCTCAACCTCTGGCCGGCGAACGGGTGATGTACGTGCAGAACGGCGATCCGGCCCGGCTGAAAGTCGTCGGCAAGGCTACCGGCAAGACGGAGCTAGAGTTCACGTTGCCGGTCAAACAGCCCAAGGGAGTGCATGGCCAGTTCCGTCACGCCCGAATGACGGAGCGTGGAACATTTCTCGTGGCCCACATGGACATGGACAGAGTGGCAGAGTACGACGGCAAGGGCAAGGAAGTCTGGTCGGTGGACGTGCCTTCGCCGTGGTCGGCGTCACGGCTGCCCAACGGCAACACGCTGATTACGAGCAATAAGACATTTGTGCGTGAAGTCGATCACGCGGGGAAAACGGTTTGGGAATTGACTCAGGCCGACGTGCCCGATTATAGGCTGGTGGGAACGCAAATTGCGGTACGGCTGGTCAACGGCAACACGCTCGTCAACAACTGGTGGAACAACTGGTCGCATCCGGTCGATATCGAGAACCCACCGGTTCAAGCCCTGGAAGTGACGAAGGACAAGCGTGTTGTCTGGGCGTTACGGTCGTGGAAGCCCCCAGTGGATCTTGGCCCGGCGACGACGATCCAATTGCTCGATGAACCGCCACCGCCCGAGGACTTGAAGCTGCCGGGATCGAAATAGGCGTATCCAACACAACTGCCCGAGTAGGTCTGCGGCCCACGCCAATGCCCGCCATGGACGCCCCGATACCCCCACAATTCCGCCCCACGCCCGGTCGCTTCGTCCTGGCGTTGCTGGCCGCCGAGGTGCTTCTGTGGCTGTCGGAAAGGTTCGGCTGGCTTCCAGTTCTCGATTCGGTTACTCCTGATCCTCGTCGTAGTTGTCGCCTTGCCGTGCAGTTGGCTGGGGAGTCAGAATCGAAACACAATCTCACGTCGTAAAGGTCCTTGATCGTGTCGAGAACAATGTTTGTCGAATATCGAGGTTGCGGATTCTGGGCGTATGATGTCGCGATGGGGATCTTCCTCAAGCACCTTATCGACGTCGCGGAGCCGCTTGCTGCCACATCGAGCGGTGCGTGGATAGCCGAAGCCGTCACCGGCTGGCGAGTCAATGCCGTGATCAGCGACTTCGGTTTGCATATTGACGAGGAGTGGTCCGCGGAACAGATCGACATCTTCATTGGGCTGGCCGAGCAAGCGTGCAGCTTACTGGGAGCACGCGATAGGATTTCAGCCGATGAAATCACAGCGTGGCCAATTCTCGACAACATGCGTATCTTCCCTCGCGGTGCAACCGAAGTGCTTACTGCCCCCGTAGTCGAACTCGGGAAGGCAATTATCGCCGTCGCGAACGGGACGTTATCCCCTGCTCCTGCCGGTACGTGGTGGCTCTTCGGAACCCCCGAAGGGCGAGACACGCTTCGTATGCGTCAGTGAGGAGTCAGTCGTGCCAGGGTCGCCAGGCCCCAGCAGGCCCTGCCCCACTGCAAAATCACCCGCTGACCAGTCCACCGTCGGTCCTCGACGCCGCTTCGATCGGTAGGAAGGTGCGGTTTGCGGCGGCCAGGCGTTGCCGAGAGCTAAAAGGAGGGCTCGGTCAGATGCCGCCCAAAGGCGGCATTTACGCCCGCTTGGCAGGTGATTGACGACCACCAAGAGCCGCTGATAAACTGGATGCAGCGGCCGGGGTTCGGCCTTGTGCAGCGTGCGTGGCGATCGGCCGCAAAGCTTGAAGGAGATTTGGCCCATGTTTCGAACATTATCGACAGTCGCGTTGGTGGTCTTGATGGCGGTTGGCAGTCTTAGCCTGGTAACCGCCGCAGAGCCCAAGGAGGCAAGTGACAAGGCAAAGAGCCCGCCGAAGGAACTCACGTCGGACTCTGGCACGGAGGATGCCAAGACGGAGTTGGACAACATGCAGGGAACCTGGACTGTCGTGGCCGCCGAGCGAGAGGGAAAGAAAGCCCCCGATGAAGCGATCAAGGCAATGTCGGTCGTAATCAAAGGGGACTCGCTCATTCTCCGTGACGGGAATCACCAGGAGAAGGGCACGCTCAAAGTGGATCCTTCCGTCAAGCCAAAGTCATTGGACTTGATGCCCGCGGGTGAGAATCAAAAAGTCTCTCGTGGCATTTACGAACTGACGACCAGCACCTTGAGAATGTGCTGGACGAAGGAAGGCGGCGAGCGTCCCCGAGAATTTGCCACGAAGCCGGCCTCCAATATGGGTATGTTCGTTTTGAAGCGAGACAAGAAATAGAAGTACTGGCGTTTATTCCCGCTTTCGCGTGGCTGCTTGACCAAGGAGCACAATGATGAAGTCGATCTTCTCGGTCGCCCTCTTGGCGTCGATAATCCTGCACACGAGCCTGGCAACCGCCGCACAACCCACCCCAGCCCCGACCAAGCAGATCACCAACTCGATCGGCATGAAGCTCACGCTCGTCCCTTCGGGCGAGTTCCTGATGGGCAGCAAGGAGTCGGCGGAGGAAACAGCGGCGTTCTTCAACAAGACGTACGACTGGGGTTTTCTGAAAGCAGATTATTTCAAGGACGAGCATCCGCAACACCGCGTGCGGATCACGAAACCCTTCTACTTGGGCACGTATCACGTCACGCGGGGCCAATTTCGGCAGTTCGTCGCTGACACCGGCTACAAGACCGTTGCGGAGAAGGGCGAGAAGCCCGGGGCATTAGGATTGGATCCTGACACGAAGGAGTTCGCCTTCAGCGAGAAATACTCCTGGCGGAACACAGGTTTTGAGCAGACCGACGAACACCCGGTAGTGATCGTGAGCTGGAACGACGCGATGGCCTTCTGCAACTGGCTCAGCAGAAAGGACGGAAAGACCTACAGACTGCCAACTGAGGCCGAGTGGGAATACTCCTGTCGGGCAGGCACGACAACCCGCTACTCCAGTGGTGACGATCCCGAGACGCTGGCGAAGTTCGGCAACGTAGCCGACGCATCGTACAAGGCGAAGTTTCCAGATAGGGACGCCACGCTCAAAGCCAGCGACGGATATGTGTTCACGTCGCCGGTAGGCAGTTTTCGGCCCAATGCCTTCGGGCTTTACGACATGCACGGAAATGCTTGGCAGTGGTGCTCGGATAGGTATCGCATGAAATACTATGCCACATCTCCCATGGACGATCCGGCGGGAGCAGATTCCGGAGATGACCGAGTGCTTCGCGGCGGTTCCTGGATTGACGGGCCCGACAAAGCCAGGTCTGCGGCCCGTTACCAGTTCGAGCCTTGGTTCCGGAACTTCCTCCACACTGGCTTCCGTGTCGCCATGACTCCGTAATGCTGTGCCGTCCGGCGGTTTCGCCCTGCGTTCACCATTCTTCTCTCCTACCCGCCAGGTCCACCGCATCCGGCCTGCCAGCCACCCCGTCCTCCAGCCCCGGCTCCTTGCTCGGCGGCGAGCGGGTTACGCGGGCCGAAGGCGGGGGTTGCGAGGCTGCATATATTATTGTCTCCACAGAAGAGGGGTTCGAGCAAAGCCGTCGTGCATGCCACGGCTAGGGCGATATCGGACCATTACCGTTTCTTTAGCGAGATGCTCAACCCTTCACCCGCCGTATAGACCACCGTCTCCAATTCCGGATTTGTCGTGGCGGCTTTGACGAACTCCGGATTGGCCTGACGGCTGTTGATGTTGTGGGCACAGATCAACCCGCCAGGACGGACCAGCGGGAGGAGCTTCTTGAGGTAATCGGGATAGCCCGGCTTGTCGGCATCGATAAAGACCATGTCCACTGGTCCCTTCAACTTGGATACCGTCTCATGGGCATCGCCCACGACGACCGTGATCATGTCGGAGACTCCCACGGCCTTGAAGTTCTCTTGGGCGAGTTTGGCCGTGTCCGGATTGATCTCGTGGGTAATCACTTTTCCGTTGGTCTTCCGCAGGCCCATCGCCAGCCAAATCGTGGAAATGTGAGGC